>NZ_JAJISD010000009.1 GCF_020880995.1 Reyranella aquatilis | reverse complement strand
GCGAAGGCGTGCCGGCGACCGCGATCGCGGTGGTTGGCCGTGGCGAGCAGGGCCTGCTGGTCCAGACCGGCCCGAACGTCCGCGAGCCGCAGAACCGCCGCGTCGAGATCGTCATCCAGTAAGCTGCCACAGCTCTGGACGACCGAGACAAGGAAGAGGCGGCCCTCACGGGCCGCCTTTTTCTTTGCTTTGCTTCCTCGGGAGGCGCCGCGATCGAGGCGGAATGGGGCGGGTCTACAGGCCGCAGGCCAGCCAGCAGAGGTCGCCGGCGAGCAGGACGCAGCCCAGGGCCGTCAGGAACAAGCCGGTGCGGCCGAACACGTCGTTCTGGTGCTGCTGGACGAGATCCGGGGTGATGCTGCGGTCGTCGGGTTCGAGCGAGGCGTTGAAGTCGATGCGGTTATGGAGTTTGACCCCGAAACGCGCCATCAGGGCGAGGCCTGAAATCAGGGCCAGCAGCCCGGCCACACCGATACCATGAAACACCAGAACCCCGTTCGTCTTGGTCGACAGGCTATGCAAGGTAGACGGCCGGGCTTACGAAGGCCTGACTCGGCGACTGCGGCAAAGCGTGCCGCATCGCCACTGGCGGCGGGCGATGGACCGCTGTAAGGGCATGCTGCGGGCAGGGTCGGATTTCTGCTGTCCCGATGCGATCAATGTTCTAGTTTGATAAAACTGCTCCCGAAGACGCAGCACCCTCACGCATGGCCTCGACCCTCGTTTCACCGATCCAGATCGCCCCGCGGCTCGATTATTCGATGCTGCGCAAGGCGTCCGTGGGCTTCGGACTGTTCTTCGTCTTCATCTCGCCGGCCTGCCCGGATCCTCTGGCGCTGGGCGTGGGCGCCTTTACGCCCTGGCTGATCCTCCGACTCGTCGGAACACCGACCATGCCGGCGGCCATCGCCTACTATCTCCTGTCCCAGTGGCTGCAGGTCTTCGCCCGCGCCTTTCTGGCCCTGGTCGATGGCGAGCCCATGGCGAACAGCATCTACGGGCCGTGGGTTGCCGACGCCTACTGGTACATGCTGGCCTCGACGGTGACTCTGGCGTTCGCCTGCAAGGTGGTGCTGGGTGGCATCAAGCCGCCGACCGAACAGAACTGGTCGGCCCACCTCTATTGGCGGCCGGTCGACGTCTTCATTGTCTACCTCGGTTCGAACGTCATCACGCAGTTCGCGAGCCTCACTTTCGGTGGCGCGCTCTTCCAGTTCTTCGATGCCATCGCTCGATTCAAGATCATGGCGGCGTTCCTGCTTTTCACGTCGGTCATGTCGGTGTCGCGAGGCTGGCCGTTTCTGTTCGCCGTGCTGGGCATCGAGATCCTGTCGGGCATGACCGGCCTGCTGGGCGATTTCCGCGGCGTGTTCGTGTTCCTTGGCACCGCCGCGCTGGCCGCACAGATCAGATGGACGGCACGCACCACTGGCTATGCGGCGCTGGCAACCTTCGCCCTGGTGATCCTCGCCCTCTTCTGGACCTCGGTGAAAGTCGAGTATCGCGACATCGCCACCGGTGGATCGGAATCGCAGGCGTTCCAGTCGTCATTGTCGGACCGCGCCGGGTACATGGTCGGCCGCATCCTCGGGGTGGGAGACATCGACTGGGGCGCGGCCTCGAAGGCTCTGCTCGAGCGTCTTGCCTACGTGGACATCACCGGCCTCGTGATCAACGTCGACCTGGCGAGCGCCGAGCAGGGCAAGATGCGGCAATGGGGCGATGCCGTGTCGCACGTCTTCCAGCCACGCTTCCTTTTCCCCGACAAGGCGGCGCTCTCGGACACCGAGGTCTTCATTCGCCTGACCAAGGCCGACGTGCTCGAGAACATGCGCGGCGGCACGTCGATCAGCGTGGGCTACATGGCCGAGAACTACGTCGACCTCGGATTCCCCGGCATGCTGGGCGGCGTCTTCGCCGTGGGACTGCTGGTCGCACTCGTCATCCGCTTCTTCTTCTCGTTCGATGTTCCCTGGATGGTGCGCCAAGGCACGGCCCTGGCATTCGTCTACTCGATCTGTGCCAGCGGCCTCGAGGTGTCGATGCCGAAAATCCTCGGTAGTGCCTTCACCTTCGCCGTCGCCTACGGTCTTGCGTTGAAATTCGCCTTCCCCGTCGGTCAGCGATGGCTCGAAGCCCGCGCCAGAAAGGCCGCCGACCGCGAAGCGACCATCCGCCGGGTCAGGAGCCTCTTCCGCGGCGGCGGTCCTCTCTAGCCACAAGGTCCGTCAGCGCTTTCAGCGATGGCGGGCCACCACCCGGGCGAGGGCCTGTGCTGCGCCCTCCAGGCTGCCGGCGGTTTCCGGCGGCAGCGTGCCCCGCTCGAATGCTGCGATCACCGAACCGTGGACGTAGCTGTTGCGGCAGACGGTGGGTGTGTTGGTGAGCGTCTCGGCCGCGGCGGCGATCGCGTCCCGCAGCAACGCCTTGCGCGCGCGTACCGATTCCGCCGGGGGCGCGGCTGACAGGGCCTTCATGACGCCAGCGGACGCCACGAGCGTCCGAAAATCCTTCAACGAAACCCGTGCGCCGGACACGTCGCGCAGGAAGGCATTCACATCCGCCGCACGCACCGGATGCACGCCGCCATCGGCGCCGCGATACTGGAAGAGGCGTCGGCCGGGCAGCGCCAGCAGGCTGCGGCATGCGCGGGCGAACACCCTGTCGCGAACCTCGCGGGAGACGATCTTGGCGCCCTTGCCGCGGAAATGCAGGCGCACCGTGATGCCCTCGATCCCGATGTTCGACTTGAGCAGGGTCGTCGCGCCCCGCGTGCCCCTCTCTCGCGCGTAGGAATCGCTGCCGGCCCGAAGCGCTGTCTTCGACACCAGATAAACCACCGCAGCGGTCGCCGACTGGCGCTCTTCCATGCCGCCAGTGCGCAGGAAGCGCCGTACCGCGCGGGAAATCACCGGCAGTGTTCTGGCTATGCTCTGGAGCTTGCGTGCCTTCACCGCCTCGCGCACCTGTTGCCATGCCGGATGGTATCGATACTGAAGCCGGCCGGCCGCATCCTCCCCGACCGCCTGCAGATGGAGGTCCGAATCCGCGGCATAGCGGACGTTCGCATAGGCGGGCGGCACGGCAAGGGACTTCAGCCGCGCGAGGGTGGCGCGATCGGCGATGGTCTTGCCAGCCTCGTCGACGAAGCGAAAGCCCTTGCCGCATCGCTGGCGTCGCAACACCAGTTGGGCAGGCGCTCCACGCTTGAGGCCGTGTTCGCGCATGAAATGATCGACCGGGGAAAGACGGGGCATGCGGCCGCAACGGCGGCATGCCCGGATCGTTGCGGGCAACCCTTGTGGGGCCGGTTCGTTGCCGTCCTGCTGGGCGGAGGGATCCTTGGAAAATCTGAGTGTGCACGAGGACGATGGTGGCGGCCCGTCAGATGTTTTGGCGGCTGCCTCCGCAGCCAAGGAGGCCTCGCCGGCGGCACCTGCTGCCGTCCTCGGGCACGGCAGCCGTGCCCTGCCCGCGGTGACGGTCGATACCTACAACGAAGAGCTGCGCGACGAGGAGGGCTTCGTGGGCGATCGCGCCAGCGGTCGGGCGTTCCAGGCCATCCTTGACGATTGGCGCGAGCGTGTATCGGCCTCTCTCGGCGAAGATCCCTTCGGCGACACGCCGACCAACGAGATTTCCAAATCGAAACTGGACAAGCTGCTGGGAGGTGCGGACCCGGTGGCGGCCGGTCTGGTTCATACGGCGATCGAGGAGTTCGCCCAGGAACTGGCCACGGTGGTGCGCCGCTTCCTGCGCCTCGAAGGCTGGCGGGAAACCGAGCAGATCGTCATCGGCGGAGGCTTGAGTTCGAGCCACTTCGGCCAACTGGCCATGGGGCGGGCGCAGGTGATTCTAGCCGCCGAGAACATCTCGATAGAACTGCGCCAGATCGCCAATCACCCCGATGAAGCCGGCCTGATCGGCGCGGTGCAACTCGCGCCCAGCTGGGTGCTCGCGGGCCACGATGCCATCATCGCCGTCGACATCGGTGGCACGAACATGCGGGCCGGCATCGTGGAACTTCGCATGAAGAAGGGGGATGTCTCGAAGGCGGCCGTCTGGAAGAAGCAGCATTGGCGGCACCGCGACGACGAGCCGACCCGGGACGAGGCCGTTGCCAGGCTTGCCGAGATGGTGAGTGCCCTCATCGACAAGGCGCTGGCCGAGAAGATCAGGCTCGCCCCCTTCATGGGCATCGGCTGCCCCGGCCTCATCGACGACAGGGGTGCGATCGTGAACGGCGGCCAGAACCTGCCGGGTAACTGGCAGGAAGACGGGTTCAATCTCGTGACTGCCCTCTCCGGGCGCCTGCCCCGCATCGAAGGCCACGAGCCGGCCATCGTCGTTCACAACGACGCCGTGGTCCAGGGGCTGAGCGAGGTTCCGAACATGCGTGACGTGTCACGGTGGGGCGTGCTGACGATCGGCACGGGACTCGGTAACGCCCGCTTCAGCAAGCGGGCCGGCGACTAGCCGGCCCTGGATTTCAGCTGAGCTCTGCGATGATGCGTGTGGTTTTTTCGCGCAGCGCACCCACGCATTCGCAGGCGCCGCGTTCGAGGCCCCCGCGATCGAGAATGCTGATCTTTCCGCGCTGATAGCGGATGAGACCGGCCTGCTGGAGTCCGTAGGCGATCAGGCTCACGGTTGGCCGGCGCACGGCCAGCATCTGCGCGAGGAAATCGTGCGTGAGGCGGATGACGTCGTCGTCGATGCGGTCCCGCACCTGGACGATCCATCGGCACAGGCGGCGATCGGCCGTGTGCAGCGCGTTGCAGGCGGCCGTCTGCTGCATCTGCGCGAGCGTCAGCTCGCTGCTCAGCAGCGCCACCTTGCGCAGCAGCGCGCTCTGCTCGATGGCCGCGCGGAAGTCCGCCACCGGCATGCGCCACGCCGTGGCATCGATCTGCACGATGGCGCGGGTCCCGGCGCGGTGCTGGCCCAGGGCGGCGAGGGAGCCCAGGATTGCTTCACGACCGAGCGTCGCCGTCTCGATGGCCGAACCGTCCTGCATCATGGCGACCAGAGAGATCATGCCGCCGTCGATGAAATGAACGTGCTCGATACGCTGCTCGGGTTCCTGCAACACGAGACCCTGGGGCAGCCGGTGGAACGTGAGTGAGGGACGCAGCCGCGCGAGTTCGGCGGGCGGCAGCGCGGATAGAAAGCGGTTCTTCGGCTCGAAGTCAGATGTCACGGCACTTGCTTCCTCGTTCGCCGGGACACTGCAGTGAGTTTCACGCACAGCCTGTTTGTCGGCCTTGGGAACGGCCTGACTGTAGTCACGAGGCGAATTGTCAGTCGGTTCCGTAACGAACGCAGAGGGCTGGCGGGCGGGGCGTGTCGGCATGGGGTCCTCGATCAGAAGGGGAGTGCCCGTCCGTGCGGCATGCGCCGCCCCAGCCGGTCGCGCTTCACCGCACCCTCGGTCTCGGCTGAGCGGGGTCTCGTTTCCTCGTCCGTGACCGCCGCTTCGGCGTGCCGGCGTCCGAGAGGCGTCAGGCGTGGACCGTTCGGACCGTCATGCAGCAGGCCCAACAACTCGAGGCGCAGACGGTGCGCCGAGGGCAGCTTCACGGTTTGACCGACGGAAAGCGCCCTGAGAAGTCGTTGCTCCTCAGCACTGATCCGCACTTGTGCGGTCGGCATGATCGGCGGCTCCTTGAATCCGGGGTGAAGGGGGACCGGCCCGTGAGGCACCGGCTACCCCTTCAACGGCACCTCCCGGACCGGGTTCCGGACCCGCCGCCTTTTGGAGCCTGCCGATCAGGGCAGGGTCAGGCCGACCTCCGCCGCCTTGATCTGCAAGGCGAGGTACTTGGAGTACATGCGGCACTGGGCAAACGATCCGCCCTGGAACCACAGACCGTCCTGGCCGGTCGGTATCCACATGTTGCGCAATTCCTGGGTGCGCTCGTCGAACCCCCAGACCGGGCCCACCTTGCGCGCAACATCCGCACCGAACAGCTGCTCGACGAGATGATCCTGGCCCTTGTAGCCGGTGGCCAGCACGATCAGGTCGGCCGGACGCTCGGTGCCATCCTTCAACGTGAATCCGCCGGGTCCGAACGCCGCAATGTCGGCGTACTGGATCAGCCCGATCTCCCGCCGCGCCACGAGGTCCGATGCGCCGACGTTGAAGTAGTAGCCGCCGCCGCGCCCGCGATACTTCAGGGGCCAGCCGGTGCCATCCTCGCCGAATTCCAGCCGGAAGCCGACCCGTTCCAGCGCCTCCAGCAGCGGTGCGTCATGGGCCCGGGCCTGGTCGGTGAGAAGCTTGTGCGCCTTCTTCATCACCCGCAGCGGCACCGAGACGTTGATCAGGTCGCGATCCTCAAGCGTCGGTCCCTTGCCGTAATAGATGCCGTCGTAGAGTTGCGCTCCCGGCTCGACGTTGACGATCAGCGTCGGGCTGCGCTGCACGATGGTGACATGAGCGCCGTTGCCGTGCAGGTCCTGGGCGATGTCATGGGCGCTGGTGCCGGTGCCGAAGACGTAGACGTTCCGGTCCCTCCACTCGGCCCCGCTGCCGAACTTGCTCGAGTGCACGATCGTGCCCTTGAAGTTCTCGAGCGTGGGGATCTCGGGAATGTTCGGCGTCCCGCTCACGCTGGTCGCCATGATGATGTGCCGCGGATGCAGCGTGCGATGGACACCGTCGGCCACGTCCATGTCGAGTTCGGCCGTCCAGCGCTTCTCGGCAGGGTCCCAGGTCGCACCCTTGAAGCTCGTGCCGGTCCAGAAGTCGATCTCCATGGTCTCGACATAGGCTTCAAGCCAGTTCGCGATCTTGTCCTTGGGGATGTACTTCGGCCAGGTCTTCGGGAACGGAAGGTAGGGGAAGTGATTGGAGTGCTTCTGATTGTGGAGCTTCAGCCCGTGGTAGCGCTTGCGCCAGTTGTCGCCGATGCGGGCCATACGGTCGACGACGAGTGCTTCCACGCCCAGGGCCTTGAGGCGCGCCGCGGCCGTGATGCCCGCATGGCCGCCGCCCACGATCAGGACAGCGGGCTCGCGGTCGGCATAGCGGGAGGATTCGCGCCGGCGGTCCAGCCAGTTCGGGCCGTGGAAGTCGCGTTCGAACGCCGGCTCCTCGGCGTTCTCTGCGACGGTCTCTTCCTCGTGCCCGCGCAGCGACTCGAGGGAGGTGAGAAACGTCCAGGCTCGAGCCTCACCGGCGCGACAGTCGCTGCGCTTCAGCCGCACGATGCCGGCGCCCGTGCCGACCCTCGTCTCGAAGGTGAGGATCGCTTCGACGCAGGGCTCGCCCGCACGCTCCACGTCGCGCGGCGGGTGGCGTTCGGGGTCGACGGCGAAGCCGTGTGCGCCGCTGGCCGCCACGGCATCGACGAAGCGCCGTGCGATCCGCTCGCGATCGCCGACTGTCTGGATCGTGCCCGTCAGGGCGACGATGTCGCGCCAGTCGGCGTCAGGGCGGAAAAGCGCGCCGACGCCATTCGCGTCGTTCGCCAGAAGGGCCGCGTTGAGACCGGCCAGCCAGTCCCCCACCACGTGTTTCGCATCACGGTTCAGTTCGACATCCATAACGCGAGCCTGTCGAATAGGATTGGGGAGCACAACAGGGAAGGTCACGCTCATGGCGCTATACGAACTTCGCACCTACACGCTGTATGTCGGCAAGATGGCCGAGGCAGTGAAGCTCTACCAGACCTATGGCTATCCGGCGCTCGAGCAGGGCGGTCATGCGCGCCATCTCGTCGGTTATTTCCAGGGCGACACCGGGACCATCAACCAGATCGTGCATCTGTGGAAATTTGCCGACGATGCCGCCCGTCGCGCGCACTGGGCGGCGGTCTTCGCCGACCCCGCCTTCATGGACGGTTTCGCCGCCAAGTTCCGGCCCCTGGTTATGAGCCAGGAGGTGAAGCTGCTGAATGCCGCTCCGTGGGGACCGCATCCCTGAATGGAGCGCATTGGCGGCGCGGCTTTGCATGGGCTCGCCCGAACGTGTGAAACTGCTGCCCGGCTCTGGGGGAGCGGGGCGGAATGGCGTTGTCGGGGAGTAGTTCGGCCGGTCGCGTGGGATTGGCGAGCCTGGTGCTCGTCCTCGCATTCGCCACGTCGGCCGTGGCGCAGCAATGGGTCGAGGTGAAAGATCGCGCCTTCACGGTCGCGATGCCCGGTCCTCCCGAACGGTCCGCGCAGGAGGTCACGGTCAACGGCACGGGCGAAGTCGTCGATCAGGTCGAACTGAGCGTCACCGTGGGCGCGGTCGAGTACTTTCTTTCCCATACGCTGTTCAGAAAGATGCCGGCCGACCTTTCGCCGGCCCAAATGCTTCTCAACAGCCGGGACGGTCGGCCGGGCCATCTTCTCTCCGATCGCGCCCTCGCCGTCTCGGGGGTGCCGGCCCGCGAGTACGTTCACGAAGAGGATGGCTGGATCCTCGTGTCGCGCGTCCTCTATGCCCGCGACACGCTTTATCAGCTGATCGTGGTCGGCCGGCCGGGCGTTCAGACGGCGCCGGGGACACGCCGCTTCTTCGATTCCTTCAGGCTGATCGCGCCCTAGTTCCGCGGCCCGGCCGATTCGAAACCGCCCGCGTCCGACACCCCGTGTTCCCGGAACGGAGCCTCCTCAGGCGCTGCCCCTGTCAGCGCGATGCAGGCGGATCGTGAGCAGCAGGGCCCGGCCCAGCATCGCGCCCGCACAGGCCATGGCGACCAGCGCCGCCGCGAAGCGGACGAGGTCGAGTTCCGGACGATCGAAGAAGGCGCCGACGCATTCGACCACGACCGTGCCGCCGACGACGATGGCTACCCAGAGCAGCAGGAGCTTGGCCGCATGACTGAGGTTCACGCGCGGACGGTACATGTCGTGTTCGATACCGATCGTCATGCCCCGGATGGCACCGATCGCAAAGCCGACGCCGAGCGCCGTTCCGAACATCCAGGCAGGCTGGTGCTCGGCCAGCTGCAGCAGCGAAAGAACGCAGCCGACGAAGAGCGCCATGAAGGCAGGCGCGAACAGCCGCCACGTCGAGATGTAGCGCCGGCGCACTTCCCGGAGGGAGAGGTAAATGCAGCCTCCGGCCGCGAGCGCCAGGAGCAGGTGAACGAGGGTCAAATTGTGGATCACGCGTTAAGCTTGCACGGACGAGGGCCGCGGTGAAGAGGGCGGGCCCGACGGGCGGAAAGCGTGGCGTCTATGGCGCGGTTGCTCGAAGCCGTATCGGCGGGGCCGGGTCCCGGGTACAAGGAGACTGCATCGATCCGGAGGGCGACTCGTCGGCATGGCTTCTCGTCCGTTCCAAAAATCCTGGGGCGCATGGCCTGCGGCAGTCCATCTCGCGCTCCTGGCATCGATCATTGCCCTGCCGCTCCTTGTCCTGCTTGGCCTGCTGCTCGAGCGCACGGTGGCCTCGCAGCGCCAGCAGATAGAGCAGCGGCTGGTACAGGTGGCCGAGGATCTCGTGGCCGACCTCGATCGCGACATCGACCGGCATGTCACGATCCTCCAGACGCTCATCAGCTCGCGATCCCTTGCGGGCGAGGACTATGCCGGCTTCCACGCCCGTGCGACCCGCAGCCTCAGCGACAAGGGAGGCGTCATCCTGATCGACCCCGAGGGACGCCAGCTGGTCAACACGTTCGTGCCGTTCGGCCAGGCGCCGCGCATGACCGGCAATCCGGAGATGCTGGAGGCCGTCCGGCGCACTCATCGGCCCGTGGTCTCGAACCTCTTCACCGGTCTCGCCTCGCGCGAAGTCGTCTTCAACGTCGCGGTTCCGATCCTGGAGGGCGACCAGCTTCGATATGTCCTCAGTCTCGCACTGCGTCCCGCGGTGTTCCGGCCGTTGCTGATCGGACAGGGACTACCGTCGCAATGGAACTCGACGATCTGGGACGGCAACGGGCTGATCGTGGCGAAGGCGCGCGACGACGGGCGGCTGGTGGGCACGCGGGTGCCGGGCCGGCTGCGCGACGAGGCGCGCCTCCTGCGGGCGTATGAGACCACCAGCTTCGACGGGGCGGACGTCCTGCACGCCTTCGCCAGAAGCAGATACTCGGGCTGGGGCGTGGGTGTGAACGCCCCGATGGCGACCATCCAGGCGCAGGTCCAGCAGTCGCTCTGGCTGTGGGGCGGCACCATCGTGGCGGTAGCGGTCCTGGTCCTCGGGCTGGCCACGCTGTTTGCCCGGCAACTCACGCGGCCGCTGGCCGCCGCCACGGCCGCTGCGCGGTCCCTCGGGCGGGAAGAGCCGTTCGACGTCGGGCCTTCCCATGTCGTGGAAATCAACGCGGTCAACGAGGCGCTTTGCGTCGCCCGCGACGAGCTGGTGGCGCGCACTGCCGCGCTCCGCCGCAGCGAGCAGCAGCTCAGGTCCGCGGCGGACGCCGCCCAGTTCGGCGCGCACGAGTACGACGTGGCGACGAATCAGGTCATCCGCTCGCCGCAGCTTCGACGAATCCTCGGGGCGAGCGCCGAGGACACCTCCCCGTCGCTCGAATCGGGGCTCGCCTTCGTACATCCCGAGGATCGCGAGGATGTGGGCCGGCGCAAGCGCAGCATTCTCTCCGCGGGCCAGGGGCCTTATCAGCTCGAATACAGGATCCGCCGCCCGGACGGGACGGTGCGCTGGGTGATGGACAGGGGGCAGGCCGTGGGCGACCCGGCGACGGGAGCCGTCGTGCGCGTCGTCGGTGTGCTGCTCGACATCACCGACCTCAAGGAGGCCGAGCAGCGTCAGCGGCTGCTGTTCGACGAACTCAACCACCGGGTCAAGAACACGCTCGCGATCGTGCAGTCGCTGGCCCGGCAGACCTTGCGGACACGCCGCGACCCGGAGGAGTTCGCCCGCGTCTTCGAGGACAGGCTGGCGTCGTTGGCACGCGCCCACAATCTCCTGACGCGCGAGTCATGGACCGGGGCGCCTTTGCGCGACATCGTGGACGCGGCGATGGCCCCCTTCGTGGACGGCGGCCGCGTGATCGACGTCAGCGGATCCCCGGTCGTCATTCCCGCGGGCGCGACCATCACCCTCAGCATGATGCTTCACGAACTCGCGGCGAACTCGGCCAAGTACGGGGCACTGGCGACGGCGGGAGGCCGATTGTCGGTCCGCTGGGAAACCGGAAGCGATCCCGTGGCCGCCGCCATAGATTTGTGCTGGCAGGAGGAGGGCGGTCCGCCCGTCGTCGCACCGGCCACGACCGGCTTCGGGTCGCGGCTCCTCCAGGCGAGCGCCCGCCATCTGGACGCGCAACTGGACATGGATTACGCGCCGCAGGGATTGCGCTGCCGGCTGCGCTTCACGGTGCCGCGCGCAGTGACGCCGGAAGCCGCTGCCTAGATTGTAGGCGTTTCCGGGCAGCGATGAGGTGCCGAAAAACGCCATTTTGTGCGTGTTGCCTCGCTGCATCAGGCGTGGTTTCTTCCGCGCCAGATCGGGGAGCGAACGAACCAGAATGGGAGCTTCAGTCATGAATCGACGTCAATTTCTCGCCGCCGGCACGGCCGCCGGTGCTTTCGGTCTCGTGGGTGGAGCGTTGCCCGCGGCCGCGCAGGCGCAGTTTTCAATCGCCACGGGAACGACCGGCGCCGTCTACTACCCGCTGGGTGGTGCGATGGCGAACATCCTCAGCAAGAAGGTGCCGGGCTGGGCCGTCACGGCCGAAGCCACCGCCGGCTCCGTGGCCAACATGCACATGATCCGCGACGGCAAGGCGCAGATGGCGCTGACCCAGTGCGACACCGCCTATGACGCCATCAAGGGCCTCGACAAGTTCGTCGGCAAGCCGGTCGAATCGCGCACCCTGGCGGTGGTCTATCCGAACCTGGTGCATTTCGTGACCATGGAAGGCACGGGCATCAACAAGCTGTCCGACATCAAGGGCAAGCGCATCTCGACCAGCGCCCCGGTCAGCGGCTCCGAAGTCATGGCGCTGCGCATCATCGACGAACTCGGCCTCAAGCTCAGCGACATCAAGCGCGAGCGTCTGTCGCCGGCCGAGAGCACGAACGCCATGAAGGACGGCAAGCTCGACGGCTACTTCTTCAATGGCGGTCCGCCGGTCGCGGCCATCACCGACCTGGCGGCCACCCAGGGCATCAAGATCAAGCTGATCTCGACGGCCGATCTGGTGCCGGCCCTCAACAAGAAGTACGGACCGGTCTTCGCCGCCAGCGAGATCCCCGCCAAAGCCTATCCGAACCAGGATGCCGCCGTTCCCGTGATCGCGATCTGGAACATCCTCGTCGTGCCGGCTTCCATGAGCGACGATCAGGCCTACACGATCACCAAGACGCTATGGGAGAACCACGCCGACCTGGTCGCCACCCACAAGGCCTCGACCGACATGACGGCGGAGAACCAGAAGGCCGCGAATTCGTCGGTGCCGTTCCATCCCGGCGCGATGAAGTTCTTCGCCGAGAAGGGCATCAAGCTCTCGTAAGGACAGCAAGAAAGACGGGGCCCTCCGCGGGAGAGGGCCCCGTTTCCATTTTGGGGGTGGAAGAAGATGACGGTCCAGGCCGAGCTGCTGAGCGACGAGGAAAAGCGGAAGATCGAGGAACTCGTCGAGCAGGAAGAAGGCGGCATCCACAAGTTCGTGGGCTGGTGGGGCAAGGTCCTCACCTTCATCGCCTTCACCATGACCATCTTCCACCTCTATGCCGCGGCGTCGACGGTCGACACGCAGTCACTTCGCGAAATCCATGTCGCCTATGCGCTGTCGCTGGTCTTCCTGCTCTTCCCCGCGGTCAAGAGCTGGCGCAACAGGGTCGCCCCCTGGGACATCGCGGCGGCCGGTCTGGTGCTCGTCGTCATCTGGTACATGATGACGGGCGGCACCTGGACTTCCCTTGCCGCATCGGACGACTTCCTCGATCGCTACGTGTCGCCGACGCAGACCGATCTCGTCATCGGCGGCATCCTGATCCTGTTGGTGCTGGAATCGACCCGGCGCGCGACGGGCTGGATCATGCCGATCCTGTCCTTGATCTTCCTCGCCTACGCGATGTGGGGCAACTATCTGCCGGCGCCGTGGACCCACAAGGGCTATCCGCTGTCCGACCTGATCGCCGAAGAATACATGACCCTGAACGGCATCTTCGGTTCGGCCATCGACGTGTCGGCGACGCTGATCATCCTGTTCACGATTTTCGGTGCGATCCTGCAGGCCTCCGGTGCGGGCCGGTTCTTCATCGATTTCTCGCTGCGCGCCATGAAGGGCCAGCCCAATGCGGCCGGCCGCGCCGTCGTGCTGTCGTCGTTCCTGCTGGGCGGTCCGTCGGGTTCCGGCGTTGCGACCACAGTCACCATCGGCACCGTCGCCTGGCCGATCATGAAGCAGGCGGGCTACGGCAAGTCGGCGGCGGGCGGCCTGCTTGCCGCGGGCGGCCTCGGCGCGATCCTGTCACCGCCGGTGCTGGGCGCCGCCGCCTTCCTGATCGCCGAGTATCTCAAGATGTCCTACCTCGACATCGTGCGGATGGCGCTGATTCCCACCTGCCTCTACTATTTCGGCTTGCTGATGATGACCGAGATCGATTCGCGCAAGTACGGTCTGCGCGCCGTCGATCCCACCGTCGATCTCACGATGCAGCAGCTGCTGACCCGCTACGGCTTCCACTTCACGTCGCTGATCTCGGTCGTCGTGCTGATGGTGTGGGGCTTCTCGGCGACCTATGCGGTGTTCTGGTCGATCCTTCTCGCCATCCTGGTGAGCTACCTGCGCGCCGACACGGCCCTGTGGCCGGACCGACTGTTCCGTGCCCTGGCCGACGGCTCGATCCAGGCGCTGGGCGTCGCCGCGACCTGCGCCTGCGCCGGCCTGATCGTCGGCGTCATCACAAAGACCGGCCTCGCGCTCAAGTTCTCTTCGATCGTCATCGACCTGGCCGGCGGTTCCGTTTTCTGGACCGCCATGTACACGGCGCTGATCGTCTGGGTGGTCGGTCTCGCCGTGCCCGTGACGGCGTCCTACATCATGTGTGCCGTCATTGCGGCGCCGGCGCTGATCAAGCTCGGCATTCCCGACTATGCCGCGCACATGTTCATCTTCTACTACGCCGTGCTGTCGGAGGTTTCGCCGCCGACCGCACTCGCGCCGTTCGCGGCCGCCACGATCACGCGCGCCGATCCCTACGTGACCACGCTCCAGAGCTGGAAGTACGCCCTGCCGGCCTTCCTCGTGCCCTTCATCTTCGTGCTCGATCCGATCGGCATCGGATTGCTGCTCGAGACGCCCAAGGGCATGGGCTGGGGCTGGATCCTGTGGGTGACGCTCGGTGCGACAGGCGGCATCGTGGCGCTCGCCCTGACGGCGCAGGGCCATCTGTGGCGGCCCCTCGGAGTGGGCACGCGCGTCATCTGCGGCCTGGCCGGCATTGCGCTTACCTTCCCTGGCATCATCGACGACTGGGTGGGGGGCATGGTCGCCGCCCGCGTGATCGGTCTCGCGGTGCTCGCGGCGGTGATCCTCTACGAGTACCGGCAGCCCCGGAGTCCCGCACCGGCCGCCGCCTGACGGCGGCGGGCCTTCCTACTGGAAGATCACGCGGGCTTCGCGGCCCAGCATCTGGGGAATGCTCTGCGGGTCGTCGGGCTTGATCTCGACCTCGACGAGCCGGGCATTGGATTCGCCGAAGTCGGCCTCGGATCGCTTGGTGCGCTTCACCGTTAGCGGTGTGCGTGTGATCGTGCCGACATGGACGGTACGGCTGCCCTGGAAGGTGAACTCGACCTTGCCGCCTGGCTTGATCGTGCGCAGATGCAGTTCATCGACGTCGGCGAAGATCCTGATCTGATTGAGGTCGACGATCTTGGCGATGCCGCGGCCCGAGATCCGCTCGCCCTGACGGGTGTAGATATCGACCACAACGCCGTCGAGGGGGGAGCGCACGAGGGCCAGTTCGCGCTCGACCTTGGCTTCTTCGAGCTTGGTTTCGAGGATGGCGATGCTCGACTCCGTCTGGGCCAGATCGGCCGCCAGCACTTCCTTCTGGAACTTCAGCTTGGCCTGCTCGCGCTCGAGCGTCTGCTGGGACAAGGTCGATTGGATCTGCTTCTGGTCGGGAGGCGCGCTCGACCGCGACAGTTCGAGATCCTTCAGCCGGCTCTCCTCGGCCGCCGTCTTAACCGAAACTTCCTGAAGGGCGATCTCAGCGGTCCGGTATCCCGAGACCATCGTCTCGCGCTGCCGGCGGGCCTTGGTGATCTCCGATTCGATACGGCGCACCTCGACGTCTGCGACGGCATAGTTGTTCAGGACGGCGATGATCTCGTCGCGCTTGACCGCCTGGCCATTCTTGATGCGAAGCTCGCTCAGCACGCCACCGCCGACCGGGTCGCCCGCAATGATGGCCGTTCCGGCCGGCGCATCGGTGTAGCCGCGTGAAATCAGCGGCCCGTGGACTTCCGAGGATTTGTTCTGGGCGCTCCCTACGGGCAGGTCCGGCAGCCCGAAGGTCATGCCAAGGGCGATCACCGCGACCGCGGCCGCGCCGGCACCGACCCATGACAATTTACTGCTGTGCGCCATCTCGGACCGTTTTTGACAACCCAACGAGAAAGGCCCGGTTTTCCCTGGACGTCAAGGAAGCGCTGGTGCTGCCGGACAGGATTGAACTGTCGACCTCCCCCTTACCAAGGGGGTGCTCTACCACTGAGCTACGGCAGCGCGCGGCCGGGGGTATGCCATAGGGCAGGGGGCGGTTCAACCGCTGGCCGCCGGCCGGAATTGGATCGGTGCGACGACTTGCCGTGCCTTCTTCCCTCTGCCTACCATTTCGCAACGAAAACAGGAGGAATGGATGGACTGGCGCCCGATTTCTGCCGATTCGCACATCACCGAGCCGCCCGAGTGCTATCGCGACCACATCGAGCCGGCGTTCCGCGAGCGGGCGCCGCACGTCGTGCGACACGACAGCATGGGCGACATTTACATCGTCGACGGGATGAAAGCGCCCGTTCCGATGGGGTTGGTCGCTGCTGCGGGCGTTGCACCCAAGGACATCCGGGTCGGCGGCGCGAAATTCGAGGACCTGCATCGCAGCGGCTGGGATCCGTCGACCCGGCTGCAGGATCAGGACCGGGACGGCGTCGCGGCGGAGATCATCTATCCCACCGTCGGCATGCTGATCTGCAATCATCCCGACTTCGACTACAAGAAGGCCTGCTTCGACGCCTACAACAGGTGGCTGCAGGCCTATTGCGCGCATTCACCCGATCGTCTCATCGGCATGGGCCAGACGGCGATGCGCACGGTGGCAGAAGGCATTGAGGACCTTCAGCGCATCAAGGCGATGGGATTCCGGGGCGTCATGATGCCGGGCAATCCCGGCGAGAAGGACTACGACGATCCCGCCTACGACCCGTTCTGGGAGGCCGCCATCGCGCTCGAACTGCCGCTATCGTGGCACATCCTCACCACCTCGGGAGACAATTCCCTCACCAAGCCGCGCGGACCGAAGATCAATGGCTTTCTGTCGATCATCCGGGGCTGCCAAGACATCATGGGCATGCTGGTCTTCAGCGGCGTCTTCGAGCGCCATCCGGCGCTGCGGGTCGTGTGCGTGGAGGCCGATGCGGGGTGGGCGCCGCACTTCATGTACCGCATGGACCATGCCTACAAGCGCCATCGCTACTGGATGAAGGGCAAGGAACTGGCCCGCATGCCGTCCGACTATTTCCGTGAGAACATCGCGCTGACGTTCCAGGACGACTGGACGGCGTTCCAGTTCGCCGATCAGCTGGCGCCGCAACAGCTCATGTGGGCCAACGACTTTCCCCACAGCGATTCGACGTGGCCGTGGAGCCAGGACGTGCTGGCCGAGCAGACGGCCCATCTGACGCCGGACCTGCGCAAGCGCATCCTGCGCGACAACGTGGCCGAACTTTACAAACTCGCCGCGTAGCGGCGCACGAGAGAGCCCGTCCCCTGGCGGAGACGGGCTTTCAGGCTGCAGTCATTGGACGGCCGGCTGCGGACACGTGCGTCCGCACCAAACACGCCCTTCGGATCAGCGGGTCGTGTAGACGGTCGTCGTCTGCGCGGGAGCCGGCGCGGCGTCGTAGACGACCGTGCGCTCGGCCGTCCGGGCCGGAACGGGTTTTTCGACGACACGCTCGGTATAGGACGCACAGCCCGCGACGAAAGAACACGCGGCAATGGTAATGATAGCGAGTTGCTTCACAGGACCCCTCCATTGTTGAGATTGCGCACGACAACGGCACCTAAACGGGGCGGTTGCGGCTTGGAGGATCGTTTCGGGCAGTCGCAAGTCAGCCCTTCTGCAATTTTTTGGCATTGCTCACGCAAGGTCAGTTTTGCATATTAGGCGCGGCTATATGGCCATAGGGGAGAGGGGCTTATGCTCAAGAAGTTGTTTGTTCTCGCTGCTGCTGCATTCATGATCGCCGCCTGTGACGAGCCCGCGCCGGCCACCGCGCCGCCGCCGCCGCCGCCGCCGGCTCCTCAGAGCTTCATGGTGTTCTTCGACTGGGATAGCGCCAAGCTGAACACCCAGGCTGCCAACGTCGTCGGCCAGGCTGCCGGCGCGTACAAGACCAAGGGTGGTGCGCGCATCACCGCGACCGGCCACACCGACACGTCGGGCACGCCGGCCTACAACATGGCGCTGTCGCTGCGTCGTGCCAACGCGGTCAAGGACGCGCTGGTCAAGGAAGGCGTTCCCGCCACCGCCATCGCCGTCGTCGGCCGCGGCGAGCAGGGCCTGCTGGTCCAGACCGGCCCGAACGTCCGTGAGCCGCAGAACCGTCGCGTCGAGATCGTGATCGCGCAGGCCGCTGCCGCCATGCCGATGAACGATGCCGCCTACTGCGCCGCGCTGGCTCAGAAGTGGCGTGAATACACGCGCGTGGACGCGTCCGGCCCGGCGCCGCAGGCGATTGCCGCTTGCAACGCTGGCGACTACGCCACGGGCATTCCGGTGCTCGTGAAGCTGCTGAACGACGCGAAGGTTCCGCTGCCGCCGCGCACCTAAGTCGTCGAACCGACCAAGGAAAGGCGGCCCTCGTGGCCGCCTTTTTTTGTGGGCTCGGTCAGTCCCGGGCGGGCGGGGCGGGCAGGCGCGCCCACTGCGTGGGATGAAGCTCGGAGTACTCGATCCACGGACCGGTCTCGGCAAACCCGGGGTCGAGGACCCCGACATCGCTGACCCAGTAGCCCAGAGAACGCCGGTTGGCATCGAACCGCCAGGTCCCGACGACGACTTCACGGGCGGCGTTGCCGGCCAGGCCCGGACAGAACAGCAATAGGGGACCCTCGTCCTTCGGCGCCGTCGCGATCGGCTGCCATGATGCGCTCGCGCCCCGCCTCAGTGCCTCGATTTCGGCCGCCGCCCGCCATCTCGCGTCGCCTTCGATGGTCCCCGCGGCATCACCGGCGGCGCCCTGTTCGGCGCGGCACAGGGCGCGCAATTCCTCGACTATGTCCGCCATCTCAAGCTCCAGAGCGCTCGCTTCCCGGTCGTCTTTCTAGCAGGAGCGGCGGGCTTGATGTTGTATCCAGTATAATGGATGATAAATCCATTATGAAGGATGGCATCAATCATCGCATCGCTGCCCGGGTGCGCGAACTGAGGGGCCGATCGGGCCTGTCGCTCGAGGCGCTGGCGGACGCCTGTGGCGTGAGCCGGTCGATGATCTCGCTGGTCGAGCGGGGAGAGAGCAGCCCGACCGCCGTCGTTCTCGAGAAGCTGGCGACCGGTCTTGGCGTCTCGCTGGCCACCCTCTTCGAGCCGCCGGCGGCGGCTGCGCATCCCGTTTCCCGTCGCGCCGATCAGGTCGAATGGCGCGATCCCGCATCGGGCTATCTGCGTCGCAACGTGTCGCCGGGCGGCTATCCGTCGCCCATCCAGATCGTGGAGGTCCAGTTTCCGGCCGGCGCCCGGGTCGCCTACGAGACCGCGGCGCGTCCCGGAACCACGCACCAGCAGGTCTGGGTGCTGCAGGGGAAGATCGAGATCACGCTGGGGGAAGACAGACACGAACTCGATGCCGGCGATTGCCTGGCCATGGTCCTCGACCGGCCGATCACCTATCGCAATCCGACGTCCAGGCCGGCACGTTACTGTGTGGTCATCGTGGCGCCGCGGCCGGTCTGAGCGATGGACCTCATCGATGTGTCCGCCGCCCTGTTGAGCGCGGTGCTGCACGCCGGATGGAACGCCGCGGTGAAGGGCAGCCGCAATCCGACGCAGGTGATGACCGCCCAGATGCTCATCGGCGCGCTGCTGGTCGTGCCAGCGCTGTTCTGGTCGGGACTCCCGAGCCTCGCCTCCTTCGGATGGATCGCGGCATCGACGCTCATGAACACGCTCACCGTGCTGGCCCTGCTGCGGGCCTATGAGCTGGGCGGCTTCGGGCTGGTCTATCCCGTCGTCCGATCGCTGGCGGTCCTGCTCGTGGTGCCGATGGCGGCGGTCCTGACGGGCGAGCGGCTGGGTACCGCGGGTATGGCGGGCGTCCTGGTCATATCCCTGGCGCTGATCGTCCTCGCCTGGGACGCCGCGCGCGGGCAGGGCGTTACCGGCAAGGCCCTCGGATGGATCCTGGCGGCCGGGGTCGGCACCGCCGCCTACATCATGTGCGACGCCCAGGGGGTGCGGCTATCGGGATCGCCGTGGGCCTACGGCTTCGTCGTGTCGATCACCAATGCGGCGGCCATGGCCTGGCGGCAGCGGCATGCAGGGCCGCCCTGGGCTCCCGTGGCGGCGCACTGGAGGCTCGCCCTGCCGATGGCCGTGGCGTCGATGGCCTCCTACCTGCTCATTCTCTGGGTCTGGAGCCACGCGCCGATCGCGCCGGCCGCGGCCTTGCGGGACACCAGCGCGATCTTTGCGGTGCTCATCGCCGTGTTCTGGCTGAAGGAGCCCTTCACGCGCACCCGTATTGCCGCCGTGCTGCTGGCGGCGGCGGCCGTGCCGCTGTTGCGCTTCGGCTGATCAGGGCTTGGCGTAAAGGCGGCCCAGCAGCTCGCCGAGCGTCAGGGCGTCGGTCTCGGAGAGATGGCTGCCGACGGCGGCCTCGATCGCCGCCGCATAGACCGGCCACATGCGCTGGCGCAGCGCCCGGCCGGACCGCGTGATCGTGAGCACCTGGCCGCGGCCGTCCTCTTCGCTCGCCGAACGGAGCACATGGCCGGCCGCTTCGAGGCGGTCGACCAGGCGGGAGAGATTGTACTGCGCGAACAGCATTTCCTTCTGCAGTTCGAAGGGGCGCAGGCCGGCGGGATCGGCGCGCTCCAGTTCGAGAAGGGCGTCGTACCACGCCAGCGGCGGCAGATTCGCCTGCTTGAGGCGCATCTCGACGGTCGATTGCGCGGCGCGGTGGGCGCGCTCCAGCCGGACCCAGGCCCGGACGATCGCATCAGAGGGAGCAGGGGGGTGCATGCCTCGATTCTAGAGATTAATGCACTTGCATCAAGTGGCGAGTGTATATAAATGCAAATGCATACACATGAGGAGCCATCATGCTCACCCTCGTTTCCTTCGATCTGTGTCCCTACGTGCAACGCGCGGCGATCGCGCTCGCGGAGAAGGGCGTGCCCTTCGAGCGCCGAGACGTCGATCTCGCCGACAAGCCCGACTGGTTCAGGGCGATCTCGCCGCTGGGCAAGGTGCCGCTGCTGTTGGTCGATCGCGAGGTGCTCTTCGAGAGCGCCGTCATCGTGGAGTATCTCGACGAGACAGAGTCGCCACGGCTCCATCCGGAGGACGCCATCGCCCGCGCCCGCCATCGCGCTTGGATGGAATTCGGCTCTACTGTCCTCGCCGATATCTGGAGCATCGAGACAACGCCAGACGAGGCGGCATTCGATGCGAAGGTCCGGGGGCTACGCGAGAAGTTCGTGCGGCTCGAGGGCGAACTGGGGGCCGGCCCCTGGTTCGCGGGAAGCCGCTTCAGCCTGGTCGATGCCGTGTTCGCGCCGGCCTTCCGCTACTTCGACGTCTTCGACCGCTTCGTCGACCTCGGTGTCTTCGCGGATTTGCCGAAGGTGCAGGCGTGGCGGCGGGCGTTGGCCGCGCGACCGTCGGTCATCGGCGCCGTCGCGGTCGATTATGAGGTGAGGCTGGAAGCGTTCCTGCGACGGCAGCCCTCCTGGCTGGCCCGTCGGCTGAATTGAGGGGAGGACCGGGGCGGGGCGGCCTTGTGCGCCGCGCAGCCCGGTGACAGCATCGGCGTTGACGACAGCGTCCCGTACCCGGCCGAGGAGACTCCCATGGAAGTCGATGGTCTTGTCACGGCGTTGGAGCGTATCGAGCACGCCACCCGGGATTTCATGCACCCGCCCGATCGCACGGACCGGTCGGGGGCGCTGCTCGATGTGCTGGCGGAGTGTGGAAAGGCCCTCGGTCATTCCTATGCGATCGATCCGGGGCTGGACGATGTGCGAAGCGAGGCGTCTCGCCATTGCGCTGCGGCTCGGGAGAACCTTTCGGCCGCGCTGGAGGAAGTTCGCCGGCTGCACATGAAGGTGAGCGATCTCCTGCCGTCGCTCGTCCGGATCGCCGACCGCGAGTGACCTGACACGAAAAAGCCGGGGACGGGCCCCGGCTTTCAAGGTCTCTCATTGGAGTCGATCTCAGCCCTCGTCGAGGAAGCTGCGCAGCATGCGCGAGCGGCTCGGGTGCTTGAGCTTGCGCAGCGCCTTCGCCTCGATCTGGCGGATACGCTCGCGGGTGACCGAGAACTGCTGGCCGACCTCTTCCAGCGTATGGTCGGTGTTCATGCCGATGCCGAAGCGCATGCGCAGCACGCGCTCTTCGCGCGGCGTCAGCGTCGCCAGCACCCTCGTCGTGCTCTCGCGGAGATTGCCCTGGATCGCCGCCTCGAGCGGGATCACGGCGTTCTTGTCCTCGATGAAGTCGCCGAGGTGGCTGTCTTCCTCGTCGCCGATCGGCGTTTCGAGGGAGATCGGCTCCTTGGCGATCTTCAAGACCTTGCGCACCTTCTCGAGAGGCATGCCGAGCTTCTCGGCCAACTCCTCGGGCTGCGGCTCGCGGCCGATCTCGTGCAGCATCTGGCGGCTGGTGCGGACCAGCTTGTTGATGGTCTCGATCATGTGCACAGGGATGCGGATGGTGCGCGCCTGGTCGGCGATCGAGCGCGTGATGGCCTGTCGGATCCACCAGGTGGCGTAGGTCGAGAACTTGTAGCCGCGGCGGTACTCGAACTTGTCGACCGCCTTCATCAGGCCGATGTTGCCTTCCTGGATGAGGTCGAGGAACTGCAGGCCGCGGTTCGTGTACTTCTTGGCGATCGAGATCACGAGGCGCAGGTTGGCCTCGATCATCTCCTTCTTCGCCCGCATCATCTCGCGCTCGCCGTCCTGGACGGTCTTGCACATGCGGCGGAACTCGAAGATCGGGGCGCCGGCGTGATCGGAGATCTCCTTGATCTCCGCCCGGATCTTCTCGATCTCGGGGCCGCGCTTCTTGGCGAAATCCTTCCAGCCCCGGCCCGACAGCTTGCCGACCTTCTCGAGCCAGTTGGGGTCGATCTCGTGGGTGAGGTAGTTGTCGAGGAAGTCCTGGCGCGAGATGCGGAAGCTTTCCGCCGTCCGCATCAGCTTGCCTTCCTGCATCATCAGCTTACGGTTGAGGTCATACAGCGACAGCTTGAGCTGTTCGATGCGGGCCGCATTGATGTGCACCGTGCGCACAAGCTCGACGATCTTCTTGCGGTGCTTCTCGTAGCTCTTCTCGAAGTCGGCGCTGGGCTTCTGGCCGCGCGCCAGTGTCGAGAGGCGCCGGTTCTGCACCTTCGACATCTCGATATAGACTTTGTAGATCTTGGTGAGGGTGCGCAGGACCTCGGGCTTGAGCTTCTCCTCGAGCGCCGAGAGCGAGAGCGCGTTCTCGTCGTCCTCTTCGCCGCCTTCCGTGGCCGCCGCTTCGCCACCCTCGCCGTTCACCGCGGGGGCCGCCGGACGCACCAGCTTCGGCATCATCGCGGGACGGGGCACCGGCGGTGCGGCGGGGGCCGCGGCCGCACCCTTGCCTTCGCCGGGGGCACCGCCCCCCTGGGTGGCCTCGAGGTCGATCACGTCGCGCAGCAGGATGCGGCCCTCGTTGATCGCGTCGCGCCAGTGCAGCAGCGCGGTGATCGTCATCGGGCTTTCGCAGATGCCGCCGATCATCTTGTCCTGGCCGGCCTCGATTCGCTTGGCGATCTCGATCTCGCCTTCGCGGCTCAGCAGCTCGACGCTGCCCATCTCGCGCAGGTACATGCGGACGGGATCGTCGGTGCGACCCAGCTCCTCGTCCTCGCCCGTGGCCTCGGCCGCGACGACGGCGGTCTTGGCCGGCTCGGCCGGGTTGGCGCTCGCGCTGTCTTCCTGCTCCTCGGCCTCGACGACGTTCACGCCGGCCTCGGAGAGCATCGCCATCGTGTCCTCGATCTGCTCGGAGGACACCTCGTCGGGCGGCAGCGCGGCGTTCAGCTCGTCATAGGTAACGTAGCCGCGCTCCTTGCCCTTCTGGACGAGCTTCTTCAGCTCGGCGCCAAGGGTATCGAGCAGGGGGGCGTCGGGGCCCTCCTCGCGGGCGTCGGTGGCTTCGGGTTGCGCTACGGTCGCGGTTTTGGTCGCCATTACTCAAATCCTTGGGTGCGACAAACAGATACGACGGCCAACGGGCCGTTCATTTGGCTGCAAGAAGGGGAGGCGGGGAAGGGCGGCCCCGCGGAAACTACCCTTCTACTATATGGGGCTTCAGTGCAAGCAGCGATAGGCCCCGGCACCTGATTCAGCGCGGTCCCGCTATCCGGCATTGGATTCGATGCTTTCGCGCCGCATCCGGTCGAGAATCGCCTGGAGTCGCTGCAAATTCTCCTCCGACATGTCCTCGGCGAGGGCCTCCTCGGCCCGCTTAAGCTCCTCCGGATCGGCCTGGAGCTGGGTCAGGTGCCGGGCGGCGCGGCGCCATTGGCCGACCCAGCCCTCGGTTCCTGCCGGGTTGTCCCGGAAGGCCTCGCGGGCCTTGGCCCGGGCTGTGGCCGCCAGGCGGCCCAGCCCGATCCTCTCCAGATGTTGTTCGATGAGCTGGGCTTCAAGGGAGGATGCCGAGTCCCCCATCGCCTCGTCGGCCGCGGGGTCGACTCCCTGCGGGACCAGCGACAGGGCATCGAGCAGGCCGCTGCGCAACCGGTCCAGTTCCGGATTGGCGAGCGGCAGGGAGGCCACGTCCTCGGCCAGGATGTGGAGGAGGGCCGGCCGCTCGATCAACGCGCCCAGCAGCACCCGTTCCTGGCGCGACCCGTCGAGATCGCTGCCGGCGAGGCGGGCGGCCGAGCCGGCGGCAAAAGGCGCGGGCTCGGGGTCGCCGGGGCGCCGGAACGGCTTCCGTGCCCCCGGCTGCCAGGCGGGCCTCTCGGGGCGTCGCATCCGGTTCAGCCGCTCGCGCATGTCGGCCCGGTAGTAGTCCCGGACGATGGGATCGGCGATACCGGCCACCCTCTGCTCGACGCTGCGCTGCAGGCTGGCGCGACGCTCGGGCGTGTCGGTCGATTTGCCCTCGGTTTCCAGGTCCCACACCAGATCCGACAGCGGCCGGGCGAGATCGAGCACACGGCGCAGCGCCTCCGGTCCTTTCTTGCGCACCAGGCTGTCGGGATCCTCGCCGGCTGGCAGGGTCAGGAACCTGAGGCTCTTGCCGGGTCGTAGGAGGGGAAGCGCTCGCTCGGCCGCCCGCGCCGCGGCGCGCCGCCCGGCATTGTCGCCGTCGAAACAGAGATAGGGCTCGTCGGCCAGCTTCCAGAGCTCCGCCAGCTGGCCCTCGGTGAGGGCAGTCCCCAGTGGCGCCACCGCCCCCTTGAAGCCCGCGCCGTGCAGGGCGATCACATCCATGTAGCCCTCGGCCACGATGACCGGCTGGTCCTTGGTCACGGCCTGCCGCGCGAGGTCGAGGCAGTAGAGGTTCGCACCTTTGTGGAAGAGCGGCGTTTCCGGCGAGTTGAGATACTTGGGCTCGCCTGCGCCCATGACGCGCCCGCCGAAGGCGATGGCGCGGCCGCGGCGGTCGTTGATGACGAACATCACCCGGCCGCGGAAGCGGTCGTAGGGCTCGCGCCGGTCCTCGGGCTGGATGGCGAGACCCGCCTCGACGATCTTGTCGATCGGCACGTTCTCGCGCTTCAGGGCGGCGATCACGCCGTCGCGCGAATCAGGCGCGAAACCCAACCGGAATTCGTCGATCACGGCATCGGAAAGACCGCGCCCGCGCAGATAGTCGAGTCCCTGGCGGCCGACCGGCAGGCGAAGCTGCTTCTGGTACCATTGCGCCGCCAGTTCCACGACCTGCTGGAGGGTGGAGGCGCGCTCGACCCGCTCGCGCTCCGCCGGGGTCGCCCGCGGCACCGGGAGATTGACCTCGCGGGCCAGTTTCTCGACCGATTCGGGGAAGGAGAGGCCTTCGGTCTTCATCACGAAGCCGACCGCGTCGCCGTGCTCGCCGCAGCCGAAGCAGTGATAGAAGCCCTTCTTGTCGTTGACCGTGAAGGACGGCGACTTCTCGTTATGGAAGGGGCACAGTCCGGCATACTCGGCGCCCGAACGGCGCTTCAGCGACACCTTCCGGCCGACGATGTCGGACAGGCTGAGGCGTGCGCGCAGTTCGTCGAGGAAGCCCGGGGGGAACGCCATCCCCTAAGATGGTCCCGCGTTCGGGGCCACGCCATAGGGGATAGCGGGGAAGATCAGGCGCTCAGCGCTTTTTTGACGGCAGCCGATGCCTTGGCGAAGTCCATCTGGCCGGCATACTTGCCCTTTAGCGCGGCCATCACGCCGCCCATGTCCTTGACCGACGTTGCGCCGGCGGCGGCAATGGCTTCCCGGACGGCGGTCTCGACGGCGGCTTCGTCCATCTGTTGGGGCAGAAAGCGCTCGATGACGGCGATCTCGGCCTTTTCCTTGTCGGCCAGGTCGGTGCGGCCGCCTTTTTCGTACAGCGAAATCGACTCGTTCCGCTGTTTGATCATGCCCTGCATCATCGAAAGGATCTTGTCGTCGGCCACGCCCTCTCGGCTGGCCTCGGTGCGGGCGGCGATATCGACGTCCTTGAGCTTGGCCAGGATGAGCCGAATCGTGCCGAGCGCCGCCTGATCCTTGGCGCGCATCGCCTCTTTCATCGCTTCGGTCAGTTTCTCGCGCAGCATCGCTTGGGTCCCGTTGGTTCGCCCGAGGGCTAAGGGGCGGAAACTAATCGTCCCGGCCGCTGTTGGCAAAGCAAATAAGTTATTGAAATAGCTTAGAAATTGGCTGCCTTCCGTGCCTTGACCCTCCGCGGCGGCTTGGCTACAAACCGCGCGGCTCGCCGATCGCCTCGCCCATGCCGGGTCCGGGGCGAGGCCGCGCGAGCCCCACGAATGGGCAATTTCATCATGACTTCACCTAAGACCGCCGGCGTACCTGACGCCGCGCCGCGTTGGGCCACGGCCGCGCTCGTGCTGGCCGACGGGACGGTCTTCTGGGGCAAGGGAGTGGGAGCCGCCGGCCATGCCGTCGGCGAGGTCTGCTTCAATACCTCGATGACCGGATACCAGGAGATCATCACCGATCCCTCCTATGCCGGCCAGATCATCACCTTCACCTTCCCGCACATCGGCAACGTCGGCACCAATCTCGAGGACATCGAGACCATCACGCCGGCCGCCCGCGGCGTCGTGCTGCGCGGGGACATCACCGAGCCCGCCAACTGGCGCTCCGTGAAGCCGCTGAACGACTGGCTGAAGAGCCACAATCTGCCGGGTATCTGCGACGTCGACACGCGCGCCATCACCCGCCGCATTCGCGACGGCGGCGCGCCCAACGGCGTCGTCGTTCACGCACCGGACGGAAAGTTCGACATCCCCAAGATGCGCCAGATCGCCCAGGACTGGCCGGGCCTCGACGGGATGGATCTAGCGATCGAGGTCACCACCAAGCAGACCTACAACTGGGACGAGACGACGTGGGCGCTGGGTAAGGGCTACGGCAAGCTCACCAATCCAAAATATCACGTCGTCGCCGTCGACTACGGCGCCAAGCGCAACATCCTGCGCTGCCTCGCCAACACCGGCTGCCGGGTCACGGTCGTGCCGGCGACGGCCACGGCCGACGATATCCTGCGGCACAAGCCCGACGGCGTGTTCCTGTCGAACGGCCCCGGCGATCCGGCGGCGACGGCGGTCTATGCCTCGCCTGCCATCCGGGCGGTGCTCGACAAGAAGGTGCCGCTGTTCGGCATCTGCCTCGGCCATCAGATCTTGGCCCTCACGCTCGGTGGCAAGACCCGCAAGATGGAGCGCGGCCATCGCGGCGCCAACCAGCCTGTGAAGGACCTGACGACCGGCAAGGTCGAGATCACGTCGCAGAACCACGGCTTCTGCGTCATCCCCGAATCGCTGCCCAAGAACACCGAGGTGACGCACGTCTCGCTGTTCGACGGCATCAACGAAGGCCTGCGCTGCACCGACAGGCCGGCCTTCTCGGTCCAGTATCATCCCGAAGCCTCGCCCGGCCCGACCGACAGCCATTATCTCTTCGACCGGTTCGTCGAGATGATCGACGCGAGCAAGGGCAAATAAGAGCCATCATGCCCAAGCGCACAGACATCAAGTCCATCCTCGTCATCGGCGCCGGCCCGATCGTCATCGGTCAGGCCTGCGAGTTCGACTATTCCGGCGTCCAGGCCTGCAAGGCGCTGAAAGACGAGGGCTATCGAGTCATCCTGATCAACTCGAACCCAGCCACGATCATGACCGATCCGGGCCTGGTCGACGCGACCTATGTCGAGCCGATCACGCCCGACTTCGTGGCGCGCATCATCGAGAAGGAAAAGCCCGACGCCATCCTGCCCACCATGGGCGGCCAGACCGCGCTCAACACGGCCATGTCGCTGCACCGCGACGGACGACTGGAGAAGTATGGCGTCGAGCTGATCGGCGCCAATGCCGAGGCCATCGACAAGGCCGAGGACCGCCTGCTGTTCCGCGACGCCATGACCAAGATCGGGCTCGAATGCCCGAAGAGCGAGGTCGTGCACAATCGCGAGGAGGCCGCCGCGGCGCTCGACCGCGTCGGTCTGCCGGCGATCATCCGCCCGTCCTTCACGCTGGGCGGCACCGGCGGTGGCATTGCCTACAATCGCGACGAATATTTCGAGATCGTGGCCGGCGGCGTCGATGCCTCGCCGGTCGGCGAGGTGCTGGTCGAGGAATCCGTGCTCGGCTGGAAAGAGTACGAGATGGAAGTCGTGCGCGACCGCAACGACAACTGCATCATCATCTGCTCGATCGAGAATATCGATCCGATGGGCGTGCATACCGGCGACTCGGTGACCGTCGCGCCGGCACTGACGCTCACCGACAAGGAATACCAGATCATGCGCGACGCCTCGATCGCGTGCCTGCGCGAGATCGGCGTCGATACCGGCGGCTCGAACGTGCAGTTCGCCGTCGATCCGGCGACCGGCCGTATGGTCGTGATCGAGATGAACCCGCGCGTCTCGCGCTCCTCGGCGCTGGCCTCGAAGGCCACCGGCTTCCCGATCGCCAAGGTCGCGGCGCGCCTCGCCGTGGGCTACACGCTGGACGAACTGCTGAACGACATCACCGGCGAGACGCCGGCCTCGTTCGAGCCGACGATCGACTATGTCGTCACCAAGATGCCGCGCTTCGCCTTCGAGAAGTTCCCCGGCGCGGAGCCGCTGCTCAATACGTCGATGAAGAGCGTCGGCGAGGCCATGTCGATCGGCCGGACCTTCCAGGAATCGCTGCAGAAGGCGCTGCGCTCGATGGAGACGGGCCTCACCGGCCTGAACGAGATCGAGATCAAGGGCGCGCCGGACAAGTCCGCCATCGTGGGCGCGCTGGCGCGGCCGACGCCCGACCGCATTCTGGTGATCGCCCAGGCCTTCCGTCACGGCCTCACGGTCGAGGAGATCGCCCAGGCGTCGAAGTACGAGCCGTGGTTCCTGCGCCAGATCGAGCAGCTGGTGAGCCTCGAGGCGGATCTGCGCAAGAACGGGCTGC
The DNA here is from genome assembly GCF_020880995.1 of Reyranella aquatilis. Classification (GTDB taxonomy): domain Bacteria; phylum Pseudomonadota; class Alphaproteobacteria; order Reyranellales; family Reyranellaceae; genus Reyranella; species Reyranella aquatilis. The sequence goes on along the minus strand of NZ_JAJISD010000009.1, from coordinate 232,291 downwards.
CGAAGGATGCGAAGGCGTTCTTCGACGTGAAGAAGAAGGGCTTCTCGGACGAGCGTCTCGGCGAGCTCACGAAGCAGAGCGCCGCGGAAGTGGCCAGGAAGCGCCGCGCGCTCGGCGTGCGGCCGGTCTTCAAGCGCATCGACACCTGCGCCGCCGAGTTCCAATCGCGCACGCCCTATCTCTATTCCTGCTACGAGGGCGACGGCGTGCGGCCGGCCGAGTGCGAATCGCAGCCGACCGACAAGCGCAAGGTTATCATCCTGGGCGGCGGACCGAACCGCATCGGCCAGGGCATCGAGTTCGACTATTGCTGCGTCCACGCCGTCTACGCCCTGCGCGATGCCGGCTACGAGACCATCATGGTCAACTGCAATCCCGAGACGGTGTCGACCGACTACGACACGGCCGACCGCCTCTATTTCGAGCCGCTGACCGCCGAGGACGTGATCGAGCTGGTCGAGGTCGAACGCTCGAAGGGTGAGCTGCTGGGCCTGATCGTGCAGTTCGGCGGCCAGACGCCGCTCAAGCTCGCAAAGCCGCTCGAGGCGGCCGGCATCCCGATCCTCGGCACCTCGCCGGACGCGATCGACCTCGCCGAGGACCGCGAGCGCTTCCAGAAGCTGATCCACGAGCTGAAGCTGCGCCAGCCGGCCAACGGCACGGCGACGTCGGAGAAGCAGGCCATCGAGATCGCCGAGAAGATCGGCTACCCGGTCGTCATTCGTCCGTCCTACGTGCTGGGCGGTCGCGCCATGCAGATCGTCTATGACCGGCAGGCGATCGAGCGTTACATGCGCGATGCCGTGAAGGTGTCGGGCAGCAACCCCGTGCTGGTGGATTCCTACCTGCGCGACGCCATCGAGGTCGACGTCGACGCGCTGGCCGACAAGGACCAGAACGTCTTCGTCGCGGGCATCATGGAGCATATCGAGGAAGCGGGAATCCATTCCGGCGACTCGGCCTGCTCGCTGCCGCCTTACTCGCTGCCGGCCAAGATCATCGCCGAGATCGAGCGCCAGACCGAGGCGATGGCCAAGGCGCTGCATGTGGTCGGACTCATGAACGTGCAGTTCGCCGTCAAGGACGGCGAGGTCTACGTCCTCGAGGTCAATCCGCGCGCCAGCCGCACGGTGCCGTTCGTCGCCAAGGCGACGGGCCAGCCGATCGCCAAGTTCGCCGCCCGCCTGATGGCCGGCGAGGCGCTGAAGTCGCTGGGCGTGAAGAAGTCCAAGGCCAAGCACATCGCGGTCAAGGAAGCCGTGTTTCCCTTCGCGCGCTTCCCCGGCGTCGACATCATTCTCGGACCGGAAATGCGTTCGACCGGCGAGGTGATGGGCCTCGACATGGATTTCGGCCGTGCCTTCGCCAAGTCGCAGCTCGGCGCCGGCAGCAAGGTGCCGGTCGAGGGCACCGTCTTCGTCTCGGTCAAGGACCAGGACAAGCAGGCGATGGTGAAGCCGCTGAAGCGGCTGCTCGAGCTGGGCTTCAAGATCGTGGCGACCCGCGGCACGGCAGACTTCCTCGCCAAGCATTCGATCGAGGCGCAGCAGGTCAACAAGGTGCTGGAGGGACGGCCGCACATCGTCGACCTGATGAAGGACGGCAAGGTGCAGCTCGTCTTCAACACCGTCGACGGAGCTGGCGCGCTGACCGACAGCTTCACGCTCCGGCGCACGGCGCTGATGCACAAGATCGCCTACTACACGACGGTCGCGGGCGCGAAGGCGTCGGTCGAGGGCATCGCCGCAGTGAAGGAAGGCGCTCTTGAGGTCGCGCCGCTGCAATCCTACTTCAAGACGGCGTTCTAGCGCGGGCCAGTGCCCGGAACCCCTCGGATTTCGACCCGTTGCGGGGTGCGTTCGGCGTTGACGCCGTACGATTGATCAAGGACGATTTGGCGATGGAACGTATTCCCATGACCGCCGAGGGGCTGCAGCGCCTCGAAGGCGAACTTAAGACGCTGAAGAGCGTGGAGCGCCCGGCGATCATCAAGGCGATCGCGACCGCGCGTGAGCACGGCGATCTCTCGGAGAACGCCGAGTACACGTCCGCGCGCGAGAAGCAGAGCTTCATCGAGGGACGCATCGCCGAGCTGGAGGACATCATCTCGCGCACCGAGGTGATCGACTTCTCGAAGCTGACGGGAAAGGTCATCAAGTTCGGCGCCACCGTGCGCCTGGCCGACGAGGATACCGACGAGAAGGTGAAGTACCAGATCGTCGGACCCTATGAGGCGGATCTCGCCAAGGGGCGGATTTCCATCACCTCGCCGATCGGTCGTGCGTTGATCGGCAAGACCGTCGGGGACACGGTCGAGGTCCAAACGCCGCGCGGCGGCAAGTCCTACGAAGTCGTGGGCGTCCAGTTCAACTAGCCATCATGGCGCGCGCCCGGCGGATGCCGGTCGACTTCATGATCGCGTACTGGATCCCGAACAGGCCGACCTTGCTGCCGATCGCCCAGACCGACTTCACGGCCGCCCAGGTCGTGACGTCGAGCGCAAGTGCCAGCACGATGTTCAGGATGGCCGAGAAGAACATCAGGCCGGCCCAGACGTAGCCGAAGGTGATCCCGAGGTCGGGCACGGTGGCGCGCGCGATCGGCGGCAGGTAGCGGTTCATCCACCCGCGCTTCAGCATCACCAGTCCGACGATGACGTAGATCACGCTGGGCTTCAGCATCACGAACAGCGGATCGTCGGTGAGGAAGGTCGCCGAGCCCGACGCCAGGATGATCAGCAGGCTGAGCCATTGCAGCGCCTCGACCGGCTCCTTGTGGAAGAGCTGCCAGCCGATCTGCGCGAGGCCCAGCGCCATGCCCAGCCCGACGGCCAGGAAGAGGTTTCCCGTGGCGACGTACACGCCGAGGAAGAGCAGGGTCGAAGCGAGGTCGAGGAGCAGGACCTTCGAGGCCTGGAAGAGATCCTTCATTGTGTGCCATCCCCCTATTGCGATAACGGCGTGTATTTAAGGGACGCTATCAATACACAGCGTTTCCTGCAAGAGGGGGTGATCAGGCAGCGGGGGCGAGAGACACCCTCAGACGACGACCTTGATGTACGTGTCCTTCATGACGATCAGGCCGCGGCGGAAGGTGTAGAGATCGCAGCCCAGCCATTCCTGGCGTTCGCCGGTCCGCAAGGTGGCGATGCGATGCCACTCCGTGACCGCCCGGTCACCGCAGATGAACTCGTTGGTGTGGTTCCACTTCACGTCGCTGGCGGCCGCGAACAGGGGCTCGAAATAGCTGCGGATCGCGGCCTTTCCCTTGAAGTTCTGGCCCCAATAGTCGGGGCCCTTGGCGTTGCGGAACTCGCCGTCCTCGGCGAAGGAGTTCACGATCCCGTCGACGTCGCGGCGGGCGAAGGCGTCGGCGACACGGTGCAGAATCTCGAAGGTGACGTCTTCGGCCATTTTTGCCTCCCGGGTACGGTGCGCGCTATCGCTATTGGTTCCCCCGCCACCACTCGGCAGTTCGACGGATGCTTACGCTTCTGTCGAAATTGGAACGCCCGGCACCTGCTTGGCGGTGCGGAACACCATCATCGACTTCACGTGGCTGACGTTGGGGGCCGAGGTGAGGCGGGTGGTCAGGAACTTCTGATACTCGTCCCAGGTTTCCGCGACGATCTTCAGCAGGAAATCGGCTTCGCCGGCCAGCATGTGGCATTCGCGGACCTCGTCCCACTTCTCGATCAGTTCCTCGAAGGACTTGAGGTCGGCCTCCGCCTGGCTGTTCAGGCCGACGAGGGCGAAGACCGAAACGCTGTACCCCAGCGCCTCGGGGCTGAGCTCGGCATGGTAGCCCTTGATGATCCCGGCCCGTTCCAGCGCCCGCACCCGGCGCAGGCAGGGGGGCGCGGAGATGCCCGCCCGTTCCGCCAGTTCGACGTTGGTCATGCGTCCGTTGGACTGAAGGTCGCTGAGAATTCGCCGGTCAATTCGATCGAGCTTGGCCCGAGCCATCGTTTTCCTCCGTTGGCCGGGGTCTATGCCAGAACCATGCCACGCACGCAATAAAGTTGCGAGATTTCGCCGACTGGCTGTGAACAATTGCGCATGAAATTCACATCTGGCCGTGCAACCCACGCGAGGTTTGCATATATGTCATCGATATGCAGTTGGCGGGATGCGGAGTGGTCATGGCAGCAACTCATCGAAGCAAGGTGATGATCCTGGGCTCGGGGCCCGCGGGATACACGGCGGCGATCTACGCGGCGCGGGCCAGCCTGAAGCCGATGCTGGTGCAGGGAATCCAGCCCGGCGGGCAGCTGACCATCACCACCGACGTCGAGAACTATCCCGGCTTCGCGGACGTGATCCAGGGCCCCTGGCTCATGGAGCAGATGCAGAAGCAGGCCGAGCATGTCGGCACGCAGCTGTTCTTCGACACGATCGTCGAGGTCGACGTGAGCAAGCGGCCGTTCGTCTGCCTGGGCGATTCGGGTGATCGCTACGAGGCCGATTCGCTCATCATCGCCACCGGCGCGACGGCGCGCTGGCTGGGCATCCCCAGCGAGGAGACGTTCCGCGGCGGCGGCGTGTCGGCCTGCGCGACCTGTGACGGCTTCTTCTTCCGCGGCAAGGACGTCGTCGTGGTCGGCGGCGGCAACACCGCGGTCGAGGAAGCACTCTACCTGACGCACCACGCGGCGAAGGTGACGCTGGTCCATCGCCGCGACAGCTTCCGCGCCGAGAAGATCCTGCAGGATCGCCTGTTCAAGAATCCCAAGGTGAGCGTGATCTGGGACCATGTCGTCGACGAGGTGCTGGGCGAGAAGACGCCGGCGCCCATCGTCACGGGCGCACGCCTGCGCAACGTCAAGACGGGCGCTGTGCAGGACATCAAGACCGACGGGTTCTTCGTGGCGATCGGCCATTCGCCCAACACCGAGCTGTTCAAGGGCAAGCTCGACATGGACGGCGAGGGCTATCTGATCACGAAGCCCGATTCGACCGCGACGAACATCGAAGGCGTCTATGCGGCCGGCGACGTGCAGGACAAGGTCTTCCGCCAGGCCGTCACGGCGGCCGGAACGGGCTGCATGGCCGCGCTGGAGGCCGAGAAGTGGCTGGCGGCCCAGGAGGCGCGCCCCGCACAGGCGGCTGAGTAGGCAGCGGACGTAGAAAGGGGAGGCAAGGGAATGGACTGGGACAAGCTGCGCATATTCCAGGCCGTGGCGGACGCGGGCAGCTTCACCCATGCGGGCGAATCGCTGAAGCTCAGCCAGTCGGCGATCTCGCGCCAGATCGGCGCCCTCGAGGAACAGCTGGGCGTCATGCTGTTCCACCGCCACGCCCGCGGCCTGATCCTCACCGAGCAGGGCGAGCTGCTCTATCGTACGGCGCGCGACATGGCGGCCAAGGTCAACACGGCCGAGGCGCTGCTGCGCGCCAACCAGGACAAGCCCGCCGGGCGACTCAAGATCCACGCCACGGTGGGCTTCGGGTCGACGTGGCTGACCGCGCAGATGCACGAATTCATCGCCCTCTATCCCGAGATCGACGTGAGTCTCGTCCTGTCGGACAACGAACTGGACCTCGGCATGCGCGAGGCCGACGTGGCCATTCGCATGGTCATGCCGCGCCAGCCCGGCCTGGTTCAGCGCCACCTGCTGACCGTCCGTAGTCACGTCTATGCGTCACACGGCTACGTCCAGAAGTACGGCAAGCCCGCCACGGTCGAGGAACTCGACCAGCACCGCCTCATCATCTTCGGCGAGGACGCGCGGGCGCCGGTCCAGGACGTGAACTGGCTGCTGCGCGAAGGCAATGCCGACCAGAATCCCCGGCTGGTGGTGCTGCGGGTCAACAATACCTATGGCATCTTCCGCGCCGTCGAGTCGGGGCTGGGAATCGCCTCGCTGCCCGACTACCTCGCCCGGGAATCCACCAAGCTCGAAATGGTGCTGCCCGACCTGAACGTGCGGACCACGGACGTCTACTTCACGTATCCGGAAGAATTGCGGCACTCCAAGCGCATTGCCGTCTTTCGCGATTTCCTGCTGCGAAAGGTGGCGGAAACCCGTTTTTAACAGCGAGATCTGCAGTATTGCATACTCAGTGCGAGGCATGCACATGCCGCATGCCAGTGTCCAATACTTCACCACTACCAATCTCAGCCACGAGGCATAGGTTCAGGTCAGGTTATCGACACGAAAAGTTTCGGCTGATCGCGTTCGAAACTCGGGATCCTCATGATCCCACGTCTCCCAGACGTGAAGCCTCCCTGTTTGACTCGCCGGGCCCCTGGGCCCGGCGTTTTTTTTGGTCTCGTGGCTGTCGTCTCATGGGGCGATGTGCCGCTCACGCCGGTGGGCCGGACGCCCGCGCACTCAATTGATGTCGCGCGGTCCCTTGCCCATATGTAGTTCAGAGATGCGCCCTCATGTTCTCTGAAGTCAGACAAGGAATACTCCCGCTCGCTCTGCGCAACATCAAGCGCCGGGGCGACCTCGAACGGGCGGGGCTGCTGATCGAATCGCTGGCCAAGCACTGGCGGGACAGCAAGCCGTTCGAACTCCTGATCATCGCGCCCAATCGCGATGCCGGGCTTCTGCGCACCGAACTGCCGCGCTTCCCGAACATCAACGTCGATGTGCGGCGCGAGGGCGACTTCTTCCGGCCGTTCAGCCCGTTCTACTGGATGACCGGCTGGTACCGGCAGCAGATCGTCAAGTTGCACGTACCGGCGGTATTGGGCTTCGGTGGATTCCTGACCCTCGATTCCGACGTCTGTTGCGTCGGCGACTTCGATTCACAGACCTTTCTGCAGCACGAACGGGCCCTGTCGCGCTGGGAACCCAAGCAGCATCATGAATGGTGGCGCAGCGCGGCCGAGGTGATCGGCATTCCCTACGATCCCAGGGCGCATGGGCTTTCCGTCACGCCCAACATCCTGCATGGCGATCTTGCCCGCCAGACGCTGGCGCGCGTGCGAGGCCGCTATCTCGATGCGACGACGTCGCTGCTGCTGAGGCTCGTGAGCCGGCCCGGCCATGTGCCGTGGACCGAGTACTCGCTCTACACCAGCGCGGCCGAGATCAATGGGACGCTCTACGACTATCACGCCGAGTGGGACACCTGTTACACCGCCGACGTCCACCTCTTCTCCGAGAAGTCGTGCGTCTGGGGGGCCGACGATTTCGAACGGCTGGTCCAGCTGCCCGCGGGGACCGATCCGGGCGGCAAGTTCATCATCGTGCAGAGCCATGCGCGCATCCCGCTCCAGCAGGTGCGTGACTACTGCCTGAGCTTCGCCGGTTAGGCCGTTCGCTCAAGCCTTGCCGTTGTGCTCGCCGATCTTCGGCGCCTTTTCCATGCCGCCGGCGCGCTCGCCGTCGATGCTGAGCGGCAGGCCGTGGAAGAGGGCGTTCGAGCCGGCATAGGGCTGGACGAACATCGCCAGTGCCGCCACCTGTGCCAGTTCCATCACCTGCGGCACCGAGTTCAGGGGACCGTTGGGAACCCCCAGCGCGTCGAGCTTCGCGGCCCAATGGGCGCGCGGATGCTCCTTCATGATGTCGGCGATCATGCCCAGCAGCAGCTCGCGCCGCTCGCTGCGCTGGACGTTGGTCCGGAAGCGCTCCTCGTCTGGCCATTCCGGATGGCCCAGCGCCTCGGCGAACTTGCGCCATAGCCGGTCGTTGCCGGGACAGATCATCAGCGGTCCGTCGCTGCACTCGAACGCCTGGTAGGGCGTCAGCGACGGATGCCCGGTGCCCTGGCGCGGCGGCATCTTGCCGGTCACCGACCAGCCCGCGACATGGTTGGAGGCCCACATCAGCCCGCTCTCGAACAGCGAGGTGTTCACGAGGCTGCCCTGGCCGGTGGCCGTGCGCCTGGCCAGCGCCGCCAGCACGCCGATCGCCGTCCACATGCCGGTCGACAGGTCGATGATGGAGACGCCGATGCGGGCCTCGGGGCCGGTCGGATCGCCGTTGAGCGAGATGAGGCCGGCGACGGCCTGGATGATCGGCTCGTAGCCCGGCCGGTCCTTCCACGGGCCGGCATGGCCGAAGGCGCCGAGGTCGGCATAGATCAGGCGCGGGAAGCGCCGGGTGAGCGCAGGCCCGTCGAAGCCGAACTTCGCCGGCACGTCGGCCCGCAGATTGTGCACGAAGATATCGGCGGCGCCGATGCGCTCGATCAGCGCCTCGCGCTGGGCGGGATCGGCGAGATCGCAGGTGATCGACTTCTTGCCGCGATTGAGCGCGATGAAGCCCGTCGCATCGCCCTCCACGAAGGGAGGCCCCCATTTGCGCGCGTCGTCGCCCTCGGGTCGCTCGACCTTGACCACCTCGGCGCCGAGGAAGGCCAGGATCTGGCCGCAATAGGGACCGGCCAGGTTCTGGCCGAACTCGACGACCTTAATTCCGGCGAGCGGGCCTGTGGCGCTCATCGCAGGTTGCTCCCCAGGATCTCGCGCGCGATCACCATGCGCTGCACTTCGCTGGGACCCTCGCCGACGCGACGGATGCGCATCTCGCGATACCAGCGCTCCAGCGGCAGGTCCTTGGTCATGCCCATGCCACCGTGGATCTGCATCGCCCGGTCGACGACGCGCCCGCCGCCTTCCGACGCCGTGAGCTTGGCGATCGACGCCTCGATCTTGAAGGGCAGGCCGCGCCGTGCCTTCTCGGCGGCTTCGAGGGTGAAGTGCCTGGCGGTGCGAATGTCGATCTCGTTGTCGACCAGCATCCACTGCACGGCCTGGCGATGCGAAAGCTTCTCGCCGAAGGTCGAGCGCATCTTGGCCCATTCGATCGCCATCTCGTGCGCGGCGATGGCGACGCCGATGCAGCCGGCGGCATAGGGGATGCGCTGGCGGGTGAGGCGGTCGTTGGCGACCGCGAAGCCCTTGTTCACTTCGCCCAGCACCTGGTGGTCCGAGACCCAGCAATCCTTGAACTCGAGCTCGGTCGCGTAGTGCGACGAGCGCAGGGTGTGGACGACACGCCGCACGTGGAAGCCCGGCGTGTCGCTGTCGATGATGAAGCAGGTGATGCCGGCGCGACCCTTCGACGAATCGGTGCGGGCGAAGACGATGCCGTACTGTGCGCGATCGGCGTTGGAGATGTAGAGCTTGGCGCCGTTCAGCACCCAGCCATTGTCCCTGCGCTCGGCCCGCGTCTGGATCGCGCCCGCGGGGTCGCTGCCGCCCGACGGCTCGGTCAGGCCGAAGAACGCCTTCTTCTCGCCGCGCAGCGTCGGATAGAGGTAGCGCTCCTTCTGGTCTTCGTTGGCCTCGAAGATCTGCGCGAGGCCCGCGCCACCGAAGGTGCCGTAGCAGGGCACGTAGAGACCGGCGCGATGCTGGGCCATCTCGATGGCGAGCAGTACGCGGGTCACGATGTCGATGTCGGGACCGCCATATTCCTTCGGGATATCGATTCCGAACAGGCCCATCGCCTTGGTCTTCTCGACCAGCCGCGCATGATCGGCGGGATCGAGTTCGGAGGCGTCGGGATCGAGCTTGGCTTCGAGCGGGATGATCTCCTCCCGCACGAAGCGGCGGACCTGCTCGATCAGCATCTGCTGTTCCTGGTTGGGCTCGAAATCCATTTTCTCTGTCCTCTTGTTCCTCTCCCCCACTAGGGGGAGAGGCTAGGTGAGGGGGTTACAGGAGGTGCGTCGCCCCCTCACCCAACCTCTCCCCCTAGCGGGGGAGAGGCGGAAGAAGGGCAAGGCTTCAATACGGACTGAGCCGCCCCAGCGGCGGCGGGTTCTTGGCGTTGTCGGGCGGGAGGCCGCCGTGATCGGCCTTGTGCACCATCAGCAGCTCGAACCAGCGCGTGCGATACTGCTGGTTCACCTCGACGCGGAACTGGCAGCCGTCGCCGCGTTCCCGATGCTCGCGCTGCAGTTCGGAGCGCAGCCCGAACGGCGAGCGGGCGCCGGCCTGGCCGATAAAGAGCACGGCGCCTTTGGCATCCGCCACCTGATAGACGCCGAGCTGGCCCGGCAGGCGCTGCACGCTCTCCGCCGTCAGCGGCTGCCAGGGTTTTTCGAGGCGCAGCCGCAGGGCCATGGCTATCTCCCCTGGAACTTCGCGGTGCGCTTCTCCAGCCGCGCCTTCATGCCTTCCTGCGCGTCCTGGCTCTTCATCGCCGCCTGCACCAGCGCATCGACGTCGTCGTGCTTGATGCCGTCGCGGAACTCGAGCTGCTTCACGGTGAGCGCCTTCATGGCCTTGAGCGACAGCGGCGCATTGGCCGCCAGCCGGTCGACGACCTTGGACGCCTCGGCCTCGAGCTGGTCGGCCGGCACGCAGCGGGCGATCAGGCCCAGCGCGTGCAGCTTGGTCGAGGGCAGTGGATCGCCCAGCAGCAGCATCTCCCGGGTCGTGACGGGGCCGAGCACTTCCATCAGCTTCTTGGCCAGGAACCAGTTGGGCGCCAGCCCGACCTGGGCCAGCGACATGCCGAAGCGCGCCTTGTCGCTGGCCACCACGAGGTCGCAATGAAGCGCCAGCTCGTTGCCGCCGGCGATGGCGTCGCCGTGGACGACCGCGACGACGGGCAGGGGGCAGAGTTCGACCGCGCGCAGCATCACTTCGATGCCGCTCGCGTTGCCGCCGCCGATCGTCTCGCGACGCTCCGCCATGTCGAGTCCGGCACAGAACACGTTGCCCTTGCCGCGGATCACCACGACACGATCCTCTGCCGCGACCGGCGCCTGCAGCGCGTCGATCATCTCGCGCATCAGCTCGCTGTCGAGCGCGTTGCGCTTCTCCGGCCGGTTCATCCAGATGGTTTTGACCGGCCCGCTCTTCTCGATGATGACCTTGCTCATGGCGTCCCTCACTCCGGCTCGATGCCGGCGGCCTGGATTTCCTTGGTCCACCAGGCCGTCTCGGCCTTCACGTAGGCGGCGAACTCGTCGAGCGCGAGCGGCGCTATTTCCATGCGGCCCTGGGTCATAGCCTTGGCCGTCGCGGGATCCTTGAGCGCCTCGGCGATGGCATCGGCCAGCGCTTTTTGCACGTCCTTCGGCGTCGCCGCCGGCGCGAACACCGCGAGCCAGTAGACCAGCGAATAGCCGGGCACGGCCTCGGCGATCGCTGGCAGGTTCGGCGTGACCGTGGTGCGCTTGGGGCCGGTCGTCGCGAGACCGCGGACGCGCCCGGCCTCGATCTGGGTCAGCGCCTGCGGCAGGTCGGGGAACATCACCTGGACCTGGCCGGAAGCCACGTCGCCCAGCGCCTGAGGGCTGGCCTTGTAGGGCACCCGCTCGATCTTGGTGCCGGCGAGCTTATTGAACATCTCGCCCGACAGGCGCTGCGAGGCGCTGGCCTCGGCATAGTTCAGCTTGCCCGGGTTCTTCTTGGCGTAGTCCACCAGCTCGGCGGTGGTCTTGACCGGCAGGTCGTTGTTCACCACCAGCGCGTTGACGCCCATCACGCAGCGCATGATCGGCGCGAAATCCTTGTCGATGTCGTAGCTCAGCTTCTTGAACAGGGCGCCGTTGGCGGCATTCGTCGTGTTCGTGCCCATCAGGAGCGTGTAGCCGTCGGCCGGCGCGGTCGCGACGGCCGAGGCGCCGAGCTGCCCGCTGGCGCCCGGCTTGTTTTCGATGACGACCGGCTGCTTCAGGATGTCCTGCAGCTTGGCGCCGAGGCCGCGCGCGGTCAGGTCGGTGGCGCTGCCGGCGGCGAAGGGCACGACGATTTTGATCGGCTTGTTGGGGTAGGCCTGGGCGAAGGCGGCCTTGGACAGCGAACTCGCAGCCAGTGCGGCGGCGCCGGCCAGGGTCGTACGACGGTTGAGCTTCACATTTCCTCCCGAGGCCTCGTCCGGCCGGGCTCCGTTTTAGCGGCCCGGCACGGCGAGGCAAAGGAGGGCGCGCTACATGAACAGCTTTTCCGCCTTGCGGTTGGCGTAGAGCCCCGCCACGAACTCGGCGTAGCCGTTGTAGAGCAGGGTCGGAATACGCTGGTCGCTGCCCAACGGCTTCTCGGTGGCCTGGCTCCAGCGCGGATGCGCCACCTCCGGATTCACGTTCGCCCAGAAGCCGTACTCGCTCGATTGCAGACCCTCCCAGAAGGTCTTGGGCTTCTTGTCGGTGAATTCGACGCTGACGATCGACTTCACGTTCTTGAAGCCGTACTTCCACGGCGCCATGAGGCGCAGAGGCGCGCCGTTCTGCTTGGGAAGGGGCTTGCCGTAGAGACCGGTGGCGATGAAGGCGAGGTCGTTCATCGCCTCGTCCATCGCCAGGCCCTCGGTATAGGGCCAGGGGTAAAGGAGGTCGCGCTGCTCGCGCATCACGGAAGGCCTCGACAGCGTCTTCATGACCATGAACTTGGCGCTGCCCAGGGGCTTGCAAAGCTCTACCAGTGAGCGGACCGGGAAGCCGCTCCACGGCACGATCATCGACCAGGTCTCGACACAGCGGAAGCGGTAGACACGCTCCTCGAGCTGGACCTTCGCCAGCAGATCGTCGATGCCGATCTCGAACGGCTTCTCGACCATGCCGCCGACTTTGATCGTCCAGGGCCGCACCTCGAGCTTCTGCGCGTCGCGCCAGATGCTCTTGTCGGTGCCGAACTCGTAGAAGTTGTTGTAGGTGGTGGCGAGCTTTTCCGCCGTCATCGGTGTCGGCACGCCATACTTGTCGTTGCGCTTGGCGGGATACAGTCCGGCCGACGGATCGGCCGCCTTGTCCTGCGCCATCAGTTGCCCGGGCAGGGCGAGCGAGGCCGCACCGAGCCCCATCGCCCGCACCATCGCGCGTCGATTGAGAAAGTGGCTCTCCGACGTCGCCTTCGACTCCGGGATCTCCCAGCCTTTCGTGCGCCTGATCAGCATCTGCCTAACTCCTGTTACGCCGCGCCCCCTAGATGGGCGCGGCTACGGATGGTCGCAAATCAACCCTGCTCACTGCACTGTGACGCAACGTGACGTAACGAAAAACCTAAGGCTGCGAGTTGGTCACGTCGAGCAGGGTCGGCCACATGACGTCGCGCCAGGCGTTGTTGCCGACGGCGGTGAAGGTGATCTGGCCGTTCTGGATCAGGAAGAAGCGCGGCGTCTCGGCACCCTGGGCAATTCCCACCTCGCTCATGAGGAAGGCGTCGAGCACCCAGCGAAGATCGGCGGGCCAGCTCACGGGCTTCAGCAGCAGCTGCGGGGTCTTGGCGAACACGACCCGATAGTCGACCTTCTGGAAGACCGGCGCCTGCTTGAAGAGCGGCTCCCACTGCGTGCGCCAGACCTTGCAGGCCTCCGACGTCTCGTCACCGGCGAAAATCAGGATGGGCTTCTTGGCGCCTTGGGCGGCGACGGCGCGCGCCAGCATCGGCGCGGCGGCCACTCCAAGCCCGCCCGCCATCAGATTGCGTCTCTTCAGCATCGAACTACGTCTCCCCTCGTGGCAGATCCCACGAGGCCAATATGGAGCAATGCCGGTCCGCCGGAAACTAGGCCTTGGTGGCCGTCACTTCCTGGATGCGGGGCCACATCTTGTCCTTCCAGCCGGCATTGCCGGTGACGGTGAGGACGATCTTGCCATCCTGGAAGAGGATGAAGCGTGGCGTGGCATTGGGGCTCTTCTTGCCGTCTTCGCTTTCGAGGAAGGCCGCCCGGATGGGCCTGGCCGCGGCGGGCCAGCTTCCCTCGACCATCACGAGGTCGCCGGTGGCCGGATGGACGACCTGGTAGTCCATCTTCTTGAAGGCGTCCGACTTGAGGAATTCAGGCTCAGACTGGGCACGCCAGATCTTGCAGCCGCCTCAAAGTTCGTGGCCGACGAACACCAGCGTCGGGCGCCCAGACTGGGCATTCGCGACGCGGGTCAGTGACGATGCGGAGGCCACCACCAGGCCACCCACCATCAGAGACCTTCTCTTCAACATGAACCGTTCTCCCGTGGAACCATTCCACGGGACGAATATGAGATGCGGGTCGAGGCCGGAGAAGGATGTTCGGCCGGCCTCACTGCCTTGTGACCTGCCGGTACCGGCTTCAGGCCGCCTGACGCTTCTTCGTCTCTTCGACGATCCGTTCGGCCGTTCGTCCGGCCAGTTCCTGCAGGTGATCGAACCCGGTACGGAAGCTGCCGATCCCCTGGGTGACCGACCGGATCTCCACGATCATGTCGGCGATCTCGGCTTCCGGGATCAGCGCGGAGACCTCGTCCCAGCCCGGCCAGCCGGGGCGGGCGTCGTAGCCCAGGAGCTGTCCGCGGCGGCCCGAGATCAGCCGTTGCAGCCGCGGCGTCGATTCGCTGGGCCCGCTCACCGTGACCCTCAGGATCGGCTCCAGCAGGACCGGCCTGCACTTGGGCATGGCCTCGCTCAAGGCGATGCGCGCGGCCATCTTGAACGACATCTCCGAACTGTCGACGGCGTGGTACTGGCCGTCGAACAGCGTCACCTCGATGTCGACCACCGGTTGGCCGAGCGGTCCCTCCTTCAGGTACTCGATCAGCCCCTGTTCGACGGCCGGGATGAAGTTGCGCGGCACGACGCCGCCCACGATCCGGTCGACGAAGCGGAAGCCCGAGCCGCGCGGCAGCGGCTTGACCTCGACCTTGATGTCGGCGAACTGGCCGTGGCCGCCGGTCTGCCGCTTGTAGCGCGCATGCTGCTGCGTGCCGGCCTGGATCGACTCGCGATAGGCGACCCTCGGCGTCGTCGTCTCGACGGCGACATTGTAGCGGCCGGCGAGCTTGTCGACGGCGACCTTGAGGTGCATCTCGCCCTGGCCCCTGAGCAGCAACTCGTGGGTCTCCGCCCGCGCCTCGAAGGACAGCGAGGGATCCTCCTCGACGATCTTGTGCAGCGCGCCGGAAAGCTTCACCTCGTCGTTCCGGTTGCGGGCGGACACGGCGAGCGCGAACACCGGCGGGTCGGCTTCGGGGAAATCGGGCGAGGCGGCGATCCCGTCGGGACCCAGTATCTGACCCGACGACAGCGCCTCGACCTTGGCCAGCGCCACGATCTCGCCCGCGCGCGCCTCCGTCGTCTTGTCGAACCGCTGTCCGAAGGGGCGCAGGATCGTGCCGATCCGTTGCCCGCCGACCGATTGGCCCTCGGTCAGCCGGCCGGACCAGATCCGGCAGAGCGAAAGCTTGCCGGCGTGGCTCTGGTGCACGACCTTGAAGCACTCGGCGGCGACGGCATCGCCGCAGGCAAGCGCCCGCCGGTCCGCCGACTGTCCGACGAACGGCGTGTCGTGGCGCAGCGCCTTCAGCAGGCGCCGCACGCCGTTCTCGCGATCGCCGGCGCCCAGCAGGACCGGCGCGATCTGGTCCGAGCCGAACTCGTCGTGAAGGTCGCGATAGATCAGCGACTTCTCCGGCGCGATGTCCTCGATCAGCTGTTCGAGCAGCGTGTCGTCGAACTCCGAAAGGGTCTCGAGCATGTCGCGCCGGGCCTCGGCCTCGCGCGGCAGGATCTCGGCCGGCATCTCGATCAGGTCGGAGGCGCCGCTGCTCCGGTAGCGATAGGCGCGCTCGCTCACCAGATCGACATAGCCCACCGTTTCCTCGCTGCCGTCGGCCGCGGCGCGCCGGATCGGCACCTGGCGCAGCAGCAGCTTGCGCCGCGACACAGTCTGCAGGGCCGACAGCATGTCGCGCACGCGGACCTCGGCAGAGTCGATCTTGTTGACGAAGATGATGTGCGGGATGCGCCGGTCCTCGATGAACTTCAGGAGCGGCGTGAGAGCCATCACGCGCTCGGGCGAGGGCTCGCAGACGACGACGGCGGTGTCGCACACCGCGAGCGCCGCGAAGGCGTCATGCTGGAACTCGATGGAGCCCGGGACGTCGAGAAACGTCCACTGGTCGCCGAGATAGTCGATGGAAGCGACGTTGATCTCGGTGCCCATGCCGCGCTTGCGCGCCTCGGCGGTGCCGTCGCCGATCGAGGTGCCCGCGCGCGTAGAACCGCGCCGGCCGATGGCCCCCGTGGCATAGAGGATGCTTTCCAGCAGGCTCGTCTTGCCCGACAGGTACGGCCCGCACAGCGCCACCACGCGATGCGCGCCGCTGCCTGGTCTGCCGCCCGTGATCGTCTCCGTCTTGAATTCGGCCATGACAACGTCCTCCTTCTCGCGAAAAACGCGCGTAGAAGCTCCGGACGGCGTCCGGAAGGACGGGCAGCCCCAGCGTCCGCGAACGGTCGCTCTCACTCAACTTCCGGCCGTCAGCCAAACGCGGGGATCAACCCGCAACGCCGCGATCGGAGCGAAGCCCTTTGTCGGTGAAAATGCTTTCACTCCGGGTTGAGCGAGTCAATGCGGGTGTAAGGTAGGAGTTGGTATAGATTTCCCGCCGGACCCGGCGATCCGCGTTGTTCCATCGAGGCCGATGAGTGGTCATGAGTAAAGTCCTTCCGGTCGCATCGCGGCTCCTGGTGCTGGTGTTCGGCTTGCTGCTGATGGGGGCGCCGCCGGCGGCAGCCCAGAATGCGACGGCCAAGCTCGGCGTGGTCGTGAGCCGCACCGGTGAATACGAGGCATCCTACGGCAAGCCCTTTCTCGACAGCGTCCGCCTGGCCGTCGATGAAGCCAATGCAAGCGGTGTCGGCCCTCGCATCGAACTCGAGATCCAGGACGACCGCAGCACCGAAGCCGGTGCGCGCGAAGCGGCCACCCGCGTCGGCGAGAGCGGGGCCATCGTGGCCGTGGGCCCGGTCCTCTCGATCCTGGCACTGCCGGCAGGGCCGGCCTTCGCCCAGGCGGGCATCGCGTCGATCGTCTCGACCGCGGGCAGCGATCTGGTCACGAACAACGCCACGACCTTCCAGACCGTCTTCCGCAACAGCGACCTAGGCGAATCGGTGGCCGACTATCTTCGCCATGCGCTGGGTGGAGGGCGGGCGGCGGTGGTATTTGCCGACAACGGCTACGGCCAGACGATCGCCGATGGGTTCAGGCGCGGCGCCGAACGGCTCGGGCTGCAAACGACCTACCATCCTTTCAGGAACGCGGCGGAGCGGGACGAGGCAGTGCGCAGGATTGCCGCCGATCCCGGCAAGCCCGCCGTCGTGCTGGGCGCTCTGGAAGCCGATGCAGCCCCCATCATGATGGGTCTGCGCCGCGCCGGCGTCACCGCGCCGGTGCTCGGCCCCGGCGTGCTCAGCGATCAGTCCTTCTTCAATCTGTTCCGCGACCAGCCGGAGGAGCGCCGCGCGCCGGGTCACTTCACGCGGGATCTCTTCATCGCCACGCCGGTGATCCTCGACAGCGCCAACGCCGAGACGCTCGCCTTCACGGAACGCTACCGGGCGCGCTTCGGCCCGGAGGCGTCGGTTTCGTGGCTCTCGGTGCAGGCCTACGATTCGGCGCAGCTCGCCATCGCCGCCATCCGGGCGGCCTTCGCCAGCAAGAACGCCACCGACCTGCGCAGTCGGCGGAAGGCGGCTTTCGACTATCTCGCTTCCCTGAACGGGCCTGCCCGCGCCGTGCCGGGATTGCTCGGTCCCATGTGGTTCACGCCGGAGCGGGGACGCTCGCTCCCCATCAGGATGGGGCGCTTCGGCAAGGGTGGGCTCTTCGAATCGGCGCCGATCCAGCTCGTTCCCGTATCGTCGTCGGCGGCGGAGGAAGTCGCGGCCGGCACGCTGGTCGAAATCGGCCCCGGGCGATACGCGCGGCGGCAGCAGGTCGTCTATACCGGCATCTTTCTCAACGAGATCGCCCGCATCGATGTCGCCCAGTCGGTCTTCTCCGCGGACTTCTACGTCTGGGTGCGTTTCGCGCGAGGCTTGGCGGCGACCGACGCCGATCCGGTGCAGTTCGAGTTTCCGGACATGATCCGCGGCACCTTCGCGAGCGCGCGCCCGGCCAGCCAGCGCGATCTCGACGACGGCACGACCTACCGCCTGTGGCGGGTCAGCGGGGATTTCAAGAACGACTTCGACCTGCGGCGGTATCCCGCCGATCGCCAGAAGCTGGAAATCCGCTTCTTCAACGCCCGCGCCGCCAGCGACCGGATGGTCTATGTCCTCGACCGCAGCGCCTTCGAGGGTATCGATGCGGGGTTCGGGGCGACCAATGCCTTCGGCGGCACGGCCGCTCCCAAGGCGTTCCGCAATCTCACGCAATGGCAGCCGCTGCGGGTGACCGAGGTGCGCGAAATCCTGGTATCGCGCTCCGGCCTCGGCGATCCCGGCCTCGTCGGCCTCGATCGGGTGCGGGAACTGTCGGGCTTCGCGATGCTGATCGAGGTGCAGCGCGACATCGCCACGACCCTCATCAAGACCCTTCTTCCGGTCGGCCTGATGACGCTGATCATGTTCGCGACGCTCTATTTCCCGCCGGTCCTGGCGGCGGCCAAGGTCACGGTGGCGATCACCGCCGGGCTTTCGGGCGCGGTGCTTCTCTCGTCGATCAATTCGCAGTTGGGCAATGTCGGGTACGTGATCGCCGTCGAATACGGCTTCTACGTCTTCTTCGCGCTCTGCCTTGTCTGCATCATCACGGCGCTGGTCGGCGAGAAGACCCGCCTGGAAGGCCGTTCGACCGTACTCGTCGACCGGACCGGCAGGGCCCTGTTCGCCCTCGGCTTCGTGGGAACGATCACCGCCGCCTGCATCGCCTTCGTCTTGTGGCGCTGAGGGACCAAGCCGGCAGGGGCGTGGTTCGGCCTCGCCGCCGCGCGACGGAGCGGCGGGCGGGCGCCCGTCGTTCCGCCGTCGGCGTGGGTCAGTTCAGCGCGGCGCAGGCGCGCTGGATGCGGCGGCCGGCTTCCTCGAGCAGCTCCGTCGCCGTGGCGTAGGAGATGCGGAAGGCCGGGCCCTGGCCGAACGCCGATCCCTGGACCACCGAGAGGCCCTCGGCCTCGAGCAGGTAGTTCACGAAGTCGGTGTCGTCCTTGATGACCTTGCCGTCCGGCGTCTTTTTGCCGATCAGGCCGGCCACCGACGGGTAGACGTAGAACGCGCCCTCGGGACGCGGGCACTTGATGCCCTTGGACTGGTTCAGCATCGACACCACGAGGTCGCGGCGCTGCTTGAAGATCGCGACGTTCTTCGGGATGAAGTCGGTCGGGCCGTTCAGGGCGGCGACGGCGGCGGCCTGGCTGATCGAGCTGGCGTTCGACGTGCTCTGCGACTGCACGGTGATCATGGCGTTGATCAGCTCCTGCGGCCCGGCCGCGTAGCCGATGCGCCAGCCGGTCATGCTGTAGGCCTTCGACACGCCGTTCATCGTCAGGGTGCGATCGTAGAGGCGCGGCTCGACCTCGGCCGGCGTGGCGAACACGAAGTCGTCGTAGACGAGCTTCTCGTACATGTCGTCGGTGAGGATGTAGACGTGCGGATGCTTCAGCAGGACGTCGCACAGCGCGCGGAGGTCGGCCTTGGTGTAGGCGGCGCCCGTCGGGTTGCTGGGCGAGTTCAGGATGATCCACTTGGTCTTGGGCGTGATGGCGCGGTCGAGATCCTCCGGCGTCAGCTTGAAACCGTTCTCTTCTTTGCACTGGACGATGACGGGGGTGCCGTCGCCGAACATCACCATTTCGGGGTACGAGACCCAGTAGGGCGCCGGGACGATCACCTCGTCGCCGGGGTTCAGGGTCGCCAGCATGGCGTTGAAGATGATCTGCTTGCCGCCCGAGGTGACGACGGTCTGGCTCGGCTTGTAGTCGAGCCCGTGGTCGCGCTTCATCTTGGCGACGATCGCCTGGCGCAGCGCCGGCGTGCCCGGCACGGCGGTGTACTTAGTGTCGTTGTTGCGGATCGCCTGGATCGCCGCTTCCTTGATGTGGTCGGGCGTCGGCATGTCCGGCTCGCCGGCGGCCAGTCCGATGACGTCCTTGCCCGCCGCTTTCATCTCCAGGAACTTGCCCTGCGCGGCATTGGTCGGAGACGGCTTGATGCGGCTGAGACGATCGGCGATGAAAGCCATGACGAGTATGCCTCCTTCAGGCATTTTTGGAGCGGCGCGAAGCTAGTCGCGACGGGCCGTTTCCGCAAGGCGACGGGCCGGTATTTCTCGTCGGGCGGGCCGTACCGGCGCTAGGGCAAAGGGGCCGAGATGAAGTTCCTGTTCATACCGTTGCGGCCACTGATCTCTCCGGCCTTCATCGCCCTGGTGAACGTGGCCATCCTGTTTCCGATGGTGCTCACGGTCATCGACGTGCTGAAGAGCGTGAACCGGCACGTGGACACCCACGAGCCCGTCACCATCACCTCCACGATCGCGCTGATCATGATCGGCTGGGGCGTGGCGCTCGAGGAGCGCGCCGTGATCCGCAAGCGGTTCGGCGTGACGGGCCGGTCGGACGAGGCCTGGCAGGTCCATCTCGACGAAATGTGCCACGAATACGGGGTCGCCCAACTGGTGCTCGGCCTGTTTGCCGAGATCGCGGTGGCCATGATCGCCCTGCCCGACCGCATCGTGAACACGGCGGGCCTCGAATACACGCTCCTGACCGTGGCGATCACGCTCATCTCCATCGGCGCGCTCATCCAGGCCCGCCATGCGGTGGCGCTGCTCGTGGCTATCTGGCAACACAGGCGGGGCGGGGCGACGCCTACCTAGTCGATCAGTTGGACCGACGCCTCGACCGTCATCTTGGCGTCACCGAAACCGACGCGGCGGCCGCTGACCGGGGCCGCATCACGATAATCGAGGCCGACCGCGACGCGCAGGCTGTCGCCGCGCGGACTGATGCCGTTGGCCGGATCGAAACCCACCCATTCCAGTCCCGGCACCCAGGCCTCTGCCCAGGAATGGCTGGTGCGACCGACATGAAGTTCGGGATCGTCGTTGCGCAGGTAGCCGCTGACGTACCGCGCCGGCACGCCCAGGCGGCGGCAGCAGGCGATGAAGATGTGGGCTTCGTCCTGCGCCACGCCGGCGCCGCGGGTCAGCGCCTCGATCGCTGTGGTATCGACGGTCGACGCCCCGGTCTTGTAGGCGACCCGTTCGGAGATGCGCTTCATCAGCTCATGCAGCACGGCGACGCGCTGTGCGGGATCGGCGGCGCGGTTCGCGAAGCCCTCGATCAGCGGATCGAAGCTCGCGTCGTGTCGCGCAAGGCCGGAATTGCGGAGCCAGAAAGGGGCGGGGAGAGTCGGTTCCTCGGCATAGCGCAGCCACTGGTCGGTGCCGCTGTACTCGTAGAGACCCTGGACCACGATCTCCACACTGTCGTGCTGCCGGGCGACCGAGAAGGTGGTGACCTGGTTGCCGTGCCCGTCCTTCCACTCCGACTTCTTGCCGGGTCCGTCGATGCGCCACGAAACGATGCGCTGTGCCGCCGCGGGCTTGGGCGTGAGACGCACGTCATGGATCGAATGGCCGGACGGCTGGTCGAACTGGAAGCGCGTGGCGTGATGGACGGAGAAGCGCATCATTCTGCTCAATCCAGGAGGAACTGGCGGCCGATTTCGTCGGACAGCGTGCCGATGTCGCCCCGGAGCTCGCCGAGGAACTTGGCCAGGCCGATCTCGAATACCCGGTCGATGCGGGCGTAGCGCAGCCGGGCGTGAAGTTCACCGGCCAGCCGGTCGGCTTCACCCCGTGTTCCGTAGGCCTCGGCCAGCTCCCGCATGTTGAGGTCCACCATCCAGAGGCAGTGATGAACCGAACGCGGCACGTCGCGCCGCAACATCATCAGCTCGGCGACCTTCATCGGATGGAGCGAACTTCGATAGATGCGCCGGTAGGTGCGGACGGCCCCGATGCAGGCCAGCAGCTCCGACCACGCGAAATAGTCGAGCCCTTCGGCGCTCGGACTGCCGTCGGGCCGCAGGAGATGGAACTTCACGTCGAGGATGCGGCCGGTATTGTCGGCGCGCTCGAGGAAGGCGCCGAGCTGCAGGAAGTTGTTGGCCTCGTCCCGCAACAGAGTCACTGCTGCCGCGCCGAAGATCATGACCGCCTGCTTCTTCACCGACTCGATCAGCGCGCCGCGGTCGAGGGTCGCGCGATTGCCGCGCAGCCGGGCGGTCAGTTCCAGCCAGAGTGCGTTCAGGCTCTCCCACACGTCGACGGTGATGTTGTTGCGTTCCTCGCGGGCGTTGCGCCGGGCCGCGCCGATCGAGTTGACGATCGAGGAGGGATTGTTCTCGTCGAGGACCAGGAAGTCGATCAGGCTGGCAAGGCGCTGACCCTGCGCCTGGCTCTGGCGGAACTCGTCCTCCATGCCGAAGATCGCGGCGACGCCGGCGGCCTCCTCGCCGCGCGACTGAAGGGCCATGCGCTGGGTCGCCTCGATCAGCCGCGCCGTCGACTTGGCGCGCTGCAGGTAGCGGCCCATCCAGTAGAGATTCTTGGCGGTACTGCTCAGCATCGGTGCGGCCTAACTGCCATCCGCCGGCGCGTCCGGCGCCAGCACCCAGGTATCCTTGGTGCCGCCGCCCTGGCTCGAGTTCACCACCAGGGATCCCTCCTTGAGGGCGACTCGGGTGAGGCCGCCCGGCACGATGGTGATCTTCTTGCCCGAGAGCACGAAGGGCCGGAGGTCGACATGCCGCGGCGCCACGCCCTGGTTCACGAAGGTCGGGCAGGTCGAGAGCGAGAGCGTCGGCTGGGCAATGTAGTTGTCCGGTCGCGCCTTGAGGAGCGCGCGGAATTCCTCGATCTCGGCCTTGCTCGACGTCGGGCCGACCAGCATGCCCTTGCCGCCCGATCCATGGACTTCCTTGACCACGATCTCGGAGAGATGCTCCAGCACGTACTTGTAGTCGTCGGCCCGGTCGCAGCGCCAGGTCGGCACGTTCTGCAGGATCGGCTCCTCGCCGAGATAGAAGCGCACCATCTCCGGCACGTAGGTGTAGGTCGACTTGTCGTCGGCCACGCCGTTGCCCAGCGCGTTCACGATGTTCACGCGGCCGGCGCGCAGCGCGCCGAGCAGGCCGGCGACGCCAAGGAAGGAGTCGGGACGCATCGCCAGCGGATCGAGGAAGGCATCGTCGACGCGGCGGTAGATCACGTCGACCCGCTGCGGCCCGCGCGGCGTGCGCATGAAGACGCGGCTTTCGTCGACGAACAGGTCGGAGCCTTTCACCAGCTCGATGCCCATTTCGTCGGCGAGAAAGGCGTGCTCGAAATAGGCGCTGTTGTAGTGGCCGGGCGTCAGCAGCACGACATTGGGCTCATGGCCGTCGCTGAACGACACGGAGCGCAGGGTGGCCAGCAATTCCTCGGTATAGTCGGCCACAGGCAGGACGCTCTTGGCGGCGAACAGCTCCGGCGCCAGCCGCATCATGACCTCGCGATTCTCCAGCACGTAGGAGACGCCGGAGGGCGTGCGCACATTGTCCTCGAGGACGTAGAAATCCTTCTCGCCGACGCGCACGAGATCGATGCCGGCGATGTGGGCGTGCACGCCGCCGGGCAGTTGCAGCCCCTGCGCCATGGCGACGAACTCGCCGTTCATCAGGATCTGCTCCTCGGGGATGATCCCGGCGCGGCAGATTTCGCGCTGGCCGTAGGCGTCGCTCAGGAAGGCGTTCAACGCCTGCACGCGCTGCGAGAGTCCCTTGTGCAGGTACTGCCATTCGTCATAGGCGATGACGCGCGGGATGATGTCGAAGGGAATGGTCGTTTCGGCCCCCTCGGCCGCGCCGTAGGCGCCGAAGGTGATGCCGTGTCGCCGGTAGAAGAGATCGACCTCGGCGCGCGTGGCCGCCACCCGCTCGGGCGAGGTCCGCGCCAGCCAGTCGGCGACACTGCGGTAGGGCACCCGGACCGAACCGTCCGTGCCCGAATTCATCTCATCGAATGCCTTGATCGCCATCCGGCATTTCACCCCCTGTCAAATCACCATATAAGCAATCGACGGGCCAACAAAGTGCCCGTGACCATCGGGCGGAGGCGCGGCATGAAGCAGGTGCTGATCGATCGGTACGGGACGCCGTGGGACGTGGCGCGCTGCGCCGAGGTCCCGGACGTCGGGGAGCCGGCGGCCGACGAGGTCGTGTTCGACGTGCTCGCCTTCCCGATCAATCCCGCGGACATGTGGTTCTGCAAGGGCAGCTACCGGCTCAAGCCGCCGCTGCCGGCGACGCCGGGCGCCGAATGCGTCGGCCGCGTCACCGCCGTCGGCTCGGCCGTGAAGCATGTGAAGACGGGTGATCTGGTCATCAACCTGCAGCGGGAGAACTGGACGCAGAAGCGGCGGGTGAAGGGCGAGGACGCCATTCCGCTGCCGGCGGGGATCGACCTGCGCCAGGCGGCGATGGTGCGCATCAATCCGCCCACGGCGCGGCTGATGCTGTCCGACTTCGTCGATCTCGCGCCCGGGGAGTGGGTGATCCAGAATGTCGCCAACTCCGCGGTGGGGCGGCTGCTGATCGTGCAGGCTCACCAGCGCGGCCTGCGGACGGTGAACGTGGTGCGCCGCGCCGAGCTGGGGGAGGCCCTGAAGGCACTGGGCGCTGATGTGGTGCTGGTCGATGACGACGACCTCGCGGCACGGGTGGCCGGTGCGACGGGCAACGCCGCGATCCGGCTCGGCATCGAGGCGGTCGGCGGTGCCGCCACGGGGCGTATCGTGGACTGCGTCGCAACCGAGGGCACCGTGGTGCACTACGGATCGATGAGCGGCGAGGATCCCAGGGTCGGACGCAGCAACCTGATCTATCGCGGCATCAAGCTGACCGGCTTCATGCTGGGCCGCGGCCTCGCCAAGCGCGACGCGGCAAGGATCCGCGAGATCTACGCCGACCTTGCGGCGCAGGTGATGGCGGGTACGTTGTACGCCCCGGTGGACACGGTCTATCCAATCGAGAAGATCAAGGACGCGCTGGCGCACGCCGACAAGGGCGGACGCAACGGCAAGATCCTGGTGGCGCCCAACGGCGCGATTTGAAAGAGGGAGAAGCGAGATGAGTTCCGACGTCGCGGCGATCGAGAAGGTGCTGCAGGTCTATTTCGACGGGCTTTACGAGGGCGATACGAAGAAGCTCGGCGAAGCATTCCATCCCGCGTCGCACCTCTACAGCGCCGGGCCTGACGGCAAGGCCGCGGACATGCCGCGTGCCGACTGGTTCAAGATGGTAGAGAGCCGCAAATCCGCCAAGGAAAGCGGCAGCGAACGCCGCGATCGCATCGTGTCGATCGATTTCTCGGGCCCGGCGACGGCCTTCGCCAAGGTCGAGTGCCAGATTCCGCCGCGCTACTTCACGGACTATCTGACGCTTCTGAAAGTAGAAGGCCGTTGGCAGGTCATCGCCAAGGCCTTCCACACCGTTACCAAGTAGACGTCCGGGCCGGACGCGGGGGAGCCTAGCTCTTCGCGTCCGCCGCGACCTGGACCTTGATCATCTTGTCCGGCGGCGCCGACACGGCGCCCGAGCCCGGCGCGCCCTTCTTGATCTTGTCGACGAATTCCATGCCGGACGTGACCTTGCCCCAGACGGTGTACTGGCCG
The DNA here is from genome assembly GCF_020880995.1 of Reyranella aquatilis. Classification (GTDB taxonomy): domain Bacteria; phylum Pseudomonadota; class Alphaproteobacteria; order Reyranellales; family Reyranellaceae; genus Reyranella; species Reyranella aquatilis. The sequence goes on along the minus strand of NZ_JAJISD010000009.1, from coordinate 206,960 downwards.
TCGAGGAAGTTCGAGTCCTTGAAGACGATGAAGAACTGGCTGCGGGCGCTGTTCGGGTCGTTGGTGCGGGCCATCGAGACCACGCCGCGGCTGTGCGGCTCCTTGGAGAACTCGGCCTTGAGCGTTTCGCCCATGCCGCCGCTGCCGGTGCCGGTCGGATCGCCGGTCTGCGCCATGAAGCCGTCGATCACGCGGTGGAAGACCACGCCGTCGTACTTGCCCTCGCGCGCCAGCTTCTTGATCTGGGCGACGTGCTTGGGGGCGAGGTCGGGGCGCATCTCGATGACGACGCGGCCGTCCTTGAGGTCGATGTAGAGAGTATTTTCCTTATCCATGGCGGAGGCTGCTCCTGCGAACATGAGAATGACGGCAAGGACGGGCGTCAGAAAGGCGAGCCGCATGACGATTTCCTTCGGCGAAGCCGCGGTCCGGCCGCGGCGGGCGGACCTTAAAGGGCGATCTTCGAAAGACAAGCGGCAACTTCGGGGCGTGATCGGGGGGCGAATGAGCCGGGGAGAGGGCCTGAGCCGCGCTCCGGGGCGGCCGGCTTTCCCCATCCTGCGGCCGGCTGCGACCGGCCGCCACATACCGACACGGGCTGAAAACCCGTTACGACCCACGGCTATATCTGGTACTAACCCGTTTGAAATGCGGGGGATTTTGCGGGTCGGAAAACCTGCCGGGTCTTAACCGCCGAGGGGACGGATGCATGGTCGTTAAGCGCGTTTTGGGCGTTCTTGGGCTGTTGGCGGCAATGGCCGGATTCGGCATCGCGGCGCCTGCCCAGGCGCAGAAGGTCATTGGCGTGCCGCATGATTGGCAGCTGAATTTTCCGCCGCCCTACACGCCGATCATGGAGCGGGTCGAATCGCTGCATGACCTGCTGCTGGTGATCATCACCCTGATCTGCGTCTTCGTGCTGCTGCTGCTGGTCTACGCCGTCTGGCGCTTCCATGCCGGCCGCAACCCCACGCCGACGACGGTCACCCACAACACGCTGCTCGAGATCGCCTGGACGATCATTCCGATCCTGATCCTGGTCGTGATCGCCATTCCGTCGTTCCGCCTGCTCTACTACAGCGACAAGGCGACGGATGCGGCTCTGACGGTGAAGGTCACCGGACACCAGTGGTACTGGTCCTACAACTACCCGGACCAGGGCGATTTCACGATCGAGAGCCGCATGTTGAGCGAGGCCGATCGCGCCAAGACCAAGCCGCAGGTGCCGCGCCTGCTCGCCGTCGACGAGGAAATGGTGATCCCGGCCAACACGGTCGTGCGCATCATCGGCACCGCCGAGGGCGGCAGCATGCACGGCTGGACCGTCCCGGGCTTCGGCATCAAGAAGACGGTGATTCCCGGCCGCCTCAACGAGGGCTGGATCAGCGTCAAGGAAGAGGGCCTCTATTTCGGCCAGTGCTCGCAGATCTGCGGCCAGAACCACAGCTTCATGCCGATTGGCATTCGCGTGGTCTCCAAGGCCGATTTCGACAAGTGGGTTGCGGACAAGAAGAAGGCCGCCGGGCTCGCGCCTGCGACCGACGTCGCGTCCGCCACCGCTCCCGCCAACCGCTAAGCGCTTCTCCGCAGGAGATACAGAATGGCCACCGCGCACGGCGCCGCCCACGACCACCACGCCCACGGGCATGACGATCACACGCCAACCGGCATCAAGCGGTGGCTGTACAGCACGAACCACAAGGACATCGGAACGATGTACCTTGTCTTCTCGATCTTCGCGGCCCTGATCGGCGCCGGATTCTCGGTCTACATGCGCCTCGAGCTCATGCAGCCGGGCGTCCAGTACTTCAACGGCGCCGACGGCACCCCGGACGGCCACTTCTGGAACACGGTCGTGACGGCGCACGGCCTGATCATGGTGTTCTTCGTCGTCATGCCGGGCCTGATCGGCGGCTTCGGCAACTGGTTCGTGCCGCTGATGATCGGGGCGCCCGACATGGCGTTCCCGCGCATGAACAACATCAGCTTCTGGCTGCTGCCTCCGGCCTTCATCCTGCTGCTGATGTCCGCCCTGATCGGCGGCGGCGTGGGCACCGGATGGACGATCTATCCGCCGCTCACGATCAACCAGGGCGCGGGCATGGATCTCGCGATCTTCTCGCTGCACATTGCCGGCGCGTCGTCGATCCTTGGCGCGATCAACTTCATCACCACCATCCTGAACATGCGCGCGCCGGGCATGACGCTGCACCGCATGCCGCTGTTCGCCTGGTCGGTGCTCGTGACGGCGTTCCTGCTGCTGCTGGCGCTGCCGGTCCTCGCCGGCGCGATCACGATGCTGCTGACGGACCGCAACTTCGGCACCTCGTTCTTCAAGGCAGAGGGCGGCGGCGATCCGACGCTGTTCCTGAACCTGTTCTGGTTCTTCGGGCACCCCGAAGTCTACATCATGATCCTGCCGGCGTTCGGCATCATCAGCCACATCATCTCGACCTTCGCCCGCAAGCCGATCTTCGGCTATCTCGGCATGGCCTACGCGATGGTGGCGATCGGCGTCGTCGGCTTCGTCGTGTGGGCGCACCACATGTACACGGTCGGCATGGACGTCGACACGCGGGCCTACTTCGTGGCCGCGACGATGGTGATCGCCGTCCCGACGGGCGTGAAGATCTTCTCGTGGATCGCCACGATGTGGGGCGGCTCGATCCGCCTCACCATCCCGATGCTGTGGGCGATCGGCTTCATCTTCCTGTTCACCGTCGGCGGCGTGACCGGCGTCGTTCTGGCGAATGCCGGCGTCGACTACTCGCTGCACAACACCTACTACGTGATCGCGCACTTCCACTATGTGCTGTCGCTCGGTGCGGTGTTCGGCATGTTTGCCGGCTTCTACTACTGGATCGGCAAGATGTCGGGCCGGCAGTATCCGGAGTGGGCGGCCCAGGTGCATTTCTGGGTGACGTTCGTCGCCGTGAACCTGACGTTCTTCCCGATGCACTTCTCGGGCCTGGCCGGCATGCCGCGCCACTACGTCGATTACCCGGATGCGATGGCGCACTGGAACTACCTGTCCTCGATCGGTGCGTTCCTGTCGTTCGGCTCGACGATCTTCTGGTTGATCTTCGTGGTGTTCGGCACCCTCCTGTTCGGCCGCAAGGTCGGCGCCAACTATTGGGGCGAGGGCGCCACGACGCTGGAATGGACCGTGTCCTCGCCGCCGCCGTACCACACGTTCGAGGAACTGCCGCACATCTCGCCGACGGCGCACCACTAGGAACGGAGCGGAGGCCCCCCAAGAAGGCGCCTTCGCCTTGAAAGGCACATGAGCGAGACCGCGCACACTCTTTCGGACAGAATCGACACCGCCACGGCGCCCGCGCGCGTGCGTGACTACATCGACCTGCTGAAGCCGCGCGTGATGTCGCTGGTGGTGTTCACGGGCTGGATCGGCGTCCTGATCGCGCCCGTGCATATCCATCCGCTCAAGATGCTGGTGGCCGTGATCGCGATCGCGCTGGGCTCGGGTGCGGCCGGTGCCATCAACATGTGGTACGAGCGCGATCTCGACGCGCTGATGGCGCGGACGCGCAACCGTCCGCTGCCGGCCGGCCGCGTGGCCCCCGACGATGCGCTGGGTTTCGGCCTGCTCCTGTCGATCTTCTCGGTACTGCTGATGGCGGTGTCGACGAACATGGTGGCGGCCGCCCTTCTGGCCGCGGCCATCCTGTTCTACGTCTTCATCTACACGATCTGGCTGAAGCGCCGCACGCCGCATAACATCGTGATCGGCGGCGCCGCCGGCGCCTTCCCGCCGGTGATCGGCTGGGCCGCCGCGACCGGCGACGTCTCTGCCGTCGCCATCGCGCTCTTCCTTCTCGTCTTCCTCTGGACGCCGCCGCATTTCTGGGCGCTCGCCCTCTATCGCCGCGAGGACTATCTCCGCGCCGGCGTGCCGATGCTGCCCGTGGTGGCCGGTCCGCGCGAGACCAAGCGGCAGATGGTGATCTACACACTGCTGCTGCTGCCGGTCGCCATGGTGCCCACGCTGATGGGCTCGGTCGGCTGGGTTTACGGCACGATCGCCCTGGCTCTCTGCCTCGGCTTCATCGCTCACGCGATCGCCGTCTGGCGCACGGCCGACGACGAGACCGCCTTTGGTCCTGCGCGCCGGATGTTCCGCTATTCGCTGATCTATCTCGCGGCGCTGTTCGCGGCGCTGCCGGTCGATCTGGCCGTGGGCCGGATCGCGGGATGATGGCCGCCATGGCACAGGACCGTCGCCCGGGCGATACCGACATGCACCGCCGCCAGCGCGGCAAGAATTTCTTCATTGCGGGCTTCCTGATCGTGCTGGCGGTGATGTTCTTCGCCCTCACGATCGTGCGCATGGGCGGCTACGGATGAGCGATCCCAGGGCCGACATCGCTGCCAAGAACAGGAAGGTCGCTCGGCGCCTCTTCCTCGCGACGGCCGGCATGGGCGGCTTCGCCTACGCCTCGGCGCCGCTCTACGACCTGTTCTGCCGGACCACGGGTTTTGGCGGGACGCCGGTCGTGTCGCAGGCGGGCGATCGCCCGATCCTCGATCGCACGGTCAACGTCCGCTTCGATTCCAACGTCGACACGGCGTTGCCGTGGAAGTTCCAGCCGTTGCAGCGCGAAGTGAAGGTCCGCCTGGGCGAGGAGTATCTCGCCCACTATCGCGTGACCAACCTCTCGCAGCGCCCGGCCGTGGGCACCTCGACCTACAACGTCACGCCGGAGACGGCGGGCGGGTGGTTCAACAAGATCCAGTGCTTCTGCTTCACCGAGCAGCTGCTGCTGCCCGGGCAGTCCGTGGACATGCCCGTGATCTTCTTCGTCGATCCGGAGTTGGATAAGGATCGGCGCTACGACAACATCCGGACCATCACGCTCTCGTACACTTTCTTCGAGGCGAAGACGGAACGGGCCAGGACCTTGCTCGGCGGCGTGGCCGGCAACGAAATCGGAAAGGGTGGATGAACATGGCCGGCGGTACTCCAAAGCATCCCTATCATCTGGTCGATCCCAGCCCGTGGCCGGCGCTGGGTTCGTTCGCGGCGCTGCTGTTGGCCCTGGGCTTCGGGCTGGCGCTGCATCCGGGCATGTTGGGCCCGGGCATCGAGGCCGTCATGAAGTCGGTCCATTGGTGGGCGATCGCCCCCGGCCTGCTGCTCGTGTTCGGCGTGATGTACTGGTGGTGGAGCGACGTCATCGCCGAGTCGCGGGTCTATCACACGGCCGTCGTCCAGCTCGGCCTGCGCTACGGCATGATCCTGTTCATCGCCTCGGAAGTGCTGTTCTTCGCGGCCTTCTTCTGGGCGTTCTTCGACTCCGCCCTCTATCCCGGCGCGCCGAACATGCCGGTCCGGACCGAGGCGACGGGCGGCATCTGGCCGCCGAAGGGCATCAGCATCATCGCGCCGTTCGACCTGCCGCTGATGAACACGCTGATCCTGCTCCTGTCGGGCACGACCTGCACCTGGGCGCATCACGCGATCATCGAAGGCAACCAGAAGGACGCCGTCCGCGGCCTGCTGTGCACCGTCGTCCTGGGCGCGATCTTCACCTGCATCCAGGCCTACGAGTACATTCACGCGCCGTTCACGTTCAGCCAGGACATCTACACGTCGACCTTCTTCATGGCGACGGGCTTCCACGGCTTCCACGTGCTGGTCGGCACGACCTTCCTGATCGTCTGCCTGATCCGCGCCGCCAAAGGCCAGTTCAAGCCGCGTCAGCATTTCGGCTTCGAGGCTGCGGCCTGGTACTGGCACTTCGTCGACGTGGTCTGGCTGTTCCTGTTCTTCTGCATCTACTGGTGGGGCGCCGGAAAAGCGCCGATCGCCCTGCACTGACGCGGGAAGACGGACTATCTTGGAACCGCCGGGTGCTCCCCGGCGGTTCGCTTTTTGGAGAGGCACTTGTCCGACTGGCCGCGCCAATCGCCGTTCGACGTCGCCCTGCGCAGCGCCTGTCCGCGCTGTGGCAAGGGAAAGCTGTTCGTCGGCCTGCTGAACGTGGTCGATCGCTGCTCGGTATGCGGCCTCGACCTGCGCAGCAACGACGCGGGCGACGGGCCCGCGGTGTTCGTCATCCTGGGGCTGGGCGCCATCATCATGATGCTCGTCTTCTGGGTGGAGTTCCGCTACGAGCCGCCGTGGTGGATGCATGTCCTGATCTGGCTGCCGCTGACCTTTGCGCTGGCGGTATGGATGCTGCGTTTCCTGAAGGCGCTGCTGGTCGCCCAGCAGTTCAATCACCGCACGACTGAACTTGATGACTAGGCGAACTCGACGGTTGGAGGAGATACGATGATCCGGCTGCGGCCCGCTTTCTGGCCCACGCTCGTCTCGCTGCCGATCCTGGTGCTCTCGCTGGGCCTCGGCCTGTGGCAGATGGAGCGTCGCGCGTGGAAGGGGGAGATCCTCGATCGCATCGCCACCAACCAGGCGGCGGCGCCGATGACGCTCGATCAGCTGCTCGCCGGCGACCCGTTGCGGCACGAGTACGGACGCGTGAGGGTCGCGGGCACGTTCGAGCACGGCCACGAATTCTTCCTCGCCGCGCGGAGCCTGAAGAACAAGGTCGGGCTGCAGGTAATCGTGCCGCTCAAGACCGACGACGGGCGCGTGATCCTGTTCGATCGCGGATGGGTGCCGGACCGCGCGGCCGCGACGCAGGCCATCACCCGGACGACGGGGCGCGTCGAGGTCACCGGCCTCGTTCGCCGTTCGCAGATCCGGGCGCGTTTCGCGCCCGAGAACGTGCCGGAAAAGAACGTCTGGTTTCAGGCCGACGTGCCGCTGATGCGCAAGCTGGCGGGGGCACCGCCCGACCCGAAGCTCGACACGTTCTTTCTCGAAGCCGACGCCACGCCCAATCCGGGCGGGGTACCGGTCGGCGGCCAGACACGGCTCGAGATTCCCAACGACCATCTCCAGTACGCCATCACCTGGTTCCTGATCGCGCTGGCGCTGTCCGGCGTCTATCTCGCCTATCACTGGGAGAACGGGCGGCTGGAGATCAACGGCCGCGGGAAGGCGAAATGATCGTCAACGATCCCTACGTCGAGCTCGAGCGCCGTTTCGCGCGGATGAGCGATGTCGGACGCGCGGCGGCGATCCTGAACTGGGACCGGTCGACCATGATGCCGGACGGCGCCAGCGGGGACCGCGCCGACCAGCTCGCGACCCTGGGCCTCATCGCGCACGAGATGATCGCCGCGCCGGAGATGCCGGAGCTGCTCGAGCGCGCCGAGGAGGGGAGGGCATCGCTCGATCCCTGGCAGGCTGCCAACCTGCGCGAAATGCGCCGAACCTGGGTGCATGAGAGTGCCCTGCCGGCCGACCTCGTCGAGGCGCGCACGCGCGCCTGTTCGGCCTGCGAGCTGGCCTGGCGGTCCGCAAAGAAGAACGCCGACTTCAAGTCGCTGCTGCCGACGCTCGCGGAAGTGCTGACCATCATGCGTCGTGTGGGCGAGGCGAAGGCCGCCGCCCTCGGCACCTCGCTTTACGACGCGCTGCTCGACGAGTTCGAGCCCGGCGGCCGTTCCGGCCGCATCGATGCGCTGTTCGCCGAGCTGCGCGGCTTCCTGCCCGACCTGCTCGGCCGCGTGCTGGAGCGCCAGAAGAGCCGGCCCGATCCGTTGCCGCTGGAGGGGCCGTTCCCGGTCGAGGCGCAGCGCCGGCTGGGCGAGGAGCTGATCCGCCGGATCGGTTTCGACTTCCATCACGGCCGCCTCGACGTGTCGGCCCACCCCTTCACCGGCGGTACCGCCGACGACGTGCGCATCACCACGCGCTACGACGAGCAGGATTTCGCGCGCGCCCTGATGGGCGTGCTGCACGAGACCGGGCATGGTCTCTACGAGGCCGGCCTGCCCAAGGCCTGGCGGCGTCAACCGGTCGGCAATGCCCGCGGCATGACCCTGCACGAGAGCCAGTCGCTGCTGATGGAGATGCAGGCCTGTCGCAGCGACGCGTTCCTCGCCTTCGCGGCGCCGCGCATGCGGGCCGCCTTCGGCAAGGACGGGCCGGCCTGGACCGAGGACAACATCCACCGGCTCTATACCCGCGTGGCGCCGGGCTTCATCCGTGTCGACGCGGACGAGGTTACCTATCCGCTGCACATCATGCTGCGCTACCGGCTGGAGCGCGCGATGCTGGCGGGGGATCTGCCGCTCGCCGATCTGCCGGGGGCCTGGAACGACGGCATGCGGGAGCTTCTGGGCATCGTGCCGCCCGACGATTCGCTGGGTTGCCTGCAGGACATCCATTGGCCGGACGGCGGGTGGGGGTATTTCCCGACCTACACGCTGGGGGCGCTCGCCGCGGCCCAGCTCTTTGCCGCCGCCCGCCGGGCGAATCCGGACCTGATGGAGGCCATCGGACGGGGCGATTTCGCGCCGCTGCTGGCCTGGCTGCGGACGAACGTCCACGGCAAGGGCTCGATCGCCACGACCGACGAGATCCTGACCGCGGCCACCGGCACGCCGCTTGGGGCGTCGGCCTTCAAAGCGCATCTGGAAAGCCGCTACCTGCAGGCGTAAGAGGGACGGATGCTCGACCTGCGCCCCAATTGCGAATGCTGCGACAAGGACCTGCCCAACGGCGCGTCCGACGCCCTGATCTGCACCTTCGAGTGCACGTTCTGCGCGGATTGTGCGCGAACCCGCCTGGGCGGACATTGCCCGAACTGCGGCGGCGACCTGGTCAAGCGCCCGACCCGCCCCGAGAAAGCATTGGCCAAGTTCCCGGCCTCCACGAAACGGGTCCGCAAGGACCATGAGGCCTGCCGGCAGGTCGCCTGATTTGTCATCTCGACCGGAGCGAAGCGGAGTGGAGAGATCCTATCCGTGCCTCGTTGGAATGAGGCCTCCCGGTCGCGTTCGGAGCAATCGTTAATGCGTTACATCAGCACCCGCCACGGTTCGCAGGGCACGCCTGCGCCGCTTGGCTTCGAAGACATCATGCTTGCGGGTCTCGCCCGCGACGGCGGCCTCTATCTGCCGGCCGAATGGCCGCAGTTCAGCAAGGCCGAGATCGCGGCGATGCAAGGGCTCGGCTACACCGAGCTCGCCTTCCGCGTGATGCGGCCCTTCGTCGGCGACTCGTTCGACGAGGCGACCTTCCGCCGCCTGATCGGCGAGGCCTATGCCTCGTTCGAGACACCGGAGGTCGCGCCGCTGAAGCCGCTCGGCGATTCGGGCCTGCACCTGCTCGAACTGTTCCACGGCCCGACGCTCGCCTTCAAGGACGTGGCGCTGCAGCTGCTCGGCCGCATGCTCGACCAGACGCTGACGGCGCGCGGCCAGCACGCGACCATCGTCGGCGCGACGTCGGGCGACACCGGCTCGGCCGCCATCGAGGCGGTGCGCGACCGCAAGACCATCGACATCTTCATGCTGTTCCCCAAGGGCCGCGTGAGCGAGGTCCAGCGGCGACAGATGACGACGGTGCTGGCGGCCAACGTCCACAACATCGCGGTCCAGGGCACGTTCGACGACTGCCAGGACCTCGCCAAGGCCTGCTTCAACGATCTCGCATTCCGCGACCGCCATGCGTTGACGGCCGTGAACTCGATCAACTTCGCCCGCGTGATGGCTCAGATCGTCTATTACTTTTGGGCCGCCCTGAAGCTCGGGGCGCCGGAGCGTCCCGTCGCCTTCAGCGTGCCCAGCGGCAACTTCGGCAACGTCTACGCGGGCTATGCCGCGAAGCAGATGGGCCTGCCGATCTCGCACTTCGTGGTCGGCGCCAACAGCAACGACATCCTGGCCCGCTTCTTCGAGAGCGGGACGATGAAGACGTCGGAGGTCGTGCCGACCTTGAGCCCGAGCATGGACATCCAGATCTCGAGCAATTTCGAGCGTCTGCTGTTCGATCTCTACGATCGCAATGGCGTGGCGCTCGCGGAAGCGATGACCTCGTTCCGCAGCACCGGTACGCTCGAGGTCGGCGGCAACGTGCTGGCGGGCGTGCGCGAGCTGTTCGACGCCGGCCGCCTCGACGATGCCGGCACGCTCGCGGCCATGGCAGACTGCCTGAAGCGCTACGGCGAGACGATCGATCCGCACACTGCCGTGGGCTATGCGCTGGCCCAGCAGCATCGGCGCGATACCGCCATCCCGATGGTGGTGCTGGCGACCGCGCATCCCGCCAAGTTCCCGGATGCCGTCGAGAAGGCGACCGGCCAGCGGCCGCGCCTGCCGGCCCGTCTTGCCGACCTGCTGGAGCGCACCGAGCGCTCGGACGGACTGCGCAACGACGTCGAGGCGTTGAAATCCATGATCGACGAGCGGCGGGAGATGGCGGCCGCGCCGGCCAGCCGGAGCAAGGTGCGCCCGTGAGCAACGTGAAGGTCACGACGCTGGCCAATGGTCTGCGCGTCGCCGTGGATCCGATGCCCGAAGTGGAATCGGCCTCGCTCGGCATCTGGGTCGCCTGCGGCACGCGTCACGAATCGGCCGAATTGAACGGCATGGCCCACATGCTGGAGCACATGGCGTTCAAGGGCACCCGGACCCGCAGCGCCCGCGCCATCGCCGAGGAGATCGAGAATGTCGGCGGCAGCCTGAACGCCTATACGGGCCGCGAGATCACCGCCTACCACGCCTCCGTCCTGAAGGAGGACGTGGCGCTGGGCGTCGAGATGGTGTCCGACATCCTGCGCAACTCGGTGTTCGATCCCGACGAGCTGCAGCGCGAGCGGGGCGTTATCCTCCAGGAGATCGGCCAGGCGCTCGACACGCCCGACGACATCATCTTCGACCAGTTCCAGGAAACCGCGCTGCCGGGCCAGCCGCTGGGCCGTCCGGTCCTCGGTACCGCGACCACGGTGGAGGCGATCGGCCGCGACGATCTCTTCGCCTATCTGGCACGTCATTACACGGCGTCGAACATGGTCCTGTCGGCCGCCGGCCGCGTCGAGCACGACCAGATCGTCGATCTCGCCGAGAAGTATTTCGGCTCCGTGCCGCGCACGCCCGCCAATGCCGAGGCTCCGGTGCCGCTCGCCTATGTCGGCGGCGACGGCCGCGAGCAGCGCGTGCTGGAGCAGGCGCATCTCGTGCTGGGTTGCGAGGGGATCGGCTATCGCGATCCGGACTACTTCGCGCTGGCGATCTACTCGACTCTGTTCGGCGGCGGCATGTCCTCGCGCCTGTTCCAGCGCATCCGCGAGGATCGCGGCCTGGTCTACGGCATCCACTGCTTCAATACGGCCTACGCCGATGGTGGCCTGTTCGGCATCTATGCCGGCACGGGCGAGGACGATCTCGCCGAGCTGATCCCGGCGGTATGCGAGGAGTTCGTCGGCGTGGCCGACACGCTGAACGAGCAGGAACTCGTGCGGGCGCGCAACCAGATCAAGGCCGGCACGCTCATGTCGCTCGAATCGAGCGGCTCCCGCTGCGAACAGGCGGCCCGCCACCTGATCGTCCACGGCCGCACGATCCCCTACGAGGAAATCGTGTCGCGCATCGAGGCGGTCGACCAGGACGCCGTGCGACGCGTCGCCCGTCGCCTGCTGCAGGGCAAGCTCACGCTTGCCGCGCTGGGGCCCATCGACGGCCTGGAATCCCTCGACAGGATCGCCGCCCGACTGGCGGCTTAGTCACGACGAGCTAAGCAGCCTTGGCCAGCGCCGGCTGCGCGGTGCGCGGGGGGACGCCGATCGAGGCGCGCTCGATGACGGTCATCACTTCCTTGCTGCGGCGAACCAGGTTGTAGCGCAGGCCGGTATAGAGGTTCACCGGGAAGGGCATCGCGGCGTTGAAGTCGATGATCAGCACGACGCGCGTCTCGTCGGTCTGGTTCTTCACCCAGTGTTCGCGCGTGTCGTCGAACACCAGCGGCTCGCCTTCCCTCCAGAAGAAGTGGTGGCCGCCGATCTCGATCCAGCACTTCTCGGGCTCCTTCGGCACGATCAGCGGATAGTGGAAGCGGATGACGCCGGCGGCGGAGCCGCGATGGGGTTCGATCTCGGCACGGCCCGCAAGAATGCTGAACAGCGCCGAATGGACGCCGGGGATCTTGGCGATCGCGGCCATCGTGTCCGGAACGGCAGCCGCGTTCTCCGTCACCTCGTGGCCCCACAGCTTCAGGAGGAAGGTGCGCCAGGCGCGGCCGGGCACGTAGAGGTCGCGCGGATGGACCTCGTGCAACGCGGGAATCTCGTCGTGGTGGCTGAGCAGGTAGTTGAGGTCGGCCTTGATCTTGTCGTGGCTCTTCTTGAGCTCCGCCAGGACCGGGAAGGCCTTCAGCGCGTCCTCGCCGCCCAGCGGCAGCTTCGGCATGTTCCGAAGGATCATGTCCGAGAGCTTCAGGTTGAAGTCTTCCAGTGGCTGCTGCGGCAGCCAGATGTGCTTGGTCAGGTAGAACCGACCCTTTTCACCGACGCTCGGCTTGTTATCCGTTTGCATGACTGGTTGCCTCGAGGACTCCGATGGGCGGGTGTCGCGCGCCGGTTTGGCGAAATGGCGGCGGCTGAGCTGCCGGGCGCGAAAACTCAATTTCTTGCGTCAACCCCCGGAAAACATGTCAGAATTCCGGAGAAGCGCTATTATAGCCCAAGATGTTCCGTTTTGCCGACGTCCCATTGTCGCTGTCCGGGATGACCAGGATCGCCGGGAAGCGCGTCTTTTTGCGCGCGCCCAGCATGGACGATTGGGCGGAATGGGCGGAACTGCGGGCCCGCAGCCGGTCCTTCCTCACCCCCTGGGAACCGACCTGGCCGGAGGATTCGCTGGCCCGGGACCATTTCCGCCGCCGCTTGCGCCAGCAGGCCAAGGAATGGCGGGCGGGCGAGGCCTACGGCCTGTTCCTGTTCACCAACGAGGGGCGCCGGCTGGTGGGCGGCATCAATCTCAGCAACGTCCGCCGCGGCGTCGCCCAGACGGCCTCGGTCGGGTACTGGATGGGCCAGCCCTATGCCGGCCAAGGGCTGATGACTGATGGGTTGCGCGCGACCCTGCCGTTCGTGTTCGACGATCTCCGCCTGCACCGGCTGGAGGCGGCCTGCCTGCCCCATAACGAGCCTTCCAAGGGGGTCCTGACGAAGGTCGGGTTCCACGAGGAAGGCCTCGCGCGGCAGTATCTGCGGATCAACGGCCAGTGGGCCGACCATCTTCTGTTCGCGTTGCTGCGCGCCGACTACGACGCTCTTCTGCGGGCGCCGCGGTAGCGGGCGGCGGCCCGTCCCCAGCCCTGATCCCCGGGAGCGTTCATGCGCAATCTGACACCGACCACGATCACGCAGGCCTTCGCCGACTATGCGCGCAACGCGCCCTCGGAACGTGCCCGGACGCTGCTGGTGTCGCTGGCCGGCCATCTCCACAGTTTCGTGCGCGACAACAAGGTGACCCAGGCGGAGTGGGGAGCGGCCATCGATGCGCTGACCCGCGCCACGAAGTTCACCGACGACAAACGCAACGAGTACATCCTCTTCTCCGATCTGCTGGGCGTCTCGTCGCTGGTCGACATGGTGAATGCCGCACCGGCCGGCACGCCGTCGTCGGTCCTGGGGCCGTTTCACATCGAAGGTGCGCCCGAACTGCCGAACGGCGGCGACCTGTGGCGCGGCCAGGTCGGCGAGCCGCTGGTCGTGAGCGGCCGCGTCGTCGACCAGAAGGGCGCGCCGGCCAAGGGCACCGTGCTCGCGCTCTGGCAGAATGCCGGCAACGGCCTCTATGCCCAGCAGGACGCCGCGCAGTCGCCGACCAACTATCATGCTCGCCTCACGGTGGCGGACGACGGCACCTTCTCCTTCAGCACGGTCCGGCCGGTTTCCTACAAGGTGCCGGACGACGGCCCGGCCGGGGACATGCTCCGCGTCCTGGGCCGCGATGCCTGGCGGCCGGCCCATCTGCACATGATCGTGCAGGCTCCCGGCCATGCGCCGCTGATCACCGAGTTCTTTCCCGAGGACGACGAGCATCTCGACGGCGATGCCGTGTTCGGTGTCCGGGCGGGACTCGTCCTGCCATTCGGCAAGGTGACCGACCGCGCGGCGCTGCCGGCCAATCTCGCCGCGCGCGACACGCTGCCGTTGCCGGTCTGGACGGCCCGTCTCGACCTGACGCTGCCGCCAGCCTGATGCCGCTCGTCCGCGTCCGGGACGTCTCGCAAGTCTTCGCGAACGGCGTTCAGGCGCTGGGAGGCGTGTCACTGGACATCGGCGTCGGTGAGTTCCTGAGCGTGCTCGGTCCCTCGGGTTGCGGGAAGTCCACGCTGTTGCGTCTGCTTGCGGGGCTTGCCGAGCCGACAGCGGGGACGATCGACTGGCCGCAGGGCCGGCCCGATCTCGGCTTCGTTTTCCAGGAGCCGACCCTCATGCCGTGGACCACGGCGCTGGGAAACGTGGCGCTGCCGCTGAAGCTGCGCGGTCAGGCACGATCCGAGCGCGAGGCGCGCGCCGCCGAGGCGCTCGCGGGTGTGGGCCTCGCCGGCTTCGAGAAGAGCTTTCCGCGCGAACTGTCGGGCGGCATGAAGATGCGCGTCTCGATCGCCCGCGCACTCGTCACCGAGCCGAAGCTGCTCCTGATGGATGAGCCCTTCGCGGCGCTCGACGAGATCACGCGGCGCAAACTCAACACCGACCTGCTGGCGCTTTGGGAGCGCACCCGCTTCACCGCGGTGTTCGTGACGCATTCGGTGTTCGAATCGGTCTTCCTGTCGCAGCGCATCGCCGTGATGAGCGCGCGCCCAGGGCGCGTACGGTCCGAGCTCGCGATATCGGCGCCCTATCCCCGCACCGAAACCTTCGGGACCTCGGCCGACTATGCCGCCCTGTGTCGCCTCGCTTCGGCCCAGCTCTCGGACGCGATGGCGGCATGACGACGTCAGTAACGCTGGGTGCGTGCAACACCCTCACCCAGCCTCTCCCCCTAGCGGGGGAGAGGAGCAGGAGACGGCTGGCCTTCATGTTCCTCTCCCCCTTGGGGGAGAGGTTGGGTGAGGGGGCTTCCCGGTGAGTGCCCGCTTCATTGCGCCCGTCCTCATGGGCATCTTCATGCTGGTCCTGTGGGAAGGGCTCGTGCGCGCGATGGCGATCCCACCCTATATCCTGCCGGGGCCGATCCTGGTGGCGAAGACCCTGGTGTCGGACTGGGGCACGCTCTGGCCGGCGCTGGTGGTGACACTCACCATCACCCTGCAGGCCCTGCTGGCCGCGGTGCTGGTCGGCGGAGCGCTGGCGCTCCTGTTCTCGCTGTCGCGCTGGATCGAACTGTCGCTTTTTCCCTACGCCATCATCCTGCAGGTGACGCCCATCGTCGCCATTGCACCGCTGATCATCGCCTGGGTCGACGATGTCGATGTCTCGCTGCTGATCTGCGCCTGGCTGGTGGCCTTCTTTCCGATCCTGTCCAACACCGTGCTGGGCCTGCGCTCGGTCGACCGCAACCTGCTAGACCTGTTCGAACTCTATGGCGCGAGCCGATGGCGCACGCTGCTCGAGCTGCGCCTGCCGGCGGCACTGCCGTACTTCCTGGGGGGCTTGCGGATCTCGGGCGGCCTGGCGTTGATCGGCGCCGTCGTCGCCGAATTCGTTGCGGGCTCCGGCGGGCGCGCGTCGGGCCTCGCCTATCGCATCCTCGAATCCGGCTATCAGCTCAAGATCCCGCGCATGTTCGCGGCCCTGGTGCTGATCTCGGCCGCGGGCATCGCGATCTACCTGCTGCTGTCGCTGATTTCGCACCTTCTGCTGCGGCGCTGGCACGAAAGCGCGCTCGGCGAGGAAAGGTGAGGGACGGAAAGTGCGGGCGTGGATGACGGGGAGTGGGCCCAATCGATGAACTGGAGGCGTCCCGGATATCAGTTGTAGTGAAGCGGTGGATTCGACCGCGCCGGGTGCCGGCGCTTTACCTGCAGCGCGGCGCAATGTTAGCTTTCGAACGGTTCGCGGGGCATCGATCAAAATGTGGGGCTGGCGTTGTCGCCGGCTGGACCATGTCTCCGGTGATACTCGTGGTTGCAATCACGTGGTGGGGGGAGTCGTGTTGCGAGAACCATCGGCGGCAAGATTGCCAGTCGTGGCGTTTCCGGGCCGGACTTCCGCCGCATACCGCCGATCGACGTGGGGAGATGGCGCGAACACGGCCCCGCACTTCACGCGAGTTCTGGTCACGACTCCACGCCTGAAGGACAAGTCATGACGTTCGGCAACCGCATCGCCGCGATCATGTCGGTCGTGCTGCTGGCGAGCTTCGGTACCATGATCGCGCTCACCTTGTCCGATTTGCGCGACGACATGCGCCAGCGGCAGGGTGCGGCTCTCAAGACCGTCGGCCTTACGTTGCGTTCCACGTTGGAACGAAACGGCAATACGGCGCTTGCGCTGGCGCAGGTCTTCGCTCTGCAGCCGGGTAACGTCTCGGCGGTCGCCAGCGGCGACCGTGGAGCAATCCTCGAGAGGCTGAAGCCGGTCTACGCCTATCTCAGCAAGCAGAATGGCGTGGAAATGCTCCAGTTCCAGAGCGCAGATCTCAAGATGTTCCTGCGCTTGCAGGAGCCGGAAAATTTTGGCGACGACGTTTCGCAGGCTCGCCCGATGGTCGTCGCGGTCAACCACAGCCATATGGGTCAGAGTGGTGTCGAACTGGGCCGGCGAGGGCTGGCCCTCCGGGGCGTGGCGCCGGTCATGGACGGAGCCAAGCTGGTCGGCACGGCCGAGGTCGGGCTCGGCCTTCCCGATCTGATCCGGGCGGTCAAGAC
This sequence comes from Reyranella aquatilis, assembly GCF_020880995.1. Lineage (GTDB taxonomy): Bacteria > Pseudomonadota > Alphaproteobacteria > Reyranellales > Reyranellaceae > Reyranella > Reyranella aquatilis. The sequence goes on along the minus strand of NZ_JAJISD010000009.1, from coordinate 190,264 downwards.
GCGAACCGGCGCGGAGGTCGCGGTCGTCCTTTCGGTTGGCATGGGAGCGCAGCACGGCGACAAGAAGGTGTATGGCGACCTCGTCATCAGCGAATCGACCGACAGCACCCTGTTTGCGCGGTTGCTGGAAGCGGCATCGCCGCGTCTGGCGCGCGAGGATTCCTTCGCCGAAGCCGTGCTCGACGACGCGACCTGGGGAATCGTCGTCACGCCGCTGCTCGACTACAGCGGCCGCATGATCGGCGGCTTCATCGCTGCGGCGAATTTCACGACCCTGCACGCCAGCTACTCGCGCCAGGCCTGGAAGCTGCTTTTTGCGGCGTTTGCCGCGGTGGTCGTCTGCTTCAGCGTCATCGCCGTGGCAATGAAGAGCTTCGTCGCTCGTCCACTTCAGGTGCTGGGCGACTGGCTCGAAGCCCTGGCCGAGGGTCGTCAGCCTGGCAGCGCGGTTCCGCCGCCGGGTGCTGCGGACGCCGACCGGATCGTCAAGGCCGCGACGGCACTGGCAGGCCGGGTGGTGCCCGCCTCCGCCGGGGCGAAAGAGCCTGCGACATGAGATGGGCCTTCGCCTTGGTGGCGATCCTCATCGCATGCTCAGGCCCCGTGCAAGCACAGAGCGCAGCGTCGCCCGCCATTCCGCCTCCCTTGCCGGCAGGCGTCGAACTGCCCATCGAGGTGCGCCTGTCGGTGCGTATCCTCAACATCACCCGTTTGATCGAGACCACGGGCGAACTCAGTGCCTCCATCGAGTACACTCAGCGCTGGGTCGATCCCGGCCTGCGTTTCGATCCGGTCGCGAAAGGCGAGGAGCATATCGACCTGACGGGTGCCGCGGCCGAGGCCCGTCTCGGCCAGATCTGGCGCCCGGGAATCACCATCGACAACATGATCGGCAACCCGCGCTCGCAGACCGTCTTTCTGTCGATATTCCACGATGGCAGGGTCGTGCAGATTCGCCGGCTCGATGCCGACTTCCGCATACGCGCCAACATGTCGAGCTTCCCCTTCGATACGCAGTATCTGCCGCTCAGCTTCAGTACGGCACGCCACTCGGCCCATGAGGTCGCGCTCACGACCACCGAGTTCGACCGCAACTTCTCGACGGTCAATCCCGACATCTCGGCGAACAACTGGAAGCCGCGTGGCGTCTCTTTCGTGCAGAGCAGTTTCTTCGGCTGGAATGCCCGCCCGTTTTCCCGCATTACGCTGATCACGACGGTCGAAAGAGACTGGACGCGCTACATACTGCGCCTGTTCGTACCCTTCATCGCCATCATGTCGCTGTCTCTTTTCCTGCTGTGGGCCTCGACGAGCGTGCTGCCGAACACCCAGCGTGTGCCCATGGTGTTTTCGACGCTGCTCGCCCTCGCGGCCCTCAGCTTCACTTTCGAAGCGAGCTTCCCCGGCTCGATCTCGATGAATTCGCCGATCGCGGCAATGATCTCCATGGGATATCTCTATCTGCCCGCGGTGCTATTGATCGACCTGTTCCCTGGTCTCGACAACAGTCGCTTCGCGCGGCGTTTTCCCTACCTTCTGCCGGAGGTGCGCCGGAACCTTCGGCTCACCGTGCCTCTGCTGTTCTTCGGGCTCTGCCTGTATTCATTGTTGCCGACGATCGAAAAATAGAGCCGACCCGGCCGCCGGAATGCCTGTCCGGTCACTCGGCAGAGCGTGCGCCTCTGCAGGAAGCATGGTTCAGGGCATTTTCAGCCGCCCCGCCGGGCGGCCCGGCCGAGGAAGAAGGATGCCGTCGCCACGCCCGCCGCCAGCAGCAGGTAACCAGCCTCGTAGAAGCCGGTGACGGCCAGGACGGTGCGGAACAGGAGTGGCGAGAGAAGCGCGCCGGCGAATACGAAGAGCTGGGTGGCGCCGGTGAACTCGGCGGCGCGACCCGGCGGCGCCCGCGAGGCGCTCTCGGCGATGAACACGCCGTTCCAGCCCACGGCGGTACCGCCCAGGATCGTGCAGACGATGTAGACGGCCGTCGTGGGCCAGGCCGGCGTCGTGAAAGACATCACCGTGGCGGCGATCGCGATGATGGCGCCGATCCCGGCCAGCACGGCGGAGGGACGGCGCAGCAGATCCGCGAGCGCTCCCCAGAAGATGCGGCCGAAGGCGCCGGCGACCGTTGCGGCCGACAGTAGCGCACCCGCCAGCACGTAGGACATCTGCAGCCCGTCGACGGCGTAGACGACCGTGAAGTTCACGACAATCGCCTGCGTCGCCGAGAACAGCATGCCGATGAAGCACATCGGCCGCAGGATCGGATCGCGCCAGGCGAGCTGCAGCGGCTCGAAGATCTCGGCCAGCGTTGGGAGGCGCGCGTTGGCGCCGCTGCGCTCGTCGTCGTAGAGCGCGCGCAGCGGCTGCACGGCGATCGCGCCGGCGATCGACAGCAGGCCGACGGCAGCCGCGGCCCAGCGCCAGCCGAAATCGAGCGCGAGGGTAGGTAGCACCGCGCCGCAGATCGCGAAGCCGAGCGGCACGCCGCTTTGCTTAAGCGAGAAGGTGACGTTGGCCAGCCGCGGCGGCGAGACGCGGGCGAGAATGTGCGAACTGGCGATGGTCAGCGGGCCCGAGCCCAGGCCCACGATGAAGGCCGAGAGCGCGGCCATCGCCACGCCACCCAAGGCCAGGACGAAGGAGCCGAGAGCCGCGATGGCAAGTCCGGTCTGGATGAAGCGGATCGGACCCAGCCGGCGGTTGATCGTGCCGCCACCCACCGTCGAGATCATCGCCGCGAGATAGACGATCGACACGTAGTAGGCGATGTCCGCGGCCGCAACGCCGAGTTCCGGTGCGGCGGCCGGCGCCAGCACCGAAGCTTGGTTGAACACCATCGTCGACACGACCTGGACGAGGGTGAGCGAGACGAGCGCGATGAGGTATCGACGAAGATCGGTCGGCGCGGCGGGCATGGCGCCGCGACTATAGCGACCTAGCGGAGCCCGGCGAGGAAACTCTCGACGAGAGGCGACCAGACGGAATTGCCGTTGCTGGCGCCCGCCAGACTGTGCCCGTCGCGACCGAAGGCGCCGACCGGGCGGTAGGTCGCCTTGCCACCGGCGGTGTTGTAGGCTTCCGCCATTCGCCTGGCGAGAGACGGCTCGAAGAAGCTGTCGTTCTCGGCATAGATCCAGAGCATGGGGACGCGGGCGGTCGCGCCGTACCTGCCGGCCGCGTCGACCAGCGCGCGCGGCGTGCAGTTGCCGATGCCGCCGCCCGACAGTTTCTGATGTCCGCCGCGTCCGCCGGCAAAGTTGATCATGCCCGCCACGCCGGCCGGGTTGCGGCTGGACAGCGCCACCGTGGCCCAGCCTCCAGCCGACTGGCCGACGACGAGGGTGCGATCGGCCGCGACGTAGGGCTGCGTGCGCATGAAGTCGATCGTGGCCTGGATGTCGGCGGCGCCCTGGAGGCCGGCCCGGTAATAGTCGGGGGCGTCGCACAGGCCGTACCCCTCCGCCCAGTCGCCGCCGGTCTCGCCGTAGCCGCGCCGCAGCGGCAGTGCCACGACATAGCCGCGCGACAGGAACCACGACGACAAGGCCGTGTAGCGTGGCCGTTCCATCTTGTAGCGCTGCGAACCGTCGGCCGGCGAACCGTGATTGATGACGACCAGCGGGTTCTTCGCCTCGCCCGGAGGCCGCATCACCGTGGCCACCAGGGTCGATCCGTTGGGTCCCGGCAGGCGAACCACCTGCTCGCGATCCTGGGCGGCGAGGGGCCCGATGCAGAAAAAGAAGAAGAGAAGAACTGCGACCGGGCCCAAGCGCATCGTGATCTCCTAGCGGCCGCTGCGTCGAGCGGGCTTGCCGCGTCCCCCCGAGCCCGTCCGCACGCCGCGGAAGACCCGGGAATGCTGCATCTTGCCGAGATGGACGCCGACGTTAGCGCTGGCGGCCTGGCCCGGCAATTCGAGCTCGTGGGCCTCGAGGCGTCGGATCTCGTCACGCAGGCGGCCGGCTTCCTCGAATTCGAGATCGGCGGCGGCGGCGCGCATGCGCTTCTCGAGTTCGGCGATATGGGTCCGCAGGTTGTGGCCTACGAGATGCACGTCGCCCGAGACGCCGGTGTCGACCGTGTAGTGGTCGCGCTCGGCGGTCGACTGCAGGATCTCGGCGATGTTGCGCTTCACCGAAGCGGGCGTGATGCCGTGCTTCTCGTTGTAGGCCTTCTGCTTGGCCCGGCGGCGGTCGGTCTCGGCCATGGCGTACTTGATCGAGTCCGTCATCTTGTCGGCATAGAGGATGACGCGGCCCTCGACGTTGCGCGCGGCGCGGCCGATCGTCTGCACCAGCGAGGTGGGCGAGCGCAGGAAGCCCTCCTTGTCGGCGTCGAGGATGGCGACCAGCGCGCATTCGGGAATGTCGAGGCCCTCGCGCAGCAGGTTGATGCCGACCAGCACGTCGAACGCGCCGAGCCGCAGATCGCGGATGATCTCGATGCGCTCCAGCGTGTCGATGTCGGAATGGAGATAGCGGCAACGAATGCCGGACTCGTGCATGTACTCGACGAGGTCCTCGGCCATGCGCTTGGTCAGCACGGTGACCAGCACGCGCTGGCCTTTCTTCGCGCAGTCCTTGCACTCGGCGATCAGGTCATCGACCTGCTTCTCGACCGGCCGGATCAGGACCGTGGGATCGATCAGGCCGGTCGGACGGATCACCTGTTCGATGAACGTGCCCTGGGTGCGCTCCATCTCCCAGTCGCCCGGGGTGGCGCTGACATAGGTGGTCTGCGGCCGCAGGGCGTCCCACTCCTCGAACTTCAGCGGCCGATTGTCGATCGCCGAGGGCAGGCGGAAGCCGAACTCGGCGAGCACGCTCTTGCGGTTGAAGTCGCCGCGGAACATGCCGCCGATCTGCGGCACCGTGACGTGGCTCTCGTCGCAGATCAGCAGGGAGTTCTTGGGAAAGTACTCGAACAGGGTGGGCGGCGGCTCGCCCGGCTTGCGGCCGGTGAGATAGCGCGAATAGTTTTCGATGCCGGCGCAGGCGCCGGTCGTTTCCAGCATCTCGATGTCGAACAGCGTGCGCTGCTCCAGCCGCTGCGCCTCGAGGAGGCGGCCGGCGCGGTTGAACTCCTCCAGCCGCTGCTTCAGGTCGGCCTTTATCTGGTCGATCGCCTTCTGCATCGTCGGCTTCGGCGTCACATAGTGGCTGTTGGCGTAGACGATGATGTCGTTCAGCGAGATCGTCTTGTCGCCGGTCAGCGGATCGAACTCGGTGATCGAATCGATCTCGTCGCCGAACATCTCGAAGCGCCAGGCCTTGTCCTCGTAGTGGGCGGGGAACAGGTCGATCGTGTCGCCGCGCACCCGGAAGGTGCCGCGCTGGAAGGCGTTGTCGTTGCGCTTGTACTGCTGCTCGACGAAGCGGCGGATCAGGGAGGAACGGTCGATCTTCTGTCCCTTGTGCAGGCGGAAGGTCATTGCCTGGTAGTTCTCCAGCGGACCGATGCCGTAGATGCAGGACACCGACGCGACGATGATGACGTCGTCGCGCTCCATCAGCGCGCGCGTCGCGGAGTGACGCATGCGGTCGATCTGTTCGTTGATCGACGAATCCTTCTCGATGAAGGTGTCGGTGCGCGGGACGTAGGCCTCGGGTTGGTAGTAGTCGTAGTACGACACGAAGTATTCGACGGCGTTCTCCGGAAAGAAGCCCTTCATCTCGGCATAGAGCTGCGCCGCGAGAGTCTTGTTGGGCGCCATGACGAGCGCCGGCCGGCCCTGGCTCGCGATGACGTTGGCCATGGTGAAGGTCTTGCCCGAGCCGGTGACGCCCAGCAGCACCTGGTCGCGCTCGCCGGCTTCGACCCCGGCGATCAGTTGCCTGATGGCCTCGGGCTGATCGCCGGCCGGCGTGTAGTCGGACACCAGCTTGAACGGCCTGGGCGTGACGCCTTCGAGCTCCGGCCGCCGCTGTATGTACGGCATCAGGAGCGGAACGGCGGGAACCGCAAGATTCTTTGAGGGCATGGCCTGCATTATATGATGCGCGTGCGTCGGTCCGGCAATGCTAGCGTCCGGCCCGCCATGCCCGACCTGTTGAGCGCTCCCTTCCTCATTTCTGCCGCCGTTGCCTGCATTGCAGGCATGGTGCGAGGCTTCGCGGGCTTCGGTGCGGCGATGCTGATGACGCCGATCTTCTCGGCTCTCTACGGCCCCGCGGTAGGCGTCGCCCTCTGCCTGCTTCTGGAGATCGCGGTCGCCCTGCCGCTGGTTCCGCGCGTCCTGCCGCTCGTCGACTGGCGACGGATCGGATTGCTGCTGCTGGCGGCCGCCGTGGGTGTGCCGTTCGGCAACATGGTGCTGACCGCGGTCGAACCCGAGCCGATGCGGTGGGCGATCTCCGCCATCATCCTGGGGGCCGTCGCCATGCTGGCCAGCGGCTGGCGCTTTTCCGGCCGGCCGAATGCCGCGACGACGCTCGCCGCCGGCGCGAGCAGCGGCTTCCTGAACGGGCTCTCGGGCATGGCGGGGCCGCCCATCGCCTTCTATTACCTGGCGGGCAACGACCCTGCGGCGAAGGTGCGCGCCAACCTCACGACCTATTTCGTCTTCGTCGACCTGATTGCGCTCACGGCTTTCGCGTCGCGCGACCTGATCGGCTGGAGCACGGGCGTGCAGGGCCTGTTTCTTGCACCGGCCGTGATGCTGGGAGGCATTGTCGGCGAGCGTCTGTTTCCGCTGGCGAGCGAGGCCTTCTATCGTCGCCTCGCCCTGCTTCTTCTCGTCGGGGTCGCCGTCGGCTCATTGGTGATATAAGTCGATCATGAAGATCTGGGACAGAATCGTTGAAGGCATGAACGGGCTCGGCATCGCCGAACTGCTGGGCCTGTCCTCGCCGCCCGCCGACGATGGCGGTCACCCCGGCCTGCGCCAGATCGGCTTCACGATCGGCGTCATTGCGCTCGGCGCCAAGATGGCGCGGGTCGACGGCGACGTCTCCGAATCCGAGGTCGCGGCCTTCCGCGACTTCTTCCAGGTGCCGCCGGGAGAGGAGGCCAACGTCCAGCGCTTCTTCGACCTGGCCAAGCGTGACGCCGGCGGTTTCGAGACTTATGCGCGCCAGGTCGCGGCCCTGTTTCCCGACGCGCCCGAAATCCTCGAGAACGTGATCGAAGGCCTGTTCAGCATCGCGCAGGCCGACGGCCGGATCGGTGCGCCGGAAGCCGACTACCTCGCGAAGGTGGCGAGCATCTTCGGCCTGCCGAGTTCGCGCTTCGAGCGTGCGAAGGCCGCCGCGCTGGGCGTCGTGGAGTGCGAGCCGTGCGTGGTGCTGGGTATCGATCCGCTGGCGACCGACGAGCAGATTCGCGAGGCATGGCTGCGTCAGGTCCGCGCCAACCATCCCGACAGGCTGATGGCGCAGGGCCTGCCGGAAGAGGCGATCGCCATGGCCAACCGCAAGCTCGCCCTGATCAACGACGCCTATGACCGGCTGCGCAAGCAGCGCGGTCTCGTGCCGGCCTGAGCGTGACGTTCGTCGACCTGCCGTCGCCCAATCATGCGCCGAGGCCGGACGGGCAGGGGGTCGACATCCTCGTGCTGCACTACACCGAGCTTCCGCTGCGGGAGTCGCTCGACATCCTCCGTGACGGAATGCGCGAGCTGCGCGTCAGTTCGCACTACGTGCTCGATCTCGACGGCACCGTGTATCGGCTGGTGCCGGAGGAGCGCACCGCGTGGCATGCGGGCAAATCGTGGTGGCGCGGTCGCGAAGGCCTGAACGCCACGTCGATCGGCATCGAGATCGTGAACCTCCATGGCGATCGCCACGACTATCCGCCGGTGCAGATCGACGCGCTGACCGAACTCTGCCGCGGGATCCTGGCGCGCCATCCGGCGATCGAGCCGCGCAACGTCGTCGGCCATTCCGACATCGCCCCGCAGCGCAAGATCGATCCCGGTCGCCGCTTCCCGTGGAAGACCCTGGCCGAGCGGGGGATCGGCCTATGGCCGCGCGCCGGCGTGCGACCGCTCGACGGCGACTTCCACAAGGCGCTGCAGCGGTATGGCTACGCGCCGCCCCTCGCCGTCCCGCCCAAGGAGATCGTGAAGGCCTTCCAGCGTCATTACCGGCCAGCCCAGGTCGACGGCATGATCGACCCCGAAACCAGGTCGCAGCTCGCCGGTCTGCTTGACCCGCTGGGACGAGCGGCCTAGTCAGGCGCCGGGTCAGACGGCTGGATGACTGCACTCGCGCGGACAACCGCACGGGTGAGGAAAGTCCGGGCTCCACGGAGACACGGTGCCGGATAACGTCCGGCGGGGGCGACCCCAGGGAAAGTGCCACAGAAAACAGACCGCCTGCCTGGCTCGCCAGGCCGGTAAGGGTGAAACGGTGGAGTAAGAGCCCACCGCGCGACCGGTAACGGGAGCGGCATGGCAAACCCCACCGGGAGCAAGACCAAATAGGGGCGGCACGCCGGGCAACCGGCAGCGGTGTTTCCGCGTCGTCGCCCGGGTCGGTCGCGCGAGGCGCCCGGTAACGGGCGTCCCAGAGGAATGGTCATCCATCGCTTTCGGGCGAGGACAGAACCCGGCTTACAGGCCGTCTGACCCATTCCGTTCCTCCTCGACGAAGCACAAACACAATCCCTTGCGTTTGCACGCAGCGAGCGCACAATAGATGTTGTGGCTAAGCCTTTCAGATTCCTTGGGGATTCTCGCCCATGGTAATTGCATCCCGGACTTTCCCATGGTATCCCATTGTATCCCGTGTAACAGACGACGCAGGGGCGTGGGGCACCTGCAGCGGGTCTAGAGGGGAGATGGGCCGTGGCATTCCGGTCCGAGATCCTGATCAAGCTGGACAAGAAAGGCCGGGTTCTGTTGCCCGCGGCCTTTCGCGACGAATTGCCTGCCGACGATCGCGGCGCGTTCGTCCTCTATCATTCCCCCACGATTCCCGGCCTCGTGAATGGCAACTCGCGCGCGGGCTTCGATGCCATGCTGGAGCGCCTGCGTGCCGAAGCGCTGGGGCCGAAGGGTTCGCTGAAGGTCGCCCTCGACGACGAGGCGTTCGACCCGGCTGGTTATCTGTCGGCGGGCGCGCGCACGGTTTCGCTGGAGCCGGATGGCCGCTTCACGATGCCCGCCGAGTTCGTTCAGGCGCTCGAGGCGACCGACGGCGTCATGCTCGTGGGCAAGGTCGAGAAGTTCCAGCTCTGGAATCCTGCCCGCTGGCAGGCGCGCCGTGACGCGGAGCGCGAGAAAATGGCGGCGTTCGTGCGCGGGCTGAGCGGAGGCGACGCATGAGCGGCGTTCGCCACATCCCGGTGATGATGCGCGAGGTCGTCGATGCGCTGCAGCCGCGCGACGGCGGCCGCTATCTCGACGGCACGTTCGGCGCCGGTGGTTACACGACCGCCATGCTCGATCGTGCGGATTGCCAGGTGATCGCCATCGATCGCGATCCCGATGCGATCGCGGCCGGCCGGGCGATGGCCGAGCGTTATGCGCCGCGCCTGCGTCTGATCGAGGGCCGCTTCGGCGACATGGCCGAGCTCCTGTCGGCCGAAGGCGTCGAGGATGTCGACGGCGTCGCGCTCGATCTCGGTGTCTCGTCGATGCAGTTCGACCAGGCCGACCGCGGCTTTTCCTTCCGTGCCTCCGGTCCGCTCGACATGCGCATGGAGAAGAACGGGCAGTCGGCGGCCGATCTGGTGAACGACGCCGACGAAGCAGAGCTCGCCGACATCATCTGGCGTTACGGCGAGGAGCGCCGCAGCCGTCGCGTCGCGCGCAACATCGTCGAGGCACGCCGCGCCAAGCGCATCGAGAGCACCGGTGAGCTGGCCGAGATCGTGCGCCGCGCGGTCGGGCCGCAGGGCAGGGACGAGAGCGATCCCGCCACGCGCACCTTCCAGGCGCTGCGCATCGCGGTGAACGACGAACTGGGCGAACTCGAGCGCGGCCTCGCCGCTGCCGAGCAGGTGCTATCCCCCGGCGGCCGGCTGGCGGTCGTGTCGTTCCATTCGCTGGAAGACCGCGCCGTGAAGGAGTTCGTGCGGGCCCGTGCGGGTCGCACGCCCGGCCCGTCGCGCCACGCGCCGCCGGGTGCGGCAGCGCGCGCGGCCACATTGCGTGACCTGTCGCGCAAGCCGTTGCTGCCGTCCGATGAGGAAGTCGCGGGCAACCCGCGCGCGCGCTCGGCTCGACTGCGCATTGCCGAGAAGATCGGCGCGGGAGACCGCGCATGATCCACCGCGGTCTCCTGTTCTGGTCGGTCGCCGCCGTCGCCACGGCCGTGGGCCTGTTCACCGTAAAGTACAAGGTGCAGGACCTCGAGGAGCGGATCGACCGCACCAACCAGAAGATCATCGAGAGCCAGCAGGCCACGCACATCCTGCGGGTCGAATGGGCTCACCTGAACGAATCCGAGCGGGTCGAACTGCTCGCCCAGAAGCACCTCAAACTCGAGTCGGCCTCCATCAAGCAGGTCGTCCGACTCGATCAGCTCAAACCCGAATCTGTCCCCCCGCGGCGCGAAGCACCACTCCCTTCCCCCCCACGAACGGGCAACGACGTCCCCTCGTCGACTTTGCCCGGTGGTGCCCGCGTCGCAGCGGAGGCCGGCAGCCCCTCGCCGGCCTCCGCACCCCTTTCCAAGCGTACCCCCGGACCCACGACGCCCCCTCGACCGGCCCAGATACAAGAGCCGGCAACATCGGGTCCGGTTGGCGACGGCCAGAGCGCCGCAGTCTCCATCGATGAAATCCTCTCGCGTAAACAAGAGGGTACACGATGAGGCTGTGGCGGAAGTCTGCCTCGCCTGACCCGGCCGCCGCGGAAAACGCGGCGGCCGGCGCGCGTTACGCCTCGGCCAAGGAGAGGCTCAAGGGCGACGCGCAGGAGACCGCCCGTCAGCGGCTGATGATCGCCTCGGTGATCTTCGGCATTGCCTTCACGGCGGTCGGCCTGCGCATGGGCTACGTGTCGCTGCTGCGCGACGGCGCCGAGCCGACCCAGCGCGTCGCCGCCCGCGGCGGCTCGATCCAGTCCGAGCGGGCCGATATCGTCGATCGCAACGGCGCGGTGCTGGCGACGTCGGTCCCGGTCATGTCGGCCTTCGTCAATCCGCACCTGCTGCTCGATCCGCAGGAGGCCGCGCGCAAGATCGTGACGGCGCTGCCCGACCTCAAGTACGACGAGGTCCGCGAGAAGCTCGAGGGCGACCGGACCTTCGTCTGGATCAAGCGCGGCCTCAGCCCGCGCGAGCACGACCGCGTCAACCGCCTCGGCATCCCCGGCCTCGAGTTCCAGGCCGAGGAGCGGCGCATCTATCCGCAGGGCACGGCCGCCGCGCACATCCTGGGCTACGCCAGCGTCGACAATACCGGCCTCGCGGGCATGGAGCGGTACTTCGACCAGCAGCTCCAGAGCGGCGAGACCGTGCAGTTGTCGATCGACCTGCGCCTGCAGCGCATCGTCGAGCGCGAAATCGCGCGTGCCGTCCAGAAATTCTCGGCCATCGGCGCCACCGCGATCGTGATGGACGCGACCAACGGCGAGGTCCTCGCCATGGCGTCGCTGCCCACCTACAATCCCAACAGCACCCGCACGCTGACCAACGAGGCGCTGTTCAACCGCGCGACGCTCGGCGTCTACGAGCAGGGTTCGACCTTCAAGATCTTCAACACGGCGATGGCTCTCGATTCGGGCAAGGTCTCGATGACCAGCGTCTTCGACGCGACGTCGCCGATCAAGATCGACCGCTTCACGATCAACGACGATCACGCGCAGCGCCGGCCGCTGTCGGTACCCGAGATCTTCAAGTATTCGTCGAACATCGCCTCGGCCAAGATGGCGGTCGACGTCATGGGACCGGAGGGCCAGCGCGCCTTCTTCGACAAGATCGGCTTCCTGAAGCCGGTCACGACCCAGCTTCCCGAAGTCGCGTCGCCGCTCTGGCCGCGTCACTGGATGAAGATCAACACCATGACCATCGCGTTCGGTCACGGCATCTCGGTGACGCCGCTGCACCTCGCGATGGGGTCGGCGGCAATGGTCAACGGCGGCATCCTCTACCAGCCCTCGCTGGTCAAGCGCACCGCCGCCAGCGACAAGGGACGCCGCGTCATCCAGCAGAAGACTTCCGTCCACATGCGCCAGCTGCTGCGCCTGAACGCTGTCGAGGGCACGGGCAAGAACGCCAACGTTCCCGGCTACGAGGTCGGCGGCAAGACCGGCACGGCCGAAAAGCCCGGTCGCGGCGGCTACCGCCAGAAGGCGCTGATCAGCTCCTTCGTCGGCGCGTTCCCGATGAACGATCCGAAGTTCATCGTGATCGTCTCGCTCGACGAGCCGAAGGGTCTGCCCGAGACGGGCGGATACGCGACGGCCGGCTGGGTCGCGGCGCCGTCGGTCAAGGTGATCATCGAACAGATCGTGTCGCTCTACGGCATCCTGCCGGGCGACCTCAAGGAAGGCCTGCCGCCGATCGAGATCGCCTCGACGCCGGTGCCGGCTCCGGTCGTACCGGCGCCGGTCGTGCCGGCGAGCATCCGTCGCTCTCCGGGCGATCATCGCAAGGCCCTGCCGGTCCGCCCGGCCCCCGGTCAGACGGCGGCGGCACCCGGTCCGGGAGTGCGTCGCGTTGCGTCTGAGTGAGCTCATGCGCCGGGGCGCAGACTCAACCGCGAATATTCCCGCGCTGCCGCGCGATCCCATTCTTGCCGGACTGACGCTCGATTCGCGCAAGGTAAAGCCGGGCTATCTCTTCGCCGCCCTCTCGGGCAGCCACCAGGACGGCGCGACCTTCGTCGCCGATGCCGTGAAGCGCGGCGCGGTCGCCATCCTCGCCGCTCCGGATGCGGCGTTGCCGCCGCTCGATCCCGGCATCGTGGTCCTGCGCGACGCCAATCCGCGCCGTCGCGTGGCACTGATGGCCTCGGCGTTCGCGGGCCCGCAGCCCGCCACGATCGCCGCCGTCACCGGCACCAACGGCAAGTCCTCGACCGTTCATTTCGTGCGCCAGATCTGGGAGCGTCTCGGACTGAAGGCGGCCAGCGTCGGAACACTCGGCATCGTCTCGCCCGGTCTCGTGCGCGACGGCGGCCTGACGACACCCGATCCGGTCCAGCTTCACGAGGATCTCGCGACGCTCGCGCGCGAGGGCGTGTCGCATCTTGCCATCGAGGCGTCGAGCCACGGCATCGACCAGTCGCGGCTGGACGGGCTTCGTCTCGCCGCGGCGGCCTTTACCAATCTCACGCACGAGCATCTCGACTATCACCGCTCGATGGACGCTTACTTCGCGGCCAAGGCGCGGCTGTTCGACACGCTGCTGCCGGCAAACAGCACGGCGATCGTCAATGCCGACAGCGATCGCGCCGATGCGCTGGCCGCGATCTGCAGCCGGCGCGGCATTCGCTTCTGGACGTACGGCGCGAAGGGCGCCGAGTTCCGTATGCTGGCAGACGACCCGACGCCGACCGGCCAGCGCCTCACGCTCGAGGTCATGGGCGTACGGCACGAAATCGACCTGCCGCTGGTTGGCGGCTTCCAGGCCTCGAACGCCCTCGCGGCTCTGGGCCTCGTCGTCGCCACCGGCGGCGATCCGGTCCGCGCCGTCGAGGCACTCGCCCACCTGACCGGCGCGCCCGGGCGACTGCAACTCGTGGCACGCCATCGTTCGGGCGCCGCCCTGTACGTCGACTACGCCCACAAGCCCGAGGCGCTGGAGACCGTGCTGCGCACCTTGCGGCCCTTCGCACGCGGCAAGCTCGTCGTCGTGTTCGGCTGCGGCGGCGACCGCGATCGCGCGAAGCGTCCGGTGATGGGCGAGATCGCGACGCGGCTCGCCGACCTTGCCATCGTCACCGACGACAATCCCCGCAGCGAGGAGCCGGCCGCGATCCGCGCCGAGATCGTGCGCGGAATCCCCGGCGATCGTCGCAACTGGGTGGAGATCCCCGAGGGTCGCCATGTCGCCATCGCGGCCGGCGTGGAAGCCCTCGCGGGTGCTGACGACCTGCTGCTGATCGCCGGCAAGGGCCACGAGACGGGCCAGACCATCAAGGGGGTCACCCACCATTTCGACGATGCGGAAGAGGCGCGTGCCCTGACGGGAGACGCGGCTTGAGCGCGCTGTGGACCTCCGACGAGGTGACGGCCGCACTGACTGCCGCGTCGGTCAGCGCGCCGTTCGACGCGACGGGCGTCACCTTCGACAGCCGTGCGGTCGGCCCGGGTGACCTGTTCTTCGCATTGAGCGGCGAGACGACCGACGGACACGCCTTCGTCGCAGATGCCCTGGCGCGTGGAGCGGCCGCCGCCGTCGTGTCGCGTGACGTCGAGGGCGCGCGCGGTACGCTGGTCCGCGTGCCCGACACCATGAGGGCGCTGGTCGAGCTCGGGCGTGCCGCGCGTCGACGCAGCGGCGCGCGCATCGCCAGCGTCACCGGTTCGGTCGGCAAGACCAGCACCAAGGACGCTCTACGCGCGATGCTCTCCGCCCAGGGGCCGACGTCGGCCAGCGTGGCGAGCTACAACAATCATGTCGGCGTGCCGGTGAGCCTCGCGCGCCTGCCGCGCGACGCGCAGTACGGCGTGTTCGAGATCGGCATGAACCATCCCGGCGAGATTGAGCCGCTCGCCCGTCAGGTCGAGGCGCATGTCGGCCTCGTGACCAATGTAGGGCCGGTCCATATCGGCCACATGGGCAGCGAGGAAGCGATCGCCGACGAAAAGGGCTGTCTCTTCGCCGGCATGGTGGAAGGCGCAGTCGCCGTGCTCAATCGCGATAGCCGCCATTATGAACGCCTGGTCGGGAAAGCCCGTCATTTCGGCGTTTCCCGGATCGTCGGCTTCGGTCGCCACGAGGCGGCGGAGGCCCGTCTTATCTCCTGCGACCTGCAGGATTCGGGCAGCGATGTTGCAGCCTTGATCCACGGTCGCCGGATCGAGTATCGGCTGGGCGCGGCCGGCGAACACTGGGTGCTGAACAGCGTTGCGGCGCTGGCCGTGATCGACGCGATCGGCGCCGATGTCGTGAAGGCGTCCGCCGTGCTCGCGGGAGTGAAGGCGTTGCCGGGTCGCGGCGCCCGCCGGATGCTGAAGTTCGGCAACGGCACGATCGAGCTGCTGGACGAGAGCTACAACGCCAATCCGGTGTCGGTGCGGGCGATGCTCGCGGTTCTGGCCCAGGCCGAGCCGCAGCCCGGCGGCCGCCGAATTCTGGCGCTGGGCGATATGCGCGAGCTGGGTGAGGGCGCGGACGGATACCACGCGGGACTTGCCGATGCGGTGGCCGCGAGCGGCGCCGCACAGGTCTTCCTGTGCGGTCCGCACATGAAGGCGTTGTGGGAAAGGCTGTCGCCCGCGCAGCGCGGGGTGCACAGGGCGGATTCGGCGGCGCTGGCGGGCGATCTTCCCGCGGTGCTGAGGGCAGGGGACGTGGTCGCGGTGAAGGGTTCGCTGGGTTCAAAAATGAAGATCGTCGTGGACGCCATCCTGGCGGCCAGCGGCGGCGAGGCGGGACGCTAGGATGTTCTACAATTTTCTCTATCCGCTGGCGGACCTGTTCTCGCCGTTCAACCTGTTCCGCTACCTGACGTTCCGCTCGATCGCGGCCTTCCTCACGGCGCTGGTGCTGAGCTTCCTGATCGGGGGCGCGCTGATCCGCTGGCTTCGCAGCAAGCAGAAGCAGGGGCAGCCGATCCGCGACGACGGTCCGGCCAGCCATCTGATGACGAAGAAGGGCACGCCGACGATGGGCGGCCTCCTGATCCTGATCACGCTGTCCGTCGCCACGCTGCTGTGGGCGGATCTCACCAACCGCTATGTGTGGATCGTGCTGGGCGTCACCCTGGCCTTCGGGGCGGTGGGCTTCTGGGACGACTTCCTCAAGGTGACGAAGCGCAACACCAAGGGCGTGCCGGGCAAGATCAAGCTGGCGCTCACGGTCGCAGCCTCCGGCATCGCGGTCTACCTGATCGCGCAGGCGTCGCCCGCGCCGCTGCGCTACCAGCTGGCGGTGCCCTTCCTCAAGGACGTGCTGATCCCGCTGGGTATCGTCGGCTTCATCGCCTTCGGCGTCCTGGTGATTGCCGGCACCTCGAACGCGGTCAACCTGACCGACGGTCTGGACGGTCTGGCCATCGGTCCGGTCATCATGGCGTCGGCCGTGTTCGGCCTGATCGCCTACGTGGTGGGCAATTCTATCCTCACCAACTACCTCTATCTCCATCACGTGCCGCGTTCGGGCGAACTCGCCGTGCTGCTGGCGGCCCTGGTAGGCGCGGGACTCGGCTTCCTGTGGTTCAACGCACCGCCCGCGATGGTTTTCATGGGCGACACCGGATCGCTCGCCATCGGCGGCGCGCTGGGAGCGGTCGCGGTCGTCACCAAGCACGAGATCGTACTTTCGATCGTGGGCGGCCTGTTCGTCCTCGAAACGGTTTCTGTGATCGTGCAGGTTCTGTCCTATCGGTGGACCGGCAAGCGGGTCTTCCGCATGGCGCCGCTGCACCACCATTTCGAACAGAAGGGCTGGGCCGAACCCACCATCGTCTTCCGCTTCTGGATCATCGCCGCCATCCTGGCGATGGCCGGCCTCGCCACCCTCAAGCTGCGGTGAGCGCATGATCGATCTCGCCGTCCTCGAGGGTTCGTCGTTCGTCGTGCTGGGGCTCGCGCGCTCCGGCCTGGCGACCGTCCGTGCCCTCAAGGCGGCAGGGATCGAATGCGTCGCCTGGGACGACAACGCCGCATCGCGCGAGGCGGCCGCGCAGGCCGGGGCCCGCGTGACCGACCCGGCGACGATCGACTGGGCGGGCATCACGGCGCTGGTGATCAGCCCCGGCATCCCGAGCACGCTGCCCGTGCCGCATCCGGTTGCCGTCGCGGCCCGCGCCGCCGGCAAGCCGATCATCTGCGACGTCGAGCTGCTGGCCCGCGCCCAGCCCGAGGCGATCTTCGTCGCCATCACCGGCACCAACGGCAAGTCGACGACCACGGCGCTGATTGGCCACATCCTCCAGCAGGCCGGACTGCGCTGCCAGGTCGGCGGCAACATCGGACGTGGCGCCCTCGATCTCGATCCGCTCGGCAAGGGCGGACTTTATGTGCTGGAGCTGTCGTCCTATCAGCTCGAACTGCTGCAGACCTTCCGCGCCAACGTTGCCGTCTGGCTGAACATCACGCCCGACCATATCGACCGGCACGGCGATCTCGCGGGGTACGTCGCGGCGAAGAAGAACATCTTCGCACGCCAGCGCGCCGGCGACTGCGCGGTGATCGGCGTCGAGGACGAGCCCTCGCGCGAGGTGGAGCGCCAGATCGCGGCGCGGCCGGGTATCGCCTGCATCCCGGTGGCGCTGGACCGGCCCGTCGCCAATGGCATCTCCTACCGGGCCGGCCTGCTGGTCGATGCCGACGGCTATACGGTCGACTTCTCCGACGTGCTGACGCTGCCGGGCGACCACAATGCACAGAACGCGGCCTGTGCCTGGGCCGTGTGCCGCTGGCTCGACGTGCCGCGCGAGACGATCGTGGCGGGGATGAAGACCTATGCCGGTCTGCCGCACCGCCAGGAGCGCGTCGCTGCCGTCGGCAACATCGTCTACATCAACGACAGCAAGGCCACGAACGCCGACGCCACGGCGCGTGCCCTGTCGAGCTACGACGACATCTACTGGATCCTCGGCGGCCAGGCGAAGGAGGGCGGCGTGGCGCCGCTCGCCTCCTACTTCGACCGTATCCGACATGCCTTCCTGATCGGCGAGGCGACGGAGCTGTTCGCCGGCCAGCTCGAGGGCAACCTGCCCTTTAGCCGCTGCGGCGACCTGCAGTCGGCGCTCGATGCGGCGCACGCGATGGCGCAACGCGAGGCGAAGGGGCCGGCGGTCGTCCTGCTCTCGCCGGCCTGCGCGTCGTGGGACCAGTGGAAGAGCTACGAGCATCGGGGGGATGCGTTCCGGGCCATGGCGCGGGCGCTGCCGGGGGCTGAGATTTTGGGGAGGGCGGCGTGATCCAGGTTCCGCGCGACGATCGAAGCGTGATCGGACAATGGTGGTGGACGGTAGATCGCTGGTCGCTGGGGGCGATCCTGGCGATCATGGCTTTCGGCGTGATGCTGACCCTCGCGGCGTCGCCGCCGGCCGCGGAGCGCATCGGCGCCGACTCGTTCATCTTTGCCAAGCGCCAGTTCATGTTCCTGCCGCTGGCACTTCTCGTCATGCTCGGGATCTCGCTGGCCTCGCCGCGGCACGTGCGACGGCTGGCCCTGGTGGTCTTCTGCGGCAGCATCGTGCTCCTCGCCGCAACCTTCGTCATAGGCATCGAGATCAAGGGGGCGCGTCGCTGGATCTCCGTGCCCGGCCTGTCGAGCGTGCAGCCGTCGGAGTTTGTGAAGCCGAGCCTTGCCGTGATCTCGGCCTGGCTGCTGGCGCAGAGTCGCACCGAGCGCCGGGCGCCCGGCTATCTCATGTCGACTGTCCTGGTGGGCGGCGTGCTGGCCCTCCTGGTGATGCAGCCCGACCTGGGCATGAGCGTCGTCGTGGCGTCGGTCTGGGCCGTCCAGCTCTTCGTCGTCGGCCTGCCGATGTGGGTGGCCGGCTTCGGCGCCGTGGCGGGTGCGGCCGGCATGGTCGGCGCCTATTTCCTGTTCAGCCACGTGCGCAGCCGCTTCGACCGCTTCCTCGACCCGACCTCGGGCGACAACTACCAGGTCAACACCTCGCTCGAGGCCTTCATGAACGGCTCGCTGTTCGGTCGCGGCCCGGGCGAGGGCACGGTCAAGGCCCAGCTTCCGGATGCCCACACCGATTTCGTCATGGCCGTCGCCGGCGAGGAGTTCGGCCTGGTCGTCTGCCTGATGATCCTCGCGCTCTTCGCCTTCGTGACCCTGCGCTCGATGTCGCGCGCGTCGAAGGAGACCAGCCTGTTCATCACCCTGGCGGCGACCGGCCTTGCGGTGCAGTTCGGCCTCCAGGCGGCCATCAACATGGCCTCGACGATCCAGCTCATTCCCGCCAAGGGCATGACGCTGCCGTTCATCTCCTATGGCGGCTCCTCGGCGCTGGCGATGGCGATCTGCGTCGGGATGCTGCTCTCGCTGACGCGCGAACACGCCGGCCTGAGAGAGGCCGTCTGATGGCGGCAGTGCGCCCCGTCGTCCTGGCGACCGGCGGCACCGGCGGGCATGTGTTCCCCGCCGAGGCGCTGGCCGGCGAGCTCGAGGCGCGCGGCGTTCCGTTCGCGCTGGTGACCGATTCGCGGGGACGCCAGTGGCAGGGCGCGCTGTCGCGCCGGCCGATCCACTACATCCATTCCGCCAGCCCCAGCGGCTCGCCGATGCGAAAGCTTCTCGCGTTGTTTTCGCTGGCGCTGGGCCTGTTCGATGCCTGGCGGGCGCTGGGTCGCATCGGACCGTCGGCGGTCGTGGGGTTCGGCGGCTATGCCTCGGTACCGACCATGCTCGCGGCCCGTCTGCGCCGACTGCCGTCAGCACTTCACGAGCAGAACGCGGTCCTGGGGCGTGGCAATCGCCTCGTGCTGGGCGGCGCGGCCCGCGTTGCGACCTCGTTTGCCCGCACGCGATTTCTCGAGGGCGACGGGCGAGCCCGACTCGTCGGCAATCCGGTGCGCGAGACGGTGCGCGCCCTCAGGGACCAGCCCTATCGCGCGCCGGGCGAGGGCAGGGTGATCGATCTGCTGGTGTTCGGCGGAAGCCAGGGTGCAGCCTCGTTTGGCGAGGTCATCCCGGAGGCAGTGCTGGCGCTGCCGCAGGATTTGCGGGCGCGGTTGCGAATCGTGCAGCAATGCCGGCCGGAGAGTATCGAGCGCGTCCGCGGCAGCTACGTAAAGGCGGGCGTGGTGGCCGAACTTGCGCCCTTCTTTCAGGATCTGCCGCGCCGCATCGCCGCGGCGCATCTCGTGATCGGCCGCTCGGGCGCCTCGACGGTGGCCGAACTGGCGACGATCGGCCGCCCGTCGATCCTCGTGCCGTATCCCTATGCCGCCGACGATCACCAGACCGCCAACGCCCGCGCCTTCGAGGCGACGGGAGCCTGCATCGTGATGCCGCACGCTTCTTTCACCGCCGCCGCACTGCTCAACCATCTGATGGCGTTGATCGAGGCGCCGGAGCGCCTTACAGCGATGGCGTCCGCGGCGCATGCCGCCGGCCGTCCCGATGCCGCCGCGAAGCTTGCCGATGTCGTGAGCGAAATGATCTCCCTTCCTCTCTCGCCGTCAGGAGTCGCCGCATGAGGGCGCTGCCGCTCGACCTCGGTCTCATCCACTTTGTCGGCATCGGCGGCATCGGCATGTCCGGCATCGCCGAAGTGCTGCACAACCTCGGCTACAAGGTCCAGGGAAGCGACGTCGCCGAGAGCGCCAATACGCGCCGCATCGCCGAGCTGGGCATGAAGGTGATGATCGGCCATCGCGCCGAGAACCTCGGCAGCGCCCAGGTCATCGTCGTGTCCAGCGCGGTCAAGAAGGACAATCCCGAGGTGCTGGCCGCCCGGACGCGCCACGTGCCGGTCGTGCGCCGCGCCGAGATGCTGGGCGAGCTGATGCGCCTCAAATGGTCGATCGCGGTCGGCGGGACGCACGGCAAGACGACGACCACGTCGCTGGTCGCCTCGATGCTCGATGCCGGCGGTCTCGATCCGACCGTGATCAACGGCGGCATCATCAACGCCTACGGCACCAACGCCCGTCTGGGTGACGGCGACTGGATGGTCGTCGAGTCCGACGAATCGGACGGCTCGTTCCTGCGCCTGCCCGCCACCATCGCCGTGGTCACCAACGTCGATCCGGAGCATCTCGACCATTACGGCACCTTCGATGCGCTGCGCGACGCCTTCGTGCGCTTCGTCGAGAACATTCCCTTCTACGGTTTCGCGGTGCTCTGCTCGGACCATCCCGAGGTCCAGGCGCTGATCCCGAGGGTCACCGACCGTCGCATCATCACCTATGGGATCGGCGCCAACGCCGACGTGCGCGCCATCAACCTGAAGCTCGACCGTAGTGGCGCCGACTTCGACGTGATGGTGGAGAATCGCGCCACCAACGAATCGCGCACCATCAACGGCATGCGCCTGCCGATGTTCGGCCAGCACAACGTGCAGAACGCCCTCGCCGCCATCGCCGTGGCCCAGGAGATGGGCCTGCCCGACGACACGATCCGCCGTGCGCTCGCGTCGTTCGCCGGCGTGAAGCGGCGCTTCACCAAGACCGGCGAGGCGCACGGCATCACCGTGATCGACGACTACGGCCACCATCCGGTGGAGATCGCGGCCGTCCTGCGGGCCGCCCGCCAGGCCTATGGCGGGTCCGGCCGGGTGATCGCCGTGATGCAGCCGCACCGGTACTCGCGCCTCGGCGCCTTGCGGGCGGAGTTCGCCACCTGCTTCTCGGACGCCGATGCCGTGATCATCGCCGACGTCTATGCGGCCGGCGAGGCGCCGATCGAGGGCGTGAATCGCGACATGCTGGTGAGCCTGGTGCAGCGCGCCGGCCATCGGGACGTGGCGCCGCTCGGTGCCCCGGGAGAGCTGCCGGAACTGATCTGGCAGGTGGCGCGGCCCGGCGACGTGGTCGTGTGCCTCGGCGCAGGCAATATCACTGCCTGGGCGCATGCGCTGCCCGGCCAGATCCAGCAGCTCGCGGCCGAAAAGGCCGGCCCGCGCGCCATCGCGAACGATTCCGGCGCTCACGGCGGCCCTCATAGCGGATCGGCCGCATGATGGCCGCTGCGATCTCGACCTCCCACCTGATCGACCGGCTGCCCAAGCCGCGCGGACGGCTGACCGCCGACGCGCCGCTCGGCCCGCAGACCTGGTTCCGCGCGGGTGGTGCGGCCGAGGTCCTGTTCCGGCCGGCCGACGTCCAGGATCTCGCGGGCTTCATGGCCGCGCTGCCCTCCGACGTGCCGGTCACCGTGCTGGGCGTCAGCTCCAACATCCTGGTGCGCGACGGCGGCGTGAAGGGCGTCGTCATCCGCCTGCTGCGTGGCTTCACCGGCATCACGGTGGAAGGCAACGACGTGGTGGCCGGGGCCGGCGCGCTCGATCTCAACGTTGCGCTGGCCGCCCGCGATCATGCGCTGGCGGGCCTCGAGTTCCTGAGCGGCATCCCCGGGACGATCGGCGGCGCCCTGCGGATGAATGCCGGGGCGTACGAGGGGGATCTCGCGCAGGTCCTGCTGTCGGCCGAAGCCGTGGACCGGCAGGGCCGCGTCCATACCGTGCCGGCCGGCGCCCTCGGCTATCGCTATCGCCACAGCGATGCGCCGGCGGACTGGATCTTCACGTCGGCGCGGCTCCGCGGGACGCCGGGCGACCAGCTCGCCATCGCCCGCCGCATTGCCGAGATCGATGCGGCGCGTACGGATTCGCAGCCGCGCAGCCGCACCGGCGGATCGACCTTCGTCAATCCGCCCGGTCGGCGCGCCTGGGAGCTGATCGACGAGGCCGGCTGTCGCGGGTTACGCATCGGCGAGGCGCAGGTGTCCGAGAAGCATTGCAACTTCCTGGTCAATCTCGGCCAGGCCACCGCGACCGACATCGAGGCGCTGGGCGAAGAAGTGCGCCGCCGCGTGCTGCAGAAGACCGGAGTCCAGCTCGAATGGGAAATCCGGCGGATCGGCGAACCGTTGGGGAGAGCGGGCGAATGACGCGTGTCGCGGTCCTGATGGGCGGATGGTCGCCCGAGCGCGAGGTTTCGCTGGTGAGCGGCAAGGCCTGCGCCGAAGGACTTCGTGAGGGCGGGCACGAGGTCGTCGAATACGACGTGAAGCGCGACCTCCGCGCCCTGGTCGATTTCCTGCGGCCGGCAGCGGGCGGCGGCCCCGATGTCGTGTTCAACGCGCTGCACGGCCGCTACGGCGAGGATGGCTGCATCCAGGGCGTGCTCGAGATCATGCGTGTGCCCTATACGCACTCCGGCGTGCTCGCTTCGGCCATTGCCATGGACAAGCCGCTGGCCCGGCACATCTTCGCATCGCTCGGGCTGCGTGTCGCGGAGGGCCGTGTGATCGAGCGCCGCACGCTCGCTGCCGGCGATCCCATGCCGAGGCCTTATGTGGTAAAACCCATCGATCAGGGTTCGAGCATCGGTGTCCATATCGTGCGCGACGGCGACAACCTGGCCGCGGTGGAGGCGGCGGAAGCAGCGTTTGGCGAGCGCGTGCTGATCGAGAAGTTCGTGCCGGGACGGGAACTGACGGTGGCCGTGATGGGCGACAAGCCGATCGCCGTCACCGAGCTTCGTCCGCGAACCCGCTTCTACGACTACGAAGCCAAGTACACCGACGGCATCACCGAGCACCTCGTACCGGCGCCGGTTCCCGAGGATGTATACGAAACCGCCAAGCAGTGGGCGCTGGCGGCGTACCAGGAGCTTGGCTGCAGCGGGTTGAGCCGCGCCGATTTCCGCTGGGACGATTCGAAGCCCGGCACCTCCGGCCTCGTCATCCTCGAACTCAACACCCAGCCCGGCATGACGCCGCTGTCGCTGGCGCCCGAACAGGCGAAGTGGGCCGGTATCTCGTGGTCCCAGCTGATGACCTGGATGGTCGAGCACGCGAGGCATCCCACATGAGCGTCGCGAAGAAGACCGCCACGCCCAAGGCCGGCGCCGCGCCGAAGCGCGACTACGACCGTCGCAAGAAGCGCGGACCGGTCCGCAAGGCTGCCCGTCCGTTTTGGAAGCAGCCGGTGCTTCTGGGCGCCATCGTCCTGCTGCTGGGCTGCGGCGGCGGAGGCGGCTGGTGGGCCTGGCGTGAAGGCTGGCTGGTCGAGGCGCAGAACAGGCTCGAGGCGATATCGCACAGCGTCGTCGGCGCCATCACCCCGTTCAAGCTCGCGGACGTCACCGTCGAGGGGCGCGACTACGTCGAGCGCGCCGACCTGCTCGCGGCCCTCAACGTCAGCCGCGGCGATTCGCTGCTGGGCATCGACCTGCAGGCGTCCCGCAAGCGACTCGAGGCGATCGACTGGGTCGAGTGGGCGACGGTCGAGCGTCGCCTGCCGGACACGCTCTACGTCACGATGAAGGAACGCCGCGCCGTCGCCATCTGGCAGAACGGCAGCGAGTACACGCTGATCGACGCCAACGGCCGCACCGTGCGGGCAAGCCGCATGCCGCCGGGCGCCGAGAAGCTGCTGCTGCTGGGCGGGCCCGGCGCGCCCGATCATGTCGGCGATCTGCTGCTGCTGCTCACCTACGAGCCGACCGTGGCGCAGCAGCTTCGCTCCGCCGTGTGGGTCGGGCAGCGCCGCTGGAATCTGATCCTGAACAACGGCGTCGAGATCTGGCTGCCGGAAGAGGATGCGGTCGCGGCTCTTCAGCATCTCGCGAAGCTCGACGGGCAGCACAAGCTGCTGTCGCGGGAGTTCGGCGTCGTCGATCTGCGGCTGCCCGACAAACTTTATCTCAGGAAGCGCAATCCTGGCGACGGAACGCCGGGGCCAGCGTAGAATCAAGAAAACGGAAGTGTACGCGTAGACGGGGGACATCGTGGCGAAGACGAGAAATGGCGTCATTGCGGCGCTCGACATCGGCACCAACAAGGTCGTGTGCTTCGTGGCCCGGGTCGATGGCCAGGGACTTCGCGTAGTCGGCATCGGCCACCAGCCCGCTCTCGGCATGCGCTCCGGCAACATCGTCGACATGGAGGCCGCCACCCGGGCGATCTCCTCGGCGGTGTCGACGGCGGAGGAGATGTGCGGCGAGCAGGTCCGCGACGTCATCGTGGGCGTGAGCGGCGGATCGGCGGCGTCCCACAATCAGAGTCTCGAAGTGGCGATCGGGCATCACGAAATCGGCGAGCGCGACGTGCGCCGGGTCCAGCAGCATATCCAGCTTCCGGCCGAGACCGCCGACCGCGACATCATCCACTCGGCCGCCATCGGCTACACCGTCGACGGCACGCCGGTGCGCGACGCCCGCGGCATGTTCGGCGAGAGGCTGGGCGTCGATGTCCATCTGGTGACCGCCGCCAGCGGCGCGATGCGCAACCTGCAGGTCTGCGTGCGGCGCGCCCATCTCGAGATCGCCGATCGCGTCGTTGCGGCCCATGCCGCGGGCCTCAGCTCGCTGGTTTCCGACGAACGCGACCTCGGCGTGACCCTGATCGACATGGGCGCCGGCACGACCTCGATCGCCGTCTTCTACGAAGGCCACCTGGTCCATGTCGATTCGATCCCGGTGGGCGGCGAGCATGTCACGCGCGACATCGCCCGCGGCCTGTCCACGCCGGTCGCTCATGCAGAGCGGATGAAGACCCAGATCGGCCGTGCCGTCATCAAGCCCAACGACGAGTACGACATCATCGATGTGCCGCTGATCGGCGAGGAGGACCGCACGCGGCCCAACCACATTCCGCGTTCGATTCTCGTCGGCATCATTCGTCCGCGAGTCGAGGAGACGTTCGAGCTCGTGCGCAGCCGACTCGAAGCGTCCGGTGTGGATAAGTTGGCCGGTGGACGCGCCGTTCTGGTCGGCGGCGGCTGCCAACTCGACGGCGTCCCCGAAGTCGCGGCCGCGATTCTCAACAAGAAGGTCCGCACTGGCGCGCCGCTGCGTCTGGCGGGACTCGCGGATTCGACCGGCGGGCCTGCATTTTCCGCAGCTGCCGGACTTCTCTCCTTCGCGCTCCAGAACCACGCGGTCGCTCAGGCCCAGCCGGCGTCGAGCGAAGCGCCGGCGAGTCGGATCGGCCGGATCGGTAGTTGGATTCGAGAAAACTTTTAGGCAATATGTTGTGCGGGATGAGGCAAATCCCACAGGCTATAGACATAAAGACAAGAAAAAGCCGGTGGCGGTGAAGGGTTTCTGACGAAACGGGAGGCCCACGCCGTTGCTCCGAGCAGATAACCCCTCGTTTGCGTGGAGAAAACCGAATGACCATCAACCTCAGTCTCCCTCAGACGGAGTCCGAGATTAAGCCGCGCATTACCGTCGTCGGTGTCGGTGGCGCGGGCGGAAACGCCGTCAACAACATGATCAGCGCCGCGCTCGAGGGCGTGGAGTTCATCGTCGCGAACACCGACTCGCAGGCGCTCAGCCAGTCTCTCGCCGACCGGCGCGTCCAGCTCGGCATCACCATCACCCAGGGTCTCGGCGCGGGCGCCCGTCCGGAGGTCGGCCGCCAGGCCGCCGAAGAGGCGCTGCCGGAAATCCTCCAGCTTCTCGACGGCGCCAACATGGTGTTCGTCACCGCCGGCATGGGCGGCGGCACCGGCACCGGTGCGGCGCCCGTCATCGCCGCCGCGGCGCGCGAG
The DNA here is from genome assembly GCF_020880995.1 of Reyranella aquatilis. Taxonomy (GTDB): domain Bacteria; phylum Pseudomonadota; class Alphaproteobacteria; order Reyranellales; family Reyranellaceae; genus Reyranella; species Reyranella aquatilis. The sequence continues at coordinate 164,011 of NZ_JAJISD010000009.1, read as the reverse complement.
CAGGGCATCCTCACCATCGGCGTCGTGACCAAGCCGTTCCACTTCGAAGGCCGCCGCCGCATGCAGTCGGCCGAGCAGGGCATCACGGAGCTGGAGAAGGTCGTCGATACGCTGATCGTCATCCCCAACCAGAACCTGTTCAAGATCGCCAACGAGAAGACGACGTTCGCCGACGCCTTCAAGATGGCCGACGACGTGCTGCACATGGGTGTGCGCGGCGTCACCGATCTGATGGTCATGCCGGGCCTGATCAACCTCGACTTCGCGGACATCCGCACCGTCATGGGCGAGATGGGCAAGGCGATGATGGGCACGGGCGAGGCCGAGGGCCCCGATCGCAGCCGTGTCGCCGCCGAGTCGGCGATCTCCAACCCGCTGCTGGAAGACCATTCGATGAAGGGCGCCAAGGGCGTGCTCATCAACATCACCGGCGGCCTCGACATGACGCTGCACGAAGTCGATGAAGCGGCCAACCGCATCCGCGAGGAGGTCGACGGCGACGCCAACATCATCTTCGGCTCGACCTTCGATGCCGGGATGGAAGGCCGCATGCGCGTGTCGGTGGTCGCCACCGGAATCGCCGCGATGGCCGCGCAGCAGCCCGCGCCGAACTACCTGTCGCTCGACATGAACCGTCCGATGCAGACGGGCCAGCCGGCGCTCAGCCGTCCGGCCGCGCCGGTCGGTCGCGTGGCCATGCCGGCCGCCGCCATGGCGCCGGCTCCGGCCCCCGCGATGCCGGCGGCTCCTGTCGCGCCGCCGGTGGCGGTGGCGCCGCCGGCTCCGCCGGTCGCGGCCCCGGTCGCTGCGGCGGCTCCGGCTGCCCCCATCATGACGTCGATGCCGACACCTGCGCCGGTATACGAAGCACCGGTCGAGGAGCCGGTGATGGAAGCCCCCGTCGCGCCGGCTCCGGCACCGATTCCGGCTCCGGTCGCGGTTGCGCCGGCTCCGGTGGCGGCGCCTGCGCCCGCGCCCGCGACCGTCGCGGCCGCCCCCCAGCGTCCGCTGGTCGACGAGAACGACTGGCGCGTCAGCCGTCCCGCGGCCAAGGCGCCGGTCCGCGCCGAGCCGGTCACGCGTCCGGTGACCGCGCGTCCGGCCACCGACAGCCGCGCGCCCAACCTCTTCCAGCGCATCACCGGCGCGTTCTCGGCGCCGAAGCCTGCCGCCACGGCACCCGCCGCGCCGCCGGCCGAGCCGGTTGCACGCACCGCGCCGGAAAACGTCGTGCCGGTGGCACCCAAGGCGCCTGTGTCGCGTCCGGCTCCGGTCCAGACCTCGATCAGCCTCGACGTCACGGAGCGGGCGAAGCCCGCGCGCGACGACGACGATCTGCAGATTCCGGCTTTCCTGCGGCGGCAAGCCAACTGACGCCGGAATTTCGGGTATCCACGCATCTTCTCGAGGGGCCATCGGCCCCTCTTTTTTTCGCTGGCGCGTGATATAACGCGCCGGGCCGAAGTAGCACGGATGGGACATGTCGAAGTTGGTTGTGAGTAAGGGACGACGCATCGTTGCCGGGCTGACGCTCTCGCTGGCGGTGCTGGGCCTGTCCGCCTGCGGCTCGGACGACGACAAGTACGTCGAGCGCCCCGTCGAACAGCTCTACAATCGCGGTCTCGATGCGCTCGGCCAGCAGGAGTACAAGACGGCCGCCAAGAACTTCGAGGAAGTCGACCGGCAGCATCCCTATTCGGTCTGGGCCACCAAGGCACAGATCATGGCCGCCTTCGCCTACTACCAGTCGAACAAGTACGACGAGGCCATCATCGCGCTGGATCGCTTCATCCAGCTGCATCCGGGCCATCGCGACCTGCCCTACGCCTACTATCTCAAGGCACTCTGCTTCTACGAACAGATCTCCGACATCGGCCGCGACCAGCGCATGACGCAGCAGGCGCTCGACGCGCTGGCCGAAGTCGTGAAGCGTTTCCCGGAGACGCCCTATGCGCGCGACGCCCGGCTCAAGGTCGAGTTGTGCATCGACCATCTCGCCGGCAAGGAGATGGACATCGGCCGCTACTACCAGAAGAACCAGCAGTATGTCGGCGCCATCAACCGCTACCGCGTGGTGATCGAACGCTACCAGACGACGACGCACGTGCCCGAGGCGCTGCACCGTCTGGTCGAGAGTTACCTCTCGCTGGGCGTGAAGAGCGAGGCGCAGGAAGCCGCCGCCGTGCTGGGCTATAACTTCCCCGGCAGCGAATGGTATCAGGACAGCTACTTCCTGATGACCGGCGAGGGTCCTCGGCCGGCCGATGAGAAGCGCGGCTGGTTCTCCAGCATTTTCTGACCGTCCGGCATGCTCGCCACGCTCTCGATCCGCGATTTCGTGCTGATCGAGAAACTCGACCTCGATTTTGCCCATGGTGGCCTCGGCGCATTGACCGGCGAAACCGGCGCCGGCAAGTCGATCCTGATCGATGCGCTCGGCCTGGCGCTGGGCGCGCGTGCCGAATCCGGCGTGGTGCGGCGGGGCGCGACGCAGGCGTCGATCGCCGCTTCCTTCGACCTGCCGCGGGATCATCCGGCGCGGACGATCCTCGCGGAGCAGGGGCTGGACGGCGAGGACGTCGTGACCCTGCGCCGCATGATCGGCGCCGACGGGCGCGGCCGCGCCTTCGTGAACGACCAGCCGGCCTCGGTGGCCCTGCTGCGGCGGCTGGGCGAGACGCTGGTCGAGATCCAGGGCCAGATGGAGCAGCACGGGCTGCTCGACACCGCGACGCATCGCGGCTCGCTCGATGCCTTCGCCGGCCTCGAGAAGCAGGCCTCCGCCGTGGCGGCCGCATGGGCAGCCTGGCGTGCCGCCGAGCAGGCGCATGCCGACGCGCAGGCCGCTGCCGACGCAGCGCGGCGCGACGAGGAATTCCTGCGTCACGCCGTCAAGGAACTCGATGCCCTGGCGCCCAGGGCCGACGATGAGGAAACGCTGGCCAGCGAACGCCAGCTCATGCGGGCCGGAAGCGCGCTGGGCGAGGCCGTCACCCAGGCGCTGAGCGAACTGGAGCAGGGCCGCGGCGCGGTCGCGAGCCTGCGGACCGCGCACCGACTGATCGAGCGCCATGCCGACAAGGCGGGGGGCCGGCTGAACGCACCGCTCGCGGCGCTCGACCGGGCGCTCAGCGAGGCCACCGAGGCGCAGGCCCAGCTCGAGATGGCGCGTGACGCGCTGGAGTTCGATCCGGCTCGGCTGGAGAAGATCGAGGAGCGGTTGTTCGCGCTCCGGGCTGTGGCCCGAAAGCACAATGTCGCCGTGGCCGGCCTCGCGGCGCTCGCCGAGAAGTTCTCTGCCCAGCTTGCCGCGCTCGACGACGGCGAGGCGGGACTGAAGAAGCTCTCCAGTGCGGCAAAGGCCGCCCGCGCAACCTATGTCGCTGCGGCCGACGCCCAGGCGGCCGCCCGACGCAAGGGCGCGGCCCGGCTCGACAAGGCCGTTGCCGCCGAGCTGGCGCCGCTGAAACTGGAACGCGCGAAGTTCGTCACCGAAGTGATGGCATTGCCCGAAGCGGAGTGGTCGGCGGCGGGTACCGACCGGGTGCAGTTCACGGTCTCGACCAATCCGGGCGCGCCGCCGGCGCCGATCGCCAGGATCGCCTCGGGCGGCGAGCTCTCGCGCTTCCTGCTGGCGCTGAAAGTGTGCCTGGCCAAGGTCGGCGATATGCCGACCATCGTGTTCGACGAGGTCGATTCGGGCATCGGCGGCGCCACCGCGGCCGCCGTGGGCGAGCGGCTGAAGCGGCTCGCCCGGGACGTTCAGGTGCTGGTGGTCACGCACTCCCCCCAGGTCGCCGCGGTCGCCGACCGGCACTGGCTGATCCGGAAGACGACGACGCGGACGGCCGCCAGCACCGACGTGCTGGCGCTCGATGCCAAGGGGCGCCGCGAGGAGATCGCGCGCATGCTGTCGGGCGCGGAGGTGACGGTCGAGGCGCGTGCAGCGGCCGACCGCCTGCTCGCGGCGGCAGGCTAGGAGAAGAACGATGTCCCGTGCGGCGAAGGTCGTGGCGGCTCTCAAGGTCGACAAGCTGACCGAACGTCAGGCGCGTGGCGAGCACAAGCGGCTGGCCGAGGAGATCGTCCGTCACGACAAGCTCTATCACGAGAAAGACGCGCCCGAGATTTCCGACGCCGAGTATGACGGTCTGCGCCAGCGGCTGAAGGCGATCGAGGCGCGCTTTCCGCAGATCGTCGACATGTTCAGTCCGACGCAACGCGTCGCGCCCACGCCGACGACGGCCTTCGCCAAGGTCACGCATCGCCGGCCGATGCTGTCGCTCGACAATTGTTTCACCGACGAGGAGCTGCAGGACTTTCTGGACCGTGTGCGGCGCGGCCTGGAGCGCGAGACCAACATCGGGCCCGAGGACGAGATTGCATTCAGCTGCGAGGCCAAGATCGACGGCCTCTCGATCAGCCTGCGCTACGAGGATGGGGAGTTCGTGCAGGGCGCGACGCGGGGCGACGGCACGACGGGCGAGGATGTGACGGCCAACCTGCGGACGGTGAAGGACATCCCGCAGACCCTGAAGGCGCATGGCAAGGACGGGTTCCCGAAATCGATCGACGTGCGCGGCGAGGTCTACATGGAGCGCAAGGCGTTCCAGGCGCTGAATCGGCGGCAGGAGGAGGCGGGGGAGAAGACCTTTGCCAACCCGCGCAATGCCGCGGCCGGCTCGCTGCGCCAGCTCGATGCCGACATCACGGCCTCGCGTCCCTTGCGCTTCTTCGCCTACGCCTGGGGCGAGGCGGAGCCGCGGACGTGGAAGACCCACACCGAGTATCTGAAGCTGCTGCGGGGGTGGGGGTTCGAGACCAATCCCCTGACGAAGCTCTGCCGGACACCCGACGAGGTACGCGCCTTCTACGAGAAGATCGGCGTCGAACGGCCGTCGCTGCCCTACGACATCGACGGCGTCGTCTACAAGATCGACCGCATCGACTGGCAAGAGAGACTGGGCTTCGTAAGCCGCGCACCGCGTTGGGCCACGGCTCACAAGTTCCCCGCGGAACAGGCACGCACTCGCCTCAACGGCATCAACATCCAGGTGGGCCGCACGGGGGCGCTCACCCCGGTGGCCGAACTGGAGCCGGTGAATGTCGGGGGCGTCATGGTGGCGCGCGCCACGCTGCACAATGCCGACGAGATCGAGCGGCTGGACGTGCGCGTGGGCGACATGGTGACGATCCAGCGCGCCGGCGACGTCATCCCGCAGGTCCTGGGCTTCATCGCGGACGAACGGCCGAAGAATGCAAGGAAGTATCATTTCCCAACCCACTGCCCCTGTCCGCTGAAGACCGAGGTGAAGGCCGAGGAGGGCGGCGTGGTGCGGCGCTGCTCGGGCGGGCTGGAGTGCCCGTTCCAGCAGGTCGAGCGCCTGCGCTACTTCGTGTCGCGCAATTGCTTCGACATCGAGGGGCTTGGCGGCACGCACATCGAGAACTTCTTCAACGACGGACTGCTGAAGGTGCCCGGCGACATATTCCGGTTGTCCGGGCACGAGCGCGACATCAGGAAACGTGAGGGCTGGGGCGACCTTTCGGTGCGCAACCTGCTGGCCGCCATTGAGGCCCGCCGCACCATCTCGCTCGACCGGTTCATCAATGCGATCGGCATTCCCCTGATCGGTGAGGCCACGGCCAAGATCCTCGCCCAAGAATACGGCGATGCCGACACCTGGCTGGGCGAGATGCTGGCGGCCGTGAAGGAGCGCAAGGCGCATCCCGAACCGGCGAAGAAGGAGAAGGCCACCGCAACCGTCGGACCGAGCTACGGCCGGCTGTGCAACGTCGAGCAGATCGGCGTCACGACTGCGGACGCGATGTGCGCCTTCTTCGGGGAAGGCCACAATGTCGAGATCATCCGGGACCTGCTGAAGCAGCTCAGCGTCCAGCCGGTCCAGCGCCGCGTGGTCGCGGCGGATGCCAAGCTCAAGGACAAGATCGTGGTCTTCACGGGCGAACTTTCGACCATGACCCGCGATGCCGCAAAGGCCCGCGCCGAGGAGTTGGGCGCCAAGGTCACGGACTCGGTGTCGAAGAAAACCAGTCTGGTCGTGGTCGGCGAGAATGCCGGCTCCAAGGCACGCAAGGCTGCAGAACTGGGCGTTCAGACCCTGACCGAAGCGGAGTGGGTGAAGCTGAGCGAGTAGTCCGTGGCTTGAGTGCCCAAAGAAGCGGGCGTCGTTCCAGAAAAAGCTGAACCGCTTCGAATTTCCAAACCATGGCCTCACCCTGAGGAGCGAACGCAGTGAGCGTCTCGACGGGTGGGAACGATCACATCGTCTGTAGCCCGTTCTTCGAGACGACCCTTCGGGCCTCCTCGGGACGAGGTGATGTGGTTCAGCTCGGCACGAAAAAGGTCAGATCGCCCGCGTCGCCTTGTCGAGCCACGTCCGCGTCTCCGCATCGACGTTCGGGCCGACCGTCTCGCGCACGCGGCGGTGATAGTCGTTGAGCCACCGCTTCTCGGCCTCGGTCAGCAGCGACGGCTCGATGCAGGCGAGATCGATCGGCGCCAGGGTGAGTGTCTCGAACTCGAGGTACTTGCGGTCGGCTCCCTCGATGTCGACTGCCTTCACGGCCACGAGGTTCTCGATGCGAATTCCGTAGGCGCCGGTCTTGTAGTAGCCGGGCTCGTTGCTGACGATCATGCCGGGCTGGAGCGCGATCGAGTTCGGCATCTTCGAGATCCGGTGCGGTCCTTCGTGCACCGACAGGTAGGCACCGACACCGTGGCCGGTGCCATGGTCGTAGTCGAGCCCGACCTGCCAGAGGGCATAGCGCGCCAATACGTCGAGCTGCGATCCGGTCGTGCCGACCGGGAAGCGTGCACTGGCCAGCGCGATATGGCCCTTGAGGACCCGCGTGAAGCGGTCGCGCATCTCGGGGGAGGGCGTGCCGATACCGACGGTGCGGGTAATGTCGGTGGTGCCGTCGCGATACTGGCCGCCGGAGTCCACAAGGTAGAGGCTGCCGGGTTCGAGCGTGCGTTCCGTGGCCTCCGACGCGCGATAGTGGACGATGGCCCCGTTCGGACCGGCACCCGAGATCGTGTCGAAGCTGAGGTCGCGCAACAGGCCGGTCTCCTGGCGCAGCGCCTGCAGCCGGTCGGACACCTCGATTTCGCGTAATACGCCGGTACCCGATTTACGGTCGAGCCAGTGGAGGAAGCGGCTCACCGCTGCGCCGTCGCGGCGATGGGCGGCGCGGATTCCCTCGAGTTCGACGGCGTTCTTGCAGGCCTTGGGGAGCGAGACGGGATCGGCGTCGCGCACGATGGACGCGCCTGCGGCCTGCAGCCGCGTCGATACCCAGTACGGGGCGGTCGAAGTCTCCACGAGGACACGCTTGCCGACCTTGCCCAGCAGGTCGAGGGCGTTGCCCAGATCCTCGGGCGGCGCCAGGGTCACCGCATTGCCCAGCCACGCCATGGTGCGGTCGGGAATCTTGCGGCGGTCCATGAAGAGGTCGACATGGCCGTCGGTGTGGATCAGCGCGAAGCCCAGGGCGAACGGGGTGCGCGGAACGTCGCCGCCGCGCACGTTCAGCAGCCAGGCGATGGAGTCAGGCGCAGTGATCAGCGCGACGTCGGCGTTCCGGGCGGTCAGCGTCGAGGCGATGCGGCCGCGCTTGCTTTCGCTGGTCTCGCCCGCGAATTCGACGGGGTGCGGCAAGACCGGTGCGAGGGGCGCCGGCGGCCGGTCGGCCCAGACGCTGTCGACGGGGTTCGATTCGACCGGCACGAAGCTGCCGCCGGCACGCTGGCAGGCTCGGGCGAAGCGGTCGTAGCCGTCGATCGTCTGCAGCCACGGATCGAAGCCCAGCCTGCCGCCCCTGGGCAGGTTGTCGGCGATCCATTGTTCGGCCGACTGCTCCGGGATCTGGTGCGGTTCGAATGCCGCGACGTCGACCTGATCGCGGACGGCCAGGGTATAGCGGCCGTCGATGAAGATCGCCGCCTTGTCGGCCAAGACGATGGCGAGACCGGCCGAGCCACTGAACCCCGTCAGCCAGCCCAGACGCTGCGAGCGGCGCGGCACGTACTCGCCCTGGTGCTCGTCGGCGCGCGGCACGACGAATCCGTCGAGGCCCCGTCGCTTCAGTTCCGCACGCAGGTCGGCCAGCCGGGAGGCCGGGGCCGGGCTTGCGTCCAATCCGTCTTCGCCGGCGGCCAGTGCTGCCCGCCAGGCAGTCAGCGCCCTGGTCATTTCGGCGTCAGGCGCGGAATCGACCAGTTCAATCCATTCCGGACCGGACAGGCTTTCGGGGGCGGCGGCCACCCCGCGCATCAGCGAATCGAGGGCGGCCGGGTCGGTGGTGCGGCCATGCTTGCGGAGTAGGGCCAACACATCGTCTGGAGCAGAAGTCATGATTCCGCGACCCTACGCGGGGCGGTCAGGACAGGCAAATTGAGCAATTTCTGTTCTTTCGCACGTGCGAAATGCTAAATTATAGTCCGCCATGCGTTCAGTGCATATCGAACCTTCAGGCTCTGCACTTATTGTTGCAACTCAAGGCTCTATATTTGCTGAGTGCGATGCAGCATCGACTTTCGCATCGCACAATAAAGGAGAGACTCATGATGACCCAGCCGATTCGGACCTTTAAGGATCTGACCAGCGAAACTGCGCCGGCGGGGGGAAACGCGAATTCCAAGTTCGGCCTCACCGTCGACCGACGCGTCATCGAGCTGCGGGCCCGCTATGCCCGCGCCGAAATGCTGGCCAACGGCCTCGGTGACGCAATCCTGTGGCTCGGCCGTCAGTACGGCCGCCTTACCGCCGGGATCAAGGCCGACCTGAAGCTGCGCGCCGCCGAGGCCCAGCTGCATCGCATGACGGACCGCGAACTGGCCGACCTCGGCCTGTGCCGGGCGGACATCGACTTCGCGGTGCGCGAGGCGGCCGAAGGCGTGACCCCGGCATTCGACCATGTCGCCGCCCCGGTCACCGCGGCCAACCAGAACCTGCGCCGCGCGGCGTAGCCGACTGTAGAGTAGCGTAAGCGTAAGCGTACGAGGGCCGGCGAAAGCCGGCCCTTTCGCTTTGTGCCTCAGCTCCGCCGCAGAACCAGACTGCGCCACCAGGCGCCGCCTGTCTCCCGGTCGATCCGGCGCTCGAAAACGAAACCGCGGCTGCCGTAGGTCGCGAGGATGCTGGCTGCCTGCTCCACCAGCAGGCCGCTCAGCAGCACGCGCCCGCCCGGACGGACCGAGCCGGCGAAAGTGTCCGCCAGGTCGAGCAAGGGCCCCGCCAGGATATTGGCGACGATCAGGTCGTAGGGCGCGCGGCCGGAAAGCTGAGGGGCCTGCAGGCCCGAGGAAACGAAGAAGGAGCAAAGCTCGGGAACGCCGTTCAGTCCTGCGTTCTCCTGCGCGACCTCGACCGCTTCGGCGTCGTTGTCCCCGCCGATGACCGGCCGCTGCCAGAGCTTGGCCATGGCGATTGCGAGGATTCCGCTGCCGCAGCCGACATCGACGGCGTTCTGCGTCTCTGCCGGATCGAGTGAGGCCAGCATCTCCAGGCAGCCGCGCGTCGTGGCGTGCGTGCCGGTGCCGAAGGCGAGGCCGGCGTCGATGCGCAGGGGCAGCAGGCCGGCGGGGCGGCCCTCGCCGACATGCGAGGGGTGGACCCAGAAGGGGCCGACGGAAAAGGGCCGGAACGAGCGCTGGTTCTCGGCCACCCAGTCGATGTCGGGCAGCGCTTCCCAGCGCCAGTCCGGTACGGGCACGCCGAGGGCCTGTGCGGCGGCCTCGATCGCCGCCGTCACCAGCGCCTCCTCGCCCTCACCGAACACGTCGATGCGCCACGGGCCGTCGCGCGACACCTCGCAGCTCGCGACGATGAAGCCATCTTCACTCAGCCGTTCTTCCAGGAGCGTTTCCCAGGCGGCGCGCTCGGCCGCCGGAGCGACGAAGCCTGCCTTGCGTACGGTGCTCATTTCAGTGCGCTCATGCCGGCAGGAAGAGCATGCGCCGGGGGGGCAAGTCCACGCCCACTTGGTCGCCGACGCTGCGCAGCTCGCTGCCGGACTGGAACGGCGTCTCGATCAGGACTTCGCTCTCGCCCAGACGCACCCCATAGCGCACGGTCGCGCCGAGGAATTCGCGGTGGGTGACCGGGCCGCGCAACGCCGCGCTCTCGGGCGCGGACAGGGCGGCATGCTGGGGCCTGAATACCAGGCGCTTGCCCGGTGGAATGGGCACGCCCGACTTCTCGTCGAGGATGTTGGCCGAGCCCAGGAAGTTCGCCACGAACAGGTTGGCCGGATGCTCGTAGAGCTCCATCGGCGTGCCGACCTGCTGGATCTTTCCGCCGTCCATCACCGCGATGCGGTCGCAGATCGTGTTGGCTTCCTCCTGGTCGTGGGTGACGAAGATGGTGGTGAGGCCGAGCCGTTGCTGCAGCGCGCGCAGTTCGCGACGCACGCTGACGCGCATCTTTGCGTCGAGATTGGACAGCGGCTCGTCGAGCAGGAGCACCTTGGGCTCGATGGCGATGGTGCGCGCCACGGCGACGCGCTGCTGCTGGCCCCCCGAGAGTTGCGCGGGCCGGCGCTCGGCGAAGGCGGAGAGGCCGACCAGTTCGAGCGCCTGTGCGACCCGGCGGTCGATCTCGCCGCGCGGCAGGCGGCGCTCCTCCAGACCGAAGGCGACGTTCTTCGCCACCGTCATGTGCGGCCACAGCGCGTAGCTCTGGAACACCATGCCGACGTCGCGCTTCCACGGCGGCAGCGGCGCCACGTCCTGGCCGTCGAGCAGCACCTGGCCGGTCTGTGCCTGGGCGAAACCCGCGATCAGCCTGAGAAGGGTGGTCTTGCCGCAACCGGACGGGCCGAGGAACGCGAAGAACTCGCCGGGCCGGATCGAGAGCGCGATGTCCTTCAGCACGTGGGTCGACCCGTAGGAGAGGTTGACCCCGCTGATCTCGATTCCCACGGCCCGGGCCGGTTTCGACATGGTCATGTCCATCATATATCCATGCCCCGGGCACGTTGCGAGCGGTCGACTGCGAGCTGCGACAGCCACATGCAGATCGCCACGATCAGCACGGCGATGACGCCCAGCGCCGCGCCGGCGCCGCGTCCCGCCGGCGTCTGCATCAGCACGTAGAGCCCGTAGGCCAGCGGCGCATCCGAATTGGATTGCACGAGGATCAGCACCGCCGACAGTTCGACGGCAGCGGTGGCGAAGCTGGTCACGAAGCCGGCCAGCAGACCGCCGGTCATCAGCGGGATCACGACCCGGCGCACCGTGCGCGCCTTGGTGGCACCGAGGTTCTCGGCAGCCTCTTCCAGCGAAACCGAGATCTGCTGCAGGGCCGCGTAGGCGGCGCGCAGCGCGTAGGGCAGGCGGCGGATGGCGATGGCCAGCACGATCACGATCCAGAGCGTCGCGAGCGGTGTGCCGTCGGGCAGGCTGACGCCGTAGAAGGCGCGCAGATAGCCGATGCCCAGCACCACGCCGGGCACCGCGAGCGCGGTGCTGGCAGCCCAATCGAGCCACTGCCGGCCGGGCAGGCGGGTGCGCAGCACGAGGTAGGCGATGGCGCCGCCGATCACCACGTCGATGGCGGCGGCGAGGCCGGCATAGAGCAGCGTGTTCTTGATGTAGACCGAGCTGTCGCCCAGCACGCGCGTGTAGTGGGCGAGCGTGTAGCCGTCGGGCAGGGGACTGAAGGACCAGACCGTGGCAAAGGACAGGAGCACCAGCCCGACATGCGGCGCGAGGACCAGCGCGAGGATCAGGATCACGACGGCATAGGCCAGTACCTGCTCCCGTGGCTTCAGTTGCCGCCGGGCGAGGCCGCCGCCGCCGCGCTGGGTCGTGGCGTAATCCTTGCCCTTCATGACCAGCGCCGTTGCCCACATGGTGGCCACCGCGACGAGGATCAGCACGACCGAGATCACGTAGCCCATCGGATCGTCGATGCCGATCGAGGTGATGCGCAGATAGGCCTGCGGCGCCAGCATCTCCTTGACGTTGAGCAGCAGCGGCGTCGCCACGTCGTCGAACACCTTGACGAACACCAGGCTGGCGCCGGCGATGTAGCCCGGCAACGCCAGCGGCAACGCGATGCGGCGGAACAGCCGCAGCCCGTGCGAGCCCAGGTTCTGCGCCGCCTCCTCCATGCTGCGATCGATGTTGCGCAGGGCCGCCGAGAGGTTGACCAGGATGAACGGGAAATAGTGGATGGCCTGCAGGAAGATGACCCCGTTCAGCCCTTCCATGAAGCCGATCTTGAAGTCGAACCATTCGTCGAGGAGCAGGTTGACCGAGCCGTTGCGGCCGAACAGGAGCTGCATCGCCACTGCGCCGACGAACGGCGGCATGATCAGTGGCAGGAAGCCCAGCGTCTGCACCAGCATGGCACCGCGGAACTCGAAGCGTGTCGTCAGATAGGCCAGCGGCAGCGCCAGCACAGAGGCCCAGACGACGGTCATCGCCGACACGTAGACCGAGTTCCAGAACGAGCGCACGAACAGGTCGGTGCGCCCGAAGTCGAGGAAGTTCACGAGCGTCAGCCCACCGCCGCCCTTCTCGGTGAAGGCGACGTAGACCACCGTCGCCACCGGCACGATCAGGAAGACGCCGAGGAACAGCGCGATGGCGAGTGCGAGCGCGATCTGGCCGGGCGAGCGAATCGAAGTCATTCGCTTTGCCTATAAACGAAGGAAAGGTCCTTCGCTGCGCTCAGGATGACAAACTTGCCGGGCCTGGCGCAGTGCGTCGATGCAACAAACGCTGTCATCCTGAGCGCAGCGAAGGACCCTTGAGTCATATCCGACGCACTAACGCGCCAGCTTCAGCGCCTCGTCGGCCTTGGCTTTCGCCGCGGCATACTTCTCCTTGGCGAAGGCCGCCCACTGCTGTTCCAGTTCGGCCTGGCGCGACGACTTTTCCTTTCCGCCGGTGAAGGCGGCCTTGATCTCGGGCGAGGCGGCTTGGGCCTCGGTGATCGGCATGGCGGCGATCAGGTCGCGGGCTTCCTTGGCGAGGGCGCGGGCCTGGGCATTGTCCTTCTTCTTCAGCGCCGCATCGACCTCGTGCAGCACCTTGGTCACGGCCTTCAGCGGCTCGAGCTGGAAGGTGATGAGCTGGTCGAACAGCGTGTCGACCGCCGCGGTACGGCCTTCCGACAATTCGGCGTTGAAGGTGAGCAACCCCTGGAGGTTCTTGTCCTTGAACGGATTGGGATAGTCCGCCGGCGCCTTGGCGTAGGTCTCCGGGCGCACCGGTAGGCGGCGGATCGTCGGCTCCAGCAGCACCTCCTGGCCGGTGGGCGAGAGCAGGAACTCGATGAAGGCCTCGGCGCCCGCCTTGTTCGGCGCGTTGGCAACGACGGCGACATTGGCCGGCACCAAGGTCGTCACAGACGGATAGACGAACTTCACCGGGAAGCCCGCGCCCTGCGAGGAGAAGGCAAAGAAATCGATCACGATGCCATAGCCGACCTGGCCCGAGTTCACGGCTTCCGGCACGCCGAACGAGCGGTCGGTTACGGTACGCAGGTTGCCGGCGATGTCCTTGGTCGTGCGCCAGCCTTTGTCCCAGCCCTCCCCCTGCAGGATCGTCTCGATCGTGAGATGCGTCGTGCCCGAGCGCGACGGCGCGGATATCGACACATGGTCGAAGTAGGGCGCCTGCGCGAGGTCCTGCCATTCCTTGGGCGTCGGCAGCTTGTTGGCCTTTACGTAGCGCTCGTTCCACATGATGCCGTAGCCCGAGGCGGCGAAGCCTGAATAGAAGCCGTCCTTGTCGTTGACCGGATAGGAGCCGACCTTCTCGGCGATGCCCGTCGCCTTGGGCTTGTAGGCGCTGAGCAGCTTCTTGCCCTTCAGCACCTCGAAGGCGTCCGGTGCGGAGGCCCAGAACAGGTCGACCTGGTTGTTGCCCTTGGTTTCCTCGATGAACTTCACGCCGGCATTGGTGTTGCGGTTCTGCACCTCAAGCGTGGCGCCGGGCACGGCCTTCTCGAACGCCTTCTTGATCGGGTCGGTGACGTCTTTGGAGAAGGAGGTCACGACCGTCACCTTGCCGGTCTGCGCAAAGGCGGCGCCGGAAGCGAGCACGAGACCCAGGGCCGAGCCGAGGACGAGGGCAGAGCGGCGGAACATGGCGTTTCTCTCCTGTAGCTTCTGATCAGGCTGCTTCGATGAAACTGTCGAGCACCTTCTTCGAACCGGCTTTCTCGAATTCTATGTCGAGCTTGTTGCCGTCGACGGCGACGATGCGACCGTAGCCGAACTTCTGATGGAAGACGCGCTGGCCGATGCTGAGATCGACCCGGTCGCCGTCGATGGCGCGACGGTCATCGGCGGTCTCGTCACGGTAGCGGCCGCGCCGGCCGGAGACGCCGAGGCTCTCGTATTCGAAGCCGCTGGCGTGGTCGCGCAGGCCGCCGTGATGGCCGGCGGAATAGGTCGCGTAGAGGCCGGCGTCGCTGCTTTCGGCGAGCTGGGCGGGCGGCAGCTCGCGCAGGAAGCGCGAGGGGATGGCGGCCTGCCACTGGTTGAAGACGCGGCGATTGGCGGCGAACGACACGTAGGCGCGTTTGCGTGCCCGGGTGAGGCCGACATAGGCCAGCCGACGCTCTTCCTCGAGCCCGGCAGCGCCCTTCTCGTCGAGCGCGCGCTGGTTGGGGAACAGGCCTTCCTCCCAGCCCGGCAGGAACACGGTATCGAACTCGAGCCCCTTGGCGGCGTGCAGGGTCATCACGCTCACCATGTCGGTATCGTCGCGGGACGCCATGTCGGTGAGCAGGGCCACGTGCTCCATGAACGCCGGCAGGGAGTCGAATTCCTGCAGGGCGTTCACCAGCTCCTTCAGGTTCTCCAGCCGGCCCTCGGCCTCGGGTGAGCGGTCGATGCGCAGCATGTCGGTGTAGCCCGACTCTTCGAGGATCGTTTCGACGACTTCGACATGGCTCATGCCGTCGAGCATGGCGCGCCACCGCTCGAAATTGCGGATCAGGTCGCCCAGCGACTTGCGCGGCCGTGCCTTCAGTTCGTCCGTCTCGAGCGCGCGCCGCGTCGCCTCGAACAGCGAGATCTTCTGGGTGCGCTGGATCAGGCGCAGCGTGCGCAGGGCCGATTCGCCCAGGCCCCGGCGCGGCGTATTGTAGATTCGCTCGAAGGCGAGATCGTCGTCGTGCTGGATGGTGACGCGGCAATAGGCCAGCGCGTCGCGGATTTCCTGGCGCTCGTAGAAGCGCGGGCCGCCGATCACGCGATAGGGCAGGCCCATGGTGATGAACCGTTCCTCGAACTCGCGGGTCTGGAAGCCGGCGCGGACCAGAATGGCGATCTGCGACAGCTTGTGCTTGTCGCGCTGCAGGGCCTCGATCTCCTCGCCGATGGTGCGCGCTTCCTCGTCGCCGTCCCAGACGCCGCGCAGCGAGATGCGCTCGCCTTCCTTGGCGTCGGTCCACAACGTCTTCCCGAGCCGGCCCTCGTTGTGGGAAATGAGATGCGAGGCGGCCGCCAGTATGTGCGGCGTCGAACGATAGTTGCGCTCCAGCCGCACGATGGTGGCGTCGGGAAAATCCTTCTCGAAGCGCAGGATGTTGCCGACCTCGGCGCCGCGCCAGCCATAGATCGACTGGTCGTCGTCGCCGACGCAGCAGACGTTCGGGGTGCCCTGCGCCAGCAGTCGCAGCCAGAGATACTGCGCGACGTTGGTGTCCTGATACTCGTCGACCAGGATGTGGCGGAAGCGGCGGTGATAGATGGCGAGGATGTCCGGATGCTTCTGCCACAGCGTGACGCAGTGCATCACCAGGTCGCCGAAATCGACCGCATTCACCTCGGCGAGGCGTTCCTGGTACTGGCGGTAGATGTCGGCGGCCTTCCCGCTGGCGAACTCGCCCGCGTCGTCGCCCGTGACCTTTTCCGGCGGCAGGGCGCGGTCCTTCCAGCGCTGGATGATCCCGGAGAGGATCCGCGCCGGCCATTTCTTGTCGTCGATCCCCTCGGCCTGCAGAAGCTGCTTGATGAGCCGCGTCTGGTCGTCGGTGTCGAGAATGGTGAAATTGCTCTTGAGCCCGATCAGCTCGGCATGGCGGCGCAGCACGCGCACGCCGATGGCGTGGAAGGTGCCGAGCCACATGCCGTCCGCCGCGCCGCCGATCAGGCTCGCCACGCGATCGAGCATTTCGCGGGCGGCCTTGTTGGTGAAGGTCACGGCGAGGATCTGCGAGGTCCGGGTCTGCCCGGTGAGCAGCAGATGGGCGATGCGGGTCGTCAGCACGCGGGTCTTGCCCGTGCCGGCACCGGCCAACACCAGCAGGGGCCCGCCAGCGTGCGTTACCGCCTGCCGCTGCTCGGTGTTCAATCCCTCGAGATGGGCCGTGGGCGCGACGGCGCGCCTCGCCGGGACCGGATCGGCCGGCGCGGGGTCATCGGTGATTTCGAACGGATCGGCGGGGGGCGCCATGAACCGTCATATAGCAATCGGGGCGGCGGACGCCTATCTTTGAGACTGTGGACGCGCTTGGTGCGCGCGGAGGTGTGCGGATGGCCCGAGGGTTGAACGGTTCCGCCAATGGTGCAGGCCACTGGCCGCCTCCCGGGGAGGAGGGCGTGATCGCCCGGACTCCCGGCGGAGGCTCGAACCTGCCGTTGCCGGTATCGGAAGTGCTGTCCTCCGTGGTCGGCGTTAAGACGACGATTCCCGAGACCCGCCGCTCCGCCCAGACTTTGGGCACGGAGCGTGAAGGCCACGGCATCGTGGTCGACGAGGATGGCCTGATTCTCACGATCGGCTACCTCATCATGGAAGCCGACACCGTCACGATCACCGATATCGATGGAAACGAACTCCCGGCCCGAATCGTGGGCTACGACTACGAAAGCGGGTTCGGCCTCGTGCGGACCGAGGAGCCGATCCGGCTGAAGCCGATGCGCTTCGGCGACTCCGACAGTCTGACCCTGCGCGCCGAGGCCTACGTGGCCGGGCTGGGCGGCGAGAAGGCGGCGCTTAAGGTCAAGGTCGCCGGCCGCCGCGAATTCGCGGGCTATTGGGAATATCTGCTCGACAGCGCCATCTTCACCGTGCCCGCCTATCCGCTGTGGGGCGGGTCGGCGCTGATCAGCCTGCAGGGCGAACTGCTGGGCGTGGGCTCGCTGCTGGTTCAGGAGGCGCTCGGTCCCGGCTCGCCCGCCTTTCCGGGCAACATGTACGTGCCGATCAACCGTCTGAAGCCGATCTTCGACGAACTCGTCGCCCATGGACGGCTTTCGACGCCGCCGCGCCCGTGGCTTGGCATCTACACCGTGGAACATATGGGCCAGCTCGTGGTCGGCGGCATCTCCGAAGGCGGACCCGCCGACAAGGCCGGGCTGCAGCGCGGCGATATCCTGCATGCGCTGAACGGCGAGGTGCTCGACGACGTGGCCGACTTCTATCGCAAGCTCTGGGCGATCGGCCCGGCCGGCTCCGTGGTGAAGCTCAAGATGGAGCGCGACAGCGACACTTTCGACGTGACGGTCCGGACGGGCGACCGTGGCGGGTACCACAAGTACGTCGATGATTGATCGCCCTGTGCACAGCCTCGCTTTGACTTCCCGGCCGGCCGCTGCATAGGGTCACGCCAACCAGAACGGGGGAGTATCGATGGCCAAGGCGTTTGCCTCACAAGCGGATATGACGGACAAGAAGATCACCTTCAGCCGCCTGTCCGAGCACGCCTATGCTTTCACGGCCGAAGGCGATCCCAATACCGGCATCGTCGTCGGCGACGACGCGGTGATGGTGATCGATGCCCAGGCGACGCCGAAAATGGCCGAGCAGGTGATCGAGCGCATCCGCACCGTTACCGACAAGCCCATCAAGTACGTGGTGCTCACGCACTACCACGCCGTGCGCGTGCTCGGTGCCAGCGGATACAGTCCCGAACACATCATATGCAGCGAGGCGACGCGCGAGATGATCGTCGAGCGCGGCGCCCAGGACTACAAGTCCGAGCTGCAGCGCTTTCCGCGCCTCTTCCAGGCGGCCGAAACCATTCCCGGACTGACCTGGCCCACCATCACCTTCAACGACCGCATGACCCTGTGGCTGGGCAAGCTGCAGGTCGACATCATCCATGCCGGCCGCGGCCATACCAAGGGCGACACCATCGTCTGGCTGCCCGAGGAGCGGACCCTTTTCAGCGGCGATCTGGTCGAGTACGGTGCCACGCCCTATTGCGGCGACGCCCACTACAAGGACTGGCCGCAGACCCTGCAGAAGCTGCGCGATCTCCGGCCGGAAGCGCTGGTGCCGGGCCGTGGCGACGCGCTGATCGGCGAAGGACCCGTCGAGGAAGGAATCGCGGGAACGCAGGCCTTCCTCAGCGAACTCTATCAGGCGGTCGCGAAGAGCGCGGAGGCCGGCGATTCGCTGAAGCAGGCCTACGACAAGGCGATGGCCGCGCTGCAGCCGCGCTACGGCAACTGGGTCATCTTCGAGCACTGCATGCCCTTCGACGTGAGCCGCGCCTACGACGAGGCCAAGGGTCTCGACCATCCGCGCATCTGGACCGCCGAACGCGACATAGAGATGTGGGCGGCGCTCGAAAAGGGCGCCTGATCCGCTTCCCGATGGGGTCGTACGAATACCGGCACTACCCGTACACCCGGCCCGCCGAACTCGACGGCGGGGGCGGACGACGGCCGGTCGTGATCGTGGGGGCTGGCATGGCTGGCCCTACGCTGGCGCTGGCGCTGGCCCAGCGCGGCGTGCCCTCGGTGGTGCTCGACGAGGACGACACGGTGAGTCTCGGCAGCCGCTCGATCTGCCAGGCCAAGCACAGTCTCGAGATCTGGGACCGCTTCGGTGTCGCGTCCCGAATGGTGGAGAAGGGCATCACCTGGGAGCAGGGCGAACTCTATCTTCACGACAAGCCGGTCTTCCGCTTCAACCTGCAGCCCGAGCCCGGCCACAAGTTCCCGGCCTTCGTGAACCTGCAGCAGTACTACGTGGAGGAGTATCTCTACGATCGTTGCCTCTCCGAGCCTCTGGTCGAGCTGCGCTTCCGGAACAAGGTGGTGGCGGTCACACCGGACGGTGAGGGCGTCGCTGTCGAAGTCGAGACGCCGGACGGGCGCTACACGCTCGGCGCGGACTGGCTGGTCGCGTGCGATGGCGTCCGCAGCACCGTGCGCCACCTGTTGAATCTTCCCTATCCCGGCGAGGTCTTCCACGACCGGTTCCTGATCGCCGACATCAGGCTCCTGAGCGAACTGCCCAAGGAGCGGCGCTTTTGGTTCTACCCGCCGTTCCATCCAACGAATTCGGTCCTTCTGCATCGCCAGGCCGACAACGTGCTGCGCGTCGACTTCCAGCTCGGTCCGGACGCCGATCCGGAAGAGGAGAAGAAGCCGGAAAACATCGACCGGCGCCTGCGCCAGATGTTCGGTCCCGACGCGCGCTGGGAGCACGAATGGACCAGCGTCTACACCTTCACCTGCCGCATGATGGAGCGCTTCGTTCACGGCCGGGTAATCTTCGCGGGTGATGCCGCGCACGTCGTCTCGCCCTTCGGCGCGCGCGGCGGCAATGGTGCGATCGCCGATGTCGACAATCTCGCCTGGAAGCTGGCGATGGTGCTCGGCAAGGCCGCGCCGGCGTCGCTGCTCGACAGCTACTGCAGCGAGCGGCGTGCGGCGGCCCGCGAGAACATACTGAACTCGACCCGCAGCACCGACTTCATCACGCCGAAGTTTCCGGCCTCGCGCGCTTTCCGCGACGCCACGCTGGCACTCGCCCGCGACTTCCCCTTCGCCCGCGCGCTGATCAACAGCGGCCGGCTGTCCGTACCCACGAGCCAGGCTGGTTCGCCGCTGGACACGCCGGATGACGACACGGACTGGGCGCGGGGGCCCGCGCCGGGACAGGCGATGCTCGATGCCCCGGTGGGGCGTGAAGGCGGATCCTGGCTGGTCGACCGGCTGGGACGGGATTTCACCGTGCTCGCCTTCGCCGACCAGGACACGCCCCTTGCCGGCATCCCGCCCGGTGCGACCGGTGTGCGCATCGTGGGGGACGGGCTCGCCCGGGAGCGCTACGATGCCCGGCCCGGCACGACCTACCTGATCCGGCCCGACCGTTACGTCGCCGCGCGCTGGCGCCGCTTCGACGCGGCCGCGATCGGGGCGGCGATGCGGCGGGCCACCGGGAACGGCTGAGGAGGCGGCGATGGCCGACACGACGACCGGCGCGCTGCGCCGTACGCTCAACCTTGCGCGACCCGACGACGCCTACAACGCGATCGTCGAGGCTCATCGCGATCTCGACGATGCCCAGTGCCGTGCCTTCGACGCGCGACTGATCCTTCTGTTGGCGAATCATGTCGGTGACGAAGTGCTGTATGAAGCGCTCGCTGCCGCCCGCGAGACGATGGAGGACGCATGAAGGACACGCTCACAGGCCGGATCGCACTGGTCACCGGTGCCGGCCGCGGCAACGGCGCCGCCATTGCGCGCGGCCTGGCCGCGGCCGGCGCCCGCGTCATCGTCACCGACATCGACCTCGATGCGGCGCGCACCATCGCCGACAGCATCGTCAGGGAAGGCGGAGATGCGCGCGGCCATGCGCTCGACGTCACCGACGAGGAGAGCTGCGGCAAGCTTGCGCAGGATATCGCCCTGCTGGTCGGCCCGATCAGCATCCTGGTGAACAACGCCGGCATCTTCCTGCGCGGCGGGCTGACCGCGCCGGACGGGCGGGCGCGCTGGGAGCGCACCATGGAGGTGAATGTCCAGGGGCCGTTCAACGTCACCATGGCCTTCGTCGAGCAGCTCAAGCACACCAAGGGCAGCATCGTGAACATCGCCTCGATCAACTCGTTCGTCGCGCCGGCGGGCAGCGGCGTCTATCCGGTCTCGAAGGGCGCGATCGCCCAGTTCACGCGGGCGCTGGCCAGCGAACTGGCACCCGACGGCGTGCGCGTGAATGCTCTCGCGCCCGGCATCATCGCCACGGCCATGACGGAAGTGACGCGCGCCGATCCGAAGAAGCTGGACGGCTTCCTCGCGCACGTGCCGATGAAGCGCGTCGGCCAGCCGGAGGAACTGGCGGGTCCGGTGGTCTTCCTGTGCTCGGACGCGGCGAGCTACATCACCGGCGCCATCCTGCCGGTCGATGGAGGCTATCTTGCCGTCTGATCTGCGGACGCTCCTGGTGCGGCCGGCCACGATCGACGACGTCGACACGCTGCATCGCTTCTCGGTCGATCTCGCGACCTACGAGGACGAGCCCGATGCCGTCGGCTCGACGCCGCAGACCCTGGCGCGCGACGGCTTTGGCGAGAATCCGCAGTTCGCCGCCCTAATCGCAGAGCGCGCAGCGAAGCCCGTCGGCTTCATCCTGTACACGTTCAACTATTCCGTCTGGACCGCGGCACGCGGCATTTTCATCGAGGACATCTGGGTGATCCCGGAGGAGCGCCGCGGCGGCGTGGCGCGCGCACTGATGCGGGCCCTCGCCCGCGAATGCGTGGCCAAGGGCTACAAGCGCATCGACCTCAACGTGCTCGACTGGAACCCGGCGCGCGGTTTCTACGAGCGCCTGGGCTATCGCTGGATCCGAAACTGGCTGCCCTACCGCCTGAGCGGCGAGGCGCTGGCCGCACTCGCTAGCTCTTCTTCGAAAGGCTCATGACGCGTCCCGCCTTGGCCGGCTTGGGCAGAAGCTTGTGAGTCTCCCAGAGTGCGTCGAGGCGTTCGGTCACTGGCACCGGCCACGGGCCCGACCGCCGTGTCTGGTAGTCGATGTTCATGACGATCGTCTCGTTGGTCGCCGCCAGATAGTCCTGCTCGGCATGGTACATCTCGTGGAAGAGATGGACCTTCTTGGCGTCGCGCGCGAGGAGTTGCGTCGTGAAGCGCAGCGGCGCTCCCTCGCGCACCTCGCGGTCGTAGGTGACATGGGTCTCCAGTACGAAGGTCATGCCGAGCTTGCCATCGACGTAGCGGCGGCCCAGCCCCATGTTGCGCATGAACGCGCCGGAGGCCTGGTCGAAGGCCGCCACATAGAAGGCCACGTTCATGTGACCGTTCCAGTCGACCCATTCGGGGACAACCGTCGAGCGATGGGTGTCGAGCGGGGCGCGGGTGATCAGTTCGGGAAGCTCGTACGGCAGGGACTGAAGCATGGACGCTGTTACTTCTTCTTGATTCCGATGAGACGGCCGGCCTGGGTGGGCCGTGGGAGGGCGGCATGGGCGGCCGCAAGCTTCTCGATGCGCTCCATGGCGAAGTCCGGCCACGGCGCCGAGCGGCGGGTCTGGTAGTCGATGTTCATCAGCATCAGCTCGTTGGTGGCAGCGAGGTAGCCTTCCTTCGCGTGATACATCATGTGGATGAAGTGGAGCCGCTTGGCGTCATGGTCGAGGATCTGCGTGGTGATCCGCAGCGGATCGCCTTCCTTGACCTCGCGGTCGTAGGTCACGTGCGCCTCGAGCACGAAGGTCATGCCGATCTTGTCGCGCGTGTACTCCCAGCCGCAGCCGAACTGCTGGCAGAGCGTGTCGGTCGCCTTGTCGAAGGCCACGACGTAGTAGCCCACGTTCATGTGGCCGTTCCAGTCGATCCAGTCCGGCAGCACGGTGGCGGGATGGCGATCGAGCGGCGCCGCGAGGTCGAGATCGATCATGGGGTACGGAGCTAATTTCATGCGAGCGACCGTAGCGAAGACTCCCTGAACACCACAAGTTCGGAGCAACGGTGTTGCGAGGAGCGAACATGGCGAAGAGGACGAAGGCGGTGGTGCTGGGCGTGGGGGCCGAGCGCGGACTGGGCGCGGCGGCGAGCCGCCGCTTTGCGAAAGAGGGATACCACGTGCTCGTGGCGGGCCGGACGGGTCCGAAGATCGACAAGGTCGCGCTGGGCATTCGTAACGCCGGCGGCTCTGCCACGGCGATCGTGGTCGACGGCACCAAGGAGGAGGAGGTCGTCGCGCTGTTCGACAAGGCCATGGCGGAGGATGCGGACGGCGCGCCGGCCGATCTGCTGGTGTTCAACATGGGCAACAACGCCGCAGTCGATTTCCGCGAGATGACGGCACAGCATTTCGAGGATTCGTGGCGTGTCGGCTGCTTCGCCGGCTTCCTGTTCGGGCGGGAAGCCATGCGCCGGCTGGCGCCGCTGGGGCGCGGCACCGTGATCTTCACCGGCGCGTCGGGCTCGCTGCGCGGCCGGCCGCGATTTGCGGCGTTCAACGCGACCAAGGGCGGGCTGCGGCTGATGGTGCAGTCGATGGCGCGCGAGTTCGGTCCGCAGGGCATCCATGTCGCCCATGCCATCATCGACGGCGGCATCGAGGGCGAGCGGCTCCTCTCGCGCATGCCCGACCGCGCCGAGAAGGCCGGACCGGACGGTCTGCTCAACATCGACGCCATCGCCGACAGCTACTGGCACCTCCACCGCCAGCATCGCAGCGCCTGGACGCACGAGATCGACCTGCGGCCGTACAAGGAGCCGTTCTGACCACTCCGTCGTCCCGAGTGGAGCGCCGCAGGCGCGCAGTCGAGGGATCTCCTTTCGCTTCGACCGAGCGTGCGTCGGAAAAGCGGTCTCTCGACGTCGCTGCGCTCCGCTCGGGACGACGGGATATTGCTCAGCGCGGAATGGCCAGCAGCTCCGCCGTCACGAGATCGGGCGCGGAGATGATGCAGTTGTGGCCGGCTTCGATCGGGCGGTATCGGACGTGCGGCATCGTCTGGACCTTCTCGTGCATGCCGGCCGACACCGGATAGCGTGGCCTGGTGCAGGCGACGTAGGTCATGGGTCGCCCGTTGCCCGCCGGATTGTGCAGCGTGATCGGCTTGGTGTAGCAGGCGACCGGATGCGGCGTGAGATGGCGGTGCGTCCAGGCTGCCAGTACCGGGTCGTCGATGATCAGGCTGCCGACCGGCGCGAAGGGCAGCACCTCGGTGTCGTTCACCACCTTCATCAGCTTCTTCCGCTTGGCCACGATCTCGGGCGGGATGCGGCCGAAGATCGACTGCCCGTCGGTCGCGATACCGCCGTCGATGATGACGAGATGGCCGATCCGTTCGGGGATCCGGTCGGTGACGAGGGTGGCGATCAGGCTGCCGAAACTGTGACCGACCAGCACGATGTCGCGCAGGTCTTCCTTCTCCAGCGTGGCGATCGTGTCGGCCAGGAAGACGTCGTTGTCGAGTTCGGGCGAGAGTTCGGCCGCGCGCTCGCCGACGCCGCGAAAGGGCAGGGCGCGGGCGTCATGACCGGCGGCGCGCAGCCTTTCGACGACGAACTGGAACGACCACGCGCCCATCCAGGCGCCGGGAAGACAGACATAGGTACGGGGCTTGGTCATTCAGCGCGCACCGGCGGCCTCCAGGATCGATGCGATCTCGCGCTGGCCCCGCTGTCGTGCGTGGCCGAGCGGCGTGACGCCCTGTTTGTCGGGAAGATTGACGTCGGCGCCGCGTGCGAGGAGCAGGCGCGTGATCTTGATATAGGGTGCGCTGCCATCGCCCAGGATCACGACCTCCAGCAGGGCGGTCCAGCCGAGCCGGTTCACGTGGTTCACGTCGATCGCGGTCTTCAGCAGCTCGCGCACCGTCTCGACATGGCCGTAATGGCAGGCCGGAATGAGGGCGGTGCCGCCGTAGCGGTTGGTGCTCCGGAGGTCGGCGCCGGCCTGCAGGGTGAGCTTCAGGATTTCCAGCCGCCCGCGGGCGCCGGCCAGCAGGAAGGCGCTGTCGCGGTTTTCGTCCTGGGCATTGACGTTCGTGCCGGCGGCAATCAGGCGTCGCGCGGTCTCGACGTCGTTGCGCTGGACGGCGTCGATCAGGGCGCGCTCGTCGGCGGTGAGGGGCTGGGCGGTCACGGCGCCGCTCCATAGCAGAACCAGCAGGGAAAGGACGAGGCGCAGCGTTTCGCGGGTCTTCATGGGCGTGGTAACGTGCCGCAAACAAGCGGAGGATGCCATGGCCACCAATCGTCGCGTGCTGTTGAAGTCGCGCCCTCAGGGCGAGCCGACGCCCGCCAATTTCGAGATCGTCGACCAGCCGATCCCCGAGCCGAAGGACGGCGAATATCTCTCGCGCACCATCTGGCTGTCGCTCGATCCCTACATGCGCGGCCGCATGGCGGAGGCCAAGGGCTACGCCTCGAACGTCAATCTCGGCGACGCGATGGTCGGCGGCACGGTCGGCCAAGTGGTGAAGTCGAAGAACCCCCGCTTCAAGGAAGGCGACTATGTCGTCGAGTATGCCGGCTGGCAGAGCTACGCCTGCTCGACCGGCGACATGACCATGAAGCTCGACCCCGAGGCCGCGCCGCTCTCGACCGCCCTGTCGGTACTGGGCATGCCCGGCATGACGGCCTGGTGGGGGCTGATGGAGATTGGCAAGCCCAAGGCGGGCGAGACCGTGGTCGTCTCGGCGGCGTCCGGCGCCGTCGGTTCGGTGGTCGGCCAGCTCGCCAAGCTCCGGGGTTGCCGCGCGGTCGGCATCGCCGGTGGCAAGGACAAGTGCGACTACGTCGTGAACGAACTGGGTTTCGACGCCTGCGTCGACTATCGCGCGGCTGGCGGCAACCTGTTCAAGGAACTGCGGGCGGCGGCCCCGAAGGGCATCGACATCTACTTCGAGAATGTCGGCGGCGCGGTGCAGGCGGCGGTCGTGCCGCAACTCAATGACTTTGCGCGCGTGCCGCTCTGCGGGCTGATCTCGACCTACAACGACATGCAGATGAACCCCGGGCCCGACTGGCGCCTGCTGCTGATCAAGCGCGCCACCGTGACCGGCTTCATCGTGTCGGATCATTTCGGCCAGATGGCCGACTTCTGGAAGGAAGTGCCGACCGCGGTGAAGGCCGGCAAGATCAAGTACCGCGAGGACATCGTGAAGGGCATCGAGAACGCGCCCGAGGCCTTCATGGGGCTCCTCAAGGGCCGGAACTTCGGCAAGCTGCTGGTGCAGGTCGCCGACGATCCGACTCGGAAGTAGCCGACCCGGAAGTAGCCGACCCGGAACCAGTGCGCCTCAGGCGGCGGGACGGTTCTTCAGCGCGAGGCCCATCGTCACCCAGCCCGACCCGATGAAGATCAGGTCGATGCCGAGGAAGATGCCCAGCACGAAGAAGCTGGAGGCCGGCCACTGGGCGATGATCATCGCGCCCAGCAGCAGGGTGACGAGGCCGGAGACGACGATCCAGCCCCAGGGCTTGCCGGCCGCCTTCATGCTGAAGGCGATGAAGATGCGCAGGACGCCGCCGGCCACGAGGGCGGCGCCCAACAAGAGGGTGAGGATGGTGGCGGCGGCGAAGGGGTTCATGATGGCGATGAAGCCGGCGCCGACATAGAGCAGGCCGAGCAGCATCCAGACAGCGAACTTGCCCCAGCCCTTGACGCTGAAGGCCGCGACGATCTCGGCGGCGCCGCCCATGATCATCATGATGCCGATGATCATCACCGCCGATGCCGTGGCCGCGACCGCGCTGCCCACCGCGATGAACCCGGCGATCAGGAACACCACGCCCAGGGCGACGATCCATCCCCACTTGGCGCGCAGGACCTTCAGTCCCTCCGCGAGATTCGGGGGCAGGGGGCCGTTGGTGGAGAGGGTCATGATGTGCTCCTTCAGAGCGGAATGGACGCTGTCAGGATACACCCGCCCATTGGCACTGTCGCCGCTTGTATGGGACACTTCGCCGTCACACGAATGCAGGAAGACATGAACGAACCGAAGAAAGAGGCGCCGCCGCCGCGTCCCGCCACGACAGTGCTACTGCTGCGACCGTCCCAGCCAGGCGATGCGGGCTCTCCGCTCGAAGTGTTCATGGTCGTGCGGCACCATCAGATCGATTCCTTCTCCGGGGCGCTGGTCTTCCCGGGCGGCAAGCTCGAGGAGGCCGATGGCGACAAGTCGCTGCGGGCCCGGTGTGGTGGCGCCGACGGGATCGACGATGCCGAACTCAAGTTCCGCGTCGCCGGCGTGCGCGAGGCGTTCGAGGAATGCGGAGTCCTGCTGGCCCGCAAGCGCGGCCAGCGCGCCCTGATCGGGGCCGCCGACCTCAAGGGGATCGAGGAGCGCTGGCGCGCCAAGCTCGCCAAGGACGAGGCGAGCATCGTCGATCTGGTCGAGGCCGAGGATCTCGAGATCGCGACCGATCTGATGACGCCCTATGCGCACTGGATCACGCCGACCTTCGTGCCGAAGCGCTTCGACACCTGGTTCTTCCTGGCGGAAGCACCGGAGGACCAGGTCGCGCTGCATGACGGCTCGGAATCCACCGACTCGGTCTGGATCGGTCCGCAGGAAGCGATCGACGAGGCCGTGGCGGGCAAGCGCACGCTCGTCCACGCGACGACCAAGAATCTCGAGTTGCTGGCCGAGGGCAAGACGGTCGCCGGGGCGATCGCCGCGGCCAAGGCACGGAAGATCGTCACGGTGCTGCCCTGGGTCGAAGCACGCGACGGCAAGAAGTTCCTGCACATCCCCGAGGGGGCGGGTTACCGGAACCTGGTTCGCGAGATGCCACCGGCTGGCGGCGTTCCGCAGACTGGAAGATAATTCCGCAAGTTCGGCGGTCTGAATCAAAAGCGGCTCGCCCGGAACGGGCAGCCGCGCTAAGAGCGACTCCATAAACGCTCGTTTATGAACCGACTGCGGTCGGACCAGGTGGAGGAAGTGATACGATGGTCGGAATCGTGGCCTATGGCGCTTATGTGCCGCGCCTTCGTCTCAACCGTCAGGCTGTTTATGACGCCAACAAGTGGTTCGCCCCGGGGCTGCGCGGCCTCGCCAAGGGCGAGCGCTCCATGGCCAACTGGGACGAGGACTCGATCACCATGGCGGTCGAGGCGTCGCGCGACTGCCTGACCAGCCACAAGGCCGAGGACGTCCGCAACCTCTACTTCGCCTCCACCACGCACCCCTTCAAGGACCGCCAGAACGCGGGCGTGATCGGCACGGCGCTCAACATCGAGCAGAACCTGCTGGCCTCCGACGTCGGCGGTTCGCAGAAGGCAGGCACCTCCGCGCTGATCGCGGGCCTCAACGCCTCCAAGGGCGGTGAGCCGACGCTGGTGGCGGCGGCGGACAAGCGCCTGACCCGGGTCGCCTCCAACACCGAGTTGAACTACGGCGACGGCGCCGCCGCGCTGCTCTGCGGCACCGAGAACGTGATCGCCAAGCTGGTCGGCCACCACTCGGTCTCGATGGATTTCGTCGACCATTTCCGCGGCGAGGACGCCGAGTTCGACTATGGCTGGGAAGAGCGCTGGATCCGCGACGAGGGCTACTCGAAGATCGTCCCGCCGGCGGTCAAGGCGGCGCTCGCCGCCTGCAAGCTCAAGGGCTCCGACATCACGCACTTCATCATGCCGAGCCTGATGCCGGCGGTACCGAAGCAGATGGCGAAGATCTGCGGCGTCGGCGAGGGAGCGGTGCGCGACCTGCTGGGCGCCAATCTCGGCGACACCGGTTGCGCGCACGCGCTGGTCATGCTGGTCGACGCGCTTGAGACGGCGAAGGCCGGCGACAAGATCATGATCGTGGCCTTCGGTCAGGGCGTCGACGTGCTGGTGTTCGAGGTCACGCCCGAGAACGCCAAGCTGCCGAAGCGCAAGGGCCTGTCGGGCTGGATGGCGCGCCGGAAGGAAGAGAAGAACTACATGAAGTTCCTCGCCTTCAACGACATGCTGCCGATCGACAAGGGCATGCGCGCCGAATTCGACAAGAAGACCGCACTGTCGATCCTGTGGCGCAAGCGCGACATGATCTACGCCCTGGT
This sequence comes from Reyranella aquatilis, assembly GCF_020880995.1. Classification (GTDB taxonomy): domain Bacteria; phylum Pseudomonadota; class Alphaproteobacteria; order Reyranellales; family Reyranellaceae; genus Reyranella; species Reyranella aquatilis. The sequence goes on along the minus strand of NZ_JAJISD010000009.1, from coordinate 135,256 downwards.
GGGCGGCAAGTGCAAAGTCTGCGGCACGGTCCAGTTCCCGCGCACGCCGGTCTGCGTCAATCCGAACTGCCACGCGATGGACAGCCAGGAGCCGTACAACATGGCGGGCCTCGAAGCGTCGGTGATGTCGTTCACCGCCGACTCGCTCACCTTCTCGCCCGATCCGCCGGCCTACTACGGCATGATCACCTTCCCGGAGGGTGGCCGCTTCATGGCCGACTTCACGGACAGCGACAAGGAACAGGTGAAGGTCGGCGCCAAGATGCGCATGACCTTCCGCATCCGCGACAACGACCAGATGCGCGGCGGCTTCAAGCGTTACTTCTGGAAGGCGGCCCCGGTTTGAGCCTTTCGGCCCGGATCGCCTTCCCGGTCAAAGAGTTCCGTTAGTTTCAAGAGTTCAACCTCACCACCAAGGAGACCTGCAATGGCTCGTGGTATCAAGGACAAGGTCGCAATCCTCGGAATGGGCTGCTCGAAGTTCGGCGAACGCTGGGAGAGCGGCGCCGAGGAGCTGATGCTCGAGGCCTACAAGGAAGCCATCGCCGACGCCGGCATCGACCCCAAGCAGCTCAATGCCGCCTGGTTCTCGACCGCGATCGACGAGGTGCATGTCGGCAAGTCGGGCATCCCGATGTCGACCACGCTGCGCCTGCCCAACATCCCGGTCACGCATGTCGAGAACATGTGCGCCTCGGGCACCGAGGCCTTCCGCGGGGCCTGCTACGCCGTCGCCTCGGGCGCGGCCGACATCGCGATCGCCCTGGGTGTCGAGAAGCTCAAGGACACCGGCTACGGTGGTCTGCCGGGCGGCCGCGGCGCGCCGCTGCAACAGCTCTGGAACGCCAACGGCACCGCGCCGGGCAACTTCGCCCAGCTCGCCACCGCCTACATGACCGCCCACGGCGTCTCGGGCGAGGACCTGAAGAAGGCGATCGCCCACGTCTCGTGGAAGAGCCACCAGAACGGCGCCAAGAACCCGAAGGCCCATCTCCAGAAGGCCGTCGAGATGGACACCATCCTCAACGCGCCGATGATTGCCTCGCCGCTCGGCCTGTTCGACTGCTGCGGCGTGTCGGACGGCGCGGCCGCAGCCATCGTGACGACGCCGGAAATCGCCAAGGCGATGGGCAAGCAGAACATCGTCTCGGTGAAGGCGCTGCAGCTGTCGGTCTCGAACGGCTCGGAGTCGGGCCACAATTCGTGGGACGGCAGCTACTTCCACACCACGCGGATCGCCTCGAAGAAGGCCTATGAAGAGGCCGGCATCAAGGATCCGCGCAAGGAAGTCTCGATGTTCGAGGTGCACGACTGCTTCTCGGTGACCGAGCTCGTCACCATGGAAGACCTGCACATCTCCAAGCCCGGAGAGGGCTGGAAGGACGTGCTCAACGGCTTCTACGACGCCGACGGCACGATCCCCTGCCAGATCGATGGCGGCCTGAAGTGCTTCGGCCATCCGATCGGCGCCTCGGGCCTGCGTATGCTGTACGAGATGTACCTGCAGTTCCAGGGCCGCGCCGGCGCCCGCCAGCTCAAGGACCCGCGCATCGGCATGACGCACAATCTCGGCGGCGCGCCGCGCGAGAACGTCTCGAGCGTCGCGATCGTCGGCCGCTACGAGTAGTCACGAAACGCGAAGCCCTCTCTCTGACTCGAGCGGTCGGGGAGAGGGCTTTTCTTTGCACAAGCCCCGGAGGAGACATCCATGGAGCTCGACAAGAAGCTCATCGGCCACGAGTTCAAGCCGTTCACCGCAACGGTCGAGGCCGGCAAGATCAAGCTGTTCTGCAAGGCCATTGGCGAGGAAGACCCGATCTATTCCGACGAGGCCGCGGCCAAGGCGGCGGGCTATCGCGGCATCACCGCGCCGCTCACCTTCCTGCGCGCCCTGCAGGCCGACGATCCCAACAAGGGCGGACTGCTGCGCCTGCTGAACGTCGACATCGGCCTGATCCTGCACGGCGAGCAGCATTTCGAGTACTTCGCCCCCGTCGTGGTTGGCGACGTCGTCACCTGTCAGGAAAAGGTCGTCGACATCTACGACAAGAAGGGCGGCGCGCTCTGGTTCGTCGTCCAGGAGATGGAGATGAAGGACCAGGCGGGCAAGCTGCTGGCCAAGGGCCGCGGCGTCACCGTCGTTCGCAACCCCGACGCCGGCAAGAAGTAGGGAGGCAATCATGGCTACCGCAACCGCTCCGAAATTCGCCGACGTGAAGGTCGGCGACGAACTCAAGCCGCTGGTTCTGCCGCCGATCAGCCGTCACCAGCTCGCCCTCTACTGCGGCGGCTCGGGCGACCACAATCCGATCCATGTCGACATCGACTTCGCCAAGAAGTTCGGGTTCAAGGACGTTTTCGCCCACGGCATGCTGTCGATGGCCTTCCTCGGACGTCTCGTCACTTCCTGGGTGCCGCAGAAGCAGGTGCGCGGCCTCGGCACGCGCTTCACCTCGATCACCTGGGTGGGCGACGTCATCACCGTCAGCGGCAAGGTCACGGGCAAGCGCGAGAAGGACGGCGAGAAGCTGGTCGATCTCGAGGTCAGGTGCACCAACCAGAACGGCCAAGACACGCTTCAGGGCAGCGCCACGGTCGCGCTGGCCTAAGTCGCGACCGAAGACGAAGGAGAGAGACATGGGTCAGATGGATGGCAAGGTGGCGATCGTCACCGGTTCGGGACGCGGCATCGGCAAAGAGATCGCGCTGCGCCTGGTGCGCGACGGCGCCAGCGTGGTGATCAACGACATCGACGACGCGCCCGCCAAGGAGACGGTCGCCGAGATCGAGAAGATGGGCGGCAAGGCCGTGATGTGCAACGGCGACGTCGCCAAGCCGGACTTCGGCGACCGCATCGTCAAGACAGCGGTCGATGCCTTCGGCGGCTGCCACGTCGTCGTGAACAATGCCGGCTACACCTGGGACTCGGTCATCCAGAAGATGAGCGACGAGCAGTGGTACGCCATCCTCGACGTCCACCTGACTGCGCCGTTCCGGATCCTCCGGGCCTTCCAGCTGCACTTCAAGGATGCGGTCGAGAAGGAGCGCGCCGAGGGCAAGCGCATCGTGCGCAAGGTCGTGAACATCTCCTCGACCTCGGGCGTCAACGGCAACGCCGGCCAGTCGAACTATTCGGCGGGCAAGGCGGGCATCGTCGGCCTGACCAAGACGCTGGCCAAGGAGTTCGGCCGCTACGACGTCACGGTCAATGCCGTGGCCTTCGGCTACATCCAGACGCGCCTCACCCAGCCGCTCAGCCAGGGCGAGTCCGGCGAGATCGAGGTCCAGGGCCGCAAGGTCAAGATCGGCGTCCAGGGTGGCCGGATCGCGGCCATGAACCAGATGATCCCGCTCGGCCGCGGTGGCCTGCCGGAGGAAGCGGCGGGTTCGGTCTATCTGTTCTGCAGCCCCGACAGCGATTATGTCAGCGGCCAGTGCCTGGTCGTGAACGGCGGTCTCTGATCGCCGTCCTCCGACACGAAGGATCGAAGGGTGGCTTGCGGGCCACCCTTTTTCGTTGGGCCGGTTTCCCGGCTAGGATGATCCATGGCGTTGAGGTCTCTGGAGGTCGGTATCATGGGTTGCGGCGTCGCCGGTCAGGCGGCCGCGAGTTTCCTGGCCGATTCGGGACACCGCGTCAGCGTGCTGGAGCGCTTCCGGGAGCCGCGACCGGTGGGCGCCGGCTTGCTGCTGCAACCCACCGGCCTCGCCGTGCTGCGTGCCCTCGGCCTGGTTGAGGCCGCGCTCTCGGCAGGTGCCCGCATCGACGGTCTGTTCGGAGAGAACCAGAAGAGACGACCTGTCCTCGATCTCGCCTACGGCGATCTGCATCCCGAGGCGTTCGGGCTCGGCATTCGCCGGTCGGTCCTGTTCGACCTTCTCCATCATCGTCTGCTCGCGTCTGGTGTTCGCCTCGTCACCGACACCGAGATCATCGATGTCGTGCGTGAGGGCGCGCGGGCGATCGCCGTCGATGCGCTGGGCGGCCGCCATGGCCCGTTCGATCTGTTGGTCGTGGCCGACGGCGCGCACTCTCTCCTGCGCGAGCGGCTGATGCCGGCCGCGCGGGCGCCGCTCTATCCGTGGGGCTGCATCTGGACGACGGTCGATGACAGCCAGGCGTTCGGCGCGGTGGGACTTCTTCGCCAGCGCGTGGCCGGCTCGACGATGATGATGGGCCTGTTGCCGGTGGCACCGGACAAGCTCACGATGTTCTGGAGCCTTCCTGTCGCAGACCTTGCCGCGCATCTTCCGCTCGATCTCGACACGGTGCGCGACGAGGCATTGTGGTTGTGGCCGGAGGCCGGGCCGACGATCGAGTATGCGGTCGCGGCCGACGATTTTTCCCGCGCGACCTACCGGCATGTCGCCCTGCCGCGCTGGAACGACGGCCCGGTCCTGTTCATGGGCGATGCCGCGCACGGCACCAGTCCACAACTCGGGCAGGGCGCCAATCTCGGCCTGCTCGATGCGCATGCGCTGGCGCGCAGCCTCGCCGAGGCGGATGATCTGCCCCGGGCAATGGAGCTGTTCGCCCAGCGCCGCGGACCACCCACTCGCTTCTATCGCCGCGTCAGTCACCTGCTGACGCCGTTCTTCCAGTCCGATGGCCATCTGCTGGGCGTGCTGCGCGATCTCGTGATGCCGCACGCCTGCCAGGCGCCGCTGGCCCGGCCCATGATGACGACCGTTCTCGCGGGCCTGCGACGGGGCTGGTTCGCGACCGATCCGCTCGACGCGGAAGGCCGCTACCTTCTCTAACTTCGGCGCGAAAGGGCGGCCCAACGGCCGGGCGTAACGCCGAAGCGGGCCGCGAAATGACGGGTCAGATGGCTCTGGTCGGCGAAGCCCGCCGCGGCCGCCGCTTCCGACAGGGCAACACCCTCGGCGATCATCGCCTGCGCACGCATCAGCCGCTGGCCGGTCTGGAATCGATGGGGCGAGGTGCCGAAGGCGGAGCGGAAATGTCGGGCGAGCGCGAACCGGTCGAGGCCGCTCACGCGTTCGAGTTCTTCCGAGCCGACCACGCGGTGCGATTCGGCCACCAGGAAATCGCGGGCGCGTGTCACCGCGCGCAGCGCGACGTTGCGGCGGGAGCGGCGCCGTTCGCCGTCGCTGCGCCGGACCATCAGGTCGGCGAAGCGGCCGATCAGAGCGTCGATGGCAATCGGCTCCAGTTGCCGGGGAAAGTCGACGAAGGCCTCGTCGATTGCACGGGCCGTCGCCTCGTCATGGGCCACGGGTTCCGCCACGTAGGGCGGGCCGGCGCCGTCGAGCGCCTGCGATATCGCCGCCGGATCGAGATAGAGCATGCGGTAGGCGAAGGCGCCGCCTTCGCCGGCATGGCCGTCATGCGGCTCGTCGGGATGCAGCACCAGCACCTGCCGTGCCCGGCTCGCCCGCAGGCTGCCGCGATAATGGAACTGCTGCACGCCGTAGAGGGTGAGGCCGATGCCGTAGGTTTCGTGCCGGTGCAGGTCGTAGGCGTGGCCGCTGAACCGCGCCGCCAGTCGTTGAAGACCGTCGGTCGGCTGGTCGAGGCGTATCTGGTCGGTGGACATGCACGAATGTTCAAGACGGTGGCGCCAGCATGCCTCATATGGGCGGCATGATCTACGAAACCAAGACTGCCCTCATCCTGCGCAAGGACCTGGCTGCCTGGCAGATGGCCAACGTTTCCGCTTTCCTGGCAGGCGGTCTCGCCGGCACGCATGCCCATCTGATGGGCGAGCCCTATCGCGATGCGGCGGGCCGGATCTACACCGCGCTGATCCGCGAGCCGATGTTCGTCTATGGGGCCACGCTGGAAGAATTGCAGCGCACCCATCAGCGCGCGCTCTCGCGCGAACTGGTGCCGGCGATCTACATCGAGCCGATGTTCGGGACGACCAACGATGCCGACAACCGCGCGGTGGTCGCCGTGGCACCGGCGGATGCCATGAACTTCGTGGGCATAGGCGTGCATGCACCGAGAAAGACCATCGACAAGGTCGTGAATGGCCTGAAGTTCCTGTCCTAGGCTGGCCGAACCGGCCGGCGGGGACGCCCCAGGATCAGCGCCGCCGCGGCGATGTTGAGGGCCATACAGAGAAAAAGAGGCAGTCCGTAACCGCCCGACAGATCGCGCAGGATGCCGAGCAGGCCGGGACCGAAGGCATAGAGGGTCTGCACCACCGCCGTCGACAACGCGACGATCGCGGGGAACTGGTCGGGCGTGTACTCCCGCTGAACGATCATCGGCGACAGGGTGATGTTGTTTCCGACCGAGAGGCCGTAGACGGCACAGGCGCCGTAGACCAGCAGCGGCGCCTGCGCCCAGGCCAGCACCGCGATGGCGCCGACCTGCACCAGGAAGCAGATCGCCGAAGCGCGTCGCGGTTCCAGCCTGTCGATGACGAGACCCAGCAGGAGGCGGCCGACCAGCGCCGTCACGGCGTTGATGCCGACGGCGAGCGCGGGATCGATCGACGGGCCGCCGCCTTCGGAACGTGCCGTGACCAGCGGGACGAGATGGGTGAGGAAGCCGACCTGCGAGAGCAGGACGAAGGCGAAGGGTGCGGAAATGCTCCAGAAATGCCACTGGCGCATCGGTGCCAGCCGATGGGTGCGCACGGTCGCGGGCTTCGGTGACAGGGGGCCCTTGCGCACGAACAGGGCGACGCTGCCGGCGGCCAGGACGATGCCGATCGCGACCAGCAGCCGCTCCGCATCGGCAAAGCCGAGCCGCGGGATCGCCGCGAGCAGGACCGGCGTGACGGCGAGGCCGGCCACCGTGGCGCCGCTCAGCGCGAGATTGAGGGCGAGGCCGCGCTTGCGGTCGAACCACTGGCCGACGGTGGCGGCGATCGGCGCCACGCTGGTCGCGTTCCAGCCCGGCGCCATGACGATGTAGAGCGCGACGAGCTGCCACGGTTGGGTGACCGACGGCAGCAGCAGGAGCGACGCGGTCGTAATCGATAGCCCGGTCAGGAAGACGGCGCGCGGACCGAAGCGTCCGATCGCTTCGGCAATACGCGGCAGCAGGAAGGCGCCCAGGACATAGTGCGCGGTGACCACGGAGGAGATGAAGCCGGTCGACCAGCCGTGTTGGCGCTGCAGTTCGACGAGATAGATGCCGTGGGCGTAGAAGCCGAAGCCCCAGGCGAAGACCGCCGACACGAAGCACGCGAATACAACGCGCCAGGCAGCCAGTGACGTATCGGCGGCAGGACCGCGCGACAGGGCGTCCGAGGGGGTCAGGAGCGACTGACGTGGGCCGACACGCAGCGCCAGCCCTCCGCCTCCAGTCGCCAGTCGTCGGTGTACCAGCCGCCGCCCGGGGTGCCGTCGGCCCTCGTGAAGCTGGTGCGGGCGTGGATGATCGCGAAGTCGCCCAGCAGGCGGATCTTCACGTCATGCTCGCGCAGACCCTTCACCGGCGATCCGCGCCCGATCTGCGCGAGGAAGGCCGCCCGGTCGATCAGCGTGCCGTCGGGATTGGTGTTGAAGAAGTCCTGCGACAGGTTGCGGTCGAACCATTGCACATCGGCCTGGTCGACCGACCGGACGAACTCACGGTTGAGGTCCCGCAGGGTCGCGAGATGCCGCGCGTCGCCGTTCGTCACATCCTGCCTCCATCCGACTCGATGAACGCGCGGAAGATCGGCGCGCGTGGGGCCGGCAGGATCCGGTTCCGCCGGATCTCCCGCTTCTGAAATTTTGCCTCACCTGCTCTTGCGGGCATCGGTCCGTTTCCCTTTCCGTCGGGACGGCGGGCCCGGCTGGTTCTGTTCCAGATAGGCCTCGAGCCGGTCGAGCCGCTGCTCCCAGAAGCGCTGATAGCTGGCGACCCAGTCGGAGATCTCCTGCAGGGGCGCGGCCGCCAGACGGCAGGGGCGGCGCTGTGCGTCGCGTCCGCGGGCGATGAGGCCGGCGCGTTCCAGCACCTTGAGATGCTTCGAGATCGCCGGCAGTGACATGTCGAACGGCTCGGCCAGTTCCCCGACCGAGGTCTCGCCGAGCGCGAGCCGGGCCAGGATGGCCCGGCGGGTCGGGTCGGCAAGCGCGGAAAAGGTGGCGGTGAGCCGGTCGCTGGTTGTCGTCATGGAGTCTTTGTAGTTAACCGTGGGGTAAAAGAGAAGCAGCACGGCTGCGGCGCCGTCAGGAAGGGCCGCGACTCACGCCAGGAAGAGGCGCGCGCCCACGGGGAGGGTGCGGGCCTTCTCGATGGCCTCCATCGTCGTGCGGTATCCGACCTCGATGGCCGCGTCGAAGCTGGTCCAGTCGAGCAGGTCGATATGGGTCATCGGCGGCACGATCAGGAGTTCGGCGGCGCTTCGATCCTCTGCGGCGCGCGAGGTGCTGGCGACCAGGGCCGAGCGCAGGAGGATGCGCACGATCGAGGGAATGGGCAGGGTCTCGTTGCGCTTCCAGATGAGGCGGCTGAAGAACTCCCACGCCGACCACGGTTCCATGACGCCCTCACCGGCGGCCAGCGCACCGCCGGTGTCGATGTCGACGCCGATCGTCATGCCGCGTCCCAGCCGCTGCATGGCGCGTACCGGGAAATTGTCGATCACACCGCCGTCGACATGGACTTCGCCCGCTTCGTTGAACGGCGGCATCACGCCGGGGATCGACACAGATGCCCGCAGCCACCGCCACAGCCGTCCGACAGTGTGGATGTCGGCCTTTGACGTGGTGAGGTTTGCGGTCACGCAATAGTAGGGGAGGATCAGATCCTCGATGTCCTTCTCGTCGAAGGCCATGCGCAGGAGACGCGTCACGCGCCGGCCAGCGAACAGGGAGATCAGGGGGACCGTGTAGTCGCTGAGCGGGTTGTTGTCGACGAAGGCCCGACGGAACCGCACGTCGAGCTCCTCGTCGTTCCAGCGCGAGGCGACTCCGGCGGCGACGATGGCCCCCATGCTGGTCCCGCCGACGAGGTCGATCGGCACGCCGACTTCGCGCAACGCCTTGACCACGCCGATATGGGTGAAGGCGCGCGCGCCGCCACCCGCCATGACGACGCCGACGGCGTGCCCGGTCAGGATCCGGGCCAGCCGGTCGACATCGGCATGGATATCGAGCCTGACATGGTGGTGATGGCCGTAGAGGCCGCCCGCCAGCAGGGGCGCGGTCGAGCCCGCGCCGGGATCCCGCCCCTCGTGCAGCAGCACCAGCTCGCGCCGGCGATGGAAGACCGCGCCGCTCTGCGCCGTCTCGATCTCGAACGGCACCCTGGTCGGAGCATCGTTGTCGGCATTGCGCATCACGACCAGGCAGTCGGCCTGGCGCAGGCAGAGTTCGGTCCACGGCGTCAACGTCGGATCGGCACGGTAGAGCACGAACGACGATTCCATCTCGCAGCGCGCGAACCATTCCGGTTCCTGGTCGAGCGATTCCGATCCCAGCATCTGCACCTGGTTTCCGATGCGGCCGAGTGCATTGGCGAGCAGGACGGCGAACCGCGCCGCCGGAACGTCAGGCCCGCTCGGCAGCAGGGCGAAGGTTCGCGGCTGGCGGCGACGCTTGCCCGCGTCGGCGTCGGCGGCATTGCGCGAAACCACGCTGCGCATCAGTGCCGGCAGCACTTCGGGGTGATGCGAGGTGAGCGCGTTGAAGCTGGTCTGCGGCAGCCGCCAGACTTCGCTGTCGCGCAGTGCGGCGACGCTGCGCGTTCGCTTGCCCTGTGACAGCAGCGACATCTCGCCGACCAGGTTGCCGGGCGGAACCTCGGCGATCAGCATCGGTTCGAGTGCTTCGGCCTGCGATTCGTGGCGGAAGACGCCAAGGCAGCCGCTGGTGACGACATATACCGCATCGGCGGGTTCGCCCACGCGGAAGAGCGAAGCGCCCCCAGGCAGCACCAGCAGCGTCAATTCGCGTTCGACGACCTTCAGAGCCTCGGGATCGAGATCGGCGAACAGCGGCGTCTGCTGCAGGACCTTCTGCAGCCTCTGCCGCGCGGTATCCCCGCTCGCCTCGGCGAGGCTCATCCCCCGGTCATCCCCTTGAGGGCCCAGCCGATCGTCTGATCGGCACGCGCCCAGACCATCTCCCGCCATTTGTCGCCGGCAGGGAAGAAGCGCTCCTTGATGTCGGCCTTGAGAGCCCGCCCCTGTTCCGAGCCGAGATCGCCGCGATGATGCAGCCAGTTGTCGCCGCGCAAGGCGGTGAGCACTTCGGGCACGGGATAGGTGCCGTATTCCAGGGCGACCGATGTGACCTCGGCATCGGGCAGTTCCTGCGGGAAGGCGTCGGTCATGACCCCGACGACGACCGCCGAGGTCGAGGTGCCGCCTTCGGGCGAGGTCATCTCCTCGCCATACCAGGCCTTGGCGCGGGCGAAGGACCTGGCGGTGGACGACACGGCGCAGATCAGCTCGCCATGTCCGAACGGGCCGAGGCCGGTGTGAAAGTCGATGATGCCGACGCGGCGGGCCCGCGACAGTTCCTCGCGGGCGATGGCACGCACCGTCCGGTTGCTCCAGGTCGGGGTCGTGCCGCCGAAGAAGATTCCGTCGGGATGGGTGTACTGGCCGCCGCTGAGCGCGCCCTGCAGGCCGAAGGCGCCGTGCTTCTGGGCATAGGCCGCGAACACGCGTTCCGTTTCGGCCCGGCTGACTTCGTCCCAGGCCAGCGGCAGGACAGCGTCGGCGATGGCGAGATAGCCGTCGTTGCCCGGGTAGCCCTTGTCGTGGTCGACGAAGTTGCGGTTGAGATCGACATTGTCTTCGGTGACGCGGCGGGTCCACGCGAAACCATACGGATTGAGCGCGTGGATGAGCAGCGCGCCGGTGTCGGGCGGGAGCCGGGCCGGGCCGCCCGACTTGAGCCACGCGATCTCGGCGCCCGAACCGCAGTGGCCTTCGACGCCGTGCGTTCCCGCGATCAGTACCAGCATGTTCGCGGCGTCGGCCGCACCGAAGCGCGCCGTATCCAGAAACAGCCGCTCGCCGCCCGGCCCGCGTGCCTTGGGATTGAGCCATGACCGCAGGGAGCCGCCGGCCTCGGCCGCGGCGGCGCAGAATTTGGGGCGCGCCTCCGCATAGGTCTCGGAGAAGCACGCGGACACTGAGAACATCTGGTTCCTCCCGCCGCCATGCTAGCCGGTTTGGCGGCGGAGCGGAAAGCGGTGCCGCGCGTCTAGCTGTCGTACTGCAGCAGCGTTTCGACCGGCGGCTTCAGCTTCTTGCGACCCTCGAGGAAGGTCAGCTCGATGATGCAGGCGGCCGTGGGCACCACGGCGCCGACGCTTTCCAGCAGTTCGACGGCAGCGGCCATCGTGCCGCCGGTCGCCAGCAGGTCGTCGACCAGCACGACGCGTGCGCCCTTGTGCACCGCATCCTGCTGGATCTCGATCGTGTCCGTCCCGTACTCGAGCGCATAGGTGTGGCGCACGGTCATGCCCGGCAATTTGCCCTTCTTGCGCAACATCACGAAGCCCGTGCCCAGCGCCAGCGCCAGCGGCGCAGCCAGCAGGAAGCCGCGTGATTCGATGCCCGCAAGCACGTCGGGCTTGTGCGGCCGGATGAGATCGGCCAGCCGCTCGATCGTGGTGTGCCATGCCTTGGGATGCGCGAGCAGGGTGGAGATGTCGTAGAAAAGGATGCCCGGCTTGGGGAAGTCGGGAATCGAGCGGATGTGCTTCTTGAGATCCATATCCTTGGACATTCTGTCTCCTGGGCTCAGCTATAGGCCGGCGGCGGCTCGAAGCCGCGATATTCCTTCTCCAGCAGCTTGGCGAACTGGATGCACTCGTAGTCGCCGTACTGGCGTCCGATGATCTGCACGCCGATCGGCAGGCCTTCCTTGCTCTGGCCGATCGGGGCGGCGGTCGACGGCAGCCAGGTGACGCCGGAGTAGCCTGCCCAGAAGATCTGGTCGACGACCGGCACCTTCTTGTTGTTCACGACGATCGTGCGCTTGTGGCGCAGGCCCGCCTGGTCGTGCGGGAAGGCCGCCGTCACGGCGACAGGGCAGAGCATCAGGTCGTAGTCCTGGAAGAAGGCATCCCAGGCCCAGCGCATCTTGTGACGCTTCTCGTTCAGCTGCAGCCAGCTCCGGTGCGGCAGGGAATTGCCGCGCTGCATCTGGGCGAAGTAGCTCATGTCGTCGGCCGGCAGGCTGGCCGCATCCTTCACGGCCTGCTCGTAGACCGCGTCGCTCATGCGGCCTGAGGTCGCCGCCCTCAGCAGGCGGATATAGACGTCGTTCAGTTCCGTCGTGTCGATGGCCGGCCGCGCCTTGTCGCTCACCTTGACCTTGTTCCTGGCGAGGAAGGCCGCGAGCTTCGAAATCTGCTCCTGCACCGAATCGTCGACCTCGGCATTGGGATCGGTCAGCAGCACCGCCACTTTGAAGTCGCGCAGCTTCGTCTTCTTCGAGCGCGGCAGGCTGAGCGTCCAGCCACGGCCGTCGATCGAATCGGGGCCCGCCATCGCCGTCAGCGCGATCTCGAGGTCCTCCGCGCCCCGGGCCAGCGGCCCCACCACGCCGATATCGCCATAGGCGACGGCGCCGGCCAGCGCATGGCCCTTCGGCGAGACCACGCCCCAGCTCGGCTTGTGGCCCCAGACGCCGCAATAATGGGCCGGGTTGCGGATCGAGGCGCCGATGTCGCTGCCCGCCTCGATGCCGGTGAGGCCGGCGGCCAGCGCCGCGCCCGAGCCGCCCGAGGAGCCGCCCGGCGTGCGGCCGAGATCCCAGGGATTGTTGGTCGAGCCGTAGACCTCGTTGTAGCTCTGCCAGTCGGCGAGGTTCAGCGGCACGTTGCTCTTGCCGAACAGGGTGACGCCGGCATCCAGCATGCGCTGCGTGACCAGCGAGTTCTGCTGGACGACCGTGTCCTTGAAGGCCGGATCGCCCCAGGTGGTGGGGAAACCCGCGACGTCGAAGGATTCCTTGATCGTCATGGGCACGCCGTGCAGGGGGCCGAGCTTCTTGCCGGCCCTGACGGCGCGGTCCGCCGCCTTGGCGCGCTTGCGGGCGCCCTCGATGTCGGTCGCGATGATGGCGTTGAGTTCGGGATTGTAGGCCTCGACCCGCTTCAGATAGAGGTCGAGCAGTTCCAGGCAGCCGATCTTCTTCTTCCGGACCGCAGCGGCGAGCTGCTTGGCGGTCTGGAACGGGAGGGCAAGGGACATGGGAGGGCTTCCGCGACGGGGATGGACGAGGTCCAAGCCCGTACCATATTGTCCGGCCCGCCGTGAAGAAACTCCCTGCCCGTACGATGCACATCGCCATGCCGCTGGCGCTGACCTTCGTCATGACTTTCCTGGTTTCCGGAATCGCGACGATTCGCGCCATCGGCTTCGAGCCGGGCATGTTCGCCCGCTGGATGGAATCGTGGATGGCGTCCTGGATGGTCGCGTTCCCGATCATGCTGTTCCTGATGCCGACGATGCGGCGTCTTCTGTCACTCCTGATCGAGACGAAGTAGGGCCCGATCGAGACGAAGCAGGGTGGGCGGCGGCTTCAGTGGAAGTCGCGTGACGCGATCCTGATCTTCGGCCGTTCGAGCACGATGCGGTTGCGGTCGTAATCCGGCTTGGCGGTACCGCTCCGGCTCGAGCGGTGGCGGGTCGCGTTGGCTTCCGGCGTCTTCACCCGGCGATCGTTTGAGCCCGTGGCGACGGCGTCGCCACGGCCATTGGTCAGGTGGAACAGGTCCAGTTCCGAGATCGAATCGAGATCGGCCGAGAGATCCCACACTTCCTCGGCGACGAGATGGATCACCTTGTAGTCGTCTTTCCCCTCGCACTGGACGCGGCCGCGCACGCCCATCAGGCGCGCCCCCATCACGATACGCCGATGGGAGTCGAACACCTTGGGCCAGACCACGAGGTTGGCCACGCCGAACTCGTCTTCCAGGGTGACGAACACCACGCCCGAGGCGGTTCCCGGCCTCTGCCGTACCAGCACGAGGCCGGCCAGGGTGAGAAGCGCGCCGTTCTTCGCCGTCTTCAACGTCTCGGTGCTGGAGAACCCATGCTCCGCGAAGGTCGCGCGCAGCAGTTCCATCGGATGCGAGCGCAGGGACAGCGAGAAGCTGCTGTAGTCGTCCACCACCTGCTCGCCGAGGGTCAGCCTTGGCAGGGTGACGGGGGGCTCGAGGTCGCGTGCTTCGGGCTGCGTGTCGAGCAGCGGCAACTGTCCCTCCGGGAAGCCGCGCACCGCCCACAACACGTCGCGGCGCGTCAGCCCCAGGGAGGCAAAGGCGTCGGCCCGGGCCAGCGCCACGATCTGCCGCTTGGTGAGGCCGCTGCGCCGCCACAGGTCGGCGGGATCGCGATAGGGTTGGTCGCCGCGTCGCGCGACCAGTTGATCGGCCGCCTCCTTGGAAAGCCCCGTCACCTGGCACAAGCCAAGCCGCAGGGCGCAGCGATTGCTCTTTCCCGGCTCCAGGGTGCAGTCGCTGTCGCTGGCATTGATGTCGGGGGGGCGCACGTCGACGTCATGCTCCCGCGCATCGCGCACCAGCTGGGCGGGCGCGTAGAATCCCATCGGCTGGGAGTTGAGCAGCGCCGCGGCGAAGACCTCCGGGTAGTAGTGCTTCACGTAGGACGAAGCATAGACCAGGATGGCAAAGCTGGCGGCGTGGCTTTCGGGGAAGCCGTATTCTCCGAAGCCTTCGATCTGCTTGAAGCAGCGTTCGGCGAAATCCTCTCCGTAGCCGTTCTTCTTCATGCCCTCGATGAAAGGCATCTTGAACTTGTAGATGGTGCCGTTGTGCCGGAACGTCGCCATGGCGCGACGCAGCTCGTCGGCCCTCTCCGGCGAGAAGCCCGCCCCGTCGATGGCGATCTGCATCGCCTGCTCCTGGAACAGGGGAACGCCCAGCGTTCGCTCGAGTACCTTCCTGAGCTTTGGCCCGGGATAGTCGACGGCGTCGGGATTGGCGCGATTCCTCAGGTAAGGATGGACCATGCCGCCCTGGATGGGGCCAGGCCGCACGATCGCCACCTGGACCACGAGGTCGTAATACTGCCGGGGCTTCAGGCGCGGCAGCATGGACATCTGCGCCCGGCTCTCGACCTGAAAGACGCCCACCGAGTCTGCCCGGCACAGCATCTCGTACACATTCTTGTCGTCCGGACGCATGGCGAGCGTGAGCTTCTCTCCGTAATGCTTTTCGACGAGGGCAAAGCTCTTGCGCAGCGCGGTCAGCATGCCGAGCGCCAGCACGTCGACCTTGTAGATCCCCAGAGCGTCGAGATCGTCCTTGTCCCACTCGACGACGGTGCGGTTCTCCATCGCCGCATTCTGGATCGGCACCAGTTCGTCGAGCCGGTCCTCGGTCAGCACGAAGCCGCCGACATGCTGGGAGAGATGGCGCGGGAAGCCGCACAGGTCGGACGACAGTTCGAGCGCCAGCATGATGCGCGGGTCCGCCGGATCGAGGCCGACCTCGCGCACATGTTCGGCCTTCACGCCGCTGGCGCCCATGCCCCAGACGGTGTCGGCCATCACCCCCACCGTGTCGGGCGAGAGGCCCAGCACCTTGCCGACCTCGCGGATGGCGCTGCGGCTCCTGAAGGAGATCACCGTGGCCGCCAGCGCGGCGCGGTGCCGGCTCTTCGTATCGTAGATCCACTGGATGATCTGTTCGCGCCGTTCATGCTCGAAATCGACGTCGATGTCGGGCGGTTCGTTGCGGGAATTCGACAGGAAGCGCTCGAACAGGACGTCCGTCTCGTCGGGATTCACCGAGGTGATGCCGAGACAGTAGCAGACCGCGGAATTGGCGGCCGATCCGCGGCCCTGGCAGAGGATGCCGCGCCGGCGCGCCTCCATCACGATCTCATGCACTGTCAGGAAGTAGGGCGCGATCTTCTTGAGGTCGATGAGCGCGAATTCCTTGCGGATCGTACCCGCCACCTTCTCGGGAACGCCGCCGGGATAGCGCCAGTTCGCGCCTTCCCAGGTCAGGCGCATGAGCTTGTCCATGGGCGTCTCGCCGCCTTCGTAGACGACGGGATACTGATAGGTGAGCTGCCGCAGGGAGAAGGAGCAGCGCTGCACGATTTCCTGCGTGGCGGCGATGGCGTGCGGATGACGGCGGAACAGGCGCGCCATTTCGGCCGAAGACTTGAGATGCCGCTCGGCGCTGGCGAAGCGGCGGAATCCCAGCGCCTCGACGGTGCAGCCGAGGCGGATGGCCGTCACCACGTCCTGCAGCGCGCGTCGTTCGGGCACGTGATAGTGCACGTCGTTGGTGGCGACGAGCTTGATCCCGTGCCGGTCCGCAAGATCGTCGAGCAGGGCGAGGCGGCGCGCATCGTCCCCGCGATAGAGCATGGAGGCCGCGAGATAGCAGCGGCCGGCGAACAGCGCCGCAAGCTTCTGCAGCCGGTCGAGAAAGGCGGGTTCCTCCGGCCGGCGCGGCGGCAGCACGATCGCCAGCAGGTCCTCGGCATGTCCGGCGAGATCCTCGAAGCCGATGTCGCACTGGCCTTTCTCCGCGCGCCTGTTGCCCAGGGTCAGCAGGCGGGACAAGCGCTTGTAGGCCTCGAGATCGGTCGGATAGACGAGCAGGGAGCAGCCGTCGCGTGTCTCGAGGCGGCTGCCGACCAGCAGCCTGATCCTGTCGCACGCCGGATCCTTCGGGTTCTCCTCGTCGCGCGAGGCCGCGAACGCGCGCACCACCCCCGCCAGCGTGTTGCGGTCGGTGATTCCGATGGCGGTATGGCCGAGTTCGATCGCCCGCTCGACCAGCTCCTGGGGATGCGAGCCGCCGCGCAGGAAGCTGTAATTGGTCGTGACCTGCAGCTCGGCGTAGTCCATGGCTCAGGGATCGATGAGTTCATCCGCCCGGGCGAGCGGTACGACGCGTACTGGAATGCCCTCGTTCTTCAGCGCCTGCAGGAATTCCTCGTCGGCGCTGACCAGCGGGGCCATGGCCGATTCAGCGCAGGCGGCATAGAAGCATTCGTGCACCGGCCGACTGCATTGCAGGGCGATGGCCAGCGCGCGATTGCGTAGCTGCGGCGATTCGACAAAGGCCGAGACGAAGGACGGCAGCGCGATGTTGCGCACGATGGGCTCGGCCTGCTCCACCGTGATCTCGCCGCTTGTCGTCTTTTTCCACGCCAGCTCGGCGACACCCGCGATCAGGATGTCGGGCGCGATCACCTCGTGCCGGTTGGCCAGCAACGAACGCGCCTGCGGTCGCAGCGGCTCCTCGACGAACCATTTGATGGCGACGCCGGGATCGACGACGACGATCACTTGCCGCCTCCCATCGGGGCGACGCGCGCCGGCGGCGTCATCGCGGCGATGCGGTCGGCCTCGGCCACTGCGTCGAGAACCAGCGGCTGGCCCGACGCATAGGTCAGCAGGTCGCGCAGGTCGGCCTCGAGCGACCGGCCCTTGGCACGCGCGTGGACCTTCAGGCGGTCGATGATCGCGGTGTCGAGGCCGCGAATGGTGAGCGTGATGCCGCGCTTGTTCGTCGCCTTTGCCGTCTCTGTTGCGTCTTCCATTTCCCTCACCCCCTTCAGGCGCAGAAACCATGGAGGAACCAGCGCGCCGTCGGCTGGCCGTTGGCGGCGGGCTGATAGGGCCCGTCGCGAAACAGCCAGAAGCGGCCGCCGTCATCGTCTTCCACGCGGTAATAGTCGCGCACCGGCGGCAGGGTGGCGGCGGGCGGGCGACTGCCGTCGGGCCTCGGCCGCCACCATTCGTCGGCGATGCGCTCTGGCCCGTCGGCGCGCACGATGCGGTGCGCATGCCGCCGCCAGCGGAACATCGAAGGGGGATCGTCGGGGACGAAGGCGGTGACCTCGACGAGTTCGGGTCGCTGCAGCAGGCGCGTCGGCCGCGCGTTCTTGAGGTTCGCGATTCGGCGCCACGCCCCCTCGGCGGCAGGGCTCGACGAAACGGGGGCCGCGATCTGGACGCGCTCGGGGAGGTGACTGTCGCGGGTCAGCAGCCGCACGACATTCTCCGCACCCAGGCGCAGCGCCAGCCGGTCGGCGAGATCGATCGTGCCGTCCATGCCCGAGGCGATGCCGGGCGAGTCCTGGTCCGGGAGCGCGTCCTGCGTGCCGCTCCACGCCTCGACCTCGGGCGCGGAGAGGATCATCAATTCGACGCCGAAGCCGGCATCGAGCTGGCCCAGCCTCTCCTCGAACAGCTTCATCAGTTTCGGATTGTCGCGATTGGGCCGGCTGGTGCCGATCGAGGTGCGGTCCACCGAGCCGTCGACGCGGTAGAGCGCGATCTCCAGCTGGCGCGCACCGACGCCGGCCTGCTCGAACTGCCGGCACAGGGCGGCGAGAAGGCGGCTGGTCGCGGCGGCGATATCCTCGGCCCGGCCGATCGGCTCGGCGAAGGCGAGGCGCGTGCGGAAAGCGGGCGGCAGGCGGCGCGGCTCGATCGGTTCGTCGAGTGTGCCCAGCGCCTGGTCGACGCGGCGCAGCAGCTGGTCGCCGAAGCGGCGGACGAGCGGCCCGCGCGGCATGGGGTAGAGATCGCCGATGCGGCGCAGGCCGAGTTTCAGCAGGGTCTCCAGGATCGGCGGCTCAAGGCGCAGCCCCTCGACCGGCAAGGCGGCGAGAGCATCGCGCTGGCCGCGGGCGGGGCAGAAGAGATCGGCCTGGCGTTCGGCGAAGCGGGCCAGCGCCCAGGCGGCGCCTGCTGTGTCGGCCATCGCGGCCCGGCACGAGAGGTCGCGGCGGCTGAGGCGCGTGACCAGATCGGCCAGCAGCGCCCGTTCGCCGCTCTCGCCCTCGCCGAAGAGATGCGTACAGCCGGTCACGTCGAGCAGCAGGCCGGCATCGCCGCCGAATCCGCCGGCACTGCAGGCCGTTTCGACGTCCGGGGCGAGCGCGCCGCCCGTCGGATCGATCGCCACCCAGGGCGTGTAGCGGTCGCACCAGCCCGCGATCGCCTCGACCAGACGCAGGTCGGCCTGCGGCTCGCCCGCCTCTGTCACGAGATCCGGCAGGAGCGCGCGCGCATCGGCCAGCCGCATGCGCGGACGGAGTCCGGCGGCCCGCGCGTGCGGATTGATGGCGACCAGACGCGGGCAGCCCTCGTGCCAGACGACGGTGGCGGCAGCCCTATCCGACCAGTCTTTCTTCGAAGCGCGCGCCCGCCGGTCCGTGGAGAGCTTGGGGAACCACAGCGAGACAATGCGTTTCATCGTTCCACTCCAGGAGCCAGGACGGGATTTCGTCGGCGGACGGCGTGCCGAAGCGGTTGCGCCGCAATTCCACGCGCCAGCGCGCGGCACCGACATCGGTGAGGCCCGGCGTCGAGGCCGAGGGAGCGGAGACAATCCGCCAGCGCGTCGCGCACACGCTTTGCGGGGCTCCGGGCTGCGCGCGCAGCAGCAGGGCAGGAACGCCGTTCTTTTCGGCGGCGAGGGACAGGCGGCGGCCGGCGGTCGGATCGGACGCGCGCGTCTCGCCCAGCACGGCGGCGATGCCGGGACAGCGCAGCCCTTCCTCCATCGCCCAGAAGAGATCCTCGTCGCGTCGCGCCGTGACCATCAGCAGGCGCGCCGGCTCGAACCAGGAAGACAGCGCCGGTGCGTAGGGCATGGCGTCGGATGGGCCGGCGGCGCGGCGACACCACAGGATCGTGCCCGGCCCGAAGCGGCCGAGCAGATGGGCCGCAAATCCCAGGGCGGCGCCGTCGTGCGGTGCCACGCGGCCGGAAGGGCCGGGGCCGGCCTCGATCTCGTGCAGGGCGCCGGTCAGCAGCCCGCCTTCGGGCAGCAGGGAGTCGATGGCGGGAATTCCCAGCTTCACCGAGGCGGCGCGGCCGCTCCTCTGGACGCTGTTCGCCCTCTCGAGCCGGCGCACTTTTTCGCGCAAGGTCGCCGGCACCGACGCAGCCGCGTCGTTGGCCGCAACGGCCCGGGAAACAGGAGAAGCAAAGACATTCGGGGAAATGACCGGCATCGCCCCCTCGTCAGGTCGGGTGGAACGGGCTGAGGATTAATGTTCTTGTTTTGTTCTAGTTGCTTCACAATCGTGAGTCAACGGGACTAAGGGCTGGCATATCGAGTGCATCCGGAGAGAAGCTGCCATCCTGTTCCGGAGGCTCCATGACTCTTCGTCTGTCCCTCGCCGCCCTCTGCGCCACCGCCTTCGCCCTGCTGACGGGCCCCGCGCTGGCCCGCTGTTCGAAGAACCTGGTCGAACTCGGTCCCACCCTGCAGGGCCGCGGCGTGCAGATGGCCTCGCTCGACGGCGCGCGGATGGCGGCGGATACGGCCAGCCGCGCCATCATCACCTTTCTCGGCCATGCCAGCTTCGAGATCGACACGCCGCAGGGCGTGCGCGCCATCACCGACTACAACGGGCTGAACGGTTTCGGCCGCAAGCCCGACATCGTGACGATGAACAATGCGCACTCCACCCACTACACCGACACGCCCGAGGAGGGGATCACCTACGTGCTGCGCGGCTGGCCGACCGAGGCCGGCGACACCGAGGCGCGCCACGACGTCGAGCTGAAGGATCTCAAGGTCGCGAACCTGCCGACCAACGCGCGCGACTGGGGCGGCGGCTCGGCGCGCATCAACGGCAACTCGATCTTCACCTTCACCATCGGCGATCTCTGCATCGCCCATCTCGGCCACCTGCATCACCGGCTGACCAAGGACCATCTCGACGAGCTCGGCCGCATCGACGTGCTGATGGTGCCGATCGACGGCGCCTACACGGTCGGCCTGCCGGTGATGGTCGAGGTCGTTCGCCAGATCCAGCCGCGCATCGTGCTGCCCATGCATTACTGGGGACGCGGCCAGGTCGCGCGCTTCGAGGAACTGATGCGCGACCAGGACGCCGTCTTCATCTGGCCCGATCGCCGCACCATCGAGGTGGCGCACGACACGCTGCCCGAGAAACTCACCGTCTACGTCGTCGGCGGGAATGGCGGGGATTGAGCCGGTAGACCCCGCACTTTGGCTTGCGCGCTGGACTCTCGAGGCCGACGGCGAGCCGCTGAAGACCCGCAGCAGTCTTCTCCTGCCCGTACGCTGCGCTGGCGTGCCGGCGATGCTGAAGATCGCGCACGAACCGGAAGAGAAGCGCGGCGGCAGGCTGATGGCCTGGTGGAGCGGCAATGGCGCGGCCCATGTGCTGGCCCAGGATGACGGCGTGCTGCTGCTCGAACGCGCCACCGGCTCGCGTTCGCTGGCTGCGATGGCCCGGGCGGGCGGCGACAAGGACGACGAGGCGACGCGCATCCTCTGCGTCGCTACGAGACGTCTGCACGATCATCGAGCGCCGCCGCCTGCCGACCTCGTGCCGCTCGAGGTCTGGTTCGCGCCGTTGTTGGAGGCATCGGATCGCGGGGAGCTGATCGCCGGGGCCCGCACCGTTGCCCGCGATCTGCTGGCCAACCAGCGCGAGCCTCGTGTGCTGCACGGCGACATCCATCACGAGAATGTGCTGGATGCGGGCGCGCGTGGCTGGATCGCCATCGATCCCAAGGGACTCCTCGGTGAGCGCACCTTCGACTACGTCAATCTCCTGCGAAATCCAGACGACGAGATCGCGCTGAGACCGGACCGATTCATCCGTCAGGTCGATGTGATCGTCGAGATGGCGTCACTCGATCGCACCCGCCTGCTGCAATGGACGCTCGCGTTGGCCGGCCTGTCCGTCGTCTGGATGCTGGAGGACGGCGCCATACCGAAGCGCGACGTTGCGATCGCGGAGCTGGCCGCCGCCGCGTTGAGCATGAGCCGCTAGCTGCGTCCCTTCTCGAAGCCGGCCAGGAACTGCACGAGGTTGCGGCCGAGATCGTCGCCGAGATAGCCGCCTTCCTGGACCAGCACCGTCGGCAGGCCGAGGCGCGCGATCTTCTCGGCCATGGCGTGGAAGCCCGCGCCGGTGACCTTGAGCCCCTGCAGCGGGTCGCTCTCACTGGCGTCGAGGCCGAGCGCCACCACGAGCGCCGTCGGCTGGAATTCCTTGATGCGCGCCAGCGCCCTGTCGCCGGCTTCGAGCCACGGCGCGTCCGGCGAGCCGAGCGGCAGCGGCAGGTTGAGGTTGAAGCCTTGGCCCTTGCCGTCTCCCTGCTCGCGGGCGTGGCCCCAGAAGAAGGGATAGTAGTGGTCGGGATCGGCGTGGATCGAGACGGTGAGCACGTCGTCGCGCTCGTAGAAGATGCCCTGCGTGCCGTTGCCGTGATGCACGTCGACATCGAGGATCGCCACGCGCTCGTGCCGGCTGCGCAGGCGTTGCGCCGCGACCGCCGTGTTGTTCAGGAAGCAGAAGCCGCCGGCCATGTCGGCATAGGCGTGATGGCCCGGCGGGCGGCAGAGCGCGTAGGCGTGGCTTTCGCCCTCCAGCACGATGTCGGCCACGGTGGCGGCGACCTCGGTGGCGGCGAGGGCGGCCTCCCAGGTATGCGGCCCGATCGGACAGCCCGTATCGACCTGATGCCAGCCGGCGCGGCCGGCCAGCGCCTTCGGATAGGAGGCATGGGCGCGTGCCGGATGGACGTTGGGCACCACTTCCGGACCCGCACCCGGCAGCTTGGCCCATTCGCGCGCGGCGATCTGCAGGAAGTCGAGATAATCCGGCGTATGCACGGTGGCCGCCGGTGCCGGACCATAGGAACGCGGCGACAGGATCGTGTGTCCCGCTTCCGTGGCGGCCGTCAGCAGGCGCGTCGCGCGTTCGGGCTGCTCGGCGCTGCGCTGCTTGGTGCCGCGCACCACGAAGTGCTGCGGATCGTGTTGCGCGTGCTTCTCGGAATAGACGATCTTCACGGGAGGACCTCAGGTCGTGGCGATGGCCTTGGCCGTCTTGAGGGTGGCGATCTCGTCATCGCTATAGCCCACCTCGCGCATGATCTCGACCGTGTGTTCGCCGACGGCGGGCGACTTCTGGCGCGTTTCCACAGGCGCAGCGGAGAGCTTGATCGGGTTGGCGGCCGATTTCACCGGGCCGATGCCCGGATAGTCGATCTCCAGCACGCTGCCACGCGCCTTGGCATGCTCGCTCGCCATCACGTCGCTCACCTTGTAGGCGGCAGAGCAGGGCATGCCGGCGGGGATCAGTCTTTCGAGCAGCTCGTCGGCCGTGTGCTCGAGGAAATAGGCTTCGATCATCCCTTCGAGGAGTGCCCGATGGGCGACGCGGCCGGCGTTGGTCTTGAAGCGTTCGTCGTCCAGCCAGTCCTTCCGGCCGAGCGCGGTGCAGAGGAGGCGCCAGAAGGCGTCGTTGGTGCCGGCCACGAACACGGGCTGCGTCTTGGTCGGGAAGACGCGCAGCGGGCAGAGGATCGTGTTCGAGGTTCCCATGCGCTCCGGGTTCTCGCCGGTCAGCCCGTGGTTGGTGATCCAGTGGCTCATCAGGTGCATGCCGACGTCGAACAGCGACAGGTCGAGCCGCTGGCCCTTGCCGGTCTTGATCCGGTGCAGCAGTGCGAAGGCGATGCCGCCGGCGCAGGCGAGGCCCGTGGAATAGTCGATCGGCGCGGTGCCGACGCGGCACATCTCGCCCTGGTAGGGGCCGGTCGCATCCATCAGGCCGATCTCGGCCTGGATGCAGGGATCGTAGCCGGCGCGCGGCGCGTAGGGGCCGGTCTGTCCGTAGCCCGAGATCGAGGCATAGATCGCCTGCGGATTGACCTTGGAGACGACATCCCAACCGAAGCCCAGCTTGTCGATAACGCCCGGGGTGAAGGCTTCCATGAACACGTCGGCCTTCTTGACGAGCCGCATCAGCACATCCTTGCCGCCGTCCGTGCGCAGATCGATCGCCAGGCCCCGCTTGTTGCGGTTCATCGAGGGGACCCACGCTCCGCCGAAATGCGGCCGGAAGTGCTCGCCGTTCAGGGGCTCGACCTTGATCACGTCGGCCCCCATGTCGCCCAGGATCTGGCCGGCGGTGGGGCCGGCGATGACCTGCGTCAGGTCGAGAACGAGCGTGTCGGACAGCGGAAGCATGCGATGAATTTCCTCCTGGCCCCAACCCATGCAAGACGACGCAGGTGCGCTCAAGCGCTTCGTTTCGCTGGCTGGCATTTGCTATGGTCTGGGCTTGTCCCACCCCGGAGTCCGTAGCCCATGACCGCCAGCGACCGTCCCAATCTGCGTGTGGATCACGACCGGCTGTGGTCGAGCCTGATGGAGCTGGGCCAGATCGGCGGCACGGAGAAGGGCGGCGTCTGCCGCATCGCGCTGACCGATCTCGACCGGCAGGGGCGCGACCTGTTCGTGCGCTGGGCGAAGGAAGCGGGCTGCACGATCAAGGTCGACCAGCTCGGCAACGTCTTCGCCCGCCGCGAGGGCCGCGATCCGTCCCGGCCGCCGGTGATGACCGGCTCCCATCTCGACACCCAGCCGACCGGCGGCAAGTTCGACGGCGCCTATGGCGTGATGGCCGGGCTCGAAGTGCTGCGCGTGCTGCACGATTCCAACTACGTCACCGAGGCGCCGATCGAGGTCGCGGTCTGGACCAACGAGGAAGGCTGCCGCTTCGCGCCGGCGATGGTCGCGTCGGGCGTGTTCGGCGGCGCCTTCACCCTCGAACATGCGCTCTCGATCAAGGATCGCGACGGCGTCACGTTCGGCGAGGCGCTGAAGCAGATCGGTTACGACGGCAAGGAGCCGGTGGGCGGCCGCCCGATCGGCGCCTTCTTCGAGGCGCATATCGAGCAGGGGCCGATCCTGGAGCGCGAGAAGAAGACAATCGGCGTGGTCACCGGCGCACAGGGCCAGCGCTGGTACGAGATCAACTGGACCGGCATGGAGAGCCATGCCGGCACGACGCCGATGGAAGGCCGCCGCGACGCGCTGGTCGGTGCGGCGGAACTGATCGTCGCCGCGCGCAGCATCGGTAACCGTCCCAACGGCCGCTCGACCATCGGTGTGATCGAAAGCCAGCCGCAGGCGCGCAACACCATTCCCGGCCGCGTCTTCATGACGGTCGATTTCCGTCATCCCGACGATGCCGAACTGACGAAGATGGATGCCGAGATGCGCGCCGCCGCGGCGGACATCGCAAAGCGGCACCGGCTCGAGGTGAAGATCGAGCAGATCTGGTATTTCCCGCCGTCTCCCTTCGCGAAGGAGCTGGTCGACGCAGTGCGACGCGGCGCCGAGCAGGCGGGCTATCCCCACATGGACATCGTGAGCGGCGCCGGCCACGACGCCTGCTATGTCAGCCGCGTTGCGCCCACCGCCATGGTGTTCGTGCCCTGCAAGGACGGCGTCAGTCACAACGAGATCGAGGACGCGAGCAAGAGCGACGTCGGCGCCGGGGCGCAGATCCTGCTGCAGGCCATGGTCGAGCGCGCGAATGCCTGATTTGGCGCAGGCTGAGCAACCAGCCTCTCTTGTCATCCCGATCGCAGCTCGGGACCTTTCGCGTTATCGAGTAAAGGTCCCGAGCCTGCGGCTCGGGATAACAGCGGCTTTGAAATCGACAGGCGTGCGCCTTTGAAATCCACCGGTCTGATCTCCGTCGCGGCCGCCGCCCTGGTCGCGACGATTGCCGGCGTGGGCGGCACCCTGCCCGTCGTGCTGGCGGCGGCGCAGGCGGTGGGGGCGACGCCCGATCAGGCGAGTTCGTGGGTGTCGGGGCTGGGCCTCGCCACGGCGGCGAGCGCGCTGTTGCTCAGCGTCCGCTACCGCATGCCGATCATCACCGCCTGGTCGACGCCGGGCGCCGCGCTGATCGCCTCCACCGCCGGTGTGCCGAACTTCGCGGCGGCGGTCGGCGCCTTCGTGCTGGCGGCGCTGCTGATCCTCCTTACGGCGGCGGTGCGTCCCATCGGACGGCTGATCGAGAAGATCCCGGCCAGTATCGCCGCCGCCATGCTGGCGGGCATCCTGCTGCGCCTTGTGATGGCGATGGTCGAGCACGTGCCGACCTCGCCCCTGTTGGTCCTGCCGTTGATTGCGCTGTTCCTCGTGGCGCGCGCCTTCTTCCCGGCGCTGGTGTCGCTGATCGTGCTGGTGGCGGGCGCATCGCTCGCCTGGTCGCTGGGCCTGGTGAAGCCGCTGCCGCCGATCGGCCTGTCCACGCTGGTCGTCACTGCACCCGTGTGGGACATCGCCACTCTGATCGGGCTGGGCGTGCCGCTCTATCTCGTGACGATGGCCTCGCAGAACCTTCCAGGGTTCGCGGTGCTGCGCGGTTCGGGCTATCAGCCGCCGACACAGCCCATCCTCGTGGTCACCGGTGCGGCGTCTTTGGGGACGGCGTTCCTCGGGGCGCACACCTCCAATCTGGCGGCGATCTCCGCGGCGCTATGCACCGGCCCCGATGCCCATCCCGATCCGGCGCAACGGTGGAAGGCAGGTCCCTTCTACGCGATCTTCTGGGGACTCATCGCCCTGTTCGGCGCCTCGCTGGTCGGCCTGTTCGGGGCGCTGCCCCCGGCGCTGCTCGCGACCGTCGCGGGCACCGCCTTGCTGGGCTCCACGGCGGGCGCGCTGGGCATCGCGCTGGCGGGGGACCAGGACCGCCTGGCGGCGGCGGGCACGCTGGCCGTCACCGTCTCGGGCGTCACGCTGATGGGCGTCGGCTCGGCCTTCTGGGGCCTCGTCTTCGGGCTGCTGATCCTCGGGATCGACCGTCTCACGAAGGCGAGGCGCTAGGAAAGCGCGCGCCGTAGGCTTCGAGCGGCAGGTCGAGGGCGCGGCAGAAGAAACTGATCGTGTGATAGTAGCCCGCAAGCGCGATCACTTCGAGGATCTGGGCCTCGTCGAAATGCGCCGAGAGCGTCGACCATGAAGCCTCGCCGAGCGTGCGCTGCTCGACAAGATCGTCGACTGCCGCCAGCAGGGCCTGCTCTTCGGCCGACCAGCAGGGTGCATCGGCGGGACCGTGGACGATCGCCGCGATCTGCTGGGCATCGAGCCCGACTTTCTCCGCGAAGAAGGCGATGTGGACGCCCCACTCATACTCGGCGCCGAGCCGCGCCGTCGTGCGGTCGATCACCAGTTCGCGCTGGCGCAGGGACAGCGTGCCCTTGTCGAGCAGTCCGCCCGCAAACATCTTCTCGAAGACGCGCGGGTTGCGCGCCATCGTCCGGAACAGGACCAGCGGCGCCACGCCCGCCGGCATGATGCGTTCCAGGGAGGCCGCGATCTGCGGCGGATAGGGCGCTTCGGCAGGTGCGATGCGGGGCATGAAAGTCTCCGGTGAAAGTGCTACAGTTTCCGTAGCATCAGTGACGGCGAATCGCTACAGAAACTGTAGTAACGGAGTGAAATAGATGGTGAAGCGCGTGCGCGGCTCGACGACCGGCCGCCCGATCATGGCGCTGCTCGACCTGCTGGGCCGGCGCTGGACGCTGCGCATCGTCTGGGAACTGCGCGAGGAGCCCCGGAGGTTCCGCGAGCTGCAGGACCTGATCGGCGCCAGCCCGACCATCGTGAACACACGGCTGGCCGAACTGCGCGAGGCCAGGCTGGTCGAGCTCGACGAGGCGACGGGCTACCGTCTCACGGCGCTGGGCAGCGAGTTGCTGCAGCTGTTCCTGCCGCTGCACCTCTGGTCGGAGAAGTGGGCGAAGGCGGTTGGGTGACTATTTCAGGAACGGATTGTCGGAGCCACGGCCCTTGCGCCGCGGCGGAAACTGCTCGGCCAGATAGTCGAGGATCTCGGTGCGTTCCTCCGGCTTGATCGGCGGCATGCGATGCTTCTCGACCATCAGGTCGAGCGTCGAATCCCAGAGGTCGCGCGTCAGGCCCTGTGCCTTGATCAACGCCACGCCATGGCAGGCCGTGCAGGTATAGAAAGTCAGTTCGCGATTCTTGCCCTCGGGCAGATCCTCGACCTTGTCATTGTGCGGCGGCGGCTTGCCCTTGTCGGGATCGACGGCGGCCGGTGCCGCCGCCACCTTGGGCGCCGGCGGCACATAGACGTACTGGTCCTTGCGCAGTTCGCCGGCGCGGTCGAAGGCGAGCACTACGAACGTCGCCGCCAAGCCGATGACGGCGGCGTGGATGACATTGAGCTGGCTCAAGATTCGACGAGCACCCGGATGCGGTTGATCGGGTTGGCGCCGTAGCCCTGCGGGTTCCAGTTGGCGGCCTGGAAGGGCTGCGTCACGCCCTTGCTGTCCGTCGCCTTGGCCCACACTTCGTAGTAGCCCGTGGTCGGCAGTTCGATCGACGCGCTGAAGTTCTGCCAGGCATACTTGTTGGCGGGCGCATCGACCTTGGCCGGCTTCCAGGTGACGCCGTAGTCGGTCGAGATGTCGACGGTCTTGATGTCGAAGTCGCCGGCCCAGGCATGGCCGCGCAGGTCGAGCTTGCGCGATGTGAGACGCGTGCCGTCGGCCGGGAAGGTGATCACCGAGCGGACGGGCATCGATTCCAGGATCGCCATGTCCTTCTCGTCGCCCTTGCTGCCGGGCACGATCGGCTTCTTCGGCACACGGTACGAGAAGCCGCCCATGCCCGGACCGTCGTGTTCCTTGTCGCGCACCCAGATGCGCTTCAGCCACTTGGTCGACACCGACGCGGGCCAGCCGGGGATGACGAGGCGGACCGGGGCTCCATGGATGAGCGGCATGTCCTGGCCGTTCAGCTTGAAGGCGATCAGCGTATGCTCCTCCATCGCCTTGGCGATCGGCACGCCGCGCGAGATGGAAGGCTTGTCCGTGTCGCCGGCCAGCGTCGGATCGGCGCCGTAACTGCCGATATAGACGGCGGAGGACTTGAGGCCCGCGGCCTTCAGCACGTCGGCGAGGCGCACGCCGGTCCACATCGGACAGCCCGCGCCGCCGTTGGTCCACTGGTTGCCGCGCGCCTCCGGCGTGAAGAAGGAGCGACCGTTGCCGCCGCATTCCAGCATGAGCTGGTAGGTGACGGCGGGGAACTTGCTCATGAGGTCGCCGACGGTGATCTCCATCGGCGTATTGACCTCGCCGTCGATCTTGACCTTCCAGGCCTTGGGATCGCCAGTGACGTCGGGAACCTGGCCGTTGTTGCGAATGAAGAGCTTGGCCGTCGGCGTGACGCTGTCGTCCAGCAGTTCGGCCTGCGTCTCGGCAACGAGCGGCTTGTCGCCCAGGACCGCCAGCTTGGCCTTGCCTTCCATGTCGAGAAGTTTTGGCCCCTTGGCGGCCGGTGCGCCTTGCGCCAGGGCCGACCCGACGGGCGGCAACGAAGCACCAATAGTGGCCATACCGACCCCCTTCAGCACATTACGACGCGACGCCTTGGACGTTCCGGAACGCGGCATTTTTTCCTCCCTGACGGAGGATTCTTAGCTCAAACTTTCCGCCGCGTCAGCCAGCCGGACAGAACCAGTGCACAGGCGGCGATCGTCACGACGATGGTCGCGAGCACGTTGATTTGAGGGTCGACGCCGAGGCGGACGCTGGAATAGACGCGCATCGGCAGCGTCTGCGACTGCGCGCCGGCGACGAACTGGGTCAGGATCAGGTCGTCCAACGACAAGGTGAAGGCCAGCAGCCAGCCCGAACCGACGGCCGGCGCGATCAGCGGCAGCGTGATGGTGCGGAAGGTGACCCAGGGTGTGGCGCCGAGATCCATGGCGGCTTCCTCCAGTGCCCGGTCGAAGTCGGTGAGGCGGGCCTGCACGACGATCGCCACGAAGGCGACCGAGAAGGTCGTGTGGGCGATGGCGATGGTCAGGAACCCGCGATCCGGTCCGCCGAACAGTCGCTCGGAGCCGACGAACAGCAGCAGCATCGAAATGCCCATCACCACTTCGGGCATCACCATCGGCGCCACGACGAGACTGCCGAACAGGGTGCGGCCGGGGAAACGCGGCGCGCGCACCAGCGCATATCCTGCGGCGAGGCCCAGTAGGGCGGCGCCGGTCGCGCTCACCAGCGCGATCCGCAGCGACAGCCAGGCGGCTTCCAGCATCGCCTCGTTGGCGAACAGCGCTCGCCACCATTTGAGCGAGAAGCCCGACCAGACGGTGACCAGTCTCGACTCGTTGAACGAGTAGACGATCACCAGCGCGATCGGCAGGTAGAGGAAGGCATAACCGAAAGCCAGCATGCCGAAGGCGAAGCGGGCGCGGCCGGTCATGTGTCCGTCCTCATGATCGCTTCTCGAGGCTGCGCGCCTGGTTGCGTTGGAAGATCGCGATCGGCCCGACCAGCAGAACCAGCAGGCAGACCGCCACCGCCGAGGCGAGCGGCCAGTCGCCATTGGTGAAGAATTCGTCCCACAGGACCTTGCCGATCATCAGGGTCCCGGTGCCGCCCAGCAGGTCGGGGATCACGAACTCGCCGACCGCCGGGATGAAGACGAGCAGGCAACCCGCGACGATGCCCGGCAGCGATAGGGGGAGCGTGACGGTGAGGAAGGCGGCGAGCGGCCGGGCGCCGAGGTCGGCCGCGGCTTCGAGCAGGCTGTCGTCGAGTTTCTCCAGCGTGGCATACAGCGGCAGGACCATGAACGGGAGGTAGGCGTAGACGATGCCCAGATGCACCGCCCATTCGGTGCCGAGGATCGTCCCGGGATTGCTGGCGAGGCCGCTCCAGCGCAGGAACTGCTCGATCAGCCCGTTGTCGGCCAGCAGGCCCATCCAGGCGTAGATGCGGATCAGGAACGAGGTCCAGAAGGGCAGCACGACCAGCATCAGCAGCAACGGCCTGCGGTTCGGTGCGGTACGGGCGATGGCATAGGCCATGGGATAGCCCAGCAGCAGCGCGACCAGCGTCGAGGTCGCCGCGATCCTGATCGAGGAGAGCCAGGCCGCGAGGTAGAGATCGTCGGAAAAGAGCAGCGCGAAGCTCTTGAAGCTGAATCCAAGCTCGACCGGCGGCACCGAATCGGGCGCGTTGGTGCCCAGCGCGATCGCCAGCACCAGCAGGCAGGGCAGCAGAAAGAAGAGGCCGAGCCACAGGAAGGGCAGGCCGATGACGAACCGCATCGCCTAGAGTCCTTCCATTTACATTGACCCACTTACCTCATCCTGAGGAGCGCCGTGAAGCGGCGCGTCTCGAAGGATGGGCAACAGGCAGGGTGCCGGTTCCCACCCCAGCGCGGAGGTGCTCCGCGCGACGAGACGCATCGCTGCGCGATGCTCCTCAGGGTGAGGCCGGTGCTGGAATGCTCGGCTCAATCCAATCTCGCTCATCAGCGCTCTACGCCTCCAGCCGCTGGCCGGCCTCGTCGGCCCAGCCCAGCCACACCTGCTGTCCGCGCGAGAAGGCGCCGCCGGCGGCGCGGCTGGTGTTGGCTGTCGAGACGATCATCGTGCCATGCGGCTCGGTCGCGACATGGTAGAGCGAGCGATCTCCCTCATAGGCGAGGTCTACGATCCTGCCGGAAACGGACTGCGGCAGGTCGGGCCGCGCGGCCGCGAGCGTGATCTTCTCCGGACGCAGCGCCATCCAGCCGCCTTCCGGCAGGGCGAGTATGTTGGCGATGCCAATGAAGTCGGCGACGAAGCGCGACACCGGATGTTCGTAGATCGCGTGCGGCGTGCCGATCTGCACGATGCGGCCGGCGTTCATCACCGCGAGCCGGGTCGCCATCGACATCGCCTCTTCCTGGTCGTGCGTCACCATCACGAAGGTGAGGCCGAGCTGCTCCTGCAGGCGCACCATTTCGAACCGCGTGGCCTCGCGCAGCTTGCGGTCGAGTGCGGCGAGCGGCTCGTCCAGCAGCAGGATCTTTGGCCGCTTCACCAGCGCGCGTGCGAGCGCCACCCGCTGACGCTGGCCGCCGGAAAGCTGCGACGGCTTGCGCCTGGCGTGGTCCTGCAGATGCACCAGCTCCAGAATCTCCGCGACCCGCGCGGCGATCTCGGGCGCCTTCACCCCGTCGCGGCGCAGCCCGTAGCCGACGTTCGCCGCCACATCCATGTGCGGGAACAGGGCATAGGACTGGAACATCATGTTCACCGGCCGCCGGTAGGGCGGCACGTCGGTCATGTCCTGGCCGTCGATGAAGAGGCGGCCGGCGTCGGGCGTCTCGAAGCCCGCCAGCATGCGCAGCAGGGTGGTCTTGCCGCAGCCCGAGCCGCCCAGCAGCGCGAACAGCTCGCCGCGCGCGATCTCCAGGTCGACGCGATCGACGGCGACGATCGGTCCAAATCGCTTGGTCAGACCCTCGATGCGGACGATCGGACCGTCGCGAGAAGCAATGCTCAATTCAGCGACCCGTCTTCACCGAGGTCCACAGGCGCGTGCGCTCGCGCGTCTGTTCGGCCGTGCCGGCGGTGATCGTGTAGAATCTCGCGCGCACGTCCTGAGGGGGATAGATCAGCGGGTTCTCCGAAATGTCCTTCGGCAGCAGCGCGAAGGCCGCCTTGTTGCCGTTGGCGTAGCCGGTGAGTTCGGTCGAGGCCGCGGCGACCTTGGCTTCCAGCATGAAATCGAGGAAGCGGTAGGCGTTGGCCTGGTTCGGCGCGTCCTTGGGAATGGCGACGACGTCGATCCAGAGCATCGCGCCTTCCTTCGGGATCGCGTACTCGATCTCGACCTTGCTGGCGGCCTTGGCGCCCCGGTCGCGCGCCTGGAAGATGTCGCCGGAGAAGCCGAAGGCGAGACAGATGTTCCCGCCGGCCAGCGCGTTGATGTACTCCGACGAATGGAACTTGCGGACATAGGGCCGCACGGCCTTGATGACATCGGCCGCCTTGGCGAGATCCTCGGGCTTCTTCGAATCGGGATCGAGGCCGAGATACTTGAGCGCGGCCGGCAGCATGTCGGTGGCGCTGTCGAGCAGCATCACGCCGCAATCCTGGAACTTCGAGACGACCGCCGGATCGAAGATCATGCGCAGCGAATCGACCGGCGCATCCGGCAGGCGCTTTTTGATCTCGGCGACGTTGTAGCCGATGCCGATCGTGCCCCACATCCAGGGAGCGGCATGGGCGTTGCCTGGATCGTAGGCGGCCAGCGCCTTCATGATCTCGGGATCGAGGTTGTTCCAGTTCTTCAGCTTCGACTTGTCGAGGGGCAGGAAGATGTTGGCCTGGAGCTGGCGGACGAAGAACGGCGAGGCGGTCGGCACGACGATGTCGTAGCCCGACTTGCCGGTCCTGAGCTTGGCGTCGAGGATCTCGTTGCTGTCGTAGGTCGTGTAGTTGACCTTGATGCCGGTGTCTTTGGCGAAGTCCTTGAGCTGGTCCTCGGCGATGTAATCCGACCAGTTGTAGACGTTCACCGAGCCCTGGGCGAAGGCCGGAGGGGCAAGGGCAGAGGCAAGCAGGGAGGCAACGGCAAGCAGACGCATCGGCAACTCCGCAGGATCAGACGCCAAGATACCTGTGCTGCAGGTCCTTGTCCCCGGCCAGCGCCTGGGAAGAACCGGCCCAGACGACGCGGCCCTTCTCGACGATGTGGTGGCGGTCGGCGAGGGGAATGAGCGCCGACACGTTCTTGTCGATGACCAGGATTGCCTGGCCCTCGCTCTTCAGCCGGGCAAGGCAGGACCAGATCTCCTGGCGGATCAGCGGCGCCAGACCCTCGGTGGCCTCGTCGAGGATCAGCAGCTTCGGGTTGGTCATCAGGGCGCGGCCGATCGCCAGCATCTGCTGCTCGCCGCCGGAGAGCTGGTTGCCCATGTTGCGCTGGCGCTCGGCCAGGCGAGGGAAGAACTCGAAGACGCGGGCGATGGTCCACGGGTTCGGCCGGGCGGTGCGGTTGGCGCTGGCGGCCACGAGGTTCTCGCGGACCGAGAGGTTGGGGAAGATCTGCCGCCCCTCGGGCACCAGTCCGAGGCCGAGCCGGGCGATGCGGAAGGCGGGAAGGCCGTCGACTCGCGCCCCCTCGAACTCGACCGTCCCGCGACGGGCCGGCATCAGGCCCATGATCGTATGCACCGTGGTCGTCTTGCCCATGCCGTTGCGGCCCATCAGGGTCACGACCTGGCCGGCCTCGATGGCCAGTTCCATGCCGAACAGCGCCTGGCTCGGCCCGTAGAAGGCGTCGAGGTCGCGGACCTTCAGCATCAGGCCATCTCCTCGCCGAGATAGGCCTGACGCACCTCCGCGTTGGCGCGGATCTCGCCGGGTGTGCCGCTGGCGATGGCGCGGCCGTAGACCAGCACGGTGATGCGGTCGGCGAGCTGGAACACGGCGTCCATGTCGTGCTCGATCAGCAGCATGGCATGCTTCTGCTTCAGTGCCCGCAGGAAACCGATCAGCCGCTGGCTCTCCTCGACGCCCATGCCGGCCATCGGCTCGTCGAGCAGCAGCACGGTCGGATCGCCGGCCAGCGCCATCGCGAGTTCGAGCTGGCGCTGCTCGCCATGGCTGAGCGCCGAGGCGAGTACGCTGCCTCGGGCGCCGAGGCCGACCTCGTCGAGCAGGCGGCGGGCGGGTGCGCGCAGGGTCTCGTCGCGGCGGGCATCGGCGAGGAAGCGGAAGGAATGGCCGGCATGGCCCTGCACCGCCAGCGCCACGTTCTCCAGCGCCGTGAACTCGCGCAGCACGGACGTGATCTGGAAGGAGCGGCCGAGGCCCAGCCGGACGCGCGCATGGGTGGGGAGGCGGGTGATGTCATGGCCGGCGAAGTGGATCGTGCCGGAGTCCGGGGCGACGACTCCTGTAAGCTGGTGCACCAACGTGGTCTTGCCGGCGCCGTTCGGACCGATCAGGGCGTGGATCTCGCCCGGCCGCACGTCGATCGAGACATTGTCGGTCGCCAGCAGGCCGCCATAGCGCTTCACCAGGCGCTCGGTGCGCAGCAGCGGCTCCTTCATGGCAGGCTCAGTCATGGCGCCGCCCCAGCAGCGAATCGATGCCGCCCCGCGCATAGAGCGCGATCAGGACCAGCAGCGGGCCGAACACGATCATCCAGTATTCGCCCCAGCCCTTGTGGACGAGGTTGAGGACCGGCGGCAGCGCTTCTTCCAGCACGAAGAAGGCGATGGTGCCGTAGAGCGGGCCGAACAGCGTGCCCATGCCGCCCAACACGATGATGACGATGAGATCGCCCGACTTCATCCACGACATCATCGCGGGCGAAATGTAGGCGCCTTCGTTGGCCAGCAGGATGCCCGAGAGGCCGCCCAGCGCGCCGGCGATGGTGAATGCGGCCAATCGATAGCGGAACACCGGGAAGCCCAGCGCGGTCATGCGCAGCTCGTTGGACTTGGCGCCGCGGATCACGAGGCCGAAGCGGGAGTTGGCGTAGCGGCTGCAGAACCACAGGCTGGCGCACAGCAGCGCAAAGCACAGCCAGTAGAAGCTCGCCTTGTCGCGCAGGTCGATCAGGCCCGGGAAGCGGCTGCGGCTGATGTTGAGCCCGTCGTCGCCGCCATAGGCTTCGAGCCCGCTGCCGACGTAGTAGACGAGCTGGGCGAAGGCGAGCGTGATCATGAT
Source organism: Reyranella aquatilis (assembly GCF_020880995.1). Taxonomy (GTDB): domain Bacteria; phylum Pseudomonadota; class Alphaproteobacteria; order Reyranellales; family Reyranellaceae; genus Reyranella; species Reyranella aquatilis. The sequence goes on along the minus strand of NZ_JAJISD010000009.1, from coordinate 100,028 downwards.
GAAGTAGAGACCGCGCGTCCGGAGCGACAGCAGGCCGATCAGCGCCGCCCAGGCGGTGGCAGCCAGCAGGGCGACCGGCCACTGGATCCAGCCGCTGGAGACGCCGTGCGCCGACAGGATGCCGACCGCGTAGCCGCCGATGCCGAAGAACATGGCGTGGCCGAAACTCACCATCCCGCCATAGCCCAGGATCATGTTGAGGCTGACCGCGGCGATCGACCAGATGATGATGCGCGTGCCGATCGACAGGAGATAGCGCTGATCAAACGCCTGGGTGAGCAGCGGCAGCGCCGCCAGCACCAGCAGGATCAGGGCCGTCGCGATGCCGCGCGGGGTGCGGAGAGCCGCCATCATGTGCGCTGGCCGAACAGGCCGGTCGGGCGCCACACCAGCACCGCAGCCATCAGCACGTAGACCAGCACCTGCGAGATCGCGGGCGCCGCGCTCGAGGCGGCGCTGGAGCTCATGAAGGTCTTCAGCATGTCGGGCAGGAAGGCGCGGCCGACGATGTCGATCTGGCCCACGACCATGGCGGCGATGAAGGCGCCCTTGATCGAGCCGATGCCGCCGATGACGATGATCACCAGGGCGAGGATCAGGATGTCGTCGCCCATGCCGATCCGCACGGAGGCGATGGGGGCCGCCATCAGGCCGGCCAGCCCGGCGAACACGGCGCCCAGGCCGAAGACCAGGCTGAACAGCAGCTCGATGTTGACGCCCAGGGCGCCGATCATGCGGCGGTTGGAGGCGCCGGCGCGGATCAGCATGCCGAGCCGCGTGCGCGCCACCAGCCAGGCCAGCAGGATCGCCACCAGGGCGCCGACCAGGATGATGGCGAAGCGGTAGGCGGGGTAGGGGACGCCCGGCAGAATCTCGATGGTGCGATTGAGGAAGGCCGGCACCGCGATGCTCTTGCCGCCGGGTCCCCAGAGGGCCCGCACCAGTTCGTTGAAGAACAGGATCAGGCCGAAGGTCGCCAGCACCTGGGTGAGATGGTCGCGCGCATAGAGGCGCCGGATCACGGCGATCTCCACGGCTACGCCGACCAGGAACGTCGCGGGCAGCGCCAGCAGCGCGCCCAGCACGAAGGAGTCGGTGACGCCGATCAGGGTCCAGGCGATGTAGGCCCCGATCATGTAAAGCGAGCCGTGCGCCAGGTTGACCAGGTCCATGATGCCGAGCGTCAGGGTCAGGCCGGCGGCGAGCAGGAACATCAGCAGGCCGAGCTGGACGCCGTTCAGCACCTGGAGCAGCAGATATTCCATCGATCCCGTCACACCCTCAAACGAAACGGGAGCGCCTGCGCGCTCCCCATAAACTTCCTCCCCATTCAAATGGGGAGGTGTCGCCGTCTTACGGCGACGGAGGGGTCAAAGTCTCCCGCCCCCTCCGTCAGCGAAGACGCTGACACCTCCCCAGATGACTGGGGAGGAGCATGATCTCACTTCATCGGGCACTTTTCGGCGAAGGGATCGACCGCATTCTTGACGGCGGTGGCGATCGTCTTGACCGTCATCATGCCCTGCGGATCCTTGACCGCTTCCTGGATGTAGAAGTTCTGGATCGGGAAATTGTTGTTGCCGAACTTGAAGTCGCCGCGCACGGATTTGAAGTTGGCCTTCTTCATCTCGGCGCGGACCTTGTCCTTGTTCGACAGGTCGCCCTTCAGCGCCTCGGCGGCCGAGGCCATCAGCATGATCGCATCGTAGCTCTGCGCGCCGTAGTAGGACGGGTAGACGCCGTGCTTCTTCTTGAAGTCATCGACGTACTTCTTGTTGGCCTCGTTCGGCAGATCGTTGACCCATTCCTGCGCGCCCAGCGTGCCAAGCGCCAGGTCGCCCTGCTGCGGCAGCGTGATCGCATCGATCGAGAACACCTGGTACAGCGGCACGGTCTTGTTGAGACCCGACTGCGCCCACTGCTTCACGAACTGAACGCCGTGTGCGCCGGGATAGAAGATGAAGATGCCGTCCGGCTTGGCGGCGGCGACCTTGGTGAGCTCGGCCGAGAAGTCGAGCTGGTCGGGCCACTTGGTGAAGTCCTCGCTGACGATCTTGCCCTTGTAGGTTCGCTTCACGCCCGCCAGCATGTCCTTGCCGGCGGCATAGTTCGGGCCGACCAGGTAGAGGCTCTTCACGCCCTTGTTGTTGAGGTAGTCGCCCATCGCCATCGGCGTCTGGTCGTTCTGCCACGACGTCGAGAAGAAGTTCTTGTTGCAGAGTTCGCCTGCGATCGCAGAGGGGCCGGCATTGGCCGACACCAGGATCGTGTCGCCCTCGTCGACCACGGTCTTGAGCGAGGCCAGAAGAACGTTCGACCAGATGTAGCCGGCGACGAAGTTCACCTTGTCCTGCTGGACGAGCTTCTCGGAGCGCGCCTTGCCGACATCCGGCTTGAACTGGTCGTCCTCGTAGACGATCTCGAAAGGCTTGCCGCCCATCTTGCCGCCGAGATGCTCCTTGGCCAGCTCGACCGAGCGGCGCATGTCCTCGCCGATGGCGGCCTGCGGCCCCGAAAACGTGCTGACGAAGCCGACCTTGATCGGGCTCTGCGCCGCCGCCGGCAGGCCGAGGGCGAGCGCCGCGATCGTCGCGGTACCGAACAACTTGCTTTTCATGAGCCCACGCTCCCTGTTTCCCTTGCTCGTATAAAAGCGGAAAAGAAAGCCCCCAACAACGGCAGATTGGGTCCCGCGGCCGCCGCCGCTTTGCTTCAGGCGCGCAGCCTGAAGCGCTGGATCTTCCCCGTCGCGGTCTTGGGCAGCTCCGGGACGTATTCGATCCACCTCGGGTACTTGTAGGGGGCGAGCGTCCGCTTGCAGTGCGCCATCAGCGCGTCGGTCATGGCCGCGCCCGCATCGCCGGGCTGCTTCAGGACGACGATGGCCTTGGGCTTGATCAGCGACTGTTCGTCGGTCTGGCCGATCACGGCGGCCTCGAGGACGGCCGGATGTCCGACCAGGCAATTCTCGATCTCGACGGGAGAGCACCAGATGCCCCCGACCTTGAGCATGTCGTCGCTGCGGCCCTCGTAGATGAAGTAGCCGTCTTCATCCTGGCGATAGGTGTCGCCGGTGTTGAGCCAGCCGTTCACCATCGTCTCGGCCGTCTTCTCGGGCTTGTTCCAATAGTACTTGGCCGCCGATTCCGCCTTGATCCACAGCCGGCCGCTCTCCCCCCTCGCAACGGGATCGCCGTTCTCGTCCAGGATGCGCGCTTCGTAGCCCGGGACCGGCTTGCCGCTGGTGCCGGGCCGGCAGTCGTCGAGCCGGTTGCCGATGAAGATGTGCAGGGCCTCGGTCGAGCCGATGCCGTCCAGGATGGTGGTGCCGGTCTGCTCCTTCCAGCGGCGGAACATGTCGGCGGGCAGCGCCTCGCCGGCCGACACGCAGGCGCGCAGCGAGGAGAGATCGCGCTTCTGCGTCTCGAGCGCCGCGAGCTGGGCGGCATAGAGGGTGGGCACGCCGTAGTAGATCGTCGGCCGGAACGTCTCGATGTTGGAGAAGGTCGTTTCGGGTGTCGGCCGCCGATCGTCGAGGATGGCGGTACCGCCGACCCACAGCGGGAAGGTCATGCCGTTGCCCAGCCCGTAGGCAAAGAACAGCTTGGCGGCGGAGTAGCTGACATCCGTCTCGCTGATGCCGAGCACGCGCACGCCGTAGAGTTCGCTGGTCACGACCATGTCGCGATGTGCGTGAACGGCGCCTTTGGGCCGGCCGGTCGAGCCCGAGGAATAGAGCCAGAAGCAGTCGTCCTCGGGCGCGGCGAGCCGCGCCTCCAGAGCAGGGGAGGCCGCTGCCATCGCGGTCAGGAAGCCATCGACGTCCAGGGCGTTTGGTGCCCTGGCGCCGAGTTGTTCCAGAGCCGGCCCGATTTCGCCCGTGAACTCCGGCGAATAGACGACCAGCCGGCACCCGGAATCCTCGAACATGTAGGCATAGTCCGGCGCGCGCAGCAGCGTGTTCGGCGGCACCGGCACAATGCCCGCCTTGATGGCTCCCCAGAAGAGATAGAAGAAGGCCGGGCAATCCTTCACCACCATGAGCAACCGGTCGCCGGGCCTCAGCCCGGCCGCAAGCAACGCATTGCCCGCCCGGCTCACCCGTTCGGCAAGGTCCGCGTAGCTTACCGACTCCGTCGACGTCCGGATCGCCGCCTTGGCGCCACGACCTTCGCCGACATGCCGATCGATGAAAGGGACGGCGACGTTGAATCGGTCCGACAGCTCGACCGAGTGTGCCGGGGAGAAGGAAATGCCTGACGGAAGCGCCATTGGGGTGCCTGGGAGGGGTTGCTCGAGTTCCATCGTTACTGATCGTCCGGCCTGCACGCAACGCCGGGGACGGCAGCAGCGTTAAGGAGGCCGAATATCAGGGACCGACGACAATGAACCAAGGCATCGTGTTCGCACTCGCCACCGCCGCGCTGGCCGTAACGGTGGCGGCTGCCCATGTGGTGGCGCCGCTGCCCGATGGAACGCAGCGCGGATCGGCCAAGGCGGCGACCGGAGCGATGCAGTCCCCCCAGGTTTCTTCTCCGCAGCTTTCTTCCGCGAAGCCCGTCCTCGTCGAGATGCGCCAGGCACCCGTGCCGCTCGTCGTGCGGGAGCGTCCGCCAATTTCCACGCCCGCGCCTGCGACAGCCGTCGTCGAAACCGCTTCGGCTACGACACCCGCCCAACAGATCTCCGGGGATGCCGAGGGAAATGGCTTCGCCCGGGGCGCGATTGAAGCCGATGGTTACAAGTTGGTCAGGAACATTACGCCCGGGCCTGACGGGACGTGGCGCGCACGCGCGCTGCGCGGCAAGACCGAGGTCGTGCTTACGGTCGATCGCGAAGGGCGCGTGTCGGCCGACTAGAAAAAGTGTCCGGTCGGCGCTGGCCGGTGCAACCCGCCGTTCCCTGGCGCGTTGGATGGATGCAGCCTTTGGCGGTTCAAGAAACCGTCCCTCTCCCCCGAGGGGCTGCAGGAGCCCGTCCTGGTCCGCCAGGGCGGGCTTTCCTTTTGTGGCGGGCACGCAAGGAAACGCCCGCCGCATGCGGCGGGCGTCTCCCCAGCCGATCGCTGTTTCCTAGAATCGGATGTTCACTCGCCGCTCGGTCGGATCGTCGATGCCGTCACCGACCTGCGCAAGCGGGCGGGTTGGCGTAGGCCTCACAGTGATGGCTTCCGCAGGCGCGCCCTGCCGAATGAGTTCCTGCTTCACCGCACTCGCCCGATCGGCCCTGCCCTCGATGAGCACCGGTGCCGACTTCGCGGCGTCGGCCGCGCTTCGGATCGTCTCGATCGCGGACGGTGGAACACGCACGTCGCTAGGCCCCATGAACACGAGGCGATCGGATACCGGTGCGTTGGATGCGAAGGCGAGGTCCTGAGCCATGGCGCCCAGGGGCGCGCAGGCGAGGCCGGCGAGGACGAAGAGTGAGCTTATCGTTCGCATGGTGCTTCTCCTTCCGTGTGCCGATAGAACGCAGAAGACACCGTGAATGTTTCGAGAAACCGCCTCGCAACCAGCACGGGCCAAGGGCGTTACGCTTTTCTTACGAGAGAGTGTTCACTGGAAGTGAAAAGTGCTGCGGTAACTGTTGCCCCGTCGCTTGGGTGTGCGCGAAGTCTGCAGCATCGTTCATTTTGTTTTGCTAAGATGAGACATGGAGATACTGATCGTCGTGGCCGTGTTTACCTTGGGCGGTGCTGCCTGGGGATGGTGGCGGGGCACGCAGAACATCAACAACCCGCCCGACAAGTATGACTTTCCGGGTGGGATGACGCGCCGGGAACATCTCAGCCTTCTCAGCAAGAAGCACCGGCGGCGACGAATTCCGCTCACGATCGGGGCCGGTCTCGCGTCGGGGACTGCGGCCTTCGTCGCACTTCTGGCCTTCGCCGTCTTCAAGCGCTGAGTCGTCCCGGCAGTTTTCGCCGGCTTGCCGTTTGGCGCCGCGTCGCGCACCATGTGAAGGATTTCAGCGGTAACGGGGCGGGCGATGTCGGAAGAGCGAAAGAAAGTTTTCCAGCGCTTTCAGGAACGACTGGCGCATCTCGAATCGGGCGCGCTGGCGGGGCCGGCGCACTGGCACCTCTTTCACCTGCACAATGCCCTGAAGGCTCTTCCGGACGATCACGCCGCCGCCGACCTTCATCTCGATGAGTTCGACCGCGCCGAAGTGGCGAGGGAAATTCCCGAGGTGGCCATCGACCAGGCGCCGAGCGTCGCGGAAATCCGCAACCGCTTCGACATGCTGGCGGGCGGCACTCTCTAGCGACCGGACGAAGACCGGCGGGGCCGCTGTCGAATCTGCGGTTGGGCCTCTCAAGTTCCTCCCGCCTGTGCTAGCCTCCCGGCCATAAGAAAAGACCAGGGAGGCATTGATGCCGATAAAGCGTCGCAGGGTTTTTGCGTTGGCAGGCGTGGCCGTGGCCGCTCCCGCGTTGTTGCGCGAAGGCTACGCGCAGGCCGCCGAGGTCAATCTCAAGCTTCACCACTTCCTGCCGGCAGCCTCGAACATTCACCAGAAGTTCCTGACGCCGCTGGTGCGCAAGATCGAGGCCGAATCGAACGGGCGGATCAAGATCACGATCTTCCCGGCGATGCAGCTGGGCGGCGCGCCGCCGCAGCTCTACGACCAGGCGCGCGACGGCGTGGCCGACATCATCTGGACCCTGCCGGGCAACACGCCGGGCCGCTTTCCGGCCAGCGAGGCGATGGAACTGCCGTTCGTCGCCGACAAGCTCGGGATCGTGAACGCCAAGGCTTTCCAGGAGTATGCCGACACCTACCTCAAGGACGAGTTCAAGGAGGTTCACCTCATCTGTGCCTGGGCGCACGATGCCGGATTGATCCATGCCAACAAGCAGGTGAAGACGATGGAAGACCTGAAGGGTCTGAAGTTGCGCTTTCCCACCCGGCAGGCCGGCGAGGCGCTGAAGGCGCTGGGCGCCAGCGCGATCGGCATGCCGATCCCGCAGGTCCCCGAAAGCCTCGCGCAGAAGGTGATCGACGGCTGCGTCGTGCCCTGGGAGGTCGTGCCCGCGATCAAGGTCCAGGAGCTCCTGAAGTACCATACGGGTATCCCGGGCTCGCCGACGCTCTATACCGCCACCTTCGTGCTGGCGATGAACAAGGGCAGCTACGACAAGGTGCCGGCCGACCTGAAGAAGGTGCTCGACGCGAACTCGGGCATGGCGGCGGCCACCATGGCCGGCAAGACCTGGGACGACGCCGGCGCCGCGGTGGCCGAGATGGTCGCCAAGCGCAGCGGCAACGTCATCAGCGAGATCTCGGTCGACGAGGCGGCGCGGTGGCGCAAGACGACGCAGCCGGTGATCGATGCCTGGGTCGCCTCTGTGAAGGATCGCAATCTCGACGGCGCCAAGCTGGTCGAGGCCGTGCGAGTGCTGGTGCAGAAGTACAAGGTGTCCTGAGCCCCGCATGGGCTGGATGCGGACCGCCGAAAGGCTGGGCGCGGCGCTTGCCCTGGCGGGCGCCGCCCTATCGCTGTTCATCGCCGGCCTGGTGACGGCGAGCGTGGGACTGCGCTGGGCGACCTCCAGCGGCCTGCCGGGCGACTTCGAGATGGTGCAGATGGCGGTCGCGCTCGCGATCTTCTCCTTCCTGCCCTACACGCAGCTTCGGCGCGGTAACATGCTGGTCGATACGTTCACCATCCGGCTGCCGGCGCGTGTGCTGTCTGCGATCGACGCCTTCTGGGACATCGTCTATGCCGCCGCCGCCGCGCTGCTCGGCTGGCGTCTGGCGGTGGGGGCGGCGGATGCGATCGGCTCGCGCACGTCCACCATGGTGCTGGGGATGCCGGTCGGCTGGGCGATCATGGCCTGTGCCGCCATGGCGGGCCTCCTCGCGCTGGCGGCGCTCGTCACCGCCGCCGGCCGCTTCCGGACCGAACCGTGACCGGCACGTCCGCCGCGATCCTGGGCTTCGTCATCATGCTGTTGCTGATGGCGGCGCGTATGCCGATCGGTCTTTCGCTCCTGTTCGTCGGCGGCGCGGGCTATGCGTGGCTGGGCGGCTGGCCCGTCTTCCTGAACTACATCAAGACGACGCCCTATCACGACTTCTCGAACTACACGCTGTCGGTAATCCCGCTCTTCATTCTGATGGGCGCGCTGGCGGAGAAGTCGGGCCTCTCGACCGCCTTGTTTCGCGCCGCCTCGAGCCTGGTCGGCCATCGTCCTGGCGGTCTGGCGATGGGCCTGATCGGCGCCTGCACGGCCTTCGGCGCGATCTGCGGATCCTCCGTCGCTACCACGGCCACCTTTGCGCGCGCCGCGCTGCCGGAGTTCGAGCGCTATCGCTACGATGCCGGCTTCGCGACCGGCGTCATCGCGGTCGGTGGTACCCTTGGCATCCTGATCCCGCCCTCGGTGATCCTCGTCGTCTATGGCATCTCGACCGAGCAGAACATCGCCAAGCTCTTCATGGCGGCCTTCATCCCGGGCTTCATGGCTGCGCTCTTCTACTGCCTGGTGATCGCGCTGGTGGTGCGCCGCCGACCCGAACTGGGGCCGGCCTTGCCGCGCGTGCCGATGAAGAGACGGCTGCGCGACTTCGCCGCCGTCTGGCCCGCGATCCTCGTGGCGCTGGTGGTTCTGGGGGGAATTTATGGCGGCGTGTTCTCGCCGACCGAGGGCGCGGCGGTCGGCGTCGCGGCGATGCTGGTGGTGGCGGTGCTGGTCGGTGGCATGCGCTGGGCCGGGCTGAAGGCCGCCCTGCTGCAGACCGCCGAGACCGCCGGCATGATCTTCCTGATCCTGCTGGGCGCCGATGTCTTCAATGCCTTTCTGGCCCTGTCGCAGCTGCCGGTGGCGGCGGCCGAGTGGATCGGCGGCTCGGGGTTCACGCCCTACGGCGTGATGGCGCTGATCCTGTTGTTCTACATCCTGCTCGGCGCCGTCATGGACGAGCTGGCGATGATCCTGCTCACCCTGCCGATCTTCTTCCCGATCGTGCAGGCGCTCGATTTCGGCATGGCCCCCGACGACGTCGCGATCTGGTTCGGCATCCTGGTGCTGATCGTGGTCGGGATCGGCCTCACCGCGCCTCCGATCGGCCTCAACGTCTTCGTCGTGTCGGCGCTCGCCCGTCACGTCGCGCTCACGCGAATCTACCGCGCCGTGCTGCCCTTCATCGCCGCGGACATCGTGCGCCTCGGGCTGGTGATGGCGTTCCCCGGGCTGGCGCTCGTGATGGTGCGCCTGCTGTCGTGAAGCGATGCCATGCTAGAAGGCCGCGCATGGAACCCCTGAAGAACTGCCCCCGCGAAACCCTCGCCGCGGTTCGCGGCGTCCTGACGGACATCGACGACACCGTCTCCACCGAAGGTACGCTGTCCGCGGCCGCCTATGGCGCCCTGGAGGCCTTGAAGAAGGCCGGCCTGTTGGTCGTGCCGGTGACGGGCCGCCCGGCTGGGTGGTGCGATCACATCGCGCGCTTCTGGCCGGTCGACGCTGTGGTCGGGGAAAATGGTGCCTTCTGGATGTGGCACGACCACCAGCAGAAGCGGCTGCGCACTCGCTTCATCCAGTCCGATGCCGCGCGGGCCGAGGGGCGCCGCCGACTCGAGCGGGTGAGGGCCGACGTGCTCGCCGAAGTGCCGGGCGCCGGGATCGCCTCCGACCAGCCCTATCGCGTGGCCGATCTCGCCGTGGATTTTCGCGAGGACGTGCCGGCGCTGCCTCCCTCCGATATCCAGCGCATCGTGGAAATCTTCGAGCGGCATGGCGCTCATGCCAAGGTGAGTTCGATCCACGTCAACGGCTGGTTCGGCGACTACGACAAGCTGACGACCAGCCGAGCGATGATGCAGGAACTGTTCGGCGTCGATCTGACCGCCGAACGGGCGCGCTACGTGTTTGCGGGCGATTCGCCCAACGACGCGCCGATGTTCGGCTGGTTTCCCAACGCCGTCGGCGTGGCCAACGTCGCGGACTTCGCGGACCGTCTGCAGCATCGACCGCGCTGGATCACTGCAGGCCGATCGGGCGAGGGGTTCGTCGAGCTCGCCGAGGCGCTGCTGGCGGCCCGGCGCTGATCAGCGCGCCGGCGGCGGCGGTGGGGCGACCAGCAGGGACCCGTAGTGGGTGACGCTGTCGCCCTGGCTCCACACGCCGAGGGCGCCGGCCTGGACCAGCGTCCGATCGTTGATGCCGTACAGAGGCTTGCCGTCGAGCGCGATCTCGATGCGATCGTTCGCGGCGATCACGCGCAGCGAATGCCATTTGCCGAGCTCGACGGGAGTCTCCTTGGTGCCCAGCTGGCTGCGCTTGCCCTTGTCCATGCGGTAGAGGCGCACCGAGTTGTCGCGGGCATTCACCCGCACGACGTAGTAGTCGCTGGCGCTCTGCGCCCGGAACATGAACCCGGCCACCTGGTCGCGCGAGCCCGAAACGATCTTGAACCGCAGCGTGGCGTCGAAGTCGCGCCCCTGCGCCTGCTCTGAAATGCACAGCGGGAAGCGCTGGTCGGTCGCATCCGGTTCGCGTTCGGCGAGGGCCCACCCGTCGGGCCCGTCGGGATCTGCCACCGCCCGCCAGTCGGCGGGACGGCCGATGCCCGTCTTGCCCTGGGTGCAGGCGACGCGACCGTCGGGGGTCGTCAGCGGTACGACGAGTTGTGCCGACGCAGGCAGGGTGGCGAACAGGAGGGGCAGTGCGAGGAGGAGGGATCGCATGGCTGCAGACTAGCAAAAATCCGCGCGCGCTTGACCGAAGATGCGGGAGGGTGGAGTTTACGCCCCGCCACATTTCAGACGAATTTTCACGGGGGAAACACATGCGTCTTTGCACCATCCTGAGCGGCGGCAAGCCGGCCGTCGGCGTCAAGCTGGGCGACGGCAAGATCGTCGATCTCAGCAAGCAGATGCCGCGCGGACCGAAGTCGGTCGTCGAGATCCTGGCGGGCGGCAAGAAGCTGCAGCAGGCGGTGCTGAAGGCCTGTGCCAAGCCCAAGGCCGGCGCCACCGTATCGGAGAAGTCGGCCAAGTACCTGACGCCGATCCCCGCGCCGGGCAAGATCCTCTGCATCGGCCTCAACTACCGCAAGCATGCCGAGGAGACCGGCAGCCCGATCCCGACCTACCCGGTGGTCTTCACGCGCTTCAACAACACGCTGGTGCCGCACAACGGCAAGATGCTGTCGACGACGCACTCGAAGGAATTCGACTGGGAAGCCGAGCTCACCATCGTCATCGGCAAGAAGTGCCGCAACGTGCCGAAGGAGAAGGCGCTCTCGGTGATCGCCGGCTACGCCTGCTTCAACGACGGCTCGATCCGCGACTGGCAGCGCAAGTCGGGCGGCCAGTTCACGCTGGGCAAGAACTTCGACGCGACCGGCGGCTTCGGTCCCGACATCGTGACGGCGGACGAGCTGCCGAAGGGCGCGGCCCCGCTGCGCATCATGACCCGCGTCAACGGCGTCACCATGCAGGACAGCAACACCGACGACCTGATCTTCGATGTGCCGACGCTGGTGCACGAGCTCAGCAAGTGCATGACGCTCGATCCGGGCGACATCATCATCACCGGCACGCCGTCGGGCGTGGCGATGGCCCGCAAGCCGCAGCCCTGGCTGAAGCCGGGCGACGTCTGCGAAGTCGAGATCGAGGGGATCGGCGTGCTGCGCAATACGATTGCGCAGGGCGCCTGAGCGCTCCTGATACCTGTGCTGGAAAAACGGCGGCTCCGCATGGGGCCGCCGTTTTGCTTTTGGGTCAGCGTCGCGGCAGCTTGTCGAGGCCGCCCAGCATGAGGCGGGTCGCGAACTCCGCGGCGGTGTCGGGGTCGACCGGATCGCGGGCGACCATGACCATCGAGATCTCGAAGGCGATGCCGGCCATGGACGCGCTGAGATAGGAGACGTCGACGTTCGGCAGGATCCCCTCGGAGATGGCCGCGCGTATGTCGTCGTTCAGTGCCTTGGCGAGCGCGCGCACATCGGGTTTGTCGAGCAGGGTGCGCACCGCGGTGAAGCTCGACCGGCCCAGCGCCAGCAGTTCGGGATCCTCCGCCAGGAAATTGAAGTAGGCGGCATAGTGCAGGCGCACGAACTCCTCGGTCGACTTCGCACGGCCACGGCCGTCGCGATGGCGCTGCAGCAGGATGCCGGTCAGCTCGCCGACAACGGCCTCGAAGATCTCGTCCTTGTCCTTGAAGTAGTTGTAGAAGGTGCCCGAGGCGAGGTCGGTACGGCGCACGATGTCGCGCACGCTGGCCGCGCCATAGCCCATCTCCGCGAACACGGCGCGCGCCGCCTTGAGCAGGGCGGTACGGTTCTCCGCCTTGTTCTGTTCGCGTCGACCGCTGCGTTCGCTGCGCTGTTCCGCCTGTGTCGTGCCGTCGCCACCCATTTCCCGTCGTTCCTCCCGGCGTTCCGTCATCGCCCGAGCTGCGCGAGTTCGTGGCGCACGCCCGCTACCATGTCGTCCATGGCCCGGGCTGCCGCATGGACGGCGCCTCGCATGCCGACGAAACCGTGGATCAGCGTCTCGAACTCGCGATGGATCGCCTTCACACCGGCAGACTGCAGCCGGACGGCATAGGCCTGTCCCTCGTCGCGCAGAGGATCGAAGCCGGCCGTGTACACGAGCGCGGGCGCCACGCCGGTGAGATCCGCGGCCCGCAGCGGCGAGGCGCGGGGATCCCCGGCTTCCGCGCCGGCGTCGTTCAGATAGTGCATGCGGAACCAGGCCATGTCTGACTGGGTCAGCAGGAAGCCCTCGCCGCAGCTCTTGTGGGACGCGCTGTCCCCGGCCATGTCGGTCGCCGGGTAGATCAGCCACTGCAGGCAGGGCGGGTGCGGTTCGTGGCGCACGGTCTGGGCGACCACGGCGGCCAGAGCGCCGCCCGCGGAATCTCCGGCCACGACGATGCGATCGGGATCGAGGCCGAGCGAAACCGCCTCGCTCGCCAGCCAGCGATAGGAGGCCAGGGCATCGTCGACCGCGGCGGGAAACTTGTGCTCGGGCGCCAGCCGGTAGTCGACCGAGACGACGGCGCAGCCGGAGCGGGCGGAAAAATAGCGACAGGCGAGATCGTAGCCTTCGAGACTGCCGATCACCCACCCGCCACCGTGAAAATAGACGATGGTCGGCAGCAGCCGCGCCACGGTTCCGGCCGGCCGGTAGATGCGGATGCGCACCGGGCCGGCCGGGCCGGGCAGGGTGCGGTCGAGGATGGAACTCACCGGAGCGGGGCGTCCGCCCAGCAGCTGCATGAAGGCGTCGTAGTCCTCGCGGGCCTCGGCGACGCTCAGGGAATGGAGTGGCGCCTGTCCGCTGTAGGCCAGCAGCTTCAGGAACCATTGTATGCGGCCGTCGAGCGTGCGGCCGTCGACCGCGACCGGTGCGCCGGCCAGGATGTGGACCCAGGAAATCGGCATGCGCAGTGCCAGGTTGGCGACCTTGCCCTGCAGCTCCCGTGCGATCTCCTTCATCGACATGGTCCAGTACCTAGCACCGCCCCGGGCCGTTGTGGAGCCCGCCGGCTCTGGCTAGTTTGGCCGCGATGGCTGCCGCGGCGCCCGACTTCTTCTCAGACGCGCTCCGCCGCGAGATCATCCGCAGCGAGCGGGAGCGCATGCGCGCCGTCGCCATCATCCTGGCGTCGCTGCTGGCCCTGGCGCTCGGGGTCGCCAACCTGTTTCCGTCCTATACGTCCCGCATCTTCGAGCGCGACGTGCCCGGCTGGCTTCCGTTCGTCGGCATCGGCCCCTTCCTTCTGTACGAGCTGGGGTCGCTCAAGTTTCTCGGGTATCGCGCATCGAAGGGCCAGGACTTTCCGCAATACGCACGCTTCGGCAATGCCCTGATCGAGACGTCCCTGCCGTCGGCCATCATCATCACGCTCAGCCACTACATGGACCCGTTGCTGGTCTTCGGCTTCTGGCCGCCGCTCCTCTATTTCATCTTCATCCTGCTCTCGACCCTGCGGCTCGATTTCTGGCTGTCCGTCTGGACCGGCAGCGTCGCGGCCGTTCAACAGATGGTCCTGGTCCTGTGGCTGCTGCCGATCCAGCCATGGGGCGACATCCCGCAGGAAACGCTCCTGTTTCATTTCAGCCGCACGCTCGTGCTGTTTACCAGCGGTCTGGTGGCGGGGTTCGTCGCCAACAGCCTGCGCAGCCAGTTCGAGAAGTCGGTGCGGGCGGTGGCCGCGCGCGACCGGGTCACCAACCTGTTCGGCCAGCACGTCTCGCCGGCGGTGGTCGACCGGCTGCTGGCCACCCAGAGCGAACCCCCGAGCGAGATCCGGACGGTCTGCGTGCTGTTTCTCGACATAAGGGGCTTCACGGCGATGACCCGACGGCGCTCGGCCGAAGAAACGGTGGCGCTTCTCAACGCGTTCTTCGCGCGGATGATCGACGTCGTGGACCGCAACAACGGCATCATCAACAAGTTCCTGGGCGACGGCTTCCTGGCGTTGTTCGGCGCGCCGCTCGCCGATCCCGCGGCGGCCCGCAACGCGCTGGCGGCCGCGCAGGAGATGATCGACACGGTCGCGGGATGGAACGACGCCCATCCCGGTTGGGCGCTGCGCGTCGGCATCGGCATCCATCTCGGCGAGGCCGTGACCGGCACGGTGGGCTCGCCGCAGCGCAAGGAATACACGGTGATCGGCGACACGGTGAACCTGGCGGCGCGGCTGGAGCAGCTCACCAAGGAGATGGGGGCCCAGCTCCTGGTGTCGCAGTCGGTACTGGATGCGGCGCCCTGTGACGGGGCCGTCGATCTCGGGCCGGTCGCGATCCGAGGCTACGACGAGAAGGTGCGGGTATGGCGGATAACCTGATCTGGTACTTCGCCTACGGCTCCAACATGGACGCCGCGCGCCTGTTCGACCAGCGCCTGGCACCGAAGGGCGTGCCGCGCGGCGAGCGCATCGCCGGCCGGCTCGACGGCTGGCGCCTCGTCTTCGACAAGCCCTCGAGGCTGCAGAAGGGCGGCGCGGCCGCCAACATCGTGCCGGACAGGACGGGCGTGGTGCATGGCACGCTGAATGCCCTGCCCGAGGCCGGCCTGGAGGTGCTGGACATCTACGAGGGTGTCGCCGCCGGCCACTACGAACGGCGCACGATCCGGGTCAGGCGCGCCGACCGCGGCGAGGACGTCGACGCGATCGTCTATGTCGGATTGATCCAGGAAGCCGGCCTGAAGCCGCCGCGGGCCTATCTCGACTGCCTGCTCGCGGGCCGCGATCTTCTGCCGCCCGACTATGTCGACTGGCTGTCGCGAGTGCCGACCGCCGATTGAGGATCGCGCGGCGGAGGTGGCACGGCCTACGCCGGGACCTTCTGCTTCTCGGCCGTGACCTTGTTCGACATCGGGTCGTAGCCGGCCAGTTCGGCCACGTCTTCCTCGTGCCAGAAGTTCAGCTCGATCATGACGCCGTCGGGATCGTGCACGAAGACCTGCTGCAGCGGCCGTGCCGGGACCTTCTTGACCTCGAAGGGGACGCCATCCTTCTTGATTTGGTCCAGCGTCCCGCGGATGTCGGCGCAGTTGATGGCGACATGGTCGATGGCGCCGCTGCCCTGGTCCTTGCGGCCGGTCTCCGACACGAGGTGGAGGATCGCCTTTTCGCCGGCATACATCCAGGCGCCGGGGAAGGGGAAGGGAGGCCGGTCGCCGTTGGTCAGGCCGACATAGCGTTCATAGAAGCGCACGGTGGCCTCGAGATCGGTGCAGTAGATGTTGTAGTGGTCGAGCGAGAGTGCGGGCATGGGCTTCTCCCAATCTGGTGATCCGGACGGAGCCCAGCTTACAACGATCCGGCGGGGCCGGGGCAGCGGGAATCGCCGGCTTCAGCCGCTCTGCGCGACGGGCTCGTCGCGGCCCAGGACATTGTTGAAGACGATCGGCGGCACCGCGACCCGCCTGTCCTCGTAAGCGGCACGCAATGCGGCGGGGTCGGCGTCGGGATGGCTCGACTGCTCGGCCAGCCGGTCGATGAACGCCCTGTCGATCTTGTCATTGTCCGGCACCATGGCGCCCCACACGTCCCACGGCAGCATCTCGTGACCGTTCAGCGCGGCGATATCGCGGATCACGTTGCTGGCGATGAACCACCAGCCCCTCATGTCGAGGATGCAGAAGGCGTCGGGATCGGCCTTGCCCTCGCGGCAGAGCGTCCACGCATCGCCGGCGACGAGGAACTGATCCCGCGGGACGTCGAGCGGATCGATGGCGAGATGGAAGAGCTTGCGCTGGTGCGGATCCATCTGCGCATCGACCAGGACCCAACGCCGTTCGGCCTCGTTCCAGTATTCGGTGACCCAATGGTCGTAGAACTTGCCCTTCTCGAAATAGGCGCCGAAGCCGCAGCGCGCACGCGCCGGAATACCTTGCGCGCGCAACATCGCGACATGGAGCAGCGAGAAGTGGCGACAGACGCCGACCTGTCGCTCGCACGGCGCCCTTGCCGCAGGGAGCGGTCGTGCGTCGTGCGTGGCTACGCCGTCGAGCAGCGCTTCTATGGACCGGACATGCGCCTGGGCATGCTGGTTCGCGTCGAGCCGCACGCCATAGGTCGGCGCGATGTGCTCGTGGATCAACAGGCCCTGGATGACCTCTGCCAATGCCGCGGGGCCGCGCGGCAGATCGGCGAGGAGACCGGCGCGCTGGCCGGGTGAACTCAGTCCGACGGGTTTCAGCCAGGGTTGGGTGTTCATCCGAAGTAGGCCTCCAGCCGGTCGAGTCCCATGATCCAGCCGCCGCGATGGTCGTCGCGCGCCTTTTCGCTGAAGAACTGTTCGTGGGTCAGGATGAGGATCGTGCCGTCATTGTCGGGCTTCAGGTCGACCGTGACCTGCGACTCGCGCTCCGGTGTGCTCTGCCAGGCCCAGGAGAAGACGAGCCTGCTCGACGGCACGATCTCGCGATAGACGCCGCTCACGCTGTGATGCTCGTCGTCAGGCGTCCAGAACTGGACCCGGAAGCGGCCACCGACACGCAGGTCTGTCTCGGCGATGGGCGCGCGGTGATGGCCGGTGACGCCCCACCACTGGATCATCTTTTCGGGCTGTGTCCAGGCTTCGTAGACTTTCTCGGGCGGCGCATTGAGGCGGCGCTTGAGCGCGAGGCTGGGCTTGCTGGCCATTTGTCGCCCTTCAGGAAGGCGGAGAGGCGGTCGAACCGCGCGCTCGACCAATCGTTCCGCAATCGAAATCGGGGCGCCCCGTGACCTGCACGCTCAGGATCGAGTCGATGCCGCCACAGTAGTGAACCATATGGTTAAATATCGGGCGTCGATCCTGCAAGTCAAGCCTCCGATCAGCCGATCTTCCTGATCAGCGCCTGTGCTGCCGCCGGATTGCGCACCTTGGCGCCGGAAATGAAATAGACGAAGGCGTCGCCCTTCTTCGCCCAGCCCCTGGCGCGCTTGGCCCAGGCGTCGATGTCGGCAGGCTTGTAGCCGGTCTTCACCTTCTCCTCGGACTGCATCAGACGGGCATAGGTGAAGTCCGCCGTCGGCTCGTCGATCTCGGGGAAGTCCTTGTCATGGGCATAGACGATCGCCGCCTTGTATTTGCGGGCGAGATCGTAGAAGCGCTCGTCCTTGAAGCTGTCGTGCCGCACTTCCAGCGCGTGACGCAGCGGCAGCTTGCCGACCTCGCGCGGCAGGAGCTTCAGGAAAGCCTCGAAGTCGACCGGATCGAACTTCTTGGTGCCCATGAACTGCCAGTTGATCGGGCCGAGGCGATCCTTGAGTTCGACGAGCCCCTGCGTCACGAAGCGCTGCACCGATTCGCCGGCATCCGCCAGCACCTTGCGGTTGGTGCAGAAGCGCGACGCCTTCACCGCGAACACGAAGCCGTCGGGTGTCTCGTCGCGCCACTTGGCCCAGCTGGCCGGCTTGAAGCTCGAGTAGTAGGTGCCGTTGATCTCGATCGAGGTGAGCTGGCGGCTGGCATATTCCAGCTCGCGCTTCTGCGTCAGGTCGTCGGGATAGAAGACGCCGCGCCACGGCTCGAAGGTCCAGCCGCCGATTCCGATAAGGATCTTTCCACTCATGCACCGGAGTATAGCCCGGTTCGACGGGAACGGCCTGTGGGCGCCTGCGTTCTAAAGGCGACCGTGTGGCCGTGGGACGCCACACTTTTCGATTGAGGTGTGTGTGGTGGACATTGGTGAGGCAGGGGCTTCAGGCCTCTCGATCCTCGTGGTGGAAAGCGATCCCGCGGCGCGAACCGTCCTGTTAGATCACTTGCAGCGCCATGGTTTCAGGATCGTCGAGTCCGAGCATGGCGGTCCCGCCATCCGCACAGCCGTGATCGAACCCTTCGACTACATGCTGGCGGATCTGGACTGGATCGGGGTCAGCGATGGCGCGGCACTGGCGCGATGGGCCCGGACCAACAGACCCGAGACCCGCATCGTCCTGAGTTCCACGACGCTCTCGCACTGGTTTCCCTCGGACAGCGCGATGGCCGGTTTGCCGATCCTCAAGAAGCCCTTCGACCTGAAGGACCTCGAGCGCGTCCTGGCGCCCGTGGCCGTGACGGCGATCCCGGGGGCCTGACCGATCGCCTCAAGCCGTGACCGGCAGGGGGAGGTCGAGCGTGGTGGTGCGGCGCATCTCGCGGCGGTGCTTCTGGTCGTCGAAGGGCCGGGCGCGATGCATGGTGCAGCGATTGTCCCAGATCACGAAGTCATGCGGCCGCCAGACGTGCTGATAGACGAAGTGCGGCTGCGTGGCATGGTCGGTCAGGTCGCGCAGCAACAGGCGGCCTTCGGGCACCGGCATGTCGACGATATGCTCGGCATGGGACGCGAGGTAGAGCGCGCGGCGGCCCGAGCCGGGAATGGTACGGACCAATGGATGCACGGCGCCCTTCAACTTGTCCTTCTCGTCGTCGTTGAAGTCGAAGCCCAGCACGTGCCGCGAATAGACGATGGAGTGGAACACACGCAGCCCTTCGATGGAGCGGCGGGTTTCCTCGTCCAGCGCGTCGTAAGCCGCGCGCATGTCCGCGAATTCGGTGTCGGCCCGCACCGTCGGCACCACGCGTGCCGACAGCATCGAATAGCGTCCCGGTGGGTCGACGAAGGACGCATCGGTATGCCACAGCCGGTTGGCGACGGAGGAGGCGCGCATGCGGTTATTGGCGTCGCGGATGTTGCCGTCCTTGTCGACGTTCGAGACGTCGGCCAAGGCCTCGTTGCCGAACCGGTTGTTGCCGATGGCCGACGAGGAGGTGCGGGCATGCAGTGTCCCGTCGAAGCGTTGGGCGAAGTCGAGCTGCTCCTCGTTGGTGAACTTCTGGTCGCGGAACACCAGGACGGCGTACTTGTCCATGCCCGCCCGGATCGCCTCGAGCGATTCGCGATCGTGAACGTCGCGCAGATCGATCGGACCCACTTCACCCGCGAACACAGGCGTGAGCTGCGTGATGGTGACGGTCATATGGGGGCTCCCTCCCGGAGAACGATTGGCGCCATCCTGAGGGAAGAGCGCACGCCGACCAACCCGGATTTTCCGACAGGCGGGGGCTCCCCGCCCGGTGGGAGCCGCCCTCTATGTCAGTAGCCCAAGGCTCCTGAAGCTCGCATGGCCCTTGCGGCCGATCACGAGATGGTCGTGTATCGTGATACCCAGTGCCTCGGAAGCAGCCTTGATCTCCCGCGTCATTTCGATGTCGTCGCGGCTCGGCTTGGGATCGCCCGACGGGTGATTGTGGACGAGGATCAAGGCGGCGGCATTGAGGGCGAGGGCGCGCTTCACGACCTCGCGGGGATAGACCGGCGTGTGGTCGATGGTGCCGCGCTGCTGCACCTCGTCGGCGATGAGCACGTTCTTGCGGTCGAGGAAGAGAATGCGGAACTGCTCGGTCTTTTCGTGCGCCAGCGCCGCGTGGCAGTAGTCGATGAGCTGCTGCCAGTTCGTGAGGACCGGCATGTCCTTCACCTTGCGCTCGGCCAGCCGCCGCCCGACCTCGCGCATCGCCTTGAAATGGACGAGCGTGCGCTGGTCGATCTCGAATTCCCGCAGCTGCGCCGGCTCGGCGGCGAACACGTCGCCCAGCGTGCCGAACCGGTCCAGCAGGGCCTTGGCCATCGGCTTGGTGTCGATCCGCTCGATCGAATAGAAGAGCAGCAGTTCCAGCAGTTCGTAGTCGGCCAGCGGCTCGACGCCCGCCTTCATCACCCGCTCGCGCACGCGGGCGCGATGGCCGTGATAGTGCGGTCTGGGCGCTTCAGTCTCGCCGCTGTTGTGCCCCGCCACCGGGGGCGGGGCCGCTTCCAGCGCCGCGGCGAGCCTTGCCGTCGGATCCTCGCCCGTGAAGTCCCAGCACTGGTCGAGCCGGTTCCAGGTTCCGCCGGCCTCGCGCAGCAGCACGCGATGCGGGAGGGTGTTGCCGCTGACACGCCAAAGGTTTTCCGAGGCCTGCAGACGCAAGCCCTGCGCCAGCAAGGTGAGAAGCGCGGCATCGTCGTGACCTGCCGTCTCCGCTACCCGAGCCTCGACGGCCATCGTGACGAGCTTCGGGGAAGACCGGGACTTTGCCATGCTTTGCAACCTTGGCGTCCGAGAAAGGCGAAATCACGGCGATTTGCGGTGTCCCGCCCTTGACCGGGTCGCAGCCCACGACCGAGAGTTGCGGTGACGTGAATCGGGGGGAGAGGGTCGATGCTATTTCACCTGTTTTCGCAGCACGCCAACGGCTATGTGACGTTTCCGTCCAATGTGGGGCCGTACACGGTCAGTACCCACCCCGGGCCTGGAACCGCGATGGACCTTTGCTATGACAATGGCTCGTCCATCGACCGGGGCGTGCGGTACTCCGCCGACCCTCTCAGGACCAACGAATTCGACGTGGATGCCGGCGACGGAACACTGAACAGCAACGACAAGGTCACGATCAAGGGGCCGACGAACAAGTACATGACGCCCCGGGAGCAACGACTGACCATCGATGCGCCCTTCGCCGGCCATGCGCAGTTCAAGATCAGGAAGCTGTCCGGCTCTCCTGGTGCGCGGATCAGGCACGGGGATCTCGTGGCTCTCGGCGCCTATCAGCCGTTCGATCCGTCGCGGTCGCCGAACGCCCAGCGTCTCAGGTGGCTCGAGGCCAATCCCGACGACAACGACCCGAGCACCGACCCCGTCAAGCTGGGCGGCCTCAGCATGAATCCGGGAGGCGATTCCCAGAGGTTCCGCTTCTTCGAAGGCAACCTGCTGCTGGGCGAAGCGACGTTGAGTACCACGGACCGCATCCCGCCGCTCGAGACCACGGCATCCGGAACGCTGAAGATCCGTCTCGCGCATGAGGGCCTGCCGAACAAGTCCCGCGTCCTCGTGCGGTTCACGTCGGTGGATGTCGGCGGATTCTCGTTCGGGGTCAACGCGACGCCGGTGGCGCCATTCGGCGATGCGGGCACGCTGCCGGTGGAGATTCCCGAAGGGGCGCGGGAAGTCTCCGTCCCGCTGAAGTGTGTATTCCCCCGTGCCGGCAGCCCCTGCGGAAGGGCCGCCGGTCTTGAAACGCGCAATCTCGGATCCCTGACCATCGTCGATTCGGCCATGGCGGAGTGGTCCGCAACGAACCGGGACGGGACCCGGCCCCGCACCGTGGGGATCAACATGGTGCGCGCCATGGACTACCTCCAGGTCAGCTTCGGTGGCATCGCGCTCACGCCCGACTCGGATTCGATCTTCCATGTCGCCGGTGCCATGCCTGCCCGCCTCGTCGTCAAATCGGGTGCGGCGAGGTTGCCGCCCGTGCTGAGGGGCTATGCCCTCGTTGCGTCCATCACGCCTTTTCCGGCGCAAGGATTTGCCACCACCGCCGCCACTCCGATCCCGACCCGGCCTGTTGCGATGGATCCGCGCATAACCTTCGCCGCCGACAGATCGTTCACCTACACGCTGGACTTCGATCCTCTCATTCCGCCGGGAAGCGGCCGACTCGATCTGTTCTGCGTGACCATCGACGTCGTTCCTCTGTCTCCCCAGAGAATGGTGCGGGGTATGCAGATCCCGCCGCGGGTGCGCTGCCAGTTCGGCCTCATCGTGGGAGGCTGATAGTTCTTTGGGTCGCGGCTCGTCCTGATAGGATGAGCGGATGACCCAGCCAGCGTTTTCCCGGACGGTTCTTGCCGGGATCGATGCAGCCTGCACCGCGTTTGCCGGACAGGAGCATGTACCGGGCCTTGCGGCCGGGATCGTTCAGCAAGGCCGTCTCGTCCATGCGACGGCGCTCGGCCTTGCCGATCGCGAGGCCGGCCGGCCCGTGGCGACTGGGACGGCCTTCCGCATCGCGTCGATGACCAAGAACATGACGGCGCTCGCGATTCTTTCCCTGCGCGACCGGGGCCAGCTGCAGCTCGACGCGCCGCTTGCGCAGTATGTGCCGCAGTTCGCCGCGGTGAAGCCGGCGACGCGAGACAGCGCGCCGGTCACGGTGCGCCATCTGATCACTCACACCGCCGGGTTCGTGACCGACGATCCCTGGGGCGATCGCGTGCTGGGCATGAGCCCGGCCGAGCTCGACGAGGTGATCGCGACCGGTCATCTGTTCGCAAGGCCGCCCGGGCTCGCCTTCGAGTACAGCAACCTTGGCTACGCGCTGCTGGGCCGCGTTCTGACGAATGTCAGCGGCGAGCCCTACCAGGCCTATATGCGCCGCACCTTCCTCGAGCCGCTCGGCATGGCCCACACGACCTTCGACGCGCCCGCCGCGGCCAGGGGCGACTATGCGTGGGGCTATCGGCTGGACGGTGAGGTCTGGTCGCGCGAGCGTGTCGAGCCGGATGGAGAGGTGGGGGCCATGGGCGGCCTCGCGACCACCGTGCTGGACTACGCGCGATACGTCGCCCTCCTCCTGGACGCCTGGCCGGCGCGCGACGATCCGGAAACCGGGCCGGTCCGCCGCTCGAGCGTGCGCGAGATGGTGCTGTGGCATGCGCCGCCCTTCGTGCCCGACCCGCTGCCCGGGGCGCGCGCGCCGCAGCCCAGCGCCTATGGCTACGGTCTCACCCATTCCAGCGATGCGCTGCTCGGCATGCGGATCCACCATGCCGGCGGCCTGCCGGGGTATGGGTCGCACGTGCTGATGCTGCCGGAGCGCGGCTGGGGCGTCTTCGCCTTCGGCAACCGCACCTACGCGCCGATGTCGCGACTCACGCTGCAGATCGCCGAGATGCTGCATGCCGCATCGCTGCCGCCTCCCGTCGCGGCTCCGTCACCGGCGTTGATGCGTGCGATCGACGCGGTTGTCGCGGCCTATGCGTCGGGACGCATCGAAGCGGGGGACCGGCCGTTCGCAGTCAACTTCCTGCTCGACACGCCGGCCCGCCTGCGCGACGCCGAGCTTGCGGGCCTGAAGGAGCGGCTGGGCGAGGGGCGTCTGGAAAGCATCGCGCCGATCCATGCGCTGGCCGGCCGGTTCGTCCTGGCCTGCGCGAACGGCCGCCTGAACGGGACGGTCACGCTGTCGCCCGAGGCGGACGGCGGAATCCAGAAGCTGGTTCTGTCGGCCGCCGTCGATTGACGGGCTTCAGTCGCCGGCAATCGGCGCCGGCGCGTTCCCCGCCGCACCCGCCGAAGCGACGTCCGCCAGCTTCACGGCCTTCAACGTGGTTGCCTTGGGGTCGGAGCGATTGAAGTCGTATCGCGCCACGCTTGCGATGCCCTGCGCCGAGACGCCGCTCACCAGCAGTTCGGCGCCTGTGGTGGTGCTGATCGTCGCCACATGAACGCCGCCGGTCCCCTCGAAGGGCGCAAAGCTCGCGATCTCGCGGAAGTCGGCGTGCATGTGATGCGCGGGATTGTGCAGGTACATCGCGGGGCCGCCATCGAGCGCCGATCCGCTGGAATAGACCTTCACCTGGGCGCCGTCGGAGAGTTGGCCGACGACGATGCGCTTGGCGCCCCCCAGGTTGCCCGCCAGCCAGCCCGTCGCCAGGGATACGCCGCCGGCATAGGCATCGCCGAACGGCCGCAGGCTTGCGGTCACATCCGGTTGCGGTGACGCGAGTGGAGCCGCACCGATCTTGTCGAGCAGGGGGAAGACGAACACCTTCACCTCGGCCACGCTGCCCGGTCCCGGAGCGGCCACGATGCTGTTGCGGCCGGTCGTGAAGTCGACGAAGCCGGTGGTCAGGGTGACGCCGGTCGAATCGCCCGCGAAGGGCGCGAAGGACGTGAAGAGCGGCGGTGCCGTACCGGGCTTCGGAAGTCTGGTGGCGTAGACCTTGATCTCGCTGGCCATGCCGGGGCCGGAACCCACGATGATATTGTCCGACGTCGCGCCGTCGATCTGAGCGGCGGCGACGCTGATGCCACCGCGCGCGTCGGAACCGAAGGCCTGGAAGCGCGCCAGTTCGACCGCGTAGGCGGACTTGCCGGCTTGAGCCTGGCCTGAATAGGCGACGATCTCCGGTGCATGGTCCTTGCCCGCGCCGACCACCAGGTCGAGGACGCCATCGCCGTCGAGATCGCCCAGGGCGACGCTGACGCTGCCCTCGTAGCCCGGGAAGGGCATGACCGTGGCGATGAGCTTGTCGCCGTTCGCGTCGAGCACCCGAACCGTGGTGGCCTTGCCGCCGCCGCCCGGCACGACGACCGCATAGGCCGAGACGGCGGGGATCACGTTGACCAGGGCCATCAGCCCGTTGTCCTCGTGGTTGAGACGGTGGCAGTGCATGACGTACAGGCCGATGAAATCGTCGAACCGAGTCCGCATCGCCATGTAGCCCGGCTGCACGACAGTCTCGTCGGGCATCATGACCGGCGCCGGCACGTTGGCATTGTCGACGAAGAACCTGTCGGGCCCGGTGCGCAGGCCGGTCGTCGGGTCGTGATAGGCCGTTACCTGGAAGTCGTTGACGTGCACGTGGATCGGATGCTCGTCGTTGTTGTGATTGAGGAACTGCCATTCCTCGATCGACCCCAGTCGCGCCTGGATGAGCGGCATGTTGGGGAAGGCGGCGCCGTCGAAGGCATAGGTGAACGACTTGGCGTCGGACTTCGTCACGAGGTCGTTGAGAAAGCCGCCGCGGATCATGATCTTGCGCGTGACGTCGGGCGTGGCCTTCGACAGGTCGACGAACGGCGTCTGGCCGCGCAGGGGCTGACCTTTGGGAAACGGCACCGTCACGCCGGGTGCCGATCCCGGCGCCGCCGTCGCGCGCGCGAGCACCTGTGTCGGGAAGACGAAGAAGCCGTCGGCGTAGCTGATCGCCGAGGGCAGCACGGTGATGCTGCCGAGGATCGCAGGCGGATTCTCGGTGCCGTCGTTGGTGTAGAGGATGCCGGGCATGGTCATCGTCCGGGCGCCGCCACCGCGGTCCGGCATTTCGAGGATCAGATCGCCCCTGGCCGGCATCGTCACGGCGATGGCGAAGCGGCTGGCCGGCGGGATCAGCAGCCGCGTGCCGTCGTGGGTCGGCGGATACTCAACCGCGCCGTAGGGTTCGCCGTCCTGGCCGACGATGGCGATCGGCGGATGCCGCCCGGTCGCCGTCTCGGTGAGCTGGACGGTTATGTAGGCGATGTCGCTCACGTTGGAGAGAACCCAGATCTCGGTCTGCCCGGGTTTGCTGCGGACGACCGGCTGGAACTGCCCGTTCACCGTGAACTGCATGTCGCGCCTGTCGTCGGGCAATGAAGGATCGGCCGGCATGTCGAGGTCGGTCCGCCCGCCCGCCGCCGTGAAGCTCATGAGATTGGTCGGGATGTACTGGAACGCGCCGCGGCGGTTGTTGATGGAGAGCGGGCCCGCATACCAGACGGTCGTGTAGCGCGTGCCCTTCTTCGTCTCGGTGAAGTTCGTGGGGGCCAGCGAGGGACGATAAGTGCCTTTGGCCAGCTCGCCGTCCGCCGGGGGCGCGATGGTGCTGACGAATTGCGGCCAATAGGGATTGTTGAGCTGGGCGCTGCCGCCGGCACGATCGAAGACGTAGTTGTACTGCAGTATCATGTTGCGGATCGGAATCCGCTTCTCGGTGACGATCGGAAGGCCGCCGTCGAGACGACCGATCGCCAGCAGGCCGACCATGCCGAGATAGACGTGCGCCGTCGTCAGCATGTGCAGGTGGCTGTGATACCAGTAGGCGCCCTGCGGGTGCGTCTTCGGGATGTCGTAGGTGTATGTGTTCGAAGTCCCCGCCGCCATGTGCAGCATCACGTTGTCGGCGTTGCCCTTGGGGCTCACGTGCAGGCCGTGCGTGTGCAGGTTGAGCGGCGATTCCGTGAGCTGCTCCGGATAGAGCGGCACCGTCTGGTCCCTGGCGACATAGGCCGGACTGTAGAAGTCGCGGATCGTGAGGCCGCTCAGCCCGTTCTCGAGATGCACGATCAGTCGTTCGCCCGGGAAGACCTGTAGCGTGGGGGCGGGGTAGAGATTCCTGCCCGTTTTCTGCCCGTCGGATGCCGTCCCGCGCACGAGTTCGTAGCTGAACAGCAGGAAGTTCTTCACCGGCTGAACGACCGTATCGAGTCGCGCCTCACCCTGGCCCGCGGAAAGCCTGACTTCGAGCACGCCCTCGCGGGAGGCCAGCACCACCGGCTCGCGCAGATCCGGTCTCGACGGGCGAGCAGTTTGCGGCTGCGCCCCGGCGTCGGCGATCGTTCCACCGACGCCCAGCATCGAAGCCGCGGCCGTGGCGCCGGCAAGCAGCCCGCGCCGCTGCAATTCCCGCATGTGCGTCCCCCCGTCCCCTTAAGGAATGCTAGGTCGGAAGACTCAGGCAGGCAACGTTGCTGGTCAGACGGGGGCCGCCTGCAACGTATTCGTATCCTTGAGGTCGTAGGGCGGCTTGCTCAGTTCCTTCGGCGAGAGCGTGAAGAACTCGACGCCGGTCTCGGTGATGCCCACCGAATGCTCGAACTGCGCGGAGAGCTGCTTGTCGCGGGTCACGGCGGTCCAGCCATCGCTCAGGATCTTCACCTGCCAGGTACCGGCATTCACCATCGGCTCGACGGTGAAGAACATGCCGGGCTTCAGGATCGGGCCGGTGCCCTTCTTGCCGTAGTGCAGGATGTTCGGCGCATCGTGGAATATCCGGCCGAGCCCATGGCCCGAAAAGTCGCGCACGACCGAGAAGCGCTGCGCCTCCACATAGGTCTGGATGGCGTGGCCGATGTCGCCGACATGGCCGCCCGGCTTGGCCGCTGCGATGCCACGCATCATCGCTTCGTAGGTGACGTCGCAAAGGCGCCGTGCCTTCACGCCGACGTCGCCCGCGAAAAACATGCGGCTCGTGTCGCCATACCAGCCGTCGAGGATGACCGTGACGTCGATGTTGACGATGTCGCCGTTCTGCAGCCGCTTGTCTCCCGGAATGCCATGACAGACGACATGGTTGATCGAGGTGCAGATCGACTTGGGGAAGCCGCGATAGTTCAGCGGGGCGGGGATCGCCTTGTGATCGAGGATGTAGTCGTGACAGAGCGTGTTCAGCTCGTCCGTCGTCACGCCCGGCTGGACGTAGGGCGTGATGAAATCGAGCGTTTCGGCGGCCAGCCGGCCGGCGCGGCGCATGCCGGCAAATCCTTCCGGGCCGTGCAACTTGATGGTCCGCTCGTCGCGGCGCCAGTAATCGGCGCTGTCGTCGATGAGCTCGCGGGAATTGGTCATCCGTCCTATTTGGCATGCGATACGGGCGGTAACAAGACCGGGACGACGGCTTGGCCGCTGCGTGCGTGTCCGCTAGGGTCCTGAAACCAAACGATAAATACGCAGGCACCGCATGTCAGATCCGGCAAAAATCGTCACCGCCTGCATCCTCGTGATCGGCAACGAAATCCTGAGCGGCCGCACCCGGGACTCCAACATCCAGTACCTCGCGACCGAGCTGGGCAAGCTCGGCGTCCGGGTGATGGAGGCGCGGGTCGTTCCGGACGTCGAAGCCACCGTGGTCGCGACCGTGAACGAAGTGCGTGCGAAGTTCGACTACGTGTTCACCACGGGCGGCATCGGGCCGACCCACGACGACATCACCGCCGACTGCATCGCCAAGGCCTTCGGCGTCGGCATCTCGGAGCATCCGGACGCGGTCGCGCGCATGACCAAGCACTATGGCGACCCGGCCCTGTTCACGCCCGCCCGGCGGCGCATGGCACGGGTGCCGCATGGCGGCGTGCTGGTCGACAATCCGGTCTCCGTGGCGCCCGGTTTCCAGATGGAAAACGTCTTCACATTCGCCGGCATTCCAAAGGTCGCCGAGGCGATGTTCCAGTCGATGAAGCACCGGCTGGTTGGGGGCGTGCCCGTCGTTTCGCGTACCGTGCGCACGAACCTGCCCGAGGGCATCATCGCCGAGCCGCTGGGCGCGCTGCAGAAGCGCTACGAGGATGTCGACATCGGTTCCTATCCCGCCTTCCGCAACGGCAAGCCCAGCGTCTCGCTGGTCCTGCGCGGCACGGATGATGCAAGGCTGGCCGCAGCGGCGGTCGAACTGATGGAAACGATCCGCGGCATGAACGGCGAGGCCGAGGAGTTCGTGACCTGAGGCAACCGATCGGACGAGCAGGGCAAGGGTCCTTCGCTGCGTTCAGGATGACACCGTTGTGGGTGAAGGCGCCGTGCGCCGCCGGCGACGGGATGGTCATCCTGGGCGCAGCGAAGGACCTTTCGCTTGGATTCAGATCGCGGCGAGGCGGATGAAAGGGCTCGCCCGCCACCTCGGCTCGTGGTCCGCGCTGATCGCTCTGACCGTGCCGGTGACGGCATTGATGCTGTGGCTGCACGCGCCGGCCGCGCTGATGCTGGGGCCGCTGCTCGCCGGTGTCGCCTTCGCCTCCTGGGGCGGCAAGGTGCACTATCCCGTACCGGTCTTCGCGGTGGCGCAAGGCGTCGTGGGCATCATGATCGCCAAGATGGTGCCGCTCACCATCGTCGGCGACATCCTGGGACACTGGGCGCTGTTCACCGTGGGCGTCGTCTCGGTCGTCGCGGCCAGCAGCTGGGTCGGCTGGCAGATGACGCGCTGGCAGATGCTGCCCGGAACGACGGCGCTGTGGGGCGTGAGCCCGGGAGCCGCCTCGGTGATGACCTATATGGCGGAGGCCTACGGCGCCGACATGCGCATGGTGGCCTTCATGCAGTATCTGAGGGTCGTCATGGTGGCCGGCGTCGCGGCGGGGGTGGCGCGCTACTTCGGCGGCGCCTCGCAGCATGCGCCGGACGCGATCGTCTGGTTTCCCGATGTCGCCTGGCTGCCGCTGCTCGAGACCGTGGCCATGGCAGGCGTGGGCTCCTGGCTGGCGCGACGGCTCGGTATACCGGCCGGCGCCTTCCTGGTCCCGCTGGTCGGCGGCATCGTGCTTACGCATCTCGGCTGGCTCCGCATCGAACTGCCCACGTGGCTGCTCGCCGGCTGTTACGCGCTGGTCGGCTGGAACGTCGGCCTGCGCTTCACGCGTGCCCTGCTGGGCTACGTGCTGCGGCAGCTGCCCGGCATCCTGTTCTGTATCTTCGTCATGCTGGCGATGTGCGGTGCGGTCGCGGCCTTCATGGTGTTCGTGGCCGGCATCGATCCGCTCACTGCCTATCTTGCCACCAGTCCCGGCGGCGCGGATTCCATCGCCATCATCGCGGCCTCGACCGACGTGGACGTGTCTTTCGTGATGGCCATGCAGACCGTCCGCCTGCTCGTCGTGCTGTTCGCCGCGCCCTACCTCACAAGGATCATCGCGGAGCGGATCGGTGGCATCAGCAGCGGCTGAAGCTGCCGTTTCCCATCCGCATGGCTTCGTGGTCAAGTATTGGCGGCGCGATGCACCGTCTTCGCGCGGGTTGCCAGAAGCTTGTCGATGCGGCGACCATCCATGTCGAGGACCTCGAAGCGCCAGCCGCCGATCGCGACGGCGTCTCCCTCCTTGGGCAGGCGGCGCATGGCGGCCAGCACCATGCCGGCGACGGTATGGAAGTCGGCGGTCGGCCTGGCCGTGATGCCGAGCAGTTCGGCGAGTTCGTCGGCGGGCATTGCACCCGCGATCAGCCAGGACCCATCGTCCCGCTCCCTGGCCTCGGGTTCGGCCGGGCCTTCGTCGGTCTGAAAGGTGCCGACGATCGCTTCCAGGATGTCGGCAGTCGTGACGATGCCCAGCAGCTCGCCGTATTCGTCCTGCACCAGGACCATGTGAGCGGGTGAGTTCTTGAGCGTATCGAGCACGTCGAACCCGTCCATCGTGTCGGGCACGATGGGCGCCGGCCTGACGAGGGCGCGCGGATCGGCGCTGCCGTCGCGGATGAAGGCGTCCAGCAGGTCGTTCTTGCGGACGACGCCGGTGGCGTGATTGGCGGCCGGATCCCAGGCGACCAGGCGCGAGTGCACGCTCGACTGCACGGTCTGAAGCAGGGCCTGCGGTTCGAGCGACAGGTCGACGATGTCGAGCTCGTGCCGTGGCGTCATGATGGCGCGTGCCGGCCGGTCGCCGAGCCGCATCACCGCGCTGATCATGCCGCGTTCGCGCGGCTCGATCACACCGGAGGATTCGCCATCGGCGATCAGGGCCTTGATCTCTTCGGCGGTGACGGCCGAGTCGCCGCTCTGCCGGCCGCCCAGCAGGCGGAGGATCGCCTTGCCCGAGACGTCCAGCAGCCACACGAGCGGCGCGGAGATGCGGGCCAGCAGGGTCATGCCCGGCGCCACCGTTGCGGCGACGGCCTCGGCGTTGCGCAGGGCGATCTGCTTCGGCACCAGCTCGCCGACGATCAGCGACAGATAGGTGATGAGGGCGACGACGCCGCCATAGGCGAGCGGCTCGGCGAAGCGCAGCGGCATGCCGGTATCGACCAGCACCGTGGTGAGACGCGCGCCCAGCGTGGCGCCGGAGAAGGCGCCGGCCAGGATTCCGACCAGCGTGATGCCGATCTGCACGGTCGACAGGAAGCGGCCGGGATCTTCGGCCAACCGCATCGCCGCCGCGGCGCCGCGTGAACCGCCATCCGCCATGGACTTGAGCCGGCCTCGCCGCGCCGAGACCACGGCCAGCTCCGACATTGCGAGAATTCCATTGATGAAGATGAGTGCGACGGCGATCAGCAGCTCGATATAGACCATGGTTCAGACTAACTGCGATTCGGGTCCGAACGAAGGCGCGCGGGTGCGGTTCTTGCAACGGTGCGACGGGAAAATCGCCGCGCAATCCTCTCTCCAGAATCGTGTACCTTCGCTCCCATGACCGCATTGCATGACATGACCGCCGGCGAGCTGCTCGCCGCCTACAAATCCAAGTC
The DNA here is from genome assembly GCF_020880995.1 of Reyranella aquatilis. Classification (GTDB taxonomy): domain Bacteria; phylum Pseudomonadota; class Alphaproteobacteria; order Reyranellales; family Reyranellaceae; genus Reyranella; species Reyranella aquatilis. The sequence continues at coordinate 68,826 of NZ_JAJISD010000009.1, read as the reverse complement.
GCTGTCGCCCGTCGAGGCGACCGACGCCGTGATCGCCCGCATCGAAGCGTGGGAACCGAAGCTGAAGGCGCTCTACGCCCCTGATTTCGAGGGCGCACGCAAGGCCGCGAAGGCCTCGGAGGCGCGCTGGCAGAAGGGGGCACCGCAGGGGGCGCTCGACGGCGTGCCGATCACGATCAAGGAGAACATCGCCACCAAGGGCGTGCCCGTGCCGCTCGGCACCGCAGCGACCGATCTGGTGCCGGCCGCGGCCGACGCGCCGGCCTCGGCGCGCGTGCGCGAGGCGGGGGCGGTGATCCTCTCCAAGACGACGATGCCCGATTACGGGATGCTGTCGTCGGGCCGCAGTTCCTTCCATCCCCTGACACGCAACCCGTGGAACCTCGACTGGAATCCCGGCGGCTCCAGCGCGGGTGCGGGCGCGGCGGCGGCGGCGGGTTACGGACCGCTTCATCTCGGCACCGACATCGGTGGTTCGGTGCGCCTCCCGGCAAGCTGGAACGGCATCTTCACGCTGAAGCCCAGCCTTGGCCGCGTCCCGGTCGATCCGCCGTTCTTCGGCCGCGCCATCGGGCCGATGACGCGCACGGTGGCGGACTCCGCGCTGCTGATGGCCGAACTGTCGAAGCCCGACGCGCGCGACCACATGAACCTGCCGCCGGCCGACATCGACTGGAATGCCGCGGCGCTGTCGCCCAAGGGCCTCAGGATCGGCCTGCATCTCGACGCCGGCTCGGGCCTCCCGGTGGACCACGAGGTCAAGGAAGCGATCGAGGCGGCGGCAAAACTGTTCGCCGACGCGGGCGCGCACATCGAGCCGGTGGCACCCTTCCTCTCGCCCGAGATGCTGCACCTGCAGGACCTGTTCTGGAGGGTACGGAGCTGGGTCGATTTCTCGGCGCTCTCGCATGCCAAGCAGGCGAAGGTGCTGCCCTTCATCGCCGACTGGTGCCGCGGCGGTGCCGACGTTTCGGGGGCCCAGGTGATCCGCGGCGTGAACAACTACATGGCCATCCGTGCCGCCACGACACGGGCCACGCAGCCGTTCGACTTCGTGCTGTCGCCGGTCTCGCCCGTGCCGACCTATCGCGCCGACTGGGAGACGCCGACCAACGATGTGAATCGTCCGCTGGAGCACATCTCCTTCACCATGCCCTACAACATGAGCGAACAGCCGGCCGCCTCGATCAACTGCGGCTACACGAAGGAGGGCAAGCCGATCGGCCTCCAGATCTCCGGCCGCCGCTTCGACGATTCCGGCGTGATGCGGATGTCGAAGTGGTTCGAGGGGGTGCGCGGCGCCCAGAAGAACTGGCCCGAGCCGCCGAAGTAGGCGCGTCCCCCGATGGACTATGACGTCATCGTGGTGGGCTCCGGGGCCGCCGGCCTGTCGGCGGCACTGGCCGCGGCGCATGACGGGGCGCGGGTGATGGTGCTGGAAAAGTCGCGCTGGCTGGGCGGCACTACGGCGATGTCGGGGGCGGGCACGTGGGTGCCCTGCAACCATCACATGAAGGCGGCAGGCATCGAGGATTCGCCCGAGGAAACGCTGCGCTACATCCGGGGCGTCGCGCCGGAAGGATGGGAGGAGACCGAGGACGAGCTCTGGCAGGTGCTGGCCGAGCAGTCGGCGCCGATGCTGCGGTTCCTCGAGGACGAGACGCCACTGCGGTTCGAACTGGTCAACCATCCGGATCCCTATGCCGACAGGCCGGGCGGGCGACCCTTCGGCCGCATGGTCTCGACCACGCCCTTGAGCAAGTTCCTGCTGGGCCGCTGGTGGAATCGCGTGCGCGCCTCGGTGAAGACGCAGCTCTTCACTTATCGCGAACTGGTCGACGGCGTCCTCAAGAACCCGGTTCGTGGCGCGCTCGGCATGGCGCCGACCCTGCTCTGGCGCCTGCTGACGGCCCGAGTGGGCGCGGGCAATGCGCTGGTGGTCGGACTGGTGCGCGGCTGCCTCGACAAGGGATGCCGCATCGAACTCGAAGCGCCGGTCCATCGGCTGGTCATGGAGGCCGACACGGTCGCGGGCGTCGAGGCCACGGTCGGCGGCGAGCGGCGTGTCATTCGCGCGCGGCGCGGCGTCGTGCTGGCGACCGGCGGCTTCGACTGGAACCGCGACCTGATGGCGAAGCACTTCCCGGGCATCGACCTCACGGGTGCGCCCGATACCAATACCGGCGACGGCCAGGTGATGGCGGCCGAGGTCGGCGCCGAACTTGCGCACATGGACCAGGCGCTGATCTCGCCGGCGACGTTCACGACCTACGAAGGCCGTCGCCACGCCCAGCCGCTGCTCGAGACCTACGCGCCGCACGTGATCCTGGTGAACCGCGAGGCCCGGCGGTTCGTGAGCGAAGGCAGTCCAGCCCTCGGTGTCGCGATCGACGAGCGTGGCCCCGACGGTCGTCACCTGCATCTGCCGGCGTGGCGGATCTTCGATTCGCGCTATGCCAGGGCGATGACGCTTTCGATGCACTTCGGCTCGAAGGAGAAGGGCTTCATCCGCAAGGCCGACACGATCGAGGCGCTGGCGGGGCAGATCGGCCTCGATCCCGCGGCGCTGCGGGCGACCGTCGACCGCTTCAACGGCTGGTCGAAGGAAGGCGTCGATCGCGATTTCCGTCGCGGCGAAACCTACTGGGAGCGCTTCTATACGAAGGATCGCGCGCTCGGCACGGTCGAGCAGGCACCGTTCTACGCCGCGCCCTTCCTCTATGTGAGCCTCGGTACGAAAGGCGGTCCGCGCACCGACCGGTACTGCCGCGTGTTGCGGCCCGACCGCAGCGTGATCGGCGGGCTCTATTGCGCCGGCATCGCGATGGCGAGCCCGATCGGCACCAAGTCGGTCGGCGCCGGTACGACGATCGGACCCTGCCTCACCTTCGGCTATGTCGCGGGCCGCGAGATCGCGAGGCGCAATGTCTGATCGTCGAGCGCCCGGGCCACCGCTGGGCATCCTAATGCTCGACACGCGCTTCCCGCGGATCGTGGGCGATGTGGGGAATGCCGCGTCCTACGACTTCCCCGTGATCTTCCGGACGATGCAGGGGATCGGACCGGGCGACGCGGTGGCGGCGCACCCGGACCGGCCGCGCGTGCTGGCGGCTCTGAAGGCGAATGCCGAGGCGCTGGCGGCGGAGGGTGCCGTCGGGCTCGGCACGAGCTGCGGATTCCTGGCGCTCTATCAGGAGGACCTCGCCGCCGTTTCGCCGGTGCCCGTCGCGACCTCGGCGTTGCTGCACATCCGGACGCTCGCGGGCCGCAAGGCTGGCGTGATCACGGCATCGGGCAAGAACCTGACGCCGGCCCATTTCGCCGCCGTCGGCGCGCCCGTCGATACGCCTGTCGTCGGGCTGCCGGAGGACAGTTCGTTTGCAGCCACGTTCCTGCGCAACGGGACGACGCTCGATCGCGAGGCGGTGGAACGGGAAGTCGTGACGGCCGGCCGCGACCTCGTCGCCCGGCATCCCGAGGTGGATACGCTGGTGCTCGAATGCACCAACCTGCCGCCCTACAAGGCCGCGCTTGAAAAGGTGCTTGGTCTTCCCGTCCTCGACGTTCTCGACCTGCTGAAGGGCTTCTATGTCAGCCTGGGAAGGCGAGCTTCGGCAAGACCATGACCGTCCAGGGCCAGACCGTGATGATGGCGACGGCCGCCACCAGGAGGAAGAAGAAGGGCAGCGAGGCCTTGGCCACGTACATGCTGTCCTTGCCGCTCATGGCCTGAAGCACGAACAGGTTGAAGCCGACCGGCGGCGAGACTTCCGCCATCTCGATCACCAGCACCATGAAGATGCCGAACCAGACGAGGTCGAAACCCGCGGCCTTGATCATGGGCAGCACGATCGAAGTGGTGAGAAGGATCATCGAGATGCCGTCGAGCGCGGTGCCCAGCACGATGTACATGACCGTGAGAACGGCGATCAGCATGAAGGGACTGAGGCCCAGGCTGTTTACCCACGCCGCCAGCGCCAGCGGCACGCCGGTGTAGCCCATTGCGACGGCCATGAACGACGCGCCCGCCAGGATCAGCATGATCATGCAGGTGAGGCGCACCGTGCCCATCACGCTCTCCCAGAACGACTTCCAGGTGAGCATGCGCGACCAGGCCGAGATGGCGAGTGAGCCCATCACGCCCCAAGCGGCGCACTCGGTTGCCGTCGCCCAGCCGAAGATCAGCGAGGCGAAGACGAGCAGGATCAGCAGCGTGCAGGGAATGAGGTTGGCCGATTCCCTCAGCCGCTCGCGGAAAGTCAGGTGCTTCAGATCGTCGGGCGGCGTCTTGTCTGGGTTCCGCAGCGACCACCAGATGATGTAACCCGAGTAGAGGGCCATGACGATCAGGCCGGGAATGAAGCCCGCGAGAAAGACCTGGATGATCGAAACCTCGGCCGCCACCGCATAGACCACCATGGTGATCGAGGGTGGGATGAGGATCCCGAGCGTGCCGGCGCCGGCCAGCGAGCCGAGGCTCATTTCCTCATTGTAGCCCCGCCGCTTCAGCTCGGGCAGTGCGATCTTGGCGATGGTGGCGCAGGTTGCGGCCGAGGAACCCGAGACCGATCCGAAGATACCGCAGCCCAGAACGTTCACATGCATCAGACGGCCCGGCAGCCAGCCGACCCACGGCGCGAGACCGCGAAACATCTCTTCGGAAAGTTTGGTCCGGAACAGGATCTCGCCCATCCAGATGAAGAGGGGCAGGGCGGCCAGTGTCCAGGAATTGGCGCCGCCCCACGTCGTGGTGGCGAGGATCTGGCCGGCCGTCATCTTTCCGGCCAGCAACAGGGAAACCCAGCCGCACGCCATCAGCGACATCGCGATCCAGACGCCCCCGCCCAGCAGCAGCGTGAGCACGCCGAGCAACAGGAGGCCCATCTCGAGCAGGTCCATGGTCAGACCCCGCTCTCGGCCGCGCGTTCGATGATCTCGTCCGCGGTCTTCGGCGGATCGCGCATATAGCAGGGCTTGTTGCCCATCAGCACGCGTACGAACTCGTCGATGAAGGCGACCAGCAGCAGGACCACGCCGACGGCCAGTGCCGACTGGGGAATCCAGATGGGTATGGCGATCACGCCCTGGGCGAACTCGTTGAAGCGCCAGGAATCGTAGACCATCTTCGACAGGAACCACGCGAACAGCGCGAGGAACGCGCCGCCGGTGAAGAGTGCGACCAGTTCCATCGCGCGGCGCCGCCCGCCTTCGAAGCGGTCTACCAGCAGCGTCACCCGAATGAGGTCACCGTGCTTGAAGGTGTGCGCGAGACCCAGGAAGCACATGGCGGCGCAGAGCCATCCGGAGATCTCGTCGCCGCCCTTAAGGTTGATGCCGAACTCGCGGCCAACCGACATCAGCATCATCACGACGCAGATGGCGATCAGCATCAGTCCGGCCAGAGCACCGCAGACCCAGTAGAGAGCGTCGAGAAAGCGGCGCAAGACCGGCTACTGCTTCTTGTAGGAGTCGACCAGCTGCTGACCCTCGGCACCGGCCTTCGCCAGCCAGTCTTTGGTCAGCTGGTCGCCGAACTTCTTGAGGTCGGCCATGAGCTGCGGCGAGGGCTCGAGCGTCTTCATGCCCTTGGCTTTGAGCTGGTCGGTGTACCAGTTCGTCTTTTCCTCGCAGAGCTTCCAGCCGCGCACTTCGGCTTCTGCCGCCGCCTTGAGCAGCGCGTCCTGCTGTGCCTTGTCGAGCTTTCCGAAGGCTTCCTTGTTCACGAAGATCATGTTCTTCGGGAGCCACGCCTTGGTGTCGTAGAAGTGGTCGAGCGACTCCCAGACCTTGCTGTCGTAGCCGGTCGAGCCCGAGGAGATGAAGGAGTTGGCGACGCCGGTCGCAAGCGCCTGCGGCAGGTCGGCGGCCTGGATGGTGACGGGCACCATGCCGGCGAGCTCGGCGAGGCGGGTCGTGCCGACATTGTAGGCGCGGAACTTGAGGCCCTTGAGGTCGGCCGCCGAGTTCACGTCCTTCTTTGTGTAGAGACCTTGCGGCGGCCACGGCACGGCAAACAGCAGCATCATGCCTTGCACCTCGAGCTTCTTTTCGATGAAGGGCTTCTGGGCCTTCCATAGCTTCATCGCCTCGGGATAGGACGAGGCGAGGAAGGGGACGACGTCAGCGCCGAACAGCGCGTTCTCGTTCTCGAGGTTCGACATCAGCAGCTCGCCGATCTGGGCCTGACCCGACTGAACGGCGCGCTTTATCTCGGGGACCTTGAACAGCGAGGCGTTGGAATGGACCTGGATGGTGAGCTTGCCGTCGGTCGCCTTCTTCACATCGTCTGCGAAGGCCTGGATGTTCTCTGTATGATAGTTGGTCGCGGGATAGCCGGTCGGCATATCCCACTTGGTCTGGGCCAGGACGGGCGTCGCGAGCAGTGTCGCGGCGGTGGCGAGAAGAAGACGGCGCTTCATGGAAAGATCTCCCAAGGTTCCCCTGTGGCCGGATCGTTACAACGGCCTCACCGGGCCAGCAAGCGGCGGTAGAGCGGCTGCAGCAGAGCCGGAATGATGTAGATCGGAAACTGCACGGCGGCGATGAACAGGAAGATGTCGGGGTCTGCTGTCGCCGGCAGCACGGCCATCAGGAGGGCATTGTGGCGACCGCCCGAGCAATACCCCACCGTGAGCGCGCTCCTGCGATCGAGAAAGGGCAGGGTCGCGACCGCCATCACCAGGTTGCAAAGAAGCATTCCTCCGAAAGAGCCGGCGATGAAGCCCGCGAGTTTCACCGGTTCCGCCGTCGCGCGGGCCACCACGCCATCCATCAGGGGAATGGCGAAGACCATCAGAACCAGCACTGAGATGCCATCAAGAGTCGTGCCAGTTTCCACGAGGCGCGTGCCCAGCCAGCGGCGGATGACGAAGGCGCCCGCGACGGCGAGTGTCACGATTATCGCCAGCCTGAGGCTGAGGTCGATCAGCCCGATCTTCAGATCGAAGCCCAGCAGCCACAGCGCCAGCGGCGGCAGGGTGAACGGTACGAGGAAATTGGTGAAGATCGACAGCAGGAGCGCCAGCGACGAATCAAGTCGCAGGAAGCTGGCCGTTGTCGCCGCCGAGATGATGCCGGGCGCCATGGCGCTGAGACAGAGCGCGGTCACGAGGCTCGGCCAGAGGCCCAATCCCTGCCAGATCGGCCAGACGACCAGCGGCACCGCGACGAGATTGAGGATCGCCAGAAGCAGGGCGGGGCCGGGGCGGCGCATCAGGGCGCGGAGCCGGTCCCAGTCCATGCGCGTCAAGGCCAGCATCAGGAGGATGACGACGAGCGGCAGCAGCAGCGGTCGTGCGGCGGCGGCAAGATCCTGAAACAAGAGGCCGAGCAGCAGCGAGAAGGGCAGCAGGGTCGTGGCGTGCCTTCCCATTCGTTGCAACAGAACGAGCGGATTCATTGCGGACACCCTAGCACGTGCTAGCTTGCCGCCGATGAACACTCCGCACGGCGTCTGGCTCGACGATCTCACCTGGGAGGAGGCCGCCTCCCGTCTCGCCAACGATCCCGTCGTTCTGGTGCCCGTGGTCTGGAGCCGGCCCGTGCGAACCGCGGCGCACCTGCCGATGAAGAGCGCGACCGCGATCGCCCGAGCCCTGGCGCAGAAGCTCGTCGAGGATCTGCCCGTCGTCATGACGCCTCTTCTCGTCTGGGAAGGCGACACGGTGTCCGAGGGCTTCCGGCACATCCTGCGGGAACGGCTGGACGGTTTGCGCGCGCGCGGCGTCCGGCGGCTCGCGATCGTCGATCTGGGCGAGGGCGATGCGCGCGAAGCCGGCCTCGCCGCGGAGGTGCCGGTGCTGAGTGTCTGCAATAGCGCGGCGGCGCCCGACTATGCGACCTGCTGCATGCTGGCGATCGATCCGAGGAGCGTCCGGATGCAGCTTCTCCCGAACAGCCCGCGGGTACAGGCTTTCGCCGGTGAGCGCATGATGGCGGCGGACGTCGAGGCAGCGCGCGCGCTGCTCAAGTCCTTGTGACAGGACGTCGGCCAAAAAATTTGCACTGACAGATAGTATTTTTCCGCCGGCCCGTCAGAATGCTCGGCATGCCCCTGCACTGGACGGTCGATTCCAAGGAAAGGCTGGTGATCACGATCGCCGAGGGTCACGTCACGCGTCAGGATGTCGAGGACTACATCCGGGCCATGAACGGGGCCGGCACCTAGCCCTATCGCAAGCTGTTCGACGGCAGCCGGGGAGAAACGGACATGACGCCCGAGGACCTGCTGGCCATCGGGGTGCGCCTCCGCGAACGCCACGCCGCCGCAACGCCCGGTCCGCTTGCAATCGTGATCCCGCCCGACAAGGCCGACCTCGTCTCACGTGTCCTCGGCATTCTCGCCGCTGCCGACCGGCCCATGCGGGTTTTTTCCGACGTCGAACCGGCGCGACGCTGGATCGATGGCCTGCCGAGGTAGGCGACGCGGCGCCCGGGCATCGGGTAAGGTCCCAATGCATGTGTAGTCAGGAGTCTTCAATGAAGCTGTCGCGAGCGTCGGCCCTTGCCGGCGCGCTACTGATCGGATCGATCGCCGTCGCTGTCCCCGCGGGTGCCCAGACGGCCATCCAGGCGGGCGAGTGGGAGACGACCGAGAAGACTTCCATGGAAGGCATGCCGGAGATGCCCGCGACGTCGAAGAAGGTCTGCCTTGCCGCCGACGAGGCCCAGCTCGAGCGCCTGCTGTTCCCGGCGCCGGACGACATGAAGAAGCATGGCTGCAAGTACGAGCCGGGTGCGATGAAGGCCGGCGTGCTCGCCGCGACCCTGATCTGTCCGCCCAACGACCAGCTGCCTGGCGTCACGGCGAAGGCCGAGGTCAGCTACACGGCGACCAGCTACCAGGGGCTCGGCCAGCTCGAGGCGGCCGACAAGTCGGGGACCACGGTCCAGGGCAAGAGTGAACTGAGCGGCAAGCGTCTGGGCGACTGTCCGAAGTAGCCCTTCCGCCCGGCGTTCCGGCAAGGCTGGGGATCGAGCGGTCGTACTCGGCTTCGGGGATGCCGTAGAAGCCCTTGGCGGCGCGTTGAAGCCCCTCGCGGTCGACGATCCTGATCAGATTGCGCTTCGAGCGGATCAGTCCGGTTCCCTCGAGGGCATGCAGCGTTTCCGTGACGCCCTGGCGCCGCACGCCGAGCAGCCGCGCCAGGAACTCGTGCGTGATGACGAGGTCGTCGGTGTTCAGCCGGTCGTGCCACATCAGCAGCCAGCGGGCGAGCCGCTCATCCAGCCGGCCCCGCCCGTTCGCCAGCGCCGTCTGGCTGCCCTGCAGCAGGAACAAGTGGACGTAGCGCAGCAGCAGGGCGGTCAGCGACGCACTGCGCTGCATAGCGGAGCGCAGCGCTTCGGCACCGATGCACAGGCCGCTGCCGGCTGATTGGACGACCGTCTCGTTGGCCGCACGATCGTCGCCGAGAACGACCGCCAGGCCGGTCATGCCCTCGTGGCCGACCATGCCGACCTCGATGCGGTGATCCGGTCGGGTGGTGGCGACGACGGAAACCAATCCGCTCTGCAGGAAGCAGACGTCGAGGATCGGTTGGCCTGGCGATTCGAGGACCTGTCGGACGCCGAGATCGACCCCGTGAAGCGATGATTTCAGCAAGTCGAGGTCGGAGGTCGACAGCGCCGCCAGCAGGCGGTTTTGCAAGGGCTCGTCTCCTGGGTTCACGGGCATTCTCCGGCGATCGGGAGACAGCGCCTGAACTCTCGGCATGCCACCGTCACTCGCCATGGGGTGGGAGGGGCGATCGACAGTCGTCGGGCGTCCGCCTCCTCGCAGGAGCCTCCACCCATCGCAGACGATGGCGCGTCGGCCAGTGCGTTCCCGGACGGTGCCTCAGGAAAAAGCGGGCATCACCTGCTCGCCGAAGCGGCGCATGGAGGCAAGGTTCTGGACGTGATCCATAGCGCCGAAGCCGGTCTGGCAGAGCAGATGCTGTACGCCGACGTCGCGCAGTTCGGCCACCTGTTCGCGAACCCGCTTCGCCGAACCGTACAGCGAGCCGGTGCGCAACACGAACGGCACCGCTTCGGAGTCCGGGACCTTGGGATCGGTCCAGGCATTGAGCGTGGCGGGCTCGGGCTCGAAGTCGTCCGGATTGTAGGCCTCGCGCACATGCATCATGTGGGCGCGCGTTTCGACGAGCAGGGCGGAGAGCGTGTCTTCCGCCTCGGCGTCGGACTCCGCAACGTAGACGTTGCGCCACAGCGCGCTCTGCGCGAGCAGGCGCGCCTTCGTTGCGGAATCATGGCCGCCTTCGTCGATGCCGGCGGCGTAGGTCGCCCAGCGTTCCTTGATGCGCTCGACCGGCAGGCGCGCCGTCAGGATCGGCACGCCGAGCCTGCCGCATTCCTTGAACGAACCCGGCGAGATCACGCTGCGCCACAGCGGCGGGCCGGGCTGTTGCACCGGCTTCGGCCGGATCGCGGGCACATGCAGCTTGTGGAAACGGCCTTCGTAGTCGAGCGGCGACTGGGCCCAGGCGCGCTGCAGGATGTCGACGGCCTCCTCCATGCGCTCGCGGCTGTCGGTGCTGCGCAGGCCGTGGCCGACGAATTCGTACTCGTTGTAGGCGGTGCCCTTGCCGATGCCGACGTCGATGCGACCCTTGCTGAGATTGTCGAGCAGCGCGAGCTGGACGGCGAGGCGGACCGGATGGTGGAAGGGAGTCTGCACCACCGCGAACCCCAGCCTGACCTTGCTGGTCTTCATCGCCAGCGCAGCGGCGAACATCAGGGAATCGCAGTAGACGCTCTCGCCGGTGAAATAGTGCTCGGTCAGCCAGACGTCGGAGAAGCCCAGCCGCTCGGCCTCGCAGGCCTGCGCCACGATCTGGTCGATCCGGGAAGCGTCTTCGTCCGGCGAGGGGGACATCGCAAGGGTAAGCCAGCCGAACTGCATCGAACTCTCCGCGGGGTGCCTCGCCGTTATAGCACGGTCGCCGGCGCGGCGAGATCGCCCGCCTTGCTGGCCTTGGGCCGGGGGGCGTACTAAACATCCAGCTGTGCCGACCCTGCTGAAGAACGCGCTTCTGGTCCTGTTTTCCGTGGTGCTTTGCACCGCGGCGGCCGAAGGGCTGGTGCGATGGCTCGAAGCGGAAGCGCCGAGCGATGCGCTGAAGCATCTCGCTGAAATTCCACTGGCGGAAGGCGTTCAGCGCGCCTGGTTCGGCGAGAACCCGGCGCCGCTTCCGAACCGCCAGCCGGCCAGGCCCGAGGACATCGAACTGATCCGCCGCGTCGAAGCGAGCGGCGTGACGGAAGGCACCCGGCGGTCGGACATGTTCAAGGCGTGGAACAGCGCCTTCGTGGGTCCCGATCCGTGCAAGCACTTCTACCTCAAGGACGCTCCGGGTCAGATCTACGTCTACGATCCGGCGGATGGGGAACGCTGGCCACGCTTCCGCTTCCTTCCGAACAGGACGACGCCGATCGGGCTGGTGACCAACGAGTACGGCTTTCGCGGACCGCCCGTGCCGGTGGCGCGGCAACCGAAGACGATCCGGATCGCCTTCATCGGCGCCTCGACCACGGTCAGTTCGCACAACTTTCTCTATTCGTATCCCGAGCATGTGGGCTACTGGCTCAACCGCTGGGCGGCGGCGAAGAAACTCGACCTCCGGTTTGAGGTGCTGAACGCCGGCCGTGAAAGCATCGCATCGCCCGACATAGCGGCCATCATGAAGAACGAGGTGGCGCCGCTCTCGCCCGATCTTGTCGTCTACTACGAGGGCGCCAACCAGTTCTTCCTGCAGACGATCGTACCCGACATGCCGCCGCCTCAGCCCAGCCTGCGGATCAAGCCACAGCCGGAGCCCGGCCTGTTGCACCGTGTGCTGGTGGATCTTGGCTATACCTTCGCGCTGGCCCGTCGGCTTGAGAACTTCCTGGCGCAATACGGCTCAGCTCCGGGGGAGAAATCCGGCGATGCACGGGGCGACGCAACCGCCAGGGCGATCACCGAGGGACGCGAGTGGCCGAAGCCCGACTATAAGGTCGTCTGGCCGAAGGGTCTCGACGAGAAGGATCCCGACATCGCGCGCGTCGATCTGCCGGTGAATCTCGCGACCATCCTCGCCGACCTTGGCCGGATCGATGCAACGGCCCGAAAGGCCGGCGGCGAGCTGGCGATCGCCTCGTACAAGTGGTTGGTGTCCGACGGCATGGTCCTGGATCCCGCGCGGCACCGGCTGATCCTCGAATATCTCAACTATGGCTATGCGCCGTTCCGCTATCGCGACCTCGAGCGCCTGGCGCTGTTCCAGAACCGCGTGCTGGAGAAGTTCGCCCGGCTGCGCGGCATCGACTTTCTCGACGTCGCCAGGCTGATGCCCTCCGACCCCGACCTCTTCGTCGACGCCATCCATGGCACGCCGGAGGGGGAGAGGCTTCGGGCCTGGATCGTGCTGCAGCTCCTTGTGCCGGTGATCGATCGCCACCTGGCCGACGGAACGTGGCCGAAGAAGAGCTTTCCGGACGCCCCGCCGCTGCAGCCCTACGCGCCCCGCGTGGTCACCTTCGATTGCCGGAACAAATCTGGTTGAACGCCAATTCGTGAAGCTTGCAGCCTCAGGGCAGTAACTTTAGGCTCGGAGCGTCACTCGGGGGAGTTCAATGAAATCAGGGTTAAAGGCGGCCGCCGTGGCTGTGGCGCTCGTCGGTGTGGGCGGCGCGTCGTTTTCCCGGCCGGCGGCCGCCCAGCAGATCACGCATGGCTGCGCCTGTCTGCACAATCAGACGCAGGCCCAGATCAGCTACCGCTACAAGTGGGGCGATGGCGAGTGGAAGACCACGTCGCTGCGGCCGGGCTACCAGACTGCCTTGTGCTGGCAGTACGCGAACGCGCAGAGGAGTTCGCCTGACCTCGTGTTCGAACTCGACGTCGACATGTCGAAGGGGAGCGCCTGGACGAAGTATGCCATCGCGCGCGTGCAGACGGCGGGCAACAGCTGTGCCCAGGTCGGCAATGGCGGGCATTACAACGTCAGCTACCGGCCCAACACCAACAACGGCTTCATCCATATAACCAAGCGCAACTGAGTTCTGCGGCGCGACCCAACCGCGTTGACAGGCCGACGGGCCATCCGCACGCTTCCGGCAAAACCGGAGGGAACGAATGGCGCGTTACGATCGCGTGATCCGCGGCGGCATGATCGTCGATGGAAGCCGGCTGCCGCGGTTTCGTGGCGACATCGGCATCAAGGACGGTCGCATTGCCGAGATCGGCCAGATCGCGGCGAGCGCCGCCGATGATGTCATCGATGCCGGCGGTCTGATCGTGGCGCCGGGCTTCGTCGACCTCCATACCCATTATGATGCCCAGCTCTTCTGGGATCCCTACTGCACGCTGTCGTCGTGGCACGGCATCACCTCGGTCGTGATCGGCAATTGCGGCTTCGGCTTCGCGCCGGTGCGTCCGGCCGAGCGTGAACGCGCCATGATGTCGATGACCCGTGTCGAGGCGATTCCCATGGCCTCCATGAAGGAGGGCATGCCCTGGAACTGGGTGACCTTCCCGGAGTTCCTCGACAGTGTGGACGCAGCGCCCAAGGCGGTGAACGTGCTGCCCTATGTGCCGATTTCACCGCTCTTGATCTGGGTGATGGGCTTCGAGGCGGCCAAGGCCGGCAAGCTGCCGACGCCGGAGCAGCATGCGGAAATGAGGCGCCTGCTCAACGAGGCGATGGATGCGGGTGCCTGCGGCTGGTCGGCGCAACGCATGCTGCCGACCGGCCCGTCGGCGGTGCAGCGCGACTACGACGGCACGCCGATGCCGACTGACGTCATGCATGACGAGACCTGCCGCGAGTTCGCCCGCGTCCTGGCCGAGCGTAACGAGGGCTTCATGCAGATGCTGCTGATCTCGGGCGACAATGCCAGGGATCGCGCCTTCTACGAGGAACTGGCGACGTTGAGCGGCCGGCCGATGATCATGAACGTCGTCCAGGCCTTCGATCACCGGCCCGAGATCCATCGCCGCGCGCTTGCCTGGCTGAAGAGCTGCCGCGAGCGCGGCATCCGCGTGGTCGGGCAGGGGCTCACGACCGACGCCGGCTTCACCTTCACCTTCGAGGACTGGAACCTGTTCGACGATTCGCAGGACTGGTGCGACGCGACGACGGGAACGCACGAGGAGCGGCTGGCCAAGCTCGCCGACCCGGCGCGCCGCGCGAAGCTGCGGGAGAACCTGCCGATCACCGCGACCGGCCCGCTGCCGCAGATCGCCATCGTCGGGCCCAAGCTCGAACGCAACAAGAAATGGCTCGACCACACGCTGGCCCATGCCGGCGAGAAGATGGGCAAGCATCCGGTCGATGTCATGCTGGACATGGCGGTCGAGGAGAATCTCGAGACCGAGTTCTTCGCAGCACCTCCCAACGGCAGCATCGAGTATCTCAAGGAACTGGTCGACGATCCCTACATCCTGTTCGGCGTCTCCGATGGCGGTGCCCACACCAAGTTCCTGACGGCCGGCCGCTATCCCACCGAGACGATCTGCAAGGTGGTGCGCCAGCACGGGATGCTGAGCCTGGAGGACGTACATTGGCGCCTGTCGGCGCTGCCGGCCGAGGTCGCCGGCTTCCGCGGCCGCGGCATGCTGAAGAAGGGCTCGCCGGCCGACATCGTGATCTACGACTACGATGGGCTGAAGGTCCTGCCCGATGAGATCGCGCACGACCTCCCCGGCGGCGAGTGGCGACGCGTGCAGCGTGCTTCGGGCTACAAGTACATTCTGGTGAATGGCGAGGTCACGATGCGCGACGACCGTCCGACCAACACCCATTCCGGCCGCCTGCTGCGCCACGGCGCCTGAGCGGCTACTGACAGGGCTGGCCCTTGACCGGGACGCGCAGCTTCCAGCACAGGGTCTCGCCATCGGCGGCGCGGCCCGTATTGCAGAAGTAGACCTCCCGGTCCTTCTGCAGCCACACACCGCCGGGAATGGCGGCCTTGATGTCGAAACCCGTGGAGATCAGCAGACCCGGCGACATTGCGGCCGCTTCCGAATACTGCGAGACACAGGTGGGCGGCTTGCCCTGCGGAGGTTGCTGCGGCTGCGCCCACGCCGTCCCGATTGCCAGGGAAGTGAGGAGAATGGCCAGCAGCGACTTCATTCCGATCCTATTCAGCCGAAATCACCAAAACCCTATGTGAATCGGCGCGCACGTTCAACGAACGGGCGCCCCGCGTCCGTCCTGTACTCGGAAATGTGAACCCTCGTGACTACTCGACGACGGTGGTTTCGAAGTCGGCGGGCATGGTGATCTCGATCAATTCCAGATCGTCGGAATGGTCGATCTCCTTATGCTTCACGCCGGGCGGCTGGTAGACGGTCGAGCCGGCCACCAGCTTGTGCTGCCCGTAGCCCTCGTACTCGAAGATCGCCCAGCCCTTGAGGATGTAGACGAACTGGAACTCGAGCGCGTGACTGTGCCGTGGCGCGTCGGGATGCTGGCCCGGCACGGCGCGGATGACATGGGCACCGACCTTGCCGCCGGTCAGTTCCTTCAATCCGAGCGGCCTGTATTCGAAGAAGGGACGCAGCCCGTCCTTCCTGAAGGAGTCAGGGCCGAGATGGTTGACGATCCCGCCGGCGCCGGCCGCCGTCTCCTCTTTCAGTTTTTCCTGTTCGGCTTCGCCGGTCGTGGGAAACAGGTCGGGCATTGGATCCTCCGCAAAGTTTGTGGCTGAGAATGCCCGGTTCCGGCTCGCCGGTCAGCAGCGTGTGACTTCGCGCATCTGCCAGCACTGCACGTCGCCTTCCACCGGCCGGCCGGAATTGCAGTAGTACAGGTCCTTGTCCTTCTGGAGCCAGAGGCCGTTGGGGACCGCTGCCTTGATCTCGTAACCGGCGCGGATCATCGTGATCGCGGACTGTCCGGGCATGGGATTGTACTGCGTCAGGCACGCCTGCTGGCTCTGGCCGGAAGGCTGTATCCCCTGGCCTGGCGCTGACCTTCCGGGCACGGCGCTCTGTTGCGAATAGGCAATGGTGCCGGCGGCCACGACGACCGCCACCGCGAGCGCCGACGCGCCCGCAAAGAGCATTTTCATGTCCAGCTCCTGCGTCAATTCCAGAGGTCGAACTGACGGGTCCGGCATCCCCATGCCGGCCCACCCACACACGCGGGCAGGCTATGCATATTGCAGTGGAGGCGCAACCTTTAAAAATATGCCTTGGGATTACTGGCTTGTGACACTGATGGTGAGCGTGTAGCTCGCCGCGTCCCGGCGGCTGTAGGCCATCAGCAGATACGGACCGGTCTTGGGGAGGGCGCCTATCCATGCCGCGGGTTCGTCTGTCGGTCCGGCATCGTGCATCGGCTTGCCGTCGAGGCTCGGCGTCCCATCCGGATTCAGTCGGACGAGAGTGCCGGGCTCCCAGATCTGGAACACGACGTTGTTTCCCGGAGAGGTCACCATGACGTTCATCGTCTCGCCCGCGCGCCCGGGCACATAGTAGAGCCCGCGGGCTTTGATGTCGGCGAGCGTGCCGGTCACCGTCGTGCTGGCGGGCGCGGCCGACAGGGAGAGGGTCCGGATGGCGGGAAGCGACTGCGCGGAAACGGGCGCAGCGGCGAGGATCGGCAGGGCGCCGAGGAAGGAGCGTCGGTTCATCGACGCCATCCTAGCAGACGGTTGGCAATCTGCGGACTATCGTCGTTCCCGTGTGGAGGACTGCCCATGGCCAGGACATTGTTCATCGATTCGACCCCAGACATCGATCGCGTGTGGAAGCAGGTTCACGGCCCCGCGGACATCCCGGTTACGATCAACATGGGACCGGTGCCGGAAGAACACGTGCCGGACAAGGCCGCGGGCTACGACACCATCATCAACGATGCGACCTATTTCAGCGAGCCGACCCTCAGGCGCTGCAGCGGGCTGAAGCACATCGTTTTCCTCGGCACGGGCGCCTCGAGCTATGTCGATGTCGCGGCGGCCGAGCGGCTGGGCATCAAGGTCTCGACCATCGGCGGTTATGGCGACACGACGGTGGCCGAGCATGCGATGGGTCTGGTCTTTGCCGCGGCCCGGCACATCGCGACCATGCACGGCATCGTGCGCGGCGGCGGCTGGCGGCCGATGCAGGGCATGGAACTCCGCGGCAAGACGCTGGGGGTGGTCGGGCTGGGCGGCATCGGGCGCGAACTGGCGCGCATTGCCCAGGGCATCGGCCTGAACGTGATCGCCTATAACCGCTCGCCTGTCGCGGACAGTTCGGTGAAGACGGTCACGATCGACGAACTGTTGGCGCAGTCCGACATCGTGAGCCTGCACCTCGCCCTCAACGACGCCACGCGCGGCTTCCTCGATCGTGCGAAGCTGGAAAAAACGAAGCCGGGCGTCATCATCGTCAACACCGCACGTGCGGGCATAGTCGACGAGCCAGCGCTGGTTGACCTGCTGCGCGCGGGCCGCATCGGTCACTATGCGACCGACGTCTTCGGCCTGGAGCCCACGCCGCCCGACGAGCCGTTGCTCAAACTCGACAATGTCACGCTGACGGCGCATGCGGGCTACAACACGCCCGAAGCCGCGATGACCATGTACCGCCGCGCCATCGACCTCGCGGCAAATGGATAGGGAGAACGGGTGACGGTGGTGGGGGCGATGGCGGTGGTGGCGGCGGCGGAAAGTGAGCCAGGCACTCGCTCGGTGCATTAGGCGATGGCGCTCTTCATCATGGCGCATGAAAGTTTGCCGCCGCACGCTTTTGCCGGTTTCACCAGCGTCTTCCTTTGGTCATCTGGCCGCTGTAAGCTTCCTCGCTTTCCCGCTCCCAGAGGACCGGAAAGCACATGGCGCACATCAGACTGAATACGCATCCCAGCCAGGGCGGCCAGCCGGCTCCTCCGGTGGTGTGGGGTGCGCGCGATCCCGCGGTCAGGGGCCCTGTCGTGGGCACGGTCGGCCTGAGCTCCCACCGCAACGTCATCGGCGTCCATTCCGGCAGCTACGGCATCTATCGCGCGCTGGCGATCGCGGCGAAGGAGCTCAAGGCCGACCATCGGCCGGACCTCACCAATACTTCGCCGGCCGAGCGCATCGGGCCCTTCGAGGCCTGGTTCGCCCCGAAGAAGATCGTGTCGCTGGACCCGTGGGGCCATCTGGTTTCCGAAGTCTTCGCCGACAAGCTGGCGGCGGGCTGGGACATCCGCCCGACCATTGCCATCACCAAGGCGCATGTGAACATGCCGGAGATCATGGAGGCCTTGGCGGCCGGCCGGCTGAAACCCGACAACGACATACTGAGCGGCACCGGCGACGTAAAGGTGACGAAGGCGGCGATCGAGCCGGTCTGGTGGCTGCCCGGCATCGCCGAGCGTTTCGGCGTCAAGGAGACCGACCTGCGCCGCACGCTCTTCGAGCAGACCGGCGGCATGTACACCGAACTGGTGACACGGCCCGACCTCGAACTGTTCCTGCCGCCGATCGGCGGCGCCACGGTCTATTTCTTCGGCGACGTGTCGAAGCTCGGCAAGCAGGAGACGAGGATCGCCTGCCGCCTCCACGACGAATGCAACGGCTCCGACGTCTTCGGCTCCGACATCTGCACCTGCCGGCCCTATCTCGCACACGGCATCGAGATCTGCATCGACATGGCCCAGAAGGGCGGAGTCGGCGTCGTCATCTACAATCGCAAGGAAGGAAGGGCGCTGGGCGAGGTGACGAAGTTCCTCGTCTACAACGCACGCAAGCGCCAGCCCGGCGGCGATTCGGCGGCGCAATACTTCAACCGCACCGAATGCGTCGCGGGCGTGCAGGACATGCGCTTCCAGGAGCTGATGCCCGACATCTTCCACTGGCTGGGCATCGGCCGCATCGACCGCTTCGCCTCGATGAGCAACATGAAGTCCGATGCGCTGCGCGAGCAGGGCATCGAGATCGTCGAGCAGGTGCCGATCCCCGAGCACCTGATCCCCGCCGACGCGCTCGTCGAAATGGATGCCAAGAAGGCCGCAGGCTATTTCAGCCCGACCAAGCCGGGTTCGAACGAACTGGCCCGGGCCAAGGGACGTGGCCTCGATGAGTGATTCATTTTTCTGTCATCCTGAGCGCAGCGAAGGATCCTTCGCTGGACCCAGGACGACACCGGTTCGCGGGCGCCGGTCTTGAGAAACGATCTGGCCTATCTCCGCACGCCCGTCGCGATCCGCGAACGGGCGTCGAAGGTCCTGAAGTTCGTCCAGGACGGGCAATCGCAATGGTTCCAGCTCGATGCCAGCGGATTGGAAAACGCCGTGCAGGCGACGCTCGCCGTCGCGCGCGAGCGCTTTCCCGATCCGGCGGCAATCCCGTTCCATTCGCGCTGGCGGCATTTCGAAGTCGGCGGCCGCGACCGTTGGAGCGCACTGGCCAATAGGCTCGCCCATCTTCCGGCCGAGGAGATTGCGCGCCGTCGCATCGACCTCGCGGTCGTGTCCGTCCTGCTCGACGCGGGCGCCGGCCCGGACTGGAGCTACCGCGAGCCGGGCACGGGCGAAACCTATGCCCGCTCCGAAGGGCTGGGCGTCGCCAGCCTGCACATGTTCGCCAACGGTGCCTTCAGTCGTGACGCCAAGGGCGATCCGTTGCGTGTCGATGCCGAGCGGCTGGCGACGCTGACGCCGATGGACGTCGCCATGGGCTTCCAGGTGAAGGCGCACAATCCGCTGCTCGGCCTCGAGGGACGCGCCGATCTGCTGCGCAAGCTGGGCGGCGTTGGCCTGGAGCGGCCCGGCGCGCTGTTCGACATCGTGGCGGACAATGCAACCGGCGGCGGCGAGGTGAAGGCCGAATCCATCCTCGCCGCTGTCCTGGACAGGCTCTCGCCCATCTGGCCCTCGCCGCGCGGCGACGTGTGGGAGCATCCGGTGGTCGGGCTGGTGCCGTTCCACAAGCTGTCACAGTGGATGAGCTACTCGCTGGTCGAGCCGATCGAGGGCGCGGGCCTGAAGGTCGTGGCCCTCGATGCGCTGACCGGCCTGCCCGAGTATCGCAATGGCGGCCTGCTGGTCGACGCCGGCGCGCTGCGGCCCAAGCAGCGCGTGCTGCTGCAAAAGAGCTTTGCGCCCGGCGACGAGGCGATCGTGGAATGGCGGGCGCTCACCGTGGCGCTGCTCGACGAGATTGCCGGGCATGTCCGGCTGCATCTGGGTATGGATGCCCAGCACCTGCCGCTGGTGAAGGTGCTGGAAGCCGGCACATGGTTTGCGGGACGCCGCCTGGCCGCCGACCGGCGTCCGGGCGGAGGGCCGCCCATCACCGTCGAAAGCGACGGCACGGTGTTCTAGCATTGCGTCCGTCGCCCATCCTTCGAGACGCGCGTTTCACGCACTCCTCAGGATGAGGTTGGAAGTGTTGGTTTGAGATAGACCTCACCCTGAGGAGCGGTCCGGAGGACCGCGTCTCGAAGGGTGGGCCACAAAGAGGGAAGTCGTTTCATGTCACTGCCGCACTCGATCCATGTCGTGTCGCATCCGCTGGTGCAGCACAAGCTCACGAAGCTTCGCGACAAGGCGACGTCGAGCACGAACTTCCGGCGCCTGCTGCGCGAGATCGGCCTGCTGCTGGGCTACGACGCGACGCGCGACCTGCCGATGATGCAGGCACGCATCGAGACGCCGATCGAGGCGATGGATGCGCCGATGCTCGACGGCAAGAAGCTGGTCGTCGTGCCGATCCTGCGTGCGGGCCTCGGCCTCGCAGAGGGCGTGATCGACCTCGTGCCGCTGGCGCGTGTCGGGCATGTCGGTCTCTACCGCGACCCGCGCACGCTGCAGGCGGTCGAGTATTACCTCAAGATTCCCCAGGACATCTCCGATCGCGACGTCATCGTCTGCGACCCGATGCTGGCCACGGCCCATTCGGCCATTGCCGCGGTCGACCGCTTGAAGGAGTCCGGCGCCAAGCGGATCAAGTTCATCTGCGTGCTGGGCTCGGAGCAGGGCGCGCGGACCTTCGCCGAGGTCCATCCCGACGTGCCGGTCTTCGCCGCGGCGATCGATGCAAAGCTCAACGATCACGGCTACATTGTTCCCGGGCTCGGCGATGCGGGCGACCGTCTCTTCGGGACCAAATAACGATAAGGGGAGAAACGCAAATGTCTCCGGACCTGAAGTACCTTCTCTTCTCCGTGATCCTGACGTTCGTCCAGATGCTCGTGGCGGCCACCGGCGCCAACCAGGCCGTCGGTATCAACACGCTTGCCGGCAACCGCGAGGGCCTGCCCGAGATCAAGGGCTGGGCGGGACGCGCCAAGCGCGCCCATCTCAACATGGTCGAGAACATGGTGCTGTTCGCGGCGCTGGTCCTGATCGCCGCGGTGGCCGGCAAGGCCAACGCCATGACCGCTATGGGCGCGGCGATCTTCTTCTGGGGCCGCGTCGCCTACGCCGTGATCTATGTCGCAGGGATCGCGTGGCTGCGCACGCTGGCCTGGTTCGTGTCGGTGATCGGCATGGTCTTGATCGCCCTCGAACTGCTGAAGGCGATGTAGCGAACGATGGTCGGCTTTCATAGTCGACCATAAACACCGACCTCATGCTGAGGAGGCTGCGAAGCAGCCGTCTCGAAGCATGGGCACGCGCACCATCTTGGTTGACCATCCTTCGAGACGCCGCGCTCCGCACGGCTCCTCAGAATGAGGTGGTGCGGGGTTTGAGGCGGGGCGATTCTAGTTCTTCCCGTGCCCGTGCGGCATGGCGCCCATCGCCTGGACATCGAGTTGCACGTCGATGCTGCCGGCCTTCTCGAAGACCAGCGTGACCGGCACCTTGGCGTCCTTCGCGAGCGGCGCCTTCAGTTCCATGAACATGATGTGATAGCTGCCGGGCTTGAGCATGACGGTCGCGCCGGGGGGGATGTCGAGGCCCTTCGCCAGTTCGCGCATGCGCATGACGCTGCCGTCCATCTGCATCTCGTGGATCTCGACCTTGTCGGACACGGTGCTGCGGGCGGAAACCAGCCGGTCGGCGGTGGTGCCCTTGTTGGTGATCGTCATGAAGCCGCCGCCGCTGCGGGCGGTCGGGGCGGTGGCGCGGGTCCATGGCGCAGTGATCTCGAGCGAACCGAGCTTGTAGTCCTGGGCCATCGCCGGGACGGTGAGGAGAGAAACGGCGGCGGCGAGAATGAGGCGACGGGCGAACATGGTACGTGCTCCTGATGAATGAATTCGGGTGATCAGCGTTTCTTCTGGGCGTCGAGCCAGGCCCGCACCTCCGCGAGTTCGGCTACGCCGGCAAGCACGGTCTCCTTGCCGTCGCGATCGATCAGCAGGGTGCGCGGCAGTTCGCCGGCCCAGGCGGGATCGACCTCGTAGCGCAGCCGCTCGTTGAAGCGGTCGGTGAAGGCCCAGTTCTCGGCCTTGCCGAGACCGGCGCGCGCCAACATGTCGTTCACGCGCGCGGGATCCTGCGGCACCGGATCGGCCGCAATCATCACAAGGCGCATATCGGGCCGCTCGGCACTCAGCTTGCCCCATTCCGGCATCTCGACGAGGCAGGGTGCGCAGGTCAGTCCCCAGAAATGGATGACGGTCGGCTGGCCGTCGTGGGCGGCGCGCAGCTTGGACCAGCTCCCCCGGCCGAACGATTGGAGATCGGCGGCCTTGGCGCCGGTCGCTGCGACCGCAAGCAGCAGCGCGAGGAGGAGACGATGAAGCTTCATGGCTGGTCCTCCAGCGGGATCAGGCGGTAGCCGTCGGCCTGGGTGAGCCACGAGAGATAGGCGCGGCCGGCATGGGCGACGAGCAGCGGATGGTCGGAGGCATCCTCGGTGTCGGCGACGGTGCGCGGTTCGCTCCACTGGCGGCCACTGTCATGGCTCACCTGCCAGCGCACCGTGGACTTCGTGCCGTCGAATTCCTTCCAGACAAGATGGAGCGCGGTGCCATTGGCGAGAATATACGGCCGGGCCGGCTGGCGCCTCGCGGTGGAGAGCGCGCGCGGCGCGCCGAACGGCGTGTCGCCATTATCGGCACGGGCATAGAACAGGCCCTTGCGCGCCGAGCCGTCGGTGAACCAGGCGACGTGATAGGAGCCGTCGGGCAGGATCGCTAGGCTAGGGCCATGATGCGGGCAGGCCTCGATCTTCCACTCGTCGGCGCTGACGCGACGCACCGGTCCCGGCGTCTTCTCGTCCTTGAAGGTGACGACGCCATGGTCGCGGATCGAGCCGGGGAAGATGTTGCGGAACACCACCGCCGGCCGGCCGGGGCCGGCGAACGCGACGCCGAGCCGGCAGCATTCGCAGGTATTGTCGAGGGCGATGCTGGTCGGGCCGAAGCCTGCCTCGCCATCCTCCCAGGCATAGGCGAGCGCCGCGCCGGGATAGGGCTTGCCGGCGGCGCGGGCTTTCGGCCCGTTGCGCTTGTCGAGCCATGTCGCGAAGACGCGACCCGTCGAGGGATCGACGGCCGCCGTCTCGAAACGCTGGCTGGTGGCATCGGCGGTGATCGGCTGCGGCTTGCCGAAGCTCGCGCCGTTGTCCTTCGAACGCGCGTAGAAGGCGCGTCCGTTGAAGTTGCGATCCTGGAAGATCGCGAAGGTGACGACCAGGCCGCCCTTCGGGTCGACCACGATGCGGGCCCGCGCGTCGGGCCCCCAGTCGAGGTTCATCGGCTCGGGCGTAACGGCGACCGGCTCGGAGAAGGTCTTCCCCAGGTCAGTCGAGCGCACGACGACGATCCGGTCGGCCATGGCCCGGGCGAGCCACAGCGTGCCGTCCGGCCCGAAGGCCGGCGTCGCGGTGAAGGCCTCCGGTGTCGCGGCGGCCGGCTTGCCGTGCTGGTGCTGATGCTGCGCGCCGGCAGGGCCGGCGAGCAGGAGAAACGCTGCGAAGGCAAGCAGTGCGCGCATCAGAACTTCACCCTCAGGCCGGCGGTCGCAGTCAGCGGCATGCCGAGCTGCGGGATGGCCGACGCATTGACCGTCGAGCCCTCGAACGAAGTGCGGGTATAGCCCTGCGCCAGGTACTGGACGTTGGTCAGGTTCTGGATACTGCCATAGACATCGACGTCTTTCATCGGCGACCAGCGCAGCCCGAGATCGATCAGGGTCGCGCCATCGTTCAACTGGGTGTGGTTGGTGTCGTTCCAGTATTGCGGGAACGACTTCAGCGCAGCCGTGAGCACGAGGTTCTCGATCGGCCGCCACTCGACACCGGCCGTGAACATGTAGTTCGGAACCTGACCGAGCTGCACGCCGGTGCGCACGAGAGTCGGGTTCACCGAACTCGTGAGATAGGCCGTGGTCTGGGTGAAGCCGCCGGTCAGCCGCAGCTGCTCGAACGGCTGCCATGTCGCGATCAGTTCGACACCCTGGAAGGTGGCGTTGCCGACATTCTGGTACTGGCGGACCGTCGTGAAGGCGGGGCTGAGCCCGGCCGCCGAGACATAGGGTGCGGCGCAGGCGGGGTTGGTGTTGCAGACCGTGATGAAGTCGATGAAGTTGTTCAGGTTGTTGTTGAAGTAGGTGCCGGAGAGGTTGAAGCTCTTCCACACGAAGTCGAACCCGACCTCCTGGCCGAAATTGGTCATCGGCTGAAGATTGGGATTGATGGTGGTGTAGCCGGTGCCGCTCGCGAACACGCGGTACATCTGGTTCATGCCGGGCGCCGAGAAGTTGCGATAGATCGCGGCGCGCAGGGTCAACTCGTCGCTGGCATAGAACTTCAGGCCGATGCGCGGATCGAAGCTCGAGGCGCTCGCATTGGGTACCACGTTGAGCGTGCTGGAGTTCTGGGTCAGAACGCTGGCATTCATCGCCTGCCAGAAGTCGCCGCGGACGCCGACCGTGACGTCGATCGGGATGCCGGTGAAGCGGTAGGTGCCCTGGCCGAAGATGCCCTGGAAGCGGTGCTCGCCGTTGACCACGAAGGTCGTGGGATTGGCCGATACGCCGGAATAGAGGTTGTTCCTGTCGGTGACCAGGGTGCGCCGCGCATCGATGCCGATCTTCACGTCGCGCAGAGGGCCGAAATTGGCCTCATAGAAGGCCGAGCCGCCGATGTCGGAATTGGGCGCTCCTTCGATCTGGCTGACGAACTGGTTGGTGGCGGTGGTGTTGTTCAGCGTGTAACCGCCATTTGCCACGTTGATGGTGCCGAACGAGCCGCCGCTCACCCAGCCGCTGAAGTTCAGCGACTGGTTCTCGCTGAACTTGTAGCTGCCGCCGGCCAGCAGCCGGTAGGTCGACCAGTTGTTGTGCGCGAACTGCCAGACCAGCCCGTCCTCGTAGGCCTGGTTCCAGTAGGCCTTGGCGAACAGCGTGAGGCTTTCATTGGGCGCCAAGTAGACGTTGGCGGCCACGTTGTCGGCCTTTGAGGCTGTCGGCACGAGATTGACGTTTCGATATTGTGCGGGCGTGAGGTTGTAGCCCGAACTCTGCGCGTGATTGTACGACAGGCCCATCCTGGCCTTGTCGCTGATGACGTAGCTTGCGGCGGCTTCGGCGGTCGAGCTGTTGTAGCTGCCGTAGCTCACGTCGGCTGAGGCGCCGGTCTTCTCGGGCTGGCGCGTGATGATGTTGATCACGCCACCCATCGCCATGTTGCCCCACAGGCTGGTGGCACCACCGCCGCGGATGACCTCGATGCGCTCGACCGAGTTCTTGGGGATGGCGCTCCAGTTCATGGTCCGGAAGTAGGGATCGTTGACCGGCACGCCGTCGACCATGACCAGGGTGTTGATGGTGGTGCTCGTGCCGAAGCCGCGGATGTTCACCGGCTGGGCGGTCGGGTGGAGCTGGCCGGTCGGGATGTTGGGCAGCCACACGCCCGGAATGCGGTTCACGATCTGGTCGACACCGGTCTCCGGGCTGTTCTGGATCTGCTCGCGCGTCATCACCGTGGTGCTGACGTCGAGATTGTCGAGGCTCGATCCGCGGCCGGCACTGACAGTGACCGGCGCCATCGTCACCGGTGAAGTGTTGGCGGGCGGTGCGGCAGGATCGGTGGCGGGTGCACCGACCGGGGCCACGATGGTCGGCGCGGTCTGCGCCCGCGCAAGAGTCGGGATGAGGGCCAGGATTGCAAAGGCGGCGCCTGTGGCCGCGCGTACGGACAGCATGAAAATCTCCCCACGAAAGACGGACGAACGCGACGCACGGCAAGGCGCGTCGCGGTTTCAGACGTCAGACGTGGGAAGGGGGGCCGCGCGGTCGGTGGGGCCCGTCGCGGATGCCGACGGGGGCCAGGGCCTCGTCGTTGCCAGCGAAGACGATCGCCTCGGCGGCGGGCTCGACAAGCAGGAAAGCGGTGGTTGCGGGCTCCCCGAGCACGGGCGCGTGTGCGAGGCCAAGGCAGCATTCGTGGAGCTTGCCGGCCGTCTGGCCGGGTGCCTGCGACCCATCCTCGTCGACGGTCGGGAGGCAGAAGACGCCCCAGGTCCTGGCGGCGGCCTCTGGACCGCCGTCGCGCATCAGGACGGCGTGGGCCAGGGGCTGCAGGAAGTTGAGCGTGATCGCAAACAGGGCGACGGCAAATGCCGCCGCGCGCCAGCCCTGATCGGGTCGTTTGCGAACCATCGCCATATTTATGCCCAAATGCGACGACGGCGAAAGGGGACAGCTTGTCGCCCGGGCTGCCGGCGACACCGACCGTCTAGGCAAGGACCTTCCGGCGGGATATTGGTCCGCCGCACACTTCCGGGGGAGATAGACACAATGGGTCGGAACGACACGCCGCGCGCCATCGCAGCCTTTCTGGACAGCGGCATCGGTTGGTTTTTGGCGCGGCTGGTCCTGACCTTCGTGTTCTGGAGCGCCGGCCTCGCGCACCTGATCGAATTCCAGCACAGCGTCGCCGAACTGAAGTCGCTCAAGCTCGAACCGGCGGGCGTTCTCAACATCGTCCTGGTCGCGACCCTGCTGATCGGCTCCCTGATGATCCTGCTCGATCGCTGGCTGTGGCTGGGCTGCGGGATCCTGAGCGGCTTCCTGGTGGTCGCCATCCTGCTCGCCCATCCATTCTGGACGATGCAGGAGCCCGCCCGCACGCCGCACTTCCGCGTCGCCATGGAGCATATCTCGCTGATCGGCGGCCTGATGGCATGCGCCTTCGCGGGGCGCCTGCGCGAGCTTCGCCGCTAGAGCGCTTCTGGGCGAGATTGAATCAAGCCGAACATTCAAACAACGACCTCACCCTGAGGAGCATCGCGCAGCGATGCGTCTCGAAGGGTGGGAACGCGCACCTTGCCTGTTGCCCATCCTTCGAGACGCGCTGCTCCGCAGCACTCCTCAGGATGAGGTAAGTGGGTCAATGTGAACTGGAACGGCTCTAGGCGTTCCGTCTCAGGAGAGTATGGCCGCCAGGCGCTCGTCCCGTGTCCTTCGGGCGAAGGTATGCAGCAGCCACATCGTGCCGACCTGGAAGCCGTGGAATGTCCGGCTGCCGTCGCGAAGCTCCTGCAGGAAGCGGTCGAACGGGACCTCGTGGGTGACGATGACCTCGCTGTCCTCCAGCTTCGGCTCCGCGACCTTGCGGGCGTCGAGCGCCACGAAGCAGTGGACTCGGTTGTTGAGGCGCGGGGCGTTGGCGAAGAAGCTACCGAGCGGATGCCATTCGTCGCTGGCGAACCCGGTCTCCTCCAGGAGCTCGCGCTTCATGTGCTCGACCGGCTCGCCCGGCCCCTCGATGATGCCGCTGGGCAGCTCGATCACGGTTTCGGCCGCGCCGTGGCGGTACTCCTCGACCAGGACCACGTTGCCGTCCCAGGTGAGGGCGATCGCGGTACTCCAGTCCGGCTGCTCGATGACGTGGAAGGGCGAAAGCACCCGGCCGTTGGGCAACTCGACCGTGTCGGAGCGCAGGGTCAGCCAGCGGTCGCGGTAGCTGTATTTCGACTCCAGGACCTTCCAGGGCGGGACGGTCTTGTGCTCCTCCGCCATCAGACCGCCGTCCAGCCGCCGTCGACCACCAGTTCAGCCCCGGTGACGTAGGATGACTCATCCGATGCCAGGAACAGGATGGCATTGGCGACCTCGTCGACTTCGCCGGCACGGCCGAGCGGCACGCCTTTCAGGGTCTTGGCGCGCTGCACCGGATCGGCGGTGCGGCCCGAGGTGCGCATCGGCGGCATCAGGCCGGGATGCACGGAGTTCACGCGGATGCCTTCCTTGCCGTGCTGTGCCGCGGCCGCCTTGGTCATCAACCGGACCGCGCCCTTCGAGGCGTTGTAGCCGACATGGATGTAGCCTTGGCCGACGATGCCGGAGATCGAGGACAGGTTGATGACCGAACCCGGCCCGCCGGTCCTGCGGATGGCGGCAATCCCGTACTTCATGCCGAGGAAGACGCCGGTCGAATTGATGTCCATCAGCTTGTGCCAGATCGCCGTGTCGTAGAGATCCTCGGCGGCCGAGCCCGAGATGCCGGCATTGTTCACCAGCACGTGCAGTCCGCCATGGGTCGCCACGGTTCTGTCCACGGCGGCCTGCCACTCTGCTTCGCTGGTGACGTCGAGATGCACGTAGGTCGCCGTGCCGCCGGCCTTCCCGATCTCCGCAACGACGGCTTCGCCCTCCTTGTCGAGCACGTCGGCCACCACCACCGCCTTTGCGCCCTCGCGGGCAAAAAGGCGCGCGGTGGCTGCACCCATTCCGCTGGCCGCGCCGGTGATCAGCGCGACCTTGTCCTTCATCCTCATGGAGGGCTCCCTCAGGCCAGCTTGAGGCCGACGATGCCGGCCACGATGAGGGCGATCGAGACGATACGGATCGTCGACGCGGTATCGCCGAACGCCAGGATGCCCACGGTGAAGGCGCCGACGGCGCCGATTCCGGTCCAGATCGCGTAGGCGGTGCCCATCGGGATGGTACGCTGTGCCCACATAAGCAGCGCGCCGCTCACCACGATGGCAACGATCGCCAGAAGCAGCCACCCTGGACGGATTCCCTCGTCGGTCCAGCCGAGCTTGAGCCCGACCGGCCAGCCGATTTCGCACAGTCCTGCCAGAAAAAGAGCTATCCAAGCCATACCAGTGTCTCCCCTGCACAAGTGCTGTCATTGACGGCAACGTTACAGCCTGTAACGATCAAGGATTGCACGCATCTTGCAGCATAGCGAGGGCGGCATCGGGAAGGCATCGATCTTGGGAGTATTGACATGAACGAACGTGAACTGCGCGGCCTGATCGGGAAGGTGAAGGCCGGCAAGCTGTCGCGACGCGGATTCGTGCAGGCGATGATGGCCGTTGGCATCGGGGCGCCCGCCGCGGGCCAGATCCTGCTGTCCTCCGGCGTGGCCATGGCCCAGCCGGCCTCGACCTACAAGCCGACCAAGCGCGGCGGCGGCGGCCCGCTCAAGCTGCTGTGGTGGCAGGGTCCGACGCTGCTCAATCCGCACTTTGCGGTGGGCACCAAGGACCAGGACGGTTCGCGCCTGTTCTACGAGCCGCTGGCGGCATGGGACGGCGAAGGCAACCTCAAGCCCAAGCTCGCGGCCGAGATCCCAACCAAGGAAAACGGTGGCCTTTCCGCCGACGGCATGTCGGTCACCTGGAAACTGAAGCAGGGCGTCACCTGGCATGACGGCAAGCCGTTCACGGCCGACGACGTCGTCTTCAACTGGGAATACGCCAAGGATCCGGCGACGGCGGCCTATACGATCGCCTCCTACCAGGACGTGAATGTCGAGAAGATCGACCAGTACACGGTGAAGGTGACCTTCAAGAAGGCGACCCCGTTCTGGGCCGATGCCTTCGTCGGCACGCGCGGCATGCTGATTCCGAAGCACCTGTTCGCCGACTTCATCGGCGCCAAGTCGCGCGACGCACCCACGAACCTGAAGCCGGTCGGCACCGGCCCGTACATGTTCAAGGACTTCAAGCCGGGCGATCTGGTGACGGGCGTGATGAACCCGAACTACCACCAGGCCAACAAGCCCTACTTCGACTCGGTCGAGATGAAGGGCGGCGGCGACGCCGTTTCGGCGGCGCGCGCGGTGCTGCAGACCGGCGAGTTCGATTTCGCTTGGAACCTGCAGGTCGAGGACGAAATCCTCCAGCGCCTCGAAAAAGGCGGCAAGGGCAGCGTCTCGATCACGCCGGGCGGCAATATCGAGTTTCTCCTCATGAACACGACCGATCCCTGGACGGAAGTCGACGGCGAACGGTCGAGCCTCAAGACCAAGCATCCGACGCTCAGCGACCCGGAGGTCCGCAAGGCCTTGGCGCTGCTGGTCGACAACAAGTCGATCCAGGATCACATCTACGGCCGCACCGGCCCGGCGACGCGCAACTTCCTCTATGGACCGTCGCGCTTCGACTCCAAGAACAACCCGATCGAGTTCAACGTCGACAAGGCCAACGACATCCTCGAGAAGGCGGGCTGGAAGAAGGGTGCCGACGGCATCCGCGCAAAGGACGGCAAGAAGCTCAAGTTCGTCTACCAGACCTCGATCAACCAGCCGCGCCAGAAGACGCAGGCCATCATCAAGCAGGCGGCCCAGAAGGCCGGCATCGACATCGAGCTGAAGTCGGTGACGGCATCGGTGTTCTTCTCGTCGGACGTGGCCAACCCGGACACCTACACGAAGTTCTACACCGACCTCGAGATGTACACGACCACCATGGGCCAGCCCGATCCGGGCACGCACATGCTGCAGTTCGTCTCGTGGGAAGCGGCGACCAAGGACAACAAGTGGCAGGGGCGCAACATCACCCGCTGGCAGAGCCCTGAGGCCGACAAGTTGTACCGCGAGACCGAGGCCGAGCTCGATCCCGTCAAGCGCGCCGCGTCGTTCATCAAGCTGAACGACCTCGCGATCCAGAACCAGATCGTCATGGGCATCGTGCAGCGCCCGACGGTTTCGGCGAAGACCGCCAAGCTCAACTGCAACATCAGCGGCTGGGACAACAACACCTCGGACCTCAGCGACTGGTTCAAGGACGCCTAAGTCGGAAAACGCCCTCCCCACGACAGGTGGGGAGGGCCTTCTTTTTTGCAGGTCGATCGCGTGAGCAGGCAGTACGTAATCCGGAAGCTCCTGATCATGATCCCGAGTCTTCTCGGGATCAGCATCGTGCTCTTCGCCCTCCTGGCCCTGGCGCCGGGAGATCCTTTCGACGAACTGGCCACCAACCCGGCGGTGCCACCCGAGGTGCGCGCGGCCCTGCGTGCCAAGTTCGGCCTCGATGACCCGATCTGGATGCGCTACTGGCACTGGCTGATCGCGCTGCTTCAGGGCGACTGGGGCTTCTCCTTCGTCAGCCGCATGGACGTGAGCACGCTCATCCTGCAGCGCCTGCCGGTGACTCTGGTCGTGATCGGCGCCTCGCAGATCCTCGCGATCCTCATCGCCATTCCGGTCGGCGTGCTGGCGGCGACGCGGCCCTATTCGCTGTTCGACCAGATCGCCAACACCTTCGCCTTCATCGGCTTCTCGCTGCCGACCTTCTTCACGGGCCTGGTGCTGATCCTGATCTTCTCGATCCAGCTCGACTGGCTGCCCTTCGTCTATCGCGCCGACATCGCTGCGACCGGCTGGGCTTTCTATTGGGAGCACATCAAGCAGTCGATCATGCCGGTGACGGTGCTGGGGCTCTTCCAGGGCGCGGCGCTGGTGCGCTTCGTGCGCTCCTCGGTGCTCGACGTCATCCGGCTCGACTATGTCACCACCGCGCGGTCCAAGGGCATCGGTGAGCGCAAGGTCATCACCCGGCACGTGGTGCGCACCGCGCTGATCCCGGTCGTGACCCTGGTCGCCCTGCAGATGCCCATCGTGTTCAGCGGCGCCATCGTCACGGAGCAGATTTTCCGCGTGCCGGGCATCGGTTCTCTGCTGATCACCTCGATGCTCTCCAACGACACGCCCGTCGTCATGGGCGTCACCTTCGTCTCGGCCTGCCTGGTCGTCATCTTCAACCTCATCGCAGATATCCTTTATGGCTGGCTCGACCCCCGCATCGCTTTCCGCTAGCGCTCCCGCCGGCGGCCCGGCCGCGCGCAAGGCGCAGAGCTTCTCGCCGTGGCAGGAGGCGTGGCGCCGCTTCAGGCGGCACAGGATGGCGCTGTTCTCGGCTTTCGCCCTGGGCCTGATCCTGTTCGGCGTCCTGGCCGGGCCGCTCATCTGGCGGGTACCGATCAACGAGATCGACTTCGCCGCCAAGCTGCAGGGGCCGTCCTGGGCCCATCCGCTGGGCACCGACGACCTGGGGCAGGACCTCCTGTCGCGGCTGATCTACGGCGGCCGCATCTCGATCGCGGTCGGTTTCGCGGCGATGGTCGTGGCCATATTCTTCGGCGTGCTGGTCGGCGCCGTCGCCGGCATGTCGAGCGGACGCGTCGACGCGGCGCTGATGTGGGTCACCGACCTCTTCCTGTCGCTGCCCCAGCTGCCGCTGCTGCTGCTGGTCATCTACCTGTTCCGCGAGCCGGTGAAGGGCGTGATGGGCGTCGAGGGCGGCGCTTTCGTGCTTATCGTGGCCGTCATCGGCGGCACGCGCTGGATGTCGGCGGCCCGCCTGGTGCGTGCGCAGTTCCTCTCCTTGCGCGAAAAGGAATTCGTCGAGGCGGCCCGCGCGCTGGGTGCCTCGCGGCTGCGCCAGGTGATGCAGCACATCCTGCCCAATGCGCTGGGGCCGGTGATCGTGGTCGCGACCATCGACGTCGCCGCGGCGATCATCGCGGAGTCGACCCTGTCGTTCCTCGGTCTCGGCTTCCCGTCGGACGTGCCGACCTGGGGCAGCGTGCTGCGCGACGCCAAGGATTATCTCGACATCGCGCCGCACTGGGCGCTGTTCCCCGGCTCGCTGATCTTCATCACGGTGCTGGCCATCAACTTCATCGGCGACGGACTGCGCGACGCGCTCGATCCGCGACGCGTTCTCTAGGACTGGTGTAGCGTGACCGAACCTTTGCTGGACATTCGCGGTCTCAAGACCTGGTTCAAGACCGACGACGGCATGGTGCGCGCCGTCGACGGGGTCGATCTCCACATCGATCGCGGCGAGACGCTGGGGGTCGTGGGCGAATCGGGCTGCGGCAAGACCGTCACTGCCCGCTCGGTGCTGAAGCTGATCGACATGCCGCCCGGCCGCTTCGAGGACGGGCAGATCCTGTGGCAGGGCAGGGACCTGATCCCGCTCTCCATGGAGGAGATGGACAAGATCCGGGCCAAGGAGATTGCCATCATCTTCCAGGAGCCGATGACCTCGCTCAATCCGGTCTACACGGTGGGCGACCAGATCGCCGAGGTGATCGAGCTGCACCAGAAGCTGTCGCGCAAGCAGGCGATCGCGGGCGCGGCGGAGATGCTGCGGCTCGTGAACATCCCCAACCCGCAGCGCCGCGTGCACGACTATCCGCACCAGTTCTCCGGCGGCATGCGCCAGCGCGTGATGATCGCCATGGCGCTGTCCTGCCAGCCCAAGCTGCTGATCGCCGACGAACCGACGACCGCCCTCGACGTCACGATCCAGGCGCAGATCCTGGAGCTGATGCAGGAGATGAAGGAGCGGTTCGGCATGGCGATCATGCTGATCACCCACGCGATGGGCGTGGTCGCCGAGACCTGTCAGCGCGTCACCGTGATGTATGCCGGCAAGGTCGTCGAGGAGGCGCCGGTCGAGGCGCTGTTCGGCGATCCCCGCCATCCCTACACGCAGGGCCTGATCCGCTCGATCCCGCGCGTCGACCGCTCGGCCGAGAAGAAACAGCGGCTGGAGGCGATCGCCGGAACCGTGCCCAACCTGCTCGACCCGCCGCCGGGCTGCCGCTTCGCCGCCCGCTGCAAGTTCGCCATGGATGTCTGCACCCAGGCCGTGCCGCCGCTCAAGGAAGTCGGGCCGGGTCACTTCGTGAGGTGCGTGCTGTGAGCGCCCCCGTTGCTTCTCCCGCGGCCGCCCCGGCGCGCGCCGACGCCAAGCCGCTCCTCTCGGTCCGCGACCTGCGCAAGCACTTCGCCGTCCGCGGCGGCATCCTTTCGCGCGTGGTCGACAAGGTGCACGCCGTCGACGGCGTCAGCTTCGATATCGCGGCGGGCGAGACACTGGGCGTCGTGGGCGAATCCGGTTGCGGCAAGTCGACCACCGGCCGCTGCATCCTGCGCCTGATCGAGCCCAGCTCCGGCGAGATCTGGTTCCAGGGCGCCGACGTCATGAAGATGGACCACAACGCGCTGCAGGCGATGCGGCGCGACATGCAGATCATCTTCCAGGACCCCTATGCGTCGCTGAATCCGCGGCTCACGATCGGTGCCATCATCGGCGAGGCGTTGATCATCCATAAGCTGGTGAAATCCCGCCAGGAAATGGAAGACCGCGTCGTGCAGCTCCTCGAGACCGTGGGGCTGCGGCCCGACCACATGCGCCGCTTCCCGCACGAATTCTCCGGCGGCCAGCGCCAGCGCATCGGCATCGCCCGCGCCCTCGCGGTCGAGCCCAAGCTGCTGATCTGCGACGAGCCGGTGTCGGCGCTCGACGTGTCGATCCAGGCGCAGGTGATCAACCTGCTGGAGGATCTGCAGGAGCAGTTCGGCCTCACCTATCTCTTCATCGCGCACGACCTCAGCGTGGTGGAGCACATCTCGACGCGCATCGCGGTGATGTATCTCGGCCGCGTCGTGGAAATCGCGCCCGCGGCGGAACTCTACGACACCCCGATCCATCCCTATTCGGAAGCGCTGCTCTCGGCCGTGCCGATCCCCGATCCGACGATCAAGCGCAAGCGCATCATGCTGGAAGGCGACGTGCCCAACCCGATCCGTCCGCCCTCGGGCTGCCACTTCCACACCCGCTGCCCGATCGCCCGCCCCGACTGCTCGCAGCGCGCGCCGTTGCTCGAAGAGAAGCGCCCCGGCCATTGGGCCGCCTGTCACTACAGAGAATAGCGCCGGCGGAACGCTACTCCGGTTGCCCCCCCGGCGTTGATCGGCGCCGCGAGGGGAACGCTCACGAGCGGATGGTGATTTGCCTTCATGAGTTTGGCCGTTTCGGTTGAGTAAAGCGAAGATCGCCGAGCGTGCTGCGCCGAAACATTGTACCAAGATTTTTGGCGCGTCCTGAGGTTCACCTGAAGCGGCAGGGCGGTAAGGGTATCCTGAGCAAGCCCTTGCCGGTAGGAAACCATGGATATCAACCGCTGATGCCGGCTTAGTATGGAATGAATGAAGCTTTTGAAGCGGGTACGAGATTGAACTCGATTGTTGGAAGCAAGAGCCGAGGTAGCCAGGGGTGCATGCCAGACGGCGACACTTTGGAATAGTGCCCGCATCGGCCGACCGCTGCTTAGTACGGCACAGTGTCTCTTCTGCCGATAAACACGCGGTTGGCTTCGCCGCTACATCTTGGGAATATCTACGCTCAAGGGATTTGACCGGTCTGGATAAGGCACTGGTGTGGGCTTAGGTGTCACTACGGTCCCAGGGGAAGAAGGTGGATTAAGTCTCTCTGGAGGCCTCTGGATAGCGGGCTGCTCAGGTGGAGCGATAGTCGGAATTGGGCTGTCCGGTACAGTCGGCTGACTGACAACCTGAGAGCCAGACGTCGAAACCGGTTCGAATATCGAGTGATGCGTAGCAAAGGCCATGGGGCGGGCGAAGGTCTGGTTGAGGGCAAGGTTGCCGCTGGTTCCTATTCCGAATGAAAAGCCCCCACCTGGTCCACCCGACATCGTGCCTAGGCTCGACAATAGACCTTGGGAAGACACCTGAGCAGGATTGGTGCTTGCAGCGCTAGCAGGCAAATTGGGCGGACTGAATGGACTGGTCGCGGGCGTAGAAGCCAAAGTCGCCGGAAGAGTTGCTGCGAGCTTGGCGGCGAATGAACTATCCTCGCCAAACTCGAATGAGAGATTGCGCGTATAGTAGACGCTGTTGACGAATGTAATGAAGGCTTGAGGGCGCTCATCTCTGGGACGGCAGTTGGGTTCTGAACGCAACTCGAGTTCCAGATTGTAGGCAAGCCGTGGTAGATTCCGTAGAATCTCTTGGTAGGTATCACTTGCCTTGTATCGATCGACCATTGCCAAGAAAACGCCCGCTGGCAACTCGGTCATTTCCACTTGCTGCGCCGATACTTTGACCACTCGCGATTTATCGCCTGCGAAAGCGAGCGACAAGGGGCCAAAAAGACCACCTGCAGTGCCGCCCACATAGTCATAGAGCTTGATGTCGGGAAGGGACGCCATTGGCAATCGTGTGAAACGCGGAGTGCCGGGAGTAAAGATGGGATTCTTCTCGTCTGATGATGGAGAGTCTCTTCCTTTGTCGCCTGATGCGGAGCTCGAAGATGTTGAACTACTTGGTGTCGCCCCACTCGTGGCTGTCACTGAGCCTGGGCCACTTATGCTGACGGAGACCTTGCTCTCGCCACTCGCCGTCTTTGCAGGAGAAGGTGTCGAGGAACCGCTGGTTGCGGCACTACGTGGATAGTGCGGCCGCGAGCCGTAGAATTGTTCGAAGGCCAGCTGAATATCGCGCTCCGGGAGAGCACCGAGCAGAATGCTTTGAGGCATGCGGGCGATGTTTGAACCGCGACATGGATTTTCCATGAAGAGGTATACATCACCCAGATAGACGTTTTCGCGCATAGGATACAATGGCCTGAGGCCCCAGTGTGCAAGACTGACGCCCCATTTCTCACGCACGTTCATCGACTCGCTGCAAGCGCTGGCAACAACGGCGGCCGCCAATGCAGCCACCGACCCAATCCGCAATGCCATGAGTGCCCCCGAACCGTATTCTAAGTTCAGAGGCTAGCACAGCGAGCAATCATCGACAACGTATGGGAGCATAACATAACGCGTATACATCCCAGAGAATGAGGAGAGTTCGGACTAGACCTCCTTCGCGGACACCATTGTGGCTTCGGCGCCAATACAGATCGGTGCGCCTGCTCTGGCGCGCCCCCGGTATTGATCTGTGCTGATCCTTTCGCAGGATGGGGACACCAGCTAGAAGTCTGGCCCCAACAGGCGAGGCTCCCATGTCAGAGGACAGCAAGAAGGCCGCGAGTGCGATCCTCACCGAGAACGAGGAAGCTCTCTTCCAGATCATGAAGATCGTGATTGCGACCGTTGCCGCGGGCGACCCGGTCAAGGGCAAGCAGCTGGACGATCAACTGACCTACCTGAAGAACGCCTTCCACTCGAACGGCAAGAAGAAGGCGGCGATCATGGCCGAATCGATCCGGATCGCGGCCTTCGCCTCCAGCCGCGATGCCGCCCGTCTGGCAGGCCTGCGGGAAAGCTCAAAGGCAAATTCGTAGGTGGCGCTGTTGGTGCCCCCGGCCGGACTCGAACCGGCACGATCCTTTCGGATCAAGCGATTTTAAGTCGCTGGCGTCTACCAATTCCGCCACGGGGGCCCCGCGGGGGCGACCATAGTCAGGGTCGATTCCCGTGTCATCCCACGAGGTGTCTCATTCACCTCTCCCCCGCCAGGGGGAGAGGATGGGTGAGGGGGGACGCACCGCCTGCAAACCCCTCACCTGGCCTCTCCCCCTAGCGGGGGAGAGGAACATGAATCACTCCACCGCGAAGCGCGCAGGAGACAGCGACTCTTCGGTGACGCCCAGGTCGGCAACCTCGGCGGGGAGGGGCTTGCCCCGTGCCAGCGCGGCGGCGAGCTGGCCGGCGGCGTAGCCGGTCTGGATGCCGTAGCCGCCCTGGCCGGCCAGCCAGAAGAAGCCCTCGATCTTGGGGTCGTAGCCGGCGACCAGGTTCTTGTCGTGGACGAAGGAGCGCAGGCCGGCCCACTTGTTCTTGATGCGGCGGATCTCGAGCGTGCTCGCCGTCTCGATGCGTTCGACGGCGGTGGCGACGTCGATCTCCTCGGGCTGCGCGTCGCAAGGCGGCGAGGGCGTCTCGTCGGCCAGCGAGCCCAGGAACTGGCCGACCTCGGGCTTGAAATAGAAGCTCTCGTCGAAGTCGATCATCATCGGCAGCGGCCCGAGATCGAGTCCCGGTGGCGCGTCGAAGGTGAAGGCGGTGCGCCGCTTCGGTACCAGTCCGATGGGCACGCAGCCGGCGAGGCCGCCCAGCACGTCGGCCCAGGCGCCTGCTGCGTCGATGACATTGGCCGCGCGCACGGTCTCGCCGTCGCGCAGGGTCACGTTCCACATTCCCTCGCGGCGCTCCAGGCCCAGCACCTCGGCGTTGAGGCGCAGCAAGGTGCCGGCGGCCCGCGCGCCCTTCAGGAAGCCGCCATGGATGGCGGCCACGTCCATGTCGTCGGCCTCGGGCTCGAACACCGCGCCACCGCCGGCTGCCTCGGGCTTGAGGATGGGAAGGCGGCGCAGCACCTCGGCCGGCTCGAGCCAGCGCACCGAGGGCACCAGCCGGGCATAGTCGGCGGCGGCGGCCTTCACGGCGGCCTCCTGGCCGGCCTGGCCCGCGATCAGCGCGCCGCGCGGCGTCAGCAGGGGGTGGTCGGAGAAGCCGGCCGGCGGATTGCGGTAGAATCGGCCCGAGGCCACCGTGATCGCGCGGATCTGGGCGCTGCCGTAGGTCTCGGAGTGCAGCGCGGCGGAGCGGCCGGTCGTGTGATAGGCCGGCACGTTCTCGCGCTCGAGGATGATCACTTTCGCATGGGGCGCGAGGTGATAGGCGGCGGAGACCCCGGCGATGCCGGCGCCGACGATGGCGAAATCGAAATCCTGCATGGGCGGCACATTGCAAGGTCGATGCCGTGCCTGCAATAGTCGGCGGGCGAGGAAACGAATTCAATGAACATCGCCCATCTGCTGCTGGGCTCCGCGCAGGAGTTCCGCGACCTGCCCGCGCTGGCGCGCGGGACGTCACCGCACCTCACCTATCGCGAACTGTGGCGCAAGGTCTCGGTGATGAGCACGCACCTGACGGGACGCTTCGGCCTGTCGCGCGGCGACCGGGTGGCCTTCGCCATGTCCAACTGCGTGGAATCGATCGAGGTCATGTACGCGATCTGGCACGCCGGCCTCTGCGCCGTGCCGATGAACGCCAAGCTGCATGCCCGGGAATTCGCGTTCATCCTGGAGAATTCCGGCGCGAAGCTCTGCTTCGTGACGCCCGACCTCGCCGAGACGATTGCGGAGGCCGCGAAGGAGGCGTCCGAGCTGAAGGAGATCGTCGACGTCACGACCCGCTCCTATGGCTTCATGGCGGTGGGCGACCCCAGCCCGATCGCCGACGCGGAGCCCACCGATCTCGCCTGGCTGTTCTACACCTCGGGCACGACGGGACGTCCGAAGGGCGCCATGCTCACGCACCGCAACCTGCTGGCGATGACGCTCAACTACTTCGCCGATGTCGACCGGCCGCCGCCCGGCGGCTCGATCGTGCATGCCGCTCCGATCAGTCACGGCTCGGGCCTGTGGAACTTCCCGATGCTGGCGCGCGGCTCGGTGCAGGTGTTCCCGGAGAGCGGCAAGTACGAGGTGCCCGAGACGGTCGAGCTGATGAACCGCTGGCCCGAATGCTCGATCTTCCTGGCCCCGACGATGGTGAAGCGGCTGATCGAGCACGGCAGCGTCGCCGACCTGAAGCCCGATGCACTGCGGCTCATCACCTACGGCGGCGCGCCGATGTACGTGTCGGACCTCAAGCGCGCGCTCGACGTCCTGGGCAACAAGCTGATGCAGCTCTACGGCCAGGGCGAGAGCCCCATGACCATCACCCATCTCAGCCGCGAGTATCACTGGGACCGCACCCATCCGCGGTGGGAACAGCGTCTCGCCTCGGCCGGGCGCGCCGATTCCTGCATGGAAGTCCGGATCGTCGACGAGGAGGGGCGGCCGCTTCCCGTGGGCGAAGTCGGCGAGATCATCGCCAAGGGCGATCCCGTCATGGCCGGCTACTGGAACAATCCGGAAGCCACGGCGCGCTCGCTGCGCGACGGCTGGCTGTGGACCGGCGACGTCGGCGCCTTCGACGAGGAGGGGCTGCTGAC
This sequence comes from Reyranella aquatilis, assembly GCF_020880995.1. Taxonomy (GTDB): domain Bacteria; phylum Pseudomonadota; class Alphaproteobacteria; order Reyranellales; family Reyranellaceae; genus Reyranella; species Reyranella aquatilis. Next base: position 28,977 of record NZ_JAJISD010000009.1, on the reverse strand, counting down.
GCTGAAGGACCGTTCGAAGGACATGATCATCTCCGGCGGCTCCAACATCTACCCGCGCGAGATCGAGGACGTGCTGAACCTCCATGCCGGCGTCGCCGAATGCTCGGTGGTCGGCCGGCCGCATCCCGAATGGGGCGAGGAGGTCGTGGCCTTCGTCGTGACACGCGGCGGGCAGGCCCTGCCGCCCGCCGAACTCGACAAGCTCTGCCTCGACAACATCGCCCGCTTCAAGCGCCCGAAGGACTACAAGTTCATCGAGGCGCTCCCGAAGAACAACTACGGCAAGATCCTCAAGACGGAGCTGCGGAAGCTGCTTTAGCGAACGACCTCATCCTGAGGAGCGGGCGCAGCCCGCGTCTCGAAGGATGGGCTGCAGGCACGGTACTCCATCCCACCCTTCGAGACGCACACCTTCGGTGTGCTCCTCAGGGTGAGGTCGGTGTAGGTTTCGAGACAGAGCAAGGAGAACAGGAACATGGGCAGTCTGATCGACTTCAAGCGTCCCGACGGATCGAGCTGCAAGGGCTATCTGGCCGAGGCCGGCAAGGGCAAGCCGGGGATCGTCGTGATCCAGGAATGGTGGGGCCTCAACGACCAGATCTGCGGCGTCGCCGATCGCTTCGCGCGGCAGGGTTTCAACGCGCTGGCGCCGGATCTCTACAAGGGCCGCGTGACGCAGAAGCCGGACGAGGCCAACCACATGATGAGCGGTCTCGACTTCGTCGGCGCCTCCGACCAGGACATCGCCGGTGCAGTGAAGCATCTGGCCGGCCTGGGCGGCAAGGTCGGCGTGATGGGCTTCTGCATGGGCGGCGCGCTCACCATCGCGGCCTGCGCGCGTATCGAAGGTATCTCCTGCGGCGTGCCCTTCTACGGCATCCCGCCCGGCCAGCTGGCCGATCCCGCGAAGATCGCGGTGCCGCTGCAGGGTCACTTCGCCAACAAGGACGACTGGTGCACACCGGCCGCCGTCGACGCGCTCGAGAAGACGATGAAGGGCGCCGGCCAGAGCCCGGAAATCTTCCGCTACGACGCCGCGCACGCTTTCTCCAACGAGCGCAGCGAAGCCTACGACGTGAAGTCGGCCAACGCGGCGTGGGAGCGGATGCTCGAATTCCTGAAGAAGCATCTGTAATCATCGGAGCGCGCCACTTCGTGGCGCTCTTCTCATGACTCATGAGCGCAACTGGAGTTGCGCGCTCCCATGACGATCCGACCTGGTTTCGGCCTCGCCATCGTCGGGCTGGGCGCGTCGCTGGCGCCTCTCGACATCGCGGTGAACGTGGCGCTGCCCGCGATCACGGCGCACTTCAAGCTGGCGCTGGGCGACGTGCAGTGGCTCGTGATCTGCTACGTGCTGGTCTACGGCTCGCTGATGCTGGTCTGCGGCAAGCTCGGCGACTTGTTCGGGCATCGGTTGATCTTTCGCATCGGTCTCGCGATCTCCGCCCTCGGCTGCGCGGCCTGCGCGGCGGCGCCGGACTGGGGGTTGTTCCTGTGGGCGCGCGGCGCGCAGGGGATCGGCACGGCGCTGGCGCTGTCCTGCACGCCGGCGCTCGCGACTTCGCTGTTTCCCGAGAGCGAGCGCACGAAGGCGCTGGCGGGGTTCGCCAGCTCGATGGCCATCGCCGCCGCGGTCGGTCCGTTTCTCGGTGGCGTCCTGGTCGAACTGTGGGGCTGGCCCGCGGTCTACTGGGTGCGTGTGCCCATCGCGCTCGCGACGCTCGCGCTTTCGGGCCTGCTGCCGTCGCCCAAACCGGACTCGCGCCCGTTCGATGCGCTCGGCGCGGTGCTGCTGGCGGCCTGCATGAGCACGCTGCTGCTCTCATTGGTCTTCTCGCAGCGCAGAGAGGTCGCCGGTCTCTGGGCCTTGGCGTTGGCCGCCGTGGCCGTCTTCCTTCTAGTTGCCTATGTGCGCCGCGCCAACAGTGTGCCCGAGCCGATCATTCGGCCCTCGCTCTTCGCCGATCCGCGCTTCACGATCCCCAACGTCCTGAACGCGCTGGCCAACCTCGCGGGCTTCGCGATCCTGCTGCTCACTCCCTACTACCTCGTGAACGTGCTGAAACTGTCGCCGCTGGGCGTCGGCATCGTGCTGGCGATGGCCTATGGCGGCAGCCTGACCGGTGCACCGCTCTCGGCTTTCCTGGTGGCCCGCATCGGCCAGCGCCCGACGGTGTTCGCCGGCGTTGCCTGCGTCGGCCTGGGATTGCTTCCGCTGGGCTTTACCGAGATCAACACGCCCGTTCTCGTCGTGGCGGCGCTGCTGGTGCTGGAGGGCGTGGGCCAGGGCCTGCTCACCGTCGCCTATACCGACATCGTGACGGCGACTCTGCCGCCACGCGATCGCGGCGTCGCGGGCAGCCTCTCTCTGTTGACCCGCACCATCGGCATCGTGGCCGGCGCCTCGGTCCTGACGGCGCTGCAGGCCCATGGCGCGCAGGGCTTCATGAACATGGCCGGCTTCCTCGCCGGCTACCGCTTCGCCTTCGTGGCGGCGGGTGGTGGCCTGCTGGTCGTCCTGCTGACGTCGCTGCTGTGGCCGGGCGTCTGGTCTTCGCAGCCTCGCTCCCGCCGTAGATCATGAAGTTCTTCGCCCTTACGGCAGCTTGATGCCGCCCTTTCTGATGATCGCGCCGAACAGGTCGCTCTCGGCGCCGATCTGCTTCCTGAAGTCTGCCGGGTTGAGATAGGTCACCCGCATGCCGCCATTGTGGACTTTGGCCATGATGTCCGGCGCGCGCAGGGCTTCGGCGATCGCCTGATCGAGGCGCGTGACCGCCTCGGGCGAGGTGCCGGCCGGTGCCAGGATGCCGAACCAGGAATCGCCGCCTTCCTTGCCGTAGCCCGTCTCCTGGAGGGTCGGGACGTCGGGGAAATCCGGGTGGCGTACCTCGGCAAGCATCGCCAACGCCCGCAGCCTGCCCGCCTTGATGTGGGGCAGGGTCGTCTGGTCGAACTGGGCCTGGATCTCGCCGGCCAGAAGCGCGTTGGTGGCGGGCGCGCTGCCGCGATAGGGGACGTGGGTCATCCTGATGCCGGCTTCGAGGCAGAGCATCTCCCCGAACAGGTGGGTGATGGTGGCGAGCCCGGCCGAGCCGTAGTTGAGCTTGCCGGGATTGGCCTTGGCGTAGGCCACGAACTCCGCGACCGTGTTGGCCGGCACCGACGGATGCACGGCGAAGGCGCCCCACGAGGTCGCCATGCGGGATACGGGGACGATGTCGCGCTCCGGATCGAAGGGGATCGGCTGCAGGTGCCGTGTGATGCAGACCATTGCCGTGGTGGTCGTCAGGAACGTGTGATGATCGACCGGCTGGTTCTTCACGAACTCCGCGCCGATCATGCCCGAGGCGCCGGCCTTGTTGTCGAACAGCACGCTCTGGCCCAGCAGGTGGGCGGCGCGCTCCATGACGATGCGGCTCGACACGTCCGACGGGCCGCCGGGTGGGTAGGGGATGACAAGGCGGAGCGGCTTGCTCGGCCATTGCGGCTGGGCGATCGCGGGGGACGCCAGCGCAGTTGCAAGGGCCGAGGCGGTGAACGCACGACGACGCATGGACGCTCCTCCGGTTCTTGTTCTTGTCCGGAGCATTCCATGCGGGAGCCAGACTCGCCAGCCTTGCCTCACCGACGGGAGGGTCTCCGATGCGCGAGCTGGAGCTCGGTACCGGCCTCGCGTCCGCCCATCACTTGCGCGCGAAGTAGCGGTTGCGCAGAGCCAGGCAGTCTTCCTCCAGGATGCCGGTCGTGAACTTGATGTCCGCGTCCACGAACTCCGCGAACGTCTCGACCGAATAGCGGCCGAAGCGGCGTCCCACCGTCGCGAAGCGGAGGCCGAGCACCCAATGATCGATCTTGGCGTTCAACAAGGCGCCGGCGCACATCGGGCAGGGCTCCACGGTGGTGTACAGCGTGGTGCCCGACAGGTCGTCCGTGCCGAGCGCGCGACAGGCATCGGCGATGGCATCGGTCTCCGCATGCACCAGTGGGTTTCCGGTGTGGATGCGGTTGCGGCCGCGGCCGACGATCTTGCCGTCGCGCACGATCACCGCGCCGACGCCCATGTCGCCTTCCTTGTCCGCGACGGCGGCGAGTTCGAGCGCCTGCCGCATCATCGTCTCGTGATGCTGATTGTCCATGGGGCGATCATGGACGGGGCGTGCCGCATCGTCATCCTGATTCCGAACCAGCCGTTCGTGCTAGGCTCGGTCTCAATCCTCGCCATTCATGAGATGGGCGAGGAAAGAGGGAATGGGAGCGAAGCGGCATGTCGGGCAAGCTTAAGGACAGGGTGGCGATCGTGGTCGGGGCGGGGTCGAGCGGCCCGGGCTGGGGCAACGGCAAGTGCACGGCGATCACCTTCGCGCGCGAGGGCGCCAAGGTATTCTGCGTCGACCTGAAGCGCGCCGCCGCCGAGGAGACGGTGGGTCTGATCGAGAAGGAAGTCGGTCCCGGCGTTGCCGTCGCGCACGAGGCCAACGCCTCGCACAATGCCAGCGTGAAGGCGATGGTCGATGCCTGCATGGCGAGGTGGGGCCGGGTCGACATTCTCGACAACAATGTCGGCATCGGGTCGCAGGGCGGTCCGGTGGAGCTCAGCGAGGACGAGTGGCACCGCGTGTTCGACGTCAACGTAAAGAGCTTCTTCCTCACGGCGAAGCATGTGCTGCCGATCATGGAACGGCAGGGCAAGGGCGCGATCGTGAACGTGAGTTCGATCGCCTCGATCCGCAGCCCCAAGGGCATCTCGTATCTCGCCTACAACGCCAGCAAGGGGGCGGTGAACTCACTCACCATGGCGATCGCCTCGCAGTACGCGGAGAAGGGCATCCGCTGCAATGCGATCCTGCCCGGCCTGATGCACACGCCGATGATCGACTTCCTGGCCGAGCAGTACGCCAAGAGCGAGAAGGACCATAACCAGGCCTACGAGAAGATGATCGCCATCCGTGACCGCGCCTCGCCGACCGGCAAGATGGGCACGGGTTGGGATACGGCCAACGCCGCGCTGTTCCTCGCGTCGGACCAGTCGTCCTATGTGAACGGGCATCTGCTGGTGGTCGACGGCGGCATCACGCTTCGGGCGTGAGGCTCATGGTGCGCGCCCTCCGGTGGTGCGCTCGGATGATCAATGATCGCGCTTCAGCAGGGTCCGGAAGACGATCGGGCCTGTGAAGATGATCAGGAACAGGCGGAAGAGATGGTGGGTCGCCACCATCGCGATCTCGATGCCGAGGGCCAGGCCGATCAGGCTCATTTCCGCGAAGCCGCCAGGCGCGTAGCTCAGGACCGTGGCGTCGAGGTTGAGGCCTGTCAGCGCGTGGGTGATCTCGGCGAAGCCGACGGCGCAGGCGATCAGGATGAAGGCGGCGCCGATCGAGGCGGCCATTTCCTTGTGCAGCTTGTCGAAGTTGGCGCCGACGAAGCGGCAGCCGATGCCGGTGCCGACCACGACCTGCGCGGCCGCCACCAGGAAGCCCGGCGGCTGGGAGTTGGTTAGGCCGCCAAGATGGGCGATCGCGCTCACGATCATCGGCCCCATCATGAAGCTGGCCGGCAGGCGCAGCAGGCGGCCGGCGACCGCGCCGACCACGCCGCAGCCGATCAGGATGGCATAGTCCTTCCAGTCGTTGCCCGTCGGGCCATGGACCATGGTGAGCACGCTGGTCTGCGCACCGTTCACCAGCCGGTACCAGACGGGGATCGTCAACACGACGGTGAGGATACGCAGCGCGTGGGCCAGGGCGATGGCGCGTTCCTCGCCGCCCATGGCGCCCCCCATGATGGTCATGTCGTTGAGGCCGCCCGGCATGGCGGCGAAGTAGCATGTCACCCTGTCCCAGCCGGTGAATCGCCGCAACCAGGCGTAACAGAGCGCCGCGCCGGTCATGGTCATGCCGGTGAGCACGCAGAGGCTGACGGCCCATTCGCCCAGCCGTTGCACCAGTTCGGGCGTGAAGCCCGAGCCCAGCAGCACGCCCAGGATGATGATCATGCCCTGGCGCAGCCGCACCCTCATGCCGATGCGCAGGCCGAGGAACGCCGCCACGGTCGAGAAGACGCAGGCGCCCAGCATCCAGGCGAGCGGCATGCGCAGCCAGTCGAACAGGAAGCCGCCGGCGGTGCCGATGACGAGCGCCAGCACGAGGGGCTGCCAGCCCTCGTGACCGATGATCTTCTTCTTTTCAGGTTTGAAGGGGATGTCCTTGCCGCTCAAGGATCGAACTGCTCCTTGAGGATGCGTTCCTCGAGATCGTGCTCGGGATCGAACAACAGGGTGAGCCGGGTATCGATGGCCTCGGTCACGGCGACACGGGCGACATTGGGGATCTCGACCGAGTCCGCCGCCGCCGCGACCGGGCGCTTCTTCGGATCGAGGATCGTGAACTCCACCCTGGAGGCGCGCGGGAGCAGCGCACCGCGCCACCGGCGCGGCCGGAAGGCGTTGATCGGCGTGAGCGCCAAGAGGCCGGCGCCCAGCGGCAGGATCGGCCCATGGGCGGAGAGGTTGTAGGCGGTCGAGCCGGCGGGCGTCGCCACCAGCACGCCGTCGCAATGAAGCTCTTCCAGGCGCTTCTTGCCGTCCACCGCGACTTCGATGCGGGCGGTCTGGCGGCTGGAGCGCAGCAGCGACACCTCGTTGATGGCGAGCACGGTCGAAGTCCTGCCGTGCGTGTTGGTCGCCTCCATGCGCAGGGGCGTCAGCTCGACCTGCCGGGCCTTCTGCAGGCGCTGCAGCAGGCCGCTCTCCTTGAAGGTGTTGAGCAGGAAGCCGACCGTGCCGAGATTCATGCCGTAGATCGGCTTCAGGCGCCGCATGTTGCGGTGCAGGGCCTGCAGCATGAGACCGTCGCCGCCCAGGGCCACGATGACGTCCGCCTCGGCCGTCGTCGCCGCGCCATAGCGCTTTTCCAGACGCGCCTTGGCCGCGCGCGCGACCGAGGTGGCGGCGCAGACGAAGGCGATACGGGGAGCGGACGAGGGGCGGACGGCCATCTTGCGGTTCAGCAATGTCTCGGGTGCAGGGGATGCAGGAATCGTACTATAGCCGCCCCCCGTGGCGTTGCGATAAAATCCCCGCACAAAGAAAACCGCGAGGAGGAACGCGATGGAACTGGTCCCGCTGGCCGATGGCTTCGGCGTCGAAGTGAAGGGCGTTTCCCTGCTCGACGTGGCGATCGACGCCCAGGCCTACACGGAGGTCCGAAAGGCCTTCGAGACACATTCGCTTCTGGTGTTTCGAGACCAGCAGATCGCCGACGACATCCAGGTCGCCTACAGCCGGGCCTTCGGGCCGCTCGAGCTGACCAAGGCTGCATCGCTGGGCGAGAACAGCTTCTATTCGCGCCTGACCAATGTCGGTCCCCAGGGCGAGATCGTGCCGCCGGACCATCGCCAGGTGCTGGTCGCCAAGGCCAACGCGCTCTGGCACACCGATTCGTCGTTCAAGAAGACGCCGGCGTTGGCCTCGGTCCTGACCGCGCGCGTGCTGCCCGGCGAGGGCGGCGAGACCGAATACACCTCGACGCGGCTCGCCTGGGAGCGCCTGCCGGCCGATCTGCAGGAGAAGCTGAAGACGGCCGTCGCGACACATTCCTATGCAAACAGCCGCGACCAGATCCATCCCGACCTCGCCAACGCCGAGGAGCGCAAGGCGCTGCCGCCGGTGCGCTGGCGGCTGAACTGGCGCAATCCGACCAACGACCGCCGGGCGCTCTATGTCGCGAGCCACGCCTATGCGATCGACGGCATGGACGATCGCGATGCTCGCCAGTTGCTGGCGCATCTGCTCGACGAGGCGACCCGGCCGGAGTTCGTCTACAGCCACAAATGGCGTCAGGGCGATGCCGTCATGTGGGACAATCGCGCCATGCTCCATCGCGGCCGTCCGTGGGACTATGCGCGCGAGCGTTCGATGGTGCGCACCACCATCTCGGCCACCGAGTCGGACGGGCTAAGCGAAGTGAAGCCGCCGGTCGTTCACTAGAGCGCTTCCATCACACATCGACCCACTCGCCTCATCCTGAGCGACCGTCTCGAAGGATGGGCAACAGGCAAGGTGCGCGCGCCCAGCCTTCGAGACGCGCTCCGGCGGAGTGCTCCTCAGAGTGAGGTCAGTGTTGGAATGCTCGGCTCGATTTAATCTCGCCGAAAGACACTCCAGGGAAAGCGGGACGGACTGGCGGCCCGGCGCAAGGACGCGCCGCCAGCTCTGGGGCCGCTATTCCGCGGCGGCGAGGCGCTGCTGGTTCTGCTGGGCCGCGACCTTGGCGCGGGCGAGGTCCTCGCCGCGGCGCTTGTTGACGGCCGCACCGCCACCTGCCGTCTCGGCGAACAGCGACAGCTTGTCCATATCCTCGTCGACCACTGGCTGCAGCGCGAGGTCGGTATATTCGAGGCGCTTCGGGTCGTTCTTGACCTTGCGGCCGATGGCGATGCCCTGCAGCGTGAGGCGCGTGTAGATCTTCAGCTTGCGCCAGAAATCCTTCGCCACCTTGTAATGGAACACGCCGATCGGCTCGATCGGCATTCCGTGGCGGCGATCGAGCCGGTACTTCATGCGCACCGCGCCGCCTTCCAGCGGATGCACGCCCTCGGCCTCGAACATGATCTTGAACATGGTCATGAAGCGCGCGGGCTCGGCCGGGTCGCGGCCCGGGATCGCCCCGTGGCGGCGCGCCACCGTCTCGATGTGCTCGGGCGTGTAGTAGGACTTCCACGCCTCGCGATAGACCTGCTCGAACTCCGCGTCGCTCATCTTCGGATGATGCACGCAGCGATGATGCACGTCGTACTTGTTGAGGTCGGGATCCATCCAGACGCCCTGCTTCCACAGGGTCTGGTGGTCTTCCGAGCCCGGCAGCGGCGTGAGCATGAACAGCTCGAGGATGTCGAGCGGCAGCTCCTTCTTGATGATCTCCATGTCGCGCAGGATCGATTCGCGCGTGTCGCCCGGGAAGCCCAGGATGTAGCCGGCCCAGGTCGAGGCACCGCTGTTGTGCCAGGCCTGCAGCATCTTGCGGTACTCGGTGATCTTGTTCTGGCGCTTCTTGGCGGCCAGCAGATTGTCCGGGTTGACGTTCTCGAGGCCGATGAAGACGCGATAGACGCCGGCCCAGCGCGCCTTATGGATGAAGTTCGGAATGCGGTGGCACTGGGTGTCGACCTGGATGATCAGTGACAGCTGGATGCCCTCGTTCTCCTTCAGCTCGATGAGCCGGTCGAAGAAGTCTTCCCAGTGCTTGTTGCGGGCCATGTTGTCGTCGGTGATGAAGAACGACGTGATGCCCTGCTTGTAGTTCTCGCGGATGATCGCTTCGAGATCGTCGGCGGTGCGGAAACGGCTCTTGCGGCCCTGCACGTTGATGATGGTGCAGAACGAGCACTGGAACGGGCAGCCGCGGCCGAGGTCGAAGCTCGACATCCCGCCCTCGTTGCGCGCCAGCGCCGACGGCGGCAGGTGCGGCGTCGGGGCGCCTCCGAGGTTCGGCAGGTCGTCCATGTAGTTGTAGAGCGGCTTCATCGTGCCGTTCATCGCGTCGCGCAGCACGAGGTCGAAGCGGCCTTCCTCGGCCTCGCCGGCGAAGATCGAGATGCCCATGTCCATGGCTTCCTGGATCTCGGGCGGCGTTACCGGCAGCATCGACAGGCAGCCCGACACGTGGAAGCCGCCGATCGACACCGGCAGGCGACCCAGCTTCAGGAACTTGCGGGCGAGGTCGACCGCGTGCGGGAACTGGTTGGTCTGGACGCCGACCAGGCAGACGAGTCCCTTGCCGCCGCTGCGTTCGACCTGGGCCAGAAGCCGGTCGGGACGGACGCGGGTATTGGTCTCGTCGATCGGGTGGATGACGATGTCGACGTCGGGGCCCAGAACTTCGCGCGCGCGGCAATCCTCGCCCAGCCCGTAGAGCGCGGCGAGGGTATTGGACGGAATGTGCGACCGCAGCCAAGTGATCGGATAGCCATCATCGTCGTAATGAGTCGGCTTGATCAGGATCAGATGAAACTTCGTACGCTTTACGGCACCGCTCATCGCGGACTTCTCCAAAGGCAAAACCCGCGCGCGGCCTCGAGCCCTTTACCGCTTGACGGCAACCATCAGCACAATGCGCTGAGCCGCATCGCAACGCAACGGGGCGCGACTGATATTCACAGGCTGAGAGACGCAATAAGGCTACTAAATTTAGGGTTTTGTAAGGCCGAGCCCGGCCATTAGTGCGGGCGCGCCATGCCGAGGCGATTATTGCAGTCTCCCCTCGGGGCGCGCAGGTTTGTGGTCCCTTGAAGCGTCCGAGCCCAAAAGGCGCAGGGGGAGGGAACAAAGCAAGACGTGAGCCTCATCGCGCGCGCGCCGGCGCTGGCGCCCTTCCGAATCCGCAGCTTCCGCTTCCAATGGCCGGCCGACCTCCTTGCCTCATGGGCGTTCGAAATGGAGGGGGTGATCCTGGGCTGGTTCGTTCTGGTCTCGACCGGCTCGGTGCTGGCGCTTGCCGTGTTCGGCTCGCTGCAGTTCCTGGGGACGCTGATCTCGCCTCTGTTCGGCATGGCCGGTGACCGGATCGGCAATCGCAACGTCCTGCTGCTGATGCGGCTGGCCTACCTGATCCTGGCCCTGTGCCTGACGGCGCTCTTCCTGAGCGGTCTCGCGGCTCCCGTCCCGGTCTTCATCCTGGCCACCGTGATGGGGCTGGTGCGCCCCTCGGACATCACCATGCGCAACCTGCTGGTCGGCGAGACCATGCCCGCCGATTACCTCATGCGCGCCATGGGCGTGTCGCGCACGACTGCGGACTCCGCCCGCATCGTCGGGGCGCTGTCCGGGGCCGCGCTGGTCGCCGCGCTCGGTTCGGGGCTGGCCTATGTCGCCGTCTGCGCGGTCTATGCCGTTTGCCTCTCCTTGACGTTCGGTGTCGGTATTCGCCGGCTGCGGGTGGTGAGCGACGGCGAGACGATGCCGACGGCACTGGGCGCCCTGCGACAGGGCTTCGCCTACGTGTGGTCCACGCCCGTGGTGCGTGCCGTGATGCTGCTCGCTTTCCTGGTGAATTTCGCGGCCTATCCGCTGACGGGCTCGTTGCTCGCCTATGTCGCCAAGGACGTCTACGGCATGAACCAGACCGGGCTGGGCTGGCTGATCGCCTTTTTCGCCGGCGGTGCGCTGACCGGGTCGATCATGGTGTCGATGTACGGCGCCCATATCCGGCCGGGACGGACCATGATTGTGAGCGCGTTGGTCTGGATGTCGCTCAACCTCGTCTTTTCATGGCTCACCACGCCGCTGCTGGGCGAGATCGTTCTGTTCGTCTCCGGATTTTTCCAGAGCTTCTGCATGATCCCCATGGCGGTGATCCTGCTGCGGGTCACCAACCCGGCGCTGCGCGGCTGCGTCATGGGGGTTCGCATGCTCGCGGTCTATGGCCTGCCTCTCGGGCTGCTCCTCTCCGGTCCCCTCGTCGAATGGACGGGCTTCAGCGCGACCGGCAGCTTCTACAGCCTGCTGGGCCTCTTCTTCACCGTCTCCATCGCCTTGTGGTGGCGGACGGATCTCTGGGATCGTGCAGCGCCGGTGAACGCCAGGTAACGCCAACCCGGGGGGCCAAACAAAAGGGGGCACCCGAAGGTGCCCCCTGATCGTCGGATGGGTCGCTATATGCGTCCCATCAGCAACAGGATGATCACGATGATGAGCACCAGTCCGATGCCGCCGCTTGGGTAGTAGCCCCAGCCGCTGCTGTGCGGCCAGGTCGGCAGCGCCCCGATCAGGATGAGGATCAGGACGATCAAAAGGATGGTGCCCAGCATTCAGTTCTCCTTAGTCGAGGTTTTTGTCGGCGAACGACCAGTTCGCGAGCTTGTCGAGCCAGGCCTGGATGTGATCCGGGCGGCGGTTCTGGAAGTCGAGGTAGTAGGCGTGCTCCCACACGTCGGCGACGAGGAGCGGCTTGCCGCCATGCGCCATCGGCGTGTCGGCATTGGCGGTCGTCTCGATCTTGAGCTTGCCGTCCGCACCCTTCACGAGCCACGCCCAGCCGCTGCCGAACTGGCCCACCGCGGCGGCCTTGAAGGCGGCCTTGAAGGCGTCCAGCCCGCCGAAGCTGTCGTCGAGCAGCGACTTGATCTTGCCGGTCGGCTCGCCGCCCTTCGGCGTCATGCTGTTCCAGTAGAAGGTGTGGTTCCAGATCTGGCCGGCGTTGTTGAAGATCGCCTTGCCCTTCTCGTCCTTGGCCGACTTCTTCACGATGTCTTCGAGGGACAGACCCTCGTAGGCCGTGCCCGGGACCAGCTCGTTCAGCTTGTCGACATAGGCCTTGTGATGCTTGCCGTAGTGGAACGAGATGGTGTTGGCCGAAACGACCGGCGCGAGCGCGTCATCGGCATAGGGCAGTTTCGGAAGGGTGAAATTCGACATAACGCGAGTCCTCAAGCTGGCTGGCCCGGATCGACCCGGGCGGGCGGCGTCCGTCATGAACGCACCTCACCTTATGACGTTCCAAGTTGTGATCGCGCTACGTTTTTTGAGGCTGTTTCGACGTAAAGCCCTGACTGCGCGTAGGGAATCCGGGCGGGAATAGCCGGTCGATGAGCGAGACGGCCGCGTACCGATGCGACGTCCGACGTGCCGGCTTTCCGGTCACGCTCTGACGAGAACGAACGCAGGTTGCTCCCGCTCGCTCCACGTCGATGGGCGTTGTGCAGTTTTTTTAGCGAACGTTTCTCAGTCGCTCACTCTTCGGTTGCGTCCCCGAAATCGGTGAGTATCTGTAAGGACCTACTCAATTTTCGCAGGAGGTTCGCCATGAAGGGCAGCCCGCAGATCATCGCCGAGTTGAACAAGCTCCTGAAGAACGAGCTCACGGCGATCAACCAGTATTTCCTGCACGCCCGCATGATGAAGCACTGGGGTTTCGATCGCCTCGGTCACAAGATCTACGAAGAGTCGATCGGCGAGATGAAGCATGCCGACAAGCTCATCCAGCGCATCCTCATGCTCGACGGACTGCCCAACCTCCAGGACATGGGCCGGATCGCGATCGGGGAGACGGTGCCCGAGGCTCTCGAAGCCGATCTCAAGCTCGAGAGCGCGGCGCGCATCGCACTGGTCGAGGCGGTGACCGCCTGCGAGGCCGCGAAGGACTATGTCAGCCGCGAGATCGCGGTCAGCATCCTCGAGGATGCCGAGGAGCATATCGACTTCCTCGAGACCGAGATCGGCCTCATCGAGAAGGTCGGCGTCCAGAACTATCTGCAGAGCCAGATGGGTGAAGGAAAGGGGCCGAGCTGACCGCCCGGCAGCGCAGCCGGTCCTAGAGCGCTTCTGGGCGAGCTTGAATCAAGCCGAACATTCAAACAACGACCTCACCCTGAGGAGCATCGCGCAGCGATGCGTCTCGAAGGGTGGGCACCGCACCTTGCCTGTTGCCCATCCTTCGAGACGCACGCCTTCGGCGCGCTCCTCAGGATGAGGTAAGTGGGTCAATGTGAACTGGAGCGGCTCTAGTCGGCCGCCATCAACGCCTGCGGGGCCACGCTCTCGCGGGCCAGCGTTTCGGCAATACGCTCCCGCATGTCGCAGGCGCAGGAGCCGCATTGGGGGCTCTTGCCGCAGGCGCGGAACACGTCGGCCGGTCGCCGGGCGCCTGCCCGGACGGCCGCGTCGACTTCACGCTCGCGAATGGCTTTGCAGATGCAGATATACATGCCTTGCTGGCCGTTTCTTCCCGCTGTTGCGACTTACTCGCACCCGCGACGATAGGGGGGCGGCCCCGACCGGTCAAGCGGTTCGAGAGGTCCTTTGCGGATCCGGCCGCACCCCGTGGCGCCGGCGCCCCGCGCCGGTCGCGGTGATGAGGCAGCCTTACGGGGGCGCCACCAAGAACGGCCCGATCGCGATGATCGAGCATTCGGATCCCCCGGCGTCGCGACACGCCTGGAGCGCCATGGCGGTGGCGTCCTGTTCGGTCGCCCGCCCGCTCGCCAGGCCGATGCGGCCGTTCATGCCCAGGGCCACGGCGCGCCAGTCGTTGGCGATCAGATACTGCTCGAGGGCCTTGATCTGGCCCGCGTCGAGGCCGGTAACGTCCTGCGGTGTCAGCACGTCGGTCGCGCGCATGCTCTGGGGTGTGCGGACCAGAACCTCGTTCTTCAGGGCGTAGACGACGCACGGGCGTCCGGTGAGGTGCCCACAGACCTGCAGGTTGCGCCGGATCACGTCGGCATCGGTTTCGCTGGGGGTCCACCAGTCGAAGCGGGCGTGACCGAGCACGAGGGCGCGATCATGCTGGTTGGGCACGTAGCGCAGGGCCAGCCGTTCGCGTGCCTGGGGATGGAGAAGCGGCGCCGTCGCGGGATCGAAAGCAATCGGCGGCGACGGCCGTGACGCCGGCACGTAGGGCGGAGGCGGCATCGGCGGCGGGCGGAACGACCAGACGACGTCGTTCTCGACGGCGTAGAGCATGCAGCGATCGTAGTCGCGCACCCGCGGCACGTCCCGCGCGACCGCCCTGTTGCACTCCTCGAGGGCCGCATGGCGGGCGGCGTCCTCGTCGACCCGGCGGGTCGCCATGGCAAAGATGCCGCGCACGTTCAGCGCCAATGCCTTGGCACCCTCGGCGCGGGCATAGTTCTCCAGGGCCCGCATCCGGAAATCGGGAACGAACGGCACTTCCTTCGCAATGTAGCGGCGCGGCCCCGGATCTGGTGTGGCGGCCGGAGGGGCCGCCGCCGGAGCGGTCCGGGAGGCGGCGGTGCCCGCGACGGTTTCCGGCAGAGGCCGGTTGATGACCGGCAGGTCCGAGGTGGGCTCGGCGGTCTGCAGCGTCGGTGTCGGCGCGGGATCGCGCAGGTAGAAGGTCCCGGCGAGGGCCGCGAGCACCAGCACCCCGGCCACCCCACCGACCAGCAGGGACCTGGCGCGCGGCATCCGGCGCGCTGCGGCATGCGCCGGGTGGGACGATCCGCCCGGCCGGGGGCCGTCGATCGTTAGGCGATAGGCATGGATGGGACGAGGGATGTTCTTGACGTGCTGCTCGCCGATGTCCTCGGCGCCCAGCATCAGCTTGCCGACGATCTGCTCGTAGACCGAGCCGGAGATGCAGATGCCGCCCGTGGCGGAAATCGATTCCAGCCGCACGGCCACGTTCACGGCGTCGCCCATGAGATCGTCGCCGTTTTCCACCACGTCGCCCAGGTTGACGCCGATGCGCAGCGTGAGCTGATCGTCGGGACCGGCGGGGGCGTTGGCGGATCGCATCGCCTCCTGGATTTCCAGCGCCGCCCGGACGGCCTCCACCGGGCTCGCGAATTCCGCCAGCAGCCCGTCGCCGGTCATCTTGAAGACCCGTCCGCGATGCTGGCGGACCAGCGTGCCTGCGGTGTCGAGGCGCGTGCCGAGCAGCCCCAGCGCATGTTCCTCGTCGCGGGCGGACATGGCGCTGAACGCCACGACGTCGATGGCAAGGATCGTCGTCAGTCGCCGGACGAGGTTTGGGTCTGTCATCGCATTTCCGTTCCGACGCCAAGGTAGCATAGGGCGCGACCGAGGACATGCTTGCGTGACCGGCCACGCTCTGCGAAGACCGGGACATGCAGTCCGAACAGCCCCGCTACTGGGAAGATTACGAAGTCGGCCGGAAGTATCCGCTGGGCTCCACCAGTTTCACGGCCGAAGAGATCATCGAGTTCGCCGAAAAGTTCGACCCCCAGTCCTTCCACGTCGATGCAGAGGCGGCCAAGTCCTCGCTGTTCGGGGGGCTGTGCGCCTCGGGCTGGCATGTCGCCGCCAAGCTGATGCGCCTGTTCGTCGACAGCTACATCGACAAGCGCACGGCGCTCGGCTCGCCCGGCGTCGACGAGCTTCGCTGGCTGAAGCCGGTGCGGCCGGGCGACACGCTGACGGCGTGGGTGGAGTGCGCGGACAAGGTGCCGTCGAAGAGCCGTCCGACCATGGGCGTCATTCACGAGCACTGGAGCGCGGTCAACCAGAACGGCGAACTGGTCATGACCTCCAAGGGCGTCAACATGGTGCGTAGGAGGCCGGTATGAAGCGTGCGGTGACGGGACTCGACCATGTCGTGGTCATGGTCGATGGCATCGACGCGGCCGAGGCGGCCTACCGCAAGCTCGGCTTCCAGGTCCAGCCGCGCGGCTTCCACAAGAAGCTGGGTACGGCCAACCATCTCATGATCTTCGACACCGATTATTTCGAGATCCTGGGTATCGTCGAGGACACCGAGTTCAATGCCGAGCGCCGTGAATGGTTGAAGGACGGCGGCGGGCTGGCCAACGTGGCGCTGGCGACGGAAGGCGCGGACGTCGCATTCGAGGCATTCAAGGCCGCCGGTCTCAACCCGGATGCGCCGCTGTTCTTCGACCGTGCCGTCGAGGTGGCCGGCAAGACCGAACTCGCCAAGTTCCGCACCGTCCGCATCCCGAAGACCAACATGCCGGTGGTCGGGTTCTTCGTGTGCGAGCATCTCACGCCTGAATTCGTCTACCGGCCGGAATGGGCGGCGCATCCCAACGGCGCGCGCGGGATCCTCGGGGTCACCGTCATCGCGGAGCAGCCGACCAAGTGGATTCCGGAGCTGGAGAAATACTTCGGCTCGGATGCAGCCAAGCGCGAGGGCGACGGGCTGGTGGTCGATACCGGCACACAGCCGATCCGATACATGACCCCCAAGGACTATGCCGTGCGTTATCCCGGCATCACGCCGGTGCGGCCGGGCGACCATCCGGCGCTGCTCACGATCCGGGTCGAGAACCTCGCGGCCTGCGAGGATCTTCTCAAGAAGAACGGCGTCACCTTCGTGAAGCCCGACTCCGGCCGCCTCGTGGTGCCGCCCGCCGAAGCCGCCCATCTCACCCTGGAATTCTCGGAGCGTTAGTCTTCATGGCGTTCGATCTTGCCGACCGCGGCATCTACGGCTTCTCGACCACCGAAAACCTGCGCTTCGCCGACGTCGACGCCAACGGGCACATCAACAACGGCGCATTCCTCGAACTGCTGGAGAACGTGCGGGTCTCATACCTTCGTCAGATCGTGCGCACGGGTTTGCCGCGCTTCCGCATGGTCGTCGGGCGCATCGAGGCCGATTTCAAGCGGCAGATGTTCTACCCCGGCACGGCCGTCGCCTGCTGCCGCCTGATCGAGGCGCATGACCGCAAGTGCGTGGTCGGCCAGGGCCTGTTCGACGGCGAGGGCAACTGTACCGCCGTCCAGAAGGTGATCATGGTGTCGCTCAACGAGGAGACGCATCGCGCCACGCCGTTCGATCCCGCGGTGCGCGCCATGCTCGACCGTCTCGTTGCGTCGAAGGGGGGAATCGATCCATGACCGCTTCCGCCCCCACCGCTTCTGCCCTCGTGCCCGAAGGCTTCCGCAAGCTCGACGTCCGCGACGACTTCATCGCGCTTGCGGGACCGCTCTGGTTCAAGGCGGAGGAGGACGGGCTCAGAATCGGCCTGCCGCTCGAGAAGCGGCACGGCAATCCGATGGGGTGGGCGCATGGCGGCCTGCTGGTCACCGTGGCCGACATGGTGATGGGCATCGGCTCCGGCTTCTCGACCGGCATGTTCTGGCCGCACCCGACCATTTCTCTCACCAGCGAGTTCGTGCGCGGCGCGAAACTCGGCCAATGGCTCGAGGGCAAGGCGCGCATCGCCCGGCGCACGGTCAATTTCTGCTTCTGCAGTTGCGACCTGGTCTGCGGCGGCGAGATCGTGCTGGTGGCGTCGGGCGTCTTCAAGGTGCCCGATCCCGACAAGATCCCCGAAGCCGCGCGTGCCACTGCGCTATCGCCGCCGTGGAAGCAGTAGTCTTCTTTAGCCTTCCAACCGTAACCACCTCACCCTGAGCGACCACAGGCCGCGTCTCGAAGGGTGGGCACGCGCACCCGTCTTCGTTGCCCATCCTTCGAGACGGCGCGGCGCGCCTCCTCAGGATGAGGGATTGTGTGTTGCGTCAGGAAACGGCGCTCCGGTCGAGACGGGCAATTGCCGCTACTTCTTCAGCTTTTTCCGCCGGTAGATGCGGTAGCGGTCGAAATCCATGAGGTGTTCGTAGTTCTCGAAGGCGTCGGCGAAGACACGGTTCTGCAGGAAGTATTCGAGATAGTCGAATTCCCGGCCCTGGCAGCGGGGAACCCCGGCAATGCGGTCGACGATCAGCAGGTCGGGATGCTCGCGTGCGAAATCCTCGCTCAGCGTGTCGAAAACGAACTTCTCCGAATCGCCCATCGTGTCGGGCGGATTGTAGAGCGCGGGGAAGTCGTCGCAGGTCGCATAGACGCCCTGCAGCACCCACATCGTGAGGAAGCGCGTCGTCATGCGCCCGCCGAGATAGTTCACCATCGGCCAGAAGGGGTAGATGCCCGGCGACAGGACCAGGAAGGTCCGGTTGGGCGCGTTCTGCTCGATGATGTGCTGCAGACGGCCGCCGATCGAATCCTCGAACTGCCGCTGCTTGTAGAAGGGCGGATTGTACAGCGCCGCCTGGAAGTAGAGCAGGACGAGGAAGGTGGCGCAGAGCACCGCCACGGGCAGCCGGTGGGCGCTGCGGCTGATCGGAAGGTAGCGGTCGACGGTCTGCGAGACGGTCAGGGCGGCGAGGAGGATCGCCGCCGAAAGCGCGGGCAGCACGTGATAGGGCCAGCCCTTGGCCTGGCCGATCGCCGACAGGGCCGCGCCGACGCCGAACACCACCAGCACGCGGGCGGCGATGGTCTTGGTGAAGACAATGGCCAGCAGACCGAAGATCGCGAGGGCGATCAGGGTCGGGCCCAGCACGTTGCTGGTCAGCACCTCGCGCCAGCCCGAATCGCCGATCGGCGCATAGGCCTCGATGGCGAGCGGCAGGACGAAGTGCCCGAACTCCGGGAACACCAGGTACATGATGGCGAGATGCGCGACCGCCAGCAGGCCGATGGCCCAGGGGATCGGGTCGGTGAAGGTCGCCCGCCAGCCCCGGCGCATCAGCAGGTAGATCTCGACCGCGGCCGGGATGGCGAGATAGTGCGGCTTCATGGCCAGCGCCACACCGGCCACGAGGCCGATCAGGATCGAGGCCAGGCGCGACGGGTTCACGCCCTCCGCGCGCGCCATCGAGGCGACCAGATAGGGCGCGCAGGCCACGAACATGATGTGCTCGCGCTGGCCGAAATGCTCGTTGGGCAGCACCGAGAAGAGGAACAGCAGCACCGGGGGCAGCAGCGCCTCGGTCAGCGCATGGTCCGCCGACGGCACGAGGCGGATCAATCGCCGGCAGGCCCAGAAGGAAGCGAAGATGCCGGCGACCACCCAGGCGGTGAACCAGAATGCCACGGTCCCCGGCAACAGCTTCGCGGTGAGGACCGGCAGGCCGTGGACAATGAAGGTCAGCGGCAGGTTCTCGTCCAGAACCTCGACATAGAGCTTCTCCCCGCCGATCCAGCGGGTCGACACGTCGAGGATGGCGGCGACGTCGTGATTGATGGGCGGGAAGAAGTAGCCGGCCAGCCACAGGATCGGCAGCGCGAACAGCGGCACGGACAGAAGCCGCTCAATACGCGGCGGGATTGTCGGCGGGGTGGTCTGAGCGGTTGGCAAGGCGGGGCGAAGATATCATAAGCGGACGGGAAGACGACATTTCCTGGGAGACGCCGCGCTTCATGGAACGGGCCGAGTACGAGCTGATGCATGCGGTCGAGGACCGCATGTGGTGGTATCGCGGCCTGCGCCGACTGGCGTCCGGGCAGCTTGCCCGCTCGCTGGCGCGTTCCGGGGCCGCCGGTTCCGTGCTGGACGCGGGATGCGGCACCGGGGGGATGTTGCGTCTTCTGGGGCCGGACGTGGCGGGGCGGCCCGCCATCGGCCTCGAATACGATCCCGTCGCAGCCTCCATGGCGAGGACGAAGGCCGCTCGCCCCGTCGTCTCGGGTTCGGTGAACGAATTGCCGCTGCGCGACGGTGTCCTCGCGGCCTATGTCTCGCTCGATGTGCTCTGCCATGCCAACGTGGATCCCGCGCGTGCCCTGAAAGAGGCGCATCGCTGCCTTGGGCCCGGCGCGATCGCCGTCTTCAATCTGCCTGCCTATTCCTGGATGCTGTCGGCGCACGACAGGCGCGTCCACAATGCCCGCCGCTTCACCCGCGGGGAGGCCCGCGCCCTCGTCTCCGCCCACGGCTTCCGCGTCGTTCGCGCGAGCTATTGGAACACGCTGTTGTTTCCCCTGATGCTTCTCCATCGACTGGTCGAACGCGGCGACGCCGAAAGCGACGTGCGCGACTATCCCAGATGGCTGGACGCGATTTTCTCGACAGCGCTCGCCATCGAGCGCGCCGCCATCGGCGCAGGCCTCAACCTTCCCTTCGGCGGTTCCCTCATGATCGTGGCGGTACGTGATGCTTGAGACTTCGGAAACCGCACCGGCGCTCTCCATCGTCGTTCCGGTCTACAACGGCGCCGCCACCGTCGGCGACCTCGTCGCGGCGCTTCGGGCGCTCGAAATCGACGGCGCGCTGGAGATCGTGCTGGTGGTCGACGGCAGTCCCGACAACAGCCTCGACGTCTGCAAGCAGTTGGCCGCACAGCCCGGTGCGCCGGTGATCGTGCTGAGCCTCAGCCGCAATTTCGGCGAGCACAATGCGGTCATGGCCGGTCTCGCGCGGGCACGTGGCGCCTACACGATCACCATGGACGACGACCTGCAGAACCCGCCGGAGGAAGTACGGCGCCTGTTCGAGCATGCCCGCGACGGTAACTACGACGCGGTCTACACCTACTACGAGGAAAAGAAGCACGCGGCCTGGCGCAACCTCGGCAGCCGTTTCACCAACTGGTGCGCCGACAAGCTGATCGACAAGCCGCCCGGCCTTTACCTCTCGAGCTTTCGCTGCATGTCCCGGTTCCTGGTCGAGCGAGTCACCGCCAGCTACGAGGGGCCGTCTCCTTACGTCGACGGGCTCATCTTCCAGATCACCCAGAACGTGAGCCGGTTGCAGGTCAATCACCTGCCACGGGCCGAAGGGCGGTCGAACTACACGCTGCGTCGGCTGCTGCGCCTGTGGCTAGCGATGTTCCTCAATTTCTCTGTAATGCCGCTGCGCGGGGCGACGATTCTCGGACTGGTGTTTGGCGCCCTGGGCGCGCTGGCCGCCGGCATCACGATCATCGAGGCGATCCTCTCCGACAAGCCGCCCCAGGGCTGGGCGTCGCTGATGGTCGCCGTGCTCGTGCTGGCGGGCGTGCAACTGCTCGTGATCGGCATGATCGGCGAGTATCTCGGCAGCATGTTCCTGGCCGTGAACCGCAAGCCGCAATACCTGGTGCGCGAAGTTTTCCGTCGCGGTCCCGGCCCGGGGGGGCTCGACATCGAACGGCCGAAGGTCGATACGCGGGCGGCCGGCCAGCCGCATCGCGAGCCGCCGCAAGATCAGGGTTGAGGGGAGAGCAGGGGATGATGATCTACTACGTGGCGCTGGGGATCGGCATCCTGACCGGCATCGGCGGGCAGATGCTCCTCAAGGCGGGCGCCGATGCGCCAGACTTCATGAGCCAGCTGTTCCGCCCCTCGACCATCATGGGCCTGGCGCTCTACGGATCGGCGGCTTTCCTCTATATTGTCGCGCTGCGCAAGATTCCCGTGTCGGTCGCCTTTCCCAGCGTGTCGCTCTCCTATGCGATCGTTGCAGTGCTCGGGCACTTCCTTTTCGGCGAGCCATTCGGCATCAAGCAGATCGGCGGCATCGCCCTGATCGTGGGCGGTGTCGTTCTCATCAACCAGGCGTGAGGGAGCGTTCCGTGGATTACGAGCAGATCAAGTACGAGACCAGGGACGGCATCCTCACCATCACGCTCAACCGGCCCGACAAGCTCAATGCCTTCACCGGCAGGATGCTGTCGGAACTGCTCGACGCGATGGACCGTGCCGACCGCGACGACGACGTGCGCGCTGTGGTGTTCACCGGTGCCGGCCGCGGCTTCTGTGCCGGTGCCGATCTCTCCGGCGGCGCCAACACCTTCAACGCCGAGAATCGCGGGCCGATTGATCCCGGCCTCGATGGCCATCGCGACGGCGGCGGTCTCTTCACGCTGCGCCTCTACGAATCGCTGAAGCCGACGATCGCCGCCTGCAACGGCCCGGCGGTCGGCGTCGGCATCACCATGCAGCTCGCCATGGACATCCGCCTCGCCTCGGAGGCGGCGCGCTACGGTTTCGTGTTCACCCGCCGCGCCATCGTCATGGAAGCCTGCTCGAGCTGGTTCCTGCCGCGCCTCGTCGGGCCGCAGCAGGCGCTGGAATGGGTGATGACCGGCCGCGTCTTCTCGGCCGAGGAGGCGCTGAACGGCCGCCTCGTGCGCTCGATCCACAAGGCGGACGATCTTCTGCCGGCCGCCTATGCGCTCGCGCGCGAGATCGCCGACAACACCGCGCCGGTTTCGGTCGCGCTCAATCGCCAGATGATCTGGAAGATGCTGGGTGCCGATCATCCGATGGAAGCACACAAGGTCGATTCCAAGGGCATCTATTCGCGCGGCAAGTCGGACGACGTGAAGGAAGGCGTGACCGCCTTCCTGGAAAAGCGCCCGGCGCGCTTCCCCATGAAGGTGAGCGACGGGATGCCGTCCTACTTCCCGTGGTGGCAGGAGCGTAAGTTCAAGTAGCGGAGAATCCGCCGAGTGGTCTGACGGTTGCCGCGACGGGGGGCTTACGGCAAGCTGCCGCAAAACAAGCCTGTCGCGGAGGAAACGATGACCAAGCTGCAGATGTGGCGCCGGACCCTGCTGGCGGCCGCCCCGGTGATGCTGGCTGCGCCTCATGTGGCGCGAGCCCAGGGCAAGCCCGAGAAGAGCAAGGTGATCCTCGCGGTCGGCGGCAAGTCGGCACTCTACTACCTCTCGCTGACCATCGCGGAGCGCAAAGGCTTCTTCAAGGAAGCCGGGATCGACGTCGAGATCAACGACTTCCAGGGCGGCGCCAAGTCGCTGCAGGCCCTGATGGGCGGCAGTGCCGACGTGGTCGCCGGCGCCTACGAACACACGATCCGCATGCAGCAGCGCGGCCAGGACGTGACCGGCTTCGCCCTGATCGGCCGCGGCATGCAGATCTGCATCGCGCTGCGCAACGACGTGGCCGCCCGGGTGAAGGGTCCTGCCGACATCAAGGGCATGAAGTTCGGCGTCACCGCGCCGGGCTCCTCGACCCACATGCTGCTGAACTTCTGGGCGGCCAAGGGCGGCCTGAAGGCCAGCGACGTGGTGGCGATCGGCGTCGGCGCCGGCGCTTCGGTCATCGCCGCGATCGAGAAGGGCGAGGTCGACGGCGTTTCCCAGACCGATCCCGCGCTCACGATCCTCACCGACAAGAACCTGGTGAAGGTGCTGGTCGACACGCGCACGACCAAGGGCAACCAGGAAGTGTTCGGTGGGGCGTTTCCGGCCGCCAGCCTCTATTCGCAAACCGACTTCATCAAGAAGAACCCGGCCACGGTGCAGGCGCTCGCCACCGGCATCGTGCGCGCCAACCAGTGGCTTCAGACCGCCACGCCGGCCGACGTGGCGAACGCGGTCCCCGAAGGCTACCTGCTGGGCGATCGCGCGGTCTACGAGAAGTCCTTCGCCGGCGTGCGCGAGACCATCTCGCCCGACGGCACCATGCCCGCCGGGGCGATGGAGAACTGCCTCAAGTTCCTTGCGGAGAGCGACCCGGCGATCAAGCCGGCGACCGTGAAGCTCGCCGATACCTGGAACAACGAATTCGCCCAGCGCGCCGCCAAGCGCAGCTAGTTCGACGTGACGCCGAAGGAAGGGCCGGCGCTGGCGCTGGCCGACATCACCTGCCGCTTCGCCGCGCGCGACGCGACGAGCGAGCCCTACACCGCCGTTGCCAACACGACCCTGAACATCGCGCGCGGTGAGTTCGTGTCGGTGGTCGGGCCGACCGGCTGCGGCAAGTCCACCCTGCTGAACGTGGCGGCCGGCCTGCTGGAGCCCTCGACCGGTACGGTCGAGGTGTTCGGTGAGCGGCTGCTGTCGGCCCATGGCGTGAACCGGCGCGCGGGCTACATGTTCCAGGCCGACGCGCTGATGCCGTGGCGTACCGGCATCGACAATGTCATCGCGGGACTGGAATTCCGTGGCGTGCCTCGCGCCGAGGCACTGGCGCAGGGCGAGGCCTGGCTGCGCCGTGTCGGGCTCGCGGGGTTCGGCGACCGCTATCCGCACCAGATGTCGGGCGGCATGCGCAAGCGGCTCGCGCTGGCGCAGACGCTGATCCTCAGCCCCGACATCCTGCTGATGGACGAACCCTTCTCGGCGCTCGATGTGCAGACCCGCCAGCTCATGGAGAACGAACTGCTGGCCTTGTGGGCGGAGGATCGCAAGTCTGTGCTGTTCATCACCCACGATCTCGAGGAGGCGATCGCGCTGTCGGACCGCGTGGTCGTTCTCTCGGCCGGTCCCGGGACGCGGCCAATCGGCGACTTCAAGGTCGACCTGCCGCGGCCGCGGGACGTCTCGGAGATCCGCATGACGCCGGCCTTCCTCGATCTCCACCGCGAGATCTGGGCGGCCATGAAGGAAGAAGTGCTGAAAGCCTATCAGCGGCAGAAGGCGGTCTGAGATGAAGCTCAGGATCGCCCAACTGCTCGTGCTCGGCCTGCTCGTGCTGTTCTGGTACGTGATGACCAAGCCGGGCCTCGTGCCGCCCTTCTATTTCGACAAGGACAATCGCGCCGCCTTCTTCTTCGGCGAGCCGCAGAAGGTCTTCTGGGTGGTCGTCGACTGGTTTCTGAGCGGCGAAATCTTCCCTCATCTCGGCATCACGCTGCTGGAGACGGCGCTGGGTTTCGCCATCGGCGCGGCTTCGGGGCTCGGCATCGGCCTGTGGCTGGCACTGTCGCCCACCGCCTCGGCGATCATGGATCCCTACATCAAGGGCTTCAATTCGATGCCGCGTGTCGTACTGGCCCCGATCTTCGCAGTGTGGTTCGGGCTCGGCATCTGGTCGAAGGTTGCGCTGGGCGTGACGCTCGTCTTCTTCGTGGTGTTCTTCAACGTCTATCAGGGCGTGCGCGAGGTCAGCCCCAACCTGATCGCCAATGCCCGCATGCTGGGCGCCTCGAAGCGCCAGCTCCTGCGCTCGATCTACCTGCCGAGCGCCATGAGCTGGGTGTTCGCCAGCCTGCACAACGCCGTGGGTCTCGCCTTCGTGGGCGCCGTGGTCGGCGAGTATCTTGGCTCCTCGATGGGCGTCGGCTACCTGATTCTCCAGGCCGAGGGGACATTCGACATCAATACAGTATTCGCGGGCATCCTCGTGCTGACCGCGTGTGCCCTCGCGCTCGACAGTCTCGTGGGAACCGTCGAGCGCCGCCTCATGACCTGGCAGCCGAAAGCCGGGCAGACGGAGAAGGTCTAGAATCGCTCTGCTTCAGACTCCTCTCCGCCGCTAGGGCGAGAGGCTGGGTGAGGCGGCGGCGCACACTCTCGCCATGTGTAACTCTCTCGCCTAACCTCTCCCCCTTGTCGGGGTAGAGGAACATGATGGGGGCTACTTCCCCGTAAATCGCGCCGCGCGCTTTTCGAGATAGTGCGCGACACCTTCCTTGAAGTCCGAGGTCTGGAACGAGAGTTCCATTTCGTGGTTGGCCTGGACCGTCGCCTCGGCGAGGGTCTGGAACTGGGCCTCCCAGAGCTGGCGCTTCATCACCGCGACCGAGCGGGGCGAGACGGTGTTGGCGAGCAGGGTGGCATAGGCGCGGGCCTCGGCCAGCAGCCTGTCGTCGGGAATGACCCGGTTCACCAGTCCCATGGCCAGCGCCTCCGGCGCCCGGAACTTGCGGGCCGAGCAGAGCAGGTCAAGCGCCGTCGGCAGGCCGACCAGCCGCGGCAGGAGCCAGCTCACCCCGTGCTCGGCAATCAGGCCGCGCTGGGCGAAAGCGGTCGTGAAGACCGCCGATTCCGCTGCGAACCGGAGGTCCGCATAGAGCGGGATGACCATGCCGAGGCCCGCCGCCGGGCCGTTGATGGCGGCGATGATGAACTTCGGGATCGCCGGAAAATAGGAGTAGTTCATCCTGAATTCGGGCAGCGTGCTGCCGCCCGGCAGGCCGTCCTGGGCCTTCGTCGACCGGTCGGCCGAGGCGCCGGAGCCGATCGCCTGCAGGCCGCCCATGTCCGCGCCGGCGCAGAAGCCGCGGCCGGCGCCGGTCAGGATGATCGCCCGGACGTCCGGATCGGAGCCGGCCCTGTGCATGGCGTCCTTGAGGTCGAGATGCATCTGCCGTGTCCAGGCATTGAGCCTCTCCGGGCGGTTCAGCGTGATGGTGCAGATCCGCTCCGAAACGTCGAAAAGGACGGTCTCGTATGCCATCTGGGGGTCTCCTCCTGTGCATTCTTGTGGATGGCATGATGGGCAAATCCCCGCGACGATACAAATCCGAGGGAGCCGCCGGAGACGCGCAAACGTGCGCCTCGGCAATTAATTGCAGATAAAATGAAGTCAATGAAGACGAGGCAGGTAGATGGCAAAGCGTGAATTCGCCCATCCCAGTGAAATGCAGAAGCACGTGGGAGAGGAAATCGGTGTCAGCGACTGGGTCGAGATCACCCAGGAACGAATCAACCTCTTTGCCGATGCGACCGGCGACCATCAGTGGATCCACGTCGACGTCGAGCGCGCCAAGAAGGACATGCCGGGCGGCAAGACGATTGCCCACGGCTTCCTGACGCTGTCGCTGATCCCGATGCTCAACAGCCAGATCTCGCACATCAACAACGTGCGCAACGGCATCAACTACGGCTGCAACAAGGTGCGTTTCACCAGCCCGGTCCAGGCCGGCTCGAGGGTGCGCGCCCGCGCCAAGCTGATTGCCGCCGATCCGATGGACAAGGGCGGCGTACGCCTGACCAACCAGGTCACCATCGAAATCGAAGGACAGGAGCGCCCGGCCTGCGTGGCCGAGACCATGTCCATCGTCTACGGCACCTGAGGATTCGCGTTTGCTGACGCGCGAGGACCTGACGTCGGAGCGTATCGACCAGATCGTGGCCGATGCGCGTGCCGCGGGCTACCACTTCTTCCTGTCCTCGGCCGAGCGCGAAGCCAGCCTGCGGGAGACGATGGCCGACCACCCGCCCGGTGCCGATGTCTGGGTCTTCGCCTACGGCTCGCTGATGTGGAACCCCGCGCTCGAATATGTCGAAGCCCAATCGTGCAAGGTCGACGGCTGGCGGAGGTCGTTCTGCTTCTGGACGCCCATGGGGCGCGGGACGCCGGAGCTGCCGGGTTTGATGCTGGCCCTCGAGGAGGGTGGGGGGTGCGAGGGCATCGCCTATCGCCTCGCGGCGCCGCATGTGCTGACCGAACTCGGCCTGCTGTGGAATCGGGAGATGCTGGCGGGACTTTACAAGGCGCGCTGGGTGCCGACCCTGCTGAAGGACGGGCGGACGGTCTCGGCCATCACCTTCGTCGTCGATCCCGCGCACTGCCAGTATTGCGGCGATCTGCCCGTCGAACGCGCCGCTCACCACATCGCTTTCGCCGAGGGCCGCCGCGGTGCGTGCCGGGACTATCTGACCAACACCGCCGAGCATGCACGTTCGCTCGGTATCCACGATCCCTATATCGAGGACATGGTCGCCCGCGTGAGGCGCCTTCGCGAGCAGCCGGCGCCGGCCTGCGTGCCGGCAAGCGCGGCCCTGCACGCACCGGCCAAGTAAGTCCCCGACCGCCTCCGGATTCGCCTCTCGGAAGGGAATCGCCGTCGCAGGATGCAGGCTTTCAGTGCCTGTGACATAGTCGCGATGTGTCCGTCCTCGTCGCCCGCTGGCTCGCTTTGCCGCCGAATTTTCGCGGCATCCTCTGGGTCGCTTTTTCGGGCGTCCTGTTCGCGCTGCTCAACGTCTTCACGCTGATCCCCGCGCAGCATCTCAATCCCTACGTGATGGCGTTCCTGCGCTACTTCTTCGGCGCGCTGTTCCTGGTGCCGTTCGTCATGCGGCTCGGCCTCTACCGCTCGCTCCACACCAGGCGCCTGCCGCTGCACATCTCGCGCGGCGCCATCCACACGGCCGGCATGATGCTGTGGTTCGTCGCCCTGCCGCTCACGACCCTGGCGGAGATCACGGCGCTGGGCTTCACCGGCCCGATCTTCGTCACCATCGGCGCGGCGCTGTTCCTCGCCGAGGACGTTCGCCTCCGGCGCTGGATCGCCGTCATCGTGGGCTTCATCGGCGCGATGATCATCATCCGGCCGGGCTTCGGCGACATCCATCTCGGTGTGATCTGCATCCTGATCTCAACGCCGATCTTCTCGGCCTCGAACCTGATCTCCAAGGCGCTGGCCCGCACCGACTCCTCGACCACCATCGTGATCTGGCAGAACATCGTGATCGTGATCTGCGCCCTGCCGTTCGCGCTGTGGTTCTGGCAGACGCCGGCCTGGGGCGACATTCTCTGGTTCCTGCTGGCGGGAGCGGCCGGAACCCTCGGCCATATCTGCCAGCAGCGCGGCTACCAGCTCGCCGACATCACGCTCCTGCAGCCCATCGGTTTCCTGTCGCTGATCTGGAACACGATGCTGGGCTACTTCCTGTTCTTCCAGAAGCCCGATATCTGGACCTTCGTCGGCGCGGCGGTGATCTTCGGCAGCGCTCTCTACATCTCCCACCGCGAGGCGGTGCGCCGGGCCCAGATCAAGACAGCGGGCACGCAGGCCAATCCGGAGGCGTGAGAGGCGTCGAGAGGGAGGGCCGACACGTGTCGGCTTCTCAACTCACGACCTCATCCTGAGAAGCGACCCGCAGGGTCGCGTCTCGAAGGATGGGAACCCGCCCTTGCCCGTTGCCCATCCTTCGAGACGGCGCTTCGCGCCTCCTTGTATCAAGAGACGGCCGCGTCGGCGTAGAGTTGCGGGCGCGGTCTCGGTGGAGAGCCCGGAGTCTCCTGGGGCCTACAAGCCCGTTCCTGAGCTCGGTGCCTCCACCGTTGATTT
>NZ_JAJISD010000008.1 GCF_020880995.1 Reyranella aquatilis | reverse complement strand
GAAGTTCGTCAGCCAGTTGATGCCGCCCTCGGCACCAATGTACAGACCCGGCTGCGGCGACTGCGCCTGCGCCGCAACAGGCAGCGCGACGATGGCGGCGGCCGCCAGAAGAGCCTTCTTCATGAGTTCTTCCCCTCGTTATCGAAACTTGTCGGACTGAAAGCAGAATAGAGATTGGCGGGGCTGTGTTCGTTCGCCAACTGGGCGGAATATACACACCACCTCTGGTGCGGTGCAACCAGCCGGCCCGCCCCCGCCCGACTCACCCAAAACGTGTGACCCGGACGCCACAGTCGGGCCTATCGGGGCCTCATGGCCTGCTCGGAACGCGCCGCAGCCCGAAGAGCGTCGGGACTAGATGTAGTGGTGCCCCCACCCCCGGTCCGCTCCACCGGGATGGGCATCCGCAAGCCCAGCACTCCGCCCCCGGTCTCCGGGCGACCATAGGGTGTCGGCCCCTTCAAGGGACCTGCCGTCTCCGGGCGGACCGAGAATTCCTCGGACAGGTCAGGATGCGGCAAAGGCACGTCCGGATTGGATGCGCCGGGCGCCAGCAGCCTGCCGACGATCTCGGCGGCCGTGGCCGGCTGATGGGAGGATTTGACACCCGGCAGGGGCCTTTTTGCCTCAGCTGTCAGGGCGGGCCGCGGCCGCGCCGGGGACGCGAGGTCCCGGGCGGACGGAGACACAAGGAATTGTGGCCTCTCCGGGCCCCTCTGGAGATTCTGGTTTAAGGTCGCAGCGCAACTGAGGCCGGCGGCCAGCACGACGACAGCCCCGGCAAGGACGCCGGCGGCGCATCGCAAGGTTCGAATTGTCATTTCACGATGCAGATAGGCAGCATCGTCCGGCTTTTCACCGTGGCATTTTGGACGGTAAATCGCCGTTCACGAAAAGCGAGGAGACTGCCATGGGCCAGTACAGCAAAGTCGAGACCGACGGCCGCCTGATGATCGTCACGATCAACCGCCCTGAGGTCTACAACGCCTGCCATCCCATGGCGAACCAGGAGATGGTCGAGGCGTTCGACGAGTTCCAGAGCAATCCGGACCTCTGGGTCGCCATCATCACCGGCGCCGGCGACAAGGCCTTCTGCGCCGGAAACGACCTCAAGTACCATGCCGAGATCCAGGCCAAGACCGGCAAGCGCCCGGTCCATCCGGCCAAGGGCTTCGGCGGCCTCGCCAACCGCTTCGACCTCGACAAGCCGGTGATTGCCGCGGTGAACGGCATCGCCATGGGCGGCGGCTTCGAGATCGCCCTGGCCTGCGACATCATCATTGCCTCCGACCAGGCCAAGTTTGCCCTCCCCGAGCCGCGCGTCGGCTTGGCCGCCGGCGCGGGCGGCATGCAGCGCCTGAGCCGCATGATCCCGCTCAAGAAGGCGATGGGCATGATGCTCACCGGCCGCCATGTCGGCGCCAAGGAAGGCTACGAACTGGGCTTCGTTACCGAGGTCGTCCCGCACGCCGAGCTCATGGCTTCGGCGAAGAAGTGGGCCGCCCAGATCCTCGAATGCTCGCCGATGAGCGTTCGCGCGACCAAGCAGGTCGTGATGCGCTCGCTCGACCAGCCGTCGCTCGAGATCAGCATGCGCAACCAGACCTATCCCGCTTTCATCGCCATGGCGCACAGCGAGGACACGGTCGAGGGCCCGAAGGCCTTCGCCGAAAAGCGCAAGCCCAACTGGAAGGGCCGTTAGTCAGGAAGGGCTTCCTGGCTATCGCAGCGCGACCCGGTCTCCTGTCCGGCCACCAAGAGCCTTGCCGAAGAGGCAGGTGCCGGCCCGCGGGACCGGCTCAGCGCCCGCGCGCATTGTCATAGTCCCAGTCGAGTTCGAAGCGGTCGCCGTTGGCCTTGATGTAGGCAGCGTGCGGCGAGCCGAAATGGGCCGGCATCAGCAGCGCCCCCTGCTCCACGCAATCGGCGAGCAGGGCGTGGCGCGACTGGCGGGCGAGTTCTCGGTCCTCGCAGAAGACGCTGTTCCATCTCCACAGCGGCACCTGTACCGGATTGTGCAGCGCGTCGCCGGCGAAGATCGCGCGCTTGCCGCGCGAGTCGAGGTCGACGCGGATCTGCCCCGGCGTGTGGCCCGGCGCGGGCTTCAACGTCAGACAGCCGCACATCGCATGTACGCCCGACACGAACTCGGCCTTCTTGGCCTCGACGATGGGCAGCACCGAGTCGTTGTAGGTATTGACCTGGTAGACCTCGGTGTCGGCCTTCTTCGCGAGCGCCGACCAGTGGTCGTGGTCGGTGCGCGACATAACGTACTTGGCATTGGGGAAGGTCGGCACCCATTTGCCGTTCTCCAGCCGCGTGTTCCAGCCGACGTGATCGACGTGCAGGTGCGTGCACATCACGAAGTCGATCTCGTCCGGCTGCACGCCCGCCTCGCGCAGGCGATCGAGATACTGCGTGTTCAGCATGTTGAAGCGCGGCATCCCCGGCCGCGGCTTGTGGTTGCCGCTGCAGGCGTCGACCAGGATGGTGTGCTTGCCCGTGCGCAGCAGCCAGGAGTGGATGGAGGTCATCAGCCGCCCGCTCTCGGGTTGGAAATAGGTCGGCGCCAGCCAATGCTGCTCGGCCTTGAAGGTCTCGCCATCAAACTCCGGGAAGAAGTCCTTGGCCGGAAAGCCCGGCCCCATCTGTTCTTCGATGCGGGTGACGCGTACGTCGCCGATGTGACGGTCCTGCATGTTTCCTACTCCCCTGCTTTCACCCGACTCTGGACGCAGCAATGCGCCGCATCAACCGTTACACCGCCGTATAGACCACGAGTTTCAATGCAGGGTCGTCATTGGCTTGGAAGCTCGTGTGTTCGAAGGCGAGGACTCCCTTCTTGGGATGCCATAGCCGCTTTCGTCCGGCGGCCGCCGCGCGGACGTCATGGGCGCTCCACCAGCCCGCGAACTCCGGGCAGCCCTCGCGCAGGCGGCGTAGAAGATCGAGGAAAGCCGGATCCTTGGCCCACAGATCGTGTGTGGCCCGGAACTGCGCCACCATGCGTTTCGCCTCGTCGGCCCAGGCGGCGCCAAAAACCCGTCGCGAGGCGGGCTTTGTCAGGACGCAGATGAGGGTGTTGCGGTCCTCCTCGGCCAGGCGATCGAAGGCGAAGACCTCTGCAGCGGCTTTGTTCCAGGCGAGGATGTCCCAGCGACGGCCGGTAACATAGGCCGGCTGCTTCAGGCTCTCGACCAGGCGCCGGATCGCCTCGGGCACCGTCTCGCGCACGAAGGCCCGGCGATCGCCACTGCGAGTGAGCGCCCGCAGGTGAGCGTGCTCGACCTTGCTGAGACGGAGCGCGCGAGCCAGCGCGTCAATGGTGGTCACGGACGGGTTAACGCTCCGGCCCTGCTCGAGCCGGATGTACCAATCGACGCCGATGCCCGCGAGTTCAGCCACTTCCTCGCGCCGCAGACCGGGCGTCCGGCGGCGGCGCCCGCCCGAAAGACCGACGGCCCCCGGGCTGAGCCGCTGCCGGCGCGAACGCAGGAAATCGCCGAGTGCGCTGCGATTGGGGGCCGTCGCGGGTTTCATGCGTCACCTTGGCTGGGAGTTCTAATCCCAGGATAATACCAGGCCTAAAAGGGCGCTGCGAGTGGTGCGATGCTTGGCTCGTTCAAATCAGAGGAACGCCCATGAAAGCCGCCGTGTTGAAAGCCTTCGGATCGCCCCTCGTCGTCGAAACGGTGCCCGACCCGGTGCTGGGCACCGGCGAGGTCATCGTCGACGTTTCGGCGGCGCGCGTGCTCGGGTATGCCCACGAAATCTTCAGCGGCCAGCGCCGCTACCTGATGGCGTTGCCGATGATCCCCGGCCCCGGCGGCGTCGGCCGCGTTCGCGCGACGGGCCCCGACGCCACGCACCTCGCCGTCGGCGACTGGGTGAACTGCGATCCCACCGTGCGCTCTCGCGATGATCTCCTCTCGCCCGACATCATCCTGCAGGGGTTGACTGCCGGAAGCGCCAGCGCCCAGCGGCTGCAGACGTATTTCCATGACGGCTCGTTCGCCGAGCAGGTCCGTGTGCCGACAGAGAACGTGACGCCGATCGGCGCGATCGAGCCGGAGGACGCCCCGTCCTGGTGTGCCCTCGGCACTCTGCTCGTGCCCTACGGGGGCTTTCTGGCCGCAAACCTCAAAGCAGGCGAGACGGTACTGGTAAATGGCGCGACCGGCACCTTCGGCAGCGCCGCCGTCGCCGTGGCTGTGGCGATGGGTGCCGCCTGCGTGATCGCGACGGGCCGCAATGAGGCGCCGCTGAACGACCTGGCGCGCCGCCTCGGCCCGCGCGTCCGGACGGTGAAGATGGTGGGCAACGAGGAGGCCGACCGCCGGCGGATACTGGCAGCGGCTCCCTCCCCGATCGACTGCGTGCTCGACCTGCTGCCGCCTATGGCCACGGCGCTTCAAGTGCGCGCCGCGCTAATGACGGTGCGGCCCTACGGTCGCATTGTGCTTATGGGCGGCGTGGGCATGGCGGGCGGCGACGGGTTGGTGCTGGACTATGCCTGGGTCATGCGCAACTGCATTACGATCATCGGCAAGTGGATGTACCCGCCCGAAGCGACGCCGCGCATGATCGCCCTCATCCGCGCCGGCCTGGTGAAGCTCGACGACTTCGAGGTCAGCACCTTCAGCCTGGACGAGGTAAACGACGCCGTGGCCTACGCCGCGGCCCATTCAGGCCCGTTCAGGATGACGGTGGTCCAGCCCTGACAACCCCTGTCGTCCCAACCGAAGCAAAGCGGGGTGGAGGATCTTACTTCACCGTCAACGATCCATGTTGACGAAAAAAGTTCCTCGACCGCGCCGCCCCTCGAGCCGCTCCCCTCTGGAGGACGGAGGGCTCTGCTCTCCTCAGCGCCCCTTGAATTTCGCCTTCCGCTTTTCGAGGAAGGCGCTCAAGCCCTCGAAATGGTCCTCGGTGGCGGCGCAGGCGGCCAGGCCCTCGGCCTCGCGGTGCGAGTGCTCGTCCCAGCTGTTGTCGAACGAGTTGCGGATCAGCTTCTTGGCGACGCCCAGAGCGTAGGTCGGACCGTCGGCCAGCTTGCGCGCCATCTTCTCGGTCTCGGCGGCGAGCTGATCCTTCGGCACGACCCAGTTGAGGATATTGTTGTCCTTGGCCTCCTGGGCCGAGAAGCGCTCGCCCAGCAGGGCGATCTCCAGCGCCTTCCGCTCGCCCACGACCCTCGGCAGGAAGTAGGTCGCGCCGCCGTCGGCGCTGAGGCCGATATGGCGATAGGCCAGGGTGAAGAACGAATCGTCAGAGGCGATCGCGAGATCGCAGTTCAGGATCAGCGACAGGCCGAAGCCGGCAGCGGCGCCCTGCACCGAGGCCAGGACCGGCTTGTTCATGCGGCGGATCTGGTAGATCGCCTGGTGGGCCTTCACGACCCGCATCTCGAAGCCTGCGAGATGGGACTCCTTGTCCTCGGTCAGCGACTTGTGGAAGCCGCGAATGTCGCCGCCTGCCATGAAGTGCGTGCCGGCACCGCGGATCACCACGCAGCGCACCGCCGGGTCCTTCTCGAACTTCGCGCTGTGCTCGATCAGCAGGTCGCGCATCTCCATGGAGAGGGCGTTGAGAGACTCTGGGCGATTGAGCGTCATCCAGCCGATGCCGTCTTTGACTTCGGCGAGAACGTGCGGTGCGGACATGGGGCAGTTTCCTCAGGCGTTATTGGACAACGCCCCAAGGTTAGCCCGTCGCGCGATGCGGTGCGAAAAGAATGATGCCGGCGCCGATCAGGCAAATGAGGGCGCCGGTGACGTCCCAGCGATCGGGCCGCGTGCCCTCGACAGCCCACAGCCAGACGAGCGTCGCGGCGATGTAGACGCCCCCATAGGCCGCATAGGCGCGGCCCGCTGCGCCCGACTCGATGAAGGTGAGCAGCCAGGCGAACAGGCCCAGCGCGACGAGGCCAGGCGCCAGCCACCAAGCCGAGGCGCCGAGCCGCAGCCAGGCCCAGAAGGCGAAGCAGCCGGCGATCTCGAGGAACGCCGCTGCTCCGTAAGCGAAGACCGACTTCAGAAGGCTTCGGCCGGCAGCGCCATCAGGGTCGAGGCACCTGCCTTGATCTGATGGTTGAGCGACACGGTCTGCGGCAGCACGCGCGCCATGAAGAAGCGCGCGGTCGCGATCTTGGCCTCGTAGAAGGCGTTGTCGTTGGCGGCTTCGAGGCCCTTGTGCGACGCCACCACGATGCGGTTCCACATGTAGGCCATCGCCGTCAGCGCCATCAGGCGCAGCAGGTCGGAAGCGGCGCCGCCCGCCTCGTCGGGATTCTTCATCGCGTTCTGCATCAGGAACAGCGCCGAGTCCTGCACCCGGCCCATCGCCTTCTCGAGCGGCTCGACGAACTCCTTCATCTTCTCGTTGCCCTTGTGCTGGGCGATGAAGCCGCTGATCTCGCCCAGCAGGCGCTGCGCGGCGCGGCCGCCCTTCATCGGCAGCTTGCGCCCGACGAGGTCGAGCGCCTGGATGCCGTTGGTGCCTTCGTAGAGCTGGGTGATGCGCGCGTCGCGGACGAACTGCTCGACGCCGTTCTCGCGGATGAAGCCGTGGCCGCCCCAGGTCTGCACCGCCAGGTTGGCGCACTCGCTGCCCATGTCGGTGAAGTAGGCCTTGATGATCGGCGTCAGCATCTGGATGAGATCGTCGGCCGCCTCGCGCGTCGCGGCGTCGGGATGCGAGTGGGCCTCGTCGATCAGCATGCCCACCCACAGCGCGAGCGCGCGGGCGCCCTCGGTGAAGGACTTCTGGATCATCAGCATGCGGCGTACATCCGGATGCACGATGATGGGATCGGCCGGACCGCCGGCGTTCTTCGGCCCCGTGAGCGACCGGCCCTGCAGGCGGTCGCGCGCATAGGCGACGGCGCTCTGGTAGGACGTCTCGGCGATGCCGAGGCCCTGCATGCCGACGCCGAGGCGCGCGGCGTTCATCATGACGAACATCGCCGTCATGCCCTTGTTGGCCTCGCCGACCAGCCAACCGGTGGCGCCGTCGAGGTTCATCACGCAGGTCGCATTGGCCTTGATGCCCATCTTGTGCTCGATGGCGCCGCAGCGGATGCCGTTGCGCTCGCCGACCGACCCGTCGGCCTTGGGCAGGAACTTCGGCACGATGAAGAGCGAGATACCCTTGGTGCCGCCCGGCGCATCCGGCAGACGCGCCAGCACGAGGTGGACGATGTTCTCGGTGAGATCGTGCTCGCCGGCCGAGATGAAGATCTTGGTGCCGGAGAGACTGTAGCTGCCGTCCGCCTGCGGCTCGGCCTTGGTGCGCAGCATGCCGAGGTCGGTGCCGCAATGGGGCTCGGTGAGGCACATCGTGCCCGACCAGGTACCGTCGGCCAGCTTGGGCAGGTAGCGCTTCTTCAGCTCGTCCGAGCCGTGCCGCGACAGCGCCTCGTAGGCGCCGTGGCTGAGGCCCGGATACATCGCGAAGGCCTGGTTCGAGGCGGTGAACATTTCCTGCAGCGCGAAGCCGACCGTCGCCGGCAGCCCCTGCCCGCCATACTCGGGATCGCAGGTGATGCCCGTCCAGCCGCCCTCGGCGAACTGCTTGTAGGCCTCCTTGAAGCCCTTGGGCGTGCGCACGACGCCGTTCTCGTAGTGGCAGCCTTCCTCGTCGCCGGTGCGGTTCAGCGGGAACAGCACGTTTTCGCAGAGCTTGGCCGCTTCCTCGACGATGGCGTGGATGGTGTCGGGCGTCGCGTCCTCGTAGCCCGGCAGCTTGGCCAGCTTGGACACGTCGATGACTTCGTTCAGAACGAACTGGATGTCCTTGATCGGGGCCTTGTAGACGGCCATGCCTTCCTCCTCGGTCGAACTTTTCTAGTCGCTTTCGGGATCGACGCCGCGCTGCTTCAGCTCGGCGCTCACTTGAGCCTCGACGTCCCTGAACTCGCCGATGTGCTGGTCGAGGTCGGCGCGCTTGCGCTCGAGATCGGCGATGTGCAGCTGGCTGCGCCGCAGCAGCTCCCGCAGTTGCTGAATGCCCGTGCGGTCGACCTGGTAGAGGTCGAGCAGCTCGCGGATCTCGGCGAGCGAGAAACCCAGTCGCTTGCCGCGCAGGATCCAGCTCAGCCGCGTGCGGTCACCCGCCGTGTACAGGCGCGTCGTGCCCTGCCGGCGCGGCTTGATCAGCCCCTCGTCCTCGTAGAAGCGGATCGTGCGCGGCGTGATCGCGAACTCGCGCGACAATTCGGCGATGCTGTAGATGCGCTGCGGGTCGCGCGGCGCGGGCGTGTGGGCCGAGGATGTTGCGGCAACGGACATGATGGAGATCATGTAGTTGACGTTTACGTAAACGTCAAACACCTTTACGTGACACGGGTTTACGTAAGGTAAGCCGTCCCGAGGCACCCTACTCGATCGACACTGTCCGCCGGATCTCCTCGTTCTTGAAGCCGATCATCATCGGCCGCGACAGGCCCGGCAGGGAGACGACGTCGTAGAGTTCGTTGACGACGCCCTCGAAGCGCAGCCAGTGCGCGACGTCGCCGGTCCGGGTGTCGATCACGAACACGCCGCAGCGCGGGCCGACCTTGGCGGCGGTCAGGCGGTCCTGCAACGGCAGGCCGGCAAAGGTGCGGTTCTCGCGCGGCTCGGAGAGACCCACGAGCGCGTAAGGCCCGACGAAGTCGAGGCCGCGCAGATAGCCCGGACAGAAGGCCAGCGGCTCGAAGCGGCCCGAGGCCATATCCACGGTGCCGATCTCGCCCGCGCCGGAATTCAGCACCCAGAGCCTGCCGTCGTGCAGCCGCGGCGAGTGCGGCATCGCGAGGCCGCGGCAGACGATCTCGCCCGAAGCGACGTCGATCACAACACCGCCGCCGCTGCGATGCTCCCGCCAGCCGTCGGCCACGTCGGTCTCCGCGACGGCGGTGACGTAGGCCGGCTTTCCCTCGCGCATCGCCAGCCCGTTCAGGTGGCAACGATCCTCCGGCGCGAGGCGCGAAACGAACGACGGCTTCCACAGTGGTCGGAAGCTATGCGTCTCGCTGGTCGTCGCGAGGCAGGAGAACAGGGTGTTCACGAACACCAGCCCGCCGTCGGCGCCGTAGGCCACGTCATGAACGTCGAGATCGGCGGTGTAGCTGGCCGTCTGCGGCACGAACAGAGCGTCGTAGCCGGCCGCACCCGGCGTGCCGCCCGCGGCATCGACGAAGCTGGTGATCTGGATCATCGATGCCACGGCCAGCCGCGAGTCGCGAAACGCCATGCCCATCGGCCGCTCGATCGTACGCTCGAACACCGAGAGCCGCCCGGCCTCCCGATTGCTGCCGATCAGGATGACCTTGCTGCTCTGGTAGGTCGAGATCGCGAGGCTGCTCGCGCTGTCGGCGAGCCAGCTTGCGAATTGACGCGAGGCCGTGACCACGAAGGCGCGCTTTTCGGTTTCCGCGGGCCGTGCTTCGACGGGCGCCGTGCTGGTTTCGTCCGACGTACTCATGATGACTGCATGCTCCGCGTCCGCCCGACCATCTGCCGCGCTATTGAACTGGCGGGTTCAAGGTGGCATGCGGAATGGCAAGAACACAACGCTCCGCGCAACCAGAGGGATACAGATGGCCATCTACCAGCTCCACGACCGCGTGCCGGTGATCCCGGCCTCCTGCTATATCGCCGAGGAGGCCACCATGATCGGCTCGGTAATCCTCGGCGAGCGCGTGAGCATCTGGCCCGGTGCCGTCCTGCGCGGCGACAACGAGCCGATCGTGATCGGCGACGACAGCAACATCCAGGAGCTGAGCGTCCTGCACACCGATCCCGGCGCGCCGCTGACCATCGGCCGGCACGTCACGGTCGGACATCAGGTGATGCTGCACGGCTGCACGATCGGCGACGGCTCGTTGATCGGCATCCAATCGGTGGTGCTCAACCGCTCCGTGATCGGCAAGGACTGCCTGGTCGGCGCCGGGTCGGTCGTGACGGAAGGCAAAAGCTTCCCCGACCGGTCGATGATCCTCGGCTCGCCCGCCAAGGTGGTACGCGAATTGAGCGAGGAGAATGCAACGAGGCTCGCCATGAGCGCGGAGAGCTACGTGAAGCGCAGCCAGGACTACAAGGCGAACCTGAAGCGCATCGGCTGAGGCGATGATCACGGCGCTCGACCATTTGGTCATCGGCGGTTCGGTTGCCGCCTACGAGACGTTGCTCGGACGGCGCGCAAGCGACGGCGGGCTGCGCACCGGCAATGTCGGCCTGCGCTTCGAGGACGGACCGGCGGGGCTGCACTCGATGACGTTCGCGACGACGGATCTCGACAAGGAAGCGAACTTGCTCGAGCGGCGTGCGGTGAAGACCAAACGCACGGACGACGGCGTGGCGTTCAGCGGGCATGGCGTCGCGTTCGGCCTCTCCGTCGGGACAGGCGAAGCCGCCTCGCCGCTCGCGTCCGAAGACGCCGCGGCCGTCGTCGGCCTCGACCATGTCGTGGTGCGCACGCCCAATCCCGAGCGGGCCATCGCCTTCTATGCGGGCCGCCTCGGCCTCGACCTGCGGCTCGACCGCAGCAATCCCCAATGGGGCGCACGCTTGCTGTTCTTCCGCTGCGGTGACCTCGTCGTGGAGATCGCCCACGATCTCAAGAAGGGCATCTCCGACGGGCCCGACCATCTGTGGGGCCTGTCCTGGCGCGTGCCCGACATCGCCGCCGCCGCCGCGCGCCTGAAGACCGCCGGTCTCGATGTCTCCGAGCCGCGCGACGGCCGCCGGCCCGGCAGCCAGGTCTGCACCGTGAAGAACGGCACCGAGGGCGTGCCGACAATCCTGATCGGCGGGGTCGGGCGCTGGTGACGCAGCACAGGTAGACTGCAGCATGCGCAGCCTCGTCGCGATACTCCTTCTAGTTCTCACCGGTTGCACGCAGGCGCCGGCTGGCAAGCCGGTCGTGCAGGCGAAGGACCTGCCGCCACTCGGCCCCTGCCCGGCCACCTCCTGGAAGCCCGAAGCGCCGCCGCCCACGGCAAGCGCCAAGACCTCGATGGTGCTGCTGGCGGTCGGCGAGTGGGGCCGCTTCGGCAAGCAGGTCATCACCTATTCCGACAACGCGCCGGCGAAGACAGAACAGCTCGGGATCAAGGAACGTGAGGCACCGCAGCGCATCGCCGACTACTGGGCCTCCGTCGGCAACAAACTGAGCGGACTCAACGACGTACCGT
Source organism: Reyranella aquatilis (assembly GCF_020880995.1). Classification (GTDB taxonomy): domain Bacteria; phylum Pseudomonadota; class Alphaproteobacteria; order Reyranellales; family Reyranellaceae; genus Reyranella; species Reyranella aquatilis. The sequence goes on along the minus strand of NZ_JAJISD010000008.1, from coordinate 286,337 downwards.
GGTCGGCGGCGTTCATTTCCTGGGACATCGCCAGCGCCGGCGTGCCGCGTGATCTGTTCTGCCCCGACCAGCGCCACACGATCTATGTGGAGAGGATGGCCGAGCGCGCGAAGAGCCCCGGCGCCGCCTTCATCCCGCATGCGCCAGCCGACCGGGCACCCCAGGTCGGCGACCTGATCTGTGCCTCGCGCGAAGGCAGCGGCACGACCCTGCAGAACCTCAACCGCGGCGCAGGCCACTGCGACATCGTGGTCGACGTCCACCCCGGCCAGGTCTTCGCCATCGGCGGCAACGTGGGCGACTCCGTCACACGGAGCGTCTTTCCACTGGACGCGAACGGGTTTTTATCGCCCTTATCCGGCCGACCGTTCTTCGCCGTCATCGAGAACAGGCTGCCCTGAAGGAAGGACCATGTCTTCGCTCTACGACTACATCATCGTCGGCGCCGGCTCGGCCGGTTGCGCTCTGGCCGCGCGCCTGGCCTGGGAACGGCCCAAGCTGCGCATCCTGGTGCTGGAGGCCGGCGGTCCGGACAAGTCGTTCATGCTGAAGATGCCGGCAGGCTTCGCCTCGCTGGGCGAGAAGAACCCGTTCAACTGGCATTACGAGACGACGCCCCAGAAGCACTGCAACGACCGCCGCATGTACTGGCCGCGCGGCAAGACGCTGGGCGGCTCCTCTTCGATCAACGCCATGCTCTATATCCGAGGCCACGCCTGGGATTACGACCACTGGCGCCAGCTCGGCAACGAGGGCTGGTCCTATGAGGACGTACTGCCCTACTTCAAGAAGGCGGAAAACAACGAGCGCGGCGCGGACGACTTCCACGGCACCGGCGGACCGCTCAACGTCGCCGATCAGGTCGATCCCAACAGGCTGAACGAGGCCTTCCTCAAGGCCGCCGAACAGGCCGGCCACAAGCGCACCAAGGACTTCAACGGCGCCGAGCAGGACGGCGTCGGGATGTACCAGGTAACCCAGAAGAACAAGGAGCGCTGGAGCGCCGCGAGCGCCTATCTCCGTCCGGCCGTCGCCAATAGCGGCGCCCACCTCGAGGTGATCACCGGCGCCCTCACCGAGCGCATCATCTTCGACCAGAACCGCGCCATGGGCGTGCGCTACACGCTGAACGGCCGCGACGAGGTGGCTCGTGTCACGCGCGAGATCATCCTGTGCGGCGGCGCCATCAACTCGCCGCAGCTCATGATGCTGTCGGGCATCGGCCCGGCCGATCACCTCAAGTCGATCGGCATCCGCCCGATCCATGATCTGCCCGGCGTCGGCGGCAACCTGCAGGACCATCTCGATGCCGCGCTGCTGCAGTTCTGCAAGACGCGCGACACCTACGACCGGGCCAACAAGCTGGCCTCGCTCTACCAGTACGTCGTGAACAAGAAGGGTCCCGGCACGTCGCCGATCGCCGAATCGGGCGGCTTCCTGCGCACCCGCCCGGGACTCGCGGCGCCCGACATCCAACTCCATTTCCTGCCCGTGCTCGTCCAGGATCACGGCCGCACGCGCCTCAACCGGGACGGCTACAGCCTGCACATCTGCACCCTGCGTCCCGAGAGCAAGGGCACGATCCGGCTGCGCAGCAAGGATCCCAAGGAACACCCGCTGATCGACCCGAACTATCTCGCCGAACGCAAGGACCTCGACACGCTGATCGCCGGCGTGAAAATGGGCCGGGACATCCTCGCCCAGTCGGGCCTCGATCCCTACCGCGCCGACGAATTGGCGCCGGGTCCGGCAGCCAAGACGGATGCCGAGATCGAACAGTGGATCCGCGCCAAGTGCGAGACGATCTATCACCCGGTCGGCACCTGCAAGATGGGACCGGCCAGCGATCCCATGGCGGTGGTCGACGACAAGTTGCTGGTGCACGGGGTCGAGGGGCTGCGCGTGGTCGATGCCTCGGTGATGCCGACGCTGATCGGCGGCAACACCAACGCCCCCACGATGATGCTGGCCGAGCGGACCGCCGCGATCATGCACGCGGCGGGCATGACCAACTAGGCCGGACCGCGGCTCAGCCGCGCTTCTCGACGACCAGAAGCCAAGGGCGGCCCGAGACGTTCATCAGGCGGCCGCGTGAGTCGACGGGAAAGAGGCTCATCGCCACGCTGTCCTTCACGTTACCGCCGATCGCGTGCACGTAGCCGCCGCGCACGTCGGTGACGATGTCGCAATGAGCCGCCGTGTTGTCGATGCGGCGGTGGGCGGTGCGCGGATCGGCGTAGCGCCAGGTCGGCCCGGCCGAACCCGAACAGACGAGGTCGCCGGGCTTGGGCGAGTATTCGCTGGGCGCGTGCAGCAGGAACGGTGCGCTGCGCGAGGCGCGCTCGCGATCGTAGAGCGCCGATAGGTAGCTGCCGTGACGACCGTCGCGCGGGAACTGCGAGGCGCTGTAGCCCGACTGGACCATCACCCAGGTGACGAAGGCGCCCGACCAGGGCTTGTCGGAAGTGCCGTTCCACTGCGGCCGCCCGCAGGCGCCCCAATATTCGCCGACGCGGCTCGAGAGCGGCTCGCTGCGCTCGGTCATGCCGTGACGGTTGGTGTAGCCGTTGGCCTGCCCCCCATAGACGACGGTGGCGCGGCCGAACCGGCTCCATTCCTTCCAGGCCGTGTAGGCGACCTTGTCGCTGGGCGGACGGTCGTCCGTGCCAGATCCCCCGCCGCCGCAGCCGGCGAGCGTGAGGGCGAGGAGCAGGACGAGCAGAAGGGTTGCTGGCAGCCGCACATCGACCGTGGAGGGGAAACGATGTAGCGGCCGCCAGCAAACACGAAAGTCGACATCGAGGGGGTCGGACTTCATGCGTAACTTACAGTTTTAAGAATAAATATTTGTTATTATTGAAGATTAAATTATCACGGATCGAGCCTCATGTCATCTCCTCATATTCCAGATGAAGTCCCTGAGACTCTGGATGAAGTCCGTCGCCTGGAAGCCCTGGCCTTTAATGGCTGGCCCGCGTTGGAAAGCCGGGATGTCGGCGGCTGGCGGCTTCGGCTCTCCGGCGGATATACAAAAAGAGCGAATTCAATCAATGCGTTGGGATCCAATTTCTCAACTGATATTGGAGCTCTTGAGGCACCCTATCGCGATCGCGGGCTGGTTCCGGCTTGGCGGCTGACGCCTCTGGCGCCGCAGGAAATCGCGCCGCTCCTGACCGACCGGGGCTACCGCGCGATCGAACGTAGCCTGCTGCAGGTCTGTCCTCTCCACGAGCGCTTCCAGGCCGATCCCGCGGTGGTCGTTTCCGACACGCCGAGCCCGGCCTGGATCGAGGCCTTCGTCACCCACAGCCCGGTCAGGCCGGAGCATCGCGAGACCATGCAGAGGATGCTGCAGGCCATTGCACAGCCGGTTGGCTTCGCCTTCGTTCAGCATCAGGGCCGGCCGATGGCCATGGCGATCGGCGCCGTCGAGGGCGATCACATGGGATTGTTCGACGTGCTGGTGATGCCCGAGGCCCGTCGTCAGGGGCTGGCGCAGCGTGTCACCGAAAGCCTTTATGCCTGGGCCTGGGAACGGGGTGCACGACGAGCGTATCTCCAGGTGGTGGCCACCAATGCCGCAGCCATCCCGCTCTACGCGGCGCAAGGCTTCCGCACGGTTTACACGTACGAGTATCGCGTCCCGCCGACTTCTTGACCCTCGCCCGCTCCCCCTCGCATAGTCGATGCAGGGAGGAAGCAAACAATGTCGGACTACGCTTGGGAGAAAAGCTACCCGCCGGGTGTGAAGTGGGAACTCGACGTCCCCCGGATGACGATCCACCAGAGTTTCGAGGAAAGCTGCGCCAAGTTCGGCGACCGGCCCTTCACCGACTTCCTCGACAAGGTGATGACGTTCCGCGACTACAAGGAGGCCTCCGACCGGGCCGCTGCGGGCTTCCAGAAGCTGGGCGTGAAGCCCGGCGTGAACGTCGGCCTCTACCTGCCGAACACGCCGCACTACATCATCGCGTTCTTCGGCGTGCTGAAGGCCGGCGGACGGGTGGTCAACTACTCGCCGCTCGATGCCGCGCGTGAACTCGAATTCAAGATCGGCGATTCGGAAACCGACATCCTGGTGACGCTGGACGTCGCTGCGCTCTATCCGAAGATGGCCGCGATGCGCGGCAAGACGCGGCTGAAGAAGCTGATCGTCGGTTCGATCGCCGACTACCTGCCGTGGCCCAAGAACTGGCTCTATCCGATCGCCAAGAAGAAGGAACTCTCGGCCTGGCCGCACGACGACTGGCACATGTCGTTCAAGGACCTGCTGAACAACGACGGCAAGTATCTCTCCTACAAGCCTTCGAGCGACAATCTGTGGGACGAGGTGGCGATCCTGCAATACACCGGCGGCACGACCGGCCTCCCGAAGGCCGCGATGCTGACGCATGGCTGCGTGATGGCGGCGATGAGCCAGGGCCAGGCCTGGACCGTGCCCTACACCACGCCCGGCACCGAGAAGGTCGTGTGCGTGCTGCCGCTCTTTCATATCTATGCGCTGTCGGGAATCATGCTGGGCGCGGTGCGCAACGGCAACCAGCTCATCCTCTACCCGCGACCCGACATCGACATGATCGTGAACGATCTGGCGAAAAAGAAGCCGACCTTCCTGCCGGGCGTACCGACGCTCTACACCGCGATTAACAAGCATCCGAAGGCGCAGGGCCTCGATCTCAGCTCCCTCAAGATCTGCATGTCGGGCGGCGCGCCGCTGCCCGTCGAAGTCCAGCAGAGCTTCGAGAAGCTGACAGGCGCCACGCTGATCGAGGGCTACGGACTCACCGAGACGTCGCCGACCGGCGCGATCTGCCCGGTCGACAAGAGCGTGCGTCGTGTCGGCTCCTGCGGCGTGCCGATGCCCGGCACCGTGATCGAGATCCGCGACATGGAGGACGGCAGCAAGGTCCTGCCGGCCGGCAAGGAGCATGTCGGCGAGGTCTGCATCATCGGCCCGCAGGTCATGAAGGGCTACTGGAAGAAGCAGGAGGAGACCGACAAGGTCCTGTTCCGCCATCCGTCGAGCAACTGGATGGGCCTGCGCACCGGCGACATGGGCTACATGGACGAGGACGGCTGGCTCTACCTGGTCGACCGGTCGAAGGACCTGATCATCTCCTCGGGCTACAACGTCTATCCGCGCATGATCGAGGAAGCAGTCTATGAGCATCCGGCGGTCGACGAGGTGATCGTGATCGGCATCCCCGATCCCTATCGCCAGGAAGCACCCAAGGTCTTCGCCAAGCTGAAGCCCGGCGCGTCGCTCACCTTCGAGGAGCTGAAGAAGCATCTCGAAGGCAAGATCGGCAAGCACGAGATGCCGGTCGCCCTCGAGATCCGCCCCGAACTGCCCAAGACCCCGGTCGGCAAGCTCTCCAAGAAGGAACTCAAGGAAGAGGAACGAGCCAAGGCACAGTCAAAGGCGGCTTGACCGCTCTCTTGTTCCTCTCCCCCATGGGGGAGAGGTAAGGTGAGAGGGTGATGCGGCCCATGACCCACCTCACCTCCCCCACGCTGACGCGCGGGGTCGCTTCCTCTCCCCCCGCTCGCGCGGGCGGAGAGGATGTGTTGCGCAGAAATATTTTGCTCGGTGGTGCCAGCCTCGTGCTGACCGGCTGCTTCGACCGGCCGTGCCACGAGCGCAATCCGGCCCAGAAGGCGTTTCTCGACGGGCTTCAGGAGTTGGCCAAGCCCGCCCTCGCCTCCAACAACCCGTTGCGGGTCGAGGAAGCGGCGCGCCAGAGCATCGCGCTGGCCGGCAAGGTCGGCGCCTTCGAGGACTGGTGCGGCACCCTGACGAAGATCGAAGGCAATGCCCAGACCGCCGGCGTCACCATCGACATCGGCCGTCAGGTTTCGCTCTACGCGTTCAATGACTGGGCACTCGCCCTTGCCGGCACGGTGACCGACTTTTTCTCCACACGATCCCGTGCGGCGCCCCCGCCGGGCCTTTCCGAAGCGACCGTCGCGGCGCTAAAAACCCTGCGGCTGGGCGAACGCGTGACGCTCTCCGGGCGGATGGGCGAGATCGCAGGCTCTGGCGTGTTCGATTTCTCCCGCCTATTCGGCAAGAGCACCGCGGAGCATCGCCAGTTCCTGCAGACGCCACGCTTCGTGGCGCGCATCGAGGCCCTCAAGGCTTCGAAGAAGTAGAAAGGATTCCGAGGTGCCGTCTTTCACGTACGACTTCCCCTATTCGACCAAGAAGCTGCCGGTCTTCGCCGAGAATGTCGTCTCCACGTCCCAGCACCTCGCGTCCACCGCCGGCCTGCGCATGCTGGCCAAGGGCGGCAATGCGGTCGATGCGGCGATCGCCAGCGCGGCCGCCATCACCGTGGTCGAGCCCACGATGAACGGCATCGGCGCCGACGCCTTCTGCATCCTGTGGGACGGCAAGCAGCTCGTCGGCCTGAACGCGCACGGCCATTCACCGGCGTTGATGACGCCCGACAAGTATGCCGGCCTCGACAAGATGCCCCATGTCGGCTGGGGCTGCGTGACGACGCCGGGCGCCGTGTCGCTCTGGATGGAACTGCACAGGCGCTACGGCAAGCTGCCCTTCGCCGACCTGTTCGAGCCGGCGATCAAGTACGCCCATGACGGCTTCCGCGTCTCCTACATGGTGGCGCACCAGTGGAACCGCGCGATCGACCGGCTGAAGGGCCAGGAGAGCTGGGTGAAGGCCTTCCTGCCCAACGGCCGCGCGCCGCAGCCCGGCGAGCTCTGGAAGTTCCCCGACCAGGCGAAGACGCTGACCAAGATCGCCGAGAGCAAGGGCGAGGCCTTCTATCGGGGCGAACTCGCCGAGGCGATGGACAAGTATGCCCGCGAGACCGGCGGCATGCTGCGCAAGGAAGACCTGGCGGCGCACAAGCCCGACTGGGTCGACCCGATCGGACTCGCCTATCGCGGGACGACGCTGCACGAGATCCCGCCATCGGGCCAGGGCATCGCGGCCTGCATGGCGTTGGGCATCCTCGAGAACTTCGAGCTGGCCGGCCTCGACTGTGACGGTCCCGAGGTCGCGCATCTGCGCATCGAGGCGATGAAGCTCGCCTTCGCCGACATCTACCGATACGTCGCCGACCCGCGCTTCATGGAAGTGACACCGGCACAGATGCTGGACAAGGCCTACCTGAAGAGCCGCGCCAAGCTGATCGATCCGAAGAAGGCCAAGGATTTCGGTCCCGGCACGCCCAAGGACGGCGGCACGATCTATCTCGGCACGGCCGACGCCTCGGGCATGATGGTGTCGCTGATCCAGTCCAACTACACCGGCTTCGGCTCGGGTATCGTGGTGCCCGGCACCGGCATTGCCTTGCAGAACCGCGGCACCGGCTTCGTCACAACCAAGGGACATCCCAACGAGGTCGGGCCGAACAAGCGTCCCTTCCACACGATCATCCCGGCTTTCATCACAAAGGATGGCCGGCCGGTGGCGACATTCGGCCTGATGGGCGGCGCCATGCAGCCGCAGGGCCACATGCAGGTCTTCTCGCGCATGATCGACTATGGCCAGAACCCGCAGGCCGCGATCGACGCGCCGCGCTGGCGCGTGCACGAGACCGACGGCACGGTCTGGACGGAAGAGCACATGCCGCAGGGCACGCTCGACGGGCTGGAGAGCCGCGGCCATCGCCTGACGCGGACGAAGATGCCGAGCTTCGACTTCGGATCGAGCCAGATCATCTGGCGCTTCCCCGAAGGCGGTGCCTATCTCGGCGCCTCCGAGAGCCGCCGCGACGGCGCTGCGGTCGGATTCTAACGGCCTCAAGCTCTTCCCCTTTGCGGATTGCGCAAAGGGGAAGCGCCCTCGTCTCACGAGGGCGATGGGGTCATGCCCCCTCCGCTCCTCCGCGGCACCTGCCCTTTGAAGGGGCAGCAACACGATTGGCACGCTTGTTGCCTTCCAAGGGAACTGCTTGGGAGGCAATTCATGATCAATCGTCGTCGTCTGCTGGCCGGGGCCAGCCTTGCCGCCATGGGAACCCTGGCCGCGCCGTCCATCCTGCGCGCGCAAGGCGGGCAGACGGTCAAGATGGGCGCGCTGCGCCTCGTCCATTCGATGCCGCCTCACTTCTACGAGAAGTTCGCGCCGGCGGGCCTGAAGATCGAGATCATCACCTTCGACAGCCCGACCGACTGCAAGAACGCGGTGGTCACCAAGTCGGTCGACCTCGGTACGTTCGGCATCGCCGCCGGCATCCTGGGCGCCGCCGCCGGCGAACCGGTCGTCGTGGTGGGCGCAATGTCCAACCGCGGCATGGGCGTGATTTCCAAGGCCGGCTCCGACGTGAAGACGATCAAGGACCTGAAGGGCAAGAAGGTCGGCATCTGGCCCGGTTCCACCCAGGAAGTGTTCATCCTCGAGCGCATGCGGATGGAAGGTCTGACGCTCAAGGACATCACGTCGGTGCGCGTGCCGTTCGGCGAGATGCCGGCGATGCTCTCGCGCGGCGACATCGACGCCTATGTCGGCGCCGAGCCGGGCCCGGCGCTCTCGATCACCTCCGGCGCCGGCCAGCTCGTCGAATATCCCTACGGCACCGCCATGGGCGGCCTGAACATGATCATCGGCACCAACGAGGAGACCGTCGGCAAGAACCCCGACATGATCCGCACGGTCCTGAAGACCCACCGCCAGGCGGTGGAGTTCATGTCGGCGAACAAGCCGGCCGTGGTCGACATGACGGTGCAGAAGCTCGGCGCCAACCGCGCCGCGGTCGAGCAGGCGCTCGGCGCCGACAATGTCGAGTATGTCTGGAAGCTCGACGACAAGGTGCAGGGCCAGGCCAAGACCTATGCCCAGCACATGCTCGAACTGAAGCAGATCCGCGCCCTGCCGAAGTTCGACACCTTCCTCAACCCGAAGTTCTCGAACGAGATCGCCAGCTAACCGGCAGGCGAAGGCGGAGCGCAGCGCATGGCGATCGTCGAGACAGCGTCCCCGGCGGCGGCACCCGCCGCCGTCGCGCCGCGCTCGGGTGCGAACTCAACCTGGAAACGCTTCAAGCCCACGGTGCTGGCGCTGATCGTGCCGCTGCTCCTGCTGGCCTTCTGGCAGGTGGCGACGACGCAGCAATGGACGCGGCTGATCCCGACGCCCTACCAGGTCGCCGAGTACATGGTCGACTTCGCCGCGGGCGGCATCTACGACGATGCCTACTCCGCGACGCTGACCACACACCTGCTGGCCTCGATGAGCCGTGTATATGGCGGCTTCGCGCTGGCGGCCCTGTTTGCGCTGCCGATCGGCGTCCTGATCGGCCGCGTTCCGACGGCCCGGATGCTGCTCGACCCGTTCCTGCAGGTGATGCGGCCCATCCCGGTGACGGCCTGGTTGCCGCTGTCGATGATCCTGTTCGGCCTCGGGGCTAAGTCGGCGTTCGCGCTGGTCTGCCTCGGCGCCTTTTATCCGATCCTGTTGAACACGATCTTCGGCGTGCGCTCGGTCGACCCAAAGCTGTTCGAGGCCGCGTCGATGCTGGGCTGCCGCGGCAATGCGCAGTTCTACAAGGTGGTGCTGCCGGCCGCCGCGCCCTCGATCTTCACCGGCCTGCGGCTCGGGCTCGGCCTTGCTTGGTTCGTCATCGTCGTCGGCGAGATGACCGGCGTGCCGCAGGGACTGGGAGCCGTGATCATGGACGGCCGCACCCTGTCGCGTACCGAACTGGTGATCTGCGGCATGATCGTGATCGGCCTCGCCGGCTACATCTCGGACCGCGTGGTCGTGACGATCGGCAACTATCTGCTGCGCTGGAGCCCCAACCACCATGGCTGACACCGCGACTCCGATCATCGAGATCAAGGGCGTGTCCAAGGTCTTCCAGCTGCAGGACCAGACGATCAATGCCCTCTCGGACGCCCATCTGTCGATCAACAAGGGCGAGTTCATCTGCCTGATCGGCGCATCGGGCTGCGGCAAGTCCACCCTGCTGCGCATCATGGCCGGCTTCGACCAGCCCTCGTCCGGCGAGGCGCTGATGTGGGGCAAGCCGATCGCAGGCCCCGATCCGTCGCGCGGCATGGTCTTTCAGGACTATGCGCTCTTTCCGTGGCTGAGCGTGCGCGACAACATCGGCTTCGGTCCCGCCTCGCGCGGTCTCGGCGGCGCCGAGGTGAAGCAGATCGTCGACAAGTTCATCGACCTGGTCGGCCTCGCCAAGTTCGCCAACGCCTACCCCCACCAGCTCTCGGGCGGGATGAAGCAGCGCGTGGCGATCGCGCGCGTGCTGGCCAACGATGCCGAGCTCGTGCTGATGGACGAGCCGTTCGGCGCGCTCGACGCCATGACGCGCGAGCGGCTTCAGGACGAACTGCTGGAGATCTGGGAGCGGACCAAGCTCACCGTCGTCTTCGTCACGCATGCGGTCGAGGAGGCGATCCTGCTGGCCAACCGCGTGGTCGTGATGACGCCGGGCCCTGGCCGCATCGAGAGCGACAATGCACTCGACCTGCCGCGACCGCGCGACGTGGCGAGCCCGGAGTTCAATGCCATCCGCCGCGTTTTGAGCACGAAGCTCCACAGCCACCACGGCAAGAAGGCGGCCTGAGCCTCAGGGCCGCCGCTGCGGCCTGCGCAGCATCGGCACCAGCGTCGGCGAGCTGCCATGCTGGATGCGGCCCCTCACCTCGAATCCGTGACGCTGGTAGAGCGGCACGTTGCGTGGGTTAGACGATTCGAGATAGGCGAGCGTGCCTTCGCGATCGCAGATCGCCAGTGCATGGCTGAGCAGCGCGCCGCCCAAGCCTCTGCCCTGATGCCTCGGGTCGATGCCGATCAGCGGCAGATACCAGTGCGGCTCGCGCGGATGAAAATCGGCCATTTGCTGCATCACCTGCATGCCATCGGTCATAGATGGGATTGACGCGGTGGTACGCATCAACTCGCCCAACGCCGCACCGTCCGGCTCGACGCCCGGCCGCAGCCACAGGGCCGTACCGGCATGGTTGCCGACGACATGGGCGCCGCCGTTCGCGAAGCCCGCGCCGCCGAACGCCCTGGCGAAATGCGGAAAAGCGGCGAGATAGGCCTGCGGATCCGGCCACGTCCAACGCGTTGCCGGATCGGTCGCAAACGCAAGCGTGAGCGTGGCGATCGCCGCCGCCTCCTCCGCCGGGGTGGCGGACCGGACCGTGCTCGTTTCCATGATCGCCTCGCAGGTGTCGGCCGTCGCCAGGATCGACGGCGGCAGACGTTCCTTCAAGCTGGTCCGATCACTTCCCGCAATAGGCCTCTATGCGATAGCCATCGGGGTCGATGATGAAAGCGGCATAGTAGGTCGGGCTGTAGTCCGCACGGAGACCGGGCTTGCCGTTGTCCTTGCCGCCACTCCTGAGGGCCGCCGCATGGAAGGCATCGACCGCCTTGCGGTCCTCGGCCACGAAACAGAAGTGGAGGCCCGACTCCATGTCAGGCTTCACCGGCTTCGCCGCCTTGCCGATCCACAGGCCGACCCCGTTCTTCCCGTACCCGAGCGAGGTCTCGCCGTCGCTGAGACGCGCATAGCCGAGCGGTTTGAGCGCCTCGTCATAGAAGGCCCGGGCGCGGGGAATGTCGGCAACGCCGATGGAAACGTGATCGAACAAAGGAATCTCCTCTTTTTTACTATATAACCGGTTATATGGTTATTTCCTGACGCCCGCCTTGTCAACCGGTCGACCGGTTAGTAAGCCCGGTCGATGAATCCCGATCTCTGCCTCGACTTCGCGAACACACGCTTCTGGCGCGGTCAGGAAACGCCCACGGAAACGCTCAAGGGACCGGCGGACCTCGCCATCTGGACAAGGGCGCCGAAACCGCCCAGTCAGAAGGAATTCGAGCAGGCCCTGACACTTCGCGAGACGATCCACCGGGTTTTCGATGCCGTCGCCCAGGGCAAGGCCCCTGCCGGCCGCGATTTCGAGGCGCTGAACGCGGCCCTCGCGGCCGCGCCCGCCCGCAAGACTCTCAGGCACGCCGACGATCGCTACGATTGGGAAATCGACATGAAATCCGGCACCGCGCTGGCGCTTCTGGCGCCCGTGCTCTGGTCGGCGGGGGACCTGCTGGCCGGCGCAAGGCGGGCGAAGGTGCGCCGTTGCGCCAATCCGGAATGCCTCTACCTGTTCGTCGACGAAAGCCGCGCCGGCCGGCGGCGCTGGTGCACCATGTCGTCGTGCGGCAATCGCGCCAAGGCGAAGCGCCACTATCACAAGAGCAGGCAGGCTTGACCGTGCCGGAACATTGTCGCGATTCCGACGTTGTGGTCGCGGCTTTCCCGCCGGTCCTCAAGAACGAGACGATGGTCACATCTCCAGTACGTGGTGGGCGAAGGTCGTGACACCCGATGAGATCCAGCGGCTGGCCGATCGGCTGCAAGAGCTCGAAGCCGAGAACGCGCGACTGAAGGCGCGAGATGGCAGTACCGCACGCCTGCGCGAGGCTGAAGAGGCCCTCGCCGAAAGCGAGGAGCGCTACCGGACCCTGTTCGAATCGATCGACGAAGGCTTCTGCATCATCGAGTTCTTCGACGGACCGCACGGCCCGCTGAGCGACTACATCCACATCGAAGCCAATCCCGCCTACGCACAGCATGCCGGCATTCCCAATGTCGTCGGCCAGAAGCTGCGCGAAATGGTTCCCGACGAGGCCGATGCCTGGGTTGCCCGCTACGGCGCCGTACTGCGGACCGGAAAGCCGATCCGCTTCGAACAGGAGCTGGTCGCCACCGGCCGGCAGCTCGAGCTGGCAGCGTTTCGGATCGAGCCGGCGAGCCGGCGGCAGGTCGCCGTTCTCTTCCAGGACATCACGGCGCGAAAGAAGGCGGAAGTCGCCCTGCAGCGGCTCAACGAGACGCTCGAGCAGCGCGTGAACGACGCCATCGCTGAACGGATCAGGGAGCAGGAACGCCTGCGCGCCACCGAGGAGGCTCTGCGCCAGTCACAGAAGATGGAAGCGGTCGGCCAGCTCACGGGCGGCATCGCACACGATTTCAACAACCTGCTCACCGGCATCATGGGCTCGCTCGAGCTGCTGCGCACCCGGGTCCGCCAGGGGCGCGTGGACGACGCCGACCGCTACATCATGGCCGCTCATTCGGCCTCGCGTCGGGCTGCGTCACTCATCCACCGCCTGCTCGCCTTTTCGCGGCGCCAGCCACTCGATCCGAAGCCGACCGATGTCAATCGTCTCGTGATGGGCATGGAGGAGCTGCTACGGCGCACCGTGGGGCCGCAGATCGCCGTCGACGTCGTCACCGCCGGCGGCCTCTGGTCGACGCTGATCGACGCGCCGCAGCTCGAGAACGCGCTGCTGAATCTCTGCATCAACGCCCGCGACGCCATGCCCGACGGCGGCCGCATCACGATCGAAACCGCCAACAAATGGCTCGACGAGCGCGCCGCTGCCGAACGCGACCTGCCGCCGGGACAGTATCTCTCGGTCTGCGTGACCGATACCGGCACCGGCATGACGCCGGAAGTGATGGCCAACGCCTTCGATCCCTTCTTCACCACCAAGCCGATGGGACAGGGAACCGGGCTCGGCCTGTCGATGGTCTACGGCTTCGTGCGTCAGTCCGGCGGCCAGGTGCGGATCTACTCCGAGTTGGGGCACGGGACGACGATGTGCCTGTACCTGCCCCGCCACTATGGCACTGAAGCCGACCACGCCGCCGTCGCGGTCCGCATGGAGCCGGCGCGCGCCCAGGCGGGCGAGACGGTGATGATCGTCGATGACGAGCCGACCGTCCGCATGCTCGTGATCGACGTGCTGCATGACCAGGGCTATGCGGCGGTCGAGGCAAAGGACGGGCCCGAGGCGCTCAGGATTCTCCAGTCGGACGCGCGCATCGATCTCCTGATCACCGATGTGGGCCTGCCGGGCGGCATGAACGGCCGCCAGCTGGCCGATGCCGCGCGCGTCACGCGGCCGGACCTCAAGGTCCTATTCATTACCGGCTACGCCGAGAATGCCATCATCGGCAATGCCCAGCTGGCGCCGCGCATGCAGTTGCTGACCAAGCCGTTCGTCATGGAAGACCTGGCGAGTCGCATTCGCGGGATGATCGAAAGCGACGACTGAACGCAGAGGCAAGTCGCACACATGGAAAGGGCCCCGCGAAGGGGCCCTTGGTGCGAGACCGCGGGAGAGCGGCTCAGCGAAGAATGGACTGCAGCTTCATCGCGACGCCCATGTCGCCTTCGATCTTGAGCTTGCCGGTCATGAACGCGGTCATGCCGTCCAGCTTGCCGCCGATCAGGTCGGCGAAGTCGCTGAAATCCATCTTGATGGTGCAATCAGCCGGCTTGTCGTCGTTGGTGACGTCGGGCGGGGTCTGGTTGCCGTCGATGTGAACGACACCCTGGTCGGTGGCGAACTTGACGCTGTTTCCGAAGGCCGACTTCTTCGAAGCGCCTTCCTTCATTTTCGCGGTGATTTCCTGCAAGCTCATGAGCGAATTCCTCCAGTCGGCAGAGCCATGGGGGCTTACTTGACCTTTACGTAAACGTCAAATAGGCCGGTAAACGGCCATTCATCGGAGGAAGCATGTCGTACCGCTCGGTCTTCAAACCGGGGTTGTTTGAGGGCCAGACCATCGTCGTGACCGGCGGCGGAAGCGGCATCGGGCGCTGCACCGCGCACGAGATCGCAGCACTCGGCGCTCACGCCGTGATCACCGGGCGCAAGCAAGAGAAGCTCCACACGGTGAAAGCCGAGATCGAGGCCGCGGGCGGCACCTGCGAGACGCACGTCTTCGACATTCGCGAGGAAGCCCAGGTCAAGGAGGCCGTCGCCGCGATCGTGGCGAAGAACGGCCGCATCCATGGCCTCTTCAACAATGCCGGCGGCCAGTTCCCCTCGCCCGCCGCAAACTTGAGCGCCAAGGGCTTCGAAGTCGTCGTGCGCAACAACCTGACCGGCGGCTTCATCGTCAGCCGCGAGGTGTTCACGCAATCCATGCAGAACCACGGCGGCTCGATCGTCAACATGACCGCCGACTATCGCAACGGCTTTCCCAATATGGTGCATACCGGCGCGGCACGCGCCGGTATGGCGAACCTCACCATGACTCTGGCCTATGAATGGGCGGCCGCCGGGGTGCGTGTGAACTCCGTGGCGCCCGGCTGGATCGCCTCCTCCGGCATGGATACCTACACCGGCGAATTCAAGGAACAGATCCCTAAGCTCAAGGGCTATTGCCCCTTGGGCAGGCTCGGCACCGAGAGCGAGGTCTCCGCCGCCGTCTGCTTCCTGTTGAGCGACGCCTCGGCCTACATGACCGGGACCGAGCTGCGCATCGACGGCGGCGTGCCGCTCGCCAACCGCTCCGTCGAGCTGCCCGCGACGGACAGATCGAAGCCCTTCAACGGCTTCCACCTCGCAAAGACTCCCAAGGTCCTGGGCGGCTGAGAACGACATGCCCATCCTCGAAAGCCAGATCGATCGCAACGGCGACGAGTTCAAGCAGAACCGCGAACGCATGCTCGCCGCCATCGCGGAGTTCCGTGCGGCCGAGGCCAGTGTCCAGGCGGCCTCCGAAAAGTCGCGCGAGCGCTTTGCCAAGCGTAAGCAGTTGATGCCGCGAGAGCGCATCGCGTTGCTGCTGGATCGCGGCGCGCCGTTCCTCGAATTGATGCCGCTCGCCGGCTACCGCATGCACGACGACAAGGACGGATCCAGCGCCGGCGGCGGCTCGGTCGCCGGCATCGGCTACGTCGAGGGCGTGCGCTGCGTTGTGACCGCCTCGAACTCCGCCATCAAGGGCGGCACCGTGGCGCCCTCCGGCCAGCGCAAGGGCCAGCGCGTGCAGCAGATCGTGATGGAGAACAAGCTGCCGGTCGTGAACCTGGTCGAATCCGGCGGCGCCAACCTGCTCTACCAAGCCGAAATCTTCGTGCCCGGCGGCCGTGGCTTCGCCAATCAGGCCCGCATGTCCGCGCGCGGCATCCCACAGGTCACGGTGGTGCACGGATCGTCCACCGCGGGCGGTGCCTACCTGCCCGGCCTCTCGGACTACGTGATCATGGTGCGCAACCAGGCCAAGGTGTTCCTGGCCGGCCCGCCGCTGCTGAAGGCCGCGACCGGCGAGATCGCGACCGACGAGGACCTTGGCGGCGCGGAGATGCACGCCACCGTCTCGGGTGTCGCCGAATGGATGGCCGAGGACGATGCCGACGGCATCCGCATGGCCCGCGACGTGATCGCCAAATGGCACTGGAACGACCGGCTGCCGCCGCGCGCCGAGCGGTCCTTCAAGGAACCGCTCTACGACGTCGAGGAACTGTGCGGCGTCGTCCCGCCGTCGCACAAGGACCCCTACGACGTGCGCGAGGTGATCGCCCGCGTCGTCGACGGCTCGGACTTCCTCGAATTCAAGGGGCTGTTCGACCAGCAGACGATCTGCGGCTGGGCTGCCATCGAGGGAGAGCCGGTCGCGCTGATCGGCAACAACGGGCCGATCACCGCCAAAGGTGCCGTGAAGGCCGCTCAGTTCATCCAGCTCTGCTGCCAGCAGGGCACACCCATCGTCTACCTGCAGAACACGACCGGCTACATGGTCGGCACCGAAAGCGAGCGCGGCGGTATCGTCAAGCATGGCTCCAAGATGATCCAGGCGGTGGCCAACGCGACCGTCCCGCAGATCACCATCGTGATCGGCGGTTCGTTCGGCGCCGGTAACTACGGCATGTGCGGTCGCGCCTTCGACCCGCGCTTCATCTTCGCCTGGCCCAACAGCCGCACCGCCGTGATGGGCGGCGAGCAGGCGGCCGGCGTCATGAAGACCGTGACCGAACAGAAGTTCCTGCGCGAGGGCAAGGAGCCGCCGCACGAGCAGATCGACAAGATGTTCAAGGGCATCGTCGATCAGTTCGAGCGAGAATCGACCGCACTCTACGGTACAGCCCACCTGTGGGACGACGGCATCATCGATCCGCGAGACACGCGTCGGGTCCTGGCCTTCACACTCTCGATCGCCCGTGAATCGATGGTGCGGCCGCTCAATCCCATCACCTTCGGCGTCGCCCGCATGTAGGGCAAGGATGTAGCCATGAAATTCACCCCCGAGCACGAGGCGCTGCGCCAGACCTGGAAGACGTTGATCGATCGCGAGATCAATCCTTACGTCGACCAGTGGGAGAAGGACGGGCAGTTCCCGGCCCATGCGCTGTTCAAGAAGATGGGCGATGCCGGTCTTCTCGGTGTCGACAAGCCGGTCGAATTCGGCGGCTCCGGACTCGACTTCTCCTATGCCATGATCTGCGCCGAATCGCTGGGATGGGTGAACGGCGGCTCGATCCCCATGGCGACCGGCGTGCAGATATCGATGGCGACGCCCGCCCTCGCCCGCTACGGCAGCGACGAGCTGCGCAAGGAATTCCTGACACCTTCGATCAGTGGCGACTATGTCGCCTGCCTCGGCGTATCCGAGACCGGCGCCGGCTCCGACGTCGCCTCGATCAAGACGACCGCCCGTCGCGTCGGCGGCGACTGGGTAATCAACGGCGGCAAGATGTGGACCACCAACGGCGCCCAGGCCGACTGGATGTGCCTGCTGGCCAGCACCGACGACGGCCCCGCCCACAAGAACAAGTCGCTGATCGTCGTGCCGATGAAGACCAAGGGTATCGAGATCGTGAAGAAGCTCGACAAGCTCGGCATGCGCGCGTCGGATACCGTGCAGACCTTCTTCGACGAGGTGAAGGTGCCGGTGCGCTACACGATCGGTCAGCCGGGCATGGGCTTCACCTACCAGATGCAGCAGTTTCAGGAGGAGCGGCTGTGGGCGGGCGCGGGTTCGCTCAATACCTGCGAGCGGATCATCAACGCGACCATCGAGTACACGCGCGAGCGCAAGGTCTTCGGCAGGCCGCTGCTCGACAACCAGGTGATCCATTTCCGCCTGGCCGAGTTGAAGAGCGAAGTCGAGGCGCTGCGCTCCATCGTCTATCGCGCCTGCGAGGACTATCTCGCCGGCAAGGACGTCACCATGCTCGCCTCGATGGGCAAGCTGAAGGCCGGCCGCCTGCGCCGCGAGGTCTCCGACGCCTGCCTGCAATACTGGGGTGGCGCGGGCTACCTCTGGGACAATCCCGTGGCCCGCGGCTATCGCGACGGCCGCCTCGGCTCGATCGGCGGCGGCGCCGACGAGGTCATGCTGCAGATCATCTCCAAGCTGATGGGCACGCTCCCGCGGCTGGGCAATCGCTAGGAGCCGACCATGCAGTTCACGCAGGAACATGACGAGATCCGCCGCACGCTGCGGGCGATCATCGACCGGGACATCAACCCGCATGTCGATCAATGGGAAGAGGCCGGCATCTTCCCCGCCCACGAGGTCTTCAAGAAGCTTGGCAATGCCGGCCTGCTCGGCATCAACAAGCCGGCCGAGTATGGCGGCATGGGTCTCGACTATTCCTACGCCATGGTGATGGCCGAGGAGCTGGGTCACATCCAGTGCGGTTCGGTGCCGATGGCGATCGGCGTGCAGACCGACATGGCGACGCCGGCCCTCGCCCGATACGGCAGCGACGCGTTGCGCAAGGAGTTCCTCGCGCCCTCCATCGCCGGCGACTACGTCGCCTGCCTCGGCGTCTCCGAGGTCGGCGCCGGCTCCGACGTGGCGTCTATCAAGACCACGGCGCGCAAGGTGGGCGGCGACTGGGTGATCAACGGCGGCAAGATGTGGACCACCAACGGCACGCAGGCCGACTGGATGTGCCTGCTGGCCAGCACGGGCGATGGCCCGGTGCACAAGAACAAGTCGCTGATCTGCCTGCCGATGAAGACCAAGGGTGTCGAGGTGGTGAAGCAGCTCGACAAGCTCGGCATGCGCTCCTCCGACACCGCCCAAATATTCCTCGACGAGGTGAAGGTGCCGGTGCGGAACCTGATCGGCCAGGAAGGCATGGGATTCGTCTACCAGATGCAGCAGTTCCAGGAGGAGCGGCTGTGGGGCGCGATCAGCGCCGTCGTCGGCATGGAGCGATTGATCGACCAGACGATCGAATATACCCGCGAGCGCAAGGTGTTCGGCCGCCCCCTCCTCGACAACCAGGTGATCCACTTCAAGCTGGCCGAGCTGCGCACCGAGATCGAGCTTGTGCGCTCGCTCTGCTATCGCGCCTGCGAGGAGTATCTCGACGGCGCCGACGTCACGATGCTCGCGTCGATGGCCAAGCTCAAGGCCGGCCGCATGGTACGCCTCGTCACCGACGGCTGCCTGCAATACTGGGGCGGCGCCGGTTATCTCTGGGAATCGCCGACCGCCCGCGCCTTCCGCGATTCCCGCCTTGCCTCAATCGGCGGCGGCGCGGACGAGGTGATGCTGCAGATCATCTCCAAGCACATGGGCACGCTGCCCCGTCTCGAAAATCGCTGAGCGCCGGAGTTTCCATGGCCGAGTTTGCCGACAAGTACGAAGCCCTCATCCTCCGTCGCGAGCGGTCGCGTCTCTACGTGACGCTGAACCGGCCCGAGGTGAAGAACGCGCTGAATCCGACGCTGATCGGCGAACTCAAGTCGGTGTTCACGATCCTGCGCGACCGACGCGACATCAAGGTCGTGATCCTGCGCGGGGCCGGCGGCACCTTCTGTGCGGGCGCCGACCTCAAGAACATGGAACAGAGCTTCACCGACAAGCCCAAGCCCGGCGAGAAGGATCCGATCGCGGTCTGGAACCGCCAGTTCGGCGCCTTCCTGGAGATGATGAACAACACGCCGCAGGTCGTCGTGGCCGCGGTCGAGGGCTACGCCATCGCGGGCGGTTTCGGCATTCTCTGCGTCTCCGACGTGGCCATCTGCACCGAGGGCGCGGGCTTCGCCATGAGCGAGACGGCCATTGGCATCGTGCCGGCCCAGATCGCGCCCTTCGTCGCCGTGCGCATCGGCGTGCCGCAGACGAGGCACCTCGCGCTCACGGCGGCGCGCTTCAAGGGCGCCGAAGCGCTGAGGCTGGGCATCGCCCACTATCTGGTACCCGACTCGGCCGCGCTCGACGCCAAGCTCGAAGAAGTGCTGAAGCAGATCGACAAGTGCGCACCGATCGCCAATGCGCTGACCAAGCAGGTGGTCATGAGGGTCGGGACCGAACCCCTGTCGGACGTGCTCGATTTCGCCGCCGACAGGTTCGCCGAGGCACGCCGCGGCCCTGAAGCCGGCGAGGGTCTGCGCGCCTTCGCAGAGAAGCGTCCGCCACGCTGGGCGGTCGAGTGATGAACTTCAGCAAGGTCCTGGTCGCCAATCGCGGCGAGATCGCCTGGCGCGTGATGCGCACGGCCAGGGCGATGGGCTACCGCACCGTCGCGGTCCATTCCGATGCCGACAGGGACGCGCCGCACGTCGCTTTCGCCGACGAGGCGGTGCGCATCGGGCCACCGCCCGTCGGCGAGAGCTATCTCAGTATCGAGCGCATCCTTGACGCCGCCCGCAGGAGCGGCGCCGACGCGGTCCATCCCGGCTACGGCTTCCTCTCGGAGAACGAGGCCTTCGCGGCGGCCTGTGACAAGGCCGGCATCGTCTTCATCGGCCCACCGCCCTCGGCGATCGCGGCGATGGGCAACAAGGCGGCCGCCAAGCGCCGCATGATCGACGCCGGCGTGCCCTGCGTGCCTGGCTACCAGGGCCCCGACCAGAGCGATGCCCATCTCGAAGCCGAGGCGCGCAAGATCGGCCTGCCCGTCATGGTCAAGGCTGCCGCCGGCGGCGGTGGGCGCGGCATGCGGCTGGTCGAGGGCGACGGCGACCTACTGGAGGCGATCCGCACGGCGCGGACCGAGGCCGAGAGCGCCTTCGGCTCGGGCGAATTGATCCTCGAAAAAGCCGTGGTCGATGCGCGGCATGTCGAGATCCAGGTCTTTGCCGATGCCCACGGCAACGTCATCCATCTCGGCGAGCGCGACTGCTCGGTGCAGCGCCGCCACCAGAAGGTGATCGAGGAGGCGCCCTCGCCTGCCGTCGACCCGGGATTGCGCGCCCGCATGGGCGAAGCCGCCGTCGCCGCCGCGCGGGCCATCGGCTATCGCGGCGCCGGTACGGTCGAGTTCCTGCTGGGCGCCGATGGTGCCTTCTACTTCCTGGAAATGAACACCCGCCTGCAGGTCGAGCATCCGGTGACCGAGGCCATCACCAGCCTTGACCTCGTCGAGTGGCAACTCCGCGTCGCGCGCGGCGAAATGTTGCCGCTCACGCAGGATCAGGTGACGTTCGACGGCCACGCGATCGAGGTCCGGCTCTATGCCGAGGACGCCTATGGCGGATTCCTGCCGCAGACCGGCCGCATCGACGTGTGGCGGCCGGCGACCGGGACCGGCGTGCGCATCGATCATGGCATGAAGGACGGGCTCGCCATCTCGCCCCATTACGATCCGATGATCGCCAAGGTGATCGCGCACGGCGCCACGCGCGACGAAGCGCGGGTGCGGCTGATCCGTGCGCTCGCCGAGACGGTCGTGCTGGGGCCGACCACCAACCGGCATTTCCTGATCCGCCTGCTGGAGCATCCCGACTTCGCGGCGGGCGAGGCCACAACGGGCTTTCTCGCCAAGCACCGGTTTCCGGCACCCGCGATCAGCGACGCCCACTGGAACGCCGCCGCCCAACTTCTTTGGCAGGCCTCCGCCCGGAAGTATCCGCCGTCGCTGCGCGGCTGGCGCAACTCCAACCCCGAGCCGACGCCGATCCGGCTGGCCGCCGGCGGAACGCAGCGCCTTCTGCAGGTCCGGGAGGCCGAAACACCCGACGTCCCGTTCCATATCGACGGAGCCGACATCGTGCTCGATCTCGACGCCCTGACCGTGCGCTTCAGCGACCGCACCTACGCGCCGCCCGAGGCCGCCGCCGCCGGGAGCGACGGCAAGCTGCGGGCGCCGATGGACGGCCGCATCGTCGCGATCAAGGTCGCGCCCGGCGACACGGTCGTGCGCGGCCAGACCCTGATCGTTCTGGAGGCCATGAAGATCCAGCACCAGCTCAAGGCCGCCCTCGACGCCCGCATCGCCGCCCTCTCCGTCCAGGAGGGGCAGCAGGTTTCCAACCGGACCGTGCTGGTGACGATGGAGCCCGCCGGGAGTTGACGCTAGGCTCCTCCCAACAAAGAAGCCTTGGGAGGAATTGCCATGCTGCGTAGAGTTGCTCTCGCCTTGCTTGCCGTGGCCGCTACCGGTCCGGCCTTCGGCCAGGCCTATCCCAACAAGCCGATCAATCTCATCGTGCCCTTCGCGGCCGGTGGCCCGACCGACGTTATGGCCCGCATCCTCGGCGAGCGCATGGGCAAGGAACTCGGCCAGCAGATCGTCATCGACAACGTCACCGGCGCGGCGGGCTCGATCGCCATGGGCAAGCTCGCCCGCTCCGCGCCCGACGGCTACACGATCGGCATCGGCCATCTCGGCACCAACGTCGTGAACGGCGCGATCTACAAGAACCTGAACTACGACCTGATCAACGACCTCGAGCCGATCGCCCTGCTGCCTTCCAATCCGCTGCTGGTCGTGACCTCCAACCAGATTCCGGCCAAGGATCTGAAGGAGCTGGTCGCCTACCTCAAGGCCAATGCCGACAAGATCTCGGGCGGCACCGCTGGCCTCGGCTCCGGCTCGCATATCGGCGCGCTGGCCTTCTTCGCGGTCACCGGCACAAACTACCAGCTCGTGCCCTATCGCGGCACCGGCCCCGCCGTGCAGGACCTGATCGCAAACCAGATCCAGATCATGATCGACCAGTCGTCGAACTCGCTGCCCCACATCCGCGCCGGCAAGCTCAAGGTCTATGCCGTGACGGCCAAGCAGCGCACGGCGGCCGCGCCGGACGTCCCCACCACCGCCGAAGCCGGCTTCCCCGGTATCGAGGTCGCGATCTGGCATGGGCTCTGGGCGCCCAAGGGAACGCCGAAGGACATCATCGACAAGATCAACGCCGCCGCCGTGAAGGCCCTTCAGGACCCGGACATTCGCCGCAAGCTCGAGGACCTTGGCCAGGACATCCCGACGCCCGAGCAGATGAAGCCCGACGTCTTCGGAGCCTACCAGAAGGCCGAGTTCGCCAAATGGAAGCCGATTATCGACAAGGCCGGTGTGAAGGTGGACTGACCGGCCTCTTTCGTCGTCCTGAGCGCATCGAACGATGTGAGCGTTCAGGACGGCGCCGAGATACTACGACGCATAGGCAGGCGGCACCGGGCAGGGCGGCAGAAGCGTCTCCAGCACCTTCGCGACGCCCAGCAGTTTCGCCTCGCCCCAGCGCCTGCCGGTGAGCTGCAGGCCGATCGGCATTCCCTCCTTCGAGAAGCCGCAGGGCAGCACGATCGAGGGCTGGCCCGTCAGGTTGGCCAGGAAGTTGTAGGCAGTGCCGGCGAAGAAATACGGATGGTCGACGCCGTCGATCGTAAGCGGCCGCTTCTGCGACTGACGGATGAAAGCCGCATCCGGCATCACCGGCATCAGCCAGGCGTCGTAGTCGTCGAGGAAGGTCTCGCACTGGCGGGCCAGCCGATCGCGCCGGTCGAGGACGGCGAAGAACTGGGCCATGTTCAGATGCGCCGCACGCGCGACCGAACGCGCCGTCGGATCGGTTGAATGGCTCTTGCGGAAGTGCCGCTCGCGCTCGGCGAGGGGCTGGGCACTCAGGATCATGTACTGGAACAGGTCCGCCCAGTCGTCCCACCCCTGCTGCCAGTCCAACCCATCGGGTGCGGCCGGCTTCACCCGGGCGCCCGCCTTCGACAGCCGCTTTGCGGTCGCCTCCACCACCGCCGCCGTGTCAGCCGACACCGGCACCAGCGGGTTGCTGGCCAGGACGGCGATGCGCAGGCCCCTGGCCGAGAGCCTGGGCGTCGGACCGAGCGGTACGGGCCCCGCCTCAGCCTCGTAGCCGTCCGGCCCTGCGATGACCCGCAGCGCGATGTCGAGGTCGTCCACCGAGCGCGCCAGCGGTCCGAACGTGCCCATGTAGCGGGTGCTGCGCGTCGCGCCCGGCAGGTCGGGGACATGGCCATGGCCAGGCACGCGCCATTCCGTGGGCTTCAGCGAGAAGATGCCGTTGTAGTGGGCCGGGTTGCGCACCGAGCCGCCGATGTCGCTGCCCAGTTCCAACGGCGACAGGCGTGCCGCCACCGCGACGCCCCCACCGCCGGTCGAGCCGCCCGCCGTCCGGCGTTCGTCCCAGGCGTTCTTCGTGGTGCCGAAGATCGGGCTGTCGGTCTGAAAGTCTGCGCAAAGTTCGGGCACGTTCGTCTTGCCGAGGATGACCGCTCCGGCGGCCCGGAGACGGGCCACCAGAGTCGCGTCCTGCGTGGCGACATTGTCCGCGAGCGGCGGGTGGCTGGACGTGGTTCGCAGACCCGCCACGTCGAACGCCTCCTTGATGGTGATGGGAACCCCGTGCAGCGGCCCCAATGGCTTCATGCCGTCCGATTTCCGCGCCGCGAGAGCACGATCCGCGGCCCGGGCAGCCTTCAGGGCACCGTCCCGGTCGACGACGACCAGGGCATTCAAAGCCGGGTTCTCGCGGGCGATCCGCTCGAGATGCGATCGCGTTGCCTCGACGGAACTCAGCCGCCCGTTTCGTATGGCGCGCGCTAGACGCGTGGCCGTTTCAAAGCACGGATTCATGCATGCCTCCCCTGAGTGAGCCGAGACTAGCGGGCGCTCCCTTGCCCCGGCTATAGAGCCCGAGGAATTCTTGGGGACGCCATGAGCTTGGCTAGCAAAACCCTGTTCGTGACCGGCGCGAGCCGCGGGATCGGACTGGCCATCGCACTTCGCGCCGCGCGCGACGGTGCCAACATCGCCATCGCCGCGAAGACGGTGACGCCCGACCCGCGCCTGCCGGGCACGATCTTTACCGCGGCCGAGGAGATCGAGAAGGCCGGCGGCAAGGCGTTGCCGCTCGCCTGCGACATCCGCGACGAGCAGAGCGTCGACAAGGCGGTGGCCGAGACCGTCGCGAAGTTCGGGGGCATCGACATCCTGGTGAACAATGCCAGCGCCATCAGCCTGACCGGCACGCTGGCCACGCCGATGAAGCGCTACGACCTGATGCATCAGATCAACGCGCGCGGCACCTTCATGGTCTCGCAGAAGTGCATCCCGCACCTGATGAAGGCTGCCAACCCGCACGTCCTGAACCTGTCGCCGCCGCTCGATTTCGACGTGAAGTGGTTCGCCAACCACCCGGCCTACACGCTCGCAAAGTACGGCATGTCGGTGTTCGCCTGGTCGATGGCCGCCGAATTCAGGGACAAGGGACTGGCTTTCAACTGTCTGTGGCCGCGCACCGCCATCGCCACCTCGGCCATTCAGAACATCCTGGGCGGCGACGAGGGCATGAAGCAGTGCCGCAAGCCCGAGATCATGGCCGACGCCGCGCACGCGATCTTCAGCCGCCCGGCGCGCGACTGCACCGGCAACTTCTTCATCGACGACGAGGTGCTGGCGGCCGAGGGCGTCACCGACTTCGACAAGTATGCCGTCTCGCCCGGCACCAGGCTGATGCCCGACTTCTTCGTGCCTGCGCCCGGCGCGCGCACCGTCGTCGGGAAGGCCTGAGCGTGGCGACGTTCCTGCTGGTCCATGGCGCCTGCACCGGCGGCTGGTGCTGGGAGAAGGTCGTGCCGCTGCTGGAAGCGGCCGGGCACAAGGTTTGCGCGCCGGATCTGCCAGGCCTGGGCAACGACCATACGCCACCCGCCAACGTGACGCTCGCCGACAATGTCGAAAAACTCGCGCGCCTGCTCGACAAGATGGAGGACCAGGTCATCCTGGTCGGCCACTCGCTGGGCGGCATCACGATCAGCCAGCTCGCCGAGGCCCGGCGCCGGAAACTGAAGGCGCTGGTCTATCTCTGCGCACTGCTGCCAACCTCGGGCAAGAGCGGGAAGGACATGACCGCCCTCGAACCCGACGCGCTGTTCCGTCTTTCACGCCAGGTCAGCCCCGATGGCAAGACCTACACCTTCGCGCGCGACAAGCTGCCGAGCCTGTTCTACGCCGACGTCTCGCCCGAGGACCGCTATAAGGCGATGGAGCGGCTGCGGCCGCAGCCGCTGGCCATCTCGACGACGCCGGTGACGCTGACCGAGGAACGCTTCGGTTCGGTGCCGCGCTGGTATATCGAGTGCATCCACGACAATGCCATCCGCATTGCCCTGCAGCGAACGATGGTGAAAGCGACCCCCTGCAAGGTTCTGAGGCTGGAATCCGGCCACTCGCCGTTCTTCAGCAATCCCGAGGAGCTGGTGGAGCACTTGGAGACGATCGCCGCGAGCGAGAGGTGCGCAATTTGAAGCGTGCGGGCTCTCGCGCCTCAGAAGACGCTGCCGCCCGCCGGCGCGTGTGAAAGCGCCTAGTCGAAAAACGCGAACGCGCGCGCCTCGATGCTTTGCCGCCCGGCGCGTGTGAAAGCGCCTAGTCGAAAAACGCGAACGCGCGCGCCTCGATGCTTTGCCGCGGCTTCGGGTTGGTCGGCGTGTTTGGATCGTCGAAGGCGGAATGCAGCGAGAAGCGGGCGCGGCCGTCCTTCAACGAATCGTAGCACTTGATCATGATCGCCTCTTCCCGCGTCATCTTCGGGAAGTAGAACCAGCGATGATCGGCGTTGTAGACGCCCTGGTAGATTTCGCCGGTGCGATCCGCATACACGATATCGCAAATGGCGAGATCGCGCGGCGCAAGGCTCTCGGAATCGACGAGGCCCAGCGGCGTCATCTCGACAGGCTCCGGGGCGATGCTGCGCCAGACATTGTACTCGGCGAAGCGCTTGGCGAGTCGGCGTTCCGCTTCTTCCGCGGGCAGCAGATCGCGCACGCGCTGCGGGCCCGACTTCTCCGTATAGTCGCAATGGACGCTACGCACCGGCGTACGGAGGCCGCGTTCGACCGCACGATCGGCCGTGCGCACCGTATGGTCGAACACCACGACTTTCGACGCACCGGTCTCGCGCTTGATCAGCGCCTCGACCTCCGCGTGGTACCTCGTTCGCACTTCCTGTTCGTCGTAGAAGTCGCGTACCTCGGTTTCATGATGAACCAGCTTGAAAGCCTGGCGGTCGAGCGACAGGTCGCGCGCAATCGGGCGGGCATCGTGGATGCGCATCGTGAAGTCGCGATAGTTGCCCTCGCGGCGCGGCAGCCCGGTGCCATGAGGTGGGTTGTAGGTGACCGGCTTGATGCTGAGATCGGCCAGATAGTTCACCGGCGCATCGACCCAGGCGGCCAGCGGCGGCCTCGCAATGGCGGATTCGGCAGTTCGGACGTCGATCATGGTTTCACCGTGACTTGAAGCGTTTGCCCCCTTTAGATCGTGTGGCTTTAGCCTCTCGGTAGCCTGCGGGCTCACGAGAAGAATTCATGGGGTCATGTCGCTTCAAGCCGCGAGTTCGAGGATCTCCATGACCTGCTCCGGCCCCTTGATGGGCCGGGGGTTGTTCAGCACCGCTCGGTCGTGCATCGACTTCTCGGCGATCTCGCGAAAGCGGTCCCGTCCGACGCCGACTTCCGAAAGACGCCCCGGCAGCCCAAGCGACTTCACCAGACCCTCGACCAGGTCGCCCGCCGCCGCGCCCGGTTGGCCGAACGCCTCGCCTACTCGCTTCTGCCGCTCGGCATTCGCCGGCAGGTTCCAGCGCAGGACCGACGGCAGCATCACGCAGGATGTATGGCCGTGTGGCACGTGGCAGGCGGCGCCTAGCACGTGGCCGATGCCGTGACTCGCCCCCACGCCGACGCCCGAAGTACCGGCACCGATCGACAGCCACATGCCGAACTGCAGGTCGAGCCGCGTCGCCATGTCGTCCGGGTTCGCCTTGTGCGCCGGCAGCGCACGGGCGAGCAGCTTGAGCGCCTCGGTGGCGGTGCCCAGCACGAACGGATGGGCCTGCTGCGAGCATAGCCGCTCGACTGCATGGTCGACGGCCTTCAGCCCCGTCGAGAGCATGAGGTCCATCGGCGTCGCCAGGGTTGCCGCGGGATCGAGCACGATGACCCGGGGCACGATCAGACGATGACCGAAGCTCTCCTTGATGCCCTTGCGCGGATCGGAGATGCCGGCGAAGGCATTGAATTCGGCGGCCGACAGCGTTGTCGGCACGGCAATCATGCGGATCGCATCGACCGGCGGCCGGATCGCTTCGGAGGGTGGCGCAGCGCCCTCCCTCGGCTTGCCCGCGCGATAGGCATCAAGGTCGTCGACCGCCTGCACGTTCTGCCAGAGCGCGATCAGGATCGTCTTGGTGGCGTCGATCACCGACCCGCCGCCCACCGCCACGATCAGGTCGGCGCCAGCCGCGCGCGCCATCGCGGCACCCTCGACCACGCAGGGCCGCGGCGAGTGTGCCGTGATGCCGGCATAGGTGCCCGCGTGCAGTTCACCCAGACCGTCGACCACGGACGCGAGCAACGCGCTCTGCGCCACCGACTTCGAGGTCGTGATGAAAACGCGCTTCGCGCCCAGCCGCTCGGCCTCGGCCCGCAGCTCCGCGCCCGCCGGCCGGCCATAGACGACGCGCTCGATGTCCTGGTGACCGTGGATGCCGTTCAGCATGTTCCAACTCCCTCTCCTCATCCCGAGCAAGCGCGCAAGCGCCGTCTCGAAGGATGGGCAACGACAAGATTGCTGCTCACCCTTCGAGACTCGGCCGGTGGCCGCTCCTCGGGGTGAGTTGGTGCGCTTAACTCAAGTGCCGGCGATAGAGCGCCAGCATCCGCTCGTAATGCTTCTCGCGCGCGGCCTCGTGCAGGTTGCCGCGGTCGGAGAAGGCGTAGCCATGATGCGTGCCGGCTTCGGTCTCGACCCTCGAGGGAAACGGCGCGGCAGCGAGGAGCTTCTCGAACTTCGCGACGTCCGACAGCGGCACGTAGGTGTCGTGCTCGGCGAAGGCGTAGTAGCCCTCGGCGGTGATGTCGCCCAGCATCAGGTGAGGCGAGTCCGGCTTGTCGGTGATCAGGCGCGTCCCATAGTAGGACGCGAAGCAGCCAATGCGATCCGGATGCTTCGCCGCCGCCGCCGTGACGAAGGCGCCGCTCATGCAGTAGCCGACTAGGCCCACTTTGCCGGCTTTCGCGTCGGGCAGCGTCGGCAGCACATCGAGGACCGCGCCCGTGTCCGCCGCCACCCTGGCATTCGACAGCGTCTCCATCAGGCCGAACATCCGCTTCAGGTTGGCCTCGCCGTCGGGGTGATTGCGCGTCGGCCCGCAGACGAACTCGCGGGTCGAGCGGTAGTAGAGATTGGGCAGCAGCACGAAATAGCCGGACTGCGAAATCCGTCGGCAGATTTCCCGCAGGCCCTCGCGCACGCCCGGCGCATCCATCAGCATGACGACCACCGGCAGCGGCCCGCCATCGTCGGGCCGCACGGTGTAGGTGTTCATGGCGCCATCTTGCGTGGCGATATCCAGCTCGCGTTCGATCATGTCCTGACGGTACCGGGCCTCCGCCCCATGGTCTATAACCGCGCCTCCTGTCTCAATCCGTGGAGTGGAACGAAATGCCGGTGGCAAGCGGGGGCGCGCTCGAGGGCCTGAAAGTGATCGACCTGTCGCGTGTGCTGGGAGGCCCCTATTGCGGCCAGATGCTGGCCGACCACGGCGCCGACGTGATCAAGATCGAGCCGCCGCAGGGCGATGAGACCCGCACCTGGGGTCCTCCGTTCGACGCCGAAGGCATCTCGGCCTACTTCGCCGGCATCAACCGCAACAAGCGCACCATCGCCCTCGATCTCTCCAAGCCCGAGGGCCGCGAGGTCCTGCTGAAGCTGCTCGAGACGGCAGACGTGCTGATCGATAATTTCAAGACCGGCACGATGGAGAAATGGGGCATCGGCTACCACGACGTGCTGGCCGCGAAGTTCCCCCGCTTGGTCCATGCCCGCGTCTCGGGCTTCGGCGCCGACGGGCCGCTGGGCGGCTTCCCGGGCTATGACGCCATGGTACAGGCCTCGGCCGGCCTCGTCTCGGTGAACGGCTCACCCGAGGGTGGCCAGGTCCGCATTGGCGTGCCGGTGGTCGACCTCTCGACCGGCATGAACGCCACGATCGGCATTCTGATGGCGCTCTACGAGCGCAACCGTTCGGGCAAGGGCCAGTTCGTCGACGCGACGCTGTACGACAGCGCCATCGCGCTGCATCAGCCGCATGCGCCGAACTATTTCATGGCGGGCCTCAAGCCCAAGCTCGTCGGCAACAGCCATGCGAGCCTGGTGCCCTACTCGAATTTCCCGACGAAGACTCGCAACATCGTGGTCGGCGCCGGCAATGACGGCCAATTCCGGAAGCTCACGCAGATGTTGGGCAAGCCGGAACTGGCCGATGATCCGCGCTTCAAGACCAACAAGGATCGTGTCGCGCATCGTGCCGAGCTCGAGGCCGAGCTGCGCGAACTGTTGAAGGACCGCGACGCCAACGAGTTCTCGCAGGAGCTGATGCGCGGCGGCGTCCCGTCGGCCGCCGTGCTCGAAGTCTCCGACGTCATGGAGGCGCCGCACACGAGGCATCGCGGCATGGTGTGGGAGAAGGATGGCTGGCGGAACGTCGGCAATCCCGTAAAGCTCTCGCGCACCCCGCCCAAGGCCCGCACCAAGCCCAAGAAGTTCGGCACCGACACCAGGACCGTGCTCGAGGAGGCCGGCTATTCCGCCGCCGAAATCGACAAACTGGTCGCCTCGGGCATCGCCCTCACCGAGATCAAGAAGTAGGAAAAGACGATGTTCCAACCCGACCTGCTCAAGGGCAAGCGCATCCTGGTCACCGGCGGCGGCACCGGCCTCGGCCGCTCGATGGCACACCGCTACCTCGAACTCGGCGCCAACGTGATCATCTGCGGCCGCCGCGAGGACGTGCTGAAGGAGACGGCCGCCGAGCTCGCGAAGGAGACTGGCGGCGAGATCGAGACGGTGGGCTGCGACGTGCGCGTCCCCGACGCCGTCGAGGCGATGATGGACAAGATCTGGGAGAAGCGCCCGCTCGACATCCTCGTCAACAACGCCGCCGGCCAGATCCTGGCGCAGACCCACAAGATGTCGCCACGGGCGATCGACGCCGTGCTCGGCATCGTGCTGCACGGCTCGGCCTATTGCACCGTGGCGGCCGGCCGCCGCTGGATCGAGGCCGGCGAGCGCAACAAGGTGGTGATGTCGATCCTCACCGTCTCATCACTGACCGGCGCGCCCTTCACCGTGCCCTCGGCGATGGCCAAGGCGGGCGTTCTGGCGATGACCAAGAGCCTCGCCGTCGAATGGGGTCCCAAGGGCATCCGCACCTGCGCGATCGTCCCCGGCCCCTTTCCGACCGAGGGCGCCTGGAGCCGGCTGATGCCGAAAGAACGCGGCGGTCAGGACGAGATGATCAAGGCGATCCCGATGCGCCGCACCGGCGAGCATATCGAGCTGGCCAACCTCGCCGCCTTTCTGGTGAGCGACGGCGCGGCCTACATCAACGGCGATGCCATCGTCATCGACGGCGGCAAGATGCTGCAGTCGGGCGGCGGCGGCGCCAACACCTCGGCCATGCTCGACTGGACCGACGAGCAGTGGGACGCCATCCGCCCGAAGAAGAAGTAAGGGATTGGTCCGGGCGACGTGTCAGGCCGGGGGCGCGGAGGCGTCGCCCTCTTCCTCGGACCTGACGCCGGACGCGATCCACGCGACCAGCAGGTCGTAGAAGACGGAAAGAACCACAGGGCCGACGAACAGGCCGATCAGCCCCCCGGCCAGCGTGCCGCAGATGACGCCGGCCAGGATCACGGCCATCGGCGTCGGCAGGCCGCGCGCCATCAGGATGGGGCGCAGCACGTTGTCGAGCAGCAGCAGCGGCAGCGTGTAGACGGTGAAGAGACCGGCATGCAGGGCCGGAAGGTACATCCAGGTCCAGACGATGACCGGGATCATGATGATGTTGGGCCCGACCTGAACGATGGCCAGCACCAGGCAGACGAAGGTGATGGGGCCCGCGAACGGCACGCCCGCCACCAGCATGCCGATGCCGAGCAGCGCCGACTGCAGGAGCGCGATGCCGATGACGCCCTGCGAGACGTTGCGGATCGTCGAGCCGGCGATCTCGAGGAAGTGCCGGCCACGCTTGTCGGCGACACGGCCCGCAAGGCCACGAACCGTCTCCAGCAATTCGTCGGAATAGGCCAGCAGGATGCCCGCCACGATGATCGCCGGCGAACTGCAGCACCTCCAGGAACACCCCTCCGGCAACGCGACCGATCCAGCGGCCGGCGGAAGCGAGCTGGCCGACATGGGTGGTCACCAGCGCGCGTATATCGTTGGAGCCGTTCAGCCAGAATTCGTAGACGCGGTTGCCGACCATCGGCCAGTCACGCACCGATTCAGGCGGTGGCGGCACGACATGCTCGCCCCGCAACAGCATTCTCGCATAGGCGTCCAGGCTATCGATCGCCGATCCGGCCAGGATCACCACCGGCGTCAGCAGCAGCACCAACAGCAGGACCGAGAACAGTGCGGCGGCGAGACCGTCGCGGATGTGCAGACGGCGGCGCACAATGTTGAAAAGGGGAAAGACGGCGACCGACAGGATGATGGCCCAGAGCATCAGCGGCGCCACCGGCTGCAGCAGCAGCAAAGTCACATAGACGATGGTCGCGATCAGACCGAGTCGAACCGCGACATCGATCGTAAACCGCGTGACCTCGGCCCTGCCCTTTTCCGTATCGATCATCGCCGTCTCCGCCGCCCCCGTGGCGGGAGACTTTTATCGCACGGCGGCGGGCCTGGCGGTATCGACGACCCGCACCGGGTCGCCGTTGGCAAGCCCGTCCGGCGGGCTTTCGATGACCCGATCCTGGGCCGCGAGGCCGCTGCCGATCTCCACGATCTGGCCGAGGTCGCGTGCGATCGTGACCGGCTTCAGCACGACCTTGCTGTTGGCGTCGACGGTGGCGACCCGCAGGCCTTTCTGGTCGAAGATCAGCGCGCCCGCCGGCACGGCCAGCGACTCCATACTGGACGGCAGCTCGATGCGCGTGTTGGCGAAGGCGCCGGGCATCAGTTCTCCGTGGGCATTGTCCACCACGACCTGCATTCGGGTCGTGCCGGTCTGGGCATCGACGGCACGGGCCGACGCTTCGACCACGCCCCTGTAGATCTTGCCGGGATACTCGGGGACCGTGATCTGCACGTTCGTATTGAGCTTTACCGCCGGCACGAAATTCTGCGGGATGCTGACGTTCAGGCGAAGTCTTTCGACGTCGGAAATGACGAACAGCGCGAGCCCGGCGCTCGATTCGGCGCTGATGAGCGCTCCGACATCCGTGTTGCGGTTCGTCACGATGCCGTCGAACGGCGCCGTGATGCGCTTGTAAGCCGACAGGACCTCGAGGCGGTCTACGGCGGCTTGGGCTGCCCTCGTGAGCGACTGTTTTACCGTGAGGTCGCCGGTCTTCTCGTCGACCGTCTGGCGCGACACCGTATTGGCGCCGCCGAGCTGCTGCCAGCGCCCCGCCGTCACGGTCGCCAGTTGCTCGGCCGCCTGGGCGCTGGCGAGCGATGCCTTGGCCTGCAGGAGCTGCTGGTCGAGATCGGGCGCCTCGATCTCGGCCAGAAGCTGGCCGGCCTTCACGGGCGCACCGATATCGACATACCAAGCCTTAAGGAACCCGCCGACGCGGGCGTAGATCGGCGCGCGTGAATAGGCCTCGAGCCGCCCCGGCAGGTCGAGCGACGTCTTGTTGGCGCCGGTCGAGGGGTTGATGACGCTGACCGTCGGCACCGCCTGGGTGTCGGTCCAGTCCTTCAGCCGCGCTTCACTGGCCTTCCTGGTCCAGATGCCGTTGGCCACGACGGCTGCGAGGCCCAGGGCCACCGCAAAGCCGAACAGCACGAGGCCGCGCCGGGAACGCGGCTTGGAGGAAGCGGCAGGGGTTTCAGGCGACATGAGGCGCTCCGGGCACGGGGGCGCGCGCCGCAGGGGGCGCCTTGCCGTGATTGCGGTGGACGACGCTGAAGACCACGGGAACGAACATCAACGTGGCGATGGTGGCAAATACAAGGCCGCCGATGACCGCCCGGCCGAGCGGCGCGTTCTGCTCGCCGCCCTCGCCCATGCCCAGCGCCATGGGAGTCATGCCGATGATCATGGCGAGTGCCGTCATGATGACGGGCCGGAAACGGACGACGCCGGCGTCGAGCGCGGCCGCCGTCGCATCCCCCAGTTCGAGCAGCCGCTCGCGGGCGAAGGAGATCACGAGCACGGAGTTGGCGGTCGCCACGCCCATGCACATGATGGCGCCGGTCAGGGCCGGCACCGAGAGCGTGGTCCCCGTGGCGAACAGCATCCAGACGATGCCGGCCAGGGCAGCGGGCAGCGCCGTGATGATCACGAACGGATCGCTCCACGACTGGAAGTTCACGACGATCAGCAGGTAGATCAGGACCACCGCGCCGAGGAGACCGAACAGGAGGCCCGAAAAGGCCGATTCCATGGTCTTGACCTGGCCCTGGACCTTGACCGACCGGATGCGCGGAGATTGTTGCGGCGCCAGTTCCGCCACGACGGCGCGAACGTCCGCCGCCACGGCCCCGAGGTCCCTGCCTTGCACGCCGGCATAGACCTGGACCATGCCCTGAAGGTCGTACTGCGAGACCACGGCGTTGGCGGACGAACGCTTGATGTCGGCCACGCCCCCCAGAACCTGAAGCTGGGCGGCAGCGGGTGCCATGATCGGCAGGTTGCTGAGCGAGGCCAGCGAATCCAGCCGGTACTGCGGCGTCTGCATGACGATGTTGTAGGTCACGCCGTTGGCCGGGTTGAGCCAGTAGGTCGGAGCCACCTGGCTGGAGCCGGCGAGATTGACGACCAGCGAATTGGTCACGTCGCGTGTCGTGAGACCGACGGTCTGGGCACGCGAGCGGTCGATGTCGACGGCGAAGACCGGCGCGCCGCGCGACTGCTGGATGCGCGCGTCGACGACTCCGGGGATCTGGCGGATACGTGCCAGCAGCCTGTTGGCGTGCTCGAAGCCGGCATTGGTGTCCGATGTGCGGACCTGGACGTCGATCGGCGACGGGGCGCCGAAGTTGAGGATCTGGCTGATGATGTCGGCCGGCAGGAAGGAGAAGGTGAAGCCGGGAAAAAGTTCGGGCAGCCGCTCGCGCAACGCCGCGACGTATTCCTCGGTCGGCCGGTGGTCCGGCGTCAGCTTGATCTGGATGTCGCCGTCCTGCGGTCCGATCGTGCCGGTGTTGTTGTAGGCCATGTTGATGCCGCTGACCGGCATGCCGACATTGTCGGCCATCGTGGCGATCTGGCTGGGCGGAATGATGGTGCGGATCGCCTTCTGGATGTCCACGAAGCTGTTGGCGGTCTCCTCGACGCGGGTGCCGATGGGTGCGCGCACATGCATCAGGATCTGCCCGGAATCGACGGTGGGAAAGAAATTTCGGCCGAGGAACGGGACCAGCGCGAACGACCCCAGCACGAAGGCCATGAAGCAGACGATGAACACGCCGCGACGGGCGAGCGCCAGGCCCAGCAGGTCGTGATAGACCGCGCGCAATCTCTCGAACCGGGCCTCGAAGCCGCGCTGGAAGCGCACCAGCGGGTTGCGCGATGGCGGCGGCGCCTCGCCGTGACTGTGCGCCCCGTGCGGCTTCAGCAGGAAGTTGGCCATCGTCGGCACCAGGGTGCGCGACAGGATGAACGAGCAGACCATCGCGAAGATCACTGCCATGGCCATCGGCACGAACAGGAAGCGCGCCACGCCCTCCAGGAAGAACATCGGCACGAAGACGATGCAGATGCAGAGCAGCGACACGAAGGCAGGCGTCACGATCTGGCGGGCGCCGTCCATGATCGCGGTCTCGACGTCCTTGCCCTGCTCCAGATGCCAGTTGATGTTTTCGATGGTCACCGTGGCATCGTCGACCAGGATGCCGACCGCAAGAGCCAGTCCGCCCAGGGTCATGATGTTCAGCGTCTCGCCGAACGCCGCCAGCAGCGCGATCGACCCCAGGATGGCGAGCGGAATCGAGATGGCAATGATCACGGTCGAGCGCCAGCTTCCGAGGAACAGCAGAATCATCAGGCTCGTGAGCACCGCAGCCAGCACGGCCTCGTGTGCCACGCCCGAGACCGCGCCCTCGACGAACAGCGACTGGTCGCCCAGGACGGCCAGGGACACATTGGCGGGCAGCACCTTCTTCAGCTCCGCGACGCGCTCCTTGATGCCGGCAATGATCGCCAGCGTCGACGTCGTGCCGTTCTTGAGCACGGCCAGCAGCACCGACCGGCCGCCGTCCACATGCACGATATTCTGTTGCGGCGGGTTGCCGTCCCGCACCTGCGCCACGTCGCGCAGGTAGACCACGGTGCCGTTGGCCGCAAACACGGGGATGTCCGCCAGTGCGTTGAAGTCGGCCGGCGCGTTGTTGAGCTGGATCGCGTACTCGTGGCCGCCGATCTTCTGGGTGCCAACCGGCGTCAGGAGGTTCTGCGCGGCCAGCGCATTGGCCACGTCGGCCGCCGACAGGCCCCGCGCCTGCAGGGCCGCGGGATCGAGATCGATCTGGATCTGCCGGAACTTGCCGCCGAACGGGAACGGGATGGCCGCTCCCGGGACGGTCACCAGCGGCGTGCGGACGGTGTTGATGGCGAGGTCGAACACCGCCTGCTCGGGCACGCCCTTGCCGGCCAGCGCGAGCTGGATGATCGGCACGGTGGCGGCATTGTAGTTCAGGATCAGCGGCGGCGTGATGTTGGGCGGCATCTGCCGGAGCACGGTCTGGGCGATGGCCGTGACCTGCGCATTGGCAATGCTGATGTCGACACCCGGCTGGAAGAAGATCTTCACGATTCCGACGCCGGTATAGGACGTGCCCTCGATATGCTCGATGTCGTTGACGGTCGTCGTGAGCGCGCGCTGGAAATTCAGCATCACGCGGCCCGACATCTGGTCGGGCGGCAGGCCCGTGTACTGCCAGACCACGGCGATGACGGGGATCCTGATCTCGGGGAAGATGTCGACCGGCGTACGCAGGGCCGCGAGCGGCCCGACGATCAGGATCAACAACGCCATGACGACGAACGTATAGGGTCGCTTGAGTGCGACCCGGACCAAACCCAGCATCCTGGTCTTGCTTTCACCCGGCCGTGAGGCGCCTGGCTCCCCCGTTTCGGCGACCGCTCATCGGAACATGCGACTGCACACCTGTCGAGGCGAGATTGGCCCTGCTATCTGCATGGCGGTGCGCTAGGGTTGCATGACGACAATACGCAAGGATCCGGGGAAATGGCCGAGTACGACTACATCATCGTTGGCGCCGGTTCGGCGGGCGGCGCGCTGGCTGCCCGGTTGACCGAGGTCCCCACCAACAAGGTACTCCTGCTGGAGGCCGGCGCGGCCAGCCATCCCTACTCCCGCATGCCGCTGTCGTTCGGCCTCCTGATCGACAACCCGGCGGCCAACTGGCTCTACCAGTCGGAGCCCGAACCCAATACCGCCAACCGGGTGATCCCGGTGCCGCGTGGCAAGGTGCTGGGCGGCTCGAGCTCGATCAACGGCCTGGTCTGGGTGCGCGGCCAGCCGCTCGATTTCGACACCTGGGCGCAGATGGGCTGCCGCGGCTGGAGCTGGCGCGACGTCGCCCCGCTCTTCACCCGCATGGAGAACTTCGTCGACGGCGACGGCTCGAACGGGCGCGGCACCGACGGTCCGCTCAAGGTCTCCACCGTGCCCGACCAGAACCCGCTGTACGATGCGCTGTTCGAGGCCTCGAAGGCCGCCGGCTTCAAGACCAACCCGGACTACAACAGCGAGGACCAGGAAGGCGTCGTGAAGACGCAGACCTCGATCTACAAGGGCCGGCGCATGAGCGTGGCCCATTGCTACATCGAGCCGGCGATGAAGCGGCCGAACCTGCATGTCGTCACCCACGCCCATACACTGCGCGTCCTGCTAGAGGGCAAGCGCTGCATCGGTGTCGCGTACGAGAAGGACGGCAAGACGGTCCAGGCCCGCGCCAAGGAGACGATCCTGTCCGCCGGCGGTGTCGCCAGCCCGCAGATCCTCGAACTCTCGGGTATCGGGCAGCCTGAGCTGCTGAAGAAGCACGGCATCGAGGTGAAACACGAGCTGAAGGCGGTCGGCGAGAACTTCCGCGACCACATCAACGCCCGCATCATCTGGCGCCTGAAGGTGGCCAACGTCTCCTACAACCACATGGCTCGCGGCATCGGCGCGGTCACGCAGATGATGAAGTACCTCGCCACCGGCGGCGGCTTCATGAGCCTGCCCTCGGCGCCCCTGCTCGGCTTCCTGAAGACCCGGCCCGAGCTCGAGACGCCCGACGTCCAGATGCATCTCGTGCCCTACTCGATCAAGGACCCGAAGACCCGCAAGCTGCAGGATTTTCCGTCGATGACGATTGCCTGCTACCAGCTGCGGCCCGAGAGCCTGGGCTCGATACACATCCGATCGGCCGATCCCAAGGCGCATCCGGCCATTCGCTTCAACTTCCTCGCCGACAAGATCGACCAGGACGCGATGACGGCAGGGTTCCGCATGATGCGCCGCATCGTCGATGCCAAGCCCATGGATCCCTACCGTGACGAGGAGTTCTCGCCCGGACCGTCGGTACAGACCGACGAGGAGATCCTCACGTGGATCCGCAACAACTCGCAGACGGCCTATCACCCGATCGGCACCTGCCGCATGGGGCCCGAGGGCCAGAACACCGTGGTCGACGACAAGCTTCGGGTGCACGGCATCCAGGGCCTGCGCGTCGCCGACGCCTCGATCTTCCCGACGATGCCGTCCGGCAACACCAACGCGCCCTCGATCATGGTCGGCGAGAAGATGGCGGACATCCTGAAGGGGGCGGCTTAGGCCTCATCGGAGCGCGCCATTCCCATGGTGCTCAAGCATCGTCGCGAGAAACGACAAGAGAAGAGCGCCACGGGAGTGGCGCGCTCCATGGCTACACCACCACCGGCTTGCCGCTGATCAGGGCGGTGCCGGTCATCGCGGCGACCAGCTTGCCGTCGGCACGCACCACATCGATGCGGTAGTTCGAGGCCTTGCTGGAGCGC
Organism: Reyranella aquatilis; assembly: GCF_020880995.1. Lineage (GTDB taxonomy): Bacteria > Pseudomonadota > Alphaproteobacteria > Reyranellales > Reyranellaceae > Reyranella > Reyranella aquatilis. The sequence continues at coordinate 247,315 of NZ_JAJISD010000008.1, read as the reverse complement.
GAGATCTCGATCGCCCTGGCGGTCAGGACCTCGCCGAGGCGCACCGCAGCGCTGTAGACGATGTGGGCGTCGATGCTGCCCGAGACGACGCCCTGCGAATTGCAGGCGAAACCGAAGGCGGCGTCCGCGAGCGTGAAGGTCAGGCCGCCATGGCCCACGCCATTGAAGTTGAGATGACGCCGCTCGATCATCACGCGCGTCACGGCCCGGCCGAGCGAGGCCTCGACGAGCTCGATGCCCAGGCTCCTGCAGAGTTCGTCACGGCAAGCCAGCGCCGCGACGTCGATCGCTGCCGGTTCGGCTTTGTCGTTCATTCCGCTGCCTGCTTGAGTGTCGATATCGTGCTGGCGATGGCCGCCAGCGTCCGCGTCAGCGACTCCCCCTCGGGATCGGACAGTGCCGCGACGCGCGCATTGGCGACGGCATCGGCTGCCGTGCGCGGCGGCAGGCGGCCTGCCAGTGCCGGCGCGATCACCGCGTCCGAGATTCGCCGGTAGTTGGCGAGGCCACGCTTGTGAGTGTCGCCGTAGCCCTTGATGAGCCGGGCCGTTTCGGCGATCTCCTGCGCGAGTTCGATCGCGAGCGGTGCAGCGCCGCGGATCTGCCTCAGCCAGCATTCGATCGCCGCCTGCTCCTCGACGTAGCGCGAGGTGCGCGGCCGCCACCAGCGCAGGCCGGCCACGAGGCGCAGCCGCGCGAAGCCCAGCACGGTGGTCGTGCGCACCTGCATCGAGAAGTAGGTCTTGCCGAGCCGTCCGGTCCGTTCGCCCCAACCGGTCAGGCGCCGTGCCAGCGACGGCGGCAGGATGGCGGCAATCTCCTCGATGCCCGGCTTGAAATGCTCGGTGATCTCAAGCGGCTCCTGCTCCTTGGCCCGGACCTCGGCCCGAACGCGCGCCATCCGCTCGCCCGAAGTCTTGGCCTGGGCCACACGGATCACGTCCTCGAAGGACATGCGCACCGCGAGATGGCGCGCGACCTCGCGCAGCAATTCGCCCGATCCCAACGCCTGGATCGTGTCGAGACGATCGAGATAGAGCGCCGCGTAGCGCCGGTCCTGATAGGCCGTGAGCCGGCGGATACCCTCCTCCACGACGTCGAGAGTGCCGACCGGATAGGTACGCCTCGCCCGTTCGATCAGGTCCTCGACGCCCTGCGCCGCCGTCTGCCGCTTGCGATGCTCGCGCACCGCCTGCTCCAGTTCGCCGCGGGCATGGCCACGCCCGAAGGCGAAGGCCGCGAGGTTGGTGTCGACGGACTTGCCGGCCTGGCGGATCGCCGCCTCGAACGCCTCGTCGGGAATGGGCAGCTTGCCCGAGCCGGCCAGCGCACCCAGAAGCACCGCGTTGATCACGCCGCCGGACTCCTCGGCCGCCTGATCCATGTCGAACAGGATCTGCTCGCGGCTGCGTTCCTTCACGGCCCGCAGAAGGCGGCCGACATCGAAGCTGCCGTCGCCCATCGCCATGCGCTCGCCGATCGCCAGCACGCGATGCGTTGACGCGATCAGCGTCGTACGATCCGGCGTCACGAAGCCGTTGAAGATCATGCGACCGGCTTCCAGCAGTTCGGTGGCCAGGGCCACGTCGACCTCGCCGATCGCGGGATTGAGTGCCAGTACGGTCGAAGATGGCGCGCCCGCCGGCATGACCTCGATATAGTAGGTCGTGGCGCCGGTACGTTGCGCGACGCCCGGAATTTGCGTCGCCTGCACCGCTCGTCCGCGGCTCTGCGCCGCCGCCACGATCCAGTCGCACAGCACGCCGCCACCATCGCCGCCCAGCGCGCCAATCAGGATGGTGACGGGGTTCATGCGCCGGTAGCGCGCCGCGCGTTCATGACGCCATGGCTCCGATCACCTTCGAACGGAGTTTCCACCTCAGGCGGTCCCACCAGGTCGCGTTCTGCACGATGTCCGCCTTGTAGAAGGACGGGCAGAGCACGGCGGCATCGGCGACCTCGCCGCACAGGCCGCAGCCGACGCAGCCGTTGTTGACGCTCGCGACAGGGTCGGTTCGCAGCGGGTCGGGACTGGGCTTCACCACCAGCGACGGGCAGCCGGATAGCCGGATGCAGGAATGATCGCCCGTGCAGACCTCGTCGTCGACGCCGTAGCGCGTCCGCACGACCCGCTCGCCGCGCTTCAATTGTGCGGCGATTTGCGGACGAATGCGGCGCTGGCGGGCGAGCTGGCATTCGCCGTCGGCCACGATGACCTTGAGCCCCTTGTCATCGGTGCTCATCGCCTCTCGCAACGTCTTGAGCATCGTGCCGACATTGTAGGTACGGATGGTGCGCAGCCAGCCGACGCCCATCGCCTTAAGCGTTGCCGCGATGTCCGATGTCGTCTCACCGTCGCGACGGTTACCCGACGTGTTGGGTATGAACTGCGCGCCCGTGGCCGAGGTATAGCCGTTCTGCATGATGACAAGGACGCGGTCGCCGCGATTGAACATCGAGGAGGCGACGCCGCTCAGGAGCCCGTTGTGCCAGAAGCCGCCATCGCCCATCACCGAGATCGTCCGCTTCTGCATCACCGGCGCCACCGCGCCGGCGGCGGCCAGCGACATGCCGAAGCCCAGGATCGAGTTCCCGAGATTGAACGGCGCCAGGGTCGCGAACGAATGGCAGCCGATGTCGCTCGAGATGTGGACCTTGCCGACCTCGCGCTCCAGCAGCTTGATCGCCGAGAAGACCGGCCGCTCGGGGCATCCCACGCAGAAGCCCGGCGGCCGCAAGGGCAGCGGCCCGCCCAGCAGGCGCTGCGCCTCGGCGCGACCGGCGCGCGCCGCCTCGAAACGTTCGCGTGGGCCGCTCAGGTCGATGTCGTTGGCCGACTGGGCGAAGAACTTCAGCAGCCCTTCGGTCACGACCTCGGCGGTGTACTCGCCGGCCATCGGCAGCACGTCCTTGCCGTAGATCCTCGTGTCGACGTCGCGCTTGCGCAACAGGACGTGGATCGCCTGCTCGATGTAGTCGGGCGCGCCCTCCTCCACGACCAGCACGGCGCGCTTGTCCTTGCAGAAATCGACGATCTGGTCGGGCGCCAGCGGATGGGTGACGTTCAGCACCAGGGTCGGGATCCTGCCCGCGACCTCCAGCCGATCCAGGCCGCGCACCAGCACATTGGTGATGCCGCCCTGTACGATGATGCCGAGATCGGAGCGTTCCCCGGGCAGCAGTTCGTTCAAGCCATTCTCGACGATGAACCGCTCCGCCGCGGGCTGGCGGACCTCGACCTTGATCTTCTCGTGCGCGTAGGTCGACGGCGGGTGCGAGATGCGGTCGTAATTGTGGGCCGCCGGCTCGGCGAGCCGCCGGTTGCGCGAGATGGAAGGCGGCACGTTGTCCTTGGCGACGAACTCTCCCGTGACATGGCAGGCGCGGATGCGCAGCTCCATCATCACCGGCGTGTTGGTCGCCTCCGAAAGCTCGAATGCCATTTCCGTGCAGCGTACGATGGTCGGCAGCGAGGGGCGCGGGTCCATCAGCCAGACGGAGGATTTGAGCGCATAGGCCTGGGTGCGCTCCTGGATGACGGAGGCGCCCTCGCCATAGTCCTCGCCGACGACGATCAGCGCGCCGCCGATCACGCCGGGCGACGCGAGGTTGGAGAGCGCATCGGCCGCCACGTTGGTCCCGACGATCGACTTCCAGGTTACGCAGCCGCGCATCGGATAGTTGATCGAGGCGCCGAGCAGCGCAGCCGCGGACGATTCATTGGTGCAGGTCTCGAGATGGACGCCGAGCTCGTCGAGCAGGTCCTGCGATTCGACCAGCACATCGACCAGATGCGACACCGGCGCGCCCTGGTAGCCGCCGACATAGGCAACGCCCGATTGCAGGATCGCCTTGGTGACGGCGAGGATGCCCTCGCCGCGGAAGACCTCGCCCTCGCCCAGCCGCAGCGCGCGAACCTCCTCAGTGAAGGAACGCTCCGGGTTGGTCCGCTGGGACACGGGAAGTTGGGCCGCCGGCTGGTCGAGCATGGCGCGAAGTATAGGGGCTAACGCCGGACGCGACGATCCCGTTTGGAATCCCGCACGCCCTCGCGACGTGCCTTTGCCAACAACGCGCGAAACGGCACGAGCAGTTTCTCCCGCAGCGCAGCATCGCCTTCGAGCACCTGCAGAGACAGCGCCACCGCTTCGAGGGTCGAGACTGCATCGGGCCGCGCCTCGCGCCGTAATTCCCCGTAGAGCGAGGGGCCATCGGGCACGACGACGAACCGGCGCAGGCGGGTCAGCCACGCGTTGCGCCACCACAGCGCCTTGGCCTGCGCCCAGTTGCCGTCGAGCGCGATCAGGCCCTTGAGCCCGGCCCGCGCCGACGGCTGGTCCGCCAGCGCCTCGCCGGTGCGGCCGACGGCGACCAGCGGGCCCAGCCCTTCGCCCCGCCCCTTGACCTGGGTCGACCCGAGATAGAGCACGCCCCAGTCGCGCGTTTCGGCGGGCGCTCCCCAGGCGTGCGCGAGATTGCGCCACGACAGGCCGACGACGACCTTGGCGTTGGCCAGCGATCCGGCCAGCAGGCCGGCCGTGCCCAGCACGCGGTCCTGCTCCTGCGGGTGCTGCAGCACCAGGATGGCGACCTTGTTGTCCACCGGCTGAGACATGGCCGACGTATAGCCTCCCGGCTAGGTTCGCGCGATGCCCGTTCCTGTCGACGTTCCCGTCCTCGTGTTCGATAGCGTCACCAAGCTGCCGCCGGAAGCGGACGGCGCGGTGGTGATCGGCGCCAGCCATGCCGCCGTGTACGCGGCCTACATGTCAGCCAAATTCGGATGCCGCGCCGCCATCCACCACGATGCCGGCATCGGCAAGGACGAGGCCGGCGTCAGCGGTCTCGCCTACGCCGACCGGCTCGGCATGGCGATGGCGGCCGTCGCCACGGCCAGCGCGCGCATCGGCGATGGCGCGGACCTGCAGGCACGCGGCATCATCAGCCGGGCCAACGGGCTCGCCGCGGCCTGCGGCGTCGTGCCCGGCATGCCTGCGCGCGAGGCCGCCGTGCTGCTCCGGCAGGCACCGTGGCCACACACGATCCCGCCCGCCAAGGGCGAGGGCCGCTACACGATCGAGGGCGCGATCTGCGCGGATTCGGCCACCCTGCTGGTCCCGGAAGATCGTGGGCGCATCGTCGCCACCGGCAGCCACGGTGCGCTCAACTCCTACAAGGCCACGGCGCCCTTCCGGCCGCTTCTGCTGATGTTCAACGACGCGGGCTTCGGCGCCGACCGTGGGGGTGTGCTGGCGCTGCCCGAATTGGCCAGGGAAGATATCGCCGCCATCGCAGTCGCCGCGCAGTCCGCGCGTATCGGCGATGGACGTTCCACCCTGCAGGACGGGACGATTTCAGACGTCAACAAGGTCGCATACCGGCTCGGCGCGCGCGTGGGGGGCTCCGCGCTTGCACTGGCGCGCGCGCTGGCGGAAAAAGCTGAATAACAGTGAACGGGGGGACGTCTCGGACATGGCCGTCGTCAATGTGAAGTCGGAAATCGCCGGCAATGTCTGGAAGATCCAATCCAAGCCGGGTGATCGCATCGAGGCCGACGGCGAGATCATGATCCTCGAGTCGATGAAGATGGAAATCCCCGTCCTGTCGCCCAAGGCCGGCGTCATCAGGGAGATCAAGGTCAGCGAAGGCGAAGCGATCGGCGAAGGCCAGCTGGTGGCCGTGATCGATGCGTAGCAGCGCCGTCGCCGGCGACCTTGCCCGTCTCTGGGCGCCCGACAATCTCCGCCGGTCGGCACCCGGGATCGCGCTGTGTGCCGCCATTGCTGCCGTGGCATACTATGCAGACACTCACAGCCTGCTGCGCTTCGGTGCCGTGTGGATCCCGCCCCTGATCCTCACCCTCGTCATCGGAATGGCGCTACAGCCCCTGTCGGTGAAGCCGACGCTGAAGCCCGGACTTGAGTTTGCCGGCCGCACCCTTCTGCGCGTCGGCGTCGCCTTGCTGGGGGCCCGCTTGACACTCGGCCAGCTCGTCGAAGGTGGCGCCCTTCCCATCTTGGTCGCAGTATCGGCCGTCGGCTGCACCATCGCCTTCGGGGCCTGGCTCTCCCGCTTTTTCGGGCTCAGTCAGAATTTCGGTCTGCTCACTGGCTGCTCCACCGGCGTGTGCGGGGCGGCCGCGGCGATGGCCGCCTCGGCGGTGCTGCCCAAGCACGAGAACTCGGATCGTGACCTCGCCTTCACCGTGATGGGTATCAACTTCCTCAGCACCGTGGTGATGGTGATCTATCCCACCCTGCGCGAGGTATTGGGCTTCTCTCTGTTCGAGATGGGCGTGTTTCTGGGCGGGGCGATCCACGACGTGGCGCAGGTCGCCGGCGCGGGCCAGACGATGGGGCCGCAGGTGCTCAGCGACGCCATCATCACCAAGCTGCTGCGCGTGGCGGCCTTGCTGCCGGCCATAGCCGGCATCGCCTGGTGGGTGGCCCGCGGCGGCGGCCCGCAGGCGACCGCGCGGCCGACGCCGCCGGTCTTCCTGTTCGGCTTCCTCGCGCTCGCCGCGCTCAACTCACTGGGCCTCATCCCCGCCGTCGTGCGCGATGCTGTCGGCCAGATCTCGGCGTTCCTGATCATCACCGCCATCGCGGCACTTGGCATGAAGACCTCGCTGGTGGCCCTCGTACGCATCGGCATGGCCCCGGTGATGCTGCTGATCACCGAGACGATCTTCGTCGGCCTTCTGGTGGTCGGCCTGATCTACGGCCTGCGCGCCTTCGGCATCTGAGGCTTCAGGCGCGCGAGGTCGGCCGCGCCGAGACGGCGTTCCACCAGCGCGTCAGGTTGGCGTGATCCTCGGGGATCGCGAGCTTCAGCGCACCGCGCGCCGTCAGGATCGCCACCTGCGCAGTGATGTCGGCGATGTTGTAGTGGTCGATTCCGATGAACGCGCGGCCCTTCAATTCGCTGTCGAGCCAGCGCATGCGCTCGACCAGCAACTTGTGGCGCTGCTCGCCCCACGCCGCGACCTGCGTTCGCCGGCCGGTCCAGAACGGGTTGGTATGTACGAAGACGTCGATGGTCGGCAGCAGCAACTCGAGCTCCATGCGTCTATTCCACATCTCGACCCGGGCACGCTCGAGAGAGGAGCGGCCGAACAGCGGTGGCTCCGGGATCATCTCCTCGAAGTAGCGGCAAATCGCGACCGACTCCGAGATCAGCGTGCCGTCGTCCAACTCGAGAACGGGCAACGTGCCGAGCGGATTCTTGGCAAGGAACGTGGCCTGCTTGTGGCCCGCGCTCTCCATGTCGAACTCCTCGATCGGAACCGTCACCTTCTTCTCGGCAAGAAAGATGCGGACGCGACGCGGATTGACGCCGTTCTTCAGGCTATAGAGCTTCATGCCGCCCTCAGGTTCCGGGCTTGGTCCCCGTGGCCCGGACGACGGCGCCCCAGGTGTCGATCTCGTTCTTGATGAACTCGGCGAACTGGATGGGCGTGCCGGGCGCCGGCAGGGCGGCGCGCTGCTCGATCTGCTTGATCACCGCCTCGTCGTTCAGCAGCGTCTGCATGTCCTTGCTGACCTTGGCCACGATCTCCAGCGGCGTGCGGGCCGGCGCCGCGAGCCCCGACCAGCCGGCGGCATTGAAACCGGGAAGGGTGGCCGCTATCAGCGGAATCTTGTCGAGCGGCGCCGGTGCGGGCCGCGCCGTCGTCACCGCCAGCGCCTTGATGCGCCCGTCCTTGATGTGATTCAGAGCCGACGCCGTGCTGTCCATCATCAGTTTGACATGGCCACCGAGCAGGTCCGCCATCGCCGGGCCGCTGCCCTTGTAGGGAATGTGCACGATGTCGACGCCGGCTTTCAGCTTGAACAGCTCCATGCTGAGATGCTGCGACGTTCCCGGCCCGGCCGAGGCGTAGGAGAGCTGGCCCGGCTCCTTCTTCGCAAGCGCGATCAGTTCGGCCAGCGTGTTCACTGGCAGGCTCGGGTGCGCCACAATCACCAGCGGCACCAGGAAGATGTTGGAGATCGGCAGGAAATCCGTGAGGGGCTTGTACGGCAGATCGGGATAGAGGCTCGGATTGACCCCGAACGTGCCGCTTGAGACCACCATCAGAGTGTAGCCGTCGGGTGCCGCCGCCTTGCCGAACTCGGTCGCCGGAATGCCGCTGCCGCCGCCCTTGTTCTCGACGATGACCTGCTGTTTCCACATCTCGCCGAGCTTCTCGGCCATCAGGCGCGCGAAGATGTCGGCGGCCTGCCCCGGCGGGAACGGCACGACGAAGCGCACCGGCTTGTTGGGCCACGGCGATTGCGCGATGGCGGGCGCGGCGAGCGCAGCACCGGCCGCACCGGCGAGCGCCAGAGCCTGGCGACGCGTCGGATTCATTTCTGGACCTCCCGGTTCGTTTCGGGTGACAGGTTAGCACAGGCTTCGGAAAATGGCCGCCATGACAGGCAAGATAGAGATCGGTCCCGCACGAAATGCCGCCGACTTCGAGGCGATCGCCGGGCTGGTCCGCGAGTATGCAGGCACGCTCGGATTCTCGCTCGACTACCAGGGCTTCGAGGCCGAACTGGCCGATCTCGCGGCCAAGTATGCACCGCCCGGCGGTGCCCTGTTGCTGGCGCGGGTCGATGGCGAGGCCGCCGGCACCGTGGCGCTGCGCCAGCTCGAACCCGGAATCGGCGAAATGAAGCGACTCTATGTCAGTCCGAGCTTCCGCACGCAGCGCATGGACGACGGCTCATCCATCGGGCGCACCCTCGCCCACCGCATCGTCGAGGTGGCCCGGGCCAGCGGACATCGACGTCTCAGGCTGGACACAATCGGCCCGAAAATGGAGGCCGCCATCAAGCTCTATCGAACGATGGGCTTCACCGAGATCACCCCCTACTACCCCAGCCCGGTGCCAGGCACCGTTTACATGGAGCTCGTCCTTTGACGGATCGATTCTACGAGGACTTCAAGGTTGGCGAACGCTTCGTGAGCGGCGGCATGACACTGACAGAGGCTGCCATCGTCGACTTCGCCCGACAGTGGGATCCGCAGCCATTCCATATCGACGCCGAGTTCTCCGCCAAGTGGACCTTCGGTGGCCTGATCGCCTCGGGCCTCCACACGATGAGCGTGACCTTGCGCCTGTGGCTCGATCTCGGCGTCTTCCGCGCCTGTTGCCTGGGCTCGCCCGGCATCGGCGAAGTCCAGTTCGCCCGCCCCGTTCGCCCCGGGGACACGCTGCACGTCGTCACCGACCTCGTCGAGCTGCGCGCCTCGACCTCGCGCCCCGACCGCGGGATCGTCCGGATCCGTCAGGTGACGGTCAACCAGCGCGGAGAGGCTGTGATGGAGCAGGAAACTTCGGTATTCCTGAAACGGCGTACCGCCACCCTCCAGGCCTAGCGCCAGGCGAAGACCGGCTGCTCATAGTGGTCGACGCGCGTGTCGCGGCCGGCCAAGGCGACCTCGCGAAACTGGAACAGGAGCGCTGCCGTCGGCGCATTCACCGTGGCGACTGGCAGCGGCAGCCGGATGATCGGCCGATCGGATTCCTCGATCGCCACGATCTCTGGCGAGCCGTCGCGAAACAGTTCGTTGCAGGCGATGCGGTAGGCGCCCGCGACCTCCGCGGGATTGGGGGTCAGGGTGACGCCCGGCGCCCATACGACCACAGGCGCGATCAGATAGCCCGACCGCGTGGGGTAGTCGTCGAGCGTGCCCAGGATGTCGTCGGTGGAGGCGAGCACGCCCAGCTCCTCGTGCAGCTCGCGAAGCGCCGTCTGCTCGATCGTTTCACCGGGATCGACGCGGCCGCCAGGCAGCGCCCACTGGCCGCCATGGGCCCGCAGTTTCGGCGTCCGCTTGGTCAGCAGGAAGGCGGCCTCGCCCGGCTCGTCCGCTTCGGCGATGACGATGGCCACCGCCGCGCGCTTCAGGGTTCCTGGATCGGCCTGGCGGCGCAAATCGAAGCGGCCGAGACGGGCCGCGACCTCGGCGCGCAACGCCTGATCGAGCGGAACGGACTTCACGCGCCGGCGGGTTTGCGGAAGGTCCACACCACGGCCGGCGGCACGTTGCGCCAGATGCGCGGCCCGCGGGTCCCGACCAGGCCCAGTTCCTGTGACAGGGCGCGTGGCACCGGCTGCGTGGGTCCATAGGTGAACTGCACCAGCGCTCCCCCGCAGGGCAGCGCCTCGAACACCCCATGCACGATGCCGCGGACGACCTCGGCCGGCAACGACAGGAGGGGCAGGCTCGATACGACGGCGGACACGGAGGCGACCCCCTGCTCCTGCAGCAGGGCCTGCAGGCGGGCGGCATCGCCTTCGACGATGCGGGGACCGTCGAAATGCGAGCGCAGGAAAGCCGCAAGCTCCGGCTCGCGCTCGACCAGCGCCAGCCGGTGGGCCGGGATACCCGCGGCCAGCAGCGCCTTCGTGACCTCACCCGTGCCGGCACCCAACTCGATCACGTGGCCGTCGCGCCCGCGCATGGCCGCGAAGGTCGCGCGCGCCATCGCCTGGGCCAGCAGGCGTCCGCTCGGCACGACCGCGCCCATCGAGAAGGGATTGCGCAGCCAGCGCTTCAGGAAAAGGGCTGTCCCGGCGCGCGAGTCGAGGCCGGTTCGTGACTCGATCGGGGGCATGTGCAAACGCTAACAGACGCTCTCCCAACTCGACAGGGAAAAGCGGCCCCTCCCTATTGCGCGGGTTGCATGGCTGGTGAGGAGGTACCCGTCGGCGCGGTCGCCTCGAACACCAGTTCGGCGTGCCGCATCTGCTCCAGCGCGTTGACCATGGAGACGTACACCGCAGCCGCGAAGGGCAGCGACTGCACGATCATGAACACCGCCCACAGCCGCGCCTCGGGGTCGACGACGCCGTTACCAAACCACAGGACCGCAGCCGATATCCACAGCAGGACGGCCAGGATCGCCTCGCCACGCGCCATGCCGAGCGCCATTCCGAGCGTCGCCCGCTCGTCCATCTTCGGCGTCCGCATGAACGGCAGGCGGCTGGTCGCCAGGCCGTAGATCACCGCCCGGCCTACCGTATAGGTGAGGGCGAGACCGGCCAGCGAAGCGCCGATGCTCTGCCGGAAGGTACAGCGCACGCGGTCGAAGTAGAGACCGAACGAGTAGAGCAGCTTGAAGACGAAGATTCCGATGGTCGGCGCAATGAACTCGGCCGGGGGCAGGCCGACCGGCTTCATGCCGAACAGCGGCGGCAGGACGACGGCCGCCACCCAGGCGAGACCTGCCCAGGTGAAGATCAGGTTCAGCGCATCGGCGAACCAGGGCAGCCAGCCTGCCACGAAATGGTACTTCTGCCAGAACGTCAGCTTGGTATCGCCGAAGAACATCTTGCCGGCATGCGCCTTCATGATCTGCATGGCGCCGTAGGCCCAGCGGAAGCGCTGCTTCTTGTAGCCGGAGAAATGATCAGGGGTCAGGCCATGGCCGAACCGCTCGCGGCTGTACATGGCGCCGTAGCCATTCTCCATCAGGCGGAGCCCGAGTTCGGTATCCTCGGTGATGCACCAGGTGGCCCAGCCACCCATCTCCTCCATGCAGGACCGGCGCACCAGGGTCATCGTGCCGTGCTGGATGATGGCATCGTATTCGTTGCGCAGGCACATGCCGATATCGAAGAAGCCGGCATACTCCCAGTTCAGCATTTCCTTGAACCGGTCGCCGCGCCAGTCACGGTGGTCCTGCGGCGCCTGCACGTAGCTGATCTTGGCGTCGTCGAAATACGGCACGAGCGCCTTCAGCCAGTCCGGGCGAACCATGTAGTCGCTGTCGATGACGCCGATCACCTTGGCGTCGGGCGCGGTCTGGCTGAGAACGTAGTTCAGCGCCCCGGCCTTGAAGCCCTTCATGACGTCGAAGTGGAAGAACTTGAAGCGCTCGCCGAGCTGGGCGCAGTAATCCTGCACCGGCCGCCACACCGCGGGATCCTTGGTGTTGTTGTCGATGACGATGACTTCGAAGTTGGGGTAGTCGAGCCCGGCCAGCGAATCGAGGGTCTGCATGACCATCGCGGGCGGCTCGTTGCAGATCGCCAGATGCAGCGACACCTTGGGCCAGTCACGATCGGCCGGCTGGCGCGCGATCATCTCGGCGGCAGGCAGCGCCTCGCGCGTCCAGCGGCCGCGCCAGATCGTCTCCGCCATCTCAAGCGCCTGCACCAGCGCCATGCCGAGGCTGGAGACAAGGAAGAAGGCCAGCACGCCCCAGCCGATCTTCTCGGACGTCAGCATGTAGGTCCCGGCCGCCACCGAGCCGCCATAGGCCACCGCGCTCGCGGAGAGCGCCACGAGGGCACAGAAGCCCACCTGCCCCGCCATGCCGAGCCGCGGCCAGCGCCACAGGAAGAGCAGCATCAGCGGCAGCGCCGCCGCGAGCGACCAGGCCGCGCAGGACAGCCACTGCGGAAAGGTCTCGATCGAGCCCGTCCAGGCGAATTTCTGCTGCCGGTCGGCGTTCCACAGTCCCCAGTAGCCGCCCGCCTTGCCTTCCAGGTCGTAGGACTTCCACGGCTGGTCCACGGCCTCGACGACGAAGGTGTCGATGTTCTGGGAGCGCAACCAGGCCACCATGTCGCGGACGTTCTTGGCCTGCTCTGCCGGCGTGGCGTACTTCACGACTCCGCTGCCCGGACTGCGGCGCGCCGCGCCGTTCGACGGCCAGCCGACCTCGGTCACGACGATGTTCTTGTTCGGATACTGCTTGCGCAGCAGGCCGATCTTCTCCTTCACGTACTCGAGCGGCGTCGAACTCGACTTCTCGTCCCAGTACGGCAGGATATGGACCGCGAGATAGTCGACCTCGCGCGCGAGCTCCGGATAGTTGATCCAGACGTGCCACGGCTCGGCGGTGCTGACCGGCACCTTGACGTTGCGCTTGACGTTGCGGATCTCGCGGATGAGCTGGGCCGGACTGGTCGCGTTGGGATCGCGGACGTCCTTCTCGCCATCCCAGCGGAGAATGTTCTCGTTGCCCACCAGAATGCGCTCGATGCTCGGATTCTGGTTGGCCATGCGGATCAGCGCGCCGGTTTCTTCGGCATTTACCTCGCTCGATTCGCGGCCGAACTGCAGCTTGGCTTCGTTGGGGCTGTAGATCCAGGCGCCGGGGACCAGCTTCAGACCGTACTTTGCCGCCAGCGCCGGCATCGAATCTCCGCCGTCGGTCGTGCGGTAGGTACGGACATAGTTGACCTTGCCGGCGAGCATCGCGAAGTCGCGTTCCATCTGCTCCTTGCGCGGCTTGATCTGCGGCGTGGGGGATTCGTTGACGGCAGTGCGCAGGAAGCTCCAGAGGCCACTCGCCTTGCCCTCGAGGGGGTCCTGATCCTTGGCCCACGGTGCGTAGGTCACACCGTGTAGCGGGCCTTCGAGATCGGCCGCCGAGATGCGGCTATCCAGCAGTCGCCAGCCCACCAGAGTGGCTGCGACGACAATGATAAGAACCAAGCCCCGACGCATCATGAAGAGACGATTGCTCCGGCAATCCGCCGGTGGTGAACGCTCGCTCGGGATCGCGGTCGCAAGTCTCCTGCGGACGACAATCGTCAACGCAAGGACCGTGCCGGATCGACTCCAACCGACGAGCCGACTACCACGCAGTGCGGCGGACCTCTTCGAGGTTTCCTTGCGCCCGATTTCCTCGCCGGAGACCCTTCTCCGTCGGTGAGGCGACAGGAGGCTCTATACCCTGCGGCTCCGGGTACGGTAAAGAGACCGCGCGCGATGATGGCCTAAATGCCCAATTCTCTGCTGGCCTTGACGCGCATCCTTCGCCAAAACGCCACAAACGATGACCGAACAGGATCAAGCTGCGGCACCTCGGGGGGTTCCCCCCTCTCTTGTCGCAACCTACCGCCCGGCTGACCGTTACGGCTTCCTCGAGCGCAACGGCGTGCCGCTTCGGTATGCCTGGTGGAACGCGCTTGCGGTTCCCCGCGGTACCGTGGTCGTCCTGACAGGGCGCGGTGAGTTCATCGAGAAGTACGCCACCGAGGTGGTCGGCGAGCTTCTAGACCGCGGCTTCGCCGTGGCCGCCTTCGACTGGCGGGGACAGGGGCTTTCTGATCGCCCGCTGGCCGATCGCGGCAAGGGTCACATCGACCATTTCTCGACCTACATGGCCGACCTCCGCCTGTTCCTGGATACAATCGTTACACCAAATGCCCCGCGCCCGGTCGTGGCGCTCTGTCATTCGATGGGCAGCCATATCGCGATGCGGGAGATGGCCGAGGGCGGCTCGGGTCCGTTTTCGGCGGCACTGTTCGTCTCGCCCATGACGGCCCTGCGCCGCGAGGCCATGCTGCGTTCGGTCCTGATGATCATGCCGGAGGTCCCCTCGGTCGAGGAACGCTACCTGTTCGGCACCGGGCCCTTCGTGCTGCTGGCCCGGGAGTTCGCCTCCAACTTCGTCACCCACGACGAGCGGCGCTACCGCTTCACCGAGGACTGGTTCACGGCCGATCCCCGCCTGTCCCTGGGCGGCCCGACCCTGGGCTGGTCCCGCCAGGCGGTCCGCTCGATGACCGCCGTCCAGGCGCCGGGCTATCTCGAGCGCATCAACATTCCCGTCCTGCTCATCACCGCCGGCGAGGACCGCTTGATCGACCCGCGCAGCCACGGCCCCCTCGTCGCGCGGCTGAAGCATGGCGAACACTTCACGATCGGCCATGCCCGCCACGAGATCATGATGGAGACGGACGAGATCCGCGCGCTGTTCTGGGAAGCCTTCGACCGCCTGACGAAAGGCGTCCTGGGTCGATGACCGAGTTCCAGATCCTTGTCGTCGCCGCCGCCTTCATCGTCGCCGGCATCGCCAAGGGAGCCATCGGGATCGGCTTGCCGCCCATCGCCGTCGGGATCATGACCCTGGCCGTCCCGCTCGACGACGCCCTCGCCATCATGGCCATTCCGACCCTCACCACGAACGTCTGGCAGGCAATCTACGGCCGGGGACTGTTGCGCCTGTTCCGCCGCTTCTGGACGCTCGCGCTCACCGCCACGATCGCCCTGGTCGTGGTCGCCGCGACCCTGGGCAAGCTCGGGTCGGCGCAGGCCTCCGCCTGGCTCGGCGTCATGCTGGTGGTCTATTCGACCATCGCCCTGCTGGCATGGCGCCCCCGCGTGTCGCGGCAGACCGAACGCTGGATGAACCCGCTGATGGGAATCGCCAGCGGCGCCGTGGCCGGCATCACCGGCATCGCCGCCGTGCCGTTCCTGCCCTACATGCAGTCGCTCGACATCAACAAGGACGACCTCGTCCAGGCGCTGGGCATCCTGTTCATCTTCCTGATCGGGGCACTCACCTTCGCCCTCTTCCGCCAGGGCGCCTTCGACACCGCCAACACGATCGGCGGCCTGGCGGCCATCGTGCCAACGTCGATCGGCGTCTGGCTGGGCCAAAAATCGCGCGACGCCCTGTCACCCGAGATGTTCCGCCGCGTGTTCCTGATCGGACTGCTGGGCCTTGGACTGCACATGGCGCGTGGCTTGTTGTAGGGTTCCGCCATGGCACTCCCCCCCTTCAAGGTCACGATCTGCGGCATTCCCGAACTGCCGCAACACTGCGCCGTCGGCGTCAGCCACGTCCTGTCGATCATCGACACCCACGAGCCGCGCCCGCCGGCGCTGGACGGGTATTCGGGCATCGACCACGAACTGATCCGCTTCGACGACGTGGTGGCCGAATATCCGGGCTTCGAGGCCTGCACGCCGGCGCACATCGAGAAGGTCCTGGCCTTCGGCGAACGGGTGCATGCCCGGCCCGACTGCCACGTCCTCGTCCATTGCCACGCCGGCATCTCGCGCTCGACCGCGGCGGCGGCAATCCTGATGACGCAGTTCGCGCCGGGAAACGAGGAAGAGGCCTTCCTGAAGCTGCTGGACCTACGCAAGCACGGTTGGCCCAACACCCGCATGGTCGAGTTCGCCGACACGCTGCTGAAGCGCGATGGCGCGATGCTGCGGGGGCTGGTCGCCTACCGCAAGGCGCTCCTCGAAGTGAAGCCGCACCTCAAGGAAGTCGTCCGCAACATCGGCCGCGGCCACGAGATCCCGTAACGCCATTCCGGCATCGCGCACGGAACGATGTCTGTCCGCAGCGACGTTGGTCGCTAGGACCGGTGGAACACCAGCGTCCTGACCTCGATGCTCTCGCGTGGCGGCGCATCGGCGGGTGCCGTGGGATCCGTGAAGGCGCTGTGCGGCGTGTAGCGTGCCGGTACCCCCACCGACGTATCGCAGCACTTGAGCAGCAACGCCTCGTCGGTGCGCATCCTGGGCACGTAGTACCAGCGGTGCGCGGGATTGAACTTCACCGAGTAGGTCTCGCCGACGCGGTGCGGGTAAACGAGGTCCGACGGCACCAGATCGTCGAATGAGATGGTGGTCGCATCGCAGACGGCGAGCGGCGAATCGAGCAGCGGTCCCTTGATGGGGCGCCACAGGTTGACGACCTGCACCCGCCCCTTCAGCAATTCGTCGGCCTCGTCAGGCAGCAGATCGCGCACCCGCTGCGGACCCGAGCGCGCCGTATGGTCGATATGGACGCGACGCACCGGCTGGCGCGGTGCGTCCGCCTGCGCCTCGACATCGGGAACGCGGCGGCGGGTCGTGTGGTCGAAGATGTGTACGCGATCCGCGCCGGTCGCCTCGCGTACCAGGCGTTCGACCTCGGGATAGTAGACGCGCCGGACCTCCTCATCGTCGAAGAAGTCCCTTACGGCACTGCGGTGCTCGACGAGCGCGAAGCCGTTGGCATCGAGCGACACCGAACCGGCGACGGGTCGCGCATCGTGAATTGCGACGGCACGTACCTCGTTTTCGATATTGCTGCGCGGCACGCCTGGCGCCGGATCGAACGTGTAGTTGCGCGGCCGCTCCGTCATCGGCGCCAGATAGTTCATGTCGGCGACAACGCTCGACAGGTTCGAGAAGACGTCGAGTTGTTCTTGCAGCGTCATGGTCCAGGACCTCCGAAGATGTACGGATGATCTTGGTCTCGCCGCCTTCCTGCGCCATCGAGAAGATGTGCGGCGCTCCATGAAGAGAGGTTATCCGAAAGAAAAATCTCTTCTGTTGCGCCGCGTCTTCACGACCAGTTCGTGCTGTGTGGGCCTCAGCGCGCCTTCATCGGGAGGCTGGCGAGATGCATACCGGCATCCACGATCAGGAATTCGCCGGTAATGTTGCTGGCGCTGGTCAGGAAGAAAAGCACCGCCTCGGCCATCTGCTCGGGCGTGCCGGCCTGGCGCAGGGGCGTGTTCTGCTCCTGGCCCATCTTCATCTTGTTGTAGTTCTCCTCGCCCATCCCGCCCAGCAGCCAGCGCGTCTGGATGAAGCCCGGGCATACCGTGTTGACGCGCACCGCCGGCGACAGCCAGCGTGCCAGGGTCAGCGTCAGCGTGTTGAGCGCACCCTTGGAGCAGGCGTAGGGGATCGAGCTGCCGACGCCCATCACGCCGGCGATCGAGGAGATGTTTACGATCGAGCCGCGGACCTGGTCGGCCTCCCACTGCTTCTTCATCATCGGGAAGACGGCCCGGCTCATCATGTAGGGGCCGGTGACGTTGACCCGCAGGATGCGATCGAAGTCTTCCGGCGTGACGCCGTCGAGATCGCCCTGGTTCTGGAACTTGGTGGTACCGGCGTTGTTGATGAGACCGTCGATGCGGCCCCACTTCTTCATGGTCTCGTCCGCCAGCTTCCGGCAGTCGGCGTCCTGGCCCATGTCGGCCTGCACGAGGATCGCCTCGACGCCCTTGGCCTTGACCGCCTCGTAGGTCTCGTCTGCCTCTTTCTTGCTCTTGGTATAGTTGATCGCGACGTTCCAGCCGCGCTCCGCCAGGTCGAGCGCGCACGAGGCGCCCAATCCGGTCGCCGACCCCGTCACGATCGCCACCTTGTTCGATTTCGCCATGTCGTTTCTCCCGATATCTGCGGCACCTTTCATAGGCTAGGATCGCCCTCCAACGCAAAGCAGCGAGCGGGCGGGAACATGGCCGAACTGTTTTCGATGAGGAATCGCGTGGTGTTGCTCACCGGCGCGTCGCGCGGGCTGGGCCGCGACATGGCACTGGCCCTCGCGGGCGCTGGCGCCACGGTACTCTGCGCCGGCCGCAGCGTGAAAGAGCTCGAGGTGACGGCGCGCGCCGTCACCCGCAAGCGCGGCAAGGCGCAGGTCGTCCCGCTCGACATCACCGACGAGGCGGACGTCGTGGCCAAGGTCCGCGGCATCGTTTCCAGGCATCGTCGCATCGACGTGCTGGTGAACAATGCCGGCATCATCCACCGGCAGGACATCGTCGATACCGCGACCGCGGACTTCCGCAAGGTGATCGAGACCAACCTGATCTCGCAGTTCGTCGTGTCCCGCGAGGTCGGCCGCCACATGCTGACACGCCAGTACGGCCGGATCGTCAACATCTCCTCTGTCCTGGGAATCGTCGGCCGCGCCTCGGTCGCGGGCTACGTTTCCGCCAAGCACGGGCTGATCGGGCTCACCAAGAACCTGGCGGCGGAATTCGGGCCGCACGTCACGGCGAACGCGATCGCGCCCGGCTACATCCGCACGGAGCTCAACGTGCCGCTCCAGCAGAACGAGGACTTCAACGCCATGCTCGAAAGCCGCACCGCCGTGGCACGCTGGGGCAAGCAGGAGGATCTGCGCGGTGCGCTTCTGCTGCTGGCGTCGGATGCCGGCTCCTACATCACCGGCCATACGCTGGTGGTCGACGGCGGCCTCTCGCCGATCTTAGCCTGATCGGGCCCGGCCATGACCGGCATTCCGCGTTGGGCGATTCTGTTGCTGGCGGCCGCCCTCGTCCTCTACGGAATCGCGGCGTCGCAGGGCTGGATCCGCGATCCGTCGCTGGCGAAGGCCGACTATGTCGGCACCATCGACGTCTCGGCCGACGACGCAAAGCTCTACCGCGCCGTACCGTTCGAATGGCAGGTGACGAGTGCGGCGGGCAGCTTCAAGGGCAACGACACCGCCCATGTCCGCATCGATCCATCCGGCGAGCGAACCGTGATGTGCGGCTGGGTCCTGCTCGACAAGGCCGGCGCCTCGATCCGCGCCACGCGGTGGCTGAGCGAGGCACGGCTCGCCGTGGGCGACATCAAGGTGACCGCGCTGTTCATCGCCCCGGTGGACAAGAAGCCTGGCGACGGGCTGAACGCCGGCTGCCTGCGGCTCGACGAGGGCATCAGGCCGGGGGCCGATGCGCCGCTCAAGCTCGAAGGCAATCCGGTCCGCGAGTAGACGTTTCTCTCCTCTTCGAAAGAGTACCCATGCTTCCGAGACAAGGCGTAACCCAGGAACTCGCCCGCTTCGTCGTCGACACCCGGTGGGACAACCTGCCCGGGCCGGCCCGCCACGAGGCCAAGCGCGCCCTGATGAACTTCTTCGCCGTGGCGATCGCGGGGTGCCGCACGCAGCCGGTCGACCTGGCCCTGCAGACGCTGGGCGAGTTCTCCGGTGGCCGCCAGGCGACCATCGTCGGCCGGCCCGAGCGCATCGATCCGCTGACGGCCGCGTTCCTCAACGCCGCCGGCGCCAACGTCTTCGATTATTGCGACACCCACCTGCCGACCGTGGTGCATCCGACCTCGCCCCTGGCGCCCGCGCTGCTGGCCCTGTCCGAGATCCGCCAGGTAACGGGTCCCGAGCTGTTGCTGGCCTTCGCGCTGGGCTTCGAGATCGAATGCCGCGTCGGCGGCGCCGTCTCGCCCGGTCACTATCCCAGGGGCTGGCATATCACCTCGACCTGCGGCGTCTTCGGCTCGGCGGCCGGCGCGGCCAAGCTGCTGGGCCTCGACGCCGAGCGCACGGTGTGGGCGCTCGGCAGCGCGGCGACGCAGTCCGCCGGTCTCTGCGAGTGCCTCGGCTGGCCGGCCAAGAGCGTCAGCGTCGGCAATGCCGCCCGCAACGGGCTCTTCGCCGCCCTTCTGGCAGAGAAGGGCTTTGCCGGCCCGCCCGAGCCGATCGCCGGCGCACAGGGCTTCCTCGCCGCCATGGGCGAGCCGCCGAACTGGGCGGCCCTGCTCGACGGGCTGGGCAAGGACTGGCAGGTCACCAACAACTCGATCAAACCCTACGCCGCGGGCTTCGTGATCCATCCCCTGCTCGATCTCGCCCTCGACTGGCGGCGTGCCCATCCGGAACTGGCGGTAGAGCGCATCGCCGTACGCGGCAATCCCCTGCTCCTGCAACGGACCGACCGGGCCGACATCGCCACCGGCCGCGAGGCGCAGGTCAGCCTGCAGCACTGCGTGGCGGCGGCCCTCGTGCTCGGCAAGGCGGGCCTCGACCAGTTGACCGATGCCTGCGTCGCCGATCCCGCCATCAAAGCAATGAGGGCCAGGTTCGAATGCTCGGCCGACGACCGCATCGCGACCATCGCCGCCGAGATGGACATATGGACGGTCGACGGCAAGAAGCATGCCCTGTCGACCCACGCCGCGCGCGGCAGTTCCTCGAACCCGCTGAAGGACGCCGAGATCGAGGCCAAGCTGCGCGACGAGGCGCGGCGCTGGGAGCCCGCCCACGACATCCAGCCGCTGATCGATGCCGTCTGGGCGCTCGACCGCAGCGAGGACGTGTCCAACCTGCTGCGGCTCGCGGTGCCTACTCGACGGTGACGTTGGCGGCCGCCGCGACCGCCTTCCAGGTCGCGATGTCCTTCTGGATGAAGGCCGCGAAGGCTTCCGGCGAGTTGCCCACGGTCTGCATCGCCTGGTTGACCAGCAACTCCTTCGTTGCCGGGTCGGCCAGGGCCTTGACGATCTCGGCGTTCAACTTCTTCACGACGGCCGGCGACGTCTTGGCCGGCGCCAGGATGCCGTGCCAGGCCAGCGCCTCGAAGCCGGGGTAGCCGCTTTCGGCGATCGTGGGCACCTCGGGCGCGACCGGCGAGCGTTCGAGGCTGGTGACGGCCAGCGCCCGCAGCTTGCCCGACTTGATGTGCGGCAGGACGCTAATCGGGTCCCCGAACACGACGTTCAACGTGCCAGCCACGAGATCGCCCACGGCCAGCGCTGTGCCGCGATAGGGCACGTGCGTCATCTTCAGGCCTGCCTTGCTCGCGAACAGCTCGGCGACGAGATGGTTGGCGGCGCCGACGCCGGTCGAGCCGTAGTTCATCGTACCGGGCTTGCTCTTGGCCAGCGCCACGAACTCCTGCACGGTCTTGGCGGGCGACTCGGAATTGACGACCAGGATGTAGGGATAGGCCGTCGTCATGGTGACGGGCGCGAAGTCCTTCACCGGATCGTAGGGCAGCGACTTGTAGACGGCCGGATTGATCGAGATCGGGCCCGACTGGCCGAGCAGCAGCGTATAGCCATCGGGCTCCGCCTTGGCGACGAGATCGGTGCCGACGATCGAGCCCGCGCCGCCCTTGTTCTCGATCACGATCGCCTGGCCGGTATTCTCCGAGACCTTCTTGGCCACGATGCGCGCCACCGAATCCGCCCCGCCGCCCGGCGCGTAGGGGACGACGAGCTTGATCGGTTTGGTGGGATAGTCCTGCGCAAACGCCGGTGCTGCGACGGCAGCCAGAGCCAGCGCACACACGGCGCGCCGCATCATCGTCTTCAATGTTTCCTCCCTCAGGGAATCCCGTTGCGCCCATGTTTGAGGAAACCGGGCCGCGATGCCAGCCTTTGGTAGTAGGCATCGACATGCGGCAGAGACGGCTTGTCCATCGGCGTCACAATCCAGCGATGGATCGAAAGCCCGATGGGAATGTCGGCAAGGCTGAAAGCCCGTCCGGCGATGTAGCCGCCCGTCGCCTCGAGCTGCGTCTCCACGATGCCCGCCATGCGGTTCCACTCGCGGCGCGAAGCCTCGATCTGCGCCGCATCGTGAAATGCCGGATTGCGCCGCACGATGGCGGAGAAGGCGTAGCGCCATGCCGTGTTGAATTCGGTCGCCTGCCAGTCGATCCAGCGCTCGACCTCGGCACGCCGCCGCGGCTCTTCCGGCAGCAGTGCCCGCGCGGCCCATTTATGCGCGAGATAACGCAGGATCGTGTTGCTCTCCCACAGGACGAAATCGCCATCGGCGATGACCGGCACGAGCCCGTTGGGATTCTGCTTCATCTCGGGACCGTCGTCGGTGCGCACGTAGGCAATACCGATCTCGTCGCAGGCCCACAGGACCTTGCGCACGTTGATCGAGCTTGCCTTGCCGATGATCCTCAGCATCTCTCCGCCAGCCTGCGCGCGATCTCACGGACGATTTGCGATGGCTCCGGCCCGATGTCGACGACGATCGGCCGCTCGTCCTCGGCGGGCTCCTGCAGGGTCGCAAACTGGCTGTCGAGCAGACCGAGCGGCATGAAGTGAGACGTGCGCGCGGCGAGCCGGCCGTGGATCAGCGCCTGAGAGCCCTTGAGATAGATCAGCGCGACGTCGCGCCGTTCGCCCACGACGATATCGCGGTAGAGGCGTTTCAGCGCCGAGCAGGTGACGACGCCCGCCTCACCCCTCTCCCGCCAGCCGTCGATGTGGCGCGCGATCGCCTGCAGCCAGGGGAGCCGGTCGGCATCGGTGAGCGGCGTCCCGCGGCTCATCTTCTCGACATTCTCTCGCGGGTGGAGATCGTCGCCGTCCTGGAACGCGCAACCCAGCCGTTCGGCCAGTAGGCTGGCGACAGTGCTCTTGCCGGATCCCGACACCCCCATCACGACGACGATGGTCTTCATTGTCCGTCAGCTTATCATGCAGGCGGGATCAGGAAACGAACGGGAGAAAAGAATGCAGCTCGGGATGATCGGCCTGGGACGGATGGGCGCCAACCTCGTGCGCCGGCTCGTCCGGCACGGACACGACTGCGTCGTGTTCGACCAGAATCCCGAGACGGTCGCGGGTCTCGTGGGACAGAACGTCGTCGGCGCGGCGAACCTTGCCGATCTGGTCGGCAAGCTCGGCCAGCCGCGCCACGCCTGGGTCATGCTACCCGCCGGCGAGATCACGGAGGCGACGGTCGCGGAACTCGGCCGGCTGCTCGCGCCCGGCGACACGATCATCGATGGCGGCAATGCCTTCTTCCAGGACGATGTCCGTCGCGCCCGCGAGATGAAGGCGAAGGGCATACACTATCTCGACTGCGGCACCAGCGGCGGCGTCTGGGGCCTCGAACGCGGCTACTGCCTGATGATCGGCGGCGACAAGGAGGCGGTCGAGCGGCTCGATCCGATCTTCGCCGCCCTCAGCCCCGGCGAAGGCACGATCGCCCGGACGCCGCGCCGCGAAACGCGCGATCCCCGCGTCGAGCGCGGCTACCTCCATTGCGGCCCGAGCGGCTCCGGCCATTTCGTCAAGATGGTGCACAACGGCATCGAGTACGGGCTGATGCAGGCCTATGCAGAAGGCTTCGAGATCCTGCGCAAGGTCTCGTCCGAAGCGGTGCCCGAGGAGCGGCGCTACGATCTCGACCTGGCCGATATCGCCGAGGTCTGGCGGCGCGGCAGCGTCGTGAGCTCCTGGCTGCTCGACCTCACCTCCGCCGCGCTGGCCGAGGATCCGGCCCTCGCGAAGTATTCCGGCTTCGTCGAGGATTCGGGCGAAGGCCGCTGGACCATCAACGCCGCCATCGAGGAAGCCGTGCCGGCCGACGTGCTGTCGGCCGCCCTCTACGCCCGCTTCCGATCGCGTGACCGCGAGGGCACCGCCAACAAGCTCCTGTCCGCCATGCGCCACGCCTTTGGCGGGCATGTGGAGCCGAAGACGTGAACTAGAGAAAGGACAGGCCGCCGCTCAGCGCCACGGTCTGGCCGGTCATGTAGGCGTTGCCGATCACCATCAGGACCGCCTGGGCGCATTCCTCCGAGGTGCCGAATCGGCCAAGCGGGATGCGGTCGGGCGACGAGGCGAGGCCGCCGCGCACCATGTCGGTCTCGATCAGCGAGGGCGCCACGGCGTTGACGGTAACACCGTCCTTCACGACCCGTGCGGCGTAGCCCCGCGTCAGCCCCTCCATGCCGGCCTTGGACGCATTGTAGTGCGGACCGATGCCGCCCGCGCCACGGGCCGCGCCGGACGAGATGTTGACGATGCGGCCCCACTTCCGGGTCCGCATGCCCGGCAGGACCGCCCGGGTGCAAAGAAAGGCCGACTTCAGGTTGACCGCGATGGTGCGGTCGAACTCCTCCTCGGTGAGATCGTCGATACCGGTCATGATCGCGAGGCCGGCATTGTTCACCAGCACGTCGATCAGCCCGAGCTCGCGCTCCACTGCCGCGATCATGTTTACAACAGCGGCGCTGTCGGACACATCGGCGGCAACTGCCATCGCCTTGCCGCCGGCCGTGCGGATGGCGGCAACCACCTCATCCGCATCGGCGGCGCGCTCGCGATAGTTCACGGCGACGGCCGCGCCTTCGCGGGCCAGGGAAAGCGCCACCGCCCGGCCGATGCCGCGAGAGGCGCCCGTAACCAGCGCGACCTTGCCGGAGAGACAAGCCATCTCAGACCTCGTCGACCCCGAAGGCCTGGCGCATCGCCTTCACGCCTTCCTGGTGCGGCGTCCATAGCCGCCCGCCGACCATGCCACCATCGACGACAAGGTCGTGGCCGTTGATGAAGGTCGAATCGTCCGAGGCCAGGAAGATGGCGGCCTTCGCGATGTCATCCACGATGCCGGCGCGCGGGATCGGCTGGGCTTTTGCCATGCCGGCCTTCATCGCCTCAGCATAAGAATCGGCCTTGTCGGGCGGCAGCCCCAGCGCCTTGGCGAAGATGCCGGTGGCGATGCCGCCGGGCGAGATCGAGTTCACCCGTACATTCTTCTCGCCGAGCTGCATGGCAACGCACACGGTGAGATGGTTCACGGCGGCCTTGGCCGCGCTGTAGATCATCGAGGTCGAGTAGCCCGCCCGGCGTCCCGCGACGCTGCCGTTGTTGATGATGCTGCCCGATCCCTGTTTCATCATGAGGGGCGCGGCGTGCTTCATGCCGAGCATCACGGAGCGCACCAGCGTCGCCATTGCCGCGTCGAACCCGTCGACCGGCACCGTCTCGATGCCGCCGACCGGCGCGGGCCCACCGGCATTGTTGAACAGGCAGTCGACCCGCCCCCACTTAGCGAGGCAGGCGTCAAACATGCGCTTCACGTCGGCTTCGTTCGTCGCGTCGGCGGTCACGAAGAGGCACTTGTCCTTGCCCAGCGCCGCTTCGAGCGACCGCCCCAGCTCCTCGCGCCGTCCGGTGGCGACGACCCTGGCGCCCTCCTGGACGAACAGCTCGACGGTGCGCCGCCCGATGCCGCTGGTCGCGCCCGTCACGATGGTGATCTTGCCGTCGAGCCTGCCCATGGATGTCTCCCTTTTGCCCAGCGGGAATGATACACCACCGCCAACCAGGAGAAGCATATGACGGTGTTGGGTATTCTGGGCGGCAGCGGCGTCTACGACATGGCCGGCCTCAAGAACGCGGAGTGGCGCAAGGTTGCCTCCCCATTCGGCGAGACCTCCGACGAGTTCCTGTTCGGCGTGCTGGACGGGCTCGACGTCATCTTCGTGCCGCGCCACGGCCGCGGCCATCGCCATTCGCCGACCTCGATCAACTACCGCGCCAACATCGACGCGCTAAAGCGCAGCGGCGTCACCGATATCCTGTCATTGTCGGCCTGCGGCTCGCTGCGCGAGGACCTGCCGCCGGGTCATTTCGTGGTCGTCGACCAGTTCATCGACCGCACCTTCGCCCGCGAGAAGAGCTTCTTCGGCGAGGGCCTTGTCGCTCACGTGTCGATGGCCCAACCGACCTGCAATCGTCTCGCGGAGATCGCTTTCGACTGTGCGCAGAAGGCCGGGTTCCCGGTCCGCATGGGCGGCACATACATCGCGATGGAAGGACCGCAATTCTCGAGCCTGGCCGAATCGCGCCTGTACCGGAGCTGGGGCTGCGACGTGATCGGCATGACCAACATGCCGGAGGCCAAGCTCGCCCGCGAAGCGGAGATTTGCTACGTGACCGTCGCCATGGTCACGGACTTCGACTGCTGGCATCCCGACCACGACCATGTGCAGGTCGCCGACATCGTCCGCGTACTGCTCGAGAATGCCGAGAAGGCCAAGGCACTGGTCGCCATGATCGCGCCGCGCCTGAAGGCATCGCGACCGGACGTTTGCCCAGCCGGCTGCGACCGCGCCCTGGAACATGCGCTCATCACCTCGCCGACTGTCCGGTCGCCCGAGATGGTGGCAAAGCTCGACGCCGTTGCCGGCCGTGTCCTGACGAAGTAGGTCAGCGCGAAGGCGCGCCCAGCAGGCGCGAGATCTCGCTGGCCGCCGCGATCAGCCGTGGGATGTAGCGGCTCATCACCTCGGGCTCGAGCCGCTCCACCGGCACCGTCAGGCCGAGAGCGGCCACGGGCCGGCCGCCATGGTCGCGGACCACGGCCGCCGCGCCGCCCACCTGCTCGCGCCACTCGCCGACATTCGTCGAGTAGCCATCGGCGCGGATCTTCTCCAGCGCCGCCAGCAATGCGTCGCGCTGCCAGAGCGTATGCGGCGTGAATCGCGGCAGTTCTTCCGGCAATGCCCGGAGCGCCTCGGGCGGCTGGACCGAAAGCAGCGCCTTGCCGGTCGCGACGCAGTGCGCCGGCGTACGCTGGCCGATGCGCGAGTAGGCGCGCACCGGCTGGGTGCTCTCGACGTTGTGAATCGAGACGACCTCGCAGGCCGTCATGTCGAGGATCGACAGATGTGCCGTCTCGTCGACTTCGGCAACCAGGCGCTGCATCACCGGTGTCGCGACCTGGGCGACATCCAGCCGGCTGACGATCTGCGCGCCCAGTTCCCACAGTTTCGTGGTGACCGTGTATCGATGCTCCACCGGGGCGACGTAGCCTCGGCTTGCCAGTGTCTGCAGCAGGCGGTGGACGTTGCTCTTCGACAGGCCGAGCCGGGTCGCCAGCTCGGTGACGCCCAGCGGCGTCCTGCTGGCGGCCAAGGCTTCCAGAACCGTCAGCGCCTTGACGACCGTCGTGTCCATTCGAACTTCCCCGCCGCCCCGTCCCGTCAGTCGAGCGTGATGTTCAGGGCGCGCACCAGGGGCTCCCAGAGGGCTCGATCCTTCGCCATGTAGGCATCGGCCGAGCCCGGTTGCTGCGGTCCCGGGATGACGATCGCCAGCGGCTCGAACCGCGCCTGCAGGGCGCCGGAGGCCAGGATCCTGTTGATCGCGGTCTCGATGCGCGCGACCACCGGCGCCGGCGTCGCCTTGGGCACCGCCAGGGCGTACCAGCCCAGCGCCTCGAATCCGGGATAGCCGCTTTCGGCAACGGTCGGGATCGACGGCGCGACGGCCAGGCGCTTGGCGCTGGTGATCGCGAGCGGCACCACGGCCTTCTGGTCGATCTGCGGCAGCGCGCCGGAGATCACTTCCGAGAACATCTGCACTTCGTCCGAGAGGAGAGCGCGCATCGCGCCGGCACTGCCCGGATAGGGCACGTGCGTCATCTTGATGCCGGCACGCTGGGCAAACAGTTCAGCAGCGAGATGCAGCGAAGAGCCGAGTCCCGACGAGGAGTAGTTCACCTTGCCCGGGTTGGCCTTCGCATAGGCCACGAACTCCGACAGGGTCTTCGCCGGAAACTTCGGATTGACGATGAACACCACCGGTACCTCGGCGATGATCGACACCATCCGGA
This sequence comes from Reyranella aquatilis, assembly GCF_020880995.1. Classification (GTDB taxonomy): domain Bacteria; phylum Pseudomonadota; class Alphaproteobacteria; order Reyranellales; family Reyranellaceae; genus Reyranella; species Reyranella aquatilis. The sequence continues at coordinate 219,669 of NZ_JAJISD010000008.1, read as the reverse complement.
AGTCGCGGTCCGTGTCGTAGGCCAGTCCCTTCTTGAGCAGCGGGTTGAGCGTGTAGGTCGTGCCGGTGCCCAGCAGCATGGTGTAGCCGTCGGCCGGTGCATTGGCGGCCGCCGTAGCGCCAATCGCGGTGGCCGCACCGCCCTTGTTGTCGACGATCACCGGCTGGCCCAGTTCCTTCGCCAGCGGTTCGGCCAGCACACGCGCCAGCAGGTCGTTGGTCGCTCCCGGCGGATAGGGCACGATCAGCTTGATCGGCTTGTCCGGATACGACTGCGCCGACGCCGTCCCTGCCAAGCCCAGGGAAAGGGCGAAGGCGCCCGCGAGGGCAACGCAAAACTGCTTCCTGAACACATTTCCTCCTGCTTGACCGTTCGTATTCTTCTTGAAGTTTCCGGCGGGCCTAGGCCGCCGCCGCGAGTTCGCGATCAATGTCGAGCGCGCCCGCCTTCAGCCTCGGGATCAACTCGCGGCCGAAATCGGTGACGTCGCCCAGCGGGTCGAAGCCCCGGATTAGGAAGGAAGCCACGCCCAGCCGGTAGTACTTGAGCATCGCCGCGGCGACCTGCTCCGGCGTGCCGACGAGGCACGAGGTGTTGCCCTTGCCGGCGGCGGCACCCGCGACCGGCATCCACAGACGCTCGTCGTGCACGTCGCCGCGCCTGGCCAGCTCGACCAGTCGCTCGGCCGACTTGTCCTGCGCCTTGGTCGGCATCGTGCCGCTCGACTTCAGGTCCTCAAGGATCTTCTTCGCCTTGTCCCACGCCTTGCCCTCGGTCTCCGCGACGATCGGGCGGAACGAGACGTTGAAGCGAGGCGTACGGCCGAAAGGCTGGGTCATGCGACGAAACTCCGCGATGCGCTCGGCCGTCTCGGCGAGCGGTTCGCCGAACATCGCGAAGGCATCGCAATGCTGCGCCCCCATTTCCATCGCCCCGGGGGACGAGCCGCCGAAGAACAGCGGCGGATGCGGCTGCTGGAAAGGCCGCGCCTCGGAGAAGACGTCCCGGAAGCGGTAGAACTTGCCCTCGTAGTCGAACGGCTTCGTGGACGTCCAGACCTTGCGCATGACGTCGAGATACTCGGCGGCGCGCACGTAGCGCTCTTCCTTGGGCGAGAAGTCGCCCTCGCGCTGCTGGTCCGCGTCGCTGTTGCCAACGATGATGTGCAACGCGAGGCGGCCACCGGAAAGCTGGTCGAGGGTCGCGGCGGCCCGGGCCGCAAGGGTCGGCGACACGACGCCCGGCCGATGGGCGATCAGGAACGACAGCGTCTTGGTCTGACAGGCCGCGTAGCTCGCGACGTTGAAGCCTTCCGCTGACGAGGCGTAGTAGCCGACCAGCACGTAGTCGAAGCCGGCGGCCTCGTGGGCCTGCGAGAACTCGCGGAGGAAGGTCGGGGAGATGCCACCCGCGATCACGTGGAGGGCGGTCCCCTGGGGCGGCGCCACGCCGATCATTCCGATCACCTTGACGGGCATGTTTCCTTCCTTTGTTCTAAATAATGGAACGCTGTTCCACAATAATCGAATCGACGAAGTTTGGTGTCAAGGTGAAGCCGGCAACGTCTATAAGGGCCGCCCATGACCAGCGCCCTCCCCTCCATCACCGCTCTTCGCGACGCCTGCACGACCATTGCCGAAGAGGCGGCGCGTGAGATCATGCGCATCTATGCCGGTGACCTCGGCGCCCGCGACAAAGCCGACAAGAGCCCCGTCACCGACGCGGACCATGCGGCCGAGGCGGTCATCCTGGCCGGCCTGCGCCGGCTCACGCCCGAGACCGTGATCATCGCCGAGGAGGAAATGGCAGCCGGCCGCGTCCCGACGCTGCGGGACGGTCAGCCCTTCTGGCTGGTCGATCCACTCGACGGCACCAAGGAGTTCATCAAGAGGAACGGCGAGTTCACGGTGAACATCGCGCTGATCGAGGATGCCCGCCCGATCCTCGGCATCGTCCTGGCACCTGCCACCGACACCCTGTGGCGAGGGGCCAGAGGGCTGGGCGCCGACAAGCGCGAAGGCAGTGGCGCCTTCACACCGATCCGCACGCGCACGCCGCCGAGCGAGGGCCTGACGGCCTGTGCCAGCCGCAGCCATGCGATCTACAGCGATCTCGACATCTGGTTCCGCAACAACAACCTCACCGTGGCCGACCGCGTCCAGGCGGGATCGTCGCTTAAGTTTTGCCTGATCGCGGAGGGCAAGGCCGACATCTATCCGCGCTTCGGGCCGACCAACGAGTGGGACACCGCGGCGGCGCAGGGCGTGCTCGAGGCGGCGGGCGGCGAGGTCGTCACCACCGACGACCGTCCCCTGCTCTACGGCAAGCCGCGCTTCTCCAATCCGCACTTCATCGCCCGCAGCCTGGCGGCGCGATGAGCGTGGTCGAGGCCACGGCGCAGTCCATAGCGCAAGCGGCGGAAACGCTGCGCGCAGGAGGCCTCGTCGCGTTTCCGACCGAGACCGTCTACGGGCTGGGCGGCGACGCGACCGACGAACGCGCGGTGGCCGCGATCTTCGAGGCCAAGGGGCGCCCGCAGTTCAATCCCCTGATCAGCCATGTGCTCGATGCCACCGGCGCGCGGGTCTTCGTGCGCTGGAACGACATGGCGGAAAAGCTTGCGGCCCGATTCTGGCCGGGGCCCCTCACCCTGGTCCTGCCGCGGGCCGAGAGTTCGACCATCGCCCTCCTCGCGACCGCCGGGCTCGATACGGTCGCCATTCGCGCGCCTTCGCATCCCGTAGCACAGGCGCTGATCCGGGCGACCGGCCGGCCGATCGCCGCGCCCTCCGCCAACCGCAGCGGCGAAGTGAGCCCGACTCGGCCGGAGCATGTCGCACAATCGCTGGGCGCGCGCGCACCGATGATCCTCGATGGCGGCCCCTGCCTCGTCGGCGTCGAATCGACCGTCCTCGACCTCACCGCGCCCAGGCCCACGCTGCTGCGGCCCGGGGGAGCGACACGCGAGGCGATCGAAGCCGTGATCGGGCCGATCGCGCTCAGCGACGCCATCCCGAGCGGCGACGCGGCCCGCAAGTCGCCGGGTCAGCTGCACAGCCACTACGCGCCGTCGCGTCCCGTTCGACTGGAGGCGACGTCCGTCACGCCCGACGAGGGCCTGCTGGCGTTCGGCGAAACCGTGCCTGCGGGCGCGATGCTGACGCTGAACCTGAGCCCCACCGGCAATCTCGGCGAGGCCGCCGCCAACCTGTTTGCGATGATGCGGTCGCTCGACCGGCCCGGCATCGGTCGCATCGCCGTCGCACCCATTCCGCAAACCGGGCTCGGCCTTGCGATCAACGACAGGCTCCGCCGCGCCGCCGCGGATGACGGCTCCGACAGGCAACGCTAGTCTGCTGCAAAAGCTCGAGGAAACAATGCCCGATACCGCCCTTCCCCCGACCATCCCGACGGCTCCCGTCACGCCCGCGATCCTCGAAAGCCTGCGCGCCATCGTCGGCGACAAGGGCTTGATCGCTGACGATCAGGGCAAGCAGCCCTTCGTCACCGACTGGCGCGGCTCGATCGTCGGCAATGCCGCCGTGGTCGTGCGGCCAGCCAACGTCGAGGAAGTCTCGAAGGTGGTGAAGCTCTGCCACGACAACGGCATCGCCATCGTGCCGCAGGCCGGCAATACAGGGCTCATGGGCGGTGCAACGCCCTGGCCTTCGCATACCGGCATCGTCCTGTCGGTCGGCCGCATGAACAAGGTGCTGAACGTCGATCCGGTCGGCTACTCGATGACCGTCGAAGCCGGCTGCGTGCTGCAGACGCTGCAGGAGACGGCGGCCAGCCACGACCGGTTCTTCCCACTGTTCCTCGGGGCCCAGGGCTCCTGCATGATCGGGGGCAACCTGTCGACCAATGCCGGCGGCGTGCAGGTGCTGCGCTACGGCAACGCCCGCAACCTCGTCATGGGGCTCGAAGTGGTGCTGCCCAACGGCGACATCTGGAACGGCCTGCGGGCGCTCAAGAAGGACAATACCGGCTACGACCTCAAGCACCTGTTCATGGGCGCCGAAGGCACGCTCGGCATCATCACCAAGGCGGTGCTGAAGCTGTGGCCGGCCGCCAAGGACGTGGCCACCGCCTGGCTCGCCATCCGCGACCCGCAAGCCGCCATCGAGATCCTGTCGGAGGCGCACGGGGCGTCCGAGGACAACGTCGGCTCGTGCGAGCTGATGAGCCGCACCTGCACCGACATGGTCCTGCGCAACATCCCCGGGACGCAGGATCCGTTGAAGGCGGACACGGAATGGTTCCTGCTGCTCGAATGGACGTCGGCGCGTCCCAAGGCCGAGGGCGCCGAGGGCATGGCCGAGAAGATGGAGCAGTTCCTCGCCGACCAGATGGAAGCCGGCCGCGTGATCGACGCCGTCATCGCCCAGAGTGAGGCGCAGGCGCGCAACATGTGGGTGATCCGCGAATCGGTCGCTCCTGCGTCGCGCGCCGAGGGGCCGGGCCTCAGCTACGACATCTCGGTCTCGATCTCGAAGGTGCCGGAGTTCATCGAGCGCGGCCTCAAGGCGGCACTCGACATCCTGCCCAGCATCCGTCCCTATCCGCTCGGCCATATCGGCGACGGCAACATCCATTTCTCGTTCATGGGACCGAAGGGCATGGACCGCGAGACGCTAAAGCAGTACTCGCCTGCCATCACGCGTGCGGTGAACGACCTGGTCACGAGCCTCGACGGGTCGATCTCGGCCGAGCACGGCATCGGCATCGACAAGCTCGACGAACTCTCTCATTACCGCTCGCGAATCGAGCTCGACACGATGCGCACCATCAAACGAGCGCTCGACCCGAAGAACATCATGAACCCCGGCAAGGTACTGCGTATCTGATGAGCGACTTCGTCGAGAAACTGCGCGCCATCGTCGGCGACAAGGGACTGATCACCGACGAGCAGGGCAAGCATCCCTACGTCACGGACTGGCGCGAGAGTTTCGTGGGCAACGCCCTCGCCGTGGTGCGACCCGCCAACACCCGGGAAGTCGCGGACGTGGTGCGGCTGTGCGCGGCCGAGAAGGTCTCGGTGGTGCCACAGGGTGGCAACACCGGGCTCGTCGGCGGCGGCATCCCGCAGGAGAAGGGCCGCGAGATCGTCCTGTCGCTCAACCGCATGACGCGCATCACCGACATCGATCCGATCGGCTACACGATGACGGTCGAGGCCGGCGTCATCCTGAAGACGATCCAGGAAACGGCGGCGGCGCACGACCGGCTGTTCCCCCTGTCGCTGGCCGCCGAAGGCAGCTGCTCGATCGGCGGAAACCTCTCGACCAATGCCGGCGGCGTGCAGGTCCTGCACTACGGCAACGCCCGCCAGCTGGTGCTGGGCCTCGAGGTCGTGACGCCGCAAGGCGAGATCTGGAACGGGCTGCGGGCGCTCAAGAAGGACAATACCGGCTACGACCTGCGCGATCTCTATCTCGGCGCCGAAGGCACACTGGGCATCATCACCCGCGCGGTGCTGAAGCTTTGGCCCAAGCCCAAGGACGTGGCCACCGCTTGGGTCGCGGTCCCTTCGCCCGAGGCCGCCGTGGCACTGCTGAGCGGCGCCCATGCCGCCTCCGAGGACAACGTCACCTCTTGCGAGTTGATGGGCCGCCAGGGGATCGACCTCGTGCTGCAGCACATTCCCGGCGCCACCGATCCCTTGTCCGGGCGGCACGACTGGTACGTGCTGTTCGAATGGTCCTCGACGCGGGCCCGCCGCGAGGGCGCGAACGCCGGAGGCCTGCGCGAGAAGATGGAAGCCTATCTCGGCGAGGCCATGGAACAGGGTCTCGTGCTCGACGCGACCATCGCCCAGAACGAGACGCAGGCACGTGCCCTCTGGGCCCTGCGCGAAAACCACACGGAGGCCTCCAAGAAGGAAGGCCCGTCCGTGAAGCACGACATCTCCGTCGCGGTGAGCAAGATTCCCGCCTTTGTCACCGAGGGTCTGGCGGCGATGCGCAAGGCGCTTCCCGAGTGCCGCCCGGTCACGTTCGGCCATGTCGGCGACGGCAACCTCCACTTCAACTGCCAGGCACCCGCCGGCTGGGACAAGGCGCGCTTCCTGCCGCACGCCCACGCGGTGAACGCGGCGGTCTATGACCTGGTGGTGAGCTACGGCGGTTCGATTTCGGCCGAGCACGGGATCGGCCTGCTCAAGGTCGACGAGCTCGCTCACTATCGCAGCAAGGTCGAGATCGACACGATGCGCACCATCAAGCGTGCGCTCGATCCGCAGAACCTGATGAACCCGGGAAAGATCGTCAGGGTTTGACCTGTCGTCCTGAGCGAAGCGAAGGACCTCGCGGAACGACCGAAGAACTGCGTAGAAAATGCCAAATCCTTCGCTACGCTCAGGATGACAGAAAAACCCTACGGCCGCGGCGTGCGGTCGTTCGTGCGATCCACGATCTCGAACTGGACGTCGGTGATCTTGCCGTCGTGATGAGGGCGCGCCGGCGGTGTGGGCTCCACGTCGCGGCGGAAGAAGCTGAGGATCCAGCGCTTGGCCCTGAAGGCGAGCAGCAGCACGAGCAGGACGGCGGCCACGCCCGCGATCACGGCGAAGCCCAGCACCGCCAGCACGACGAAGCCGATCAGCCCGAGGATCGCCTGGATCCAGACGCGCGGCGGCAGCCGCGACAGCATCTCGAGGAACTGCCTGCCGTTCATGTCGCCCAGCGCTTCTCGAAGTCCCAGACCTCGCCGAACCCCATGAGCCCATGGATATCGTCGTACTGCGGTGCCGGGTCGCCGACGCTGGTCCCAGCCTCCTTCAGGTGCGCGAATGACTGGCGCATCGCCTCCGCAGCCACGGTGAGTCCGAGCACCGGGTAGATCGCGAGGTCGAAGCCCCACTTCTTCAGCCGGTCAACCTCGGCGCGGGGCGTCTTGCCGAATTCGACCATGTTGGCGAGCAGCGGCTTGCTCACTTCCCTTCCGATGCGCTCGAGTTCGGCCTCACTCTCGGGCGATTCGACGAAGATGATGTCGGCACCGGCCTCCTCGTAGAGCCTGGCGCGGCGCAGCGCCTCGTCGAGGCCAAGCGCGGTGCGCGCATCGGTGCGGGCCACGATCAGTGTCTCCTCGTGCCGCCGGGCGTCCGCGGCCACGCGGAGCTTGACCGCCATCTCCTCGGCCGGAACGACGCGCCGGCCCGGGGTATGGCCGCACTTCTTGGGCATCTCCTGATCCTCGATCTGGATCGCCGCGACGCCCGCCGCCTCGTAGCCGCGGATCGTGCGCTGCACGTTCAGCAGGCCGCCATAGCCCGTGTCGGCGTCGGCTATCAGCGGCGTCTCGATCACGGAGCAGATCATTTCCGCCCGTCCGAGCATGTCGGAATAGGTCGCGAGGCCTGCGTCGGGCAGGCCGAGCATCGACGCCGTCGCGCCATAGCCGGTCATGTAGAGTGCCGGGAAACCCATACGGTCGGCGACGCGCGCGGAAATGCCGTCGTAGATGCCCGGTGCCAGGATGAACTCGCCCCGGGCCAGGAGGTCGCGCAGCCTCGCTGCCTGTCGATTGCCTGCCATGTCTCTCTCCTCGCCCAGGAAAATGACGGAGTTGTGTCGCGCGGACCAGTCCCGCTGCAACGAAAACGGCCGGCGATCGGGGATCGCCGGCCGTCCCGCTCGGAAAGGTTCGGCCGGTCAGACCGAAACGGGCTTCAGCTCCTGAGAGCCAGCCGACTTGCAGAAAGTCGTCGTCTCGGTCGTGGTCTGGCCATTCTTTGTTGCCGTCAGCTCGATCGGGCGGCAGGTGCTGCCATCGGCACGGCTGCTCGCCGGCGCGACCGGCTTGGCGCTCACGACGGTCGGCGGCGCCTGCGTCGAGGACGACGAGGAGGTCTTGGTCGACTCGACCGTATAGGTGGTCGGCACATTGTTCTCGGCGACAAAGGCATTCTGCGTCGCTTCGGCCAGCCGGCGCCGCTCTTGCTCATCGAGCGCCCTGCCCACGAGATTGCCCGCCAAGCCGCCCACCAGCGCGCCCCCGACAGCACCGCCGACCGATCCGAAAGCGAGGCCGCCCACGACACCTCCCAGCGCCGCGCCCATGACGGTACCCGTCGTCTGGTTGGTCGGCTGGCCGCGATCGTTCGTACAGGCGGCTGCGAGCCCGAGGGCTGCCATCACACCCACGATCCTCAGCGCAATCTTCCTTACGGAGGGATAGGCCGTGGCATCAGTCAATGCGGTCATCTCGTGCATCTCCGTTTGTATTCAGGGACGGTCACTCTACTCCAAAGATATTGCTTGCTGCCACGAGCATCGTCCTCAGCATCCGCATAGGAGCGCGGCGCGTCGCACGAGGCGAGCAGCAGTCCGGTCCGCACCAGGACCAAGGCGAGATCGTCGCGATCGGAATCGGGAATGTCCGCCAGCCCTTCCTTGGCGGTTCTCTTGGTGATCAGGCAGCGATAAAGCGGCGTGCCGTCGGTCAACCGATCGGTCTGCCGGCAGCGCAGGTTGCGCGGCTGCGCGGCCAGCGCATCGGCCGCGAGCTTGTGCAGCGCCGGGTCGTCGACACTGTCGACGCCCTGCAACCTGATCTCGCCGCTGCGATCCTTGAGACCGATCAGCATCAGCGTCTTGCCGAAATGATCGAAGTTGCCGGTGACGAACTCCGTGGCCTTGCGGGCATCGTCGATCGCCTTCTGCCGCGCGGCGGCCTCCTCGTCGGCCTTGCGCTGCGCTTCCTCTTCAGCGCGCTTCTTGTCCGCGATCTCGGCCTCGATCTTACGGCGCGTATCCTCCTCGAACTTGCGCTTTGCGGCCTCGGCGTCCGCCTTCTGCCTCGCCTCGAGATCGGCCTTTGCCTTCGCGTCCTGCTCGGCCTTCGCCTTGGCCTCCCGCTCGGCCTTCTCGGCGCGCAGCTTGTCGGCCTCCTCGTCCGCCTTGCGGCGCGCTTCATCGGCGGCCTCGGCAGCGGCGCGTGCCTTCACTATCTCCGGATCGGGTCCGCGTGTGGCCATCGCGTAGTAGCCGCCGCCGCCCAGTGCCAGCAATACCACCATGGCGAGGCCCGCCCACAGACCCGCCTTGCTCTTGGGCGGCGGCCCCGTCGGCACGGCCTCGGCCGAAATGGTCGGCGTCGCCGGGCCGAGGACGGACACCCGCGCCAGGGCCGGATCTTCATGCTTGCCCATGACCATCGTGGCGCCGGCCTCCGGCGCTGAGGCCATACCGAGGATCGGCCGCCAGCCGGCAATGGATTGCGGCCGGTCGCGTGCGGTCACGGTGAGGCCCGCATCGATGCCGGCGAGAAGGCCCGAGGAGAAGCCAGGCGGCGCGATCTTCGCCAGCGGCTCGTAGGAATCGTCGAGCATGCGGTCGAAGGCGTTGGGCGGCGCCTTGCCGGCGATGGCGTGATAGATCGTGGCGGCGAGGCCATAGATATCGGTCCAGGGTCCCTGCTTGGCCGACGTCATCTGCTCGGCCGCCGCATAGCCCGGCGTGAAGATCGCCGTCATCGCCGCCGTGCGGCCGACCATCGCCGCGCGCGAGGCGCCGAAATCGATCAGCGTCGGATTGCCGGCCGCGTCGAGCAGGATGTTGGCCGGCTTGATGTCGCGATGCAGGAAGCCCGCGGCATGGACCTGCTCCAGCCCGTCGAGCAGCGGCCACAGGATGCGATCGACTTCCTCGGGCTTCAGCCGGCCACCCGTACTGATGCGATCCTCGAGCGTGGCGCCGCTCAGCAGCTCCATGACGATGTAGGCCGTGCCGTTGGCTTCGAGGAAGTCGAAGACCTGCACGATCGCGGGAACGCGATGCAGGCTGGCGAGCGTCCGCCCCTCGGTGACGAAGCGGTCGCGACCCCAGCCGAAATCGTCGGCCATCTTGGTGGTGCGCGGCAACACGGTCGAGCCGTCCTGGCGCACGGCCAGCGCCGAGGGCAGGTATTCCTTGATCGCCACTTCGCGACCGAGCTGCACATCGCGGGCGCGGTAGGTGATGCCGAACCCGCCCTGTCCCAGCACGGACACGATCTCGTAGCGGCCGATCGTCTGGCCGGCCTTCAGCGAGACGTAGTCGACCTCGGCTTCGGGCGGCGTGGCACCGGCGATTTTCGTGGGCTCGTTCATGGGCGATGCCCGCCCCTAGGTATGATGAACGACCAGCTCGACATCGCCGAGCCGCAGCTTGGATCCTGCCTGAAGGGCGACCGGCGCACCGGCCTTGAGGAGCACCCCGTTGACCGCCGAGCCGTTGGTCGAACCGAGGTCCTCGACCTGCAGCGCCTCGCCCGCGAGGCTGAGCTTCGCATGGCGCCGCGACACGGTCGGGTGTGGCACCACCAGCTCGCACTGATCCGCGGCACGGCCGATGCACATGCCCTGGGACTGTCCGACCAGCTTTTCCATCGACACTTCGAACGTATGCTTGCGGCCGGCCGAATCGGGACCTTCGAAGCGCAGCGTGATCTGCGGCACCATGCGCGTCGTGGTGCCGGGCGACATGAGCTTGGCCGGGCGCACGTGGAAGACCTGTACCGCACGGCTGACGTTCTTCAGCTGGTGCTCGCCGCCGTCGTGGAAGACGTACTCGACCCGGAGTTCGACAAGATCGCGCACGGCCCGCGACACCGCGATACCACCCGGCTCGGCCAGGGTCTGGATGCGGGCAGCCAGATTCACACCGTCGCCGAAGATGTTCTGGTCTTCGTCATCGATGATCACTTCTCCGAGGTGGACGCCGATGCGGAACAGCATGCGCTGCTCCTCGCTCAGGGCCTCATTGAAGCGCGCCATCCGTTCCTGGATGTCGATCGCGGCGGCTACCGCCGACACGGCGGAGCCGAATTCGGCCAGCATGGCATCGCCTGCGGTGCCCACGAGGCGACCGCGGCCGGAATCGATCGCCGGACGCCAGACCTCGGTCTGGGCCGACTTGAGATGGCGGAAGGTGCGTGTCTCCGCGCCTTCCATCATCCGGGTGAACCCGGCGAGGTCGGCATGGACGATGGCGGCTAGGCGGCGTTGCATCTCGTCTTCGGTTCAGCGGCCCTCGAATGTCGCCGCCCTGTCTGCAGAATACACCGGCCGCCCGATGGCGGCACGGCCTCAGATGTTGCCGGCATCCTGCACTGAATCACGGCAATCTTGCGACAACCGGCACGCGAAGGTGCCGGAGCCGCATTCTTCAGCGGCCCTTGAAGGCCGGGGTGCGCCTCTCGCCGAGTGCCGCCAGCCCCTCCTTGAGATCGTCGGACGTCGCGCAGGCACGCTGGGTCTGGCGGATGGCGGACATATCGGGGGCGGCCTGGGCGTACTGCTCGATCGCCCGTTTCATGCCCGACATGGACAGGGGTGCGAGGCCTGCCAGCCGCGCGGCCTTCTCGGCCACTTTCTCCCGGAACTCCGCCCTCTCGACCAGCCAGTCGAGATAGCCGACTGCGAGAAGCTCGGTGTCGTGGAAGTCCTCGGAGAGCAGGAAGGCGCGCTTGGCGAAGCTGGGGCTCACCTTCTGCGTATAGCGACGCAAGCCGCTCGGGTAATAGTGCAGGCCGAAGCGCGCCGCCGGCATGAAGAAGCGCATGCCCTTCACGCCGAGCCGGAAGTCGCAGGCCAGCGCCAGGTCCGTGGCTCCGCCGTAAACGCCGCCGTTCAGTGCACACAGGGTCGGCATGCGCATCGCCTCGATGCGGTCCATGACGACTTCGAAAGTATTGTCGCCGCCCTCGTCCTTGCGTTCCCCGGCCGGGATCGAGCCCAGGTCGTAGCCGGAGCAGAAGGTCTTGTCGCCGGCACCGGTGATGACGGTCGCGCGCACATTTGGATCCGCGTCCACCGTCTCCACCGCCTCGCGCAGCAGCTTCAATCCGTCGGGATTGAGGCGATTGTGCTTGGCCGGATCGTTCAGCGTGATGGTGGCGATGGGGCCGTCGATCGACAGCAGGACTGTGTGTGTCATGTGGTCTCCTAAATAGCCGAGCCGGTCGCCAAAAGCGACCGAGCGCGCCATATTGCGGACCGGAGGAATTCACATGACCTACACCGCCCCGCTGGCCGACATGCGTTTCGCACTGCGCGAAGTGGCTGGCCTTTCCGGCGTTGCCGCCCTGCCCGGCTACGAGCACGCCACGGACGACACGATCGACGCCGTGCTCGAGGAGGCCGCCAAACTGGCCGGCAATGGCCTCGCCCCGCTCAACCGCGAGGGCGACAAGGTCGGCGCCAGGCTGGAGAACGGCGTGGTGCGCACCGCCCCGGGCTTCGCCGCCATCTACAAGGAATTCGTCGAAGGCGGCTGGAACTCGCTGCCCTTCGATCCGGAATTCGGCGGCCAGGGTATGCCCTGGCTGCTGGCCACGACGGTTCAGGAGATGTGGCAGGCCGCCAACATGGGCTTCGGCCTGGTGCTGCTGCTGAACCAGGGTGCGATCGACGCCATCCATCATCACGGGTCGGAGGCTCAGAAGGCGACCTACCTGCCCAAGATGATCTCGGGCGAGTGGACCGGGACGATGAACCTGACGGAGCCGCAGGCCGGCTCCGACCTCGGCCAGCTCAAGAGCCGGGCGGTGAAGAACGGCGACCATTATCTCGTCAGCGGCCAGAAAATCTTCATCACCTACGGCGAACACGACATGGCCGAGAACATCGTGCACCTGGTGCTGGCGCGGACGCCCGACGCGCCGGCCGGCGTGCGCGGCATCTCGCTGTTCATCGTGCCGAAGTATCTGCCGGGCGAAGACGGCAAGCCGGGCAAGCGCAACGACCTGCGCTGCGTGTCGCTCGAGCACAAGCTCGGCATCCATGCGAGCCCGACCTGCGTGATGTCGTTCGGCGACGATGGCGGTGCGGTCGGCTATCTCGTCGGCGAGGAAGGCCGCGGCCTTTCCTACATGTTCACGATGATGAACAACGCCCGCCTGTCCGTCGGCATCCAGGGCCTGGCGATTGCCGAGCGCGCCTACCAGCAGGCCGCCGCCTTCGCGCGCAACCGCGTCCAGTCCAAGGACGACGGCAGCCCGAAGCCGGCCTCGGTATCGATCGTCCATCATGCCGACGTGCGCCGCATGCTGATGAGCATGCGGTCCCAGATCGAGGCAATGCGCGCCTTGGGCTACTACACGGCCGCGGGCATCGACGGTGCGCTGAAGCAGCCGGACAGGGAGACGAGCCGCAAGATCCAGGATCGCGTCGATCTGCTGATCCCGATCGTGAAGGCGTGGTTCACCGACCTCGGCAACGAAATCGCCTCGACGGGCGTACAGATCCACGGCGGCATGGGCTTCGTCGAGGAGACCGGTGCCGCCCAGCACCTGCGCGACGCCCGCATCCTGCCGATCTACGAAGGCACCAACGGCATCCAGGCGCGCGACCTGGTCGGCCGAAAAGTCGCCAAGGACGGCGGCGAGACCATGCTGGCGCTGGTCGCCGAGATGCGCGCCACCGCCGAGGCGATGAAGGCGGCCCCCGGCGACGATCTCGAAGCCATTCGTGCCGGCCTCGTTGCCGCCGCCGATGCGCTCGAAGACGCGACCAAATGGGTCGCCCACTCGGTCAAGGCCGAGCTGGTGAACGCGCTGGCGGGCTCGGTGCCGTTCCTGCGGCTGGCCGGCACCGCGCTGGGCGGCTGGCTGCTGGCCCGCAGCGCCCTGGTGGCCCAGACGAAGCTGGCCGCGCGCGATGGGGATCCCGCCTTCCTCGAAGCCAAGCTGGTGACGGCCCGCTTCTATGCCGAAGTGATCCTGCCGCCGGCGCTGGCCGAACTGGGCCCGCTCAAGGCGGCGGGACGGACGGTGTTCGCGCTCCCTGCGGAGCAGTTCTGAGGCCTGCAAGGGCCTCCTACAGCTTCTTCACCATGTGGACGCGGATGTGCGCGTCCTTGCCGTGGTCCGGCGGTCCGCGGTGGACGATCTCGAAGCCATGGCTGGCGTAGAGTTTGACGAGATGAACCATCATCTCGGCGGTGATCAGCGAGAGGGAGTGGTCTCCTCGCGCGGTTCCCACCTCGTCGAGCCGTTGCAGCAGCCAGCGCCCGAGGCCCGTGCCCTGCTTAGCCGGATCCACGGCGAGCCGATCGAGGAACAGTTCCCTGTCGCGCCGCTCGGTCGCCGCAACGCCGACGACCACGCCGCCTTCGTCCGCCACGAACAGATCGCCGCGCTCGATCGAGGCCGGAAGCCACCCGTAATAGCCGGGCGGCATTTCGCGCCCGAGCCTGCGAAGGTAGGGCGTGAAGGCCGCGCGCAGGACGCGGTCGGCGTCGGCGGCTTCTGATGGGCGTGCGAGGCGAAACGTAAAGGACATTGCGGAAGTATGTTCGCTGGGGGCGCCCCACTCCAGTGACGCATCATCTCCAGGAGGCGAGAAGGCACGCCACGGAGACCCGCGCCCCGACAAAGAAAAACGCCCGGTCCTTGGACCGGGCGTTTTCAAACGGCTCGAGCGGCAGAGGCTTACGCCGCTTCCTGCTGCTCGCTCTTGTCGGCCGAGGGGCCGCTGTCCTGGCCCTTGGCCGAGGTGTCGCGCTCGACGAACTCGATCACGGCCATCTCGGCGGCATCGCCGAAGCGGTAGCCGGCCTTGAGGACGCGCAGGTATCCGCCGTTGCGCTTGGAGTAGCGCGGGCCCAGCGTGGTGAACAGCTTGTCGGCGATGTAGGGATCGCGCAGGAAGCCGATCGCCTGACGACGCGCATGCAGACCGCCGCGCTTGCCGAGCGTGACCAGCTTCTCGACGATCGGACGCAGGTCCTTCGCCTTGTGCAGCGTGGTCGTGATCTGCTCGTGCTTAATGAGAGCACCGGCGAGATTCATGAACATCGCCTTGCGATGCTCAGCCGTGCGGTGGAACTTCCGGCCGCGATTGTTGTGACGCATGACTTATTTCCTTCTACCGGCCTAGTACGGCTCTTCCAGCCGCTTGGCCATTTCCTCGATGTTGTCCGGCGGCCAGCCCGGGATTTCCATACCCAGGTGGAGGCCCATGCCGGCCAGCACTTCCTTGATCTCGTTCAGCGACTTGCGCCCGAAGTTCGGGGTGCGCAGCATCTCCGCCTCGGTCTTCTGAACCAGATCGCCGATGTAGATGATGTTGTCGTTCTTCAGGCAGTTGGCCGAACGCACCGACAGTTCGAGCTCGTCGACCTTGCGCAGCAGGTTGCGGTTGAACGGGAAGTCGTCCTGCTGCTCTTCCTTGCGGACTTCGCGCGGCTCCTCGAAGTTGATGAAGAGCTGCAGCTGGTCCTGCAGGATGCGGGCGGCGAGCGCCACCGCATCGGCCGGCATCGTGGTGCCGTTGGTCTCGACCGTCATCGACAGGCGATCGTAGTCGGTGACCTGGCCGACGCGGCTGTTCTCGATCTTGTAGGAAACGCGCTTCACCGGGCTGAACACCGAGTCGACCGGAATCAGGCCGATCGGCGCGTCTTCCGGACGGTTCGCCGAGGCCGGGATGTAGCCCTTGCCGGTGGCGACCATCAGTTCCATCGAGATCGAGGCGCCGTCGTCGAGCGTGCAGATCAGGTGCTTCGGATCCATGATCTGGACGTCGCCGGGCAGCTCGATCATGCCGGCGGTGACTTCGCCGGGGCCGACCGCGCGCAGGTAAAGACGCTGCGGGCGGTCGCCCTGCATCTTCACGGCCATCGCCTTGATGTTCAGCACGATGTCGACCACGTCCTCGCGGACGCCCGGAATCGACGAGAACTCATGCAGCACGTTGTCGATCTTGATCGACGTGACGGCGGCACCCTGGAGAGACGACAAGAGAACACGACGCAGCGCGTTGCCGAGCGTGAGACCGAAACCGCGCTCGAGCGGCTCGGCGACGATGGTCGCGACGCGACCGGGATCGACGCCGGCTTCGGTGACAAGCTTCTCCGGCTTGATCAGGTCCTGCCAGTTCTTCTGAAGCACGTGGGCTACCCCTCTAGACCGGTTCGAGCGAATCCCTCAGGACCCGCCATACATTCCCCAAGAGCGGGCGGCGCCGGAGCGCCGCCTCCACCCGAAATCAGACGCGGCGGCGCTTCGGCGGCCGGCAGCCGTTGTGCGGGATCGGCGTCACGTCGCGGATCGACGTCACGGCGAGGCCGACGGCCTGCAGCGCGCGCAGCGCCGACTCACGGCCCGAACCCGGACCGCGCACGAGGATCTCGATCGTGCGCATGCCGTGCTCCATCGCCTTGCGACCGGCGCCTTCGGCGGCCATCTGCGCGGCGAACGGGGTCGACTTGCGCGACCCCTTGAAGCCCTGCTGGCCCGACGACGACCAGGCAATCGCGTTGCCCTGCGCGTCGGTGATCGTGACGATCGTGTTGTTGAACGAGGCGTTCACGTGAGCGACGCCGGCGATGATGTTCTTGCGTTCCTTGCGACGGGGACGCGCGGCGGCAGCTGCAGCTTTGGCCATGACCTCTATCCCCTCTTACTTCGTCACTTTTTTCTTGCCGGCAATCGGCTTGGCCGGACCCTTGCGGGTGCGCGCATTCGTATGCGTGCGCTGGCCATGGACGGGCAGGCCGCGACGATGGCGCAGCCCGCGATAGCAGGCGAGGTCCATCAGACGCTTGATGTTCATCGCCACTTCACGACGCAGATCGCCCTCGACCGTGTAGTCGCGGTCGATGGTCTCGCGGATGCGGATGACCTCGTCGTCGCTCAGCGTGTTCACGCGCCGCGACTCGTCGATCCCCACTTTTCCACAGATCTCCTTGGCTTTCGCCGCACCGATCCCGTGGATGTACTGAAGTCCGATCACGACACGCTTGGCGGTCGGAATGTTCACACCGGCTATACGAGCCAAAGTCCCAACTCCTTCAAAGACTTATGGCGCGCTCGCGCGCGCCCGTCACAGTTCCGCTGGCCCCGGAAAAGCGCGCGATTATATGTACCCGCGCCCCCGAGTCAATGGAACTAACTCTTGTCAAGTCCCCGCCAGAACTCCCGTGATCTGACGGTAAACTTCGTCCATCGCGGCCATCCCGTCGACCTTCCGCAGCACCCCCCGGGTGCTGTAGTAGGGCAACAAGGGCTCGGTTTGAGCCCGGTAGGCGGCCATGCGAGTCTTCATCGTCTCTGCATTGTCGTCCTTGCGGCGGGTGAATTCCGTCGCCCCGCAGACGTCGCAGACACCGTCGGCCTTAGGCCGCTTGAACTTGTCGTGATAGCCCGCGCCGCACTTGGCACAGGAGAACCGGCCGACGACGCGCTCGGTCAGCGCCTTCTCGTCGACTTCCATCTCGATGACCCGATCGAGCTTCTTGCCCGTCTCGGTCAGCATCTTGTCCAGAGCCTTGGCCTGGGCCTCGGTCCGCGGGAAACCGTCGAGGATGAACCCCTTGGCACAGTCCGGCTGGGCGATTCGATCCTTGATCAGGCCGACCATCAGCTCGTCCGGGACGAGCTCGCCCCGCTCCATGATGCCCTTGGCCTTCTGGCCGAGCTCGCTGCCCGAGGCCACGGCAGCCCGCAGCATGTCGCCGGTCGAGAGCTGGATCAGCCCCCGCTCCTGCTGCAGCCGCTGCGCCTGCGTGCCCTTGCCGGCGCCCGGCGGTCCCAGAAGAATGATGTTCATCGGCCCTTGCCCCTCAGGCGGGCCTTCTTGATGAGGCCCTCATACTGGTGAGCCAGCAGATGCGCCTGCACCTGGGTCACGGTGTCGAGCGTGACCGAAACCACGATCAGGAGGCTGGTGCCGCCGAAGTAGAAGGGCACGCCACCGCGGGCGATCAGCAGTTCCGGCAGGATACAGACCGCCGAGAGGTACAGCGCGCCGATCACCGTCAGCCGGTTCAGGATGTACTCGAGATACTCGGCCGTGTTCTTGCCGGGACGGATGCCCGGAATGAAGCCGCCGTTCTTCTTCAGATTGTCGGCCGTGTCGGTCGGATTGAACACAACGGTCGTGTAGAAGAAGCAGAAGAAGACGATCAGGCCGATATAGGCAAACAAATAGAGCGGCTGGCCGTGACCGAGATAGGTCGACATCCACTGCATCCAGCCCGGTTCGCCGGAATTACCCTGGAACGACGCGATGGTCGCCGGGAAAAGCAGCAGCGAAGAGGCGAAGATCGGCGGGATGACGCCGGCGGTATTGATCTTCAGCGGCAGATGCGAGGCTTCGCCACCATACATGCGGTTGCCCACCTGGCGCTTGGGATACTGCACGACGATCCGTCGTTGGGCGGTCTCGACGAAGACGACCACCGCCACCACGAGCACGATGCCCACCACCAGGGCGATGATGAACAGCGCCGACAGGGCGCCCGTCCGGCCCAGTTCGAGGGTCTGCACCAGCGCGTCCGGCAGGGCCGCGACGATGCCGGCAAAGATGATCAGCGAGACGCCGTTGCCGACGCCGCGGGCCGTGATCTGCTCGCCCAGCCACATCAGGAACAGGGTGCCGCCGACCAGCGTTATGATTGTGACGAAGCGGAAAAAGATGCCCGGATCGATCACCACCGGTCCGGCGGCCGCCACTTGGCTTTCGAGCCCCACGGCAATGCCATAGGCCTGGAAGGTCGCCAGTATCACCGTGCCGTAGCGGGTGTACTGGTTGATCTTCTTCCGGCCGGCCTCGCCTTCCTTCTTCAGCGCCTCGAGCGACGGCACCACCGTCGTCAGGATCTGCATGATGATGGACGCCGAGATGTACGGCATGATGCTGAGCGCCAGCACCGACATGCGGCCGATCGAGCCGCCGGAGAACACGTCCAGCAGTCCCGCGATGCCACCGGCATTCTGCTTGAAGATCTCGGCCAGGGCGGCCGGATCGACGCCGGGGACCGGAATGTAGGCACCGATGCGGAAGACGACGAGCGCGGCCACGGTGAACCACAGCCGCTTCTTCAGCTCGGTCGCCCTACCGATCGAACCCCAGTTCAGGTTGGAAGCAAGTTGCTCGGCGGCGGATGCCATGGAACCTCACGCGTGAACGACACAAGGGGGAAGCGACGCCCCCGTTGACGCCGTCCGGATCAGGCCGCTTCGGCCACGGGCTTGGGCGGGAGTTCGACCTTGCCGCCGGCCTTCTCGACCGCGGCGATCGCCGACGCCGAGGCGCCCGCGACCTTCACTTCGATCTTGGTCTTGATCTCGCCCTTGCCAAGAAGGCGGACACCGTCCGCGGCGTTCTTGAACAGGCCCGCGGCCAGCATCGCCTCGGCGTCGATCAGCTTGCCGGCGTCCAGCTTCCTGTCGTCGATCGCCTTCTGGAGCGTGCCGAGGTTGACCACCTGGTAGCTCTTCTGGTGCGGCGGACGGAAACCGCGCTTCGGGATGCGGCGGTAGAGCGGCATCTGGCCGCCCTCGAAGCCCTTGATGGCGACGCCGGTACGGGACTTCTGACCCTTGACGCCGCGACCGGCGGTCTTGCCCTTGCCGGAGCCGATACCGCGGCCGACACGCATGCGGCCCTTGCGGGCGCCCGGGTTGTCCGAGATCTGGTTCAGTCTCATGGTAATTACCTCCGCGCCGCGGCCTCAGGGCCTTAGCGCGCTTCCTCTTCGACGCGCACGAGGTGGCGCACCTTGTTGATCATGCCGCGAACCTCAGGCGTATCCACGAGCTCGCGGGTGCGGTGACGCTTGTTGAGCCCCAGGCCGATCAGCGTCGCGCGCTGGTCGTCCGTGCGGCCGATGTGGCTGCCGGTCTGGGTGATCTTGACTGTCTTGGCCATGGTCCGGTTCCTTAAGCCGCCGCTTCCGCGGTCGTCTCGTCACGGCGGCCGAGAAGGTCGCCGACCTTCTTGCCGCGGCGGGTGGCGACCATGCGCGGCGAGTTGAGCAGCTCGAGCGCCTTGAACGTCGCCTTGATCATGTTGTGCGGGTTGGAGGTCCCGACCGACTTGGCGACGATGTCCTTGATGCCCAGCGTCTCGAAGATCGCGCGCATCGGGCCGCCGGCGATGATGCCGGTACCGGCCGGGGCGGCGCGGAGCGTCACCTTGCCGGCACCGAAGCGTCCCTTGACGTCATGATGCAGCGTGCGACCGTCACGCAGAGGCACGCGGATCAGGCCGCGCTTGGCCGCCTCGGTGGCCTTGCGGATCGCCTCGGGAACCTCACGCGCCTTGCCGGCACCGTGACCGACACGGCCGCGCTGGTCGCCGACGACGACGATGGCGGCAAAGGCGAAGCGACGACCGCCCTTCACGACCTTCGCGACGCGATTGATCGTGACCAGCTTGTCGGTCAGTTCATTGTCCTCGTCGCGGTCACGGCTCCGATCGCGATCGCGCGGGGAACGGCCGGAACCGCCGGGTGAACGAGCCATATTCTAACTCCCGATCAGAACGACAGACCGCCCTCACGGGCGGCATTGGCCAGCGCAGCGACGCGGCCGTGATACGTGTAGCCACCGCGGTCGAAGATGACTTCCTTCACGCCGGCCGCAACGGCACGGGCGGCGATCAGCTTGCCAACTTCGGCGGCAGCGCCCTTGTCGGCGCCGGTCTTGAGCGAGCCCCGGACGTCCTTGTCGAGCGACGAGGCGGCGGCCAGGGTCACGCCCTTACGGTCGTCAATGACCTGGGCATAAATGTGCTTGCCCGAGCGGAAAACGCTGAGGCGCGGGCGGCCGCCGGCGGCCTGGCGCAGCGCGTAGCGCGTGCGCCGCTGGCGGCGGGCGAAAAGAGCATTGCGGTCGGACATGGTTCTCTCGCCTCTACTTCTTCTTGCCTTCCTTGCGCCGGATCGTCTCGGTCGAGTACTTGATGCCCTTGCCCTTGTACGGCTCGGGCGGACGCAGGCTGCGGATCTCGGCCGCAATCTGGCCCACGCGCTGACGATCGGCGCCGGAAATCTCGATCTCGGTCGGCTTGAGAGCCTTGATCTGGATGCCGGCCGGAATGGGAATCTCGACATCGTGGCTGAAGCCGAGCTGCATCTTCAGCATCTTGGCGTCGGCCGCGGCGCGATAGCCCACGCCGTTGATCTCGAGGTTGATGGTGAACCCGTCGGACACGCCGCGCACGACATTGCTCGCCAGGTTGCGAGCCGTGCCCCACTGCATGCGGGCGCGGCGGCTCTCGTTCCGCGGCTTGAAGACCAGGCCCTCGGCCTCCTTGGCGACGGAGACGTCGTCATGGACCATGAGCTCCAGTTCGCCCCGCTTGCCCTTGGCCTTCAGGTGCTGGCCCTTGAGCTCGATGGTGACACCGGCCGGGATGGCGACCGGATTTTTACCGACGCGCGACATGGTCAGAACACCTTGCAGATGACTTCGCCGCCGACATTGGCGGCCCGCGCCTCGGCGTCGGACATGACACCGCGCGGCGTGGAAAGGATCGAGATGCCGAGGCCGTTGAAGTGGCGCGGCAGCTCGCGGATCTTGGAATAGACGCGGCGGCCCGGCGTGGAGACACGCTTGATCTCCTTGATGACCGGACGGCCGTTGTCATACTTGAGCTCGATGCGGAGCTCCTTCACGCCGGGGCGCAGCTCTTCCTCGAACCAGCCGCGGATGTAACCCTCGCGCTGGAGCACATCGAGAACACTCGACCGGAGCCGCGAGGCGGGAGCCGTCACGCTGTCGAGGCGCGCCGACTGGCCGTTGCGGATGCGGGTCAGCAAATCGCCGACGGGATCTGTCATCGCCATGGTCTACGGTCCCCGTTTACCAGCTCGACTTCACGACGCCGGGCAGAGCACCCAGCGACGCCAGCTGACGCAGCGCAACGCGCGACAGCTTGAACTTGCGATACACGGCCCGCGGGCGGCCCGTGAGTTCGCACCGATTGCGGACGCGAGTCGGCGACGAGTTGCGCGGCAGCTCCGCCAGCTTCAGGCGGGCCCCGAAGCGCTCCTCCGGCGTCAACTTGTCGTCGACCGCCATCGCCTTCAGCTTGGCGCGCTTGCCGGCGTATTGCTTCGCCAACTTTGCACGCCGGTTGTTCTTCTCGACCGAGCTAGTCTTGGCCATGTGTTTCTCCGGCCTCAGTTCACGAACGGGAAGTCGAAAGCACGGAGAAGCGACCTGGCTTCCGCATCCGTCTTCGCCGTCGTGCAGATGATGATGTCCATACCGCGCACCTGGTCGACCTTGTCGTAGTCGATTTCAGGAAACACGATCTGTTCCTTCAGGCCCATGGCGTAGTTGCCATTGCCGTCGAACGACTTGCCGTTAAGCCCGCGAAAGTCGCGAACGCGCGGCAGGGCGATGTTGATCAGGCGATCGATGAATTCGTACATCCGGTCGCGCCGCAGCGTGACCTTGGCGCCGATCGCCATGCCTTCACGCAGCTTGAAGGTCGCGATCGACTTGCGCGACCGCGTGATCACCGGCTTCTGGCCGGTGATCGCCGTCAGGTCGGCCACGGCGCCATCGACGGCCTTGCGGTCGTTGACCGCCTCGCCGACGCCCATGTTGATGACGATCTTCTCGAGCTTCGGCACCTCGAAGGGGTTCTTGTAGGAGAACTCCTTCGTGAGCGCCTCGCGCACGGACTTGGTATAGTGTTCTTGCAGACGCGCGGGCATGGCCCGTTCTCCTAGCGGTCGATGGTCTCGCCGGAGGCACGCGCGATGCGCACCTTGCGGCCGTCTTCAAGGAACCGGAACCCGACCTTCGTCGGCTTGTCCGATTTGGGATCCAGCAGGGCCACGTTGGAGACGTGGATCGTGGCCTCGCGTTCGATGATGCCGCCGGCTTCCGCACGGCTCGGCTTGGTGTGGCGCTTGATCATGTTCACGCCGGAAACGACCACGCGGTTCTCCTTGGGAAGAACGCGCAGGACGTCGCCCACCTTGCCCTTGCTGCCACCGGTGATGACCTTCACCCGGTCGCCCTTCTTGATCTTCAGTTTGTTTGCCATGGCTAGAGCACCTCAGGCGCAAGCGAGATGATCTTCATGAACTTCTTGGCACGCAGCTCGCGCGTCACCGGTCCGAAGATACGGGTGCCGATCGGCTCATCCTGCTTGCTGAGGAGCACGGCGGCGTTGCGGTCGAAGCGGATGGCGCTGCCGTCGGGGCGGCGCAGCGCGAAAGAGGTGCGGACGACGACGGCGCGATGCACCTCGCCCTTCTTCACCTTGCCGCGCGGAATCGCTTCCTTGATCGACACGACGATGACGTCGCCGACACTGGCATACTTGCGGCGTGAGCCGCCCAGCACCTTGATGCACTGGACCCGACGGGCGCCCGAATTGTCGGCGACCTCGAGGTTGGTTCGCATCTGAATCATGACTTGTGCTCCGACCGCTTAAGCCTGGGCGCCTTCGACCAGAACTTCCCAGCTCTTGGTCTTGGACAGCGGGCGGCACTCGCGGATGCGGACGACTTCGCCAACCTTGCCCTTGAAGGCGTTGGCTTCGTCGTGCGCGTGGTACTTCTTCGACTTGCGAATGAACTTCTTGTAGATCGGATGCTGAACGCGGCGCTCGACCTTGACGACGATGGTCTTGTCCATCTTGTCGCTGACGACGACGCCTTCCAGGATACGCTTAGGCATTTCGTGCTCCTTAACCGGCGGCCTTCTCGCCCAGCACCGTCTTGATGCGGGCGATGTCGCGGCGAACCTGGCGCGCGCGGGAAGTCTTCTGCAGCTGGCCCCCGGCCTTCTGGAAGCGCAGGTTGAACGCCTCCTTGCGGAGGTTGCCGAGCTCGTTCTTGAGCTCGTCCTTGGTCTTGGGGCGCAGATCGGTGGCCTTCATGTCCTTCTCCCTCAGCCTTCGGCGCCGACGCGGCTGACGAAGCGGGTCTTGATGGGCAGCTTCGCGGCGCCAAGCGCCAGGGCTTCCTTGGCGATCGTGCCGGAAACACCCTCGAGCTCGAACAGGATGCGGCCCGGCTTGACGCGGGCCGCCCAGAACTCGGGCGCGCCCTTGCCGGAGCCCATGCGGACCTCGGCCGGCTTCTTCGACACCGGCACGTCCGGGAACACGCGGATCCAGACACGGCCGGCACGCTTCATGTGACGCGTGATGGCGCGGCGGGCCGCCTCGATCTGGCGCGCGGTCAGACGATCCGGCTCCATCGCCTTCAGTCCATAAGAACCGAAGTCGAGGTTGAAACCGCCCTTGGCAGCGCCGCTGATACGACCCTTGAAGGCCTTGCGGTACTTGGTGCGCTTGGGTTGCAGCATGATGGATTACGCGTCCCTCTGCTCGGAGCGCTCCGCGCGCGCCGGCGTGCGTTGCGGCGCGGCTTCCTCGGCGCGCTTGTCGTGCGCCATGGGGTCGTGCGCCATGATCTCGCCCTTGAACACCCAGACCTTGACACCGCAGGTGCCGAAGGTGGTGAAGGCGGTGGCGGTGCCGTAGTCGATGTCGGCGCGCAGCGTGTGCAGCGGCACGCGACCTTCGCGGTACCATTCCATGCGGGCGATTTCCGAGCCGCCGAGACGGCCAGAGCAGTTGATCCGGATGCCGAGCGCACCCAGGCGCATCGCCGACTGGACGGCGCGCTTCATGGCGCGACGGAAGGCGACACGACGCTCGAGCTGCTGGGCGATGTTCTCCGCGATCAGCGTGGCATCGATCTCGGGCTTGCGGATCTCGACGATGTTCAGGGCCACTTCGCCCTTGGTCATCTTGCCGAGGTCGGAGCGCAGCTTCTCGATGTCGACGCCCTTGCGGCCGATCACGACGCCCGGACGGGCGGTGTGGATGGTGACGCGGGCGCGCTTGGCCGGACGCTCGATGACGATCTTCGCAACGCCCGCCTGGGCCAGCCGCTCGCGCAGCACCTTGCGGATGTGGATGTCCTCATGGAGCATCTTCGAGTATTCGGCGCCCTCGGCGTACCAGCGCGAGTCCCAGGTCCGGTTGATACCGAGCCGCAGGCCGATCGGATTGACCTTCTGACCCATTACTTGTCCTCCGCCTCGGCGCGCTCGCGCACCACGATCGTGAGATGAGCGAACGGCTTGACGATGCCGGCCGCACGGCCGCGGCCGCGCGTCTGGAAACGCTTCATCACCAGGCCCTTGCCGACCGACGCCTCGGCGACGACCAGGCGGTCGACATCGAGGTTGTGGTTGTTCTCGGCATTGGCGATGGCCGAATTCAGGGCCTTCTTCACGTCGCGGGCAATCCGCTTCTTGGAGAAGGTGAGCTCGTTGACGGCCGTCGCCGCCTTCTTGCCGCGGATCGTCGCGGCCACGAGGTCGAGCTTGCGCGGGCTGATGCGCACGGCGCGCAGGACGGCCTTGGCTTCGTTGTCCGCCTCGCGGCGGGGAGCGGATGGCTTGCTCATCGCGCGTTAATCCTTCGACACTTTCTTGTCACCGGCGTGGCCGGTGAAGGTGCGGGTCGGCGAGAATTCGCCGAGCTTGTGACCGACCATCTCCTCGGTGACGCTCACCGGGATGAACTTCTTGCCATTGTAGACGCCGAACGTCAGGCCGACGAACTGCGGCAGGATCGTCGAGCGACGCGACCAGGTCTTGATCACCTCGCTGCGGATGTTGCCGCGCGACTTCTCGGCCTTCTTGATCAGGCTGCCTTCAACGAAGGGGCCCTTCCAAACGGAACGTGCCACTGTCCTATCTCCTAGCGCGTCGCATGCCGGCGGCGGATGATCAGCTTGTCCGTCGCCTTGTTCTTGCGGGTCTTCTTGCCCTTGGTCGGCTTGCCCCACGGAGTGACCGGATGACGGCCGCCCGAGGTGCGGCCTTCACCACCGCCGTGCGGATGGTCGACCGGGTTCATCACGACACCGCGGACGGTGGGGCGACGGCCGAGCCAGCGCTGACGGCCGGCCTTGCCGATGACAATGTTCTGGTTGTCGGGGTTCGACACCGCGCCGACCGTGGCCAGGCAGCCACCCGGCACCAGGCGCAGTTCGCCCGAACTCAGCTTGATCTGGGCGTAGCCGGCGTCCTTGCCGACCAGCTGAGCATAGTTGCCTGCCGAACGGGCCAGCTGGCCGCCGCGACCGACCTTGAGCTCGACATTGTGCACGATCGTGCCGACCGGCATGTTCGCGAGCGGCATCGCATTACCGGGCTTGATGTCGACGCGCTCGCCGGAGACGATCTCGTCGCCCGCCTTCAGGCGCTGCGGCGCCAGGATGTAGGCCTGCTCGCCGTCCGCATACTTGATGAGGGCGATGAACGCCGTGCGGTTCGGATCGTACTCCAGGCGCTCGACGGTCGCCGTCACGCCGAACTTGCGGCGCTTGAAATCGACCAGGCGCAGGCGACGCTTGTGCCCGCCGCCCATGTGGTGGCTGGTGATATGACCGTGGTTGTTGCGACCGCCGGTGTTGGTCTTGCCGCGCGTCAGCTCCTTGACCGGCTTGCCCTTCCAGAGGCCGGTGCGGTCGACGATGACCAGCTGTCGCAGGGACGGCGTGATCGGCTTAAATGTCTTCAAGGCCATTGTTTGCTCTCCCGTCCTACAGGCCCGTGGTCACGTCGATCTTGTGACCCTCGACCAGCGAGACGATCGCCTTCTTCCAGTCGCTCCGCACGCCGGGACGGCCGCGGAAAACCTTGCTCTTGCCCTTGACCGTGACGGTGTTGACCGCCTTGACCTTGACCTTGAACAGGCCTTCGACGGCCTGCTTGATCTCCGGCTTGGTCGCGTCGGCGGCAACCTTGAAAGTCACCTGGCTGTGCTCCGAGCCATTGGTCGTCTTCTCGGTGATCAGCGGCGCACGAATGACTTCGTACATGCGCGAACGCGAGACGGTTGCGGGGATGTACCGCTTGGCGCTCATTGCAGACGCTCCTCGAGGTGCTTCACGGCATCCTTGGTGAGCACCAGCGTGTCGCGGCGCAGGATGTCGTAGACGTTCGCGCCCTGCTGCGGCAGCACATCGACGTGGGCGATGTTGGCCGCGGCGCGGGCGAAGTTCGTGTCGATCTCGGCGCCGCCGATGATCAGGGCGCTGGTCACGCCGAGCGCGCCGAAGTGACCCTTGAGCTGTGCGGTCTTCGGCTCGGCAAGTGCCGCCGCCTCGACCACGATCAGCTTGCCCTCGGCCGCCTTGGCCGACAGAGCGGTACGGAGTGCCAGCTTGCGGACCTTCTTCGGCAGGTCGCTCGCATGGCTGCGCACGACCGGACCGAACGCCTTGCCACCGCCCCGGAACTGAGGTGCCGCCTCGTTGCCGTGACGCGCGCGACCGGTGCCCTTCTGGGCGTACATCTTTTTGGCCGTCGCCGTGACCTCGGAGCGACCCTTGGTCTTGTGCGTGCCCTGCTGGCGGCGCGAGAGCTGCCACACGACGCAGCGCTGCAGGATGTCCTTGCGGACGGGAACGGCGAACACCGCATCGGCGAGATCGATCTCGCCGGCGCTGCCGCCCTCGATGGTCTTGACCGCGATCTTCATGACCTGATCCTTAAGCCTGCGGAGCGGCTTCAGCCGCCGGAGCCGCTTCGCCGGCAGCCTTGCGCAGGCCGGCCGGATACGGGGCATCCTTGTGACGGGCGCGCTTGGAGGCGTCCTTGACGATGATGTAGCCGTTGGCCGGGCCGGGAACGGCGCCGGAGACCAGGAGCAGACCCTTCTCGTCGTCGACGGCGACGACCTTCAGATTCTGCGTGGTCACGCGCTCGCTGCCATAGTGGCCGGCCATCTTCTTGCCGGGGAACGTACGGCCGGGATCCTGGCGGTTACCGGTCGAACCATGCGACCGGTGCGAGACCGAAACGCCGTGGCTGGCCTCGAGGCCGTGGAAGTTCCAGCGGACCATCGAGCCGGTGAAGCCGCGGCCGATGGTGGTGCCGACGACGTCGACGAACTGGCCCGGCACGAAGTGGCTGGGCACCAGTTCGGCGCCGACCTCGAGCACGGCGTCCTTGGCGACCCGGAACTCGACGAGCTTCTTCTTCGGCTCGACCTTGGCCTTGGCGAAGTGACCGCGCATCGGCTGGGTCACGTTCTTAACCTTGGCCTTGCCGTAGCCGAGCTGCACGGCGACGTACTTGTCCTTCTCTTCAGTGCGGACAGCGACAACCTGCAGCTGATCCACCTTCAGAACGGTGACGGGCACATGCTCCCCGGCGTCATTGAAGACGCGGGTCATGCCGACCTTCTGGGTGACGAGACCGCAACGCATGGTCTTCTTCCTTCTTTCCTGGTCCGCTTAGGCGCCGAGCTTGATCTCGACGTCCACGCCGGAGGCGAGGTCGAGCTTCATCAGCGCGTCCACGGTCTGCGGGGTCGGATCGACGATGTCGAGCACGCGCTTGTGCGTACGGATCTCAAACTGCTCACGCGACTTCTTGTCGATGTGCGGCGAGCGGTTGACCGTGAACTTCTCGATCCCGGTCGGCAGCGGGATGGGCCCACGCACCTGTGCGCCCGTCCGCTTGGCCGTGCTGACGATCTCGCTGGTCGACGAATCGAGCACGCGATGATCGAAGGCCTTCAGCCGGATCCGGATGTTTGTGTTGTCCATGGCCATGATGTTCGCCTTGTCGCGTACGTTACGTTTACTTTACGACTTTGGTGACGACGCCGGCGCCGACGGTGCGTCCGCCCTCGCGGATGGCGAAGCGCAGGCCCTCGTCCATGGCGATCGGCTGGATCAGCTCCACCACCAGCCGCGCGTTGTCGCCCGGCATCACCATCTCCGTGCCTTCCGGCAGCGTCACCACGCCCGTCACGTCCGTCGTCCGGAAGTAGAACTGCGGACGGTAGTTCGTGAAGAACGGCGTGTGGCGGCCGCCCTCTTCCTTCGTCAGGATGTACGCCTCGGCCTCGAAGTTCGTGTGCGGCGTGATCGAGCCCGGCTTCGCCAGCACCTGGCCACGCTCCACGTCCTCGCGGCCCACGCCGCGCAGCAGCGCGCCGATGTTGTCGCCCGCCTCGCCCGAATCCAGCAGCTTCCGGAACATCTCCACGCCCGTGACCGTCGTCTTCGACGTCGCCTTCAGGCCCACGATCTCGACTTCCTCGCCCACCTTAACGATGCCGCGCTCCACGCGACCCGTGACCACCGTGCCGCGGCCCGAGATCGAGAACACGTCCTCGATCGGCATCAGGAACGGCTTGTCCTTGTCGCGCGCAGGCTGCGGAATGTACGCGTCAACCTCCGCCATCAGCTTCAGCACCGCCTGCTCGCCCAGCTCCGGGTTCTTGTCCTCAAGCGCCATCAGCGCCGACCCCCGAACCACCGGGATGTCGTCGCCCGGGAACTGGTAGCTCTTCAGAAGCTCGCGAACCTCCAGTTCGACCAGGTCCAGAAGCTCCGGATCGTCCACCATGTCGCACTTGTTCATGAAAACCACCAGCGCCGGAACGCCGACCTGGCGCGCCAGGAGGATGTGCTCGCGCGTCTGCGGCATCGGGCCGTCGGCCGCAGAAACCACCAGGATCGCCCCGTCCATCTGCGCCGCGCCCGTGATCATGTTCTTCACGTAGTCGGCGTGGCCCGGGCAGTCCACGTGCGCGTAGTGACGGTTCGTCGTCTCGTACTCGACGTGCGCCGTCGAGATCGTGATGCCGCGCTCCCGCTCTTCCGGAGCCTTGTCGATCTGGTCGTACGCCGTGAACGTCGCGCCGCCCGTCTTCGCGAGGATCTTCGTGATCGCCGCCGTCAGCGACGTCTTCCCATGGTCAACGTGACCGATCGTACCGATGTTGCAGTGCGGCTTGTTCCGCTCAAACTTCGCCTTCGACATGGTCTTCTATCCCTTAGTAAATCTGTCCGTTCGATCGGTGGGCCGTTAGCCCGCCAGCTTGGCGACCACTTCGTCCGCCACCGCCTGCGGCACGGCCGCGTAGTGGTCGAACGTCATGGAATAGGCAGCGCGACCCTGCGTCATGGAGCGCAGCGTGTTCACGTAGCCGAACATGTTGGCCAGCGGCACCATGGCGTCGATGACCTGCGCGTTGCCGCGCGCGCTCATGCCCTGGATCTGACCACGGCGGCTGTTCAGGTCGCCAATGCAGTCGCCCATGTAGTCGTCGGGCGTCACCACCTCGACCTTCATGATCGGCTCGAGCAGCTTGCACTGGGCCTTCGCGAGGCCTTCCTTGAACGCTGCGCGAGCGGCGATTTCGAAGGCCAGTACGCTCGAGTCGACATCATGGTAGTTGCCGTCGGTCAGTGTGACCTTGAAGTCGATCACCGGGAAGCCGGCGAGCACGCCGGTCTCGCGCGACGCCTCGAGGCCCTTTTCGACGCCGGGAATGAATTCCTTGGGAATCGAGCCGCCGACGATCTTGTTCTCGAAGGAGTAGCCCGACCCGGGCTCGCCCGGCTCGAAGGTCAGCTTGACGCGGGCGAACTGGCCCGAACCGCCGGACTGCTTCTTGTGGGTGTAGTCGATCTCGGCCTTACGACCCAGGGTCTCGCGATAGGCAACCTGCGGGGCGCCGACATTGGCCTCGACCTTGTAGGTGCGGCGCAGAATGTCGACCTTGATCTCGAGATGGAGCTCGCCCATGCCCTTGATGACGGTCTGGCCTGTCTCGGCATCGGTCGAGACGCGGAACGTCGGGTCTTCCTGGACCAGACGGCCCAGCGCCTGGCCGAGCTTCTCCTGGTCGGCCTTGGACTTCGGCTCGATGGCGAGCTCGATGACAGGCTCCGGGAAGTCCATCCGCTCGAGGATGACCGGATGCTCGGGCGAGCACAGCGTGTCGCCGGTCGTGACGCTCTTGAGGCCGGCCAGGGCGATGATGTCGCCAGCGCGGGCTTCCTTGACGTCCTCGCGGTTGTTGGCATGCATGAGCAGCATGCGGCCGATACGCTCCTTGCGGTCCTTCGTGCTGTTCAGCACGCCGGTGGCCGATTCGAGAACGCCCGAATAGACGCGCGCGAAGGTGAGCGAACCGACGAACGGGTCGGTCATGATCTTGAATGCCAACGCCGACAGCGGCGCATCGTCGCTCGACGGCAGCGTGATCGGCTCGTCGCTGCCCATCTTGACGCCCTTGACGTCGGCAACATCGTTGGGGGCCGGCAGGTAGTTCACGACGGCGTCGAGCATGGGCTGTACGCCCTTGTTCTTGAACGCCGAGCCGCACAGCACAGGCACGAACGCATAGTTGATGGTGCCCTTGCGGATGCACTTGATCAGCGTGTCGTAGTCCGGCTCCTCGCCATCGAGGAACTTCTCCATGGCGGCATCGTCCTGTTCGACGGCCATGTCGAGCAGCTTGGCGCGGTACTCCGCGGCCTTTTCCTTCATGTCGTCCGGAATCTCGACGACCTCGAACTTGGCGCCGAGCGTCTCTTCCAGCCAGATGATCGCCTTGTTGGACACCAGGTCGACCAGGCCCTTGTATTCGGCCTCAGAGCCGATCGGCAGCTGAGTGACGAGCGGCTTGGCGCCGAGACGATCCACGATCATGTCGACCGTGCGATAGAAGTTCGCGCCGGTGCGGTCCATCTTGTTGACGAAGCAGATGCGCGGCACGCCATACTTGTCGGCCTGGCGCCAAACCGTCTCGGACTGCGGCTCGACGCCGGCAACCGAGTCGAACACGCAAACCGCGCCGTCGAGCACGCGCAGCGAACGCTCGACCTCGATCGTGAAGTCCACGTGGCCGGGCGTGTCGATGATGTTGACGCGGTAGCTTACGTCCTTGTACGGGCCGCTCTCGACCCGCCAGAAGCACGTCGTCGCAGCGGAGGTGATCGTGATGCCACGCTCCTGCTCCTGTTCCATCCAGTCCATCGTCGCGGCGCCGTCATGGACTTCGCCGATCTTATGCGACTTGCCGGTGTAGTACAGGATACGCTCGGTCGTCGTCGTCTTGCCGGCGTCGATATGCGCCATGATACCGATGTTACGGTAGTCGGCGATAGGGGTGGTACGAGCCATGGAACGGGGCTTTCTTGGAACAGACCTAGAGGGCGCTTACCAGCGGTAGTGCGCGAACGCCTTGTTGGCGTCGGCCATCTTGTGAGTGTCCTCACGCTTCTTCACCGCGTTACCGCGGCGGTTGAAGGCGTCAAGCAGCTCGGCGGAGAGCTTCTCGGTCATGCTGTGGCCCGAGCGGTCGCGGGCGGCCTGGATGATCCAGCGGATCGCCAGGGCCTGGCGACGCTCCGGGCGGACCTCGACGGGCACCTGATAGGTGGCGCCGCCGACGCGGCGGGAGCGGACCTCGACGGCCGGCTTCACGTTCTCCAGGGCCTCGTGGAAGGCCGGAACCGGATCCTGCTTGAGCTTGGCCTCGACCTCGTCGAGAGCGCCGTACACGATGTGCTCGGCGACCGACTTCTTGCCACGCTCCATGAGCGTGTTCATGAACTTGCTGAGGACGATATCGCCGAACTTGGCGTCCGGCAGGACTTCACGCTTTTCAGCTGCGCGACGACGGGACATGCTTTCCTCCCTCGCCTACTTCGGACGCTTCGCGCCGTACTTCGAACGGCGTTGCTTGCGGTCCTTGACACCCTGCGTATCGAGGGTGCCGCGAATGATGTGATAGCGAACGCCCGGGAGGTCCTTCACGCGACCACCGCGGATCATGACCACCGAATGCTCCTGGAGATTGTGACCCTCGCCCGGGATGTAGCTCACCACTTCGTAGGAGTTGGTGAGGCGCACCTTCGCGACCTTCCGCAGCGCCGAGTTCGGCTTCTTCGGCGTCGTCGTGTAGACACGCGTGCAGACGCCGCGCTTCTGCGGGCAAGCCTCGAGCGCCGGCACCTTGTTGTGGGCCTTGAGGCCGTGGCGCTGCTTGCGGATCAACTGGTTGATAGTCGGCATTGATTTCCGGTTTCCTTAACGCCGTCTCGGGTCCGCCCAACATCGACGCGTCGGCACAAAGCATATGCGCGGGCATAGCGGCTAACGCACTGCCCCGCGCGGATGAATAGCTTTGTGGCCTGGTGGCCTGACTTGTAGCGGTCCTCGGCGTCAGGCTGCGTTTTGGCTCACGCCAACCACCAGCCCCTCGACGAGGTGGCGCGCTTATATGGCCGCCGTTCCCAAGCGTCAAGCGCGCCTGATGGCTTTTCGCATTGATATCGTTGGTTATTTCTGAGTCGACCGAATCCGACTCGTTCCTGACTCGCATCGGGTGAGGAGCGCAAGAATCTAACAACCACATCTGGTGGGTTTGTGGCGCAATAGCCACAATTGAAGAAGGCCGTCCCCTTTCGAGGACGGCCTTCCCATTTTTCTGTCTCAGGACCGATCTCAGTCGGCCGCGTGCTCTTCCTCGAGAGTGGGGACCGGGTGGTCCTCACCCTCGACGCCGGCGGCCAGGATGGCCCGGTCGCGCTGGGCGGCGATGGCCTTCAGGCGGTTCACGACCCCACCGGTGCCCGCCGGGATCAGGCGGCCGACGATGACGTTCTCCTTGAGGCCCTGCAGGTTATCGACACGGCCGCTGACGGCCGCCTCGGTGAGCACGCGGGTGGTCTCCTGGAAGGAGGCCGCCGAGATGAACGACTTGGTCTGCAGCGACGCCTTGGTGATGCCGAGGAGGACCGGGTCGGCCTTGGCCGGCCGCAGCTTCTCCGCGACGATCTTGGCGTTCTCGACCTCGAACTCGGCCTTGTCGACCTGTTCGCCGATCAGGAAGGTCGTGTCGCCGGCGTCCGTGATCTCGACCTTCTGCAGCATCTGACGAGCGATCGTCTCGATGTGCTTGTCGTTGATCTTCACGCCCTGCAGCCGGTAGACCTCCTGGATCTCGTTCACGAGGTATTCCGCCAGCTTCTCGATGCCCAGGACGCGCAGGATGTCGTGCGGCACCGGGTTTCCGTCGATCAGCAGGTCGCCGCGCTCCACGAAGTCGCCTTCCTGGACGGCAATTCGCTTGCCCTTCGGGATCAGGTACTCGACAGGCTCCGCACCCTCGCCTTCCGGCACGATCAGGATGCGGCGCTTGTTCTTGTAGTCCTTGCCGAACTCGATGCGGCCCGAGATGTCGCAGATGATCGCGAAATCCTTGGGCTTGCGGGCCTCGAACAGCTCCGCCACGCGCGGCAGACCGCCCGTGATGTCGCGGTTCTTGCCGCCCTCGCGCGGGATACGCGCCAGGATGTCACCGGCATGGACGTCCTGGCCGTTCTCGACCGAGAGCACCGAGTCGAGCGACAGCAGGTACCGGGCCTCCTGGCCGTTCGCCAGCATGATCGGGTTGCCGTCGGCATCGTGGATGGCGATACGCGGACGCAGGTCGCCTCCGCGCGGCTGGCCCTTCCAGTCGACCACGACGCGGTTGGAGATCCCGGTCGAATCGTCGATCACCTCGCGCATCGACACACCCTCGACGAGATCGACGTAGACCGCCTTACCCGCCTTCTCGGTGATGATCGGCAGCGTGTACGGATCCCACTCGGCCAGCTTCTGACCCTTGACCACCGCCGTGTCGCTGTCGACCAGCAGGCGCGCGCCGTACGGCACGCGATGCTTGGCCCGCTCGCGCTGGGCCCCATCGACCAGCACCAGCTCGGTGTTGCGGCCCATCACGACCGGCACGCCCGAGCTGTTGATGACGACGTTGCGGTTGCGAACCTGGACGGTGCCGTCATGGCTCGCTTCGATGTTCGACTGCTCCGCACCACGCTGCGCGGCGCCGCCGATGTGGAAGGTACGCATCGTCAGCTGCGTGCCTGGTTCGCCGATCGACTGGGCGGCGATGACGCCCACCGCCTCGCCGATGTTGACCGGGGTGCCGCGGGCCAAGTCGCGGCCGTAGCACTTGCCGCAGACGCCGATCTTGGTGTCGCAGGTCAGCACCGACCGGATGCGGATCTCCTCGATGCCGGCCTTGTCGATCTGCTCGACCTTGACCTCGTCGATGAGCTCGCCGGCCTTGCTGATCACCACGCCCGTCAGAGGGTCGATGATGTCGTCCAGCGAGGTGCGGCCGAGGACCCGCTCCGACAGCGGCTCGATGACGTCGCCGCCGTCGACGACCGCGCGCATCGTGAGGCCGCGTTCGGTCCCGCAATCCTCCTCGATGATGATGCAGTCCTGGGCAACGTCGACCAGACGGCGGGTCAGGTAACCCGAGTTCGCCGTCTTGAGCGCGGTGTCGGCCAGTCCCTTTCGGGCACCGTGGGTGGAGTTGAAGTACTCCAGAACCGACAGGCCTTCCTTGAAGTTCGACAGGATCGGCGTCTCGATGATCTCGCCCGAGGGCTTGGTCATCAGGCCGCGCATGCCCGCGAGCTGCTTCATCTGCGTGGCCGAACCGCGCGCGCCGGAATGCGCCATCATCCACACCGCGTTGACCGGACGACCCGGCTGCGGCGTCGAGATGCCCTTCATCATTTCCTCGGCCACCCGGTCCGAGCAGCGCGACCAGGCATCGACGACCTTGTTGTACTTCTCACCCGAGGTGATCAGGCCGTCCTGATACTGCTGCTCGTACTCCTTCACTTCCTTGGTGGTCTGGGCAACCAGCTTCACCTTGGCGGAGGGGATGACGAGATCGTCCTTGCCGAACGAGATGCCGGCGCGGCACGCGTGATAGAAGCCGAGACCCATCAGACGGTCGGCGAAGATCACCGTCTCCTTCTGGCCGCAGTGGCGGTAGACGGAGTCGATGACGTTCTGCAGGTCCTTCTTGGTCAGCAGGCGGTTGATCAGCGAGAACGGCAGGTTCTCGTGCTTGGGCAGGATCTGCGCCAGCAGGACGCGGCCCGGCGTGGTCTCCACGACGCGGCGGGCGAGCACGCCCTTGTCGTCGTAGGTCTCCAGACGCATCTTGATGCGGGCGTGCATCGACAGCGCGCGGCTGTGCAGCGCGTGTTCGAGGTCGCCCATGTCCGAGAACTGCGAGCCTTCGCCCGGCTCACCCTCGCGCTCCAGCGTGATGTAGTAGATGCCGAGCACGATGTCCTGCGACGGCACGATGATCGGCTTGCCCGACGCCGGCGACAGGATGTTGTTGGTCGACATCATCAGCACGCGGGCCTCGAGCTGGGCTTCCAGCGAGAGCGGCACGTGCACCGCCATCTGGTCGCCGTCGAAGTCGGCATTGAAGGCCGTGCAGACCAGGGGATGCAGCTGGATCGCCTTGCCCTCGATCAGCACCGGCTCGAACGCCTGGATGCCCAGGCGGTGCAGCGTCGGCGCGCGATTGAGCAGCACGGGATGCTCGCGGATGACCTCCTCGAGGATGTCCCAGACTTCCGGCCGCTCCTTCTCGACCATGCGCTTGGCGGCCTTGATGGTGTTGGCCATGCCGTAGTTCTGCAGGCGCGAGTAGATGAACGGCTTGAACAGTTCGAGCGCCATCTTCTTCGGCAGGCCGCACTGGTGCAGCTTGAGCTCCGGGCCGACCACGATGACCGAACGGCCCGAGTAGTCGACGCGCTTGCCGAGCAGGTTCTGGCGGAAGCGGCCCTGCTTGCCCTTCAGCATGTCGCTCAGCGACTTGAGCGGACGCTTGTTGGCGCCGGTGATGACACGGCCGCGGCGGCCGTTGTCGAACAGGGCGTCGACCGACTCCTGAAGCATGCGCTTCTCGTTGCGTACGATGATGTCCGGCGCACGCAGCTCGATCAGCCGCTTCAGGCGGTTGTTGCGGTTGATGACGCGGCGATAGAGGTCGTTCAGGTCCGAGGTCGCGAACCGGCCGCCGTCGAGCGGCACCAGCGGGCGCAGTTCGGGCGGGATCACCGGAACCAGCTCGAGGATCATCCACTCCGGACGGGCGCCGGACTCGATGAAGTTCTCGCAAAGCTTCAGGCGCTTCACGAGCTTCTTGCGCTTGGCTTCCGACGTCGTCTCACGCAGTTCCTCGCGCAGGCGGGGACGCTCTTCGTTCAGGTCGATCGCCTGCAGCATGCCGCGGATCGCCTCGGCGCCGATCTCGGCCTCGAAGGAGCCCTCGCCGTACTCGTCGAGCGCGTTGAGGTATTGCTCCTCGTTCAGCAGCTCGCGGTACTTGAGCGGAGTCAGGCCCGGATTGCTGACGACGTAGTTCTCGAAATACAGGATGCGCTCGAGGTCGCGCAGCGTCATGTCGAGCAGCAGGCCGATACGGCTCGGCAGCGACTTCAGGAACCAGATGTGCGCGACCGGCGAGGCCAGCTCGATATGGCCCATCCGCTCGCGGCGCACCTTGGTGAGGGTCACTTCGACGCCGCACTTCTCGCAGGTGATGCCGCGGAACTTCATGCGCTTGTACTTGCCGCACAGGCACTCGTAGTCCTTGATCGGCCCGAAGATGCGCGCGCAGAACAGGCCGTCACGCTCCGGCTTGAACGTGCGGTAGTTGATGGTCTCCGGCTTCTTGATCTCGCCGTGGCTCCACGTGCGGATGCGCTCGGGGCTGGCGATCGAGATGCGGATCTCGTCGAAGGTCGGCGTGCCCTGCGGCTGGCCCAGTACGTTGATGAGGTCGGTCATTTTTGTCCTACTGTTCGGTGGACGTAATTCGCGAAGAAGAGGAGTCGATCACCCTCAGGTGATCGACTGGTTGAGTTCGACATTGAGGCCGAGGGAGCGCAGCTCCTTGACCAGCACGTTGAAGGATTCCGGGATGCCCGCCTCGAACGTGTCGTCGCCGCGCACGATGGCCTCGTAGACCTTGGTGCGGCCGGCCACGTCGTCCGACTTGACGGTGAGGATCTCCTGCAGCGTGTAGGCCGCGCCGTAGGCCTCCAGCGCCCACACTTCCATTTCGCCGAAGCGCTGTCCGCCGAACTGCGCCTTGCCGCCCAGCGGCTGCTGGGTGACGAGGCTGTACGGTCCGATCGAGCGGGCGTGGATCTTGTCGTCCACGAGATGGTGCAGCTTGAGCATGTAGATGTAGCCCACGGTCACCTTACGGTCGAACGGCTCGCCGGTGCGGCCGTCGATCAGGGTGACCTGGCCCGACTTGTCGAGACCGGCCATTTCCAGCATCTCGACGATGTCGGGCTCGTGCGCGCCGTCGAACACCGGCGACGCGAAGGGCACGCCCTTGCTCAGGTTGCGGGCGAGCTCGATCGTCTGCTCGTCGCTGAGGTCGGCGATGTCGTTCTTGAACGACTTCTCGCCGTAGATCTCGCGCAGCTGCTTCTTGAGCTGGGCGACCGAGACCTCGCGGGCGTCCTCGAGCATCTTGCCGATCTTCTTGCCGAGACCCGACGCGGCCCAGCCGAGATGGGTTTCGAGAATCTGACCGACGTTCATGCGCGACGGCACGCCGAGCGGGTTCAGCACGATGTCGACCGGGCCGCCCTCCTCGAGGTACGGCATGTCTTCCAGCGGCATGATGCGCGAGATGACGCCCTTGTTGCCGTGACGGCCGGCCATCTTGTCGCCCGGCTGCAGCTTGCGCTTGGTCGCGACGAAGACCTTGACCATCTTCATCACGCCCGGCGGCAGCTCGTCGCCGCGCTGCAGCTTGTCGACCTTGCTGTCGAACCGGTCCTGCAGGCGCTTCATCGATTCGTCGAACTGCTTGTTCAGCGCCTCGATCTCCGCCTGCTTCTTGTCCGCCTTGACGGCGATCTGGCGCCACTGGCCCGGCGTGTACTCGCCCAGCACGGTGTCGATGATCTTGGTGCCGGGCTTCAGGCCCTTGAGACCGCCGGCGACCACCTGGTTCAGCAGCATTTCCTGGAGCTGGCCATAGAAGCTGCGCTCGAGGATGGCCTTTTCGTCGTCACGGTCCTTGGCGAGACGCTCGATCTCGTCGCGCTCGATGGCCAGCGCACGCTCGTCCTTGTCGACGCCGCGGCGGTTGAAGACGCGGACCTCGACGACGGTGCCCTCGACGCCCGGCGGCACCTTCAGCGAGGTGTCGCGCACGTCGGCCGCCTTCTCGCCAAAGATGGCGCGCAGCAGCTTCTCTTCCGGGGTCATCGGGCTCTCGCCCTTCGGCGTCACCTTGCCGACCAGGATGTCGCCCGCCTTCACCTCGGCGCCGATGTAGACGATTCCCGCCTCGTCGAGGTTCTTGAGGGCTTCCTCGCCGACGTTCGGGATGTCGCGGCTGATCTCCTCCTGGCCGAGCTTGGTGTCGCGGGCCATGACCTCGAACTCCTCGATGTGGATCGAGGTGAAGACGTCGTCGCGCACGATGCGCTCGGATAGCAGGATCGAGTCCTCGAAGTTGTAGCCATTCCACGGCATGAACGCGACGAGCACGTTGCGGCCGAGCGCGAGCTCGCCGTTCTGCGTCGACGGGCCGTCGGCCACGATGTCACCCTTCTTCACCGTGTCGCCGACGCGAACGAGCGGCTTCTGGGTGATGCAGGTGCTCTGGTTGGACCGCTGGAACTTCAGCAGGTTGTAGATGTCGACCGCCGGGCGATTTGGACCGACGTCCTCGGTCGCACGCACGACGATACGCATCGCGTCGACCTGGTCGACGATGCCGGTGCGGCGGGCCGAGATGGCGACGCCGGAGTCGCGGGCGACCACCTCTTCCATGCCGGTGCCGACGAGCGGCGATTCGGCCTGGATGAGCGGCACCGCCTGACGCTGCATGTTCGAGCCCATCAGCGCGCGGTTGGCGTCGTCGTTCTCGAGGAACGGGATCAGCGCCGCGGCGACCGACACGATCTGCTTGGGCGAGACGTCGACGAAGTCGATGGTCTCGGGCCGGCCGAGAATGTACTCGCCGCCCTTGCGGCACTGCACCAACTCGGACACGAACTTGCCCTTGGCGTCGATCTCGGCGTTGGCCTGGGCGACGGTGTAGCGCCCCTCCTCCATCGCCGAGAGATAGACGACCTCGTCGGTCACGCGCCCGCCGGCCACCTTGCGGTACGGGCTCTCGATGAAGCCGTACTGGTTGACGCGCGCATAGGTCGCCAGCGAGTTGATCAGACCGATGTTCGGGCCTTCCGGCGTCTCGATCGGGCAGATACGGCCGTAATGCGTCGGATGCACGTCGCGCACCTCGAAGCCGGCGCGCTCGCGGGTCAGACCGCCCGGTCCGAGCGCCGAGAGACGGCGCTTGTGGGTGACTTCCGACAGCGGGTTCGTCTGGTCCATGAACTGCGAGAGCTGCGAGGAGCCGAAGAACTCGCGCACCGCAGCCGCCGCCGGCTTGGCGTTGATCAGGTCGTGCGGCATCACGGTGTCGATGTCGATCGAGCTCATGCGCTCGCGGATCGCCCGCTCCATGCGCAGCAGGCCGACGCGGTACTGGTTCTCCATCAGCTCGCCGACCGAGCGGACGCGGCGATTGCCGAGATGGTCGATGTCGTCGATCTCGCCGCGGCCGTCCTTCAGCCCGTGCAGGACGCGCACGACGGCCAGGATGTCCTCGCGACGCAGCGTGCGCTGCGTGTCGGGAACGCCCTCGAACTCGAGGCGCATGTTCATCTTCACGCGGCCGACCGGCGACAGGTCGTAGCGGTCGATGTCGAACAGCAGGCCCTGGAACAGGGTTTCCGCCTGCTCCAGCGTCGGCGGCTCGCCGGGACGCATCACGCGATAGATATCGAGCAGGGCCTCTTCGCGGTTCGTGTTCTTGTCGGCCGCCAGCGTGTTGCGGATGTACGGCCCGACATTGACATGGTCGATCGCGAGCGTCGGCAGCAGGTCGATGTCGTTCTCGTTGAAGAGTTCGAGCACCGCCTCGGTGATCTCCTGGCCGGCCTCGACGTAGATCTCGCCGGTCTTCTCGTTGATGACGTCGAGCGCGGCGTAGCGGCCGATCAGCTCTTCCGGCGAAACGCGGATCTCCTTGAGGCCCGCCTCCTTGAGCTTGTTCAGCAGGCGCGGCGTCATCTTGGTGCCGGCCTCGGCCACCGCCTTGCCGGTCTTGCCGTTCACCAGATCGTGCGTCAGCTTCACGCCGCGCATCGATTCGGCCTCGAACGGCGTGTTCCAGCCGTCCTTGTCGCGCTTGTAGACGACCTGGCCGTAGAACGCCGCCAGGATCTCCTCCGGAGACAGGCCCTGGGCCTCGGCCGGATCGAGGGTCTGATTCTTGGCAATCGCGGCCGTGCGCTTCTTCCAGGTGGCGTCGTTGTCGAGCGCCAGCAGCAGCGTCGTCACCGGGATCTTGCGGCGGCGGTCGATGCGGACGTGGATCAGGTCCTTGGCGTCGAACTCGAAGTCGAGCCAGGAGCCGCGATAGGGGATGATGCGGGCCGCGAACAGGTACTTGCCCGAGCTGTGGGTCTTGCCCTTGTCGTGATCGAAGAAGACGCCCGGCGAACGATGCATCTGCGAGACGATCACGCGCTCGGTGCCGTTCACGATGAAGGTGCCGTTGTCGGTCATGAGCGGCATGTCGCCCATGTAGACGTCCTGCTCCTTGATATCGCGGATCGAGCGCGAGCCGGCTTCCTCGTCGATGTCCCACACCACGAGCTGGAGCGTGACCTTGAGCGGGGCGGCGTAGGTGATGCCGCGCTGCTGGCACTCCTCGACGTCGTACTTGGGCTCCTCGAACTCGTACTTCACGAACTCAAGGCTGGCGCGCTCGGCGAAGTCCTTGATCGGGAACACGCCGCGGAAGACTTCCTGCAGGCCCGATTGGGTGCGCTTGGCCGCCGGCGTGACACGCTGGAGAAAGCTCTCGTAGGAGCTCTTCTGGACCTCGATGAGGTTCGGCATCGGGGCCACCGACTCGATGTGGCCGAAGAAACGACGAATCCGTTTGCGCGTATTGAAGGCCGTGGCCATCCTGCGTCCTCGAAGGTTCAAGGGCGGTGATAAACACCCGCTGCTTTCTCGGAGCTCCCGGCCCGCCAGCCGTTCGCCCCATCCGTCGCAGAGGGCCACTTGTCGGAACGGACCCCGCAGGGAAGTCCGTTCGGAAAAGAGGCCCGAACGGGCCGGCCTCCCAAAGGAAGCCGGCCCGGCCGGTAAACGTTCTTACTTGAGCTCGACCTTGGCGCCTTCGGCCTCGAGCTTCGCCTTGAGCTTCTCGGCATCGGCCTTCGGCACGCCTTCCTTGATCGGCTTCGGCGCAGCCTCGACCAGATCCTTGGCTTCCTTGAGGCCGAGGCCGGTGATCTCGCGGACCACCTTGATGACGTTGATCTTCTTGTCGCCCGCGGCGGCGAGAACGACGGTGAACTCGTCCTTCACCTCAGCCGGAGCGGCGGCAGCGCCACCGCCGGCGGCGGCAACGGCGACCGGAGCAGCGGCGCTGACGCCCCACTTCTCTTCCAGCAGCTTGCTCAGCTGAGCAGCCTCGAGGACCGACAGGGCCGACAGCTCTTCGACCAGCTTTTCGAGATTAGCCATTTTAGTCTCCTAGTAACCCGAACTTCGATTTCGTGACGTCGATATGATTGCGACTTACGCCGCCTTCGCGCCGTCTTCCTTGGCTCCGTAAGCCCCGAACACACGAGCGAGCTGACCGGCGGGCGCCACCAGAACGCCAGCGACCTTGGTCGCCGGAGCCTGCAGCAGGCCGATGATCTTCCCGCGCAGAGCATCGAGGGACGGCAGGGTGGCGAGGGCCTGGACGCCAGCGACGTCCAATGCTTCTCCGCCGAGCGAGCCGCCGACGATGGTCAGCTTTTCGTTGTCCTTGGCATAGGCCGCGACGACTTTCGCCGCTGCGACCGGATCCTTGGAATAGGCGATGGCAGTCGGTCCCGTGAACATGGGGCCGAGCGCCGTGAAGGGCGTACCCTCGAGGGCACGCAGCGTGAGCCGATTCTTCGTGACCTTGTAGCTAGCGCCGGCTGCCCTGATCTTGCGACGCAGGTCCGTCACTTCCTGGACGGTCAGACCTGACTGGCGAGTGATCACCATCAGGTTGGCGTCCTTGAAGATCTGGTTCAGCTCGACGATCGCTTCGGCCTTTTCCGAACGATTCACGGCTTTCTCCAACTAAGGTCCAACCCGGGGGATCCGGATCGGACCGGCTGCGTTACAGACTGCGCAGCCTCCGTTAGCGGGTTAGCGCGAACGGAGACCTCGCGGTCCGGTTCGCCTGCCCCGGAAGTTCGGGCGCGTGCGCGCATCGCAAGATGCAGCGTCGATTCCCTTGCCCCCGTCTGCGCTGGCGGGTTTCCCCATTAGACGAGGCCCTTGGGGGCCCCGTACCGGCGGTCTCGGACAGGTGGAGCTCGGAACCTCACGGTCCCTTCGCTCCCTCCGTCGCGAACCTCGCGGCCCGCGGCGGAAACTCTAAAACTCTTCGCCCGCGCCTCAGGTCGTGAGGGCGGTAGCAGGGTCGAGCTTGATGCCCGGCCCCATCGTCGAGCTCAGCGACACCTTCTTGATGAAGGTACCCTTGGCGCCCGACGGCTTGGCCCGGTTGATGGCCGAAACCAGCGCCTTGACGTTGGCGGCGATCGCCTCCTCGCTGAACGAGGCCTTGCCGACACCTGCATGAACGATGCCAGCCTTCTCGGCGCGGAACTCGATCGAGCCGGCCTTGGCGGCCTTCACCGCCGCAGCGACGTCCTGCGTCACCGTGCCGAGCTTCGGGTTCGGCATCAGGCCGCGCGGGCCCAGCACCTTACCGAGACGGCCGACGATACCCATCATGTCCGGCGTGGCGATGCAGCGCTCGAACGCCATCTCGCCGCCGTTGATCTTCTCGGCCAAGTCCTCGGCGCCGACCAGGTCGGCACCGGCCGCCTTGGCCTCATCCGCCTTCGGGCCGCGGGCGAACACCGCCACACGCACAGACTTGCCGGTGCCGTTCGGCAGCTCGATCATGCCGCGCACCGCCTGGTCGGCGTGACGCGGATCGATGCCGAGGTTCATCGCGACCTCGATGGTCTCATCGAACTTCGCCTTGGCGTTGGCCTTGACGATCTTCACCGCCTCTTCGAGCGGGTACATCTTCTCGCGGTCGACCGCGGCGGATGCCGTCTTGAAACGCTTGCCCTGGGCCATGGTCCTACTCCACCACCTGGAGACCCATCGAGCGGGCCGAGCCCACCACCTGGGCCATCGCCGACTCGACGCTGTCGCAGTTGAGATCGGGCATCTTCTGTTCGGCGATCTCCTTGACCTGCTTCTTCGTCACCTTGCCGACGATCTGCGTGCCGACCGTCTTGGCGCCCGACTCGATGCCGGCCGCCTTCTTGAGGAAATAGGTCACCGGCGGCGTCTTGGTGACGAACGTGAAGCTGCGATCCTGGAACACGGTGATGACCACCGGGATCGGCATGCCCGGTTCCATCTTCTGCGTCTTGGCGTTGAACTGCTTGCAGAATTCCATGATGTTGACGCCCTGCTGACCGAGCGCGGGGCCGATCGGCGGAGACGGATTGGCCTTGCCAGCCGGCACTTGCAGCTTGACGTAGGCTTGGATCTTTTTAGCCATGCATACCCCTTGTCTGTGGGTGGCGCGGTTCGGCTATGGCTGGCCTCCCGCACCGATTGATGATCAAGCCCTTGATCCCTAAGGATTTTCGGTCTCGACCCACCTCATGAGAAAAGGCTGGCGCACGGCCAGCCCCCTCAAGGGCGCGCGATCTACCAAATTAGATCGCCCGCCACAACCCCCGAATCGTTCCCCAATATGGGGGCGAATCAGATCTTTTCCACCTGCGCGTAGTCGAGTTCGACCGGGGTCGAACGCCCGAAGATCGAGACGGCGACCTTCAGGCGGGCGCGCTCCTCGTCCACGTCCTCCACGGTGCCGTTGAACGAGGCAAACGGGCCGTCCGCAACCTTGACCTGCTCGCCGATTTCGAAGCTGACGGCGGGCTTGGGACGCTCCACGCCCTCCTGGACCTGCTTAAGGATGCGGTTCGCCTCGGCGTCCGAGATCGGCACCGGCTTGCCGCGGCCGCCGCCGCCGAGGAATCCCGTCACCTTGGCCGTGTTCTTGACCAGGTGCCAGGAGTCGTCCGTGAGGTCCATCTTCACCAGCACGTAGCCCGGGAAGAACTTGCGCTCGGTGTTCACCTTGGCGCCGCGGCGCACCTCGACGACCTCTTCCGTCGGCACGATCACCTCGGTGATCTCGTCGTCGAGGCCCTTCTTTCCGGCCTGCTCGCGGATCGACTGGGCAACCTTGTTCTCGAAGCCGGAGTAGGCGTGGACGACGTACCAGCGATGAGCCATGTCAGGAAACTCCGAGCAGAAGCTTCACGACGAAGCCAATGACCTTGTCGGCCACAAGGAAAAACAGCGCCGCGATGACGACGAAGATGAACACCATGCTGGTGGTGATCATGGTTTCGCGCCGCGTCGGCCAGGTGACCCGGGCCACCTCGGCCCGGACTTCACGGG
Source organism: Reyranella aquatilis (assembly GCF_020880995.1). Taxonomy (GTDB): domain Bacteria; phylum Pseudomonadota; class Alphaproteobacteria; order Reyranellales; family Reyranellaceae; genus Reyranella; species Reyranella aquatilis. Next base: position 174,732 of record NZ_JAJISD010000008.1, on the reverse strand, counting down.
CGAACTCGATCGGATTCTTTGTCGTCATGGGTGCCGTTCTTCAAATAATGGCAGGAGCGGAGGGGCTCGAACCCCCGACCCTCGGTTTTGGAGACCGATGCTCTACCAACTGAGCTACACTCCTGCAGTCAAATCACCGCCGCTTGGTGACGGCGGTGATCCTCTATAGCACTACTTTACGACTTTGGTGACGACGCCGGCGCCGACGGTGCGTCCGCCCTCGCGGATGGCGAAGCGCAGGCCCTCGTCCATGGCGATCGGCTGGATCAGCTCCACCACCAGCCGCGCGTTGTCGCCCGGCATCACCATCTCCGTGCCTTCCGGCAGCGTCACCACGCCCGTCACGTCCGTCGTCCGGAAGTAGAACTGCGGACGGTAGTTCGTGAAGAACGGCGTGTGGCGGCCGCCCTCTTCCTTCGTCAGGATGTACGCCTCGGCCTCGAAGTTCGTGTGCGGCGTGATCGAGCCCGGCTTCGCCAGCACCTGGCCACGCTCCACGTCCTCGCGGCCCACGCCGCGCAGCAGCGCGCCGATGTTGTCGCCCGCCTCGCCCGAATCCAGCAGCTTCCGGAACATCTCCACGCCCGTGACCGTCGTCTTCGACGTCGCCTTCAGGCCCACGATCTCGACTTCCTCGCCCACCTTAACGATGCCGCGCTCCACGCGACCCGTGACCACCGTGCCGCGGCCCGAGATCGAGAACACGTCCTCGATCGGCATCAGGAACGGCTTGTCCTTGTCGCGCGCAGGCTGCGGAATGTACGCGTCAACCTCCGCCATCAGCTTCAGCACCGCCTGCTCGCCCAGCTCCGGGTTCTTGTCCTCAAGCGCCATCAGCGCCGACCCCCGAACCACCGGGATGTCGTCGCCCGGGAACTGGTAGCTCTTCAGAAGCTCGCGAACCTCCAGTTCGACCAGGTCCAGAAGCTCCGGATCGTCCACCATGTCGCACTTGTTCATGAAAACCACCAGCGCCGGAACGCCGACCTGGCGCGCCAGGAGGATGTGCTCGCGCGTCTGCGGCATCGGGCCGTCGGCCGCAGAAACCACCAGGATCGCCCCGTCCATCTGCGCCGCGCCCGTGATCATGTTCTTCACGTAGTCGGCGTGGCCCGGGCAGTCCACGTGCGCGTAGTGACGGTTCGTCGTCTCGTACTCGACGTGCGCCGTCGAGATCGTGATGCCGCGCTCCCGCTCTTCCGGAGCCTTGTCGATCTGGTCGTACGCCGTGAACGTCGCGCCGCCCGTCTTCGCGAGGATCTTCGTGATCGCCGCCGTCAGCGACGTCTTCCCATGGTCAACGTGACCGATCGTACCGATGTTGCAGTGCGGCTTGTTCCGCTCAAACTTCGCCTTCGACATGGTGTCACGACCCTCGTGATTCTTTCAGACACTGACCGAACTAACTGGCCGACTGGGCCAATCCTGGAGCGGGTGAAGGGAATCGAACCCTCGTCGTAAGCTTGGAAGGCTTCTGCTCTACCATTGAGCTACACCCGCAACGCCCGATTACAGCCGATCCCGCGCGATGGTCCGATGGTGGAGGGGGAAGGATTCGAACCTTCGTAGACGCGAAGTCGGCAGATTTACAGTCTGCTGCCATTGACCGCTCGGCCACCCCTCCGTCCCAACGGGCATAGAACGAAAAAGCCTGTAGGGGCGCGGAGATACAGTGCCGCCCGGTCGGCTGCAAGCACTTACTTGAAGGCCGGAGGAACGGGAGGCCCCGGCAACCGCAAAACCCGCGGAGTCCCGCGGCCGACCGTGCCATCCCACCCCGGGCCTGTGCCGCGGCCGCAGCATTGCCCACAGGAGCCCCGCGCCATACAAGGCTCGCCATGCGCCCTCGCCCCAACCGTCCCCATCGCCAGTCCCGCACAGGCAACCAGTCCATCTGGATCTTCGGTCGCCACGCCGTGCTCGCGGCCCTCGCCAATCCCGACCGCCGCATCGAGCGCGTGTTCGCCACGAAGGAAATGGCCGACAGTCACGCCGCCGCGATCGGCAAGACGGCCATGACCATCACGTCCCGCGAGGACCTCAACCAGCGCCTGCCCAACGGCTCCGTCCACCAGGGCATCGCCGCCCTCGTGGCTCCCCTGGAAGAGCCCGGGATCGAGGACATTCTCGGCCGCTGCGGCGACAATGCCCTGGTCCTGGCGCTCGACCAGGTCAGCGACCCGCACAATGTCGGCGCCATCCTGCGCTCCGCCGCCGCCTTCGGCGCCGCCGGCGTGATCGTGACCGACCGCCACACCCCTTCCGACACCGGCACACTGGCCAAGTCCGCTTCCGGCGCGCTCGAAGTCGTGCCGCTGGTGCGCGCCGTCAACCTTGCCCGCACCCTCGACCAGCTCAAGGAGGCCGGTTTCTGGACCTACGGGCTGGCCGAGAGCGGCGACACGAAGATCGGCGACCTCGACCTCAAGGGCCGCACCTGCATCGTGCTGGGCGCGGAAGGCGAAGGGCTGCGGCGGCTGACCGCAGACAAATGCGACCGGCTGGTGACGATTCCCACCAGCAACGCCCTGTCCGCCCTCAATGTCTCCAATGCCGCCGCCGTCGCGGCCTACGAGTGGGCGCGACAACGCCCGGCGGTTTGAGGTAAAGGTCCCGCCGCAAGGTCCGGCGCCGGGTTAGCACAGCGGTAGTGCAGCGGTTTTGTAAACCGAAGGTCGGGGGTTCGATCCCCTCACCCGGCACCATTCCCGGGCGATGGCCCGCCGGCCTTCTCCCGCTCTTCCAGCGACAGGGACGTGCCGCATGACCTCCCGCCTTCCCCCGGTCCAGACGCTCTCGCCCGAGGACATCGGGCGCTTCGGTCCCGACCCGGAGGCCGCCTTCCGCGTCAATCTCGCCGCCGTGGAGACTCGAATCGCCGCCGCCTGCGCGCGGGCCGGGCGCGACCGGGCTTCAGTGCGGTTGCTGCCCATCACCAAGACTGTGCCGGCGCACATTCTGCGCCTCGCCCATGCCGCCGGCGTCCGCCCCTTCGGCGAGAACAAGATCCAGGAAGCCGTGGGCAAGCGCGAGCTGCTGCAGGACCTGCCCATCGACTGGTGCATCGTCGGCCATCTGCAGAGCAACAAGGCGAAGTACCTGGCGCGCCTCGCGCGAGAGTTCCACGCGCTCGACAGCGCCAAGCTGGCCGAACTCCTCGACAGGCGGCTGGAGATCGAGGACCGCGTCCTCGACGTCTACATCCAGGTCAACACGTCCGACGAAGACACCAAGTACGGCCTGCATCCCGACGCGCTGATCCCCTTCATCGAGACACTCGGACAGTACAGACGCCTGAGGCCGCGCGGCCTGATGACCCTGGCCCTGCTCAATGCCGACATGGAGAAGGTAAGGCCCTGCTTCGCCCTGTTGCGCCGCCTGCGCGACGAGGCGGTCAGGCTCAACCCGGCCCTGACCGAACTGTCGATGGGCATGTCGGGCGATTTCGAGGAAGCGATCGAGGAAGGATCGAACGTCGTGCGCGTTGGCCAGGCGATCTTCGGCAAGCGGCCGACGCCGGACGGCCACTACTGGCCGGGCCTGCTCAAATCCTGAGTGTCCGACAGGCGCCGGTCGAGAAGCTCCAGCGCCAGCAGCACCTCCGCCAGCAGGCGCTGGAAGGCGTAGAACCAGCCGGCCCGGCCGTCGAGCACCGCGCCCTTGACGAACAGCACGTAGCCCAGCACCAGGATCGGCGCAGGCCAGCCCATCAGGCGCAGCCTGTCGACGCGCCCCAGCCGCTCCCGCGGGGTCTCGAGAAGGTGGGCGGCCTCGCGCGCGGCGTACTTGAGCTGCGAACCCAGCCAGCGCGACAACGGCTTGCGGTCGTCGTGATAGATCGCATTCCTGAGGTCCGACACCCGCCCCTGCAGGCGGATGCGATGCCCGTGCCCCTCGTTCTCGTAGCGCGCACCCGCGACCCGATACAGCACGGCGCGCGGCGGGTAGAGCGTGCCCCGCAGCGCATGGCCATGGATGCGGTAGACGAAGGCCGCCCTGTAGCCGACGTCCCCCGCAGCGGGCTGCAATCCCTCCAGCTCCGAAACGAAGCCGTCGCTCAGCTCGTAATCGGCGTCGAGCGACAGGACCCAGTCGGTACGGATCTGGCTCAGGCCGAAATTGCACTGCTCGGCAAAGCTGTCGAACGGGCGGTAGATCACGTCGATGCGCTGGTCCTTCGCCAGCACGTCGAGCGTACCGTCGGTGCTGCCGCTGTCGATCACGACGATGCGTCGGGCCCAGCCGAGCCTCGCCAGCGTCCGCTCGATATTCTGGATCTCGTTGAACGTGATCAGCAGCGGCGTGACGGAATCGAGGTCCATGCGGGGCCGTTCAGCGGGCGGGAGCCTGCATCGCCCGCGACCGGCTGTCGGTCATCCAGGTCCAGGCGCTGAGGATGATCTCGTCGAGCGCCGAATGCACCGGCTGCCAGTCGAGCGCCTTTTGCGCCGCCGACACGTCGGCCACCAGCAGCGGCGGATCGCCCGCGCGCCGCGGCGCGTTCACGCAACGGATCTCGCGACCGGTGACCGCGCGCGCCCGTTCGATGATCTGAGCGATGCTGGCGCCGCGCCCGGCCCCGAGATTGTAGGCCTGGTAGGTGCCGGCCACGCATCGCGACAGCGCCGCGACATGGGCGGTGGCGAGGTCGGTGACATGCACGTAGTCCCGCACGCAGGTGCCGTCCTGTGTCCCGTAGTCGGTGCCGAACACCGAAATGCTCGGGCGCTTGCCGTGCGCGGCCTGGAGCACAAGCGGGATCAGATGGGTCTCGGGATCGTGCTCCTCGCCCAGCTCGCGCTCGGGGTCGGCCCCGGCCGCGTTGAAATAGCGGAGCGAAATGGCACCCAGCCCGTGGGCGGCACAGGCGTCGCGCAGGATCTCCTCGCCCATCAGCTTGGTCCTGCCATAGGGATTGATCGGCCGCTGCGATGTGCCTTCGACGACCGGCAGTCGCTCGGGGATGCCGTAGGTCGCGCAACTGCTGGAGAAGACAATCGAGCCGATGCCGTGCGACTGCATCACCTCGACGAGCGTGATCATGCCGCCGACGTTGGTCCGGTAGTAGCGCGTCGGCTCGAGCATCGACTCCCCGACATAGGCCAGGGCGGCGAAATTGATGATTGCTTCCGGCCGGTGCTCGCGGATCGCCGTGGCCAGCGCCACGGGATCGTTGATGTCGCCACGGACCAGGGGTCCCCACTTCACGGCCCAGGGATGCCCAGTGTGCAGATTGTCGTAGACGATCGGCAGGTGGCCGGCGCGCGCGAGCGCCTTGCACGTATGCGAGCCGATATAGCCGGCGCCCCCCGCCACCAAAACACGCACTATGCCTTCCCCCACTCGAATGCCTTGCCGGCGATTAGCCTGCAGGCAGGATAGCTCAATTGCCCGAAGCGGTCCTGTCGCGCCGCCCGATCAGCGCTGGATCAGCGTGTCTCCCAGCACGAGAACGTCCATCCTGGTGCGCAGGAAGCAGTCGATAGCCTCCTCGGGCTTGCAGACCACCGGCTCGTTCTCGTTGAAGCTCGTGTTGAGCACGATCGGCACGCCGGTCAGATCCCGGAAGGCCGAAATCAGCCGCGCGTAGCGAGGATTGCCCAACCAGGTGACGGTCTGCAGACGCCCCGTGCCGTCGACATGGGTGACGGCCGGGATCTCCTTGCGCTTCTCCTCGCGGATGCGGAAGACCTGCATCATGAACGGCACGTCGTCGTCGGTCTCGAACCACTCGGGGACGGCCTCGCGCAGGATCGAGGGCGCGAAGGGGCGGAAGGACTCCCGGCGTTTGATCTTGAGGTTGAGGATGTCCTTCATGTCGGCGCGGCGCGGATCGCCCAAGATGGAGCGGTTGCCGAGCGCCCGCGGCCCCCATTCCAGCCGGCCCTGGAACCAGCCGATCACCTTGCCCTCGGAAATCGACTGGGCGGTGTGCCGGCAGAGCGTCGCCTCGTCGGCGATGCGCTCGATGGTGCAACCTGCGGCCTCGAAATCGGCGCGCCGCTGGGCGATCGCGGCCGCGATCTCGTCCGGCGTCGCCGACGGGCCCCAGTAGGAATGGTCCATCACGAAGTGGCGCTTCGCCATCGCGCCCTTGGTCTTGTGCCAGGTGGCGAAGGCCGCGCCGATCGCGCCGCCGGCATCGCCGCCGGCCGATTGGACGTAAAGCTTCTTGAAGGGCGTGCGCTCCAGCACCTTGCCGTTGGCCACCGAATTGTAGGCACAGCCGCCCGCCAGGACGACGGCATCGGCGGCGTAGCGCGCATGCAGCGCGTTCAGCAGGTGGAAGAAGGCGTTCTCGTAGGTCACCTGGGCCGAGCGCGCGATGTCGCGATGCCTGTCCTCGAGCGGCGCCGCCGGGTCGCGCGCCGGGCCCAGCAGCTTGACCAGCTCGTCACTCCACAGGCGGCCGCCGGACGGAATGCCGTCCTTCACCTGGTAGCTGGCGCCCTCGCCCGAGGCGTGGCGGAAGTAGCGCAGGTCGAGGGCAAAAGTGCCGTCGTTCTTGAGACGGACGATTTCCTTCATCTGCTCGACGTAGGCGGGCTTGCCGTAAGGCGCGAGCCCCATGACCTTGTATTCGTCGCCATAGTGCGGAAACCCGATGAACTGGGTCATCGCCTCGTAGAAGACGCCCAGCGAATGGGGGAAATAGACCCGGCCGTCGACCGAAAGATTGCCGCCCTCGCCCAGGCCCCAAGCCGCGGACGAAAAATCGCCGAAGCCATCGACCGAGACCGCCACGGCCTTCTCATAGGGCGACACCAGGAACGCCGAGGCCAGGTGGCAGAGATGATGCTCGACCGTGTGGGTGGTGCCGCGGAACTGCTGTTCCGGCAGATGCTGCCGGAGATTGCCCACGACGTCGGCGCGTTCGCCGCGATTGCGAAGCCGGCTCAGCACGTAGTTGAGGCTGACGCCGGAGGTCAGCGCATAGGCGAGCTTGCGCCAGCGATTGGCGGCGTTGTCGCTGTTGATCGCGACATGGTCGACCTCGGCCAGCGTGATGCCGGCCTCCCGCAGGCAGTAGCGGATCGCCTCGCTGGGGAAACCGCCCCAATGCTTGATGCGGCGAAACCGCTCCTCTTCGACGGCAGCGACCAGCTCGCCGTCCTTCACAAGACAGGCCGCCGCATCGGCATGATAGGCATTGAGGCCGAGAATGTAGGTCATGCAAAAAGGTCGGACACCGCGAAAACTGCGTCTGGCCGGGTGGTATAGATCAAATTCGGGGTCGGACCACCTTTTTCACCATCCTTGCAGTTTCTACCCCCTCCGGGCCGGGATCATGCACAGGCCATGCGTCACGGCAGTGGCTTGACGAGACCGGGACTTGCGATCAAACGGACTTCCTCGCGCGGCCCGTTTCCTCCCGGGCCCCGATCGCGTGCTCGACCGAGGCGCGGCGCCAGACTCGCCAAGTCGTTGATAAGTCGGATAAAACCCCTCGCTTCGATTCGAAAGGCTCTCGTTCATGTCCAAAAATGATCTCGTCGTCGTCACCGGCGCCGGTGGCTTTATCGGCGGCCATCTGGTCAAGGTCCTGCAGCAGCGCGGCCACACCAAGATCCGCGCGGTCGACGTGAAGCCGCTCGACGAGTGGTACCAGAAGACTCCGGGTGTCGAGAATCAGGTGGGCGACCTCGCCCTGCTCGAACCCTGCCGCAAGGCCGCCAAGGGCGCCGCGATGATCTACAATCTCGCCGCAGACATGGGCGGCATGGGCTTCATCGAAACCCACAAGGCCGAGTGCATGCTCTCGGTCCTCGTCAGCACCCACATGCTGGTCGCCGCCAAGGAAGCCGGTGTCCCGCGCTTCTTCTATTCGTCCTCAGCCTGCGTCTACAACGGCGACAAGCAGACCGACGCCAACGTCACCGCGCTCAAGGAAGAGGACGCCTATCCGGCCCTGCCGGAAGACGGCTACGGCTGGGAGAAGCTCTTCAGCGAGCGCATGGCCCGCCACTATCGCGAGGACTACGGCATCGCCACCCGCGTCGCGCGCTACCACAACGTCTACGGGCCGGAAGGCACCTACGACGGCGGCCGCGAGAAGGCTCCGGCCGCGATCTGCCGCAAGGTCATCGCCGCCAAGCTCTCGGGCAAGCACGAGATCGAGATCTGGGGCGACGGCGAGCAGACCCGCTCCTTCATGTATATCGACGACTGCACCGAGGGCACGATCAAGCTGGCGGAGAGCGACATCATCGAGCCGCTGAACATCGGCAGCGACGAGCTGGTCAGCATCAACCGGCTGGTCGACATCGTCGAGAAGATCGCCGGCATCAAGCTGAAGCGCAGCTACAAGCTCGACGCGCCGAAGGGCGTGCGCGGCCGCAACAGCGACAATACGCTGATCAAGAAGCTGATGAACTGGGCTCCGTCCATCCGTCTCGAGGACGGCATGGAGAAGACCTACAAGTGGATCCACGACGAGATGACCTCGGGCAAGGCCTCGGTCGTCAACGCCCTGCCCAAGCAGGCCCTCGCCGCCCAGTAAGGCCCGCGGCTTCCACCCATCATTTCCGGGCGCCGCGAAGGAAACTTCGCGGCGTTTCGCTTTCGGAAGAGGCCTTCACATCCTCCCCCATCTCTCGGGAGAGGAAGATGGCCAGGCCGCCCTCCCTGCCTGTACGGCCCTCTACCGCCCGACGCGGCTCACGGTACGATTGCTCTTCAGCAGCTCGTCGAAGAAGGCGATCGTTTTGGTGAGCCCGGTGTCGAGACCGACCTTGGGCTCCCATTTTAGCACCTCGCGCGCCAGCGAGATGTCCGGGCAGCGCTGCATCGGATCGTCCACCGGCAGGGGTGCGAACACCAGCTTGCCCTTGCCCCCGACCTTGTCGAGGATCTTCTCGGCGAGGTGGCGGATCGGCATCTCCACCGGATTGCCGATGTTGACCGGTCCGGTGAAGTCGTCCGGCGTGTGGTCCATCAGGCGCAGCCAGCCGTCGAGCAGGTCGTCGACGTAGCAGAAGGCCCGGGTCTGCATGCCGTCGCCGTAGATCGTGATGTCCTCGCCCTTGAGTGCCTGGACGATGAAATTCGACACGACGCGCCCGTCGTTGGGATGCATGCGCGGTCCGTAGGTGTTGAAGATGCGCGCCACCTTGATGCGCAGCTTGTGCTGGCGGTGGTAGTCGAAGAACAGGGTCTCCGCGCAGCGCTTGCCCTCGTCGTAGCAGGCGCGCGGCCCGATCGGATTGACGTGGCCGCGATAGTCCTCGACCTGCGGATGCACGGTTGGATCGCCATAAACCTCGCTGGTCGAGGCCTGGAAGATCTTGGCGCGCACTCTCTTCGCGAGCCCCAGCATGTTGATCGCGCCATGCACGCTGGTCTTGGTCGTCTGCACCGGGTCGTGCTGGTAGTGAACCGGCGAGGCCGGGCAGGCGAGATTGTAGATCTCGTCGACCTCGACGTAGAGCGGGAAGGTCACGTCGTGGCGCATCAGCTCGAAACGGGGATTGTCCAGGCAGGACATCACGTTGGCCTTCGTTCCCGTGAAGTAATTGTCGACGCAGAGCACGTCGTGGCCGGCCTCGAGCAGGCGCTCGCACAGATGGGAGCCCAGGAAGCCTGCCCCGCCGGTGACCAGAATCCGCTTGCCCATGGTGCCTCGTGAAATCGCCGTGTTTCGCGGCCGACACTAGGCGATCAAGCTCTTGAATTCACTTCAAAACCGCCGAAGGATGATGCTGCCCGGCTGCAACGACGGACGGGCGATTGGCAGGGGGAAGCGTTCTATGAGTATCGAGATGGTGGGCCTGGCCGACATCGTGCGCATCCATGGCGCGGCACGGCCGGACACGGTGGCGATCGTCTACGAAGGGCAGCAGACCAGTTACGGCACCCTCGACCGTGCCTCGAGCCGGATCGCCTCGGGTCTGGTCGCTGAGGGCGTCAGGCCCCAGGTCCGCGTGGCCCATCTCGACAAGAGCAGCGACGTCTTCTTCGAGCTGCTGTTCGGCGTCGCCAAGGCCGGTGCGGTGATGGTTTCGGTGAACTGGCGGCTGGCGCCGCCCGAGGTCCTGCAGATCGTCAACGACGCGGAGGCCGAGATCCTGTTCGTCGGCGAGGAATATTTCCCTGTCGTCGAGAAGATCCGCGACCAGCTGAAGAGCGTGCGCCGGATCGTGAGCCTGGGGTCCCGCCACGGCGCGTGGGAGGGCTTCGCCGAATGGCGCGACCGGCACCCCGACACCGATCCCCGCGTACCCGTCCGTTCGCAGGATACGGCCGTCCAGTTCTACACCAGCGGCACAACCGGATTGCCGAAAGGCGCGGAACTCACCAACGCCAACTTCGCCTGCATGTTCGAGCAGTGGACGGGGAGTTGGCTCATGAAACCCGGCACGCAGAACATCGTCTGCCTGCCGATGTTCCACATCGGCGGCGCCGGCTGGGCCATCGCCGGACTCTTTGCCGGGGCCACCAACCACGTGCTGCGCGAGTTCGTGCCGGCGCGGGTGTTGGAGACCATCCAAAGGGACCGGATCGAGGTCATGCTGCTGGTGCCCGCCATGATCCTCTTTCTGGTGCAGGCGCCGCAGATCCGCGAAACCGACCTGTCGAGCCTGCGCCTGATCGTCTACGGCGCGGCTCCGATCCCGGCCGAACTGCTGAAGCAGGCGATGGCGACCTTCGGATGTGGCTTCCAGCAGGTCTACGGTCTGACCGAGACCACCGGCGCCATCACCCTCCTCCCGCCGGAGGATCACGACCCGTCCGATCCGAAGAAGCTCCTGTCCTGCGGCTATGCCCAGGTCGGGGTCGAACTGCGCATCGTCGACGATGCCGGCGCCGACCTTCCCGCCGGACAGGTCGGCGAGATCGCCATTCGCTCGCCGCAGGTGATGCGCGGCTACTGGCGCCTTCCCGACGCCACGAAGCGCGCAATTCACGGCGACTGGTTCTTCACCGGCGACGCCGGATATCTCGACGAAAAAGGTTATCTCTTCATCTACGACCGGGTGAAGGACATGATCGTCTCGGGCGGAGAGAACATCTATCCGGCCGAGGTCGAGAGCGCGCTGTTCGGCCATCCTGCGGTCGCCGACGTGGCGGTGATCGGCGTCCCCGACGAACGCTGGGGGGAAGCCGTCAAGGCCGTCGTCGTGCGCAAACCGGACGCCGACGTGACGGGCGGCGAGCTTATCGGCTGGGCGCGCGAGCGCATCGCGGGCTACAAGCTGCCGAAGTCGGTCGATTTCATCGACGTCCTGCCGCGCAATCCCACCGGCAAGATTCTGAAGCGCGAGCTGCGCAAGCCCTATTGGGAAGGCCGCGACCGCAACATCAACTGATCGGCCCTGCTCGACCGCCCTGCGGACCCGCCTGCAAACGCGCCTCGAAATCCCGAAGCCACGGTTCTAGAAGAGTCCCATGTCCAATCTGCCCGACAATCTCACGCCCGTCCGCGCGGCCCACGTCTTCGACGAAGCCAGGCTCGCCGACTACATGAAGGCCCATGTCGAGGGCTTTCGCGGTCCGATCAGCGTCCTGCAGTTCGAGGGAGGCCAGAGCAACCCGACCTTCCACGTCACGGACGGGGCCGGGAACATGTACGTCCTGCGCAAGAAGCCGCCGGGCAAGCTGCTACCGTCGGCCCACCAGGTCGACCGCGAATACCGCGTGATCAAGGCGCTGGCGGACCACACCGACGTGCCGGTGCCCAAGCCCTACGCGCTCTGCCAGGACGATTCCGTGATCGGCACGGCCTTCTACATCATGCAGTTCCTGCCCGGGCGCGTCCTGGCCGACGTGAAGATGCCGGGCATCTCGCCGGCCGATCGCGGCAAGATATTCGACTCGATGAACGATGTGCTCGCGCGCCTGCACAACGTCGACTATCGCGCGGTCGGCCTCGGCGACTATGGCCGCGAGGGCCAGTACATCCAGCGCCAGCTGGCGCGCTGGTCGAGCCAGTACGACCTTGCCCGCACCGAGGACATCGAATCGATGGAAGCCCTCAAGAAGTGGCTGCCGGAGAACATCCCGCCGGGCGACGAGACGCGCATCAACCATGGCGACTATCGCCTCGGCAACACGATCGTCCATCCGACCGAGCCGCGGGTCATCGCCGTGCTGGACTGGGAGCTGTCGACCCTGGGACACCCCCTCGCCGACCTCGGCTACAACTGCATGATGTATCACTTCGGCGAGGGCTTCGGCGCGTCCGGCGGTTACGCCGGGAAGGACCTGAAGGAGTTCGGCATTCCCACCGAGCAGGAGTACCTGGCGGCCTACGCGCGCCGCACCGGCCGCAAGGAAGTGCCGGCCTGGGATTTCTACCTGGCCTTCTCGCTGTTCCGCCTCGCCGCCATCGTGCAGGGCGTCTACAAGCGCGGCCTCGACGGCAATGCCTCGTCGGAGACGGCCACCAAGTACGGCAACCGCGCCCGTGCGATGGCCGATCTCGCGTGGAAAATGGTCGAGAAGCGCGCCTGAGGCGCTCGCTCTTGTCATCCCGGGCGAAGGGAGGGATCTCTCGCTCGCTACGGCGTGCGCTAATCGTTCCGCAAGGGCCTTCGCTTGCGCTCGGGACGACAGAATAGCGTCACTCGTCGGTGTAGGGCACCATCGAGGCGTCGTTGCCCCTCGGACAGTTCTCGCTGTCGACCACGGAATTCGCCGGGTTGCGGAAGCGCTCGATGTCGTAGGGCGCGGATTCGCTGGGCGGCCGCGCCGGCGGCGTGCGCAGGGTCCACGACACCAGCCGCTTGATCACGCTGCCCAGCGCCTGGTCGAAAGCCTCGACGACCTTCGGCACCTTGTCGGCACGCGCCCGCACGCAGCGCTCGAAGGACGCGACGCCGATGATCTGGCGGTCGGGCATGCGCACCAGCTTGGCGATGATCCGCACCTTCACGATCGGCGGCTGGCCGTAATAGTACAGCGCTTCGAAATTGCGCAGGTCGGGCTGCAGCACGTAATTGGCGCGCAGGCCGATCGACTCGCGCGAAACGGCGACGATCTTGCGGGTGTTCTCGAAGGAATCGACGATGCGGGTCTGCACCATGAGCGGCGCCCGGTCGGTCCACGCCACCTTGGCGTAGTAGTCCGTCGAGGTCGGCGTCATGGCGATGGCGATGCGGCCGGTATTGAGGTTGGCCGCCGCCGCCGGCACCTCCACCGCCAGCTGCCAGTAGACTGCAGGCAGGTCCGAATCGAACGTGCTCTTGGGCGACACGGTGTAGAGGTCGGTCGGCTCCCCCGCCGAATCGACGGCACTCACGAACGAACAGCTCGACAGGAGAGCTAGGGCGGCCACGCAGGCCAGGCAACGGATCATTTCGGCGTGTATCCCTGCTTGCCGCTGAACACGAAGTTCGCGGGATCTCGCTCCAACCGTGTGGCGATGACGTTGAGATTGGCGGTGAGCTGGCGGAGGTCGCGTAGTGCGAGCGAGAACTCGGTCAGGCCGGTTTCGGTAAAATTCTTGATCGGACGGCTGTTGTCCGTCACGAGCTTGCTGAGCTGCCCTGCGGCGGAATTGATGTTGGCCAGGGCCGCGCGGGTTTCGTTCAGCGTCTTGCGCAACTCACCCGGGTCCTTGCCGGCCAGCGCCTTTCGGGTCTCCGCATCCTGCGGCCCGATCTCCTGGGCGATCAGGGTCAGCGAGGTGGTGAGACTGTCCAGCTTGGCGAAGGTCTTGCGGAACTCCGCGATGGCGCCCGGCAGCTCGGCCAGGGTGGTCTGGATCGCGACGTCGGACTTGGCGAACGCATTCGTCGCCGTCTGCAGGTTCTTCAGCGAGTCCGTGACCGCACCGATATTGTCGGGGCTCAACAGATCGTTCAGCCGGTCGACCGTCGTGCTCGCCTTGGTCAGAAGTTCCTGCGCGGAGGTCGAGGTTGCCTGCAGGAACGAGGCCCCCTCGCGGATTTCGGGATAGGGCTTGTCGCCCAGCTTCTTCTTGGGCTTCACCTGATCGACGTCGAGGCGACCGACGATCTGGATGAAGGGCGCACCGGCGATGAACGGCTTCTCGAACACCGCATACGACCGGTCGCGGATATCGATCGACCAATCGACGGCAACCGTGACCTCGATCTTTTCCGTGAGCCGCTCCCGACCGGTCGACCGCTGGGTATCGACCCGCGACGTGAGCTGGATGTTGGCGACGCGTCCCACCCGCAACCCGCGATAGAACACGGGCGAATCGTTGGTCAGCCCCTGCACGTCCCCGGAAAACAGGATGTCGTAGTACGCGTAGGAGGTGCGATCGCCGGCGCGCAGCTTCCAGATCACGAAGCCGGCCACCGCCGCCACGAACAGGATCATCGCCGCGCCGATCAGCACATAGGGCGATTTTCTTTCCATCGACTCTACTTATGCTCCTGCCGCGCTGCGCGACCCCGCGGTCCATGGAAATACTCCCGGACCCAGGGATGATCGTATTCCAGCAATTCCGCCATGGTACCCACCACGACGCGCTTGTCGAGGAGGACCGCGATCCGGTCGCAAATGGCGCTGAGGCTGTCGAGGTCGTGCGTGACCATCAGGATCGTGAGCCCCAGGTTGCGGGACAGGCCCTTGACGAGTTCGTCATAGTGGGAAGCGCCGATCGGGTCGAGGCCGGCGGTGGGCTCGTCCAGGAATAACAGTTCGGGATCGAGCGCCAGCGCCCGCGCCAGACTGGCACGTTTGCGCATGCCTCCCGAAAGTTCCGAGGGCTTCTTGTCCCCCGCATCCCCGGGCAGGCCGACCAGCGCGACCTTCAGGGCGGCAATCTCCCGCATCGTCTGTTCTTCGAGCCCGGCATGCTCGCGGATCGGTACGATGATGTTTTCCGTCACAGTGAGCGACGAGAACAGCGCGCCATCCTGGAATTGCACCCCCGTGCGGGCCAGCATCTGGCGCTTGGCCTTTCCGTGCAGGGTTCCGGTATCGACGCCCAGCATCTCGACCGTGCCTGCGCGCGCCTGGATGAGGCCGATGATCGTCCGCAGCAAGACGGACTTGCCGCTGCCCGAGCCGCCCACGAGCCCGACGATCTCTCCGCGAAACAAGTCGAAATCGAGATTGTCGTGGATGACTTTGTCGCCGAACTGGGTGCGGATTCCGCGCAGGCGCAGCACGACGTCGCGCCCGTCCCTGTGATCGGAAATCTGCCCGCCCTCGGCCAGCGGGGCCTTCGGCGGCAGATCCTCGCTGTTGGCCGGGGCTACCGCGGCCATCACACGCCCGCGAGCAGGAAGATGACCGAGAAGATCGCGTCGAGAACGATGACGCAGAAGATGGATTCGACCACCGACTTGGTCGTCAGCTGGCCGACGCTCTCGGCGCTGCCGCTGACCTGAAGCCCCTCGAAGCAGCCGATCACGGCAATCACGATGCCGAACACCGGCGCCTTGATCATGCCGGTGTAGAAATGCCAGGGCCCGACGGTGTCGCGCAAACGGTCGAAGAACTGCACGAAGGTGAAATCGAGATAGACCGTGCAGGCGACGGCGCCGCCCAGCAGGCCCGCCATGTCGCCCCAGAAGGCCAGCAGCGGCATCGAGATCAGCAACGCGGTGATGCGCGGCAGCACCAGCCATTCCACCGGGTTGAGGCCGATCGTGCGCATCGCATCGACCTCCTGGTTGACCTGCATGGTGCCGATCTGGGCGGTGAAGGCGCTGCCCGAGCGGCCCGCGACGATGATGGCCGTCAGCAGCGGTCCAAGTTCGCGGAACATTCCGATCCCGACCGCCTCGACGGTGAAGGTCTCGGCGCCAAACTGCTTGAGCTGCTGCACGCCCTGGTAGGCGATGACCACGCCGATCAGGAAGCAGAGCACCCCGACGATCACCAGCGCCCGGATCCAGACCTCGTACATCTGCCGCACCACGGCGCTCGGCCGGAAACGCTTGGGCTGCAGGATCGCCTCGACGACGACGACCAGGATCTCGCCGAAGAAGGCGCAGAGCTTGATGACCTGCTTGTAGAAATCGATCGTGCCGCGCCCGATCTCCTCGAGCCAGTGCGCCAACCAGTTGACGCGACGATCGGGGGGCGCGTCGCACATGTTCTCGCGCACGATCTTGAACAGCGCGGCCTGCGCCTCGTCGCGGGTTTTCACCTCGGCCTCGGGACCGCCGCCGGCCAGTTCCAGGATCTCGAGCGCGCCCGCGGTATCGACCTTCTCGAGCCCGGTGGCGTCGACCGTGCGCTGGCCCTTCGCACCGGCCCCGGCAGCCTGAAGCGCCTTCTCGGCCTTTTCACGGATGCCGCGCACGCTGAACACGGTCCACGTCCCGCCGACCTCGACGACGGACTTGCCCGCGCGCTCCGTGTAACGAATTGTGGGTTCCGCTTCGGCCATCCGCGAGATTAGTCGTCGCGCGGGTTCCTGCTGTCAATCTCCGAGCGCATTGCCTCGCCCCCGCGGCGCTGTCACCATCCGCACCGGAGGATTCGATGGGCAAATGGCCGCGTCTGGACAAGATCGAGATGATCGACGGTCCGATCGACAAAGACAGCTACGAAAAGCAGCTCAAGGGCCTGCAGCAGAGGCTCCTCGACCTCCATATCCACCATCTGCGGACCGGCGGACGAGTGATGATCTGCATCGACGGCTGGGATGCCGCCGGCAAGGGCGGACTGATCGAGCGGCTGGTTGCCGGACTGGAACCAAAATCGGTGCAGGTCCACCGGATCAGCGCGCCGACGGCCGAGGAACAGGGCAAGCACTATCTCTGGCGGTTCTGGAACCGGCTGCCGGCGCCCGGCAACTGGGCGATCTTCGACCGGACCTGGTATGGCCGCGTGCTGGTCGAGCGCATCGAAGGCCTGTGCGACAAGGCCGCCTGGAAGCGCGCCTATCGCGAGATCAACGAGTTCGAACGCCAACTCACCGACGACGGCGTGCGTCTGGTCAAGCTGCTCGTGCACGTGAGCGCCGAGGAACAGAAGCGGCGCATGATCGAGCGGCTGAGCAAACCCAGCAAACACTACAAGATCGGCCTGGAGGACTTCCGCAACATCGCCAAGCGCGAGCAGTATCTCGACGCCTACCAGGACATGCTGGAAAAGACCGACACGGTGCACGCGCCCTGGCATCTCCTGGCCAGCGACGAGAAGATGCACGCCCGGCTGGCGGGCCTGCAGATCGTGGCCGATGCGCTGGGCGAAGGCGTCACGCTTGAGGATCACGCGCTCGATCCGAGGATCGCCGAAGCGGCCTACGAGGCCTGGGGCTGGCGCCCCGAATCCGCCGACAAGGCAACGAAGAAAAAGTGACGATTCATCCGATCGATCGCCCGCTCAGGCCTGCGGCGCAGCCGCGAGAGCCGGCACGCGGAAAGTCGGCCTGACGCCGTCGCCGAGGCGCGCGGCGATCCAGGGCAGCGCCTCGCGCATCGCCTCCTCGAACTTCCAGGGTGGGTTGATCACGACGAGGCCGCACATCGCAAGCTTGCCTTCGGGCGTACGCGGCCCGAGGTCGAGCCGCATGTCGAGGCACTTGACCCCCGCCAGGGATTCAAGGAACCCCGCCACGGGCGCCTCGTCCTTGATGGGATACCAGATCGCGTAGCAGCCGGTCGCGAAGCGACGCAGGCCGTGGCGCACCGCCCGCGTGAGCACTTCGAACTCGTCGTTGGCCTCGAACGGGGGATCGATCAGCACCAGCGCCCGGCGCTCGACCGGCGGCAGCAACTCCTTCACCGCGTGGTAGCCGTCAGACTGGCGCACCTCGACCGCGCGGTCTCCGGCGAACTCGCGCTTGAGCTTGAGGGCTTCCTCGGGGTGCCTTTCGCAGGCGATGAACCGGTCGCCCGGCCGCAGGGCGGCCCGGATCAGGCGCGGCGAGCCGGGATAGCGATGCAGCGTCCCGCCAGCCGGTCCGAACTTGCGATCGTAGGCCTGGACGGCGGCGAGATAACGCGCGACCGCGTCGGGCATCCCGGTCCTGGGCTCGGCTATCAGCCGCCCGATCCCCGCTTCGGCCTCGCCCGTGCGGCGCGCCTGCGAACCGGCGAGATCGTAGCCGCCCGCGCCGGCATGGGTATCCAGCACGAACAGCTTCTTGTCCTTGGCCGTCAGCAGCCGGAGCAACTCGCAGAGCGCGGTATGCTTGAGCAGATCGGCGAAATTGCCGGCGTGAAAGCCGTGGCGGTAGTTCACGGAAGACTGGGCCCGGATTTGAGATGATTCCCCGGGCACGGTATGTGCTTCGGGCGCAGGACACTACATTTGAGGATCGAAATGGCCAACCACGAGCTGCACTCTTCGCCCGAGACCTGCCACTGGGGCTATTTCGACAGCCAGTTGGAGCCGCAGCTTCGCATCAAGTCGGGCGACACGGCCACCATCCACTGCGTCTCCGGCGCCGCCGAAATCCTGCCGGGCGAACCGTTCAACGTCCTGCCAGAGCATCGCGAAATCCTGGCCAAGCTGAAGCCGCATATCGGCCGCCACATCCTGACCGGCCCGGTCCATGTCGAAGGCGCCGAGCGCGGCGACGTGCTGGCGGTAGAGGTGCTCGACATCAAGTTCCGCACCAACTGGGGCTGGAACGTGCAGCGGCCGCTGATGGGCACCCTGCCCGAGGACTTCCCCTTCTTCCGCCTGACCCACATTCCGATCGATTCCAACCGCGGCGTCTGCACCATGCCGTGGGGCACCGAGATCGAACTGAAGCCCTTCTTCGGCATCATGGGCGTCGCCCCGCCGCCGGAATGGGGCCAGTGCAGCTCGGTCGAGCCGCGCGCCTTCGGCGGCAACATCGACAACAAGCACTTCCGCGTCGGCACGACCGTCTATTTCCCCGTCTTCGCCGACGGCGGCCTGTTCTCGACCGGTGACGGCCACGGAGTCCAGGGCGACGGCGAGGTCAACCTGACGGCGCTCGAGACCAGCCTCAGCGGCACCTTCAAGTTCACCCTGCACAAGGGCATGAAGCTCAACAACCCGCGCGCCGAGACCGCGACGCACTGGATCACCCACGGTTTCGACCAGGATCTCGACGACGCCGCCAAGGAAGCCCTGCGCGACATGATCCGGCTGATCACCGCCAAGACCGGCCTCAAGCCCGAGGACGCCTACATGCTCTGCAGTCTGCAAGCCGACCTGCACGTCACGCAGACGGTGGACGGCAACAAGGGCATCCATTGCATGATCGAGAAGAAGATCATCGGCGGCTAGATGCAGGCAGCCGCAAAGATACTGGGCGGTGTTGCGCTCCTGATCCTGTCGACTGAGTCTTTCGCGCAGGATTGGGTTCCGACGAAGCCTGTCTGGGATCAAGCGGTCCGAGTGGCCTGCAAGGAAACCCTCAGATACACCTGCACACTCAAGGGCGGGTGTTCGGTGAGTACCGGAGGCGCCAATTTCAAGATCGACTTCCGCCGCGACAAGGTCACTCCGGGTGGCCAGGGGGGAGCATGGGACATCAAAGGCAGAGCCTTTCAAACCTACCCGCTGGGGTCACCGACCAATCCGGCGATGTCGATCCTGCTGTCCGACGGCCGTGCTTTCAGATTTCTCTACAAGGCAAAAGGTCCTAACGGCCCATTCGACCTTGAAGGTCGCATGCTCGGAGAGGGCGACACGTCGGTGGAAGTATTTGAATTTTCTTGCCAAAGATATTGAGCTGCGAGCCCTTCGTCCGCGAAGATCGTCGCGACTGACAGCACGAACCGGGAAACGGACGAGCGGACCATGACGCACCTGCAGCTTCTCGACGAGGCGGTAGCCCGTCACAACGATGCCGAATGGTCCCGGCAGGCGCTGGAGCTGATCCGCAACGATCAGCGCCGCTCGGCCGATACGCATCTCCTGCGCCTCGACCTGCCGGTGCTCGACGGGATCGACGTCTATCTCAAGGACGAATCGACCCATCCCACCGGCAGCCTGAAGCACCGGCTGGCGCGCTCTTTGTTCCTCTACGGCATCTGCAACGGGCGGATCCGGCACGACACGCCGATCGTCGAGGCCTCGTCGGGCTCGACGGCCATCTCCGAAGCCTATTTCGCGCGACTGCTCGGCCTGCCCTTCCATGCCGTGATGTCGGCTTCGACCTCGGCCGAGAAGATCGCCGAGATCGAGCGGCGGCACGGCACCTGTCATCTCATCGCCGACGGAAGCGGCATCTATGCCGCCGCCGAGAAGCTCGCCGCCGACCTGAAGGGCGTCTACGTCGACCAGTTCACCTATGCCGAGCGGGCCACCGACTGGCGCGGCAACAACAACATCGCCGAATCGATCTTCGAGCAGATGAGCCGCGAGCCCCATCCCGTCCCCACCTGGATCGTGATGAGCGCCGGCACCGGCGGCACGACGGCCACGCTCGGCCGCTACATCCGCTACATGCGCCACGCCACCCGCCTCTGCGTCGCGGATCCCGAATACTCGGCCTTCTTCGAAGCCTTCTCGAAGGGCAACCTCCAGGCGACTTGCGATCGCGGTTCGCGCATCGAAGGGATCGGCCGCCCGCGGGTCGAGCCATCCTTCATGCCCAACATGATCGATCGCATGATGCGCGTGCCGGATGCGCAATCGCTGGCCGGCATGCGGGTGCTGTCACGACTGCTCGGCCGCAAGGTCGGCGGTTCGACCGGCACGAACTTCGTCGCGCTGTGCATCCTGACTTCGCGGATGAAGGCGGAAGGCCGCAAGGGCTCCCTGGTGTCGCTGATCTGTGACGGCGGCGAGCGCTACGGGCACACCTACTACAACGACGACTGGATCGCGGCCCAAGGCCTCGACCTCGCGCCGCACGAGCGCGCGCTGGAAGCGTTCCTCCAGGACGGCGAGGCCATCATCTAGGCTTAGCGTAAGGCGCGCGGCGCAGCCCTCTGCACCGGGGGCGCCACCGATCTGGACGGGACCGGCTGGTCGGTAAGCGGGTAGCGAGGCAGCTCGCTGATCTCCTGCGAACCCGGCATCGGAAGCGTCGCCTGGTTCTTCCAGTTCGGGCCGGCCGTCATGCCGCTGCCGCCGGCCACCGGCGGCCCGGACTCCTGCATTGTGCTGAAGTCGGAATTGAAGCGCTGCGGCTGGGCGTGGGCGACGCCGGTTGCGAGGATCAGCAGCACAGGCAAGGCCAGTTTCATCGAAGACTCCGGGTTCCGTTACCCGATCAACCCGCAGAAGAGCCCCGGCGTTGCGCTGGGGGCGCAATATTGTGGAGGTGCCGTCAGGCGGGCCGCACAGCCCCTTCACGTTGCGATGGGACAGGTGGAAAGGCCAGGGCCACCGCGACAGCCGCGAGGCCGATGCCGAAGGATGCAATGTAGAGATAACCGTAGCCGTGGAAGGTATCGAAGATCCAGCCGCCGGCCGCGGGCCCCAGCGCCATCCCCAGGCTGGAGATCATCGCTGCGCCGCCGAACACGGTGCCCATGATGCGCATTGGGAAGTATTCTCGGGCGATCACGGCGTATAGGGGCATCACGCCGCCATAGGCCATGCCGAACAGGACCGCGACGGCGTAGAACTCCCCGGCATCGCGGGTGAAGTAGTAGCTGCCGGCTCCGACCGCCTGGACCATCAACCCGAGGACGACGATCCGCCGAGCGCCGTACCGGTCGCCCAGGAGACCGAACAGGATTCGGCCGCCCAACCCCGCCAGTCCCTCGACGCTGTAGATCGTCACGGCCGTCATGGCCGGCAGGCCACAGGCGAGTGCGTAACTCACCGTGTGGAAGATCGGGCCGGAATGCGCCGCGCAGCAGCAGAAGAAGGTGAGCGAAAGCACGATGAACTGCGGCGAGCGCAGCGCCTGTCCGACGGTCATCCCCTCCCCGCCCTCCGCCGGCATTCCGGGCGACGCCGCCGTGACTTCCGGCGGGCGGCGGACCAGCAGGGCCGCCGGAACCAGCAGCACCCAGGCCGCGATGGCGATCGTCATCTGTGCCGTGCGCCAGTCGTATGCGGAGACCAGCCACTGGGCGAAGGGCGAGATGGTCATGGGCGCGACGCCCATGCCGGCCGACACCAGCGACACGGCAAGGCTGCGATGCCGGTCGAACCAACCGGTCACGGTCGCGATCATTGGTGCGAACACTGCCCCGGCGGCGATGCCGACGACGACCCCGTAAATGAGTTGGAATTCGAGCAGGCTCGTGGCGCGGCTGGCGAGCGCAAGACCGAGCCCCAGCAGGAGCGCACCCGACAGCACGACGACGCGCGGTCCGAAGCGATCGCTCAGTGCGCCCCACCCGAATGCCGCGACGCCCATCGTGAGAAAGTCGAGGGTCATGGCACTCGAGATACCGGTGCGCGACCAGCCGGTATCGTCCGACATGGGCTGGAGGAAGACCGCCAGAGAGAACAGCGCACCGATGGCGACGCATCCCATCAGGGCGCCGGCACCGACGATGACCCAGCCGTAAGACCGTTCGATCGCGATCCTCCATGTCTGACGGTTTTTGTTAACCTATGGGTTAAATATTTGCAACCCTCTTGCACGGACACTAGGGTCTTACTCGGTCCGGAGGCGCAAATAATGCTGAAGAGACTGGTCTGTCTTGCCGTTCTGCTGAGCATCACGGCCGCGAGCACCGCGTCCGCACGGGACGAGCTGGTGAGCGCCCGACTGCCGGACGGCAAGGATATTCCCTACGTGCTCACGACCGGCGGCGGCACACCGCGCTACGGTGTCATCCTGATGCCCGGCGGGTCGGGCAACCTCGATCCGCGCCTGATCGACGGCAAGCTCACGCTTTCCCTCGCCGGCAACTTCCTCATCCGATCGCGGGAGATATTCGCGGAAGGACCGTTCGTTGCAGCATCGACGGACGCGACCACGACACCCGATCGTATCCTGGCGATCGTACGCGACCTCCAGCGCCGCTACGGCAGCATCCCGGTCTACGTCATCGGCACCAGCCGCAGCACCGATTCGACGATGACCCTGTCGCCGGCCCTCGACGGTATGGTCGCGGGCTTCGTCCATACCTCGTCGATGAACCGGATCGCGAGCTTCGACACGAGGAGATTCAAGAGCCGGCACCTCGTCGTCTATCACGCGATGGATGCGTGCCGGGTCACCAAGCCCTCCGCCTCGGCGTCAGCCAGGAGCAATGGCGCGGAGACGATCGAGGTGGCGGGCGGCACGTCAACCGGCGACGACTGCGAGGCCCGCGCCCATCACGGCTACAATGGCATCGAGCGGGCAACGATCGACAAGATCAAGGCGTGGATCGCCAAGTCTTGAGTGAACGACCTTTCTTCGGCGCTCTCGGACATTGCCAGGCAATGTCCTGCCGCTCAACGGCCGAGCTTTGCTCGGCCATCACTCCGGCTTGATGTTGGCCTCGCGGATCAGGCGGCCGAAACGCTCGTATTCCTGGGCATTGAAGCGCGCGAACTGCTCCACGCTCATGGTACCGGGCTCGCCGCCGAGACCGCGCAGCTTCGCCTGAACGTCGGGCAGCGCCACGATGCGAGTCAGCTCGGCCTGCAGCTTCGTGACGATGTCAGGCGGCGTGCCCGCCGTCACGTAGACGCCGTACCAGGTCGTCATGTCGAAACCCGGCAGGCCCGCCTCGGCGAGCGTCGGAACATCGGGCAACTCGCTGCTGCGACGCTCCGAAGTGACGGCCAGTGGTTTGAACTTGCCGGCCTTGATCTGGCCCATCGCCGACGAGGTCGTGTCGAACATCATCTGCACATTGCCGCCGATGATATCGAGATGGGCCTGCGCACTGCCCTTGTAGGGCACGTGCATCCCCTTCACGCCGGCCGCCGCGTCGAACGCCTCGCCCGCAATGTGCTGCGTGCTGCCGACGCCCGAGGAGGCGTACTTGAACTCGCCGGGCCGCGCCTTCATCGCGGCAATCAGCTCGACCACCGAGTTGACGGGCACCGAGGCGCCGACCACCAGCACGTTGGGCACGTTCACCACGAGGCCGATCGGGATCAGGTCCTTGATCGGATCGAAGCCGAGCCTCAGCAGATGCGGCGCGATGGCCTGGCCGGTGTTGGTGGCGACCAGGATCGTGTGGCCGTCGGGTGGCGCCTTGGCGGTGAGATCGCCGGCGATCGTGTTGGAGGCGCCGGGCTTGTTCTCGACGACGAAGGTGCCCTTCATCGATTCGGCCAGCTTCTCGGCCAGCATGCGGGCCACGATGTCGGTGCCGCCGCCGGCATTGGCGCCGACCATCAGGCGGACGGTCTTCGTGGGATAGGGCGTCTGCGCGCTCGCGGCCTCGACCGCCAGCAGTCCGGGCAACGCCAGCAGGAGCCTGCGTCTCATGGCGCCGGCTCCACGGCCAGTTCGGTGCCGCTCACCGATTTCACGCGCACCTTGGCGCCCTTCACCATGTCGGGGCCGGTCACGCTCCAGCTGCCGTCGCCCAGGATTACCCGGCCCCGCCCGTTCAGGATCGGCTCGTCGAGGACGATGATCCGGCCGATCAGCGCATCGGCCCGCGCATTGAGCGTCGAGGTCGCGGGATTGTCGGCATGCTGCAGCCGGCGCAGCGTGCGGCGAAGCCCGACCGCTGCCGCGACGGAAATCACGGCGAAGGTGAGGAGCTGCAGTTCGAGCGAGAGGTCCGGCACGACCAGCAGGAACAGGCCCGCCGCCGCCGCGCCGATGGCCAGAAACAGGAAGACCACGCCCGGCAGCATCATCTCGAAGACGAGCAGTACCGCCGCGACCGCCCACCAGTACCAGAAGAGGATCTTGAACATGGCCGCCTAGCCCGCGTTGGGAACCGAGCCGCGCGCGCGCGTGGCTTCGACGCCGCGCGCCTGGGCTTCCTTGGCGAGCTCGCCGATGCCCGCGATCGAGGCCATGACGCCGGTCGCCTCGACGGGCAGGAAGAACACCTTGGAATTCGTGCTGGAACCCATCTTGGCCAGAGCCTCGACGTACTTGGTGCCCAGGAAGTAGTTGGTCGCCTGCACGCCGTTGCCGGCGATCGCGGCGGCGACGACCGAGGTCGCCCGGGCCTCGGCCTCGGCCATGCGCTCGCGAGCCTCCGCGTCGCGGAACGCGGCCTCACGGCGGCCCTCGGCGGTCAGGATGGCCGACTGCTTCTCGCCCTGGGCGCGCTGGATGCTCGATTCGCGGATGCCCTCGGCCTCGAGGATGGTGGCGCGCTTCTCGCGCTCGGCTTTCATCTGCCGCCCCATCGCCACCACGATATCGTCGGGCGGGGCGATGTCCTTGACCTCGATACGCAGGACCTTGACGCCCCAAGGGCCGGTCGCCTGGTCGATGACGGCCAGCAGGGTGTTGTTGATGTCGTTGCGCTTCGACAGGGCTTCATCGAGCGCCATGTTGCCCATGACCGAGCGGATGTTGGTCAGCGCCAGATTGGTGATGGCGAGATGGAGGTTCTGGACTTCGTAGGCGGCCCGCGCCGCGTCGACGACCTGGTAGAACGCGACAGCATCGACCTGGACGGTGGCGTTGTCCTTGGTGATGACCTTCTGTCCCGGAATGTCGAGAACGTTCTCCTGCATGTTCATCTTGCGGCCGACCGTGTCGACGAAGGGGACGATGAAATGCAGGCCGGGCGCCAGGGTGCGCGTGTAGCGGCCGAACCGCTCGATGGTCCAGTTGGTGCCCTGCGACACCGTCTTCACCCCGGCGAAGACCAGCACCAGCGCCACGAGGACGACGGCCAACACGAAGATCAGCGCACCGGACAACATTTGAGCGTCTCCCTGGATTTCACAGGGACCCTAGCCCATGCCGGCGCGCGGGACCAACCTGCCGCCGGCAGCGCCGCTAGTCGGCGGCGGCGGCGAACTCGGGTGACGAGACGGCTGCTTTCGCGGACGGCGCGGAAATCCGCTGATCGGTGGCAAGCCAGCGGTCGAGGAAGCCGTTGATCCAGCGATCGAGCGGCGGATCGTAGAGCGCGTGCATGGAAAGATGGACGCCGCGCTGCTGGGCGCCCGGCATCTTCAGCCGCTCGGCCGCGCTCAACGTCCAGATGCTCTTCATCTCCAGTGTGACTTCGGGATGGAACTGGAAGCCGAAGGCGTTGGGGCCGCACTGGAAGCCCTGCACCGGATAACGGTCGTTCGTGGCCAGCAACTCGCAGCAGTCCGGAATGGTCATGCCTTCCCGATGCCACTGGTAGACCTTCATCGGTCCCCTGAACCACGCCCGGCCCGCTTCCGTCGGTTCGACATCGACATAGCCGATCTCGACCAGGCCTTCGGGGTGAGGCCCCACCCGGCCACCGGCGGCGCGGGTCAGCAGCTGGGCACCGAGGCAGAGCCCGAGGAAGGGGACGCCGGCGTCGACCACCTTCGGAATCCAGTCCAGTTCGCACTTGATGCCGGCCAGGGTGCCGCAGTCGTTGGCGGACATCGGTCCGCCGAAGATCACCACGCCCGCATAGTCGGACATGTCCTCGGGCAGGTTGCAGCCCAGATTGGGACAAAGACGATGGAGTTCGTATCCGCGCTTCTCGAGCAGGGCGCCGACCCGTCCGGGCCGCGAATGCTGCTGATGCACGACGATGGCAATTTTTTTAGGGCCCATTTCTCTACTTTGGCCAGCCGGTTCCGTCATGGATTTGCAAGATATGCGCCAGGTGTGGCAACGACAAGGCGAACGGCTTCCAGGGAGACGAAATGGCGCGGAAACTCGACTTCTACTTCGATTGTTCCAGCCCGTGGACCTATCTCGCCTTTCACGCCGTCCAGCCCATGGCGCAGGAAACGGCAGCCGAGATCGTCTGGAAGCCCATCCTCGTGGGGGGCGTGTTCAACGCCGTGAACCAGACGGTCTATGAGAGCCGGGCCAAGCCCAATCCGCGGAAACAGGCCTACACCCTGAAAGACATGCAGGACTGGGCCCGCCTCTACGGGCTCGCCATCAAGTTCCCGCCGACGATTTTCCCGGTGAACAGTGTCAAATGCATGCGCGGCGCCTTCGTCGCGCTCGACGAGGACAAGCTCGTGCCCTATGCCGCCGCCGCCTTCGAGGCCTATTGGGGCGGCGACCGCGACCTTTCCCGCGAAGATGTGCTCGCTGACATCGCCCAGCGCGCCGGCATCGAGCGCCAGCAGTTCTTCGCCGGCATCGAAACGGAGTCCTGCAAGGCACGGCTGCGCGCCAACACCGACGAGCTGATCGCCCGCGGCGGTTTCGGCAGCCCGACGATCTTCGTCGGCGACGAAATGTTCTTCGGCAACGACCGCATGCCGCTGGTCAGGGCCGCCCTGGAGGCCGCATGAGCCGCAACGCCGATCCCGATTTCTGGTCCAAGGCGAACGCCCACCTGGTGCGCTACGGCGGCGCCTTCTCGCCGCTGATCGCCGAGAGCGCGGCGGGCAACTACTTCACCGATGCCGACGGGCGCAGGATCCTCGACTTCACGTCGGGCCAGATGAGCGCAATCCTGGGTCACAGCCACCCCGAGATCGTCGCGGTGGCACGCCACTACATCGGCGAACTCGACCATCTCTATTCGACGATCCTGTCGCGGCCCGTGGTCGAGCTGGCGGCGTTGATCGCCAAGGTTTCGCCCGGCAGGCTCAACCGCGTGCTGCTGGTCTCGACCGGCGGCGAGTCGAACGAGGCGGCTCTCCGCATGGCCAAGCTGGTGACCGGCCGGCACGAGATCGTGGCCATGAGCCGCTCCTGGCACGGCGTCACCGGGGGCGCCGCCGCGGCCACCTACTCGTCGAGCCGCAAGGGTTATGGCCCGCTGCAGCCCGGCG
This sequence comes from Reyranella aquatilis, assembly GCF_020880995.1. GTDB lineage: Bacteria > Pseudomonadota > Alphaproteobacteria > Reyranellales > Reyranellaceae > Reyranella > Reyranella aquatilis. Next base: position 147,108 of record NZ_JAJISD010000008.1, on the reverse strand, counting down.
CGCTGGTCCTGCCCGCCCCCGACACCTATCGCTCCCGCTTCATCGACGACCGCGGCACCTACGACTGGCAGGGCGAGCTCGACTTCGGCTTCGAACTGGTCGATCGCCAGTCGAGCGGCGCGCTGGCGGCCTGCATCGTCGAGCCGATCCTGAGTTCCGGCGGCGTGCTTGAACCGCCCGAAGGCTGGATGGCGGCGCTCGCCGAAAAGTGCCGCGAGCGCGACATGCATCTCATCTTCGACGAGGCGCAGACCGGCCTCGGCCGAACCGGCACACTGTTCGCGTGCGAACGCGACGGGGTGGTGCCGCAATATCTCACCCTTTCCAAGACCCTGGGCGCCGGCCTGCCGCTCGCCGCCATGCTGACCACGCCAGAGATCGAGGACGTGGCGGCCGAGCGCGGCTTCCTGTTCTACACGACGCATGCCTCCGATCCCCTGCCCGCCGCCGTCGGCCTCAAGGTGATGGAGGTCATCCTGCGCGATAAGTTCACGGAACGCGCGGCAACCCTCGGCAAGCGCCTCAAGGATGGGCTGATGGCATTGCAGCAGCGCTACGACTGCATCGGCGACGTTCGCGGACGAGGGCTGCTGCTGGGCCTCGATCTGGTCAAGGACCGACGCTCGCGGACACCCGACCCGGAACTGGCACAGAAGGTGGCCCGCACCTGCCTGGAACTGGGAATGATGACCAGCACCGTTCGAGGCGGCTTCGGCATCTTCCGCATCGCGCCTCCTCTCACGGTGGACGAAGCGGAAATCGACCTCGGCCTCGAAATCTTCGACCGGGCGCTCACCAAAGCTTTACAGTGAAAAATGAGCCAATTCGGCGCTTCCGCTCCCGCAACTGGTATTTGGATTTGAAACGGGCGTCTAACTGTTGTACCCGCTGCGGTTTCCGGGCCAACGGCGTTGGGAGTTTGCGGATGTTCAAGAGGCTTACACAGGCGGCAATTCTTGCGGGCAGTATCCTGGCCCTGGGAGGCTGCACGCTTGGCCAGACCAAGACCGCGGCGGCGCCCGTGAAGCCCCCGGCAGCCGACTACCAGGCGCCCGTTCCGCCCTCGCCTCCGGCGGGCCAGATCCGGGCCATCTGCTACAATGAAGCCGACCTGTCGATCGTTCGCGCCCGCATGGTGCAGCAGGAACTGCAGGTCGTGACGCTGCAGTGCCAGGGCCCCGGCGGACGCCGCGCCTACGAGACGGTCTACGCCGACTTCGTGAACAAGTTCAAAGCCGAGTTCGCGACCAATGCCCGCTCGCTCTCGCAGATGGCCGGCCGCAAGCGCTTCAACACCGACGTGCTGGTGACCGAGATCGCCAACCGCACGGCGCAGCGCGCCCCGACCGACAAGGAATTCTGCTCGCGCGGCAAGCGCGCCTTCGACTGGGCGATGGACCCGAAGGTCACGGCGCTGTCGCAGGTGCCGCCGCCGTACGATCTGGGCCCGGAGATGAACATCTTCCCCTGCCCGGCTCAGTAGAGAAGACGGGCGAAACGGAAAGAATCGAAAGGCGGTCCCCAGGGACCGCCTTTTTCTTTGACGGATCGATCAGATGTGCTGGGCCATTCGCTCGCCGGAGCCGCGGCCACCCGGCGACGCGCCTGTCGTCGCCGCCTTCAGGACGGCGAGATAGCCGGGCTTCAACTCCATCGACGGGCCGCGACCGGCCTCGATCAGGGCCCGGTGCGCCTGCGGCAGGCGCCAGCACGGCACGAACATGAACAGGTGATGCTCGAGGTGGTAGTTCACCCAATAGGGCGCCACCAGCAGCCGCATCAACGGGTTGGCGTGGGTCGTCCGGGTGTTGCGGAGAGGATCGTCGTTGTCCGGCACCACGGCATGCTCGGCGATGTTCCGGATCCGGCTCACGAGCTGGTACCAGGTGGCGAGCGGCAGCAGCCACATCACCGGATACAGCCACCAGTAACCGATGGCCGACAGCCCCACGAGCAGGACGGCGTTCGCGACCAGCGGCCCCTTCTCCCGGCGCCACAGGTTGCCGAGTTGAGTGGCGATCGGCGCGTCCGCGGGGCCGAGCGCACGACGAAGCTGCTCGCCGCGCCGCAGGAACGCGGTCTGTCCCGTGAGATCGCGCACGATCTTGCGCCGCAGGCTCGTGCGGCTGGTCGGGAAAGCCGCCGACAGGCCGAGATCGGGATCCTGAGGCTGCTGGGTGAAGCGGTGATGCTGCAGGTGATAGGGCCGATAGAGCGTGAGACTGGTGAACACCGGGAACGCGCAGAGCCAGCTTCCGACCCAGTCGTTGAGGCGGCGGTCGGCGAACAGCAGACCGTGCGCCGCGTCGTGCATCAGGATCGCAATGCCGAGTTGGCGGCCGCCGATCACCATCACACCGAGCAGGAAGGTGAACGGATTGGGCCACCAGGCGAACAGCGCCATGCCGCACCCGATCAGCGCCCAGGCGTGCAGGACCAGCAGCGCGCCCATGAGGTTCGATCTGGCCCCGAGGCGCCGCATCTGTTCCAGGGTGAGGAAATCGCCGATCCGGCTCATCCCGAAAGGCTGGGCGCGGCACGGGCGACTGTCAACGCCGCGCGGGGACGGCTATATGTCAGCACATGCACCGCAATACCGTCCGCACCGACGTCCTCGACGTCACGTACGAGGAGCACGGCCCGCCCGACGGCGCGCCGGTGATCCTGCTGCACGGCTTCCCCTACGACGTGCGCGCCTACGACGAGGTCGCGCCGGCGCTGGCGGCCGACGGCAACCGTGTCCTCGTCCCCTATCTGCGGGGCTACGGTCCCACGCGTTTCCTGTCGCCCGACACCCTGCGCTCGGGCGAGCAGGCGGCCCTCGGCCACGACCTGCGCCAGTTCATGAAAGCCCTCGGCATCGAGCGCGCGGCGCTGGCAGGCTACGACTGGGGCGGCCGGGCGGCCTGCATCGTCTCCGCCCTCTGGCCCGAGCGCGTGCGCTGCCTCGTGAGCTGCACCGGCTACAATCTGCAGAACATCGCCGCGTCGGTGGAACCGGCACCGGCGGCCGCCGAGCACCGGCTCTGGTACCAGTACTACTTCAACACGGAGCGCGGCCGCGCGGGCCTCACCAAGAACCGCCGCGACGTCTGCCGGCTGCTGTGGAAGCTGTGGTCGCCGGAATGGACGTTCGACGAGGCGACATTCGAGAGGACGGCATCGTCGTTCGACAATCCCGACTTCGTCGACGTGGTGATCCAGTCCTATCGGCACCGCTACGGCTATGCCAAGGGCGATCCGCTGCTGGAGCCACTCGAGGCACAGCTGGCGAAGCAGCCGGTCATCCGGGTGCCCACCATCAACCTGCACGGTGCGGCGGACGGCGTCGGCCCCGCGTCGGATCGCGACGGGCAGGCCGACAAGTTTACCGGCGGATACGAGCGGCGCATGCTGCCGCACATCGGCCACAACGTCCCCCAGGAGGCGCCGGCCGAGACGGTCGCGGCTCTGCGCGATCTCATGAAGGAAACGCCACAATGACCACCATCGCCCTCATCGGCTCCACGGGCAACATCGGCAGCCATGTCCTCGACGAGGCGCTGTCCCGAAAGCACAGCGTCACCGCCATCACCCGCGACGCCTCGAAGCTGAAGCCGCGGCCGGGCATGACCGTCAAGCAGGGCAGCACCACCGACGCGGAGTCGATGGCGGCGATCCTGAAGGGTCACGACATCGTCGTCGCCTCCGTGAAGTGGAACGAAGCCAGCGTCCATCATGTTCTCGACGCGGTGCGGAAGAGCGGCGTGAAGCGCGTCCTGTTCGTGGTCGGCGCCGGAAGCCTTCTGCGCGCCGACGGCCGCACCCATCTCGACCACATGGCCGATCGCGGCATCCAGCCGCCGACCTCCAAGCCCGCATCCCTGGCGCTGGAGGAGGTGCGCAAGATCAAGGACCTCGACTGGACGGCGATCTCGCCGCCGGCCTCGATCCAGCCTGGCGACCGCACCGGCAAGTTCCGGCTCGGCAAGGATCAGCTGCTGGAAGACAAGAACGGCGAGAGCCGGATCAGCCGGGAGGACTTCGCGGTCGCCATCGTGAACGAGATCGAGAAGCCCAAGCATCTCCGCAAGCGCTTCACGGCGGCATACTGAGGCAGTGCCGTCATCCTGAGCGCGGCGAGGAATCTCCCGTTCGCAACGCAGTCGGCTGCCTGCCAGGCGAGGTCCTTCGCTCGGCTCGGGAAGACGTGCGGCCCTACTCCAGCGTCTCCAGCAGGCGCGCGCACAGGTAGGTGCGCGGCTGCAGCGACGAGAAATAGATCTGCTCAGTGATCGCGTGGGCGCCCTTGCCGTCGGCGCCGAGACCGTCGAGCGTCGGAATGCCGAGTGCCGCTGTGAAGTTGCCGTCGCTGCCGCCGCCGGTCAGCGGCACGTCGTTCAATTCCTTGCCGAGTTCGCGATAGATCGCCTGCGCCTTCTGGAAGAGAGCGGTGATGCCCGCATCCTTCTGATAGGGCGGCCGGTTCATGCCGCCCTCGACCGTCAGCTCGACTTCCTTGCCGATCGGCTCGAGGTTCAGGAACCAGTGCGTCATCTCCTCGGCGAGCTGCATGCTGGGCACGCGCAGGTCGACGTCGATCGAGCACTCGGCCGGCGTCACGTTGACGCCCGAGCCGCCGCGGATCAGGCCGACGTTGCAGGTGATGCCCCGCGCATAGTCGGTCTTCTCCTCGATGCGCACGATCTGGCGGGCGATCTCGAGGATGGCGCTGCGGCCGTCCTCGTGGCGCACGCCAGCGTGGGCGGCGCGGCCCTTGGCCGTTAGCGTGAAGCGGCCGACGCCCTTGCGCGAGGTCACGACCTTGTCGCCGTCGCGGCCCGGCTCCATGACCAGCGCGTATTTGTGGCCCCGGGCGGCTTCCTCGATACGGGCACGCGAGGTCGGGCTGCCGACCTCTTCCTCGGGAATGAACAGGAAGGTCACCGGCAGCTTGGTGCGCTTGCCCTGGCGAATCAGGTGGCGCAGCGCGTAGTAGGCGATGTAGCCGCCCGCCTTCATGTCATAGATGCCGGGGCCGAAGACGCTGTCGCCTTCCTGGCGGATCTTCAGCTCCTTCTCCTTCATCCCCAGCGGATGCACCGTATCGAGGTGGGCGAGGACCAGGATGCCCTTGCCCTGCCCCGTGCTCCATTCGGCCGGGGTCCTGGCTTCAAGGATGTCGCCGAAGCCGTCGCATCCCGGCGTGCGGTCGAGGTTGAGACCGAGGTCGCGGAACTGGCCCTCGACCTTGTCGACCATGAGATTGACCGCCTTCGCGTCGTGGCTCGGGCTCTCGATCTCGATCCATTCGACGATCCCTTCGAGGATCTCCTTGGGATCGATCTTGGGCTCGTTCTTCATGCTCTCGGCGGCCATGTCTCAACTCCGGTTGGCGAACCTCATCCCGCAAAGGCGTTACCTTCGCGGGATGAGGGGCTGTTGGCGTCTGGGACCTAGATCGGATCCCAGGTGAAGTACTCGGGCGAGCGCTTCATGTCGGTGAAGTAGGGCTTCATGGACGGCACGGCGTGCTCGGCGATGTCCTCAAGGGTCCAGCCCTCGGAGTTATGCACGGAGCGTACCGGGCGGTTGGCGTTGAACAGCATGATCTCGTTCATGCGCACACCGAAGATCTGCGAGGTGATGCCCTGCTCCTGCGCCGAATCGGACAGCAGGTAGACGGCCATCGGCGCGATCTTGGCCGGCGTCATCTTCTTGGAGCGCTCCAGGCGCGCCTTCTGCGCCTCGGTGTCGGCGGGGATGGTGCCGATCATGCGCGTCCAGGCGAACGGCGAGATGCAGTTCGAGCGGACATTGAACGCCGCCATGTCGAGCGCGATCGAGCGCGACAGGCCGATGATACCCATCTTGGCCGCCGAATAGTTGGCCTGGCCGAAGTTGCCGACGAGGCCGGAGGTCGAGGTGAAGTGCACGAACGCGCCCGACTTCTGTTCCTTGAAGTAGTTGGCGGCGGCGCGGCTGGTGTTGAACGAGCCGTTGAGATGGACGTCGATCACCATCTTCCAGTCCATGTGGCTCATGCGATGGAAGATGCGGTCGCGCAGGATGCCGGCATTGTTGATGACGCCGTCGATGCGGCCGAAATTCTCGACCGCCGCCTTGACCATGCGCTCCGCGCCGGCCGGATCCGCGACGCTGTCGCCATTCGGCACGGCCTGGCCGCCGGCCGCCGCGATTTCGGCGCAGACCTTCTCGGCCGCCGTCGCGCTGCCGCTGCCCTCGCCGTCGACCGCGCCGCCGAGATCGTTGACCACGACCTTGGCGCCTTCCTTGGCCGCCAGCAGCGCCATCTCGCGGCCGATGCCGCCGCCCGCGCCGGTGACCAGCACGACCTTGTCCTTCAGCATGTTCGCCATTGTCTTCTCTCTCCCTCTTCTATTGATCCAGTTTCGGTGTCCGCGGCTCGCCGCGCAACAACCGCGCGCTCAGCACCGTCGCGACGGCGAAGGGCGCCAGTCCGATCACCATCGGCATCGCGATGTAGCGGCTGCCGACGACCGAGAGCGCCGCGACGGCGACGGTACCCATCGCGCCCATGCCCATCTGGGCGAGGCCAGCCAGCGACGAGGCCGTGCCCGCCAGTCTCGGATACATGCCCACGGCACCGGCATTGGCGTTGGCCACGATCATGCCGGTGCCGAAGCTCAACAGCATGTGGGGCCCGACGATGGCCCACCAGGTGACGATGCCGGAGAGCGAAAGAGCCGCCATGCCGACCAGTGCCGCAACGTGGAACCAACCGGAAAACATGATGATATCGACCGGTGCGACGCGGCCTACCAGCCGGTTGTTCACGAAGGTGCCCAGCGTGAAGCCACCGACCGAGAGCAACACGATCAGGCCGAACTCGCGCGGGCTGAATCCCATGCTCTCCTGCAGCACGAAGGGCACACCGGCCAGCATCCCGAAGTTCATCGCGAAGGCAAAACCCAGCGGCAGGATGTGGCCGAGGAAGCGGCGGTCGCGCAGCATCTCCCCCGATCCGCGCAGCAGACTCGACAGGTCGATGCGCTCGCTGCGGAACTTGTTGGTCTCGCGAAGGCCCGCGAGCGTGACCAGAAACAGGATCGAGCCGAAGCCGCCCACGAACCAGAAGGTCGCGCGCCAGCTCGCCCATTCGCCGAGGAAGCCGCCGACGGTCGGCGCCAGGGAGGGTGCGATGTTCTGGCCGAGCGAGATCCAGCTCATGACCAGCGGCATTTCCTTGAACGTGTAGGCGTCGCGCGTCAGCGCCCGGCCCAGCACCGATCCCGACGCCGCGCCCAGCCCCTGCAGGATGCGCAGGCCGATCAGCCCGCCGATCGAGGGAGCGAAGGAACAGGCGAAGCTCGTGATCGTGAAGAACAGCAGCCCGCCCAGCAGGACCGGCCGCCGCCCGAAGCGGTCGCTGAGCGGCCCGTAGAACAGCTGGCCCACGGCGAAGCCCAGCATGTAGGTCGTGAGCGTCAGCTTAACGTTCTCCGGCGTCGCCAGCAGTTCGTGACCGACCGACGGCATGACCGGCGTGTAGATGCTCATCGTGAGCGGGCCGAAACTGCCCAGCGCCACCAGCAGGGCAATGTAGGCGGGCGACCGCGGTGCGAGGTTCACGTGGTCTTTGCCCCGATCCCTGATTCTGCCGCGCCCTCGGCACCGAAATCTCCCCCGGGCGCCATCTCCTCCTGCGCCTTCGACAGGCGCGGGTAGTAGTGGCGGAAGGCGTCCCGGATCTCGTCGAACGGGATGTCGGCGAAGACGCCGCGATAGGCGAGGTATTCCATGTGACGCCGCCCGCTCAGGTCGAACGGGTGGTAGATCGAATCGCCCACGGCGTCCCAGTCGAGCGGCTTCAGGCCGAACTTGTCGGTGAGCTCGCGGTTGAATGCGGGCGTCGCCTTGATCCAGCGCCCGTCCAGCCAGACGTCGGTATAGCCGTGATAGTGGAAGACGTCGCTGCCCATCAGTTCCGAGAGCCGCTGCGTCGTCATGTGATTGCGCACGTCGGCATAGCCCAGACGCGCGGGAATTCCGGCGGCGCGACAGACCGCGGCCAGCACGCCCGCCTTGTTCACGCAGTATCCGTGCCCCGCCTCGACGGTTGCGCTGGCGCGATAGGCTTCCCGCCGCATCGGCGTGTTGTAGGGATCATAGCGCAGCTCGTCGCGCACGGCGTAATAGAGGCGCAGCGCCTTCTCACGGTCACTGCCATTGCCGGCCACGCGCCTTGCATAGGCCACGATTGTCGGGTGTTGTGAATCGATCAGATCACCCGATTGCCGATAGGCCTCGAAGCTGGCGCCGTCGCGAACGACGTCGTCGCTCACGGTCTTGAGGGAATCGTAATCCATCTGCGGCAATTCCTTTAAGGCAAGAGGCGGGAAAGTCCATGAGCGACGGCGCGCAATTCACCCATGCGCATATGGTGCGCTTCGAAAGGCTCCTCCCCTGCCTGCCGGCGCAGGCCTGGGGCTTCCTGGCGGACCCCGGCCGACTGCCCGGCTGGTACGGCGACGGGCGGATCGAACCCAGAGTGGGCGGCGCCGTGTCGCTAATGGGCGGTCACATTCGCGGCGTCGTCACGCAATGGCAGCCGCCGGGCCGGCTGGCCTACACATGGAACGTGTACAATTCGGGTGACGCCATGTCGCCCTACCCCGAGTCCTACGTGATCCTGACTCTCGCGGCGGCGGCCGAGGGCACTGTCTTCACCCTGGAGCACCTGCCGGTCCTGGAGTCTTTCGTGAAGCTCAACGCGATGGGCTGGCACACCTTCATCGACATGGTCGATGCCGCGGTCCGCGGCGAGCCGGTGCACGGACGCGACCACTACATGGCGAGTAGTGCCCGGCACTACGGTGTGGATCTCAGCAACCCGCTGGGGTGACCTGCATCCGTGGTCCTGAACGGAGCCGCCCCGAGGGCGGCGCAGTCGAAGGACCTCTTTTCCAGCGCAGAAAGCGTTGAAGCCAGGACAGGACCTTCGGCGCTTCTCTCAGAACGACCGCGACACCTAAAGCGACGGCGGAGCGTCGGCGTCGGACTTTACCAGGAAGTGGGCGTTGGCCGTCGCCACGGGTCGGGAGCGGTCCTCCTGCCATGCTTCGGCGAAGACATTCACCATTCGCCGCCCTTGCTTCGTCACCTTGGCGCAGGCGATCACGTCCACCGGGCGGGCCGAGCGCAGGTAGTCGACGGTGATGTTGACGATCTTCGGCACCGTCTCGGTCTCCGTCTCCCACAGGAGATGGAAGATCGCCGCCATCTCGAGCATCGCGCCCAGGGTGCCGCCGTGGATCGCCGGGAGGAAGGTGTTGCCGATCAGCTCCGGGTGAAAGCGCATGCGGGTCAGCAGCTCGCCGGTACCGTTCTCCGGCGCGATCTGCATCCAGCGCGCATAGGGGATCGCCTCGGCCAGGCGGGCGACGTTACCCTCCTTGCGGGCCTCGGCAAGACGTTCGAGCAGCGCGCTCATGACTTGTCTCCCAGCGGCGGCCGCGTCGGCTTGCCCTTGGTGCCCAGCATGAAGGTGCCGGCCGCGGCCGCGATCGGATCCTTGGCGTCGCCGTGATGGGCGAAGGCGCGCGTGAAGGCGACCGACCGGGTGATGCGATAGCACTCGGCCTCGGCGATCACGGGCTTGCCGGGCTCCGCCGGCCGCACATAGTCGATGCGCAGGTCGAGGGTCGCGAAGGGTTCGGGCGCCTTCAGCATGGTGGCGACCGACATGCCACAGCAGCCGTCGAGCATGGCGGTGAGCGGTCCGCCCGCCAATACGCCGGTCTCGGGATTGCCCACGAGTTCCTCACGCCATTCGAGCTGCATCGAGGCGAAGCCACGCGAGGCGCCGATCACCTTCAGTCCCAGCGCCTTGCTGTGCGGGATATTGTCCGAGAACCACTGCTGGAAAAGCGCGATGCGCGCGTCCTTGTCCATCTAGAGCCCCATCTGGCGGGCGGCGAGATCCTTCATGATCTCGGTCGAGCCGCCGCCGATCGACATGACCTTGGTCTCGCGATAGATGCGCTCGACCTTGGCCCCGCGCAGGTAGCCCGCGCCGCCGAAGATCTGCATCGCCTCGTTGGCGCAGAACTCCATCGTCGAGGTCGCCAGGTTCTTCAGCATGCAGATCTCGGCGACCGGCTTCTCGCCCTGCCCGACCCTGTAGGCAAGGAGTTCGAGCGTCGACTTCACGGCGTTGATGCGCATCGCCATGTCGACCAGCCGGTGGCGCACCACCTGGTTGGCGATCAGCGGCTTGCCGAAGGTATGTCGCTCGCGGGCGTAGGCGATCGCCTCGTCGAGGCAGACCTTGGCGTAGCCGCAGGCGCCGGCCGACATGCCCAGCCGCTCGGAGTTGAAGTTCAGCATGATGCCGATGAAGCCGCGATTCTCCTCGCCGATCAGGTTCTCGACCGGAACCCTGACATTGTCGAAGAAGAGCTGGGCGGTGTCGGAGGCCCACCAGCCCATCTTCTTGAGCTTGGAGCGGGCGAAGCCCTCGCGGTCGCGCTCGATCAGCAGCAGCGAGACGCCGCCCGCGCCCGGCCCGCCGGTGCGGACGGCGACCGTGTAGTAGTCGGCGCGCATCCCGGAGGTGATGAACATCTTCGAGCCGTTGACGACGTAGTGGTCACCCTCGCGCCGCGCCGTGGTCCTGAGGTTCGCGACGTCGGAGCCGCCACTGGGCTCGGTGATGGCGAGCGCGCTGATCTTCTCGCCGGCCAGCACCTCGGGCAGCACCTTGCGCTTCATCCATTCCGGGCCGAGCGCGGCGATGGGCGGGGAGCCGATCGTGTGGCTGTTGAGGCTGGCATTGAGCCCGCCGCTGCCATGGCGCGCCATCTCCTCGGCCTTGACGATCCCGAAGAAGGGGTCGGTCGGGACGCCGCCATAGGCCTCCGGGAAGCCGAGCTGCATCAGCCCTGCAGCGGATGCCTTGCGGAAAAGTTCGCGCGGGAACTCCTCCGCCTCGTCCCACTGGTCGACATGGGGCATGATCTCGCGCTCGACGAACCGGCGGACTGTGCTCCGGAAGGCCTCGTGCTCCTCGGTATAGAACGGCGACGGCGGCCTCCCCGACGGAAGGGCCTGCTCGGCGAGCGACATGGTAATCTCCGGTGACAGCGCTTGATCTGCGAACAGTACATTGCACTGAGCGAAAATCCATTGACTCTCCTCAGGGCGGCCATGTCTTATGATTCGAGTTGAACACGAAGCCATTAAACGGCCGGTTTACAGGGTAGGGGAATGCTCGATTTCATCCAGCAGCTGGTGAGCGGAATCGCTCTCGGCTGCGTCTACGGCCTGATCGCGCTGGGCTTCGTGCTCATCTACAAGGCGACGGAAGTCGTGAATTTCGCCCAGGGCGACCTGATGATGCTGGGCGGGTTCTTCGTCTTTACCTTCATCGGGCTCGTCGGCCTCGACTACTGGCTCGGTTTCCTTTTTGCCGTCTGCGGCATGGCCGTGTTCGGCATGGCCACCGAGCGAATCCTGATCCGGCCCATACTTGGCTACCCACAATTCTCCATCGTCATGGCGACGATCGGTCTCGGCTACTTCCTGCGCTCCGTGGCCGGCATGATCTGGGGCACCGACGACCTCAAGATCGAGACCCCCTTCTCGACCGGCGTTCTGAAGCTCGGCGACCTCGTGATCGCGCACGACAAGCTCTCCGTGATCGTGGCCACCGTCATCCTCTGTGTCGTGCTCTATGCCTTCTTCAACTACACGCGGCTCGGCACCGCGATGCGCGCCACCTCGGAGAACATGCTGGCTGCCTATTACATGGGCATCCCAGTCAAGCGCGTGGTCTCGCTGATCTGGGCGATCAGCGCCGCGGTTGCGGCGACGGCGGGGGTGCTGCTGGCGCCCATCACCTTCATCCATTCCAACGTCGGCCTCGCCCTCGGCCTCAAGGCCTTTCCGGCGGCCGTGCTGGGCGGCTTCGGCTCGATCCCCGGCGCGCTGATCGGTGGCCTGATCATCGGCGTGATCGAGACGCTGGCCGGCTTCTACCTGCCGCAGGGCTGGAAGGACGTCGCCCCCTACGTCGTGCTCCTGATCGTCCTGCTGGTGCGACCGCACGGGCTGTTCGGTCCCAGCATGCGCAAGAAGGTCTGAGCCCATGCGTTTCGTCTTCAAGACCGACTACAACCAGGACATCAAGCTGCTGAAGCACGGCGGCTACTGGTGGTCCTACGGCGTGCTGCTGGCGGTGATGATCGCCGCGCCCTATCTGGTCGGCAGCTACCTCCAGAGCCAGATGGTGTTCGTCTTCATCTACGCCATCGTCGGCGTGGCGCTGATCATCCTGACGGGCTTCACCGGGCAGGCCTCCCTTGGCCACGCCGCCTTCCTCGCCATCGGTGCCTACACCGCCGGCTTCATGCAGAGCAAGGGCATACCGTTCATCGTCTATTTCCCTGCGGCCGCCATCATCACCGGCGCGGTCGGCGCGATGGTCGGCTTCCCGGCCCTGCGGCTCAGCGGCATCTACCTCGTGATCGCCACCATCGCCTTCGCCTTCATCGTCGAGGAAATCCTGGCGCGCTGGGAATCGGTCACGCACGGCAACGAGGGCATGCGGGTCCGCACGATCGATCTCCTTGGCCAGCCGATCCCGCGCGACGGCGATGCCTTCTACTTCCTCTGCCTGCTGGTCCTCGTCGGATCGATCCTGCTGGCGCTGAACCTGCTGCGCTCGCCCACCGGCCGCGCCTTCATCGCGATCCGCGATTCGGAGACCGCGGGCAAGAGCATGGGCATCGACCTGGCCGGCTACAAGGTGAAGTCCTTCGCCATCAGCGCCGCCCTCACCGGCATGGCGGGTGTCCTGTTCGCTCACAAGATGTCCTTCATCTCGCCCGAGATGTTCACCCTGCTGCTCTCGATCGAGTTCATCATGGTGATCATCATCGGCGGCGCGTTCGGCGTGCACGGCGCGGTGCTGGGCGCGATCTTCATCGTCATGGTCGATCCGTTCCTGACGGCCCTGAAGGACGACGTGCCGGTGCTGGGCGCCAGCCTCGCCTCTTCGCTCGGCATGTCGCCCGAGGGAGCCGGCAAGTTGCGGGAAACCATGTCCTCGATCGGCTCGGCCGCCGGCCTCAAGGGCGCGATCTACGGCCTCATCATCATGATGTTCATTCTGTTCGAGCCCTACGGACTGTACGGCCGCTGGCTCAAGGTGAAGCTCTTCTTCCAGCTCTTCCCGCTCTACAAGAAGGCGACCTTCAAGCGACAGAAGACCTACGTGAAGTCGGAGCGCAACCGATGAGCTTCTTCACGGTCGACGGGATCTCGCTCCAGTTCGGCGGCCTCAAGGCGGTCGACAGCGTCAGCTTCAGCGTCGAGAAGGGCGAGATCTTCACCATCATCGGCCCCAACGGCGCCGGCAAGACCTCGATCTTCAACCTCATCTCGCGCCTCTACGACCCGACGTCGGGCAAGCTGTTCTTCGAGGGCCGCGACATCACCGAGATCCCGGCGCACCAGATCGCCAAGCTCGGCATCGCCCGCACCTTCCAGAACATCGAGCTGTTCGAGAACGCGACGATGCTGGCCAACCTGCTGGTCGGCCGGCACTGCCACGCCACCACCCAGCTCTGGCAGGAGATCCTGTTCCTGCCCTCCGTGCGGCGGGCCGAGAAGGAGCACCGCCGCAAGGTCGAGGAGGTGATCGAATTCCTCGACCTCCAGCCCTATCGCGAAAAGCTGATCGCCGGCCTGCCCTACGGCGTGCGCAAGGTGGTCGAGGTGGCGCGCGCGCTGTGCTCGGAGCCGAAGCTGATCCTCCTGGACGAGCCCTCCTCCGGCCTCAACGTCGAGGAGACCGACGACATGTCGTTCTGGATCCGCGACATTCGGACGGAGCTCGGAGTCACGGTGCTGATGGTCGAGCACGACATGAGCCTGGTCAACCGCGTGTCGGACCGCGTGCTGGCGCTCAACTACGGCAAGGTGCTGGCCTCGGGCACGCCCGCCGAGGTGCAGGCGCATCCCGACGTCATCGCCGCCTATCTCGGCACCTGAGCGGAGAAGACATGAGCGACGATCCGATCCTCAAGGTCTCCAACATCGAGAGCTACTACGGCCCGATCATGGCGATCCGCGGTGTGAGCCTCACCGTGCCGCGCGGCAAGATCATCACCGTGCTGGGCGCCAACGGCGCCGGCAAGACGACGATCCTCAAGACCATCTCCGGCGTACTGGACCCGCTCAAGGGCACGATCGAGTTCGAGGGCAGGCCGATCCAGCGCATGGATGCCGACAAGATCGTGCGCCTGGGGTTGAGCCACGTGCCCGAGGGCCGCGAGGTCTTCCCGTTCCTGTCCGTGCGCGAGAACCTGGCGATGGGCGCCTTCCTGCGCACGGACCGCGACGGTGTCGCCAAGGACCTCGAGCGGGTCTTTACCTATTTCCCGCGTCTGAAGGAGCGGATCGAGCAGCCGGCCGGCTCGCTGTCCGGCGGCGAGCAGCAGATGCTGGCGATCAGCCGGGCACTGATGAACCGGCCGAAGCTGCTGCTGCTCGACGAGCCGTCGCTCGGCCTGTCGCCGCTGCTGGTCAAGGAGATCTTCAGCATCATCCGCCGGGTCAACGCCGAGGAAGGCACCTCGATCCTGCTGGTCGAACAGAACGCCAAGATGGCGCTGGAGACGGCTCATTACGGCTACGTGCTCGAGGTCGGCCGCGTTGTGATGGACGATACCTGCGAGCGCCTGATGAACAGCAAGGATATCCAGGAATTCTATCTCGGCGCCAAGGAAGAAAGCGCCCGCGGCGAACGCCGCTGGAAGAAGAAGAAGAACTGGCGCTGACGGGAAGCGAGGAAACATGCCCACCAACGCGACGCTGACGGTTGCCGAAACCCTTCCCAAGAGCTTTCTCCTTTCCTGCCGGACGCGGGGCGACAAGCCGGCGATGCGCGAGAAGCTCTACGGGATCTGGAATGCCATCTCCTGGAACCAGTGGCTGGATCGCTCGCGCGCCATCGCCTTCGCCCTGCATCAGCTGGGCTTCCGCCCCGGCGACGTGGCCTCGGTCCTGGCCAATACCGTGCCGGAATGGAACTACGCAGACTTCGGCATCCTCTGCGCAGGCGGGGTTTCCTCCGGCATCTATCCCACCGACTCGGCCAAGCAGGTCGAGTACCTGATCAACGATTCCCGGACCTCCGTGCTGTTCGTCGAGGACGACGAGCAGCTCGACAAGGCCCTGGAGGTGCGGGAGCGCTGTCCCACCCTGCGCAAGATCGTCGTGTTCGACATGGAAGGCCTGCGCACCTTCAGCGATCCCATGGTCGTCTCGCTGGACGAATTCATGGCGGCCGGCCGCAACTACGGCCAGGGCAAAGATGCCCTGTTCGAGGAGCTGGTCGCCTCGCGCAAGCCCGACGACCTCGCCATTCTGGTCTATACGTCCGGCACCACCGGGCCGCCCAAGGGGGCCATGCACAGCCATCGCAACGTGGTCTACACGATGCAGAACTGCATGCACCCGGAGCTCTCCCTTTCCTGGCACGAGGGCGACGAGCGACTGGCCTTCCTGCCGCTGTGCCACGTCGCGGAGCGGGTCGCCGGAAGCTACTACTCGGTGGCGACCGGGGTCTGCAGCAACTTTGCCGAAAGCCCGGAGACCGTGCCCGACAATATCCGCGAGGTGCAGCCGACCTTGTTCGGCGCGGTGCCGCGCGTATGGGAAAAGTTCTACGCCGGCATCACGATCGCGCTGAAGGACGCCACGCCGCTGCAGCAATGGGCCTACCGGCACGCGATTTCGGCCGGCAACGCCATCGCGGACGCCCGACTTGCGCGACGTGAACCGACGGCACTGGAGAAGCTGCGCTTCCAGGCGGCCTACTGGCTGGTCCTGAAGAACATCCGTCGCATGATCGGCCTCGACCGCTGCCGCTGGCTGTTCACCGGCGCCGCGCCGATCTCGCCCGAACTGATCCGCTGGTATCTGGCGCTCGGCCTCGACATGTACGAGGTCTATGGGCAGACCGAGAATTGCGGACTGGCGACGGCGATGCCGGCCAACGGCATCAAGCTCGGCACGGTCGGCAAGTCGGTGCCCTACGGCCAGGTCACGATCTCGCCCGCCGGCGAAATCCTGATCAAGGGCGACATGGTGTTCATGGGGTACCTGAACCAGCCGGAGAAGACGGCCGAGACGGTCGACAAGGACGGCTGGCTGCATACCGGCGACGTCGGCGTGATCGATGAGGAGGGCTACGTCAAGATCACCGACCGGATGAAGGACATCATCATCACGGCGGGCGGCAAGAACATCACGCCGTCGGAGATCGAGAACCAACTCAAGGCCTCGCCCTACATCAGCGACGCCGTCGTGATCGGCGACAAGCGCGCCTACCTCACCTGCCTGGTGATGATCGAGCGCGAGACGGTCGAGAAGTTCGCCCAGGATCTCGACGTGCCCTTCACCAACTACACCAGCCTGTGCCGCGCCAAGGAGGTGCAGGACCTGATCTGGTCGGAGATCGAGCGGGTCAACGCCAACTTCGCGCGAGTGGAGACGATCAAGCGCTTCTTCCTGATCGAGCAGCAGCTCACGCCGGAGGACGAGGAGCTGACGCCGACCATGAAGCTCAAGCGCTCGTTCGTGAACACCAAGTACAAGGAACAGATCGACGCGATGTACCGCCCGCAGGCCGCCTGAGCCGGGCGCACGGAGTTCAAGAGAGTTCAGTAAAGCGTAGTTGGAGGAAACAAGTACTCATGCGTTCGTTTGGCGTAAGTGCCGCCCTGCTGGGCGGCGTGTTCGGTCTCGCCGCCCTGCCCGCGGCGGCACAGCAGACCAAGGTCACCAACCAGGGCATCACGCCCACCGAGATCGTTCTCGGCACCCACCAGGACCTCTCCGGCCCCATCAAGTCCTGGGGCGTCCCCGTTACCAACGGCATGAAGATGGCCGTCGACGAGATCAACGCGGCGGGCGGCATCAACGGCCGAAAGCTCAAGCTGATCGTCGAGGATGTCGGCTATGACCCGAAGCGGGCCGTACTGGCGACGCAGAAGCTGGTCGAGAAGGACAAGATCTTCGCCATGCTGGCGCCGCTCGGGTCGCCCACGGTGCTCGCCGCGCAGGACATCCTGCTCGAGGGCGGCATCCCACAGCTCTTCCCGGTCACCTCGGCCGAGTTCACCTACAAGATGGACCCCAAGAACCCGCAGGACCGGCTGAAGTTCAACAACGTGCCGCCCTACACCGAGAGTGTACGCGCCGGCGCCCGCCACCTGATGCAGGAAAAGGGCAGCAAGAAGCCCTGCGTGATCTACCAGGACGATGAATTCGGCAAGAACGTTCTGGATGGCTTCAACCAGGCCGTCGCGGACGCCAAGCTGACCGCCGCTTCGGTCACCAGCTACAAGCGCGGCGCCTCGGATTTCTCCTCGCAGGTCGCGAAGATGAAGTCGGATGGATGCGACCTCGTCGTGCTGGGCACGATCGTGCGCGAGACCGTCGGCGTCATTGCCGAGGGCCGCAAGATCGGCTTCGCGCCGATCTACTTCGGCAGCACCGCCGCCAACGTGGTGGAGGTTCCGGCGCTGGGCAAGGAAGTGACCGAGGGCTTCTATGCCGTGGGCGCCATGGAGATCCCCTATCGCGACACCTCGACCGGCAAGGCCAAGGAGTGGGCCGAGGCCTATTACAAGCTCTACAACATGGAGCCGAACACCCAGTCAGCGCTGGGCTACAACGACGTCATGACCTTCGCCCACTACGCCAGGCTGGCGGGCAAGGACCTGACCGGGGCCAAGTTCCTGGCCGCCATGGAGTCGGGCGACGTCTTCCAGGACATCTTCAACTCCCCGCCCGTCAAGTTCTCCCCGACCGAGCACCTGTCGGCCACCGTCTACCTGTTGCAGCAGATCAAGGACGGCCGGTGGATCGTGCTGAAACGTGACCTGAAGAACTAGGAATCTGAATCCTCGAAGGCAAGGCCCGGGGGCAGCCCCGGGCCTTTTCTTTTGCCGTCCGGAATCCTCCGTTTCGCCGTGCATAATCACCGCGAAACTGCTCTAATTCCGCGCAAGTCGCACAAAGCGACGACGGACCGGGTCGTTTGCGCCACCCGCCCAAGAGACAAAGAGCGCAGCAGTGGAGGAAACGGACAAATGCATTTCAAGGCATTCGCGGTAACGCTTGCCTGCACGACGTCGCTGGCGGTCATGCCTGCGCTCGCGCAGACCAAGGTCACCAACCAGGGCATCACGCCGACCGAGATCGTCATCGGCACCCACCAGGACCTCTCCGGCCCTATCAAGACGTGGGGTGTCCCGGTCGCCAACGGCATGAAGCTCGCCGTCGAGGAGATCAACGCCGCCGGCGGCATCAACGGCCGCAAGCTCAGGCTGATCATCGAGGACAGCGCCTACGATCCCAAGAAGGCCGTGCTCGCCAGCCAGAAGATGATCGAGAAGGACAAGGTGTTCGCAATGATCGGCGGCATGGGCTCCGCGCCCGTGATCGCCGCGCAGGACATCCTGTTCGATGCCGGCGTCCTGCAGCTGTTTCCGCTGACCGCCGCGGAGTTCACCTACAAGTTCGATCCGGGCAAGCCGCAGGAGCGGCTGAAGTTCAGCAACCTGCTGCCCTATGTCGAGAGCACGCGCGCGGCCGTCAAATACATGGTCGAGTGGAAGAAGCCGACGAAGCCCTGCCTGATGTACCAGGACGACGAGTACGGCAAGAACGTGCTCGACGGCTTCACCCAGCAGCTCGACGCCATGAAGCTGAAGCCCGCATCCGTCACGACCTATAAGCGTGGCGCGTCCGACTTCAGTGCCCAGATCGCCAAGATGAAGGCCGACGGCTGCGATCTCGTCGTGCTGGGTACCATCCTGCGCGAGACGATCGGCGCCATTGCCGAAGCCAAGAAGCTGGGCTGGGACGTGACCTTCCTCGGCGCGACCCCGACCAACATTCCCGACACGATCACGCTCGGCAAGGACGTGGTCGAGGGCTTCTACGCCGCCGGCGCCTTCGAGACGCCCTATGCCGATACCGCCAAGGGCAAGGTCAAGGACTGGGTCGAGGCCTACAAGAAGATGTTCGGCACCGACGCCAACACGCAGTCGGTGATCGGCTACAACGCCGTCATGACCTTCGCCCACTACGCCAAGCTGGCAGGCAAGGACCTGACGGGGCAGAAGATGCTGGACGCCCTGGAATCGGGCGACCCGTACCTCGACATCTTCAGCTCGCCGCCGAGCAAGTTCTCCAAGACCAACCACCTCGCGAACACGATCACGCAGGTGCAGCAGGTCAAGAACGGCCGCTGGGTCGTGATCAAGGAAGGCCTGAGCTTCTGATCGGAGCATCCGACTCGAAAGAAAGCCCGGACGGGAAACCGTCCGGGCTTTTTCTTGGTCTCAAGCAACACGCCGTTCAGACAGGCGGCACCGGGACCTTGTTGCGACGGAGTTCCTGCTGCAGGACCGGGATGGCGGCGCCGGTCTGGCCCTCGTGGCACTGGGCGATCGCCAAGCGCGCATTGATGTCGGCATTGGTGTTGTCGTCGTCGCCCGCCGTGTCTCCCAATCCGCTGGCGACATATTCGCCGTAGGCCCAGCTGAGCTTGCTGCAATAGGCGGCCGCCTGGGCCACCGTCATGCCGGGCGGCGGGCCACCCGCCGTCTGGGTGCAGGCCGCCGCCATCAGCGGCAGGAGAACGAGCCCGCCGAGGCGGGCCAGCGCGCGCGAAGTGCGGATCACCCCGGACATCACGGAGCCGGCACGTCGACTTTGTTTTCGCGCAGCTTCTGCTGAAGCACGGGAATGCCCGCGGCCGTGTTGCCGTCCTGGCACTGGGCAATGGCCACGCGGGCGTCGATGTCGGCCTGCGCACCGCCCCTGCCGACGCCGCCCATCGAGCTGCTGATGCCCGCGACATACTCGCTGTAGACCGTGGTGAGCTTCGCGCAATAGGCCGCTCCCTGGGCCGCCGTCATGCCGGGCGGCGGACCGCCCGCGGTCTGAGTGCAGGCCGACAAGGCCAGCGGCACCACCATCAGTCCAACAACATGCGTCAACTTCGCCATGCGATCCTCCTCTCGATACGCTAACGCAGCGCGCGGTTAGCCGCTATGGTCGCGGCGATATGAGCGATGAACTTTCCGGGAGGGTGGCAGTCGTCACCGGCGGAGCGTCCGGCATCGGCGCTGCCTCGGCGACCCTGCTTGCGGCAGCCGGAGCCGCCGTAATCGTGGCCGACCTGGCCGAAGGATCCAAAGAGGCCTCCGCAGGCCGCTTCGTCACGCACGACGTCGCATCCGAGGACTCCTGGCAGTCGCTGCTTGCAGATGTCCTGCAGCGCGAGGGCCGGCTCGACATCATGGTCAACAATGCCGGTGTCTCCGGCGGCCCGGGCAATCCCGAGAACACCACGGTCGAGAACTGGCAGAAGGTCCAGGCGATCAATTCCGAGGGCGTGTTCCTCGGCTGCAAGTACGCCATCCAGGGCATGAAGCATCTCGGCGCTGGCAAGGCCGCGTCCGGCGGCTCGATCGTCAACATTTCCTCGATCGCCGGCCTGGTCGGCGGCGCCGGCCCCACGGCCTACACCGCCAGCAAGGGCGCGGTGCGGCTGCTCAGCAAGAGCGTCGCGCTCTACTGCGCGGAGCAGAAGTACGGGATCCGCTGCAATTCGGTCCATCCGGGCGGCGTCGACACCGCGATCTTCAATCCGCTGTGGCAGGCGGTCGGCCGCGAGCAGGGCAAGGCCTTCCTGGGCTCCCGTCACCCGATCGGCCGCATGGCCGAGCCGCAGGATCTGGGCGAGCTGGTGCTGTGGCTGGCCTCGGATCGTTCGTCCTTCGTCACCGGCACTGAGTTCACGTCCGATGGCGGCGTCACCGCCGGACTGCAGAGGAGGTCGCTCCTTGCCCCGTCTTGAGAACAAGGTCGTCCTTCTGAGCGGCGGCGCGTCGGGCATCGGCGCGGCGACCGCACGCATGGTCGTGCGCGAGGGCGGCAAGGCTGTGCTGGCCGATCGCGACGAGGCCAAGGGCCAGGCGCTCGCCGCCGAACTGGGCGCGGCCGCGCACTTCGTGCCGCTCGACGTCGTGAACGAAGAGAGCTGGCAGGCAGCCGTCGCCGCCACCGTGGAAAAATTCGGCGCCATGCACGGGCTGCTCAATGCCGCCGGCGTCGGCGTGCGCAACTCGATCGAGGACTGCACGCTGGCGGAGTACCGTCGCGTCAACGACATCAATTCGCTGGGAACGTTCCTCGGCTGCAAGCACGCCATTCCGGCAATGAAGGCGGCGGGCGGCGGCTCGATCGTGAACATCTCGTCGGTACTGGGCCTGCGCGGCGCGTCCTATGCCATGGCCTACTGCGCCTCAAAGGGTGCCGTGCGCACGCTCACCAAGAACGTGGCGCTCCACTGCGCGCAGCAGAAGTACAATATCCGCTGCAATTCGGTGCACCCCGGTTACATCGACACGCCGATGATTGCGCCGCGGCTCGACACCAATGTCGGCAACATGAGCGGACGTCAGGCGCTCGAGGAGCTCCACCCGCTCGGCCGTCTCGGCCAAGCCGACGAGGTCGCGCACATGATCCTGTTCCTGCTGTCGGACGAATCGACCTTTTCGACGGGGTCGGAATTCGTTTGCGACGGCGGGCTGACGGCTTAAGCGCGTTCACACGCGCCGGCGGGCGGCAGCGCCTTCAGAGGCGCGAGAGCCCGCGCCTCTCCACGAAGACATGAAGCTTAAGACTTCATCCCCGTGATCGATCCCGAGATCGCGCGCGGGTCTCGCTTGGGCCAGCGGCCGGCTTCGACCTGGACGATGAAATCGCCGACGATGCGGTTGAACTGGTCGGGATCCTCGAGATTGATCGTGTGACCGCAGTTCGGCATCACCGCCAGCGCCGCCGACGGGATCTCGCGCTTCATCAGCATCGACGGCGCGAGGCACGGCCAATCCTCGTCGCCGATCAGCACAAGCGTCGGGACGGTCAGGGCGCGCATCTTGTCGATCAGGTCGTAGAGCGATGGCCGCTCGCCCTGGCAGCCGAGTTGGGTGTTTGCCGAGCCCAGGGCCGAATGCTCGGCCAGTGCCGCCTTGAACTCTGCGAAGCCGCGCGGATCCTTGTTCTCGAACTGAACACGGGTCGGACCGTAGGCGTATTTCTCCGCAAAAGCGGCCATGCCCTCTTCCTTCAGAGACCTGGCGACGATGCCGACCTCGGCCTTGAACTTGGCCTGCTCGTGCTTTTCCGCGCCGTAGCCCACGCCGGCAACGACGAGCGAGCGCGCCCGCGTCGGGTGTCGGAACCCGAAGTGGAGACTGGCGAATCCCCCCATCGACAGGCCGACGACATGGGCCTTGTCGATCGCGAGATGATCCATCACCGCCAGGATATCGTCGGTGGCACGGTTCTGGCTGTAGCTCTCAGGCTTCTCCGGCACGTCGGACGGCGGATAGCCGCGCGCGCCGTAGGTGATGCAGCGGTAGCGCTGGCCGAAATGGCGCATCTGCATTTCCCACGAACGATGGTCTGCCGCGAACTCGTGCACGAACACGATGGGGGCGCCCGCACCCGTCTCCTCGAAGTAGAGTCTCACGCCATCGTCTGTGGTCGTATACGGCATCGGTCGATCTCCCTGTCGGTGCGCCGTCTCTTCCCCGCGGTTCACGGGCCAGGGCGACGAAGCGCGGCGATTGTGACGTACGCGGTCGCGGCAAATCCACCCTCACGTCGACCGCAGCGCGGCGGGCTCACCGGATGTGCAATCCCTAGAAACCTTCATGCGCCTCAACTGCCGAACGATGGACATGTGATGCTACAATGACACTCATGAGCGAAATCGGGACCGGTCTGCAAAACGCCTCTGGCATCCGCGCCTCCGTCGAGCGCGCGGGCTATGCCTTCGTCGAAGCCTCCGACATGCGCACGGCGCTGGCGCGTTTCGGGACGCTCGCCGACTGGCCGGCCTTTGCCGAGAGCTGGAACGACCTCGAGGTCGACACCTACATGGGCGACGGTGGCCGCTACCGGAAGCGCCGCTTCGGCGTCTATGGCGCCGAGCGCCAGGGACCGATCGTGCGCGGCGCTCATCAACCGCACTATCAGGGCCTCGACTACAACAATCTGAACGGCGGCATCGAGCGCTGGTTCAAGCCGGTGACAGAGGAGATCGGCGACGGTGCCTCGATGCGCACCATTCTCGAGTATTGCCGCGCCCTGTTCGGCCGGCTCTCGCCCGAGACCGCGAAGTGGCACATCGAGGTCCACCAGTTCCGCATCGAGGCGAAGATCGGCGTGGCCGGCAAGCCGACGCCCGAGGGCATGCATCGCGACGGCGTCGACTATGTGCTGGTGCTGCTGATCAACCGCCGCAACATCGCGAGCGGAACCACGACGGTGCACGACCTCGACAAGCGCGCGCTGGGCAGCTTCACCCTCACCGATCCGCTCGATGCCGCACTCGTCGACGACGCCCGCTGCTACCACGGTGTGACGCCCGTGGAGCCCGAGAACCCGGCCCTGCCCGCTTACCGTGACGTGCTGGTGGTGACGTTCAAGAAGAAGCAGTAAGCCCCTCGGCCTGCTTTTCCGCCGACGAAGGACCTTTTGCTTTCATCGCCGCTAGGTGCCGATATTCATGTGGGCCAGCGTACAGCTGACGGCGAAGATCGGGACCGGTTCGCTGAAATCGACCGTCCCCTTGGCGCCCTTCGCGGCCGCGGCCGCCGCGATGAACGTCCGGATCTCGAAACCGCCCTGCCCTGCCTCGCGATAGGTCTCGGCATCCGTGTAGGACAGCAGAGCGTCGCGGTCGTTGGCCGACCAGCGCCGCAGGAATTCGAGATCCCATTCGCGGTTGATCTTTCCCGAGTCCGGTGTGGCGGGCCAATGCGAGAGGCCGCCGGTGCCGATCAGCGCGATGCGCTCGGGCACGGCGTCGGCGGCGCGGCGCAGGGCCTCTCCGA
Source organism: Reyranella aquatilis (assembly GCF_020880995.1). GTDB lineage: Bacteria > Pseudomonadota > Alphaproteobacteria > Reyranellales > Reyranellaceae > Reyranella > Reyranella aquatilis. Next base: position 123,154 of record NZ_JAJISD010000008.1, on the reverse strand, counting down.
AGGCCCACGCGCGGGCCAGCGGCGCGAGCGGCGGGCCCTGACAGTTGATGTTGGCCGGCACGATCGGCAAGTCGTAGTCGGGCGTGAGGAAGTGCAGCGGCACCGAGATGCCGTGATCGAACTTCCATTCCTCGGCATAGGCCACATCGACCGTCTGCATCACGTTCTCGATCAGCCGGCGCGACAGGTCCCTGTTGCCGGGGACGGTCGTCCGCCGGATCCGCAGGAATGCCTCGTCTTCGATCGGGCCTTCGTAGCCGTCGGCCATACCGATGGCGAAGGCCGGCATGTTGTTCATGAAGAAGTTGGCGAAGTGCTCGGCCGCGATGACGACCAGCGCGTCGGGCCTGGTCGCGCGGATGTCGTCGCCCATGCGCCGGAACGCGCTCTCGAGCGCCTGGCGCGTCTGGGTATCCGCCCGTTCGGCGCGGCCCGTCATGCCGGGGGCGTGGCTGCAGGCGCCACAATAGACCAGAGGCATCAGCGCATCTCCCGTTCTGCCTTGAGGCGGGCGTCGTGGGCCTCGATGCCCTCGTATCCGGTGGCGGCATAGACACCCTCGCGCACCGGGCCGTGATCCTTGAGCCCCTGCCGCATCCGCTCGAGATAGTCCGGCCATTCGATGTGGTGGAGCGCCGCGAAGTGCATCAGGAGCTGGCCGTTGACGCCCAGCACATAGAGCAGGCCGATGTCGGGCTTCACCAGCGCGCCGATCTCCTCCGGGGTGAGATCGTACTCGCCCAGCACCGCATCCCGCTCGTCGGCATAGCGCTGCCTCGTCCGCGGGTCGCGGTTGAGCTGGTAGATCAGTTTCTGGACCTGGTAGAGGCTCATGCGCTTTCCGTCCTACTCCAGCTTCACGCCGGACGTTTTCACGATATCTGCCCAGCGGGCCCGTTCCTTGGGTATGAAGGCCACGAACTCCTCGACGGAATTGCCGACCAGCCGCACGCCGCGCTGGGCGAACTGCTCGACCATCTTCGGGTCGCGGAGAATCTTTGCCGTCTCGGCATTCAGCCGCGCCACGATCTCCTTCGGCGTACCCGCGGGCGCGATCAACGCGAACCACGAGGAGGCCTCGAAGCCCGGCAGCCCGGCTTCGGCCGCGGTCGGCACGTCGGGCAGGATCGCCATGCGCTGCGGCGCCGCCCAGGCCAGCGCCTTGAGCGCGCCGCTCTTGATGTGACCGACCACCAGCGGCGGATTGTCGACCAGCCCGTCGATCTGGCCCGCCACGAGATCCTGGACGGCCGGCGCCGCGCCCTTGTAGGGGACGTGCGCCAGCCGGATGCCGGCCGCCTGTTCCAGCAGCACGATGGCGAGATGGGTCGTCGTGCCGTTGCCCGCCGAGCCGAAGTTGAGCTTGCCGGGCATGTCCTTCGCCCGGCCAATCAGCTCCTTCAGCGTGCCGATCCCGGTTTTCGGGCTGACCACGACGATGTTGGGCATGTCCCCCACCACGGTGATGGGCGAGAACGCCGTCGCCGTGTCGAACGGCATCTTCGAATAGAGGAACTCGTTGATCGTCAGGATGCCGGCCGAGGCCAGCAGCAGCGTGTAGCCGTCGGGTTCCGCCTTGGCGACGATCTCGGCGCCGATGTTGCCGCCGGCGCCGGGCTTGTTGTCGATCACGACCTGCTGGCCGAGGGCTTCCTGCAGCCCCGGCTGGATCGCGCGGGCCAGCACGTCGGCGACGCCGCCCGGCGGAAACGGCGCGACGATGCGCACCGGCCTGGTGGGATAGGACGCAGGTACTTGAGACTGGGCCCCGGCGCCTGTTGCCAGCAGGACGCCGAGGATACCGAGGACGCTTACGAGAACGCTTGTGCGCTTCATTGTTTCCTCCCCTGCGGCCCTGTCTTCGGCGGCCGCTGCCTGGGTGCGGGCCTCCTAGCCGCCGCTGCCGATGGTCACGCCGGCGTCGGCGATGATGGTCTGGCCGGTGATGAAGGCGCCGGCCTTGCCGGCCAGCATCACCGCAATGCCGCCGATATCGTCCGGCTCGCCGATGCGGCCGAGCGGGGCGCCCTTCAGGCGGACGGCGAGGTACTTGGGATCGTCCCACAGCGCCTTGGCGAAGTCCGTCTTCACCAGGCCCGGGGCGATCGTGTTCACACGGATATTGTCCTTGCCGTATTCGACGGCGAGGTTGCGCGCGAGCTGCATGTCGGCGGCCTTGGAGATGCCGTAAGCGCCGATCACCGGCGTGCCGCGCACGCCGCCGATCGAGGACACGATGATGATCGAGCCGTCCTTCTTGGCGCGCATGTCGGGCAGGCAGAAATTGATCAGCCACATGCTCGACAGGATGTTGTTGTGCATCACCTTCATGAACACGTCGTCCGGCAGCTTCTCGTTCGGCCCGTAATAGGGGTTCGAGGCGGCGTTGCAGACCAGGATGTCGACCGGGCCGAGCTGCTTGCGCGTCTCCTCGATCAGCTTCTCGCACTGCGCCTTGTCGGAGATGTTGCAGGGAATGACGATGGCCTCGCCGCCGGCCGCCCGGATCTCGGCAGCGGCCTCCTCGCAGGCCGGCGCCTTGCGGCTCGATACCACCACCTTGGCGCCCTGCAGCGCGAGGTGCAGGGCGATCGACTTGCCGATGCCCTTGCTCGAGCCGGTGACGACGGCGACCTTGCCGGTAAGGTCGAAAAGCGGCGATGCCATTGAACGTTCCTCCAGAAAATCCAGCCTCATGTGTCGCATGAAATGGGGAAAACAGAAAACGCTCGCGTGAGCGAACATGATGTTCAGGAAATTGGATCAAATCGTTGATGCCAATATATTTTATCGAACGATTGCCGCTGAGTCGGGCCGTTGCGGCTGGCGATATTACGGCAATCGTGGTGCTCAAGCCGATCCTGAACGAACGGTTTCAAGCCGTGCTTCGGCCACGCGCCCGCACACGAAGGCCTCACGCAGCCCTGATTTGCCCGTGCACCCCGGCAATCTCTAGCGTCCCGCGTAGCAGAAGGAGCTTCGCATGCGCGCAACCACCCGGATCGCCGCCGTCCTCGCCAGCCTCGTCGCGCTGCCGGCCCTGGCGGTCGCCGCCACGATCGGCGGCAACTACTATGCGCCGCAATACGACTATCGCGAGTTCTTCGCCGCGACCGACGGCAAGAATTTCCCGGTGATCCTGGCAGGCGATGCCTTCCCGGGAGTGGATCCCGCCGTCGTGGCGCGCGATCTCTTGCCGGCGATGCAGCGCGCGAAGCCGAGGCCGGCGCTCACCTTCACCTACGACCGGCCGATCCCGCCGGCCAGCCCGGATTACCGGCTGGTGCTGGTGTTCGATCCCGCCAACAACCTGAACGCCGACCCCGTGTGCGCCGGCCAGCCGCCCCGCTTCAAGCCCGGCACGCCCGGCCGCTTCTACGTCTACGCGATCTACTGCCGCAACGCGCAGGCCCTGTCGTTTACCACCGCATGGACACAGGCGAGCGGCCCCGCCGATCCGCGCATCGAGCAGCTGTTCCGCGAGCTGTTCATGGTCGTCTTCAACGACCAGCAGCAGCGCTTCGCCGAGTTGAACCCGATGCTGATTCCCTAGCACAACTCCCAGCCCTCCTTGGGATGGAGAGCGCGCCAGAGAAGCATCCCTTTTACCCGCCGCGCGTTGTATGGCTTGGCGGGTATGGTGCGTTTGAAAAGCGAGTTCCTGCGCTGGGTGCGCATAAGCTGCCTCGTCTCGCTGGCTGTGGTCGGTTTAGCGGGCCCGTTCTCGCGCGCCGCCGAGGCGCGTACGGGCAGGATCGTTCTCACGGTGACGGGAGACGAGGGCATGAGCGCCGATCTCAGGGAACTGGCTGCGGATTTCGAGAAGCAGCAGCCGCTCACCGGTGACGCGTTGAGCGTGCTTCAGGGTGCCCAGGCCGTGGCCTCCCGGCTGAACACCGCCCTGCGCTCGCGCGGCTACTACGACGCCACGCTCAATGCCACGATCGACGGACGGCCCATCGCCGACAGTTCGGCCCTGGAAGCGCTGGAGTCCCGACCCGACACCGATGCGACCAACGTCAACATCGTCATCGACACCGGCCCGCGATATCGCATCGGGTCGGTCACCATACGGCCCCCGGGAGCCCAGCAGTCCCTTCCCGGCATCGATCGTGCGGAAATAGGTTTGGCGCCGGGCGATCCCGCCGATGCCGCCGCGATCATCGCGGCTCAGAACAAGCTGCTCGACGAGTTGCGCAAGCAGGGCCATGCGCTGGCCGCCATCAAGGACCGGGAAGTCGTCGTCGATCACGCCACACGCGAAGCCGAGGTGACGTTCGTCGCCGAGCCCGGCCCGCTCGCGCGGATGGGGCCGGTGCGCTTTTCCGGCACCGAGAAGGTCGACACCGTCTGGCTGCAACGGCGGGTGCCCTACAAGGAAGGCGACGCCTACTCCCCGGCCAAGCTCGAGGACCTGCGCGGCAAACTCACCTCGCTGGGCACGTTCAACGCCGTGCGGATCAAGCCTGCTACCGAACTCGATGCGAACGGCGAACTGCCGGTCGATGTGGAATTGACCGACCGCCTGCAGCGCTCGATCGGCTTCGGCGCGAGCTACGAGACCCAGCTCGGCTTCGGGATCGAGGGATTCTGGGTCCACCGCAACCTGTTCGGCCAGGCCGAAAGCCTGAGGCTGTCGGGCGAGATCAACCATATCGGCCAGGGTTACGCGATCCTCGACACGGGCTTTGCGTTTCGGGCCGCCTTCCGCAAGCCCGACTGGTGGCTGCCAGGACAGGACCTGCGACTGGAAGCGGCCGCGCTGCGCGAAGTGGTTCCTGCCTATACGAGGAAGGCCGCGACCTTCTATGGCGGCTTCGACCGCACCTTCTCGCCCCGCTGGCAGGCCCGCGTCGGCTTCGCGACCGAGATCGCCGACATCACCCGCAACGGCGTTACCCAGAGCTATCGCATGCTCGGCCTGCAGGGCACGGTGCTCTACAATCGCGCCAACAGCGACCTCGACCCGACGCGCGGGTATCGCCTCGAATTCAACGTCCAGCCGTGGATCGACACAGGACCCGGCGGCGACATGTTCACCATCCTGCGGCTGACCGGCCGTCACTACTGGGACATCGCCGAGCCCGGCCGCACCGTGCTGGCGACCCGCGCCTCGTTCGGCACCGAGCCCGCCATCAGCATCGGCGGCATCCCGCCCGACAAGCTTTTCTATGCCGGCGGCGGCGGCTCGGTGCGCGGCTTCGTCTACCAGACCGCCGGGCCGCTCGACGCCTGGGGCAATCCGCTGGGCGGCGCGAGTGTGGTCGAGGCCAACGTCGAACTGCGCCAGAGGATCGGCAAGGCGTTCGGCGCCGTGGCCTTCGTCGATGCCGGCAGCGCCTACCCCGATTTCCTGCCGAACTTCTCGCAGCTCCCGCCCCGCGTCGGCGCCGGCCTCGGCATCCGGTACTACACGGACTTCGGGCCGATCCGGGCCGACGTCGGCGTGCCCCTGAACCGCCGGCCGACCGATCCGCCGTTCGGCATCTATGTCAGCCTGGGACAGGCCTTCTGATGCGCGCGCTTCGCATCGCGGCGTACGCGCTCGGCGCCCTCCTCGTCGTGCTGGGTCTCGCCTTCGCCGGCGTACAGACCGGGCCCGGCAAGCGCTTGCTGGCGTCCATGGCCTCCGGGCTCGCTTCCTCCCCCGACCAGAAGATCACGATCACCGGCATCGAGGGCTTCGTGCCGACCGATCTGCGGGTGGCACGCGTCGAGATCGCCGACCGCGGCGGTCCGTGGCTGCAGGTCGAGGATGCACACGTCGTCTGGTCGCTCGGCTCGCTTCTGCGGCGGAACCTGCGCGTCGAAATCGTGTCCGCCGCGAAGATCGCCGTGCTGCGCGCGCCGCCGCCGGCGGAGGCCAAGGATGCCAGGCCCGCCACCGGCGGCGTGCGGCTGCCGTTCGACGTCGACCTGCGCGCGCTGCGCATCGACGATCTGCGTCTGGCGGCGGCGCTCGGCGGCTTCGATTCGCACTGGAAGGTCGGCGGCGACGGCACCGTCGCACGCGACCTGGGCGAGCTCCGCGCCAGGCTCACGGCCGATCGTCTCGAAGGGCCCACGGGCAAGCTGACCGCCGACGTGCGTGTCGACCGTTCGCCGCGCACGATCTCCGCGGACGTCACGCTGGACGAGGATCCCGGCGGCATGGTCGCCGCCCTGATGCAGCGCCCCGACCTGCCGGGCCTCTCGCTGAAGCTATCGGCTCGGGGCGACGCAGGCGAAGGCACGGCGGAGCTGACGGCCAAGGCCGGCGACCAGGCGACGGCAAAGGGCAGCGTCCGCTGGCAGCCCGACGGTGCCGAAACCGGCCTGCAGGCCACGCTCGAGGGCGGGCCGATCGATGTCCGGGCGGAGGGTGTCGCCTGGAAGGCCTTGACCCTGAAGGCCGACGGCAGGCTGACCGACGCCATTCGCCTCCAGGGCAAGGTCGAGGAGTTGAAGCTTGCGACGCTCGACCCGCGCCTGCCCCAGCCGGGCACCGTCACGATCGATGCCACGGTGGGGGGCCTCACGGGCGGCAAGGTGACGGTGCGGTCGTTCGATGTCGCCATGCCGCTCGTGCGTGCCAGGGGCGACGGCGACTATGCGCCGGCCGACGACAAGGGCGAGGTCCGCGCCACGGTCGACCTGCCGAGCCTCGAACCGTTGTCGGCCATGGCCGGCCGCGCGCTCACCGGCAAGGCGCAGATCCAGGTTACGGCCGCCCTCGACAAAGGCACCGTTTCGGCGCGCTGGCAGGGCATGGTGGAAGGCTTGGGCGCACCCGGCGTACCGCCCGGGCTGGTCGCAACGGTCAACCTCGCGGGCAACGCCACGCTGGCGCCGAGCGGCGACTGGATCCTGCGCGACGCCCGCCTGGGAAGCGACAGCGGCACGCTGACCGTCTCCGGCCGCGGCCGTGAGGAAACCGGCACCCTCGATCTCGCGCTCGACCTGCCGCGCCTCACCACCTTCAGTGCCGACGTGGCCGGTGCCGCCACCGCGAACGCCACGGTCGGCTTCGGCGGTCCAGACACCTCGCTGAAGCTCAAGGTCGAGACGCGCGACGTCGTCTATCGGGCGGCCGGCCAGAGCGTCGCCTCGCAACGCCTCGTCCTCGACACGACCGTGTCGCTGGCGGCCGACGGCAAGCTGGGCGGCACGGTACAGGCCGAGGGCGAAGTCCAGGGCCAGCCCCTGACGTTGAACGGCCGCTTCGCGCACGACACGACGACGGGTCTCGCCGTCCCCACCTTCCAGGGACGCTGGTCGAGCGCCGTCCTCGACGTCACCAATCTGGTCGTCGCCCAGACGCGCACGACAGGACATGCACGGCTGGCCGTCTCCCAGTTGAAGGAGATCGAGGCGCTGAAGGCTTTCGGACTCGAAGGGTCCCTGGTTGCCGATGTCACCGCCGATCCCAATGCCCCGAGCGGTCGCCTCGACATCTCGGTCAAGGGCACCGATCTTTCTGGCCAGGGCGCCGGCGCAGGCTCACTCGACCTCAAGGGGCATATCGACGATCCGGCCGGCCGCGCCGCGTCCGACCTTGCTCTCGAGGCGACCCGCCTGCGGGGAGCCGGCGGGCTCTCGACGCTCAAGGCAACCGCAAAGGGCGATCGGGTGAGCGGCTTCGACGTCGCCCTGCAGGGCTCGGGTCCGCAATTGAGCGCCGATCTCGCGGCGAAGATCGAGCTGGTGGCCGAGGAAGTCCGCGTGAGCCTGTCCAGGTTCACCGGGCGCTATCTCGACATCCCGATGGGGCTGAACGCACCGACCAAGGTCGTCGTGGCGGGCGCCCGCATCGCGATCGATCCCACCAGCCTGCGCGTCGGCGCGGGCCGGGTCGGGCTCCGGGGAACGCTCGATCCCGTAGCGAGCGACCTGCAGCTCGAGATCGCCGCACTTCCTCTGGCGCTGATCGACACCTTCGCGCCCGGCACGGGTCTCGAGGGCACGTTGCAATCGAAGGTCCGGGCAACCGGCGCCATGGCCGCGCCGCGCGTCGAAGCGAGCTACACCGCAAGCGGCGTGCGCGTGCGCCGACCGGACACCGCGCTGGTGCCGTCGCTGTCGATCCAGGGAACCGGCTCGCTCGTCGGGCAGCAGGCGAGCCTCGACGCAAGGCTTTCGGCCGGCGCCAACACCAGCCTGACGGCCAAGGGGACCGCGACCCTGCCGCGCGGCGGCGGCGCCATGGCGGCGCAGATCACCCTGGGCGGGTCTGTCGACATCGCCCCCTTCGCTCCGTTGCTGGGCAACGACATCCGTAACATCACCGGTCGATTGCGGCCCAACCTCACGGTGAGCGTCGCCGGCCCGCGGATCACCGGCAGCGGCACGATCGACTTCGAGGGCGGTGCGGTGGCCATGCCGGAGTCGGGCCTCAGGCTTGGCAGCGGCCAGGGCCGTCTCGTCCTCCAGGGCGACACGCTGCAGATCCAGCGCCTCACCTTCCAGGCCGGCACCGGGACGGTGAGCGGCAGCGGCTCGATGCGGCTCGACGCGGAGCGAGGGCTGGTCCTCGACGTCGGCCTGTCGACCCAACGCGCCCTGCTCGTGAGCCGGCCCGACCTCATCGCCACCGTCAGCAGCACGCTCAGGATCACCGGCGCGACTTCCTCCGGTATCGAGATTTCAGGCCCCGTCACGATCGACCGGGCGGAGATTTCCGTGGGCGGCGGACAGACGGCTTCCTTTCCGACCGTCGAGGTGCGCGAGATCAACAAGCCCGGCGCCGCCGTGACGGCCACACCGCCGACGCCGGCCCGCAAGACCACGAGGAAGGCGCCGCCGCCGCCCACCGCCACGCCGATAAGGCTCGCCCTCGACGTGCGCGCGCCGCAGGCGATCTTCGTGCGCGGCCGCGGCCTCGACGCCGAGATGAGCGGTCAGCTCACCGTGAGCGGCACGCCCGCGGCGCCGGCGGTCATCGGCGGCTTCACCCTGCGGCGCGGCACCTTCAGTCTCGGCAGCCGCCGGCTCACCTTCTCGAAGGGGATCGTCAGTCTCGACAATCTCGACGCGATCGACCCCCGTCTCGACTTCCTCGCGTCGGTTCCCGCGCAGTCGGCCACCGTCAGCATCGCCATCACCGGTACCGCCCGGGAGCCCAAGATCGAGATCACCTCGAGCCCCTCGATGCCGGCCGACGAGGCGATGGCGCTGCTGATCTTCGGCAAGCCCGCCTCGCAGCTCGGTGCCTCGGAACTGCTGGAAGTGGCGCAGGTCATGGCCGAACTGGCCGGGCAGTCGCCCGGCGAAGGCGTCCTGAGCCGCCTGCGCAAGGGGCTGGGCCTCGACCAGCTGAGCGTGGGAACTTCCGGATCGCGCGGCAGCGAGCCCACGGGATCCAGCGCCAATGGCGTTTCCCTCGAAGCGGGCCGCTACGTGGCGCCGGGTGTCTATGTGGGCGCACGGCAGGGCGCCGCGGGCAATTCGAGCCGAGGCGTGGTCCAGCTCGACGTCTTCGACAATATCAAGATCGAGGGCGACATCGGCGCCAACTCCACCGGCCGGGTCGGGGTCAAGGCTGAGTGGGACTACTGAGCAGTCCGATATTGCCATCCGGACGCCAGAAAGATTTCTTTGTGCATGGAGACGGAACTTCCCGCGATTTCCCACGTTGAAGCGTTCGGACGAACCCACCGTGGGCTCAGATCCGAAAAATCGAGGGAAACCATTCCATGCTGAAGAAACTCCTGGTCGTCGCCGCGGCGACATTCCTGTTGGGCGCTTGCGCGTCGGAGCCGCCGCCGCCGCCTCCCCCGCCGCCGCCGCCGGTCCAGGCGCAGACCTTCATGGTCTTCTTCGATTGGGACCGCTCCAACCTGACCAGCCAGGCCGTCGACACGGTCCGCCAGGCTGCGCAGGCCTACAAGACCCGCGGCGCCGCCAACATCGTCGCGACCGGCCACACCGACACGTCGGGCTCGCCGCAGTACAACATGGCGCTGTCGCTGCGCCGCGCGAACTCGGTCAAGGAGCAGCTCGTGCGCGAAGGCGTGCCGGCGACCGCGATCACGGTCAACGGCCGTGGCGAGGAAGGCCTGCTGGTCCAGACCGGCGACAACGTCCGTGAGCCGCAGAACCGTCGCGTCGAGATCGTCGTGGGCGGCCAGACCACGGTCAGCACCGTGTTCTCGGATCCGGCTTCGTACTGCAAGGCGCTGAGCGACAAGTATCGCCAGTATCGCACCTCGCAGGTCGAGGAGCGCGCGGCCGCTGCCATGGCGAAGTGCGATGCCGGCGACTATGCCGCCGGCATCCCGCCCCTCGAAGAGGCCCTGATGTCGGCCAAGATCCCGCTGCCGGCCCCGGGCTATCGCTGGCCCGGCCGCCCGGTCGGCCCGAGCTAAGGCCTGAGCGCTGAAAGACGACGGAAGGCGGCCCCTCGCGGGGCCGCCTTTTTCGTTGTAGGCAGGATCGATGTTTTCCGGCGACCTCGCCTCCTTCCTCGAGTTCATCCGCCAGCACGGCGACGCCGCCTACGCCTTCCTCACGATCTATTCGATGGCCAACAGCCTGCTGCTGGCGATCTTCGCGGGCTACGCCGCGCAGTCCGGCGCACTGGGTTACGAGCAGGCGTTGGCGGGATGCTGGCTGGGCACGTTCGCAGGCGACGTCGTTCGCTTCTGGGTGGGCCGCCGCTTCGGCACGCGCTGGCTGCGCTCCTTTCCGCGCCTGCAGCGCGCCGTGGACACGGCTGCGCGGCTCGCCGACCGCCATCATGTCTGGATGATCCTCATCCACCGCTATCCGCGCATCATCCGCAACGTGGCAGGCTTCGCCTACGGCGCCTCGACGCTGGGCTGGCCGCGCTTCCTCGCACTGAACTTCATCGCCGCCGGCCTGTGGGCCGGGATCGCCGTGTCGACGGGCTATGGCTTCGGATACGTCTCCGACCGGACGATGAGCGATGCGCTGTCGGCCTTCGGCCTCGCGATGCTGGTCGCGTTCCTGCTTCTCGGCTGGTTCCTGACACGACGGCTGGAACGCGTGATCGAGCGCGACTAGGCGAAATCTTCTTTTTCGTCACGCGCCGAACACAGCGCGATTCCGCCGTGCGCCGGTGCCGCATATTGCCGAGGTGCTCGCGCTGGTTATGCTGAAGGGGCGGCCCCTCCTCGAACTCAAGCTGGATGCACGCCGACATCATGACCACTTATGTTGAATTGGCGAATTCGAGCTTTCTCGACTACGCCAGCTGGCGCACCAACGCCGATGCGCCGAGCGGCGGCACGCCGCTGTCGACCTTCTCGATCAACGTGGCGCTGGTCCTCGACCGCGCGAACGATCCGACGGATCTGCTGGCCTCGAACTGGGCGACGCGACAGGCTGCCCTCGCCGATCAGGCAACGACCTGGTCGACCTACGGCGCCGACCCGGTGGCCTACGACAATGTCGTGAACCACCTCGCCACGCTGGGCATCCCGACTTTTTATACGCCGGGTGCTCCGGCCGACGGCCAGTACGTCTCTTCGCCCGAATCGCGGACGATCTGGATCACCCTCGACGAACACAACTTCACGACGCTGTTCGGTCCGGGCGCGACCTTGATGACGGTCGACGTGCCGGCCCCGTCTCCCGGCACCGGGACCGTGACCGTCCGCTACTGGAACGGCAACCTCTCCCTGCCGTCGGAACTGGCGGACAACGGCGTCACCGGCCTGTGGTTCGACAGCGGTGATTTCGGTCAGTATCCGGACTACGACCCGCCGCCGACGACGGGCGTCACCCTGCCCCAGGGCTGGCAGAGCCCGGGCAATTCGGCGGGCAGTGCGTCCGTCGACGCCAATCCGCAATCGATCGCGCAGGACTACTACAACTTTCCCCTCACCGGCTCCCTCTGGGATCCGACCTCGCCCGACGCGGTGATGACCGGCACCATCGGGCTGGTGGAGCCGGGCGTCGGCACGGCGCTGCCCGGCGATCCGACCGGCTCGGGCTTCCAGGCGGCGATCGACGCCTATCGCACCTCGATCGGCATATCGACCTCGGCCAACGTGATCTCGGTGGCCGGCGGCGGACAGGAATATCCGACGCCCAGTTCGCCCATCGCCTTCAATCCCGCCGGCGAACGCTCGCTCGACGTCGGCGTCGTGACGGCCATCAATCCGCAGAGCACGCTGGTCGTCTATGCGGGGTCCGGAACGGCCAACGGCGCGCACGGCAACGGCTTCACCGCCTACCAGTCGGCCTTCTGGGACACGATCAACAATCCCGCGGTCATCACCTCGTCGTTCAACTATGCGTCGCTGTCGGCGCCCGGTTCGCCCTTCCTGATCGCGTCGAACGGACTCTATGTCGACGCCGCGCTGCGCAACATCTCGGTGTTCAACGACGCCGGCGACGGCGGCTCGGGTGAGACCTTCGGCAACGGACTGCCCAACGCCAGCTCCACCCACAACAGCCCGTACGCGGTCATCGTCGGGGGCACATCGATCAGCACCGGGTCCGCCGCGCAGGGCGACAGCACGCTGAGCGACCTGGTCGCGGACGCGAACGCCGGCGACCTGCCGACGCTCTGGCAGCTGATCGCGGGCGGCCTGGCGCAAATGCCCGCCGCCGGCGACGCGAACCGGCTCGTCGAGACGGTGTGGAACCGCTACTACGTCGACGGCACCGCGATCGCCAATCCCCGCGGCACCGGCTACATCCACAACAACACCGGCGCGAGCGGCGTCGATACGAGCCAACCGGCCCCGGCCTACCAGGTTGATTACGGTCTCGCTCCGATCACGTCCGACCCCACGCATCAGCCGGGCCGCGGCATCCCCGACGTTTCGGCGAATGCCGGCGGCAACATGCTCTACGTCGTGCCGAATGCGGAAATGACCGCGAACCAGAACGACGACGGCACCAGCGCGGCGACGCCGCTGTGGGCCACGCTGGCCTCGCAGATCAATGCCATCTTCACGGACCAGGGCCTGCCCAACCTGGGCTACATGAACGACCTGCTCTACACCGCAGGGGTGATCGCGCCGGCCTCGTTCAGCGACATCAGCATCGGCAACAGCACCTCGTCCTTCCTCTATGGCGGCAGCTACACCAGCGACGGCGTCGACATCACGCCGACCGGCTACGGCTATTCGGCCGGGATGGGCTACGATCTGGTGACGGGACTGGGCACGCCCAATGGCGTGCTGCTGGCGCGCGCGCTCACCGGGATCGCCCATTCGCAGGTCTATTTCGGCGGCCTGCCCGACCTGATCGATTCCAACGGTGCCGGCGGCTGGACCAGCGGGACCGCGCAAACCCTGTTGCTGCAGACCAGCGCGACGGCGTCGGCCACGGTCGCCGTGCACACCGGAAGCGACACCACGGACGCCAGCAGCACCGCGCACGGCCCCTACGCCTGGACCAGCCAGCTGGCGCAGCAGTCGCTGCAGAGCGACTTCGACGGCGACCTGCTCGCTCTGTTCGACGGGCAGGGCCAGGGCAACCTCGCGCAGGCCATCGTCGCCAACGGCGACACCGTGTCCGTCACCTTCAACGGCGGCGGAACGGTTGCCGCGCAGGCCACCCTCAGCAGCTCTTCAGGGTTCGCGGATTTCTTCTCCGATGCCGGCAACTCCGTCCGCTTGGCGCAGGCGGTCGCGGTCGCCGAGACCGCGAACGGCGCCGACGACGTGAACGTCGTCGTGCGCATGCGCCAGGTCGCGGGCGCCGACCTCTCGCTGATGCTCTACAAGGTCGACGACTACAACGGCACGATCGGCGGCCTCGCCCCCGGCCAGGCCGGCTACGCCGCGGCCGCTGCGGGCCGCGCCTATGCCGTGCTGGGCGGCGGCACGACCATCGCCGGACCGGGCGACGGCAATGCCGGCCAGGCGCAGATCACCGGCGTCGATGCCGGCGACCTGATCGCCATGCAGCTCACCAACGTCACCAGCGGCGACACCTTCTGGGCCTTCAGCCAGGCCAACGAGATGGTCGGCGGCGAGCATGTCGCCCATCTGTGGAACTACGGCGCCAATACCTGGGGCTGGGAAGACCTCGCGGGCGGCGGCGACCGCGACTTCAACGACCTCGTCGTGCAACTCGACTTCACCAGCACCGCGGGTCACGGCTGGCTCGTCTAGGCAGGAAGGCGCGGCCATGCGATGAAACGTGCAGCATGATCACGCGACGACATTCCCTTTTCTGCGGCGCCCCGGCCGTCCTGTTCGGATTCATCCGCCCCGGGCACGCCCAGGAGCTTCGCGTGCTGGAATCCGCGCCGCAGGCGAACGCCGTGATCGACGGCCGCAGCAGCGCCTTCTATGTGCGGTTCAGCCGCCCGGTCGACCACCAGGATTCACGGCTTGCCATCAAGCGGGATGGACGGATCATCGAGGTCCTGCATCCGCGACTGGAGTCCGCTCCCGAAGTCCTGTTCGCCCGCGCCCCGACGCTGGCACCGGGCCGCTACAGTCTTCACTGGCTCGTCGGCGGGTCGCCGCAGGCCGATGGCGAGATCCCGTTCACGGTCGGCAGCGGCTCCTAGCCGTCGTCGAGCAGCTCGCGCAGGACGCGGCCGGTGGCCGTGATCGCGAGCAGGGTCGGCACCTTCACCTCGGCCTTCACTGCGGCCTTTATGGGCGGCGCATAACTCATGCAGTCGAGGGCCACCAGGTCGGGTCGCGTTGCCGCGAGGCGTCGCGCCACCGCAGTCGCCTCTTCCGGTGACGCACTCGGCACCAGCGCTTCAACAGTGACGTCGACGCCGTTACGTGCCCATTTCGTGGCAAGCTTCTCGCCCTGCTCGGCGAACGGCACGAGCAGGCCAAGCCGACCGCGCGGCAGCAAGCCCTCGGCGATCCCGCTCAGCACCCGCGACGGGAAGAGCACGCCGGCATCGCCCTCCATGGGCGGAAACTCGCCGGTACAGGCATAGACGATGGCATCGCAGCCGTCGGCACGAAGCTTGGCCAGCGCCGCGGGCGAGCGAGCGATCACGGCCTGCTTGGAGATCTTCACGTCCCGGCCGCCGCGCAGGCGGGTGTACAGGGTGTCGGCGCCGCTGAGAGGCGGCAGCGCGTCGACCTCCTCGTCGCTGAGGCCGTCGAGTGCACCGCGCAGGACCACCTTCGTTCCCGGCGGCGCCTGCGCCGCGAACAGCGCGACGATGTCGTCTCGCGGCGCCTGGCCGATGGTGACGATGCCCAGCGTGTTCATCAATCAGCCCTCCAGGGACACGGTGTCGGTGTCGTTCCAGGCGAGGCCAACCGCATCGCCCGGCATCCGCGAGGCCCGCTCGCCGGCATGCGTCTCGCGCACCAGCATCGACGGACCGGTGGCGGGCCGCACCCGAAGGAGCGTCGAGCCACCGAGATAGTTGGCCGTCTCGACGGTGCCGGCGAGGCGCGCGCCGGCGGGCGCCACGAGCCTGATCTTCTCGGGGCGCAACGCGGTGAGGCTGCTGCCGACTTCCAGAATGTTGATCTCGCCGATGAAGTCGGCGACGAACCGCGTGCGCGGCCGCTCGTAGATTTCGGTGGGCGTGCCGACCTGTTCGACCTTGCCGCGATTCATGACGGCGATCCGGTCGCTCATGGCCAGCGCCTCCTCCTGGTCGTGCGTCACGAAGACCAGCGTGACGCCCAGGCGCTTCTGCAGCTCCTTCAGTTCGAACTGCATCTGCTGACGCAGCTTGCGGTCGAGCGCCCCCAGTGGCTCGTCGCACAGCAGCACCGGCGGCTCGACCACCAGCGCCCGCGCCAGCGCCACGCGCTGCTGCTGGCCGCCTGAAAGCTGGCCGGGTTTGCGCGTCTCGAAGCCGGTCAGCGCCACCTGAGCCAAGGCTGCCGCGACCCGCCGCTCGATCTCGGGCTTCGGCACCTCGCGCATGCGCAGGCCGAAGGCGACGTTCTCCGCCACCGTGCGGTGCGGGAACAACGCATAGGACTGGAACACCATTCCCATGTCCCGGCGGTGCACCGGCAGGTCGGTGATGTCGTTGCCCCCGACATGAACGCGGCCGGAATCGGGGTGCTCGAAACCCGCGATCATGCGCAGGCTCGTCGTCTTGCCGCAGCCCGACGGGCCCAGCAGCGAAAAGAACTCGCCCGCGGCGATGTCGAGCGTGACGGAATCGACGGCCAGGACGCGGCCGTCGAACGTCTTGCTCACGCGGTCGAGCTTGATGGCGGCGGAAGTCACTAGCCCTTCAGGATCTTGGTGACGCGGGCGTCGATGTCTTCGCGGCGCGCATTGTACCATTTCCAGTCGGGCTGGATCAGCGTCGCGACCTTCTCCGGCGTGGTGAGGAGCTTGGCATCGTACTTGGCGTCGAGCTTCACCTTCTTGTTCGCCGGCGAGTACCAGACGGCCTCGGCCAGTTGCTTCTGCACGTCCGGCCGCAGCATGTAGTCGATGTAGGCGAAGGCCAGCTCCTTGACCTTGGAGCCCGGCGTCACGTTCAGCACCTGCTCCAGCGCCAGCACACCCTCGGAGGGGCTCGCAAAGTCGACCGGCTGCATGTTCGCGCCCTCGTAGCGGTAGACGCCCGAATCGTGGATGACGCCCATCGACACCTCGGCCGAGAGCAGCATCTTCTCCATCTGGCCGGTGAAATCGACCAGCTTGATCGGCTTCAGCGCCTCGAGCGCCTTGTAGGCGGCGTCGAGATCGGTGAGGCCCTTGCCGTAGACCTTGCCCAGCATCATCAGATGGGCCTGGCCCAGGCTGTTCACCGGGATCAGGTAGCCACCGCGCGCGCCGGCCAGCTTGGGATCGGCGAGATCCTTCCACGAAGTCGGCTTGGTGAGCCCCTTGTCGGTGCGATAGCCCAGGCCGATGGCGCTGGTAAAGATCGTGACGCCCACGATCTTGTCGCTCACGGCGTAGGGATAGACGTCGGCGATGTTGGGCACTTCCTTCGCGGTGATCTTGTCCATCACCAAGCCCTCGACGACGGCGTTCCACTGCTCGTTCGAGTTGGCGTGCAGCACGTCGTAGATCGGTTCGTTCTTCGGGCTGACCTGCAGCTTGGGCAGGAACGGGAAGGCCTGGTCGGCCGACACCGTGCACTTGAACTCCTTCTCGAACGCCGGCAGCACCGTGGCCTTCATCACCTCGCCCCACTTGCCGCCCCAGGTCGTGATCTTGAGCGTCTTGGTCTGGGCATGGAGGATCGACGGCGCCCCCACCGTGGCCAGGGCCGCGAAGCCCGCACCGGCACGCAACGCTTTGCGACGTGAAATCATGGCAACCCCCTTGTTCGTTCCCATCACAGCTTAACGTAGGCCTTGAGGCCGATCAGCCTCTCCAGCACCAGAACCACCGACAAAGCGAGCAAGATCGAGACCATCGAGGCGGCCGCGATGGCGCCGTCGAGGTCGAATTTCATGTAGTTGAACAATACCACCGGCAGCGTCTCGCCCTTCGGTACCACCAGGAACAGAGACACCGGGAACTGGTCGAACGAGACGATGAACGCGAAGACCCCGCCCGCGAACACGCCCGGCCGGATCAGCGGCAGCGTGACCTCGAAGAACACGCGTGTCGGGCTGGCGCCCAGCACGGCGGCGGCCTCCTCGATGCGGCGATCGAAATTGTGCAGGACCGCCAGCGTCGTGCGGATCACGTAGGGCACCGCGACGAGCGTATGGGCCGCGATCAGCCCCCAGACCGGCCGCCCGATCCCCGACAGGAGATAGGCCTGGAACAGCGCAAGGCCCGTCAGGATGGCCGGCACCATCAGCGGCGACATGAAGAAGGCCGTCAGCACCGCACGCCCCGGCAGGTTGCCGCGCGCCAGGGCGAGCGCGCAGGCGGCGCCGATGACGATCGACAGGACCAGCACCACCGTCGCCACCCACAGCGACAGCCAGAGCGCATTCATGAACTCGGCGCTGGTGAAGAATTTCTCGAACCAGCGCAGGCTCACGCCGACCGGCGGGAAGGAGATGTAGGGCGTCGGGTTCAGCGCAAAGACCAGCACGATGACGATCGGCAGCAGCAGGAACGCGAGCAGCAGCGCGTTGAGTGCAAGGTAGGCGGCGCGGCCGGCATCGAACGGCCGGCGGTTGCGGGCGACGCTCATGCCATCCCCTGCTCGCCCGACAGCCGCGCCAGAATGCGGTTGTAGGCGACGACGATGGCCAGCGAGACCAGCAGCAGGATGACGCCGAGCGCACCCGCGAAGTTCGGATTGAAGCTGGTGCCGACCTGCTGGGCGATCAGCATGGGCAGGGTCAGCACGTTGGTGCCGCCCATCAGCGAGGGCGTCACGTAGGCGCTGATCGACAGGGCGAAGACCAGCAGCGAGCCGGCCAGAATGCCGGGCAGGCTGAGCGGCAGGGTCACCTCGACGAAGGCGCGCAGACGGCCCGCTCCGAGGCTGCGCGCGGCCTGCTCCAGCCGCTCGTCGATGCGGCCGATCACGCCGGTCAGCGTCAGGACCATGAACGGCACATAGATGTGGACCAGTGCCACGATGGTCCCGAACTCGTTGTACATCAGAGGCAGCGGCTTCTCGATCAAACCCCACTGGATCAACGTCGTGTTGATGACGCCCTTGTCCTGCAGGATGGTCATCCAGGCAAAGGTGCGCACGACGATGCCGGTCAGCATCGGCGCGATCACCGCCATCAGCACCAGCGCATGCCCGAGGCGCGACTGCATGCGCGCCATCCAGTGGGCGAGCGGATAGCCGATCAGCAGCGAGACGATCGTGGTGACGAGGCCGATGCGCAGGGTCGACCACAGGGCCTCGTGGAAGATGCCGGCCGTGTCGAGGATGAAACGCTCGTAGTGCCGGGTGGTCAGGAAGGCGTTGGGGTTGGTGACGGGATTGCCGGAATAGAACGACATCGCCGTCATCACGGCGAACGGCATCACGAAGAACAGGACGAACAGCAGCCCGGCCGGGGCGATCAGCCAGGCGATCGGTGACGGGCGGGCGGTGTTCGTCATGCCGGCCCGGTCACGCGGTGGCCGCGACATCACCGACGACCCGGACGCGCACGCGCACCGAGTTGCCGGGCAGGTAGGCGAGCGGCATGTCCTCGCTCTCGATCGTGTGCAGGGTCGTGCGATCGGCGCCGGCCGCCGCGGCGCGGTCGTTGGCGATCTCCTGCGCCGCGGCCAGGGCCTCGACCCGGGTCATATCCTTGAAGATCTGGTCGCACTCGCCCGAGACCTGCGCGATGGCGGCGCCGACGGCATTGGCACAATCGCCATGCTCGACGTGGATCACCTGCGAAACGCCCGCCATTATCTCTGGGATCAGGAACGCACCGCCGCCGACAGCGATCAGCGGCACGTCGCCGGCCTCGGTCTTCATGCGGTCGACCGCCTCCTCGGCAAGTCGCGCAGCTTCGGAGAACACCCTGGCGCAGGTCGCGGCATCGAGATGCGCCACCTTCGTCCTGTCGCCGAGATCCAGGATGCCGGCGGCGACCGCCACATCCGTGGTGGTGAGCTGTGCGCCGCCGAAGGCAATGCCGTCGGTCACCAGGCGATAGCCCACCGAAACCGGGCCGATCGAGAGCGGATCGAGCGCCACATGGCTGCCACCGCCGAGGCCGATCGACAGAAGGTCGGGCATGCGGAACAGCGTACGGACGCCACCCACCTTGACCACCGAATTGGCCTCGCGCGGGAAGCCGAGCTTCAGCTGGCCGACGTCGGTCGTGGTGCCGCCGACATCGATCACCATCGCGTCGCTCAGGCCCGAAAGGTAGGCCGCGCCGCGCATCGAGTTGGTCGCGCCGGAAGCGAAGCTGTAGACCGGCAGGCGCCGCGCCTGGCTCGCTTCGGCCACGGTGCCGTCGTTCTGGGTGATGAAGAGTGGCGCGGCGATGCCGGAATCGCGGATTGCCTGCTCGAAGGCGGCGATCGTGTCGCGCGACAGGTCGGCCAGGGCGGCATTCAGCAGCCCGGCATTCTCGCGTTCCAGCAGGCCAATACGCCCGAGATCGGACGAGCAGGTGATTGCCGCATCCGGGATCACCGACGCCACCAGTTCGGCTGCGCGCTTCTCGTGGCTGGGATCGAGCGGCGAGAAGACGGACGAGATGCCGACTGCGCGCAGCCCCGCCGCCTTCATCTCCTGCGCCGCCTTCAGAACGGCGGCTTCGTCGAGCGGCATGAAGGGGCGACCGTCATACTCGTGGCCTCCCTCGACCATCCAGACGCCGCCGCGCACCAGCGTCGCGAGATCTTCGGGCCAGTCGCAGAACGGCGGCAGCGAGGCACCGGACGGCAGCCCGAGCCGCAGCGCCGCTACTTTGGTCAGGTGCCGGCGCTGCACAACGGCATTGATGAAATGCGTGGTGCCGATCATCACGCCATCGACCTTCTTCGGCGTGCCGTCGGCGCCCTTCAGTACGCCGGTCGCGCCGAGCTTCTTCAGCGAGTCGAGGATGCCGGAAGTCACGTCCTGGCTGGTCGGCGCCTTGACCGCGCCTACGACCTTGCCGTCCTCGATCAGGACGGCGTCGGTGTTGGTGCCGCCGACATCGATACCGATTCGTCTCATGACGCGAACACGCTCCTGAAGTCGAGATCATAGCCGAAGGCCCGCGGACCGACATGTGCCAGTCCTTCGGGGGTGAGGAAGATGTCGGGGCCGGGCAACGCGATCACCGTCACCCTTTGGCCATAGCGGATGGTCTCGGTGCCGACCGCCTCGCCCGACACCGAATCGAGCACGCAGATCAGGTCGGGGCTCATGGCGGCCGGCTCGCCGTCACGCCGCGCCACGATCCACTCGTTCTGGAAGTCGATCTGCATGGCCGAGCCGCGCCAGTCGTCCATGCCCTCTAAACGCACGACGCCACGCAGGAACCCCTCGGTCGCGCGTCGTTCGACGTCGACCACCTTGCCGCGATAGAGGAGCTTGCCCGGCTCGACGGCAAGGATGGCGGCGACCGGGTCGTCGTGCGTCCGCTGCGCCTCGCGCACGGCGCGGCCGATGGCGATCGCCTTGGTCGTGGTTCCGTGGATGCCCCACTTCTTGACCTCGGCCCCGGTGCGCGGAGGCTGGCACGTCGAAGCGGTCGAGCCGTACTCGACCACGATCTTGCGGCCGACGCGCTCGGCCCACTTCCAGGTCGGCACGGTCTCTACGACCGCCTCCAGCCCGCGAACATCGACCACCGTCATCGGACACGGCTTGAGCTTGCCCACCGCCACCGAGGTCATCTGCGCCTCGGGATAGGCGCGCCCCATCGTGTCCGAATCGACGACCGGAATGCCGAGATTGGCGGCCACCATCAGCGGGCGCACACCGTTGCCGCCGCCGATCTCCATGCCCATCACGGCATCGAACCTGCGCCTTGTGTGCTCTTCCATGAACACCGCAGCACGAGTGAACACGCGATGATCGGTGAGACGTTCGATGCCGACCAGCGGCGCGCCCATGCCCGCGATCACGGCGACATAGGCATCGTCCCCCAGATCTTCGGCATCGATCAGCTGCACCCGCTTCCCCTCTCGATAGAGCACGCGCATGTTGAGCAGCGACAGGTACGGATTGCCGCCGCCTCCCGTGCCGAGGATCCAGGCCCCCACGGCAAGCGATTCGATATCGTCCTCGGTGATCTCGCGCGAGCTCACGCAAAGACGCTCTTGAACTCGATGTCGTAGGCGAAGGCCCGGGGCCCCACGTGCTGCAGGCCCTTGGGGCTCAGGAACACCGGCGGCGGCGGCAGCGCGATCACCGTCACCCTCTGGCCGTAGCGGATGGTCTCGGTACCGACCGCCTCGCCCGACACCGAGTCCAGCACGCAGATCAGGTCGGGTGACATGGCAATCGGCTTGCCGTCGAGCCAGGCCACGATCCATTCGTTCTGGAAGTTGATCTCCATGGACGAGCCGCGCCATTCGTCCATGCCATCGAAGCGGGTGCGGCCTCGCAGGAAGCCCTCGGTCGCGCGCCGCTCCACGTCGACGACCTTGCCCTTGTAGAGCAGCTTGCCGGGCTCGACGGCGAGAATGGCCGCGATCGGATCCTCGTGCCGGCGCTGCGCCTCGCGCACCGCATGACCGATGGCGATGGCCTTGGTCGTGGTCCCGTGGATGCCCCACTTCTTCACTTCGGCGCCTGTGCGCGGGGCCTTGCAGGTCGAGGCGATCGAGCCGTACTCGACGCAGATCTTGCGGCTGACCCGCTCCATCCATTTCCACGTCGGCACTTTTTCGACGACCGACTCGAGGCCGCGAACGTCGACGGTAGTCAGCGGACACGGCATGAGGTCGCCAACGGCGACCGAGGTCATCTGCGCCTCCGGATAGGCCCGGCCCATCATGTCCGAATCGATCACCGGACGCTTCAGGTGCGCCGCCGCCATCAGCGGCTGGATCGAATTGCCGCCGCCGATCTCCAGCGCCATGATCCCGCGGAAGCGATATCGCGTGTGGCGCTCCATCAGGTCCACGGCCCGCGCGATGGTGCGGCTGTCGGTGAGACGCTCCTGCCCGACCAGCGGCGCTCCCATGTTGGAAACCGCGGCGACCCAGTCGTCGTCGGCCAGCTCCGACGCCGGCATGAGCTGGACCCGGTAGCCTTCCTTGTAGAGCGCCCGCATGTTGAGCAGGCCGAGATAGGGGCTGCCGCCGCCGCCGGTGCCGAGCACCCAGGCGCCGACGGCCAGCGATTCGATGTCGTCGATTGTGATGTCGGTCAGGGGCATGATCCGGTGCTTCGGGCGAGGTCGCTCTTGTCGGGATGGACGAGGGTCCGCCGGAGCGAAGCCTTGCAAGATCGGGACCATCGACCAGCTACTTTCGTCGCGCGATGAGGTCCAGCCCGCATGACATCTTGCCCCGTGTTAAGGCATGTCTATGGATTAATCAGACGGCGATCTATACGTGCGAACACGTATGAGGAGGAGACAGGTGGGCACCAGGCGCATTCCCCGCATCGCCGTCGTCACCATGGGGCACGCGCCACGCCCGGACGTCATGGAGGAACTCCGGCCGCTGCTGGGCGAAGCCACGCTCGACGAGTTCGGCGCGCTCGACAACGACTCCGACAGACTCATCGCGAAGAGCGCACCGTGCCGCGACGAGCTGAGTTATCTCACGCGGCTGCGCGATGGCCGGCATGTTATCGTCGAAGCCGGCTTCGTGACGAGCCGCACGGAAGCCCTGGTCACGAAACTCGACGGACAGAACTTCGATCTGATCATCCTGGCAATGACCGGCATGCGTGCGCGCCTCGCGACGCGCACGCCGCTCATTCACGGTCAGGATGCGCTGGACGCCTGGATTTCCGCCCTGACCGCCAGCAATTCCCGGATCGGCATCATCTTTCCGCTGGCGAGCCAGCAATCGGCGGCGAGCGAAAGCGACTACGGCACGATGCTGAAAAGTTCGCTCGCCAGCATCGGCGGCAACCAGAGTTCCGATCTCACCCAGGCCATCGATCGCGTTTCGGGCGCAGACCTGATCGTGATGAACTCGGTTGGCTACACGGGCGAGATGGCGCAGCAGGTCGAGCGCACCAGCGGCAAGCCGGTCGTCACCGCCTGCCGTATCATCGGGAGTACGGCGCGCCTGCGGCTGTCGGAGATCGCCGGCAAGCCGCTCGATCTGCAGGCCGCGACCTATACCGGCGCCGAACTGCTACGGCGACTTCCGCAGCCGGCCCTTGAAACGCTTACACGACGCGAGACGGAGGTGCTGGTCCAGGTGCTCGAGGGCGCCGCCAACAAGTCCATCGCGCGGGCGCTGGGTATCAGCCACCGCACCGTCGAGATCCACCGCGCTCGCGCGATGCTGAAACTGAGCGCGACGTCGACTCCCGAGCTCATCCG
Source organism: Reyranella aquatilis (assembly GCF_020880995.1). Classification (GTDB taxonomy): domain Bacteria; phylum Pseudomonadota; class Alphaproteobacteria; order Reyranellales; family Reyranellaceae; genus Reyranella; species Reyranella aquatilis. Next base: position 99,422 of record NZ_JAJISD010000008.1, on the reverse strand, counting down.
GCGCGCCTTGAGGCAGCCGGAACGCTGAGGCCCGCGGCGGACCTCAAGGCACGAGCGGCGGCACCGCGGCCCGGATCGGCGCGCTCGAGATCTGCATCAGGCCGGAGAATGGCTCGACCATCTCCAGGATCAGGAACAGCGCCGCCGCCGCCGAAAGAGCGACCAGCCCGAGCGCCACAGCCGATGTCGGGTTCACCGGCGAGAACAGGCAGTAACTGACGAAGAGCACGGTGAGCCAGAATATCAGCACCACGAGGATCGGCAGCGGCAGTCCGGACCTCGACTGCTCATAGAGCGCAAGCCTGGCCTGCGAGATTGGAACGGCGAGCTGGAGAGCCTGCGCGACCAGGGCCGACTTGACGGTCGTCCCTCCGGGCAGCGCGTGGAGCCCAGCGTAGACCTGCGACGCCAGGGTCCCGCTGCCATAGAGGGCGCGATTATCCGTGGACCCTGCCTCATGCCAGATCCTTTCGATCATCTGGTCGACAGCTTCCCGCAGCACGGAGCGGAGCGGCTTGGCTTCCGGGCCGTATTGATCGAGCACGGCGTCGAGCAGGATGAGATTGGCCGCAATCTGGCGGACTTCGGTGCGCTGGGTCTCGTAGATAGTGCTTGCCGAGTTTATGAGGAGGCCCAGGACCAGCGCCGCGATCGTCCCGACGAGACCGGCTCCCAACCGGACGATGTCCCGGGCATGGTCGTCGAGGTGATGGTCCGGCAGCCTGCGGCGCAGCAATGCACCGATGACCGCGCCGAGGAGCATGACCCCGCAAGCCGCGAGCGAGATCCAGATGGGCTGCACGAAATCGACCTTTCCTGGGACCGCAGAATACGGGCGGCCTCCAGAATTCTACCACTCCTGCGAAATGCATACGGCTTGCTTTTTGCAGGGCTTGCAGCCCACGTGATAGCGTCTGTGGGCAGCGTATTCGGAGGTCGTCGATGCAGCCAACCATCCAGCCCGTGAGCGGGCGGCCCGTCGCCCCGCCGCTGATCGGCGGCGAGATTCCGCTGATCGATGTCTCGGCCTATCTCGCGGGCGTACCAGGCGCGGCCGAAAAGGCCGCCGCCGAGCTGCGCTACGCCTTCGAGAATGTCGGCTTCTACTATCTCGCGGGCCACGGCGTGCCCCAGAAGCTGATCGACGATACCTATGAAGCCGCCGCGCGCTTCCACGCCCAGCCGATGGAGGCCAAGCTCGCGGTCAAGGTCGACGAGCACAATATCGGCTACATGCCGATCGCGCAGAAGGCGCCGCCCAATGCCGCCGCGCAGGGCAAGAAGCCCAGCCAGAACGAGGCCTACTTCCTGCGCCGCGAGCGTGCCGCCGACGATCCGGACGTGATCTCGGGGCGCCGTTTCCACGCACCGAACAAGTGGCCGGCCGAACTGCCCGGTTTCCGCGAGACGACGCTCGAATACATCGCGACCCTGGAAAAGCTCTGCCAGAAGCTGGTGAAGCTCTACGCGCTGGCGCTCGACCTGCCGGAGACCTTTTTCGACGCCTGTTTCGCCAAGCCGCACATGATCCTGCGCATGTCGCGCTATCCGCAGATCGACGGCACCGACGAAACCGTCGAGAGCCTGGTGCCGCACACCGATTCGGGATTCATGACCCTGCTGCCCCCGAACAAGGTCCAGGGCCTCTCGATCCTGCTGCCCGACGGACGCTGGATGGACGCGCCCGGCATCGAGGATGCCTTCGTCGTCAATGGCGGCGACATCCTCCACCGCTGGAGCAACGAGCGCTTCCTGTCGACGCCCCATCGCGTGCGCAACGTGTCGGGCCAGATCCGCTACGCCATTCCCTTCTTCTGCGATCCCGACCACGACACGATGATCGAGTGCCTGCCCTCGTGCCAGTCGGCGGAGCGGCCGGCCAAGTATCCGCCGATCAAATTCGGCGACTATGCGCTGTGGTTCGCCGCCCAGCGCTACGGCCACATGGCGAAGGTGCAGGCACCGTCGGAGGCCGAGATCGCGCCCGGCGAACGCGCCACCTCGCGCTGGCAGGCCTGATCCGATGCGCCTTCGCGGACTGTTCGCCGCCGGCTCCGCCGCCGCGCTCCTGCTCGCCTCGCCTGCCTTCGCCCAGACGAAGACCATCAAGGCGGTGATGCATTCGGACCTCAAGGTGCTCGATCCGATCTGGACCACCGCCAACATCGTGCGGAACCATGGCTACATGGTGTGGGACACGCTGTTCGCGATGGATGAGAAGCTGCAGGCGCAGCCGCAGATGGTCGACACCTGGAGCCTGAGCGACGACAAGCTCACCTACACCTTCACCCTGCGCGACGGGCTGAAGTGGCACGACGGCAAGCCGGTCACCGCCGAGGACTGCATCGCCTCGCTGAAGCGCTGGGGCGCGCGCGATTCGACCGGCGTGAAGATGTTGAGTTTCGTGTCCTCGTTCGAGCCGGTGAACGACAGGACGTTCAGGATCGTCCTCAAGGAGCCCTATGGGCTGCTGATCGATTCGCTGGCCAAGCCCGGCGGCTCGACCCCGCTGATGATGCCCAAGCGCATCGCCGACACCGATCCGGCCAAGCAGATTTCCGAGTTCGTCGGCTCCGGTCCCTTCATCTTCAAGGCCGACGAGTGGAAGCCCGGCGACAAGACCGTCTATGTGAGGAACCCCGATTACAAGCCGCGCCCGGAACCTGCCTCCGGCCTCGCTGGCGGCAAGGTCGCCAAGGTCGATCGCGTGGAGTGGCTGGCGATCCCCGACCACCAGACCGCGGTGAACGCCCTGCTGGCGGGGGAGATCGACTATATCGAGGCGCCGCCGCACGACCTGAAGTCGCTGTTGCAGGCCGACAGGAACATCCGGCTCGAGGTCTACAACAAGATCGGTGCCCAGTACGTCTTCCGCTGGAATACCGTCGTGCCCCCCTTCGACAATGAGAAGGTGCGACGTGCCGCCGAGTATGCCTTCGACCAGAAGGCGTTCCTGCAGGGCGTGATCGGCGACGAGAAGTACTACCAGACCTGCGATGCCATGTTCGTCTGCGGCACGCCGCTCGAGAGCAAGGCCGGCATGGACGGGCTGGTGCGCGGCAACTTCGCCCGGTCGCGGGAGCTGCTCAAGGAGGCCGGCTACGACGGCACCCCGATCGTGATGCTGCACACCACCGACATCGCGGTGCTGACCAATGCCGGCCCGATCGCCAAGGACCTGCTGGAGAAGGGCGGCTTCAAGGTCCAGATGGTGCCGCTCGACTTCCAGGCGATCGTCTCGCGCCGCCTGCGCAAGACCCTGCCGCAGGACGGCGGCTGGAACGGCTTCATGACCTCATGGCTCTCGGTCGACATGATGAACCCGCTGACCAACAGCATGCTCACTGCGTCCTGCGACAAGGCCAATTTCGGCTGGCCGTGCGATGCCGAGGTCGAACGGCTGCGCGACGCATTCGCCCGTGCGCCCGACCTGGAAAGCCGCAGGAAGATCGCGGCCGACCTGCAGGCGCGCGCCATCACCTACGGCACGCACGTCCCGCTCGGCCAGTACACGCTGCCGACGGCGACGCGCGCCGACCGGCTGAGCGGCGTGGTGACCAGCCCCGTCCCGGTGTTCTGGAACATCGAGAAGAAGGGCAACTGACGCCGCCGGCGCCGGATAGGCGATGTTCTCCGAGAAAACCCGGATCGTCGGCGCGGGCGCCATCGGCAACGTGCTCGAATGGTACGATTTCGCGATCTACGGCTATTTCGCGATCATCATCGGGCAGACCTTCTTCCCGCATCAGAGCGAGCTCGCGCAGCTGCTGTCGGCGTTCGGCGTCTTCGCCATTGGCTGCCTGATGCGGCCGCTGGGAAGCCTCGTGTCGGGCAGCATCGGGGATCGCTTCGGCCGGCGGGCGGCGCTCAACCTGTCGATGGCCGCCATGGCCTTCTCCACGTTCCTCGTCGGGATCCTGCCGGGCTATGAGAGTCTCGGCCTCCTGGCGCCGGTGCTGCTCACCGCGCTGCGCATCGTGCAGGGCCTGTCGATCGGCGGCGAGTGCCCGACGGCCTTCATCTTCATGATCGAACATGCCGGCCCCCGCCGGCGTGGACTGGCCGGCGCCATGGCGACGGGTGGAGGCACCGCCGGCATCCTCTTCGGATCCGCGACGGGGGCGCTGCTTACCGCCGTCCTGCCGCCGGAGGCCCTGCAGGACTGGGGCTGGCGCCTGCCCTTCCTTCTCGGCCTGCCCATCGGGCTGCTGGGGATCTGGCTGCGCCGCCGGGTGCCCGAGCCGCCCCGGGCGAGCGGGATGGCCGAGACACCGGTGCGGGAGGTGCTGCATCAGCATCTCTGGCTGCTGGCAAGACTGGCCGGCATCGCCGCGCTGGGCGCCGTGACCTTCTACATCGTGTTCCTCTATCTCGTGAGCTGGCTGCAGTTCGTCGACGGAGTGGCCCCGGTCCGCGCCCTCGCCTTCAACACGGTGGCCATGGCGGTAGCCCTGCCGATCTATCTCGGTGCCGGATGGCTCAGCGACCGGATCGGCCGGCGCCGGCTGCTCCTGATCGCGATGGCGGCCGCGATGGTCGGCGCCGTGCCGCTGTTCTGGCTTCTGCATCATCCCGATCCGCTGCTGGTGATGGCGGGGCAACTGGGCTTCGTCGCGATCATCGGCACCGTGTTCGGGGTGGAACCGGCCTTCATGGTGGAGGCGACACCGGCCCGCATTCGCTGCACGGCGGTTGCGCTGGGCTTCAACCTGCCCGCGGGCGTGTTGGGCGGCCTGTCGCCGCTCGCCGCGGCCTGGCTTATCCACCGGACCGGCAATGATCTCAGCCCGGCCTTCCTGATCGTCGGGGCGGCGGCGATCTCCTTCGCCGCGACGGCCTCTTTTCCCGACAGGACGGGCCTGCCGGACGATGCTTCCGCGGCCCCGCCGAAGAAGTGACGCCGCCGCGGCCACTCATGGCATAGTCCGGCGCAATGAGTCCGCCCAGCACACGGCGCATCGTCGCCGCCGGCACCATCGGCAATCTGCTCGAATGGTACGATTTCGCGATCTACGGCTACTTCGCGGCCACCATCGGCCGCGTGTTCTTCCCGGCCGAGGATCCTGTGGCGCAGGTCCTGGCGGCCTTCGGCATCTTTGCGCTGGGCTACCTGATGCGGCCGCTGGGCGGCGTGGTGGTGGGCCATATCGGCGACCGCTACGGGCGACGCGCCGCCCTCACCTTCTCGATCGCCGCCATGGCGATCCCCACCTTCCTCGTGGGCCTGCTGCCCGGCCACGAGACACTGGGCCTGGCGGCGCCGATCCTGCTCACGCTGCTGCGTATGATCCAGGGTCTCTCGGTCGGCGGCGAGGCGACGACCGCGATGGTCTTCCTCGTCGAACAGGCGCCGCCTGGCCGCCGCGGCCTGGTCGGCAGCTTCTGCTCGCTGGCGGCCACCGGCGGCTTCCTGCTGGGCTCGGCGATCGGTGCCCTTTTCGCCGCCGTCCTGCCGGCGGACGCGCTGGCCGCCTGGGGGTGGCGCATCCCGTTCCTGCTGGGGCTACTGCTGGGCGTGATCGGCTGGTGGATCCGGCAGGTCATCGTGGAGGAAGCGCCGAAGGAGCGGGCGCAAACCTCGCCGCTGGCCGAGACGGTGCGCCATCACGGCCGCGCCGTGCTGCGCGTGGCCGGCGTCACGATCTTCAATGCCGTCGGCTTCTACCTCATGTTCCTCTACGTGGTGACCTGGCTCCAGACCGTCGATGGGATCGCACCGGCGCGCGCGCTGGAGATCAATACCGTCAGCATGTTCTTCCTGCTGCCGGTGATGCTCCTGTCGGGCTGGCTGTCGGACCGCGTGGGGAGACGACCACTCATGTTCGCCGCAATGATCCTAGGCTTCGCCGGAGCGGTGCCGTTCCTCTGGTTGATGCATCATCCCGATCCCGCGTTGATCCTCGCAGGCCAACTCGCGCTGGTCGTACCGGCGGGCATGGGGCTCGGCATCCTCCCCGCCATCCTCACCGAAGCGGTGGCCGGCCGCGTCCGCTGCACGGCGGTATCGCTGGGCTACAACATCGCCTTCGGCGTGATCGGCGGCCTGACCCCGCTCACCGCCGCCTGGCTCGTCGCCCGCACCGGCGTCGATCTCAGCCCGGCCTGGCTGTTCATGGCAGCCGCCGCCATCTCGATCGTCACGCTCCTCACCTTCCGGGAGACCTCGCGCGACGCGACGCTGCCGCCGTGACGCTCTCGCGCCGCGCCCTCGGGCCGCTGGCGCTGGCGGCAAGTGTGCTTGCCGGAACCGCGCGCGCCGTGCCCTCCGCCTGGGTCGACGCCCATACGCATGTCTTCGTGCGCGGCCTGAAGCTCGCCGTCGATGCGCGCTATGCACCCGACTACGACGCCTCGTGGCAGACGCTGCTCGCACTGGCCGAAGCGAATGGCGTCGGCCGCGCGGTACTGCTGCAGCCCTCGTTCCTGGGCTACGACAATTCGTACCTGTTCGGCGCGCTCAAGGCGGAGCCGCACCGGTTTCGCGGCGTGCCCTGGATTTCGCCCTCGGTCGAAACGCGGCCCGAAGAGTGGGAAGAAATGGCGCGCATCGGCGTCCGCGGCCTGCGCTTTCCGATCTTCGGCCTGCCGTCGCCACAATGGTCGGCCTATCACGAGATGCTGGGCGAGGCGCTGAAGCGGGACTGGCCGATCCATCTCTATGTCGAGAGTCGGCGCCTGCCCGAGATGCTGCCTTTCCTGCTGGATGGCGGCCACAAGGTGGTGATCCCGCACTACGGCATGTTCGACCGCACCCTGGGACCCGCCCGCGACCCCGGCTTCAAGGTCCTGCTGGAAAGCGCCAGGACCGGCCGCGTCTTCGTCGTGATGTGCGGAGCCTATCGCGTCGGCCCGGAGCGCGCGCGGATGGCGGCGCCGATTCTGCTCGATGCCTTCGGCCCCGAACGCCTGATGTGGGGCAGCGACTGGCCGCACACCGACACCGACCTCAACCGCGTAACGACCTATCCGATCACGCTCAAGACGTTCGAGGACTGGGTGCCGGACGAGGCGACGCGGCGCACGATCCTCGTCGAGACGCCATCGAAGCTGTACGGGTTCTAGAACTGGCTGGCAGTGGACAACCTCCGGTCGTTCGACGATGCTCGCGGCCTCGACCGGCGGAGGCACTCCTGTATCGACTTGCTGTTGTTGTCTGCTCGTTGTTCTTTTGCTCGGCGGCGCTCGCCAACCATCCCTGTACCCCCGCGATCTGCGATCCGACAACAGCAGATGGCCTCAAACAATGTGCCGCCAAGGCCGACTGGATCGCCGAAGGAACGATCGAGCAGTTGACGGACATTCATGGCCGCTATTGCGATACTTTTGGCTGTTCGTCGCTATGGTACGGCGTCAACGTCACGCTCGGGAGTGACATGAAGATGCTCAAGGGTGCCATTGTGGCGGGCCGGCCGAGCGATATGCCGGGGCGTCGCGACATGATGAAGTCGGCCTCGCATTGCTTCTCCCGCTTCGTGAAGGTCACGCCCGCCATGATCGGTCAGCGCGTTCGGTTTTTCGGGACGGAGAAATCCGTGGGTCCGAGCACGGGACCGGGCTTCTTTGCTTTCGAGATGCTTCCGCAATGAGGGCGATCCATGTTGCCGCGCTGGCGGTACTGCATGTCGCCATGCTGGCATCGCCGGCGGCCAGCCTTGCCCAGGGACTCTGCCCGCCCCCTCCCTGCGACCTGAAGAAGGAAGGACCGAAGGCGTGCGAGACCAAGGCAACCTGGGTGCTGGAGGGAAGCGTCGAATCGCTCTCCGACAGCTTCTCAAGACCTTGTCAGCGCTTCGGAGACAACCGGGAATGCCTGCCCCCGTCGTGGGCAGGCGCACGAGTCGGACTGCGACAGCTTCAGGCCGTGAAAATGCCAATTCGAGTCATCATCGAAGGGCCTCTCATCTTCACGGGTTACGGCAGCGCCGTGATCGAGTCCGCAAACCGGTGCTGGGAGGAAGCCGTTCGGCTCCCCACAACCGCTCCAACTAGGCGTGTTCGTTTCTACGGGATGGAAAAGTATCCGAGTCCGCCGAGCCAACTTCACGGATGGCCGCCATCGGCGTCTCGCGATGGAGGCTACTTCGCCTACGAATTCATCAAGTAGACGCCGTTGGGTCAGGCCGTGCCGCCCTCGACGGGGCGGTTCTCGGCGCGCCAGCGGAGCATGCCGCCGGGGAGGTTGGCGACGTCGGCGAGTCCCGCCTTCTGCAGGATCGCGGTGGCGTGCGCGGAGCGGCTGCCGGCGCGGCAGACGGCGACGATCGGCTTGTCCTTCGGCAGGTCCCCGGCCTTCGCGGCGAGTTCGCCGAGCGGCACCAGAGTCGCGCCGCGAATGTGGCCCAGCGGGCCGGAGAACTCGGCCGGCTCGCGCACGTCGAGCACGTTCACCTGCGACAGATGCTCCTCCAGCCAGTGCGGCTCGACTTCCCAGACGCCGCCGAAGGTGAAGCGCAAGGGCGCCCAGCCGGGCTCGGCCGGCACACCCGCCGCGTTCCCCGGCTGACCGCAGCGCAGGTTGGCCGGCACCGCTTCGTCGATCTTCTTGGGATGCGGAAGATCGAGGTTCTTCATGTAGCCGACATAGTCGTTCTCGCCGACCTCGCCGCCCAGCCGTGGATTGAACGTCTTCTCCTCGATGACGCTGCTGACCGTCAGGCCGCGATAGTCGTGCGCCGGATAGAGAAGGCAGTTCTCCGGCAGAGCGAAGATGCGGGAGCGCACCGAGCGATACAGCGCCCGCGGATCGCCCTGCTGGAAATCGGTGCGCCCCGACCCGCGGATCAGGATGCAGTCGCCGGTGAAGGCCATGCTTTCATCGTCGAGCACGTAGGTGACGCACCCCGAGGTGTGGCCGGGCGTCGACCGCACTTCGAGCGCACGCCGCCCGAACTCGATGCGGTCGCCATCCTGCAGCAGCCGGTCGGCACCGGCCGCGCCCGACGCCGCAGACAGCGCGATCCTGCTGCCAAGCCGCTGCTTCAGGAGCCAGGCGCCGGTCACGTGGTCGGCATGGACATGCGTGTCGAGCGTCCACTTTAGCGTGAGACCAAGCTCGCCAATCAGCGCCGCATCGCGGCGGGCCTGCTCGAACACCGGGTCGATCAGCAGCGCCTCCTTCGAGACGCTGCAGCCGAGTAGGTAGGTGTAGGTCGAGGAAGTCGGATCGAACAGTTGTCGGAAGACAAGCATCGGTGGCAGCTCCTCAGGCCGGCGCGCTGGCCTTGTCGATCGCGGCCAGCGATTCCGGATCGAGCTCCAGCGTGGTCGCATTGAGCACATCGTCGAGCTGCTTCAGGCTGGTCGCGCTCACGATCGGCGCGGTGATCGACTTGCGATGCAGCAGCCAGGCGAGCGCCACCTGGGCCAGCGTGGCATGGGCCTTTGCGGCGGCATCGTCGAGCGCCTTCAGTACCGCCATGCCCTTGGGGTTGATGTACTTCTTCACGCCGGCACCGCGCTGGGCGCCGCCGACATCGGCCTCGGACCGGTACTTCCCGGTGAGGAAGCCGCTGGCCAGCGAGTAATAGGGGATCACGCCGATCCCCTGCTTCAGGCACTCGTCCTCGAGCGCACCCTCGAACAGGCCACGCTCCATCAGATTGTAGTGCGGCTGCAGGCTCTCGTAGCGCGGCAGGCCCTTCTCCTTCGAGATCTTTGCCGCCTCGGCCAAGCGCGGCGCGTCGAAGTTGGAGGCACCGATGAAGCGGATCTTGCCGGCCTTCACCAGCTCGCCATAGGTCGAGAGCGTTTCCTCCTGCGGCGTGTCCTTGTCGTCCTTGTGCGACTGGAACAGGTCGATGCGGTCGGTGTTGAGTCGCTTCAGCGAGGCGTCGACCGACTCCTTGATGTTCTTGGCCGACAGCGCACCGCTCGGCAGGCCCATGCCGCACTTGGTGGCCAGCACGATCTTGTCGCGCTTGGACGGATCCTTCTTCAGCCAGGTGCCGATCACCGTCTCGCTCTCGCCGCCCTTGTTGCCGGGGAACCAGCGCGAATAGACGTCGGCGGTATCGACGAAGGAGAAGCCGCCATCGACGAAGGCGTCGAGCAACTGGTGCGAGGTCGCCTCGTCGGCGGTCCAGCCGAAGACGTTGCCGCCGAAGGCGATGGGGACGAATTCCAGGTCCGATTTTCCGAGTCTGCGCTTCTGCATTCCATCACTCCCTAGGATGTTCATTCGGCGGCCCTGGGCGCCGCCTCGGCGGGCTTGCCCGTCTGCTCCGCGGCCTGCGGCGGCACGGATGGCGTCGCCGGTACCGGGAACAGGTAGTTGTTGCCCGTGGCGAACTGGATGCCCAGGGCCGGGAACTGGTCGTACATGCGCCGGATCGCCATGCGCTGCACCATCGTCGGATTCTTCGGGCGCGCCATGAACTTGAAGCGCACGATCAGCGAGTTGTCCTTGATGTCGACGACGCCCTGCATCTTGAGCGGCTGCAGCAGGATCGGCTTGAACTGCGGCTCCTCCATCATCTGGAGGCCGATCTTCTTCACGGTCTTGCGCAGCAGCTCGACGTCTGTGCCGTTGGCGAAAGCGATGTTGAACTTCACCACCGTCCAGTCGCGGCTGAAATTGGTGATGTGGCCCACCTGCCCGAACGGCACGATATGAAGCTGGCCGTTCTGGTGGCGCAGTTTCAGCGAGCGCACGCTGAACCCTTCGACCGTGCCCTTGACCTTGCTGCAATCGACATATTCGCCGATGCGGAAGGAATCCTCGGCCAGGAAGAAGATGCCCGACACGATGTCGCGAACCAGCGACTGGCTGCCGAAGGACACGGCGAGGCCGAACACCGAGGCGCCGGCGATCAGCGGCGTGATGTTGACACCGAGTTCCGACAGGACGAGGAGACCGCCGACGACGGCAATGGTCGCACCGGCCACCACGCGCAGAAGCGGCATCAGGGTACGGAGCCGCGAAGCCGCGACCTGCACATCCTCCTCCGAATCGCCCGACACGTCGGCCGACGGCAGCGGGTTGGAGGCGATGTAGGAATCCATGCGGTACTTCAGGAACCGCCAGCCGGCGTAGATCGCGACGGCGCTCAGCGCGGCGATCTTGGCGCCCCGGTCGTGGGGGGCCCATTCCTCGGGCGTTGCGGCGGCAAGGACGCGGACCATCAGCGCCTCGGCGATCAGGATCGCGACATAGAGGCGGACGAGCAGGCGCACGCAGTCGGCCACCACATCGGCCGCCATCGGCAGCTCGGAGACGATATGGCGCGTCACGCGATGCATCAGCGTCTCGAAGAGCAGCAGGGCGACCAGCGCCGATTCGATGGTCGCCATGCCGCGCGAGGCCGTACCGCTCTCCGTGAGGGCCGCATAGACAGCCGCAACGCCCAGCAGCGCATAGAAGGCAAGGCCCGCCATCCACCAGTTGCGGGCGGCGTCGAGCTTGAGCTGTCGGGTAAAGCCGGTGGCGGGAACCATGGCCGTCAGCCAGGCCGCCATATCCAGGCGGTAGCGCCAGACGACCATCAGAAGCAGAACCGCGATCACGGGAATGTAGAGCATGATGGCCGCGCTGGTGATCTCGCGGTTCGCGCCCGTCACCGTGAGGGCGCGGGCGGCGAGACTGGCCAGCATCGGCAGCAGGACCATCAGATTGAGCGCGAATAGCAGATGCCGCGCCGCCTGGTCGTCGACCGGCGCGATGCGCCCCTCGGGTGTGCTGGGACGCAGGAACGCCCGGAACACGAGGTTGAAGCCGCGCCAATAGACGAGCGTGTGGAGAACGGCCTGGCCGAGCCGGCCTGCGACAGTGTCGGATGCGCCCAGTTGCCCCAAAACCAGCCGACCGGCGACGGCCAGCGCGATCAAGGCGAGGACATCGAGCAACAGCGCTCTGATGAAGGCGCGCATCGGCGTCTTGGCGACGAGCCGGTCGAAGCCGCTGACCCGGGCGCGACTGAGGATCATCCGCGCGACGGCTTCCGCGACGAGGCCCGCCACGACTATTCCGATCAACAGCAAGGCTGTCCGGCCGTCGACGGATTGCGGGAGGGAGAGGAGATGCGCGCCGAGTGCGGGAAGTTGGGCGACCGTGAATTCGAATCGCTCGGTCATCAGCATGAGGAAGCTGGCCGCCGCCCCCTCGCCGGCCGTCACGGCCTGGGCCGCCGCCGGGAACGCCCAGACACCGACGAGCCCGCTGATTGCAGAGGCGCTGCCGCTGCTTGACCGTTTCATCGATTTTCCCTCAAAGAATGTCCCGGCAAACCTAAGCCAATTGGCAACCAGCCGCCAGACGACACGACAGGAGAGACGCCCGATGCTCGGCCTCATGCAGGACCGCCCGCTTCTGATTTCGCAGCTCATCGAGCATGCCGCCCTCAACCACGGCGACACCGAGATCGTCTCCCGCACCGTCGAAGGCCCGATCCATCGCTACACCTATCGCGACGCCAACACGCGCGCGAAGAAGGTCGCCGAGGCGCTGCTCGCGCTGGGCATCAAGGTCGGCGACCGCATCGGCACGCTGGCCTGGAACGGCTACCGCCACTTCGAGCTGTACTACGGCATTTCCGGCATGGGCGCGGTCTGCCACACGATCAACCCGCGCCTCTTTCCCGAGCAGATCGTCTACATCGTCAATCACGCCGAGGATCAGCTCCTCTTCGTCGACCTGAACCTGCTGCCGGCCGTCGAGAAGCTGCTGCCGCAGATGAAGGGCGTGCGCCATGTCGTGGCGATGACCGACCGCGCGCACATCCCGGCCGACTGCAAGATCCCCAACCTGCTGGTCTACGAGGAGCTGATCGCCGACAAGCCCGGCGCCTACGAATGGCCGGAGTTCGACGAGCGCACCGCCTCGTCGCTCTGCTACACGTCGGGCACCACGGGCAACCCGAAGGGCGTGCTCTACCATCACCGGTCGACCATCCTGCACGCCTATGGCGCGGCGCTGCCCGACACGCTGAACCTCTCGGCGCGCTCGGTGGTGCTGCCGGTGGTGCCGATGTTCCACGTCAATGCCTGGGGCCTGCCCTACTCGGCCGCCCTGGTCGGCGCCAAGCTCGTGTTCCCGGGCGTCGCGCTCGACGGCGCCAGCCTGCACGAGCTGTTCGAGAAGGAGGGCGTCACCTTCACCGCCGGCGTACCCACCGTGTGGCTGGCCCTGCTCAATCACATGAAGGCCAACAAGCTCAAGCTCTCGACCGTGAAGTACGCCGTGATCGGCGGCTCGGCCGCGCCGCCCGCCATGATCGAGACCTTCGACAAGGACTACGGCGTCGAGGTTCTCCATGCCTGGGGCATGAGCGAGATGAGCCCACTGGGCACGGTGAACCATCCCAAGGAGAAGCATCAGCGGCTCTCGCCGAAGGAGCTGCTGGAGGTCCGCCTGAAGCAGGGCCGGCCGCCCTACGGCGTCGACATGACGATCGTCGACGATGCCGGCAAGGAACTGCCGCGCGACGGCAAGGCCTTCGGCGACCTGCTGGTCCGGGGCCCCTGGATCACCTCGGGCTACTTCAAGGGCGAAGGCGGCGAGGTGCTGCGCGAGATCGCGGGCAAGGGCGGCGGCTGGTTCGCCACCGGCGACGTCGCCACCATCGACCCCGACGGCTACATGCAGATCACCGACCGCTCCAAGGACGTGATCAAGTCGGGCGGCGAATGGATCAGCTCGATCGATCTCGAGAACGCCGCCATGGCCCATCCCGCCGTGGCCGAAGCGGCCGTCATCGGCGTGGCGCATCCGAAGTGGGACGAGCGGCCGCTGCTGATCGTCCACAAGAAGCCCGATGCGCGGATCGACAAGAAGGAGCTGATCGAGTTCCTCGGGACCAAGGTCGCCAAATGGTGGCTGCCCGACGACGTCCAGTTCGTCGAGTCCATCCCGCACACCGCCACCGGCAAGATCCTCAAGACCCGCCTGCGCGAGGACTTCAAGGACTACAAGCTGCCGACGGCTTAAGCGAAGTCGATCAAGTGTATTTCCTCCCCCGCAGCGGGGGAGGAAAACTCCTTATCGACTGAGCACGGCCCACAGGAACAACGCGCTCGCACCGATGCCGAGCATCGTGCGCTTGACGTGGAGCTTGCCCCAGCGGCGCAGCAGCGTGTGGCTCTCCTCGCCGGCATCGTCGAGGGCGATGGACTTGAGCTCGTTGTTGACCGGCATGATCATCAGCGCCGTATAGGCCCAGTTGGCGCCCATCATGATGGCGCCGACGATGTAGAGTTCGTCGCGACTCTGCCACCACGCCGCGATGCCGAGAAGGAAACCGAGGGCGGCCAGCGTGCCCTGCATGAGCGTGCCGCGCCTGTAGGCGAACTTCCACTGCTGCAGTTGCGCGCGGTCGTCGATCTCGCATCGGGCCGGGTGCTCGGCGAAGCTCACATAGAAGGCCGCGCCGGCGAACAGCGCCGCCGTCACGAGGGCGAGGATGCCGAACATCATGCTCCCGTCACTCCATCCTGACGCCGGCCGCCTTCACGATCGGCGCCCAGCGCTCGACCTCTCCGCGAACGAAAGCCACGGTCGAGTCCGGTGTCGAATCGCTGACGGGGACGATGCCCTGCTCGGCCAGTGTCTTGAGCAACGCGGGATCGTTCATCGTCTCACGGACCGCCGCGGCAAGGCGCGCCACCACTTCGGGAGGCAGACCCGCCGGACCGGCGAGGCAATGCCACAGCACGGCCTCGAACGGCACGCCCCCCAGCGTTTCCGACACGGTCGGCACGTCGGGTGCCAGAGCGGTCCGCTGGGCGGTCGCGACGGCAAGCAGCCGCGCCTTGCCCGATGCATGGAAAGGCAAGGCGACGCCCAGTGTCGTGGCCACCAGAGCGATCTGGCCCGCCAACAGGTCGGTCATGGCGGGACCGCTGCCGCGATAAGGCACGTGGGTCATGTCGACGCCACCGACCGCGGCCTTGAGGCGCTCCGTCGTGAGGTGCAGCAGCGTGCCCGCTCCCGGAGAGCCGTAGCTCAGCGTGCCGGGTTTGGCGCGCGCGGCATCGAGCAGGCCCTTCAGCGAATCGGGCTGAGCCAGGTTGCCCATGAAGGCTGCCGGTCCGCCGCCGACATGGGCGATATAGGTGAAGTCCTTCAGGACGTCGTAGTCCGGCTTGTCGGTCATCGAGGGATAGAGCGCCTGGGTCGATCCGGTGCCGAACACCAGCGTGTAGCCGTCGGGCTTGGCGCGCGCGACGCCGGTGCTGCCGATGATGCCTGCGGCGCCCGCCTTGTTCTCGATCACCACCGGCTGGCCGAGCGCGCGACCGAGGCGGTCGGCGAACAGGCGGCCGTAAACATCGGTCGGTCCTCCGGGTGCAAAGCCGATGACCAGCCGGACCGGCTGCGCGGGCCAGGCCTGGGCACGGGCGAGCGAGGGCGCGGCCAGCGTTGCGCCGGCGGCGGCAAGAAGAGTGCGACGACGCACGGGATTTCCTTCGCGGGTCATCTCAAAGGCCCGCCGACCGCCAGTTCTCGGCAGCCTCCTCGGGATGGGAGACGAGGCCCGCTGCGCGCACCCCCATGATCGCGGCATACTCGTCACGATCGGACGCATCGCCGCTGATGCCGATCGCGCCCACAACGTTGCGTTCGCCCTGAACCGCCAGCACGCCGCCCGGCACCGGCACGAACCGGCCGCCCGAGGCTGCGGCCAGCGCGCCCTGGAAGGCCGGCCTGTTGCCGAGGCGATCGCGGATGGTCCGGCTCGAAATGCCCATGCCCAGGGCGCCCCATGCCTTGCCGAAGGCAATATCGAACCGCAGCACGCCGCAGCCATCCTCGCGCTTGAAGGCCACGAGATGGCCGCCCGAATCGAGGACGGCGACGGTCAGCGGCAGCAATTCCGCCGCGCGCGCGGCCTGCAAGGCGCCGTCAATCATCCGCTCGGCCTGGGCGAGCGTCAGGCTCGACTGAACGTGCATGACATAGTGGTCGCTCATACGGAAGCACTCCCCCGCTATTCTTGAACGGCGCCTTGAGCGGCTGGACCGCGCGCCTTGCGCGGCAGTATCGTCCATCCCGACATCGATTGCGAAGAAAAGAGGGAGCACCGCGTGGCAACCGAAACGATCCCCGTCATCGATCTCGGCCCCTATCTCGCGGGCGAGCCGGACGCGCTGGACCGGACGGCGAAGGAGCTGCGCTTCGCGCTGACCGAGATCGGCTTCTACTTCATCGTGAACCACGGCATCGCGCGCGAGAAGATCGCCCGGATGTTCGCCGAGGTGAAGCGCTTCCACGACCAGCCGATCGAGAAGAAGCTCGAACTGAAGCTCGACCAGCACAATACGGGCTACCTCCCGATGCGCGGCAACACGCTGCGCACCTCGACCGTCCAGACCGGCACGAAGGCCAACCTGAACGAGGCCTTCTTCGTGAAGCGCGAGATGGCGCCGGACCATCCCGACGTGCTCTCGGGCCGCCGCTTCCGCGGCCTGAACCGCTGGCCCGACCTGCCGGGCTTCCGCGACACGGTGATCGACTACTGCAACGAGATGGAGCGGCTGGTCCAGAAGATGGTGCGGCTCTACGCCCGCGCGCTCGACCTGCCGGCCAACTATTTCGACACCGCCTTTGCCGAGCCGATGTTCTCGATGCGCATGACGCACTATCCGCCGCAGGACGGCCCCGTCGACGACGAGTTCGGCCTGGCACCGCACACCGACACCAGCTTCCTCACCCTGCTGGCGCCCAACGAGGTGCAGGGCCTGTCGATCCGCAGCCAGAGCGGCACCTGGATCGACATGCCCGCGATCGACAATGCCTATGTCGTGAACGGCGGGCAGATGCTGCAGCGCTACACCAACGACACGTTCCTCGCGACGCCGCACCGCGCGATCAACAAGAGCGGTGGCGCGCGCTATGCCCTGCCCTTCTTCTGCGACAGCGGCATCGACTGGCCGGTGGCCGCCGTGCCGACCACGGTCGGTCCCGA
Source organism: Reyranella aquatilis (assembly GCF_020880995.1). Taxonomy (GTDB): domain Bacteria; phylum Pseudomonadota; class Alphaproteobacteria; order Reyranellales; family Reyranellaceae; genus Reyranella; species Reyranella aquatilis. Next base: position 82,524 of record NZ_JAJISD010000008.1, on the reverse strand, counting down.
CAGGCCGCCGAAATATCCCACCACCTGGTACAGCGACTACATGACCTGGTACCTGAAGCGGAACTACGACGTGCTGAACTCGCAGCCGCAAGCCGCCGAATGAGCGCAGCGACTCTCGCGCGCGTCGAAGCCCACGTCTTCCGCACGCCCATCAAGGAGCCGGTCCGCACCTCCTTCGGCATCATGACCGAGCGGGTCGCGGTGTTCGTGCGGGTCGAGGATTCCGACGGCGCGCGCGGCTGGGGCGAAATCTGGTGCAATTTCCCCAACGCCGCCGCCGAGCATCGCGCACTGCTGTTCGCCGACATCGTGGCGCCCCGCGCACTGGGCAAGTCACTCGACGATCCGGTGGGCCTCTGGAGCGAGATCGATCGCGCGCTGCATGTGCTGCGCGTCCAGAGCGGCGACGCGGGCGCACTGTCCGCAGCGGCCGCAGGCCTCGACCTCGCGATCCACGATCTGCGCGCACGCAAGCGCGGCCTTCCCTTGTGGCGAGCGCTCGGCGGTACGGACAATGGGCCGCTTCCGATCTATGCCTCGGGGCTCAATCCCGGCCGGGCGGCATACGATACGGTCGGCCGCATGCGCGCGGCCGGCTATCGCGCCTTCAAGATCAAGGTGGGCTTCGGCGAGGATGTCGATCTCGGCTCGCTGCGGCCGGTCGCGGCCGAACTGCAGGCGGGCGAGCGACTGATGGTCGATGCCAACCAGGGCTGGGACCTTCGCACCGCCTGCGCCCTCGTGCCGAAATTCGCAGAGTTCGGCCTGCGCTGGATCGAGGAGCCGCTGATGGCCGACCGGCCGCTGGCCGAATGGAGTCAGGTCGCCGCCCTCGCCCCGGCCACGCTTGCCGGCGGCGAAAACCTGCGCGGCGCCGGGCCGTTCCAAGAGATGATCGACAGCGGCCTGTTCGGCGTGATCCAGCCCGACGCTGCCAAATGGGGCGGCCATTCGGGCTGCCTGCCGGTCGCCCGCGCAGCCCTCGCGGCCGGTCGCACCTACTGCCCGCACTTCCTGGGCGGCGGAATCGGGCTGATCCATTCCCTGCACCTGCTGGCCGCCGTGCGCGGCCCGGGCCTGCTCGAGGTCGATGCCAACCCCAATCCCCTGCGCGAAGGCATCCTGCAGGATGCTTTTTCGGTTCGTGACGGAAGCGTCACCCTTCCCGGCGGGCAGGGACTCGGTCTAGAACCGGACCTCAAGCCGCTCCTCACCCTAAGAAGCCTTCATATCGAGCGGCGCGCGTAAAAGAGGGAACGCCATGCAGGGTTTGATGCAAGACCGTCCGCTGCTGATCTCACAGATCATCGATTATGCGGCCGCCGCCTATCCCGACGTCGAGATCGTGACCCGCACTGTCGAAGGGCCGATCCATCGCTACGGCTACAAGGATGCGCACAAGCGGGCCAAGCAGCTGGCGGAAGCCCTGCAGGGGCTGGGCATCAAGCTCGGCGACCGGGTCGGCACCATCGCCTGGAACACCTACCGGCACTTCGAGCTCTATTTCGGCATCTCCGGCATCGGCGCAGTGCTGCATACGCTGAACCCGCGCCTGGCGCCCGAGCATGTGGCCTACATCGCCAACCATGCCGAGGACCAGATCCTCTTCGTCGACCTGAACCTCTTGCCGATCGTCGAGGGCGTGTGGGAGCAGCTCAAGACCGTGAAGCATGTCGTCGTCATGACCGACCGTGCCCACATGCCGACCTCGACCAAGATCCCGAAGCTGCTCTGCTACGAGGAGCTGATCGCCGACAAGCCGGGCACGCTCAAGTGGCCGGAGTTCGATGAGAAGACCGCCTCCTCGCTCTGCTACACGTCGGGCACCACGGGCAATCCGAAGGGTGTGCTCTACTCGCACCGCTCGACGATGATCCATTCGATGATGATGTGCTCGGGCCCGGTGCTGGCGCTCGATCCCGACACCACGATCCTGCCCGTCGTGCCGATGTTCCATGCCAATGCCTGGGGCCTTGTCTATGCCGGCCCCTTCTGCGGCACCAAGCTGGTCTTCCCGGGCTTCAAGCTCGACGGCGCGAGTATCTACGAGTTGCTCGACAAGGAGCAGGTGACGCTGTCGGCGGGCGTACCAACCGTCTGGCTGGCCCTCCTCGACTACTGCGCGCAGAACAAGCTCAAGATGAGCTCGGTCAAGCGCACGCTGATCGGCGGCTCGGCCGTGCCCTATGCGATGATCGAACGCTTCTGGAAGGAGCACGAGGTCGAGGTCGCCCAGGGCTGGGGCATGACCGAAATGAGCCCGCTCGGCACGCTGACCCGCTTCAACCGCGGCGAACGAAACCTGCCGGACGCCGAGCGCTTCGCCATCACCGCCAAGCAGGGCCGTCCGGTCTTCGGCTGCGAAATGAAGATCATCGACGATGCCGGCAACGACCTGCCGCACGACGGCAGCGTCTCGGGCAACATGGTCGTCCGCGGTCCCTGGATCGTGAAGGGCTACATGAAGGGCGACGGCAAGAGCCAGTTCCTCGAGAACGACTGGTTCCAGACCGGCGACGTCTGCAAGATCGAAACCGACGGCTCGGTCGTCATCACCGACCGCTCGAAGGACGTGATCAAGTCGGGCGGCGAATGGATCAGCTCGATCGATCTCGAGAATGCCGCCATGGGCTGCCCCGGCGTCGCCGAGGCCGCGGTGATCGGCGTCGCCCACCCCAAGTGGGACGAGCGGCCCCTCCTCATCGTCGTCCGCCGCCCGGAGGCCGCCGTCGAGAAAGCCGACGTGCTGAAGTTCCTCGAGGGCAAGATCGCCAAGTGGTGGATGCCCGACGACGTGCAGTTCATCGACGCCATCCCGCACGGCGCCACCGGCAAGATCCTCAAGACCGCGCTGCGCAAGCAGTTCGAGGGCTACAAGCTCCCGACCGCCTGAGGGCCCGCCTCGCGGGACCCGCGCAGTTCGGCCATGGCGTGGCGCGTCACCTGGAGTGCGCCCACCAGGGCCAGGCCGGACATGGTCGCGGCGACGATGTAGTCCGGCCAGCCGCTGCCCGAGCCGAACACGCCCGCGGCGGCGGCCAACACGGCGAGATTGCCGATCGCGTCGTTGCGCGTGCAGATCCAGACGGATCGCATGTTGCTGTCGCCCTCGCGCCAGCGATAGAGCAGAACCGCCACGCCGAAGTTGGCGGCCAGCGCCAGCGCACCGACGATCCCCATCACCGGCGCCGCCGGCACGGTGCCCGCCAGCGCGTGATTGACGGTGGTGATCGCCACCCACAGGCCGAAGGCGCCCATGCTGGCCGCTTTCAGGAGCGAGGCGCGGGCGCGCCACCGGATCACCATGCCCAGCACGAACAGGCTGATCCCGTAGTTGCCGGCATCGCCCAGGAAGTCGAGCGAATCGGCCAGCAGCGAGACCGATTGCGCGGCGACGCCCGCGCCGATCTCGACGAGGAACATCGCAAGGTTCACCGCCAGCGCGATCCACAGGATGCGCCGGTAGGCCGGCGATGTCGCCGCGGCGGCGCCGTGGTCGTGGCCGTGGCCATGACCGTGCGAATGGCTATGGCAGCTCGCGCTCATGTCAGTGCTCCGCGATGTGGGTGACCATGTCCTCGACCATGCGGCGGACATGGAGATCGTCGGCCTGGTAGTAGACCTGCTTGCCCTGCCGGTCGGCCCGCACCAGGCGCGCCCCCTTCAGAAGCCGCAGGTGATGGCTCACCAGCGACACCGAGAGACCGAGCCGGTCGGCGATGTCCGACACCGCGAGCGGCGAGCGCAGACAGGAGACCACGATCTTCAGCCGGGTCGGATCGCCCAGCAGCCGGAACAGGTCGGCCAGCGCCACCGCGTGGTCGTCGGACAGGAGGGTTTTCTTTGATCTGGACATTTGAACAACTGTTCAAACGTATGGTTGGGCACAGGAACTGTCAACCCGACGGACTTGTTACGTTATTTCCTCCTGTGGAAGCGCTTCAAGAAAGGTGCAGCGCCGCCACGTTGACGATCGCACCGCTGGCCAGCGCCCACAGCGGATTGCGCTTGGTCGTGTAGACGAACGCCGCCGTCGCCAGGCTGATCACGACGGTGACGATGTCGCGGTCCACCGTGCGCATCATCGAGACGCCGGAGGCCAGCATGAGGCCGAGCGCCACCGGCACGAGCGCGTCGCGCAGCAGGACCACGGCGGGACGATCGGACCAGCGCATGATGGCGTGGCTCGCGAAATAGGCGAGCGTGCAGGACGGGATGAGAATGGCGAGCGTCGCCACGAGCAGGCCGGCGAGACCTGCCACCTCCCAGCCGATCAGGCTCACCAGGATCACGTTTGGGCCGGGCGAGGCGTTGGCGATGGCGAATGCGTTCGCGAAGGCTGTGTCCGTCATCCAGCCATGGACCGCGACGACCTGGCGATGGATCTCCGGCAACAGGGCATTGATGCCGCCGATCGAGACCAGCGACAGCGCCGCGAACGTGCGAGCGAGATCGACCAGCACGCCGTTCATGACCGTCGCACCAGGACGGTGCCGGCGATCGCCAGCACCACCAGCCCCACCACGACCGGCACCAGCGGCCAGCGGAAGAGAGCGATGGACGCGAAGCCCAGCCCCACGATTCCGAGCGTGACCGCGGTCGGCCTGATGTTGCGGATCATCTTGAGGGCGGTGCCCAGCACCATCCCGGCCGACGCCGCCGCCGCGCCGATCAGCGCCGCGTGCACCTCCGGGATCGAGGCGAGGCGCTGGTAGACCATCGCCAGGCCGATCACGATGACGACGGGCATCGCCATCTGGCCCAGCAGGCAGAGCAGGACGCCCACCGGACCCTGGAAGCGGTTGCCGATGATCACCGAGGCGTTCACCACGTTCGGGCCGGGCAGCACCTGGCCGACGCCGAGAATCTCGGCGAATTCCTTGTCTGTAAGCCAGCCCTTCTCCTCGACGATGATGTGGCGGGCCCAGGGCGCCACGCCGCCGAAGCCCAGGAGGCCGATCTTGAGGAAGCCGAGAAAGAGCTCCGCCTTGCCTATGTTGCGGCGCGGCGAGGCGGAAAGGTCATGCTGCATTGCGAGCCAGGATAGCAAAATTCCGGCGACGCGCCTCGCCGGCCGCGCCCGGCCGCGCTAGCCTCGCTCGACCATGACCCGATCCATCCGCCCCCTCGATCCCCAGAACCGTCCGTTCTTCGCTGGCGAAGTCTCGGGAATCGACCTCACCCATCGGCTGAGCGACGAAGAGGTCGCCTTCATCCATGACGGGATGAACCGGTATGGCGTGCTGGTGTTTCGTGACCAGAAGCTCGACGACGAGAGCCAGCTTGCCTTCAGCCGCCAGCTCGGCCCGCTCGAACAGGCGACCGGAGACATCATGCCGCCCGAGGAACGGCGCATGAGCATGGACCTCAACGATATCTCCAACCTCGACCGCCACGGCAACGTGCTGGCGCGCGACGACCGCCGCCGCCTGTTCAGCCTCGGCAATCAGCTCTGGCACTCCGACAGTTCGTTCAAGGAAGTGCCGGCCCTCTATTCGCTGCTGTCGGCGCGCACGATCCCGTCGGCCGGCGGCAACACCGAGTTCGCCGACATGCGCGCGGCCTACGATGCGCTCACCGACGCCGAAAAGCGCGAGGTCCACGACCTGATCTGCCTGCACAGCCAGATCTATTCGCGCGGCATGCTGGGCTTCGAGGATTTCACCGAGGCCGAGCGCGAGAAGTGGGCGCCGGTGCGCCAGCGCCTGGTGCGGCGCCATCCCGGCTCCGGCCGCCTGTCGCTCTATCTCGCGAGCCATGCCGGCGGCATCGAGGGCTGGCCGGTGCCCGAGGCGCGCGCCTTCCTGCGCGACCTCACCGAACACGCCACGCAGCGCAAATTCGTCTATGCCCATGTCTGGCGCCCGTTCGATCTGGTGATGTGGGACAATCGCTCCACCATGCACCGCGCCCGCCGCTTCAACTCTGCCGAAGTCCGCGACATGCGCCGCACCACGCTCACCAACTCGGTGTCGAGCCTGGAGCAGGCGCCCTAATCGATGCGGCTGCAATTCCTCGGGTCCGGCGATGCCTTCGGCAGCGGCGGACGATTCAATACGTGTTTCCACCTCGAGCGCGCGGCGCACGGCAACCTGCTGGTGGATTGCGGCGCCTCGTCCATGGTCGCCATCCGCAAGTGGGAGGTCGAACCCAACGCGATCTCGACCGTGCTGGTGAGCCACCTCCACGGCGACCATTTCGCGGGGCTTCCGTTCTTCCTGCTGGATGCCCAGCTGGTCAGCCGGCGCACCGAGCCTCTGCTGCTCGCAGGACCGCCCGGCTTCCGCGACCGGCTGATGACGGTGATGGAAGCGATGTTCGCAGGCTCCACCCAGGTCCAGCGCAAGTTCGAGCTGGAAATCCGCGAGCTGGAGCTGCACGAGCGCGTCGAGACGAACGGCCTCGCCGTCACGCCGTACCTCATGAAGCACTATAGCGGCGCGCCCTCCTACGCCCTGCGCATCGAGACCGAGGGCAAGGTGCTCGCCTATTCCGGCGATACCGAATGGGTCGAGGAGTTGATACCCGCCGGTCGCGACGCCGACCTCTTCATCTGCGAGGCGTATTTCTTCGACAAGGTGATGAAGTACCACATCGACTACACCACGCTGGTAAACCACCTGCCGCGGATCGGCGCCAAACGCACGATCGTCACCCACATGAGCGCCGAACTGCTGGCTCGCCCGTCGCAGATCGCGCTGGAAGCCGCCCACGACGGGCTGGTCGTCGACTTCTAGCGCCGGGGCACCCACTCCTCGAGCCGCGTATTCGTGGCGGCGTCGAGCATGCGGGTGCTGGCCAGCATCATCTCGTGCTTCTTCAGCACCTCTTCCGGCGTCGCGTTCCTGCCGACGCCCGGAAAGACCGGCCGGCCGCGCGGCACGCTGGCGTCGGCGCGCGTCAGGAAGAAGCAGTCGTATCCGATGTTGAGGAACAGGCCGAACACGTCGGTCCCGCCAACCACGGCGAGCGTTCCGCCGTCGAGGTTCAGTTTCATCCAGGCTTCCTCGAACGGCGCGGAAGCCGGATTCCAGAGGACGGCGTTGGGATTGTCGGGATCGACGATCACGCGATCGACCCGCCGCGTCAGCACGATGCGACGGCGGGCGGCTTCCTTGGGACCGCCCTCGGCGGAATGCCGGCCGTTGGCCACCGCGGCGGCCCGGTCGACCGAGTCCTGATAGAATTTGTGGTCCGCCGGGATCTTGAGGTTCTCCGGAAACGAACCGTCAGACGCCGCGATCATGCCCTCTGTGGAGATCACGGCGTAACCCTCGATGCGCGGCCGCTTCGTGACCATGAACCCGCCTCCCACGAGAAAGCGCGCCGGACCGGCGCTCCGGGCAACGGGAGCCCGGTACAATGGATGCGGGCAGCCTAGCGCAAATGAAGGCGGCGGGGAAAACCCCGCCGCCTCCCCTCGCAGACGATCAGGCTCAGCCCTTCGGCAGAAGGACCGTGTCGATCACGTGGATCACGCCGTTCGACTGCTTCACGTCGGCGATCGTCACCGTGGCGACATTGCCGTTCTCATCGGTCAGCGTGATCTTGTCGCCCATCATCTTGGCCTGCAGCACGCAGCCGCCGACCGTCTTGACGGGATGCGTGCCCTTGTCGTCCGCGATCATCTTGGCGATCGCCGGCGACAGCGCGTTGGCGGCCACGACATGGCAGGTCAGGATCTTGGTGAGCTTGGCCTTGTTCTCGGGCTTCACCAGCATCTCCACCGTGCCCGCCGGCAGCTTGGCGAAGGCCGCATCCGTCGGCGCGAAGACGGTGAACGGGCCAGGACCCTGCAGCGTCTCGACGAGACCCGCGGCCTTCACCGCCGCCACGAGCGTGGTGTGATCCTTCGAGTTGGCGGCATTCTCGACGATGTTCTTGTTGGCGTACATCGGGGCGCCGCCAACCATCGGGTTGGCCGGCGTCGCGGCCGTGCCGGCGGCAGGAGCCATGGTCTGGGCGAAGGCAGGCGCAGCGGACAGGACGCACAGGGCCGCGGCTGCAATCAGCGTATGACGCTTGAGCATGAGTTTTCTCCGGTTGAATGATTCTGCATGTAGCGTGACCGACGACGGCGCGCTCGCCGAGGGCCGACAGAACCGCAATCTCCCGCGGCTTTGTCGTAGAGTGTTACGCCGTCGTCCGAGCAGCAGTTCATCAACCGCATCACACACTATTGTGACGGAACCATCTTCGAGTGAGTTCATCCGGACAGGAGAATGACAGCGATGCGCGTCACAAATCTCAGGACCATCCTCGTCGAAGTGCCTCTCGATCGTCCCACGAGGAACTCGAGCGGCGTCAGCAACGACCGCATCGGTTGCGTCCTGATCTTTGTCGACACCGACATCGGTGTCACGGGAGAGAGCTTCCTGTTCACGCTGGGCGGACGGCGCATCGAGGTGCTGCGCGCGATGGTCGACAGCCTGAAGCCCGCCCTCGTCGGCGAGGACATCCGCTACGCCGAACGTTTCTGGGACCGGATGTGGCGCGAGCTCTACTTCCTCGGCCACAAGGGCGTGACGATCTTCGGCCTCGCCGGTGTCGACACCGCGTTGTGGGATGCCAAGGGCAAGGCGCTCGGCCAGTCCGTCACGCACCTGCTGGGCGCCGCCCGCGATCGTATTCCCGTCTATTCCAGCGCCGGCCTGTGGCTCTCTGCGACGGCCGACGAATTGGCGAAGGAAGCCGCAGGCTACGTGGCCGAGGGGTTCCGGGGCGTGAAGATGCGTGTCGGCAAGGCGCAGGTCGAAGAAGACGTCGAGCGCGTCGCGGCCGTGCGCAAGGCGATCGGCCCCGGGGTCTCGCTGATGTGCGACGCCAGCCGCGGCTTCACCGCCGACCATGCGATACGGCTGGGCCGCAAGCTCGAGGAATTCGACCTCACCTGGTTCGAGGAACCGGTCGCACCCTACGACCACCGCGGCTCGGCGAGAGTCGCGGCAGCGCTCGACACGCCGATCGCCAGCGGCGAGACCGAGGCGACGCGCTACGGCTTCCGCGAAATGCTCGCCCACGGCGCGGCCGACATCTGGATGGCCGATCTCGGCCGCGTCGGCGGCGTCAGCGAGTTCGTGAAGGTGGCGCACCTCGCGGCCGCGCACGACATCGCGATCTCGAACCATCTCTTCACGCAGCAGAGCCTCGCCCTGCTCGGCGCCTTCGCCAACGCGACCTGGCTGGAATACATGCCGTGGACCTCGAAGCTCTATCGCGAGCCGATCGCGGTCGAGGACGGCCACATCGCCGTGCCCGACCGTCCCGGGCTCGGCTTCACCTTCGATCCCGACGCCATCGAACGCTATCGGGTGCGCTGAACGCGCGTGCTAGGGTCCGTCGCTGTTGGAGTTCCGCCCAGGACGACATCAACCAGAGGACCGATCAGCGATGCCCCCGTACAAGGATTTCAAGCCGCTCACCTTCCACGACGCCGCGAAGCGGTTTGCCGACGGCGGCGACACGCCGCGCGCCTATCTCGAGCGCTGCCTGGAGACGGTGGCGGCGCGCGAGCCGGTGGTGAAGGCGTTTACGGCAATCAACAAAGCAGGCGCGCGTACGGCGGCCGACGCCAGCACCGCGCGCTGGAAGGCCGGCAAGCCGCTCTCGCCGATCGACGGCATGCCGCTCGCCATCAAGGACCTGCTCGAGACGAAGGACATGCCCACGCAGATGGGCTGCGAAGCCTTCAAGGGCAACTTCCCCAAGCGCGACAACGCGGCCGTGTGGGCGCTGCGCCAGGCCGGCGCGATCATCCTCGCCAAGGCGGTGACGGCCGAGCTGGGCGGCTCGCATCCCGGCGCCACGACCAACCCGTTCGACACGACGCGCACGCCGGGCGGCTCCTCCTCCGGCTCGGCGGCGGCTGTCGGCGCCAATATGGTGCCGGCCGCCATCGGCACCCAGGTCGGCGGCTCGATCATCCGCCCCGCCGCCTATTGCGGAAACTACGCGCTGAAGCCGACGCAGGGCGCCATCAACCGCGGCGAACGCCAGGCGACCAGCCAGAGCACGCACGGGCCGCACGCCAATTCGCTGCGGGACATGTGGCAGGTCGCGATCGAGATCGCCCGGCGCGCCGGCGGCGATCGCGGCGAGGTCGGCCTGATGGGCCCTTCGACGCTGCCCGCCGCGGTGAAGCCCAACCGCCTCGTCGTGCTGGAGACCGAGGGTTGGGTCGAGGTCGACGACGCGACGAAGGCCGCCTTCGACGGCGTGCTGAAGCAGCTGCGCGATGCCGGCGTGGAACTGATCCGGCGCGAGGATCATCCCTGGGTCGAGGCGCTGGAGAAGTCGATCGCCAACGGCCGCGCGGTCTGCGGCGGCGTCACGGGCTGGGAGAATCGCTGGGGCCAGCGCGGCATCGTCGACAACAATCCCGCCGGCGTCAGCGATCGGGCGAAGGCCACGCTGGCAAAGGCCGAAGCGATGACGCTCGACGACTATCGCATGGCCCTGCTGGCCCGCGAGAATGCCCAGCGCATGCACGCGACGATGGCGCCGCTGGCCGATGCCGCGATCACGCTGGCCTGCCCCGGCCCCGCGCCGGTCTGGGTCGGCGACGTGCCGGGCCAGCCGCTGGCGCCGCGCCCGACTGGTGATTTCGTATTCAACGCTCCGAGCTCGATGCTGTTTGCGCCGGTGGTCACGGTGCCGCTGATGAGCGTCGGCGGACTGCCGATCGGTCTGCAACTCATGGGCCAGAAGCACGAGGACGCCCGCATCACCGGCCTCGCGCGCTGGTTCGACGAGACCCTCAAGCGCGTCTCGGCTTGAGGCTCTTTGAGGGTGATGGATTTTCCACCACCCACCTCATGCTGAGCGCGTCTCGAAGCATGGGCACGAGCACCGCGTCTGGTGCCCACCCTTCGAGACGGCCGCTCTGCGGCCTCCTCAGGGTGAGGTTAGCTATTCCGGCTTCATGCCCAGCGCGACGATGCGCGGAATCAGGACCGTCTTCAGCCGCTCATAGTCGGCCATGACTTCCTCGTGCGGCATCGGCTTCTCCACGAGGGCGAAGCTGTCCATCATCTTCTTGCCGGGCTCTGAGTCGGCGGCGGCGACCCACAGGTCGGACATCCGCTTGACGATATCCTTCGGCGTCGCCGCCGGCGCGGCGAGCGCCAGCCAGCCCGACACGGTGAACGCATCGTCGTCGAAGCCCTGCTCGCGCGAGGTCGGCACGTCGGGAAACACGCGGGCGCGCACCTTCGACGGTGCCGCGATGCCACGGACCTCGCCCTTCACGATCAGCGCGTTCATCGCCTGCGGGCTGCCCATGGCGGCCTGCAGCTGGCCCGCGCCCATGTCCTGCCACATCGGCGCCTCGCCCTTGTAGGTCACGACTTCCATCGTGAGCCCGTACTTCTCGTTCAGGGTCTGGGCGAAGATGTGAGCCGAGGAGCCCATCGCCCAGGAGCCGAAGTTCACCTTGTTCTTCTTGGCGTACTCGACGAACGACTTGAGATCCTTCACCTCGGCCGGGAGCGACTTGTGCACGACGACCGGGAGCACGCCCGACGACGTGCCCGACACGATCGTGAAGTCCTTGTCGGGGTCGAAGCCCAGGGTCTTGAACATCACCCGGTTCTGGATGAGCGTGCTCGAGACCGAGTGCAGGAAGGTATAGCCGTCGGCCGGCGCGCGGGCGACCAGAGCCGCACCGATATTGCCGCTGGCACCCGGCTTGTTGTCGATCAGGACCTGCTGGCCGGTGGCCTGGCTGACGGACTGGCCGAAGGCGCGGGCGATGCCGTCGGTCAGGCCGCCGGCGGGGAAATTCACCACGATGGTGATCGGCTTGTTCGGCCAGGCGGCGGACTGCGCCCGCACGATGGAGGGGGCCGCGACGAGCAGGCTGGCGCCCGCACCGGTGCGCAGCAAACCGCGACGGGTGGTCGTTACTTTGGACATTGGCTCAAGGCCTCCCGGTTTCGTTTTTGTGCGGCGATGCATAGCGGCTGACATGCCGGTCGGCTAGCATGTGTATTTGCACATTTCTTCGCAGGGCGGAACACCAGCCCGCTGGGCGGGGCAGCCAGAGATTGCTAAGACCAGCCGTCCAAACGGCATTCACCAGGGAAGAGAACGTCCATGTCCGACGCTGTCATACGCTCCAAAGAGGGGCGGATCGGAATCCTCACCGTCAACAACCCGCCGGTGAACGCGCTCGCCGCGGCCGTCCGGGCCGGCATCAAGGAAGGGGTCGAGGCGTTCGCGCAGGACGCGAGCGTCGATGCCATCGTGCTGATCGGCGGCGGCCGCACCTTCATCGCCGGCGCCGACATCCGCGAGTTCGGCAAGCCGCCGTCCGGCCCGAACCTGAACGACGTCATCGCCACCATGGAGAATTCGCCGAAGCTGATCGTGGCGGCGCTGCACGGCACGCCGCTGGGCGGCGGCCTCGAGACGGCGCTGGGCGCGCATTATCGCGTCGCGCTGCCGACCACGCGCATGGGCCTGCCGGAAGTCCATCTCGGCCTGCTGCCGGGTGCCGGCGGCACGCAGCGCCTGCCGCGTCTCACGGGCGCCAAGTACGCGCTCGAGGCCATCCTGTCGGGCCGACACATCCCCGCCGCCGAGGCCAAGAGCAAGGGCATCGTCGACGCCATCGTCGAGGGCGACCTGCTGAAGGGCGCGATCGCCCACACCGAGATGCTGCTGGCCCAGAAGGCGCCAAGGCGCCGCGTGCGCGACCTCACGGTGACGCTGGAATCGCCCGACCTGTTCGCCGAGACCGAGAAGTCGATCGCCCGCAAGGCGCGCGGCTTCAAGGCGCCGTGGAACATCATCAAGTGCGTGCAGGCCGCCGTCGAACTGCCGTTCGACGAGGGCATGAAGCGCGAGCGCGAACTGTTCGTCGAACTGCTGACTTCCTCGGAGTCGGCGGCGCAGCGCTACTATTTCTTCGCCGAGCGCGAGGCCGCCAAGGTCAAGGACGTGCCGGCGGACACGCCGCAGCGCGAGATCAAGTCCGGCGGCATCATCGGCGCCGGCACGATGGGCGGCGGCATCGCCATGAACTTCGCCAATGCCGGCGTCCCGGTCACGCTGCTCGAGACCAGCCAGGAAGCGCTGGATCGCGGCCTCAAGACCATCCGCACCAACTACGAGAACACCGCCAAGCGCGGTGGCATGAAGGCCGAGGATGTCGAGAAGCGCATGGCGCTGATCAAGCCGACGCTGAACTACGACGATCTCAAGGACGCCGACGTCATCATCGAGGCGGTGTTCGAGACGATGGAGGTCAAGGAGACCGTCTTCAAGAAGCTCGACGAGGTCGCCAAGCCGGGTGCCATCCTGGCCACCAACACCTCGGGCCTCGACGTCAACCAGATCGCCTCCTACACCAAGCGGCCCGGCGACGTGATCGGCATGCACTTCTTCTCGCCGGCCAACGTCATGAAGCTGCTGGAGAACGTGCGCGGCAAGGCGACCGAGAAGGACGTCATCGCCACGGTCATGTCGTTCTCCAAGAAGATCGGCAAGATCCCGGTCCTCGTCGGTGTCTGCGAGGGCTTCGTCGGCAACCGCATGCTGCGCATGCGCGGCATCCAGTCGGCCTACATGATGGAGGAAGGCGCCCTTCCCCAGCAGATCGACAAGGTGATCTACGACTACGGCTTCCCGATGGGCCCCTTCGCGATGAGCGATCTCGCCGGCAACGACGTGGGCTGGCGCATCCGCCAGGGCAAGAAGGAGAAGGAAAAGCGCAACGTTCGCTACACCGGCTACGTCGCCGACGCGATCTGCGAACTGGGCCGCTTCGGCCAGAAGACCGGCGCGGGCTACTACAAGTACAACCTGCCCGACCGCACGCCGATCCCCGATCCCGAGGTCGAGAAGATCATCGAGGAGACCTCGAAGAAGCTCGGCATCACGCGCCGCGCCATCTCCGATCAGGAGATCCTGGAGCGCGCGCTCTACCCGATGGTCAACGAGGGCGCCAAGATCCTCGAGGAAGGCATGGCCCAGCGTTCGCTCGACATCGACGTGATCTGGGTCAACGGCTACGGCTGGCCGGTCTATCGCGGCGGCCCGATGTGGTGGGCCGACAACGTGGTCGGCCTCAAGACCATCCACGACGCGCTGCTGAAGTACCGCGACGCGTCCGGCGACCCGTTCTGGGAACCTGCCCCGCTGCTCAAGAAGCTGGTGCAGGAAGGCAAGAAGTTCTCTAGCGTCTGAGTCTACTCACACTGTCATCCCGAGTGCAGCGAGGGACCTTTCCGGAACAGTAAGGGTCCCTCGGCCTTCGGCCTCGGGATGACAACTATCTGAAGTCAGTGCCGTGCCATCCGGGCGGCAATCGAGGAGGAAAGAAAATGGCTGATGCAGTAATCGTCTCCACCGCCCGCACGCCGATCGGCAAGGCGTTCCGCGGTGTCTTCAACGACACCCACGGCGCCGACATGGGCGCGCACGTGATCAAGCACGCCGCCGAGCGCGCCAAGGTCGAGCTGGGCGAGGTCGAGGACGTGATCCTGGGCTGCGCCGCGCCGGAAGGCACGACGGGCTCAAACGTCGCCCGCGTCTCGGCGATGCGCGCCGGCGCCCCGGTCAGCGTCTCGGGCGTGACCGTCAACCGCTTCTGCTCCTCGGGACTCCAGACCATCTCGATGGCCGCCCAGCGCGTGCTGGTCGACAAGGTGCCGGTGATGATCGCCGGCGGCCTCGAGTCCGTCTCGCTGGTCCAGGGCCCGCCGGGCGGCAATAAGAACCGCCTCGTGAACCCGTGGGTACAGGAGCACGTGCCCGGCATCTACCACGCCATGATCACGACCGCCGACACGGTCGCCGCCCGCTACAAGATCAGCCGCGAGGCGCAGGACGAGTACTCGCTGCAGAGCCAGCTGCGCACGGCGGCCGCCCAGCAGGCCGGCAAGTTCGACGACGAGATCGTGCCGATGGAGACCACGATGCTGGTCACCGACAAGAACACGAACCAGACCAGCAAGAAGACCGTGAAGCTGGCCAAGGACGAGGGCAATCGCCCCGACACGACGCTCGAGGGCCTGGCCAAGCTGCAGCCGGTGGCCGGTCCCGACAAGTGGATCACCGCCGGCAATGCCAGCCAGCTCTCCGACGGTGCCTCGGCCTCGGTCATCATGAGCGATGCCGAAGCCGCCAAGCGCGGCCTGAAGCCGCTCGGCATCTACAAGGGCCTGGTCGTCGCCGGCTGCGAGCCGGACGAGATGGGCATCGGCCCGGTCTACGCGATCCCGAAGCTGCTGAAGCGGTTCGGCCTCAAGATGGACGACATCGACCTGTGGGAACTGAACGAAGCCTTCGCGGTGCAGGTGCTCTACTGCCGCGACAAGCTCGGCATCCCCAACGAGAAGCTGAACGTCAACGGCGGCTCGATCTCGATCGGTCATCCGTTCGGCATGACCGGCGCGCGCTGCACCGGCCACGCCCTGATCGAGGGCCGTCGTCGCAAGGCCAAGAACGTCGTCGTGACCATGTGCATCGGCGGCGGCATGGGCGCCGCCGGCCTGTTCGAGGTCGTGCACTGAGCGGTTAGGCCCTGCGCTACCCGTTCCTGCGCGACGAGCCCGGCGGTGATGTCGATATCGAGATCACCGCCGACGGATTGTGCTTCACAAACGAGGGCGGCCGTTCGGCCGCCCTGCCCTTCAGCCGGATCCGCGGGGTCCGGCTTTTTTGCGAGATGTCGGACCGCGGTCGCGTCCTGGACATCGGAGACAGCGTCGCGATCTTCTTTTGCGAGCTAGCGCTGGCCAACCGGCAATCGATCACCCTGTCGAGCAACATGGCTGGCCGCTGCCTGTATCGCGACTTCGTCGAGCTATTGCATAGGCGACTGGTGCCCCATCGCCGCCGTATCCGGTTTCGCGGCGGATGGAGCTGGCGACGCTTCGCAGGCTGGTGGTTATGGGGAGCCAGTCAATCGGGGCTTTCGTTCGGATCTTTTCTTGTGCCGCTTTTCCCGCTCCTCGAGGAACACCGTCTCGAGTTTCGGCGAGACCGTCCGCGGCGTTATCGCCCGGAGAGCGTTCCCGATTGCCTGCTCCCCGACCTGAAAGCCGTCAGCCCAGCATGACGTCGAGGAACATCATCACCACCAGGCCGATCATCAGGCCCACGGTGCCGTGGTTCTCGAAACCTCGGCGGTGGGTCTCGGGGATGATCTCGTCGCTGATAACGAAGATCATCGCGCCGCCGGCATAGGCGAGGCCCCAGGGCAGCAGCGATTGCGCGATGGTGACGGCGCCGGCGCCGAGCAGGCCGCCGATCGGCTCGGCCAGGCCCGTGAGCAGCGCCACGAAGAAGGCCTGAGCCCGGCCGTAGTTCAGGCTCAACAGCGCCACGGCGACGGCCAGCCCCTCCGGCATGTTCTGCAGGCCGATGCCGATGGCCAGCGCGATGGCCTTGCCGGAATCGTCGCCGCCGAAGCCCACGCCGACGGCCAGCCCCTTGGGAAATTGTGCAGGGTGATGGCGATCACGAACAGCCAGATGCGCCGGAAGCGCGGCGCGTCGGGCCCCTGGCGACCCATGATGAAATGCTCGTGCGGCAGGTAGCGATGGACCGTCCAGAGGCTCGCCGCGCCGAACAGGATGCCGGCGATCACCAGGGTTACGGCACCCAGCCTGGTTGCGCCCTGCTCCTGCGCCACGTCGATGCCGGGAATGATCAGGGAGAAGAACGAGGCCGCCAGCATCACCCCGGCAGCGAAGCCCAGCATGACATCCTGTGCCTGCTCGGAAAGCCTGCGGATGAACCGGATCGGCAGTGCGCCCAGCGCCGTTGCGAGCCCTGCGCAGAGACTGGCGAGAACCCCAGCCAGGATCGGCGACGACGAAGCGAACGCAGAAAGCATGGGGACCCCTCACCAGAACGAAAACCGGTCTGGCGAGAAGGCGTGACCCCGCGCCGAAGCGCAACCCGACTTTAAGTATATGTCGATCAGCGCCGGTTGCGGCGCAGATCCTCCTCGTCCTTCCACATCATGTATTGCGGGCCGAGATCGGCGATCTTGGTCGCGCCGATCTGGGCCATGCTGATGTCGATCTCGCGGCGGAAGATCTGCAGCGCCTTGGCCGCGCCCTCGACCCCGCCCGCCGTGACCCCGTACAGCGTCGGACGGCCGACGAACACGAACTTGGCGCCCATGCACAGCGCAATGATGGCGTCGAGGCCGCGGCGAACGCCGCCGTCGAACATCACCGTCATCTTGTCGCCGACCGCGTCGCGGATCGCCGGCAGCACCTCGAGCGGCGACGGCGCGAGATCGAGCTGACGCGCACCATGGTTGGAGACCATCACTCCATCGACGCCCAGCGAGTGGGCGCGGATCGCGTCGTCGGGATGCATGATCCCCTTGAGCACGAAATTGCCCTTCCACAGTTCGCGGAAGCGCTCGACATGCTTCCAGCTCATCGGGGCGCGGTTCTGGTAGGCCACCATGTCGGCCACCTTGTCGGCCGACGCATCGGGGCCGGCATACTTGGCCCAGTTGTCGAAATAGGGCGTGCCGTGGCGGAACCACTGCATCATCCAGGCGGGATGCAGCAGCGCTTCGAACTTGGTCTTCCAGGTGAGCCTGAGCGGCCGAGACCAGCCGTTGCGCGTGTTGCGCTCGCGGTTGGAGCCCTCGGGCACGTCGACCGTGAAGACCAGCGTACGCAGGCCGGCATCGGCGGAGCGCTTGATCATGTCCTCGGAGACCGCCTGATCCTTGGCGGAATAGAGCTGGTACCATCCATGGTCGGGCGCCAGCTTGCCGAGATCCTCGATCGAGCCGGTGCTGGAGCCCGACATGATGAAGGGCACGTTGGCGTCGCGCGCGGCCTCGGCCAGCATCAGGTCGGCGCCGTGGCGGAACAGGCCGGCGAGGCCGGTCGGCGCGATGCCGATGGGGCTGGAATAGGTCCGGCCGAACAGGGTCGTCGACTGGTCGCGCACCGAGACGTCGACCAGATAGCGCGGAACGATGCGCGCCTTGCGGAAGGCCTGCTCGTTGGTGACGAGGCCGACCTCGTCGTCGGTGCCGCCCTCGATGAAGTCGTAGGCGATCTTGGGCAGCCGCTTCTTTGCGAGCTTGCGTAGATCATCGATGTTGACGACGTCTTTCATTGTTTCCCAACTCCCGGAGGGCGTCGATTTTGCCGGTCTTTGTCGCGGCGGGCCAGCGATGTTAGACGGGCTTCCATGCAAATCAGGCACGCAAAACCGGGCGACGAAGCCCAGATCGCCCTCCTGCTGGAGGAGCACGAGCACCACTACGGCAGCCCTGTCGGGAGAGGCGCCGGCGAAGCGGGCGCTGCCTTCCTCGCGGCCGCCCCGCCTGGCGGTACGATGTGCCTGGTCGCCGAGCGGGACGGGCAGCTCCTGGGCTTTGCCATTCTCAATCCCTACTTCCCCGGCCCCAACCTCACGCACGGGCTGTTCCTCAAGGAACTCTACGTGCGGGGTGCCTCCCGCTCGTGCGGAGTCGGAGAGAAACTGATCGACGGCATCCGGACGCTCGCCCGGGAGCGCGGTGACACACGCGTCATCTGGACAACCGGCGAGGGAAATTCCGGCTCGCAGCGCTTCTACGACCGGCTGGGCATGCGTCGGGAGAAAAAGGTCTACTACGTCATGGACCCATGAGTTAGCGTTGCCGAAACAAGAAGGAGGCTGCGCCATGGAGTTGAACGACCGGCAGATCGAGCAATTCGATCGCGACGGGTTCCTGGTCTTCCCTGACCTGTTCGACCGCAACGAAGTGGCCATCCTCCGCCGTGAAGTGGCGCGGCTGTCCGGCGTCGACAGCGAGGAGGTCGTCCGCGAGCATACCGGCGGCGTCCGCACCATCTTCCGCGTCCACGAGGACGACGGCCCGACCCGCTCGAAGCCCTTCCATGCGCTGGTCCGCACGCCACGCCTGCTCCGCCCGGTGCAGCAGGTGCTGAAGGACGACGAGGTCTACGTCTATCACACCAAGATCAACACCAAGCCCGCCATCGAAGGAACCGTCTGGCAGTGGCACCAGGATTACGGTTCATGGATGCGCGACGGCTGCCGCCGCCCCGACATGGCGACCTTCAACCTGATGATGACCGACACGACGGAAATGGGCGGGGCGCTCTATCTCATCCCGGGCAGCCACAAGATCGGCCGCATCGAGCCGGTCTACGACGAATCGACTTCCTACAAGTTCTGGGCGATGCCCAAGCAGAGGATGATCGAAATCCTGAAGAACTCGCCCGAGCCCGTGGCCGTGACCGGCCGCGCCGGCACCTGCGTGCTGTTCCATTGCAACGTGCTGCATGCTTCCGGGCACAATCTTTCGGCCGACGACCGCTGGCACATCTATGTCTCGTGCAACACCGTCGCCAACAGGCCGGCGCTTAGCGACAACCCGCGACCCGACTGGGTCGTTTCGCGCAACTGGAATCCCCTGCCTCTCGAAGCGGACGATGGGGTCCTGAAGGCGGCGTGATGCCGGTTTGTACCCGCGGGAACAGCCTTAGTTGATCCGTAGATACCTGCCCGAGGTCGACACGCTGCGCGCCATCGCGGTGATGCTGGTCGTCCTGTTCCATGCCTATCCGGCTCTCGTGCCCACGGGCTTTCTGGGCGTCGATATCTTCTTCGTGATCTCGGGCTACGTGATCTCGCGTGCCTACCTGTTCCCGCTTCTGGAGCGTCGCACCACGCTGGCCGACTTCTATTCGTCCCGCTTCCGCCGGCTGGCGCCCGCGCTCCTCCTGACCGTATTGCTGACGGCGCTGGCGAGCTTCGTGCTGCTGAAACCGGTCGATCGCGCGATCTTCGCGCCATCGCTCGTCCTGCAGCCCTTCTACCTCCAGAACTTCAGTTTCTGGCTGGGAGGCGACTCGCTCACGCCACCGTTGGCCAATCCGATCCTGAACACCTGGAACCTGGCAGTGGAGGAGCAGTTCTACCTGCTCATCGCGGGACTCTGCCTGGTGACGACCACGCGGCAGCGGTTGTTCTGGCTGCTCCTGATCGCCGCCGCCACCCTGTCCTTCGCCTTCTATATCGTCTGCGGCACGCTGGGTGCCTCGCCGCACAGTGCGTTCTTCCTGTTGCCCGGGCGATTGTGGCAGCTGGGGCTGGGTGTCCTGGTCTTTGGCCTGGTGCGAAAGGTCCGGGAAGCCCCCCAGCCGCCCCGTCGCCTGCTGTCGGTTGCCCTGGTGGGCACGATCCTCATCGCCCCTCTCGTTCCAGCCACTGCGGGGCCACTGGCCGTGACGCTCAAGACACTGGTGGCCTGCCTCGCCACCGCGGGTGCGCTCGCGCTGTTCGAACTGGACCGGGAGCACTACGCCGTCCTGCGGGTACGGGCGGTCCGATACCTCGGGAGGATCTCCTACGCCCTCTATCTCTGGCACTGGCCCCTGCTGTCTCTCGCGGTCGCCGTCCAGGGCCGCCTGCTGACCCCCGTCGAGGCAACCCTGACCCTCCTCGTCGCGGGGCTTCTTGCGAGCCTCACCTATCACCTGGTCGAGATGCCGATCCGCATGCGCCGCGTGGTCCGCAACCGGCGCGTCCTGCTGGTCGTCCTTCTGCCGGCATCGATTGCCGTCCTTGCCATCGCGATGGCCATGCTCCTCACCAGCGGCGCCGTCCGATAGCCGCTGCCCTTCATTGTCCCTTCGAAAGGAAAAACTTCCCTCGTGTCGTCGCCCAGCGTCGAATCCCCGAAGCCCCTGATCCTCCACCAGTACGACTTCTCGAACTTCGCCGAGAAGGCGCGCCTGATGATGGGCTTCAAGGGCCTGACATGGCGGGCGGTCGAGATTCCTCCCATCGCGCCCAAGCCCAAGCTTACGCCGCTGACCGGCGGCTATCGCCGCACGCCCGTACTGCAGGATGGCGCCGATGTGTGGTGCGATACCAAGCTGATCGCGCAGGAGCTGGAACGGCGCAGGCCGGTGCCGACCTTCTATCCGGCGAAGACCGCGGGCGCGGCGGAAGCCATCGCCTGGTGGGCGGAGCAGCAGTTCATGCGGCCGACCGCGCTCTACGTCTCGGGCATCAACGCCGATCACATGCCCGAGGGACTGCATGCCGATCGCGCGAAGCTGCATGGCCTGCCGCAGCCCTCGATCGAGGCGGTGCGCAAGGCAGCCTGGCGCAACCTCCAGCTCGTGCGGCCGCAGGTCAAATGGATTGCCGACATGCTGGCGGACGGACGGCCGTACCTGCTGGGCGATACGCCGTGCATCGCCGATTTCGCGACCTATCACGTCGTCTGGTTCTTCCGCGGCCGGCACATCGATTGCCGCGAGGTGCTGAACGCTCATCCGCGCCTGCTCGCCTGGCGTGACCGCATGGCCGCGATCGGCCACGGCACCCGCGTGAACATAGAGGCCGACGAAGCCCTGGCCGAGGCCCGCGCCGCCAGCCCCGCGGCGCCGCGCCCTTCGCAGCCGCAGGAGGGCGATCCCCTGCCCGGCGAGCGCGCCCGCGTGCGCGCCTCCGACAACGCGAAGGACTGGATCGAGGGCGAGGTGCACTTCATCGACGCCGACGAGATCGCGCTGCTGCACGAGAACGATGAAGTGGGACAGGTAGCCGTGCATTTCCCGCGGCTGGGATATGATTGGAGGGCTATCAGCTAAAGGTCCCTCGCGTACGCTCGGGATGACAATTTTGGTGGAATGAAAAGGGTGCGCCAGCGCACGGAATGACGACCAACAACGTTGTCATCCCGAGCGTAAGCGAGGGACCTTTACTTCCGCTTCGCCTGAAACCGCTCGATCCCCAATCCATCGATCGGCGTATTGGTCGAGCCGGTGGCCACGAGTTCGGCCATCATCGCGCCCGTGCCCGGCCCGAGCTGGAAGCCGTGGGTCGAGAAGCCGAACTGATGGAACACTCCCTCGGACGTCGAACTCTTGCCCACGACCGGAATGCCGTCGGGCATGTAGGCCTCGATGCCGGCCCAGGCACGAACGATGGTGGCCTCGTGCATGGCGGGAAACAGTTCCCAGACGGTGCGGGCGCTGATCGCGAGCTTCTCCCAGTCGAGCACCGTCTCGTTGCTGTCGCGATAGGGCGTGGAGAGATGGCCGCCGCCGATCACGACGGTGCCGTTGCCAAGTTGCTTGAATGAGAGCTTGCGGCCGCGAAGGATCACGACCGGCTGGATGAAGGCCGGCAGACGGCTGGTCACCATCAGCATCGGCGCCACGACGGTGAGCGGCACCGGCTCGCCCAGCATCGCGGCGATCCGGTCGGCCCAGGCGCCGGCGGCGTTCACGACCCTGGGCGCCTCGAAGTCGCCCGCGCTGGTCTCGACCCGCCAGTTGGCGCCGGCCCGGACGAGACCGGTGACGGTGACGCCCTCGATCACCTCCGCTCCCTTCTCGACCGCGCGACGCCGGAACGCCTGTGTCGTGCGGAAGGGATCGGCGGCGCCGTCGCGGCGCGAGACCACGCCGCCGGGACAATGTTCCGACACTGCCGGCACGAGACGCCGCAGCTCGGCGGCATCGATCAGCTCCTCGTGCACGAAGCCGCGCAGGCGGAGATCGGCGACGCGCTCGCGGAAGCCCGCGAGTTCGGCCTCGCTCTCGGCCACCAGCACGGTGCCGTGGGCGTCGAAGCCGCAATCGTCGCCGACCAGCTCCTCGATGCGTTCCCAGATGTCCATCGAGGAGATCGACAGCGGTATCTCATGGATGTCGCGCGCCAGCTGCCGCACGCCGCCCGCATTGACGCCCGAGGCGTGGCGGCCGGCATAGTCCTTCTCGATCAGGATCGGCTTCAGGCCGCGCAACGCGAGATGCAGCGCCGTCGAGCAGCCATGGATGCCGCCGCCGATGATCACGACATCGGCCGTGCGCGCCATCCTAGCGCTCCACGGCCTTGCGTTCGGCCTCGCTGATCGGCAGCGACGCGAGCTCCGCCAGGGTGATCGGCTTCACCGGCGGACGCAGCCGGTAGTAGCCGACCTCGTCCGGCGTCGTTTCCCGCTCGGCCGCGATCAGTTCGGTGACGGTGAGCCCGCACAGCCTGCCCTGGCACGGACCCATGCCGCAGCGCAGGAAGGCCTTCATCTGGTTCGGCCCCTCGCAGCCCATCCGCGCCGTGTCGCGCACCTGCTTTGCCGTGACCTCCTCGCAGCGGCAGGCGATGGTGTCGCCCTCGGGCTGGCGGAACGACGGCGCCGGCCGGTTCAGCCAGTCGAGGAAGGCGCGTCCCATCTCCTCGCGCTGCAGGCTCTGGCGGATCGCCTGCGTGTCGGGAACGACCGCATCGGGCTTCAGCGCGCGCACCGCAGCGATGGCGGCAAGGCGACCACGCTCTGCGGCGGCGGTGCCGCCCGCGATGCCCGCGCCATCGCCCGCCA
Organism: Reyranella aquatilis; assembly: GCF_020880995.1. GTDB lineage: Bacteria > Pseudomonadota > Alphaproteobacteria > Reyranellales > Reyranellaceae > Reyranella > Reyranella aquatilis. The sequence goes on along the minus strand of NZ_JAJISD010000008.1, from coordinate 59,192 downwards.
CGGCGATGCCGGGGACCGAACTGCCGAAATCCGCGTCGAGCACCGGCACGAAGCAGAGCTGCCGGTCGTTCCATATGTGAGCGACGCCCGCCGCATTGGCGAGATTGACGTTGGGCACGACTCCCTGGTGCAGCAGCAGGAGATCGACCGGCAGGCGCTGCGACACGCCGCCCTTGGAGAACACGACCTCGCGCACACGGTCGGTGCCGACGGCTTCGATGCTGTCGACGCGATGGACCGGCACCCGGGCGCGCACCTCGCGCAGCAGCGCCAGGCCCTTGGCGAAATACGGCGACAGCGCGAAATCGGGCGCATGAAACATCGCCTGCAGCCAGTTGCGCCGCGGCGTGGTGTCGAGGATGGCATCGATCTTTCCACCGGCGCGCAGCGTCTGCGCCGCCAGCAGCCAGAGCAGCGGCCCGCCGCCGGCCAGCACGGTGCGCCCGGCAGCGACCAGCCCCTGTGCCTTCAACGCCGTCTGCGCGGCGCCGGCCGTCATGACACCCGGGAGAGTCCAGCCGGGGATGGGAAAGGGCCGTTCCTGCGAACCGGTGGCGATGATCACACGGCTGGCCTCGATCATGCGCGCCCTGCCCGCGATCGAGACGCCAACGATGCGCTGCCGGTCGAGGCTCCACACCGTTGCCCCGTTCACGATCAGCGCGCCGCTGGCCTTCGCCTCGTCGGCGAGCCTCGTGCCATCCCAGTAGTCCTCGCCCAGGATCGTGCGATCCTTCACCGGCGTCGAGGTGATGGCGCGATAGATCTGGCCACCGACGCCGGGATTCTCGTCGAACAGCACGGTCGACACGCCGACGCGCGCCGCCAGCGCGGCGGCGGCAAGTCCGGCAGGCCCGCCGCCGATGACGACGAGCTCGTACGACGAGGCGAGATCGGCCGCCGCGGTCATCGTCCGGCCTCCCGGCGGCCGAGTTGCGTCTCGACCTTCATGCCCTCGCGCACCGGTATCAGGCAGCCCTGGCGGCTGCCGACGCCGTCGATCGTCACCAGGCAATCGAAGCACACGCCCATCAGGCAGAAGGGCGCCCGGGGCGCGCCGGTGACGGGCGTGGTGCGGCAGTGGCCGATGCCGGCCGCCAGCAGCGCCGCGGCCACCGTGTCACCGGTCCGCGCGCTCACGGGTTTGCCGTCGACGATGATGCCGACGGCCGGGCTGCTCTCAGCCAGCCGCTTGAACATGGAACCTCCGGGCACTGAAGGGAGCGACGAGCGAGGCGTCGAGCGCGCCGCGGGCAATCATGGGCGCGATGGTGAGCGCGTGGTTGGCGGCCAGCGTGACGCCGGAATGACAGCACACGGTGAAGGCGCCCGGATGGGTCTTCGACTCGTCGTAGATCGGGAAGCCGTCCTGGGTCATCACGCGGATCGCGCTCCAGGTGCGCACGACGTTGACGTTGGCGAGCAGCGGGAACTGGCGCACGGCGCGCTCGGCCTCGGTGGCGCTGACGCCAATCGTGAGGCCGCTCGGGTCGACGCTCTCTTCCTTGGAATCGCCGATCATCACCGTGCCCTCGTCGGTCTGGCGCAGGGTGACGACGGGATGGTTGAGGAAGGGCCGCAGCCGCTCGGTCACGACGATCTGGCCACGCTCGGGCCGCATCGGCGCCTCCAGCCCGACCATCGGCGCCAGCCGCATGTTGGCGTTGCCGGCGGCGAGCGCGACCTTGGCGGCGCGGATCTCGCCGTGCGGCGTCGTGAGCCGGAATTCGCCACCGTCCTTTGTGATGTTGTCGACGCGATGGCTCGGCAGGTAGGTCACGCCGCGCGCATTGAGCGCGGTATGCAGGGTACGGAACAGGCGCAGCGAGTTCACGTGTCCGTCGAGCGGGCAGAAGCTGCCGCCCACGACCTCCGGCCCGATGTCCGGCAGCATCGCCTTGACCTGGTCGTGCGTCAGGATCTCGGTCTTGTAGTCGACGATGCCGGGCTGGTTGTGCAGCCGCTTCAGGACGGTCGCGCGCGCCTCCAGCTCCTTCTCCGACAGGCAGAGATGGAAGCCGCCGGGGCGCTGGAAGGACACGTCGAGGCCGGTCTCCTGCTTCAGGAGATCGGAGAAGCCTTGCCAGGCGTTTGAGGACCGGATCGTCCAGCCGGCATAGGGCGCGAGACCGAGCCCCTTGCTCTGCACCCAGACCAGCGCGAAGTTGCCACGGCTGGCGCGCACCGCCCGATCGCCTTCGTCGAGCACGACGACCCTGCAGCCTTCGCGCGCCAGGCCCCAGGCGGTGGCGACGCCCACGAGGCCGCCGCCCACGACCGCGACGTCGAACTCGTCGCCGGTTCCTGCTCCAGCGGCACGTCCTTCAGCGACCATGGCTGGCGCTCCTTCCCACGAGCATGCGTTCGAGGCCGAAGGCACGGTCCAGGATCACGAGCGCCACGACGGTGACGGCGATCACGCAGGCCGACACCGAGGTCACCAACGGATCGATATTGTCCTGGATGTAGAGGAACATGCGCACCGGCAAGGTCTCGGTACCGGGCGCGGCGATGAAGACGGTCATCGTCAGCTCGTCGAAGGAATTGATGAAGGCCAGCGCCCAGCCGCTCACCAGGCCGGGCAGGACCAGCGGCAGGGTGATGCGACGCAGGACGACGCTCTCGGACGCGCCGAGCGACACCGCGGCATGCTCGATCGAGCGGTCGAGGCCGACCGCCGAGGCGAGGGTGAGACGCAGCGCGAAGGGCAGCACGACCACGATGTGCGAGAGCACGAGGCCGGCGAAGGTGCCGCCCAGCCCGATCTGGGTGAAGAAGCGCAGGAAGGCGATGCCCAGCACGAGATGCGGGATCATCAGCGGCGACATGAAGAGCGCCGTCAGCGCCTCGCGCCCGCGGAAACGGTAGCGCCCGATGGCGAGCGCGGCCGGCACCGAGATCGCCACAGCGATCGCCGAGGAGATCGCGCCCAGCCACAGGCTGCGCCAGAACGCCGAGATGAATTCGGGATAGCGTGCGATCGCCTCGAACCAGCGCAGCGACCAGCGATCCGTCGGGAACGACAGGAAGCCCTCGGGCGTGAAGGCCACCCAGCAGACGACCAGGATCGGCGCCAGCATGAAGGCGACGAACAGCGTGTGGTAGGCGAGCGCCAGAGGGCCGTTGCGGCTCATGCGAAGACCTGCGCGTAGCGGCGCTCGACCAGCCGGTTGGTGCCCCAGATGATGGCGATCAGCGCCGCCAGCAGCAGCACCGCGACGGCGGCGCCCAGCGGCCAGTTGAGCGTGTTCAGGAACTCGTCGTAGGCCAGCGTCGAGGCGACCTTGAGCCGGCGGCCGCCAATGATGGCGGGCGTCGCGAAAGCGCTGGCGGCCAGCGCGAAGACGATCACCGCGCCCGACAGGATGCCGGGCATCACCTGCGGCAGCACGATGCGGCGCAGCACGGTGAAAGGCCCCGCCCCCAGCGCCACCGCCGCGTTCTCGACCTGCGGGTCGAGGCGCTGCAGCGAGGCCCAGACGGCCAGCACCATGTAGGGCATCAGCACATGCGCCAATGCGACCACGATCCCGGTCTCGGTGAACATGAACGGCAGCGGCGCGGAGATCAGGCCCATGCCCATCAGCGCCTTGTTTACCAGGCCCGAATTGCCGCCGAACAGCAGCGCCCAGCCCAGCGTGCGCGCGACCACCGAGATCAGCAGCGGCCCCAGGATCACCAGCAGGAAAAGGCCGCGCCACGGGCTGCGCATGCGGTTCAGGATGTAGGCCTCGGGCGCTCCGAACACCGCCGCCAGCAGCGTCACGAAGAAGGCGATGCGGAAGGTGCGCGCGAACATCTCGTGGAAGTACGAATCGCCCAGCACTTCCTGCCAGTTCTTCAGGATGAAGACCGGCTCGATGCCCTTGTACTGGCCCCAGTCGTGGAACGAGAGCAGCACGGTCATGCCCAGCGGCACGATCACGACGCCCGCGAACAGGACCAGCGCGGGAAGGCAGAGCAGGTACGGCGCGGCCTTCACGCGCGCCCTTCCCAGAGGAGATGCACCGCATCGCCCTCGCCCGGCATCGCCTCGCCGGTGTTCTGGCGGATCACGGTGACGAGGCCCGACGCGGTATCGACCTGGTAGAGCCAGTGATTGCCCTGGAAGATTCGCGTGCGCACCGTTCCGGCGAGGCCGGCGGCAGCGAAGGAGATGCGCTCGGGCCGCACGCTGGCGCCATCGACCAGATTGGTCTTGCCGAGGAAGTTGGCGACGAAGGCGGTGGCCGGCCGCTCATAGGCCTCGTGCGGCGGCCCGATCTGTTCGGCCTTGCCCTGGTTCATCACCACGATGCGGTCGGACAGCGCCATCGCCTCGGCCTGGTCGTGCGTGACGAGGATGGTCGTCGTGCCGACCGTGCGCTGGATCTGGCGCAGTTCGATCTGCATGCCCTCGCGCAGCTTGGCGTCGAGATTGGAGAGCGGTTCGTCCAGCAGCAGGACCTGTGGCCGGATCACCAGCGCGCGCGCCAGCGCGACGCGCTGCTGCTGCCCGCCCGACATCTGGCGCGGGAAGCGCGACGCGAAGGTGCCCAGCCCCACCAGTTCGAGCGTCTCAGCCACACGCGTCCGGCGCTCGGCAGCGGTCACGCCCTGCATCTCGAGCCCGAAGCCGACATTCTCGGCCACCGTCATGTGCGGAAACAGCGCGTAGCTCTGGAAGACGATGCCGAGACCGCGCTTCGCCGGCTTCATCGCCAGCAGGTCCTTGCCGCCGAGCCGGATCGCGCCGGAGGTCGGCTCGACGAAACCCGCGATCATCTGCAGCGTCGTGGTCTTGCCGCAACCCGAGGGTCCGAGCAGCGCCACGAACTCGCCCTTCTCGACCCCGAGGGTCAGTCCGTCGACGGCGTTGTGGCCGCCGAACGACTTGGTGAGCTTTTCCAGTTCCAGGAACGGCACTAGGAGGCACCGTGCGCCGCGATGCGCGCCATTGTCTCGCGATGCAGGCGGTAGAAGGCGTCCTGCGGCTGGTCCATGTCGAGGATCTCGGCCTCGGCCGATCGCAGGAACAATCCGCGCAGCACGCGCCCGATGGCGCCATGCGCGAACACGGCGACCGGCCGCGCCGCCGCCAGCGCCGCAATATCGTCCAGCGCTGCCTGCGCGCGGGCGACGGCCATGATGTAATTCTCCCCACCGGGCGGCTCGTAGGTCCAGCGATTGAGCCGACGTGCGGCCATCGCGCCGGGCCAGCGTGCCTCGATCTCCGGGCCGGTGAGCCCGTCCCATTCGCCCCAGCTCATCTCGCGCAGGCGATGGTCGAAGCACTGCTCGTCGTGGAGCAGCCCGGCCTCCTCGGCGGCCAGGGCCAACGTCTCCCGCACGCGGCCGAGCGGGCTCGACCGCACGATGACGTCGGCGGGCGCATGGCCCGCCTCCCGCAGCTCGCGCGCCAGGGCCCGGCCCATGGCTCGGGCCTGCTCGCGTCCCGCCTCGGTCAGCGGTGAATCGAGCACGCCCTGCGCGCGCTTCTCGGCGTTCCAGACGGTCTCGCCGTGGCGAAACACGTAGACGGGATGATGCACGACCGGCCTCTCGCCAATCTTCCCGGAAGGATCAGCGCTCGACTTCGCGGTTCCAGCGCTTGGTCCAGTCGTCGCGCTGCGCGTTGATCGCGTCCCAGTCGGGCGCGATGATCAGCTTCGCGCGCTCGCCGACCGGAGCCATCTTGAGCTCCGGCATGTTGACGTCGACCTTGGTGTTGACCGGGCCGTTGCCCATTTCCTTGGCCATGCCGGTCTGCACCGGCGCCGACACCAGCAGCTTGATCATCTCGTGCGCCAGCGGATTGACCGAGGCCTTGGCGACCGGGCAGGCCGAGGCGAGCAGGATGGGTGCGCCCTCCTTCGGATAGATGAAGTCGACCGGAAAGCCTGTATTGGCGAAGGCCTGGACGCGGCCCGTGCCCCAGACGGCGATGTTGGCCTGGCCCGACTGGAAGAGCTCGGTCATCTTGCCCGGCGACGGTTCATAGACCAGCACGTTGGGGTTGACGTCGTTCTTCATCACCTTGAAGCCCGGCTCGATGTTCTTCTCGCCGCCGCCGTTCATGCGGGCGAACATCATCAGCGTGTAGAGCCCGTAGGTGTTGTTGATCGGCGGGATCACGAGCTGCTTCTTGAACTTGGGATCCTTCAGGTCGTTCCACGAGGTCGGGATCGGCCAGCCCTTTTCCTTGAAGACCTTGGTGTTGACCATGAAGCCGGTGCCGGTCTGGCCGACGGCAACCGCCTTGTCGTCCTTGAACAGCGCAGCCGGATAGAGCTCGCTCTTGTCCATGCCCTCGATCGGGGCGCAGAAGCCGAGCTTGATCGCCTGGTACATGACGCCGTCGTCCATGATGGCGACGTCGATCACCTGGTTGCCCTTCTGGGCCTGCAGCTTGGCCAGCGTGTCGGTCGAATTGCCGGCGACGTACTCGACCTTGACCCCGTGCTTCTTCTCGAACTCGGGGAAGACCTCCTTGCGCAGGTGGCTGTCCCAGACGCCGCCATAGGCCGCGACGGTGAGCGTCTTCTGCTGCGCGAGGGCGGGCAGCGAGCCCGCCAACAAAGCCAGACCGGCGATTGCGCCGAAGCGCGCCAAACGGGTCATTGCCCCCTCCGTTCGTGAGTTCCCCGACAGCGAGTGTTTTATGCCGCAGCCCACGGCGTCAAATCCAATTTTCTGCCAAGCTTCATAGCGAAATGTTATGAAGGGCCATGCGCGGCCTCAATCCACGCCAGATCGAAGCCTTTCGCGCCGTGGTATTGACCGGCGGCGTCGGCATGGCCGCGAAGCTGATCAACGTCACCCAGCCGGCGGTCAGTCGCATGATCCGCGACCTGCAGCAGCAACTCGGCCTCACCCTGTTCGAGCGCCGCGGCACCGGGCTGGTGCCGACCAGCGAGGCATTGTCCCTCTATGCCGAGGTCGAACGGGCCTTCGTGGGCCTCGAACGCATCGCGCAGATGGCCGACGAGCTGCGCACGCGCCGGGCCGGCTTCCTGCGCATCGCCGCCCTGCCCGCCCTGGCCAACGGTTTCCTGCCGCGCTTCGCCGGAGGCTATCTGGTCGAGCGCCCCAAGCTCGACCTCGTCCTGTCGGGGCTGGTGTCGCACGCCGTCGTGACGGCCGTCGCCCAGGGCCAGAGCGATCTCGGTTTCGCGGAGGGGTCGATCGAGCATGCGGCTGTGCGGCTCGAGCGCATGCCGCCGGCCCCCTACATGGCGGTCCTTCCCCAGGATCATCCGCTCGCGCGCAAGAAGCGGCTGCGGCCGGCCGACTTCGAGGGCGAGAGCTTCATCTCACTCGGACATTCCTCGGTGTCGCGCTTCCGCATCGATCGCGTCTTTGCCGACCACGGCGTGCGCCGCGTCATGCGCATCGAGACGCCGCTGTCGGAGATCGCATGTTCGTTGGCCGGCTCCGGCGCGGGCGTGACGCTCTGCGATCCCTTCACCGCAACCGAGTACGCCACGCGGGGCATCGTCGTGCTGCCCTTCGAGCCGCGCATCCATTTCGAGTTCGCCGCGCTCTACGCGGCCCAGGGCACGCCGCCGCCGGTGGCGCGCGAATTCATCGACAGCTTCCGCGCCCACATCACGGCTTTCCTGCGCCCGCTGATCCGGCGCTAACCGAACTGGACGCCGTACTCGCCGGCAATGGCCGCGATCTGCGACGGCACGAGAGGCTGGCCCGCCTCCCGCGTCGCCCGATCGAAATGACGGAACATCTCGGCCGCCTGCAGGCCGGGGGTGGCGACGACGAGCAGACGTACCGTGCCGTTCGTATCGTTGCGAAACCCGTGCAGGTCGCCGCGCATGAACGTCGCGCTCGCGCCTGCCTGCACCTTGCTCTCGCCCCTTTCGCCGATCAGCGTCAGTTCGCCTTCCACGACGAGCAGCATCTCGTCGTCGGCGTCGTGCCGGTGCGGTGGCACGAAATAGCCCGGCGGGATCGGATGGTCGGCGACGAAGGCCGCCACGGTGCCGCCGTCGGCCTTGACGATCATCGGCGCGCCCAGAACATCAAGTTGCTCGCTCATCGTTTCCTCCGCTGTCGGGACAAACCATGGATAGTCCCGTGCCGGGCACGACGGCAGAGGGTGGTTCTGGACAGATTGTTCGGCAGAGCGAACAATGGCGCATGGAAGCCTTCAGCGGCATCGAAGCCTTCGCCCGCGTCGTCGAGACCGGCAGTTTCACGGCAGCGGCCCAGGCGCTGCAAAGCGCCAAGTCGTCGGTGAGCGAGACGGTGCGCGCGCTCGAGGAGCGCATGGGCGTGCGCCTGCTCGACCGCACCACGCGCCGCGTGCGTCCGACCGAGGCCGGCAGCGCCTTCTACCGGCACTGCCGGAAGTTGCTCGACGATCTCGCCGCGGCGCGAAGCGAGGCCCAAGCCGCCCAGAAGGAGCCCGGCGGAAGGCTTCGCATTGCCGCTCCCGACGGCTTCGCCGAGCACTACATCGTGCCCGGCCTGCCCGCCTTCTTCGCCGCCTATCCGACGATCGAGGTCGAGCTGATCGCCGGGAGCGCCGCGCTGCGGCTGGTCGAGGAAGGCATCGACCTTGCGATCCGCATCGTGGAGAGACCCGAGCCGAGCCTCGTCGTGCGCCGCATCGCGACATCGCGCGTCGTCATCGCGGCCGCCCCGGCCTATCTCGCCCAGCACGGCACGCCCCGAAAGCCGCGCGACATTCTCGGCCACCGGCTGATCGGCTTCGCGCCGCTCCCGTGGCGGGACACCTGGCGCATCGGGACGGAGACCATGGCGGTCCAGCCCCGTCTTGTCGTCAACAGTTCCGAGGCGTTGCGCGCGGCAGCGCTTGCGGGCCTGGGACTTGCCGCCATTCCGGAATGGCTGATCGCGGATGCGCTGGCGGCGGGTCTGCTGGCCCGCGTCCTCGCCAGCCACGAGACCCCGTCGGGCGGCATCTATGCCGTCTATCCGACCAACCGCCTTCTCGCCCCGAAGATCCGCGCCTTCGTCGACCACACGGTCCGCGACCTGCGCAGCCGTGGACTATCGCGGTAGCGGATCCGGCGACTGCAGCGGCAGCAGGAACGTGAGCTCGTGCTTGTTGTAGTGGAGGTGCAGCACGGTGGCGCCCGGAATGGCCGCAAAGGCCCTTGCGGTTTCGTGGTCGGTCTCGCCCTGGAACTTGATCGTGCAGACGATGTTGCGGACCAGTCCCGATGCGCGCCAGCGCTCGACCAGCCGCAACAGCCGCGCCGGATAGCAGATCACGTCGGAGAACAACCAGTCGACGGGACCGACGCTGCCGGGCTCGAGGGCGAACGCACTCTCGCCACGCCACTCGACGCCGGGCATGGCCGCCACCCGGGGATCGAGCGGCGCCTTGTCGACCGCCACGACATGCGCGCCCAGACGCGCCAGCACCCAGGTCCAGCCGCCCGGCGAGGCGCCGAGATCGAGGCAGCGCTCGCCCGGCTGCGGCCAGCGGCGCAGCCGCACCAGCGCTTCCCATAGTTTCAGGTAGGCGCGGCTGGGCGGACCGACCTTGTCCTCGACCAGTTCGACCTCGCCGTTGGCGAAGGGCGAACGGCACGAGGCCGCCGCGAGCATGCGGTCGGGCGCGAGAAGGGTCCACGATCCCAGCGGCGACGTCGGGGCCGCGGCGGGAAACACCACGGGCTTCGACGAGACGTGCGGCAGCTTCTCCTGGATGAGCGCGGCGCGCCGGTGATGCAGCGGCGCGTACATCGCCCAGTTGCGCTGCATGTCGCGCAACGCCTTCGCTGCGGTGCCGATCGACGCGACCGGCAGCTCGATGCAGTCGTGCCAGACGTTGGCGGCCCAGGCCGCGGCGACGGGCGCGGCATCCGACAGGAGGAGACGGCCGTGCGTGGCTCGAACCTCGACGCCCTGATGCGCGAGTTCCTCGCGTAACTGGCTTTCCAGGCCCTCGGCGGCAAGATAGGCGGTGATCACGCGGCAGCTCGAAGATTGAACATATTCAATCTCAACGTAACAGGCCGGCGATGGAAAATCCGCCAAACCTCATGCTAGCGTCGCCAAGACAACGGAGGAGAGAGTCAATGTTCACCAAACGCTTCCTGGTTGCCGCAGCCGTCGCCGGCACGCTCGTCGCCACGGGCGCCGGCGCCGCGTTCGCGCAGGGCCAGCCCATCGTCGGCATCTCGACGGTGACCACCTATTCCATCGACGCCACCATCACGGCCATCGATCCGGCCAAGCGCACCGTGACCTTCACCGGTCCCGCCGGCCGCTCGCTGACCTCGACCGTCAGCCCCGGCGTGAAGATGGACACCAGCAAGGTCGGCGACCGGGTGTCGGCCAGCTTCGAGGACAAGCTCACCTTCGTGCTCTCCGGCCCCAACGCCCGGACGCCGCGCGACCGCGACGTCAGCGTCACCGCCGCCGCCTCGTCGGGCGACCGCGCCGCCGGCGCAAAGGCCGAGCAGACCGTCGCCAATTGGTGGGTCACGGGCGTCAATCCGTCGGCCGGCACCATCTCGGTCGTCAATCCCAACGGCGGCGAGGTCCAGACCTATACGGCGGCGACGGCGGAAGGCCGCGCGCAGCTGCCGCGCGTCAAGACCGGCGACAATCTCACGGCCATCGACACGTCGGTGCTGGTCGTCTCGATCACGCCGAAGAAGTAACGACTGGAGAAGACGCGGACGGCGCTGGTTACGAACGGGCCAGCGCCGCGACCGTCCGCGTCAGGCGTCGCTCGCGGCTTCCGCCGAGTCGTTGCGCCAGGTAGGAGGTCGGCGGATAGATCGCCGGCAGCAGATACGTCATCGGGCCGTTCGGCACACCGAGCCCCTGCGCGACATCCCGGCCCAGCAGCCAGTGCGTCATGCCCGACAGGAGGACGCGATCGAGGAACGCCGCACCGCCGCCTGTCCGCGCGAATGCGTCGAGCGTCCGGTTCGCCTGCGCCTGGGCCTGGGCGTTGGGCGGTGGATTGACCAGCAGCCACATTTTCCAGAACGGGCCGCATCGCTCGGCGTCGATCATCCCGAGCCACGTCTTGTGCAGACCCAGCACGGCAGCGGCGTAGCGCCAGAAGACGTAGTAGCCGTCTTTTTCCGCCTGCGTCAGCCGATAGCCCATGCGGTGAAGACCATCGAGCAGCACCGCGGTGAAGGCCGATATCTGGGCGAAAAGATCACCCTGGTTGATCGGCTCCCCCCAGGCACGCCGGTCCCACGTGCCCGTCTCGCGCACGGCGCGGCGCCGGAAAGCATTGGTGAGGCGAACGCGCAGCGTGGCCTTGTACCCATCGGCCCCGCGGCGCAGTCCACCCGGCGCGTGAAGCTTGAGCCACCAGTCTCCCGTCTCGGACAGCTGGCGGCTCGCCTGCTGTGGGGACGTGGTCATCGGCGGCGCCCAGGCGTCGATCGCCAGCAAGGCGCATTGCACGACCAGCGAGGCGGAATTGCCGGTACGGGCGATCGCGGCGCGGCCCGCCTCGAGGGCCTCCCACTCCTCTGCCGTGGGCTCGGGCGGCAGGGCCGCAATCAAGGCCGCCAGTGCGGGCGGTGCGTCGGGAAGCGCCCCGGCCCCCGGCTCGAGCGCCTTGAGGACCATCGGCCACCACGACTCCCCGAGGGGCTGCAACGCGCCTGCGGCGGCGTCGGCCAGCGGATCGGCCCACATCAGGGAAGCGGCACAGTGCCCGGCCAGTACTCCGTACTGGCGCGAAGCCTCGGCGCCATTCAGGAAACGGCTCATGGTCATGGCTAGGCTCTGCCATGACCGCGCCACAATGACAACGCGCGGTTAGCCGCCGCGCCGCGTGAGGCTTCCGCGCATCGCGCCGGCGGTGGTGCGCATTTCCAGCGTGACGCCGTTGCCGGAGGCCCTGCCCGTGGCCGTGAACGGCGCCATCGAGCAATCCTGGCTTTCGAGCACCCGGCCACTGCCGCTGATCTCGCCGGACGCCGACACCGAGAGCGTGATCGACGAGGCGCCGCAGCCGGGATGCACGACCCTGCCGATCAGCCGGTCGCCGGAAATGCTCAATTCGGCGGTCACCACACCCGGCGCATCGGCCATGCCACTGGTCGACAGGCCGCCGCCATAGACGCCATCGTAAGTGGCGGCACCTCTCGGTGCGGCAGGCAAGGTCTGGGGTGGCGCCGTCCCCCCTGCCCGCGTAGCCGGTGCGGCCTGGTTGGGCGCCTCGCGGAACAGGGCCGGCACCTGCGCCGCCGTGAGATAGCCCGTCGCCGGCTGCCCCTTCGCTTTCTGCCAGGCCGCGATCATCTCCCGCGAACGCTGCCCGAAGGTGCCGTCGGCGCCGCGCGTGTCGTAGCCCAGCGACGTGAGCACCGCCTGGATGCGCTGGCGATCGGCGGGAATGAGCTGGAGCGCGTCCTCGCCTTCGCGCGCCATGACGGCCGGATCGGTTTCCGGCGCCGTGGCGGGCGTGGCAACCGGCGCGGCAGCCACCGTTTCGACCGGCGGCGACGGCTGCGGTGCGCGCGCCAGCAGATAGTACCCGCCGGCCACGCCCAGCAGCGCGATCAGTCCCGCGGCAATCGCCGCCGGCCGGCGGCTGCGGCGCGGCGCGACGGCCAGCGCCGTGGGCGGGCTGGGCGGCGTCGGAGGTGTCGGCGGCGAGGGAGGTGTGGGCGGGACGACCGGCTGCGGCATCAGCACCGTCTTGTTGGCATCCGCCATCGGCCCGCCCAGCAGCGCCCGCCAGGCGGCGATCGACGGCGGCCGCTCGTCGAAGCGGACCGCGAGGCCCGCGTCGATGCCGGCCAGCAACTGCGGCGCGTAGCCGATGAGCGGCAGGCCGGCCAGCGGCTGGTAGGTATCCTCCAGCAGCCGGTCGAAGGCGCTGGGCGGCGCAGTGCCGGTGATGGCGTGATGCAGGGTCGCGGACAGGCCGTAGATGTCCGTCCATGGCCCCTGCTTGCCGGTGGTGAACTGCTCGGGTGCGGCGAAGCCCGGCGTGAAGATGGCCGTCATGGTCGACGAGCGGCCGGCGATCGCCAGGCGCGCGGCGCCGAAGTCGATCAGCGTCGGCACCCCCGCCTCGCTCAACAGGATGTTGCCCGGCTTGATGTCGCGATGGAGGAAACCGGTCGCGTGAACCTGCTGAAGCCCCTCGAGCAGCAGCGGCAGGAACGTGTCGATCTCGTGCGGCTGGAGCGGACCGCGGCGCTTGACCCTGTCCTCCAGCGTTCCGCCGCGGACCAGCTCCATCACCATGTAGGACGTTCCGTTGGCCTCGATGAAGTCGAAGACCTTCACGATGGCCGGCGCATCGTGCAGCCCGGCCAGCGTGCGGCCCTCCGCTACGAAGCGCTCGCGTCCCCACGAGAAATCCTCAGCCACCTCGGTGGAGCGCGGCAGCACGGACGCACCGTCCTGGCGGATCGCGAGCGCCGGGGGCAGGTATTCCTTCAGCGCGACCTCGCGGTCGAGCTGGGTGTCGCGCACGCGATAGGTGATGCCGAAACCGCCCTGGCCCAGCACCTCCAGCACTTCGTAGCGCCCGACGACACGTCCCGGTGCCAGCGCCACGTAATCGACGACCGGCTCGGCCGTGGTCGCAGGTCCGGCGCGCTTCTCACCGGTATCGTCGTCCTGGATGTGCATTTCACTCCTGCCCCGCAAAGCAACGTCCAGCTCCGCCCGGCGTTCCTCCGGCAGCTGCATGATGAAACTGCAGTCAGCGAGGTTTTCCGTGGCACAGGGCTTCAAGATCCTCGAGGAATCACCCAGGCCGGCGCTTGACCAGGCCGAAATCCGCGTCCCGACGGCAGGAACCTGGCTCGGCCTCGGCGCCGGCCTGCTGGTCGTCATGGCGGGCTTCGTCTGGACGATCCTGTAGCGAGCATCCACCGGCCGGGCTAACCTCCGGACAACACGGAGGAATTTGATGGCGAAGTTCGGCATTGGTCAGTCGGTCCGCCGGGTCGAGGACCCGAGGCTCCTCACCGGCGGCGGTCGCTACACGGACGACACCAAACTCTCCGGCCCGGCCGCACGGGCCTATGTCCTGCGCTCGCCTCATGCCCACGCCGACATCAAGAGCATCGACACCTCGGCTGCCAGGAAGGCACCGGGCGTTCTGCTGGTCCTGACCGGGGAGGACGTGAAGAAGGCGGGCTACGGCGACTTGCCCTGCCTGGTGCCCGTTACCAATCGCGACGGCACGCCCCGCGGTGAGACCCCCCGGCCGATGCTGGCGCTGGACCGCGTGCGTCACGTCGGCGATCCGGTGGCGCTGGTCGTCGCCGAGACGCTGGAGCAGGCCAAGGACGCCGCCGAACTGATCGAGGTCGATTACGAGGCCCGGCCGCACACCGTCGGCACCTTCGAATCCGCCCAGCCCGGTGCGCCCCTGGTCCATGATCACATCAAGGGCAATCTCGTCTTCGACTGGGAGATGGGCGATCGCGCGCGGACCGAGGCGGCCTTCGCCAAGGCCGATCGCGTCGTGAAGCTCGAGATCGTGAACAATCGCCTGGTCGTGAACTCGATGGAGCCGCGCGGCGCCATCTGCGAGTACGACCCGGCCGACGACCGCTCGACCCTCTGGGTGTCCTCTCAGGGCGTGAGCGTCATCCGTCCCGTGGTCGCCGACATGATCCTGAAGATCGGCCAGCCCAAGCTGCGCGTGCGCACCGGCGACGTGGGCGGCGGCTTCGGCATGAAGATCTTCGTGCATCCCGAATATCCGCTGGTGGTGTGGGCGAGCCGCGAGCTGAAGCGCACCGTGAAGTGGATTCCCGATCGCCAGGAAGCCTTCCTGTCGGACGTGCAGGGCCGCGACCATGTCTCGCTGGCCGAGATGGCGCTCGACAAGGATTGCAAGTTCCTCGGCCTCAGGGTCACGACCCACGCCGCGCTGGGCGCCTATCTCAGCCATTTCGGCGCGTTCATTCCGACGATGGCCGGCAGCGGCATGCTGGCCGGCCTCTACCAGACGCCCGCGATCTACGTGAACGTGAAGGGCGTGATGACCAACACGGTCCCGACCGATGCCTATCGCGGCGCCGGCCGGCCCGAGGCCGCCTATCTGCTGGAGCGCTTCGTCGACCATATCGGTCGCGAGACCGGCCTGGGTCCGGTGGAGATCCGCAAGCGCAACCTCGTGAAGCCCAACCAGATCCCGTGGAACACCGCGCTGGGCGACACCTTCGATTCCGGCGACTTCGACAACGTCATGCTGAAGGGCATGGAAAAGGCCGACTGGCAGGGCTTCCCCGCCCGCCGCGCCGCCTCGCTGGCCAAGGGCAAGTGGCGCGGCATGGGCATGGCGACCTATGTCGAGAAGTGCTCGGGCGGCGCGCCGGAGAGCGCCATCGCCAAGTTCAACGAGGACGATACGATCACCGTGTTCGTGGGCGTGCAGACCAACGGCCAGGGCCATGAGACGGCCTTCACCCAGATCATGTCGGCGCGGCTCGGCGTCGATGCCGACCGTATCCGCATCGTGCAGGGCGATTCGGACTTCACGCCGGAGGGCATGACCGGCGGCAGCCGTTCGATCCCGGTGGCCGGCGCGGCCGTACTGGGCGTCAGCGACAACATCATCGAGAAGGGCAAGCTGGTCGCCGCCTCCGCGATGGAAGCGGCGGTGGGCGACATCGAGTATGCCGACGCGACGTTCCGCATCGTCGGCACCGATCGCACGATGAGCCTGTTCGACGTGGCCCGCGCCGCAAAGGATCCCAAGCACGTGCCCGAGGGCGGCAAGCCGGGTCTCGACGACGCCTTCACGCGCACGCCGCAGGCCGCAACCTTCCCCAACGGCTGCCACATCTGCGAACTCGAAATCGATCCCGACACCGGGACGCTCGAGATCCTCAACTACTCGATCA
This sequence comes from Reyranella aquatilis, assembly GCF_020880995.1. Lineage (GTDB taxonomy): Bacteria > Pseudomonadota > Alphaproteobacteria > Reyranellales > Reyranellaceae > Reyranella > Reyranella aquatilis. The sequence continues at coordinate 43,371 of NZ_JAJISD010000008.1, read as the reverse complement.
TGGACGATTTCGGCACGGCGCTTAATCCCCTGCTGCTGCAGGGCCAGGTCCATGGCGGCGTCGGACAGGGCGTGGGCCAGGCCCTCACCGAGAAGACGATCTACGATCCCGAGTCGGGCCAGCTCATGAGCGGCTCGTTCATGGACTACGCGCTGCCGCGCGCCGACGTGGTGCCGCACGTGAAGTTCGACATGCACAACAGCCTGTGCACGACCAATCCGCTGGGCGTGAAGGGCGCGGGCGAGGCCGGCGCGATCGGCGCACCGCCCGCCGTGATCAACGCCATCGTCGACGCCATCCATCCGCATACCGGGCTGAAGCACATCGACATGCCCGTGACCGCATCGTCCCTGTGGGCCGCCATCGAGGCCCATCGCGCAAAGAAAGCAGCGTAGAGAGTATGACCGAAAAGACGAACGATCCGTCCCTCGCCTCCGCCCTCGCCGATTCGGTGAAGGCGATCGACGCCGACTACACCGAGGAGATGCGCGAACTGCGCGCTCTTTTCGAGGAGGCACGGCTGGAGGCCGAGAAGGACGAACCCAGCGACGTCAAGCTCAAGGCGCTGCTGAACGACGCCAATGAGATGGCGCGCACCTTTGCCACGCTCGATCCCGCCTGGCAGGCGGTCCAGCGCGTCGCGCGGATGTTCGGGATTCTCTAGTTCGAAACCAGGGACCGCCGCTGCTCCAGCGTGCGGCGGATGGCGCGGGTGGCCTTTTCGTCCAGAAAGAAGGCCCGTTCGCTGCGATAACTCTCGTAGCGGGCGATCTCGATCGCGCCGACCGCGCGGGCCAGCCTGTCGGCGTCGCTCTTGCGCTCGAAGGCACAATGGATCGCGGGCCCGCATTCGTCCTCGACGGTGCGCACCGAATAGTGACCCTGCGGCGGAAACGTCACTATAAGGTCGTGGAGTACGCGCGCCGTCTCCACGATCGGTTGGCCGGCAACGTCCGCCTGACCCAGAACCAGATAGGGACTGATCTCCTCGAGTGTATTGTTCTCGGACATGGCGGATCAACGAAGGCCGAACCGCAATAGTTGCGCCCATCTGGTGGCCGGACCGGACGAAGCAACCAATTCCTGTGGTCGGCGTTGTTTCGGCAGCACGGACTGAGCCGCGGATGTACCGGTGAGTTCGTAAGGCCCGCCCGGCGATGCTGGAGCGGGTCTTTTGCGTTGGTCACGCGACAATCCCGGGCGGGTCGTCTATAAGCGGCCACTTCCGCTTCAGCCCCGGAGTCTGGCTTGTTTTTCTCCGTCCTGCGCTACGCGTCTGTGACCTTTCTCACGTTGGCCGCCCTCCCTGCCGTCGCGCAGGATTCCGTCACCGTCGGCGGCGTGAAGAAACGAGCCTTCGGGATTCCGATCGAGTTCCAGAACGGCGACGTGGCCTGTCGCATCACCCTGAAGGACGATCGCGGCGCAACGTTCGACGAGGCCGCGGATTTCGACCTCTGTGCCCAGGAGAGGGCGCTGAAGGGCAAGCGCCTGGCGCTGACATACAAGGCGGCACGCGTCATGGCCGCGTCCTGCCAGGGCGATCCGGACTGCAAGAAGAGCGAAACCATCGTGCTGATCGCCTCGGCAAAACCGGCGCCGCTTGCCGCAGCCGCGCCCTCCTCCCCCACGCCGCCTCCCGCACCCGCCAAGGCGGCCCAAACATCGTTCTGCACACCTGCCGAGACGGTCGTCTTCTCCTGCCGAACGAGCCCCACGAAGATGATCTCGGTCTGTGCGTCACGGGATGCCAGCCCGACCAAGGGCTACCTTCAGTACCGGACCGGCAAACCCGATTCGACCGACCCGCTCGACCTCACCCTGCCGTCGGGCCATGTCCCGCCGCCGCAGGCCGCCACGGGCGAGAGCGTGCCCTTCGCGGGCGGCGGCGGCGCATGGCTCCGTGTCGCGACCAAGTCGGTGGGCTTCGTTCTGTTCACCGGGATCGGCAAATGGGGTCCTCGCGGCGAGATTCAGGAAAAGGCGGGCGTTGCCATCGAACGCGATGGCAAGCAGGTCGCGTCCCTGAAGTGCACGGGCAAGCCCATCAGCCTGCTGGGCCCGGACTATTTCGAAAAGGTCGGCATCAAGTCCAAGGGACAGGACTTCGACTTTCCCGACTGAACCTTGCGATGTGGAACCCCATGCCTCTTGCGACTCTTCTCCGGATCGGTGCGCTCGCGCTCGGCCTCTCGACACCGGCACTGGCGCAGGCTCAGGAGCCCTGGCGCGCCTACGAGGGACTTGAAGCCATCGAGATCCCGTTCGCCAACGGTCCGGTTTCGATGTCGCACGTGCCGCACGTCTGGCTCAGCCTCAGCGGCAGCCGGCCGCGCCTGTTCGGGATGGACACCGGCTCGACCGGCATCGTCGTATCGGCCGAGCATTTCATTCCCGGGCCGGGTGACGTCGCACAGGGACCGGGACGCCTCGTCTACAACAGCAGCGGCCGCGTCCTGAGCGGCGAGCACTGGATGACCGATGTGGTCATCCGCCGCGATGCCCACACCCCCGTCGCGACCGCGCGCGTGCAGGTCCTTCGCGTCGCGCAGATCACCTGCCTGGAACGGGCGCGCGACTGCCGGCCCGAGAGCGATCCGCGCAACGTCGGCTTCATGGGCATCGGTTTCGATCGCGGCTCGGCGCAGCATACCGCCGACAACCCCTCGCCCAAGAACCCGTTCGTGAGTCTGATCTCCCTCGCCTCAGGACGGCCCGTCAGTTCGGTGCGGCAGGGCTACGTCGTCACGCGCACCGGCGTTCATCTCGGCATGACGCCCGCCCTCACCCGCCACATGGCCTTCGTGAAGCTTACGCCCAAGGCCCATCCGCCGGGCGTTCCCGACTGGAACGGCGCCCCCATGACAGTGTCGGTCGACGGCGTGACCGGCCGCGGGACGATGCTGATGGATACCGGCATCGACTACATGTTCCTCTCGCCGCCGCCCGGCACGGGGCTGCAGCGCGGCCACCGCGCCCCCGAGGGCACGCGCATCGAACTGTTCATGCCCGATCGCCAGCGCCCGCAGCCCGCCTTCTACGAGTTCCGGGTCGGCCGTCGCGGCAACCCGCTGCATCCCGAACGGGTCGAGGTCGTCCACGACGCCAACGTCTTCGTGAACACCGGCCGCATGTTCCTCGAGGGCTTCGACTATCTCTACGACGCCGCCGGCGGCTATGTCGGCTATGGCTCGAACGGCCGGGTCAGCCACGAATATGGCGGCGTGACCCCGGGGTCCTACGGCCCGCGCAACTAAATCGGCTCCTCGTGTCGGAACAGGCCGGCATCGTCCGTCCTTGGGACAGACAGACCACACGAGGAGCCTGACATGACGACCACCCCCGCCACCACCGACCGCGAACTCGTGCTGACGCGCCTGATCGATGCGCCGCGCGAAAAGCTCTATCGCTGCTGGACCGAGCCGGCGCTGATGAAGCGGTGGTTCGCGCCCAAGCCCTACGAGACGCCGGTCGTCGAGGTGAATGTCAGGCCCGGCGGCGCGAACCTGATCGTGATGCGCGGCCCCGACGGACAGGACATGCCCAATCGCGGCATCTACCTCGAGGTCGTGCCGAACGAGCGCCTGGTGTTCACCGATGCGTTCACCGAGGCGTGGCAGCCATCGGCCAAGCCGTTCATGACGGTGATCCTCACCTTCGAGCCGCAGGGGGCCAAGACGCTCTACACCGCGCGCGTCCGCCACTGGACGGTCGAGGATCGCGAGGCGCACGAGAAGATGGGCTTCCACCAGGGCTGGGGCATCTGCACCGACCAGCTCGCCGCGCTTGCCGCGACACTCTAACCCCCGGGAACCGCACGGGCGAACGCGGTAGGCTGTCCCGGTTCAGCATGACAGGGGACAGCCACCATGCCCGCTCACGACCTCGCCGCGCTCTGGGAAGCGCATTGCCGCCACGAATTCGAGACGCGCGACGTGGATGCCACGATGGCCACCATGGTTGCCACGCCGTACGTGAACCATGTCCCGACCATGACGGGCGGCGTGGGGCACGATCAGCTCAAGCGCTTCTACAAGTACCATTTCATCGGCAACAATCCCCCGGATACGGCGCTCGTCCCGGTGAGTCGCACGATCGGCGCGGACCAGATCGTCGATGAAATGGTGTTCAGCTTCACCCATACAAGCGAAGTCGACTGGATGCTGCCGGGGGTCGCGCCGACCGGGCGCAGGGTCGAAATACCGCTGGTCGCCATCGTGCGGTTCGTCGACGGCAAGGTGGCGCACGAGCACATCTACTGGGACCAGGCGTCCGTGCTCGTGCAGGTCGGCCTGCTCGACCCGCGGGGCCTGCCGGTCGCAGGCGCCGAAACCACGCGCAAGATCATGGACAAGACCCAGCCGAGCAATGGCCTGATGGCCCGCTGGGCCGCCAGCGAAGGCAAGCCAATCTAGCCTGCCGCCCGATCATGCAACGCCCGCGTCTCGCGGCGGTTGATCCACTATAACCCTCAGGAGGATCGCATGATCGGAAAAGCCTTGATCGCAGTTGTCGCCTGCGCCGTGACGGCGGGCGCGGTCCACGCGCAATCGTCGAGCGGAGGCGCCAGCAGCGGCGGCATGTCGACATCGCCCGCACCGGCCGGTACGTCGCCGACCGTGCCGCCGCCGTCGGCGTCACCGTCGGCGTCTCCGTCGACCGGTACTTCGACCGTTCCCCCGGCGCCCGCGACATCCGGCGCGCCCAGCGCGGGCCAGCCCGGCGTCGGCTCCGATACGGGCCGGCAGGCTCCCCCAGCCGGAAGCCGCTGACCCTGCTGCCTAGTCGACTGTCATGTTGGCTTCCCGGACGATCGCCTCATAGCGCTTGCGCTCGGCGGCGATGAATTCGGCGAACTGCGCGGGCGTGCCGGCGACCATGTCGCCCCCCTGCCCGGCAACGATCGATCTCGCCCCTTCGCCGGCGCAGGCCCGCACGGTCTCGTCGGCGATCTTCTTCACCACGTCCGGCGGCATGCCCTTGGGTCCCAGCAGCCCGTACCAGGCGACCGATTCGTAGCCGGGCACGCCCGCCTCGGCGACGGTCGGCAGCTCCGGATAGTACTGGCTGCGCCTGGACGAGCTGACGGCCAGCGCACGCATCTTGCCGGTGGTGATCAGTTCCTTCGAGTTGGGCTGTGTGATCATCATGTTGACGTTGCCGGCCATCAGGTCGAGCTGGGCCGGATTGCCGCCCTTGTAGGCGACGTGAGTCAGGTTGAGCTTGGCCATGTGGGCGAAGAGTGCGCCCGCCAGATGCTGGGACGAGCCGTTGCCGCCCGAGGCGTAGGTGAGCGGCGGCGAGGCGGTTTTCGCCAGCTGGATGAGTTCGGGCAGCGTGTTGGCCTTGACCGATGGATGGACCAGCACGAGTTGCGGAAACGTCGCGAGCAGGCTGATCGGCGTGAAGTCGTTCACCCCGTCATAGGGCAGCTTCCGGTAGATCAGCGGATTAATGGCGTGCCCCATGGCCACGACGCTGAGCGTGTAGCCGTCGCCCGGCGCCTTGGCGACGATCTCGCCCGCCACGACGCCGTTGGCGCCGGCGCGATTGTCCGCCACGACGGGCTGGCCCCAGGCCTGGGCAAAATGCTGGCCGACGGCGCGGGCCATCAGGTCGGTCGTCCCGCCGGCGGCGAAGGGAATCACCATCCGGATCTGCCTGTCGGGATAGGTACCTTGGGCGCGGACGAGTGCGGGAGCCGCGGCGGGCGCAAGCGCGAGGGCGGCGGCGGCGCGCAGGAATGACGAGCGCTTCATTGTAGATAGTATCCCGACGGGGTGCCCTTGACGGTGGTGCGCTCGAGATGGCGGATCTCGCCTTCCTGGTAGTCGCCCAGCGCGATGTGCATGGTGCAGCGATTGTCCCACAGGATGATGTCGTCCTGCTGCCACTGGTGGCGATACACGAACTGCGGCCGCGTGGCGTGGCGCACGAGATAGTCGATCAGCGGCCGGCTCTCCTCCGGCGTCATGTCGACGAAGCACGAGACCTTCTCGCCGATGTACAGCGCCTTGCGGCCGGTCTCGGGATGCACCCGCACGACCGGCTGGGCGATCGGCGGATTGATCTTCTTCTGCTCCTTCTCGCGGTCGGAGTTCGGGTCGTCGACCTTGCGGGTGCCGGTATGGATGCCGTGCAGCCCCTCGATCATCTTCTTCATGCCCGCCGACAGCGTGTCGTACGCGAGGTACATGTTGGTGAACATCGTGTCGCCGCCGACCGGCGGAATGGTGATGCCGCGCAGCAGCGAGCCCAGCGACGGCACCGGCGTGAACGACATGTCCGAATGCCATTGCTGGCCGGTATACCGGGACGCCGACGGCTTGCCGTCCGGCTCCGGTATGTTGGTCACCAGCAACAGCTCGGGATAGTCGGGATGACGGTCGCGCGGCAGCGAATCGTGATTGTCGAGCTCGCCGAAGCGGCGGCTGAAGGCGATGTGCTGCTCGCGCGTGATCTTCTGGTTGCGGAACAGCAGGATGCCCTTCTCGAGGAATGTCCGGTGGATCTCGTCGAACTCGGAATTGCTGAGCGGCTGGGCCAGATCGACGCCCCGCACCTCGGCGCCGAGGGCATGGGAAAGGGGCCTGACGGAAAGCGGCATGGGGCGGATCCTCATTCCGGATGAATTTTCAGGACGGTGCGCCTCCCGCGGCTTTGCCGTCAAGAAATCCGCCCGCGGCCTGCGGAACAGGCGACGCAAAACACGCTATACAGGACGGAGATGATTGAGCTCCTCCACAAGACCGTCATGGGAACGCTGCGGCGCCTGCCGCTGCCGGCAGCCCGGCTGGGCTTCCGTGCCTACAACAAGGCCCTGCGCACCCTGGGGCCCGAGCATCTGGCAACGACCTATTTCGGCGCCCGGCTGTACTGCAATCCGCAGGATCTGATCCAGCGCATGATCCTCTATTTCGGCGTCTGGGAGCCAGACGTCTCGCGCGTCATCGAGCAGAACCTCTCGGCCGGCGACGTGTTCGTCGATATCGGCGCGAACATCGGCTACGACACGCTCCTCGCCTCCTCCCGCGTCGGCGCCACCGGCAAGGTCGTTTCGATCGAAGCCTCGCCGCGCACCTTCGCGCTCCTGCAACGCAACCTCGCGGCCAACCCGTCTTCGTCGAACGTGCGCGCCGTCAATGCCGCCGTGTCCGACAAGCCCGGCACGCTCGACCTCTACGAGATCAACGAAGGCAATATCGGCGCCGCGACCACGCTCGCCTCGCGCGGCGGGACGCTGATGGCCTCGGTCGAGGCCCTGCCGCTCGCGGAAATCCTGAAGCCCGACGAGCTGGCCCGCCTGCGGCTCATCAAGATGGACGTGGAAGGTGCGGAGCCGCCGATCCTGCGCCACCTGCTCGAGCAACTGTCGCGCTATCCCGCGACGATGGACATCGTGGTCGAGGCGAGCCCCGAAGACGATTTCGAGGCCTGGCGCGACGTCTTCGACCGGATGCGTGCCGCGGGCTTCGCCGCCTGGGCCATCGAGAACGACTACGAACTTGACTGGTACCTGCGCTGGCGGCGCCCCGCGACGCTGCAGCGCGTCGAGACCATGCCGACGCGCCAGCAGGATCTCCTGTTCACGCGACGTCGCACCAGCCTGCCCGGTTAAACCACGCTCGCCAGGACGGCCTCGCGCAGGACCCGCAGCGACGGCACCCACTGGTCGGGCGTGTCGTAGTTGCCGGCCGTCACGGCGACCAACAGGTCCATGCCGGGAAAGACCCAGAGGCGCTGCCCGCCGTTGCCGTAGGCGCCCTGGTAGCGCTCCAGGCGGTTGCGGTTCCAGCGCGCCGCCGACGGCACGGAAAAGCCCATGTCGCCCATGTACCACTGATAGCCGTAGCGGCGGACTTCGTCGCAGCTCACATACGGCGTCGTGGTGCGTGCGATCCACTCCTGCGGCACGATGCGCTTTCCTTCGATCTCGCCGCCTTGCAGCACCAGTTGCCCGATCCTCGCCAGATCGCGTGGCCGCAGGCGCAGGCCGGATGCGGCGAAGGCGTCGCCCTTGTCGTCGGTGAGCCATTCGCTGGGGCCGAGGCCCAGTGGCTCGAACAGCGCCTCGCGCGCGAAGTTGTGCAGGCTTCGGCCCGTCCCTTGCGCGATCATGTGGCCCAGCAGCGCCGTGGCGCCGCCGCTATAGACCCAGCGCGTGCCGGGCTCGAACACGACGGGCCGGCCGAGTACGTAGCGATAGCGGTCGACGGCGCGGTCCATCTCGATCTCGCTGTTCGTGGGATCGGTGTAGGGCACGCTGAGTTCGTCCCAGTCGGTGCCCATGGTCATCGTGAGCGCGTGGTGGACCGTCCACTTCGCGCGACCGGGATCGCTGCCGAGATCGGCATATGCCGGAAACGCCTGGAGCAACGCCGCCTCCGGCGGCGGCACCTTGCCCTGCGCCAAAGCGATTCCATAGAGCAGACCCACGATGCTCTTCGACACCGAGCGCAGATCGTGCAGCGTGTCGGGACCGAACGATACGACGCCGAGCGAGCGTCCGCGCGCATGGTCGCTGCCGTCGAAGTAGCGTTCGAGCAGCAACTTGCCGTGACGCGCCACCAGCACGGCGTGGACATTCCAGATCCGTTTGTCGGCGAACAGCCGGTCGAGCCTTGCCGAAAGGTCGGGCGCGAAACCCGCCGCCTCGGGAGATTGCTTCTGCCACGACGCAGATTGGGCGGACGAAATCGATGGCGCCATGAGCATCGCTCCCAGCGAGGAAAACAGCAGCCGACGGTTAACGTGGCGAGAGGTCACGGGTGCAAGGCCATCACGGAGCCGGCTCCTCGAAGAACGGCCTTACCCCGCCGGGCTTGTCAGCTGCCGCCGCAGCGCCACGCCGTCAATTCACAGGTCGAACCGGCGGGGCCTTGCTGGCAGAATCGCAGAGCATTGGCCTTGGCCGAGTTGGCGTCGTTGCCGTAACCGAAACCCGGTCCCCTCTGTGTGCCCTCCGCGATGGCGATGCAACGGGCGAGTGTGACGTTGCCCACCTTGCAGCCAGGCTTGGCGCAACGCGACAACGCCTCGTTGATCGTGGTCTGGCGGTCGGTCCTGCCCCAGCCCAGGCCCCAGGCGCCGGTCGAGGAGTCGTAAGCATAGGTCACCCAATATTGCGGTGCCTGATTCTGGGCGTGGGCGGTAGCGGCGCCAGCGATCAGCCACGAGAATAGAGCCACGAGAGCCAAAAAACGAAACATCGATCCCCCCCGAGTTCAGGTGGCGCAGTCTTCAATGCCAGGTAGCCCTTGGCAACTGGCCGGCCGCGCCGGCAACGAATTCGTGATTCCGGTCTCGGGATCACGCGGCCCAAGTCGAGCAGCGGCCGCCGACCGCCCCACGGGGTGCGGTTCAGCGGCAGGGTTCCATCCCCATCGCCGAGTTTGCGCCACTGCCATCGCGCAACGATCGCCGGTCGTCGGTCGTTTGTCACATCGGAAGCCCAAGAGCTGGAGTTCCTTCCTGAGGAGTGTGGCAATGAAGCGCGATCGAGACGGGCGGCGACCACGCGTCGCCATATGCGCCGCGGCCTTGTTCGTGCTGGCCGTTCCCATGTCGCTCCAGGCGCGCGAAGTCGAGCAGCAGGCGGCCCTGGCGGCCTCTTCACCGACATCGATGTGCATCGACAAGGACGATACCGCGCCCGCGACGCGCATCGTTGCGTGCACAGTCGCCATCGATGCCAAAACCCTGAAGGGACGTGAGTTGGCCACAGCCCACCTCAATCGCGGCCAGGCCTACCGCGCGGTCGGCGACCGGGACCGCGCGGCGGCGGATTACGGCGCGGCCATCAAGCTGTTCGACGAGGCGACCAGCACCGCGTCGCTCGATGCCAGCCAGTTCCTGCAACGCGGCATCGCCCACCACGCGCTCGACGACGTCGATCGCGCGCTTTCCGACTACGACGAGGCCATTCGACTCGATACGGGCAATGCGCTGGCCCATGTCGACCGCGGGATCCTGATCGCCACGCGCAAGGCCGACATGCGGCGCGCCATCGGCGACTTCGATCGTGCGCTGGCGCTGACGCCCGACAACGTCGACACGCTGATCCTTCGCGGCAATGCATACACGTCCGTCGGCGAGCACGGCCGTGCACTTGCGGATCTCGACCGCGCCGCCGCGCTGGCGCCCGACAATCCCCGCGCCTTCATGGTGCGTGGCCTCGTCAATGCACGGTTGGGCGACATGCAGCGTGCCTTCACCGACTACAACATGGCGCTGTCGCTCGATCCGAAATACGTCGACGCGCTGGTCAATCGCGCGGCGATCCTGTCGATGCGCGGCAACATCGACAAGGCGATCGCCGATCTCGATCAGGCACTGGCTTTGAAGCCGGACCACGCACTCGCCAGCTACAACCGCGGATATGCGCACTTCGCCCGACAGGACTATCAGAAGGCCATCGCCGACTACACCAACGCCATCAAGGCCGACGGGCGCATGGCCTGGGCCTACAACAATCGCTGTCTGGCGCGCATGGTGGCGGGCCACGATCTGGCCGAGGCGCTGTCGGATTGCGACGAGGCCCTGAAGCTGCAGCCCGACAATGTGCAGACGCGCGAAACGCGGGGCTTCATCTTCCTCAAGCTCGGCGAGAGGGACATCGCGCTGCGCGAATACGAGGCCGCCCTGCGTACCGACCCAGACCGCCCGCTCGCCCTCTACGGCCGCGGCCTGGTGCGGGTGGCGAAGGGAGACCTCAAGAGCGGCGAGGCCGACAAGGCTGCGGCGCGGGCCTTGATGCCCGGCGTCGAACGCCAGTTCACGACCTACGGCGTGAAGTGATCGGGCGCCAGAGCGTCGTGAGCGGTCCGCGCGCTCCAGCGATGGGATCCATTTCGGGCAAAGGAACTGCGGCCACCGCCCGGCACACCGTGTCGATGTCGACCTCGCCGGGCCGCCTCTGATCGAAGCGGCCGTTGGCCGGATAGGCGCCGACCACCAGCAGGTCGCGGCTGGCGGCGAGACGGCGGTGGCCCGTGCCGGCCGGCAGGACCACGACGTCGCCCGCGGCCACATCGAGCGTCACGCCGGCGCGTCCACCGAACTGCACGCTGGCCCGACCGGCAGCGATACCAAGCACCTCGTGGGCGGCGGTGTGAAAGTGAAGGAAGGGATGAATGCCGTTCCGCCACGCCTGCGTCCAGTTGTGTGTCGCGAACGTCCTTTCGAACCAGCCTGCCGCATCGCCTGCAGCATCGGCCGGCACGACCTCCCGATAGAGGAGCAGCGGCAGCGTCGCGTTGTTGGGCGTCTCGCCATCGCTCTCGAAACGGAAGGTTGAAGGCGCAGGAACCATGCGGCCAGTCCACACCGCGCCAGCGGAGTTGGCAACCTCACACCCCCCTTCGCGGTTGAGTCGACAAGCGAGGAGAAGGACATGCGCCACCACGTCCAGCCAGCCACCTCCGCGGACGTCGCCTATCTCGCGGCTCGCCTGGAGGATGGGCCAGTATCCCTGGATTGGCCGGAGAAGGATCCCGGCCGCCGACTCCTGGAGGCCTGCGCCTTCAGCACGCAGATCTGGGCCGCGCGACGGCTGAGTGACGGCGCGACCAGCGCGCTTTGGGGCGTGACACCCCGCCTCGACAATCCGGACGTCGGCTATGTCTGGATGCTGACCACACCGTCGTTCGACGACGATCCCCGCGAACTCTCGCTGCTTTGTCGCCTCGTCCTGGGCGAGATGCTGGATCAGTTTCCCCGGCTCGAGCAGCAAATCGATGCGCGGCACGATCGCGCGCTGAACCTGTTGCGTGGTCTCGGCTTTATCATCGGCGAAGCCCGGCGTGATCTCGATTCGTCGGCCACTCTGCATCGCGTGTGGCTTGATTCGGCGAAGCTCCGCAATTCCCCAAGCGATCCGGGTGAAACACTCGTCCACTAGCTGGTCAGGCGAAAGAAGGACTGCGCCGACGAGACAAAAGAAAGCCCCGCCGCCATTTCAGGCGCGGGGCCATTTCGGGACCGAAATCCCGTCGCCTCGAGGTCACCATTACATCCGTGGCTCACCTCCGGCGTCGTCCCGCGATCTCTCGACCCTCAGGACTTGGCTGATATGGGAACTCTCTACGGGACTTCAAGGGTCATATCATCTGCATAACGCTTTTTGGTTTGCGCATGGCTTGCGGGTCTGCCTAACGTAGTGTCCTTCTGGGGGAGACTACATGTTCAAGACCCGTCGTTCCTTGCGCACGCTGGCTAACCTTCTGCCGTCCGGGGCGCTCGGCCTGTCGGTCGGACTGGCGGCCGCAGACGCCGCCGCCGGTACCTCCGTGCCGGAGCGCCAGGAGGGCTCCGTGGCCCAGCGCCTGCAATCGCTCCGCCTCGACGTATCGGTCGCCCTCGAGCAGTACCGCAAGGACGGCGAGCCGTTCGTGGCCGTCGATTCCGAGGAGCGCCTCGCCTGGTGGGGCAATGGCGGCTGGCGCAACGGCGGCTGGCGCAACTGGGGCAATGGTTGGCACAACTGGTGAGTATGACCGCCACGCCTGAAATCGGCATGGTGGTCGTGCAGCCGACGGCCTTCTGCAACATCGCCTGCACTTATTGTTACCTGCCCGACCGGTCGAACAAGCACGTCATCGCCCAGACGACGGTGACGCGGCTGTTCGAGCAGATCTTCGCGTCGGGCTGGGCCTCTTCCGAGATCACCGTGATCTGGCATGCCGGCGAGCCGCTGGTGGTGCCGGTTTCCTTCTATCGCGAAGCCTTCGCGACGATCGAACGGATGCGGCCGGCGAGCGTCCACGTCCGTCATTCCTTCCAGACCAACGGCACGCTGATCGATGCCGACTGGTGCGCGCTGTTCAAGGACTGGAACGTCGGCGTCGGCGTCAGCCTCGATGGCCCCCGTGAATTGCACGACCTGCATCGCAAGAGCCGCAGCGGCAAGGGCACGTTCGACAAGACCATCGCGGGCATCCGCTGCCTGCGCGAGCACGACGTGCCGTTCCACGTGATCTCGGTCCTCTCGCACACCAGCCTCGACCAGCCGGAGGAGCTGCTCGACTTCTACCTTTCCGAGGGTATCGACCAGATCTGTTTCAACGTCGAGGAGTCCGAGGGCGACCATGTGTCGAGCCTGTTCCACGGACCCGAACTGCGCCGCCGCTATGCCGCTTTCCTGCGGACCTTCTGGCACCGCGCGCGGGAAAGCGGCCGCGTCCGGTTCCTGCGCGAGATCGACCTCGCCCTGCCGCGCATGTTCAGGCCGGAGGGCGTGCCGACGCGCAACATCCAGACCGAGCCGCTGGCCATGCTGAACGTCGACAGCCACGGCAACGTCTCGAGCTTCAGCCCCGAACTGCTGGGACTGAAGAACGCGGCGTACGGCGACTATCTCCTGGGCAACATCAACTTCCAGACCCTGCAGGAGATCCGCGACGTGTGCCTCGCCTCGCCGCTCCATCGCGACATCGCGGCGGGCGTGGAGGCCTGCAGCCGGTCCTGCGATTATTTCTCGGTGTGCGGCGGCGGCGCCCCGGTGAACAAGCTGTTCGAGAATGGCAGCCTGACCAGCACCGTGACATCCTACTGCACCCTCACGCAGATGGTGCCGACCGACCTCATTCTCGAGGCCTACGACCGTCTCGAACACAGTCCGGCCGCGGCGGTCTCCGCCGCGAACGCACTCTCCCTTTCCGTCACGGGCGGCTCGGCCGCTCCAGAGCCGTCGAGGATGCCATGAAGCGCATGAAGCTCTTTGCGATCACGTCCCTGGTTGCCGCCGGCACTCTGCTGGCGGGCTTCGCCGCGAACGCGCAGCAGCCGCCCCAGCAGCAGGCCGCGCCGTCGACCCCGAAGGACGCCGGTCCTCCCCCGGGCGGCGGCGCCCCGGGCCCCGAAGGCACGCGGCCCTTCCCGGTCATGTTCGTGACCAGCGTCGAGCTGATCCGCTCCGAACGCTCGGGCGGCATGGACATCATCCGCGCCCGCGGCCTCGTCACCTCCAACGCCTGGGGCGAGCCCCACCTGCTGCCGATCACCCGCGGCCAGGGCATCGACGGCATGCTCGACCTGATCTTCCAGGCCAGCGCCCCCACCGACATGGCCCCGCTCGGACCGTTCATGGTCGTCGAGGCCCTGCTGCCGGTTGCGCACGGCCATCCCTACAAGGGCATCCGCGTCCGCTCGGGGTACAACTCGGTCACCCTCAAGACCCTGCCGGGCTTCGCCGAGGTCGCGCCCCCGAAGGAAGACTGCGCCAAGTGCCTCGGCAAGTACTTCCAGGCCAAGGGCGCCGCCGCGCCCGCCGGCCAGGCCGCCGGCAACGTCGTGAAGGAAGAGGACCTGCCCTACCCGCTGCGCATCGTCCGCCCGGCCGACGGCATCCCGAGCTACCAGTACGAACCCAATCGCCTCACCATCGTTCTCTCCGAGGCCGGGCAGATCGTCGACGCCGCCTGGGACTGAAACAGGCACGCGGATTCATTGAAGTTTCCATTGCCAGGCCCGACACTCCAGATCGGCTTGGCCACTCTCCAGGGAGATATGCATGTCACAGGATCGTCGTACCGTGTGGACGCTGGCGCAGCTGCTGCCATCCGGCGCCCTCGGCCTTTCGGTCGGCCTCGCCGCCGCCGATGCATCGGCCACTGCCACGGCAGGACCGGAAGACTCGACGCGCGGCTCGGTGGCGGAGCGCCTGCAGTCGATCCGCACCGACGTCTCCAGCGCCATCGAACAGTATCGCAAGGACGGCGAGCCCTTCGTCGCCATCGACCGCGAGCAGACGCTCGCCTGGTGGGGCAACGGCTGGCACCGCGGCTGGGGCTGGCGCAACGGCGGCTGGGGCAACGGCTGGCACAATGGCGGCTGGGGCAACGGCGGCTGGGGTAACGGCTGGCACAATGGCTGGCACAACTGGTAGGCCGCACCGGAAACCGACCGTGAGACCTGTGCCTATTCCGGGCGGCGACGGCGCCGCAAAGCATTCGAGGAAGTCATGACCGTGAAGAAACTCTTTGCCCTCGCCTCTCTGGTTGCTACCGGCACGCTGCTGGCGGGCTTCGCCGCGAACGCGCAGCAGCCGCCCCAGCAGCAGGCCACGCCATCGACCCCGAAGGACGCCGGTCCTCCCCCGGGCGGCGGCGCCCCGGGCCCCGAAGGCACGCGGCCCTTCCCGGTCATGTTCGTGACCAGCGTCGAGCTGATCCGCTCCGAACGCTCGGGCGGCATGGACATCATCCGCGCCCGCGGCCTCGTCACCTCCAACGCCTGGGGTGAGCCCCACCTGCTGCCGATCACCCGCGGCCAGGGCATCGACGGCATGCTCGACCTGATCTTCCAGGCCAGCGCCCCCACCGACATGGCCCCGCTCGGACCGTTCATGGTCGTCGAGGCCCTGCTGCCGGTTGCGCACGGCCATCCCTACAAGGGCATCCGCGTCCGCTCGGGGTACAACGCGGTCACTCTCAAGACCCTGCCGGGCTTCGCCGAGGTCGCGCCCCCGAAGGAAGACTGCGCCAAGTGCCTCGGCAAGTACTTCCAGGCCAAGGGCGCCGCCGCGCCCGCCGGTCAGGCCGCCGGCAACGTCGTGAAGGAAGAGGACCTGCCCTACCCGCTGCGCATCATCCGCCCGGCCGACGGCATCCCGAGCTACGAGTACGAGCCCAATCGCCTCACCATCGTTCTCTCCGAGACCTCCCAGATCGTCGACGCGGCCTGGGACTGAGCGAAACCCGATACCGGTCGGCGACCGGCAAAGTCGCCGACCGTTTGTCCCGCTAGAGCGCTTCTGGGCGAGATTGAATCAAGCCGAACATTCAAACAACGACCTCACCCTGAGGAGCATCGCGCAGCGATGCGTCTCGAAGGGTGGGAACGCGCACCTTGCCTGTTGCCCATCCTTCGAGACGCACGCCTTCGGCGCGCTCCTCAGGATGAGGTAAGTGGGTCAATGTGAACTGGAACGGCTCTAGAGCGGCGGCAACGCGTGACGCAGCGGGTCGCTCGAAATCTGCATGAGACCGTCGAACGGCTGGCCCAGTTCCAGGATCAGATAGATCGCGCTGGCCGCCGAGAGCGCGCAGAAGAACAGCACGCTCAGCATCGTGCCGTTGGCATCCGCCGACATGGCGAAGGTGCCGAAAATGAAGCACAGCCACAGCACCAGCACGAAGACGAACGGCTTGGACAGCGAGTCCTGCGGATGCGCGAAGAGCGTGAGCTGTATCTGGGCCAGCGCATTGCTGACCACCGATGCCCGCGCCTGAAGGGAAGTCTGCAACGGATCGCGCGGCGCCAGCTGGCGCAGGCGGGTGATGACCTGGGCCTCGGACGCGGAATTCTGCGCCAGCGTCTGGTGCGGTGAGGCCTCTTCGCGCCAGATGGTATTCACGATGGCAGTCACATCCTCACGAAGCGCCCGGCGCAGGGCGACACCTTCGGCGCCGTAATCCTGCAGGAGCCGGTCGAGCTCGATGACGCTGGCGACGAGCTGCCCGACCTGGCTGTTCGTCGCCTCGTAGGAAGCCCGCGTCGAGGCGAAGAGCAGCGCCGTGACCAGGGCGGCCATGGTGGCGACCAGCGCCGTCGCGAGCTTGATGACATCCTTGGAATCGCCGGTGAGGTGGGTTTCCGGCAGCTTGCGCCGCATGGTGACGCCGAGGGCGATGGACAGCAGGATCAGCCCGAGGGCCGAGAGGGCAACCAGGACAGCACTCAACTCTTCCACCTCGTCGTGTCGCGCCGCGTCCGGCTAGTATCGCGGGATGAGCCTACCGAGGACACCTTACCAGACCGTTACGCCGGACTACTTCGCCCGCCGCGGACTTCGCCGCTACGCCGGAGTCTTCTCTCTCTGGGCCCTGGGCGTCGGCGCCGTCATCTCAGGCCACTATTCGGGCTGGAACCTCGGTCTCCTGGCGGGTGGATGGGGCGGCTACGCGCTGGCCGCCTCCATCATCGCGGTCATGTATCTCGGCCTCGTCTTCTGCATCGCCGAGATGGCGGCCGCCCTGCCCCATACCGGCGGCGCCTATTCCTTCGCGCGCGCCTCGATGGGGCCCTGGGGCGGCTTCGTCACCGGCCTCTGCGAGAACGTGGAGTACGTGCTGACACCCGCCGTCATCGTCTCCTTCCTCGCCACCTATCTCGCGGCGGTGTTCGAGACCCCGCCGGCCTGGCTGCCGGCTTACTGGATCGCGGCCTACGCGGTGTTCGTGGGGCTGAACGTGCTGGGCGTCGAACTCTCGTTCCGGGTGACCGTCGTCATCACCCTGGCGTCGCTCGCGTGCCTCGTGGTGTTCTGGATCTCAGCGCTGCCGGTCGCCGATTTCGGCCGCCATGCGCTCAACATCGGCGCCGGCCCCGGCGGCACGCCGGTCGAACTGCCACAGGGTGGCGGACCTCTGCTGCCCTTCGGCCTGCACGGCGCGCTCGCAGCGTTGCCCTTCGCCGTGTGGCTGTTCCTCGCCATAGAACAGCTTCCGCTCGCCGCCGAGGAAGCCCGGGAGCCGTCGCGCGACATCCCGCGCGGCATCGTCGCCGGCCTGCTGACGCTGTTCGTTTCCGCGGGCCTCACCGTCTGGCTCAACGCCTCGGTCGCGCCCGGGAGCTTCCAGCTCGGCGGCTCCGGCGAACCGCTCCTCGACGGCTTCCGCGCGACCTTCGGCAGCGGGCTCGCCAAGCTGCTCGCATTGGTCGCCTGCATCGGCCTGATCGCGAGCTTCCACACCATCCTCTTCGCCAAGGGCCGCCAGATCTATTCGCTGTCGCGGGCCGGCTACTTCCCGCGTTTCCTGTCGATCACCCATCCGCGCCACAAGACGCCGTACATCGCGCTGATCGCCGGCTCCGCCGTCGCGCTCGCCCTCCTGTTCGGCCTCTGGTTCGGCATGGGCGCCGAGAAGGGCAGCGCGGTGATCCAGGGCATGCTGCTCAACATGGCGGTCGCCGGCGCGATGCTGTCCTATCTTCTGCAGGCGATCAGCTTCCTGGTGTTGCGGGCGCGGCTGCCCGGCCTCGCGCGCCCCTATCGCTCGCCGTTGGGACGGGCGGGTGCGGTCGTCACGATCGCGATCGCGTCCGTCACGCTGGTCTATCAGCTGCTCGACCCGGTGTTCGTCTCGGGCGTGCTGGGCGTCGGCGCCTGGTTTGCCGCGGGGATCGTCTGGTTCGCCCTGGCAGGCCGCCACCGGCTCGTTCTCTCGCCGGAGGAAGCCTTCGCGCTCGAGGCGCGCAGGTCAGTCGCCGACTGAGGCGGCCTTCGCTTCGAGATCGCGCTCGGCCAGGCTGGCGGCGACCTGCTTGCGGAAACGCTCGAACTCCGGCCCGCGCAACTGGGCGCGCTTCAGTTCCGGATGGGTGACCGGATTGACCGGCTTGCCGTCGACCTGGAGCTCGAAGTGGAGATGGGCGCCGGTCGAGCGGCCGGTGCTGCCGACGAAACCGATCACGTCGCCGCGCGACACCGTCATCCCCGCCTGAAGCCCGGGCGCGAACCCCAGCATGTGCCCATAGACGGTGGCCAGCCTGCCGCCATGCTCGATGCGGACCCAGTTGCCGTAGCGGCCGTTCGGGGCCGCACCGACGACGAGCCCGTCGGCGGCGGCGCGGACCGGCGTGCCGGCCGAGGCGACCAGATCGACGCCCTCGTGCATGAAGAGCGAGCGCGAGGGGCGCGGCGGGATCGCATAGGCCGGCGTTCCGCGCGATGCGCCGTAGGACGACCCGCCATAGGAAGACAGGCCGGGCATCGGCGCGGCGGACGCGAAACCAGAGGCCGCGCGCGGCATGTCGAGCGCACCACCGGTCGGCAGTCCGGGCGGCAACCCGGGCCGGTCGCGCAGCGGACCGCCGGCGCCCTGCGGCTTGCCGGCGTAGAGCGGCGGCGGCTGGTCGAACGGATCGGCGCGCAGGCCGAAGCCCGAGGAGATCGACACGGTATCGAGGGGAAGGCGGAACGACGGCAGGGTCGCGGACTGGCCGCTCGCCATCCAGAAGCGTTCGTTGTTGTCGCGCGTGCGGAAACGATGGATCGCCATCACGCCCTTGGGCGTGCGCAGCTCCATCCAGAGCACGCGGCCGACATCGAGTGGCGCGCCGCCCTGCGTGAAGGTCCGCTCGTAGCGGACGTAGAACCGGTCGCCGTCGCGCATTTCCTTGGCCAGGTCGACCGAGGTCTCGAGCGCCTGCATGGCCTCGAGCATGGCCGGCGCCGGAACACCCGCCGCCACCGCCGAGGCGGCAAGCGATCCGCCGGCGATCGTGCCGGAAACGCCGAGCCGGCGCTCGAACGGCAGGTACGCCTGGAGCCGCTCGTCATCGAGCCCGTCGCCCAGCAGCCGGTCGGCCACCCTGCGTCCCCGCGCCTGGACCGCTTCCGGCACGGGCCCGGTCGAGACCGGCGGCGGCAGGTTGTCGGCGATGGCGATGAGCGGCTGTGGGAGCGTGATCTCGATCGCCAGGCTGCGTTCGAGCAGCCCGTCGATCGAGGCGATCTCCACGAAATTCCAGTGGTCCCGCAAGCCGGCGAGGACGGACGGCTGGTCGTGCAGCGGCGGCAGTTCCGGGCCGAGTAGGCGCAGCTCGGCCACGCGGCCCTCGCCCGTCGCCTGCGTGCCCGCGCCCCACGGCCGATCGCCGGCGATGCCCTGGGACATCCCGCCGAAAAGCAATGAAGCGGCAAAAGCCGCGGCGACCGAGGGTCGAGTCATCAGGTCCTTCTTGTAGGGCCTACGTCGGGGCATCGCTCGTGACCGCCGCGTGGCCGGCGAACCTTAGCTCACTTGGGAGAGGGCTTCCACGCCCTCACACGCCTTTCCGCCTCGGCGATTTGCGCAGGGTTCATGCGCGCCGCCAGCGTCGCGAGGTCCTTCCGCGCCTGATCCAGGCGGTCCTGGTTCTTCGCGGTGTAGCGGTCGATCGACAGCTTGATCCACTTGTAGGCCTCGATGTCGTCGCGCGGGGGGATCCCCTCGCCGAAGCCCAGCATGAAGCCGATATTGTTCTGGGCCCGTGCATATCCCTGCCGCGCGGCCGCGAGATAGAGGCGCGCCGCCTCGTTGAGATTGCGCGGCACGCCTTCGCCGCTCCAGTACATGGCACCCAGCAGGGTCTGCGCCTCCGCCTCCCCCTTGGCGGCCCAGACCTTCCAGATGCGAACCGCGGTCGCCATGTCCTTGCGCTCGTAGGCGCCCGCCGCCTGGCGCATCTGTTCCTCGTAGGATTGCGCCGATGCGGGCGCGGCCAACGCCGCAAGGAGGAGGACCAGCAGGGCGGAGAGAGCGGATTTCATGCCCTCCGGTATGGCGAGCCAAACTTCGTTCGACAAGTCCGCGGAGGCCCTCGCCGACCGGTGTCGCGCCGCCGGTCCGGCGCGCAACGCCCGCCCGGCCGGAGCGTTCGGCAGTCAGGCTCCGCCACACAGAGGATCGGTCATGGCAACCTCCGTCGATACGCCCCTCCAAACCCCGGCCCAGGAACTCCGCGATCATCGCGAGACCTACGATCGCTTCAGCCGGCTGGTCCTGTTCGCCGTTCTGCACATCGCACTCGTGCTCTCGTGCATGGCGTTGGCCTTCCTCGGCCATATCCCGGTGCTGGCGGTCCTGCTGGGACTGGGCGGCACCCTGGCCCTGCTGGTCGCCTTCGCCGTCACCGGCTAGCGCGTGGGGCGAGACTCCGGATCCCGACAGCGCGCGCCATAGACACGGGTCCAGGCGCGTGTGAACTCTGCGCCCAGCAGGAAGATCAGCGTGGAGTAGAAGATCCACAGCAACAGCACGATGAGCGCCCCGGCCGCGCCGAAGCTCGTCGCCACGTCGGTCTGGCCGATATAGAGGGCGATCAGGTACTTGCCGGCCTCGAACAGGCCGGTCGCCATGAGCGCGCCCACCGCCACGTCGCGCCAGCGGATCGGCGTATCGGGCAGAACCTTGTACATCACGGCGAACAGGCCGGAGATCAGCACGATGGAGATCGCGAGGTCGGCCGCCTGAACGGCGAACTCGGCGACGGGAAACCTGTATTTCAGGAAGCGGGCCAGGGCCGTCAGCGCCGCACTCAGCGCCAGCGACACCATCAGGACGAAGCCCAGCGTGATCACCAGCCCGAAGCTGGCCATCCGCGCACGCACCAGGCGCGACAGGGTCGAGCGGGTCGATTTGGCCTTCCAGATCGCGTTCAGCGCCGACTGCACCTCGCCGAACACGCCGCTGGCCGCGAGGAAGATCGTGACCAGTCCTATCAAGGTCGCGACCACGCCGGTCATGCGGTCGCCGGCGCTTCGGATCATCGCCTGCAGCGCCTCCGCCGTGTCGCGTCCCATCAGGCCGCTCAACTGGTCGACCACGGCGCCCTGGGCGGCGTCGCGGCCGAACACCAGCCCGGCGATGGCGATGACGAGCAGAAGCGTTGGCGCCAGAGAGAACAGCGTGAAATAGGCGATCGAGGCGCCGCGGCTGAAGGCGTCGTCGTCGATGAAGCCTTCGACGGTCTCGCGCAGCAGCCGCCCGAGGCGGCCCGGAGGGGCAATCGCGTTCACACGCGCAAAACGCAGCCGCGGCGAAATCGCTCCCCCATCCGGGCGTCGTTGTGACATGTTTCGCGGCCAACCCGCCGGCCAGACCTTTCAGGGATCAACGATGACCTCTTCCAGCCGCCGCCTGGTGCTCGCCTCCGCATTGGCCCTGCTGTGCCCGCTGCCCGCCCTCGCGCAGCCCGCCCCCGACGTCCTCCAGAAGGTCGAGATCCTGCTCGACTGGAAGGCGCTGCCGACATACGGGGGCTTCTTTCTCGCCCGCGAGATGGGCGCCTTCGAACGGCGTGGCCTCGAGGTCACCTTCGCGGAGACCCAGGGCGCGATCTCATCGGCCGAGATGATCGGCTCGGGCAAGCAATACTGGATTGGATCGTCGAGCGGCATCGCGACCGCCATCGGCCGGTCCAAGGGCGTGCCGATCAAGAGCCTGGCGGTCTACTACGCCAAGACACCGACCGTGGTCTACTCGCGCGGCGAGGACCGCATCGCCCATCCGCGCGACCTCTACGGCAAGACGCTGGGGCTGGTACCAGGCAGCATCACCAACGAGGAGTTCCGCGCCCTTCTCGCCGCGAACAAGCTCGACCGCAGCAGGATCAAGGAGACGACGGTCTCCTGGAGCGCCTACGACCTGATCGAGAAGAAGGTCGATGCGCTGATCGACTACGATGAGATGGCACCGTCCGAACTGATCGCAGAGGGTCGCCGCATCACCATGATCCGGCTGAGCGATTTCGGCGTGAGAGCCTACAGCCTGAACCTGATCGTCAACGACGCGGCATGGGCCGACCCCGCAAAGCGCGAAATCGCCCGCAAGGTCGAGGACGCGGTGCAGGAGGGCTACAACATGGTGCGCGAACGGCCCGGTGACGCCGCCCTGCATTTCTCGCGCCTCTTTCCGCGGCTTGCCCCGCGTTATGTCGACCGCAGCATGGCGACCGTCTCACAACAGCTTTCCGGCCCGCCCACCGGCCAGCAGACCCGTGCCGGCTGGGAAGCGACGATCGCCACGCTGGAGTCGCTGGGGCTGCTGGCCAAGCCGATCACCGTGGACGACGTGGCCATCCTCGACTGAGGCCCGGAGCGGACTCGCCTACCAGCCCCAGAGCAGTTTGCGCGAGATCCACCCGCGCAGTCCCTCGCGTTGGACCTTCACCCAGCCGCCACGGCGTTCGAGCGTCTTCAGCGTGTCGCCATAGGCGAATTTGCCGACGATGCGGCTGGTCGTCGTCGGCTGGCTGCGCAGGTTGGCGATTTTGACCTTCACGATGTGATACGCCGTGCTGCTGGTGAGCTTGCGCAGGACCCAGCCCTTGTCGTTCTCGAAGTCCGCCACGTGCAGCCAGTCGCCGCGGCGGCCGACGATCTTCAGCGGGAACCCTTTTCTCACCACCCATTCCGCCGGATGACTCTGCCCCGGACCGCTGCGGAAGTTCACTTCTTCGGCGGCAATACTCACCATCTGCTGGGCATCGGCCCGCAAGCTGCCCAGTGCGAGAAAGGCAGCGAGGAGAACGGTCAATCCATGACGACATGACAGCATGCGCGAGGGTTCCCTTTCGTCGTTGGTGGTGCTCGACTTCCGGCGCGGCTCCAGCCGCGTCAGGCCGGCCTGGCCTGAGGCCTTGCGTGCAGACGGTTGGCGGCGGCGATCACGATCGTGGTGATCGCCACCATCGTCAGGCTGAGTACGGCGATGGCCCCGACGTCGCCGCTTTCCTTCAGGTCGAAGATCAGCACCGACAGGACCTTGGTCTCCGAGGTGAACAGGATCACGGCGGCCGACAGTTCACGGATGGTGGCGACGAAGATAAAGCACCACGTCGCGATCACGGCCGAGCGCAGCAGGGGTGCTGTGATGTCGGCCAGGGTGCGCAGGCGCGTCGCGCCCAGCATGCGGCCCGCCTCCTCCAGTTCGGGATGCACGGCATGGAAGGCCGAGCCGAGCTGCTGGTAGGCCGCCGGCAGCTCGATCGTCACGAAGGCGATCAGCAGGATCCACAGCGTGCCGTACAGCGCCAGCGGCGGGCGCGTATAGGCTAGGAACAGGCCGACGCCGAGCACGATACCCGGAATGGCCAGCGGCGCGGTGGCGAGGAAGCCCAGCACGCGGTAGCCGCGCATCGCCTTGCGCGCCACGATGTAGGCGATCATCAGCGCCAGCAGCGCGCCCAGCGTCGCCGAGGCGGTGGCCAGCAGGAACGTGTTCTTGAGCGCGGGCATGGTCGAGCTGAGTTCGAGGAACGTGAACTTCACGTTGTGCAGCGTGATCGTGTCCGGCCCGACGATGCGCGACGCCACGCGCGAGAAGGCGGAGTTGAACAGTGCCGCGTAAGGCAGGAAGAGCGGCATGGCGAGCACGAACAGCGCCAGTATCACCGCCGGCACGCGCAGCCAGCCCAGGCGAATGGGCCGCGGCGCACCGTACTTTCCGCCCAGCACCGCATAGCCGCGCCGGCCGAGCGCCATCGCCTGGGCGCGCAACAGCAGCACCGTCAGCACCAGCAGCGGTACCGAGGCCGCGGCCGCCAGTTCGGGCTTGGGCGGGAACTGGAACAGGCTCCAGATGCGCGTCGTCAGCGTGTGGAAGCCCGCGGGGATGGCGAGGATGGCCGGCGAGCCGAACAGGTTCAGCGCCTGCAGGAAGGCGACCAGCGCGCCGGCCAGCAGGGTCGGCAAGGCCAGCGGCACGGTGATCAGCCGCGCGGTCTGCCAGGTCTTCGCGCCCAGCATCGACGAGGCGTCCTCCAGTTCGCCGGGCATGCGGTCGAGCGCATTGGCGACCAGAATGAAGACGTACGGGAACGTGTAGCAGGAGATCACGAAGATCAGCCCGCCGAGGCTGTAGATGTCGAACAGCGCCTCGTCGGGCGGCATGCCGCTCAGCAGCCGCCACAGCTGGTTCAGCAGGCCCGAATTGGGCGCCGCCAGCATCTCCCAGGCGATGGCCCCGACGAAGGGCGGCGTCACCAGCGAGGCCATGACCAGCGTGCGGATGGTGCGCGCAAGCGGCATGTCGGTGCGCGCCACCAGCCAGCCGAGGGGTGCGGCCACCAGACAGCAGATCGCGCTCACCGAGCAGGAGATGATCAGTGTCGTGACCAGCGGATCGACGAAGGTCGGATCGGTGAACAACGTCGCGAAATTGGCGAGCGTGAAGCCGCCCTCCTTCGACGTCAGGCTGACGACCAGCAGCCAGCCGACCGGCAGCACGATCATCACCGCCAGCAGGGCGGCGACGGCGACGAGTACGGGCCGCGAGAGATCGATGCCGCGCGTCATACCTTGAAGTAGCGCTGGTATCGCGACTTGATCTCGTCGGCCGTCTTCTCCACTTCGAGCGGATCCTCCGGCAGAGTCTTGATCGACGCCAGCGCCGGACGGCCTTCCTTGGCCTTCACCCGTTTGTTCGCCGGATATTGGCCGCTCACCTTGACGATGAACTCCTGGCCCTCGGGCGACATGATCCAGCCGACGAGAAGTCGCGCGGCGTTCGGATTGGGCGATGACTTGAAGATCGCCATCGGGTTGGAGATCTGCGGCGTACCCTCGACGGCATGCACGATCTCGACCGGCGCCCCTCGCTCCTTCGCCATCCAGAAGAGATAGTCGCTGCCGTCGACAGCGATGGCGCGCTCGCCCGCCTCGATACGCTTGGGCGGCTCGGTCGCCGACTGGACCTGCAGAACTTTCTGCTTCGAGAGCTTGTCGAAGTATTCCCAGCCCAGCGCCTTCGCCAGCTGCTGGGTCGCGGTCATGATCGTGCCGGAATAACCGGGGTGCCCCTTCACCAGCTTGCCCGAGTACTTCGGATCGAGCAGATCGACGAAGCCCTTGGGTGCATCCTCGGGCTTCACCAGTTTCGTGTTGTAGGCGATGGTCGACAGATGCGTGCGCTGGTTGACGAAGGCGCCGTCGGCGTCACGCTGGTCGGCCGGCAGGTTCTCGGCCATGTCGGGTGTCAGGAAAGGCTCCAGCCAGCCTTGCCGCTTCCACACGATGAAGTGCGCGGCGTCGGAGCTGTTGGCCACGTCGACGCGACGGATGTTGCTGCCGACTTCCTGGCCGATGCGGTTGAACAGGCGCTCGGCCCCGGTACGCTCCACGGCGACCTTGATGCCGGGATACCTGGTCTCGAAGGCCTTGGCCATCGGCTCGGCGACGGAGAGATCCATCGCCGTGTAATAGGTGACCTTGCCTTCCTTCTTCGCCGCCTCGATCAGTTCGGGCGTAAGGGCAGTCGGTGCCGGCGCGGCGGACACGACCCGCGCCGCGAGCGGCGCGAGGGCGGCGGAGGCCGCGGCAGCGGCGACGAATTGACGACGGCGCATGGGCTACACCTTGAAGTATTTGACGTACTGGGCCTTGAGCGCGTCGGCCTGGTCGGCCACGACGCTCGCCTCTTCCCTCATCAGCTTGATGTCGGAGAACTTCTTCATGTCGGGGCGGTCCACGGCCTGCGGATGCGCCGAGCGCAGCGCGCCGACATCGATGTTGAGCTGCTGCGCCTCGCGCGTCATCGACCAGGCGTGGAAAAGGCGCGCCGCGTTGGGATTGGGCGCATTGGCCATGATCGCCGATGGGCCGGTGATCAGCGGCGTGCCTTCCGCCGCATAGACGATCTCGACCGGTTCGCCCCGCGTCTTCAGTTCCTCGGCGACATACTCGCCGCCATCGGCCATCACCGCCCGCTCGCCCTGCGCCAGCTTCTTGGGTGGCTCGGTGGCCGACTGCACCTGCATGACCTTCTGCTTCGCCAGCTTCTCGAACCACGACCAGCCGAGATCGCGGCTGAGCTGCTGCGTCGCCGTCATGATGGTGCCGCTGTAGCCCGGATGCGCCTTGACCAGCTTGCCCGACCATTTCGGATCGAGCAGGTCGGCATAGGATTTCGGTGCGTCCTCGGCCTTCACCAGCTTCGTGTTGTAGGCGATCGGGCAGAGCGTGATGCGCCATGAAGCGAACATGCCGTCTGGATCCTTGTGCGCCGCCGGAAAATACTGCGCGACGTCCTCCGGCACGAACGGCGCCAGCATCTTCGCCCGCTTCCAGACGATGAGGTGCGCCGCGTCAGAGCTGTTCACGACATCGCAATTGTAGATCCTGTTCTGGAATTCCTGGCCGATGCGCTGGAAGTTGCGCTCCGCGCCCGAGCGCTCGACCTTCATGGTGACGCCGGGATACCGGGCCTCGAAAGCCTTGGCGACCTTCTCGGCGAGCGCCAGGTCGACCGACGTGTACCAGGAGAACTTGCCCTCCTTCTTCGCCGCTTCGATCAGCGCCGGCGTGATCTTCGTCGGCTCCGGCGGCGCGGCGCGCACCGGCGTGATGAACGAACCGGCAGCCGCCGCCGCCGAGGCGGCAAGCACATGGCGTCGCGTCAGCTTCCGCGTGGTCGGCTCACTCGTCATGGATCACTCCTCCGCCAATGCCCGGCATTGTTCCGCCGGCAGATGCAGCCAGACCGATTGACCGGGCGCGATGTTGCGCCCCGGCGGCGCGGTGACGCGCAGTTCCGTTCCGTCGGCGAGCGTGACCGTGTAGTCGCGCGTCGAACCCAGGAACACCTGGCGTGTCACGGTCCCTTGCAGGTGATTCTCCGCCCCCGAAGATGGTGGTTCGAGGGCAATGCCGATCTCGTGCTGGCGGACCGAGACGGCGACCGGCCGCCCGGCTGACAGCGATCGACCCGTGGTGCGCAGCGCGCCGCCGGCCACGGAGACGCGGACCTCGTCGAGCGCTGTCGCGGCCAGCACGTTCGAACCGCCGATGAAGCGGGCGACGAACTCCGAGCGCGGGCGGGTGTAGATTTCTTCCGGCGGCCCGAGCTGCTCGACCCTGCCCTTGTTCATGACGGCGATCAGGTCGGCGGTGGTCATGGCCTCGGCCTGGTCGTGGGTCACATAGACCGTCGTGTAGCGATACTGGTCGTGCAGGCGGCGGATCTCGAAGCGCATCTCTTCGCGCAGGTTGGCGTCGAGATTGGAGAGCGGCTCGTCGAGCAGCAGCGTCTCGGGCTCGACGACCAGCGCGCGGGCGAGCGACACGCGCTGCTGCTGGCCTCCAGAGAGTTCGCCGGGATAGCGGTCGGCCAGCGCTTCGAGACGCGCGGTCGAGAGGATGGCCTTCAATTTCGCATCAATGGTGGCACGGTCGAGCTTCCGGATCTTGAGCCCATAGGCCACGTTCTCCGCCACCGTCATGTGCGGCCACAGCGCGTAGCTCTGGAAGATCATCGACATCTTGCGGCCTTCGGGCGGCACCGTGCGCGACGGCGAGGAGAGAACCTTGCCGCCCACCTCGATTTCGCCTGCCGAGGGTTCGATGAAGCCCGCGATCAGCCGCAACGTCGTGGTCTTGCCGCAGCCCGACGGGCCCAGCAGGCAGACGAGCTGGCCGTGCTCGACGCGCAGCGAAACATCGTCGACCGCGACAGCAGCGCCGTAGCGCTTGGAAAGGCCCTTCAGTTCGACTGCGGCCACGTTTCCTCCCTGTTGACTCGCACCTTATTCATTTCAATTCGGGCGCGCTATATTCCCCGACCTCAATTGAAGGATCGCCGGCATGCAGGAACAGAAAATCATCGGCCGCCGCGAGGGCGCCGTGGGCCACGTCGTCTTCAACAACCCGGCCAAGCTCAATGCCGTTTCGCTCGACATGTGGGACGGCTTCGTGAGCATCCTCAAGGACTTCGCCCAGGATCCCGAGATCCGCTGCCTGGTCGTCAGCGGGACCGGCGGCAAGGCCTTCGTCTCCGGCGCCGACATCTCCAAGTTCGAAAGCGAACGCGCCAATGCAGAGGCGCAGGTGCGCTACGACGCCATTTCCAAGGAAGGCTACGAGGCGCTCTACGACTTTCCCAAGCCGACCATCGCCAAGATCACCGGCTACTGCATCGGCGGCGGCATGAATCTCGCCGCCTGTTGTGACCTGCGCTACTGCAACGAGGGTGCGCGCTTCGGCGTGCCGGCCGCCAAGCTCGGCCTCGGCTACGGCTTCCTGCGCATCGAGCGCTTCTCGCGCATCGTCGGCCTGCCGCGCGCCATGGAGTTCCTGTTCACGGCCAAGCAGTATTCCTCCAAGGAGGCCTACGACATGGGTCTCGTCCACGGCGTCGCCGCCGATACCGAACTCGACGCCATGGTCGACGGCATCACCGGCGCCATCGCGCAGAATGCGCCGCTCACCATCGCGCTCGCCAAAGCCGCGGCGCGCGAGATCGCCAAGCCCGAATCGAAGCAGGACCATGCGAAGCTCGACAAGATGGCCGAAGCCTGTTTCGACAGCGAGGATTTCAAGGAAGGCCGCCGGGCGTTCATGGAAAAGCGCAAGCCCGTCTTCAAAGGAAAGTAAGTGCCGGCGCCCCGAGCGAAGCCGAGGGGCCTCTCTTTCATCCAGAGAGAGATCCCTCCGCTCCGCTTCGCTCCGGTCGGGATGACGCAAATTTTCAAAAGGCAAGCTACATGACCGCCCTGCCCCTTTCGCATCTCACCGTCCTCGATCTCACGGCGCACCGCGCCGGTCCGACCGCCGTGCGCCAGCTCGCCGACTGGGGCGCGCACGTCATCAAGATCGAGCCGCCCCCGCCGCCTTCCGAAGGCGGCAAGAACAACGATTCGATGGGCGGCGCACGACACGGCTTCGACTTCCAGAACCTGCACCGCAACAAGAAGTCGATGACGCTCAACCTCAAGAGCCCGGAAGGTCACGCGATCTTCATGAAGCTCGCGGCCAAGGCCGACGTCATCGTCGAGAACTACCGCTCCGACGTAAAGCATCGCCTCAAGGTCGACTACGACACGGTGGCAAAGGTGAACCCGCGCATCATCTACGGTTCGATCGCGGGCTTCGGCCAGAGCGGCCCCGATGCGGCCCGCCCCGGCGTCGACCAGATCGCCCAGGGCATGGGCGGCCTGATGTCGATCACCGGCGAGCCGGGCCGTGGGCCCATGCGCGTCGGCATCCCCATCGCCGACCTCACCTCGGGTCTGCTGCTCGCCCAGGCGATCATGCTGGCGCTCTACACGCGCGAGCGAACCGGCAAAGGCCAGTGGGTCCACACCTCGCTGATCGAGGCGCAGATCTTCATGCTCGACTTCCAGGCCTCGCGCTGGCTGATGAAGGGCGAGGTGGCGAAGCAGGCCGGCAACGACCACCCGACCAGCATCCCGACCGGCGTCTTCCCGACCAGCGACGGCTACATCAACATCGCCGCCGCCGGCGACAAGATGTGGAAGCGCGCCGCACTGGCGCTCGGCGCCCAGGCGCTGATCGACCATCCCGAACACGCGACGCCCGCGCTGCGCTCGCAGAACCGCAAGGCGCTGAACGAGCGGCTGGCCGAGGTCACCAGGACCAACACCAGCGCTCACTGGATCGAATCATTGAACAAGGCCGGCGTCCCCTGCGGCCCGATCAACACGATCGACAAGACCTTCGCCGAACCGCAGGTCCAGCACCTCGGCATCGCCCGCCCGGTCAACCATCCCGCGCTGGGCGAGATCAAGGTGGTCGGCCAGCCGATCAACCTGTCGGACTACCCGCAGCCGAAGTCCCTCAACCCGACTCCGGACCTCGGCCAGCATACCGACGAGGTTCTTGCCGGGCTGGGCTACGATGCGAAGGCGATCGCGGGCCTCAAGTCGGGGGGCGCTGTCTAGTCTACGCGTTGCTCAGAAACGCGAAGCGCCTTCCTGCGCTCGCAGCGCCTCGTCATCGATCTGGATGGTGCTGTGAGAGAGGCCGAACGTGTCGCGCATCGCCGCTTGCGCCGCCTCGAGCGTTTCCCGCGAGCGGGCCATGTCGGCGACCACGAGATGGCAACTCATGGAATCGACGCCGGACGTGATGGTCCAGACATGAAGGTCATGGACCGCCGTCACGCCGGGAATGCCCAGCAGCGTCTTTTCCAGCAGCGTCAGGTCGACATGGGGCGGCGTGCCTTCCATCAGGATGTGGATGGCCTCGCGCAGGAGCATCCATGTGCGCGGGATGATGAAGAGGCCGATGCCGGCACCGATCAGGGGATCGGCGAGCGTCCATCCGGTGAGCAGGATCACGACGGCGGCGATCAGCACGCCGAGCGAGCCCAGCATGTCGCTCATCACCTCGAAGTAGGCACCTTTGACGTTGAGGCTCTCCGACGATCCGGCCGACAGCAGTTTCATGCTGACGAGATTGACGACCAGACCGGCGACGGCGACCGCCAGCATGGGCCCGCCGAGGACCTCGGGCGGGTTCAGGAAACGATCGTAGGCCTCGTAGAGAACGAACGCCGTCACACCCAGCAGGACGACAGCATTGGCCAGCGCCGACAGCACCTCCATGCGGACGTAGCCGAACGTCTTCTGCGGCGTCGCCGGACGCTCGCCGAAGTTGATGGCGATGAGGGCGAGCGCGAGGCCGCCGGCGTCCGTCAACATGTGGGCGGCGTCGGCAATGAGCGCCAGGCTGCCGGTCACCAGGCCGCCGACCACCTCGACCACCATGAACGAGGCCGTCAGGAAAAACGCCCATTTCAGGCGCGTCTTGTGCTGCGCAGCGGCGGAGCCGGTCGCCTGCGCGCGACCCTGCGAACCGTGGGAATGCCCTGCTGCCATGATCGTCCCCCTCGGGCCTCAGACTACGATAGCCACCGCAGGGAGGACAGCGGCGGCAAGGATCCGCCTCGGACTCGGTGCCCTGTCGGCACCCATGGATTAGCGCTTCAGGAATCCCCGCAGCGCGCGCAGAAACTCGTCCGGCCGCTCGACCTGAGGCAGGTGACCCGCTTCGGGGATCGTCACCAGCCGCGACTCCTCCAGCGTCAGCCGCATCTTGCGCGCGCCGTTCTTGTCGAGGACGGGCGAGCGGTCGGCTTCGCCCCAGATCAGCAGCACAGAGCCCTTGGGCGGCGGCGGCGCCTTCTCGCCCGACAGGAGCCGGTCGATGACACGATCGACGTCGGCCGCGGTGAAGCTGTCGAGCATGCGCGCGATCTCGGCCGGCACCTTGCTGCGATCGTGGAAGGCGAGCGGGATGACCTCGGGACCGTAGTGCAGTCGCTGCAGATTGCCGCGCGCCAGGGCGCGGATCGGCGTCTTGCCGGCGAGCCAGCGCAGCATCTTCGAGTAGACCGGCGGCTGGTAGCCGTTGACCAGCACGAGGCGAGCGCAGCGTTCGGGGTACCGGCCGGCGAAACACCAGCCGACGGTGGCGCCCAGCGAGTTGCCGACCAGCGTCGCACGCTCGACGCCGAGCGCCGTCAACAGCTCGGCGAGCCACGCAGCGTAGGCGCCGAAGCTCGGCAGGCCCTCGACCGAATGGATCGGCGGCAACTCCGGCGCCACGACGAGATGCGTGCGTTCGAGATCGTCCGTCACGGTCGACCAGTAGGCTTCCGCGCCCGCCCAGCCGCCATGCAGCAGCACGATTGCCTCGCCGGTGCCGCCGGTCCAGACTCTCGCCGAGCGCTGGCCGAGCGGAATTGTCCTTAGCTCCACGTCACGCCCTCTGAACCTATGAAGCGGGAGATATAGAAGATGGCCACGACGCGGAGAACTGCTTTGGTGACCGGCGCGGGCCGAAACATCGGTCGGGCCTGTGTGCTGGAGCTCGCCCGGATGGGCTACGACGTCGTGATCAACGGCTCGTCGGACCGCAAGGCCTGCGAGTCGGTGGCCAGGGAAGCCGCGGCCCTCGGTGTCGAGACGCTGGTCGTGATGGCCGATGTCGGCAGCGCCGAGGAATGCCGCCGCATGGCCCAGGAGGCGATCGCGAAGTTCGGCTCGGTCGACGTGCTGGTGAACAATGCCGCGCTGCGGCCGGCCAAGCCCTTCCTCGAGATGAGCGAGGCCGACTGGCGGCGCGTCATCTCGGTCGATCTCGACGCCGCCGTCTGGCTGTCGCAGGCCTGCCTGCCCGGCATGGTGAAGAAGGGCTGGGGCCGCATCGTCAACTTCACCGGCATGAACGCGATGCACGGCTATGCCGGTCGCGCGCCGGTCTCCGTTGCCAAGCACGGCGTCTGGGGTCTCACCAAGGCGCTGGGCAAGGAATTCGGGCCGAAGGGCATCACCGTGAACGCGATCTCGCCCGGCCCGATCTCGGCCGACGTCGAGGACGACGCCGAGTCGAACCACCATCGCCTCGAGACGATGGCCAAGGTCCCGCTCGGCCGCATGGGCACACCCGCCGAAATCGGGTCGGTACTCGGCCTGCTGGTCTCCGACGGCGGCGCCTACGTCAACTGCCAGATGATCCAGGTGAACGGCGGCGGTCAGACCTGAATCAAAATCAGGCACCTCTCCCCCCCTAGCGGTGGAGAGGAACACGAAAGCACTACTCCATCGGCAGCCCGGTGGTGCTCGCGATGGCGCTCCAGCGCTCGACCTCGGCCTTCACGAAGTCGCCGAAGGCCTGGCGGCTTTCGAGGTCGATGCGGGCGCCCTGCTCCGCCCAGACGCGCTTGATGTCCGGCTCCGCCAGCGCCGCCTGGACAGCGGCATGGATCGCGTCGAGCGGCGCGGCCGGCGTCGCGCGGGGGGCAAACAGCCCGTACCAGGTGCTGACCTCGAAATCCTTCACGCCAGCCTCGGCGAAGGTCGGCACGTCGGGCAGCACGCTCTCCCGCTTTGCGGTGGCGACGGCGAGCGCGCGCAACTTTCCGGACTGCACGTAGGACGCCACCGTGCTGAGCGGCTGGAACGTCGCGTCGAGCTGGCCGGCCAGCAGGTCCTGCAGCGCCGGGCCGCCGCCGCGATAGGGCACGTGCATCAGCTTGATCCCGGTGCGCCGCTGCAGAAGCTCGATGGCGAGGTGCGGCATGGTGCCGAGACCCGACGAGCCGATGTTGATCGTGTCCGGCGCCTTTCGCGCCGCCGCGAGAAAGCCCGCGAGATCCTTGACGTCGAGTCGCGCCGCATTGACCACGAGACCGACCGGCACCCTGGCGATGTTGCTCACGGGTGCGAAGTCGCGCAGCAGGTCGAAGCCCGAATCGGGATAGACGACGGTGGCAAAGGATTGCGCGCTGTTGGCAACCAGCAGCGTGCAGCCATCGGGTCGCGCCCGCGCCACGACCATGCCGCCCAGCGTGCCGCCGGCACCGCTGCGATTCTCGACCACCACCGGCTGGCCGAGGGTCCGGCTGACATGCACCGCGACCGGGCGCGCGAAGGTGTCGTTCGAACCGCCGGGCGGGAACGGCACGATCCAGTTCATGGTCCGCGACGGCCGCCATTGCTGTGCGTTCGCGGGGGCGATGGCCGTTGCGGCTAGAAGGCCGCCCAGTGTGGCACGACGCGAAAGCACCATGGTTCACTCCATCTGGACGTTGGCGGCCTTGGCGATGCGGCTCCACCGCTCGGTCTCGCGGGCGATGAAGCTCGCGAAATCGGCCCGGCTCTCGAGTTCGACCCGCGCACCGTGCTCGGCCCACAGGCGCTTCACTTCGTCCGAGCCCAGCGCCTGCTGCACGGCGGCATGGATTCGGTCGAGGATGGCGTCGGGCGTGCGGGCCGGCGCGAACAGGCCGAACCAGGTGGTGATGCGGAAGTCGGGCAGGCCCGCCTCGTGCGCCGTCGGCACGCCGGGTAGCAACGCGTCGCGGCGGCGGTTGATCACGGCCAGCGCCTTCAGCTTGCCCGAGCGGACGTAGCCCGCCACGGCCGTCACCAGCACGAAGGCGGCGCCGATCTGGCCGGCCAGCAGGTCCTGCAGCATGGGCGCGCCGCCGCGATAGGGAACGTGCGTCAGCTTCACCCCCGCGCGGCCCTCGAAAAGACCGATGGCGAGATGCGTCACGGTGCCGAGGCCGGCCGAGCCGATGTCGATGCCGCCCGGCGCCTGCTTCGCCTTCTCGATGAAGGCTTCGAGGTTGGCCACGTCCAGCCGTGCCGGATTGATCACAAGCGCGTAGGGCACGCGGCCGAAGGCAGCGATGGGCGCGAAGTCGCGCAGGAAGTCGAAGCCGGCCCGCGGATAGACAGTCGGCGCATAGGCGAGCCCGGTGTCGCCCACCAGCAGGGTGTAACCGTCCGGCGCCGCGCGGGCCGCGACCGCGGCCCCGACCGTGCCGCCGGCGCCGCTGCGATTGTCGATCACGACAGATTGGCCGATCGCATCGGCCACGCGGGCCGCGATCGGGCGGGCGAACATGTCGGAGCCGCCGCCGGCCGGAAACGGCACGATCCACGAGACGGCCCGCGTCGGCCAGTCGTCGGCGCGCGCGGGCGACGCCGCCCCGGCGCCGGCCGCCAGCAATCCGCCCAATAGGCTCCGCCGCGCGATCCCGCTCATGCGGGCGCGAGATTAACGGTCCGCCGTCGCGGCGCAATAGCGGCCGTTATTGCGGCTCGATCTTCGCCAGCTTGATGTAGCGGGTCCAATCCTCGCGCTCCTTCGTCACGAAGGCGTCACACTGCGCGATGGTCCAGTCCTTCGGCGGCGGCAGAAATCCGAGCTGTTTCACGCGCTCCATCACCGAAGGCTCGTAGAGAGCGTCCATGATGAGGCGGTTGAGCCTCTTCTTGATGTCGTCCGGCGTCTCGCGGCGCACCGCGAAGCAGGAATAGGAGATGATCGAGTACTCCGGATAGGTCTCCGAGATCGCCTCGACGTCGGGGAAGAGCGGCGAGCGCTCCTTCGAGGTGACGGCGAGAGCGCGAACATAGCCCGAGCGCACGTAGCTCTCGCCCACCACCTGGTCGGGGAACACGCAGTCGACGCGGCCGGCGTTGAGATCCTGGATCGAGGCGACGGCGTCGCGATAGGCGACCTCCTCGAACTTCACGCCGGTCGTGACCTCGAACAGGGCGGCCGGCACACGCGAGGAGGCATTGCCGTACCCGGAGAACAGCGGCTTGGGCTGCGCCTTGGCATAGGCCACGAATTCCTTGACCGTCTTGTACGGTGCGTCCTGCTTCACCAGCATGAAGTTGCCGATGGTGCCGTTGACCGCGACCGTCGTGAAATCCGACGGCTCGTAGGTCATCGACTTGTAGAGGCTGTAGTTGGCGGCCAGCGTGCTGGTCGAGCCGAGCAGGATCGTATAGCCGTCGGCCGGCGCATTCTTGACCTGCGTCGTGCCGATCATGCCGGTGGCGCCCGGCTTGTTCTCGATCACGAACGGCTTGCCGGTCATGGTCTCGAGCTGCTTGCCGATCAGGCGCGAAATGATGTCGGTCGAGCCGCCCGGGCCGAACGGCACGAGGATCTTCACGATCCGCGCGGGATAGGCGTCCTGTGCCCGCGCAGCCGATCCCAGCGCGGCGGCGACCGGAAGACCGCCCAGGGCGGCCATGACATTTCTACGCTTCATTTCAACGCTCCTCGGTCGATACCGGACCCGTATAGATCGGCCCGGCCAAAAGGCGAGTCGCCGATTGTCCGCCGTTCCGAGGGGCGACAGGTTCCGCAGACGAAAAGGCCCTCCTCCGATGGATCGGAGGAGGGCCCATTCCCGCCCGGTAGAGGCGGATTACATGCCGAGCTGGCTGATGAACTTGGTGTTCAGATAGGCCTCGAGCGCCTCGATGCCGCCCTCCGAGCCGTAGCCCGAATCCTTCATGCCGCCGAACGGCACTTCCGGCAGGGCGAGACCATGATGGTTGATCGACACCATGCCGCTCTCGAAGGCGGCGCCAACCTGGGCCATGGTCTTCGAGTTCGTGGTGTAGGCGTAGGCCGCCAGACCCCACGGCAGACGATTGGCT
This sequence comes from Reyranella aquatilis, assembly GCF_020880995.1. Lineage (GTDB taxonomy): Bacteria > Pseudomonadota > Alphaproteobacteria > Reyranellales > Reyranellaceae > Reyranella > Reyranella aquatilis. The sequence goes on along the minus strand of NZ_JAJISD010000008.1, from coordinate 7,179 downwards.
TCCTTCATCACACCGTCGAAGTCCTTGAACGGCGAGATCGGCGCCAGCGGGCCGAACGGCTCCTCGTTCATGATCCTGGCGTCGAGCGGCACGTCGGTGAGGACGGTCGGCTCGTAGAAGTAACCCTTGTTACCCTTGCGCTGGCCGCCGGTCTGGACCTTGGCGCCCTTGGCCAGGGCGTCGCTCACGAAGCCGTCGATCGCGTGCAGGCGGCGCTCCGCGACGAGCGGGCCCATGCGCGTGTCGGCGTCGAGGCCGTTACCGACCTTGATGTTCTTGGCGTAGGCCGTGAACTTCTCGACGAACTCCGGATAGACCTTCTCGTGAACGAGGAAGCGGGTCGGCGCGACGCAGACCTGGCCGGCGTTGCGGAACTTGTTGGCGCCCAGGACATTCACCGCCTGGTCGACGTCGGCGTCCTCGAACACGATGGCCGGCGAATGGCCGCCCAGTTCCATGGTGACGCGCTTCATGTGTGCGCCGGCGAGAGCGGCCAGCTGCTTGCCGACCGGCGTCGAGCCGGTGAACGTCACCTTCTTGATGATCGGATGCGGGATCAGATACTCGCTGATCTCCGACGGCACGCCGTAGACGAGCTGGATCACGCCCTTCGGCACGCCGGCATCGACGAAGGCCTTGATGAGCTGCGCGCACGAGCCGGGCGTGTCCTCGGGGCCCTTGACGATGATCGAGCAGCCGGTGGCCAGCGCGGCCGAGGCCTTGCGCACCACCTGGTTGATCGGGAAGTTCCACGGCGTGAAGGCGGCGACCGGTCCGACCGGCTCCTTCATCACGAGCTGGTGGACGTTGGGCAGGCGGGCCGGAACGATGCGGCCGTAGGTGCGGCGGCCTTCCTCGGCCATCCACTCGATGATGTCGGCGGCCAGCAGGGTCTCGCCCTTGGCCTCGATCACCGGCTTGCCCTGCTCCAGCGTCATGATCGGCGCGATCTCGTCGACACGCTGGCGGATCAGCTCGGCGGCCTTGCGCATGACCTTGTAACGGTCGAACGGCGAGACCTTGCGCCATTCCTGGAAGCCCCTCTCCGCGGCTTCGAGAGCGCGGTCGAGATCGGCCTTCTCGGCATGGGCCACCTGACCGATGACTTCTTCGGTTGCGGGATTGATCACCGGGATCGTCCGGCCGTTGGCGCCCTTGGTCCAGGCACCGTCGATCATCAGGGATACGTCGCTATAGCTCGTCATTCGGTCTCCTCCGTTTCTTAACTTCCGCGATAGGTCGAGTAGCTCCAGGGCGTGCAGAGCAGCGGGACGTGATAATGCCCCTCCGGCTCGGCGATGGAAAAGCGTAAAGGCACGATGTCGAGAAAAGGCGGATCGCCCTGTTCGATGCCCCTGCTGCGAAAGTGGTCACCGATCGCAAACCGCAATTCGTAGCGGCCGATCGGCAGCGGCCTTCCGCCGATCAGCGGCGCATCGGTGCGGCCGTCGGCATTCGTCGCCGCCGTGGCGATGCGATGGGCGCGATCGCCCGTGAATTCGTACAGTTCGATGGCGACGCCCATCGCCGGACGGCCGGCATGGGTATCGAGAACGTGCGTGCTGAGGCGCCCGTCGACCCGCGGCATTCCCTCTCCCGTCACCTTGGCCGCGATGCGCAGCCGGGTGATGAAGGCGATCTCCTGCAGGGCGGTGGCGAACTCGGTCGCGGCGTCGTGGCGCAGCCGGCGCTCGAACTGGTTCAGGATCGAATCGCGGGTATGTCGGCGCACGCAGACGATGAAGGGGAAACCGAACTTCTGCTTGTAGGCATCGTTCAGCCGATGGAAGCGCGCGAACTCCTCCTCCGACAGCGTGTCGAGGCCGACGCTCGCCTGCTCGTGCCGCGACTCCGCGGTCAGAGCGCCGGCGCGAGCCGCCTTGCCGGCGAGATCGGGATGGCCGCACACGAAGGCGAGCTGGCGGTCCCGCGGGGCCGCCCGGACCGCGCCCATCATCGCCTCGTGGAGCGCCGTGACGCTGGCGAAGGGCCGCTGCCCGACGACCGCTTCGGCGACCCATGGCGCCAGCTCGAAAGTGTCGCCGACGGCGGCACAGAAGTCCGCAGGGGCCGCGCGATTGAGGTCGGCGAGGGCATGGAACATGCCGGCCCACCTAGCATGCCCCCGGGACCGTCTCTATAGTCCGCGTCAGCAAAATCCATAGGGAGGAGCCGCAATGACCGGCCGCAACTTCACCCGCCGCCGCCTCGGCCAGACCGCTTTGGCGGGTGCTGCCCTGCTCGGAGCCCCGCTGCCGCTGCGCGACGCCTTCGCCCAGGGAGGTCCCGCCAACCTCAAGGTCGGCCTGCTCCTGCCGACCTCGGGCCTCCAGGCGCAGATCGGCCAGGCCTGCAAGCGCGGCGCCGACGTGGCGAACGAGGTGTTCACCGACATGAAGCTGCCGGTGAAGCTCGACATCGTGAACTACGATACCGAGACCAAGCCGGACGTCGCCCGCACCCAGGCCGAGAAGGCGATCGACGCGGGCTGCCACATGCTGGTCGGCGCCTTCGATTCAGGCCAGACCATCGCCATCGCACAGGTCTGCGAGCAGCGCGGCGTCCCGCTGGTGGTGAACATCGCGGCCGCGCCTCAGATCACCGAGCAGGGCTACAAGTTCGTGGTGCGCAACTTCCCGACGGCGCCGATGCTGATCACCGGCGCGCTGGCACTGCACAAGGAGATCTTCAAGGTCTCGGGCAAGACGCCGAAAACCGCCGTGCTGATGAGCGTGAACGACACGTTCGGCACCTCGATGATCAACGGCATTAAGGCGTTGTTCCCCAAGCTCGACATGCCCTACGAGCTGGTCGACACGATCAGCTACGACGTCGCGGCCAAGGATCTCTCGGTCGAGGTTGCCAAAGCCAAGGCCACCAAGGCCGAGCTGCTGCTGCCGGTCAGCCGCCTCAACGACGCCAAGCTGCTGGTCCAGGAGATGGTGAAGCAGCGCTGGGAGCCGATGGGCGTCCTCAATCCCGGCGCGCCCGGCCTCTACGAGCAGGACTTCCTGAAGACCATGGGCAAGTACGGCGAGTTCATGATCTCGAACGTGCCGTGGCTCGACCCGAAGTCGGCGATGACGACCGCGCTCGAGAAGCGTCATGCCGCGAAGTACCCGAACGACCAGCTCGACCTCAACGGCGGCTTCACCTTCGAGGGGATCCTGATCGCCGCCCAGGCCTGGCTTGCCGCCAAATCGACCAAGCCCGGCGACCTGATGGAGGCGCTGCGCAAGATCAAGATCGACCAGCACGTCATGGTCGGCGGCCCGATCCAGTTCGATGCGAAGGGACAGAACGTCAACATCAAGGCCACCGCGGTCGAGAACCTGAAGCGCAAGCCCACGGTCGTACTGCCGCTCGAATCGGCGGCCGCGCCGCTCGTCTTCCCGATGCCGCCGTGGAACGACAAGCGCCGTACCTGACGCTGAAATTGTTTCGGCGCACAAACCACCTCTCCGCCGCGCAGCGGGGGAGAGGGAGGGGCCCGTTGCGAAGCAATGGGAGGATGAAGTTGTCTTCTCTTCCGAGATGGCCTCGCCCGCAGAGCCGCACATGACCCACCTCACCCAGCCTCTCCCCCCGCTTCGCGGGCGGAGAGGAGCCTGAAAGAATGACCGCCGACTTTCTTCTCTCGCTCGCCCAGGCGATCACCAAGGGCCTGTTGACCGGCATGGTCTACGGGCTGATGGCGCTCGGCCTGTCGGTGATCTTCGGCGTCATGCGCGTGGTCAATTTCGCGCATGGCGAGATCATGGTCGTCGGCATGTATCTCGCCTGGATGGGGTTCGAGTACCTGCAGGTCTCGCCGATGCTCAGCCTGCCACTGATCGCCCTGCTGTTCTTCGGCGCGGGCTACGCGCTGCAGCGCGCCGTGATCTCTCCCTTCATCGGCCGGCCCGAGCACCAGCAGTTCCTGCTGCTGCTGGCCATCGCGATCCTGCTGGTCAATGCCTGCCTGGTGATCGCGGGCCCCGATTCGCGCGGCGTGCAGATGGACTCGCAGTTCGATTCCTACGAACTCGGCCCCTTCGTCTTCGACGCCGTGCGCGTTCACGCCGCCCTCACTGCGGTCGTCATCGCGGGCCTGCTCTGGCTGTTCTTCACCCGGACCCGCACCGGCAAGTCGATCCGCGCCGCCGCCGACAACAATCTCGGCGCCCTGGTGGTCGGCCTCGACGTCCGCCGGCTCTACGCCTTCACCTTCGGCGTGGGCGCGGCCTGCGTCGGCGCCGCCGGCGCGCTGATGATCACCATCATCCCGGTGACGCCCTTCCTGGCCGCCGAATACACCTTGCTGGCCTTCGTCATCGTGATCGTGGGCGGGCTCGGCAGCATGACCGGCGCGCTGGCCGGCGGCCTGCTGATCGGCGTCAGCGAGGCGGTGGCGGGCCTCCTGCTGCAGCCGTCGCTGAAGAGCATGGTGAGCTTCGGCATCCTGATCCTGGTGCTGCTGCTGCGGCCGCAGGGCCTGTTCGGCAAGAGCGGGCCATGAACCTGCTCGCACGACTCACCGGCGGCGTGCCGGCCCGCTCGCTCTGGGGCCTCGGCCTGCTGTTCGCCTTCCTGCTGGTGGCGCCCGCGCTGCTCGGCAAGTACGGCCTCTCGGTGCTGATCCTGGTCCTCTACTTCGCCTATGTCGGCCAGGCCTGGAACATCATGATGGGCTTCGCCGGCCAGCTTTCGCTGGGCCATGCGCTCTATGCCGGGCTCGGCGGCTACATCGCGGCAGGACTGTTCTTCCACTACGGCATCGGCCCGTGGGCCGGCGTCTTCGTCGCGGTGCTGGCAGCCTCGGCGGCAGGATCGGTCGTCGGCTATCTCGGCTTCCGCTTCTCGCTGGCCGGCGTCTATTTCGCGCTGCTCACCATTGCCTTCAGCGAGTTCACCCGCATCGCCTTCGACCACTGGGCCTGGGCCGGCGGCTCGGGCGGCCTGTTCCTGAAGGTCGATGCCGGCTCCGACATGCTGAACCTGCGGGGCGGGCCGCTCCTCTTCTACTACGTGATCCTGGCGCTGGCCGTCGGCGCCTTCATCCTGTGCCGTGCCCTGCTGGAGAGCCGGCTCGGCCGCTACTGGCTGGCCATTCGCGAGGATCCGGAGGCGGCGCAGGCGGTCGGCGTGCCGGTCCTGCGCTGCAAGATGATCGCGATCGTGATCTCGGCCGCGTTGACGGCGCTGGCCGGTGTCTGGAACGCCTTCTACTACAACAACCTCTTCCCCGAGACGGCCTTCGCCATGGGCCGCTCGATCGAATTCACCCTGGCGCCGATCATCGGCGGGCTGGGCACGCTGTTCGGCCCGATCGTCGGCGCCGTGGTGCTGACCGGCCTCGGCGAGATCTTCACCGACCTGAGCGAGGTCTTCCACGTCTCGGGCCTCAAGCAGATCTTCTACGGACTCGCGCTATTGGTGATCGTGATGTACCGGCCGGCCGGCGTGTGGCCCTGGATCGCGGAACGCTTCGGCTTCGGGGAGAAGCGCCAGTGAGCGGCGCGCGCCTCGAACTGGACGGCATCGGCAAGAGCTTCCGGGGCCTGCGCGCCGTGCACGACGTGTCGTTCGACGTTCCGGCGGGCGCCATCAACGCCCTGATCGGCCCGAACGGCGCCGGCAAGACCACGATCTTCAACATGATCGCCGGCGTCTACCGACCCGACGCCGGGAGCGTGCGACTCGACGGACGGCAGATCTCCGGACTGCGGCCCGACCTCGTGTGCGACGCAGGCGTCGGCCGCACCTTCCAGATCGTGAAGCCGTTCAAGGGGCTGAGCGTGCTGGAGAATGTCACGGTCGGCGCGCTGCACCGCCGCCCCCGTCTCGGCGAAGCGCGCGCCTACGCCGCCGACATCCTGATGCAGCTCGGCCTGCACGACCGCCGCCACCAGGCGGCGGAGAGCCTGACCCTGCCCGACCGCAAGCGGCTCGAGGTCGCGCGCGCGCTCGCCACCGAGCCCAAGCTGCTGCTGCTCGACGAGGTGATGGCGGGGCTGCGACCCACCGAGATCGACGTCATGGTCTCCTTCCTGCAGGACCTCAACCGGCGCACCGGCCTCACCATCCTGCTGATCGAGCATGTGATGCGCGCCGTCATGGCGCTGGCGTCCAACATCGTGGTGGTGAGCTACGGCGAGAAGATTGCCGAGGGAACGCCGGCCGAGATCGCGCGCCACCAGGCCGTGCTCGACGTCTATCTGGGCGAACCGGAGCCGGCATGAGCGCCCCCCTGCTCCAGGTCGAGACCCTCGATCTCTACTATGGCGACGCCCAGGCGCTGGCCGGCGTCTCGTTGCAGATCGCCCAGGGCGAGATCGTGGCCATCGTCGGCGCCAACGGCGCGGGCAAGAGTTCGCTGATCCGCTCCATCCACGGGATCGAGAAGCCGGCACGCGGCCAGGTCTGGTTCGACGGCACCGACATCACCGGCTGGCCCTCCTATCGCGTGTGCGAGGCAGGTGTCGGCCATGTCGCCGAGGGACGGCAGGTCTTCCCCAATCTGTCGGTGATCGAGAATCTCGAGATGGGCGCCACGCCCAAACGCGCGCGGGCCCTGGAGAAGCAGACGCTCGAGCGCGTCTTCGCCATGTTCCCGCGGCTGGCCGAACGGCGGCGCCAGGCCGCCGGCACGCTTTCAGGCGGCGAGCAGCAGATGCTGGCCATAGGCCGCTGCCTCATGGGCCAGCCGCGCCTCATCATGTTCGACGAACCCTCGCTCGGCCTCGCGCCCACCATCGTGCAGGAAGTCTTCCGCATCGTGCGCCGCCTCAACGAGGAGGGCCTGACCATCCTGCTGGTCGAGCAGAACGTCATGGCCTCGCTGCGCATCGCCCACCGCGGCTATGTGCTGGAGAACGGCCGCATCGAACTCGAGGGTCCGGCGGCCGATCTCCTGACCAACGATCGCGTGCGACAGGCCTATCTGGGGCTCTAGCCTTTCATCGGCTTTTCACCAACATCCTCACCCTGAGGAGCGGTCCGCAAGACCGCGTCTCGAAGGGTGGTCAGGCGCACCCCGCCTGTTGCCCATCCTTCGAGACGCGCCGCTTCGCGGCGCTCCTTGTATCAAGAGACGGCCGCGTCGGCGTAGAGTTGCGGGCGCGGTCTCGGTGGAGAGCCCGGAGTCTCCTGGGGCCTACAAGCCCGTTCCTGAGCTCGGTGCCTCCACCGTTGATTTTG
>NZ_JAJISD010000007.1 GCF_020880995.1 Reyranella aquatilis | reverse complement strand
ATCCAGGCGATCCTTCGCCACATCGATACCTACGAACATGGATCTTGGCTCCCATCCTTGCGCATGCGGGCTCGCGGTTCGGCCCAGGCGACCGTTCGGGATCACAAAATCAACGGTGGAGGCACCGAGCTCAGGAACGGGCTTGTAGGCCCCAGGAGACTCCGGGCTCTCCACCGAGACCGCGCCCGCAACTCTACGCCGACGCGGCCGTCTCTTGATACAAGGAGGCCCGAAGGGCCGTCTCGAAGGATGGGCAGCAGACGCGGTGCTCGTCCCCACCCTTCGAGACGCTCACTGCGTTCGCTCCTCAGGGTGAGGTGATTGTTGGGAAATTCGACGCGATCCAATATCACCCGGAAGCCTTTAGAGCTTCGGCTTGGGGAACACGGCCTTGGCGGAGGCGAACTGCTCTGGCGCGATCACCTCGATTTCGCCCTTGAGCGACTGCATCGTTGCCGGCCGTCCACCCTCGTTCTGCCCGTTGACGAACTTCGTGGGCCCGTAGGGCATCAGCTCGGCCTTGAAGGTCGAGGCGGCAAGCGCCGCGATCAGCTTTTCCTTGTCGGCCGCACCGGCATGCTCCAGTGCGTCGGCCAGCAGCATGACGTTGGTGTAGGTGAGATAGACCTCGAAGGTAAACAGCGCGCCGGCAGCTTCCACCCGCTTCTTCAGCGCCTGGGCCTGCGGGCTCTTTGGATTGTACCAATGGTTCACGTCCATCATGTACTGGGAGACGTCGGGCATCTCCTTGACGAACTTGTAATTGAAGCCGCCGCCGAGGATCGAGAAGAAGCCCGCGACGTTCACCTTCTGCTGATAGAGCGTGCGCGCCAGCAGCATGTATTCGTTGCCGTAGTTCGACATCATGACGATGTCGGGCGCGAGCGAGCGGATGCGCAGCGCGATGTTGTCGAAGTTACGCGTGGGATTGTCGTGGGCGATCAGCTCCTTCGCCGCGATGCCGATCGAGGGCAGCTTGCCGGCCAGCAGCTTGGCCGTGCCGGTGCCGAACTCGCCCGATTCGTGGACGATCACGGCGGTCTTGGCGACGCCGTTGGCGGCCTTGTTCAGCGCCCCCAGCGAGGCGATGCCGTCGTCCACGCAGACGCCGAAGCCGGGCTTGAGGCGGAACACGTTCTTGAGACCGCGGCTCATCAGCAGGTCGGAGGCGCCGACATCGACCAGGAATGGCGTGCCGTACTTGGCAGCGGCCTGGCTGGCAGCGATGCCGACGGGGCTCTGGAAGCAGCCGATATAGGCCGCCACGCCCTGCTCGTTCATCTTCTCGACTTCGCTGACGCCGACCTCGACCTTGGACTGGCTGTCGCCCAGCAGCGCTTCGAGCTTCGCGCCGCCCATCGACTTGATGCCGCCGGCCTTGTTCACGTCCTCGATCGCCATCGTGCCGCCCAGCCTGCTCTGCTGGCCGTTGTAGGCGACGAAGCCGGTGACGGGATGGATCAGGCCGACCTTGACGGCGGCGGGCTGCGCGCCGGCCAGGCCGGGGGCACCGAGCGGGCCGGCGGCGAGTGCGGCGCCGCCCGCGAGGAGGGTCCGGCGTGAAACCGTCTGCGTCAGTCGCTTGGTCATGCGAGCCTCCCGTCAACGAGCGAAGATCGAGCGTATGTCGGCGATGCTATCCAACACCAGAATCTTCTTCCGCATTTCGTCAGCCACCTCGTGAGGCAACATCCGTGCCGTCAGCGAGAAATACTTCCCCGTGAGTTCCTCGTGCGAATAGGGATCCTGGTCGTCGCCGCGATTGGCCTCGACGGCGGCGGTGAGCGTGCGGCCGTCGCGCAGCCGGACATCGATCCTGGCCGGCCGGACCTGCGGCAGCCGGGCCGTCATCGCCTTGTCCTCGACCACGAACACGCGCTTGGCCATGCCCAGCACGCGCTCGTCGCGCAGGGCGTCCCAGGTGAAGTTCTCGACCCGGGAGGAGCCGCGCACCAGCCGCGTGGCCACGGCGAAGGGCACCGAGAACTTGGCCCCCAGCGTGTTGCGCGGCGCCTGGTCGTCGAGCTCGGCGGCGTAGAGATAGCTGGCGACATCCACGCGCTCGACCGAGTCTGCCGCGATGGCTTCCTTCGCGAGCAGGATGTCGAGTGCGTCCAGCGCGCCGTGATTGTAGCGGCAGCAGGAATGGAGCTTGAAATAGTTCTGGTCGATCTGCCAGTCGCGGCCGAGCCCGTCGATCATGCGCGCCGTGTCGAAGCGTTCCGACACGACCTTCCCGAACACGCTCGACAGTCCGTCGCGTTCGCCAATGAAGCCGGCCTCGACCAGGTCGATCGCCATCAGCGCCATCCGGTTGGAGATTCCGGCATAGGCGTTCCGCACCGTGCCGCCCTCCAGCATCGTGCGCTTGGAGCTGGCGAGGGTCAGCGAGGAGGCGACGTTGATCGTCTCGCGGATTTGCGCGGCGTCGTAGCCCAGCAGCTTGGCCACCGCCGCGGCGGCGCCCACCGTGCCCCAGGTGCCGTGCGGATGCATGTCGGGGCGCAGGGAGGCGGCGATGCCGATCCGCGCGCCGACCTCGTAGCCCAGGATCAACGCTTCCATCGCCGCCTTGCCGGACAGGCCCTTGATCTCGGCCATCGCCCAGACGGCGGGCAGGGCATGGATCGAGGGATGGCCCTTGGCGAAGCGGTTGCCCTCGTCCATTTCGAGGAAGGTGCCGGCGGTGCCGTTCAGGAAGGCGGCGGCGGCCGAGACGGCGGTCTTGCCGGTGCCCATCACCGCGGCGTCGCCGACCGGGCTGACGGTCAGCTTGGCGGTGAGAGCCTGCATCTCTGGCTCGGCCGCGCCGCCCACGATGGCACCGATCGTGTCGAGGACGACATAGGACGTCTGCTCGATCGTGGCCGGCTTCAGGGACTCCAGACGGAAGCCCGCGATGAACTCCGCGAGCGTATCGAGCCAGAACTGGGTCACGCGGATCAGCCCATCATCGTTTCGCGATAGTGCTTCGCCACTTCGCCGGGCGTCGCGTGCCAGACATTGCCGAAGCGTTCGACCCGGCGCAGCGCCTCGTCGAGATACTTGATGCGATGCGCCATGCCCATCAGCCAGGAGTGGATCGACAGGTTGAACACCTGTCCGCCCTCGTGGTGCAGCAGCTCGAAGGCGTCGCCCACGATGTCGGGATAGCGCGTGGTGTTGATGCGCCGCAGCCAGAGCTGCTGCACGTCGTCCCATTCCGGCTGGTTGGGCAGCGAGACGAACTTGGTGCCCTCGCCGACATGCATCGGATAGGGCTGGTCGTCGTTCGGCCAGTCGAGGACATAGTCGAGGCCGGCCTCGGCCAGCAGCTTCGGCGTGCGCTGGCTCTCGCCATATTCCTGGCCGAGCCAGCCCTTGGGCGCCGTGCCGGTCGCTTTCTCGATCGCGGCGAGAGAGGTCGAGATCTCCTGCCTCTCCTCGGCCTCGCTCATCTTCGAGCTGATCATGCGGTTGGCCGAGACACCGTGCCCGATGATCTCGTAGTTGCGCCTCTTGAATTGCTCCATGAGGAACGGGTAACGCTCCGCCGCCATGGCGTTGACCGCGACGCCGGCCCGGATCTGGTAGCGGTCGAGCACGTCGAGAACGCGGAAGATGCCGGTGCGGTTGCCGTATTCGCGCTGCGTCCAGGTGCGGTAATCGGGATGGTAGGTGCCGAACTCGCCGGTGAAGCGGCTGTCCTTCACCGCGCCGTCGGGCGGCAGCAGCTCGTAGTATTCGAGATGCAGCACGACATAGAAGGCGACGCGGGCATTGCGCGGCCAGTTGAGCTTCGGCCGCTTCGGATACGGGGAATAGTCGTACCAGGGATTGTCCATCCCGACGGGCAGCGGCGGCGGGTTCTTGGGAACGGTGCTCATGTCACGCCTCCTTCCCGAGATGCTGCTGGTAGGGTTTCAGCCCGTTGGCGACATACCAGTCGAGGATCTCCTCGGCGGTGCAGACCCAGGCGTCCTTGTGCTTGCGGATATAGGACAGCGCGCGGTCGAGATGCTTCAGCCGGTGTGGTGCCCCCATCATGTAGGGGTGTAGCGCGAGGCACATGACGCGGCCGTTCTCGCCGCCCTCGCGATAGACCGTGTCGAAATGGTCGATGATCATCTGGGCGAATTCCTCCGCCTCGACCGGCTGGCGGTAGATCATCGCGTCGTTGAGATCCATCGAGTAGGGGACGTGGATCAGCGGCCCGTGCTTGGTGGCGAGCGGCGTCGGCTGGTCGTCGTGGTAGAAGTCGCAGAAGTATTCGAGCCCGGCCTCCTTCACGATGTCGGGCGTGTTCAGCGTGTTGGAGACGGCGGGCGAGAACCAGCCGCGCAGCTTGCGGCCGGTGAGCCGCAGGTGTGTGGCCTTGCTGTGCTCGATGACCTCGCGCTCTTCCTCCGGCGCATAGCCCCAGTGGTAGCGCGTGTTGAAGTAACCGTGGCTCATATACTCCCAGCGGCGCGCTTCCATGGCCTCGAGGATCTCGGGATACATCTCGATCACCGACATCGAGAGCGAGACGGTGCAGCGGATGCTGTGCTTGTCCAGCACCTCGAACATGCGCCACAGGCCGACCCGGTTGCCGTAGTCGCGGCCGCCGTAGCCCAGCACGTCTGGATGCGGCATGCGCGGCCACGGATTGCGCACGCGCACTTCCGCGGGCAGGTATTCGTAGTGCTCGATGTTGGGGCAGACCCAGACCGCGACCCGCGCATTGTTGGGCCAGGAAAGCTTCGGTCGTTCGACGATGGGGGAATAGCCGAATCGATAGGGGTCCATCCGGGGACTTTCTTTCTTGGGTTGGCATGCCGAGTGCAACACGGGTTGCGTCGCACTTCAACGCCCAGCATCCTGTTCGCATGGCGGATAACGTTCGGTTCACCCTCAATGACTGCCCAGTGGAGATCGCCGGCGTTTCGCCGATGACGACCCTGCTCGACTGGCTGCGCGACCATCGCGGCCTGCGCGGCACCAAGGAGGGCTGCGCCGAAGGCGATTGCGGCGCCTGCACCGTGGTGCTGGAACGCGAGGGCCGGCGCGACGCGGTCAATGCCTGCATCGCCCTGCTGGGTCAGCTCGACGGCCAGTCGGTGCGTACGGTCGAAGGGCTGCGCGGCCCCGGCGGCGGCCCGCACCCGGTCCAGGTCGCGATGGCCGAAGCCGATGCGACGCAATGCGGCTTCTGCACCCCGGGCTTCGTCATGTCGGCGCTGGCACATGCGAGCAACGGCGGCACGGCCGACCCCGACGCGATCCACGAAGCCCTGGCCGGCAATCTCTGCCGCTGCACCGGCTACCGGCCGATCGTCGAGGCGATGACCCGGATCGCCGGCCTCGCCGTCGAGCCGCCGTCGGCGCCTCTCCTGTCACCGAGAACGACGTCTGCCGCCTTCGATGGCGCCTTCTTCGCGCCGCGCAGCCTGGACGAACTGCTGGCCCTGCGCGCCGCTCATCCCGAGGCGTTGCTGCTGGCCGGCGGCACCGATCTCGGCCTGCTGGCCAGTCGTGAGCGCAAGCCGCCGAAGGCGGTGATCCACCTCCTGTACGTGCCCGAGCTGGCGGTGATCTCCGCGTCTGCGGACCAGATCACGATTGGCGCCGCAGCCACCTATGAAGCCGCTGCGCCGACCCTGATCGAGGCTTTTCCTGCCTTGCGCGCCTATCTCTCCCGTCTGGGATCGCGGCAGATCCGCAACATGGGCACGATCGGCGGCAATATCGGAACGGCCTCGCCGATCGGCGACATGCCGCCGGTGCTGCTGGCGCTGGAAGCAAGCCTGACCCTGGTCTCGCCGCGCGGGACCCGCGAGATCCCGCTCGACGACTTCTTCCTCGACTATCGCAAGACCGAGCTGGCGCCGGACGAGATCATCCAGAGTCTTTCGATGCCGCGCCTTTGGGAAGGCGAGACGTTTCATTGCGACAAGGTGAGCAAGCGCCGCGACCAGGACATCTCCACCGTCGCCGGCGCCTACCGCGTGCGCATCCGCAACGGCAGGATCGAGGATGCGCGTCTGGCCTTCGGCGGCATGGCGGCGACATCGCGCCGGGCGCGGGCGACCGAGGCGGCGCTGCTGAAAGACGGGTTTGCGGCGGCGATCGCCGCGGTGGAGAGCGACTTCAAGCCGCTCGACGACTGGCGCGGTTCGGCCGCCTATCGCCGGCAGGTCGCGGCCAACCTGCTGCGGCGGCTGGAACTGCGTCTCGCCGAGCCGGGTCGCGCGCTGGAGGTCGAGGCACTGTGAGCGACAAGATCCATGTCGCGCGACGCCATGACAGCGCGCTGAAGCACGTCACGGGGCAGGCGCTCTATATCGACGACATGCCCGAACCGCCGGGCACGCTCCACGCGGCCCTGGTCCTGAGCAAAGTCGCCTGCGGGAGGCTCATGCGGCTCGACGCCGATGCCGCGAAGACCATGCCGGGCGTGGTGGCAGTGCTGGGGCCCCATGACATTCCCGGCCGCAACGACATCGCGGCCATCGGCAAGAACGAGCCGCTGTTCGCCCTCGACCGGGTCGAGTTCGCGGGCCAGACGCTGGCGATGGTCGTTGCCGAGACGCTCGATGCCGCGCGGGCGGCCGCCGCGAAGGTGGTCGTCGAGATCGAGGCCGGGGAGCCCATCCTCGACATCGCAACCGCGCTCGCCCGCGAATCCTACGTCCAGGCGCCGGCCACGATCCTGCGCGGCGACCCGGACGCGGCGCTGGCCGCGGCGCCGCATCGGCTCACCGCCGAATTCAGCGTCGGCGGGCAGGAGCATTTCTATCTGGAGAGCCAGATCGCCTTCGCACTGCCCGGTGAGGATGGCGACATCACCGTCCATTCCTCGACCCAGCATCCGACCGAGGTCCAGCATGTCTGCGCCCGGGTGCTGGGCTGGGACTTCAATCGCGTCACAGCGGTGGTGCGCCGTCTTGGCGGCGGCTTCGGCGGCAAGGAGAGCAACGCCACCTGGGTGGCCGCTGCGGCGGCGATCGCCGCTAACCATACAGGGCGGCCGGTGAAGCTGCGCCTGCCGCGCGAGGTCGACATGGTGACGACCGGCAAGCGCCACGGCTTCGACTATCGCTACACGGTGGGCTTCGACAGCGAGGGGCGCGTGCTGGCGCTCGATGCGGTGCTGGCGGCGGATGCCGGCTGGAGCCTCGACATGACACCCGGCGTGGTGACGCGGGCGCTCACCCATACCGACAACGCCTACTGGATCCCGCACTTCCGCGCCGTGGGCTACGCCTGCCGCACCCACAAGCAGTCGAACACGGCGTTCCGCGGCTTCGGCGGGCCGCAGGGCGTGGTGGTGATGGAGGATGCGCTCGACCGCATCGCCCATCATCTCGGCCGCGATCCCGTCGAGGTGCGCGCGCTCAACTTCTATGCCGAGGGCCGGGACGAAACGCCTTACGGCCAGACGGTCGACGAGAATCATCTCGAACGGTGCTGGGCCGAGGTGAAGGCAGGCGGCGAACTCGAGCGGCGGCGCGCCGAGATCGATGCCTTCAACGCCGCGAACCCGGTGCTGAAGCGCGGGCTGGGACTCTTTCCGCTGAAGTTCGGCATCTCCTTCAACCTGCCGCACATGAACCAGGCCGGCGCGCTGGTGCATGTCTATACCGACGGGTCGATCCGCCTGAACCATGGCGGCACCGAGATGGGGCAGGGCCTGTTCATCAAGGTGGCCCAGGTGGTGGCCGAGGTCTTCCAGGTCGATGTCGATCGCATCCGGCCCTCCGCCACCTCGACCGCCGAGGTGCCCAACACCTCGCCGACCGCCGCCTCGACGGGGTCCGACCTCAACGGCTGGGCGGCTTGGGATGCCGCGAACACGATCCGCAGCCGCATGGTGGCCTATGCCGCCGAGCATTTCGGCGTGGCCGAGACCGACATCGAATTTGCCGACGGCACCGTGCGCATCGCCAGGCCCGGCAGCAACCAGGTGCTGACATTCGGCGAGTTGGCGAAGCTCTGCTGGCTCGGCCGCGTCTCGCTCTCCGCGACCGGCTACTACAAGACGCCGAAGATCCATTGGGATCCTGTCTCGATGCGTGGCCGGCCGTTCTTCTATTTCTCATTCGGCGCGGCCATGGCGGAAGTGGCGATCGACACCCTGACCGGCGAGAGCCGCGTGTTGCGCGCCGATCTCGTCCAGGATTGCGGCCGCTCGCTCAACCCCGCCATCGACCTCGGCCAGATCGAGGGCGCTTTCGTGCAGGGGCAGGGATGGCTCACCTGCGAGGAACTCTGGTGGGACGCGAGCGGCCGGCTGCGCACGGCGGGGCCGTCGACCTACAAGATTCCCGGCAGCCGCGACGTGCCGCCGGTGTTCAACGTGACGCTGCTCGACAATGCCCCGTCGCGCGAAGCGACGATCTTCCGCTCCAAGGCGGTGGGCGAGCCGCCGCTGATGCTGGCGACCGCCGTCTGGACCGCGCTCAAGGACGCGATCGGCGCGGTGGGGAGCCGCAGGACGCCCGTGAGGCTCGACGCGCCGGCTACGCCCGAGCGCGTGCTCGCGGCGGTCGAGCGGGCTCGGCGGGAGAGCCGAACAGCCGCTCCATGAGCTGAACCAGCGAACGGTCCATCTCGCGGCGTGCGGTCTTTTCGTCTTTCGCTTCTGCAACCCAGAGAGCGGCCTCATTGAAGGCGCCGGACAGCAGGAACGTGACGGGTTCGACGCTCAGCCCCTGGCCGGGTCGCTCAGCGAGCACCGCCGTCACGCCTTCGCGCAGGGAGCGCAGGCCGTGCGGCGCGTCGATTTCGCGCCAGCGATGCCAGCCCAGCACGGCGGGCGCATCGATCAGGTAGATGCGGCGGACCGCAGGATCGAGACAGGCATCGAGAAACGCGCGCGTGCCCTCGATCAGCGCCTGTAGGGGATCGCCGACGGGGTCGGCCTTCCGATCAATCGCCGCCGCGATCTCGCGCGCCACCTCCTCGACGATCGCCTCGAACACCGCCCGCTTGTCCTTGAAGTGATAGTAGAGCGCGCCGCGCGTGACGTTGGAGCGCTGCACGATCTCCTCCGTCGCGGCGGCATCGTAGCCCGAGGCGGCGAAGATCAGCCGGGCCTCTCGCATAAGCGTTGCGCGCGTGGCGGCCAGTCGCTCGGCCTGGGTTCGGGGTCTTGACATACATACAGCCTGTTTCTAAATGTCGTACCGACAGACTGCATGTAAGTCGCAACGCAGGAGAGGGCAAATGCAGCTCAAGGAGTTCTACACGGTGCTTTGCACCGACGACGTCGCCGGTACCGCGGCCTTCTGGGAAAAGCACTTCGGCTTTCGTCGCGCCTTCGAGGCGGACTGGTACATCCATCTCACCAGTACGGCATCGGACAAGGCGAACCTCGCGATCCTCGACTATCGCCACGAGACGATTCCCGCGCCGTTCCGCAAGAAGGCTTCGGGCGTGCTGGTGAATTTCGAGGTCGAGGATGTCGATGCTCTCTATGCAAGGGCGCAGGCGGAGGGGCTGCGGATCCATCTCGCCTTGCGCGACGAGCCTTTCGGCCAGCGGCACTTCATCACCGAGGATCCCAACGGGATCGCCATCGACGTGATCAAGCCGATCCCGCCCAGCGCCGAGTTCGCCCAGCAATACGCACCGGACTCGCTGCCCCGCTGATCGATGGATATGGTGTCGCCCGATTTCGCTGACTTCGGGAGGACAAGATGGACGTACGTATGGATGGCCGCGTGGCCGTGATCACCGGCGCGAGCACGGGCCTCGGCCTGGCCATGGCCAAGGAGTTCGCGGCGTCGGGCGCGTCGGTCGCACTGCTGGCCCGCAAGGCCGATGCGCTCGCCGCGGCCAAGGCCGAGGTCCAGAAGGCGGCCGGCAAGGCCAACATCAAGATCGAGGCCTATTCGTGCGACGTCTCGCAGGCCCAGCCGATCGCCGACACGTTCAAGAAGGTCGAGGCCGAGTTCGGCAAGGTCGACATCGTCGTGAACAATGCCGGCATCAGCCATGCCAAGTCGTTCGAGACCGTGACCGACGAGGACTGGCAGGGCGATCTCGACCTGAAGCTGTTCGCCGCCATCCGTCTCAGCCGCGCGGCCATCCCCGGCATGCGCGCGCGCAAGTGGGGCCGCATCGTCAACGTGCTGAACATCGGCGCCAAGGCTCCGACCGCCAACTCGACACCGACCAGCGTCAGCCGCGCCGCGGGCCTCGCGCTCACCAAGGCGATGAGCCAGGAGCTGGCCAAAGACAACATCCTCGTGAACGCGATGCTGGTCGGGCTCATCGAGAGCGACCAGTGGGCGCGCCGGCACAAGACCGCGGCCGGCGAGGGCAAGACCTACGAGGAATTCCTCGCCGGCATGGCCAAGGGCCGCATCCCGCTCGGCCGCATGGGCAAGGCCGAGGAGTTCGCCCGCATGGCCTGCTTCCTCTGCTCCGATGCGGGGTCGTTCATCACCGGCGTTGCCATCAACGTCGACGGCGGCGCGAGCCCGGTGGTGTGAGGCGCAAAGGTCCCTCGCTACGCCCGGGATGACAAATTTGTTGTGATTCGCGCAGTGCGCCGATCCAAGAACAGCTGTCATCCCGGGCGTAGCGAGGGACCTTTCGCTTTCTTCAATCGCGTCGACTTAACGCCGGTTCCCCGGCGGCGTCACGTTCCATTGATGGCGCAGCGCTTCGAGGTCGTGCTCGACCCAGTCCCAGACGCTCCACTTCGGATCGAAGAGATCGACCGTCATCTCCGCGCCGCGCGCCCAGGCATGCCAGAACTCGTCGGGATCGAGGCCGCCCTTGCCGGCATGGCCCACGTCGTTCAGCTGCTCGCCGAAATGGAAGAAGAAGATCACCGGCAGGATGTGGCCGCTCATCGGATTGATGGGGTGCATGCCGGCCGTGAAGGTCGAGACCAGCAGCTCGCCGCGCGCGCTGGTGTCGTAGCCCGAAATGACGTGCGTTGAATCGTGCGCCGTGCCGAAGGCGGCGTTCAGCGCCATCGGGTCGCCGGGGAAGGGATAGCCGTTCTCCTTGTCGAAGTCCCAGAGTGCCTTTCCGAACGTGTTCTGCGGCAGACGGCCCAGCGCCTCGTAGCGCTCGACCAGCGCCGGATCGGCGTTGGCGCCCGCGTAGGGGCGGATCCAGACATTGGGATCGAGGCCTTCGGAGGAGCGGCTGAGTACGCTGTGGAAATTCTTGCGCCACATGTCGGCGGTGGCCCAGGCAATGTGACCGGAGGCCGCCTCGACGAGGTCGGTGAGATAGTCGGCCTCGATGTCGAGGGCGCGGGAGTATTCGAGCACGCGCTTCAGTTTGCCGTGGTCGAGCGAGCCGTCGACCATGGCCATGATGGCGAGGTACTTCACCGCCTCCTCGGCGAGCGCGCGATCCTTCAAGACTTCGACCAGATCGGCCGGTTCGGCCGCGGGCAGCGTGCCGAGATCGACCAGCCCGTGGCGGCGCAGCAGATAGTGCGCCGCCGCCCGGATGCTTGCCGTGTCGGCGTAGGTGATCGTGTGTCCGCCGGCCAGCGCCACCTGGCGCATGGCGCCCAGGATGACGTCGCTTTCGCGAGGGCCGACGGCGCGCAATGGTTCTAGCGCAGCGGCTCGAGGATGCTCACATAGTTGGCGACGGCCGCGCCTCCCATGTTGAACACGCCGCCGAGCTTGGCCTTCGGCAGTTGCAGGCCCTCGGGCGCGGTGCCGGCGAGCTGCATGGCCGTCATCACGTGCATGCTGACGCCGGTGGCACCGACCGGATGGCCCTTGGCCTTGAGACCGCCCGAGACGTTGACCGGCAGCTTGCCGTCGCGCTCGACCCAGCCTTCATGGATGGCGCGCTCGCCTTCGCCCGGTGCCGTGAGGCCCATCGCCTCGTATTCGATCAGCTCGGCGGAGGTGAAGCAGTCGTGGCTCTCGACGAACGAGAGATCGAGCAGGTCGAGATGCGCGGACTTGAGTGCACGCTGCCAGGCAAGCTGCGGCCCCTCGAACTTGATGATGTCGCGGCGGCTCATCGGCAGGAAGTCGTTGACGTGCTCGGCGGCGCGGAAGGCGATCGCCTGCTTCATGCCGAGCGCCGTGCCGACGTCGGTCAGGATCACCGCCGCCGCACCGTCGGTGACCGGCGAGCAGTCGGTGCGCTTCAGCGGGCCGGCGACGAACGGGTTCTTGTCCGAGGGCGTGCGGCAGAACTCGTAGGCGAACTCCTTCTGGAAGTGGGCGTAAGGATTCTTCGCGCCGTTCCGGTGCGCCTTGACCGCGATCTTCGCGAGCGCGTCGGACTTGTCGCCGTAGCGCTGGAAGTAGGCCGAGGTGATCTTGCCGAAGATGCCCGCGAAGCCCGCCTCGATATTGGCTTCCTCGGCGACGTACGACGCCTTGATCAGCACCTCGCCGGCCTGCGCGGAGTTGAGCTCGGTCATCTTCTCCACGCCGACCACCAGCACGAAGCGCGCCTTGCCGGCGGCCAGCGTGTTGAGGCCCATGTGTATCGCGGCCGAGCCGGTCGCGCAGGCATTCTCGACGCGGGTCGAGGGCTTGAAGCGCAGGTCGGGGTGGGTTTGCAGCGGCAGCGAGGAGTGGAACTCCTGGCGCACGAAGCCGCCGTTCATGTTGCCGACGTAGATCACGTCGACGTCCTTGGGCTCGATGCCGGCATGCGCGATCGCCTCGGACGCTGCCTTGACGATCAGCGATTCGCTGGTCTCGCCGTCGAGCTTGCCGAATTTGCCGTGGGACCAACCGACGATGCACGCGGTCATGGAAACTCTCCTTGGTTCGTGGCGGCGACCCTAGACGCGGCCGTGCTGCCGGTCGAGAGGCCGGTGAGTGCATATACACTTATATCTCATTCGGGACCGCGCAAGAGCCCCGCGTTGGCCCGCCCGGCGCCCAAATTCCGCCGCGGGGCGGGTATTGACTGCGCTGTCCAACGGGAGCCTCACTGGCACATGGCCGAACCCTCTCAGACCCAAGAACAACCGACGCCGCGCTGGCCCTGGATTCTGGGCGGCCTGGTGGGCGGTTTCTTCCTGCTCGCGGCGGGCCTCGGGCTGGGCTGGTATCTCTTCTACCGTCCGATCGTGAACGTTGCCGTCCAGCTTCCCGCACCGCCGGCGCCCCCCGCACCGGCCGGCCCTGACGCGGCGCAAGTGAAGGCGCTCGAGGAGCAGATCGAGAAGCAGAAGGCCGCCAACAAGCAGATCGAAGACCAGATCGCGACGCTCAAAGAGCGCCTTCGCGCCGACGTCTGCACGGCCAAGGATCCCGCCGGCAAGACACCGCCGGCGTCGACGCCGGCGCCTCCGGGTCAGAAGACCTGATTGTCGGACTGAAACGTCACAAAAGAATCGTTGCTCAATACAACAGCTAGCTTCAATCTGCCCTGACAGTTCAATAGGTCGGGCGGGGGAGCGTGAGGCTGGCTGTAACTCGATGGCGGGCAGCGGCGTCGGCGGCCGGCTTGGCCCTATTGGCAGGCGCCTGCGACCTGAAACGCGCGCCCGTGCTTGATCCGAAGGGGCCGATCGCCCTCGCGGAACGCGATCTCCTGTTCGATGCGTTCTATGTGATGATGCTGGTGATCGTCCCGATCATCATCCTCACCCTGTGGTTCGCCTGGAGGTACCGCGCCTCCAACACCAAGGCCAAATATACGCCGACCTGGGCCAACTCGGTCACGATCGACGCCATCACCTGGCTTATCCCGGCGGTTATCGTCATTGCCGTGGCCGTGTTGCTGTGGCGTAGCACCCACCGGCTGGACCCCTACCGACCGCTGGAGTCCAAGGAGCCGCCGTTCGACGTCCAGGTCGTGGCCCAGGACTGGAAGTGGCTGTTCATCTATCCCGAGCAGGGGATCGCGGTGGTGAACCAGCTCGCCTTCCCGGCGGGCCGGCCGGTCAGCCTGCGCATCACCTCCGACACGGTGATGAACTCCTTCTACGTGCCGCAGCTCGCCGGACAGATCTACGCGATGGCCGGCATGCAGACCCGCCTGCAGATGCTGGCGGACCAGCCCGGCAAGTTCGTCGGGCGGAACAGCCAGTACAGCGGCGGCGGCTATTCCGAGCAGCATTTCGAGGTCCTGGCCATGACACCGGCCGACTTCGACGCCTGGGTGGCGCGGGCCAAGCAGAGCGGCCGGGCACTCGACGCCGCCGCCTACACGGCGCTGGCAGCCAAGAGCCGCGCCAATCCCATCACCTATTACTCGACGGTCGAGCCCAAGCTGTTCGACTCGATCATCGACAAGTACCGGCACAGCGGCCATGCGCAGCACGCGCCGGCGCGGAGATAGCGGATGTTCGGCAAACTGACGATCGACGCCCTGCCGTTCTACAGCCCGATCGCCGCGGGCGGCGCCGCCGTCGTCGTCGGTGGCGCGCTGCTGGTCGCGGCGGTGCTCACCTACCTCAAGGCCTGGAAGTACCTCTGGACCGAGTGGCTGACCAGCGTCGACCACAAGCGCATCGGCATCATGTACATCGTGCTGGCGCTGATCATGCTGGTGCGTGGCTTCGTCGACGCCATCATGATGCGGGCCCAGCAGGCTTTCGCGCTGAACGGCGGCGGATACCTGCCGCCCGAGCATTTCGACCAGATCTTCAGCTCCCACGGCACCATCATGATCTTCTTCATGGCGATGCCGTTCATGACGGGCCTGATCAACGTCATCGTGCCGCTGCAGATCGGCACGCGCGACGTGGCCTTCCCGTGGCTCAATGCCGTCAGCCTGTGGCTGAGCGCGGCCGGCGCGGCGCTGGTCATGGTCTCGCTGGTCATCGGCAAGTTCTCGACCGCCGGCTGGACCGGCTACCCGCCCTACTCGGGCATCGAATACAGCCCCGGTGTCGGCGTCGACTACTGGATCTGGGCGATCCTGATATCGGGCGTCGGCTCGACCATGTCGGGCATCAACTTCATCGTGACGATCCTGAAGCGCCGGGCCCCGGGCATGACGCTGATGCGCATGACGCCCTTCGTCTGGACCGCGCTGATCGCCTCCGTCCTGATGGCCTTCGCCTTCCCGGCGATCACCGTGGCCTGCGGCCTGCTCGCCCTCGATCGCCTTGCCGGCATGCACTTCTTCACGAATGCGCATGGCGGCAACATGATGAACTACGTCAACCTGTTCTGGATCTGGGGCCATCCGGAAGTCTACATCCTGATCCTGCCGGCCTTCGGTATCTTCTCCGAGGTCGTCTCGACGTTCTCGCGCAAGCGCCTGTTCGGCTACGAATCGCTGGTCTATGCGACCGCGGCAATCGGCATCCTGTCCTTCACAGTCTGGCTGCACCATTTCTTCACCATGGGCTCCAGTGCCGGCGTCAATGCCTTCTTCGGTGTCATGACGATGATCATCGCCGTGCCGACAGGCGTGAAGGTGTTCAACTGGCTGCTCACCATGTATCGCGGCCGCATCGAGTTCCATCCGTCGATGATGTGGAGCATCGGCTTCATCGTGACCTTCGTGATCGGCGGCATGACCGGCGTGCTGCTGGCGATCCCGCCGGCCGACTTCCTGATGCACAACACGACCTTCCTGGTCGCGCACTTCCACAACATGATCATCCCGGGCGTGCTGTTCGGCTATCTCGCCGGCTACATGTACTGGTTCCCCAAGGCCTTCGGTTTCGCCTTCAACCGCGGCTGGGGCATCGGCGCCTTCTGGTGCTGGATCATCGGCTTCTATCTCGCCTTCATGCCGCTCTACCTGCTCGGCCTGAAGGGCATGCCGCGACGCATGGAGACCTACAACGACCCGACCTGGCAGCCCTACCTGCTGGTGGCGGCGTCCGGCGCCGTGGTCGTGCTGTGCGGCATCGGCTGCATGGTGATGCAGCTCTACGTCTCGATTCGCGACCGCAACAAGACGCGCGACCTGACCGGCGATCCGTACAACGGGCGCACGCTGGAATGGTCGACCTCCTCGCCGCCGCCGCCGTACAACTTCGCGGTGATCCCGACGGTGGGCGATCGCGAGCCCTTCCTCGAGATGAAGGAGAAGGGAACCGCCTACCAGCGGCCCGCCAGCTACCAGCCCATCCGCATTCCATCGAACACGCCCATCGGCGTGATCCTCGGCGCGTTCGGCTTCGTGCTGGGCTTCGCCATGATCTGGCACATCTGGTGGCTGGTGCTCGCATCCGGCGCGATCATGCTCGCGGCGGTGATCGTGCGCTCGTCGAACGACGACCAGGAGTTCACCATGTCGGCCGCCGAGGTGAAGGCGATCGAGGACGAACGCTTCCGGGCGATGGGGAGCCGGCCATGAGCGCGGCCCACATGAGCGAGGCCTCCCTGAGCGAGCACGAGCGCGAGGAGATCGACACCCACGAGCAGCGGGCGTTCGGTTTCTGGCTCTACCTGATGGGCGACGCGGTCATCTTCGCGCTGCTGTTCGCGACCTACGCCATCATGATCCCCGGCACGGACGGCGGTCCCACCGGCAAGCAGCTGTTCGACCTGAACAATGCGGCCATCGAGACGGGATTGCTGCTGGTTTCCAGCATGACCTTCGGGTTCGCCAGCCTGCAGGTTAAGGCCGGCAACCGCGGCGCCGTCCTGGCCTGGCTCGCCATCACCTTCGTGCTGGGCGCGGCCTTCGTGTTTCTGGAGGTGCGCGAGTTCGCCGGCATGATCGCGCAGGGGGCGGGACCCGATCGCAGCGGCTTCCTGTCGGCCTTCTTCACGTTGGTCGGCACGCACGGTGTCCACGTCACCATGGGCCTGATCTGGATCGTGATCCTGGGCGCCCAGGTCGCGCTCAAGGGACTGACGATGCCGGTGGCCTCGCGGCTGCACCGGCTCGGCCTCTTCTGGCACTTTCTCGACATCGCCTGGGTCGGCATCTTCTCCATCGTCTATCTGCCGGGGCTGCTGTGATGGAACGTCCTCGGGAAAACGCTCACGGGCTGCGCTCCTACCTGATCGGCTTCGTGCTGGCCGTCGTGCTGAGCGCCGTGCCGTTCTGGCTGGTCTACACGCACGCCCTGCCGCCGCAGCGCACCCTTCTGGTCATCGGCATTGCCGCCGTGCTGCAGGTGCTGGTCCATCTGCGCTTCTTCCTGCACATCAACTTCACGACCACGCCGCGCGAGAACGTGCTGGCGCTGGTCTTCACCGCGCTGCTGCTCTTCATCATGGTGGGCGGCAGCTTCTGGATCATGTTCGACCTGCACGCCCGCATGGCGCTCTAGCCGCCGGCGCCCTCGATGGCCGAACCCAGATCGAAGATGACGCCGCTCCTGACGTGGGAGTGGGTGGTGGGCCTGTCGCCCATCGCGGCGACCGTCGTCGCCTATGTCGCGCTCGCGAACCTGTCGCTGGAGGGCGCGGCAGTCGGTTTCACGGCGGGGGCGCTCGACGGGCTGTGTGCCGGCGGCCTGCCGGCCTTCTGGTGTCGCATGCCGAAGCCGGTGACCCTGCTGGCTGCGGTGCAGTTCCTGGCCTTTCTCTGGTTCATCCTGGCCTCGGCCTACATGTTCTGGCGCGTGCGCTTCGCGCCCGGCTATCCGAAGCCCCCGGCCTACGTTCCCGGTTCGGCGTCGCTGTTCGAGATGGCCAGCTGGGGCGGCATCTGGCTGTTCATGCTGATCGGCGGCCAGATCTTTCCCTATCGCGGCCAGCCGCTCGCCGAACCCAGCCTGCTGTTCGCCATGCTGGGCCTCAGCCTCGCCATCCTCTCGCTGCGCATGCTGGCGGTCAGCCTGCGGTTCCGCGCCTAGCGGGCCGGCCGGCTCGCCGATCGGGCCGCCCCTGAAAGTCCTATGAGTTTCCTATGCCGGCTGCAGGCCCGCCGGCTCGAATTCCTATGCCCTGGCATCCTCTTATGCCGGCGAAGGAGTTCTTCATGTTCGACATCCTGTTCTTCGGCGGCGGCCTCGTGCTGTTCTGCCTATTGATCGCCTACGAACGCCTCTGTCGCAGGCTGTGAGGCGGCCATGAGCTTCGACTATCTGCTCGGCGGCGGCCTTGCCGTCCTTCTGCTCGTCTATCTGACGGTCGCGCTGGCGCGGCCGGAGAAATTCTGAGGCGATCATGACTCTCAATGGCTGGGCGCAGATCGCGCTCTTCTGCGGCCTCGTGCTGCTGCTCACGCGGCCGCTGGGCGGCTATCTCGACAACGTCATGGCAGGCCGGCGCACGCTGCTGTCGCCGGTGCTGCGGCCGGTCGAGCGCGGCTTCTATCGTCTTGCCGGCATCGATCCGTCGGAGGAACAGAGCTGGTGGGTCTATGCCCGCGCCATGGTGGTCTTCCACATTGTGGGCTTCGCCTTTCTCTATTTTCTGCTGCGCCTCCAGGATCTGCTGCCGCTCAATCCGCAGGGAATGTCTGCCGTGGCGCCCGACCTCGCGGGCAATACGGCCGTCAGCTTCCTGACCAACACCAACTGGCAGAGCTACGGCGGCGAGACGACCATGAGCTATCTCTCGCAGATGGCCGGCCTCTCGGTTCAGAACTTCCTGAGCGCGGCCACCGGCATTGCGCTCGCCGTGGCGCTGGTGCGCGGCTTTGCGCGCGCCGAGTCCAAAGGGATTGGCAACTTCTGGGCCGACATGGTGCGCGTCACGCTCTACGTGCTGTTGCCCTTCTGTCTGCTGCTGACGGTGTTCTACGTCTGGCAGGGCGTGCCGCAGAACCTGTCGTCCTATGTCGAGGCCACGACCGTCGAGGGTGCCAAACAGACCATCGCTCAGGGGCCGGTGGCCTCGCAGCTCGCCATCAAGATGCTGGGTACCAACGGCGGCGGCTTTTTCAACGCCAACTCCGCGCACCCTTACGAGAATCCGACGGCGCTCTCCAACCTTGTACAGATGCTGTCGATCTTCGCGATCGGCGCGGCGCTGACCAACCTGTTCGGCCGCGCCGTCGGCGACGAGCGCCAGGGCTGGGCGATCCTGGCCGCCATGAGCGTGCTGTTCCTGGCGGGCGTCGTCGTCTGCTACTGGGCCGAGGCGGGCGGCAATCCGCTGATCGGCGCGCTCGGCGTCGACAATGCCGCCGGCAACATGGAGGGCAAGGAAGTGCGTTTCGGCGCGCCTCTGTCGGCCTTGTTCGCGGTCATTACCACCGCCGCTTCATGCGGCGCCGTCAACGCCATGCTCGACAGCTTCATGCCGCTCGGCGGCATGGTCCCGCTGATCAACATGCTGCTGGGCGAGATCATCATCGGCGGCGTCGGCGCAGGCCTCTACGGCATGCTGCTGTTCGCCGTGCTGGCGATCTTCCTGGCGGGTCTGATGGTCGGCCGGACGCCCGAGTATGTCGGCAAGAAGATCGAGGCGCGCGAGGTGAAGTTCACCATGCTGGCGATCCTCTGCGTGCCGCTCGCCGTCCTGGGCTTCACGGCGCTGGCCAGCGTCGTGCCGGCGGGCCTCGCGGGCCCGGCCAATGCCGGCCCGCACGGCTTCAGCGAAATCCTCTATGCCTATACGTCGGCCGCGGCGAACAACGGCAGCGCCTTCGGCGGCCTGACCGCCAACACCGTCTTCTACAACGGCACGCTTGCCGTCGCGATGATGGTTGGCCGCTTCGCCATCATCATCCCGATGCTGGCGGTGGCCGGTGCGCTGGCCGCCAAGCGCAAGGCTGCGGCCTCGGCCGGCACCTTTCCGACCCACGGTCCGCTGTTCGTCGGCCTGCTGGTCGGCGCGGTGCTGATCGTCGGCGGTCTCACCTTCCTGCCGGCCCTGGCCCTCGGCCCCATCGTCGAGCACTTCGCCCTGCTCGCTGGCACGCTGTTCTAACGAGGCTTCATCATGAGCAAGCGCGAAAAATCGCAGTCCCTGTTGGACCCTGCGATCCTGAAACCCGCCCTGCTGGGCAGCCTCACCAAGCTCGACCCGCGCGAGCTGGTGAAGAACCCGGTGATGTTCACCGTCGAGATGGTGGCGCTGGCGGCTACCGTCCTCACGGTGCGCGACGTCGTGACCGGCGTGGCGGGCAGCGGCTTCCAGATCCAGATCGTCGTCTGGCTGTGGATCACCGTCCTGTTCGCCACCTTCGCCGAGGCGGTCGCCGAGGGCCGCGGCAAGGCGCAGGCCGACACGCTGCGCCGCATGCGCAGCGAGACCATGGCCAAGGTGCTGCTGGGCGTCGGCGACACGTTCGAGCCGCGCCGCGCCCACACGCTCAAGGTCGGCGAGAAGGTGCTGGTCGAGGCCGGCGACCTGGTGCCGGGTGACGGCGAGATCATCGAAGGCGTGGCCACCATCGACGAATCGGCCATCACCGGCGAATCCGCGCCGGTCATCCGCGAGGCCGGCGGCGACCGCTCGGCCGTGACCGGCGGCACGCGCGTCCTGTCGGACCGTATCAAGGTCCGCATCACCGCGGAGGAGGGATCGAGCTTCCTTGACCGCATGATCGCCCTGGTCGAAGGCGCGGCCCGCCAGAAGACGCCCAACGAGCTGGCGCTCAGCGTCCTGCTGGCCGGCCTCACCCTGATCTTCGTTCTGGCGGTCGTCACCATCCCGAGCTTCGCGACCTATGCCGGCGGCGCGGTTTCCGTCGTCGTCCTGATCGCCCTGTTCGTCGCCCTGATCCCCACGACCATCGGCGCGCTGCTGTCGGCCATCGGCATCGCCGGCATGAACCGGCTGGTGCGCTTCAACGTGCTGGCGACCTCCGGCCGTGCCGTCGAGGCGGCGGGCGACGTCGACACGCTGCTGCTCGACAAGACCGGCACCATCACGCTCGGCAACCGCCACGCCACCCGATTCATTCCGGTGACGGGCGTCACCGAGGACGAGGTGGCGCAGGTGGCCCAGCTCGCCAGCCTGGCCGACGAGACGCCCGAGGGTCGCTCGATCGTCGTGCTGGCCAAGGAGAAATACGGCCTGCGCGGCGTCGACGTGGCGGAGCTGCACGCCAGGTTCGTGCCCTTCACGGCCCAGACGCGCATGAGCGGCGTCGACCATGAAGGCGCGGTCATCCGCAAGGGTGCGATCGAATCGGTGATCGAGCATGCCCGCTCCCTCGGCATCACGCCGCCGGTCGATGAGGTGACCCGCATCGCGACGACCGTCGCCAAGGAGGGCGGAACGCCGCTCGGCGTGTCGCGCAACGGCCGCATCCTGGGTGTGGTCTATCTTAAGGACATCGTGAAGGGCGGCATACGCGAGCGCTTCGCCGAGCTGCGCGCCATGGGCATCCGCACGGTGATGATCACCGGCGACAATCCGCAGACCGCGGCCGCGATCGCCGCCGAAGCGGGCGTCGACGACTTCCTCGCGCAGGCGACCCCGGAGGCCAAGCTGCACCTCATCCGCGAGGAGCAGGCCAAGGGCAAGCTGGTCGCCATGTGCGGCGACGGCACCAACGATGCGCCGGCGCTCGCCCAGGCCGATGTCGGCGTCGCCATGCAGACCGGCACCAACGCCGCGCGCGAGGCCGGCAACATGGTCGACCTCGACAGCGACCCGACCAAGCTCATCGAGATCGTGGCCATCGGCAAGCAACTGCTGATGACGCGCGGCGCGCTCACGACGTTCTCGATCGCCAACGACGTGGCGAAGTACTTTGCCATCATCCCGGCGATGTTCATCGCCTTCTATCCGCAACTGGGCGTGCTGAACGTCATGGGCCTGGCGACGCCGCAGAGCGCCATTCTCTCGGCCATCATCTTCAACGCCCTGATCATCGTCGCGTTGATCCCGCTCGCCCTGCGTGGCGTGCAGTACCGGCCGAGCGGTGCCGCCGCGCTGCTGCGCCGCAACCTGCTCGTCTATGGAATCGGCGGCCTCGTCGTGCCCTTCGTCGGCATCAAGCTGATCGACGTGGTGGTCGCGGCCGCCGGCCTCGCCTGAAGGAGATCGTCATGCTTCGCCATTTTCGTGCATCCGTCGTCATGCTGCTGCTGATGACCGTCCTGCTGGGCATCGCCTATCCGCTGGCGATGGTCGGGGTCGCGGGTGCGGCCTTCCCGGGGCAGGCCGGCGGCTCGCTCGTCGAGAAGGACGGCAAGGTCGTCGGATCGACGCTGATCGGCCAGTCCTTCACCGGCGAAGGCTATTTCCACGGCCGGCCCTCGGCCACGACCGACACCGATCCGGCCGATTCGGCCAAGACCGTCGCCGCGCCCTACAACGCGGCCAATTCGGCGGGCTCGAACCTGGGGCCGACCTCCAAGGCCCTGATCGACCGCGTCAAGGAGGACGCCGACAGGCTTGGCAAGGGCGTGCCGGTCGACCTGGTGACGACCTCCGGCAGCGGACTCGATCCGCATGTCTCGCCCGCGGCGGCGGCCTGGCAGATCGCGCGCGTGGCCAGGGCGCGCGGCCTGCGCGAGATCGAGGTGCAGGCGCTGGTGAACCAGTACACCGAGGGCCGCATGTACGGCCTGCTGGGCGAGCCGCGGATCAACGTGCTGCAACTCAACCTCGCCCTCGACGGGCTGGCCAAGCGGTGACAATGATCGGCCCGAATGCCCGCGACCGCTGACGATCTCCGGCCCTCGCCCGACGCGCTCCTGAAGGCGGCGGAGAAGGAGTCGCGCGGCAAGCACAAGATCTTCCTCGGCGCGGCGCCGGGCGTCGGCAAGACCTGGGAGATGCTGTCGGCCGCCCACCGGCGGCTGCGCGAGGGGCTCGACGTGGTGGTGGGCGTCGCCGAGACCCACGGCCGCGTCGAGACCGAGGCCCAGCTCAAGGGGCTGGAGATCCTGCCGCGTCGCATGGTCGAGTATCGCGGCCGCACGATCGGCGAGATGGACCTCGACGCCATCCTGAAGCGGCGCCCGGCGCTGGTCCTGGTCGACGAGCTCGCCCACACCAACGCCGAGGGCAGCCGCCATCCCAAGCGTTACCTCGACGTCGAGGAGCTGCTGGCCGCCGGCATCGATGTCTATTCGACCCTGAACGTCCAGCACATCGAGAGCCTGAACGACGTGGTGGCGCGCATCACGCGCATCCGCGTGCGCGAGACCGTGCCCGACCGCGTGGTCGATGCCGCCGACGAGGTCGAGCTGATCGACCTGACGCCCGCCGACCTGATCGCCCGCCTCGCGCAGGGCAAGGTCTATGTTCGAGACCAGGCGCAGCGCGCCCTGCGCCACTATTTCTCGCCCGGCAACCTCACGGCCTTGCGTGAGCTGGCGCTCCGGCGCACCGCCGTGCGCGTCGACGAACAGATGCGCAGCTACATGCGCGAGCATGCGATCGCCGGTCCGTGGGCCGCCGGCGAACGGGTGATCGTCTGCCTCGATCCGGGACCGGGCGCCTCCAATGCCGTGCGCGCGGCCAAGCGCAGCGCCGACGCACTCGATGCCGAGCTGATCGCGCTCTACGTCGAGACCGACCGGCATGCCACCCTGTCGGATGCCGAGCACGCGCGGCTGGCCGAGGCGCAGCGCCTGGCGGCCCAACTCGGCGCCGAGATCGTAACGGTGCCCGGTCGCTCGGTCGTCGAGGAGGTCCTGGCCTTCGCGCGCTCGCGCAACGCCACGCGCGTCGTGGTCGGCAAGTCGCGACGCTCGCGCTGGTTCGAGCTGCGCCACGGTTCGGTCGTCGACGAGCTGGTCCGGGCAGGATCCGGGCTCGCCATCGAGGTGGCGCCGTCGGGCGAGGGGGAGCAGAAAGGCGGCCCGCGCGACTGGCTGCGCGACGTGCCGCTCACGCCCGGCCCCTATCTCGAAGGTGCGCTGGCGACAGCCGTGGCCACCGCCATCGGCGTCCTGGTCGACCGGCTGATCGTGCTGCCCAACATCTCGCTGGTCTTCGTGCTGCCGGTGCTGTTTTCGGCGGCGCGTTACGGGCTGGTGCCGTCGCTCTGGGTCTCCGCGCTCAGTGTCGCCTGTTTCAACTTCTTCTTCCTGCCGCCGCTCTACCAGTTCACCATCGCCGACCCGGCCAACGTGATGGCGCTGTTCCTGTTCGTCGTGGTGGCGGTGATCGCCAGCGCGCTGGCGGCGCGAACCCGCACCCAGACCGAATCGGCCCGTCGCGAGGCACGGACCACCGCCGGGCTCTACGCCTTCAGCCGCAAGATCGCGGGCGTCGTCGATCTCTACGATCTCCTCTGGATCGTGGTCTCGCATCTCGCCCGTTTGCTCGCCGCGGAAATCGTCGTGCTGATGCCGGAGGCGGGCGGCCTCGCGACCCGCGCGGCCTTTCCGCCGGACGGGGCGCTGAGCGAAGCCGATCTCGCGGCCGCGCGCTGGTCCTGGGATGCCGACCGGCCGGCGGGCCGGGGCACCGATACGTTGCCGGGCGGGCGCTGGTTGTTCGTGCCCATCCGCACCAGCCGCTCGGCGATCGCGGTGATCGGCGTGTTGCCGAAGAAAGAAGGCCATGAACTGACCGCGGGCGAGCGCCGGCTGCTCGAGGCGGTGGGCAATCAGGCCGCGGTCGCGATCGAGCGCGTGACGCTGGCCGAGGATATCGACCAGGCCCGACTGGGCGCCGAGCGCGAGCGTCTGCGCTCGGCGATGCTCACCTCTGTATCGCACGACCTGCGCACGCCGCTCGCCTCGATCATCGGAGCGCTGTCCAGTCTGCGCAGTTTCGGCGAGCGTTACGACGCAGCCGCACGCGAGGAGCTGCTGGCGACGGCGCAGGGCGAGGCCGAACGCCTCGACCGCTTCGTCGGCAACCTCCTCGACATGACGCGCCTCGACGCAGGCGCGATCGTGCCCCGGCGCGAGGCCGTCGAAGTGGGCGACCTGGTCTCGACCGCCCTGCGGCGTGCCGCACCGCTGGTCGCCGGCCACGCGACCTCGAGCACGGTGTCGCCTGACCTGCCGCCGCTGCAGCTCGATTTCGTCCTGGCCGAGCAGGTCCTGTTCAACCTGCTCGACAATGCCGCCAAATATTCCGCGCCCGGCGGCCGGATTTCGGTCGAGGCGAGGCGGGAGGGGAGCCGGGTCGAGATCGTGGTGCGCGACGAGGGACCGGGACTTGCAGAGGGCGATCTCGATCGTATCTTCGACAAGTTCTATCGCGCCGAATCGGGCGACCGGCGGCGGGCCGGCACGGGGCTGGGCCTCGCCATTGCCCGTGGCTTCGTCGAGGCGATGGGCGGTACGCTCACCGCGCGCAACAGGAGCGATCGCAGCGGTGCGGAGTTCATGGTGAGTTTCCCGGTGTCTCCGAATGACCGCTGACGGCGCCACGATCCTGATCGTCGAGGACGAGCCGCCGATCCGCCGGCTGCTGCGCACGACCCTGGCAGGGCACGACTATCGCACCTTGGAGGCGGCTACCGGTGCGGAAGCGCTGCAGGCGATGCGGCATCACCGGCCGGACCTGATCCTGCTCGATCTCGGCCTGCCCGATCGCGACGGCCTCGAACTGATCGCGGAGATCCGCAAGTTCGGGCCGGTGCCTATCGTCGTCCTCTCGGGCCGCGGCGAGGAGGCCACCAAGGTGGCGGCCCTCGATTCCGGTGCGGACGACTACGTCACCAAGCCGTTCGGCGCCGAGGAACTGATGGCGCGGCTGCGTGCGGCGCTGCGCCACCGGCTGCAGCAGCAGGGCGCGGACCGCGGTTTCGCCAGCGGCACGCTGAAGGTGGATCTGGTGCGGCGGCTGGTCGAGCGGGACGGCGAGGCGGTGAAGCTGTCGCCCAAGGAGTACGACATCCTCGAACAGCTCGCGATCCATGCCGGCAAGGTGCTGACGCATCGTCACCTGCTGCGCGAGGTGTGGCGCGACGAGGCCGTCGATCCGCAATACCTGCGCGTCTACATCCGCCAGCTTCGCCAGAAGATCGAAACCGATCCTGCTTCGCCGCAGCACGTCCTCACCGAGCCCGGCGTGGGATACCGGCTGGTCTGAGGACGAGCCGCTCCGCCCCGTGATCGAACGAGACGACGTCGAGGCCCGCGCCGGTCGCGCGGTCGCGAACGGCCGAAAGCCCGTCGATGCAGGCGCATTCCGGACCTTCCACGATCACGCACCCGCGGGCGCCGGTTCGGCGGCCTGCAAGGCCTCGCGGAGCTCGTCTTGCTAAAAGGCGCACTCCGCCCGCATGGCAGGGGTGATCGGATCGGCTGGCATGGTGAGCTTGCAGTGATAGTCGAAGGCGGTGCGGTAGGGCGCGGCGATGCGGCCCTTGGCCTGGATCGGCAGGATGACGCGGCCGCCGCGACGATCGATCTGCTGGCGGCCGTAGCCGATGTTGGTGCCGTCGGGAAAGTAGGCATCGAAGAAGGAGTGCCCGGCGGTCGACGTGAACTCGACCGTCAGCACGGCGCCCTCGAGGCACTCGAAGCGCGGGCCGCTCTTCAGCACGCCGGTCTCGGTGTTCTTTCCCGCCGGGCCTGAGACGGTCCAGTTCGAAGTAGAGCCCGTCTTCGAAGTCTCCGCCTTGAGTACACCGCAGGCGAGGTTGGTCGGCGGTGGCGGCGGGCTTGCGGGTTTTGCCGTCTGTGCCTGCGCCGGTCCGGCAAGAAGCGCCGCCGTCACCGGCAGCAGGAGACTCCACTTCATTTGGGCAGACCGTCCAGCGCCTTCTTTGCCTCGGCATCGTTCTGTGCCGCCGCCTGTTGTAGCCAAACCCTGGCCTTTGTCACATCGGCGCTGAGCCCGGCGCCGCCCTTGGCCAGCAACAGGCCGAGCTTGCGCTGCGCCTCGGCCAGTCCCGTCAGCGCCGCGCGCTCGTACCAGTCGGCCGCCTGCGTGCCGTCATGCGGGAATCCGGCCCGGGCGGGCTGTGTGGGATCGTAGAAGGACGCGAGTTCAAGCTGCGCGGCGGCGCTGCCCTGCTCGGCGGCGTGGCGATAGACCAGGAAGGCGGCGGAAACATCGCCGGCCTTGGCGAACTCCTGCGCCTTGGCGAGCATCGCGTCCGGCGCGGGCTTGGTCGCGAAATACTCGGCCACCGTCTCGCGCACCGACTTGGGCGGGGGCTGCGACGCGGCCGGCTGAAGGGGCGTCGGCGCGGGCGGGGGCGCCGCCACCACCGGCTCCGGCGGGTGCAGATGGTTGGTCCAGTAGTAATAACCGCCGCCCACCGCCAGCAGCACGAGGACGGCCGCGATCATCCAGCCCGTCGCGCCGGAGCGCTTCGGCACGTCGGCCATCGGATCGCGCGCCGCCCGCAGTTCGGGACGCGGCGGCGGGGGAGGCGGCGGCTCGGGCGGGATTTCCAGCGGTGGCGGCAGTTCGGGCGGAGGCGGCGGCGCGGCCTGCTGGCGGCGGCGCAAGCGCACCGTGTCGTCGTAGGTGCCGGAAGTGCCTGCCGCGCCCGACGTCAGCATCGCGGGCCAGGCCACGACCGTCGTGCCGACCACGCCGATGTCGGGCTCGCGCACGCGCAGGCGCACGGTGGCGATACCGGCCAGCCGGTCGCAGATCTCGGGGCCGAGATGGAACTCCAGCACGTCGCCGTTGCGGCTCACCTCGTCGGGCAGCAGCCAGGTCTCGGTGCGGCGCCATCCGTCATCGGCGAGATGCGTCTCGGGGCCCTGCTGGCGCTGGATCGAAAGGGTGAGGCCTTCGGGTGCCGCATCGAGTTCGCTCACGCGCAACAGCGCGTGGCCGGGTTCCGGCAGCGGGGCAATGGTCGCGCGGACGGGCATCGGAATCCTCAGGCCGCCACGGTGCGCAGGATGGCGCCCAGCCGGTCGTTCTGCTCGGGCGTGATCTCGCGGCCGCCTTCGTAGCCGACATTGTCCATTGCCAGCTGCAGGAAAGCGCGCATCCAGTCCTTGCAGTAGTCGGCGTAGATCGGCGCCGGGTTCTCGCTGAGCTGCGGGATGCCGTCGATCATGATCGTCGGCTGCTCGAACACCCGGCGCAGCGGCGCGTTGGGCGGCAGGCCCGGGCGCTGATCGAGCGGCAGCTTGTCGAAGCCCAGCGCGCTCACATAGCCGTTCAGCGCCGAAGAGGCCGTGCGTACCTGGCGCTCGGCGATCTCCTCCCACTTGGCGTTGGCCGCGTTCTCCAGCTCGCGTACCTCGTGGGAGAGCTGGTCGATCAGCTTCAGCCTGTGGGCGCCGACGATCAGCTCGTCGATCAGCCAGCCGAGATGCTGGCGATCGACGCCGAAGTGCGACAGCGCCTTCTCGTCGGCGCCGACGCGGCGCATGTTCTCCAGCCAGTATTCCGCGGCCTCGCGGGCGAAGCGCTCCGCCCGGTCCTCGATCACGCCGGACGGCGGCGGGGTGCGGCCGGTCTCCTCGCCGAACACGTCGGCGAAGATGGCGCCGATATCGACGGCGGCACCGGTCGATTGCGCGGCGGCCGGCTGCAGCTTGCCGTTCTTGCCCATCCCGTTCTTGCCCAGGCCCTCTTCGGAGGGCTGCGCCGTGGCGATGCGGAAGTAGATCTCGCGCAGCGCCGTGTCGGCCACCTGCAGCGCGGCCACCAGTTCGCCGAACAGCTGCTGCTGGATGACGTTGGCGAGACCGCGCAGCACCGTCTGGATGAGATCGCGCTTCTTGGCGCGGGCATCGCCGTCGGATGCGCTGTGGAAGCCGGCAAGCCGGTCGACCAGGCGGCGCAGCTGCACGTCGAGCTGGCCGCGGACCTGGGCGCGCTTGATGGCGGGATCGCAGACCGGGATCAGGCTCTTCACCAGGTACGCCACGCCGCCGTCGTTGGCGCGGAAGGCTTCGTCCCAGGCGAGGGCCGGATTGGCGAAGTGGCGGCGCACATCCTCGTTCTCGACGAAGTGGCGGCGCAGCTCGCCGGCGCGCTGGGCGAAGCTATCGGCGATGCCGACCTCGCGGCCGCCATCACACTCCATGAGCCGCTCGTCGATGACGGTCGGATTGCGCAGCCAGAAGCTGTTGTCGAACGGCTTGCCGTTCCAGTTGAGCGGCCACTCGCCCCGGAAGTTGTTGACCAGCGAGTTGCCGAGACGCGCGCTCCAGCGCAGGCGCCGCGATTCCTCGGTCTCGCCGGCCTTCTGCTCGAACTCGCGATCCATCTTGGTGAGTACGAGGAACAGCGCGTTCTTCTGCTTGGCGCGGTCGGCCGGGGTGGCGCCGATCGTCTGGTCGATCCACGCCGTCATCATGTCGGAGAGATCGCGGACTTCCTGGTTGCCGTCGGGAATGCAGAGAAGAATGGCACTGAGTTCGCGTTCGGCGGAGTAGCGCTGGAAAAGATAGGCCACCTTGCCGCGCAGCAGCAGCTCGCGCAGCGGGTTGGCGCCCTCGGCGACACCCTTGGTCTTGGCGACGTCGTCGAGGTTGGCGAGCTTCAGGCGCGAACGGGCGCCGGGAAAGTCGAGCAGGTCGGTGTGATCGAAGAAATCCCAAGGCTTCTCGTCGATCGCGACGTTCAGCTCGGCGGTGAGCGCGCAGACCAGCGAGCGTGGCAGGCGCGCGTCGGGCGAGGACCGGCCGTCTGCCTGGCGGGGCCGCACCAGCAGCGTGTCGTCGCCGTCGGCGCCGAGGCGGTCGAGCGTCAGGACGTCGACGATGCTCTTCTCGCGCGGAATCAGCGCGTC
Organism: Reyranella aquatilis; assembly: GCF_020880995.1. GTDB lineage: Bacteria > Pseudomonadota > Alphaproteobacteria > Reyranellales > Reyranellaceae > Reyranella > Reyranella aquatilis. The sequence goes on along the minus strand of NZ_JAJISD010000007.1, from coordinate 350,281 downwards.
CATGCCCAGCAGGGCTTCGGGCGCGTGACCGAGCTTCTGCAGCCCGTCGTAGAGCGTGAGGTAGAGATCGGTAAAGGGCTGGAAGTCGTACCACAGGACCGACCACAGGCGGGCGCGGTCGGTGCCCGACAGGCGCGGCGCGAGTTCGATGGCCTCGCGCCAGTAGTCGGTGCGCAGCTCGGCAGTGACGCCGGCGAAGAACGTGTCGAAATACTCGATCAGGTCGAGCACGTCGTCGGACTCGAGGTCGCCGACCGGCGCGGGATGCGCCTTGGCGCGCAGCTCGGTCAGGCGCTTGCGGATCGCGGCGCCATCGGGGCCGATGAACTCGGCCTTCTGGTGGTCGAAGTCGAGCAGGAAGGAGTTGCCCAGGATCTTCACGATGTCGGTCTGCGTCAGCAGCCGCACACGCACCGGGAACTCCGTCGAGCCGTCGCTGAGGCCGAGGCCGAAGCGGGTGACGAGGCCGGTCGATTCGCGATTGCCCGGCGGGTTGATCTCGCGCAGGAAATCGTAGGCCTTGTCGGCGAAGCGCGCCTGCAGCGGGCGGCCGTCGCGGCTCGCCAGGATCGAGACGAGATAGGACTTGCCGGCCTGGCTGGGGCCAAACACGCCCACGCACATGCGACGTCGCGCGGCGCGTGCGAGCTTGCGGCTCTGATTGCGAACCTTCTGCAGCTCACCGACCAGCGACGGCGCCTGCTGCGCCACGGTCGGCGACTGCTCCGCCGCGTTGCGCAGCCACGCCACGCCCTCGCTCGCGGTGACGGCCAGCGCCTCGCAGTCCTGGGCCAGCTTGAGATCGACTGTGTCCATGATCTTCCCGAACGGTCCTTAACCGGTCTTGAGCATGCCCGTGTCGAGCCAGTAGCCCTCACGGCGCGGCAATGTCTGCAGGCGGAGAGTCAGGCGGTCGAGCGCGACGGCACGGCCATCGCGATTGGTCACCTGACGCAGACGGAAACGTTCGACGTCGCCCGAATCCTTGTCCTTGGGCTTCACCCGGGCCAGCGCAATCCGGAACGGCGTCTCGCGCGCATGGCGCTCGGCATACTCGGGCTTGGCAAATTCCAGCGCGTAGAGCCGCGCCGCCGGCCAGCGCACCAGGTCGAGTTGGCGCGCGCCCAGCCACATGGGGCCGCGGAACTCGAAGGCGATCTCCGGCAGCTCGTACTCGCGATTGTCGAGATCGACGTCGCGATAGACGAGGTCCTCCTTCTGCAGGCGACCGCCGCCGTCGAGCTTGCCGATGAAGCGGGCGATGCTCTTGGAGCGCAGCAGGTCGGAGCGGAAGGAGAAGTCCGGAAGCTGCGACTGCGCCAGCGCCGCGATCATGGCACCAACCGCGACCGTGGTCTTCGGATCCTCGACGCGCAGGCGCGCGTCGCGGAACGGATACCAGGCGCCGACCCGGTACTCGTGCAGCGAGATCACCCGCTCCGGCGGCAGCGGCAGCAGCTCCATCACCAGCGCGCGGATGCCGGGCAGGCGGGAGGGCCGACCCGAGAGCAGCAGCACGTCGCAATCGTAGGCGTGGACGATCTCGGCGAGCGGCGCCAGCACGCGGCCCATCTCGGCGCGCACCGTCTTGTCGAGGCCCGGCAGGTCGACCGGGAACACGACGGTGCGCAGGTCGAAGTTCTGGGCGCCGCGCTTGCGCGCCGCCTCGTTCACGAAGGTGACGACTTCGTCCGACGGCTTGGCGCCGCCCGGGAAGAAGGTCTCGTAGGCGCGCGGCTCGGCTGCGACGACACCGGAGGTGGGATCGTAGGTCTCCGCTGCGCGTAAAAACTCGAGCGCGATCGGCTGGGCGATCTGCAGCGCGAACTGCTGGCGCAGGTTGCGCTGGATCACGTCCTCGCCGCCGCGATCGCCACCCACCAGCTCGGCCATCAGGTCACCCGGATTGGCGATGCCGGCGGTGCGCAGTGCCGACTCGATCGGCGGCAGCACATGGCCTTGGACCACGCGCAGCAGGATGTCGTCGCCCGCCACGTTGAAGCCCTCGCGGAACTTCTGTTCCGGGAAGAGCGTCACCGACGTACCGGCGCCTTCGAGCCGGTAGGAATTGATGATCAGGTCGGTGGTGCCGCCGCCCACGTCGATGCTCGCGATGTTGAGCACGTCCTCGGGCGGCTTGCCGCGTGGCTTGCGCGTGATCTGGAAGAAGCGGCGTGCGTCGCCGCCGAAATTGCGCGCGACCTCCGTGTAGAGATAGACGAGTTGCGTGCAGCTCGCCTCGTCCCAGTCGGTGAGCACGCGCGGCGCCGGCGCCGCTGGATCGTCGAGCTTCCAGCCCATCATCATCCAGACGAGGTCGCGCGCGGCCTCGGCGCGCTTGCGGAAGATCAGCCGCTCGGCGAGCGGCATGCCGGTCGGCAGGGTGAGCACGATGCGGCGCAGGCGGCGCGGCGTCTCGGCATGGGCGCGGCGGCCGCGCTGCTGCGGCGAGTTCATCAGGGTGAGCGCCTGCAGCAGCACTTCGGTCAGCACGAAGGTCATCACCGAGGAGCGCGAGTAGAGCGGCTCGAACACCGGGAGGTGATCGGCGGAATCGGCGTCGGCATCGACCAGATGCAGCGGTTCACCCTTCTGGTTGACGAGCTGGGCCATCGGTCCGGCCGCGGCCGGCATCGCCGTCTGGTCCTGCGCATAGGCGACATTGAAGCGCCATTCGCGGGGCTGCGCTTCCTCGTCCCACAGGTAGCGCTTGGGGCTCGACATGCCGGTATTGCCTTCGGTGCCGCGCCGGCGCGCCGCCAGCCGCGTCGCTTCGGGACCGACGCGGGTCATGGTCGGCCAGACGAAGGCATCGGCGCGACCGCCCAGCCGCGAGAGATGGTTCTTGCCGAACCAGGCCTGGGCGAACTCCACGCGCGATTCGAAGGGGCGCGTGTGGACGACCTCGGGATGCGAGAGATCGCGCAAAGCGAGTTCGTAGGAATCGTTCAGGTTGACGCCCAACTCGCCCGCCGCCTCGATCAGCAGGCCGCAGGTACGCGAGTTGCCGACGTCGAGCACGAGGTCGACCTCGATGGCGCCGCGGCCGGGCCGTTCGGCGTCGCCGACCAGCTTGACTGGCGGGAAGTGCGCGGCCGCCGCGAGCAGGCCGAGGAAGGCGAGGTAGCGTGCGGTGGCTTCCTGAGGCTTCTGCTTGATGTCGTTGTCGATCTCTTCCGCCGTCGCGCGCGGATGCAGTTCGTGGAACAGCTCCTCGAGCCATTGCACCATCCAGCCCTGGCGCAGCAGCCAGTGGTTGGCCCGCTGCTGCGGCGCCAGTGCGAACAGCGCGCCCGAGGTCACGTCCTTCGGCGAAGGCGCCAGATAGGCGCGGCCCTCGGCCTCGGCGATCAGGCCGGTGTCGAACGCCAGCACCGCGCGATAGCGGTTGCCCTGCTCATCGCGATAGCCCGAGCCGTAGCGCGCCTCGAGATCGACCACGCGCACGCGGGCCCAATCGGCGGGGCCTTCGCGGAACTGGTTGTTGGGCCGCACCTGCAGGAACGGCACCGGCACCCATTTGTCGAGAAAGGGCGCGAGCGCGTCCTTGGCGGTGATGACCAGGTTGGGGTCGGCGGCGCGACGACGGCCGTTCTCGACCACCTCGTACTGGCCGCGGCCCTCGTCGAAGTCGAGCTGCACCAGATCGTCGACCGCCCTCGTGGCGGCGGCGTCGTGGAAGCCCCATTCGCGCACCTTGAGGCGCACGGGATCGAAGCCGAAGTCGAGGAACTGGATGCCGGAGCGGGCAATCAGCGTCGTCGGGCTGGGGTAGCTCGGCAGGCGGGCAAGGTCGCTCATGTCAATCCAGTACGGCCATCATGCTGCATGTGTATGTAGGGTCTCAGCGCCCGATCTGCACCTTGTAGCTGCGCGTGTCGCCGGGCTGGCTGCCCTTGCACTGCGCCGCACCATCGGCGCCGATCTCGCAGTTCACGGTATTGCGGGCGTAGGTCTTGCCGTCGCTGCAGCGTGGATTGCTCTTCTCCTCGATCACCAGCCTGGTGCCGTCCCAGCGCGCCTCGGCCGGGGCCTCGCAGGTGGCGCCGTTCTTCTGGGTGAACGACACCTTGCCCTTGCCCTTGTCGTCGAGCGTGTAGGAGGGGCGGATGTCGTTCTCCCCGGTCGCGGTGGCGAGGCCGGTGCGCGAGCGCCAGTCGCCCTTGAGGAAGGCCAGGTCCTGCTTCTGCTTGGCCTCGGGCGGCACAACCATCGGCTTCGGCTCGTCCTTCTTGGCAACGTCCTTGTTGCCGTTCTGGCCGTCGTTCTTCGACGCGCCGTTCTTGTCCTTGTTCTGCTCGTCCGGACCCTTGCCATCCTTGCCGTTTGGACCCATGGCCTCCTGCTGCCTGTCGAGGTCCTTGCTGGCATCCTTGCCGGGATCTGTGCCCGGCACGCCCAGGTCGGGGCCGGCCCCGCGCTCGATCGGCGGGCCGCCGACGGAGCCGACGATCACGCCGCCCGGCCCGAGCACGCCCGCGGCACAGTCGCCGCCACGGCGTGCGAGTTCGTCGGTCAGGCGCGCCAATTCGAGGCGCAGGGATTCGTTGTCCTGCACCAGGGTCGAGACGCGCGTCTGCTGCAGCTCCAGCGGCTGGCGCACGGCGAAGCGCAATGCCTGCTCGCGGGCCTCGGCCTCGATCCGCGGCTCGAGGTGCGGCAGGTAGGGGCGCACCAGCCAGGCAAGCAGCGCCAGGATCAGCATCAGCAACGCGCCAAGCAGCAACCATTGCCACCAGACGGTGCGCGTCGCCGCGACCGAAGCGACGGCTGGCGCGGAGGCCATCACGGCTTCCGGTCGGCCGACGGGGTTGGCGGCCAGGCGCGGCGCGACGGCAGGCGGCGGACTGTTGAGGAACACGCCCGGGAGCGCGGCGTCGGCGGTGAAGCCCCAGAAGGTCATCACCGGGTGGCCGTCGACGACGTAGAGCGTTTCCTCGCCCGGCGCGGTCAGCGCGTGGCGCAGCAGGCGGGCGAAGTTGCGCTCCGCGTTCGAGCGTTCGGCTGCTTCCATCTGCGTCGCGAGGCCGGCGATCTCGCCGTGCAGGCGTTGCACCTTGTCGAGGACCTCGCGCCGCTCGGCATCGCCGAGATCTCCGAGCCGCCTCACCTCGCCGTCGAAAGGTGCGTACCAGTTGATGCTGCGCCCGCCCGGATCGGCCTCGGGCAGAGCCAGGAGATCGGCATGCTCGCGCGACAGGCGCGCGGCGATGGCGGCGCGCAACTGTCCGGCGGCGCGCCACACCGGATCGCCGGCCAGGCCGAGCGCGCGGTAGCGCTGCAGCGGCTCACTGACGAGTAGCGGACCTGCGGCCATCTAGTTCCTCACCGTCTGCCGGCCCGCGGGCAGGAAATCGCGTAGTTCCAGCGCGTGCCCCATTGTTCACCCGTTACGATCACGTCGACCGAATAATCCCCCGCGACGGGGTTCCAGTCGAAGCCGAAGCCGCCGCGACCGCTGCGCGGGCCGCCGGTGCCGGCGATGTTCTGCCCGCGATACATGACCTTGATGTCGTCGGGCCGCACGAAGAGCTGGTAGTTGAGCGCCACAAAGCCCGGCTTGTCGCCGAGATAGTGCTTGTTGCGCGTCACGCCCTCGCCGCCCGAATCGCCCGACCAGTCGCAAGGGAGCTGGCCCGGCGGCGGCCGGTTGACCGGCGGCGCGGAGGCCTGCTGCGGCGGCTGTGGCTTCGGAGCCGGCGGAGGCGCCGGCTTGGGCGGATCGACCTTGGCCACGGGCGGCGGGGCCGGCGGTGGCTTGGGGGGCTCGATCGGCTTGCACTGTTCGAGCTTGTCCTTGAGCTCGGCCTGCAGCGCCACGAGCTCCGCCTTGACCTTGCGTTCCTCGTCGCCCGCCGAATCGAGCGCGGCCTTCAGCAGCGGCGTCGGATCGGGGGGCGCCTCCGGGGCAGGCGGCGCCGGCGTCTCCAGCGTGGCGACATTCAGCGTCGGGTCGACCGGCGCGCAGGCCCGCAGCATCCACGAGGTCAGCAGCAGCAGGAGCAGCAGGAGCAGTCCGAACAGCAAGGCGCTGAACCACGGGGCCCATCCGACGATGCGCGTCGCGGGCAGGGCGGCGGCCGGTGCGCTGGCGAACACGGCCTGCGGCGTGGCAGCCGGCGGCACCGTGGCCAGCGTGAAGGCTTGCTGCAGGCTCGCGGCGGCGTCGGCCTCGTACCCCCAGGCGACGATCACCGGCTGCCCATCGACCACGAACACGAAATCGTCCGAGGGACGCGACGTCGAGAGTTCGAGGGCTCGGCCGATCAGCCGCGCTTCCTCGCTGGTCTCCGACCCTTTGAGCTGTGCGCCGAGGGCACGGATGGCAGCGAGCCGTTCTTCCGCCTTGTGCAGGATCTCCGCGCGTTCGTAGTCACTCAATTTCGAGAGACGCTGGACCGTGCCGCCCCGATGCGCATACCAGTCGATGCCATCGCCGGATTCGCGAAGTTGCGGATCGGCCAGCAGCTCGGCCGTCCCATCGCCCAGCCGTCGGCGGATGACCGAGAGAAGCTGGCCCGCCACCGAATGCAGCGGTTCGCCACGCACGCCGAGGGGGCGCACGCCGAGACGCGTCGTCGTCAAGAGAATGGGGCGTTCGCCCATGGATGCCCGCGGTCAGAAATCTGAGTTCTGGCTGAAGCATCATATCATCGACCGAATCCGGCGGGTTTATGTCGGATTGAACACCGATTCACGGTGAATCAGCCGGGGCTCAAGAATGCAGTCCCACTGCCAGTCTCGATTCGCACGATCGGCGTCGCAAAGACGTGCGACAGACGATCGGGAGCGAGCGTTTCGCGCGTCGGTCCCAGATTGGTCACACGCCCGTCCTCGACGATGCCCACGCGGTCGGCATAGCGCGCCGCCATGTTGAGATCGTGCAGGACGGCGAGCACGCCCAGTCCACGATCGACGCGTCGCCGTGCGCTGGCGAGGGCGGCATGCTGGTGCGAGAGATCGAGGCCGGTGATCGGCTCGTCGAGCAACAGGAACGGCGTGGCCGCCGGATCGGCGTCGCATTGGGCCAGCACGCGGGCAAGCTGCACGCGCTGGCGTTCGCCGCCGGACAGAACGGTGTAGGGCCGGTCGGCGAAGGCCAGCGCCTCGGTCTCGGCGAGCGCCCTTTCGGCCAGCGCCTGCATCTCGCGTTCCGACAGGCTGCCGCGGAAGGCGAGCAATCCCAGCATGGCGATCTGCAGGCCGGTGAAGTCGAAGGCCACCGCCGAGTGCTGCGGCAGCACGGCGCGGCGTCTCGCCAGTTCGCGCTTGCTCCACTGACCGAACGGCCGGCCATCGAGCAGGATCTCGCCCGAGCTCAGGGGGCGGTCGCCTGCCAGGGCGTTGAGCAGTGTGCTCTTGCCTGCGCCGTTGGGACCGATGATCGCCACGAACTCGCCCGGCGCCACTTCGAGCGAGACGTCGCGCAACAGGGTCCGGGCGCGCGCGCGGACCTCGATGCCGATCGCCTGGAGCATTTTCACAGTCCACCCCGCGCGGCGCGGCTCGCCAGCAGCCAGAGGAAGAACGGGCCGCCGACCAATGCGGTGAGCACGCCGATCGGCAGTTCGGCCGGCGACACCATGGTCCGCGCCAGCGCGTCGGCGAGAACGAGGAAGGCGCCGCCGAACAGGGCGGCGGCCGGGAGGAGGGTGCGGTGCGAGGGACCGAGCAGCAGACGAACGATGTGCGGCGCGATCAGGCCGACGAAGCCCACGATGCCCGAGATCGCCACGCCTGCGCCGACGGCCAGCGCCACCTGGGCCACCAGCCGCTTCTTCAGGCGTTCGACGTCGACGCCGACATGACCGGCCTCGCGCTCGCCCAGCGCCAGCGCATCGAGCAGGTGCGCGGTCGGCAGCAGGGTCGGCACGCTGATGGCAAGGATCAATAGTGCGGGTACGATCGCCACCCAGGTGACCGAGCCGAAGCCGCCCATCGTCCAGAAGATCAGGGTGCGGAGCTGCTGGTCGTCGGCCACGAAGACCAGCATGCCGATGCCGGCCGAGGTGAGCGCGTTGATGGCGATGCCGGCCAGCAGCAGGGTGCCCACCAGCGTCACGCCCTCGCGCGCGGCAATGCGATAGACGAGGACGGTGGCCGCCAGTCCCCCGAGGAAAGCCGCGACCGGGAGCGACCAGGGCCGCAGCTCCGGCGGTACGACGTGCATCACCCGCTCGCCCAGCACGATCGTCGCGACCGCCGCGAGCGCGGCGCCGCTCGACACGCCCAGCAGGCCAGGATCGGCCAGCGGGTTGCGGAACAGGCTCTGCATCGCCGCGCCCCCGGCCGCCAGCGCGGCGCCGACGGCGAAGGCCGCGACGACCCGCGGCGCACGGATGGCATAGAGGACCGCCGCCGTCGTGTCGTCGAGCGGCGCGCTCGACAGGCCGAGGGCCGACAGGATCTGGCCCGGTCCCACCGGAAACGCGCCGATGCAGAGGCTCGCGACCACGCTGGCCACGGCGGCCAGCGCGAACAGGGGAATCGGCCGACGGAGGGCGAGCGCGGTCATTTTCACGGCGCGCGGGCGAGTTCCGGATGCAGCGCCATCGCCAGTTCGGTCGCCGCCTCCGGGGTCCGCGGGCCGAAGCCCAGCAGGAGCAGCGTATCGAACTCGATGAGCCGGCCGGCCTTGCCCGCGGGCGTGCGGTTGAGCGAGGGCTGGTCGAGGATCGCCTGCCGGCCGCCCATCGCCTGCACCGTTTGACGCGTCACCAGCACGTAATCGGCGTTGGAGGCGAGGACCGATTCCGGCGTCAACGGCCGGTAGCCCGCATAGCCATCGATCGCATTGACGCCGCCCGCCAGCTTGATGATGCCGGCCGCGGCGGTGTCGCGGCCCGCGGCCTGCGGGGCGCCGCCGGTCATGGAGAGCAGGAACAGGACGCGCGGATGACGGGTCGTCCTGGCGAGCGTCGCTGCCAGCGATTTCATGGCGTCGCGGCCCCGGGCGATCATCGCGTCGGCTTCCGCGACCTTGCCGGTTACCTTGCCGACCGCCGCGATCTTGGCGACGACGCTGTCGTAGTCGTAGTGGTCGGGCAGGACCATGATCTCGATACCCGTCGCCTTGAGCTGGTCGAGCGCGCCGGGCGGTCCGGCCGCGGTCGTCGCGATGATCAGCGTCGGCTTGAGCGACAGCACGCCCTCCGCCGAAAGGGCGCGCATGTAGCCGACCTGGGGCAGCGCGCGCGCCGCCTCCGGATAGAGGCTGGTCGTGTCGACGCCGACCAGCATGTTCTCGGCGCCCAGCGCATAGACGATCTCGGTGATGGCGCTGCCGACCGACACGATCCGCGGCGGCCGTTGCGCATGGACCGGGAGCGCCGTGGCGGCGGCCGCGACGGCGCCCAGTCCGAGGACGGTGCGGCGCTTCATCACGACGCCGCCTGCTTCTCGACACGCGCCACGATGGCCCGCCAGTCCTCGAGCTCGGGCTTGCCCGGCTTGCGGGCGCCGAACATCAGCAGGATGTTGCGGCCGTCCGCGTCGAACGCCTCGAGTGAGGTCACGATGCCGTCCTCGGTGGGCTTGCGGACCGAGAAGACACGGGCGACGCCGTCGTCGCGCAGGTGCAGGTTGAAGTCGGGATCGAGCACGTTGAACCAGCCGGGCGTGGCCACCAGGCGCTTCACCGGCCCGCTATGGATCTGGATGCAGCCGCGGTTGCCGACGAAGACCATGACGGGCGTGCCGTCGGCCGCCGCAGCCTCGAAGGCCGAGCGCAGCGACCGCGCCGGCAGCTCGCGCGCCAGATCCTCGCCGACCAGGCGCAGCGCCTGGACGCGGCCGACCTTGAACTTGCCCAGCATGCCGAAGAATTCATGGGTGTCCTTCATGCCCCGCCAGGCCGTGCGCAGCCCCTCCAGGTCGATCTCGGAATCGGGACGGTCGGCGGTTTCGGACGCGCGGGCCACGATCTTCAGCTCGGGCGGCGTCGCGGCCGCGTAGCGCGCGATCAGCGTGTCGAAGGCCGGACGGTCGGTTTCGTCGGTGGCGTAGATCTTGTGCACGGCTTCGCCGGCTGCATCGAAGAACTGCAGGCTGAGGCGCTCGCCCTGCTTCAGCGGTTCGCGCACCGCGAAGGCATGCTTCCACTGTCCGAGGAACAGGCGCAGGTCGATGTCCGTGCCGAGAACGATGCCATGCGGGCCCTTCACGTCGACGTCCTCGAAGCGGCCATGGCGCTCGTGCACGCAATGCTCGTTGCGCGTCAGGCACATCACGCGGCCGACGCCCGGCATGTCGTTCAGGATGCCGCGCCAGTCGGCGACGAGCGGCGTCGCGGTCTGACCGACACCGAGCGCCACCAGTTCGGCCTCGCCGACGCCCAGTGTCGCGGCGGCGTCGCGGATGCGCAGGGCGGGCTTCTCGCTGCGCAGGCGGCTCCAGCGGGCGGCGAGGTCGGAGTTCGAGGGCGAGAGCATGGGCAGTCCTTTCAACGGAGATGAAAACGAACGGGGATTTCCACCCAGGCGGCGACCGGCCGGCCGTCGCGCAGGGCGGGAAGGAATTGCCAGCCGCGCACCGCGGCCAGCGCCGAGCGGTCGAGCAGGGGGAAGTTGCTGCTGCGCCACAGGACGATCTCGGCGGCGGCGCCGTCGGGCTGGAGACGCACGCGCACCAGCACCTCGCCCTGCTGGCCGAGTTCAATGGAGCGCGGTGGATAGACCGCAGGCGTCGGCGGCACGCGATAGCGCGGCTTGCCCTCGAACACGATGAGCGACGAGGAGGACGCCGCCGCCTGCTGCGTGAGGCTGGCGTTGCCGGCATCGGGCGAGGGCGCCTTCGTGACGGCGGCCTGTGCCGTCGGGCGTGGCGCGGCGGCCGGTTTGGGCTGCGGCGGCCGGGGCTTGGGCACTTCGACCGGCTTCATCTCGGCGGCGGTCGGCGGCGGCGGCTCATCCGGTGGCGGAACCTCGACCTTGATCTCGGGCTCCACGGCCGCAACCTCTTGCGGAGGGGGCGGCTCCGGCTCGGGAGGCGTCGTCGTCTCGGCTTTCTCGACCGGAGGCGTCGGCGGTTCGGGTTGGAGGAGCGGCTCGGGAGTCGGATCGGGTTGGTTGGCTTCCGCGGCGGGACCGGGAGTCGGCGCGGCCAGCGAGAGCTCGACCATCAACGCCGGCTGGTCGTCGCTGGCGCTGCTGCCGGACATGCCGGCGAGAAAAAGAGGAACGATGGCCAGCCCGTGCAGGGCAAGCGACAACGCCACCGGCACGCGCGGACCGCGTGCCGGTGGCGCCGGCAGTCGCTCGGCAGAGAGGGCTGCCGGGACTACCATTTGGCCAGAAGGTTGACGCCGAAGTACCGGCCGGGCTGGGCATAGAGATCGAGCTGCGGATTGGTCGGCGTGATGCCGATCGTGTCCGGCGCGTTCCAGTACTTGGCGTTGGTGATGTTGAAGGCGCCGGCGTTGATCTTGAAGTGATCGTTGATGACGTAGCCGACGGTGGCGTCGAGGTTGAAGTAGGCCGGTGCCTGGAAGTAGGTCGGGTTGCTGACGGCGGTGTGCGCGGCCGCCACCGTACCGATGAGCTGCGCCACGAGGCCCTTGTCGAAGCCGTAGCGGATGCGGGCCTGCGTGGTCCAGGGCGACACCGAGTCGACCGGCAGGCCGGTTCTCGTGTCGGTGCCCTGCGCGAAGGCCGTCCAGCCGGCAACGGCCCATTCCGGGGCGAAGCGGTACTCGCCGCGCGCCTCGATGCCCCAGATCGTCACGTTGGTGAGGTTGACGTACTGGTACTGCGTGACCGGACCCACCATGCCGACGACGGTGGTTTCGAGGAAGTTGTTGTAGAGATTGTAGAAGCCGGTGAGCTGCCAGCTCGAGCCGTTCTCGTACTTGCCGCGGAAGCCGACTTCGAAGGAGTTGGCGGTCTCCGGCTTCAGGTTGGCGTTGGGCAGGATCTGGTAGAACGATGCGGCATTGGTGAAGCCGAAGTTCGCGTTGTCGTACGGCGGCGCGCGGAAACCCGTCGCATACTGGAAGTAGCCCGAATAGGTATCGTTGAAATGGTACAACAGGCCGAGCTTGGGCGAGGCCGAAACATAGGTGGTGGCCGAGGGCACGGCGTTGAGCGTAGCGCCCGTGGAGTTCCAGAAGTACTTATCGGGATTGGGCGTCATGTTGTAGTAGTCGAGACGCACCGCCGGCGTGATCTTCAGACGACCGCCCAGTGCGCTGATCTCGTCCTGAACGTAGATGCCGGCCTGGACCGTGTCGGTATCGGGAAAGTTCTTGTTCGGATAGAGTTCGCCGCCCACGGAGTTCGTCGTGGCGCCGGTCGCCAGCGTGATCTGTGTGCGGTTGCGCGGCCGGGTCGTGGTCGTCCACGAGAAGCTCAGTCCGTAGGTGAAGAAGTTGTCGAGGCCGCCGATCTCGCGATCGGTGTGCATCTGCAGCTCGGCACCGGTGACGTTCTGCGTGTAGTAGAACTGCGAGGTGCGGGCATTGCTCGGGACGACGCTGGTGACTCCGCCGCGCAGCGTATAGGTATCGGCCTGGGTATAGACGGAGTTGAAATAGGCGAGGAAGCTCAGCCGGTCGACGAAGCCGATCGGCGCGTTGTGCTCCCACTGGGCGCTTATCCGATAGGTGTTCGTATAGTCCTGTCCCCATTCGTCGTAGACCCGAGCGAACAGGCTGGGGAAGGTGCCGACGGCGCTGAGGACGTTGGTGCTCTGTCCGCTCTGGTTGTACGAGCCGGTGAGCCGGATCGTGTCGACCTCGGTCGGCTTGATCACAAGCTTGGCGAAGAAGTTGTTGTTGTACCAGGTCGTGGGGTTCGGGCTGATCGTCGTCTGGGCCGGCTGGTACTCCTGACCGTCGCGCCTCGTGTAGATGCCCATGAACTCGACGTTGCCCGAGCGAACCGCGCCGGTGAACGATTCGGTGAACTGCTGGTTGGCGCCGCTGTAGGCAGCCTTGGCGCTGGCATAGACGTTCTTGCCGTCACGGAAGTAATCGCCGGGATCCTTGGTCGTGTAGGCCACAACGCCGCCGATCGCGTCCGAACCGTAGAGTGCGGAGGCGGGGCCGCGGATGATCTCGACGCGCTTGATGTCCTCGAGGTCGGGCTGTTCGCGCGAATAGGTGCCGGCGCCCTGGTTGCTGTCGGGGAAGTCGGGCGTGCGCATGCCGTCGACCATGAGCAGCACGCGGTTGCCGCCGATGCCGCGGATCACGAAATTCTGGAAGCCGGCGCGATTGGGATTGTTGCCGACGGTGACGCCCGGCTCGTTGCGCACGAGGTCGCGAACGTCCTGCATGTTTTCGCGATCGATGTTCTCGGTCGTGATCACCGACACGGTGGCCGGCACGTCGTCGAGCGGGCGCCGGCTGCGCATGGCGGCGGTCGTCACGGCATCGAGCTGGGTCGGCACGCCTTGGGTGGCGGGTGCGGGCTGGGTCGGGTCGGCGGAGGGCGGCGCGGTCTGGGCCTGCGCCCAGGCGGGCGTGAGGGAAGGCGCCCCGAGGGCGGTTGTCGCCATCAGCGCATAGAGCAGTCTGCGGGTTTTCATTTGAGCCGGGTCCCCAAGATAAAAAGGACGCCTGGCTCGCGGGGGCCCGCGAAGGGACCGGCTGGCTGGGCAGTTTAGCCGAGGAGGGATGGCCCCTCGGGGTCTTCGATCACTTGGTCAGGATGAGCTTGTTCGAGGCGGTGAGGCGCAGGCGATACAGTTCAGCGCCATGGCGGATGAGGACCTCGCGGCGCCCCTGCAGGATCGCGACACTCTCCACCGCCGGCATCGTCAGTTCCGGCCTGTCGCGCTGCGTTTCGTCGGTCCGAAACGGGCGGCTCATCTCGCTCATCTCCCCTGCACATCCTTTTGAGTTGCGAACGAGTCTCAATTGCATAAACTACCACTCCGGTCAAGGTCCTTCAGCAGTGGTGAGGCGATGGAATTCACGCAACAACAAGAGTCTAGCGCCCAGCAAGGCCTCAAGCCCGGCTGCGGCCGGTTCGATTGCGCCTGCGCGCTGCCGGTCGGCGAGCGCTTCGTGCTCTGGGCGCTTCGCCAGTGGCTGCAGGACCGTGCGCTGCCGGGCGAAGGCTCGATCCTCCACCGCGGCTTCAAGGTGGCGGGCCTGCTCGAGGTGCTGCCGGATTTCGTGATCGCCATGGATGCGTTCCTGTTCGGCGCACGCCGCGCCATGGAAATCCACGTGCCGACCTGCTCCAGCGTCAGCCGAGACGAGGCCGTGCTGGTGGCGCTGTGCGGGCTCGCCCAGGCCGATCACGACCGATCGCTGCTCGCCTCGCTCGACATCATGATGGCGCCCACCGCCTCGCGCGTTGCCGCCGTCCGCCTCAAGGCCTTCGCCGTCGCCCTGGCGGGCGCGGGCCTCAGGCTTGCGCCGGCGGCGGGCGCAGCGGCCGGGCGTCTCAACTGATGGCCGATTGCATGACCGCACCGATGCCCGATCGCCTGTCCGACCTGCAGCACGCGATGCGCGTGATCGCCGACGCCGTCGAAGGACTGCCGCCGGAGTGTCGCGACCTTGCCGGTAACGCGCTTCTCAACATCGCGGCCGAGGCGGTGACGCAGGATGTCGGGTGCACCGAGGCGGGCCGCATCTTCGCGCGGCTGGGCGATCTCCTGTCGCGCGGCCTGCAGCCGCCCGCCCAGGACGCGATCGCGCTGTCGGGGTTCGACGCCTAGAGTCAGATCTCGATGCGGCTGCCCAGTTCGACCACGCGGTTGGCAGGCAGGCCGAAGAAGTCGCCTGCACTGGCGGCGAACCGCGACAGGGTGAGGAAGAGCTTCTGCTGCCAGCGCGGCAAGAGCGGCTTGTCGGCGCTCACGAAGCTGTTGCGGCCCACGAAGTAGGACGTCCGCATCGGATCGAACGGAATGCCCTTGTCTTCCAGGAGCGCGAGGTCGTTCGGCACGTCGGGCTGCTCCATGAAGCCGTAGTGCATCACCACGCGATGCACGCCCTTGCCAAGATGGGTGACCTGACTGCGTCCTTCCGGCGAAACGAAGGGGATGTCGGGCACCTCAATGCTCAGAAGCACCACATGCTCGTGCAATACCTCGTTGTGCTTGAGATTGTGCATCAGGCAACGCGGCGCGTTGCCGGAGAAGGCCGTCAGGTAGACGGCCGTTCCCTGCGGCCGGTGCACCCGCGCTGGGTTGATGCTTTCCAGCAGCACCTCGAGCGGCAGCGCCTCGTCCTGCTCGCGCTTCGCCACCGCGGCCCGGCCGGTCAGCCAGGTCCACATGCAGAGGAAGATCACGGCGGCGATCGCCAGCGGCACCCAGCCGCCGTCGAGGAACTTCAGCATGTTGGAGGAGAGCAGGGCGAGGTCGAGCGTCATGAAGGCGCCGAACACCAGGATGCTGAGCGGCCAGCCCCAGTTCCACTTGCGCACCGCGATCACGAAGACCAGCGTGCTGGTGATCAGCATCGTGCCTGTAACGGCGATGCCGTAGGCGGAGGCGAGATTGGTCGAGGACTTGAAGGCCATCACGAGGATGACGACGCCGAGGAGCTGCAGCCAGTTCACCACCGGCAGGTAGACCTGCCCGAACTCGCTGGCGGACGTGTGCTGGATGTGGACGCGCGGGCTGAGGCCCAGCAGGGCGGCCTGCTTCGCCATGGAGAAGGCGCCCGAGATGGTGGCCTGCGAGGCGATTACTGTGGCGGCGGTGGCGAGGACGACCAGCGGATAGAGCGCCCAGTCCGGAGCGAGATTGAAGAAAGGATTCGCCAGAGCGGTCGGGTCGGCAAGAATCAGTGCGCCCTGGCCGTAGTAGTTGAGCAGCAGTGCCGGCAGGACGAGACCCAGCCAGGCGAGACGGATCGGCTTGGCGCCGAAATGGCCCATGTCGGCATACAGCGCCTCCGCGCCGGTGATCGCCAGCGTGATCGCGCCCAGGGCCACGAAGGCCACGAACTTCTCGCGCAGGGCGAAGCCGATCGCATGGTGGGGCGACAGCGCGGCCAGCACCTCCGGCCGCTGCACGAGCTGATGGGCGCCGAGTACCGCGATCACCATGAACCAGATCAGCGTCACCGGCCCGAACCACCGGCCGATGCCGCTGGTGCCGAAATGCTGCACCGAGAAAAGCGCGACGATCACGCCCAGTGCGATCGGGATGATCATCGGCTGGAAGGCCGGCGTGGCGACTGTCAGGCCCTCGACGGCGCTCAGCACCGAGATCGCGGGAGTGAGCAGGCAGTCGCCGTAGAACAGCGCGGCACCGGCGATGCCCAGCATCAGGTAGAGACGTCGACGCCACTTCGTCGGAATGTTGTTCTGGCTGGCGACCAGCGCCATCAGCGCCAGCACGCCGCCCTCACCCTTGTTGTCGGCGCGCATGACCACCACGACGTATTTCAGCGTGACGACGACGATCAGCGCCCAGGTGATGAGCGACAGCATGCCCAGCACGTTGTCGTGCGTCGGCTGGATGCCGGTGTACTCGCTGAAGCACTCCTTGACCGTGTAGAGCGGGCTGGTGCCGATGTCGCCGAACACGACGCCGAGGGCGGCCAGGGTCAGCGCCGCCCGGCGCCGCCGGCCGGCGGGTTCTACTGCAGTGCCGCTGGCGGCCATCTTCTCGACGTGTCTCCCCTTCGAACGATTGATCCTACCCGCGAATTCCGGGACGCTGCAGTCCAGATTTCGTCACAAAGGAGGGAGCGATGGCCGAGAACGAGAACTACAGGAAGGGCAGCGAGATCCGGGCCAGCCTGATGGGCGAGAAGTTCGCCGCCGACATGAACAAGTCGGTCTACGACGACCCGATGATGAAGAAATTCGGCGACTACGCCCGCGAGGCGGTTTTCGGCATGCTGTGGTCGCGCCCCGGCCTCGACCTCAAGACGAAGACACTGATCTGCGTCATCTCCGACACCGCCCAGGCGCGCTGGCCCGAGCTGGCCATCCACCTGCGCATGGCCCGCCGCCAGGGCTGGACGGAGGACGAATTGTCCGAGGCGCTGATGCATCTTTGTGGCTATATCGGCCTGCCGTCGGTGCGCGAGGCCATGCTCACCGCCAAGGAAGTGTTCGAGGAAATGCGCAAGGAAGGCTGAAGCCGATGCTGATGACGGTGAGTGACCTGCCGCTGGAGCGGATCGCGCGCGGCAAGGTGCGCGATGTCTATGCCGTGGATGCGGAGCGGTTGCTGCTGGTCGCGACCGACCGGGTGAGCGCCTACGACGTGGTGATGGCCGAGCCCATCCCGCAGAAGGGCGCCGTTCTCACCCAGGTGAGCGCCTGGTGGTTCCGCCAGCTGGGCGATCTCGTCGATCATCACATGATCTCCGCCGCCGCCGACGAGATCGTCGCCGCCGTGCCGGCGCTGAAGGGGCACCGCGCCGCGATCGCCGGCCGCGCCATGCTCTGCCGGCGCGGCACGGTCTTCCCGATCGAGTGCGTGGTCCGCGGCTACATCACCGGCTCGGCCTGGCGCGAATATGCCAAGGCGGGCACCCTGGCCGGCGAGACCCTGCCCACCGGACTGAAGGAAAGCGGCCGGCTCGATCCGCCGATCTTCAGCCCGGCGACCAAGGCCGAGAGTGGCCACGACGAGAACATCACCATCGGCCAGATGCAGAAGGCGCTGGGCGCCGACGTCACCGCCGAGCTCGAGCGGCTGACGCGCCTCGTCTACACGCGCGGCCGCGACGTCGCGCTGAAGCGGGGCATCATCATTGCCGACACCAAGTTCGAGTTCGGCCGCACCGCCGACGGCAAAATCCTGCTGATCGACGAGGTAATGACGCCGGATTCGTCACGCTTCTGGCCGCTCGACGGTTATGCCGAGGGCAGGCCGCAGCCCAGCTTCGACAAGCAGCCGCTGCGCGACTGGCTCGACGTCGAACGCCACGCGGGCCGCTGGAACGGCGAAGCCCCGCCGCCCAAGCTGCCGCTCGAGGTCGTCGAGGCCACCAGCAAGCGCTACCTCGAAGCCTATCGCCGGCTGACCGGCGCCGAGCTGTCGGTATCGTAAAGGGCCTTCGCGTCCCGTTCGGCGCGAATGGCGGATGATACCGGTCAATCGCGCTTGGGAAGGGTGAAGCGCGCGTCGCGCAGCTTCTTCTCGAGCGGAGGGATGCCCGCGGCGTAATTGCCCTTGGCGCATTCGTTCATCGCCACGCTGGCGTCGACGTCGGGGAAGAGCTGGCCGTTGCCCTGGCCACTGAGATAGCGGCGATAGATGCGGGAAAGTTCGGCGCAGTAGGAAGCGTCGTCGGCGAAGGCGGCCGACGGCGCCAAAAGCATCGCCAAAAGCGGTAGCAGCTTGCGGATCATGGGGCGCGGTCTACGCCGCGACCCCAAGTCCCGCAAGCCGTGCGATTTCAGCCCTACTGAGCGCTGCGCGCCAGACGGGCGTTACGCAGCACCATGCGCTCGCGCACCCACAGGAAGAGGGCGGCGAACGGCAGCCAGCCGATCCAGCGCAGGCCCTCGAGCATGTATTCGCCCTGCGTGGTCGCCATCAGGTAGTCGACCTGGACCTTCCAGATGCTCGACGCCGCCTCGAAGCCCAGCATCCAGATCAGCATCGCGGGCAGCAGCACCGTCAGCGGCTTCATCTGCTCGCTGAGGCGTTCGGCGTACCAGGGCGCTAGGGCGATCGAGAAGGCCAGCACCGCCAGCACCAGCTTGGCGGCCGGATGCGCCTCGAACCAGGCGACCAGCATCGGCTCGCGCACGATCATGCCGTAGGCCGTCCAGCACAGCACCGCGCCGCCGACCAGGATGACCGACGGATAGCGGTCGACCAGCTTGATCACGAGCTGGCTGCCCCACACGATGATCGGCACGCTGATGGCCAGACCGATCAGGATCAGCAGGATCGAGCCGTGCGACGCGCCGCCGATGGCCAGCACGTTGTCGATGCCCATCACCGCGTCGGCGATGATGATGGTGCGCACCGCCGCAGCAAAACTGGCGGCCGGTGCCTTGACGAGGTGGCTTTCCTCTTCCTTGTCCTGCGGCGTCAGCAGCTTGCGCGCGATCCAGACGAGGGCGAGACCGCCCGCCAGCATGAAGCCCGGAACAGCCAGGATGTAGACGACGAGGATGGCCATCAGGGCGCGGATGGCGATGGCGCCGAAGGTGCCCCAGAAGATGACCTTCTTCTGGCTGTCCTTGGGAAGGTTGCGTGCGACCAGGCCGATGATGAGGGCGTTGTCGCCCGCGAGCACGAGGTCGATCAGGATGATGGCGAGGAGCGCGGAAAAGAATGCGCCCGAAAACAGTTCGAGTTCCATGAAAGTCTCCAACAACAAGTGAATGAGTGCCGTCGCCCCGCGCTTCCCGAGGAAGGGCGGTCGCCGGTGGTTCAGTCAGTCGTCAGAGCTTTATCGGCACTTTCTCGACGGCGTCCCGATGGACGGGGTCGAGCGGATGGAAGAAGGCGCCCACCACGATGCGCAGGACCATGATCCCCGCCGCCATCGCGCCGCCGGCCAGCAACAGCTCCAGCAAATGCCAGTGGCGCATCGCCAGCACCGAGAACTCGCCGCCGAAATCGAAGAAGGCGAACTCAAGCCCGGCTTCGCCGAGCCACGTCGGATCGACCGCGTCGCCGAACGACGCCAGGATCATGCAGATCACGATCGACGCAACGAACAGCTCGCCGCTCGGAGACACGGTCCGGACGGCGTTGGCGGCGCGATGCGATCGGTGGATCAGACGCATGGTGCAGTCAATTTCCCGCCGCTCCGGCTCCGGATCAAGCGTAAAGCGACAGACGCGTCCAGAAATCTCGCAGCCGCATCAAATCTCCAGCCGTCGCAGTCGGAGTGCATTTCCGATGACGCTCACCGAACTGAGCGCCATGGCCGCCGCCGCCAGGATCGGGCTGAGCGTGATCCCGAGGAACGGATAGAGGACGCCGGCCGCGATCGGCACGCCGGCGGCGTTGTAGACGAAGGCGAAGAACAGGTTCTGCCGGATGTTGGCCATGGTCGCCCGCGAGAGGTGGCGGGCGCGGGCGATCCCCAGCAGGTCGCCCTTCACCAGGGTAACCCCGGCACTCTCCATGGCGACGTCGGTCCCGGTGCCCATGGCGATGCCGACATCGGCGGCCGCGAGGGCCGGGGCGTCGTTGATGCCGTCGCCCGCCATGGCGACTACGCGGCCCCCGGCCTTCAGGCGCTGGACGATCCGCGCCTTGTCCTCGGGCAATACCTCGGCCTCAACCGCCTCTATGCCCAGCCGGGCGGCGACCGCCGCGGCGCTGCGCCGGTTGTCGCCGGTCAGCATGACGATGTGGATGCCGGCCTCGCGCAGGCGCCTCAGGGCTTCGGGCGTCGTGTCCTTGACCGGATCGCTCACCGCCAGCAGCCCTTCGACGATGCCGTCGACGGCCAGCAGGACGACCGTGGCGCCCTCCTGGCGCATCGCATCGGCCCTCGCGTCGGCCTCCGCGACGTCGATCCCGGCCTCGCGCAGGAGGGCGGCATTGCCGAGCAGCAGGCGACGGCCGCCGAGGCGGCCCGACACGCCCTTGCCGGCGGGCGAGGCGAAGTCCTCGACGCCGGCGGAGGCGATGCCCCGCGCCTCGGCGCCGGCCAGGATCGCCGCGGCGATGGGATGTTCGCTGCCGCGTTCGAGGCTCGCGGCCAGTCGCAGGATCTCGGACTCCGGCAGGCCGCCGAGGGAGTCGACGGCGGTCAGGGTGGGCTTGCCGAGGGTAAGGGTGCCGGTCTTGTCGACCACCAGCGTGTCGACCTTCTCAAGCCGCTCCAGCGCCTCGGCGTTGCGGATCAGGATTCCCGCGGCGGCGCCGCGGCCAACGCCCACCATGATCGACATCGGCGTGGCGAGCCCCAGCGCGCAGGGGCAGGCGATGATCAGCACGGAGACCGCCGCGACCAGCGCGTAGGAGAAGGCCGGCGCGGGCCCCCAGATCGACCAGGCGGCGAAGGCGAGCACGGAAACGGCGATGACCGTCGGCACGAACCAGCCGGCGACGATGTCGGCCAGGCGCTGGATCGGCGCGCGGCTGCGCTGCGCCTCGGCGACCATCTTCACGATGCGCGACAGCATGGTGTCGCTGCCGACCAGTTCGGCGCGCATCACGAAGCTGCCGCTCACGTTCACCGTGCCGCCGATCACCTTGGCGTCTACCGCCTTGGAAACCGGCATCGGCTCGCCGGTGATGCTCGATTCGTCGACCGAGCCGGCGCCCTCGACGATCGCGCCGTCGACCGGCACCTTTTCGCCCGGCCGCACGCGCAGCCGGTCGCCGACCGCGATCCGGTCGATCGCGACTTCGGCATCGTTGCCGTTGGCGTCGACGCGCAGGGCGGTGCGCGGCGCCAGTCCCAGCAGCGCCTTGATGGCGCCGCCGGTCGCGTCGCGGGCACGCAGTTCCAGGACCTGGCCCACCAGCACCAGCACGACGATGACGGCGGCCGGCTCGAAATAGACCGGGACCGTTCCGTCTGCGCCGCGGAGCCCGGCCGGAAACAGGCCGGGCGAGATCGTCGCCACGACGCTGTAGGCCCAGGCGACGCCGGTGCCGAGCGCGATCAGGGTGAACATGTTGAGATGGCCGGTGCGAACCGACTGCCAGCCGCGCCCGAAGAACGGCGCGCCGGCCCACAGGACCACCGGTGTCGCCAGCGCCATCAGCAGCCACGGCACGAGGCCGTGCGGCAGGAGGCGATGGAGATCGAAGAGATGTCCGCCCATGTCGAGCACGACCAGCGGCACGGAGAGCGCCCCGCCGATCCACAGCCGGCGGGTCATGTCCACGAGCTCTTCGTTCGGCCCGTCGTCGAGCGAGATCTCGGCAGGTTCGAGCGCCATGCCGCAGATCGGGCAGCTTCCCGGTCCGACCTGGCGGATCTCGGGATGCATCGGACAGGTGAAGATCGTGCCCGGCGCGACCGGGGGCGCGGTCTCGGCTGCCACGGGCTTCAGGTAGCGCACCGGATCGGCGGTGAACTTCTGCAGGCACTTTGGATTGCAGAAGTAATAGGTCTGCCCCTCATGCACCGTCGTGTTCTTCGCGCCCTCGATCTTCACTTTCATCCCGCAGACGGGGTCGATGGCGATGGCGGGATCGGCGGCGGGGATGTGGGACCCGTGGCAGCAGGCGTGGCTCATGCTTGCTATCTATACCCTACGGGGGTATGGTTCAAGGATGGACGAGAAGCTCAAGAAGTCGCAGCTCGCGCGCCTCAGCCGGATCGAGGGCCAGGTGCGCGGCGTCGCCCGCATGATCGAGGAAGGACGCTACTGCATCGACGTGCTGACCCAGATCCGCGCCGTGCGCGCCGCGCTCGACAAGGTCGAGCAGGAGACGCTGGGCGATCATCTGCAGCATTGCGTGGCGCACGCCTTCCATGCCGGCTCGGAGAAGGACCGGCAGATCAAGATCGACGAGATTCTCGAAGTTCTGGACAGCCGGCGGCGCTGACATGGTTCGCGTCCGCTCCTTCCTGTGGCTGCTCGCGCTGATAGCCTTCGTCATGCCCCCGCTCGGGATGGCGACGGCAAGTCATGCGATGCCGCCGATGGAGCAGATGGCCGGCATGGATTGCCACGACCATGCGCCGCCGCCGAAGGAGTGTCCGGACAAGGGGACCGCCAAGCACTCCGCCGGCCAATGCTGCCCGTCGATGGCCGTTGGCGATGCATTGCCGCCGCTGCCGTCCGCCGGTCGCGTACAATTGCCTGTCCATCTCGACCTGCCTGAGCGTGCCCGCCTCATGACCGGCGTCGCCCTCACCAAGGATCCGCCCCCTCCGCGAGCCTGAGACCGTCATTCGTTTGTGCGGTTCTCGATCTCGGGAGGTTCATCATGTTGTTGCGACGTTTCTTCGTCGGCGCTCTGGTTTTGGCTGCGGCCATGCCGGCGTCGGCCCACGGTCCCGGCCACGCCATGAGCGGCGGCAGGATCGGCCAGGCAGGCAAGGTCACGCGCGTGATCGATGTCGTCGCCACGGACCATGCGTTCAGCCTGAAGTCCCTGGATGTCCGCGACGGCGAGACCGTCCGCTTCGTGGTGCGCAACGACGGTCACGATTCGCACGAACTGCTGATCGGCACCGTGGCCGAGCATGCCGAGCATCGAAAGATGATGCGCGACATGATGGAGCGACAGAAGACGGGGCAGCACGATCACGCCTCGATGGCCGCCATGGCCCATTCCAGCGGCGTCACCGTGGCCCCGGGCCAGACCGCGACCTTCGTCTGGACCTTCGCCCGTACGTCCAACCTCGAGTTCGCCTGCGACATCCCGGGCCACTACGAGGACGGGATGAAGGGCGTCATCCGGTTCGTGAAGTGAGGGAGGCCGCCATGAAATTGCTCGCATGGGCGGCGACTGCCGCTGTCTTCACCGCGACTCTTCCCGCTTTCGCCGGCACCTACGATCTGGTCATCGATCGCACCAACGTGGCGATCGACGGCCAGACGCGCCGCGTGTTCTCGATCAACGGCGAAATCGCAGGTCCCGTGCTTCGCTGGAAGGAGGGTGAGGAGGTGACGGTCAACGTCACCAACCGGCTCAAGGAGGACACCTCCATCCACTGGCACGGCATTCTGCTGCCCTTCTACATGGACGGCGTGCCGATGGTGAGCTTCGGCGGAATCAAGCCGGGCGAGACCTTCACCTATCGCTTCAAGGTCCGGCAGGCGGGCACCTACTGGTATCACAGCCACTCCGGTGGGCAGGAGCAGGAGGGCATGTACGCGCCCATCGTCATCGAGCCCGCGAAGGGCGAGCGCGAGAAGGTGGCGCGCGACTATGTCGTCATGCTCTCGGACCATCACCCGATGTCCGCCGGCGCGATCCTGCGCAAGCTGAAGCAGGAGCCGGGCTACTTCAACGATCGCAGGCGCACGCTGCCGGGCCTGATGCGCGATCTTTCGGCCGCGAAGACGACGGAGGAGAAGCAGGCCGTCATCGCGAGCCGCCTGATGTGGGGCGAGATGCGGATGGACCCGACCGATCTCGCCGACGTCACGGGCTACACGTTCCTGGTGAACGGTCGCGGTCCCACAGATAACTGGACCGGCCTATTCAGGCCAGGCGAGAAAGTCCGGCTGCGCTTCATCAACGGCTCGGCGATGACCCTGTTCGATGCGCGCATCCCGGGCCTGCGGATGAGGGTCGTGCAGGCCGACGGCCAGGACGTGAAGCCGGTCGAGGTCGACGAGTTTCGCATCGGCGTCGGCGAGACCTACGACGTGATCGTCGAGCCAAAGGACGACCGCGCCTACACGATCGAGGCGCAGTCCATCGACCGTCGCGGCTTTGCGCGGGGCACGCTCGCGCCTCGAGCCGGCATGACGGGACCGGCGCCGGTGCTGCGGCCGCCTTCGCTGCTCACCGAAGCCGACATGGGGCACGGCGGCAGCATGGCCGGAATGGATCACTCGAAGATGGACCATTCCAAGATGAACCACGGGGCCATGGCGTCCGACGAGCTGTCGGGCCTCGTCCACGTGCCGCCGGTCGATGCGCCGCCGGGATCGAAGGTGTTGTCCTACACCGACCTGAAGCGTGCCAATCGCGCCTATCGGCTCAACCCGCCGGATCGCACCATCGACATCAGGCTCACCGGCAACATGGAGAAGTTCTTCTGGTCGTTCGACGACCGGAAGTATTCCGAGGCGCCGGTGATGAACTTCACCGAAGGCGAGACGGTCCGGCTGGTCTTCCGGAACGAGACCATGATGAACCATCCCATCCATCTTCATGGACTCTGGATGGACGTGGAGAATGGCGCGGGCGACGAGCGGCCGCGCAAGCATGTGGTGATCGTGCCGCCCGGCCGTACGGTGAGCGTCACCGTGCACATGACGGAGGAGGGCCGATGGCCGTTCCACTGTCATCTCCTGTACCACATGATGACCGGCATGTTCCGCGAGTTCGTGGTGTCGGCAAGAGGCACGCCGCTGCCGGCGGCTTCGTCAACCCCGGCAAAAGGAGGCGGTCATGCGCACCACTGACCTGCTGCCGGCGGCCGCCCTTCTGGTGGCCCTGGCATCGCCGGCCCTCGCCATGGACGACCAGGAGACGTTCTGGCGCGTCGACGCCCGCGCCGAGAAACGCGTCTCCTCGATCGCGCCCGCGACCGAGTGGGCGGCGACGGCCTGGATCGGCGAGGACCGCAACAAGCTCCGGCTGGCGAACACCGGCATCGTCGGGGACAACGGCCATATCGACAACGAGGGCGGCACCAAAGGCATCGACAGCCGCTTCTTCTACAGCCGGCTGGTCTCCGATTTCTGGGACGCCAAGGCCGGCGTGCAGTTCACGGTGTTCGACGAGGGAGTCACACGCTCGGGCTTCCTCGCGGGGTTCGAGGGGCTCGCACCGTACGGAATCCACGTCGACTTCGTGGCGGGCGTCAGCCAGACGGGGGTGGTGAGCGCACGACTCGAGGCTTCCTACGACGCGCTGCTGTCGCAGAAGCTGATCGCCACGCCCTATCTGGAAGCGATGGTCGCCTCGAAGGACGATCCCGCGATCCAGCTCGGCAGCGGACTCTCCCGCTTCGAACTCGGACTCCGGCTGCGCTACGAGATCCGCAAGGAGTTTGCCCCTTATCTCGGCGTCTCCTTCGAGCAGTACACGGGCAATACTGCGAGCTTCGTCGCGGCGTCGGGCGAGCCGACCTCGCTGGTGCGCGCGCTGGTGGGGCTCAAGGTCTGGTTCTAGATCGTGGTGGCGACCCGTCGCACGATGAAAACCGGCGGTGTCGCGCTAGAGTGCGACACCGCCTATCGAGGAACGCGTGATGCCCAAGACCAAGATCGCCATCGCCTGCCAGGGCGGCGGCAGCCAGACGGCCTTTACCGCCGGTGCGCTGAAAGCGCTCTGCCAGGCCCAGGCCCGGCTGCGGGAGGAGTTCGAGTTCGTGGCCATCAGCGGCACCTCGGGCGGGGCCGTGTGCGCAACGCTGCTCTGGTACTCGTTCATGAAGGGCGAGCGGCCGGTCTGGAAGCGGATGATGGACTTCTGGGAGGAGAACACCGCCCAAGGCCCGGTCGAGCATGCCATCAATCGCTTCATCGTCGAAACCGTGCGGCTGGTGAATGCCGGGATGATGCCGACCCTGCAGCTCAGCCCCTCGTCGCCGATCATGCAGTCGATGATGGAGTTCATGACGACCGGCCAGCGCATGGGCTTCTCCGATTTCCGCGGGTTGCTGGAGAAGCACATCGACTTCGCCGAGATCGCCGCGTGGGGACCGCGGCCGCAGCGGCCGGTCCTGATGCTGGGCGCGGCGAACGTGAGCAGCGGCGCGCTCGCCAAGTTCGTGTCCGCGCGCGAGCCCATCCGGGTCGAGCATGTGCTGGCTTCCTGCGCGGTGCCGAACATCTTTCCCGCGGTGCCGATCGGCGACGACGCCTATTGGGACGGGCTGTTCTCCGACAACCCGCCGGTCGAGGAACTGTTGCGCCCGCGCTCGGTCGGGGAGGCGAATATTCCCGACGAGATCTGGCTGATCAAGATCAACCCCACCGCCAGCCGGCGGGTGCCGGTGAAGCCCGGCGAGATCGTCGACCGGCGCAACCAGCTCGAGGGCAACATCTCGCTGTTCCAGCAGCTCGGGCATCTCGAGTTCATGAACGACCTGATCCTGGCCGATGCCTTCCGCCCGGAATTCCTGAGCCGCTTCGACATCAAGGCGCCGGTGCGTATTCCCAAGTCGTTCCATACCGACGTCGCCAAGCCCTACCACATCCCCTGCATCGAGATGCCGGTCGAGCTGCAGGACCTGCTCGACTACGAGGGAAAGATCGATCGCGGCTCGGAGAATATCGGCCGACTGATGGCCGAGGGCGAGAAGGCCGCCGAGGTCTTCCTGCGGGAACGCGCGGCTGCCGTCGCGGCCTCGTCGCTGGGTGAGGACCAGACCGCCGGTCAAGCCGAGGACCGGGGCGACGGTGCCGATCATGTTCCGCTGGCGCGCTGGAGAGACCCGTCGCCGGGCTCGCGATAAGTCCTATTGCGGCTCGATCTTCGCGATCTTGACGTAGTCGGCCCACTTGGCCCGCTCGTCGCGATCCTGCTGGGCGCACTGCTCGAGCGTAAGGGGCTTGGCGGTAAGGGCGAACTCCTCGGTCAGGCGCTTGTTGTTCTCTGGCGCGGTGATCGCCTCGTTGATCAGCGTGTTCAGTCGCTGCTGGATCGGTAGTGGCGTCGCCTTCGGCACGGCGATCGCCAGGAACCCCGAGGTCACGAAACCGGGGAAGCTCTCGGCTAGAACCGGAATGTCGGGATAGAGGGGGCTGCGGCTGGGCAGCGAGATCGCGAGCGCGCGCGCCTTCTTGTCGACCACCTGACCGCGGCCGGCGGTGAGGTCGACGAACATGAAGTTGATGGCGCCGCCGTAGAGATCGTTCCAGGCATTGCCGATAGCCTTGTAGCCGACACCCTGCCATTCGACCCCGGCCCGCTTGCCCAGCACCTCGGCCGGGACCTGCGAACTGGCGTTGAAATAGCCGAAGTTCAGCTTGCCCGGCCGCGCCTTGGCATCGGCCAGCAGCTCCGCGAGAGTCTTGTACGGGCTGTCGGCCGCCACCACGAGGAACGTGCCCGAGGAGCCGATGATGCCGACGACGGCGAAGTCCTTCTCCGGGTCGTAGCCCGGGTTCTTGTACATGTGAACGTTGGCGGCGTTGGTCGAGGTCGTGGCCAGCATCAGCGTGTAGCCGTCCGGCGGCGCGACCTTGACCGACATCGCGCCGACGATGCCGTTGGCGCCCGGCTTGTTCTCGACGATGAAGGGCTGGCCGGTCTTCTCCTCGATATACTTGCCGACCAGGCGCGCGGTGATGTCGCCGGAGCCGCCCGGCGCGAACGGCACGATGATGCGGATCGCCTTGGTCGGAAACGTTTCGGTCTGCGCAGCGGCCGGCAGGGCTGCGAGAAGCGGAAGAGCGAACAGGCTGCGGCGAGACAGCGGCATGCGAAATGTGTCCATGGGTGGGAAGTCTAGCGTATCTCCTGCGCATGGACAGCACGCCGGCTGCAGCCCTACCTTGCGCCCATGTCACAGTCAGGCCGGCCGCCGCTCGACGGCATTCGCATCATCGATTTCTCCCGCGTGATTGCGGGCCCCATGTGCACCCAGATGCTGTCCGACATGGGCGCCGAGGTGATCAAGATCGAGAATCCCGACGGGGGCGACGACACGCGCAAGGGCGCCGGTCCGCGCGCCGGCGGTCCCGGCGGCGAGAGCCACTTCTTCATGACCTACAACAGGGGCAAGAAGAGCGTCGCTCTCGATTTCACCAAGTCCGAAGGCCAGGCGATCGTGCGCAAGCTGCTCGAGAGCGCCGACGTGCTGGTCGAGAACTTCCGCCCCGGCGTGCTGAAGAAGTACGGCTTCGATTATGCGAGCCTCGCCGCGAAGTATCCGAAGCTGATCTATCTCTCGATCTCGGCCTACGGCCAGACCGGGCCGCTGTCGGACCGTCCCGGCTACGATCCGGTACTGCAAGCCGAGTCGGGCATGATGAGCGTCAACGGCGAGGCCGATGGCGAGGGCTTGCGCCACGCCATCGCCATCGTCGACACGATGACGGCGATCCACTCCACGGCCGCGATCAATGCCGCACTCTATGCACGGCGCGATACCGGCAAGGGACAGCAGATCGACCTTGCGCTCTACGACACCGCGCTCGTGTCGCTGGGCAACATGGGCTCCTATTACCTGATCGGCGGTGATCAGCCGCGCCGCGCCGGCAACGGCCATTTCGCTTCGGCACCCAACAGCTCGTTCAACACGTCGAACGGCAAGATCTACATGGCCGTCGCCAACCAGAAGCTGTTCGCCGACACGGCCAAGGCGCTCGGCCATCCCGAATGGGTCACCGATCCACGCTTCGACACGGTGGCCAATCGCGTCGCCAACAAGCCCGAGCTGACGCGCCTGATGGAAGAGGTTCTGACGACCGACACCAAGGAGAACTGGGCGCAGAAGCTGCGCCATCTACCCGCGGGTCCGATCCGCACCATGAAGGAGGCGCTCGACGAGCCGGAGGTGAAGCGCCGCGGCATGCTGAAGACCTACAGGCACAGCCGCGTCGGCGAGGTGCCGCTGATCGGCTCGAACTACCACTTCTCTGATACGCCGGTCGACGACACGCGCCCCCCGCCGGCCCTGGGCGAGCACACCGATCAGGTGCTGAAGGACCTGGCCGGTCTTGGTGCCGCGGAGATCGCGGCGCTGCGGGAAAAGAAGGTCATCGGCTAGAGCCTCGTCCACCCGCGCCACCTCATCGTGAGGAGCACGCCGAAGGCGTGCGTCTCGAAGGAGGGGCAACATGCGCGGTGCTCGCGCTCACCCTTCGAGACGCGGTCCTGCGGACCGCTTCTCAGGGTGGCGTCACTGTGTAGAGACTTGTCTTTGTTCGATGGAGAGGCTCTGGACTCACCGCTCCAGCCAGGTCTTCAGGATCAGGTTGGTGTCCTCGGGCTTCTCCATCGTGACGAGATGGCCGCACTGTTCGATCACAGCGAGGCTTGCCGCGGGGATGGCCTTGGCGATCTCCTCCGACAGGAAGAGCGGCGTCGCTGCATCGTCGCGGCCGCACACCACGACGGTCGGGCACTTGATGCGGGGCAGGTCGGGACGACGGTCGACGCGGATCGCGGCCAGCTCCTCCTGCCGCTTGTAGATCTCGACGCCGATCTCGCCGCACATCGTCATCACCTCGTCGACCAGCACCTTGTCGGGAAGCCGATAGGCCGGGATGAAGCGCGTCATCTGCATGCCGAGAACAAGCTCGAACCGGCCTTCGTTGGCGAGCCGGATGCGGGCCCGGCGCACGGCGCGTTCGGCCTCGTTCTGGCTGCGCATGCCGGTATCGAGCAAGGCGAGCTTCGTCACGCGCTCAGCGGCGAACTGCATGATCTCGACGGCGAGCATGCCGCCCAGCGACAGGCCCGCGAGCGCGAACTTTTCCGCCGGCATCTGATCCACGACCCAGCGCGCGGCACTTTCCCAACTGCCCCAGATCGACAGCGGTGCCTTGCGCCAGTCGGGCACGACGATGTCGGCCTGCCCTTCGAGCGCGGCGACCTGCGCGGCAAAGAGGCGTGGCGAGCACAGCACGCCGGGGACGAGCAGCAAGGGGGTTCTGGTCATTTCTTCCTCCGCATGGGAGCGTAGCGCAGACGATTCGCCTGCGGTACCAATGGGGCATGGCCGCCGTCTCCGTTCGCGACATCCGTCTCGACCTGTTCCGCGGCCTCGCCCTGTGGTTCATCTTCCTCGACCACATACCGACCAACATCGTGAGCTGGCTGACCGTCCGTAACTACGGCTTCAGCGACGCCACCGAGATCTTCGTCTTCATCTCCGGCTATACCGCGGTCATCGCCTATGGCCGGATGCTCGACCAGGAGGGCTGGCCGCGCACCGCGGCGCGCATCTACCGCCGGGTCTGGCAGCTCTACGTGGCGCACATCCTCCTGTTCGTCGCCTTCACCGCCCAGATCGCCTGGGTCTCGATCGCCCGCGACGCCCCGGCGCTGATCGAGGAGATGGAACTGCTCGGCCTGGGCCAGAACCCCTATCGCGCCATCCTCGAGGCGGCGCTTCTCAAGTTCCGGCCGGTGAACCTCGACGTGCTGCCGCTCTATATCGTGCTGCTCGCCGCATTCCCGTGGGTCCTGCCCGTACTGGTGCGCTGGCCCTGGGTGGTGATCGCCCTTTCGGTCGCCCTCTATGCCGCGACCTGCCACTACGACTGGAGCCTGCCTGCCTACCCGGACGAAAAGGTCTGGTATTTCAACCCCATGGCCTGGCAGGTGGTGTTCCATGTCGGGGCGGCCTGTGCCGTGTTCGGCCCCGGACTGTCGCGGCTCGATCGATACCGCACGCCCCTGACGGTCCTGGCCGTCGCCTTCCTGCTCTTCGCGGCCCTGATTGCCCTGTCCTGGCAGTACAATCCGCTGGAGCGGCTGATCCCGGCCTGGGTGGGGCGGATCATCTACCCGATCGACAAGACCAACATCGACGTCCTGAGATTCCTGCACTTCCTGGCCATTGCCTGGCTGGTCCGGATCGCCGTGCCCATTGACGCGCCGGCCCTGAAGTGGCCCATTTGGCAGCCGCTTCGCAGGTGCGGCGAGGCGTCTCTGCTTATATTCTGCATCGGGACCTTCCTGGCGCTGAGCGGCCAGGTGATCGTTGGCTACTATGAAGATTCGATCGTGTCGCAGATTGTCGTGAGCGTGGCGGGTATCGCGATCATGTGCGCGGCCGCCTATGTGGCCGCCTGGTTCAAGCGCGGGGGAACGCGCACGCCGACACGCGCGCCCGCCGTCGGGGCGGCACGATGAAGCGCGTCCTCGCCCGCCTGGTCGTCGCCCTCGCGATCGCCCTGTCGATCGCGGCAGCCGGCCCGGCCTTCGCCCAGTCGATGACGCTCTGCCGCGCCAAGCCGGCCATGCTCGAACTCGGCACCACCCTGCCGATCTCGCGCAAGGCGATCGCCGAGAAGAAGGTGCTGCGGATCATCGCGCTGGGCTCGTCGACGACGGCCGGCTATGGCGTCTCCAACCCGGCCTTCGCCTTTCCCACGCAGCTTCGCATCGGCCTCGAGAAGGCGCTGCCTGGCATCGACATCGACGTGATCAACCGCGGCATTGGCGGCCAGGACGTCGAGGAGATGGCCGCCCGCATGCGCACCGAGATGGAGGGCAATCCGGCTTCCCTCGTCATCTGGCAGACCGGGACCAACGCGGCCATCCGCCAGATGCCGATC
Organism: Reyranella aquatilis; assembly: GCF_020880995.1. GTDB lineage: Bacteria > Pseudomonadota > Alphaproteobacteria > Reyranellales > Reyranellaceae > Reyranella > Reyranella aquatilis. The sequence continues at coordinate 318,566 of NZ_JAJISD010000007.1, read as the reverse complement.
GAGAAGTTCGATTCGACCCTCCGTGCCGGCCTCAAGCTCGGCACCTCGCTGGGCGCGGACTTCGTGCTGATGAACCTGCAATACGTGCCGGCGGTGGCCGCCGCGCCCGACAAGGAAGCCTACGAGAAGGCCATGGCCAACGCGGCCAGGGATTTTTCCGCCGGCCTGTTCCGCCGCTACGACATCATGCGCGGCTGGTACGACGACGGCATGCCCTATGCCCAGTTCGTGCAGCTCGATGGGCTGCATCTCAACGATTTCGGCCAGAAGTGCATCGGCAAGCTGCTGACCCGCTCGATCCTGGGTGCGCTCACCGGTCCCTGAAGCAAGAGGACGCCCCATGCCCCGTCGTTTCGTCGATCTCTCGATCTATCTCGAGAACGACGTGATCTCCGATCCGCCGCCGTTCGGGCCGAAGATCCAGTACCACAAGCATGCCGATACGGCCGGCCAGATCGCCGGCTTCTTCCCCGGCCTCAAGAAGGAAGACCTGCCCGACGGCGCCGGCTGGGCGGTCGAGAACGTCAACCTCTCGACGCACAACGGCACGCATCTCGACGCGCCCTATCATTTCCATCCGACGATGAACAAGGGCGAGCGCGCCATCACCATCGACGAGGTACCGCTGGAATGGTGCTTCCAGCCCGGCGTGAAGCTCGACTTCCGCGACAAGCCCGACGGCCATGTCATCACCGCCGCCGAGGTCGAGGAAGAGCTGAAGCGGATCGGCCATGAGCTGAAGCCGCTCGAGATCGTCGTGGTCAACACGCGGGCCGGCTCGCGCTACGGCAACAGCGACTACGTCAATGCCGGCTGCGGGATGGGCTACGACGCCACGATCTACCTGCTGGAGAAGGGCGTGCGCCTGACCGGCACCGACGCCTGGAGCTGGGACGCGCCGTTCTACTTCACCGCCCAGAAGTGGGCGAAGGACCACGATCCGTCGATCATCTGGGAAGGCCACAAGGCCGGCCGCGACATCGGCTACTGCCATCTCGAGAAGCTGCACAATCTCGAATCGCTGCCCGGCGACGGCTTCACCATCGCCTGCTTTCCGCACAAGATCCGCGGCGCCTCGGCCGGCTGGACGCGCGCCGTCGCGATCTTCGAGGAGTGACGCGCCGAGCGCGTCATCCCGAGCCTTGGCGAGGGATCTTCGCTATCCCAGAGCGGCCGGCCGCCGCGGGAACAGGAGCGCAATGGCGAGCGCTGCAATGGTTCCGCCGGCACCGGTTCGAAGGCGGCGCAGCAGGGCCGGCCGCCCGACCGCGATCGAGCGGGCGCGGGACGCGAGCATCGCGATCACCACGTCGACGGCGGTGTTGAGCGCCACCGAGATCAGCCCCAGCAGCAGGAACTGCAGCCAGACCGGGCCGGCCGACGGATCGACGAACTGCGGCAGGAAGGCCAGGAAGAAGGCGGCGGTCTTGGGATTGAGCGCCTCGACCAGGATGCCTTCGCGAAAGGCCCTGGCCGCACCGGTCGTCGTCACGTTCGCCTCGAAGGGCTGGCGCGCCTCGCGGATCGCCTTGAGGCCGAGCCAGACCAGATAGAGCGCGCCGGCGAGCTTCAGGATCGTGAAGGCCTCCGCACTCGCCATCACCAGGGCCGAGACGCCGACGGCGCCTGCCGCGACATGCACCAGGCCGCCCAGCCCCGTGCCGAAGCTCGACGCCAGGCCTTCGCCACGACCGCCGGCCAGTGTGCGTGCCGCGACGTAGAAAATGCCGGGTCCCGGCGATAGGGCGATCGCCAGGGCGGCAGCGGAGAACAGCGCGAGGTTCGCGAGATCCATTGCCGCCTACGGCAGCGGGTCGGGCTCGCCCGGCGGCAGCGGCACTTCGAAGACGTTGAGCGTCATCGAGACCAGCATGTAATAGCCGCACACGCCGACCAGATCGACCACGCCCTGCTCGCCGAACGCATCGATGGCGCGCTTGTAGTTGGGCGGGGCGACGCGATTGGTCTCGAGATACTCGGTGACGAAATCATAGACGACCTTCTCGACGTCGCGCTTGAACGGCGGCGTGGCGCGCAGGCGGACGGCCTCGATGATGTCTTCCGGAAGCCCCGCCTCCTTGGCGAGGCGCGCGTGCGCATAGAACTCGAACTGAGCCTTGAAGTGACGGCCGACCAGGCAGATCGCCAGTTCCGACAGGTCGCGTGGCAGCGTGTTGTGGAAGCGGCAGTATTCGCCGAGCTTCTGGGCGCGGTCGGCCAGAACCGGGCTGCGCAGCCACGGTTCGAACGGTCCGCGCAGGCCGCCGCGCGGGCCGGACATGATCGCGTCGGCGACCTTCTTCTGTTCGGGGGTGAGTTTGTTCAGGTCGAGCGGAGCCAGACGCGGCATGACGTTTCCTTCGTTCTCGTTCTTTGGGTAATTCTAGAGCGGGCAGCCGGCGTCGGCGACGCGGTTGGCATCGGCATTGTCGAAGATGTGGTTCACGATCGACATGCCCCCGGCCATCGCCTGGCTCGACCGCACGCTGCAGGAGCCGGTCGCGGTCCACAGCACCTTCCCGCCGCTCGCTTCGTAGAGCGTGAGGGAGATGCGCAGCGTCGCGCCCGACGGTGCCGCCGGGATCGTGTCGCGTCGGCCGATCGGATTGGCGGGCAGCATGAGGCGCGGGTTGGCGCCGGTCTCGTAATCCTGGCTCTGCATCATCGGCATCTCGCGATCGGCGCCGCCGCTCAGGTCGAAGTAGCTCACGTCCATGCGCATGATGTTGCCGCCGCTGAAGCCGACCTGGTTGCCGCGCTGGGTCAGGCGGACCATGACCTGGCGCCGCAGCTCGCGCGCGAGATGCGTGTCCGAGGTGAGCTGGACGGCGATCTTGACCTTGGGGATCTTCTGGTAGGCCTTGATCTCGATTTCGCCGAGCTTCGGCCCGCCTCCCAGCCCATAGCCCTGCGCCGAGGCCGGCACGGCGAAGCAGAGCGCCGAGAGCGCGACAAGAGTGGCGGCAATGCGCATGCGTCTTTCCCCTAACGTCCCTCGACCGCCGTCAGCCTGCTCCAGCCGGCTTCATCCCGGTCGAGCATGCGCTTCAGCGATTCGAAATGCAGGAAGGCCTGCTGCGCCTCTCCCGCGATCTGCCTGGCCGTATGCTCGGCCATCGCCTCGTCGATATTGTGCAGCTCCCGGCCGGTCTGCATCGCCAGCACCTGAACCATCGCCGCCCGTTCGAGGTAATAAAGGTCGTCGTAGGCTTGGGCAACGGTCGGGCCGGAGACGATGACGCCGTGGTTGCGCAGGAACAGGATGTCCTTGTCGCCCATCGCCCGGCACATGCGCTCGCCTTCGTCGTTCGACAGGGCGACACCGCCGTAATTCTCGTCGTAGGCGATGCGGCCCCAGTAACGGAAGGCGTTCTGGGTACACATCTCGATGCGCCCGTCGCGGATCGATGTGAGGGCGGTCGCGTAGGGCATGTGGGTGTGCAGTACGACCTTGGCCCGCGGGTTGCCGGCATGGATGCGGGCGTGGATGTAGAAGGCGGTCGGCTCGACCTCGTACTTGCCCTCGACGATGTTGCCCTCGCCGTCGGCCATCACGATGTCGGACGGCGTGATCTCGGACCAGTGCAGGCCCTGGGGATTGACCAGGAACAGCTCCTCGCGGCCGGGCACGGTCATGCTGAAATGATTGCAGACGCCTTCGTTCAGCCCGTGCCGCGCGGCAGCGCGCAGGGCGGTCGTCAGGTCGATCCGCGCCTGGGTGACCGGGTCGTTCGCCAGCATCTTGGTGAGCTCCATCTTCGACGGCTTTGCAGCGCCGATGATGCGGCTTCCCGCAATCGCGGCCAAGGGAAATTGAAGCGATCAGGCCGGCGAGGAGCGGATCGGTCCGTCGGCGGCCGAGATCTCGCGCACCAGCTTGGTACGGACGGCGCGGCCGAAATGGTCGAAATTGTCGGCCACGATCATGAACGAGCCCGGCCCGCCGATGACGCTCTCCTCGTAGTACTTGTCGAGCGTGAGGTCGGGCGGACGGCCGAAGTTGGTGCGGTTCATCATCACCGGCAGGCCGTTCACGACAATGCCCTGCGACACCAGCTTGTCGCGGACGATCTCCGCAGGCGGTCCGTCGTTGGTGCGGCCGTCGCCCGACACGTCGATCACGCGTCGCTTCGCGACGAAGGGCGAGTTCTCGAAACGCTGGCCGGCATGGGCGAGGGCGGCGCCGACGGCGGTCCAGCTCTGCGACGCGCGCGGCGCCTCCGCGAGCTTCTCGGCGAAGCGCCGCGCCGCGCCCGGCGTGTCGATCACGGTCCAGTCGAGGACGACGACCTGATAGTGCGTGCCGGCCCATTCCGTGTAGCAGACGGCGATGCGCTTGTGCTCACCCGAGAGGATGGCGTCGATGACGCGATCGTTGGTCAAGGCCTCGATGTAGCCGCGTCGCTGGAGCTCGGCCTCGACCTCGTCGATCGAACGCGAGACGTCGACGGCCAGGACGAGTTGCAAGTCGACCGGTGTCTGGGCGCGGGCCGGCGTTCCCGCCGCCAGCGCCGCCAAGGAGCCTACGAGCGCCGACCGTCGCCTCATGCCCACCTCCGTCGATGGCGAGAGCATAACATTCCGGCGTCCGTCTCAAAGAAACCGGCGCAAAGAAAAACGCCGGAGGGGTGCTCCGGCGTTCTCGTCGACTGAAAGGTCAGTCCGATTTCTATTGATCGTCGTCGAAGCCGCGCTTGCGGGGCTCGTAGTCGCGATCGCGACGCGGACGGTCCGCACCGCCGCCACCATGACGACGCGGCGGCTTGCCGAAGTCGCCAGCGCCGCCGCCGCCACCGCCGGCAGGGTCGAAGCCGGCCGGCGGCGGGCCGCCGGAGAAGTCGGCGCGACGATCGCGCATCGGGCCACCGTCGCCGGCGCCACGATACCCGCCGCCGCCGCCGCCGTAGCCGCCACCTTCGCGGCCGCCACCACCGTAGCCGCCACCGCCGCCCTCGCGGCCGCCGCCACCGTAGCCGCCGCCACCGCCGCCGCGATAGCCACCACCGCCGCCGTCACGACCGCCACCACCGTAGCCGCCGCCACCGCCGCCGCCGTAGCCACCACCGCCGCCGCCGCCGCCATAGGGCGGACGCGGGCCGCGCGGACGGAAGCCTCCGCCGTCACGGCCGCCGCCACCGCCACCGCCACCGAAGCCACCGCCGCCACCACCGGGCTGACGCTCGACGGCTTCACGGACCGCGATCGAGCGGCCATCCAGCAACGCGCCGTTCATGGCCTGCATGGCCGAGGCGCCTTGGTCATCGGTTTCCATCTCGAGGAACGCGAAGCCGCGGCTGCGGCCGGTCTCGCGATCCACGATCACTTTCGAGGATGTAACGGTGCCGAACTGAGAGAAGGCTTCTTGCAGACGCTCAGACGTGACCGAATAGGGCAGGTTGCCCACAAACAATTTGCGACTCATTCAAGGCTCTGGGCTAGAGGAAGGATCGAGCGGAGTCCGGCGCGCGCTTGCTGGACGGATGCGTCCAAGCGTTTCGATGACCTTTGACAGATGACCAAGTAGCTCACGGGAAGACGTTGACCGGTATCGCGCTCCGCGACTGGGCCGAGACTCATGATGATGCTCGTCGGCTAGTGTCGCAATGCAGCACTTATGCGCCGATTCCCATCATGAGTCCACCGCTGCGGCGGGGTTGAGGCGCGGCCGAGCACGGCACACAATCGCGCGGAACTCGGGAGGAACTGGAAAATGATCGTCGACCATCGCACCTATGAGCTGCAGCCGGGACGGTTGCGCGACTTCCTCGCGCTCTACGAAAAGGAGGGGCTGCCGGTCCAGTTGAAGCATCTTGGCAATTTGGTCGGCTACTACACGACCGAGGTCGGCAACGTGAACGAGATCGTTCACATGTGGGGCTACGAGGATCTGGCCGACCGCACGAAGCGCCGCGCCGCGATGGCCGCCGATCCCGCATGGCAGGCCTATTTGCAGAAAAGCCGAGAATACATGAAGCACATGAACAACAAGATATTGGTGCCCACCACCTTCTCACCCACGAAGTAAGGGAAAGATCTCGAAAATGGCTACCGCATACCCGCGCCGCAGCGGCGCGCAGGTTCTGATCGACCAACTGCGTATCCACGGCACCGACACGATCTTCGGTGTGCCCGGCGAAAGCTACCTGGCCGCCCTCGACGCGCTCTATGCGCAGCGCAATTCCATCCGCTACGTCATCTGCCGGCAGGAAGGCGGCGCCGCCTACATGGCCGAGGCCTACGGCAAGCTGACCGGCAAGCCCGGCGTCTGTTTCGTCACGCGCGGGCCCGGCGCAACCAATGCCAGCGTCGGAATGCATACCGGCTTCCAGGATTCGACGCCCATGATCCTGCTGGTCGGCCAGGTCGCGCGGGAGCAGGCCGAGCGCGAGGCGTTCCAGGAGATCGACTATCGCCGCATGTACGGCCAGATGGCCAAGTGGGTGACCCAGATCGAGGATGCCCGCCGCATTCCCGAAATCGTGAGCCAGGCGTTCCATCGCGCCATGAACGGCCGGCCGGGACCGGTGGTCATCGCCTTGCCGGAAGACATGCTGGTCGACGAGGTCGAGGTCGCTGATGCCGGTCCCTACAAGGTCGCGCGCGGCGCGCCCCCGCCGGAGGATATGGCGACGTTCCGCGAGCTGCTGGCGGCGGCGAAGCAGCCGCTGGTCGTCCTGGGTGGCGGCGGCTGGGACGCGAAGGCCTGCGACGACATCAAGGCGTTCGTCGAAGCCAACCACCTGCCGGTGACGACGGCCTTCCGCAACCAGGACCTGATCGACAACCGTCACGAAAATTTCGTCGGCGATCTCGGCCTCGGCGTGAACCCGCCGCTCGGCAAGCGCATCAAGGAGAGCGACCTCATCATCGCGATCGGTCCGCGCCTGGGCGAGGCCACCACGGGCGGCTACACCATGTTCGACCTGCCCGTGCCGGCTCAGAAGATGGTGCACGTGCATGCCGGCGCCGAGGAACTGGGCCGCGTCTACCAGGCGACCCTGCCGATCAACTCGGGCATGGCGCAGTTCGCCGCCGCGGCGAGGGCGATGAAGCCGGTCGATGCCTCGGCATGGAAGGCGACCGTGCCCGCGGCGCGCGCCGACTACCTGAAGAACATCGAGCCGACGCCGCAGCCGGGGTCCGCGAATCTCGCGGAGATCGTGGGCTGGCTGAACAAGCGCCTGCCCGACGACGTGATCGTCACCAACGGCGCCGGCAACTATGCCGGCTTCGTGCACCGCTTCTTCCAGTATCGCGGCTTCCGTACCCAGCTCGCGCCGACCAACGGCTCGATGGGCTACGGCGTGCCATCCGCGGTGGCGGCCAAGATCGCCGCGCCCGGCCGCACCGTCGTGTCGTTCAGCGGCGACGGCTGTTTCCTGATGAACGGGCAGGAGTTTGCAACTGCGGTCCAGCACGGTGCGAACGTGGTGTTCATCGTCGTCGACAACGGCATGTACGGCACGATCCGCATGCACCAGGAGCGCGAATATCCCACGCGCGTCCATGGCACGGAGCTTAAGAACCCCGACTTCGCGGCCTATGCCCGCGCCTTCGGCGGCCACGGCGAGACGGTCGAGCGCACGGCTGACTTCGAGGCTGCCTTCGAACGCGCGCTCGGCGCCGGCAAGCCCGCGATCATCCATGTGAAGACCGATGCCGAGGCCATCACCTCGCGCATCACCATGAGCAAGCTCCGCGAGCAGGCGCTCGCCAAGCAGAAGCACTAGAGAGCCAATCAAAGCCTCGCCCGTCATGCGGGGGAGGTGCCCCCGAAAGGGGGCGGAGGGGGAAGGCAACAGGTCTGATCTCTTCGCAATCGACGATCGTCGCGTGGCGTTCCCCCCTCCCGGCCTCCCCCGCATGACGGGGGAGGAGACGAGTCGGGGCTCGAGCTGGAGAAGAAGAAAAGCACGAAGGGGGAAACCATGAGCATCACACGTCGCGCGGCACTCGGTGCCCTGGGTGCGGCCGCGCTGGCCACTCCGGCGCAAGCGCAGGCGGAGTGGCCGAAAGGCCAGCCGATAAAAGTGCTCATCCCCTTCGCGCCGGGCGGCGTGCCCGACATCATCGCGCGGATCGTCACCCCGAAGATGGCCGAAGGTCTGGGTCAGTCCTTCGTCATCGAGAACAAGCCGGGCGCGGGCGGCGGCCTTGCGGGCCAGTTGCTCGCGCAAGCCGCACCGGACGGCTACACGCTGCTGATGGGCACGGTCTCCACCCTGGCGATCGTGCCCGCGGTCAATCCGTCGCTGAAGTACGACCCGACCAGCTTCGCCGCGATCGGCCTCGCCGCCATTGTGCCGATGGTGGTGCTGGTGCGGCCCGACTCGCCCGCGAAGGACATTCCGGGCCTGATCGCGCTCATCCAGCGCAGTCCGAAGTTCGACTACGGCTCTTCCGGCAACGGCTCGATCCTGCATCTCACCGCCGAGCTGTTCCGGCTGCGCACCGGCGTGAAGATGCAGCACATTCCCTACAAGGGCTCGGCGCCCGCGCAGCAGGCGCTGCTGGCCGGCGAGATCGACGTGGTGTTCGACGCGCTGGCACCGGCAATGGGCCAGATCCAGGCGGGCAAACTGCGCGCGCTGGGCCTCGCGATGGCCAGGCGCTCGCCTGCGCTGCCCGAACTCAAGACGCTCGCGGAGCAGGGCGTCGCCGGCGTCGAGGCCTATACCTGGGCCGGCCTCTATGCGCCGCAGGGGACGCCGGCGCCGATCGTGCAGCGCCTGAACGCGGAGCTGCTGAAGGCACTGAAGGATCCTGAGGTCGCGAAGAAGATCTCCGATCTCGGCTACGAGATCGCCTCGTCCACGCCTGCGGAGTTGGCCGCGCACACCGCCGCCGAGCTGAAGAAGTGGACTGAGGTCGCGCGCGCCGCCGACGTGAAGCCCGATTGACGGGCTTGCGCGGAGCGACCGCCGCCCTTATAGAGGCGGCCGTGGAGATTTGAGCCGACCGGCTTGCGACCACGTTAAACATCGCTAAAAGGTCGGAGGTTACGCAAAACCCCCGTCCTTCCAGGTCGGGGGTTTTTCGTTTGCGTCGTCGGGAAAGGGCGCGCGGCGAGAGGAGAAGTGAGATGGACGGATCGATTCCGAAGAAGAAGGCCGAAGCCGATACCTCGAAGTGGCGCACCCAGACCCGTGCCGTGCGCGGTGGGCAGATCCGCAGCAATTTCGACGAGACGTCGGAGGCGCTGTTCCTGACCTCGGGCTACGCCTATTCGAGCGCGGAGGAGGCCGAGGCCACCTTCAAGGGCGAGAGCAACCACTACCAGTATTCGCGCTTCGGCAATCCGACCGTCACCATGTTCGAGAACCGGCTGGCGGCGCTGGAAGGCGCCGAGGCCTGTCGCGCCACCTCGACCGGCATGTCGGCGGTGTTCTTCGCGCTGCTGGCGCTGCTCAAGGCCGGCGACCGCATCGTCGCGGCCCGCCAGCTGTTCGGCTCCTGCCACTACATAGTGGCCGAGCTGCTGCCGAAGTACGGCATCGAGAGCGAGCTGGTCGACGGCGGCGATCTTGCGCAGTGGGAGAAGGCGCTCAGCAAGCCCACGCAGGCGGTACTGTTCGAATCGCCGTCAAACCCGATGCTCGACATCGTCGACGTGAAGGCGGTGTGCGACCTCGCGCACAGGGCCGGCGCCAAGGTCGTCCTCGACAACGCCTTCGCCACGCCGATCCTGCAGCGGCCGCTGGAGTTCGGCGCCGACATCGTGGTCCACTCCGCGACCAAGTACATCGACGGTCAGGGTCGCACCCTGGGCGGCGCGGTGCTGGGTTCGAAGGAATTCATCCTCGAAAAGCTGCAGCCGATCATCCGCAACACCGGCCCGGCGCTCAGCCCGTTCAACGCCTGGGTCCTGGTCAAGGGCCTGGAGACGCTCGGCCTGCGCGTCGAGCGCCACTGCGCCAATGCCCGCCGCGTCGCCGACGCGCTGGCCGCGCATCCCGCGATCGGCCGCGTGCTCTATCCCGGCCGCCCCGACCATCCGCAGCATGCGCTGGCGGCGAAGCAGATGTCCGACTTCGGCGGCGTCGTGACCTTCGACCTCAAGGCCGGCAAGTGGGCGGCGTTCGAGACGCTGAACCGCCTGCAGCTCGTCGACATTTCCAACAACCTGGGCGACGCCAAGAGCCTCGTCACCCATCCCGCGACGACGACGCACATGCGCATCGGCGCCGAGGAGCGCGCCAAGCTCGGCATCACCGACGGCACGGTCCGCATCTCGGTCGGCCTCGAGGATGCCGAGGACATCGTGGGCGATCTCGTCCAGGCCCTGGGCGGCTGAGGCGACGGGCCTGGAGTGGAAGGCGTGTCGCTGTCGGCCGACCTGTGGGCGGCGAATGTCGACCTTGCCAAACGCATCCTCGCGCACGGCTTCGTGCGCGGGCTGCGGGACGGCTCGCTGCCCGTCCATTGCTTCAAGGGCTACGTCGCGCAGGACGCCTATTTCCTCGAGGCGTTCGCGCGGGCCTATGCCTTCTGCCTCGCCAACTCGACGGCGCGTGAAGACCTCTACGGCTTCGCCGGCTTGATCGCGGGCGTGCTGCAGGAGCTCAAGCTGCACAAGAGCTATGCCGACCGCTGGCAGGTCGAACTGGCCGGCGTCGCGCCGGTCGAGGCGACCCGCGCCTATGTCGATTTCCTGCTGGAGACGGCGCGACGCGGCCATCTGGGCGAGACGATCGCGGCCATGACGCCGTGCATGCGGCTCTACGCCTATCTCGGCCGGTCGCTGGCGGCCACCAGCCCGGCGCCGCTCTACGCGGAGTGGGTGAAGACCTACGCCGATCCCGCCTTCGAGGCGCTGGCCGCTGAGCTCGAAGCGCTGCTCGACCGTCATGCCGAGGACAGCGAGACGGTGCGCGCGCACTATCGCCGCGCGATGGAACTCGAACTCGGCTTCTTTGCCGCCAACGTCTAAAGCGGCGCCAGCTTTTCCATCGACCGATCGAGGGCGACGTGCAGGTCGGCGGTCAGCTTCGTGCCCATCGCGTCGCGCACTTCCTGCTCGGCGGCGGCCCACATCGGCAGGGCGCGCTTGAAGAGGGCGCGTCCCGCCAGCGTCGCGACCAGCTCGTGGCGGCGCTTATCGCCCGCGGCCGCGCGCTCGATCACGCCCGAGGCGAGCAGCGGCCGCAGGTTGCGCGTGAGCGTCGTGCGGTCGGTCGCCAGCCGGTCGGACAGTTCGGAGATGCTGAGGGGGCCGCGCGCGATCACGTGGCCCAGCAGCGAGAATTGCGAGATGCGCAGTCCCGTCGGCGCGAGGTGGCGGCTGTAGATCTGGGTGACGCGGCGCGCCGCGCTGCGCACGCGAAAGCAGGTGCATTCGGCCGGCGAGAGGCGGAGCGGGGACGGGACGGCGGTCATCGGCAGAGAGTATCGCCGGTTCTTGCGCCAGCAAAGTCTCAATGTGTATATGCACCTAAATTCGGACGGAGTTTGACATGGCTGGAGACGCTGGATTTGGCGTGGTGCCGATCGAAGTGGCGCGCACGCTGGACGGGCTGGATCTCTTCAAAGGGCTGCTGGAGGGACGGTATCCGGCGCCACCGATCACCAAGGCCCTGGGCTTCAGCCTGATCGAGGTCGAGGCGGGGCGCGTGGTGTTCGGCTATACGCCGGTGTTCGACCACTACAACCCTCTGGGCTCGGTGCATGGCGGCATCGCCGCCACGCTGCTGGATTCGGTGATGGGCTGCTGCATCCACACCATGCTGAAGGCCGGCAGCGGCTACACCACGGTCGAGATCAAGGTGAACTACGTGCGTGCCATGTCCGACCGGACGGGGCCGGTCCGCGCCGAGGGCAAGGTCATCAACATCGGCTCGCGCATCGCCACCTCGGAAGGCCGCCTGACCGATGCCTCTGGCAAGCTGCTGGCCCACGGAACGACCACCTGTCTGATTTTCCCGATCTGACTTTCATGCTCCTCTCCCCCCCTAGCGGGGGAGAGGCGCATGATGTCTAGTCCATTTCATGCAGACCGCGACCGCCGAACAGAGACTCCTGAAAATCTCCATCGCCGTCACCATCGGGGTGGCGTCGGTCGGTGTGCTGTTCGGCCTGCTGTCCGGATCCTTGTCGATCCTGTTCGACGGCGTGTTCTCGGCCATCGATGCGGCGATGTCGGGCCTGGCGCTGTTCGTCACGCGCCTCGTCACGCGCGTCACCGAGAACCGGCGGTTCCAGTTCGGCTACTGGCACATCGAGCCTATGGTGCTGGCCTTCAACGGCGGCACGCTGATGCTGCTCTGCTTCTATGCCTTCCTGAACGCGGTCGGTAGCCTGCTGGCTGGCGGCCGCCACCTCGATTTCGACTGGGCGATGGCCTACGCCATCCTGGTCTGCGTGGCCTGCTTCAGCATGTTCTTCTACGAGCGCCGCCTGAACCGCGAGATCGGTTCCGATTTCATCCGGCTCGACACGCAGGGCTGGCTGATGGCGGGTTCCATTACCTCCGCCCTGCTCGTGGCCTTCGTCATCGGCGCCTCGTTGAAGGGGACGGCCTACGCCCATCTCGCGCCCTACGCCGACCCGGCGGTGCTCGCTCTGCTCACCATGGTCCTCGTCTTCGTGCCCATCCAGGCGGTGCGCAAGGCGCTGCAGGAGATCCTGCTGATCACGCCGCCCGAACTCGATGCGCGTGTGCGGCAGGTCATGGACGGGGTGATCGCGCGCCACGGCTTCAAGACCTATACCAGCTATGTCGCCAAGGTCGGCCGTGCCCAGTTCATCGAGATCCACGTCGCGGTGCCGCCGGAGTCCTCGATCGACAGCGTGGGCAAGGCGGACGCCCTGCGCCGCGAAATTGCCGAGGCGATCGGCGGCGAGGGTCCGCATCGCTGGCTCACCATCGACTTCACCGCCGATCCGAGGTGGTTGTAGACGCATTTGACCTTTTGGGCCGAAACTCCCATGTCAGAGCCCGTAAGGAAGTCGCCCGACCATGTACAAAGCCACAACCCGCGCCATTCTGGTGACGGTCCAACCGCAATACCTGCCCGACCAGTCCGAGCCGGCGAAGTCGCAGTATGTCTGGTCATACACGGTGCGGATCGAGAACCAGGGCGACGTCGCGGTGCAGTTGCGCAGCCGCCATTGGAAGATCACAGACGGGCTGGGCCGGCTGCAGGAAGTCAAAGGTCCGGGGGTCGTCGGCAAGACGCCGCTGCTGCGTCCCGGTGACACATTCGAGTACACGTCGGGCACGCCGCTTTCCACGCCATCCGGAATCATGGGCGGCACGTATCAGATGGTTGATGAGGCTGGCGTGAAGTTCGACATCGAAATCCCCACTTTTTCGCTGGATACGCCGACGGCGCAGCGCAGCCTCAACTAGGCCACGCGGATCGAGGAGACTGCAGATGAACAAGATGGTGAAGCCGGGTGGAGCGATATCGCTCGCCACCGGCCTGACCCGCCCGTCGCGCGAGGAGGCCGAGGCCGCCGTTCGCACCCTGATCCGCTGGGCCGGCGACGATCCCGGCCGCGAAGGCTTGGCCGGCACGCCGGACCGCGTCGTCCGCTCCTATGAGGAGTTCTTCAAGGGCTACGACCAGGACCCGCGCGACATGCTGCAGCGGACCTTCGAGGAGGTCGAGGGCTACGACGAGGTCGTGGCGCTGCGCGACATCCGCGTCGAATCGCATTGCGAGCACCACATGGTGCCGATTATCGGCAAGGTCCATGTCGGCTACCTGCCCGACAAACGCGTGGTCGGCATCAGCAAGCTGGCCCGCGTGGTCGACGCCTATGCCTACCGCCTGCAGATCCAGGAGAAGCTGACGGCGCAGATTGCCAACACGCTTCAGGAAGTGCTGCAGCCGCGCGGTGTGGCGGTTGTCATCGAGGCGGCGCACCAGTGCATGACGACGCGCGGTGTCCACAAGTCCGACGTCACCATGGTGACCAGCCGCATGCTGGGCGCCTTCCGCGACAATGGCGAGACACGGCGCGAATTCCTGTCCATGATCGGCCGGAGTTCCATTTGACCGCGACGCGGGTCGGGCAAGGCACGCGGGTCGGGTAAGACAAGGACATCATGGCCGGAGAGATCGTCAGTTCCGTGGAAATGCTGCGCAAGCTCGTGGCGTTCGACACCACATCGCGCTTTTCCAACCTCGCCCTCATCGAATACGTGCAGGGCTACCTGAAGGGCCACGGCATCGACTCGAAGCTGGTGCCCAACGAGGACGGTTCGAAGGCCAATCTGTTCGCCACCATCGGCCCCAACGTGCCGGGCGGCGTGGTCCTGTCCGGCCATACCGATGTCGTGCCGGTGGACGGCCAGCCGTGGGTGACCGACCCGTGGACGCTCACTCTCAAGGACGGCAAGTACTACGGCCGCGGCACCTGCGACATGAAGGCGTTCTACGCCATCGGCCTCGCCATGCTGCCGCAGTTCCTGAAGGCGCCGCTCAAGAAGCCGATCCACTTCGCGCTGTCCTACGACGAGGAGATCGGCTGCTTCGGCGCCCATTCGCTGGCCGCCCGCATGGCGAGCGAAGTGCCGAAGCCCCGCGTCATCATCATCGGCGAGCCGACCATGATGACCGTGGTGCATGCCCACAAGGGCAGCCAGTCCTACGTCACCAAGTTCACCGGCTTCGAGGCGCATTCCTCGATGACCCATCTCGGCGTCAGCGCGATCCATTTCGCCGGCGAGTTCATCCACTACCTCAACACGGTGCAGGAAGAGCTCGAGGCCGCCGCGCCGAAGAACAGCGAGTTCATGCCGGCCGCCGCGACCTTCAACGTCGGCACCATCGTCGGCGGCACCGCGGGCAACATCCTGGCGCGCGAATGCGAGGTGCTGTGGGGCTATCGCGAGCTGCCCACCCGGCCGATCGAGGAGCTGGGCGAGCGCGCCAAGAAGTGGCTTAAGGAAGAGCTGCTGCCGAAGATGAAGGCCAAGCATCCCGCCGCTGCCATCGAGACCGAGCTGCGCGCCTCGACCCCGGCCTTCTCGCCCGAGGGCAACGACGACGCCAAAGCGCTGGCGGGCAGCTGGTCGGGCTCCAACACGGTGGGCGCGGTGGTCTATGCCACCGAGGCCGGCATTTTCCGCAAGGTGCTGGGCGTGCCGACCGTGGTCTGCGGCCCCGGCGACATCGCCCAGGCGCATCAGCCCAACGAGTTCATCCTGGCCTCGCAGATCGATGCCGGCGAGGAGTTCATGAAGCGCATGCTCGAGTGGTGCTGCCGGAACTAGGCTTGGAGAGGCCGATGGCGAAGGTTCCTGGTCCCTGGGAGATGGCCGAACGCCTGACTGGCCCCGGCCCGTGGGCAGGACCTTCGATGCAGCCGGCGCGGCCGGCGCCGCCGATCGTAGACGATCCCGACAAGCTCACTCCGGACGAGCTCACCGTCGTGACGCCAGATCAGTTCGATCGGGCCTTCGAGGCGTACAGCAAGTTCGGAAGGTCTGGTCCCGTCGACAAGCTGTGGCCTGCGGTGATCCCCGATGTGGATCGCTCTAGGTATCCTGCGTTGGAGGCCAAGTGCGACGAGATCAGGTGGACTGTCGCGCGATGGGATGACGACGTGAGATGCGGTCGGATTCGCGACGAAGACGATGTCGTGAAGCGAATGGTCGCGATCAGGTATCCCTATCTGACGCCACAGCACCAGCTTGCCGTCAGGCTCTATGCCTCGTTCGTGAACAGGTAAGCAGGTAGACGTGCCGCACCTGATCGCCGTCGACTGGGGCACGAGTTCGCTGCGTGGCGCCCGTCTCGATGCTGCGGGTAGCGTGCTGGAGGAGAAGAGCGCGCCGCTCGGGATCCTCAATGTGCCGAACGGCGATTTTGCGCACGTCTTCGACTCTCTGTTCGCCGATTGGATGAAGCCCGCCGGCAGCGTCTGCCTGATCTCGGGCATGGCCGGCAGCCGGCAGGGCTGGGTCGAGGCGCCTTACGTCGCCTGTCCGGCCGGTCTCGACGAGCTGAAGAAGAAGCTGCATTGGATCGAGCCGGGCCGAATCGCGCTGGTGCCCGGCCTCAGTGTCGAGCAGGGCGACGTGCCCGACGTGATGCGCGGCGAGGAAGTGCAGATCGTCGGCGGGCTGCGGCTCGCCGGCATCTCGGATGGGCTGTTCGTCCTGCCGGGCACGCACAGCAAATGGGCCACGGTGCGCGAGGGCCGCATCGTGGGTTTTCGCACCTGCATGACCGGCGAGTTCTATGGCCTGCTCAGCCAGCATTCGATCCTGGCGCGCACGCTCGCGGCCGATGCGACGCTCGACGAGGCGATGTTCCTGCGCGGCGTGACGCGCGCCGGCAACGGCGAGGGGCTGCTGCACAATGCCTTCGGCGTGCGGGCGCTCGCGCTGTTCGACCGGTTGTCGCCGTCGCAGTCGGCGAGTTACCTGTCGGGTCTGCTGATCGGGGAAGAATTGCGCCACGAAGCGCCGGGCGCCCGTGACGTGATCGCGATCGGCGCGCCGGCCCTCACGGCGCGCTATGCTCTCGCCTTGAAGTCGATGGATGTCGCCGTGCGCTGCTTCGGCGGCGAAGCGACATGGGCGGGCATGAGGGCCTTGCAGGGATGACGAGCGTCGATCGATTCAAGGCTGCGATGGGCGAGCTGCCGCTCGTCGCCATCCTGCGCGGGCTGAAGCCCGAGGAGGCGCCGGCGATCGGCGATGTGCTGGTCGAGGCGGGCTTTCGCCTGATCGAGGTGCCGCTCAACTCGCCGCGGCCGCTCGACAGTATCGCGGCCCTGCGCAAGCGCTTTCCCGATGCCGTGACCGGCGCCGGCACGGTGCTGACGGCCGCCGAGGCGCGCGACGTCGCGTCGGCCGGCGGCGAGCTGGTCGTCGCGCCGAACTTCGATCCCGAGGTGGTCGCGGAAACCGTGCGGCTCGGCATGGCGAGCCTGCCCGGCATCCTGACCCCGACGGAAGCCTTCGCGGCCCTGAAAGCCGGAGCTCATGGGCTGAAGCTGTTTCCCGCCGAGATCGCCTCGCCCGCCGTGGTGAAGGCACTGCTGGCGGTGCTGCCGAAGGGCACGAAGCTGATCCCGGTCGGCGGCATCGGCGCGGACAATATGCAAGCCTGGCGCTCGGCCGGCGCCGCGGGTTTCGGCCTCGGCTCTTCGCTCTACAAAGCGGGCGACGACGCGGCCACGGTCCGCGCCAAGGCGGCGTCCATCGTAGGGGCGTGGCGCAAGTAAGCGAAAACGCGGGAGAGGGAACATGAAGGTCAAAAGCTACGAGATCTTTCGCTGCGATGCCGGCTGGCGTCTCTTCTCGTTCCTGAAGCTGGTGACGGACACCGGTCCGGTCGGCTGGTCCGAGTACAACGAAAGCTTCGGCAGCCCCGGCCTCTCCGGCGTCATCGAGAACCTGATGCCGAGTGTCGTCGGCATGGACCCGATGGACATCGAGCTGGTGAACGCCGTGCTCGCCACCAAATCGACCCAGTCGCGCGGCGGTGTTGTGCGGCAGGCGATTGCCGCCATCGAGAACGCGCTGCTCGACATCAAGGGCAAGGCGCTGGGCGTGCCGGTCTATCAGCTGTTCGGCGGCAAGCTGCGCGATCGCATCCCCGTCTACTGGTCGCATTGCGGCTCCTACCGCATGCGCAATCCCGACCTCTGCGGCACGCCGGCGGTGCGCTCCTACGACGATTTCATGCGCACGGGCGAGGAGGTGCGCAAGAAGGGCTTCACCGCCTGCAAGACCAACATCGCGATGGAGGTCGATGGCAAGCTGCGCGCCTATCGGCCGGGCTTCGTCGTCGGCAAGGGCTTCCCCGAGCGCAACTGGGACGCCTTCATCGCCCGCAGCGCCGCCAAGACGGTCGAGGCGTTCCGCGCCGGCGTCGGGCCCGATGTCGGCATCATGCTCGACACCAACTTCCATTTCCGCACCGAAGGCTTCAAGCGCATCGCCGACGCCGTGGGACCGACCGGTCTCACCTGGCTCGAACTCGACATCCACGACCCCAGGTCGATCGCGATGATCCGCGAGCATGCGCCGTGCCCCATCGCCTCGGGCGAGACGCTGCTGGAGCGCCGCGACTTCCGGCCCTATCTCGAGGCCTATGCCTTCGACACCGCCATCGTCGACGTGATCTGGAACGGCTTCAACGAGTCGCTGAAGATCGCCTCGATGGCCGACGTCTACGAGGTCAACGTGGCGCCGCACAATTTCTACGGCCACCTCGCCAGCGCGATCTCGGCGCACTTCTGCGCCGCCGTGCCGAACTTCCGCATCATGGAGATCGACATCGACGGCGTGCCGTGGCGCGACGAGATCGTCGACAATCCGCCGGTCTTCGAGAATGGCGACTATCTCCTGCCGAAGGGGCCGGGCTGGGGCGTCGAGCCGAACGAGTTGGCGATGCGCCGGCATCCACCGAAGAGCTACGTCGTCACGCAATAGTTGTTACACGACAGGCCTCTTCCCGTATTGCAAATGCACAGGCTGTGAGGCCAACTATGCCCCGTTGAATCGGGGGAGACCGTGCATTGAAGGCGCCGCGTAGCGGACAGCGCCGACAGGGCGCAACGATGAAAAGGGGACGCAAGCGGCTGCCATCCCTGGCCGTGGCCGCCATCGTCTCGGCGGCCGGGACGGCGTCCGCCCAGGATTCGCGCTGGGACGGCATCCTCTCCAATTCCAACTGGTACGTCGCGATCCCGAACCTGGTCGCCTATGCCGGCGCCAATCGCAGCCAGACGAGCAATCCCTTTGCGATCGGCGACCAGACGCTGTGGGCGCTGGGCACCGCGACCAACGGCAGATTCACGGGGCAGAGCGAGGCGACGTTCGCCATCGGACCTACCGTCACGGCGCCCAGCAACTCCTCCATGAACGGCGTGGTCACCGAAACGGGCCAGATCCGCATCGAGTTCACGTCGGCCGACAGTCCCACCATCATCGGGATCGGCCAGATGCGAGAGATCGGCGGCGTGCCGTTCATGGAAATGCAGATGATCACCGGGACCTCGCTGCTGGTGACGCATTGGGCCTACATGGCGCCCTACAACCCCGCCGTCTTCACGCCGCCCTCGCCGACTCAGTACGTGTCGGCCGACATCACCTCGCCGGAGTGGCGCTGGACCGCCGGCACCACCTGGCAGCTGAGAAGTCCTGACGTGTTCGGCACCGCGACGCCCGGCACGTTCAAGATCAACGGCTACAGCAACGGCTATTACTGGGGCGTCGGCGCGGCGCCACTCGACAGCCTCGTCGGCAACTTCACCGTGCTGGGCTCGATGACACCCGAGGGCAACGTCCTGTTCAGCCTACTGTTCGGGCCGACCTACGGCAGTCTCTCGGGCCAGATCACGGGCGACGCCACCACCGGGAGCATGGTCCTGCGCTCCTATACGCTCTCCGGCGCGACCGGCTTGCCGACGACGGCAAGCATCATGCCGGTCTCTCCCATTGCCGCCGGCCAGACCTACTTCCTGAGCAACGTGGGTTCGACCGTGATACCGGCCTTCACGGGCGGCACGCTGCAGGTCGACACGAGCGGCAGTACCTTCAACCAGAACTTCGTGGTCGACGGTTCGGCCACCAACCGCCTCGACCTGCGCGGCAACTCGGCGGTGCTGAGCGGCGTCCTGTCCGATGCGATCCCCGGAACGCCGGGCCGTCTCACCATCGCCAACAGCGGGCTGGGCGGTAGCGTCAGCTTCGCCGGCAACAGCACCTATACCGGCCTCACGACCATCGATGCCGGCGCCACACTGTCGGTCGACGGCTCGATCGTCTCGCCAGTTTCGGTCAATGGCACGCTGCGCGGCACCGGTACGGTGGGCGGCGCCACCACGGTGCAAAGTGGTGGCACGCTGGCGCCGGGCAACAGTCCGGGCACGCTCACTTTCGCGGCGCCGGTCGTCATGGCGCCCGGCAGCACCTTGTCCCTCGATATCGATGGCACGGGCACCGGCGCAGGCGCCGGCAACTACAGCCGCGTTGTGGTGACGGGTGCCGGCAACGGCTTCACGGCCGGCGGCACGCTGCAGCCTGTGCTGCGCGGCATCACTGGGGCCGCGACCAATGCCTTCACGCCGTCGATCGGTCAGCAGTTCGTGGTCGTCTCGGCCGAGGGCGGCGTGCAGGGAAGCTTCGCCGGCCTTGCCCAGCCAACGGGCCTCGCGGCGGGAACCCGCTTCGACGCGCTCTATGGGCCGTCCTCGGTGTCGCTGGTCGTCACGCCCGCGTCCTATGGCAATCTGGGTGCCGCCGGTCTTCCCCAGACTCCCAACCAGGTGTCGGTCGGCCAGGCGCTCGACGTGTTGCGGCCGGCGGTCGGCCTGCGCATGAGCGGCCTGTCGCAGTCTCTCTTCGCACCGCTCTACAGCCTGCCCGCCGCGTCGATCCCGCAGGCGCTCGACCAGCTGTCGCCCAGCCTCTACGGCGACATGATGCTGTCGGCGCGCCAGGGCTTCTACGGTTTCTCCGACCAGGTGAGCCAGCGGCTCGGCACCCGCCGCGCGGCGCAGGGCGAGGCGCAAGGCGTCGCCGCGGCCTGCGGCGATGCCTGCGCGGGACTTCCCAACGCCGCGCCCCGGTCGGTGGCCGGGCCGCTCGGCACGACCGCCTGGCTGTCCGGCTTCGGTCAGTGGACGCAGGTCGCGGCGGCGGCGGCACCCGGCTTCCAGTCGTCGCTTGCCGGCGTGATGGCCGGGCTCGACGTCGAACTGGGGCCGGGCTTCGTCGCCGGTGTCGCGCTGGGCGGCGGCAGCGCCAACACTTTCGCGGGCAACGGCGCCGCGGCGCTGGGATCGGCGTTCCAGGCCATGCTCTATGGCGAGTACGCCATGGGATCATTGTTTTTCGGCGGCCAGGTGGCCTATCTGAATTTCGACCAGACCACGACACGATCCCTCGGCGCGTGGAACAGCGTGTCGCGCGACAGCGTCGTCACGAACGGCGTGGGCGGCCAGGTCGCGGCGGGGCTGCGCCTGGGCTTCGACGGCTGGAGCGTCGAGCCGACGCTGGCGCTCGCTGTACTCGGCCTGTCGTCGCCGGCCACGGTCGAGCAGAACCCCAACGGCCTAGCGCAGCAGGTCAACGGACAGTCGCTCACCAGCGTGCGCGGAGCCGTCACCCTGCCGGTGAGCCGTACGCTCGCGCTGGCCGACCAGCGCGCGCTCACGGTGCGCGGACTCCTCGGCTGTGCGCATGAATTCGCAGACGTGTCGGCCACCACCCAGGCGGCTTTCGCCGCGGCTCCCGGTGTGGCCTTTGCGACGACGACCGCGCCGATCGCCCGCGACTCGGCGTTGGTCGGCCTGTCTGCCGATTTCGCTGTCGACGATGGCGTCGCATTTTTCGCGGGCTGGCAGGGCTCGATCGGTTCATCCTCGACCTCACAGACCTTTCGCGCCGGCTTGCGCATGACCTGGTAGATCCGGCCGACTGCCCGGCCGATCGACCGAACTCGGGAGAAATCGATGATCCGCACACTCGTTTGCACGTCCCTCGGGCTGGCGCTGATGGCGGGCTCGGCCGAAGCGCAGGTCTATTGCCGGGCCGAAGGCGTGCCGCACGGATGCGTCTGGGCACCGCGTGCCGGCGTCGGTGCCGGCGCACCCGGTGTCGGCGTAGCGCCTGGCGTCGGGGCGGGAGCGCCAGGCGTCGGCGTTGCGCCCGGCGTGGGTGTGGGTGCCCCCGGGGCCGGCGTCGCGCCGCGCGACGGCGTGGATGGCGCCGTGAACGGCGGTGGCCCCGTCAACCGCGCCGGCCGTCGCTAGATAACAAAAAGTAACTGAAAATTTGTCGAAGCAGGCTCTTGTGCTTTTGAGCAATCAAGATATATCTTAGATATGTTCAAACACAGTGAGACAGCATTCATGCGATCCTTTCATCATCATCCCCACCCCCACGGCGAGGGGAGCCACAAGCATCACTTCGGCCCTCGGGGGTTCGGCCGGCACGGTCATGGTTGGCACGGCGACCCCGGCGAGGGGCGTGGCGGTCGTGGACGGCGGCGCGTCTTCGATTCCGGCGAACTGCGGCTCGTTCTGCTCAAGCTGATCGCCGACCAGCCGCGTCACGGCTACGAACTCATCCGCGCGATCGAGGAACTGACCGGCGGCAGCTACGTGCCCAGTCCCGGCATGGTCTATCCCACGTTGACCATGCTCGACGAGATGGGTCACGTCTCCGAGGTGAAGTCCGACGGTGCGCGCAAGGCCTTCACGGTCACGCCGGACGGCACGGTCCATCTGCTCGAGCGCAAGGCCGAGGTCGATGCGCTGTTCGCCCGGCTCGCCGAGCTTGCCAGCCTGCAGGAGCGGACCGATGCGGCGCCGGTCCGCCGGGCGATGAACAACCTGCGCGAGGCGCTGATCCATCGCCTGGGGCGCGCGGGTGTGCAGAAGCAGACGGTGCACGACGCGGTGGCGATCATCGACGAAGCCGCGCAGAAGATCGAGCGGCTATGAGCACGCACAGCATCGCGCGCGTGCCGACCGCCAACGGCAGCCGCTACCTCCAGCAGCTCTGCAAGCACTGGGGCCACAACCTCGAGGTCGAATTCACGCCGGAGAAGGGCAGGGTCGTGTTCCCGCGCAACGCTCGCGGCGCGGAGTGGCCGGGCGATGCGACGCTGCTGCTGGAGGCGCAGGCCGACGCGCTGGAATGCCGCCTCGAAGCCAGCGCCGCGGGCCAGCTCGAGGCGCTGAAGGGCGCCATCGCCCGCCACATCGATCGCTTCGCCTTTCGCGAGGCGCCGCTCGCCTTCGACTGGCGCGACGCGTGACAAGCCGCGCGCTTGTCCTTGTCCGTTCGGGGCCGCACATTCGCCGCGCGTTCAGCCCCGCGAGGATACAATGTCGAGCCTTCCCGAAGACGTCTTTACCGAGCCCGAGGATTTTTCGCCGGACACCCTGGCCAACCTCGGGCCGCTGGCCCGCCTCGCAGGCGAATGGGAATCCGACAAGGGAATCGACATCGCGCCCAAGGCGGAAGGGCCCGAGCAGCGCGGCTTCCGCGAGCACATCCGCATAGAGCCGATCGATCCGCAGCCCAACGGACCGCAGCTCCTCTACGGGCTGCGCTATCACATCCACATCAACACCGAGGAAGAGGCGATCACCTTCCACGACCAGGTCGGCTACTGGCTCTGGGAGCCGGCCACCGGCCTGATCATGCAGTCCATCGCCATCCCGCGTGGCCAGGTCGTACTGGCGGGCGGCATCGCGAAGCCGGGCGACAAGACCATCTCGGTCGAGGCCAAGCGCGGCGACACACGCTTCGGCATCTGCTCGACGACCTTCCTCGAAGAAGCTTTCCGGACCGACTATTACCGCATCGACATCACCTTCAACGATGACGGCACTTGGTCCTACGTGACGCGCACCGACCTCGCGGTGCGGGGCAAGACACCGGCGTTCAACCATCGCGACACGAACACGCTGCGCCGGGTCGCGGCGCCGGCAGCCAATCCGATGGTCGGCCGGCTGAAGTCCGGCAAGTTCGACTGAGGCGTCCTACTTCAGCTTCAGGCCGACCACCCGCAGCAGCCCATCCGGCACCGGCCGGAAGCCTTCCAGCCGCACCGTGTGGGTTGCCAGGTTCTGCGGGTGGTAGAGGTAGAAGATCCAGCCCTTTTCGAGAAAGCGCTCGGTGACCTTGCGGTAGATCGCCTTGCGCGCGTCCAGTTCGGTCGCTGCCCGCGCCTCCTGGTGCCAGCCGTCGAGTTCCTTGTCGCAGTACTTCGCCATGTTCTGCGGCGCGCCGCAGGTCTGGTAGATCACCGAGTTGCCGTCGGGGTCGCTGCGGCCGCTCCAGGTCAGCGCATAGACCTGGAAGTCGCCGTCCTCGCCGGCCTTCAGCGCGGTCGCGACTTCGACCACGCGCAGCTTCAGGTCGAAGCCCGCCTCGGCGACCAGCGACTGCACGACCTCGGCGATGGCCCGCGATTCGGGCGCGTTGTTCACCATGTAGTCGAGCGTCAGCTTGCCGGTGATGCCGGCCTCCTTCATCAGCGCCTTGGCCTTGGCGACGTCCCGCTTGGGGATCGGAAAATCCTTCTGATAGTAAGGGCTCTGCGGACTGACCCACTGGTTGCCCGGCACGAATTCGCCGTTGAACACGACCTGGTTGATGGCGTCGCGGTCGAGCGCCAGTTCGAAGGCGCGGCGCACGCGCGGGTCTTTGCCCAGCGGATTGTTCGACTTTGGCCCGTTGTCCTGGTTGATCATCAGGCCGAACCAGGCGAGCGATACCGAGTTGGCGAGCTTGAGCTTGGGATCGGCGCGCACGGTCGGGATGTCGGTTGCCAGGATGCGTTCGGTGAGGTCGATACCGCCGGACCGCAGGTTGGCCAGGCGCACCGTGGTGTCGACGATCGGAAGGTAGGTGATCTTGTCGATGAACACCTGGTCCCTGTTCCAGTAGTCGGCGAACTTCTCGACGACGATGCGGTCCTGCTGGACCCTCTCGACGAACCTGTAGGGTCCCGCACAGACCGGCTTCAGGCCGAACTTGTCGCCCGTCGCCTCGGCGGCTTTGGGCGAGACCATCATGCCCGAGCGGTCGGTGAGCTGGGCGATCAGGGGCGAGAAGGGCTGCTTCAGGTTCAGTTTGACGGTCAGCGGGTCGACCACCTCGACGCTCTCGACGATGCCGATCTCGGGCTTGCGGAACGAGCCCTTCATGTTGAGATGGCGTTCGAGACTGTACTTGGCCGCCGCCGCGTCGAACGGCTCACCGTCGTGGAACTTCACGCCGGGGCGAAGCTTGATGAGGACTGCCTTGCCGTCAGCCGAGGTCTCGTGGCCGAGCGCGAGCTGAGGCACGATGGTCAGCTTTTCGTCGATGTCGAACAGCTTGTCGCAGATCGAGGCGAAGACGATGCGGCCGGTATAGGTGCGCGACAGCGTGGGATCGAGCACGTCGGGATCGTCGCCGATGCCGATCCTGAGATGCCCCTGCGCCGAGGCGGTGCTTGCCGCCGCACA
Source organism: Reyranella aquatilis (assembly GCF_020880995.1). Classification (GTDB taxonomy): domain Bacteria; phylum Pseudomonadota; class Alphaproteobacteria; order Reyranellales; family Reyranellaceae; genus Reyranella; species Reyranella aquatilis. The sequence continues at coordinate 293,633 of NZ_JAJISD010000007.1, read as the reverse complement.
AAAAGCCACTGCCACGAGAAAACGATGAGCCATCCGCCGCATGTTGCCTCCGTCCGGACTATCCCGAGACTCCAGCATGCGCCGTGCCATTGAGTCGAGCGAAGCTCGACTCGGTAGCGTCAGGACATCGCTTTGCGATGTCCGGGAGCGTCGAAGAAAGAGCGACCAACCATGACCCCTCCGTCGCGTGAGACGCGAAACCGCCCCATCTGGATGGGGAGGAAGGAGGCGATAGGTCCCCTACCGCACCTCGAATCCCATCTTCGCCAGCGCGGCGCGCAACGTCTCGCGGCCGTTCATCGCCTTGATCGGCCCCAGCCGGTTCAGCACGCGCTGCGTCCAGGTCGCGGCCTGCAGCTCGTGGCGGGCCGAGAACTTGCTCATCTCGGCGTCGTAGGCGGCGCGCAGGGCTTCTTCCCTGCTCGCGTCGTAACGCTCGGTGTGGAGCACGACCGACTGCGGCAGGCGCGGCTTGACCTCGCCCTTGCCCTTTTCCGTGGCGTATCCGACGCAGAGGCCGAACACGACGACGGCCTGTGGCGGCAGGCCCAGCAGATCGGCAACGCGGATCGGGTCGTTGCGCATGGCGCCGATATAGACCGTGCGCAGGCCCATCGATTCCGCGGCGACGACGGCGTTCTGAGCCGCGAGCGCGGCGTCGATCGAGGCGACCATGAAGGTCTCCAGCCAGGGCATGGTCTCGAACGGGGTCTTCGTCGCGTTCGAGATGCGCTGGTTGCGCGACATGTCGGCGATCCAGGCGATGAACAGCGGGCACTGCTCGATATGCTTCTGGCCGCCGGCGATCTCGGCCAGCACCTTCTTCTTGGCGGGATCGGTGACGGCGAGCGCCGACCACCACTGCATGTTGGAGCTGGTAGCGGCCGACTGGGCGGCGGCGATCATGCTCTCCAGCGCGCCGGCCGGCACGGGATCGGGCTTGTAGCTGCGCACCGAGCGATGATCGAGCATCGTGGCGATGGTTTCGTTCCACGGTCCAGCCGCGGGCAGGACATCGGCGCCATAGCGGCGGGCGAGGGCTTCCGTCTTGGGAGGCGTGGCAGGCGTCAGGGAATCCATCAGGCAATGCTCTCGGGTTTGCGGCGGGTGATCGCGGTGATCAGCGCCAGGAAAATGAAGCCGGTGACGATCATGAAGATGGCGCGCGGCTCGCCATGGTCCATCAGGGCGCCATAGAGCAGCGGGGCGATCATGCCGCCCAGGTTGAAGCCGGTGCTGACGAAGCCGAACACTTTGCCGAACGAGCCGGGCGGCGTCACGGCGCGCACCATCATGTCGCGCGACGGCTGGATGATGCCGTTCAGCAGGCCGCCGACCGACATCAGCGCGATCAGCGCGAAGCCCGGCATGTTCACCCAGGCCATCAGGATCGCCATGGTCGAGGTGCAGGCGAAGCCGACGGCCGCCACGCGCTCATGGTGGGGCGTGCGGTCGGCGATGATGCCCCCCAGCAGCACGCCGCCCGCGCTGCACAGGAGGAAGCCCGAGAGGGCCACGCTGGCGACCGAGAAGGGCGTGCCGTGGATCTGCGCCAGGCCGACGACGGTAAAGGTCTGGATGCCGCCATTGGCCATGGCCAGGCAGAAGAAGAACAGCAGGTTGCGCAGGATCGGTGCGCTCAGCAGCAGGTCGAGCCCGACCTTCTGGCCGCTGTCCTTGGCCGGTTGCTGCCCGGGCTTGTGCACGACGCGCGGCAGGATGCTGCCCGCCACGATCAGCACGAAGGCGGTCGCGATCGACAGGCCAGCCACGAACAGGAAGGCGCCGCGCCAGCCCCACAGAGCTGCGCAGGCCAGCGCCAGCGCCGGCGTCACCCCTGAGCCGAGATAGCCCGCGAAAGTGTGAATCGAGAAGGCCTTGCCGATGCGCTTGTGATCGATGGTGGCCGACAGGATCGAATAGTCGGCCGGGTGATAGACGGTGTTGGCGAGGCCCAGGAACCCGTAGGCGATGACGAAGAACCAGTAGCCGGGTAGCAGCGCGGCCGCCGCGACCGCGACGCCGCCCAGGATCAGCCCGCCGGTCAGCATGGCGCGCGGGCCGACCCGGTCGACCAGGAAGCCGGCCGGCGTCTGCAGCAGGGCCGAAGCCGCATTGAAGGCGGTGAGCGCAAAGCCGATCTCGACATAGGAGACGCCGAAGGCCTCGCGGACTTCGCCGAACAACGGCGGCAACAGCATGATGTGCACGTGGCTCACGAAGTGCGCCAGGGCGATCAGCGCGATCACCTTGAATTCGCGCGCCTTCTTGCTGTCGGTGCTGGCGTCGCTCGCCGGCAGGTCGAAGGAGTTACTCGTCGACGACATTGACGCCCAAGGTCCCTATGCCTGAGATCTCGACTTCCAGCCTGTCCCCGTCCTTCATCCAGAGCGGCGGCTTTCGGCCGGCGCCGACCCCGTCGGGCGTGCCGGTCGCGATGACGTCGCCCGGCTCCAGCCAGGTCACGGTGGAGAGATACTCGATGATGGTGGCGACATCGAAGATCATGTGATCGGTCGTGTCGTGCTGTACGACGGCGCCGTTCAGCCGCGTCGTGAGCTCGAGGCGCTGCGGATCGGCGATCACGTCGGACGTGACCATCCACGGGCCCAGCGGGCCGGTCGCCGGGAAGTTCTTGCCGGCGAAGACCGAGTGCTTCTGGAAGTCGCGCACGCTGCCGTCGATGAAGCACGTGTAGCCCGCGATCACCGAGAGGGCGCCGGCGCGCGAGACGTGCCGGCAGCGCTCGCCGATGACGATGGCCAGCTCGCCCTCGTAGTCGAAGTCGATCGAAGCGCGCGGCCGCACGATGTCGCCGCCGTGCGGCACCAGCGTATTGTGCAGGCGGGAGAACACGCTGGGCACGGTCGGCATCTGGCGTCCGACCTCGCCGACATGGCTCGCATAATTGAGGCCGATGCAGAGGATCTTCCCCGGATCGGGAATGACCGGCAGCAGCTCGATGTCTTCAAGTGCGAGGTCGGCCGCTGCGTCCTTCGTCACGACGCGGAGTTCGTCGAGCGCCTTCGCGGCGATGACGGCACGCAGGCTTTGCCAGCGTCCGTTCGTGCGCGCCGACAGGTCGACGATGCCGCCGTCGACGGCCGCGCCGATTTTGTCCGCGCCCGCATGGCGAAAGCTGACCAACCGCATGGGGACGGACCCTAGGGCGATTGCAGCAGCTTCGAAAGTCCCTTGGAGAGCTTGATGCTGTCGACGGCGCCCGGCTTCGCAAGTGCACCCTTGCTGGCCTTCGCCGGCTTCTGAAGCGCAAGTCCCTCGGCCATCGAGATCGCGCAGGCGACACCGTCGAGCAGCGGTGCATCGACCATGTGCTTCAGCTTCGCGGCCAGCCCGGCCAGGCCTGCGCCGCCCAGGATGACGACGTCGGCACCGTCCTCGCGAACGCAGGCGGAGCAGCCTTTTGCCAGCAATTCCATGGCGGCTTTGGGGTTACGCGCGATGTCGGCGCCGGTCGGCGCGACCGTGCGCACCGAGGCGAGCCGGGAGGTGAGCCCATGGCCCGCCACGAACTCCTCCAGCATCGACTTCCAGCGCTCGCCACCGGTGACGATGGAGAAGCGGTTTCCCATGGCGCAGGCTTGCAGGATCGACGCATCAGCCATGCCGACGACCGGGACCGGGCTGACCTCCTTCAGGGCCGCGAGGCCGGGATCGCCGAAGCAGGCGAGCACCACGACATCCTTGGGGCCGCGATCGTTGGCATAGGCGTCGAGGGCGGCGTGGCTTGCGATGGCATAGGCGGCGCGCGAGGCGATGTAGCGGGGGCCGAACGAGCCGGTGAGGGCGCGCAGGCGCGTGCCCTTCGACGCAAAGCCCTTCGCGGTCCTGAGGACGAGATCGGTGATCGACTTCGTGGTGTTGGGATTGATCAGCAGGATGTTCGTCATGGTCACGTCCTCATGGCCTCGGCGAGGCGCGCGGCGTCGTGGTTCTCGCCGATCGACATCGAGCAGATGCGCGAGATGTGGGTGAGGGGCAGCCCGCTCTCCCTGGCCCATTCGTTGATCTGCGCCTGGGCGAGCTTCTGGTCCTTCTTCGACGTGCCCTTCTCGCTGATCGGCACACCCGCGTCGCGCAGGCACATCATCAGGTCGCCGGTGAGGATGAAGGAATCGCGGCCGAGGAAGCGCAGCAGGTACTGGCCCGAGAAGCCGCCCAGCCGGGAGCCGCGTTTAGCGAAGACTTCCAGCAGGCCGATCTGGTCGTCGGCCGGCCAGGCGGCCAGGAACTTGCCGAAGCTGCCATGCTCGGCGGCGATGTCGGTGACGAACTTCGCATTGTCGCGCACCGACTTGATGCTGGTCGGGTTGCGCACGATGCGCGTGTCGCGCGTTAGCCCCTCCCAGAACTCGGCGGGCTGGAACAGCAGTCGCTTCGGATTGAAGCCGAGAAAGGCTTCCTCGAAGCCCGGCCACTTCTTGTCGATCACGCTCCAGACGAAGCCGGCGCAGAAGACGCGGCGCGCCATCTCCGCCAGCACGCGGTCGTCCGTGAGTTTCGCCAAGGCCTTGTTGTCGCGCTTCCTCGGCAGCAGCGATGCCAGGACCTTCTCGCCACCCTTGCGCTTGGCGGCGCGGGCCTGGATCGACTTGAAGCTGACCCGCGCCACGCTCGCTACTCGAGCCAGCCGTCGAAGAAGTCGAACACCGTCGCCTTGAACATCGGATGGCCGATGCAGGAGAAGTGATCGCAGCCCGGCAGGGTCACGGCCTTGGCGCCTGGGATGGCGTCAGCCAGTCCCTGCGGCGGTCCGGCGAGCTGATCGCGGGCGCCGGCGACGACCGCGGTCGGGCGGCGGATCGCCATCAGCGAGTCACGTGTGAGCGGGATGCGTGCGCCGCGCGAGCAGGCGGCCAGCGCCAGCCGGTCTTCCTTCTGCTCGTCGGCGAAGTGCCGGAAGCTCTTCAGCATCGGGTCGGTAATGTCGTCCGGGTTGGCGGTTTCCATGGCCTCGGCCATGGCACCTTCCGCGCGCGGCGGTTCGAACATCCGGGCGCCGACGCCCGCCACGACCAGATGATCGATCCGGCCGGGATCGACCAGGGCTGCCGTCAGCGCGATGTGGGCGCCCATCGAGAAGCCCAGCAGATGTGCGCGCTCGACGCCGGCATGGTCCATCAATGCAAATACATCGCGGGCCATCGACTCGCGGTCGTATTTCGCGGGATCGTGCGGCTTGGCGCTTTCGCCATGGCCGCGATTGTCGAGGGCGAAGCCGCGCAGGCCCTTGGCGGCGATGGCGTCGTACCAGCCCATACGCTTCCAGTTCTCGTAGCGATTCGCGGAGAAGCCGTGCACCAGCACGATCGCCTTGCGGCCATCGGCGGGACCGAATTCATCGTAGGCGAGGTCGAGCCCGTCGGACGTGAAGTGAGCCATGACTTTCCCTAACAAGCGCCATGAATTGCGACAAGGTTGATCGTATTGCCCAAGTGTCGGACAACCCTGGGCAACGAAAGGGAAACGCATGACGGAACATGGCGGCAAGATCGGCAAAACGGTCCAGGACTCCCAGCCCTACTGGCCCGAGACGCCGAAGCGCCCGAAGGGTGCGCCCAACATCCTCGTCATCCTGTTCGACGATGTCGGCTTCTCGGACTTTGGCTGCTACGGGTCGCCGATCGAGACGCCTGCCATCGACGCCTTGTCCAAGCGCGGCCTGCGCTATACCGGCTTCCACACGACGGCCATGTGCTCGACCACCCGCGCGGCGCTCCTGACCGGCCGCAACCATCATTCGGTCGGCGTCGGCTGCCTCGCCAATTTCGATTCGGGATATCCGGGCTATCGCGGCAAGATCAGCCGCGAGGCCGGCACCATCGCCGAGATGCTGCGGCCGCACGGTTATCGCAACTACATGCTGGGCAAGTGGCACGTCACGCCGCTCACCGAATCGGGCGCGACCGGGCCGTTCGACGGCTGGCCGCTGGGCCGCGGCTTCGACCGCTATTACGGTTTCATGGATGCCGAGACCGACCAGTACGCGCCCGAACTGGTGCGCGACAACACGCCGGTCGATCCGCCGGGCACCTTCGCCACCGGCTATCACCTGACGTCCGATCTCGTCGACCAGGCGATCCGCTATCTCGCCGACCATGTCGCCGACAATGCCGAGACGCCGTGGCTCACCTGGCTGGCCTTCGGCGCCTGCCATGCGCCGCACCAGGCGCCATTCAACCTGATCTCCAAGTACGATTCGATCTTCGCCGAAGGCTGGGACGTCGAGCGCGAGCGCCGCCTCGCGCGCCAGATCGAGATGGGCATCGTGCCCAAGGGCACGCAGCTGCCACCACGCAACGATTCCGTGCGCGCCTGGGCCGAGGTGGCGGAGCCCGAGCGCCGCATGTTCACGCGGCTGCAGGCCGCCTATGCCGCCATGCTCGACCATGCCGACCAGCATATCGGCCGCCTGATGGCGTTCCTCGAAAGCGCCGGCCAGCTTGAGGACACGCTGGTCATCGTCATGTCCGACAACGGTGCCAGCCAGGAAGGCGGCCCGTTCGGCATGATCAACGCCATGGGCCCCTACAATCTCCGCCGCGAATCACTCGAGGAGAAGATCGCGCGCATCGAGGATATCGGCGGGCCCGACACGCATTCCAACTTCCCATGGGGCTGGGCGATGGCGGCCAACACGCCGCTGCGCCGCTACAAGCAGAACACCCATGGCGGCGGCATCCGCGATCCGCTGGTCATGGCCTGGGACAAGGGCATCGCCGCGCGCGGCGAGCTGCGCCACCAGTTCTGTCACGCCAGCGATCTCGTGCCGACCCTGCTCGACGTCGTCGGCATCAAGCCGCCCAAGACGATCAACGGCGTGAAGCAGATGCCGCTCGAAGGCACCAGCTTCGCCAAGAGCCTGAAGAACAGGAAGGCGAAGTCCAAGGCCAAGGCGCAGTATTTCGAGATGTTCGGCCATCGCGGCTTGGTGCAGGACGGCTGGAAGGCCGTCTCCTACCATCCGCCCGGCGGCGACTTCGCCCAGGACAAGTGGGAGCTCTATCACCTCGAGCAGGACTTCAACGAGACCAACGACCTCGCCGAGAAGGAGCCGGAGCGCCTGAAGGCGATGATCGACGAATGGTGGCGGCAGGCCGAGGCGAGCAAGGTTCTGCCGCTCGACGATCGCTTCGCGCCGCGCTTCGCCGACAATGCCAAGCGCTTCCACGGGCCGCGCAACCGCTTCGTCTTCCACGCGGGCATGGGCCATGTGCCGACCGACGTGGCGCCCGACGTGCGCAACCGCACCTACACGATCGAGGCCGACGCGCAGGTCGACGGGCCGATGACCGAGGGCGTGCTGATCGCCCATGGCGATGCCACGACCGGCTACTCGCTCTACATGAAGGACGGCAGGCTCGCCTACGACATGAACATCGGTGGCGAGCATCACCTGATCGTCTCCGACCGTCCGGTGCCGGCCGGCAACCGCAAGCTGGCGGTGCGCATGCGCCGCAACCAGGGCCGCAACATCGCCACCCTGCTGATCGACGGTGAGCCGGCGGGCAGCTTCGACACCCAGAACGGCTTCGTCAGCTTCATCTCCTGGTCCGGCCTCGACATCGGCCGTGATCGTTCCAGCCCCGTGTCGCACTACGAGGCGCCGTTCGCCTTCACCGGCAAGCTGCGCAAGGTCACCGTGCTGATGGACGACGACCAGGTGCTCGACGCGGAGAAGGCGGCGGCGGCGGCGCTGGCGCGCGAGTGAGCGACGCCCGCCCGGGGAGGGGCATCGACAGCGCCTATGCCTGGCGGCTGGCGCTGGTCTCGATGGCCTGCGTGGCGCTGGGCGGCGGCGGCATCTATCTGCCGATGGTCGGGCTCAAGGAGATGGCGGCCGATTTCGGCGACCAGCGCGCCGTGCCGTCCTTTGCCTACATGGTCGGCTTCTTCGGCATGGGCGTCGGCGGCGTCTTCATGGGCTGGCTGGCCGATCGCACCAGCCCGCGGGTGCCGCTGCTGATCGCCGGCGTGTCGATCGCGCTGGGCGGCTGGATCGCCTCGCGCGGCGGCGAGATCGCACTCTACGCGGGCTATGCGATGCTGCTGGGCTTCTTCGGCAATGCGGGCACCTTCACGCCGGCGATGAACAACGTGCAGGGCTGGTTCGAGAAGCGGCGCAACATGGCGGTCGCCCTCATCTCCATCGGCCCCGCCGTGGCCGGCTCGGTCTGGCCGCAGGTCTATCGGCTGCTGCTGCCGGAGATCGGCTGGCGCGACACGCTGCTGGTCTATGGCCTCGTATCAGGCGTGCTGTTGCTGCTGGGTGCTCTTTACGTGCGCGCGGCGCCGACCTTGCGAGGACCCGGTGGGCGGCGGCGCGAGCAGAAGGTCCACCTGCCGCTGCCCTCCTCGACGATCATGGTGCTGCTGTCGGCCGCCGGCTTCTGCTGTTGCGCGGCGATGGCGATCCCCTTCGTGCACATGGTCGCCTTCTGCGGCGATCTCGGCTACCCGGCGGCGCGCGGTACGGAGGCGGTGTCGCTGGTGCTGGTGTCGGCGATCGTCGCCACCTTCGTCATGGCGCGGCTGGCCCAGCGCATCGGCCCGCTGCCGGTCAGCCTGCTCTGCTCGGTGATCCAGATCGGCTCGCTGGTCGGTTTCCTATATGTCCGCGACATCAATGGCATCTACGCGCTGTCGCTGCTGCACGGCATTCCGTTCATCGCCATCGTGCAGGGCTATGCGCTGAACCTGCGGTTCCTCTACGGTCCGACGATCGCCGGGTGGCGGCTGGGCGTGGTCATGCTGTTCGCGATGGCCGGCATGGCCGCAGGCGGGTGGCTGGGCGGCTTCATCTTCGACGCCACTCTGTCCTACATGTCGGCCTTCCAGTCGGCACTGGCGTTCAACCTTCTGAACCTCATGCTGCTTGGCATCCTCTACATGGCCCAGCGCAGGCGCCCCATGGTCAGTCTGCCTTGATGCCGGACTGTGCGATCACCTTGCTCCAGCGCTGATCCTCGCTCCTGAGGAACGCGGCGAACCGGGTGGCATCCATGGCGTGGGGAATCGCACCGGCTGCAAGGAATTTCTTCTGGATCTCGGGCATGCCGACCACCTTCACCACGGCATCCGACAGGCGCTTCACTTTGTCGGCCGGTGTCTGCGCCGGCAGCAGGACCGCCAGCCACGCGCTGGCCTCCAGGCCGGGGAATCCCTGCTCGGCGATGGTCGGCGTATCGGGAAAAAAAGACAGTCGTTCGAGCGTGCTGACGGCGATCAGGCGCATCCGGCCGGCATCGATGTGCGGCTTGGTGACGGTGACGGTATCCATCGCGACCTGAACCGTGCCGGCGACGAGATCGTTCATCGCCGGCGGGCTGCCCTGATAGGGAACGTGAAGGATCCGGATCCCGGCCTTGGCCTTCAGCTCCTCCATGGCGACATGGCTCAACGTGCCGTTGCCCGAGGAGGGATGGCTGAGCTTGTCCGGGTTGGCCTTCGCGTAGGCGATGAGTTCCGGCAGCGTCTTCACCGGCAGCGACGGGTGCACCACCAGCACCAGCGGCAGATCGCAGACGCGCGCCACCGGCTCGAAGCTGGTGAGGCTCTGGTAGGCGACGTTCTTGTAGAGGTGCGGGTTGATGGCGAGTGCGGCCAGCGGCGACAGGATGAAGGTGCTGCCGTCGGGGACCGCGCGGGCGACAAGGCCGAGCGCGATGCTGCCGCCCTGACCGGGCTTGTTGTCGACGATCACGGTCTCACCCAGCTCCGCCTTCAGGGCCTCGGCGAAGATGCGGGCGACGATGTCGGTGGCCTGTCCGGCCGGGAAGCCGACGACCATCTTGGCGACCTTGTCGCCCTGCGCATGGGCAGCGGGCGCGGCCAGGGCGGCGAGCGAGAATGCGCCGAACGTGCGTCGTAACATGCTGTTCCTCCCTAGATGACCTTGCGTGCCCGGAGCGCCGCGATCTCCGCCGCGGACAGACCCAGGCCGCCATAGACTTCCTCGTTGTGCTGGCCCATCGCCGGGCCGGCGTGGCGCACGGCGCCCGGAGTCTCGGAGAAGCGCGGGACGACGCCCTGCATGCGCACCGAGCCAAGCTCACCGTCCGGGACGCTGACGATCGCCTGTCGGGCGGCGAACTGCGGATCGGCGAAGACGTCGGCGATGTCGTAGATCGGCGAGAAGCCGACCTCGTGGCGGGTGAAGGTCTCGCGCAGTTCCGCCAGCGTCAGCTTGCCGATGGCGGCGCCGACAATCTCGTCCAGCTCGAGGTAGTTCTTCACCCTCGCCGGATTTAGCGCGAAGCGCGGATCCTCAAGAAGGTGCTTCAGGTCGAGCGCTGCGCACAGGCGAACGAAGATGCTCTGCGTCGAGGCCGCGATCGAGGCCCACTTGTCGTCGGCGGTGCGATAGACGTTGCCGGGCGCGGCGTACTGGCTGCGGTTGCCCGAGCGCGTGCGCACCGCACCCAGCTGGTCGTACTCGATCGCAAGGAATTCGAGGGTACGCATCATCGCCTCGGTCGCCGAGCAATCGATCTCCTGGCCGCGCCGTTCGGGATGGCGCGCAAGATCGTGCAGTGCCGCCAGGATGCCCAGCGCCCCGAACAGGCCGGCAATCGCGTCGGAGATCGGATAGCCGAGATGCAGCGGCCGCCCGTCCTCCTCGCCGCAGATCTGGGTGAAGCCGCTCATCGCCTCGAAGATGCGCGCAAAACCCGGCCGGCCGGCATAGGGGCCGTCCTGGCCGAAGCCGGTGACGCGCAGGATGGTGAGCCGGGGATTGAGGCCCTGCAGCCAGGTCCGCGTGATGCCCCAGCCGTCGAGCGTGCCAGGCCGAAAATTCTCGACCAGCACGTCGGCGTCGGCCACCAGCTTGGCGAACAGGTCGCGGCCTTCGGGCAGACGAAGGTCCAGGGTGACGCCCTTCTTGTTGCGGTTGGTGACCTTCCACCACAGTGGCACGCCCTCCTTGTGCGGGGCCAGCGCGCGCAGCGAATCGCCGACGCCCGGCATCTCGACCTTCACGATCTCGGCGCCATAGTCGCCCAGCAGTCCTGCTGCGAAAGGCCCGGCCACGACCGTCGAGATATCGACGATGCGCAGGCCGGTCAGTGGTCCGGCCGGCTCCCGTGTGTTCATTGTCATTGTGCGTTTCCTCGATCCGTCCCGAAGGAATGGCCGCTCGCATGCGGCCCGGTCAAGTCAGCCAAACGCGGATCGCGGGATATCGAGGGCGACAGGCGCGGGCCAGGGCTGGCACACTTGCGGCCGGAGGCATTGCATGACCAACGAACTTTGGCGTCTTACCGCGGTCGAGGCCGTTTCGCGTCTCAGGAAGAAGGAGATCACGCCGCTCGACCTGGTCGAGGCGTCGGCCCGGCGCATGGAAGAGGTCGAGCCCGCCGTGAACGCCATGCCGACGCTCTGCCTCGATCGTGCGCGCGATCATGCGAAGAGGATCATGGCAGGCCAGGCCAACGAGGCCGAAGGCGAGGCGGGCTGGCTGGCCGGCCTGCCGGTTTCGATCAAGGACCTGACCGACGTGGCGGGCGTGCGCACGACCTACGGCTCGCCGATCTTCGCCAACCATGTGCCGGAGAAGTCCAATCCGCTGGTCGAGCGCATCGAGCGCAAGGGCGGCATCGTGATGGGCAAGTCGAACACGCCTGAGTTCGGCGCAGGCGGCAGCACTTTCAACGAGGTCTTCGGACGCACGCGCAATCCCTGGAACACCTCGCTTACGTGCGGCGGCTCGACCGGCGGCGGCTCGGTCTCGGTGGCGACCGGCGAGGTCTGGTTGGCGCACGGTTCCGATCATGGCGGCTCGCTGCGGCGGCCCGGTACCTACTGCTCGACCGTGGGCCTCAGACCCTCGGCGGGCCGCGTGACGCGCGGCACTTCCAACAATCTCTATTCGCCGCAGTCGGTGCAGGGGCCGATGGCGCGCAACGTCGCCGATCTGGCGCTGTTCCTCGACACCATGGCGGGCTTCTGTCCGCAGGACGCCATGACCTTCGACGCGCCGGCCGTCTCGTTCAGCGCGGCCGTGGCCAATCCGGTGGTCCCGAAGCGCGTCGCCTTCACCATCGACTTCGGGGGCCGCTTCGAGGTCGACCGCGAGATCCGCGAGATCTGCACGAAGATGGCGCAGCGCTTCGAGGAGCTGGGCTGCATTGTCGAGGAAGTGTCGCCGGATTTCGGACCGGTCGACGAGGTCTTCATGGCGCTGCGCAGCCAGCAGTTCGTGGTCGATCGCGAATCGCAGATCCAGCAGCATCGCGACAAGTTCAAACCCGACATCATCTGGAACACTGAACTGGGCCTCAAGCAGACGACCAGCCAGCTCGCCTGGGCCGAGCGGGAGCGCGCGGCGCTCTACCGGCGTATGTTCGCCTTCTTCCAGACCTACGACCTGCTGGTGACGCCGGGCGCGCCGACCGCGGCCTTCGACGTCAACCTGCGCGCGCCGGCCACGATCGCCGGCAAGAAGCTCGAGAACTACATGTCGGGCTCGACGCTGAACTCGGCCATCACCGTGACCGGCAGCCCGGCCATCGCCGTGCCCTGCGGCTTCGACAGCTTCGGCCGGCCGGTGGGGCTGCAGCTGGTCGGCAAGCCGCGCGGCGAAGCGGCGCTTCTCCAGGCGGCGGTGCTCTACGAGAGGCTCGTCGGCCTCGACCGGCTGCTGCCCATCGACCCCAAGCCGGGAACCGTGCCACCATCCTCCCCATAACGGGGGAGGAGAACAATGAGGGTTGTCATCACCGGCGCGAGCCGGGGCATCGGTCGCGCGACCGCCCTGAAACTGGCGGCGGACGGCGCGGAGGCGATGACGCTCTGCGACGTCGCCTATCTCGACGAGCTGGAGACGCTGGCCACGAACCTGCGCACCTCGGGCTGCAAGGTGCGCACGCTCAAGGCCGACATGGCCAAGCCCACGGAGCCCGCGAAGGTGATCGCCGCGGCGGTGAAGTCGATGGGCGGCATCGATGCGCTGGTGGGCAATGCCGGCATCACCGCGCCCTCGAAGCTGGTCGACCTCGACCTCGCGACCTGGAACCGCGTGTTCGACATCAACCTGCGCGCCAACTGGCTGCTGGCCAAGGCCGCGCATCCGCATCTCAAGCGCTCGCGCGGCGCCATCGTGATGCTGGCCTCGATGGCGGGAGTCGTGCCGCAGCTGCCGACCGGCGCCTATAGCCCGACCAAGGCGGCGCTGATCATGCTGACCGAGATGATGGCGCAGGAATGGGCGCCCGACGGCATCCGCGCCAACGCGGTCTGCCCGGGCTTCGTCCATACCTCGATGACCGACGCGATCTACAGCAAGCCCGCGCTGGCGCGCGGGCGCGCCAGGATGGTGCCGCTCGGCCGGGTGGCCAAGCCGGGCGACATCGCCGATGCCATCGCCTTCCTGCTGGGGCCGCAGGCGAGCTACATCACCGGGCAATCCCTGCTGGTCGACGGCGGGCTCGTCCACTCGGTCCTCAATCATGTGCCGGGAGTCGCCGCGACACCGAAATCGAAGTAGGGGGCGACCGACATTGACAGGGGAAGCGGCAACCTTCTTGCTAGGTCTGCGGCAGAGCGGGTCGCCTCCGTCGATGCCGCGCTTCCCTTAGACCCCAGCTTCCGCGAGGACCGCCATGGGCATGTTGAGCGACGAGGAACATCGCGGGCTCCTGCCGGCCCGGCTGGCCGGCAAGGCGACACCTGTGCCGACGCAGGTCGTCTCCAGCGACGAATTCCTGCCCGTCCCGCAGACCGAGCAGCAGAAGAAGGTGGAAGCGCGCATGAACGCGCTGGCCGACGAGTATGCGCCGAAGAATGGCCTGTCGCGGCGGCGTTTCTTCCAGACCGCGGCTGGCATGGCGACGGCTTTCCTCGCGATGAACGAGATCTACGGTCCGCTCTATGGCGCGGCGCCCGCGGAGGCCAAGAGCGTCGATCTCGCCCAGGCGCGCGCCGACGGGCTGAAGGACCAGTTCGTCATGGACGTGCACACGCACTTCCTGCGCGACGACACGCGGCTTGCCGGATTCGTGCGTGGCCGGGAGGCGGTTGGCAAGGCCGGCTGGAATCCCGGCCTCGTCGACAGGCCGCAAACACTCGAGGACCTCAAGTATCCGAACTGGTTCAAGGAGATCTATCTCGACAGCGACACCAAGGTGGCGCTGGTCAGCGGTTCGGCCTCGGAGGATCCGCGCGACTGGTTCCTGACCAACGAGATGAAGGCCGACGCACGCGAGAAGGTGAACAAGGCGGCTGGCTCGAAGCGCTGCCTGTCGCACGCCATCTTCACGCCGGGCTACGACGGCTGGATGGACGAGGTCGACAAGTGCATCGCGACGCTGAAGCCCGATTCCTGGAAGGGCTATACGGTCGGCGACAACACCAACAAGGACCTCGCGCGCCATCCCTGGCGCATGGACGACGAGAAGCTGGTCTATCCCTTCTACGAGAAGATCGTGAAGGCGGGCTACGACATCGTCTGCGTCCACAAGGGTCTCTATCCCCCGTCGGTTTCGCAGCGCTGGCCTCATCTCACGCCGTACGCGACGGTCGACGATGTCGGCAAGGCCGCGAAGGACTGGCCGCAGATCCGCTTTGTCGTCTATCACTCGGCCTTCCGCTGGACCGGCGCGCCCGGCGCTTCAGCCGCGGGCTACGAGCAGTTCGAGAAAACCGGCCGGGTCGACTGGACCACCGATCTCGCGGAGATTCCCTCGAAGTATGGCGTCAGCAACGTCTACGCCGACCTCGGGCAGATCTTCGCGCAGACGACCGTGACCGAGCCGCGGCTGTGCGCGGCCCTGATGGGCATGCTGATCAAGGGCATGGGCGCGGACCATGTGGTGTGGGGCACCGACGCGGTCTGGACCGGCGCGCCGCAATGGCAGATCGAGGCGCTGCGCCGCCTCGAGATTCCCGAGGACATGCAGAAGAAGTTCGGCTTCGCCCCGCTCGGCAGCGCCGACGGCCCGGTTAAGCGCGCGATCTTCGGCGAGAATTCGGCGAAGATGTACAAGTACGACATCAAGAAAGCCGCCTGGCGCGACGACCGCTTCGCCGCGATCAAGTCGGACTACGAGCGCGGCGGCCGTGATCCGTCGAACCTGCGCTACGGGTTCGTGGTGCCGGGCTGACTTGCCGCGCCGAACCGCATGGAAACCTCGACCAAGACGGCGCGCCAGCTCTACGAGGAGCTGAAAGCCGATCCGCGCCGCCGTCGTTTTGGATTCGGACGCAAGCCGGCCCTGGTGAACGTCGATCTCCAGAACGCCTACACGCGGCCGGCCGAATTCCCGACCGCCTACCAGACCGATCCGCGCCAGATCGAATACGTGAACGGGCTGGCGCGGCGGATGCGCACCCATGGTTGCCCGGTGATCTGGACCTTCGTCGCCTATCTCGACTCGGGCGAGGATTGCGGTGTCTGGGGAACGCGTGCCGACCTGTCCCGGTCGCTTCGCAGCATCACCGCAGAAGATCGACGGTCACGGCTCGACGATCGCTGCGACATCGATCGCGAACGCGACATCGTCATGAACAAGCGCATGGCATCGGCCTTCTTCGAGACGAACCTGGGCTCGCTACTCACCTATCATCGTGTCGACACGGTGATCGTCACCGGCGGCTCGACGTCGGGCTGCGTGCGCGCCACCGTGGTCGACAGCCTCTCGCGCGGCTTCCGCACGATCGTTCCGGAGGAGTGCGTCGCCGACAAGCACGAGAGCCCGCATTTCGCCAACCTCTACGACATGATGGCCAAGTACGCCGACGTCCTGACGGTGGCCGAGGTCGTCGATTTCCTCGAGCGCTACGAGCCTTCGGTTAGTTGAAGATCGACGGATCGATCAGCGGCCGGCCGCGCGGGCGTGCGGCTTCGGGGCGGTCGCATTTCTGGAACTGGCCGCGGCCGGCGGAGCCGCTCATCCGGCCTTCGTCCATTACGACCTCGCCGCGCGAGAGGGTCATCACCGGATAGCCGGTGAGCTCGCGGCCCTCGTAGGGCGTGTAGTCGCAATTGTGGTGGAGGATCGAGTTGGTGAGGCTCACCTTGCGCTCGGGATCCCACAGCACGATGTCGGCGTCCGACCCGACGGCGATCGTGCCCTTGCGCGGATGCAGGCCGTAGATCTTCGCCGCATTGGTCGAGCTCAGCGCCACGAACTGCTGCAGGGTGATGCGGCCCTTGTTGACGCCCTCGGAAAAGAGCAGCGGCAGCCGCGTCTCGACGCCCGGCACGCCGTTCGGGATCTTGCGGAAGCTCTGGGCCGCGCCCGGCAGCTTCTTGCCGCGCACATCGTCGAACTTGAAGGCCGCGTGATCGGAGGACAGGACCTGGAAGGTGTTGGCCGAGAGGCCGGTCCAGATATGCTCCTGGTTGTCGGTGCCGCGCGGCGGCGGCGAGCACACGCACTTGGCGCCCTCGTCGCCGGGCTTCTCGAAATCCTCCTCGCTCAGGAACAGGTATTGCGGGCAGGTCTCGCCATAGACCCTGAGGCCGCGCGCCTGCGCCCGCTGGATCTCGTGCATGGCTTCCTTGGCCGAGACATGGACCAGCAGCATCGGCACGTCGAGCAGCTCGGCCAGCGAGATGGCGCGGTGCGTGGCCTCGCGCTCGACCACGAACGGGCGCGAGGTCGCGTGGAACTTGGCGGCGGTCATGCCCTTCAGCTCCAGCCGTTCGGTCAGCCAGGTGATGCAGTCGGAATTCTCCGCATGGATCATCAGCATCGCCTGCTCGCGCCGCGCGGCCGCCAGCGCATCGAGCATCTCGCGGTCCGTCAGCTTCACGTCGTCGTAGGTCATGTAGACCTTGAACGAGGTGTAGCCGTCGGCGACCAGGGCGGTGAAGTCCTGGCCCATGATCTTCTCGCTGGCGTCCGACAGGATCACGTGGAACGCGTAGTCGATCAGCGACTTGCCCTCGGCGCGCGCGTGATACTTGTTCACCGCGTCGCGCAGCGGCTGGCCCTTGTTCTGGTAGGCGAAGGGGATGATGGTCGTCGTGCCGCCCGCCGCCGCGGCGCGGCTGCCGCTCTCGAAATCGTCGCAGAAGACCGAGCCGTCGGCGGTGTCCTGGTCGAAATGGACATGGGCATCGATGCCGCCGGGGACGGCGATCCGTCCCGTGCCGTCGATCTCGCGGCGGCCCTTGTCGAGGCGCTCGCCCAGCGCGACGACCCGCCCGCCCGCGATGCCGATATCGCCCTTCACGACGTCCGAGGCCGTGGCGATGGTGGTGTTGCGGATGACGAGATCGTACTCGGCCATGGTTCCTCCGGGGGCGGCTTGGAGTCCGGCTTTCGGAGCCAGCTTAGGGCCGAGTGTAGCAAGTCCCGTGCCCGCCGAACCGGACTTCCTCTTCGCCTAGACCCGGGACGCGCCCCGGTCCAAACTCGGGGCAACAACATGGGAATCGCAATGAATCGCTGGGTCGGATCGCTGATCTCCGTGCTGGCTGCCGCCGGTCTCGCAGCCGTCGCGCAGGCACAGACGGCGCCCATCAAGCCCGCCGTCGTCTTCAGCACGGGCGGCAAGTTCGACAAGTCCTTCAACGAGGGCGTCTGGCAGGGTGCCGAGCGCTTCAAGAAGGAGACGAACATCGCCGTCGCCGAGTTCGAGCCGAGCAACGAGACGCAGTTCGAGCAGGCGCTGCGGCGCTTCGCCCAGCGCGGCCAGGATCCGATCATTGCGGTCGGCTTCGCGCAGGCCGTCGCGCTCGAGAAGGTCGCCAAGGAATTCCCCAACATCCATTTCACGCTGATCGACAGCGTGGTGAACCTGCCCAACGTCCAGTCCGTGGTGTTCAAGGAGCAGGAAGGCTCGTTCCTGGTCGGCATGCTGGCGGCCATGGCCTCGAAAACCGGCAAGATCGGCTTCGTGGGCGGAATGGACATTCCGCTGGTGCGCCGCTTCCAGTGCGGCTTCGAGCAGGGCATCAAGTACGCCAACCCGAATGCCGAGCTGATCACCAACATGACCGGCACCACGCCTGCCGCCTGGAACGATCCGGGCCGCGGCGCCGAGCTGGCCAAGGGCCAGTTCGACCGCGGCGTCGACGTCGTCTATGCCGCTGCCGGCAGCACCGGGCTCGGCATCCTCCAGGCCGCCAAGGATCGCGGCAAGCTGGGCATCGGCGTCGATTCCAACCAGAACCATCTCCATCCCGGCAACATGCTGACCTCGATGCTGAAGCGCGTCGATCTCGCGGCCTATGACAGCTTCAAGGCGGCGCAGGCCAACCAGTGGAAGGGTGGCGTGCAGGTGCTCGGCCTCAAGGAAGCCGGCGTCGACTGGGCACTCGACAAGGACAATGAAAAGCTCATCACGCCGGAAATGAAGGCGAAGGTCGATGCGGCGAAGGCTGCAATCATCTCGGGCCAGATCGTCGTCCACGACTACATGAGCAACAATTCGTGCAAGAGCTGACGTCCGACGCTGCGATCGAGCTTCGGGGAATCGACAAGTCGTTCGGCAGCGTGCAGGCGGTGCGCGGCGTGTCGCTGCGCATCGAACGTGGCAGCATCACCGGCATCGTGGGCGAGAACGGGGCCGGCAAGTCGACGCTGATGAGCATCCTCTATGGTCTCTATCGCGCCGACGCGGGCGAGATCCGGGTCGAGGGACGTCCGGTCGAGATGACCTCGCCGCGCGATGCGATCGGGCGGGGCATCGGCATGGTCCACCAGCATTTCATGCTGGTCGACAGTTTCACCGTGCTGGAGAATCTGATCCTGGGCGCCGAAGGCGGGCCCCTCCTGGCCGGCGGGCTGGCCGCGGCGCGTGCGGAACTGGCGCGTCTGGCGCAAGACTATGGCCTCGCGGTCGATCCCGACGCGCGCGTCAGCGATCTCTCCGTGGGCGAACAGCAGCGGGTCGAGATTCTCAAGGTCCTGTTTCGTGGTGCCCGGATCCTGATCCTGGACGAGCCCAGCGCCGTGCTGACGCCGCAGGAGACCAACCGGCTGCTGCAGATCCTGCGCGTGCTGCGCGACCGTGGCGTGACCGTGGTGCTGATCACCCACAAGCTGCGTGAGATCCTGAGCGTGACCGACAGGGTGATCGTGATGCGCCGCGGCGAGGTCGTGGCCGAGCGGGCGACCTCGAAGACCAGCGCCGAGGAACTCGCGGAGCTGATGGTCGGGCGCAAGGTGCGCTTCTCGTTTGACAAGGCGCCGGCCCGCACGGGCGAGCCGCGGCTGGTGGCGCGCGGCCTGTCGCTGGTCGACGACCGCCTAGTCCGGGTGCTCGACGACATCTCGTTCGAGGTTCGCGCCGGCGAGATCGTCGGCATCGCCGGCGTCTCGGGCAACGGCCAGAGCGAGCTTCTCCAGGTCCTGGCCGGCATCCGGCGGCCGACCGGCGGCGCGCTGGAAGTCTGCGGCCGAAAGGTCGATGCCGCCCATCCCGCGGACCCCGCCGAGATGCGCGAGCTGGGCGTGGCGCATGTGCCGGAGGACCGGCTGCGGCAGGGGCTGGTGCCGGCGTTCCTGGCGTCGGAGACCTCCATCCTCGGCTACCAGGATCGCGAACCCTTCTGTCACAACTACCTGCTCGACGGGCCGGCGGTCGGCAAATACTGCGCCGAGCTGATGGACCGGTTCGACGTGCGGCCGCGCACACCCGGCCTGTTGTCGTCGAGCTTCTCCGGCGGCAACCAGCAGAAGCTGATCCTGGCGCGCGAGATGGCGCGCCATCCGAGGCTGCTGCTGGTCGGGCAGCCGACGCGCGGCGTCGATATCGGCGCCATCGAATTCATCCGCCGCGAGCTGATCGCCAGCCGGGACGCGGGCTGTGCGGTGCTGGTCGTGTCGGTCGAGCTCGAGGAGATCCTGTCGCTGGCTGATCGGATCCTGGTGATGTCCGGCGGACGCATCGTGGGCGAGGTCGCTGCGGCCGACGCCGACGAGCGCACCCTCGGCCTGATGATGACAGGCGCGCGGGCGGCATGAGCACGGCGCCCCGACCGCTACCCGGCTGGGTCGAGATCGGCCTGATGCCGCTGGTCAACGTCGCGCTGGCGTTCCTGCTGGTCGGTCTGATCGTGGAACTGATCGGCGCCGACCCGCTGCAGGCCCTGAAGCTGCTGGTGCTGGGCGCCGTGGGCTCCTCGGAATCGATCGGCTACACGCTCTACTACGCCACCAACTTCATCTTTACCGGCCTCGCCGTCGCGGTCGCCTTCCATGCCGGCCTGTTCAACATCGGCGGCGAGGGCCAGGCCTATATCGGCGGGCTGGGCTGCGGGCTGGCCGTTCTGGCGCTCGACCGGTATCTGCCGGGCCTGCTGACGATCCCGCTGGCCATCCTCGCGTCGGCGGCCTTCGGCGCGGCGTGGGCGGCCATTCCCGCCTGGATGCAGGCCTGGCGCGGCAGCCACATCGTCATCACCACCATCATGTTCAACTTCGTGGCCTCGGCCTTGATGGTCTACATGATGGTCAACGTGCTGATTGCACCGGGCTCGATGACGCCGCAGAGCCGCGGCTTCGAGGCGTCCGCGGCGGTGCCGTCGATGCAGGCGGCGCTGCAATGGTTCGGCATCGCGGTCGCGCGATCGCCGCTCAACCTGTCGCTCCTGCTGGCGCTGCTTTCCAGCGCGGGCGTCTGGATCTTCCTGTGGCATACGCCCTGGGGCTACGGGCTGCGCACCATGGGGCACAATCCGGAAGCCGCCCTCTATGCCGGGACGAACCTCAAGCGCATGACGATGCTCGCCATGTGCCTGTCCGGCGCCCTGGCGGGCGGCGTGGCGGTCAACGAACTGCTGGGTGTGCATCACCGGCTCGTGCTCGATTTCGCCGCCGGCTACGGCTTCACCGGCATCGCGGTCGCGCTCATGGGGCGCGGCCATCCGCTGGGCATCGTGCTGGCGGCGCTGCTGTTCGGCGCGCTGCAGCAGGGCGGCGCGGAACTCGCCTTCGAAGTCCCGGCGATCACGCGCGAGATGGTGGTGGTGATCCAGGGCCTCGTGATCCTGTTCTCGGGCGCGCTCGTCCATCTGCCGCGGCCCTGGCTGCAGGCACTGTTCGCGCGGAAGGGCTGAGATGGAAGAGGTGTTTACCCTCGTCGTCGCGACGCTCGCCGCCACCCTGCGCGTGGCGACGCCGTTGGTGCTCTGCGCCATGGGTGGGCTGTTCTCGGAGAAGAGCGGCATCATCGACGTGGGCCTCGAAGGCAAGATGCTGATGGCGGCCTTCTTCGCGGCTGCCACGGCAGCCGTCACCGATTCGGCCTGGATGGGGGTCGGTGCGGCGATCATCGCGGCCGAGGCGCTCGCCCTGCTGCACGGCTTTGCCTGCATCACCCATCGCGGCAACCAGGTGGTGAGCGGCATCGCGCTCAACATCCTGGCGATGGGCCTCACCGTCGTGCTGGGCACGGCCTGGTTCGCGCGCGGCGGGCAGACGCCACCGCTCAGCGCAGGCGAGCGGCTCAACCCGATCTTCTTTCCCGTCGCGGGCGACAACGTGATCGTCTATGCCGCGCTGCTCTCGGTGCCCGTCACCTGGTGGCTGATCGAGCGCACGCGCTTCGGTCTGCGGCTGCGTGCCGTGGGCGAGATGCCGCTGGCGGTCGATGCAGCGGGCATTTCCGTCCCTTGGCTACGCTACCGCGCGGTGCTGCTGTGCGGCCTGTTCGCCGGGCTGGCGGGCGCCTATCTCTCGATCGCCCAGAACGCCGGCTTCAGCCGCGACATGACGGCGGGGCAGGGGTTCATCGCCCTGGCCGCCATCATCTTCGGGCGCTGGCGGCCATTCCCTGCGTTCGGCGCCTGCCTGGCCTTCGGTCTGCTCGATGCCATCGCCATCCGACTGCAGGGCGTCAAGCTGCCCGGCATCGGCGAAGTGCCGGTGCAACTGATACAGGCCATGCCCTATCTTCTCACCCTGTTCCTGCTGGCCGGATTCATCGGCCGCACGGTCGCGCCGAAGGCGGCCGGCGTGCCCTACGAGAAGGAGCATTGAGTTGGACGACCTTCTCCATCTGGCGCAACGCATGATGCTGCGCGCCCATGCGCCCTATTCGAAGTTCCATGTCGGTGCCGCGCTGCGCGCCGAGGACGGTTCGATCCATGGCGGCTGCAACGTCGAGAACGCGGCCTATCCGCAGGGGCTTTGCGCCGAAGCCGGTGCCATCGCGGCGCTGGTTGCGGCGGGCCACAAGCGCATCCTCGAATGCGTCGTGGTCGGTCCCGGCCCCGAAGTCATCACGCCCTGCGGCGGCTGCCGCCAGAAGCTGCGCGAGTTTGCCGCCGACGACGTGCCGGTCCATCTCTGCGGCCCCGACGGGCTGCATCGCACGGTGACCCTGGGCCAACTCCTGCCGCTCTCCTTCGGCCCCCAGCATGTCGTGAAGCCATGAGCGACGTCATCGCCCGCGCCGCGCCCGGCTTCCGGCCGAAGGTCGCGCTCGTTCTCGGCTCCGGACTCGGTGGCTTCGCCGAGGAGGTGAGGGAGGTCGCCATTATTCCCTATGCCGACCTGCCGGGCTTTCCGCAGCCGACGGTCGGCGGCCATGCCGGCCGGCTGGTGCTGGGTCATGTCGGGCCAACAGCCGTCGCGGTGCTGCAGGGGCGGGCGCATTACTACGAGCGTGGCCGGGTCGACGAGATGAAGGGCGCCATCGACGCCATGGCGCAACTCGGTTGCGAGACGCTGCTGCAGACCAATGCGGCCGGCAGCCTGCGGCTCGATATGCCGCCGGGATCGGTGATGGCGATCAGCGACCACATCAACTTCACCGGCACCAACCCGCTGTTCGGCTCGGGATCGGGCGACAGTCGCTTCGTCGACATGGTCGATGCCTACGATCCCGCCTTGCGCGCGCGTGCGCTGGAGGCTGCCAAGGCCGCGAACGTCGTCTGCCACGAGGGCGTCTACATTTTCTTCAGCGGACCGAGCTTCGAGACGCCGGCCGAGATCCGCGCCGCCCGTGTGCTGGGCGCGGATGCGGTGGGCATGTCGACGGTGCCCGAGACGATCCTGGCGCGCCACGCCGGGCTGAAGGTGGCGGCGCTGTCGCTGATGACGAATTATGCCGCCGGGCTGGTACCCGGTGTGCTGGCGCACGAGCAGACGCTCTCGGTCGCGGCTGCCGCCGCGGGCAAGGTACGTCTCCTGTTGCGCACCTTTCTGGAGCATTACGCATGAGCCTGCTGCCGCAGGAGATCATCCGCCGTAAGCGCGACGGCCACGAGCTCAGCGCGGAGGAGATCGACTTCGTCGTTCGCGGCATCCATGACGGCAGCCTGACCGAGGGCCAGGTTGCCGCCTTTGCGATGACGGTGTTCTTCCGCGGCATGACGGTGCCCGAGCGCGTCGCCCTGACCCTGGGCCTCGCGCGCTCGGGCCTGATGCTCGACTGGCGCGACCTCGACCTGCCGGGGCCGGTACTCGACAAGCATTCGAGCGGCGGTGTGGGCGACAAGGTGAGCCTGATGCTGGCCCCGATCGTGGCGGCCTGCGGCGGGTTCGTGCCGATGATCTCCGGTCGCGGCCTCGGCCATACCGGCGGCACGCTGGACAAGCTCTCCGCCATATCGGGCTACGAAACCGAGCCCGACATCGCGACCTTCCGAAGGGTCGTGCGCGAGGTCGGCTGCGCCGTGATCGGGCAGACCGACGATCTCGCGCCGGCCGACCGGCGTCTCTATGCGACGCGCGACGTCACCGGCAGCGTCGAATCGATCCCGCTGCTGGTGAGTTCGATCCTCAGCAAGAAGGTTGCCGAGGGTCTCGACGGCCTGGTGATGGACGTGAAGTGCGGCTCCGGCGCCTTCTGCGATACCGAGCCCATGGCGCGCGATCTGGCGCGCAGCATCGTCGACGTGGCGAACCGGGCCGGACTGCCGACGGTCGCGCTGATCACCGACATGGATTGCGTGCTGGGCCGCGAGGTCGGCAACGCGCTCGAGGTCGCCGAAACGGTGGCCTATCTCACCGGCAGCGGCCCGCGCGAGCCGCGCCTGCACGAGGTGACGATGGCGCTGGCGGCCGAGATGCTGACGCTGGGCGGTCTGGCAGCGGATATCACCGAGGGCCGGACCAAGGCTGAGGCCGCACTGGCCGACGGCCGCGCGGCGGAGGTTTTTGCCCGCATGGTCTCGGCCTTGGGCGGACCCGGCGATTTCCTCGAACACAGCGATCGCTATCTCGGCCGCGCCCCCGTCGTGAAGCCCTGTACCGCCGAACGGCCGGGTCATGTCGCCGGCATGAACGCGCGCGAGGTCGGCATCGCGGTCGTGGCGCTGGGGGGCGGGCGTCGCCATGCCGACGACGCCATCGATCCGTCGGTCGGCCTCACCGGCTTCGTGGCCGTCGGCCAGGAAGTGCGCAGCGGCGACCCGCTCTGCCTCGTCCATGCCGCCAGCGACGCGGACGCCGACGAGGCGATCGCGCTGGTGCGCCGCGCCGTGCGCATCGAGGATCGCGCGCCTTTGGACAGGTCCGTGATCATGGAGCGGGTTGCGCTGTGACCGACGTCGGGATCGGGATCGACCTCGATGCCTATGCGCGCGACGGCTTCGCGGTACTGCCGGACTTCGTGACGGCCGCCGCGTGCGAGGCGCTGAAGGCGCGCGCCGCCGAACTGGTCGCCAGGTTCGATCCCGGTGGCGCTCCTACAGCCTTCTCGACGCGGGACCAGGCCCATGCGCGGGATCGCTACTTCCGGGAGTCCGGCGGGGCCATCCGCTTCTTCGTCGAAGAGGGCGCGCCCGATCGGCTGAACAAGATCGGCCATGCGCTGCACGATCTCGATCCGGTATTCGACCGCTTCTCGCGCCAGCCGCGCCTGGCCGCGCTGGCAGGCGCGCTCGGCCTCGCACGGCCGCTGCTCCTGCAGTCGATGTATCTCTTCAAGCATCCGCATGTCGGCGCCGAGGTCGGCTGGCATCAGGACGCGACCTTCCTGCGGACGGACCCGCCCAGCGTCACGGGGTTCTGGATCGCTCTCGACGATGCCGATCGCGACAATGGCTGTCTCGTCGCGCTGCCGGGAGCCCATCGCGGGCCGTTGCGGCAGTGGTTCGGTTACGAAGGAAGTGAACTCGTCACCCGGACCCTCGATCCGGCACCCTTCCCGGCCGTCGAGCCGGTGGCGCTCGAAGTGCGGCGCGGTACGCTGATCGTGCTGCACGGGCTGCTGCCCCATGCCAGCACCGCCAACCGCTCGCCACGGCCGCGCCAGGCCTACAGCTTGCACCTGATCGACGGCCGTGCCGAATATCCCGGCGACAACTGGCTGCAACGAC
Source organism: Reyranella aquatilis (assembly GCF_020880995.1). Lineage (GTDB taxonomy): Bacteria > Pseudomonadota > Alphaproteobacteria > Reyranellales > Reyranellaceae > Reyranella > Reyranella aquatilis. The sequence goes on along the minus strand of NZ_JAJISD010000007.1, from coordinate 268,393 downwards.
CCGACCTGCCGCTCCGAGGTTTTGCGTGATTCCCAAGGCCGAAATCCACTGCCATCTCGAAGGCTCGATCCCGCCGAAGCTCGCCGTCGCGCTGGCCGAGCGCAACGGGCTAGCCCTCCCGCCGAACCTGTTCGACGAGAAGGGCCACTATGCCCTGACGGATTTCTGGAGCTTCCTGCAGGCCTACGACCGCGTCTGTACTTCGCTGAAGACGGCGCGCGACTTTCGCGACGTGATCTACACCTACCTGGCCGGCGCCGCGGGCGAGGGCGCGGTCTATGTCGAGATGTTCTGCTCGCCGGAGCGGCCGGCCGCATTGGGCATCTCCTACGCCGCCTGGCTGGCCGCGCTGGTCGAGGGTATCGACGATGCCGAGCGGGATTTCGGGATCGTCGGCCGCATCATCATCATCTGCATCCGCCATCTCGGGCCGGAGCGGGCCGACGCGATGGTCCGCACCATGATTGCCGAGCCGCATCCCTATGTCGTGGGCTTCGGCATGGGGGGCGACGAGGCGAAGTTCGACCCCGTCGATTTCGCGCCGGCCTACCGGCATGCGCACGAAAACGGCTATGGCTGCACCGTCCATGCCGGCGAAGTGCTGGGGCCGGAAAGCGTCTGGGCCTCGATCCGCGACCTGCCGGTGACCCGCATCGGGCACGGCGTGCGCTCGGCCGACGATCCGGCCCTGATGGAGGAGCTGGCGCGGCGCGGAATCGTCCTCGAAGTCTGCCCCGGCAGCAACGTGGCGCTGGGCCTCTATCCCGACCGGGCGTCGCACCCGCTGCATCGCCTGATCGCGGCGGGCGTCCGGGTCACGCTCAATTCCGACGACCCGCCCTTCTTCCACACCACGCTTGGAACCGAATACGACCTCTCCGGTCTCGACGAACCGGCGCTGCGCGACATCGCCCGCACGACCATCGAGGCCTCGTTCGCCGACGACGCGACGAAACGGCGTTTGCTTGGGAAGGTGTCGCCATGAGAATGCGCAAGGCTCTGATCCTCGGTTTTCTGCTTGCGTCCATATCGGGCGGCGCCGCGCGCGCCCAGGAGACGCCGCCCGCCAGCGACCTGCTGCTGGCGACGCTGTGGACGCAGCGCGCCGTCGAATACAAGGCCAATGCGCTCACCGTGTTCGCCCTCGCGCGGATCCGGCTCGACGAAGCGCTGGCCGACAAGTCGTGGACGGCGGCGCCGGCCGAGCAGACGGGCGATTTCGCGAACCTGCCGCCGGCGGTGGTGCTGGATGTCGACGAGACGCTGCTCGACAATTCGAAGTACCAGGTCTGGATGATGCGGACGAACCAGAGCTTCAGCACGAAGAGCTGGAACCAGTTCTGCGCGGCGCAGGTCTCGACCGCGATTCCGGGCGCGGTCGAGTTCACGAAGTACGCCGACTCGAAGGGCGTGAAGGTGTTCTACGTCACCAACCGCGGCGCCGAGACCGAGAAGGACACGCGCGAGAACATGCAGCGGCTCGGCTTTCCGATGGGCGGGAACGTCGATACCTTCCTGATGCAGGGCGAGCGGCCCGACTGGACTGGCGCCAAGGGCACGCGTCGCGCGGTCATCGCGAAGGACTACCGGGTCCTGCTGAACATCGGCGACAATTTCGGCGACTTCGACGACCGCTATCGCACCAGCGAGGCCGATCGCGTGAAGGCCTTCGAAGCCGGCATGGGTTATTGGGGCAGGCAATGGCTGATGCTGCCCAATCCGACCTACGGCTCGTTCGACACCGCGCCCTTCGGCCACGACTTCAAGAAGTCGCGCGAGGAACAGCGCAAGGCCAAGTGGGACGTGCTGGAGTCCTGGGTGGGGCCGGCGCCGTAGAGCCACCGTCGTCTCGACCGAATCCTCGCGCGGCGAGGCGGAGCGGCCCTTTGTCGGCCCGAAGCCGGCAAGTCAGAAGGTTTCTCTGCTGCGCGCCGTGCGTTCCGGCCGAAACGACGGGTTACCTGATGTCGCTCAGATCGCGACTTCGGTCTCGGCGTCGAAAAGGTGGAGGCGTTCGGGCTTGAGGGACAGGCGCAGCTTGTCGTTGCTTCGGATGCGCATCGTGGGATCGACGCTGGCGACCACGGTCGCCGGGCCTACCCGCGTGTCGAGCAGGATTTCCGACCCGAGCTGTTCGACGACCTCCACGGTGGAATCGAAGCAAAGGTCGGGCGAGTCCGATGCCGTCGCGACATGGACGTCCTCCGGCCGGATGCCGAGGGTCACGCTGCGGCCGGCCTTGGCGCGGGCCCGGGCCGCCTGGGGGCCGGGCAGGGTGAGGCGCAGGCCAGGCGCTTCGGCCACGACGGCGCCGCCGCTTTCAGCCAGCGTCGCCTCGATGAAGTTCATGGCCGGGGAGCCGATGAAGCCCGCGACGAAGCGGTTGGCTGGCGTGTTGTAGAGCTCGAGCGGTTCGCCGACCTGCTGCACCCAGCCGTCCTTCATGACCACGACGCGGTCGCCCAGCGTCATCGCCTCGACCTGGTCGTGCGTGACGTAGATCGCCGTCGTGCCCAGCCGCTCGTGCAGCTTCTTCAGCTCGACCCGCATCTGCACGCGCAGCTTGGCGTCGAGATTGGAGAGTGGCTCGTCGAACAGGAAGACCTTGGGATCGCGCACGATCGCGCGGCCCAGGGCGACGCGCTGGCGCTGGCCGCCCGAAAGCTGGCGCGGCTTGCGCTCCAGCAGGTTCTCGATGCCCAGGATGGCGGCGGCGCGCTTGATGCGGGTCTCGATCTCGGGCTTGGCGAACTTCCGCATCTTGAGGCCGAAGGCCATGTTGCCGGCGACACTCATGTGCGGATAGAGCGCGTAGTTCTGGAACACCATGGCGATGTCGCGGTCCATCGGCGGCACCTCGTTCACCACCGCATCGTCGATCAGGATCTGGCCCGACGTGATCGCTTCGAGGCCGGCCACCATGCGCAGCGTCGTCGTCTTGCCGCAGCCCGAGGGGCCGACCAGGACGACGAACTCCTTGTCGCGGATCTCGAGGTCCACGTCCTTCACCACATGGGTGACGTCGAACATCTTGTTGAGCTTGCGGATACTGACCTCGGCCATGATGCGCTATCCCTTGACCGAGCCGGTGAGGCCCGAGACGTAGTGTTCAACGAAGAACGAGTAGACGATGGCGACGGGGATCGAGCCCAGCAGGGCGCCGGCCATCAACGGCCCCCAGAAGAACACGTCGCCGCGGATCAGCTCCGAGGTGACGCCGACCGGCACCGTCTTCTGGTCCGGCGAGGACAGGAAGACGAGGGCGTAGATGAATTCGTTCCACGAGAGGGTGAAGGCGATGATGCCCGACGAGAGGATGCCGGGCACGGCGACCGGAATGACGATGTAGAGCATCGCCTTCCAGCGCGAGGCGCCGTCGATCCGTGCACACTCCTCGAGTTCCTTGGGGATGGCCTTGAAGTAGCCCATCATCAGCCATGTGCAGAAAGGGATGAGGAAAGTCGGATAGGTCAGGATCAGCGACCATGGGGTGTCGCCCAGCTGGAAGTTGCGGATGATCTCCGCCAGCGGAATGAACAGCAGCGTCTGCGGCACCAGGTAGGTGACGAAGATCGCGGTGCCGAGGCCTCCGGCATAGGGAAAGTTGAGGCGGGCAAGCGCGTAGCCGGCCAGGACACCGCAGAACAGCGATATGATCGTGGATACGAACGCGATCATCATCGTGTTCAGCATCCAGCGCATGAAGTTGGTTTCCTCGAACAGATAGAGGATGTGCTCGATCGTCGGATTGTTCGTCCAGAACGGCATGTAGTTGACCGCGTTCCACGGCCGGTAGAGTTCGCCGTCGGGCCGGAAGGTCGTGATGATCATCCAGTAGAACGGGAACAGCAGGACGAACACGAACAGGATCAGCGGGATGTTGTAGAAGACCCATCGCCGCCACAGCGCGCCTTCGATCATCAGCGGGTCTCCACTCGGCGGATGTAGAGGAGCTGTGCGACCACGATGATGAACAGGAACGGGAACATCGCGAGCGAGATCGCAGCGCCTTCGGACAGCAGTCCGGTCCCGATGCCGAGCTGGTAGGCATAGGTGGCGAACAGGTGGGTGGCGTTGGCAGGACCGCCGCCGGTCATCACGTAGACGAGCTGGAAGTCGGCGAAGGTCTGGATCACCGAGAACAGCACGACCACCAGGGTCACCGGCATGAGCAGCGGCCAGGTAACGTGCCAGAACCGCGCCCAGGGCCGGGCACCGTCGATCGCGGCGGCCTCGTGGAGTTCCGGGCTGATGGTCTGCAGGCCCGCCAGCAGGGTGATGGCGAAGAAGGGCACGCCGCGCCAGATATTGATGACGATGATCGACGTCATGGCGAGGTCGGGATCGCCCAGCCAGTTGATGCGCGTCGTGATCAGTCCGAGCTGGAACAGGGTCCAGTTGATGACGCTGAAGGTGGGATCGAACATCCACTTCCAGGCGAAGGTCGACAGCACCGTCGGGATGATGAAGGGCAGCAGGATGAAGGCGCGGATGATCGCCTTGCCCCTGAAGTGCCGGTTGAGCAGCAGCGCCAGCCAGAGGCCCAGCGCCAGCTTGAAGACCGTCGTCACGCCCGTGTACCAGAACGTGTTCCACACGGTCGTGTGGAAGATGCTGTCGTTCCAGATCTTGTAGAAGTTCTTCAGCCCGACGAACTGGCCGGGATCGCCGACGCGGGCGCTGCTGAGGGACAGCAGCACGCCTTCGACGAACGGATAGGCGATGAACAGGCCGAGCAGCACCGCCGTCGGCGTGAGGAGGACCAGCGCCAGCCAGCGCTCGTCCTCGAGGCGCCGCAACCGGGCGGAGGGGCGCTTGCCCTCCGCGGTCGCGAGTGTGGTTGCAGCCATGACCCGGCGCCGGTTCAGCGGGCCGGGATCAGACGTAGATCTTCCTGAGTTCGCCGTCGGCCCACTTGACCGCATCCTCCGCGGACATGCCCTGGACGGCCTTGGCGTACATGTCGGTGACGATGTACTTCGAAAGCGCTTCGGCCGCCTTGGCGTTCGGCGGTCCGGCATGGCCCGGCGCCTGGCCGAGCTTGGCCGCAACCTTGAAGGGCGCCATGACGGGATCGTCGGTCCAGACCTTGTGGCCCTCCCACTTCTCGGTGCAGGGCGTGGCGAATCCCTTCTGCGAGATGAACCACTTCTCGAAGTTCTTCTCGGTATGGATCCACTTCAGGAACTCCTTCGCGGGGTCCTGGTTCTTCGAGTACTTCATCAGCATGTGCGACTGCAGCAGATGGAAGCCGAACTGCCCCGCCGGGCCCTTGGGCAGCGGCGAATGCAGGATGTCGGTGTGCATCGGCGCGCCCTTCTCGGTCTTGTACTGGTCGGGCTTGCGCAGCGTCTCGATGTAGATCGAGGCGCCGTTCAGCGTGGCCGAAATGGTCTGGGACAGGAAGGCGCGGTTGTTGTTGGTGTCGTCCCAGGCGAGACCGCCCTCGTCATGGGCGTCCTTCCAGAAGCCCTGCATGAACTTGACCGATTCCAGCGTCTCCTTGCTGTTCATGATCACCTTGCCAGAGGGATCGACCTCCATGCCGCCCCATGACCACAGGTAGGGATAGGTGAAGCCGGGGGCGTCGCCGAACGTGTGGCCCAGCGTCTGGCCGATCGGCCGGCCCTTGGCTTTCAGCTTCTTGCCGACTTCGCGATACTGCTCCCACGTCTCGGGGAACTTGGTAGCGCCGGCCTCCTCGAACCAAGACTTGCGATAGGCGATCATGCCGCCGATCACCGCCCAGGGCATACCCATGAACATCTTGCCGTCGCTGCAGACGGCGCGGGCGTACTTGTACATGCCGCCCTGCTCCTTGCCGACAGCCTCGGCGATCTCGGTCAGATCGACGACGCTGTTGGCGTAGAGATAGGTCTGGTTGTTGAACGCCATGATCAGGTCGGGACCGGCGCCCGACTGGATGCCGGCGGTGACGCGCGGCTGCAGGTCGTTGCCGTTGACCGTCTCGAGATTGATCTTGATGCCCAGCGCCTTCTCGGCTTCAGGCAGCATTTCCCTGCGCAGCAGCGTGTCCGACGCCGGCACGAAGTCGACCCACTTCAGCCAGTGGACCGTTCTCTGCTGGGCGAAGGCGGGCATGCGGCCGGTTGCAAGGATGGCGGCCATGCCGCCCATGGACGCGGCGGCAGCACCGCCGGCAAGCTTAAGCACGCTACGACGCTTCGTCTTGGCCATGTTGTCCTCCCAAGGACGGCCGCCTCATTGGACGGCTTGTGATTGCGCTCATCGTAAGCATCCGGACGGAGCCAGCGCAAGCCGAACTACCGAATTTTTATGGGCGATATCGATTCTCGCCCATCGAGTCGACGCTCGGTTGCAATTGCGCCGGCTACATCAACGCAGGATCCAGGGTGAAGAGGTCCTGGGCCTTGCCGACGCCGCGCAGCGCAAAGCGGCCGACGGAGACCAGTCGGTCGCGTTCGGTCGCGGACAGCGCCTCGGCGAAGGTCGATGAGACGAGAAGCGGGCGATCGACCGAACGGCACATCGAGGCGATGCGGCTCGTCTCGTTGACCGCTGGCCCCACGACCGTGAAGTCCAGTCGATCGAAGCTGCCGATGTTGCCGTAGAAGACCTCGCCGATATGCAGGCCGATATAGGCCTCGGTGATCGGTTGTTCCCCGGCAAGGCGCCGTTCGTTCAGCTCCTTCATGCGGCGGCGCAGGTTTTCCTCGGCGCGCAGCGCCCGGCGGCAGGCCTCGGCCGGGTCGCCGGCGCGAAACACCGCCAGCGTGCCGTCGCCGATCAGCTTCAGCACGTCGCCACCGGCTTCGTGGATCGCCGTGATCACCGCCTCGGCATAGTCGTTCAGCAGCGGAATGATCTCGCTGGGCTTCGCGGTATCGGTGATGGCGGTGTAGCTGCGCAGGTCGGAGAACCACAGCGCTGCCTCGATCCGGTCGGCGACGCCGCGCTGGATGCTCCCGTCCAGTACCCGCCGACCGGCGTCGCGCCCCAGATAGACCTGGACCAGCGTGTCGGCGATGCGCGCGAGCGCGGCGCTCTTGATCGCGAGCGCCAGCGCCGGCACCAAGCGGCGCAGCGCTTCGAGATTGGCGTCGCTGAAGCCTCCGGTGTGGCGCGTCGACCAGGCCGAATAGACGCCGTCCATGTCGCCGATCTTGGTGTCGCCGGCGAAGCGATGGATGAAGACGACGTAGTCGGTGTATCCGGCATCCTTCATGTCCTGCACGACGCTGAAGTCGATAGGGTCGCCGAAGCCGATGCGCCGCCGCAGTTCATCTCCGCCGGTCTGCAGCAGGTGGAAGAACGGGCTGCGCTGCCACGACTCGGCGGCAGGCCCGCCCTGGTCGGTGCGTGCATAGTCTGTGGCGGCCTCTTCCTCGACGGAATCGTCACGCCAGCGGTAGATGCGCCCCTCGTGCACGGGATGCAGCGTGTCGATGAAGGACAGGGCACGGGAAAGCATGAGCCCGGCTTCGCGGCATTTCTCGCAGAACTCGCGCAGCAGCTGGGCCTCGTCGACACCGTCGAGGCCGCGGCGGACGATCCAGTCGAGAAGGATTTCCGTGTCGAGGGGAGTCATGCGGCTATCGCCCCATCAACTCACGTGGTCGCGGAAATGACAAGCCGCGCGGTGGCCGGGCGAGACCTCGCCGAATGCCGGATACTCGGCCGTGCAGATGTCGGCCTTCAACGGACAGCGGGGGTTGAAGTGGCAGCCGGCCGGCGGGTTGAGGGCGCTGGCGATCTCGCCGCGCGCCTTGGCGTTCGCGCCGATGGCGGCGCGGTGGAACGGATCGGGGATCGCCGCGATCAGCGCGCGTGTGTAGGGATGGCGCGGGTTCTCGAAGATTTCCTGCCAGCCGCCCTGTTCGACGATGCGGCCGAGATACATCACAGCCACGCGGTCGCTCACATGCTCGACCACGCCGAGGTCGTGGCTGATCATGATGTAGGCGAGCCCCATCTCGTCCTTCAGTTCGAGCAGGAGGTTGATGATCTGGGCACGGATCGACACGTCGAGAGCCGACACGGGCTCGTCGCAGAGCACAAGCTTCGGCTTCAGGATCAGGGCGCGGGCGATGCCGATGCGCTGGCGCTGGCCGCCGGAGAATTCGTGCGGATAGCGGTCGGCCTGTTCGGGACGCAGGCCGACCTTGGCCATCATGTCGATCACCCGCGCCTCGACTTCGGCCTTGTCGGTTATGCCGTGCAGGCGCAGCGGATCGGCCAGCGTCCGGCGCACCGTCTGGCGCGGATTGAGCGAGGCATAGGGGTCCTGGAAGACCATCTGGACCGTACGCGCCATCTTCATGCGGTCGGGCGCCGTCGAGCCCGAGATCTGCTGGCCGTCGATGCCGATCGTGCCGCGCGTCGGCGGCAGCAGGCCCATGATGGCGAGTGCCAGCGTGGACTTGCCGCAGCCCGATTCGCCGACCAGGCCCAGGCACTCGCCGGGCTTCACGTCGAGCGTGACGCCGTCGACCGCCTTCAACGTCCTGACGCCGCCGCCCAGTGCGTTGCCGATCTTGAAGTGGACCGCGAGGTCGTTCAGCGAAAGCAGGGCCTCAGCCATGGTGATGGCACCTCACAAGTCCCTCGGCCGGCAGCGGCGTCGCCTCCGGCACGGTCGAACGGCACACATCGGTCACGGCGGGGCAGCGCGGATTGAAACGGCAGCCGGACGGATAGTTGGCGATCGAGGGTACGACGCCCGAGATCTCGCGCAGCTTCTGGCGGCCGCGCCGCGCGCGCTCGCCCAGCCGCGGCAGGGAATCGATCAGCCCCTGGGTATAAGGATGGCTCGGCCGGGCGAAGATCGAATCGGCCACCTGGCTCTCGACGATGCGGCCGGCGTACATGACGGCGACGCGCTTGCACATGTTGGCGACGAGGCCGAGATCGTGGCTGATCATCAGGATGGCCGTGCCCTTGGCGGCGCAGAGCTCGGCCATCAGGTCGATGATCTCCGCCTGCACGGTGACGTCGAGCGCCGTGGTCGGCTCGTCGGCGACCAGCAGGTCGGGGCCGCAGGCCAGCGCGATGGCGATCATCACCCGCTGGCGCATGCCGCCCGAGAGTTGGTGCGGATAATCCTTGATGCGCCGCTCGGGCGAGGGCACGCGCACCTGCCGCAGCGCCTCCTCGGCCCGGTCCATCGCCTCGTTCCAATTGGCACCCTGGTGCAGCACGAACATCTCGGCGATCTGCCGGCCGACCGGCGACAGCGGATTGAGCGCCGTCATCGGTTCCTGGAAGATCATGGCGATGCGCTTGCCGCGGAGGCGGCGCATCTCGGCGGCAGAGACGTTCTGGATTTCCTGGCCGTCGAGCATGATCTTCCCGCCCGCCAGCGACAGCGGTCGGCGCAGCAGGCCCATCACCGAGAGCGCGGTGATGCTCTTGCCGCAGCCCGATTCGCCCACCAACCCGAAGGCCTCGCCGCGGCCGATCTCGAACGAAACGTTCTCGACCGCGTCGTAGGTGACGCCATCGCCGGCCAGGGCGATGCGCAGGTTCTCGACCTTGAGGAGGGGCGTGGTCATGCGCGCGGCCTCATCCCCGTCGAGTCGTCGATTGCGGGTCGAGATAGTCGCGCAGGCCGTCGCCCAGCAGGTTCAGGCCGAGTACGGTGAAGAAGATCGCGAGGCCCGGGAACACCGACAGCCACGGCGCGGTCGTGATCTGGTCGCGCGCTTCCGACAGCATGCTGCCCCAGCTCGGGAAGGGCGGGCGGATGCCGAGGCCGAGGAACGACAGCGCCGCCTCGGAGAGGATGGCGCCGCCCATGCCGAGCGTGGCGATCACGATCAACGGCCCCAGGATGTTGGGCAGGACCTGCGTGAACATGATGCGCAGGTCGCCGTATCCCAGGATCCGCGCGGCCTGGATGTAGCCCTGGCTCTTCAGCGACAGGACCTGGGCGCGCGCGATGCGGCAGGAATAGGACCAGCTGGTGAGGCCGAGCGCGATGACGAGGCTGACGAGGCCAGGCCCGAGGATCGCCATTATGGCCAGCGCGAAGACCAGCGACGGGATCGCCAGCATGAGGTTGGTGAGGCCGCTCACAAGGTCGTCCCACCAGCCGCCCCAGTAGCCGGCGGTAAGGCCGAGCGTCACGCCAATCAGGCTGTTGCAGATCTGGCTGATGATGCCGACGCTCAGCGACACGCGCGCGCCCCAGACGATGCGGGAATAGATGTCGCGGCCCTGGGCGTCAGTGCCGAAGGGGAACTCCCAGCAGGGCGCGATCTCGGCGTTCATCAGGTTGGCGTCGAGCACGGGATCGGTGAGCGCGATCCAGGGCGCGAGGATGGCCGAGGAGATGGCGATGGCGACCAGTGCGCCGCCGACCCAGAGCGAGGAGCCGCCCTTCAGCCGCAGGCGGGGGATCTTGAGGGCGAGGCTCATCGGTACCGGATCCGGGGGTCGATCACGACATAGGCGATGTCGACCAGCGTGTTGATGACGAGGAAGAACAGCACGATCATCAGGATGCAGCCCTGGACGGTCGGCATGTCGCGCTGGAACACCGAATCGACCATCAGCGAGCCGACGCCCGGCCAGGCGAAAAGCTTCTCGACCACGACCGCCTGGCCCATCAGCGAGCCGAACTGCAGGCCGACGATGGTGATGACCAGGACCAGCGCGTTGCGCAGCACGTGCCATTCGACGACGCGGCGCTCGCTCATGCCCTTGCTGCGCGCGGTGCGGACGAAGTCGGCGTTCAGCACGTCGAGCACAGCGGCGCGGGTGGTGCGGGCGAGCAGGGCCATCGGGCCGACGCCCAGCGCGATCGCGGGCAGAATGAGGTTGCGCAGGCCGCCATCGCCGTAGCCGAAGCTCGGCAGCCACTGGAGTTTCAACGCAAACAGGTACATCAGCATCAGGCCGAACCAGAACTGGCTGAGCGAGAGGCCGGAGATGGCGCCGACCATGGCGGCGGTATCGATGAGGCTGCCGGGCTTGAGGGCGGCAAGGAAACCCAGCGTGACGCCGACCAGGATGGCGAAGGTCATGGCCGCGAGGACCAGCTTCAGCGACGGCCAGATGCGGACCGCAAGCATCTTGGTCACCGGCTCGCGTGTGCGGAAGGAGGTGCCGAGGTCGCCGGTCGCGGTGGCCGCGACATACTTGGCGAAGCGCTCGACTAGCGGATCGTCGAGGCCCATCTCCTTGCGCATGCGCTCCATGACCGCGGGGTCGATGGTCGAGCGGCCGTCCTCGTTCATGCCCGAGATGAAGCTTCCCGGCAGGACGGAGAAGAGCAGGAAGACGAGCGCCACGACGGCGAGCAGCGTCGGGATGACGTTGGCGAGTCGGCGGCCGAGGACAAGGAGCATTGCGAGGGTTCTAAAGGTCCCTCGCTGGTGTTCGGGATGACAAAGGTGCTGTCATCCCGAGCGCAGCGAGGGACACTTAACTTTCTGTGTCGCCGGTTACTTGGCCGGCGAGCTGGCGTCGACCCAGATGTTTTCCGGGTACTGATGCGTGATCTCGGTCGGGTTGGGCTGCAGGCCGTGGACCCACGGCTGGAAGGCCAGGACCGCCTTGTTGTAGTTGAAGAACCAGACCGGCGCTTCTTCGTAGAGCAGGTTGTTGGCCTTCTTCAGGATCTCGTCGCGCTTGGCCATGTCGCCTTCCTGGGCGGCATCGTCGAGCAGCTTGTCGAAATCGGCGTTGTTGAAGCCGGTGTAGTTGCAGGCCGTGCGCGGCGTCTTGGAGTAGTAGCAGCGCAGGGTGGCGAGCGAGTCCGGGCCGGTCAGGCTGGAGGCGATCAGCGACTGGTGGTCGCCCTTCATCAGGATCTCGGTCAGCACCGTGACCTCGACCAGCTTGGGCTTGGCCTTGATGCCGACCTTGGCCAGCATCGGGATCACCGCCTCGACGATCGGCAGGCCCCAGCTCTCGTTCTGGCTGGTCGTCCACTCGAACTCGAAGCCGTTGGGATAGCCCGCCTCGGCCAGCAGCTTCTTGGCCTTCTCCGGATCGTACGGGTAGGGCTTCATGGTCTTGTCGAAGGCCGCGGAGGAGGGCGGCAGCCAGCTGGTGGCGCGATAGGCCTTGTCCTTGACCAGGCGCGAGATGATCAGGTTCGAATCGATCGCGTAGTTGATCGCCTGGCGCACCCGCTTGTCCTGGAAAGGCTTGATCGAGTTCAGGTTGATGTGCATCGAGCGCGTGAACATCTCGGCCACTTCCAGGATGCCCTTGGAGAGCTGAGGATCGGCGCGATAGGCGACATACTGCGCTGGGCCCAGGATCGAGGTGTCGATTTCCTTGTTGCGGAAGGCAACGTCGCGGGCGGCGGCTTCGGCCATGATCAGTACCTCGAGCTTGTCGAGGTAGGGCTGGCCGGTCTTGTAGAACTTGTCGAAGCGCTCCATTGAGACGCGCGAGCCGGGAATGTGCTCCTTGAACTTGAACGGCCCGAGGCCGACCGGATTGGAGGCGTAGTTGCCCTTCTCGACCTCTTCCTTGGGCAGGATCGCGGTCGAGCCGCCGAAGAAGTAGTAGCCGGGATCGACGCGGTCGGTGATCGTCATTTCCAGTGTGTAGTCGTCGATCTTCTTGAGGCCGGAAATCTCCTTGGCCGTGCCTTTCTCGACATCGACCGCGCCCTTGATCAGGCGGACGTAGCGGGCGCCGGGATAGCCCTTGCTGCCGTCCATGATGCGGGTGAACGAGAAGATCACGTCGTCGGCCGTCATCTTGCGGCCGTTATGGAAGAAAGCGTCGTCGCGCAGCTTGTAGGTATAGGTGAGGCCGTCGGCCGACGCCGTGACCGACTTGGCGAGTTCCAGCGTGAGCTTGTTGGCTGCCGTGTCCCAGTTGTAGAGCGAGCGCTGCAGCGCCTTGCCGACGATGTCGTCCTGCGCGCGTGGCGTGACGTGCGGGTCGAGGCTGCCGAAGCTCGCGGCGTAGGGCGCCGTCATGCGCAGCGTGCCGCCCTTGCGCGGCGTCTGTTGGGCATTCGCCGCCCCGGCGCCGATGACGGCAATCGCGGCGACCGCGAGCCATGCCAGTTTACGCATTGACCATCCCCCTCCTGAACATTCTCGTTGGAACGCATTCCATAGTGCCTCGCCCCTCCGTGCAAGAGGAATGCCGAGTTGCGTTCAAATGGGTGCCGTTACCCAAAGGTCCCTCACTTCGTTCGGGATGACACCGTTCATGGCATCGGCGCACTGCGCCAATTTCGGCAAAATTGTCATCCCGAACGAAGTGAGGGACCTTTTGCTTCTTCTTCTCGGCCCTGCCTCAAGCCGGAACGCAGTAGCCGTCGCGGCGCGGGTCGCAGCCGCCGGTGAAGATACCGGTCTCGGGATCGACCGCGACGCCCTGCATGCCGCCGACCTTCATCGTCCATTCCGGGCCGGTCGTGATGTTGTGACCGAGCTTGCGCAGGTCGGCGTGGACCTCCGGCGGCAGGCGCGATTCCAGGTACACCTCGGCGCCGTCGGTCAGGCGGCCGCGGGGCGCCTCGATCGCCTGCTGCAGCGGCAGGCCGAAATCGACATGCTGGACCATCGCCTGCGGCTGGGTCTGCAGGATGCCGTAGCTGCCCGGCGTGCCCAGCGCGAGGATGGGGTTGCCATCCTTGGTGGAAATCGAGGGCGCCATGCACATCGGCAGCTGGTCGCCCGGCTTCACGCGGTTCGGGCTCTTCGGATTGACGTCGGCCCAGTAGAGGAAGTTGTTGAGGCAGAGGCCGGTGCCGGGCACCACGATGCCCGAGCCGAACACGCTGCCCAGGCTCTGCGTCAGGCAGATCAGGTTGCCCTCGTTGTCGGCGATCGAGAACGACGTGGTGTGGCTCTCGTCGGTCGGCGAGACCGGCTCCTGCGGCGGCGTCCACTGCTCGGTCGGGCCGATCACCGGCTTGCCGTCGCGCACGCGGGCGCGCAGCGTCTCGACATGGGCGTCCGACAGGATTTCGGCCAGCTTCTGCGGCGCCGGGACGCCTGTCGCGATGCGCACGCCGGCAGCGAGGCGGACGGCGCGCAGCACCGTGTCGACATGCTCCGTCGAGTTGCGCTTCATCTTCGCGAGGTCGAAGCCTTCGAGGATGCGCAGTGTCAGCAGGAACTGGAAGCCCTCGCAGGGCGGCGGCGGCACATGGACGGTGCGGCCGCGATAGGTGACGGAGACGGGATCGCGCCAGGTCGCCTTGGCGGCCAGCAGGTCGTCCATGACCATGCAGCCGCCCAGCTCGGTCAACCGGTCGAGGATCTTCTTTCCGAGCGCGCCGCCATAGAGCAGGCCCGGACCCTCGCTCGCCAGCGCCTCGAGCGTGCGCGCGAGATCGGGCTGCTTCAACACGAAGCCCGGCTGCACGTTGCCCGCGCCGGCGGTGTAGACGCGCGACCATTCGGGATGCAGCGCCTTGTGGCCGGCCAGTTCACCGGCGACGCCCTGGATTTCCTCGATGTTGAATTCGATCAGCTGGAAACCGTCGCGCGCGATGGCGATCGCAGGCGCGAACAGTTCCGGCAGCTTCTTCTTGCCGTGCGTGCTGTTCAGTTCGCACCAGCCGGCGAGATTGCCCGGCGCGCCGACGGCGAGGGCGCCGCGCTGCAGCTGCGATCGGTTGCTGAGCTTGTCGATCGGGAAATTCTTCGAGATCGGTCCGACGAAGTCGAGCGTGCGGACGCGCTTCTCGCTGGCAATGTAGCAGGTCGCGACACCGCGGCCGGCGAGACCGGACATGTAGGGCTCGACCACGTTCAGTGCGGCTGCAGTCGCGACCGCCGCGTCGAAGGCATTGCCGCCGTTCGACAGGATGCGCGCGCCCGCGGCGGCGGCCAGCGGATGGGCGGCGGCCACCATGCCGTGCCGCGATGCGATTGTCGGACGCTTGCCGTGCTGCAGCATGAGTTCTCCCTTGAGGCGGGCGGATCGTGCCGCCTCTTTCGCGCTTCGACCAGCGGCAATTGCGCATCGGTGCCGCCGCTTGCATAAAGACCGGCATGAGCATCAGCCGGCGCAAGGCACTGACCATTCTCGCGGCCGCTTCCGCGACCGCAGCCCCCGCACGGGCGCAGACGGGCTGGCCGGCGAAGCCGCTCACCATCGTCGTGCCCTATGCCGCCGGCAGCGCGACCGACACGCTGGCCCGCCTCATGGCCGAGCAACTGGCGCCGAAGCTCGGCCAGCCGGTGATCGTCGACAACAAGGGCGGCGGCAACGGCTCGATCGCCGGCACCTTCGTCGCCAAGGCACCACCCGATGGCTACACGCTGATGATCGCGACGGCCGCCACGCATGCCGGCAATCCCAACCTGATGAAGTCGCTGCCCTACGATTCGCTGGCCGATTTCGCGCCGGCCGGCTTCTACGGCTTCATCCAGTTCGTCCTGCTGGTCCGTGCCGATGCCGGCATGGACACGCTCCCCGACTTCATCAAGCGCGCCAAGGCCAAGCCGCCGCTCACCTCGGGCGCCGGCACGCCGTCGGCGCGCGTCATCACGGCGACGCTGGCCGAGCGCCTCGGCACCGACATCACCTACGTGCCCTACAAGTCCGCGCCGCAGGCGCTGGCCGATCTCCTCTCGGGCCAGATCGACATGACCTTCGCCGACGTGTCGATCGCGGTGCCGCAGGTGAAGGCAGGCAAGGTCAAGGCGCTGGTGATGGCCTCCGACTCGCGCTCGCCGCTCTTGCCCGAGGTGCCGACCTTCCAGGAAGCGGGTCTCGGCCAGTTCGCGCTCGACGCCTGGTTCGTGATCATGGCGCCGTCGAAGACCCCGCCCGAGATCGTGGCGCGGATCGACAAGGCGGTGCAGGAAGTCGTGACCGACCCTGAGGTGATCAAGCGCCTGCGCGGCATCTCGTTCGAGCCGAAGCGCAAGGCGCCCGAAGAGGTCCGGCCGTTCATCCAGTCGGAAATCGAGAAATGGGGCCGGCTCTCCAAGGCTGCCGGCATCGAGAAGGAATGACGATGGTCGAACCGAAGCGTCTCGAATTCGGCTGGTTCCTGCCGACCGCGGGCGACACCACGGCTTACGGCCTCGCGAGCGCCCAGATCCCGCCGTCGCTGGAGCTGTTCGACAAGATCGTCGGCGCGGCCGAGGCGGCGGGCTTCGAGTACATGCTGGTGCCCGTCCAGACCGCCTGCTGGGAGGCGTGGATCTCCAGCGCCATGATGGTGGCGCGCTCGAAGTCGATGCGCATGCTGGTGGCCGCGCGGCCGAGCTACATCAATCCGGTGCTGCTGGCCAAGATGATCACTGCCTTCGACCAGCTCTCGGGCGGTCGCATCTGCATCAACCTGATCGCCGGCCAGAGCGAGGCGGAGAACGCCTCCGAAGGCATCAAGTGGGGCAAGGAAGAGCGCTACGAGATCATGGACGAGGAAGTCTCGATCCTGAAGGCGCTGTGGACCACCAAAGGTCCGGTGAACTTCGACGGCAAGTTCTATCAGCTCAAGGGTGCGCAGATCCGGCCCTATCCGCTGCAGAGGCCGCATCCGCGTTTCTATCTCGGCGGCGGCTCGAAGCAGGCCTGGGAGATTTCCGCCAAGCATTCCGACGTGCACCTCTTCTGGGGCGACACCTATGAGCGCATCCGCGCCAACATGGCCGAGATCAAGTCGATGGCGGCGCGTCACGGGCGCGAGAACGAGATCGGCTTCGGCATGCGCCTGCAGGTCGTCTGCCGCGAGACCGAGAAGGAAGCCTGGGATTTTGCCCACGGGCTGGTCGAGCATGCGAGCGAGGCACAGAAGGCCTTCGTGAAGGAACGCTTCGCGACCTCGGAAGCCAATCGCCGCGTGCGCGAGCTGGCGGCGATCGGCGAGACGATCGAGCCGCATCTGTGGACCGGCATCACCCAGGTCCGCCCCGGCGCCGGCATCGCCATCGTCGGCAATCCCGACCAGTGCGCCGACACCTTGCAGAAGTTCATCGACCTCGGCTGCCACTCCTTCTGCCTGTCGGGCTACCTGCACGACGAGGAGGCCGAGCGCTTCGGCAAGTGGATCATGCCGATCCTGCGCGAGCGCAACCCGGAGCGGATGCTGGCGGCCTAGGCCGAGCGAAGCTCGGCCCATGAGTGGCAGGACATTGCATCGCAATGTCCGGGAGCGCCGAAAGGAGGAGGGACCACCCATGACCCTCCGGCGCTGCGCGCCACCTTCCCATTTGGATGAGGAGGAAGTGATCATGCTTCGTCTTCACGGTAGACATCATCAAGGATGCCCCCACGGAACGTGAGCTGCCATGGCCCCGCCGACCCTGCCGGATTTCAGCGCTCGCCAGCTCGAGGCCGTGCTGGCCGTCGGCGAATACGGCAGCTTCATCGCCGCAGCGTCGCGGCTGCGCATCTCGCAGCCGGCGCTGACCCGCACCATCAAGCGGATCGAGGCGGCCTTGGGCGTGCGCCTGTTCGAGCGCAGCACGCGCCATGTCCAGATCACGCCGGCCGGCCGAGAGTTCGCGGCGGTGGCCGAGCGCATGCTGAACGACCTGCGCATCACCGTGCGCTCCATCCGCGAAGTAGCCGAGGAGCAGCGCGGCCGGCTCAGTATCGCCAGCATCATGTCGGTGGCGAGCGGCGCGCTGCCCGTTCTGCTCGCGGCCTATCGCGCCGACCGGCCGGGTATCGAGATCCATGTCCAGGAAGGCGTGCACGGCAGCGTGCTGGAGGCGGTGCGCAGCGGGGCGGCCGATCTCGGCCTCACCTATGTCGACGAGCTACCCGATGCGATTTCGGGCGAGGCGTTGCAGCGCGAGACCTTCTGCCTCGTGGTGCCGCGCCGTCACCGGCTGGCTGCGCGTCGGACCGTGGCGCTGGCCGAGTTGCGGGACGTGCCGCTGGTGGCACTGCCCAGCGATTCGCGCACCCGGCGGACGGTGGATGCCGCGGCGTCGGTTGCGGGGCTCACGCTTCGCCAGATCGTCATCGTCAACCAGTTCGCGACCCTCATGGGCTGCGTGCGCGCCGGCGTCGGTCTCGCCATCGTGCCGACCGGCGCCACCGGCCTGTTCCTCGGCCGCGATCTGCGGGCCATTCCGCTCGGCGAGCCGAAACTCTCGCGCCGCCTCGGCCTCGCTCTCCTGCGGGAACGCGAACCGTCACCGGCTGCGGCCGGCTTTCTCGCGCTGGCGCGACGGGCTTGGCCAAAGCCCGCGGTGCGTTGATGCACAAAATGGAATAATCGCGGCTATCAGCTTGCGGTTGGCATAGGCGCGGGGGAGGTTATTCTGGCGCATCCCGTCTAGCGTCACGTGCGCGGCGCGGTGGAGGAAACGACGTGCAGTTTGCATCCCGATCCTACTCGGCCGACAGCATTTCGGCCGTCCAGGAACTCTATCATTCCAACGGCTGGACCGACGGCCTGCCGATCGTGCCGCCGACGCGCGAGGCGGTTCAGGAATGCCTCGAATGGGTGATGATGCCGCCCGACCAGCTGATCGGCATCGAACCGGTGCGCGGCCTCGCCATCACCGCCGAGAAACTCGCGATCAATGCCGTGATGGCAGGCTGCCTGCCCATGCACTTCCCCGTGGTCGTGACGGCCTGGACCGCCATGATGCAGCAGGAATTCCTGATGCATGGCGCCACGGCGAGCACCGGCGGTTGCGCGGTGTTGGTGATCCTGAACGGGCCGATCCGGCTCGAGATCGGCGCCAGCGGTAGCTTCAATGCGCTGGCCAATTCCGACCGGGCGACAGCGGTTATCGGACGCGCCATCCGGCTCTGCCTCATAAACCTGCTCGACGACCGGCCGGGCGTGATCGACCGCTCGACGCTCGGCCATCCCGGCAAGTTCAGCTACTGCGTCGCCGAGGACGAGGAGGACACGACCTGGCTGCCGCTGGCCGAGCATCGCGGCGTGCCGAAGGGCGCATCCTCCGTCACGGTCATGTCCGCGGGCGCGCCGCGCCAGCTCATGAACGAATGGACGACCAAGCCGGAGGAGATCCTCGAGACCTTCGCGGCCGAGATGCGCGCCAACATGCGCCACTATTCGATCCATCCCGGCAACTACGCGATCGTCATCCCCAAGCAGCTGCGCGAGCATCTGCAGGCGGGCGGCTGGACCAAGGCCGATATCGCGACCTTCATCCACGAGCGCGCGCGCATCCACCGCCGCGAATGGGCCGAGGTCGGCAAGGGCGCGGTCGTGCGCGACCGCGGCGACAGCGTCTACACCGCGATGGATTCGCCCGACCAGCTTCTGGTCGTGGCCGCGGGCGGTCCCGCCGGCGGCTTCGGCGCCGTAATCCCGCCGTGGCTCGGCAACAAGAGCTATGCCGTCACCTTGCCCATCGGCGTCTGCGTCGATTGCGAACCGCCCAAGAAGTGACAGGAGTTCCCATGTTCGAAGTTCTCGATCCCACGCCGGGCACCGCCCCGCCGGCCGGCCGGCTCGCCCCGCGCCTCGACACGCTGGAGGGCAAGACCGTCGGCTTCATCTCAAACGGCAAGGAAGGCACCAAGGGCTTCTTCAAGCACCTCGATCAGATCCTGCGCGAGGAATACGGCGTCGCCAGCGTGGTGAGCCGCACCAAGTCGAACTACAGCGCGCCGGCGGATCCGCACATCGTGGCCGAGATCAAGGGATGGGATGCCGTCGTCTCAGGCCTGGGGGATTGAGGGTCCTGCTCATCGTGCAGTCTGCACGACTCCGTTACCGCTGAAAGACTGGACGTTCCCGCGTTCAGCGTGATGACCACCCGGTTCGCCAGCGCCGCCGACATGATGGGCCGCGTGCTCGGCATGCCGGGCTATGCCTTCGCCCAGATTGGCCATCCAGTCAGCAGCGCCACCGACGACCAGCTTCGCGACATGGCCCGCACGGCCATCGAGCAGGGGCTGGCGATGCTGGTGAAGCCCAAGGTCTGAACACCCTGCCTGGCAACCTCCGGCGACTTTTTGCGTTGCCGGAGGGAACCAAGAACAAGGGAGTTCGGGCTGATGAAGCCGATGGCTATTTTGGGCGTTCTTCTGATCGCGATCGGCATTGCCGGCCTGGCGATCGACAACATTTCCTTCACCGAGCGCAAGACCATCGTCGATGCCGGCCCGATCAAGGTCACGGCCGACGAGCAGCGCACCATTCCGATCCCGACGATCGCGGGCATCGTCGCGGTGATCGCCGGCGCGGGCCTGCTATTCATGGGCCGTGCGGCGCGGGGCTAGGCTGAGCGAAGCTTGGCCCGTGGAGCGTCGAGACATCGCCCTTGGCGATGTTCGGGAGTGTCGAAGGAAGAACGGCCCCCGCAGCCCCTGATCCCTCCGTTGTCGTGAGATGCCGACGCCTCCTCATCTGTACGGAGGAGGTGTGCTAACCGAGCGGCCAAGTGAAGCGGATGTTGTTCTTGGCCAATCCGTCGAGGACGATCTGCAGGCCGCCCGACTTCATCATCCATTCGAGACGATGATCGCGGTACTCGCGTCGGATCTGGCCTGACGCGAGCCGTTCGTGCGCATTGGCCATGCCGGCGGCGGCCATCTCGAACTCGTTGAAGGTCGCGGCCACGGACGGGCGCTCGATCAGCCGCTCGCGCCACTTTGCCAACGGTGAGCCGGCGGGCGTGCCCAGGCCATAAAAGAACGAGCGATTGAGATAGGGCGCGACGCTGAGATCGGCCCAGCCGAAGCTCTCGCCGTTGAACCATCGCCGGTCGCCGAGCTTGTCCGTGAGCCAGGTCTGCAGCTCGGCGGTCTGCCGAGCCGCCGTGGCCTTCATCGTCTCGGCCTGCTCGCCCTCGGCGCGCCCGAACCAGCGGATCTCGCTCAAGCCCCAGTTCACTGCCTCGTAGAGCGTGTCGCAGAGGTCCTCGATCATGCGCGCCTCGGCGCGCGCCGCGGGATCGCGCGGGAGCAGGGCGGGGGAGGGATGCTTGTCCTCGAGATACTCGAGGATGATCGTCGAATCGAAGATGCGCGCCTCGCCGTCGATCAGGGTCGGCACCTCGTTGCGCGGACTGGCCGCCGCAAATGCGCCGCCAGCCGTGCCGGTGCCCAGTGCGGCGGGAGTCTCGACCCTGAAGTCGAGCCCCTTCTCGCGCAGCGCGATCTTCACCTTCTGGGCATAGGACGAAAGCGGGTGTTCGTAGAGCAGCATGGCGCTCACTTCGCTTGGGGAATCTCCATCCGGACCGCGATGGCGGCACTGGCGATCACCGCCGGATCGTTGTTCTCCGGATCGGCGATGTCGAGGCCGCCCTTCACCACCTTCACGGTGACGATGCCGTGGGGCAGGGAGGCCTTCACCCTTTCCGCATCGACCTTGTCGGGCTGCTGAACGCCGATTGTGACGTCGACGAACATGCCGGTCTTGGTGTCGATCTTCAGGGTGCGGATCATGGCGAGCGAGGAATGGTGCAGGGCGTCCTGCACCGCGCGAAGGGCGGCCTTGGTGTAGTCGCCGCCGTGCAGGTCGTTGCCGGTACCGAGTTCGAGGATCACGCGCTTTGCGGTCATCGTCTTCTCCTCACAGGTCCAGGCGGACGATGGCGGCCGCCTGGGCAATCACCGTCTTGTCCGTGCCGGCTTCGTTGGCGATCTCGAGCCCGCCCTCGACCACCTTCACCGTGCCGGTGCCGTGCGGCAGTACCGCGAGCACCTGAGCCGTGTCGACCTGCTCGGGCTGGGGTACGCCGATGAGCACTTCGACCACCATGTCGTCGCTCGACTTGCCTAGCGCCGTCGCGACGGTGAGCGAGTTGTGCCACAGCGCGTCGCGCAGGGCCCGGACGGCGGCCTTCGTGTAGTCGCTGCCCCTGATGTCGGTGCCCATGCCGATCTCGAGGGCTATCTTCTTCAATGCCATGGTCTTCTCCCGGTCAGGGCTTCGCGAGGCCGGCCTTGATGAGCAGCGGCTTCACCTCGGCATAGTACTTCTCGGCGAACGCTCGGAAATCGGCGGGATTCTTGTCCCA
Source organism: Reyranella aquatilis (assembly GCF_020880995.1). Lineage (GTDB taxonomy): Bacteria > Pseudomonadota > Alphaproteobacteria > Reyranellales > Reyranellaceae > Reyranella > Reyranella aquatilis. The sequence continues at coordinate 246,515 of NZ_JAJISD010000007.1, read as the reverse complement.
CGGCACCTGGATGAACTTCGCGAGATACTCGGTCACCTTCGGCTCGGCGGAGGCCTGCTTGAAGGCCTCGTGGAGCGTGTTGACGATCTCGGGCGGCATGCCCTTGGGACCCAGCAGGCCGTAGGGGCTCTGGCCCACGACGTTGACGCCGAGTTCGATCATGGTCGGAACGTCGGGGTAACGCGGGATGCGCTTCTCGGTGGCGAAGGCCAGGATCCGGCACTTGCCGTCGTCGACGAACGGCGCCCATTGCGCGGCGTCGGCAATGAACTGGATCTCGCCGCTCATCAGCGCCTGCATCCACTCCGCGCCACCCTTGTAGGGGACGTGGGTAAACTTCGCGCCGGTGGCCTGCTCGACCTCGATCATCATGAGCTGGCCGGTGCCGCCTACGCCCGAGGTGCCGTAATTGTACTTGTCGGGGTCCTTCTTGCCCGCCGCGATCATGTCCTGGAACGTCTTCCAGGGAGAATCGGAGCGCACGACGATGCCCATCGTGTAACCGGACAGGCCGGTGATGTAGGTGAAGTCGGTCAGCGGATTCCAGCTGGTCTGCTGATAGTGCGGATAGCGCAGCGTGTTGATGCTCATGACAGCCAGCGTGTAGCCGTCGGGCTTGGCGTTGAGCAGCATGGCCGGCGCCAGCGTGCCGGCGGCGCCTGGCTTGACGTCCACGATGATCTGCTGGCCCAGGATCTTGCCCACGGCCTCGGCGAGCAGGCGCATGTGGACGTCGGTGACGCCGCCCGCGGCGAACGGATTGTAGATCGTGATGGGCTTCTCGGGCTTCCAGCGGGCCTGGCCGCGCGCGACCCCCGCGGCCACCATCGGTGCGGCAAGCGCCGTCGTCCCGGCCAGGGCGGTGAAGCAGCGACGGTTCATCGACATCGGGGACATGAAGGCTCCTCCTGTTTCGTTCTTGTCGTCTCGCACACGGCGAAACGGCTGCGCGAGGCAGCCGTCCGTTCGTTCCATAGCGTCTTGGCGGAGGCGCGTTAAGCGCTACTTCCGGCGTGCGGCGTCGATGCTCCACGGGCCGGGGCCCGCCGCGGCGAAGTACAGGAAGACGAAACAGAAAAGGATCGCCAGCTCGCCGGCGTTGAGGATGGGATAGAAGCCGCGCGGCGCATGGGCCATGAAATAGGCCGCCGCCATCAGTCCCGACAGCACGAAGGAGACGCTGCGGGTGAACAGGCCGAGGATGATCAGCACGCCGCCGACGAGTTCCAGGATGCCGGCGATGCCCGGCGGCGAGGTCAGGCTGAGATTGGCGAACATCGGGACGACGGGGATCTTCAGAAGCTTGGCCGTGCCGTGCTGGAGGAAGAGCAGTCCAGTCATGATTCGCAGGATGCTGAGCAGGCGTGGGGCCCATGCCGAGGCCAGAGCGTCGAAGTTCATGACGAAAATTCCCCATGGTTGAACCGTGTGGAGGCCATCGTCGGTGCGGTTCTCGCTTCTGACAAGGGATTGGACGGTGATCGGGTTACCAAACGGTCAGTGAGCGCTCGCGCTTCGTTGCAGGTTCGGATGTGATCCGCTGCAACCGGTCGCGAGAACTAAGCCGGGACTTCAGGCGATCTGGCTCGGCGGGCCTGCCGGATGGGGGACTGGCGTCGGGTGGTCCTCCGGGATCGGTACGCCGGGACGCCCCGGCATTTCCGGCGGTACGGGATCGACTTTTCCAGGAATGGGCGGGACCGCAGGCACTTCGCGGGGCGGGTCTGCTGCGTGTGAAGTCATCATCCGTTTCCGATCCGATCGCTTTAAGGATGTTCCATGAGGAAACGCTGCGCTTCGGAACAGGGTTGCACGCCGCGTCAATTCAGGACGCGGTTGATCGCGGATTTCGCAGTAACCCGGATGATCTCCGGCAGCCTATTTCTCCGGCACCTTGCCGATCCGTTCCACGGCGACCTTGAGGCGCGCCGCATCCTTGCCGAGGAACACCTTGAATTCGGGGGCATACAGATAGGCGATCGGCGTATCCACCTTGGCCATCGCCTCCTTGAACTCGGGATCCTCCGCCGTGCGCCGGACCGCGTCGCGCAGTGCAGCCTGTATCGGGGCGGGCGTTGCCGCCGGCGCAAACAAGCCCGACCAGATGTAGAAGGTGGCGTCGTAGCCGAGCTCCTTCATGCTGGGGACGTTGGGCAGCGAGGCGAGACGCTTGTCGCCCCATACCGCGAGGGCACGCATCTTGCCCGCCTTGATCTGCGCCATTGCCGCCGACGGTCCGGACGCCAGCGCGTCGATCTGGCCTCCCAGCAGGGCCGCCACGGCGGGGCCGCCACCCTGATAGGGAATGTGGAACAGCTTGATGCCGGCGGCCTCGGCGAAGATCTCCATCGCCACGTGCAAGGTGCCATACACGCCGGACGAGCCGTAGTTGATCGTGCCGGGCTTCGCCTTGGCGGCGTCGACCAGGTCCTTCACCGTCTTGTAGGCACCGTCCTCACGCACCACCAGGACCGTGGGATCGGCGCTGACCAGCGCAATCGGCGCGAACTGGTCGAGTTCGTAGGCGGGCGTCCTTCCCTGCAGCACATCGGCGATCGGCAGCACCGAGATCGACGACAACGCCATCAGCAGCGTGTATCCGTCCGGCGCCGATCGCGCCGCTTGGGCGGTACCCACCGAACCACCGGCGCCGCCCTTGTTCTGCACCACCACCGACTGCTTCAGGATACGGCTCATCACGTGCGCCAGCGGCCGTCCCGTGATGTCGGCCACGCCGCCGGGCGGAAAGGGCACGATCATGGTGATCGGACGCGACGGGTACGCATCCTGCGCCCGGACGGGGAGACCGAGCGGCAGAAGTACAGCACTGGCCAGAAGGGAACGGCGCTTCATTTCTTCCTCCTTTGTCCTGCTTCTATTTCCTGGCGCCGGCCTGGGCTGCGCCGGGTTTCGTACCGGGATAGGTGGCGGTGAAGCCGAAGAAGGTCGAGAGGCCGTTCGGCATCATGATCTTGTCGAGGTCGTCGAGGCCTGCGGTCTTGGCGGGCTTGAGGCCGAGCACGATCGGACCCTTCGGCGCCTTCCAGTCGGCGACGAACGACGCGACGGCATCGAGCGCCTTCAGGGTCTCGCCGCTCTGGACCTGCGCGAAGCCGCCGAGCGCGTCGAGCGCGGTGGTGACCAGCTCCTCGGCGGTGATGCCTTCTTCCTGGGCGGCGGCCGGGATCAGCTTGGCGAACAGCTCCTTGTCGTCGATCGTGAGCGAGGCGCTGCGCAGCCGGGCATCGTCCTTGGCGTTGGCCATGTCGCTCACGCCGTCGAGCACCATCGACAGGGCGAGCCGCGCCTGCCCGCGCAGGGCCACTTCCAGCATGTCGAGTGTGAGCACCTTGGTGTCCGGATCGAGGCGATAGTCGAGTGCGACGTCGAACGGCACCCGCGGGACGCCATAGGGTTCGAGTGCGCTGAACAATTCGTCGTCGCCGGTGATGCCTTCCATCCGCAGCTTGGCGAAGCGCGGCACGAGATCGTCCTTGGCGTCCTTCTTCAGACGATCGAAGTCGAGGGCCTCGACCGTCACCTTGTCGATCCTGACCGTGCTCTCCTTGTCGCCCGTGGCGGCGTTGGCCGGCACGACCGCCACGACGTCGTTCAGGACGAACCCCGCGGCGCCGACCGGCTGGGCGCTGCCGTAGCTGAACTTCTTCAATTCGAACTGGGGCTTGATGTCCTTCTCGAAGCGCTCCAGCCCGTTCTGCGCCGAGGCGCCCGCCGCAAGTCCGATCCACAGCAGCGCCGATAGCAGCGCCGCAAAAACGATACGCATATGTCACTCCTGCTCGTTGACGGCACCCTAGCAGCGGCGGGTGGCAGCGACGAGGGCCAGAACAGGGATGGGTCACCTCATACGAAGGGATGAATCGATTCTGTCATTCGTCGCGGGCATGCTGCCTCCAGCCAACCGCACAGGAGACGAAGACATGATCCGCAAGGCAAAGGCCGCATGGCGTGGCACGGGCAAGGACGGCAGCGGCGATCTCACCACCGATTCCGGTGTGCTTTCCACGACACCCTATTCCTTCAAGACGCGCTTCCAGGGCGAGAAGGGCACCAATCCGGAGGAGCTGATCGCGGCCGCCCATGCCGGCTGCTTCACCATGGCGCTTGCCTTCCAGCTGCAGACGGCGGGCTTCACGCCGACGTCGCTCTCGACCGAAGCCGCCATCTCGCTCGACCAGGACGGCGCGGGCTTCAAGATCACGAAGTCGGCGCTCACCCTGGTCGCCGAGGTCCCGAACCTCGACCAGGCGACCTTCGACAAGCTGGCCGAGGCGGCCGAGAAGGGTTGTCCCGTATCGCGGCTGCTCAACGCGGAGATTACGCTCGACAAGACTTTGAAGTAGCATTCCTTCCTCAGCCCCCGGGGCGCCACGTGGCGTGGCGCCCCGCCCAGGAGTCTTCGATGATCCGCTCGCTCTCTTGTTTCCTCGTCCTGCTTGCCCTGCCGTTGGCAACCGCGTCCGCCCAGAAACCTACGAAGGAAGATGCCGAGAAAATGGTGATCGGTCTCTACGCCGTCTCCATCGCCGTGGACACCTGCGACCTCGACATGACGAAGGACCAGGAGAAGCGCCTCGAGTTCTGGACCGATTGGGCGGAGAAGCAGCTCAACATCGCCGATCGCAAGCTCGACAAGGCCTACGACGCGATGGAGAAGGAAGCGGAGAAGAACAAGAAGGCCTTCTGCGCCGAGATGATGCCGATCGCCGAGAAGGCGCTGAAGGAGCTTCCGCCCTCGATGTAGGGCTCGGCGAAGCTCGGCCCGCCATTGCCGTGGCAATGGCGGGAAGCGCCGAAGAAAGAACGACTACAGCCCCCGACTGCAGCCCCCGACTGAAGCCCCACGACCAGGGCACTCCTTACTTCTTCAGTTCGATCCATGAGGGCGCATGGTCGCTCGGGCTTTGCCGCCCGCGTTCGTCCCGGTCGACGCCGCCGCGTTTCAGGCGCGGGGCGAGATCGGGGCTCACCAGCAGATGGTCGAGACGCAGGCCGGCATCGCGCTCCCAGCGATGTCGCATGTAGTCCCAGAACGTGTACATCGGCGCGTCGGGATGCAGCGCGCGCAGGCTGTCGGTCCAGCCTTGCGCCAGCAGTTTGCGGAACGCGAGCCGCGGCGCCGGCTGCACCAGCGCATCGTTCTTCCATGACCGCAGCGAATAGATGTCGAAATCGGTCGGCACGACATTGTAGTCGCCCGCCAGCACGACCGGCGCGCCGCTCTTCAGGAGCGACTTCGCCTGCCGGTGCAGGCGGCGCAGCCAGTCGAGCTTGTAGTCGAACTTCGGACCCGGCTGCGGATTGCCGTTCGGCGCATAGAGGCAGCCGACCACGATGCCTTTGACCGCCGCCTCGATGTAGCGGCTCTGCGTGTCGCTGCGGTCGCCCGGCAGACCCTTGCGGATCAGGACCGGCGCGGCCTTGCGCCCGAGGATGGCGACGCCGTTCCAGGTCTTCTGGCCCTGCCAGACGGCCGGGTATCCGGCGCGGCGCAATGTCTCCTCGGGAAAGGCCTCGTCGGCCGCCTTCAGTTCCTGCAGGCATACGATGTCGGGCTTCGTGCGCTTCAGCCAGGCAAGCAGGTTGGGCAGCCGCCGATTCACGTTGTTCACGTTGAAGGTGGCGATCTTCATGGCGCTACCGGTAGCCCGCCGCCTGCAGTTCGAACAGTTCGGCGTAGCGGCCCCGCTGCGCAAGCAGTTCCTCGTGCGTGCCCTGCGCCTCGACCTTGCCGTCGGCCAGCACCAGGATGCGGTCGGCCATGCGGACGCTGGAGAATCGGTGGGAGATCAGCACCGCCGTCTTGCCTTCGCTCAGCTCCTTGAAGCGGCGGAACACCTCGTACTCGGCGCGGGCGTCGAGGGCGGCGGTGGGCTCGTCGAGGATCAGCACCTCGGCCTCGCGCATGTAGGCGCGGGCGATCGCTATCTTCTGCCATTCGCCGCCGGATAGCTCGACACCGTTCTTGAAGCGCTTGCCGATCATCTGGTCGTAGCCGTGCGGCAGGCGGCCGATCACTTCGTCGGCCTGGCTGCGAGTGGCGGCACGCGCGATGCGCTCGCGGTCGTCGCGCGCCTCGACCCGGCCGACCGCGATATTGTCGCCGGCCGGCAGGTTGTAGCGCACGAAATCCTGGAAGATGACGCCCATGCTGCCGCGCAGATCATCGAGCCCGTAGTCGCGCAGGTCGTGGCCGTCGAGCAGGATGCGGCCCTCGTCGGGGTCGTAGAGGCGGGTCAACAACTTCACCAGCGTGGTCTTGCCCGCACCGTTCTCGCCGACCAGCGCCACCACCTCGCCGGCCTTCAGGGTGCAGGAGAGATGGCGCACCGCCCAGCGCTCGGCGCCGGGATAGATGAAGCCCACATCCTCGAATACGAAGCCTTCGCGGATCGGCCGGGGAAACGGCAGGGGATCGGCCGGCGAATGGATCTCAGGCCGGACCTCGAAGAAGGTGAAGAGATCGTCGAGATAGAGCGCCTGGCCGGCCACGGAAGAGAAGCCGCTCAGCAGCGCTTCGAGCAGCGTGCGCAGCCGGCGGAACGAGCCCGCGAGGAAGGTGAGGTCGCCCACCGAGAATTCGCCGGTCAGCGTGCGCCAGGCGATGTAGGCGTAGGCGAAGTAGTAGCCGACCGTGCCGATGGTGGTGAACAGCCCGCCCCAGCCGGCGCGGCGCAGCGCCAGGCGCCGGTTGGCGTCGTAGAACGAGGCGGCAAGGCGGCGGTAGCGATCGATCAGGAACTCGTTGAGGCCGAAGATCTTCACTTCCTTGGCGGTCTCGGCGCTGGCCGCGGTCTGGCGGACATAGTCGAGCTCGCGCCGCTCGGGCGTGCGGCCGAAGTCGAGCGAGTAGCTCTTGGCGTTGAAATGGGCTTCGCCCAGGAACGCCGGGACCAGCGCCACGATCAGCAGCACGATCAGCCAGGGCGCGAAGACGATCAGGCCGGCCGCGAGGCTGGCCACGGTGACGAGGTCCTGCGCCTGCGAGAAGAGCTGGCTCATCAGGGTCATGCGGCCGCTGGTCTGGCGGCGGGCGCGTTCGAGCTGGTCCTGGAACTCGGCATCCTCGAAATCCTCGAGGTCGAGGGTTGCGGCATGTTCCATCAGCCGCACGCTCGAACTGGTGCTGACGCGCTCGGCCAGCATCCCGTCGAGCAGCGTGACCACGCGGCCCAGCACGTCGGCCAGCACCGCCACGGCGAACTCGGCCGCCAGCAATAGACCGAGCCTATTGAGATGGCCGCTATCGAGCCACTGCTGCAGCGTCACCGGCTTGTCCGGAAGCTGCACCAGCATCACCACGTCGTCGATGATCAGCTTTCCGACATAGAGCGTGGCCACCGGCAACAGCGCGCGCATCAGGCGCAGGACGATGGTGGTGGCGGTGAGCGACGGACTGGTCGCCCACACCATGCCGAGGAAGGGACGCAGGTTCCGGAGCGCGCCGACGCGTTCGCGAAAGGAGCTGGCGTTGACCGTCGAGGGTGAGGGCATCCCGATCTAACCGCGACCGCAGGGTGGGGGTTCCGGCTCCGTCATTACCGGGCGCTTCCGCACGAAGACATGATCTCGAACGACCCTCTGGGGGCGTTGGCCGACGGTGGGCCGCCGCGCTGAATCCTCCATCGAACGGACATCGGAAATTCTAGCACGGGACGGATGACGGGCGGGACCCTGAGGCGGCATAGTGCGGCCTTCGGGGAGTCACTGCCATGAGTCTACGCGTCCGTACCGCCATTTTCGCCGCCTCGCTCGTCACGTCGGTGGTGGCGATGATCGCGTCCGTCCATGCCCAGATCCTGCCGACCCCGCCGGGCTGGCAGATCGAGCGGGCCGTCGTGATCAACCGGCATGGTGTGCGCGCCCCCATCGCGACCAATGAAGAGCTCGATCGATACAGTGCGACGGCCTGGCCGACCTGGCCCGTGGCGCCGGGCTTCCTGTCGCCGCGCGGCGAGGAACTCATGCGCCTGATGGGCACCTACTATCGCGTGCTGTACGGAGGGCGCGGGCTGATCCAGGCGGACGATTGTCCCACCGCTGGAACGGTCGCGGCCTGGACCGATCTCGACCAGCGCACCCGCGCCACCGGCGCGGCGATCCTCGCCGGCATGTATCCGCGCTGCGCGAACCTGCCGTTGCGCAACCAGGCCAACTTCACCGTGCCGGATCCCATCTTCCACCCCCAGCCGACCGCTTCCTGCCCGATGAACGGAGCGGCCAACCAGGCCGCCGTCATGGCGCGGCTGGGCGGCAGCTTTGCCTCGGCGCTGCAGAACTACGCTTCGCAGCTCACCATGATGCAATCGATCCTCTGCCCGGCCGGTGCGACCAAGGGTGTGGGCGGCGGCAGTTGCGCGCAGGCCGCCATGGCGTCGAGCGTGGTTGCCGATGCCGATGGCTGGGTCAGGATACGTGGCCCGCTGGGCTACGCGGCCACCGCCGCCGAGAACTTTCTGATGCAGTCGGCCGATGGCATGCCGAAGGATCAGGTGGCGTGGGGCCGCCTCGCGCACGACGCGACGCTGAACGAGCTGCTGTCGATCCACCAGTTCGTCCAGGATCTCACGCAGAAGACCGTCCCGATCGCCCGTCAGCGCGGCTCGAACCTCCTCTCGCTGGTCGGTGCGATCCTGGTGAACGGGCACAGGTTCCCCGGCCATGCCGCTACCGGGCAGCCCGTGCGCCTCGGTCTCCTCGTCGGACACCAGAGCAACATCCACAACGTCGCCGCCCTGCTCGGTCTGACCTGGCAGATCCCCGGCTTCCTGCCGGCCGAAGCATCGCCCGGCGGAGCCTTGGCCTTCGAGCAGTTCCTCGATGTCGCGACCGGCAAGCGCTACGTGCGGCTCGCCTACTATGCGCAGACGCTCGACGAGATGCGCCGCCGCGCGGCGCTCAGCTACCGGGATCCGCCCGGCATGACGCAGGTTGCCCTGCCGGCCTGTGCCGCGGACCAGGTCAACAATGCCTGTCCCCTCGACAGCTTCCTGAAGATCGTGAGGGCGGCGGTCGAGCCGGGGTGCGTCTCGTCCACCACCGACTATTAGCGATCGGAGACCAGCCGTTCGCGGCCAAGCGCCGTGATGGCATCTCCCTCGGGACCCGATTCGATCAGCGCGAGGTGAAGCAAGCGGGCGCGATGCCCCTCCGGCATGGAGGATTCGCTCCCGTCGGCGAGCCCCCGCAGAGAGGCGAGCGCCGCCTGCGTCAGCGGCGCGATCAGCCCCTTCGGCATCGTTCGAATGTCTCTCGGCATTGTTTGAAATGAACCTCCGTTTCTCCGCCGGACAACGCGAGGGAAATGCGAAAGTTGAACGCGCATAGGTCGATCGCGCCGGGAACCGCCGCGACTTCGCCCAGTTTCGCGAGAACTCCTGCGGCGGATTTCCGCTACCGCGCCGCGGACCAGTCAAGCCGGTCCGAGGACACCGGGATTCATGCCTTGGTGAACTGCGCGGCTTCCCGCCGACCGGCCTGTTCGCTGGCCATCATCACCAACCCGTAGGTCACGACCAACGTGAAGACGATCGTGGCGTAGAGCGTATAGGGGTGAGTGGCGGCGGCGGCGCCCCGCGGCAGCAGATGGAGGACTTCGAAGCCCAGGACGCCCGCGCGGATCACGCGCGCGATGCCGAGCCCGACGAACGCCAGGGCGGCCGGCAGGCGGCTGCTGAGCTGGTCCTTGTGGCGACCCTGCCAGATCTCCCAGGCGCAGGCGAGCCCCAGCAGGCCGAGGAACAGCGAGAAGGGGATGGCGGCCGCCTGACGCCCCGCGCCGATCGCGCGCAGCACGACGAAGAGGGCGAGAAACGCCAGGCTGACCGTGATCGAGAGCAGGATCAGCCGCAGCAGGTCGACGCGGCCATGATTGTCGAACCTGAGGCTGAGCCACATGCAGGCGAAGCCCGAGACGATCACCATGTCGGCGACAAGCGCCAGGGTGAGGTCGGCCTGCGACGTCTGCAGCCGCAGGATCAGCGCGCCGAGGCTGGTGAGCAGCAAGGCCGCGGTCCAGGCCCGCAGGCCCGGCGCATCGCGATGATGGTACCAGGTGAGCAGCGCGGCGCCCGCGCCGCACACCGTGACGATGGCGCCGATCAGGTAGAGCGTCTTGATGTTGAGTTCCATGAGGGCGCGGCAGCTCCAGGAACGTCAGGCGGGGGGCGCGACCGTCAGGCCCTTGACCTTGTGGCGGTCGATGAAGCCCTGGACGAGACCCGACTTCTTGGCCTTTTCGACGAAGTCGGCAAGGAAGGCCGCGCCTTCGACGTTGGCCTTGGCGGTGCCGACGGCCTGCTGCACGGCGGTGAACTTGCCGTCGAGGATCTTGAGGCCCGGGGCCTTCTCGACATCTTTCAGCAGGCCCGGGCGAAGGCCCGCCAGAACCTCGAGCTTGTCCGACATGAATTTCTGGTAGGCGGCATCGAGGCCGTTCACCTGCACCAGCGTGGCGTTCTTGATGTTGTTGACCAGCCAGAGGTCGTAGGCCGAGCGCGCGGACACGGCGATGCGCACGCCTTTCCTGTCCACGTCGGCGATCGATTTGATCGGTGAACCCTCGGGCACCATGTAGGTGGCCTCGATCTCGACATAGGCGGCGGTGAACTGGATCTTCTCGGCACGCTGCGGCTCCGCGCCGATCAGGCCGATGTCCCAGATATCCTTGCCGACCTGGTCGCCGAGCTCGCCCGGTGTCTTGAAGGGGACGTACTTCACCGGCACGCCCAGCGCTTGCGCGATCGCTCCCGCCATGTCCGGTGCCACGCCGACCGGGTCGTTGGTCTCGCTGCGGCCGGTGACCAGCAGGAAGTTGGAAAGGTTGATGCCGGCGCGCAGGACGCCGGTGGGGGCAAGTTGGGCTCGGGCTTTGTCGGTCATGAGGGCAGTCTATGGGCAACCGCGACCGGATGGTAGACGCCAGAGCGCGCGCTGCGTGCCGGCAGCGAAATAGATGCGATCGCACGGCAGCGCCGGGCGGGCGGTTCGCGCTAGACTGGGGGCATGAGCACAGACGTCGTCGTCGAGACCAGCGCCGGGCGGATCCGCGGCACCCGCGAGCGCGGTGTGGAAACGTTCAAGGGCATTCCGTATGCCGAGCCGCCGCTGGGCGAGCTGCGCTTCCGGCCGCCGCGCAAGCCCAGCCCCTGGACCGGAATCCGCGATGCGACCGGGTACGGCAACATGGCCGTGCAGAGCCAGAACGTCTTCGCACTCCCCGACGACCTGCTGCGCCTCTTCACCCTGGCGGGCAAGCAGAAGCTCGACGAGGACTGTCTTTATCTCAACGTCTGGACACCGGGGCGCGACGGTACGGAGCGCCCCGTCCTGTTCTGGTGTCATGGCGGCGCCTTCATCACAGGCTCGGGCTCTTCGCCCTGGTCCGACGGCGCCAATCTCTGCCGGCTCGACGATGTCGTGGTCGTCTCGTTCAATCATCGCCTCGGTGCGCTGGGCTATCTGCACCTCGAGGATATAGCCGACGATTTCGAGCAGGCGGGCCTTGCCGGCGTGCTCGACATCATCGCGGCGCTCGAATGGGTGCGCGACAATATCGCCCGCTTCGGCGGCGATCCGAGGAACGTCACGATTTTCGGCGAATCGGGCGGCGGTGCGAAGGTGAGCGTGCTGATGGCGATGCCGCCGGCGAAAGGTCTGTTCCACAAGGCTATCATCCAGAGCGGCCCGGCCGTGCAGATGGCCAACCGCGAGGACGGCACCAAGACGGCGCGCCAGATGCTGGAGCATCTCGGCCTCGATGCGTCCGATGCCGGCAAGCTGCGCGCGATGCCGCCGGCGAAGATCCTGGAAGCGCAGGTCAAGGTGCTGGCCGGCGTCAGCCGCGCCGCCTTCGCCGACCGTCGGCGGCTGGGCTTCAATCCGGTGATCGACGGCACGATGTTCCCGGGCGGTCCGTTTGCCCCGAAGGCGCCGCTGGCATCGCTCGAGGTGCCGCTGATGATCGGCAGCAACAAGGACGAGATGACGCTGTTCCTGGGGCACATGCCCTGGGTTGCCGATGCCACGTTCGAGAGCCTGCCGGAATCGCTCGCGCCCTATCTCGGCGCGAAGGCGGCCGAAATCGTCGCCACCTATCGCAAGGCCCAGCCGCGCCTGCGGCCGGACGAGGTCGCGATCGCCATCGTTTCCGACCAGGGCATCCGTGCGCCGTCGCTGCTGATCGCGGAACGCAAGCTGGCGCAGGGGACCGCGCCGGTGTTCGTCTATCTCTTCGCCTGGGAGACCCCGGTGCTGGGTGGCAGGCTGCGTTCCTGCCATACACTGGAGATCCCCTTCGTCTTCTCCAATCTCGAATCGGCGGAACTGACTGGCGACGACGCGGCGCGGCTGCCGCTCGGCGACGCGATGAGCCGGGCCTGGATCGCCTTTGCCAAGAGCGGCAATCCTGGCCATCCCGGCCTGCCGGTCTGGCCCGCCTATACGACGGGGATGCGCGCCACGATGATGTTCGACACCGTTTGCCACCTCGATATCGACCCGTACGGCGTGGAGCGGCGGGTCTGGGAGACCAGGGAATGAAGATCACCGACGTCACGCTGACGCTGTTCGCCTGGGACGATATCCCGCCGACGACCTACGGGGCGCATACCGGCCGCTTCTCGGGCAAGAGCGCGCTGGGCCTGCTGCGCATCGTCACCGACCAGGGCCTCGAAGGTCACGCCTTCCTCGGCTCGGCCATGAATCCCGCGACCACCGACGGGCAGGGGCTGATCACCCACCTCAAGCCGGGGCTCATCGGCAAGGACCCGTTCCAGCGCGAGCACATCAACCAGGAGATCTGGAAGCGCCAGCGCTCGGCCGGCGTGCGCGCCATCGGCGCGGTCGACGTCGCGCTGTGGGACCTGGTCGGCAAGGCGATGGGCCAGCCGATTCATCGCCTGCTCGGCACCTATCGCGAAGCCGTGCCGGCCTACGCCAGCTCCGCCGTGCTGGCTTCGCCGGCCGCCTACGCCGAGGAGGCGATGCGCTTCAAGGAAGAGGGATGGGCCGCCTACAAGATCCATCCCCCGACGCGCTGGAAGGAGGACATCAAGGTCTGCGAGGCGGTGCGTCGCGCCGTGGGCGACTACACGATCATGCTCGATTCGACCTGGAGCTACGACTATCCGGCGGCCGTACGCGTGGGACGCGCCGTCCAGGAGATGGGATTCTACTGGTACGAGGACCCGCTCGCCGACCAGGACATCTACAACTATACCAAACTGAAGCAGCAGCTCTCCATTCCGATCATGGCGACGGAGTATCCAGTCACCGGCCTCGATTCCTATCAGCAATGGATCATGGCGAAGGCGACCGACTATCTGCGCGGCGACGTGGCGGTGAAGGGCGGCATTACCACGCTGGTGAAGACGGCGCATCTGGCCGAGGCCTTCCGCATGAACTACGAGGTCCATCACGGCGGCAATTCGCTGAACAACGTGGCCAACCTCCATGTGATCGCCGCGATCCGCAACACCGAGTTCTTCGAGGTCCTGTTGCCCGACGGCGCGCAGAAATACGGGCTGGAGCGCGACATCGTCGTCGGGCGCGACGGCATGGTGCACGTGCCGAACGAACCGGGTCTCGGGGCCGCCATCGACTTTGCCCTGATCGAGCGCAAGAAAGTAGCCGTCCTGACGTGAGGACGGTCCAGATCTACATCGATGCCGATGCCTGTCCGGTGAAGGCCGAGGTCTACCGCGTGGCCGAACGCTACGGCCTCAAGGTGTTCGTCGTGGCAAACTCCTACATCAACGTGCCGCGCGATCCGCGCGTCGAGCGTGTCGTGGTGAGCGACGGCTTCGACGCGGCCGACGACTGGATCGCCGAGCGGGCCGGGCCCGACGACATCGTCATCACCTCGGACATCCCCCTGGCCGATCGCAGCCTGAAGAACGGCGCAGCAGTCATCGGCTCGAACGGGGTGCCGTTCACCACGTCCTCGATCGGCATGGCGCTTGCCAGCCGCGAACTCATGTCGAACCTCCGCGCCATGGGCGAGATGACCGGCGGGCCGAAGCCGATGGCGGCACGCGACCGATCGCGCTTTCTGTCTGCGCTCGACGAGGCCGTGCAGAAGATCCGGCGCCACCCGTCCTAGGGGCTTTCCGATGCAGACAGGTCAAACACCCGCCTCATTCTGAGAGCCGGGCCGGAAATGAATGCAGCGAAAACAACAGGCTATGAAAAGCCCCTATGACCTCACCCTGAGGAGCATCGCGCAGCGATGCGTCTCGAAGGGTGGGAACGCGTACCTTGCCTGTTACCCATCCTTCGAGCCGCGCCGTGGAGTTTACCCCGATGCACTCGAGGGGCGGCGCTCCTCAGGATGAGGTAAGTGCTTGAAGCGATTCAATTCATTTCGAGCCAGCCTCTCAGGATGAGGCGGGCGTTGGCATGCGCGGCTCAAGCCAATCTCGCCCAGAAACGCCTCAGCGGCGGTCGATCCACACATCCTCGAAGCGGAAGCCGTTGTAGGAGCTGTTGGTCTGCGGCACGAAGCCCTGCACGTAGGGCTGCCAGCAGGTGGCCGCGCGGTTCCACATCAGCGGCGGGCGGGCGCTGTCGGCCAGCAGGCGGGCTTCGAGGTCCCAGACGAGCTGGCGGCGCTTTTCGACGTCGAGTTCCGAGGACTGGGCCTCGAACAGGCGTTCGATCTCGGGATTGCAGTAGCGATTGTAGTTGCGCTCCGAGCGGCAGGCGAAGGTCTCGTAGAAGACCTGGTCGGGGTCGTCGATGGCATTGCCGGTCGTCTCGATCGCCAGGGCGAAGTCGCGGCGCTGCAGGCGCGTGAACCAGTGCACCGTCTCGACCACGTCGAGCGTCGGCTCGAAGTAGATTTCCTGAAGCTGCGTGGCCAGCACCGCCGCCGGGCTGCGATAGAGCGAGACCGCGCGCGTGAAGATCTTCAGCGGCAGAAGCTTGTCCGGCCCGTACCCCGCCTTGCGCATCAGCTCGCGGGCCTCGGTCCGGTTCTTCTCGAGGTCGGCGCCGTAGCCCGGCAGCTTGGCCAACATCTCCGCCGGCAGACCCCAGCGGCCTTCCGGGGCGGGCTGCAGATGCCCGCCGATGACGCCGCTGCCGTCCGAGAGGGAGTCCATGAAGGCCCGTCGGTCCAGGGTGAGCATCAGGGCCCGGCGGACATCCGGGTTGTCGAACGGCGGCGCCTCGCGATTCAGCATCAGGTTCGTGTTGTTGTTCATCGCTGTCGCCTCGCACATCACACGCGGAGACTGACGCCGGACGTCGCGCAGCTGCGACATCGACACGTCGCTCGGAAAGGTCATGTCGTAGCGGCCGGCGACGAAGCTGAGCAGGGCGGTCGAACGGCTGGCGACCACGGAGAACTCGATGCCGTCGAGATAGGGGCGGCCGGCCTTCCAGTAGTCCGGATTGCGCACGAGGCGAATGCGGTCGAACTGGTTGAACGACTCCAGCTTGAACGGCCCGGTGCCGACCGGCTTCACCCGCATCTGTGCCAATGGCACGTGACAGGGATAGATCGGGACGAAGCCCGAAGCCAGCATGGCGAGCAGAGAGGGCTGCGGCCGGTTGAGATGGATCGTGACGTCGAAGTCGGTCGGCGCGCGCACGAAGTTGACGTTGCCGAACCACGAGCCCCGTGGATTGGTGCGCAGCCGGTTACGCGCCCGGTTGGTCAGCAGATTGAAGGTGCATTCGACGTCGCTCGACGTGAACGGCATCCCGTCGTGCCACTTTGCGCCCCGGCGCAGCTTGAACGATAGTTCGGTCCTGTCGTCGTTCCAGGTCCAGGATTCG
Source organism: Reyranella aquatilis (assembly GCF_020880995.1). GTDB lineage: Bacteria > Pseudomonadota > Alphaproteobacteria > Reyranellales > Reyranellaceae > Reyranella > Reyranella aquatilis. Next base: position 230,714 of record NZ_JAJISD010000007.1, on the reverse strand, counting down.
GCGAGGTCCGGAACGATCGTGTCGTCGGCGTTCTTCGCGACGGCCGGATCGAACATCACGAGGTTGTTGAACACCGGCATGAAGGCCACGACGGTCGAAGCGTTGGCCTCCTCGAGGATCGATGCGCTGGTCGGGTTGTCTCGATGGAAGATGCGCAGCACGCCGCCACTCCGCTGGGCGAGCGCGACGTCGCACCAGCCCAGCAGCAGGGCCAGAGACCCGATCAGCAGCCTCTTACGCATTGTACAAACCTTCACGCGACGCCGGGCCCGCTGGCCTCAGCACTGTCTCAAGGCTGACAGCCTGTCGGGGCGGACGGAAGTTTCATTCCTGCACACTAGGACCGGCGAACGGGACTCGGGAAGGCGACAGGGCTTCTGAAGATACAAGCAATACAAATACCCGCCGGGTCAGGCGGCGTGCGCGGCCCGCATGGCATTCGAATAGCGCGGGCACACTTCCCGGGCGAAGCGCGTCATCATGCGCTGGCGCAGTTCCAGAGGGGTACCGGGCGTGGCCGAGGACACCATGAAATAGTTGAAGCCGAGCGCGGCAAGCTGGTCGATGCGCCGGCAGATCGTCTCGGGGCTGCCCACCAGATTCGAGTCCATGAACGGGCCGAGTTCCGCCGGATCGGTGAGCTTGCGCAGGTTGGCGAACATGCGGCTGAAATCCTGGTACTCGGGGATGTCGGCCCACGGATTGGCGTCGGACTCGTAGTGGGTGCACTGCAGGTCGAAGTAGGGCGGATAGAAGCGGCGGCCCAGCTCGCGTGCCTCCTCGTCGGTGTCGGCGATGAACATCTTCACCGAGATCGGCAGGATCGCATTCCGGGCCGCGGCGCCCGCGCGGGCGCGCCAGCGTTCGAGGATCTTGGTCAGCAGCTTGTCGGGAAAGGTCGAGAGACAGATCGGCGCGACGCCGAGATCGCCCATCACCTCGGCACTCGCCGGGCTGCCGATGGCGCCGTAGAAGCGGACCTTCTTGGTGGTGGGATCGGGCCGCAGCCTGATCGGCTTCTCGATCTTCCAGAACGGCCCGTCATGGGTGAAGGGCTCGCCCTTGAGGCCCTTCTCGACGATGCGGTAGCATTCGGCGAAGCGGGCGCGCGCCTCGTTCATGTCGACGTTGTAGGCGTCGTATTCCATCTTCGCCGTGCCGCGGCCGATGCCGAGATGCAAGGTGCCGTTGGTCATGCTGTTCAGCATGGCGATCTCCTCGGCCAGCCGCAGCGGATGGTACCAGGGCAGCACCAGCACCGAGGTGCCGAGCGACAGGTCGGGAAAGGCCGCCGCGATGTGCGCCATGAAGAGTAGCGGGCTCGGCGTCGGATAGTAGTCGCTAAAATGGTGTTCGAGCAGCCAGGCCGCGTCGAAGCCGAGCTTCTGGCCGAGCGCGCAGTCCTGCATCACCTCGCGGTAGAGCGCCTGGTCCGACTTGTGGACGTCGCTGGCCGGCGCGGCCTGAAACCCGAACGCAATGTCACCCATCGTCGTCGTTTCCTCTTCTTTGTCCCTGACTATATAAAGCCCCGACGCTCAAGGGGAGGACCGGATGGGACCGACGAGACGCTGCATTGCAGCATGGGGCCTGATGTTCGCGGCGATGCTGCCCGTGGCGGCGCAGGCGCAGCAGAAGAAGGTCGTGATCTATACGTCCAACGAGAGCACGCTGAACGATCTCGTCTTCGCCGCCTTCACCAAGGAAACCGGCATCGCCGTCGAGCCGGTCGTTGCGGGCTCCGGCGTGGTGATCCGCCGCCTTCAGGCCGAGAAGGAACGGCCGCTGGGAGACATCGTCTGGGGCATCAGCCGCTCGCTGCTGCAGACCAACAAGGCGCTGTTCGCGCCCTATGCCTCGAAGAACAAGGACGCGATCCCGGTCGAGTATCGCGACCCTGCGGACCTCTGGATCGGCAACAACCTCCACCTGCTGGTGATCCTGCAGAACACCAAGATCCTGCCGGCCGACCAGGGGCCCAAGGGCTGGAACGACCTGCTCGATCCGAAGTGGAAGGGCAAGATCGCCTTCACCGATCCGGCCAATTCGGGCTCGGCCTACACCACGGTCACCATGCTGGTCGACCTGTGGGGCGGCGGCGACGCCGGCTGGAAGAAGGTCGGGCAGCTGTTCCGGAACCTCAAGGTGCTGAACCGCTCGTCGCTGGTCTTCCAGGGCGTCGGCAACGGCGAGTATCCGCTGGGCATCTCGCTGGAATATGCCGGCCCGATGTGGGCCGCGGGCGGCGCGCCGGTGAAGACGATCTATCCGGCCGACGGCACGCTCGCCACCATGGAAGGCGTCGCCATCATCAGGAACGGCCCCGATCCGGAGGAAGCCAGGGCCTTCGTCGATTTCGTGAACCGCAAGGATGTGCGCGAGATGATCCTCAAGGCGACGTTCCGCCGGCCGACGCGCACCGACCTCGACCTCGCGACGCTGCCGGGCGGCCTGCCGCCGATCGGAAGCCTCAAGATGCTGAGCTACAACGAGGATGCCTGGACGGACAAGCGCAAGGAGACGCTCGAGAAGATCAAGGACCTGTTGCAGGAGTCCCGCTGAGCGTGACCGGCATCGTCATTGAAGGCGTCACCCGGACCTTCGGCACGGTTCGCGCGGTCGACGGCGTAAATCTCACCGTCGGCGAAGGCGAGTTCTTCACCCTGCTGGGGCCCTCGGGCTGCGGCAAGACCACCCTGCTGCGCATGATCGCGGGTTTCTGCGAGCTCGACGAGGGCCAGATCCGGTTCGGGACGAAGCGAATCGACACGCTGCCGGCGCATACGCGCGACATCGGCATGGTGTTCCAGAACTATGCGGTATTCCCCAACCTCACCGTGGCCGGCAACGTGGCCTACGGCCTGAAGGCGCGGAAGGTGACCGCGGCGGAGGTGGCGCGCCGCGTCGAGGAAGCGCTGTCGCTGGTCCAGCTCGGCGGATACGGCGAGCGCTGGCCGCACCAGCTCTCGGGCGGCCAGCTGCAGCGCGTCGCCATCGCCCGCGCGCTGGTGATCCGCCCGCAGGTCCTCCTGTTCGACGAGCCGCTCAGCAATCTCGATGCGCGGCTGCGCGTCAGCATGCGTGCCGAGATCCGCGAGCTGCAGAAGTCCCTGGGCATCACCGCGATCTACGTGACGCACGACCAGGAGGAGGCGATGTCGGTGTCCGACCGCATCGCCCTGATGCAGAGCGGCAGGCTGGAGCAGGTCGGCGCGCCGGCCGAGATCTACCGCCAGCCCGCGTCGCGCTTTGCGGCGGAGTTCATGGGCACCACCAACCTGCTCGAACCGAAGGCGCTGGGCCTGTCCGGCGCCGGCCGGGTCTCGCTGCGCCCGGAGGCACTGCGGCTCGATGCCGAGGCGCCGGCTGGCTGGCCGCGGCTGTCCGGCACCGTGGCGCATGTCGAGATCCTGGGACCGATCACCCGCTTCGACGTGCGCCTGGCCGATGGCAGCGTGATCCGCGTGGCGTCGCTCGACGAGCCGCATCGCACGCTGGCGACGGGGGCACAGGTGACGCTGGCCTACGATCCGGCGCGCGTGACCGTGCTGGCCTGATCGTGCTGCCGTGACGCTCACGATCCCGCACCAGCAGCGCCTGCCGCTGGCCATCGCCGCGCTGGGGTTCCTGTTCCTCGGCCTGTTCCTGCTCTATCCGCTGTTCAACGTGTTCGGCGCCAGCGTGCTCGACGGGGACGGCGAGAAGTTCACCTTTGCCAACTACGTCAAGATCCTGGGCCGGCCCTTCTATCGCGGCGCCGTTGCCAACACGCTGATGATCGGCGTCGCGGCCACGATCACCACCATCGTGATCTCGGTGCCCTTCGCCTTCGCGCTGGCGCGCCTGCCGGTGCCGGGCAAGGCCGCGATCGTCGCGCTGGCCGCCATGCCGCTGGTCCTGCCGTCCTTCGTCAGCGCCTACGCCATCGTGCTGCTGCTGGGCCGCGCCGGCGTGGTGACGCAGTGGCTCAATTCCTGGGGCATCGGCTTCGGCTCGATCTACGGCGCCGGCGGCATCGTGCTGGTCTACACGCTGACGCTCTATCCCTATGTGCTGCTGCCCACGATGGCGGGCTTCAAGGCAGTCGACGTGTCGATCGAGGAGGCGGCGCAGAGCCTCGGCTCCTCGCCGCGCCGCACGCTGTGGACCGTCACCCTGCCCATCGTCGTGCCCTCGATCCTGGCCGGCGGTCTGCTGGTCTTCATCGAGACGCTGGAGAATTTCGGCGTGCCTTTCGTGCTGGCCGAGGACATGCCGATCTTCGCCGTGGAAGCCTTCAAGCTGTTCGTCGGCGAGACCGCGCCGAATCCGTCGTCGGCCGGCGTGCTGGGCGTGCTGCTGATCCTGATGACCTCGCTGGTGCTGCTGATCCAGCGCCGCTTCCTGGCGAACCGCCGCTTCGCCACCGGCGCGCGCTCCGCGCCGCCCATCCTGAAGGTCGGCCCCGGCCTCAGGATCGCCGCGACCGTCTATTGCTGGTCGGTCGTGCTGCTGGCGCTGGTGCCGTTCTTCGCCATCGTCGTGCTGTCGTTCATGGAATTCCGCGGGCCCGTGCTCCATCCCAATTTCAGCACGGCCAACTTCACGGCGCTGTTCGAGCGCTCGACGCGGCCGCTGCTCAACACGCTGATGTTCGCCACGCTGGCGGCGATCGGCGTCACGCTGATCGGCGTGCCGATCGCCTATGTGGTGACGCGGCTGCGCTCGGGGCTGGCGGCGGTTCTGGATGTGATCGCCACGCTGCCGTTCGCCGTGGCGGGGACGGTGCTGGCGATCGGCTTCGTGGTGTCGTTCAACAGCGGCTGGCTGATCCTGACGGGCGGGCCGTTCATCATGGTGCTGGCCTACACGGTACGCAAAATCCCGTTCGCGGTGCGCTCGTCCAGCGGCATCCTGCACCAGATCGATCCCTCGCTGGAGGAGGCCTCGATCAGCCTCGGCCGCTCGCCGCTGCAGACCTTCGCGCGCATCCTGGTGCCGCTGATGCTGGGCGGCATCATGAGCGGCTTCGTGCTGACCTGGGTGACCATCGCGTCGGAACTCAGCGCCACCGTCGTGCTCTACAGCGGGCAGTGGCGGACGCTGACGGTCGTGATGTTCCAGGCGCTCGAAGGGGGCGGCGGGGGCATCGCCACGGCGGCGGCGTCGACGCTGATCGTGGTGACCCTGGTGCCGATCGCACTTCTCTACCGGCTGATCCGCCGCTACGAACTCGCGGCGTGACGCCGGCGTGAGGCAAGCGTGTGACCGGTCCCACCCCGCAATGGCCCCAAAGGGGTCTCTCGACTAGACTACAGGCATCCTGCGGCGGCTTCCGGCGTTGATACGCCTGCCGGCGTAACTCGAACCCATTGGCCATGCGGAAGAGAACCTGGATCCGGATCGGAGCGGCTGTCGTGGCGTTCTTCGCCCTGCTGGCGCTCGCCGGTTTCCTGGCGCCGACGCTGCTGAACGTCGATCAATACAAGCCGGCCATGATCGCCGCCGTGAAGGAGGCGACGGGCCGGGAGCTGGTGATCGAGGGGCCGCTCAAGCTCACGTTTTTCCCGAGACCCCGGATCAGCGCCCGGCAGGTCCATTTCGCCAATGCGGTCGGCGCCAAAGGCGCGCAGATGGTGGACGTACGCTGGATCGGCGTCTCGCCCTCGCTGAGCGCGCTGCTGCGCGGCAAGATCGAGGTCGGCCGGCTCACGCTCTTCCGGCCGAACATCATCCTGGAAAGCGACGCCGACGGCCGGCCCAACTGGGAGTTCAATCCGGGCGCCGGCGCCAGCCAGCCCGCCGGCGCGCCCAGCAGCGGCCTGCACCTGGCGATCGGCACGCTCAAGATCCGCGAAGGCACGCTGAGCTACACCAACCCCAAGACCAAGCAGACCCTGAAGGCCGAGAACGTCGAGCTGCTCGCCTCCGTCGGCTCCTTCCAGGGGCCGTTCAGCTTCGACGGCACCGCGACGGTCAATGGCGTGCCCCTGTCGCTGATGGCGTCGGTCGGCACACCGACCGACAAGGGCAACGACATGTCGTTCAAGCTCAAGGTCCAGAGCGGGTCGCTGAACTTCGACGGGCATGTGAGCCGCATCGCCGTCGACGCGGATGTGAAGGGCAAGGTCTCGCTCTCGACCGCCGGCCTGACGGACTTCATCGCCACGCTGGTCCGGGCGGGTGGCCAGGAGCCTCCGGCCTTCGACGCCTCGGTGATCGGCCAGTTGTCGTTCGACGGCGACATCGACCTGTCGGCCGAGCGGCTGGCGCTGACGAATTTCAAGATGTCGATGGCCGAGGAGACCGTCTCCGGCAACGTCGTGCTGACGGGCGGCGCCAATCCGTCTCTCGAAAGCCGGCTGTCGATGGCCAAGCTCGATGCCGGGAAGTGGATTGCGCTGCTGTCCAATCCCGATGCCTTCAAGCCGAAGACCGCCGCGCTCGTTGCGCCGGCCGCGCCCGTCACTCCGGCCAAGCCCGCGGCGACTGACGCGACGACCAAGCCGCCTGCCGCGCCGGCGGGAGCCGCGGCGCCGGCTGGAGCAACGGCACCGTCCGCGACGTCGACCAAGCCCGCTCCCACACCCGCACCCGCCGCCCCGGCGGGCGGCACAGCTTCAGCCGCTGCGTCGGCCAAAGCACCGGCGTCCGGCGCTGCGGCCCCTCCCGCGGCGCCGGCCGTCGCGGCGCCTTCGGTGGCCCCGACAACTGCGGCACCTCCGCCGGCACCCGCGAAGCCCGCGGCCGCTGGTGCCGTCGCAACGGCGCCCGCTACGCCGCCGGCTGCTGGCGCCAAGCCGAATGCCGCCCCCGCCACCCCGGCCGTCACGGCGCCGCCCGCAAACGCTTCGACCAATCCGCCCGGTGCGGCGGCTCCTGCGCCATCAGCGGCCCCGGCAGCGGCGAAACCTCCGGCCGCCGGTTCCGCCGCAACGGCGCCCGCCTCGCCGCTGGCTGCCGGCGCCAAGCCGAATGCCGCACCGCCTGCCAGTCCTGCAGCAAACCCGCCGGCCAATCAGGCGGCCAAGCCCGCGACCGGCCCGGCGGCCCCGGCCAAGGCACCCGCTGCGCCGGCCTCGCTGTCGCCGTTCCCGCCGGCCTTCACCGTGCTGTTCTCGATCGACGCCAAGGAGGTCATCTACCGCAAGGGCACGATGCGTGACGTGGCGCTCGCGGTGGAGATCCGGAAGGGCGTGATCGCGGTGCCGCGCCTTAGCGCCATCCTGCCGGGAGACATGGTCCTGGAGGCCAATGCCGCACCTTCGGCGGCGGGGGCGGCGACCGAAGCCGGCGCCAAGCCGGTTGCCAACCCGGTCCAGTCGGCCGGCGCGTTCAGCCTGAGCGGTTCGCGCCTGCGCGAGACCCTCGCCTGGCTGGAGATCGACACGTCCGGGATCCCGGCCAGCAAGCTGCAGTCGCTGTCGATCCAGGGCAAGGTCGCCTCGACGGCGAACAGCCTGCAGATCTCCGACCTCGCCATGAACCTCGACGGTCAGCCCGCGACCGGCAGCGGCAGCATCGCGTTCGGCGTGCCGCTCACCGTCGCAACCTCGGTGCAGCTCGATCGCTTCGATCTCGATGCCTATCTGCCGCAGCCGAAGGAGGCTGCGCCGCTCTCCTCCGTGCTGCCGCCGGCCGCAACGACAGCGACCGCGCCCGTGCTCACGGCGCCCGCCGCGTCGGCGCCTCCGGACAAGACGCTGCCGGTGCTCGGGCTGAAGGCCAAGGTCGCAAAGCTGCAGTTCCGGGGAGAGACGTTGAGTGGCATCGACGCCGATCTCGCCATCCAGGGCAATCTGCTGAAGGTGAACGGTCTCAAGCTGGCCGACGTGCTCGGCGCCAAGTTCGACTTCAAGGGCCAGGTGCTCGACTTCGGTACGGTCCCGCGCTTCGACGTCACCTTCAACGCGAGCATGCCCGACACCGACAAGCTGCTGGTCTATGCCGGCCTGCCGAAATTCCTGAACGGCAAGCTCGGCGCCTCGACCGCGGGCGGCAACGTCGCGGGCACCACGGAGGCGCTCACGCTGCGCGGTGCGTCCGTGACGGCGGCCGGTGCGACCGCGCAGGCCACGGGGTCACTTGTGCTGGGCGACAAGTTCGGCTTCGACTTCTCGAACTTCAGCGTGCAGGCCCAGGATGCCAGCCGACTCGTCTCGGTCGCCACCGGGCGCCCGCAGGAGGGGCTGGGTGCCCTTGCCGCCGAGGGCGCGTTCAAGGGTAACGAGCAGCGTGCGTCGTTCGATGGAAGCCTGACGGCCCTGGGCACGCAGATGGCCGGTCGTGTCGACGCGACGCTGGGGCAGCGTCCAAACTTCAGCGCCAATCTTCGGATTCCCGGGACGCTCGACCTCGACGACTGGCTGGGAGTCACCGACGCACCGCCGGCCGCGGTGCCCACGCCGGCACTGCCGGCGGCGCCGGCGGGCCCGAATGCGGCTGCGGTGCCGCTGCCGTCCCGCGCGCCCCGCGCGGCCGCCGGCAAGCAGATCGATCTGTCGGCCCTGCGCGCGTTCGATGCGACCCTGAGCCTCGAGACCAGCGCGATCGAATTCGGTTCGCTCAAGGTGACCTATGCCGACATGGACGCGACGCTGAAGAACGGCGTCGTGAAGGTGTCGAAGCTCACCGGCCAGTTCTACAGCGGCGCCGTCGATTTCGGCGGCACCATCGACGCGTCGAAGGATACGATGACCGTCGATGTCGCGGGTACGCTGCAGGGCATCTATGTCGGCGAGATGCTTCGCGGTGCAGCCGGCCAGAACGTCTTCGGCAACGAGCATCTGATGGTGGCGGTCGACGGCAAGATCAACGTCATGAAGATCGCGCTGCAGGGGCAGGGCAACTCACCGGAGCAGATCCGCGATTCGCTCGTCGGGCAGGGGCATCTGTCCGGCGTGATCTACCCGTCGGTGGCCAAGGGGTCGCTCGGCCTGGCATCGTTCGCCACGGGAGTCGGCAGCATCTTCAGCACGGAAATGGGATTCGGCTCGGCTGTTCTTTCGGGCTTCATCAACGCGCAGAGTTCGATCGAAGGCGACATCACGCTCTCGAACGGCGAGATCCACCTGCAGAACCATGCCGTGAAGGGTCCCAATGCGACGGCACGCATCGACAGCCGAACCAAGCTGACCTCCGCCACGACGGAGACGACCATCGCGCTGGACGCCGGCTCGAACGGCGCGACGGACTATGTGATGACGGTCAGCGGCCCGATCTCGTCTCCGACGATGAGCATTCGCGGCAGGTGAACCTCTCGGAATTCCTTCGCGTGAACGTCTTGGCGGAATAAAAAAAGACTTGGTCCGTTCAGTCGATAGTTGCCGGAGCCTCTGGCCAAGTGGTGGGGCAGATCACCCAGTTGGGTGGGGGAAATCCCCCATCGCGCAGGGACGCTGTCCGCTGACGACTCGGGAAAAGCACGCTGAATCAATAAGTTGATCCTCTTTGGCACGCTGGCACGGCTTTGGCGATGTGCTGGAAGGGCGCTGAAAGCGTCCGCAACCAAGGAGGTAAGCTCATGAAGACGACCATTCTCGGCGCACTCGTCGCCGTTTCTCTGCCCGCTCTGGCTTTCGCTGCGCCGACGTTCCAGCCTTCCGTCGAGACTCTCGCTCCGGCCGAGCAGGCCGCGACCGTCGAGCAGTCGCAGGACGCCAACCCGCTCATCACCGTTCGCGAGGCCGAGTCGCGCAACGGTCGTGGCCGCGACCGCGATCGCGGCCGCGGTCGGCCGTAGTTAGCCCGCAATGCCGGACCCGGTGTATCCGGGTCCGGCGTCTCGGGGCGGCGATGTGAGTGTCGACGTACCGGGCGCCGTAGGCGCCGGAACTCACTCGAGCCAAGGGCCATTCGGGAAGCGAATGCTCCGTCGGTCGACGTGCCTCGCGGCTTGGGTAGGCATCTGCCTGTATGCGGTGCCCGCAGGAGCCCAGACGGCAACACCCAGTGGATCGCCTCGCGGCACCATGCTCGAGATCCAGGTTACGGCGGGCCGCCTCGATCAGGATCGCGCCTCGATCATGCCGGACCTCGGGGCCACGCGGTACGGCTTCACACGCCAGAACATCGAGAACATTCCCCAGGGGGAGAACGCACCTCTCGGACAGGTGCTGCTGCGCGCGCCCGGCGTAGTTCAGGACGGCTTCGGCCGCATCCACGTCCGCGGTGACCACAGCAATCTCCAATACCGGTTCGACGGCGTTCAGTTGCCGGAAGGACTGTCGGCCTTCACTCAGGTTTTCAGTGCCCGCTTCACGGACACCCTGTCTCTGCTCACCGGCGCCCTGCCGGCCCAGTACGGCCTGACGACGGCCGGGGTGGTCGACATCGGTGTTCGGTCGGGGACGACCGATCCCGGTATCGAGGCGGCGCTGATGACGGGATCATACAACTGGATACAGCCCGTCCTGCAGTACGGAGGGCGCTCGGGTCCGGTCGACTACTTTGCCGTCGGCCAGTTCACCAGCAACAGCATCGGCATGGAGAACCCGACGGCGTCCTATCAGCCGCTCCACGACGCTACAAGGCAGTGGTATGCGCTGACGAAGGTGACCGGGATCGTCGATGAGCAGACGCGCCTCAGTTTCATAGCGGGAGGAGCCGCGGCCCGATTCCAGATCCCCAATCTGCCGTTTCAGACTCCCGCCTTCACCGTCAACGGCATATCGTCGTGGGACAGTACGCTGCTCGACCAGCAGCAATCGGAATCGACCTACTTCGCGATCGGTTCGCTGCAGAAGTCCTACCGAGACCTCAATGTTCAAGTGTCCGCGTTCGCACGCTACTCGAGCCTGGCCTATCAACCGGACCCGATCGGTGACCTTCTCTACAATGGCTTTGCCCCATGGGCGGTCCGCCAGGGAGTTGCCGCTGGCCTGCAGGGCGATGCCAGCTGGAAACTGGCCGAAGGGCACACGCTGCGCGGAGGCTATCTTGTGCAGCGCGAGCAGCTGAACAGTACGACCTGGGCCAACGCCTTGCCTCTCGTCCCCGGCGGCGGCGGTCTCGTGCCGGGCGGACAACCGGTCGGCATCTTCGACCATTCCGACCTGACGGCCTGGACCTACAGCGTCTACCTGCAGCACGAGTGGCGAGCCCTGCCTTCGCTGACCGTCAACTGGGGGCTGCGCTTCGATGCGGTATCCGGAGTCACGAACGAGAACCAGCTCAGTCCGCGCGTCAACGTGGTTTGGGAACCGGTCCCTTCGGTCTCTCTGCGCGCAGGATACGCGAGATATTTCGTTCCGCCGCCGCTTGGCTTCGTGACGGCGGCATCGCTCGCATCGCGCGCCGGAACCACGGCGGAGCCATTGGTGACCCTGAACGACCCGGTACGCGCCGAGCGCTCGGACTATATCGATTTCGGCCTGACAGCGAAGCCGCTGCCTCATCTCACACTCGGGTTCAGCGCCTACTACAAGTTCGCGCAGAACTACGTGGATGAGGGGCAGTTTGGGGCACCCGTGCTGATGACCGCCTTCAACTATGCATACGCGCAATCGAGAGGTTTCGAGATCTTCGCCAACTATGACGAGGGACCGTGGTCAGTCTATGCCAATCTCGCCTGGTCTCGTGTTTCCGTCATCGGCTTCAACTCGGCCCAGTTCAATGCGAGCCCGGCGGAACTCGATTACATTGCTCTCAACTGGATTCCCGCCGATCATGACCAGGGCCTTTCCGGCTCGGCCGGCATTTCATATGTCTTCGGTTACAAGACCGACCATGCGACCCGACTCGCGGCCGACCTGCTCCTCGGCAGTGGGCTTCGCACCACCGTGGCGACGCCCAACGACACGTCGCTGCCGGGCTATGCCACCCTCAACCTGTCGGTCACGCAGTCGCTCCCGATTCTCGAGAAGAGATCGACGCGCCTGCGGTTCGATGTCCTGAACGTGACCGATAATCAATATCAGTTGCGAACCGGCGCAGGCGTCGGTGTCGGCGCGCCGCAGTATGGTATGAGGCGCGCATTCTTCCTGACCCTGTCGCAAAAGTTCTGAGGCGTCTCGCGAGAATGGGCCAACAGACCCAAGTGGGTGGGGCAAATCCCCCAATCGCGTGTCGTCGCAACGCCAGGAAACGCTGGATTTCCTTTGATTTCAGTTGGTTAGCGCTTCCGGCACGGGTGGCACGGCGCTCGCAATCTGGTTGAGCGGATGCCCCAAGCATCCGCTCAACACGGAGAGAAATGTCATGATGAAGCCTATCCTGATTGCCACGCTCGTTGCTGCCACCCTGCCGGCCGTCGCTTTCGCCGCTCCCACTTTCCAGCCGGCGGTAGCCACCACGGTCGCGGCCGACGAAGCCAAGGCTCCCGCGGTTGATGCAACCAGCGACGAAAATGGCCTGGTGCTCGTGCGCGAAGGCGGGTCCCGCCGCGGTCGCGATCGTGGCCGTCCGTAAGTAGCGGGCCCGACCGGACCTGGCTTCGCCGGGTCCGGTCCCCTTCGCGGCGGGCGGCTGCAGCCCATCGAGCGTTCCATCGAGTACCAATACGGTATAACGACCCCATGGTCGGCCCGTCTTCCATCTTCAAGATTTCGAGAAGCTCTGCCCGCCAGTTCGACCTGCTGCGCTGGTTCGCGTTCACCTCGCTGGTCTGCGTCGTCCTGTTCGGAAGCGGCAGCGCGCTGCTGCTTGGCCGCGCGCTGACACGCAATACGCTGGAGCGCGATGCAGCCGTGAGCGCAGCCTTCGTCGAAAGCATCATGCGGGCGGAGGAGACATGGGTGTACTTCGTCGACCCAAAGTCGGCCGCTGCCAAGGAGCCGCTCGAATCTTTCTTTAAGCATGTCTCGCGTATGCCCGGCGTCGTGCGCGCCAACGTCTACTCGACGGACGGCACGGTCCTGTGGTCGAGCGACGCTGCACTGATCGGTCGCCGCTTCCTGGAAAACCACGAGCTGCAGGAGGCGCTTCGCGGACGCATCGTGGTCGAGTCGGGTGAAGTGGGCGATCACAAGGAAGAGCACATCGAACTCTCGCCGGGCACGGGCGGCAGCCGCTTCATGGAGGCCTACCTCCCGGTTCGCAACGCCGCCGGGACGGAGGTGATCGGTGTCGTCGAGATCTATCGCCTCCCCGAGAACCTGTTCCAGGCGATCGACCGCGACCTCCGGCTGGTCTGGATGGTGATCGGCTGTGGTGCAGCAATGCTTTACGGCGCCCTGTTCGGAGTGGTCGCCTACGCCCGCAAGGTCATGGCCAGGCAGCAGGAACAATTGGTGGAGGCGGAAGCTCTGGCCGCGATCGGCGCAATCGCCTCGACGGTGGCTCACGGCCTGCGCAACCCCCTGGCCTCGATTCGCTCCTCGGCGGAACTGGCGCGCATGGAGGACGATCCGGAGCGCGACCAGTGTCTTGCCGATATCATGCGTGAGTCGGATCGCCTCGACGGCTGGGTCCGCGATCTGCTGCTGCAAGCCCGCGAGGAAGCGATTGCGGGAGGTCAGGCCGATGCCAATCGTCTGGTCGAAGCCAGTGCGAGTGATCATGCGGCAGTCGCTGAACGCCAAGGGGTTCATATCGACGTTCGACCAGGAAGGGTGCCGCCAGTGCGTGGCAATCCCGGTGCGTTGAGGCCCGCGCTCGATAACCTGGTGCTCAATGCAATCGAAGCAATGCCTTCCGGAGGCGACTTGATACTCGAGACGATGCTGGCTGAAGGCGGAAAGCAGGTCGAGATCCGGGTCATCGATAGCGGCACGGGCCTGCCGCCCGCGCTGCATAAGGGGCTTCCACGGTTGTTCTACTCGACGAAGGCGCGCGGCACCGGGCTGGGGCTCGTACTGACCCGGCGCATCGTGCAGGGGTTCGGCGGCAGCCTGCGCTTCGACACCGGGCGTGGTCGCGGCACGTCCGCCATCATTGCGCTTCCCGTGGCGGCCTGACCATGGCGTACGGCATCCTTCTGGTCGAGGACGAGGAAACACTCGCCCGCAATATCCATCGGTTCCTGCAGCGCGAGGGGTTCGAGCCGCGCCACGCCTCGACGCTACGCGAAGCCGCCAAGGCTCTCGACGAGTTCGCTCCCGACCTCGTGCTGCTCGACCTCGGGCTGCCCGACGGAGACGGGCTCGAACTGCTGAAGAGTCTTTGCGAGCGTAGCCAGCCGACCAAGGTGATCGTGCTGACCGGACACGGATCGGTCCAGACCGCCGTGGAGGCGATGAAGGCGGGTGCGTTCGACTACCTGTCCAAGCCGATCGCGCTGTCCGAGCTCAAGCTCGCGATCGAGAAGGCGGTGGGCCAGGAGCGGCTCGAGGGTACTCTTTCCTACTACCGTGGGCGCGAGGCCCGGCAGGGCGGAATGGCGACCTTGCTGGGGCAGTCGCCGGCGATGCGCGAACTGCACCAGCGGCTGGGCCAGATCCTCGAGTCCGACCTGCGCCTCCGCGACGGCGTGCCGCCACCGGTGCTGATCCTGGGTGAAACCGGTGCCGGCAAGGAGCTGGTGGCTCGGGCCCTGCACTACGAAGGGCCGCGGGGGCAGGGGCCCTTCATCGAGCTCAATTGCGCCGCCCTGCCGGCCCACCTGCTCGAGTCGGAGCTGTTCGGCCACGAGAAGGGGGCTTTCACCGACGCGCGCGAACGACGCATCGGCTTGGTCGAAGCGGCGCATGGCGGCACGCTGTTCCTCGACGAAATCGGCGATCTCGACGCGGCTGTGCAGGCCAAGCTGCTCAAGCTGCTGGAGGACCGTACGGTCCGGCGGCTCGGCAGCGTGCGCGAGCGGCAGGTGGACCTGCGCTTCGTCGCGGCAACCCATCGTCCGCTCGAGAAGCTCGTCAACGAGGGCAAGTTCCGCTCGGACCTATTCTTCCGTTTGTCCGTGCTCGGCGTCACAGTGCCGCCGCTGCGCCAGCGCGGCGAAGACGTGCTGCTGCTGGCACGCCACTTCTTGGAGCAGCATGCACGACGCTATCGCCGGCCGGGATTTACGCTGGCACCTGACGCCGAGGCACGGCTACTCGCCCATGCTTGGCCCGGCAACGTGCGGGAGTTGCGCAATGCGATGGAGCAGGCCGCGCTTTCGGCGAGCGACGGGCGCGTCACGGTGGCGAACCTTGCGCTTGTACAGTTCACGCAGCCGCTGGAACGCGTAGAGGCCCAACCGCCTGTCGACGGCGTCTCGAGCCTGCCCGAGATCGAAAGGCGGACCATCGAGGTGGCTCTGCAGCAAGCCAAGGGCAATGTTTCCAAGGCTGCGCGAGCACTTGGCATCAGCCGCGACACCATGCGCTACAGAATGGCCAAGCATAGCCTCACGGGCGAATAACCGGGCCGACAAGCCGGGATGAAATCTCCGGCGCGCGACCCTGGCGCCATAGCATTCCCGGTCCGGCGGGCTCTCTCGCGCCGCGGCCGGCCATCCTGACAATCGGCGCCCAGGCGACCTCTGCGGTCCGTCCTGCCTTCAGGCCGCCCGGTCCTTCAGGATTTCCCACGCACGCCGGAAGGTCTGTGCCATCTCCTCGGCCGGCACCGCGCCGGAGAAGAGGACGTGACCCTGCAGGGCGAAGCTTGGCACGCCCTGGATGCCGGCGTTGCGGGCCATCTGGTCGCCCGCCAGCACTTCGCGGCGGCCCTCGTCGCCCGCCAGCATCGCGAGCACCTCGTCACGATCGAGGCCGGCTTCGGCGGCGATGCCCGCGAGCACGGTCGAGTCGCCGATGTCGGCGCCCTTGCAGAAATAGCTCTCGAACAGTTCCTCGACCACCGCGTCCTGGAGCCCGCGCGGGCCGGCGAAGCGGATCAGGCGATGGGCGTTGACGGTGTTGGGCGTGCGCTTGATGCGATCGAGATGGAATTCCAGCCCGACCGTCGCCGCGGTCTCGGTGATGCGCTGGTCGAGTTGCCGGGAGCGTTCGAGGCTGCCGAACTTGGCGATGCGGTAGCTGGTGCGCTCCGCGCCCTCGGCGGGCATGTCGGGATTGAGCTGGAAGGGGTGCCAGGCGACGGCGACGCTGCAATGGTGCGCGGCCAGCAGGTCCAGGGCCCGTTCGAGCTGGCGCTTGCCGATGTAACACCAGGGGCAGATCACGTCGGAGATGACGTCGATGCGGCCGATCGGCTGAGCCTGGTCCATGGCTTCGTTTCCTTCCCTATTGATGGGAAGCGTATACCTGCCGGGAATATCCGGCAACGAGAGGACCCAGGACATGCCGAAATACAGCTCCGCCCTGATCGTCGGGACCGGCCCCGGCCTGAGCGCCTCGCTGGCCCGCCTGTTCGCCCGGAACGGCCTGTCGGTCGCCTTGGCCGCCCGCGAGACGGGCAAGCTCGCGGCGCTCGCGAAGGAGACCGGCGCATCGGTCCATGCCTGCAACGCCGCCGATCCGAAGGATGTCGCCGGCCTGTTCGAGACCCTGGACGCGGCCGGGCGCACGCCGGACGTCGTCGTCTACAACGCCAGCAACCGTGTGCGCGGCGCGCTGGTCGACCTGCCGCCGGACGACGTGAGGCGGGCCATCGAGATCAGCGCCTTCGGTGCCTTCCTGGTCTCGCAGCAGGCGGTGAAGCGGATGCTGCCCAGGGGCGAAGGTGCTGTCCTGCTGTCGGGCGCGACCGCCGGGGTGAAAGGCTTCGCGCTCTCCGCCAGCTTCGCCATGGGCAAGTTCGCGCTGCGCGGCCTGGCGCAGTCGATGGCGCGCGAACTCTCGCCGAAGGGCATCCACGTCGCCCACTTCGTGATCGACGGCGGTATCCGCAGCGCCGCGCGCCCGGTGCCGGACGACAAGCCCGACAGCCTGCTCGATCCCGATGCCATCGCCGAGACCTACTGGCATGTCCTGCACCAGCATCGCAGTGCCTGGAGCTGGGAAGTCGAGGTGCGGCCGTGGGTCGAGAAGTTCTAGTCGGTTCGACGAAGATGCGATCGCCGTGCCGCGCCCTGCTGATCCTGCTGGCCTTGCTGACGCCGCTCCAGGCTTGGGCCATGGACATGAGGATCGAGGGCCAGTCCGTGATCCTGTCGGGCGCCGTCGACGGATCCGAATGCACGGCCCTCGGGGCGATCCTCTCGCAGGCCGCGATCAGGACCGTCGTTCTCACCAACTCGGGCGGGGGCAATGCCCGCGCCGGCTATTGCGTCGGAGACCTGATCCGGGAGCGCGGCCTGTCCACGGTCATCCGCGGACGCTGCGCGTCGTCCTGTTCGCGCATGTGGCTGGGCGGAATCGAACGGACCCTTGAAGGGCCGAACTGCCGGGTGGGACTGCACGGCAACTATGCCAGCAGCGGCGGACTTCTGCCGGATGCGCCGCATCGCCTGCGCAGCTGGATTCCGCAACGTGCGCCCCATGTCGACAGGGTCTTGATGGAGCAGTGGACCAGCCTGCCGACCAACAACTGGATGATGTATTTCTACAACGACAAGGCGGAGGTTTGCGAAGGCAGGGCCTGCACCCCGCTCGCCGGGCGCAATGCCCGCAACGCCGGACTGGCGACGCAGTGATGGCCTTGGCTTGCGCCACGTCCACATCCGTCGCCGCGCCTCGAACCGATCGTCGAGGGGCGGCCGTGGTGCCGGAGGCGATCTACGGTCCGTCGAGCCTTACCAGGAGAAACGCCAGGTGAGGGCGGCGCCGGTCACGAACTGGTTCCGCGAACCGCCGGGTCCCGTGACGATCGGCGAATAGGCCACGGTGTCGGCCAGATAGTTGTAGCTGCCGAAGGCCACGAAGCTCAGCCGGTCATGGATCCGCCACAACGCGCTCGCCCCGACGCCGACGCTGCGAAGGCCGGCGCCCGGATAGTACTGGGCGTAACCGGAGTTCAGCGACTGCAGCGCGGTGATGCCGAAATAGGCCTGGTTGAAGGTGCCGTCGGTCACCGAGAGGCGCGGACCGCCGGACAGGAAGAAGCTGTTGCTCAGCCGCATCTTGCCGTCGACCAGCGCGTCGAAGATCAGGCCGTTGCTGCCGCCGATGCCGCGCCTCAGTTCGACCTTTGCGGCGAAGAAGGGCTGGTCGTAGCGCAGGAAGGCGCCGCCCTCGACGGTGAACGGCACGTTGCCGGTACCGAAGAGATAGCCGCCGTCACCCTGGTTGCGCGGAAAGCGGTAACGGAAGATCGGGCCGGCCTTGAAGCCCGAGTCGTCGAACAGCGTGGCGCCGACGCCGTCGCGGGCGGAGATGAACACCTTGTCGCGCTGATAGCGCAGATCGAGGTTCGGGATGGGCAGGACGCGATAGTTCGCGCTGCCTTCGAACCACGGGGCGACGACGACGCCCGGTCCGATGTCGAACGTCCAGTCCTTTGGCGGCGGACCCGAGGGTTCGCTGCCGATACTCGTGGGCTGGGCGGAAGCCGTTCCTGCGTGCACCGATACGAATGCAAGGCAGGCGATGAGGAGACGACGCAGGGACACGAGGCAACTCCGCTGTTGACGCTACTATACGCGCCCGGCGGGCTCCCGGATCAGTCGATATGAAAATTAAAGCGATTCTTCGAGAAGCCGACGTGCCTCATGGAGGTCCTCGAACACACGCAGGCACTTGGCCCGCACTTCCCGCAGCGGCGGCAGGATGTCCGGAACCATGAAGGCCATCGTGCCGGCGGCGTGGGCGGCGGTGAGGCCGACGTTTGAATCCTCGAAGGCGACACAGTTTTCGGGCGCGACGCCGAGGCGGCGGGCCGCCTCCAGATAGACGTCGGGTGCCGGCTTGGCATTCTCGACATCGTCGCGCGTGGCGACGGCGGCGAAGCGGTCGATCAGCCCGGCCTTGCCCAGATGGCGCTCGGCCGTCAGCCGGCCCGAGCCGGTGGCGACGGCGAGGCGGAGGCCGCGGCCGCCGAGGAAGTCGAGCATCTCCACGACCCCGGGCTTGACCGGCAGGTGGCTGTCGAGCCGGCGCTTGGCATGCCCCGAGAAGCGCTCGCGAAAGCGGTCGATCCGGAACGCCGCGCCATAGAAATTCTGGATCATCACGTCGCATTCGCGACCGGAGATGCCGATCATCGAATGGCAGAAGTCGAGCGACATCTCGATCCCGAGATCGCGGGCGGCGTCCTGCAGGGCGTCGATGTAGACGGCCTCGGTATCGATCAGCAGGCCATCCATGTCGAAAAGGACGGCTTCAACGGGTTTCCTCAGCATGCTTTCGTTCTAAGCTGCCCGGCCGAGAGGGCAAGGGAGAGAAAAATTCATGCGCATCCATAACCTGTATGTCGACGCCGACGGCGAGACCCATTTCCGCGACATCGAGATCGAGTGGAAGAACGAAGGCCGCGGCGGCAAGACCTCGGCCACACTGCCGGCGACCGGCATCATCTTCCGCGAGACGCCCGGCACCTACGATTACGAATGGCATCCCGCGCCGCGCCGGCAGTACATCATCAACCTCGACGCCGGCGTCTCCATCCAGGCGAGCGACGGCGAGACCCGCATCATCGGCGCCGGCGAGGTCATCCTGGTCGAGGACACGCATGGCAAGGGCCATTTCTCGAAGGCCATCGACGGCAAGCTCCGTCACTCGATCTTCGTTCCCATCGAATAGGCATCGCCGGAAGCGCGCCCCTGGTGTGGCGCGCTTCCTGCTCCGAACCGGACTTCAAGCGTAGAGGCATCCATGAACATCCAGACCCCAGTCGATCCCACCAACGAGCTGGTCGAGCAGGCGCGCCGCGTGCTGCCGGGCGGCAGCTTCGGCAACATGCCCCCCGAGGTGATCCTGAAGGAGGGCAAGGGCGGTCGGATCTACGACGAGGCCGGCAAGGAGTACGTCGACTTCCTGCTGGGCTCCGGCCCGATGTTCATCGGACATGCCCATCCCGAGGTCACGGCGGCCGTCCAGGCGCAGGTGCCGCTGGGCACGACCTTCTTCGGCAACAACCGCCACGGCATCGCGCTCGCCGAGGCGATCGTCGATGCCGTTGCCTGTGCCGAGCAGGTGCGCTTCGTGTGCTCCGGCACCGAGGCCGATCTCTATGCGATGCGCGCCGCGCGGGCCTTCCGCAAGCGCGACAAGATCCTGAAGTTCGAGGGCGGCTATCACGGCATGAGCGACTACGCGCTGGTGTCGCTGGCGCCGAAGAGCCCCGGCAATTTTCCGCGCGGGTCCATCGACTCGGCCGGTATCCCGAAATCGGTCGCCGATGAGATGGTAGTCGCGGCCTTCAACGACATCGACATGGTGAAAAGCCTGATCGAGGAGCAGAAGGACGAGCTGGCCGGCGTCATCGTCGAGCCGTTCCAGCGCCTGATCCCGCCCAGGCCCGGCTTCCTGCAGGCGCTGCGGGAGGTGACGGCCGAGCATGGCATCCCGTTGATCTTCGACGAGGTCGTGACCGGGTTCCGCTTCGCCTATGGCGGCGCCCAGGAATATTACGGTGTCACGCCCGACCTCTGCACCCTGGGCAAGATCGTGGGCGGCGGCTTCGCGCTGGCGGCCATCGCCGGCCGCGCCGACATCATGAAGCACTTCGATCGCCTCGCGATGACCGACGAGGATTTCATCTTCCAGGTCGGCACGCTCTCGGGAAATCCGGTCGCAGCCGTCGCGGGCCTCGCGACGCTCGACGTGCTGAAGCGGCCCGGCACCTACGAAGGCGTCTTCGCCAACGGCCGCAGGCTGATGGATACGCTATCGGAACTGCTGAAGAAGCACGGTTTCAAGGCGCAGGTGATCGGCGAGCCGCCGCTGTTCGACATCGTCTTCACCGACCAGCCGATCAAGGATTATCGCGACACACTGAAGGCAGACACCGCGCTCCTGAAGCGCTTCAACCAGGCGCTGCGCGCCCGCGGCATCATGAAGGGCGAGAGCAAGTACTATGTCAGCGTGGCGCACACCCAGGCCGACATCGATCACACGATCGCCGCCTGGGAGGATGCGCTCAAGGAGTTGAAGGCGGCGCGCTGAGCAGGTTGCCCAGGATCAGGCCGAGGGCGAGATCGTCCTCGGCGCCGAAACTGTGGCGCGCGATCCGGCCCTCGCGGTCGACGATCACCGTCGAGGGCGTTCCCCGGAAGCCGTAGGCCGCCATGGTCTGCGGGATCGGTCGGTCGGGCGACGGCCGATCGACGGCGACCGGGAACGCGATCTTGTATTCGTGCAGGAAGGCCTCGAGCGACACCGGCGTCATGGCCGCGTGATGCTCGAACACGGTGTGAATGCCCAGTACCACGAGCCCGTCGATCGACTTCGCGATCTCGTTCAGCTTGCGCGCCTGCGGGATCGCGGTGGAAACGCAGCCGGGGCACAGCATCTGGAAGGCGTGAAGGACGACGATGCGGCCGCGCAGGCTCTCAAGGGTAATCGGCTGGTCGGTGTTGAACCAGCGTTCGACGATGAGAGGCGGTGCGAGGGGGCGTTCGGTGTGGGTCATATGAGATAAAGGTCCTTCGCTGCGCTCAGGATGACACCGTTTTCTGAAGCAGCGCACTGCGTCAGCTTCAGTAGAATTGTCATCCTGAGCGCAGCGAAGGACCTTTCTCTTTGCCTCAGGGACTGTCGAGGCCCTTTGACTTCAGGATCTTGCCGTTCTCGGGATTGGCCAGCGCCAGCAGCAGCGCGTCGGCGGCGGCGCGGTTGCGCGAGGCCAGGGACACGCCACCAGAATAGATCGTGTAGTTCTGCACCATCAGCGGGATCGGGCCGACGAACTGCACGCCGGGCACGCCCATCAGCTCACTGCTCTGCTGCAGCGCGATGTCGGCCTTGCCGTCGACGATGCGGTCGGCGACCAGCCCGCCCTGGACCAGCACGCTCTTGGGCTTGAGCTGGTCGGCGATGCCCATCTGCTGGAACAGCTGAGCGAGATAGATGCCGCTCGATCCGCCGGCCGCGGGGTCGATGTAGGCGATGGCACGCGCGGCCAGCAGTGCCTGCTTGAAGCCGTCGACCTCGGAAATGTCGGGCACCGGCGCGCCCTGCTTGATGGCCATGCCGACGCCGGCGCGCGCCAGTTCCTTGGCGCTGCTCTCGGCGACGCGGGTCCGCAGCAGGGACGCCATCTGGATCGGCGGGATCACCAGCACGTCGAAATACTCGCCGTCGGCGACGCGCTTCTGCAGCGCGCCGGCCGTGCCGGTCTCGATCGTGACCTTGTGGCCGGTCTTCTTTTCGAAGTCGGCGACGATCTCGAGGGCGGCCGACTTGTAGGCGCCGGCGCTCAGCAGCTTGAGATCGGCGGCGGACGCGTTCCCCGCGGCAAGGGCGAACAGGAGGACGAGCAGGA
The DNA here is from genome assembly GCF_020880995.1 of Reyranella aquatilis. Taxonomy (GTDB): domain Bacteria; phylum Pseudomonadota; class Alphaproteobacteria; order Reyranellales; family Reyranellaceae; genus Reyranella; species Reyranella aquatilis. Next base: position 208,547 of record NZ_JAJISD010000007.1, on the reverse strand, counting down.
CGCGCATGGTTTCCCTCAGGCTGGCGTGCCCATGACGTAGGGCTTCAGCGCAGCATACATCAGCGCGTGCGTCGGTGTCGGGACATTGTGGCGGCGGCCCAGCTCGACGACCTTGCCCGACAGCCAGGGCAGCTCGATCCGGTTGCCGCGCAGCAGGTCGACGGCCATCGAGGCCATCAGGGCCGGCGGGGCATTGCGATTGAAGGCGAAGGTCCGCTCGACGATGTCGGCGGGCAGGGTGATCCCCGCGGCGCGGCCGACTGCGGCCACTTCCGCATAGGCGGCGCCGAACAGCGCCGTGACGTCGGGATCGTCGCGCAGCTTGCCGACCGGCAGGCGGGTCAGCGCCATGACGCCGGCATTGGAGGCGAGCAGCACGAACTTGATCCAGAGATCGGTCATGATGGCTTCGCTCAGCACGCCATCGATGCCGGCCTTCTTGCACATCTCGGCGAACGCCACGGCGCGCGGGCTGCGGCTGCCGTCGGGCTCGCCGAACACCATGCGCATGACCGTGCCGGTCTGGCGGATCAGGCCGGGCTCGGCGATGGTCGCGCTGATGTTGGCGACGCCCGGCATCACGGCACGGGCGCCGAGGATCGGGATCAGCCGCTCGTGGGCGTCGACGCCGTTCTGCAGGGTGATGACGGCGGTGTCGGGACCGACCATCGGTTTGATCGCGGCGCCGGCGCTCTCGACGTCCCAAAGCTTCACGCAGAACAGCACGTAATCGACCGGGCCAACCGCAGCTGGATCGTCGGTCGCCTGAGTCGGCCGCAGATGGGTGTTGCCGCGGGCGCTCTCGATCCGCAGTCCATCCTTCCTCATCGCCGCCAGGTGCGCACCGCGCGCAATGAAGGTCACGTCCGCGCCGGCATGCGCCAGAGCCGCGCCATATCCGCCTCCGACGCCACCCGCGCCGACGACTGCGATCCGCATGCGCTTAACCTCGATTCTCGGTGATGCTCGCAACCAGTGTGGATGCCGTCACGCCGGTCAGGCGTGTCGGCACCGGTATTTTGAGGCGCAGTGCCTGGTCGGCGGCCAGTTTGCGTTCGTCGCCCTGCACCGCGACTGTCGCCTCGCCGTGCGGCGTGTAGGCGAAATGCGTACCGGGATCGAGGAGAAGCGTGCGTCCCTCATCGAGCACGACGATGTCGATCTTCACCCGCGAGCGGCGGCCGATCAGGTTGACCACCTCGACCGGGCCGGCTTCCAGCCGGCTCACGATCGGCGTTTCGCCGGTGAAGCGCACGGGCCGGAAGGGCTGCCGCACGTCGATCTCGCCGGTCGGCGTCTCCAGGACCAGACCGCTGCCGGAGACCAGCACCTGCACGCGGTCGAAGCCCGTATAGTCCGAGAAGGGGCCGGGCTTCACGATGGGCGTCCGGCCGAACCGCCAGACATCCTCCTCGAAGGCGATGTCGACGGTCGTGCCCCCGCCATTCTTCCATGGCGTGCGGAGATAGCCGGAGGGATCGAGCAGCGTGAACACGGGACGCCTGTTACGGAGCAAGCGTGACGTTGACCGTCTTCCCAACCGTATCGTTCCAGGTCTTTACGCAGTCGGGACCGCAGCGCTTGGCGAAGGATGGCAGGATCGCCTTGGTGAGCGCGTCCTTGCGCAGGGCCTCGTCGGCCGGCGTCACGGGAACCAGCTTCATGTTGGCGGGTGCTCCCTCGCTGCACGGGCCGGTGCCGGTGTTGCAGTTGATGCCGGTCTGCGTCTCGGTCCGGGCCTGCTCGAAGATCGACTTCTCCAGTTTGTTCAGCTCGGTCTGGAGGAAGGCCTGGACCTTGGGGTCGAGGGAGTTCCACCACTTCAGGTTGGCGAGCTGCGCGGCCACGCCGAAATTGACCGGCATGGGCGAAATGAACTTCGCGGCCTCGTGCCACTTGGACTTGTAGCCCGACAGCGCGCCGGTGATGGCGCAATCGACCACGCCGCTGGCGAGGGCCGGCTGGACCTCGGCGAAGGCGATGTTGAGCGGCGAGGCGCCGATATGGGTGACGAAGGCCTGCTGCGACGCACCCGAGGCGCGGATCTTGCGGCCCTTCAGATCGGCGATCGTGACGAAGGCGTCGCGGCAGTACAGGACCTGTGCCTGGTAGGTGCCGAAGCCCAGCAGCTTGATGCCGTGCTTCTCTTCGAGGAACTTGGCATAGGCCGGACGGATCGCCTCGATGACCTTCTCGAGCTCCTCGACGGAGGCCACCAGGCCGACCAGGTCGGCGGCCTCGTTCATCGGCACTTCCCCGGAATTGTAGTTGAGCACGGTGGTCGCGAACTGCAGCGTTCCGCTGGAGACGAGACGGAAGATCTCGGCGCCCTTGAAGCCCAGCTCGGTGAAGGGCTTGACCTGGACCTTGATCGCGCCGCCCGAGGCCTTGGGCACGATCTCGGTCCAGAACGGAACCTCGCGGCTGGTGTACATCGAGAGGCCGCCGATGCTGCCGACGACGTTGAACGAAGTCGAGGGCAGCGGTGCCGGCGTCTGCGCCTGGGCGCCGCCGACGACGAATGAGCCGGCAAGAGCTGCCGCCGCAACCAGATGCTTCAGGAACATGAAATCCTCCTTGGTCGAATCAGGCTTTGAGAAGAGCCGGCAGCCACAGGGCTAGCTGGGGAAACGCGATCAGGATGCCGATCATCACGATCATCATTGCCACGAAGGGCAGCGCGCCGATGCAGAGGTCGGAGAAGGCGCCGCCTCGCCTGACCGCCTGCACGACGTAGAGGTTCAGGCCGACCGGCGGGGTGATCAGCGCCGCCTCCATGAGGATGACGAAGACGATGCCCCACCAGACCGGGCTGTAGCCCAGCGCCACGATGACAGGCACCACCACCGGCGTCGTGGCGATCATCATGGAGAGCGTCTCCATGAAGCAGCCGAGGATGAGGTAGAAAACGACGATGGCGATCAGCATGCCGAGCGGTGACAGGCCGAGCGCCAGGACGGTGTCGGTGATGGCCTTCACCAGCCCGATCGACACCATCACGAAATTGAGGAAGAAGGCCGCGATCACGATCAGCATGACCATGCAGGTCGTGCGGACGGTACCCTCGAAGGCCCGCAGCAGCACGGGCACGGTGAGCTGACCGTTGGCCGCGACCAGGCCGAGCGTCGCCATCAGGCCTAGTGCGGCGGCCTCGGTCGGCGTGGCGATGCCGGCATAGATCGATCCGACCACGACGAGGAACAAGCCGAGCGGCGGCAGCAGGTTCTTCAGGCCCGACACGCGTTCGCGCCAGAGGGCAGACGTCTCGGACCGCGGGCCGGCCCATTGCGGCCGGAACAGGCAGAGCGCCAGCACCATCAGCGAGAATAGGCCCGCCAGCAGGAAGCCGGGAATGAAGCCTGCCGCATAGAGGTCGGCGACCGAGGTGTCGGTGAGCACCGCGTAGATGATCATGTTGATCGAGGGCGGGATCAGGATGCCGAGCGTGCCGCCGGCTGCGATCGAGCCCAGGAACAGCGGCCGGTTGTAGCCGCCCTTGTCCATGTTGGGGATCGCGACGGTCCCGATGGTCGCGGCCGTGGCGACCGACGAGCCGGAGGTTGCCGCGAAGATCGCGCTGGCGGCGATGTTGGTGTGGACGAGGCGGCCGGGGATGCGCGCGAACCACGGCGTCAGCGCCGAGAACAGGCGTTCGCTCATGCCCGAGCGGTGCATCAGCTCGCCCATCATGATGAACATGGGGGCGGCGATCAGGATGAAGTCGTTCGACGAATTCCAGGCAAGCTCGCCGATGGCACCGGTCATCGGGAAGAAGGCGTAGCGCTCGGACAGGACATAGGCCATCAGGCCCAGCGCGGCCGCGACCGGCAGGCTGATGCCCACCAGGACGACGAGCAGCGTGAAGGCTGTGCCGATCATCGCGGCGTTCCATCGGCGGAGGAGGCCTGCTCGACGCCGGCCTGGCTCATCTCCTCGGCGACTCGCAGGCTGCCGATCAGGGCGTCGAAGCCAGGTCCGTCACCCGACAGCAGGCGCAGCACCGCCTGGATGGGCAGAAGGACGGCGACGCAGGCGAACCAGAAGATGCCGACCCACCAGATCGACTGCGGCAGCACCATCGGGGTCTGCAATGTCGAGACGGACTTGGCATTCATCGCCATCGACTGGGCGAGCGTGCCCCAGCAGAACCAGGCGAGGGCCAGCGCGATCACCGCAAGCGACAGGGCGGCGAGAAGGTCGAACACGACCCGGACGGGCCGGGGAAAGGCATCCAGGAGGATATCGACGCGGATGTGGGTCTTGGACGTGGTTGCGAAGCCGAGGCCCAGGCCGATGCAGGCGGCCAGGGCATAGCCCGAGATCTCGAAGCTTTCGACCATGCCACGCTTGAACAGGAAGCGGGTGATGACGTCGATGGTGATGAGGCCGCTGCAGCCGAGGAGGATGATCGCACCGCCTATCCACGCGAGAATACGTGAAACGCGCTGGGGCCACGGCTCGGGCGGCAGCAGGCTTTCGGACTCACTCATATGACGGATCTGCTCCCTCAAGGATGACGGCGCCCCCGCACCGCCTCGACTCCAGCAAGTTCCGGGCCGTAGTCCCCTTGTAGTGTGCCGGTCTGCCGCCCGCTAGGGTACGATCCGCTCCTTGCGAAAGCGCGTCAGCAGGCGCTCGAACATGGCCTCGCTGTCGATCACCTCATGGAAGCCGTGCTGACGGCTCTTGGTGACGTCCGACATCACGTCCCAGTCGGATCCGAAGACATAGTCGGCGAAGGGCCAGGCGACGAGCTGGTCGAAGCCGAACTTCTTCAGCCGATATTTCTTCGTCATCGCCGCCCACAGCTCGGCCTTGTCGGCCATCTGCTGGGTGAGGCTGATGGTCTGCAACTCGCCCACCTTCATGTCGAAGACCTGCGCGATGCGCGGCCAGACGTTGCGCCAGCGGAAATAGTCGCCGTTGGTGATGTTGTAGGCCTGGTTGGCCGCACGCTTCTCGGTGGCGGCCCACAGGGCGGCGCTCGCGAAGTGCGAGGACTCCGTCACCTGGTAGATCGTGCCGTAGGCGCCGGGTTTGCCGGGGAAGCGCAGCGGCAGTCCGAGCTCCTTCGAGATGGCGGCATAGACGGCGATGGCGGGCATGATGCTCATCGCCGTGCCGGGCGCGAAGCCGCAGAGTGTCTGGGGCCGCAACTCGGTCCAGCTCCAGCCCTTGCCGCGCTGGAACGCCGTCAGCCAGTCGATCTGGTCGAAATAGAAGTCGGGCGGCATGTGGCGCGGATCGGTCTCGCGCATCGGCGTCTTCAGCGGACCGAGATGCGTACCGTAGTACTTCGTGCCGGTGACCAGCACGACTCGCTGCAGCTTTCGCGATGCCCGGGCGACGGCGGTCACCGAATTCACCAGCATGTCGCGGTTGGGTTCGATCACCGAGGCATAGCCCGCCGCGTTGCCGGTGCCGGCCTGGAAGGCGGCGTAGAACACATGCGTGACGTCGCGCAGGCCTTCGAGCTTTGCCGCGACGTCGTCGAGGTCGAGCAGGTCGACGGAGATGTGGTGATATCGCGGGCCGTTTTTCTCCGGCCGGCGCGACAGGCCGATTACCTGCCAGTCGCCCTCGGCCACCAGACGCTCGACGATGTAGCGGCCGATGACGCCGAGCGCACCGACCACGACGGCTTTCTTCAGCATGTCCTACCTCGCTGTCGCGATGATGCCGCCGGTGATCATCTTCTCGATCTCGCCCGCGGAATAGCCGTGCTCGCCCAGAATCGCTCGGCTGTGCTGGCCGGGTACCGGCGCTTCGGCGCGCGCCGTGCCCGGTTCTGGCGGCAGCATGCCGGGGAGCGCGGGAACCGGAACCTTCTGCGGCACGCCGGCCTGTTCGAGCCAATGGATCAGCCCGGTTTCCTTGACGTGCGGTTGTTGCAGGAAGTCGGCGTAGCTGTTGAGCCGCTCGTGCATCAGCTTTGCCTCGGTGAGCTTTTCGCCCCAGTAAGCGGAAGGCTTCGCCGCTATCATCGGCCGCACGATGGCATACAGCGCCGCCTCGTTGGCAAGGCGCGCCGCCGGCGTGGCGAAGCGCTCCTCGTGCGCCAGAGCGGGCACGCCCATCAACGCGCAGAGGCTCTGCCAGTCGCGATCCTTGAGGGCGAGGATCGACATCCAGCCATCCGCCGTCTTGAACACGCCCCCCGGAACGCCGCCCGGTTTCATGGTGCCGCCTTCGAGATGGCAGGCCATCAGCCGGATCGACTGCAATGCAGTCGCCGACTGCATCAGGCTCACGTCGATGTAGCGCCCCTTCGTCTCGTCGCGCCGCGCGTAGAGTGCCGCGCTCACCGCCTGGAAGGCATAGAGCGCGGTCGACATGTCGACCACGATCACCGGCACGCGATGGGGAATCCCGTCCTCGCCGCGATTCTCCGCCATCATGCCGGTATAGGCCTGCAGCACCGGATCCATGGCCGGCCGCTCGGCCAGCGGCCCGGTCTGGCCGAAGCCCGAAATCGAGACGTAGAGGATGCGCGGCTCGCGAGCCGACACCGACGCATAGTCGAAGCCCAGGCGCTTGATGGCGCCGGGCCGGAAGCCTTCAAGGAAGATGTCCGCGCCCTTCAGCAGGCGCCAGACCACCTCCTTGCCCGCTTCGCTCTTGAGATCGACCGACAGGCTGCGCTTGCCCATGTTGCCGATGATCGAGAAGGCGCTGTGGCTCTCATAGTGAACGCCGAGCGTGCGCGCCCAGTCGCCCTCGCCGATCCCCTCGACCTTGATCACCTCGGCGCCATGCTGGGCGAGCAGCATCGCGCAATAGGGGCCGGCGATGCCCTGGCTCAGGTCGACGACCTTGAGGCCGGCGAAGGGCGCGTCGTAGCTCATGCGAGCTTGACCAGCATCTTGCCGAAGTTCTCGCCGCGCAGCAGGCCGATGAAGGCGCGCGGCGCCTTGTCGATGCCCTCGACGATGTCCTCGCGGTACTTGAGCTTTCCGTCCCGTATCCATTCACCCATCTGGCGCATCGCAGGTCCGTAGTACTGCGCGAAGTCGGTGACGATGAAGCCGCGCGCCATCACGCGCTTGCCGACGAAGGTACCGAGCAGGCGCGGGCCCATCGAGGCGCCGGTCGCGTTGTACTGCGAGATCGAGCCGCACAGCGCCACGCGGCCGAAGAAGTTGATGTTGCGCAGCACCGCGTCGGTGATTTCGCCGCCGACATTGTCGAAATAGACGTCGGGTCCGTTGGGACAGGCGGCGCGCAGCGCGGCGTCGAGGTCCTTCTCGGCCTTGTAGTCGATGCAGGCATCGAAGCCGAGTTCGTCCTTCACGAAGGCGCATTTCTTCGCGCCGCCGGCGATGCCGACCGTGCGGCAGCCCATGATCCTGGCGATCTGCCCCACCACCTGGCCGACCGCACCGGAGGCCGCGGACACGACGACGGTCTCGCCGGGCTTGGGCTGGCCGACATGCAGCAGGCCGAAATAGGCGGTCATGCCCGGCATGCCCAGCACGCCGTTGGCGGTCGAGATCGGCGCCAGCGAGGGATCGACCTTGCGCAGGGCCGGCCCGCCGCCGATCGCATACTCCTGCCAGCCGAGCCGGTCCTCCACGATGTCGCCGACCTTGAAGTCGGGATGCTGCGAGGCCACGACCTCGCCCACCGTGCCGCCGGTCATCACTTCGCCCAGCCCGACGGGGGAGGCGTAGGAAGCGGCGTCGCGCATCCGGCCGCGCTGGTAGGGATCGAGCGAGAGGTAGTGGACCTTGACCAGCACCTCGCCGTGGCGCGGCTCGGGCACCGGCACTTCCTCGACCCGGAAGTCGGCCTCGACGGGCTCGCCGGGCGGGCGGCGGACCAGAACGACGCGGCGGTGCGTTTTGGGAATGGTCATGAGCGGTTGCCTCCGATTTGCTTTGGGCCCCACCATAGCGCGGGATTTGCAGGAGCTGCCATGCCGACGATCCGCCGTCTTTCGTTCATCGGACTTGAATATGCCTTCGCCCCGGAGAAGGCCTACGGCATGTCGCGCGGCGGCGGCTTCCGCCGCCAGGGCGGGCTGGTCGAGGTTGAGACCGATCAGGGCGTGAAGGGTATCGGCGAGGCTTTCGGCAATCCTCATGTGACGCGGGAGTATTTCCGCATGCTCGAGCCGATGTTCGTGGGCCGCAGCGTCTTCGACTTCGATCATGTCGAGGCGCGGGTCCGCAATGCGATCTATCACCTGGGCGTCGGCAACCAGCTCACGTCTTGTCTCGCCGCCATCAACGTGGCGCTGTGGGACGCCATCGCGCGCGGCTTCGGGGTGCGCGTCTGCGACCTGATCGGCGGCTGCGGCGCCACGCGCTTTCCTGCTTACGCCTCGACCGGCTTCTTTTCCGACGATCCCGACCGCCAGCTCGAGCACATGATGGCGGAGGCGGCGGCTCATCCCTATGCCGGCGCCAAGATCAAGATCGGGCGCGGCATCCGGAGCGACGTCGAAAGAGTGAAGCTGGCGCGCGAGGCGATCGGGCCGGACAAGCTGCTGCTGGTCGACATCAACGGCGCCTACACCGCCGACGTAGCGCTGGAGTGTGCCCGGGCGATCGAGCCGTTCGGCATCCACTGGATCGAGGAGCCGCTGCCGCCGGGCGATTTCCGCGGTTATGCCGAGTTGCGGGCGCGCTCGCCGATCGCGCTGGCGGCCGGCGAGGCGCATCACACGGTCCGCGACTTCCGCGCGCTGATCGACGGGCGCTGCATCGACATCGTGCAGCCTTCGATCCCGGGTGTCGGCGGCATCACCGAGGCCAAGCGTATCGTGGCGCTGGCGCACGCGCAGAACCTGCGGGTCGCGCCGCATGTCTGGGGCGGCGCGGTCGGGCTGGCGACGGCCTGCCATTTCCTCGCCGCGCTGCCGGCGACGCCGCATACCGAGCATCCGCCGCATCCCTCGATGCTCGAATACGACATGAGCGACAACGAGCTGCGGACCAAGCTGCTCAAGACGCCGCTCAGGCTCGAAGACGGTCACGTGCTGCTGCCGGACGGGCCCGGCCTCGGCATCGAGCTCGATTGGGATGCCGTCGAACGCTACCGGGTCTGCTGATGGCGCCGGTCAAGGTCGACCCGGACAAGGTCCGCGTCTTCGAGGACGCGGGGAGCTTCTACAAGTGGCTCGGCAGGCACCACGACAAGGAAGACGAACTCTGGATCAGGATCTTCAAGATCAAGTCGGGTGTGAAGTCGATCACGGCCAAGGAAGCCGTCGACGTCGTTCTCTGCTGGGGCTGGATCGACGGCATCTGCAAGGGGCTCGACGACAAGAGCTTCCTGCAGCGCTATACGCCGCGCCGCCCGCGGAGCATCTGGAGTCAGGTCAACGTCGAGAACGTCGCCCGGTTGATCGGGGAAGGGCGCATGACGCTGCATGGGCTGAAGCAGGTTGAGGCCGCGAAGAAGGATGGGCGCTGGGAGCGCGCCTATCGCACCAAGGGCTCGAGGATCCCCGAGGACCTGCAGGCGGCCATCGATGCCGAGCCCAAGGCGAAGGCAATGCTGGCCCGGCTCAACGCGCAGAACCGCTTCGCGCTCGCCTTCCAGCTCAACAACCTCAAGACCGAGGCGGGGCGAAAGCGGAAGATCGCGGCCTTCGTCGAGATGCTGAAGCGCAGCGAGACGCTCTATCCGCAGGGTAAGAAGGTCTAGGTGCAGTCAGCGCAGGGTCGGATCGAGCCGATCGCGCAGCCAGTCGCCCAAAAGGCTGATCGACAGCGTCGTGAGCACGATGGCGGCGGCGGGCGCCAGCATGATCCACGGCGCGTGGGTGATGTATTCGCGGCCATAGCCCACCATGTTGCCGAGCGAGGCGAGCGGTGGCTGCACGCCGAGGCCGAGGAACGACAGGCCGCTTTCCAGCAGGATGATCTCGGGGAAGGTGAGCGTCATCGACACGATCAGGGTCGAGGCGATGTTGGGCAGGATGTGAAGGCCGTAGATGCGCGCCGGGCTGGCGCCGAGCTGGCGGATCGCGGCGGCGTAGCCCTGTTCGTTGGCGGCGAGCGTGAGGCCGCGCGAGATGCGGGCATAGCGCTCCCAGGAATGGAAGCCCATCAGCGCGATGAACAGCGGCAGGCTGTTGCCGAGGAAGGCCAGCACCGCCAGCGCGATGATCATGAACGGCATGCTGGCCTGGAAATCGATGGCCATCAGCACGACCTGCTCGACGGCTTTGCGGAAATGCGCGGCCAGGAAGCCCAGCCCCGTGCCGAGCGTCGCGGCGATCAGGGTGCCGAACAGCGCGATCAGCAGGCTCATGCGGATCGACATGATGAGGCGCGAGAGCACGTCGCGACCGAGCTCGTCGGTGCCCAGTGGATGGGCCCAGGTGCCACCCATCAGCGCGGGCGGCGCGAGGCGTGCCTTAAGGTCGAGGGCGGTGATGGAATAGGGCGTCAGGACATCCGCCCCCAGCGCCGTCACGACCATCAGCGCGAGCCACGCCGAGGCGAGGACGACGCCGAGCGGCAGGGCGGGACCGCGGCGGCGTACGGTGAGGGCGGGCGCGCGTTCGACAAGGGCCATGGTGCGCTCTCCCTAGTGTGCCGCCGCCGTGCCACGCACGCGCGGATCAAGCCAGCCATAGGCGAGGTCGACGGCGAGGTTGGCCATCACCATCCAGGCAGCGATCACCATCAGGATGCACTGCACGACGGCGAGGTCACGATTGGCGACCGCCGACACCAGCAGCCGTCCGATGCCCGGCCAGCTGAAGACGCTTTCGACGACCACGGCGCCGGCCACCAGGCTGCCGACCATGAAGCCCACGATGGTGACAGTGGGGATCGCGGCATTGGGCAGGGCATGGTGCGTCACGACGGTGCGCCACGTCACGCCCTTGGCCGAGGCGGCACGGATATAGGGCTGGCCCAGCACCTCGAGCATCGCCGAGCGCGTGAAGCGCGCCATGATCGCGGCGCCGCCGGTGCCGAGGGTCAGGACGGGCAGGATGGCCGAGGACAGGCCGTTGCTGCCGCTGGCCGGCAGCCAGCCGAGCTGGACCGCGAAGACCAGCACCAGCAGGAGCGCCAGCACGAAGCTCGGCATGGTGAAGCCCGCGACCGAGGCCGCCATGGTCAGCCTGTCGGCCATCGAATTGCGGTGGAGGGCGGCATAGATGCCGGCGGGAATGCCCAGTCCGATCTTGAGCGCCAGGGCGGGCAGCGTGATCGCGAGCGTGGCCGGCACGCGTTCCATGACGAGCGCGATGGCGGGCCGGCCGTCGCGCATCGACTTGCCGAAGTCGCCGGTCAGCGCATGGCCGATATAGGCGAGATACTGGTCCCAGATCGGCTGGTTGAGGCCCCAGGATTCGCGGAAGGCCGCGATCGCCTCGGGTGGCGCGTCGACCGACATGATCAGCAGCGCCGGGTCGCCTGAGAGGCGCAGCACCACGAAGGCGAAGGTCATCACGAACAGGATGGTGAGGCCCGCGCGCAGCAGGCGCGAGATGGCGAAGCTCAGCATCAGGCGGCGACCCCGAGGGCAGGTTCGTGGACGCGGTGGCAGGCGACCATCCGGCCGCCCGGCAGGGGCTGCAGCGTCGGCGTCTCGGCGCGGCACTGCGCCGTGGCGAAGGGGCAGCGCGTATGAAAGGCGCAGCCCGACGGCACGTTCACGGGGTTGGGCGGATCGCCCTGCAGCAGGAAACGCTCGCGCTGCCGGCCGCCGCCGAAATTCACCGTCGGGATCGCGGCCACCAGCGCGCGCGTATAGGGATGCGCCGGCGTGGCGAACAGGCTCTCGGCCTCGCCCTGCTCGACGATGCGGCCGAGATACATGACGGCGACGTCGTGGCTCACCTGGCGAACGACCTTGAGATCGTGGCTGATGAAGAGATAGGCGATGCCCAGCCGCTCCTGCAGGTCGAGCAGCAGGTTCACCACCTGCGCCTGGATCGAAACGTCGAGGGCGGAGATCGGCTCGTCGCAGACCAGCAGGCCCGGGCTCGTCATCAGCGCGCGCGCCAGCACAACGCGCTGGCGCTGGCCGCCCGACAGTTCGTGCGGGTAGCGCTCGTACTGGTGCGGCTGCAGGCCGACCGATTCCATCGCCGCCCGGGCGCGGTCGCGGCGTTCGACGGGCGAGACCTGCTCGTGGATGGAGAGCGGCTCCTCGATCTGCGTGCCGATCGGCAGCCGCCGGTCGAGCGCGCCCAGCGGATCCTGGTAGACCATCTGGATGTGCCGCCGCAGGCCGCGCCAGGCCGACGTGCCGACGGGAGGCAACGGCTGCCCGCGATAGCGCACCGTGCCGCTCGTGGGTGGCACCAGCCCCAGCACCAGCTTGCCGGTCGTCGACTTGCCGCAACCCGACTCGCCCACGAGGCCGAGCGTGCGTCCCCGTTCGAGCCTGAGCGATACGCCGTCGACCGCGCGCAACACGGACTTCGGAGCGAAGAAGCCTTCGCCCGAGCGGACCCTGTAGTGGCGCCGAAGGTCGTTGGCCTGCAGCAGGGCGCTCATTCCGCAGCCCGCGGCAGCGACCAGACCGACAGACCTGCCTCGACCTGGCGATGACAGGCCGCGACATGGAGGAAGCCGACGGTGCGCGAGGGCGGTGGCACGGTCGCGCACCGCGTCTCGGCGACGGGGCAGCGCGGCGCGAAGCGGCAACCCGCCGGCATGGTGCCGGGCTCCGGCACGGTGCCGGGAATGGCGGTGAGCCGCCGCCGCGGTCCGGTGAGGGCAGGCAGGGCGGCCAGCAATCCTTGCGTATAGGGATGGCGCGCCGAACCGAACAGGTCCGCGCCGGGCGCTTCCTCCACCAGGCGGCCGGCATACATCACCGCCACGCGATCGACGTTCTCGGCCACGACGCCGAGATCGTGGCTGATCAGCACCAGCGCCATGCCGGTGTCGCGGCGGATGGCGGCCAGCAGCGCCAGGATCTGCGCCTGGATCGTGGCATCGAGCGCCGTGGTGGGTTCGTCGGCGACCAGCAGGTCGGGCTGGCCCGCGAGCGCCATGGCGATCATCACGCGCTGGTTCAGCCCGCCGGACAGAAGGTGCGGAAAGTCGGAGAGGCGTCGGCGGGCGTCGGCGATGCCGACCTGGTCGAGCAGCCGCAGCGCCTCAGCCTCGGCGGCGCGTCCGCCGAGGCCGCGATGCAGGGCGAGTGCCTCGACGAGCTGGCGGCCGATGCGATGGACGGGATTGAGGCAGCTCGACGGGTCCTGGAAGATCATGGCGATGCGCTTGCCGCGCACCCGTTCGAGATCGCCGCGCGGGGCGCCGACCAGTTCCTGGCCTTCGAGGCGGACCGAGCCGGTCACGCGCGCTTTGGCCGGCAGGAGACCGAGCGCGGCCAGCCAGGTCACGCTCTTGCCCGAGCCCGATTCGCCCACGATGCCCAACGCTTCGCCCGGCGCGACCTCGAGGGACACAGCGTCGACGGCGCGCGAGTCCTGCGTGCCGCCGCCGAAATCGACCGTGAGGCCGCGCACCGCGACGAGGGGAGCGGTCATCGTGCGGTCCTCAGACCGAGAAGTTGTTGGCGCGGAACTCCATGGCGAAGGACGGCGAGGCCTTCCACCTGATGTCCCGGCGCTTGGCGGTGAAGGTCGCGTTCTGGTGCAGCACCGTGTAGGCCGGATCTTCGCGCTCGCAGATTTCGAGCATGCGCCGGAACATCGCCTTGCGCTTGCCCATGTCGGTCTCGACTTCCATCGCGACGGAGAGCTTGTTCATCTCCTCGTTGGTCCATTCGCCGACCTGCTGCTGCTGGCCCTGCGGCCCGTGCTGGGCGACGAGCGAGGAGATCGGGTCGTTGAAGCCGGCACTGTTGGACCAGTCGCGCACCGCGCGCGGGCTGTTGGCATCGAAGATCTGCTGCCAGTTCTCCTTCATCTCGATCTGCACGTTGAGACCGGCGGCGCGCCACATCTCGACCAGCACCTGCGCCGTCGACACCTGGTTGGTGTAGTAGTTGTTGAGCAGGCGGTAGGGGATCGGATCTCCCTTGTAGTTGGCCGCCTTCAGTAACGCCTTCGCCTTCGCGGGATCGTAGGCCGGTACTGTCCAGTTCTCGACGAACATCGGGCCGTAGAATTCCCATTGCAGTCCCGCAGGCACGCGTGTGCGGCCCGACCACAGCGCGTCGACGATCGCCTGCCGGTCGATGGCATGCGTGAAGGCCTGGCGGATGCGCGGATCGGCGAGGCGGGGATGGTTCTTGTCGAACACCGTGATGCGGTGGTTGACGATGGTGCTGCCCAGCACCTCGAACTTCGGGTTCTTCTCGATGCCGGGGATCTGGTCGGGCGGCACGTCGCAGATGAAGTCGAACTGGCCGGCCAGCAGGCCGTTGATGCGGGTCGCGACTTCCGGCACCACGACGATGGTGACGCTCTTCAGCGGCGGCCGGCCGCCCCAGTATTCGTCATGCGCATCGAGCGTCAGCGACTGGTCGGGGACGAACGCACGCACCTTGTAGGGACCGGTCGAGACGGGCGCGCGCGCCCAGTCGAGCCAGTTCTTCGCCTCGTCGTAGGCGCGGCGCGAGACGATGTCGCTGCCGAGGCGGCCGATGCGGCCTTCCATGGTCACGTCGGGCGTGCGGTTGGTGAAGCGCACCGTGTACTTGTCGATAGCCTCGACCTTTTCCAGCGCCGGGAACAGGCGCTTGGCGACCGCGGGCACCTCGGGCGGCAGGTTCTTGCCCTGCACCGAATCGCGGATCAGCACCGAGGTGAACAGCGTCTTGGTCGAGGCGATGTCGTAGTCCGGGCCGAACATGCGGTCGCGGCTGAAGGTGAAGACCACGTCGTCGGCGGTCATCTCGTCGCCGTTGTGGAACTTCACGCCCTTGCGCAGGGTGAACTCGACGGTGCGCTCGTCGAGGCGCTTCCAGCTCTCGGCGAGGCCCGGCACTTCCTCAAGCTTCGCGAGCAGGTCCTGCATGATCAGGCGCTCGAACACGAAGGAGAAGACGCGCTGGCCGACGTTGGACTGCTCGCGCAGCGGCTCGAGGGCCGCGCTATTGGCGATCTGCTGCACCGCGATGGTGATGGAGGGGCGGCGGTCGGCCTGCGCAAGGGAGACGCACGGCAGGGCAAGGCTGGTGGCGGCAAGGCCCGATGCGGCGATCAGGCTTCGGCGGCGCAGGAACATGGCGGTAACTCCCTCTAACGCAAGGGCGGCACGCTAGGACGCATCGATGACCGTGAGGTTTCCGTTCGGTGACGGTTGGGGTGCGTTGCGGGAGAACATCCAACGCTGTGCAAAGAAGCGCGCGGCGTGCGCGAATGTGCGGGCGGCCCGGTTCGTGAGGGCGTAGACTCCGCCTCGGCAACTCGGGGAGAGAAACAATGCCGATCAGCAACCGTCTCTATGCAGAATTCTTGGGAACCGCCTGGCTCGTGCTGGGCGGGTGCGGCAGCGCCGTGCTGGCCGCGGGATTCCCGCAACTCGGGATCGGCTTCCTGGGCGTGGCGCTGGCCTTCGGCCTCACCGTTCTCACAATGGTCTATGCCGTGGGCGGCGTGTCGGGCGGACACTTCAATCCCGCGGTGACGGTGGGCCTCGCCATCGCCGGCCGCCATCCCAGGGGCGAGGTCGTGCAGTACGTGGTCGCTCAGGTGCTGGGCGGGATAGCAGGCGCCGCCATTCTCTATGTCATCGCCACCGGGAAGGCCGGCGCCGAGATCGGCGGCTTCGCGACCAATGGCTATGGCGACCGGTCGCCCGGCAAATACGGTCTGGTTTCCGCGCTGGTGATCGAGGTGGTGATGACCTTCGGCTTCGTGACCGTCATCCTCGGCGCCACCGACAAGCGTGTCACACCGGGCGCGGCGGGTCTCGCGATCGGGCTGGCGCTGACCCTCATCCACCTGGTGACCATTCCCGTGACCAACACCTCGGTGAACCCGGCCCGCAGCACGGCGCCGGCCCTGTTCGTGGGCGGGGCCGCCCTGTCGCAGCTCTGGCTGTTCTGGGTGGCGCCGCTGCTGGGCGGGGCGCTCGCCGGCGGGGCCTACGGGCTGCTGCGCAGCAAAGACTGACGAGCCGGCCCGCCCGCTGTAGAGTGGCCGGCAGCCCCGGCCCTTGAAGGAAGAACAGCCATGCTCGTGAAAAGAACCGCCATCCTCGCCCTCGTGGGGCTGATGCCGTTCGCCGCTGCGGCCCAGCAGGACGCCGAGGTGAAATTCTGGTTCAAGGAGAACCCCAACAGCATTTCCGGCTGCATCCAGGCCGATTCAGCGTTCACGCGGGAGCACACGTTCAGGATGGTGAACGGCCAGGCCGAGATCAAGTCGGCGGGCGGGATCGACGTCAAGCTGAAGCCGATCCGCCCCAATGTGTACCAGGGGACCTTCAATCTCGGCCGCATGAACCTCATCTACACCGCCGATCTGGGGGCGACGCCGCCGACGCTGGTGGCGCAAAGCCAGGACGGCGGCTGCAAGTGGAATGCGGTGAAGGCCTAGTCCCGCCCGCTGTCGTTCCGGTTCGAAGGGTGTGATGACGCCGGCGCGTCGGTCGATTCCGTTCAGCATCACGATGCTGACGCTCATCGCTCTGATCGTCGTGCCGCTGGCTTCCGTGCTGCTCTGGCTGGGCTGGCGCTCCGTCACCTTCCTCGAGCAGCGCAGCGCGGACCAGCGTGTTGCGAACCTGGAGACCGCGGTCGAGGATTTCCTCACCGACGGCCTGCACGTCGTGATCTCGGTCGGCCAGGCGCTCGCCTTCGGCCCGAGTTTCAACGTCACCGAAAATCCCCTGACCGATGAGGAGCGACGCCACCAGCTCATCGCCATGCTGCGGCGTCATCCCGCCGTTCAGGCCGCGTTCGTCGGCTATGCCGACGGCAGCTTCATCTACGCCGGCCAGCTGGAAACTTTGAGCATCGCCAAGCGCCTCGAGCTCGACGCACCGGATGGCGAATCGACGATCGTGCGCGTGATCGAGGCGGGGACGCCGCCCCGCCTCGAAACCTGGTGGTTCTACGCGC
Source organism: Reyranella aquatilis (assembly GCF_020880995.1). Taxonomy (GTDB): domain Bacteria; phylum Pseudomonadota; class Alphaproteobacteria; order Reyranellales; family Reyranellaceae; genus Reyranella; species Reyranella aquatilis. The sequence goes on along the minus strand of NZ_JAJISD010000007.1, from coordinate 191,594 downwards.
CCGACGGCACGCACGGCCGGTCGCAGAGTCTGACGACCAACTACGATCCGCGCACGCGCCCCTGGTACGTCGAGGCGACGAAGGCAGGCGCGGCCATCCTCACCGAGCCCTACCGCTTCGCGCAGACGCCCGATGCCGGCATTTCTGCGGGCATCCCGCTGCGGGACGGCCAAGGCGTCATCGGTTTCGATTTCACGCTGCGCACGCTGTCCCAGCTGCTCACCGCCTACAAGATCACGGCCAATTCGGTGATCGTGGTCGGACACGCGGCCGGCGCCGTCGAAATCGAATCAGAACCCTGCGCGCCCACGCTGCCGGGCTGCCTGCCGGGAGACGAAGTCGTGCGAAAGATACTGCATGACGCCGTTCGCGAGGCCGTTGCCACCGACATCAAGATCGATCGTGAAGTGACGGCCGGCGACCACGACTATCGCGTGATCGTGCATCGCATGGCGCCGCTTCTGGGGCAGCGTTTCATCGTTGCGGCGGCGGTCCCCGTGCGTGAACTCACGGCGCAGTCGCGCGAGTTGTTGCAGCGGGCGGCCATCGCCGCCGCGGTCGCGGTGTTGCTCGCCATCCTCGGCGCGCTGGCGGCGTCGCTGATCGTCTCGCGGTCGATCGCCCGCATCGCCCTCAAGACCGAGAGGATCCGCCAGCTCGACTTTTCCGACCGGCAGCCGGTGCGCAGCCGCATCCGCGAAATCGTTAGACTTTCGGATGCGGTCGAGAACATGCGCGAGGGGCTCGAGATCTTCGGCCGGTACGTCTCCAAGGACCTCGTGCAGCAGATCATGCGATCGCCCGAGAGCAGCGGCGTCGGCGGCACGCGGCGCGAGATCACGGTGATGTTCACGGACATCGAGGGTTTCTCGCTGCTCAGCGAGACGATGGAGCCCGAACTGCTGACCAGCCGGCTGTCGCGGTATTTCGAGGCGCTGGGATCGGCGATCTCGGCCAATCGCGGCATGATCGACAAGTATATCGGTGACAGCATCATGGCGTTCTGGAACGCGCCGGCGACCGATCCCGAGCATATCGCCAACGCCTGCCGCGGCGCCCTGCAGGCCGCCGCCGCCGGCCGCGCCCTGTCGGAGAAGTGGCGCGACCGCGGCCGGCCGGGCTTCCGCACGCGCTTCGGGCTGCATACCGGCCCGGCGGTCGTGGGCAATGTCGGCGCACGCGAGCGCATCAACTACACGCTGGTCGGCCAGGTCGCGAACCAGGCGTCGCGCCTCGAAGGCATGAACAAGGTCTACGGCACGGAGATCCTCGCGAGCGGCGAGATCGCCCGCCCGACCTCCGAACTCTTCGTGTGGCGCCACATCGACCGCGTGGTCGCGGTGGGCACGACCGAAGCGCACGACGTGTACGAACCGCTGGGGGAGATCGCGACCGAGGCCGAACACGCGCCGTTCCTCGCCGCCTGGGAGGCCGCGCGCGCGGCCTATGTCGACGGACGCTTCGACGCGGCGCTGGGCGGTTTCCGGGCCGCGGCGGCGATGCGCGAGGAGGATGCGGCCTGCCGCGTCTTCATCGCGCGCTGCGAGAAGTTCCTGAAGGACGGCGCGCCGGCTGGCTGGGACGGCACCTGGTACATGGATCAGAAGTAGGCACGCCACGCAAAGCCGCGAGAGTCTCGAGCGCCCGACAAAGCTCCGTCGTCCGGACTTCCTCCAGCCGCTTCGAACTCGTTTTCCGCTGCGGACTAGAAGCGTGCCGAGAGGCGGCCGCTGAACACGTTCACCGGGCCGCGCACCGCGTTGTAGGCGGGATTGACCAGGAGCTGGTAGTCGGCGGTAGCGACGACGCCCTGCGCGATCTGGAAGGCATAGTAGGTCTCGACGACGGCTTCCGACGCGTAGGTGAGCGCACCGTCGCCGACGAGGACGCCCAGTCCTCCGGCCGCGAGATAGTTGCTGTGATCGGCGGACAGATTGTTGAGTGCCCCCGCGATGCCGATGCGATCATCGGGTCGGCCCCAGCGCGTGCCCTTGATCGACGCGCCGAGCGACAGGCTGGTGTCGATGTCGGTGAAGGCCATGATCTCCGACACGCCGTTGTTCCAGCTGAAGCGGCCGAACAGGCCGATATCGTCGGTGATCTCCTGCTCGAGATTGAGATAGAGCCCGTACTTGGTGCGTCCGCGCCGCGTCTGGGCAATCGTGTCGTTGGCGTTCAGGCCGGGTGTGAGCGCCGCCAGCGCCACCGCCTCGTTGTAGGACCCCGAGAAGGCGCTGTTCATCCAGGTACCGAGCTTCACCGCGCCCGGCCGGTCGAAAGGCCGGTAGCGCAGCTCCAGCTCGCCGACATAGCCGCCGCGCGTGAACAGGGCGGTGTCGAAGGTGTTGGCGTTGGGCTCGTTGCCGACCAGGAAATAGCCGGCGCGCACCGCCCAGTTCGGCCGGTTCAGTTCGGCGGCGAAGCCCCAGGTGAGGCCGAGCCGGTCGGCCGGATAGTCGAACGCGCCGGCCGCCCAGATCGACCAGTTGAGGAAGTCGACCCTCGGATCCTCGGCGTAGGTATTGCCGTCGAAGAGATCCTTCACCGAATACTTGCCCGCCTGGAGCGTGACGCGCGAGACGTCGCGTTCGCCGGAGAGCTGTCCATACTCGCTCTCGACCTTCTCGCGCTCGCCGCCGAGGCCGATCTCCTGGCGCAGGAACAGGCGCGAGGTGTTGTAGCGCGGATAGGGGAAGTTGGACTTCTGCGCCTCGCCGTTGGGATAGCCGCCGGCGCCGGTCGTGTTGGCGACGCCGAAACCCTGCAGCAGCTCGGGATTGTAGTAGAGCGCCGCGCCTTCCCAGAGCCGCACGCCGAGGAAGGCCGAAACCGTCCAGGTCTCCCGGCTCTGGCCCTGCGGCGGCAGGCTGTTGTCGCCGGAGTAGGCTGCGGCGATCGGCGGATAGCCTTGGAAGATAAAGGTCGTCTGGCCGTGGATTTCCCACGAGCCCGGCCCGCGATCCGGCTTCTCGTCCGACTCTTTCTCCCTTGCGCCGAACTTGTAGTTCAGTCCGAGCCTGACCCTGTGAAGGTCGTAGAGCGAATCGTAGAGGGCCGGTGCGGCAAAGGTGAAACCGCTGAGAGGCAGGCTTGTAAACAGATACTCCGCGCGCGCCGACCATCTCGAATCGAATCGGTAGTCGACGCCGGCGCCCAGCACGTAGCCGGTCCGGATGTTGCTCGGCGTTGCGGCATCGTTGCCAGTGGTGAGGTCGATCCGTTCGGAGCGCGTGCTGGCCCAGGCGATGCCGCCGCTGACGAAAGGCGTCCACCGGTCGAGCGCGTAGCCCAGCCGGCCGCGCAGGCTGGCGAGATATTCGAGCTGCTGGTTGGCGGTCGCCGTGGCCGTCGCCCGGTAGGACAGGACCTGCGACAGGTCCTGTGCACTGGGGAACGACATGTCGAGCTCGATGCCCAGCATCAGGCGGGAGGGCAGGTAGTGTTCGTAGCCGGCCTGCACGCCGCCGAAGAAGGCGCCGTAGGGCGTCGTGCCGCCGGCCGTCGCGCCCGGGATCGGGTCGGCGAAGGTCGCCGTGGCTGTGCCGAACAGATAGCCGACATGGCCGCCCGCATAGAAGCCGGAGGCGGGAGCGGCGAGGTCGTCGGCGCGTGCGGGCGCGCCTGCCAGCAGGACGGCCGCGATCACGGCGACACCCGTCCATGCCGGACCGCCCTTCCGCTTCTCACGAAGGAATCGCAACGCCACCATCGCCGCTCGATATCACGCGAGCGGCGTTACTGCCCTGCGACGATTTCAGAACCGGATTGTGACACCCAGCGTGAAGAACTTGGTATTCGGCGCGTCGTAGACGGTGCCTGCGAGCAGGTCGAAATCGAACCGGGGATGTGCGGAGGGCGTGAAGCGGAGGCCGATCTGGTTGCCGACGACACCGGGTTGGCGCCCGAACGCTTCCATCATCAGTGACAGGTCCCAGCCGACATCGAGTTCGACCTGGGCGCCCCAGAACAGGGCGTTCGGCTGATTGCTCTGCAGGTAGCTCCAGCCGGCGTTGACGTTGATCCTGAACTTCTCCGTCACCGGCACGGTCACCAGTGCCGTCAGTCCCGCGAGACCGAGATAGCCCGTGCGCGCATTGACGCCCGCATTGAGGCCCAGTCCGATGCCGACGCCCGTGGAAGCCGGCTGGAAGTTGATCTTCATCTGCGGGCCGATCAGCGGCCCGCCGATGACCTGATCCCAATAGTGGGCATAGGCGGCGCCGATCTCGAGCCAGGGGATCGCCAGCGCCGTGCAAGCGGGTGCGAAGTTGCCGTAGCCGTCGCCCGGCACGAATTCCGCAACCCAGAGCTCGACATGGCAGGTACCGGGCGTTTCGACTTCCGAATCGTCGACGACGTGGGCACCGCCGGCGGCCAGGGTCGGGCCTGCGAGCACGGCGGCGGCGACCCACAGGAGAAGGCCGAGGAGAATGCAGTAGCTGTAATTTCTCACGCGGCGAGAAAGTCGCCCGGGACTGTTACGCGCGCAAGTCGTTTCAGGCCCGCATCAGGGCACGTACGTGGGCCGAGACCGATTCGGCGAGGGCGGCCAGATCGTACCCGCCCTCCAGCACCGAGACGAGCCGGCCGCGCGCATGTCGGTCGGCGATCGCCAGCAATTCCTCGGTCAGCCAGACGAAGTCCTCGGTCTCGACGTCGAGCTGCGCCAGCGGATCGCGGCGATGGGCATCGAACCCCGCTGACACCATGACCAGTTCGGGGGTGAAGTCGTCGAGCGCCGGCAGCAGCCGGTCGCCCCAGGCCGCCCGGAACGCCGCGCTGCCGCTGCCGGCCGCCAGGGGGACGTTGACCACGTTGCCGGCGACGCCGCGCTCGCGGGCCGAACCGGTGCCGGGATAGAGCGGATACTGGTGCGTCGAGGCGTAGAACAGGTCGGGATCGGGCTCGACCACGGCCTGTGTGCCCTGGCCGTGATGCACGTCGAAGTCGATCAAGGCCACGCGCCGCAGGCCGTAGGCGGCGCGGGCATGCATCGCGCCGATCGCGACGTTGTTGAACAGGCAGAAACCGCCGGGAACGTCGGGTGTCGCGTGATGTCCGGGCGGGCGCACCGCGGCAAAGGCGGTGCGGGTAGACCCACTCAGCACCCCGTCCACTGCCGCAATTACGGCGCCGGCGGCATGACGCGCCGCGTTGGCGCTGCCGGCGCTCATGACCGTGTCGCCGTCGACGTGCACCAGCTCGCCCTCGGGCGGCCGGATTCCCAGGATGGCATCGACATAGTTCCGTGGGTGGACGCGCGTCAGCTGCTCGATCGTGGCTGCGGGCGCCACGAGACGGGTCAGGCCCGCGAATTCCTCGTCGGCCAGCGCCGCCGTCACGGCGCGCAGCCGGTCGGCGCGTTCGGGATGGAAGTCGCCCGTATCGTGTTCGAGGAACGACGGGTGGCCGATCAACAGCGTCATGCTCTCCCTCTAGCGCGCTTCGGCGATCTGCGACAGACTCGTGCGCAACCCGTCGTTCGCTGTGAGGTTGTTTTGTCCATGATGCGCTCTCTGGCTGCCGCCGCCCTCGTTCTTTTCGCCGGGCAGGCCGTCGCCCAGGAAACCGCCTTCCGGCTGAAGAATTCGACGCAAATTCCAATCACCCAGCTGTCCGTGTCGCCGACACAGCTCAACATGTGGGGGCCGAATTTCCTGCGGTCGGCCATCAGGCCCGGCGAGGCCCGCGAAGTGTCCTACCGGGCCTCGCCCGACTGGTGCATGGGCGATCTCAGGGTCACCTTCGCCGATGGCGGGCCACCGGTCGTGTGGGGGTACCTCAATCTCTGCACTCTGAAGAACATCTCGCTTCACTACGACCGCATGAGCGGCGTCCCCACGGCGCGCTACGACGAGTAGGGAGGAATCAGAGCATGGACACGCTGCCGGGCCTGCCGTTCGACAACAGCTACGCAAGGTTGCCCGAGCGCTTCTATGCCCGCCTGTCGCCGACGCCGGTCGCGGCGCCGCGGCTGGTGAAGCTCAATCGCGCGCTGGCCCTGCAGCTCGGCCTCGATCCTGAAGTGCTCGCCTCGCCCGACGGCGTGGCGATGCTGGCCGGCAACAAGGTGGCGCCGGGTTCGGAGCCGATCGCGCTCGCCTATGCCGGCCACCAGTTCGGCAACTTCGTGCCGCAGCTCGGCGACGGCCGCGCCATCCTGCTGGGCGAGGTCGTGGACCGCGACGGCGTGCGCCGCGACATCCAACTCAAGGGCTCGGGCCCCACGCCCTTCTCGCGCAGCGGCGACGGCCGCGCCGCGGTCGGGCCGGTGCTGCGCGAATACATCGTGAGCGAGGCGATGGCCGCGCTGGGCATTCCGACGACGCGCTCGCTGGCCGCCGTCACCACCGGCGAGCCGATTTGGCGCGACGGCGAGCTTCCGGGCGCGGTGCTGACCCGCGTCGCCTCCAGCCATATCCGTGTCGGCACCTTCCAGTTCTTCGCCGCGCGCCGCGACACCGAGGCGCTGCGCCTGCTCGCCGACCATGTCATCGCGCGCCACTACCCCGAGGCACGCGAGGCCGCCGAGCCCTATCGCGCACTGTTCGAGGCGGTGATCGGCCGACAGGCCGCGCTGGTCGCCAAGTGGCTGCTGGTCGGCTTCATCCATGGCGTGATGAACACCGACAATTGTTCGGTCGCCGGCGAGACCATCGATTACGGTCCCTGCGCCTTCATGGATGCCTACAATCCCGAGACGGTGTTCAGCTCGATCGACCAGCAGGGCCGCTATGCCTATGCCCATCAGCCCAGCATCGCGCACTGGAACCTGGCGCGCTTCGGCGAGACGCTGCTGCCCTTGCTGGCCGAGGACAATGACAGGGCGCTGGCCATCGCCAACGAGACGCTGGGGACCTTCCGCGATCGCTACGTCGCCGCCCTGATCGGCGGGCTGCGGCAGAAGCTCGGTCTCTCGACCGAGGAGGAGGGCGACGCGGCGCTGGCGCAGGACCTGCTGAATGCCATGACCGACGGGCAGGCCGATTTCACGCTGACTTTCCGGCGGCTGGGTGACGCGGCGGCCGATCCTTTAGCCGATGCCGGGGTTCGTGGTCTCTTCACGAACAAGCCGGAAGCTTTCGATGCCTGGATCGGGCGCTGGCGCGAGCGCCTGACGCACGAGCCGCGGGACGGCGCGGAACGCCGGGCCGCTATGCATGCTGCGAACCCGCTCTACATCCCGCGTAACCACCGCGTCGAGCAGGCCCTTTCGGCCGCGGCCGAGCACGAGGACTATGCGCCGTTCGAGGAACTGCTCGCGGTGCTGGCAAAGCCCTACGAGGAACGGCCCGGTCTCGAGGCCTATGCCGAACCCGCGCCGCCGGATCAGGGCATCTATCGCACGTTCTGCGGTACCTGAAAGGTCCTTCGACTACGCGCCTTCGGCGCTTTGCTCAGCATGACAAGATTGTTGGAATGGACGCAGTGCGCCCCTTCAAAAACTGGTGTCATCCTGAGCGAAGCGAAGGACCTTTGCTCATTTGCGCCATAGCAATCGCGCACTGTTAAATATTGATCGCCGCCGGCGTCGCGTCCTTCCAGTCGATCCACGAATCGAGATGCATGAAGCGGCCGTCGTCGGTGCCGATCTCGCGTTCGATCAGCGCGTTCAGCTTGGCGTTCATTCGCGCGATGAGATCGCGATTGCGTTCGAAATCGTGGGCGAGGTTCACGATCTCGTCGGGATCGTTCGCGAGATCGTAGAGTTCGAGATCGTTGTGGGCGCGGAGCTCTTCCAGGGTCGAAGGCGTGTTGAAGTTGCGGAACGAGAAGTAGCGGCTGAACTTGTAGCGTTCGTCGACGATCGAGCGGATGCAGACGCGCAGTTTCCAGTCGACCGGAAACGACTCGATCTTCCTGAAAAGGTCCGAGCGCGCGATCGATTTGTCCAGCAGCGTCTCGTAGAGCTGCTTCGTGAAGTTCGCGTCGTGAACCATGAGCTGGCTGTAGCAGAACAGCACACCGCCGCGGCTCTGCGTGAAGGCCGGGTTCACCGGCTGGCGCAGCAGCGGCGAGAAATCCCGACCCTTCATCAGCGCCATCGTGTCGGCCACCGGCGCCGTCGATTTTCCGGTGAGGGACACGATGGTCGGCACGAAGTCGAGATGCGACGTCGTCTCGAGGCAGCGCTGGCCGCCCTTGATCTCGGGATGCACCACCAGCATCGGCACGTGGTTCTGCTGGCGGTATGTCGTGGTGCCCTTGCCCTGCAGGCCGCCATGGCTGGCGAGCAGGTCGCCGTGATCGGACGTGAAGATCACGATCGTCCTGTCGGTGAGATCGAGCCGGTCGAGCTGGTCCAGCACCTGCACGATCTGCTGGTCGACGTCGCGGATGGCGTTGAAATAGTAGTTCTGGCGCAGCCGCATGCGCCATTCCTCCTGCGGGATCAGTCCCGTCAGGATGCCGTTGGCGGCCTTGTAGATGCGATGCGCCGGGACGCGGTCGGGCGTGTCGAGCGATTGCTGCCAGGTCTTCTGCAGCGGGATGTCGTTCCATTCCTGCCGGTAGAAGGAATCGTCGGGTGGATAGGCGATGGTGAGCTTGGCCTCGACCGCCTGGACCGGCGGCTCGCCGCGCCGGTCGGTGTTCACCCACATCACGTCATGCGGATTCACGAGATTGATCGCGAGATACCAGGGCTGTTTGCGGTCGGTCATCGGCCGGCCCTTGGCCTTCAGCCACTGGATCGCCTGCGCCGCCGTGATCTGGTCGTACTGGTAGCCGCCCTGGGCGCCCTCGATGAAGTCGCCGACGCCGGTGTAATCGTAGAAGCCGTAGTCGCGATCCATCATGGTCTCGAACAGCGCCTTGATGTCGCCGGCGTGGTTCTCCATCGCCATCGCGCCGTTCAGGTGCCACTTGCCCTTGTAGGCGGTGTAGTAGCCCATCCTGCGCAGGATCTTGCCGATGGTCGGCAGCTTGGGATCCAGGCTCTTCATGTAGGGCACGCCGGCATTGTCGAAGATGCCGTTATGCGGCGTGTGCAGGCCGGTATAGATCACCGCGCGCGAGGCCGAGCACATGTCCGACGCGATCTGGTGGTTCTCGAAGAAGGTGCCCGTGCTGCGCAGCCTCTCGTGGCCCGGCAGAGGAATGGGCCAGCGCGGGCCCATGTAGTGTTCCTGGTCGGTCAGGATGAAGAGGATGTTGTAGCCGCCGTCGTTCGAGCCCGGCGCCTCGGCCGAGGGAAAGGCCGACTGCGTGCCGCCGGTGATACGGGCCGGTGCTTGGGTCTGGGTCTGGGCCTGTGCGTGGGCCGGTGTTCCGGAAGCGTCGAGGGCGCCCGCGGCGGCAAGGGCGGCACCGCCGGCGATCAAGCTCCTGCGCGATGGATCGGTCACGGTTTCCTCAGGTCAGGCTGGTGCGAAGACGGTCGAACGATGCGGCATCGCCCGGCAGGCCGAATCTCAGCCGCCTGGGACTCTGCCGGAAGGCTCTCACGTGGATGCCATTTCGGCCAAGCCGGTCGACCGTCGATGCGGCCTCGGGATGGTCGGCGAGGCAGAAGAGCGGCGTGCCGCCCACGATGGTGAAGCCCGCCGACACCAGGATTTCGTCGAGCCGGCGACGGTCCGCTGTCAGCCGCTCCGCCGTCGCGGCCAGCCAGGCATCGTCCGCCAGGGCGACGCGACCGATTTCGAGCGCCGGCCCCGAGACCGCCCATGGGCCGAGATCGGCGCGCAGCGCCGCCGCGATGTCGGGGCCCGCGATGGCGAAGCCCAGCCGCACCCCGGCGAGCCCATAGGTCTTGCCGAACGAGCGCAGCACGACGGTGCGCGGCGGCAGGGTGGGCGCGAGGCTCGCGGCAGCCGGCAGCAGGTCGATGAAGGCCTCGTCGACCACGAGCAGGCGGGCGGCCGCGACGAGCCTTTCGACCGGCACGAGCCGGCCGTCGGGATTGTTGGGATTGACCAGAACGACCACATCGGCGTCCCGCGCGTCGTCGAGAGTGGCGACGACGGAGACCTGGTGGCCCTGTCGCCGCCAGCAGGTCTCGTGTTCCTCATAGGTTGGGCCGACGATGCAGACGCGCGCCTTCGGCACGAGGCGGGGAAGCGCCTGGATCAGGGCCTGCGTGCCCGGGGCGGCGACGAGGGTGGAGCGGTCAGCCACGCCGTAGCGATGCGCCGCCGCGTCGATCAGCGCCTCGGCCTGTTCGCGCGCGGGCAGGCGCGCCCAGGCATCCCGTGGCAGATCGGGCACAGGATAGGGAACGGGATTGATGCCCGTCGACAGGTCGAGCCACGGCAGCGGCGCGTCGGGAAAGCGGCGCCGCACGGCCGACAGGTCGCCGCCATGCTCGACCGGTTTGCCGGCCGGGTTCGCCATGTTAGGCAGAGCGCTCATGTTCGCGGGTCTCGCCCTCGTTGCCGTCGCCGTCGAGGCGGCCTTCGGATATCCCGACGCCCTCTATCGCGCCATCGGCCATCCCGTCACCTGGATCGGGCGGCTCATAGCATGGTGCGAACAGGCGTGGAATTCGCCGCAACGTTCGTACGACCAGCGCCGCTTCTTTGGCGTCGTGACGCTGCTGGTGCTGCTGGCCACGAGCCTGCTCGGCGGTCTCGCGATCGCGCAGCTCTGCGGGGCGTTGCTGCCCGGTGTCGCGGGCACGATCCTCTGCGCGGTGCTTGCAAGTTCGCTGCTGGCGCAGCGCAGCCTTCACGACCATGTGGAAGCCGTCGCCACGGTGCTGGAGCGCGAGGGCGTCGTCGGCGGGCGCAAGGCGGTGTCGATGATCGTCGGCCGCGACACCAGCGAACTCGACGAGCCCGCGATCAGCCGCGCCGCCATCGAAAGCCTCGCCGAGAATTTCTCCGACGGCATCGTGGCGCCATTGTTCTGGATGGTCGTCGCCGGCCTGCCGGGTGCGCTGGCCTACAAGGCGATCAATACTGCCGATTCGATGATCGGCCACAAGTCGGACCGCTACCGCGCGTTCGGCTGGGCGTCGGCGCGGCTCGACGACTACGTCAACCTGCCGGCCTCGCGTCTCGCCGCACTCTGGCTGGTGCTGGCCGCGTCGCTGCGGCCGGGCCTGTCGCCGGCGCGGGCGCTCGCCGCGGTGAGGCGCGACGCGCGTCATCATCGCTCGCCCAACGCCGGCTGGCCCGAATCGGCGATGGCGGGCGCGCTCGGCATCCGTCTGGCCGGCCCGCGCGTCTATGGCGGCGTGAAGGTCGACGATCGCTGGATGGGCGAGGGGCGCAGCGATCTGACGGCCGCCGACATCCGCGCCGCGCTGCGTCTCTATCGTCTGGCCTGCTGGCTGCAGATGGCCGCCGTCGCGATCCTCGCCGGGCTCATTCTGCTGCCTTGATCGTCGGCACGCGCGCGAGTTCGAGCAGCCGCGTACAGTCGACATGCTTCTCGAGATGGTCGGCCAGCCGGTCGAGCGTGGCCTCGATCCCGGCTTCGTAGTCGAGATCGGAACCCGGCGCGCCGATCCGTTCCAGCCAGTGGCGGCGCTGGCGATCGTCGGCCAGCAGGCCATGGATGTAGCAGCCGGCGACCCGGCCGCTCGCATCGACGGCACCGTCGGTGCGGCCGCCGCCGAGATCGAGCATCGGCGGCTGCGACGCGGTGGTGCGGCCGACATGCATCTCGTAGCCCTTGAAGGGCACGCCTCCCACGATCGTCGTGCCCGACACTTCGACCAGCCGCTTGTCGCCCCCCAGCACGGTGTCGGCGTCGAGCAGGCCCAACCCCTCGACGCTGCCGGGTGGGCCCTCGATCCCGTCGGGATCGGCCACGCGTCGCCCCAGCATCTGGTAGCCGCCGCAGATCCCCAGCACGTGACCGCCGCGGCGCAGATGCGCGGCGAGATCGATGTCCCAGCCGGTTTCGCGCAGGACGCCCAGATCGGCGATGGTGGCCTTCGAGCCCGGCAGGATGACCAGGGCCGCGTCGCCCGGGATCGGCTCGCCAGGGCGAATGAACGCGACGTCGACCCCCGGCTCCTGCCGCAGCGGATCGAAATCGTCGAAGTTGGCGATTCGCGGATAGGCCAGAACCGCAATCCTGATCGCACCATTCGAATCGCTGCGGCCCGGAATGCCCAGCGCATCCTCGGCGGGAAGCTTCTGGGCCTCGGCGAAGTAGGGCACGAGGCCCAGCGCGGCCCATCCGGTCTGCTCGGCGATACGCGCCATGCCGTCGGCGAACAGGCTGGGATCGCCGCGGAAGCGGTTGACGAGGAAGCCCACGATCATCGCGGCGTCCTCGGGCTCGATCACGACCTTCGTGCCGACCAGACTCGCGATGACGCCGCCGCGATCGATGTCGCCCACCAGCACGACGGGAACGTCGGCAGCGCGCGCGAAGCCCATGTTGGCGATGTCGGACGCGCGCAGATTGACCTCCGACGCCGAGCCCGCGCCCTCGACCAGCACGAGGTCGGCCTCGGCGGCGAGACGGCCGAAACTGTCGAGCACGGCGCCGAGAAGGCGCGGCTTGATCGACTGGTATTCGCGGGCCTTCGCATTGCCGACGACACGACCCTGAACGACGATCTGCGCACCGACATCGGTCTGCGGCTTCAGCAACACCGGATTCATGTGGACGCTGGTGGCGATGCGTGCGGCGCGCGCCTGCAGCGCCTGCGCCCGGCCGATCTCGCCACCATCGGCCGTGACCGCGGCATTGTTGGACATGTTCTGCGGCTTGAACGGCCGTACGCGCAGGCCGCGTCGCGTGAAGGCACGGGCGAGGCCCGCAACCAACAGCGACTTGCCGACGTCGGAGCCCGTGCCCTGGATCATGAGGGCGCGCGCTGGCCTCCGATCGGGTTGCATCAGAACTCGATGCCTTCCTGCGCCTTCACGCCGGCGGCGAAGTGGTGCTTGACCAGGGTCATCTCGGTCACGAGGTCGGCGGCGTCGATCAGCTCCTGCTTGGCGTTGCGGCCCGTCACGACGATGTGCTGGTCGTGACGGCGCGCCTTGAGTGCGGCGACGACGGCGCCGATCTCCAGATGATCGTAGCGCAGCGAGATGTTCAGTTCGTCGAGCACGATGAAGCGGATGGTCGGATCGGCCATGAGTTTCTGCGCCGCTGCCCACGCGCGCTCCGCCGCGGCGACGTCGCGGCTGCGATCCTGCGTCTCCCAGGTGAAGCCCTCGCCCAGCGTGTGCCACTCGACCTGGTTCCCGAAGCGCTCGGCCGCGGTGCGTTCCCCGGTCTGCCAGGCCCCCTTGCCGAACTGCACGACGCCACACCGCAACCCGCGTCCGAGGGCGCGCAGCATCAGCCCGAAGGCCGCCGTCGATTTTCCCTTGCCCTTGCCGGTATGGACGATCAGCAGACCCTTCTCGACGGTCTTTGCCGCCACTTCGGCATCCTGGATGGCCTTGCGATTGGCCATCTTGTTCCTGTGCCGTGCGTCATCGTCGTTTTCGTCCATCATGGAATTTCGGCCCTTGGAACCAATGAAATTGCCAGTTTAATTGATAGTTTCAGCGGCGCTGCGGATTAGAATTGACGAATTGTGACGCTGCACCCTATCTGAGACCCATGCGCGCCCCAAGACGCGAGTCTCGAACACGATCCGGGGAGGAAAGGGCGGTTCTCGTCCGTGGGCAAGCCATCGCAATGGCGGTTTTGCTCGCTTTCCTGACTATGCCGGCCCGTGCCCAGACGCTGATCGAAGAGGAGCCGCCCCGGACCTTCGCGGAAGGCTTCATCCAGGGTGTCGGCCTGCCGGTGTTCGGCGTCTACCACCTGGCGGCGATGATCGGCATCGGTATTCTGGTAGGCATTGCAGCCCGCGGCATCCTTCCGGTCCTGGCCTTCGGTGCCGCGGCTATCGTGGGCGTGGCGATCCAGCTCAGCCCGTACGAAATTCCTGCCGGCGGCACCTTCGTGGCGCTGACGACGATGCTGATCGGCATCCTCATCCTGATCCGAAGGCCCATCAGCCCGAAGGTCGCGTCGGCCATTTTTGCCGTTGCCGGACTGGTCCACGGCTATTCCCTGGGCGCCGTCCTGATCGGTGCGGATGCGGTGCCGATCGTGGCCTATGTCGCGGGCCTGCTGGTCGCCCAGACCGCGCTGGGCGTCGCGTCCTGCGCGATCGTGCTGGGTGTCACCAGGTGGCCGGCGCAGCGAACCGCATTGGTCATCGCGGGCTGCCTCGTCATGCTCGCCGGCGGCGTCGCGGCGATCCAGGCGGCCGGGCTGATCACCTGATCGCCCACTCCGGCCGAGGGACCGAATAGGATTGACGCGGCTTCGCCCGGCCCCCTATCAAGCAGGGGACGGTGCCCCGCGAGGGGATCAAAAGGGAACACGGTGCCGGGCTTCGCGCCCCAATCCGCGGCTGCCCCCGCAACTGTGATCGGCGAGCCGACGGCCTCGATACCACTGGGAAACCGGGAAGGTGGCCGAAGGCGAAGAGCCGAGAGCCAGGAAACCTGCCGTCGAAACTGCCGCATCCGAGTTCTCGCGCGGGGAAGCACGAGGGACGAGGTCCACCCGACACCCGGCTCTGCCGGAGGTTCGGGCTCCGTCGGAGACGGCCACGCTATCGAGGGCTAGCGCCTTCAAACGACGGAGACGATCATGAAGGCGGCAATCATGCGTTCGGGTTCCCTTGGGCTGCTTGTCTCGTTGGCGGCGGCGCCGGCCTTCGCGCATCATCCGATGGGCGGCCAGACTCCGCAGAGCTTCCTGAACGGCCTTCTGTCCGGCCTCGGCCATCCCGTCATCGGCCTCGACCATCTCGCCGCGGTCGTTGGCGTCGGCATCCTTGCGGGTCTTGCCGCCCGAGGGATCGGGCCGGTCCTCGCCTTCAGCGCCGCCGTCATCGCGGGCGTCGCCGTCCACCTTGCGGGCATCGGCCTGCCGGCTGGCGAGTTGCTGGTGGGCCTGACGACACTGGTCATCGGCGGCCTCGTGATCGTGCGATCGAAGCTCCCGCCCATGCTGGCCGCTTCACTGTTCGCGCTGGCCGGCCTCGTTCACGGGCATGCGCTGGGCGAATCGATCGTCGGCGCCGAGCCCACGCCGCTCGCTGCCTATCTCCTCGGCCTGTTCGTCGTGCAGTCGGCGATCGCGGTTGCAGCCTATATCGCGACGGTCGCGCTGGTCCGCCAGCCATCCCGGGGCCTCGGCGTTTCGGCGATGGGAGCGATCGTGGCCGTGATCGGCGCCGCGGCCGCGACGGCCGCGACCCTCTAGGTCGAGGCCCCCCCGCATGACCGCCTCTACACTCTATGTCTGCACGACCTGCCGCAGCAGTACCGATGGCGCGACCGTCGATCCGACCCGCGCCGGCGCCCGGCTGCTGTCGGCGGTGCAGGGCGTGGCGGACGACTATCCGGTCTCGCGGATCGTGGGCGTCGAGTGTCTTTCGAACTGCTCGCGCGGCTGCACGATTGCCGTCGGCGCGCCCGGCAAGTGGACCTACGTGATCGGCAACCTCGATGCCGAGCAGCACGCGCCGGACGTGCTCGCCTTCGCGCGCCAGCACAGCGCCCACGAAACGGGCGTGACGGTGTGGCGCGACCGACCTGAACACATTCGCAAGAACACCATCGCGCGCATCCCGCCGATGAACCTCCCGGAGTCGTCATGAACTCGCTCGCCAAGGTCCCCTGCACCATCGTCACCGGCTTTCTGGGAGCGGGGAAGACGACGCTCGTCCGTCATGTCCTCGAGAACGCCGACCGCCGCCTCGCGGTGATCGTCAACGAGTTCGGCGATGTCGGCATCGACGGCGAGATCCTGAAGGGCTGCGGCGTCGAGAGCTGCCCCGAGGATGCGATCGTCGAGCTGGCCAACGGCTGCCTCTGCTGCACCGTGGCCGACGATTTCGTGCCGGCCCTCAAGGGGCTGCTCGATCGCCCGAATCCGCCGGAGCATATCGTGATCGAGACGTCCGGCCTCGCCTTGCCGAAGCCCCTCGTGAAGGCTTTCAACTGGCCCGAGATCGCCTCGCGCGTCACGGTCGACGGTGTCGTGGCCGTGGTCGACGGCGCGGCCGTTGCGGCCGGCCGGTTCGCCGACGACCCGGAGGCCGTGGCCCGCCAGCGCGCGGAGGATTCCTCGCTCGATCACGACAATCCCCTTGAGGAAGTGTTCGAGGACCAGATCCTCTGCGCCGACCTGATCCTGCTGAACAAGGCCGACCTCATGACGGATGCCGACCGGAAATCCGTCGTCAACGAGATCGGCAAGGTCCTGCCGCGCGCGGTCGCGCTCGTGGAGACGCGGCACGGCCAGGTGCCGGTAAAGGTGCTGCTGGGTCTCGGCGCGGCGGCCGAGGCCGATCTCGCGGCTCGTCCCTCGCATCACGACCTCGAAGGCGAGCACGACCACGAGGACTTCGACACGTTCATCGTCGACCTGCCGGCCTACGCCTCGCCGCAGGCGCTGATCGACCGCATGGTGAAGGCTGCCGAAGAACACGACGTGCTGCGCATGAAGGGCTTCGTCGAGATCGCAGGCAAGCCGATGCGCCTGCTGGTGCAGGGCGTCGGCACGCGCATCCAGCACCAGTTCGATCGCCGCTGGCCGGACGGCGCGCCGCGGCGCGGCCGCCTCGTCGTCATCGGCCAGAAGGGCTTCGACCAGACGGGTATCCGGGCGATCCTGCTGGGGTAGGCAGATGCACGTCCTGGCGACCCAGCTCGCGACGCTCGAGGAGGCCGATGCCGCCGTCGACCTCGGACAGTCGCCGGGCGAGATCGTCGTTCTTTCCTTCTCCGACAGCGACCTGTCGGCGCTCGCCGCGGCCTGGCAGCAGGATGCCGATGTCCTGCCGACGCTGAGGCTCGCGAGCCTCAAGAAACTGCGTCATCCGATGTCGGTCGATCTCCATGTCGAGCAGGTGATCTCGCATGCCCGGCTGGTGATCGTGCGCGGCCTGGGCGGCCTCGACTACTGGCGCTACGGCTTCGAACGCATCGGCGACGCGGCGCGGGACAATGGCATCCTGTTCGCCGCGCTGCCGGGTGACGACCGGCCCGATCCGCGTCTCGCGGCCGTCTCGACGCTCACGCCCGATCGGCTTTCCCGGCTTGACGGCTACTTCCGGGCCGGCGGTACGGCCAATCTGCGCCAGGCGCTGCGCTACGCCGCGAGCCTGCTGGGCCGGGACGTCGCGGTAACGCCGCCCGAACCGGTAGGGCCTTTGACGATCCTCGGGGCGCTGCATGATCACCGTCCGGCGGCGCTGGTCGTGTTCTATCGCGCCAACCTGATCGCGGCTGACCTCGCGCCGATCACCGCGCTGATGCAGGCGCTGGACGCGCAGGGTCTGGCCCCCGTCGGTGTCGCCGTCAGCAGCCTCAAGGATCCGGCGGTGCATGCGCCGCTCGAGGCACTGCTGCGCGAGCGCAACCCCGCGATCATCCTGAACACCACAGCCTTCTCGGCCCTGCGCGACGACGACACCACGGTGCTCGACGGCGCCGGCGTGCCGGTGCTGCAGGTCGTTCTCTCCGGTAGCGCACGTGAAGCCTGGGATGGCTCGCTGCGCGGCCTCGCGCCTGCCGATCTTGCGATGAACGTCGTCCTGCCCGAACTCGACGGGCGACTGCTGACGCGCGCCATTTCCTTCAAGGCCGAGGGCGAGCCCAATCCGGCGCTGCAGTTCGGCAGCGTGCATCACCAGCCCGAACCCGATCGCATCGACTATGTGGCGCGGCTGGCGGCTTCCTGGGCGAAGCTCGGCGCCACGCCCGCATCCGAGCGCCGGCTCGCGCTCGTCCTGTCGGACTATCCCGCGCGCGGCGGACGGACCGGCTACGCGGTCGGCCTCGACACGCCGGCCAGCGTGGTCGAGATCCTGATGCTGCTGCGCGCCGAGGGCTACGACGTCGGCGGTTGCGACTGGAAGGTGGCCGACGTCGAACGGCTGCTGCTCGGCGATGCCGACTGGCTGGAGATACCGTTCGAGAAATACAGGCACTGGCTTGCGGCGCTGCCGGACGCGCTCCGGAGCGATCTCGCGGAGACGTGGGGCGCGGCGTCGAAAGATTTTCGTCTGCCCGTTCTTCGCTGTGGCAAGGTCATGGTGCTGCTGCAGCCCGATCGCGGCACGCAACAGGACCGCAAGTCGGGCTATCACGACATGAACTGCCCGCCGCGCCCCGCCTATGTCGCGCTCTATGCGTGGCTGCGCGAGCAGGAGCGGATGGACGCGATGATCCATCTCGGCACGCACGGCACGCTCGAATGGCTGCCCGGCAAGGCGCTGGCTCTCTCCGCCGGCTGCTGGCCGGAGGCCGTGCTGGGGCCGGTGCCGGTCATCTATCCGTTCATCGTGAACAATCCCGGCGAGGCGGTACAGGCCAAGCGCCGGCTGAGCGCCGTCACCATCGGCCATCTGACCCCGCCGCTCAGCGCCGCCGGCCTGCACGGTGCGCTGGCCGAGATGGAAGGCATCATTGAGGAGTATGCGGCGGCCGACGGCATGGACAGCCGGCGCCTGCGCCACCTCGAGGAGGAGATCGTGGAGCGCGCCTGGAGCAGCGGCCTCGCGGCTGAATGCGGTCTGACGAAGGACGAGCCCAGCCGCGAAGCCGTGGCCAAGCTCGACGCCCATCTCTGCGACATCAAGGAATTGAGCATCCGCGAAGGGCTGCACGTTTTCGGCGCGCTGCCCGACGAGGCCAAGATCGCGCAGCTGGCCGTCACGACGGGCGGCGACGACGCGCCGATCCGCCTGAGCGCCGCCCGCGAGCGCGCGGGCCTGCTGGCCGCGCTTGCCGGCCGTCGCGTTGCGCCCGGTCCCGCCGGTGCACCGACGCGCGGCCGGGCCGACGTGCTGCCGACCGGGCGCAACCTGACCTCGATCGATCCGCGCGCCATCCCCACCCGGACGGCGGCCGCGATCGGCGCGCGCGCCGCCGACGAGGTGGTGCGGCGATACCTGCAGGACCACGGCGAGCCGCCGCGCGCGCTGGTGATCGATCTCTGGGCCTCGGCCTCGCTGCGCACCGGCGGCGATGATCTCGCGCAGGCGCTGGCCTATCTCGGGGTGAAGCCGGTGTGGGATGCCGCCTCGAGCCGCGTCACCGGCATCGAGGTGATGCCGCTCGCGACGCTCGACCGTCCGCGCATCGACGTCACCTTGAGGGTCTCCGGCCTGTTCCGCGACATCTTCGAGACGCAGATCGCGCTGTTCGACATGGCCGTGCGGCGCGTCGCCGAACTCGACGAGCCCGACGAGGACAACCCGATGGCCGCGGCGCGGCGCACCCGGGCGGATCTGGCGCGCGTGTTCGGCAGCGCGCCCGGCAGCTATGGCGCGCAGGCCGGCGACGCGGCGCTCGACGGCGACTGGAAGGCGCGCGCCGATCTCGGCGAGATCTATCTCGGCGCCGTGACCCATGCCTATGGCGGGGTCGAACCGGTTCGTGCGGCGGGCGAGGGGTTTCGTCATCTCGTCTCGACGGCCGACCTCCTGGTACATCCGCAGGACGACAGGGAACGTGACGTGCTGGATGGCGACGGTGTGGCCGACTTCGCGGGAGGCTTTGCCGCCGCGGCGGCGCTGCTGGGCAACGACCCCGAACTCTATCATCTGGACACCAGCGACACGGCGAAGCCCAGGGCGCGGCGGCTGGCCGAGGAAATCGCCCGCGTCGTGCGGGGACGCCTCACCAATCCGCGCTGGATCCAGGCCATGTTGGGCCACGGCCATCGCGGCGTGGCCGAGATCGCCCAGTCGGTCGATGCGCTCTATGCCTTCGCCGCGACCGCGGAGATCGTGCCCGGCCCGCTGTTCGACGCCACCCATGCCGCGCTGATCGCCGACGAAGCCGTTCTCGATGCGATGGCGGCACGCAACCCGGCGGCGGTCGCGGCCATCGCGGCGCGCCTCAGGGAGGCGCTCGACCGCGGTCTCTGGATGACGCGGCGCAATGCGGTGGAGCGCGATCTGACGCGCGCGATCGGCCTTGCGCCGCCTGCGCGGCCGGTCGAAGAAGGCGCGAGATGAGCACGGCCGCGGCGATCCTGAAGAAGGGCTGGTGCCCCGGCGCTCTGCGGCCGATGCAGAGCGGCGACGGGTTGATCGTGCGCGTGCGACCGCGCGTCGGTCGCTTCGACCTTGATGCTGCGCGCATGCTGGCCGATGCCGCGCAGCGACTGGGGAACGGGCATATCGACCTGACGCGCCGCGCCAACCTGCAGATTCGCGGCCTGAGCGACAACCGCCTCGACGAGCAGCAGGCCGAACTCGGGCGGTTCGGGCTGCTCGACGCCGATGTCGCATCGGAGGCCGTGCGCAACGTGATGGTGGCGCCGCTCGCCGAGCGCGGATCCGTTGCCTACGGCATCGCCGAACGGCTCGAGGAAATTCTCGCCGGCGAGCCGCGTCTGCGCGGGCTGCCCGCAAAGTTCGGCGTCCTCGTCGACGAGGTTGGACCGGTGTCCATTTCCGGTGAGCGCGCCGACATCAGTCTGCGGGTCGCCCCGGGTGCGGTGGCATTCGGCATCGATACGCTGGACGGGACGCGCTGGCTCGGTGCCTGTGTCCCTCGCGACGCGGTCGATCTGGTCGTGACGGCGATGCAGGCGGTGCTGGAATGCGTGCCCCGCAGCCGCCTGCGCACCCTGTCGGCCGCCGCCTCGTCCAAGCTGCTGCTTGCAGTAATGCCGAAGCTACAGCCGCTGCCGCCGCTCGATCCGTCGCGAGGCCGCGTTATCGGTCTGGTGGACGATGGCGTGGGCGTTGCGGCGCCGTTCGGCCGGCTCGAAGCGGGCCAGCTCCGGCGTCTCGCCGATCTGGCGACGATGGCGGGCGCGCGCGATCTGCGCCTGTCGCCGTGGCGGACGCTCTACATGCGGGTGCGCGATGTCGCGGCGGGCAAGGTTTTGCTCGACGAGGCGCGGTCGATCGGACTGATCGTCGACGAGCGCGATCCGCTGCTGCGAATCGAAGCCTGCCCCGGCGCGCCGGCCTGTGCATCGGGCACGGTCGATGCTCGCGGCGATGCGCGCCGTCTCGCCCGGGTCATGGCCGAGCGCCGCTTCGGCGGCACCGTCCACGTCTCCGCTTGCGCCAAGGGCTGCGCACGCTCCGCGCCCTCGGATCTCGTGCTGGTGGGCGAGGCCGGCCGATACGGCGTCGTGCGCAACGGTACGACGAGAGACGAGGCGGAACGCACGATTGGTCCGGCCGACCTCGAATCGCTGTTGCCGGATGCTAACCATGGCTGAGCCGCGCGACTATGTGCGCAACGGCGCGGAAATCTATCGCCGTTCCTTCGCGATCATCCGCGCCGAAGCCGATCTCGCGCGCTTCGATGCCGTCGAGGAGCGCGTCGCGGTGCGAATCATCCACGCCTGCGGCATGCCCGAAATCGCCCGCGACATCGACATGTCGCGCGGCTTCGCCCAGGTGGCGCGGCAGGCGCTGAAGGACGGCGCGCCGATCCTGTGCGATGCGAAGATGGTGGCCAATGGCGTGACGCGCGCGCGCCTGCCCGCGGCGAACGACGTGATCTGCACGCTCGACGATCCCTCGGTGCCCGCTCTGGCGCAGAAGCTCGGCAATACGCGCTCCGCCGCGGCGATGGAGCTGTGGCGCGAGCGTCTCGGCGGTGCGGTCGTCGCGATCGGCAACGCGCCGACGGCGCTGTTCCGCCTGCTCGAGATGCTGGACGAGGGCTCGCCCGTGCCGGCAGCGGTGATCGGCGTGCCGGTGGGCTTCGTGGGAGCGCTCGAGTCCAAGGACGCGCTGGCGGCCGACGGGCGCGTGCCCTTCCTGATCGTACGCGGCCGTCGCGGTGGCAGCGCAATGACGGCCGCGGCAATCAACGCTCTGGCCAGCGACATCGAATGACCAGCCTCGACGCGATCGCGGGCACCGCCGAGCGCGGAACGCTGTACGGAATCGGCGTGGGGCCGGGGGACGTGCGCTATCTCACCCTGCGCGCCGCCGGGCTGGTGCGCTCGGTCGACGTGGTCGCCTTCTTTGCCAAGCGCGGCCGTCTCGGCAATGCGCGGCGCATCGTGGCGCCACTGATGGACGCGGCGCGGCAGGAGCTGCGGCTGGAATATCCCGTCACCGACGAGATCCCGGCGGATCATCCCGACTACCAGAACCAGATCGCGGCGTTCTACGCCGAGGCTTCGTCGTCTCTCTCGGCGCTGCTGGAGGATGGCAGGTCGGTCGGCCTGCTCGCGGAAGGCGATCCGTTCTTCTACGGATCCTTCATGCACATGTGGCGGCGTCTGGCGGAGGTCTTCCCGGTCGAGGTCGTGCCCGGCGTCACCGGCATGTCGGGCTGCTGGACGCGCGCCAACCTGCCGATCACCTGGGGCAACGACACGCTTTCGGTCCTGCCGGGGACGCTGGCCGAGGGGCAGCTGGTCGACCGGCTGCGCAACACCGACGCGGCGGTGATCATGAAGCTCGGGCGCAATCTCGCCAAGGTGCGCCGCGCCGTCGAGGCGGCCGGCCTGCTGTCGCGGGCGGTCTATGTCGAGCGCGGTACCATGCCGGGCGAGCGCATCCTGCCGCTGGCCGAGTGCGGAGAGCCGGCCGGTGCCTATTTCGCGATGGTCCTGGTTGCCGGCCAGGGGCGGCAACTGTGAGCGGCTCGCTGACCGTGGTCGGAACAGGACCGGGCAAGGCCGAGCTCATGACGCCGGCGACGCGCGCGGTCCTCGACCGGGCCTCCGACCTGGTGGGCTATGGCCCCTATCTCGATCGCATTCCCGCGACGCGCCCGGATCAGCGACGCCACGCCTCGGACAACCGCGTCGAACTCGATCGTGCCCGCCATGCGCTGTCGCTCGCCGCGACCGGACGCGATGTCGTGGTGGTGTCGGGCGGCGATCCCGGCGTCTTCGCCATGGCCTCGGCGGTGTTCGAGGCCGTGGAAGGCGGCGATCCGGCCTGGCGGACGCTCGACATCCGCGTCGAGCCCGGCGTGACGGCGATGCTGGCGGCGGCGGCGGAGGTGGGTGCGCCGCTCGGCGGCGATTTCTGCGCGATCTCGCTCTCGGACAATCTCAAGAGCTGGTCGACCATCGAGCGTCGATTGAAGGCAGCGGCCGACGCCGACTTCGTCATGGCTTTCTACAATCCCGCCTCGAAGGCGCGGCCACACCAGCTTGGCAAGGCCTTCGAGCTGTTGCGTCAGGTGAAGGCGGGCGAGACTCCGGTCCTCTTCGTGCGCGCGGCGGGAACGAACGATGCCAAGGTGACGGCGGCGACATTGGAGACGGCCGATCCAGCGGTGGCCGACATGCGCACCCTGGTCATCGTCGGTGCCAGCACGACCCGCACAGTCGGACGCTGGGTCTACACGCCGCGCAGCGAGCGCCGGACATGATCGAGCCAGGCCACGGCCTCTTCGGGCGTTGCCGTGACATGACCGGCCGGCTTGTCGGGGCGCGCGATCATGACGACCGGCACGCCGAGCGCGCGGGCCGCGGCGATCTTGGCGTAGGTCGCGTCGCCGCCCGCGTTCTTCGACACGACGAGGTCGATCCTGTGGTCGCGCAGCAGGTCCGTTTCAGCGGCGAGATCGAAGGGCCCGCGCGCCTGCAGCAGCGTGAGCTGCGGCGGCAGGGCGACGCCCGCCGGTGCGTCGATGACGCGGGCCAGATAGCGATGCTGCGGCGCGCCGGCGAACAGTGGCAGTTCCTGCCGTCCGATCGCCAGGAGCACGCGGCGCGGCTCGGGTCCGAGAGCCTCGACGGCGGCTGCCATATCGATCGCATCGTGCCACTCGTCACCCGTCTGTCGCGTCCAGGGCGCGCGCACCAGCGAGGCCAGCGGAACGGCGGCCTCGTCGCAAGCCGCAACGGCATGCTTCGACATCTGGTCGGCATAGGGATGCGTCGCATCGACGACAGCGGCGATCTTCTCGTCGCGCAGATGGCGCACCAGGCCGTCGATGCCGCCGAAGCCGCCGATACGCGTCGGCAAGGGCTGCGGCGCAGGACGCTCGGTGCGGCCGGCCAGCGAAAGCGTCGCCTCGAAGCGCGCATCGTTCGCGAGAAGGCGCGCCAGCGCGGACGCTTCGGTGGTGCCGCCGAGGATCAGAATGCGCATGTCGGAGTCGGGCGATGACGGGCGGGGGCGCAACCTGCCCGGCAAAGCCATGGCTGTCCATCGTCGGACTGGGCGAGGACGGCATCGACGGCCTGTCCGCCGTGGCGCGCCGCCTCGTCTCGTCGGCGGAACTGGTGGTGGGCGGCCGGCGCCACCTCGAACTGGCGGGGTCACTGATCGGCGGCCGATCGCTTGCCTGGCCCAGCCCGATTGCCGGCGCGATGAGCGACATCCTGGCGATGCGCGGTCGGCCGGTCGTCGTGCTGGCGAGCGGCGATCCTTTCCACTACGGCGTCGGCGACATGCTGCTGCGGTCGGTGCCTGCCGACGAGACCATCTGCCTGCCACAGCCTTCGTCGTTCAGCCTCGCCGCGTCGCGCCTGGGCTGGTCGTTGCAGGATGTCGCCCCGGTGAGCCTGCACGGTCGCGCGCTGGAAGGCATCGTGCGCCATCTGCAGCCCGGCGCGCGCATTATCGCTTTGTCCTGGGATGGCGAGACGCCGGGCCGGCTGGCCCGGTTGCTCTCCCAGCGCGGCATGGGCGAGTCGAAGCTCACGGTGCTGGAATCGCTGGGCGGCCCGCAGGAGCGCATTCGCCGGGCAACGGCGCAGGGCTTCGCGCTTGCCGATGTGGTGGCCCTCAACATCGTCGCGCTCGAGGTCGTGACCGCCCCCGGGGCGCGGATCGTGACCCTGGCGCCGGGCCTCGACGATTCGCTGTTCGAGCACGATGGCCAGCTCACCAAGCGCGACATTCGCGCGGTGACGCTTTCTTCGCTGGCGCCGCAGCAGGGCGAACTGCTGTGGGATGTCGGGCTGGGTGCGGGCTCGATCGCCATCGAATGGTTGCTGCGCCATCCCTCGCTGCGTGCCATCGGCATCGAGGAAAGCGCGGAGCGGGCGGCGCGGGCGATGCGCAACGCCGCGACATTGGGCACGCCCGACCTTCAGATCGTGCAGAAGAGTGCGCCGGCGGCTTTCGACGGCTTGCCGGCGCCCGATGCGATCTTCGTGGGCGGTGGCCTGTCCGATCCCGGCCTGCTCGATGCCGCCTGGTCGGCGCTGAAGCCCGGCGGACGGATAGTGGCCAACGCCGTGTCGTTGCAGTCGGAGGCTCGCCTGATCGACTGCTTCCAGCGTCACGGCGGCGAGATCACGCGCCTGCAGGTCGCCAAGGCCGGACGCGCCGGAACCGGCAATGTCTTCGTCTGGCGCCACGCGGCTCCCGTCACGCAATGGCGCGCGAGGAAGCCATGATCGTCGCGGGCGTGGGCTGCCGGCGCGAGACGTCGGCCGACGAGATCGAGCGGGTCGTGCGCATGGCGCTCGGGATGTTCGACCTGCCGGTCGAGCGCCTGGATTCGGTCGCGACCGAATCGGAAAAGGCGACCGATCCGGTGTTCGCCGAAGTGGCGCGCCGGCTGTCGGTCAAGCTGGTCGGCTGCACGGTCGACGATCTCGACCGCGTCGCGGGGCGCGTGCTGACGCCGTCGAAGCTGGTGCTGAAGGCCAAGGGATTGCCGTCGATCGCGGAGGCGTCGGCGCTGGTGGTGGCGGGTCGCGACGGCCGGCTGCTGGGAACGCGTGTGGCGACCGGGCGCGCGACCTGCGCCATCGCCATCGGAGAAGGACGATGACCATCCATTTCATCGGCGCGGGTCCGGGCGCGCCGGACCTGATCACCGTGCGCGGACGCGACCTGATCGCGCGCTGCCCGGTCTGCCTCTATGCCGGCTCGCTGGTGCCGAAGGCGCTGCTCGACCATTGTCCGCCGGGCGCCCGCATCGTCGACACCGCGCCGCTGTCGCTCGACGAGATCGTGGCGGAATGCCGTCGCGCGACCGAGGCCGGCCAGGACGTGGCGCGTCTTCATTCCGGCGACCTGTCGATCTGGAGCGCGCTCGGCGAGCAGCTTCGCCGCCTCGACGCCGAGAGCATCCCCTACACCGTGACGCCGGGCGTTCCCTCGTTCGCCGCGGCGGCGGCCGTGCTGGGACAGGAACTCACCTTGCCTGAAGTGGCGCAGACCGTCGTGCTGACGCGGACCTCGGGCCGCGCCTCGGCCATGCCCGAGGGCGAGACGCTCGCCGCCTATGCCGCGACCGGCGCCACCCTCGTGCTGCATCTCTCGATCCATGTGCTCGACGGGATCGTGGCGGAGCTGACGCCGCATTACGGGTCCGACTGCCCCGTGGCGATCGTCTATCGTGCGACCTGGCCGGACGAACGCGTGATCCGCGCGACGCTGGGCACGATCGTCGATGAAGTCGCGAAGTCGCCGATCGAGCGCACCGCATTGATCCTGGTGGGCAAGGTGCTGGGCGCGCGCGACTTTCGCGACAGCGCGCTCTACGACGCGGCCTATCAGCGGCGTTTCCGGGGGCGCGGCGCGTGAACCTGGAAGGCTTTCCCGACCTGCCCGCGTTTCCACCGGGCGAAGTGTGGCTGGCGGGCGCCGGTCCGGGCGATCCGCGCCTGCTCACCGTGCTGGCGCTGCATGCCGTGTCGCGGGCCGACGATATCGTGCACGACGCGCTGGTCGATTCTCGTGTGCTGCGTCTCGCGCGCCAAGACGCCGTCCTGCTGCCGGTGGGCAAGCGCGGCGGCCGGCCCTCGCCGAAGCAGGACGAGATCAATGCGTTGCTGGTCGAACGCGCGCGCGCCGGCCGGCGCGTGCTGCGGCTGAAGGGCGGCGATCCCTTCGTGTTCGGCCGTGGCTGGGACGAGGTCACGGCGCTCAGCGAGGCGAAGCTTCGCTTCCGCATCATTCCCGGCCTGACGGCAGGGCTTGCCGGCACCGCTCTCGCCGGCATTCCCGCGACCTCGCGCGACACGAACCATGCCGTCGTGCTGGCGGCGGGCCATCGCGCCGAGGGCCAGTCCACCGCCGATTGGGAGGCGCTGGGACGGCTCGGCCAGCCGCTCATCCTGTACATGCCGATGGCGCAGCTCGAGGAGATCGTGGCGGCGCTGCAGCGCGGCGGGCTGCCGGGCGACACGCCGGCGGCGCTGGTCCAGTCGGCGACGACGGAGGACGAGCGCGTCGTCGAGAGCCGGCTCGATGCGCTGGCGGAAGATGCGGAGCGTCATGGCATCGGCTCGCCCTGCATCGCCGTGATCGGCGCGATCGCCACGCTGCGCCGGCGGGCGCTCGCGTCGATGGTGGGCTGGTCGTGATGGACGGTCCGCGCGGGCTGATCGTGGCGGCGGCGCGCTCCGGCGCCGGCAAGACGACCATCACTTCCGGCCTGATCCGCGCGCTTGCGCGCCGCGGACGCACCGTGCAGCCCTTCAAGTGCGGGCCGGACTATCTCGATCCCGCGTTCCATGAAGCTGCGGCGGGGCGGCCGAGCTTCAATCTCGACAGCTGGGCGATGGCGCCCGCGACTCTCTTCGATCTCGCGCACCGCCACGGGCGAACCGCGGATCTCGCCGTCGTCGAAGGGGTGATGGGCCTGTTCGACGGCGTGGCCGAACCCGGCCAGACGGCGCGCGGCACGACCGCCGATCTCGCGGCGCTCACGGGCTGGCCGGTGGTGCTCGTGCTCGATGTGTCGGGCCAGGCCGAGACGGCGGCGGCGGTGGCGGCGGGGCTCGCGCGCTATCGCGACGACGTCGAGATGGCCGGCGTCATCCTCAATCGCGCGGCGGGCGCGCGGCACGTCGGCCTGATCGCGCCGGGGCTGGCGCGTGCCGGCCTGACCCTGTTCGGCGCGCTGCCGTCGGATCCGACCGTCTCCCTGCCGGAGCGGCATCTCGGGCTGGTGCAGGCCATGGAGCAGCCCGACCTCGTGCGCCGCCTCGACGCCGTCGCGGACACGATCGAGGCTTCGCTCGATCTCGATGCCATCGAGGCGGCGGTGCGCCCGGCCCGCATCGGCCCGACTCGCATCGGCCCGGCTGCACCGACTGCCGGATTGCCGCCGCCCGGCCAGCGCATCGCGGTGGCGCAGGACCGCGCCTTCTCGTTCCTGTACCCGCACCTGCTCGAAGGCTGGCGCAGGTCGGGCGCGCAGATCCTGCCGTTCTCGCCGCTCGCCGATGAGGCACCCGATGCCGCTGCAGACGTGGTCTGGTTGCCCGGCGGCTATCCGGAACTGCACGCGGGAACGCTGGCCGCCGCCGGCCGTTTTGCCGCCGGTGTCCGCGCACTGGCCGCGCAGTCGGTGGCGGTCCACGGCGAATGCGGGGGCTACATGGTGCTGGGGCAGGGGATCGAGGATGCGGGCGGCGCACGCCACGCGATGCTCGGCCTGCTGAACGTCGAGACCTCCTTCGCCAAGCGGCGGCTGCACCTCGGTTATCGACGCGCGCGACTGCTGGCGGACGGCGTGCTGGGCGCCGCGGGCGAGGAAGTGGCGGGCCACGAATTCCATTACGCCAGCATCCTGTCGGTGGGGGATGCGCCGTTCGTCGACTGTCGCGACTCGGCCGGCGCGCCGGTCGCCGAGGCGGGTGCCCGGCGCGGCGCGGTGAGCGGCACCTTCTTTCATGCAATCGATCGGTGGAGTTGATGACGCATCCCGATTTCGACGCGGCTTTCCGGGCCGAGTTCCGCCAGCTCGTGCTGTGGCGACGCGACGTGCGTCGCTTCCGCACCGATCCGGTGGCGCGCGAGCGCATCGACGCGCTGCTGGAAGTGGCCAGCCATGCGCCGTCGGTCGGCCTCAGCCAGCCGTGGCGGTTCGTGCATGTCGAATCGGAAGCGCGGCGCCGCGCCGTGATCGAAAGCTTCACCCAGGCCAACGAACAGGCGCTCGCGGGCTATGACGGCGAGAAGTACGCGATCTATGCCGGCCTGAAGCTGGCTGGACTCAAGGAGGCGCCGGTCCATCTTGCGGTCTTCTCCGACGACGGCACGCATACCGGCAGCGGACTGGGGCAGCAGACGATGCCCGAGACGTTGCACTACTCCGTGGTGGCCGCCATCCAGACCCTGTGGCTCGCGGCGCGCGCCGACGGGATCGGCATGGGATGGGTGTCGATACTCGACCCGAAGAAGGTGACGCAGGCCCTCGACGTGCCGGCCGGCTGGAACCTCGTGGCCTATCTCTGCCTCGGCTTCCCGGCGGAGGAGCATCTCGATCCGGAACTCGAACGGCATCACTGGGAAGTGCGTAGCGATCTCGACAAGGTAGTGTTCACGCGCTGACGCTTTGACAGTCCGGTTTCGCCGGGCATTATTGCACCTCATCATCGGAGGGTGCGCGTGGCTTCAGGAGATCGACCGGCAGGGCAATCGATCTCCGATGCCGCCTTGTACGTTCTGGCGGCACTGTGCGGCGCAGCCACCGGAGTCCTGGGCGCCGGCTTCCATCTGATCGTCGATACGCTTGTCCGCTGGCCTTCGTGGCTGGTGGCGTACATGGGGCATGGCCCCCTCACCATGGTTGTCGCGGCGGCGATTGCCGCAGTCGCGCTGGTTGCCGCCTTCTTCCTCACGCGTCGTGTCGCGCCCGAAGCGGCGGGCAGCGGCGTGCAGGAAATCGAAGGTGCGATGGAGGGGCTGCGCGAGGTGCGCTGGCGGCGCGTCCTGCCGGTGAAGTTCGTGGGCGGCGTGCTGGCGCTGTCGTCAGGTCTCGTGGCGGGACGAGA
The DNA here is from genome assembly GCF_020880995.1 of Reyranella aquatilis. Classification (GTDB taxonomy): domain Bacteria; phylum Pseudomonadota; class Alphaproteobacteria; order Reyranellales; family Reyranellaceae; genus Reyranella; species Reyranella aquatilis. Next base: position 161,978 of record NZ_JAJISD010000007.1, on the reverse strand, counting down.
AGGGCCGACCATTCACATGGGCGCGTCGATCGCGCAGGCCGTTTCGGAGCGGCTGAAGCTCAGCGAGTCGGAGTTGCGCGGCCTGCTGGCGGCCGGCGCCGCGGCCGGCCTGGCCGCCGCGTTCAATGCGCCGCTGGCGGCGATCCTTTTCGTGATCGAGGAAACGCGCAAGCAGTTCCGTTACACGCTGCGCTCCTACACCGCCGTCATCATCGCCTCGACGGCCAGTGCCATCGGCATGGAACTGGTCGGCGGCACGGCGCCGCAGCTCAAGCTCGACAATGCCGAGATGCCGCTGTCGCTGCTGCCGGCCTTCCTGGTGCTGGGCGTGTTCCTGGGCGGGCTGGGCATCGTCTTCAACCGCACGCTGCTCTTCCTGCTCGATTGGGTGGCGGACACGTTCCGCAAGGTGCCGTTCGTGCCGGCGCTGCTGGTCGGCGCCGCCGTCGGTGTGCTGGCGCTCGTGCTGCCGCAGGCGGTGGGCGGTGGTGAACTTCTGATCCCCGGGATCGTGAGCGCCAACCTGCCGATCACGGCGCTGCTGCTGCTCTGCCTGCTGCGCTTCGTCGGCGTCATGGTGAGCTATCCGGTGGGCGTGCCCGGCGGCATCTTCGCGCCGCTGCTGACGCTCGCGACGACGGTCGGCCTGATCGGCGCCTGGCTGTTGCAGACCGCCGTGCCGCTGCCGCCGCTGGCCGGCGCCGCCTTCGTCATCGCCGCGATGGGCGGATTGTTCTCCGCGTCGATCCGCGCGCCGCTGGTCGGCGTGGTGCTCGCGGCCGAACTGACCGGCGGCTATGCGCTCATCCTGCCGCTGATCGTGACCTGCGTGACGGCCAATGCCGTGTCGCAGGCGCTGGGCGGGCGGCCGATCTACGAACTCCTTCTGGAACGCACCCTGCGGCTGTCGGGCCAGGCGGTGCCGCCACCGGTCACGACAGGCGTTCTGTCGCCGGTCGGCGTGGACGAGGACCGCCGCGCTTGAGATCTGCCTGCTTCAGGTTCCGCCGCACAACCTCATCCTGAGAGCCGGGCCGGGAATGAATGCAGCGAAAACAACGGGCTATGAAAAGCCCCTATGACCTCACCCTGAGGAGCATCGCGCAGCGATGCGTCTCGAAGGGTGGGAACGCGCACCTTGCCTGTTGCCCATCCTTCGAGACGGCCACTCCGTGGCCTCCTCAGGATGAGGATGGCGACAGGAACCAGTCGAGGATCCGTGGATTCTCGTCGCGTGGATAGGTGTGCGAGAGGTCGGCGATCTCGCGATAGGTGACATCGGCTCCCGCCTGTTCCAGAGCACGCTGCGCGCCCTGCGCCATCTCGGGCGGAAACATCCAGTCTTGCGTGCCGTGGACGATGTGGATGGGCAGGCCGCGCAGGCGCTCGGCATCGGCGAAGGTCATCAGCATCGGATGGAAGCTGGCGGCGACCGGCGCGAGATGGGTGAAGCGGCAATCGCCGCGCAGGCCGACGACGTAGGTGAAGGTGCCGCCGTCGCTCATGCCGGTCAGCAGCTGGCGTCCGGTGTCGATGTTCCAGTCGTTGGCCACGTCCGCTGCCATGCGGTCGATGCGTGGCCCGTCGATCTCCGGTTCCATGAGCGACCACGTACTGCCCGACGCCGTGGGCGCCAGCACAATGAAGCCGCGCGTGCGTGCTTCCCGGACCCAGCTCCACAGGAAGGCGCCGCCATTGCCGCTGCCGCCATGCAACGCCACGACCAGCGGCCAGCTTTTGGCCGCGTCGTAGTATTCGGGAACGTAGAGCGAAAAGGCGCCGCGCGTGCCCGCCGGGCCGGCGATATGCATGAAGCCCACGCCTTCGCGCGCCGGATCGGCGGCCGCGAGCCGCGCCTGCAGCTCGGTGTCGCCGCGCGCGGCCTGTTCGAGAAAGAAGTGACTGACCGGCTTGAGGAAAGGGGTCAGCGGATAGAGCGCCTCGCAGGCCCGCGGGTAGCCGCGCAGGGTACGGTACGCGGCTACGATGGGTTGCGGCGCGTCCGGCGCGGCCATCAGGCCGGCAAGCGTTTCTTGCGCCTGCTCCGCCGCGCGCTCCAGATGATGGCGCACCGGCGCCAGGCGGCCCGGCCAGTCCAGAGCGCGCGAGGCGGCCAGGGCGGGGCCGAGATCGTCGGTGCGCTTGGCGAGGGCCTCGATGACCTGCGGCAGGGTGGCGGGGGAGAGATGACGCGATGCGAACTCGATGGCGTTCAGGGCGCGCAGAGTCGCCGGCACCAGCGCAGAGATCACCTCGACGGCGGCCTCGTCGGCCATCAGTCCTTCAGCACCGTGGCCTCGAGCGGCGGCTTGCCGCGGATCATGTCGGCCGCCTTCTCGGCGATCATCAGCACGGAGGCATTGAGGTTCGCCGACGGCATGGTCGGCATGATCGAGGCGTCGACCACGCGCAGCCCGTCGAGGCCGCGCACGCGCAGCTGGTCGTCGACGACGGCGGTCGGATCGTTGTCCGGCGCCATGCGGCAGCTACCCATCAGATGGAACGTCGTGGTGCCCCGTTCCTTGGCGGCCTGCAGCAGGTCGGCGTCCGACTGCTTCTCCGAGCCGGGGAACTCCTCGCGATCGTAGTACTTGCTGAGCGCCTTCGAGCCCAGCAGCCGCCGGGCCAGCTTCATGCCGGCCAGCAGCACGCGCCGATCGCTCTCGGCGCCGAGATAGTTCGGCTGGATGACGGGATGCTCGAACGGGTCGGCGGAGCGGGAGCGGACATAGCCGATCGAATCGGGACGCTGCTGCCACGAGGCGATGGTCATGCCGGGGAAGTCGTCGAGCGTCGACTGGACGCCCTCCTTGTAGCTGGCAGGCGTGAAGGTGAGCTGCAGGTCGTAGTTCTCGATGCTCTCGTCGGACTTCCAGAAGACGTAGATGAGCGTCGGATTGAGCGTCAGCAGGCCCTTGCGCGTGGTGACGTATTTCAGGACCTCGCCGGCCAGGCGCAGGCCCTTCGAGCGCTCGTTGATGCTGACCGCGTTCTTGACGCGGGCGACGAAGCGCGGCGCGTAATGGTCGCGCAGGTTCTCGCCGACGCCCGCCAGTTCATGCTTCACCTCGATGCCGAGCGACTTCAGCAGCGGCGCCGGACCGATGCCCGAGAGCTGCAGCAGCTGCGGCGAGTTCACCGTGCCGCCGCTCAGGATCACTTCCTTCCGGGCGCGGACTTCCATCGCCTTGCCGCCGCGGCCGCCCTTGAGATAACGCACGCCGACCGCGCGCTTGCCGTCGAGCACGACCGATGTCGCATGCGCGTGGGTGCGCACCGTGAGGTTGGCCCGCGACATCGCGGGATGCAGATAGCCTCGCGCGGCGCTGACGCGGCGGCCATTCCTGATGATGCGCTGGACGTAGCTCACGCCTGCCTGGGTCGTGCCGTTATAGTCGGAATTGCGCGGGATGCCCTGTTCCACCGCGCCTTCGATAAAGGCCTCGCACAGGGGATCGCGCCATTCGAGATCGGTGATCGGCAGGTTGCCGTCGCTACCGCGGAAGGTGGCATCGGCGTCGCCCGCCAAGCGGTTCTCGCTGCGGCGGAAATAGGGAAGCACGTCGGAATAGCCCCAACCGCGATTGCCACGCTGGGCCCAACCGTCGAAGTCGAGCCGCTGGCCGCGATTGTAGATATGGCCGTTGATCGAGCTCGAGCCGCCGAGGGTCTTGCCCCGCGGGGCGGCGATCGCCCGGCCGCCGGTCCATTCGCTGGGCTCGGACTTGTAGAGCCAGTTCACCTTGGGATCGACCAGCGTGTACATGAAGCCGGCCGGGATATGGATGAAGGGATGCCAGTCGCGCGGACCGGCTTCGAGCACGCAAACCGTGACGTTGGGATCCTCGCTCAACCGGCTGGCCAGCACACTGCCCGCCGAGCCGGCCCCCACGATCACGTAGTCGAAACTCTCCATCCGGTCGCTTCCTCCCTCAGGGACGGGATTGACCACCGGATTTGGGCAGGAAGCAATGCTCCATTGCGGGAAAACGACGCGCCTTCACGTCGGCTGAATAGGCGGCCGCGGCCTCGGAGATTTTCCCTCCAAGATCCGCGTAGCGCTTCACGAACCGCGGGGTGAAATCGCTGAACAGGCCGAACACGTCCTCCGACACCAGGATCTGCCCGTCGCAGGCGGGCGAGGCGCCGATGCCGATGGTCGGGATGGAGACCGACCGGGTGATTGCGGCGGCCACCGGCTCCAGCGTGCCTTCCAGCACCACCGCAAAGGCGCCGGCCTCGGCCATCGCCTCGGCGTCGCGCGTCACTTGGCGGGCTTCCTCATCGGAGCGGCCGGTCGCCTTGAAGCCGCCGGCCACGTTCACCGCCTGCGGCATCAGCCCGACATGGGCGCAGACGGGGATGCCGCGCTGGACGAGGTAGCGCACCGTCTCGGCCATAACCTCGCCGCCCTCCAGCTTCACGCCACTGGCTCCGGTCTCGGACATGATACGCGCCGCGCTGTGGAACGCCTGCTCGGGGCTGGCCTGGTAGCTGCCGAACGGCAGGTCGACGATCACGCAGGCATGTGCGGCGCCGCGCATCACGGCCGAGCCGTGGGCGATCATCATGTCGAGCGTGACCGGCAGGGTGCTGTCGAAGCCATAGACGACCATGCCCAGCGAATCGCCGACCAGCAGCAGGTCGACATGCGGGTCGAGCCAGCGCGCCATCTGCGTGGTGTAGGCGGTGAGGCAGACGATCGGCTCACCGCCCTTGCGGGCGCGGATCTGCGGCGTGCTCACTCTCTTGGCTGCGGTGACGGCGCTCATGATCTCTCACCTTTCGACGGCAACTAGTGGATGACGGCGCGGGGCAACCGAACCCTGATCGACAGACCGCCGCCGGGGCGATTGGCGGCCATCACCTGGCCGCCCAAGGCCTCGACGTTGCGCCGCACGATCCAGAGGCCGAGGCCCGAATGCTCGACGGCACGGTCGCTGCCTATGCCATCCTCGGGGCGCAAAGAGAAGTAGCGTTGGAAGACGCTGTCGATCTTCTCGGGATCGATTCCGGGTCCCTCGTCTTCGACGATGAGTTCGACGGCATCGGGGAAGACGCGCAGCGAAACGGCGATACTCTTGCCCGCAGACGAGAAGCTGATGGCGTTCTCCAGCACGTTCTGCAGGACGATCTCCATCATCCCGGCCGCTGTCCGAACGACCGCGCCGCGGTCGAGTTTCACCGTCAATCCGATCTCGCGAGTCGCGAGGATCTCGCGGAAATGACGGGCCGCATCTTCGACAAGTGGCGCGAGGTCGGTCGGCACGCGCGGCGCGTCGATCAGGTCGGCGGTTCCCATGTCGTGACGCTGCGCGGCGTTCACCAGGCCGAGCAGGCGGGCGAGCGAGGAGTCGATGATCTCGAGCGCACGCCGGGCCCGCTGGTCCTGCTCGGGCACGGCGCGCTTCACCGGGCTCAGGGCCGACTGCACGGCGGCAAGCGGCGTCTTGAACGAGTGGGCGTTGTCCTCGGCGGACTGGCGGATCTCGCGCGACACGCGGCGTAGTTCGTGGACCAGCCGATCGAAGTCGCGCGCCACGCCCGACAGTTCGGGCACGGTGTTGCGCTCCACGAAGGTCGCGTCCACGGCGCGGCCCAGGGCGATCTCGTCGGCGACGTTGCGGAAGCGGCGCAGGCTGAGACGGATGCCGAGCACGACCAGCACAGCGAGCAGCGCGCCGACCAGATAGATCGCGGCGGCGATCCGGATTTCGCGCGTCTGCCAGTAGGGGCGGCCGATCGAGGTGTCGAGAAACTCGGAGGCGACATGCGTGGTCGTCAGGATCCAGCAGTTGCCGCGGGCGCGGATCGGGATGATCGAGGTCAGCAGCTCGACCGTCCCGTCGGCGCGGCTGTAGCGCATCTCGTCGGATGCGTTCCAGGTGCAGGCCTCCGACAGGCGCAGCAGGATGCCACGCTGGCCCAGCTCCTCCAGCTCGGCCGTCACCGCTTCCGGCCCGAGCGGCGGCGCCGACGCGACGAGAAAGAAGCGGCCGGCCGAGCGTGCCGCCGGCGGCTGGAACATCAGCTTCAGCACCGTGCCGCTGCTCGCATACTTGGCGAGCTCGCGGTTGAGGTTCATCGGCTCGGACGGGTCGGTCTCGCGCAGCACCGGCGCGAGCGCCTCGGCGATCAGCGCGCTGCGGTCCTGGATGGCGCGCGTCACCAGGGCCTGCATCTGGCTGTCGGCGCTCTCGAACTGCCCGTAGAGCACGATCGGCAGTGCTACGAACAATCCGATCAGCGCCGCCAGCTTCAGCGTCAGCGAGGCGGCGAGGCGGCGCAGCACCGGAGCGCTATTCCTTCCCCCAGCGGTATCCGAACGACTGGTAGTTCTCGATCTCGCTGAACTCGGGATCAATGGCGCGGAACTTGTTGCGGATGCGCTTGATGCAGGAGCGGACGTTTGTCCGGTAGCCGTTCTCGCCGCTGCCCGCGATGAAGCCGACATAGTGCATGCAGTCGTAGACCGCGCGGTAGCTCACGTAGCTGCCGATGTTGGCGGCGAGCGTGTGGACGATCTTGAACTCGGTGACGGTGAGGTTGAGGTCGGTTTCGTCCCAGAAGGCGCGGCTCACCGCAGGCTTCAGCAGCAGTCGGCCGCAATGGAAGTTGCCTTCGCCGTCCGCCGACATCGGCTTCTCGGCACGGTCGGCGATCAGCCGCAGGCGGCGCGCGAGGATCGGCACGCCGCGCGACTTGTCGACGAAGTCGATGGCGCCGCGGTCGAGCGCGAGCTGCTCGTAGTTGGGTTCGCTGTGTCCCGTCAGGAACACGACCGGGAGGTTGATGCCCGCCCGCCGCAGCTTCGGCAGCAGGTCGATGCCCGAGACGCGCGGCAGGCCCCAGTCGAGGACGATGATCTCGATGTCGCCCGCCGACTCCAGGAATTCGACCAGGCCGGTGCCGTCGCGGAAGGCGGCGACGTCGAAGCCATGGTCGCCCAGCTCGCCGCTCGCGACCTCGCGGAAATCGTCATCGTCTTCCACGAAGGCGATGCGGACCCGCCGGCCGCTCTCGATCTCAGCGTCGGCCCTGTATGCGGGATTGGAGCTGGGCCAGACAGAGCCGTCGTCCTTCGTCTGTGTCGTCATCGCTCTTCACCTTGTACGCGAGGGTTCCGTACTGCTTGGTTTCGACATCCGGATAGAGCTGGATGTCCAGGGTGCACTGGCCGTTTCGGTAGCGCCACTGCTTGCCGGGCGGGCGAGCTTCCTCGCTGGTCGGCGGCCCGAGCATCGCGCGAAGTTCGGATTCGCGGTAGCCGGTGAGCACGGGCGGAGGGACATTGGCCACGGGCGCGTCAGGCGCGGAAGCGGGAGCGGGCGGCGCGGCGGCAGCTGTCGTTGTCGCGCCGGCTGGCTTCGCGGGGCGTGCGGGGGGCGGCGGCGCAGGCTTGCGTGCTGCGGTGGTGGCGGCGGGCGCAGGCGAGGTGAGGCGCGCGAAATCGGCACGCATCGCCTCGCAGCCCGAGAGGAGCAACATGCCCATGCCGGCGCCGAGCGTTCGTGTTGCCAGAAATCCAAGGGTCATCCGCATCGAAGAAAAGCCTGCTGACTGGCGTAAAGCGACCATGTGGCGGGTTTGCGGCAAAGCGCCCGGTAGCGGCAGGGCAATTCCCAAGGGAGCGGCACCGTCCGTCCTGCAGGATTGCGGCGAGTCGTCACCCGGGGCAAGCGCGATTTCCGCGCCGTCCCAGGCTGGCGTATGAGGTTTTCATGGACATCAGCAAAGACATGACCGCCGCGCCCCGCACGATCCGCCGCGACGACTATACGCCGCCGCCATTCCTGATCGACACCGTCGATCTCGTCGTCGAGCTATTCGCGGACTCCGCGAAAGTCGTCTCGCGCATGGCGGTGCGCCGCAATCCGGCGGCGGTCGCGAAGCCCGCCGATCTTGTCCTCGACGGCAAGAAGATGGACCTCCTCTCCGTTTCCCTCGACGGCCGGGCGGCCGCGCACGAGGCGACTCCGGAGACGCTCGCGATCCGAGCCGTGCCGGACCGCTTCACGCTGGAAATCGCGACACGGCTGCGACCGCAGGACAATGCCGAGCTCACGGGCCTGTACAAGTCGCGCGACATCTTCTGCACGCAATGCGAGGCGGAGGGCTTCCGACGCATCACCTATTTCCTCGACCGGCCCGACGTGATGGCGCGCTACACGACGCGCATCACCGCGGAGAAGTCGTTGGCGCCGGTCCTCCTGTCCAACGGCAACCTCGTCGAGCGGGGCGAATTGGACGGCGGCCGGCACTTCGCCGTCTGGGAGGATCCGTTTCCCAAGCCCTCGTATCTGTTCGCGCTGGTCGCCGGGCCGCTCGACTGCCTGGAGGACCGGTTCACGACCCGCTCCGGCCGGGAAGTGACGTTGCGCATCTACGTTCGCCCGGGCGACGTGCCGCGTTGCGATCACGCCATGGAATCGCTCAAGAAGTCGATGAAGTGGGACGAGGACGTCTATGGCCTCGAGTACGATCTCGACACGTTCATGATCGTGGCCATCGACGACTTCAACATGGGCGCGATGGAGAACAAGGGTCTGAACGTCTTCAACTCGAAGCTCGTGCTGGCCAATCCGGAAACGGCGACCGACCTCGACTATCATTCGATCGAAGCCGTCATCGCCCATGAATACTTCCACAACTGGACGGGCAACCGCGTCACCTGCCGCGACTGGTTCCAGCTTTCCCTGAAGGAGGGGCTGACCGTCCTGCGCGATCAGCAGTTTTCCGCCGACATGGGCTCGGCGGCGGATGCGCGCATCGACGACGTGCGCCGCCTGCGCGCCGCGCAGTTCCCGGAGGATGCCGGGCCGATGGCCCATCCGGTGCGGCCGGACTCCTACATCGAGATCAACAACTTCTACACCGCGACCGTGTACCAGAAGGGTGCCGAGGTGGTGCGGATGATGCACACGCTGCTGGGGCCCGAGCGCTTCCGCAAGGGCATGGATCTCTATTTCCAGCGTCATGACGGCCAGGCCGTCACCTGCGACGACTTCGCGAATGCGATGGAGGACGCGTCGGGCGTCGATCTCGCGCAGTTCCGCCTGTGGTATGCGCAGGCCGGCACGCCGGACCTCAAGGTCGAGGGCCGTTACGACGCGGCCGCGCGGCGCTACACGATGACGGTCGACCAGAGCCTGCGGCGGACGCCGGGTCAGCCGGACAAGAAGCCGATGCACATTCCGCTGTCGGTCGGCCTGCTCGACGGTGCGGGTCGGGACCTGCCGCTGAAGCTCGCGGGCGAAGCGGCGGCGGGCGGCACGACGCGCGTGCTCGACGTGCGCAATCCGCGCGACGTGTTCGTCTTCGAGGATGTCCCCGAGAAGCCGGTCGCCTCGCTGCTGCGCGGCTTCTCCGCGCCGGTGAAACTCCAGGCGCCGCGTTCGGAGGAGGAACTCACCTTCCTCATGGCGCACGACAGCGATCCGTTCGCGCGCTGGGAAGCCGGGCAGCAGCTCGGCGCCCGGCTGATCCTCGACATGGTTGCCGCGCGCAAGGCCGGCAAGCCGATGGTCGTGCCGGACCTCTTCGTCGATGCCATCCGTCGCACGCTCGACGATCAGCGGCTCGACCGCTCCTTCATTGCCGACGCGGTGACCCTGCCGGGGCTCGCCTTCCTGGGCGAGCTCATGCCGGAGATCGACATCGAGGGGATGTGGGCCGCGCAGCAGCGCGTACGCGGCGTGCTGTCACAGCAGCTCGCCGATCGATGGAGCTCGGTCTACGACGCCAACCATGGCAGCGGTCCCTATCGCTTCTCGCCCGAGGAGGTGGGCCGCCGCCGCCTGCGCAGCACGGCGCTCTCCTATCTCTCGACAGACAAGGGCGAGGCCGCGCGGCGCCGGGCCGTCGAATATTTCGAGAACGCGAAGAACATGACCGAGCAGGTCGCGGGCCTCGGCGTGCTCGCCGAACTGGGCGGTGCGGAGGGAGATGCCGCGCTCGGAGCCTTCCATGAGCGCTGGAAGGGCGAACCGCTGGTTCTCGACAAATGGTTCGGCATCCAGGCGCGCACGCCGACCGGGGACACCCTCCAACGGGTGAAACAATTGGTCGACCATCCTTCCTACGACCGGAAGAATCCGAACCGCGTCTATTCGCTGATCGGGGCATTCGCCTCGGGCAACCCGGTCCAGTTCCATGCCGGCGGCGGGGCGGGCTACCGCTTCCTCGCCGACCAGGTGCTGGCCACCGACCGGTTCAACCCGCAGGTCGCGGCCCGCCTGCTCGCGCCGCTGGGGTCGTGGCGGCGCTACGACGCCGGACGGCAGACGCTGATGAAGCGCGAACTGGCGCGGATCGTGGCGGAGAAGGGCCTGTCCCGGGACGTGTTCGAAATCGCGTCGAAGAGCCTTGACTGAGGATTTTCCGTCATTATTTCATCTTGACTGCCACCTTGAAAGGTTGCTGTAAGACTGCAGACTTAAGTGTTGTGTGTGGGAAAAACGTGTTCCGGGTCGGCCTGTGGGGGGCTGGGCCGGAACCTTGGGGTCGTAAAATCATGCAGACAAAGACGAAATTGATCATTTCGGCTGTCGGCGGCGCTGTGATCGCTCTCGGCGCCGTAGCCTTTGCTCAGACGACTGCGCTCAGCCCGTCGGCTGGCGCGCAGATGGGGGCTGCTCCACAAACTGCAGTAGCCCCGCAAATAACCATGCCGGGTGAGGTGACCTGCTCGTCGCAGCACCAGGAGCAACCGGGTATCACCACGGCCGACCTTCTCTCGGATTCCTACGAGATCAAGGCCGCGGTGCCCGGTGGCGTGTGGTTGCAGAAGAAGAAGGATGTCTTCTACTGCAACGCGGGCGTCACGCGCGACGACGAGACCATGTGCTGGAAGATCCGCGCTCCGGTGAAGGGCCAGAACTGCAATGAGGCCCTGAGCAAGGCCCGCGCGAAGGACCTTCGCTAGGCAAACGGGCTAGGCAGGCGCGCCCGGATGGGCGCGCTTCAGCTCGTCTGCCATCTTTTCCGCGATCATGACCGTCGTGAAGTGCGTGTTCGCACGTACCACGGTGGGCATGATCGACGCGTCGATGACGCGCAGGCCCGAACAGCCGATCACCCGGCATTCCGGATCGACGACCGACCGGGGGTCTTCGGGTGAGCCCATGCGGCAGGTGCCGCTGGCATGCTGGGCATCCGAGCATTCGTTGAACATCCAGTCGTCCAGCGCCTTTGCGTCGAACGGATCCTCGATCGAGCGTCCCGTCGTGCCGTACTCGACGCGGGTCGAGATCGCCCTGAAGGCGGGCTGCTGGCAGAGGTCGCGCAGGCGCTGTACGCCGTCGCGCATCCGCACGAGGTCGCTCTCGTCCGACAGCATGCGCTCTTCGACCTGCGGGTCGATCGAGGGATCGCGGGTGGTGATGCGCACCGTGCCCTCGCTGAGCGCCTGGAAAGCCGAGACGGCGAGTCGGGCCCGGGCGGTGCCGCCATCTTCCTCGGGGCGGAGGTTGCCGGCGATCACGATCATGTCCGTGATGCCCGCGCCCGCCAGCCCCGAGGAGTAGCGCAGGCAGCAATTGGTGTGGCGATGCATCAGCGTGCTGACGCGCGCCTCGTCGCGCAGGTCGAGCATGAGGCCGAGGATCGGGTGGTCGAGCAGGTGTTCACCGACCGGCCGTTCGGCCACGACCGGGATGCCAAGACGGTCAAGCAGGGCCCGCGGGCCGATGCCCGAGCGCTGGAGGATCGCCGGCGAATGGATGGCGCCGGCCGACAGGATGACTTCGCGCCGCGCACGCACATTGCGCGCCTCGCCGCCCGCGCTGACGCGGACACCGCTCACATGCGGTCGGTTGCCCTCGAACTGCAGCGTGTCGACGACGGCCCCGCCCACGACTGTGAGGTTCGGCCGGCCGCGCGCCGGCTCGAGGTAGCCGTCGTTGGTCGAGATGCGCAGGCCCTGGCGGCTGTTTATCGCGTAGGGCCCGACGCCGTTGCCGGTCGGTGCGTTATGGTCGTCGCACCAGGGATAGCCGAGGCCCAGCGCCGCCTCGCGCAGCGCGCGGTCGACGGAGCCCCACTGCTCTATCGGCGCGCGGTAGACGGGGAGAGGTCCTTCGTTGCCGTGATAGGGGAGGTTGCCGAAGTCGACGTCGGTTTCGAGCTTGCGGAAATACGGAAGGCAGGCGTCCCAGTCCCATCCGGTGGCGCCCATCGAGGCCCAGTCCTCGAAGTCCTCGGGGATTCCGCGGATGGCGATCTGGCCGTTGATGGTCGAACTGCCGCCGATGGCGCGCCCGCGCCACAGCAGCTTCGGCTCCTGCCGCTCGGTGCGGCGCGCCAGCAGCTTCGGGTACCGGTAATTGTCGTCGCCGATGGCGCGCAGCGGATTGGGAATGCGCAGGTGATGCGGGGTCTCGGCGGTCCGGAAATCCCGGCCGGCCTCCAGCAGCAGGACGCGCAGCGCCGGTTCCTCGCTCAGCCGCGCCGCGAGCGTTGCGCCGGCCGAGCCGCCCCCGATGATGATGTAGTCGTACTCGCTGTCCATGGTCGATATCTCGTCGTTCCGGCGGATGGCATGTTTCTTGGTTAGAATGCCATCGCTCGTTCAGAAAGCCGCACGCAAAAGGAGCGCCGCATGGTCGCAAACGTCCTGGAGGTCAATCCCGAACGCCTTTGGGAGAGCCTCGAACGATCGGCCGAGATCGGACGCTTCCGCGACGTCGGCCTGCGCCGTCTCGCTCTGTCCGCCGAGGACAAGCAGATGCGCGACCTGTTCGTCGACTGGGTGAAGGCGGCGGGCTGCTCCGTCGAGATCGACCGGCTGGGCAACATCTTCGCGCGGCGGCCGGGCACCGATCCGTCGCTGCCGCCGGTCGCGATCGGCAGCCATCTCGACACCCAGATCTGCGGTGGCCGCTACGACGGCATCCTGGGCGTGCTGTGCGGGCTGGAGGTCGTGCGCACGCTGAACGATCGCGGCCTGCAGACCAAGCGCGGCATCGAGGTGATCTGCTGGACCAACGAGGAAGGCGCGCGCTTCAACCCGCCGATGATGGGCTCCATGGCCTTTGCCGGGGTCCTGCCGCTGGAGAGCGTGCTGGCCACCACCGACGATGCCGGCGTGACGGTCGGGCAGGCGCTCGACGAGATCGGGTACGCCGGCTCCGCCCCGGTGGGCCGCACCTTCGATTCCTATCTGGAACTGCACATCGAGCAGGCCCCGGTCCTCGACCGCGAGGGGTGTGACGTCGGCATCGTGGTCGGTGGCTACAAGACCCAGGCCCTGCGGCTCACGATCAACGGCGACACCGGTCATGCCGGCGGCACGCCGATGGCGCAGCGGCGCAACGCGCTGGTCGGCGCCGGCTACGTCATTGCGGCGGTCAACGACATCGGCCTCGTCTATGCCGTTGACGAGGGCCGCACGACGACGACGCGCATCGAGAGCTTCCCCAACCTTGCCGGCACCTACGCCGAGCAGGTCAAGCTCACCATCGACTTCCGCCACATCGACGAAGGCCGCTTCAAGGCCATGCGCGCCGAGGTCGATGCCGCGATCGCGGCCGCGGCGAAGAAGGCGAATGTCGATATCGAGGTCGCCGAGGGCTGGAGCTGGGGCAGCGAACTGTTCGCGCCCGAATGCATCGAACTGCTGAAGTCGACGGCGAAGGAACTGGGCCTGCCCTATCGCGAGATGCGCAGCCAGGCCGGTCACGACGCCTACGCCGTCGCGACGATGGCACCGACCGCCATGATCTTCACGCCCTGCTTCGAGGGCATCAGCCACAACGTCAACGAAGCGATCGAACTCAGGCGCTCGGTGCCGGGCGCCAATCTCCTGCTGAACGCTGCTGTCGCTCGCGCGAACCGCTAGCGCGATTCAATCAAGCCTGGGTTGGCGTGAAGCGCGCGACCAGCTGGTGCGAATCGCCCGGATAGGTGAGGCGCACGTGCGTGACGGGCAGAGCAGCGCGCCAGGTCCGGCGTTCGACGATCAGGCAGGCGGTCGTCGCGGGCACCGACAGGAACGCCGCCCATTCCTTGCCGGCACTGCTGGCGCCGATCCGGTGTTCCGCCGCGGTCCAGGGCACGCTGTCGAGCAGCCATCGCCCCGGTGCGATGTCATGGAAGCGTTCGACGGCCGCCTCGGGCACGGCCTCCGCATTGATCAGGCGCTCTTCCAGGCAGAAGACGCGGTCGCCGGCGAAATGGCGGACCAGGAGGTCGACCACGCGACCGGGGGACCCGGACCCGAGCCGCTCGCGATCCGCCGCCGTGCTGCGTCGTGTGGCGCGCGACACCAGCTCGAAACGGTAGGGGAGGCCAAGCGCCAGCACCTCGGCCTTGATGTCGTGGATCTCCAGCACCGCCGCCTGCGACTGGGGGCGCGTGACGAAGGTGCCGGCCTTGCGTCGACGCTCCACCAGGCCGGCGCGGGCGAGCCTGGCCAGCACGTTGCTCACCGTCATGCGCGAGCAGCCATAGGTCTCCGCCAGCTCGTGCTCGGTGGCGATGCGCGCGCCGGGCGCCAGCTTGCCCGACAGGATCTTGCCCTGCAGGTCGCCCAGGATCTTCTGGTGAAGGGACGGTGCGGCGGCGGTCACGATGGGTGCAGTACCTTGTGCAGCGCCTGCCGGTAGCGTCGGCCGATCGCGTCGCGGTGGATGTGCAGCCCGCCGGTCACGAGCCTGGCGCCGGCGCGCCAGACGCAATCCACGGTCTGGCGGCCGCCGCCGAAGATCCAGCCGTCGAGCCAGCGGTCGTGACGCCGATGCGCGAGCGCATTGTCGTCGGCCTTCAGGCTGACGAGATCGGCCGGCTGTCCGGCGGCGAGCGTCGCCGGCGCCCCGAGCGCCTGCGCGCCGCCGGCCAGGGCCGCGTCGAACAGGCTGCGCCCCACCGACGGTGTCGAGGCCCGGGCCATGGCGTTGCGGGTGTGCAGGGAAAGTCGCTGGCCGTATTCGAGCAGGCGCAGTTCCTCGGCGGCGTCGATCAGCACGTTCGAATCCGAGCCGACGCCGAAGCTTCCGCCGCGTTCCACGAAGGCCTGCGCGGGAAAGAGTCCGTCTCCGAGATTGGCCTCGGTGATGGGGCACAGGCCCACCGTCGCCCCGCGCGCCACGATGCCCTGGCTCTCGGCGTCGGTGACATGCGTGGCATGGACGAGGCACCAGCGCCCGTCGACCGGCAGGCGATCGAGCAGCAGCTCGACCGGCCGCTGGCCCGACCAGGCGAGGCAGTCCTCGACCTCCTTCGTCTGCTCGGCGACATGGATGTGGACGGGGCCGCCGTCGGCGAGCGGCAGGATGGCCGCGATCTCTTCCGGCGTCGCCGCACGCAGGCTGTGCGGTGCGACGCCGACCACGGCGCCGGGCAGAGACGACACGGCCTTGCGGCTGGCCTCGATCAGGTTTCCGTAGCGGTCGATATCGTTGACGAAGCGCCGCTGGCCCGGTGCTGCGGGCAGGCCGCCGAAGCCGGCATGGCGATAGAAGACGGGCAGGAGCGTCAGAGCAATGCCTGTCTCACCCGCCGCCGCCGCGACCCGCGCCGCCAGCTCGGCGATGTCGGCATAGGGCGCCCCATTCGGATCGTGATGCACGTAGTGGAATTCGCCGACGCGGGTGAAGCCGCTTTCGAGCATTTCCACGAAGGCCTGCGCGGCGATCGCCTCGACCTCCTCGGGGCCCATATGGTCGACGAAGCGGTACATCGCCTCGCGCCATGTCCAGAAGCTGTCTGCCGTGGCGCCGCGCTGCTCGGTGAGGCCCGCCATGCCGCGCTGGAAGGCATGGCTGTGCAGGTTGGGCAGGCCGGGCAGGCCGATCTCGTGACGTTCGTCGCCCGCCTCGGCCGGGCATTCCTTCACGAGGGTCTCGATGTGGCCATCCGCGAGGACGAGGCGCACGCCGTCGGTCCAGCCGTCGGGGAGGAGGAGGGAGCGAAACCAGAGGGCGGTTCTGGACATATTATTATGTATAGTCATAATAAGAACGCCATGCAATGTGACCGCCTCTGGAAGAACGCACGCCTCGCGACCCTGACGGGCGAGGGGCTGGGACTCGTCGAAGACGGCATCGTCGCCGCCCGCGACGGCCGCATCCTGTTTTCCGGGGCGAGGGTCGACGCGCCGTCGCTGGAGGCCGCCGAGACCGTCGATTGCGCCGGGCGCTGGATCACGCCCGGCCTTGTCGATTGCCACACCCACATCGTCTACGGCGGCAACCGCGCCCACGAGTTCGAGCTGCGTCTGGCCGGCGCCAGCTATGAGGAGATCGCACGGGCGGACGGCGGGATCGTCTCGACCATGAAGGCGACGCGGGCGGCAAGCGAAGACGCGCTGGTCGCCAGTGCGCTGCCGCGCGTCGACACGCTGATCGCCGAAGGCGTGACAACCCTGGAGATCAAGTCGGGCTACGGGCTCGATACGGCCACCGAGATGAAGTCGCTGCGCGCCGCCCGCCGGGTCGGCGAGCTGCGGGCTCTCACGGTGAAGACGACGTTCCTCGGCGCGCATGCGTTGCCGCCCGAGGCCAGCGGCGACAAGGATGCCTACATCGCCACAGTCTGCGACGAGATGCTGCCGGCCGTCGCCAAGGCCGGACTGGCCGATGCGGTCGACGGCTTCTGCGAGGGCATCGCCTTCATGCCGCAGCAGGTCGAACGCGTGTTCGAGGCGGCGAAGGCGAGGGGGCTGCGCGTCAAGCTGCATGCCGAGCAACTCTCCAACCTGCACGGCGCCAGCCTCGCCGCACGCTACGGCGCGCTTTCGGCGGATCACCTGGAGCATGTCGACGAGCAGGGCGTGATTGCCCTTGCCAAGGCCGGCACAGTTGCCGTGCTGCTGCCGGGTGCCTTCTACTTCGTGCGCGAGACGCACAAGCCGCCGGTCGAGCTGCTGCGCCGGCATGGCGTGAGCATCGCCCTCGCCTCCGACAGCAATCCCGGTACCTCGCCGCTCACGTCGCTGCTGCTGGCGATGAACATGGGCGCGACGCTGTTTCGGCTCACGGTCGACGAATGCCTGGCCGGCGTGACGCGCGAGGCGGCGCGTGCGCTCGGATGCCTCGACAGCATCGGCACGCTCGAAGCGGGCAAATCGTGCGATCTCGCGATCTGGGACATCGAGCGCCCGGCCGAGCTGGTCTACCGCATGGGCTTCAATCCGCTGCACGCGCGCGTCTGGAGAGGCAAATGAAGGCGATCGTACTCACGCCCGGCGCCGTTCCGCTTTCGGCCTGGCGCGACATCTATCGGGGCGCTGCCGTAAGCCTCGACCCGGCGGCCTACGAGGTCATCGAAAAGTCGGCGCGCGCGGTATCGGCCATCCTGTCCAGGGGTCAGCCGGTCTACGGCATCAACACGGGCTTCGGGAAGCTGGCGAGCGTCCGCATCGAGGCTGCCGATCTCGAAACGCTCCAGCGCAACATTGTCCTCAGCCATGCCGCCGGAGTGGGTGCGTCGATGCCCGTGCCCGTCGCGCGGCTGATGATGGCGCTGAAGCTCGGCAGCCTGTCGCAGGGTGCGTCGGGCGTGAAGCCCGAGACGGTGCGGCTGCTGGAGACGATGCTCGCGGAAGGGCTGACGCCCGTCGTGCCGTGCCAGGGCTCGGTCGGCGCCTCGGGCGATCTCGCGCCGCTTGCGCACATGAGCGCGGCGATGATCGGAGTCGGGTCGTTCATCGTCGACGGCAAGATCGTGCCGGCCGCGAAGGCGCTGGGCGATGCTGGGCTGAAGCCGCTGGTGCTGGGCGCCAAGGAAGGGCTTGCGCTGCTGAACGGCACGCAGTTCTCGACCGCCTATGCCCTGGCGGGCCTGTTCGAAGCCGAAAATCTGCATGGGGCGGCGCTGGTCACCGGTGCGCTCTCGACGGACGCGGCGCGCGGCTCGGATGCGCCCTTCGATCCCCGCATCCATCAACTGCGTCGCCACGCCGGACAGATCGCGACGGCAGACGCGCTGCGGCGCTTGATGACCGGCTCGGCGATCCGCGCCTCGCACCTCGTGGGCGACGAGCGGGTGCAGGACCCGTACTGCCTGCGCTGCCAGCCGCAGGTCATGGGCGCGGCGCTCGACATCTTGCGCCAGGCGGCCGCCACGCTCGAAACCGAAGCCAACGGTGTCACCGACAATCCGCTGATCTTCACCGATCCCGAGGAGGCGCTCTCGGGCGGCAACTTCCACGCCGAGCCGGTGGCGTTCGCCGCCGACATCATCGCGCTGGCCCTGTGCGAGATCGGCTCGCTGGCCGAGCGCCGCATCGCCATGCTGGTCGATCCGGCGCTGTCGGGCCTGCCGGCCTTCCTGACGCCGCGGCCCGGTCTCAACTCGGGCTTCATGATCCCGCAGGTGACGGCGGCGGCGCTGGTCTCGGAGAACAAGCAGCGCGCCTATCCCGCCAGCGTCGATTCGATCCCGACCTCGGCCAACCAGGAAGACCATGTGTCGATGGCCGCGCACGGCGCGCGCCGTCTGCTCGACATGGCGGCCAACGTTGCGTCCGTGATCGGCATCGAACTGCTGGCGGCGGCCCAGGGCTGCGACTTCCACCGGCCGCTGGCCTCCAGCCCGCCGCTCGAAGCGGTTCGAACTCTGCTGCGGCGCGGGGTGCCGCACCTCGAGGACGACCGCCACTTCCATCCCGACATGGAGAAGGCCACCGCGCTCGTCGCGGATGGCACCATCGTCGCAACCGTCGGCAGCGGCTTCCTGCCCGCGCTTCAGGAGACACCATGAACCGTATCGACAATGCCCGCACCGTCCGCGCGCCACACGGCACCGAGCTCACGGCCAAGAGCTGGCTGACCGAAGCGCCCTTGCGCATGCTGATGAACAACGTCGATCCCGACGTGGCCGAGAAGCCGGGCGAGCTCGTGGTCTATGGCGGCATCGGCCGCGCCGCGCGCGATTGGGAGAGCTTCGACCGCATCGTGGCCTCGCTGCGCAAGCTCGAAGCCGACGAGACGCTGCTGGTGCAGTCGGGCAAGCCGGTGGGCGTGTTCCGCACCCACGCCGATGCGCCGCGGGTGCTGATCGCCAACTCCAACCTCGTGCCGCGCTGGGCGACCTGGGAGCATTTCAACGAGCTCGATCGCAAGGGCCTCATGATGTACGGCCAGATGACGGCAGGCTCGTGGATCTACATCGGCAGCCAGGGCATCGTTCAGGGCACCTACGAAACCTTCGTCGAGATGGCGCGCCAGCATTACGGCGGCAGCCTCGCCGGCCGCTGGATCCTGACCGCGGGTCTCGGCGGCATGGGCGGCGCGCAGACGCTGGCGGCGACCATGGCCGGCGCTTCGTGCCTCGCCGTCGAGTGCCGCCCGAGCAGCATCGAGTTCCGCCTGCGCACCGGCTATCTCGACGTCCAGGCCAAGGATCTCGACGATGCACTGGCGATCATCGGCAAGGCGGTGGCGGAGAAGAAGGCGGTCTCGGTCGGCCTGCTGGGCAATGCCGCAGACGTGCTTCCCGAACTGCTCCGGCGCGGCGTGCGGCCCGATTGCGTGACCGATCAGACCTCGGCTCACGACCCGGTCAACGGCTATCTGCCCAGGGGCTGGACCCTGGCCGACTGGGAGGCCAGGCGCGCGAGCGATCCGGCCGGCGTCGCCAAGGCCGCCAAGCAGTCGATGGCTGGGCATGTGCGCGCCATGCTGGAGTTCCACAAGCTCGGCGTGCCCACGGTCGATTACGGCAACAACATCCGCCAGATGGCGCTGGAGGAGGGCGTGTCCGACGCCTTCGCCTTCCCGGGTTTCGTGCCGGCCTATATCCGTCCGCTGTTCTGCCGCGGCGTCGGGCCGTTCCGCTGGGCCGCGCTCTCGGGCGACCCCGAGGACATCTATCGCACGGACGAGAAGGTGAAGGAGCTGCTGCCCGACAACAAGCATCTCCACAACTGGCTCGACATGGCGAAGAAGCGCATCAAGTTCCAGGGCCTGCCGGCGCGTATCTGCTGGGTCGGGCTGGGCGACCGTCACCGTCTCGGTCTCGCCTTCAACGAAATGGTGGCGAAGGGCGAACTCAAGGCGCCGATCGTGATCGGCCGCGATCATCTCGATTCTGGTTCGGTCGCCAGCCCCAACCGCGAGACCGAGGGCATGCGCGACGGGTCGGACGCGGTGTCCGACTGGCCGCTGCTCAACGCGCTGCTGAACTGTGCCTCAGGCGCGACCTGGGTGTCGCTGCATCACGGCGGTGGCGTCGGCATGGGCTTCTCCCAGCATGCCGGCATGGTCATCGTGTGCGACGGCACGCCGGAAGCGGCCAGGCGCGTCGAGCGCGTGCTGTGGAACGACCCGGCGACCGGCGTCATGCGCCACGCCGATGCGGGTTACCCGGAAGCCATCGACTGTGCCCGAGAGAAGGGGCTCAACCTGCCAAGTCTTTAGGATTGTCGTTTCTCGTGCGCGTCGGCCCATTCGGCACGCACACCGGCATCGGAGTCATCGGTCGTTTGGCCCCGACGCGCCGCCTCTTCGGGCGCAAGCTGCGACAGCGCCCAGACGGCGGCGCCGCGCACCACGGGCGAAGCGTCGGCCAGCAGGCGCTCGACGGCGGGCAGGGCGGTGACGGGGGCGGCGCTGTTGCCCAGCGCATAGGCGACGTTGCGCAGGAAGCGGTCGCGCCCGATGCGCTTCACGGCGGTGCCCGAGAAGCGCGTGCGGAAGGTCGCGTCGTCCAGCGTGGCGAGTTCGGCCAATAGGGGCGCCTGCAGCTCGGCGCGCGGCGCGAAGGCGGCCTCGCGCGACTGGCGGGCGAACTTGTTCCAGGGGCAGGCGGCGAGGCAGTCGTCGCAACCGTAGATGCGGTTGCCGAGCGCCGTCCTGAACTCGCGATCGATCGGGCCGGGATGCTCGATGGTGAGATAGGAGATGCAGCGCCGCGCATCGAGCTGGTAGGGCGCGGGAAAGGCGTCGGTCGGGCAGGAATCGAGGCAGGCGCGGCACTGCCCGCAATGATCTGTTTCGGCGTCATCGGCCGGCAACTCGACCGACAGGAGCAGTTCGCCGAGGAACAGCCATGAACCGAAGCGGCGCGACACCAGGTTGGTGTGCTTGCCCTGCCAGCCATGGCCCGCCTGCTGCGCGACCGGCTTCTCCATCAGCGGCGCGGTGTCGACGAACACCTTGAGGCTCTGGTGATAGGTGTCCCAGATGAAGCGGCCGAGCTGCTTCAGCCGGCTTTTCATCACGTCGTGATAGTCGCGTCCCTGCGCATAGACCGAGATCGCGCCGCGTTCGGCCTGCTGCAACACGTCGCGCGGATCGCCGGCGGGGCCGTAGTTCAGCGCCACGGACACGACCGTGCGCGCCTCGGGCCACAGGGTCGAGGGATCGATGCGCTGCTCGGCGCGATCGGCCAGCCAGCCCATGTCGCCCTGGAAGCCGCGTTCGAGGAACGCCTCCATGCGCTCCCGGCGCTGCTGCCGCGCCTCGGGCGAGAGCTGCGCGGGCGCGAAGGCCACGGCGTCGAAGCCGAGTTCCAGCGCCTTGGCGGCGATCGCGTCCCGCAGCTCGCGCGGCGTCGCCGGTTTGGGCGGCCGCTTGGGGCGGGGCGGCAGCTTGGCCACTATCCCCGGCCGCGATAGGACGCGACGCCGGTGTCCGGCAGCCACAGGCCCTTGGGCGGCGCGGCGGTCTGCCAGAAGACGTCGATCGGCATGCCGCCGCGCGGATACCAGTAGCCCGCGATCCTGAGCCAGCGCGGCGACAGTTCCTTCACCAGCCGCTTGCCGATGCCCACGGTGCAGTCCTCGTGGAAGGAGGCCTCGTTGCGGAAGCTGTTGAGATAGAGCTTCAGCGACTTGCTCTCCACCAGCTTGGCCCGCGGCACGTAGTCGATCACGAGGTGCGCGAAATCGGGCTGGCCGGTCACCGGGCAGAGCGAGGTGAACTCGGGCTGCATGAAGCGCGCGAGATAGAGCGTGCCCGGATGCGGATTGGGCACCGTCTCGAGAAGGGCCTCGGCGGGCGAGGCGGGGACGGGCGTCTCGTGCCCGAGCTGTCGGAGTTTTGCGTATTTAGCCATCCGCCCATCATATGCTAAGCGGGCCTCCATGACTCACAGGGTTGCCATCGTCGGCGCCGGACCTTCCGGTTTCTACGCCGCGGACGGGCTGCTGCGCGGCCGGCCGGACCTCCGCATCGACATCATCGACCGCCTGCCGACCCCCTACGGGCTCGTCCGGGCCGGCGTCGCCCCCGACCACCAGGGCACCAAGGCCGTGGTGCGGCAGTTCGACAAGCTGCTCGACCAGCCCGACCTGCGATTCGCGGGCAATCTCGACATCGGCCGAGACCTCACCTGGGAGGAACTCGTCGAGTCCTACGACGCCGTGGTCGTCGCCACCGGCATGGTGATCGACCGCAGGCTCGGCATTCCGGGCGAGGACCTGCCGCATGTCTGGGGCTCGTGGCGCTTCGTGGCCTGGCTGAACGGGCATCCCGATTTCCGCGAGGGACCCGATCTGTCGGCCGTGAAGTCGGTGGCCGTCATCGGCAACGGCAATGTCGCCCTCGATGTGGCGCGCCTGCTGGCCAAGACGCCGGACGAGATGGTCAAGTCCGACATCGTGCCCGAGGCGGCTGCGGCGATCGCGGCCGCGCCGCTCAAGGACATCCAGGTGATCGGCCGGCGCGGCGCCGAACAGGCCTCCTTTACCCCCAACGAACTGGCCGAGATGGGCCGCCTGGCACGCGCCGTCGCGGTCGCCGATGCGAGCGTGCTGGACGCCGTGGCGCCGGCCGCCGATCCCACACCGGAGAGGCTGCGCAAGGCCAAGAACATCGAGACGCTGAAAGGCTTCGCCGCTCACAAGCCGGGGGAGAAGCCGGTGACGGTTCATTTCCGCTTCCACGAGACGCCCAAGGCGATCCGTCCGGGCGAGGTCGACCTGTCGACCGGAACCGTCCCCGCCGACCTCGTCGTCACCTGCATCGGCTATACCGGCGAGGCCTTTCCTGAGGCGGACAGTGTCTTCGCCGTGGGCTGGGCGCGTCGCGGCCCGAGCGGCACCATCCCGACCAACCGCGCCGACAGCCATGCGGTGGCCAAGGAAGTGATCGCCTGGCTCGAGGACCGCGATCCCAAGAGCGGCCCCGACATCCTGCCGCTCGCCGTCGACGCCGAGGGCTGGCGCCGTATCGACAAGGCGGAGGTCGCCGCCGGCGCCGCCCAGGGACGGCCGCGCGTCAAGCTGGTGGATCGGCAGGCGCTTCTCGACATCGCGCAGGGCGACTGACGATTGATTGAGCCGTCAGGGCATCGCGCCCGTCGGCCGCAACCTCTATTGTCCGGCCGCCGGGGAAGGCAAGGGTAAGGAGTTTTCATGCGGAACATCGCTCGTCGTTTCATCTGCGCGCTCGCCGCCGCGGCCGCGGTGGTGCCGTTTGCCGCGCCTGCGTCCGCGCAGCCCGCGCTCAAGGTGGCACTGCATTCGGACCTCAAGATCATCGATCCGATCTGGACGACGGCGCTGATCACCCAGCATCACGGCTATCTGGTCTACGACACGCTGTTCGCGCTCGACGACAAGCTGCAGGTCAAGCCGCAGATGGTCGAGAAGTGGGACGTCTCGCCCGACAAGCTCACCTGGACCTTCACCCTGCGCGACGGGCTCGCCTGGCATGACGGCAAGCCGGTGACGGCCGAGGATTGCGTCGCCTCGCTGAAGCGCTGGGGCGCCAAGGATGCGATGGGCCAGAAGCTGATGTCCTTCGTGTCCGAGCTGTCGGCGCCCGACGACAAGACCATCAAGATGGTGCTGAAGGAGCCCTACGGCCTGGTGCTCAACACGCTGGGCAAGCCCGGCTCCAACGTGCCGTTCATGATGCCGAAGCGGGTCGCCGAGACTGATCCCAATACGCAGATCACCGACGCCACCGGCTCCGGCCCGTTCATCTTCAAGAAGGACGAGTGGAAGCCCGGCGAGAAGGCGGTCTACGTCAGGAACACGAACTACAAGCCGCGCGCCGAACCGTCGGCCGGCCTTTCGGGTGGCAAGGTCGCCAAGGTCGATCGCGTCGAATGGGTCTGGATCCCGGACGCGCAAACGCAGGTCAACGCGCTGCTGAACGACGAAGTCGACATGATCGAGATCGTGCCGCCCGACCTGCTGCCGCTGATCCAGAAGGAGAAGGGCATCAAGGTCCAGGTCGTGAACCAGGCCGGCCGCCAGTATTCGATGCGCTTCAACGTGCTGCACAAGCCGTTCGACAACGCCAAGGTCCGGCAGGCCGTGCTCTACGCCCTGAACCAGAAGGATTTCCTCGACGCCAATGTCGGCAATCCCGAGTTCTACAAGGAGTGCAAGTCGCTGTTCCCCTGCGGCTCGCCGAGCGAGACGACGAAGGGCTGGGAAGACAAGCTTTCGGGCAACGCCGCCAAGGCGAAGCAGCTCCTGACCGAGGCGGGCTATGACGGCACGCCGGTCGTGCTGATGCACCAGACCGACATTGCCGGGCACAACAACCTTGCCACCGTGGCCAAGCCGCAGCTCGAGAAGGCCGGCTTCAAGGTCGACCTGCAGTCGATGGACTGGCAGACGCTGGTCGGCCGCCGCGCCAAGAAGGATCCGCTGAACGCGGGTGGCTGGAGCGCGTTCTTCACGTCCTGGGCCGCCGTCGACGTGCTCGACCCGGTGGCCGCCGCCTTCCTCAACGCCTCCTGCGACAAGGCGACGTTCGGCTGGCCGTGCGACCCGGAGCTGGAGAAGCTGCGCGACGCCTACGCCAAGGAGACCGATCCGGCGAAGCAGAAGGAGATCGCCGCGCAGGTCCAGGCCCGCGCCGCCGAGTATCCCACGCATGCGCCGCTCGGCCAGTTCACGACCCCCACGGCGGTCGGTCGCAAGGCGTCGGGCCTGCTGCCCTCGCCGGCGCTGGCGCTGTGGAACGTCGAGAAGAAGTAACACGAACCTCCAGAAGACGAAGGGCCTTCGCTCCCCAGGCGAAGGCCCCCCTCTCGCGTCCGCGACGGCACCGCGTCCGGCGCAGAGGCGATGAACGGGTGCCGCGGGATCTACTCGCGACGGATGCCGGTCACCTCGATCACCCGACGGTTCTTCTCCGTCTCGCGGGCGACGAACTCGGTGACCGCCGCGGCACTGCCGCCGAGGGGGCGGATGCCAAGGGCTTCCAGCTTGGCCTGGACTTCCGGCTTGCCGGCGGCCTCGGCGATCGCTTCGTTCAGCCGGGCGATGACGGCGGCGGGCGTGCCCTTGGGTGCCACCAGGAGGTTCCAGGTGTAGCCGGTAAACTCCGTGAAGCCGGTCTGCTCGGCTGCGGTAGCAACCTCGGGCAGGGTCGGACTGCGCTCGCTGCCGGCCATTGCGAGGGCCTTCACCTTGCCGGCCTTCACCAGCCCGATGCCGGTGGCGATGCCCATCAGCGCGATGTCGACGTCGCCCGCGACCACCGCCGCGGTCGCCTGGCTGTCGCCGGGGAAGGGCACCAGGAAGAGCTTCATGCCCGCCAACAGGGAGAGGTGCTCGATCTGCAGTTGCTGGGGACCCGCGACGCCCGCCGTCGCATAGGTCACCTTGCCGGGATTGGCCTTCGCATAGGCAACGAGTTCCGGAAGATTGGCGACCGGCAGGCCGGGGCGCGCCACCAGCACGAAGTCGATGCGACCGAGGCCCGCCACGATCTCGAGGTCGCGCGCGGGGTTGTAGGGCAGCTTGGGATCGATGATCGGCAGGATCGCGGTCGGCCCGACGCCGCTCACGCCCAGCGTGTAGCCGTCTGGCGGAGCCTTCGCCACCAGATCGATGCCGATCGTGCCCGACGCGCCGGGACGGTTGTCGATGACGAACGGCTGCTTGAGAAGTGCGGTCAGTTCGGCGGCGAGGATGCGGGCGTTCACGTCGGTCGCGCCGCCCGGCGGGAACGGCACGATCAGGCGCACCGGCCGGTCCGGATAGGTCTGTGCCTCGGCCTGGCCCGCCATCATGCACGGGATCGACAGGGCGAGGGCGAGCAGCAGCGATACTGTCTTCTTCACTGTTTCCTCCTGTTGGTCGGACGCCTCAGCGGGTCGCGCTTGCGACGAGGGCGGCCGCGCGCTCGAGCGGTACCGGCGCGTCGTCCAGCAACCACTCCGCGGCTTCGTCCTCCCAGGCATCGGAGGGCACCGTCAGCGCCGGCTGCGGATCGAGACGGTGCTCCACGACGAAGCGCGACATCAGGAGACGGCGGGCATCGCCGCCGTCGCGGCCGATGCGGTCGCCTTCCCAGGCCAGCAGCACGGCCGACAGGGCATGATAGAGCGCGCTGGTGGCGAGCCGCGCGTGCTTCTCTCCCCCGGAGTCGGCGGCGATGCGCTCGGCATAATCGACCGCCCTGTCGCAAAGCGCGGCGAGACGGTCGCGGTAGGAAGCCGGCACGCCTTCGGCTTCCGCCAGCAGCCGCTGAAGCTCGGTGCGCAGTGCGCCCTGCGCCTGCGATTTGCCGATCGCACGGCGCACGACGTCGATCGAGTTGATGATGCTCGTGCCTTCCCACAGGACGGGGATGAAGGAATCGCGCAGCAGGCGGGAGTTGACCCAGTCCTCGATCACCCCGTTGCCGCCGCGGATCTCGATGGCCTTGGCCGTCGCCCGCACGTTGTCGCGATTGCTGCGCATCTTGATGACGGGCGTGATCAGGCGCAGGAGCTGCGCGGCGGTGTTCGAACCTTCCTCGCCGCGCCGCAGCACGTCGGCGCCGTAGCACGACGTCGAAAGCGCCTGCTCCGTCGGAATCAGCACCTGCAGCAGCTGTCGCCGCATCAGCGGCTGGCGCAGGGCGGGCTGGCCGAACAAGATCCGCGAGCGGGCGAAGGCCAGCGATTCGTGCCAGGCGCGCCGCATCGTCGCCGCTGCCCGCATGCCGTGCGAGAGCCTCGACATGTTGACCTGGTCGAGCAGGATCTTGATGCCCTGGCGGCGCTCGCCGAGCATGTAGGCCAGCGCGCCGTTGTAGGTGATCTCGCCGCTCGCCAGCGATTTGCTGCCCAGCTTGTCCTTGAGGCGCTCGATGCGATAGGCGTTGCGCGAACCGTCGTCGAGGTCGCGCGGCACCACGAAGGCGGTGAGGCCGGCGGTTCCCGGCGGGTCGCCGTCGATCCGCGCCAGCAGGACCGCGACGTCGCAGCCGGCGTTGGAGCAGAACCACTTCTCGCCGTGCAGGCGCCAGTGGCGACCGTCGGGCACGGCGCGAAGCTCGTTGGCGCCGACGTCCGAGCCGCCCGCCTTCTCCGTCATGAACTGCGCGCCCTGCATCAGTTCGGCGGGATCGAGGGAGATCATGCGCCGGCCGTACTTCTCGCGCAGCTCCTCGGAGCCGTAGCGCAGCACCAGCATGGCCGCGAGCTCGGTGACGGCGAGCGGGCACATCAGGCCGAACTCGGCCTGCGAGAAGAGATAATGCAGCGTGAACTTGACCATCGGCGAGACGCCGGTCGGCCAGCCGAGGATCGGCCGGTGCGGTGCGGCGTGCAGGCCGAACTCGTGGAAGCCCACCTTCTCCATCTCGTGGTAGGCGGGATGATGCTCGATCCATTGCACGTCGCGGCCAAAGCGGTCGCGGTTGTGCAGCACCGGCGGATGCTTGTCGGCCTGATCGGCCCAGCGATCGAGGTCGCCGCCGGCCAGCCGGCCGAGCCGGTCGAAGTGCGGCCAGAAATGCACCTGCTCGTCGGCGCTGAGATAAAGGCGGAGAAGATCCCGCAGGCCGGCATCCGCCTGGAAGAAATTGAGTTCGCGGCTGTCGCCGCCGACATGGTCGGACCCGCGCCGTGCGGTCGCTCCGCGCGGCTGAGATTGCGCGGTCAGGTGCGTGTCCATGCGTTCCTCCAAGGCTGTTTTGCGGAACACTCGCCGCTGGACGGTCGCGCGGGCAAACGATTAAATCGGCCTGTATTTTGAATTTTGATCAAAACAGGCCTTCCGCATGCCCGACGATTTGCCGCCACTGAATGGCCTGAGGAGTTTTGTTCAGGCCGGCCAAGAATTGAGTTTCTCTCGCGCAGCCCAGCGGCTCGGCGTGACCGCGGGTGCGGTCAGCCGGCTGGTGCGCAAGCTCGAGGAGCATCTGGGGGTGCGCCTGCTGGAACGCACCGCGCACGGGCTGGTGCTGACGCCACAGGGCGAGCTCTATCTGCGCGACGTCTCGGGGCCGCTGACCGCGGTCGAGGCCGCGACGCGCCGGTTGGTGGGCAGTCGCAATCCCAACCGCATCGTCGTCGCCTGCTATCCGACCTTCGCGGCGCGCTGGCTGCTGCCGCGCTGGAGCCGCTTCTTCGACCGCCATCCCGAGATCGACGTCCAGATCGCGACGTCGCTCACCGATGTCGATTTCCATCGCGACGACGGTACCGACATTGCGATCAGGCTCGGCGCGGAGGCCGATCTTGCCGCGCCGCCGGCGGGCACGGTCTGCGAGAAGCTGCTCGACATCGAGATCGTGGCCGTCAGCGCGCCCGGCGTGTTCGACGGCTGCCGCAGCGAACTGCAACGCGTCGAACGGCTGGCGCGGCAGGTGCTGATCCATTCGCGGCCGCTGCCTGCCGAATGGCGCCAGTGGCTCGATGCCTTCGCCCGTTCGCCGGTCAGCCCGGCGCTGGCGCGCGCCCTGCAGGCGGTCGATCCCGGCCGTGGCCCGGAGTTCGAGACGCTGAACCTCAGCTTCCAGGCCGCGGCCGAAGGAATCGGCGTGGCCATCGGCATGCGCGCGCTCGCTGAGCCGGAAATCGCCGAGGGCAGTCTCGTCTGTCCCTTCACCTTCCGCCGGCGCAGCGGCCGCGGTTTCCATGTCGTCACGCGGAGGGGCGGCGCCAACGGCCGCGCGGTCGACCTCTACCGTCGCTGGCTCACCGAGGAGGCGCGGCGCGACGTCGGAAAGAGGTGAACAGGCACGGTGCGCTCGCCTGCGCTCGCCTCGTGGAACGTCGAGAAGAAGTAATGCGAGAGCGCATTGCCTTCCGGGAAACCGGCTCCTAGGGTTTCGCCGTTCTCAGGGCAGGGTGAAACTCCCTACCGGCGGTATGCGGCGCGAGCCGCGAGCCCGCGAGCGCCTTCCGCGAGGAAGGGTCAGCAGATCAGGTGCGAGGCCTGAGCCGACGGTCATAGTCCGGATGAAAGAGAACGTGGGTCCCGCTGCCTCGGCAGAGCGGCCGGTCCGCGCGTGATCGCCTTGGGTGACGTGTCGTTCGCCAAAGGAGATTGCCATGACACAAGCCCGCCACACACAAGCCCGCTATGCCTTCGTCAAAGCCAGGTGGCACGCCGACATCGTCGACCGTGCGCTCGAGGGATTCCTCGAACTGATTCCCGCCGCGCAGGTCGACGTGTTCGACGTGCCGGGCGCCTTCGAGCTGCCGCTGTTCTCGCGCGACCTCGCGGCGACCGGGAAGTACGCCGCCGTCGCCGCCGCCGCCTTCGTGGTCGATGGCGGCATCTACCGGCACGATTTCGTCGCCCAGGCCGTGGTCGACGGGCTGATGCGCGCCGGCCTGGATACCGGCGTCCCGGTCCTGTCGGTTTCGCTGACGCCGCATCACTACCAGGAGACCGAACATCACAACGCGATCTTCCGCGCGCACTTCGTCGAGAAGGGCCGCGAGGCCGCGCGGGCGGCGCTGATGATCGGAAAGTCCCGGGCCGCCCTCGCGGCGTGAGGCGGCGGCCGGAAGGTCAGGCCGGGACGTAGCGCAGTCTCAGCACGTCCTCGCCGATCCGGTCGTGGGCCACGAGGCGAAGCGGCGGTCGCGGTCCGGCGAAGTAGGGCGTGCCGCGCCCCAGCACGACCGGGTGCAGGTAGATCCGGTACTCGTCGATCAGGCCGAGCTCGGTGAGGCTTTGTCCCAGGGTCGGGCCGGCGACCTCGATCTCGCCATCGCGTTCGGTCTTGAGGGCGCGGACCGCGCCCTCAAGATCGTCGCGGATGAGCGTGGCGTTGGGGCCGACCGACTTCAGCGAGCGCGAGACGACCCATTTGGGTTGCCGGCGCCACGCCGCCGCGAAGGCGTAGCGCTCGGCGTCCCAGTCGGGCTGGTCCTCGTCCCAGTACCGCATCAGCTCGTAGAGGGTGCGGCCGTAGAGACTGCCGGCCTGCCCCTCGGCCTCCTCGATGAAGTGGCGGAAGAGCGCGGGGCTTGGCCCGAACGACAGGTGGTCGACATAGCCGTCCAGCGACTGGTTCATGCCGAAGACGAGGCGGGCCACGCGGCTTCCTTTCGGCTCAGTCGAGCCGGACGCTGATGCCTTCCAGACCCTTGCCCGAGGCCGGGTAGCGCTTCATCACCTCGGCGTCGTGGCCTGGGATCACCATCTCGACGCGGCCGTCGGCGAGTTTCTTGAGCTTGTCGTAGCCCGCCAGCATGTCGGCGACCGAGTAGACGATCGAGAACAGCTTGTCGTTGTTCACGCCCCAGAAATAGTGGCTGGCGTCGGAGGCCAGCACGAGCCACCCGTTGCGCGTGTTGATGCGCACCGACTGGATACCGGCAGTGTGACCGCCGATCAGGTGCAGCGAGATGCCGGGCTGCAGCTCCTCGTCGCCGTCGTGGAACACCAGCCGGCCGCCGTACAGCGCGCGCACCATGCCGACGATGTCCTCGCACTCGTAGGCGTGGCGGAACGGTCCCTTGCACATGTGCCGGCCGGTCGCGAAGTTCATCTCCTTGTCCTGGAGATGGAAGCGCGCCTTGGGGAAGCGGTCCCAGTTGCCGATATGGTCGTAGTGGAGATGGGTGACGATGACGTCCTCGACCTCCTTCGCATCGACGCCGATTTCACCGAGGAGATCGGCCGGGTTCTTCTTCACCTCGCGGCCGCGCTGCTTGCCGACCGTGGCGTTGAAGCCGGTATCGATCACGATGGGCTTGCCGCCGATCGTGCGATGGCCGCTCTCGTCGAGCGGGAGGGCGACCCAGACGAAATAGTCCATCGGGAAGTCGGCGTCGTGCGGGTCGGGGTTGATCTGCACTTCCCATGCCTTGCGCGGCAGGTGGGCATACTTGACCGCATGCACCTCGTAGATGGGCGTCGAACGCATTTTTGTTTCCTTCCCGGCGGGTTCCTTGCCCGGACCCTAGCGCGCCCGCCGTCTCCGACGCTATAGTCGCGTCATGGCCCGCACGGACCTCCCTGGACGGCGAATTAGCACCACGGTTTGCACTGCAAACCGTTGCGTTGCCGCGTTCGCCTGTCATTCGTCCAAGGAATCGTCCGATGTCTGCCGTTCTCTCCCTCAAGCGTAGCAATTCCGCCGTCCGTTACTGTTTCGAGGCCGACGCCGAGCCCGGCGTGTTGCCGCGCGCGCTCGAGCTGATCGCCAAGCGCGGCCTCGTCCCGGCCCGCGTCTTCGCCCAGGCCGACGGCGATGCGTTGAGCGTCGAGATCGAGGTGGAGGGGCTGGAGCCCGCGACCGCCGAGCATGTCGGCCGCTCGCTCGGCCAGATCGTCGGCGTGCGGCAGGTGTTCTAGGCGCCCGCGAATCTTCGCCTCCCCCGTGTGACGGGGGAGGTGAGAAGAGATCGAAGGCGACCTACTCCGTAAACGTGATGTTGTTCTCGCGGATCACCTTGCCCCAGGTCTCGACCTCGCCCTTGGCGAAGTCGTTCATCTGGGCGGGCGTCCAGTCCTTCAGCACGGTGCCGAGCTGGTTGGCACGGGCCACGACGGCTTCCATCTTGCCGATCTTGCGCATCGCGGCGTTCAGCTTGTCGACGATCGGCTGCGGCGTGCCGGCCGGCGCGAACAGCGCGAACCAGCCATCGAGGACGAAGCCCGGCAGGCCCGCTTCCGCCGTCGTGGGAATGTCGGGGAAGGCCGGATGCCGCTGGCCGCTCGCCAGCGCCAAGGCCTTGAGGTTGCCGCTGCGGATGTGCGCGGAGACCGAAGGCGGCGTCACGATCAGCAGCTCGACCTGGCCCGCCACCGTGTCGGCCGTCGCCGGGCCGGCGCCCTTGTAGGGCACGTGGATCAGGTCGAGGCCTGCCGCCTTGTTCAGCAGCACGCCGCCGAGGTGCGGCACCGAGCCCGCGCCCACCGACGCGTAGTTCAGCTTGCCCGGATTGGCCTTGGCGTAGGCGATGAAGCTCTTGAGATCGTCGGCCGGCACCTTCTTGGCGACCACGATGACGTGCGGCGCCACCGCGCCCATGGCGACGCCGACGAAGTCGTCCGGCTTCCAGTTCAGGTCCTTGATCAGCGCCGGGTTGGCCGAATGGTAGGCCGAGTACTGCATCAGCAGCGTGTAGCCGTCGGGCTTGGCGCGGGCGACGATGGCCGTGCCGATGTTGCCGTTGCCGCCGCCCTTGTTGTCGACGATCACCTGCACGCCCAGTTCCTGGCCCAGCAGATCCGAATAGAGACGCGCCACCAGATCGGTGCCGCCGGCCGGCGGCGCCGGCACCACCATGGTGATGGGCTTGTCGGGATAGGTGCCCTGCGCCCCCGCGCCCCCGGCGAGAGCGGTCGTGGCAAGGCCGGTGGTGGCGAGCGCAACGAAGCTCCGGCGATTCAAGGGGCGGTTCATGCGGCGATCGATGGAGCGTTTCACGGGAAGTTCCTCCTCCAGGTTTCTTTCAGTTCCGGCCGTTGATCGGCCTTGCGCGCGATGGCGAACAGCTTGGGCGTCTCAGTCTCGAACCAGCCACGGCGCGGACGCCAGCGCGTCATGACGTCGATATAGAGGTCGAGGGCGGAGAACCGCTCGCCTAAAAACCAAGGCGTGCCGGCCGCGCTCTCGACCTGGCGCCACAGCCGCTGGGCATAGGCGTCGGTGGCGGCGCGGAACGGATCGCGCGCGTTGTTGACCGAGACGAAGCGCGACGGATCGTCGGCATAGGTGAAGGTGGGATAGATGTTGGCGACCAGAAACACCAGCCAGCGCAGGAACGACGCGCGCTCCGGTGCGCCGGCCGCCGGGACCAGCGAGTCCTGTCCCGTGAGATCGGCCAGCAGCAGCGTGATCGCCGCGCTCTCGCTCATCACGGTGCCGTCGGGCAGGACCAGCGTCGGCACCTGCGCCAGCGGATTGACCTTCTCGAGCTTCGCCTTCGCGCCGGGCGTCTTGAACAGATCCTCGACCGGCTCGAAGGCGAAGGGCAGCCCGTACCAGTCGAGCTGCGCCTCCACGATGGCCGAGCCCCAGCCGGGCCGGCCCCACAGCGTATAGCCGCTCGTGTTGCCGTTCATCGCGTCGCCCTACGGCTTCTGCAGAGGCTGGATCAGGCTCGACGTGTCCCAGCGTCCGCCGCCGCGCGCCTGCACGCGCTCGTAGAACTGGTCGACCAGCGCGACCAGCGGCATGGCGGCCTTCTGGCGCTTGCCCTCGGCCAGCGCGATGCCGAGATCCTTGCGCATCCAGTCGACGGCGAAGCCGTAGTCGAACTTGCCGTTCACCATGTTCTGCCAGCGATTCTCCATCTGCCAGCTCTGCGCCGCGCCCTTGGAGATGGCGCCCAGCGCCTTCTCCATGTCGAGCCCGGCGCGCTGGCCGAGGTTCAGCGCTTCGGCGAGGCCCTGCACGATGCCGGCGATGCACATCTGGTTCATCATCTTGGTGACCTGGCCGGCGCCCGACGGGCCGATCAGCGTCACTGCCTTGGAGAAGGCGTCGGCCACCGGCTTGGCGCGCTCGAACGGAGCGGCATCGCCGCCGCACATCACGGTGAGCTGGCCGTTCTCGGCGCCCGCCTGGCCGCCCGACACCGGCGCGTCGATGAAGTCGATGCCGAGCTTCTTGCCCTCGGCGTGGAGTTCGCGGGCGATGTCGGCCGAGGCCGTGGTGTTGTCGAAGAAGATGGTGCCCTTGGACATGCCGGCAAAGGCGCCGTCGGGACCCAGCACGACCGAGCGCAGATCGTCGTCGTTGCCGACGCAGCAGAACACGATCTCCTGGCCGGTCGCGGCCTCGCGCGGGGTCTTCGCGGCCTTGCCCTTGTGCTTCTGCGTCCAGGCCTCGGCCTTGGCGAAGGTGCGGTTATAGACCGTGACCTCGTGGCCCTTGGCGGCGAGATGCCCCGCCATCGGAAAGCCCATCACGCCCAGTCCCAGAAATGCCACCTTGGCCATCGTTCCCTCCCGCGAAATCCGCCCCATCCGCGGGGCGGCGGCGATCATAGAGGCAAAATGCGACTGTGCCAGAGGGTGTGAAGTGGGAGCCGTAGTCGTTAGCCGGATTGCGTCGCCGCTCGGCTCTACTTCGTGTCCTCTGCCAGCGTATGCGCCACGATAGCGTTGGCGTGCCCGTGGCCCATGCCGTGGTCGTTCTTCAGCATCGCGACCAGTTCCATATGCCTGGCCGGAAGAGCCTTCCGCACAAGGGCTTGCCACTCGTGGATGGGACGCCCGTACTTCTTCTCGATCGACGGAAAATAGGAGGCCGGTCCCTTGACGACTTTATCGACCATGACTGCGTGTCTCTCCAAAATCCGAGGTCGGCGCTCGCGACAGTTTCAGGGATGTACGAGCAACACCACCACCGCCGCAAACCCCGTCAGCAACGGCGGCAGGGCGAGCGGCCAGGCGCGGCGGTAGAGGACGGCGTCGGAGGTCGAGAGGGCGAGGATCGCCGCGCCCATCGAGACGCGGATCGGCGACAGCATGGTGAGGTTCGTCGTGACGCTGTTCTGGACGGCGGCGATCCAGGCGGGATCGACGGCGACGGCGCGGGCGAGCGCGATCTCCATCGGCATCAGCATGGCGTTGGCCGCCGCGCCGCTCCCCGTGAGGAAGCCGCCGACGGCGGCGAACAGCGGCACGCCCAGCGCCGCGCCCCGGCCCGCCACGCCGCGCAGCGCCTCGGCGATCGCGGCCGCCATGCCCGAGCCCACGTAGAACTCCGCCATCACCACGAAGGCGAGCGTGACGGCGCAGGCGCGCCAGGCGCCGGTGAGCGCTTCCTTCGCGACCCGGCCGAGCGGCGCGCGCGCCACGATCACGACCGCGAGGCCGATCGCCAGCAGCCAGAAGCCCGGCGCGTAGAAGGGCGCGAAGGCCGGCTGGTTGTCGAACGGGCGCATCGCCCCCAGGGGCTTCAGCAGGTCGCGCAGCGGCGTGACGAGACGCGTGGCGCAGAGGACCAGCGTCAGCGCGACATAGGGCGCGGCGGTGCGCAGCGTGGCGCGCAGGGCAGCGCCGTCGGGCCGCTCGTCGCGCCAGAAGCGCACCGCGAGCAGGAAGGCGGTGGGCGCCGCCGCCGCGATCTCGACGTCGCTGGCGCGGTTGGTCAGCCAGATCAGCGCCAGCAGCAGCGCCGTCCACAGCGTGTCGTCGAGCTTCTGCAGCGCCGGCACGGGCACGCCCGCCTCGCGCGCGAAGCGCCAGTAGAGGCCGAGATAGAGGAAGTGGATCGGCACCTGCAGCACCGCCGAGCCGAGCCCGAGCTGGTTGGGCGTCAGGCCTGCGAGCGTCGCGCCGACCGTGGTGCCGATGGCGAGCGCGCCCCACGGCACCAGCGACTGGCTGTAGAGGCCGAGCAGCAGGGCGGGCAGGCCGCCGATCCCCAGCCGGCGCAGCGCCGCCAGCGCGATGATGTAGCCGACGCCGAAGCCGGTCACCGATTCGGCGAAGGGCGCCAGCAGGAAGCAGACGGAGAAGAGGCGGCGCGGCGTCGCCTCGAGCGCCCCGGTCCCGCCGATTCCACCGCCCCGCGCGAGGTTGGCGCGGTGGAAGAAGACGCCGGTGACGATGATCGCGATCACGTGCCAGGAGAGCCAGAGGCCCGCCGGCACCTCGCGGCGGAACAGCAGCGCCACGGCGGCGGGTCCACCCCCTTCCGGTCCTGGCGCCTGCATCACCAGGGCGGCCGAGGCGGCGAGGGTGGCGGCGAGCCCGGCCAGACCCGCCACGAGGGCGCTGGCGCGGCCCGAAGCGAGCAGGCCCAGCACGAGGAGGAGAGGCAGCAGCGAGAGGAGCGTCGTCATGCCGGCGTTCTATAGCCTTACCGCACGCCGCATGCTTCGGTTTCGGCCGAATCGAGGTTCAGCGGCAGGGGCCGCGGCCGCGCCCGGAACGCGGCCGGAAATGCGGCCAGAAACGAGGCCAGAATCGCGGCCAGAAACGCGGCCAGAAACGGGGCCGCAGGCGGCGCCGGACGGGGCCGAAAACGCCGCCTTGCGCCCGCGCTCCCTTTCCCTTACACCCGCCTCCGCGCCCCGATAGCTCAGCTGGTAGAGCACGTCATTCGTAATGATGGGGTCGGCGGTTCGATTCCGTCTCGGGGCACCATTTTCCATCCAGCCTAGTTCTTTGTCGTCCGCGCTCGTTCGCCGACCACTCAGAACGCTCGTAAAATCAGGCTTTGAGCGTATATTGGCGCTCGGCGCCGTTCGCGGCTGTCCGACGCAATCCGGCTTCTCTGGGTACACTGTGGGTACACCTGAAAGGCCGGGTACACTGGCGCTTCGCAGTTTACGAGGGACCTCTCCCATGGAGGAACTGAGCGACACCAAAATCCGCAATGCCAAGCCGGCCGACAAGGAATACACGCTCGCTGACGGCCAGGGCCTAAGCGTTGTGGTGCGACCCAATGGGACTAGGCTGTGGCTCTACCGCTACCGTTTCGGCGGCAAACGCAAGAACCTGTCCTTTGGCACCTTTCCCGGCGTCGGACTGAAGTCCGCCCGCGAGAAGCGGCACGACGCAGAGAAATTGCTAGACCAGGGGCAGGATCCGGCCGCAGTGCGCGAGGCGCAGCGAAAGGACGACGAGAAGCAAAAGCACACCTTTCGCACGGTCGGCGAGGAATGGGTGAGCAAGAAGCTCGAGAAGGAAAACAAGGCCAAAGCGACGATCAAGCGGGAGCGTTGGAATCTCGGCCAGCTCAATCGCGAGATCGGCGATCGACCGTTGTGTGAGATCGAGCCTCCCGATTTGCTGACAGCGATGCGGCGCGTCGAAGCCCGCGGCCGCTACTATACCGTCGGCCGGCTGCGCTCGACGGCCTCGCGGGTCTTCCAATTTGGTATTGGCGCGTCGTATTGCAGCAGCGATCCCACCCGCGATTTGAAGCACGCGCTTACCAAGGCACCCAAGGCAAACCCGCGCCCGGCTCTGACCGACCCGGACGAGGTTGGCGACCTGATGCGCCGCATTGAAGTCTACGACGCCAAAAACGGCGGATTAGTGCGCTACGCGCTCAAGTTGATCGCCTTGACCATGGTGCGGCCGGGCGAGCTTCGGCTAGCGGAGTGGACCGAATTCGACGAGGCGAACCGGGTATGGTTGATCCCCGCCGAGAAGATGAAGATGCGCGATGATCACGAAGTGCCTCTTTCCCGCCAGGCGCTCGCTATTCTTTTGAAGCTGCGGCAGTTGAGCGGCCGATGCCGCTACTTGTTTTCATACGATGATGATGTGCCTATGTCTGACAACACGCTCAACAAGGCTCTACGGATCATGGGCTACGATACCGGTCCCGGAGGCGACCATTGCGCGCACGGCTTCCGTTCGACAGCGTCGACCTTGCTCAACGAGGAGGGTGCGTTCGACGGCGATGTCGTTGAATCCCAACTTGCCCATTCCACGGAGGAAAAGAAGCGGCGGCGACGCGACGAGGTGGTGCGGCGCCAACTTGGCAAGGGCGACAAGAACAAGATTCGCAGCATCTATAACCGAGCGGAGTATTGGACCGAGCGTGTACGTTTGATGCAGCACTGGGCTGATCGGCTCGACAGCCTTCGTGACGGGAGGCGCACCGTCTTGCTAAGTCGGTCTGCGGCCTAGCTTGCTCTTGATTCAACTCTGGGCAGCGAGGCGTGAAATTCGTCAACGCTGTCGAGGTCGATCATGGTCTTGCCTCCCAATTTATAGGCCTTGATCCGCTGCTCGGCGATCAATTCGTAAGCCTTGGTCTTTCCAAATTTTCCATAGCGGCAACCGTCCTTGAACTCGACGAGACGACGCTGCTTACCGATGTCATTCTTAATCCTAGCTCGCGCAAGTGCGTCTAAAATTTCTGCCATGATCGGGTGATCAGGCCGAGCTGCACCAGCGGACTTTTCCATCTCGCGACAAGGTGTTGAAGTGCACCCGCTGGAGAGACGGCGTCCGGGGTGACGCTGATCGCGTTCCGGCTGATGTTGTTTTGACGTCATCGACACGGCTCCATCGCCTAGATTTGTCGATCTACGTCTTCGATGGTTACCAAGCCAAGCGCGAGTGATGGCGGCGCTAAGTCCAGCGTGGTGTGGAGTGCAATTCGGACGTATCAGTCGCTTATCGCGTAATCATTGCGCGAATTGCCAAGTTTTGTCATCATCTTCATACGCACCCGTATCCCGTAGCTCTCAACTGCTAGCCGCCCTGCAGCTTTGGCGGCTACAGGATGCTCGGACCGAGGTCGGGATCCTGTGCAAGCTCTGGCCGATTTGCACGCCCCAGTCGGTCAGAGCAAGATTACTGCGAGTCGGCCAAATGACCTCAGGCGGCCGCAACGAGCTGTGCCTGAAGATGGTCGCGGTAGCTCGCCAGGGACGGGCTGACGATCTTGATCTCGGCCACCAAGGCGTCCAATTCCTGCAGCGTGGCGGCGTAGCTTCGGCCCGGGGCGTCGGGCTCATTTCCCCTCAAGCGCCCCCAGATCGCCCGGTCGATCTGTCCGCGAATGTCGGGGGCCAGAAGATCAGGTCGTTCGAAATAGATTAATCGCCGGGCCAGCTTCTTCAGCCGCGGATCTTGGAAGCGGTCAATCAGCGCTGGCCGATCCCTCCAGGCCGCGGCATGGAATCGCCGGCATACGTCCTCGTCCCAGTCCTGGATGAAGCCCTCGTAGATTTGAAACTCGACATACTTGGACTTCGGCCAGACCCTTTCGGAGGCGATGGCCGCGGCCACCAACCGCTGAACGAACGCCGTGTCGCCGCGCACATTGGCGGCCGTCGTCTCCAGGTCAGCCTCGGTGAAGTCGCCGAGTTGCCCTTGGTCTAGTTCCCACAGTTCGGCCAAGATCGGCGAGCCATTGGCCTTCATGCGCAGGATCGGTCCGTCAGGCTTGCCAATCTCGATCATCAGCTCCGCCGGCGTCATCCGCCGTAGCGCGCCAAGGTCCGCCGTCAGGTCCAGGCAGTAGCGGACGTTCTTGTCGGCGGGCTTGAAGCCGATCTCGGTCACTGGATGAACGTCCTGCACGCCTCGCTTGAACTCGAACACCGAGAACGCATCACGTTCGGCGATGAAGCTCAGAACCTCGGCCTTGTTTGAGAACCGCATGAAGCTCGACCAGAGGATCGGCGCTTCAGCGGCGATCAGCCGGCAAAGCGCCAAGGTGGTCGCGACATCGGCCGACGCGGTGTGCGATCGACCGGGATGGACGCCGTTGGCCCGGGCGAGGTCGGCCAGGCGGAACACGCGCCGGCCGTCCTGACCCCGGGTGGTCTTAAGGACGTCGGGCTGCAGGGTCCCGACCACGCGCGCCAGCTTAAGCAGGTCGCCGCGCGAATTGCCGTCTCTGTTGGTGACGTAGATCGGCGCCCGCAGGGACTCGTAGAAGGCTTGGCGCAGGACCTCTTCGTCGTAGCTGATGGAGTTGAAGCCAATGAACATCGACGGGGTCCAACGCTTCATCGTTCCATAGATATCGCCCAGCATGGCGTCGTAGGACGGCCGCAACGGGTCGATCAGGTTCGCGTAGTGGCCGCCCGTAACATGCAGGGCGCCGGGCGAAGGCAGGATGTGGGGGCGAAGGCGTCCCTCGAATTCGACCTGCTCCTGCACCACAAGGTTCGCGTCGGTGTGGACCGCGGCGAATTGCAGGATCTGGTCGAACCGTTTGTTGAGGCCCGTGGTCTCGAGGTCATAGATTACGAAGCCCATCGACCTGCCTGCCTAAGACCGTTGGATTCGGTAGACTAGGGCGCTGGCGCTGACGTTGAAGCGCTTGGCCAAGGCCTGCACCGCCTCGTCGTCTTCAAGGTCGAGAGTTCGCCCATCGAGCGTGGCGGCGAGCAGAGGTTCTGGAATCAAGAGTTCTGCGGCGAAGTTGTTCGCCTCGATCTCCCGGTCGTCCGTGCCTTGGGACGCCAAAGTGTCGCGGCGAAGGATGCCCTTGTCGACATGGACGCCCTCCGTCTCCAAGACATGACGGTGCAGGATCACGTGGCCAAGTTCGTGCGCCAAGGTGAACCGCTTGCGAGTCGGTGCATGAAGGGAGTTTACGCCGATCATCGCCTGGCCATTTTTGATGAAGGCCATGCCGGACAATTCGCCGTCGAACGGCGCGTATTGCACGATGGTGCCGGCCGCGCGGGCGATGCGGTCGAGCGGCACGGGCGCGGATTTGACGGCGTTGGCCTCGAAGAGCCGCAAGGCTTCCGCCCTGGCTTTCACCTTATCGGCCATGGTCAGCGCTTTCCGGCGATCTGGACGAACCGCTGCACGGCGGCGTGCTGCTGGTCACTGAGCTGGCTTCCGTGCGTGGTGATCGGCGGCTCGTCGTCGGCGAAGACGAACGTCTCGGGAATGAGATCGAGGACAGACCGGCATTCAAGCGCGTTGGCCAGCCGAAAAACATGGTGCATCAGGACCTTCTGGCGGCCGGTTTCAATATTGGCCAGCGAGGCGCGAGTTAGGCCGATCTGCGCGGCGATTTCGGCTTGGGTCTTGCCGAGCTTGCCGCGCGCACGCGCAACATTCTGACCGAGCTGCCGGTAAATTTCCATATCGTCCATGGGAACATAATGACAACTCCATGGAATAGTGTCAATCGGGCTGACATTGTCTGTGCTTAACATAAACATAAGACGTGCATGTGGTGCTTGTTATTGACGTCTCCATGTGTCGCTGTTACTCCTACTGTCGCGGGTCGGCATCACGGCCCTTTCACAACCAAGACCGAGGTATCCATCCATGACTCAGCTCATTCATCAGGAGGAGAGCGTCCCCGACCGAGACGCCGCCGGCGTTTTCTCGGTCGAACTCGGCGACGAAACCTTCGAGTTCCGCCGCGTGCGCTTTGACGATCGCAAGGTCGTGGGCCTCCAGATCGCTGAAGCCGCCGGCGCCCATCCGATCGAAGCGTTCGCCATCCTGCGCCATCTGCGCTCGGGCGAGCTGGAGTCGATCCGGCCCTCCGAGCCCGTCGATCTGGGCGAAAAGGGGGTGGAGCGCTTCTTCGTGATCCGCGGCGACGACCTCCACCGCTTCACGGTAGAGGGCCTGTCGATGGAGTGGCCGAAGGCGAAGCTGGCCACCAAAAACATCAAGTTCCTGGCAAAGGCCGCCGAGGGCCAAGTGCTGGTGCTCGACAGCGAGGACGGCGACGTCGTCCTCGACGACGACGATCTGGTGGACCTGGCCGCCAAGGGCGTGGAGCGGCTGATGCTGCGCCACCCGCCCAAGACGGTGACGGTCTACTACAAGGAAGCGCCGTTCGAACTGGAGCGCGGCACCTACACCACCGAGCAGCTGATCGCCGTTTTCTCGGCGCCGGCCGGCTACCTGCTCGACCTGATTGAGCGTGACGGCGAGTTCCGCGAGTTGAAGCCCGGTGAGTCGATCAAGATCCGCGAGGGTCAGGAGTTCTCGTCGCACCCGCCGGCGGGGCACTCGTCGTGAGCGACCCGGCGTCGGAACTGCGCAAGCTGCGTCGGATCTGCCGCCGGGCCGAACTCCACGAAGATGGCGGGCAACCGCTCGTCCATCTTCCGGAGTTGAGGGTCCAGTACGCGGGCGGGGTGGAGACGGTCGATGGCCTTCTCTGCCCCGGCCAGCACAGCGGCTACGTCTCGCGGCTTTTCCTGTCGAAGCCCTTTCCCGCCCGCGGCCAGAACTGGACCACGCACAACATCCTCGGCGTGCCCTGGTACGCCATGTCGTGGAACGGCGTCGATCCCAGCCTCGGCTGGGACGAAATCCTAGGTGCTCATTTGAGGCCTCTGCAATGAACGTACACCTGAAGATCGACGGCCGGCTGCTCGACGTTGTCCGCAAGGACCTGCACCGGCCCCATGCCTTCGCCCACGAACGCGTGGGCTTCTTCACAGCCGGCGCTGCCGACCTGGGTGACCGGCTGCTGCTTACGATCCGGGACTACATGCCGGTCGCCGACGAGGACTACGAGGTCGATCGCAAGGTCGGGGCCAAGATCGGTTCGGCGGCGATGCGCAAGGCGGTGCAGTCGGCCTACAGGCCGGCGGCGGCGCTCCTGCACGTTCACACCCACGGCGGTCGCGGCAAGCCGGGCTTCAGCCGGGTGGACCTGAACAGCGCCGATGACTTCGTCCCCGGCTTTTTCGAAACCACCCCGCGCATGCCGCACGGTCTGCTCGTCCTCAGCAACGACGCGGCCCACGGCCTCTTGTGGCTCGCCAACGACCGGGCGCCGATCGCCATCAATCAATTCCAACGCATCGACGCGCCCCTGCAGCGCGAATGGGGGTCACATGTCCTGGCTTGATCGACAGAGTTTCCTGGGCGCGGATAGCGACACCAGGTTGGCGGCGGCAACCGTCGGCCTGGTGGGGCTCGGCGGTGGCAATTCCCATGTGGTCCAGCAGTTGGCTCACCTGGGGGTCGGCGGCTTCGTTCTGCTCGACGACGACATCATCACCCTGACCAATCTCAACCGGCTGGTCGGCGGAACCCTAGACGACGTCAAGGCGGAGCGGCCGAAGGTCGAGATCGCGGCGCGCGTGATCCGGGCGGTCAATCCGAACGCCCGGATCGTGATGCGCAAGGCCAAGTGGCAGGAAGTCGGCGACCTCTTGAAGGGTTGCGACATCATCGTCGGCGGCCTCGACCACATCGGTTCGAAGGACGAACTGGAAGCCTTCTGCCGCCGCTTCATGATCCCCTACATCGACATGGGCATGGACGTGACGTCCTTGCCCGGCGCCGGCCAAAGCCTGGTCAGCGGCCAGGTGGTGCTGTCCATGCCGGGGGAGCCTTGCTTGCGGTGCCTGCAGCTGGTCACCGACGAGCGGCTGAAAGAGGAGGCGCAACGCTATGGCGTCGCCGGCAGCCGGCCGCAGGTGGTCTGGCCGAACGGCCTGTTAGCATCCTCGGCCGTCGGTCTTGTGGTCCAGTTGCTGACGCCCTGGACGGCTGACCCGCCCCACAGCGCCTATTTCGCCTACGACGCCAACTTGGGGACGGTGGCCCCCTCGGATCGCTTGGACCGGCGGCGCGGCAAGCCCTGTTCGCACTACCCAGCCAAGGCTGTCGGCGATCCGATGTTCGACGTGCGTCGCTATCTCGAACGCCTGGATCAGCCAGCACCCATCTTGCCGGCCGCCAGCGTTCCGGTCTCGCGCCTGGCTCGTGTGACCCACTGGATCCGCACGCGCTTCGGCTAGGAATAACGCGAAGGGGGCGAGCGCCGCCACGCTCGCCCCAAGTGGGTCACGCCGCCTGGCCTGCGGCCTGCCGGCCGTGCAGGAAATCGGCCGCCCTTTGGGCCTGGGCGGCGGCGCTGAAGATGAACCGCTTGTCTTCCTTGAGCACCCGCAGCCAGCTTTAAATCGGTATGGCTCTGGCCGCCCCCGACCCGAGTGCTGCAAGACGTGCTCGCAGCGCTGATCGCCCAACTGCAACGCGGACGCAGACAACCATTTGGCGTCGCCGGTCGCCCAGCCCTCACTCAGAAGTCGCTTTGCCCCGGATGCCTTTGGCGCTTAATACATTTCCGATCGACTTTTTCGTTGTCTGTGTGGAAA
The DNA here is from genome assembly GCF_020880995.1 of Reyranella aquatilis. Classification (GTDB taxonomy): domain Bacteria; phylum Pseudomonadota; class Alphaproteobacteria; order Reyranellales; family Reyranellaceae; genus Reyranella; species Reyranella aquatilis. The sequence goes on along the minus strand of NZ_JAJISD010000007.1, from coordinate 118,370 downwards.
TGCACACCCGTCACCTTCCGCACCTCAAGCGACGTCAAATCTACGTCAAGCGTCATCGGCCTCTTGTCCAAATCTGGATCGGGGTCCCAATCGATATCTGAGAGCCCGCCCATGCCGGTTTGATCGAAAGGGGGCGGAAGCGACTTCCCGGATTCGGGCGGCGGCACTTCTTCGACCACGGTCAGCTGATGTTCCCACTCCTCGCCGTTGAATATACCCGTGTCTACCGAGAGCTTCGTACCCTTCGGGTATTTGATCGCCGCGATCCGTGCCGCCTTCTGGAAGAGCACCACATTCGACTTGCGGCCCGGAACCTGAACCGAGGGGAATAGAATCCCGTCGAGTTCTGGCTCAATGCGCGACGCCAGAAAGTCAGCGACGGCCTGGGTCGCCAAATATTCGAGCGCTTCATCGCTGGGCATGACAGGCATGGTCATCCGCCGCAGCAGCCTTTCAAGGAACAAGGCCCGTTCCTTTCTTGCGGCATATATAGGATCGAAGATGCTGCCTTTCTCGAGAATCTCGGCTAAGGCTTTGAGATCGAGTAGACGAACGCGGCGCACTAGCATGAAACGAGCGACGACCACGTTGGCACCAACGGGAGGACGTACTTCGGCCAGCGCCGTCTCCGGTTCGTCGGCTCCGTAGAACACTGCAATCCCACGCGCGTTCATGCGTCCGCCCTGAGCTAATGTAGGTGGGGGCGGTCCAAGATTCTGGGCCGGATCGGTTAGAGCAGTCTCTAGGTTTGACCAGGATTCGAATGCCCGCGCACGATAGAAGCCATGGATCGGTAACTCCTCTTCGGGACCTGCCTCGACGATGACCCCGGCACCACTCTGCGTTCGCATGGTGGCGACACCGTCAAACAACCGTGTGAGATGCGCTCTGGCCTCTTCGCTGAAGAAGCGTGACTCGGTCTTCAGTGACCGCTCAAACTGCCTCCACTCGCGCTGCCACGTCTCATCGTCGAATTTCTTTGGCTCGTAGTGGCTTTCGTCATCGAATTCCTGTTCGTCACCAGACCAGTCGGTCGGATCACCCGCATTCTCGTCGCGCAGGATCTGCTGGATGTCGATTGCCGGCTGCTCGTCAATTAATGCTGCTTCCTGGATCACGTCGGTGACTAGCTCGCCATGCCGTGACCAGTCGTAGGTCGACTCCTTATCCCGCATCATCGCGTACTCAAATCCTGTAGGGTTCGGATCCGTCCGCTCATAGTGCTGGCCGAACGCCGTTGATATCCGGACGGCCAATTGCTCAAGCGTGAATGTCTTGCCTACCCCGCCGCAATAGTTGCAATTCCCGTCTTTGCCAGAGCTCTCGATCTCATTGGACAAAAACACCTCTCCCACACAGTCACAGCAGATGAGCCGCAACTTCAAATCTTCCGTGTCGACGTCCTCGGTCATGTGTCGGTCAATGCCACTCGATGATTTGGTCGTTCTCAACTCTATCACGATGAATTCGGCGCGTCGGCTGTACCGACCGGGCCCTATTTGGCTCCGCTGGCAGTATGGGGCCTCACGCAGCCGCCCCTTTGGCAAAACATGAAGGAGAGGCGTCTTTGCCGTTCGATGACAATCCCTCGGGCAATGAGACAATGACAGCATGCGGCTGACGTTCGTCGACTTGGATAAATTAAGGCTCCGCCCGCAGTGCACTTTGGAGTGCCTCTCCTGCTTAGGGGCTTACGCTGACCTTTCTGCGCACGGAAAGGGACGGGCTCGGTGCCATCAATCGTTTGTTCGAGCGATCTGTAATCACACGGAAGACCGACGGGTAGCCATCCGTTGCTGAACCACCCTTCGCGAGAGTGAGAGGGCTGCGCCTGATTCCGTGACGGATTCGAGGTCGAGAGGAAGTCTCCCGGCCGTCCGTCGCGGAGTGTTTTCCATGGCAAAGACAGTTCAGAAGATCACCCTTAACGCCTCGCGCGACATCCCCTTCAACAAGCTGGTGCTGAGCCAGTCCAACGTCAGGCGCCTGAAGTTCGGCGTATCGATCGAGGATTTGGCTGAGGACATCGCCCGGCGCGGGCTCCTACAGAGCCTCAACGTCCGGCCGGTCCTCGACGCCTATGGTGCCGAGACCGGCCAGTTTGAGATCCCGGCCGGCGGCCGCCGCTACCGGGCTCTTGAGCGGCTGGTGAAGGAGAAGCGTCTGTCCAGAACGGCACCGATTCCCTGCATTGTCTGTGATCGTATGGGTGAGATTTCGGCGGAAGAAGATTCGCTGGCGGAGAATTTCCAGCGTGTCGCTCTGCATCCGTTGGACCAGTTCCGGGCATTCAAAATCCTGCGCGACCAAGGAGCGGGTGAGGAGGAGATCGCTGCCCGTTTCTTCGTCGCGACCGCGGTGGTGAAGCAGAGGCTGCGCCTGGCTTCTGTCTCCGAGAGGCTGCTCGGGATTTATGCTGAGGACGGCATGACTCTGGAGCAGCTCATGGCGTTCACCGTCAGCACCGACCATGCCCGGCAGGAGCAGGTCTGGGAGGCATTGCAGCAGTCCTACAACAAGGAGCCTTACCTGATCCGCCGCCAGCTCACCGAGAGCGCCGTGCGCGCGTCGGACCGCCGTGCGCAGTTTGTCGGTCTCGATGCTTACGAGGCAGCGGGCGGCGGGGTCCTGCGCGACCTGTTCGAGGACGACGGAGGCGGCTGGCTGCAGGACGTAGCCCTGCTCGATCGCCTGGTCACCGAGAAGCTGGCGGCCGAAGCCGAGAAGATCGCCGCCGAAGGCTGGAAATGGATCGAGGTGGCCGTCGACTTCCGGTACAGCCATGCGCACCAACTTCGGCGGCTCGACGGCGTGGAAGTCGAGCTCACGCCCGAAGAAGAGGCGAGTGTCGGCACTCTGACAGCCGAGCAGGCCAAACTCGAAAGCGAGTACGAAGGTGCCGACGAACTGCCGGAGGAGGTCGACGCGCGGCTGGGCGAGATCGAGGAAGCGCTTGCCGCCTTCGACAGCCGTCCAGTTCGCTACGAGCCGGCGGAGATCGCGCGTGCCGGTGTGTTTGTCAGCATCGACGTTGACGGACGCCTTGCGGCCGATCGCGGCTATGTCCGGCCAGAGCACGAACCGATGCAGGTCGGCAGCGAAGATCTGCAGGAAGGCGAGACCGGCGGGGCGGATGAGACAGCGTTTGCCACTCCCGCCCAGCGTACCGTCATCACCATCGGAGGCGACCAGCCGGAGGACGACGGTGACGACGACCCGATCAAGCCGCTCCCGGAACGGCTCGTGAGCGAGCTGACGGCTCATCGCACCCTCGCGCTGCGGGACGCGGTGTCGAACAACCCGCAGGTCGCTTTCACGGCGCTGCTGCACAAGCTTTGCCTCGACACCTTCCAGCACAGCGCTCCCGGCGCCTGCCTGGAAGCCTCGGTGCGGCATGTGTTCTTCCCTGCCCAAGCGGTCGATTTGAAGGACAGCCCCTCGGCCAAGGCAGTCGCCGATCGCCACGAAGCGTGGAAGGCCGAGCTATCCAAGGATGACGACGCGCTGTGGGACTGGCTCGCCTCGCTCGACGATGCACGCCGTGCCGCGCTGCTCGCGCATTGCGTCTCGTTCGGTGTTAACGCCCTCTATGAGAAGGGTGACCGCTACGGTGGGCCGGGCGTCTCGGCGCACGGTGTGCAGCAGCGCATCGCCCAGGCCGACCGGCTGGCCCGTGCCGTCGGTCTCGACATGGTCGAGGCCGGCTGGCGGCCCACGGTCGACAACTATCTCGGCCGTGTCACCAAGCCCCGCATCCTGGAAGCGGTGCGGGAGGCCAAGGGCGATCAGGCAGCACAGCTCATCGACCATCTGAAGAAGGCGGAGATGGCGAAGGAGGCCGAGCGGCTGCTTGAGGGCACGGGCTGGTTGCCTGAGCCACTGCGACTCGCCGACAGCGGGGACGTGTCGGACACACCCGCCGAGTGGGCCGGGGAGCTTCCGGCTTTCCTCGCCGACGGCGAAGGGGATGCCGGGACGGACGAGTCCGAGCCGCATCCCATCGCTGCGGAATAGCGTGAACGCCGCGGCCGGACGAGGCCGCCCGCGGTGTCTTCGCCCATCGTTGGAAAAGCCCGGCCGCCGTGCCGGGCTTTTTCCTTTGAGAGATTCCTCGCATTCGCCGCGCAAGGCGAGAGGGAGAGGACGGCCGGGACGGGTTTGAGCCGGCGGGGTCCAGAGAGAGCGCCTCCCGGTTCGGACCGTTCCCGCTCTCCTGAGGTCTCCTCCATGTCGAATGTCTCCCTCCCGGCGGCCGCGCCCGCGCCGCTGCGCTCGCTCGCCGGCGTTCCTGCGGATCCGTCCGCCGGCATTGCCGCGGCCGCACACCTTCTTCTCCCTCACCTCGAGCGTGGCCGCCGCATCGATGCGGTTACGCTGCGCGCCGCCATGGAGCACGCCTTCGGCGGTTCCGACGCAGCCGGCGCCTGGGACTGGAAGTCCGCGTACGACGCCTGCGAGGCGGCGACCGTGCTGTTCATGCGCAAGTTCGGCCCGGCCATTCGGGCACGGGCTGGCTCGCCGGCTGCCGAGCTGTCCATGCTCGGCAGGATCGCGGCACTTCTTCCCACTCATACCCGCCGATCCGAGGAGAGCCAGGCGCTTCAGCAATTCTCGACGCCGCTCGCGCTCGGGTTTGTCGCCGCCAGCGCCGCTGCGATCGGTCCGGCCGATCTCGTGCTCGAGCCCTCGGCCGGCACGGGCCTGCTCGCCATCTTCGCGGAGCTTGCGGGCAGTGGGCTGCACTTGAACGAGCTGGCGGAGACCCGCGCGGTCTTGCTCGGGCGGCTGTTTCCCGCTGTCGCGACGACACGCTACGACGCGGCTCACATCCACGACCATCTCGACGAGGCCGTGCGTCCGAGCGTCGTGCTGATGAACCCGCCGTTCTCGGTCGCGGCGCATGTCGATGGCACCGTGGCGGACGCTGCCCTTCGCCATGTGTCCTCGGCGCTTGCGCGACTCGCCGACGGCGGCCGCCTGGTTGCGATCACCGGTGCCAGCCTCTCGCCGGACCATCCGGCCTGGCGCGAGGCCCTCGTCCGTCTGCAGGAACGCGGCCGGGTCGTGTTCAGCGCTGCCGTCGATGGCCGCGTTTATGCCCGTCACGGCACCGCGGTCGAGACCCGGCTGACGGTCATCGATCGCGTGCCTGCCGATGATCCGAGATCGTTTCCGGCATCACCAGGTATGGCGCCCGACGTCGCCACCTTGCTTCAATGGGTGACGTCGAATGTTTCACCTCGCTTGCCTGTTGAGGGTACGGCAGTGGTTCCGGCATCCGTCAGTCTCGTCGCAATCAGACCGAGCCGACGGACTGCACGACAGCCGCTCGCTGTTGCTGGCAGTTCGCTCGAACGAGCGGCCACCGAACTTGCTTACGAGACCGTCGACTGGAAGCCGGCCGAGGGCGGCAGCCTCACCGAAGCGCTGTATGAAGGGTACGACCTGCAGTCGATCCGAATCGCCGGCGCCCTTCCGCATCCGACGCGGCTCGTGCAATCCGCGGCGATGGCCTCGGTCGCGCTACCCAAGCCCTCTTACCGGCCGCAACTGCCGGCCGATGCCGTCAGCGTCGGCATGCTGTCCGATGCGCAGCTCGAGAGCGTCATCTATGCGGGCGAGGCGCATGCGGGCTGTCTCGCCGGATCGTGGGTCGTGGACGAGACCTTCGACACTGTCTCCGCCGCGCCCGACGATGCCACCAACGCCGTGCGCTTTCGGCGTGGCTGGATGCTGGGCGACGGCACTGGCGCCGGGAAGGGCCGCCAGGTTGCCGGCATCCTTTTGGATAACTGGCTAAAAGGCCGCCGTCGGGCGGTGTGGATCTCGAAGTCCGACAAGCTGATCGAGGATGCCCAGCGTGACTGGTCGGCGCTCGGCATGGAGCGGCTGCTGGTGACGCCGCTCGCCCGCTTCCGCCAGGGCACTCCGATCCGCCTGGAGGAGGGCATCCTTTTTGCCACCTACGCCACGCTACGAACCGATGCGCGCGAGGAAAGAGTTTCGCGAGTCCGGCAGATCGTTGATTGGCTGGGGTCGGAGTTCGACGGAGTGATCGTGTTCGACGAGAGCCACGCCATGGCAAATGCGGCCGGCGGCAAGGGTGAGCGCGGCGACCAGGCGCCGTCGCAGCAAGGCCGTGCCGGCCTACGTTTGCAGCATGCGCTGCCCAACGCCCGGGTCGTATATGTCTCGGCCACCGGGGCCACCACTGTGCACAATCTCGCCTACGCGCAGCGGCTCGGACTGTGGGGTGGCGAGGACTTTCCGTTCGCCACGCGCGCCGAGTTCGTGCAGGCGATTGAAGCCGGCGGCGTAGCGGCAATGGAGGTTCTTGCTCGCGACCTCAAGGCGCTTGGCCTCTACGCAGCACGATCCCTGTCCTACGAGGGAGTGGAGTACGAGTTGGTCGAGCATGCGCTGTCGCGCGAGCAGATCCGCATCTACGACGCCTATGCCGGCGCCTTCCAGGTCATCCACAACAACCTCGACGCCGCCATGCAGGCCGCCAACGTCACCGGCGAGCGCGGCACGCTCAATGCCCAGGCGAAGTCCGCGGCACGCTCGGCTTTCGAATCTGCTAAGCAGCGCTTCTTCTCGCACCTGATCACCTCGATGAAGACGCCGACACTGATCCGCGCGATCGAGCGTGATCTCGAGGCCGGACATGCCGCCGTCATTCAGATCGTCTCCACTGGCGAAGCGCTCATGGAGCGCCGGCTCTCCGACATTCCGACCGAGGAGTGGGGCGACGTGCAAGTCGACATCACCCCGCGCGAATATGTTCTCGACTACCTGGCGCACGGTTTCCCGACCCAGCTGTTCGAGCCGTTCACGGACGGCGAGGGCGATCTTTCCTCCCGGCCGGTCTATCGCGACGGCCAGCCCGTGCAATGCCGCGACGCTGTGGAGCGCCGCGATCGCCTGATCGAACGGCTCGCCTCGCTGGCACCGGTCCAGGGTGCGCTTGACCAGATAGTGCAGCGCTTCGGCACGGACCTGGTCGCCGAGGTGACGGGCCGCTCACGGCGGATCATTCGCAAGGGTGACCGGCTCTGCGTCGAGAACCGTCCCGGCTCGGCCAATCTCGCTGAGGCGCAGGCTTTCATGGACGACGACAAGCGCATCCTGGTGTTCAGCGACGCCGGCGGCACCGGCCGCTCCTACCATGCCGACCTTTCAGCCCGGAACCAGCGCCTGCGCGTGCACTACCTGCTGGAGGCAGGCTGGAAGGCCGACACGGCCATCCAGGGGCTGGGCCGCAGCAACCGCACCAATCAGGCGCAGCCGCCGCTGTTCCGGCCGATCGCCACGGACGTGAAGGCCGAGAAGCGCTTTCTCTCGACCATCGCCCGCCGGCTCGACACGCTGGGCGCCATCACAAAGGGCCAACGCCAGACCGGCGGGCAGGGATTGTTCTGCGCCAACGACAATCTCGAATCGCCCTACGGCCGGGCAGCGTTGCGTCAGCTCTACTTGTTGCTGTTCGCCGGCAAGGTCGAAGGCTGTTCGCTGGAGGCTTTCGAGGCGGCGACGGGCCTGAATCTGACCGACCAGGACGGCAGCCTGCGTGAGGAACTGCCGCCGATCACGACGTTCCTCAATCGGCTGCTGGCACTCACCATCGGCCTTCAGAACACGCTCTTCGGCGTGTTCGAGGATTTGTTGCGCACGAAAATCGAAGGGGCGCAGCTCTCAGGGATCTACGACGTCGGCGTCGAGACGCTGACGGCCGAGAGCCTGACGGTGACGAAGCGCCAAGTGGTGTATGTCCATCCGACGACCGGCGCCCAGACGCAGGTGTTCACCATCCACCGCAAGGAGCGCAATCAGCCTCTCGCCCTGGCCGATGCATTGGACCGGGCCGGTGATCCTCGCGCGGTCCTGCTCGTCAATGCGCAGTCGGGCCGGGCGGCGGTACAGGTGCCGGCGCCCGGCGTCGTGCTGGACGATGGCGAAGTCGAACGCCGCGTCCGGCTCGTGCGTCCGATGGAGCGGACAGCGCTTTCGGGTGCGGCCCTCGAGCAATCGCACTGGCAACGGTCGGATCGAGCTCCGTTTGCCCAAGCCTGGGGCCGGGAGCTCGCCGAGATACCTCCTTTCACGGAGAGCGAACTTCATATCGTCACCGGGCTGCTGCTGCCGATCTGGAAGCGCTTGTCGGACGATTCAACGCGGGTCTACCGCCTGCAGACCGATGCCGGCGAGCGTGTCATTGGCCGGCTGGTCTCGCCGGCCTGGGTGACGCAAGCCGTCTGCGCCGACGGCGTGAGCATCGCGCCGACGGATGCCTTGACTGCCATGCTTGACGGTCGAACCATCCTCGAGCTCCAAGACGGGCTGTCACTTCGCCGCGCCAAGGTCATGGGCCGGTTCCGGGTGGAACTCTTCGGCTTCACGGACGGGATGGTCGATCGCCTGCAGGCGATGGGGCTGATGTCCGAGATAATCGCCTGGAAGCTGCGGCTATTCGTGCCAACCGGTGCCAATGGTCCGGAGATTTTGACGGCGTTGATGGAACGTTACCCGATCGTGCGCATCGCCGATCGGGCAGCGGTATGAGGAGGCAGTCGTGCCATCGCCCGCCGCGGAGCTCGCCCGCCGCCTCGCGCGCAACGCCGAGGCAGTCTGCCATCACTATCTCTCCAATGGCCGTCGCGAGGGCCGTTACTGGCTAGTCGGCGATGTCGCCAACAGCCGGGGCCGCAGCCTGTTCGTGCGCCTGAGCGGCCCGGACCATGGCAAGGGTGCGGCCGGGCATTGGACCGACTCCGCCACGGGACAGCATGGCGATCTTCTGGACCTGATCGCCCTCAATCGCGGGTTTGACCGCCTGCGCGATACCCTGGACGAGGCACGGGCATTCCTCGCGTTGCCACCGGACCAGATCGCTCCTCGGCTTCAGCGCCTTCCTGCGCCACGCGGTTCGCCTGAGTCCGCTCGGCGTCTCTATGCCATGTCCCGGCCGATCACGGGCACCTTGGCTCAAGCCTACCTGCACAGTCGCGGAATCACGACCGTTGCTCACGATGACCCACTACGCTTCCATCCACGCTGCTACTACCGGCCCGACGAGGACAGCCCGACCGAGACCTGGCCGGCACTGATCGCCGCTGTCACCGATCTTGGCGGCACGGTCACCGGCGCACACCGGACTTGGCTCGATCCCTCCGGACGCGACAAGGCGCCCATCGCTTCACCGCGACGGGCCATGGGGCACCTCCTAGGGCACGGAGTTCGCTTCGGCATGGCCGCCGACGTCATGGCCGCCGGGGAGGGGATCGAGACCATGCTGTCCCTGCGCATGATCCTGCCGACTCTGCCGATGGTCGCCGCCCTCTCGGCCAACCATCTCGCTGCACTGCTGCTTCCAACGACACTGCGCCGTCTCTATGTCGCTCACGATTCCGACCCGGCCGGTAATGCTGCGATGGCCACGCTGTGCAATCGCGCCGACGCCGCCGGGATCGAGTCGTTGGCCGTGTCGCCGTGTTCCGACGACTTTAATGACGATCTCCGCCGACTGGGAATCGAAGGGCTCCGGGCATCGGTGCACCGGCAGCTCGTCCCGCAGGACGTGGTTCGCTTCTTGGCCTAGGCCGTGACGGGATGAGCACTGGCAAGCGAATCGATTCGTGCTCAGTCGCTCTTCTGCCCTTCGGACCGGACGGGAGCGCGCCCCGGCCTTCTAGAGGGGCGATCGGACGGCAGGCAGCCCGGTCCCGCAACGGCGGTCCTGTGGCTTTCTTCCCCTGCCGGCTGCGCCGGCATTCCTCGCGAGGCAAGAAAGCCTCGGCCCGCCGTCCTCCGCTGCGCTCCGGCCGCAAGCGCGGTGCGGGACCGGGCTGCCCGCCGTCTGTCGACGCCCACGAAGGCCGCGATGGGCGCGGCCGATCCGACGAAGGACAGCATCATGGCGACCTACGACGATTCCGACTTCGAGCCCGTGCACGCCTCATCCCCGACCGATCACGTCCTCACCGAGCTGCAGCTCTTTGGCCACCGTCCCTTCCAGGACGAGCCCGATCCCCGCCCGTTGCCGGAAGGCAACACTATCGCCGGCGCGGTCGTCGACATCTTCGACGCGCTGGTCTCGACCCTCACCGACACCCGTCTCGAACCCGATCTCGAGAACCTGCTGTGGTCGACCGTCAACCTGTTCCATCGCGCCGTCGACCGGATCGAGCGCGAACTCGACGGCAACGAGCAGGCGCAGCGTCGCAGCCAAAAAGAGCAGAACGGCTCGGAGGTCCGCTCGGTCGAGCTGGAGCGTCTCGTCGCCGAGGGCCTGACCTTGATCGAGCGTCGCAATGCCATGGAGCTCTTCCGAGATCAGGCCGCGGAGCGCTTCGAGGTCCACACCGGCTCGACCTGGCGGCCACGCACCGGCTCGATGGTCAACCACCGGGCTCTCACTGCCGCCATGATCGACAGCCGCGAATTCCTGGCCGCTCGTCGCCGCGCCGAGACCGAACTCCTCGTGCCGGCCGGTCCCAAGATCGCCTTTACCGGCGGTGCCGACTTCAACGACCACCAGCTCATCTGGAGCACGCTCGACAAGGTCCGCGTCAAGCATTCCGACATGGTGCTGCTGCACGGCGGCTCGCCGACCGGCGCCGATTGTATCGCCGCTCGCTGGGCCGATAGCCGCAAGGTCACCCACGTTCCGTTTAAGCCCGACTGGACCCGCCACGCCAAGGCCGCACCCTTCAAGCGCAACGACCAGATCCTGGATGTCCTGCCGATCGGCGTCATCGTGTTCCCAGGCTCGGGCATCCAGGAAAACCTCGCCGACAAGGCACGCAAGCTTGGCATCCCGGTCTGGCGCTTTGGTTCGGGTGGCGCGTGAGCGCCACCTCTTTCCTGCGCCCACGGGCATAGCCGGACCTGTGAGAGCAAGAGGAAGGCCGGGGGCGGGTGAGCCGCCGGGCCTTCAGAGAGAGCGGGCGGCGGCTCTCCCTTTGCTGCTCTCCGGGACACGATCCATGGCTATATCCACTTTGACCTCTGTATCTACGTCGCTGCGCCAAGATCCGGTCAGGAATGGTGATCTTGCCGTCCTGCCGGCGACGGAGACGACGGAGCAGGATCTGCTCGCCGGCTTGCTGGCTTCCTCGCAAGGTATCGAACAAGCTTCTGCCCTCTTGCGGCACTTTCCCAGCATTGGCCATGTCATCACCGCAGAAACGGCGCAGCTTCGCGCCTTCGGATTGACGGGCCGCGACATCGCCGCGTTTCGGCTTGTTCGCGAGATCGCGTGCCGCATGGCCAAAGCCGAGGTGCGCAGGCGTCCCATGCTCAGCAATTGGCAGGCGCTGATCGCCTACCTGCAGACGGCAATGGCCTGTGAGCAGGTCGAGCAGTTCCGAATCCTGTTTCTCGATATCAAGAACAATCTGATCGCTGACGAGGTGCAGCAGCGGGGAACCGTCAATCACACGCCCGTTTATCCGCGGGAGGTCGTCAAACGAGCGTTGATTCTAAACGCCTCCGCTTTGATCGTTGTCCACAATCATCCATCCGGAGACTCAAAGCCGTCGCGGGATGACATTGAGATGACGCGGGAATTGAAAGCGGCCGCCCAGGCTCTCGGTATCGAGCTGCACGACCATGTCGTGGTCGGGCACGGCAATCATGCTTCCTTCCGGTCGCTCGGACTTCTGTAGGTCGCCGGCTCTTACAGCATTCCCGGTCTGAAGTGCGATCGCCGGCTGATGACCTTGCCGGCGATCACGAACACGCCGTCACCGGTGTAATGAAGCGTCTCGGGATGCTTCGGCGATGCCGCGACATGCGCCTTCACCACCTCGAAGATGAAGAAGTTGTACTTCGAAATCAGGCGGCCGTCCGCCGGCCGGCATTCGAAGCTGGCGTGGCATTCGGCGATCAAGGGCGCATTGACCTCCTGTGCGTTTTGCGGCGTCAGCTTGAACTTCTCGAACTTGTCGATCTGCGCCCCTGACGTGTTGCCGATACCGACGACCTCATCGATGAGCGCCGTGGTCGTAGGTTGATGACGCATTCCCTGCTGCGTCGGATCAGGCCGAAGCTGTGATTGCCGCCGGCGATCACGCAGCCGATGAGGGACGGCGTGAATTCCATCACTGTCTGCCACCCCATCGTCATGATGTTGCGCTCGTCGCCATGCGCCGATGTGACCAGCACGATTGGGCCTGGCTCCAGATAGCGGCGGATCTTCGAGACCGGCAGGTCGTTCTTGCGGCGGACCCTCGCCATCTTTCCCCCTTGAGCTGGAATGCGGTTCCTCGAGAGCATCAGCGTCACTCGTTTACAACCTAAAGTCTCTCTTCTGCCACTTTCAATCCTGATAAGATTCGGCGGCGCCATGGTGGTGGTGGAAGGCGCGACCGTTCGACCCTGGTCACGGAGATCCACCATGCTTGCTCTCGGCATCGTACTCAGCATCGTTGGCCTTTGCTTCTTCTGCCGGCTGCTGTTTACGCTGGCCATCTATGCGCTCCCCACCTTTGCCGGACTCACCGCAGGATTGGCGTCGTTTCACAGCGAGGCAGGTGTCCCCGGTGCGATCACTGTCGGATTGCTGGTGGGCGGCGCGACATTGGCGTTTGGACAACTCGCCTTTGCGGGCGCGCGCACGCCTCTCATCCGCGCCATCTGCGGCCTGCTCTATGGCGTTCCAGCTGCAATCGCCGGCTATCAGGTGTCATTTGCCTTGGCGGGCATCGGCATGGTCGGCAATGTTTGGCAGACGGCGTTCGCCGCGGTCGGCGCGGTTGTCTCCGGCTGTACGGCCTTCTCGCGATTGGCATTATTGACCCCGTCGGCGGACGCACAGGGCACGAGGAGCGCTTCCTCGCTTGCTGACAGGCGACTGCACGACCAGGGGCGCTGACGCTTTTGCATCTCATCATCGAACAGGTTGGCGAAGATCGGCGTGGCGAACGCTTGTCTCGACGCGACTGTCGAACGCAGGCCCTCTATGACCACTTCGAGGCGCCGTTTCTCTGGCAAGCCGACAGGATGAAGGCGAGGTGCGTCTGCGATCCATTGAGCTGGGACGATGCCGTCCTGCTTCTGCGCTATGGCTGCCGTCTCTTCGCCCGGTGTGCCGGTCCTCTTCCGCAGGGACCGTCAAGTTGGCCATGATTTCTCCCGAGGAGCTGTTCGGCGCGCGACCCACGGCCTCTCTTTGGCTGATCTGGCCAGAGGACGGCTGCGCCTCGATCGCCTGAGCCGCAACGGCTGCGGTTCGACTTTCTTCCCCTGGGCTTCGCCCATTCCTCGCGAGGCAAGAAAGTCGCCCCGCCGCCATCCTCCGCTCTGCTCCGGCCCGTGAACGGGTGCGGCGTCGATCGCCTCCGGCCTGCAGATCGCCATCGAGGCCGCGATGGTCGCGGGGCTCGAAACAGCACAGGAGAAGTCACATGGCCAACATCGGTACCTTCAAGAAGTCCGGCAACGAGTACCAGGGCGAGATCGTCACGCTCAGTGTCCAGGCGAGAGGCGTGCGCATCGTCCCCGAGGCCAACCGCAGCAACGACAACGCCCCCAGCCACCGGGTCTTCGTCGGTCGCGCCGAGATCGGGGCTGCCTGGTCGAAGCGCTCTAACGAGGGCCGCGACTACCTCTCGCTCAAGCTCGACGATCCGAGCTTCAACGCGCCGATCTTCGCCAACCTGTTCGACGACGAGGACGGCGAGGGCTTCAGCCTGATCTGGTCGCGCAGCCGCAAGAAGAACGGCGAGTAAGCCGCGGCTCCCAGAGCCCCGCCCGGACCGCCGGGCGGGGCTTTTCTTTGCTTGGGCGGCTGTGTTTCTGAAAGGCCGCAAGATGAGGCATGGGATAGAGCAGCCATGTTTTTGCGTTCGGCTTCGAGGCCTAACGGGATGGTGCGACTTCGATTTGGGTGCAGGCTCAACGATCAGGTCAGCCGGACGCACGCTCAGGCGGGGCTTTCTGTCGATCAGTTAATCGCCCTTGGCGATTAACTGTGTCGTTTCTGTTCGTACCAACCTTTGCTCGCGTTCACGATCCTCACAACGGACAGCATGACGGGCACTTCTATGAGGACCCCGACCACGGTGGCCAGCGCCGCGCCCGAGGAAAAGCCAAAGATGCTGATGGCCGCCGCGACCGCCAGCTCGAAGAAGTTGCTAGCGCCGATTAGCGCCGACGGCGCAGCGACGCAATGCTGCTCGCCAGCCGCCCTGTTCAGCAGATAAGCCAAGCCGGAGTTGAAGTAGACTTGGATTAAGATTGGCACCGCCAAGAGGGCGATGATCAACGGCTGCGCGATAATCTGTTCTCCCTGGAAGCCGAACAGCAGCACGAGCGTCGCCAGCAAGGCAACGAGCGAAGCCGGTTGCAGGCGCGCCAGCAGGCGCGCGAGGGCTTCCCGGCTCTGCGCGAGCGCCGCGCGGCGTATGAATTGCGCCAGCAGCACGGGCACGAGGATGTACAGGGCGACTGACAGCAGCAGCGTCTGCCATGGCACCACGATGGCCGATAGGCCGAGCAGCAACCCGACGATCGGTGCGAAGGCGAAGAGCATGATCGCGTCGTTCAACGCCACCTGCGTCAGCGTGAAATCGGGCTCGCCTTCGGAGAGGTTGCTCCACACGAACACCATCGCGGTGCAGGGTGCGGCCGCCAGCAGGATTAGGCCGGCGATGTAGCTGTCGATCTGGTCGGCCGGCAGCCACGGCCTGAACAGATAACCGATGAACAGCCAACCGAGCGCCGCCATCGAAAAGGGTTTCACCGCCCAGTTGATGAACAGTGTCACCCCGATCCCGCGCCAGTGTCGGCGCACCTCTGCGATGGCCGCGAAGTCGACCTTGATGAGCATCGGGATGATCATCAGCCAGATCAGGGCTGCGACCGGCAGGTTCACATGGGCGACTTCGGCCGCGCCCACGGTGTGAAAGACCACCGGGAAGAAGTGCCCGAGCGCGATCCCGACGACGATGCAGGCCGCGACCCAGAGGGTCAGGTAACGCTCAAAAAGGGACATTTCGCCGTCTCCCGCTCGTCGATCCGCTGGTTTGCCCGTCGACACCCGACGGCCGGCCACGTAATACGTATGTCATACACTTGGACTATTCGAGAACTATGGAATCATCGGACGTAGCTGCCGGATTTGCTGCCCTTTCGCAAGAGACCCGCCTCAACTTGATGCGGCTTCTGGCGAGCAAGGGAGCGACCGGCATGGCGGCCGGCGAACTCGCCAGCGCGCTGGGGCAACTGCCTTCGACGCTGTCGTTCCATCTGGCTGCCCTGGAGCAAGCCGGTCTCGTTCAATCCACCCGGCAGGGTCGCAACATCATCTATGCGGTCCGTTTTGCCGGCTTGCGCGCGCTCTTCAGCTTCCTGACGGAGACGTGCTGTGGGGGACGACCGGACCTCTGTGGCGACCTGGCGCGACTCCTCCCCGAGGATCAACCCGAGGTTCACATGACTCCCGCCTTCAACGTCCTGTTTCTGTGCACGCACAATTCCGCCCGCTCGCTGATGGCCGAGGCAATCCTCGAACAGCTCGGCAAGGGCAAGTTCAACGCCTATTCGGCGGGCTCCGACCCGGCGGGCCAGCCGATGCCAGACGTACTGGCCAAGCTCAAGACGCTCGGGCACGACGTGGCCGGATTGCGCTGCAAGTCGTGGGATGAGTTCACCGGCCCGAATGCGCCGCGCATGGATTTCGTCATCACGCTTTGCGACATCCTGCAGGGCCAGCACTGTCCCGACTTCGGCGAGCGGTCGGTGACGGGCGCGTGGCCGCTGCCCGACCCCGCCAAATTCATGGGCTCCGATGTAGAGCGCGCCACGATGATCAACGAGCTGTACGGCATGATTCGCCGGCGGCTGGAGATCTTCATCAACCTTCCCTACGCCTCGCTCGATAGGATGGCGCTCAAGAAGCGCCTCGACGAGATCGGCGACTCCGCCAAGGCCCCGGCGTAAGCGGACGGAGGCTGCGATGAAGGTCGGCATCAACGGCATGGGGCGCATGGGGCGCCTGGCGCTCCGGGCTGCGTTCGGCGGCATGCATCGTCCCGGCGACGACCCACGGCGCGATAATCGTCTGGAGGTCGTGCACCTCAACGAGATCAAGGGAGGCGCTGGCGCCACGGCGCATCTTCTGGAGTTCGACAGCATGCACGGCCGCTGGCGCACCTCGTTCGAGGTCGACGGCGAGCGTGGCATCGCGGTCGGCGGCACCTATCTCGGCTTCAGCGCCGCCGCTTCGCCCGGAGATGTCGCCTGGGGCGATCTCGGATGCGACATGGTTCTCGAATGCACTGGCAAGTTCTTGAAGCCGGAGCAGTTGCAAGCCTATTTCGATCGCGGCGTGAAGAAGGTCATCGTCGCAGCACCCGTCAAGGACGAGCGCGCGCTGAACGTCGTCGTGGGCGTCAATGACGGCCTCTACGATCCGGCCCGTCATCACCTGCTGACGGCGGCGTCGTGCACAACCAACTGCCTCGCACCGGTGGTCAAGGTGGTGCACGAGTCCATCGGCATCCGGCATGGTCAGATCACGACGGTTCACGCCCCGACCAACACCAACGTCGTCGTGGACGCGCCGCACAAGGACCTTCGGCGGGCACGCTCGGCCATGCTTTCGCTGCAGCCAACGACGACCGGCAGCGCCACTGCGATCACGGTCATCTATCCTGAACTCAAGGGAAAGCTGAACGGGCATGCCGTGCGGGCGCCGATCCTCAACGCGAGCCTCACCGACTGCGTCTTCGAGTTGAAGCGCTCGACCACGGAAGCCGAGGTCAACGAGCTGTTCCAAGTGGCCGCCAAAGGACCGCTGGCGGGCATTCTCGGCTACGAGACGCGCCCCCTCGTTTCGGCGGACTACGCCAACGACACGCGCAGCTCGATCGTCGACGCTCCCAGCACGATGGTGACTGACGGCACGATGCTCAAGGTCTACGCGTGGTACGACAATGAGGTGGGCTATGTCTGCCGCATGGTCGACCTCGCCCGAATGGTGATCGACGCAGGCACATGATGGGCACGTCGGCGCGCGATTACCTGATCGTTACGGCGTCGTACTGGGGCTTTACCCTAGTCGACGGCGCGCTGCGCATGCTCGTGCTGCTCCACTTCTTCAGGCTCGGGTACTCACCGTTCACGCTCGCCTTCCTGTTCCTGCTCTATGAGTTCGCCGGCATCGTGGCGAACCTGGCGGGCGGCTGGCTGGCGACGCGTTTCGGCATCCCCCGCATGCTGATGGCTGGTCAATCCCTCCAGATAGCCTGCCTCATTATGTTGTCCGCGCTCGATCCGTCGTGGACGGCTGCCGCTTCTGTCGCGTGGGTGGTTGCGGCACAGGGTATTGCGGGACTGGCCAAGGATTTCACGAAGACAGCCTCCAAATCGGCCATCAAGGCGACGGCCGGCGATGGCGCGGGCCGGCTCTTCAAATGGGTGGCGTGGTTCACCGGCTCGAAGAACGCAATGAAGGGAATAGGTTTCTTCGTGGGGGGCTTGCTGCTCGACGCCGTGGGCTTTCGTCCTGCTCTATGGCTGATGGCTGGCCTGCTGGTCGTCATCCTGCTTACCGGGCTCATTCTCTTGCCCCGTGAACTCGGCAAGGCGAAGGCCTCGAAGTCGATGCGCGAGCTGTTCGCCAAGTCGTCGGGCGTGAATCTTCTGGCGGCGGCACGCGTTTTCATGTTCGGCGCACGCGATGTCTGGTTCGTCGTTGGCCTCCCCGTGTTCCTCTACGCCTCTGGCTGGCGGTTCGTGGAAGTGGGCGCGTTCCTCGCCGCCTGGACGATCGCCTATGGCGGACTGCAGGCCGTTGCGCCGGCGTTAGTTCCGCGAAGCACCGACGGGCTCAGCCGCGAAGTGCCGGGCGCGCGCGTATGGGCGGGCATCCTGCTCGCCGTGCCGGTGATGATCGCCTTGCTTTTGTCCGGCCAGCTCGGCTTGCGTCCTGACCTCATCGTCACGGTCGGTTTGGCGATCTTCGCGCTGCCCTTCGCCGTCAATTCCTCGCTGCACTCCTACCTGATCCTGGCCTATGCCGGTTCGGAGAAGGCCGCCGAGGATGTCGGCTTCTATTATGCCGCCAATGCCTGCGGCCGATTGAGCGGCACGTTGCTCTCTGGGCTCTTCTATCAATTGGGTGGGATGACCGTCTGCCTGCTCGGCTCCGCGGCCATGCTACTGGCCTGCTGGGCCATCACTTTCCTGCTGCCCGGAGCGGCCGGGCATCCTCGCCCTCGGGCCGCACCGAGCAATTTCTAAGATTCTAGAAATATGGTTGACTCTCTCCAGGGAGAGCCTACCTTTGCGTCATGAAGATCGAAGATGCCGCTGCCCGTCTGGAAGCACTCGGCAATCCGACGCGACTGAAGATCTACCGAACGTTGGTGCGTGCCGGCGCCGAAGGCATGTCGGTTGGCCGGCTGCAGACCAAGCTGGATGCAGCGGCGTCGACCCTGTCGCATCACATCAAGTCTTTGATGATCGTCGGGCTCGTCACGCAGGTTCGGGAAGGCGCGACCCTCGTCTGTCACGCCAACTATGAGGTGATGCGCGAACTTCTTGGGTTCATGGCAGAGGAATGCTGCGCCGAGGGCACCCGTCCACCAGTGGCAATTCCGAGTGTTGCCTGACTCACCGCGCTATTTTTTGCCTGAGAATTTCCAAAATTCTAGAAGGATAGGAGAGCCAAATGCCCGACTCACTCACAAAGCCGAAGACAGTTGCCGTGATCGGCGCCGGTCCCGTTGGACTCGCCGCTGCGGCGCATCTGCTGGAGCGCGGACTGGAACCAGTCGTTCTGGAAGCCGGTCCGACGGTCGGCCATGCCGTGCGTCAGTGGAGCCATGTGCAGACCTTCTCGCCATGGGAGTTCAACATCGACAAGGCGGCAGATCGCCTGCTGACTAGCGCCGGCTGGAACAAGCCGCAGCCCGATCACTATCCGACCGGCGCTGAACTGGTGGAGCAGTATCTCGAACCGCTGGCGACGCGCACTCCGTTGAAGGATCGCATCCGGACCAGCAGCCGCGTGACGGGCATCGGCCGTGTCGGCTTCGACAAGGTGAAGACGAAGGGCCGCGAGACTGCGCCGTTCGAGATTCGGTACGAGAACGGCAAAGGAGCAGATAGAATCACGGCCGATGCCGTCATCGATGCGAGCGGCACCTGGTTCTCTCCCAATCCAGCCGGCGCGAATGGGCTGCAGGCAGCCGGTGAGCATGACTCCCATGATCGAATTACCTACGGTATGCCCGACATACTGGGCCGCGACCGCGCGCGCTATGCCGGCCGCACTGTCGCGGTACTGGGCGGCGGCCACTCCGCCGTCGGCACCCTGATCGACCTTGCGCGACTCAAGGAGCAGGTGCCGGCGACGGAGGTCGTCTGGCTGCTGCGTGCGACTGATCGGGCGAAATCCTTTGGCGGTGGCACGGCCGACCAACTCAAGGTGAGGGGCGCGCTGGGCTCGGCCCTCGCAGGCCTCGTCGCTGGCGGAACGATTCGGACCGAAGCCGGATTCCGTGTCGGCCATATCGACCACGAGGGCGAACGCCTGCGCGTGGCGACGGGCGCGGCCTGCTGCGCGCGCGCCGTGACGGTCGACGAGCTGATCGTCGCGACCGGCTTCCGGCCCGACCTCGATTTCCTGCGCGAGCTGCGCCTGTCGCTCGATCCGGCACTTGAATGCCCGCCAATCCTCGCGCCGCTGATCGATCCCAACGAGCATAGTTGCGGCAGCGTGCGTCCGCACGGCGCGCGGGAACTGAGCCAGCCCGAGGCCGGCTTCTACTTCGCCGGCATGAAGTCCTACGGCCGCGCGCCGACCTTCCTGATGATGACCGGCTACGAGCAGGTCCGCTCGATCGCCGCCGAGATCGCGGGCGACCACGAGGCTGCGGGCAAGGTCGAGTTGGTGCTGCCGGAGACGGGAGTGTGCAACGGCCCTGCGCCGTCGGCGTCGCCTGCCGATGCCGCCTCTAGCTGCTGTGCGCCTGCGCAGCCGGCCGTGGCGACGAGCTGTTGCGCTCCCAAGGCTTCGTGATGGATCGCCGCCGCCTCGCGACAATCCTCGTCCTGGGGACGGCGCAGACGCTGGCTTGGGGGTCGACCTACTATCTGCCAGCGGTGCTGGCAGACGAGATGGCGCGAGACATCGGCATCTCGACCAACCTGTTTTTCGGCACCTTTTCCGCCTCGCTCATCATCTCCGCCGTGATCGGCCCGAAGGTTGGCCGGATGATCGACCGGGCGGGTGGTAACGGTGTCCTCTCGGCATCGAACCTGCTGTTTGCGGTGGCGCTGGTACTGCTATCACAGGCGCATTCCTTCCTGCCGTTTGCCGTCGCATGGATGCTGATGGGCGTCGGCATGGGCCTCGGCCTTTACGATGCAGCCTTCGGCGCGCTGGGCCGCCTCTACGGCAAGGACGCGCGCGGAGCGATCACCGGCATCACGCTCCTTGCAGGCTTTGCAAGTACCATCGCCTGGCCACTGACTGCATGGGGCGTGGCTGAGATCGGATGGCGCGAGACATGCCTGATGTGGGCGGCCGCGCACATCGTCATTGGCCTTCCGTGCAACTACCTGCTGCTGCCGCGTCCCACCGATCTCGCGGCCACGATCAAGGCGGCGGACGAGCCGGTGCCGTTCGATCGCACGATGGTGCTGCTGGGAATCGCCTTCGCTTTGGCGTGGGTCGTCACCGCCGGTATGGCCGCGCACTTACCGCGCATCATGGAAGCGGCGGGCGCAAGCCCCACCCAGGCCATTGCGGCGGGCGCGCTCATCGGGCCGGCGCAGGTCGCGGCGCGCATGCTCGAAGCAGGCCCGCTGCGGCGCCTGCATCCACTGGTCTCGGGCCGCCTCGCGACCACGACACATCCGGCGGGCACGTTGGTCCTGCTGACCTTCGGGGGTGGCCTAGCCGCGAGTGCCTTCGCGGTGCTGCATGGCATGGGCAACGGCGTTCTCACCATCGCGCGCGGCACGGTGCCGCTCGCGCTCTATGGGCCGAAGAACTACGGCTACCGGCTCGGCCTGCTGGGTGCACCCCCGCGCTTCCTGTCGGCGGGAGCACCGCTGCTGTTCGCTTTGCTGATCGACCGGCTCGGTGCCGGCGTGTTGCTCATTTCGTCCGCGCTTTGTGTCGTCGCGTTTCTCGCCCTCTTGATGATCCGGTTACCCGTTCCCCATGCAAGCTCTGCCGACTGATACCTCCAAGGGCGCGCGCCTCGTCGCCGTCGTCTGCGCTGCGCAGATTTTCGTGCAGATCGGCGCCGGCTTCTGGCCCGCGCTGCTGCCGCAGATGATGCAGCGCTGGAGCCTGTCGAACAGCGAGGCCGGCTGGATCACAGCGATCTTCTTTGGCGCCTACATGGTTTCTGTGCCGGTGCTGGTCACGCTCACCGACCGGATCGATGCCAAGAAGGTCTATCTGTTCGGCGTCGCCTGCACCGTGGCGGGGCATCTGATGTTTGGACTGTTCGCCGATGGCTTCTGGTCGGCCTTCGCCACGCGCGCGCTTGCAGGGCTGGGCTGGGCCGGCACTTACATGACCGGGTTGAAGCTGCTGGCCGACCAGGTCGACGCCAAGCTTATGTCGCGGGCCGTCACCGGGCACGCGGCGAGCATCGGCATTTCCGGGGCCGTGTCGTTCCTGCTGGGCGACGTTCTCGCCGACCAGTTCGGCTGGCGCTCGGCCTTCGTCTTCTCCGCCGTGACGGCGGCCATCGCCTGGATCATGGTCGCGACCGTCGTACCGACGCACCGACCGGCGCCGCGCAAGCCTGCGCAGGGTGGTGGCTTGTTCGATTTCCGGCCGGTGATCCGCAATACTTCGTCTTTCGCTTATTCGGTCGTCTACTGCGTGCACACCCTGGAGATGAGCGCGTTGCGCGGCTGGGGTGTCGCGTTCCTCGCCTTCGTCGCCGCGCACACCGGGCTCACCGACGAGACCCTCTCGCCCGCCCTCGTCGTCACCGTACTGGCGTTGCTCGGCACCTTGGCCAGCATCGCCGGCAACGAAGCCTCGATCCACTTCGGCCGCCGCCGCCTTGTCGCGACGGCAATGATCCTGTCGATCGGCTTCGCCGCCGTCGTTGGCTTCGCCGGCTCGACTCACTACTGGCTCGCGGTGGTGCTGCTGATCGCCTACGGCATGGTGGTGTGGCTCGACTCCTCGTCGGTCACGGCGGGCGCCGCGGGCAACGCCGATCCCGCACGTCGCGGCGCCACGCTCGCGGTGCACTCGACACTTGGATATGCCGGCGGGTTTCTAGGGCCGTTGATCGTAGGATGGACGCTCGACCTCGCCGGCGGCATGTCGCCGATGGCCTGGGGCCTCGCTTTCGGTGTGGTCGGCCTCCTCATGCTGCTGGCGCTTGTGGCGTTCCTGGCGATGCGGCCTGCCAATCTTGTCGGCGACCGACGGAGCTAGTAAGGACCCGGAAGATCTGCTCGCGTGAGGCTCACGCGAGAAAACCGTTAACGGTTCGGGTAGCTTCTCGGGATGCTCGTCGCGCTCATTCTCCTTGCCGTGTCAGCGGTCTATGCCAGCGTCGGTCAGGGGGGCGGCACAGGGTTTCTGGCTGTCATGGCGGTCGCGGGCGTGCCGGTCGGCGATCTCCGGCCGACGGCATTGGCCATGAACATCGTCGCGGCGTCCTACACGACGTGGCGCCTGCATGCGATTGGCTTCATCGACTGGCGCAGGCTGATCTCCCTCGCGGTCCCGGCGCTGCCTGCGGCGTTCGTCGGCGGGCTGGTGGCGCTTCCCGCCGGCCTCTACGCACTTGTCACTGGCGCGTTGCTACTGGCGACGGCGCTGCTGATGGTGATGCGTCCGCAGGCAGCCCGCTGGTCCATTTCGCCATCGACGATGGGTCTAGCGGCGCTGGGGGGCGCCGCCGGGCTATTCTCGGGCCTGTCCGGAATCGGCGGCGGCGTATTCGTGGCGCCGGCGCTGATCGCGCTAGGTTGGGCAGGGCCGAAGGAGGCCGCGGGCCTTTCCGCACCGTTCATCCTGGGCAACTCGATCACAGGGCTCGCCGGTGCGCTGCTTTCGGGCCAGCAGCTCGCATCGGAGTTCCCGCTGTATGCCGCCGCCGCCCTGCTGGGCGCGGCCGCCGGCACCGCCTTCATTCAGCGCCTTTCCGAACGCACCGTCCGACTCGTGCTGGCCGGCATCGTGGCGTTCGCCGGCTTCCGTCTCATGTCGAGGTGACGACGCGACGGCCGGCCTCCGTGAAGGATACGCGATGCTCGCCATCGAGAACGAGCCATCCTTTCGTCTAGGCCAGACGCGCCGCTTCCTCGACGGCGCCGGTCTCTGGCAATAGCAGGCGCTGCGCGATCCTGCCCAAGTCGACCCACTTCTGCGGGCGGCCGCTCGTGTAGTTGTAGGCCTCGCAAAGAATCTCTAGAGCGATTGAATTGGCGTCGTCCCGCATGGTCCGATTCCGTTGAATGTGTCTCCTCTACCTTACATCGTCCGAATGCCGGGGGAGTAGCTCATGCGAGGCCCTTGCCCCTATTCCGCCGGTACGGACCGCGCGGTCGGCGCCTCGCGCGGTTCCGACAGTGCATGCCGGCCAATCTGCCACGCACCCGAGAGCGAAAGCAGCGCCATAATCGAGCCGACCACGAGATCGGGCCAGCCGGTGCCGCTGGCGAACACGCCGAGAGCCGCCAGTATGACGGCGACGTTGCCGATGGCGTCGGTGCGGCTGCAGATCCAGACGGAGCGCATGTTGCTGTCGCCTTCGCGGAACAGGCAAAGCATCACCGCCACGAACAGATTAGCCAGCAGCGCGAAGAAACCGACGACGCCCATAGCATGCGCATCGGGCACTCGGCCGAAGAATACGTTGTAAATCGTGACGCCCAGAATCCACGCTCAGAACAGTCCCAGGGTCGCGCCCTTCAACAGCGAGGCCCGTGTCCGCCAAGTCAGCGCCATCCCGGCCGCGCCAAGGCTGACGGCATAGTTGGCGGCGTCCCCTAGGAAATCGAGCGCGTCGGCCTGCAGGGGCACCGAGCCGGCAGCCGCACCGGCCACGATTTCGATCACGAAGAACGAGGCATTGATCGCGAGCGCAATCCAAAGCGCGGGCTGTTCAGGCTTTGCGAACTGGGGCATTCCGCCGACTGACAGCAGGCCATAATGCACCTGACGACGTTTGCGACAGGCCCAACGTAGAGGATGTAGTTACTAGAGGGTCATGCCTGGATGGACAGTTTCACGATCGGCAAGCTCGCAGCCGCTACCGAGACGAAGGCCGAGACGATCCGCTACTACGAGCGCATCGGCCTGCTGGCACTGCCGGAGCGGACGGAAGGCAACTACCGCGCCTATCTTCCCTCGCATCTGGCGCGGCTGCGCTTTATCCGCCGCTCGCGCGCGCTGGGCTTTTCGCTCGACCGGGTGCGCGCGCTGCTGCGCTTCTCCGACGATCGCGCCTGCTCGTGCGACGAGATCGACCGGATCGCCAATCAGCACCTGAAGGAGGTCGAGGACAAGATCGCCGACCTCAAGAGACTGCAGTCGGAGTTGCAGGACATGATCGGCCAGTGCCACCGCGGCACCATCGCCGACTGCCGCATCATCGTGACGCTGGGCACGTCGAGGTAACGACACTGCCACCTATTTGTGCATGCCCGCCAAACCTTGACCGACGAGATGACGAGGATCGCGGCCAGCAGCGGCAATTGATAGGCTGATTCGATGATCCCAACAGCATTGCGCCGATGAATCTGCCGGCGATAGAGCCCAGAGCCATGACCAGAATGAAGCGGGCGTTTCGCGACAGCACAGCGAAGGTGCTGTCGAGGCTGTAGCGTGCGAAGCTGACCAGCATCGTGGGCAGGCCGACGACCAGCGACAGGCTTCCGGCCAGCCGCGTCGCCCGAGAGGCGCCGATCCACGTGCCGCACCATGCCCTAAGAGGCCGCTAGGAGGGTTGGCGGCCGTACGAAGCCACCCTTCGGCCGAAGCGACGGAAGGGTGTCTTCGCCTGACGGTAACGATCCCTTGTGCTCACGACCGTGATTTTTGAACCGATTCCACAAGCAGGTCAGCCGGACGGACGTTCAAGGATTCTGCCACTTGCAAGATCGTCAGGAGAGTGACGTTCTGCAGCCCTCGCTCGATCGCACTGACGTAGGCCCGGTCCACACCCATGCGAGCGGCGATCGCCTCCTGGCTGAGGCCCGCTGCCAGTCGATAGACGCGGACGTTGGCGCCGAACACCTTGCGAATGTCCATCCGCAGGATAG
Organism: Reyranella aquatilis; assembly: GCF_020880995.1. GTDB lineage: Bacteria > Pseudomonadota > Alphaproteobacteria > Reyranellales > Reyranellaceae > Reyranella > Reyranella aquatilis. The sequence goes on along the minus strand of NZ_JAJISD010000007.1, from coordinate 93,110 downwards.
GAGGCAATCGCGTATTCTGGCGCTACGTACTATAATACGCGACCAAATTTGCTGGTGCGACGACGTCTCTATGCTTTTATGCAGATCAGGCTGCAATGGTCTTTACGATGCGCTTCGTGAGCATGGAAGTTGATGGAGGTGATGCCTGGCTTGCATCGCCAATGGGCATTGGACTGTGACTATGCGGTGGTTGGAGTTCCGACGAATGTTCTTCCCTCGCTGCGATTCCTGAGATGACGACGCCTCCTTTTGACGACAGCCCTCCTGAAAGCGACGTGGTCACGCCGTACGACGAGCGGCACTTCGCGACGTATCTACGTTTGCTGGACGCTGCGGCCGAGGCCGCAGACTGGCGAGAAGTCGTGCGTATCGTCTTTCAGCTAGATCCGGCATTGGAACCCGACCGCGCAAGCTTGGTCTACGACACTCATTTGTCTCGGGCTCGGTGGATGACCGAGAAGGGCTTCCGCGATCTCTTGCGCGCATCGCGCAACTGACGGGCAAGGCACCAAGAAGGACCTTTAGATACCCGCTTGAGGGAGTCTTCGCATGACATCGCGCGTTCGGCGTTCGGGCTCTTCAACAACCCTTGGTCGCATGAAAGGCTTGGGCCCGTTAGCCCTGAGTTCGCGTAACGGAGTCTTTGATGTCCAAGAGACCCGATTGGAGGTCGCCCGACTATGTCGAAGCGTTGAAGGACCTCGATCGTGCCGGGTTCGCGTGGGAATTCCTGCGACGCAATCCGGCCTACCAGGAAGATTACGACCGGATCGACGAAGATCCGGAGGAGTCAGAGTTGAGCCCGGAGACGGTAGGAGGCAACTGGGGGCTTTCCTTTCGCCTGCGCCCCCTCACTCGATGCGACTGCCGCGCGAGTTCTATGGCGGCCAGAGCTGCTTCCCCATGCCGTGCTGCTCGTTCCTGCACCCAAGGGTTTCGAGGCCGCTTACCGCTTCGAAGCACTTGACGGCTTGCCGCCCTCGATAGATCTACAGCGCGGCGGAGAGCGGCGCTGCATCGTGAATGATGCCGATGGCCCACATTCCTTGTGGCTCGAGGGTGAGCGCCCAGCGGTGCCAATGGCGGCGCTTATCCCCCTGGATGAGACCGTTCTCCTTCGCCTCGCCGGTTTGCTCCGCCTGAAGCGCCGCCTCGATCGCCACTCCGCTGGCCCGCTTCCGTCCGCCTGGCAGATCACAGCGCGTCTCCGCAGACGGCTTCTAATCATGATCCGTGCGTTGGACGGTCACCTGGAGGGAGCAAGTTATCGCGAGGTGGCAAAGGCGCTCCATGGTCCGGAAGCGGTCGGGCGATTCCCCTGGAAGACCTCATCGATCAGGGGCCAGACGATCCGATTGGTCGCCGATGCCGTGGCCATGATGGACGGCGGCTATCGAAAGCTGCTGCGCGCCAGTCGTTAGCTTCGCCGATACCAGGGAAGGGGGTATCGCCAACCTCAGGAGTGAGTTCGTCATCCTCCCGGCCCGCGAATCTCCGCCACCGTGACCGTCGTTACGCCGTCGCCTCTCGACGGCTCTCGTCACAACCACGGAGCCATCCGCATGCCCGATCCTGCCGCCGGCCTGCCGCCGCGCTTTTTGCGAACGCCGGAAGCTGCACGTTTTCTCAGCCTGTCCGGACGGACCCTCGAAAAACATCGAACCTACGGTACAGGCCCCACCTATCGGAAGATCGGCGGTCGAGTCGTGTACGCCGTCGATGATCTCAAGGCCTGGGCCGACCGCGGGGCCAAAACGTCGACCTCCGATCCCGGGACGGGGACTGTGCTGCCTGCAAAGCCGCACATGAACCCGCTCGCCAACACTCCTCGTGCTCGGCGTTGAGTGGAGGCCAAACGTGACCTTCAAGCACAAGCGCATCAGCGAGCGAGACCAACTCGACCTGTTCAGGGCGTTGCCCGGCGATCTCGCACCGCGTGACGCCCAGGATCTCATGGCCTACCCGTTCTTCTCACTCGCCAAGTCGAAGCGTGTCCGGCCCATCGACTATCACACACGCACGGTTGCAATACGGGTCGAGGCCGTACCGGATCACGGCATGGCGACCATCTGGGACGCCGATGTGCTGATCTGGGCTGCTTCGCAAATCGTCGAGGCGAGGGATGCCGGCTTGAAGACATCGCGACTGATGGCTGCCACGCCTTATGAGATCTTGACGTTCGTTGGACGCGGCACCGGCGCGCGAGACTATGATCGCCTGAAGGCGGCCTTCGACCGTCTCCAGTCCACCACCGTGCTGACTTCCATCCGTCAACCTGCAGAGCGGCGGCGCCATCGCTTCTCCTGGATCAACGAATGGAAGGAGACTGCGGACAGCCACGGTCGTCCGCTCGGCCTCGAACTTATCATCCCGGACTGGTTCTATACCGGCGTTCTGGACGACGCGCTTGTGCTCACGATTGACCGTGCGTACTTCGATCTCACGGGCGGCCTGGAGCGCTGGCTATATCGAATCGTCCGCAAGCACGGCGGCCGTCAGGCCGATGGGTGGAGCTTCGATTTTTCGCATCTTCACGCCAAGTCCGGCAGCCTCTCGCCGCTCAAGCACTTCGCCTACGATCTGCGTGAGATCGTCCGCCGACAGTCACTGCCCGGCTATCGGCTTTGCATCGAGCGCAGCTTCCGCGGCGCGGAGCGTCTTGAGTTCGTGGCCGTTTCGCGCAGCCCTTTTATCCAGCGGCCGGTGGGTGCTTCTGGGGACAAGCTGTGACTCGGCTCGTGCTTTCGGGGACGTGGACCATCGTGCCATCAGGGACCCGATCCTCGTGCTATCGGGGACGAGAATCGCGAGATTGTCTTTGGCACTCAACGGCTTGGTGCCTCCTTAACTTCCCTAACCCAGATTCCTTCGGAATCTGTCTAACGCCCCAGACTTGTCCACTGGCGGGGACAGCCGCCTCGCCGGGAAGGGGCAGGTCAAGGCACGCAGGTCCGATCCGGGCAGGAGGTCGCGCATGACCGATCTCACGCAAGTCGAACTGTTGTGGCTCGAGAAGCAGATCGAACGATGGATACGCTTCGGCCGGCCCGTAGATGAGCGGATCCTGGATCGGCGGCGGCGGGTCCTTTCTTTTACGCCCGGCAGCACCTTCGGCTTCGTGCGCTGGGCCGCCAACGACCACGGAACGATCGCTTCGCGTATCGATATCCTGCGCGCCGTGCGCTCAAGCGAAGCCTGCGCAACGATCCCCTACGTCCGACCGGGTGCGGACATCCTGTTACGCGCTTCCGGCTGGGCGAAGGTGAAGCATGTGCTGCAGATGATCGACATCGTCGAAGCGCTGGGCGTCGATCCCGCCGACGCGGCACCGGATTACTGGCGCCATGTCCACAGTCGTCTGGCGGTGGGGGAAGCGTTGAGGCCTTACACGATGGCACGCCATAAGGCCTGGCTGCTGCGGCAGAGGCTCGAGTCGTAATGCGCCAGGTGTTCGTTTTGCTGATTGCGTTTGGTGTCGTCAGCCTGGTGGCGCCGGCCTTCTTGCAGCCGCATCGCATGATTGTGTGGAATGCGTCGGCCAGTGTTCCCGTGGGGCTTTACCTACTCGAAGCCACTGACGGGAGATATGTCTCTGAGCTGGTAGCCGTAGTGCCGCCGGAGCCGCTCGCGACCTTCCTTGCGGCCGGCAACTACCTGCCGCGCGGCGTTCCCATGCTGAAACATGTGCTGGCGCTTCCAGGCCAGACCGTTTGTCGAGATGGCCTCGTCGTCACCGTCGACAAGGTTGCTGTCGGCGTGGCGCTCGAGCGTGATCGCCAAGGGCGAGCTTTGCCGGTCTGGCAGGGCTGCCGCGTCGTCGCCGAGGACGCCCTATTCCTGATGAATTCGCGATCAGCGGACTCGCTGGACGGGCGGTATTTCGGGCCACTGCCGCGATCCGCCGTTACCGGTCGCGTTCATCCAGTTTGGACAAAGGAGCAGTGAACATGAAGTTACGCCGACATGAAGTGCCCGCCCGATCCTATGTGGGACGTCGTGGCCCTTCCTCCCTTCCGGCCAAGACCTTTCACAAGACGATCCGGTTGATCGTATCGATGGCCGCGATTCCTATTGTCGTAATCGTGATGTCATCCGGTGGTACGGCGCTCGCTCAATCTGCCACTGCGGTGTTGCGAAAGGCCTCATCGGACGCTGGTACCTATGCAAGCTTCGTGCGTGAAGCGGCCCAGCGGTTTGGCGTACCGGCATCCTGGATCGGAGCGGTGATGGTGATCGAAAGCGGTGGTGACGTCCTGGCTCTGTCATCCGCGGGCGCGATGGGATTGATGCAGGTCATGCCCGCGACCTGGGCTGATTTGCGTATCCGATATGATCTCGGTGACAACCCCTATGATCCGCGCGACAACATCCTTGCTGGCGCGGCATACTTGCGCGAGCTTCATGAACGCTACGGCTCACCGGGTTTTCTGGCCGCTTACAATGCAGGTCCCGGGCGTTACGACGACCACTTGGCCACAGGCCGACCATTGCCGCACGAGACGCAACTCTACGTGGCCACTCTTGCGCCGCTCATTGGAGAGCAGCAGGCCGATGATATCGTCGCCGCCAGCCGCCGCTTCGTTCCCTGGCAGGAAGCGCCGCTGTTCGTAGCGCGTACTCGCGACGATTCCGCAGGCACGCGGGCAGCGTCCAAGACGACAACTGACCGGCCAGCGCATGACCGGTCTGCCGATAACTCATCTCGATTGAAAGCGAGGACCGACAGCTTGTTTGTCCGCGCTGGAAACGCAGTGCGTCTGCCGTGATGTGGAGAGCAGACGGTTGGATCCTTCAGCTGTGCTCGTGAAGTCTTCATGAAGTCATCGGCTCAGAGGCCCCAGATCATGGACGGCAAGATAAAGCGGGTGGCCCCGCTGCCGTCGCTGCGCTCCTAAAGGCTTGTCTGCACGTTGTTTTTTGAGACCGCTGCGCCAGCTCTTCGCGGCAGACAAGCGTCCCTTCAAGCAGTTTTCTCTTTGTATTCAATGCTCCGAGCGCCGCCGCTTCTGGGACAAACCCTACCGTTGCTCCGCCTGAGGTGTCTTTTCTACGCCACGCAGCGATCCCCGCGTTCTGACGCTTGCGGCGCTTGGTTTCGCTACCAATCGTTATGCCATGTCGCGTGATGACGACGATTTCCGTCTCCGGCCCGGAAGGATCCAGGATCGCGGCGACGCGCGAACCGGGAGACGCCGCGCCGGGAGCCAAGCTAGCCGGGCGTCTACTTTCAACGGGCAAATTCAGCAGGCTATTCGACGGGCTGGCGGCAATCCCTCTCGATTGGGTGAGGCCGGGAAGGGCGGCGGCCGGTTCAACGAACGGGGACGGGGGGCCTCGGTGGCTGCGGCGTTGAAAAGCCGGAATGCCTGGAGCCGCCTCGATCGCCTTCGCACCCGCTCACGTCGGGTCGCGGTCAAGGCTCGCATCGTGAAGCTCAATCCGCAGCGAGGCGCGGCCAGGGGACGGCAGTTCGTCAGCGCCAAAGCCGTCGATGCTCATCTCCGGTACCTCCAGCGCGATGGTGTAACCAAGGACGGAGAAAAGGGCCAAGTCTACTCCGCTGGCAAAGATGTCGAGGATGGTCGTGCATTCGTGGAGCGCGGCCGGGAAGACCGCCATCAGTTCCGCTTCATCGTGTCGTCCGAGGAGGGTGTCGAGCTCTCTGATCATCGCGCGACCACCCGCGAACTCATGAAGCAGATGGAGGCCGACCTGGGTACCCGCCTCGACTGGATCGCGGTCGATCACCACAACACCGGCCACCCTCACACTCACATCATTGTTCGGGGCGTGACCGACGATGACAAGACTCTCAACATCGCTGGCGATTACATCGCTTATGGCATCCGGGAGCGGGCTAGCGAAATCGTAACCCGGGAGCTCGGCCGCCAGACCGAGCATGAAGTGTCCCGCGGCTTGGAGCGCGAAGTCGACGGTGACCGCTTTACGCGCCTCGACCGCATGCTGCTCGCCGAGCAGCGGAGCCGAAACGAGTTTACCGACCTGAGGCCGGATCGGGACATGCTCGAAAGCCTGCGCCGGAATCGGGCGCTGCTGATTCGGCGGGCGCGCAAGCTGGAGCGCATGGGCCTGGCCACCCAGGTGGAGCCAGGCCGGTGGACAGTGTCGCCCAGCGCCGAACCCGTCTTGCGGGAGCTGGGAGAGCGTGGCGACATCATCAAGACCATGCATCGGGCACTGGACCGCGAAGGGTTGGCCGACGCCCGCGCAATCGCAGGCTATGTCCTGCATCGCGAGGAGATGACCGCGCCGATCGTTGGTCGGGTGCTCGACAAGGGGCTGGCGGGCGACGAGATGGGCGAGCGCATGAGGCTCGTCGTCGACGCCGTGGACGGGCATGTCCATCATCTCGAGATGGATCCTGCCGGAGTAGAGAATATTCAGCGCGGCATGATCGTGACTGCTGGTGCCGGCAAGACGGGACCGCGCGCATCGGACCGCAATATCGTGGCCATTGCCGGAGAAGAGGGTATCTATCGGCCAGCCGCGCATCTGGAGCACGCTGTCGGCACCGTCGAGCGTCTGGGCGGCGATCCGGCGGCCTACGTCCGATCCCATGTCCGGCGCCTGGAGGCGCTGCGACGGGCCGGCCATGTCGAGCGGATCGATGCCGACCACTGGCGCATTCCCGCCGACTTGGCCGAGCGCGGGCAGGCGTATGACCGCACGCGGGACCGCGCGGCAGGTCGGGTGACCGTCCTCTCGACGTTGGGTCTCGATCGGCAAGTCGGCCATGAGGGCGCGACGTGGCTCGACCGAGAGTTGGCCTCTCGTCAGCGCACCGTTCTGGCGGACGACGGATTCGGCCGGGACGTGACGGCCGCGCTGGCCAGGCGTCGGCGATGGCTGGCGGACAAGGGGTATGCCACGGAAGGCGTCGACGGGCGGATCCGGATTTCTCGCGACTTGGTGCAGCGGCTTGAGGCTCGTGACGTCGAGCGCGTCGGCCGCGCGCTCGCCGCCGATCGGGGGCGGGAATGGCAGCCCGCCATTCCGGGAAACCACGTTGCCGGGACGCTGGTCGGCTCCACGCAGCTTTCGAGTGGACGGTTTGCCATGATCGACGACGGGCTTGGCTTCAGCCTGGTCCCGTGGCGGCCCGCGCTCGAACAGCATGTCGGCCGCCTCGTGTCAGGGGTGGCCTTGCCCGGCGGTGATGTCAGCTGGTCGCTTGGACGACGCCAAGGACTGGGGCTGTAACTCGAAGAGGAAGAGCGCGGCAGACCGGTTCACGGCACTCACCAAATTGCACGCCAGGGCCGCCGGCTGAGCGCTCTGCGCGTCGTCGGCATTGAACGGATGGCAAGCGACCGCTTGATCTCCTCGTCATGTCTGCGACGAAGATCCTGTGGGGGCAGATCACCCTCGTTTTCGCCATCGTGCTCGTAGCCGTATGGGCATCCACGCAATGGACGGCCTGGCGGCTGGGTTATCAGCCCCAGCTCGGGCCACCATGGTTCGAACTCGCCCAGGTACCGATCTATTTTCCTCCAACCTTCTTCTGGTGGTGGTACGCCTTCGACGCCTATGCCCCCGCGATCTTCGTGGAGGGCGCCTGTATCGCGGCCTCGGGTGGCTTTATTTCGATCGGGGTCGCGATCGGCATGTCGGTGTGGCGCGCGCGAGAAGCGAAGAACGTGGCGACTTATGGTTCAGCTCGTTGGGCGACTGCAGTCGAGGCTCGCCATGCAGGCTTGATTGGTCCGGACGGCGTGGTGCTTGGCAAGCTCGGCGCCGACTACCTGCGGCATGAAGGACCGGAACACGTTCTCTGCTTTGCGCCGACGCGAAGCGGCAAGGGCGTCGGTTTGGTCGTGCCGACCTTGCTGACCTGGCCGGGCAGCTCGATCGTTCACGACATCAAGGGAGAGAACTGGGAGCTGACGTCGGGCTTCCGGTCTCGGCACGGCCGCGTGCTCCTGTTCGATCCCACTAATGCGGCGTCGGCCGCCTACAATCCGTTGCTCGAGGTGCGTCGCGGCGAATGGGAAGTCCGCGATGTCCAGAACATTGCCGATGTTCTGGTCGATCCCGAAGGCGCGCTGGAGCGGCGCAATCATTGGGAGAAGACCAGTCACGCCCTTCTGGTCGGTGCGATCCTGCATGTCCTGTATGCCGGTGAAGACAAGACGTTGGCAGGAGTTGCCGCATTTTTGTCAGACCCAAAGCAGCCGATCGAGACGACACTCAGGGCAATGATGACCACGGCGCACCTCGGCGAGGTGGGTGTCCATCCGGTCATCGCGTCGGCCGCGCGGGAGCTGCTGAACAAGAGCGAGAACGAGCGCTCGGGCGTACTCTCGACCGCCATGTCCTTCCTCGGACTATACCGCGACCCCGTGGTCGCCCAGGTGACGCGTCGCTGTGATTGGCGCATCCGCGATCTCGTCGAGAACGAGCGACCGACGACCCTCTACCTGGTCGTACCGCCGTCCGACATCAGCCGGACCAAACCGCTGGTGCGCCTCGTGCTCAACCAGATTGGCCGCCGACTTACCGAAGAGCTCCACGCCAAGGGACGGCGGCACAGGTTGCTGCTCATGCTCGACGAGTTTCCTGCTCTGGGTCGCCTCGACTTCTTCGAGTCGGCACTGGCTTTCATGGCCGGTTACGGATTGAAGGGCTTTCTCATCGCCCAGTCGCTCAATCAGATCGAGAAGGCCTACGGTCCCAACAACGCCATCTTGGACAACTGCCATGTCCGTGTGTGCTTCGCCACCAACGACGAGCGCACCGCGAAGCGCGTCTCGGACGCGCTCGGCACGGCGACCGAAATTCGCGATGCCAGAAACTATGCCGGGCACCGGCTGAGCCCGTGGCTAGGCCATCTCATGGTTTCTCGGCAGGAGACGGCGCGGCCGTTGTTGACGCCTGGCGAGGTCATGCAGCTGCCAGCGAGCGACGAGCTGGTCCTGGTTTCTGGGTGCCCGCCAATCCGCGCCAGGAAGGCGCGGTACTACGAGGACCGGCAGCTGACAGAACGTCTGCTACCACCGCCAGAGCCAGAACGGCTGGGAGATTCCGGCGTCACGCTGGATGATTGGAGTGCCAAAGCTTTTCCAACGGTTCAGGCGGCACGCGGAGAGGGAACCGGCGGTCTTCAGGGAGGGCAGCCCGTCGACGATCCCGCCAATGGCGGCATTCGTCGAGAGCCGGAGCTTGCCGAGCATGAAGACATCGCGGCCGAGCCCGTCACGCCGTCGCCCGAGTTCGAGTTTGCCGAGGATGAAGCCGACGAAGATGCGGTGCGAGCTCGCCGTTTGCGCGCGACGGCTCGGGGGCTCGCCCGCCAGGCCACGATGGATCCTGGCGATGGAATCGACTTGTGAGTGGATAGATGCGCACCAAGCATACGTTTCGCCTGCCACCCGATTTGGGGCTGAAGCTTGCCGACTATGCGTCGCGCAAACGTGTGCCGCAGGCCCATATCGTGGAGACCGCACTCGCCTCGTTCCTGTCGCCGGATGCCTCCGAAAGACTTGAGGGAGCGCTCGGCCGTCGCTTGGACCGGCTCGTTCGACAGGTCGAGCGTCTGGAACGGGATGTCACGATCTCCAACGAGGCGCTGGCGCTCTTCGTGCGCTTTTGGCTGACCACTACGCCGTCTTTGCCTGACGGCGCACAGCAGGCCGCGCAAGCCAAGGGCCGCGAACGCTACGAAGGTTTCGTGGATGCTCTGGGCCGGCGCCTAGCGAAGGGACGGACGCTCTCCGATGAGATCTCGCGGGACATCGGGCCAGACGAGGGTGCGGAACGCGACTCGCCCAAGGAGCCAGTTTAGCAGTCCCGCTCATTCGCACGCCCTTCTACGCCAGAGCACTACGATCCATCGGTTGTTATTGCGCCGAGCGTGTTGGTGCTTCTTCTAATCGACCCCGTTCGATGGCCGCTGCTTGCGGCCCAGCATCCCGGGGTGACGATGACGATTCATTCCTTTCAGGCAGAGGTCATTTCTCGGGGCGCGCGCATGCTCCGCACCGCGCTCGGACCCGCAATCGCGACATGGCTCGAAGATCCGTCCGTCGTCGAGGTGATGCTCAACCCCGATGGTCGGCTCTGGATCGACCGACTGACGACCGGCCTGGCCGAGACGCAGGAGAGACTGGCAGCCGCCGAAGGTGAGCGCATCGTGCGGTTGGTCGCCCACCATGTCGGCGCCGAGGTCCATCCTGCCCGTCCGCGCGTATCGGCCGAGTTGCCCGAGACGGGTGAGCGGTTCGAGGGGCTGCTGCCGCCCGTTGTCGCGGCGCCCACCTTCGCGATCCGCAAGCCCGCGGTCGCCGTCTTCACCCTCGACGATTACGCCGGGGCAGGCACCATGACGATGGACGAGGCCGAGGCACTCCGGCGGGCGGTTGCCGACCGTCGCAACATTCTCGTGGCCGGTGGCACTTCGACCGGCAAGACGACGCTCGCCAACGCGCTCCTCGCCGAGGTGGCAAAGACGACCGATCGGGTGGTGCTGATCGAGGATACCCGCGAACTGCAATGCCGCGCCGCCAACCTCGTCGCCTTGCGCACGAAGGACGGTGTGGCGTCGTTGTCCGAGCTGGTGCGTTCGTCCCTGCGGCTGCGGCCCGACCGCATCCCGATCGGCGAGGTCCGGGGCGCCGAGGCGCTCGACCTTCTGAAGGCCTGGGGCACCGGCCATCCCGGCGGCATCGGCACCATCCACGCCGGATCGGCGATCGGGGCGTTGCGGCGTCTCGAGCAGCTTATCCAGGAAGCCGTCGTCACGGTGCCCCGCGCCCTGATTGCAGAGACGATCGACATCATCGCCGTGCTGTCCGGTCGGGGGAGCGCCCGTCGGCTGACGGAACTCGCCCGCGTCGAGGGCCTCGGCGCCAACTCGGACTACGCCCTCTCACCTGCAGGAGAACGTCAATGAATCGCCCAATCCTCCGTCGTGCCGTAGGAACGGCCGCGATCTCGTCATTGAGCATGGCGATCTACTCGTCGGCAGCCTATGCGGCGGGCTCAAGCATGCCCTGGGAGCAGCCATTGCAGCAGGTCCTGCAATCGGTGGAAGGACCGGTCGCCAAGATCGTCGCGGTGATCATCATCATCGTCACCGGTCTCACCCTGGCGTTCGGCGACAGCTCCGGTGGATTTCGTCGCCTGATCCAGATCGTGTTCGGCATTTCGATCGCCTTTGCCGCCTCGAGTTTCTTCCTCTCCTTTTTTTCGTTCGGCGGGGGGGTCCTGGTCTGATGACCGAGCCCGTTCCCGGCTTCGTGGTGCCGCTCCACCGCGCCCTCAGCGAGCCGATCCTGCTGGGCGGCGCGCCGCGCTCGATCGCGATCCTCAACGGCACTCTGGCGGCGGCCATCAGCCTGGGACTGCGCCTCTGGGTCGCCGGCCTGCTGATCTGGCTTGTCGGTCACGGTGTGGCCGTCTGGGCGGCCAAGCGCGACCCGCTCTTCGTCGAGGTGGTGCGTCGCCACCTGCGCATCCCGGGCCGGCTCGGCGTCTGAGGGGACTGTCATGATGAATCTCGCCGAATACCGGAACTCGGCCACGCGCCTCGCCGATTTCTTGCCGTGGGCAGCGCTCGTCGCTCCCGGCATCGTCCTGAACAAGGACGGCTCTTTCCAGCGGACCGCGCGGTTCCGCGGCCCCGACCTCGATTCGGCGGTGCCGGCAGAGCTGGTCGGCGTCGCGGGACGGTTGAACAATGTCCTGCGTCGGCTTGGATCGGGCTGGGCGCTGTTCGTCGAAGCGCAGCGGCAGCCTGCCAGTATCTACCCGGAGGGAAGGTTTCCGGACGCGGCATCGGCGCTGGTCGACGCTGAGCGAAAGGCGGCCTTCGAGGAAGAGGGGACGCATTACGAATCGGCCTACTACCTGACGTTTCTGTATCTCCCACCCGCCTGGGAATCTGCTGGTGCCGAGCGCTTCTTCTATGAAGGCCGCCACCGCGCTGCGGGAGCGGATGCTCGTGAGATCCTGGCAGGCTTCATCGACCGGACGGACCGTGTGCTGCATCTTCTCGACGGTTTCATGCCCGAGTGCCGCTGGCTCGACGACGCAGAGACGCTGACTTACCTGCATTCCTGCATCTCCACCCGGCGTCAGAGCGTGCGCGTGCCGGAAGTGCCAATGTATCTGGACGGGCTGCTGGCCGATCAGCCCCTGACCGGCGGCCTCGAGCCTAAGCTTGGCGACAGCCATCTGCGGATACTCACGATTGTCGGTTTCCCCGGTACGACCACGCCGGGGCTGCTCGAAGAACTCAATCGTCTGGCCTTCGCCTATCGCTGGTCGACGCGGGCGATACTGCTCGACAAGACAGACGCCACGCGGCTTCTGACGCGAATCCGCCGTCAGTGGTTCGCCAAGAGGAAGTCCATTGCGGCCATCCTCAAGGAGGTGATGACCAACGAGGCGACGACGCTCGTCGACACCGATGCGCACAACAAGGCGACCGACGCCGATGCTGCCCTGCAGGAGCTCGGCTCGGACGCCGTCGGCGCGGCCTACTGCACTGTTACCGTCACGGTATGGGACGAGGATCCGCGCGTCGCCGACGAGCGGCTGCGCCTCGTCGAAAAGGTGATCCAGAGCCGCGACTTCACCTGCATGGTGGAGAGGGTCAATGCCGTCGATGCGTGGCTGGGCTCACTTCCGGGGCATGCCTACGCCAATGTGCGCCAGCCGCCGGTCTCGACGCTGAACTTGGCGCACATGATCCCGCTGTCGGCGGTCTGGGCCGGACCCGCGACCGACGAGCACTTCCGTGCGCCGCCGCTGTTCTTTGGCAGGACCGAGGGGGCGACGCCCTTCCGCTTCTCGCTTCATGTCGGCGATGTCGGCCATACGCTCGTGGTCGGCCCGACGGGCTCCGGCAAGTCCGTGCTCCTGGCCCTAATGGCGTTGCAGTTCCGGCGCTACGACAAGGCGCAGGTGTTCGCCTTCGACTTTGGCGGTTCCATCCGTGCCGCTGCGCTCGCGATGGGAGGAGATTGGCACGATCTCGGCAGCGCGCTGGGAGAGGAGGAAGGGAATCCCGTAGCCCTCCAACCGCTGGCGGGCATCCACGATGTCGCAGAGCGTGGCTGGGCGACAGACTGGATTGCAGCACTCCTGGCCCGCGAGAAGATCGTCCTCACGCCCGAAGTGAAGGACCATCTGTGGTCGGCCCTCGGGTCGCTGGCATCGGCGCCTGTCGAAGAGCGCACCCTGACGGGGCTGTCGGTGCTGTTGCAGGCAACCGCCCTCAAGCGGGCCCTCCAGCCCTACTGCTTGGGAGGTGCCTATGGCCGCCTGCTGGATGCAGAGGCCGAACGGCTCGGCAGCACGTCGGTACAGGTCTTCGAAACCGAGGGGCTCATCGGAACAGGTGCCGCGGCTGCCGTGCTCGCCTATCTCTTCCATCGAATCGAGGCACGTCTCGACGGCAGCCCGACCCTGCTGATCGTCGACGAGGGCTGGCTCGCCCTGGATGACGAGGATTTCTCGGACCAGCTGCGTGAGTGGTTGAAGACCTTGCGCAAGAAGAACGCCTCTGTCGTCTTCGCGACGCAGTCTCTTTCTGACATCGATGACTCCGCCATTGCGCCGGCTATCATCGAGAGCTGCCCGACTCGGGTCTTTCTGCCAAACGAGCGAGCCATCGAGCCGCAGATCACGGAGATTTATCGCCGCTTCGGTCTCAATGATCGTCAGATAGAGATTCTCGCTCGGGCGACGCCCAAGCGCGACTACTACTGCCAGTCCCGCCGCGGCAATCGCCTGTTCGAGCTTGGCCTTGGCGCAGTGACGCTTGCCCTCACGGCGGCCTCGTCGAAGGCCGACCAGGCCCTCCTCGAACGCGTGCTGGGCGAGCACGGCCGAGAGGCTTTCCTTGCCGGCTGGCTTCAGGCGCGGGCCGTGCCCTGGGCTGCCGATCTCATCCCCGACCTCAGCACAGGAGAATCTTCATGACTTCCATTCGCCGTTGCAGTGTTGCGCTTGCGGCCATCCTCGCCTTCTCCGGCAGTGCGTTGCCAGCCTCGGCGCAGATGACAGTGTTCGATCCCAGCAATTATTTGCAGAATCTCCTGACCGCGGCGCGCACGCTCGAGCAGGTCAACAACCAGATCCTGTCGCTGCAGAACGAAGCGCAGATGCTGATCAACCAGGCCCGCAATCTTACGAGCCTGCCGTACTCCTCCTTACAGCAGCTGCAGCAGTCGATCGGGCGGACCCAGCAACTCCTGGGTCAGGCGCAGAACATTGCCTACGACGTCCAGCAGATCGATCGGGCGTTCTCGACGACCTATGCGCCTGCGTCGGCCACCCAGTCGGACCAATCGCTGATCGCCAGTGCCCGGACGCGTTGGGAAAACTCCGTCGCGGGCCTGCAGGATGCCCTGCGCATCCAGGCGACGGTCGTCGGTAACCTCGAAACCAACCGCTCAGAAATGTCCGCCTTGATTGATGCCAGCCAGGGCGCGGCCGGGGCACTGGAGGCGGCGCAAGCCGGCAACCAGCTCATCGCGCTTCAGGCGCAGCAGCTCGCCGATCTCACGGCGGCGGTCGCTGCGCAGGGCCGGGCACAGAGCCTCGAGGCGGCGGCGCGCGTGGCGGCCCAGGACCAGGCGAGGGAGCAGCTTCGACGCTTCCTTGCGCCCAACACCGGCTACCAGCCGTCGACCGTTCGCATGTTTCCTGAATGAGGCTGTCGTGTGGGCAGAAGGCAAGGAGTGAAAGCCGATGGGCGGCACTGGCGTTATCGACCGGTTCCTCGCAGTCTTTACGAGCTACATCGACAGCGGCTTCGGGTTGCTGGGCAGCGAAGTGGGTTTCCTCGCGGCCACCCTTGCCGCGATCGACCTGACGCTGGCCGCGCTGTTCTGGGCCTGGGGCCGGGACGAAGATATTATCGCCAGGCTCGTTAAGAAGACCCTGTTCATCGGGGTCTTTGCCTACCTCATCGGCAACTGGAACAGCCTCGCCCGCATCATATTTGAGAGCTTCGCCGGCCTTGGCCTGAAGGCCTCCGGTACGAGTCTGTCGGCGGCGGACTTTCTCCGACCGGGGCGGGTCGCCCAAGTGGGGCTTGATGCCGGACGCCCCCTCCTGGAGTCGATTTCAGGACTGATGGGCTACATCAGCTTCTTCGAGAACTTCATCCAGATCGTGGTGCTGCTGTTCGCCTGGGTCGTGGTGCTGCTGGCCTTTTTCATTCTTGCCGTTCAGCTCTTCATCACCCTGATCGAGTTCAAGCTGACGACGCTCGCCGGCTTTGTGCTCATTCCCTTCGGACTCTTCAGCAAGACGGCGTTCCTGGCCGAGCGGGTGCTGGGCAACGTCGTTTCCTCCGGCGTGAAGGTGCTGGTGCTGGCAGTCATCGTCGGGATCGGCTCGACGCTCTTCTCTCAGTTCACTTCAGGCGCTGGGGCCCAGCCTTCAATCGAAGACGCCATGGCGCTCGTGCTGGCCTCCCTGGCCCTGCTGGGTCTCGGTATCTTCGGGCCGGGCATCGCCAACGGCATCGTCTCGGGCGGCCCCCAACTGGGTGCCGGTGCGGCGGTGGGGACCGGGCTGGCGGCCGGCGGGCTTGCCGCCGCAGGTGGCGCCCTGGCGACGGGCGGCGCGAGTGCGCTGGCCGGTGCCGCGGGCGCGGCCGCCCGAGGCTCTGCGGCTCTGGCAGGGGGCGCCGCGACTGCCTATCGCGCCGGTGGTCTGTCCGGCGTGACCACGGCTGGCGCATCCGCCGCGTCGAGCCCGCTCCGCCGGGCGTCAGAAAGCGTTTCGAGCAGCTTCGAAGCCGGCGGGCGCGCCGCTTCCGGCGGTGCCGATGCCGGCACTGCGGCGGCTTCGCCGGACGCGCCGCCCGCCTGGGCGCGGCGCATGAGGCGGAGTCAGGCCGCAAGTCACGGCGCTTCCGCCACCACGCATGCCATCCGGTCCGGCGATCACGGTGGTGGCGGCTCCTCCATCGATCTTTCTGAAGGGAACCATTGATG
Source organism: Reyranella aquatilis (assembly GCF_020880995.1). Taxonomy (GTDB): domain Bacteria; phylum Pseudomonadota; class Alphaproteobacteria; order Reyranellales; family Reyranellaceae; genus Reyranella; species Reyranella aquatilis. Next base: position 77,139 of record NZ_JAJISD010000007.1, on the reverse strand, counting down.
TTCAAGCGTTCGTCCGTCCGTTACGGCCACACACCCGTGCCGGAGACGCCCTACCAGAAGGCTGCGCAAGTCTGGGACGACCGGATCGGGTCTGCACGTGTGCAGGCCAGGAACTGGCGCCTGGTGGCGTTTGGCTGCCTGGGGCTGGCCGCCGGTCTCGCCGGTGGGCTCGTCTGGCAAGCGGCGAGGGGCACGATCACGCCTTGGGTCGTCCAAGTCGACAGGCTTGGCCAGGCACAGGCGATCGCGCCGGCCGATCCCTCCTATCAACCCACCGATCCGCAGATCGCCTTTCATCTTGCGCGGTTCATCGAGGACGTGCGCGGGCTGCCATCTGACGCGGTCGTGCTCCGTCAGGGCTGGCTACGGGCATACGACTTCACGACGGACCGCGGCGCCACGGCCCTCAACGACTATGCGCGCCGCGCCGACCCTTTCGCCAAGCTCGGCAAGATGCAGATCTCTGTCGAGGTCTCGAGCGTCATCAGGGCATCGCCCGACAGTTTCCGGGTGGCCTGGACCGAGCGTCGCTACGAAAGCGGCCAGCTCGCGGCCACCGAGCGCTGGACCGCCATCCTCACCATCGTGATCGAAACGCCGCGAGACGCCGATCGTCTGCGCAAGAATCCACTCGGCGTCTTCGTAAATGCCATCAACTGGTCGAAGGAGCTCGCACAATGAGGTACCACCGCATGCGGCCAGCCATTTTCGTCTCCTTGCTGGCGGTTACGGGATGCGCGTCCACCAAGCCGCCTCAGATCAGTTACGACGAGAGCGTGCCGCCGCTCCCTGTGTCATCCGCTTTCACCGAGGATGCACCGCCGCAGCCTCTGCACATTCCCCCGGCCTGGACGCCGGCGCGCGGAGGACCGGGTGATGCAAGGGACCCGGTGGCACGCGTCGAGGCTGCCAATGGCGCCGCGCGGGTGGAGCCGCGCCGCGAGGGCTATTTCAACGCCGTGCAGGTGTTCCCGTATAGCCCGGGAGCCCTCTATCAGGTCTACGTCGCTCCCGGACAGATCACCGACATTGCCCTGGAGCCTGGCGAGCAACTCACCGGGTCAGGCCCGGTGGCCGCCGGCGACACGGTACGCTGGATTATTGGCGATACGGAAAGCGGTAACGGCGATACGCGTCGCGTGCACATCCTGGTCAAGCCAACCCGGCCTGCCATCGAAACCAACCTCGTGGTCAACACCGACCGACGTACCTATCTCATCGAGCTGCGGGCCCATGAGCGACCTTATATGCCCTCGGTTGCCTGGTTCTATCCGGAGAGCCGAGGCAAGAGCCTGCGCGCTCTGCCGCCAGTGCCGGTTCTCCCTGAGATCGCCCAGCGCCGGTATCGATACTCGATCGAGGGTGACAAGCCGCCCTGGCGTCCGGTCAACGCCTACGACGATGGGCGCAAGGTCTATGTCGAGTTCTCGCCCGGCATCGTTCAGGGGGAGATGCCACCTCTCTTCGTCGTCGGCGCGGACGGCAAGCCGGAGCTCGTCAACTCCCGTGCATACGGCAACGTCCTGATCGTCGACCGCCTGTTTGCCGCGGCCGAGTTGCGGCTGGGCGGCGAGAGCCAGCAGATCGTCCGGATTGTCCGCACGGACGGAAGGCAGCAACGATGACCGATCAGAACCAGTCGGATTCCACAATCTCGACAACTGCTCAATCTTTCAGGCTGCGATCCGAGGGGCCTCGCGTCACCCGCCTATCGCGCAGTGTGCTGATTGGCGGAACGGCACTGGGCCTGATCTTGATCTGTGGCGCCGTACTGTGGGCTTTGCAGGGAGACCGGCTGCGTGGCGTCACGCCGCAAGAACTCTACACCACCGACCGGCCTCGCGTGGCCGATGGTCTTGCGGCGCTGCCGCGGGACTACACCGGAGTTCCCCGGGATGTCCCGCCACTCGGGCCGCCGCTGCCGGGCGATCTCGGCCGACCGATCGTGGCAGCTCAGGGCCAGCCCGTCCCGCCATCGCCTGACGCCGAGCAGCAGCGTCGGGCTCAGGAGACGGAAGCGGCTCGCGTCAGTCGCCTGTTCGCGCCAGGCAATCGCCAGACACAGCCTGCTGCCGGAAACATTCCCTCGTCCCAGCCATCAACATCGGCAATGCCGTCATCCGCCGATGAGGCTTCGATACAAAACGGACAGGACCGCAAGCTCGCTTTCATGAATGCGCCCGTTGATCGGAAAACGACCAGTCCCGATCGTCTGGCGCGGCCTGCTTCACCGTTCGTGCTGCAAGCTGGAGCCGTCATTCCTGCGGCTCTCGTCACCGGCCTACGGTCCGACCTTCCGGGGCAGATCACCGCGCAGGTGACGGAAAACGTCTATGACACGCCGACGGGTGGCGCATTGCTGATTCCTCAAGGGGCGCGACTGATCGGCGTCTACGACAGCCAGGTTACCTTTGGTCAGTCGCGTCTTCTTCTGGTCTGGACACGGCTGCTTCTGCCAAATGGCTATTCGATCTTGCTCGAACGACAGCCCGGGGCCGATTCCACCGGGCAGGCCGGGCTGGAAGACGATGTCGACCACCACTGGGGATCCCTGTTCAAAGCCGCGCTTCTTTCCACCATCTTGGCGGTGGGCACCGAGCTGGGCTCGGATCAGAACGATAGCGATATCGTCCGCGCTCTGCGCCGGGGTGCGGGCGACACGCTGAACCAGGCTGGGCAGCAAGTGGTACGGCGGAACCTCAACATCCAGCCAATCCTCACGATCCGCCCCGGTTATCCAGTACGGGTCATCGTGACCCGCGATCTCGTGCTTCAGCCTTATCGGGGATAGGAGAAACGTCATGTCCAAGCTCAAGCTCGGTGCCATTCTGGACGAGAAGCCAGTGAAGCTGACGGTGGACTTGCCGGCGGCCATCCACCGGGATCTCGTCGTCTACGCGGAGACGCTCGGCCGGGAAACAGGGCAGACGATCGATCCGGCCAAGCTCGTGGGACCGATGTTGGCCCGGTTCATGTCGGCTGATCGAGTCTTTGCCAAAGCCCGACGTTCGGCGAAAGCTTTGGCAAAAGTAGACGCTAGGTGAGGCTGGTTGGATAGTGTGCTTGCCGCAGCGTTTCTAGGAACCGGACGAGAGCTGGATTCCTATTTTGCTCCTCCCAGCATGCCGTGAAGGTGATATGGCTGGGACCTGAAGCATCGCGAAGCTCGCGAAAGCGGACGCCGGGATAGCCAAGACTGGTCCACGATTCGCAATGAATGCTGACATGAAGCCCTGCTTCCATCATCCCGAGAATCTTCTCATTGCTGACGTCCCAGGCTTCTATTTTGGGAGCATCGCCTGGCGCGGCGAGCTTCTTGAGGATCAGATTGCGCAGATCCAAACCCGGATCCCACTGGCTGAGAAGAAAGGTCTCGTCTTTGAGGTCGTTCCAATCGATGACCTCACTGTTCGAAAGAGGGTGCCGCGAAGATAGCGCCGCAACAATGCGCTCCGACCATAGCGACATTGAAGGTCCACTATGTTGTCGCGCCTGTCCGGCGACGATGGCGACATCTATGTCGCCCGCTGTGAGTGCGGTAGCCAGTAGAGCCGCGGAGCGTTCGGTGACCTGTATGCCAATGCCTGGAAATGACTTAATATGCTCCGCCAGCACCGTGCGTACCTTGTTTGTGGACACGGCTGTTCCAAAGCCTGCCTTGAGTACGCCTGCTTCTCCACAGTCGGCCAACCGCGACGCTGTGACCATGTGATCGATTTCGTCAAACAGGCGGCGAGCCGCGTGAGTCATGCTCGCACCAGCCGGCGTGAGGCGTACTCCACCACTCGATCGCTCGAACAAAGGGAAACCGACTTGCTCTTCTAGGTGCCGAATCCGCCGGCTGAGTGCCGATTGTTTGAGGTTGAGGGCTGTCGCAGCTTGCCGAAAGCTTCCGTGCTCGGCAGCAGCAATTACACTGCGCAACGAACTTAGATCGAGGTTCATGTTCCGACCACGTGCCTGTTGCAGAATTTGAGCAGGAAAGTGCCGGGCGTCCTGCGAGGCTCTTCCTAAAGGGTGAAACCTGCCTTAGTGATTTCCCTCAACATACATCCGTGCAATCTCAGCCAATTCCCGAACGATGGTGTGCGTCTGCAATATGCAGCAATTTCAATCTGGTTAGAGCATCACCGAGCATCCAGAATGTTGAGTGGCGATGAGGGGGGAACGAAAAGTCTTTGGCGAAGGCCTCAGCGAAAGAGGACCGCCGAGCCCACGACGATGATTGTCAGCGGACGGGGCAGCAGTTCCATGGCGACAGCGAGCATCGATCGCGACGCCTGCAGATCCTCGCTGCCCGTGTTAAGTCCATTGTTAAGAGATGCGTGATCTCGCGCGGCCTCAGGCCGCGCAGTGCCAGGATGACATAGAGCCCCAGGTGCTGCGCCGGGCAGTCAGCCAGCGGACTGATGACCCTGCCGGCGGCAGAACCAGAAGGACGGCAAGTCCGCCGTGCGGCAGGGCCGCGAGTCTCGCGACCCGCACGCCGCCCAGCAGTTTCCGGCGCGGCCGAAGAAAAGCAGAATATCAAGGCGTTGCCTTTTGGCCAGGCTTCAGCGCGTGGGCAAGTAAGCCCATTAGCTTGCCAGACACGAAGGCCTCGGAACTGACGAACAACTCGGCGAAGCGCCGCGATAGCAGGCCTTCGAGCCGGAGCTGAAGGGTGACCACCCAAGAGCTCTGGCGCTCAGCAAGGTCTAACAGCGCGGGAGATACGCGAGTTTTAGTTTGCCGCGCCTTCCTTCGAGTTCCGCAGCATCCTTCCATTTCCAGTTGGCGCTGGCGTTGAAGCCAGGCACATCCTGCAGGACGTCTTGCGAAACGACGAGCGCAGCCTGCAGCGGCCGGCACAGCCGCTCCAGGCGTTCAGCAACGTTGACTGCGTCGCCAAAAACAGTGAATTCGGCGTGCCCACCACTTTCAAGAACGCCACCGATTACGGCCCCTGCATGCAGACCGATCCCGGCGTCGATGGCGGTCTTGCCAAGCCCTAGTCGCTCCTTGGTCCATTGCTCAAGCGACGCGCTCAGTTCCAGGCCGCATTTCACGGCGCTTGCCGAATCGTCTGGCCCGGCTTTGGGATGACCGAACACCGCCATGACGCCGTCACCGATGAACTTGTCGATGGTGCCCCCGTACTTGAATACCGCTTCGGTTACCCGTTGCCGGTATTCCGACAGAAGCTCGGCAATCGCCTCAGGCTTGGCCGTTTCGCTAAGCCGGGTGAAGGAGCGAAGATCGACGAACATTATCACTGCGCGTCGCCGGGCGAGAGCAAGGCCGGTGGCATTGTTCTGGAGTTCCGCGACTACGCTGGGGGAAAAAAACCGAGCCAGCATTTGGCGCCGTCTTTCACTTGCCACAGCCTCGGCAAGAATCGCGCTATGCTCCTTTGTCAGCAGGTAACAGACGAAGGCGGCGAATGCGAAAGCCGCCGCGAGCGCGCCCTCGGCACCAAACAAGGACCATTCGCTGGCCGCCATCGGATGCAGGTGAGCGTGCACAAAGAGGGTGATGGCGAGTAGCGATAGCCAGCCCGTCAGCACGACGGTGGAGAACAGGAGAACAAGATCTGGTCGCAATCGCAAGGCTGTGTGCGTCAGCAACAGAAAGCCGATCGCAAGGGAAGGGGCAGTTAAGCTGTGATCGAACGTTTGGCCGGGTGCAAACAGATGTTCGTGAAAGAGGGCCACTACCAACAGCGCATCAATGACAACGAAGACTGCCGTCGACCAGCCCGGCCCCCGTCGTTTCCAGGCCAACACCAACGCAACAGCGGTCGCAATTACGTACCAGCCGATAACTTGAATATGGACGAGTACGCTTTCGCCGTGCCTATTGGCCATAAGGTTAAGCACGAGGACGACGAAAACCAGCAGCCGCAACCACGCGGACCGCATCTCGCGGCGCCACCGGCGTTCCTCCCACGAGACGCCGGTTTCATTGGTAGCTTGCGCGAACAAAGGAGTTAAAGCCGAAAGGCTCTCAACCGCAAGGCGTTTGCGATGACGCTGAAGGAGGACAGCGCCATGGCAGCCGCTGCGATGATCGGCGACAGGAGGATGCCGAAAGAGGGGTAGAGTACGCCTGCGGCGATCGGGATGCCGGCTGCATTGTAGACGAAGGCAAAGAAGAGATTCTGGCGGATGTTGCGCATCGTTGCTTCGGACAAGCGTCTGGCCCGCACGATGCCCATCAGGTCGCCCTTGAGCAGCGTCACGCCAGCACTCTCGATTGCAACGTCCGTGCCGGTTCCCATCGCGATTCCGACATCTGCCGCAGCCAGGGCAGGCGCGTCATTGACGCCGTCGCCAGCCATGGCGACGACGCGGCCTTCGGCCCGCAACTTCTCGATGATCGCGCTCTTCTGTTCGGGAAGCACGTCCGCTTCGACCTCGGCAATGCCGAGCCGGCGCGCGACGGCTTCCGCCGTGGTGCGGTTGTCTCCGGTCAGCATGACGACCCGGATGTTCTCAGCGGTAAGGGCGCGGATCGCCTCGGGCGTTGTCGGCTTCACTGGATCGGCAATGGCAAAGACAGCCGCCGGGGCTCCATCCACTGCAAGGAAGATCGCGGTTGCGCCCTCGAGCCGGAGACGCTCCGCTTCTTCCTGCAGACTGTCCGGACTGACGCCGAACTCCGCTAGGAACTTTGCGTTGCCAAGCACTAGTTTGCGACCGTCAACCGTGCCGGTCACGCCCTTGCCGGTCGGCGAGTCGAACTCGCTCACCTCAGACAACGCAATCTTTCGGTCGGCAGCTTCCTTGACGATCGCTAGGGCAAGCGGATGCTCGCTGGCCCTCTCGGCACTTGCTGCCAGCGTCAGGACCGCGACCTCCGTGAACTCCTTGGCAGGGACGATGGCCACCACCTTCGGCTTGCCCTCCGTTAAAGTTCCGGTCTTGTCGACCACCAGCGTATCCACGCGCTCCATGCGCTCCAATGCTTCCGCGTTTTTGATCAAGACGCCTGCCTGCGCACCGCGCCCGACGCCGACCATGATCGACATGGGGGTTGCAAGGCCGAGCGCGCAGGGGCATGCGATGATCAGAACGGCGACTGCGGCGACGAGCCCGAAGGCAAGTCGCGGTTCTGGTCCGAACAGGGACCAGGCGATGAAGGCTGTAATCGAGATGGCGATCACGACGGGCACGAAGTATCCAGAGACCTGGTCGGCCAGCCTCTGGATCGGCGCGCGACTGCGTTGAGCTTCGGCCACCATCTGGACGATGCGGGCGAGCATCGTGTCGCGGCCCACCTTGTCCGCGCGCATGACCAAGGCGCCCGTCGAATTGAGAGTGCCGGCGATCAGGCTTGCACCCGTCTCCTTGGTGACGGGCATGGATTCGCCGGTGACCATCGACTCGTCGATCGCCGACCGGCCGCTCAGCACCTCGCCGTCCACGGGCACCTTCTCGCCCGGCCTGACACGCAGGCGATCACCGACCGAGATGACGTCTAGCGACACAGTCTCGTCGCTACCGTCCTCCTTGAGCCGTTGCGCGGTCTTGGGGGCGAGATCAAGCAGGGCCTTGATGGCGCCGGAGGTCTGCGCGCGTGCGCGGAGCTCGAGCACTTGGCCTAGCAGGACGAGGACTGTGATGACGGCCGCGGCCTCGAAGTACACCGCCACTGAACCATCGCTGCCCCGAAAGGCGGCCGGGAACAGACCTGGCGCGAGGACGGCCACGACGCTGTAGATCCAGGCCACACCGGTGCCGACGGCAATCAGCGTGAACATGTTGAGGTTGCGTGTGACCAGGGACTGCCAGCCACGCACGAAGAAGGGCCAGCCGGCCCACAACACGACCGGCGTGGCCAGGACCAGCTGAATCCAGTTGGAAGTCTTCTGATCGAGCAACATGTGAAGCGACGTGAGGTGTCCGCCCATTTCGAGCGCTACGATGGGCAGGCTGAAAGCCAGGCCAATCCACATGCGCCGCGACATGTCGATAAGCTCATGGTTCGGGCCATCGTCGAGCGAGACCTCTGCGGGTTCCAGCGCCATGCCGCAGATCGGGCAGCTCCCCGGCCCGACCTGACGGATTTCTGGATGCATGGGGCAGGTGAAAATCGTGCCGGGCGCTACGGGGGTGGCGGGCGTCTCGTCTCCTGGCTTGAGATAGCGGGCCGGCTCCGCCTCGAACTTCTGCAGGCACTTCGGGTTGCAGAAGTAATAGGTCTGGCCTTCATGCACGGTGGTGTGCTTGGCCGTCGCGACGTTCACCGTCATGCCGCACACGGGGTCCGTCGCGGTGGGCCGGGAATGGGCGTGGCCCTGATGGTCGGCGTGTCCGCCGCTGCAGCAATCGTGTTTCATGGCTTGCCATTTATACCCTACAGGGGTACGGTTCAAGCCATGGACGCCAAATTAAAGAAATCTCAGCTCGCCCGGCTCAGCCGCATAGAGGGGCAGGTGCGCGGGATCGCCCGAATGATTGAGGAGGAGCGGTACTGCATCGACGTGCTGACGCAGGTCCGCGCCGTGCGCGCCGCGCTGAACAAGGTCGAGCAGGAGACGCTTGCTGACCATCTGCAACATTGTGTGGCCCACGCCTTCCATGCAGGCTCGGAGAAGGACAGGATGAATAAGATCGAAGAGATCCTTGAAGTCCTCGACAGTAGGCGCCGCTGACCGCTCGCCATTCTGCCAATTGACAACTCATCGGTCCCTGTTCATTTAAATCCCCATGATCGCCGCTCTTTCTCTAAGAAAGCTTGCACAGGCAGTTTTGCTTGCGCTGGCGGCATGGGTGCTCGCTGCGGGTGTTGCATCTGCTCACGGCGGTCATGCGGGCGTGGATACGCGATCTTCATCAGAATCGGTCTCATCGCTGCCAGCGGCTTCCCAGCATAAAGATATCGCAGCGGGTCGTGCCGAACTAGCGGAAGGGAATCATGCGTTCGTCGAGCGCAGCGAAGATCCATGCCCGGCCGGCAACCCCGCGAAACACACCGGAAGTTGCTGCACTGTTGCATGCCATGCTGCCATGGCTGCTCCTGCGATCGACCCGTGGATTGGCCCCAGAGTGGTGTCGCCCCTTTTCGCCGCGCTGAGCGATATGCTTGAAGGCCGTTGCGGCGATCGTTCCGAACGCCCACCCAGACTCGTCTGACCGCGTTCGCGCCATAGGCGCGTGTCCGGTCGAGAGCCTGTGAGAGGCTCAACACCTCACGACACCTGACTTGCGTGAACGCAAAGAGGTCGCCGCGGCCCGTGGCGATGCTCCGTCCGTCGCGTTCACGTCAATTCCGTCTGGGTCGTCATCATGAAATCCTTGGTTCTAGCCGTGCTCGCGCTGGGAGTGGCTTCCTGCGCCGCGCCGCCATTGCCCGAGTTGTCGCCTACCGATGCGTCCAGCTCGGATGCTCCGACCGTCGCCACGCCCTACCAGCCGGTGTTGTCCGGCACTGCTTCCCACATGCCTGTCGGGCTGAAGCCCTGGCGGGAGCTCAATGATCGCGTCGCTCCCGGCGGGGGTCGGTCACAATGAAGATCATCACAAGAACTGCCGCCATTGCATGCGTAAGCTTGCTGGCCGCGGGCTGCGCAAAGTTCACGGACGATGGCGGCATGGCGCCAGTCACCGACAGCATTCGGAAGGAAATTGGCCGTGATGCGGTCAAGCTTTCGTCACCCGAAGATATGCGTCGCGCACGCGAGCGCGTACAGGCCTTGCTGTCGGAGCCCCTGACCGAAGATACGGCCGTACAGATTGCGCTGCTCAATAATCGCGGGCTACAGGCGGCCTACAACGATCTTGGAGTGTCGGAGGCTGAGTATGTCCAGACCAGCCTGCCCCCAAATCCGGCCATCACCGTGGGCCGTTCCTTCGGTACAGGCAACTTCGTTGAATTCGGCTTTCAGCTCGTCGGGAACTTGCTCGCGTTCGCGACGCTGCCGAGAAAGACTGAGATTGCGAAGCGCGAATTCGAAGAAGCGCGCTACCGCGCGGTCGCGACGACACTCAGCCTGACGATTGACGTACGTCGGACTTACATCAAGGCGATTGCTGCCCAGCAGCGCCTCGCCCTGCTGGAGCAGGCCCGGCAGACCGCCGATGCTTCTGCCCAGATGATGAAGCAGCTTGGCGAAACAGGTGCCGCCAACAAGCTCGACCAAGCGCGCGTCACCGCCTTTTATGCCGACCTGAGCGCCCAGGTGGCCCAAGCGCGACTGAGCGTCAGTACCACACGTGAAGCTTTAAATCGGATGTTGGGCATTTGGGGAAGTGATCTCAGCTATAAGTTGCCGGCTCGTCTTCCGGCCTTGCCCGCCGCCGCTGATGCTTTGGCGGACGTTGAAGTCGAGGCGATGAAGCGGCGCGTCGACCTCATCATTCTTCGCTACGAGATCGTGACGCTTGCGAAATCGGCAAAATTCGTCAACGCCACCCGCTACATGTCGTTTCTGGAACTTGGTCTCGGCTTCAGAAACGAAGTGGAAACCAATGATGCGGGCGAACAGACGTCAAAGAACAGGTATGGTCTCGAGCTAGGCCTCGTGATCCCTATCTTTGACACGGGTGAAGCTCGTGTGGTCACGGCGCGCGAAATCTATATGCGCGCCGTCAACAGACTTATTGAGCGTTCCGTTAACGCCCGCTCGGAAGCGCGAGTTGCTTACACGACCTATCGCGCGACCTACGATATCGCGCGATTCTACCAGTCGCGCATCCTACCGCTTCGACGCCAAATTTCGTCTGAGGTTCTCCTCCGTTACAACGGCATGCTCATCGACGTTTTCGAGCTGCTGATCGAGGAGCGCGAGCGAATCACGGCCAACATCGCCTCGCTCGATGCGTTACGCGACTACCACCTCGCCGTCGCCGACCTGCAGGCTGCTTTGATTGTTGGCGGCACCGTTCCGCCGTCCGGCGTCATCAACACGACTCCACCTCCCGAAACCGTTCCTCTGGGACTTTAGAAGAGGAGAATCACATGAGCATCTCCAGACGCGATCTCGTCGGAGCATCGGGCCTTGCCCTCCTCGGCGCTGCCGCCGTTAGCGGTCGCGTCCAGGCCCAGTCAATTCCGGAAGCGCCGACAACCACGACTAACACGATGCAGCCGCCACTATATCCGACAAGTGGACCGGACTATCAGCCTGTCGTGACGCTGAACGGTTGGACGCTACCCTGGCGGCAGAACGGGGACTGGAAAGAGTTCCATCTGGTTGCCGAGCCGGTTGAGCGCGAAATGGCGCCCGGCATGATCGCCCGACTGTGGGGCTACAATGGACAGAGCCCTGGCCCCACGATCGAGGCGGTTGAAGGCGACAAGGTCCGTATCTTTGTCACCAATCGCCTACCCGAGCACACGACCATTCACTGGCATGGCCAGCTCCTGCCTTCCGGCATGGACGGTGTTGGTGGCCTCAATCAACCGCACATCAAGCCAGGCCAAACCTTCGTGTATGAGTATCAGCTCATGAAAAGTGGGACCTTCATGTACCACCCGCACGCCGACGAGATGGTCCAGATGGCCATGGGCATGATGGGCTTCTTCGTCGTCCATCCCCGCGATCCCAAGCTGCATCGAGTCGATCGCGACTTCGTCTTCCTCCTCTCGTCCTACGATATCGACCCCGGCAACTACGTGCCCAAGGTCGCGGAGATGACCGCCTTCAACATGTGGACCTGGAACAGCCGCGTCTTCCCCGGCATCGATCCCTTGGTGATCGCCAAGGGTGATCGCGTGCGGGTGAGGGTCGGCAACCTCACCATGACCAACCATCCGATCCACATGCACGGCTACGACTTCGAGGTGACCTGCACGGACGGTGGCTGGGTGCGGCCCGAGGCGCGCTGGCCGGAGGTCACGATCGACATCCCGGTGGGCGCGATGCGCGCCTACGAGTTCGACGCGATCTATCCCGGCGACTGGGCGATCCACTGCCACAAGTCGCACCATACGATGAATGCGATGGGGCACGACCTCCGTACCTTCATCGGGGTCGACAAGAAGCAGTTTGCCAAACAGATGAAGCGGCTGGTGCCGGACTACATGCCGATGGGAAGCGCCGGCATGGCCGACATGGGCGAGATGGAGATGCAGCTCCCCGACAACACGCTGCCGATGATGACCGGCTTCGCGCAGTTCGGCGCTGTCGAGATGGGCGGCATGTTCTCGGTCGTGAAGGTGCGCGAGGGCCTGCAATCGGGCGACTACAAGGACCCCGGCTGGTACCAAAACCCACCTGGCACCGTCGCATGGGAATGGAAGGGGCCGAAGCCCGAAGCCACCCGCGCGCCGGCCCCGACGCCGCTCGCGAAGCCCGGCAGCGCACCGGTGCGCGTCGTCAAGCCGTCCTCACACGGCTCCCACAAGTAGTTTAACCCAGGAGGCAAATATGAAAGCTCGGACGTTCTTCATTTCTTCGATCGCCGCAATCCTGCTCACCGGAACAGCCATCGCCGCGCCCGGACACAAGCCAGGCGAAGGACATTCGCATGCGGATGACACGCCCTACGGTAAGCCGGGTGATCCTAAGAAGCCAGCGCGCATCGTTCAGATCGTCTTCCGCGAGGACGATGGAAAGATGTTGTTCCTGCCCGACAAACTCAAGTTCAAGAAGGGGGAGCAAGTCCGCTTCCAGCTTCGCAACAACGGCGCCATCGACCACGAGTTCGTCGTCGGAACGGTTGAGGAGAACCTGAAGCACATGAAGGACATGGAGAAAAACCCGGACATGGAGCACGACGATCCGAATGCGAAACGTTTGAAGCCCAAGGCGACCGGGGAGATCCTCTGGCAATTTACGAAGGCAGGCACTTTCGACTTCTCTTGCCTCATTCCCGGACACCGCCAGGCCGGCATGTTCGGCACCATCGTCGTCGAGTGAGCCAACGCAACTGAAGGAGCATCAGATGTTCAGGAATATCATCACAATCGTACTGACTGCGATCCTGTTCTCGGTTCCGGCATGGGCCGATGGCAACATGGTGAAGGCTGAGGTCGTCAAGGTGGACAAGTCTGCGGGAAAGATCACCCTGAAGCATGGCCCCATAAAGAATCTCGATATGGACGCCATGACCATGGTGTTCCGCGTCGCTGATCCCGCCATGCTCGAAAAGGTGAACGCCGGGGACAAGATCGAGTTCGAGGCTGATCGCGTCAATGGTGCCATCACTGTCACCAAGATAGGCAAAGGGCACTGACGGCGCACCGATGAAACAAGAGATGGTAGGCTCCGTCGTCTGCCTGGCCGCCTTGATAGGCATTGGAGGGTCGTCGGCAGTCGCCGACGATCGCGAGTTGCAGGCGATACTGGTCAAGCAGGCTTGCGTACCCGGCACAGTCAAGCAGACGGCACTGTCACCGTTGGTCACCGCCTACGAGGTGACTTGCCGAGGGTCGGGCCGGGTCCTTGCCATCGTGTGCGTGGACGCGGACTGCCGCCTGCAGCCGAAGCCACGGCAGGAGGACGAAGGCACGACCGCCAGGGAATCGATCGATGGGTAGACGATTGTTTGCCACGCCGCGCCGCGACTGGTGGAGGATCGGGTTTGGAAGCGCGATGCTCGTGATCGTTCTCACGGCGAGTGGTTTCGTGCTCCTTTGGAAGGAGCCGGTCCGTATCGATCCCAGCGACAGCAACCAGGTGGCACTCGGCAAGCAGCTCTACGCGACGGCCTGCGCGAGTTGCCACGGAACCGCTCTCGAGGGACAACCGGACTGGCAGCGGCGCCTTCCCAATGGCCGGCTTCCTGCCCCCCCGCATGACGCAAGCGGGCATACGTGGCATCATTCGGATGCCTTTCTAGTGCTCGTCATCCAGCGCGGTGCCGCGGCATATCCGGAGGGATACCCAACCGATATGCCGGCCTTCGGAGACACGCTCTCGGATCGAGAGATTGCGGCAATCTTGGCTTATATCAAGAGCCGATGGCCTGCGGACATCAGAGCCCGGCAAAGCCGCCTCGGTGGCGCGCGATCGTGACAAAACCACCTGCCATGTCGATCAGTGACCGCATGCCGCGCCACCGTGGCTGCTCTGCTTGAGTTTGCCGTCGACTACAATTCTGACAGGCTCCCCTTCGCGCAACCGGAGGATTGGCCCGAGGCCACCATCGCCATGTGCCCAAACTTGGTTCGCCGCAGGTCCGTGCCGGAACGTTGGGTGCGGTTGGCGCCGCCGCTAGCCTGAGGTCAAGGCGCCGAGAGCACTGCACGGCGACGGATTAGTGGGGAAGAGTTGTTCTCATGGTTTCACTGCATCGGAATTGATATTGATGCTGCTGGCTCGCTTGCTGCCGAGCCGCCGGCGCCAATAGACAGAGCGGCCTGCAGATCGGCCGCAGCCAGATAGAAGTCACGTCGGGCGTCCAGCGCTGAGGCGGTGGCGCCGATGCGCACGCGCGCGTCAACGAAGAACCGGAACAGATCGACGCGCAGCCCCTCACTGGCCAGCACACCATTAGTGTACCGCAATGACACCTCGCGGGAGACCGTCTGGCGTAGCGGCAAGACCCGGTCGCGCCAGAAACGGGCGATGTCATAGGTACCGCGATAGGTGTCGTAGGCGATCCGCGCCTCGGACCGGGCATTGACGGCCTTCGCAGCCAGCCGATTCAGCGCCCGCATGTAGGTCTCCTGCGCTGTCCGCGTGCGGGCTTCGCCGGTATCGAAGATCGGAAGCTGGAGGTCGAGCTGGGCGCCGCCGCGGTTGATCGCGGTATTGCTGTTGGTCAGCATGTTGGGCGACTCGTTGTTGTAGATGCCAGCCAGTTGCAGCATCGAGACGTAGCGGGTGGCTTCCGTGAGCGACAGGGATTTGGCCAGCGCGGCGACGTCGTAGCGCGCCAAGGTCAGGTCGACCCTGCGGTTGATGGCTTCGACCTCCACAGCCGCCTTCGATTCGGGTTCGCCCGGCAGAGGCGGTAGCTCGGCGGGCAGGCTAAAGGAGGTGTCGCCGCCCCACAGACCCATCAACCGAATCAGCGTCTCGCGCTCGCGGCGCGCCGTGAGCCGGGCCTGGGCCATGCGCGCGCTCAATTCGGCATAGAAGGCGGCCAGTTCGGCCTGATCGAGCTGGTCGCCGCCGCCGGCTTGACCAAGCTGCATATTCAGCCTTACGGCCGCGTCGACCGTGCTGCGCGCCTGGTCCAGGAAGCCGACCTGCTGCTGGGCGGCGACCGCGCGGATGTAGGCCCGGCGTGTGTCCGTCGCAAGGGTCAGCGTAGCTGCCACCGCCTGTTGCCGAGCACGGGCAAACTGATCAGCGGCGATTGCCGTCCGGCGCGGCAGGGTGAACAAGCTGAGGATGTCTCCAATCATCCTCAGCTCGAAATTTGCCACCCCCGTGCCGCCAATATTCATCAGCGAGATCCCCGGGTTGGGCGGCAGGCTGGCCTGGACGTATGCTGCTTCGGAGATACCCAAGTCGTTATAGGCAGCCTGCAGGTCGCGGTTGTTGAGCAGCGCCACCTGCACTGCCGCATCGGCCGAGAGGGGTGCAGCCAGCAGGGCCGCGACTTGTTCCTTCGCCTGCTGCGCCTGCTCGACACTAGTGATCTTGACGACGTTCTTGCCAACGCCGGGGCCGGTCTCCCGGCCGACGCCCCGCGCCACTTCGCTCATGCCGCCATCGGGCGAGAACGAGGCACAGCCGGGAAGCAAGCCGACGAGCAAGAGCACAATGGCGGGGGATCGGATCATGGCGCCCTCCCAAGCCCGTGATAGACGGTGCCGGCCATTATCGGGCGATAAGGCGCGTCGGAAGAAACGGCGGCCGGGTCGTCAGGCCCGGGTGACGGCGCCAGGATGGGTGGCGGCGAGTTCGAACATGCCTGGAGCAGCACGAGCAGCGCTGCGAGCACGAAACATCTCATGGATGGACCTCTCTCTCGAGCGCAGGTGCGGGTTGCAGCCGCCAGCCTTTCACCAGGCCATAGAGCGCCGGGATGACCAGCAAGGTGAGCAGGGTTGAGCTCACCATGCCGCCGATCATCGGCACGGCGATGCGCTGCATCACTTCGGAGCCCGTGCCGGTGCTCCACAGGATCGGCAACAGGCCTGCCATGATGGCCGTCACCGTCATCATCTTGGGTCGCACCCGCTCGACGGCGCCTTCAATGATCGCTGCCGTGAGGTCGGAGCGGTTGAGCGGACGGCCCTCGGCTTCAGCGCGTCGTCGCCGTTCGGCCAAGGCATGATCGAGGTAGATTAGCATTACCACACCGGTTTCGGCAGCCACCCCCGCCAAAGCAATGAAACCCACCGCCACGGCGACACTCATGTTGAATCCCATCCACCAAACGAACCAAAAGCCACCGACTAGTGAAAAGGGCAGCGATAGCATCACGATCAGCGTCTCGGTCATCCGCTGAAAGTTGATGTAGAGTAGTACTAGGATCAGCAGCAGAGTCGCTGGCACGACGATCTGGAGTCGGGCCTCCGCCCGCTGCAGGAACTCGAACTGCCCACTCCACACAGCGTAGAACCCCGGCGGAAACTTCACCTTTTCCTGTACGGCGCGCTGGGCGTCGGCGACGTAGCTGCCGAGGTCGCGGTCGCGGTAATCGATGAAGATGTAGACCGCAAGCTGGGCGTTCTCGGTGCGGATCGTTGTCGGGCCCCGATTGGGCTTCACCTCAGCGAGCTGGCCGAGCGGGATCATGCCGCCGCTCATGGTCGAGACCAGGACGTCGGAGGCGATGGCCCGCGGATCGGAGCGCAGGTCACGCGGATAGCGAACGTTGATCGTATAGCGTTCCCGGCCCTCGACCGTCGTGGCGACTGCCTCACCACCGAGCGCGCTCGACACGGCCAACTGGAGATCCTCGATCAGCACACCGTATTGTGCCAACCGGGTCCGGTCGGGCACGATGTCGAGGAAGGAGCCGCCGGTGACACGCTCAGCGAACGCTGATGTCGTGCCGGGCACATCGCGCACTGCAGCTTCGACCTGGCGCGCGAGATTTTCCAGCTCGCCGAGATCGCGGCCCAAGAGCTTGATGCCGACGGGCGTGCGGATGCCCGTCGCCAGCATGTCGGTACGGGCCTTGATGGGCATCGTCCAGGCGTTACTGACGCCGGGGAATTGCAGGGCCCGGTCGAGTTCAGCAATTACCTTGTCGATGTTCATGCCAGGCCGCCACTGGTCCTTGGGCTTGAGGTTGATCACCGTCTCGAACATTTCGAGCGGCGCGGGATCGGTGGCGGTGGTGGCGCGGCCGGCTTTGCCGTAGACCGAGGCCACCTCTGGGAACGACTTGATGATCTTGTCCTGGGTCTGCAGCAGCTCGGCCGACTTAGTGACCGAGAGCCCAGGCAACGTGGTCGGCATATAGAACAGCGTACCCTCGTCGAGGCTTGGCATGAACTCGCTGCCGACCCGCATCGCAGGCCATGCCGTCGCGCCCAAGACCGCCACCGCCAACAGGATAGTCGGCACGCGCGCCCACAATACCAGCCGGATCGCCGGACGATAGAGCCAGATCAATGCTCGGTTCACCGGGTTGCGTCGCTCGGGCAAAATGCGGCCGCGCACGAACAGGACCATCAGCGCCGGCACCAGGGTCACCGACAACAGCGCCGACGCGGCCATTGCGAGGCTCTTGGTCCAGGCCAGCGGCTTGAAGAGCCGGCCCTCCTGGGCCTCCAGGGTGAAGATCGGCAGGAACGAGACGGTGATGACCAGCAGGCTGAAGAACAGCGCCGGGCCAACCTCGACCGCCGCCGCTATGATCGCCTCAGTGCGCGACTCCCCCGGCTTCAATCGCTCAAGGTGCTTGTGGGCATTCTCGATCATGACAATCGCGGCGTCGATCATGGCGCCGATGGCGATGGCGATGCCGCCGAGGCTCATGATGTTCGAGCCGATGCCCAGCGCATGCATGGCGAGGAACGCCATCAGAATGCCAACCGGCAAGGTGATGATCGCTACCAACGCTGAGCGTAGATGAAGCAGGAATACGAAACAGACTACTGCCACCACGATGCTTTCCTCGATCAACGTGTAGACGAGGGTATCGATGGCCCGATAGATCAGGTCCGAGCGATCGTAGACTGGCTCGATGCGAACACCCTCCGGCA
Organism: Reyranella aquatilis; assembly: GCF_020880995.1. Classification (GTDB taxonomy): domain Bacteria; phylum Pseudomonadota; class Alphaproteobacteria; order Reyranellales; family Reyranellaceae; genus Reyranella; species Reyranella aquatilis. The sequence goes on along the minus strand of NZ_JAJISD010000007.1, from coordinate 59,100 downwards.
GGCCGGCGGCAATCTCCTTGAGTTTGGATTTGACGTTGGAGATGACATCGAGCGCGTTCTGCCCGAAGCGCTGCAGCACGATGCCGCTCACCACTTCGCCCTCGCCATCGAGCTCGGTGACGCCGCGCCGCTCGTCGGGGCCAAACTCGACCCGCGCCACGTCGCGCAGAAGTACCGGCGCCGTCCCGTCGGCGCGCAGCACGATCTGCTCGAGGTCCGCCACGTTTTTGATGTAGCCTCGCCCGCGCACCATGAACTCGGTCTCGGCCATCTCGACGACCCGGCCGCCGACTTCCCGGTTGGAGGCCCGGATAGTCTCGATGACCCGGGCGAGCGGCACGCCGAACGAGCGCAGCTTCACGGGATCGACGACGACGTTATATTGCCGCACGAAGCCGCCGACGCTCGCCACTTCGGCCACGCCTTCGGCCTTAGCCGCGCCGAAGCGGATGAACCAGTCCTGCAGCGAGCGCAACTCGGCCAGGGAATGGTTCGCGCCGACCACAACGTACTGGTAGACCCAGCCGACTCCGGTGGCGTCCGGTCCCAGGGTCGGCTTGACGTCGGCCGGCAGTTTCTGGGCGCCCGAGTTGAGGTATTCCAGCACGCGGCTGCGCGCCCAGTAGATGTCGGTGCCATCCTCGAAGATGATGTAGACGAACGACACGCCGAAGAAAGAGAAGCCGCGCACGGCGCGACTGCGCGGTACCGCAAGCATGGCCGTCGTGAGTGGATAGGTGACTTGGTCCTCGACCACCTGCGGCGCCTGACCCGGCATCTCGGTATAGACGATGACCTGGGTGTCGGAGAGGTCCGGGATGGCGTCGAGCGAAACGTGGCGGACCGCGTAGAGACCACCGCCGATCAGACCGAGGGTCGCGATGAAAACCAGCAGCAGACTCCGGGCAGACCAACGGATGAGGCCGGCGATCACTTGCTCTCTCCCGCCGTGAAGGCGCCAAGGGCCGCCCTGAGGTTGCTTTCGGCATCGATCAGGAAGGTCGCCGAGGTGACCACACGCTCGCCGGGCTTCAGCCCGTCGAGCACCTGAATATAGCCCGGCACGCGCGCGCCAAGTTTTACAGTCACCGGCTGGTAGCGGCCCTCGCCGCGCTCGACCAGCACGATCTGGCGCTGGCCGCTGTCGATCACCGCGGAATCAGGTACGGCGAGCGCGCGGCCTAACGGCGCCTCGATCTCGACAGTGGCCGCCATATCGGCGCGCAGCAGCCCGTCAGGGTTGGCAACTTCGATGCGCAGCCGCGCCGTGCGGCTTTCCTTGCCAACATTGGGATAGATGAAGATCACGGGGCCGGGAAACGACCGGTCGGGCCAGGTGTTGACCATTACCTTGGCCATGTCGCCCACCTTCACGTAGGCGAGATCCTGTTCGTACACCTCAGCCAGCACCCACATCGTTGATGTATCGACGATGCGAAATAGCACCTCGCCAGGCTGGTAGCGCATCCCCTTGACCGCCATCTTCTCGACGACCGTGCCGGCTTCCGGCGCTGGTACGCCGATGATGCGTGACGCACGGTCGCCACGGCGCAGCTTCTCAAGCTCGGCCTCGGGATAGTCGAGATTGCGCAGGCGGCCCTCGGCGCCGCTCTGCGTGCCGCGCGACAGCATGAATTCTTGCTGCAAAACGTTGAGCTCGGGGCTGTAGACGTCAAACAGCGTCTGGCCGGCCTTCACGACGTCGCCGGTGGCGTTGACGTAAAGCTTCTCGATCCAACCGCCGAACTTCGGCGCGACCACGGCCTGGCGGCGCTCATCGTACTGCACTGAGGCGAAAGTGCGGATGGTCCGCGCCAGTTGCCGCTCCTCGACCAATTCGCTGCGAACGCCGAGCCGCTGCACACGATCGAGGCTCACCTTGACGATGTCGGAGGCCTGCGGTTCCTCTGCGTCGTCGCAAACCGGTATGTAGTCCATGTTCATCGAATCCTTTTTGGGCACCGGAGAGGTGTCGGGTGCGCCCATGGGATTGCGATAGAGCTTGGCCGGCTTGCCGTTACACGGGCCTGTGGGTGTATGCCCTGCAGCCTCGTCGGATGACATCGGGCTGGTTGAGCCACCGCCTTTCCACATCCACAATACGGCCGCGGCGCCTGCGGCCCCGCCCAGCAACAGCGCGATTAGTGCAATCGCCACGGCATGCGCCCGCTTCGAATGTGGTGTGCTCGACATGCGACTTTCCTTCCAACAACTTCGCGTGCATACGCGCGAGCAGCGCAATGCCATTGGGCATTCGCTTCGCTACAATAAACGCCGGGAAGTTAGGATCGCGGTGGGAAGGGATCGGGTGGCGGAGATCGGCCGTGCAAGGCGGCCAGCGGCGGGGAACTTACCGCTTCAGTAGTTGATACCTCGCCCAAGGAAAAATCCGCCACGCCGAGTGCGGGCGCCGAGGCCACGCAGGTCTGGACGCAACCGGCCATCGCTGGCTCGCACGGCGCCCCTTGGCAATCAGGGCAGTTATCACAAGGCTCGGATGCTGCCGTCTGTGCCGGTACGCTATTGAGCGAAGGTGCCGACCAAAAAGCGGCTGCGGGCAGACTTGCCGCGAGAACGGCAAAGCAGCCTAGCAGGCCAGCAAGGAGGCGCAGACGACGCATGGCTATCATAGTGTGCTAATGGGCCGAACCTGCCAACAGCGCAGTTGTCACGGTAGCGCTATGCAGAGACGCTGCATCGATGACGTGGCGCTCGGTCAAGACCATCAAGCCTTCCGTTCGAATAACACGACTTCTCACTTGGATCGTAGGTATTTAACGAGAGCCGCCGCGCCCAACAGAAGAACGACGAGGGCTAGTGGTGCCCACTTGCTTCTGTAGTGGCTACAGGAGTTATGATCTTCGAAAGAGCAAGAAGAAGCCGGGGGCCGAACTCGAATCGCGACACCACGGAGCCAAAGATGAAAGTTAATGACGCGACGATGAGCCGTTCAAGCTCACTGCGCTTTAAGGTCGACGGCTTGGATTGCCAGAACGAGGTTCGCGCGCTTCGCGCGGCAGTCGGGCCACTTGTTGGTGGTGACGACAAGCTATCCTTCAATACTCAAGCCGGTGTCATGGAGGTGATCTCCGAGAGCGTTCCGATGGTCGACGCCATTCAGCGGGCGGTTGCAACGATCGGCATGCAAGCGCGTCTCCTGGGAGAACTGCAGCAGCAACAGCCTGCACCTGCATTACTGTTCCGGATCGAGGGGCTCGACTGCAAGAATGAAGTCGCCACGCTCAAGCGTGAGGTTGGTCCGCTCGTTGGGAGCGAAGCTTGGCTATCGTTCGATACTGGGAAAGGGCTCATGACGGTCGCGCCGCAAAGGCAGGCGACAGTCGACGATATCGTCGGCCGCGTCGGCCCGACCGGCATGCGTGCTTCCTTTGTTGAGGACGGCACGGCCGAAGCAATGCTGTTACGCGTTCAGGGGCTCGACTGCAAAAACGATGTTGCCGAACTCACGCGTCAACTAGGTCCGCTCGTCGGTGAAGACAAGCTGGCTTTCGACACCGCGCAAGGCATGATGACCGTGGCTCCCCAGAGCCGGGCGGCACTCGACGCGATCCAGGAAGCTGTGGAGCGAACGGGTATGCGCGCCGAGCCCTGGTCGGCGCCGGCAGTTTCCCGCGGCGCGCCCGCGCCCGCCGCAGTACCGGTAGGTCCTGCATCCGGCGGGGCGGCAGAGGCGCTCAACTCGCCGCTTCCAACCCGCTTGGCCGGCCAAGTTGTGTTTCGCATTCACGGCATGGACTGCGCCGACGAGATCGCGGCGTTGAAGCGCGAGGTTGGGCCGCTGGTCGGCGAAGCCAAGCTCGCCTTTGATCTCCTCAACGGCCGCATGTCGATCGACATGACGCCGGATGCGGCACTCGAATCCCGAGTCGAGAAAGCTGTAGCGCGCGCTGGACTGCGTGCCGAGCCTTGGATTGAAGGCGGCACCAGCGAAGCCGCACAGGCCGAAGAGCGCCGCAAGCGTCTGCAGTCATGGCTGACGACCGCGAGCGGCGTGTTCACGGCACTGGGCTTTGCGATTCATGCCTGGCTGGGCGGTAGCATCATAGCGGCTTTCGAGGCGGGTGAACACGGCTCGGGGGCGACCCCGCTGCCCAGCGTGGCGCTGTACACACTCGCGGTACTCGGTGCGGCACGCTACGTCGCGCCCAAGGCTTGGCTCGCCGCCAAGCGGCTGCGTCCCGACATGAATCTGTTGATGATGGTTGCGGTCGCAGGTGCCATTGGCATCGGCGCTTGGTTTGAGGCAGCCACGGTATCGTTCTTCTTCGCGCTGGCGCTGGCGCTAGAAGCTTGGAGCCTGGGTCGCGCGCGCCGCGCGGTTGCTGCCCTCATGGAACTCGCGCCGCCCACAGCACGCCTCAAGCTCGAAGACGGCTCCGAGCACGATGTTCCGGCGGCTGAGGTCCGGGTTGGCATGCATATCATCGTCCGGCCAGGGGACAAGGTACCGCTCGACGGCCGGGTTGCCGCCGGCGAAAGCGAGGTCAATCAGGCGCCGATCACCGGTGAAAGCGTCCCCGTATTGAAGGCAGAGGGCGACGAGGTCTTTGCCGGCACCATAAACGGCGAGGGTGCCCTCGATATTGTGACAACCAAAGCGGCAAACAACACGACACTCGCCCAGATCATCCGGATGGTCGGGTCGGCTCAGAGCCGACGCGCCCCCAGTGAGCAGTGGGTGGAGAAGTTCGCGCGCATCTACACGCCCGTCGTGATGGCGCTTGCCATCGCTATCTTTTTGGCTCCGCCTTTGCTCCTGGGCGGTGCCTGGGACGTCTGGTTCTACCGTGCGTTAGTGCTTCTTGTGATCGCTTGCCCCTGCGCCCTCGTGATTTCAACGCCAGTGACGATCGTGGCTGCACTCGCCGGCGCGGCGAAACAGGGTGTCCTGGTGAAGGGTGGCACTCATCTCGAAACGCCCGCGCACCTCAAGGCCGTTGCCATGGACAAGACCGGCACGCTCACCGAAGGGCGGCCACAGGTCGTCGAGATCGTGCCGCTCGGCGGTCGCAACGAAACGGACATTCTTGGCTTGGCCGCGGCCTTGGAGGCGCGCAGCGGGCATCCAATCGCGCGCGCCATCCTGGCGAAAGCCGAGGAATTCAAGATCGCCGCCGAACCCGCCGAGGCCGTCCAAGCCATCGCCGGCCGAGGCGTCACCGGGCGAGTTGCCGGACGCGAGATATGGCTCGGCTCGCGCCGCTACCTTGCGGAGCGGGGCATCAGCTCGGATACAGTTCTGCAGCAAGCCGATGCACTTTCGAGCGCCGGTCGCACCATCGTCGGGGTTGGCGAGGGTCAGGAAGTCTGGGGCCTCGTTGCCGTTGCCGATGCCGTCAGGCCGGAAGCGAGGGACATCGTAACTGCGCTGCACCGAGCAGGCATCAAACACGTCGTGATGCTCACAGGCGACAATCGGGCGACGGCGGAAGCGATTGCGAAGCAGACGGGCATCGACGAGGTTCGAGCGGAACTTCTACCGGCGGACAAGGTGGTAGCCGTCGAGGATTTGGTGCGGCGCTACGGGACGGTTGCCATGGTCGGCGACGGGGTCAACGATGCTCCCGCGATGGGTCGTGCCAATCTCGGCATCGCCATGGGCGCCATGGGCAGCGACGCCGCCATCGAAACGGCCGATGTGGCGCTGATGTCGGACGATCTGTCCAAGCTTCCTTGGCTCGTGCGCCATTCGCGCGCAACTCTCACCGTAATCAGGCAGAACGTTGCGTTTTCCATTGCCGTGAAGCTTGTGTTCACAGCACTGACGGTGATTGGACTCGCATCGCTCTGGGGGGCCATCGCCGCCGACGTAGGCGCGTCACTTCTGGTCGTTCTCAACGGCCTGCGCCTGCTCAACCGTAATCAGACCAGCATTCAGCAGGGTGGCCCTTCCGGTGGGCTTGGCGTTCCGGCACAGCCGCATCAGGTACCGACGATGACCGGGACGGCGCACGCGCGCTGATCGCAGCTTGTGTCCACGCGAAAGACGGCAAGAGAAACCGAAAACGAGTTGGCGCCGGGTAACGTCGCCGAGATGCAGCTCGATCGGCAGGTAGGCCCCGCTGAAACATCGAAGCCGTGCCAGGCACAAGCGCCCAAGTACAGCAGGACAGCGACACGTCAGACTCCTGCCAGGTGCCTCGTAGATGCCGTTCACGACGCACGGGGTTCTGGCGGTTGCAAAAGGAACAACACCGCACCGCCAACGATTGCAACATCAGCGAAATTGAACGCTCGCTAGTGCTACTGTCCGACGTGCAAGTCGAGAAAGTCTGTGACGGCTCTACTTCGTATTCGATCGGCAGTATTGCCGAGCGCACCGCCGATAATCAGGCCAATTGCGCCGCCGCTCAGTTTCGTGCGGGTGTGCCAGAGCCACACGGATAGTAGCGTGACTGCCGGGAGCCCCAAGGAAGGAGAGTGTCCACCACGGCGGCCCCGTGAAAAGGCCAAAGCTCATGCCTCGATTGCGTGTGAGCACCACATTGAAGATCGGCAGCACCTCGACGCTTTCATGCGACCCGAAAAAAAGGCAATCGCGGCGGCCTTGCTCGCATGATCGACGATGTACGCCGTGATAGCGCACGCTGAGCCAATCCCTTGCGCGGACCACCTCATACGACGTGCTTGGTGCGTCTCAGATCGGCAGCGTGTCGGCAACGCTCGCCCATGCGGATTGCAGGAAAGCCATGACAATGGTGAAAACAGCATCGAGCAAGCCACGTCGGTGACTCGGTGCGTCATGGGAGAATCGGAGGGCGTTGTCGGGGGGTATTGTCCTTGATTCGCATGTCAAAAGTATAGATCCTGTAGCGACTACAGAAGCAAACGAGGTTAGCAATGATGTCCATCGGCACGCTTTCGAAGCAAAGCGGCGTGCACATTGAGACCATCCGCTACTACGAGCGGGCCGGCGTATTGCCGAAGGCACGCCGCGCGCCCAACGGCCGCCGCATATACGGCAAGGAGGATGCCGGCCGACTGGCCTTCGTCCGTCACGCGCGCGAGTTGGGGTTCGAACTTGTTTCCGTACGGGCTCTACTTGCCTTGCAAGAGAAGCCTGAACTGTCTTGCAAGGCGGCGTCGGACTTGGCCTCGGCCCAGCTTTCAGCCGTTGAGAGCCGGCTGAGCCGCCTTACCGTGCTGCGCGATGAACTAAGACGCATGGTGCGTGCCTGCAAGAATGGCCGCGTCGTTGATTGCCGCGTGATCGATGCACTCACCAACATGCGTTGATGCACGGTCGGTTGGCTCAGTTCTCGGCAGGTGGTGGAGGTAGTTCTATATTGATCGTTGCCGGGGCGGCGGCCGGTGCCGGAGTTCGCGTCACGATTTGCGGTACCGCAATGAGAAGCCCAACCATCATGATCTGCAGAACCAGAAACGGCACAGCTCCCCAATAGATCTGCGATGTAGGAACAGAGGACGGCGTTACGCTTCGAAGGTTATAGAGAGCGATCCCAAAGGGCGGATGCATGAAAGAAGTCTGAAGGTTGACGGCGAGCAGCACCGTGAACCACACCATATCGATGCCGAGATGGCGCGCAATCGGCGCGATCAACGGGAGCACGATGAAAGCGATCTCGAAAAAATCCAGAAAGAATGCCAGGAAGAATATCGCCACGTTGATGAATACGATGAAGCCCACTTGGCCTGCGGGCAAGAGCTTGAAGAGCGATTCGATCCAGAGGTGACCTTCAAGGCCACGGAACACCAACATGAAGAAGGACGCTCCGAGCAATAGAAAGATGATGCCGGAACAAAGTATGCCGGTGACATCCATTGCTTGGCGGAGATTGCGCCCGGTCAGCTTTCGCCCTGCCAGTCCCAGGAGCAATATGGCGATGACGCCAATGGCGCCGCCCTCGGTGGGCGTCGCCACGCCGAAATAGATCGCTGCCAGCACGGCAGACACGATACCCAACGGCAGTCCGGCCGCGCGGACAACCTCAAGGGTTACCTGCGACAGGGACTGAACAACCCTGTCGAAACTTGAAGGAGCGCGCTCGGGAGACAGGCGCGTGAGGAGGAAGATGTACGACAGATATAAGGCGACGAGCAGCGCCGCGGGCAAGAGCGCCCCTCGATAGATCTCGAGAAGCGACACTTCGAGCTGCTCTGCCAGAATGATGAGAACGAGGCTTGGCGGAATGACCTGGGCGAGCGTGCCGGCCGCGGCTACTATCCCGGTGGCAAGCTTCGGATCGTACTTTGCCCGCAGCATCACGGGCAGTGATATGAGCCCAATGGCAACCACCGACGCTGAGACAAAGCCTGTGATTGCAGAGAGGGCGGCACCAACAATAATCGTTGCGTAAGCCAGCCCGCCGGAAAGACGCCCGAATATGCGATTCAGGGCAGTGAACATTTCCTCAGCGATGCCGGTGCGCTCCAGCAGCATTCCCATAAAAATCAGGAGCGGCAGCGCCAACAGGTTGTCGTTGTTGAACGTTCCTTGAATGCGGAAGAGCATATTATTCAGGAAGGTAACGTTGAAGTGGCCTGTGGTGACGCCGATGATGCCGAATGCGCCCCCTACCGCCGCCAAGGAGAACGCAACCGGAAACCCGGCGAAGAGTGCCACTACCAGACAAAGGAACATCGCCGGCGCGAGGATGTCCGTCATGTCAACGGTCCTCGATCAGCCTTCGCCGGTGCATCGGTCGCGGCAAAATACCCCTGAGACAGGCAACACAGCGGACAGCTTCGGCGATACCCTGCAAAGCGAGCAGGAGAAAGCCGGCGGGGATGAAGCCCTTTATGATCCACGCCGGAATGTGGCTCGTGCTTTCGCGCGTCGCCCGGCTCTCGCCGGAAAGAAAGGCGATGACGAATTGCGGCAAGCTTACCCATACGAGCGCTGCGCATACCGGCAGAAGAACGAGACAAATTCCAATGAGATCGAGCCACGCTAGGCCTCGTTCGCCCAGCCGGTCAGCCAGGATGTCGATTCGCACATGCTCGTCTCGTTGAAAGGTATAGGCAGCCATCAACAAGACAACGGCGGCGAAAAACTGCCATTGAAGATCGAACGCCGACGCCCACGCCAGCGAGAGGAATTTGCGGCTCAGGGCGTTTGCTGTGATGAGAACGGCGTTCGCGAGCAACCCCCAACGCACGAACTCAGAAACGGTTCTATTCAAACCGTCGATCGCGTGCGCAAAGCGGAGCAATGTTCGCATTCGTCAGCCCATCAGTCTCACGGCAGTGCCCATCGTCCGTCCTGCGACCGATGGTGCATCCTGTACCAACTAAAGGATCAAGACGAATATGCTCCTTTCCAGTCAGTGCACGCTTCACGCACACTGCAACCCTAAGAGGGCGATACTATGATCGTTTGGACCCTCGCCTGTCTCACTGGGGCACAACGCCGCATCATTACTAAGGTGATTGTATAACCGCTTCGCGCTCGTAGATAAGTGAACGTGGTGACTACCATAGGGCATCCGCTGGCATTGGCACTTCGACGGAGTGTAAGCTTCGTCCGGATGTTCTGCGTGCTGGTCTTGGCACTCGCTAGTATCGTCCATGTTATCAGCGATTTTAGCGCGAATAGCGTCGGGATGAGCGCAGGGCAGGCCGTGGTTTCCAGCGCGCCAAACGATCTCGGGAACGAGGGCGGCCAGGCCGCTGAAGCCTGTCATATGTGCTCAGTGTCGCCTTATTTCACCGCAGCATTGGTGCTCTTCGCTGCCGACGCTTCTTTCGAAGTGCCCGAGGGACGCCTTGTGCAGGTGTCCGTTGCCTCTCCGCGCATAGCAGGGCGCCCCCCCAAGAACTGATCCCGCCGTGTTTCGATCGTCGTGCCGAAGTTTCCGGTGCGGCGTGCTGATAAACGCTTTTCTGGGATCAGATCATGTCAATCCGCGTAGTGGGAGCGTTGTGCGTAGCGCTGCTCGTTGTCACGCATGCAAACGGAGCTTTGTCGCAGGCGACGCCTGCGGCTGCGCAGCGCGTGCCGAACGGGGTGCTTACTCTTCGCCAGGCTTTGCAGCAGGCGGTGAACGCCAGCCCGCGCATCGACATAGCTGATCGCAACCTTGGCATGGCCGATGGTCGCCGCCGTCAGGCTGGCGCGATGCCCAATCCAACGATCGGCTTCGAGATCGACAATTTTGCCCCCGGCAATTCTGAGAATGTTGGCGGCGCGGAGACAACACTAATGCTCAGCCAGCTCATCGAGCTTGGCGGCAAGCGCGACGCGCGCGTGTCGGCGGCTCTCGGCGACGCCGATGCCATGCGATGGGAGAAGGACGCAACCCGTCTCGAACTCCTTTCGGAGACGACACTCGCCTTCGTAGAAGCCCTATCGGTGCAGCGCCGCATCCAGATTCTTGAACGGCAAGCTTCGACCCTGGAAAAGCTCGTGCCATTGATGCAACGCCGCGTCGAAGCCGGCGCATCCTCGCCGTCGGAAGTCACGCGAACCCAGACAGCGGTCGGTGTAACGCGCCTAGAACGTGATCGCGCGCGATTGGCCTTTGCCGTAGCTCGGAGGGATCTCACCGGGTTGATGGGCCGCGATCTGCCCGACTTCACGTCCGTTTCCGGAGACTTCACCCGCCTGGTCCGGCCGGCACCGCTCGAAGCCCTGATCAAGGCGATCGACGACAATCCGCAGCTCATGCGCTGGACGGCCATACGCGCTCAACGAGACGGAGAGCTGCTGGTCGCCCGTCTGAAGCCCATCCCAGACGTCACGGCCAGCGTGGGTTGGCGCTACTACTCCGACACCCAGCAGAGCGCCGTGCGGCTGGGCGTCTCGATGCCGTTTCCGGTGTTGGACAGGAATCGCGGCGGTATCCAGGAAGCTCAGGAAAATTCTCGAAAGGCCCACTCCGAACGGGCCTCGAACCGGCTGGCCCTGATCACCGTCGTGGCGAAAGCACACGACACCGCGAACAACCAGCTTGTCCAGCTCGACCTCATCCGCAAGACGATCCTGCCGGCGGCGCGGCAGACCTACGCGACCATCGAAGCGGGGTACGGACAGGGGCGCTTCACGGTTCTGGAGATTTTGGACGCATATCAGACCGTCGCTGATGCGGAACTAAAGGAACACGAAGCGCTGACGAGCTTCCATTCAGCCGTTGCCACAATCGAGGGTCTCACCGCGAGCCCCGTGAACGTTACGAGGGCACGATGATGAACATTATAAAAAAGGTACTTGGCTATCTGACGGTGGCAATCTTTTGCGCGGGCATCCTGGCCGCTGCCGGCTACTACGTCTTCGATGCGCGATTTACCAACCAGTCGAAGGCCGCTGGCGCCAAAGGTGGGCATGCTGAGAAGGAGGGCGACAGTCATGACGAGGGCGTGAAGTTGACAGACGCCCAGGTGGCTGCGGCGGGCATAGAGCTGCTTAAGGCGGGGCCCCATGAACTGCGCGATATTCTGCAACTGAACGGCACGGTGCAGCCAAATCAGGAAACGCTGGTGAAAGTGACCCCGCGCTTCCCCGGCGTGATCCGAAGCATGCGCAAGCGGCTGGGCGACATGGTCAAGAAAGACGATGTTCTCGCGACCGTCGAGAGCAACCAGAGCCTGACCGTCTATGAACTCAAGGCACCGATCAACGGTACCGTGATCGATCGGGATGGAACGCTAGGCGAGTTCGCGTCCGAAGCGCGGCCGATCTTCACCATTGCCGACCTTTCGACCATGTGGGTCGACTTCGCGGTGTTCCGGAAGGATTTCTTGAAGGTCCGGATCGGCAACGCCGTTTCCATCGATGTTGGCGACGGCGGTGCACCTATCGAAGCCAAGATCGACTATCTCTCGCCGATCGGCGCCAGCGATACTCAGTCGGCCATAGCGCGTGCAATCGTTCCGAACAGTGGACGGTTGCGCCCGGGCCTGTTCGTGGACGGAAAGGTCATCCTGTCAGCACGGCCAGTCGATGTAGCCGTCAGTACAAACGCCCTTCAAACACTTGAGGGCAAGAACGTCGTCTTTGTGCGCAACGGCGACTCGTTCGAGGCGAGAGAGATCGAACTGGGCAATCGAGATGCCGACTGGGCCGAAGTCATGTTCGGCCTCGTGGCAGGCGACATCTATGCAGCGAAGAACAGCTTCGTGATCAAGGCGGAGATCGGCAAGGCCGGCGCCGCTCACGAGCACTGACGCGAGAGATCCAACATGATCAACAAGATCCTCGAGTTCTCCATCCAGAACCGGTGGTTCGTGATTATGGCAGCCATCGCAGTTGGCGCGTTGGGTGCGTGGAACTTCACGCGCCTGCCGATCGATGCGGTTCCCGACATCACCAACGTTCAGGTGCAGGTCAACACTGTTGCGCCAGGTTACTCTCCGTTGGAGGTCGAGCAGCGCATTACTTTCCCATTGGAAACCGCAATGGGTGGCCTGCCGAAGCTCGAATACACGCGCTCGCTGTCGCGTTACGGCCTGAGCCAGGTCACTGTCGTGTTCAAGGACGGAACGGACATCTACTTCGCCCGCCAGCTCGTGAACGAGCGCATTCAGCAGGCGAAGGAGCAGCTTCCGCCCGGCACGGAGACCGCGATGGGACCCGTATCTACCGGTCTCGGCGAGATTTACATGTATGCGGTCGAGGCCAAGCCAGGAGCTAAGCGGCCCGACGGCGAACCATATTCAGCGACCGACCTGCGGACGATCCAAGACTGGATCATCAAGCCGCAGCTCCGCACGGTGCCGGGCATCGTCGAGGTCAATACGATCGGCGGATACGAGAAGCAATTCCACGTCCTGCCCGACCCGGCGAAGCTTATGGCTTATCGCCTCGCGTTCCGCGACGTGATGCAGGCGCTGGCGACACACAATGCCAATGTCGGCGCGGGATACATCGAACGCAACGGCGAGCAGTATCTGGTTCGCACGCCGGGGCAGGTGAACACGCTGCCGGAGATCCGCGACATCGTCATCGGGACGCGCGGCGGGGTGCCGATCCGGATTTCGGACGTGGCGGAGGTCAAGGAAGGGACTGACCTGCGGACCGGTGCAGCGACGCTCGATGGCAGGGAAACTGTAATCGGCACCACAATGTTGCTGATCGGCGAGAACAGCCGGACGGCTGCACAGCGCGTGAGCGCAAGGCTGGACGAGATTGCGCGCTCGCTGCCGGACGGCGTCGTCGCGCGAGCGATCTACGACCGGACCAAGCTCGTCGAAGCCACGGTCTGGACGGTCGAAAAGAACCTGCTGGAAGGCGCGCTGCTCGTTGTGGTTGTGCTGTTCCTGATCCTAGGCAATTTTCGCGCGGCCTTCGTCACGGCCTGCGTCATCCCGCTGTCGATGCTCTTCACCATCACAGGAATGGTCGAGAACCATATCAGCGCCAACCTGATGAGCTTGGGCGCCATCGACTTCGGCATCATCGTCGATGGGGCGGTGATCGTCGTAGAGAACTGCCTGCGCCTGCTTGCTGAAGAGCAACACAAGCGCGGCCGTTTGCTGACACGGAACGAGCGCTTCGCGACGATCCTTGCCGGTGCACAGGAGGTGATCAAGCCGAGCCTGTTCGGAACTGTGATCATCGGCGTCGTCTATTTGCCGATTCTCACGCTGACCGGCGTCGAAGGGAAGATGTTCACGCCCATGGCCCTCACAGTGCTAATGGCGCTTCTGGGCGCGGCCATACTGTCGATGACCTTGGTGCCCGCCGCGGTGGCACTGCTGGTTACCGGCAAGGTCTCCGAGAAGGAGAACTTCTTCATGCGCGGCGCACTTCGTCTTTATGCGCCGGCGCTCGAAGGCGCTATCCGGCTGCGCTACGTCGTGGTCGCGATGGCCTTTGTGCTGGTCGGTGTTGCAGGCGTGGCAGCCTCTCGGATGGGCGGGGAGTTCATTCCCTCGCTCGACGAGGGCGACATCGCCATGCATGCGATGCGCATTCCCGGCACCAGCCTGACACAGTCGGTACAGATGCAAGAAGCGCTTGAGAAGGCGATCCTGGAGTTTCCGGAGGTCAAGGAAGTAGCGGCCAAGATCGGTACGGCAGAGGTCGCCACCGATCCCATGCCGCCCAACGTCGCCGACAATTTCATAATGCTGAAGCCGCGTTCTGAATGGCCAGATCCCAACCGCTCCAAGGCCGACTTGGTGGCGGCCATCGAAAAGCGGGTCGAGCAGATCCCCGGCAATAACTACGAGTTCACCCAGCCTATCCAGATGCGCTTCAACGAGCTGATCTCCGGTGTCCGGAGCGATCTCGGCATCAAGATCTTCGGCGACGACCTCGATACGCTTCTGTCAATTGCCAGTAAGGTCCAGTCTGTCGTGCAGGCCGTACCCGGCGCGGCCGACGTGAAGACCGAACAGGTGAGCGGCTTGCCGATGCTCACTGTGAAGCCCAACCGTGCGGCTCTCGCGCGATACGGCATTACGCTGGCGGAACTGCAGGAAGTGGTGGAAATCGCCGTTGGCGGCCGAGAGGCGGGACTGATCTTCGAGGGCGACCGCCGCTTCGATATCGTGATCCGGCTACCAGAGAGAATGCGCGTTGACGTCGACGCCCTGGCGTCTCTGCCAATTCCCATTCCTGCGCAGGTGGCAGGAAAGGAGAATGGAGCGAAGGACAGTCGCGCGATCGTGCAGACGGGCCTAGGGGTGACGGCCCCGTATGTGCCGCTCTCTGCCGTGGCCTCTATCGAAATCGCGCCGGGTCCCAATCAGATCAGCCGAGAGAATGGCAAGCGCCGCATCGTTGTTTCGGCAAATGTACGCGACCGCGATCTTGGTTCCTTTGTCAGCGAGGTGCAGAGCCGCGTCGCCGCACAGGTCAAGCTACCATCGGGCTATTGGATCGGTTGGGGTGGTCAGTTCGAGCAGCTCGTCGGCGCTACAAAGCGCCTGGCGATCGTCGTGCCGGTCGCGCTGCTGCTGATCTTCGTCCTGCTCTGCATGAGCCTTGGTTCGCTCCGCGACGCGCTCCTGGTCTTCAGTGGTGTGCCGCTGGCCCTGACTGGCGGTGTGGCTGCGCTCGTGCTCAGGGATATTCCACTCTCGATCAGTGCTGGCATCGGCTTCATCGCATTGTCTGGCGTGGCAGTGTTGAACGGGCTCGTCATCATCTCCTTTATCCAGGGACTAAGAAGCCAGGGACGCTCGGTGGCAGAAGCCGTGCGCGAGGGAGCCATGAAGAGGCTCCGTCCCGTGCTTATGACTGCGCTGGTGGCGTCGCTGGGCTTCGTGCCCATGGCAATCGCGACCGGTGCAGGCGCCGAAGTGCAGAGGCCGCTTGCCACCGTCGTCATCGGCGGAATCATCTCGTCGACGATCCTGACGCTGGTCGTTCTACCGGCTCTGTACGCTCTGTTTCACCGAGACAAACCCGTTCAAAAAGAGGAGATGGCATGAAGAAGTTCTTGATTGCGGTGGCGTTGATGCTGTGGGCCGGCATGGCCGTCGCGCAGCACAATCACGCCGCCACCAAAGGTCCCAACGGCGGACCGGTCCATGACGTGGCCGGCGTGCATGCCGAGCTGGTCATGTCCGGCAACACGGTGACTATCAATTTGCTCGACGAAGCGAACAAGCCGACATCCGCCAAGGGTTTCAGCGGTTCCGTGCTTATTGTTTCAGGTTCCTCACGTGAAACCGTGCAGCTTGCCGTTTCCAGTGACAATTCGCTGAAGGGCGACGCCAAGGCCGCCATTCCGTCCGGTGCACAGGTAACGCTCGTGCTGAAGAACGCCGCCGGCAAATCCGGCCAGGCCAAATTCTAAGTGGATTAGGAGCGGCCGCCCTGCAGGGCGGCCGCGTCTTGCATCGTGTTTTGGAGCAGTTCCGCTGTCTTTGTCGGTGCCGTCTGCCCGGAATGTGTTCGTCAAAATGCTAGACCTTGCCTCAGAGGAACTCCTGACGAACGCTGAGCGGCGACGCTGGCAGCGTGAGCGTCGATCGGCTTGGCTGCGTCTGGTCGCGCTCGCGATCTTGGTCGTCAACCTCGGCCTTGCCGGTACGCAGGACAGTGAAATCGTCCACGCGAATGTCGTAGTCGCCTACGGCGCTCTGACGATCTTAGCCTTGGTCCTCGCGGAACTTCGTAGAGGTACGAAGTGGCTCTCTTGGCTCTACGTGGTGTTCGACGCCCTGCTGGTCGTCGTTTTGTTCCATGAGCACCTTTTCGCACCCGGCAAGGACCTTGATCACGCGCTAACAGCGCCATCACTCGCTATTGGATTTGTACTCTTAACACACGCCGCGATGCGCCTGCGGCCGATGCTCGTCTTTCTGTTTTCAGGGATCGTCATTCTTGGTTGGCTGGCACTGCTGACAGTCGCCGTCGAAGCTCATCTTGGCAAGGGCGCGCCTCATGCACGGGATTGGTCGGCATTCCTTACAGAGGCCGCTCTCGCAGCGGCGTTCGGCTTCGCAGCCTTGGTATGCGGTCTGCTCACTCACGATCACAATGTTCTCTTGAAGACGGCCGTCCTGGCCGAGCGGCGGCGCGCCAATCTCAGTCGCTTCTTCTCGCCGACCGTCCTCACGGAGCTGCAAGCAACAGGAACATCGTTGGCCCTTGGCCGCCGCGAAGTGGCGGTGATGTTCGTCGATTTGCGGGGGTTCACTAGCCTGAGCGAGTCTATCCCCTTGGAAATGCTGGCCAGGCTCCTAGCTGAATTCCGGGAACTCGTGACGCGCGAAGTGTTCGCGCATGGAGGAATGATCGACAAGTTCATAGGCGATGGTGTGATGGCGGCTTTTGGTCAACCGAAATCAACAGCGGACGACGCCGCGCGAGCTTTGGAATGTGCCGTCCATCTAAGAAGCATGTTGCACGATTGGGCCGCGATGCGGCGACGCCGGGGCGACGTGGACCCTCGCGCTGGCATCGGTCTTCATTTCGGTACCGCGATAGGCGGCGTTCTCCGTAGCGGATCGCATGATGAGTTCACCCTTGTCGGTGACGCGGTCAACGTTGCTCAGCGCCTGGAAAGACTGTGCAAGCCACTGGATGCGTCGATCGTTGTATCATTGGAGGTCGTTGAGGCAGGCAGGGGACAAGGCTTGGTCAACTGGCAGTACGAGAACGGGGTTGAAATCGAAGGGCGGAGCAAGCGAATGCGCATTGCTTACGTCTCCAACGAACAGGGGAGAGCGACGGGGGAATTAATTCAGCAAGGAGTCTGTCGATGAAAGCGCTTGTCTTGATTGCCGCGTTGGCCCTCTTCTCGAACGCCTCGTACGCCCAGCACGGCAGAGACATCGTCACTGGCCCTCATGATGGCAAGATGCAGGACATCGGCGGCGTTGAGGTAGAACTGCTGGTAGGAGAACGGGAAGTAACGCTGTGCCTATATGAGCGGAACGCGCCGATTGATGCCCGCAACTTCAAAGCTGTCGTCACCATTGTTTCGGGATCGAACCGGGAGCGGATCGAGCTTCGGCCAACCCCGACCGGCAGACTGACAGGTAGCAGTACATCGGCGCTGCGGCCGTATTCCGCTTTGTCGCTGGAATTGACACCGCCCAACGGCCCATCCGCCACTATTAAGTTCTAGGAAGACATCATGGTGGCCCAGTCCCCGACGAAGAAAACGCAGAAGCCGCATTCGCATTCTCATGCGAGCGATCGGCATGAAGAGAAGGGGAGCGACCACGCGCATTCACATGCGGGTTTCTTTGGTCAGTATGCCGAGCTGGTATTCTCGCTTGTCTGCGGCCTGCTGCTCGGTGTTGGCTTCGCTGCCGAACAGCTGGGTTGGGCACCTGAAGGGGTGTCGGTGGCGCTCTATGGTGCGGCATATCTAGCGGGCGGCTTCTACACGGTGCGTGAGGCCTTCGCCAACATCCGGCGTGGCAAGTTTGAAATCGACACGCTCATGCTGGTGGCGGCTGCAGGGGCGGCGATCCTTGGCGCATGGGCCGAGGGTGCATTGCTGCTGTTCTTGTTCAGTCTTGGCCATGCGCTCGAGCACTTCGCGATGGGACGCGCTACCCAGGCCATTGAAGCTCTCGCAAAGCTGGCCCCTCAGACAGCCGTCGTAACGCGCGAGGGGAAAGCGCAGGAAGTGCCAGTCGATCAGTTGATTGTCGGAGACGTCATCGTTGTACGGCCGAACGCACGCCTTCCTGCGGATGGCTTCGTGATCCAGGGACAATCGAGTGTCAATCAAGCACCTGTCACGGGCGAAAGCATTCCGGTCGACAAGCAGCCCGTCCCAGACGCTAACGCGGCTCGCACCCGGCCCGAAAGCGTTGCCTCTTCCTCGCGTGTCTTTGCTGGAACTATAAACGGTTCTGGCGCTCTTGAAATCGAGGTCACACGTAAAGCTGGGGACACCGTCTTGGCGAGGGTCGTCAAAATGGTGAGTGAGGCCGAGTCCCGAAAATCACCGACACAGCGCTTCACAGACAGATTCCAGAAGTTCTTTGTTCCGGCCGTCCTTATTCTGGCCGTGGTACTTCTTGGAGCCGGGCTGATCGTCGACGAGCCCTTTGCAGCAAGCTTTTACAGGTCGATGGCAGTTCTGGTCGCCGCCAGTCCCTGCGCGCTGGCCATCGCTACGCCCAGCGCCGTGCTCTCCGGGGTCGCACGTGCTGCACAAGGTGGTGTGCTTATTAAGGGCGGAGCTCCGCTCGAAGCATTGGGGGCGGTCCGCGCCATTGCGTTTGACAAGACGGGCACTCTTACTGAGGGAAGTCCGCGCATCACCGATGTCGAACCACTGGGGGGTACTACTGCCGAGGAACTGCTGGCAGTAGCTGTGGCAGTCGAATCCGTCAGCGACCATCCCTTGGCGTTTGCAATCGTGCGCGATGGACGTCAACGCCTTGGTAATCGGAAACTGGACCCTGCCAGTGATCTTAAGAGCCTCACCGGTCGCGGGGTGCGAGCCAAGATCGGAACAGATCTCGTCTGGATCGGCAAGGCGGAGATGTTCGGTGCCGACGGCGTACCCTCAATCGGTCAGGAAGCTAAGTCTGCGATCTCATCGTTGCGCGCATCGGGGCGCACAACGATGGTTGTCAAAAAGGGGACTATGGACCTCGGCGTGATCGGGTTGATGGACTCACCTCGGGTGGCCGCACGCCAGGTGATTGCTCGTCTGCGCGAATTGGGCGTTGGTCGCATGGTGATGCTCTCCGGAGACAATCAAAAGGTAGCAGATGCGATCGCCAGAGAAGTTGGCCTTGATGACGCCCGCGGTGATCTCATGCCAGAGGACAAGGTCAAAATCATTGGAGGACTTAAGGAAGAAGCACGTCTAATTGCGATGGTCGGCGACGGTGTGAATGACGCTCCGGCTATGGCTTCTTCGACCGTTGGCATTGCGATGGGCGCCGCAGGTTCCGATGTGGCACTGGAGACCGCAGACGTTGCATTGATGGCAGACCGTCTGGAACATCTACCATTCGTCGTCGGTCTTAGCCGGTATACCCGCTCGATCATCCTGCAAAACTTATACGTCAGCCTTGGAGTGGTGGCATTGCTGGTGCCAGCGACAATTTTCGGCCTGGGAATAGGGCCGGCGGTCGCGGTCCACGAAGGATCGACGCTGCTTGTCGTCGTGAATGCGCTGAGAATTCTGGCGTACCGGGAGGATCTCCCGTGAAGAAGGGGGGGCGTCCCGAGCCCGGGTCGTCAGAAACACCGGTCGTCAAGGTTGGCGTCAGGGACCCTCTAGATGTGCATGTGGGGCAGCAGCTCCGTCGGCGGCGCCTCGCCTTGAAAATCCGTTTGAAGAAGTTCAGCAAGGACGCTGGCGTAAGCCAAAAGCAGATCCAGAGATACGAGAGTGGTGAGAACAGGACAATTGCCCGGCGCCTGTTTGACTTCGCTCGTTTGCTTAAGGTTTCTCCCGAATACTTCTTCGAGGGATATGGAGAGCCTTCAAGCAAAAGCACTTACAGGCGCGCGTCACATGAGGAGGCTGCGTTTGCCATGGGACATGCCTCTCGGGAGTCGCTGGCACTCCTGCGCGCGTTCCAAAAAGTGGAGTCCCAGGCTGTTCGCCAGGAGGTCCTCCGCATGATCTTGGACCTTGAGGGCATGTAGATGCCTCAGCCTGCGGGACGGTAGATTTCACACAAGACTTGGTGCTGGAGAACAACATGAGAAAGTCGATATGCTGTATTTTGCTCCTCTCTTTGGTGGGGTGCGCCGGCACGGTGCCGGCATCAGGGAGCACCTCTGACGGAGAACAGTTCACGGGAAGCTTTAGCAAGCGGTCTGATGGGATAGCAGGCGTGGTGAAGCTTAATAGTGACAGGGGCACCGCCTGCGAAGGTCGGTGGCATCTAGACGAGGAGTATACGGGCTCTGCTGTCATGACCTGTAGTGATGGTCGAACCGGCACAGTTGAGCTCTCGGTGCAGCCGGCAAGCGGCACAATGCAGGGGATGCTGGGCGGTACACCCTTCAAGGGAATTTTTCAAGATCCAGTGCGCTAGACCACGAGGTAGACGTTCCTTGCGGGCGATATTTGTCTAATCGCAAAACGCCTCTCGGTAGTCTCAGCCTTCACAATTCATCCAATCCGATATCCTGCACTCTGTAGTCACTACAGAAGCATGCGCTCATGTTCTCCATTGGAGAACTTTCAAACAAACCGACGTAAATTTCGAGACCATTCGCTACTATGAGCGCATTAAGCTCGTGCCCGCACCGTCTCGGACTGAGAGCGGACGTCGGCTTTACAACGATAAAGATGTCCTACGATTGACGTTTCTGCGGCACGCACGGACCTCGGCTTTTAAATCGTCGTCATCAAACGGCTATTGGCGTTGCAAGAGAAGCCGGAAGCATCCTGCAAGGACGTGACCAGAATCGCGAGCGATCAACTCGAAGCAGTTGAGAGCCGAATTAAGCGCCTTGTAAGCTGCGGAAAGAACTGACTCGCTGGTTGCCGATTGCTGCAACAACAAGGTTGCGACGTGCCGCACTATTGAGGTTCCGACTGAATCCCATAGGCCTCGCCGTCTGGCAAAAAGGCCCGGTGCGCGATGGGTATCTCTGTCGGGCAGCAAGAAGGGATACGCGCTCAACGCTAAAGACAGAGGCGCGTCGGCCGCAAAACTAGGCTTGCTCCTGCAGTCGCTACAGGTCGTATAAAGCGAGTGTTTCTGAATTGCATGGACAATTAAAAATGCCTTCGCTGCGATCGGTCTTGGCCTGCGGATATCATTCTTCTTTGGCGCGCTCCGCGATGATGGCGCTTCTCGCCGCGGTCTTAATGTCAAGCCAAGTCCGTGCGCAGGATAGGGATGTTCAGACGATCTGGCGCCTGCTGGATTACATCGCTGTCGATTACACAGGTGCTGTCACCGATGGCCAGGTCGTAAGCCAGGCTGAATATGACGAAATGGTAGAATTCTCCGGGCAAGTCGAGACACGGCTTGGCAGTCTGCCGGACAAGGACGCAAAAGCGGTCCTACTCAGCCTGAGCCGTAGGTTGCGTACTACAATTGAGGGCAAGGCATCTGCAGAGACTGTCGGCACCGAAGCGCGCGCGCTCGCAACCGCCTTGCTTTCCGCCTATCCGGTTCCACTTGCACCCGCAACG
Source organism: Reyranella aquatilis (assembly GCF_020880995.1). Taxonomy (GTDB): domain Bacteria; phylum Pseudomonadota; class Alphaproteobacteria; order Reyranellales; family Reyranellaceae; genus Reyranella; species Reyranella aquatilis. The sequence continues at coordinate 37,591 of NZ_JAJISD010000007.1, read as the reverse complement.
CCTCCAAACCTCACGCGAGCATCCGCGCTCTACGGCGAGCATTGCGCTTCTTGTCATGGCGCAAGAGGAGATGGGCGCGGCCCGCTCGCCGCCAATCTTGATCCTCCACCCATCGCGTTTACCGATATCGAACGAGCGCGGCAGCGCTCACTATTTGCGCTTTATCAGGTCATCACGCTCGGTCTCGAGGGCACCTCGATGGCCAGCTTTGATAGTCTGTCGGACGAGGATCGCTGGGGTTTGGCGTTCTATGTCGGCAGCATTGGGTTTCCCTCGAGCCAGGCCAAGCTGGGCGAGAGCATCTGGCGAAGCGATCCAACGGTTCGTCAGCGCATCTCCGACATGACTGCACTGGTCGGCATCGCGCCCGATGCCGCAGCCGCACACAGTGAACAGGCAGACGCCCTGATGGCGTATTTGCGACGGAATCCCGCGGTCGCAGCTGTCGGCGAAGGCAGGCTCACCCTGACGCGCGAGCGCCTGGATGCGAGCCTCAAGGCCTATGCCGACGGAGATCGTGAGGCGGCTGCCGATCTCGCATTGTCAGCCTATCTGGACGGCTTCGAACCCCTTGAGCCCGTGCTCGCGGCGCGTGCGCCCGACCTGGTCGCCGAAATAGAGACGGGTATGATCCAGTTGCGATCGGCAATCGCTAGCGCCAAGTCACTGACCGACGTAACCGCCAGCCAGCAACATATTGTAGAATTGCTCAACAAAGCGGACACCGCGCTCGCTTCTCAATCTGCCAGCGAGCTTTCCAGTTTCCTTGGGGCCTTTGGTATTCTCCTCCGAGAAGGCCTCGAGGCACTCTTGGTCGTCGTGGCTATGGTGGCTTTTCTGCAAAAAACTGATCGAAGAGCGGCTCTGCGCTATGTGCATGCGGGCTGGATAACCGCACTCGCAGCCGGGGGAGCAACCTGGTTCGTCGCGACTTACTTAATCAGCATAAGCGGCGCATCGCGGGAACTGACGGAAGGGTTCGGTTCACTCTTTGCCGCGTTAATTCTCGTAACAGTCGGCATTTGGATGCACGGCAAAAGCAATGCAGAAGTATGGCAGCGCTACATTCGAGAAAAGATGACCACGGCCCTATCGCGTCGATCCGGATGGTTCCTCTTTCTCTTGGCTTTCATCGTTGTCTATCGCGAGGTGTTCGAAACTATCCTCTTCTATACGGCGTTGTGGGCGCAAGGAAATGAGTTGGCGCTTTTCGGGGGGGCCTTCTGCGCAATGATCCTTTTGACAATCATTGCTTGGATCATGCTTCGCTACAGCGCGCGGCTCCCGATCAGCACATTCTTCGCTGTGAGCTCCATTCTTGTCGCAGTGCTTGCCGTCGTTCTTGCCGGAAAAGGCGCAACTGGCCTGCAAGAGGCGGGCCTAATCAATGTGACGCTCGTTCCGGGCGTGCCGCGCGTACCTATTCTTGGGATATTTCCGACGCAGGAATCTCTCTTGGCCCAACTTCTGGCGACGATGCTTCTGTGCGCGGGGCTTTGGCTCAATAAACATCGACGAGTCTCGGTCAAGTAATGAGCAGTCTAACGCGCGTATTGATCCTGTAGTCACTACAGCATGTACGCTGGTCGTCGAGATTCGATACTTCGGAGCCAGATCATGAGTACGAGCGCGATGACTGACGTGCAATACCGTATCACGGGTATGGATTGTTCGGCGTGCGCGGCCAAAATCGAGGCCGCCACGCGCGACGTTGCTGGCGTGACATCCGTGAAGGTGTCGATCGCATCTCAGCTGATGACGCCGGCGGTTGCCAATACGCCCGTCCTGCCGAATGTTGAGCGTACCGTGACAGACCTCGGTTACCAGTTATCCAGGGTCGACGAAGCGGATTCGGATGGCAGTCGGTCGACGCATCTGCAATCCGGCTACAAGCGGGCTTTGTGGACCGTGATTCTGCTTAACGCAGGTTACGGTGCGATCGAAATCGTGGGCGGTTTCATTGCCGGATCACAGGCCGTGAAGGCCGACGCTCTCGATTTCATTGGTGACGGTCTGATCTCGTTTCTGGGCCTGATAGCCATCGCCTGGGGGCTTGCGGCGCGCGCCCGCGCAGCACTACTGCAGGGCGTGTTTCTGGCTGTGCTGGGCATCGCTGTTCTCGCCAACACCGTCTATCGCGTTTTCATTGTCAGCCAACCGGAGGCTGAACTTATGGGGCTTTTTGGCGCGATCGCACTTGTCGTGAACATCGCTGCCGCCGCTGTGCTCATGCCGCATCGGAAGGGCGATGCCAATGTTCGCGCCGTGTGGTTGTTTTCTCGCAACGATGCCATCGGTAATGCAGCGGTTGTCGCCGCGGCCGCTCTTGTGTGGTGGACGCATTCCCCGTGGCCGGATCTGATCGTAGCGATCGTAATCGCTGGTCTTTTCTTGCATTCCGCCTGGTCGATTATTCGCGACGCCACTTCCGACCTGGCCCACGCCCGCAAAGGGCCGCCGCAATGACTCTCTTCCGTTTGGGTCTCATCTATGCCTGCGCTGCGCTACTCATCGATCAGGTGACCAAGTCGTTGGTGCGCATATTTGCGCATCAACTGGAAGCGCCTTGGGCCGTGCTGCCATTCTTCAATATTGTTCTCGGGCATAACACGGGCGTCAGCTTCGGCTTGCTGAAGGGCGTTCCATCCTGGTCACTTATCGTGCTGGCAATAGTTGTTGTTGCTGTGCTGGGTTCCATGCTGTGGCGTAGTGAGACCAAGGGTTCCGCGATGGGCTTGGGACTCGTTATCGGTGGTGCCGTGGGCAATGTGTTGGATCGCATTGCGCATGGCGCAGTTACCGATTGGCTCGATTTTCACGCAATGGGGTTTCACTGGCCTGCATTCAATCTTGCGGATTTTGCGATATTTTGCGGCGTGACGCTTATATTGCTGGGTGCGCGTAGGAGCCAACCAGCATGAGATTGGTAGAGCAAGTAAGACTCGCTACATTTGCATATGCTCTGCGGTGCCGGGTACCAAGCATTACTCGATGCCGGTCCGCATCTGCGCGCTTCCTGCTGGTCGTTGCTATTTCCCCGGTTTAACCACGGTGATGACGGGGAGTGATCTCTCCTCTACGCCCTCGGCGATTTCTAGGTGGGGCGAATCCACCGGGCGCTTAGGTGCCCGCTGCAATCGAGTACCGCGAATGTTCGAATGGCTGCTAAGCGCTGGGTACATTGGTGGGTACATCAAAAGTCGCACTTACCAAAAAATTGCGTTACTTCAAATGTTTAGAAGCAATGTCGATTCCGTCTCGGGGCACCATTTTCCATCCAGCCTAGTTCTTTGTCGTCCGCGCTCGTTCGCCGGCCCCTCAGAACGCTCGTAAAATCAAGCTTTGAGCGTATATTGGCGCTCGGCGCCGTTCGCCGCCGTCCGCAAGAAGAACGCTTCCGTCGTCTTCGCGACCCAGTCGCTCTCGGACATCGACGGCTCTGCCATCGCGCCGGCCATCATCGAGAGCTGTCCGACCCGTCTCTTCCTGCCGAACGAGCGGGCGATCGAGCCGCAGATCACCGAGATCTATCGCCGCTTCGGTCTCAATGACCGTCAGATCGAGATCCTCGCCCGGGCGACGCCCAAGCGTGACTACTACTGCCAGTCGCGTCGCGGCAATCGCTTGTTTGAGCTCGGCCTCGGCGAGGTAACGCTAGCCCTCACGGCGGCGTCGTCGAAGTCCGACCATGCCCTGATCGAACGCGTTCTGGGTGAGCACGGCCGTAAGGCTTTCCTTGCCGGCTGGCTTCAGGCGCGCGGCGTGCCGTGGGCTGCCGATCTCATCCCCGACCTCAGCACAGGAGAATCGTCATGATTTCTATCCGTCGTTGCAGCGTTACGCTTGTAGCCATCCTCGCTCTCTCCGGCGGTGCGTTGCCGGCCTGGGCGCAGATGCACGTGTTCGATCCCAGCAATTATTCGCAGAACCTGCTGACCGCGGCGCGCACGCTCGAGCAGGTCAACAATCAGATCCTGTCGCTGCAGAACGAAGCGCAGATGCTGATCAACCAGGCCCGCAATCTCGCGAGCCTGCCGTACTCTTCGCTACAACAGCTTCAGCAGTCTATCGGGCGGACCCGTCAACTGCTCAGCCAGGCCCAGAACATTGCCTACGATGTCCAGCAGATCGATCGGGCCTTCTCGACGACCTATGCGCCGGCGTCGGCGAATCAGTCGGCCCAATCGCTGATCGCCAATGCGCAGACGCGTTGGCAGAATTCCGTCGCGGGCCTGCAGGATGCGCTGCGCGTTCAGGCGACGGTGGTCGGCAATCTCGACACCAACCGCTCAGAAATGTCCGCCTTGATCGATGCCAGCCAGGGCGCGGCCGGGGCACTGGAGGCGGCGCAGGCCGGTAACCAGCTCGTGGCTCTCCAGGCGCAGCAGCTTGCCGATCTCACGGCGACGGTCGCTGCGCAGGGGAGGGCCCAGAGCCTCGAGGCGGCCGCGCGCGTGGCCGCTCAGGACCAGGCGAGGGAGCAGCTTCGCCGCTTCCTCGCGCCCAACACGGGCTATCAGCCGTCCACCGTCCGCATGTTCCATGAATAAGCCCGCCGCCACGTGGGCAAGAGGAACGGAGTGAAGGCCGATGGGCGGCACAGGCGTTATCGACCGGTTCCTCGGAGTCTTTACCAGCTACATCGACAGCGGCTTCGGATTGCTGGGCAGCGAAGTGGGCTTCCTGGCCGCCACCCTGGCCGCCATCGACCTGACACTGGCCGCACTGTTCTGGGCGTGGGGCCGGGACGAGGATGTCATCGCCCGGCTCGTCAAGAAGACCCTGTTCATCGGCGTCTTCGCCTATCTCATCGGTAACTGGAACAGCCTCGCCCGCATCGTGTTCGAGAGCTTCGCCGGCCTTGGCCTGAAGGCCTCCGGCACCGGCCTGTCGGCGGCGGATTTTCTGCGACCGGGGCGGGTCGCCCAGGTCGGTCTCGATGCCGGACGGCCGCTCCTGGAGTCGGTTTCGGGACTGATGGGCTACATCAGCTTCTTCGAGAACTTCATCCAGATCGTGGTGCTGCTGTTCGCCTGGATCGTGGTGCTGCTCGCCTTCTTCATCCTGGCCGTTCAGCTCTTCATCACCCTGATCGAATTCAAGCTGACGACGCTGGCCGGCTTCGTGTTGATCCCCTTCGGGCTCTTCAGCAAGACCGCCTTTCTGGCCGAGCGCGTTCTGGGCAACGTTGTGTCCTCCGGCGTGAAGGTGCTGGTGCTGGCGGTCATCGTCGGGATCGGCTCGACGCTCTTCTCTCAGTTCACCTCGGGCACCGGTGCCCAGCCCTCCATCGAGGATGCCATGGCGCTGGTGCTGGCCTCCCTGGCCCTGCTGGGCCTCGGCATCTTCGGGCCCGGCATCGCCAATGGCATCGTCTCGGGCGGACCTCAGCTAGGGGCCGGCGCGGCGGTGGGCACCGGGTTGGCTGCCGGTGGGCTTGCCGCCGCAGGCGGAGCCCTCGCGACCGGCGGTGCAAGCGCGCTGGCCGGTGCCACGGGCGCCGCCGCCCGGGGCTCTGCCGCCCTGGCAGGTGGTGCTGCGACTGCCTATCGCGCCGGTGGTCTCTCGGGTGTGACCGGGGCAGGTGCATCCGCCGCAGCCAGCCCGCTCCGCCGGGCGGCCGAAGGCGTTTCGAGCAGCTTTGCAGCCGGCGGGCGTGCCGCTGCCGGAGGTGCCGAGACGGGCGCTGCTGCTGCATCGGCGGACACACCGCCCGCTTGGGCGCGGCGCATGAGGCGGAGCCAGGCCGCCAGTCACGGCGCTTCCGCCGCCACGCACGCCATCCGTTCCGGTGATCACGGTGGTGGCGGCTCCTCCATCGATCTCTCTGAAGGGAACCATTGATGTTCAAGCGTTCGTCCGTCCGTTACGGCCACGCTCCCGTGCCGGAAACGCCCTACCAGAAAGCTGCGCAGGTCTGGGACGACCGGATCGGTTCCTCCCGCGTGCAGGCCAGGAACTGGCGCCTGATGGCGTTCGGTTGCCTGGCGCTGGCCGCCGGTCTTGCCGGTGGGCTCGCCTGGCAAGCGGCGCGGGGGACGATCACGCCCTGGGTCGTCGAGGTCGACAGGCTTGGCCAGGCGCAGGCGATCGCGCCGGCCGACGCCTCCTATCGGCCGACCGATCCGCAGATCGCCTTTCATCTTTTCACGCTTCATCGAAGATGTGCGCGGGCTGCCATCCGACGCGGTCGTGCTGCGCCAGGGCTGGCTGCGGGCATACGAGTTCACGACCGATCGTGGCGCTGCGGCCTTGAACGACTATGCCCGCCGCGCCGATCCTTTCGCGAGACTTGGCAAGATGCAGATCTCCGTCGAGGTCTCGAGCGTCATCAGGGCGTCGCCGGAGAGTTTCCGGGTGGCCTGGACCGAGCGTCGCTACGAAAGCGGCCAGCTCGCCGCCACCGAGCGCTGGACCGCCATCCTCACCATCGCAATCGAAACGCCACGCGACGCCGATCGTCTGCGCAAGAATCCGCTGGGTGTCTTCGTCAACGCCATCAACTGGTCGAAGGAGCTCGCACAATGAGGTACCACCGCATGCGGCCAGCCATTTTCGTCTCCCTGCTGGCGGTTACGGGATGTGCGTCCACGAAGCCGCCGCAGATCAGTTACGACGAGAGCGTGCCGCCGCTACCGGTGTCCTCGGCACTCGCCGAGGATCCACCGCCGCGGCCTCTGCACATCCCACCGGTCTGGACGCCGGCGCGCGGAGGACCGGGCGATGCAAGGGATCCGGTGGCGCGCGTTGATGCTGCCAACGGCGCCGCGCGGGTGGAGCCGCGCCGCGAGGGCTACTTCAACGCCGTGCAGGTGTTTCCGTATAGCCCGGGAGCCCTCTATCAGGTCTACGTAGCCCCGGGACGGGTCACCGACATTGCCCTGGAGCCTGGTGAGCAACTCACCGGCTCAGGCCCGGTGGCCGCCGGTGACACGGTACGCTGGATCATTGGCGATACGGAGAGCGGCAACGGCGATACGCGTCGCGTGCACATCCTGGTCAAGCCAACCCGACCTGCCATTGAGACCAACCTTGTGGTCAACACCGACCGGCGCACGTACCTCATCGAGCTGCGGGCCAACGAGCGACCCTATATGCCCTCGGTCGCCTGGTTCTACCCCGAGAGCCGAGGCAAGAGCCTTCGCGCCCTGCCCCCGGTGGCGGTCCTCCCGGAAATAGCCCAGCGCCGGTACCGATACTCGATCGAGGGCGACAAGCCGCCCTGGCGGCCGATCAACGCCTACGACGATGGGCGCAAGGTCTATGTCGAGTTCTCGCCCGGCATCGTACAGGGCGAGATGCCGCCTCTCTTCGTCGTCGGCGAGGACGGCAAGCCGGAGCTCGTCAACTCCCGTGCACATGGCAACGTCCTGATCGTCGATCGCCTGTTTGCCGCGGGCGAATTGCGACTTGGCGGCGAGAGCCAGCAGATCGTCCGGATCGTCCGCACAGACGGAAGACCCTAGCGATGACCGATCCTCATCTGAATTCCAGCAACTCGACGGTCACTCAACCCTTTAGGCTGCGGTCGGAGGGCCCGCGCGTCACCCGTCTGTCGCGCACTGTGCTGATTGGCGGGACGGCGGTGGGCCTGATTCTGGTCTGCGGCGCCGTGCTGTGGGCTTTACAGGGCGACCGGCTGCGTGGCGTCGCGCCGCAGGAACTCTACACCACTGACCGGTCTCGCGTCGCCGACGGCCTGGCGGCGCTGCCGCGCGATTACACCGGCATCCTTCGGGATGTTCCCCCACTCGGGCCGCCGCTGCCGGGCGACCTGGGCCGGCCGATCTTGGCAGCCCAAGGTCAGCCCGCGCCCTTGTCGCCCGATCCCGAGCAACAGCGCCGGGCTCAGGAGGCGGAAGCCGCCCGCGTCAGCCGCCTGTTCGCGCCCGGCAATCGCCAGACACAGCCTGGTGCCGCAAGTATTCCCGCGTCTCAGCCATCACTGTCGGCAGCGACGTCGTCGACCGATGAAGCTGCGATCCAGAACGGACAGGACCGCAAGCTCGCGTTCATGAATGCGCCGGTCGATCGGAAGACGACGAGTGCCGATCGTCTGGCGCGGCCCGCTTCGCCGTTTGTGCTGCAGGCTGGCGCCGTCATTCCCGCGGCATTGATCACCGGCTTACGGTCCGACCTGCCGGGGCAGATTACCGCCCAAGTGACCGAGAACGTCTATGACACGCCGACGGGTGGAGCGTTGCTGATTCCTCAGGGGGCACGGCTGATCGGCGTCTACGACAGCCAGGTTAGCTTCGGGCAATCCCGTCTTCTTCTGGTCTGGACGCGGCTGCTTCTCCCGAACGGCTATTCGATCGTGCTCGAACGACAACCCGGGGCGGATGCCAGCGGCCAAGCTGGTCTGGAAGACGGTGTCGACCACCACAGGGGATCCTTGTTCAAGGCGGCGCTTCTTTCCACCATTCTGGCGGTCGGCACCGAACTCGGCTCGGATCAGAACGATAGCGATATCGTCCGTGCCCTGCGCCGTGGTGCGGGCGACACGCTGAACCAGGCTGGACAGCAAGTGGTGCGGCGCAACCTCAACATCCAGCCCACTCTGACTATCCGGCCGGGCCATCCGGTGCGGGTCATCGTGACGCGCGATCTCGTGCTGCAGCCTTACCGAGGATAGGAGAAACCCGATGTCCAAACTCAAGCTCGGCGCCATCTTGGACGAGAAGCCCGTGAAGTTGACGGTCGACTTGCCGGCGGCCATCCACCGGGATCTCGTCGTCTATGCTGAGGCGCTTGGCCGTGAAACGAGTCAGACGATCGACCCAGCGAAACTCGTGGGGCCAATGCTGGGCCGGTTCATGTCTGCCGATCGAGCCTTTGCCAAGGCGCGGCGGACGGCGAAGGGTTCGGCGAGGAGCAGCGACGCCTAGCTCAGTGTGGTGGGGTGATGAGTCTGTCGGAGCGTTTCCACGAAGCGGGCGAGAGCCGGGTTTCGGTTGTGCTCTTCCCAGCATGCGGTGAAAGTGATGTGGCTGGGGCCTGACGAATCGCGAATTTCGCGAAAGCGGACGCCGGGATAGGAAAGACTGGTCCACGATTCGCAGTGAACGCTGACATGAAGCCCAGCCTCGATCATTCCCAGGACATTCTCATTGCTGGCATCCCAGGTTTCTATCTTTGGGGCGTCGCCGGGCGCTGCGAGCTTTTTGAGGATAAGGTTGCGCAGGTCCAGACCCGGATCCCATTGGCTGAGAAGAAAGATCTCGTCTTTAAGGTCGCTCCAATCGATGACCTCACTGTTCGAAAGCGGATGGCGCGAAGACAGTGCCGCCACTATGCGCTCCGACCACAGCGACATCGAAGGTCCATTATGTTGGCGCGCTTCTCCGGCGATGATTGCCACATCTACGTCGCCTGTTCCGAGGGCCGCTGCTAGCTGAGCAGGAGATCGCTCGGTAACCTGAATCCCGATATGGGGGAATGACTTGATGTGATCTGCTAGAATCGTACGCACCTTGCTTGTCGAAACGGCCGTCCCGAAGCCCGCTTTGAGCACACCTGCTTCACCACGGTCGGCCAACTGTGAGGCCGTGACCATATGGTCTATTTCGGCGAAGAGGCGACGGGAAGCTTGCGACATGCTCGCGCCAGCGGGTGTAGGACGTACACCCCCACTCGAGCGCTCAAACAGAGAAACACCAAGTTGTCCTTCGAGGTGACGGATCCGGCGACTAAGTGCGGATTGCTTAATGTTGAGGGCTGTTGCCGCTTGCCGAAAGCTCCCGTGCTCAGCGGCCGCGATAACGCTCCGCAACGAACTCAGATCGAGATTCATAACCGGACTGTCTGCTGTGATGGATAGAGTGGCCAGTCCCTTTGATAGTTGATGAAAGTTGGTTTGCTGGTTTCCGCCAGCATACATTTCCGCAATCTTTCGGACGCAGGTTTGCCACGTGTGACGGGTAGCGGTCAGGCTTCAACCGCTGTCCGCGTCGAGAGTTCTTCTTTAGTAGAGAGGTCGCACGCATCACGGATTCACCGAGGGCCGCGTGAAGGGCTTTAACCGATAGAGACTACTTACTGACTGAAGGATGCGGTCTCGAAAGGTAGGCAAGTCTCAGCTTGCCCCGTCTGCCATTGATTTCGACCGCATCTTTCCAGAGCCAATCGGCGCTTGAGCGAAAATGTGGAGCGTCGTCCAAAACGTTTTCCGAGATCACCAGCACTGCGTTCAGCGGCCGGCAGAGCCGCTCCAGACGTTCCGCGACATTTACCGTATCCCCAAATACTGTGAATTCGGCGTGTCGACCGCTTTCCAGGACGCCGCCGACCACGGGTCCGGCATGTAAGCCAATTCCGGCCTCGACCGCAGTCTTGCCGTGTCTTACCCGCTCGTAGCTCCACCGCGCGAGCAGCGTGGTGAGCTTCAGGCTGCACGCAATCGCCCGTGCCGCATCGTCCTCACCGGTTCGCGGGTGTCCGAATACCGCCATGACGCCATCTCCGATGAACTTGTCGACTGTACCGCCGTGCTCGAAGATGGCTTCTGTCACTAATTGACGATATTCCGAGAGCACTTCGGCGAGGGCTTCAGGTTCTGAAGCTTCGCTGAGGAGAGTGAATGAACGAAGATCTACGAACATCACGAGCGCGTGCCGACGGGCAAGGGTGAGATTGGTGAAGTCATCCTGGAGTTCTGCGACGACACCCGGGGAGAAGAAACGCGCCAGCATCTGGCGCCGCCGTTCGCTTCCCACCGCTTCGGCAAGCACCACATTGTGCTCCTTTATCAGCAGATAGCAGACGAACGCTGCGAATGTGAACGCGGCGGCGAGCGCCCCTTCGGCGCCCAATATCGGCCACTCACTTCCCGCCTTGGGATGCAGACGGGCATGTACGGCGAGTGTGATGGCGAGCAACATCAGCCATCCGGTAAGCACGATGGCCGAGAACAGGACAACGAGCCCCGGTCTCAGACGCAGGGCCGCATGCGTCAACAGAAGGAAGCCGACGGCCAGTGAAGGAGCCGTCAGGCTGTGATCGAATGCCTCACCTGGTGCGAAGAGGTGTGCGTGAAATAGGGCCACCACAAGAAAGGCGTCGATGACGACGAAAGCGATCGTCGCCCCGGCCGGACCAGTCCGCTTCAGAGCGAGAAGCAAGGCCACCATCGTGGCCAAGCCATAGCCGCCGATCACCTGACCGTGCACAAGAACGCTCTCGCCATGCTGGCTTGCTAGGAGATTTAGCACCAGCACGGCGAACACCAAGAGCCTCAGGCAGGCCGATCGCAGCTCGCGGCGCCATCGGCGCTCGTTCGTCGAAAGGCCGGCTTCGTTCGTCGTGGCCAGCATTTTCTGTCCGTCAGAGCCGGAAGGCTCTCAGGCGCAGGGCATTGGCAATCACGCTGAACGAAGACAGCGCCATTGCTGCCGCAGCGATGATGGGCGACAGGAGGATGCCGAAAGTGGGATAAAGCACGCCTGCGGCGATCGGGACGCCCGCGGCGTTGTACACGAACGCGAAAAAAAGGTTCTGGCGAATGTTGCGCATCGTCGCTTCGGAGAGCCGTCGAGCCCGCACGATACCCATCAGGTCTCCTTTGAGCAGCGTGACGCCAGCACTCTCGATCGCGACGTCAGTGCCGGTCCCCATCGCGATACCGACATCGGCGGCCGCCAGCGCGGGTGCGTCGTTGACACCGTCTCCGGCCATGGCGACGACGCGGCCTTGCGTTCGCAACTTCTCGATGACGGCGCTCTTCTGCTCGGGAAGCACATCTGCCTCTACCTCGGCAATGCCGAGCCGTCGCGCGACGGCTTCCGCCGTGGTGCGATTGTCTCCGGTCAGCATGACGACTCGTATCTTTTCCGCAGCTAGGGCACGGATTGCCTCGGGCGTCGTGGCCTTGACCGGGTCGGCAATAGCGAAGACCGCAGCCGGAGCGCCGTCGATGGCCATGAAGATTGCCGTCGCCCCCTCGTGTCGCAAGCGCTCAGCGTCGGCCTGCAGGCTGTCGGGATTGACTCCGAGTTCCTTCAGGAAATTGGCATTGCCGAGCACGAGCCTGCGACCGTCAACCGTAGCGGCAATTCCCTTGCCGGTGGGCGAGTCGAACTCACTCACGTCGGACAAGGCAATCTTGCGGGCGGCAGCTTCGTTCACGATCGCCAGGGCGAGGGGATGTTCACTGGCTTTCTCGGCGCTCGCTGCCAGGCCCAGCACGGTCGCTTCCGCGAAGTCCTTTGCCGGGACGATCGCCACGACCTTCGGCTTGCCCTCGGTCAACGTTCCCGTCTTGTCCACGACCAGCGTGTCGATGCGCTCCATCCGCTCAAGTGCCTCGGCATTCTTGATGAGGACGCCGGCCTGCGCCCCGCGACCGACGCCCACCATGATTGACATAGGAGTGGCGAGGCCGAGGGCACAAGGGCAGGCGATGATCAATACGGCTACGGCGGCCACCAGTCCGAAGGAGAACCGTGGTTCTGGTCCGAATATCGACCACGCGGCGAAGGCCGCGATCGAAACGGCGATGACTATGGGTACGAAATAGCCGGAAACACGGTCGGCTAGCCGCTGAATCGGCGCACGGCTTCGCTGCGCTTCAGCCACCATCTGGACGATGCGGGCCAGCATCGTGTCGCGACCGACCTTGTCGGCCCTCATGACAAGCGAGCCCGTCGAATTGAGCGTGCCGGCGATCAGGCTCGCGCCGACTTCCTTGGTGACGGGCATCGATTCGCCGGTCACCATCGACTCATCGATCGCCGACCTGCCGATCAAGACTTCGCCATCGACCGGAATCTTCTCGCCTGGACGAATGCGAAGGCGGTTCCCGACGACGATCGAGTCGAGCGTCACGGTCTCATCGGTCTCATCTTCTTTGACGCGTTGCGCCGTCTTGGGAGCAAGGTCTAGCAGGGCTCTTATAGCGCCGGAAGTTTGCGCACGCGCCCTCAGTTCGAGAACCTGCCCCAGCAGGACCAGGACCGTTATGACGGCCGCGGCCTCGAAGTACACAGCCACCGATCCGTCCGAACCGCGGAACGCCGCAGGAAAGACCTGCGGAGCGAGCACCGCCAAAACGCTGTAGATCCAAGCCACACCGGTGCCGATGGCGATCAGGGTGAACATGTTGAGGTTGCGGGTGATGAGGGACTGCCAGCCCCGGACGAAGAAGGGCCAGCCGGCCCACAGCACGACCGGCGTCGCCAGCACAAGCTGGATCCAGTTGGACCACTTCTGACCCAGCAGCATGTGCAGCGAGGTGAGATGTCCTCCCATCTCAAGCGCGACCACAGGCAGGCTCAGCACCAGCCCGGCCCACATCCGTCGCGACATGTCAATCAGCTCGTGGTTGGGACCATCATCAAGTGACACCTCAGCAGGTTCGAGGGCCATGCCGCAAATCGGGCAGCTGCCGGGCCCGACCTGCCGGATCTCCGGGTGCATCGGGCAGGTGAAGATCGTTCCGGGCTCAACGGGCTCGGCCTGCGCCGGGTGCTGAGGCTTCAGGTAGCGTGCCGGCTCTGCAGTGAACTTCTGAAGGCACTTTGGATTGCAAAAATAATAAGCATGGCCATCGTGCACTGTCTTGTGCTTCGCCGTCTCGATCTTCAACTTCATGCCACAGACAGGATCCGTCGCGATATCTTGGCTGACGTGATGGTGTTGGTGGCGGGTGGTCCCGCCGTTGCAGCAATCGTGTTTCATAATTTGACGTATATACCGTACGGGGGTATAGTGCAAGTCATGAATGAGAAATTGAAGAAGTCACAACTAGCCCGCCTTGGCCGCATTGAAGGCCAGGTCCGCGGGATCGCTCGCATGATCGAGGAAGAGCGCTACTGCATCGATGTATTGACCCAGATCCGCGCCGTGCGCGCCGCCTTGAACAAGGTTGAGCAGGAAACGCTCGGGGATCACCTTGAACACTGCGTCGCTCGTGCATTTCACGCCGGTTCGGAGAAGGACCGAAAGGCCAAGATCGAAGAGATCCTTGATGTCCTCGACAGCCGCCGCAGCTGATCGTCCGATTCAGCCGATTGACAACCCGCCAGCTCCTGCTCATTTATGTCGCAATGATCGCCGCTCTACACCTGAGGAAGTTCGCACAGGCACTACTGCTTGCGCTTGCGGCATGGGTGCTTACCGCAGGCGTTGCATCAGCTCATGGTGGTCACGTGGGCTCGGACGCTCGACCCGCAGCCGAAGCGGTTGCGCCGACGACCGATGTCCGCCGCGAAGGACCCGCTGCCAGTGCAGCTGGCTTCGAGGAGAAGACCGAGGCCGTCGCCGGCCATGATGAAGGCTCGTGCCCGACCGGGGCTCCCGCAAAGCATTCCGGAAACTGCTGCAACATTGCCTGTCATGCGTCAATGCCAGCATCAGCGTTCGACCTTTGGGTCGGTATTTTCGCGGCATCTGCGCCTGTTCCCGGCCTGAGCGACATGCTCGAGGGCCGCTCCGGCGATCGTTCGGAACGCCCCCCCAGACTCGTCTGACCGCGTTCGCGCCACAGGCGCGTGTCCGGTCGTGAGCCCGTAGCCGGCTCGACAGCTCCAGACACCTGACTTGCGCGAACGCCAGAGCTCGCTGCCGACCGGCGGCGGGGCTCGATCCGTCACGTTTACGTCAATTCCGTTTGGATCGTCGTCATGAAATTCCTGATTCCAGCCGTGCTCGCGCTTGGAACGGCCGCTTGTGCTGCCCCGCCGTTGCCCGAGCTGTCTCCCACCGATGCCTCCAATCCCGAGGCGCCCACCATTCCTACGCCCTATCAGCCGTCGATGTCCGGCACGGTCAACCATGTTCCCGTGGGCCTGAAGCCCTGGCGTGAGCTCAATGATCGCGTTGCGCCTGGCGCGGGGCGGTCACCATGAACGTCATTGCGAGAACCGCCGCCGTTGCCGTCCTGGGTTTGCTGGCGGCAGGTTGTGCGAAGTTTACTAGCGACGGCGGCATGGCGCCGGTCACCGATGGCGTACGCAAGGAGATCGGGGGCGACGCGGTCAAGCTTTCGACGCCTGAAGATGTTCGTCGCGCGCGTGAGCGCGTGCAGACCTTGTTGGCCGAACCACTGACAGAGGACTCAGCGGTTCAAGTGGCGCTCCTGAACAACCGTGGACTGCAAGCCGCCTACAACGACCTTGGCATTTCCGAAGCAGAATTTATCCAGGCCAGCCTGCCGCCCAATCCGGCGATCACGGTTGGACGCACCTTCGGCACGGGCGGCTTCGTGGAGTTCGGCTTCCAACTCGTCGGTAATCTGCTGGCCTTCGCGACCCTGCCGCGCAAGACAGAGATCGCCAAGCGGGAGTTCGAGGAGGCACGCTATCGCGCGGTTGCGACTACGCTCAGCCTGACCGTCGACGTGCGACGGGCTTACATCAAGGCAATCGCCGCCCAGCAGCGCCTCGCCCTGCTCGAACAGGCCCGGCAAACCGCGGACGCTTCGGCACAAATGATGAAGCAGCTCGGCGAGACGGGCGCCGCCAACAAGCTCGACCAGGCGCGCGTCGCCGCATTCTATGCCGACCTCAGTGCCCAGGTTGCTCAGGCGCGGTTGAGCGTCACCAGCGCGCGCGAGGCACTGAATCGCATGCTGGGCGTGTGGGGAAGCGACCTCAGTTACAAGTTGCCCACGCGACTGCCCGCCCTTCCCGCGGCTGCCGACGCGCTAGGGGACGTCGAAGTCGAAGCGATGAAGCGGCGCGTCGATCTCATCATCCTTCGCTACGAGATCGTGACTCTCTCGAAATCGGCGAGTTTCGTGAACGCCACGCGTTACCTGTCATTTCTCGAGCTCGGTCTCGGTTATCGCAATGAGGTCGAGACAAACGATGCTGGCGAGCAGACCTCGAAGAACCGCTACGGACTTGAGCTCGGCATCGCTATTCCGATCTTCGACACCGGTGAAGCCCGCGTCGTGACTGCGCGAGAAATCTACATGCGTGCCGTCAACAGGTTGGTGGAGCGGTCGGTGAACGCCCGCTCGGAAGCGCGGGTCGCCTACTCGACCTACCGTGCGACGTATGACATCGCCCGGTTCTACCAGTCTCGGATACTGCCGCTGCGCCGCCAGATCTCGAACGAGGTCCTGCTGCGTTACAACGGAATGCTCGTCGACGTCTTCGAGGTTCTGATCGAGGAACGCGAGCGCATAAACGCCAATATCGCCTCGCTCGATGCTTTGCGTGACTACCACCTGGCCGTGGCCGATTTGCAGGCCGCCTTGATCGTGGGCGGCACCGTTCCGCCGTCGGGCGTAATCAACACGACCCCGCCACCCGAAACCCTCCCTCTCGGACTCTAGGAAAGGAGAACGACATGAGCATCTCCCGACGCGATCTCGTGGGAGCCTCCGGGCTCGCACTCCTCGGCGCCACCGCGGTCAGCGGTCGCGTCCAGGCACAGTCGATTCCCGAGGCGCCGACCACCACGACCAACACCATGCAGCCGCCCCTCTATCCCACGAGCGGTCCTGACTATCAGCCCGTCGTCACGCTGAACGGCTGGACGCTGCCATGGCGGCAGAACGGTGACTGGAAAGAGTTCCATCTCGTCGCGGAGCCTGTCGAGCGCGAGATGGCGCCGGGAATGATAGCCAGACTGTGGGGCTACAACGGTCAGAGCCCAGGTCCCACGATCGAGGCGGTCGAAGGTGACAAGGTCCGGATCTTCGTGACCAACAAGTTGCCGGAGCACACGACGATTCATTGGCACGGACAGCTTCTGCCTTCCGGCATGGATGGTGTCGGTGGTCTCAACCAGCCGCATATCAAGCCGGGCCAGACCTTCGTCTACGAATACCAGCTCAAGAAGAGCGGGACCTTCATGTACCACCCTCACGCCGACGAAATGGTGCAGATGGCGATGGGCATGATGGGCTTCTTCGTCGTTCATCCGCGCGACCCGAAGTTGCATCGCGTCGATCGCGACTTTGTCTTTCTTCTCGCGTCCTATGACATCGACCCCGGCAACTACATACCCAAGGTCGCGGAGATGACCGCCTTCAACATGTGGACCTGGAACAGCCGCGTGTTCCCGGGCATCGACCCGCTGGTCGTGGCGAAGGGCGACAAGGTGCGCGTGCGGGTGGGCAATCTCACCATGACCAACCATCCGATACACATGCACGGCTATGACTTCGAGGTGACCTGCACGGACGGCGGCTGGGTGCGGCCCGAGGCGCGCTGGCCGGAGGTCACGATCGACATCCCGGTGGGCGCGATGCGTGCCTACGAGTTCGACGCGATCTATCCCGGCGACTGGGCGATCCACTGTCACAAGTCGCACCATACGATGAATGCGATGGGGCACGACCTCCGCACCTTCATCGGGGTCGACAAGAAGCAGTTCGCCAAGCAGATGAAGCGGCTGGTGCCGGACTACATGCCGATGGGGAGCGCCGGCATGGCCGACATGGGCGAGATGGAGATGCAGCTCCCCGACAACACGCTGCCGATGATGACCGGCTTCGCGCAGTTCGGCGCCGTCGAGATGGGCGGCATGTTCTCAGTCGTGAAGGTCCGCGAGGGCCTGCAATCGGGCGACTACAAGGACCCTGGCTGGTACCAGAATCCGCCCGGCACCGTCGCCTGGGAATGGAAGGGGCCGAAACCCGAAGCCACTCGTGCCGTCACGCCTACGCCAGTCGCGAAGCCCGGCAGCGCTCCGGTGCGCGTCATCAAGCCGTCCTCACACGGCTCCCACAAGTAGTTCAGCTCAGGAGGCAAATATGAAAGCTCGGACGTTCTTCATTTCTTCGATCACCGCAGTCCTGCTCGCCGGAACAGCCATCGCCGCGCCCGGACACAAGCCAGGCGAAGGACATTCGCATGCGGATGACACGCCCTACGGCAAGCCGGGTGATCCTAAGAAGCCAGCGCGCATCGTTCAGATCGTCTTCCGCGAGGACGATGGAAAGATGTTGTTCCTGCCCGACAAACTCAAGTTCAAGAAGGGGGAGCAAGTCCGCTTCCAGCTTCGCAACAACGGCGCCATCGACCACGAGTTCGTCGTCGGAACGGTCGAGGAGAACCTGAAGCACATGAAGGACATGGAGAAAAACCCGGACATGGAGCACGACGATCCGAATGCGAAACGTTTGAAGCCCAAGGCGACCGGGGAGATCCTCTGGCAGTTTACCAAGGCGGGCACTTTCGACTTCTCTTGCCTCATTCCCGGACACCGCCAGGCCGGCATGTTCGGCACCATCGTCGTCGAGTGAGCCAACGCAACTGAAGGAGCATCAGATGTTCAGGAATATCATCACAATCGTACTGACTGCGATCCTGTTCTCGGTTCCGGCATGGGCCGATGGCAACATGGTGAAGGCTGAGGTCGTCAAGGTGGACAAGGGCGCAGGTAAGGTCACGCTGAAGCACGGCCCCATCAAGAACCTCGATATGGACGCCATGACCATGGTCTTTCGCGTCGCCGACCCCGCGATGCTCGACAAGGTGAAGGAAGGCGACCGTATCGAGATCGAGGCGGCCCGGGTGAATGGCGCCATCACCGTCACCAAGATCGGCAAACACTGACGGTGGCCGGATGAAACGGGTGATGGCGGGTGCCGTCGCCTGCGTGGCCGCTCTCGGCGGCATCGGTGGGTCGTCGGCAATCGCCGACGACCGCGAGTTGCAGGCGATTCTCGTAAAGCAGGGCTGCGTAGCTGGCAGCATCAGGCAGACGGAGCTGTCGCCGCTGGTCAGCGCCTACGACGTTTCGTGCCGAGGGTCCGGCCGGATCCTTACCATCGTGTGCGTGGACGGCGATTGTCGCCTGCAGCCGGCACTACGCCAGGACCGGGAGGGACCGGGCACAGCAGGATCGGTAGATGGGTAAGCGGTTGTTTGTCACATCGCGCCGCGGGTGGCGCGGGCTTGGAGTGGTCGCTGCGCTGCTTGGCATCGTCTTTACGGCAAGTGCTTTGGTGCTGCTCCGAGAGCGACCTGTCCGGATCGACCCGGGCGATCCCAACCAGGTGGCGCTCGGCAAGCGGCTTTACGCTACAGCGTGCGCGAGTTGCCATGGCGTATCGCTCGAGGGCCAACCGGATTGGCAAAGGCGCCTGCCTAGTGGGCGGCTGCCGGCGCCTCCGCATGACGCGAGCGGGCACACTTGGCATCATCCCGATGACTATCTCGTACGGGTTACCCAACTTGGCCCCGCCGCCTATCCTGATGGGTATCAGACTGACATGCCGGGCTTTCACGACGCACTCACGGTTGGCGAGATCGCTGCAATCCTGGCCTACATCAAGAGCACTTGGCCGGCGGACATCAGGGCGCGGCAAAACCGCCTGAATGTCACCCGCTGAGCGGAGGCAGGCCCGCTGCAACCGAGCTGAACCTCATGTTTCGGCGCAGAAGGGCTTTTTCCCGCCAATCTTCAGATGCTAGAGTCGGCTCGTGGTTACCTTCAGAGCCCTCGCTCGCTTCCTTTCGGCCGTCGCCATGTGTGCGTTGCTGGGCGCGCCATTCGCGCGTGACGCTGCGGCCGGGGTCGATCCGCAGACTTTAGTCACGTCGTCGGTTGAGATGAAGGTTGTCAGCGAAATGGGCGAGATGCATTGCTGTCCGGAGATGACGTCCGAGCGCGACTGTTCAAAGACCTGCGTGTTGATGGCAGTGTGCGCGACGCCTCTGATGCATATGGCGGCGACCGCGCTTCGGGCGGCATCGCATGTGTTGTTCTCGCGAGCGCACCCGCCGGCCATGCACCCGTTGGCAGGCCGGGAAGATCTCCCGGCGCCGAGACCTCCCAACTCCCACGTCTGAAGCCCGGCTTCTCGCCGGTCGTCACGCGGTGAAGACACCGCGTCTCGCTTCAGCGCCACTGCGGTGATCCGCGGCGGCGATTCCGGAGTTGCAACATGACTAGTGCTCTCAGATTGGCCGCTTTCGCGGCTCTTGCCGCCGTGCCTCTCTCGCTCATTGCGCCTGCTATGGCTGACGTGCGCGACTACGAGTTTCAGCTCGTTCACGATCAACTTCCCCACAACGAGGCGACTGAAGTGAGCGTTCGGCTGGTCAAGAAGTCGACCGGCGCGCCTGTCCCCGATGCGGTCATCTTCGCCAGTCGAATCGATATGGCGCCGGCTGGCATGCCGACCATGCGGGCGTCGCTGGCCGCGGCGCCGTCTGCGGACGCTGGCGTCTACCGCTTCTCGACCCAGCTGGAAATGGAGGGGGCTTGGCAATTATCTCTCGCCGCGAAGGTCCAGGGCGAAGAGGGCACCGTGGTAGGCCGGCTGATTCTGAAGGTGCTGCCTTGACTCGGCGATGGCGCGTTGCCCTGGCCGCTGGCGCGATCGCCATCGCCGGAGCCGGCGGATACTTCGTACGGGATCTTGGACTTCTCGAGAAATACCTCACAGGAGGGATAACGGCCTCGCCCGTTGAAGCCGTTCTCTATTATCGAGATCCCGACAACAGGCCGTTCTACTCGGCCACGCCCACGACCACGCCTGATGGTTGGCCTTACCGCGCGGTCACCGTCTCCGAAGAGCCTCGCCTTGTCGAGGTGACACAGGATCAGAAGCTACGCGAGACTTCGACCCGGCGTATTGTGCATTACCGGCATCCCATGGGTCTTCCCGATGTGTCGCCCACGCCGAAGAAGGACTCGATGGGCATGGATTACATCGCGGTCTACGAGGGCGAAGAGGATGAGTCGGGCACTGTTCGCCTTGGTCCTGCTCGAATCCAGCGCACCGGCGTGGTGACAGAAGTGGTGGCCGAGCGCGTACTGGCTCAGAAGATCCGTGCGCCGGGCACCATCCAGCTCGACGAACGCCGCATCTCCGTGATCTCCCTGCGTACCGAGGCCTTCATTGAATCGGTCGAGAACATCACGACGGGTTCGGAAGTCCGCCGGCATCAGCCGCTCATGCGTCTCTACAGCCCGGTGATCAGCGGAGCCGCCGCGGAATATGCCGCCGTCGCAGCCGGAGGCCGCGAAGCGGGGAGGGGGTCGCGCCAGAAGCTCGCCAATATGCTCGTGCCGGAAGATGTGATCGCGGAGATAGAAAGCTCGAGGCGTGTACCGCTTTCCCTGGCATGGACGGCGCCCCGCGATGGCGTCGTCCTCGAACGCAACGTGGTCGAGGGGATGCGCATCAATCCTGGAGACGTTCTCTTCCGGATCGCCGATCACTCCATCGTCTGGGCGCTGGTCGATGTGCCGGAGTCGCAGCTCGCGCGGTTGGCCCCGGGACAGCGTGCCAGCGTCCAGGCGCGGGCCTTCCCGGGGCGCGCGTTCGCAGGGACGGTCGACGTCGTCTATCCCAAACTCGACGCCGCTACGCGGAGCGCCCGGGTGCGAGTTGAGCTCCCCAACCCGGGCTTCGCTCTACGACCCGACATGTACATCCTCGCCGAGATCGATACCGGCGACGGCAGGCCGCGCGCCTCGGTTCCGGAGAGCGCCGTCATCGACAGCGGCGATCGTCAGCTGGTCGTCCTTGACAGAGGCGAGGGAAGGTTCGAACAGCGAACTGTCCGTACGGGCGTTCGCAGCGGGACCTACGTCGAGGTGCTTGAGGGCGTTGTGCCCGGCGATCTGGTTGTGACATCCGCCAATTTCCTGATTGACGCCGAAAGCAACCTCAAAGCGGCCCTGAAGGCCCTCGTCAAAGACGAACTCGCGCCATGATCGCCCGGCTCATTGCGGCCTCGGCCCGCAACCTCGTCCTGGTGCTGGTCGCCGCGGCGTTCGCCGTGGCGACAGGCGCCTATGCGGTCACCCGCATGCCCCTCGATGCCATTCCCGATCTCTCGGACACGCAGGTCATCGTCTACACCGAGTATGGTGGCCAGGCCCCACAGGTCGTCGAGGACCAGGTCACCTTCCCGCTAACCAGCGCCATGCTGAACGTGCCGCGGGCGCGGGTGGTGCGAGGCTTCTCCTACTTCGGCGTGAGCTTCGTTTACGTCATCTTCGAGGACGGCACCGACATCTACTGGGCCCGCTCGCGGGTGCTCGAATACCTGAACGGCGCTTCGCGTCGCTTGCCGGCGGGCGTGACGCCGGTGCTGGGTCCCGACGCTACAGGGGTCGGTTGGGTCTACCAGTACGCTGTCGTCGCCGCTCAGCGCTCGCTGGCCGAGCTTCGTTCGCTGCAGGACTGGTCGCTGCGCTTTGGCCTCGCCCGCGCCGAGGGTGTCGCGGAAGTGGCAGGCGTGGGCGGCTTCGTGAAGCAATACCATGTCGTGGTTGACCCTCATCGCCTGCGCAGTCTCGGCCTCAGCCTCGCCGCCGTGAGGGACGCTGTCCGGGCGAGCAACATTGATGTCGGCGGCCGAACGGTCGAGCTGTCGGAGTTCGAGTTCGTCGTCCGCGGCCGCGGTTATCTGAAGGGCGTTCTGGATCTCCGCGCGGTCGCGCTGAAGAGTGTCAACGGTACGCCGGTCCTGCTCGCCGACGTGGCGCGCGTCGAGATCGGCCCTGACGAACGGCGCGGGATTGCGGAGCTGAATGGCGACGGCGAGGTCGCGAGCGGCATCGTGTTGCAGCGCTACGGTGCGAACGCGCTCAATGTCATCGACCAGGTGAAGGCTCGCCTCGCTGAGATGAAGGCAGGGTTGCCGGAAGGGGTCTCCATTGTCCCGGTATACGACAGGTCGCGGCTGATCCTTTCGGCGATCGGCACGCTGCGTGCCACGCTGATCGAGGAGGGCCTTATCGTAGCCCTCGTTTGCTTTGTCTTCCTTCTCCATGTCCGAAGCGCCCTCGTGGCCATTCTCATGCTGCCGGTCGGCGTGCTTTTGGCCTTCGTCGCAATGCGCCTGCTGGGGATCGGCTCCAACATCATGAGCCTCGGCGGCATAGCGATCGCCATCGGCGCCATGGTCGACGCGGCCATCGTCATGATCGAGAACGCCCACAAGCACTTGGAGCGCAGCCCGGCCAGCAAGCCCCGCGCCGAGGTCCTGGTCGAAGCGGCTTCCGAGGTCGGCCCCGCCCTGTTCTTCAGCCTTCTCATAATCACGGTGAGTTTCCTTCCCATCTTTGCGCTGGAGGCTCAGGAAGGGCGACTGTTCGGCCCTCTTGCCTTCACCAAGACCTTCGCCATGGGCGCTGCGGCACTTCTGTCGGTGACCCTGGTGCCTGCGCTGATGGTTCTCTTCGTTCGCGGGCGGATCGTTCCCGAACATCGGAACCCGGTGAACCGATTTCTCATATGGGTCTATCGTCCTGTCATCCGGGCCGTTCTGCGCGCCAAGCTGCCGACGATTGCGCTCGCCTTGATCATGGTGGCAGTCACCCTCTGGCCGGCTCGGCAGCTCGGAACCGAGTTCATGCCGGCGCTCGACGAAGGGACGTTGCTCTACATGCCGACCACCTTGCCGGGGCTTTCCGTAACGAAGGCAGCCGAGCTACTGCAGACGCAAGATCGGATCATCAAGTCGTTCCCCGAGGTTGACTCGGTCTATGGCAAGGCCGGCCGCGCACAGACTGCGACAGATCCGGCGCCGACCGAAATGTTCGAGACCATCATAAACCTGAAGCCCAGGAGCGAGTGGCGTCCCGGTCTTACGATGGAAGGTCTGATGGCCAAGATGGATCGGTCCTTGCAGTTTCCGGGGGTCTCGAACGCCTGGACGATGCCGATCAAGGCCCGGACGGACATGCTTTCGACCGGTATCAGGACGCCAGTCGGCGTGAAGGTCTTGGGCACCGATCTTCGGGAGATCGAACGGCTGTCGCGGGAGGTCGAGCAGGTCCTGCGCAACGTTCCGGGAACGTCGAGCGCCTATGCTGAGCGCATCATGGGCGGCTACTACCTCGAGATCGCACCGGATCGCGCCGAGATGGCACGGCACGGCCTGATGCTGGGTGATGTTCAGGAGGTGATCGCGACAGCCCTCGGCGCCGAGACGATAACGACGATGATCGAGGGACGGGAACGCTATGGCGTGACCATGCGCTACCCCCGCGACCTTCGCGACAGCCCTCGGGCGATCGCGCAGGACGTGCTGGTCTCCTTGCCCGGCGGGGCGACCGTCCCGCTCGGCGAGGTGGCGAAGGTCGAGCTTAGCCGCGGTCCCACGACCATCCGGACGGAAAACGGACAGCTTGCCGGCTACGTCTTCGTCGATATCCGCGACATCGACCTCGGGAGCTATGTTGCTGCCGCCCGCAAGGCAGTTGCCGCCGGGGTCGTGTTCCCGCCCGGCTACTACGTGACCTGGAGCGGCCAGTTCGAGTACCTCGAGCGCGCCGAAGCCAGGCTGGCGGTCGTGGTGCCTGTCACCCTCCTGATCATCTTCCTGCTGCTGTACCTCAACTTCCGGCGCCTCACCGAGACGCTGATCGTCATGCTCTCGCTTCCGTTCGCCCTGATCGGCGGCGTCTGGCTCGTCTGGGCCATGTCCTTCAACCTCTCGGTCGCGGTCGCCGTCGGCTTTATCGCACTCGCCGGCGTTGCCGCGGAAACGGGAGTGGTCATGTTGATCTACCTCGATCACGCGCTCGCTGATGTCCGCGCTCGATGCGCGAACGCAAATGTGCTGTTCACGCGCGAGCATCTTCACGAGGCGATCATGACCGGAGCGGTGGATCGCGTACGCCCTAAGATGATGACGGTCGTGGCGATCATGGCTGGGCTGCTGCCCATCGTGTGGAGCACCGGTACGGGTTCGGAGGTCATGAACCGCATTGCCGTGCCCATGGTCGGCGGAATGATTTCGTCTACCGTCCTTACCCTGCTGGTAATCCCGGCTCTCTATGCTCTGATTAAGGGGCGATCATTGCAGAACTAGACTAGCAGGCTGTCGAAGAAGTTGCGATGGATGGTCTATCGTCGCCCTTGTCGGTGCAGAATTCGCCTTCCGGGGAACGATCGGACGTTCTAAAGGAAAGCCCTTTGATTCCGCGACATCAATGTGGCGAATCTATCAAGAGCTATCGACTGCTGAGAATATATAGCTGGTGCTGCTTATCTGGCGAGTTTCAGAAGTTTTTCACCGAAAGCCAATTCAAAATGGCTTAAGGAAATTTCCTTAAGCCATCCTGAGCAACTTAGCGCCCGCTGTACTATTCGCTAGGTTTATTAATCCGGGAGTTAGGTCTTGGTTGCTGGGGGATGCAAGCTTCCGTGGGGACCAATGCGGCATTGCGAACCAGTCGCGCTGGCATCGTCTATGATGCCATCAGTCCCTACAGTGAAGATAATCATACATCTTTGAGCCTGAAAGATGACCTGTGATTTTGGGCCCGTAACAGCCTGATTTGTAATCAGGTAGCCAAGCGCATGACCTCCATCGGCCATAGCGTCGTCATGGTGCGGCTTGCCCCAGGATTGAATGAGATGCTGGGAGCTGTGTCCCACCCAGTCTTTCACGTTCAAATCCTGAACACGCCCGGACGACATGGGCCCACACCCTCCGGCGAGTGCAACAGCCAAGAGCGCGGCGGTAGACCGAAGCTTCATTTTGGTTCTCCCCAGTGGTTCAGCTACAAACAGCCACTAAGCACATTGCGTGCCAAACCAGCGCGTGCTGTGGCTCTCAGCCGAACAACTGTAGTCGGACAATCTCCCGAGGTGCTTTGATCCACGTCAACGGCCCGCCCATTCTGTTACTTGCATTAATGGCGCTGGTCCCTTCTCTTGGAATTCTCTTCGTTGCGATCTATCGCCTAGTGAATGCCTCAAGGCAGCGCAAACCAATTGGTGATGCTCACTCGCACAAGCGCATCATGTTCCGGCACTGATGGACTTTAAGTATTCGTTTGTCGAGCCGGGATCGCGAGCTCTTGATCCAGGTCAATGCCGCCTCAGGCTCGTCGCGCTACAAACCTCTATACAATTCAATCTGAGGAGGGAGGGGCGGTATGCTCGGAGATCGATTTCGGTTGCATCGCACTCCCTTGGGGTGGGGGGTGTCGCTTGTGGCGGCCGGCATAGGTGCATACCTTTTGATTCAGCACACAGGACACGTGCTGAGTGCGATACCATTCCTGATCCTGTTGGCCTGTCCGCTCATGCATTTGCTCGGTCACGGTAGACACCATCATGCGCCGCAGGAAGGCGACTCGAACAAAAGAGATCTTACTTAGAAAATTTTACACCATGCAGCCCGATTGCGTGGCCAAAGCAAGTGCGTGGCAAGATAGAGGTGCAAAAGAAGCCGGGCGGCAGCACTCCCATTCCGGGCCGATGATGAACCACGTCAGCAGCATCACTGTCGCTCCCGGAAAGACCGCCATCTTCGTCTGGACCTGCGAGGGCACCACCAACCTGGAGTTCGCTTGTGACATTCCGGGCCATTGCGAAGAAGCACGCGCGGCCCGGTCACTTCTGTTCGATAGGAGAAGCATATGACGTTCAATCTGCAACTGCTCCGCGTCGCTCTCCGCATGCAGCCCGGGATTGCCGCGTTCCTCGTGCTCTCGGCCTGTGTCACCTCGGATGCCCGCACGGTCACCTCGGCGGCTCCTGTCGAGGCGGCAGCGGCTGCGGATCTCGGCGGTTCGGGAAGAGTGTCAGGCACCAGCGGAATGGCTGGCGAAGGCGAAGGCTACGCCACGGCACAACCTGCCAAGGCACCCGTACTTGCGCTGAACAGTTCGATGCCGGTGGCCACGGGCGCGATGGACAACGGCCAGATGGATCATTCGGCTCATGGTCGCCAGCAAATGGCGCAGGCGACGCCGGCCGCCGTCCAGGGTCGTGGGGTGGTGAAGTCCATCGACAGTGCCAGGCGCAAGGTGAACATCAGCCACGAAGCCATTCCTGCGATTGGGTGGCCTCCGATGACGATGGACTTCGACGTGGCGCAGTCGGTGAACCTCGGCGCCCTTAAGCCCGAGATGGACATCGACTTCACGATGCGGCAGGGCGGCAGCGGCATGTACGTAATCCAGACCATTATCTCGCATGGAAGGCACTGATGGTCACCCGTAGACAATTCGTCCAGGGACTTACGGCCTCGGCCGCGCTGGCAGGGATGCCGCTGGGCGCCGCCTTGGCGGGAGGTGCCCCGCAGGTGCTCACCGGCACCGACTTCAAGCTCGAACTCGCCCCCATGCCGGTCAACATCACGGGTCGGCCGCGCACGGCTACCGCCATCAACGGCACGATCCCAGGTCCGATTCTGCGTTGGCGCGAGGGTGACACAGTGACATTGGCGGTTACCAACCGGTTGCCCTTCACAAGTTCCATCCACTGGCACGGCATTCGCCTGCCGACCGGCATGGACGGCGTGCCCGGCCTCAGCTTCAAGGGCATCGCGGCCGGCGAGACGTTCACCTATCGCTTCCGCGTGCCCCAGTCTGGCACCTACTGGTACCACGCGCATGGTCCCGAGGAGCAAACGGGCGTGTACGGATCCATCGTGATCGATCCCAAAGGCGGCTTTGCCCAACGGTTCGACCGCGATTACGTGGTCGTTCTCTCCGACTGGAGCGACGAGACTCCGACCCAGATCATCAGTAACCTCAAATTCCAGAGCGACTACTACAACTACGGGCGCCGCACCGTCGGTACGTTCGTAGACGATACCAAGCGGGAAGGGCTGGGCCCGACGGTCTCAGACCGCCTGTTGTGGGGCAACATGCGCATGGCGCCCACTGACATCCTCGACGTCACGGGCGCCACCTACACTTACCTTTTGAATGGAGCGCCTCCTGCCGCGAACTGGACGGCCCTGTTCAAACCCGGTGAGCGGGTACGGCTGCGCTTCATCGATGCCGGTACGATGAGCATCTTCGATATTCGCATCCCGGGTCTGCCGATGACGGTGATCCAGACCGACGGAAACGACATCATCCCGGTCACGGCCGACGAGTTCCGCATCGGCCCGGGCGAAACCTACGATGTCATCGTGGAACCGCGCGACGCTCGTGCCTACACGATCTTCGTGCAGTCGCAAGACCGGAGCGGCTTCGCCCGCGGAACGCTGGCGCCACGGGCCGGGATGGCCGCGGAGATCCCGCCGATGGACCCGCGGCCGCTGCGCACGATGGCGGACATGGGCATGCAACATGGTCCCGGAGGGCATGGCTCGGCATCGACGTCGGCAACTGGTAACGACCCGCACGCCGGTAATGGCGGCGCGGCGCAGTCGGCGCCGGACCCTCATGCAGGCCACGCTATGCCCGGATCTGGCCCGGCCGCAATGACAGGCTCGATCGCCGTGGTCGGCATGACACCCGAGCAGGCAGCTGCCCGGCTGAGCGGCAACGTCGCCGTCGACAACATCGCGATGGCGCCGATGAACCGGCTTGGAGAAGCCGGGGGTGGCCTGGATGGCAATGGACGCCGTGTGCTCAGATACACGGACCTGCGCCGTCCCATACCGGCGAACGACCCTAGGCCGCCGACCAAGGAGATCATTGTCCACCTGACCGGCAATATGGAGCGGTTCATGTGGAGTATCGATGGCATCAAGTTCTCACAGGCGGCGCCGATCGTCCTTCAGCGCAACGAGCGCGTCCGCTTCACAATCATCAACGACACCATGATGGATCACCCCATGCACCTGCATGGGGTCTGGAGTGAACTTGAAAACGGGCAGGGCGAGCACCGGCCGTATAAGCACACCATTCTCGTGAAGCCCGGAGAACGGCTGAGCTACCTCGTTACCGCCGATGAGCCCGGCCGGTGGGCGTTTCACTGTCACCTGCTGTACCACATGGAGCTCGGCATGATGCGGGAGGTCCGGATCCTATGAAAACCCACGCTCTCGCCCTTGGGACAATGCTCGCCGTGGCGGGCCTGTCGACTCCAGCCGGCGCGCAGGCGTCAGCCACGCAACCCGCCGCGCATGATAAGCCGCACTTGCTCGATCAGTCCGTCTACTTCCACGGGATCTTCAACCAGCTGGAAGGGCGGTTCGGAGAGACCAGCAGCTTCCGTTGGAGCGGTGAGTCCTGGGTGGGCACAGACGAGAACAAAATCTGGCTACGTACCGAAGGCCGCGTGGAGGGCGGTCAGGTCGACGATGGCATCCAGGAGTTGTTCTACGCCCGGTCAATCAGCACCTACTTCAATGCCCTCGTAGGCGCGCGCTACGACCTTGACTCCCAGCCGGGACGTGGCTGGGGTGCCATCGGTATCGAGGGATTGGCGCCGCAGTTCTTCCGGGTTGGCGTTACAGGGTATGTCAGCGGAGATGGCCATCTCGGTGCCAAGCTGGAGGGAAGCTACGACTTCCTGTTTACCCAGCGACTCATATTGCAGCCCCAGTTCGAGATGAACTTCTACACCAAGGACGATCCAACGCGAGGGATCGGGGCGGGGCTCTCTGAACTCGATGTCGGTTTGCGGCTCCGCTACGAAATCACGCGCCAGTTCGCCCCTTACATCGGTGTCACCTACCTCGGCAAGTTCGGGAATACCGCCAATTATGTTCTGCAGTCCGGTGGGAACCCGAACGAGGTTCGATTTGTGACGGGCGTCCGAGCATGGTTCTAGAGAGCCCCGTCATGGTTCGAGCGAAACCCTCTCAGCTCAGGAGACAGAACCTGAGCTGGGCAAAGACCTTCCTGGTAGTGGGTTTTACCCGACAGCAAGTCGGTGACCAGGTAAAGTGGCCGACCTCAAGCCCGTCGAGACAGGACGTACGCTCCTCGCTAAAGAGTCCGCTTCCTACCATGGCGCCAATCGAAGGTCAGCTCAACTGGCGCTTCCGAAGGGCCAACGGCCGGATGCCAGTCCCCTCCGGTGCTGTTCAGCATCACGAGGTACGGGCTGGCAGCAGGCCCGAGCGGTTACGTGACCGACAAACCGGCGTTCGCCGACCCGCTAAGCGATCACGAGACCGCCGCGATCTCTGTCTACATCAAAAGCACTTGGCCGAAGGACAACCAGGCACGCCAGATGGAGGCATCGAATCGAAGGCACTCCGCGACCCGTCCCGACCCTTCGAAGGGTCGCGAAGTTCAGAGAACGGCCATATTCGGGCATTGATCGGTTGTTACAGCGTCAAATGCTTAACTAGGGAGACTATCGATGACTAAGTTGACCCATTTGTTGCTCGGTACGACGACGATTGGCGTGATGCTCTGGGGCATCTCGTCCGTTGGGGCGCAATCGCTTGATGACATTCAGCTCGCCCAGATGATGCATGGAGACAAGATGCAGTCCCAGGGCGCGCCTGCACAGGCGCCGGGCGTCCCTGCGCAGACGATGCCGGGCATGCCGATGCCGGGAACGCAGGGCCAAGGAATGCAAGGTCAGGGGATGGGCGACCACGGCATGAAGCCGCCGCAGTCGTCCATGCCCGGAATGCAGGGTTCGGTCGGCCAAGGACAATCGGGCGGCATGGGTTCCGGGGGTATGCAGATGATGGGATGCGGCATGATGGGCAGTGGATCCAATGCCGGGATGCCGGGCCAAGCTGGCGGCATGATGAACATGCAAGGCGGGTCGCCCATGATGCAGATGATGCGAGTGCGGAGCGGGGACATGCCCACGGACCGGATCGAGGGGCGCATCGCCTATCTTCACGCCGAACTTCGCATTACTGAGGCTCAGATGGCGGCGTGGAAGGAGGTTGCGGCCGCTTTGCGCGCCAATGCGAAGCGCCTGACGGAGGCGAAGCCCGACGAGGGCCAAAGGGCCAATGCATCGATGCTGGAACGCGCCGATGCGCAGGAGCGCCTGCTGGTGGTAAGGCTGGAAACCATTCGCGCGCTCAAGATTGCCACGGCGAAGCTCTACCCGATGCTTGATGAAGCGCAAAAGAGGAGCGCGGAGGAGCTGATGGCACCCTATCTCGGTATAAGCTAGCGGTTAGTACCCGGGAAAGTCCCGACATTTCGTTAGGGCGCATGGCGACCGCACTACAGACGGCCGCCATGCATCTATCGCTTGGACGAAAGCTGGAACATCTTCCGCATGCACTGGAACATCTTCCGCGTGCATTTCTATTTGAAGGGCTATAGCACCTTGAAGTTCGGCGGCTTGCTTCGCCAGACTCGACATTGCGGGCAGAGGCGACAGCGTTTCAACTTTCTCGTTCACCGAATCGGTGCTCGTCGGACTGGGCCGCTTCGCTCGTGTCTTCCGCAGTCCAATGCTCTGTCCCAAGGCCCGCACGGGCCACAGCCTTTTCGTGGGCCTATGCCGTCCGCACGCGCCTATGCACCCGCCGGTAACTAAGAACTAGGCGGCGGGTCTGCAACTTAGTGGTGCTTGTACCAGCCAACGCCCCGAATATCGTTCCAGGCATCGGTCTGGTGGCATAGATAGCACTGCTCTACACGAGCATGCTCTTGTCTAGCTACGCGCGTCGAGACCATGTGAAAGTGGCCCCTGTAGTGGCTTGGCGGCGCTTGGTGACATTGCGCGCAGTCCGTGGAGGCAGGAGACGGGTGTTTGAAGCCGGCGACCTTCCACGTTGTGTCGAGATGGCAGGCCGCGCACTCGCGCCCGAAGAAGTCACGATGCGGGCTGCGGTTGCTGTGGCAGGCGAAGCAATCGAGACTGGCCCTTCGGCTCTCGTCCGTCTCACCGTACGCTAGCCATTGGACGGATGAAAGCCCGCGGTTGGCTCGTGCGATGTTGATAAGGGCTTGATGGTTCATACGTGTGGGGCGTGCTTCACCTTCGTGCTCTATGTGACAGGCCGAGCAGGACTGGATATCGGCGTGAAAAGACGTCGATTCTCGGGCAAGAGCCGCAGCGTTGGTGGCATGGCATGAGATGCATGCGGTCGCCTCGACGCCCCGTGTCGGTGAGTGGCACGCTTCGCAATTTTGGGAAAGAAAGGAGTGCCTGGACGAAAGCTCGCCTGGCTTCACGAGCGTCGTCCACCCCGAAATCGCGGAAGAGCCCTGCCGATAAACCGTACCCAAGGTCAGGGCCACTCCGGCCGTCGACGCGGCAATCAGCAACAGATACCCGAGCGCCCTCCAGTTCATGTGAGCCACCGCAGGCCGTAATAGATACCGCTGCCGATGTGCAGGACTAGAAGCGCGTAGAGAAGGATCGACGACACGATATGAATGCCGTTCCAACGCGAGGCGATCCGCTTCGCAGCGTCACGGGCCACGATAGAATATTCGACATCTGCGATCGCTTCGATCAGTTCCAAGGCCGGGACATCGCTCGCTGGTTCAGACGCCCTCGATTGCCTTCCTAGGCGATGAGCAAGCCGGTCGTAGGCGGAGCGAAGCGTTCCGAGCAATGCCTGTTGCCCGCGAAGACTGCCCCCGAGATACCCTAGGTAATAGCGACCAATGAAGCCCGTGATGATGACCACGAGAATATTGAGCACCAAGGCGATGCCGAGCACGCTCTGGTACTTGTGGCCCGAGTGGAGGATGGCAAGGATCGCAGCTGCCAGACCCCCATAGATGTGAAGGGCCAGCAGGCGGCCGAGA
Source organism: Reyranella aquatilis (assembly GCF_020880995.1). Lineage (GTDB taxonomy): Bacteria > Pseudomonadota > Alphaproteobacteria > Reyranellales > Reyranellaceae > Reyranella > Reyranella aquatilis. Next base: position 5,293 of record NZ_JAJISD010000007.1, on the reverse strand, counting down.
GAAATCGTCGAAGTGATCTTTGCCTTCATCCAGCCGATGTGCTTCACGGCGGGGTACAAGAGGACGACCACCATGAGCACGGCCGCGGCGATGCCAAGCACGCCGCCGGAGAGGCTGCCGGCAAAGCGGGGCGATACATGGAGGAGATACCCAGGCGCCAGAAGCATGAGCGCTGTCGCCAGCGCCAACACGGCAAGCTTTTCCCTATCGCCCATTGTCAGGCGTCGACCGTAACGTCGCCCAGCGAGCGGGCTTGGCACGCGAGAATGAGTCCGGCAGCGTTGTCTTCATCGCTCAGGGCGTCCTGTACCTCCATCGATACTGCGCCTGCCAGCAGCTTTGTTTTGCAAATGCCGCACGTCCCACCACGGCAGGAATAATCGATCGGCACTCCGATCGACTCAGCGACCTCAAGAACTGTTTTCTCCGGCGACAAGGGGGCAGACTTGCCAGACCTGGCGAAAGAAATGGTCGCTGTCGCTGGGCCCGCGACACCGCCCGGCGGAGAAGTGGCTGCAGCGCCAGAATCGCCCTCATCGGTCGACTGGATCAGAGATGCGACGGCGGCCGGCGGCTCGGGTGCCGGTGTCGGTCTCGGCGGAGGTGCCAATCCGACCGCCGGACCAAAAGCTTCAGTCTTTATCTGCGCGGCCGGGACACCAAGCTCAGCCAAGACGCGGCGCATGGCGTCCATCATCGTCGGTGGACCGCAAAGATGAACGCGGCGCTTCTCGATCGCGGGGACGGCATGCGCGATCGACTCCTTCGTGATCTGGCCTTCCAGGCCCATCCAGGCGCTGCCCTCCGATCGGGCGGCAACGGCTGCCACCACATGCAGGCGCGGGTACCGCCGCTGTAGGTATTCCAGCTCTTCACGAAAGATCAGTTCATCGGTGTTTCGAGCCGCGAAGACTAGGAAGATGTCGCCTGGCCACGACGTGTCCGTGAGGTAGCGGATCACGCACATCATCGGGGTTATGCCGACGCCGCCCGCTATGAGGACGATACTGTCGGCCCCACCACCATCGAAAACGAAGACGCCGGAGGGGCCACGCACATCCAGCAGGGTACCGACGGTGACACTGTCGTGGAGGTGCCTGGACATCTCGCCATCGTCCTCGCGCTTGACCGTCACTTCCACGTAAGCGGTGCGGGTGGGGGGCGATGCGATCGTATACGACCGCCGCACGACCCGATCTCCAACGTTGCAGGACAGCGTCAGGAACTGACCTGGCTGGAAGGCGAAGGGCAGTAGGCCACCGTTCGGCTCGACCAGCCGAAACGTCTTTACGTGAGGTGTCTCTCGCACGATGGAGGCCACCCGCATCGAACCGGCCCACGGCGTGCCGGGGCGTGCTCGTGGTTGCACGAGCGGGGCATTGACTGAGTCGGCCGATCTCGGCGGCAGAATTGCCAAGCTTGGAACGCCGTGGCTGGACGGTGTCTTTGGGGGGGCGGACGGCGCCTGCAACAGGCGGTTGACTAGGGCAGCCGCCCTCCGGTGCCGACCGATGCCCAGCACCAGCATAGTCAGCGCAAAGGTCGCTACGACGGCCATCGAAATTACGTGGAACCCAGATAGGCCAAACGGTCCCGGTCGTTCCTCGGCATTGCCGGGGCTAACGACGTTCATTTGCTCGCGAAACCACGTCAATGCGATCTGACGAGGGGGCCTCGCTTCGGCAAGCGCTCTCAAGGCGGCCGTGCCGCTTTGCAGCTCCCCCACTGCGATGCGCTCCCGGGCCGCAGCGACCGCCATGGCTGCCGTGTCATTGTCCCGAATTGCGCGTTGGTATTCCTCCTGTGCCTTCGACATCGCCTTCGTGGCGTGGTCAATACGGCTATGGGCTTCGGCCTCGATTTTGGCCAGCACCGCCGGCGTCATCGCCGGCAGCTCCATGAGTTGCGGATACAATTGCTTTCGGGGCATCCCCATCATGCAACCCGACATGCCCGAGTCGCCACTTGCACAGTTCGAGGGTTGGGCGCCCGGCGTTGTTGGCAGCTCGCCCTGAAGGGGCGACGACGGCGCCTGCGAGGCGTCCGGATGATGTCCGGCGTGGGGATCCGGCACTTGCGCCATCGCAGCATTGATCGCACCGGCAGCGACCAGACTAAAAAGTACATGGCTTAGCGCGCGCAATCCCCCCCGGGGGTGTCGATGAAATGCTTGTCTCGTTCCTTCCCCAGTCACTCGTTTCCTCCGGAGACACGGAAGAGCTGGCCGTAGGGCGCCACTTTCACTGCATATACGGGTGCGGGGTATAATACAAGCTTTGCTAAAGGGGCAGGGGTGGTCGAGATCGGCGCGAGCCGCCAAGCAACGTGCCCATGGGGAACATTCATTTAGTATAACGTGATCGTGGCCCGTGCTCGACAAAGACAACACCGACTGTCGTCAGGACCAGGCCCGCAGCTGTTGCGAATGAAATCGATTCGCTGAAAAACATGACTCCGAGGACAACAGCGATGAACGGACTCAGAAAGGTGAATGCGTTGGCCTGGCTGAGCGGCACCGTTTCGAGAATGCTGAACCATAGGCTCCGCGCAAGTGCGCTGCCGAGGAGTGCCAAGCCAAGCAAGGCGGCAACGAACTTGGGCGTCCAATCGATAGCTGTCGAGTGCCCTTCAATCGCAGTAGCAATTCCCAGAGGAATTGAACCGATCAACAACTGGGCCGCAGTGCCAACCAACGGGTCGACTTTGGCGCCCAATGACTTCGTGAGAATGTTGCCAGCGGCAACCCCAAGCGTGGCAACCGCAAGATACACCAGCCCCGCGGCAAAGGCGATCGTCCCGCCGGCACTCAGTTGGGGAATGCTTACGACGACGACTCCTGAAAACGCCACGACTAGTCCGAAGAGTTGCAATGGCGCCAATCGTTCCCGAAGGAAGAAGAAGGCCAATATGGCTGCGACGAAAGGCTGCGTGTGGCTTATGATCGTTGCCATGCCTGGGGCCACGAACTCGGAGGCATGGAACATTCCGGCAAAGCCGAGGCTGGTAGTGCCAAGGCCAATGCCGCCTAGCCGAAGCCACACCCCAGCGCCACGTGGTATGGGCCGCTTCAAGACGAGTACCAGTAGCCCTAATGCGCAGCCGGCAATGAGCGCCCGCAAGAACGCAAACGTAAGGTGGGGCGCGCTCTGCAGTCCCAAGGTAATGAGCGGATAGCACAGCGCATCAAGAAAGACGAATAGAACGAGCGCGGCCAAGTATTGCGGGCTGCCGCCTTTTGCCGAGCTGGGACCAGCGGTGGAGAAACAACCAGCGAGGAATCTTACCATTCCGAGTATGCACCCATCATATCGGGGCCGCCGTGCTCGCAAACGCTATGAGGTGCCGTCGCTGCTTGGGCGCCATCCCGGTTGGCTGGTTAGACTGTAGGTCTACGGCCTCGTCGCGGCTGTGCCGAAGACACAGCAAAATGTACCAGCCAGGAGAGGTATCTCCAATTCAAACTGTGGAAGCCCACTACGAAGCTTTCGTCCACGGCAGCTCACGTACGGCATGCAGCGAGAGACCTGAGGAAAATTGAAGCCGGAATGAGCTAAGGCGTCGATCGGCATCTATCTCTCTGAATGTTGTCGGGATTGATCTACATCAAGAGGTACGCATACCCTGTAGTGGTATAGGCTTAAAGCCGTATGAAGCGGCATTAATGATCGAACGGAGGACAAAATGACTATCAGCAGGTCTGCATTTTTACGCTTCTTCACAGCTGGTGCATTTGCTGCTTATGCCGCTGCGGCTTCTGCTCAGACGACGAACGATTCCAATAAGTCCCAGCACATTGGTGGTGGAACTCAGCCGGGTCCGGGCACGCACGGCCACTCCTCGTCGCCCAAAGCGGGTGAGACGAAGGAAATCCAGCAGCAGCAACACAACATGCCCGCCACCCCGCCGCACTCCAGCAGTCCCCCGAAGAAGTAGTGACTGGCGGAGCCGAATTGCTGTGCGTTAATACGCAAGGCTGAGCGGCTCTCGTTGTGGAGCGGGGGGGGGGTGGCGTCCCCCCCCCCCCCCCCCCCCCGCTCTACTTGTTGGACAGCCCCCTAGAGGAGGCTCGAGTTGGAAACCAATAACCAGCCTCAGCGCCAGTCGCGCAGTTTCTTGCTGGCGGTCGAGGATCAGGACTTCCTGCTTTCCGACGAGATGAGATCGCTCCGTTTTGGAATGGAGTATGCCAAGGCGGAACTAGCGTTGCGGAAAGCTTGCATTTGTTCGACAGTCGTAGTCTTCGGCAGTGCCCGAGCGAGATCTCCAGAGGAGATCGAACTCCTCGTGTCGGCAGGCAAGCTGACCGGGAAGCACGGGGACGCGCAAGCCATTACTCGATACGCTGCTTTCTACGAGACGGCGCGGGAATTTGGCAGAATTGTATCTCTGCACGGTGGCGCCCTCAATGCGCCGAAGGGCTGCGGTGAGAACGTCATCGCGACAGGAGGCGGTCCGGGCATAATGGAGGCCGCCAATCGGGGTGCCGCGGAGGCAGGGGCCCCAAGCATAGGGTTCAATATCACGTTGCCGGGGGAACAACAGCCCAACGCCTATTCGACACCTGCACTGACGTTTCGCTTTCGTTACTTCGCGATGCGCAAGATGCACTTGGCCATGCGAGCGAATGCACTGGCGGTTTTCCCAGGCGGATTCGGCACGCTGGACGAACTTTTCGAAATCCTGACCCTGTTGCAAACCAAGAAGGCGCCCCCTTTGCCGGTTGTGCTGTTTGGCCGGGATTACTGGCGCAAGGTGGTGAACTTCGAGGCGCTGGCTGAGGAAGGCATGGTGGCGCCAGCCGACTTGGAGCTCTTTAGCCTAGTGGACGAGCCTATGGAGGCTTGGGAAGCGCTATGCCGTCATGGCCTGACCGCTCACCCGGCGAGCGCCAGGCGAAGCAGTCATATTTGCTGCGACGCGCACTCGCACGATGCGGAAGCCGCTGGCCCGGGCGACGATTAACTCAACAGGAAGGTAGCGCATGGAGTTGAGCTTCTTCGGTGCAACGCAAACTGTCACCGGATCCAAAGCACTCTTGCAAACCCAAGGCGGCCGGCTTTTGGTTGACTGCGGCCTCTTCCAAGGCGGGAAGGAACTCAAGGATAGAAATCGATCGCGCCTGCCGTTCGATCCAGCTTCGATCGATGCGGTGCTGTTGACGCATGCCCATCTAGGCTGCGGACTCATAATGCCTGAGCCAAAGCCTAACGGCAGCGAGCTTTGCCATGGCAAGGTAGTTCAAGGCGATGCGGTCGAAGCGTGTGCAGATGTGCCTGAACTGCTTGAGTTTTCC
>NZ_JAJISD010000006.1 GCF_020880995.1 Reyranella aquatilis | reverse complement strand
AAGCCCGCAAAGGTCGCCATCGTCGCCTGCATGCGCAAGCTCGTGACCATCCTCAACGCAATCCTCAGGGACAAAAAGCCATGGGCAAACGCTTGACCCTCACGACGGTCGCTCAGGATGAGGGGTATGGGACGCTGAAGGCGTGTTCGATCCCGCCTTTCTCTTCGCGGGTATCCTGAACGGCCTTCTGGCCGGCGGCATCTACGTGCTGGTCGCGGTCGGCCTCACGCTGATCTACGGCGTGCTGCACATCATCAATTTCGCCCATGGCAGCCTGTTGATGCTGGCCATGTACGCCGTCTTCTACCTGTGGCGACTGATCGGCATCGACCCCTATGCAGCGCTGCCGGTCGTAACCGCGGGAGCGTTCGGCCTGGGCTTCGTGCTCTACCGTCTGCTGATCGGCCGCTACAGTCACGGCCGCGACGAGAATATCCTGCTGATTACGCTCGGCCTCTCGATCGTGATCGACAATGTCGCGCTGCTGTTCTTCGGCGGCGACACGCAGACCATCGACGTGCCCTATGCCGGCACCTTCGTCGAGATCGGTGCGGCGTTCCTGCCGCTGCCCAAGATCATCTCGTTCGGCGCCTCGCTGGTGATCTGCGCCGCCCTCGGCGTCTACATGGCGCGCAGCGACATGGGCAAGGCGATCCGCGCCGTCGCCAAGGAGCGACAGGGCGCGCGGCTGGTCGGCATCGACGTCGAGAACGTCTTCGCGGTCTCCTACGGCATCGGCATCGCCTGCCTCGGTGCCGCGGCGTGCCTGCTGATGCCGACGTACTACGTGACGCCGTCGTCCGGGCACGCCTTCGTGCTGGTGGCCTTCACCATCGTCGTGCTGGGCGGCATGGGAAGCTTCGCGGGCGCGGCGGTCGGCGGCTTCCTCATCGGCATCACCGAATCGCTGGGCGGACTCTTTCTGGGCGAGCAGCTCGGCCAGATCGGCATCTCGCTCATCTTCATCCTGATCCTGCTGCTGAAGCCCACCGGCCTGTTCGGGAGCAAGGCGTGAACCGGCCTCTCCTCCTGTGCGGCATGGGCCTCACGGCCGCGATCGCCTACCCGCTGCTTGTGCCGAACTATCTCGTCACCATCGGCATGCTGGTCTTCTTCACCGCCTTCATCGGCCAGTCCTGGAACATCGCCGGCGGCTTTGCCGGACAGACCTCGTTCGGCCACGTCGTGTTCTTCGGTACCGGCGCCTACACCTCGACAATCCTGCAGGTGACCTACGGCTGGAACCCATGGCTCGCCTGGCCGATCGCCATGGCGGCAGGCGGAGCGGTTGGCTGGGTGATCGCCGTGCTGTCCTTCCGGGCCGGGCTGCGGGGCTCCTATTTCGCGCTGATCACGCTGGCCTTCGCCGAGGTCTTCCGCATCCTCGCCAACTCCGTGCCCTTCACCAAGGGCGGCCTCGGCATGCTGATCAAGGCCGATCCGCGGCCGATCAACTTCCAGTTCAAGGACCCGATCTGGGTCTACTACCTCGCCCTGCTGCTCTGCATCGTGTCGCTGCTGATCGCCTGGCAGCTCACGCGCAGCCGCTTCGGCGCGCGGCTGGTGGCGATCCGCGAGAACGAGGACGCGGCGCGGGCGCTGGGCATCGACGTCTTCGCCGAGAAGGTGAAGGTGCTCACCCTGTCGGGCGCGATGTGCGCGGCCGGCGGGACCTTTTATGCGCAGAAATACCTCTACATCGATCCCGGCATCGCCTTCGGCGTCGACAAGTCGGTCGAGATGCTGCTGGTCAGCATGGTCGGCGGCGCGGGCACGATCTTCGGGCCGCTGATCGGGTCCTTCACGCTGATGGGCATCAACGAGGTGACGCGGTGGCTCGCCAGCGTCGTACCGGCCCTCAAGAACGTCCAGCCGCTCAGCCTCGTCGTCTACGGCATCATGCTGATCCTGATCGTGGCGCGCCTGCCCGATGGGCTGATGAGTCTGTTCCGCCGGAGGCCTCGCCATGCTTGAGGTGCGCGAGGTCTCCAAGAGTTTCGGCGGCCTCAAGGCCGTGGACCGCGCTTCGCTCGACGTGGCGTGCGGCGAGATCGTGGGCCTGATCGGGCCGAACGGCGCCGGCAAGACCACGCTGTTCGCCACCATCGCGGGCTTCCACCGCCCCGATGCCGGCACTGTTTCCTTCGAGGGCAAGCCCGTCACCGGCCTCGCGCCGCACCGGATCTGCGCCGCCGGCATGGTCCGCACCTTCCAGATCACGCAGCCCTTCGCGGGCATCAGCGTGCGCGAGAACATCATGGTCGGCGCCTATCTGCACACGGCCGACCGCCGGCTCGCCGCGCGCGAGGCCGAGGCGGTGGCGGCGCTGGTCGGCATGAAGGACCAGCTCGACCAGCGCGGCGCCGATCTCACGGTCGCCGGCCGCAAGCGGCTCGAACTGGCGCGCGCCCTCGCCACGGGACCGCGGCTGCTCCTGCTCGACGAGGTGATGGCCGGTCTCAATCCGACGGAGATCGTCGAGATCGTGGGCGTCATCCGCAACATCCGAGAAGCAGGCGTCACCATCCTGCTGATCGAGCATGTCATGCAGGCGGTGACCTCGCTCGCCGAGCGCGTCTACGTGCTGAACCAGGGCCGCATGATCGCCGAGGGCACACCGGCTTCCATCGCCGACGACGAACAGGTCATCGAAGCCTATCTCGGCCACGGCGCCGCCAAGGTGCTGCGTGCTTGAGGTCGCGGCCCTGCGCGCAGGCTACGGTCCCATCGAAGTGCTGCGCGGCGTCGACCTCGCCGTGGGCCCCGGCGAGATCGTGGCCCTGCTGGGCAGCAACGGCGCGGGCAAGTCGACGCTCAACAACAATGTCTCCGGGCTCTACCGCCCGTTCGGCGGCTCGATCCGCTTCGAGGGCGAGGAGATCACGGGCGCCTCTTCCATGCACATCGTCAAAGCGGGACTGGTTCAGGTGCCGGAGGGTCGGCGCGTCTTTCCCAACCTGTCGGTGCGCGACAATCTCGAGCTCGGCAGCTATCGCCGCGGCAAGCCCCACCGCGCCGCCAACCTGGAGCGCGTCCTGGAGATCTTCCCGCGCCTGCGCGAGCGGTTGACGCAATCGGCCGGCACGCTGTCGGGCGGCGAGCAGCAGATGCTGGCGATCGGCCGCGGGCTGATGGGCGAGCCGCGTCTGCTGATCCTCGACGAGCCGTCGCTCGGCCTCTCGCCGCTGCTCGTCGAGGAGATGTTCGGCCTGATCGGGCGGCTCAACCGGCAGGGGCTCGCGATCCTGCTGGTCGAGCAGAACGTCGTGCAGTCGCTCGCCCTCGCCCATCGTGCCTATGTGCTGGAGAACGGCCGCATTGCGCTCTCAGGCAGCGCCGCCGACCTCGCCCGCGATCCCGACCTTCGGCGCAGCTATCTCGGGCACTGACTGCCTCGACCCGGATGGCGACAACGCCGCAGCCAAGAAGCTTGCTGTCGATCGCCAAATTGAACATCGCAAGGTCGCGAACTCGGCCTTCGATCTTCGTTTTCGGATCACTACGGACTTGGCCTGCAGTGTCGCCAAATGCGACCTGTAGCGCTTGCCCCGAACCGGACATGGCTTGCGTTGCACGATGCTTTCCCCCATGCCATCGGCCTGCTCCTTGGTTGCTTCGCTGGTGGTTCGTCACAATGCCGAAAATTTCCGAAATTGCTCTCCTCTTTCCCATCGAGTCGCAGAGCAGCATCCGCGACAAGGAGTTCCTTCTTGCTGCGCAGCGGCTGATTGGTGACTTCGCGCCCTGCTACGACTACCTGGAAATTGGGTCGTTTCTCGGCGGCAGCCTGGCGCCCTTTCTCAGGGACCCAGCCTGCACATCGATCCTTTCCATAGACGAGCGCGGCAAGACCCTGCCCGATGAACGCGGCGCTCTGTTCGACTATGCCGGCATCACCACCCAATCGATGCTCGACCGCCTGCACGAGGCGGGACTGGCAACGACGAAGCTGACGACTCACGATGGGCCAATCGACACGCTGCCGTCGTCGGATCGCCGGTTTGATCTCGCTTTCATCGACGGCGAGCATACTGACCAGGCCTGCTTCCGCGATTTCCTGTGGGCCCTGCCGATGATGAAGACAGATTCGGCAGTCCTGTTTCATGACAGTTCGCTGATCTACAAGGCAATCAGGCTGATCGATCTTCTTCTGCGCAAGGATGGCCGGCCTTTCGCGTTTCTGAAGAACCATGGTTCGGAAATGTCGGCAATCTTCCTCGGTGATTTCAGCCGATGCGATCTCGGTCGCTACTTCGAAGCCGGCGAGGATCGCGACGATTTTTTCGCCGCATCGGAGCTTTCCGTGCTGGAACACAATATCCGCAATCGCGTCCGTAGCGGACCCGGCGAAGAGCGTTTGACTTCTGTCACCATTGATCCGCCAAAATCGGAGAAAGCCTACTACTGACGTCCGGGATTTCGGCACGGGCAATCAGCGGCGGCGTGAAGCAGATTCGGACGATCGGCTGCGGGCTGATGGGTGAACCGTGCCTGCTGATCCTCGACGAGCCATCGCGACCTCTCACCGTTCCTCGTCGAGGAGATGTTCACCCCGATCGGGTGCCTCAACCAGCAAGACCTCGCGATCCCACTTGAGAAAGAGTTATCTGGGTCACTGGCGCGAAGCCGATCACACCGCGTAGGCCAATCAACGGCCCAAGACTTGGGAAAAAGCACCGAGAAGAGCGGCGATGAAGCCGCTGATCAGCGCCAAGCGCCAACTCCTCTGCGCACGCAAAACAGTCTCGCGGCCTCGACCGAAATAGTCTTCCGGTTTCGCGCGATAGATCGCGCGGAAGCTCTTGTCAGCCAGGAGGCTGGCCGGTTCCCGACGCGCCGCCCGGATCTCCAGAAGCCCTCGGAGCCAGAAATACAGACAAACAAGGGCGCCGGTCACATAGGCGATCTGCAGTATCGTTCCGAATGACACCAACCGCCTCCCTGCGGGAACCTCACACGGCCTCGCCGGCCACCCAACCCGACGACCAGGCCCATTGGAAATTGTAGCCGCCGAGCCACCCCGTGACGTCGACGGCCTCGCCGATCGCGTAGAGGCCGGGGACCTTCTGCGCTTCCATCGTCTTCGAGGAGAGGCCGTCGGTGTCGATGCCGCCCAGCGTGACCTCGGCCTTCGCGTAGCCCTCGGTGCCGTTCGGCACGAACGTCCAGAGCTTGAGCCGGTGCGTGAGCGCGTCGAGATCGCGGTCGCGCTGGTTGGCCATGATGCCTTCGGGCGCGAGGCTTTGCGCCAGCCGCTGCGGCATGATTTCCGCCAGGATGGTGCGCAGCTCGGCCTTGGGTCGTGTGCGCTTGCGTTCCTTCAGGAACGACGCGGCATCGAGATCGGGCAGAAGGTCGACCACGATCTCCTGACCGGGCTTCCAGTAGGACGAGACTTGAAGGATCGCCGGGCCCGACAGGCCGCGATGGGTGAACAGCAGCGCCTCGCGAAAGCGGGCGCGGCCGCAGCGCGCCTCGACATCGAGCGCCACGCCGCTGATCTCAGGTACGGGCAGCGTAAGCGGCACGAGAGCCGGCCGCGTCTCGGTGACGCGCAGTTTGAAGTGACGCGCCACCTCGTGCGCAAAGCCGGTCGCACCCATCTTCGGGATCGAAAGGCCGCCGGTCGCCAGAACGACAGAGGCAGCGGAAAAATCGCCGTGGTCCGTCGCGACCGTGAAGCGATCGGACTTCTCGACACGCGTGACCTTGTGCGCGACCCGCACGTCGACGCCCACGGCGGCGCATTCGTCGAGCAGCATCGCCACGATCTGTCGCGCCGAGCCGTCGCAGAAGAGCTGGCCGAGCGTCTTCTCGTGCCAGGCGATGCGGTGTTTGTTCACCAGCTCGATGAAGTCGTGCTGGGTGTAACGCGCCAATGCGGATTTGCAGAAGTGCGGATTGGCCGAAAGAAACGCCTCCGGCCGAGCGTCGAGGTTGGTGAAGTTGCAGCGCCCGCCGCCCGAGATCAGGATCTTCTTGCCGACCTTCTCGGCATGGTCGAGCAGCAGGACCTTGCGGCCGCGCTGGCCGGCCCGCATCGCGCACATCAGCCCCGCGGCGCCGCCGCCCAGCACGACGACGTCGAACATCTCGGGCTGGCTCACGCCAGCGCCTTGCCCATGATCCAGAGGGCGGCCGCGAGGCCCGCGATCGCGCCGGCGACCGAGCCGCCGACATAGAGCGCCGCCATCAGATATTCATGCCGCTCCCACAGCAGCACCGCGTCGAGCGAGAAGGCGGAGAAGGTCGTGAAGCCGCCCATGATGCCGGTGGCGAGGAACAGCCGCAGGTGCCCGGCTGCACCGATCCGTTCGGCGAACCAGCCGGTGATCAGGCCCATCACGATCGAGCCCAGGATGTTGATCACCAGCGTGTGCCAGGGGAAGTGCGAGCCCAGCAGCCGCGCCACCCAGATATTCATGCCATGGCGCGCCGCGCCGCCGATGCCGGCACCCACGAAGACGACCAGGTAACTCATCGCCGTCCGCCTCCGAACTTCGTCTTCCAGTCGGGCACCGCGCCGGGAAACGGCAGCGCCGTCGCCTCGTAGACGCCGCGTGCCACCGCGCGCGCGAGGCAGTCGGCGGCCACCGTGCCGAGTTCCGTGAGGATCGGCGGATCGCCGCCGCGGCCCGCCTTGCCGGTCGCCGCGGCGAATACCGTGTCGCCGTCGTTGGGCGCATGAACCGGACGCAGCGACTTCGACAGCCCGTCGTTCGCCATGATGGCGAGCCGCTTGCACTCCGCCTTTGTGAGGGTCGCATCGGTGGCGACCAGCGCAATGGTGGTGGCCGTGACCGGCAGCGGCTGGCCCTTGAAGCGCAGCTTGAGCGCATCGTCGGGCAGCTTCGCAGGCCAGCCCAGGCCGCCGAACTCGTCGCCCTGTTCGTAGGCGCCGGCCCAGAAATGCGGCCCGCTGCCGATCGTGGCCGCGCCGACCGCGTTCACTGCGACAAGCGCGCCTACGGTGAACCCCTGGCTGGTCTTCGCACTGGTCGAACCCAGCCCACCCTTCAGGCCGGCCGTGGTCGCACCGACGCCGGCGCCGGCCGTGCCCAGCGCGAACTCATGCGCGGCCACCAGCGCGGCATCGCGGCCGAGATCCCAGTAGGGCGGCTTGTGCTTCACCGGCTCGCGCATCCAGTCCTTTTCGCCGCCGTTGATCAGGTCGAACAGGATGGCCTGCACCGCGACCGGGATGGCAAGGCCGCCGAAGGTCCGGCCCTGGCCGCGTTGGCACAACACGGCCGACGCGCCGCCGGCGGCATCGAGCCCGTAGACCGAGCCGCCCGACAGGACGACGGCGTCGATTGCCTGGCCGACCATTTCCGGTTCGAGCGAGGTGGCCATGCGATCGCCCGGCGCGCCGCCCAGGGTCGAGAGGCTGGCGATTGCGCCCTGCTCGAAGATCGCGACGGTGGCGCCCGTGGCGGCGCGCATGTCCTGGGCGTTGCCGACCAGCACGCCGGGAACGTCAGTGATCAGGTTCCTCACGTCAGGAACTCGCCGCCGTTCACATGGATCGTCTGGCCGGTGATGAAGGTGCCTTCCGGCCCGACCAGCAGCCGCACCATGGCGGCGATCTCCTCGACCGTGCCGAAGCGCTTCAGCGGAATGGGCCGGTTAACGCGGTAGGGCGGCGCGGCGCCGGCCGAAGCGCCGCGCGTCGTATCGATGGCGCCCGGCGCCAGCGCGTTGCAGGTGATCTTGTGCGGCGCCAGTTCAACCGCCAGTGCCCGCATCAGGCCTTCGAGGCCCGACTTCGAGGCCGATACGTGACAGCGGTTGGGCGTGCCGACATGGGTGGAGATGCCGGACAGCGCCACGAAGGCACCACCACCGCGCGCCACCATCTGCGGCACGATCGCCTTGCCCAGCAGGAAGGCGCCGTCGAGCGCGACCGACATGATCTCGCGCCATTCGTCGAACGACATGTCCAGGAAGGAGGTCTGGCGGCGCAGCCCGGCATTGCTGACCAGGATGTCGACGCCGCCGAACTTCGCCGCCGCCTCGGCCGCGAGGCGCGGCGGCACCGCGGGATCGGACACGTCGCCCATCGCGGCCATCGCCTTGCCGCCGGCCGCCTCGATTTCCGCGACCACCGCGTCGACCGCCGCCTTGTCCGAGCGGCCGTTGACCACGATCGACGCGCCATCGCGCGCCAGGGTGAGCGCGATCGTGCGGCCGATATTCTTGCCCGCGCCCGTCACCAGCGCGACTTTGCCTTGCAGGGGTAATGACATGCGATCTCCGCCCAGGGTCCGGCCGGACCCTAGCGGAGATCGTCCACGAACTTAAGCGTTGCGCTAGCCGGCGACGATGTAGGCGCGCAGCGCCTCGGTTTCATGGCGCGCTTCTTCCAGCCGCGCCTTCACCACGTCGCCGATCGAGATCAGCCCCAGCAGTTCGCCGTGCCGCACCACCGGAAGGTGGCGGAAGCGGCCACGGGTCATGATCTCCATGATCTCGTCGATCGAATCGTCGGGATCGCAGGTCACGACCTCGCGCGTCATGACGGCCTGCGCCTCGAACGCCAGCGCCGCCGCGCCGTGGCCGGCAAAAGCCTGGACGAGATCGCGCTCCGACACGATGCCGGCGACGGCGCTGTCGGCGTCGAGGACCAGCACCGAGCCGATGCGGCGCGTGCTCAGCTGCTGGGCAATCTGGCCGACCGTGGTGCCGGGCGTGACCGTGAAAACAAGACCGCCCTTACGCGACAGGATATCGGAGACGAACATGGGTTCCCCCCTCCGTGGTTGCAGGACTGGTAAACAAGCCAACGCGGTGGCGCGAAGCGAGGTTGCGGGCGATAAAGCCCCTCATGAACGATGCTCGATCAGCCCTCGTCCTCTTCTCCGGCGGTCAGGATTCCACCACGTGTCTGGCCTGGGCGCTAGAACGATTTACGCATGTCGAGACGGTCGCTTTCGACTATCGCCAGCGGCACCGGATCGAACTCGATCAACGGCTGGTGGTTCTGGCCGAAGTCCGGCGCCAGTTTCCCCAATGGGCGGACAGGCTGGGCGAAGACCATTTCATCGACATGGGCGTGCTGGGGCAGATCAGCGACACGTCGCTGACCCGCGACGTCGCCTTCGCGATGGAGAAGGATGGCCTGCCCAACAGCTTCGTGCCCGGCCGCAACCTGCTGTTCTTCACCTTCGCCGCGGCGGTCGCGTGGCGGCGGAACATCCGCAACCTGGTGGGCGGCATGTGCGAGACCGATTTTTCCGGCTATCCCGACTGCCGCGACAATACGATCAAGGCGTTGCAGGTAACGCTCAACCTCGGCATGGACCGCGCATTCGTGCTGCACACACCCCTGATGTGGCTCGACAAGGCCGAGACCTGGGGACTGGCGAACGAGCTGGGCGGACGCGCGCTGGTCGAGCTCATCCTGGAGCACACCCACACCTGCTATGACAGCGTGCGCGGGCGGCCGAACGACTGGGGATACGGCTGCGGCGAATGCCCCGCCTGCGCACTGCGCAAGCGGGGCTTCATTGCCTGGCGCGAGGGAAGATCCTCGCTCTGAGCGGTTAGCGGCCGCCGGCCAGCTGACGGGCGCCGGTGAGGTTCTGCTGGATCTTCGGAAGCTGGCCCTGGGCATAGCGGCGCAGCGCCCCGTTGCCGCCGTCCTGGGAGTAGGCCCCGTACTGTGCGTTGGCATCGATGTGCGCCGCGAGCTGGGCGTTGGCGTAGGCGGTGTCGAATTCGACACCCTCCAGCACGTTCAGCCGCTGCAGCGTCGCTGTCCAGCCCGGCGCGTTGCTCGGATCGGGCGCGTAGGAGACGCCGGCTTCCTGCCGCGACTTGCTGAGAAACTGCGCGGCCTCGGTCTGGTCGGCGACCATGCGGGCCGCGAAGCCGCGGACGTTCTCGTTCCTCGACTTGGCAAGGGCGAGGCGGCCCGAGGCGATCTCGAAGTCGTTGAACTCCTGGGCGAAGCCCACGAAGCGGGCGTCCGGCAGGGCGTTGACGGCGAACGCAGCGGTGGCCGGAAGAACCGACAGGGTGGCAATGCCGAACAGGATTGAGCGGCGGGCGATGGGCTGCATGAAATCTCCTGGATTGTGTGCGCTTAAACGCAACCATCGCGGGCGGGTTCCCCCGGGTTCCAGCCGCGCGGCAGACCTGCTAGGAGCGCGCTCATGATTTCGTCCAAGCGGGCCAAGCTCGAAGGCCTCGCCTACTTCCTCGCGTTCGTCGCCTGCATCCCGCTCGCCAACTGGATGATCGGACATGTCGGCGCCGTCTGCGTGCCGCAGGGTCCCTGCCTGGTGCCGGTGTGGCCGTGGGGTCCCGGCGACAAGCCGCTGATGGCACCGTCGGGCGTGCTGATGATCGGACTGGCGCTGGTGCTGCGCGATCTCGTGCAGCGACGGCTGGGTCGCGGCGTCACGCTGGCCGCCATCGTGGCCGGCGCGGCGCTGTCCGGCGCCGTCGCGCCGCCGCAGCTCCTGATCGCCTCGACCGCCGCTTTCCTGCTTTCCGAGCTCGCCGACTTCGCGGTCTATACGCCGCTGCAGTCGCGCGGGCTGGTGCTGGCCGTCCTCGCCAGCAGCGTCGTCGGGCTGGTGGCCGACAGCATCCTGTTCCTGTGGCTGGCCTTCGGCAGCCTCGACTATGTCGCCGGACAGGTCATGGGTAAGCTCTGGATGGTGCTCCTGGCCCTGCCTCTCATTCATTGGATCCGCAAACGCGAGTTGTCGACATGAGCCTTTCTCTTCTTGCCGTCGACGACCGGGTTTCCGTCTCCGGCCAACTCGACCCGGCCGACATGGCCGAGATTGCCGGCGCGGGCTTCACCGCCGTGGTGAACAACCGGCCCGACGGCGAGGCCTTCTTCGGCCAGCCCAGGACCGCCGAGCTACGCGCCGCCGCCGAGGCAGCCGGACTGCAATTCCTCGACCTGCCGTTCTCGGGCCCGCGTGCGACGCCCGAGCAGGTGCGCGCGCTGGCCGACCTGCTGGCATCCGGCGACGTCCGGGTGGTGGCCTTCTGCAAGAGCGGCATGCGCTCGGCGCTGCTCTGGGGCGCGGCGTCGCTGGCCAACGGCCGCTCGCTCGACGAGGTTCTCCAGGGCGCACGCAGGGCCGGGCAGGAACTGGGCGGCGTTGCCGATCTCATGACCGGCCTCGCACGGGCAGCGCGGGCCTGAGGGCCCGATCGACGCGGCAAAGCCGCCGACCGAAAGACATGGCTTGCACCGGGCGCGCCGCCGCCTCTTAATCGCGCGTCCTGAAAGATCCGTTGGGGGAGTGTCCACATGTTGAAGTCGATCCTGGCCGTGTCCGAAGGCGGCCCCGATGCCGCGATGTCGTTCCGACTGGCCGCGCGCGTCGCCTCGATCTTCGACGCCAGCGTGGACGCGCTGCACCTGCCGGTCGGCCCGGCCGGCGGCGCGGTCGGCGGCCTCGCGATGAGCGGCGAGGCGATGCCACTCATCATGAACCTCGACGACGACCGGCTCGAGGAGCGCAGCAAGGCGTCCGAGAGCGCCTACAAGGAAGTGCTCGCAGGCGTAACGGGCTCAACCTACACCGCCGCCGAGACCGCGACGCTCGACACGCTGGTCGCGATGGGACGCTGCTCGGACCTCCTGGTGCTCGGCCGTCCAGGCTCCGACCCCGAGAACGTCGCGCCCGCCACCGTCGAGGCCGCCATCCACGAATGCGCCCGTGCCGTCATGATCGCGCCGCCCAACGCCGGCAGCGGCGGCTTCGGCTCGATCGTCGTGGCGTGGAACGGCAGCTTCCAGGCTGCCCGCGCCGTCGAATACGCCCTGCCGTTCCTCGCCAAGGCGAGCACCATCACCCTGCTGGTCGTCGGCTCCAAGGCCGACGATGTCGGCGCGTCGTACCTCGCGCGCAATCTCGGCCGTCATGGCATCAAGACGGTGATCGACGCGATCGACCCCGGTGCCGTGTCGGGCCGCGCACGCGGCCGCGCCCTGCTCGACTACACGCACGGCAAGGGCGCCGACCTGCTGGTAATGGGCGCCTACGGTCGCGGCCAGATGATGAGCTTCCTCGGCCTCGGCGGCGCGACCGGCAAGGTCATCTCGTCCTGCCGCGTGCCGCTCTTGATGGCTCATTAGGCCGAGCAAAGCTCGGCCGGCAAGCGCCAGGACATCGCCTTGCGATGTCCGGGAGCGCCGAACAATGAGCGGTCATCATGACCGCTCCACAGTACTCACGGGCAGGCGCCGGCACCCTGGCTCACGACCTGCGGGTCGCTGCAGGCGGTACAGGCGTTGCCGTAGGTCTTGCGCGAGCCGTCGCGCAGCTGGCCGCAGGCGGGGCGATAATCCTTGGTGCACATCTGCGGCCGCGGATCGGCGCACTGTCCGCCGGCGACCGGCATCGATTCCGGTGCGAGTTCCGCCCGCACGAAGCGGAACGCGAACGGCTGGGTGCGGTATTCGCTCAGCGTGCCGAACATCGCGATCTTGGTGCCCACGGAAGGTGGCGGATTCAGCGGACGCGCCGGCGTGACCTCGATGTCCACGAGGTTGCCGGCCTGGGCCTCGTCGGTGATCGCGCCCTCGATGCGCTCGGGCGTGACCGACACCACCTTGAAGGTCATCTTCAGCCGCGAGGCGCCCTGCTTCTCGCCGATCGCTTTCCATACCGCCTCGGCGGCGCGTTTGTTGGCGGGGCTCACGTCGCGATGGCGTAGCACCAGCACCCATTGCGCGGGAGTCAACTTGTTGGGCTCGTTGTCCTCGAGCACCTGCAGCGCCTGCTCAGGCGGCGTCATGGCACGCGGGATCGACTTCTTGAAGTTGGCCGGGGGTGCCGATTCGTTGGCGACGCGCGTCACAATCGCGTCCCATCCCTCCTCGCTGCCGCGATAGACGCGGTAGCGCGAGCGGACATAACGATCGATGTCCTGCGCGGCCGAATCGCTCTTGGCGGCGCGGGCGATGGCGATCGCGCGGGCGCCATACCAGAAGCCCAGCGCATCGACGGGCGAGCCCTCCAGCTGTGCGACCGCGTATTGATAGACATCCTGCAGATTGGTCGGATCGGCAGCGACCGCTTCGCGGTAGTACACCCGCGCCTTGTCGTAGTCCTTCTCCTGCAGTGCGGCGAACCCCAGCACGCCGTTGAAGACACCCGCCAGCTGCTCCTTGACCTTCGCGAACCCGGCATCGTCGAGCAGCGCCGGCTTCTGCCACTTGGGCATCACGGCGAGACCGCGCTGGGACGCCGTCACCGCGCCGGCCAGCGCCGCGGCCTCGCCGCCGGAGGCCTTCAGCCGTCCGACATAGGCGCGGTTGGCGAGCGCGCGCAGATTGTCGGGATCGATCTGGAGCAGGCGAGCCACCAGCACGTCGGCCTTGGCCGGCTGGTTGGCGGCCTGCCAGGCCGAGATCGCCTGCTCGTGCGCCTCGAGGCGCAGGATGCTGCCCGGATACCAGGCGATGAACACTTCCATCGCCTGCGCCTTGCGCGCGGGATCCTTCGTGTTCAGCGCCGCCATGTAGCTGTCGTACTCGGCGGGATTGGCGAAACTGCTGCGCTGGGCCGATCCCGGCGTCTGCACGGGAGCGGCCGGCCCGGAATTCTGGCCGGGATTCTGAACCGGCGGCTGAGCCGGCGCCTGCGTCTGTGCCAAGGCATGCAAGGGCGCGACGGCGCATGCCGCCGCGAATACGAGTGCCAACCATCGCAACGCCTGCATCCTCGACTCCTCTCCGATCAGGCGCGGTCTTGCAAGGCCCAATCGGCCTGAAATGCCGTGACCATCTGGGGGATTTGGGGCAGTGTTCCCGGGCCAGATTTGAGCGGGGAAATGACGATGAGAAACCGGCGTTCGACGGCATCGATGCTCGTCGCTGCGGCGCTTTGGGCCGTCTGCAGCACGGCGCCTGCACGTGCCCAGCAGGGTGGTCCGCCGCCGGCCGTGCTCGTCCAGCCGGCCGAGATGAAGCCGATCGCCGACCAGTCCGAGTTCATCGGCCGCGTCGCCGCCGTCGACAAGGTGGAGTTGCGCGCCCGCGTGAAGGGCTTCCTCGGTCCGCGCAAGTTCGCCGACGGCGACCAGGTCAAGAAGGACCAGGTCCTCTTCACCATCGAGCCGGAGACCTACCAGGCCGCCGTCGACCAGAAGAAGGCCCAGCGCGACGCCGCGCGCGCGGCCCTCGCCAACGCCGAGATGCAGCTGAAGCGCGCCGCCGAGCTGCTGCGCTCCAACACCGGCACCCAGGTCACCTACGACCAGCGCCTGTCCGAGCAGCTCCAGGCCAAGGCGCAGGTCGAGGATGCCGACGCCCAGCTGCGCGACGCCGAGCTCCAGCTCTCCTACACCGAGATCAAGTCGCCCATCGACGGGCGCGTCGGCCGCGCCGCCTTCTCCCCCGGCAACCTCGTCAGCCCCGATTCGGGCGTGCTGGCCACCGTGGTCAGCGAGCATCCGATCCGCGTCCTGTTTCCGGTGACGCAGCGCGAGCTACTCGAGGCCAAGCGGACGTCGGGCACCGACCCGGCCGGCATCGTGGTCCGCCTGCGCCTGGCCGACGGCTCCGTCTACCAGGAGAAAGGCAAGATCGACTTCATCGACGTCACCGTCGACGCCAAGACGGACGGCCAGATCGTGCGCGCCACCTTCGACAACAAGAACGGCGTCCTGACCGACGGCCAGACGGTTCGCGTCATCATCGAGGGCGAGAAGGTCCCGACCTCGGTCGCCGTTCCGCAGGCCGCGATCGCCCAGGACCAGAGCGGCGCCTACCTGTTCGTGGTCAACGACAAGAACGTGGTCGAGCAGAAGCGCGTCCGGACCGGCGTCGCGCGCGACGGCCTCGTCGCCATCACTTCCGGCCTGCAGGCCGGCGAGCGGGTCATCGTGCAGGGCCAGCAGCGCGTGCGGCCCGGCATGACGGTCAATCCCAGCGTGGCACCGCCCGCGGCTTCGAAGAAGTAGCGGCCCATGAGCATCGCGTCGCTGTTCATCCGCCGGCCGCGGCTGGCCTTCGTCATCTCCACGGTCATCAGCATCGCCGGCATCATCGCCATGACGGCGATGCCGGTGGCGCAGTTCCCCGACATCGTGCCGCCGCAGGTCAAGGTCACGGCGGTCTATCCCGGCGCCTCGGCCCAGGCGGTCGAGGAGAGCGTGGCTCAGGTCATCGAGGCGCAGGTCAACGGCGTCGAGCGCATGATCTACATGAAGTCGACCTCGGGCGGCGACGGCAGCTACGACCTGACCGTCAGCTTCGAGGTCGGCTCGAATCCCGACCTCAACACCGTCAACGTCACCAACCGAGTCAACCAGGCAATCGCGCTGCTGCCGCCCGAGGTGCAGCGCAACGGCGTCACCACCAAGAAGCAGTCCTCGGCGCTGCTGCAGGTCGTCGCCGTCTATTCGCCCAAGGGAAGCCGCGACGGCCTGTTCCTGTCGAACTTCACGACCATCAACCTGCTCGACACGCTGCGTCGCGTGCCCGGCGTCGGCAACGCGACGCTGTTCGGCGCGCTCGACTATTCGATGCGCGTCTGGCTGAACCTCGAGCGCATGGCCAGCCTCGACATCACGCCCGACGACGTGGTGAAGGCGGTGCAGGCGCAGAACGTGCAGGCGGCCGTCGGCCTCGTGGGTGCCGCGCCGCTGATGAACGACGTCGACTTCCAGCTCAACATCACCACCCAGGGCCGCCTGACGACGGTCGAGGAATTCGAGAACATCGTGGTGCGCGCCCAGTCCGACGGCGCGCTGGTCCGCATCAAGGACATCGCCCGCGTCGAACTCGGCGCCAAGAACAGCGACCAGTCCGGCCGCTACAACGGCAGGGCCGCCACCGGCATCCAGATCTACCAGCTCCCCGGCGCCAACGCGCTGGCCACCGCCGAGGGCGTCCGCCAGGCGCTGAAGGACCTCGAGCCGCGCTTCCCCGAGGACGTCGCCTACGACGTCATGTACGACACGACCGTGTTCGTGAAGGCCACGATCAAGAGCGTGATCAAGACGCTGATCGAGGCCTTCGTGCTGGTCGGCATCGTGGTCTTCATCTTCCTCGGCAACCTGCGCGCCACGATCATCCCGATCATCGCCGTGCCGGTGGCCCTGGTCGGCACCTTCGCCGTCATGCTGGCGATGGGCTACTCGGCCAACACCATCTCGCTGCTGGCGCTGGTGCTGGCCATCGGCATCGTGGTCGACGACGCCATCGTCGTGGTCGAGGCGGTCGAGCACATCCTGGAGCACGAGCCCCACCTCACGGTCGCCGAGGCGACCGAGAAGGCGATGGGCCAGGTCACCGGCCCGATCATCGCCATCACGCTGGTGCTGCTGTCGGTGTTCATCCCGACCGCCTTCATTCCGGGCATCTCCGGCCAGCTCTACGCGCAGTTCGCGGTCGCCGTCTCGGTCTCGATGATCATCTCGGCGATCAACGCCCTGTCGCTCTCGCCCGCGCTGTGCTCGCTCATCCTGCGTCACAAGAAGAAGCCCACCGGCGTCATCGGCTGGATGCAGGGCCGCATCGACCGGACGCGCGACGGATACGTGAAGGTGGTGACCCCACTGGCCCGTCGCGGCATCGTGGCCCTGTTGCTGGTCGCGGGCTTCGTCGCCGGCACCGGTGGTATCGGCTCCATGGTCTCCTCGGGCTTCCTGCCCGACGAGGACCAGGGGGCCTTCATGGCGGAGGTCCAGCTGCCGGACGCGGCCTCGACCAACCGCACGCTGGGTGCCGTCGAACAGGTCGAGAAGTCGATCGAAGGACAGCCCTGGCTGCAGAGCATCTTCACGGTGAGCGGTTTCAGCCTGCTCGACGGGCTGGCCCTCCCCAACCGCGCCCTGGTCGTCGTGGCCCTGAAGCCGTTCGACGAGCGCAAGGCGGGCAATCTCTCGGTGTTCGAGGCGTTGAAGACGGTCAATGCCGCCTTCCAGCAGATCGCGGCGGCCAATGTCTTCGCCTTCAACCTGCCGCCCATCATGGGCCTGGGCAATTCCTCGGGCTTCGAGTTCCAGCTGCAGGCGCTGGCCGGTGCCTCGCCGACCGAACTCGCCGCCGTGGCGCGCGGGCTCATGATCTCGGCGCAGCAGGTGCCCGAGCTGCAGGGCGTGTTCACGACCTACGCGGCCTCGACGCCCCAGATCAACCTCAAAATCGACCGCGAGCGCGCCCAGGCGCTGGGCGTCAACATCGCCGACATCTTCTCGGCGCTGCAGACCTCGATGGGCGGCACCTACACCAACGACTTCAACCTGTTCGGCAAGACCTGGCAGGTGAAGGTCCAGGCCGAGGCGTCGGACCGCAAGAGCGTCAACGACGTGTTCCGCGTGCGTATCCGATCCTCCAGCGGCGAGCTGATCCCGCTGCAGACCGTGGCCAACGTCGAGCTGATCACCGCGCCCTCGTCGATCATCCGCTACAACAACCTGCGTTCGGTGACGCTGAACGGTGCGCCGGCCGCCGGCTATTCCTCGGGCGATGCGCTGGCCGCCATGGAGAGGCTGGCGAAGTCGACCCTGCCCGCCGGCTTCGGCTACGAATGGACGGGCACGGCGCTGCAGGAGAAGGCCGCCAGCGGCCAGACCGGGTTCATCCTCGGCCTGGCGGTGGTCTTCGCCTACCTGTTCCTGGTCGGCCTCTACGAGAGCACCGCGATCCCGCTCGCCGCCCTGCTGTCGGTGGCGGTCGGCCTGTTCGGCGCCGTGACGGCGCTCTTCGTCGCCGGCCTCGACAACAACATCTATGCCCAGATCGGCATCGTCGTACTGATCGCGCTGGCCGCCAAGAACGCCATCCTGATCATCGAGTTCGCGATGGCCGAGCGCGCCAAGGGCGTCGATGTCGTCACGGCCGCCACCACGGCCGCGGGCCTGCGCTTCCGCGCCGTGATGATGACCTCGTTCGCCTTCATCTGCGGCCTGATCCCGCTGGTGATCGCCTCGGGCGCCGGCGCCGCCACCCAGCGCGCCGTCGGCACCGCGGTGTTCGGCGGCATGATCGCGGCGTCGTTCCTCGGCATCTTCGTGATCCCGGGCCTCTACGTCGCCTTCCAGCGCTTCCGCGAAACGGTCAAGGGCTGGATGGGCACCAAGCCGCCGGCGCCGTTGGAGACGCCCGCCAAGTCGGAGCACTGACAGAGCCCCATACAAAACACCCGCACCCTGAGACGCGCGCCTGCGCCCCTCGGGTTGAGGTCGAGGCTCAGGCTGCTTGGGCCAGCCGGTCGCTGCGGCACTTCATCAGCGGCTGGATGTGCCGGCCGAACTGGTCCATGCCGGCCAGGAAATCGTCGAAGGTCAGCATGATGCCCTTGGTACCGGGCACGGTGGCGCATTCGTCGAGCATCCTCGCCACGCTGGCATAGGAGCCGACCAGCGTGCCCATGTTGAAGTTGATCGCGCCCTCCGGCGCGGAGATCGCCTTGGCGGTGCCGCCCTCGGCCGCATTGGGATCGGCATCGGCCTGGCCCGACATCCAGGCCATCGCGCCCATGTCGGCCCCCTCGTTGTAGAGCTTCCACTTGGCCATCGCCTTCTCGTCGGTCTCGTCGGCGATCACCATCATCAGCACGTAGTTGCCGACGTCGCGGCCGGTCCTGGCCGCCGCATCGACCATCAGCTGGTTGGTCGGCGCATGAGCGGTCGGCGTGTTCACGCCCTTGCCCAGGGTGAAGTTGTAGTTGCAGTAGGTCGCACCGAACTCCATGCCGCGCGGGCTTTGCCCGGCGCTCACGATCTTGATCGGCGTCCCGGGGCGCGGACTCAGCTTGCAGTCCGACATCTGGAAGTACTTGCCCTTGAAGTCGGAAGTGCCGGTCTCCCAGAGTTCCTTCATCACCGTGACGAACTCGGTGCTGTAGTCGTAGCGGTAGCCGAAATAGGCCTCGCCCGGCCACAGGCCCATCTGCTCGTATTCGTCCTTGGCCCAGCCCGACACGATGTTCACGCCGAACCGCCCGTGCGAGATCGAATCGATGGTCGAGGCCATGCGCGCCACGATCGCCGGCGGGATGGTGAGCACCGCGACCGAGGCATAGAGGCGGATCTTGCTCGTCACCGCCGCGAGCCCCGCCATCAGGGTGAAGGATTCGAGATTGTGGTCCCAGAACTCGCTCTCGCCGCCGAAGCCGCGCAGCTTGATCATCGACAGGGCAAAATCGAGCCCGTAGCCCTCGGCCTTCTGCACGATCTGCCGGTTGAGATCGAAGCTCGGCATGTATTGCGGCGACGTGGTGGAGATCAGCCAGCCATTGTTTCCGATCGGAATGAACACACCGATGTCCATGGAGCCCTCCTGACGTATAGGCTCCCGGCAGCAAGCGGCATGCCAGCCTAGCGTTCGGAAATGCGTCTCTTGAGTTCGGAATCGTGCAGGGTCGTGTCCTGTCCCGGCGGCGCGATGCGCACGGCGTCCTCGAGGGTCAGGGTCTGGCGCCATTCCTCGGCCGGCCGGGAGCGGTCGTCGGAGCCGATCTGGTCGACGCCCCAGTAGAGTTCGAGATGATGGCCGTCCAGGTCGAGGAACTCGACCGAGACCTGGCAGCCGGCGCGGCGGCGGCCCTCGTAGACGATCTCGACGCCGTGCGCCCTGAGGTGGTCGCGGGCGCGGAACACCTCGTCGAGCGTCGCCAGTTCGAAAGCAAGGTGGTGCAGCGTGCGTGCCCGGACCTCCGCGGCCGGCGCACCGCCGACCAGCGCCAGGCAATGATGGTCGCCGTTGGAGCGCAGGAACACCATGCCTCCCGGCATCATGCTGGCGGGGTAGACGTCGGAGACCTTGAAGCCCAGCACCTCGGTATAGAAGCGCCGCGACCGTTCGAGGTCGGTGACGTTCACCACCGCGTGGCCGAGCTTCTGGACCTTGAACGGAAGTCCGTGGGGCATCGCCCGCTCCCTGATTGTGCCGGACTACCTTTCCGTCCGGGGCTCGGTCATCATGCGCCCAACTGGCTACGAGGGGGAAGAACGCATGGCGAAATCGCCCAACAGGCTGTCGGCGAGCGAAGCGATCCTGCGCATGTCGCAGAAGCGCCTGAAGGCGCGCGACCTCGTCGAAGCGTGCCTCGACCGGATCGAGCTGCGCGAGGGGCAGGTCCACGCCTGGGAGGCGCTCGACGCCGAAGGCGCCCGCAAGCGCGCCGACATGCTCGACAAGCGCGCCCGGCCGGTGGGGCCGCTGCACGGCATCCCGCTCGCGGTGAAGGACATCATCTCGACCAGGACGATGCCCACCACCTGCGGCTCGCCAATCTACCGCGACCATGTCGCCGGCCGCGACGCGGCCTGCGTGACGCAGCTGGTGAACGCGGGCGCCATCGTGCTTGGCAAGTCGGTGACGACCGAATTCGCCGGCGCCCATGCCGGCAAGACGCACAATCCGCACAATCTCCGCCATACGCCGGGAGGCTCCTCCTCGGGCTCGGCAGCCGCCGTCGCCGACACGATGGTGCCCATCGGATACGGCACGCAGACCTCCGGCTCGGTGATCCGCCCCGGCGCCTTCAACGGCGTCGTGGCCTACAAGGGCACCTTCGGCTGGGCCGACACGACGGGCATCAAGACCTACGCCCGCAGCCTCGACACGCTGGGGTTCTTCACGCGCACGGCCAACGACCTGGCGCTGATCCGCGCGGCCTACGGCCACGCGCCGGCCGATCCGCCCCAGCATGCGCCGCGCGTCGGTCTCTGCCGCACTTTGTGGTGGGACCAGGCCGAGCCGTACAACAGGAAGAACATCGAGGTCGCCGCCCGCACGCTGCGGGCCGGCGGCGCCAGGGTGCGCGATTGGGAAATGCCCGAGAGCTGGGGGCCGCTGATCACCGCGCACAACCGGGTGATGACCAAGGAGGCGACCCAGCATTACGGGCCGGAACGCGCCCGCTTCCCCCACCTCCTGTCGCCCGGCCTGACGGCGAGCCTCGAGGTTGGCGACAGCGTCACCCGCGCCCAGCTCGCCGACGCGAAGAAGCGCAAGCGCCGGGCGCTGGCCGATCTCGCCGCGGTGTGGGAACGCTTCGACTTCCTGCTGGCGCCGGCCGCCCGTGGCGAGGCACCAGCCGGTCTCGGCTATACAGGCGATCCGATCTTCAATCGCTTCTGGACGCTTTTGGGCACGCCCTGCATTGCCCTGCCGTTCAATGCCGGCCCATTCGGCCTGCCGCTGTCGGTGCAGCTGATCGCGCCGCTGCGCAGCGACGACCAGCTCGTCGCTTGGGCGCGCTGGGTGGAGGCCCGCCTCTCGTGAAGGTGCATTCGTGAAGCTGGGATTGATCGGTTACGGCGCCATCGGCAGGCATGTCGAAGCTGCCGGGCTGGAGAATATCGAGCTGGTGTCCGTCCTCGTGCGCCGGCCCCGGCAGGAGGGCCTGCTGACGCACGAGCCCGACCGCTTTTTCGCGCACAAGTTCGATGCCGTGGCCGAATGCGCCGGCCACGAGGCCGTCAGCATGTACGGTCAGCGCGTGCTGGAGAACGGCGCAGATTTTCTGGTCACGTCCGTCGGCGCCTTCACCGATACGGCGCTGTTCGATCGATTGCTGGCGGCCGCGAAAGCCAGCGGCAGGCGCCTGATCCTGCCCTCGGCCGGCATCGGCGCGCTCGACATCCTGAGCAGTGCCGCGGTCGGCGGGCTGGAGAGTGTCACCGTCACGGTGCGCAAGGACCCGTCGGCGTGGAAAGGCACGATCGCCGAGACGCTGGTCGATCTCGACGGCCTAACGGCACCCTACACCGTTTTCGACGGGCCGGTGCGCGAGGGCGCGCGACTATATCCGCAGAACGTGAACATCTCGGCCGCCGCCGCCATTGCGGGTCTCGGCCTCGACAAAACGCGAGTCGTGATCGTGGCCGATCCGGCCCTCACCACGCACATCGTCGAGCTGGAAGCCAAAGGCACGTTCGGCCGGTTCACCTTCATGGAGGACGTGGCCGTCAGCGAGGAGAACCGCAAGACCGGCAAGCTGGTCGCCATGGCGATGGTGAAGTCGGTGCGCCAGCTGGCATCGACACTCGTCGTGGCTGCCTGACAAGAACCACCTTCACAAGAAGGGGAGGAAACAGAATGGAAGAGTTCGACTACATCATCGTCGGAGCCGGCGCCGCGGGATGCGTGCTGGCCAATCGCCTGTCGGCCTCGGGCAAGAACTCGGTCGCGGTGATCGAGGCGGGCGGCAAGGACAACCATATCTGGATCAAGGTGCCGGCCGGCTTCAACAAGACGGTCTACAACGACAATCTCAACTGGGGCTACGAGACCGCCCCTGGCCCGCACATCGACGGCCGGAGGATAAGGTTTCCGCGCGGCAAGGTGTTGGGCGGCTCGGGCTCCATCAACGGCCATCTGTACGTGCGCGGCCAGTCCGCCGACTACGACACCTGGGCACAGCTCGGCTGCCGCGGCTGGTCGTGGGACGACCTGCTGCCCTACTTCAAGCGCGCCGAGAGCCGCACCGGCGGCAGCGACGAGGTGCGCGGCCGCTCGGGCCCGCTGGTGATCGAGGACCAGCGCGACCCGCATGTGCTGAGCGACGCCTTCATGGACGCCAACGAGGCGCTCGGGCTGAAGCGCTCGCCCGACTACAACAGCGGCGACCAGGAAGGCACCATGCTCTATCAGAACATGATGAAGGGCGGCCGCCGCTGGAGCCCGGTCGACGCCTACCTGCGTCCGGCAATGGGCCGCCAGAACCTGAGGATCATTACTCACGCACTGGTCGAACGCATCGACCTCGAAGGCCGGCGCGCCACCGGCATCACCTATCGCCAGGGCGGCCAGACCAAGCAGCTCCGCGCCCGTCGCGACGTGATCCTGAGCGGTGGCGCGATCAACACGCCGCAGCTCCTGCAGATCTCCGGCATCGGCAACGCCGACGACCTGCGTGAGATCGGCGTGGCAGTGAAGCATGCGCTGCCGGGCGTGGGCCGCAATTTCCGCGACCACTATGCGGTGCGCGTCTCGGCCCTCGTGAAGGGCGCAGGCTCGTTGAACGAGAAGAGCCGCGGCCTGCCGCTGGTGGGCGAGGTGCTGCGCTATGCCTTCACGCGCAAGGGCCTGTTGACGGCGGCGCCCAGCCACGCCGGCGGCTACTTCAAGACGCGTCCGGGCCTCGCCACGCCCGACATGCAGCTCTACTTCGCGCCGGCCAGCTACATGCCCGGCCGCTACGGCACCTCGGAACTCGACCGCGTGCCGGGCATGACGCTCGGCGTCTCGCAGCTTCGGCCCGAAAGCACGGGACACGTCAAGGCGACCAGCGCCGATCCCACGGCCAAGCCCGAGATCCAGCCGAATTACCTCGCCGTCCAGCACGATCGCGACGCGCTGCTGGCGGCGATGAAGTACCTGCGCAAGCTGCTCGCCACGCCGCCGCTCAGCTCTTACGTGATCGAGGAGAACCTGCCGGGACCGACCGTGCAGACCGACGAGCAATGGATGGCACATGCCCGCGCGACCGGCTCGACGACCTATCACCCGGTCGGCACCGCCAAGCTCGGCACCGATCCGATGGCCGTGGTCGATCCGCTGAGCATGCGCGTGATCGGCCTGGAGGGGCTGCGTGTCGCCGACGCCTCCTGCATGCCGACGATGGTGTCGGGCAATACCTACGCCGCGACCAACGCCATCGCGGAGAAGGCGAGCGATCTCATTCCGGCGACGTAGGGCGTCCGGGACTGGTCTTTCTCAAGACCTACCACCTCATCCTGAGGAGCCGCGCGGAGCGCGGCGTCTCGAAGGATGGGCAACAGACGTGGTGCGCGTGCCCATGCTTCGAGACGGCCGCTTTGCGGCCTCCTCAGCATGAGGTCCTTTTGTGAACGGCGACCGGGGTCACACATAACCTGGCCCTTCGATCACCGGGTGGGCGATCAGGAAGTCCTCGTCGATCTCGACACCGATGCCGGGCTTGTCGAGCGGGCGGACGGTGCCGTCCTTGCCGATCTCCCACGGCGCGCTGCCCAGCTCGTCGCGGAACTTGTTGGCCACGGAGAGATCGGCCTCGAAGTAGCCGCCATTATCGATCGACGCCAGGAAGTGGATCGACACGGCGTGATTGAGGCCGGTCATCGAACTGTGCGGATGGATCGGCAGCTTCCACATCGAGGCGGCGGCCGCGATGCGCTGCACCTCGGTGATGCCGCCGCTCTTGGAAAGATCGGGCTGCAGGATGGTGATGTTGCCGTCCTCGATGATGCGGTGGAACTCGAAGCGCGTGTAGTGGTTCTCGCCGGCCGCCAGCGGCGTCACGCCCCAGCCCTTGGCCATCGCGTAGGAGCGATGGTCGTGGGCCGGGAACGGCTCCTCCAGCCAGGAGATGCCCAGCTCGTCCATCGCCGGCATGACGCGGCGCACATCCTCTACCGTGTAGCCGGTGTTGGCGTCGGTCAGCAGCACCATGTCGTCGCCGAAGCGCTTGCGCACCGCCGTCATGCGCGCGATGTCGTTCTTCACGCTGTCGCCGACCCTGAGCTTCAGAGCCTTGTAGCCCGCCGCCACCATCGGTTCGGCCTCGTCGGCCAGCGATTCCGGCGCCTGGTAACCCAGGGAGATGCCGCCGGCATAGGCCGGCACCGGCCTGTTGGAGCCGCCCAGCAGCTTGTAGAGCGGCCAGCCCACCGCCTTGCCCTTGATGTCCCATAGCGCCTGGTCGAGGCCGCTCATCGCCATGGCGGTGGCGGCGCCCATGCCGTGGCTGCCGAGCTGGAACTTGTAGATCTTCGCCCAGATGCCGACCGTGTCGGTCGCATCCATGCCGACAACAAACCCCTTCAGGGTCGTGTTGATCAGGTGGCCGATGCTGCCCGGCGAGCGCGCATGATGGCTCTCGCCCCAGCCCACGATCCCGTCCTCGGTCGTCACCTTGACCATCACGCAGTCGCGCTTGGTCATGGTGCCGATGCCGAGCGAAACCTGCAGCTCCTTGGGCACGCGATAGCTGGTCGGATAGGCCTTTACGTCGACGATTTTCATTGGTGTCTTCCTCCCGTCCGCACGCTGTCGGCGGACGCCGGTCGTGCGTCACGCCACCTTGTATTTCTTCAGCACCTCGCGATCGATCTCGATGCCGAGGCCCGGTCCGGTCGGGACCGTCACGATGCCCTTCTTCTGCTCGATCGGCGCCTGCGCCAGGTGATCGCGCAGGGGATTGGGCGTCTGCTCGAACTCGAGCATCGGCGGCATCGGGCGGAAGGCCGGCGGCTGGTCGGGCAGCGCCGCCAAGAACTGCACCGTGGCGGCGAGCCCAATGGCCGAACCCCAGGCGTGCGGCACGCATTCGACGCCGAAGGCCGAGGCGAGCGTCGCGATCTTGCGGCACTCCGAGAAGCCGCCGGCGGCGCAGAGGTCGGGTTGCACGATGTCCATCGCCTTCTTCGCGATGACGTCGCGGAAGCCCCATCGGGTAAAGTCGTTCTCGCCGCCGGCCACCGCCATGTCGAGCGCGCGCGTGACCTCGATGTAGCCATCATGGTCCTCGGGACTGATCGGCTCCTCGAACCACAGGATGTCGTGTTCCTCCAGCATGCGGCCGAGCTTGATGGCGTTGGGCACCGAGAAGCAGTGGTTGGCGTCGACTGCCAGCTTCACGTTCGGGCCGATCGCCTCGCGCACGGCGGCGACGCGCTTGGTGTCGAGCTTCAGGTCGCCCAGCCCGATCTTCATCTTGATGGCCTGGAAGCCGGCGTGCTTGAACTCCAGCGCCTCCTCGACCGCCTCCTCGACGAGCCGGTTCATGTCGATGAAGTAGAGCCCGGTCGCGTAGGGAATCACCTCGCTGCGATAGGCACCGCCGATCAGCTTGTGGACCGGCTTGTTAACCGCGCGGCCCATGATGTCCCACAGCGCGATGTCGATGCCGGAGATGGCCGAGATCGCCATGCCGGTTGTGCCGTAATCCTTGATCCTGTTGTAGAGATCTTCCCAGATCGCCTCGACGTCGAACGGATCCCTGCCGACGACGCGCGCCTTGAACTGCGTGTCGACGAAGGTCTTGGCGACGGCGGCGGGCCCGTAGCACTCGCCCCATCCGGTAATGCCCTCGTCCGTCGAGATCTCGACCAGGCAGGTCGAGCGCGTGCCATAGACCCAGCCGCGCGCCGAGACGAAGGGCTTATCGACCTTGCAGCTCAGGATGTGGCAGACGACGTCGGTTACTTTCACTTTTTCCTCCCAAAACTCAGTGTCATCCTGAGCGTGAGCGAAGGATCCTTCGCTTCGCTCAGGATGACAATTCAATCCGAGTTAAGAAACGGAAATCAGCAAATTGCCGAGCCTGTCCTGCCGGACCGTGTCGCCCGGTTCGACGACGGTCGTGCAGTCGAGCTGTTCGAGGATCGCCGGTCCTTCGAGCGTGGCGTCGAGCGGCAGCATTTCGCGGGCATAGACTGGCGTGTCGTGCCAGCCGTCGCTGAACCACACGCGGCGGGTGCCGAGTTTCGCGGCCGCGAGCGTGGGCGCTCGATCGGTGGCGGCGAGCGCGTCCAGCGAGATTTCGGGGCGCACGCCGATCACCGCCGTGTGCAGGTTGACGAGAACCGGCGGGATCTCCGCCAGCTCGATGCCGAAGCGGCGGAAGTAGGCGGCGGCAAACGCCTTGTGCAGGCCGGCGACGCCGATCTCGGCGCTGTCGACGCCGACCGACAGGATGTGACTCTGCCCCTGGAACTGCATGTCGGCGGACAGCACGCGGCGCAGTTCGCGCACCGGCACGCCCTCGCGCCCGATCGTGGCCTCGCCCTCGGCCGCCTGCTCGGCATAGATGCGCGCCACCGTGGCGTCGTCGACGGCCGACAAAGGCTTGTTCACCGTGCGCACATAGTCATGGCGCAGGTCGGCCACGACGCAGCCCAGCGCATTGGTGATGCCGGGCCGCGCCGGCACCAGCACCGTGGGAATGCCCAGTTCGCGCGCCAGCGCCGTCGCATGCAGGGGACCCGCGCCGCCGAAAGCGAACAGCGCGAAGTCGCGCGGATCGTGGCCGCGCGACAGCGACACCAGGCGCACCGCGCCAGCCATGCGGTCGTTGGCGATCCGCAGGATGGCCGCGGCCGCCGATTCGGCATCGAGGCCGAGCCGCTGGCCGACCTTCTCCCGCATGAGGTCGCGCACATGGTCGAGCGTCACGGGATGGTCGACGCCCAGCAGCTTGTCGGGATTGAGCCGGCCAAGCACCAGATTGGCGTCGGTGATGGTGGGCTCGGCGCCGCCGCGGCCGTAGCAGATGGGACCGGGCCGCGCGCCCGCGCTCTCCGGTCCAACCCTCAGCATGCCCGCCGCATCGACCGAGGCGATGGACCCCCCGCCCGCGCCGATCGTGTGCACGTCGACCATCGGCACGTGGATCGGCATCGCATACTCGATCTCGAGCTCGCCCGAGACCTGCGGCACGGCATTCTCGATCAGGCCGACGTCGGTCGAGGTGCCGCCCATGTCGTAGGTGATCAGGTTGGGATGGCCCGAGGCGCGGCCGGTATAGGCGGCGGCCATAACGCCCGAGGCCGGGCCGGACATCACCGTGTTGACCGCCGCCTCGGCGATCAGCTGCGAGGAGATGGTGCCGCCATTGCCCTGCATCACCAGCAGGTCGCGGTCGAAGCCCTTGGCCTTCAGTTCGGTCCGCAGCCGCGACAGGTAGCGGTCGAGCACCGGCTGGACCGAGGCGTTCACCGCCGCGGTCACGCCGCGCTCGTACTCGCGATATTCCGACAGGATGACGTGCCCTGCCGTGACATAGGCGTTGGGCCAGAGCCCGCGCACGATCTCGGCGGCTCGCCGCTCGTGCGCCGGGTTGATGTAGCTGTGCAGGAAATGGATGACGACAGCCTCGCATCCCGCCGCCAGCAAGGCCTTCGCCGCTCCTGCAACGGCCTCCTCGTCGAGCGGCGTCAGGATCTTGCCGTCGGCATCCATGCGCTCGGGCACTTCGAGCCGCACCTCGCGGTCGATCACCGGCCGGAAGGTGCCGCGCAGGCCATAGGGCTGCGGGCGCGTGCGGCGGCCCAGCTCCAGCACGTCGCGGAAGCCCTTGGTGGTGATCAGGCCGACCCTGGCGATCTTGCGTTCCAGCAACGCGTTGGTGGTCGTGGTCGTGCCGTGGACGACCGCCTGCAACAGCGCCGGGTCGAGGCTGGCCGCCGCCAGTGCGGCCATGAAGCCGATCGCCTGGTTCTCGACCGTGGTCGGCACCTTGGCCAGCCTCACCTCGTTCGAGGCGGGATCGATCGCCAGCAGGTCGGTGAAGGTGCCGCCGACATCGATGCCGACGGTGAAGGTGCTTTTGGGCGACATGGGTTCAGACCGAAAGATATTGTTCGCGCAGGGAATCGTTGGCCGCCAGCTCGGCCATCGAGCCGCCGAAGCGGATCTGGCCCTTCTCGATGATGTAGGCGCGATCGGCGACGCCCAGCGCGAAATGCAGATTCTGCTCGCACAGGATGACCGACACGCCCTCGCCCTTCAGCGCCCGGATGGAATTCCCCATCTCCTCGACGATGATGGGTGCCAGCCCCTCGGACGGCTCGTCGAGCAACACGCAGCTCGGATTGCCCATCAGGGTTCGGGCGATGGTGAGCATCTGCTGCTCGCCGCCCGACATGCGCCCGCCCGGCCGCTCGCGCATGCGCGCGAGGTTGGGAAAGAGCTTGAACAGCTTCTCCTCGGTCCAGACCGGCACACCGGCGCGCGCCGCCTGCCGGCCGACTTCGAGATTCTCCATCACCGACAGCTCGGTGAAGATGCGCCGCTCCTCCGGCACGTAGCCGAGACCCAGCCGCGCAATGCGGTACGGCGGCAGGCGCTCGATGCGCTGGCCCGCGAAGCTCACTTCGCCGCGGGCCGGCGGCACCAGGCCCATGATGGCCTTCATCGCCGTCGACTTGCCCGCCCCATTGCGGCCGAGCAACGCCACGACTTCGCCGGTGCGCACCTCCAGCGAGATGCCGTGCAGGATGTGGGCGCGGCCGTAGAAGGCGTGCAGGTCGTTGACCTGGAGCATCGCCGCGGCCATCAGTGCGCGCTTCCGAGATAGACCGCGCGCACATTGGGATTGGCGCGCACCTCCTGCGGCGTCCCGCCGGCGATCAGCACGCCGCGGTCGAGCACGATGATGCGATCGGCCTGGGTGAAGACCACGTCCATGTCGTGCTCGGTGAACAGGACGGCGATGTTCCGCGCCCGCGCCAGTCGCGCCGTCAGCTCCATCAGCGCGACGCGCTCCTTGGGCGCCATGCCGGCGGTCGGCTCGTCCATCAGGAGCAGGCGCGGCTGGTTGGCCAGCGCGATGGCGAGTTCGACCCGCTTCAGGTCGCCATAGGCCAGCACGCCGCAGGTCCGCTCCGCCTGGTCGAGCATGCCGACCTGGTCGAGCAGCGCATCGGCTTCGGCCGCGAAAGCCGCGCCGAAGCGCGACAGCATGGAGCGCAGGCGGCCGGCATGGGAATAGAGCGCCATCTGCACGTTTTCGCGAACGCTGAGCGAGGCGAAGGTGGCGGTGATCTGGAAGGTGCGGCCGACGCCCAGCCGCCAGATGGCGCGCGGGCGGAGGCCCACGATATCGCGGCCTTCGAGGCGCACGATGCCGGCATCGGGCGCGAGCTGGCCGTTCAGCATGTTGAAGCAGGTGCTCTTGCCCGCGCCGTTCGGTCCGATCAGCGCCAGCATCTCGCCCGCAGAGACAGCAAAGGAGACGTCGGCCACGGCCTGGACGCCGCCGAACGACTTGTGAAGCCCCTCGACCTGCAGCACCGCGTCGCTCATGCGCGCTGCTCCCGCCAGCGGGCGACCAGCGCCTTCAGGCCGCCGACCAGTCCCTGCGGGAAGAGGAGCACGATCAGGAGGATCACGCCGCCCATCACGGCCCGCCAGAACTCGGTGTTGCGCGCCACCGCGTCGCGCAGCCAGGTGAAGATCGCCGCGCCGACCACGGGGCCGGTCAGCGTCTCGACGCCGCCCAGCAGCACCATGATCAGCCCGTCAGTCGACTGCGCGATCGAGATGCTCGACGGCGAGATGCTGCCCTTGGAGAAGGCGTAGACCGCGCCCGCGAGGCCGGCCAGCGCGCCGACCAGCACGAAGGCCGCCCACTGGAAGCCGCGCAGGTCGATGCCGATCGCCTCGGCGCGCAGCGGCGAATCGCGACCGGCCCGCAGCGCATAGCCGAACGGCGAGAACAGCACGCGCCACAGGAACAGAATGCCGGCGCCACAGAGGACCAGCGCCAGATAATAGTAGGCGGTCTTGTCGGCGAGCCAGGCCGACGGCCAGACGCCGAACACGCCGTTGCTGCCGCCGGTGACCGAGTCCCACTGGAACACGACCGACCAGCTGATCTGCGCGAAGGCGAGCGTCAGCATGGCGAGATAGACGCCCGACAACCGCACGCAGAACCAGCCATAGACGATGGCGAAAAGGCCGGCGATCGCCGGCGCCAGCAGGAGTGCTGCTTCCATCGGCAGGCCGAAGCGCTTCAGCAGCAGACCGGCCGCGTAGGCACCGATGCCGAAATAGGCGGCGTGGCCGAACGACACCATCCCGGCCGGCCCCATGATGAAGTGCAGCGACACGGCGAAGAGGGCGAAGCAGACGATGTCGGTGAGCAGGATCGTGGTGTAGCGGTCGGCCGCCAGCGGCACGAGCGCGAGCAGCGCCAGCCACACCAGGGCGAAGGTCCAGGACGGTACCTGCAGCCTCGGCGCCGGTTCGGCCGCCCGCTGTGCCGCCTGCGGCTTGCCCAGCAACCCGTAGGGCCGCACGACCAGCACGAGCGCCATGATCAGGAACTCGACCACGAGCGTCAGCTTGGAGAAGGAGATCTCGACGCCGAACCAGGTCACGGTGCCGATACCGATGCAGAAGGCCTTGGCGACGCCGATGATGATGGCGGCCAGGAAGGCGCCGCCAATGCTGCCCAGGCCGCCCACCACCGTGACCACGAAGGCGTCGGCGATGACGGCGAGGTCGAGTTCGAGATTGGCCGGCTCGCGCGGGATCTGGAGCGCACCGCCCAGGCCCGCCAGGACGGAGCCCACGAAGAACACCGAGGTGAAGAGCTTGGCCTGGTCGACGCCCAGCGCCCCCACCATCTCGCGGTCCTGTGTCGCCGCCCGCACCAGCGCGCCCCAGCGCGTGCGCGTCAGCAGCAGCCACAGGAGCCCCAGAACGACCGGGCCGATGGCGATCAGCAGCAGGTCGTAGGCGGGGATGCGGCGGCCCATGATCTCGACCGCCATCGACAGGCCGGGCGCGCGCGGGCCGACCAGGTCCTCGGCGCCCCAGGTGAAGAGGGCGATGTCCTTGATGACCAGCACGACCGCGAAGGTCGCCAGCAGCTGGAACAGTTCGGGCGCGCGGTAGATTCGCCGCAGCACCAGCACCTCGATCAGGATGCCGACGAGGCCGACCGCCAGTGCCGCCAGCACGACGGCGCCCCAAAAGCCCAGTGGCGTGCGACCGAAGAACTGGATCAGCGAATAGGCGCCGTAGAGGCCCAGCATGTAGAGCGAACCGTGCGCGAAGTTCACGATCCGCGTCACACCGAAGATCAGCGACAGCCCGGCCGAGACGAGGAACAGCGACGCGGCGGCGGCCAGCCCGTTCAACAGCTGGATGAGGATGGAAGCGAGAGTCACCTTAGATCGTCGTCTCGACCGGAGCGCGCAGCGCGGAGTGGAGAGACCTTGCCTGCATCAGGCAAGCCCCCTCGACTTCGCTCGGGATGACGGTGACTGCATCACCGTCAGTTCTTCGGCCGCATCTTCTGGACGTCGGCGTCGCTCGGCAGGGCGTCCTTGCCGTCGACGAAGCGCCAGTTCTTCATGTAGCCCTTGCCGTCCTTCACGCCGATCTGGCCGACATAGGCGCCCATGGTCGACTGATGGTCGATTGCCCGGTACTCGACCATGCCGAACGGCGTGATCAGCGTCAGGCCCTTCATCGCCGCGACCAGCTTCTCCTGGTCGAGCGAGCCGGCCTTCTTGATGGCTTCGACAGCCGACATAACCGTCGCATAGCCGACCACCGAACCCAGCCGCGGATAGTCCTTGAACTTGGCCTGGTAGGCGTTGAGGAACTTGGTGTGCTCGGGCGTCTTGAGCTCGCTCCACGGATAGCCCGTGACGTACCAGCCGTCGGGCGATTCCTCCTTCAGCGGATCGAGGTATTCGGGCTCGCCGGCAAGGAGATTGAACACCTCGACGCCCTTGAACAGGCCGCGGGTCTGGCCCTCGCGCACGAACTTGGCGAGATCGGGTCCGAACAGCGAGGAGAAGATCGCATCGGGCTTGGCGTCCGCCAGCGCCTGCGCGACCGCACCCGCGTCGATCTTGCCGAGCGGCGGCGCCTGCTCGGCGACGAACTCGACGTCGGGCTGCTTCTCCTTCAGGAGCTTCTTGAAGGCGGCCGTCGCCGACTGACCGTACTCGTAGTTGGGATAGACGATCGCCCAGCGCTTCTTGTTGAGCTTGACGGCGTCGGGAATGAGCATCGCCGTCTGCATGTAGGTCGAGGTGCGCAGGCGGAACGTGTAGGCGTTGCCCTGATCCCAGACGATCTTGTCGGTCAGCGGCTCGGCGGCGATGAACAACACCTTGCGCTGCTTGGCAAAGTCGGCGACGGCGAGGCCGACGTTCGACGGGAAGGTGCCGATCAGGAACGAGGCGCCTTCGCGGCTCAGCAGTTCCTCGGCGACGCGCACGGCATCGCCCGGATTGCCGTTGTCGTCGCGGCTCACGACCTCGATCTTGCGGCCGAGCACACCGCCCGCCGCGTTCACTTCCTCGACCGCCAGCTCGATGCCCTTCTTGTAGGGCTCGAGGAAGGCCGGGAAGACCTTGTAGCTGTTGAGTTCGCCGATCTTGATCGGAGCCTGTGCGGCGGCCGGGCCGACGAGCGACAGCGCAACGAGCGCGGCCGTGCCGGCGAGCAGACGATTGCGGGTCAGCATGAAATTCCCCCTCCTGAACAAGAGAAACACTCCCTGTGAACCGACCCTAAGAGGCCAGCCCTTGCCTCACAAGCACTCAGTCCGCGAAGCTCGACCGTGCCTGTATTCCCCAGTGACCGTCCTGCCGGGTCACGATGTAGATCGTCTCGAAGGCGCCCAGCAGCGATCCGTCGGCGCGCCAGCGGCTGAATTTCACCTTCAGATGAACCTTGTCGCGGCCGACATGGATCGGCGTACGCTCGTCCCACGTGCTGTGGTGCCAGCCGTCGCCGGCGCGGGCGACGAAATCGTCCAGCTTGTAGTCGCCGTGGTTGGGCCACACGACCACCTTGCCGCCGGCCAGGCGTACGTGCGGGAAATTGCAGGCGTCGTTGACCGCCGGCTCGTCGTGGCGATTCAGCCCGTCGATGTAGGCGTCCATCACCTTCATCGCGGCCGCGAGCGCGTCGTCGTTCATCGCCCCCTCCTCATCGCTGGCCGTCTCCCAGCTTGATCTCGGCCGGCGTCAGCCCGCCCACCCGCGCATGGGGACGGCCGCCGACCGCCGCAGCGACGATGAACACGATCTCGTCCGGCCGCGGCCCGTCGGGCACGCAGAACTCGATGGCGTCGAAATGGCTGCGCACATAGGCCGCCGTGACGTGATGCAGTGGAATGTCGATGCGCGTACCCGCCGTCGCGACCTTCACCGTCGAGGGCACGATCGACTTGGCGCCACCCATCGCATGGCGGATGCCGAAGCCGCTGGGCTGGTGCCAAAGCGCGGCATGCTCCAGTTCGCCGTTCAGGCCGACGATGGCACCCTTGCCATAGGCCTCCAGTTCGGAGCCCTGTGCGCCCAGGATCTTCATCACCCGCTCGGTGAGGTCGATCGCCAGCGGCTCCAGCGCCTTCATCATCGGCTGGATGTCGGCCACATGCCGGCCCGCATAGGGATTGGCGATCACGCCACCGACCACGGCCTTGGTCACCGGCCGCGCCAGCACCGGTCCGAAGTCGTGGAGCGTCTCCTCGACCGTCGCCACGTATTTCCGGATCTTCACCAGGTCGCTCATCCCGCCTCCGATAGAGCAAGCGGCGTGCCGCCCGCCTCGATTCGCCATTGTCCGTTCAACGACAGCGCGGTGCTGTCGATCAGGCCACACAGCCGGAGCCGGCGCGCTTCCGCAAGCCCGCGGTCGAGCGCCGCGTCGACGATCTCCAACGGCAGCGCGCCGACCGCCACCGTCACGTCGAGATCGCCGAGATCGCTGTCCGGATCGAGCGACGAAGCGGGCCGGCGCTCGATGGCGGGATGATCGGCATTCACTGCATTGGCGATCATCGTCGCCGCGGCATCGGCCGCCGCCGCCGTCGCGGCCAGCACCGTCACGCTGTCGGCGATGCCGCGCGAGAAGGACCGCCCGCCCCGTCCCGAGGTCGCGATACCACGCACCGGCCGTTCGTGTGTCAGCAGCGCCACGCCGTCGAGGGCCTGCGCGAAGATGCCGGCGCGCAGCGACTGCCCGGACGCAAGATGAAAGGCGATGTCGCCGCCGTCGTTCACATAGGCCCTGTCGAGCGTGCGGCCGCGCACCAGCGCCTGCAGCATCTCGTCGGCCACGGCGCCGGCCACGGCGGCCATCGGCGTGATGAAGACCGCACGATGCGGCCACACCGCTTCGGCCATGCGCCGCGCCACCGGTCCCTGCAGCAGCGGATAGGCTTGCGTCACCGGGCGCCGTAGCACGGCAAGCTCGCCGACCAGCGTCGGCAGGATGTCGCCGAAGCGATCGATTGCCTGTGCATAGGCGCGCTCGACCTCGTCCGCCGCGCCGAACGCTTCGATGATGAGGTCGATCGGACCGTGCTGCAGGTGCAGCCGTCCG
This sequence comes from Reyranella aquatilis, assembly GCF_020880995.1. Lineage (GTDB taxonomy): Bacteria > Pseudomonadota > Alphaproteobacteria > Reyranellales > Reyranellaceae > Reyranella > Reyranella aquatilis. Next base: position 346,073 of record NZ_JAJISD010000006.1, on the reverse strand, counting down.
TCGCCGAACCGTGCGGCGACGGCGCTCATTCGATGCGCACCTTGTGGCGGGCCAGCACGTCTTCGAGCGTGACGGTGCGCGAGGCGTAGCCGCCCAGCGCCGCATAGTCGTCGGCGCGCAGGGTGAATTCGATGGGCGCCACCAGGGCGGGCGTCGGCACGTAGCCGAACGAATTCTGGGGCATGCGTGCCACGTCGACCATCAGAGTGATGCCCCCACCCGGCCAGACGAAGGCCGGCACGCCGCCCAGCGTGACTTTCGTCAGCGTATCGCGCACCGAGCGCGTCAGCCGCACGGGATTCTCCGTCACGCCCGCACGCAGCGAACCGCCGGCGCCGGCCATGAACAGCACGGTGCAGAGGGCGGGCTCGCAATTCTCGGCAATGCGCTCCACGACATGACGCACCGGTCCCGGCATCTCCGCCGGCCGCGGCTTCAAGTCATGGTCGAGCGTGAACCACGCGGAATGCTCGCCGGTCGTCGAGACCATCAGCAGCTTCAGGCCGGGCCACGCCTGCTTCGGGTCGATCTTCTCGATGATCTCCAGCGGATCGCTGACATTGGTGCCGCCCCAGCCCAGGCCCGGTTCGGCCACCTGGAAGTAGCGGCCCGGCGTCGAGCGGCGGCCGCGCACGCGGATGCCGGCCGGCTTCATGTCGAGGAAGGCGCCGCCCTGGTGTTCACTGAGCACGCCGGTGATGTGGTCGTCGACCACGATCACCTCGTCGACGTGATCCTTCCACTGTGGCGCAAACATGCCGATGGCGGCGGAGCCGCAGCCGACCCGCATGCGCTCCTCGAGAACACCGTTCACGATCGGCGGCCGGTCGGCCTGCACCACCACCGTCGAGCCGCCGTCGATGGCGAGTTCGACGGCCTCGCGATTGCACAGCGCCAGCAGGGTGTCGCAGGTGACGACGCCCTCCTTCTTGCTGCCGCCGGTGAGATGATGGACGCCGCCCAGCGACAGCATCTGCGAGCCGTACTCGGCCGTGGTGACGTGGCCCACCGCCTCGCCCTTGACCCGCACCGCCGCCTGTTCGGGGCCGAGATAGCGGTCGGTGTCGATCTTCACCTTGACGCCGCAGTAGCTGAAGATGCCCTCCGTCACGACCGTGACCATGTCGACGCCGTCATGCTTCGACGCGACGATGAACGGCGCGGGCTTGTAGTCGGGATAGGTAGTGGTGGCGCCGACGCCGGTGACGAACGAGCCTTCGCCCTTCCCCAGCTCGCCGCGCCATGCCTCGCTGCCCTCGGCGAAGGCGACGCGCGCGAGATCGGGTTTGGCGAGCAGCAGCAGCGGATCGACCCGCACCAGTGCGCCATTCTCGTTGGCGTAGCGGTCGCAGGCGCCGGCCCGGCCGGGACGAATGCGACACAGCACCGGGCAGGCATCGCAGCGCACGATGCCGGCGCTGCGCTCGGCTTCCGAGAGCGAGATGTCGTCGCTCATGGTCTTTCTCTCTCTTGGGCGACGATGGCCTCGCGCAGGCGGTGCGGCAGCAGCGGGACGCGATGGGCGCGCACGCCGGTCGCATGGTGGACCGCGCCCAGGATGGCCGGCGCCGTCGGCACCAGCGCCGGCTCGCCGATTCCCTTGGCGCCGGACGGACCCAGCGGCTCGCGATCCTCGATCAGGATGCACTCGATCTCAGGGACATCGCCGACGGTCGGGATCAGATAGTCGTGCAGGTTCTCGGTGCGACCGGGCAGGTATTCCTCCATCAGCGCGAGACCCAGGCCCTGCGCCACGCCGCCCTGGATCTGGCCCTCGACGAGGGTCGGATTGATCGCCCGGCCGACATCGTGAGCGGCCACGATGCGCAGGACCTTCACCGTGCCCAGCTCGACATCGACTTCGACCTCGGCGAGCTGGGCCGCGAACCCGTAGGTCGCGTAGGGCACGCCCTGGCCGTCGGCATCGAGCGGCGTGGTCGGCGGATCGAACGTGCCTTCGCCCATCAGGGGGCCGGCCGTGACGAGATCGATCGTCCGCACCTCCGCACCGTCACGCACCGAGAGCGTCGCGCCCTCAAGCGACAGCACGGCCTCCGGGCCAGCATTCGCCAGCCGCAGGATCTGCTGGCGGAGATCCTGGCCCGCTTTCTCCGCCGCCTTGCCCGACACGAAGGTCTGGCGCGAGGCCGAGGTCTTGCCGGCATCGGCCGTGAGATCGGTGTCGCCGGTCACGAGGGAAAACCGCGAGGCGGGCAGGCCCAGCGCATCGGCGGCGATCTGCACCATGATCGTGTTGCTGCCCTGCCCGATGTCGAGCGCGCCGCTATAGAGCGTCAGCGTGCCGGCGGGCGACAGGCCGACGCGCATGCGCGAGGGGTTCGACATCGAGGTGTTGCCGATGCCGTACCACATGCAGCCGATGCCGATGCCGCGCCGGCGCGAACCGCCCTGGGCGTTGAACGCGGCGATCGTCTCATGGGCGGTCTTCCAGTGCGGCCGCAGCGCGTCGAGACACTGCGCCAACCCCGCCGAATGGGAGAGCGTCTGCCCCGTCGCCGTCATGTCGCCGACGCGCAGGGCGTTGCGATGGCGGAACTCCAGCCGGTCGATGCCGAGCCGGTCGGCCAGTTCGTCCATCATCGCCTCGTGGGCGATGGCGGCCTGCGGCACGCCGAAACCGCGGAAGGCGCCGGCCGGCGGGCCGTTGGTGAAGAAGGCCTCGCCCCAGGTGCGCACGTTGGGGACGGCGTAGGGACCCATCGCATGCACCGGCACGCGGTTGGCGACCGTCGGCCCCCACGAGGCATAGGCGCCGGTATCGAACGTGGCCGTCACGTCGCAGGCGAGCAGCTTGCCCTCGGCATCGCAACCGAACCGGGCCTTCACGCGCGCCGGATGACGCTTGGTGCTGGCGGCCATGCTTTCGGGCCGCGTGTAGACGAGCGCGACGGGCCGTCCCAGTTTCCACGCCGCGATGGCGATCAGCGGCTGCACGGAGAGATCGAGCTTGCCACCGAAGCCACCGCCGCAGGCGGTGGGGACGATGCGCACCGCCTCGGGCTTCAGGCGCATCAGGTTCGCCACCTCGTCGCGATCCATGTACGGTGTCTGGGTGGTCGCGTGGATTTCGATGCGATCGCCGACCCGTAGCGCCCATCCCGCTTCCGGTTCGATGTAGGCATGTTCGACGAACGCGGTCTCGAACGTGCCTTCCGCCACCGCGGCACACGCGGCGAAGGCGCTGTCCGCGTCGCCCCGCTTCACGCCGCCCTTCAGCAACAGATTGCCCGGCTTGTCGGCCTGGACCAGCGGCGCCTCGGCGGCCATGGCGGCATCGACCCCCACCACCGGCGGCTCCGGCATCCAGGTGATCGGCACATCGTCGTCGCGGGTCGCCATGACCTCGGCGCGTTCGCCGACCAGCGCCACCACCGCCTCGCCGCGATAGCGGACCAGACCGTCGGCCAGCACCGGCTGGTCCTTCACGTCGGGATAGATGCCGTAGCCGTTGAACGGAACGTCCGCGGCCGTGAGCACGGCGGCGAGCCGCCGGCGCAGGGGCGCGAGATCGCCCAGTTCGAATCGCGCCCGGGCATAAGGCGAACGCACGACGCGAACCCACAGCGCGTCCCTGGGAATGGCGTCGGCACCGAAGACATCCCGACCCGTGACCTTGGCATGCCCGTCGACACGCACGAGGCGGGCGCCCACCGCTTCGCCGGCCGCCGGATCGAGACCGGGCGCGGGCGCCACGACGTCCATCACCGCATCGACGATCTTGCCGTAGCCGGTGCAACGGCAGAGCACGCCCCCCAGAGTGTCCTCGACTTCGGCGCGGGTCGGCTTGCGGTTGCGCCGCACCAGCTCCTGCGCGGCCATCAGCATGCCGGGCGTACAGATTCCGCACTGGGCCGCGCCATGGTCGAGAAAGGATTTCTGGAGGGCGGCGATCGTGCCGTCGCCGCTTTCAAGGGCTTCGACCGTCTCGACATGACGGCCGGCCACCTGCCCCATCGCCACCAGGCAGGAGCAGACCTGCCGGCCGTCGAGCAGGACGGTGCAGGCGCCGCAATCGCCGGCATCGCAGCCGACCTTCGTGCCCGTCACGCCGAGATCGTCGCGCAGCGCTGCCGCCAGTCGCGTGACCGGCGGACCGTCCCAGTGGGTCCCGCGTCCGTTCAGGGTGAATTCGAGTTTCAAACCGCGACCTCCGACAGGAGGCGGCGCAGCAGGACCAGGGCCACGTCGTTGCGATAGCCTGCGCTGCCGCGCACATCGTCGATCGGCGACAGCGGCGCGAGATGGCGAGGCTTGATCCTTTCCCCAAGACGCGCGTCGGCCGGTGCACCGACCAACGCCTGTTCCAGATCTGGCAGCCGTTGCGCCACCGGTGAGCAGGCGCCGACGGCGATTCGCGCCGCCGCCACCGCGCGGTCGCTGATCTCCACGACGACCGAGGCCATCGCGATCGAGATCACGAGATAGCGGCGGGCGCCCAGCTTGAGGAAGGCGCTCCGCGCCTCGTTTTCCGGGCGCGGCACATGGAGGGCGGTGACGAGTTCGCCGGGCATCAGCGCCGTCCTGCGCACGCCGGTGACGAACGCACCGAGCGGCAGGCGGCGCATGCCGACGCGACTCGCCACCTCGACCGTTGCCTCCAGCGCCAACAGGGCCGGCATGCCATCGGCCGCCGGCGAGGCGTTGCAGACGTTTCCCGCGATCGTCCCGGCATTCTGGATCTGCCGGCCGCCGACCTCGCGCGCCGCCTGCTTCAGCCCGTCGAACAGCGGCGGCAGGCTGGCTTCGACCAGTTCGCTCCAGGTCGTGGTGGCGCCCAGGCGCCACCCCTCATCGGATTCGGAAATGCCGCGGAGAGCCGCGATGCCCGCGATGTCGAGGACATCCTCGGTCACCGACCGGCCGACGCGCGCAGGATAGAAGTCGGTGCCCCCGGCGAGCACCGTGAAGGGCCGGGTCAATGCCTGGAGAGCCTCGTCGAGGTCTCGGGGTCGGAGATAGTCGCCCATATCGTTCGTGTACGTACGATGACACACACGACGGATGAGTCAAACGAATGAGTCGGAGTCAGATGATTCGCGAGAGGAGATCGAGGAGCTGCTTCTGCTCCTGCGCATTGAGCGGCTTCAGCGTCTCGCGCGACACGGCCGGCCCATTGAGCATCAGCCTGGCGACCAGCTTCTGACCCTCGGTGGTGAGGCTGAGCAGGGTGCGGCGGGCATCGCCGGGATCGGGACGGGAATCGACGAGGCCACGTTCCTTAAGCCGGCGCACCACGCCCTGCATCGTCGCCTTGTCCATGCCGACGAGACGGCCCAGCAGGTTCTGCGACAGCTCGGTATATTCCTCGAGCTTCGCGAGACTCGAGTATTGCGTCGGCGTGATGTTGGGATCGCCGATGCCCACCTGGAAGATGGCGCTCGCGCGCTGATGCGCGCGTCGCAGCAAATATCCGATCTGGTCTTCGATACGATAGGGCCGTGATGCCGCGCTCGATGCCGTCTTCGGCTCGTGCTGTTTTTTTGCGACGTTGGTTCGCATCGCCCCCCCGGCTTGCTGCTCCTTGGCTACACCGACCAAGCGCGTCGCACAACGGTCACATAACACTCTTTGTCGAAGGTGAATGCGCGAGCGCACCCATGGAGGCCGCGAATCGCAAGACGCGAGTAACTGGACTCCGTGCAACCGCACAGAGTCCACCCGTGCAATGCCCGAGTCCACGACACGGGGATCGGTGGGTGTCGGGGCGCGAAGCCCGCGCGCCTGGGCGCGCATCTATCCAGCACATTCAATGATTTACGCCGATGTTTTGCGACGCAATGGCTGGAACGATGACGGAGCCCGCCGGCGATGGCACTGTGAACGCAACTCGTTCAGCACAGGACAGGCACATGCCCGGCGCGCTCGAAGGCATCAGGATCGTCGATCTCACGAACATCATCCTCGGCCCCTACGGCACGATGCTGCTGGCCGACCAGGGGGCCGACGTCATCAAGGTCGAGGCTCCGGAGGGCGACGCGGTGCGCCACATCGGCAAGCCCGGCAAGACACCGGGCATGGGGCCGACCTATCTCTATGTGAACCGCAACAAGCGCTCGCTCTGCCTCGATCTCAAGAACAAGGAGGCCCGCGCCGCCCTGCTCAAGGTCATCGCCACGGCCGATGCCTTCGTCCACGCGCTGCGGCCGCAGGCCATCGAGGCGCTCGGTCTCGGCTACGAGGAGATCCGCAAGGTCAGGCCCGACATCGTCTATGTCGGCGCCTACGGCTATTCGGCCAACGGTCCTTACGGAAAACTGCCGGCCTATGACGATGCCATCCAGGCGCGCTTCGGCATCGCCGACCTGATGGGCCGCGCCGCCGGCGACGACGTCCCGCGCTATCCGCCGACCATCATTGCCGACAAGACGGTGGGCCTGACCTTCGCCTTCTCGACGCTTTCAGCCCTGATGCATCGCCAGCGCACCGGCGAGGGCCAGTTCGTCGAAGTGCCGATGTTCGAGACCATGTCGGCCTGGCTGATGGTCGAGCATCTGTGGGAGCGCACCTTCAGCGACGAGGGCGATGTCGGCTACACGCGCCTGCTGGCCCGCACCCGCAAGCCCTACCGGACGCTCGACGGCTGGATGGCGATCCTGCCCTACAACGACAAGCACTGGCGCAACTTCTTCGAGCTGGTCGGCCGTTCCGAGGTGCTGCAGGACCCGCGCTATTCGACCATCAACGCGCGCTCGATGCATATCGGCGAGATGTACGCGATGGTCGAAGCGCTGGCGCCCTCGAAGACCACGGCCGAATGGGTGAAGCTGCTCGACACGGCGCAGATCCCCAACGCCCCGGTGTCGAAGCCGGCCGACCTGTTCGAGGACCCCCACCTCGTCTGGCGCCAGCTCTTCAGGAAGTACCCGCATCCGTCCGAGGGCGAGATCATGATGGTCGAGCCGCCGATGACGATGAGCCGGACGCCGCCCTCGATCCGCTCGCTGGCGCCGCTGCAGGGCCAGGATTCGCGCGCCGTGCTGGCGGAGGCCGGCGTCGCTGCGGCCGACATCGAGGCGCTGAAGACGGCCGGCGCGCTTATCGAGCCGTAGCCCCGACCGCCCTCTCGACGGCAAGCTCGGCGGCAGCGAGGTCCTCCAGCGCCGCCCCGACCGACTTGAAGAGCGTGATCGACGCGGCATCGCCGGCCGCGCGGCCGGCGCGCTGGCCGCGCGCCAGTTCGAACAGGTCGGCGATCACATGCGCCTCCGAGATCGCGCCGCTGGCGAGCGGCTGGACGACGTCGCCGCCTTCCCTCAGCGCACCGGCGCGCGTGTCGACGTAGAGACGCGCCCGCTGCACCGCATGATCGTCGCTTTCGCGCATCCGGGGCGTGTAGGCGCCGACCAGGTCGACATGTTGTCCCTCGCGCAGCCACGCGCCCTCGACCAGCGGCGCTTCGGAGAGGGTGGCACACGAGATGATGTCGGCCTGCTCCACCGCGGCCTGGCGGTCGCGGACCGCCCGGACGTCGATGGCACGACCGATCACCGCCGGCAGCGATGCCGACAGCCGGGCGGCGAGCGCCTCGGCCTGGGCGGGGGTGCGCCCCCAGATGGCGACATCCGTGATCGGGCGCACCTTGGCATGAACGCGGATCAGTTCGGGCGCGAGCGCGCCGGTACCGATCATCAGCAGGCGGGTCGCATCGGGCCTCGACAGGTAGCGCGAGGCGAGGCCCGAGGCACAGGCGGTGCGCCGCTTGGTGAGCATGGTGCCGTCCAGCAGGGCCAGCGTGGCGCCGGTCGTGCCGTCGAGCAGCAGATACTGGCCATAGATCGAGGGCAGCGAGCGCTTGCCGTTGTCGGGGAACACCGTCACGACCTTGACGCCGATGCGCCCCGAGATGCCCGTGGTCCAGGCGGGCATGAGCAGAAGCATCGCATCGGCCGAGCCCGCGCCCAACGGCTCCCTGATCGGATGATGGTGCCGCACCGGCATCTCGCAGCCCGCGCGGAACTGCGCGTCGAGCCGGTCGATCAGGGCGATGTCGTCGAGGGCGGCGTCGATCTCGGCCGCCGAGAGAAGCTTCACGAAAACGGGCCGCGCACGGTGCGCGAGCCGAGCTCCGGGGCCACCAGCGCGCTCTGCCGTTCGAGCGCGCGCTGGTCGCGCGGCGCCGGACCCGCCGGCGCGGCGGCCTGCTGCGAGGCCTGCACGGCCTTGAGGCGCGCGACCTCACGATCGAGCCGGGCTGCTTCCCCGCCGGCCTCGCGTGCGCGGCGGCGATGATGCCGGCCCGCCCACCAGCCCATGCCCAACCCCGCCAGGACGCCCAGCATCAGCATGGCCACCACCAGCAGGTAGACCGGCATGACGATGACATGCGGCAGCGGCCACAGCGTGAGCTGAACGAGCTGGGTGTTGCTGACGGCGACCAGCACGCCGATCAGGATGAAGAGCAGGAAAAGGACGCGGGAAAGGATTTTCATGCGAGTCGGAGCATGCCACGGCGCGCCCCTGAAGCGCGAGGCGAACGAGTGGGCTGCAGCCTACTTCTTGTCGTCGTGCCCGGGCTCGGGTGGCAGCAGGCCGGCGGCACGTGCGGCCTCCTTGTTCAGGCGGTCGCGCAGGTCCTTGCCGGTCTTGAAATAGGGCACGCGCTTGGAAGCGACAGCGACCTGCTCGCCGGTGCGCGGGTTGCGGCCGGTGCGTGGATCGCGCTTCTTCACGGAGAACGCGCCGAACCCGCGCAGTTCGACCCGATGACCGGTTGCCAGGGCCTTGGAAATCTCGTCGAACACGGTGGCAACAATCCGCTCGACGTCCCTCTGGTAGAGGTGCGGATTCCGGGCCGCCAGGCGGGCAATCAGCTCGGACTTGGTCATCGCGATTCCATGAACGGGGCGATGCAGCCCCAGAGCACAATGATTAAGTCTTTGATATTAAACTCAATTAAGGCATCGTCAAGCCTAAGTCCTTGAAACCAAAAGAAAAGGCCGACCCTTGCAGGTCGGCCCTTCCGTAAACCTTGACGAAAACGGTCTACTTGTCGTCGTCGCCGTCGGCTTCGGCGCGCTTCTTGAGCGCCGCACCGAGGATGTCGCCCAGGCTGGCGCCCGAGTCGGACGAGCCGAAGTCGGCCATCGCCTTCTTCTCCTCGTCGAGTTCGCGCGCCTTGACCGACAGCACGACGCGGCGCGAGGCCTTGTCGATGTTGGTGATCTTGGCGTCGAGCTTGTCGCCGATCGCGTAGCGGTCGGGGCGCTGCTCGGAGCGGTCGCGGCTGAGCTCGGTCTTGCGGATGAAGCCCGGGATGCCGTCCTGCACCGTGACGTCGATGCCGTTGTCCTGGATGCCGGCCACGATGACGGTGACGACGTCACCCTTCTTGGCGACCGAACCCACCTTCTCGAACGGATCGTTGGCGAGCTGCTTGATGCCGAGCGAGATGCGCTCCTTGTCCATGTCGACGTCGAGAACCTTGACCTTGACCTGGTCGCCCTTCTTGAAGTCGCGGATCGCCTCGTCGCCGGCCTTGTCCCAGCTCAGGTCGCTGAGATGGACCATGCCGTCGATGTCGCCGGGCAGGCCCACGAACAGGCCGAACTCGGTGATGTTGCGGACCTCGCCCTCGAGCTCCGTGCCCGCCGGATACTGGTCGGCGAAGCTCTCCCACGGGTTGGCCATGCACTGCTTGAGGCCGAGCGAGATGCGGCGCTTGGACATGTCGACGTCCAGCACCATCACTTCGACTTCCTGCGAGGTCGACACGATCTTGCCGGGGTGCACGTTCTTCTTGGTCCAGCTCATCTCGGAGACGTGGACCAGACCCTCGACACCCGGCTCCAGCTCGACGAACGCGCCGTAGTCGGTGATGTTGGTGACGCGGCCCTTGAGCTTGAGGTTGACCGGGTACTTCGCACCCGCGCCATCCCACGGATCGCTCATCAGCTGCTTCATGCCGAGCGAGATGCGCTGCGTCTCGGGGTTGAAGCGGACGACCTGCACCTTGACCTGCTGGCCGATGGTGAGGGCTTCCGACGGATGGTTGATGCGCTTCCAGGCGATGTCGGTGACGTGCAGCAGGCCGTCGACGCCACCCAGATCCACGAACGCGCCGTAGTCGGTGATGTTCTTGACCACGCCGTCGAGCACCTGGCCCTCCGACAGGGCGCCCATCAGGCGCGTACGGTCCTCGGCGCGGGTCTCTTCCATGACGGCGCGGCGCGACACGACGATGTTGCCGCGGCGACGGTCCATCTTGAGGATCGCGAACTGCTGGGCCTGGCCCATCAGCGGACCGACGTCGCGCACCGGGCGCACGTCGACCTGGCTGCCCGGCAGGAAGGCCACGGCGCCCGACAGGTCGACCGTGAAGCCACCCTTCACGCGGCCGAAGATCGTGCCCATGACGCGTTCCTGATCGGTGAACGCCTTCTCGAGGACGGTCCAGGCCTCTTCGCGGCGAGCCTTGTCGCGCGACAGGACGGCTTCGCCTTCCTTGTTCTCCATGCGGTCGACGAAGATGTCGACGGTGTCGCCTTCCTTGACCTCGGGGGCACCGGTGCCGCCGTTGGCGAACTCACGCAGCGCGACGCGGCCCTCGGACTTGAGGCCGACATCCACCACGACGAAATCATTTGCGATGCGAATGACGCGGCCCTTGACGACCGTGCCTTCGAAGCTCGACGAACCGCCCAGCGATTCTTCGAGGAGTGCGGCGAACTCGGCGCTTGCGGCGTCGTTCGCGCGGGAACGCAGGGCGCTGCCCTTAGCCATACAGACTCTCCTTCATCGATCCCGGGCGAAACGCTGCCGCCCGTCGGCCAACCGGTTAAGTCCGGCGGATCCACTGCCTTTGAAACACCGACGCAGGGACGACACGTCCCGGCGCAATCGCCGCTGGAAGTCTTCGATCCGCCGGCGGCGACTTACGGCCCGGAAGATCGAAAGCCCTTGCGCTCGATGAACGCCAAAGCGGCGGCGAAGGCCGCATCGGCATCCATGTCGCTGGTATCGAGGTGGTAAGCATCGGGTGCGGCTTTGAGTGGTGCTGCCGCCCGTTCGCTGTCGCGACGGTCCCGCTCCGCCATCTCGGCAAGAACGCGCGGCTTTATAGTGTCCACCCCCTTGGCGCGCAACTCCCGGTACCGGCGTTCCGCCCGCGCCTCGGCGCTGGCCGTCACGAACAGTTTCACCGGGGCCTCGGGGCAGATGACGGTGCCGACATCGCGCCCGTCGAGCACGGCGCCGGCCGCCTGCAGGGCAAATTTTTTCTGGAAATCCAACAACTTGGCCCGAACCTCCGGCATCGCGGCGACCTTCGAGGCGGCCTGCCCGGCCACGTCCGTGCGCAGTTCGGGATCGGCGAGATCGGCCGGATCCAGGCCGGCGGCGACCTCTTCCGGCGGCCGCCCGGTCTTTTCCGCCTTCAGCCCGACCGCCCGGTAGAGCAGGCCGGTATCGAGGTGGGGCAGGCCGAAATGAGCCGCCAGACGCCGCGCCAGCGTGCCCTTGCCGGCCGCCGACGGCCCGTCGATGGCGATGACGATGACGGCCGTCCGGCTCACGCCGCCTCGATTCGGGCCCCGAGGGCGCCCATCAGGCGGGCGAAGCCCGGGAAGCTGGTGTCGATCGGCGAGCCGTCGTCGACCGCCACGCCGTCTCGCGAGGCCAGCCCCAGAACGAGAAACGACATGGCGATGCGATGGTCGAGATGGGTCACGACCGTCCCACCGCCGGCCGGCGCCGCGCCGGTGCCGTGCACGAACAGCGTGTCGGCGCCCATTTCGTGCTTCACGCCGTTGACTGCGAGACCGGCCGAGACGCTGGCCAGCCGGTCGCTTTCCTTGGCCCGCAGTTCGGCCAGGCCCAGCATGCGGGTGGTGCCGCGGGCGCAGGCCGCCGCGACCGCCAGGATCGGATATTCGTCGATCATCGAGGGCGCGCGCTCGGGCGGCACCTCGACACCCTGGAGTTCGCCGCCCCTGACGCGCAGATCCGCCACCGGTTCGCCGCCGACCTCGCGCTGGTTCTCGGCCGTGATGTCGGCACCCATTTCGCGCAGCGTGTCGTAGAGGCCGGCGCGCAACGGGTTGAGGCCGACATTCTCGACCGTGACGTCGCTGCCCGGCCGGATCGCCGCCGCCACGACCGCGAAGGCCGCCGACGAGGGATCGCCCGGCACCACGATGTCGCGCGCCTTGAGTTCGGGCCAGCCGACCACCGTGATGCGCTTGCCGCCGCCTTCGGCCGGCAGGACCCGCACCTCGGCGCCAAAGTGGCGCAGCATGCGCTCGGTATGGTCGCGGGTGGCCTCGGGTTCGATCACCGTGGTTTCGCCGGTCGTGTTGAGACCGGCCAGGAGAATGGCGCTCTTCACCTGGGCCGACGCCACGGGCAGGCGATATTCGATCGGCACCATCTCATCCGTTCCGACGATGGCGAGCGGCATGCGCCCGCCCTCCCGCGCCTCGAAGCGGGCGCCCATCTGCGACAGCGGCACGATGACCCGTTGCATCGGCCGGCGGCGCAGCGAGGCATCGCCGGTCATGAAGCTGGTGAAGCGGTGGCTGGCCAGGATGCCCGACAGCAGGCGGGCCGAGGTGCCGGAATTGCCCAGATCCAGCACGTTGTCCGGCTCGCGCGCACCACCGACGCCGAATCCGCGCACGCGCCATGCACCGCCGCCTTCATGATCGACCTGCGCGCCCAGCGCCCGAAGGGCCGCGGCGGTGGCGAGGACATCCTCGCCTTCCAGCAGGCCGGTGATCTTGGTTTCGCCCAGCGCAAGCGCGCCGAACATCAGGGAGCGATGGGACACCGACTTGTCGCCGGGTGCACGGACGCGTCCCTGCAACCGGTCCACGGGACGGGCGATCAGCTTGGCCGGAGCGGCGTGAGCGGACAGGGCGGACTCCACGGCAGGAAGGTCGGACGGAAAGCCGCACGGCGGCGCGGCGCCCTCCTAGCATGCCGGAATTTGCTTTTGACAGGGTGAAAGACGCGTGACATACGCGCTCCCTCGCGGCCCGTTCGGCCGTTTCCAGCTTATTTGCAGGAGATTCAGCGTGGTCAAGGCAAGCTGGGGCACCAAACGCACCTGCCAGAGCTGTGCAGCGCGCTTCTACGACCTGAACAAGAGCCCGATCAAATGCCCGAAGTGCGGGCGTGAGCACGATCGCGAGGACTTCGTGAAGGTCCGCCGGGGTCGCGGCGCCGCCGCGGCGACCGCGGCCGCCGCCGCCGCCGCGGCTGCGGCAGCCGCCAAGGCAGCCGCCGCCAAGAAGAAGGTGGACGATCTGGACGGTGACGACCTGCCCGATGCGGACGGCGACGACGCGCTGTCGCCCGACGATCTGGACGATGACGAGGACGATCTCGAAGTCGAGGTCGAAGTCGAGGTCGACGACAAGGGAGAGGGCGACCGCTAGAGGCAGTTGCAAGCGCGCGAGGCTTTAACTATACCTCCCGCCTTCCCAAGGATTTCGGGGCCATAGCTCAGCTGGGAGAGCGCTACAATGGCATTGTAGAGGTCAACGGTTCGATCCCGTTTGGCTCCACCAAATAGAAAAGGGCTCAGTCGGAAACGACTGGGCCCTTTAGTTTTTGCGAGAACACGCGCGGGACACAATCGCCCGGCTTTCGATCGGCTAGAATCGAATTTCTCCATCTGCTGTGTGGGCGTCCGCCACACGCCAGTCGGATGGCAGATGGCTAGAACCGGGGGATGTGCGTGAACCCGGCAATCTTGGAGTTGCTCACTGAGCTGGAGGAAACGCCAGATCTAACGCTCGACTGGACGAATACGCGGCAGCGCATAGTCGACCTCCATAGAGATGCCGAGACATTTGATGAGCGCGGACTTGTTCTCAAATTTTACGTCACTCTGATGAACAGCGTCGAATCCCTGAAGCTCGTGGCTGATATCGACGCATTCAAGGAAGCTCGCCGCAAAGACTACAATGCCCTCCGCATATCGGAATCAACGAACGGAAGGATGTAGTCCCAAGCAAATTGCTAGCGGTACTGCGCCGGGAAATCGCGGCGGGCCACACGGATGAGAGTCATGAGCTATATGATTTGGCGAAGCTTGGTGACGATCTACAAACGCCCCCACAGGCACCTGTCCGTACTTCTTGGTGGAAAACGCCAATCGGCCGCGGGCGGAGCCCTTTATTCGACAGACAAGCGGTCTCCCCTCAAGACTGCGGCAAGCATCTAGCCCCAGAGTTACCCTCCGCAGTTCCGTGTGCCTACTCAGCATCATCGTCTTTGAACCACTCCCTATACCGAGACCCGGAACCGTTCTTCAGTCGCGCGCAGATCGTTGACCGCGTCGAGTGACGAATCCGCCTTCCCAATATTCCAGGCTAAGCCATGCGGACGCGCACGCTCACCCGGCACCCGCCAGATTTCCAAGTCTTGCAGAACACTCTGAAAGAACTCCTCGCCATCTTCTCCGTAGAAGCCCGGCCGCGTCGTAGTCTGTGATGGTCTAACGCGCCGATAGAAGGACACGCGAACAGCGACATCTTCAGCTTTCAGCAGCGCTCCATCAGCCTGCAATCCATCGACAATCAGCGAACGAAGAAAAAACGGCCGCAGCATCGCCTTCCCCGTGATCGGGCTAACGTGGGCGCGGCGGCGGCGCCTCTGGCCAGGGTCTTGCGGGCTTCACATTCCAGAGCGTCTCTCGCGCGCGCGAGAATTAGCAAGCGGAAAAGCCCGAGCCAGCCGGACTGTCGGATAAGAGGCAAAGGAGATTCAGTGCTTGTTACCAGTCACTTTCTATTCACCATGCCCGCAAATAATTCTTTGGGGGCTCATAGATGGCAACGATTCTTCAAACTACGGATACCCACGTCTCCACCAGCCCCGCATACACGCTGAGCCCGGGTGACTATTTTTACCAAGTAGCCGGCATCAGTTTGACCACCACTGATGGGAGTCTTCCTGCCATCCTCGCAACTGGAAGTGGAACCGTCGACATCCATGGCACAGTATTTTCGCCGAACGTTGCGATCGGCGGACCTCTCACAGCGGTGATCGTCGCATCGGGCGCCGATGTCACCGGCGGTTCGACCGGTCTGCAGACACTCAACACAAGTACTCAAAACCACTACGCGATCAACGGGAGCCTGACTGGAGGAACATACGGCCTCAATTCCTCCGGGTCGAACATGCTATATCTGCACGTCGGAGCGACCGGTATCGTGACCGGGTTAGACTCGAACGGCATAAATCTGAATCATGACATCGTGTTCGCTTCCATCGATGGAAGCGTGTCCGGCGTGCAGGGCATCGGGCAGTCGTCCACCAACGGCTTCTTCGTACTCAACATTACTGCGGGCGCGAAGGCCACGGCTACGTCTTCCTATGGCATCAGTTTCGCCAATAGCGGCTACCTGGCGATCAATGGACAAGCAGCCGGCACCACCGGCATCAACAGCACAACGGTTCAACAAGTTACGATCACGGTAGGTACGAGCGGCAGCGCCGCCGGGTCGTGGGGCGACGGCATTGCTTTCATGTCGCAGTCGGCAACGATTGCGATCAATGGCGGCGTGAACGGTTCGTTCAATGGTCTGCGCGGTGCGGCGAGCCTGGGCACGAGCAGCATTGCGGTCGGTGCGGACGGCTTTGTCAGCGGTGGCTACTACGGCATTTACGTGGACAACAACGCGACCGTCAGTGTCGCAGGCACTGTGAGCGGCATCAATTCCTGGGGCATCCAGACCGGGACATACAGCGAGGCCGGCGAAATCTATGTCCATGCCGGTGGTCTCGTCACGGGCGGCGGCGGATCCGGCGGCGGCGCCGTCAGAACCCGTGGCACGCACGTCATCACCAATGACGGAACGATCTCGTCGACAGACGGGGTCGGCGTACTTGCCGATGGCGCTGGCTACCTGCTCAATACAGGGATCATCTCGGGCAGCACAGTCGGCATCCTCTATACCGATACCTTCAGCACCAGCGACGTGCTGACGACCGTGAACACGGGAACGATATCAGGCGGCCCGAATCCGCTGATCGCGGTCGGTCCGAACTTCTTCGCCTACGACGCGACAGGAAGTATCGGAACCGATCGCTTCATCAATGAGGGCGATATCATTGGCGACGTTCGACTGGGGCAGCATTCCGGCAGCAACTTCGTCAATGCGGGAACCCTCATCGGTAGCGTCTATCTTGGAGCTGGCGGTCAAGTCGCCAACTCGGCCCTTGGGACCGTGTCCGGGATGATGGTTGGGGGGACGGGGAACGACGCCATTGTCGGCGGCCAGAACGGCGGCTTGCTGCTGGGCAATGCCGGGAATGACATGATTTACGCCAATCCGACGCAAGCCGCGGCAGACAATCACGCGACGGCCACGCTAGCGGGCGGTACGGGGACCAACGCACTCTACGGGGGTGGCGGATTCAACGTATTCGTCGGTGGAGACACCAATGGCGGATACAATCAAATATGGGGCGGTGCTTCGGGGATGTCCGGGCTTTCGTTGGACTTCACCAACAACACCATCACCTTTGCCTCTCTCAGTCCGAGCCAGAGCGTTTATGTCGATCTGTTGAATGGCCATAACGCCTATATCAACAGCGGCCCCAATCAGAGTGGCAGCTACGTCTACGAAGATTCGATCATCAACGTGCCGAATGTCATCGGATCGTCGAGCGGTGACGTGATCATCGCGGACAATGGAATTGATCGGATTCAGGGAAATGGCGGTGCCGATGCGCTGTATGCCGGCACTGGCCCGTCGAGCCAGGATACATTCGTGTATACATCTTACGCAGACAGCAATCTTAACACCGGCTATGACACCATCGTCGGCTTCAAACTTGGTATCGATAAGATCGACCTGTCGGCCCTGTTTACCGACGGCTCTCATCTTGCGATCTCTACGGCCGGCACATCCAATACGCTCTACATCGAGGTCACACCCGGCACCTTCAATCCCGCTACGGACCTGGCCTTGATCGTCAATGCGACGACAAATCTGGGCCTCACGGCGGTGGATTTCATATTCTGAACATCAGAGATTCATGCCTTCAAATGCTTCAGTAGGCATGAGCTGAACAAGGCAGGGGCTTGTCGCGCTTTAGACAGGCCTCTGCGCGCACCGGATCGAACTGCAGATGGGCATATCGCTGAGTCGTTGACGCCTGCGTATGCCCCAGCACCTTACCCACCAGATAGAGCGAGTCGCCGTCCACGATCGCGAAGCTGGCGAAGCCATGGCGAAGATCGCGCAGTCGCACCCCGTCCAGCCCCGCCAGCCTGACGAGTTTGCGCCAGATCGCCGGCACGCCCAGGTGATAGCCCTTCCCTCTGCTGGCTGGAAAAACCCAGGTGGAGGCGGCGGAGCGCGGCAACTTGGTCAGCACGTCCAGCGCAGGCGCCCCCAGCGGGATGACCTTCGCCCCTGTCTTGGAATGGGGAGTGGCAGCGCCCCGCGTGCGAAGTCGACGTAATCCCAGCGGAGCGAGGCAATTTCCGTCCCCCGCGCACAGGTCCCGATCAGCAGGCGGACGATGGCCAAGCTCCACCATTGTCCCCTTGCGGGGACACTCGGGAAAACTCGGCAAAACTACAATGGCATTGTCGAGGTCAACGGTTCGATCCCGTTTGGCTCCACCAAATAGAAAAGGGCTCAGTCGGAAACGACTGGGCCCTTTGTCTTTTGCGGATGCTCCCGCCGCGCCGGACTTTCTGTTAACACTATCGCTTTCCGGCAGCCGACGGACCGTGCCAGCAGGATGCCTCGCGCTCGCAAACCCAGGAAGAAGATGGGACGCCCGCCCAAGCCGGGCGGTGCTGGCGTGCTCGTCGCCGCGCGGCTTCCCCCGACGCTCGCCGCGGCACTGGACCTATATGCCGACATCGCCGGGATCGGGCGCAGCGACGCCGTGCGACGGCTGATCGAAGCCGGCCTCAGGGCGATGCTGCGGCGCCGGCCTGGACCGTCCTAGACAGGCTCGTCGGGCGCAGCGGCTTCACACCGGGCACGGAACGGCAGCGTCCGGCCGACGCGCTGCGCCAAACCGACGAACCAGTCGCGCGCACCCTTCTGGCGCAACGGGCCTGCGGCGATCTCGCGCCGTCGCAGTTCGGCGCGCAGCCGCAGCGCCGTCTTGTCGCCCGGAGAAACCACGAGGATGCGATCGACCCACTCGGCGGCCTCGGCCCAGCGTCCCTGCGCGGCGAGGAAATCGGCGAAGGCCGACTGGTAGGCGACCTGCTCGGCCAGCTGGTTGCACTCCCGATAGAAGGTCTCGGCCTCATCGACCCTGCCGAGTTTCTCTAGGAAGCGCGCCTTCCAGTAGATCACCAGCGGTCTCGAGACGAGGTCGTGGGTCGTGCGGTCGAGCAGCGCCAGCCCTTCCTCGAAACGGTTCAGATGATAGTAGGCGATGATGCGCTGGAGCGACCCATTCAGCCTCAACGGCCGATCGCGCCGGACGACGAAGGCCTCGGACGCCTTCTCCGCGTGGAGGGCCGCCTCCTGATGGCGTCCGGTGTCGTTGTAGTAGCGGGCCAGCAGATTGCGGGCGGCCACGTTCTCCTTCGCGTCGAGCAACTGCAGCAGCAGCTTCTCGGCGACCGCGCCGTTGCCCGCCCGGATCTGCGCCCGCGCCAGCGCGAGGGCCAACGCGGGATCGCCGGCATTCTCCGCCCACGCCTTCTGCAGGCGCTTGAGGCCGGCCCGGAATAACCCCGCCTGCATGTCCGCGCGGGCCCGCTCGATGACATCGGTGACCGCCTCGCCGCCCGCCGCGCCCGCGTAGCGACGGATCATGCGATCGACGTTGAAGCGCACCAGAGCGCCCTCGATGTGGACCTGGTCGTTGGCGTAGGCAATCGAGCGGTCGGTCAGGATCACGCTCTCGTAGGACGGGAAGTATTCGATGTGCTCGTGGCGGGCGACCAGCGGTTCGACCGCCGCGCGCAGCACCGACTTGCTGTAAGTGTTCGCCACCGCCACGTCCGACGCCGTGAACGTCGCCTGGAGCGGCACCGGCGACACGGTCAGGATCACGCGATGGCCCTTCGGGCACACCCGGCCGAGCAGGGCGATCAGCTCCTCAAGGGAAGCCACAACCTCGTTGTAGTCGAGGATGTGCAGTTCGAACCGCGAGGGATCGGAGCGGATCGCGCTCTTGGGCGGCGGACAATTGACGTAGAGGCAGGAGAGGGTGTCGTACCAGGCCTCGATCAGCCCCAGCGTGATGAGCACGACATGGCTGCCGGCGAGGCTACGGTAGATGGTGCTGATGGCGTCGCGCCGGCGAGCGATCGCCTCGGCCGCCAGCGGTCGAAAGCCGGAAGGAAGCTGCAGATCGACGTAGCGATCGCGCCCCATTTGAAAGGCATGCCTTTCGAGATCGAAGGCATCCTGTCCGAATGCCCAGCGGATCTGCGGCGCGATCGCCGCCGGAACGTAGTTGTTCAGGACCGCACCGCGGTCGCCTCCCCAATTGATCGAGGGATCGTCGCCCAGCGCCCCGTGAAGGGCGAGCGTCGGCACGTCGAAGCCGCGATCGGCGAGCGCACGCTCGACGTTGCGGGCAAAGCACGAGCCGATGGTGAAGATGCGCTGTCCCGGTTCGAGCGAGAAGCGTGGCTTGAACGAGGGATCGGCAAAATAGGCAAACCGGTTGGCCGGGTCTTCGCGCGTCGGCCAGCGATTGTCGGGGTTGGCCTTCAACGCATCGAAGGCATCGGAGGCGCTCATGCGTCTGACGGGCACCAGTGCCTCTTACGATGTATCCGCAGACTGCAGATACAGAGGTTCCGCCGGAGCGTCCAGCCGCTAGCGGCCGTCCGTGCGGGCCACCAGCTTCAGCCGCTCCAATTCGGCCAGCACCAGGCCGGCCACGATGCGGTTGCCCTCGGCCGAGTGATGGTCGGAGCGATAGAGCGCATCGACGCCCTTGGCATCGACGACGGACTGCATCGGCCGGGCGAGATCGAAGGGAATGAGGCCCGCGCCGCTCGCGCAGCCCATCACCTTGTCGATCGAACGCCGGTCGGCGTCGCGGCGCGCCGCGCTCTGCGTCCAGTACTCGCGGCTGTATTGCGCCATCACCACGACCGGCACGCCGAGCGCGGCGAGCCGCGGCATCAGCAGGCAGACGATCGCCTCGCCGCTGCCGGCGGGCGCGCCGCGGACCTCGTCGAAGTACCACCCGCGCTGCAGGCCCAGCCGCTGCACGATCAGGTCGGCCAGCGCGAAGCGTCCCAGCCAGCGCGCCGGCTCGGGCAGGGGAACCGGCGCGTTGGGCTGGCCGGGCACCGGCACGTTGTGCAGCGCGAGCTTGCCGCCGGTCTCGGTGAAGTACGGCTTCTCGCGGCTCCACGCGACCTTCAACTCGCTGCGCCGGATGTCACCCGGCGTGAAGCTCATGACGACGAACAGCGGCTTCACCTTCGGCACCAGCCGCTCGGTGCTGAGCGCGGTCTGGTCGAACGCGTAGCCGCTGACGCCGGCATTCACCACCTTGCGGCCGGTCAGCGCCTGCAGTTCGGCAGGCCAGGTCTCGTCGTCGTTCACCTCATCGCCCTTGGCGAAGGACGAGCCCGTCACCAGCACCGGCGGTTCGGCGAGGACGGATCTCGCGCTGGTGCGGCGGAAGCCGTCGGCATCGGCATTGTAGGTGCGCGAGACGCAACCCGGCGGCGACGTCCAGCCGATCTCGGGATCGAACGCATACTGGCACCGGATGCTCGCGACGTCCGGCCCCGTTCCCATCCGCTCGCGCGCGAGGTTCGGCCAGTGCGTCAGGCTGCCCGGGCCGGACAGCAGCAGGCGGCATCCCAGTTCGAGCAGCAGCAGCGACACCAGGATCGAGCCGGCCATCAGCGCGATCGTCGCCGCCTTGCCGGAACTTCTTGAACGGAGCTTTCGCTCGCCTTTCGGGGCAGCGGTTGCCGCCTCACGATCGACGCTCATGCCTTTGGACCTCTCATCGGGCACCGTTTAGCGTTTGAACATCCCGGTGGGGATGTGACGCTCGGTCGTAGGAGTAGGAAAGTCGGAAGGCGAAATTTGGGCTGCCACGCTCCCCGCCTCTGGTAAGAAGGCGCCTGCCTTCGTCCGACGAGGAACCGACGCGTGACCGATGCCGCCCGAGGCCGTGACCCGCACTGGGCTGCCGCGCGGCGGCGGATCGAGCAGGGCGACCATCTCTGCGGTCCCGACGGTCCCCGCCCGCGCCGCCGCAAGGCGATCTTCACGCGGCTGCTCGACCTGTTCGCCTGGGGATTGAAACGAACGCCGCTGTACCGCCGCGGCGTGCACAATGCCCTCGACCTGCGGCGGACCGAGTTCGAGGTCGCGATCCCCGGCCTGCCGCCGGCGTTCGACGGCTACCGCATCCTTCACGTGAGCGACACGCATCTCGACGTGCTGCCCGACCTGGTGCCGGCCGCCCACCGCCTGCTCGACGGAGTCGAGGTGGACCTGCTCGCCGTCACCGGCGACGTCCATGGCGACCACCATGCGCCCGTTGCGGCGTCGGCCGGGCATCTGGTGGCGGCGCTGCGCGGCGTTCTTGTCGACGGCCCTCGCCTCGCCATCCTCGGCAATCACGATTCGGAGGCGATGGCCGATACACTGGAGAGACTTGGCTTCGACGTTCTGATCAACCGCTCCATCGTCATCGAGCGGGGGCGTGACCGGCTGGGCATTACCGGGCTGGACGACGTGAACAGCTTCTACACGGAGGCCGCCCGCCGGGCGCTGGATGGCTCGAGCGAGGCCTGCCGCATCGCCCTCATCCATTCCGCCGAGATGGCCGATCACGCCGCCGAGGCGGGCTACGCGCTCTACCTCGCGGGCCATACCCATGGCGGCCAGATCTGCCTGCCCGGCGGACGGCCGGTGTTCAGCACGCTGACCCGGTGCCACCATGGCGCGGTCGGTCTCTGGCGACACGGCACGATGACCGGCTACACGAATTCGGGCCTCGGCGTCGCCTATCCGCCGGTGCGTTTCAACTGCCGCGGCGAAGTGGCGATCATCACCCTGCGCGGCGTCGCCTGAGGCGTTCAACCCGGCGGGCCCTCGGACGGCGTGGCATGGAGGCAGGCGAAGCCCGCATCCGTCAGTTGCGGAAAGTCGCGGTTTCCCGTGACCAGTCCCAGGCGCGCCAGACTCAAGAGCTCCTGGCGGATACCGAGGCCGGTCAGCGACAGGCCCAGCGCGAGGCGGCGCACGACGACCTGCTGGGAGGGATTGAGTTCGCGAAACTTCATGACCGGCCGCAGGCTAGACGCGGTTGCTTACGAGGCCCTGACGCCGGCCGCGGTCGCCTCGCCGATGTTAGCCGCCGGACCGGCCGAGTCGCGCCGCCGTGGTGGCCAGCGAACCGTCCGCCGCTTCGAGTTGGTCCATGATCGAGAAATGGTTGAGACCCGCCAACGGCAGCAGCTCGCTCGGCAGGCCCACCGCCTGACGCGCCTCGTGATAGGCGACGGACTGGCGCTGCAACTCGGGCAGCTCGCCGGTGCCGTAGGCCAGGACGACCGGCGCGCTCTTCTTCGGCAGGTGCAGGATCGGACTCGTTTCCGCCGCCTCCGCCGCGGTCAGGCGCAGATTGTCGTTGAGATAGTTCAGGCGGCAGGGTTCGACGTCGTAGATGCCGCTGATCGCGAGGCCGGCGTCGACTTCGTCCATGGCCAGCGTCGTCGCGGTGAGATGACCGCCCGCCGACCAGCCAGACACGACCAGCCGTCCCTGCCCGACCCCATGGCGGGGCCCCTCGCGCCGCAGCCAGCGCACCGCTTCGGCGATCTCGGCGACGATCGCCGGAAGGGTCGCCTCCGGGGCGAGCGTGTAGCCGAGGAAGGCGACGTCCATGCCGTTGGCGAGCGGACCCGCCGCCATGCAGGCGAAAGTCTCCTTGGCATTGCGCTGCCAGTAGCCGCCATGGATGAAGGCGAATAGCGGGGCCTTCACCGTGCCACAGCGGAACAGGTCGAGCTTGTTGCGAGGGCGCGGACCGTAAGCGAGATCGAGAGCGTCGGGATGAGCCGCCCGGAACTGCTCGCTGCGCGCGATCCACCCGTCGCGGCGCGTGCCGGAATCGGCGACGGCATCGGTATTGTTGTAGCCCCTGTCGAGTTCCGCCCGCGTCATGCCACGCCACACGATCTCGCTCATCCCAGCCTCTTTCGTTTCACGTCCTCCTCTTAGCACGCCCTTCCCTGCTTTGCGGTTCGGTGCGAACGTCGGCGCGATGATTTCGCCCTCGCAACCGACGGCCGTTCGCGGCCCCGCGCTCACCTTCACGGGCGATCCGTTCCGCGACGGGCTCGATCGCACGATGATCCACGAGCCCGACGCGATCGTCGTCATGCAGGACGGTCTCATCACGCAGTTCGGCCCGGCCGCCCGCATCGCGCCGCTGCTGCCGCCGGGCACCGAGGTGCGGGATTTCGGCAGGAACGCGCTGATCTCGGCGGGCTTCGTCGACACGCACGTTCATTTTCCGCAGATGCCGATGATCGCCAGCTACGGCACGCAGCTCCTCGACTGGCTCGAGCGCTACACCTTTCCGACCGAGCAGAGGTTCGCCGACCGTGCCTACACGCGCGAGGTCGCACGCCGGTTCCTGCGGGAGAGTCTGCGTAATGGAATCACCACGAGCTGCGTCTATGGCACCGTCCACGCGCATTCGGCCGATATCCTGTTCGAGGAAGCCGAGGCGCTCGGCCTGCGGCTGGCCGCCGGCAAGGTCCTGATGGACTGTCACGCGCCAGAGGCTCTGCGCGATACCCCACAGTCCGCCTACGACGAGTCGCTGGCGCTCATCCGGAAGTGGCACGGTCGCGGACGTCTGCTCTATGCGATCACGCCCCGGTTCGCCTGCACCAGTTCGCGCGAGCAGCTGGCTGCCGCGGGGACACTGTGGCGGGAGCATCCTGACTGCCTCATGCAGACGCATCTCTCCGAGACAGAGGCCGAGGTGGCCCGGATCAGGGAACTGTTCCCCGAGCGCCGCTCCTATCTCGACGTCTACGACCACTACGGTCTCTGCCGGAAAGGCGCCGTGTTCGGCCATGGGATCTGCCTGGACGAAGAGGAGCTGCAGCATCTGCATGCGACGGGGGCGGCCATCGCCCATTGCCCCACATCGAACTTCTTCCTCGGCAGCGGCGTGTTCGACATCGCGCGCGCCAGGCGCGCCGACCGGCCTATCCGGGTTGGCCTCGGCACCGATCTTGGTGCCGGCACCTCCTTCTCGATCCTGCAGACGCTCAACGAGGCCTACAAGGCCGCCCAGCTCAATCGCCATCCCCTGTCGGCCGCCCATGCCTACTATCTCGCGACCCGAGGCTCGGCGACCGCGATGCATCTCGAGGACAAGGTCGGCAGCATCGCCCCGGGCATGGAGGCGGACCTCGTCGTGCTCGACATGCGCTCGACGCCACTGATCGACTTCCGCATGGATGAGGCCCGCGACTTCGGCGAACAGCTGTTCGTCCAGATGATCCTGGGCGACGACCGGGCGGTGCAGGCGACCTACGTCGCCGGCCACCCCGTCCATGACCGCGGACGTGGGGTCTGCTTCCCCTAGTATTAATTTTCAGTGTCGGACCATAAATATGGTGGCCGCACGCCCAATTTCGGCTTAGGCTCCCTTTGGTAGCTGAGGGAGGGTTTTTATCCGTTCGAGGACATGTCCCCCGACGGAAACTGGTTCACCGGTGGAACTTCCACCGCGTGCCCTATCGGCCTCACCCCTCTGCCAGACCATCGATCGCCAACGCCTCCGCTCGCCGGGGGCGTTTTTGTTTTGGGCGTTCGATCCCACTCCTCTGACCAAGACACCGGAGTACGAATATGGCCAAACGCGCCGCACGCCGAGCCAAGCTGCACGCCATCGACAGCGCCCGTATTCATAGCGTCGTTTTCGACAACACTCCGGCCAACGACCGCGACCAGAGCTACATCAAGAAAGTCAGGCCCCGCAGCGACAACCAACGGGTCCTGATGGAGGCGATAGAAACCAAGCCGCTCACCGTGGCCCTGGGACCGGCGGGAACCGGAAAGACCTACCTCGCGATCTCGGCCGCCGTCGAAGCCCTGGAGGAAGGCACCGTCTCGCGCATCGTCCTGTCGCGGCCGGCGGTCGAAGCGGGCGAGAACCTGGGCTTCCTGCCGGGCGACATGCGCGAGAAGCTCGACCCCTACCTACGACCCCTGTGGGACGCGCTGAACGACCGGATGGGCCCGAAGCGCCTGCGCCAGCACCTGGATGACGGCACCATCGAAATCGCCCCGGTGGCTTTCATGCGCGGCCGCACGCTGAACAATGCCTTCGTCCTGATCGACGAGGCGCAGAACTGCACCTACGGGCAGCTCAAGATGCTGCTGACTCGGCTCGGGTGGCATTCCACGATGGTCATGACGGGAGATCCCGACCAGACCGACCTGCTGCCCGAGCTCTCCGGCCTGGCCGCGATCGGAACCAAGCTGGACGGGCTCGACGACGTCTCGGTCGTCCGCCTGACGCAGCAGGACGTGGTCCGGCATCCGCTCGTCGGACGCATGCTGTCGGTGCTCTGAAAGTCTGGAATTTATCCACACATCGAAGCGCGCCAGCCAAACGAGCCAAAACGGGAACAAAAGGGAGCGCCAGCATTTTCTGGCGACAATCCGGATGGTTTAAAATCCAGTGAATTCATGAGGTTAACAGAGGGGTGGCGGGCGACTGCCACCCCTCCAACATTGAGTCAATACAGTGACTGTCCGCGGACCTTCGCGAGACACCGGGCTTTTTCACAGACTTCCCCACATGCCGCCGAGCGCCTTGTGCGGACGTGCCGGCAACACCATTCTCCGGCTCCCGTGACCGACGAAACCGACATCGACCTGCCCCCCGGCGACGGCTCGCTCGCCGACGGCATGCGCATCATCGCCGACTTCGTGCGGACCCTGCCGCGCAAGCCCGGCGTCTATCGCATGATCTCGGCAGAGGGCGAGGTCCTGTACGTCGGCAAGGCGCGCTCGCTGCGCAGCCGCGTCGCTGCCTATACCCAGCCCACGCGGCTCGCCACGCGCCTGATCCGCATGGTTTCCGCGACGCGGACCATGGAATTCGCCGTCACCGACAGCGAAGCCGAGGCGCTGCTCCTCGAGAACAACCTGATCAAGCGCTTCCGGCCGCGCTTCAACGTGCTGCTGCGCGACGACAAGTCGTTTCCCTACATCGTGATCCGCCGCGATACCGACTGGCCACAACTCGCCAAGCATCGCGGCACGCGCGAACCGGCCAACGAGTATTTCGGGCCCTTCGCGTCAGCCACCGCGGTCAACCGCACGCTCTACGCCCTGCAGCGCGCCTTCCCGCTGCGCTCCTGTTCGGACGGCGTCTTTTCCACGCGCACCCGGCCCTGCCTGCAGTTCCAGATCAAGCGCTGCACCGCGCCCTGCGTCGGCCGAATCGAGAAGCCCGAGTACGACGCCATCGTCGAGGACGTCCGCGGTTTCCTGGGGGGCCGCAATCGCGAGATCCAGCAGACCCTGTCGCAGCGCATGGAGCAGGCTTCGGCCAATCTGGAGTTCGAGAGCGCCGCCATCCTGCGCGACCGCATCCGCGCCTTGGCCCACATCACCTCGCACCAGTCGATCAGCCTGCCGTCGATCGACGAGGCCGACATCTTCGCGGCGCATGCCGAAGGCGGGCAGATCTGCATCCAGGTCTTCTTCCTGCGCGCCGGCCAAAACCTCGGCAACCGCGCCTACTTCCCGAGCCACGGCCGCGAACTCGACGAGGGTCAGGTGCTGGAAGCCTTCATGGGCCAGTTCTACGAGTCGCGGCAGGCGCCGAAGCTGATCCTCACCAGCCACGACGTCGCCGAGCGCGAGCTGATGGAAAGCGCGCTCGCACTGTCTGCCGGGCACAGGGTCGAGATCCGCCAGCCCAAGCGCGGCGACCAGAAGGATGTGCTCGACCAGGCGGTCAACAATGCGCGCGAGGCGCTGGCCCGCCGCATGGCCGAGCGCGGCACGCAGCGCACGCTGCTGGAGGGCGTGGCCCGCGTGTTCGGTCTCGACACGCCGCCCGAGCGGATCGAGGTCTACGACAACAGCCACATCCAGGGCACGGCGGCGATCGGCGCGATGATCGTGGCCGGCCCCGAGGGCTTCAACAAGAATGCCTATCGCAAGTTCAACATCAAGACCGAGGGTGCCGCGGGCGACGACTTCGCGATGATGCGCGAGGTGATGACCCGCCGCTTCGGCCGCGCGCTCAAGGAAAATCCAGAACGCGACGACGAGCATTGGCCCGACCTGCTGCTGATCGACGGCGGCCAGGGCCAGCTCGAGGCGGTGCGCGGGGTGATGACCGAACTCGGCCTCGAGGACATCGCATTGGTCGGCATCGCCAAGGGCCCCGACCGCGATGCGGGCCGCGAGCGCTTCTTCGTGGCCGGCAAGCAGCCCTTCTCGCTCGAACCGCGCGATCCGGTGCTCTATTTCCTGCAACGCCTGCGGGACGAGGCCCATCGCTTCGCCATCGGCACGCATCGCACGCGCCGCGCCGCCGACCTGACGCGCTCGGCGCTCGACGAGGTGCCCGGCATCGGCGCGGGCCGCAAACGCGCCTTGCTCAATCATTTCGGCAGCGCCCGTGCGGTATCGGGTGCCACGCTCGAGGACATCAAGTCCGTGCCGGGAATCTCCAGCGCACTCGCCCAGAAAATCCATGACCACTTCCGGGGCGGCCGGTAAGGTCGGGGCGATGCTGTTCAATCTCCCCAACATGCTGACCCTGTCGCGCATCGTCGCGATTCCGCTGGTGGTCGCCTGCTTCTGGCTGGATCGCGGCTGGGCACAGTGGCTGTCGATGGGGCTGTTCGTGGCCGCCGCGGTGACCGACTGGTTCGACGGCTATTTCGCGCGGCGCTACCACCAGATCTCGCGCTTCGGCCGCTTTCTCGATCCGATCGCCGACAAGCTGCTGGTCGCCGCCGCGCTGGTCATGCTGGTCCACAACGGCACGCTGGCCGGCCTGAACGTACTGGCCGCGCTGATCATCCTCGCGCGCGAGATCCTGGTCTCGGGCCTGCGCGAGTTCCTCGCCGAGCTGCGCGTCGGCCTGCCGGTCAGCGCGCTCGCCAAGTGGAAGACGGCGGTACAGATGGTGGCGATCGCCGCGCTGCTGGTCGGCGACGCTGCGGCGCACTGGGTGACTCAGGCCGGCATCGTGCTGATCTGGATCGCCGCCGCGCTCACCCTCATCACCGGCTACGACTATCTGCGCACCGGCTTGCGCCATATGGCCGAGGATGCGCCCCCGACGGGTGGACAGAAGTGAGCATCGGCACGTGAAAGTCCGCTACTTCGCCTGGATGAAGAAGACCGTCGGCGTGCCGGAAGAAGAGGTCACGCCGCCCGCCGGGATCGATACGGTCGGCGATCTCGTCGTGTGGCTGCGCGGCCGCAGCCCCGGCCATGCCGAGGCGCTGGCGGAAGGCGGGGCGTTCGGCGCCGCCGTCGACCAGCGCACCGCGACCTTCGACGTGAAGCTCGCGGGCGCGCGCGAAGTCGCCTTCTTCCCGCCCTTCACCGGTGGCTGAGATGGCGGTGCGCGTCCAGGAAGCCGACTTCGATGTCGGCGCCGAGCTGGCCCGCCTCACCGACGGCAACAGGCGCATCGGCGGCCTCGCCGTCTTCGTCGGCCTCGTGCGCGAGATGCATGTGCGCGAGGGCTATCACCGCGATCTCGTCGATGCGCTGACACTCGAACATTATCCCGGCATGACCGAGACGGCGCTGCAGGAGATCGAGGCCGAGGCGCAGAAGCGCTGGCCGCTCGAAGCGACGCTGATCGTGCATCGCTACGGCCGCATGGAGCCGGGCGAGCGCATCGTGCTGGTGGCCGTCGGCTCGCCGCACCGCGAGGCCGCCTTCGAGGCCTGCGAGTTCCTGGTCGACTGGCTGAAGACCAAGGCGCCCTTCTGGAAGCTGGAAGACACGCCGAAGGGCGAACAGTGGGTCGGCGCCCATCAGGAAGACGACGCAGCCGCCGCGCGCTGGGAGAAGAAGTAGCTAACCGAGCGCTACCAGCGCGAGGTTCGTGACGCCGCGCTCGCGCAACTTGTCCGCCGCCATCAGCGCGCGCTGGCCGCTACGGCACGCCAGCACGACCCGGCGGTCGGGCGTTCCCAGTTCCTCGATCGTGTCGACCACCAGCCGCCGCGCGCCGGCGAAGGGCGAGACCGGTGCCTCGTCGAGACCGCGCAGGTCGACCACGATATCGTCGGCACGCACCTGGTCGGGGGCGATGAACGCGACCTGTTCCTCGGGTTCGGGACTGCCGGCAAAGGCGAAGCCGCCGAAGGCCACGCGCCTGGCATCGAAGGTGACGACGCGACCCAGCACGGCCGGCTGGAGCCCGAGCAGGTGGTGCAGCGTGAGATGCGCCTGCAGGCTTCCCATCGTCGCGACCGCAGTGCCGATCACGCCCACGGTGGCACAGGTGCCGCCATCGACCGAGACCTCGGGAAACACCGCGCGATAACTGGGCCCGCCGCCGCAGAAGACGCCGGCATAGCCGGTCATCCCGATCACCGACGCGCTGACCAGCGGCTTGGCCACCGCGAAGCAGATGTCGCTCAGCATGTAGGTCACGGCGAAACTGTCGGCGGCGTCGACCACGATGTCCGCATCGGCCACCAGCCTGGCGACGTTCTGGGGCGTGAGTCGCTCGGGCACCGCATCGACGCGAACATGCGGGTTGAACCGCTGCAGCGTGGCGCGCGCCGCCTCCGCCTTCGGCTTGCCGATGTCCGGCATGCCGTAGAGGGGCTGGCGGTGCAGGTTCGTCTCCTCGACCGTGTCGTGATCGACGATGGTGAGACGGCCGACGCCGGCACCGCTGAGATACTGCAGCACCGGGCAGCCGAGGCCGCCGGCGCCGACCACCAGCACCGAGGCGGCGGCGAGACGCGCCTGGCCTGCGTCGCCGATCTCAGGCAGCACGGCCTGGCGGGCGTAGCGGTCGGTCACGGCCTTCTCGTCGCCGCGATCCAGGCCTTGGCCTGGGCGATCGGATCGGCGTGGTTCACGATGTCGCCCACGACCGAGACGATGTCGGCGCCCGACTTCAGGCAGAGCAGCGCACGTTCCAGCGTGAGCCCGCCGATGGCGACCAGCGGCCGGTCGCCGATGAGTTTCTTCCATTCGGCCAGACGCCCGGTGCCCTGCGGCGCCCACGGCATCTGCTTCAGCACGGTCGGCCAGATCGGACCCAGCGCCACATAGTCGGGATCGATCGAAAGACCCTTGTCGAGTTCGGCATGGTCGTGCGTGCTGACGCCGATCCTGACATTCGCGCGGCGCAGTGCCGTCACGTCGGCGTCGACCAGATCCTCCTGGCCGAGATGGACCCAGACGCAGCCTTCGTCGATCGCCACCTGCCAGTAATCGTTCACCACCAGGTCGGCGCCGTGCTGCGCGCAAACGGCCTTCGCCTCGCGCACCTGGCGGCGCACCTCGGCCTTGGGCTGGTCCTTGATGCGCAACTGGATGAGCTTTGTGCCGATCGGCACCAGCTTCGTCACCCAACCGGAATCGGGCACCACGGGATAGAATGGATCGAGCATCTCTTCAGTCTCCCAGCGCCGCCTTGCCGATCACCGGCGTCGACGGCACGGCCATGTCGCGCGGCTCCATGGGCTGCGCGAGATAGGCGGCGCGGCCGGCCTCCACGCCCAGCGCGAAGGCGCGCGCCATCTCGACCGGATCGCCCGCCTCGGCAACCGCCGTGTTCAGCAGGACCGCGTCGTAGCCCAGTTCCATCGCCGCGGCCGCATGCGAGGGCACGCCAAGCCCGGCATCGACGACCAGCGGGATCTCGGGAAAGTGTGCGCGCATCGAGCGTAACCCGTAGACGTTGTTCAGGCCGCGCGCCGAGCCGATGGGAGCGCCCCACGGCATCAGCACCCGGCAGCCGGCCTCGACCAGCCGCTCCGCAACCACGAGATCCTCGGTCGTGTAGGGAAAGACCTCGAACCCGTCCTCGGACAGGATACGCGCGGCTTCGACCAGGCCGAACACGTCGGGCTGCAGGGTGTCGGCCTCACCGATCACTTCCAGCTTGATCCACGGCGTGTCGAACAGTTCGCGCGCCATGTGGGCGGTCGTCACCGCTTCCTTGACCGAATGACAGCCGGCGGTGTTGGGGAGCACGCGAACGCCCATCGACTGGATCAGCGACCAGAAGGCCTGACCGGCACGACCGGTGCCGCTCTCGCGGCGCAGCGACACGGTCACGACTTCCGCGCCCGACGCCTTGATCGCGCGTTCGAGGATCGCCGGCGAGGGATAGCGCGACGTGCCCAGCAGCAGCCGCGACTTCAGCTCCACGCCATAGAAGGACGATGACGACATGAGGCCTCAGCCTCCCTGCATCGGCGCGACGACCTCGATCCTGTCGCCGTCGGCCAGCTCGGTACGCGGCCGCGCCGGGGCAGCGACGAAGCGGCCGTTCACCGCCGTCGCGATCTTGCGGCCGCCGAAGCCCAGGGTCTCCAGCGTCGCCGCCAGCGTGCCGGGCGCGACCTCATGCATGTCGTCGTTGAGGAATATCCGCATCTCTCGTCTCCACAAGGACGGCATCGGCAACCTGGCGCGCCAGCCAAGGCGCGAGCAGGAAACCATGCCGGAAAAGCCCGTTGGCATGCAGCACCCGGCCCTTGCGCCGCATGCACGGCAGGTTGTCGGGAAAGGTCGGCCGCAGGTCGGCGCCCAGTTCGACGATCTCGGCCTCGCCGAATGCCGGATGCAACGTATAGGCCGCGTTCAGCAGCTCGACGGCCGAACGCACGCTGACGGCGCGGCGCTCCTCGCTTTCAATCATGGTGGCGCCAATCATGAAGATCCCGTCGCCGCGCGGCACGATGTAGAGCGGGATGCGCGGATGCAGCATCCGCACCGGCCGCGACAGCGACACGTCGCGGGTTCGTACCACGACCATCTCGCCGCGCACGCCGCGCAGGTCGGGAAGCTCGTCACGCGCGGCCAGGCCGCGGCAATCGACCACGAAGTCCCCTTCGGCCTGCGAGGGCTTCACGTCGACCCCGAACCGGATCGGCACGCCGCGCGCCTCGAGACCGGCCGCCAGCGCGGCCAGCGCCTTGCGCGGTTCGAGATGGGCCTCGTCCGCAAAGAACAGCGCGCGGCGGAAGCGGCCGGCGAGATCGGGTTCGAGGGCCGCGATCGCGTCGGCGTCGAGCCATTCATGGCGCTCG
Organism: Reyranella aquatilis; assembly: GCF_020880995.1. GTDB lineage: Bacteria > Pseudomonadota > Alphaproteobacteria > Reyranellales > Reyranellaceae > Reyranella > Reyranella aquatilis. The sequence continues at coordinate 313,846 of NZ_JAJISD010000006.1, read as the reverse complement.
GTGCGGGACGCGAAGCGCGTGAGGTCGGCGGCATCGCGCGGTGGTGTCAGCACGAGACTGCCCTTGCTGACGGTGCCGGGAAAATGCCGGCGCCACCAGTCGATCGAGGGTTCGCCCAGCCGGGCGACGATCTCGTCGGTGGTCGCACGCTCGCACCAGGGCGCCAGCATGCCGCCGGCCATCCACGAGCAGGCGCTCTCGCCGAGATGGGCGGCCCGCTCCAGCACCTCGACGGCGATACCGCGATCGGCGAGTTCCGTCGCACAGGCAAGGCCTGCGACGCCGGCTCCGATGATAGATACGACAGGTCGATCCAACGCCAAGCTCCCGTTCCTTCGCCGGCATGACCCGGATCAGGTTCAAAGGGTTCAGCCGCTAAGGCTGTCTCAGCCCGTCCCCGCGCAGGAAGATCAGACACCCCTCGGACGCCATCGAGAAAAGGGGATTGCCGCCCCCGATGTCAAGCAGGACCGGAATCGCTTATGATTCATGGCTGCCCATGGAGAGTGTATCATCGGCTCGCTTGTCGAGGCCGTCTTTGCCGTCATCGGCCTGGTCGCCGAACTGGTCCTTGGCGTCATCGCCGGGATGTTCCGGCCGGTCATCCGCGCGATTCGCGCCAGCCTGGGCACCGACCGTCCTTCCCTTCCCGCGGAGGTCAAGCCTCGGGAGCTTCCGCGGGATGCACTAGAGGGCATTCCGGCCGCGCTTCAGGCCGACAAGGAAGCCAAGGCAGTGCTGCCTCCGGGCTGGCGCGACTCCTACGCGTCCATCTCCTGCGACTCCGAGCAAATCGGATCCGTTGTGATTGGTACCGAGGTTCGGCTCATCCTTGAACCCGACAATGCCGATCGTGACGACGCAGTCCGCGCCGAGATCGACCTGCCCGACCGATCCACCGTGCAGATCGGTTATCTGCGACGAGGCCATGACCTGGGCAAGAATATTGCCCAGGGCCGCGTCCGCTGCTGGTTCGCCTCCCGCCGCCGGACCTTGCGGGCCGAAGGGTGGGAGGCAGTGCTTTTCGTCGCCGTCTACGATCCGTAGACGGTGCAGGTCACGCCGCCAGCGACGAGGCCGGCGTCATGAGATGCGTGGCATCGCCGAAGCCCTCGCTGTCGGGCTCGCGCACCAGCTTCTGGAAATCGGCCATCAGCGTCTTGGCGACCGGGCCCGCCTGGAAATGATGCTGGTCGATCGAGCCGACCGGCACGATCTCTGCGGCGCTGCCGCACAGAAAGACCTCACTCGCCCGGGCCAGTTCCTCCGGCATCACGTCGCGCTCCTCGACCGCCCAGCCGCGCTTCCGCGCCATGCCCATCACCGCACGGCGCGTGATTCCATCCAGGAAGTTGTGCGGCGTCGGCGTGACGAGCCGGCCGTCGATCACCAGGAAGATGTTGGCGCCGGTCGTCTCGGCGATGCGGCCCTGCCAGTCGAGCATCAGCGCATCGTCGAACCCCGCCTTGAGGGCGCGGTCCTTTTCGATGCCGCAGATCACGTAGAGACCGGCCACCTTGGCGTGGCCCGGCGCGGTCTCGGGCGAGGGCCGGCGGTACTTGGCCATGGTCACATTGATGCCGGCGTCGCGCGCCTGCACCGACAGGCGGCCTTCCTGCGCCCAGGGGGCGATCGCGAGGTGCACCGTTGTGCCGATGGCCGAAACGCCCAGCACCTCGGAGCCGCGCCAGGCGATCGGCCGGATGTAGCCGGCGGTGAGGTTGTTGGCCTTCACAACGGCGCGCGTCGCCTCGTCGATCTCCTCGCGCGACCAGGGCAGGTCGTAGTCGAGCAGGTTGGCCGAGCGGATCAGCCGCGCGCTGTGGGCGGCGAGGCGGAAGACCCGGCCGTCATAGATGCGCTCGCCCTCGAAGACGGCCGAGCCGTAGTGCAGTGCATGGGTCAGCACGTGCATGCGGCTGTCGCGCCACGCCACCAGCTTGCCGTCCAGCCAGATGAAACCGTCGCGGTCGTCCATGGTTAAGGACATTGCGATATCCCCCTTCCCTTGATTCCGATCAGGTCGTTACAGACCGTCATTCTATAACTATCTGCCGCTTTAGGTCAATATTACTGACATTGTCAATCGCACTGACCCTGTTCGGGCTTGCGACCGGAAAGTTCAGGTGAGGAGGAGCGGCATCCCGGTATCGCCCTTCTCCATCGCGCGGCGGTAGGCCGGGCGAGCCGCGATGCGCTGCAGGTAGGCGAGGATCGCGGGATAGGGCGAAAGGTCGAACGGCAGGAAGTAGCGCATGGTCGTCAGGGAAAAGACGGCCATGATGTCGGCGGTCGTGAACTCGCGTCCGGCCAGATGGTCGGCCTTGGCGAGGCGGGCTTCCAGCAGACCGAGCGCCAGACCGAGACGCGCCGTCATCGCCTTGAGCAGCGGATTGTCGGCCGGGAGATCCAGTCGTCCGAGGATCATGTTGCGGCCGGTCGCCGGCTGCAGCGTGCCGTTGGCGAAATGAAACCAGTAGAGGAACTGGGCGAAGTCGGGATGGTCGGGCGCCAGCACGAGGCGGCCCTCGCCATGCTTGGCCACGATGTACTCGACGATGGCGCCGGATTCGGCCAGCAGCACGTCGCCGTCCTGGATCACCGGCGCCGCGCCCAGCGGATGCAGCGCCTTGTATTCGGGCGGCGCCAGCCGCGTGACGGCATCGCGATCATAGATCTTCAGATCGTAGGGGATGCCGAGTTCCTCGCAGAGCCAGACGACTCGCTCGGATTGCGACTGGCCGAGATGATGGACCGTCAGCATGGCAGCCTCGCGCAGCGTAAGAAAATGTCGGGAAAAAGCGTCGCGCCGTAACATCGGCCCGCGCGGGGTGTCAACGCAACGCACCCGCTCTATAAAGACGGCGTGGAATCCAGACCCCCCGCCAATCCCCTGTTCCTGCGCGACGAAGAGCTGCGTCAGGGCATCGAGCTGATGTTCTACGCCTATCGCGACTTCACGTTCGAGTCCGACGAGCAACTGCGGCACTACCAGCTCGGCCGCGCCCATCACCGCGCGCTCTACTTCATCGGCCGCCATCCCGGGCAGACGGTCGGGCACCTCCTGTCGATCCTGAAGGTGACCAAGCAGTCGATCAGCCGCGTGCTGAAGGACCTGCTCGAACAGGGCTATGTCGAGCAGAAGAGCGGCGCGCGCGACCGGCGCGAGCGCCTGCTGTGGCTGACCCCCAAGGGCCAGGAGCTGGAGCGCGACCTCACCGACCGCCAGAGCCAGCGTTTCGCCCGCGCCTATCGCGAGACCGGTGCCGAGGCGGTGGAAGGCTTCCGCAAGGTCCTGCTCGGGCTGCTCGACCCCCAAGAGCGGCAGGTGGTCGACAAGCGAATGCGCGGCGGCAACCGCTAGCCCCCGATGGACGCTTCGTCCGACAAGCCGCACATTCTTGTCGTCGACGACGACACGCGCCTGCGCGAACTCCTCAAATCCTTCCTGTCGCGCCACGATTTTCGCGTCACGACCGCGGCCAGCGCCGCCGAGGCTCGCCAGCGGCTGGGCTCCCTCGACTTCGACCTTATCGTGCTCGACGTCATGATGCCGGGCGAGACGGGCCTCGAATTCGCCGCCGAGCTGCGCCGCACCGACGACGTGCCGATCCTGATGCTGACCGCCATGGTCGAGACCAAGGATCGCATCGCCGGCCTCGAAACCGGCGTCGACGACTATCTCGGCAAGCCGTTCGAGCCGCGCGAACTGCTGCTGCGGATCCAGAGCGTCTTGCGCCGCGGCCGCCCCTCGGCCGCCACCGCAGCCCCCACGCCCGAGACGCCGCGACAGGTGACGTTCGGCCCCATGCAGTTCGACCTCGAGCTGGGCGAGCTCACCGACAAGGGCAGGCGCGTGGCGCTGACCGACGCCGAGATCTCGCTGATGCGCGCCTTCACCGGCCGGATCGGCGAGGTGCTGAGCCGCGAGACGCTGTGCAAGACCATCGGCGCCAACGTGAACGAGCGCGCCATCGACGTGCAGGTGACGCGGCTGCGCCGCAAGATCGAGCCCGATCCGTCTTTTCCGCGCTATCTGCGCACCGTGCGCGGCCAGGGCTACCGGCTGGTCGACGCATGAGGTGGAGCGCCATCAGCGACGTCTTCGAGCGCATCGCGCAATGGTCGGACAAGCATTCGCCGCAGACCCTGTTCGCGCGCGCGCTGATCATCATCGTGGTGCCGATGCTGCTGCTGCAGGCCCTGTCGGCCTGGTGGTTCTACAGCCAGCGCGGCGACAACGTGACCAACCGGCTGGCCATCCTGCTGGTCCGCGACCTGCGCCTGCTGATCTCGCTTCGGTCGGACTTTCCCGACGACGAGCATCGCAACTGGATCCTGCGGCGCTCGGCGCAGGACCTTCTGCTGTTCGTCTCGTTCCGCAAGGGCATCGTTCGGCCCTTCAAGGAGCCGGAGTATTTCGACATCGTGGCGCGCGAAGTCCAGGGTGCGCTCAACGCCGACCTCAAGCGGCCCTTCTTCCTCGACAACAACATCGGCGGCGGCCAGCTGCTGATCGAGATCCAGCTTTCCGACGGGGATGTCATGGAGGTCCTGGTGCCGCACGTGCGCCTGACCTTCGGATCGAGCTTCGCCTACGTCGTGGCGCAGCTCGGGCTTGCGCTCGTGCTGTTCGGCCTCGCCATCTGGTTCATGCGGCGCGAGCTGGTGCCCATCGAGCATCTCGGCGTTGCGGCCGACGCGCTGGGCAAGGGCCGCGACGTGCCCGACTTCGCCTTCTCCGGCGGCACGCGCGAAGTGCGCAACGCCGCCACCGCCTTCCACACGATGCGCATCCGGCTGCGCCGGTCGATCCAGCAGCGCACCGAGATGCTGGCCGGGGTCAGCCATGACCTGCGGACGCCGCTCACGCGCATGAAGCTCTCCCTGGCGCTGCTGCCGGACTCTCCCGAGACGAAGGAGTTGGCCGACGACGTCGCCGACATGCAGCGCATGATCGAGGGCTATCTCGCCTTCGCCCGCGGCGAGGGCGACGAGGAACCGGTGATGACCGACCTGTCCGAGATCCTCGAGGACGTCGCAGCAGGCGTGCGGCGCGACAATGCCGGCCTCGACCTCGGCTGGAAGGGCGACATGGCGGTCGAGCTGCGGCCGATCGCCATGAAGCGCTGCCTGACCAACATCGTGTCGAACGCGCTGCGCTACGCCAATCACGTGAAGGTCGAGGCGGTGCGCGGCCGGACCTCGATCGAGGTCACGGTCGACGACAACGGCCCCGGCATTCCGCCCGAAAGGTACGAGGACGTGTTCCGCCCCTTCTACCGGCTGGACGAGTCGCGCAACGCCGACACCGGCGGCGTGGGCCTGGGGCTCAGCATCGCCCGCGACGTGGCGCGCAGCCACGGCGGCGACGTCACCCTGGCCGCCTCGCCGTTCGGCGGCCTGCGTGTGATCGTGCGAATTCCGCTATGAGCGGCGCACCGGGACTTGCCGGGCCGCCGCCTGTGATAGAGTGAAGCAAATAGTCGAGAGAAAAATGTCCAAGACAACGTCCACGACCTCGTCGCTTTCGTTCGCCCATGTCCCGCACCCGTCGCCGGTCTCCGCCGAGAAGCGCGCGGAACTGCTGAAGAATCCAGGCTTCGGCCGGGTGTTCTCCGACCACATGGTCACGATCCGCTATCACGAGACCAAGGGCTGGTACGATGCGAAGGTCGAGCCGCGCGCGCCGATCCCGATGGATCCGGCCGCGGCGGTCCTGCACTACGCCCAGGAGATCTTCGAGGGGCTGAAGGCCTATCGCACCGCCGATGGCGGCGCGACCCTGTTCCGGCCGTTGGAGAACGCCCGCCGCTTCCAGCAGTCGGCCGAGCGCCTCGCCATGCCGATCCTGCCGGAGAACGTCTTCCTCGAGGCGGTCGACCAGCTGGTGAAGATAGACCGCGCCTGGATCCCCGAGGGCGATGGCAGCCTCTATATCCGGCCCTTCATGTTCGCCAACGAGATCTTCCTCGGCGTGAAGCCCTCGTCGGACTACCTGTTCATCGTCATCGCCTCGTCGGTGGGTGCCTACTTCAAGACCGATGCGCCCGCGGTATCGGTGTGGGTCTCGCAGGACTACACCCGCGCCGCGCCCGGCGGCACGGGCGCGGCGAAGTGCGGCGGCAACTACGCCTCCAGCCTGCAGGCGCAGGCCGAGGCGACACGCCACGGCTGCGACCAGGTCGTGTTCCTCGACGCCGTCGAGCAGCGCTGGATCGAGGAGCTGGGTGGCATGAACATCTTCTTCGTGTTCGACGACGGCTCGATGATCACCCCGCCGCTCGGCGGCACGATCCTGCCGGGTATCACCCGCAACTCGCTGCTGACGCTGGCCAAGGACAAGGGCATCAAGGTGAGCGAGGAGCGCTACTCGATCGACCAGTGGCGCAAGGATGCCGCCAGCGGCCGCCTGCGAGAGGCCTTCGCCTGCGGCACCGCTGCGGTCGTCACGCCGATCGGCACCGTCCGCAGCAACGACGGCGAGTTCAGGATCGGCAACGGCGGCTCGGGCGCCAAGACCGAGGAACTTAAGGCCGCCCTGGTGGGCATCCAGCGCGGCCGCACCGCCGACCCGCACGGCTGGATCCACCGGGTTTACTAGAGAGGTCTGCCACCTCTTCTCATCTCCCCCGTCCTACGGGGGAGGAAAGAGAGGCGAAGCCGTCACTTCTGCACGTCGTGCAGCAGCCGTCCGACATTGTAGCCGTCGATGTCGTCGGCGCTCACCTCCATCACCAGGCGCGTGCGGCGGGGCGTCGTCCAGACCGTGACGTAGTGCACCGGCGCGCCGTCTCGGTTGTGCACCAGCCGATCGATCTTGAGCGTCGCCGAATTGATCTCGATGTCGAGCGCCCGTGCGACGAACGGATCGGCGAGCGCGGCGTTGACCTCCTGCGCCACCCCGCCGAGCTTTTCGAAGCTGCCGGCGATCAGCTCGTGCAGCGACGTCGTCTTCAGCCCCTCCTCGGTGACGGCGCGCGCAAAAGGCATCGGGATCCAGCCGTCGAGCAGGGTCACGGGCTTGTTCTCGAACGACCTCACGCGCACCAGGTGGAGCGCCTGCTCGCCGTCGGCAATGCCGAGATGGGCGGCGATCGGCCGGGGGCATCGCTCGACCTCGAGCGCCAGGATCCGCATCGTCGTTTCCTTGATTGTGCGCCTGAGGTCGCCGATGAAACCGAAGTCCGGCCCATGCTTCGTGTCGATCGTCTTGGCCGTGACGAAGGCGCCGACCCCCTGGCGATTGCGCACGAAACCGTCGTCGGCGAGATCGGAAAGCGCCCGTCGTACCGTGATGCGCGAGATCGAGAACTGGCGGCAGAGCGCCTCCTGCGTCGGCAGGGCGTCGCCAGGGCGATAGCGGCCCGAAACGATCTGCTCCTTCAGCAGGACATAGAGCTGGCGATGCAACAGCGCCCCGTCGGCACTGAGCTTCACACCGGATGCATCCGGTTTCGCCCCCCGGACCGTGCCGCGCGGCCGGCTTGCCTCAGCGTCTGACACCATGTTGTACTAACTTTATACCAATAAAAGGAGGGAACGAGGATGGCTAGGAGTATCACAGCTGCATTCGCCGGCATCGCTCTCGCGTTCGGGGTCGCGGCCACGGCCACCGCGCAGACTGCCGCCCCGTCCAAGCCGGCCTTCGCCCCCACCAGGACCGTCACCATCATCGTTCCCTACAGCCCCGGCGGCGGCACCGACGCGGTCGGCCGACTGATGGCCAAGGCCCTGGAAGAGAAGTGGGGCCAGACGGTGATCGTCGACAACCGCACCGGCGGCAACGGATCGGTCGGCGCGGCGCTCGTCGCCCGCGCCCAGCCCGACGGCCATACGATGGTGCTGGCGGTGTCGGGCATCGCCATCAACGCCCATCTGATGAAGCTGCCCTACGACACGGCGACGGCCTTCGCGCCGGTCACCGCGGTCGCCTATCCCGTCGCGACACTGCTGGCGACTCCGACCCTTCCGGCCAACGACTTCAAGGGCCTGGTCGAGCTGGTGCGCAAGGAAGGTCCCGACAAGCGGACCTCGGCCAGCCCCGATCCGGGCAGCCGGCTGATGGCGGAACGCATCTTCGACAGCGGCGGCATCAAGCTGATGAACGTGCCCTACAAGGGCGCCGCCTCCTTCGTCGGCGACATCTCCGCTGGTCGCGTCGATGTCGGCATCGCCAGCGTCACCTCGGGCCTGGCGCTGATCAACGCCGGCAAGCTCAAGGCGCTGGGCATCATGGGCACGCAGCGCATCCCCGCTCTGCCCAACGTCGCGACCTTCAAGGAGCAGGGCTTCGCGGGCCTCGACGAGAATTCCTGGTACGGGCTGTTCGCGCCGGCCGGCACGCCGCCCGCGACCGTCGAGGCGATCCAGAAGGACATCGCCAGCGTGCTCGCCGTGCCGGAGTTCCGCGCCAAGATCATCGAATACGGCTCGCTGCCCGGCGGCGATACGCCGACCGCGTTCAGCGCACGCTTCCAGCGCGACATCAAGGAGTCCGGCGAGACGATCCGCCGGCTCGGCATGACCGCGGACTGATGGAGGACATGATGGCAATCACCGCTCCCATTGCCTGGACCGTCGCCGACGTCGAGGCGGACAGAGGCTGGGTCCATGCCCTCTCGGCGCGCGAGAGCGCTGACCTGCTCGCGACGGTGCGCAAGGCCGGCCCGGCCGACCGGCCCATCCTGTCGTGGCGCCGCCAGGATTTCGATCTCGGCGCCGCCGTGCCGACGCTCGCCGCGGCGTTCCGCGAGGTGCGCGACGGGCGCGGCATGGCATTGGTGAAGAACCTGCCGCGCGAGGGCGTGACGCCCGACGAGTTCCGGCTGATGACCTGGGCGATCGGCCTGCATTTCGGCGTGGCGCGGCCGCAGAACAAGGCCAGCGACTACATCACCGAGGTGAAGAACGCCGGCATGAACTACCGCAGCCCGACCGGCCGCGGCTACAATTCCAACGCCGAGCTCGACTTCCATGTCGACGGCTCCGACGTCGTGCTGCTCTCCTGCTACAATCAGGCGCCGGTCGGCGGCATGAGCATGTGCGCAAGCGCCGCCACCGCCTACGAGATCCTCAAGCGGGAGCGGCCCGACTACGCCGCGGCCCTGACCACCGACTATCCGTTCAGCCGCAACGGCGAGCAGTCCGAGGGCGAGGCGCCGTGGTATCCGGCACCGATCGTCACCGAGGAGAACGGCCGGGTCTTCTGCAAGTGGAACCGCAACCGCATCGTCAACGCCCTGAAGCTCGACGGCGCGACGCCCCTCACGCCGCTGCAGCGGGAGGCGATGGAGTATTTCGACACGGTGCTGCGCCGGCCGGAGAACATGTTCTGCATGAACCTGGAGCCGGGCGATCTCCAGATCCTGTGCAACCAGACGATGCTGCACTCTCGCACCGGCTTCGAGGACCATGACGACGAGACGAAGAAGCGCACGCTCTACCGGCTGTGGCTGGCCCGCCCCGATTCGCGGCGCCTGCCGCAGAGCTGGGAGGTGTTCTACGGCACCGTCGAACCCGGTACCGTCCGCGGCGTCATGAAGGGCCACAACTACGACACGGTGCGCCAGGACTTCGATGCCCGCCAGGCCGCGGCGATGGGCATGAAGGCGGCGTGAGGAGGAGAAGCGACATGTCAAAGGGCAAGATCTTCCGCGACGCCATGAAGCGCGGGATGGTGGCCGCACCGGGCTGCTTCGACTGCATCACCGCGCGCTCGATCGAACGCGCGGGCTTCGAGGCGGTCTACATGACCGGCGCCGGCACCGCAGCGAGCCTCGGCTATCCCGACTACGGTCTCGTCACCATGTCGGAGATGGCCGACAATGCCGGCCGCATCGCCACCGCGATCAGGCTGCCGGTGATCGCCGACGCCGACACCGGCTACGGCAACGAGCTGAACGCCATCCGCACCGTGCGCGAATACGAGAAGCGCGGCGTCGCCGGCATCCACATCGAGGACCAGGGCTTCCCCAAGAAGTGCGGCCATCTCGAGGACAAGACCATCGTGCCGATCGAGGACTACGTCGCCAAGATCCGCGCCGCGGTGAGCGCCAAGGTCGATCCGGACTTCCTGATCATCGCGCGCACTGATTCACGTGCCTCACTGGGCTTCGAGGAGGCGATCCGCCGCGCCAACGCCGCCATCGAGGCCGGCGCCGACATGGCGTTCGTCGAGGCGCCGCAGACGCTGGAGGAAACGGCCTCGGTGCCGAAGCTGGTGAAGGGACCGTGCCTGCTCAACATGGTGTGGAAGGGCAAGACGCCGGACCTGTCGATCGACGAGGCGGGCAAAATGAACTACGCGGTGATGATCCTGCCGGGCGTGCTCACGCGCACCGTGGTCGGGGCCTGCGATGCGGCACTCGCCGATCTCAAGGCCAAGGGCCGCCATCCCGCCCCGCTCTCCGACATCACGCCACAACAGGGCTTCCGCCTGTCCGGCGCCGACGAATGGGACGGGTACCGCACGAGGTTCCGCGAGCCCCTGCCAAAAGCGGCGGAGTAGCCCCGGCCCCTCACTTCCCCCGTCCCAAGGGGCAGGCTTGGAATTTCTAGAAAAGCTTGCCGCCGTTGGGCACCGGCTTGGTCGGTGCGATCAGCACGACGCTGCCGTCGGCCGCGGGAAAGCCCAGCGTCAGCACTTCCGACATGAACTTGCCGATCTGGCGCGGCGGGAAGTTCACGACCGCGGCGACCTGGCGGCCGACCAGCTCCTGTGGCGTGTAGTGGACGGTGATCTGGGCCGAGGACTTCTTCGTGCCGATCGCCTCGCCGAAATCGATCAGCAGCCGGTAGGCCGGCTTGCGTGCCCCCTCGAGCGGTGCGGCTTCGATGATGGTGCCGACACGGATGTCGACGCGCTCGAAATCTTCGTAAGCGATGGTGGCCATGCGCCGACAGTAGAGTCGCGCGCGCAAAAGAAAAGGGGCCCCGTACGCGGCCCCTTTTTCCGGATCGGCGACAGGCCGATCCACGCTTGCTCTGAAACGCTTACTTCTTGGCGATCGCGGCCTTGACCTCTTCGGTCAGCTCGGCGACGCGGGCGCTCAGCGCCGTCACGGCGTCGGTCTGGCCCTTGGTGTAGAGCTCGGCCAGCTCCTTCGAGTTGGTGATCGCCGACTCGTAGGTCTTCTTCATGAAGTCGATCTGCTTGGCGGCCTTCTCCTCGACGGTCGCGGCGGCGAGGACTTCGCTGCCATGCTTGGAGAGGTCTTCCATCGCGGCGCGGACCATGTCGCCCTGGCGCTGCGCGATCGTCTTCATCGACTCGACGGCGGCGGTGTTGACCGAGGTGATGGTCGCGAAGTTCTTGCGCGCGGTCTCGACGAAGCTCTCGACGTTCATGGCCGGCAGCTTGAACTCGCTGGAGATCTTGCTGAAGTCGAAGTCGGCGAAGGGGTTCTTGAAGGCGCCGTTGGCGTACATGGGAATTCTCCTGCAGGGTCGAACAAAGGCTGAGCTGGGTGCCCCGCCTTTGCTGCGGTGCACAACGAGGCTCAATTTAAGGATGCGCTGCAGCGAGTCAAGGGGTGATTTTGTGCACCGCACAAAATCTTCACGGAGCAGGCGAAACCGGCGGTTCCTGCGGTCCTCGCGCCATCGGGGATTTGGTATATTTATCAAAGAGTTGGGACCAATGTTCCGCGGTCTTGAGGCGGCCGTCGAGAGCCGCCATGGTCTTTGAGAGATCGCCCGACTCGTCGCCGTCGAAGACCCGCGACACGGCATAATGGATGGCCAGCAGCCCGTTCTGCCGCAATGCACCAGGCAGGCCTTCGCTCGGCACCGATGCGGCCTCCAGCATGGCCGACATCGATCGGCGCAGGGCCGGCCCCATGGAGAGCGCGACCATCGGATCGCGCGTGCCGGCGCGGCGCAGCGCCCGCAGGGCCGCGCGATGCGGCTTCAGCGCGTCGTAACGGCGCATCATCACGTCGAACAGGCGGTCGCGGACGGTCTCCTCCGGATCTGTTGTCGACGGCGTTCCCTCAAGGACCTCCGCATCGATCCGGGCCATGAAGGCGGCAGCCAGGGACATCTTGTCTGGATAGAGCCGATAGAGATCGGCAAAGCCCAGCCCGGCCGCCTGGGCGACCTCGCGCAGGGACACGTCCGCGAAGCCCTTCTCCGCGATCAGCCCGAGAAAGGCGTCGAGTGCCCGGTCGCGAATCTGCTCCTCCGCTTCTGTCATCCCGCCAGCTCCTTCGATCGATTCGAGGCCGCGGCCAGCGCCTTGTCGAACACAGGTTGGATACCGTCTTTTGCCATCAGAACCTGCAGGGCGGCAGCGGTCGTGCCGCCGGGGCTGGTCACATTAACGCGAAGCTGCGAGGCCGGCTCCTTCGATTGCCGCAGCAGTTCGCCGCTGCCGGCCACGGTTGCCCGGGCAAGCTGCATGGCCATGTCGGCGGGGAGACCCGCCTTCTCGCCCGCCGCGGCCATCGCCTCGACCAGCAGAAAGACATAGGCCGGCCCGCTGCCCGACAGGGCCGTGACCGGATCCAGAAGCGCCTCGTCGTCGGCCCACAGGACCTGGCCGACCGCTTCCAGCAGTTCATGGCAGCGCTTCTTCTCGGCCGCCGTGACGCTGGCCGCCGCAGTCGCGACGGTTATGCCCTGTCGCACCGCCGCCGGCGTGTTGGGCATGGAGCGGACGATCTTGGCGCTATGGCCGAGGCGGGCCGCGAAATAGCCCAGCGTCTTGCCGGCCGCGATCGAGAGGAACACCGAGCCCTGGCCGGCGAAGCGCCGCAGGTCGATCAGCGTCTCGTCCATCGATTGCGGCTTCACCGCCAGCACCACGATCTCGGGCGTCTCCGTCATCTCGGTCGAGGAGGAAACCACACGGACGCCCGCATGCCGGGGGCGGATCGCCTCGACCGGCTCCGCCACGACGATGTCGGCGGCCACGAGGCCACGCGCCAGCCAGCCGTCGAGCATGGCGCCGCCCATCTTGCCGCATCCGACCAGCAGCAGCTTGCCCATGGCGTCAGCGTCCCTTGAACTGCGCGGGCCGCTTCTCGCGGAAGGCGGCGGCGCCTTCCTTGCGGTCGGCGGAGTTGGCGATGGTCTCGAGCTTGTAGCGCTCCGGCACGAAGATCTCCGCGGGGCCGCGCGGCAGCGTCTGGTTGGCGAAGTCGCGCAGGGTGCGGATCACCAGCGGCGCGGACTGCGCGATGACCGTCGCCATCCGCCGCGCCTCGGCGCGCTCCTCGCCCAGCGGCACGACCTTGTTCACGAAGCCCACGTCGTAGGCGCGCTTCACCGAAATCTCCTCGCCGAGCAGCAGCAGTTCCATGGCAACCTTGTGCGGCATGCGCGAGACGATGCCCGGCATCAGGCCACCGAACACGCCGACCTTGGCCTCGGGATACATGAACTTCGTCGTATCCGCAGACACCATGAGGTCGCAGGTCATGACCAGGCAGATGCCACCGCCGATCACCCAGCCCTGGGTGGCGGCGATGACCGGCTTAGTCAGCGCGTGGCTGACATGCGGCACGGCCTTCCACATGGCGGCGGGCGGAGCCATGAGGTCGGCGCCGACGCAGAAGGCCGGGCCGTCGGCCTGCAGCACGGCGACCTGGTCGTCGCCGGCCTCGAAGGCGCGGTAGGCGTCGTACAGGCCGTCGCACAGCTCCTGGGTCAGCGCGTTGCGCTTCTCCGGGCGCGCCATCGTTATGGTGGTGATTCCCTCGCTCGACTCGACTTTGACCAGGCTCACGGCGTCCTCCACTTCTCTTGCGCCGGATGCTAGCAGCCGCCCATACTCGCCGCATCCCAAGACCGGCCCGCAACAGGAGCGATCCATGCAGACCCGCAATCCCTTCATCGACGACCTGACCAAGGTGGCCAACGGCGCCATGGGCGCGCTCACCGGCATGAAGGACGAGATGGAAGCGCGGGTGCGCGACCAGATCGCCAAGATCCTCGACGGCATGGACATTCCGCGCCGCGACGAGTTCGACGCCGTGAAGGCGATGGCCGCCAAGGCGCGCGAGGAGAACGAGGAGCTGAAGAAGCAGATCGCCGAGCTGCAGGCCAAGCTCGGCTCCTCGAGCCCCGAAGCCTAAGGCGCCCGGACGATGCGCGTCGGCGTCGAGGTGGGAGGAACGTTCACCGACCTTGTCGCCGTCGAGGGCGGCCGGGTCGTCGTCACCAAGGTGCCGAGCACGCCGAAATCGCCCGATGTCGGCGCCTTCGCGGCGCTCACGGCCTCGGGCATCGATCTCGCCCGGATCGAGGATCTGGGTCACGGCTCGACCGTCGCCACCAACGCCGTGCTGGAGCGCAAGGGCGCGACGGTCGCCTTCATCGCGACGGCGGGGTTCCGCGACCTGCTGTTCATGCAGCGCCACGACCGGCGCAACATCTACGACCTCTTCTACGCCAAGCCCGCACCGCCGGTGCGCCGCAAGGACTGCTTCGAGGCGGTCGAGCGCCTGCGCGCCGACGGCTCGGTCGAGACGCCGCTCGACGAGGCGAAGGTGCGCGCCGAGTTGCTGCCCGCCCTCCGGGACGGCGGTTACCGCGCGATCGCGATCTGCCTGCTCAACGCCTATGCCGATCCGGTGCATGAGAAGCGGCTCGCCGCCCTGATCGGCGAGGCGCTGCCCGGCGTGCTCGTGACCTGCAGCCACCAGGTGGCGCGCGAGTTCCGCGAATTCGAGCGTGCCTCGACGACGCTGCTCTCCGCGTATGTGCAGCCGGTGATCGACGGCTACCTGCACCGCTTCGAGCACAAGCTCGCCGACGCGGGCTTCAAGGGCCGCTTCACGGTGATGCAGTCCAACGGCGGACGCCTGCCCGCCGAGGCGATGCGGCAGAGCGCGATCACTGCGCTCTATTCCGGTCCCGCGGCCGGCGTGGTCGGCGCCACGCGCCAGGCCGCGCGCTCGGGCTACAAGGACCTCATCACCTTCGACATGGGCGGCACTTCGACCGACGTGTGCCTGGTGCAGGACGGCCGGCCCTCGCTCGCCGCCGAGACCGAGATCGACGGCTTGCCGATCCGCACGCCCGTGCTCGACATCGTTTCAGTCGGCGCGGGCGGCGGCTCGCTGGCCTGGGTCGACGATGGCGGCATGCTGAGGGTGGGCCCGCAGAGCGCGGGCGCCGATCCCGGCCCCGCCTGTTACGGCCGCGGCGGCACCGAGCCCGCGACCACCGATGCGCATATCGTGATCGGCACGATCCGGCCCGGCGCCTTCCTGGGCGGCCGCATGCAGCTCGACGGCGAAGCCGCGCGCCGCGCCTTCGAGCCACTCGCGGAGCGCTTCTCGCTCAGCATCGAGCAGGCCGCCGCCTCGGCCTTGCAGCTCGCCGACGCCAACATCGTGCGCGCCATCCAGCTCGTCTCGACCGAGCGCGGCCGCGATCCGCGCGACTATGCGCTGGTGCCGTTCGGCGGCGCCGGCCCGCTCCATGCCGCGCGCATCGCCGAGGAACTCGGCATTTCGACCATCGTCGTGCCGCCCAATGCCGGCGTGATCTCGGCCTACGGGCTGGTGGCCTCGGACTACACCAAGTTCGACGCCGTCACGCGCAAGATGAAGCTCGACGAGACAGCGGCACGCGAAGCCGGTCGCATATTCGCCGAGATGCGCGCGCGGCTGGCGGCGCAGTTCGCCGACATGAAGCTGCCGGGCACGCTCGACTACACCCACACGCTCGACATGCGCTTCGTGGGCCAGGCCTTCGAGGTCGGCGTCGAGATCCCCGCGAATCGCCTGGGTTCGCTCGATGCCGCCTATCTCGCGGAACTGTTTGCCGACGCCCATCACCGCACCTTCATGCACGGCGCCAATCTCGACCGTCCCGTCGAGATCGTGACGCTCCGCGTCGGCGCCACCCTGCCGATCGGCGGCGCGCCGAAACTCGACCGCGAGAAGCTCGAAGCCCGCGCGCCCGAACAGGCGCAGATCTTCCACGGTGAAGCCTGGCTCGACTGCGCGCGCCACACCGCCGAGGCGCTGAACGCGGGCCAGGAGATCGCAGGCCCCGCCGTCATCGAAGGCTACACCGCCACGACCTGGGTGCCGCCCGGCTGGACGGCCGGGCTCGACGCAGCGGACAATCTGATCCTCCGGAGATCGCCATGAGCCAACTCGGTCCGATCGACTATGCCGTGATCAGCCAGGCGCTGATCGCCGGCGCCCGCGAGATGGGCGTGAAGCTGATCCGCTCCGCCTACTCGACCATCCTGCGCGAGGCGCGCGACGGATCGGCCGGCCTGATGGACCGCGACGGCAACACGGTGGCGCAGGCCGAGCTGATCCCGATGCAGCTCGGCCCGATCGGCGAGACCCTGCGGGCCTGCCTCCGGCGCCATCCCGTCGAGACGCTGAAGGAAGGTGATTTCCTCATCAACAATGACCCGTTCGAGGGTGGCCAGCACATCCCCGACGTTTTCATCTTCACGCCGATCTTCGTGTCAGGCCGCGTGGTGGGCTTCGGCGCCTCGGTGGCGCATCACCTGGACCTCGGCGGCGGCGCGCCTGGCCTCAACATCCACGCCTCCGACGTCTACCAGGAAGGGCTGCGCTTCCCGCCCTCGCGCTACAGTTTCGAACACGACTGGAACGGCGGCTCGTTCGAGCGGCTGGTAACGGCCAACGTGCGCGTGCCCGACCTCACCATCGGCGATTTCAACGCCCAGTTCGCGGCCAATGCGATCGGCGTGATGCGGGTGAAGCAGCTCTGCGAACGCTACGGCACCGACAAGGTCGAGACGGCGATGCGCGAGATGCAGGATTACTCCGAGCGCCGTGTCCGTGCCGCCATCGCACAGGCACCGAAGGGCACCTACTACGGCGAGGATGCGGTCGACGACGACGGGCTGAGCGACGAGCCGCTGGTGGTGAAGGCCAAGGTCACGATCGCCGAGGATTCCGTCGAGATCGATTTCGAGGGCACCTGCGCGCAGGTGAAGCGCAACCTCAACTGTCCCTACTCCAGCACGCTGTCGGCGGCGCTCAGCTGCGTGAAGTCGGTGCTGACCAGCCCCGACATTCCCTACAACGAGGGCATGGCACGGCCGATCACCATCAAGGTGCCCTACGGCTCGCTGCTCAATCCGCGGCCGCCGGCGCCGGTGCGGGCGCGCATGATCCCGGCCTATCGCGTCTTCAACGCGGTGATGAAGGCGCTGGCCCAGGCGCTGCCCGACAAGGTGATCGCCACCGGCTTCGACTGCACCACCGCGTTCTGCCTCTCCCATCTCGGGGAGAAGGGCTACAGCGTCTATCTCGAGATCTTCGGCGGCGGCTACGGCGCCTCGAAGGACGCGGACGGCTGCGACGCCGTCGATTCGCCGCTCAGCAACTGTTCCAACGCGCCCGTCGAATCGCTCGACATCGACTACGGCTTCTTCCGCATCGTCGGCTACGAGCTGGCGCCCGACTCGTTTGGCCTGGGCGCCCGGCGCGGCGGCGCGGGCTTCACGCGCCGCTGCGAGATCCTGCACGACGACGTCCAGCTCGCCATCTACTCCGACCGCTTCCGCCTTGCCCCCGAAGGCCTTCTGGGCGGCGAGCCCGGCCAGCGCGGCTACTGCCGCGTCTTCCGCGCCGACGGCAGCGTCGAGGAGCTGAAGAGCAAGGCCGCCCTCGATCTCGGCAAGGGCGACATCGTCGAGATGTTCGTGGGCGGCGGCGCCGGCTTTGGTCGCGTGGTGGAGCGTCCCGACGCCATGATCGAGCGGGATTTGGCCGACGGACTGCTCACGCGCGATCCCAGGAGCGCGCGAAAGCTGGCGGCGGAGTAGCTACACGTAGCAGTGCAGCCGCTTGCCGGGGAGCAGGTCGTACGGCGCCTTCCAGCCGGGGAGCGCGGCCATGCGCAGAAGCCACTCATTGACGGCGGGATGACTGACCGCGAAGTCGTAGCCGGCCTCGTTCTTGGGAAACGACAGGTAGGCCATCATCGAGATGTCGGCGATGGTTGGCCGGTCGCCGATCACGAAGGCCCGCTTCTCGAGGTGGCCGTTCAGGATGCCGAGATAGTCGTCGATGCGCCTGCGCATGAAGTCGAGGACCACGGGATCGACCGAACGAAGGAAGGCGCGGTTGTAGCGGTAGGTCGCCATGAAGCCGGTGAGCTTGTGGTTGTCCCAGAACAACCAGCGCAGGATCTCGAACTTCTCCGCCTCGCTCTTCGCACCGAAGCGGCCATGGCGCTCCGCAAGGCGCAGCAGGATCGGCGCGGTCTGGGTCAGACGCTCGCCATTCTCCTCGAGCACGGGGATCTCCCCCATCTCGTTGACCGTGGCGCGCCATTCCGGCGTTCGCGTGACGCCGCCACCGAAGTCCGTCCAGACCGGCTCGAAGCTCTGGCCGCACAGGGTCAGCATCAGCGCCAGCTTGTAGCTGTTGCCCGACTCGGGGAAGTAATGGAGGCGATAGGTCGGCGACGATTGGCTCATGTCGCCATCCTAGACCGTCCCGGCCGCTCCGCCGAATGGAGTTCGGTAAGTCGTGGATGAAAGAAATTTGCCTAGAGACGATGCTCACGCTGTCGCAGACAGCAAGCAAAGGTCCGTCGCTACGCTCGGGATGACAATTTTGCCCTGGCGCACAGCGTGCGTTCCAACAACATTGTCATCCCGAGCGTAGCGAGGGACCCTTCCCTTACAGCGCCCCGACCGACCTCAGATAGAGGTCGCTGGCTTCCTTCGTGACCTTGCCCGCCTTGCCGTCGGCGATGAGGCGGCCGTCGACCTTCGTCACCGGGGTGACGCCGCCCAGGGTGCCGGTCACGAAGGCCTCGTCGGCGGAATAGACCTGCGCCAGGGTGAAGTCGCATTCTTTCGCGACGTTGCCGGCCGCGCGCCAGGCGTCGATCACGTTCTGCTGGGTGATGCCCTTGAAACTATAGAGGCTGGTCGAGGTCCACAGTTCGCGGCCGCGTACGATGAAGAAGTTGGTCGAGTTGCACGAGGCCACGAAGCCGCGCGGGTCGAGCATCAGCGCCTCGTCGGCGCCGGCCTTGATGGCCTGGATCAGCGCCTGGATGAGGTTCAGCCGCGAATGCGAGTTGAGGCGCAGGTCGAACTGGTCGGGCTGGGTCGTGCGGAAGGTCGAGGTGAAGAGCGAATAGCCCTTGGCCTTGGCCTCCGGGATCGGCGTCTTGTATTCGGCGACGCAGACGATCGTGGCCTTGCCGATCACGAAGCGCGGATCCTGATTGGGCGTCTTCTTGAGGCCGCGCGTGATCATGAGGCGGATGTGCGCGCCGTCGGTCATGCCGTTCTTCGCCAGCGTATCGGTCACGACCTTCGTCACGTCCGCGCGGTCGAGCCCGATGTCGAGATCGATCGAGCGCGCGCCTTCGAACAGGCGGTCGAGATGAGCCTCTAGGCTGATCAACTTGCCCTTCACGAGGCGCAGGCCTTCCCACACGCCGTCGCCCAGCACGAAGCCGGAATCGAACACCGAGACCCTCGCCTCATTGCGCGGGAAGAACTCCCCGTTCACGTAGACCAGCACCTGATCGTTGCGCGCATCGGCCAGATAGGCCTGGGCGCTCGCCTGCTCGTTGCTCATGACGTATCCCTAGAAGCTGAATTGCCTGTGGCTGGCGAGGAAGGCGCGGGTGCGCTCCTTCTTCGGGTTCTTGAGGACCTCGTCCGGCGTGCCCTGCTCGTGGATCGCGCCGTCGGCCAGGAAGATGATCCGCGTCGCGACGTGATAGGCGAAGCCCAGCTCGTGCGTGACCAGCAGCATGGTGCGACCCTCTTCGGCGAGGGCCAGGATGACGGCCAGCACCTCGCCCACCAGTTCCGGATCGAGCGCCGAGGTCGGCTCGTCGAACAGCAGCATCTCGGGGTCCATGGCCAGTGCCCGCGCGATGGCGACCCGCTGCTTCTGGCCGCCCGAGAGATGGGCCGGATAGGTGTCCGCCTTCTCCGCAAGGCCGACCCGCGCCAGCTCCTTCCGCGCCCGCGCCTCGGCTTCCGGCTTCGGCATGCCACGCACGGTGCGCAGCCCCTCCATCACGTTGCCGATCGCCGTCATGTGCGGGAAGAGATTGAACTGCTGAAATACCATTCCGACGCGCTGCCGCACCTGGATCAGCTCGTTCTCACGATAGATCCGCTCGCCCGCGCGACCCTCGCGGCCCAGCATCTGGCCGTCGAGCGCGATCGTGCCGCCGCCGGGGCGCTCCATGAAGTTGAGACAGCGCAGCAAGGTGCTCTTGCCCGAGCCCGAAGCGCCCAGGATCGCGATGCGTTCGCCGCGCGCCACCTCGAGATCGATGCCGCGCAGCACCTCGGTGGCGCCGAAGCGCTTGGTGAGACCGGAGACGCGAAGGATGGTCATTCGTCCCGCCTCAGTCGCCGTTCGAGGAAATAGCTGAACTGGACCAGCGGCCACAGGAAGACGAAGAAGATCACCGCGACGGCGGTGTAGGCCTCGATCGGATTGTAGTTGAGCGAGGCGATCAGCTTGCCCTGCTGCAGCAGCTCGACATAGGCCACGGCCGAGGCGAGCGTCGACATCTTGAAGATCTCGATGGCGCGGTTGGTCAGCGCCGGCAGCATGCGCTTCAACGCCTGGGGCAGGATGATGCGCCGCATCGCCTGGCCCCAGCGCATGCCCAGCGCCCGCGCCCCGTCCCACTGGCCGGTCTCGATCGACTGGATGCCGCCGCGATAGATCTCGGCCGAGAAGGCCGCCGAATTGAGCGAGATGCCGAGCGAGGCGGCGGCCAGCGGCGAGATCTGGAAGGGCAGCAGGATCGGCAGGGCGAAGTAGAACCACAGGATCTGCACCAGCACCGGCGTGTTGCGGAAGAATTCCACGAAGATCGTGGCCGGTATGTGGAGCAGGCGATTGCGGGAGTAACGGCCAAGCCCGACGATCAGGCCGAGGCTCAGGCCCAGCACGAGGCAGATGGCGAAGATGCGCAATGTACCGACGGCGCCGACGAGCAGCGCATCGGTGTTGTCGAAGACGGAGGCGAAATCCCAGCGCATCAGTGGACAGTCGATTCGCCGCTACGGGCCAGCCGCAGCTCGACGAGCCGCGCGACCTGGCTCGCGAGGAAGATCACGACGAAGTAGATCAGCGCCACGACGGTGTAGGTCTCGAGCGGCCGGAACGTCTTCTGCGAGACCTCGTTGGCGGCGAACAGAAGGTCGGCGTAGGAGATGGTAGCGATCAGCGTCGTCGTCTTCATGAGTTCGATGGCGCGCTCCATGAAGGCCGGGATCATGCGCTTCACCGCCTGGGGCAGGATGATCCGGCGCAACGCCTGGTCGTGGCGCATGCCGATCGCGCGCGCGCCATCCCACTGGCCGCGCTCGATCGACTGGATGCCGGCGCGGAAGACCTCGGCGAAGAAGGATGCCGACTGGATTGAGAAGGTGACGGCGCCGGCCACGAACGGTGTCATCTCGATGCCGACCAGGATCGGCAGGGCGAAGAAGAACCAGAAGAGCTGGACCAGCGGCGGCGTCGTGCGAAACACTTCGATGACGAAGCCGGCGGGCCACGACAGGAACCGCCGCGGCGACAGACGCAGCAGCGCCAGCACCAGGCCGAGCGCGACGCCGCAGACCAGCGCCGTGCCCGTCACCTTGAGCGTGTTCGCCAGACCCTGCGCCAACAACGGTGCATTGGCGAGGACCGGCGAGAAGTCCCACTGGTAGGCCAAGAGGCGCCGCCGCCTACTTGATCATTTCCTTCATGACCGGTGGCGCGAGCTTCGGATCGAGGCCGAAGTCCGCCAGGGCCTGATCGTAATACTTCTGCGTCTGGCCGCTCTTGTAGTAGTCCGCGATCTGCCTATCGACCCATTCGGTGAAGGCGGTGTCGCCCTTGCGCAGCGCCACGCTGGAAGGCTGCGATTCCGCGGGCAGCGGCACGACGATCTTGCCCTTGCCGAGACGCTGGCGCGCGGCGAGTAGCGGCGGATGAAAGAGCAGCACGGCATCGACGCGGCCCGACTGGAAGGCGGCGATCGCCTCGGCATTGCCGGGGAAGCGCTGGATGTCGGCCTTGGGCGTGTGCTGCGTCGCCCAGCGGTCCATGGTCGAAGCCTGCGGCACGGCGATGCGCACGCCCTGCTTGTTGAGGTCCTCCCAGGTCTTGGCATCGAGGTCGTCGCGCGCCAGCACGGCCAGCGAGTACCAGAGCAGCGGCGACTCGGGGAAGTTGGCGGCCTGCTTCCTCTCGGCGGTGGCATCGAGCATGAACATCAGGTCGATCTTGTCGCCCTGGAGCGCGGCGATCGCGTTGCCCCACGTCACCTCGACCGGCTCGAACTTCACACCCAGCGTCTGCGCCATCGCCTTGCCCATCGCGATGCCGAGGCCCGACGACCATTCGCCGGTCTTGGGATCTTTGGAATACCAGGGCGGCGCCTGGGTGACGCCGACCCTCAGCACGCCGCGCTTCTTCACCTCGTCTAGCGTGCCCTGGGCGCGCGCGGCGAACGGAATGGCGAGTGCGGCGGCACTGGCGGCCGCGACGGTCAGCAACGAACGTCGATTGATGCTCATGAATTGTCTCCCCTTTTTGGCTTCCCGGACGAAGTCGGCATCGTGCGCAGGAACCTCTCCGTCGTTTCCACGCCGCGTCGCATGTGATCGGCGATCTCGCGCCTCATCGCCTCCAGGTCGGCGCCGAACGCCGCCTTGATGTAGCTGTCGTGACTGTCGCGCTTCGGACCGCGGCGTCCGTGCGCGCGATGATGCGCCGCCCAGTACAGTTGCAGCCGGCCGCGCAAGCCGTTCCAGGCGCGCTGTAGCAGTCTGTGGCCGCTCACCTCGTAAACGAGGCCGTGGAATTCGAGTTCGTTCAGGATGCTGGCGCGGTCGTCACCGGCATCGATCGAGGCGATCAGCGCCTCGTTGCGGCGCCTAAGTTCGGCGCGGAAGCGATCGTCGCGGCGTGGCCAGACCTGCTCGAAGGCGAAGGTCTCGAGCACGGTGCGCAACGAATAGATCTCGTGCACGTCCTCGACCGAGAGTTCGGCGACGCGCGTGCCGGTGTAGGGCACGGTCACCACCAGCCCCTCCTCGATCAGCTGCCGGAGCGCCTCGCGCAACGGTCCGCGGCTGACCTCGAACCGCTCCGACAGCGACGTCTCGACCAGCGGCGCGCCGGGCGGAATGTCCCCCGCGAGGATCGCCCCTCGCAGCCGCTCGACCACATGCGCCCGCAACGTCGCTTTCGGCACGCGCTCGAAGAGCGCGCCGACGTCGGGCGTCGAGACATCGGAAAACGCCAAAACTGTCCTTTCAGGCTTGATGGTCGATTGTTGACAATCTGGCACAGCGAAAGGCCGCCGCACAAGGAGTGCGGCGGCCGGCCGATCAGTAGCTCTTGTACCCCAGGAACTTGCCGGACATCGCGATCTTCACGCGGTCGCCCTTCTGGTCGGGCTGGCGCTCCATGGTCATGTCGAAGTCGATGGCGCTCATGATGCCGTCGCCGAATTCCTCCTGGATCAGTTCCTTCCAGGTCGTGCCGTAGACCTGGACCAGCTCGTAGAAGCGGTAGATCAGCGGGTCGGTCGGAGGGATCTGGGGCAGCGAGCCGCGATAGGGCACTTCCTGGAGCAGCAGGACTTCTTCCTTGCCCAGACCGAACAGCTTGCCGGCCTTGGTGGCCTGCTCCTTGGTCATCTTCATCTGGCCCATGCAGGCCGCGGTGACGATGATCTTGGAGGCGCCGCCGATCTTCTTGGCGATCTCCTCCCAGGTCAGCTCCTTCAGGCGCTTGGCCGTGAGGATCTTCTCGGTGACTTCAGCCCGCTTCATTGTCTTCTCCCGTCGATGTTGGCTTCAGTTGACTGTCAGTTGCTGTGCCGCAGGGGCACCACGTCGGCCGGCGGATTGACCGCCGACAATCCGGGCTTCACCAGCTTCGGCCGCCGCGGGTCGAAACCGTGCTCGGCGATCTCTCGATCGAACGCCTTCGAGCGGTTCACGAGGAACTCCACCAGATGGTTGCGGATCGCGTAATACTGAGGATGCCGGTGCAGGTCGTTCCGGTGCCGCTCGTTCTTCGGCATGGTGTTGACCACGATCTCGGCGATGCGGGCGCCCGGCCCGTTGGTCATCAGCACGATTTTGTCGGCGAGCAGGATCGCCTCGTCGACATCGTGGGTGATCATGAAAACGGTCTGCTGCGTGTCGGCGCAGATGCGCAGCACCTCGTCCTGCAGCATGCCGCGCGTCAGCGCGTCGAGCGCGCTGAACGGCTCGTCCATCAGCAGCATCTTGGGCTGGATTGAGAGCGCGCGGGCGATGCCGACCCGCTGCTTCATGCCGCCGGAGAGCTGTGCCGGCCGCTTGTTCTCCGCACCGGCGAGCCCGACCAGCTCGATGAACTTTCGCGCGTGCGCCTGGACGCGTGCACGATCCCAGGTCGGCCAGCGAGACGAGACGGCGAAGGCGATGTTGCCGATCACCGTCATCCACGGCAGCAGCGCATGGCCCTGGAAGATCACGGCGCGGTCGAGGCTCGGCCCGTCGATCTCGCGATTGTCGACGATGACGGCGCCGCCGCTCGGACTGTCGAGGCCGGCCAGCACGTTCAGGATCGTGGTCTTGCCGCAGCCGGAATGGCCGATCAGGCAGCAGAACTCGCCCCTGTCGATGCCGAACCAGATGTCCTCGAACACGGCCGGCTGGCCGGTCTCGCCGAAGCGGCGTGCCAGCCCTTCGACGCTGATGAGCGGACGGTTCTCCATGGCGCGCCTATTCCGGATAGGTGACGAGCCTGGCCAGATAGGCCAGGCCCTGGTCGAGCAGGAGACCGACGAGGCCGATCAGCAGGATCGCGGTCACGATGTTGGCGATCGAGAGGTTGTTCCACTCGTTCCATACGAAGTAGCCGATACCGGTGCCGCCCACGAGCATCTCGGCCGCCACGATCACGAGCCAGGCGATACCGACGGAGATGCGCATGCCGGTCATGATGGTGGGCGCCGCCGCCGGCAGGATCACCTTGAACGCGGTGCGGAACGGCCCGACCTCGAGCGTGCGCGCCACGTTCAGCCATTCCTTGCGGACGCTGCCCACGCCGAAGGCGGTGTTGATCAACATCGGCCAGACCGAACAGATGAAGATCACGAAGATCGAGGAGATGGCGCTGTCCTTGATCGTGTAGAGCGCGAGCGGCATCCAGGCGAGCGGCGAGACCGGCTTCAGGATCTGGATGAACGGATCGAGCGCGCGATAGACCAGCGGCGACATGCCGATCAGGAAGCCGAGCGGAATGGCGAAGAGGGCGGCGAGGCCGAAGCCCAGCAGCACCCGGCCCAGCGAATAAGCGAGCTGGATGCCGATGCCCTTGTCGTTGCTGCCGCGCACATAGAACGGATCGGCGAGATGCTTCCAGATCGTGGCGCCGATGTCGGCCGGCGTCGGCATCGCCGACTTCGAGCCGGTGGCGGCCGCGGCGCCGACCAGCTTGGCGTATTCCGGATCGACCGCCGGACCGCTGGCCGCGGTGGGCAGCGTGGCGACGTGCCAGATGCCGACGATGACCGCGAAGATCAGGACCGACAGCAGGCCGGCCCGCATTCCGAGCGAGGCTTTCATCGCTGGGGGCACGCCACTTCCGTGGCGCGATCTTCTCTGGCTTCAAAGCATGACGCGCGACTGGAGTCGCGCGCCCCCAGCACCTCAACCTGCGTCATCGTCTCAGGTCCGCTTGATGGCGAAGCTGTTTACGTAGTCGTCCGGCTTGGAGGCATCGAACGGCTTGCCCATCACCACGATCGTCTTCTTCGACGGATCGGGCGGCGTCAGGCCCATCTCCTTCATCATGCTTGCGGTATCGGTGGCGAGATAGACCTCCGAGGCGACCTTGGCGTAGTCGACGTCGGCCTTGAGCTGACCCCAGCGCTTCATCTGGGTCATGATCCAGATCGCGAACTGGTTCCACGGGAACGGGTCGAAGTCGATGCGCTCCGGATCCTTCTTCACGCCGCCCAGCCCGTCGGCATAGGTGCCGGTCAGGATCTGCTCCAGCACCGTCTCGGGCTGGTTCAGGTAGTTGGCCGGGGCGATCGCCTTGGCGATCTCCTTCCGGTTCTCTTGCTTGTGCGCATAAGCGGTCGCGTCGATGATCGACTTCAGCAGCGCACGATAGGAGTTGGGATTCTGGGTCGCGAATTCCTTGCTGACGGTGAAGGCGCAGCAGGGATGGCCGTCCCACAGCTCCTTGGTCAGCAGGTGGATGAAGCCGATGCCGTCGAACACCGCGCGCTGGTTGAAGGGATCGGGCCCGAGATAGCCGTCGATATTGTCGGCGCGCAGGTTGGCGACCATCTCCGGCGGCGGCACCGAGCGGATCGAGATGTCCTTGTCGGGGTCGAGCCCGTGCTCCGCCACGTAGTAGCGCAGCAGATAGTTGTGCATCGAATAGTCGAAGGGAACGGCGAAGCGGAAGCCCTTCCAGTCCTTCGGGTTGCGCTTGTCCTTGTGCTTGTTGGCGAGCGTGATCGCCTGGCCGTTGATGTTCTCGATCGCCGGCATGGTCCACGGAACCGGATTGGAACCGACCCCCAGCGAGATAGCGATCGGCATCGGCGAGAGCATGTGCGAGGCGTCGTATTCCTTGGCCAGCGACTTGTCGCGGATCACTGCCCAGCCGGCCGTCTTCACCACTTCGACGTTCAGGCCCTGCTTGGAATAGAAGCCCATCGGATGGGCCATGATGATCGGGGTGGCGCAGGTGATCGGAATGAAACCGACCTTAAGGTCCTTCTTCTCCGGCGCGCCGCCCTGGGCGAAGGCCTCGCGCGCCGCGCCCAGCGGCAGGACGGACGAGATGGCGGCCATCGCGGTGGCGGCGCCGACCGTCTTCAGGAACTGGCGGCGCTGGGCGTCGACCGGGAACACGGCGCGCAGGACGGCGGCATCGACCACCCGGTTCCAGCGATCCTCCTCGCCGGCCGGCACGGCGGCGGCGCTCAGCCGGTCGTGGTCGCGCTGGGCATGATTGCCGCCGCAGCTGCAGGGCCGGCGGCCGAGCAGGGTCTTCGGATCGAACGGGTCCTTGAACATAGAAGCCTCCACCACGTCTTTTCCGGTCGGCGCCGGGTGCTTGGGCAGGAAGGAGGCAAGGCCTGTGCCAACTGCCCGGAATCTGCGTAAACACGGGTCAGGCACGGTCAGCGACGCGGTTTTGCTCAAAAATTCAGCAGCAAATCCCGATTCGTCCTGCGGAATCTCCGGACTCGAATCTTAACGTTGGGGATTAAATTCATGGAATCCCTGACTCTTTCCCCGTTTTACACGGACCTTTGTTATTGCGTGGCAAGATCGGCTTATGGCAGGCTACCGCTAGTGGGTTGTTGGGTGCCCACCACGATATGTCGACCACCCGCCTCAAGAATGGCTCCGATGGGCCGCACGGCGGAATGGTTGGGGAGCGGGTCGATGGCGTTAACGCGACAAGAGCGGACCAGGCGGAAAGCCGACCTGAACCCCCTCGAAATGATCGAAAGAGTCGTCTCCGCCAACGATTGGCCGTTCGACCGGACTTCGGACCGGGAAATCGCCGTCGAAGTCGCGGGCCGCTGGTGCGATTACCGCATGTTCTTCAGCTGGCGGGACGACGTGGAGGCGCTGCACTTCACCTGCGCCTACGACGTCCGCATCCCGGCCGAGCGCCACACCGACATCCACTGCCTGCTCGGTCTCATCAACGAGAAGATGTGGCTGGGTCACTTCGATCTGTGGAGCGAAGAGGGCCTCCCGATGTTCCGCCACGCCATCCCGCTGCGCGGGACCAATGGGCTGATGGCCGAGCAGCTGAACGACCTCGTCGAGGTGGCCATCACCGAGAGCGAGCGCTTCTACCCCGCCTTTCAGTACGTCGTGTGGGCCGGCAAGAGCCCCGCCGACGCGTTGACCGCCTCGATCCTCGAGACGGTCGGCGAAGCCTGAGCCGACAAGGACCTTCCGACGCCCCCTCTCTCTCAAAACCAATAAACGACAGTTCGGATAGTCCCCAGCGGCGCCGGTCCCCAGGATCGGCGCCGCGACGATTTTAGGGACACGATTCCCCCGCTATAAGGGTCGCCCTCATGAACACCCTGTACGCGACCCTCCTCGCGATCCCCTATCCCCAGATCGACCCCGTGCTGGTGCAGCTCGGGCCGTTCGCCATCCGCTGGTATGCGCTCGCCTACATCGCGGGCCTGGTGATCGGCTGGCAGGTCATGCGCCGCGTCTGCGACCAGCCGCCCAAGGTGCTGTCGCCGCTCAAGATCGACGACTTCCTGCTGTGGGCCGCGCTGGGCGTGATCCTGGGCGGGCGGCTGGGCTACGTACTGTTCTACAAGCCGGGCTTCTACATCGAGCATCCGCTGGCGGCGCTCACCCTTTGGGAAGGCGGCATGTCGTTCCATGGCGGGTTGCTGGGCGTCATCGCCGCCATCCTGCTCTTCGCCATGCGCAACAAGGCCGATCCTTTCATGCTGTCGGACCTGGTGGCGATCGTGGCGCCGCTCGGCCTGTTCTTCGGCCGCCTGGCCAACTTCATCAACGGCGAGCTGTGGGGCAGGATCAGCGACGTGCCGTGGGCCATGGTCTTCCCGCGCGGCGGGCCGCTGCCGCGCCATCCCAGCCAGCTCTACCAGGCCTTCTTCGAGGGCGTCCTGCTCACCCTCCTCGTGGTCGCGGTGTGGAAGTTCACCGAGGGCCGCCGCCGCCCCGGCCTTCTGACCGGGGTTTTCTGCGCCGGCTACGGCCTCGCGCGCATCGTCGGCGAGATCTTCCGCGAGCCCGACGCCCATCTGGGCTACCTGTGGGGGCCGATCACCATGGGCATGCTGCTGTCGCTGCCCGTGCTGCTGTTCGGCCTCTGGGTGATCCTGCGCGCCTACCGGAAGCCTGCCCTGCCGTGACGGAAGCGCCGTGACGGAGCTGGGCGAGTTGATCGCGCGCCGAATCGCGCTCACCGGCCCGATCTCGCTGGCCGACTTCATGGCCGAGGCGCTGGGCCATCCGCGGCTCGGCTACTATCGCCGTGCCGTGCCGTTGGGCGCCGCCGGCGACTTCACCACGGCGCCCGAGATCTCGCAGATGTTCGGCGAGCTGATCGGCGCCTGGCTGGCAGAGCGCTGGCTGGCGATGGGCCGGCCCTCTCGGGTGCGGCTGGTCGAACTCGGCCCCGGCCGCGGTACGCTGATGGCCGATGCGCTGCGCGCGACGCGCGGCGTGCCGGGCTTCCATGCCGCGATAGACCTTCACCTGGTCGACACCAACGCGCCGATGCGCGAGGCTCAGCGCGCCGCGTTGCAGGCCTATCGCTCGACCTGGCACGAGCGCTTCGACGAGGTGCCCGAGGGACCGTTGCTGCTGGTCGCCAACGAGTTCTTCGACGCCCTGCCGGTACGACAGTTCCACCGGACCGCCCAGGGGTGGCGCGAGCGCATGGTCGGCCTCGACGAACAGGGCGGGCTGCGACTGGCGCTGGCGCCGGGCGCCACGCCCTTCGCCGCCGTGCTGCCCGATGCCGGGGAAGGCGCCGAGGCGGAACTGAGCGAAGCCGGTCGCGCCTTGGCCGCCGCCATCGGCGCGCGCATCGCCCGCGACGGCGGCTGGGCGCTGATCGTCGATTACGGGCTGGAGAGCGCCGGTCGTGCGGCGTCGCTGCAGGCGGTGCGCGGGCACCAGGGCGCGGGCATCCTCGACCGGCCCGGCGAGACCGACCTCAGCGCCCACGTCGACTTCGCGGCGCTCGCCGCTGCATCGGGTGTCGCGTCGTTCGGTCCGGTGGGCCAGGGCGACTTCCTGCGACGCCTCGGGCTCGCCGAGCGGGCGCAGGCGCTGAAGCGGCACGCAAAGGCGGACCAGGCCGATGCCATTGATGCGGCATCGGCCCGCTTGATCGCGCCCGACCAAATGGGCACCCTCTTTCGTGTGCTGGCCCTCGGCGACGGCAGAAGCGCCCCGCCGGCCGGTTTCACGGATGCCCCCTCGGACTGATACCTCGGACGCATAAATGATCCAGGCCCAGACGCTCGCCGCCCTCGACGGGGTGCAGCATCGTTTCTTCACGCGGCAGGGCGGCGTCAGCGCCGGTCTCTATTCCTCGCTGAACTGCGGCTACGGCTCGGGCGATTCGCCCGACAACGTGCGCGAGAACCGCCGCCGCGTAGCCGAACAGTTCGGCCTCGGCGAGCCCGACCTGCAGACCGTCCACCAGACCCATTCGACCGACGTGCTGACGGTCGCCGACGAACGCTGGAGCTCGCCCGGCGCGCCCAAGGCGGACGGGCTGGTGACCGACCGGCCGGGCGTCGTGCTGGGCGTGCTGGCGGCCGACTGCGCGCCGGTGCTGCTGGCCGACGGCGATGCCGCGGTGATCGGCGCCGCCCATGCCGGCTGGAAGGGCGCGCTGGGCGGCATCGTCGATCAGACCATCATTGCGATGGAGAAGCTCGGCGCCCGCCGCGAGTGCATCCGGGTCGTTGTCGGACCCTGCATCGGCCCGCAATCGTATGAAGTCGGCCCGGAGTTTCCCGCGCCGTTCCTGGCGCAGGACGAGGTCAATGCGCAGTTCTTCCGCACCGCCACGCGCGCGGGTCACTTCATGTTCGACCTGCCGGGCTATCTCGTGCACCGGATAGCCCGCAATGGCGTCGCCGTGACGGCGACGGGCCACGACACGCTCTCCGGCACCGACGACTTCTTCAGCTACCGGCGCAACACGCTGCAGGGCGTGCGCGACTACGGGCGCGGCCTGTCGGCCATCGCTCTCGCGGGTTGACGTGCCCTACTTCATCATCCTGATGTTCTGCTGCCTGCTCGGGGTCGTCGCGACATGCGCCATGTTGTGATGCTGCTCTGCCTGCTCGCCCTTGCGGCGTGCGGCGGAACACCGAGGCCCTTCGAGCACGATTCGTCGAAGGTTTCCTACGGCCGCCAGCTGCGCGACAAGGTCGAGGTGGCGATCAGCCCGCCGCGCAACATGCCCCCGGAGATGGGCGAGCGCGTCGCCGCGGCCCTCGCGATCGAACTGCAATCCTACGGCATCGTCGCCGCCGTGGCGCCGGCCGAGGCGCCCATCCAGCTCGAGGGCGTGATGAGCACGCGCGACGCCAACATGTCGATCGAGGTCCAGGTCGACTGGCGCATCCGCGGCAAGCCGCGCACCGACGAGCCCGTCACGATCAAGACGCGCGCACCGCCCGAGGACTATGCCGAGCAGGCCGAGCGGCTGGTTTCGCGCATCGCGCAACAGGCCGCCCCGCGGGTAGCGACCCTGATCGGCAAGCCGCCCAACTTCATCCCGAAAGCGCCAGGCCAGGTCGCCGCCGGCGTCACGATACCCTACGAGTTTCCGCCCGATCCGGCTGCAGCGCCGCCACCGGACGGCGCCGTGCCGACGAGCACGACCACCCCCACACCCGTCGCCGCCAAGCCCGCGGAGCCTCAGGTAAAGGTATTTGTCGTGCCGGTTACCGGTGCACCCTCCGACGGCAATCGACAGCTCACCTCGGGCATGCGGCGTGCGCTGGGATCGAGCAAGCTGGTGATCGTCGACCAGGCGGACGGCGAAGCCTTCGCCGTCGCCGGTACCGTCAATCTGACGCAGATCGACGAGCGCACCGGAAAGCTCGTCGTCAAATGGGTCGTCAAGGACCCGGCGGGCAAGACGATAGGCGACATCGAACAGTCCAACCCGGTGCCGATGGCCGCGGCCAAGGGATCCTGGGCGGGATTCGGCGACATCGTCGCGTCGGCCGCGTCCGAGGGTGTGCTCGAACTGCTCGAGAAGGCGATCAACCGCCCGCGCTGACATCTTCCCAGCGCGTGAATCGGCTTGTCAGAGGGGGGCTCCCGGCTGCTACTGTCCCGTGGGGCGGCTCGATTCTTGCTAGACTTCAGAACGCAGGAACGGGGCGCAAGACAGGGAGCACAACAAGCATGTTTTCGTTCAGGAAATCGGCACTCGCGATCGTCGCCGCGGCCAGCGTCGGCGCGTTCGCGGCGGCCGCGCCGGCACAGGCGCAGACGCTCAAGGTCGTGATGCATTCGGACGTGAAGATTCTCGATCCGATCTGGACCACCGCCTACATCCAGCGCAACCACGGCTACATGGTGTGGGACACGCTCTTCGCGATGGACGAGAAGTTCGAAGTGAAGCCGCAGATGGTCGACAAGTACGACGTGTCGGCCGACAAGCTCACCTGGACCTTCACGCTGCGCGACGGCCTCGAGTGGCACGACGGCAAGCCGGTCACGGCCGAGGACTGCGTCGCCTCGATCAAGCGCTGGGCGGCCAGGGACTCGATGGGCCAGAAGATGATGGCCTCGGTCGCCGACCTTAAGGTGGTGGACCCCAAGACCTTCGTCATGACGATGAAGGAGCCGTACGGCCTCGTGCTGCAATCGCTCGGCAAGCCCTCGTCGAACGTCCCGTTCATGATGCCCAAGCGCGTCGCGGAGACGGACCCCAACACGCAGATCAAGCTCGAGGACGTGGTGGGCTCGGGCCCGTTCATCTTCAAGGCCGACGAATGGAAGCCGGGCGAGAAGACGGTCTACGTCAAGAACGCCAAGTACAAGCCGCGCGCCGAGGCGCCGTCGGGTCTGGCGGGTGGCAAGGTCGTCAAGGTCGACCGCGTCGAGTGGATCTGGATCCCCGACGTGCAGACCCAGGTCGGTGCGCTGCAGAACGGCGAGATCGACATGCTCGAGTCCCCGGGCCACGATCTTCTGCCCCTGCTTGCCAAGGACAAGAACGTGAAGCTGCTGAGCTTCAATCCGACCGGCAACCAGTACGCCTTCCGCTTCAACTCGCTGGCCAAGCCGTTCGACAATCCCAAGATCCGTCACGCCGTCTTCGTGGCCTTCGCCCAGGAGGACTTCCTCAAGGCCACGATCGGCGATCCGCAGTGGTACAAGGTCTGCAAGGCGCCGTTCGTCTGCGGCACGCCGCTCGCCACCGACGCCGGCATGGCCGACGTGCTGAACGGCAACGCCGCCAAGGCCAAGCAGCTCCTCACCGAGGCGGGCTATGACGGCACGCCGATCGTGCTGATGCAGTCGACCGACCTCCAGGTCCTCACCAATCTCGCGCCGGTCGCCAAGGCGCAGATGGAGCGGGCCGGCTTCAAGGTCGACATGGTGTCGATGGACTGGCAGACGCTGGTCGCCCGCCGCGTCAAGAAGGACCCGCCGACGCAGGGCGGCTGGCACGCCTTCCTCACCTCGTGGGTGGCGGCCGACATCCTCAATCCGGTGATGGCCGGCTACTTCAACGCCTCCTGCGACAAGGCGATGTTCGGCTGGCCGTGCGACGCGGAGATCGAGAAGCTGCGCGACCAGTTCTCGAAGGAGACCGACCCGGCCAAGCAGCTCGCGATCGTCGAGGCGCTGCAGAAGCGGTGGGTCGATTACCCGACCCACATCAACGTCGGCCAGTGGTACGCGCCGCTGGCCCGCCGCAACAACATCGACGGCAACCTGACGGCCCCCGTTCCGGTGTTCTGGAACGTCACCAAGAAGTAGCCGGGCGGCGCGCGGGGTCTCCGAGCCCCGCGCGCCCATCGACGAAGGCGGGCGATCCCCGCCTTTCTCGATGGGGAAGAAACCCGAAGGGGGAACGATGAAGAAAGTGATGAAGCGTACGCTTGCGGCGATGCTTGCCGGAGCGATTCTGTCGAGTGCGGGGCCGGCGCTCGCCCAGGGCAAGGTCATCAAGTTCGTCCAGAACGGCAACCTGACGATCCTCGATCCGATCTGGACGACGGCTTACGTCACGCGAAACCACGGCTACCTCGTCTACGACACGCTGTTCGCCTCCGACGAGAACAATGCCATCAAGCCGCAGATGGTCGACAAGTACGACGTCTCCGCCGACAAGACGGTGTGGACCTTCACCCTGCGCGACGGTCTCGAATGGCACGACGGCAAGCCGGTGACGTCCGAGGACTGCATCGCCTCGATCAAGCGCTGGGGCGCGCGCGACTCGATGGGCCAGAAGCTCATGGACTTCGTGAAGGAATTCAAGGAAGTCGATCCCAAGACCTTCCAGATGGTGCTGAAGGAGCCCTACGGACTGGTGCTCGACTCGCTCGGCAAGCCGTCGTCGCAGGTTCCGTTCATGATGCCGAAGCGGATTGCCGACACCGACCCCTTCAAGCAGATCGACAGCCAGATCGGCTCCGGCCCGTTCATCTACGTGAACGCCGAGTCCAAGCCCGGCGAGAAGCACGTCTACAACAAGAACGCCAAGTACAAGCCGCGCGCCGAGCCGCCCTCGGGTCTGGCCGGCGGCAAGGTCGTGAAGGTCGACCGGGTCGAGATCATCGAGATGCCAGATCCGCAGCAGCAGGTGAATGCCATCGCCGCGGGCGAGATCGACGTCATCGAGCAGCCGCCGCACGACCTGATCCCGATCCTGAAGAAGGAGAAGGGCGTTACGCTCTTCAACTGGAACCCGCTCGGCCACCAGTTCATCTTCCGCATGAACTGGCTCCAGCCGCCGTTCAACAATCCGAAGATCCGCGAAGCCGCGCTGCTGAGCATCCGCCAGGAGGACTACCTCAAGGCAACCGTCGGCGAGCCGGAATTCTACAAGGTTTGCACGGCCGCGTTCATCTGCGGCACGCCGAACGCCGTCGACGCGCCGGGCGACCTGTTCGTGAAGCCGAACTTCGAGAAGTCGAAGGCTCTGCTCAAGGAAGCCGGCTACGACGGCACGCCGATCGTACTGCTTCAGTCGACGACCCTGCCGGTTCTCACCAACATGGCCCCTGTGACAAAGGCACTGCTCGAACAGGGCGGCTTCAAGGTCGACATGCAGTCGATGGACTGGCAAACCGTCGTCACGCGTCGAACCAACAAGGGTCCCGTGAGTCAGGGTGGCTGGAACCTGTTCCACACCTTCTCGGTGGCGGCGGACATCCTGAACCCGATCTCGACCTCTTACATGGTCGCGAACGGCGACAAGGCATGGTTCGGCTGGCCGACCGATCCGGAGATGGAAAAGCTGCGCGACGCCTACGCCAAGGAAACCGACCCCGCGAAGAACAAGGCGCTCGCCGCCGCCGTTCAGGCCCGGGCCTTGCAAACCGCGCAGTATGGCTGGGTCGGCCAATGGTACGGACCCGGCGCCATGCGCTCCAACGTCTCGGGCTGGCTGAAGGCGCCGGTTCCGGTGATGTGGAACATCGAAAAGAAGTGACAGCAGGGCCACCCGTCGGTGGCCAGGCTGTCATCCTGAGCAGAGCGGAGGTTTCTTTTCGCTCTGCCCGGGGTGACATGTAGAGGGAAAATGCTCGACTTTATCGCCCGTCGTCTCATAGCCATCATCCCCGTCCTGGCGGTGGTGGCTATCTTCGTCTTCCTTATGCTCCGATTGACGCCTGGCGACCCCGCCGCCGTCATCGCCGGCGACAACGCCACCTCCGACCAGATTGCCGACATCCGCAACAAGCTCGGCCTCGACGAGCCCATCTGGACGCAGTTCGCGATCTGGATCGGCAACGTGCTGCAGGGCAATTTTGGCGAAAGCTTCTTCTTCAAGAAGACCGTTGCCGAGTTGATCGCCCAGCGCGTCGAGCCGACGCTGGCACTCGCGATCTGCACGCTGCTCTTCGCCGTCAGCGTCTCGGTGCCGATCGGCGTCCTCGCGGCCTACCGGCAGGGGTCGGTGTTCGACCGTGCGGTCATGGGCTTCTCGGTCCTCGGCTTCTCGGTGCCGGGCTTCGTGATCGGCTACTGCCTCATCTATGTCTTCGCCATCGAGCTGGGCTGGCTGCCGGTGCAGGGCTATGTCCGCATCGGCGTCAATTTCTGGCAGTTCCTCGAGCGCATGGTGTTGCCGTCGCTCACCCTGTCGGTCGGCTTCATCGCCCTGATCTCGCGCATCACGCGGGCCTCGGTGCTGGAAGTGCTGAACGAGGACTATATCCGCACCGCCCGCGCCAAGGGCCTCAGCAACCGCGTGGTGCTGATGCGCCACGCGCTGCGCAATGCCGCCGTGCCGATCCTGACCGTGATCGGCCTCGGCATC
The DNA here is from genome assembly GCF_020880995.1 of Reyranella aquatilis. Classification (GTDB taxonomy): domain Bacteria; phylum Pseudomonadota; class Alphaproteobacteria; order Reyranellales; family Reyranellaceae; genus Reyranella; species Reyranella aquatilis. The sequence goes on along the minus strand of NZ_JAJISD010000006.1, from coordinate 277,847 downwards.
GCCATCCTGATCGGCGGCGCGGTGGTGACGGAAAGCGTGTTCGGCCTTCCGGGTCTCGGCCGTCTCACGGTCGAGGCCGTGCTGAGCCGCGACTTCCCGACGATCCAGACCGTCATTCTTCTGTTCTCCGTCGTCTATGTCGTGATCAACCTGCTCATCGACATCAGCTACACCCTGTTCGACCCGAGGATCCGGTATTGAGCGCGATCACTGAAGAAGCCGTCGATTCTGCCTCCATTGCGGCGGCGTCGACCAAGCGCAAGAGCCTCTGGCTCGTTGCTCTCCGCAATCCGAACGTGATCTTCGGCGGCGTCATCCTGCTGACCATGCTGATGATCGCCATCCTGGCGCCGTTCCTCGGCACCGTGGACCCGCAGCGCATCGATCCGGCGGCCAGGAACAAGAAGCCAGGGACGGAAATCACCTACCGGCTTGACGACGGCCAGACCGCCAAGCGCGTTGCCATCATGGGCACCGACAGCCTCGGCCGCGACGTCTACAGCCGCGTGCTGTACGGCGCGCGCGTCTCGCTCGCCGTGGGCGTCGCCGTGTCGGTCATCTCGGTGGCCATCGGCATGGTGATCGGCCTGATCTCCGGTTACATCAGGTGGGCCGACGGGATCATCATGCGCATCATGGATGGGTTGATGGCGATCCCGGGCATATTGCTCGCGATCGCCCTCGTCTCGATCTGGCGCGCCGGCCTCATCACGGTGGTGTTCGCCATCGTCGTGCCCGACGTTCCACGCGTGGTGCGACTGGTGCGCTCGATCGTGCTGACGGTGCGCGAGGAGCCTTATGTCGAGGGCGCGATCTCGGTGGGCACGCCGACCTGGATCCTGATGTTCCGCCACATTCTGCCCAACACGGTGGCGCCGCTGATCGTGCAGGGCACCTTCCTCGCCGCCGCGGCGATCCTGACCGAGGCCGCCCTGTCGTTCCTCGGCATCGGCATTCCGCCCGAGATCCCGAGCTGGGGCAACATCATGGCCGAGGGCCGCACGCTGTTCCGCGTGTTCCCGCACAACATCCTGTATCCCGGCATCTTCCTTGCCTTGACGGTGCTGGCCATCAACATCATGGGCGACGGTCTGCGCGACACGCTTGACCCGAAGATGAGCAAGAAAGTCTGATGTCGACAGAAACCAAGAGACCCGTCCTCGAAGTCCGCAACCTGAGCGTCGCCCTGCCCAAGGGCGGCGACCGCGTCCATGCCGTCGAGAAGGTGAGCTTCACCGTCAATCCCGGCGAGATCGTCTGCCTCGTGGGCGAATCCGGCTCGGGCAAGTCGGTCATCGCCTTCACGGTGATGGGCCTGCTGGCCAAGGCGCTGAAGCCGACCTCGGGCGAGATCCTGCTCGAAGGCGAGAACATCCTCGCGGCCAGCGAGGACCGGCTGCGCGAGCTGCGCTGCACGCGCATGTCGATGATCTTCCAGGAACCCATGACGGCACTCAATCCCGTCATGACCTGCGGCGACCAGATCGACGAGGTGCTGAGCACGCACACCCAGCTCGATGCCGCCGCGCGTCGTGCCAAGATCCTCGCGATCCTGGCGCGCGTGAAGCTGCCCGAGCCGGAGCGCATCTACGCCTCCTTCCCGCATCAGCTTTCGGGCGGCCAGCGCCAGCGCATCATGATCGCCATGGCGCTGGTGCTCGACCCGGTGCTGCTGATCGCCGACGAGCCGACTACCGCGCTCGACGTCACCACCCAGGCCGAGATCCTGAAGCTCGTCGCCGAGCTGCAGGCCGGCCAAGGCACCGGCGTGCTGTTCATCACGCACGATTTCGGCGTCGTCGCCGAGATCGCCCATCGCGTGGCCGTGCTGCGCTGGGGCGAGCTGGTGGAGATGGGCCCGACCGAGCAGATCCTGTCGCGGCCCGTGCAGGGCTACACCAAGATGCTGATCTCGTCGGTGCCGTCGATCACACCCGCCCATCGCGGCGTGCGGCGCGACGGCAAGACGGTCCTGCGCACCGAGAAGCTCGGCAAGATCTACACCGGCAACGCCTTCTTCCAGAAGGCGCGCGTCGTGAAGGCCGCCGTCGATGTCGATCTCGACATCCGCCGCGGCGAGACGCTGGGCATCGTGGGCGAATCCGGCTCGGGCAAGTCGACCGTGGCGCGCTGCATCGCCCGGCTGATCGATCCCTCCGAGGGCAAGATCTATCTCGGCGACACCGAGATCGCGACCATGTCGGCGCGCAAGCTGCGTCCGCACCGCCGCCGGGTGCAGATCGTCTTCCAGGACCCGTATCGCTCGATGAACCCGCGCATCACCGTGGGCGACTTCATCATCGAGGGGCCGATGAACTTCGGCATCGGCCGCGAGGAGGCGATGGCCCGGGCGCGCAAGCTGATGGAGACGGTGCGTCTCGATCCCAACGCGCTCGACCGCTACCCCCATCAGTTCTCGGGCGGCCAGCGCCAGCGCATCTGCATTGCCCGCGCGCTCGCCATGGAGCCCGAGCTGCTGATCGCCGACGAGGCCGTCTCGGCGCTCGACGTGTCGGTGCAGAAGCAGGTGCTCGAGCTGCTGGACGAGATCCGCGTCCGGCTGAACCTCGCGGTGCTGTTCATCACCCACGACCTGCGCGTCGCGGCGCAGATCTGCGACTACGTCGCGGTGATGAGCAAGGGGCGGGTCGTCGAGTACGGCTCGGCCGAGCAGGTCTTCGGCTCGCCCAAGGACGACTACACCAAAGCCCTGTTCGCCGCCGCACCTGGCCGCCACTGGGAATTCGGCAAGTTCGCCGCCTGATCCTCTCCGCCGCTCCTTCCCGCGGCGCGGGAGGGAGCGGCGTGACGCGGTCTATTTCTTCGCGAGCATGCCTGCCATGCCGGTATAGGTTTCCGGCCGGAGCGCGCGAAGCCGCGCCTTCAGATCGGGAGCCACTTCGAGCCCGTCGATGAAGGTCGCGAAATCCTGCAGCGTGACCTGGCGGCCGCGCGTCAGCGCCTTCAGCTTCTCGTAGGGCATCTCGACCTCGGCCACGCGCAGCATCGTCTGGATCGCCTCGGCCAGCACTTCAGGATGCGCCATCAACGCCTCCTGCAGGGCCGCTTCGTTGACGCTCACCTTGCCGAAGCCGCGCAGCAGCGCGCCATAGCCGATCAGCGCATGCGCGAAGGCGGTGCCGAAGGTGCGGGCGACCGTCGAGTCCGAAAGATCGCGCTGCAGGCGCGAGATCGGCAGCTTGCGCGAGAGATGCTCGAACAGCGCATTGGCGACGCCGAAATTGCCCTCGGCATTCTCGAAGTCGATCGGATTGACCTTGTGCGGCATGGCCGACGAGCCGATCTCGCCTTCCTTCGGCTTCTGCGTCACCCAGCCGTCCGAGATGTAGCGCCACATGTCCTGCGACAGGTCGATCAGGATCGTGTTGATGCGGCGAAGCGCATCGAACATTTCGGCGAACGTGTCGTGCGGCTCGATCTGGGTCGTCACCTCGTTGAGCGCGAGGCGCACGGCGTGCTCGCCGCCCGCGCCCGGCCGGTTCAGGCGCTCCACGAAGGCATGCGCGAACGCCAGCCAGTCGACCTGCGGCAGCGCCACCATCTGGGCGTTGTAGTTGGCCGTGGGGCCGCCCCACTTCACCAGCACGGGGTTGCGGCCAAGATAGGCGACCTGCCGGGCAAGACGCGTCGCGAAGACGTTCATCTCCTTGCCGAAGGTCGTCGGCGTGGCGCTCTGGCCGTGCGTACGCGCCAGCATGGCGGTGTCGGCATGCCGGCGGGCGAGGCCCTCGATCTCCTTCGCGACCTTCGCGAGCGTCGGCAGCATCACCGCCTCGACCGCCCCGCGCAGGCAGAGCGCATGGGCGGTGCTGTTCACATCCTCGGAGGTGAGCGCGAAATGCACCCATTCCAGAACGTCGGCCAGGCTCGATCCCTTGAGCTTCAGCTTGATGAAGTACTCGACCGCCTTGACGTCGTGGTTGGTAGCGGGGATTCCGGCATGGCCCTCGCGCTCGAACTTGCGGATGATGCGCGCGTCCTCGACCGAGATGTCGGGCAGTGCCTTCAGCATCTCGGTTTCGGCCTCGGTGAGCGCGCGCATGCCGACGCCCTTGGTCTCCGACAGGGCGGCGAGATATTCGCACTCCACGACCACGCGCGCCTTCATGAGCGCATACTCGCTGAAATAGCCGGCCAGCGCCTCGGAGGTGGTGCGATAGCGGCCGTCGACGGAGCTGACGGCGGTAAGGGAATCGAGCTGCATGCCGGCCACATAGCACAGCCCGCGGCCGGCTGCTTGCCCTCCCCGGGAGCGCCGGTTCAGACTGGCCCGATGAGCATGTCCGGCTACCTCGAAGACGCCTCGTTCAACCAGTCGCCGGCCTTCGGCGACGTCGATCTCTTGTCGGCCGACCGGCCGCTGGCGGACGCCGCGGGCCGCGCGGGCCTCGACCTCGCCGCCCTGTCGGCCTGCGGAAAGGATTACGGCGCGGCCGACACGCTCGATCTCGGGCGGCTGGCCAACGAGAACCCGCCCCGGCTGCGCACCATGGACGGCAAGGGCAACCGCCTCGACCGTGTAGAATTCCACCCCGCCTACCACGCGCTGATGCAGAAGAGCATTGGCCACGGCATCCATGCCTCGGCGCATGATGGCAGCGACAGGCCGGCGCCGATGTCGGCGCGCGCCGTGCGCCTCTATCTCGCGACGCAAGCCGAGAGCGGGCACATGTGCCCGATCACCATGACCCATGCCTGCGTGGGCGCGCTGCGTTCCGAGCCGGCGCTGCTCGACCGGTGGCTGCCGAAGATCCAGACGCGCATCTACGACCCCCGGCCGCTGCCGTGGTGGGAGAAGAACGGCGTGACCCTGGGCATGGGCATGACCGAACGCCAGGGCGGCACCGATGTGCGCGCCAACATCACCAATGCGACGACGCACGGCGACCATGCCGAGATCAGCGGGCACAAATGGTTCATGTCGGCGCCGATGTGTGACGCCTTCCTCGTGCTCGCCCAGGCGGAAGGCGGCCTCACCTGTTACCTGATGCCGCGCCACCGCCCCGATGGCTCGCAGAACGCCATCCGCTTCCAGCGGCTGAAGGACAAGCTCGGCAACAAGTCGAATGCCTCCTCCGAGGTCGAGTTCCATGGCGCCTGGGCCGAGCGGGTCGGCCCCGAGGGTGCGGGAATTCGCACCATCATCGAGATGGTGAACCTGACGCGCCTCGATTGCGCCATCGCCTCGGCCGGCCAGTCGCGCATCGCGCTCAGCCAGGCGCTGCATCACATCCGCAATCGCTCGGTCTTCCAGCGGCGGCTGGCCGACCAGCCCGCCATGCGCGCGGTCGCCGCCGACATGGCGCTGGAGCTCGAGGCGCAGGTGGCCCTGGTCTTCCGTCTCGTACGCGCCGCCGAACATGCGGCGCACGATCCGCGCGAGGCGGCCTATGCGCGGCTGCTGACGCCGGCGGTGAAGTTCCTCGTCTGCAAGAGCACGCCGCAACTCGTCACCGAAGCGCTCGAGTGCCTGGGCGGCAATGGCTACACCGAGGACCTGCCGATGGCGCGCTACTTCCGCGAATCGCCGCTCAACGCCATCTGGGAAGGCTCCGGCAATGTCATGGCGCTCGACGTGCTGCGCGCCGCCGGCCGCCATCCCGAAGCCGCGACCGACACACTCTCGCGCCTCGTGCGCACCGCCGACCCTGCCTTCAGGGCCGGCCCGCTGGCGCAGGCGCTGGAACGGACATTGAAGTCCGGCGAGGCCGAGCGCCGCGCCCGCTTCGTCTGCGAGAGCCTGGCCAAGCTCGCCGCCGTGGCGGCGCTGGTCGAAGCCTGCTCGCCCTTTGCCGCGCTCTACGCCGAAACGCGTCTGGGAGGCTCGCCTTACGCGCAGTTCGGTGCCGCCGATCTCGGCGGCAGCGAGACGGCGCTGATGGATCGCGCGCTGGCGGCGTGATCCAGGCCGACGCTTGCAGACCGAGCCCCCTTGATCGCCGTGAACGACACGCTCCTCCTCTCCCTCGACTGGATGCTGCGCGGCGGCACGATCGCACTCGTGCTGCTGATCGCCGGCACGCTGCTGCGCGATTTCGGTGGAATACTGTCGGCGCGCCTGGGTGCGCTGTTCGCACTCGGGACCGCCACCTACGCGCTTTCTTCGGCTGCCGGCTTCCAGGCCTTCGGCGGCTGGTGGGCGTTTCCGGCGCTGGCCCTCTCGGCCGGCAACAACACCGTCTTCTGGCTCTTCGCCTCGTCGCTGTTCGACGACGGCTTCCGCCTGCGCCCCTGGCACGCCGGCCTCTGGCTGCTGCTCGTCGGCGCCGGCCTTGCCGAATGCTTCCTCGCAGGCCCGCGCGACTCCGCGTTCGGACACGCGCTGGGCATCGGCCTCACGCTGTCGTCGTTCGCCTTCGCCGTCCTCGCGGTCGCCAGGACCCTGTCCACCTGGCAGGCGGATCTGGTCGAGGGCCGCCGGCGGCTGCGGCTGTTCGTCGTCGTCGGCTCGTCCGCCTACATCGGCCTGATGGCACTCTCGCAGCTCTTCGGTGCGGTGCGCGCCGCCCCGGAGCGCGCCAGCCTGGTGGCCGCCGTCGCCCTGCTTGCAATTGCGGCCAGCGTCGCTTGGTCCCTCCTGCGGCCCGGCGCAGCCCGGTCGCTGTTCGTCGGCATCCCGGCGGCCGATCGACCGGCGGAACCCGCGCGCGTCCCGGAGGCGACGCCTTCAGCCGCCCGGAGCGGGGAGCCACCGCAGGCCGAGCCGGTCGATGGGGGTCTGCTTGCGTCGCTGGAACACGCCATGACGGTCGAGCGAACCTATCGGCAGGACGGCCTCACCATCGCGGCCCTGGGTCAGAAGCTCGGCCTGCCGGAGCATCGGCTGCGGCGCCTGATCAACCAGGGGCTGGGCTACCGCAACTTCAACAGCTTCCTGAACCACTACCGCATCGCCGAGGTGAAGGCGGCCCTCGCCGACCCCGGCCAGGCCGAGGTGGCGGTCCTGACCATCGCCCTCGACGCCGGCTTCAGCTCCCTGGGGCCGTTCAACCGGGCGTTCAAGGCCGAAACCGGCCTGACACCCACCGACTATCGCCGCCTGCACGGCGGGAAATCGCAACAAACAGTGGCCGATTCCGGAATCGGCCAGCCGCCGTTCGGATTCGGCGCGAAGGATTCGCCCGCCTCCCTAGGGTCCTGACAGGTCCGGGCGACGCCCGGCCATCACACCCCGGGAGAGATCCATGCGCCGTTCCCCCTTGCCCCCCGTCGTCCTGCTGCCGCTGGCAGGCATCGCCCTGCTGTCCCTGGCGGGCTGCGGCCGCTTCGATCCGGGCCGGATGGCCGGGGTGGCAACCGGCTTCGTCAGCCACCAGATGTGCTCGGCCACCTTCGTCTCGGGCCTCGATCCGCAGGCCTTCTACCGCGAGGCTGTCGCGCCCACGACGAGGCCGATCGACCCTCTGCTCAGCCATCGCATCGACCGCGACCGCGGCGAGGTCACGGTCACGCTGGCCGGCATGGCCGAAAGCCGGGCCGCCTATCGCGGTCCGCTGGGCTGCCTGGTGCTGCATGATCCGCTGCCCGCGGCGGAAGCGATCGAGCGGACGCCGCCGGCTGCCCCTCTTCTGCCGCCGATCGCTGGCCCCGCGCTGGTCGAGCCGGCGACACCCGCCCTGAAGGTGGCGCTCGACCGCGCCTTCGAGGAGACCTCGGCGCCGCCGCATCGCCGGACCAAGGCCATCGTGGTCGTGCGCGACGGGCGCATCGTCGCCGAGCGCTATGCGCCGGGTGTCGGGATCGACACGCCGCTGATCGGCTGGTCGGCCACCAAGTCGGTGATGAACGCCCTGACCGGCATCCTGGTGCGCCAGGGCAGACTGAGCCTCCATGGACCCGCGCCGGTCGCGGCCTGGTCCGATCCGAACGACCCGCGCCACGCCATCTCGGTCGACAACCTGCTGCGCATGACCAGCGGCCTCGATCTCGGCAATTCGCTGACCGCGGGTCCCAGCGACCTGATCGATCCCTCCTCGCAGATGCTGTTCGACGAGCGCGACATGGCGGGCTTCGCCGAGCGCGCCCGGCTGAAGGCCGCGCCGGGCACGAGCTGGGCCTACGCGAACGGCAACACGCTGCTCCTGTCGCGCCTGGTGCGCGACAAGGCGAGCAATGGGGCGAGCAATGGGGCGAGCAATGGGGCGGGCGGCAATGCCGCGGCAACGCTCGCCTTTGCGCGCCGCGAACTGTTCGACCGGCTCGGCATGACGAACGTCACCCTCGAATTCGACGCGGTCGGCACGCCCGTCGGATCGAGCCACATGCTGGCGCCGGCCCGCGACTGGGCGCGCTTCGGCATGCTCTATCTCGACGATGGCATGGTCGGCGGCACGCGCCTGCTGCCCGAGGGCTGGGTCGACTATTCGGCAGCCCCGACACCGGGCAGCGAAAGGTTCGGGTACGCCGCGGGCTTCTGGACCAATCGCGGCGACAGCACCGGGGCGCGCCATCGCACCCGTCTCGGCCTGCCCACCGATTCGTTCATGGCCCGTGGTGCGTTCGGCCAGTACGTCATCGTCGTGCCGTCGCGCCGCCTGGTCGTCGCGCGCTTCGGCATCTCGCACAGTCATGACAACGACATGGCAACCGTGGCGCGGCTGGTCGCGGACGTGATCGCCGCGACCGACATCGAATGATCCGCCTTCGACGAAGCCCGTGCTTGCCGTGACGCGGTGCGCCACTAGACTTGGCTTTTGGGCGTTTCATTCACCGCAGAGTGTCGGACATCGAGATGAAAAAGATCTTCACGGCGTGCCTTGGCACGGAGACCAATACCTTTGCCTCCATCCCGACCGGGCACGGCCTGTTCGAGGAGACCTGCCTGTTCCGCAAGGGCAGCTACGGCGACAAGGTGCCGATGTTCGGGGCGCCGCTCGACGTCTGGCGCAAGCGCTCCGAGGCCAAGGGCTGGCAGGTGGTCGAGAGCCTCTGCGCCTTCGCCCAGCCGGCCGGCAAGACCGTGAAGAAGGTCTACGAGGCGTTCCGCGACGAGATCATTGCCGACCTGAAGGCGGCGATGCCGGTCGATGCGGTGTTCCTGTCGATGCACGGCGCCATGGTGGCCGAGGGCTACGACGACTGCGAGAGCGACCTGCTCGCCCATGTGCGCAAGGTCGTCGGGCCGGACGTTCCGGTGGGCGCCGAGCTCGACCTGCATTGCAATATCGGCGAAGGCACGATGCGCGATGCCACGGCGCTGGTCCTGTTCAAGGAGTATCCCCACGTCGACGTGTCGGACCGTGCCGACGACCTGTTCAACGTCATGGAAGGCGCCATCGAGGGCCGCACGAAGCCGGTGATGGCCACCTGGGACTGCCGCATGATCGGCGTATTCCACACGACGCGCCAGCCGATGCGCGGCTTCGTCGACAAGCTGATGGCGATGGAAGGCAAGGACGGCGTGCTCTCGCTCTCCGTCGCCCACGGATTCCCATGGTCGGACATCAGGGAGATGAGCAGCCGCATCATCGCCATCACCGACGGCGACAAGCCCAAGGCCGAAAAGCTCGCCAAGGAGCTGGGCATGGAATTCTTTGCCATGCGCGAAGCCACCCAGCCGCCCTATGTGACGCTGGAGGCCGCCATGGCGCGCGTCAGCTCGCACAACCTGCCCAAGCCCATGGTGCTGGCCGACGTGTCGGACAATGCCGGCGGCGGTGCCGCTTCGGACTCGACCTTCATCCTGCAGGCCCTGCTCGACGGCAAGGTGAAGGACGCGGCGATCGCCATGTTCTGGGATCCCGGCGCGGTGAAGCTCGCCTTCGAGGTGGGCGAAGGTGCCGAACTCGACATCCGCCTGGGCGGCAAGCTCGGCCCGCAGTCGGGTCCACCGGTTGATGCGCGCGCCAGGGTGCTGAAGCTCGAGAAGAACGTGTTCATCCAGTTCGGTGGCGCACGAAAGGGCACCAGCCCGATCGGCGATGCCGCCGCGCTGCAGATCGAGGGCGTGACGGTGATCGTCAACTCCACGCGCTCGCAGTGCCACAGTCTCGACTGCTTCACCAAGCTCGGCGTCGATCCCTCGACCAAGAAGGTCGTGGTCGTGAAGTCGATGCAGCACTTCCATGCCGCCTATGCGCCGATCGCCAGCGAAGTGGTCTATGTGGCGGCTCCCGGCGCGCTGGTGCCGGACTGGTCGCTGCTGCCCTACAAGAAGGCCGACAAGACGCAGTGGCCCTTCGTCGCCAACCCGCACGCGTGAGCCGATCGACGCAAGCAGCCCTCAGCGCGGCAGAGCGGCCTGTTCCACGGCGGGCATTACGACAGCGGTGCCCGCCGTCTTCTCCTTTGTCTCCGTCGTCCGCGTCGGATCGTAGCGGCGTTCGAGCCAGCGCTGGGCGCGGTCCCACAGGGTCGTCAGCACGAGGTAGTAGACGGCGGCGGCGGCGAAGACTTCGAGCACGTCGAACTTGATCTGCATGATCATCTCGGCGCGCCGCATCAGCTCCTCCATCGAGATCACCGAGGCGATCGACGTGGCCTTGAGCAGGCCGTTCACCGAATTGCCGAGCGCCGGCAGGATGATCCGCGTGGCCTGGGGCAGCAGAACCTTGCGCAGCGCCAGCGAGCGCGAGAGGCCGAGCGCCTTGGCGGCATCGTGCTGGCCGGCGGGGATGGCGAGGAAGCCGCCGCGGATGATCTCGGCCATGTAGGCCGCCTCGTTCAGGACCAGCGTCACGATCACCGAGGTGAGCACGCCGAACTTGATGCCGAGCTGCGGCAGGCCGGAATAGATCATCACCATCTGGATCAGGAGCGGCGTGCCGCGGAAGAACCAGATGTAGCCCTGTGCGATCCGGCTGACCGTGCCGTGGCGCGACGCCCGCATCAGCGCGATGGCAAGGCCCAGGATCAGCCCGCCCGCCAGGCCCGCCACGGTGAGGCCCGCCGTCACCAGCACGCCGACCAGCAGGAACTGGTTGGTCAGCGCCGCGTAGAAGTCGCCGACGTCGAAGCCTCTCATGATGCGACCGCGCCGAGACTAGGCCGGGCCGGGGCCGCGAATGACGAAGGTCTCGACCGGCAGCTTGGTGAGGCCGTACCTGTCGAACAGCTTGTCGTAATAGCCTTCCTTCTTGAGTTCGGTGAGCGCGGCCGCGACCTTCTCCGCGACGTTCTTGTTGCGATACATCTGCGTGGTCGGCGCGCTGCCGAGCCCCGTTGCGGTGATCTCGATCAGGCCGCGACGCTTGATCTCGACCGCCGTCACGTCGATCAGGATTGCCGTCTCGACCTGGCCTGCACGCAGCGCCGCCAGCACGTCGGTGGCGGTCTTGAAGGTGAGGATCTCGATCGGCTTGGCACCCTTCGCGACCTGTTCCTTGTCGACGCCGCGCAGCCAGCGCTCCTGGTAGGAATTGACCTCGACGCCCGCCTTGCGGCCGGCCAGCGACGCCGCGTCGGTGAGCTTCAGCGGTGAATTGGCGGTGACGGTGAGCGCGATGGTCTGCTGCGCATAGGGCACGGTGTAGGCGATCTTGGAGCGCTCCTCGGTCCAGAACATGCCGGTATTCACGCCGTCGAAGCGGCCGCTCTGCATCGCCGGGATCATCGGCGGGAAATCCATGCGGATCAGCTCGAGCGGGATGCACAGCTTCTTGGCGATCTCGCGCATCAACTCGACGTTCAGCCCCTGCAATTCGCCCTTCTCGTCGACGAACTGCTGCGGCGGCAGCGTCGGGTTGATCGACATCTGAAGCTTGCCGGGCGCGACGAGATCGCTGTCGGCGATCGCCGGCTTGCAGGTCTGGGCTGCCCCGGGCATCGCGGCGAAGCAGAGCGGAAGAAGCACGGCCGAGATCAGTGGAACACGCATGACATCCATCCTCGATAGGCCTGTCGCCACGAGGGTCCGCGGCACAGCGCTTGCAGTGGTGTTGGCCCAGAGGTCGATCCAGGTCCCTGCCCTGGGAAACTGCAATAACGGTGCCACGGAAGGAGTCCGCCATGACCGCACAGGTCGATCCGTCGTTCGATTGGCGCAGCGCCGCTGCCGCGCGCGGGCTCGTCGTCACCGATCTCGCCGAGAATGTCGCGACGTCGATCGAGGGCATCGACCTCAGCGATGACCATGACGATGAGATGATCGCGATCATCCGCGCCGCCTGCGTGGCGCGCACGCTGCTGCTGTTCCGCGGCCAGGAAAAGCTCTCGCCGGCCGGCTATCTCGCCTTCGCCAACCGCTTCGGCGGGCGCCCCGACCTGCACTCGCTAAGGCACTATTGCCTGCCGGATCACCACGAGATCTTCGTGGTCGGCAACGTGCACGAGGATCAGGCGAGGGTCGGCTCTCCGAAAGTCGGCCTCAACTGGCACACCGACCACTACCACCTGCCCGAACCCGGCCTGTTCACCTATCTGCACGCCATCCAGGTGCCCGAGGGTCAGGGTGACACACGCTATGCAAACGGCATCGCCGCCTACGAGGCCCTGCCCGACGCCAAGCGCGCGGAGATCGACGGATTGAAGGTGCTGCACAGCCGCGCCCGCCTGTTCCGCAATCTCTTCCCCGAAGCGACGGAGGAAGAGGCGGAGGCCGAGCGCCTTAAGATCCCCGACGTCGTCCATCCGCTGGTCCGCACCCATCCGGAGATCGGCAAGCGCGGCCTCTACCTGGGCGGCGAATGGGGCTCCTGCATCGACGGCATGCCCGCCGACGAGGCACAGGCCCTTTACGACGAACTGCTGCAGCACATGATCCAGGACCGCTTCTCCTACCAGCATCGCTGGCAGCCGGGGGACGTGCTGATGTCGGACAACCGCTGCAGCCTGCACCGGGCCAGCGAATGGGACGAGGCGACGCAGGTGCGCCGGCTTCATCGCATCATCATGATCGACGACAAGGTGCCCTACTGAGGTGAGCGAAAGCCCCGTATTTCAGGGCGTTTACAGACCACCGACTCATTGGTATGTTCCGCCCCGTCGCGGCCAGGGATGGCCGTTTTGTCGTTTTAGATCAACGGCTTAACGATATCCCGCCCCGGCGCGAGGGACGCGATCCATGAAGATTCTGACCGGCAACAGCAATCGACCGCTGGCCGAAGCCATTTCCGCCAAGCTGGCCCTGCCGCTGGTGAAGGCCAACATTCGCCGATTCTCGGACAACGAGATCTTCGTCGAGATCCTGGAGAACGTGCGCGGCGAGGACGTTTTCGTCATCCAGTCGACCAGCTTCCCGGCCAACGACCATCTGATGGAACTGCTGATCACCATCGATGCGCTGCGCCGCAGCTCGGCCCGCCGCATCACCGCGGTGATCCCCTATTACGGCTACGCCCGTCAGGACCGCCGGACCGGCTCGCGCACGCCGATCTCGGCCAAGCTGGTCGCCAACCTGATCACCCATGCCGGCGCCCATCGCGTGCTGACGCTCGACCTGCATGCCGGCCAGATCCAGGGCTTCTTCGACATCCCGCTCGACAATCTCTACGCCGGCCCGGTCTTCTCGAAGGACATCAAGGAGACCTTCTCCAATCGCAGCCTGACCGTCGTGTCGCCCGACACCGGCGGCGTGGTGCGCGCCCGCGCCATCGCCAAGCGCATCGACGCCGATCTCGCGATCATCGACAAGCGCCGCGAGGCGGCCGGCGTCAGCGAAGTGATGAACGTGATCGGCGACGTGAAGAACCGCGACTGCATCCTGATCGACGACATCGTCGATTCGGGCGGCACGCTGTGCAACGCGGCGGTCGCGCTGATGGACCAGGGCGCCAAGTCGGTTTCCGCCTACATCACGCACGGCGTGCTGTCGGGCGGTGCGGTGGCCCGCGTCGCGGCCTCGCCGCTCGAGAAGATGGTCATCACCGATTCGATCATGCCGACCGAGGCGGTGCGCGTGTCGCCGAACATCCGGCCGCTCAGCATCGCGACGCTGATGGCCGAGGCGATGAAGCGCATCACCGACGAGGCGTCGGTTTCGAGTTTGTTCGACTGAGGAATTTCAAGAGATCCGGCGATGGGCACCCCTGGAGGCCACGCCGCGATGACAGAGCAACCCAAGGAGATGTGAGATGGCAGAGACGACCAAAGTCGTCGCGAAGATGCGGGATCGGGCCGGTAAAGGGGGCGCCCGTTCCAGCCGTCGCGATGGACTGATTCCCGCAGTGATCTACGGCGACAAGCAGCCCCCGGTGATGATCGCCGTCGAGCCGAAGACGATCGAGCGCGAGCTTCACAAGGAAGGCTACTTCAACCACCTGATGAAGATCGCCGTCGATGGCACGGACTACGACGTCCTGCCGCGCGACGTGCAGGTCGATCCGGTGACGGACAAGCCCCTCCATCTCGACTTCCTGCGCATCGGCCCTGAGTCGATCATCACCGTGCAGGTGCCCGTGCACTTCCGCAACGAGCTGGCGTCGCCCGGCATCAAGCGCGGCGGCGTGCTGAACGTGGTGCTGCACGAGATCACCGTGCGTACCAAGGCCAGCTCCATTCCGGAGTATTTCGAGGTCGACCTGACCGGTCTCGAGATCGGCCACTCGATCCACATGTCGACGCTGAACATCCCCGAGAGCGTTCGGGTCGTGACGCGCGACAAGAACGCGACGGTGGCTTCGATCGCCGCCCCGACCGTGGCGCGCGAAGCGGCCGCGACGGAAGCGGCTCCGGCCGACGGCGCGGCGCCGGCGGCGGGTGCGGCCGCGGCGGCAGCTCCGGCGGCAGGCGCCAAGGCGCCCGCTCCGGCGAAGAAGTAACGGGCGGGCGAAGGCTCCGCTCCGTCGATGCTTCTGCTGGTCGGGCTCGGCAATCCCGGGCCGCGCTATGCGGGGCACCGGCACAATGTGGGATTCATGGCGGTGGACGAGATCGTCCGCCGCCGTGTCTTCTCCCCGTGGCGTTCGCGTTTCAACGGCGAGGTGGCCGAGGGCCATCTGGGCGGCGAGCGCGTCATCGCCCTGAAACCGATGACGTTCATGAACGAATCGAGCAAGGCCGTGGGCGAAGCCGTGCGCTTCCTCAAGGTGCCGCTCGACCGTCTGGTCGTCTTCCACGACGAACTCGACATCGCGCCCGGACGGGTGCGCATGAAGAAGGGCGGCGGCGCCGGCGGACACAACGGCCTGCGCGACATCGACGCCCATGTCGGCAAGGACTATCGCCGCGTCCGCATCGGGATCGGTCATCCGGGCCACAAGGACCTGGTGCTGCACTGGGTGCTGCGCGACTTCGAGCGCGACGAGCGTGATCCCAGCACCGGCTGGGTCCCGAAGGTGCTGAGCGCACTGGCCGAGGAAGCGGCGCTGCTGGTCGAAGGCGGCGCCAAGGCCGACGAGAAGTACATGAGCCGGGTGGCGCATCTCGCGCCGCCTCCCGACCTTCCGGCCCGCCTCGACATCAAGGGCGCCCAGAACGGCAAAGAGCACAGCAAAGAGTAGATCATGGGTTTCAACTGCGGAATCGTCGGCCTGCCCAATGTCGGCAAGTCGACCCTGTTCAACGCGCTGACCGCCACGCAGGCGGCGCAGGCGGCCAACTATCCGTTCTGCACCATCGAGCCGAACGTCGGCCGCGTCGCGGTGCCCGACCCGCGGCTCGACAAGCTCGCCGCGATCGCGGGCTCGGCCAAGATCATCAACACGCAGCTCGAATTCGTCGACATCGCGGGTCTCGTGAAGGGGGCGTCGAAGGGCGAAGGCCTCGGCAACCAGTTCCTCGGCAACATCCGCGAGGTCGATGCGATCGCCCATGTGCTGCGCTGCTTCGAGGATGGCGACGTCACGCACGTCTCGGGCAATGTCGATCCCGTGCGCGATGCCGAGGTCGTCGAGACCGAGCTGATGCTGGCGGACCTCGACAGTCTCGAGAAGCGCCTGCCCAATCTCGAGAAGAAGGCCAAGGGCGGCGACAAGGAAGCAGCGGCCGAGGCCCCCGTCGTGAAGAAGGCGCTCGACGCGCTGCGCGACGGCAAGCCGGCCCGCGAGGCCAAGCTGACGGACGACGAGCGCGCCGTGTTCTCCCGCCTGCAGCTCATCACCGCCAAGCCGATGATGTACGTGCTCAACGTCGAGGAAAGCTCGGCCGCGACCGGCAACGAGCACAGCGCCAAGGCGGAGGCCTTCGCAAAGTCACGCGGCATGCCGTCGGTCGTGATCTCCGCCGCCATCGAGGCCGAGGTGGCGCAGCTCCCGGCCGAAGATCAGAGCGACTACCTGTCGTCGCTCGGCCTCGAGGAGACCGGCCTCGCCCGCGTCGTGCGCGCGGGCTACGCGCTGCTCGACCTCGTGACCTTCTTCACGGTCGGCCCCAAGGAAGCCCGCGCCTGGACGGTGCGGCGCGAGGCCAAGGCGCCGGAAGCGGCCGGCGTCATCCACACGGATTTCGAGAAGGGCTTCATCCGCGCCGAGACCATCGCCTACGACGACTACGTCGCCCTGAACGGCGAAGCCGGCGCGCGCGATGCCGGCAAGCTGCGGCTGGAAGGCAAGGAGTACGCCGTGAAGGACGGCGACGTTTTCCATTTCAGGTTCAATGTTTAATGCGCTTGCGCGTCAAACATTGGTGAGCGGCAGCGCTTGTAACCAAGCGCGAGAGCTCACTCGGCGCAGAATGGACAAGAACAGAGGCGCGAAGCTTCTCAACGGAGCGCGCCACTCCAGTAGCGCTCATATCTCATTGGACTGACGGTGCATAAGCGCCACTGGAGTGGCGCGCTCCAATGAGTCTTAACTCCCGATAACGCCCCCGCCCTTCTTCGTGATCGCGATCACCGACGGCCGCGGCGGCATGCCGGGCTTGAAGTCGGGCCAGCGCGTCGAAGGTTTCTCGAAGGTCGAGTTCCGGTCCTCGCCAGGATGCTGGATGGCAAGGAACAGGGTGGTGTCACCGGGTGTGAAGATCGGCCCGCAGACTTCGGCGCCCGTCGGCGCCTGGTAGAAGCAGCGCGTCAGCGCGCGGCCGAACCCCAGCGTGTCGGCGGCGTAGACACCGTCGGCCACGCCGGCCGCCGAAGGCGCACCGTCGGTCGCGATCCACATGCGACCCTTGCTGTCGAAGGCAATGTTGTCGGGGCAGCTCAGCCAGCCATTCTCCGACGTGGCGCGATGATAGCGGGCGCCGGCATCCTGCCCGGGCTTGCCGGCCAGCAGGAAGATCGACCACGTGCCCTCCGGCGCGGCGTGATCGCCGTCCTTCGGGGCGATCTCCAGGATATGGCCGTGATCGTTGGTGGCGCGTGGGTTGGCCTTGTCCACCTGATCCGGCTTGCGCAGACCGTTGTTGGTCAGCACGACATAGACGCGGCCGTTGACGGGATTGGTCTCGATGTCCTCGGGCCGGTCCATCGGCGTCGGCTTCAGCAGATCGGCCGCCAGCCGCGTCTTCACCAGCACGTCGCCTTGGGTCGCGAAGCCGTTCTCCGCCGTCAGCGGCCCCTGCCCCTGCACCAGCGGCAGCCACGCGACCTTTCCGTCAGCATCGAACCGCGCGACCGAGAGCGTGCCTTCGTCCAGCAGGTTCTTGTTGGCCGCGCGATCGTTGGGATTCCACGCCTTCGACGTGACGAAGCGGTAGACGTACTCGAAGCGCTCGTCGTCGCCGCTGTAGAAGACGACCCTTCCATCCTTTGCCAGCGCATAGGTGCAACCCTCGTGCTTGAAGCGGCCGAGCGCCGTGCGTTTGATCGGCGGCGAGCCGGGATCGTAGGGGTCGGTCTCGACCACCCAGCCGAAGCGGTTGGGCTCGTTCGGTTCCTTGTCGAAGTTGAAGCGGTCGACATGCTGGCCCCAGGCGTTGGTCGCCTTGGCGACGCCATAGCGCTTGCCGAGCTCGGTATCGGCCAGGCGCGCCGCGTCTCCGTCGAAGTAGAAGTGGAAATTCTCCTCGCAGGTGAGCCAGGTGCCCCACGGCGTACTGCCGCCGGCGCAATTGCCGAAGGTGCCCAGCACGCGCGTCCCCGTCGGATCGGCGGAGGTCTTCATCTTGGCATGGCCCGCCGCCGGACCCGAAATCTCCATCGGCGTCGTGGCGGTGAGGCGGCGCGCGTATTTGCTGTCGGGCACGACCTTCCAGCCGGCGCCCTCACGCGCGATCTCGATGATCGCGCCGCCGACCGACGCCATCTCGACGGCCACCTGCTCCTTCGTGGCCTTCAGCGCGGCGCCGCGGCCACTGCCCAGCCCTGCGAACATCAGGTTCGGATTGGTGTATTCGTGGTTCACGACCATCAGGAAACGGTCGCCGCTGCGATTGCCGGCCGGCATCGGATAGAGGCCGAGATAGTCGTTGTTGTAGCCGAATCGCTTCTCCTGCTCCGCCGCGGTCAGGGTTGCAGGATCGAATTCCAATCCGCCGCCGATGATGGGATCGCCCCAGCGGATCAGCACCTGCATGTCGTAGCCGTCGGCGACATGCTGCGTGTCGTCGAGCGTGTGCGCCAGTTCCTTGAAGGTGAGCGTCGAGGGTCCGTTCACCTGGGCCTGCGCGTCGGTGACCGCGAACGGGCTGCCGAGCGAGGCGGCAACACCTACGCCTGCCAAGCCTCTCAGCGCGTCGCGCCGGCTGAGGCGCCTTTCGATCAACTCGCCGATCGACGGCTCGGTGCTGGCATTCACGCCGATAGAGTCGGGATCGATGAAGTCGTCGCTGTGCGCAGCCATGTCCACTCCCGGAAACAGCCCGTCTGGTAACCGGCGATCGTGGCGTTTCCGTTACGAGTTTGCCCGGCCTGCGGTGCGATCCACAAGCACCGTCAGCAAACCGTAGCGTGACGCCTGTAGCAGGCGGTCGTCACACCTCATGAAGAGACAGGCATGAAATCCCATCTGCTGCTTGCGACCTCCGCCACCGCCCTGCTGCTGGCGGCTCTCCCCGCCTCGGCTCAGACGAAGTATTCCGCCACGCTGGAAGGCCACGCGATCCTGCCGGCGATGACCCTCGTCCCCGCCCCGGCCGATGCGCCGCAGGACCTCCAGATCTCCGGCCGCTACGCCGGCCCCGCCGGCCAGCGGGTCGACGCGCCCGAGAGCGTGCCCGGCATGTCGGCGCTGTCGGACAAGGCGGCACCGCGGCCCACCGGGCTCAGCCTCCCGTTCAAGGGCCAGCCGGTGCAGGGCTTCTCGGGCATCCGCAAGCTGCCGGACGGCTCCTATCTCACGATCAGCGACAACGGCTTCGGCAGCAAGGCGAACTCGCCGGACGCCATGCTGATGTTCCACATCGTCAGGCCGGACTGGAAGGCGGGAACGGTCGAGCGCGTCTCCACGGGCTTCCTCAGCGACCCCGACCGCAAGGTGCCGTTCCGCATCGTCAATGAGAACACGCCGAAGCGCTATCTCACCGGCGGCGACTTCGACCTCGAATCGGTGCAGCCGATCGGCGACTACCTCTGGTTCGGCGAAGAGTTCGGCCCCTACCTGATCAAGACGGACAAGAGCGGCAAGGTCCTGCAGGTCTTCGAGACCAAGGTCGACGGCAAGCTCGTGCGCTCACCCGATCATCCGGCAATGACCCTGCCGGGTGCGCCCGGCGCGGTGAAGTTCGAAGTCCGGCGCAGCAAGGGCTTCGAGGGCATGGCCCAGTCGCCCGACGGCAGGTTCCTCTATCCGCTGCTCGAAGGTCCGCTGATGACCGAATCGGGCGAGATGGAAGCCAGGGACGGCAAGCGCTTCCTGCGCATCCTCGAGTTCGACGTGGCCAAGGGCGAGTACACGGGCAGGAGCTTCAAGTACACGCTCGAAGCGCCGGGCAACGCCATCGGCGACTTCAACATGATCGACGCCAGCACCGGCCTGATCATCGAGCGCGACGACACCGAGGGCGACGCGGCGCAGGCCTGCAGGGACGGCGCGATCAAGGCCGACTGCTTCAACGTGCCGGCCAAGTTCAAGCGCATCTACAAGATCGACATGAGCCAGGCCGATGCCGATGGCTTCGTGAAGAAGGTCGGTTACATCGACCTGATGGATATCCAGGACCCGAACAAGGTGGCGCGCGCCGGTGCGAAGGACGGCAAGCTCACCTTCCCGTTCTTCACCATCGAGAACGTCGACGTGGTCGATGCCGACCACATCATCGTCGGCAACGACAACAACCTGCCCTTCTCGTCGGGCCGGGCGCTCGGCAAGTCCGACGACAACGAGCTGATCCTCCTGAGGGTCACCGACCTCCTGAAGGCGAAGTAACCTACTCGGTCACGTCGAGCGCCACCTTCTCGCGCTTCTTGCGGAGCGCGGGAAGGAGCGGCGCGATCAGCAACAGCGCGGCGAGCGCAAGGCAGGCCACCGAGATCGGGCGCATGACGAAGATGTCGAACGAACCCTGGCTCAGGATCAGCGACTTGCGCAGGTTGTTCTCCAGCATCGGTCCCAGCACGAAGGCCAGCACCAGCGGCGCCGCCTCGTAGCCGAACTTGCGCATGAGATAGCCCAGCAGGCCCGTGCCGATCATCACGAACACGTCGAACACCGCGTTGCCCGAGGCGAAGACGCCGACGATGCAGAACATCAGGATCAGCGGGAACAGGATCTTGTAGGGCGCCTTCAGCACCTGAACCCACATGCCGATCAGCGGCATGTTCAGCACCAGCAGCATGACGTTGCCGACATACATGCTGGCGACGATCCCCCAGAAGACCTTGGGGTTCTGGCTCATCATCAGCGGGCCGGGCTGCAGCCCGTGGATCACGAAAGCACCCAGCAGCAGCGCCATGATGACGTTGGGCGGGATGCCGAGCGTCATCAGCGGGATGAAGGCGCCGCCGGCCGCTGCGTTGTTGGCCGCCTCGGGTCCGGCCACACCCTCGATGGCGCCCTTGCCGAACCGCTCCGGCGTGCGCGACAGCTTCTTCTCGATCGCGTAGGAGGCGAAGGAGGCGATCACCGCGCCGCCGCCGGGCAGCACGCCCAGCAGGAAGCCCAGCAGCGTGCCGCGACCGACCGGCCCGGCGCTCGCCTTCAGGTCCTCGCGCGAGGGCAGCAGGCTGCCGATCCGCGACTGCACGATGTCGCGCCGGATCTGCTGCTCGATGTTGGCCAGGATCTCGGCCACGCCGAACAGGCCCATGACGACGGGCACGAGGCCGATGCCATCGACCAGCTCCAGGCGGTCGAAGGTGAGGCGCGGCATGGCGTTGATCTGGTCGAGACCGATCAGGCCGATGACGACACCGACCGCCGCCATCAGCAGCGCCTTGGCCATCGAGCCCTGCGTCAGGAACGACAGGATGGTGAGACCCAGCACCATCAGGCTGAAATACTCGGGCGGGCCGAACGCCACCGCGACCTTGGCCAGCATCGGTGCGACCAGCATCAGCGCCACGATGGCGAAGGTGCCGGCGACGAACGATCCCAGGGCGGCGATGCCCAGCGCCGGGCCGGCACGACCGCGCTTGGCCATCTCGTGGCCGTCGAGACAGGTGACGACCGACGCCGCCTCGCCCGGGATGTTGACCAGCACCGCCGTCGTCGAGCCGCCGTACATCGAGCCGTAGTAGATGCCGGCCATCATGATGATACCCGACTCGGGTGAGCCGGAGAGCGTGACGGGCAGCAGCAGCGACATGGCCGAGATCGGGCCGATGCCCGGCAGCACTCCGACCAGAGTGCCGATGAACACGCCGATGAAGCAGTAGAGGAGATTGATCGGGTCGAGCGCGACCGCGAAGCCCTGTGCCAGGCCGGAAAGCACGTCCATCGATCAGCCCGCCAGCCAGGAAAGATAAGGCACGTCCTCCAGCCAGCTTCCCTTGGGAAGCTGCACCAGCAGGACTTTCTCCAGCACGTACCAGACACCGACCGAGGCCACCAAGGAGATCGGGATGGAGAGCTTGGGCGACACCGGATCGACGAAGGTCATCAGGAAGAGCAGCAGCGCCAGGCTGCAGATCACGAAGCCCAGCTGCTGGAACAGCGCGCCGAAGGCGATCAGCGCCGCGATCACCATCACCACGTTGCGCCAGCGCGCGCCGCGCCACAGATCGGCCAGCAACGGGCCGTCACCGCGCGCCCCGGCCACCGTGATCGACAGCGCCAGCGCCGACATGAAGAGGCCCAGCCAGAAGAAGACGAACCCCGAGCCGGGCTCGTTCAGCGTGCCGAGTTCCAGCAACCAGCCCTGCCAGGTGACGAAGGCTCCGAGGGCCAGCCAGAAAAGGCCGCCCCAGAATTCCGCGCGACGCAGCATCTCAGCTCTTCTTGGCGAGCCCGAGCTGCTCCACGACCTCGCGCTGCTCGTCATACTGCTGCTTGGCGAACTTCGCGTAGTCCGCGGTGTTCATGTAGCGCTTGGGATAGTCGTACTTGACCATGAGCTCGGCCACCTTGGGATCGTCGAGGGCAGCCTTGAAGGCGTCGTGCAGCTTCTGCACCACGGCCGGGTCCATGCCCTTCGGCCCCGCGAGACCGAACGGCGAATCGAGGGTGAGGTTGAAGCCGAGCTCCTTCAGCGTCGGCACGTCGGGCCAGCGCGGGCTGCGCTCCTGCGTCCAGATGCAGAGCAGGCGGAACTTGCCTGAATCCACCAGCGGTGCCCAGCCGGTCGCGTCGGCGTCGGCCATGACGTGGCCGCCTTCGAGCGCCGCCCAGCCCTCGGGGCCGCCCTTGAAGGGGACATGGGTGAACTTCACGCCCGCCTTGTGTGCGATCTGCTCCATGCCGATGTGCAGCGAGCTGCCGGCGCCCGGAGTCGCATAGGTGAACTTGCCGGGGTTCGCCTTGGCGAAGGCGATCACGTCCTGGAAAGTCTTCAGGGGTGAATCGGCGCGCACCACGACGCCAAACGTGTAGGCCGACGTGTGGAGGATCCAGGTGAAGTCCTTCATCGGATCGTACGGCGTCTTCTGCATGTGCGGCAGGCGGAAGACGGTCACCGGCATCTGCGCGATCGTGTAGCCGTCGGGCTTGGCGGTCGCGGCCATGCTGGCCGGACCGGTCGTGCCCGCACCGCCGGTGCGATTGTCCACGATCACCGGCTGGCCAAGCAGCTTGCCGGCGGCATCGGCCATGGCGCGATGCCAGAGGTCGACGCCGCTGCCCGCCGGCCACGGCATGATCAGCGTGATCGGCTTGTTCGGGAAATCCTTCGCGCCCTGGGCCTGTACGAGTGCGGGGGCGGCGAAGGCCGATGCGACGGCACCCGATGCCACGATGAACGAACGACGACGCATTGTTTTCCTCCCCTGCACCATTCTGCGCCCGCTTTGCGGGGCGTGCTAGCTCTTGGCGGCCAGTCCGAGCTTCTCCAGCGCGGCCTTTTCCTCGACGTAGAGCTGGCGGGCGAACTTGTCGTACTCCGCCGCCGGCATGTAGCGCGGGGACATGTCGTACTTTTCCAGGGTCGCGATCACTTCCTTGTCCTCGAGCGCGACCTTGAAGGCCTCGTCGAGCTTCTTGACCACCGCCGGGTCCATGCCCTTCGGGCCGCCCATGCCGAACGGCGAATCGAATACCATGTCGAAGCCGAGATCCTTCAGCGTCGGCACGTCCGGCCAGTTCTTGGTACGCTTCTCGGTCCAGACGCAGAGCAGGCGGAGCTGGCCTGCATCGACCAGCGGCTTCCAGCCGGTCGAATCGGCCTGCAGCGTGGTGTGCTTGCCCAGCACGGCCGCGTTGGTTTCCGCACCGCCCTTGAACGGCACCTGCGTCCACTTGATTCCGGCCTGGGCTGCGATCCGCTCCATGCCGATGTGCAGCGAGGTGCCGGCGCCGGGCGTACCGTAGGTCACCTTGCCCGGATTGGCCTTGGCGTACTCGATCACGTCCTTGAAGGTCTTGTAGGGCTGGTCGGCCGCGGTGGTGACGCCGAACGTGTAGCCGCTGAGATGCGAGACGTAGGTGAAGTCCTTCAGCGGATCGAACGCCGTCTTCTGCATGACCGGCAGACGGAACACCGAGATCGGCAGCTGAGAGAGGGTATAGCCGTCCGGCCGCGCCGTGGCGGCCATGGTGGCCGGCCCCAGCGTGCCCGAGGCACCGCCCTTGTTGTCGATCTGGAAGGGCTGGCCCAGCACCTTGCCGGCGCGCTCGCACATGGCGCGCAGCGTTATGTCGCTCGATCCGCCCGCGGGCCACGGCACGATGAAGGTGATCGGCTTGTTCGGATAGGACTGCGCGCGCGCCGCCGGCAGATAGAGCGGCATGCCGACACCGGCGGCAATCGCAGTTCCCAGGCCCCGCTTGACGAGGCCGCGGCGACGAATCGTCATTTCATTTCCTCCGCTGTTTGCGCAGGAAATTGGCCGAAGGTTCACACGATGTAAAGCGATTGCAGAACGTGTGTCACGGCAGGACGCGCTTCATCCAGTGGGCCGTCGCCTGCGCGTCCTGGTTGTCGCTTTCCGCGAGCTTCTGCATCACGCGCTGCCCGTCCTCCAGGTCGCGGTTCTGGCTGAGCTTGAGCTTGGTCTGCAGGCGCGCGAGCGGCATGCGGAAGGCGACGATGCCTCGCGTCTGCGCTTCGGCATTTCCCGGCGGCAGGCGATCCAGCCCCCACGAAGAAGCATCGGCGCCTTCATACGCGGCCGCGAGCTTCGCGAGCACGTCGAGCGCACCCTGCGTATCCTCGACGACCTCCGGCCGGCCATAGGCATGGACGGTGACGTAGTTCCAGGTCGGCACCTTGGGGCCGGGCGTGTACCAGGTCGGCGAGACATAGGCGTGCGGGCCCCAGAACAGCGCCAGCGATTCGGCCGGTCGCTCGAACAGCTTCCAGTGGGGATTGGCGCGGGCCAGATGGCCGATCAGCGAGCCGTGCTCGCTGCCGTCGTCCTGCCAGAGCAGCGACAGGTGGGTGGCGAAGGGCGCGCCGGCCTCGTCGGTCGTCATCAGCAGCGCCCAGCTATGGGCCTGCATGACGTCCCGACCGACCGCCTCGTCGCCTGCGAAATGCTTCGGAAGATACATGGTGCGGATTCCTTGAACGTCGCGGGCTTAGCATGGTCCAATGCGGACCACAGAGGGAGGATTATTCATGGGCGAAGATATCCGTCTTAAGTCTGCCGCCGGCGAGATCGGCGCCTACCTGGCGACCCCGGCGGGCACGCCGAGGGGCGGCATCGTGGTCATCCAGGAGATCTTCGGCGTGAACCAGCACATCCGCGCCGTGACCGACAAGTTCGCCGCGGAGGGCTACCTGGCCCTCGCGCCGCGCTTCTTCGACCACATCAAACCCGGCATCGAGCTGGGCTACACGCCCGACACCATCGCCGAGGGCCGCGGCTACGTCATGACGCCGGGCTTCACCGACAAGGCCGTCCAGGACGTGCAGGCCGCGATGGACGAGCTGAAGAAGCGGGGCGTGAAGAAGGTCGGCGTGACCGGCTACTGCTGGGGCGGCACGATCAGTTGGCTGGCCGCGACCCGGCTCAAGCCCGACGCGGTATCTGCCTACTACGGCGGCGGCATCCATGGCGCCCGGAACGAGAAGGCGACCGTGCCGACGCAGATGCATTTCGGCGACAAGGACATGCACATCCCCATGGCGCACGTGAACGAGCTGCGCGCGCTGCATCCCGACGTCGAGATCTTCGACTATCCGGCCGACCACGGCTTCCATTGCGACGAGCGCGGCAGCTGGGACGCCGCCGCCTCGAAGAAGGCGATGGAGCGCACGCTGCAGCTGTTCGCCAAGCACGTCGGCTGACTCAACGACGCCGTTCCCACCACCATTGTCATCCCGAGCGTAGGCGAGGGACCTTTCCCGGCATCGCCAAGGGTTCCTCGCTGCGCTCGGGATGACAGGATTGTTGTTCAAAGATGCCGGCGAAACGCCCCGCAAAGAAGACCTTCACCCCCAGCGCGCGCGGTCCCCTGAACGGCGTCCGGGTCGTCGACCTGTCGCGGCTGGTCGCCGGCAACGTGCTGACGCTCCAGCTCGCCGACTTCGGCGCGGAGGTGATCAAGATCGAGCCACCCGAGGGCGATACGTTGCGCTCATGGCGCGTGAAGGGCGTCGAGACAGCCTGGAAGGTCTATAGCCGCAACAAGAAGAGTGTTGGGCTCGACCTGCGCTCGAATGCCGGCCGCGCCATCGTGCGCGAACTGGCGAAGACTGCCGCCATCCTGGTCGAGAGCTTCCGGCCGGGCGTCATGGAGGATATGGGCCTCTCGCCCGCCGAATTGCATGCGATCAACCCGAAGCTGGTGATCGTGCGCATCTCAGGCTGGGGACAGGACGGACGCTATCGCCACAAGCCGGGCTTCGGCACGCTGATCGAGGGCTATAGCGGCTTCGCCTCGATGAACGGCTTCGCCGATCGCGAGCCGGTGCTGCCGCCGATGTATCTCGCCGACTGCATGGCCGCGCTGAACGGCTACGGCGCCGTTATGGTGGCGCTGCGCGAGGTCGAGATGAACGGCGGCAACGGTCAGGTGCTCGACCTGCCGCTGTTCGATCCGCTCTTCTCGATGCTGGGGCCGCAGGCCGCCAACCACAAGCTGACCGGCGAGGTAAAGGTGCGCACCGGCAGCCGCTCCACCAACGCCGCGCCGCGCAACGTCTATCAGACGAAAGACGGCAGCTGGGTCTGCCTGTCGGCCTCGACACAGGGCATGGCGATGCGTGTGCTGGACAAGATTGGCCGGCCGGAACTGAAGGAAGATCCGCGCTTCGCGACCAACATCGAACGGGTGCGCAACGGTGTCGAGCTCGACCGCATCATCGGCGAGTTCGTCGGCGCGCGCGACCTCGCCGAGAACCTGCGCTACTTCGACGAGGCGGGCGTCACCATCGGTCCCGTCTATGACATCTCGCAGATCGTGCAGGACGACTATGTGCTGGAGCGCGAATCGCTGATCGAGATCGACGACGACGACATGGGCGAAATCCCTACCCATCCGGTCGTGCCACGCATGTCCGGCACGCCGGGGGCGCTGAAGAGCGCCGCCCCCAAGGTCGGCGAACACAACGAGGCGCTGCTGAAGCCGATGCTGGGTGCCGCCGAGTACGACAGGCTGTGCGCCTCCGGCGCGATCTCCAACGGCAGGACCGCGGGGACGAAGAAGTGAACCGGCCCGTCCCGCCCGTCTGGCGCTCGATCCTCTACGTTCCCGGCAACGTCCCGAAGTTCATCGACAGGGCGCACGAGCGCGGCGCCGATTGCGTGCTGGTCGATCTCGAGGACAGCGTGCAGCCGGCGCAGAAGCCCGAGGCGCGGGCGATGCTGCCGGAGACGATGAGGAAGGTGGTACGTGGCGGCGCCGACGTCGCGGTGCGCATCAACCGCCCGCTGCGGCTGGCGATCCCCGACATCGAGGCGGCGGTGCGGCCCGGGCTCTCGGCCCTGTTCGTCACCAAGACCGAGGGCGTGCAGCATCTGCGTCTGCTCGACGAGGTGGTGAGCGAGCTGGAGCGCGAGCGCGGCATGCCGGTCGGCAGCGTCGGCTTCGCCGCCATGATCGAGCATCCGCGGGCGCTCACCGAACTGGCCGACATCGCCGAGCGCGGCCCGAGGGTCGTGGCCATGATGCTGGGCGGCGAGGATTTCGCGCTCGAGACCGGCTCGGTGCCGGGCGACGAGACGCTCGAGTTCCCGAAGCGCATGGTGGCGTTTGCGGCCCAGGCGCATGGCGTGTCGATGATCGGCATCCTGGGAACGGTGGCCGACTATTCCAACCCCGATGCGTACAGGAAGAGCGCCGAGCGGGCGCGCCGCTTCGGCTTCTCCGGCGGTACCTGCATCCATCCCGGCCTGGTCGATGCGTTGAACGGTGCCTTCACGCCGACGGCCGACGAAGTGGCCTATGCGCGGAAGCTGATCGCGGCCGACGAAAAAGCCGCGGCTGAGGGCCGCGGCTCGTTCTCGGTGGATGGCAAGATGATCGACATCCCGGTGATCGACCGCGCCCGCCGGCTGATCCAGCGTCACGAGGCGATCGAACGGCGCCTCAAGCGGTAATCGTCCGGCGGGCGAGCCGAAGGCCCGCCCGGCAAAACGATCAGTGCTTGTCGGCCCACACCATGCGCTTCACGGCGTACATCATGCCCGCCAGCGCAATCAGGAAAAGGATGACGCGAACGCCGGTGCGCTTGCGGTCTTCCATGTGCGGCTCGGAGGCCCAGGCCAGGAACTCGGTGACGTCGGCGGCTTCCTGGTCGAGTGTGGCCTTGGTGCCGTCGGCGTAGGTCACCTTGTCGTCGCTGAGCGGCGGCGCCATGGCGATCTTGTGGCCGGGGAAGTACTTGTTGAAGTTGTCGTCCTTCTTGACGTCGAACTCCTTGATCTGCGCCGGCGTCAGCTTGTCGTACGGAACGTAGCCGGTGAGGATGCCGTAGATGTAGTCGGGGCCGTACTCGCGCGCCTTGACGATGACGCTGAGGTCGGGCGGCGCCTTGCCGTTGTTGGCGGCGGCCGCGGCGGCCTGGTTCGGGAACGGCTTCTTGAAGCGGTCGGACGGGCGCGCGGGACGATCGACCGGTGCGCCTTCGTCGTTGAGATCGGTGACGGTGATGTCCTTGATCAGGCCCTTCACCTGGTTCTCGGTCAGGCCGAGTTCGGTGAGGTTGCGGTAGGCCACCAGCGACAGCGAATGACAGGCCGCGCAGACTTCCTGGTAGACCTGGAAGCCGCGCTGCGCGGCAGCGCGATCGAAGGTGCCGAACGGGCCCTGGAAATGCCAGTGCCTGTGCGGCGGATGCTCGGTGCCGCCGGCCGCGATGGCCACGGTGCCGACGGTGAAGGACGCCAGCGCGATGGCGCCGGAGACCAGGAGATTGCGGGCGAACGGCTTGCGCATGGCTCTTAAACCGCCTTCTTCTTGAGCACCGAGTCGGCGATGCTGGGAGGCAATGGCAACGGCCGTTCGATCTTGCCCAGGATCGGCAGCACGACGAGGAAGTGGGCGAAGTAATACAGAGTCGCGAGCTGCGACAGCGGCACCCAGAAGCCTTCCGGCGGCTTGGAGCCGCAGATGCCGAGGACGATCACGTCCACGACCAGGAACATCATGAACCACTTGTAGATTGGCCGGAACGTGCACGACCGGACGCGCGACGTGTCCAGCCACGGCAGGATAAACAGCACCGCGATGGCGCCGAACATCGCCAGCACGCCGCCCAGCTTGTCGGGAATGGCGCGCAGGATGGCGTAGAACGGCAGGAAGTACCACTCCGGCACGATGTGCGCCGGCGTGACCAGCGGGTCTGCCGGGATGTAGTTGTCCGGATGGCCGAGATAGTCCGGCGCAAAGAAGACGAACCCGGCATAGACGATCAGGAACACCATGACGCCGAAGCCGTCCTTCATCGTGTAGTACGGATGGAACGGAACGGTATCCTGCGGGCCCTTCGGATCGATGCCGGTCGGATTGTTCGAGCCGTGGACGTGCAGCGCGACGACGTGCAGCGCCACCACACCGACGATGATGAACGGCAGCAGGTAGTGCAGCGCGAAGAAGCGGTTGAGCGTCGGGTTGTCGACGGCGAAGCCGCCCCACAGCCAGGTGACGATCGACTCGCCCACGATCGGGATCGCCGAGAACAGGTTGGTGATGACGGTGGCGCCCCAGAAGCTCATCTGGCCCCACGGCAGCACGTAGCCCATGAACGCGGTCGCCATCATCAGCAGGAAGATGACCACGCCCAGGATCCACAGCAATTCGCGCGGCGCCTTGTAGGAGCCGTAGTACATGCCGCGGAAGATATGGATGTAGACGGCGATGAAGAAGAACGAGGCGCCGTTCATGTGCAGGTCGCGGATCAGCCAGCCCTGCGGCACG
Source organism: Reyranella aquatilis (assembly GCF_020880995.1). Taxonomy (GTDB): domain Bacteria; phylum Pseudomonadota; class Alphaproteobacteria; order Reyranellales; family Reyranellaceae; genus Reyranella; species Reyranella aquatilis. The sequence continues at coordinate 248,178 of NZ_JAJISD010000006.1, read as the reverse complement.
TCACGGTCGATGCGCTCGACCGAGTCGAAGGCCATCAGCACGTGCGGCGTGTAGTTGGTCGCGAGCACGATGCCGGTGGCGATCATGAGGACCAGCATCACCGTGGCGATCGCGCCGAAATTCCAGAAGTAGTTGAAGTTCCGGGGCGTCGGAAACGTGTGATATTCCTTCTCGATATACGAGAAGATCGGCAACCGGTGATCGATCCAGGCGACCACCTTGTTATTGAAGACCGGCGGCGTGCCGTGAGACGAGGCCATTCTGGGAACTCCAGCGAGATCTGAGCGGGCGATCTGGTCGATCAGCCGATGCGGACGAGAGCGTCGGAAGTGAACAGGTAATCCGGAACGACGAGATTCTTGGGCGCCGGCCCTTTGCGGATGCGGCCCGACGTATCGTAGCTCGAGCCGTGGCAGGGGCAGAACCAGCCGCCGAACTCGCCCTTCGGGTCACCCGCCTTGTTGCCGAGCGGCACGCAGCCCAGATGGGTGCAGACGCCGATCATGATCAGCCACTCCGGCCGGACCTTCTTGGCGGTGTCGGTCACGCGCTTGTTGTCGGTCTCGGGATCCGGCAGCTGCGACATCGGCACAGCCTCGGCTTCCTTGATCTCGGCCTCGGTGCGGTGACGGATGAAGACGGGCTTGCCGCGCCACTTCACGGTGACCGCCTGGCCGACCGCGATCGGCTGGAGGTTCACCTCGATGGTCGACAGGGCCAGCGTGTCCGCGGCGGGATTGAGATTGTTGATGAACGGCCATGCGACGGCCGCCGCGCCGACGGCGCCGAGGGCGCCCGTCGCGACCATGAGGAAGTCGCGCCGCGTCGGATCGCTGTGCCCGTTTGCCGTTGTGCTTGAAGAAGCCATGATTACTCTCTTCCGTCCCCCCGAGGAGATGGCGGGTATATAGCCGGGAAAGCCCCTTTTGTTTCAAGGCTCTGTTGGTCGCAGGCGCGATGAGTGGCGTTGTGTGACAGCGTGCCGCACAAAAGCCTCTTTCGCGATGCGGTTCGTGCAATAAACCGCATATTTTTGGCCCATTTCCTGCCGGTTTTCCGCCGACTCGCTTTCGACTGGTCCGCCTGTCAGTAGGGCCCATCCCCCACGGCTCGCGGTCGAGCCCTGCGACTTCCGCATTCACAACCAAAGACAATCCGCACAGCGGCCCTTGTGCTGACGGCGGCGCTATTGCCGGAGGGTCTCCAGGACCTGACGCAAAGGCTCGGCCGATATCCGAATGGGCGGCGGCGTCACGCGAATGCCGCGATCGAAGGGATTGTCGAGATCGAGCACGAGCTTGATGGCCATCGACACCGCCACGACGCTGAACAACAGGGCGACCACGGTCGTGGCATTGCGGGGCGCAAAGACGCCGAAGCTGCCGTAGATGACGATCAGCCACAGCGCGACGACGCCCACGAACGGCAGCGGCAGCGTATTCACGTTCTGCTGGACCAGCTGCGCCCGCGCCGTCCGGACCGCGGTCGCCAGCCGCAGGGCCTCGCCGATCAGCCACTTCTGGCGGTCGTCGGTCGGCTTGAGGGCCACGAGCCGGTCTTCCACCTCGTCGAAGACTTTGGCGGTCGCCGGGTTGTCGACCTTGTGCTTGCCGGTCGGATCTTCGGCGAACAGATCCTCGAACTTCAGCGCCGCGAAGCGCTGCAGGTTCTCCCTTATGGGGTCGGCCTCCGGACCATAGCGGCGCAGCAGCGTGTCGAGCTGGCTGACGTTGGAGGACAGGAGCGAGACGGTGGCGTTGCGCGCATTGAATGCAGCGTTGGCGTTCGAAATAAGAAACCCGATCACAAGCGCCGTCATGGTGCCGACCACGGCGATCGAAACCGAAACCGTCGCCTTCGCTTCGGCGCTCAGGTGATGATCGGGCAGGCGGCGGCTGATCAACATGCCGAGCATGGCGCTGCCGAAGACGATGCAAAGGACGGTGAACGCAATCTGAGCTGAGTTCAGGATCATATGCGGTCGTCTTTCCCCGGGCGTGGCAGCGGTCGTGGCGCTCTGATGACGCCGGGCGACTATTGCGTCAACAATGACGCCCGCACAAACGCGCGTTGTACGCACGATGCACGTTCAATGCCGGCGGGAAGTCCCGAGGCTCGGGATCGACGCGTGTGAGCGACCTTATCCTCGCCCATCTGACGGGCTGGAGCCCTGCCCCTCACGTCGAGCTCTGGCGGCCGCGACACCGAGGCCGCGACGACAGGCGACCGGGCCCGACTGGTCGTAAGATCCGCCCTTTCGTCCCGCCATCATCCCGGCTACGTCCCCCGACCATACCGGTCGGCGAAGCCGCCGAACGCGCTGCCCCAGCACTTTCGCGACCGGGGCGGAAGGAGACGAATCCATGCGGCTGGCGCTGTTCGAGCCCGACATTCCCCAGAACCTGGGGGCGTTCATCCGCCTCTCGGCGGGGCTGGGCGTCCCGCTGCATGTCATCGAACCGTGCGGCTTCCCCGTGGACGACAGGCGGATCCGCCGGGCCGCCATGGATTACTTCCATCTGGCGACCCTCGTCCGGCATGCCTCCTGGGCCGCCTTCTGCCGGGACCGGCCTCCCGGCCGGCTGGTTCTGTTGACCACGGCCGGCGCGACCCGGCTGCCGGAGGCGGTTTTCCAGCCGGACGACGTCCTGCTGCTGGGCCGCGAGAGCGCCGGAGTCCCGCCCGAGGTCCATGAACGGGCCGACCTGCGCGTCCGTATCCCGCTGCAGGCCGGGGCGCGTTCCCTCAATGTCGCCTTGTCGGCCGCAATGGTATTGGGTGAGGCCCTTCGCCAGACCTCGGGGTTCGAAAAGCTCGCATGACCGCCAAGCCAAGCCGCACCGCCACCGGCCCCAACGGCCCCTCGCCCCTGCCCGACGAGGCGACGATCGTCCAACGCAAAGCGGAGGCCGCGACCTGGTTCGCCAGCCTGCGCGATCGCATCTGTGCCGAATTCGAGCGCATCGAGGACGAGCTGGAAGGCACCCATCGCGAGCGCCCGCCCGGCCGCTTCGAGCGCAAGAGCTGGCAACGCGACAAGGGCTCGAACGGCGAGGATCGCGGCGGCGGCACCATGTCCTTGATGCGCGGCCGCGTGTTCGAGAAGGTCGGCGTCAACATCTCGACCGTGTTCGGCGAGTTCAGCCCCGAGTTCCGCGGCCAGATTCCCGGCGCGGCTCAGGACCCGCGCTTCTTCGCCTCCGGCATCTCGCTGGTCGCCCACCTGCAGTCGCCCCGCGTGCCGGCGGTGCACATGAACACGCGCTACATCGTGACGACGCGCAGCTGGTTCGGCGGTGGCGCCGATCTCACGCCGATGGTGCCGCACGAGCCGGACACGCGCGACTTCCACGCCGCGCTGCGGGCCACCTGCGATGCGCACGATCCGTCTTATCATCCCAATTTCAAGGAATGGTGCGACGAGTACTTCTTCCTGCCGCACCGGCGCGAGCCGCGCGGTGTCGGCGGCATCTTCTACGACTATCTCGACAGCGGCGACCATGCGCGCGATTTCGCCTTCACGCGCGCCGTCGGCGAGACCTTCCTCGACATCTATCCGAAGCTGGTCCGCCGCCACATGAACGAGCCGTGGACCGAGGCCGAGCGCGCCTACCAGCTCGCGCGCCGCGGCCGCTACGTCGAGTTCAACCTGCTGCACGATCGCGGCACGCGCTTCGGCCTGATGACCGACGGCAACGTCGAGGCGATCCTGATGTCGCTGCCGCCCGAGGTGCGCTGGCCTTAGCAAATGGAGCGCGCCACTCCAGTGGCGCATCATGAGTTATGAGCGCAACTGGAGTGGCGCGCTCCAATGAGCCGCCTCGCTCTCTATTAGCGTGCCGGCCAATTCCACATCGGACGTTCTTCGCCCTCGGCAACCGTCTCGCCAAGTTCCTTCGCCAGCGTGATGCGGCGTCCGCCGGCCTTCGTCAGCGCCGAGACGAGGCGCTCTGCATGCGATACCACAATGATCTGCGATCGCTTCGCGGCGGCCGCGATGAGGCGCGCGAGCGGCGACAGCAGGTCGGGATGCAGGCTGGTCTCGGGCTCGTTCAGGATCATCAGCGACGGCGGCCGCGGCGACAGCAGCGCGGCCACCAGCAGCAGGTAGCGCAGCGTTCCGTCCGACAGCTCCGTGGCTTTCAGCGGCCGCAGCAGCCCATGCTGCAGCATCTCGACCTCGAAATAGCCGTCGCTCACCGCGACATCGACCGAGCCGCCGGGAAAGGCATCGGCCACGGCGGCGTCCAGCTCGCCCTCGATGCCGATCTCCCGGATGGTGGCCAGGGCCGCCGCGAGATCGGCGCCGTCGCCTGCCAGCACCGGCGTGCGCGTGCCGACCTGGCGGCGACGCGCCGGCGCTTCGATATCGGTGCGGAAGTGATCGTAGAAGCGCCAGTCGCGAAGCTGCTCGCGCAACGACAGCAGCTCGGCGCCATCCTCGGGATTGGCGCAATGGGTCAACATGCTGTCGAACGGCTGCAGGTGTGTGTGCGCCTGCCGGCGCTGGCCGGTGCGGTCGCGCAAGGTGACTGACGGACCGTTTCGTTCGGCGAAGGCGTTGGCGCGTTGCAGGACGAGGCCGGTCCACAGCGACTCCGCCTTGATCACCGGATCGCGTCCGAAAAGGCCGCCTGGGACCGGCAGGCCGAGGTCGATCGCGTAGCCATACGACTCGGACGAGAAGCCGAGCTTCAGGCTGATCGGAGCCTTGCGCACTGTGCCCTGCACCGCCTGCTCGCCGCGCTTCATGCCGCGCGAGAACTGCTCGGGGCCCGCCCACAGCACCGAGGAGATGCCGCCTTCGAGCGCCAGCGACGGAACGATGCGGCCCTGCGCAACGTCGGCCAGCAGCCGCAGCGCACGATAGAGGCTGGACTTGCCACTGCCGTTGGCGCCGGTGACGACGGTGAGCGGTTCGATCTCCAGCCGCACGTCGCGCAGCGAGCGGTAGCCCGCGATGCAGAGCCGCGAGACGATGCTCATCGCCGGCCGGCCAGCGCCCATCCCGCCACGACCGGCGCCACGAACAGCACGAGGACCAGCAGCGGATAGGGCGCGCCCCACCAGAAGCCGAGGCGATCGAAGAAAGCCTCCAGGCCTTCCTCGTAGGCGAGGCGGGCATAGAGCAGGCTCGCCAGCATCGTCGAGGTCGGCCACAGGAGGGCGGCCAGCAGGGAGGCTTCGAACCAGCGCTCGCCCCGCGTGCGTCCCGCATGGATGATCGCCATCATCGCGACATAGGGCATCGGCACGAGCGCCTTGTACCATTCGACCGCGCGCACCGAGAGCGACGCGGCGATCCAGGTGTCACCCACGAAATCGTTGAGCACGACGAGGATCGCGATCGCCAGCCAGAGCGCGAAGGTGATGCCGGGACGGATCATGGCGCGGCGCGGACCCGCCGTTCGAGTTCGGCGAGGCAGGCCGCGCGGTCGGCCGCGAAATCGCCGTCGATCCACCAGCGCTCGACCGCTTCGATCAGGCTGCCCACCTTCGGTCCCGGCTTCAGGCCGAGCTTCAGCGCATCGCCGCCGCTCACCGGCAGTTCCGGCGGCGTCCAGTCGCGCGCCATCGCGAGCGCACCGCGCCAGTCGCCCGGCGCTTCCGTCGCGAGCAGCAGCCGATCGGCGTAGAGGTTTCCGCCCAGGGCATAGATCTGCGCCCGCCACGCCTTCGGCCCGCCGGCCACGTCGATGACCGGATCGGCAGCGAGCATGACCTCGAGCCGCAGCGCCTGCTGCGTCGAGAGCCGCAGCCGCTTGCCGATCGCCGTCGCATCGGCATCGGGCGACAGGAGCGAGGCGAGGCGGCGCACGGACGCGGGCTCGTCCTCGCGCGCGATCAGCGCCCGCAGCTTCGCCACGCCGATACACTCGGGAAGCCAGTGATCGAGGATGGCGGCTTCGCGCATCGCCCCGACCGTGTCGGCCGGCGCGGGCGCTTCGAGCAGGCGGAGGAATTCGTTGCGCACGCGCTCGCCCGACAGGCCGCGAAGGCCCCCGGCATTGCGGCGGCACGCCATGAAGCCCTCCGAGTCGAAAGGTGGCTTGCCGTACCATGCGTGGAACCGAAAGAAGCGCAGGATGCGCAGCCGATCCTCCGCGATCCGCTGATCGGCATCGCCGATGAAGCGCACGTGCGCGGCGGCAAGATCGGCGCGCCCGTCGAACGGATCGTAGAGCGTGCCGTCGGGATCGGCATAGAGAGCGTTGAAGGTGAAGTCGCGCCGGCTGGCATCCTCCAGCCAGTCGTCGGTATAGGCCACGACGGCGTGACGGCCATCGGTTTCGACATCGCGGCGCAGGGTCGTGAGTTCGAAGGGACGGCCGGCGATCACCGCCGTCACGGTGCCATGCTTCAGTCCCGTGGGCACGACCTTGATGCGCGCCGCTTCCAGAACGTCCATCAGCGTCTCCGGCGGCCGGTCGACGGCAAGATCGGGCTCACCGCGCAGCGGCGCGCCGCGCACGGCGTCGCGCACCCAGCCGCCGACGAAGCGCGCGGTGATGCCGGCGGGACCCAGCACGTCGAACAGCGTGCGGACCGCCGCGTCGTGCGACCACGGCGCCGCATCCAGTCGGCCGGACGGCTTCATGATGCGAAGAGCCCGCCGTAGCCCTGGTTCTGGGTGAAGAACATGACGATGAAGCCCAGGATGGCGCAGGCGAAGCCCGCGATGCCGAGCCACGTCATCGGCATGTCCTGCCATGACGGCAGGGTGCCGGCGATCTTGCGCTCCTGCTTGATCTTCACCGCCCACGCCCAGAGGAAGAAGGCGCCGAACGGCGCCAGCACCAGGGCGAGGATCAGAAGGACGACGCGCATGAAGACTCCCGGCCGGCGTCAGCCGCTGGCGGTCAGGATGAAGTGGAGGTTCTTCAGCATACCCGCCGTGGCGCCCCAGATGTAGCGCTCGCCGTAGGGCATCGCGTAATAGCGGCGCTCGCGGCCCTGCCAGACCCGGCTGTCGATGCGGTGATTGCGTTCGTCGAGGAAGTGGGCGAGCGGCACCTCGAAGACGTCGGCGACCTCGCGCGGGTCTGCACGGGGCGTGAATCCCGGCGTCACCATGCCCACGATCGGCGTGATCTCGTAGCCGGTGCCGGTCCGGTACTGGTCGACCGGCCCGATGACCTCGATGAAATCCCGGGTCAGGCCGACTTCTTCCTCGGTCTCGCGCAGCGCCGTGGCGACGGCGTCGATATCCTCCGCCTGCCGGCGACCGCCGGGAAAGGCGATCTGGCCGGCGTGACTGGGCATATCCTCGGTGCGCTGGGTCAGCAGCACCGTGAGTCCGGGCTCCCGGCGCACCAGCGGCACCAGCACGGATGCGGGACGCCAGACCTGAGGCATCGACGCGACGCCATTCAGCGAGAAGTCGCTGCCGAGGGGTGGCGTCGCAACGGGCAATCCGGATGCCAAACGCCTGCTGCGCTCGCTCACCCGCCGCACAATTTCGTCAACCGTCATGCCCTTGTTCCGGCCTCAATTCTGGGCTTCCCTCAATTACAATTCCCATCGACGACAGGAGCGCCCTGGTGGCCCCCGATACATCGACAGCTACCGACGCCGACGCCCAGGCCGCCCTCGCCGACATCGAACGGCTGGGTGGACAGCTCCGCGCCGCCCGCACCTCCATCGGCAAGGTCATTTATGGCCAGCAGGACGTCATCGATCAAACGCTGGTTGCCCTCCTGTCGGGCGGTCACCTCCTTCTGATCGGCGTTCCCGGTCTCGCCAAGACCAAACTGGTCGACACGCTGGGCGTGGTGCTGGGCATGGAAGCCAAGCGCATCCAGTTCACGCCCGACCTGATGCCGGCCGACATCCTGGGCTCGGAAGTGCTCGAGGAGAGCGAAGGCGGCCGCCGTACCTTCCGCTTCCTGCAGGGTCCGGTCTTCGCCCAGCTGCTGATGGCCGACGAGATCAACCGCGCGAGCCCGCGCACCCAGTCGGCGCTGCTGCAGTCCATGCAGGAGCGGCACGTGACCGTGGCCGGCAAGCGCTACGACCTGCCCGCGCCGTTCCATGTGCTGGCGACGCAGAATCCGCTGGAACAGGAAGGCACCTATCCGTTGCCCGAAGCGCAGCTCGACCGCTTCCTCCTGCAGGTCGATGTCGGCTATCCCGACGAGGAGGCCGAGCGCCAGATCATGATCGGCACGACGGGCGCCGAGCAGGCGGTCGCCACGCAGGCCCTGTCGCCCGGCGACCTGATGGCCGCGCAGGCGCTGGTCCGGCGCCTGCCGATCGGAGAGAGCGTCGTCGACGCCATCCTGAAGCTGGTGCGGGCCGGCCGTCCCGAACACACCGATCTCGACATCGTCCGCCAGCGCGTCGCTTGGGGTCCGGGTCCCCGCGCCAGCCAGGCCTTCATGCTGGCCTGTCGCGCCCGCGCGATCATCCAGGGCCGCCTCGCGCCGTCGGTCGACGACGTCGTGGCGCTGGCCGGGCCGATCCTGCGCCATCGCATGGCCGTCAACTTCTCCGCCCGCGCCGAAGGCGTCACCGTCGAGTCCGTCATCGCCCAGATGTGCGCCCGCCTCGGGTAGTCGTCTGGCCTAGGCATTGCACTGCGGGTGTTCATGGCTTCGCCTTCAACCCTTCATCGGTCGCTCGAACTCGCCGGCACGCTGCCCGCCCTGATGGTGGCCGCCGATCGCGTCGCCGCGACCGTCATCCAGGGCGTGCACGGGCGTCGCCGCGTCGGCCAGGGCGACGCCTTCTGGCAGTATCGCCCCTATCGCGACGGCGACAGCGCGAGTCAGATCGACTGGCGCCAGAGCGCACGCAGCCGCAATCTCTTCGTGCGCGAGACCGAGTGGGAGGCCGCGGCCAGCATCTGGCTGTGGCGCGACGCGTCGCCCTCGATGCAGTACGCCTCGCTGAAGAACATCGACACCAAGGCGGTGCGCGCCGAACTCATCACGCTGGCCGTCGCCAGCCTGCTCGCCGATGCCGGCGAGCGTGTCGCCGTACTGGGTGGGGGCATGCGCCCCGCCTCCGGCCGCGTCGCCGTGCGGCGCGTGGCCGAGACCCTGCTCGACGAAAGCCGCGACAGCACGCGCACGCCGGCCAGCCTGCCGCCGATGGTGCCGCTGCCCGCGCACGGCACGATCGTGCTGGTCTCCGACTGGCTCGACCCGCTGGAGAAGATCGAGGAGATCGTCCGCTACTACGCCAGCGTCGGCGTGCGCGGCCATCTCGTCCAGATCCTCGATCCCGCCGAGGAAGAGCTGCCGTTCGACGGTCACGTGAAGTTCGAGGGTCTCGAAGCCGAGGGCCAGCACACGATCCGCCGCGTCGAGGCGGTGCGCGCCGCCTACGGCGCCCGCCTCACCGCGCAGAAGGAAGGACTGAACCGCCTGGCGCGGCCGGCCAACTGGACCGTGCATCTCCATCGCACCGACCGCTCGCCGCAGACCGTGCTTCTCTCCCTTTACCTCGCCATGGCCGACATGGGTCGGCTGAACATGGCCTGATGACATGCTGAGTCTCGGCGCGTTCGCCTTTGCCGCTCCCGGCATGCTGGCCCTGCTGGTGGCCCTGCCGGCGATCTATTTCCTGCTGCGGCTGATCCCGCCGCTGCCCAAGCTCGTGCGCTTCCCGGCAATCCGGCTGCTTGTCGGCCTGGAGCCGGCCGAACAGACGCCGATGAAGATGCCTTGGTGGCTGCTGCTGCTGCGGCTGCTGCTGGCGACCGCGCTGATCCTCGCCGTGGCGCGCCCGCTGCTGAACCCGCAGGCCGAGTTGCCGGGCCGCGGACCGCTGCTGCTGGTGATCGACGACGGCTGGTCGAGCGCGCCGGGCTGGGCCACGCGCACCGCCCATGCCGAGCGCCTGATCCAGCGCGCCGAGCGCGCCAATCGTCCGGTCGTGCTGGTCGGCACCGCGCCTGCGCCGCTCGATGCGCCCGCGGTCCGTCGCGGCGCGATGCGGCCCGACGAGGCGCGCACGCTGCTGCGCGCCTTCCGCCCCAAGCCCTGGCCGACCGATCGCACGGCCGCGGCCGCCGCCATCGACCAGATACAGATCGAACCCGGCGCCTATGCCGTGTGGCTGAGCGACGGCCTCGAAGACGAGGGCGCGACGCGCCTCGCCGAACGCCTGCGCCGCTTCGACGGCCTGCAAGTGCTGCTGCCCGACCAGGCCACGACGCCGCTGCTGCTCCTGCCGCCCGCCGCCGAAGGGCGCGACCTCAAGGTGCGGGCGCTGCGCGCCGCCGCCGACGGTCCACGCAAGGCCGCCGTCCAGGCGTCCGACGAGCAGGGCCGTGTGGTCGCCCGCATCGACCTCGACTTCGCCGCCACCGCCACCCAGGGCGAAGGCGTGCTGGCCATACCGGCCGAACTGCGCAACCGCATGGCCCGCCTCGACATCGAGGCGCAGGGCGGCGCCGGCAGCACGATCCTGCTCGACGAGCGCCATCGCCGCCGTCCCGTCGCCATCCTGGGCGAACGCGCCACCGCCGGCGGCCAGCCGCTGCTGCAGGAAGTCTACTTCCTCGAACGCGCGCTCGATCCCTATGTGAGCCTGAGCATCGGCGATCGCGAGGCGGTGCTGACGCGCAACACCGCCGTGCTGCTGATCCCCGACGGCTCCACCCCGTCAGCCAACGACCGCGAGGAGATCGCCAAGTGGGTCGAGCGCGGCGGCATTGCCGTGCGTTTCGCCGGCCCCAATCTCGCGGCCGGCGCCGACAATCTCGTGCCGACCAAGCTCCGCCTGGGCGACCGCGCGCTGGGCGGCATCATGAGCTGGGGCCAGCCGAGCGCGCTGGCCGAATTCCCGCCCAACAGCCCCTTCCTCGGCATCCCGATCCCCAAGGACGTGCGCATCTCCCAGCAGGTGCTGGCCGAGCCGACGCCCGACCTCGCCGACAAGACCTGGGCGCGCCTGGCCGACGGCACGCCGCTGGTCACGGCCGAAAAGCGCGGCCAGGGTTATCTTGTGCTGATCCACACCACCGCGAACACGGGCTGGAGCAACATGGCTTTGTCGGGCCTGTTCGTGAACATGCTGCAGCGTCTCGTGACGCTGTCGCGCGGCGTCGCCGGCGACGGCGTCAACAAGGCGCTGAAGCCGTGGCGCACGCTCGACGGCTTCGGCCGCCTCGGCGCGCCGCCCGCCGGCATCCAGATCCTGCCCGCCGATGCCGCCGAGACCTTCCAGCCCAAGCCGTCTTCCCCGCCAGGCCTCTACGGCGACGAGAACGCCCAGGTCGCTTTCAACATTGGCGGCCGCATTCCCGCGCCCAAGCCGCTGGCGCTGCCGGGCGGCATCTCGACCGACAAGCTCTCGGAAGGCGGCGAGACCGACCTGTCGAAGTGGTTCCTGCTGGCCGCCCTCGTGCTGTTGCTGGCCGACCTGCTGATCTCGCTGTGGCTGCGTGGCCTGCTGCCCAAGGCGGTCCGTTTCGGCCGCGCCGCACCGGCCGCATTGCTGCTCGGCGCTCTCGTCTTCACGGGATCGACCGACCTCCAGGCGCAGCAGCCCGCGCCGCCGCAGCGTCCCGGGTCGACGGCGACGGCGCCCGCCGCAAGGCCCGGCCCGCCGCCGCTCACCGACGAGCAGGCGCTGAAGGGTTCGCTCGACATCCGGCTGGCCTATATCGTCACCGGCGACAAGGAAGTCGACGACATCAGCAAGGCGGGCCTTGAGGGCCTGAGCGAGATCCTGCGCAGCCGCACCTCGGTCGAGCCCGCCGATCCGGTCGGTCTCGATCTGGAGCGCGACGAGCCGCGGCTCTACCCGCTGATCTACTGGCCCGTGACCTCGACCCAGCCGGCTTTGTCGCCGCGCGCGCAAGCCGCGCTCGACCGCTACCTGCGCACCGGCGGCATCATCTTCATCGACACGCGCGACCAGCAGATGAGCTTCGACCGGCCCGCCGGCGGCAATCCCGATCTCAAGCGCCTGCTGGCCGGCGTCGAGACGCCGCCGCTGGTCGCCATGCCGCCGGACCATGTGCTGAGCCGCGCCTTCTATCTCCTGTCGGACATGCCGGGCCGCTGGACGGGTGGAAAGCTCTGGATCGAATCGGGCGGCGGTCGCGTCAATGACGGCGTCACGACCATCCTGATCGGCTCCAACGACTATGCCGGCGCCTGGGCCACCGACCAGCGCGGTCGCGGCCTCAACCCGGTGTCGCCGGGCGGCGAGCAGCAGCGCGAGATGTCCTATCGCTTCGGCGTCAACCTCGTGATGCATGCGCTGACCGGCAACTACAAGGACGACCAGGTTCACCTGCCGGACATCATGCAGAGGTTGAGGCGATGAACATGACCTCCGCCGTTTCGGTCGCCTTCGATCCGCTGCTGCCGTGGACGGTGCTGGCCGTGCTGGGCGCGATCGGCCTTGTGCTGGTCCTGCTCGGCCTGCGGGCCGGTGCGCGCGGCACGATCTGGCGCCTCGGTTCGCTCGTCGTCGTGCTGGCGGCGCTGGCCAATCCCTCGCTGATCGAGGAGCAGCGCAAGCCCATCGCCGACGTGGCGCTGGTCGTGGTCGACGACAGCGATTCGATGGCGATCGGCGAACGGCGCCAGCAGGTCCAGAGCGCGCGCGAATCCCTGAAGCGCAAGCTCGGCCAGCAGGACGGGCTGGAAGTGCGCGAAGTCGTGTTGCCGCCGTCGCAGATCCAGCTGGGGAGCGAGCGGCCGGGCGGCACGCGCCTGATCGATGCGATGCGCTCGGCCCTGATCGAGATCCCGCCGGAGCGGCTGGCCGGCGTCGTGCTGTTGAGCGACGGCCAGGTTCATGACGTGCCGGCCGGCGTGCCGCCGGAACTGGGCGGCGCGCCCGTGCATGCGCTGATCGCCGGCAAGAAGAACGAGCGCGACCGCCTGATCGTGCTCGAACAATCGCCGCGCTTCGGCGTGGTCGGCCGCGAGGTCATGGCGAAGTTCCGGATCGAGGACCCTGCCGGCGGTACCGCGCCCGTCACGCTGTCGGTCGGCGGCGAGGTCGTGAAGCGCATCGACGTGCCGGTCGGCCGCTCGGTCGAGCTGCCGATCACCGTCGGCAATCCCGGCGCCAACGTCGTCGAACTGGAAGTCGGGCCCGGCCCCAGCGAACTCACTCTCGACAACAACCGCGCACTCTTCACCATCAACGGCGTGCGCGACCGGCTGCGCGTGCTGCTGGTTTCGGGCGAGCCCTACCAAGGCGAGCGGGCGTGGCGGAACCTCCTCAAGAGCGATCCCGCAGTTGATCTCGTGCACTTCACCATCCTGCGCACGCCGCAGAAGGACGATTTCACGCCGGTGCGCGAACTGTCGCTGATCGTCTTCCCGATGCGCGAGCTGTTCGAGCAGAAGCTCAAGGAATTCGACCTGATCATCTTCGACCGCTACGAGTCGGGGAACCTGATCACGCGCGACTACTTCCGCAACATCACCGAATACGTGAAGGGCGGCGGCGCGCTGCTGGTCTCGGTCGGTCCGGTGTTCGCGACGCAACGCTCGCTGTACCGCACGCCGCTTGGCGCGATCCTGCCCGGCGCGCCGACCGGCGACGTAGTGGAGACCGGCTTCAAGCCCAAGGTCACCGAGATCGGCCAGCGTCATCCGGTGACGGCCAACCTGCCGCAGGCCGGCGATCCCAACAAGGAGCCGGAGTGGGGCCGCTGGTTCCGCCTGATCACCTCGCGCACCGAACGCGGCAACGCCGTGCTGGCCGGCGCCGAGGAGAAGCCGCTGGTGATCCTCGACCGGGTCGGCGAGGGCCGCGTGGCGCAGCTCCTGTCCGATCATCTGTGGCTGTGGAATCGCGGCATCGATGGCGGCGGGCCGCAGCCCGAACTGGTGCGCCGCGTCGCGCACTGGCTGATGAAGGAACCGGACCTCGAGGAAGAGGCGCTGCGCGCCACTGCCGTCGGCGGCCGCATCGAGATCACGCGCCGCACGCTGGCCGCGACCTTTCCGCAGGTCACGATGACGTCGCCGGGCGGCGCCACGCGCACGCTCGACCTGCGCCAGACCGCGCCCGGCCTCGGCCTCGCCGTGGTCGACGTCGACAAGCCTGGCCTCTACCGGTTCGACGACGGCAGCCTGCGCACCGTCGCCGCCGTCGGCAGTCCCGACCCGCTGGAATTCTCCGACGTGCGCGCCACCGATGCCAAGCTGAAGCCGCTGGTCGACGGCACCGGCGGCGGGCTGATGTGGATCGCCGACCAGTCCGAGCCCGACATCCGCACCGTGCGCCCCGGCCGCGCCGCCGGCGGCTCCGACTGGATCGGGCTGCGCCGCAACGAGGGCTATACGGTCGCCGGCATCAACCAGCTCCCGCTGCTGCCTGGCCTGCTCGTGGCGCTCGCCTTCCTGATGGCCATCGCCAGCGCCTGGTGGCGCGAGGGGCGTTAAGCGCGCCTTCGATCAGTGGCACTTGGTTCGCAACGGCCCTGCCTTCGTGCCAAGCGTCGGGCCGTCGCCACGCTTTGTTGGACGAGATCGGCGTGACCCGCATCCAGCGCTTCACGCTTTGCTCGGCGTTTTCGATGGTCGGGCTGGCCGTACTGACCAATGCAATTCTGATCGCAGCCGATACACGGGACCATTACCTTCTCGCCGGAATCGCGGAGACCTTCGGCATGACCCCCACTGGGCGGGTCTGCAACATCGCGATCGGCGCCAGGATATTGTTCTGGTTGCTACTGGCCGTCGAGCTCGTGATCGTGGCGCGTGCGGTCTCGTTCAAGCTGACCGCATCGGAACGGGCTGAACTCCAGAAGGTATCGACAGCTCCGGCCGAGACCTCGCGGGATCGCCTCCTGATCGCCCTGTTGTTTCCGATATTCGTGGCCGGTTTCTATTTTATTTCCTATTCGATCGGTCATCACGCCGGTGGCCGGTTCAAGCTGTGCTCCACCGCGCCGGGCACGCAGCTTGCCTACCATTGGTACCTTCTCGTGGCGTCCAGCGGGCGAGCAGCAATGATCGCGCTGGCTTGCCTTCTCTACTTCCGGCGGAAGGCATCAGCTGTCTCTTGAGGCCACGCTGCTCAGTAGGTCGCCCGACCGCCAGAAATGTCGAAGACCGCGCCGGTCGAGAAGGAGCAGCCGGGCGACGTCAGCCAGAAGGTCAGTTCGGCGACCTCCTCCGGCCGCACCATCCGCGCCATCGGGACGTTGGCCAGAAGCTTCGCGCGGCGCTCGTCGGTAAGGTCGCCGAAGATCGCGGTCTCCGACGCCGACGGCGTGATTGCGTTCACCAGCACACCTGAGGTCGCGAGTTCCTTGCCCATCGACTTAGTGAGCGCGATGACGGCGGCCTTCGACGCGACATAAGCCGCGACGTTCGGATTGCCGTCCTTGCCCGCGATCGAGGCAATGTTGACGATGCGGCCGTAGCCGCTCGCCACCATGTCGGGCACGGCGGCCTGGCAGCATCGGAAGGTACCGTTGAGGTTGATGTCGAGAACGCGGTGCCACATCTCCTCAGGATACGAGGCGATGCCTGCGGAGGGGCCGAGGATGCCGGCGCTGTTCACCAGGATCGACGGCGTGCCGAGCGCGGCCTTGCTCGCCGCCCAGGCGGCGCGCACGGATCCGGTGTCGGTGACGTCGACGACGAAGGCCTCTGCGCGCCCGCCCATGTCTGCGGCCGCGCGCTTCGCCCCGGCAGGATCGAGGTCCCACAGCGCGACCCTGATGCCCTCTTTTGCGAAGCGCTGCGCAATGGCGCGGCCGAGGCCGCTGGCCGCGCCTGTGACGACTGCCGTGCCGCTCACGGCTTGATGTTCGCGGCTTGCGCGATCTTGCGCAGGGTCGCGATGTCCTTGGCGGTCTGGGCCTTGAGATCGTCCGGGCTGATGGTCGAGGCGGTCATGCCGAACTCCAGCCAGCGCTCCTTGATGTCGGGCATCGCCAGGATCTTCATCAGCTCGGCATGCAGGCGCTGGACGATCGGCTTCGGCGTGTTGAGCGGCGCCATCAGGTCGTAGCGCCAGACGAAATCGAAATCGACGCCCTGCTCGACGAAGCCCGGCACGTCGGGGAAGTTGATCGAACGGCGCGTGCACGAGACCACGACCTTGACCTTGCCCGACTTCACCATCGGCACCGCCGACTGCACGTCGGAGAAGCCCAGCTTGATGTGGCCCGCCGCGACGTCGTTCAGCACCGGCGCCGCGCCCTTGTAGGGCACGTGGGTCATGTTGATGCCGGTGCCGACGCGGATGATTTCGGCGCAGAGATGGCCGGTGGAACCGTTGCCCCAGGTCCCGTAGTTCACTTCGCCGGGCTTGGCCTTGGCGAGCGCGATCACGTCGCGCAGGTCCTTCACCGGATAGTCGGGGCTGGCCACCATCACCACCGTCGCCGAACCGATGTCGGCCAGGTGCTCGAAATCCTTCACCGGATCGTAGGGCAGATCCGGCATCACCGCCGGATTGACGACGACCGTGCTGGCCGATCCGAGGACCAGCGTATAGCCGTCCGGTGGCGCCTTCTGGGCCGCCTCCATGGCGATGACGCCCGAGGCGCCGGGCTTGTTGTCGACGATCACGGTCTGGCCGAGCGCCGTGCCGAGCTTCTCGGCCAGCGCACGTGCCACCAGGTCGGTGCCGCCGCCCGCCGCGAACGGCACGATCAGGCGGATCGGCTTGCTCGGCCATTTGGCGTCGCTCGTCTGAGCCAAGGCCGGTGTCGTGAGGCCCAAAGCCAAAGTCAGGGCAAACGCCCGCCGCAGCAGTCTCATTCTTTCCTCCACGTGGTTCTTGATTAATGCGAAGCCGGCGGCCCGCAGGAGTCGCGCAGCACGAGATCGACCGGCAGCAGCGCCCGCGCCTGCCCCTCTCCGCCCGTGCCCCGCAGCCGCTGCAACAGCAGTTCGGCGGCCGCACGGCCGACGTCTTCGAGGCTCCAGCGCAGCGCCGTGATCGCCGGCGAATGCACGGCGGCGAGATCGGTGTCGCCCACGGCGATCACCGACAGGTCCGCCGGAATGGCCAGACCGAGATCGCGTGCGGCGCGCAGCGCGCCGGCCAGGATGCGGGTGCCGAGCGCGATGATCGCGGTCGGGCGCCGCTCGCGTTGCAGCAGCGCGAGGGCATCGCCCTGCGCGAAATCCATCGACGATTCCTGGAGGCAGACCTCTGCCCCCGCCGGGTCGATGTCGGCCTCGGCGAAGGCCGCGCGGAAGCCCGCGATACGCTCGCGGCCCGGCCGCATGCGCGCGCCCGGTGTCAGGAGCGCGATGCGGCGATGGCCGAGCCCGATCAGATAGCGCGTGGCCGTCCGCGCGCCCTCGCGATGATCGACCAGCACCGCGGGCCACGGCTGCGTCTCCTCCGGCGGCCGCTCGAGATGAGGCACGTCGCGGTCGAGGATGACCACCGGCGCCCCGCCGGCAGCGAGGTCGCGCCACGCCCGGTCGTTCTCGTCGCTGCCCGGCGCCACCAGGATCCCGTCTAGGCGACGGCTGCGAAAGGCCGCGACCATCGCGCGTTCGCGCGCAGGATCGTTCGCGGTATTGGCGACCACCATCAGCAGCCCGGCATCGCGCAGCCGGGCTTCGGCCGCCTGCACGATGCTGGCGTAGAGCGGATTGGCGACATCGGAAACCAGACAGCCCACCATGCCGGTGGTGCGCGTCCTGAGGCTGCGCGCCAGGAAATCCGGCTGGTAGCCGAGTTTCTCCGCCGCCGCCGCCACGTCGCGCGCCACCCGGGCGCTGACGTTCTTGCCGCCGTTCAGCGCGCGCGACACAGATCCCACCGACACACCGGCGGTGCGGGCAACGTCGCGAATTGTGGCTCTGGAAACGATTTCCGTCATACGAGGCCGCATATTTGACATCGGCAGCGCTACTTGCAAGGTTAAACTGGAAACGTTTCCATTTTCAGGGGTGCGGTTAGCATGGCGGCGAGCGTCCAGGAGCAGGCGGGTGCGAGCGAGACTGGCATCGACGCATGCGATGTCGTGGTGGTGGGGGCCGGCTTCGGCGGCCTCTATGCGCTGCACAAGCTGCGGGAGAACGGCCTGTCTGTGCGGGGCCTCGAGGCGGCGCCGGACGTGGGCGGCACCTGGTATTGGAACCGCTATCCCGGTGCGCGCTGCGACGTGCCCAGCCTGTTCTACTCCTATAGCTGGTCGCCGGAGCTGCGCCGCGAATGGCGCTGGACCAACCGCTACGCCGGCCAGGACGAGATCCTGCGCTATGCGCAATTCGCCGCCGACCGGCTCGACCTGCGCCGACTGATCCAGTTCGACACCCGGGTCGTGAGCGCGACCTTCGACGAGCGGTCAGAGCGCTGGATCGTCGAGACCGATCACGGCGGCCGACTCACCGCCCGCTTCGTCATCATGGCGACCGGCGGCCTGTCGGTGCCCAACACGCCCGACATTCCCGGCGTCGCCGATTTCAAGGGCGAGATCTTCCACACGGCGCGCTGGCCGCAGGAGCCCGTCAACTTCGAGGGCAAACGCGTCGGCGTCATCGGCACGGGGTCGTCGGGCATCCAGGCGATCCCGATGATCGCCCAGGCCGCAAAGCAGCTCATCGTCTTCCAGCGGACGCCGAACTTCTCGGTGCCGGCGCGCAATCGCCCGCTGACCGACGAGGACCACAGGAGCTTCGACGAGGGGCTCGAAGCCTATCTCGCGAGCCTCGAGCAATCCGACTTCGGGCGCGTGCCGCCGACCGCCTTCGCCGCCGAGGTGCCGCCGCGCGACGTCCAGTGGAAGCACTATGAGAAGCTCTGGCAGGAGGGCGGCAGCGGCGGCTTCCTGAAGGCCTTCCCCAACATCCTCGTCCACCCCGGCGTCAACGATGTCGCCGCCGACTTCGTGCGCCAGAAGATCCGCGAGACGGTGAAGGATCCCAAGACTGCCGCGGCGCTCTCGCCCGAGGGCTATCCGTTCGGCGTGAAGCGGCTGTGCGTCGATACCGACTACTTCGACACCTACAACCGCGCCAACGTCGAGCTGGTGAACCTGCGCGAGGAGCCGATCGAATGGATCGCCGCCGCCGGCGTCGACACGGCAAAGCGGTCGTTCGACCTCGACGCGCTGGTCTTCGCCACCGGCTTCGATGCGGTGACCGGCGCCCTGCTGGCCGTCGATATCCGGGGCCGCGACGGTGCCACGCTCAAGGACGCCTGGTCGGAGGGGCCCCAGACCTATCTCGGCCTCACCGTCGCGGGTTTCCCGAATCTATTCACGATCACCGGACCCGGCAGCCCGTCGGTGATCGGCAACGTCATCACCAACTGCGAGTATCACGTCGACTGGATCACAGAGTGCGTCACCCACATGCGTCGACACGGTCTTGCGACGATCGAACCCGACGAAGAGGCGCAGGTCGCCTGGGGTCGGCATGTCGCCGAAGTCGCCGACCGCACGCTCTTTCCCAAGGCCAATTCCTGGTACCTCGGCGTCAACATTCCCGGCAAGCCGCGCGTGTTCATGCCGTACATCGGCGAGGGCTATCGCACGACCTGCAAGGAGATCGTGGCCGACAACTATCGCGGCTTCACGTTCGGCGTTTCGGCCGACCGTGAACGGGCGGCCGCAGAATGAGCCGGCTGTTCGGTCCCATCCGCCAGAACGGCTATGTCGTGCGCGACATCGAGGCGGCGATGGCGCACTGGATCGACGTCCTCAAGGTCGGCCCGTGGTTCTACATCGACCGCGTGAAGACCGACTGGTTCCGCCATCGCGGCCAGGACTCGGCGCTCGAACTCAGCATCGCGCTCGCCAACTCCGGCGACCTGCAGATCGAGCTGATCCAGCAGCGCAACGATGCGCCCTCGATGTACAAGGAGTTCCTGGATTCCGGCCGCGAGGGGCTCCAGCACGTCGCCTTCTGGTCGACCGACTACCAGTCGCTCTACGACCGCGCGCTGGGGCAGGGCTACAGGCTCGGCCACGAAGGCCAGATCGGCGGCGAACAGGGCCGTTTCGCCTATTTCGATACCGGCGCGCCGGCCAATCCCCATGCCGGCACCGTGATCGAGATCTCCGACATCAGCGGCAACAAGGGCCGGTTCTTCGAGTACGTTCGGGAGCGTTCGCGGACCTGGGACGGGTCGGATCCCATCCGGCGTTTGCGTTAAATGTCGCCCCGCAGGGGCGGAGGGGTCATGAAGCTCCGATGGTCGTTCTTCCTTCGGCGCTCCCGGACATTGCCCAGGCAATGTCCTGCCGCTCATGGGGGCTGAGCTTCGCTCAGCCCCGTTACCAACCCGAAACTTGATCCCCCTCCTCGTTGCGCCATTTTTGGGAGCAGCAAGGAGAACACCATGATCGAGCTCAGACCCTTCGAGAAATTGGGCAAGTCGGACCACGGCTGGCTCAAGGCGAACTTCCATTTCAGCTTCGCCGACTACCGCAACCAGGACCGGATCCACTGGGGCGCCCTGCGTGTCTGGAACAACGACCGCATCGCGCCGCAGTCGGGCTTCCCGCCGCATCCCCACCGCGACATGGAAATCGTGACCTACGTCATCAAGGGCGCGATCACGCACAAGGACCATCTCGGCAACGAGGGCCGGACCGAGGCGGGCCAGATCCAGGTGATGAGCGCGGGCAACGGCATCCAGCACGCCGAATACAACATGGAGCAGGCGGAGACCGAGCTGTTCCAGATCTGGATCCTGCCCAACAAGCAGGGCGTACCGGCGCGCTGGGAGACGGTGCAGTTCCCCGCCGACGCGCGCGACGGCAGGCTGGTGCCGCTGGCCTCGGGCCGCGGCGACGACGGGGCGATCCCGCTCTATGCCGACGGTTCGCTGATGGCCGGCACGGTGAAGGCCGGCCAGTCGATCCGCCAGAAGCTGAACGGCAAGCCGACCTATCTCGTCCCGGCCAAGGGCCGCATCGAGGTCCGCGGCAGCGACGGCAAGGTAGTGACGGCGAAGGCCCGCGACGGCGTGGCGATCGTCGACCAGGACGAGATCGAGATCGTGGCCCTCGAGGATGCCGAGATTGTGCTGGTCGAAACGGACCGGCTGAACTGACCTCCCGTCAGATTGACGCTATGGGCCGGGCGGGGTTTGATCCCGCCCGGTTTTCGTTTGGGAGAGACGCATGGCCTACAAGGGCTTCGATCTGACGGGCAAGGTGGCGCTGGTGACGGGCGGCAACGGCGGCATCGGCCTCGGCATGGCCGACGCGATGGCCCAGGCCGGCGCAGGCGTCTGCATCTGGGGGACGCGCAAGGAGAAGAACGACGCGGCCGTCGAGCAGCTCAGGAAGCACGGCGGCAAGGTCCACGCCCAGATCGTCGATGTCGGCGATGAGAAGCAGGTCGCCGAGGCCTTTGCCGAGACGGTCAAGGTGATGGGCCAGGTCGACAACTGCGTCGCCAATGCCGGCGTCTCGGGCCGCGGCAAGGGCTCGATCCTGGAGATGGACTATGCCGAATGGCGCCGCGTCCTGCAGATCAACCTCGACGGTGTTTTCTTCACGTTCCGTGCAGCCGCCAAGCACATGGTCGAGCGCGGCCAGGGCGGTTCACTGGTGGCGATGGCCAGCACCGCCGCCATCGAAGGTGCGGCCCGCTCCAGCCACTACGGCGCCAGCAAGGGCGGCGTCACGGCGATGGTGCGTGCGCTGGCCGTCGAGCTGGCGCGCTACAAGATCACCGTGAACTCGATCCTGCCGGGCTGGATCGAGACCGAGATGACGGCCAATGCGGTCGCCAATCCGAAGTTCGCGGGCAATGTCCTGCCGCGCATCCCGGCCCGCCGCTGGGGCACCGGCGCCGACTTCGGTCCGATCGCCGTCTACCTGGCGAGCAGCGCCTCCGCCTACACGACGGGGCGCGACTTCGTCATCGATGGCGGCTATACGTTGTTCTAGCCTGCCGCCTGTCCAGCATCAGTCTTTGGGGAAACACTCATGATCAATCGGTTTGCAACCGGCCTCGCCGTCGTCCTCGCCTTCGGCACCCTGCCCGCGCTCGCGCAGCAGCAGCCCAAGCCGGCGGCCGCCGCGGCGACCCCGAAGGCCGATGAGGACAAGTATGTCGGCTACTACTATCCGAAGCCGACGGCGATCGAGACCTATACCTCGCCGATGCAGACGATCGCCGGCGCCGAGCGCGCCCAGCGCGTGCAGTTCGCCACGGTCGTGTCGCAGGGCACCATCCAGTCGGCCTATCGCGTTCCCTACGCGGTGTTCGTGAAGGGCGAGAAGGCCGACAAGATGATCATCGTCGGCCTGCAGCCCGGCGAGATGAGCACGATCTTCCGCGCGCGAGCGATCCTCGCGAACATGACCACCATGTCGCGCCTGTCGCCCTTCTTCCAGGAGCGCACGATCGCCGAGGACGCGAACTTCTTCGACCTGCTGAAGCTGCTGGGCTTCCAGCAGATCACGATCAGCGACGGTGACAAGTTCACCCACCAGGTGAACATCAAGTAGGGCTGAGCTTCGCTCAGCCCCAGGAGCGTCAGGGCATTGCCTTCGGCAATGTCCGGGAGCGCCGAAGGAAGAGCGCACCTCCATCTTTCCTGCGCCATGCGGCGCCCGCGCTTCGGTCGCTGTGCTCCCTGCAGCGCTACACGCCGCCAGTCGCTCCGCTTAGCGGAGCGACCTAGATCGCATTCATCCCCCCGTCGATCACCAGTTCGGCACCGGTCATGAAGCGGGACTCGTCGGAAATCAGGTAGAGCACGCCATAGGCGATGTCCTCCGGCGTGCCGAAATGGCCGACCGGCACGCGCTGGCGCGTGCGTTCGCGCGCCTTCTCGCTGGGAAGGATGCTCTCGCCCATCGGCGTCATGATGATGCCGGGATGAACCGAATTGCAGCGCACCTTGTAGCCCTTGCGCGCGCAATCCATCGCCACCGTCTTCGTGAACTGGCGCACCGCGCCCTTGCTGGCGCCGTAGGCCGAGAGATCGGGCGTTCCGAGGAAGGCCGCCAGCGACGACAGGTTCACGATCGATCCGCCGCCCGAAGCGCGGAGCGCGAGAACGCCGTACTTGCAGCCGAGGAACACGCCCTCGACGTTGATCGACAGGATGCGGCGCCACTGGTCGAGGCTCTCGCCCTCGAAGGTCGAGGGGAACGGGCCCGCGATGCCGGCATTGTTCACGAGCCCGTCCAGCCGCCCCTCGCGCGCCAGGATGTCGTCGATGATGCGCTTCCAGTCGGCTTCCTTCGAGGTGTCCTGCTCCTCGAAGCGCGCCGTGCCTCCGGAGTTCAGGCCGTCGATCTGCTGGACGGTCTCAAGGCCGCCGGCGCGATCGATGTCGGTCACGATCACCGTTGCGCCCTCCGCCGCCAGCAGCTTCGCCGAGGCGCGGCCTATTCCCGATCCCGCGCCCGTCACCAGCACGACCTTGTCTGCAACACGGCCCATGCGTGCCTCCCTTGAACTTTCTTGTCGCAAGGCTAGAAGCGGCGCAGGCTCGCCACAAGCAAGGAGGAATGCATGGCCCGCACGCTGGAATTCTACTTCGACTATGGCAGCCCCTACAGCTATCTGGCCGACACCCAGGTCGAGGCCATCGCCCAGCGCTCCGGCGCCACCTTGGTGCGCAAGCCGATGCTGCTGGGCGGCGTGTTCAAGGCGACGGGCAATCATTCGCCGGCCGAACTGCCGCAGAAATCCAAATGGAGCGGTTTCGACATGCCGCTTTGGGCGCGCCATTACGGCGTGCCGTTCCAGCGCAATCCCTTCTTTCCGGTGAACACGCTGGCGCTGATGCGCGGCGCCGCGGCGGCACAGATCGACGGAACTTTCGAGCGCTATCATCCCGCGGTCTACAAGGCGATGTGGGTCGACGGGCGCAACCTGAACGACATGAAGGAGATTGCCGCCGTGCTGGCCGCGGCCGGCCTCGATCCGGCGAAGGTCGGCGCGCGCATCCAGGATCAGGACGTGAAGGACCGGCTCAAGGCCACCACCGAGGAGGCCGTCGCGCGCGGCGTGTTCGGTGCGCCGACCTGCTTCGTGGACAACATGATGTTCTTCGGCAACGATCGCCTCCCCTTCGTTGAAATGGCCCTCAAGGGAGAGCTCAAGTGAAAAGAATCGGCGCCCTCATCGCCGCCGGCATCGTGCTCGCCGCCACGCCGTCCTTCGCGCAGACCGTCGGCACCTGCCCGCGCGGCGGCGGCAGTACCCAGCCGCAGCCGGTCCGCATCCTGTTCGACCTCAACAGCTCGCACCTGCGGCCCGCCGAGAAACCGATTATCGCGCAGGCCGTCAAGACGGCGAAAGACCGCCAGGTCTCGGCCGTCTGCCTGATCGGCCATACCGACAAGCTGGGCGACAAGGCCTACAACCTGAAGCTCGCCCGTGCGCGCGCCCAGACGGTGGCTGCAGAGATGATCCGCGATGGCTATCCGGCCAAGAACATCACCATCGTGGCGGACCCCGAAGCGTTCGGAAACATGAGCTTCGGCAACGACAACGCCTCGGAGATCGATCGCAAGGTGACGATCTTCTACGCGCGATAGATGACCGTCATCCTGAGCGAAGCGAAGGACCTCACATAGCGGTTAGATGACTCCGGAACGGGCGCGAGATCCTTCGCTGCGCTCCCGGGCGGAGGCTACTGCGCCTGCGATGGCAAGGAGCTCATCTCGATCGCGACCTTGCCGACGACCTTGCGGTCGATCAGGACCTGGAACGCCTCGGCAGCCCGTTCCATCGGGAAGCGATGCGAGACATGCGGGCGCATGACGCCCAGTGCCGCAAGCCGCGGCAGTTCCTCGACATAGTCGCGGCCCAGTTCGGGCGAGAGGCGCAGGATGGTCTCGCCGGCGCGCACGCCCAGCACCGACAGGCCCTTGATCAGGATGTGGTTGGACATCAGCTTGCTCGGCCCGCCCGAGGTGAACCCGACCACCAGCAGCCGTGCGCCGTAAGCCGCCGCGCGCACCGATTTCTCCAGCACTTCGCCGCCGACCGGATCGTAGATCACGTCGCAGCCCTTGCCGTTCGTCAGTTCCTTCACAGCGGCGACGAAGTCGCCGGTGCGATAGTTCACGACCTCGTCGGCCCCGTTCGCCCGCACGACAGCCAGCCGTGCATCGTCGCTGCCGGTCGCGATCACGTGCGCGCCAATATGCTTGCCGAGCTGCACCGCCGCGAGACCGACGCCGCCCGAGGCCCCATGCACCAGCAAGGTCTCGCCCTTCTTGAGCGCGGCGCGATGGACCAGCGAGTGGTAGGCGGTCTGCGCCGCGACCCGGAAGCCCGCGCCCTCGGCGAAGGACCAGTCGGACGGCAGTCGCAGGAGCTGGCCGCTCGCCTTCAGCTTCACGTATTCGGCGAAGGCGCCGGGACGCACGCCGAAGATCACGCGATCGCCGGGTTTCCAGTTCTCGACGCCGGCGCCGACCGCGTGGATCATTCCCGCGCCTTCCATGCCGGGCACGAAGGGCAGTTCGGGCTTGTGCTGGTAGCCGCCGGCCACCATCAGCACGTCGGGGAAATTGACCGAACCGGCGCCGACCCTGACGACGATCTCGCCCGGCCCGGCTTCGGGGATCGGACGTTCCTCGATATGGAGAACGGAAGGATCGCCCAGGCGATCGCAGACCAGGGCCCGCATGAGAGGGGCGCGCATTGCGGGAGCGCCCACCGGGCTAGTCGAGCTCGAAGGCGTTCTTGTAGTCGAGCTTCAGCGCCGGATCCTGGTCTTCCTTGCGCAGCAGGCAGTTGCCGACCACGAGGACCTCGATCTCGCTGCCCATGAAGCAGCGCCACGCATCCTCCGGCGTGCAGACGATTGGCTCGCCGCGCACGTTGAAGGAGGTGTTCACGATCACCGAGCTGCCGGTCTTCGCCTTGAAAGCCGAGATCAGGTCGTAGAACGGCTTGTTCGTCTCTTCGTGGACCGTCTGGATGCGGCCCGAGTAGTCGACGTGGGTGACGGCCGGAATGTCGGAGCGCGGCACGTTCAGCTTGTCGATGCCGAACAACGCCTCTTCCTCGGCCGTCATCTTGCGACGACGGCTTTCGACGACCGGCGCGACCATCAGCATGTAGGGGCTGTCGGTGTGGAACTCGAAATACTTGTCGACGTCCTCGCGCAGCACCGCCGGCGCGAACGGACGGAACGACTCGCGGTACTTCACCTTGAGGTTCAGAGTCTTCTGCATCGACGGCGAGCGCGCATCGCCCAGGATCGAACGGGCGCCCAGCGAGCGCGGACCGAACTCCATGCGGCCCTGCATCCAGCCGACCGCCTTGTCGTCGGCCAGCGCCTGCGCGGTCTGGTCGATCATCTCTTCCCGGGTGAGGCGCGAGAACTTGGCGCCAACGGCGGTGAGGCGCTCGGCGATCTCGTCGTCGGTGAACTCCGGGCCGAGATAGGAGCCGGCCATGCCGTCCATGTGGCCGTTGAGCTTGCGCGGCTGACCGAGGAAGCCGTGATAGGCCGCGAACGCCGCACCGACCGCGCCGCCGGCATCGCCGGCCGCGGGCTGCACCCAGATGCCGTCGAAGATGTTCTCGCGCAGCAGCTTGCCGTTGGCGACGCAGTTCAGCGCCACGCCGCCGGCCAGGCAGATGTTCTTGACGCCGGTTTCCTTCTTCACCGACCGGCCGAGGCGAATCACGATCTCCTCGGTCACGGCCTGGATCGACGCCGCGAGGTCCATGTGATGCTGCGTCAGCATCTCCTCGGCGTTGCGCCGCTTGCCGCCGAACAGGTCGCCGAACTTGTCGTTCGTCATCCGCAGGCCGGTGCAATAGTCGAAGTAGCTCTGGTCGAGGCGGAAGGTGCCGTCTTCCTTGAGGTCGACGATCTTGTCGAGGATCAGGTTCTTGAATTTGGGCTCGCCATAGGGCGCGAGACCCATGACCTTGTATTCGCCCGAGTTGACCTTGAAGCCGGTGTAGTAGGTGAATGCCGAGTAGAGGAGGCCGATCGAGTGCGGGAAGTGGATCTCCCGCAGCATCTCGAGCTTGTTGCCGCTGCCCATGGCCAGCGACGTCGTCGCCCATTCGCCCACGCCGTCCATGCAGAGCACGGCGGCCTCTTCATAAGGCGAAGGAAAAAACGCCGAGGCAGCGTGGCTCTGGTGATGCTCGCCGAACAGCAAGCGCTTCTGCCAGTCGAAGTCCGGCTGCCACTTCTTCATCTCGTCGCGCAGCAGCGTCTTCTGGAAGAGCTTCTCCTTCAGCCACAGCGGCATGGCCATGCGGAAGGACGTGAAGCCCCGCGGCGCATAGGCGAGATAGGTCTCGAGCAGGCGCTCGAACTTCAGGAATGGCTTGTCGTAGAAGGCGACGTAGTCGACGTCCTGAAGCTTGATGCCGGCGCGGTCCAGGCAGAACTGGACCGCATTCTGCGGGAAGCCCGCGTCGTGCTTCTTGCGGGTGAAGCGCTCTTCCTGCGCGGCGCTGACGAGATGACCGTCCTCGATGAGCGCAGCCGCGCTGTCGTGGTAAAAGGCCGAGACGCCGAGCACACGCATGGAAGAGTCCTTAACCGCCTAGAACAGCGTGTAGATGAAGGGCGCGATGGCCGACCCCTTGGTGAGCACGATCAGGCCGCCGAAGATCACCATCATGACGAGGATCGGCAGCAGCCAGAACTTCTTGCGCTCCCGCATGAAAGCCCAGAGTTCGACAAGTATGGAGCCCATTGCTCTGTCCTTTCGCGATCAGAATTGGTTGCGCATGGATTGCGGCGGCGGTCCCGGCGGGGCGCGCTCGATCCAGTAGGTCTTGGCGTTACGGTCGAGCTTCAGGCGCAGGAAATCCTTGCCGAACGCCCGCATCACCAGGCCGATCGGCATGATGGTGACGAAGAACAGCAGGCCGAGGATCAGCGGGTTCATGACCTTGTAGAGGAGCAGGCCGAACTTCAGCCACAGCCGGTTCAGCGGGCCCAGCGCCTTGGGATACACAAGGGCAACCACCAGGAAGGCCAAGGCGACCGGAAGCATCCACTTCCAGGCCGCGCCCTTCTCGAACCCATGGTTCCACAGGTTGATCGCGGTCAGGATTCCGAAGAAGCCCGCGAAAACGAACCCGAAGCCGCGATCGGTGCCCGCCTTGACGTGCTCCTCGCGCGAGAAATCTTCATGAAGCTGGCTGGTCGCCATTTACCGAGCGTTTCGACAGTTGATTGGGGCTCTTAACTCTCTGATCCCAAACGCCAAGTCAATCGGCGACCAGCAGGGGGTGGCTATTCCGCCGCAACCGAGGCGAAGCGGTGCGACAGCAGGGCCTCGAGGGTCATCCGCCAGACGGCAGCGGCCCGCTCGAAGCTGAGGTTGTCGCGGCGGCGCAGGACGATCCAGGCGTCGAGGGACAGGGCGGCGCCGATGGCGTCGGCCAGTTCCTCGCGGGCCGGCTCGCTCAGGCTGGCGAATTCGGGCGCGAAGGTCTCGAAGGTCGAGTTCCGCAGCTCCTGCTTGAAGGCCTGACCGCGCTCGATCAGGGCCGGATGGCCGACGAACTGGCCGGCGGCGACGCGCAGCGGCACGATCTTGTCGAACACCTCGGCCAGGTTCTGGACCACCGAGGCGATGCGGTCGGACAGCGGCCGGGTGTTGGCCGTCGGCGGCGGGACGACGATGTCCTGCCGGATGGCATCCATAACGGTTACGAAAAGTGACTCGACATCGCCGAAATGCTGGAAAACCGAGCGCACGGACACGTCGGCGCGGCGCGCCACGGCGACCACGGTCGGAGCGGTGCTGGTCTCGGCGATCATGAGCTTGGCGGCTTCGATGATCTTGCGACGGGTCTCGGCGGCCCGCCGATTGCGCCCGTCGGGACGCGCCGTCTGGTTGTTGTCCGTCGCTGCCGCCACTACCGCCACTGCGTTGCCGCGCGGCATTACCGCTGCTTCGCTCATGTGCAAATTCCTAATCCGGAGTTCAGGTCGATGGTCAACGCACGACCAGTCGCCTATGGAGGGCGTGAGATAAGGGCCGACTGCGGCAGCAACAAGGTAAAGACCGTCGCACCATCATGAATACGAGCCATGCAAAAACCCCGCTCGCGGTCCTGTGGGACTTCGGCGGCGTGATCCTTTCGAGCCCCTTCGAGGCGTTCAATCGCTACGAGGCCGAGGCCAATCTTCCCAAAGATTTCCTGCGCGGGCTGAATGCGCGCAACCCCGATACGAATGCCTGGGCAAAAATGGAACGAAGCGAGGTTTCACTCGATGGCTTCGTTGAATTGTTCGAGGAAGAAGCCCGCCTTCAAGGCTACCGGGTGGACGGCTGGAAGATTTTGCAGGCACTGAGCGGCGACATTCGGCCGCAGATGGTCGAGGCGCTCCGGCGCTGCAAGTCGACTTTCAGGGTAGCCTGCATCACCAACAACATGAAGTCGGGCGAAGGGCCCGGCATGGCGCGCGGCCCCGAAAAGGCCAGGGCCGTGGCTGAGATCATGTCGCTTTTCGAGCATGTCGTGGAATCGAGCAAAGTCGGCCTTCGCAAACCCGACCCGCGCATCTACCTGCATGCCTGCGAGCTGTTGGGCGTCCCGCCCGACCGCTGCATCTATCTCGACGACCTCGGAATCAACCTGAAGCCGGCCCGGGCGCTCGGCATGCGCACCATCAAGGTCGTCGATCCAGAGGCCGCGATCGACGAACTCCAGGCGATGGTGGGGATTCCGCTCCGGGGCTGATGCCGTGAAGCGGACCGCCTCTCCGATCACGGCAAGGTATCTCCAGAACGCCGCCGTGTTCTATCTCGAGCGCTACGCCAGTTCGGCCGAGGGATTGCGGCGCGTCCTGCGCCGCCGGGTTTCCAAGGCCCGGATGCTCGAAGCTCCCGTGATGGACAATGTCGACGAGGCCATCGAGGCGCTCGTCCAGAAGTTCGTCACGGCCGGCCTGCTCGACGACAAGGCGTTCGCCCAGACCAAGGCGCGGTCGCTGCATCGCCGCGGCATGTCGGGGCGGCTGACGCGCCAGCGGCTGCAGGTGGCGGGCGTCGCCGCCGAAGATGTCGAGCAAGCCATGGCCGCGCTCGACGACGAACTCGGCACCGATCCCGCCAAACGCGAATTGCAGGCCGCCCTGGCCTTCGCCCGCCGCCGTCGCCTCGGTCCCTTTCGCGCCAAGGACCGCGAGGCCTACAAGGCGCGCGATCTCGCCTCGATGGCTCGTGCGGGCTTCGCCTACAGCCTCGCCCGCAGGGTCATCGAAGCCGCCGACCCCGATGCGCTGGACGAAGGCTGAGCGGCTCGCCATGGTTCGGCCAACGAGGAAAGCATGACGGTCACGATCTGGCACAATCCGCGCTGCAGCAAGTCACGGCAGACGCTCGAACTGCTGAAGAGCAAGGGCGTCGAGCCCAGGGTGCGCGAGTATCTGAAACAGCCGCCCAGCAAGGCGGAGATCGAGAAGCTCATCGCGCAGGTCGGCGGCGATCCGCGCGAGCTAATCCGCGACGGCGAGACCGAGTTCAAGTCCCTCAAGATGCGGAAGGCCGATCTCACCAAGGCCGACATCGTGAAGGCCATCGCCGAACATCCCGTCCTGCTGCAGCGTCCGATCGTCGTGAAGGGCACGCACGCCGCCATCGGCCGGCCGCCCGAAGCGGTCCTTGCCGTCCTGAAATGACGCCATGACGGGACGGCTTCGCCTCTGGTCGGGCTACGTCCTCTTCATTTACGTCGTCACCCATCTGCTCAATCATGCGCTTGGCCTGATCTCGCTGCGCGTCCTCGAAGCGGGACGGCACTGGTTCGCAGCGATATGGAGCAACCCCGTCGGACTGACGGCGCTCTATGGGGCGATGCTCGTCCACTTCCTGCTCGCGCTGTGGTCGCTTTACCGGCGGCGCGCGCTGAAGCTGTCGCG
The DNA here is from genome assembly GCF_020880995.1 of Reyranella aquatilis. GTDB lineage: Bacteria > Pseudomonadota > Alphaproteobacteria > Reyranellales > Reyranellaceae > Reyranella > Reyranella aquatilis. The sequence goes on along the minus strand of NZ_JAJISD010000006.1, from coordinate 217,443 downwards.
CTGGGAGTGGGCGCAATGGATCCTCGGCGCCTCGATCATCCCGCTCGGCGTGATCCACGTGGTCGGCACGCGACTGGCGGAAACCCTTTACGACGTCCAGTCGGGCTATCCCTGGGTGCTGGGCACGCTCATCGCCGGCGGCTGGGGTGGAATCCTGAGACAGTTCTCGCTGCCGCTGGTCGTCTGGATGCATGCCTGCATCGGCCTGCACTTCGCGCTGCGCCTGAAGCCCTGGTATCGCGGCTGGCTACCGCTGCTCTACGGCCTCGCCCTGCTGATCCCCGCCGCCAGCCTCGCGGGCGCCGCCGTCGCGCTGCGCGATGTCGCCGAGCTGGCGCAGCGGCCCGGGTTTCTCGAGCAGTTGTTCGAGCAGGCGCGCATTCCCGCCCCCGGGCAGATCGCCGATCTCTACTCGATCGCGGCCGGGTTGGAGTACGCGGCGCTCGCTCTGCTGGTCGCCGCACTCGCCGCGCGGCCCCTGCGCGACCTCTGGGAACGACGTGCCGGCGTCGTCCGTCTCGACTACGGCGAGCGTCGCAGCGTGACGCAGCCTGCCGGCCGCACGATCCTCGAGATGAGTCGTATTGCCGGCATCCCCCACGCGTCGGTCTGCGGCGGCCGCGGGCGCTGCTCGACCTGCCGCGTGCGCATTGCCGGCGAAGATCGCCAACGGCTGCCGCCGGCCTCGCCGGAGGAAGCCAAGGTGCTGGCGCGGATCGGCGCGCCCGCGAACGTGCGCCTTGCCTGCCAGCTGCATCCGCCACCTGGCCACTATCGCGTAACCCCGCTGCTGCCGGCCACCGCCGGCCCGGTCGAGGCCTATCGCCGCCTGCCGCAGGCGCATGGCGGCGAGCACTATGTCGCCGTACTGTTCGCCGACATCCGCGGCTTCACGACCATCTCCGAAGGCAAGCAGCCCTACGACGTCGTGTTCCTGCTCAACCGGTACTTCCGCGCCACCGGACAGGCCGTCGAAGCCGCTGGCGGCCGCCTCGACAAGTTCATCGGCGACGGCGTCATGGCGGTCTTCGGCCTCAATCAGGAGCCGCAGATCGCCTGTCGCCAGGCACTCGACGCGGCGCGGCGCATGGCGCTGGCACTCGACGATCTCAACGAGGCGATGTCGGGCGATCTCGACGCGCCACTGCGCATCGGCATCGGCCTGCATGCCGGGCCGGCCATCGTGGGCGAGATGGGTTATGCCCGGGCCGCCCAGATCACCGCCATTGGCGACACGGTGAACACGGCCAGCCGGCTGGAATCGATGACCAAGGAATTCGCCGTCGAGCTCGTCGTCTCGCAGGAACTCCTGGACCGTGCCGGCATCGATCTCAGCGACGCGCCGCGCCACGAGGTCGATATTCGCGGCCGCCAGAGCCGGCTGGCTGTGCGGGCAGTCGCGAAGGCCGCCGATCTCACGGCAATGTCATAATATTTTCGTTGTCCGGCGGGCCGTCCGGGCGACAATTCCCGCCAGATTCCAGGAGGACTCCGATGCGCGCCCTTTTTGCTGCCGCCGCCATGACAGTGACGGCCCTCGGCCTGTCCCTGCCCGTCCAAGCCGCGGGCGGTGGCGCCTCGATGGAGACCCCGGCCAAGCCGGTCGACCCCAATTTCGCGCGCGCCAAGGCGATGATCGAGGCGCGCGACTACAAGGGCGCGCTGCCGCTGTTGCAGCAGGTCGTGACCAAGGACCCGAAGAACGCCGACGCCTACAACCTGATGGGCTTCGCCACCCGCAAGTCGGGCGATCCCAACGGCTCCCTGGTGTACTACCAGCAGGCGCTGGCAATCGATTCCCGCCACATCGGCGCCTACGAGTATCTCGGCGAAGCCTATCTGATGCTGGGCCGGCTGCCCGAGGCCGAACAGCAGCTCGCCCGACTGAATTCGCTCTGCACGTTCGGCTGCGCCGAGCACCGCCAGCTCAAGGCCGCCATCGCCGACTACAAGGCAGGCAAGCGTCCGACGAACTGACGACTCGTCACCTCCCCCATCCGAAGCGGAGGATGTTGAATTGGACGGTCTCGCGCTCTAGCGAAATTCACTTCGCGGAAAGGCTCAACGGGCTTTTGCGCCGGCGGCGCGTCCCGCTATGCTGCGGCCAATAAACGCCCGTTCACGCCGCCGCATCGGAGGGCTCCCGCGATGAGCACCGTCACCCCAGTTCCGCTCGTTTTCGGCGATTACGCCCTCGAGGACCGCTACCGGCTCGGCAAGGGCCGCGTCTACATGACCGGCATCCAGGCGCTGGTGCGCCTGCCGATGATGCAGCGCCAGCGCGACCTCGCGGCGGGCCTCAATACCGGCGGTTTCATCTCCGGCTATCGCGGCTCGCCACTCGGCATGTACGACAACGCCCTGTGGGGCGCGAAGCGCTACCTGAAAGAGAACAACATCCACTTCCAGCCCGGCCTCAACGAGGATCTCGCGGCGACCGCGGTGTGGGGCACGCAGCAGACCAACCTGTTTCCCGGCGCCAAGGTCGATGGCGTCTTCTCGATCTGGTACGGCAAGGGTCCGGGCGTCGATCGCTCGATGGACGTGCTGAAGCACGGCAATGCCGCCGGCACCTCGCCGCATGGCGGCGTGATCGCGCTGGCCGGCGACGACCATGGCTGCCAGTCCTCGACCCTGCCGCACCAGAGCGAGCAGGTCTTCTCGGCAGCGATGATCCCGGTCGTCAATCCGGCGACCGTCCAGGAATATCTCGACTTCGGCATTCTCGGCTTCGCCCTGTCGCGCTATTCGGGTTGCTGGGTCGGCTTCAAGGCAATCTCCGAGACGGTCGAGAGCGGCGCCTCGGTATGGGTCGATCCCGAGCGCATCCAGATCGTGATGCCGACCGACTTCCAGCTGCCGCCGGGCGGGCTCGGCATCCGCAATCCCGATCCGCCGCTGGAAGCCGAGCGCCGCCTGCACGGGCCGAAGATGGCGGCGGTCGCCGCCTTCGTGCGCGCCAACGGCTTCGACCGCACCGTGATCGAGCCGACCGAGACCGGCACGAAGGCCCGCATCGGCATCATGACGACGGGCAAGGCCTATCTCGACACGCGCCAGGCGCTGGAGGATCTCGGCATCGACGACGCGCGCGCCCGTGCGCTGGGCATCCGCCTCTACAAGGTGGGCGTCACCTGGCCGCTGGAGGCCGAAGGCGCGCGGCGCTTCGCCGAAGGCCTGCAGGAAGTGATCGTCGTCGAGGAGAAGCGCTCGAACCTCGAGGACCAGCTGCTGCGCATCCTCTACCACCTGCCGGCCGACCGCCGCCCGACGGTGATCGGCAAAGCCGACGAGACCGGCCGCATCATCCTGCCGAGCGAGGGCGAGCTCACGCCGACCGGCGTCGCCATGGTGATCGCCGCGCGCCTGATGAAGCACCAGGGCGAATCGCCCGAGCTGCGCCAGCGCCTCGCGCGCCTCGAGGCCAAGGAGAAGCTGCTGTCGGCACCGCCGCCCAAGGTCGCGCGCACGCCGTTCTTCTGCTCGGGCTGCCCGCACAACACCTCGACCAAGGTGCCCGAGGGCAGCCGCGCCATGGCCGGCATCGGCTGCCACGGCATGGCGATCTGGATGCCCGAGCGCCGCACCTCGCTGATCAGCCACATGGGCGGCGAGGGCGTGGGCTGGGTCGGCCAGGCGCCGTTCCATTCCGACAACCACATCTTCCAGAATCTGGGCGACGGCACCTATTACCATTCCGGCCTGATGGCGATCCGCCAGTCCGCCGCCGCCGGCGTCAACATCACCTACAAGATTCTGTTCAACGACGCGGTCGCGATGACCGGCGGCCAGCCGCACGACGGGCCCCTGACGGTTCCCGAGATCACGCGGCAGGTCGAGGCCGAGGGCGCCAAGAAGGTCGTCGTCGTCACCGACGAGCCGGACAAGTACCCGATGAACGCCGGCTTCGCGCATGGTGTCACGATCCGTCATCGCGACGAGCTCGACGCCGTGCAGCGAGAGCTGCGCGAGATCCCGGGCCTCACCGTCCTCGTCTACGACCAGACCTGCGCGGCCGAGAAGCGCCGCCGCCGCAAGCGCGGCACCTTCCCCGATCCCGACCGGCGCGTCTTCATCAACGACGCGGTCTGCGAAGGCTGCGGCGACTGTTCGGAGAAGAGCAACTGCGTGTCGGTGAAGCCGCTCGAGACCGAGCTTGGCCGCAAGCGGCAGATCGACCAGAGCAATTGCAACAAGGACTTCTCCTGCGTGAACGGCTTCTGCCCCAGCTTCGTGTCGGTGCGCGGCGGCGTCCCCGCCAAGGCCCGCCCGCGCAAGCTCGAGGTGGTGAAGGACGATCCCTTCGCGTCCCTGCCGATGCCGACACTGCGGCCGCTGAGCGAGGCCTACGGGATCCTGGTGACCGGCATCGGCGGCACCGGCGTCATCACCGTCGGCGCGCTGATCGGCATGGCGGCCCATCTCGAAGGCAAGGGCTGCACCGTCCTCGACTTCACGGGTCTCGCGCAGAAGAACGGCGCGGTGATGAGCCATGTGCGGCTCGCGCCGAAGCCCGAAGACCTCCATGCCGTGCGCATCGCCGCCGGCGGCGCCAACCTGGTGCTGGGCTGCGACATGGTCGTGGCCGCCTCGCCGGCCGCGCTGTCGCGCATCGAACAGGGCGTCACCAAGGCCGTGATCAACGGCTATGTCCAGCCGGTCGCCGCCTTCGTCATGAACGGCGACATGGATCTCGGCGCCGAAGCGATGATGAAGGCGATCCGCGATGCAGCCGGCGACGAGGCGACCTCGTTCATCGACGGGACCGGCCTCGCCACGGCGATCCTGGGCGATTCGATCGCCACCAACCTCTTCATGCTGGGCCATGCCTGGCAGAAGGGCCTGGTGCCGCTCTCGTTCGAAGCGCTGATGCGCGCCATCGAGCTGAACGGCGTCGCCGTCGAGAGCAGCAAGCGGACCTTCAACTGGGGCCGCCTCGCCGCCCATAATCTCGCCGCGGTGCAGGCGGCGGCCAAACCCGCGCTGCGTATCGAGAAGCCGGTCGCGCGCACGCTCGCCGAGATCGTGTCGAAGCGCGTCGAGCTGCTGACCGCCTACCAGGACAAGGAATATGCCGAGCGCTATCGCGCGCTGGTCGACAAGGTGGCCAGGGCCGAGAAGGACAAGGCGCCCGGCCGCCGCGGCCTCGCCGAGGCGGTTGCCAAGTCGCTCTACAAGCTGATGGCCTACAAGGACGAATACGAAGTCGCCCGCCTCTACAGCGACGGCGAGTTCCACAGGAAGCTGCGCCAGCAGTTCGACGGCGACTACAAGATCACCTTCCATCTCGCACCGCCCTTGTTCGCCGACCGCGATCCGGTGACGGGCGAATTCAAGAAGAGCGAGTTCGGCTCGTGGATGATGCCGGCCTTCCGCGTCCTTGCCTCGCTGAAGCGGCTGCGCGGCGGCACGTTCGACATCTTCGGCTACAGCGAGGAGCGTCGCATGGAGCGCCGCCTGATCGGCGAGTACGAAGCGACGATCGAAACGCTGTTGGCGACGCTCGGCCAGGACAATCACGCGCTGGCGATCCAGATCGCCTCCGTGCCGGAGACGATGCGCGGTTTCGGCCACGTGAAGGAGAAGAACGTGAAGGCCGCGAAGGAGCGCGAAGCCTCGCTGCTCGCGGCCTACAAGAGCCCCGCCACCCAGTCGATCGCCGCGGAGTAAAGGTCCGGCGAGAAGGCCGGGTTCCTTACGTACCCGTTCGATCTTGCGCTCGACCGCCGCCTGCCGCTCCGGCTGGATCGCCGCGCGCTCGGGATCCTGACCGATCGCGGCCTCGACTGAGTCGGCATAGAGATCGCTGAGGCCGGTGCGCACCGCCGTGTCGGTCCGGCCCGTGTCCCAGCCTTTGCGTTCGCCCTGGTAGCGCAACTCGTCCACCACGGTGGCGCCCAGCGTGCGCAGATCGGCCCGGTCCTGCCAGGACAGCGTCGCATCCTGCCCCAGGTCGGCGAGACGCTCGGCCACGATGCGGTCGTCCAGCGCCGACGCCGCCCGCGCCACGATCCGCCCGAGCTCGCCGCCGGCGCGGTCGAGGCGGCGGTCGATCAGCGGTTCGAGCATCGCCGTCTGCCGCGGGCCCCTTGCCTACCCCAGGTAGCGGTCCTTCAGCTCGGCCAGCAGCGTGATGGTCCGGGCGATCCCGGCCAGCGCCGCTTCGGGGTCCTTCCCCGCGAGACCCGTCGCCGGGTCGGTCGCCAGGCCACGCACCTCGCCCGTGAACCCGGTGTCGAGCTGGCGCGCGAACATCTCGTCGGCCTGCAGGTCGAGCGGGCTGTCATCCCCGAGCTCGTTGCGCGGCCATGACTCCGCCGCCGGCGCTGCCGGCGGCAGCCCCTTCTATCTCGATGCTTGCCATGTTCGCCTCCAGGCCAAGTCGTTTGAGGCTAATCTGCTCCAATCAAGATGCGGAGGTTTGGTAAGCCTCCACTATTTATGATAGTTTTATTTTATGCGGACACAACTATCCGTGGTAACTGTCTGCGGGTTTCGCTTAGTCGCGCGCTTCGTCGTTCTTCTGGTCGCCCTATCCGTTATGTTCGACTTGATGGGACAGATCAGTGTCGACTATCTCGAACAGGAAGGGCCTTTCGAGCCGGACGAGCGGGCCTTTTCCTCCGCCCTTTATCTCGGAATGCTGAACGAAGACTGGGGCAAAGGCAGCCTTGCCGGACTCGCGTGGCACTATATGCCGGCGATCGTCCTGTCCTTGTCGATCGTTATCGCCTGGGCGCTGATCGATATCGCTTGGGCTACGAAAGATTTTCGGCAAAAAGCCCACATCAACACGGCGCCCTTGCCGCACCTGCCTCGCCTGGCTCTGCGCTTCGTCGTTCTTCTGGTCGTCATGTCCTTTCTATTCGACCTGATCGGGCGGACCTGTTTCGGCTCTCTCGAACTAGAAGGGCCTTTCGTGCTGCAAAAGATGACCTTCTGCTCTTTTTTTACTTTCGGAATGCTGCAAGACGCCTTGGCCGAAGCCAGCCTTGCCGGCCGCTTGTGGCATTATCTGCCGGCGATCGTCGCGTCCTTGTCGATCGCCATCCTCTGGTCCTTGGTCGATCGCCATCGCCTGACCTCCGAAAGAGGTTCGGCGAAAAGCCGCATCAACAAGGCGCCCTTGTCGCTCTTGCGTCGCCTGACCCTGTGCTTCGCAGTTCTGTTGTTCGCTCTGGCGACTCTATACGATTTTTCCAAACCATTAAGTGTCTGCTTCAATCCGCGCTCACCGATTCTGCCGGAAACCCTCCCTATCTGCTTTCGCACTCACTTCGAAAACTGGATCCTGATGGCGCGCAAGGGCGGCCTTCCTGGGCTTGCGTGGCATTATCTACCCGTTGCCGTGGTTGCGACCATCATCTTGATCGATTGGGCCTGGACGCATTGGCGGGGTCGGCGGAAGTGAAGGCGTGACTTTTCTCGCTGCGTAGCGACGTTCGATCCACTGTTTGATTCGCGGATCCAGGTCGTAGGGCTCGCTTGGCATGTGGCTGCGAATACACGCCAATCAATCTGCCGTCCTCGGCGGTGCTTTGTTCTTTTTTAATAGAAATGGCAGATTGAAGGCGCCACTTTCTCCCGCTTCATAGCCGCGTTCGATCCACCGTTTGACTCGCGGATCCAGGCCATAGGGTTCGCACGGCATGTAGTTGCTCGAGTGTTCCTTTGCATACTCCCCCGCAATCTCCAAAACCCAGTCAAGGGGAAAGAGGCCAACCTTCTGCATGTACAGTCCCACGTTGAAATTCGAGACATCGCGAAATTGGCGCAACTGCAAGTAGCCCGGAGCGTCGTCGTCTGGGCTCCAAAGCCTCTGGTAGTCGAAACGTCCGCATTGGCCGAGGTCCTTGCGGACCAACTCACGGCCGTATGCCTTTGCTTTCATGGGGTCCGTGAGCGCTTTCCCCACGGCCCTCCTGCCCGCTTCCCAACCGGCCACAGCAACGGCGCTGAGGTCCTCGACCGGCGACATCAGGAACTCTGTTTTCCGATCTTCAGAGCTTGGCACGTTTAAGCCGTTCGGCAAGACCACGCGCTTTCCCGGGTCTGTGGCCGAATTCGTTGTCTGGACCCGGCGAGGACGGGACGCCCGCATTCCCTATTGGGGTTGGGGAAAGGAACGCGGACGTCCCGGGTACGCGCGTCGTCCGCGAAGGGAGGCAGGCGGGCGACGCACCTGCCGCTATAGGCCCGTTGGCCTGGGGAAGTTAACGACAATCCCGACGCGAAGACGCACACCTGATGCACCGCAATGCATACAGTCGCGCCGGGAACTCAGGCCCGGCCGGACTGTGGCGAAAACGATGCGAGATCGAACTTGCCGCCGGGCAGGCCGCGCCCCAGCCGGTCGAGCGCGCGCTGCCACTTCGCGGTCAGATCGACGTCGAACACCAGCTCCGGATCGCCATCGACGACGAGCCAGGCATTGTCCTGCATCTCGCGGTCGAGCTGTCCGGGCGCCCAGCCGGAGTGGCCGAGGGCGAGCCAGGCCTTCTTCGGCCCGCTGCCGTCGGCCATGTCCTTCAGGATTTCGAGAGAGGCGGTGAGCGCCATCCCGCCGTCGATCAGGAGGGTTTCGTCCCGCTTGTAGTCGGCAGAATGCAGGACGAGCCCGCGCGACGTCTCGACCGGCCCGCCGAACAGCACCGGCCAGTCCGCCACGGACTTCGGCACGGCGATTCCCAGCTGTTTGTAGACCTGGCCCAGCGGTAGATCGTCGACCTTGTTGTTCACGATGATGCCCAGCGCGCCGTCGTCGTCGTGCTTGCAGATGAAGACGACGCTCTTCTGGAAGCGCTCGTCGGGCATCGACGGCGCGGCTACCAGGAAGCGGCCGACCAGCGTGGCGGCGGGAGAGCTAGACCCGGGCATGGCGAATCATCTCCTGAATCCATGGGGATTGTCCGGTCAAAACACAAGACCCCACTCGAAGCGAGGGCGCTCCGGACACGCCTCGCATGGACAAAAACCCCACCCCGGCCTAGGGTCCGCCGGTTTGCAAAGGCCGCGGTTGGGCGGCGTATTGAAGGAGCTAATAATGGCGAAAGTCGGCGACAAGGTGCCCAGCGCCACGCTGCGCACCATGGGTCCCGAAGGCCCCAAGGCCGTGACCACCGAAGAGCTTTTCGCACCCGGCAAGAAGGTCGTGGCCTTCGCACTGCCGGGAGCGTTCACTCCCACTTGTTCAGCAAAGCACGTGCCCGGGTTCGTGGCCGAAGCAGCTGCTCTGAAGGCGAAGGGTGTCGACACCATCGCCTGCATTTCCGTGAACGATGCGTTCGTGATGGGCGCCTGGGGCAAGGACCAGAAGGCCGGCGACTCGGTGATGATGCTGGGCGATGGCAATGCCGAGTTCACGCAGGCGATGGGTCTGACGATGGACGGTTCCAAGTTCGGCCTCGGCACGCGCAGCCAGCGCTATGCCATGGTCGTCGAGGACGGTGTCATCAAGCACCTCTTCGTCGAGAAGCCGGGCGCGTTCGAGGTTTCCTCGGCCGAGTACGTGCTGAAGAATCTCTAGCGCCGGGCACCGCGCACGGCCAAGATCGACGGCGGAGCTCAGGCTCCGCCGTTTTCTTTTGGAGCGCCATGAATCCCACGGATCCGCAGCTCTTCAACGGCCTGTTCCAGGTCAACGGCGCCACGCGCCTCTACGGCACGATCGGCGATCCCATCCGCCAGCTGCGCATGACCGGCGTGATGCCGCAGGTCTTCGCCGCCACCGGCACAAACGCGGTGTGGCTGCCTTTCGAAGGCGGTGCCGACCTGCTGCCGCTGATGCTCGACGCGCTCGGCAAGATGCGCAACCTCGGCGGCTTCACCGTCACCATCCCGCACAAGACCTCGATCATCGACATGCTGGGCCGCGCCACGCCGCGCGCCCGTGCGGCCGGCAGCGTCAACCTCGTGCGCCGCGATCCCGACGGCGTGCTGGCCGGCGACAACGTGGACGGCGTGGGCTTCGTGCGCGGCCTCGAGGCGCAGGGCCACCGCGTGAAGGGAGCCAGCGTCTGGCTTGTCGGCCTCGGCGGCGCCGGCGGCGGCATCGCGGCCGCCCTCTGCGAGGCCGGCGTGGGCCGCCTGCTCGTCACCGAGATCAGCGAAACGCGTGCCAGCAAGGCGATCGATCGCCTGCTCACCCACTATCCCGACGTGCCCGTGGCAGAGGTTCGGACACCGCCCAAGGGCGTGCACATTGCCGTCAATGCAACACCGCTCGGCCTGCGCCCCGACGATCCGCAGCCCTTCGACCCGATGATCCTCGACCCCGATACGGTCGTTGCCGACGTGATCATGAGCCCCGTCGAGACGCCGCTGCTCAAGCGCGCACGCACGCACGGACGCCGCATCCATCACGGCCGGCACATGCTCGACCACCAGGTACCGCTCTACCTCGACTGGTTCGGCATCGATGCCAAGGGCATCGACATCATCCGCCTGGTCCGCTCGATCGGGTGAGTCTTTCCTCCCGTTGAAATGCGGAGGTGGCGACGTCTTGCGCCGACGGAAGGCTCTTAGTGATCCTTCGTTCTTCGGCGCTGCCGGACATCGCCGCACGTAGCGGCTTGCAATCAAGCCGCGGGCTGACGTCATCAGGCCGAGCTGCGCTCGGCCTACAGCGTGACGCCGCCGTTCACGTGCACCGTCTGGCCGGTGATGTAACTCGCGGCCGGCGAACACAGGAAGGCGATCAGCGCCGCCACTTCGGCGGGCTTGCCGTAGCGGCCCATCGGGATCGACTGGTTGACCTTCTCCATGCCGGTGCGTGGCACCGCGGCGTGGGCGTCGGGATCCTTCTCGATGAAGCCCGGGGCGACGCAGTTCACCGTGGCGCCCGACGCGGCGATATCGACGGCGAAGGCCTTGGCGAAGGCTTCGACGCCGGCCTTGGCCGCGGCCGAGGCCGGGAAGGTCATCAGACCGCGCGCGAAGGCATGGGCCACGAAGGACGAGACGCCGACCAGCCGGCCCGCGGAGCCCGCCTTCAGCAGCCATGGCTTGGCGGCCGTTGCGAGCTCGAAGAAGGCCGCGGTCATCGCGTTCTGGCTGGCGTCCCAGGTCGCTCGGTCGAGTTCGCCGACCTGGGTGCGATTGGCGAAGCCCGCGTTGCTGACGATCACGTCGAGATGGCCGAATTTCTTCACGGTCTCTTCGACGAGGCGCGCCGCCGTACCTGTCTCGGCCAGATCACCTTCCAGGAGAAGCGTCTGAGCACCCGCGCCGGTCGCGAAACCCGAGACACGGTCGAGGCCCGCGCGATTGCGGCGCGCATGCAGGGCAAGCGCAGTGTCGGGCGCGGCCAGCGCGCGAGCAGTTGCGGCGCCGATGCCGGAAGAGGCACCGGTGATGAGGACGACGCGGGACGGAGAAGCCATGCGACAGGAGTAGAATCCCGCGCCGCTAGCGGCAAGCCTCCCGCACGACGGGGGCCAGGAGTGCCGCAAGGCGACGCGCCCCGGCGGCCGAGAAGTGACCCTCGTCGACGAAGTCGGCCGCCCCGAATGCATCGACGGGAAGCGCCACGTAGGTGTCCCCCAACGTCTTCGCCGTCCGTTCGAGCAGGGCGTTCGATTGCTGGAGCAACGGCCAGAGATCGCGATCGCGAACGCGGGGCAGCCAGCCGTAGCGGCCATCGCCTTTCAGCCGGTCGCGATTGACGACCTGTCCGACCCAGATGGTCGGCGTGCCGCGCGTGCGGTTGATGGCGGAGATCGAGCGGACGTTGCGCTCGAAGATCGCCGCCTGCGCGGGATCCGACCCGCCGGCGGGCGGCAACGCGTAGGGATCCTTGCCGTACCGCACCGTGTCGACCTCGGCCGACACGAGGCGCGCCAGTACGGTGAGCAGCGGGGAGATCGTGACGTTGGAACCTCCCACCCGGCGCACTTTCAGCGAATCGACCTGGCTCGGAAGATGGAAGTCGGCATAGGCGGGATCGAGATCGGGAATGTGGGCGTTGCGCAGGTCGTTCCAGCCCACGAAGTAGATCGCGCAGCGCGGCGCCTTGCCGAACTTCTCGGGATAGAAAGCGGTCTGCAGCACATGCTCCGCCGTCGTGTAGCCCGGCACGCCGTGATTGACGACGAGCAGCCTGTCCCCCTTGAGCAGCTCGTCCAGCCGCTCGGGCCACGTGTCGCCCTCGCCGTTGCCGATATCGTAGGTCGCCGACCCGCCGAAGGTCGCAACGACGCCGCTCCCGGCCAGTCGAGAGGGGTCCGGGTCGCGACCGCGCGTGCCCTGCGAGGAATGGCGGATGGCAAGGCCCGTCGCGCTCTTGAAGGCGAGCCCGGGAACCGGCGCGGCCTGCAGCACGGGATGCCACTCGAAGCGCAGCGGCTCGGCCGTGACCGGCGGCAGAAGCGAGGGCGATCCCGGCGGCGCCAGCGCCCAGGAACCCAGCCCCCAGGCGAACTCGACGCACGCCAGCACGAGCAGCGTTCCCGAGAGGCGCGGCCAGCGTGCCAGCAGGATCGTCACCACGCAGAGCGCGGCCAGATAGAGGAAATACTCGGTGCGGGGGCCGGCGGCCTCGAGTTCGTCGATCCGCACCAGCCACCAGGCGGCGCCGACGACGACGAGCAGGCCCAGAAAGCCCAGGAAACGGAGGAACTTCGACACGGCAGCCGAGTGTAGGCCAGACCAAGTCGTTTGGGCAGGCTCGCCTCTTGTGCCAGAAAGGCGGCATGTCCCTGTGGCAACGCCTGCTTGGCGCAAACCGATCCGGCCGCCGCCGGCATGTCTTCTTCGATTACAGCTACCTGCCGCGGGAACGTGACTGGCGCCGGTCGCCCGGCGTCAACGCGCTTACACGCAAGGCATACGAGCGCGCAGACGACTACAAGGCGCTGCTCGCTCGTTTCGCTGCTCATCGCGCCTGGCTCGAGAAGATCCCGGCGCGTGCCGGCAGGGACGATCCCGCGCCGCGCTGGATCAACGGTTCGTTTCCGGCTCTCGACGCCGCGTCGCTCTACGGGCTGCTCGCCCTTCACAACCCGTCGATCTACGTCGAGGTGGGGTCGGGCAACTCGACCAAATTCGCCCGCCGTGCCATCCAGGATCACAGGCTTCGTACCCGCATCGTCTCGATCGACCCACAGCCGCGCCGCGAAGTCGACGCGATCTGCGACGAGGTGATTCGCCGTCCGTGCGAGGATGTCGACATGGCGTTCTTCGCCGGCCTGCCCGGCGACACGCTCCTCTTCGTCGACAATTCACACCGCTCTTTCCAGAACTCGGACGTCACGGTCTTCTTCATGGAGATCCTGCCGGTGCTGCGGCCCGGCACGATCTGGGGCCTGCACGACATTTTTTTCCCGCTCGACTATCCGCAGGCCTGGAGCGGCCGCTTCTTCAACGAGCAGTATCTGCTGATGAGCTACCTGATGGGCGGCGGTGGCCCTGACCGGATCCTGCTGCCCAATGCGCTGATCACCAGCAGTCCGTCGCTCCGGCCATCGGCGCTGGCGATCTTCGACGGCCCGTCGTTCGACGGCATCGAGAAGCATGGCGGCTGCTTCTGGATGCAACGCACGTGAGGCACTCCGGCCCGGTCTAGGAGACGTTCCGGTAGGTGCCGACCGACGGATCGAGGAACTGGTTGTTGGCCTCGCGGATTCGCGCGGCCGCCTCGTCGTAGAGGAAGGGCAGGAAGGCATAGCGCCGCCCCCGGAGCACCGGTGCGACGGCATGCATCAGGGAGCAGGAGAACACCACGGCGCCCCCGGGCGGCGGCCTGAACCCGCGCGGACCATATTCGGGGAAACTCACCTCGCCCCCGTCGAAGTCGTCGTTGAGGTTGATCGAGACCGCGAAGCGACGGTGCGCGGTCCCCTTGGTCGTGTTGTCGCGATGGGCCGCGAAGTGGCCGCCATCCTCGGCCGTGTAGCAACCGACCAGATAGCGCTCGATCCTCGTCGCCTCGAAGAAGTGGATGCGTGCGATCTCCGGCACGATGCGCCGCTTGATGCGCTGCTGGATCGCCAGGACGATCTTCTGGTCCTCGACGAGGCAGTCGCGCCGACGCTTGCGCGCGGGATCGACCCTTTCCACGGTCTTGCCGTCGACTTCGTTCATGAAGCCGGTGTCACGGCCGCCCATCGCTTCGTGAAGCGAGATGAGGCCGCGGCAGAAAGCCGGCTCGAACACGTTCGGCAGCACGAGCACGGGAGCCTGCAGAGCCTCGCCCGTGTGCAGATGGGGTGGCGGCAGGGCGTCGAGGAAGGCGAACAGCTCGGCGCATTCGGTGCCGCCCGGCTTGAAGCGGAAGATCTCCAGCACCCTCAGGGTCGGATCGAGCACGACCCAGAACTGGCGCACCTCCACCTGCGTGCCGGCGACCGCATCGCGCGGCAGGGCGCCGTAGGTCCTGGACACATGGCCATCGAAATCCCAGAAATGGCGGATACCGGGCAAGTCCTGCCGGACCCGGCCCGTATCGCGGTCCGACGGATCGACGGAAACACCGAAGAAGCAGGCACGTTCATCGTCGAACACGTGCCGGCGGGCGGCCACCGCCGCGAGCGCGGCGGCGCCGCCGGGCGTCGCACCCGACACATGGAAGCAGAGCACGACGTAGCGCCCCGCTACCGTGTCGAAGATGTAGCGTGGATTGCTCTCGGTCGCGGCCTGGAAGCGAGGCGCCGGATCTCCCCGGAGGAGCGTGACGAAGCTGTTTTCCATCCGGGCGCAGGCTATTCGGCTTTGTCCCCGGATTCAAAATCCGCCGCACCGGGCCTTGACCCATATCAAGGTGGAATGCGTGCTCCACCCGCACAGTCCAGCGCGAGAACGGGAGCAGCAATGACGCACATTCACGCAATCGTCTGGATGGACAGCAAGGAAGCCCACATCTTCCGCTTCAACGCGGTGGACGTCGAAGGCGAGGTGCTCAAGGCGCACAACCCCTTCCGCAAGGTCCATCACAAGGCCGGCGCGATCGGTTCGGGCCATGCGGCGATCGAACGCGATTTCCTGGATCGCATCGTCGATGCCGTTCGCGGCACGACGAGTTGGCTCCTCGTCGGGCCCGGGCAGGCCAAACAGGCGCTCGTCCGACATCTGGAGGAACACCTTCCCCACGACCTGAAGCGGCTGGCCGGCATCGAAGCAATGGACCACCCGACCGACGGCGAACTGCTCGCCCATGCCCGGCGCGCCTTCAAGGCGATCGACCGGATGGGCGGCCCCGTCGGCGAGGGGGCCCGCGCGCCGCACTGAGCGACACTGGAGGTTTAACGATGCGCTCGACGGTCTACCCGTCGAGCCAGGCCTGCACGAGCAGGAAGAGCGCGCCGAGCATTCCCGAGAAGATTCCGAGCATCCACACGAACGCCTCGAACTCGAAGCGGTAGCACAAGAGCAGGCCGAGACCGAAGGCGACGGCTCCCAGACCGTCGACGAGCACGATCCATCCGCGCTCGACCTCGGCCCGGATCTTCAGCGCGATCCAGACCTGCAGGACGCCGGTGAACGCGGCCCAGGCCGAAACCAGCAGCACCAGGTAGCGCCCCACGGCGTCGGGCGCGACCAGCGCGGTAGCGGCGCAGGCGACGCCCGCACCGCCCATCAGGCCCAGCCAGATCCGCGGCGTCCCCGGTCCACCGCGAACGGCCACCGCCCACGTGAGCAGCCCGTCGGCGAGGGAGTAGGTCGCCCACAGATAGACCAGGTGAACGGCCGCCAGGTGCGGCCAGAAGAAGACGAGCGCCGCGAAGACGATGGCGGCCATTCCCCGCCACTTGAGCAGCGGGGGATTGCCGGACGCCACCGTCTCCGGGCCGCCCTCCTCGCGATCCGCCGTCACGGGCCCGCCGCGCCCGGTGCTACTTCACAGCCCGGAGCTCGACCTCGGCGATGCCCGCCGCCACGTTCAGGCCCACGCTTCCCTCCACGCTGACGGGCTGCAGCGAAACCTGGTTGTTGCTGCCGCCGACCAGGACATTGGCACCGACGCCCGCGCCCGCAGTGGCCGACGCGGTCGCGCCGGCATAGACGCCCGCCAGCGCGCCGGACGACAGGCTGCCCGGGGCGAACACCAGCCAGACGATCTGCGCCTCCTTGGTGAAGCCGACGTCCAGGCCGAACTTCTTGATGGTGCCGGTGTAGCGCTCCGCCATGCCGTTGCTGCGGCTGAACAGGCAGGTGAGCTCCTTCGACGAGCCGAACACGAAGCCGACGCCGCCGGAGACAGTGCAGGTGAGCGAGCCGGCGTTGACGCCGGACTTGGTCTGCGCCGCGGCCGGCGCCGCGAAGGCGGCGAGAATGGCCATTGCAGCCGAAGCACGAAGAATGCGGGGGAACATCCTGACCTCCCTTAAGAGAGTGACTTGATGCAGAGAACCTAGTCAGTCCTCCCGGCAGCACCTTGAGACACATCAAGGAAGCGCAGCCTTTCCTCGTGACCTAAATCAAGGCCGTCCGCTGTCCGCTGTGCGATCAATACCCGTCGGACAAGGAGATGGCGATGGATTTCAAGACCATTCTCGTTCACTGCGACGCGGCGCCCGAAGCCGGCAAACGGCTCGCCGTTGCGGCCGAACTGGCCCAGCGCAACGCGGCGCACCTGGTCGGCGTACATGCCCGACCGCCGCTGCAGGTTTCCGCCTTCTTCGAAGGCGGCGTTGCCATGGATGCACTGTTCGCAAGTTACGATTCCGCCGCGCGGGCGGAGGCCGACAAGGCCAAATCTGCTTTCGAAAACGCACTTCGGGGGAACCAACTCTCCCACGAGTGGCGGATGGCCGACGGATACGTAGACGACGTGCTCGCCAGCCATGCGCGATATGCGGATCTTCTGATCCTCGGCCAGTCCAACCCGCAGGCCGCGACATCGACCCCGTCCGATCTGCCGGAAAGCGTCGCGCTGTCGGCCGGGCGGCCCTGCCTCGTCGTCCCGCGCATGAGCTCCGGCAAGCCACCGGGCACGAACGTCCTGCTCTGCTGGAACGCCTCACGGGAGAGCGCGCGGGCAGCCGCCGATGCGCTGCCGCTCCTGCGCGGGTCCAAGAGGGTGACGATTCTCGTCGTCGATCCCCGCAGTTCCCCCTCCGGCCACGGTGCCGAACCGGGGGCCGACGTCGCGACATGGCTGGCGCGCCATGGCGTTGCCGTGACGGTGCAGCGGGAGGTCGCGGCAGACAACGACGTAGGCGGCGTTATCCTGTCACGAGCCTCGGATCTCGATGCCGACCTGATCGTCATGGGGCTATACGGCCGTAGCCGCATCCGCGAAACGATCCTCGGTGGCGCCAGCAAAACGGTGCTGACCGAAACGACCGTTCCGCTCTTCGTCTCCCATTGAGCCCGCCAACCCTCCCGGCTGAGGTCGCCCGCCAAGAGGAGGCGCGGCGAATTGCTCTGGATCAAGGCAGGCTCCCGCCCGGTGGACAACCATTCGACATGGGAATCGAGGCGCCTCTTGTCCTGGTGGTGGACGACGATGACGCGGTGCGTAGCGCACTCGCCTTCGCCTTGCATGCGGAAGGCTTCTGCGTCCGCAGCTATGCCAGCTCCGCCGGGCTCCTCGCCGAACCCATTCCCGGCCAGAACTGCCTGCTGATCACCGACTACAGGATGCCGGAAGTCGACGGCCTCGAACTCATCGAGCGCCTGCGCGATAGCAAGCCCGACCTGCCCGTGATCCTGATCAGCGGGCTGGTCAATCGCGCGCTGCGGGGCCGGGCCGCGCAGCTGGGCGTGAGCGCCGTGCTCGAGAAGCCTCTCAGCGGGCCCGGGCTGGTCGAGACGATCCAGCACATTTTCCATGGCAGCGCCTGAGCCCGGCGCCCTGCTCCCGCGGCGGATCGCCGGATACGTCATCGCCTACTCGGGTCGCCACCAGATCGGTCTGGCCGCGCTGTCGGTGGCGGTCTTCGCGCTGGCCGCGCTGCCCCTCGAACTCCAGCGCCGTGTCGTCAACACCCTGGTCGACCATGGATCGTTCTCGACCGTGGCCTGGCTGGCCGCAGGCTACGGCGCGGTGGCGTTGGCCGAACAGCTGCTGAAACTCCTGCTCAACGTGTACCGGGGCTGGGTGGCTGAGGACTCGGTGCGGCACCTGCGCGAAGTCGTTTCGGCGGCCGCCGACCGGGCCGACCACATGGGGTCGGTCGAGGAAGTCGGGGCGCAGATTTCCATGATGCTGGAGGAGGCCGAGCCGATCGGCGGCTTCACCGGCATCAGCCTCTCCGAGCCGCTGCTGCAGGCGGGCATCCTGGCGAGCCTTGTCGGATACATGGTCATGCTCGACTGGCGGCTGGCCCTGCTCGGCCTTGCGTTCTTCCTGCCGCAAACCGTGTTCGTGCCGCTGCTTCAGGCCGGCATCAACCGCCGCGCGCGCGAGCGGATCCTCGTGAAGCGAAGCATCAGCGCCGGCGTGCTGGACAAGGTCGTCGCCCGGACTGCGGGGTGGGGCTGGGCGCACGGGCCGATCCGACGCGTCTTCTCGCTCAACATGGGAATCTACCGGCTGAAATTCACGCTCAACCTGCTGATGAACATGATGCACCACCTGGGTGTCGCCTCGGCGCTGTGCCTCGGCGGGTGGCAGGTCCTCGAAGGGAACATGGAAGTCGGCACCGTGGTGGCCATCGTCGGCGGCCTGGGCAAGCTGAATGATCCCTGGGGCGATCTCGTGAACTGGGCGCGGGAATTCGCCGTAGTCGGCGTCAAATACCGGCTTTTCTCGGAGTTCGTGAACGGCCTGTCCGGGCGGCCTACGTAGAATCCCTTAGTCTAAGACCCGAATAGCAGCCGGCATGCAGCCACGGTACCCAGCTGACAGTTCGATCGAGAACACCGTCAGGGGGACACAATGCAAGCAACCGCCATTCGTCCGCAGCACTCGACGCCCGCGATCATCTTCAAGCGTTCCGCCGCCCCCGCCAGCCGCTCCGGCGCCATCGGCCTCACGCAGCACTTCGCCAAGGGCGACGAGCTCTTCGCCGAAGGCGACGAGGCCGACTTTTTCTACAAGGTCGTCTCGGGCTCGATCCGATCCTACAAGCTGCTCAGCGACGGCCGGCGCCAGATCGACGCTTTCCACCTGCCCGGCGACATCTTCGGCCTGGAAGCCGACAGCGACCACCGCTTCACCGCCGAGGCCGTCGAGGCCACAACCGTGATCGCCTTCCGCCGCTCCCGGCTCGTCGAACTGACCGCCAGCGACCCCGCGTTCGGCGAGCAGGTGATGACGTCGATGATGCGCAGCCTGGAGCGGGCGCAGGACCACATGCTGCTGCTCGGCCGCAAGACGGCACAGGAGAAGCTCGCCAGCTTCCTGCTGGAAATGGCGGACCGCCTCTCCCAGGAAGACGGGCATGTGGTCCTGCCGATGCAGCGCGCCGACATCGCCGACCATCTCGGCCTCACCATCGAGACGGTATCGCGCACACTGACCCAGCTGGCGCGCGATCACCTGATCGGCTTGCGTTCTGGCAGCCGCGACGTCGACCTGTGCGACATCAAGGGACTGCGTCACCTCCAGGGCTGCTGACCGCCACATCCCTTCCCGTCCGCCCGCCACCTCAAAGGGCGGCGGAGCAGTGTTCCGCTCCTTCGTGCCCGCCGGCGGCCTGCGCGACGGTGCCGCGTCCGTAGACATCGGGATGATCGACCAGCCGCCCGGCGGCATCGGGAAAGCGCGTGCGGTAGACGAGGCGCGTGGGGATTTCGGCGGCCAGCGGTACGCGACGCGTGGCGCCAGCGGCGATCGCCGCATCGATCTCCGGCCGCGTCATGTCCAGCGCCCATGCAGCCAGCTCGCGCGCCTGCTCCACGCGGACGCAGCCGTGACTGAAGGCCCGGCTGGCCTTGTCGAAGTACGACCGGTCGTTCGTGTCGTGCATGAAGATCAGCTGATCGTTGTCGAGCTCGAAGAGCACGCGGCCGAGCGGGTTGTGCGGCCCCGGCGGCATGAAGCGGGCGCCCTCCCACCGCACCATCGCGGGCGTCGGCGTCCAGGACGGATTGAATTTCACGGCGGCGATGGCGGTGGCCAGTTCGGGCGTGGGCGTGGCCTTCCGCCCGACGACCACGCGACTGCGCAGGACCGGGGTGCCGTTCTCGAACGCGATGAGTTCGAACGAGGGGATGTTCACCACGACGAACTTGCCGCGCGCGGGCACGTCGACACCGACCTCCCTCAGCGCGGCGTTCCTCTCATCGCGCGGCGGTGGTGGTGCCGTACTTCCGGCGGGGTCCGGCGGGTTGCCGCCACAGGCCGCGAGCAGGAGCAGCGCGGCCGCGGTGAAGCCTAGTGTGAAAGAAACGCGCATCGCTCCCCCGTCAGAAGCTCGGCCGTGACGCCGCCCAGCGTCCATCTGCCTTCGCGACTGTAACCGTAGGCGCCCGCCACGATCAGGTCGGCATCGCCGCCCCGCGCGATCTCGAGAAGCTGCGAGGCGTTCGCCTTCGTGGTGGGAACGACCAGCGTCTCTGCCCTGACGTCATGGCGCGCCAGCCAGTTCGCCACGCGCGCGATGCTGCTGCGCGCCATCGCCTGGTCCTCTGCCGCGTCCATCGTGACGACCGTCACTCGGGTGGCGGATTTCAGCAGAGGCAGCGCGTCGGCGATCGCGCGCCTTGCCTCTCGCGAATCCTTCCAGGCCACCAGAATGCGATCGAAGGACACGGCATCGCGGGACTGCGGCAGGAGCAGCACCGGCCGGCCGGCCTTCATCACGAGATCGCAGAGATCGGGCTGTCGGGTCGCGTCGAACGGATCGTCCTTCTTCGCCGTGCCCACGACGATCAGGTCGGAGGCGGCCGACTCTTCCGCGAGGTAGTCCGCCAGCGGCTCGAGGCAACTGCGCCCGCTCCAGTCGACCGGCTGTTCGAGGTCCACGGTGGCCGCCCGGAAAGCGGCCTCCGCCTCCACGAGATGCCTCTCCCGTTGCCGGCGGTCCTCCTCGAACAGGCCGGCGGGAACGGGATAGTCGCGGCAGAGGCAATGGATGGGGCGACAAGCGGCGCGTCCGAGAAGCACGGCATCGAACCGCTTCGCCAGACTCACCGACGCCGCCAGCAGCCGGCCGTTGGCGCGGCCCGGCGGCAACGAAACCAGAATCGTCCGGTAGTTCATGGAATTGCCTCCACCGCTTCCGAATGCCGACACGCGATCAGGGAACCAGAACCGCGGCGCCCTGGAATGCGCCGGCGCGCAGATCGGCGATCGCCTCGTTTGCCGCCTCCAGCTTGTAGACGGTCGTCGACGTCTTCACCGGCACCAGCGGCGCCACCGCGAGGAACTCGCGCGCGTCCTCGCGCGTCAGGTTGGCGACGGACAGGACTTGTCGCTCCCCCCAGAGCAGACTGTAGGGAAACGCCGGAATGTCGCTCATGTGAATTCCCCCGCAGACCACCCGACCACCCTTGCGAACGACGCGAAGCGCCGCGGGCACGAGATCGCCGACCGGCGCGAACAGAATGGCGGCATCCAGCGGCGCCGGCGGCCGCTCGTCGGAGCCGCCGACCCAGGCCGCACCCAGCGAGCGAGCATGCGCCTGCGCCGCGCCGTCTCCGGGGCGAGTGAAGGCATGGACCTCACGCCCTTGCCACCGGCACACCTGGGCAATGATGTGAGCGGCCGCGCCGAAGCCGTAGATGCCGATACGGTGGCCCGCGCCGCTGAGCTTGAGGGCGCGCCAGCCGATCAGGCCGGCGCAGAGCAGTGGAGCCGCAGCAACCGGGTCGCCGAATCCATCGAGCGGGATCGTGAAGTCCGCGCGGGCGACCGCATGGGTGGCAAAGCCGCCGTCGCGGGTGAGGCCGGTGAAGACCGGCCGATCGCACAGGTTCTCACTGTCAGAGGTGCAATACGAGCAGCACCCGCAGGTTCCGCCCAGCCAGGGGACGCCGACGCGCGTGCCGAGACGGCGGTTGGGCACGCCGCTGCCGGTCGCTTCCACGATGCCGACGATCTCGTGACCCGGCACCAGCGGCAGCCTGATATCCGGCAATTCACCATCGACGATGTGGAGATCGGTGCGACACACGCCGCAGGCCTCGACCCGGATCAGGACCTCGCCCGCTCCCGGCTGGGGATCGGGACGCTGCACGAGATCCAGTCGCCCGCCTCGCGACGAGAGAACCATCGCCCTCAAGAAACCGCTCCTCCTGCCGCAGACCGTTCAGCGGGTCGATCGCCCGCGCCGGTCGCCCGACTGGAGGATCAGGGCGAGGACGAGTGCCGCCACCAGATAGACCGCGCCGAGAATCAGTCCGGCGTAGGAACTGTCGAGCCAGTGCGAGAGGAAGCCGAAGGCCGCAAAGCTGAAGAACCCGACGCTGACGGTGCAGAGCGCCGCCACGACGCTCCAACCGCCGATCTGCCGGGCCGTCCTTCGGACGGCATTGCCTGCCACGCCAGCCGCCATCAGGCCGAGCATCCGCAGCGCCAGGCTCGCGAGAGAAACGGCGCCCGACGACGACGCCCTGGTGTCGCTCACCGCCGCACCAGCAGGACACCCAGCAGCAGGCCGGCCGCCGCGGCGCAGGCCACCGACGTCCACGGCCGTTCGCGGATCGATCGCTCGAGTTCCTGGCGCCCGTCCCGCGCCAGGCTCGCGGCCTGATCCATGTCGATCTTGTCGGCGAGCGCCCTGGCCTTGGCCAGCAGGCCGCGGGCCGCTTCGTCGGCACTATGCAGCGCCTCCTTGCTCTCGGCGTTCACCATGGTCTCGAGGGTTGCCGCGAGCTTCTCCAGCTGTTCGCGCAGCACGCCCGGTTCGACGCCGAGATAACCGTAGGTATCTTTCGTCACGGCCGCCTCCCTTGATGGACGCATCATCGTCGCATGCACGGGACGCTGGCCCCTTGACGTACATCAACCCTGAAACGGCGACCGCTACCGTGGCGGAGCCGCAGGGCCGGCGGGCTTGGGATACAGGACCGCGAGCCTGTCGATCGCCAGCAGCAGGACGCCGACGCGGCTGGCCGACGAGGCCCATTCGGCCAATCTAGGATAGTTGTCGACCAGCCAGTTGAAGGCGATCTGGACGGCGGCGAACGCCGCCGCCGCCTGCGTCACCTCCCCCAGCGACAGGGAGCGGTCGATGTATTTCGGGACACAGAGGATCAATCCGATGATCGGTGCGAGCAGCGTATTGCCGTGCGAGACGAGCGTCGTCCGCACATGCTGGCCGCACAGCGAGGCCCAGGTGCGCAGGACCTCCTCCAGCGCAAAGCCCACGGGCGCAGCCTGCGCGATCGCACCGTGCACCCGTGGCTCGCCCTGTGCCGAGCGCAGCCGGGCCACCGCGAACTTCAGTTCGGATTCCGCCTGGTTCTTCCGCTCGATGACGTGCGCCATGCGACGTCCCACGAGGATCATCATTCCCGTCGTCAGCGCCGCATAGAGAACGCTGGCGAAGACCAGGTAGCCCGGCAATTCGAAGCCCAGTTCGGGCGGACCGACAGGCAGGCTGCCGCCGATCGTCCACAGCACGACCACGAAGGTCGAAGCGGTCAGGACCGACGACAGGAGCCCGGTGACGAGATCGATCGGCGCATCCGTGGCGATGCGCGCGTCCTCGGCGATGCGGTACTCCGGCAGCTGCGGCTCGTCCGCGCCGGCATCGAGCCGACGGCAGTTGTCGTTGTCGAGCCAGAGTTCGAGCAGGCGAATGGTCAGCCAGCCGCGCCACCGCCGCTGGAAGGTCATGCGCGCCCAGACCGCGAAGACGGCGAGCGCGATGCTGGCCGCCGCGAACTGCGGCAGCAGGTAGGTCTGGTTGCGGATCTCCGATCCGTCGCGCTGCTCCAGCGCATCGAAGAAGTCGCGATTCCAGATGTTCAGCCGGTATTGCACGAGCAGCTGCGCGATCACGCAGACGACCAGCGATCCGATGAGAAGCCACGGCAGCCAGCTTCCCGCACCGGTCCCGAAACCCGCCGCCGTTCGCCAGAAACGCCGCAGCGATCCTCGCCCTACGGCAGAGGGTGCGTCTTCCCTCACGTCCCGCTTCTCGTCGCCAGGGCCTTGAGGCCGAGGAAAGTCGGCTCCGGACGAACGATGACGCGGGTCGCGATCCCGGCGGCGTAGGACTCGAACCGACCCTTGCGGACGAACTTCGCCCGGAATGCCGAGCGCTGCAGCACCGAAGCGAGGCGAGGCCCGATGCCGCCCCCGATCAGGACGCCGCCCTTGGCGCCGAACAGGAGCGCCAGATCGCCGGCGAAGGATCCGAGGAACCCGCAGAACATGCCGACCGCGTCGCCGGCCTGCCGGTCGTCGCCCTGCAGGGCGCCTCGCACGATCTCCTCGGGCGTGACCGCATCGGCGCGGCCCCCGCGGCCACCGAGTGCCTGGTACAGGTTCACCAGCCCGCCTCCGGAGAGCACGCGCTCGGCGGAAACATGGTCGAAGCGGCGGCGCAGGGACTCGATCACGGATGCCTCTGCCGCATCTCCCGCCGCTAGGGTCGCATGCCCGCCTTCGCTCGAGAGCACATGCGAACCTTCGGCACCGGGTATGTAGCAGGCGACGCCCATTCCGGTGCCGGGCGCCAGAAGAACGACCGGGCTGCCCGGATCACAATAACCCTCGCCGATCGCCACGACGTCGCCGTCGGTCAGGTCTGGTACGCCCCAGGCGAGCGCGGCGAGATCGTTGACGAGCGTGACGTCGCGCAACGACAGCTGGCGCTGCAACTGCTCGCTCTCCAGCACCCACGACGCGTTCGTGAGTTTGCAGCGTCCGCCCGAGACCGGACCGGCCGCCGCGATCACGGCTTCCTCGACGACCCTCCCTTCCGCCAGGCCGTTGAGAAAGTGCCGGAAGGCATCGACAGCGCTCGAATAGGCGCCCGTCGGTACCGATTCGATGGCCCCCAGCCCTTCGCCGTCGAGAAGCGCGAACCGGGTGCGCGTCCCGCCGACATCGGCAAGGAGACGGCAGGTCATGCCGTGGCCTTCGCGCGATGCGACGCGATCCGAGCCGCGTACCATCTGGCCGACGCCTTGGGCGTGCGCGCCTGCGTGGCGTAGTCCACGCGAACGATGCCGAAGCGGTTCGAATAGCCCGCACCCCACTCGAAATTGTCGAGCAGCGACCACACGAAATAGCCTCGCACGTCGGCCCCGAGCACGGTCGCTTCTTCCAGCGCCTCGATGTACGCCGCGAGATACTCGATGCGCTCGCGATCGTCGACGGCGCCGGAGGCATCCGCCAGCTCGACCGCTCCCGCGCCGTTCTCGGTGACGTAGATCGGCAGGCCGTAGCGGTCGCAGGCGTCGATCAGGACGTCGCGAAAGGCGGCGGGGTCGATCTGCCAGCCGATGGGCGAGCGCGGCGCGTCGGCCGGCGCATCACTCCACGCGAACCCCAGCCTCGAGGCGGAATCGGCCCGCGCATAGACCGGCGAATAGTGGTTGATCCCCAGCCAGTCGACCGGGCGATGGATCCGCTTCAGGTCGCCGTCGCGGCAGAACGGCGCCATGCGGGCCGCGAGGGCGTCGGGATAGACACCCAGCATCTGCGGATCGGCGAAAGCGCGATTCCAGTAGCAATCGAGCATCCGCGCGGCCGCCCGGTCTTCCGCCGTCGCCTGCACCGGTCGCGCCGGCTGCATGTTGTGGATGGCACCCAGCGATGCGCCGATGATGTAGTCGCGCAGCACGTCGATGGCCATCCCGTGCGCCAGGTTGACGTGGTGGATCGCCGCATGATGGCTGGCCGCGTCGTCGACTGCGGGCGGATGCCAGCCGAAGGCATAGCCAAAGAGCGTGAACACACTCGGCTCGTTGAACGTTGCGAACCGCTTGACGCGATCGCCGAGGCGGCTCGCGACGAGGCGCGCATAGTCGGCGAACCAGCTGGCGCAGTCCCGGTTGACCCAGCCACCGGCCTCCTGAAGAGCCTGCGGAAGATCCCAGTGGTAGAGGCAGACCCAGGGTTCGATGCCGACGGCGAGCAGACTGTCGACCAGCCGGTCGTAGAATTCGAGTCCGGTCTCGTTCGCTTGCCCCCGGCCGGCGGGAAGGACACGCGGCCAGGCGACCGAGAACCGGTAGGCGCCCACGCCCAGCTGCCGCATCAGCGCGACGTCCTCGCGATAGCGGTGATAGTGATCGCAGGCCACGTCGCCCGTATCGCCATTGGCGATCCGGCCTTGCTGGCGGCAGAACGGATCCCAGATGCTCTCGCCGCGCCCGCCTTCCCGGGCGGCGCCTTCGATCTGGTACGACGAGGTCGAGACGCCCCAGACGAAATCGGGGCGCAGCAAGCCGTGTGTCTTCGCCGAGGATGGCGGTTCTGCACCGGGGTCGTTGACGAGGGTCATGCCGGCCTCAGGGCGTGATCGCCACTTTCAGCACGCCGTCGCGCTGATGGGCGAAGAGGTCGTAGGCCGCCTCGATGTCGGCCAGGGCGAAGCGGTGCGTGACCAGCGCCTCGAGGTTGGCCCGGCCCGAGGAGACCGCGGCCATCAGGCGGCGCATGCGTTCCTTGCCGCCCGGGCACAGGGAGGTGACGATCTTGTTGTCTCCCAGGCCCGCGGTGAAGGCATCGAGCGGGATGCGGAGGTCGCCCGAATAGACACCGAGGCTCGACAGCGTGCCGCCGGGGCGCAGCACGCGCAGGGCGTTCTCGAAGGTCTGCTGGGTGCCGAGTGCCTCGATGGCCACATCGACACCGCGACCGTCGGTCAACTCGCGGATCGCCGCCACCGGATCGCCCTTGCGGAAATCGATCACGTGATCGACGCCGAGCTTGCGGGCAACGGCCATCCGGGCCGCGACGGTATCGACGCCGATCACGGTGGTCGCCCCCATCAGCCGCGCCCCGAGCGCCGCGCAAAGCCCGATCGGGCCGAGGGCGAACACCGCCACCGTGTCGCCGATCCGGACCTGGCCGCTCTCGGCGCCGGCAAACCCGGTCGACATGATGTCGGGGCACATCAGGACCTGCTCGTCGCTGAGGTTGCCTGGCACCGGCGCCAGGTTCGCCATCGCGTCCGGCACCAGGACGAACTCCGCCTGGCAGCCGTCGATGGTGTTGCCGAAGCGCCAGCCGCCCGCCGGCTTGAATCCGTGGCGGGTTTCGGCCCCGTCCTGCGAATGCTGGCCGCAGAGGCAGGCGTAGCTGTGTCCGCTGGGGGTGATCGCGCCGGCGATGACGCGCTGGCCTTCCTTGTAGCCCTTCACCTGCGAGCCCAGCTTCTCGATGATCCCCACCGGCTCGTGACCGACGATCAGTCCCTTGCGGACGGGATACTCGCCGCGAAGGATGTGAACATCGGTGCCGCAGATCGTGGTCGTCGAGATGCGCAGCAACGCATCCAGGGGTCCGACGTCGGGCATCGGTCGCGATTCCAGGACGATGCGTCCCGGTTCGGCAAAGACGGCCGCCATCATCCTGGTCATGACGTTCCTCCGCGTTTCATGCGCGACGATAGGCTCCGACCGGTAGCGGCGGGTTGATCTGCCTCAACCGCCCGGCAATCAGGCGACGAGCGCGGCGGTCTCCTGCACCTCGTCCGATGTGGCGGGCGCGGAGGCCAGCAGTTCAATCTGCCGGCGGATTTCGTCCCGATAGTCGGACGAGAACTGCAGGGCCCAGTCCTGCTGGACCTTGTGCAGGTCGGCCGGCGTCCTCGCGCCCATGAGATCCTGGCAGCACTGCAGGTTGCGGTTGAGGCGCAGGAAGGCGAACTCGGTGATGCCGCGCTGCCATTCGACAAGCGAATCGCCGGCAGCGGACAGGCCGGGCTCGGGGATCAGGGATGGGAACGGTGCGGACATGTTGGCCTCCTTGGTTTCAGGACATCGGCTTGCCGTCAGCGGCGCAGGATGGCGGGCTTCACCTCGACGACACGAAAGGGCCTCGCGACACCGTCGTGCTCGGTGACGGTGATGTAGTCGCCGACCGTGAACTGATGCCGGTCGAGCTTGAAGATCGGCTCGTCGTCGTCCGGGCCGGGCGCGTACGAGAAGACCCAGCCGCCGCGCGTATGGATCAGCGCGCCGTGCTCGTCGTCGGCGCCGGCCCAGAATCGGCGAACGGTGCAGGCTGCCTTGGCATCCGAGAAACCCGCCGAGTCGAGATGACCCTTGGCGTCCAGGGGTGCCACGAGCTCGTAGCCGTGCGCCGCGCTGCCGTTGGGGAACTCGGGTGTCCGGGCAAGTTCCAGTCGAATCTGTTTCAGGTGCATTAGCCGTCTCCCTTTTGTCGATGCGTCCGCCGGGCATCGTCGGCGTCCTTCATCAGCCACCACCAGAGC
Source organism: Reyranella aquatilis (assembly GCF_020880995.1). Taxonomy (GTDB): domain Bacteria; phylum Pseudomonadota; class Alphaproteobacteria; order Reyranellales; family Reyranellaceae; genus Reyranella; species Reyranella aquatilis. Next base: position 189,220 of record NZ_JAJISD010000006.1, on the reverse strand, counting down.
AGGACGGCCAGCAGGCTGAAGGGAAGACAGATGACGAAGACGCGGACGTCGCTTGTGAGACCGGCCAGGATCAAGCCACCGAAGCCCAGAACGCCAATCGAGAGGAGTGCGCCCCAACGCAGCATGGGTTGCTCCGTGCCGGATACACCTTCCCAATAGACCCGAAGGCGCAGGTGGCCCTTGATATGGCTCAAGGTCTGCAGTTTTCCGCAGCGCCGAACTGCGGACCTACAGCAGGGCGAACATGGCCAGCGCGGCGGCACCCATCACCGCGAAGGTCAGCCATCCAAGGATTCGCTGCCACCAGCTGGCGACGAACGCCCCCATGATGTCCGGCCTCGACGCGACGACCATCATGGCAGCGATGAAGGGCACCACGATCACGCCGTTCAATACCGCCGACCAGACCAGCGCCTTGATGGGATCGAGGGCAAGGTGGTCGACCGCGAGGCCGATCCCGATGCCCGCGGCAATGACGGCGTAGAAAGGGAGCGCGTCGCGCGGGCGATTCTCGAGCCCCGTGGTCCAGCCGAGTACCTCGCCGAAAGCATAGGCCGCCGATCCGGCCAGCACCGGCACGGCCAGCAATCCTGTCCCGACGATGCCCAGGCTGAAGAGCAGGAACGTCGCCTCGCCGGCGATCGGCCGCAGCGCCGCCGCGGCCTGCTCCGTGCTCTGGATGTCCGTGACGCCGGATGCATGGAGAGTCGCGGCGGTCGTCAGCATGATGAAGAAGGCGACGATGTTCGACACGGCCATGCCGATGGCGGTCTCGCGGTTGATCCGGGCGATCTCGAGCCCGGCATGATCGGCGGATACGATCAGGGGCGCCGCTTCGGGGTCCGCCTCCTCGTCCTCGACTTCCTGCGACGTCTGCCAGAAGAAGAGGTAAGGCGCGATCGTCGTGCCGAGCACCGCCACGACCAGCATCAGCGTCCGGCTGTCGAGATCGAAGGCCGGAACCAGGGAACCGGCCGCCACGGCCGCCCAGTCGAGCCGCACCGTGAACACGATGCCGCCATAGGCCAGCAGCGAAAAGGTCAGCCATTTCAGGTAGCCGACATAGCGGCTGTAGGGCACGAACACGATCGCCAGCAGCGAGAGGGCGCCGAAGGCCAGCGTGTAGCCATGGCGGTCCCACGGCAGGAGCATGTTCACGGCGGCGCCCATCGCCGAAAGGTCCGCGCCGATGTTGACGGTGTTGGCCACGAACAGCAGGGCAACCGCCACCAGCACCAGGGGGCGCGGAAACACCCGGCACAGATTGGCCGCGAGCCCCCGCCCGGTGACGCGGCCGATCCGGGCGCTGACCGACTGGACCGCCACCATCAGCGGCCAGGTGAGGACCACCGTCCAGAGAAGACCGAAACCGGCCTGCGCCCCGGCCTGCGAGTAGGTCGCGATGCCGCTCGGATCGTCGTCCGCCGCGCCGGTCACGATGCCCGGCCCGATCCGACCCGCCAGCCGCGCGCCGCGCCGATCCGGCGAAGCCGTGCGCGGCAGGTCGGGATTTCCGTCTGACAAGGCGCGCCCCTGCTGGCTTCTGATGCGTGACGTTCGGCAGGCAGTTGTGTCCCACCGCGAATGCGGACCGTCGTTGATCTGGATCATGGGGGCCTTACCCGCCGGCTCTACTGTATCGGGGTGCCCGGACGAGCCTCGCGCTGGCCCGCCGTGCAAGGTCGGAGGAGCAGACATGACGCCGCAGCCCGAGCCACCCGCTCTCGCCCGATGGGGATGGACGCTCTGCGTCCGCTTCGCGCAGGCAGTGGTCGTGATCCTCGCGCTGGCCCTGTCGCTCGATGTGCGCGCCGAACCTTCCGACAGCTCGCCCGTTCCCCTGCTTTCGCGATGCGCCGGCAAGGCCGGCAGCACCGTGCGACAGGGCGATCCCGCCTTCATGACGCTCGCGCTCGACGGGCGTCCCTGGATGACCATCGACAGGACCGAGGATGCGGATTCGCGATCCGTCCTGACGACGATCACGAGCAACGGCTGGGCGAAGAGGCGCGACGGCACGTCGTTCCTCTTCCGCTTCACCTGCGTCCTGAACGCCGAGGGCCAGGCGACGATGTTCCATGCGAGCGCACTGCTGCGGGACCTCGGCGACCGCCTGCCGCCGGCGATCGTGATCAACGGGTCCGCGATCCATCCCCAGAAGGAGCCCCTGCAGAGAGGCATCGAACTTCAAATTCAGCTGCTCGATACGTCGCAGGATCCGCCGGGCGTCCTGACCGAACAGGTCGTGCGGAGCGGCTGGCACCTGCCGCTGGGCTTCTCGCTGCGCCTCCCGGCCGGCCTGTCCCTTGAGAACCGCTCGATTTCCCTGACCGCCCGTGTCGTGCTCGCGCACCGAACCCTGTTCGAGCTCGGCGAACCGCGCAAACTGTCCCAGGGCGAACTGACACGTTTCGTCGAGCTGAACCTCGTGCCGGTCGCCGACGGAAGGCGCTGAGCCGAAACAGCCTTCAGGTTGCCGCGGCGCCGTCCGGACCGGGGGTCTTGTCGGGTGGCGCGGTCGCCAAGACCATCCGCACCAGCGCCGACAGGCTGTCGGCCTGCATCTTGGTCATGACGTTGGCGCGGTAGACCTCGACGGTCCGGGCGCTGATGCCGAGATCGTAGGCGATCACCTTGTTGGGCTTGCCGTCGACCAGGCCCTTCAACACCTCGCGCTCGCGCTCCGACAGGAGGGCGAGTCGCGCGGTGATGGCCGCGACACGGGACTCGTGCTCGGTGTCGCGGGCGTGACGCGCCAGGGCGGAACGGATCGCGGCGAGCAGCACCTCGTCGTCGAAGGGCTTCTCGATGAAGTCGACGGCACCGGCTTTCATCGCCTGTACGGCCAGCGGCACGTCGCCATGGCCGGTCATGACGATCACCGGCAGGCGGGGCCGCAGCTCGGCGAGCCGCTTCTGAAGCTGCAGTCCGTCCATGCCCGGCATGCGGATGTCGGTGACGACGCATCCATCCTGGATATCCTGCAGCAACTGCAGGAAGGTGGTCGCCGAATCGTGAACGCGCACGGCCAGTCCCGCCGTACTCAGCAGGAAGGCCAGAGACTGGCGGACGTCGACGTCGTCGTCGATGACGTGGACCACCTGGCTAGACATCGTCTCCCTCCTCGCGTCCGGCCGTCGACGGCAGGGTGAAACGAAAGGCCGTGCCGCCGCCATCCCGGCCGGCGACGGATATCCGTCCGCCATGCGCCTCGACGATCGTACGACAGATCGAAAGCCCCAGGCCCATTCCCTTGCGCTTGGTCGTGACGAAGGGCCGGAAGAGATTGCGCGCCACCTCGGGCGCGAGACCAGCGCCCGAATCGGCGACCGAGACCTCGACGAACCCGCCTTCCCGCAGCACGGTCGCGATCTCGAGCCGGCGCGGCGGCGCGGACTCGGTCATGGCCTCTATGGCATTGCGGATCAGGTTGACCAGAACCTGCTGGATCTGGATGCGATCGGCAAACACCTGCGTGGCGCCCGGATCGAGCCGGAACACGGTCTCGATGCCGCTTTCGCGCGCACCGACAAGGGCAAACGTGCTGGCATCCTCGATCAGCTTCGGCAGGCTCTCGATCGTGCGCTCGCTGTCGCCGCGCGACACGAATTCGCGCAGGCGCCGGATGATCTGGCCGGCCCGCAGCGCCTGATCGGCCGCCTTGCCGATCGCATCGCGCAGTATCGCGGCTTCCTCGCCCTCGAGCCGCTGCAGGATGCGCTGCGAGCCCTTGAGATAGTTGCTGATGGCGGTGAGGGGCTGGTTGATCTCGTGGGCAAGGGTCGACGCCATTTCGCCCAGCGCCGTGAAGCGCGACATGTGCGTCACTTCGGACTGCAGTTCCTTCAGCCGCGATTCGGTGATCTGCTGATCGGTCAGGTCGCGGATGAAGCCGGTGAAATGATGCCGGTCGCCGGTGCGCAACTCGCCGACCGTCAGGTGCATGGGAAAGGTCGAACCATCCTTGCGCTGGCCGACGACGACGCGTCCGATGCCGATGATGCGCTTCTCGCCGGTGGCCAGGTACCGCTCAATATAGGCGTCGTGGCGTTCCCGGTCGGGGGACGGCATGAAGATGCTGACATTGCGGCCCACGACCTCGGCATGCTCGTAGCCGAAGAGCCGCTCCGCCGTCATGCTCAGCGATTCGATCTGCCCCTTCTCGTCGATGATCAGCATGGCGTCCGGCACGGTCTGCAGGACAGAGCGCAGCCGTGCCTCGGCTGCCTCCAGCGCCAGCGCTAATGTCGGTTCGCTCATGGATTTGGATTCTGCATCGATCGGCGGCGCTTGCCGCGAACGATAGCACGCCCGTGCGGCGGGATGAACCTCAGGGCCGGATGAAGGCCAGCGGCGCATCCTCGTCGAGATTGTCGATCGCCGCCGTGAGTTCCTCGGCAATGTCTCCGGCCGAGCGCTTCTGCCGGAAGATCCGGATCGCTTCGGACAGCAGGGAACGGGCGACGACGTCCTCGTCGATGCCCTTGGCCGCCGCTTCGGCGAGGGCGGCCTCGACATGGCGCTGAACGAGAAGATAGGTGCTCATCGAATGACTCCGTCAGATGCCGCTGGAATGGCGCCCCTTGCCGTGGGCGAGGTACTGGTCGAAGGCGGCGCAGACGAACCGCACCAGCGGCCGCCCGTCATCGGTGACATGCAGCCGCTGGCCGTCGAGGCGCACCAGGCCGTCGTCGATCAGCGCCGGCAGGTCCGCGATGCCGGCGAGGAACGAGCCCGATGCGATCCCGTGACGGCGGCAGATCTCGTCCAGATCCGCCGTGAAGTTGCACATCAACCTGTCGATGACCTCGGCCCGCAGCCGGTCCGCGGCATGGGTCGCCACGCCGCGCTCGGTCGCCAGAATGCCGGCCGCTATGGCGGACTGGTAGCGTTTGGTGTCGGACGCGTTCTGGACGAATCCCTGCGGCAGGCTCGAGATCGCCGAGGCGCCGAGACCGATCACCGACGGCAATTCCTCGGCGACGTATCCCTGGAAGCTGCGACGCAACCTGCCGCGGCCCGCCGCCGTCGCCAGCGGATCCGTTGGCAGGGCGAAATGATCGAGGCCGATCCGGTGGTACCCGGCCGCGACGAGCCGCTCGGCGACGAGATCGGCCATGGCGGCCCGCTCGGGCAGGCCGGGCAGTGTCGACACGTCGATGAGCTGCTGCCGCGCCTTCATCCAGGGCACATGCGCGTAGCCGAACACCGCAAACCGGTCGGGACGGATCGCGAGCGCGACATCGAGCGTGCGAGACAGAGAATCCAAGGTCTGGCGCGGCAGTCCATACACGAGATCGATGTTCACGTGGCGAACCCCGGCCTCACGAAACCGGCCGATCGCCGCTCCCGTGACTTCGACCGACTGCATCCGGTTGATGGCTTCCTGCACCTCGATGTCGAAGTCCTGGACGCCGAGGCTCACGCGCGTGACGCCGGCCTCCGCCATCGCGGCAACGAAGGCCTCGTCGCAGTAGCGCGGATCGACCTCGACAGACGTCTCCGAGCCGCTGGCGCGGTCGAACCGCGCCGCGAGATGTCGGGAGACCTGGGCGAGGCGCGCGGCCCCGAGCTGCGAGGGAGTTCCGCCACCCCACTGGATCGTCCCCACCAGCAGGTGCGGTACGGCATCGGCCACAAGGTCGATCTCGCGGATCAGGGCCTGAGCGTAATCCTCGAGCGGCTGCTTGCGGTTCATCGCCGACGTGTTGCAGGCGCAGTACCAGCAGAGTTGCCGGCAAAACGGCACGTGCAGATAGACCGTCGCTCGGGCATCGGGCAGGGCCGCGAGCCAGGCGTGATGATCGGCCGGCCCCACGTCGGCATGGAATTGCGCCGCCGTCGGATAGCTGGTGTAGCGCGGGACGGGGCGGTCGTACGCCGCCAGACTCCGCCGCGTGAGGTTGGTGCCGTCCACGGTCGCCGCCCTCAATGGGAAATGAAGACGGGGACGGTCATGCTCGAGAGCAGCGTCCGACTGGCGCCGCCCAGTACCATCTCGCGCACGCGGCTGTGGCCGTAGATGCCCATCACGATCAGGTCGACGTCGAGATCGGCCGCGCGCGAGAGAATGACTCCGCCGACATCCGTATCGGCCGCGACGTCGCGCTGGACCGTCACCTTCACGCCATGGCGCGCCAGCCAATGCGCAACGTCGGCGCCCGGCTCGGCGCCATGTCCGTTGGGCGAGGTGCGCGGATCGACGACCAGAACCGTCACCTTGCGGGCGGCGCGCAGGAACGGCAGCGCATCGGCCGCGGCGCGCGCGCTCTCGCGGGTCGCGTTCCAGCAAAGCAGCACGCTCTGGCCCGGCGGCTTGCGGACGCCGACGTGCGGCACGACGAGGCAGGGCCGGCCGGTCGAGAGAACAACGGATTCGGGAAGATCCGACGGTGTCGGCGTCTGCGCCTCGGGATCGGTCTGGCCGACCACGAGGAGATCGGCGTAGCGCGCCTGGACGGCGAGTTCGGTGTCGATGAAACCTTCCGTCACCCGCCATTCGGAAGAGAGGTGCCGGCCCTTGAGGACCCTGTCGAAGGCCTTGCGCGCGGCGGCCTCGTCGGCCCTGGCGCCGGCTTCGTAGCTGGCGAAGAGACTGTCCATCGGCATGCCTTCGAAGAAGACCGGCGCCTCCAGCGGCGGGCTGGCATGGAGGCCCACCAGGTGCGCGGCGTGAAGCTCCGCGAGGTCTGCCGCCACGGCGAGTCGCTGAGCGACCTTCGGGCCGGCATCGCAATGGACCAGGATCGTCTTGTAGGTCATCCGCAGCTCCCCTTCCGCAAGGATGAAAATCTGCTGCCCCATGCCGCGGCCCGCCTTGATGCAGGTCAAGTCGTTGCGCCCGCCGAGCGTGTCCACTGCCGCGATGGAGTTCGTCTCCCACCTGATCGCGCTGTGCAGCGACGGCCTGCATCTGCCAGCGGTCGCGGCGTCCCTGCCGCTCGCCCTCTTCCTGGCGGGACTGGCGGGCGGCGCGCTGCACTGCGTGGGCATGTGCGGACCCTTCGTGCTGGGCCAGGTGATGGCTGCCGCCGATGCGGCGCCCCTGTCGGGCTACGGCGAATGGCGCCGTCTCTCCGGCGCGGCGCTGTTGCCCTATCATCTCGGGCGCGCCACGACCTACACGGCGCTGGGCGCCACCGCCGGTGGCGCCACCGCGCTCTTCGCCGCCACCACTGGCTTTGCCTGGATCTCGTCGGTCCTGCTCGCCGTCGCGGCGCTGTTGCTGATCGCACAGGCCGCCGGGCTGGCCCTTGGAGGCGGAACGACTCCCTGGAGCGCGGCGCTGTCGCGACTCGCGGCGCCGCTGTCGCGCTCCCGCACCCCGGCCGGGCGCTATGGGCTCGGCATCCTGCTGGGCTTCCTGCCCTGCGGCCTGCTCTACGCCGCGCTCGCGGCCGCGGCCGGCACCGGGTCGGCGGCGGTGGGCGCCCTGGCGATGGCGGGTTTTGCCTTGGGCACGGTGCCCGCGCTCGTTGCCGTCGGGTGGGGCGGATTGATCATGCGCCGGCGCATGCGCGCTGCCGCCTCATGGGTGAGCGCCCCGCTGCTCGTGGGCAATGCGCTGCTGATGCTGGCGCTCGCGAGCCAGCGGCTTTAGTTGCTGCGGGCGAACTCGAATGCCGAAGACACGCCGGTATTGGCCCCGGGTGCGGCGCGCGTGTCCTGCGGGCGCCTCAGCTCGTCGCGAGGGTCTCGAGGGCGGCGCCGATCGCGAGCACGAGCAGGATGGAGGCGAACAGCCAGAGACCGATGCCGCTCACGTCCTGGACGAACTCCTGGCGAGTCATCGGCTTCTGATTTCTAGTCATGTCCTCTCTCCCAGTCCGGGTTCCCTTTTCACAAGCCCGTCAGTACGCGCAGTTTTGCGCGGGAAGAATTCAGGGATTCGACTACGGAGAATTACGAAGAGGCAGCAGCGTGTGCCGGGTCGGACGGCTGCTCGAAGACCACCACGTCGCGATAGGCGTGCCAGGTGGCGTGCGCCACCGTCGGCAACACGACGATCAGTCCGAGCAGGCCCGGCACCATGGCCATGGCCACGAGCATGACGATCAAGCCCGCCCACAGCAGCATCGGCCGCGGATTGAGGCGCACCGCGGCGACCGAGGTGGCGATCGCCTCGAACACGTTCGAGTGGCGGCGGTCGAGCAGGAACGGAATGGAGAAGGCGCCGATGACGAAGGCCAGCGCCGCCAGGGCCGCGCCGATCATCACGCCGGCCGCCAGGAAAGGGAGGCTGCGCGCCGAGTGCCACAGCACGTCGGTGAAGCGGTCCCACGACGGCACGCCCGACCCCTGGAACAGGGCGAACAGGAGCTGCGCGGCGCGCATCCACGCCAGGTGAAGCAGGAGCAGCACGACGCCCATCAGGGCGATCTGGTCGGGGTTGCGCCGCCAGGCACTGAGCGTCGCCCAACCATCGACCGGCAGGCGCGCCCCGAGTCTCCGGCTCGTCTCGTAGAGACCGACGGCCATGAAGGGGCCGACGAAGAAGAAGCCGGCGCTGAGCGGAAGGACCAGCCAGGGCTGGTCGAGCCACAGCAGCAGCGCGATGGCGACCCACCCTGCCGCGACCGCGGCCGCGCCCCAGGCGAGGCCGCTCACCGGTGCGGCCCAGAGATCGTTCCAGCCCGCGGCCAGCCAGACCCAGGGCCGGTCGATGGGCACGCGCCGGATCTGGGGCGATGGCCCCTGAAACACTGCGACAGGTTCGCTCATGGTGCGATTTTTCCTCACATGATGCGACACTTCATACCGGTCGGCGGCGCCAGGCCTTGACCCACATCAAAGGAGGCCGCGCCCGGCCTCCCTAGTCTCCCCGTGTCAAAGCGGGAGAGATCATGTCGAGTCCAGCCGTCCTGTCAGCCGGTGCGCGAACAACGCCGCACTATGTCGAGGATCCGATCCGGGCCGCCGTCGTCCTGACGATGTTCTGGGGCATCGCGGCCTTCCTTGTCGGCGTCATCATCGCCGCCCAGCTCGTCTGGCCGCAACTGAGCTTCGACAGTCCCTATCTCACCTTCGGAAGGCTGCGGCCGCTGCACACCTCGGCGGCGATCTTCGCCTTCGGCGGCACCGCGCTGATCGGCACCGCCTTCCACGTCGTGCAGCGCACCTGCCGCGCCCGCCTGTTCGGCGGCGAACCGCTCGCCTGGTTCATCCTGCTTGGCTACCAGTTCTTCATCGTCATGGCCGCCACCGGCTACCTGCTCGGCATCACGCAGAGCAAGGAGTACGCCGAGCCCGAATGGTTCGTCGACCTGTGGCTGACGATCGTCTGGGTCGCCTACCTGCTGGCCTATCTCGGCACCGTGCTGAAGCGCGAGGAGCCGCACATCTACGTGGCCAACTGGTTCTACCTCGCCTTCATCGTCACCATCGCGATGCTGCACATCGTGAACAACCTCGCACTGCCGGTGTCGATCACCGGGACCAAGAGCTACGGCGCCTGGTCCGGCGTGCAGGACGCGATGATCCAGTGGTGGTACGGCCACAACGCGGTCGGCTTCTTCCTCACCGCGGCCTTCCTCGGGATGATGTACTACTACATTCCCAAGGCGGCGAACCGGCCGGTCTACTCCTACCGCCTGTCCATCGTGCACTTCTGGTCCCTGGTGTTCATGTACATCTGGGCCGGCCCGCATCACCTGCACTACACGTCGCTGCCCGACTGGGCGCAGACACTCGGCATGGTCTTCTCGGTCATGCTGTGGATGCCGAGCTGGGGCGGCATGATCAACGGCCTGATGACGCTGTCGGGCGCCTGGGACAAGCTGCGCACCGATCCCGGCCTGCGCTTCTCCGTCACCGCCGTCGGCTTCTACGGCATGGCAACGTTCGAGGGCCCGGTCATGTCGATCAAGGCCGTCAACTCTCTCAGCCACTATACCGACTGGACGATCGGTCACGTCCATTCCGGCGCGCTGGGCTGGGTCGCCTTCATCGTGTTCGGCACGCTCTACTACATGGTGCCGAAGCTGTGGAACCGCCCCGGCATGTGGTCCACCCGCCTGATGGGCTGGCACTACTGGATCTCGACCATCGGCATCGTTCTCTACATCACGGCGATGTGGGTGAGCGGCATCATGCAGGGCCTGATGTGGCGCGCCTACGACGAGCTCGGCTTCCTGCAGTACTCGTTCGTGGAGACGGTCGCGGCCATGCAGCCCTTCTATGCGATCCGGCTGCTGGGCGGGCTCTTCTTCCTCACCGGCGGCCTGCTGATGGCCTACAACATGTGGCGCACGATCCGCGGCGAGGCAACGCTCGCCGCCCGTCCCCGCCCTGCACTCGCAGCCTAGGAGACGCGCGATGTTCATCCGTCACGAATGGATCGAGAAGAACGCCATTCTGATGCTCGTCCTGACGCTGATCACCGTATCGATCGGCGGCCTGGTCCAGATCATCCCGCTGTTCACGATCGAGACGACGATCGAGCGGGTCGATGGCGTGCGGCCCTACACGCCGCTCGAGCTGCTCGGGCGCAACATCTACATCCGCGAGGGCTGCTACGTCTGCCACAGCCAGCAGATCCGGCCCTTCAAGGACGAGGTCGAGCGCTACGGGCACTACAGCCTCGCCGCCGAGAGCATGTACGACAAGCCGTTCCAGTGGGGCTCCAAGCGCACCGGCCCGGACCTCGCGCGCGTCGGCGGCCGCTACTCCAACGACTGGCACGTGGCGCATCTCGCCTCGCCGCGCGCCGTGGTGCCCGAGAGCATCATGCCGGCCTACCCGTTCCTGGCCGACAAGCCGCTCGACTATGGCGACATCGCCCAGCACCTCAAGACGCTGCGCGCGGTCGGCACGCCCTATAGCGACGAGATGATCGCCAACGCCAAGGCCGACCTCGAGGCCCAGGTCAATCCCGACCTCGATCCGACGGCCCTCGAGAAGCGCTATCCGCGCGTCGTCGTCGGCAAGTTCAACGGCAGCACGACGGCCATCACCGAGATGGATGCGCTGGTGGCGTATCTGCAGATGCTGGGCACGCTGGTCCGCTTCGGCGACCTGCCGCCCGAGCGGCTGCGGCAGTAGGAGGCGGCCATGACCCTGCAATCGCTGGGCGAGTTCCTGGGCTCGCTGTGGACCGTGTGGGCGCTGATCGTCTTTGCCGGCATCGCCTTCTGGGCCTGGCGGCCACGCAACAAGAAGCGCTTCGAGAAGGACGCGCAGATTCCCCTCAAAGACGACGATCGCTGAAGGACCCGTCATGCCGACCAAGATCGAAAAGGACACATTGTCGGGCCGCGACACGACCGGCCACGAATGGGACGGCGTCAAGGAGCTGAACACGCCGCTGCCGACCTGGTGGGTCTATACCTTCTACGCCACCATCGTCTTCGCGGCCGTCTACTGCTTCCTCTACCCGTCCTGGCCGTGGCTGAACGGCCATCTGGAGGGCTCGCTGGGCTATTCGAGCCGCGTCGAGCTGACCCAGGCGCTCGAGGCGCAGGCCAAGTCGCGCGCGGTCTATGTCGACCGCATCCGCGCGACGCCGCTCGCCCAGATCGCCAAGGAGCCGGAGCTGCTCAACTTCGCGATGGCCGGCGGACGCTCGGCCTTCCAGACCAACTGCATGCAGTGCCACGGCGCCGGCGGCGCCGGCAGCCCGGGCTTCCCCAACCTGGTCGACGACGACTGGATCTGGGGCGGCAGCCTCGACCAGATCTACACGACGATCCGGTACGGCATCCGCAACGCCGACGACAAGTCGCGCCAGTCGATGATGCCGCGCTTCGGCGTCGACGGCGCGCTGACCGGCGCGCAGGTGGCCGCCGTCACCGACTATGTCCTCAGCCTCTCGGGCAAGGCCAAGGCCACGCCGGAAGGCGCGAAGATCTACCAGGAGCAGTGCGTCGCCTGTCACGGCGCCGAGGGCAAGGGCAACCAGGAATTGGGCGCCCCCAATCTCGCCGACGGGCTGTGGCTCTATGGCGGCGACCGCGATTCGGTCTACCGGTCCATCTTCTACGCGCGCAACGGCAGCATGCCGGCATGGAACGGCCGCCTCGACGAGGCGACCCTGAAGATGCTGGCCATCTACGTCCACGCGCTGGGCGGCGGCCGCTAGGCGCGATGCAGACAGGCGTACCATGGACAATCGCGTCCGCGACGACGAAGCGGTTTCCCTGCGCAAGCAGAAGGAAGCGTTGCCGCTCTACGTCACCCGCATCAAGGTCTACCCGCGCGCCGTCGCCGGACAGTGGCGGCGCATCAAGTGGGCCGTGCTCGTCCTGCTGCTCGGCATCTACTACCTCGTCCCGTGGATCCGCTGGGACCGCGGCCCGGATGCGCCCAACCAGGCGATCCTGATCGACCTCGACGGGCGGCGCGGCTGGTTCTTCGACACGGTGATCTGGCCGCAGGAAGTCTACTTCGTCACCGGCCTGCTGATCCTCGCCGCCTTCGGTCTGTTCCTCGCCACCTCGCTGTTCGGGCGCGTGTGGTGCGGCTTCACCTGTCCGCAGACCGTGTGGACCGACCTGTTCATGTGGGTCGAGCGGCTGATCGAGGGCGACCGCAACGAGCGCATGCGCATGGACCGCCAGCCGATGTCGGTTGCGAAGGCGGCGCGCAAGACGCTGAAGCATGCGGCCTGGCTCGTCATCGCCGCGGCGACCGGCGGCGCCTGGGTCTTCTACTATGTCGATGCGCCGAGCACGCTGGTGAAGATCCTCCGAGGCGAGGCGTCGGCGGAGGTCTATGCCTTCGTAGGCCTGTTCACCGCGACCACCTACGTCCTGGCGGGATGGGCCCGCGAACAGGTCTGCACCTACATGTGCCCCTGGCCGCGCTTCCAGGCCGCCATGCTCGACGAGCAGAGCCTGATCGTCACGTATCAGAAGTGGCGCGGCGAGAAGCGCGGCAAGCACAAGGCGGGCGACGACTGGGAAGGCCGTGGCGACTGCGTCGACTGCAACCTCTGCGTCGCGGTCTGCCCGACCGGCATCGACATCCGTGACGGCCAGCAGATCGAATGCATAGGCTGCTCGCTCTGCGTCGATGCCTGCACGCAGACCATGGACAAGGTCGGCCGCCCGCGCGGCCTGATCCGCTGGGACACGCTGGCCAACCAGCAGGTCAAGGAGCGGACGAAGGGCGGACAGCGGGCGCCCTGGCGCCCCGTGCGGCCACGCACGGTGCTCTATGCCGGCCTGCTGCTCGTCGTGTCGGCGATTTTCCTGACGGCCTTCGTGCTGCGCACCACCGCCGAGCTGACGGTCCAGCGCGACCGCAGCCCGAACTTCGTGCGCCTGTCCAACGGCGACATCCGCAACGCCTATACGGTGAAGATCCTGAACAAGCAGCGCCAGGAGCACCGCTACCGGCTTTCCGTGTCCGGCCTGCCGCAGGCGACGCTGGGCGTCGTCGGCGCCGGCACCGAGGGCGGCGAAGCCGAACTCGCCGTGCATCCCGACACGGTCGGCACCTTCCGCGTCTTCGTGACGGTGCCGGCGTCGGCCGCGCCGTCGGGGACGCGGCCCATCGCTTTCGGCATCCGCGACGCGGAGAGCGAGACCCGCGCCGCGCACGACGCAGTGTTCGTCGGACCAGCCCGCTGAGGAGAAACGCCATGACCGTCGCCGTCCCCGCAGACAGCCGCCGCGATCGCCACATCCCCTGGCTGTTCGTCCTGGGCTTCGCGATCGTGATCGCCGTCAACGGCACGATGATCTGGTTCGCCGTCGGCTCCTTCTCCGGCCTCTACACGCCCAAGCCGCGCGACCGCGGCCTGCACTACAACGACGTCGTCGCCGCCCAGCAGGCGCGCGATACACTCGGCTGGCGCATCGCCCCGCAGTGGCGGCCCGAGAGCGACCGGCTGGAACTCACCCTGACCGATCGCAGCGGCGCCCCGCTGGTGGGAGCGCGCGTCACGGTCGAGCTGGTGCGACCCGCCGAGAAGCGCCCGCCCATCGGCGTCGCGCTGGCCGCGGTCGACGGCGGCCGTCACGCCGGCCATGTCGACCTGCCCGCACGCGGCAACTGGGACCTCGACATCGTGGTGGAGCGCGACGGCGAGCGCTTCGCGCAGACGCAGCGGATGTTCCTCAAGTGACCGACGCCGCCCTCTTCGCCGCACCTACCGCAAGCCGCACGGCGCACGCCTGTGCGCATTGCGGCGCGCCGGTGCGCGGACGGGGCGACGACGAATTCTGCTGCAGCGGCTGCGCCAGTGCGCACGCCATCATCGGCGCCGCCGGCCTGGGCGGCTTCTATGCGCGCCTCGAGGAACGGCGGGCGCGACGGCCCGAACCGCTGGAGATCGACTTCGCGAGCCATGCGCGCGAAAACGGCAAGGACCAATGCACGCTCGAACTGCTGGTCGACGGACTCGACTGCGCGGCCTGCGTCTGGCTGATCGAGAGCCTGCTGGCCCGCAACCCGGCCGTCACGAAGGCGCGCGTGCACCTGTCGACGCGGCGCCTGTCGCTCGCCTGGCGCGGCTCGCCGGCCGAGGCCAACGCCCATGCCGGGCTGGTGGCGGCGCTCGGCTTCCGTCTCGCGCCCTACGACGCGCTCGCCGTCACGGCGGAGGACGATCGCGAGGCGCGCGATCTCCTGCGCGCCCTGGCGGTCGCGGGCTTCGCCGCGGCCAACGTCATGCTGCTCTCGGTCGCCGTCTGGTCGGGCCATGACGGTTCGATGGGCGAGGCGACGCGCACGCTGTTCCACTTTCTGTCCGCGGCCATCGCCCTGCCCGCCGTCGCCTATGCCGGCCAGCCCTTCTTCCGCTCGGCCTTCGCCGCCCTGCGCGCCGGCCGCACCAACATGGACGTGCCGATCTCGATCGGCGTCACGCTGGCCTGCCTCGTCAGCCTGCACGAAGCGTGGGCGGGCGAGCAGCATGCCTACTTCGATTCGGCGATCACGCTCCTCTTCTTCCTGTTGATCGGCCGCTATCTCGATCGCCGGGCCCGCGGCCGGGCACGGCATGCGGTGCGCGCGCTGATGGCGCTCACCACCCGCACCGCGACGGTCGTCCTGCCCGAGGGCGGCACCGCCGCGCGGCGCGTCGATGCGCTGGTGCCGGGCGACGTGCTGCTGGTCGCCGCCGGCGAGCGGCTGGGCGCCGACGGGCTGGTGAGCGAGGGCACCTCCACGCTCGACGCCGCGCTGGTCACCGGCGAGAGCGTGCCGCAGGCGGTGGCGCCGGGCTCGCGGGTCTTCGCCGGCATGGTCAATCTCGGCGCCGCCCTGCGCGTCCGCGTCACTGCTGCCGGCGAACGCACGCTGCTGGCGGAAATCGTGCGACTGGTCGAGGCGGCCGAGCGCGGCCGCTCGCGCTTCGTGGCCCTCGCCGATCGCGTCGCGCGCGCCTATGCGCCGGTGGTGCACGCCACGGCGCTGCTCACCTTCCTTGGCTGGTTCCTGCTGGGCGGCCTCGCCTGGGACCGCGCGCTGCTGGTCGCCACCGCGGTGCTGATCATCACCTGCCCCTGCGCCCTCGCGCTCGCGGTGCCGGTCGTGCAGGTGGTCGCCAGCACGCGGCTGCTCCGCTCGGGCGTGCTGCTGCTCTCGCCGACCGCGCTGGAACGGCTGGCCCGGATTGATCATGTCGTGTTCGACAAGACCGGCACGCTGACCCTGGGCCGGCCAGAACTCGTCGATGCTCCGGCCGACGCCGAGGTTTGCCGGCGCGCGGCAGCGCTGGCGGCCGCCTCGCGTCATCCGCTGGCCCGCGCCCTCACGCGCGCCCTGCCCGACGTGGCACCCGCCGAGGGCGTCGTCGAACATGCCGGTCAGGGACTGGCGACACACGACAGCCGGCTGGGCTCGGCCTCCTTCTGCGGCGTCGCCGCGCCGGCGGACGACGGGCGGTCCGAACTGTGGTTCGTGCGCGAAGGAGACACGCCGTACCGCTTCGCCTTCGCCGACCGGCTGCGGTCCGATGCGGCCGAGGCCGTCGCGGCGCTGCAGGCGCGCGGCCTCGAGGTCGAACTCCTGTCCGGCGACCGGCCGGCCGTGGTGGCGGAAGCCGCGCGCGCCGCCGGCATCGCGACCTGGCGGTCGGAAGCCACGCCCGCGGCCAAGGTCGAGCGCCTCGCCGCGCTGGCGGCCGAGGGACGCAAGGTGATGATGATCGGCGACGGGCTGAACGACGCGCCGGCGCTGGCCGCCGCGCATGCCTCGCTGTCGCCCACCAGCGCCGCCGAGGCCACGCAGAACGCCGCCGATGCCGTGTTCCAGGGCGATGCCCTCGCGCCCGCGGTCGAGACGCTCGACGTCGCGCGCCGCGCCGACCGGCTGGTGCGTCAGAACCTCGCGCTGGCGCTGCTCTACAATCTCAGCGCCGTGCCGCTCGCGATCCTGGGCGAGGTCACGCCGCTCGTCGCCGCGGTGGCGATGTCGTCTTCCTCGCTGCTGGTGATCGGTAACGCCCTCCGCCTCGGCGCGGGACGTCCGGCGAAGGGCTTGCGCTGATGGACAGCCTGCTGGTCCTCGTGCCGGTCGCGCTGCTTCTCGGTCTGCTCGCGCTCGCCGCCTTCCTGTGGGCGCTGCGCAACGGCCAGTACGACGACCCCGACGGGGCGGCCGGCCGCATCCTGTTCGACGACGACGACAAATAGAGACGACACCTAGAGGAGAAACGACATGTCTCACTGGATCATGGGAATCTTCGCCGGCCTGCTCGGCCTCGCGGGCCTGCTGATGGCGGGCGCCGCGCGCGACTTCGGCATCCTGGCCTTCGGCCTCTCGCTCAGCCTGTTCGGCGTGCTGTTCTGCTGGTGGATGATCAAGACCGCCTACGACGAGGCCGAACGCGGTCCCAATACGGCGCGCGAGCAGCCGTAGGATCGGGCATCGCCCGAAGTCTGATGGCCCTGTACTCGCGTCGGCGAGTGCAGGCTGTCAGTGTCTTGTCGATTGAAGAGAAATGGCGCGCCCGGAAGGAGTCGAACCTCCAGCCTTCTGATTCGTAGTCAGATGCTCTATCCAGTTGAGCTACGGGCGCACGGCCGAACCCCGAGGGGTCCGGCGAAGAAGGGCGCAACCTAATGAAACTGGTCCGGCGTTGCAAGCCGGGGACGACGGGATTCGGGGCTGCGACGCGGCGCCCCATGTCGGGCGAATCGCCCGCCGGAAACGACCGCCGGCACGGACGCAGGACATCCGCCAAGTCATTCTGCCGCCTCCGGAATCCGGCCTTGTCGGTTTTGCTTGCTTTAAGTTAGCATGACTGCCATCTGGATTTGGGGGCACGTGCCCCGGCTCGGCACGGCCTGCAGCCGGGCGCCGGATCGGAGCCCCTGATCGATGGTACCGGGGCAGGTTCGAGGCCGAAGATGGCGCTAAGTGTTCAACGATCCGCGCTTCTCCTGGCGATGATCGTTCTGGGCGGCTGCGACCAGGCCAACGTCTTCGCGCCCGCCGCCAGTTCCTCTCCTCCGAATTCCAACCCCGCCATCACGCAGACCGGCACGATGACGGTCCGCAAGAGCATCGAGCAGCTGCGCAGCGACCAGGCCGCGCTCAGCAACGGCATCGCCACGCAGCAGGCCCAGTTCAACGCCACGCGCGGACAGCTGGCCGGCGACGCCCGCACCTATTCCGGACTGGTGAGTGGCATCACCGCGCGCCTGCAGGCCGGCACGACGCCGGGCAACCCCGATCTCGTGAACCAGTGGAACGCCGCGCAGGGCAAGCTCGACGCCGTGACGATCGGCGTGGGCTCGCTGAATTCGCTGGCCAGCCAGGTGACCACCCAGGCGTCGGTGGCGGGCTACCTGCTCGAGAACGTGCGCGCGACCTACCGGGTCGGCGGCGCGGTCGACGAGGATCACCGCAACCTGCGCGCCATCGAGGCCGAGACAAGGCGCTCGATGCAGCAGATCGACCGGCTGATCGTGGACCTCAACGCCGAGATCGCGCGCGAGAATACCTTCCTCGGCCGCGAGCGCAGCAACCTGGCCGCCCTGTCCTACAACGTGAACGTCGGCCGTCTCGGCGCGCCGCCGGGCGCCTCGCCCGCCGGCCAGCCCGGTACCGTCGCGCCGCCGACGCGGCGCCCCGTTCCCCTCCAGTAGCCGCCGCCTCTCCGAGCTCAGGGCTGGTCTGCCCGGTCGGCAGTCGCGCGCTCCGGGCCCCGGGCGTACAGTCGCGCGCATGGGTGCCCGCTTCTTTCTGCTTCTCGGCCTGATCGTCGGCCTCGCGCTGCCGGCGGCGGCGCAGGTCTCTCCGGCCGACCAGACCGCGATCCGCGGCGTGATCGAGGGCCAGGTCGAGGCCTTCCGCCGCGACGACGGCGAGGCCGCCTTCGGCTTCGCCTCGCCCAACATCCGCAGCCTGTTCGGCACCTCCGAGACCTTCATGGAGATGGTGCGACAGGGCTATCGTCCGGTGTACCGACCGCAGGTCTTCGAGTTCCGCGAGATCGTCACGCTGCACGGGATGCCGACGCAGAAGGTCCATGTGGTCGGCCCCGACGGGCGACCGGTCACCGCCTTCTATCCGATGTCGCAGCAACCCGACGGAAGCTGGCGCATCGAAGGCTGCTACCTGCAGGCGCCGGAAGAACACCAGGCCTGATCCGTCGACCGTTCATGTCCCGCGTTTCGCCCAAGGTGCTGGCTCTGCTCGGCGCGCTCACCCTCGTCTGGGGGACCAACTGGCCGCTGTTCCGGATCGCGCTCGACGAGCTGCCGGTCTTCACCTTCCGCGCCCTCGTCCTGTCGTCGGCGGTGATCATGCTGACGACGATCCTGCTAATTCGTCGCGAGAGCTTCGCCGTTCCCAAGGGCAAGTGGCCGGCGCTGATCCTGGCCTCGGCGATGAACATCGGCATCTGGAACATCGCGACCTCGCTCGCCGTGCTCTACATCCCGTCCGGCCATGCGTCGGTGCTGGCCTACACCATGCCCTTGTGGGTCGCCGTGCTGGGCTTCGTCGTGTTCGGACAGAAGCTCACCGGCCGGCTGCTGGCGGCCATCGCGATCGGCGCGGCGGCCGTCGCCGCACTGATGATTCCCAATTTCAAGAGCTACGCCTCCGCGCCGCTCGGCCTGTTCTGGGGGCTGCTGGCGGGCTTCTGCTGGGCTGTCGGCACATTCGTGGTGAAGCGCACGAACTGGTCCGGCATGGGCCTGTCGCTCACCTTCTGGCAGGTGCTGATCACACTGCCCCCCATCGCCCTGGGCGCGCTGGTGTTCGACGGGCTGCCGAAGCACTGGCCCTCGACGCAGGCGCTCGCGGCCACGATCTATACCGGCGCGATCCCGATGGCGCTGGGCACCGCGACCTGGTTCACGCTGGTCAAGCTGCTGCCGGCGCAAGTTGCCGCGCTCTCGTCGATCGCCATTCCCATCGTGGCCATCGTGAGCGGCATCCTGCTGCTGAAGGAACCGCTTTCCGCGCTGCAGGCGGTGGCGATCGGCTCGACCGTGATCTCGCTCTGGCTCGCCCTGGTGCCGGGCCGACAGCGGTAGTTGTCGCGAGCCGATCCAATTCCCACATTGGTGTGGGTATTGGAGGCCCGGGTCATGGCAAAAGGCGATCCACGCGACTGGATGTGGGCCGAAGCGCTGCAGATGCTGGCGCAGGCGGAACGCATGCATCATCAGGTCTTCCGGCCGCAGACGGCCGGACGGCTGCGCGCGAGCTGGGAGCCTCCTGTCGACGTGCTCGAGACCGAGCGCGAGGTGCTGATCCTTGCGGCGCTGCCGGGCGTCGACGTCCGGCAGGTGGAAGCGGTGATCGAGAACGGCACGCTCGTCCTGTCGGGCGAGCGCACGGTCCCCGCCGAGCTGCGCACCGCCAAGATCCATCGCATGGAATTGCCGCAGGGCCGCTTCGAGCGCCGCATCGACCTGCCACCCGGGCGCTACGGCGAAGTGCGCCGCTTCGAGGTCAACGGTTGCCTGGCGGTGACGCTCGCCAAGGCCGGCATGCGGAGGCAGCCATGAGCCCGCAGGACGATGCCGGCAAGCCGGTGAACGCCCCCATGCCCGAAACCAAACCGGATATGAAGCCGCTGCCGTCCGACGCGCTGATCGTCGTGCCGGTGCGCGACCTCGTGCTGTTCCCCGAGATGGTCTTCCCGGTGAGTGTCGGCCGGCCCTCGTCGGTCGCCGCCATCCAGCAGGCCGTCCGCGAACAGCGCCAGATCCTGCTGGTGCTGCAGCGCGAGGCCACGAAGGAAGAACTCGTGCCTGCCGACCTGCACACGGTCGGCACGGTCGTGAACATCCTGCGCTACGTCACGACGCCCGACGGCAACCATCACATCGTCTGCCAGGGCGTGCAGCGTTTCCGCATCACCGACTTCGTCGACGGCCACCCGTTCATGCTGGCGCGCGGCCTGCATCTCGCGGAACCGACCACCTCGGGCCCGGAGATCGAGGCGCGCTTCCTCGTCCTGAAGCAGCAGATCCGCGAGACGCTGGAGCTGCTGCCGCAGGTCCCGCAGGAGCTGCGTCAGACCGTCGAGAACACGACATCCGCAGGTGCGCTGGCCGACCTCGCGGCCTCCTATCTCGATTCCAGGCCGGCCGAGAAGCAGGAGGTGCTGGAGGCGATCGACCTCGTGCCACGCCTCGACAAGGTCACTGAGCTTCTCTCGAAGCGGCTGGAGGTGCTGCGCATCAGCAGCGAGATCGGCAGCAAGACCAGGAGTTCGCTCGACGCCCGCCAGCGCGAGATGGTGCTGCGCGAGCAGATGGCCGCCATCCAGCGCGAGCTGGGCGAGGACGATTCAAACAAGCAGGCGATCGCGGATCTCGACAAGGCGATCACCGAGGCGAAGATGCCGCCGGAGGCCGAGACCGCCGCGCGCAAGGAACTGCACCGCCTGCAGCGCACGCCCGAGGCGTCGGCCGAGCACGGCATGATCCGTACCTATCTCGACACGCTGGTCGAGCTGCCCTGGGCGCTGCCCGAGACGCAGCCGATCGACATCGCCGAGGCGCGCAAGGTGCTCGACGCCGATCATTTCGGCCTTGAGAAGATCAAGAAGCGCATCGTCGAGTATCTCGCCGTGCGCAAGCTGGCGCCGGAGGGCAAGGCGCCGATCCTGTGTTTCGCGGGACCGCCGGGCGTCGGCAAGACCTCGCTCGGCCAGTCGATCGCCAAGGCGATGGGCCGCAAGTTCGCGCGCGTGAGCCTGGGCGGCGTCCACGACGAGGCCGAGATCCGCGGCCATCGCCGCACCTACATCGGCGCGCTACCCGGCACGATCATCCAGGCGATCCGCAAGGCGGGCGCGCGCGACTGCGTGATGATGCTCGACGAGATCGATAAGATGGGCAGCGGCGTCCACGGCGATCCGTCGGCGGCGATGCTCGAAGTGCTGGACCCCGAGCAGAACGGCACGTTCCGCGACAATTATCTCGACGTGCCGTTCGACTTGAGCCGCGTCGTCTTCATCGCGACCGCCAACATGCTGGACACGATCCCCGGCCCGTTGCGCGACCGCATGGAGATCATCCAGCTCAGCGGCTACACGGCGGGCGAGAAGCTGCAGATCGCCAAGCGCTATCTCGTGCGCCGCCAGCTCGAGGCCAACGGCCTCACCGCCGAACAGGCCGGCATCGACGACGAGGCGCTGGAGCTGATCATCGCAGGCTATACGCGCGAGGCCGGCGTGCGCTGGCTCGAACGCGAGATCGGCCGCGCCCTGCGCCATGTCGCGGTGCAGGTGGCCGAAGGCACGGCCACTAAGGTGCAGATCGGCAAGGCCGACATCGAGGAACTGTTGGGACCGGTCCGCTTCGACAACGACGTGGCGATGCGCACCAGCGTGCCCGGCGTGGCCACCGGTCTCGCCTGGACGCCGGTGGGCGGCGACATCCTGTTCATCGAGGCGACGCGCTCGCCCGGCAACGGCCGGCTGATCCTGACGGGCCAGCTCGGCGACGTGATGAAGGAGAGTGCGCAGGCGGCATTGAGCGTCATCAAGAACAAGGCCAAGTCGATCGGCATCGACGCCGCGCTGTTCGAGAAGAACGACATCCATGTGCACGTGCCGGCCGGGGCGACGCCCAAGGACGGGCCGAGCGCCGGCGTGGCGATGTTCATGGCGCTGGCCTCGCTGATGACGGGCCGGACCATCCGCAGCGACACGGCGATGACCGGCGAGATCAGCCTGCGCGGCCTCGTCCTGCCGGTCGGCGGCATCAAGGAGAAGGTCGTGGCCGCCGCGGCTGCGGGCATCACCCGCGTGATGCTGCCGGCCCGCAACAGACGCGACTACGACGACATCCCCGAGGAGGTCCGCAACACGCTCGAGTTCATCTGGCTCGAGAAGGTCGACGACGCCGTCGCACAGGCGCTGACGCCCGACGCGCCGGACGAAAGCGAAGAGGGCTGAGCCTCCTCTCATGTTCCTCTCCCCCGATAGGGGGGAGAGGTTAGGTGAGTGGGCTATAGGAGGTGCGCCGCCCCCTCACCCAGCCTCTCCCCCCTATCGGGGGGAGAGGAGCCTGAGGGAAATCACGCAATCGGCAGCGACAGCGGCGAGATCTGGTCGCCCGGCCGGTTCGCATAGTCGAGCTTGACCGAGTCGCGCAGCATGCGGGCCTGCGCCTCGGCCAGACGTTCCATGGCGGCCTTCGGATCGAGATGGACGGGATCGCCGTCCTTCAGGACCACCTCGCCATCGACGATCACCGTCTGCACGGCGCGATCGGCGGCGTGGAAGACGAAGGAGCGCAGCGGGTCACGCGCCGGTTGCATCAGCGGATGGTTGAGGTCGACCAGTACGATGTCGGCCGACATGCCCGGCGCCAGCGCGCCGATGTCGTCGCGGCCGAGCGCGGCCGCGCCGCCAAAGGTCGCCGCCTCGAAGGCGCCGGCGGTGTCGAGGCTGCGGATGTCCTCGCTCATCAGGCGGCCGGCGACGATGGCCAGTCGCATCTCCTCGATCAGGTTGTGCGGCGCGCAGTCGGTGCCGAGGCCGACATTCACGCCGCGTGCGCGATAGCGGCCGACATGATCCATGGCGAGTCCATAGCGCGCGAAGGGCTGCGGACAGTGCGCCACCGAGGCACCCGCCTCGGCGATCAGGTCGAGGTCCTTGCGCGTGTGCCAGGCGATCTGCGGATGGTCGTCCAGCAGGATGCAGTGCGCCATGATCGTGTCGGACTTCATCAGTCCGTTCTGCGCGGCCCACTGGATGGGCGTCATGTTGTGGCGGCGGATCATCTCGCGCACCTCGACGACCGACTGGCCGACATGGGTCGAGAAGCGGCGGCCCGTTTCATCCGCATGCTTGCGGCCGGCGGCAAACAGTTCCGGCGTCACCGTGTCGATCTGGGCGGGAAAGACCACGGCCGAGAGACGCCCGGAATTGTGCGCCTCGGCCTCGTCCATGACGCGCTTGGCCTTCTCGAACTGCGCGAAGCCCGCCGCCTCGTCCCACTTCCACGTCACGGTCTGCGGCGCGGCCATGCCCCAGCGCGCCGAGGCGAAGGTGGGCGCCGCATGGAAGCGCATGCCGCTCTGCGCCATCGTCTCCAGCCAGCCCTCGAACGGCACGGTGACGTCGCAGGCGGTGGTCGTCCCGGCGCGCAGCATCTCCGAATAGGCCATCGTCGCGGCGCCCTGACGACCGTCGTCGCCCAAGCGGAACGCCTGCAGCCGCTCCATCAGGCCGGTCATCTGCTGCTCGGGCACGCCGTGATCCTCGCGCACGCCGCGATAGCCCGGCTCGGTCGACGGATGCGAGTGGATGTTGATCAGGCCCGGCAATGCCAGCATGCCGCGCCCATCAATCACCGTCTCCGCCGGTCCCGACGGCTTCGCCCCCGCCGGCGTGATCTCGACGATGCTGCCGTCCTTCAGATGAAGGTCGACCTCGCGGCGATAGACGTGGCGCTTCTCGGCACCATCCCGGACGACGGCCCAGGAGACGTTACGGATCGAATCGGGCCGGCTGTCCATGGTCTGCTCTCCCACAAGGCATGCCTGTTGCATAGGCACCGCAATGGGACGATAGAATCGGGACAACGATAGAACAAGGAGGCAGGTCATGCGGAAGATGAAATGGGCGGCGCTCGCGGCCACGGCGGCGGCACTGGTCTCGGGCGCGGCACAGGCGCAGACGCTGAAGGTCGTCATGCATTCGGACGTCAAGATCGTCGACCCGATCTGGACCACCGCCTACATCGTGCGCAACCACGGCTACATGATCTACGACACGCTGCTCGCGGTCGACGACAAGCTCGCGGTCAAGCCGCAGATGCTGGAAGGCTGGAAGGTGAGCGACGACAAGCTCACCTACACGTTCACCCTGCGCGACGGCCTGAAGTTCCACGACGGCGCACCGGTGACGGCGGAAGATTGCATCGCCTCGATCAAGCGCTGGGCCTCGCGCGACGCGATGGGACAGAAGCTCATGAGCTTCACCAAGGGCCTGGCGGTCGTCGACGACAAGACCTTCACGCTCACCCTCAACGAGCCCTACGGGCTCGTGATCGAGTCCCTCGGCAAGCCCAGCTCGAACGTGCCCTTCATCATGCCCAAGCGCGTGGCCGAGACGCCGGGCAACACCCAGATCAAGGAGTTCATCGGCTCCGGCCCATTCGTGTTCCGCGCCGACCTGTGGCGGCCGGGCGAGAAGGCGATCTACGACAAGTTCAAGGACTACAAGCCGCGCGCCGAGCCGCCCTCGGCCCTCTCGGGCGGCAAGAACGTCTACGTCGATCGGGTCGAATGGGTGAACATCCCCGATCCGCAGACCGCGGCCAACGCGCTGATGACCGGCGAGATCGACATCCTCGAACAGCCGCTGATCGAGATGCTGCCGCTGATCGAGAAGGACAGGAACATCGAGATCAAGGATCTCAACCCGCTCGGCAGCCAGTACAGCCTGCGCTTCAACGTGCTGCACAAGCCGTTCGACAATGCGAAGATCCGCCAGGCCGCGCTCTATGCGCTGAACCAGAAGGACTTCCTGCTGGCCGGCATCAACGACCCGCGATACTTCAAGGAATGCAAGGCGCTGTTCATCTGCGGCACGCAATATGCGACCGACGCGGGCTTCGAGGACAAGCTCAACTCGAACTTCGCCAAGTCGAAGGAGATCCTGAAACAGGAAGGCTATGACGGCACGCCGGTCGTGCTGCTGTTCGCCACCGACACCAACACCGGCCGCCTGACTCCCATCGCGAAGTCGCTGCTGGAACGCGGCGGCTTCGTCGTCGACATGCAGGCGATGGACTGGCAGACCGTTCTGGCGCGCCGCTCGCGCAAGGAGCCTCTGAATGCCGGCGGCTGGAGCGGCTTCATGACGTCATGGGTGTCGGCCGACCTGCTTGACCCGATCGTGTCGGCCTTCGTGGGCGCCGCCTGCGACAAGGCCGCGATCGGCTGGCCGTGCGACGCCAAGATCGAGGAACTGCGCGACGCCTTCGCCAAGACGACCGATCCCGCCAAGCGCAAAGAGCTGGCGACCGCCGTCCAGGTGCGCGAATCGGAGTATCCGACCTTCGCCCAGCTCGGCCAATTCAACATCCCGATGGCGATCCGCAAGACCGTGACCGGCAACCTGACCTCGCCGGCACCGGTCTTCTGGAACATCAAGAAGGCGCAGTAGACCTGGCACCTCACCCTGAGGAGCGGTCCGCTGGACCGCGTCTCGAAGGGTCGGCACGAGCACCACGTCCATTGCCCATCCTTCGAGACGCACGCCTGCGGCGTGCCCCTCAGGATGAGGATGTGCGGAACGAAGTCAGCCGAGTTCGAGGCTGGTGACGCCGAACAGGCCGGCATAGTCGACGTCGGGATCGGCGCCCGTGTACATGCGCGCAGTCTCGAAGGAGGGTTTGAGGCCGATCTGTTCGGCCAGCTTCACGGCCGGCTTGTTGCGATCGGGCACATCGATCGCGACGGCGCTCGCGCCGAGCGTCTTTGCCAGCGCTCCCACCAGCGCCGACGCGATCTCCGGCGTCGCGCCATAGAGCGGTCCGACGCGAGAGGCGGCGGCACAGGCCCGCATCACGGCGAAGCCCGCGATCTCGCCATCGCGCAAGGCGACCAGAGAGGCGCGTTCGGGCAGCGAGATCCATGAAGCGAGGAAGGAATCACGGGCTTCCGGGAAGAAGCGGCGGTCATAGGCGGCGAGACGATCGAAGCCGATGCTGCGCGCATCGACCAGCGCTACGCCCGCGGGCGCCTTGTCCGACGGCGGCGCGCCTTCGTGGCGGATGTTGTTCCAGGCCAGGCGAAAGCCCGACTTCCTGTAGTTGCCCTGCTGCGCCACCACGCCGTCGAGCCCGACATTGCGTCCCTGCAGCCGCGCCATGCCGGCACGCCAGACCTGGATGCCGTAGCCCTTCCCGCGCACCGGCGGGCGCGCGATGTAGAAGCCCAGGAAGCCGAAGCCCGCGCCGTACTTCACGACGGAGATGCAGGCCTGCGGCTCGCCGTCGAGGCGACCGATCAGGAAGGCGGACGGATCGGCGGCGAAGAAGGCATGGGCATCCGTATTGCCCGGATTCCAGCCTTCATCGTTGGCCCAGGTGGCCATGCGTTGGACATCGTCGGCGCTGCCGACCGTGATCTCGAAGCTCATGGTGCGGAGTTTACTCCGCCGCCCTCGCCTTTTCCGCGAAAAAGCGGTTCTCGGGACGCGGCAGGCCGAGATTCTCCCGCAAGGTCGTGCCCTCATACTCGGTGCGGAAGAGGCCGCGGCGCTGCAGTTCCGGCACGACCTTGTCGACGAAATCGTCGAGGCCGCCTGGCAGGTAGGGGAACATGACGTTGAAGCCGTCGCAGGCCTCCGTCACCAACCACTCCTCCATCTGGTCGGCGATCATCGCCGGCGTCCCCAGCATGCCGAGGCCGCCATAGCCGCCCAGGCGGCCCGCGATCTGGCGCACCGTCAGGTTCTCGCGCTTGCCGAGCTGTATGACACGGTCGCGGCCGCTCTTGCTCGCCTCGGTCTCGGGAATGTCGTCGGGTAGCGGCTTGTCGGGATCGAACTTGCGGGCATCGACGCCCAGCGCCATCGACACGGCGGCGATAGAACTGTCGTAGTTCACCAGACCGTCGAGCCGCGCGCGCTTCTCCTTCGCCTCGTCGAGAGAATCGCCCACCACCACGAAGGCGCCCGGCAGGATCTTGATGTGATCGGGATTGCGACCGACTTTCGCCGCCCGGCCTTTCACGTCGGCATAGAAGGCGCGCGCATCGGCGATCGGGCCGCCGGCGGCGAACACCATCTCCGCCGTCTCGGCGGCGAGCTGGCGGCCGGCATCGGAGGCGCCGGCCTGCACGATGACGGGCCAGCCCTGCACCGGCCGGGCGATGTTCAGTGGCCCGCGCACCTTCAGGTACTTGCCCTTGTGGTCGAGCACATGCAGCCGCGCCGGGTCGAAGTAGATGCCGTTCTCGACATCGCGGATGAAGGCATCGTCGGCCCACGAATCCCACAGGCCCGTCACCACGTCGAAGAACTCGCGGGCGCGGGCGTAGCGCTCGGCATGGGGCATCTGGTCGTCCAGGCCGAAGTTCAGCGCGGCATCGGGATTGGACGTCGTCACCAGATTCCAGCCGGCGCGACCCTCGCTGATATGGTCAAGCGAGGCGAAGCGGCGGGCGATCGTGTAGGCCGGCTCGAAGGTGCTCGACGCGGTGGCGATCAGGCCGAGATGCTTCGTGGCCATGGCGAGCGCCGGCAGCAGGGTCAGCGGGTCGAACGAGGTCACGGTGGCGCTGCGCTTCAGCGCATCCATCGGCATGTTCAGCACGGCCAGGTGATCGGCCATGAAGAAGGCGTCGAACTTGCCGCGCTCCAGCGTCTGGGCGTACTGCACCAGCGCCTTCAGGTTGAAGTTGGCATCCGGCGTGCCGCCGGGATAGCGCCACGCGGCGGTGTGGATGCTGACGGGGCGCATGAACGCGCCAAGGCGAAGCTTCTTCTGGGTCATGGGCGATATCTTGCCCTCGCCGGGCGGACCGGCAAGGTCCGCTCGGACGACAAGAACTAATTCGATGAATTATTTCTGCAATCAGACGATCGGCGGGTGCTTCTTGTCCGTCCCGGCCACCCGTTCCCAGGCACGCGCCACCTGGAAGACCGTCGCCTCGTCGAAGTAGCGGCCGACGAACTGCACCGAGACCGGCAACCCGCCGACCGAGAGGCCGGCCATCATGGCCAGCGCCGGATGACCCGTGACGTTAAACGGCGTGCGCGCCTGCCGCGGGTAGGTGCGCTCGACCTCGGCCGTATCCTCGATCCGGCAGGCCGGGTCCATCGAGCTGGCGCAGAGCAGCACGTCGACCTCGCGGAAAGCCGCCTCGACCTCGGCGATCATCTGCAGGCGGCGACGGCTGGCCAGCATGTAATCGCCCGCGCTCATGAAGGCGCCGGCCATCAGGCGCTGGCGTCCGAGCTTGCCGTAGTCGCCGGGACGTTCGCCGAGCCACGGGCCATGGATCGACCAGGCCTCGCTCTGCAGGATCACGCGATTCACGGCGCCGAACTCGCCGAGCGATGGCAGCTTGATGTCGCGCACCTCGGCCCCCTCGACTTGCAAGCTGCGCGCGACATGCTCGAGCGCGGCCGTGACCTCGGGATGGGCCGGCGTGTCGATCTCGTGGAAATGACGCACGAAGCCCACGCGCAGGCCGCGGATGCCCCGGTCGAGCGCAGCGGCGTAGTGGCCCTGCGACGCTGCCGCGCTGCCAGGATCCAGCGGATCGTGGCCGGCAATGGCCTCCAGCATGAGCGCATTGTCGGCCACCGTGCGGGTCATCGGCCCGACATGGTCGAGCGTGAACGAGAGCGGGAAGACACCGCGGCGCGAGACCAGCCCATAGGTCGGCTTCAGGCCGACGATACCGCAGCAGCTCGCGGGATTGCGTACGCTGCCGCCGGTATCGGTGCCGAGCGCCATCGGGAACAGGCCGGCCGCGACGCCAGAGCCTGAACCGGATGAGGAGCCGCCGGGATGATGATCGGTGTTCCACGGATTGCGCGCCGGCGGCCACGGCAGGTCGAAGCTCGGCCCCCCGATGGCGAATTCGTGGGTCGATAGCTTGCCCAGCACGATGGCGCCCGCGCCGCGCAGCTTCTCGACGCAGACCGCATCGGCACTCGCCATGTTGTCCTGCAGGACTTTCGAGTGGCAGGTGGTGGGCAGGCCGGCGACGTCGATGATGTCCTTGATGCCGACCGGCACGCCGTGCAGCGGCCCGCGCAGCCGGCCCGATTGCGCCTCGGTCTCGGCCGCGAGGGCGGCCGCCATCGCGGCCTCGCCATCGACGCGGATGAAGGCGTTTAGCCTGGGATCGAGCGTGTCGATGCGATCGAGCAGCGCCTTGGTGAGATCGACCGGCGAGAGCTCCTTCGCGGCGATGGCGCGGGCGGCGGCACCCACCGTCATCCAGTGCAGCTCGCTCATAGCGTCGTCCCCGCCTTCATCGGCGGCCACGGCTCGGCCTTGGGATCGGCGGGACGCCTGATCTTCTGCGCCACGTCAGCCGCCTGGGTCGCGGCGACCCTCACGTCCTCGGGAAAATCCGTCAGCGCCTTGGCAAGCCCGGCGCGCTTCGCCAGGACTTCGATCGTTTCCTTGTCCACGCGATATCTCCTAAAGCCCCCGACAGGTCAGCACGAGTCGTGCCAGCCGTCCATCGGCCCGGAGTCAGCGGGACGGTACGCCGGCCGGTGAGCCGAGGCCCGGCGGGTGCTTGTGCCAGGCGCGGCCCTCCACGATCTCGCGCACGCCGTATTCGTAGAGGGCGTTCATGTAGGCCTGGTCGAACTCGCCCTTCTTGGGCGCATCGAAGTCGCGCCCGATATAGGCGAGGTTGTAGTCGACCTTGTCGCGCTGCGAGACGAAATAGGTCCGCAGCACGTCGTTGACGCCGCTGGCCGCCAGCATCGTGCTGATCGCGCGGCCGGCGATGGTGATCGTCCGGCGCTCCGCCATCGCATAGTCGGGATCGAGGCGGGCATTGCGGATGATGTAGGCGTAGCGCTCGCGCTTGATGTTGGCGGCGGACATGTCGATGGAGGGCGGATAGAGGAAGAGCTGGGCGATGGCGCCGCCATCGACATGCAGTTCCTGATACTTCTTGCCGTCGAGCTCGACGTCGATCAGCACCGGCTGGAAGGCGCCCGGAATGGCGGCCGACGCGCGCAGGATCTTGCGGAACAGTTCGAGCGAACCCGGCTTGCCGCTGGCGGCGATGGCGCCGATGTTCCAGATCACCGGCCGCTGCGCATCGAGATCGGTCGTGCCGATCATCAGCAGCCGTCCCTTGCCATACTCGACCGCGATCGCGTCCAGGAGCTTCTGGTCGGCGTACTTCGCGATCACCTCGGCGAGCGGACCCGTATCGGCCATGGCGTCATCGAACAGCGCTGCCGTGATGCCGCGCGCGCGATACACCTTGTCCGGCGTCATGGTCGTGTAGACTTCACGCAGCTGGGCATCGTAGTCGGAGCCCAGGAAGGCGAACGGTGCGATCAGCGCGCCGGTGCTGACGCCGGTGACCATCTTGAACGTCGGCCGGTTGCCGACCGCGGTCCAACCATTGAGCAGTCCGGCGCCGAAGGCGCCGTTGTCGCCACCGCCGGATACGGCGAGGAAATAGGCGGGCGGCGGCTTTGTCGGCAACGGTCCCTGCGCACGCAGCGCCGCCGCCTCGCGCAGGCCCGACTGCAGGCCCTCGTCGACCATCAGCTTGGGATCGCCGTCGGCATAGAAGCGCGCATTGGGAATCCCGAGCGGCATGGCCCGCGCCGTGTCGGCCCGGGGCACCGCTTCTCCACGATCGGGAATCGAGCAGCCGGTGCCGACCAGGCACACCAGGGCCACTGCGAGCAGCAGGCGATGAATGGACATGTTCCCTCCCCCGAGGTCTCCGATCAGTCGAGTTGAAGCACCATGGCCTTTAGGTAGGCCGTTTCCGGCAGGCTCGGATGGACCGGATGGTCCAGCGCCGCGCCGCTGCTCAGCAGGATGCGCCCCGAGCGCTGGGCGTCGCGCAGGCCGCGGCGGACCTGCTCGGCAAACAGCGGCGGATCAACGAGATGCGAGCAGGAGGCCACGAAGAAGAAGCCGCCGCGCGTGACCAGCGGCGCCGCCAGGCGCACCAGCTTGCGATAGCCCTGGGCGCCGGTCTTGAGGTCCTTGCGGCTCTTCACAAAAGCCGGCGGGTCGCAGATGACGACCTCGTAGGAGCGCGGCTTCTCCTTCTCCAGCGTCTCGAACACCTCGCCCTTCCGGAACGAGACGATCTTGTCGACGTCGTTCAAGGCGGCCGCCCGCTGGGCCGCGTTGAGCGCAGGCTGCGAGCGGTCCAGGCATACGACCGACTTGGCGCCGCGCTTCGCCGCCAGCACGCCGAAGCCGCCGCTGTAGCAGTAGGCGTCGAGCACGCGCGCGTCCTTCGCCAGCCCCGCCATGAAGCGGCGGTTGTCGCGCTGGTCGTAGAACCAGCCGGTCTTCTGGCCCTCCGAGAGATCGGCGACGAAGCGGGCGTCGTTCTCTATCAGCTCGATGCTGCCCGCTTCACCCTTGGCGACTACTACCTCGCGCTTGAGGCCCTCGAGCTCGCGCACCGGCGAATCGTTCTTGAGGATGATCGTGGTCGGCGAGAATTCCGCCTCGATCGCCTCGAGCAGGACCGGCGTCAGCGCGTCCATGCCGGCGGTATTGACCTGCACCACGAAGGCGTCGCCGAACCGGTCGACGATCACGCCCGGGATGCCGTCGGCTTCGGCATGGATCAGCCGGTAGTAGGGCACGCCGACCAGACGGTCGCGCAGCGCCGCCGCGCGGGTCAGAATCCGCCCGAAGAACAGGGCATCGGCCTGCGCTTCAGGGTTCGTGCTGAGAAGGCGAGCGGCGATCAGCGAATGCGGGTTGAACGTGCAGACACCGAGCGCCTCGCCTCCCGGCGCGCGCAGCGTCGCCAGGCTCCCTGCCGGGATCGCCTTGGCGTCGGCATCCATCAGGATTTCGTTGGAAAAGGCCCAGGGATGGCCGCCGCGGACGCGGCGATCCTCGCCGGCGCGCAGGATGACGGTGGGGAGTTTCTTCACGGCCACTTCTACTCTCCTCGGGCGACGCCATCGCGTCGCGGGTCGGCGCCGCCCTCCCATCCGTCGCCCGTGCGCCGGATGGCCGTCAGGCCGCCTTCATGCCGGCGGACTTGTACTTCATGCCCCAGCTTGCGCAAGGCGTCGGCCTGGTCGGCGATCGGCGTGCCCTCCTCCAGTTCCGTGGCACCGTTGAGGTTGGCGACCCGCGGCAGGTCGACCGCGGCCTGGGCCGAGAGGTCCCAGTCGAGCAGGCCGATCAGGGTCTGCAGTGTGTCGCCGATGATCCTCGCCCCGCCCGCCGAGCCCAGTGCGGCCACCAGCTTTCCGTCGCGGTCGAGGACGAAGGTCGGCGACATGGAGGAGCGCGGCCGCTTGCCGGGCTGTACCCGGTTGGCCACCGTCTTCCCGTCCAGCTCGGGGCGCGGCGAGAAATCCGTCAGCTCGTTGTTCAGGATGAAGCCGCGCACCATCATCTGGGCGCCGAACGGCGCCTCGATGGTGGTGGTGAAGCTGACCGCGTTGCCCCAGCGATCGACGATGCTGATATGGCTGGTGCCGCGCTCGACATAGCCCGGCGGCACGCCCGGGCCGACCTTCCCCATGCTGCGGTCCGGCGACATCAGCTTGCGCCGCTCGTCGAGATAGGCGGGCGACAGGAGGCCGGCCACCGGCACATCCACGAAGGCCGGATCGGCGACGTAGCGATCGCGATCGGCAAAGGCCAGCCGGCTGGCCTCGGCGATCAGGTGCGCCGCGCGCAGGTCGTTGGGCGCGTCGCGTTGAATATCGAAGGGCTGCAGCAGGCCCAGCACCTGCAGGATCGCGATGCCGCCCGACGAGGGCGGCGGCATCCCGCATACGGTCCACACGCGATACGGCCCGCACACGGCCTCGCGCCTGACCGGCTTGTAGTCGGCCAGATCGGTGGCGGAGAGCGCTCCCGGCCGGCGATGCCCGCGCACGCGCCCGACGATCTCGGCGGCGATCGGCCCCTGGTACAGGACGCGCGCGCCGCGAGAGGCGATCAGCCCCATCGTATCGGCGAGCGCGCGATTGACGATGCGGTCGCCCCGCTCGCGCGGCGATCCATCGGCATGGAAAAAGGTCTCGCGGATCGCCGCCTCATCGCGCAGCGTCGGCATCCTCTGCAGCCAGGTCGCCAGCCGAGGCGATACCGCAAAGCCGTCACGCGCGGCGACGATGGCCGGCGCGAACAGGTCGCTCCAGGCGAGCTTGCCATGCTCCCTGTGCGCGAGTTCCAGCATGGCCAGCAGGCCCGGGACGCCGACCGACATTCCGGAGGCGACGGCCTCGCGATAACCGAGCGGCCTTCCGTCGGGCGCGAGGAACATGCCGGGCGTTGCGCCCGCAGGCGCCGTCTCGCGACCGTCGTAGACGGTGATGGCGCGACTGGTGCCGTCGTAATGCAACAGGAACCCGCCGCCGCCGATCCCCGAGGCGTGCGGCTCCACGACACCCAGAACCATCTGGACCGCGATCGCGGCATCGACGGCCGTACCGCCGCGGCGAAGCATTTCGAGTCCCGCTTCCACCGCCAGCGGGTGAGCGGCCGCGACCATCGACTGCGGCGCCGCCTGCACCGATGGTACGCGACAGACCGCGGCCAGCAGCAGCGCAATGCCGAGCAGGCGGCGAACGCTCATGCGCGGCGCGCCACGATGAACAGACGCCGGAAGGGAAACAGCGTGATGCCATCGGGTCGCGTGGGATAGGCCTTGGCAAGCAGCGCCGCATAGGCGTTGTAGAAGTCCGTGCGCTCCGGCTCCTGCAGCAATTCGAGATAGGGGCGCAGGCCGGTCGACGAGGTGTACTGCGCCACCGGATCCTTGCCGGTCAGCGGCTGCTGGTAAATCGTCTCCCAGACTTCGAGGTCGGAACAGAGCGGCTTCAGCGCGTCGTAGTAGCGTGCCGGCTCAAGCACGGGCGCGATGGGACGCACCCTCGCGAGCTTGTCGCGCCACGGACCGGCCTCGGCCGCCTGCTTCATCGAGGCGTGCGAGGGCGCCTCGTGGTTGCGCGGCATCTGGATCGCGAGCTGGCCGCCGGACGGCAGCAGCTTCAGCAGGCCGGGGAACATGTCGATATGGCCGTCGAGCCAATGATAGGCGGCGTTGCTGTAGAGGATGCCCGGCGGCAGATCCGGCTGGAAATGCGCGAGGTCGCCCTTCTGGAACGTCACGCGCGCATCGACCGTCTGGCTGCGCGCCTTGGCGAGCATTTCCTCCGAGGAATCGATGCCGACGACCGGCGCCTCCGGGAAGCGCTCCGCCAGGATGCGCGAGATGTTGCCCGCGCCGCAGCCCAGGTCGTAGATCGCGTGGCCGGGCCGTGCGCCGTTCGCCGGATCGAGCCTTCCCATGAGGTCGAGTGCCGGCCGCATGCGATGATCGGCGAACTTCAGGTAGAGATTGGCATCCCACGTCGTCGATTTGCCGTCGCTCACGTCACTTCTCCTCGAACGCCGCATCGACGGGGACACGATAGGCCGTCGCGATCTTGTTGCCCTTCTGCGCAGCCAGCACGACCGCCATGAACTCCCCGAACATCTCCTCGGTCATGCCCTTCTGCCGCGCCATGGTGCCGTGCGAAGCGATGCAGTAGTCGCACTGGTTGGCGACCGAGACCGCAAGATAGATCAGTTCCTTGGTGAGCCCGTCGAGCGCGCCGGGCGCCATCACCGCCTTCATCTCGGCGGCAAAGCGCTCCATGGTGTCGGGATGGCGGGCGAGCGCCTTCCAGACGTTGTTGATGTTGGCAGGATCGCTGCCGCGTGCCCTGGCAATGCCCTCGACCACAGCCTTCGCCCGCGGGTTCATGTCCTTGTACTCGGTCAGCTTGGCCATGCGTGGTTTGCTCCAGGAATGAAAAGGGCCGGCAACATGCCGGCCCCATCTTGGCGTTTCCGCGCCGCCCGGTCAGTACCAAGCTTGCGTCAGTACATGTGCTGGCCGCCGTTGATCGACAGGGTCGAGCCAGTGATGAAGCCGGCATCGTCGGCGATCAGGAACATCACGCCGCGGCCGATCTCGTCGGCCTTGCCGAGACGGCCGACCGGGATCTTGGCCACGATCTTCTCCAGCACGTTGGCCGGAACGGCCGCGACCATGTCGGTTTCGGTGTAGCCCGGCGCGATGGCATTCACGGTGATGCCCTTCGACGCGCCTTCCTGCGCCAATGCCTTGGTGAAGCCGTGGATGCCCGACTTGGCGGCGGCGTAGTTCACCTGGCCGTACTGGCCGCCCTGGCCGTTGATCGAGCCGATGTTGACGATGCGGCCGAAGCCGCGCGTGTTCATGCCGTCCCACACCGCCTTGCTCATGTTGAAGCAGGAGCCGAGGTTGGTATCGATGACGGCGTCCCACATGTCGCGCGTCAGGCGGCGCATCGTGGAATCGCGGGTGATGCCGGCATTGTTCACCAGGACATCGACGGGCCCCATTTCCTTTTCGATCTGCCCGACCGCCGCCTGGCAGGCGGCGAAATCGCCGACGTCGAACTTGTAGACGTTGATGCCGGTTTCGGCCTTGAACTTCTGGGCGGCTTCGTCGTTGCCGGCATAGGTCGCAGCGACCTTGTAGCCCTTGTCCTTCAGCATCCGGGAAATGGCGGCGCCGATGCCCCGCGTTCCCCCCGTCACGATTGCTACCCGTCCGGCCATTTTGTGCCTCCCTTGCGATGACGCGCGAACAGTCTAGCCGGTTATCCCCCATCGCGGGCAAGCGTCAGATTGATGCCACCGGGCGATTCGAATTGACCGCCGCCGGCGGATAGAAGCGACCGCTCGTCCCACCCTAGAAGCGTGGTGATGAAACCTTTCACCGCTCTGCTCGGCGCCGCCGCCGGGACCCATGCCGCCGACCAGATGGCACTGGCCACCCTGCCGTTGACCGCGACCCTCGTCCTGGGTGCCGGCCCCGACCTGCTCGGCCTTCTCGTGGCCGCGCAGAGTGCCGCCTGGCTTCTGGTCTCGCTCCCCGCCGGCGCCTGGATCGACCGGTTGCCGCGCCGCCGCCTGCTGATCGTGGCGCTGGCACTCGGCCTCGCCGCCTCGATCGCCGCCGTCGCCGCGGCCGCCACCGGCTTCGTCTTCCTGCTGGGCCTCGCCGCCATCGCCGGCGCGTCGGGCACCGTGGTCTATGTCCTGACCTCGGTGTCCCTGCTGCCGAGCCTCGTGCCGGCCGACGACCTCTCGCGCGCCAACGCCCGCCTCGAGCTGGCGCGCGCCATCGTGAGTCTCGGCGCGCCGTTCGTGGCGGGTCTGCTGGCGCAATATCTCTCGCCGACCTGGGGCTATGTGCTGGCGGCCCTCGGTGCCTGTCTCGCGCTGGCGTGCGTGCTCGCCTTGCCGGAAGGCACTGCACCGGCCATCGCCGGCGAGCGCCCCTCGCTCGCAGGTGCCGTCCGCCTCGGCACGTCGTTCGTCATCCGCAACCGGCTGCTGCGCGGCATCAGCCTGTGCGCGATCTTCTGGAATTTCGCCTTCTTCGCCCTGCTCGCCATCTGGGCGCCGCTGGCGCTGGGGCCGCTCGGTCTCGATCCGGCGCAGATGGGTCTCGCACAATCGGCCTATGGCGCCGGCCTGATCCTCGGCGCCGTGGTGGCGCCGCTGACCGCCCGCCGGCTGCCGCCGCTCGTCACCCTGATCTTCGGGCCGGCCGCGTCGATCGTCGCTTCCCTGATTTTCCTGTCGGCCATGCCGGGCAACGGCCTCGTCCTGGCCGCGGCCGGCTTCTTCCTGGTGGGTTTCGGGCCGATGCTCTGGCTGATTTGCCAGACGACGGTGCGCCAGCTCGTGACGCCCTCGGCGCTGATGGGCCGGGTCAATGCCACGGTTCAGACCGCGATCTACGGCGTCCGGCCGCTGGGCGCGCTGACGGGCGGGCTGGTGGCCGCGCAGGCGGGCCTGACGGCAGCCCTGCTGCTGATCGCCGTCTCGTTCGCGCTGTCGACCCTCGTCATCCTGCTGTCGCCGCTGGCGCGGCTGCGCGCCATGCCCGCGCCGGTGCAGGTCCCGGCGCGGGCTTGACCCACACGCCCGTCCGTCGGAATTTGGCGGCGGAGGTCGTTGCATGAAGAAGTTTCTGGGCGCCGCGTTGCTGGCGCTTTCCCTGTCCGCTTGCCAGAACTCGCCTTCGCCCTGGTACCAGGCCTATGGCACGACGAGCTTCCCCGTCGCCAAGGACGGCATGGCCGCACTCTACATCGTGCGCGACACCGCCCCGCCCGACGCGCCGAGCATTCCCATCTCGATGAGCCGCCATCCTGTCGGCGGGCTGACGGGCTCGACCTGGATGCGTCTCGACCTGCCGCCCAACCCCTACGACCTGCGCGCCTTCGGCAGCAGCGAGAGCACCGAACTGATTATCACCGTCGTGGCGGGCGAGACCCGGTTCCTCCTGGCAAAGCCCAAGGGCACCAACGACGCCGAACTCACCTGGCTGTCCCAGGAAGACGGCCGCGCGCTCGTCCGCAAGGGAACGCAGGTCGGCAGCTACTACAACCCCTGAACGGCAAAACGCCCGAAGGATTTCTCCCTCGGGCGTTTGAACCTTCAAGCGTCGGCGCGGGATCAGTCGCGCTGGACGCACATGGCGATGCCCATGCCGCCGCCGATGCACAGCGTGGCGAGGCCCTTCTTGGCGTCGCGCTTCTGCATTTCATAGAGCAGCGTCGTCAGCACGCGCGCGCCCGAGGCGCCGATCGGATGGCCGAGCGCGATCGCGCCGCCGTTGACGTTGAGCTTGCTGTCGTCGAGGCCGAGCTGTTTGCCGACGGCCAGCGCCTGCGCGGCGAAGGCCTCGTTGGCCTCGACCAGGTCGAGATCCTTGACCGTCCAGCCGGCCTTCTTCAGCGCCGCCTGCGAGGCCGTGACTGGGCCGATGCCCATGATCGACGGATCGACGCCGGTGGTCGCCCACGACACTATCTTGGCGAGCGGGGTGATGCCGCGCTTCTTGGCTTCGTCGGCGCTCATCAGCACCAGCGCCGCGGCGCCGTCGTTGATGCCCGAGGCGTTGCCGGCGGTGACCGAGCCGCCTTCCTTGGTGAAGGCGGGACGCAGTTTGGCCAGCGCCTCGACCGTCGTCCCGTGGCGCGGGAACTCGTCGGTGTCGACGACGACGTCGCCCTTGCGGGTCTTGATCGTCACCGGGACGATCTCGTCCTTGAAGCGACCGGACTTCTGGGCCGCCTCGGCCTTGTTCTGCGACGAGGCCGCGAACGTGTCCTGCTCGGCGCGCGTGATCTGGAACTTCTGCGCGACGTTCTCGGCGGTGTTGCCCATGTGATAGCCGTGGAACGCATCCCACAGCCCGTCCTTCAGCATGGTGTCGACCATCTTGAGCTCGCCCATCTTGGTGCCGTCGCGCATGTGCGCGGCGTGCGGCGCCTGGCTCATGCTCTCCTGGCCGCCGACCACCATGATGTTGGCGTCGCCGTTGCGGATCGCCTGCCAGCCGAAGGCAACGGCGCGCAGGCCCGAACCGCAAAGCTGGTTGATGCCGAGTGCGGTCTTCTCGACCGGGATGCCGGAGTTGACGGCCGCCTGGCGCGCCGGGTTCTGGCCCTGACCGCCGGTCAGGATCTGGCCCATGATGACTTCGTCGACTTCCTCGGGCTTCACCTTGGCGCGCTCGAGCGCGCCCTTGATGGCGGCCTTGCCGAGATCGTGCGCCGGCACCGCGCCGAACGCGCCGTTGAACGAGCCGATTGGCGTGCGCGCCGCGCTCGCGATTACGATGTCCGTCATTGAATCCTCCTTGGCAGGCCGCCCTTGGCGATATTTATAGGCCTGCCGCGCGCCGGAGCAAGGACCGCCGGGCGACCGGACCGGCCGGCTTCATGCCGAACAGCGGCCGGACCCAGCGCCACGGGCGCACCAGCCCTGCGTAAATCAACCCGGTTCCTGCGAAGGTCGCGAAGACGGCGGCCACGAAGCCCGGCAGCGGCGACGCCCCCGCCCCCAGCAGCGCCCAGACCGCGATCACCGTGACGGTCTGGTGAATGAGATAGAACGGATAGACCGCCTCGGTGGCCTGCGCGAGGAAGGCGGGCCGCCGGGTCAGATGGCGGTGCGCGAAGCCCACGATGGCGAACAGCCAGGCCATGACGTTGATGCCCGACACCAGGGCGAAGAGCGGCCGGGCCGGCGGCTCGATCACCGCCCGCACGGTGCCCTCGAAGTAGCCGAGATAGAGGAAGGCGTAGGCCGCGATGCCGACGAGCAACGATACGAAGCGCTGCCGCTCCAGCGCCCGCAGCAGATCGGGCGATCCGAAGAGGAAGGCGCCGTAAAGCAACAACGCGCCATAGGACACGAGCCCGTTCCAGTCGCCGACCAGGCCATTGATGTTCCAGGAGACGGGCGCCAGCCACAGGGTCGACGCGGCCAGCGGCAGGACCATCAGCCACTGCAGGCCATACCGCGCCGCGACCGCACCGGCCTGGGCCACGGCGCTGTTGCCGC
Source organism: Reyranella aquatilis (assembly GCF_020880995.1). Classification (GTDB taxonomy): domain Bacteria; phylum Pseudomonadota; class Alphaproteobacteria; order Reyranellales; family Reyranellaceae; genus Reyranella; species Reyranella aquatilis. Next base: position 149,735 of record NZ_JAJISD010000006.1, on the reverse strand, counting down.
GCGCGGTCCGCGCCCACAGGAAGATCGGCAGCAGCACCAGCGTGAAGACGAGTACGTAGGCCAGGAACCAGAGATGATGCCAACTCAGGTTGCCCCCGGGATAGACGCCCTCGAAGGCGTGCGGTAGCCATTCCAGGAACGAGCCGCCGAACTGGCCGCGCGACAGCCGCTCCAGATAGACTTGCGGCGGCACGATCACGACCATGCCGAAGGCAAGCGGCAGCAGCAGCCGCTTCAGCCGGTCGCGCACGAAGGCGCCCGGCGTGCGATCGCCGAGCGCCAGCACGATGGCCGCGCCCGACACCATGAAGATCAGCGGCATGCGCCAGCGGTTCAAGAACCGCATGGCCTCGCGCAGCCCGTCCAGACTGTCGGGGCTGGTGACGTGCCAGGACCAGCCCGACCAGGCCATGCCGGCGTGGTAGAAGATCAGCAGACCGAAGGCGAGGACGCGCAGCCAGTCGAGGTCGGCGCGGCGTTCGACAGGGGCGACTGGCGGCATGACAGGGCTCCCGGGGATGGACACCGCCTGCCCTTAACCCGCAAGCCTTTGATTTCTCGGCGTTTTGTGACGACCGGCGCGGAGGATGGGACGACCGGCGGGCGGCGCGGGACGTCCGGTCAGGTCCTGACGGGGGCCAGCGCCTCGAACCGCTGGCGGTAGCGTCGGCTCAGGTTGACCTCGGCACCGCCCTGCAGCCGGATGCGCCAGTCGCCGCTCACCCAGGGTGTCACCTCGACCACGCGGGCGATGTTCACCAGATGGGATTTGTGCACGCGCACGAAGCGCTTAGGATCGAGTTCGCCCTCCAGCCGCGTCAGCGAAGAGCGGATCTCGAAGGTCTCCTCGCCGACGTGGAGGACGGCGTAGTTGCCCGAGGCTTCGATCCAGTCGATCTCGCCGACCTCGACCATGATCTCCCGGCCCTTGCGACGAACCGCGAAGCGCTCGGGACGCGGCGCTAGCGGGGGCTGCTGGGGCTGCGGGATCGCCTCGGGCGTCGCCGCCCCGGCCGCCACCGCAGAGTCGGCCGGACGCGTCAGATAGTGGCGCAGCGCGACCACGCCGGCGCTCAACAGGCCATAGGCGATGATGTCCTTGGCGAACTCGTAGAGCATGCGGTCGAGGGTGAGCGGGAAACTGTGCGTCTTGCCCAATATCCCGCCGAACCACACGAAGCGCAGCGCCGCCATGCCGACCGTATGGACGATGCTGAAGGGAACGACGGCCGCGCCGTGGATGACGAGGTTGCGCGGGCGCTCGCCGATCGGGAAGCGGCGATGCAGCCAGTAGATCACCGGCAACAGGGCCGCGACCACCAGATGGCTGGAAACCTGGATCGCCAGCGCCGTGCCATACGGCATGCCAACGCCGCGCGCCGTTTCGTTGGCGATCTCGACATGGGTATGCGCAAACACCGACACGGTCAGCAGCGCCGCCCAGATCGCCGGGAGACGCCAGTCGAAGGAGCTAGCCGGTGACGACACGGGACCGCCGCGTGGGAAGATTGCCCAGCCACTCCATCAGCGGTGTCCAGCAGAGATCGCGCGCGCGGCCGCTGACCACCATGCCGATATGGCCGAGCGGCAGGTCGATCCGCGTGGCGTTCTTCAGCCCCTTCTTCGGATCCGCCAGCGCCGCCGCCGAGAGCGGCGGCACGATGCGATCGCCCGAGGGGATCATGACCAGGGCCGGCACCTTGATCTTCGACGGCACGATGCGGCGGCCCGCCACGACCCACTGGCCTTTGCCCGGGACGTTGTCGCCGTACCAGCCGACGAGACACTCGCGCGCGGTCGGACCGGCGAGCGGCGCGCCGCCGTTCAGCCAGTCCTCCAGCAGCACGAATTCCTTGGCATGCTCGCCGTTCTGGTCGAGGCCGAGGAAGCGGCCGAACTTCTTCACTGCGAGCCACGGATCGAGCGACCAGAACAGGGTCTGCAGGATGTCGACCGGCAACTCGCCGACGCGGTCGGCGACCTCGGCCAGCAGCGGCCCGGTCGAGACGAGGAACGCCTGGCCCGTCCGGTCGGCATGGAAATCCCAGGGCGCCGCCATCAGTGCGAGGCCCGCGACGCGGCGCGGCTTGCGAGCGGCCAGCGCGACGGTGAGCGTGCCGCCCATGCAGTAGCCTAGGACGGCCGGCGCCCGCCGGGCCCGCTTGGCGACGAAGGCCAGCGCCCGTTCGAGGCGCCCCACATAGGCCGTCGTGTCGAAGCCGCGCTCCTCATCGTCGGGCGTGCCCCAGTCGACGAGATAGGGCCGCAGTCCCTGCGCCGCCATGGCGCGCAGCAGGCTCTTCTCGGCGGTGAGGTCCAGCACTTCCCAGCGATTGATCAGCGACGGTACGACCAGCACCGCGCGCGCGCCGCGGCGGCGGGCGGCGCGATGGGTGGCGCCGTAGTCGAGCAGGCGCGTATTGCCTTCGCGCCACACCGCGGGGGGTTCTTCCAGGGTCCGGCGGACAGCGTGCCGCTGATAGGCGAGCACACCATCGGCCAGCCGGTCCATCCGCCGCAGGATCTCCCGTTTCAGCGCTTCGTCGAACCTGCCGGGTCCCGCCTGCGCCTCGAGGAAACCGATCTCGGGCAGCAGTGCTGCCAGAGCTTCAGGAGGTTCGCGTGCGGGACTCGAGTTCTGCGAGCCGGGCTTCAAGAGCTTCCACGCGCTTTCGGAGCTCGCCCACGTCATCAGCGCCGTTCCCAGATGGAGCGGCAGCGGGCGGGGGCCTAGTCGTGCCTGCATGAGATGCTCCTTGGACAGCCTGCATCGCCGAGGCGACCTGCGTGTTGGCGGCGGCAAACAGGCGGGCGATCTGTTCGGTCACGGCCTGATCGGAGGCAAGGCCGGAAAGCTGGGCCTGCCAGAGATCCAGGTAACGGCGGGCCAACCTGTCGAAATCGGCGGTGGAATCGCCCGTCGTACTGCCTGTCGCGTTGTCGTTTTCGGAGGCCATGCGCGTACTATAACGCATCGACGCGCTTTCGCTGCTTTCGCATCAGCAAAGCCTGCCTTGTCGCACTGCGGCATCGGCGCTAAGGTGAACGATCCCAGTAAACGAGCGTTCACTGCGCACGGGAGCTAGAGGAGCGAAGCGTAATGGCCGACCAGGCAGTACCCGACGGCGGACCGAAAACGGCGCCGGTGGTGATCAAGAAGTACGCGAACCGGCGGCTCTACAATACCGCCACATCGGCCTATGTGACGCTCGATCATCTGTCCCAGATGGTGAAGGACAAGACCGACTTCGTGGTCTACGACGCCAAGACGGGCGACGAGATCACCCGCTCGGTGCTGACCCAGATCATCTTCGAGGAAGAGAGCAAGGGTGGCCAGACGCTGCTGCCGATCCCGTTCCTGCGCCAGCTCATCTCCTTCTACGGCGACAGTCTGCAGGGCGTGGTACCGCAGTATCTCGAAATGTCGATGACGCAGTTCGCGCGCAATCAGGACCAGATGCGCCGCTACATGCAGAATGCCTTCGGCTTCAATCCGTTCCAGCAGTTCGAGTCGATGGGCAAGCAGAACATGGCGATGTTCGAGAACGCCATGCGAATGTTCAACCCGTTCGGCACGGCGCCCAGCAGCCCGCCCGCGGCTCCCCCGTCGGCTCCCGCCAACGGTCACGAGCCGGCCAGGCCGGAAGCCGCGGCGGCGTCCAACGATGCGGCGATCGACGACCTGAAGCGCAAGCTCGACGAGTTGCAGAGCCAGCTCTCGGAACTCGGCAAGAAGTCCTGAACCGGGCATGAGCGCGTCGACGTCGTCGATGACCCGCCGGGTCATGTCGCCCTGCATCGGCATCTGCAAGCTCGACCAGAAGAGCGGCCTCTGCATCGGCTGCAAGCGCACGATCGAGGAGATCGGCCGCTGGGCCATGCTCGACGACGCCGCGCGCCAAACCATCATCGACCAGCTTCCGACGCGTAAGCTTTAGAGCCGTTCCAGTTCATATTGACCCACTTACCTCATCCTGAGGAGCGCGCCGAAGGCGTGCGTCTCGAAGGATGGGCAACAGGCAAGGTGCGCGTTCCCACCCTTCGAGACGCATCGCTGCGCGATGCTCCTCAGGGTGAGGTCGTTGTTTGAATGTTCGGCTTGATTCAATCTCGCCCAGAAGCGCTCTAAGGGATCACTCCTCGCTGCGGGCGCGCCTGATTCATGATCGCGCCACTCAAGAGGGGAGGTCACGCCGCTCACAGTGGCGCGGCCCCCACCTATCTGCCCTTGAACGACGGCTTGCGCTTCTCGCGGAAGGCCGAGGTGCCTTCCTTGTAGTCTTCGGTCAGGCCGGTCAGCACGTTCTGGTCGGCGTCCATGTGGCTGCCGAGATCGTCGAGCGCATGGGCGAGACGGTTCACCGTGCTCTTGGTCATGCGCACAGGGATCGGCGGCTGGCGGGCGATACGCTCGGCGAACGCCATCGAGGCGGCCAGCGCCTGTCCGTCGTCGACGACGTTCTCGACCAGGCCCCAGTCCAGCGCCTCCGCCGCACCGATCCGGTCCGACGCCAGGATCACCGCCTGCTTGGTGCGCGCCGGGCCCATCAACGCCAGCATGCGCGGGATCGAGCCCCAGCTCATGTTCATGCCGAGCTCGACTTCGGGAATGCGGAAGTGCGCTGAGCGGCCGCAGGTGCGAAAGTCGAGCGACACGACCAGCGCCGCGCCGCCACCGACGCAATGGCCCTCGACGGCGGCGATGGTGATCTGGTCCATGTCCTGCCAGGCCTTGCACATCCTGGGGCCCAGCCGCTGGCGGTGGATGCGCTCGCCGATCGACAGGCCCTCACGCTCGCGGCCCTCCGGATCCTTGAGGTCGAAACCGGCCGAGAAGGCCTTGGCCGAGCCGGTCAGGATCACCACCGTCGTCTCGAGATCGTCCTCGAAAGCGCGCGGCACGTCGCGCAGCTCGCGCATCGCCTGCTGACTCAGCGCATTGATGTTGTCGCCCCGATCGAAGCGTACGACGGCGATGCGGCCCTGCGGCCCCAGCCCCTTCTCGATCTTCACGAACTGTCCGCTCATCGCGCATTCCTCCAGGATTTCGCACGACCCTAGCGGCTCGTCTTTACAAGGGCGAGCCGCTTCGATTGACTGGCCTGCATGTCGAAAGCCATTGAATCCGCCGTCTTCGAGCGTCGCGTCACCGCGTTGTTCGCTTCCTACACCAAGCCCGGTTCGCCGGGCGCCGTCGTCGGCGTCATGCGCAATGGCGACGTCGAGTTCTGCAAGGGCTTCGGTCTCGCCAGCGTGGAACTGAACGTTCCGATCCGCCCGGACACCCGCTTCCGCATCGCCTCGGTGAGCAAGCAGTTCACGGTGACGGCGGCGCTGATGCTGGCGGCCGAAGGCAGGCTCAAGCTCTCCGATCCGCCGCACAAGTACCTGCCCGAGCTGGCGCCGCTGCCGGTGACCATCGACCAGATGATGCGCAATTCGAGCGGGCTGCCCGACTTCCTCGAATTGCTGCGGCTGGGCGGACACGGTCTCGACAGGCCGGCTAGGCCGGAGGATCTGTTCGATGCCTGCACGCGCAACCGCCATCTCAACTTCGCGCCCGGCAGCCGCTTCCTCTACAGCAACACCAACTTCCTGCTGCTCGGCCTGATCGTCGAGAAGCTGGCGAAGCAGAAGCTGGGAGACGTGCTCGCCGAGCGCATCTTCAAGCCGCTCGGCATGGCGCAGACAAGACTGACGGCCGAGATCGACGCCGTGATTCCCGGTCTCGCCACCGGCTACCTCGGCGACCGCGAGCAGGGCTTCCGCCGCGCGGCGCATGCCTATCCCCAGGGCGGCGAGGGCGGCCTCACCTCGACGGTCGAGGACCTGCTGATCTGGAGCCGGCATTTCGACAGGCCCACGCTCGGCAAGACGATCCCCGCGCAGCTCGCGGCCATCGCGCCGCTGACCGGCGGCAAGGCCAACAGCTATCGCCGCGGTGTCGCCGTCGAGGAACTGCGTGGCCTGCAAACGATCGGCCATGGCGGTCTGTGGCCGGGCTTCCGCACGGAATTCCTGCGCGTGCCGAGGGCCGATCTCACCGTTGTGGTGATCGCCAACCTGGGCAGCATCGACCCGTGGCGGCGCGCGCGCGATATCGCGGCGCTCGCCCTCGACGGCGACCGCCGGATGAAGCCCGCCCTGGCGCCGATCACGCAGGCCGAGATCAAGCCGATCGGCGGGACCTGGTTCAACGCAGCGGAGCCGTCGCTGTTCGATCTGGCGTGGCGCAATGGTGAGGCGACGGTGACGCAGAACGGCATGCCCTTCGCGCTGGGACGCCGCGCCGGCGGCTGGCTGGCGGCCGAGCGCGGCTCCTACGAGTTCGCGCTGAAGCCCGGGCCAAAGGGGACACTGAAGGTCGATCTCGGCGCCGGCCGCATCGTGACGTTCGGCAAACTCGCCATGCGCGCGGCCGTACCGGCCGATCTCGCCGGCACCTATGTCTCGTCCGACTGCGCCGCCGTATGGCGCATCAGCCGCGACGGCAAGGACTGGACCATGGAGGTCGGTGGACCGCTGATTTCGGGCGGTGCGCCGTGGCTCGTGCGCGGCCTCGATGCCGACACGGTAGAGGTGGAATCGCCGGGCAACTGGATCAAGGCGACCCAGCTCGCCCATCTGGTCCGAGACCGCGCCGGCCGCATCGTCGCGCTCGAAGTCTCGACCGGCCGCATCAAGAAGATGCGCTTCGATCGCGAGGACTGAGCCCACCCCCCATTCGGATGGGGAAGTGTCGCGTTTGCGGCTTGCAACCCAGCCGCTGATGCGACGGAGGGGTCATGACCCCATCGCCCTCGTAAGACGAGGGCACTTCCCCTTTGCGGAACCCGCAAAGGGGAAGTGATCGACGATCAACGGAACGGGATTGCGTACATCAGGCCGCCGTTGGTCCACAGCGCGTTCTGGCCGCGGTCGAGCTTCAGCGGCGTCGCCGGACCGACATGGCGGTCGTAGCTCTCGCCGTAGTTACCGACCTGCTTGATGACGTTGTACATCCACTTCTCGTCGACGCCGACGGCCTTGCCGAAGCCGGGCGTGACGCCAAGGAAGCGCTTCACCGCGGGATCCTCGCTCTTCAGCTTCTCGTCGACGTTCTTGGAGGTGATGCCCATCTCCTCGGCCTCGATCATGCCCATCAGGGTCCACTTCACGAGGTCGAACCACTGGTCGTCGCCGTGGCGCACGATCGGACCGAGCGGCTCCTTGGAGATGCGCTCGGGCAGGATGACATGCTCGCCCTTGCCGGCCAGCTGGCCGGCGCGCACCGCGGCGAGGCCGGAGGCGTCGGTCGTGTAGGCGTCGCAGCGGCCGGCGGCATAGGCCTGCAGCAGCTCGTCGAGCTTCTCGATCAGCACCGGCTTGAAGGTCATCTTGTTGGCGCGGAAATAGTCCGCGAGGTTGAGCTCCGTGGTGGTGCCGGGCTGGACGCAGATCGTGGCGCCGTTCAGCTCCTTCGCGCTCTTGATGTTGGCCTTGGCCGGCACGATGAAGCCCTGGCCGTCGTAGAAGTTGACGCCCGCGATGTTGAAGCCGAGCGACGTGTCGCGCAGCAGGGTCTGCGTCGCGTTGCGGGTGATGACGTCGACCTCGCCCGACTGCAGGGCGACGAAGCGCTGTTGCGCCGTCGTCGGGGTGAACTTCACCTTCTCGGCATCGCCGAACATCGCCGCGGCGATGGCCTTGCAGAGATCTACGTCGAGGCCGGTCCACTTGCCCTGGCTGTCGGCGAAGGAGAAGCCCGCCAGGCCGGTGTTCACCGCGCACTGCACGAAACCCTTGGCCTTGACCGCGTCGAAGGTCTGCCCGGCAAGCGCCGGACCGGCAGCCAACGCGGTCACGCCCAAAACGGCGGCCAGCGCCACACCAAACCTGACAGACATTGCGTTCACCCTTCTCATGAAACCCCGTGGTCGCGACACCATAGCAGAACACATGCCACCGGCCGTCAGTCCGCCAGGAAATTGCCGATCTCGTCGAGCAGCCGCGCATGTGCCGGCTCGCCGTCGAGCAGGGCGTGGTTCTTGCTCTGCAGGGTGACGAAGCGGGCGCCGGGGATTTCCGCCGCCATCGCCCGGCCGAGCTCCCACGAGGCGACGGCGTCGCCGCGCGAATGGGTGACCAGCGTCGGCACCTTGACCTTCGGCAGCAGGTCGCGAACGTCGATGTTGCCGACGGCCTCACGGATGCGAAAGGCGTTCTCCGGCGAGATGCAGATTCGCTGCAACTCGTTGAAGCTGTCGAACACCTCCTTGGTACCGTCGGGGAAGAACAGCGATGTGAACATCTGGCGGAAGGCCGGATTGTCGGTGCCCCAGCCGGTACGGATCAGGTGCATCATTGCCCGTGTCTGCTCCGCCACCTCGGGCGACCGCCGGAGCGGCCCGACCGCGAAGCCGCCGTGCAGGATCAGGTGGCTCACCCGCTCGGGATGGCGCACCGCGTAGGCGACGGCCACGGCGCAGCCCTGTGACATGCAGAATACCGGCGCACGCTTGATGCCCGCTGCATCCATCACCGTTTCCAGGTCGGTGACGAAGGCCTCGAAGTCGATACGTCCGACCTCCCAGTCCGACAGGCCGTTGCCGCGCGCGTCGTAGCGGACCAGCGTGCGCTCGGCCGCCAGCCCGCGGAACAGGCCGCGATAGATTGGGCTCTCCCAGTCGTACTCCAGGTGATTGAGCCAGTTCGCCGTCTTCACGATCGGCGGCCCCGCGCCCACCGTTGCATAGGCCAGCCGCACCCCATCGGAGGCGCGACAGAAGGCGATGCGCTGCTCGCGCGCCGGTGCAGCCGGCCCCGACGGCAAGGCTTCGGAGGCGGCGGGCGCGTGCGCGGCGACGCCCAGCCGGGCGGCGAAAGCCTCGACGTCGAGATCCCAGTCGGCCCGGCCGAAATCGGCCTTGTGGCGCATCACCGCCTGGGTGAGCAGCGAGAGATTGTGGTCGGTCGGCACCGTGGCGCCCGAGGCCCAGCGGCTGACCACCGACTTGTCGATCCCCACCGTCTGCGCCAGCCGCCCCCGGCTGAGGTTGAAGGCCTTCAGCACGAGATCGAACTTGCGCGCGAAATCCCGCACCGCCGCCATTTTCCTCCCCGAACCGGCGCCATTCTGGGGGTTGTTCGCCGCCGTGCAACCCCCTGCACGCCGCAGCAACTGCCGGCCACGGCGGCGCGGTGCCAAAACCCTCCCATCGACGGACGGCATCCCGCCAGCCCGCACACCTCAAGGGAGACTTCAAATGTTCAAGACCATCCTCGCCACCGCTACCGCCGCCCTGATCGCCACGGCCATCGGCGCCCCGGCCCAAGCCCAGATCCGGCCGAACGGCCTCACCCTCCAGGGCGTCGAAATGAACGGCGGCACCTGGAATGGCCAGCGCTTCCACGGGGCGACCATCGAATCGCAGGGCTTCGCGCTCGACGGCATCGCGCTGCCGGCCTCCGTGCGCTGAGACCGCCAGCCCCCACCCACATCTCAAGGGAGACTTCAAATGTTCAAAGCCGTCCTCGCCGCCGCCGCCGCCCTGATCGCCACGATCCTCGCCGCCCCGGCTCATGCGGTCATCAGGCCGAACGGCGTCGCGCTCAACGGCAGCGTCGCCCCGACGTCGTCGAACGTCACCATCGACCAGGTCCAACTACCGGCCGGAACCCCCTGACCGACTCCGCCCGTCACCCCGCCCGGCCGGCCCGAATTCGCAGGGCCGGCCGCCTCTTTTCCAGAATCCAAGCGCCGTCCAACGCCGGCAGGACTCCCATGAAGGTCAACCGTCGCCCACCCTGGCTCGACCATCTCGGCATGATCGCCGCGGCTGCCCTGGTGGCTTATGCGGTCGCGGCTGCCGGGGCCGTTCTGTCCGCACTTCGATCCGGCCATGCGCTCGATGTCTCGCTGCTTGCGCAATGGCCGGTCGAGTCGCTGGCCTGTTGGTATGTCCCCGTCCTGCTGGCGATCTTCGCCCTCGAGATCGCGGTCGGCGGTTGGCACGACAGCCCGGCATGGCGCGTTCTGCATGGAACGTCGCCCTCCCACCGCACCGACGTGTTCTACCTCGCGACCGAACTGCTGGCGTTAGGGCCGATGATGGCGGCGGTCGCCACGATCGGCCTAAGCACCGCCCTCGATGCGGTCCTGACGGCACCACGGGCCTGGCAGCCAGCCGCCGATCTGCCGTTATGGCTGGCGGTACCGCTGTTCATCATCGTCGAGCCGTTCTTCACCTACTGGTCGCACCGCCTCATGCATACACCGCTGATGTGGCCGCTCCATGCGGTCCATCACGCCGCCGACGATCTCACCGCGATCTCGACCACGCGCCATCATCCCGGCGACACCCTGGTGTGCACCGGCATCAGCGGCGTACCGGCGGCGCTGTTCGGCTTCCCGCCGGATGCGGTGTTCTATGCCCTTGTGGCGATGGCGACGGCGACCACGCTGCTGCACACGCGCGTTCCCGTGCCAGCTTGGATCGAGAAGTATATCGTCGCCGGGCCGCGCGCTCACGGCATCCATCACAGCCGCGATGCCGCCGACCACGACACGAACTTCTGCCTGTTGCCGATCTACGATCGGGTGTTCGGCACCTGGCGCTGGCACGAGCGGCCGGTCGCCTTCGGCGCCGGCGATGCCCGCTTCGACACCGGCCGGCCGTTACACGATATCGTCGGCGTCTACGTCATCTGGATCGACGGTCTGTGCCGGGCAGCCCGTCACCTGGCCAGGAAGCAGCCGATCTCTTCGAACAGGCGGACGTGCGCGGGCTCGCTGTCCAGAAGGGCGTGAGTGATGCCTTGCAGGGCGTGCGGCCTTCGCGATCGACCGCATCGAACGGTCGGCCTCGGTGCGCTGAGACGGACCCGACCTCGCGCGTGACCGCCATTCGCCCGCTTCTTCTCCTGCCGACCGGCCTGGGCGGCGCCACCGCCCAAACCACCTTGTGCCCCCTCCGTCGCAAGAGGGTGAGCCGTCCGCAATACGGATCCGACACCCCCCGCTCTAAGGAAGGCCCGCCTTGGCGAGGGCGGCGTGATAGCGCTTCCAGCCTTCATTGGTCTGCTCGATCGCGTTGGCGATCGTCGCGAGGCGCACGCCGGGCGCGTAGCGGAGCGCGAGCTGAACATGTCGAGCGGCGTCGTCGGGCCGATCGAGTTCGGCAAGCGCCGCCGCCATGTACAGATGATTGTCGACCGACGCTTCGTTGAGTTGCAGCCCGCTTTCAGCCGAGGCGAGGGCGTCGCGGAAGTCGCCCCCCGCAAAGTGACAGAAAGCCCGGCAGCCGAAGAACAGATAGGCCATCGGATCGCGCGGGCTGAGGCGCATCGCCTGATCCACGTGCGGCAAGCCGTCGTGGGATTGGCCGAGGCTCCCATACCCCCGCGCCAGCAACGCGCGCGCCATGGCAAGATTTGGATTGAGCATCACTGCCCGCTCCAGCAGGCCGACTCCGGCGCGGTGCCGCCCCATGAACATCGACGCGCCGCCGACCAGGAAGAGCCCGGTCGGATCGTCCTGGTCGAGCGCGAGCGCGTGCTTGATGTCCGCCGCCGCCTGGCGTGCATCGCTGAGCCAATCCTCGCCCCATTGCGTGTACGCACGATAGCCGCGCGCGAAGGCACGCACGCCGTAGGCGAGAGCGTCGTCGGGCGCCAGTGCGATGGCGCCGGTGGCGTTCTCCTCGGCGGCCGCGAGATTGTCGCGTGTGAAGCTGATCAATGCCACCAGTCCGCGCACGACCAGTCCCCAAGCCCCCAGATCCGGTCGCTGGAGCTGGCGCTGCGAGCGGATCTCGGCATTGAGAAGCTGCGGGAACAGCGTACCGACGATCGCACTCGCGATGTCGTCCTGGACGGCGAAGACATCGACCAGCTCACGGTCGAATTGCCCGGCCCACAGCCGTTGCAGGTTCCGGCCATCGACGAGATGGGCGGTCACCCGGACCCTGTTGCCCGCCGTGCGCAGCGTGCCTTCGAGCAGATAGCGGACATTCAGTTGCTGCGCGATCCGGCCCGGGTCGCTGGGGCCCGCCTTGTAGGAGAAGCTGGAGCTGCTGGCGATGACGGTGAAGGCCTGGCTCTGGGACAGCAGCGCGATCGTGTTCTCGGTCATGCCGTCGGCGAAGTATTCGTGCTCGGGATCGCCACCGATGTTCTGGAATGGCAGCACGGCGATTGACGGCTTCTCGGGCGGAGCGGGGGACGGTGCCACCCGCTCCGGCGCAGCGACGCCGAGCCGGGCGGCGAAGGCCTCGACGTCGAGATCCCAGTCGGCCCGGCCGAAATCAGCCTTGTGGCGCATCACCGCGTGGGTCAGCAGCGAGAGATTGTGGTCGGTCGGCACCGTGGCGCCCGAGGCCCAGCGGCTGACCACCGACTTGTCGATCCCCACCGTCTGCGCCAGCCGCCCCCGGCTGAGGTTGAAGGCCTTCAGCACGAGATCGAACTTGCGCGCGAAATCCCGCACCGCCGCCATTTTCCTCCCCGAACCGGCGCCATTCTGGGGGTTGTTCGCCGCCGTGCAACCCCCTGCACGCCGCAGCAACTGCCGGCCACGGCGGCGCGGTGCCAAAACCCTCCCATCGACGGACGGCATCCCGCCAGCCCGCACACCTCAAGGGAGACTTCAAATGTTCAAGACCATTCTCGCCACCGCTACCGCCGCCCTGATCGCCACGGCCATCGGCGCCCCGGCCCAGGCCGCAAGTTGTCTGAAGTGCCTGCCCAACGGCGTCGAGATGAACGGCCTCGGCTGGAACGGCCTCGGCTGGAACGGCCTCGGCTGGAACGGCCTCGGCTGGAACGGCATCGCCCCCGCCGCCTCGTCCTTCGTGCTCGAAGCCATCGAGCTGCCGCCCCAGGAGCACTGAGCCGGACCGGATCCCGCACCCAAGGCAAGACCCATGCGCCTGCTCCTTCTCCTCCTGCTGATCGGCCTGGGCGGTGCTGCCGCCCGGGCTGCCGAGCCGGAGGGCCGGGTGCAGGCGCAGTGGGTGGCCGGCGCAGGCTTCGCCCTCTTCGCCGAAGCCAGCCGCAGCCACGAGACGACCGGCGCCGGCCGCCATCTCGGCGAGACCAGCGCGGCGGGCCTCTCTTGGCAGGCCGGCGGCTTCAAGGCCGCCCTCTCCGCCGGCCACTTCTCCTACGACTATACCGGCGTCGGCGTCGGCGCCGGTCGGCACGCCTCCTTTGCCGTCAGCCACGAGATCGTCACCCCGGCCGCCGGCTCCTTCTCCCTCGAGCTGCGACGGTCACGCCTCTGGGAAGCCGAGAACCAGCTCGACATCACCAGCGGCCGCCTCGGCTGGACGCTCAGGTTCTGAACTCCCTGCATACCGGATCTGGACCATGACCCGTCGCTTCCCCTGGCTAGACTATCTCCTGATCGTCACAACCGTCGCTGCCTTGGCTTACGTAGTGGCTGTTGCCGGCGCGACGCTGGGCGCCCTCGACAAGGGCGCGACCCTCGATGCCGCCGTGTTCGCACAATGGCCGGTCAGCGATCTCGCCTACTGGTATGTGCCCGTGCTGTTGGCGATTTACGGTGCCGAGGTCCTGCATCTTGGATGGCATGCGAGCCCGCTATCCGACCTGCTGCAGAGTCCCAGCCGTTCGCACCGCAGCGATGTCTTCTACCTGGCCGTCGAGCTGCTGGGGCTCGGCCCGCTGTTCCTTGTCGTCGCCTCGCTCGGCATGAGCGCCGGCCTAGATGCCGTTCTTTCCGAGCCGCGCGCCTGGCGGCCAGCCGCCGAGTTGCCGCTGTTGATCGCCGTGCCGCTGCATTTTCTGGCCGATAGCTTCTTCACCTACTGGTCGCATCGCTTCCTTCACTCGCCGCTCATGTGGCCCTTCCATGCCATCCATCACGCGGCCAAGGAGATGACTGCGATCACGACGACCCGGCACCATCCCGTGGATGGGTTTTTCGGCATGCTCGTGAGCACCCTGCCTGCCGTGCTGTTCGGCTTTACGGCCGACGCCGTCTTCATCGCCGCCGTTTCCGCCGGCGTCGCCACCACGATCCTGCATACGCGACTGCCGGTCCCCGCCTGGTACGAGAAGCTGTTCGTGGCAGGTCCGCGAATCCACGGCATCCATCACAGCAGCGATCCTGCTGACCACAATGCGAACTTCAGCCTGTTCACGCCGTGGGACCGCCTGTTCGGAACGTATCGCTGGCACGAACGGCCGCTTGTGTTCGGCGTCCACGATCCCCGCTTCGATACCGGCCACCCGCTGCTTGATCTCTTCGCCGTTTACCCAATCTGGCTGGCCGGCGTGCGCGACCGCGTCACGACCGCGCTTTCGGCACGGCTTTCAAGGAGGATACAGGCATGAAAAGGATCACTCTCGCGGCCGGGCTTTTCGTCCTGCTCGTCGCGACCGCTTTCGCCCAGTCGCCTTCCGTGTCGTCGCTCGGTGTCGACGGCACCGAGATCGTGGTCGGGCTGGCCGACGGCCGGACCTTGCGCAGCACGGACCTGGTCGGCGCGGTGCTCAAGGTGCGGTTCGAAGGGGAACCCGCCGAGGTGCGCATCGCCGCCGTCGAGGCCGATCCCGACGACACGTCGAAGACGGTGTGGCTGCACACGTTCGAAGGACGGCAGGCCGACGGAAGCTGGGCGAATCTGTGCGGTCCCGGCCCCGATGGCCGCCGCCAGGGATTCCCGCTGCAGGGACCGCAGGGGCTGGAGTTCACCTGCTCTTCCGGCGCGCTCGGCAAGTGCGTGCGCATGGGCTACCGCCCGTGGGCCGTCGGTCCCGACGGAACGAGCCTTGCACCGCTCCATGCCGCCTGCCTGCGCATGGTGCGCGCCGACTATGGCGGCGACGGCAGGGCATGGACGAAGGACGGCATGCGCATCGACATCTACGACCCCCAGGGCATCCAGACCGCCGAAGAAGATCCGGTCGACAGGTTCGAGGCCGGCTGGTCGCCCGAGGGCGCGGTGTGCGTGCGCCATGTCAGGGTGAAGGAGAACGCGACGCTGGAAGAGCTGGAGGCGACTTACCCGCGCCTCGCCGGCCGCACCGGCGCCGTCTGCACCGAAGACTTCGCCCGCGCCAACGGCGCCATCCTGTTCAACCGATCGAAGGACTGAGCGCGACCGCTCGGTCCCGCGTCGTCCGGCAGCGTCAGATCGTGCGCTCGACCATCAGCTTCTTGATCTCGGCGATCGCCTTGGCCGGGTTCAGGCTCTTGGGGCAGGTCTTGGTGCAGTTCATGATCGTGTGGCAGCGATAGAGCCGGAACGGGTCCTCGAGATTGTCGAGGCGCTCGCCCTTGGCTTCGTCGCGGCTGTCGGCGATCCAGCGATAGGCCTGCAGCAGGATGGCCGGCCCCAGGTAGCGCTCGCCGTTCCACCAGTAGCTGGGGCACGAGGTCGAGCAGCAGAAGCACAGGATGCACTCCCACAGGCCGTCGAGCTTGGCGCGCTCCTCCGGCGACTGCAGGCGCTCGCGCGTCGGCGGCTGGGTGGAGGACTTCAGCCACGGCTCGATCGAGGTCAGCTGGGCGTAGGGCACGTTGAGGTCGGGCACCAGGTCGCGCACTACCGGCATGTGCGGCAGCGGGTAGATCTTGATGTCGCCCTTCACCTCGTCGATGAACTTGGTGCAGGCCAGCGTGTTGGTGCCGTCGATGTTCATCGCGCACGAGCCGCACACGCCCTCGCGGCAGGAGCGGCGGAAGGTCAGCGAGCTGTCGATCTCGTTCTTGATCTTGATCAGCGCGTCGAGAACCATCGGACCACAGGTGTCCATGTCGACTTCATAGGTGTCGACCTTCGGGTTCTTGCCGTCTTCCGGCGTCCAGCGATAGACCTTGAACGTCCTGATGTTCTTGGCGCCCGCGGGTGCCTTGTAGGTCTCGCCGACTCCGATCTTGGAATTGGCGGGGAGGGCGAACTCGGCCATGACTTCCTCTCGAACTCAGTACACGCGGGCGGTTAGTACACGCGGGCTTTTGGCGGGAACGACTGGACGTCGTTGCTCATCGGCTGCAGGTTGACCGGGCGGTAGTCGATCCGGGTCTTGCCCGTCTTCTCGTCGACCCAGACGACCGTGTGCTTCAGCCAGTCCTTGTCGTTGCGCTCCGGGAAGTCCTCGTGGGCGTGGGCGCCGCGGCTTTCCTTGCGGTTGGCGGCCGAGCGGATCGTGCCCTGCGCCTGGAGGATCAGGTTCTCGAACTCCAGCGTCTCCATGAGATCGGAGTTCCAGATCATCGAGCGGTCCTTGACGCGGATGTCGTCCTTGCCGCCGAACACCTTGTCCATGTTCGCGCAGCCCTCGTCGAGGGTCTTGGTGGTGCGGAACACCGCGCAGTCGTTCTGCATGGTCTTCTGCATCATGGCGCGAAGCTGCGCCGTCGGCGTGCCGCCGTTGGCATGACGCGCCTTGTCGAGGCGGGCGAGCGCTTCCTCGCCGGCGTTCTTCATGTCCTTGTGAGGCTGGCCCGGCGTCAGCTGCTCGGCGACGCGGTTGGCGGCGGAGCGGCCGAAGACGACCAGTTCGAGCAGGGAGTTGGAGCCCAGGCGGTTGGCGCCGTGGACGCCGATCGACGCGGCCTCGCCCAGCGCCATCAGGCCGGGCACGACGGTGTTGGGATTGCCGTCCTTAACCGTCATCACTTCGCAGTGATAGTTCGCCGGGATGCCGCCCATGTTGTAGTGGCAGGTCGGCAGGATGGGGATCGGCTGGCGGGTCACGTCGACGCCGGCGAAGATGCGGGCGGTCTCGGCGATGCCCGGCAGGCGCTCGTGGATGATCTTCGGGTCGAGATGCTCGACGTGCAGCTCGATGTAATCCTTGTTCGGACCGCAGCCGCGGCCTTCGCGGATCTCGATGGTCATCGAGCGGCTGACGACGTCGCGCGAGGCGAGGTCCTTGGCCGACGGCGCATAGCGCTCCATGAAGCGCTCGCCGCTGGCGTTGGTGACGTATCCACCCTCGCCGCGCACGCCCTCGGTGATCAGGCAGCCGGCGCCGAACACGCCGGTCGGATGGAACTGCACGAACTCGAGATCCTGCAGCGGCAGGCCGGCGCGCAGCACCATGGCGCCGCCGTCACCCGTGCAGGTGTGGGCCGAGGTCGCGGTCTGGTAGACGCGGCCGTAGCCGCCGGTCGCCAGCACCACCTTGTGGGCGCGGAAGCGATGGATCGTGCCGTCGTCGAGGTTCCACGCCATGACGCCGCGGCAGACGCCTTCGTCCATGATGAGGTCGAGCGCGAAATACTCGATGAAGAATTCGGCATGGTTGCGCAGCGACTGCTGGTAGAGCGTGTGCAGGATCGCGTGGCCGGTACGGTCGGCCGCCGCGCAGGTGCGCTGGGCAATGCCCTTGCCGTATTCCGTGGTCATGCCGCCGAACGGGCGCTGGTAGATCTTGCCCTCGGGCGTGCGGCTGAAGGGCACGCCGTAATGCTCGAGCTCGATGATCGCGCCGATGCCGTCGCGACACATGTATTCGATCGCGTCCTGGTCGCCGAGCCAGTCGGAGCCCTTGACCGTGTCGTACATGTGCCAGCGCCAGTCGTCCGGGCCCATGTTGCCGAGCGCCGCGGAAATGCCGCCCTGCGCCGCCACGGTGTGGCTGCGGGTCGGGAACACCTTGGTGATGCAGGCCGTCTTGAAGCCCTTGTTGGCCATGCCGAAGGTCGCGCGCAGGCCCGAGCCGCCGGCGCCGACCACGACCACGTCGTACTCGTGATCGATCACCTTGTAGGCGGTGTTGCCGATGTTCATGATGCCTGCGACAGGCAGGCTGCTCTTGCCGTTACTCGCCTCGGCCATGACTTAGCCTCCGAAACCGATACGCAGGATGGCGACCGCTGCCGCCAGCCCGAAGAATACCGCGATGAACTTGACGCCGACGATCATCGCCAGCTTGGCGCCGTCGTTGTGGACATAGTCCTCGATCACCACCTGGATGCCGAGTTGGGCATGATGCAGCCCGATGACAATGGTGAGGATCAGCAACACCATCACGAACGGCGAACCGATCCAGGCCCGCACCATCGCGTAGTCGGCGCCGCTCAGCGTCACCAGCGAGACGGCGAACCAGACGGCCAGCGGGATCAGCGCGACGGCGGTGAGACGCTGCACCCAAAAGTGATGAACGCCGCTCTTGGCGGAACCGAGGCCGCGGGCGCGGCCGAGATGGCTTCGGAGATCGCTGCTCATGGGATGCTCCTCAGACCAGCCGCAGGCCGACGATCCAGGAAGCGGCCGTCGCCACGAGGGCCGCCACCACCACGATCCAGCCGCTGCGATAGGCTTCCTTGATCTCGAAGCCGTAGCCCATGTCCCAGAACAGATGCCGGATGCCGTTGAACAGGTGGAAGAACAGGCTGAACAGCCAGCCTCCCAGCACGAAGCGGCCGACGATCGATCCGTTGAAGCCCTGGAACGTCGCGTAGGTCGAGGGGCTCGCCGCGGCGAACACGACCCAGGTCGCGAGGTAGAGGGCACCCACCGACAGGGCAATTCCGGTCGCGCGGTGCAGAATCGAAAGGACCGAGGTGAGCTGCGGGCGGTAGACCTGCAAGTGCGGAGAAAGCGGCCGATGCACCGGCCGGTTGGCGACGCTCATCCGTAAAAACCTCTAAATGCCGATATCGGCTGCTGGTGTATGTAGCGCCCGACCGCATCAAGTCAACGAATGTCGGCGTCGCACGCGCGGTAAGCCCCGGATTTGCAAGCGGAAATCCGCCTGCCGAGCGGCGGCGCTAACCGAGGCGCCTGGGCATCAGCACCCAGTAGTCGAGATCGAGCACCACCGCGGGATGATATTTGCCGTCGGCCCCCTTGCCCGGCCAGTCGCCACACGGGCAGTCCTTTGTCGCAATGCTTCTTATTCTCAGAGCACCGACATCCGCGCGACCCGGCAGCGGCGCGCTTTCGAGCACCTCCGACCAGGCATAGATCGTGTCGCCGCCGAAGGTGGGACCGACATGGCTGCCGGCGTTGAAGGCGGCGACCCGGAAGCCGTTGGCCAGCCCGTTGAACGACAGCGCCCGCATCAGCGAGATGACGTGACCGCCATAGGCCAGGCGCCGACCGAACCGCGTCTGCTTGCCCGCGTAGGCATCGAAATGGACGCGCGCGGTGTTCTGGTACAGCCGCGTCGAGAACATGTGGTCGGAGTCCTCGACCGTCATGCCGCTCACATGGTCGATCCGCTCGCCTGGCGCATAGTCTTCCCAGCGATGCGACGAGCCAGCGGCGCCGTCGTCGTAGCCGGCGATCGAGAGCCCGGCCGGCACGACGAGATCCTCCGGCTTCACCGAGGGCGCGGTCTTCGGCACGACGACCGGCTGCACCGGCGCCTGCGGGTCGCGCTTGTGCACCATCACCCAGCGCACGTAGTCGAGCACCATTTCGCCCTTCTGGTTGACGCCGGTCGAGCGCACCCAGACGACGCCGCTGGTCTTGTTGGAATTCTCGCGCAGGCCGAGCACGGTCGATTTGGCCGACAGCGTGTCGCCGGGATAGACCGGCACGCCCCAGCGGAACTCGGCATAGCCGAGATTGGCGACGGCGTTCAGCGAGATGTCCGGCACCGTCTTGCCGATGACGACGTGGAAGACCAGCAGATCGTCGAGCGGTGCGCGCGGCAGTCCGATCGCCCGTGCGAACTCGTCCGACGAATTGACGGCGAAGCGCGATCCATAAAGCGCGACGTTGAGCGCCGCATCGGCCTCGGTCAGCGTGCGCGGGGTGGCGTGGCGGAATTCCTGCCCGACCCGGAAATCCTCGAAGAAGTTGCCGTTGCTGGTCTTGCTCATGGTGGTCGCGCTCACGTTGCCGCCTGGAGTTCCTTGATCGCCGAGGCCAGCGCCAGAGCGCGCTCGGCCTGCTCGACGTGGAGATTCTCGATCATCCGTCCATCGACCGTGACGACCCCCTTGCCCTCGGCCTGCGCGGCCTTGAAGGCGGAGACGATCCTGGCCGCCACTTCCAGTTCGGCGCTCGAGGGCGCAAATACTTCGTTGCAGGGCTCGACCTGGCTGGGATGGATCAGCGTCTTACCGTCGAAGCCCATTTCCAGGCCCTGCTGGCAGACCGCCCGGAAGCCCTCGGCGTCCTGAATATCGTTGTAGACGCCGTCGAGGATGGTGAGGCCGTGCGCGCGGGCGGCGAGCATGCCGAGCCCGAGCGCCGTCACCATCGGCAGGCGCATCGGCGTGTGGCGCGCCTTCATGTCCTTCACGAGGTCGTTGGTGCCCATGACGAACAGGGCGAGCCGCGGATGCGATCCGGCCACCTCTTCGGCGCGCAGGATGCCCTTGGGCGTCTCCATCATGGCCCAGATCGCCATCGACGCCGGCGCGCCGGCCGCATCGAGCAGACCGACGACGGTGGCCACCTCGGCGGCGCTCTCGACCTTCGGCACCACGATGGCATCGGCGCCCGACTTCGCGATCGCGGCGATGTCGGCCTTGCCCCAGGGTGTGCCGAGACCGTTGCAGCGGATCGCGATCTCGCGCTTGCCGTAGCCCCTGCTCTGCGCCGCGGCGACGACGTTGGCGCGGGCGGTCTCCTTGGCGTCGGGCGCGACCGCGTCCTCTAGGTCGAAGATCAGCGCGTCGGCCGGCAGGGTGCGCGCCTTCTCCAGGGCGCGCGTGTTGGCGCCCGGCATGTAGAGAACGCTGCGGCGCGGACGGACGGTCATCGACATCTGGAGGTCTCCCCGAAAACGCGGCGGACTATAATGACGGTCCTCCTTGTGGCAAGGTGCCGCCGGCCATGCGCTTCCTGTCCCTCCAGAGCCATGTCGCCTACGGCTACGTCGGCAATCGTGCGGCAACCTTTCCCCTGCAACGATTGGGCCACGAGGTCTGGGCGGTGAACACGGTCGAATTCTCGAACCACACGGGCTACGGCGCCTGGCGCGGTCGCGCCGCCTCGGCCGAGCAGGTGAGCGAGATCGTCCAGGGAATCGAGGCGCTCGGGCAACTGCAACGCTGCGACGGGGTGCTGACGGGCTATGTCGGCGATGCCGCACTGGCCGACGTCGTGCTCGATGCCGCAGGCCGCGTGCGATCCGCCAACCCGCGCGCCGTCTGGTGCTGCGATCCCGTGCTGGGCGACATCGACACCGGCGTCTACGTGAGGCCGGGCATCGAGGCCTTCTTCCGCGACCGCGCCATCCCGGCCGCCGACCTCGTTACGCCCAACCACTTCGAGCTGGAACTGCTGACAGGCCGCACGGTGTCGACGATGGACGAGGCGCTGGCGGCGGCCCGCCTGCTGCTCCAGGGGCCGCGGCTCGCCCTGATCACCAGCCTGCGCCGGGCGGATGCCCCACCCGACGGGATCGAAATGGTCGCGGTGACGCGGGAGGCCGCGTGGCGCGTTGCAACGCCCATGATCGGCTTCCCCATCGCACCCAATGGCACCGGCGACGCCGTCGCCGCCCTGTTCACCGCCCATTGGATTTCGGGCGACGAAATCCCCGAAGCGCTGAGCAAAGCCGCCTCGTCGATCTTCGCGGTGCTCGAGGCCACGCAGGCGATGGGCGAGCGCGAATTGCAGCTCGTGGCGGCGCAGGACCGGCTGGTCGCGCCGCCGCGCGTCTTCAGAGCCGAGAGGCTTTAGGCGCGCGATGGACGTGCCCGGCTTCGTCTTCAATCCCATAGCGCTCGCCATCGAGGGCGCGGCCATCGGCTTCCTCATTGCCGTCCCGGTCGGACCCGCCGCCGCGTTGTGCATCCGCCGCTCGATCACGGTCGGCGCCATGGCGGGCTACATGACGGGAATCGGCGCGGCGCTGGGCGACGCGGTGTTCGGCGCGGTCGCGGCCTTCGGCCTCTCCTTCGTGCAGCAGTTCGTGATCGAACGCGAAGCCTGGCTGCTCGGCATCGGCGGGCTCGTGCTGGTGATCATGGGCTGGACGACGATGCGCCACCGGCCGCGCAACGTCGGCGATCCCGTCGCCGACGATCGCGAGCATACGTTCTCGACGCACTTCCACTATGCCAGTTCGAGCTTCTTCATCACGGTGTTCAATCCGCTCACCGTTATGGCCTTCGGCGCGGCCTTCGCCGGACGCAACCTGGCCGGGGTCGGCGCCAGCCTGCCCGACGCCACCCTGCTGGTCGCGTCGGTGTTCTGCGGCGCGCTCGCCTGGTGGACGATCATCTGCACCGCATCGGTGTCGCTGCGCGCCCGCTTCACCGGCGCCGGCCTCCTGTGGCTCAACCGCGGCTCGGGCGCGGTCATCCTGGGCTTCGGGCTGGCGGCGCTGATCTCGCTGCTGCCGCTGCCCTGGAAGCAGATCGGGGCGTTCTTCGGGCTTTAGGATCCGCCGACGTTCGTCCCTTTTCACCTCCCCCGCGTGACGGGAGAGGTGAAGATTCTCACACGATCTTGCAGACTTCGTCGAACGCGAAGCGCGGGCTGCGGGCGAACACCTTGGAGTGATCGCCGTAGCCGATGTTGCACAGGAAGTTCGTCTTGAACTTGCCGTCGGGAAAGAACGCCGCGTCGACCTTGGCATTGTCGAAGCCGCTCATGGCGCCGCAGTCGAGGCCGAGCGCGCGCGCCGCGATGATCAGGTAGGCGCCCTGCAGGGTGCCGTTGCGGAACGCGGTGGGTTCGGCCGAGGGCTTGCCCTTGAACCAGTGGATCGCCGTCTGGTCGTGCGGGAACATCCGCGGCAGGTGCTCGAAGAATTCCGAATCGTAGGCCAGGATCGCCGTCACCGGCGCCGTCATCGTCTTCTCGGTGTTGCCCGCGCTCAGCGCCGGCTTGAGCTTCTCCTTGCCCTCCTTGGTGCGCACGAAGACGATGCGCGCGGGCTGGCAGTTGGCCGAAGTCGGACCCCACTTCATGAGATCGTAGATTTCGTGCAGCTGCTGGTCGGTCACCGGCTTGTCGAGCCAGCCGTTGTGCGTGCGGGCTTCGCGGAAGATGGTGGCAAGCGCCTTGTCGTCGAGCATGGAAATCCCCTTGTGTTGATTGACCGTAGCGAAGCTTGGCCACACGGTCGAGACGCGCACATGTGATCGAGTTACCGCCCGGAACCCACCATTCCATTGCACGAACTGTGCTAGGCTCGCTCGTCGACGTGCGTACAGGTTTCAATCGATGCTGCCGGTCTTGCTGGATCCTGCGAAATTCAAGGACGCCCGGACCACGGCGAAGGGCGAGCCACGCGCGCACGTGGCGCTTAAGTCTCTCGAGACGCTGTGGTTCAACACCGGCACGCTCTGCAACCTCACCTGCCGCAACTGCTACATCGAATCCTCTCCGCGCAACGATCGGCTGGTCTACCTGACGGCGGCCGAGGTCACGGGCTATCTAGAAGAGATTGAGCGCGACGGCCACGCCACGAAGCTGATCGGCTTCACCGGCGGCGAACCCTTCATGAACCCCGAGCTGCCGGCGATGCTCGACGAGGTGCTGTCGCGTGGCCTCAAGGCCATGGTGCTGACCAACGCCATGAAGCCAATGCACAAGATGAAGCCGGCCCTGCTCGATCTGCTGGCCCGTCACGGACGCAGCAGCCTGACGATCCGGGTGTCCGTCGATCACCACGAACGATCGCTGCACGAGGAGGAGCGCGGCCTGCGAAGCTGGAAGCCGACGATCGACGGCCTCGTCTGGCTCGCCGAAGCCGGCTTCGACGTCCATGTCGCCGGCCGCCACTTCTCGAACGAGACCGACGACGAGGTGCGCGCCGGCTACGCGCGGCTGTTCGCGCGCCTGGGTGTTCCCATCGACGCGCAGGATGCGGCCACGCTGGTCCTGTTCCCGGAGATGGACCCGACCGTCGACGTGCCCGAGATAACGACGGCCTGTTGGGGCATCCTGAAGAAGTCGCCCGACAGCGTGATGTGCGCCTCGGCTCGCATGGTGGTGAAGCGCAAGGGCGCGGAACGGCCCGCCGTCGTGGCCTGTACGCTGCTGCCCTACGATCCGCAGTTCGAACTGGGCGGGACGCTGGCCGAGAGTGTCGGAGCGGTACGTCTCAACCACCCCCATTGCGCCAAGTTCTGCGTGCTGGGCGGGGCCGCCTGCAGCGCGTGACGACGACCCTCGACATCATCATCCCGACGCTCAACGCCGGCCGTACGCTCAGCCAGACGCTCGCTGCGCTCCCCTCTCCTCCCGGCATCCCGATCTCGACCACGGTCTGCGATGGCGGATCCGAAGACGGCACGGTGTCGCTCGCCCGGAACGCCGGCGCCCGTATCGTGACCGCACCACCGGGACGCGGCGGACAACTGGGCGTCGGTGCCGCAACCGGCGATGCGGCGTGGCTGCTGTTCCTGCATGCCGACACGCGGCTCGATCCGGGCGCAGGCGAGGTCGTCGCGAACTTCATCTCGTCCCCCGCCAACCACGACAAGGCCGGCTACTTCCGGCTGCGCTTCGATACCGCCGATCCGCGCGCGCGACGGGTCGAGAGCCTCGCCGCCTGGCGCTGCCGCACCTTCGGCCTGCCCTACGGGGACCAGGGCCTGTTGATCGCGCGCCCCTTTTACAAACGTCTCGGCGGCTTCCGCCCCATGCCGCTGATGGAGGACGTCGATCTCGTGCGCCGCATCGGCCGTCGCAATCTGGTGGCGCTCGATGCCGATGCGGTCACGTCGGCCGCGCGCTACGAGCGCGACGGCTGGCTCGCCCGGCCGCTGCGCAACCTGGGCTGCCTCGCGCTGTACTTAGCCGGCGTCTCGCCGGACTTCCTGCGCAGGCTCTACGGATGAGGAAACGCCATCTCGTGATCTTCGCCCGCGCCCCACAGGCCGGTCGCGTGAAGCGCCGCCTCGCTGGGGAGATCGGGACGATGGAAGCGGCCCGCTTCTATCGCCGCATCCTGACGGCACAGATCGAGCGCCTGACGCGCGACCCGCGCTGGACGGTCTGGATGTTCGTCACACCCGACACCGCGCTCCGGCATCAGGCATGGCGCCTCGTGCCGATCGCGCGCCGGCGGCCACAGCGCCGGGGCGATCTCGGCCACCGCATGAAGCGTCCGTTCGAGATCCTACCGCCCGGCCCCGTCGTGCTGGTCGGCAGCGACATCCCGGCGATGCGCCCCTGCCACGTGGCGCGCGCCTTCGCGCTGCTGGGCACGCACGATCTCGTCTTCGGACCGGCGCGCGACGGCGGCTTCTGGCTGATGGGCGCGAAACGCTTGCGGCCCTTGCCGCGTACGCTGTTCGACGAGGTGCCTTGGTCGACGGCGACGGTGCTGGCCGACACGCTGGCCAGCATCCCTTGGCATGTCACGACCGCGTTGGCCGACACGCTCGACGATGTCGACGACGTCGAGGCGCTGCGACGGACTACGCTCTAGGCGGCCTGTTTCTTCAAGGTGTCGAGTTCGCGCCGCACGGCGGCCAGCACGTCGCTCCAGTCTCCCGGTACGCTCTGCCGGAAGAGACGAGCCGATGGATACCAGGGCGCACCGGCACCGCCGAGCTGCCAGCGCCAGTCCGCGGCGGCCGGCAGCAGCACCCAGGTCTTCACGCCCATTGCGGCGGCGAGATGGGCGACCGGTGCGTCGATCGATACCAGAAGGTCGAGCTGCGAGAGCGCCGTCGCGGCCTCGGCGAAATCGAAGATGCCGCGGCCGACATCGTGCACCAGCCCGCCCGCGCCGAAGGTCTGAATGTCCTTCTGATGCACGCCGCCCTGCAGACTGAAGATCAGCAGTTCCGGATCGCCCGAGAGCGCCAGCAGTTGCGGGAACGGGACCGAGCGCTGCCGGTCCTGGGTCTGGCCGGGCATCGCCGCCCAGTAGAGGCCGATGCGCAGTTTGGCCCCGCCGACATGGCCGAGCTTGATGCGGCTTTCGTCCGGCGCACGAAGATAGGGCGGTTCCGTCGACAGGGCCGCGAAGTCCGGCCGGCAGAGGTGCGGCAGGGACACCAGCGAGGCATGCACGTCGAAGGCCGGCAGCTTCTCGCCCTCGGCCACGACCTCGTCGACGAAATCGACGGCGCGCAGCAATTCCTTCAGCAGCGCCTGGCAGAGCACGATCACCGTGGCGCCGCGTCGCTTCAGCTCGCGGGCGAAGCGCACGAACAGCAGCGCGTCGCTGAGACCCTGTTCGGGGTAGAGCAGGATGCGCTTGCCCTCGAGCGGCCCGCCGTCCCAGGCCGGCTGCTCGAATTCGGGAGAGGGCGTCTCGGGAAGGCGCTTGCGCGTCTCGTAGGCCGCGAACCCCTCCGCCAGATCGCCGCGCATCAGCAGTGCGATGGCGAACTCTACCCGCATACGACGGCCGTCGGGATTGAGAGTCAGCGCCCGGCTGAAGCAGCCGATGGCCTCGTCGAGGCGACCGAGATCGCGCAGGCAGAGCGCGAGATTGAAGAAACCCTCGGCATAGTCGCGGCTGAGCGCGATCGACCGGTAATGATGCTTCACCGCCTCGTCGAACTGGTGCGCGGCGCGCAGCGCATTGCCGAGGTTGGAATGCAGGGCGGGGTTGGCGGGATCGGCGGCCAGCGACAGGCGATGATGCGACACCGACGCTTCGAGCTTGCCCGCGAGGCGCAGCGCGACGCCGAGATTGTTGTGCAGCTCGGCGTGATCGGGCTTCACCGACAGAAGGCGCATATAGGACGCGATCGCCTCGTCGAGCCGGCCGGCGCGGTGGGCCTGCGACGCGAGGCGCAACTGCTGCACGAAGCTGTCGGCCGCACTGCCGAACAACGGCGTCGGCGCGCTTGAGGCCGCCGATTCCCGCTTCGTCGGATGGAAGGTGGGCGTGTCGTTCACGAAACTCGCTTGGGATCGATGCGGAGTTCGCAGTCTACCTCAGGCAGACGTCACAAGCACCCGTCCTCAAAGGGAAATGACGCGGACTGTCCGGCCCGCGCCATTCGGCACACTCATCATGTCATTCGTCGTCTCGACCGGAGCACCGACGGTGCGGAGTGGAGAGAGACCATTCTCGGACCTGGAGCCGTCAAATCGAGAAAAAAGGTCTCTCCACTTCCTCGCTGACGCTCGCGTCGTTCGAGACGACGGGGTTTCAGACGTAGCTCTTGATCAATTCCTCGGCGATCTGCACGGCGTTCAGCGCCGCGCCCTTGCGCAGGTTGTCGCTGACCACCCACATCGCCAGTCCGTTCTCGACCGTGGGATCGGAGCGGATGCGGCTCACGAACACGCCGTCCTGGCCGGTGACTTCCTTCGGCGTCACGTAGCCGCCGGGCTCGCGCTGGTCGACCACCAGGACGCCGGGCGCCGCAGCCAGGATGCGCCGCGCCTCTTCGTCGTCGAGCGGTCGCTCGAGTTCGAGGTTCACCGCCTCGGCATGGCCGACGAAGGTCGGTACACGCACGCAGGTCGCGTGGACCTTGATCCTGGGGTCGAGGATCTTCTTGGTCTCGACCACCATCTTCCACTCTTCCTTGGTCGAGCCGTCATCCATGAAGACGTCGATCTGGGGAATGACGTTGAAGGCGATGTTCTTGGTGAACTTCACCGGGTCGAGCGTCTGGTTGACGAAGAAGCTCTTGGTCTGGTTGACCAGCTCGTCCATCGCTTCCTTGCCGGCGCCGGAGGTCGACTGATAGGTCGACACGACGACGCGCTTGATGCCGGCCGCGTCGTGGATCGGCTTCAATGCGACGACCATCTGGATGGTCGAGCAGTTCGGGTTGGCGATGATGCCGCGGCCCTTGTAGCCGGCGATCGCCTGCGGATTGACCTCAGGGACAACCAGCGGGACGTCCGGGTCCATGCGCCAGTAGGACGTGTTGTCGATCACCACGGCGCCGGCCTTGGCGGCGCGCGGGCTGTGCTCGGCCGACACCTTGGCGCCGGGCGAACTCAGCACGATGTCGATGCCCTTGAAGTCGAACTTGGCGAGATCCTGGACCTTCAGAATCGACTTGTCGCCGAACGAGGCCTTCAGGCCGACCGAACGGGAGGAGGCAAGTGCCACGACCTCATCGGCCGGGAAATTCCTCTCGGCCAGGATCTGCAACATTTCGCGACCGACATTGCCGGTCGCGCCGACGACGGCGACTCTGTAGCCCATGACCATATGCGCCTAGCGTGCGCGCACCCCTGATTGAAGGACAGGGGGAGATACGCGCACGGCCCCGCTTTGGCAAGAATGGGGCCGGCAGCCCCTAGTCGGCCGTCGCGCCGGACGCCTTGATGATGGGCAGCCACAAAGCGAGGTCGGCGGCGACCAGCTTCTGCGCCGCCGCCGGGGTGACCGGGGGCAGCATTTCGATGCCCTGTCCCATCATCTTCTCGCGTACCTGCGGCAACTGGCCGATGCGGTTGATCTCGGCATTGAGACGCGTGACCACCGGCTCGGGCACGCCGGCCGGGACGGCGAAGCCCATCCAGGTGTTCACGACGTATTCCTTGACCCCGGCCTCGATCATTGTCGGTGCGTCGGGCAGGAGGTTGGAGCGCTGTTCGCTGGTCACGGCCAGTGCCTTGAGCTTGCCGCCCTTGATCAGGCCGATGACCGTCGGCGTGTTGAAGAGGCCCATCGCCACCTCGCCGTTGGCGACGGCCTGGATGCCGGCCGGCGTCGCGCGATAGGGCACGTGCTGCAGCTTCACGCCGGTCCGCAACTCCAGCAGCACACCGGACATATGGTGGCTGGTGCCGACACCGCCCGACGAGTAGGTGAGCTCGCCAGGCTTGGCGCGGGCCTGCGCCAGCAGGTCGGCTACGGTTCTGGCCGGATTGTCGGGTGAAACGATCAGAACGTTGGAGACCCCGCCGGTCACGGCGACCATCGCGAGGTCCTTCAGTGGATCGTAGCCCGGAGTCTTGTAGAGGCCGATGTTGAACACCATCGTGCCCTGCGAGACCAGGCCCATCGTGTAGCCATCGGCCGGGGCGCGGGCCAGCTCCGCGGTGGCGATCGTCCCGCCGGCGCCGGTCTTGTTGTCGACCACGACGGTCTGTCCCAGCGACTTGCCCAGCTCCTCGGCGAAGACGCGCGCGACGATGTCGGCCGTGGCGCCGGGCGCCAGCGGCACGATCATGCGGATCGGCTTGGTCGGCCAGGCCTGCGCCATGCTCCTCGTCGAGACGACGGCCAGTCCGGCCGCCAGCAGGTTTCTCTTCGTCAGGACCATGGCTTTCAGTCTCCTAGAGGCCAACCGATTTCGCGACCAGGGAAGCGAGCTGCTTGCGCAGGCGCGCGACCAGCCCCTTCTCCGATCGCTTGCCGATCAGGTTTTTCATTTCGTAGGGATCGCTCTTGAGATCGTAGAGTTCATCGCACGCGACGCCATCGAGCGACTTCTGCGTCCAGTGGATGTACTTGTGACGCTTGGTGCGGATCGCCTTGTAGCTCATGCCGACGAGCCACGGCATGGCGTTCTCGCTGAAGTATTCGCACATGAACGAGGTGCGCCAGCCCTTAGGCTTGGCCCCCTTTGCCAAGGGCTTCAGCGACTGGCCCTGCATCGTCTTGAAGTCGGCCGCCTTGCCGCCCGCAAGGTCGACCAGGGTCGGCGCTATGTCGAGCGCCAGCACGAGTTCGTCGTTCACCGTGCCCGGCTTGAACCACGCCGGATAGCGGATGAGGAACGGTGACTTGATGCCTTCCTCGTAGGCGAAGCGCCGCTCGGGCCCCAGCCCGTGCTCGCCGAAGAAGTAGCCGTTGTCGCCCAGGAACAGGATGAAGGTGTTGTCGAGCTCGCCCTTCTCCTCGAGCACCTTGAGGATGTCGCCCATGCCCTCGTCGACGGAGGCCATCATGGCGGCGCGCAGCCGGATCTCCTCGTCGGTGCCGGCCAGGATTCCATCCAGCACCTTGCGCGACGCCTCGTTGACGCGCATCGCGTGGGCTTCCGTCCAGGCCGGCTTGTCCTTCACCACCTCCGACGCCGGCAATGCATTCGGCCGGCGCGGGAAGTGCTCTCCCTTGTAGAGATCGGCATGGCGCGGCGCCGGACGGTAGCCGCCGTCGGTAAAGTCGATCGTGCCGTCCGCCGCCTGGAAGGCGTCGGGATGGACGGCCTTGTGGGCGAAGAACAGCGCGAAGGGCTTGTCGCGCTTCTTCTTCAGGAAATCGACCGCATGCCCATTCAGCAGATCGGTAATGTAGCCTTCGTACTTCTTTTCCTTGCCGTCGATGTTCAGCACCGGGTCGATGATCGAGCCATGACCCGGAAAGCTCACCCACTTGTCGTAGCCCGGCCGCGGCCCGCCGGAGTTGCCCATGTGCCACTTGCCGATATGGGCAGTCTCGTAGCCCAGGCGCTGCAGGATCACATGGTAGTTCGGCAGGCGATGGCTGTGGGCGTCGCGCGCCACGTTGTCGATGATGCCGTGGCGGCTGGCATACTGACCGGTCAGGATCGAGGCGCGGTTGGGCGAGCAGAGCGGCGTGGTGTGGAACGCCGAGGTGAACATCGCGCCTTCGTGGCCGATCCGGTCGATGTGCGGCGTCTTCATGTAGGGATGGCCGCAGATCCCCAGCTCGTCGAACCGGAGGTCGTCGATCAGCACGACCAGAAAATTGGGCTTACGCTTCTTTGCCACGATGGGGTCCCCGCTCTTGATTTCCGGCAAGCACACCGCGTGCCGAAATCAGGCTAGCGAGCCCTGTTGACGGAGACCAGAGCCCCGCGCCCATATCGGGCGCGAAAGGGAGAATCCATGACCGAGACTGGCCTGCCGCTGGCGGGATTGCGTGTATTGGACATCAGCTCGTTCATCGCCGCGCCGGCCGCCGCCGTCGTGCTGGGCGACTGGGGCGCCGACGTCATCAAGGTCGAGGGACCGGAAGGCGATCCCAACCGGCGGATCATGCACGATTCGTCGAACTATCCGAAAAGCGAGGTCAACTATCCCTGGCAGATGGATTCGCGGAACAAGCGCTCCATCGTGCTCGATCTCAAGCAGGCCGACGCGCGCGCGGCGCTGGACCGGCTGATCGCGGTCTCCGACATCCTGATCTGCAACTTCCCGCCGCCGGTACGCGACAAGCTGAGACTGGCGTACGAGGATGTGAAGAAGGTCAATCCGAAGCTCATCTACGCGTCCCTCACCGGCTACGGCGAAAGCGGTCCCGACCGCGACCGGCCGGGCTTCGACGCCACCGCCTACTTCGCCCGCTCAGGGCTCCTCGATGCGCAGCGCTACGAAGGCGGACCGCCGGGCGTGCCCGGGCCGGCGCAGGGCGACCGCGCCACGGCGATGTCGCTGGTGTCGGCGATCCTGATGGCGCTGATGCACCGCATGAAGACGGGCGAAGGCTCGTGGGTCGGCACGTCGCTGCTCGGCAACGGCCTGTGGTCGTGCGGCGTGATCGCCCAGGCAGCCCTCGTCGGCGCCTTCCTGCCGCACCGGCCGCCGCCCGACCGCCCGCGCTCGGCGCTGGGCAACATCTATCGCACCGCCGACGACCGCTGGCTGCAGCTCACCATCGTGCGCGCCGACAAATTGTGGGCGCCGCTCTGCCGCGCGATGGGGCTGGAAGCGCTGATCGAGGATCCGCGCTTCGCCACCGAGCCCGAGCGCCGCGCCCGCGCGGGCGAACTCGCCGGTATCCTCAGCGACACCTTCGCCACCCGCCCCTACGAGCACTGGCGCGAGGCGCTGGCGGCGCACAGCGTCACCTTCGGCGTGATCAGCCGGCCGCAGGACGTGCCGGACGATGAACAAGCGGTGGCCTGCGGCGCCGTGGTCGAGACGGCCATTCCCGACATGCCGCGCACCCTGGCCGACCCCATCCGACTGGGCTTCGCCACGCCGCGCGTGGCGCACCCCGCCCCGGCGCTGGGCGAGCATGGCGAGGAAGTGCTGCGCGAGGCCGGCGTGAGTGCGGAGGAAGTCGCTTCCCTCAAGGCGAGTGGCGCCCTTCGATGACACCCGAAGAGCCGTTACCGCTCGCCGGCCTCACCGTCCTCGACGTCAGCTCTTTCATCGCCGCGCCCGCGGCGGCAGCGGCGCTGGGCGACTACGGCGCCGACGTCATCAAGATCGAACCTCCGGTCGACGGCGATCCGCATCGCAACAGCTTCCGCAACGCCAGCTATCCGCAGAGCGACCGGAACTTCCCGTGGCAGCTCGACGGGCGCCACAAGCGCTCGCTGGCGCTCGACCTCAAGACCGAGGGCGCCCGCACGATCCTCGAGCGGCTGCTGAAGCGCGCCGACGTGATGATCGTGAACTTCCCGCCGCCGGCGCGCGAGCGATTGAAGCTGCGCTGGGAAGACATCGAGCCGATCAACCCGCGCCTCATCTACTGCTCGCTCACCGGCTACGGCGAGAGCGGCCCCGACCGCGACCGGCCGGGCTTCGACATCACCGCCTATTTCGGCCGCTCCGGCATCCTCGATGCGGCGCGCTACGACGGCGGGCCGCCGGGCGTCTCCCTGCCGGCGCAGGGCGACCGCGCCACTGCGATGACGCTGGTCGCTGCGATCCTGATGGGGCTGCGGCGACGTGACCAGACCGGCAAGGGCGGCTGGGTCGGCACCTCGCTCTACGCCAACGGCGTGTGGGCCAACGGCACGACGGCTGCCGGCGCACTGGTCGGCGCGGAGCTGCCGGTGCGCCCGCCGCCCGACAGACCACGCAACGCGCTGACCAACCTCTACCGCACGAAGGACGATCGCTGGCTGCAGCTGCTGATGGTCCGCGACGACCGGCTATGGGAGACGTTCTGCAACCTCATCGGCCGGCCCGACCTGATGGCCGATCCGCGCTTCACGGGACGGCCGGAGCGTCGCGCCCACGCGCAGGAACTGCACGATCTGCTGGCGCCGGTCTTCGCCGGCCGCTCCTATGCGGACTGGGAGAAGCTGCTGTCGGGCACCGGCATCCCCTTCGGCGTGATCGGCCGCCTGGCCGACGTGATCGGCGACGAGCAGGCCGAACATGCCGGCATCTTCGCCGACACCGACAATCCCGCGATCCCGCGCACCGTGAATACGCCCATCCGGCTGGGCTTCGCGAAGCCACGCAAGGCGGGACCGCCGCCCGAGGTGGGCCAGCACAATGACGAGGTGCTGCGCGAGACCGGTTTCAGCGAAAGCGAGATCGAGGCCCTCAAAAAGGCCGGCGCTTTGGGGTAGGCTCCACACATGGCCTCCCGCTTCCGGACCTACGCCGAATTCTGGCCCTTCTACCTGCGCGAGCACGCCAAGCCGTCCACGCGGGCGGTCCACTATGTCGGGACCATCGCGTCGGCCGCGCTGCTGATCTGGGCCGTCGTCACGCAGAACTGGTGGTGGCTGCTGGGCGTCCCCGTGTTCGGCTACGGACCGGCCTGGTTCGGCCACTTCTTCATCGAGAAGAACAAGCCCGCCACCTTCGAGGCACCGTTCTGGTCGCTGATCAGCGACTACAGGATGTGCGGTCTGTTCCTGACCGGCCGGCTCGGTGACGAGCTGATGAAACACCAGGTCCGCGCGCCCTAGGCGAAGTAGACTCTACCTCCCCCATTCAGATGGGGAGGTGTCGCGTCTTACGCGACGAAGGGGTCATGAGGGTCCGCTCTTTCTTCGACGCTCCCGGACATCGCTTTGCGATGTCCTGCCGCTAACGGGCCGAGCTTTGCTCGGCCCACTGGCCCCTTGCTTCCCGGGGGGTGCGACGCCACATTGCGGACGAACCACCCCCAATTCCCTCCGAGGACTCATGGAAACGATGCTGCAGGGCGCCGCGCCGCAGGCTGCCCCCGCCGACCTGATCAAGGACAGCGACCAGACGAAGTTCGCCAAGGACGTGCTCGAAGCCTCGCGGACCGTCCCGGTCATCGTCGATTTCTGGGCGCCGTGGTGCGGCCCGTGCAAGACGCTCCAGCCGATGATCGAAAAGGTCGTCAAGGAGGCCAAGGGTGCGGTCAAGCTGGTCAAGATCGACATCGACAAGAACCAGATGCTGGCCCAGCAGCTGCGCATCCAGTCGATCCCGGCCGTCTATGCCTTCTTCGGCGGCCGCCCGGTCGACGGCTTCATGGGCGCTGTCCCCGAGAGCCAGTTGAAGGAATTCGTTGGCCGCCTCGTTCAGGCCTCCGGCGGCGCCGGCGATCCGGCCGCCGCGGAACTGGCCGAGCTGCTGGAGCAGGCCAAGGCCGCGATGGCGCAGAACGACATGGACACCGCGGCGCAGCTCTACAGCGAGATCCTGGGCGTCGAGCCGACCAACGTGGTCGCGCTCGCGGGCCTCGCCCGTTACCAGGTGTCGCTCGGCGACATCGAGCAGGCCCGGGAGTTGCTCGAGCAGATCCCGGCCAAGGAACGCACCGGTGCCGACGTCGTGGCCGCGCAGGCCGCGATCGATCTCGCCGAGAAGGCCAAGGAAGCCGGGCCGATCGGCGACCTGAAGGCCAAGGCCGAGGCCGATCCCAAGGACTTCCAGACCCGCCTCGACCTCGCGATGGCCTATTGGGCCGCCAACCAGAAGCAGGAAGCCGTCGACGAGCTGCTCGCGATGATCAAGGCCGACCGCAACTGGAACGAGGCGGCCGCGCGCCAGCAGCTCCTCAAGTTCTTCGAGGCGCTGGGCTTCACCGACCCCATCTCGGTCGACGGCCGCAAGCGGCTGTCGACGATCCTGTTTTCGTGAGGGTTCCTCGTGAGTGAACGCGCGCCGTCGTCGACGAGTCCGGGGCGCAATCCTTTCGAGCCCACGTTCGAGCAGCTACCCGAGACGCTGCCGATCTTTCCCCTGTCGGGCGTGCTGCTGCTGCCCGGCGGCAAGCTGCCGCTCAACATCTTCGAGCCGCGCTACCTCGCCATGATTTCCGACGCGCTGGCCGGGCATCGCATGATCGGCATGGTCCAGCCGGTGCAGCCCGGGGGCTTCGCCGGCGACGGGCTGCCGTCGGAAGACGGCAGGCCCAAGGTTCACCGGGTCGGCTGCGCCGGTCGCATCACCAACTTCAACGAGACCGAGGACGGACGGCTGATGCTGGTGCTGAGCGGCGTCTGCCGCTTCGATATCGTGCGCGAGCTAGATCTCGCCCAGGGCGGCTATCGCCGCGTCTCGTCGGTGTTCTCGCCCTATCGCGCCGATCTCGACCATGCCGACGACGTCGTCGATCTCGATCGCGACCGGCTTATGGCCGCCCTCGCCGCTTTCTTCCGCGGCCGCCAGCTCTCGACCGACTGGGATGCGGTGAACAAGGCGGCCGACGCCAACCTCGTCACGTCGCTTTCGATGGTGCTGCCGTTCGGGCCGGCCGAGAAGCAGGCGCTGCTCGAAGCGTCCGACAGCACCGCCCGCGCCAAGCTGCTGATCGCCTTCCTGGAGATGAACGCCTTCGGCGATCCGTCGGACACGCCGCCCAGCCGCAAGAACTGATCGCCGGCCGGGCACCGGCCCGGCGCGACCGATCGGGAGTTCAGTCGGCGTAGGGCACGGGCGTGGAGAGCGCCGGCTCCTCGTGGCGTGCCCAGTAGAGTTCCTCGATGCGCCGGGTCAGCGCGCCGGGCCGGCCGTCGCGGACGGAGCGGCCCTCGTAGTTCACCACCGGCATGATGCCGCCGGCCGTGCTGCTGATGAAGATCTCGTCCGCCTCGGCCACCTCGCGCGCGTGAACGCCGCGCACCTCGACACGCATCTGGAGAGCCTCGGCGATCTCCATTACCGTGCGGCGGGTAATGCCCTCGAACATGCCGCGCGCCGGCGTGGCGAGCGTACCGTTGCGGACGACGAAGACGTTGAAGCCCGGCCCCTCGGTCACCGTCCCGTCGGCGGCCGGCAGCAGCGCGATGGTGGCATCGCGGTCGTAGGCCTCGAAGATCCCCATCGTCAGGTCGAGCCAGTGGAAGTTCTTGATCCTCTGGTCGAGCGACTCCGGCGGGATGCGCTGGGTCCGCGACAGGATCATGCGCAGGCCGTCGCGCCGTTGCGCCTCGTCGGCGATCCACACGAAGGGCTGTGCGAAGGCATAGAGGCGGTTGCGGCACAGGCGCGGGTCCCGCGTGCCCGCGGGCGGCATCCCGCGCGTACACGTCACCTGCACGTAGGCATCGCGCAGACCCGAGCGGCTGGCGCACTCGATCATGATGTCCGCGATCTGGTGCCCCGTGAGCGGCAGCGACATGCGAAGACCGGCCATCGAGGCCTGGAAGCGTTCCACATGATCCTTCAGCCGGAAGAAGCGTCCCTTCCAGACGTGCGCCACGTCATAGGTCGCATCGGAGCGGACGAAGCCGCGATCGAGAATCGGGACCGCAGCCTCCGACAGGTTCATCCAGCGCCCGTCCATATAGGCCACGCCCTTGATGGCGGCGGTCTCGCTGTCGACGTCCATGCCGGATCCTCGTCGCTTCGGGTTCTGCAGGGTCGACCCTTACCACAATGGACAGACGACCGGAGAAGTCCGGGTCGCCGCGGGCTAGGGCGGGTCTGGGGCTCCATGCTATAAGGCCCGTCCAAGAATTCAGGGAAACCCCGCACGATGAGCCCTCCATCGGACGATCCCGCCGCCCCGAGGCGGGCCGGCGTCGACCCCAAGCTGCTCGAGATCCTCGTCTGCCCGGCCACGCACGGCACGCTGGAATACGACGCCGCGGCCGGTGAGCTGATCAGCCGCAAGGCCGGCCTCGCCTATCCGATCCGTGACGGCATCCCCATCATGCTGGTGAGCGAGGCCCGCCAGCTCCGCGACGTGCCATGACCGCCGAATTCGCCAAAGCCGTGCCCGACGAAGGCAACTACGAGGCGACCACGGCGCCGTGGCCGACCGAACTGCGCGTCTTCAAGGAGGAAGGCCGGCTCGAGATCGATTTCTCCGATGGCCATGCCTGCGCACTCTCCGCCGAGTATCTGCGCGTCGAGAGCCCGTCGGCCGAGGTGCAGGGCCACGGGCCGAACCAGAAGAAGATCGTTGCCGGCCGGCGCCACGTGAAGATCGTGTCGGTCGAGCCGGTGGGTCACTACGCGATCCGCATCGTGTTCGACGACCGCCACGACAGCGGCATTTACAGCTGGGCTTATCTGCGCGAGCTCAGCGAAACCCACGCCACGCGCTGGGCGGATTACGAGGCCGCGCTCGCGAAGCGCGGCCTCAATCGCGATACCTGAGGCCACACCATGAAGATCATCATTGCCGGCGCCGGGATCGGCGGGTTGACCGCCGCGATGTGCCTGCATCGTGCAGGTCACGACGTGCAGGTCTACGAGGCCGTGTCCGAACTGCGCCCGCTGGGCGTGGGCATCAACATCCAGGCCGGCGCCGTCCGCATCCTCTGCAACCTGGGGCTAGAACCGGCGCTCGCCGCCACGGCCATCGAGACCCGCGAACTGCGCTACGCCAACCGCCATGGCCAGACGATCTGGGCCGACCCGCGCGGGCGCCATGCCGGCCTGCCCTGGCCGCAATTCTCGATCCATCGCGGCGAACTGCAGATGATCCTGTTCAACGCGGCCAAGGAAATGCTGGGGGCCGACCGCATCCGCCTCGGCCGCCGCATCGCACGCTTTGCGCAGCATCACGGCAAGGTCACTGCACACTTCGTCGACCGCGAGGGCATGCCGGCCGAGAACGCCGAGGCCGACCTCCTGATCGGCGCAGACGGCATCCACTCCGCCGTGCGTGCGCATTTCTACCCCGACGAGGGTCCGCCCAAGTGGCAGGGCATCCTGATGTGGCGTGGCGTTACCGTGGGCAAGCCCTATCTCGGCGGCAACACGATGGTCCAGGCCGGCCACCACAACCAGAAATTCGTCTGCTATCCGATCAGCCGCGCCCATGCCGAGCGCGGCGAGGCGCTGATCAACTGGATCTGCGATCTCTACATGGGCGACGGCGCGCTGCCGTCGCGCGAGGACTGGAACAAGCCAGGCCGCCTGGAAGACTTCCTGCCGCGCTTCGCCGACTGGAACTTCGGCTGGCTCGACGTGCCAGAGGTGATCCGCAGCGCCCACACGATCCTCGAGTTCCCGATGATCGACCGCGATCCACTGCCGCGCTGGAGCCATGGCCGCATCACGCTGCTGGGCGACGCCGCGCACCCGATGTACCCGATCGGTTCGAACGGCGCCTCGCAGGCCATCCTCGACGGCGAGGCGATCACGCAGGAACTGGCCGTCGGCGACGATCCCGAGAAGGCGCTGCGCCGCTACGAGGAGAGGCGCCTCCCGCCGACCGCGCGGATCGTCGAGAGCAACCGGCGCAAGGGCATCGACGTCATGCTCGACATCGTCGAGCAGCGCGCGCCGCAGGGCTTCACCGATCTCGAAAGCGTGCTGCCGGCAGAGGAACTCGAGAAGATCGTCGGCGACTACAAGAAGCTCGTGACGCAGGACCGCGAGACGCTCCTGAAACTGGCCGCCGCCGCGCCGTGAACCGGACAAAAGAAAACCGGCCCCTCTCGGGACCGGCCGTGGCAGCGGTTTAAACCGACCATCACATCGCCGGCCGCTACCGAGGGAATTTATGCCCGAGTGCGATGACAGAATTATGGCTTTCCCATCAGCTTTTCCATTCCTCTCCCCCGCGAGGGGGAGAGGTTAGGTAAGGGGGAATCGACGTGCGTAACCCCCTCACCCATCCTCTCCCCCGATCGGGGGAGAGGAGACAGGCGAGAACGGCGTGAGCCTCGCGCGGGCCATCGCCACGGTCGGGGGCTTCACTCTGCTCAGCCGGATCGTCGGCTTCGTGCGCGACATCGTGCTGTCGGCGGTTCTCGGCTCCGGCGCGGTGGCCGATGCGTTCTTCGTGGCCTTCAAGCTGCCGAACTTCTTCCGACGCCTCTTCGCCGAGGGCGCCTTCTCGGCGGCCTTCGTGCCGCTGTTCGCGCGCGAACTGCAGGGTGGCGGCCGTGCCGAGGCGATGGCCTTCGCGCGCCAGGCGCAGGCGGCGCTGCTTCTGGTGCTGATCCCGTTCACGCTGGCGCTGATCCTCGCAATGCCCTGGGTGATGGCGCTGCTGGCGCCTGGGATGCGCGACGATCTGCCGACCTTCGCCATGGCCGTCGAGTTCGGCCGCATCACCTTTCCCTATCTCCTGTTCATCTCGCTCGCCTCGCTCTACGGCGGCGTGCTGAACGGGATCGACCGCTTCGCCCATGTCGCGGCGACCCCGGTGCTGCTCAACCTCGCGCTGATCGCCGCCGTGCTGGGCCTGACGCCGCTGCTGCCCAACGCGGGCTATGCGGCCTCGATCGGCGTGGCGATCGCGGGCGTCCTGCAATGGGTCTGGCTGCTGGTCGCCTGCGCTCGCGACGAGGTTGGCATGGCCTTGGTGCGGCCGCGCTGGACGCCGCGCGTCGCTCGCCTGGTGAAGCTCGCGACGCCGGTGGCGATCGGCGGCGGCGTGCAGCAGATCAGCGTCGTGCTCGACGTCGTATGGGCGTCGCTGCTGCCCGTCGGCACGATCTCGGCGCTCTACTACGCCGACCGCATCGCGCAGTTGCCGCTGGGCGTCGTCGGCATCGCCATCGGCACGGCGCTGCTGCCGCTGCTGGCGCGCGAGCTGCGCGCCGGCAACACGCAGTCGGCCATGACCAACCAGAACCGCGCCCTCGAATTCGGCCTGCTGTTCAGCCTGCCTGCCGCGGTCGCCCTGTGGTTCCTCGCCGATCCGATCATCCGCGTGCTGTTCGAGCGCGGCCGGTTCACGAGCGAGGACACGATGCGCACCGCCGGGGCGCTGGCCGCCTTCGCGGTCGGTCTGCCGGCCTTCGTCATGGTGAAGGCGCTGGCTCCTGGCTTCTTCGCCCGCGAGGACACGCGCACGCCGCTCTACATCGCGCTGGCGGCCATCAGCGCCAATATCCTGTTCAACGTCTATTTCCTGTTCGCCACCACCCTCGCGCAGGTCGGCATCGCGCTCGCCTCCTCGCTGTCGGGATGGCTGAACGCGGCGCTGCTGGCGGCGGTCCTCTGGCGCCGCGACCACCTGAAACCCGATGGGCGCCTGATCTCGCGTGCGATCCGCATGGCCGGCGCGACGACGGGCATGGGCGTGGTGCTGTGGCTCGGCCTGCTCTGGCTGGCGAAACCCCTGTCGCGCCCGGACATCGAGGGCGGCCTCGCCCTCGCCGGCATCTGCGCGATCGGGGCTCTCGCCTACGGCGCGCTCGGCGCCGTGCTCGGCGTGATCAGGATCTCGGAGCTGCGCTACGTGATGCGCCGCCAGCCGGGCGTCAGGTCAGCCGACCCAGGCGAACAACCGTGACGCCGGGCCGCAGCGGCCGGCTCGACGACGGCATGACCAGCACGCAATCGTCGTAAGGCGTCGTCACCGGCTCGTCGTCGTCGTGTCCCAGCACGGTACCCGCCTTGGCGATCACGTCCTGGCCCTGGAAACGCTGCGCCGCCGTGAAGTTGCCGCGCTTGGTGGCAATGGCATGCGTCACCTCGACGACGCGCTGCGTCGCAGGCGTCGGCTGGCGCCAGCCGGCCGGCAGGTCGCTTTCCTCCACGACACCCGTCTCGACGAGGAAGCGGGCCGTCACGTCCTTGGCCACCACGACCGAAGACGCGCGCCAGTGCTGGCCGGTCTCGATCAGCAGCGCGTTCTTGGGGCTCTCGGGATCGCCGAACCCGCCATAGTCGCGCATGCGCATGCCGGCGGCGTGGCCGGCGTCGCGCACGATGTCGACCGGCGTGCCGATCGCCTTCGCGAAGGCCACGCCCTTGTCGAGCGGGCCCGACAGCATCAGCGGCACGCAATCGTCGTGCATCGAGTGGAGGTCGAGCAGCAGGTCGGCACGCTCGACGAACGGCTTCAGCACCTGCGCGCGCCGGGTTTCGACGGTGGTCGCAGGCTGGTCGAGGCGACCCCAGACCCGGTTGAAGTCCTCGTCGACAAGGCGCGACTTGAAGGGCGTGCGCGGGTCGAAGGAGTGATAGGCCTCGATGTTGTTGAAGGACAGGATCAGGGTACCCTTGCGCGGCTTCACCTGCGCGCCGAGCAGCGCATCGACGACGATCGCGCCCGACACTTCGTTGCCGTGGGTCAGCGACGCGACCATCACCGTCGGGCCGGGCTTTCCGCTCTCCAGCACGTGGATATAGGGCGCGGCGCCCTTCTCCCACTTGCGCAGGTCGGGGAAGGCGAATTCGATCGGCGGCGTGTCGGGCATAGCGTCGAGACCGTTGTAATACTCAAGGGGATACTGAACACTAAGCTCAACCCATCCAATCTCAAAGCTCTACCACGTCGTTCAAATTCGATGTTCTTCAGCCGGCCCAACCTCAAGCCTCTCAACATCGATCTCATTTCGATCGAGGGCGGTGGCAGTTGTCCCTCTCAATTCTGGGGGCAGACAGCCGATGGACGCTCCCTCTACATCCGGTACAGAGGCGGCCATTTCGGCGTGGAGTGCGAAGACGTCAAACTGATCGATGCTTGCATCGGCCCAGGATTCCACGGCGACCTGCTGGTGGAGCAAGCATGCGATTTGGCCGGCCTCACAGTTCGCGGGAAGCGACTGGTCCTTTCGGAAGAAGCGCGGCTCGAAGCGGCAGAACATGGACCCATTCTCGATTGGTCCGGGCGAACGACTTACTGGGAGAGACATTTCCAGTGCGCGCCGGCACAGGCCTTGCACTTCATCGATACCCTCCAGCTTCGCCATCCCCGCGGCGTTCTGATGGAGATTTACTTCGAAAGCCTGCCACTGCAGGGCACAGAGACTCACGGTCTCTTCCGCGCTTGCCGTTTGCGCAAGAGGTTATCGGAATGTCCAGACCTAGGTGTGGTTGTCTTCGGTGTCGAGGCAGACGATCAGAAAATCGCCGGCATTGTGGAGAGCCGTGACGTCAAGCTGAGCGCCGTGGCGACTGCGTTCCGATATTCGATGCATTTCACCTATCGCTCCTGGAATCCCATCAGGAAGAAATCCGGTTTCTCCTGGGAAGAGGCTGGCCGCGACGAAGACGACAGGTGGCCGTTGCGGGGATCGGTGCGCGCGGATTTCGCAAGCCAGGATTCCGACGCCAGGGCATTCGTGGATACCGTTGTGCCCGTCGCCGAGGCATGCTTCCCCGAGCCTGCATAAGAGAGGAAGCGGATGCCACGCACGCGTTACCGCTGGTTCATCGTCTTCCTGCTGTTCGCGATCACGGTCGTGAACTACATCGACCGCGCCGCCCTCTCCTATGCCATCCCGATGATCCAGCGCGATCTCGGCCTCTCGCCGGAGGCGACCGGCGCCATCCTGGGTGCCTTCGGCCTGGGTTATGCCGTGACGACCCTGATCGGCGGCTTCGCCGTCGACCGCTACGGCGCGCGGCTGGTGCTCACGGTCGCCGCCCTCCTGTGGAGCCTGTCGATCGGTGCGACCGCGCTCGCCGGCAGCGTGGCCGTCCTCTATGCCGCCCGCGTCCTGCTGGGCGTGTCGGAAGGCCCGAACTTCCCGGCGCTGACCGGCGCGGTGAGCCACTGGCTGTCGCCGCACGAGCGCGCGTCGGCGCTGGCCAACGCCCTGCTGGCGGTGCCGCTGGCGCTGGCCATCGGCGGGCCGCTGGTGACGCAGCTTCTCGGCTGGCTGGACTGGCGCCTGACCTTCGGCGTGCTGTTCGTGCTGTCGGCCGCCTGGATTCCGCTCTGGTACTTCTGCTTCCGGGACGATCCCTCGCAGTCGCGCCATGTGAACGCGTCCGAACTCGCCCACATCCGCAAGGTGGATCCGGGCGTCACCGCGGCGCCGCACGCGGTGCTGAAATCCTGGCCGGAGCCCGGCGTCCTCGGGGCGCTGCTGACCAATCGCACCCTGCTCGCCAACTATTGGGCCTTCTTCGTCTTCGGCTACTTCCTGTTCTTCTTCATGAGCTGGCTGCCGAGCTACCTGGAGCGCAAATACGGGCTGAACCTGGCCTCCGTCGGCCTGTTCTCGGTGCTGCCCTGGCTGTCCGCCGCCTTCCTGCTGTGGGCGATGGGCCGCTGGTCGGACCATCTGCTCAAGACCACCGGCAGCATGCGCATCTCGCGCTCCTGGCTGATTGCCGGCAGCCAGTTCGTGGCCGCCCTCGCGGTCGTGCCGGTGGCCCTCACCGACAACCTCACCGTGGCCATCGCCGGCATCACTGTGGCGGTGGCCTCGTCGATGGGCGCCAACGCCGCCTACTATGCGGTGAACGTCGATATCGTGCCGCAGCGCGCCGCGACCGCGCTGGGCATCATGGACTTCGCCTTCGCCATCGCGGGCTTCCTGGCGCCGGCCATCACCGGCTGGGTGCTCAACCTGCGCGGCTCCTTCGCCGACGGCTTCCTGCTGATGACCGTACTCGCGCTTTCCTCGGTACTGGTGGTCCTGCTGTTCCACCATCCCGACAAGGATCGCGAGAAGGCCGCCTGACGATCAGCCGTCGAGAAACCAGTTCGCGAGATCGGAGGTGTTGTTGTCCCAGCCGCTGATCTCGGCGACCAGCCTGTTGTTCATGGCGACGGCGCTGGGCCGCATCACCAGCGGAATGGTGACCTGGTTGTTGACCACCAGCTCGTTGCACTTGATCAGCATCGCAGCGCGCTTCACCGGATCGAGTTCGACCTGCGCGGCCTTGTGGGTGTCGTCGTACTCCTTGTTCTGCCAGCGCGTGACGTTGCGGCCCTGCCACTTGTTGTCCTTGGTCGCCACCTCCCACGAACAGAACTGACGCAGGAAAGTCTCGGGGTCGGGCGCTTCCATGCCGTTGCTGTATTCCTGCAGGTCGGCATAGAACTTGGTGTAGGTATCGGGGTTGGCGACGTCCGACGAAAAGAACACCGAGGATGTCACCGACTTCAGGTCCATCTCGATGCCGGCCTTCTGGGCGGC
The DNA here is from genome assembly GCF_020880995.1 of Reyranella aquatilis. Lineage (GTDB taxonomy): Bacteria > Pseudomonadota > Alphaproteobacteria > Reyranellales > Reyranellaceae > Reyranella > Reyranella aquatilis. The sequence goes on along the minus strand of NZ_JAJISD010000006.1, from coordinate 106,069 downwards.
CTGCTTGATGATCGCCTGCGTCTTCTGCCGCGGCTGGTTGATCGAGGTCTGGTAGACGAACTTCAGCCGCTTGCCGTCCTTGGCGCGAATGCCGTCGGCACCGCGCACCCACCCGGCCTTGTCGAGAAGCGCGTTGGCCTTGTCGACGTTGAACTCGAACGTCGTGTTCTTCGAGCGGAAACGCTCGGGATTGTTGATGTAGTTGGCCGTGGCGATGCCGATGCGGCCATAGATGTGATCCTGGATCGACTTCTTGTCGATCAGCAGCGCGATCGCCTGGCGCACGACGGGATCCGACAGGATGGGGTGCTTCGTCTTCAGGCTGGAACGCTCGCCGTCGACCTCCGTCCACGGGTCGGTGTTGTTGAGCTGCAGGTGCTCGATGCCGCCGCCCGGCGTAATCACGACCTTGCCCTTACCGCCCTTCTCCATGCGCACGAGGATCTCGTCCTCGACCTGCATGTTCCAGGCGAAGTGGAACTCGCCGGTCTGCAATACCGCGCGCGCTGCCGACACGGCATCGCCGCCGCCCTTCATCTCGACCGCGTCGAAGTGGGGTCGGTTGGGCACATGGTAGTCGAGGTTGATCTCGCCGGTGACGAGGTCGCCCGGCTTGAAGTCCTTGAACTTGTAGGGGCCGGTGCCGACAGGCTTGAGGTTGGTGGGCGCGTCGCGCGATTTGGCGCCGACATAGTCGCCGAACAGATGCTTCGGGATGATGCAGCCCATCCACCCGACAAAGGTGTCCGCCCAGAAGGGCGTGGGCTGCTTGAACTTCACAACCACGGTGAAGTCGTCGATCTTCTCGACCACGACATCCTTATAGGAGCCGCTCGTCACCGTCGCCGTCGCTGGATCGCTCGAATAGGCCCAGGTGAAGACGACGTCGTCGGCCGTGAAGGGCTTGCCATCATGCCACTTCACGCCCTGCTTGATCTTCCAGATCACCGATTTGCCGTCGGCGGCGAGCGTGCCGTCTTCGCGGCTCGGAATCGACGCGGCGAGCTTCGGGCGCAGGTTGCCGTCGCGGTCCCAAGCGGCCAGCGGTTCGTAGAACAGGCGCGAACCGTCGCGATCCTTGGTGCCGACGGCGAAGTGGGGATTGAGCAGCGTCGGTCCCTGCCACCACAGGACCTTGAGCAGACCGCCGCCGCCGCGCTTTGTGGGCTTGTAGACCGGCGCCGACTGCGCCATCGCCACGCCGGAGAAGGCGAGGAGCTGGGTCGCCATCGGTGCGGTGAGACCCACTGCCGCCAGCCGTTGCACGAAGCCGCGGCGGGACAGGTCACCCGCCTTCACCCGGTCGATCAGACCCCGCAAGCCACGCTCGTCCATCGGATGCCTCCATCCAGAGTGTCGAAGCCGGTCCCTGACGCTCCCGCTATGCTGCAAGATGCGTGCGATTCGATCGGAGCAGCCGCGCCGGCCCTCGTCAATGCCGCCAGCTTGATTATCGCGGCTGCCTGCGCGATACCCGCCCGCCCCTGACCTTCCACCGGCGGGGTGCGCGGAGGTCCAAACCCCGCGCCATCGACCTCTAGCGGAGTCCACATCCATGCCTGACACGACCACCGCCGCGCCCCCGGCGTCCAATCCGCATCTCGCCGCCTACCAGGCGCGCGGCCTCAAGGGCCGGATTCTGTCCGGCGTGCAGCCCACCGGCAATCTCCACCTCGGCAACTATCTCGGCGCCATCCGCAACTTCGCGCGCCTGCAGAACGATTACGAGTGCCTGTACTGCGTGGTCGACCAGCACGCGATCACCGTGTGGCAGGAGCCCGCGCAGCTCGCCGCGCAGACGCGCGAGATCGCCTCGGCCTTCCTCGCGGCCGGCGTCGACGGCACCAAGCAGATCATCTTCAACCAGTCGATGGTGCCGGAGCACGCGCAGCTCGCCTGGATCTTCAATTGCGTGGCGCGCATGGGCTGGATGAGCCGCATGACGCAGTTCAAGGAGAAGGCCGGCAAGGACCGCGAGAACGTCTCGCTCGGCCTGTTCGCCTATCCGGCGCTGATGGCGGCCGACATCCTGATCTACAAGGCCACGCACGTGCCGGTCGGCGAGGATCAGAAGCAGCATCTTGAACTGACGCGCGACATCGCCATAAAGTTCAACAACGACTTCGCCCAGCCCGACTTCTTCCCGATCACCGAGCCGCTGATCTTCGGCGCGGCGACGCGCGTGATGAGCCTGCGCGACGGCACCAAGAAGATGAGCAAGTCCGATCCCTCGGACTATTCGCGCATCAACCTGACCGACGATGCCGACGCGATCGCCCAGAAGATCCGCCGCGCCAAGACCGATCCGCTACCGATGCCGGACACGCTGGAAGACGCCGAGAAGCGCCCGGATGCCGACAACCTGCTGGGCATCTATGCCGCCCTTGCCGACCAGGAGAAGGACGCCGTGGTCGCGCAGTTCGCCGGCAAGCAGTTCTCCGAGTTCAAGACGGCTCTGACCGAACTCGCGGTCGCCAAGCTCGGACCCATCGGCGCCGAGATGCAGCGGCTGATGAAGGATCCCGGCCATGTCGATGGCGTGCTGCGCAACGGCGCCCAGCGCGCCCGCGCCATCGCCGCGCCGATCCTCGACGAGGTCTACCGGACCGTCGGCTTCCTGAAGCCTTGACGCTGGGGTGCTCCCTCAGCGTCATCCCTCCATGCGCGTGAGGGCCCACTTCACCGTGGTGCCCTCCGCCGGGACCTGGCCCACCAGCACGATCTGCTCGGTGCGGCGCACGCGGCCTTCCTCGCCGAGATAGATGCTCTCGGCCAGGCCGATGCCGGCGCCTGTCGCGCGCAAGCGCCAGCCGCGGCCGCTCGGCAGCCGCATCAGCACCGCCTGACCGCTCTGCGCCAGCGTCGCCTTGACCGTGGGATGCAGGTGGAAGCGCACGATGTAGCGCTGGTCCGGCACGGTGACGGGACGGCCCTCATAGCCCAGGAACGAATCCTCGCCCCGCAGATCGCCGCCGTCGGGCGACAGCCACAGCCGCCGCCGGTGGATGATGCCGTAGAGCGAGCGATAGCCGTCGTGGCACATATCGAGCCACTGCGCGCCGCCATCGTCGGCCCGGTCGATCAGCACGTTGCCGGCGCGATATTCGAGCGCGCCGTGATTGGTGATCTCGGTCGAGTTCACGTCGTCGACCACCGCCGTCGAATGGGCGGCCGTGTAGCGCATGAAATGCTGGAAGTCGCGCGGCGCCCCCGGATAGGTGCCGCAGTTCACGATCAGCCGCTCGTGCGCGGCGCTCATCTCGAAGCTCAGCGTGCCGGCATGGGCGATCCCGTCCATGCCGCGGCCCGGCGGGCTGCCGGCATCGGCGATCACCAGCGACGTTCCGGCCGAGAGCCGCTGGAAGCCGCTGGCCAGCGCCATGGTCGGCGCGACTTCGCCAGAGCCCGAACGCGCCAGCACGAGGTCGATCAGGCGACGGTCGCCTTCCCACGTGCCGTTGAACAGGGAGAGGCCACCGTCGCCATGCCGGAAGAAGCGCAGCATCGGCGCCATGCGGTCGATGGCGGCAACGAGTTCGGCCGGGGCGCGCCGCTCGGCCGAGGCCAGCGCCGCCCGCACGTCGATCAGGTGACGCAGCACCGCGAGCTGAAGATGCGGCGCGCGCTCCGCCACGATGCCGTCGTGCAGCACGTAGCGCTTCACGAACTTCGCGAGCCGGCCCAGCGTCTGATCGAGACTCTTCTCGAAGTGCTTGCCGTCGCGGATGAAGGCGAGGTCGGCGAAGATCATCGCCTTGTACACGGCGACGGCCTCGTGGCCGACCATGCCGCGCCGCGCGACGCGGCGCAGGTGGACGCGCTGGCGGCCGAGCGAAAAGACGAAACGGGCGGCGAAGCCCGGGTCGGCCGCCGAGGCCAGCCATTCGTAGTGGCGGATCCAGGCGACCATGCGGGCGGCGAGCACGTCGCGCTTCCACGTCACCGGCGACCAGCGCCACTCACGATTGGTCCAGTCGTCGACCAGCCGGGCAGCGAGCATCGCGCCGTGCGGATCGCCGTTGTCGCGCAGGTCGCGCAGCCAGGCGAAGCCGTTCAGCGCGTCGAGCCACAGCGGGGCCGCGCCGGGGCGCTGCCAGGGGGGATCGTCGGAATCCGGCAGGACCGTTCCGACGCTGCCGGCGGCGGCGAATTCGCCGGCCTGGAGCAGCCGCTGGCCCAGCACCGGATCGCCCGGCCAGGAATCGGCGGCGACCGCGAAGAAGCTGCGCGGCGTGTTGTAGCCCAGGGTGAGCGAATAGAGGGAGGAACCGAGGAACCAGCGTCCGAACGGCTGCCGCTCCCGCTTCGCGGCGGCGGATGGGCGTGTCGGCACCGAACGGATGGGCCGGGCCCCGGAAACCAAAGGTTCACCGGGCCGTCTTGTGTCAGAGGCGACCAGCGTCATCGTTTCTGTTCTTTGGCCCGGGAGGCTCGAGCGGCCGGGCGGTGGAGGGGTTTTGGATGCATTTTAGCCCAGTCGGAGCCCGGTGGCGATGGTTCACGGGCCCGTGCCGCCCTTGAACCTCATCTCACGCACACCAGATTCATTCCAAGGGAGTGCCCGAACGGGGTTCCCGACCACTCGCTCCGCGGAGGGGGGTTATTCATGAGTCGCGTAACGATGTTCAATTCGCCCCTGCTACTGGGCTTCGACCAACTTGAGCGGACGCTCGACCGCCTGGCCAAGAACGCCGAAGGCTATCCTCCGTACAATATCGAGCGGATCGGCGAGAACGGACTGCGCATCACGTTGGCGGTCGCCGGCTTCACTCGCGAAGGCCTGACCATCGAACTGGTGGAGAACCAGCTCACGGTGCGAGGCAAGCAGGCCGACGACGGCGACCGCATCTATCTCCACCGGGGCATCGCCGCCCGCCAGTTTCAGAAGGCGTTCATGCTCGCCGACGGGATCGAGGTGGTGGGTGCCCGACTGGACAACGGGCTGCTGTCGATCGACTTGGTCCGTCCCGTCGTCGAGCCCCGAATCCGAACCATCCGTATCGATGCCGGCCGTCCCGCCGGTGCCGACCAGACGATCGATATCGATGCGCGTCGCAGCCGTTGAGGCGGAGCGCGTTGATGCTGCCAAGGAGGTAGCCATGGAAAACAATGTCCTGAATTTCACGCCGCTCGCCGACGAGGCCTTCCTCAGTCTCGGCGCGGAGCACATCGCCTACGTGAAGGCGATCAACCTGCCCGACGGCGCACACGCGGTCGGCATCTTCTCGGCGGACGGCAAGCCGATGGCTTCGGTACCCTCGATCGAGATCGCGCAGGCGCTGATCCGCCAGCACGAACTCGAGCCCGCGCTGGTCCACTGAGGAGAAGTCGGCAGAAGAAGGTTCAGGCCGCGCTTTGGGTCTGGACCGTCTCTACGAGCAGCGCGTAGAGCGCCTCGGCGTTTTCGGTCGCGCGCAGCTTCTCGACGAGGCTGCGGTCGCGCAACAGCCGTGAGACACGCGCCAGAGCCTTCAGATGGTCGGCGCCCGCGCCCTCCGGGGTGACCAGCAGGAAAACGATGTCCACGGGACGCTCGTCGATCGCGTCGAAGTCGACGGGATGCGCCAGGCGGGCAAACAGGCCGAGCGGCCGCGTCATGGTCGACAGCCGCCCATGCGGAATGGCGATGCCGCCGCCGATCCCGGTCGATCCGAGGCGCTCGCGCTCCAGCAGGCGGTCGAACAGCCTGCGTTCGTCGATCTGGAAGAGACCGGCCGCACGGCCGGCGATTTCGGCCAGCAGCGCCTTCTTGCCGGTCGCCTTGGCGCTGGCCAGAACGGCATCCGGGCCGGTCAGCAAATCGGCGATTTCCACAATGTCACCAATGGGTTAGCGAGCGCGAACTGAAATCGGCCCTGCGAGGGGTGCGCCCCTATAGGCGCCTCCCCCGACCGGGTCAAGCCGTCGCTCGGCAGCACGGGCGGTCCCGCCGGGTGCCCGGCCTCAGTCCGCCGGACCGGTCATCGCCTCGACGGCGACGGGGGCGGACGAGAGGTTCGGCATCGGACGGCTCATGCCGAGGCGGCCCAGGCGCCGACGCTCAGCCGACGAGGGAATGCGCATGGCCTCGCGGTACTTGGCAACCGTGCGGCGAGCGATCTCGACGCCCTCGCCCTTGAGGAGATCGACGATGCGATCGTCGCTGAGCGGCTGGTGCGCGTTCTCGCCGCCGACCAGATGGCGAATGCGCGACCGAACCGATTCTGACGAAACGACCACGCCCGGGGTGCGGGCCGGCAGCGCCGAGGTGAAGAAGTACTTCAGCTCGAAGATGCCGCGCGGCGTGGAGATGTACTTGTTGGAGGTGACGCGGCTCACCGTGCTCTCATGCAGCTCGGTGGCGATGGCGATGTCGCGCAGCACCAGCGGCTTCAGCGCGCTGACGCCGTGGCGGAAGAAGCCGTCCTGCTGGCGCACGATCTCGCGCGCGACCTTGAGGATCGTCGTGGCGCGCTGCTCCAGCGTCTTCACCAGCCAGTTGGCCGACTGGAAACGCTCGGCGACGAAGTCGCGGTCGGGCTTGGCGCGCGCACCCTTCATCAGCGTGGCGTGGTAGTTGCGATCGACCAGCACCTTGGGCAGCGAATCGGTGTTGAGTTCGATGTGCCAGCCATCCTCGCCGGTGTCGGGGTCCTTGGCCGGCGTCAGGTAGAGATCCGGCGCCACCGGCTGGATCGGCTCGAATTCGAAGGCAAGGCCGGGACGCGGATCGAGGGTGCGCAGCTCGGCCAGCATGTCACGCAGGTCCTCGTCGTCGACGCCGCAGCGGCGGCGCAGCTGGCCGAGTTCGCCGGCAGCGACGAGGTCGAGATTGTCGAGCAGCGCCTTCATCGCCGGATCGAGGCGATTGCGCTCGGCGAGCTGGGCGCCCAGGCATTCCGCGACCGTGCGCGAGAACAGCCCGGCCGGCTCCATCTGGCGCAGCCGCGCCCAGATCTTCTCGACCAGCGCGATGTCGGTGGCGACGGCTTCGGCCACCGCGGCCGCCTCGAGACGGCAGTAGCCGGCCTCGTCCAGCCCTTCGGCGATCTTCAGCGCGATGCGGCGTTCGGCCGGATCCTTGAACATCAGTTCGAGCTGTTCCAGCACATGGACCGCCAGCGACTGCTGGCGCTCGGCCACGAAGTCGAGCGCATCGGGCGCATCCTCGCGCTGGCCGGCGCGGCTGGCGGCGGCGTCGCCGCCGCGGTCGGCATGCTCGCGGGTCCAGCGATCGTCGGCATCGGCCAGTGCCGGAGCGGCGGCCTGCAGGGCCTCGGCGGTATCGCGCGGGGTTTCGACGGGAGGTGCCTCGTACTCCCCGGCGGCGGCCTCTTCCGAGGAGCCCTCGGAGAGCAGCGGGTTCTTCTCCAGCTCCTGCTGAATGAAGGCCGCGAGCTCCAGGTGCGAAAATTGCAGGAGCTTGATGGCCTGCTGAAGCTGGGGCGTCATCGCCAACGTCTGGCGAGACGCGAGGATTAGACTCGGACCGATACGCATGGCACCCCACCCCGAAGGTCTGTGGACCTCCCCGTGGATACCCTACAGCAAGAACCGTGCCAGAGTCAGCACGAATTTTCGATCAGTGCGCGAAGATGTCCGTTTCGGGCCAGCCGGCGACGTCCAGACGCGCCCGGGTCGGCAGAAAATCGAACGCGGCCTGCGCCAGTTCGCGGCGGCCCTCCCGCTCCAGCAGGGAGTCCAGCCTGGCTTTCAGCGCATGCAAATGCAGTACGTCGGAAGCGGCGTAGGCAAGCTGCTCATCGGTCAGGCTGTCGGCACCCCAGTCCGAGGTCTGCTGCTGCTTGGACAGGTCGACGCCGAGCAGTTCGCGGCACAGGTCCTTCAGGCCGAAGCGGTCGGTGAAGGTCCGCACCAGCTTGGCGGCAATCTTGGTGCAGTAGACCGGCTCGCAGCGCACGCCCAGCGAATGCTCGAGCACGGCGATGTCGAAACGGCCGAAATGAAAGAGCTTCAGCACTTTGGGATCGGCGATCAGGGCGGCCAGTCGCGGCGCCTTTGCAGCGCCCCGGGGCGCACCGCGCGGTATCTGCACCAGGTGGGCGTTGCCATCGCCGGCCGAGAGCTGGACCAGGCAGAGCCGGTCGCGATGGGGGTTGAGACCCATAGTCTCGGTATCGATGGCCACGACCGGGCCGAACGACAGGTCCGCGGGAAGATCGCCGCGGTGAAGGCTGATCGCCATTAAGGGGTGCTCCGACTGACCCGCATGGTGCCCAGGAGAAGACTCGAACTTCCACGCCTCGCGGCGCTAGTACCTGAAACTAGTGCGTCTACCAATTCCGCCACCTGGGCACGGCATGCGGTCTAGTGCGGGCGCTGAGTTAGGGCCGTGCCGCGCCGATGTCAACCGCGCGACGCATCCCGACGGTCGGCCGGGGCGCTTCGCCCCTTGCACCGTCGCGGCTTTGGGCTATAGGCAGCTTCCATGAGCATCAAGCAGGTCACGGTTTTTGGCGGCAGCGGCTTCGTCGGCCGCGCCATCGTGCGGGCGCTGGCGCAGGAGGGCTACCAGGTGCGGGTGGCCTGCCGACGCATCGAACTGGCCGAGCGGATCAAGACGGCCGGCGACGTCGGCCAGATCACGGTCATGCGGACCAACCTGCGCAACGCCGCCTCGGTGAAGGCCGCGATCGCCGGCAGCCAGGCGGTGGTGAACGCCTCTGGCATCCCCTTCCAGCGCGGGCGACAGAGCTACCAGACCGTCCACGTCGAGGGCAGCCGCGCCATCGCCGAAGCCGCAAAGGCCGCCGGCGTGAAGCGCCTGATCCACATGTCGGGCATGGGTGGGGACCAGCGCAATTCGACGAACAAGTACATCCGCTCCAAGGTCGACGCCGAGGACGCGATCGTCGCCGGCTTCACCGACGCCACGATCCTGCGGCCCAGCGTCGTCTTCGGCCCGGAAGACGCGATGTTCAACCGCATGGCCCAGATCGCGGCCAAGGCGCCGTTCGTGCCGGTGGTCGGCGACGGCTCGGCCCGCGTGCAACCGGTCTATGTCGGCGACATCGGCAGCGCCGTCGTGGCGGTGCTGGCGCGACCCGAGACGGCCAAGACGGTGTTCGAGCTCGGCGGCCCTCGCGTCTACACCTACCGCGAGATCGCGGCGCTGGTGCTGCGCGAAATCGATCGCGAAAAGCGAATCGTCGGCGTGCCGGCCGGCCTGATGCGGCTGGCGGGCTTCTTCGCGGAGTTCCTGCCGGTACCGCCGCTGACCCACGACCAGGTCGACCTGCTGATCACCGACAACATCGCCCGACCGGGCGCGCCGGGCCTCGCCGCCCTCGGGATCGAGCCGACCGCCGCCGAGGCCATCCTGCCGACGTACCTCGACCGCTATCGCGTCGGCGGCCGCTACAACCAGCACGCCCCGGCCTAACCAGCCTCCTGCCTGACTCATGCAGCCGTCACAGACGGCGACTACGCTTGCCCAGAACACATAGTCCTATTTCGGTATCACTTGAGGCAGCGGAGAATCCTTCTTCGGTGTTCTTCTGAGACAAGCCGCCGACCCCAGCATAATTAGGTCAACATAGTTGACTATAGTTTTGTGGCGTGGTCTAATGTCTCCAACAACGCAGCAAAGCCGCGATCGGCGCGGTTTTTGCGTAATAAAATTTCACACATTGTCGAGGAGGCCGGGGATGGCCGAGAGGATGCTGAAGTTCGTTGGAACGCCGCAAGCCATGCCCGACAAGCGGCCGGCTGCCGAGCGCCGCCGCGACTTCGACGAGATCTACCAGAGCTACGCCCAGCAGAAAGCGGCGGAACAGGCCTCCCGCTGCTCGCAGTGCGGCGTGCCGTTCTGTCAGATCCATTGTCCGCTGCACAACAACATCCCCGACTGGCTGAAGCTGACGGCGGAGGGCCGCTTGGACGAGGCCTACGAACTCTCTTCCGCGACCAACAACTTCCCCGAGATCTGCGGCCGCATCTGCCCGCAGGACCGGCTCTGCGAGGGCAACTGCGTCATCGAGAAGGGCTTCGAATCGGTCACCATCGGCTCGGTCGAGAAGTACATCACCGACACCGCCTGGCAGCGCGGCTGGGTGAAGCCGATCCAGCCGCGGCGCGAGCGGACCGAGTGCGTCGGCATCGTCGGCGCGGGCCCCGCCGGCCTCGCCGCGGCCGAGCAGCTGCGCCGCAAGGGTTACCAGGTCGCGATCTACGATCGCTACGACCGGGTGGGCGGCCTGCTGATCTACGGCATCCCGAACTTCAAGCTCGAGAAGGAGATCGTGCAGCGTCGCGAGAAGCTGCTGCGCGACTCTAAGGTCACCTTCCACCTGAACTGCGAAGTCGGCCGCGACGTCAAGCTGGAGGAACTGCGCGCGCGCCACGGGGCCGTGCTGATCGCCACCGGCGTCTACAAGGCACGCGACATCGCCGCCCCGGGCGTCGGCCTCGCAGGCATCGCGCCCGCGCTCGACTATCTCACCGCCTCGAACCGGCAAGGGCTGGGCGACACGGTGCCGGACTTCGAATCGGGCCTGCTGAACGCCGCGGGCAAGGACGTGGTGGTGATCGGCGGCGGCGACACGGCGATGGATTGCGTGCGCACCGCCGTGCGCCAGGGCGCGAAGTCCGTGAAGTGCCTCTATCGCCGCGACCGCGCCAACATGCCGGGCTCGCAGCGCGAGGTGAAGCACGCCGAGGAGGAAGGCGTCGAGTTCGTCTGGCTCGCCGCGCCACAGGCCTTCCTCGGCAAGGACAAAGTGAGCCACGTGCGCACGGTGCGCATCCATCTCGGCATGCCCGACGCCTCGGGGCGCCAGACGCCGCAGGAGATTCCCAACAGCCACGTCAACATCGAGGCCGATCTCGTGCTGATGGCGCTGGGCTTCGACCCCGAGGACCTGCCGGCGGCGATGGGCGCGCCGGACCTCGGCGTCACCGGCTGGAATACGCTGAAGATCGACTGGAAGAGCATGATGACCAGCCTCGACGGCGTATTCGCCGCCGGCGACATCGTGCGCGGCGCCTCACTGGTCGTGTGGGCGGTGCGCGACGGCCGCGACGCCGCCGAGCGCATCCACACCTATCTCGCGGGCAAGGCACTCGCCGCCCAGCGCATTGCGGCGGAGTAGACGATGCTGAAGGTCTACGACTTCACCGGGTCGGGCAACGGCTACAAGGTCTGGCTGCTGATGTCGCAGCTTGGCCTGCCGTTCGAGCGCATCGAGCGGAACATCCTGAAGGGCGAGACGCGCACGCCAGAGTTTCTCGCGAAGAACCCGAACGGCCGCATCCCGACGCTCGAACTGGAGGACGGAACGTTCCTCTTCGAGTCCGGCGCGATCCTCTGGTACCTCGCCGAGGGCACGGCGTTCGCGCCGAAGGACCGGCTGGCGCGGGCGCAGACGCTGCAATGGATGTTCTTCGAACAGTACAGCCACGAGCCCTATATCGCCGTGGCGCGCTTCTGGAAGCACTTCCTCGACAGGCTCTCGCCGCAGCAGGAAGGCAACCTGCCCGACATCATGAAGAAGGGCTACGCCGCGCTCGACGTGATGGAGAAGCATCTTGCGACCCGAAGCTTCTTCGTCGACGAGCGCTACGGCCTCGCCGACATCGCACTCTACGCCTACACCCATGTCGCCGACGAGGGCGGGTTCGACCTCTCGGGCTATCCGAACGTCACCGCCTGGATGGCGCGTGTGAAGGCGCAGCCCGGCCACGTCGCGATCGATCACAAGTTCTAACCCAGGGAGAAGAAGAAAATGCCGATGATCAACGTCCAGATGTTCGAAGGCCGCACGATCGAGCAGCGCCGTGCGCTGGCGAAGGAGCTGACCGAAGGCACCTGCCGCGCGCTGGGCTGCACGCCCGACGCCGTGCAGATCGTGCTGACCGACATCAAGAAAGAGAACTGGGCCGAGGCCGGCAAGCTGTTCTCCGACACATGATCTCAGAGTTTTAGACACCCGTTGCGTCGCTCACCCCCTCCCTGCCTCCCCCGTATGACGGTGGAGGTGGATGAGGTCCAAGGCTCTCCCTCCCCCGTCATACGGGGGAGGTGGCCTGAAAGGCCGGAGGGGGAAAGCCACGGTGAGGATTAGCCCCATGTCCACCCTTCCCTTCGATGCCGAGCAGTTCGTCCGCGACTACCAGAGCGGAACCGAGAAGCTGACCGCCGCCTACGGCTACAACCCCGCCGAGGGACTCGATTCCTGCGGCGTCGGTCTGGTGGTCGCGCTGGACGGCAAGCGACGGCGCGACGTGGTCGCCGCGGGCATCGATGCGCTGAAGGCGGTGTGGCATCGGGGCGCCGTGGACGCCGACGGCAAGACCGGCGACGGCGCGGGCATCCACGTCGAAATCCCGCAGGATTTCTTCAAGGAATATGTCCGCGATTCGAGCGGCGAAGTCCCGCAGGTCGGGCGCATCGCCGTCGGCATGGTGTTCCTGCCGCGCACCGACCTCGGCGCGCAGGAGCGCTGCCGCACCATCGTCGAGACCGAGATCCTGCGCTTCGGGCACACGATCCTGGGCTGGCGGCAGGTGCCGGTCGACATCTCGGTCATCGGCGCAAAGGCCAACGAGACGCGACCCGAGATCGAGCAGATCCTGATCGGCCGCGGCGATGCGAAGCTCGACAACCGCGAGTTCGAGAAGCAGCTCTACATCCTGCGCCGGCGCATGGAGAAGGCGGCGCTCGCCGAGAACATCGCCGAGTTCTACGTCTGCTCACTCTCCTGCCGCTCTGTCGTCTACAAGGGCATGTTCCTCGCCGAGCATCTGTCGGCCTTCTATCCCGACCTGCTCGACGAGCGCTTCGTCTCGCGCTTCGCGATCTTCCACCAGCGCTACTCGACCAACACCTTCCCGCAGTGGAAGCTGGCGCAGCCCTTCCGCGTGCTCGCGCACAACGGCGAGATCAACACCATCCTGGGCAACGTCAACTGGATGAAGAGCCACGAGGCACGGCTGGAGCACGAGACCTTCGGCCGCTTCATCGAGGACCTGAAGCCGATCGTGCAGCCCGGCGCCTCCGATTCGTCGGCGCTCGACAACGTGTTCGAGCTGCTGGTGCGCGGCCATCGCAACCTGCCGATGGTCAAGACGATGATGATTCCCGAGGCCTCGGCCACGAACCCCAACGTGCCGGCCGATCATCGCGCCATGTACAACTACGTGAACGGCGTGATGGAGCCGTGGGACGGACCTGCCGCCATCGCCGGTGTCGCCGGCAAGTGGGCGCTGGTCGGGCTCGACCGCAACGGCCTGCGGCCGATGCGCTACGTCATGACGTCCGAGAACCTGCTGATCGCAGGGTCCGAGGCCGGCATGGTGCCGCAGGACGAGGCCAAGATCGTCGAGAAGGGCCGCCTCGGCCCGGGCGAGATGCTGGCCGTCGATATGGACCAGCCCAAGGTCTACAAGGACCGCGAGCTGAAGGACATGCTGGCCGCGACCCACGACTATGCGAGCTGGACGCAGCGCACCGTCGAGCTCGATTCGCTGATCCGCCAGGACGCGCCGGCCACCGAGCACTTCCCGGCCGACGAGCTGCGCCGCCGTCAGTTCGCCGCCGGCTGGTCGATCGAGGATCTCGAGACGATCCTCCATCCCATGGTCGAGGACGGCAAGGAGGCCGTCGGCTCGATGGGCGACGACGCGCCGCTCGCGGTACTGAGCGACACCTATCGCGGCATGCACCATTACTTCCGGCAGAACTTCAGCCAGGTCACCAACCCGCCGATCGATTCGTTGCGCGAGCGTAACGTGATGACGATCCGCACCCGGCTGGGCAATCTCGGCAACATCCTCGACGAGAATCCCGACCAGAGCGAGATGCTGTCGCTGCAGTCGCCGATCGTGCTCAACGCCGAGTTCGAGGCGATGCGCAAGTACATGGGCGACACGGTGGCCCGCATCGACTGCACCTTCGATCCGAAGGGCGGGCTCGACGCGATGCGCCAGTCGTTCGAGCGCATCTGCAAGGAGGCTGAGGATGCCGTGCGCAGTGGCTGCCTGCACATCGTCCTGACCGACGCCAACGTCGATGCCGACCGCGCGGCCCTGCCGATGATCCTGGCCGCCGGCGCCGTGCATTCCTACCTGGTGCGCCAGTCGCTGCGCACCTTCACCTCGCTGAACGTGCGCTCGGGCGAATGCCTCGACGTGCACTACGTCGCCGTCATCATCGGCGTCGGCGCCACCACCGTGAACCCCTATCTCGCCGAGGAGACGATCGCGGCCCGCCATGCGCGTGGCCTGTTCGGCAAGCTGTCGCTTGGCCAGTGCCTCGCCAACTTCAAGAAGGCGCTGGACGAGGGCCTGCTCAAGGTGATGTCCAAGATGGGCATCTCGGTCCTGTCGTCCTACCGCGGCGGCTGCAACTTCGAGGCGGTCGGCCTGTCGCGCTCACTGGTCGCCGAGTTCTTCCCCGGCATGCCGTCGCGCATCTCGGGCATCGGCCTGCGCGGCGTGCAGGCCAAGATCGCCGAGCAGCATGCGCGCGCCTTCGATGAGGACGTGATCGCCCTGCCGATCGGCGGCTTCTACAAGGCCCGCCGCGGCGGCGACCGCCACAACTTCGAGGGCGCGCTGATCCACATGCTGCAGGACGCGGTGAACACCGAGTCCTACGCGAAGTACCGCAAGTACAGCGAGGCGGTCCGCCGCCAGCCGCCGATCAACCTGCGCGACCTGCTCGACTTCAAGACCGATCGCGCGCCGATCGCGCTCGACGACGTCGAATCGATCACCGAGCTGCGCAAGCGGCTGGTGGCGCCCGGCATCTCGCTGGGTGCGCTCGGGCCGGAGGCGCACGAGACGCTGTCGATCGCGATGAACCGCATCGGCGCCAAGTCGGACTCCGGCGAGGGCGGCGAGGATGCCGCGCGCTACAAGCCGCGCCCCAACGGCGACAATGCCTCGTCGGCCATCAAGCAGGTCGCGTCGGGCCGCTTCGGCGTCACCGCCGAGTACCTGAACAACTGCCGGGAGCTCGAGATCAAGGTGGCCCAGGGCGCCAAGCCCGGCGAGGGCGGGCAGCTGCCCGGCCTCAAGGTCACCGAGATGATCGCCAAGCTGCGTCACTCGACGCCGGGCGTCACGCTGATCAGCCCGCCGCCGCATCACGACATCTACTCGATCGAGGATCTGGCGCAGCTCATCTACGACCTGAAGCAGATCAACCCCGAGGCGCGCGTGACCGTGAAGCTGGTCGCGCGCTCCGGCATCGGCACCATTGCGGCGGGCGTGGCCAAGGCCAAGGCCGACGTGATCCTGGTGTCGGGCCACAATGGTGGCACCGGCGCCTCGCCGCAGACCAGCATCAAGTATGCCGGCATCCCGTGGGAAATGGGCCTGTCGGAGACGCACCAGGTGCTGACCCTGAACCGGCTGCGCGACAAGGTGCTGCTGCGCACCGACGGCGGCATCAAGACCGGCCGCGACGTGGTGATCGCCGCCATGCTGGGCGCCGAGGAGTACGGTCTGGGCACGGCGTCGCTGATCGCCATGGGCTGCATCATGGTACGGCAGTGCCACTCGAACACGTGTCCGGTGGGCGTTTGCACCCAGGATCCGAAGCTGCGCGAAAAGTTCGAGGGAAGCCCCGAGAAGGTGGTGAACCTCTTCAGCTTCGTGGCCGAGGAGGTCCGCGAGATCCTGGCGCAGCTCGGCTACAGGTCGCTGCTCGAGATCGTCGGCCGCTCCGATCTGCTGAAGCAGGTGAGCCGCGGCGGGCGCTATCTCGACGATCTCGACCTCAACCCGCTGCTGACGCGGGCCGACGGCGGCCGCGAGACCGTCCACTGCACGGTCGAGGGGCGCAACGAGGTGCCCGACACGCTCGACGCCCAGATGCTGCGCGACGTGCAGCCGCTGTTCACGCACCGCGAGAAGATGCAGCTGCAGTACAGCGTGCGGAACACCCATCGCGCCGTGGGCACGCGTCTCGCCGCCATGATCACGCGCAAGTACGGCATGGCGGGCCTGCAGCCCGACACCGTGACCGTGCGCCTGCGCGGCACGGCCGGCCAGTCGCTCGGCGCCTTCGCCGTGCAGGGCATGAAGCTCGAAGTGTTCGGCGATGCCAACGACTATGTCGGTAAGGGCCTGAGCGGCGGCACCATCGTGGTGAAGCCGACCATCTCGAGCCCGCTGGTGCCGGAGGCCAACGCCATCATCGGCAACACGGTCCTCTACGGCGCGACGGCCGGCAAGCTGTTCGCCTCGGGTCGCGCCGGCGAGCGCTTCGCCGTGCGCAACTCCGGCGCCGATGCAGTGGTCGAGGGGCTGGGCTCCAACGGCTGCGAGTACATGACCGGCGGCACCGCGGTGATCCTGGGCCCGATCGGCGTCAACTTCGGCGCCGGCATGACCGGCGGCATGGCGTTCCTCTACGATCCGGAGGACTCCTTCAAGCTGAAGGTCAATCCCGAGACGGTGACCTGGCAGCGGATCGACCATCCGCACTGGGAGGCCGTGCTGAAGGGGCTGGTGGCCGAGCATGTCGCGGAGACCAAGTCGCCGCTGGGCGCCCGCCTGCTCAACGACTGGGACCGCCAGGTCGGACACTTCTGGCAGGTCGTGCCGAAGGAAATGCTGACGCGACTGCCCCAGCCGCTTACCGTCGCGCAGGAAAAGCGCGCCTAAGCGCGGACGCAGGAGAAAACTCCATGAGCGACGCGCGACGCTCGCGCGTGGCTTGGCTGCAGCTCGGCCTCGTCGTCGTGCTGTTCGGCCTTGCCTGGCCGGTGATCAGGATCGGCCTCGGTGCCGGCACGCCGCTCTGGCTGGCCGCGGCGCGTGCCACCCTGTCGGCCGCGACGGCATTCGTGCTGGTCGCGGCGCTGAAGCGGCTGGCCTGGCCCGGTCGCGCCGACTGGCCGATCATCCTCTCGGTCGGCGCATTCCAGCTCACCTGCTTCTTCGCCTTCGCCAATCTCGGCGTGCAGATCGTGCCACCGGGCCGCTCCTCGGTGCTGGCCTACACGACCATGCTCTGGATGGTGCCGCTTTCCTGGATGGTGGGCGAGAAGGTCGGCCGGCGCGGCTTCCTCGGCGCGGCGCTGGGCGTCGCCGGGATCGTCGTGCTGGTCGAGCCGCTGCGCTTCGACTGGGCCGATCGCACCGTGCTGCTGGGCCATGCCTGGCTGCTGGCCGCCGGTTTCACCTGGGCGCTGGCCATCCTGCATGCGCGCCGGCATTCGTGGCGCATGTCGCCGCTCGATGTATTGCCGTGGCAGATGGGTGTCGCGACCGTGCTGCTCTGGCTGCTCGCGTTCGCACTCGAACCGGCGGGCCATCTCGATTTCGGCCAGCCCTCGCTCTGGATCTCCCTGCTCTATCTCGGCGTGCTGGCCGGCCCGACGGCGACCTGGGCCGCCGTCTCGGTGGCGCGCGCCCTGCCGCCGGTCACCGGCTCGCTCGGCATGCTGGGCGTGCCGCTGCTCGGCATCGCGAGTTCGGTCGTGCTGGTCGGCGAACCCATCACCTGGCCGCTGGCGATCGGCACCGCGCTGGTGATCGCGGGAATTGCCATCGTGATCCTGGACAGGAACAATTGAGCCCATGTCCCTCATCGAGATCGAACGGCGCGAAGCCGGCGCCGCAACAATCGCCATCGTGCGCTTCAACAATCCGCCCAAGGGCTACATGAATGCCGCGATGGTCGGCGAGCTCGACGCGGCGGTCGACGGGCTGCTGGGCGACGAGTCGGTGCGCGTGCTGGTCTTCACCGGCGCGCTGAAGGGCGTGTTCATCGAGCACTACGATGTCTCCGAGCTGCTGGCGCTGTCGGAGAAATTGCGCGCCAAGGGGGCAAGCTTCTCGCTCGACCGGCTCTCGCCCGAGAGCGGCTACCACAGGATCCTGGCGCGGCTCGAAGCGGCGCCCAAGCCGGTCATCGCCGCCATCAACGGCACCGCCATGGGCGGCGGCTTCGAGTTCTGCATGGCCTGCGACATCCGTCTCGCCGAGCGCGGGCCATACTGGCTCGGCCAGCCCGAGATCAACATCGGCATCCTGGCCGGGGCCGGCGGCACGCAGCGGCTCGCCCGGCTGGTCGGCGAGGCCCGCGCCCTCGAACTGTCGCTGATGGGCCGCACGGTGTCGCCCGACGAGGCCGCTTCCCTCGGCATGGTCCATGCGGCGGTGGACGGGCCGGTGCTGGATCACGCCCTGACGATGGCCCGGCGGCTGGCGGCGCAACCGCCGCGGGCCGTCGCGCACATCAAGCGGCTGGTCCGGTCGGCGGCTGAAACGCCTTTGTCACAGGGCCTCGCCCAGGAGCGGACCCTGTTCATGGATCTCGCGGTGAGCGACGACGGGCACCGCCTGATGGGCGAGTTCGTCGCCGGAACGCGCACGATTCGCGACTGATTGACAGGCAAGCGCCCGGCCTTCCATATGCCCAAAGCCCCCTGAGTGAATGGGGGGACGCGAGGACGGAACACAGCGATGGCGAACAAGGTCTACAAGGATGCGAAGTCGGCCCTCGACGGCCTGCTGCGCGACGATCTGATGCTGATGTGCGGCGGCTTCGGTCTGGTCGGCATCCCCGACAAGCTGATCCGCGCGGTGCGCGATTCCGGCGTGAAGGGCCTCACCTGCGTGTCGAACAATGCCGGCATCGACGGCGCGGGCCTCGGCCTGCTGCTGGAGACCGGGCAGGTGAAGAAGATGATCAGCTCGTACGTCGGCGAGAACAAGACCTTCGCCAAGCTGTACCTCGACGGCAAGCTGGAGCTCGAGTTCAACCCGCAGGGCACCCTGGCCGAACGCTGCCGCGCCGGCGGTGCCGGCATCCCGGCCTTCTATACGAAGACCGGCGTCGGCACGCTGGTGGCCGAGGGCAAGGAGACCAAGGTCTTCGACGGCGAGGAATATGTCATGGAGCGCGGCCTGTTCGGCGACATCGCGCTAGTGAAGGCCTGGAAGGGCGACACGGCCGGCAACCTGATCTACCGGAAGGCCGCGCGGAACTTCAATCCGATGATGGCGACCGCCGCGAAGATGTGCGTCGCCGAGGTCGAGGAACTGGTGCCGGTCGGCGAACTCGATCCTGATCACATCCATACGCCGGCGGTCTTCGTGAAGCGCATCTTCTGCGGTGCGCCCTACGAGAAGCAGATCGAACAGCGCACAATCCGCAAGGCTTGAGGAGAGAACGATGGCCTGGACCCGCGATCAGATGGCGGCACGCGCCGCCAAGGAACTGGAAGACGGCTTCTACGTGAACCTCGGCATCGGCATCCCGACGCTGGTGTCGAACTATGTCCCTGAGGATGTCGACATCACGCTGCAGAGCGAGAACGGCATGCTGGGCGTCGGCCCCTTCCCCTACGACAACGAAGTCGATGCCGACATCATCAATGCCGGCAAGCAGACCGTGACCGAGGTGAAGGGCACGTCCTACTTCAGCTCAGCCGACAGCTTCGCGATGATCCGCGGCGGCCATATCGATCTCTCCATCCTCGGCGCCATGGAAGTGGCGGAGAACGGCGATCTCGCCAACTGGATGATCCCGGGCAAGATGGTGAAGGGCATGGGCGGCGCGATGGATCTGGTCGCGGGCGTGAAGCGCGTGATCGTCACCATGGAGCATGTCTCCAAGGACGGCGCCTCCAAGCTGCTCAGCGAATGCACCCTGCCGCTCACCGGCCGACGCGTGGTCGACATGGTGATCTCGGAGCTGGGCGTCTTCACCGTCGACAAGAAGGGCAATGGCGGCGTGACGCTGATCCAGCTCGCCGACGGCGTCACCGTCGACGAGGTGAAGGCCAAGACGAAGGCCAAGCTCTCGATCGCCGCGGACCTGAAAGTCGCTTAGTCATCTACTTTTCTCCCCTGTAAGACGGGGGAGGAATGAGAGTTACCACTTCGACAGGTATTGCCGCAGCGGCTCCGCACCCGGATTGGTGAAGCGGCGGTCGAGGATGACGCCCTTCGCGGTCGCGCCGCCGCCGTAGTAGAGCGCGTTCCAGTCGTTGTCGGCGTCGATGTAGGAGCCCTCGATCGAGGCGCCGGCGAACAGGCCCTGCGAGTTGGCGAAGGCCACGATGTCGGCGCCGCCGGCCGCCGTCGAGGCGCCCTCGAGGCCGATGCCGACCGCGACCATGGTCACGCCCGCCTCGGCGCCGAACTTGAACTTGTGATCGATGACCGCCTGCAGGCCCTTCTCGGTCCGGATGATGAACACGATCTCGGAGACCTTGCCGCCGACCTGCAGGCCGACGCTGCCGGAGCCCATGCCGTAGAAGGCCGGATAGCTCCAGTTGTTCGGCGAGCTGCGGCCCAGCAGGACGCCGCGGCCGCCGGCGGCGCCGAAGATGAAGCCGCCCTGCACCAGCTCGGGGATGATCAGGACGCCGCGCGCCGTGGACATCTGCTTGGCGGCGTCGGGAAAGTCGGGGCCGCCCAGAATCTTGCGCGCCGTGGCGAGGCACGAATCGACCAGCGACTGGCGCTTTGCGTCGGCACGGGCCGGCATCGAGGTTAGAAACGGCGCGGCGAACGCGGCCGCAGTCCCCGTAAGGACGGTTCGGCGATCGAGCTTCATTTTGTGCTCCGTATGGCTGGCGACCGACGCCGGGGAAGCGCCTGGATGGTCACAAGGGCTGAACCATACCACGTTTCGCGCCGCCTTGGCCCGGCGCAATTGGGCCGGTCAGCGCCGCGGCGCCGGGCGGTCCTTCATCAAGAGCGGCAGGCCGGCGGCCATGAAGACGACCCGGTCGGAACGCTCGGCAATCCGCATGTTCATGCGGCCCATCGCGTCCCGGAAGGAGCGGCCGAGCGGCGTCTCGGGCACCAGTCCGAGGCCCAGTTCGTTGCTCACGAACACCACCGGCTGGTTGTGATCATCCAGTGACTGCACCAGTTCGTCGGTCGCCTGGTCGACGTCCTCGCCGGCATGCATGAGGTTCGACAGCCACAGGGTCAGGCAGTCGACCAGCACCGGCTGGCCGTACGAAACCGCCTTCTCCAGCGCCTCGCTGAGCTTCAGCGGCTCCTCGATGGTCGTCCAGCCGACGCCGCGGCGGGCGCGGTGCGCCATGATGCGGGTGGCCATCTCGACGTCGCCCGCCTCGGCGGTGGCAATGTAGACCGCCGGGCTGGGCGCGGCACCATGCAGCGTGCCGGCGACCAGCCGCTCGGCATGGGTGCTCTTGCCCGAGCGTGCGCCGCCCAGGACGAGGCTCACCGGCGGCAGCGGGAAGGTCGGGATGTGTTCCATCAGACCGCCCGCCCGCTCACCAGCCAGCAGGCGCCGGGCAGATGGATGCCATCAGGCTGCACGTGCGGCGCCAGGCTTTCGGCGATTGCGGCCTTCGCCTTCTTGGCCTGCTCGGGCGTGGCGTCGGCGAAGGCGCGCGCCAGCGGTCCGAAGCGGCCGGCCCCCTCGACGATCTCGTCGATCGACGCGCCCATGAATATGGGCTGGTCGAGCGGCTCGAGCGACAGCGATCCGAATCCCGCCTGCGTGAGGATGCGCTCGACCCGCGTCCGGTCGCCGAAGGAAAATTGCCCGGGCTCTTCCGGCCCGGGTCTCGGCAGCGGCGGCAGGAAGGGCGCGGCGACGCGCACCGGCGCGAGGCTCCAGGGATTCTCCGCCGCCGTCCGCCAGCACAGGAACACCAGCCGTCCCGATGGCTTCAGGGCCTGCCGCAGGTTGCCGAACGCCGCCACCGGATCGGCGAAGAACATGACGCCGAAGCGCGAGAAGACGAGGTCGGCGGACGCCGGCTCGAACGGATGGGTCGCGGCATCGGCGACCCGGAAGTCGGCACGCGCGATCCGCTTCGCCCGTGCGCCCTCGATCAGCAGGTCGGAGATGTCGACGCCGAGGACGGAGCCCGCTTTCTCCGCCAGGACCGCCGTCGTCCCGCCGAGGCCGCATCCCACGTCGATGACGGTCTCGCCCGGACGCACGTCGGCCGCCGCCAGCGCCGCGGCGCTGAAGCCCGCGATGCTGCGCTCGATCCGTTCGATCGAGGCCAGCCAGCTCCGGCCGCCGGCGCCCTTCCAATGGGCGGCCTGGTCGGCCGCCAGTTCCGCGAGGCTCTTGCCCGGCACCGTCACGCAGGCCCGCCCCGGGCGAAGCTGAGCGCGCGCGGCATGTAGTTCACGAAAGCCACGCGCCAGGCGTGCTCCGGATTGGCCTGCTCGAAATGCTCGATCATGGTGATCGACACATTGTCGATCTCGAAGCGGACCGCCGCCTCGGGATGCAGGTTGAAGGCGTGCGCCAGCGCCGCGCGGATCGTGCCGCCATGCGCCGTCGCCACGATGTCGCGGCCTTTGTGCTCGGCGGTCAGCCGGTCGATGCTGCGCACCGTGCGATCGCGCAGGTCGACGAAGCTCTCGCCGCCCTCGGGCCGGAATTCCGGCGGCCCCAGCCAGAAGAGATGGTTGTCGGCATGGTTCTCGGCGATCTCGACATAGGTGAGACCCTGCCAGTTGCCGAAATGCTGCTCGGCGAGATCGGGATCGATGTGGAGCTTGTCCATCTCGGCGCCGGCCTTGGCGAGATGCTCGGCGGTCTTGCGCGCGCGCAGCAGGTTGGAGGCGTACCAGACCGCGCCCTTGGGCAGCAGCTTCGCCTGGTGACGGAACAGTTCCTCGTTGCTCACGTCGCAGTCCATGTCGGACTGGCCGTAGCAGCGCCGCTCCGGATTGGGGACCACGGCATGCCGCACCCACCACCACCGCGTGACCGCACCCGTGATCTTGGCGCCCGTCGCCATGCTCGTCCTCCGATCCCTTTGAAGCGGAGGCCTTCTTAGCGGCCGATGAACAGCGCCGCCACCACGAGGAAGACGATCTCGGCGGTCTGCTGGACGGCGCCCAGCGTGTCGCCGGTGTAGCCGCCCAGCCGCCTGGCGATCCAGTGCGTGGCGTACCAGGCCGCGGCCATGACGGCGAGTGGCGCCAGGAGGGCCACGAACAGGCCCTTGCCCAGCATCAGCAGGAAGGCGAGGCCGGCGCCGACGCCGATGGCCAGCCAGACATCGTTGTCGGTCGGCTTGCCGGCCCGTGCGCCCTGCCCGTCGCCATGGACGGGCGAGAAGGCCAGCAGCGGATAGGCCAGCACGGCGCGCGACAGCGCATGCGCCGAGATCAGCACGACGAGGCCGGTGGCGCCGCCGAACTGCGCCAGGCAGGCGACCTTGACCAGCACCCCGAGCGCCAGCGCCAGCACGCCGAAGGTGCCGTTGCGGCTGTCGCGCATGATCTCGAGCCGCCGCGCCGGCTCGAGCCCGTGCGGCCCCAGCCCGTCGGCGGTGTCCGCCAGCCCGTCTTCATGCAGGGCGCGCGTCAGGATCACTGCCGCACCGACCGCCAGCACCGCCGCCAGCCAGCCCGGCCCGGCGATGCCGCGCACGATGGCGAAGACCAGACCCGAGGCCAGGCCGATCGCCGCGCCGACCAAGGGCAGGACCGGCAGCACGTCGGCCAGTTGCCAGCGCGGCAGGCCGACATCGAGCTTCAGCCCGGTGAAGAAGGTCATCTGCTCCTTGAAGGCCTGCAGCCATTCGTCGAACGAGGTGGGGCGGTTGGCGCCGCCGCCTCCGAAGGGTGGCGGGGAGGGCTCGTTGGGACTGGTCATGGTCCGCTGAATATAGGATGGTCCGGCCCCTTCCAGAATGCCCCCGGACGAACAATGTCGGCTGCCTCCTTCGACGAAATGCGCCGGATCCTGCGCGAACTGCCGGGACCCGATCTCACCGCCCAGACCGAGGTGGTGCGCCGCCAGGCCCAGCTGACCAAGCCGCAGGGCTCGCTCGGCCGGCTGGAGGAGATCGCCGAATGGCTGGCCTGCTGGCAGGGGCGCGCCCAGCCGCGCATCGAGCGGCCGCGCATCGCGGTGTTCGCCGGCACCCATGGCGTCGCCGCGCGCGGCGTCTCGGCCTATCCGCCCGAAGTCACCCAGCAGATGGTGAAGAACTTCCTGAACGGCGGCGCCGCGATCAACCAGCTGGCCGCCATGATCGATGCCGACCTGCGCATCTACGAACTCGACCTCGACCATCCCACCGCCGACTTCACGCAAGGACCGGCGATGGACGAGACGCGCGCCGCCAACGCCATGGCCTACGGCATGATGGCGGCCGAGCCCGGCATCGACGTGATGTGCCTCGGTGAAATGGGCATCGCCAACACCACGACCGCCGCCACGCTGTGCGCCGCGCTGTTCGGCGGCACCGGCGCCGACTGGGCGGGACCGGGCACCGGCGTCACCGGCAAGGCGATGGCGCACAAGATCGCGGTGATCGACGAGGCGCTCGGCTTCCACAAGGAGGCGATCGCGCGCCGCGATCCGCTCGAACTGCTGGCCGCGGTCGGCGGCGAGGAGTTCGCGGCCCTGACTGGCGCCATCGTCGCCGCCCGCATGGGCCGCATCCCGGTGCTGCTCGACGGCTATGCCTGCACCGCCGCCGCCGCGGTGCTCTACGCGGTGGACCGCCGCGCGCTCGACCACTGCCTGGTGGCGCACCGCTCGGCCGAACCCGGCCATGACCGGCTGCTCAAGGAGATCGGCCTGCGGCCGCTGCTCGACCTCGACATGCGCCTCGGCGAAGCCTCGGCCGCCGCGCTCGCCGTGCCGCTGCTCAAGGCCGCCACCGCCTGTCACAACGGCATGGCGACCTTCGCCGAAGCCGGCGTATCCTCGAGGAATGCGTAGACGCACCCTGCTCGGAGCGCTCCCGCTCCTCGCGATGGCCCCTGAAGCCGCCCTCGCCCATCCGCCGCGCCAACCCGATTCGGCGGAGGCGAAGAAGTTCATCGAGGAAGTGACCGACTTTCGCGTGAAGCTCGCGAAGGCCGTGCTCGCGAAGGACTTCGCCGCCCTTCGCCCGCTCTACGCCGACAGCTTCACCCACACGCACGGCTCGGGGAAGATCGACAACAAGGACGCCCGCCTGGTCGCCGCCATGGCCGGCGAACCCCTGATCGAAGCCGCCCCTGCCACCGACCTCAGCTTCCGTGTCTTCACCGGCCCGACCGTGGTCGTGACCGGCAAGAGCCCGATCCTGAACGTGAAGGAACAGAAGACCTACGATTTCCGCTGGGTGTGCGTGTACGTGACGGCGAAGGATGGCTGGCAGTTGGCGGTCAGTCAGGCGACGCGGCTCATTTGACTGCCCGTAATCGCCGAAGCACGGCAAGGTATCTCAAACAACCGCTCACGCTCTTGCAATGACGCAAACCGACAACCCGCCGCCCACTTTATCGACCGAACAGGCTCTCGCAGAATCTGAGAAGACACGAGCCGAAATCGAAGCACTTGCGTTGAAGATCCGAGAGCTGATCATCGCTCAACCACCAATCGAGCTCTTAGGATATGTCTGGGCACAATTCGCCGTTAGACGACTAAAGGAAAGCAGGGATATCGAAGAACAACCGAGCGACTCGGACCTCACAAGACAATTTCAGCATACGCTGGAATATATGCATGCGGTATGGAGCACGACCCCAGGCCATTACCCAACAAAAAAGCTGGACGAATCAAAAGCTAAGGAGCTTCTTATCTGCTGCTCAAGCATGGCTAACACCGCAATGATGCATGCGATGGCTAGCAGCGTCACAAGCGCAAGCGCAGAGTTTGGCACCGAATCGCGAACTGTCGAATTTCAGGCGAAAACCTCGTGGCTCATAATTCGCGGCCATCGCTATCAGGTTCTTGAGAAGGAGTTCTTTGAGTTTGTATTGGCGCCACATGATGACGCATTGCAACAAGCATACGGCACCGACTCTCATGCAATAGCTTTAGGCATTCAAACCATCTCTGACTCGCTACGCGTTGGATTTAGCAACGCCACGCTTGCGATGCAGGATAACTTCGCCAAGCACCAGTCATTGAGCGCCACAAGAAATCTATCCAAAGAAGAGGCAATTGCCGAACTGAGATCGCAAGATCCAGAATTTGACACCAAGATGACAGAAGCTTGGGCAGATGTATTCATGGGTGGGATCTGCAACCTCTCAAAAAAGACTCAGCTGCCAAGTCTTCTCTTGGCTGACCTCTCGTACGAATTTGGTGAAGAGCAGAGTTTCTTTGCCGACGGCCCATACAAAGGCACCCCTTTTAGGCGACTGCCCGCGCGCGTGCGGCCGTTAATTAGACTCGGAGCAGATTACTACGCGACAGATCCGCAATTTGTTCGAGATTCAGCTTATCGCGCAATACAATGGGCATTACTCAAGCGCCTTCCTGCGTATCGCGACACTTGGGCCCGAAGCCAATCGAAACTAGTTGAGCGATCTTTTCCCAAGATCCTCAAAGATCAACTTTCGCAAGCGACTTTTTTTGAAGAAGTCTACTTCAAGGATCCAGAGACGGGAGAATGGGTTGAAACGGATCTCGTTGGCGTAGTTGACGACGTCCTGCTCGTGATCGAGTCAAAAGGCGGCGTGATGGCCATGCATTCGCCCGCGACCAACTATCAGGTGCATGTGCGAACGATCCAGAGCTTGGTCGTCGAGGCATTTAACCAATGTCGACGCTTCCTGGAGTATCTTTCGAGCGCACGAGAAGTCGCGCTGTTTCGGCTAGTCAACGGGCAGCATGAGCAGGTCGCACTACTTAAAAGAGAGTCCTTCAGACTTATTCTGCCTATTGGATTGACGATCGAGTCGTTCACTCCATTTTCATCAATGTGCAAAGCCCTCCCGGAAGTTAAGCCTCTGCTTGGGGTTCATCCGTTCATCTCAATGTCAGTCGACGACCTCTTTGTGCTTCGTAGATTTTTACCAACCGCGGGTGAGCTATTCCATTACCTAGAAGTACGCCAAGCTATCGCCGGCATAGTTCAAGCTCACATTTTCGATGAACTTGACCATCTAGGTGCCTACATTACCAAAAACCGCTTCGATCAGAACCTCACTGACATGCTCGAAACCGCATCTATGGTCACGACAGCGTCTTTCAGCGATGTAGTTGATCGACATTTTGAACGTGAAGACTGGCAAACTCGTCCGCCGCCGCGTCAGGTATACCCTGTCGAATTGCAAGCACTTCTCGATGCGCTCAACCGGATACACCCCAAGGGCTGGTTACGCGCCGACGCCCACTTGCGCAACTACGGCGACGAGGGCCGAAAGCACCTAGAAACACAACTGCTGACACTTAGCGAATCGTTGAAACTCCACCCAGTCCGAAGAATCGGATTCAACAGCGAGCCGCCACTTCAAATCTGGATTTGCCGGGAGGGCAGTCATCCGCATGCCGCGGAAATAGAGCGGCAAGGCATGATCAGCTGCCTGACTTTTGAAGCGCCATCAACTCTTGTCGTTTGCGTCGAATACAATTCGAACAGGCAGATATCCAACGTAACGACCCAGATGGTTATTGCGCCACTACTGATACGTGGTGACTACAAGGAACTCGACACAGAAGCTCAGAGGCAGAAAAAGCGGCTTATTGATCTTCAGTAGACGCAGGATGACCGACATCCTTCCCATTCCCCCACTCCTCTTTCCCGACGCACGCCGCGTCTTGTCGGAAAGAGGTCCCTTGAGTGCGCCGCCCTGCCGGCGGCTTCGCTCGGGACGACGGATATGAAAGGCCCGCCACGGCTTTCACCGGGCGGGCTTTCGGTTTTCAGGTGACGCGGATCAGGCGTGGAGGTCGAAGCGGTCGAGGTTCATGACTTTGGTCCAGGCGGCGACGAAGTCGTTCACGAACTTCTCCTTCGCGTCGGACTGGGCATAGACCTCGGCCAGGGCGCGGAGCTGGCTGTGCGAGCCGAAGATCAAGTCGACGCGCGTGGCCGTCCACTTCACCGCACCGCTCTTGCGGTCGCGGCCCTCGTAGACACCCTCCTCGGCGGCGGGCTTCCACTCGGTCGCCATGTCGAGCAGGTTCACGAAGAAGTCGTTGCTGAGCGTCCCGGTCTTCGAGGTGAAGACGCCATGCTTCGACTTGCCCGTGTTGGCGCCCAGCATGCGCAGACCGCCCACGAGCACCGTCATCTCGGGCGCGGTCAGGGTGAGGCGCTGGGCGTGGTCGACCAGGCGCTCCTCCGGCGATTGCGGCATCTTGGTGCCGACGAAGTTGCGGAAGCCGTCGGCGGTCGGCTCCAGCGGTTCGAACGAATGCACGTCGGTCTGTTCCTGCGAGGCGTCCATGCGACCCGGCGTGAAGGGGACCTTCACGTCATGGCCGGCTTCCTTCGCCGCCTTTTCGATCGCGGCAACGCCGCCCAGCACGATCAGGTCGGCCAGCGAGACCTTCTTGCCGCCCGCGGCGGAGGCGTTGAACTCCTTCTGCACCGCTTCGAGCATCGCCAGCACGGTGGCGAGTTCGGCCGGCTGGTTGACGGCCCAGTCCTTCTGGGGCGCGAGACGGATGCGCGCGCCGTTGGCGCCGCCGCGCTTGTCGGCGCCGCGGAAGGTCGCGGCCGAGGCCCAGGCCGTCGTCACGAGCTGCGACACGGTGAGGCCCGAGGCCAGCAGCTTCGCCTTCAGCGACTCGATCTCGGCCTCGCCGACCAGCGGATGGTCGACGGCAGGAATCGGGTCCTGCCAGATCAGGTGCTCCTTCGGCACCAGCGGGCCGAGATAGCGGGCGATCGGGCCCATGTCGCGATGCGTGAGCTTGAACCAGGCCCGCGCGAAGGCATCGGCGAACTGGTCGGGGTTCGCGAGGAAGCGGCGCGAGATCTTCTCGTAGGCCGGATCGAAGCGCAGCGAGAGATCGGTGGTGAGCATCGTTGGCAGGTGACGCTTCGAGGGATCGAATGCGTCGGGCACGACCGCCTGGCCTCCCTTGGCGGTCCACTGGTGCGCGCCGGCCGGACTCTTCGTCAGCTCCCATTCGTTGCCGAACAGGCTCTCGAAGTAGTTGTTGCTCCACTTCGTGGGCGTCGTCGTCCAGGTGACTTCGAGGCCGGAGGAGATGGCGTCGTGGCCCTTGCCCGACGCGTAGCCGCTCTTCCAGCCGAAGCCCTGCTGCTCGATCGGCGCGGCTTCCGGCTCCGGCCCGACCAGGGCGGCGTCGCCGGCGCCATGGGTCTTCCCGAAGGTGTGGCCGCCGGCGATCAGCGCCACCGTCTCCTCGTCGTCCATCGCCATGCGCGCGAAGGTCTCGCGGATGTCGCGGGCCGCCGCGACCGGATCGGGGTTGCCGTTGGGACCCTCGGGATTGACGTAGATCAGTCCCATCTGCACGGCGCCCAGCGAGCCTTCGAGCTGGCGGTCGCCGCTGTAGCGCTCGTCGGCCAGCCACTTGCCCTCGGGGCCCCAGTAGATGTCCTGCTCGGGCTCCCAGGTGTCGGCGCGGCCGCCGCCGAAGCCGAAGGTCTTGAAGCCCATCGATTCCAGCGCGACGTTGCCGGTGAGGATCAGCAGGTCGGCCCAGGAGATCTTCGCGCCGTACTTCTGCTTGATCGGCCAGAGCAGGCGGCGCGCCTTGTCGAGATTGACGTTGTCGGGCCACGAGTTCAGCGGCGCGAAACGCTGCTGGCCGCCGCCGGCGCCGCCGCGCCCGTCACCGACGCGATAGGTGCCGGCGCTGTGCCAGGCCATGCGGATGAAGAACGGGCCGTAATGGCCGAAATCGGCCGGCCACCAATCCTGCGAATCGGTCATCAGGGCGCGCAGGTCGGCAATGACGGCATCGAGGTCGAGGCTCTTGAACGCCTTGGCGTAGTCGAAGGCCTCGCCCATCGGGTTGGACAGCGGGGAATGCTGGTGCAGCACCTGCAGGTCGAGCTGGTTGGGCCACCAGTCGCGGTTCGAAGGTCCCTTGGGGGCGCCGCTGAAAGGGCACTTGCTCTCGGTCGTCATCGTCCATCCCTCGTGTTCTGGCTGAGCCGGCTCAATTTAGAACGATTCTAAATTAAAAGTCACGTTCTTTGTCGAACGGAGGCACTTTCGAACGCTCGGCAGGGGGGCGCTACCTATCCTTTGGCATGGTTCTGGCGTCTGCGGAGACAACGACCACAAGGAAACAGGGACCTTCGCCATGATCTTCCGCAACAAAGCCGTTCTGGGGACCGTCGCGCTGCTGGCATCGCTGGCCGCGACCCCGGTGCTGGCGCAGGGCACGCTCCGTATCGGCATGACGGCCTCGGACATCCCGCTCACCACCGGCCAGACCGACCAGGGCGGCGAGGGCATGCGGTTCATGGGCTATACGGTCTATGACGGCCTCATCAACTGGGACCTGTCGTCGGCCGACAAGGCCTCGGTGCTGGTGCCCGGCCTCGCCACGTCCTGGAAGGTCGACGAGGCCGATCCGACCCGCTGGACCTTCACCCTGCGCGAAGGCGTGAAGTTCCACGACGGCAGCGAGTTCAAGGCCGACGCCGTCGTCTGGAACCTGGAAAAGCTGCTGAACGACAAGTCCCCGCAGTTCGACCCGAAGCAGGCCGCGCAGGGCCGCTCGCGCATTCCCGCCGTCGCCTCCTACAAGGTGATCGACGACAGGACGGTCGAGGTCCGGACCAAGACGCCCGATGCCTTCCTGCCCTACCAGATTTCCTGGGTCATGATGTCGAGCCCGGCGCAGTGGGAGAAGGTCGGCAAGGACTGGAACAAGTTCGCGCAGACGCCGTCGGGCACCGGCCCGTGGACGGTGACGGCCTTCCAGCCGCAGACCCGCGCCGAGCTGTCGCCGAACAAGGAGTACTGGGACAAGGCCCGGATCCCGAAGCTCGACAAGATGGTCCTGCTGCCGATCCCCGAGCCCGCGACCCGCACGGCGGCGCTGCGGTCGGGCCAGGTCGACTGGATCGAGGCGCCCTCGCCCGACGCCGTGCCGAGCCTGGAGAAGGCCGGGTTCAAGATCATCAGCAACGCCTATCCGCACAACTGGACCTGGCACCTCTCCTTCGCCGACGGCTCGCCGTGGAAGGACATCCGCGTGCGCAAGGCGGCCAACCTCGCCGTCGACCGCGAGGGGCTGAAGGTGCTGCTGAAAGGCATGATGATTCCGGCCAAGGGCTTCCTCACGCCGGGCAGCCAGTGGTTCGGCAATCCGAGCTTCGACGTGAAGTACGATCCGGAAGCGGCGAAGAAGCTGCTGGCCGAAGCGGGCTTCAGCAAGGCCAAGCCGGTGACTGCCAAGGTGCTGATCTCGAGTTCGGGGTCGGGCCAGATGCTGCCGCTGCCGATGAACGAGTACATCCAGCAGAACCTCGCCGACGTCGGAATCAAGATCGAGTTCGAGGTCGCCGAGTGGAACACGCTGATCAACCTGTGGCGGGCCGGTGCGAAGTCCGATCTCGCCAAGGGCGCCAGTGCGCTGAACTTCAGCTACTTCATCCAGGACCCGTTCACCGCCTTCATCCGCCATCTCGATTCGAAGCTGGTGGCGCCCAACGGCACCAACTGGGGCTTCTACCAGGACCCCGGCATGGACGCGCTGCTGGAGAAGGCGCGCACGACCTTCGATTCGAAGGCGCAGGACGAGGCGCTGAAGAAGGTGCACGAGAAGATCGTCGACGACGCGCTGTTCCTGTTCGTGACCCACGACGTGGCGCCGCGCGCCCTGTCGCCCAAGGTGACGGGCTTCGTGCAGGCCCAGAACTGGTTCCAGGACTTCTCGCCGATCACGATGAAGTAGGAACGCGGGACTCCACGAGCATCTCGCAACACTTGGCCTCATCCTGAGGAGGTCGCGCAGCGACCGTCTCGAAGGATGGGCACAGGCGCGGTGCTCGTGCCGACCCTTCGAGACGCACCGCTACGCGGTGCTCCTCAGGGTGAGGCTTATTTGTTCAGGCGGCCTTATGCCCTCACCCGGTCCCACCAGTCGCGGGTGCGGTACCAGGCGCCGACGAAGGGCAGCACCCATTCGGGATTGCCGTTGTAGAAGGGCACGGTCGGGAAATCCTGGCCGTCGAAGGCGTTGACCGGCGCGTTCGAGCCGCCGGCGATCTTCCGCGCGGTCTGGTAGCCGAGATAGGACATCATCGCGACGCCCGAGCCGTTGCACGCCATCAGGTAGTGCATGCCCTGCTCCACGCCCATGTGCGGCAGGAAGTCGAAAGCGAAGGCAACGTTGCCGGTCCAGGCGTGGGTCACCTTCACGCCCTTGAGCTGCGGCCAGCGCTCCAGCATGTAGCCATGCAGCACCGGCGCGCTGACTTCCGGCGTCACCTGGGTGAAGCGGGCGCGGCCGCCGAAGATCACACGCTTGTTGTCCGGCGATTGCCGGTAGTAGCAGAGCACCCGCTTGGTGTCGGAGACGACGCGGTTCTTCGGGATCAGGCTCTGCACCAGATCCTCGGGCAGCTCCTCGGTGGCGATGATGTGGCTGGCCACGGGCACCAGCTTGCGGCGCAGGGTCGGCGTCAGTTCGGTCGTGTAGCCATTGGTGGCGATCACCACCTCGCGCGCCTCGATCGGGCCCTTGCTGGTCAGCACGCGGAAGCCGCCGCCCGACTTGCGCTCGATCTTTTCCGCGTCGCAGTTGGCGCAGAGCCGGGCGCCGGCACGATGCGCCGCCTTCAGCAGGCCGCCATAGTAGAGTGCGGGATGGAGCTGGCCGGTGCGTTCCACGACCATGCCGCCATAGTAATAGTCCGACGCGATCTCCTCGCGCTGGCGCTCGCGCGGGACCATGTAGGTGCCAAGCGCCGCCTTCTCGTTGTAGGTCGCGACCTTGGCCTGCTGCTCGGCGAAATGGCGCGGTGTGTAGGCGCCGCTGAAGCGGCCGTTCATGCGCCAGTAGCACTCGATGCCCTCGCGCTGGATCACGGTCTCGACCTGCGTGAGCGAATCGGCAGCGTCGCTCAGCATGCGCGCCATCACCTTCTTCCAGGCCTCCGGGTCGCCACCGACGCCCTTGCCGGAGAAGCCCTTGCCCATGGTCGTGCCGCCGCTGACGCCGCCGCCGTTGCGCGTCGAGGCGCCGACACCGAAATCGCCGCGCTCCAGCACGGTCACCTCGACGCCCGAGCGCCCCAGTTCCAGCGCCGTCGACAGGCCGCCATAGCCCGCGCCCACCACCAGCACGTCGGTCTTGAGCGGCGGGTCCTGGCTCAGCTCGTTGGAGGGATGCCACCATTCCCACCACCAGGGCGTCGCCTTGAAATCCTTGTGGAAGACGCTGTCAGCCATCACCAGCTCCTTGGCCCATCCTTCGAGACGCGGTCCTTTGGACCGCTCCTCAGGATGAGGGTTTCACTACACTTCCACCTCACCCTGAGGAGGCCGCTTCGCGGCCGTCTCGAAGGGTCGGCAACGTCGTCATCTCGCACTATCCTTAAGGCCGCGGCCGAAGCGGCCGATCAGCACCAGCACGACGGAGACCAGCAGGATCTGCATCACCGAGACGGCAGCGATGGTCGGGTCGATCTCCATCAGGATGTTGTCGAACATCTTCTTCGGGAGCGTCATGTTCGCGCCGGCCAGGAACAGCGCGACGACGACCTCGTCGAACGAGGAGATGAAGGCCAGCAACCCGGCCGAGACGAGGCTGGGCCGCAGCAGCGGCAGGGTGACCCGAGAGAGCGTGCGCCAGCGGCTGGCGCCCAGCCCCTCGGCGGCCTGCTCCAGCGAGCGGTCGAAATCGCGCAGGCCGGCCACGATCACCAGCACCACGAAGGGCAGCGCCAGCACCGTATGGGCGATGACGAGTCCGTACCAGGTGCCGATCAGCTTCAGCTTGGCGAACAGGCCGTAGACCGCGACCGAGAGGATGATGGTCGGCACGATGACCGGCGCCAGCGCGAGCCGGTCGATCAGGACGCGGCCGAAGAAGCGCCCGCGCACCAGCGCGAAGGCCAGCGGCACGCCCAGTGCCAGGGCGAAGATCGCCGTTGCCGCGCCGATATAGAGCGAGCGCCAGGTGGCGTCGATCCATTGCGGATCGTCGAGGTAGCGCTCGTACCACTGCCAGGAAAGACCGGGCGGCGGGAACTGCATGTACGGTGCCGACGACAGCGAGATCGGGAAGACAACCAGCAGCGGCAGCATCAGGAAGAAGTAGATGAGGCCGCAGGCTATGACGAGCAGGCGCCGGCTGGGAGGAGTCCTCATCGCGCGGCCTCCGCCTCGCTCCGCGTGAAGCGCTGCGCCATCGCATAGACGGCGAAGGTGAAGACCAGCAGCACCGCGGAGAGGGCCGCCGCGAACGGCCAGTTCAGCGCCTCGCGCACCTGCTGCTCGATCAGGACCGCGATCATCATCACGCGACCGCCGCCCAGCAGCGCCGGGGTGATGAAGAAGCCGAGCGACAGCACGAAGACGAGGACGGAGCCGGCAAAGATGCCGTTGAGGGTGAGCGGCAGGTAGATGCGGCGGAAGATCGCGAAGCTCGACGCGCCGAGGCCGGCCGCGGCGGCCGGAATGGCCGGATCGACCTTGCGCACCGCGCCGTAGATCGGCAGCACCATGTAGGGCAGCAGCACGTGCACCATACCGATCAGAACGCCGGTGAAATTGTGCAGCATTGGGATCGGATCGGTGGTGATCCCGGCCTCCATCAGCGTGCGGTTGAACACGCCGTTGCGCCCCAGCAGCACCATCCAGGCATAGGTGCGCACCAGCACCGAGGTCCAGAGCGGCAGCAGGACGAAGATGAAGCCCACCGTCGCCCAGAAGGGCGTGGTCGTGGCCATCAGGAAGCCCAGCGGATAGCCCAGCAGCAGGCAGAAGAAGGTGACCAGCAGCGCGATCTCGAACGTGTTCCAGAAGACGCGCAGGTAGAGCTGCTCGCCCAGCGCCTTGGCGTACCAGTCGAGCGTCCCACCTTCGAGGCTGAACCCCAGCATGCGCACGACCGGGAACAGGAAGAACACGAACAGCAGGATCAGTGCCGGCAGCGCGGGGAGGAAGCCGCGGCCAGTCACGACATACCCCTCATCCTGAGGAGGCGCGCAGCGCCGTCTCGAAGGATGGGAATGAGCACCGTCCCTGCGGCCCATCCTGCGAGACGCATCGCTGCGCGATGCTCCTCAGAATGAGGTCGTAGGGGCTCGCGCTCAGAACACATGGATCGACTCGGGCTCGATGCCGACCGTCACGCGGGCACCGGCGGCGGGCAGCGCGCCGCGGGCAGGCTGGCGCACCAGCAGTTCCGGGCCGCCCTCGCAGGCCAGCCGCAGCTTGAACGACGTGCCGAGATAAACCGATTCGATCACCTCGCCGCTGAAGGCGTTGGCACCCGACGGCGCGAATCGCTCGGGGCGCATCAGCACGCCGACCTTCGCGCCCGCGGGCTTGTCGCTCCTCACCTGCAGCGCGCGGCCGCCGTCCAGGACCACCATGCCGGGCGCGCTCATCGTGCCGTGGAAGATGTTGCTCTCGCCCACGAAGTCGGCGACGAAATCGTTGGCCGGCCGCTCGTAGATCTCGGTCGTGGTCGCGATCTGCTGGATCGTGCCCCTGTTCATCACCGCGATGCGGTCGGACAGGACCAGCGCCTCTTCCTGGTCATGGGTGATGAAGATGGTGGTGAGCCCGAGGCGGCGCTGCAGGCGGCGCACTTCGAGCTGCATCGTCTCGCGCAGCTTGCGGTCGAGCGCGCCGAACGGCTCGTCGAGCAGCAGGAGCCGCGGGTTGAAGACGATGGCACGCGCCAGCGCCACGCGCTGCTGCTGGCCGCCTGACAATTGCCGCGGCAGCCGTGCCTCGTAGCCCTTCAGCTCGACCATCGCCAGGGCCTCGGCGACACGGCGCTCGATCTCGGGCTTCGCGACGTTCCGCATCTCCAGCGGAAACGCGACGTTGGCCGCGACGCTGAGATGGGGAAACAGCGCGTAGTTCTGGAACACCATGCCGATGTCCCGCTTCGCGGGCGGCAACGCGGTGATCTCGACACCGCCCACCGTCACGCGGCCGGCGTCGGGCGTCTCGAAACCCGCGACGACCTTGAGCAGCGTGGTTTTCCCGGAACCGCTGGGACCCAGGATGGTGAGCAGCTCGCCCTGGGCCACCTGCAGCGAGACGTGATCCAGTGCGACCACATCCCCGAAACGCTTTCCGACACCCTCGATGAGGAGGTCGGCCGATCCGCTTGCACTCAAGGGATATCAGCCCTTCTTCAGCATCCAGGCGTTCCACAGTTCGGCGGCCTTGGTGCCGTTCTCGGCATACCACTCGTCGCTGATCCAGAACTGCTGGTCGAGATAGGCGGTCGGCAGGAACGGCTTCACCTTCGGATCGACGAAGTTCAGCGATTCGAGATTGAGGCCGGGATAGCCGAGTTCCGAGGCGTAGACCGCCTGCTGCTGCGGGATGGCGAGTTCGGCCAGCATCTTGTTGGCCCAATAGGGGCTCTTGGCGCCCCGCGGGATGGCGAAGCTGCCCTGCTTCAGCGCACCTTCACTCCACTCGATACCGACCGGCGCCCCCTTCTTGATGATGTCGTAGAAGCGGCCGTTCCAACCGGTCGCCAGCACGACCTCCTTGTCGAGCAGGAGCTGGGCCGGCTGCTGGCCGGTCGACCACCAGACGGTGATGTGCGGCTTGATCTGGTCGAGCTTCTTGAAGGCGCGGTCGAAGTCGATCGGATAGAGCTTGTCCTTCGGCACGCCGTCGGCGATCAGCGCGAATTCGAGGTTGTCGGTCGGATGGTTGCGCATCGAGCGCGCGCCCGGGAACTTCTTCACGTCCCACCAGTCGGCCCAGCTCTTGGGCTGGCTGCCGTTCTTGAAGACGTCGTTCCGGAATCCCATGATCGTCGTGTAGACCGACGAGGCGAAGACATAGGGATTCTGCGCCGTCGCCGGATACTTGGAGCGGTCGACCACCTTGGTGTCGATCTTCTCCAGCAGGTTGGCCTTGCCGGCACGGATCGCGTCCTGGCCGCCGATCTCGGTGAGATCCCATTCGACGTTGCCGGAATCGACCATGGCACGCAGCTTGCCGAAGTCGACCGGGCTCGTCTCGACCACCTTGATCCCATACTTCTTCTCGAAGCCGTTGAAGAAGGCCTTGCGCATGGCGGTACCCATCGACCCGCCGGAATGGTTGACCACGAGCTGCGCGGGCTTGGGCGGTTCGGCCTGGGCGAAGGCGGAGCCGGTGGCGCCGACGGCGGCGGCACCTCCCAGCAGCGAAAGAGCGTGGCGGCGGTGCAGGCGCTTCATGTCCATGGCGGTCCCCTCGGAAATCCCCACGGAGACTGTAGAAGTGAGTTTCACGCGGAGCAACAACCAAGCCCATAACCTTCTGGAATGACCAGAAGGGGCGAATGAATTTCTCCCGCAATGCAGGAGGCGTCTAACGTTGCCACAACGAGATAACGGCGGGGGCCTGCGATGATGAACCGATTGAAGGCACTGATCTGCGGCGCGATTCTCGCGTGCACGGGCGCGGGGGCCGCGACGGCCCAGGAACTCACCATGGCGGTGTGGGGTGGCGGCGGCGCCAACACCTGGCGCGAGGCCTTCATCAAGCAGTTCGCTCCCGGAAACGGCTCGACCATCAAGATGGTCGAGGTGCCTAATCCGGCCGGCGCGCTGCGTTCCCCGGCAGCCGCCAACCAGTACAGCCTGGCGCTGGTCACCTACTTCGAGGCGATCGCGCTCTCCAATGCCGGCCTGATCGAGAGCTTCGACGACAAGCAGCTGCCGGGCATCGCCGACGTCGATCCGAAGTACCTTACGAAGGACAAGGCCGGGCGCCATGTCGGCCTGCCGGTCTACTTCACCTACTACGGCATCGCCTACAACACCGACCTCGCCAAGGCCGAGGACTTGGCCTCGTGGCAGGGCCTCGCCGACCCGAAGTGGAAGGGCAAGCTGTCGCTGACCCGGCCGACCTATCTCGCGCCCTACGACGCGGTGATCATGGCCAAGGCGATGGGCGGCAGCGAGAAGGACATCGATCCCGGCTTCAAGCTGCTCGAGAAGATCGTGCCCAACGTGCTGGCGACTTACACTTCGCTTGCCCACATGAACACGCTGCTGACGCGCGGCGAGGTGGCGGCCGTGCCGTTCTACGCCTCGCGCGTCTGGGCGCTGCGCCGCCAGGGCGCCGCCAACGTGGGCATCGTGATCCCGAAGGAAGGCGCGCTGATGCTGCCCTACGTGGTGGTGGTCCCGAAGGGCGCCAAGAACCTGGACAAGTCGCTGGTCTGGATGAACTACATCGCCGGCGCCGAGCCGCAGCTGCGCGCCGCGCTGCTCGAC
Source organism: Reyranella aquatilis (assembly GCF_020880995.1). Taxonomy (GTDB): domain Bacteria; phylum Pseudomonadota; class Alphaproteobacteria; order Reyranellales; family Reyranellaceae; genus Reyranella; species Reyranella aquatilis. Next base: position 68,021 of record NZ_JAJISD010000006.1, on the reverse strand, counting down.
GGATGGCTGCCGATGAATTCGAAGGTCAAGCTGCCCGAGGACCTGCAGAAGACGCTGGGCCAACCCTACGAGCAGATCGTGAAGTCGCTCTATTCGCCCGATTGGCGGATCATCGTCGAGCACAACGAAGCCCGCGTCGACCGGGCCGAGAAGCTGCTGTCCGGCGTCAAGCAGTGAGCCGAGGCACGATCTCGATCGCGGGGGTCGGCAAGGAGTTCGGCGCCGCGACGGTGCTCGACGCGGTCGATCTCACGATCGCCGGCGGCAGCTTCGTCACCCTGCTCGGCCCCTCGGGCTGCGGGAAGACGACGCTGCTGCGCCTGATCGCCGGGTTCCTCGAGCCGAGCCGCGGCACCATCGCCATAGACGGCGTGCCCATGCAGGGCGTGCCGCCGCGCCTGCGCCCGCTCGGCATGGTGTTCCAGAACCTCGCCCTGTTCCCTCATCTCGACGTGTTCGAGAACGTGGCCTACGGCATGCGGATCCGCGGCATGGCGGCGGCGGAGATCTCTGGCCGCGTCTCGAGGTTCCTGACCCTCGTCGGTCTCGCGGGCTTCGAGCGGCGCCGCATCGGCCAGCTCTCCGGCGGCCAGAAGCAGCGGGTGGCGCTGGCGCGATCGCTCGCGCTCGAACCCGCCATCCTGCTGCTCGACGAGCCGCTGAGCGCGCTCGACCTGCAGCTGCGCCGCCAGCTCCAGGTCGAGTTGAAGTCGATTCAGCGCCAGCTCGCCACCACCTTCGTGTTCGTCACCCACGACCAGGAGGAGGCGACCATGCTCTCCGACACGATCGTCGTGATGAACGGCGGCCACGTGCAGCAGGTCGGCACGCCCGGCGAGATCTATCGCCGCCCTGCCTCGCCCTTCGTCGCGCGCTTCGTGGGCGACATCAACATGCTGGACGGCCGCATCGAGGCGGTCGACGCCGGGTCGGTTGCCGTGTCCGTCGCCGGCCGGCGCATCGCCGTGCCGCGCGCCTCGGTCGTCGGGAACGCCTCGACCGGAGGCACCTGCCAGCTCGCCTGCCGGCCCGAATCGGTCCGCCTCGGCGAGGCACAGGCCGACGCGCTGTCGATCGAGGCCCGTGTATCGGCGCTGCATCGCCTCGGGCCCACCGTGAAGGCCGTGCTCGACACGCCGCTGGGGCCGCTCACCGCCCTGATGATGGCCGACCAGCCCCGGGTGGCGGAACTGGCCGAAGGAAAGACCGAGCGTCTCTCGGTGCCGTCCGACACATTCACCCTCTTCGCCTCAACCTGAAAGATCCGTCATGCCCGCTCAGGATTTCGCCGGCCGCACCGTCGCAGACCACGTAGAAGCCTTCACGTCCGGCAGGGTCGCCGCGCGAGACATCGTCGAGGGGCTGCTGGAACGCACCAGGAAGGCCGAGCCGTTCAATCCGATCGCGACGCTCGACGCCGAGGGTGCCCGCGCCGCCGCCGATGCGCTCGACGAGCGCCGCAAGAAGGGCGGATCCTTCGGCGCGCTGGCCGGCGTGCCCGTCTCGGCCAAGGACCTGATCCTCACCAAGGGACTGCGCACCGCGTTCGCCTCGGTCACCATGAAGGACAACGTGCCGACAATGGACGCCGAGGCCATCGCCCAGTGGCGCGCCGCCGACGCCGTGCTGTTCGCCAAGACGACGACGCCGGAGTTCGGGCACAAGGTGCTGACCGACAGCCCCTTGCACGGCATCACGCGCAATCCCTGGAACCGCGAGCATACGAGCGGCGGGTCGAGCGGCGGCGCGGCCGTGTCGGTGGCGTTGGGCCTCGGTCCGATCGCCATGTCGACCGACGGCGCGGGCTCGGGCCGGATCCCGGCCGCCTGCTGTGGCGTCTACGGGCTGAAGGCGACCCTGGGGCGCGTGCCGCACGAAGTGCCGCCGGACCAGTTCGGCCAGCTCACCTATCTCGGCGTCATGGCGCGCCATCCGGCCGATCTCGGCGCCGGACTCGCCTCGATGTCGCGCAGCCATCCCAACGATCCCTGGACGCTCGCGATCGGCCGCGAGCCCTTCGCGTGGCCCGATAAGTCGGGCGGACATCCCATCGCCGGCAAGCGCATCACCGTGATCCGCCGCATGACCGGCGGCTATCTCGATCCCGACACCGAGGCGCGTCTCGACGCGGCGCTCGCTTTCCTCGACAGGCAGGGAGCGAAGATCAAGGAGTTGGACGGAAGCGAGATCGACTGGAAGCTCGACGTGGCGCGCATCATCCTGCGTGCCAACCAGATCGAACGCTTCGCCGACATCCTGAAGAACCGGCGCGGCGACCTCGACCCGTCCTTCGCCCGGACACTGGACGAAGGCAATGCCATCGACGTGGTGCAGCTGCGCCGCGCGCTGGTCGATCGCACCACCGCCTTCAAGTCCGTGCAGGGCCTGTTCGCCGACTGCGACCTGCTGCTCACGCCCACCGTCGCCACGCCGGCGCCGCCCGCCACCCAGAACCAGTTCGAGCCGCTGGTGGTCGACGGCAAGCCGCTCGGCGACCTGCGCGCTGCCTGGTACACCTACACGATCCCCTTCAACATGACGGGCCATCCGGCGATCTCGATCCCGTTCGGCCGCTCGAAGGCGGGCCTCCCCATCGGCATCCATTTCGTGGCGCCGTGGTACGCCGAAGGCCACCTGATCAGGCTGGCCCAGGCGTTCGACGCGGAGACCGGCGCGTCGGCCGAGTTCCCGCCGGGCTTCGCAGCCGGCACCTGAGATGCGCGGCGCCACCTCCACTCCGCGAAGCCTCGGCTGGCTGTTGCTCCCGGCGCTGCTGGTGCTCGCGCTGTTCCTTGGCTCGGTGGCGCTGCTCTTCTTCCATGCCTTCTGGGGCAAGGACGGTTTCTCGCTGATCTATTTCCGGCAGATCCTCGACCGCGCGGACTACCACGAGGTCTTCCTCCGCACCGTGTCGATCGCGGCCATCGTTTCGGTCGCCGCCGCCATCCTGGCCTATCCGATCGCCTGGCTGCTGTGGCGGCTGCCGCGCTGGCGCAACCTCCTGCTGGTGATCGTCCTGGTGCCGTGGCTGGTCAGCCTGGTCGTGCGCACCTACGGCTGGCTGGTGATCCTGGGGCCCAAGGGCTTCCTCAACGAAACGCTGAAATGGGCCGGCGTGATCCAGTCGCCCGTGCCGCTGATCTTCAACGATCTCGGCGTGGTGATCGGCCTCACCCACGTGTTGATGCCCTTCGCCGTCATCTCCACGCTGTCGGTGCTGCTGCAGATCGACCACCGGCTGGAGGAAGCCAGCGAATCGCTGGGTGCCGGTGGCTTCGACACCTGGCGCCGCGTCGTGCTGCCGCTGTCGCTGCCCGGCGTCTTCACCGGCCTCAGCATCACCTTCCTCACCTCGATGGGCGCCATCGTGACGCCGATCCTGCTGGGCGGGGTGCGCCAGAAGATGGCCGGCACGCAGATCTACCAAGAGGTCGTCTACAACTTCAACATGAGCAAGGCGTCGGCCTGGGCGATCTGCCTGCTGCTGCTGAGCGCCCTCGGCCTCGCGCTGCTGCGCGCCGCCGAAGCCGCCCTCGTGCCGAAGGCCGACCGATGAACGCGCCCCTGATCAGGCTCGGCCGCGCAGGCTCCTTCGCGCTGCTGCTCTTCCTGCCGCTGCCCATCGTGGTGATCGGCGCGACCTCGTTCGCGGCCGCCGGCTATCTCCGCTTCCCGCCAGGCGAACTCAGCCTGCGCTGGTATGCCGAGGCCGCCACCGATCCGCGCTGGATCGAGGCCTTCGCGACCAGCCTCGCGATCGCCGCGGTGGTCGCCGTGCTGGTCACCGCCATCGCCTTCGCCGGCGCCTATGCCTGCCACCGGCTGCGGCCGCGGTGGCTGCCGGCCTTCGAACTGGCCATCATGTCGCCCCTGTTCTTTCCGCACGCGGCGCTCGGCGTGGCGCTGGTGAACGTGCTCGCCATGGCGGGCTATCTCGGCACGGCGACGGGCATCGTGATCGCCCACGTCGTCTGCACGCTTCCCTTCGCGTGGCGGCCGATCGTCGTGGCCCTGCAGCGGATCGACGGCGAGATCGTCGAGGCGGCCTCGCTGCTGGGCGCCGACGAACGTCGTATCGCGCTCGGCATCGCCCTGCCGCTGGCGCGCTCCGGCCTCGTCACTGCGCTGCTCTTCTCCTTCATCATCTCGTTCGACGAAGTGACGGTGACGATGTTCCTCACCGGCCCGCAGGTCACGACCCTGCCGGTCCAGATCTATGCCTTCATCCAGGAGAACGCCTCGCCGGTGCTGGCGGCGATCTCGACCGCGACCGTCGTCGTCACCCTGCTGGTGGTGATGCTGCTGGAGCGGCTGATCGGCCTCGAATTCTTCGTGGCCCATGATCCGGCGTAACGTTCGACAATCATCCGCCTCCCCATTCAAATGGGGAGGTGTCGGCGTCTCGCGGCTTGTAACCAAGCCGCTCAGCCGACGGAGGGGTCAGGGTGGCCGGTGGTACGTCGGCGCTCTCGGACATTGCAAGCAATGTCCTGTCGCTCATTGGGCCGAGCCTTGCTCAGCCCTACCAACCCTTCGCCTTGAGATGCGCCTTCACCGCATCGAGGAAGGCGTCGGCCAGCCGGGAGGGCTTGCGGTAGCGCGGGCGCATGGCGCGAAACAGGTAGCGGATACGCGGCTCGAACGGCACCACGGCGATACCCTCGCTGAGGAAGTCGCGCGCGGTGAAGGGCTCGACGATCGACACGCCGAGCCCCCGCGCCGCCAGCGCACAGGCATCGGCCGAGGAATAGACGTCGATCTGCAGCTTGCGCTCGATCCGCTCCTGCTCGAAGGCCGCATCGATGAGATGCCGCATGCGGCCGTCGAGCGGAAACGACAGGAAGCGCTCGCCGCGCAGGTCGGCCGGGCGGATCACCTTGCGGCGGGCCAGACGATGGTCGCGCGGCAGCACGCAGACGGCGGTCGCCCGACTCAACTCCTCCGTGACCATCGAGGGATGCTCGAACGGCATCATCGAGAAGCCGAGGTCGATCTGCTGGTCGACCATCTTCTGGTTGATGTAGGTCGAGCTGCGGACATGGAAGACGATATGCGCCTTGGAGTGGCGCTTCATGAAGCCCGCCATGACGTCAGGCAGCACGCTGCGCCCAAGCGCCGGCGTCGAGTAGATCAGCAGGTCGCCGACCTGGCGTTCGCGGATCTCGCGCGCGACCTCGGTGACCCGCTCGAGACTGTGATAGAGCCGCGTCACCTCCTGCTCCAGAAGCCGCGCTTCGCTGGTCGGCGCCAGCCGGCGCTTGATGCGCGTGAACAGCGGGTAGCCGATCTCGTGCTCCAGCCCCGCCAGGATCTTGCTCACCGCGGGCTGCGAGACGCCCAGCCGCTCGGCGGCGGCCGTCACCGTGCCGTGAGCCATGATGGCGCGAAAGGCTTCGAGCTGGCGCGACGTGATCATCATAACCTCGGGGACTTAACCACCCCGGACAATGACTTTGACCGTGTCGCCCCTCAAGCCGTAACTCAGTCCTGTCAACGTTTTGTGTGCGAGCCTCTTCATGCCTGCGGTTAACCAGTCGATCTTCGCCACTGACTTCAAGGACCAGCCCTACTGGTGGGAGGCGTTCCGTCCGCAGGCCATCACCGCCCCGTCGCTGCCGGCCCGCACCGACGTCGTGGTGGTCGGCGGCGGCTATGCGGGGCTGGCGACGGCCCGCGCGCTGGCCGACGGCGGCGTCCAGAGCGTCGTGCTCGAGGCCGACGAGTTCGGCTCGGGCGCCTCGACGCGCAGCGGCGGCGCGCTGAGCGCCGGCCTGTCGATCGGCAAGAGCTTCACCGGCCGCACGCTCGACTATTCGCCCGACCTGGTGCGCGACGTCGTGGGTTGGGCGATCGACGCCTATCGCGCGCTGATCGATCTGGTCGAACAGGAGAAGATCGACTGCCATCTGGAGCAGCGCGGCCGCTTCCTCGGCGCCTGCGCGGCCTCGCACTACGAGGGGCTGCGGACGCGTTTCGCCAAGCTGCGCGACGGCGGCGCCACCGACTGCCGCCTGATCACCCGCGAGGAGCAACGCGAGGAGATCGGCAGCGACTTCTATCACGGCGGCATGGTGTTCGAGACCGCGGGCAAGCTGCACCCGGCCCTGTTCTACGGCGGCCTGCTGGCGGCGGTGCGCCGGCGCAATTCGATCACGCTGGCCGGCCATTGCCGCGCCACCGGCCTCGCGCGCGACGGCGAGGGCTGGCGGGTCAGCACCAGCCAGGGCGAGGTACGTGCCCGCCATGTCGTCGTCGCCACCAACGGCTATACGTCCGGCGTCACGCCGCGCCTGCAGAAGCGGCTCGTGCCGATCGCCAGCCACATCATCGCGACCGAGGAACTGCCACCCGAGCTGATCAAGGAGCTTTGCCCCAAGGGCCGCACCTTCTCCGAGACGCGGCGCGTGCTGCACTACTACCGGATATCGCCCGACGGCAAGCGCGTGATCTTCGGCGGCCGCGCCCGCTTTACTGAAATCCCCGGAGAGTTGCGTGCCCAGCTCCTGCACCAGTCGCTGGTCGAGCGTTTCCCGCAACTGCGGGACACCAAGGTCACGCACACCTGGCAAGGCAACGTCGCCTTCACCTACGACGCGCTGCCGCATGCCGGCGAGCTCGACGGGCTGCACTTCGTGGTCGGCTGCAACGGCTCGGGCGTGTCGATGATGCCGTTCCTCGGCAACGCGATGGGCCAATCGATCGCCGGCCGCCTGCATGGCAAGGTGCCCTTCGCCGAAACCGAGCTGCCCGCCATTCCGCTCTATTCCGGCAAGCCCTGGTTCCTGCCGGTGATCGGCGGCGCCTTCCGCACCCTCGACTACATCGACGAGAAGATCAGATGAGCGCCGCCTTCTTCTCCGCCACCTATGGCGAGGCCCGCCAACGCTTCCTCGAAGCGGCCACCCGGGCTGGTGCCGCGGTCGGGCACCATGTCCATCCGCTGACGGGCGCGGCGGGAGAAGAGATCGGCACCGACACCGCGCTGCTGGGACCCGCCGACGCGGGCAAGCTTTTCATCGTCAGCTCCGGCACGCACGGTCCGGAGGGCTTCTCCGGCTCGGCCTGCCAGCTCGCCCTGCTGAACGACGAACTGGCCCGCCGCGCCGCCGATCGCGGCATCGCCCTGCTGCTGATCCATGCGGTCAATCCGTTCGGCTTCTCGCACCTGAAGCGGACCAACGAGGACAACATCGACCTCAACCGCAACTTCAACGACTTCGCGACGCCCTATCCCGACAATCCGGTCTACGAGCAGATCCACGACCTGCTGGTGCCCGCGGCCTGGCCGCCTTCCGCCGATAACGAGGAGCGTTTGAACGCGGCGATGGCGCGGCTCGCCGGCCAGCGCAACCCCGGCGTTTCCAGCGGCCAGGACAAGCATCCCGACGGGCTCTTCTACTGCGGGACGGCGCCTGCCTGGAGCAACCGCACGATCCGCTCGATCCTGCGCGCCCACGGCACGACGCGACGCCACATCGCCTGGATCGACGTCCATACCGGCCTCGGCCCCTACGGCCACGGCGAGAAGATCTTCGGTCGCCATTCCGAGGAGACGACCCGGCGTGCCAAAGCCTGGTGGGGCAGCGACCTGATCGTCAGCACCGCGACCGAATCGGTTTCGCCGCGGACGGTCGGCCACATCACCGGCTGCGCGCCGGAAGAATGTCCCGACGCGGCGATCACGCCGACGACACTGGAATACGGCACGGTGCCCAATCCCGTCGTGCGGCGCGCATTGCGCGGCGAAGCCTGGCTGGCCGGCCACCCCGATGCGCCCGCGACGCTGGTGCGCGAGATCCGGCAGGCGGTGCGCGATGCCTTCTACGTCGATGCCGACGACTGGAAGGGCATGATCCTCGGCCAGTTCCGCAGCCAGGCGCTGCAGACGATCAACGGCCTCGCGGCCGAAGAATGAACAAGGAGACGCCCATGAAGTTTCGACATCTGCTTGCGGCTGCCGCCGCATTCGCGTTCGCGACGCCCGCGGTGGCTCAATCGACTCTCAAGATCGTCATGCATTCGGATCTCAAGATCCTCGATCCGGTCTGGGCATCGGCACAGATCAGCCGCACCCACGGCTATCTCGTCTACGACACGCTGTTCGGCCTCGACGGCGATCTGAAGCCGCAGCCTCAGATGGTGGGCAACTGGACCGTCGATGCGGCAGGACTGGTCTATGCCTTCACCCTGCGGGACGGTCTGAAGTGGCATGACGGTGCGCCGGTCACGGCGGAGGATTGCGTCGCCTCGCTGAAGCGCTGGGGCAGCCGCGATCCGGTCGGCCTCAAGCTGATGGCGAACGTCAAGGAGCTGAGCGCCCCCGACGCCAGGACGATCCGCCTCGAACTCGCGCGGCCCTACGGGCTGGTGATCGATTCGCTGGCCAAGCCGGCCGGCATCGTGCCGTTCATGATGCCCAAGCGCGTCGCCGAGGCGCCGGCCACGCAGCAGATCAAGGACCCGACCGGCTCCGGCCCTTTCATGTTCAAGGCCGACGAGTGGCGGCCCGGCGATCGCGTCGTCTATGTGAAGAATCCCGGCTACGTGCCGCGCGCCGAGCCGCCCGCCAACTTTGCGGGCGGCAAGGTGGCGAAGGTCGATCGGGTGGAGTGGGTCTCCATCGCCGATCCGCAGACCGCGGTGAACGCGCTGGAGAACGGCGAGGTCGATGCGCTCGAATCGGTGGCGCATGACCTGCTGCCGCTGGTCGAGAAGAGGAAGGGCATTGCGGTCCAGCGCGGCGCCTACGCCAGCCAGTACGCGCTGCGGCCCAACTGGCTCCATCCGCCGTTCAACGATCCCCGGATGCGGCTGGCGCTCGGCTATGCCATCGACCAGAAGGGCTTCCTCGACGCCGCCGTCGGCGACCCGCACTTCTGGCGCTTCTGCAAGACCTACTACGGCTGCGGCACGCCGCTCGCGTCGGACAAGGGCACCGCGGGACTGCTCGAAGGCAATGTCGAGAAGGCCAGGGCGCTGATCAAGGAGGCAGGCTACGACGGACGGCCGATCGTGCTGCTGCAGGTGACCGACCTCGCCTCCCTGGCCAATCTCGGCCCCGTCGCCAAGGCGCAGCTGGAACGGGTCGGCTTCAAGGTCGACATGCGGCCGGCCGACTGGCAGACGCACCTCGCGCGCGTCATGCGCAAGGAGCCGCCGGAGGACCGCGGCTGGAACGTCACTCTGTCGAGCACCGGCGTCATCGACGTCGTCAACCCGATCACATCGCTGTTCCTGAATTCCGCCTGCGACAAGGCCTCGGCCGGATGGTCGTGCGACGAGCGGATCGAGGCGATGCGCGAGGCCTACGCGCTGGAGCCGGACGCGGCGAAGCGCAAGGCCATCGCCGAGGAAATCCAGGAACGCGCGCTGCAGCTCGGCACGCACTATCCGCTCGGCGAATGGTACAGCGCCTCGGCCGTCAGCGGCCGAACCAGGGGCTGGATCCGCCCACCCTCGACGACCGCCTTCTGGAACGTCGAGATCGCGAAGCGATAGATGATGAAGACGAAGTAGCGACCTCACCCAGAGGAGCGCTCCGCAAGGAGCGCGTCTCGAAGGGTGGGCACGAGTACCTCGTTCGTTGCCCATCCTTCGAGACGCCGTGCTGCGCACGGCTCCTCAGGATGAGGCTGGCTGAATCGACGCCCGCTACTTCTTCTGGGCGCCCGGCAGGAAGTCATCGAGCGGCACGCCGAAGCTGTTCAGCGCCCACGAGACGAGATTGTACTGGCCGACCGTGAAGACGGCATCCATCAGCTGCTCGGTCGAATAGGTCTTCGAGAGCGTGGCCCAGGTCGCGTCGGAGGCGACCGAATTCTCGAACAGATCGTCGGCGAGCTGCATCAGCGCCGCCTCGTGCTCGTTCCAGCCCTTCGCCTTGGGGCCTTCCTTTAGGTTGGCGATGTCGGCGTCGCTGACGCCGCCCCGCTTGGCGATCAGCTCGTGCTGCGCGAACTCGTATTCCGCCTGATTGAGCCAGCCGATGCGCAGGATCAGAAGCTCGCGATCGCGAAACGGCAGCGTCTGCTTCGAGAGGATGTGGCCCGCGAACGGCGTCCACCGCTTGGTCAGCGCGGGATGATTGGCCAGGACCTTGAAGATGTTGAAAACCTGGCCGTTCATGGCGTTCTTCTCGATCGCCTCGCGATCCTCGGGCTTCATGGTCGAGAGATCCCGCATCGGGATACGCTGCTTGCGCTTGATCACTGGTTTCCTCCTTGTCGGTCCTGAGTGGACTAACGTCCCCTCAGGCGACCGACAAGGCGAAAGACATTACTTCGCAGCCGGGTTTTCGCGCGGCGGCTGGAGCCTGGCGGCGGCAAGGCGCGCCTGGCCCGGTGTGCTGAACTGATGGCCTTCGAGTTCGAAGAACGGACGCGTGAAGGCATGAAAGCGGAAGGCGTTGCCTTCCTTGAGGACGACACCGGCGGGCTGTCCCCAGATTTCGACGACGAAGGGTTCGGGCATGGCGCGGTCTCCTTCAGGCTGAACGAACGGCGACCCAGTGATGGGCGTGGCTGAGATGGGAGCGGCATGAGGAGATGACAATGACCCGAAGGCTTGAACCGCGAACGGTCACAGCAGACGCCCCGCGTACGGCATGAATATGGCGACAGCCTCTTTCATCGCTGGTGTTGCGCTCATCGTTGCTGAACAATGACACTTGCATGTCACGTCCTCTCACCCGCTCCCGGCTGATCGGCCTCGCTGGCGCCGGCCTGATTGTCGCGACACGCAGCGCCGCCCAACCCGGAGCCCGCATGCATCAGCGCAGGATCCCCGCCTCGGGAGAGATGTTGCCCGTGGTCGGCGTCGGCACCTGGCGCACCTTCGATGTCGGCGGCAAGCCCGAGGATCGCGCGCCGCTTGCAGAAGTACTGCGTCGCCTGTTCGAGGCGGGCGGCTCGGTGATCGACACATCGCCGATGTACGGATCGGCGGAGGCAGTCGTCGGTGACCTGCTGGCCGCTGCGAACACGCGCGACAAGGCCTTCATCGCCACCAAGGTCTGGACCACCGGCCGGGACAACGGCATCGCCCAGATGCGCGCATCGATGCGGCTGCTGAAGACCGACCGTATCGACCTGATGCAGATCCATAATCTCGTCGACTGGCGGGCCCACCTGCCCACCCTGCGGGCCTGGAAGGCAGAGGGCCGCATCCGCTATCTCGGCATCACCCACTACACACAGAGCGCCCACGACGAACTGGAGAGCGTGATGCGGGCGGAGAAGTGGGACTTCGTCCAGATCAACTACGCGCTCGACGATCGCGCGGTCGAACGAAGGCTGCTGCCGCTCGCCGCCGAGCGCGGCATCGCGGTGATCGTGAACCAGCCCTTCGGCGGCGGCGGGCTCTTGCGCAAGCTCTCCGGCCGCAAGCTGCCGGACTGGGCCGGCGAGATCGGCACCACGAGCTGGGCGCAGATCCTGCTGAAGTTCGTGCTGGCCAACCCCGCCGTGACCTGTGTGATCCCCGGCACCAGCAAGCCCGAGCACATGACGGACAATCTGCAGGCGGGGTTCGGGGCCTATCCGGATGCTGCGATGCTCAAGCGCATGATAAGCGAGATTTCTGTCTAGAGCGGAATGAGCCCTCCGCCCCTGCGGGGCACCTCCCCCCTTTGAACGGGGAGGCGTCGTCGTCTTACGACGATGCAGGGGTCAGAGGCTCAGCGGCAGTTCCGCTTCGATCCACGCCGTCGCCGAGGCATGCCTCGGCTGCCAGCCCAGCTCGCTGCGGGTGCGCTTGCCCCGCACGCGGCTGTTGGAGCCGAAGGTATAGGCCGCACTGTTTGCGCCGAGCTCCTTTGCCGCCTCGGCGAACGGCCAGACCTGCGGCGCGCCGAGCTTCAGGCGGCGCGCGATCGCAACGCAGATGTCGCGATAGGAGGCCTCACCGTTCTCCGCGAAATAGAACGCGCCCGCCGGCGCCCGGGTGAGCGCCAGACGGTAGATATCGGCCACGTCCTCGACATGGACATTCGACCAGATGTTCAGCCCCTCGCCGACATGGCGCACCACGCCCGAGGACCTGGCCCGCTTCGCGAGGCCGGGGATCTGGGCGCTGTCACGCGCCAGGCCGAGGCCGTTGCCGTAGATCATGGTGGGACACACCACGACCGAACGCACGCCGCGCGCGCTCGCGCCGCGAACCAGCCGGTCGATCTCGACCCGCGCCTTCTTGCCCGGCACCGGATCGAGCGGCGTGTCCTCGTCGTAGATCTTCTCCGGCGCGACATCACCGCGGGCATCGTCGGCCACGATGCTGGAACCGCTGGTATGGAGGAACGGCTTGTTCGAGCCGGCCAGTCCTTCGAGGAAGGCTTCCACGGCGCCGCGATGATCGCTGTTGGCCGTATTGATCACCGCATCGGCGCGTCTTGCCTCGGCGGTGAGGAGCGCCGCATCGTCGAGACCGCCGATCAGCGGCTCGACACCGAAATCCGCCAGCTTCCGCGCTTTTTCCTCGTCGCGCACGAGGCCACGCAGTTTGTGGCCGTCATCCAGGAGGCGGCGCGCGATGGTGCCGCCGATGTAGCCGGTGGCGCCGGTCATGAAGATATCCATGGTCATGCCTCCTAGAGAGCCAGCGTCATCTGCGGCGGCACCCGGCGCTCCTCGCGCTGGTGCAGGTTATGGAGCGAGACGCCGAGCAGGCGCACCTTCTTCTCCAGCGGGAAGATCGTGCGCACCAGTTCGCGCGCGGTGCGCTCCAGCACCTCGCGGCTATCGACGCTTTCCTCGAGCGTGCGGCTGCGCGTCACGATCCGGAAGTCGGCATACTTGATCTTCACCGTCACGGTCCGACCGAGGATGCCGGTGCGCTCGCAATAGGCCCAGACGTCCCCGAGCACGGAAGCGACGCCCTCCTCCACCGCCGCCGGCCGGTCGAGATCCTCCATGAAGGTCGTCTCCGAACCGACCGACTTGCGTGGCCGGTTGGGCACGACGCGCCGTTCGTCATGGCCGCGCGCGATGGCGTAGTAATAGGTGCCGGACCGGCCGAAATACTGTTCGAGGAACTCCAGCGGCTGGGCCTTCAGGTCGGCGCCGGTATGGATGCCGAGCCGGTTCATCTTCTCAGCCGTCTTCGGGCCCACGCCGTGGAAGCGGCCGACGGGCAGGCCCTCGACGAAGGCGGGGCCCTTCTCGGGCGGGATCACGGTCTGGCCATCGGGCTTGCGATGATCGGAGGCGAGCTTGGCCAGGAACTTGTTGTAGGAGATGCCGGCCGAGGCGGTGAGGCCGGTGCGCTCCAGGATCCGGGCGCGGATCTCGCGCGCGATCTCCGACGCGAGCGGCATGCCCTTGAGATTGGTCGTGACGTCGAGATAGGCTTCGTCGAGCGACAGCGGCTCCACCAGCGGCGTGTAGTCGAGGAAGATCTCGCGGATCTGGCGCGAGACCTCCTTGTAGACGTCGAAGCGGGGCTTCACGAAGATCAGCTCCGGGCACAGCCGCTTCGCCGTGACCGACGGCATGGCCGAGCGCACGCCGAACTTGCGCGCCTCGTAGCTCGCGGCCATCACGACGCCGCGCTGCCGCCCGCCGACTGCGACCGGCTGGCCGCGCAGCGCCGGGTCGTCGCGCTGCTCCACGGACGCGTAGAACGCGTCCATGTCGACATGGATGATCTTGCGGACCTCGGTCTCCGCCATGGGTTCAGTATAGGCGCCCGCAGGAATGATGCTGTATTTTGCGAATGACACTCGTTTGCATTTTGGCTAGTCTGCGGCCATGCCCGACATCACCCATGTGCGCGAGCCTCGGCTGCTCGCCCTCGACCAGCTGCTGGGCCGGCGCTCGGTCGGCCCGCTGCAGGACCCCGCGCCGGAAGGCACCGATCTCGACCTGATCCTCGACGCCGGCCTGCGCGCGCCCGATCACGGGCGGCTGAGGCCTTGGCGCTTCGTCGTCATCCGCGGCGATGCCCGCCTCGCCTTCGGCGACAAGCTCGGCGAAGCCGCCGCCGCGCGCGACCCGGCGAACGCCGCGGCGCTGGCCGAGCGATACCGGGCCTGGGTCCGGCGCACGCCGATGCTGATCGCCGTCGGCGCGGTCGTCAGGCCGGGCAACATTCCCGAGATCGAGCAGGTCCTCTCGGCCGGCGCGGCGGCGATGAACATGCTGAACGCGCTGCACATGCTGGGCTATGGCGGCATGTGGGTGACGGGGCCGAACACCTATGACGCCACCGTGAACAGGCTGCTGGGTTTCGAGGCCCCATCGCGCCTCGTGGGCTTTCTCACCGCCGGCACACCCGTCACCTCGACCGCTCCCGTGCCGGCGCGTCCCGACCGCGCCGCGCACGTCGCGGAATGGAGGGCCGAGCAGAGCTTGGCCCCCTGAGCGTCAGGACACCGCTTGCGATGTCCGGGAGCGCCGCAGCATGAACGACCAAATCGCGTGCCGAGAGGCGCGCTACTTGCCGGCGGCGTCGAGGGCCTGCGCGAGGTCGGCGAGGATGTCGTCGATATGCTCGATGCCGATCGACAGGCGCACGTAGCCGTCGGACACGCCGGTCTTGAGCTGCTCCTCGGCGGTGAGCTGCGAGTGCGTGGTCGAGGCGGGATGGATCGCCAGGCTGCGGGCATCGCCGATGTTGGCGACGTGATAGAGCAGCTTCAGCGAATCGATGAAGCGGCGGCCGGCCTCTCGGCCCGCCGCCAGCTCGAACCCGACCAGCCCGCCGTAGCCACCCTTGAGATAGGCGTCGGCGCGGCGGCGGGTCTCGCCTTTCTGCTGCGACGGATGGATGACCTTCGCGACCTCGGGCCGCTTGGCCAGGAAGTCGGCGACGGCCTGCGCGTTCTTCACATGGCGTTCCATGCGCAGCGTCACCGTCTCGATACCCTGCAGGATCAGGAAGGCGTTGAACGGCGACAGGGCCGAGCCCAGATCGCGCAGCAGCGTCGTGCGCGCCTTGATGATGTAGGCCACCGGACCGATTGGCTTCACCGCCTCGACCCAGATCGCGCCGTGGTAGCTCGGATCCGGCGTGTTCAGCGCCGGCTGGCGCTTCGGATGGGCCGCCCAGTCGAACGTGCCGCCGTCGACGATCAGACCGGCGATCGAGGTGCCGTGGCCACCGAGATACTTGGTGCCGGAATAGACGACGACAGCCGCACCGTGATCGAGCGGCCGCGTCAGGATCGGCGCGGCGGTATTGTCGATGATCAGCGGAATGCCGAGCGGCCGGCCGATGTCGGCGACCTCCTTGATCGGGAAGACCGCGAGCTTCGGGTTGGGCAGCGTCTCGGCGTAGTAGGCACGCGTGCGGTCGTCGGTGGCGCGGGCGAAGGCCTGCGGATCGGACGGATCGACGAAGCGCACTTCGATGCCCTGGTCCTTCAGCGTGTGCGCGAACAGGTTCCAGGTGCCGCCGTAGAGGTCGGTCGAGCTCACGATGTTGTCGCCTGCCTTGGCGATGTTCTGGATCGCGAAGGCCGACGCCGCCTGGCCCGAACTCACGGCCAGCGCGGCTGCACCGCCTTCGAGCGCGGCGATACGCTGCTCCAGCACGTCGACGGTCGGATTGCCGAGGCGGGTGTAGATGTTGCCGAGTTCCTTCAGCGCGAACAGGTTCGACGCGTGCTCGGTGTCGCGGAACTGGTACGAGGTCGTCTGGTGGATCGGCACCGCGACGGAGCCGGTCGTGGCATCGGCGCGCCAGCCGGCGTGCAGCGACAGGGTTTCGGGATGGCGGGAATTTGTCATGACGGGCCTCGCGGTTGCGACGAGGCGCCAAACTCGTGGCATTGCCCGCCGCAGTCAAAGGGAATGGCTGCCGATGGCCGACAGGTGGGCAAAAAGTCCGCCCTGCGGGCCGCGACGGGAGGAGAAAATTCTTCTCCCACGATCTTTGCCCGTCTCGAACGCGGTCCGAGCCGCTCTACTGGCGCGGCGTCGACACGTTTTGGTTGGACGGCGGCGGGAACGCCGGCGGTGCCGGATTGGCCTGCTTGAGCCCGCCGATCGGCACCGGCGGCGGCAGGTCTTCCTGGCGCCAGCCTCCGCCCAGCGCCTTCACCAGGTTGGCGCTGGCGATCAGCCGGTTGAGGCGGATCGTGAGCAGCGACTGTTCGGCGGCGAGCGCCGACGCCTGCGTCTGCACGACAGTCGTGTAGGGCACGGTGCCGACGCGATATTGATTGAGGGAGAGTCGCTCGGCTTCGCGGGCGGCGGCGACGGCCGCCCGCTGCACCCGCTCCTGGGCGACGAGGATACGCTGCTGCGCGAGCGCATCCTCGACCTGCTGGAAAGCGGTGAGCACGGTCTGGCGATAGGTCGCGACGGTGGCGTCGTAGCTCGCGCGGGCGCCCTGCACCTGTGCCGCGATCCCGCCGCCGTCGACCAATGTCCCGGCGATCTGCGGGCCCACGGACCAGGCCGCCGTGCCCAGCTGCAGCAGCGAACCCAGGCCGCCGCTCAGAAAGCCGATGGTCGCACCGAGCGAGATCTGCGGATAGAAGGCGCCCTTGGCCACGCCGATCTGGGCATTGGCCGCCGCCATCTGGCGTTCGGCCGAGGCAATGTCGGGCCGCCGCTCCAGCAGGGTCGAGGGCACGCCGGAATCGACCGTGGGGATCGTGAGACGCGTCGGCGCGGGCTCGATGCTCACCTCGGACGGCGCCTTGCCCACCAGCAGCGCGATCGCATGCTCCAGGAGCGCGCGGTTGATGCCCTCGTTCACCAGCTGGGCGCGCGTCTGCTCATACTGGGTCTGGGCCTGCACGAGATCGACGCGCGAGACGATGCCGGCATCTACCTGGTTCTGCGCGATCTGCATCGAGCGCTGGTAGGCCGCGACCGTCGCCTCGTAGAGACGCTTGCGGTCGTCGGAGATACGCAGCGACGCATAGTTCGTCACGAGATCGGTCTGGGCCGACAGGCGCGCGTTTGCGAGTTCGGCGTCGCTGGCTTGCGCCGACGCCGAATCGCTTTCGACCTGGCGGCGCAGCGTACCCCAAAGGTCCAGTTCCCAGTTGAGGGTGAAGCCGGTCGAGTACTGGCCGATCGTCGAATCGTAGCGCGTCACCGTCGACGTGCCGCCGGCGGCCGTGGTGCCGCGCAGGCCGCCCGTGCCCGTCTGCTGCGCCGAACCAGTGCCCGAGATGCTGGGGTAGAGCGCCGATTGGTCCTGCCGGATGATCGCCCGTGCCCGCCGGTAGTTGGCCTCGAAGATCTTGAGGTTCTGGTTCGACACGTCGATCTGGGCGGCGAGACTGTCGAGAGTCGGATCGCCGTAGATGCGCCACCACTGGCCGCGATCGGCGCCGTCGGCGGGCTGGGCCGGGCGGAACACCGATGCCGCGCCGGTCGGAAGCTCGGCTTCCTTGTAGGCTGGCGCAACCGGGCTGGCCGGCGGCGCACGCTCGTAGTCGGGCCCGACGAGGCAACCCGAGACGAGCAGCAGAGGAAGAAGCGACGCCGAGCCACGCTTCATGCCGGCGCTCCGGCGCTTCCCAGGACGCGGGCGACACGACTCGGCCGGTCGCGGTCGCGGCGGCGGAAGCGGTCGAGATAGAGGTAGATCACGGGGGTGGTGTACAGGGTCAGGATCTGACTCACGATGAGGCCGCCGATAATCGAGATGCCGAGGGGACGCCGCAACTCCGCGCCGTCTCCGTATCCGAGCGCCAGCGGCAGGGCGCCCAGGATCGCGGCCATGGTCGTCATGAGGATGGGACGGAAGCGCAGAAGGGCGGCTTCATGGATCGCCCTGGCAGGCTCCAGCCCCTCGGCGCGCTCGCGCTCCAGCGCCACGTCGATCATCATGATGGCGTTCTTCTTCACGATCCCGATCAGCAACAGCACGCCGATCATGGCGATGATGCTGAACTCCACGCCGGTGTACTGCAGCGCCAGTAGTGCGCCGACACCGGCGGATGGCAGGGTGGACAGGATCGTGATCGGGTGGATGTAGCTCTCGTACAGGATGCCAAGGACGATATAGACGGCAGCAAGGGCTGCCAGCACCAGCAGGAGCTGGTTGCCGAGGGACTGCTGGAACGCACGCGCCGTCCCCTGGAAGGAACCGTGCAGGGTCGACGGCACGCCGATCTCGCGCATCGTGTCGTTCACGTACTGCACGGCATCGCTCAGCGTCTTGCCGGGTGCCAGGTTGAACGAGACCGTGCTGGCCACGAACATGCTCTGGTGGTTCACGGCGAGAGGCGTGGTGCCGTAGTCCCAGCGCGTCACCGCTGACAGCGGCACCAGCTTCTCCGGCGTCGTGCTGACCGCCGCCCCCGTCGAGGCCGAGCCCCGTCCGCTCACGGCAATCTGGTTGGTCCGCAGGTTGCGCACCGCCTGGGCGGGATCGATCGTCGATGCGCCGGCGGCTCCGGAAGAGTTCGTCGTGGTGGTGGTCGAGGCGATGCTGCCGGTCGTCTGGGTGCCGCTCAGCGCTCCGCCCGAGGTGCTGACGTAGATCTCCTTCAGCGATTCCGGATTCTCCCACCACTGCGGCGCCACCTCCATGACGACATGGTACTGGTTGAGCGCATTGTAGATGGTCGAGACCTGGCGCTGGCCAAAGGCGTCGTAGAGCGTCGCGGAGATGTTGCGCGTGGAGACGCCGAGCCGGCTCGCCGCATCGCGGTCGATGGTGAGGTTGAGCTGCAGCCCGCGCTGCTGCTGGTCGGAATCGACGTCGGTAATCACCGAGGAGTCCGCCTGCAGGGCCTGGGTAAGCCGCGGCCCCCAGGTGTAGAGGTCCGGCAGCGAATCGGCCTGCAGCGTGAACTGATACTGCGCGTTGCCCTGGCGGCCGCCGACGCGGATGTCCTGCACCGCCTGCAGGAACAGCATCGCGCCGGGCACCTGGGCGAGCTTGGGACGCAGCCGCTGGATCACCTGGTCGGCGGTGACGTCGCGCTCGCTGAGCGGCTTCAGGGTCGCGAAGATGAAACCCGAGTTGGTCTGCCCGCCGCCCGTGAACCCCGCCACGCTCTCGATGGCGGGGTCAGAGCGCACGATCTCGACGAATTGCCGGAACTTCCGGCGCATCGCCTGGAAGGAAATGCTCTGGTCGGCGCGGATGCCGCCCATCAGCCGGCCCGTGTCCTGCTGCGGGAAGAAGCCCTTGGGAATCGTGACGTAGAGATGAATGTTGAGCAGCACCGTGGCCAGGAAGACCAGCATGGTGAGCAGCGGATGGCGCAGCACCAGCGCCAGGCTGCGGCCGTAGAGCCATTGCAGCCCGCCCAGGCCCCGCTCGCTGAGCCGCGCGAAGACGTTGGGCCTGCGATGCTCGCCCGGCGGCCGCAACACATAGGCGCACATCATGGGCGTGGTCGTCAGCGACACCACCATCGAGATCAGGATCGCCACCGAGAGCGTCACCGCGAACTCGCGGAACAGGCGGCCGACGATGCCGCCCATCAGCAGGATCGGGATGAAGACGGCGATCAGCGAGACGCTCATCGACACGACGGTGAACCCGACCTCGCGCGCGCCCTTGAGGGCGGCGTCGATGCGCGACATCCCGGCCTCGAGATGACGCGTCACGTTCTCGAGCACGATGATCGCATCGTCGACCACGAAGCCCGCGGCGATGGTGAGCGCCATCAGCGACAGGTTGTTCAGGCTGTAGCCGAGCAGGTACATCCCGCCGAAGGTCGCGACCAGCGACACCGGCACGGTCACGGCGGCGATAAAGCCTGCGCGCGCCGAGCGCAGGAAGGCGAAGGTGACCAGCACCACCAGCACGACGCCGATCACCAGCGCCTGCTCGACTTCCTTCAGCGCCGCGCGGATCGTCGTCGTGCGGTCGCTCACCACCTGCAGCTCGACGTCGTTCGGCATCGAGGCCTGCAGCTCCGGCAGCAGCGCCTTGATCTCGTCGACCGTCTCGATGATGTTGGCGTTGGGCTGCTTGTAGATGATCACCAGCACCGAACGCTTGCCGTTGGCCTGGCCCTCGTTGCGGATGTTCTCGGTCGAGTCGATCACCTCCGCCACGTCCGAGAGGCGCACCGGGGCACCATTGCGCCAGGCGATGATCAGCGAGCGGTATTCGTCGGCCACGCGGGCCTGGTCGTTGGAATAGAGCTGGTAGCGCAGGTCGCCGACCTCGATGGCGCCCTTGGGCGAGTTGGCGTTGGCGGCCGCCAGCGCCGCACGTACGCTCTCCAGCCCGATCCCGTACTTGGTGAGCGCCGTCGGGTTGAGCTCGACCCGGACCGCGGGCAGCGAGCTGCCGCCCAGCGTCACCTGGCCGACGCCGCTCACCTGGCTGAGCTTCTGCTGCAGGATGTTGGAGCCGGCATCGAACAGCCGGCCCTGGCCCAGCGTATTGGAGGTGAGCGCGATCACCATCACCGGTGCGTCGGCCGGATTGAGCTTGCGGTACTGCGGGTTGCTGCGCAGATCGGCCGGCATGTCGGCGCGGGCGGCGCTGATCGCCGCCTGCACGTCGCGCGCCGCCCCGTCGATGTCGCGCGACAGGTCGAACTGCAGCGTGATGCGCGAATTGCCCACGGTGCTCGACGAGGTGATCTCGGTGACGCCGGCGATCGCCCCCAGCCGCCGCTCGAGCGGCGTCGTCACGCTGGTCGCCACCGTCTCCGGCGAGGCGCCCGGCAGGTTCGCGGTGACCTGGATGGTCGGGAAATCGATCTTCGGCAGCGGCGAGACCGGCAGCCCGAAGAACGCCACCAGGCCGGCCAGCGCCAGCCCGATGGTGAGCAGCGTCGTGGCGACGGGGCGCGCGATGAAGGGCGCCGACAGGTTCACGAAGTCCCCTCGCCCGCCTCGGCGCGCACCGGATGCAGCGGCGTATCCAGCGGCATACCGCGGATGCGGCGGCCCAGCCGGTCGAAGGCGAGATAGATCACCGGCGTCGTGAACAGGGTCAGCAGCTGGCTGACGATCAGGCCGCCGACGATGGTGAGGCCGAGCGGCTGGCGCAGTTCCGAACCGGTGCCGGAGCCCAGCATCAGCGGCAGCGCGCCGACCAGCGCCGCCACCGTCGTCATGAGGATCGGCCGGAAGCGCAGCAGGCAGGCCTGGTGGATGGCCTCGCGCGGCGCCTTGCCTTCGTTGCGTTCGGCGTCGAGCGCGAAGTCGATCATCATGATCGCGTTCTTCTTCACGATGCCGATCAGCAGCACGATGCCGATGATGGCGACGATGCTGAGGTCGGTACCGGCCAGCATGAGGGCCAGCAGCGCGCCGATGCCGGCCGAGGGCAGGGTCGACAGGATCGTGATCGGGTGGATGTAGCTCTCGTAGAGCACGCCCAGCACGATGTAGACGGTCACGATGGCCGCCAGGATCAGCAGGAGCTGGCTGTCGAGCGACTTCTGGAAGGCGAGCGCCGCGCCCTGGAAATGCGTGGTGATCGACCGCGGCATGCCGATCTCGCGCTGCGCCGCGACGATGGCGTCGACGGCCTGGCCGAGCGCATAGCCCTGCGCCAGGTTGAAGGAGATGGTGGTCGCCGGGAACTGGCCGAACCGGTCCAGCCGCAGCGGGGCGGTGCGCTCCTCGAAGGTCGCGATGGCCGACAGGGGCACCTGCTTGCCGCTCGCCGAACCGGGCAGATAAAGGTCGTTGAGGGATTTCAGCGACCGCGCCATCTCGGGCTCGACCTCGTAGATCACGCGGTACTGGTTCGACTGGGTATAGACGGTCGACACGATGCGCTGGCCGAACACGTCGTACAGCACGTTGTCGACGGTGGCGGCGGTGATGCCGAAGCGGGCCGCGGCGTCGCGGTCGATGCGGATGAACATCGACAGGCCCTTGTTCTGGAGGTCGCTCGTCACGTCGACCAGTTCGGGCAGCTTCTCCAGCCGGTCCATCAGGCGCGGCACCCAGGCGTCGAACTCCGACGCATTGGCCGATTCCAGGACGAACTGGTACTGCGTGCGGCTCACCGTCGAATCGATCGTGAGATCCTGCGACGGCTGCATGTACAGCGAGATGCCGGGCACCGAAGCGGTCTCCCGCTGCAGCCGCCGGATCACCTGGGCGGCCGACAGCGAGCGCTCGCTGCGCGGCTTCAGGTTGATCAGCATGCGTCCCGAGTTCAGCGTCGGATTGGTGCCATCCACCCCCACGAAGGAGCTGAGGCTCTCGACGGCGGGGTCCTTCAGAATCGCCTCGGC
Source organism: Reyranella aquatilis (assembly GCF_020880995.1). Classification (GTDB taxonomy): domain Bacteria; phylum Pseudomonadota; class Alphaproteobacteria; order Reyranellales; family Reyranellaceae; genus Reyranella; species Reyranella aquatilis. The sequence continues at coordinate 45,901 of NZ_JAJISD010000006.1, read as the reverse complement.
GAGCGCCCGCTGGCGTTCGCTCATCGACGCGAAGGACACGCTCTGCGGCCCCTCGGTCACAGCCTGGATCAGGCCGGTGTCCTGCACGGGGAAGAAGCCCTTGGGGATGACGACGTAGAGCAGGACCGTGAGCACCACCGTCCCGACAGCGACCAGCAGTGTCAGCGCCTGGTGCCGGAACACCACGATCAGGCAGCGGTCGTAGAAGCGGATCACGCGAGAGAACCAGCCGGTCCCGATGTCCTCGTCGTGAGCGGAGACCGGGGCCTTTGCGGCGCCGGGCGCTGCCGGCGCATGCGTCCGCTGGCGCAGGAACTGGGCGCACATCATGGGCACGAGGGTGAGCGACACCACCGCCGAGATCAGGATCGTGACCGAGAGCGTCACCGCGAATTCGCTGAACAGGCGGCCGACCACGTCGCTCATGAACAGCAGCGGGATCAGGACGGCGATCAGCGAGACGGTGAGCGACACCACGGTGAAGGCGATCTGCTTCGAGCCCTTCAGCGCCGCCTGCTTGGGATCGTCGCCGCGCTCGATGTAGCGGGCGATGTTCTCGATCATGACGATGGCGTCGTCGACCACGAAGCCGGTGGCGATGGTGAGCGCCATGATCGACAGGTTGTTGAGGCTGAAGTCGGCGAGATACATCACCGCCAGCGTGCCGACGAGAGACAGCGGCACCGACAGGCTGGGGATCAGCGTGGCGCGGGCGTCGCCCAGGAAGGCGAAGATCACGGCCACGACCAGGATGACGGCGAAACCCAGTTCGATCTGAACGTCGCGTACCGAGGCGCGGATGGTCAGGGTCCGGTCCGTCAGCACGGTCACGTCGAGCGAGTTGGGCAGGGTCTCGCGCAGGGTCGGCAGCAGGGCCTTGATGCGGTCGACCACCTCGATGACGTTGGCACCCGGCTGGCGCTGCACGTTTACGATCACCGCCTGGGTATTGTCCATCCAGGCGGCGATCCGGTTGTTCTCCTGCCCTTCCTCGACCGAGGCGACGTCGCGGATGCGCACCGGCGCGCCGTTGCGATAGGCGACGATGATGTCGCGGAACGTGTCGGGGTCGGTGATCTGGTCGTTGGCATTGATCGTGAGCGCGCGCGCTGGCCCGTCGAAATTGCCCTTGGGCGTATTGACGTTGGCGTTGGAGATGGTGGTGCGGAGGTCGTCGATGTTGAGGCCGTAGGCGGCGAGCGCCGTCGGGTTGGCGCGGATGCGCACGCCGGGCTTCTGGCCTCCCTCCAGCTTCACCAGACCGACGCCGGGAAGCTGTGAGATCTTCTGCGCGAGGCGGGTGTCGACGAGATCGTGGACCTTGGTGAGCGGCTCGGTCTTGGACGTGACGGCCAGGGTCAGCACCGGCGCGTCCGCCGGGTTGAACTTGGCGTAGATCGGCGGCGACGGCAGGTCGCCCGGCAGCAGGTTGCCGGCGGCATTGATCGCGGCCTGGACCTGCTGCTCGGCGATGTCGATCCCGAGCTTGAGGTCGAACTGCAGCGTGATCGACGAGGCGCCGGCCGAGCTGGTCGAGGTCATCTGGTTGAGTCCCGGCATCTGGCCGAACTGGCGCTCCAGCGGCGCGGTGACCGACGTGGTCATCACCTCCGGGCTGGCGCCGGGATACAGGGTCAGCACCCGGATGGTCGGGTAGTCGACCTGCGGCAGCGCCGACAGGGGCAGGAAGCGATACGCGATGATGCCGACCAGCATGATCGCGACCATGAAGAGCGAGGTCGCGACCGGCCGCTCGATGAAGATCCGCGACGGGTTCATGTCGCGAGCGCGCTACTGGTTGGTCTGGGTCGCCGGCTGGCCGGGAGCGGGCCCGCCCGTGCCGCCGCTGGCGCCATTGGCGTGCTGCCGACGACGCTGACCCTCGGCGGGCGCGCCCTGCGGCTGGCCGTCGGGGCCTGCCTTGGGCGGCGGGGCGTTGGCGACCGGCGGACCCGCCGATGCGCGCGGCGGAGCATTGGGGCGCCGGATCTTGGCGCCGTCGCGCAGCCGGTCGACGCCGTCGATCACCACCTGGTCGCCGACCTGCAGCCCCTTGAGGATCGCCACCTTCTCGCCGTCGGTTTCGCCGAGCTGGACGACACGGATCTCCACCGAATCGTCGGGCTTGGCGAGATAGACGAAGGTGCCGGGCTGGCCGCGCTGGATGGCGGCGACGGGAACCACCACCGCATCCCTCACCGTGTCGGCGAGCAGGCGCACGTTCACGAACTGGTTGGGAAACAGCGCCTCGTCGGCATTGTCGAAGATGGCGCGCAGCTTCACCGTGCCGGTGGTGAGATCGATCACATTGTCGGTCGTGTCGAGCCGGCCCACGCCGAGTTCGACCTTCTGCGACCGGTCGAGCGCCCGCACCTCCATCGGCTCGCCGGTCTTCAGGCGCTTGCGCACCAGCGGCAGCGAGTCCTCCGGAATCGTGAACAGCACGGAGATCGGCTGCACCTGGATGATCACGCAGATGCTGCTCGAGTCTCCCATGGTGACGTAGTTACCTTTGTCGACCATGCGAAGGCCGATCTTGCCCGTGAGCGGCGCCACGATCCGCGTATAGTTGACGTTGAGCTTGGCCGCGTCGACCAGCGCCTGGTCGATCACAAGAGCCGCCTCGTACTGGCGGACCAGGGCAACCTGCGTGTCGTACTGCTGGCGGGCGATCGAGTCCTGCTGAACGAGCTTGCGATAGCGCTCGAGGTCGGTCTGGGCGTTCTTGAGCAGCGCCTCGTCGCGCTGCTGCTGTCCGAGCGCCTGCTGCAGCGCCACGTCGTAGGGACGGGAATCGACCAGTGCGAGCAGGTCGCCCTGCTTCACCATCTGGCCTTCCTTGAAGAAGACGTCGACCAGCTGGCCGGTGATCTGGGTCTTCACGTTCACGGTCTGGAGCGGTGTGACCGTACCCAGCGCCCGCAGCACGATGGGAATGTCCCCTTTCGTGGCAGTGGCAATTCCGACCGGCACGGCGACGCCGGCGGCAAACCGGCCCGGAGACCGCGGCGGCGGGGCTGTGCTCGACTGCGTGATGTACCAGCCCGCGCCAGCCACGATCACCAGCCCGACACCGATCCCGAGGAGGGTTCGCAGCCGCTTCATCTTGTCGATTCACCCCAGAAACACAGCACGTACCAGATACGCGCTGAACCGGCGGAGTCTCCCCCACTGAAATGGCGGGCGCAAGGCAGGCGCCCGCCGAACCGGGGGCTCAACGTCCGAGGGGCGCAAAAGACCCCTTGGATGCCCGAGAAATTACGTCAGTCGGCCGATTTGTCCGCGACGTAGAGGCTGCCGCCGCCGGCGCGGAAGCGCTGGCTCATCTCGTCCATGCCCTTGCGGGCATAGTCCCGGATGTCCTGGGTGATGCGCATGGAGCAGAACTTCGGCCCGCACATCGAGCAGAAGTGCGCGGTCTTGTGCGCCTCCTTGGGCATGGTCTCGTCATGGAACTTCTCCGCCGTGGCGGGATCGAGCGAGAGATTGAACTGATCGCGCCAGCGGAAGTCGAAGCGCGCCCGAGACAGCGCGTCATCGCGCAGGCGGGCGGCCGGATGGCCCTTCGCCAGATCCGCGGCATGGGCGGCGATCTTGTAGGTTATCACGCCCACCTTCACATCATCTCGGTCAGGCAGGCCGAGATGTTCCTTGGGCGTGACGTAACAAAGCATCGCCGTGCCGAACCAGCCGATCATGGCGGCGCCGATGCCCGAGGTGATGTGGTCGTAGCCGGGCGCGATGTCTGTCACGAGCGGCCCCAGCGTATAGAACGGCGCCTCGCCGCATTCGCGCAGCTGCTTGTCCATGTTGGCCTTGATCTTGTGCATGGGCACATGGCCCGGCCCCTCGATCATCACCTGGCAGCCCTTGTCCCAGGCGACCCTGGTGAGTTCGCCCAGCGTCTCCAGCTCGGCGAACTGCGCGGCATCGTTGGCGTCGGCGTTGCAGCCCGGCCGCAGACCGTCGCCCAGCGAGAAGGAGACGTCGTACTTCCGCATGATGTCGCAGATGTCACCGAAATGCTCGTAGAGGAAGCTCTCGCGATGCTCGGTGAGGCACCATTGCGCCATCATGGAGCCGCCGCGGCTTACGATGCCGGTGACGCGGCTGGCCGTCAGGGGCACATGCGCGAGGCGCACGCCGGCATGGATGGTGAAGTAGTCGACGCCCTGCTCGGCCTGCTCGATCAGCGTGTCGCGGAACACTTCCCACGACAGCTTCGTCGGGTCGCCGCCCACTTTCTCCAGCGCCTGGTAGATCGGCACCGTGCCGATCGGCACCGGCGCGTTGCGCACGATCCATTCGCGCGTGTCGTGGATGTTGCGTCCCGTCGAGAGGTCCATGACGGTGTCGGCGCCCCAGCGGATCGCCCACACCATCTTCTCGACTTCTTCCTCCATCGAGGAGGAAACGGCCGAGTTGCCAATGTTGGCGTTGATCTTCACCAGGAAGTTCCGGCCGATGATCATCGGCTCCAGTTCGGAGTGATTGATGTTCGCGGGAATGATGGCGCGGCCCGCGGCGATTTCCTGGCGCACGAACTCCGGCGTGATGAACGCGGGCAATGCCGCCCCGAAGCTCTCGCCGTCGGCCAACCGCGCCTCGGCGCCGTCAAGGACCTGCTTGCGGCCGAGATTCTCGCGAGCGGCGACGTAGATCATCTCCTTGGTGATGACGCCGGCGCGGGCCCATTCGAACTGGGTGATTGGCTTGCCGTCGATGCCGCGCAGGGGCTGCTGCGCCTGCGGGAACGGCCGCAGCACCGAGTCCTTCACGTTGCCGTTGTCGATCGGCTGGATCGCACGGCCGGCATATTCCTCGACGCCGCCGCGTTCGAGCACCCAGGCCCGTCGCGTCTGGGCCAAGCCCTTGCGCACATCGATCGCGACGTCGGTGTCGGTGTAGGGACCGGTCGTGTCGTAGACGCGCACCGGCGGCTCGAGCGGCGATGACAGTTCGATCTCGCGCAGGGGAACCCGCAGGTCTGGCGCGGCGTCGGGCGTCGCGTAGACCTTGCGGGATGCGGGCAGCGGCCCCGTCGTGACGGTCGGGGCGCTCGGGGTGACGATGGTGTCCATGATGGATCTCCCGTGGCTGGTTGGCAGACGGAGATCCGGTGTTCTGTCGTGCAAAGGATGTATCCAGTCCCTTCGCCGGCATGACCCGGATCAGGTTCAAAGGGTCACCGCGCCGACGCCAGCAGGAACTGGCGACCATCGGTATCTCAGCCCCTTGTCGGGACCCCCCTTGGACGGGGCCAGCTTAGGTCGCCGGGCTCAACATCTCAAGCTTTCGCAAACTGTCCCGCCAGTTCCGCAATTCCTTAACTCGAGGCTTCTAGCGTCCCTGCCTGCAAGGATCGGGGGTATCGATGCGGGCCACGAGGATCGCCAGCGGTTTGCTCTTGGCCGCGCTGGCCCTGGCGCCATCGCCCATCCTTGCGCAGACGCCCGATGCGGGGCCCGCCAATGGGCTCAGGGCCGAGTTGCAACGCTTCCTGTACGACGAAGCGACGGCCGTCCTGCACCTGCGCAGCTACCTCTTCGATCGCCAGAACCAGAGGCCGCCCAGCTCGGCCGCCATCGTCACCGGTGGCTGGGTCGGACTGCAGACGGGCTGGTTCTACGACACGCTCCAGCTCGGCGCGGTGGGATACACGACACAACCGGTCTGGGCACCGCAGGGCCGCGACACCACCTCCGACGGGACGTCGCTGCTCAAGCCGGGAGGATACGGCTACTTCACCCTCGGGCAGGCCTATGCCTCGGCCCGCTGGAACAGGCAGACCGTCACGGTCTTCCGTCAGTATCTCGACGAACTCGAGGTCAATCCGCGCGACGACCGCGAGATCCCGCAGACCTTCGAGGCCTATGCGCTGCGCGGCGCGCTCGGACCGGTCAACTACTTCGCAGGCTACGTGGCCGCCATGAAACCCCGCGACTACTCGGCCTTCATCAACATGGGCGAGGCGGCCGGCGCGCCGAACGTCAACAAGGGCATGGCCCTGTTCAGCACCAAATACGGCAGCATGAGCGAGCTGCAGGTCCGCGCCTCGGCTTATTACGTCCCGGATATCCTCTGGTCGAGCTATGCCGACGTGGGCGGCACGATCAGGGTGAACGAAGACCTTCGCGTCCAGCTCGCCGCGCAATTCGCGGTGCAGGGCAGCAACGGGATGAATCTCCTCACCGGCCAGCCCTTCAGCACCTTCTGGGGCGGCTTCCGCGCGGATGCCTTCTGGGGACCGATGGCCTTCCGTGTCTCCTATACGCAGATCGGCTCGGCCGCGGCCTGGCGGAACCCCTACGGCATCTTCATCGGCTACAACAAGATGCAGTCGCTGGACTTCAACCGGGCCGGCGAAATGGCCGTCACGGCGGGGGCCAGCTACGATTTCAAGGGCGCAGGCCTTCCCGGCGTGATCTTCATCGCGAGCGCGACCTACGGCGGCAACTCGGTCAATGCCCAGACTCACACGTCGCTGTCCGACAACTGGGAATACGATCTCGAGCTGGCCATCCGGGGCGACATCATGCCGAACGCGCCCGACTGGCTGAAGCCCTTCAACCTGCGCAATCGCGTCGCCTTCGTCGACCAGTACCTCAACAACACGGTCACGTCCTATACGGAGTACCGCGTCCAGTTGAACTACGAGCTGACCTGGAAGGGTCCGCGCCTGCGCCAATAACGGCGCTCATGCGCCGTCGAGAGCGTGCCCACGACAGGACGAAGTCGCTGTCCATCGGTACGTGGTTGCCCATCATCAGGATCGTGAAGTCGGCCACTGTGTCGGCGTTCACGTCGCCTTGCAGCAGGGTGGCGGCACCGAGCGCCGACGGGCGCAACTCGCCCGCCGCGCCACCATCCGACACGCTTGCATGAGGGCCGGGAAATCCCGAAAACTCGATCCGCACAGAAATCGTCCGGGGAAGCTCAGGTACATGCAGTTCGATGACGTCATCCGCGGCCGCCGCAGCATTCGGGGCTACAAGCCCGATCCCGTCCCCAGGGCGCTGATCGAGGAGATCATCGGCCTGGCGATGCGTGCGCCCTCGTCGATGAACACCCAGCCGTGGAATTTCTACATCGTCACCGGCGAGCCGCTGAACCGGATCCGCGCGGGCAACACGGAGCGCATGCTGGCGGGCGTCCCTCAGTCGCGCGAATTCCGCACCGGCAAGTCCTTTGCCGGTGTGCATCGCGACCGGCAGGTCGGCGTCGCCAAGCAACTGTTCTCGGCCATGGGGATCGCGCGTGACGACAAGGAGGGGCGTCAGGACTGGGTGCTGCGCGGCTTCAGTCAGTTCGACGCCCCGGTCTGCGTGATCGTGACCTACGACCGCGTGCTGGACGGCAGCGACGATACGCCGTTCGACTGCGGCGCCGTGGCGACGGCCCTGGTGAATGCCGCCTGGTCGCGCGGGCTGGGCGCCGTGATCAACAGCCAGGGCATCATGCAGTCGCCGGTGGTGCGCGAGCACGCGGGAATACCCGACGATCAGGTCATCATGAAAAGCATCGCCCTGGGCTGGCCGGATGACAGCTTCCCGGCGAACGCGGTCGTCTCGGAGCGGAAGTCCGTCGCCGAAGCCGCGGTTTTCGTCGGCTTCGACGACTAAAGCGCTGCAATCCAGTCGCGACGCGCCCTCAGACGACCTCTGCCGCGCGCATCTCGGCGATCTCGGCGGGCGAATAGCCCGCCTCTTTCAGCACCTCATCGGTGTGCTGGCCGAGCGTGGCCGGCGGGCGGTCGATCGAGCCGCCGCCATGTTCGAGACGGAAACCCGAGCCCACGACCTTGATCGGGCCGTGCTCGGTCTCGACGGTCTGCAGCACCGTGCGATGCTTGAAGAGATCGAGCTGCGCGGTCTCCGGGATGCTGTGGACGCGGCCGGCCGGCACGTCGGCCTTGGCGAAGCGCTCGATCCAGGTGCCGGAATCCTCGGTCTTCATCGCCCCTTCGACGATCTCGTGCAGGGCGGTGTTGTTGGCGATGCGCGTGGCCCAGTCGACGAAGCGCGGATCGTCCAGCACCTCCTCGCGGCCCAGCACCTTCATCAGGCGCCTGAACTGCGGATCGGTCATGACCGCAAGCACGATCCAGCCGTCGCGTGTCTTGAAGAGATTTCCCGTGGGCTTGCGCGTCACCGACAGGTTCGCGGCCTGGCCATGCACGCGGCCGGTCATCAGGTGCTCGGTGAACTGTTGCGCGAGATAGCCCATCACCGCGTCGATCATGGCGACGTCGACGAGCTGGCCCTTGCCGGTGTGCGTGCGCTGGTAGAGCGCGGAGGCGATGCCCAGTGCCGCCGTGGCGCCCGACATCACGTCGGCGCCGGCAAAGCCCACGCGCGTCGGGCCGTTATTCTCGAAGCCGGTGATCGACATCAGCCCCGACATGGCCTGGATCATGCCGTCGAAGGCCGCCGTCTTGGACTCAGGCCCCACCTGGCCGAAGCCCGACACGGCGCAGTAGATCAGCCGGGGATTGATCTTCTTCAGCGTCTCGTAGCCTATGCCGAGCTTGTCCATCACGCCCGGGCGAAAATTCTCGACGACGACGTCGGCCGTCTTGACCAGGCGCTTGATGACCTCGATCGCCTTGGGCTGCTTGAGGTCGAGCGTGACCGAGCGCTTGTTGCCGTTCACCGCGACCCACGGCGCCGCGAGGCCGCGCTTCTCCCAGTCGTTGGACCGGGTGCCGTAGCGCATGTCGTCGCCTTCGCGCGATTCGATCTTGATGACGTCCGCCCCGAGGAGGGCGAGCTGGTAGGAGCTGTAGGGCCCCGCCAGCACACGCGTGAAATCGACGACCTTTACGCCCGTAAACGGCTTGCTCATGTCACTCCTACGCCACGCCCGCCTGTTTGCGCTGGCTGAGCGCGACCTGCTTCACCTTGTCGAATTCGGCGCGCCGCTTGGCGACCTCTTCCGGCGGCATGCGCTCGAGGTTGTTGTAGTCGTTCTTCCAGTCCCCGTCCTCGTTCCAGCGCAACGGCGACTGGACCGTCGTGCGCGGACCGATGGCGCTTTCCAGAACCTTCAGGGCGAGATCCAGCGTGAAGCGCTGGGTATCGGGCTCGTGCGGCTTGCCGCAGGAATTGCCGAGCGGGAAGTCGCTGAACAGGAAGCGCGGGACGCCCGCCCATTCGACGATGTCCTTCGCTGCCCCCATCACTACGGTGGGGATGCCGTTCCGTTCGAGATATCGGGCGACCAGACTCACGGTCTGGTGACAGACGGGTCATGTAGGGACGAGCAGCGCCGCGTCGACCTGGTCCTGGCGGCAGCGGGCGAGGATTTCCGGCGCATCCGTCTCCAGCGTGACGCGCTGGCTGCGATTGGTCGGCGCGCCGTGGAAGCGCTTGGCGAGCTTGAAGCGGCCCTGGTTCGCGAACTCGCGCATCAGCGGCAGCGGGAACCAGGTATTGCTGTCCTTCGCCGTCGTGTGCTTGCGGTCGTAGCCGATGTGGGAGATGCGGGTGTCGTGGTCCCTGTCCGTATCGCCGGAATAGACCGAGTAGAACTTGGCACTGGCGTTGTAGAGGGCGCCCGGACCCTGGTCGCCCTTGTCGGGCTGGTAGGGCGCCGCTGTCGAGATCAGCGCCAGCGTGCTGTCCTTCAGCGGCTTCGTGAGCGGCGTGAAGGGTGCGTCCGTGTAGTGCGCCCAGCGGTAGGGATTGTCGTAGCCCAGGGCGAGATAATACTCGCGCGTCCGGCGCATGTATTCGAGCGGCGCGTCGTATTCCGGCGCGAAATCTGTCGTATCGACCATGGTCGAAAACTGAGCGCTGAAACGCGCGAAGTCAAACGAGGAGAGGCTCTTGTCCGCCTGACGGTATGTCGAACGGGATCGGTCGGCGGGGCCGGCGATGGCCATCCCGGCGGCCGGAGAAGCTGACCCCGATGTAACCCCCCGGCCATAGTGCCGCCCAACTCCATCGCGCTATATATGAAACGAGAGCGGACAGGCTGGGGAGCGCATCGCATGGCGATCAGACGGCGCAGCGTATTGGCGGGGGGCGTGGCCCTTTGGGCCGGTGCCCCGGCGATTCTGCGGGCCCAGACTGCGGCTCCCGGGGCCCCGGCCGCCCCGGGCACGATCCATGTCAGCCACGGCTTCGCCATGCACGGCGAGCCCAAGTACAAGGCAGATGCCGGCCCGCCCGACTACCTGAACCCCAATGCCCCCAAGGGCGGCAGCGTCCGGCTGGGCGCCCGCGGCACCTTCGATTCGCTGCATCCCTACATCGTGAAGAGCGTCCCCGCCGCCGGCATCAGCCAGCTCTGGGACACGCTGTGCTGGAACTCGCGCGACGAGGCCTCGACCGAATACGGACTGATCGCCGAAACGATCGAATGGCCCGAGGACCGTTCCTGGGTGGCCTTCACCCTGCGGCCGCAGGCGCGCTGGCACGACGGCAGCCCGATCACGGTCGAGGACGTGATCTTCTCGCTCGACATCCTGAAGTCCAAGGGCCTGCCCAACTACGCCTTCTATTACGCCGACGTGCTCAAGGCCGAGAAGGTCGGCGACCGGAAGGTCAGGTTCAGCTTCCGCGACAATACCAACCGGGAACTGCCGCTGATCATCGGGCAGCTCCCCATCCTGCCCTCCAAGTGGTGGGCCAGCCGCGACTTCGAGAAGGTCTCGCTGGAGCCGGCGCTCGCCAGCGGCCCCTACAGGGTCGAGTCCTTCGACGTCGGCCGGTCGATCACCTACCGCCGGGTCGCCGACTGGTGGGCGAAGGACCTCTGGATGAATCGCGGGCGCAACAACTTCGACGTGATCCGCTACGAATACTATCGCGACGTCACCGTGCAGTTCGAGGCCTTCAAGGCCGGCGACCTCGACGTCCGGCAGGAGAACATCGCGCGCAACTGGGCGACCGCCTACGACATTCCCGCCGTGCGCGACGGCCGCATCCAGCGCGCCGAGATCCCGCACGAACTGCCGACCGGCATGCAGTGCTTCGCCTTCAACCTGCGCCGCGACTATTTCAAGGACAAGCGCGTACGCGAGGCGATCGCCACGATGTTCGACTTCGCCTGGGCGAACAAGAACCTGTTCTACGGGATGTACAAGCGGAACGTCTCGTTCTTCGGCAACTCGGAGCTGGCCTCGTCGGGCCTGCCGACCGCTGCCGAACTGAAGTACCTCGAGCCGCTGCGCGGCAAGATCCCCGAGGAGGTCTTCACCAAGGAGTTCGTCCTTCCCGAGACCGACGGCACCGGCAACGTCCGCGAGCTGGCGCGCAAGGCGCTGGCCCTCCTCAAGGAGGCCGGCTGGGAGGTCAAGGACGGCAAGATGACGGAGACGAAGACGGGCCGGAAGCTTGCCTTCGAGATGCTCCTGAACGACGCCAGCTTCGAGCGCGTCGTGCTGCCCTACAAGCAGAACCTCGAGCGCATCGGCATCGACATGACGGTGCGCACCGTCGACACCGCGCAGTTCAAGCGGCGCGAGGACGAGTTCGACTACGACATGATGGTCGAGGGTTTCGGCCAGTCGCTGTCGCCGGGCAACGAGCAGCGCGACTTCTGGGGCTCGAAGTCCGCCGACACGCCGGGCAGCCGCAACTCGCTGGGGATCAAGGACGCCGCCATCGATTCGCTGATCGACACGCTGATCGCGGCGCCGGACCGGGAAAGCCTGATCGCCGTGACGAAGGCGCTGGACCGTGTGCTGCTGTGGAGCAACTTCGTGGTGCCCAACTGGCACAACAACAAGGTGTTCGTGGCCTACTGGAACCGCTTCGCGCGGCCCGACAAGAGCGCGCGCTACGCGCCCTTCGCCTTCGACACCTGGTGGATCGACGAGGCCAAGGATCGCGCCCTGCAGCGCGAGAGGAAGTAGGCGTCCGGCCGCTCCATGCTCGCCTACATCCTGCGACGCCTCGTGCTGGTGGTGCCGACCCTGTTCGGCATCATGGTCATCAACTTCTTCATCGTGCAGGCCGCGCCCGGCGGCCCGGTCGAGCAGACGCTGGCCCAGATCCAGGGCACCTCGGTCGATGCGACGGAGCGCTTCTCCGGCAGCTCCAGCGGCGGCGAGACGCTGCGCAAGTCGGCCACGGATTCTTCCGGCGGCGGCACCTATCGCGGTGCCCGCGGCCTGCCGCGCGAGCTGATCGAACGCATCGAAAAGATGTACGGCTTCGACAAGCCGATCGGCGAGCGCTTCCTGCTGATGATGAAGAACTATCTCGTCTTCGATTTCGGCGAGAGCTTCTTCCGCAACAAGCGCGTCGTCGACCTCATCATCGAGAAGATGCCGGTGTCGATCTCGCTCGGCCTGTGGACCACGCTGCTGATCTACTTCGTGTCGATACCGCTCGGCATCGCCAAGGCGGTGCGCGACGGCTCGCGCTTCGACGTGACGACCTCGACGACGCTGATCGTACTGAACGCGATCCCGGGCTTCCTGTTCGCCCTGCTGCTGGTCGTGCTGTTCGCGGGCGGCTCCTACTTCAAGTGGTTCCCGCTACGCGGGCTCGTCTCCGACGACTGGAGCTCGCTGGGCACGATCGACAAGGTGCTCGACTATTTCTGGCACATGGCGCTGCCGATCGGCGCCATGGTGATCGGGGGCTTCGCGACGCTCACCTTCCTCACCAAGAACTCGTTCCTCGAGGAAATCCACAAGCAGTATGTGCTGACCGCCCGCGCCAAGGGCCTGGTCGAGCGCCGCGTGCTCTACGGCCACGTCTTCCGCAACGCCATGCTGATCGTGATCGCGGGCTTTCCCGCAGCCTTCGTGGGCGTGCTGTTCACCGGTTCGCTGCTGATCGAGGTGATCTTCTCGCTCGACGGGATCGGCCTGCTGGGCTTCGAGGCGGCGCTGAACCGCGACTATCCGATCATGTTCGGCACGCTCTACTTCTTCGGGCTGATCGGCCTCGTCATGGGGATCCTGGGCGACCTCATGTACACCGTGGTCGATCCGCGGATCGACTTCGAGGCGCGCGCCTGATGAACCCGATGAACCGGCGCCGCCTCGCGGCTTTCCGTTCCAGCAAGCGCGGCATGATCTCGCTCGCGATCTTCGGCACCCTGTTCTTCCTGTCGCTGTTCGCCGAGCTGCTGGCCAACAACAAGCCGATCCTCATCCGCTACGACGGCGGCTTCTACTCGCCGCTGCTCAAGGACTATCCCGAGACGACGTTCGGAGGCGACTTCCCGACCAACACCGTCTACTCCGACCCCGAGGTGAAGAAGCTGATCGAGGAGAAGGGCTGGATCCTCTGGCCGCCGATCCCCTACAGCTACGACACCGTGCTGAAGGGCGAGGGCCGCACGACGCTGCAGCCCCCGTCCCGCCAGCATTGGCTGGGCACCGACGACAGCGGGCGCGACGTGCTCGCGCGGCTGATCTACGGATTCCGCATCTCCGTCCTGTTCGGCCTGGCTCTCACCGTGGCCAGCACGGTGATCGGCATCGCCGCCGGCGCCGTGCAGGGCTATTTCGGCGGCGCGGTCGACCTGTTGATGCAGCGCTTCCTCGAGATCTGGTCGAGCATGCCGACGCTCTACCTGCTGATCATCCTGGCGAGCTTCATCCAGCCGGGCTTCTGGGTGCTGCTGGGGATCATGCTGCTGTTCAGCTGGATGGCGCTGGTCGGGCTGGTGCGCGCGGAATTCCTGCGCGGCCGCAACTTCGACTATGTCCGCGCGGCCCGGGCGCTGGGTATGATGGACGTGCGCATCATGTTCCGCCACATCCTCCCCAATGCGATGACCGCCAGCCTCACCTTCCTGCCCTTCATCCTGGCGGGTTCGGTGACGACGCTGACCTCGCTCGACTTCCTGGGCTTCGGCCTGCCGGTGGGCTCGCCTTCGCTGGGCGAGCTTCTGTTGCAGGGCAAGAACAACCTCACCGCCCCGTGGCTCGCCTTCACCGGCTTCTTCGTGATCGCCCTGATGCTGTCGTTGCTGGTGTTCATCGGCGAGGCGGTGCGCGACGCCTTCAACCCGCGCAAGGTGCTGGCGTGAGCGATTCCCTGCTGCTCGAGGTCAAGGACCTCTCGGTCACCTTCGGCGCCGGCGACAAGGCGGTGCGCGCGGTGCGCGGCGTCAGCTTCGACATCAGGCGGGGCGAGACCGTCGCGCTGGTGGGCGAGTCCGGCTCCGGCAAGTCGGTGACGGCGCTCTCGGTGCTGCAACTGTTGCCCTATCCGGCCGCCAGCCATCCCACGGGCAGCATCCGCTTCCAGGGCCAGGAGCTGGTCGGCGCCTCGACGCGCGATCTCCTCGCGGTGCGCGGCAACCGCATCTCGATGATCTTCCAGGAACCGATGACCTCGCTCAACCCGCTGCACACGATCGAGCGGCAGGTGAACGAGGTCCTGATCCTGCACAAGGGCCTGTCGCGCGAGGCGGCGCGCAAGCGCACCCTCGAACTGCTGGAGCAGGTCGGCATCCCCGAGGCCGCCAAGCGCCTCGACGCCTATCCGCACCAGCTCTCGGGCGGCCAGCGCCAGAGGGTGATGATCGCCATGGCGCTCGCCAACGAGCCCGACCTGCTGATCGCCGACGAGCCCACGACCGCGCTCGACGTCACCATCCAGGCGCAGATCCTGAAGCTCTTGAAGTCGCTGCAGGCGCGCTACGGCATGGCGCTGCTGTTCATCACCCACGACCTCGGCATCGTGCGCAAGATGGCGGACCGTGTGTGCGTGATGACCAAGGGCCAGATCGTCGAGCAGGGTCCCGTGGCCGAGGTCTTCGACCGGCCGCAGCACAGCTACACCCAGCACCTGCTCTCGGCCGAGCCCAAGGGCCGGCCGGCGGACGCCGATCCGGCGGCGCCCGAGATCCTGCGTCTCGACGATCTCAAGGTGCACTTCCCCATCCGCCGCGGCCTGATGCGGCGCACGGTCGGCCATGTGAAGGCGGTCGACGGCGTCAGCATCGCGCTGCGTGAGGGCCACACGATCGGCCTGGTCGGCGAGTCGGGCTCCGGCAAGACCACGCTGGGCCTCGCCTTGCTCAAGCTCGAGCGCAGCGAGGGCGGCATCCGGTTCGACGGCCGCGACCTGCAGGGGCTGAGCCAGCGCGAGCTGCGTCCGATGCGGCGCGAGATGCAGATCGTCTTCCAGGATCCGTTCAGCTCGCTCAGCCCGCGCATGTCGGTGGGCGAGATCATCGGCGAAGGGCTGGAGGTCCACGGGATCGGCACGCCGCAGGAGCGGACGGCGATGATCGAGCAGGTATTGCACGAAGTCGGCCTCGATCCCGCGAGCCGCGACCGCTACCCGCACGAATTCTCCGGCGGCCAACGCCAGCGCATCTCGATCGCCCGTGCGCTCGTCCTCAAGCCGCGCCTGATCGTGCTCGACGAGCCGACCTCGGCGCTCGACATGAGCGTCCAGGCCCAGATCGTCGACCTGCTGCGCGACCTCCAGCAGAAGTACAAACTTGCATATCTCTTCATCAGTCACGACCTGAAGGTCGTGCGCGCGCTGGCCGACGAAGTCGTCGTCCTGAGGCATGGCAAGGTGGTCGAGCGCGGCCCGGCGAAGCAGATTTTCGAGGCGCCGCAAACCCCTTACACCCAGGCGCTGATTGCAGCCGCCTTCAACCTCGAGGCGATCGGCGCCGACAGTCGCGTGGTCGCGACCTGATAGTTTCAATTGCAGCGAAATCTCTGATGCCTTGCAGGCGTCGCGCGACAAATTTATGAGGAGGGCCTGAAAGGGAGGAATTCATGATCGGCCTCCGCCGCGCCCTGCTCGCCGCCGCTCTCGTCGTCATGTCTCCCCTCGCCGCTCCAGCCCTTGCGATCGCCCAACCGCAGGACCTCACGCTCGGCACCGCCTCGGTCGGCGGCACCTATCACGTCTACGGCGGCGTCGTGGCCGCCCTGCTCACCGACAAGGCCGGGCTGCAGGTGACGACCCAGCAGACCCAGGGGCCGAACCAGAACGTCATCATGATCGACGACGGCAAGATCGGATTGGGCATGACGACCCTGGGCGTCGCGCTGCAGGCCCTTCAGGGATCCGCGCCGTGGACCAAGGGCCGCAAGTACGAAAGCATCCGAGCGCTGTTCCCGATGTACGACACGCCGATGCAGTGCGTGTCGCTGAAGAAGTCGGGCATCACGAGCTTCCGGCAACTCGACGGCAAGACCGTCGGCACCGGCCCCAAGGCCGGCACGTCCGGCACCTATTTCCCGCTGATCTTCGACGCGCTCGGCATGAAGGTGACGGCGCGCAACGGCCAGAGCGCCGAGGCGGGCAACCAGCTCAACGACGGGCTGATCGACGCCTTCTGCTTCGGCGCCGGCGCACCTGTACCGATCTTCACGCAGCTCGATGCCGAGCAGCAGGTCAATTTCTTCGCCTGGACCCCGGAAGAAATCGCCGTCATCCGCCGCAAGATGCCGGAATTCACCGAGTCCACGATCCCCAAGGGTCTCTACAAGCAGCAGACGGCCGACCAGAGGTCGGTCGGGCTCTACAATTTCGCGATCGCCAGCAAGGAAATGCCGGACGCCCTTGCCTACACGATCACGCGGACGATCCTCGAAAACAATCCGACCATGCTGCGGGGCCATGCGGCGGCCCGGGACACGGTCGCCGCCAACGCATCGCGCAACACCATCCTCACATTCCACCCCGGCGCCGTGCGGTATTACAGGGAGAAAGGAATCAAGCTCGACCCGGCGACGCTCCCTAAGTAAAAGGCTGCATGGCCGGAGCTATTGCCTACATCAGCCGCGATACCGACGGCGTCCTCTGGAAGAAGGTCCTGGAAGCAGGCCTTGGTCCGATCGATTTCCGCACCCGCGACAATCTCGGCAACAAGGACGACATCGAAATCGTCCTCGCCTGGAAGCCGGATCGCGGCCTGATCGCCTCCTTCCCGAATGTAAAACTCATCGTGTCGCTGGGCATGGGCGTCGACCATCTTCTGGCCGACGATCAGCTGCCTGCGGGCGTGCCGATCACCCGCATCATGGACGACGGGCTGGTGGGCCAGATGAGCGAATACGCCATCTACTTCGCCCTGCGTCACCATCGCGACATCGACAAGTATGCCGAGAGCCAGCGGGCGAAGACCTGGAAGCCCGAGGATTTCGTCGATACCATCCATCGCCGCATCGGCATCACCGGCCTCGGCACGATCGGCCAGGACACTGCAAGCAAGTTCGCGGCGCTGGGTTTCCCGACCGCCGGCTGGAGTCGCACGCAGAAGACCCTGGCGGGCGTCGAGACTTTCCACGGCCCCGACGGGCTCGCGGCCTTCCTTGCCCGCACCGACATCCTGGTGAACGTGCTGCCGCTCACGCGCGACACCAAGGGCCTGCTCGACGCCAGACTGTTCGCCGCCCTGCCGAAGGGCGCCTACCTGATCAACATGGGCCGCGGCGGCCACGTGGTCGACGACGACCTGCTCGCCGCCCTCGATTCGGGCCATCTCTCCGGTGCCGCGCTCGACGTGTTCAACACCGAGCCGCTGCCGCGGGACCATCCCTACTGGACGCACCCGAAGGTGAAGGTGACCCCGCACATCGCCGGCGCCACCAACCCGCGCACCGCCTCGCCCGGCGTGATCGAGAACATCAAGCGCATCCGCGCCGGACAACCGCTGATCAACACGGTCGATCCGGTCACGGGATACTGAGTCTCCCATCGGAGCGCGCACCTGGCGTTGCGCGCTCCGATGAATAGCTACTTCCCAAACCGGTCCGCGATCGTGCGGTAGATCGCGCGCGCGACCTGGGCCTCGCCGCCTTCGGGGCGACCCGGCCGGCTGCTATTGTTCCACGCCATCATGTCGAAATGCGCCCACGGCACGTCGTTGGGCACGAATTCCTTCAGGTAGAGCGCCGCGGTGATGGCGCCGCCGAAGGCGCCCGAGGAAACGTTGTTGATGTCGGCCACCTTGCTGGCGAGCATCTGGCGATAGGGTGCGTAGAGCGGCATCCGCCACATCGGATCGGTGACGGCCTCGCCGGCCGCGACCAGCGCATGGGCGAGCTTGTCGTCGTTGCAGAACAGCGCCGGCAGGTCGGGCCCGAGCGCCACACGGGCCGCGCCCGTCAGCGTCGCGCAGTCGATCATCATCGCGGGCTTTTCGGACGCGCCTTCGTGCAGCGCGTCGCACAGGATCAGCCGCCCCTCGGCGTCGGTGTTGCCGATCTCCACCGTGATGCCCTTGCGCGTCCTGACCACGTCCATCGGCCGGAAGGCGTTGCCGGACACCGAATTCTCGACCGCCGGCACCAGCACGCGCAGCCGCACCCGCAGGCCCGTGGCCATGATCATCGACGCCACCGCCAGCACCGTGGCCGCACCGCCCATGTCCTTCTTCATCATCAGCATGCCGGCCGCCGGCTTGAGATCGAGGCCGCCGGTGTCGAAGCACACGCCCTTGCCGACCAGGGTCACCTTGGGATCGCTCGCGCGGCCCCAGGTGAGGTCGATCAGCCGCGGCGCGCGCACAGAGGCGCGGCCCACGGCATGGATGGTCGGATAATTCTGCTTTAGGAGCTCGTCGCCCACGATCACTTTCACCCGCGCCTTGTGCGCCCGGGCGAGCTTCTGCGCTGCCGCGGCCAGTTCGGCCGGTCCCATGTCGGACGACGGCGTGGTGATCAGATCGCGCGCCATCGAGATCGCCTCGACGGTGGCGATGGCGCGCTTGCGGTCCGCACCCTCGGGCCAGAGGAACTTCGCACCCGACTTGCTCTTGCTGGCGCGATAGCGCTCGAACTTCCAGGCGCCGAGGCCGATCGCCACGGCGACGTCGGTCGCCGCAACCGGCGCGGTCCTGCCTTCCAGCCGCCACGTCGCTGCCGGGAGCTTCGTCGAGAGGGAACCGAAATCCCACAGGGTCGGCGAATCGGGAATCACAGCCACTGCACCGGATGCCTTGCCGTCGCGTCCGGGCAGGACGGCGACGTCGCCCGGCGAACCGGCAAGCCCCAGCGATTCGACCCAGCCGCGCGTGGCGGCGGACTGGGCTTTCAACCATGCACCCCATTTCGACTGGACAACAAACTGCAGGGGGAGAGCGGAAGAAGAACGGTCGACGAACGGCAGCGACATGGCCATGCTCACAAACATCGGAAGAACGGTTTACATTGCCGGTCAAACTCCATGGCTGGCAAGGAGGGCGTACATGGCCGAGTTCACAGTCGTGATCGGCAACAAGAACTATTCGTCCTGGTCGTTGCGCGGCTGGCTGATGGCCAGGATCGCCAACATCGACTTCGACGAGATCGTGATACCGCTCGACCGGCCCGAGACGCAGGCGGCGATCCGCAAGCACTCGCCGTCGGGCCGGCTGCCGGTGCTGCTGCATCGCGGTCTCGCGGTGTGGGATTCGCTCGCCATCGCCGAGTATCTGAACGACATGAAGCCCGAGGCGGGGCTATGGCCGCCCTCGGCCGCGGCGCGCGCCCACGCCCGGTCGATCTCGGCGGAAATGCATTCGAGCTTCGCCGACCTGCGCAACAGCATGCCGATGAACATCCGCGCGTCGTATCCCGGCATGGGCATGACGGCGGGCACGCGGGCCGACATCGAGCGGATCACGTCGTTGTGGCGCGACTGCCGCAAGCGCTTCGCCGGCGCCTTCCAGAAGGACGACGGCTTCCTGTTCGGCACGTTCGGCGCCGCCGATGCGATGTATGCGCCGGTGGCGACGCGGTTCAAGACCTACGGCGTCACGCTCGACAGCGATGCCGACGCCTATTGCGCGGCCGTGCTCGGCCACCCGGCGATGAAGGAGTGGATCGACGCCGCCGAGCACGAGCCCTGGCTGATCGACAGCTACGAACTGAAGTAGCGATCAGCAGGCCGGGGATCAGGCGCTCCTGCGACGCGCGGTCCTGCGCCCGCCGGTCTTCTTCCTCGCTGTCTTCTTCTTCGCAGTCTTCTTCTTCGCTGTCTTGCGCTTGGCGGTCTTCCGTTTGGCCGGCACCTTCTTGCCTTTGGCACGGGCTTCGGAGAGACCGATGGCGATGGCCTGCTTGCGGCTGGTCACCGTGCCGCCCTTGCCGCCGGGTCCGCTTTTCAGCGTGCGTTTCTTGCGGCGGTGAAGGGCACTCCCAACCTCTTTGCCGACACTTGGGGAGTACTTGGCCATTTGGTTTCCTCCTGTGGTTGGCGCGTTGAACCCTAGGCGGCGCCTGACAGCGCCGATTCCCTCGTCGGATCCGTCATCAAGACCCTGCCAACGGACCGCTCTCCGGTCGCTTCCTCGGGCGTGAGGAACAGTCGCCAGCGGCGAGCGCCGACGCCCCACGCGCGGCGGCTGGAATAGACGGCGAGCGGTGGCGCAAGCAGCAGTCCGGCCACCACCGGCAGCAGCCAGGGCAGGAAAGCCGGCGCCCAGTTCCCGATCACCAGCACGGCGACGACGCCCATGAGTACCTGACCGACATGCCGCTCCACCGCGGTATCCCATTCCATGCCCCGGTCGCCCCGCGCCTGCGGCGGCCAACCGACGGCGCGCCCCGCGAGGATTCCCAGCACGAACGTCGAGTGGAACAGCATCATCACCGGCGCCAGAAGCATCGAGAAGAGCGTCTCGAGAAGAACGCTGAGGGTGATCGCCAGACGTCCGCCATGGCCGCGAGAGGACGCACCAAGCCGCAGCACCAGCGCCAGCAGCTTGGGCAGGAAGAGCACGCAGGCCGTCATGACGAGAAGCCCGTGGACATGGCCGGTATTGTATTGCGGCCAGTTGGGAAACAGCGACGGCACGCGGCCGAAGTAGCTCGGGCCGACGATCTCGTGCTCCAGCACGATGGACGCACTCAAGATCAGCGACCCCAGCCACAGCGGTGAGGCGAGATAGCCCATGATCCCCATCGCAAGATGCAGGCGGCTCATCCAGTGGAGGCCGCGCACACCCAGCAGTCGCGCGTGCTGGAGGTTGCCCTGGATCCACCGCCGGTCGCGCACGGCATAGTCCACGACGTTCGACGGCAACTCCTCGTAGCTGCCGCCCAGCGTCGGGAGGTTCCAGACGAACCAGCCGGCCCGCCGCATGAAGGCCGCCTCGACGAAGTCGTGACTGAGGATCTCGCCGCCGAGCGGCGCCCGGCCGGGAAGCACCGGCAACCGGCAGTGATCAGAGAAGGCAGCGACGCGAATGATGGCGTTGTGGCCGAAATAGTTCGCCTCGCCCTTCTGCCAGAAGGCATGGCCCGTGGAGAGCATGCTGCCATAGACGCGTGCGGAGAATTGCAGGACGCGGGCGAACAGGGTTTCCCGCCCCACGGGTTCGGCATGGGTCTGCACCATGCCCGTGCGCGGACTGGCGTCCATCAGCGCCACAAGGCGCACCATCGTATCGCCGGACATGACACTGTCGGCGTCGAACACGATCATGTGGTCGTAGCGGCTGCCGTGAAGATCGAGCCAGTCCGCGATGTTGCCGGCCTTGCGCCCCACATTGGCGGCGCGCCGGCGCCAGTGCAGCCGCTCGCCCAGGCCGAGGCGCCGCCGCAGGGCCTCCGCTCCCTTTTCTTCTTCCGCTGCGATCGCGTCGACCGTGGTGTCGCTCAGCACGAACAGGTCGAAGGCGTCCGCCCGGCCGGTGGCTTCCAGCGAGCGCCATGTCGTCTCGAGCCGGGCAAAGACCTCATCCGGCTGCTCGTTGTAGACGGGAACCAGGAGGGCGGTGCGGCCCCGCAACGGCGGCACAGCGCCATCGCCGGGACCGACTCGCGACAGCGAGAGCGGATGGAGGCCGGTGGCCTTCAGCAGGAAACCCAGAATGGCCGCCCAGAAAGACAGCACGATCCAGGCGAAGCTCAGCGCAAAGACGCCAAGCAGGGCGATCGCCAGTCCGAGCGGCACCTGAGGCCCCAGCGCCATCGCCAGCAGGTGGACCCCCGCGACCGTCGTGATCGCAACCGCCGAGAACAGCGCGAGCCGGCGCCATCCGGCACCCGCGGCATGCCGGTCGAGATTCCAGTGCGACACATCGAACTGATCAGCCATTGGATTGGCTCTCCTCACGGGCGCAGCACGATGTTGAACGTCTCGGTCAACCGTTCACCGCCTGCCGTCAGGTGGGCCCTGATGTCGGAAGGGCGGCGGCCATCCAGCTCGACGTCGAGGAACAGGCGGCGATTGGTCGAGCCGGGCGGACGGTCGATGTCGGCCCGCAGCAAGCGGCCCGCCGATACGGTGACGTTGGACTCGACGAGCCGTTCCACCTCGAGGGCGGACAAAGCGTCGCCCTCGAACTCCACGACCAGACGGCGCGCCTTCGAGTTGCCCTCGATCGGCCCCTGTCGGGCAGCGATCACACGGGCAAGTGGGGACAGGGCTGCGTCGTCGGCAAGAGCTGAGATGCGATAGCGGTACTCGAGCGCCTGCCCCTTGGCGACGGGCCAGCGCGAGACCCAGAAGGCCACGATGTTGTCGTGATACTCCGAAGGCGTCGGGATCTCGACGAGCCGGACCTCGCCCTCTCCCCAATCGCCCTTCGGTTCGATCCAGAGGCTGGGCCGCGCCTGATACTGCGCCACGCCGTCCTGATATCGCTCGAAGCGACGCTCGCGCTGCAACAGCCCGAAGCCGCGCGGATTGTTGTCGACGAGGGCAGACACCTGCAGCGTTCCCGGATTGCCGAGCGGTCGCCAGATGGACTCACCCGCGCCCGTCAGCACCGCGAGGCCGTCGGAATCGTGCACCTCGGGCCGGAAATCGTCGCGCCACGGCCCCGACTTGCCCGAGAGGAACATGCTGGTGAGCGGTGCGATTCCCAGCACCGACACGCCATGTCTCAGGAACAGCCTGGCATCGACATCGACCGTCGTGCGCGGGCCGGGCGTGACCACAAACGCATAGGCGCCGCTGGCTCCGGGCGATTCCAGGAGGGCATAGAGGGTCAACGACACATCCCCCGGCGCCGGCTCGACCAGCCAGAACTCACGGAACTCTGGAAACTCCTCCGATCGCGGCTGGGCAGTGTCGATCGCCAGTCCCCGCGCCGAGGCGCCATAGGTCTGGCCCTTGCCGATCGGCCGGAAATAGCTGGCGCCGAGGAACGACACAATCTCGTCGAAGCGTTGCCCGTGCAGAGGAAAGGTGAGTTTGAAACCGGCAAACCCCACGCTGGCCGGCGTGCGGCCGGCGCCGAAGTCGAACATCGACGGCGACGACGTGAGGGCCGTGACGCTTCGGTCCGTTCGCGCGATGACATTCAGCTTCACGGGCGTCTGGTAGAGGAAGCCGGTCGGAAAGAACTCGACCCGGAAGTCGCTTCCCCCTTCGCGCCACAGCATCGACTCGGGTCTGAACCGGATGCCTCGATAGGCGTCGTATCCGAGGCTCACGGTTTCGGGGATGGGCGCTTCCTTGCGATAGGGCTGGGCTGCCGAAGCCTGGGCACGATCCACCAGCGTACCGAAGAAGTCCTGCGCAGCCGCCGACGACGACGCCATGCCCACATAGACGATAAGCAGTACGAACAGTCTGATCACGGCACCTCTCGCTGACCTCGACACGCGTCGGGACACGCGTCCGGGCGTCGCCCGCAGCCGCAACGTGACGTCACGCTTTTCGGTTGCTGTGACGCGATGGCGATGGCGATCGCGATGCACGTCATCGGTCCGCTAGGGAACATCCGCAACGGGCTTCAAATAGGCGAGGAACGAAAAGCATCGAGCGCACGTTGGCCGCCTGCAACCATCCCGGCGTCTCGCCGGGCAAGAGATTGCCGAGGGAGTTTACGAATGGCCGACACGTCACACGCCACCGCGCCCAACGAGACCAAGCCCGATCTCGGCGCCGCGGTATCCGAGATCAAGAATGCGCTTACAGGAAAGGCCGAGGAACTGGCCGGTCGCTCGGCCGAGACCGGGGCCGATGCCGTTTCCGCTCTTGGGAAGACTGCCGCCACACTCGCCGGGAGCCTGCAGGACCAGTCTCCCGCCGTCGCCGACTATGTCCGATCGACCGGTCAGCGGATCGACCGTCTCGCCGACGACCTGCGCGACAAGTCGGCGGGTGAGCTTCTGACCATGGCGACCGACTTCGGCAAGCGCCAGCCGCTCGCCCTGCTGGCCGGCTCGGTCATCGTTGGCTTCGCCCTGTCGCGCATCGTCAAGGCCGGCATGGGCGCCTCGACCGAAGCGGCCGGCCCGCGGGCGAACGAGCCCAACGTCGGCCGCATCGACGTCTAGGAGGTATACATGAACACCACCGAAAGGCCGGGCGTCGTCGCCCTGGTGACGGACGCGCTGGGACGAAGCGCCGACCTGATTCAGACCGAGATCCGGCTCGCCCGGGTCGAACTGGGAGAGAAGGCCGAGGCGCTGCGCACCAGCCTCGTCAGCGGCATCGTCATGATGCTCGTGGGCACCGTCTTCATCATCGGCGCCCTCATCCTGGTCCTTCAGGCGCTCGTGGCCGCCCTGATCGAAGGCGGCGTCACGCCCGCCGTGGCGATCCTGATCGTCGCCGGCGGATCGGCCTTGGGCGGCATCGTCGTCCTGATGGCCGGCAAGAAGACGCTGGGCGCCGTCGACCCCACCCCGACCCGGACAATCGCGTCCCTGCAGAACGACGCCCGCATGGCGAAGGAGAACCTGACATGAGAGAGAGCGCCCAACTCCAACGCGAAGCCGAGGCCCAGCGCGCCGGCCTGTCCAACACGCTCGGCCAGCTGCGTGAAGGCATGACCACTTCCGCGCTCTCGACCGAACTCGTCGGCGTGCTGCGCGACAGCAGCCTGTCGATCGTGAAGAGCCTGGCGGAATCGGCCCGCACCAATCCTGGCGCAGCCCTGCTGATCGGCGCCGGTCTCACCATGATGCTGACACGCACCACCGGCGCCGATGTGATGGCGACGGCGACCTCCGCCCTCAAGACCGCGACCACCGTCGGCAGCGACGCCGCCGCGGCGGCCGCGGGCAAGGTCAAGAGCGCGGCCGGCACTGCGGCCGATACTGCGAAGTCGCTGGCCAGCCAGGCCGGCGACACCGCCAAGTCGCTCGCCGGTCAGGCCACCGACAAAGTCGCCGGCATCGCGACGAAGGCCGAGAAGCTGGCGTTGAACACGGCGGCTTCGCTGACCGATCAGGCCGTCGGCGCGGCCGATGCGGTCCGCGGCGCCGCCGGCGAGCAGGTCGACCACGCCAAGCGGCTGGTCGAAGAGGGCAAGGAGACGGCCGAGCATCTCAATCAGGATGCGTCGAAGCTCGCCGCCGATACCCGCCAGGCCGTCACGAAACTCTTCGAGGAGCAGCCCATCCTCGTCGCGGCGATCGGGACGGCATTGGGCGCCCTGTTCGGCGCGGCGCTCCCGGTGTCGCAGGCCGAGCGTCAGGTGCTGGGCAAGGTCGGCGCCGAGGCGATCGACAAGGGCCGCGACGTCCTCGAGACCGCAAAGACCGCCGTCGGCGAGCAGATTGCCGACGCCCATCTCGGCGAGAAGGTTGGCGACATGGCCGGCAAGCTCGTCGACACGATGGTCCCCACTTCGTCTTCCCGTTCCGCCTGATCCATTACCGAAGGAGTTACCATGCCCGCCAAACAGGATGCCGTCGCCCTGCTGAAGGCCGATCACCGCAAAGTCGAAGATCTTTTCGAGAAGTTCGAGAAGGCCAAGGGGTCGGAGCGCAAGCAGAGCCTGGCGACCCAGATCTGCACCGAGCTGACCGTCCACGCGATCATCGAGGAGGAAATCCTCTATCCCGCCAGCAAGGGCGAGGTGGAGAACGATCTGCTCGACGAATCCTATGTCGAGCACGACGGCGCCAAGGTGCTGATCGCCGAGATCTCGGCCGGCTCGCCGGACGACGAGTTCTATGACGCCAAGGTCAAGGTCCTGTCCGAGATGATCAAGCATCACGTCAAGGAAGAGGAGCGTCCGGGCGAGGGCCTGTTCGCGCAGCTGCGCAAGGCCGGCGCCGATCTCGTCGAACTCGGCGAGCGCCTGAAGGTGCGCAAGCAGCAGCTCATGGCCGAGTTCAAGAATGCGGAGCTGCCGCCGCCCGAGACCCGCAGCTTCACCGGGCATGAGCTGGTGCAGAGCAAGCCGCTGGAAGCGACTGCCTGATCCAACCTAGAGCCGTTCCAGTTCACATTGACCCACTTACCTCATCCTGAGGAGCGCGCCGAAGGCGTGCGTCTCGAAGGATGGGCAACAGGCAAGGTGCGCGTTCCCACCCTTCGAGACGCATCGCTGCGCGATGCTCCTCAGGGTGAGGTCGTTGTTTGAATGTTCGGCTTGATTCAATCTCGCCCAGAAGCGCTCTAGCCCCCGCTTCACTTCTGAAAAAGCCCGGCGAAACAATTCGCCGGGCTTTGCTGCAGAAATCGGAAGAGTGGAAGCCGCGGTTCAGGAATTGGGCTTGGGGAGACTCGTCGGGCTGATCCGGAGGATCTTGTAGCCCACCTGCTCCAGTTTGACGGCCTCGGCCTGGGCTTCCACCAGGCTCGAATAGCCGATGCCGATTTCAGACTGTGTGCGCGGGTCCACCGTCCACACCATGTGTTTGCCGAATGCTTCGTTGCTCATTGCGCCTTGTACAGGTCTTTGGGCCGCGAGTCCGAAGCTTGTTCGTCGCGCCCCCGCGCTCAGCGGCCGCAGGCGAGACGCCCCCGCTCGACCGCGCCCTGTCTGAAATCGGCCGTCAGGGCCGCCGCGAGCGTGCGGTTCAGCAAGCCCGTCGGATGGCCATCGTCCGGCATATAGTAAAGGTCGATCGACGAAGGTGGGTCGGGCAGGAGCGCATTGACGTCCAGAACGGTGACACCCGCGTTGCACAGCAGGGGCACCATCGTCGCCCGCCAACCCGCCACATCCCCGCGCCAGGTTTCGCCGGAATAGTAGAGCACGACGAGCCTGGCGCCGTAGTCGGCGGCCAGCCTGTCCCTGATCTCGCGCAGGATACGCGCGAACAGGCGTCGTTCCCCCTCCTCGTCCACGAACAGCTTCCACGCCAGCGCGAACAGCCGCGATCCGACCAGCAGCGATTCGACGAAATCGGACGGCTGGACCCAGGTGCCGCGCGCCGTCAGCCGGCCGTCCGGCTCGACGACGTAGCGCGGGCTGTCGCGCAGCCACTGGACCCGGCCGGCCACGCGCAACACATGATCGTCGACGATCGAGAGGATCGCCCAGGGGTAGCGGGCGAAGCCCGCCCTTCGCGGCTCACCCATCTCGATCTGACGCAGCACCTGATGGATGCCGTAGCCCTTCACCGCGAGGTTCACCGGCTGCAGCCGTGAGTCCGACAGCTCCCGCAGATACCAGGCCAGCGTTTCCCGGTCGGGGAGGCCGGCCCCGAAGGCAAAGGAATCGCCCAGGATCAGCACCGGCGTCTCGCCCCCCGGCTTGCCGTCCGGGGGCACGTTGCGAAAGCCATGCTCGTCGGTGGAATAGATGACGTCGTAGATCGTTCGTCCGTTCTTGACCGCGGTCGCCCGCGCCTCGCGATTGGGCAACATCCGGAAGGCCAGTGCGGGATCGGGGACGATCAGAGGATCCAGCGTCGTCGCCAGCCCGCGACGGAATTGCGCGAGATCCCGCTCCTCGACGAAGCGATTCATCAGATCGGTGCGCAGCAGCAGCTCGGCCGCGAGCATGCCGGCCGAGAGCGTGAACAGAAGCAGCGAAAGATTCCGCAACCGGGGCGCGGCCGCCAGCATCAGCAGGAACCACACGGCGAGCAGCGCCATCGCGCCCAGCACCGACGAGGCCCAGGTCACCGCCAGCCAGAAGCCGAGGGCCGGCAGGCACCCCAGAAAGAAGAGTACGCCGGCGACGGCCCGCCCGGGATACGGGCGGCGCGCCGGAGCGGGGGTCGGTTCGGAAGTCCTCAGCCGTCCACCTTGGCGCCGCTCGCCTTGACGATCGGCGCCCACACCGCGATCTCGCTCACGATGCGGTCCTGCAGGCCTTTGGGCGACATCGGCCAGGGATCGGTGCCCAGAGCGGCGAACTTGGCCTTCACGTCGGCGTCCTCGAGCGCCTTGGTGCCGGCGGCGGCGAGCTTGTCGACGATGGGCTGCGGCACGCCGGCCGGCCCGCCGAAACCCATCCAGACTTCGACCACGTAATTCGGCACGAACTCGATGATCGCCGGCACGTCGGGCGCGGCCTTGTTGCGCTCGCGGCTGGTGACGCCCAGCGCCCGCAGCTTGCCGGCCTGCACATGCGGGAAGCAGCTCGGCATGTTGTCGAACATGATGTGGACGTTGCCGGCGATCAGGTCCTGGATCGCGCCGGCGCTGCCCTTGTAGGGGACGTGCAGCATGTCGGTGCCGGTGAGCTGCTTGAACATCTCGCCGGCGAGATGGATCGTCGTGCCCGATCCGGACGAGGCCATGTTGTACTTGCCCGGATTGGCCTTCAGCAGCGCGATCAGTTCCGGCACGGTCTTCGCCGGCACGCTGGGATGGACCACCAGCATGTTCGGCCACACCGACATGCCCGCCATCGGCGAGAAGTCCTTGGCCGAATCGTAGGGCAGCTTGGCGTAGAGGGCCGGCGCCATGCAGAACATGGAGATGGTGACCAGGCCGATCGTGTAGCCGTCGGGCGCCGCCTTGGCGATCGCATCGGTGCCGATCGTGCCGCCGCCGCCCGCCTTGTTGTCGATCAGGACCTGCTGGCCGAGGATCTCCGACACCTTGGCCATCACGATGCGCGAGATGTTGTCGGTCGCGCCGGCCGGCGTGTAGGGCACGATGAACTTGATCGGCTTGTTCGGAAACGCGTCCTGCGCGCGGGCGAGGCCCGGTGCAACCAGGGTTGCGGCGGCGCTCGCCAGCACGGCACGACGGGTAGGCTTGAACTCGGACATAACTCCTCCACGCACCTTTTCTTGATCTGTGCGCGGACGCTAACAGCCCGTCTGACGGGCGTCACGCAAGGCCGTGTTCCCCGCTCGCGCTGCGGCCTGCGAGGTCGCTCCGCGGGCGGGATCGCCTACTGCAGTGCCGCCATCACGCGAGCCAGCGCAGGCAGCCGGTATCGGCAAGCACGGGATCGAGCCGGCGCCGGACATTCGCCGGCAGGGCGGCGAGTTTCTTGCGCAGCGCGTCGTAGCACTTGGCCTGGTAGCGGAACGGCGCCTGGCTCCAGGGCCGCCCGAGGATCTCGAGGTCGACCGACGGCGCGCCGGCTTCCAGCGCCGCGCGGTTGGCGCTGAGGAACGGCAGGTAGGTCTCGCCGCAATGCTTCAGCAGCGCGAGCAGCGTTCCGGGCAGCGGCGCATCGGCCGCCAGCCATTCGCCCTCGACGCCCGAGGCATCGTCGAGGCGCAGCAGCCAGCAATAGACGTCGGGCGCGCGCCGCCGCATCTCCACCATCGGCGTGGGATCGACCGACAGGATCTGCAGCTGGCCGAACAGACCGAAATCGGCCAGCGACGGGCGCGAGCCGAACAGGAACTCCTGACGGCGCACATGGGCGTCGAGCGTGTCGAGGATGAAGCGGTAGCTGTCCTCGATGACGGGCCTGTTGGCGTCGGTGCAGCCGACCATCGCCATGCGACCGACCTGGCGGTCGTTGAAGGCCTGCATCGCCTCGCGCCGCGCGGCCTCCGGCATCTGCGGGTTGCGCGAGGTGATCACCCAGACCTGCGCGAATTCGCGATCGGCGGCGTAGAACCAGCGATAGTGGAACATCGCCTTGGTGACCCACTCGTCGCCGAAGTCCTCCAGCAGGTCGCTGAGATAGGCATGCGCGGGATCGTCGGGGATGATCGAGCGCTGGCCGGGATGCGCGCGCTCCAGCGCATGGGCGAGCGGCGTCGAATCGTTCATCAGCGTGCCGTCGGGGAAGCGCAGCACCGGAATGACCGGCGGCAGACCGGCGGCGACGGCGACGTCGCGGGCGGTGCCATCGGCCTGCCACACGAACGGCAGGCGGCGATAGCGCAGCAGGGCGCGCATCTTCACCGAATAGGGCGACGGGGCGATGCCATGGAGGATGTAGGGCTTCGTGCTCATGTCACCACTCATTCCTACCACTGCCCGAAGAAGATGCCGTGCTGGCGGTGCTTGGCCGTACGGGCCTCGACATAGGCATCGTCGACGGTGACGCGGCTCTTGCGCGCTTTGGCCCAGGCGTTCAGCCGCTCCTCCATCTCGCGGAAGATCGGCGCGTAGGTGAGATCGCCGCCGAGGTCGCGGCGCTCCTTCGGATCGTTGGCAAGATCGAACAGCATCGGCCGGTATCCCTGCCACCAGACGTATTTCCAGCGATCGGTGCGCACCATGATGGCGCGGCATTCCGAAGGCTTGCGGCCGAGGATCTTGCGCGCCTCGCGGAAGGAATAGTCGAGTTCGGAAAAGACCGCGTCGCGCCAGCCGTCGAGATGGATCCTGCGCAGCAATGGCAGCAGCGATCGGCCCTCCAGCAGATGGTCCTGCGGCGGCAGGCCCAGCGTCTCGAGGATGGTCGGCACGACGTCGATCGCCTCGACGAAGCGCTCGTCGACCGTGCCGCGCGTCAGATCGGCCTCGGGATCGGGGTCGACCACGATGAAGGGCACACGCTGCGCCTCCTCGTAGAACATCTCTTTTTCGCCCAGCCAGTGGTCGCCCAGGAAGTCGCCATGGTCGGCGGTGAAGACGATCAGCGTGTCGTCGAGCCGTCCGGCCCGCTCCATGTGCGCGAACAGGCGGCCGAGCCAGTCGTCGAGCTGGCGGATCAGGCCCATATAGGCGGGTCGCACGATGCCCGGCGCCTCGGGGCGGCTGAAGGAAACGGATTCCTCCATCTCGCGATAGGCCGCGAGCACGGGATGTTCGTTCGCGCGTTCCTGCTCGTCGCGATTGAGCGGCAGCATGTCGGCGGCGCCGTACATGTTGTGATAGGGCGCGGGCGCCATGTAGGGCCAGTGCGGCTTCACGTAGCTGAGATGCAGGCACCACGGCTTCTCGCCCATCTCGTCGATGAAGCGCATCGCCTCGCGCGTCATGTAGGCGGTCTCGGAATGCTCCTCCTTCACGCGTGCCGGCAGATGGACGTTGCGCATGTGCCAGCCCGACAGCTTCTCGCCGCCGGGACCGTCGGCCGCGATCACGAAATCGTTCCACGGATCGTCGGAGACGTAGCCGTGCCTGCGGAGATAGGCCGCGTAGCCGCTCTCGGCGCCCGGCGGCGAATGGCCGTCATAGCGGTCGAGTTCCTCGAAGCGCCCGGCCCGCATCAGCGCGTCCAGCGCCGAACCGCCCTCGATGCCGAAACGTTCCAGCGCCTCGAGGTCGGGCAGGACATGGGTCTTGCCGGCGAGGGCCACCTTGATTCCGGCCGCCGACAGGAAGTCGCCGATCGTCTTTTCGCGCAGGGAGAGCGGCACGCGGTTCCAGGTGGCGCCGTGGCTCGACACGTAGCGGCCGGTATAGAAACTCATGCGGCTGGGTCCGCAGACGCCGGACTGCACATAGGCGCGCGGGAAGCGCACGCCGCGCGCCGCCAGCGCGTCGATCGCCGGCGTCTTCAGGTGCGGATGGCCGGCGCACGACAGATGGTCCGCGCGCAACTGGTCGCACATGATGAACAAAACGTTTTTGACCTTGCCCACGGTTTCCTCACTCGACGGCTTCTGCGTGCCCTGTCTAACTAAGCCGCATGACACAGGCGCCGTCCATCCGCGACATCATCGATTTCTGGTTCCTGCCGCTGGGGCATCCCGATCGCGGCAAGCCGCGTGACATCTGGTGGACCAGCACGCCCGAGTTCGATGCCGAGATGATCGAGCGGTTCGGGTCCATGATCCCGCGCGCCCTCGCGGGTGAACTCGACGCCTGGAAGGACTCGCCCGAGGGCGCGCTGGCGCTGATCCTTCTCTGCGACCAGTTCACGCGCAACTGCTTCCGCAAGACGGCGCGGGCCTTCGACGGCGACGCCCGGGCCATAGAGACTGCACGTTACGCCCTGGCGCGTTTCTATCCGTCGGTATTCCCGCCCGACATGCGCCTGTTCTTCTACATGCCGTTCGGCCACAGCGAGCATCTGGCCGATCAGCACCTCGCCTGCGCGCTGTTCGAGACCATCGGCGGGGAGAACAACATCAAGTCCGCGATCGAGCACCGCGACGTCGTCGCCCGCTTCGGCCGCTTCCCCCACCGCAACGAAGTGCTGGGCCGGGCGACGACGGCGGAGGAGATCGAGTACCTGAAGAACGCGAACCGCTACGGGCAGTAAAAGAGGTCCCGCGACTGATAGGCGGTGCGGAGCCCCCTCACCCAGCCTCTCCCCCTAGCGGGGGAGAGGAGTTTGAATTTCATGTTCCTCTCCCCCGCCAGGGGGAGAGGTTGGGTGAGGGGGTGACGCAGATTCTAAACGCCCGCGATCTCGCGGTAGAGGTCTGCGGTTTCCGTGTCGAAGCAGCAGAAGATGACTCGCTCGATCATCGGGATCATGTTGACCTCGTGGATGGCGATCTCGGCGGCGTCGCGTTTCGGATAGCCGTAGATGCCGGTCGAGATGGCGGGGAAGGCGATGCTCTGCAGCCCGTGCACGACCGCCAGCGCCAGCGAGTTGCGATAGCAGCGCGCCAGCAGGTTGGGCTCGCCCTGCCGGCCGCCCTGCCATACCGGGCCGACCGTATGGATGACGTGGCGCGCCTTGAGGCGGTAGCCGCTGGTGATCTTCGCTTCGCCGGTCGGGCAGCCGCCCAGCGTGCGGCACTCGGCGAGGAGTTCGGGACCGGCGGCGCGGTGGATGGCGCCATCGACGCCGCCGCCGCCGAGCAGGCTTTCGTTGGCGGCATTCACGATGGCATCGACGTCGAGGCGCGTGATGTCGCCCTCGACGATCTCGATACGGCTCATGCTCTTGCCGGTATCGCCCTTACCAGTAGCGGACGGGACCGGTGTCGAGGTGCACGAAACCGGAGCGCGGATAGAAGCCGACGCCGCCCATGTTGAGCGAGCGCGCCGCCTGGCGGATGCGGAACACGGGGACGCCCGGGAAGCGGATGTCCATCGCATTGCCGTTCATGTGCTGGCTGTCGCGCGCGACGCCGCGGCTGACGCTGGCCAGCCAGGCGTTGCTCTCGGGCGAGCGGAAGGCCGACAGGACCTCGATCGTGCCGGCGTAGCCCGAGATGCGGGCGGTGTGCCACAGCACGTCGAACAGCAGCGGGTCCATCTCGGTCACGCCGGCGTCGCGGCTGTCGCGCAGGAACTGGTTCAGCTGGTCGAGCGCGCTGCGATGATAGGCGCCGTTCGACCAGTAGGTGACCGTCAGCTCTTCCTTGGTGTTGAAATTCATCAGGCTGAGGCTGCGCGGGCTCGACAGGTCGAGTTCCGGCGCCGGAACCGGCGCGGCCATCGCGGCGGCCGAGAAGCCGCCGTAGCGGGCGGCGGCGGCGGCGCGATTCTGCTGCGGCGTGGCGGCCGGCGCCTTCTTCTGCTGGGCAGCGACCTTCTGGACGCTGGCCGACTTGGCCGGTGCGGCTGTCTTCTTCTTCGTGTTAGAATTGTCGGCGGAAGCGGCGCTCTTGACCTTCGGAGCGGTCGAAGCCCCGGTATTCGTCTGGGCGAAGCCGGTGCCGGCAAATGCCAACAGAGTCGCCAGGCTCAGTACAAAGCTACGCATCCCTGCCCCGGTGTTGTTGCATTTTTGTCACAGACACCCTTATCAGAGACCCATTCTCGACTCAAAGCTAAATTCCTGGTCGCGGCTGAGGGCCAGGCCCACAACTTCACCTACCATGCACAAAGTTGGGCCCGTCAGGATGGCCCTCTGAGCCTGCCCCTCGATGGTGGCCAGGGTTCCCACCACCCTCCTTTCGCGCTCGGTCGTCCCGTGCTCGATCAGGGCGACGGGTGTTGAGGGCGGGAGTCCGTGGGCGATGAGCTGCGAGGCGATCTGCTTCAGGGCTCCCACTCCCATATAAATGACGACCGTCTGGCGCGGCCGCGAAAGCATCTCCCAGTCGAGGTTGACGGTGCCGTCCTTCAGGTGACCGGTGACGAGTACGCAGGCCTGCGCATGGTCGCGATGGGTGAGCGGGATGCCCGCGCTGGAGGCGCAGCCCAGCGCCGCGGTCACGCCGGGTACGACTTCGACGGCGATGCCCGCCTTCACCAGCGCCTCGACCTCCTCGCCGCCGCGGCCGAACACGAACGGATCACCGCCCTTCAGGCGCACCACGCTTTTGCCGGCGCGGGCCAGGGCCACCAGCCGGTCGTTGATCTCCTGCTGGGGCACGCAATGATTCGCCCGGCGCTTGCCGACATAGACGCGCTCCGCGTCGCGACGCGCCATCGACAGGACCTCGTCCGAGACCAGCCGGTCGTAGACCACGACGTCGGCGCGTTGCAGCAGCCGGTGCGCCTTCAGTGTCAGCAGGTCGGGGTCGCCGGGGCCAGCGCCCACCAGGTGGACCATGCCGGTCGACGCCGTTTCGTTGCGCACGCCGTCGAGCAGGCGGATCAATTCGCGGCGCGCGCCGATCTCGTCGCCGGCCAGGGCCAGCTCGCCGACACGGCCCTCGAAAACGCGATCCCAGAAGCGACGCCGCGCACGCGGTACGACGAGGGTACGACGAACCTGTTCGCGGAAGACATCGGCGAAGCGCGCGAGCCGGCCCAACGCGGCGGGCAGGCTGCGCTCGATCTCGGCGCGGACACGGCGCGCGAGGGCCGGTGCCGCGCCGCCCGTCGAGATGGCGATGGTGACGGGCGACCGGTCGACGATGGCCGGCATGATGAAGCTGGACAGGGCAGGCCGGTCGACGACGTTGACGGGCACGCACCGCTTCTGCGCCGCCGCCGAGACTCGCGCCTGCTCGGCTTCGTCCTCGGTGGCCACGATGACCAGCGACATCCCGTCCAGTTCGCCGTCATGGAAGTTGCAGCCGGCCCAGGAGATGTGGCCCTCGGCGATCAGCTGGGCGATCTCGCCGCCCACCGTGCCCGCGACGAGGGAGACCTGCGCGCCGGCCTTGAGCAGCAGCTCGGCCTTGCGGGCCGCCGCGTCGCCACCGCCGACGATCAGCGCGCGGCGTCCCTGGAGGGAGAGGAAGAGCGGAAAGGTCTGCATCAGGCTGCCTTTGCGAGACGGGCCTTGCGCAACAGCGCGCGAAGTTCGGGACGGCAGGAACCGCAACTCGTTCCGGCCTGGGTCTGCGCACCGATGGCGGCCAGCGATGTCGCTCCATCGGCAATGGCGGCTTCGACGGCACCGCACGAAACGCCGAAGCAGGCGCAGATCTCGCCGCCGCGATGCATATCGGTGCCGCCGTGCAGCAGCTGGTCACGCTGGGCATCGCTCAGGCGATCCAGCGCCATGAACGGCGCGAAGCGGTCGCGGGCCCCGGCGTCATGCGTCTCGGTCAGCGACAGGATCGCCTCGACCCTTCCATCACTGATGACGGCGGCGACATTTTTCTCGCCGACGAGCCAAGGGCCGGGATTGGTCGTGCGCACGGCCGCCGCCAACATGCGTTGTGCAACTGCGAAGGACTGCTCGCCCGCCACGCTGTAGGCGTGATAGCCGGCGCCCTGCATCCGCGCCCAGTAGGAAATCTCCGGCAGCATGAGAGCGCGACGAGCGAGAATCGTGCCATGCCAGCGCATATCCAGACGTCGAATTTCGACGGGCGTGTGTTTGAGCTCGGGCTGCCCGGAGATCGGATCGACCGCCGGGTTGACCGCAGCGTTTATGCGACCGGCACGACTGACCTGGGCCGTCCAGTGCATCGGGGCGAAGGCCTCGCCGGGCCGCACCGAATCGCTCGCATGCACCCGCATCACGCTCCGTCCCCACGCACTCGACATTTCCGCGATGTCGCCGTCCGCAAGTCCGCGCGCGGACGCATCGCCTGGATGCAGTTCGACGGTGGGCTCCGGACGATGCCCGGCAAGGCGCACCGACTTTCCGGTGCGGGTCATCGTATGCCACTGGTCGCGCACGCGGCCGGTGTTGAGGATCATCGGTCGCGCGGCTTGCGGCGCATTCACGGGCGCGCGTGCCGTCGTGGCGATGAAGCGCGCGCGCCGGTCGGCATGGAAGAAGCCGCCGTCGCCGAAGAAGCGCTTGTCGCTCGCGCCGCCCCAGGTGAAGGGTCGCAGCGAATCGTAGGCGGCATCGTCGAGCGCGGCGCAGTCGCCGATATCGAAATCGCGCGTGCCCGCGTTCTCGAACGCCGACAAGGCGGCGTGCTCGCGGAAGATGTCGGCGACGCCGCGCCAGGCGAAGGCCTGGCCATAGCCGAGGCGCTTTGCGACCTCCGAGAGGATCCACCAGTCCTGCTTCGCCTCGCCGGGCGGCGGCAGGAAGGGCCGCTGGCGCGAGATGCCGCGCTCCGAATTGGTCACCGTGCCGTCCTTCTCCGCCCAGGCCAGCGCCGGCAGGCGGATGCGGCAGGCGTCGACGGTGTCGGTGGCGCGGATCGCCTCCGACACGATCGAGAGATCGCATGCGCGCAACGCCGCGCGGACGGCATCGGCATCGGGAAGACTGTCGACGGGATTGGTGGCCATGATCCACACCGCCTTGATGCGGCCGGCGCGCACCGCGTCGAACAGCTCGACCGCCTTGAGACCGGGCCGGGTCGCCATGCGAGGCGCGCCCCAGAATCGCGCGACCCGGTCGATCTCCGCCGGGCCGAAGTCCATGTGGGCCGCCAGCGTGTTGGACAGCGCACCGACCTCGCGTCCGCCCATCGCATTGGGTTGGCCGGTGATCGAGAAGGGTCCCATGCCGGCCCGGCCGATGCGTCCGGTCAGCAGGTGGCAGTTGATGATCGCGTTCACCTTGTCGACGCCGGCGCTCGACTGGTTCACGCCCTGGGAATAGAGCGTCACCGCCTTCTCGCTGCGGGCAAACCAGTCGAGGAAGGTGGCGAGATCCGAAGCCGCGAGGCCGCAGGCGGCGGCGTCGGTCGCCTGGGCGACGGCCAGCGCCTCGGCGAGACCCGACGTGTGCTGCGCGACGAAGCGGCCGTCGGTCGCGCCGCGCGCCGAAAGACCGGCCAGCAGGACATTGAACAGCGCCACGTCGCTGCCGGGCTTCAGCGCAAGATGAAGATCGGCGATGTCGCAGGTCTCGGTGCGGCGCGGATCGACAACCACGACCTTCATCGACGGCCGCGCGCGCTTGGCCGCCTCGATCCGCTGGAACAGCACGGGATGACACCAGGCGAGATTGCTGCCGACCAGCACCACGAGGTCGGCCAGCTCGAAATCCTCATAGCGTCCCGGCACAGTATCGCTGCCGAAGGCGCGCTTGTGGCCGGCCACCGACGACGCCATGCAGAGACGCGAATTGGTGTCGATGTTGGCGGTGCCGAGGAAGCCTTTGATCAGCTTGTTCGCCGCGTAATAGTCCTCGGTGAGCAACTGGCCGGAGACGTAGAAGGCAACGGCGTCGGGTCCGTGTTCGGCGATGGTCCTGCGGAAACCATCCGCCACCGTGTCGAGCGCCACGTCCCAGGAAACCCGCCGGCCGTCGATCTCGGGATGCAGCAGGCGATCCTCCAGCGACAGGGTCTCGCCCAGTGCCGCGCCTTTCGAGCACAGCCGTCCCTGATTGGCCGGATGATCGTGATCGGCCGCGATGCCTGCCCCGCCCCGGCCGTCGGGCGTGGCGACGATCCCGCATCCCACGCCGCAATAGGGGCAGGTCGTGTGGACACCGGCGGCGGTCATGACGACAACAACGACCTCACCCTGAGGAGCGCTCCGAAGGAGCGCGTCTCGAAGGGTGGGCACGCGCACCACGCTCGTTGCCCATCCGTCGAGACACCATGCTCCGCACGGCTCCTCGGGACGAGGTTGGGTGGATTGATTGAGGACTTAAGGCGCCTAGTAGACATCGCGCTGATACCGGCCGGCCTTCGCGAGGCCGTCGAGCCAGACCTTCGCCTCCGCAGGGCTCCTGCCGCCCTGCTCCATGGCGATATCGAGCAGCGCCGTCTCGACGTCCTTGGCCATGCGCTTGGCGTCGCCGCAGACGTAGAAGTGCGCCCCCTGCTCGAACCAGGCCCAGAGTTCGGCGGCGTTCTCGCGCATGCGGGTCTGGACGTAGATCTTCTCGGCCTGGTCGCGCGAGAAGGCGAGATCGAGGCGCGACAGGACTCCGCGCCGCTGCCAGTCGGCGATCTGGTCCTCGTAGAGGAAGTCCGTCGTGCGCTTCTGGTCACCGAAGAACAGCCAGTTCCTGCCTTTGGCCCCGCGCGCATCGCGCTCCTCCAGGAAAGCCCGGAACGGCGCGATGCCCGTGCCCGGCCCGACCATGATGGCGGGCACCGTATCGTCCACGGGCGGCGCGAAGCCATGGCTCTTCTGCACGAACACCGGGATGACGTCACCCGGTTTGGCAAAGTCGGCGAGGTAGCACGAGCCGATGCCGGTCCGGGTCCTTTCCTTCGCGTCCCAACGCACCGCCGAGACCGTCAGATGGACCTCGCCCGGATGCGCCTTGGGCGACGAGGCGATCGAATAGAGACGCGGCTGCAGCCGGTCGAGCGACTTCAACAGGCCGGGCAGCGACGGCGAGACCGACGGGAAGGCCTGCAACAAGTCGAGCAGATCGGCCTCGGCCAGTTCCGGCGGCCCCTCGCCCGCCGCCAGCGCCTGGAGCTTCAAGGCTTCCTCGCCGTCGAAGGCACGGTTCGCGAGGAACAGCATGCACTCGTCGCTCGGCCGGGCGATGTCGACCTTGCTGAGCAGCGCCTGCCGCAGTGGCAGCGCCTCGTGATCGATGCCGACCATCTCCTCGCCGGTGGCGCCGAGCCGGTCGAGCACCGCCTGCACGAGCTGCGGATTCTTGCGGGCGAAGACGCCCAGGCTGTCGCCCGCCTCGTATGTGACGTCGCTCGCCGAGAGATCGAGCACGACGTGGCGCACGTCCTTGGCGGAGCCGGGGCGGTTGAGCGGATGAGCGTCGACCAGCGTGGCGAGTGCGGGCCGGTCGCGCGAGAAGCCGACCTGTGCCGCGGGTTTCAAGGCGGGGGCCGCGACGGCGGAACCGCTTCGCAGCGGCTCGAGCGCAGCCA
Source organism: Reyranella aquatilis (assembly GCF_020880995.1). Taxonomy (GTDB): domain Bacteria; phylum Pseudomonadota; class Alphaproteobacteria; order Reyranellales; family Reyranellaceae; genus Reyranella; species Reyranella aquatilis. The sequence continues at coordinate 6,957 of NZ_JAJISD010000006.1, read as the reverse complement.
CGAGTTCCTTGATCTTGCGCTGCGTTTCCTTGCCGCCCGGCACGCAGCGGCCCAGGTCGGCCTCGGCGCCGGACCACACCGCCTCGGCATAGGTCTGGCAGAGATAGCCGCACTGGCCGCAATCGAGCTGCGCCATCGCGGCCATGAGCTGGCGCTCGGGCTTCGCGCCTTTTGCCAGGTCGAGCCGCTCGGCCATCGTCAGCGCCGCATCGTGCCAGGGATGATCCTCGGGCTCGGCAGGTTCTGCCGCCTCATCCGCAGCGGCGCTGTCGGCGACGCCGAGATAGGCGGCGAAGAAGCCGTTCAGCCAGGCGCGCTGTTCCGTCGAGAACGGCGCGTTCTCGGGGACGATCTGCGGAATGGGCGTCACGATGTTCATGCGGCAAGCGCCAGCACCGGCGCGCGATCGGCCAGCTCGCGCAGGGCCGCGATCTCATGGCGTCGGCAGAACTCGAAGAACGATTCGGCGGCGGACAAACGGTGCGCCAGATAGGCCGACAACAGCCTTTCGAGAAGCGGCGGCAGGTCGTCGAAGGCAATCGAGCTCGCGTACTCCCGCGCCATCGCCTGCTCAGCGGTCGCCGCGGCGCCGCCGCCGATGAAGACGTGATAGCCCTCTACGCTGTCCTCGCCGCGCTCGACCTTTGCCGCGATCAGGCCGATGTCGCCGACATAGTGCTGCGCGCAGGAATGGTGGCAGCCGGTCAGGTGGATGTTGATCGGCGTGTCGATGGCCAGTCGCCTCTCGAGATGCTCCACCAGCTTCAATCCATGGCCCTTGGTGTTCGCCGCCGCGAACTTGCAGCCGGCATTGCCGGTGCAGGCGACCAGGCCCCGCCGCAGGGCACTCGCCTCGACGCGCAGCCCGAGCGCCGCGAAGGCGGTGATGCAGAGGCCGACGTCGCGGTCGGCCACGTCTGAGATCAGCAGGTTCTGCCACACGGTCAGCCGGATCGTACCGCTGCCGAAGCGCTCCGCGATCTCGGCGACGCCGCGCATCTGCGCCGACGTCATGCGGCCCACCGGCAGGACGAGGCCGAGATAGTTGAGCCCCGCCTGCTTCTGGCGATGCACGCCGATATGGCCATGCTTGTCCGCCAGCGTGCGCGGCGCCAACTGCGCGCCCGCTGCACGGCGCAGCTTCGCCCCATGTTCCTTTTCGACTTCGGCCAGGAAGGCTTCGCGGCCCATGCGATCGATCACGTACTTCAGTCGCGCCTTCTGCCGGTTGGTGCGATCGCCGTGGATGGCAAAGGCACGCACCACGGCGCCCGCCACGGGCACGCATTCGTCGGACTTCAGGAGAACCCCGGTCTCGAAGGCGAAATCGAGATGGCCGGTGATACCGCCCAACTGGAGGTGAAAATAGATGCCGGGCTCAAAGCCCTCGCCGCCCGTCACCTCGGTCGCCACGAAGCCGATGTCGTTGGTGTCCTCGAGGACGGGCACGCGCCCACCGCCGTCGAAGGCGATGTTGAACTTGCGCGGCAGGCCATACATCTCGCGGTGATTGAGGATGTAATGGTGCATGGCGCGGCACAGCGGCTGCGTGTCGTAGAGCTCCTGCGGGTCGATGCCGGCCGTCGCGCTGCCGGTGATGTTGCGGATGTTATCGGCGCCGGAGCCGCGTGCCGTGAGCCCGAGATCCTGCACGGCCAGCAGCAGGTCGATCGCGTGCCGTGCCGGAATCTCGCGGATCTGCAGGTTGGCGCGCGTCGTGACATCGGCATAGCCGCCGCCGAACGCGTCGGCCGCGTCGGCCAGGCCGCGCATCTGCCAGGCGTTCAGGATGCCGTTGGGCATGCGCAGCCGACACATGAAGGAATTCTCGGCCGGCGCGACGAAGAAGAGTCCGTGATACTTCGTGAGGAAGACGTCGATGCCCTTGGGAAACTGCCCCGCCCCGGCGCGCTCCACCAGCTCGTCCCAGCGATCGAGCGGATGACGCGCCCGCTTGGCCGTCTCCTCGGCCACCAGCCGGCCGCCGGCCGCCACGGCACGGTCCTGCGCGGCATGCTGCAGGGCATCCGGTCCGATCGCCTGACCCGCTGCCGGCGCGCCCGGCGGGCGTGAGGCGAGCTTGTCCGCCGCCTTGCGGGCTTCGATCCCGCTGACGAAACCCTGCAGCCACTGCTTCTGGGCGTCGTCGAATTCCTCGGTCATGCGGCCCGCGCCGGCACCCTGTGACGTGCATAGAGGAACTCGAGCACGGCCGCGCGGCAGCGGGCGTATTCGGCATCCGTCGCCAGTTCGAGCCGGCGGCGCGGCCGGGGCAGGTCGACCGGCAGAATCTCGCCGATCGTGGCGGCGGGACCGTTGGTCATCATCACCACGCGGTCCGACAGCAGCACCGCCTCGTCGACATCGTGGGTGATCATCATCACCGTGTTGCCGAGGCGCGCATGGATCTCCATGACGCTGTCCTGCAGGTGCGCGCGGGTGAGTGCATCGAGCGCGCCGAACGGCTCGTCCATCAGCAGGACCTTGGGCTGCATGGCGAGCGCCCGCGCGATGCCCACGCGCTGTTTCATGCCGCCCGACACTTCGTGCGGCCGCTTGTCCTTGGCCTGGGCCATCTGCACCAGTTCGAGATTGTGCATCACCCAGTCGTGGCGCTCGGCCTTGCTCTTCGACGAGCCGAACACCTTGTCGACGGCGATCGCGATGTTGCCGTAGACGGTCAGCCACGGCAGCAGCGAATGGTTCTGGAACACGATGGCGCGGTCGGGACCCGGATCGTCGACAACCTTGCCTTCGAGGAAGACCTCGCCGCTTGTCGACTTCAGCAGGCCGCCCAGGATGTTGAGCAGGGTCGACTTGCCGCAGCCGGAATGGCCGATCAGCGAGACGAACTCGCCCTGCTCGATGCGCAGGTTGACGTCGCGCAGCACTTCCGTCGCCATCTGGCCGCGGCGGAAGCTCATGCCGACCTGTTCGAACTTGAGATAGGGCTGGGTTGTCATGGCCGGGTGCTCCCCTACTGCGCCGAGACGCCGTGCGACACGAAGTGACCGATCGTGGCGATCAGCTTGTCGAGCAGGAAGCCGACGATGCCGATATAGACGAGCGCCACGATGATGTCGGAGATGCGCGAGCTGTTCCACGCGTCCCAGATGAAGAAGCCGATGCCGACGCCGCCGATCAGCATCTCGGCCGCCACGATGGCGAGCCAGCTGAGGCCGACGCCGATGCGCAGGCCGGTGAAGATGTAGGGCACGGTGGCGGGCAGCGTGATCTTGTAGAAGACCTCCCACCAGGACAGCCGGATCACGGCCGCCACGTTGCGATAGTCCTGCGGGATGTTCCGCACGCCCACCGAGGTGTTGATGATGATCGGCCAGATCGAGGTGATGAAGATCACGAACAGGGCCGAGGGATCGGCATGGCGGAAGCCCGCCAGCGACAGCGGCAGCCAGGCGAGCGGCGGCACGGTGCGCAGCACCTGGAAGATCGGATCGAGGCCGCGCATCGCCCAGGTGCTCTGGCCGACCAGAACGCCGAGCGCGATGCCGACCACGGCGGCGAGGCTGAAGCCGATCGCCACGCGCCCCAGGCTCTTGGAAATCTGCCAGAACGCGCCCTTGTCGATGCCGCCATTGTCGTAGAACGGGTCGGCGATGAAATCCCAGGCGTCGGCCACCACCTTGGTCGGCGGCGGCAGGCGCGCGCCGGGCTCCGAGCAGAGCAGCTGCCAGACGAACAGCGTGATCGAGAGCACGATGAGCGGCGGCAGGACCACGCTCGCGACATGGCGCGCCATCTCCAGAGCGCGTTCGAGAGCCGGCCGCACGGGCGGCCGGAACGTGACGATCTCGGCCGAGGTTTCCGGCACAGGTGTCGCAGCGGCCACGGAGGCCGCCCTTGCAGTGGCCGGCATCACGCCACCTTCTTGATCTGGAGGGCCGCCAGATAGGCCTTCGGATCGGCCGGGTCGAAGACCTTGCCGTCGAAGAAGGTTTCCTTGCCGCGCGACACGCCGGCCGGCATCTGGTTCGCGGGAACGCCGATCGCCTTGGCGGCCTCGCGCCACAGATCCTCGCGGTTGACCTTGCCGATGATTGCCTTGGTGTCGAGGTCGGCGGCCATCATGCCCCAGCGCTGGTTCTCGGTCAGGAACCAGAGTTCGTGGCTCTGGTAGGGATAGGAGGCGTGGTCGCGCCAGAACTTCATCGACAGGTCGCGGTTGTCGATCTTGCGGCCGTCGCCGTAGTTCACCTTGCCTTCGATGCGGTTGATGATGTCGGAGGGGGGACAGTTGAACCACTGGCGCTTGCCGACGATGTCGGCCAGTTCCTTGCCGTTCTCGAGCTTGTCGCACCACTGCGCCGCCTCGAGCACAGCCTGCAGGACGGCCAGCGCCGCCTTCGGATTCTTGTCGACCCACTCGGCGCGCATGGCGAGGCTCTTCTCCGGATGGTCCTTCCAGATGTCGCCCGTGGTGCAGGCGGTGTAGCCGATGCCCTGGTTGACGAGCTGCTCGTTCCACGGTTCGCCGACGCAGAAGGCCTCCATGCTGCCGACCTTCATGTTGGCCACCATCTGGGGCGGCGGCACGACGATGGTCGAGACGTCCTTGTCGGGATCGATGCCGCCCGCGGCCAGCCAGTAGCGGATCCACAGGTCGTGGGTGCCGCCGCGGAAGGTCATCGCGCACTTCGGGTCCTTGCCGGCGGCCTTCATCTTGGCGAAGGCCTCCTTGAGCGGCGCCGCATTGACGGTGGCGCCGGTGCTCATCAGGTCCTTGGCGACCGAGATCGCCTGGCCGTTCGTGTTGAGGCGCGACAGGATGTACATCGGCACCGGCTTGTTCTCCGGCGTCGTGAGCCCCAGCGACATCTGGTAGGGCTTGGGCGTCAGGATATGGGCGCCGTCGACGCCGCCCGAAGACGAACCCAGCACGGTATTGTCGCGCGTCGTCCCCCACGACGCCTGCTTGGCGACGTTGGCGTCGGTGATGCCGTACTTGTCGAACAGCTTCTTTTCCTTGGCGATGATCAGCGGCGAGGAATCGGTGAGCGCGATGAAGCCCAGCGTGACCTTGTTGGTCTCCGGTCCGCTCGTCTGCGCGAAGGCACCGCCCGGAAAGGAGGCACGCACGGCGCTCATCAGGGCGGCCGTCGCCGCGACGCCCGAGGCGCTCTTGAGAAGGTCGCGCCGTCCCAGGCCCTTGCGGCCGTTCCTGTTAGCCATGATTGCTCTCCTGCTGTTTGAAGGTCTTTGACGTTTCTGTGCTTGGGTCGAACACCGACCCATCGAGGAAACTGTCCGGTCCCATCGCGACCGGTGCGCCGTTGGTCGGGATGATCCAGGGATCCGGATGCGCGCCCTCGACCTTGCGATCGTCGAGCGGGCACGGCAGCCCCAGTTCGCTGGCCGCGGCGCGGTAGATGTCGCTGCGGAAGACACGGTCGGCGACGGCCCGCATGTCGTGGCGTGGCGCCACCTGTCCCCACCGCACCATCTGCGACAGGTACCAGTCGGCGTGGCTGCGCCATGGGAAGTTGGCGAGCTGGCGATGGAAGATGTGGAAGTCCGGCTGGCTCAAGGAGCGGCCGATCACGTCGGCCGGCACGTTGAGGAAGCGCGGCGTCGACAGGATGCGCGCCGCCTCGGGCCGGTTGGCCGGCTCGTCGAGCCAGGCGCCGGCCTCGGTGATGGCCTTCACCAGCGCGATCAGGGTCTTGGGATTCTGCTGCGCCCACGCCTCGGTCGTGCCGAGGATCTTCTCCGGCATCGAGTCCCAGATCTGCCGGCTGGACGCGGCGATGCGGCCGATGCCGAGGCTCGCAGATTGCTGGTTCCACGGCTCGCCGACGCAGTAGCCGTCGATGGTGCCGCCGGAAAGATGCGCCACCATGTGCGGCGGCGGCACTACCGTGAGACGCACGTCGCGATCCGGATCGATGCCGCCCGACGCGAGCCACAGACGCAGCAGGTGGTTGTGAGAGGAGTAGGTGAAGACCGACGCCAGCGTGATGGGCGCCCGGCCGTCGCGGCGACGGCGGGCGACGACCACCGCCAGCGCGCGGGCGTCGAGCGGCGCTCCGGCGGGACGGTTGTCGCCGACATGCTCGGGCGCGGCTTCCTCGATCTCGCGCCACAGACCGTTCGAGAGCGTGATCGAGTTGCCGTTGAGGTGCAGCGTCATCGCCGCGATCATCGGGACGTTGACGCTGTCGATGCCGAGCGTGGTCGCGAGCGGCATCGGCGAGAGCATGTGGGCGGCGTCGAGCAGGCCGACCGCCAGCTTGTCGCGGATGTTCGACCACGAGACTTCGCGGCGCAGCTCGACGTCGAGACCGTGACGCTCGTAGAGGCCGAGGACCTCCGCGAACAGCACGGGCGCGCAGTCGATCAGGGGAATGAACCCCACTCTCACCTTCGGTCGCTCGACGTGACCCACCAGACTCGACTCCAAAAAAAACGACGCCCCAAGCGGCCGCGGGAAAGCGACCGTGTGGGACGTCGTTGTCCGGAAAGGCAGACCGCCATTGGCCTGCCCTTGAAATTCAGGAGGCGCCCATCATTGGGCGTCTCGCTGACAAGACAGCAGGAACCATGCCAAGCGGCAGGCGCGCCGAGGCGAAGTGCGAAGCGCCTGATCCTATTGGAGAATTCGGCAGATGCGTTGTGCAGTGCCCAAATCACATCCAGATGGTTGTGATACCGCCTGCCCGCTTGCGCGCCAGTGCCGCCGAAGAGGCAGGCAGTTGGCCTGAAGCGAAAGGTCTCTCACTTCGTTCGGGATGACGCCGATTTCTGACTCGACGCATTGCGCCAATCCCGACGGCGATGTCATCTCGAACGAAGTGAGGGACCTTTGTGCCTCTTAGCGCCGTTCCAGGTCACATTGACCCACTTACCTCATCCTGAGCGACCGTCGTGAGGGTCAAGCGTTTGCCCATGGCTTTTTGTCCCTGAGGATTGCGTTGAGGATGGTCACGAGCTTGCGCATGC
>NZ_JAJISD010000005.1 GCF_020880995.1 Reyranella aquatilis | reverse complement strand
CGCCGTCCTCCTCCGCCACGGTGATCGTGCTCCCGCCGTCACCGCCGGCGGCTCTCACCAGGTTCCTGGAGGCTCTCCCATGCCCGATCCCGCCGCCGGTCTGCCGCCACGGTTTCTCCGCACCGCTGAAGCGGCGCGATTTCTCAGCCTTTCGGGGCGCACTTTGGAGAAGCATCGGACGTATGGCACGGGCCCAACCTATCGAAAGATCGGGGGACGGGTCGTCTATGCCGTGGAAGACCTCAAGGCATGGGCCGATCGCGGCGCCAAGACCTCGACCTCCGACCCTGGTGCCGGAACGGTGCTGCCGGCAAAGCCGCGGATGGCAGTTTCTTTCGCCGTTCCCACCCGCGCGCGACGCTGATCGGAGCGGGAGGGTGACTGTTCAGCATCGGCGGGCGGGCGAGCGGGAGCAGCTCGATCTTTTCCGGGCGCTGCCCGGTGATCTCGCGCCGCGGGACGCACAAGATCTCATGGCCTATCCGTTTTTCTCCCTGGCCAAGTCCAGGCGCGTCCGGCCGATCGAATACCGCACCGGCGCCGTCGCGATCCGGGTCGAGGCCGTGCCCGACCACGGCATGGCAACCATCTGGGACGCCGACGTGCTGATCTGGGCGGCCTCCCAGATCGTCGAGGCGAGGGACACCGGATTGAAGACCTCCCGTCTTATGGCTGCAACTCCCTATGAGATCCTGACCTTCGTCGGCCGGGGCACCGGTGCACGGGATTACGATCGCCTGAAGGCCGCGCTCGACCGGCTGCAGTCGACCACGGTACTGACATCCATCCGCCAGCCAGCGGAGCGGCGGCGTCACCGTTTCTCCTGGATCAACGAATGGAAGGAGACTGCCGACCCGAACGGTCGCCCGCTCGGGCTCGAGCTGATCCTGCCGGACTGGTTTTATGCCGGCGTCCTGGACGATGCGCTTGTGCTCACCATCGACCGGGCATACTTCGATCTGACGGGCGGGCTGGAACGCTGGCTCTACCGCGTCGTGCGCAAGCATGGCGGCCGCCAGGCCGGCGGCTGGAGCTTCGATTTCCTGCATCTGCACGCCAAGTCCGGGAGCCTCTCGCCGCTCAAGCACTTCGCCTACGATCTGCGCGAGATCGTGCGGCGCCAGACACTGCCCGGCTACCGGCTGCTCATCGAGCGCGGGCGCCGGGGCGCCGAACGCCTGGTCTTCACGCCGATCCTCCGCGAACCGTTCGTGACGACATTGCGCAGCAACGCACCAACCGCTCGTCCTGGGGACAAGCTGTGACTCGCCTCGTGCTAACGGGGACGGCGCCTGTCGTGCCATCGGGGACCCAATCCTCGTGCTATCGGGGACCGCAATCGCCTGAAAGTCTTTGGCGCCCAACAGGTTGGAGCGGCCGTAACTTCTCTAACTCAGATTCCTTCGGAATCTGTCTAACGGTCCGCACTCATCCACCGTCGGGGATAATAGGTTGCCCGGTAAGGGAACTGTTAAGGCGCGTGCCTCCGACACCGGACAGAGGTGCCGCTTGAGCGACCTCACGCATGTCGATCTCCTGTGGCTCGAGAAGCAGACCGAGCATTGGATCCGCTTCGGACGAGCCGCAGCGGAGCAGATCGTCGATCGTCGTCGGCGTGTCCTGTCCTTTGCGCCTGGCAGCGTCTTTGCCTTCGTACGCTGGGCGGCCAACGATTACGGCACGGTTGCGTCGCGCATCGACATCCTGCGTGCCGTCCGGTCCAGCGAAGCCTGCGCAACGATTCCGTTCGTGCGCCCTGGCGCTGACATCCTGCTGCGGGCGTCCGGCTGGCCGAAGGTCAAGCACGTGCTGCAGATGATCGACATCGACGAGTCGCTTGGCATCGACGGGGCCGATGCAGCACCGGACTACTGGCGTCACGTTCACAATCGTCTGTCGGTCGGCGAAGCGCTGAGGCCCTACACTTTGGCGCGGCACAAAGCCTGGCTCCTTCGGCAGCGGATTGACCCATGACCGGCCGGGCCCTGATCCTCGTCACAGCGCTGGCCGGTGTTGGCGCCCTGGCGTTAACCTTTGGTTGGGGTGCGCTTCCGCTCTACGTGTGGAATGCCTCGGCAAGTGTGCCTGTGGGTCTCTACCGGCTGCAGTCAACCGGCGAGCGCTACGTCCCCGAGCTCGTCGCCGTGATGCCTCCAGAGCCCCTCGCTATCTTCCTCGCAGACGGCGGCTATCTGCCGCGTAGCGTTCCCATGCTGAAGCGCGTCCTGGCGCTTCCCGGGCAGACCGTCTGCAGGGAAGGGCTCACGGTAATGATCGATGCGACCCCGATGGGCGCGGCGCGCGAACGCGACGGACAGGGTCGGCTGCTTCCCGTCTGGCAGGGATGCCGCGTCATCGCCGCGGGCGAGCTCTTCCTGATGAACTGGCAGTCGGCGGACTCTCTGGACGGGCGGTACTTCGGGCCGCTTCCGGCGTCCGCCGTCATCGGCCGCGCGCACCCCGTCTGGATCGAGAAGGAGGATTGACCATGCAACGCTCTCGCGTTCAAGCAGCCGCTCCCTTGTTCGCGCGGCGCCGCGGCCCTTTCTCCTTCCCGGCCAAGCTCCGACGAGCCGTCGCCCGATTGGCGGCGCCGATGATTGTGATCCTGCTGGCGTCGTGCGGGGCTGGATCTGCCGGGAGGGTACATGCCGAACCTGCTGTCACTGCGCGGCCCCAAGACGCATCTTCCGCCGATCCCTACGCAAGATTTGTTCACGAAGCTGCGCAGCGATTCGGTGTGCCGGCTTCCTGGATCAGCGCTGTGATGGCAATGGAAAGTGGCGGCGACGTGCTGGCGCTCTCGCCTCAAGGCGCCATGGGGTTGATGCAGATCATGCCCAATACCTGGGCCGGTTTGCGCGCCCGTCACGGGCTCGGTGCCGACCCATATGAGCCGCGCGACAACATCCTTGCCGGCGCGGCATACTTGCGCGAGATGCATGATCGCTACGGTTCGCCTGGTTTTCTGGCTGCTTACAATGCAGGCCCTGCGCGTTACGACGAATATCTGGCGACGAGCCGCGAGCTGCCGACCGAGACCCAACTCTACGTCGCCATGCTCGCACCGCTACTCGGAGAAGGTCTCGCCAATGACATGGTCACCGTTGGCCGGCGCTTGCTGTCGTGGCAGGACTCGCCGCTGTTCGCTACACACGATCAGGGCAATGCCGCGGCCGCGTCATCATCATTCCGAACGTCATCAGACCGGTCATTGGTCAGCCATTCCGTTGACCGCGCAACTGCGTTGGCCCCGCAAGCTGGCGGACTGTTTGTGCGCCGTGGAAACGCAAATCGGCTGCCGTGATGCGAAGCGCCGGCCATCGTATGGTTTCGATCATTCCGGTGACGGTGCTCATGAGGTTTACCGGTCGAGGGGCACCAGATCATGGACGGCAGGATAAAAGCCGCAAGGTTCGGCGGGTCGGTTCGAGCAGTAAACACCAGCAAATTCCAATGACGCGGCAAACATTGCGAATGGCCAGCACAACTTGCGAATCTCGCCAACGCGCTACTGTTGCTCAGCTTTCGACACCTTACGGCGGGCAGGATGACCGGTAACGACGATTTCCGCATCCGTCCGGGCCGCATCCGCTCGACCCGCGCGCCCCGGACAAAATCCTTTCTGGCGCAGGCACTCAAGGCCGCGCAGAAGGCCGGCGGTTACTCGCGGGGCCGCCGCAGCCGTGCCAGCAAGTTCGGACGCGGTCGCGCGGCCAGCCTTGCCGCCACCCGGCTCCTCAACAGCCGCGCCCGAACCGCCATGATCAAGGCCCGCGTGGTGCGCCGAATGCGATCGCCGGGGGCTCTGCGGGCCCATGTCGGCTACCTCCAGCGCGACGGCGTGACCCGCGACGGCGCACCTGGCCGGCTGTTTGACGCAGCGGGCGATGATGCAGATGGTCGCGCTTTCGCTGAGCGTTGCGAGGGTGACCGGCATCATTTCCGGTTTATCGTCTCGCCCGACGATGCTTCCGAGCTCGCGAGCTTGCGCAGCTTCACCCGCGAGCTCATGGATCAGGCCTCCCGCGACCTCGGCACCCGGCTCGACTGGGTCGCGATCGACCATTGGAATACGGAGCATCCGCATATCCACGTCCTCGCGCGCGGCCGTACGGACGACGGAACAGACCTCGTCATCAGTCGCGACTACATTGCGACGGGCTTGCGCGCCCGCGCCGGCGATCTCGTTACCCGCGAACTCGGCCTACGGTCGGAACTTGAGGTCCGCCGTAGCCTTGAAGTGGAGGTGACTGCAGAGCGCTGGACCAGGCTCGACCGTGCGTTAGCCCGGGAAGCGGGGGCGGCGGACGGAGTGATCGATTTGAGGCCGGACCGGGATGCAGCGCGCGACCCACTGCGGGAGATCCGGATCGGGCGGATGCGGACCCTTGAGAGATTGGGCCTGGCCGAACCGGCTGGTCCCGCCCGCTGGGTGCTGCCCGCGGACGTGGAGTCGCGCCTGCGTGCGCTCGGCGAGCGCGGGGATATCATCAAGCGGCTGCACAAGAGCTTGACCAAAGATGGCGCGACCCGTGCGCCCTCATCCTGGGCGCTCGAAGGCGAACGCCATGGAGAGCCGGTGATCGGCCGGCTCATCGCCCGCGGGCTCGATGACGAGCTCAAGGGCACGGCGTTTGCCATCGTCGATGGGGTCGACGGGCGCGTGCATCACCTCAAACTCCCCGATATCGACATGGCCGGCGATGGGCCGATCGGCGCGATCGTGGAACTCCGGCGCTTCGAGGACACAAGCGGCCGAACACGTATCGCGCTCGCCGTGCGCTCGGACCTGAACCTCGATCAACAGGTCGTGGCGGACGGCGCCACCTGGCTGGACCGGCAACTCGCTGCGCGCGAGCCCGCCGAACTGTCGGGCGCCGGTTTTGGCGCCGAGGTCCGCGCCGCGCTCGATCGGCGGATCGACGCGTTGGCTGAGTGGGGTCTCGCCCGCCGGGCGGGTGAAAAGGTTACGCTTGGCCGCGGCCTGATCGAAACCCTGCGGCGGCGCGAACTCGATAACGTCGGACGGCGTCTGGCCGAGGAAACAGGGCTTTCGCACTTGCCGAGCGAAACAGGCCAGCCGGTTTCTGGAGTTTACCGGCAGAGGCTGTCCCTGGCCTCCGGCCGTTTCGCGATGATCGACAATGGTCTCGGCTTCCAGCTTGTGCCCTGGGCACCTTCGCTCGAACGCGAACGGGGGAAACAGGTGAGCGGCATCGCCGGTCCCGGCAGTGTCGACTGGAGTTTTGGGCGCAAGCGCGGGCTGTCGCTTTGACCCGCCGATCTCTGCGCCAGGACACGCTCGACTGCGATGCAGCGGACCTCGTCCTTGCGCCCGCGTGTCGATGGCGCCAACACCTTCACCCATGTCCGCGACCAAGATTCTCTGGCATCAGGTGATCCTGGTCTGTTTGGTTGTGCTCGCCTTCCTGTGGGCGGCGACCGAGTGGACCGCGTGGCGCCTCGGCTTCCAGCCGCAGCTCGGACCTGCCTGGTTCACGCTCGGGCCTTGGCCGGTTTATCAGCCGTTCAGCTTCTTCGGCTGGTGGTTCAAGTTCGACGGCTACGCACCGGCAATCTTTCTCGAGGGTGGCATCATTGCCGCGAGCGGTGGCTTCGCGGCCATCGCCATCGCAATCGCGCTCTCGGTGTTGCGGGCGCAGGAGGCGAGGGACGTCACTACCTACGGCTCAGCCAGATGGGCGGATGCACGCGAGGTCAGGCGCGCGGGGCTGTTGGGGGCCGATGGTGTGGTACTCGGCCGGTTTCAGGGCCGCTATCTTCGGCATGACGGGCCCGAGCATGTGCTCTGCTTTGCTCCAACGCGGTCGGGCAAGGGTGTTGGCCTCGTCGTCCCGACGCTTCTGACCTGGCCGGGCTCGACCATTGTCCACGACATCAAGGGTGAAAATTTTGCCATCACCGGGGGCTGGCGCGCTGGTTTCGGGCCAGTGCTTCTCTTCGATCCGACGAATGCGGCGAGCGCCGCCTACAATCCGCTTCTCGAGATCCGCCGGGGCGATTGCGAGGTGCGTGACGCCCAGAACATCGCTGACATTTTGGTTGATCCCGAAGGGGCCCTCGAGCGCCGCAATCATTGGGAGAAGACCAGCCATTCGCTGCTGGTGGGCGCGATACTGCATGTTCTCTATTCAGAGTCTGACAAGACGCTCGCCGGCGTCGCCAATTTTCTGTCCGACCCGTCGCGCCCGATCGAGGCGACGCTCAAAGCAATGCTGGCAACCCCGCATCTCGGGGCTGGCATTCATCCAGTCGTGGCTTCAGCTGCGCGCGAGCTCCTCAACAAGAGCGAGAACGAGCGCTCGGGCGTATTGTCGACCACGATGAGCTTCCTGGGACTCTATCGGGATCCGGTCGTGGCCAAGGTCACCGGCCGGTGCGACTGGCGCATCCGCGATCTGATGGACGGAACTCGACCCGTCTCGCTGTACCTCGTGGTGCCGCCGTCCGACATTGTCCGCACAAAACCCCTGATGAGGCTCATCCTCAATCAGATCGGACGGCGATTGACCGAGAGCCTGGATCCCGACCGGCGCCGTCAAAAACTCCTGCTGATGCTCGATGAGTTCGCAGCGCTTGGCCGGCTCGATTTCTTCGAAACCCAGCTCGCGTTCATGGCAGGCTATGGCATCCGCAGCTTTTTGATCACCCAGAGTCTAAATCAGCTCGAACGCGCCTATGGTCCGAACCACGCGATTCTGGACAATTGCCATGTCCGGATCGCCTTCTCGACCAATGACGAACGAACCGCCAAGCGCGTGTCGGATGCGCTGGGGACGGCTACCGAGTTGCGCGCCATGAAGAATTATGCCGGGCATCGCTTAAGCCCATGGCTTGGACATCTGATGGTGAGCCGTCAGGAGACCTCTCGGCCGCTGCTCACGCCGGGCGAGGTCATGCAGCTCTCACCGAAAGAGGCCATCGTGATGATCTCCGGAGTGCACCCGGTGCGGGCCACCAAGGTCCGCTACTATGAGGATCCGCAGTTCCAGCAACGGTTGTTGAGGCCACCACGCCCCGAACCGATCACCTTGCCTGCACGACAGGACGACTGGTCGAGCCGTGCGCCGATTCCCCCTTCAATAAACTTGCTCACACAGCGCAAGGGCAGGGGCGACGACCCGAATGGCGGCCTTCGCCGCGAGCCAGAGCTTCCGCAGAATGAGGAGGTCGTGATTAAGGCGCCGCTTGCCGAGCACGAGTTCGACGCTGGGCCCGATGACGGAGACGCCGATGCTATCCAGGCGCAAGCGATGAACCGGTCGATGCAGGGTGTCGCGCGGGCTGTCAGCCTCGACCCCGACGATGGTATGGACCTGTAAGTAGTCAGTATGAAAAAGGTCCAGCTCAGCATCTACCTCGATCCCGACACCTTCAAGACGCTGGATGCCTTCGCAAAGCGCCGCGCCCAGCCCAAGTCGCTGGTCGCCGAGGCTGCAATCGCTTCGTTCCTTTCGCCTGACGATTCCGACCGCCGCGAGGCGGCCATTGCCAAGCGGCTGGATCGGATTGCACGCGTGCTCGAACGTCTCGAACGCAACGACACCGTGACGCTTGAGACCGTCGCGCTGTTCATCCGTTTCTGGTTGACCTCCACGCCAGCGCTGCCAGAGCATTCGACACCGGCCGCGCGCGCCAAGGGCGCCGGGCGCTACGATCGCTTTGTTGAAGCACTTGGACGGCGGCTCTCCAGCGGCTCAACGGTACTGGACGAAGTGAGCACCGACTTGCAGGCCTCAGGCACGTCCGAGTAGCGAAATTTCCCCGTCGAGTTGCCTGGCAGGTAGGAAATCGTCGCCAAAGGACCAACGCGCCATTCCTTTCTTTCGCTACGCCAGACTACGCCCCTGGACTCTCTCCGGTTGAAGTAGCGGGCGTCCTGCTCCTTCTGTCGCCCCATCGTCGCTGGGGCAATCACTGTCATTTGTCACGAAATTGGAGCGCAGCTTCGCATGCGCGCGCTGAATTTTTGTGCATTCGGGAGAGTCGACTATGGGCATCGACACTGAACTCAACGGAGCGAACGGGGCAAATTCGGAGCATGCCGACCCAGACGCGCGATCAGCACAGCAGAGCTCCGCTGTGACGAGAAAGGTCACCGTCAAGCTCACTGACCAGCTTTTCAAGCGACTGGAAGCTGCCACCGACCGTCCCGGCGTTGGCAAGAGCATGGTGATGGAGGCCGCTCTCGAGCGCTTCCTCGATCCGGCACCGCCCATCGAAGGGCTCATTCATGAGGCTCTCGCGCGGATAACAAGCCAGCTTGAGCGTCTGGACGACGATGTCCGGACCATCGCCGAGACGGTCGCGCTGCATGCTCGTTATCACCTGACCGTTACGCCCGCCATGCCTCAAGCACAGCAGCATGAGGCGTGTGCGGTTGGCCAGGAACGGTTCATGGCCTTGGCCGAGCAGGTCGACAAGCGCGTTCGGTCGGGAAGGTTCCTAATGCGGGAGACAATCGAGCAGGTAAGTGCGCCAAGACCTGATGGCCCTCCGATTGAAAACGCTTTGCCCGTCTCCGCGCATAGCGACCAGGAGGCACCCCCGGCCACCGCTCCAGACGCAACTGCCGACCTGACCGCTGCCGTCGAGGAGGACGGCAGCAACCCAAACTTTCGGCATCTGCCGAACGCATTCTGCTGAATCGGCAAACCATTCCGATTGCGTCGCGCGCGCCGCGACGAGCACTTCACAGCTCAAGCAAAGCCACTCCGAGTCCGACCCCTCCGGGCGACTTCCGGCCTGGCGCCTGATCGCCTGTGTTTTTCTGCCCTTCGCAGCGGGTTACTATCTCTCCTACCTGTTCCGTACCATCAACACCTTGATCTCTGGGCCGCTCTCAGCTGAATTGGGGCTCGATGCGGCCAACCTTGGCCTGCTGACGGCGGTCTATTTTCTCGTTCTCGCGGGCGCTCAGATTCCAATAGGAGTACTGCTGGACCGCTTTGGCCCACGTCGCGTCCAGAGTGTGCTCCTGGTTGTGGCTGCGGGCGGCGCAGCGCTATTTGCAGCATCGACCGGTCTTCTGGAGCTTCTGATTGCGCGCGCAATGATCGGGATTGGGGTAGCCGCCGCATTGATGGCTGGGCTCAAAGCGATCGTCACCTGGTTTCCACGAGAGCGTGTCGCCCTGATCAACGGTTACATGATTATGTTGGGCGCGCTGGGCGCGGTGACGGCAACGGCACCGGCCGAATGGCTAATGGGCTATTCAGGTTGGCGGGGGCTGTTCGAGCTTTCGGCTGCCGCGACACTCGCTGCAGCTCTCCTGATCTTCTTGGCAGTACCAGACAAGGCGCAATTAGTGTTGCCGCAGCGGACGTCCCTGAAACTCGGAGCGATCTACAGAGATCCGCGCTTCTGGCGAATCGCTCCGCTTTCCGCGAGTTGTATTGGGTCCGCCTGGTCGTTGCAGGGGTTGTGGGCCGCCCCTTGGCTCGCAGATGTCGAAGGTTTCAACCGCGAAGCCTTGATCGCCCAACTCTTTCTCATGGCAATCGCAGTTTGTCTCGGTGCCTTGCTACTCGGGACCATAGCTGACCGATTGCGGAGACGTGGGATAGGCACAGAAACCTTGTTCGCGGCGGTGGTAGCGTTGTTTGTGATTGCCGAACTGGCATTGATCATGCGTCTGCCGTTGCCGTCACTGTTGCCCTGGATTGTCGTTTCGATTGTCAGCGCGGCGACAGTCCTGAGCTTTGCGATCATAGCGGAATACTTTCCAAGTGAGCTCGCCGCGCGAGCGAATGGCAGCTTGAACGTGCTTCATTTCGGGTGGGCGTTCGTGGTCCAGTACGGAACCGGCCTCATTCTGGAGCAGTGGACTCCCCAGGACGGTCACTATCCCGCAATAGCCTATCAGGTCGCGTTTGCTGTCAGCGTTGCTGTACAGATCGTGGCGTTGGCTTGGTTTGTCGTCCCATGGCTTCGTTCGCTTGATTGGCGAGCGCCGGCATCCTTTCTTCGCGCGCTTGCGAACGATAATGTCCCGGTTGAGACAGTCACTGCCTCGACCGAGATTAGGATGTTTGAGCCGCATGAAAGCGGAGAGTGGTAAGGCAAGCCTTCCATCTCGATCACAATCGTCACTAATACCGCAGTTCACGCGTCGGGACACGGCGCGTCTTATCGGACCTTTCTTTTCCTACGCTACCCTGCGAAGACCACTCGACCTTGTTGCGCTAAACGAGCGCCTGCTTTTTCTAATCATCCCCATCTGAGGGCGCTTGGGGACCCTCAGCTCCTTGGGGGGTCTGGTGACAATCCATTCGTTTCAGCCGGAGGTCAGCTCGCGCGGTGCACGCATGCTGCGCACGGCGCTTGGTCCCGCAATCGCACGGTTCCTGGAAGATCCGTCGATTGTTGAGGTGATGCTCAATCCGGATGGTCGGCTGTGGATCGATCGGCTGTCGAGCGGCTTGACCGACACTGGCGAAACCCTGTCCACCTCCGACGGGGAGCGGATCATTCGGTTGGTTGCTCATCACGTTGGTGCCGAGGTTTATGCGGGGGCGCCGCGGGTCTCGGCCGAGCTGCCGGAGACCGGGGAGCGATTTGAAGGTTTGCTGCCGCCGGTGGTTGCCGCGCCAGTGTTTGCGATCCGCAAACCGGCCGTCGCAGTGTTCACGCTTGAGGATTACGTCGCGGCGGGGATCATGACCGCAGACCAGGCCGGCACATTGCGAGCCGCGGTCATGGCACGACAGAACATTCTGGTCGCCGGCGGTACATCAACCGGGAAGACGACGTTGACAAACGCGCTTCTTGCCGAAGTCGCCAAGACCAGCGATCGCGTCGTTCTCATCGAAGATACGCGCGAGCTTCAGTGCAAGGCGCCGAACCTGGTGGCGTTGCGCACCAAGGATGGCGTGGTGTCGCTTTCGGATCTTGTCCGCTCCTCGCTTCGCCTGCGGCCCGATCGCATTCCGATCGGCGAGGTCCGTGGGGCTGAAGCGCTCGACCTGCTCAAAGCCTGGGGGACGGGCCACCCAGGTGGAATCGGCACCATCCACGCCGGCACCGCACTCGGGGCGCTGCGCCGGCTTGAGCAGCTCATTCAGGAAGCTGTCGTCACCGTCCCGCGTGCGCTGATCGCCGAAACCATCAACGTGATTGCCGTGCTCGCCGGCCGCGGCGCTGAGCGACGCCTGAGTGAACTCGCTTGCGTCGCGGGTTTGGGGGCATCAGGCGACTACAGCCTTTCAGCAATTGGAGATCAATCATGAGCGCGCTGTCCTTTCTCGGGCGCGGCGTCCGTTCGGCCACGGCGATTGCAGCGTTCTGCTCGCTGAGCATTCCGGCCTGGGCCGCCGGCTCAAACATGCCTTGGGAGCAACCGCTCAACCAAATCCTGCAATCGGTTGAAGGACCGGTCGCCAAGATCATCGCGGTCATCATCATCATCGTGACCGGGCTCTCGCTCGCATTCGGCGACACGTCAGGTGGTTTCCGGCGGCTGATTCAGATCGTGTTTGGCCTGTCGATCGCCTTTGCCGCTTCGAGCTTCTTTCTGTCGTTCTTCTCGTTTGGCGGTGGGGTGATGATCTGATGGATGAGCAAATTTCAGGCTTTGTCGCGCCCGTGCACCGCGCGCTCACCGAGGCGATCCTGCTGGGCGGCGCACCGCGCTCGGTCGCCATCGTCAACGGCACATTGGCCGCCGCACTCGGCCTAGGGCTTCGCCTTTGGCTAGCCGGCCTTCTTCTCTGGTTCATCGGCCACATGGCGGCCGTTTGGGCCGCCAAGCGCGATCCTGACTTCGTCGAGGTCGTGCGCCGGCACGTTCGCATTCCTGGTCACCTCAGCACCTGAATTCTCCATGATGAACCTCGCCGAATATCGCCGTTCGAACACCCGCCTTGCCGACTTCCTGCCTTGGGCTGCGCTCGTCGATGAGGGGATCGTCCTCAACAAGGACGGCTCGTTTCAGCGGACAGCAAAGTTCAGAGGACCGGATCTCGACAGCGCCGTACCAGCTGAACTTGTCGCGGTCGTGGGGCGTCTGAACAACGCGTTCCGTCGTCTGGGCTCCGGTTGGGCGATATTCGTCGAGGCCCAGCGCCACTCGGCCGGAGCCTATCCCCCCGATACATTTCCGGATGTTGCGTCCGCGTTGGTCGACGCAGAGCGTAGGGCGCAGTTTGAAGAAGCCGGCGCTCATTTTGAATCGAGCTATTACCTGACCTTCCTCTATCTTCCGCCGGAGGAGGGCGCCGCCATGGCGGAGCAGCTGCTGTACGAGGGCAGCCATCGCACCCTAGGGGCAAATGCGCGCGAGGTGCTCAGCGGCTTTATCGATCGGACCAGTCGCGTCTTGCAGCTCGTCGAGGGCTTTATGCCGGAATGCGGCTGGCTCGATGACGAGGCAACGCTCACTTATCTTCACTCCACGATTTCAACCAAACGGCATCGCGTTCGCGTGCCCGAGATTCCGATGTATCTCGACGCGCTGCTTGCGGACCAGTCCCTGACCGGTGGTCTTGAACCGTTGCTGGGCGCGGCGCATCTTCGCGGTTTGACCGTAGTCGGATTTCCGACGGCGACCACGCCCGGAATTCTCGACGACCTCAACCGGTTGGCGTTCCCGTATCGCTGGTCAACCCGGGCGATCATGCTCGACAAAGCTGATGCGACCAAGCTGCTTACAAGAATTCGCCGCCAGTGGTTCGCCAAACGCAAGTCGATCGCGGCGATCCTGAAGGAGGTGATGACCAACGAAGCTTCAAGTCTTCTCGATACTGATGCGCAAAACAAGGCGATCGATGCTGATGCCGCGCTGCAGGAATTGGGCTCGGATCAGATCGGCCAGGCCTTCGTTACAGCCACGGTCACGGTCTGGGATCGGGATCCGCAGGCGGCCGATGAAAAACTGCGGCTGGTCGAAAAGGTGATCCAGGGCCGGGACTTCACCTGCATGGTGGAGACCGTCAATGCTGTCGAAGCCTGGCTCGGTAGCCTGCCGGGACACGTCTATGCCAACGTCCGCCAGCCGCCGATCTCGAGCTTGAACCTCGCCCATATGATTCCGCTGTCGGCGGTATGGGCCGGAGAGGCGAGAGACCATCACTTGAAGGCGCCTCCGCTGTTCTTTGGTAAGACGGAAGGTTCGACCCCGTTCCGGTTTTCGCTGCATGCCGGTGACGTCGGACACACCCTTGTCATTGGCCCGACCGGCGCCGGCAAGTCGGTGCTGCTGGCGCTGATGGCGCTGCAGTTCCGCCGCTATCCCGACGCGCAAATCTTTGCCTTCGACTTCGGCGGGTCGATCCGTGCTGCCGCGATTGCCATGGGCGGCGACTGGCATGACCTCGGCGGTTCCGTCGCAGGAGAATCCTCCGAGTTTGTCGCTCTCCAGCCGCTCGCGGGCATTGATGACGTCTCGGAGCGGGGCTGGGCAGCCGAATGGATCGCTTCGATCCTGGTTCGCGAACGGATCGAGGTGACGCCAGAGACCAAGGACCACGTTTGGTCAGCGCTAAACTCGCTTGCGTCGGCGCCGATCGAGGAGCGTACCCTTACAGGGCTCGCCGTTCTTCTGCAATCCAATGCGTTGAAGCGGGCGTTGCAACCCTATTGCCTCGGGGGTCCGTATGACCGGTTGCTCGATGCCGAACACGAGCGGCTGGGGGATTCGTCAGTCCAGGTTTTCGAGACCGATGGATTGATCGGGACAACCGTCGCGCCACCAGTTCTTTCCTATCTGTTTCACCGGATTGAGCATCGCTTTGACGGCCGTCCAACCCTGCTCCTCATCGACGAGGGCTGGCTTGCGCTTGATAATGCCGATTTTGCCGGCAAGCTCCGCGAGTGGCTGAAGACGCTTCGCAAGAAGAACGCCTCCGTCATCTTCGCCACCCAATCACTGGCCGACATTGACGGCTCGGCAATTGCACCGGCCATCATCGAGAGCTGCCCGACCCGAATTTTCCTGCCGAACGATCGCGCTATTGAGCCGCAGATCACGGCCATCTACCGGCGCTTTGGCCTCAATGACCGCCAGATCGAGATCCTCGCCCGCGCGACGCCCAAGCGGGACTACTATTGCCAGTCCCGCCGGGGAAATCGGCTGTTCGAGCTTGGGCTTGGCGAAGTCGCGCTCGCGTTTACCGCGGCTTCGTTGAAGGCGGATCAGGCTCTGATTGAGCGGGTACTAGCCGAACACGGAAGCGAGGGTTTCGTCGCCGGCTGGCTTAGGGCACGCGACATTGGATGGGCTTGCGATCTCATTCCGCAGCTCGCCAAGGACGGAGGCTTCTGATGAGTCGTCTCCGTACGCTCTTGACAGCGAGTTTCATTGCAATTGTCGCTGCTCAAGCGCCTGGGCAGGCCGTGGCGCAGTTGGTCGTCTTCGATCCCAACAATTACGCGCAGAATCTACTGACGGCGGCGCGCGCACTGCAGCAGATCAACAACCAGATCACCTCGCTACAAAACGAAGCGCAGATGCTGGTCAATCAGGCCAAGAACCTGGCAAGCCTGCCGTACTCATCCTTGCAGCAGCTTGAGCAGTCGATCCAGCGCACGCAACAGCTTCTCTCTCAGGCGCAGCGGATTGCCTACGACGTCCAGCAGATCGATCGCGCGTTCTCCACCACCTACGCGCCGGCCTCTGCGAACATGCCTGACCAGACCCTTACCGCCAACGCACAAACACGCTGGCAGAACGCGGTGGCGGGTCTGCAAGACGCCATGCGGGTGCAGGCAACCGTCGTCGGCAATCTAGAAACCAACCGGACCCAGATGTCGGCTTTGGTGACAGCGAGCCAAGGCGCAGCAGGCGCGCTGCAGGCAAGTCAGGCCGGCAATCAGCTTCTGGCGCTTCAGGCACAGCAGATTGCCGATCTCACCGCCGCCGTCGCCGCACAAGGGCGAGCGCAAAACCTGGAGGCCGCTCAAAGAGCGGCGGCCCAGGACCAGGGTAGGGAGCAGCTGCGGCGTTTCCTGACCCGAGGTCGTTATCAACCGACAACCGTGCAGATGTTCCACTGATGATGACCAACAGACTTGAGCGGCTCCCGAGGGTCGCTGCCGTCTTCATTGCTGTCCTGGTCGTCGCTGCCTGCGCAATCCGCCTGCGCGACGACGAAAGTCACACCGAACCTCGCAGGTCCCTTACTCCGAAGTCCGACTCGACGGCGGCAAAGCTCGAGCAATGTCGTACCGTCAGTTCCGACGAGCGAGACGCTCTTCTCGAATGCAAAAAGATCTGGGCCGAGACGCGTCGTCAGTTCTTCGGTCAGAACGGGTCCTCAACACATCCGGAGGCGAATGCGCGACCTTCATCTCCAGTGCCGCCTAAGGACGAAAGCCGCCTCACATCGGGCTATCCATTCTTGCCAGCGCAAAGCGAGTGACCAATGGGTGGTACCGGCGTCATCGACCAGTTCCTGGAAACCTTCACCCGCTACATCGATTCCGGGTTCGGGCTGCTCGGAGGCGACGTCGGATATCTCGCCACCACGCTCGCGGTGATCGATCTTACGCTGGCAGGCCTGTTCTGGTCCTGGGGCACAGACGAGGACATCATCGCCCGCCTCGTCAAGAAGACGCTGTTTGTTGGCGTCTTTGCCTACCTGATCGGCAATTGGAATAGCCTCGCCCGCATTGTCTTCGAGAGTTTTGCGAGCTTGGGGCTGAAGGCCTCGGGCACGAGCCTTTCGTCAGCAGACTTTCTGCGGCCGGGCCGTATCGCGCAAGTCGGACTCGACGCCGGTCGCCCAATCCTTGAGTCGATTTCGGGGCTGATGGGCTATGTCAGTTTTTTCGAAAATTTCGTCCAGATCGCGGTCCTGCTGTTTGCCTGGATCGTGGTGCTGCTCGCCTTCTTCATTCTGGCCATTCAGCTCTTTGTCACCTTAGTCGAATTTAAGCTGACGACGCTCGCCGGCTTTGTGTTGATCCCGTTCGGCCTGTTTGGAAAGACCGCCTTTGCCGCAGAACGCGTGCTCGGCAACGTGATCTCCTCCGGCGTTAAGGTTCTAGTGCTTGCCGTCATTGTCGGCATTGGGTCGACCTTGTTTGCGCAGTTCACGGCCGGGTTCGGCGGCAACCAGCCGACGATCGAGAACGCGATGGCGCTGGTACTGGGCGCTCTTGCCTTGTTGGGCCTGGGTATCTTCGGACCCGGTATCGCCAACGGTATCGTCTCCGGAGGCCCGCAGCTTGGTGCCGGCGCAGCCGTTGGCACAGGGCTGGCTGCCGGCGGCGTGGTCGCGGCAGGAGCGGGTCTCGCGGCCAGCGGCGCTGGACTGGCCGGCAGCGCAGCCTCCGGTGCCGGTGGCGCCTCCAGCGCGCTCCGGGCCGGTAGCCTATCCGGTACTGCTGAGGCGAGCGCTTCCGCTCCCGCAAGTCCCTTGCGCTCAGCCGCCGCTCGTATGGCTGGAAGCGGCCGTGGCGGCGATGTCGATGATCCTTCTTCAACGTCATCCGAAGGCACGCCCTCTTGGGTTCGTCGCATGAAGCGGGCGCAGACCATCAGTCATGGAGCGTCAGCCGCAACGCAAGCGGTCCGTTCAGGCGATCACGGCGGGAGCGGCGGATCTGTCGATCTCTCGCAGAAGGACCAATGACGCTCGATTTCTCGCACTCCGTTCTCAGTCCTGTCTTGAGGTCAAAGCATGTTCAAACGATCGGCCGTTCACTATGGCCGCGCGCCGGAGCCGGTAACTCCCTATCAACGAGCCGCCCAGGTTTGGGATGACCGCATCGGGTCGGCCCGCGTTCAGGCCAGGAACTGGCGACTGATGGCCTTTGGCTGTCTGGCCCTCGCCGCGGGATTCGCCGGAGCTCTAGTTTGGCAGTCAGCCCAAGGGACCGTCACGCCGTGGGTTGTTGAAGTTGACCGGCTAGGCGAGGCAAGAAGTGTCGCTCCTGCTAACGTGGCTTATCAACCCTCCGATCCGCAGATTACCTTTCACCTCGCCAGGTTCATCGAACATGTGCGTGGCCTGCCGATGGACGCCATTGTCCTGCGCCAGGATTGGTTGCGTGCCTATGACTTCACGACGGACCGCGGCGCGGCTGCGCTCAATGACTATGCGCGCAACAACAATCCCTTCGACAAGATCGGCAAGACACAGGTCGCTGTCGAAGTCTCGAGCGTTATTCGGGCGTCTCCCGACAGCTTTCGGATCGCCTGGATCGAACGCCGGTACGAGAACGGTCAGCTTGCCGTGACCGAACGGTGGACCGCAATTCTTACCATCATCGTGGAAACGCCGCGCGATCTCGATCGGCTGCGCAAGAATCCACTCGGCATCTACGTCAATGCGATCAACTGGTCGAAGGAGCTGGGATAGCCATGCCATCAAGTCTCGTTGCTGCGCTACAGAGGATTCAGCCGCGCCTGCCTCTGGGTCTTCTGATCTGTTTGTCAGCGCTCGGAGGCTGTACCGCGTTCAAGCCTCCCCAGATCAGCTATGACAGCGAAGTACCGTCACTTCCCGAACTGCCGGCGCTTGCCGACGATCGTCCGCGACCGTTGCATGTCCCACCGGTATGGAAGGCGGCACGCGGCGGCAAGAAGGGGGAGGCGAAGGAGCCGATCGAGCGAATTGAAAGCGCGAACGATGCCGCTCGTGTCGAGCCTCGCAAAACCGGCTACTTCAATGCCGTGCAGGTGTTCTCGTATAGTCCGGGTGCCCTTTATCAAGTCTATGCCGCGCCGGGACAGATCACGGACATTGCGCTTGAGCCCGGTGAACAACTCATCGGCTCGGGACCAGTCTCCGCAGGAGATACCGTGCGCTGGGTAGTTGGCGATACCGAGAGTGGCAGCGGCGACACCCGCCGTGTCCACATCATGGTCAAGCCGACACGCCCCGCGATCGAGACCAATCTTGTCATCAACACCGATCGGCGGACCTACCTGATTGAGCTGCGCTCCCGTGAAAAACCGTATATGCCGTCGGTTGCATGGTTCTACCCGGAAGATCGCGCCGTGCTTGGTCGAGCTCTGCCACCGACGCCGATCATTCCGGATCAAGCGCAGCGTTTGTATCGCTACGCCATTGAGGGAGACAATCCACCATGGCGTCCCGTCAACGCGTATGACGACGGCCGCAAGGTCTACATCGAATTCTCGCCTGGCATCGGCCAGGGCGAGATGCCGCCGCTCTTCGTCATGGGAGCTGAGGGTAGTACCGAGCTCGTCAACTACCGGGCCTACCGGAACGTGTTGATCGTGGATCGGCTGTTCGCCGCCGCTGAATTGAGATTGGGAGGCGAGAACCAACAGAAGGTGCGAATTGTTCGAAGCGATGGGAGGTCGATGTGACCGGTACCGATCAGGCGAACCCGTCATCCAACGAAGCTTCTCGGCCACAGCAACCCGAAAAGATCGCCGAAACTCTACGGCTGCGACCCGATCAGCCGCAGGTCACGCGTCTGTCACGTAAGGTGCTTGCGGGCGTCACCGCTTTGGCTTTCTCCATCATCTGTGGCGCGGTGTTGTGGTCTTTGCAGGACAGGTCAAAGCAGGGTCCGGCTCGAGAAGAACTCCACTCGACCGATCGCCACAACGTTGCTGATGAGCTCAAGAGCCTGCCGAAGGATTATGCCGGAATTTCCCAAGACGTGCCGCGTCTTGGACCACCTTTGCCCGGCGATCTCGGCCGTCCCATTGTTGCGGCACAGAGGTCATCGACTAGCTCGCTGGCCATCGATGCCGAACAGCAGCGCGTCAATCAGGAAACCGAGGCGGCGCGCATCAGCAAGGTGTTTGCCAACACCGCCATCCGCCCACCGGCCGCCGGATCAGCGTCCAACGAGACGCCTTCAAACGGGACGATGTCCTCAGACGAGTCATTTACCCAAAATGGCCAGGACCGAAAACTCGCCTTCGTCAATGCACCTATCGATCGGCGGACAACAAGCCCCGATCGCTTGGTGAGGCCAGCATCCCCCTTTGTTGTCCAAGCGGGGACTATCATTCCGGCGGCTCTCATCACTGGGATCCGGTCAGATCTGCCGGGCAAGATCACGGCGCAAGTGACTGAAAATGTCTACGACACTCCTACCGGGCGAGCCCGGCTGATCCCGCAAGGCGCGCGACTGATCGGGGCCTATGACAGCCAGGTAGCATTTGGGCAGTCCCGCGTCCTCCTCGTCTGGACTCGTCTCATCATGCCGAATGGACGTTCAATCGTATTGGAGCGTCAGCCCGGCGCTGATGCCGCGGGATATTCCGGTCTTGAAGATCAGGTCGATAACCACTGGAAAGAGTTACTCGGAGCAGCAGCGCTATCCACTCTACTCGCCGTCGGCACTGAGGTGAATTCGGGCGCAGACGTTAACGATACGAACGGCGCTATTATTCAGGCGTTACGACGCGGCGCGGGGAATTCCCTCAATCAAACAGGCCAACAGCTGGTTCGCCGCAATCTCAACGTCCAGCCAACGTTAACGGTCCGTCCGGGATTCCCAGTCCGGGTCATCATCAACCGCGATTTGGTGCTCGAGCCCTACAAAGGATAGAATGACGATGGCTAAGCTCAAGCTCGGAGCAATCGAAGACGACAAACCGATCAAGGTGACCCACGAATTGCCGGCAGCTGTCCACCGGGATCTCGTCACTTATGCCGAAATTCTCGCACTCGAGACCGGCCAATCGATCACTGATCCAACAAAGCTTATCGCGCCCATGTTGGCGCGCTTCATGGCAGCGGACAGAAGTTTCTTGAAAGTTCGCCGAGCGCGTCATGTCGCCAAGCCAGGCGAAAGATAGCGCTCGGAGAGCATCTTCAGGAAGGCGTTCAAGGCGGGGTTTTCATTGTCCGCTCGCCAATAGGCCGAATAGTCGAACCGGCTTGGCCCCGTGCCATCGCGCAGCTCCCGGTAGACCAATCCGGCAAAATTGGCCTCCATGTCAGATTCGAGCACCAGGCTGATGCCTCGCTTCATGCTGATCAGGCTCTTGATAATGCCGCAACTAACGTCGTGGCGCTCGATCTTCGGACGATCCTCAGGCAAGACTAGCTTCGAGCCTAGAAGATCTTCAAATTCCCGTCCAGGATCGTAATGGCTTAGCAGCACGGTCTCGCCGCGGAGGTCGGTCCAGTAGACAGTTTCGCGCGCAGTAAGAGGATGATCCTCGGGGAGAACGACTAGAACACGCTCGCTCCACAACAACATAGTCTTGCTGTCCAATGGTGGCTGGCTTCCTGTTACAATGACGATATCGAGCACGCCACTGCGAAGTGCCGTTGCCAGGCGCGTCCGTGATCGCTCGACGGTCGCAAGGTCGATTTGCGGGAAACGCTGCTTGAGGTCGAGTAATGTGGCTTTCAGGTTTCCAGCCGAAAGTGACGTACAAAAGCCGATGGCCAGCCGCCCTGTCTCGCTGCGTTGTAAGGACTTGGCCGTAGCTACAAGCGCGTCAAATTCTTCAAGAATAGCTCTTGCCAGGCGAAGAACGCTGCGGCCTGCGCGCGTGGGCTTCACACCTCCGCTTGATCGCTCGAAAATCGTAATGCCAAGGCCATGTTCAATCTGGCGAATTGATCTGCTGAGAGTCGACTGTTGCAATCTCAGCAGTTCCGCGGCCTGACGGAAGCTGCCACACTCGGCGGCAGCGACGGCCGATCGCAGGTGTTTCAACTCGAGAGCTTTGCTGCCGCGCAGGGAGTGACCTGGTCCTTTGAAATTGCTCATTTGGAAAAACTTGCTGCGCAATATGCGGCAATGTGTCTATTCATGCGTCACAATCCGAAACCTTAAGCGGCCGCTCGCATCACTGGAGCCCACAGCACCGGGCATGAGATGCGGCCCGCGCTCCGGATGCGCACCAGGGCATCAGTCGACACCTCCAGGTAACCCGCGACCGCAATAGTGTTTCCGAGGGGACGAGGCTTTCCGATTGGACGAAGGGGCCACCCGGCGCGTCGAAGAATACGTTCCATGCGGGTGTCGGTAACCGTCACGATTTCGGCTAGCCGAATAGACAAACCGAACTCGATCATGCCTGCAAAGAGCTCGTAGGTAGCGGCAGCAAGTCCGCCTGCCGCTTTCGGTGCATCTGGATGAAGATCAAGAGCGAATCGGCTGCTTTCCCACACGTGATCGCTTCGTGGTGCCGGCTGCCCCCCCAGAAGAATTGGAAAAGTGTCTCGAAGCATGGTTGGTCCCATGGACGGGAGAAGCCGGACGCACCCCTGAATTTGACCATCAGTCGACCTATGCAGTAGATGAACTGGTCGAAGGACATCAAACTCGTCTACCTCCATGTCGCCACTGACCTGAACATCCCAATCCAGACGCTGTTTGAAGACGCGATAGCGCAGCCGGTGCATCTCAGCTAAATCGTCGATGAATTCGCCGTAGTGTTCCGGCGCTATGAGTTGCAACATTATTGCCTCCCTGCTCTGTATTGGCAGTGAAAGCAAACAAAATGCCTCGATGCACCCTGTGCACCTGCACAGCGTGCTTGCGGGAAATTGCCGATTATCGTCGATATCTTGACTCAGCTAGCCGAACGACTGCCTGACGAACCGTGCGAACGCCGAGTTTTGCTCGGGCATTGTCCAGATGAAAGGCGGCGGTTCGTCGAGAGATGCCTAGAATGCTCCCGATTTCCCAAGCCGATTTGCCACGAGAAGACCATTCAAGACATTCAAATTCGCGCGGTGAAAGGCGGATTCCGTCAACGCTGTGGTCATTGCGCAACACGCTGCGAACGTGCGCATGAAAATACAATGCAATCAATTGAAGTGCACGTTCGTTGGAATCTATGCACTTGTTGAACGTAGAGCTTCGTTGATCGGAGGCAAAGGTCAGGGCAGCAACTGGGCCGCGACCATCGTGAATCGGAACCGTGAAACCAGATCGAATCCCAAATTGAGACGCTTCTTCAAACAGTTCATGTTGGGCTGGAGAGAGGTACGTCGTGGATACGCCCTGTCCCCACCGAAAGGGGGCCCCAGTTTGCAACGCCTGCAAGATTACAGGGTCGAGACGCTCGTAACTATTCCGTACATAGTGTGCAACCCAGTTGGGAGGATATGTCGAGATTACAAGTGGCTCTTTGGTTAGCGCGAGATATGCGAAGCAAGGCAAGTCTAGCGCGGTCGCAGTGACTGTTATCGCTTCCAAAAACGCGTGGCGATCACTAGCGACCGACAGCAGATCAATAAATCTCTGAAACTCGCGATGCATGTGTTCGACCAGTTGCTAGGTTGGCATCGCAGCGCGAAGAGATCGCAGTTGCTTCCCGACATCGGAACGATCGCAATTTCTAACGCGCACTTTGACACCGGAAAAATGGTCCGGTCCTGCTCAGTGGAGACAGCCGTTTCGCCTAGTGCCATCCTTTGCTGCGAACCAAAATCGGCACCGCCCGCGAATAAAACCTTCCTGGCCGTCGACCTCGCTGGCAGACAGCCCGCCCAAAAGCGCGTGAATCGTAGCTAAGAATATTCGCCGGTTGATCATGCATCTCTCCCAGCCACCTCGTTTTCGGCGATTTACATGCCGAGATAGGCTCGCCTCACGTCGTCGCTTCCCAGTAGTTCTCGCCCCGATCCCGACTTCACTATTCGTCCAGTCTCCACGACATAGCCGAAATCGGCCATCGCCAGAGCGGCTCGAGCATTCTGTTCCACCAAGAGAATAGTCATTCCCTGTTCGCGCAGACGGTCGATCACCTGCAATATCTCGGCAACGAAGAGCGGCGCCAGACCAAGAGACGGCTCATCCAGTAACAATAACTGTGGTTCGCCCATCGGTGCTCTCCCGATCGCCAGCATCTGCTGCTGACCACCGGAAAGCGTCCCCGCGAGCAATCTCCGCTTCTCCTTCAGCACGGGAAAGAGCAGATAGACCTGCTCCATTCGCTCGGACAGTTGCGCGTTCCGACGACGATAGGCGCCGAGAAGAAGATTGTCTTCGACCGACATTGGCCCGAACACCTGGCGCCCCTCGGGCGCCTGACAAATGCCCAGCGAAACGCGGGCGTGGGAGGAGACGCGCGAGATATCCTGCCCGCCAAACATCACTGTGCCTTCGCTTGCGGGATGAACCCCGGACAGCACACGCAGCAACGTCGTCTTACCGGCGCCGTTGGCACCAACCAGCGAAACAAGCTGCCCTTTGTCCACTGAAAGCGCCAGCCCATGCAGGACCTCTATCGGACCATATCGAGCTTTCAGCCTCCTCACTTCGAGAAGCCCCTTTGCCAGCGAGTCGGCCGCGGATTGCTCAGGGATATGACTCATGCGGCTGCGCCCAGATATGCACTGACAACTTGAGGATCTACCCTTACTTCGTCCGGACTTCCTTCTGCCAGCTTCCTTCCGTAATCGAGAACTAAGATCCGTGTGGAAACCTGCATGACGAGCTTCATGTCATGTTCCACCAACACGACCGTAACGCCCGTCTCGGCTATCTGTTGAATCAGAGCGCGTATCTCATCGGTTTCAACGTGATTAAGGTCGGCTGCCGGCTCGTCGAGTAGGAGGAGTTTTGGCTTTCCCGCCAACGCGCGAGCAAAGGCTGTCCCAGTTAGACCTTCCTTATCGAACAATCAGAGCAGCACGGACGTCGTTGACAATTGCGGGTAACGTCCAAAAGGGTCCTCAAATCCATAAAAGGAGCCCGGGACCCGTCATCGGACCCCGGGCAGTCTAGGGAGGGCGCGCTTCGGCGCTTGCTGCCATTTACTGACGCCTTCGCGTCAGACCGCCGACAACGAGCGGGATCACGGGAAATCAAGCGATAGCCTGTGTGATGAAAGGCAAGGGTTCAGACTGTTCCTGCCATTGAGGAGAGAACATTGGGTCACTTCCCCGCAATCAACTCTGCAGCTTTCTCCGCCATGGCCATGATCGGCAGATTGGTGTTTCCGCTGATCACGGTTGGCATAAGCGAACCGTCGATAACGCGTAGATTATCGATGCCCCGAACCCGAAGCTTGCTATCGACTACGGCGTCGCGATCCTCACCCATGCGACATGTTCCGACCGGGTGGTAGATCGTTTCTGCGCGGGCTCGTATCCACTTCTTGCGGGATTCCGCGCTGGTAAACGGATCGATATCGAGTTTGCGCTTAATCTGCTTTAGGAGCGCCGGCTGATCGATGATCTCGCACATCTGCCGAACGCCTTCCTGCATACTGACGAAATCACTTTCATCGGATAGAAAGCGGGGGTCGATCGCCGGCGCAACGAAGGGATCGGCCGATCGCAGGCGCAGCGTTCCACGACTCTTCGGGCGAAGCTGACATACACGAATGGCAAAGCCGTGTGGGACGCGCTCGCCCGGCGGCGGGTTTCGAAGCGCGACGATGAGATGAGCCTGCCACTCGGGCCACGATGAGGTTTTATCGGGCCCCCAGAAGGCTCCGGCTTCGACGCCCTGCGAGGTGCCGGGCCCTGTTCCTCGGAGCATATATTGTGCGCCAGCCAAGGCACCTCTGATCAATCCAATGTACGGCGTCAGTGTGATCGGCTGCGACGCCTCCAATCGAATCGCACAATCCAAATGATCTTGCAGATTGCTTCCAACGCCGGCGGAATCGAGCACCGGCTTGATGCCGAGTGAACGGAGGTGATCGGCCGGTCCAATTCCTGACAGCATCAGTAATTGCGGCGAACCAATGGCCCCGGAAGTCAGCAAGACTTCTCGTTCGGCCGAAACGGTGACCTCACGCCCGTTGTGGTCAATGACAACACCCCGAACGCGCGTGCCTTCGACCGCGAGGCGCCGAACCTGAGTGTTGGCCATGATGGTCAGATTGCTTCGTCCTTTCCCCTGGTCGAGAAACTTGAAAGCACCTGAACGCTTGCCGTCTGAAATCGTAAGTTCGTAGAAGCCTGCGCCCATCTGAGACGGACCATTGAAGCCGTTGTTCTCGGGGAGGCCTGCCGACTTGGCGCTCTCAATAAATGCCTTCGAGATTGGATGCTGCAATACGCCATAAGAAAGTCGGATCGGACCCGAATAACCTCGGTCCTGATCGGGCTGGGACGTTACCTGGGCGGCGTCCTCGATTTTTCTAAGGTAGGGGCGGAGGTTTTCGTACCCCCACCCACGACAGCCTTGCGCTTCCCATGAGTCGTAATCCTGAGGATTTCCCCGGATCGCAATCATGGAGTTGATGGCGGACGACCCTCCCACCACCTTGCCACGGGGAATATAGATCTTGCGATTGTTGAGTTCGGTCTGCGGTTCGGTCCAAAATTGCCAGTTATGCTTCGGACTCGTGTAGAGCACGCGAATGCCCGCCGGCATGTGAACGAAGATTGAAGAAGAGGGACGTCCGGCCTCGAGCAGCAACACCTTGACGTTGGGATCTTCGCTCAATCGAGCGGCGAGCACGCATCCTGCCGATCCTGCGCCGACAACGATATAATCGTATTTCGAGAGCTTCATCCTCCGTCCCCTATTTCAAAAGCCGACGATCGGTTCGTTTTTGCGACCAGTTTCGCCAAGGTCAGGCCTTCCCGACTTGCAAAAGCCATCGCCAAACTATAATTGGTCCTACCAATCAGGTCGATCCAATTATAGCGACGAAGGCCTGGTAGTCAACGGAGAGCTCGTCTCATGTTTCAATACCGGAGGATCGTGGCCGCGTTCCTGCTCCTCGGCGCAGGGCTCGCCGTTTTGCTGCTCGCTCCTGCCAAACCTGCCATCCAGCCGGACCAAGAGACGATTCGACGAGTGATATGGGCTCTTGGCCCCTAGCCGACTTCGGGACGTCCGATATCGATGATCCGTCGCTCACTTAGATCTTGGATGGCCGCCGAGTCGTACTTCAGTATCGACTTGAGGATGTTTGCAGTATCCTCGCCTCGCCGCGGCGGTCCTTTGGCATATTCGATCTTCGTTCCGGAAAACTTTATCGGATTGGCGACGAGAGGGGCTGTTGTTCCGGAAGAATGAGGAAGATTGACCTGCATCTCCCGATGGATAACCTGAGGGTGAGCGAACACCTGATCCAGCCGGTTGATCGGTGCGCAAGGCACGCCCACGGGCTCCAGAATGGAAATCCAATGCTGGGTCGCCTGCTGTATCAGATGCGCATCGAGCAGGGGGATGAGTTGATCACGATTCTTAAGCCGATCGGTGTTAGTGACGAAACGGCTATCGGTTGCCAGGCCGCTTAAACCAGTAGCTGCACAGAACTTCCGGAATTGCTGATCATTACCAACGGCGAGCACGAAGGAACCGTCGCTGGTTCTGAAGACCTGATATGGAACGATGTTTGGATGCGCGTTGCCGAACCGTTTCGGCGGCGTGCCGGTCGTGAGGAAATTCAAATTTTGGTTGGCGAGAACCGCGACCTGGACGTCCAGCAGTGCCATGTCGATATGCTGTCCTTCTCCGGTGCGTTCGCGATGCAGTAATGCGGAGATGACGCCGGCGGCGCTATACATGCCAGTGAGAATATCGACGATCGGAACCCCGACCTTCTGGGGACCCCCGCCTGGCTTGTCGTCACTCTCTCCGGTAATGCTCATCAGGCCGCCGATGGCCTGAATGGCCATATCGTATCCTGCGACGTCCTTCATCGGGCCGGTCTGGCCATAGCCGGTGATGGAACAGTAAATGATGTCAGGCTTGACGCTTTTAAGCGCCTCGTAGTCGAGGCCGTAACGCGCCATGTCGCCGACCTTGTAGTTCTCGATCACGAGATCGGCTTGCTGGGCAAGTGCGCGCACAATGGCGCTACCCTCGTCAGTCGATATATCGACGCATATCGAATGCTTGCCGCGATTGGCGCTCAGGAAATACGCGCTTTCGGTCGTATCAATTCCACCGTCTTTCCGCAGAAAGGGCGGGCCCCACTGCCGCGTATCGTCGCCGGTGCCAGGGCGTTCGATCTTCCAAACCTCGGCTCCTAGATCAGACAGCAACTGCGCTAACCAAGGCCCCGCGAGGATTCTCGAAAGATCCAGCACTCGATAACCTGCCAACGGTCCAGCCATCACGCTTCCTTGAAGTCTGCGGTCAAATAGCCGCGCGCCGTGCGAGGCCGCACTAACTATATGTGGAACGACCAGATTGGTCAAACCAAATGAAATGCCGATCGCGGTTGATGGGCAGCGTGGTTGCCGGTCGCGTCGAAGAGTCGCGCATGATTGCGGGATTGGAGCTGCTTGACACCGCGCATCACGCGACATACGGTCCTGCCAAATTGGTTTAACCAATTAATGAAAATACCGGGAAGAACGTGAAGGTCTGGCTGTATGGCGCGAGTAACTCTCCAGAATGTCGCGAAATCCTTTGGAGGAGATCGAGGGCCATGGGCCGTTCAGGACTTTTCGTTGGATATTGCCGATGGCGAACTGGTCGTGTTCGTCGGCCCGTCCGGCTGCGGCAAGTCCACGACGTTGCGAATGCTCGCCGGTCTAGATGACGTCACATTCGGCAAGATTCTGATCGACGGAAGGGACGTCACCGCGCTTCCGCCGAAAGATCGCAACATTGCGATGGTTTTTCAGAACTACGCTCTCTATCCACAGAAGACGGTCTTCGAAAACATGGCCTTCGGCCTTCGGGTCCGTAGGACGCCACAGCAGGAGATCGATCGTCGGGTGCGCAGCGCGGCATCAAGTCTCGGATTGGAGGCCCTGCTGGAGCGCAAGCCACGCCAATTGTCGGGTGGTCAGATGCAGCGCGTAGCGCTTGGTCGCGCGTTAGTCAGAGATCCCGACGTATTCCTCCTCGACGAACCCCTCTCGAACCTTGATGCGAAGCTGCGGGTCCGGACGCGAGAAGAGATTGCGACGCTACACGCCCGATTGGGCGCGACGATGATATTTGTTACCCACGATCAGGTCGAGGCCATGACGCTCGGCGATCGTATCGTGATCATGCGTGACGGATTCATCCAACAGGCGGGCAGTCCGCTTGACCTTTATGATCGGCCCGCGAACGCCTTCGTGGCGACTTTCATCGGGTCTCCAGAGATGAACCTGATTGATGGCGGGTTGATGCGCGACGGGGGCGCGCTCGTAATGCGCTCCGGCGGTTTGAGCGTCAACTTGCCTGCCCAGTCATTCTCCGAAGCGGAAAGGGATGTCACGCTTGGCATTAGGCCCGAGCACATCGAGCGCGCGGAAACCTCCACGGCTTTTGAGCTGGTAGTCGGCTTGGTCGAGCAAATCGGCGCGCAAACCTATGTGCTGGGTAAGATCGATGGCAACAAAATCCGCGCGGTATTTGCTCGGGACGATGCGCTGAGGGCGGGCGACCGAATTTTTGTGAATTTGTCTCAAGAGAAGTTGCACCTGTTCTCGCGCGAGAGCGGCAAGACACTGAGGCGGACCTCGACGAAAGGCGAAAATGGCAACGGGAGAGAACTTCATGGACAAGCTCAGCTTAGGCGCGCCGAGTTCCAAGGCTAACGTGAGCGACATCGATCGGCGGCGTTTTCTCAAAACGACGGCTGGTGCAGCGGCTGGCATCGCGGGCTCACTTTCCGCGCCCTATGTCAACGCACAGTCCGGGGTAACGCTTCGCATTTTGAACGCTGAAACGACTGCTGCGAGCCAATCGGCCTTGCGCGATGCGTGCAATGAATACGAGAGCAAGTTCGGCGTAAAAATCGTCGTCGACTCGACGCCGATTAGTGGTGGTTATGCGAAGTCGATGGCGGCCATCAATGCTGGCGCTCCTTACGATATCGCCACGGCGGGATACATTGCGCACATCTTGCAATACGCGATGGCGGGTCACATCGTGCCGTTGACGGATCTTGTCAAAAAATATTCGTGGGGGAAGCAGGGAACCTGGTCATATAAGGGAGAAAATTGGTTCTATCCCTATGACTACAATTTGGTGACGGTTTTCTACAGAAAAGATCTGTATCAGGAGAAGGGCCTGAAGGTTCCCAACACATGGGCCGAGTTCCTTGAGAATTGCCGGGCGCTGACTGTCGCGAAGGATGGCAACATAGAGCGAGGGGGGTGCGTCATACCGCTCGCGAGTGACAGTGCCACCAACTGGGCGAGCTTCGGCAACTTGTTTGCAGACGCGCCGAAGTTTTATGACGACAAGTGGAACGTCGTTCTCGATGCGCCGGGGAATGCCGGACCGACCGGCCGTTTTCTCGATCTATATGCCGATCTTTATAAAACGATGCCGGCTGGCATGAACACGGTCAGCTATGCTGAGCTGATGAGTCTTTTCGCGACGGGAAAGGTTGCGCATACCGTCTATTCGGGCCGCGTAGTCGAGGCGCTGGAAGCTCGCAATCCGGACCTCGCAAACAAGTATGGTATTTTCGCTTCTCCAGACAGTGCTGGTAAGCAGAACGCACTGTCCTTCGCCTTCGATGGCTTTATTCTTTACAAGACTAAGCAGACTGAGGCGGCCTTTAAGTTTCTACAATGGTTTATTGACGCGCACTATATTCGCTGGCTGCACTCCGCCTGGATGAATTTCCAACCGGCGCGATTGGACATTTACGAAGATCCACGGTGGAAAAATCATCCGATGATTCAGAAGCATTGGGCGACGATGGAGCAGATGAAGTCGTTCATTGATGAAGACAGCAAGACGGTTCTTAACTCAATAGATATGACGGGTCCGTCGTTTGATCTGCGACCGTGCAAGGTCTTTGATGCGAACATTATGCCGGAGATGCTGCAAAATCGGGTTCTTAAGAACATGTCGTCAAGCGACTGCGTGAAAGCCGCCGCCGATCGAATCCGAAAAATTGGCTGAGCATCGGAACTGGTGAATAGAGGCCCGAGGCTATGCGACAGGACTGGCGAATCATCGGTTTGTTCATCGGGGGTGTACTGGTACTCGGTACAATTGTTGGCGGACCTCTCCTCTATTCGATAAAGCTCTCCTTCTACACAGCGGCGTCGTTCATCGACCCGCCGCAGTGGGTGGGACTTGGCAATTACGTGAAGGTTCTTAGTGAGCCGCTGTTCTGGGGCTCGCTGTTAAACGGTGTCACGATCGCCATCTCGGCGATCGTGCTGCAAGTCGTTCTCGGCGTCACCATTGCGCTCGTCCTCAATAGGCAGTTTGTGGGGCAGACTGTCGTGCGGGCGCTGTCAATCGTGCCGTATTTTCTTCCGACGGTCGTCGCCTGCCTCATCACGCAGTGGATTCTTGATCCCAACTACGGCCTTCTCAAGAGTGTCTTCGCGTCATTCGGATATGGGATGTTCGATTGGGGAGGTAATTCAACGAGCGCGAAGGCGACTATTGTCCTTGTTAGCGTTTGGATCTGGACGCCGTTTGTCGTGACCTGTGTTCTTGCCGGCCTTCAATCCATTCCGGCTCAACTGTATGAAGCGGCCCGGGTCGATGGAGCAGGGGTTATGAAGCAATTCTGGCATGTCACGCTGCCAGGATTGAGGTCAGTGTTGATCGTGGTCATCCTCCTGAGAGGGATCTGGATGTTCAACAAGTTCGACGTGATCTGGCTTCTAACGAAGGGCGGACCGCTCAACGAAACCGAGACGCTTCCCACGTTGGCCTACCGAAAAGCGTTTCTCGAGTTCGACTTGGGAGGGGGGGCCGCTGTCGCCACCATCTCGTTCTTGATGTTGGCGAGCATTATCTTGATTTACCTCAGGGTTTTTCCGATCGACGAGGCCAAGCAGGGACGATGACGATGTCGACTCAAAATCAAGCCCGCTCTGCTGCCGCTGTCGTCGTTGGTTCACGAGCGGTGCGGATGTTGCATAGCTCTAGCGGCTCAGGAAGAGAAATCTCAGACTCCACACCTTCAGTCTCGCACGGGAAAACGACGCGGTATTACGGCAAGTCGCTGAAGCAGATTGCCGGCCGCGTCGGTTTGTATGCCGCGGTTGCGCTAATCTGCATCTATTCCTTCTTCCCGATCTACTGGATGATCCTCTCCAGTCTGAGGTCGCCCGAAAAGCTATTTCTGGATTCATCCTTGGTTTTCTGGCCACCCGATCTAAGCTCTTACAAGTCACTCTTGCAGCTTACGAACTATCCGGCGAATTTCGTTAATAGCGTCATGATGGCTATGGCTACGATTGCCGTGGCGACGACGCTGTCATCATTCATTGCTTATGGAGCGACGCGTTTACGGTTTCGGGGCAAAACGACGTTGGTCGCGTCCATGCTGTTCGCCTACATGTTTCCGCCATTGATGTTGGTTATTCCGATGTCCGCCTTGTTCCGAATAGCTGGCTTAGCCGATAGCTTGTGGGGCCTGCTAATCGCTCACCTGGCGATTTCGCTGCCGCTGGCGGTGTGGCTGCTATGGGGCTTTTTCAAATCGATGCCGTTCGATCTGGAGGAAGCGGCAATGGTGGACGGCTGTTCCCAATTCGGCGCCTTCATCAAGGTGGTCCTTCCGCTTTCGGCCCCCGGCTTGATTACGGTCGGCATCTTCTCGTTTTTGCTGTCCTGGGCGGACTACGTATTCGCGCTCATCCTCATCATGAGTGATGATCGCAAGACATTGCCCGTGGGCTTGGCATCAATGCTTGGCGCGCAAGATCTGCGTTGGGGTGAGATACTCGCCGGCGCAACCCTTATTGCTCTGCCGTTGTTCGTTATCTTTATGTTCTGCTATCGATATTTCGTCGCAGGGCTGACGGCGGGTGCGCTCAAAGGTTAGGCACTGTTCGAGCGAAGCACGTCCTCGTGCTTCGCGCTAGACCGTGGGTATTTCGCGTAGAGATGGCGGACGGGGTGCCCGGCAAGACTAACGTTTTGTGACTTTGGTTTCCCCTAGAAGCGATTGCCATGCCTCCACTGTTCGCGAGAGGTGAGCGTTCATCTGTTGTTCGGCTAGGCCTACCCGCCGCTCTTCGATCGCTTCCAAGATGGTGCAATGGTCCTCATAAGATTGTCGACCTCGATTTTGGTCGGCAAAGTAGACCTTCCGTCGATGCCTGGACAGTTCGTAGAACGATCTCGCCACGCGCAGCAAAATGTCGTTCTTGGTTGCAGCAAAAATCGCAAGATGGAACGCCTCGTCCTCGCGCTCTATGCTTTGCTTTTTGGATAGGCGCTTGTTGGTCTCTTCAAGTATGGCGGTGATCTCGCGAATGTTGTCCGCGGTCCTGCGTGTGCAGGCCAACCTGACCGCCTGCCCTTCGAGCATGCGCCGGACCTCCATGACGTCGGCGATTTCCTTGGCCTCGAATGGAACTCCGGATTCAGCATAAAGCACTAGAGCATCGATGCTGCTCTCTTCGATCTTTCGCAGATAGATTCCAGAATTTGGGCGCCGTTCTATCACTCGCATGGTTTCAAGTGCGGCCAGAGCCTCTCGAACCGCGCCGCGACTGGTGTCGAACTTTTCCGCAAAGTCGCGTTCTGATGGCAACCGTTCGGAGGGCTGATAGCGGCGCTCACGGATGAAGGAAAGGATCTTTCCGATGGCGTTCGAAGGAGCCTCAAGCTTGTCGGTTCGATTTCGCTCAGTCATCTAAAATATCCTGCCTGGTCCTCCCGACCACTTGATTTCGATTTCCTCGGTAGCTAATCATGGCCGACCAAATTGGTCGACCAGTACTTTGGAGGAACCTTGAGGATCTCGGTCGAATCCGCCCTGCTTCAGTAGATATCAGGTTGAGGAAATTGAAGCATCTGAAACGCGCCAAATCCACCTAAAGAATTGATTTCCCAGCATGGATAGCTTTGAGACGGATCTGTTTGTCATAGGTGGCGGCTCGGGCGGCGTGCGCGCCGCGCGGATCGCCGCTGGCCATGGCGCCCGCGTCATGATCGCCGAGGAATATCGGATGGGCGGCACTTGCGTCATTCGCGGGTGCGTACCGAAGAAGCTATTCGCCTACGCCTCGCATTTCAGCCACGACATCGCGGATGCCGCGGGCTTCGGCTGGACCGTTCCGCCGGCGACGTTCGACTGGGCCACCCTGATCGCCAACAAAGACAAGGAGATCGCCCGGCTGGAAGCGGCCTACACCACCAACGTGGAGAAATCTGGCGTGCAGGTGATCAAGTCGCGCGCCGTGTTCGAGGACCCGCATACGCTGGTGCTCGACGGCGGCAGGAGGGTGCGCTCGAAGTATATCCTGATCGCCACGGGCGGCGCACCGAACCACGGCAAGGCCATTCCCGGCATCGAGCATGTCATCTCATCGAACGAAGCATTTCATCTACCCGAATTGCCGAAGCGTATCCTGATCCAGGGCGGTGGCTATATCGCGCTGGAGTTTGCGTGCATCTTCTCGGGCCTGGGTTCCCTCGTGACTGTGGTCTATCGCGGCGACAACATCCTGCGTGGCTTCGACGACGACGTCCGCGCCCATGTCCGCGATGAGATGGAGAAGAACGGCATTACCATCCTGACCGGTTGCACGGTCGACGGGATTGAGAAGCACGACGATTGGTACACGTCGCACCTGTCGAATGGCTCCAGCATCGCGTCCGACAAGGTGATGTTCGCCATCGGCCGTCACCCCGCCGTCGCAAATCTCGGGCTGGAGAAAGCCGGCGTCGCCATCAACCCGGATAACGGAGGCATCGTCGTCAACGAAGCCTCGCAGAGCTCGGTGCCACATATCTATGCGGTCGGCGACGTCACCCATCGCTTCAATCTGACGCCGGTAGCGATCCGTGAGGGCCACGCTTTCGCCGATACGGTTTTCGGCAAGCGGGCGGTCAAGGTCGATCACATCGATATTCCGACCGCCGTGTTCACGCAGCCCCAGGTCGGCACCGTGGGCCTCACCGAGGCGCAGGCGCGGGCGCAGTTCGCTATCGTTGATGTCTACAAGGCGGCGTTCCGCCCGTTGAAGGCGACGCTGTCCGGCAGCGAGTCGCGGGTGTTGATGAAACTGGTGGTTGACGCGGGGAGCGACCGCGTCGTGGGTTGCCATATCGTTGGATCGGACGCGGCCGAATTGGTTCAGGTCATCGCCATTGCCGTAAAGATGAAGGCTACCAAGGCGGACTTCGACGCCACTATGGCGCTGCACCCGACCTCCGCCGAGGAACTGGTGACTATGCGTACCCGCACTGCACGTTACGTGCGCGACGCGGCGGCTTAGAAAGCTCAATTTCGATCGATTGTGCAAATTCAGGCCGTTGGCGCGCGCGTTATGCGGCGCCGCTCAAAACGCACTTGACAATACGATTGTGATCATACCAAACTGGTCCTACCAGTATCGGTGAAAATCCAGCAACAGACTAACCTCGCCATCCGCAGCCGCTTGTAGTCGAGGAGCTGGATGCGGAAGTTCTGGCGAAGAAGATTGGGCCCACCATGGAAGTGGATTATTTGACTAGCCTGCCGCGACGCATCCACCTCATTGTGGATGAGGGGGCCAAAGCAGGAGCATCCCGGCCGGCTCTTACTGACGAGCGGGGCATCGTTTGGTCCTATCGGAGACTGATCGATACGATCGAGGCCGTTGCAGGTGACTTGGCGCGTCTAGGGATCCGTCCCGGTGATCGGGTCATGGTGGTGGGCGAGAACTCAATCGGCGCCATCGTCCTGATGTATGCGGCGAGCCGGCTTGATGCATGGGCAGTGATGACGAGCGCACGGCTCGGCCCGCACGAACTGGACGCCATTGAGGGTGATTGCAAGCCCAGACGCGTATTCTATACGCATGGAATATCGGCGGAAGCAGATGCTGCGGCGTGCCGGCGCGGCGCGGAAGCCGAAGCGTTCACGGGGATTGGAGCGATCAAGGTCGGTAAGTTGGAGGCGAGCGCCGTTCCCGAGGAGGTCTATGAGGATCCCGCCCGTCAGGTTGCAGTTCTCATCTACACGACGGGGACTACCGGTCGCCCGAAGGGAGTGATGCTCAGTCATCGCAACCTCGCTTACGTGGCGGGCCGGGGCAAAAGAACCAACACGCTCTTTCCCGAGGACGTCACGCTTTGCGTTATGCCGATCTCTCATTCGTACGGGTTGACGTTGCTGCAAGGTATGTTGTTTGTCGGCGCACACCTGCGGATCATGCCGAGGTTCTCTCTCACGCAAGCAATCGACGCCGTCGTGAATGGTTCGTTGACCGCCTTCAATGCCGTCCCTGCGATGTTGTCGCGGATCATCGCTTACGTCGATCAGAACAATATCAAGCTCACGCCCAATAACCTTCGTTATGTCTATACCGGAACGGCACCGCTCGATCTGTCTCTGCGACAGAGCGTCGAGCGAGTGTTCGGCGTGGTGCTTCATAATGGTTACGGGCTGACCGAGACGTCTCCGACCATCAGTCGGACGCTGTATGCCATGGGAAGCAACGAAATCAACATCGGACCGCCAATCCCGGGAATCGAAACCAAGATCGTCGGACCTGATGGGCGGGAAGTACCCGATGGCGAAGCGGGCGAACTGCTCGTTCGCGGGCCCAACGTGATGTTGGGGTATTATGGTCAGCCGGACATGACCGCGGAGGCGATCGATCGCGAAGGATATTTGAAAACCGGAGATATCGTCAGCCGGTCGCCGGGCGGCGAACTGGTGGTCCAAGGCCGGTCGAAGGAGCTAATTATCAGGTCCGGCTTCAACGTCTATCCGCCCGAAATCGAGGCTGTCCTCAATTCTCATCCGGCGGTTCTCAATTCCGCGGTAGTCGGGCGATCAATCGAGGGTAACGAGGAGATCATCGCTTTCGTTGAGCCGACCCCTGGAAGCACCATCGAAGTGGCCGAACTGCTCGCGCTCGTGGAGCGGCAGCTCGCACCATACAAGAAGCCGCAGCAGATCATTGTCTTGCCGCAACTTCCAGTAGCCCCGAACGGGAAGATTAGAAAGCACGACTTGAAAAAGCGCGCCGAGGAGTCGCTGTCAGCGGCTACCTCAGTTTAACGAATTATAGACCGGACGGATGGAAATGGTGACAAGTCGCGAGCAGATGTACCCCGATACAAAGTTGTTCATCGATGGATCCTGGCGCGATGGAACGAGCGGAAAGGTCGAGCCCATCCTGAATCCGGCGACGGGAAAATTGATCGGAACGGTTGCGCACGCGTCTATCCCCGATCTCGACGACGCACTTGAATCGGCCGTGCGCGGGTTCGAATTGTGGCGGAGGACGTCTTCCTTCGAGCGATACAAATTGATGCGTGGGGCTGCCGAAAAGCTCCGCGAGCGAGCCGCCTCAATCGCGCGTATCATGACGCTCGAGCAAGGCAAGCCGCTGGGCGAGGCGAAGATGGAGGTGTTGCTCGGCGCAGACATCATCGACTGGTTCGCGGAGGAGGCGCGTCGATCCTACGGTCGGACCATTCCGTCTCGTTCCGGCGCCGTACAGCAGGTCGTGATCCGCGAGCCAGTTGGGCCTGTCGCCGCCTTCACGCCGTGGAATTTTCCGATCAACCAAGCCGTCAGAAAGATATCAGCTGCAATGGCGGCCGGGTGCTCCGTGATTCTGAAGGGACCCGAAGAAACGCCGGCAAGTTGTGCAGCTCTGGTCAATGCTTATGTCGATGCCGGCTTGCCCTCCGGTGTCCTCAATCTCGTTTTCGGTGTGCCGTCCGACATATCGGAATACTTGATTGCCCACCCTGTCATTCGCAAGATTTCGTTCACGGGTTCGACGCCAGTCGGGAAGCGGCTTGCGGCTCTCGCTGGAAGTCACATGAAGCGCGTTACGATGGAGCTAGGTGGACATGCGCCTGCGCTAGTCTTCGAGGACGCAGATGTCAAACAAGCGGCAAAATTGCTGTCCGCGGCAAAGTTCAGGAATGCCGGCCAGGTTTGTGTTTCTCCGACCCGGTTCATGGTCCATGAACGGGTCTACGACGACTTCGTTGAACAATTCACCGCTGCTGCCAAAGCTCTCGTCGTCGGGGACGGCCTCGACGAAGCGACCCAAATGGGACCACTAGCTAATCTCCGTCGAGTCGAGGCGATGGACGCGCTGGTCTCGGACGCCGTTCAGCGCGGCGCGCGCATCCGGACAGGTGGAAGGCGCCTGCGCAACGATGGCTTCTTCTTTCAACCGACGGTTCTGACGGACGTACCTCTGGACTCGCGCATTATGAACGAGGAGCCATTCGGCCCTGTTGTGCCAATCGCGTCGTTCTCGACATTCGAGGATGCCATGGTCGAAGCGAATCGGCTCCCTTATGGCCTTGCTGCATATGCGTATACGAAGTCAGCGGCGACGATCGGCGCGCTCGGCTCGATCGTGGAGAGTGGAATGGTGTCGATCAACCACCAAGGCCTTGCCCTACCGGAGACTCCCTTCGGAGGAATCAAGGACTCCGGATACGGTTCGGAAGGTGGTACAGAAGCGATGGACGCGTATCTCAACACTAAGTTCCTGACCCAGATGCACGGTTAGCATGCGTTATCGGCAATGCTGATACGCCGTCGCGGAGCATGCGTCGCGCAGGTCAAACCTCGC
This sequence comes from Reyranella aquatilis, assembly GCF_020880995.1. GTDB lineage: Bacteria > Pseudomonadota > Alphaproteobacteria > Reyranellales > Reyranellaceae > Reyranella > Reyranella aquatilis. The sequence goes on along the minus strand of NZ_JAJISD010000005.1, from coordinate 383,854 downwards.
GACGGTCCTTCGCCGCGCCAGACTCTAGGGCCCAAAGATCCAACGCCTAAAGCGAGTTAGCGAAATGTTGTTGACCATCGACCGCGTTCAGATCGCGACGCCGGATGCCAAAAGTGCCGCGGAGATGTGGCGTCGCCGATTGGGGGCGGAACAAGTCTCTGCGGATCGGGTCCGGGGATTGGGCGCCAAACGAGTGACATTGCGTGCCGGGACCGGCGAGATTGAGTTGCTGGAGCCGGAAGGCAACGGCGTTGTCGCGGACGAACTGGCAAGACGCGGGCGATCTCATCTATTCGGCGCCGGCGCGACCTCACTCGACCCGCGTGCACTGGTGCATCATGCCACGTCGGTCGGAGTTGAGCATCAGCACGAAAATGGCCAGGATTTTCTCCGGTTCGAAATCGAGGGGAAGCCGGTCCATTTCGTAATCTCTCCCCCGCGTACGGTGGAGCCGACCGGCGGGATTGATTTTCTTTATGAGGTGACTTTGCTCGCGGCCGACCAGGCAGCCGCGGTAACGCGCTTCGCCGAAGTCTTTCGTCTTGATACACGGAATTTCGTGACGATTACCTCGGAGCTCTTTGGCTATACGGGCGTCCTCACTCTCTTCGCGCCTGATCGCCTCGACCGATTTGAAGTCATCACGCCGACGGACTTCACCAAGACGCTCGGCAGGTATCACGCCCGCCAAGGCTCGTCTTTCTATATGGCGTATGCCGAAAGCCGAGAGATCGGTCGCATCGAAAGATCGGCGAAGGCGGACGACGTGGGACACACGCTGGATCCGCGCGAGGAGAAGCGGAGCGGTCGAGATCCGGAGCAACTCTGGCTTCATCCTCCGGCCCTTGGCGGAATGATGCTAGGGCTATCGCGGCCGACGCTTGGTTGGCGCTGGTCGGGTCACCCTGAGAGGGTCGTGGCGTTAGTGCAATAGAAGCTTGATGGTGGATGCGTCGGGCTTATGTCGATTGCATCAGGCCGCGACTGACCCATCGGAAAATTATCCGATGACGAGGATACGATGAGCAAAATTAGGTTCACCGAACCAAATCGAGAAATCCTCGCGCGCCGAGATTCAATCATAAACGATCTAACCCGCCTTGTTGACCCCGCTGGGCTAATAACGTCGACGGACGAGTGTCGGGCTTATGAGACAGATGCGTTGACGGCCTATCGCAAGATGCCGCTCGCCGTCGTCCTACCGAAGACGACCGAAGAGGTGAGTGCCGTTCTGAAATACTGTCACGACACCGGCGTCAAGGTCGTGCCGCGCGGCGCAGGTACGTCTCTCGCCGGCGGGGCAATTCCGAGTGAAGACGCCGTCGTTCTCGGACTTTCAAAGATGAATCGGGTGCTCGCGGTCAACTACGATGACCGCTTCATCCGCGTCGAAGCGGGAGTCACAAATTTGAGCGTAACAGCGGTGGTGGCGGAGAACGGCTTCTTCTATGCGCCAGACCCTTCCTCTCAACTTGCCTGCACGATCGGAGGCAACATTGCCAACAACTCCGGAGGCGCGCATTGCCTGAAGTATGGAGTCACGACCAATAACCTCCTCGGCGTAAGGATGGTACTGATCGATGGATCGATCATCGATCTCGGCGGTGACTATCTCGATAGCGCTGGACTCGATCTGCTGGGCCTGGTCGTCGGCTCCGAGGGGCAGCTCGGGATAGTGACCGAAGCGACCCTCCGAATTCTGAAATCGGCAGAGGGAGCGCGCCCGGTTCTGTTCGGTTTCCCGTCTTGCGAGGGAGCGGGCAAGGCGGTTGCGGACGTCATTGCCGCCGGTATCATTCCCGTAGCCATCGAATACATGGACAAGGCCGCCATCGAGATCTGCGAGGCCTTCGCCAAGGCCGGCTATCCGCTCGATGTCGAGGCCCTTCTGATTGTAGAGGTCGAAGGGTCCGACGCCGAGATGGACGCGACGCTGGCGGACATCACCGCCATCGCTCGTGCGAACGGTGCGACGACAGTGCGCGAGAGCAGGTCGGCAATTGAGACGGCGGCAATCTGGAAGGGGCGGAAGTCGGCTTTCGGTGCGACCGGGCGAGTCGCTGACTATTTGTGCATGGACGGCACGGTGCCGACCGGCAAGCTGTCGTACGTTTTGGCGGAGATCTCCAAGATCGTACAGCGACACGGATTGCGTGTCGCGAATGTTTTCCATGCCGGTGACGGCAACATGCATCCGCTCATCCTCTACAACGCGAACGATCCGTCGCAGCAGTCGAAGGCGGAAGCAGCGGGAGATGACATTCTCAGGCTCTGCGTTGAAGTTGGTGGGTGCCTGACGGGCGAGCACGGTGTCGGTATCGAGAAGCGTGATCTAATGCGCTGCCAGTTTGACGATGCCGATCTGGTTCAACAGATTCGGGTGCGCGCCGCGTTCGATCCGCGATGGCTGCTCAATACGGATAAGGTGTTTCCCCTCGATTTTCGATGTCAAGGTTAGGGTGACGGGAGTGTGATGACCGATTGCTATAAGCCGCGCGACGAGTGCGGACTGTCGTCTGCCATCAAGGATGCGGCTACAGCAAAGATGCCTCTCGTCGTGCGCGGCGCCGGCTCCAAGTCGGCGATGGGCCGGCCGCTGGGTGGATACGCCATGTCTCTAACGACCGAGCGCATGAGGGGAGTCTCGCTTTACGAGCCGACAGAGCTCGTGATCGGTGCTTTGCCTGGAACGCCGGTTTCCGAAATCGATCGGATGCTCGCCAAGCACAACCAGATGCTTCCGTTCGAGCCGATGGATCATCGTGTGCTGTTCGGGACGAGCGCGGAGCCGACAATCGGAGGTATTGTCGCCGGGAATGTTTCGGGTCCGCGTCGTATCGCGGTCGGAGCTTGTCGCGACAGCCTGATCGGCGTTCGCTTGGTCACGGGCCGCGGAGACGTCGTCAAATCCGGCGGGCGCGTAATGAAAAACGTCACCGGACTCGATTTAGTCAAGCTGAACTGCGGTGCGTGGGGTACGCTCGGCGTTTTGAGCGAGGTCATCTTCAAGGTGTTGCCTAAGCCGGCGCGTTCCCTATCGGTGGGATTGGGCGGCATGAACGACACGACAGCGATTGCAGCGCTCACCGCAGCGCTCGGGTCGTCTTTCGCGGTCTCGGCGGCAGCGCATATTCCGGCGAGTATTGGGTCGGACTCGACTACGATCGTTCGACTCGAGGGTTCTGACGGCTCGGTAGCATATGGTGCCCGTGAGCTTGCCAAGCTGTGGCGCTCCTTTGGTAGGGCCGAGCTGATCGAAGGTGATGAAAGCGCGAACCTGTGGTTGCGCGTGCGCGACGCGCACTGGCTGGCTCAGCCAATGGATCGTTCCATTTGGCGGTTGTCCTTGGCCCCCTCCAAAGCGCCGCATGTTCTTGCCGACATCCGGCAAAAACTCGGCGTGCGGTATTTCTTCGACTGGGGCGGCGGTCTCGTGTGGCTCGCGGTCGTGGACGCTGACGATGCAGGAGCATCGGTTGTCCGGGAAGCTATGGCCAATACCGGTGGGCACGCCACACTCGTACGGGCTTCATCGGAGATGCGCCACAGGATCGATGTGTTCGAACCGCTTCCTCCTGCGGTGCTCAAGTTGACGCAGGAAATCAAGAAATGTTTCGATCCTGACCGCGTTCTGAATTTCGGCAGGATGTACGCCGGTATCTGAGGCGAGGGCGGACTGGTATGCAAACAAACTTCTCGCTGACGGCCCTGGCCGATGCACATGTAAGCGAGTCAGAAAAAATCCTCCGTGCCTGTGTGCATTGTGGCTTTTGTACTGCGACATGCCCGACATATCTGCTTCTTGCTGACGAAGCGGACAGTCCGCGCGGGCGCATCTATCTGATCAAGGACATGTTGGAGGAGGAAAAGCCGGCGACCCCTCAGGTCGTCGAGCATATCGATCGATGTCTGACGTGTCTTTCCTGCATGACGACCTGTCCGTCCGGCGTGCACTACATGCACCTGGTCGATCACGCGCGAGCCCATATCGCCCGAACCTACACGCGTCCTCTGCCTGATAGGTTGCTTCGAGGCATGTTGGCGAAGGTGCTGCCGTTTCCGGGCCGACTTAGGTTGGCTTTACGCGTGGCTACCGTGAGCAGGCCGATCAGAAAGTGGCTCGCCAATCTTCCCGGCGGCGCGCAACTCGCTGCGATGATTGAACTTTCGTCGTCATTCAAGCGAAGAAGGCCGACCCGAAGGTTACCGGGCGCGACCGTCGACAGGCCGCGCGGTCGGGTTGCGCTTCTGAGCGGATGTGCCCAGCAGGTCCTCGGCCAGAACATCAACGAGGCTGCAATCCGGTTGTTGACGCGTCACGGTATCGAAGTAGTTCAACCGATCGACGAAGGGTGCTGCGGAGCTCTCGTGCAGCACTTGGGATACGAAAGTCGGGCGCTGGATGCGGCTCGACACAACGTGGATGTATGGACGCGTGAAATCGAGAACGGCGGCCTCGATGCCATCGTGGTTACGACGTCCGGTTGCGGAACGGTCATTAAAGATTATGGCTTCCTACTTCGCAACGATAACGCCTACGCTCAGAAAGCCGCACGGATCTCGGCTCTAGCGCGGGACATCACAGAATTCTTGCATGAATTACCGCTTCAAGACGGTGTTCGGACTACCGGCCAGGTCGTGGCTTACCATTCGGCATGCTCGATGCAGCATGGACAGCAGGTTAGAGATCAGCCGAAGTCACTTTTGAGGCGAATGGGGTTTGTAGTGAGAGAAGTACCGGAAGGCCACATATGTTGCGGCTCCGCCGGAACATACAACGTACTGCAGCCTGAGATCGCCAATCGACTGCGCGCACGAAAGGTCACCAACATTGAGAAGGTCAAACCGCAAATCATTGCGAGTGGAAATCTCGGCTGCATAACGCAGATTGGTGCTGGAACAGGCATTCCAGTCGTTCACACGGTGGAGTTGGTCGATTGGGCGATGGGCGGCCCGTTGCCTGACGTCCTAGGGAGGCGCTTGGGCTAGGTTCGGACAAGCGACCGCTCTGACATCCTAGTTTGGATTGCCATTTCCGTCCATCGCGGCTTCGATTGTCTTGTTGGCTGCTGCCTCATCATACAAATGGCAGGCGATCTGCCGATTGCCGTGCAACCGCAGCGGCGGAATTTCGCGGCTGCAGACCGGCATGGCGGACGGACAGCGAGGGTGAAATGGACAGCCGGGCGGGGGGGTGGCGACGCTCGGCACCTCGCCCTGAAGGAGCACGTGATCGCGGGCGCGCTCAATTTGCGGGTCCGGCACCGCTACCGCATCGAGAAGAATGCGCGTGTAGGGATGGAGCGGTTCGCCGTAGAGGTCGTCGCGCGTCGCGATCTCGACGATGCGTCCGAGATACATCACTGCGACCCGATCGCTCATGTGTCGGACGACGCCGAGGTCGTGCGAGATGAACAGATAGGACAAGCCGAACTGCTCCTTGAGGTCGGAAAACAAGTTCAGAACCTGGGCCTGCACTGAGACGTCGAGAGCTGAGACCGGCTCATCACAGATGAGCAGTTTCGGACGCAGTGACAGGGCGCGCGCGATGGCGACCCTCTGACGCTGGCCACCGCTGAGTTGGTGCGGATAGCGGTCGAGGAAGCGAGTACCCATTCCGACCGTATCTAGGAGTTCGGCAGCCTTCGCGCGGCGCTCGTTGCCCGATCTGCCGACGCCCTGAATCGCCATCGGTTCGGCGATCAGGTCGGCGATTGTCATGCGGGGATTTAGCGACCCAAACGGATCCTGGTAGATGATCTGCATCTCACGCCTCAGCGGTCGCATCTGGCGATGACTGAAGCCCGTGATATCGCGTCCGTCGAACACGACCCGGCCGCCGCTCGGCGGCGTCAGTTGTAGTATGGCCATGGCCGTGGTGGATTTGCCGCAACCGCTTTCGCCGACGAGCGAGAGAGTTTCGCCGCGCTGGAGTGTGAGGGATATGCCCTTGACAGCTCGAACGGTGGGGGCGCCCGTTACGCCGAAAGAGGTGGTGCTTGCATAGTCGACGCACAGGTCCGAGACATCGAGAATATTCGTTGCTACGTCGTTCATAGCGGATTCCAGCACGCGAACAGATGGCCGTTCCGCGTGCGGTCGTCGCCGCTAAGCGGAGGGCGTTCGTCGCACCGTTCGGTCCGACGTGGGCAGCGCGGTGCGAAGGCGCAGCCCCCGGTTCCGTCGGAGGGGGCGGGTGGCTGCCCAGCGATCGACTCGAGCCGATGAGCGATCGGACCGACGATCTTGGGCACGGAGGCGAGGAGGGCGTGCGTATAAGGATGGCGCCCATCGCGATAGAGGTCGTCGGCCGCCGCTGTCTCGACGATGCGGCCGGCATACATCACGTTGACCCAGTCGGCGTAGCGCGCCACGACGCCGAGATCGTGCGTGATGAGAAGCAGCGCCCCGCCCAATCCGCGGGTAAGGTCAGTGAGAAGCGCCAAAATCTGCGCCTGTACGGTGACGTCGAGTGCTGTCGTCGGCTCGTCCGCGATGATGAGTCTTGGCTCGCAGGAGATCGCGATAGCCACCATGACGCGCTGGCGCATACCCCCACTGAGCTGGTGAGGATAGGCCTCGGCCTTGGTCTCTGCATCAGGGATGCGGACCTTCTTGAGCAGGTTGATCGCCTGCGCTTTGGCAGCGCTCCAGGACAGCCGGCGATGACGCACCAGCGGCTCGGCGATCTGGCGCCAGATGCGCAGGCTTGGGTTCAGCGCTGTCATCGGCTCCTGGAAAACGATGCCGACCTCGTTGCCTCGGATGTCCCTGATCTGTTTCGGTGACTGCGTCTGCATATCACGGCCGGAGAGGCGTATTTCGCCGGCCGTGATCTTGATCGGTGGCATTGGCAGTAGATGGGTGAGCGACATCGCCGTGATGCTCTTGCCCGCGCCGCTTTCGCCTACGAGCGCCACGACCTGGCCGGAATAGGCTCGGAACGAAACGTCTGCAACAGCGACCAACTCCGTCTTGCCTGACCAGATGCCCATGCAGAGCCCGCGCACATCCAGTATCGGGGGCCCCGACTTTTCCAAACTTCCGGGCATCGATCAGAAGCCCATCGACTTCTTTAGATCCTGATCGATCCAAGCGCGCGCCCAGATCGGCGCATCACGCCGAGCGGAGACCGAAATCTCGCCATAATAGTTTTTGACCCACGGCCACCATACCGTGAACGAGCGCGGCCTGGGCAGAAACAGGAATGGCGCTCGCGCGGTCATCTCATTGGTGAGCGCGGCGACGGCCTTCTTGACCTTGTCCGGGTCCCTCTCCTGCTGGATGGCGTCGAGCGCCGCATCGACCTTCGGGTCGTTGACGCGGGCAGTATTCCAGACGGAAGAGGACCGGTACAGTTTCTCGATTGAGGCCGTCGGATTGCTCATGCCTGCGAAATGCCAATAGCCGGGGCCGTGCTTGCCGGTGGTCATCAGACTGAGAAACGCTCCATACTCCTTTGGCTCGATGGTCATCTTTACGCCGATTGCCGACAGATATCCGGCTACAATCTGCGCTTTCTTTAGCTGCTCAGGGAAGCTCGGAACCTGTGCCTTGAACTCGAAACCATTCGCAAGACCCGCTTCGGCGAGGAGCTTCTTGGCCTTGGCCGGATCGTACTGGAGAACCTCCCGGGCATCGTTCGGCATCTTTTCGGGCGGCGTGAAATAGCCTTCCCAAGTTTCGTCCATCGGCAGGTGCGGAAAGTCGGCGTGGCCGCCATAGATCTGCTTCGAGATGGCGGCCCGGTCGACCGCGAGATTCAAGGCGAGACGTACCTTCGGGTTGTCGAAGGGTGGTGCATCGACCCGCATTGCCAGCGCCTCACCCGCATAGTCGGGGTGTTCGACGACTTTGATTTTATCTCGGATCGGTGCCAGCGATTTGAGCTCGTCCCAGCTAATATTCGTCATGACATCGATCTTGCCAGTGCGGAAGGCGGCTAGGCGTGTCTGTGAATCCGCGATCGTCCGCATCACAAGCTTATCGACGAAGGGAATCTTGTACGGTTTGCCGTCGATTTTCTCGCGGTCCCAGTACTCCTTGTTAGCCTGATAATCCCCGAAGGCCCCGGCCTCATACCGCGTCAGCCGGAAGGGACCTGTGCCGCAGGCATTCTGCCAGTTGCCAGCGCCGCCGTTGGGAGCCTCCGTAATCTCTTTGGGATAGATGCCGGCGTAGTAGCCGTAGCCGAGACGGTATTTCCACTCCGAGTTGTACTCCTTTAGGAAGAAGGTCACTTGGTGCGGTCCCGTCTCCTCGGCCCTGTCGATGAAGGAGAAATAGACTTTGTTCGCCTTCGGACTAGCGATGAGACGGTTATACGCGAACACGACATCCTTGGCGGTAAAGTCGCGCGCTTCCATGATGCCTTTGCAGGCCTGCCATTTCACGTTCTTGCGCAGGTTGACAACGATTGAGAGCGGTTTGTCGACGACCTCCCAGCTCTCTGCGAGTTCGCCGCGCAGCACGTCGTCGGAGAGCCAGGCCTCGCTGAAAAAGTTGTTCTTTCCGCCGCCACGTACGCCCTTGCTTAGGTCGCCCACCATCAGCTGCTCCATATAGGGCCCCGCATCGATAGAGACCTTCCAGTTCCAGTCGGCGGGATCCCACGACAACGCCGCAATCCCCGGGGAGTAAGGAACGATGGTCAGCGTGCCACCGTATTTGGGTTCCTGGGCGCTCACGGCTTGGGTCGCAATCACAGTCCCGAGCGCGATAACCGCCATAGTTCCGAGATGTCGGCCTACCATTCCTTGCTCCTCCTTAGTGTTATGGTTTTTCGCTCAATTGCGCACTATTCCGCGTGGATCGAGAAGATCGCGGAGAGAGTCTCCGAAGATGTTCACGCAAAAAACGATCAGAGTTATCGCGAGGCCAGGGGCCGCGACCATCCAGACGTTCTCGAACATGTAAGGGCGGGCATCGCTCAGCATACGGCCCCACGCGGGTGCGGGCGGTGGCACACCAAGACCAAGGAAGCTGAGACTCGATTCGGCCAGGATCACGCCGCCGAGGCGCGTGGTGTAAAGCACGATGAGGGGCGCGGCGATCGTTGGCAGGATGTGCCGGAGAATGATGTGCCCGTTACCGGCGCCGAAGGAATGGCCCGCCTGCACGTACAGCTGCTCGCGCGCCGACAGTACCGCGCCCCGTACGATGCGCGAACCGGCGACGCCGTAGAGGATGCCGAGGAGGGCGATGATTTGCACGATGCCGGGGCCGAGAACCGCGACGCCCGCGATCAGCACGATCAGGTCGGGAAAGCTCTGCCAAGTATCGACGAACCGCTGAACCAGGGCGTCGAGACGTCCGCCGAAATACCCGGACAGAACTCCGAGCGTGACCGATATGGCGAGCGATAGCAGCGCGGCGGTGATACAGACGATAACGGAAGTACGGGCTCCGTAGATGACCCGACTGAGGATGTCGCGACCGAGTTCGTCTGTCCCTAGTGGGTGGGACCAGGACGGCCCTTGCATCAGCGATGTAAGGTCGATCGCGTCGAAGTCGTACGGTGCGATCCAAGGTGCCAAGAGTGCGCAGACCACGATCGCGGCGAGAAGGCCGGCGCAAACCGTTCCGAGGATATCCTGCTTAAAAAGGCGACTGAAGAAAGTCCTGACGGGTGCTGCCCAAGCGCCTCGCCCGGGACCTGTTTCGATCTTCAGAGGTGACTCGATAGTCATGCGTTCAGCCCTGACGAATCTTGGGATCTAGGAGGGCGTAGCTGATGTCGACGAGCAGGTTGATCGTCATTACGCCGACGCCCACGAGAAGAAAGATGCCGGTAATGACCGGATAGTCCCGCTGCGACACCGCCATCAGGAGTAGTTGGCCCATACCGGAGATCACGAAGATCTGCTCAATCACGACCGCGCCACCGATCAGCAGGGGCAACTGCAACCCGACGATGGTTATGACCGGCAGAAGCGCGTTTTTGAGGACATGGCGCAGGACGACCGTCCGCTCGTCGAGACCCTTGCTCCAAGCTGTACGGACATAATCCTGGCGCATGACTTCGAGGACCATGGTGCGGGTCATCCGCATCGTCACTCCCGACAAGGCGATGCCGAGGACGATGGCGGGCGGCACCATCTGGCGGAGGCTAAGGAGGGGATCGTCGGTCAGCCGAACATATTGCACGGTCGGAGCGATCCCCCAGAGCATCGCCGGCACGACCACCACTAATGTCCCGAGCCAAAAAGGCGGGACGGACAGGGCCGTGATGGCAAAGACACGGCCGAGATAATCGACCGGCTTGTTTTGCCGGATCGCCGAGATGATCCCGACGGGCAGCGCGATCAAGAGCGCGAATATCATGGCCAGCACGCCTAGATACAGAGTAATCGGCATGCGCTCGGCGACGAGGCGGGTGACGCTATCTCCCGTCCAAAGCGAGCGACCGAAATCTCCGTGGAACACAATCGAGCTGATCCAGTGCCAATATTGTACAAGGACCGGCTGATCGAGCCCGAGTGCCTTGATAAGATCTTCGCGGGTCTGGACGCTGGCCGAGATGTCGTTCTGCGACATCATCATGTCGATCGTGTTTCCCGGTATCAGGCGAATGGCCGAGAACACAATAACGCTCGCTAACAGGAACGTCGGCACAAGGGCGACAAGGCGACGAATTAGATATCTCAGCATGACGCGGTCCATTGGAGGGCGCGCTCACCATGCAGATTGGCTTGGTCCGACAGCACCACGCTCTTGTCCCTCTCTATGTGAAAAAGGCCGCTGAACGCCCGCTCATCAAAAAATGAGGTGAGTTCTCTATTTGCAGATCAGTTGCAATCTGGCACATCCAATCTGGTCATACCATTCAAGCGTGCTCTTGGCGGCGGTGTCAAGGCGAATGTTGTCGCGGTGGCGTAGCTCCGGGGTGCTTATCTACTCCGAGAACCATTGACCGACCGAATTGGATATGCCAATTTGGTCGAACCAGATCGCGATGTCTACCAAAACGCATGCGCACCTGGATGGTTGATTTACGTCGAAAATCTCGAAGGAGAAGCGCTGTGGCGAAGGAAAAGAGTGGCTACTACGGCCAGCGAAGGAAGTTCTGGTCGTGGGGATATGAAGGTGAAGATAATTCCAAGGACGAAATTCGAACCATGCGAGACCGCGTGGAGCAGCGGCTTGGAATTAAAGACATCGAAATTCTGTCAGATCCGACTCTGGACGAGATTGAACTTTATGCGTCGCGCATAAAGATCCCGCGAACGCTGGAGGATTTCTGTACCTCGGAAAAATGGGACAGAATTGTTCATACGTACGGTAAGGGTTTCAAGGACATGACCCTTATCTACCGGCGCGATTTCAAGAAGGCTCCGGACGTCGTGGCCTATCCGCGCGACGAAGAAGACATCGCTGCTATCTTCGACTGGTGCGGGGAAAATGGTTATGCATGCATCCCGTATGGCGGCGGATCGAGCGTCACCGGCGGCTTCTGGGGTCCCGAGCGCGACGCCTTTCCCGGGGTCGTCGTAATCGACTTGGGCAACCTCAACAAGATTCTCGAAGTCGACCCCGTTTCGCGCTGCGCGCGGATCCAGGCGGGCATTCTCGGTCCGGCTCTGGAAGAACAACTGAAGCCGCATGGCCTCACCCTGCGCCATATTCCGCAATCGTGGGAATTCTCATCGCTGGGCGGTTGGATCGCAACCCGCTCGTCCGGTCACTATGCGACCCATCTCACGCATATTGACGACATGGTGGAAAGCCTGCGCGTGGTCACCCCGGCGGGAACGATCCAGAACCGCCGCCTGCCAGGCTCGGGTGCGGGACCCAATCCGGATCGGCTGTTCATCGGGTCTGAGGGCTCGCTGGGCATCATCACCGATGCATGGATGCGTCTACAGGGGCGTGTGAAATTCCGTGCGAATGCGTCGATCTCCTTCAAGACGTTCTATCAGGGTGCCAAGGCCGTCCGTCAGATCACCCAAGCAGGACTGTTCCCGGCGAACTGTCGCTATCTGGACGAGCAGGACGCCAAATTCTACGGCGCTGGAGACGGCACCGATTCGGTCCTGTTGCTGGGCTTCGAATCCGCCGACCATCCGGTGGACGCGTGGCTGGAGCGTAGTCTCGAAATCTGCAAGGACTTCGGTGGCGTCGTGAAGCAACAGGCGGGAACTGCGGACAACGCGCTGGAGACCAGCCGTAGCGGGCCGCAGGGTAACTGGCGGCACCAGTTCAGATATCTGCCCCGGTTGATGCATACGCGCGCAGCGATGGGAATCGTCAGCTTCACGTTCGAAACTGCCTACACTTGGGATCGGTTCGAAGAAGTCGATACCGAGATCATGCGTCGCATCCGGAAGGCCCAGAAGGAAAATCTTGGCGGCGGCATCGTCTGCCGCAGGTTCTCCTTCCTGTATCCGGACGGCCCGGCTCCTTACTATTCGATCATGGCTCCTTCGACGCACGCCAACAGCCTTGAAGCCTATAAGATGCTCCACGACGTTGCGTCGGACGCGCTAATCGAACTCGGCGCAACCATCACGCACCACCATGCTGTCGGAAAATCGTTCCGTCCTTGGTACGACAAGGAAGTCGATCCGTTGTTCCGCCGTGTGCTGGCAGCCGCCAAGACCGAACTGGACCCGAAGTGGATGTTGAACCCTGGGCTGATCGTTGACAAGCCAGCAGGGCTCAAGATCGTCGGATAGGAGTCCTCTGCGATGATTGATCTATACTTCTGGCCAACCCCGAACGGGTATAAAGCAGCCATAATGCTGGCAGAGTTGGACTTGGAGTATCGTGTAGTTCCGGTTGATATAACGGCAGGTGAGCAGTTTCATCCGGAATTTCTGAAGATCAATCCAAATAACAAAGTGCCGGCCATCGTGGATCACGATGGCCCGCACAACAAGCCATATGCAGTTTTTGAATCCGCGGTCGTTCTTATCTATCTCGCGGAAAAGTCCGGTAGATTTCTCTCTCAGGATCCTGAAAAGCGCTACGATACGCTAAAGTGGCTTGTATTTCAGAATACGACGATGGGTCCAATGCTGGGCCAAGCGCACCACTTCATGGTGTATGCGACTGAGAAGATCGATTACGCGATCGAACGTTATGATCGGGAAGTTGGTCGAATATACAACATTCTGGAGAAGCGCCTTGGCGAATCTGAATATCTCGCCGGCGAGTATTCCATCGCTGACATCAGCACATTCCCTTGGGTTCGCACGCGAAAACTGCATCGACGTGACTTGTCGGAGTACCCGAATATTGATCGATGGTACCAGGCGATCAAGGACCGTCCGGGGGTTAGGGCGGGCATAAATACGTTGTCCGACAGCAAACAATGGGAAGCGAAGCCGGGCACCGAGGCCTGGAAGAATATGTTCGGAAAGAACTGAAGTTCGCAACAATCCAAAAGCGAGCGTCGACTCGAATGACTAACTGGGTAAAAGCCGCTTTTACGAAAGATGTGTCGGATGACAGCATTCAGCAGCTCAATATCAACGGATGCAAAGTTGCGCTCTACCGCTGCGGCGAAGAGTATTTTGCCACGTCTGACGTTTGTACTCATGCCTATGCACTTCTGTCCGACGGTTGGCTCGATGGTTACGAGATCGAGTGCCCGCTTCATGGCGCCCGCTTCGATGTTCGAACGGGCGCGGCGTTGACCTCACCAGCAGAAACGGCCCTGGCAACCTATCCTGTTCGTGTCGTCGGTGATGCTGTGGAAATCGATGTCACCTCGGCACCGTCTAATCCCGACGCGTCAACCTAACTTAACGGCAAGGGGGGCGACGATGTCGCCATTTAGTGTGACGCCCCCATCTCGTCCGAAATAGCCGCTCCGCTTTGCTACAAGAAAAATAGAGGAGGTCGAATTGACCAGCTTCAGGTCGGAAGTACCCAGCCCTGTGAGGCCGAGCGATGGTGGTGTCAGAGGTGGGCCAATCACACCCGAAATGGTTTCGAAGCTGCTGGACGATCGACCCGATGACGGAATATTTCGGGTAGATCGGACGGTGTTCACCGATCGGGATATTTTTGAGCGCGAACTTACTCACGTTTTCGAGGGGACTTGGGTTTTCGTCGGGCTGGAAAGTCAGTTACGCAAGCCGAATGACTTCGTGACGACGTACATCGGGCGCCACCCCGTCCTGATTACAAAGGACGGGACTGGAGAAATTCGATGCTTCTTTAACACCTGTCGCCACCGCGGGGCGATCGTTTGCCCCTTTAAGAAGGGCAATCAGAAATTCCATGTTTGTCGCTATCATGGGTGGTCGTACGATAGTGCCGGCAAGAATGTTTCGATGACCGATGAGAAGGATGGCCAGTATCCGCCGTCCTTTCTTGCGGATGATCATGGCCTCAAGCCTGTTCCCAAGATTGCAAGCTATCGAGGGCTTCTGTTTGCAAGCGTGTCGCCCGACGTGCCGACGCTAGAGGAGCATCTTGGTGACGCGCGCGCGTTTATCGATCTCGTTGTCGATCAGGGCATCGAAGGGCTGGAGTTCGTTGACGGAAACGTAAGCTACACGTTCGACGCCAATTGGAAGCTTCAGTTCGAGAACGGGCTTGATTATTACCACTTCGCTTCAACGCACAGTTCGTATATCGACGTTCTCAAGAAGCGTGAAGTGCGGAGAGGACCGCTAGAAGTAAAGCCGTGGAATCCGACAGAGACCGACCCCGACGCGCAAGGAAGCTTCAGCCTGGCGAGGGGGCACGCGATGATGTGGTCCATTCATGCGTCAAGGGTTTATAAGCTCCGCCCTCTCAATCAGGATGGCAAACTTCTGTCGACGGTTCAGGGGCAGACTCGGGAAGACAAGCTCAAGTGGATGTTTCGTCAGCGCAATCTCACGATTTATCCTAACCTGCAGATCGTTGATATCGGCACGCTGCAGTTGCGGACGTGGCGGCCATTGGCTCCGGACAAGACGGAGATTACGTCTCACTGTCTTGCCCCAGTTGGTGAAAGTGACGAGGCGCGCCGCGTTCGCATCCGTCTGTATGAGGATTTCTTCAATCCGAGCGGTCTTGCGACGTCCGACGACAACGTCATGTACGAGCTTTGCCAGACCGGCTACGGAGCTCGTTTCGCTGGTCCTACGCAGGGGTATGCGCGAGGCTTGAGGCCGAAGTCCGGCGAGGCACTCAACTACTCTTCCGAATTGCAGGTTTCACCTGATCGGTGGACCTATGGAGCGCCCCTGTTCGGCGATGAGACATGCTTTCATTCCGGTTACCGGGAATGGCTGCGCCTTATGACTCGTGATCCCTCGGAAGGCTAGGTTAGCGACATGTCAGAGGATGATTACCTGAAGATTGCTACTCGCGTTCTCTTCACGGAGGCAAGACTTCTGGATCAGAAGAAATTCCGCGATTGGGTCAAGCTCTACGCTGACGATGCGATTTTCTGGGTGCCGGCCTGGAAGGACGAGTACGAGACGACGTCCAATCCGAACCGCGAGCTTTCAATGATATATCATGAGAACTCATATGGGCTGAGTGACCGAATTGACAGGATACAGTCGCGAAAGTCCATCACGGCGATGCCGCTTCCGCGCACGGTTCATTCCTATACGAACATCATGGTCGATGCGGCCTCGACGGATTCGATCGAGGGAAATGCCTGCTTCACGGTTCATACGTACGATCCGCGCGCTTGTAAAAGCCATACCAACTTCGGACGCCTTGAATTTCGGCTGCGCCGTCTTGGAGAGGCTTGGCTGATCGGATTCAAAAAGATTTCCCTTACGAACGATCAAATGGCCACTGCGCTCGATTTCTACAGCGTCTAGCAAGTGCGTCGCAGATGAATATCAGCAGAATCTGCCAACTAGCCTTCGGCTGAAGGTATTGAATGTGAGAGTGCTCGGCGCCTGTCAACGGCGGATAAGGAGGACGGGCGCGCCGAATGTGCCCTTCCCCTACAGGGAGCGCTAAAATGCGTTTTGTGATTGTCGGAGCAGGCCTCGCGGGGCACACAGCCGCCGTGCATCTTCGCGAGTTGGCGCCACAAGCCAAGATCGATATTCTCGGAGACGAACTCGGCCTGCCGTATGATCGCCCGCCGCTGTCCAAAGAAGTCCTTGGCGAGGGCGCACCGCGCTATCTGGCAAACGCGGAGACCTATCATGAGAACGGTATTTCGTATCATCCCGGACAAACCGCGACGCAGATCGATCGAAACCGCTCCGAAATTCTAACCGCTTGCGGAAATGCTTATGCTTACGATCGGCTACTCCTCGCGACCGGATCGCGGGCGAGAAAATTGCCGGATAGCGTCGGGCAAAGCTCGAAAATTCTCTATCTGCGAACGCTTGAAGACGCGGTTCGCTTGAAATCCGTGCTTCGGGAATCGCGTCGAATTGCTGTGATCGGCGGCGGGTTCATTGGGTTAGAGGTTGCTGCCGCCGCTCGAGCGATGGCCTGCGAGGTTTTTCTGTTTGAGATGACGGATCGGATACTATCTCGCGGCATGCCTGCTATCCTGAGCCGTTGGGCTGAGAAATTGCATCGCCTGAACGGAGTCCAGTTCGAATTTGGCTCAAAGATCGATTCAATTCATCATCAGGATGATGGTTCGTTGCGATTGCGCTGGAATGCATTCGCAGATGTCGACGCAGTCGTTGTCGGGATCGGGGTTCAACCCAACACCCAACTTGCATCGGACGCGGGGCTGGACGTCGATGATGGTATTGTCGTGGATGATCGCTGCCAGACATCTGATCCGGCGATCTTCGCTGCGGGAGAGGTGACGTCACACCCCGTCTTAGGCGGCGCGTTTCGTCAGCGACTTGAGTCCTGGAAGGTGGCCTCGGGCCAATCGCTGGTCGCGGCGAAATCCATGGCAGGGATTGACTCGCATTATGCGGAGCCGCCGTGGCTATGGTCGGACCAGTTTGGACACAACATTCAGTCGTTAGGAGTGCTGCAAAATGCTGACCGCAGTGTCGTGCTGGACGATCCTGAAACGAACAATTGGACGGCAATCTTCCTCGATAGTCACGATAAAATTGCCGGCGCAATCGCGGTGAACAACGGCCGTGATATTTCGATGCTAAAGCGTGCCATGCTTCATGACGGAATCATTCCAGAGAAATTGCTCAATAGGGCGGCCAGATAACGCTCCCGTTAGCGGCGACTCCACCTTCCGTGCCGAGTGGGTGGGAAGTTCTTACGCGATACGTCGATATTGGTTGTGAAAAATTCTGCGATGCCTTTTGTTGCCGAGAGTTTTCCGATGCTTCCTGACGTTCGCTAAGGCTCTCCGTTCTGCGCTTCTGCTTCCGTTGACGTGGAAGGCGGCGCGCCTCAGGGTAGCTCTTCGATTGTAGGGGAGGAGTAACCTTGATACGGCGTGGTCCGGAGCTCGAACGCAGTGTCCAAATTGAACGCGAGGCGACGGCAGATAAGTCGATGCCCTGTCATCAAGGTCGACGCCTTCCGTTTGCGCAGCGGTTGACCTGCACCGTCGCGGAGGCTTGTGAAGTGACCGGTCTCGGGCGGACCAAGATTTATGAATTAATCGGCGATGGTCGAGTTACCACGACGACCGTCGGTCGTCGTCGGCTAGTCATTGTGCAATCACTGCTGGCTCTGGTTGGCGTCAATACGACACCAGCCGACCGCGGATAGGTTCGCGGCTCCTGATGACAGTCACCCGAACAGGTGCGGAAGCTGACGACAGCAGGCCTATCGAATCGATTGTGAATTAGCTCTTGATCGATTGTATATCAGCCCGGAAAAGCAGTGAGTGCGCTCCGGGCTTGGGGCCGCGGAAGCCAAGCCTGCAAAGTTATGCGTTAGATGGCAAAAGCTTCTTACTGTCATCCGCGCCGACCGCATTTTCACCGGGCCGCGGGACCAGCGGTACAACTGCTGCCCGAGCGAGATCTTCCAAGGCTGTCGAAATATATTTCGCGTAGTGCCGCTCGATCATTTTCACGGAAGTGTTGTGCAGCTTAGCAACGTGCTGAATAGGCAGTCGGTTTCGCAAGCCGCGGACGATGCTGGAATGTCGTAAGGCATAAGGAATGGCTTCCGGCAACCCTGCGCGCTCGCGGATAGCATGCCACGGACGAGTAAGTTCTGCCGTCTTCCACGGACCCCGTTCTGACTTTCTCCAAACGATGCTACCTGCTTCCTGCTCATGGCTCCATCGCTCGAACAACGGCGCGTCCCTCGGACGATCTAAGATTCCCGGTAAGAGGACTTCGATGATATCTTCGCCCACCGGAACCGGGACGGAGCCACCGTTTCCGCCACGCCCCTTGTAGGAACCCGGTACCATCAAGCGTTGCTCTTTCAGTTGTGCATCACTGACGCGCATCCGCCTTGCCTGCGCAAATCGCGCGCCAGTTGCTGCAAGGCAGACGACAAGGCGATATAGGTCGCCTTCAAATCCCTGCTCGTCGTCGATCTCGCATGCGGCTCGAAGCAAGGTGCTGATCTGCGCGTCCGTGAGGACTTGATTGTCTCGGGCGACAGATATCTCGTCATCGTCATCAATGCGCTCAGCCTTGAACCCGTCTTTTACGATAGATGGGAATGTTGGATTCAGCTTCTTTTGTTCCGCCGTCAAGCGTGGCCATGCTGCATTCAGCGCTGCCTTCAGGTCGTTTATGAGCCGCTGCTTCGTCGTGGCCTTCAATTCTACAGGAAGGTCCTCTCGCCACGTGAAGAGGTGATCTTCCTGTAGCGCGTGCAAATGGACTACGGCGAGAGAGGCAGCCTCAACGGCTTCCTGGCTACCGCGCTCTTCTTGACCAAGAACGTAGCGCCGCAAGCGGTGACCAGCATCGGATCGGACCTCGCGGCCAGCCCTCCGGCTATCACGGGCATTACGCTCCCTGATGTATGTCTCTACAGCCGTCCGCACGGTGGGTGCTGGTCCGGCTGCTTGCGCCGCCGCTTCTATTCTGGACCGGGTGACGTGTTCCCGCGCTTGTGTCACCGCCTGCTCGAAAGTCAGCGTTCCTTCGGCAGGTTTGTCGTTGACGTCGTTAGCGACGCCGACCGGCGCCTGCTTGTAGTTGGCTCCGGCATGGTGATTACGCCAACGCACGAACCACACGCCGCTCCGCTTGTTCTTGCGATAGCCAAGGTGCGCCTCGGCGTCGAGGCGGCGCCAATGCACGCCAAACTCCAACCGGGCGCGCGCCTTGGCGGTCGTGATCTGAGCTTCCGTCAGTGTTTTCGTCACAGCACCCGACCCCAAAGTCGTCGAATATCAGTCGAATAAGCATCGGCGTACAAGGCCGAACAGTGACGGACGGCTTTCAGATAAGCTATTGATAAGATTAGATTGTGGCGAACAAATGTGAACCGGCCGAGAAAAAACTTCCAGCCCTTCAACGGCCGAAACCTTGTCGCCGGGCAGCAGCTCCGCCCGGACTTCGTCGATGCCGGTTTGCTTGGCTATCGCCTCCGCCGTCGCCCGATTGTCGCCGGTGAGCATCACGACGTGCTCGATTCCGGCGCGGTGCAACGCCGCGACGATGTCCTTCGCCTCCGGCCTGACGGCATCGGCAACGGCGACGAGGCCCCAGACTTCCTGGCCATCGCCGACGGCGACGATCGTGCGGCCGGCACTCGACAGTGCATCGGCTCGCTGCAGGACCGCGGGCGAGCCGATTCCTCGCTCCTCGATGTAGCGGCGCGAGCCGAGCCACATCTCGCGGCCAGCAATTCGGCCAACGACCCCCCGGCCTGTGATCGCCTGGACAGCGTCGGCGGGCTCGGCGACGATTTTTAGGTCGGCAGCTTTGGCAAGGATGGCGCGCGCGATTGGATGTGCGCTGCGTACTTCCAGGGCAGCCGCCATGCCGAGGATCTCGCTTTCGCTGCGGCCATCAAGCGGCACGACCTCGACGACCTGCGGCCGCCCTTCGGTGAGCGTGCCTGTCTTGTCCATGGCAACCGCCTTGAGGCGCGCCGGGGTCTCGAGATGCACCCCGCCCTTCACCAGCACCCCCTGTTTCGCTGCGCCGGCCAGCGCGGCCACGATCGTCACCGGCGTCGAGATCACGAGGGCGCAGGGGCAGGCGATCACGAGCAGCACGAGAGCGCGGTAGAACCAGTCCTCCCAAGCACCGCCCAGAAGCAGCGGCGGAACGAGGAAGATGGCAACTGCCAGCACCATCACGACCGGCGTGTAAACACGCGCGAACTTCTCCACCCATTGCTCGCTGGGTGCGCGCCGGCTCTGCGCCGAGCCGACCATGCGGATGATCTGCGCCAGTGTCGTGTCGTTGACCGCCTTGGTGGTGACGACCTCAATGGCACCCTCGCCATTGATGGTTCCGGCGAAGACCTCGTCGCCCGGCACCTTGAAGACGGGAACGCTTTCGCCGGTGATCGGTGCCTGATTGAGCTCGCTCTCGCCGGCGACAACGCGGCCGTCCAAAGGCACCTTGTCCCCCGGCCGCACAACGACGCGTGCGCCGACCCGGACCTCGGCGGCCGGAACGTCGCGTTCCGACCCATCTTCCATCTTGACGCGCGCCGTTGGCGGGGCGAGCTCCATGAGGGCCGCGACCGCCCGCCGCGCGCGACCGAGACTCCAGGTTTCGAGCGCGAGCGCCAACGCAAAGAAGAACGAGACGGTCGCCGCCTCGAACCAGGCGCCGATGCCGATGGCGCCCGCCACCGCAATCGTCATCAGCAGGTTCATATCCGGGCGAAGCCGCTTTGCCGCGATCCAGGCCTTAGGCGCCACATAGCGCACGGCGCAGAGCACTCCGAGCGAATAGAGAACCATGCTCGGCCAGGGCGTCGAGCCCAATGCGTGTTCGCCGGCCTCGAAGGCGGCGATGATACCGCCGCCAAGCCAGGCGTGGACCGCGAAGCCCAGCGCCGCGAATACGCCGCTTGCGGTCGTCAGCCACGACTGCAGCCGCTTGCGGCGCCCTTCGGCCTTCGCGCCCTCGCTGGTAGAGCCTTCGCTCCACGGCTCGGCGCGCATGCCGGCCTGAGTCACTGCCTTTTCGATCCGCGCCTCGAGCGCGGCATCCGGCGTCACGTCGATCGACATGCGGCCGTTGAGCAGATCGAAGGCGAGCTTGTCTTCCCCGACCAGCGGGCCGACCTCGCGCTTCAACGCCGCGATCTCGTCGGCGCAATCCATGCCGTGAATGCGAAACACGACCTGACCGGGTAGGTGGGTCGGGATCGGCGGGCTGAGGGCCTCCTGCACCTCTGCGCCGCAGCACGCCGCGGCTTCTTCTTGCGGCGAAGCCGGCGGAAGGGGCGGCGTCCAGAGCAAGGCCCGCATGCCGGTTCGAGCCACCGCCGCTTCGATCATCTCGGGCGCCGCGCCGTGCTGGGGGCCCACCGTCATCAGGCTTTTCGCGGTGTCGAAGGCGAGCTTGTCTTCACCGACCAGCGGGCCCAGTTCCCGCGTGAGCGCCGCCACCTCGTTCTTGCAATCAAGTCCGTCGACACGGAAGAGCAGTGCCTCGGCCGCGTCGTGTTGCACGAGATAGGCGCGCATGCCGGTGGCGGCGACGCGGCCCACGATTGCCTCGACAGTCGCCTGCTGTTGCGGCGCGACTGTCATCAGCCCCTTCGCCGTGTCGAACGACAACCAGGCTTCGCTGCCGACCAGAGGACCTACCTCGCGCTCGAGCACGGCCACCTCGTTCCTGCAGTCAAGGCCGTCGACTTGGAACAGAAGTGCCGGTGCGGACTGCCGCGCCGGATTTGCCAGGAGATGCGCCTGCATGCCGGTCGTTGCGACTGCGCGCTGGATGACATCGATCATGGAGGCACTGGCGGAACTTACGCCCATGACTCCGGCCCGCGTATCGAAGGATAACCTTTCCTCACCTCCCACGACGGGCCCAACCGCCACGCGAAGCGCGCGGACCTCGTTCTGGCAATCGAGACCGTCTACCTTGAAGCGCAGCGAGCCGGGAGGCCCCATCGTGGCGACATCAGCGCTCATTTCTCGTCTCCTTCGCACAGGGGCCGGCGCGCAGGGATCAGGTTCGGTCACGGCCATCCCATGTCTCATGATATATTCTGTAGTCACTACAGGATCAAGGGCGCAGCGGACCGGTGTTTCACTACCGAATACCGATCACCAACTACCTGAATCGGAACGCTGACGACGGCGCGCCCGCCCCCCCAAAGGAACGCCATTCTGCCAGCGCCAAACAGGAGAATGGACGCGCCGATATCAGGGCATCGGCGAGTCCGGGCTCGGTGCCTGCCAACGTCATCGCTGAATCCATGCATAGTACGTGAGCAGCAGAAGAATGATCGCCCAAGCGCCTGCAGCGATCGTATTGAGTCCTTGGCTATAGGTGATTCCGAACAGACTGAACTGAACGCTTGCCGCTGCGAAAGCTCCGTGTGTTAGAACTTGGTTGGCTGCAAAGCCGGCGAAGAACTTGGCAATTTCCTTCCGCTTCATCGATAGTCTCCCTGAGGCTGCTTCACGTCCGAGCACCCGAGAGCGGAACAACCTCCCGGAACTTTCCGCCGCGACCCTGTTGCGGCGGTTCGCCGCCGCGCTCGACGCCGACGTGTTCAAGCCCATGCTCAGCAAGCATGTTCCGCAGGCCTGCTTCGGCCTCGCGCCAGACGGTGTCTGCATTCGCCGTCGGCGCGATTTGGAGACGCAGTTCAAGTCTTTCCGGCTCGGACTGCGCGAGCTGGAAGAGCGTGACTCCGCGGACAGCCTCGATCGGTTGGGTGAGCGCCAGCGGAGGCAGCCTGACATCGCCGCTCGAAGTCTGGAACGTGAGAACGTCCGCCGAGCGACCCTGTACGCGGAGTGCGGGCAAGGGGTTGCCGCACGGGCACGGGTCCGGCCGCTGCAGGACGCTGTCACCGAGATCGTAGCGCAGGATCGGCTGCACACGATTGGCGAGATTGCTGATTAGGATCGTGTGCGATTGCTCGCCGGGAGCGACCGGCCGGTAATCGGCATCGACCGGTTCGAACGCCACCCAGTCGGCATTGACGTGCAGCCAGCCTTCGCTGCACATGTAGCTGAGGAACATGCATTCCGAGGCGGCGTAGCTGTTGCCGACTTTGGCGCCGAACACGCGCGCTATACGGACGTACTCCGCCTCCGGGAGACCTTCGGCCGAGAGGGCCAGCAGTACGGGATCGATATGGAGCCGTCCGGCTTCCTGTTCGTCGGCCAGCATGGCGGCCATGCTGGCGTAGGGTGTAAGCAGCGACGGCCGGAATCGGTTCAGCCGCTCGACAAGCTCCGCCATCGGCATGTGCGCCGAGAGCACCTCTACGAGTTTTCCGCGCCGCTTCTTCAGGCGTGCCGCGGCAACGGCCGACGCGAAATGGCCGCCCGTCGCCATGACCATCGCCAGCCGCCCGCGGCGGGCGATGATCTTGAGGATGTCACTCGGGCTGAGCCAGTCACCCATCCAGCGGAGCATCATGGCGGTCACGACCGCCATCGTGCGATCGTCGGTCAGGAATATCCCGCGGCGGCCGGTCGTGCCTGAGGTGGTAGCCAGGGTGTACTTTCCGAGGAACCTCTCTCCAATTCGAGCGGGATCGTCGACAACTGCTTCTGCCGCTTCGAGCGTGACGGCGCGGTCGGTGCACCATCCGTCGAAGCGCTCCATGAGCATCTTTTTGTCGGTAACTGGAAGCTGCTCGACGCTTTCGATTCGCTCCGGCAGATCACGGTACAGCTCACGGTAATGCGGCGAGCGGGACCGGGCGTGGGCGACCATCTCGGCGAGACGGGGATGCTGGCGCTGCGCGATTGCGCCGACGCCGATCTTTCGCGTCCGCCACGCGTCCCAGATCACCCTACGACATGCTCGGTCATAATCGTTCTCGGATTCAAACATCTCTGGTTACTCGCTATGTCTACATCCTGTGGCCGCTACAGGATCAACCCGCTGATGATGACCATTGGACCTCTGGCTCAATGCACGCGCGTCAATATCGAAACGATCCGCTCGATGGCCATCATCAATTCGGGGGAAACGGAATCATCCTCTCGAGAGGCGTCGGCACGAACTCAGCTGTCAGCAGGCGGCGAACCAAGTCGCGTCCGCCAAAGACACTATACGACTTGAAGACGAGCACCGCGAAGGTGTCGGGATCAGCAAGGCCATGAGTGAACGGATTGATCTGTGTCAGCGCAGAGGCGGGCGCCAGGTTGGAATAGCGCTCCAGAATGCTGGCCCGGATCGCCGGCTCCATCAGCTCGAACTGTACCGCATAGGCGATGAATTCGTGCCACTCGCGTGGAAGTGCCAACCCGCGCATCGCCAATATCTGGACCACAACCGCATGGGCCACCTCGTGGCGAATGAAGCTGCCACCGACGTCTTGCCAGGGCTCGCCCCATGGCCGCGCCTGCTCACGCGCATACAGCTTGATCGCCCGTGCGGCGGGGTCGTAGGAACCGTGTGCGTGCTTGCGCCCGCCTTTCGCATCGACGTCGCCCCAGAAAGCGATCGAGACATGGGGATCGACTTTGAAGCCAATGCCATCGAAATATGTCAGCACGTCGGAAACAGCCTCACAGGCTTCACGGATCTGCTGCGGGTTGGCAGACTGCACGAACACGTCCCCTCGGCTGCAGGTGCCTGGCGCCCGGCTTTGAGCAACGGTTCGGTTGTCGAACGTGGCGGCGGCGACGGTGACGGCGAGGGTCCATAGCAACGTCAGCTTCATCGGAGCCATACGGCCTCGGCAGGATGGCGTTGCCGTCGCCGATCCCTTGACGTCGCCGTTCAGGCCTACGACACGCTGGGACATGGTCGTTCCAGTTCACGTGCTTCCAGTTGCTGGTTGTGCTACGCCTAAACCCGTAGCCACTACAGCATCAACCGGCAAATGATCACCATCGGAACCCTGTCCAAACGTACGGGCGTCAACATCGAGACCATTCGCTACTACGAGCGGAGCAGGCTCATTCCCCCGGCGCCGCGCACCGAGAGCGGACGGCGGCTCTACAAAGCAGAGGACATCCGGCGACTGACGTTCATTCGCCATGCCAGAGACCTCGGTTTCGACATCGCGGCCATCAAGACGATGCTCGCCCTGCAGGATGTGCCGGAGGAGTCCTGCCAGCGGGTGAGCAGTATCGCCTCAGATCAACTCCAAGCCGTCGAGAGCCGGATCCGCCGGCTTCGCGGGCTCAGGACCGAGCTCGTGCGCATGATCAAGGAGTGCGACAACGGCAAGGTCGCCACGTGCCGGATCATCGAAGTCCTGGCCGACTCTCCGCGGCCATCCGAACGGCCCAGGACACCGCCGAAGAGTGCCAGGCATCATGATATCCGGCTTCCTCGATAGAGCGAGATCGAGCCACTGGGCGTCGGAATGACGAGCGTCTCCTCCGCGTTCCTGAATCCGGCCGCCCGCATGAGGTCGCGGAGCACGCCGCGGGCATTCGGCTCGGTATTTTCGCGGCCGTCGAGGTTCTGAATGATCCCCCTGAAGAGGGCGCGCATGAGTGGCGTGCGCTGTAACCCGTAGTCTGCAATGTGAACTTCGCCGTCGGCCCTCAGGACGGCGTGCATCGCGGCGAGCGCGGCCACCTTCTCGTCCATCGGCACCTGGTGGAACACGAGGCTCGACACGACTTTGGTCGGTCGTGTTCCCTTCAGTAGACCGGCCGCTTGCCGGGCAAAGCCGAGGTGCAGTTCGACTGAGAGGCCAAAGGCCGCGAACCTTTTGCGGGCACGCGCCAATATCGCGGGGTCCGGATCGATGCCTATGAGCCGAGAGGATGGCGCGGCCTTGCCCAGACGCGCCAGCATCGATCCCGTGCCGCAGCCGACATCGACGATCACGTCGCCAGATCGCGGACGGACCTGTGCGATGAGCGCGCTCCTCCACCGTTTCTCGCGTGTCAGGGCCGCCACTCCGAAATCGTACAAGGGAGTGAGCCAATGATGCCCGGCGGCGGGGGTATAGGTCAGGTCAGGCGGCATGACAGTCCTCTTCGATGGAGGACCCTGCATCCTGTAGCGCCTACAGGATCAAGGTCGTGGCGCGCCGCGAGAACGACCCGCGATCGCGGAGCATCGACATTCCGCTTTTCACCAAGCCGCATGGATGAGATAGAGAAGCATTCGCAATAAGGTTTCGAATGCACCTGTCCGCCAAGCCCTTCGCCATCGCTTTCCTGGTTGTCTGCAGCCTGTTGGTGGCGATTCCGGCGCACGCGGAGGACCGTTCGGCTCAGACGGTGTGGCGCCTCCTGGACTACGTCTCGGTCGACTACAGCGAGGCGGTCTCGGACGGCCGGGTCGTCAACGCAGCGGAATATGCAGAGATGGTGGAATTCACGAACTCTGTACGCGAGCGCCTTGGTGCGCTGCCAGCAACGGAGGCGCAGCCGCGCCTGGTGAACCAAGCGGAAGTCCTGCAGGCCGCTGTGCAAAGAATGGCCCCTTCCGATGAGGTGGCGCGCCTCGCGCGGAAGCTCGCTGGCGATCTCTTGGCCGCTTACCCGATGGCTCTCGCACCGTCGCGCGCCCCCGATGTTGCCCGCGCAGCAACCCTCTATCGGGGGCAGTGCGCAGCCTGCCACGGCGCCTCCGGGGCAGGAGACGGGCCGAACGCCAAAGGCATGGACCCGCCGCCCGTTGCCTTCACCGACGAGGCACGCGCCCGACTGAGAAGCGTCTTCGGCCTCTATCAGGTTATCGACCTCGGCCTCGACGGCACAGCGATGGCGAGCTTCGCCCATCTGCCGGCGGACGACCGCTGGGCCCTCGCGTTCTACGTGGGCCAGCTCGCCTATTCCAATGCAGAGGCCAGCCGAGGTGAACAGCTGTGGCGCAGTGATGCGAAGCTGCGCGGCCTGTTTCCCACTTTGGAAGCGGTCACGCAGATGACGCCGGCGGCATTGGCCGACCAGGTCGGCGACGACCAGGCACGCGCCCTGATCGCATTCCTTCGCCGAAACCCCGGCTCGGTTGGCAATCGGCCGGGCGGTACACTGGCCATCGCGCGCGAGCGGTTGGCAGAAAGCGTCAATGCGTACCGAAGCGGTGACCGACGAAAGGCAGCGGACCTCGCGCTTGTGGCGTACCTGGACGGCTTCGAGCCCGTGGAGCCCGTGCTGGCGGTGCGGGACGCGGCGCTCCTGCGCGGCGTCGAAGAGGCAATGGCGGACCTGCGGACGGCAATAAACCGGGGCGTGTCCGTTGCGGACGTCCAGGCGAAATCCGAACGGATAGCCACGCTCGTTGACGCGGCCGAGCGCGTGTTGTCTGCGGAAGAGGCGAGTTGGGGCTCGAGCTTTGTCGGGGCGTTCACCATCCTTGTGCGTGAGGGCCTGGAAGCATTGCTGATCGTCATCGCGATGATCGCCTTCCTGCGCAAGACGGAACGCGTCGAACTCATGCCGTACGTTCATGCCGGCTGGGGTGCAGCCCTTCTTGCCGGCGGCCTGACATGGCTGGCAGCCACGCGCCTCGTGGCGATCAGCGGCGCTAGTCGCGAACTGACGGAGGGATTCGGCTCGCTCATCGCCGCTGCAGTGTTGGTTTCAGTGGGCATTTGGATGCACGGCAAGGGGCAAGCTAACGCCTGGCAGCAGTATGTAGAGGAAAAGCTGACGCGCGCCCTGTCACGCCGATCGGCATGGTTCCTGTTCCTGCTGGCATTCATCGTGGTGTACCGCGAAGTCTTCGAAACCATCCTGTTCTTCACGGCGCTGTGGAGCGAAGGAGCCGGCTTGGCCCTGCTATCCGGCTCTGCCGTCGCGATTGCCATCCTTGCAGCGATTGCAGTGGCGCTGCTGCGTTACAGCCGCCGTCTCCCGATCGCCCAGTTCTTTTCCTTAAGCTCGATATTGATCGCCGGCTTGGCCGTCGTACTGGCCGGCAAGGGCATCGCCGGACTGCAGGAAGCCGGATTGCTGGACTCCTGGCCCGTTAGCGGTCTGCCACGCATCGAGATCCTCGGCGTGTACCCAACGCGTGAGGGTATAGTTGCCCAGCTCCTGACGTTGGGTTTCATGCTGACCGGCTTTTGGTACACGCGCCGCAATTAGCTTGGGGAATATTCACCGTCAAAGGTTCAGGGTCGGAGCCGTTAGAACGCCTGTGCAAGACCTTGGACGCGTCGATGGTAGTCTCGGAAGAGGCAATGTCGGCGGCTGGGTACGCCCGGGCACTCCCGTGGCATTGGATCAACGATATCCAGTTGGGAGGCCGCTCCGGGCGATTGCGCGTCACGCGCCTCCAAGCATACGGTTTCGGTCGCAATGACGATAATTAAGCCTGCTTCCGCGGCGTAAGGTCGCCTCTTGATCTTTCCCTGCGGCCAAATGCTTGCGCCCATCCCATGCCGAGAAGGGCGCTGACCACGAAGCCGATAGCCGGCATCTGCAGGCTGAAATCGACCATTGAATGAAGGATCGGCACGGCCGCCACGGCGAAGGCAGCTCCGGGCAGATAGCGATGCGCGCGTCGCCGCGTTGCGGCCCCGTAAAGCGGTACGCCCCACGGGATGAGCACGATGGCAAAGCCATCAGGGCCATCGGCACGCCGACCTCGACCATGGTCTCAAGGGGCGTGGAGTGCGCAAGATCGTTGGGTACGGGGAGGGTCATCGGCTGCACGATCGCGTAGATGTCGGCGTAGCTGCCGAGCCCCCAGCCCAGCCAGGGCGACATCCGCACGGCCTGCAGCGAGGCCCGCCAGATCTGCATGCGGTCGCCACCGTCGCTGGCGCGTATCGCCTTGTCGATGATGGTGTTGCCAGCGATCACAAGCACGATGATGCCGACGACGGCGCTGATCGCCACGAAGAGGCGCACCAGGTCCGGCCGCGAGCGCCAGCGGCCGCGCAGCATCAACACGGTAGGGGCAGCGGCGCTGGCCAAGGTGGCGGCGAGGCCGGCGCGCGATGCCGAGAACAGCAGGCCACCCAGCAGCAGCAGGCAGACCGCCAGCATGGTCACACGAAAGCCGGTCAACGAGGCGATGATGCCTTCCTCGTCATCCTCGTCGTACCCGTAGGGCATGTCGCCCTTGCGCCGCCTGCCGGCGAAGATCAGCGCCATGGCCGCCACCATGCCCATGCCGCAGTAGGAGCCGAACGAATTGCTGCTGACGAAGGTGCCCGACATCACGCACCGATTCGACAGCTCGTAACCGCCGACCTTCTTGAGGTAGCCGCCGAGATAACAGGAGTGCGTCGTCACCTGCATCAGCACGCCGTAGGCCACGACCAGAACGGCGCCGGCAATGAACATCATCAGCAGCAGCCGCGCGCGGTCGCGGTCGCGGCAGAGGGCTCGGGCCGTCAGGAAGATCGCGCCGCACGTCAGGCATTTGAGCAGCGTGTTGCGTGCCGCATCGATCGCAAGGTCGGGCACCGGCGCGTGGGCGCTGCCGAGCAGGCGGGCGGCCGCCTCATAGAGCCAAGCGCTGCCCGACAACGGCGCCATGGTCGACATCTGGAAGGGCCCGAACAGGACGAATAGGGCAAAGCAGGCGGCAACCGCCAGCAACGGCTTGCGCTCGGCCTCGCTCACCTCGAAGCCCTTGCGCGTCCCTACCCCGGCGGCGACGAGGACGGCGAGCACGCCCAGCATCACGCCGATGGGCGCCCACGCCCAATCGCGATTGGCGCCCATCGGCAGGGCGGCAAACGACACGATGGCGAAGAACAGCGCCGCCACCGACCAGTCGGCAAGCCCGCGCAGCGCCATCAACGGATGGCGCCGCCGCTCGACCCGCGCCTCGGCGTCAAAGGCTACTTCTTCCCCAGGTGCGTGAGCCATTGCGGCAGCTCCTCTTGGGCGTTCGGCTCGCGCACGAAGTAAAAGGACGAAAAGTTTGTCGATCGGCGAGCGGATCATCAGGGCGATCCGACTGGGCTCAATTTCGAGACCTATCCCTGCCGATCACGCACTCACCGGGAGAGCTTCGGCGCATGCAAAGCGCCCTATGGCGTGATGGAAGTCGCGGGCAGCGTTATCGCGACAGCCAGTCGCCGGCGACCATGCGAAGCGTCGTTGCCACCTTGGTGGCACAGGATGGACAATCCATTCCAGCGACGCGGCAGCGTACCGTGGCGGACCGGCTGCCAACATGTTCATCCCGGCTACGTTGCCTCGGTCGCATCCGTCAAGTCGGCGGGCTCGTCAACATGCTCGACCATGTCGAGCAGCACGCAGCGCACGTGCTCGTCCGCCGTCAAATAGAGCACCTGCCGACCCCGGCGCTCAGACCGGAGCAACCGCGCGGCGCGCAGCAGGCGCAAGTGATGGCTGACCAGGCTCACGCCGAGACCGAGGCCCTCGCTGACCTCGGTCACCGCCCGCGGCCGGTCGAGACAGAAGAGGGCGATCCGCAAGCGGGAATTGTCCCCGAGCAGACGGAACACGTCCGCCAGTTCCTGAGTGCGTTCGACATCGGCGGCGGTGCGTGCGCCGGCGCTAAGGGCCTGAGGACTGAACGGCTTCATGGCTTGACTCATTCTCACATTTGTTCAAGTTTAATAGTTATAAGAATGTTTCAGCAAGACCAAAGGCGGCCCAGTCGCCATGCGGTCGCGGGCTTCTGGGGGAGTGCTCATGTCAGTGATCGGCGCCTGCCGCACGTTGGAGCGGGGCATCATCTGGTTGGGTGCGCTTGTCGCCTGGATGACCCTGATCCCGCTGATCGCCGTCTCGGTCTACGACATGATCGGCCGGCAATTCTTTAATGTCGGTTCAACCCGGCTGCAGGAGCTCGAGTGGCACTTCTTCCTCGCCGTGGTGATGCTCAGCCTCGGTTATGCCTACCTGCACAACGCCCATGTGCGGATCGATATCCTTCGCGATCGGTTCGCGCCCCGCACGAGCGCCTCGATCGAGCTGCTCGGCTGCCTGCTGGTCCTGGTTCCGTTTTGCACGGTGCTCATCGTCTACGCCGGCCAGTTTGCGCTGGACTCCTTCGTTCAGATGGAGGGCGCGCGCGCGGCACTAGGCCTGCCGATGCGCTGGATCATCAAGTCCTGCCTGCCGATAGGCGGTCTGCTGCTGCTGCTGGCCGGCCTGTCCGTCGCCATCCGCAACGCGATGTTTCTCGCCGGGCGCGCGACAGGGCCAGCGCCGACCAGCGGCGCGTTGCAACGCGGCTAGGCGAAGGCACAGCGGCGCAGGGGGGGAGCGCGGTGGATTTCCTGATCGACAATCTCGCTCTGTTCATGATCCTGGCCTTGGCATTGCTGCTGTTCAGCGGCTATCCGGTGGCGCTCGTTCTCATCGGCGTCGCGTTGGGCTTCGGCTTGATTGGCTACACACTCGACCAGTTCCCGCTCATCGCTTTGTTCAATATTCCGCTTCGCATCTATTCGACACTCGCCGAGAATCTAATCTACCCCGCGGTGCCGATGCTCCTCTTCATGGGCATCGCGCTGGAAAGAAGCGGGATCGGGCGCGAGCTGTTGCTCTGCCTACAGGTGTTGCTGCGCCGCGTGCCGGCCAGCCAAGTGGTCGCTGTCACGGTGATCGGCATCATTCTGGCGCCATCTGCAGGCCTGGTTGGCGCCTCGGTGGCGACGCTCGCCTATCTCGCGCTCCCCACCATGTTGGAGAGCGGGTACAAGGCATCCTTCGCCACAGGCTCGATTGCCGCCGCCGGCACCCTCGGCCTGATCCTGCCGCCGGCGATTATGCTGTTTTTCCTCGCCGACGAGTTGGGCGTACTGATCTCGCAGATGTTCCTTTCGACGATCGTGCCGGGATTGGTCCTGGTGGTGCTGTATGTTGCCTACTACATTGGCGCAGCCCTGCTCGATCCGCGAATCGCGCCCCCGCTCGCGGCGGTACCAGTCCGCAGCACGCTGCGGTTCGCCCTGTATGTTGCCCGCAGCCTGGCGCTTCCGGTGCTGCTGATCGCCATGGTGCTCGGCTCCGTCATTGCCGGTCTGGCCACACCGACACAGTCGGCATGCGTCGGTGCGGCAGGCGCGATTCTGTTGATGCTGCTCAACCGCAGCCTCTCACTGCGTGCCATGCATGAGATAGTCCAGCGCACGGCGTTGATGACCGCGATGGTCTTCTTCATCGCCCTTGCCGCGACGGTGTTCTCCTACGTGTTCCGCTATTTCAGCGGCGACACGCTGGTGCTCGAGCTGCTTCGTGGTCTGGGCTTCGGTGATTGGGGGATGTTGCTGACCATGCTCGCCATCATCTTCGTGCTCGGCTTCTTCATCGACTGGATCGAGATCGCGCTGATCACCCTGCCGATCTTCGAGCCGGTGCTGAAGGCGCTGGATTTTTCGACCTATGTCGGCTCGCCCCAGCTTGCCTTGGTGTGGATCGCGGCGCTGATCGCGCTAACGCTGCAAACTTCGTTCCTGACGCCGCCCTTCGGCTTCGCGCTGTTCTTCCTCAAGGGCGCTTCGCCACCGAGCGTGGCGCTGCGCGACATCTACCGGGGCATCGTGCCGATCGTGGCGATCCAGCTGCTCGGCATCGCACTTGTCCTCGTTCTGCCGGGACTCGCGACCTGGCTGGCGATGCGCGCCGCCGGGTGAACCAGACCGCTCTGAGAAGCCCTCCGCACTGGCGGAAGGGAGCGGCCCGGCGGCGGCGCCAAAAATCCCAACAACAGGCTGCCCAGGGACGCGCAGCGGTCAGGGTCCCTTGAGCCGTTCCCGGTCCGGCACGACCGGGAACTGATATGACATAGGCGGCGGCAAGACTTCGGCGCGCAGCAGCTGCGCCGCGAACTTCGCCGCAGCCTTGGCAAGACAATATTAGGTGTACGCGGCGACGGCGAACCCTTCGGGATTCATGCCATATGTAAACTCATTGATCTGCTCTAGATGCTCAACCGCCGGCGTCTCGGCGTATATTGCAAGAAGCTCGCTCAAAAGCTGGGCGTCCATGAGATCGAGCTTGGATCGCGTAGGCGATGAACTCGTGCCACTCACGCCCCAAGCGGACCTGGCATTGGCTGGCAATTTGGAAGCACGCCTTCTTTGTCCTTGAACCTCTAGTGGCTACAGGAGGCAATATGTCAGCCAGAAGGGGAGGACCAAGCCAAATGAGGCTTTGCGCGGCGATGCCGTAGAGATGCTTCTACGCCGGACAAGGTAGGCGGTCGTGCAGATATTTCTGAGATTCGCGGGAGTGATCGACCGTCTCAACCGCGCCGTCGCCCAGATCGTACGTTGGGGACTGCTCGCAAACGCGTTGCTGATTGCCGCCAATGCTTTCAGTCGGAAATTTTTCTCGATCGCGTCACCCTCCGCCTTCGATCTGCAATGGCAGTTCTTCGCGGCAGTCGTGCTGCTGATGGCGGCCTACACGTTCCAACGCGACGAGCACGTTCGAATCGATATTCTGTCAGGTCGCTTAGGCGAGCGTGGACTCGCTTGGCTCGATCTCCTGGGAATCTGCCTCGTACTCCTTCCCGTATGTGCCGCCCTCGTATGGGTGAGCTGGCCTCAGTTTCTCGTCTCATTCCTGTCGGGCGAAAGCCGGGCCACGCGCGACAGCACAAGCGATATCCCGGCCTGGATCATCAAGGGCTTCATCCCTGCCGGCTTCTTTCTGCTGGGCTTGCAGGGCGTGGCCGAAGCCATCCGCTGCGTCGCGTGCTTGAAAGGCTTCCCGTCGCGCCCGGTGAACCGACGCAGGCTGATCGAAGGAAGGTGACATGAGCGACATCCTCGCGCCGGCCATGTTCGCTTGTCTCTTTGTCGCTCTCTTCGCCGGTTTTCCCGTCGCCTTCTCCCTCGCCGCGGTAGCGGGAGTGTTCGGGGCCGTCGGCCTGGCCACCGGCGACTTCAATGTCTCGTTCCTAAACAACATGCTGTTCCGCATCCAGGGCACGTTCAACAACGACAACCTATTGGCTCTGCCGATGCTGATCTTCATGGGAATGTTGCTGGAACGCACCGGGATTGCCGAGGACTTGTTCGTTGCGCTCAACCGGCTGTTTGGACGCTTGTCGGGCGGATTGGCCTATACGACCGTCATCGTCGGCGGCGTGTTGTCGGCAATCACGGGCTTCGTCTCTGCATCGGTTGTCGCCATCGGATTAATCGCGCTGCCAGTGATGTTGCGGGCCAAATACGACCCGCGCCTGGCGACCGGGGTCGTTGCCGCGTCTGGAACGCTTGCCCAGGTCATTCCGCCCAGCCTGGTGCTTATCATTCTTGCCGAACAACTGGACGTGTCGCTTATCGAGATCTATCGCGGCGCCCTCCTGCCGAGCGCTCTACTGATCTCTTCTTATCTCGTCTACATTTTCGTCATCACCCAATTGGTACCAGAGCGCGCACCTCCATCCGTCCGCGTCGAGGGAGATTCTTCGACGGTATCGACAGCGATCGCCGCCGCGGCCGTCACTGCAGGTCCTCCCTTGGGGATCGTGTTGGCTATGTTGGCGGCAATCTATTTCGGTGTGGCAACTCCGAGCGAGGGTGGCGCGTTCGGGGTCACGGCAACACTCATATTGGCGTTGGCAAAGCGGAAGCTGACGGGTCGCAACCTGCGGCGAGCGATGGACGTCACGGGCGTATTGTGTTCGGGGATCATCTTTCTGTTGCTTGGCGCGTCGTTCTTCACACTCGTCTTTCGCGGCCTCGACGGTCAGGTCTGGATCGAGTCCCTCTTCAGGCACATTCCAGCCGGGCAAATCGGCTTCATCTTGTTCATCAACGTGGCGATCTTCTTCCTCGCCTTCTTCCTGGATTTTTTCGAAATTGCCTTCATTGTCCTGCCGCTGATCGCACCGGTTGCCCGGCAGCTCGGAATAGACATGGTTTGGTTGACGGTCTTGCTCGCCGTCAACCTCCAAACGTCATTCATGCATCCGCCTTTCGGCATTGCCCTTTACAACCTCCGAAGCGTAGCGCCTCTTTCCGTTCGTACATCGCAAATCTATTGGGGAGCGATCCCTTTCCTTGCTCTTCAAGTCTTGATGGTCGGGCTCCTGATCGTGGCTCCGCAGATTGTGACGAAAGCGCCGCCTTCAAAGATCGAATGGAACACGCGCCAGATTGAATTGCCCCCGCCGCCCGATGATCCGTGACGGTTGTCGGTCAGTCCGCCTTTGCGTCATTAGCTACCACCGAAGCAGGCAATGAGATCGACCCAACGGTGAAGGCTCGTCCCGAGATGACCGGCCACGGCGAACCCGATCAGCAGGCCGGTCGTGCCGAGCCACTTCGATCTGCGGTACCTCCCTGAAGCCTTCCTTCTCGCTTTCTTTATCGTCACAGGACCCGGCTTGGAGCCAGCGTTTCCAACTCCAGAGTGATGAAAGGCACGGCGATGGAAGCGACGGCGAGCGCCGGACCAGGTGCAACGCAGGTCGCTGGACAACTTGCCAGCGCGGGTGCGCAAGGTGCGCCTTTGCAGTCCGGACACTGATCACAGGGCTCGGAGGTCGCGGTTTGTACCGGCGCCGCAGCGAATATGACGGCCGGCAAGCGCGTCGCGAGAACGGCGAGACAGCCCAGCAGACTGGCAAAGACGCGCAGATGCTTCACGCGAGCAAGTGTCGCCACGATGGGGGACTGCAAGTCACATTGCAGTCAATCTGATACCTGCTCAGCGGATCGCACACTAACTGCCGGCCGTCGGCACAGCCAGAGCGCCGCAGAGCATCTGCGCCACGATGAAAGCCGGCGCATTCGTCGACAGGATGCCGGTCTTCGAGGCCCGTTTAGGCGGCCCGGGCACCGAAGAGAATGATAGCCGCCCCGACAAGCATCACGGCTGCCCCCGTCACATCCCACCGGTCCGGCCGAGCTCCCTCGAGCAACCATAGCCAGCCAATGGAAGCCACAACGTAGATGCCGCCGTAGGCCGCGTAGGCGCGTCCTGCATATTCAGAATCGATCAGGGTCAGGAGCCAAGCGAATACGATCAGGCTGACGATACCTGGCAATATCCATAACGCCGACTTGCCACTGCGCAGCCAAATCCAGAACGCAAAGCAACCGCCTATCTCCGCATGGGCAGCACCTGCGTAGATGAACAGCGTCTTGATCGCGCGTTCGCCCATCGAGGTTTCATCGGGATCGGCGCCGCGGCTGCGGACTGGGCCTGACAGTTCGTTTCTCTGCAGGATTGGTGCGTGCCACCCGAGCGTTGGCGCCCGCGATCTTCTTCGCCTCTTGGTGCTGCCAAAGCTTCCAGCAACAGGCATTCAGGCACCGTCCGACCTTCGCAAGAACGTATCAAGTCTGACAGCACCCTTTCCATCCGACGCAGATCGGCGAGTTTTGTTCGTACTTCCCCCAGGTGCGTGGTGGCCAGTTCTCGAACCTCTTCGCAGGTGTCCACCTTGCGATCAACCAGGCTGAGCAGCCGGCGCACGGAGTCGACTTTGAACCCGAGCTCGCGGGCCTGGCGGATGAAGGACAGCCGCTCGATGTCGGATGCGCCGTATATCCGGTATCCGCCGGCGGTGCGCTCGGGCTTCGGCAGCAGCCCTTCGCTCTCATAGTAACGGATGGTTTCCGCCTGCACGCCGGAACGTCTGGCAAGAATGCCGATCGAGATCATCCCTTCGAAAACCATGGGCGACACTCTCTCTGCGCCGTCACGCTTGACCCAATCCAGGGGAGAACGCTGACGCCACGTTCTCCTTGCAACCAACATCTGCAACCGAAAAGCCTACGCGGCGGCGCGAAATAGGCCCCAGTAGCTCGCTACCGCCAGATCACCGTTGGGAATGGCGGATCGCAATTTGAGATCAATGCGGGTCCTGCTTTGAACCTAGGCGGCGGCCCGAACTAGCAAGTTAAGCTGGTTGCGCTCCCCCGCAACCACTTCTGTCATAACTCAATCACCGTCCAGATCTAACCATCGGGGCGGTGTCTGCGTGTGACTTGAATGAGGTTCCGGACCCAGTTCGACACAAAGATTTCCTCAACGGCCAAGGTCTAGGCCATTGCTCACCGAGTACAGGCGCAGCATCTCAGCGCGCTTGACCTTGATGTGCACGCCGTCGAGGCCGGCCACGTCTGGAGAGTCCGGCCACCCAGCATACTGCACCCGCCCGGCGATCAGCATTGCACCCTCAGAGTGATCGGGGGGGCGGCTTCGCCTTGGGTGTCCGTAGAGAGGTAGATGGTGGCACTTTCGTCTCCAAGATCGGCGTCGGTCGGCCGCTATTCTCCCTGAGCGGACGACTGACCTTTGTGCAAGCCACTGGCAATCAGCGGGCAGTGCCGGCACTGCGCTCGCGTTTAACGTTCTTGAAGAGCCGGAAGGCCCCTCTGGTGGTTGCCGGCCCCAGGGATGCCAAGCCTCGGTACGGCGTCTTCCGGCGCGTCCGTGTCGCTGTGTGCTCGCCGATGCCCTTTGGCACCACCCGGGGTTGCTTGCCGTCCACACTCCCGAGCCGCAAAGTGGCACTCCAAGCGATACCGGACCGACAGTCGCGAGAGGCTAAGCCTTTGTGGCCTCGTGCATTACCGGTATCTTGACGCGAAATGGGGGCCGGGGCGACATCTCCAAGAGATCGAGCTATCGGTTGAGGGGGATCATGGGCGACACAGACGACTATGAGCGGCCGCGCTGGTTGCGGGACCTGCTTCGGTTTCTGCCCTTAAAGTCGCAGTTTGTTCTGTCGGGAAACGTACGCGACCTTCAGTTGAGCGCGATCGCGCCGGGGGCCGTCGCGGCGCAGCCGCTCACGGCCGTGCTTGGCACCGAATTGATACGTGCGGGCTATGCGAGCGTCTTACTTTACGATCCGCTTTCGGGCTTCAGGCTTCTGCCGATCCCAGGGGCCGCGCCTGCAATCCCGAAACTGCTTGAGAAGCTCGGCTTGCAGCCCGGAGCCGGCGGGGCGTCACCTGCCGGTATCGAGCTGTTCGGGGAAACGCTGGAACGGCTTACGGTGCCGACGCCCGGCGACCCGCCGGTCGCATTGATCGCCGACTTTGCCTCGCGCCTGACGGTGCGAAACGAAGCGCTATCACCACCTGAACATCAGATGTTCACGCGCGCGCTTGTCCTGTCCCACCTTGCGAAAACGCGCCCCTACGGCACGCCATCCAGGCCCTTCTTCAACTCGGTACTCTGGGTCGTCGACAAGGAGGGCGACCTGCCTGACTGGCTGCTCGTTGACAATCCGCGCATCCGGCACATCCCGGTCGCGAAGCCAGATCCTCGCACCCGCAGATTGCTGGCGAACAGCCTCGTGAAAACGCTCAAGAATGGCAAGACGGCTGATGGCCTAGTTCTTCAGGCAGCCAGAACGGCGTTCGCCGAGCAAACCGAGGGGTTGCTGTTGGTCGACCTCACCGCGATCGCGCAGCTCGGGCGGAGCGAAGATCTCGACATCTCCCAGATCGGCGACGC
Organism: Reyranella aquatilis; assembly: GCF_020880995.1. Classification (GTDB taxonomy): domain Bacteria; phylum Pseudomonadota; class Alphaproteobacteria; order Reyranellales; family Reyranellaceae; genus Reyranella; species Reyranella aquatilis. The sequence goes on along the minus strand of NZ_JAJISD010000005.1, from coordinate 345,600 downwards.
AGTCCGTCGCTACAAGGTCGGCGTCACAGAAGATCCGTGGGCCAAGATCGACCGCGACAAGATCCGAAACGGCTTTCGCTTTGTCCAGGAACGCGTGAAGGGCCAGGACCATGCCGTCACGCACATGCTCGATATCGTTAAGCGCGCCGTCACTGGAGTAGGGGCCTCGCGCCGCGGCAACCGCCCGCGCGGCGTGGCCTTCCTGGCAGGTCCGACCGGTGTCGGAAAGACCGAGCTTGCTAAGACGCTGACAAGCCTCCTGTTCGGCGATGAGGGCGCCTACATCCGGTTCGATATGTCCGAGTTCTCCGCGGAACACTCAGATCAGCGGCTGATCGGCGCGCCGCCGGGATACGTCGGATACGATGTCGGCGGCGAACTCACCAACGCGGTTCGTGAGAGGCCGTTCTCGGTCGTGCTTTTCGACGAAATAGAGAAGGCGCATCCGCGCATTCTCGACAAGTTTCTCCAGGTGCTCGATGACGGCGTCCTGACGTCAGGCCGCGGCGACCGGGTCTATTTCTCAGAGACCTTCATCATCTTCACGTCGAACCTTGGCATCTACAAGGTGGGGCCCGATGGAACCCGCACCCCGAACGTCACGGCTGCGGATTCGCTCGCGCTAGTGCAGGAACGAGTAAGGGCCGAGATCGAGCGTCATTTCAAGCTCACGCTCAATCGCCCCGAAATCCTGAACCGCATCGGCGACAATGTTCTGGTCTTCGACTTCATCCGGCCGGCCATCGCCGAACAAATCTTCGCGGGGATGGTTCGGGATATCCTGGACGGCGTCCGCACATCGCAAGGTGCGACCATCTCCTTGGATGACGGCGCGCGGGCGCAGCTTGCCACGCTCTGCCTCGCAGATTTGTCCAATGGCGGCCGGGGGATCCGCAACAAGGTCGAAGCTCATCTCGTCAATCCCCTTGCCCGCGCCCTGTTCGACGCCGAGGAGACACTCGGCAAGCAACTGGCGATCATGGGGGTGGACTCCACGCCCGAGGGCATCACCTCTCTGACGCTCGGCGCCGTTCAAACGGCAAGCGCGAAGGTCGCGTGACAGCGACCCCTCTGTTTCTGTCGCGTGTCCATTACCCGGTCACCACCCTGGGGCCGGGCCGCCGCGTTTGTATCTGGTTCCAGGGCTGCTCGATCCGCTGCCCGGGGTGCGTCTCCCTCGATACCTGGGCGCCCCGGCAGAACGGCACGACGGTCGAACGCGTGATGAGTGCCATCTCCCCGTGGCTCGCCGAAGCCGAAGGCATCACGATTTCTGGCGGCGAGCCGTTCGACCAGCCGGCGGCACTCCACGCCCTATTAAGTGACCTCCGCGCCCAATCGTCCGCGGACATCCTAGTCTACTCCGGCTATGCGCTGGAGGCGCTCGATCTGACCGCTTTTGCCGGCCTGATCGATGCGTTGATCGCCGACCCCTATCGCAGAGACCAACCTCAGACCCTGGCCCTCCGGGGAAGCGACAATCAGCGCCTGACCTGCCTTACCCCTCGCGGTGCTGCGCTCTTCGCTCCCTTACGGGATCGCTTCGTCGCAGACGAGAGGACGCTCGACGTCATGTTTGACGGGCCAGAGGGTGAAATCTTCCTTGCTGGCATTCCCAGGCGAGGAGATCTCAAACGGCTCGCGGCTCTTCTCGAGAGCCAGGGGCACAGCATTCATACGACCGAAGATGTACGTGATGCCGATGAGCCCTGACGATACCGCTCTTGTCCGCCGGTGCCCGGGTTGCTCGACCGAGCGCCCGGCCGCGGAGCTTACCTGCGAGCACGTATTTCCGGACGGAGCGAGCTGTCATTGGGACCTCACGGGTGAACCGATTTATTCGCGCGGATCGGTCCAGGAGGGAGAGCCTCCAGTTGCACCGCCTCTGCCGGCCCCGCAATGCCACAATGGCCATGCCATGGGCGAGGGCGACGAGCTTTGCCTGATCTGCGGCGCAGACCGCGAGGGAGCGGCTCCCGTCGACGATGAACCACAATCCGCCGATACGCCGCCGACGGAAACGATCATCGACGGGTGGCGGCTGCTGCGCAGACAAGCGGCTCTTGTGCCCGATGTGCGCTTTGAAAGCTTCGCCGCCCAGCACGAAAGCGGCGGCCCCGAGGTCTCCCTTGTTCTCTATCAGCATGGCGCGGAACCCGACCCGGCCGTGTACGAGGTGCTGCGCAAGCTGCCGCGCGATTATATACCAGCGCTCCTGGCGACGGGGCGGTATGAGGACAGCACCTACGAGGTTTCCGAACAGATAGATGGGCAGACGCTGCAGGAGGCCGGTTATTTTGCCGCCGGCCGGCCGGAGCTGTTGCGAGTCCTCGTCACGGAACTGGCGGAAGCGCTCGCAAGCCTGTCGCAATGGGGGCTGCGCCATCGCGACCTTCATCCCGGGAACATTCGGCTGCGTTCGCTTGATCCGCTCGACCTTGTCATCACCGGCTTCGGCTCGGCGCGTCTCTCCGATTTCGATCTTGAAGCGGTCGCGCCGTTGGAGCTCACCCGCTACTCGGCGCCCGAGGCGATCGTCGGCGCTGTGAGCGCTGCGTCGGACTGGTGGTCGCTTGGCATGATCCTGCTAGAGCAGGCGACCGAGGGCTGTTGCTTTCTCAACGTTAACGACCAGGCCTTCCGGCTGCATGTCGTGACCCGCGGCATCTCGCTGCCGGACGAGCTTCCCTCCGATCTGCGCTTGCTGTTGCGCGGCCTGCTGGCCCGAGATCCGCTCTGCCGGTGGTCATCGCCTGAGGTTCGGGCGTGGCTGGCTGGTGAGCCAGTCGAGGCGCCGCCGGAGCACCGAGGCGATGGCGAAGAGACCGATGCTGCACCGATCATGCTCGCGGGCCAGCGCTATACTCGGCCGGCGGCCTTCGCGCTGGCGGCTGCGGAGGCCAGCCATTGGGACGAAGGCCAGGCTCTCGTCCTGCGGGGCAGCGTCGCGACGTGGCTCGATACCATTCGGGCGGACGCGCAAAGGGTGGCTGAACTCCGCCGCGTGACGGCAGACGCCAGCATCGCCGCGGATTTCCGGTACGGCCTGGCGCTGATGGTGCTGAACGAGTCGCTGCCGCTAACCATGCGCGGCGAGATCGTGACCCCGAACTGGCTGCTCACTCATCCCGCCGACGGGTACGTCCTCATCACCAGCGAGATCATGGATCATCTCGAGCGCATGGGCCGGGAGAACTGGCTCGTCCGGATGGGATTGCGCGTGACGGCCGTGCGGGAGCGGGCGGCGTTGCTCGAGGTCGCCCTCGACGAGGATCAGCTGCGTGTTGCGGTGCTCGCAAGCTCTCGGGCGGCGCTCGAGGCCGAGCGCGACGCCCTCCGGCGTGTCTACCCCGATTCGGAACATTCGGGGCTGGCGACGATCCTCGACCGCTCGCAGCTATCCGATGAGGACCTCATCATCCTGGTGAGCGCAGCGAAGGACCAGTACGTGCCGCTGGCCTCGATCGTGGATGCAGCGCTGCAACTCGCGGCGCAGGTGGGCGTGCCCCTCGATAAGGCCACTGTCGGGACGCTTCTTTCGATGTCGCGCCGCGAGATCTTTGCCCTTGTCGACGAGCGCATCGCGAACTTCGCACGATGCGGTATCGAGCGCATCGACGACTGGGCGGATGCCTTCCGTGTCGAGCACCGCATGCCGTTGCCGCGGGCGGCGGCCCTGCTCGGCGTTCCGCTTGAGCAATGGCAGCCGCCGCCGAAGCAACAGTACGTGAAGACCCTGCTCGAGCACTTCGAGAAGCGGGTCTCCGGATCGATCGCCCGCGGCCCCCTGGTAAAGTTTGTGATCGGCAAAACGACGCCACGCGTCGACCTCTTCGAGCTCGGAACCGCTACCACCACGGCCGACGCCTTGCTCAACCATGTTCTGACGGGCGACGAGGCTCCGCGGCTGCTCGACCCAGCGAGCTACGCCACCAATGACGCGCTCGATAGCCGTCTTCGCCGATTGGTGAGCCACGCCTCGACCTTCCGCCGCGATACCGGCCTCGACGGGCGCACACTAGGCTTTCCCTTCCTCATGATCGCCGAGTCCCGGGCTGCCTCGTCGCGATCCAGCCCGTCGATGAAGCTGGCACCGGTCCTTCTCTGGCCGGTCACGATCGAGCTTCAGGCCGGCGCCGGCCGCCGCGCGGCCACCCTCGCCTTTGACGGCGAGCGCAAGGAAGTGCGCTTGAATCCGGCGCTGGAGGGTCTTCTTGGCCCGGCTCGCCTTGTCCAGTGGCAGAAGGCGCACCGCGAGCTGCTGGCACGGCCCTCGATCAAGATCGGCGACGTGATCGACGTGTTCGGGGCGCTGGCCACTCCGCGGGCGCGCAGCCTGGTACGGCTCCCCACCAGCACCCCCGCGCGCGGCGGCGCCGTGTTCGATCTGATCCCGGCGGCGACGCTCTTCAACGCCGAGTTCACTGGTCAATCGGTATCCGCCGACCTGCGCGACATCGGCAGGCGGTCTGTCTCAGACACCGCGCTCGACGTTATGATCCGCGTCTCCGAGACCTCACCGGTTCCGGCCGATCTGGCGGCAGGATCGGAGAGCCACAACTACTCGGTTGTCGCCAGCGACCCCTCCCAGGAGATCGCCGTCCGCCGATCGCGGATCGCTCCCGGACTTCTCGTCGAGGGGCCGCCAGGCACCGGCAAGAGCCAGACCATCGTGAACGTCGTGGGCGATGCGATCGGACGCGGCGAGACCGTGCTCGTCGTCTGCCAGAAGCAGGCGGCCCTCAAGGTCGTGAAGAAGCGCCTGGATGCGGAAGGCTTGGCGGATCGAAGCTTTCTGATCGTCGACACCACCAAAGACCGCGAGATGGTCATACGTGCCCTGCGTGACCAGCTGACCGCTGTTCGGAGCGAGCCTGGAGAGCGCGCCCGGAGCTTGCGGCGACAGCGCGACGAGAAGGCGGCCCGCATTGAATCGCTGGAGCGCGATGTCGACCAACATCATGCGGCGCTGCATGCCACGGAGGATTCGACGGGCTTGAGCTACCGCCAGGTCCTCGGCCGTTTGATGCAAGTGAAAGCGGAAGGCCCGGTGCTGGACATCGCTGCGCTGCGCGGCCTGCTGGGTGGTCTGGACCCGACGACGCTTTCGACCGTCGAGGATGCCTGCGCCCCGCTCGCCGCCTTGTGGCTCGCGGCCGCGTATGAGAACAGCGCCCTGGCCGCCCTGAGATCGTTCGCCGCCGACGAGACGGTCGCAACCGACGTAGCGAGCTCCTTCGCATCCTACGTCACTGCCGAAGAGGCTCGGGGCTCCGCGCTTGCTGCGCATCCCGATGCGTTCGACACCGACACGCCTCAGCCGTGCCTCGACTGGCTCGACGCGCACCGACCGCTATTTTCGTCAATGGCCGAGACTGACAGGCGAGCGCTTGCAAACTGGCTTCCGCATTTCAGGCAGAGCGGCTCTGGCACCACCACGGGCAGCGAGGCGATGGCCATGGCCCGGGAATACCTCTCGACGCTCGAGGCCCTTCCTAGCAAGGCCCACGATGCGGCTCTCTTTGGCCCGATCAGCGCGCTTTCGCCGGCTGCGTTGCGCCAGCACCTCGCTGACGTGGGCGAAGCCACGGAAACGCCCGGCTTCCTCGGCCGCCTCAACTTCTTTCGATGGGGGCGCGTCCGTCGGATCCGATCCGTCCTGGCCTCACTCGGCGAACCCATCGATACCAATCGCATGCTCGAGTTCCGCAACGCCGTGGCGCTCGAAGTCGCCTTGCGTCCGGTTCGTCAACGTGTCGATCAACTGCGCACGCTGCTCGGCATCGCGGCGCCCGCAGCGCTGCCCTCGATCGATATCCTGAAGGTCGAGCTCCGCGGTCACCTGGCTCAGTTGGAAACAGTCGCAAAGGCCGCGGGCGCGGTTTTCGCATGCCCCCGGATGGCCGATGCCGAGGCCATGGCGGTGGCGGCGGCCGCTTCCGCATTCGAGCGCCTGGAGGCTCGCTTCCGGGGTGCCATGGCGCGGCACACTGCGCGGCAGGAAAGCCTTGCGCGCCTGAGCGCGTTGACGGAATGGTTTCCCCGCGACTGGCTGAGCCACCAGGCCGCCACGATCGCTTCCCGCACACCAGAGCCGGCGGCGTTGCGGCCCATTCTGGAGGCGCTGCCCACGCTCGAGGCCTATCAGCGCTTCCGGCTGCGGGCCTCGACGCTTCCGCCCAAGGTCATCGACGCCTTCGCGATCCTCAACCGATCGACGGCGGCGCTGCGCGCGGTACCGACACCGGAACTCGAGGGTGTCGTTCGTCGCTCTCTGCGTCATGCCGCCTACCTGGCGTGGAAGGCGCGCATCGAGGAAGCCCACCCCGCGCTCTTTCTCGAGCGGGCCGAAATCGAACGCAAGGTGGTGCAGCTTGCGCAGCTGGACAGCGAGCTGCAATCCCTCAATCGGGACGTGCTTCGCTTCGGGGTGGAGAGCAGCCGTCTTGCGCCACTAAAAGATTGGGACAACATAACCCGCCTCACCGGCCCGCGCGCCCGCCGGCTCCGCGAGATCATCGATCAGGGAGCCGAGCTCGGTCTCATGCACCTACGGCCGGTTTGGTTGATGAATCCCGACGTCGCCAGCCGCATTCTTCCCCTGAAGGCCGCCCTGTTCGATATCGTTATCTATGACGAGGCTTCCCAAATGCTCGTCGAGCACGCGCTGCCGACCCTGTTTCGGGCAAGGCGCGTGCTGATCTCGGGTGATGAGAAGCAGATGCCGCCCTCCTCGTTCTTCGCGACGCGGATCGACGGCGACGATGACGGCGCGGACGAGTTCGACTTCACGGATGAAGCCGCGACCGAGGCGGAGCGGCTGGCGAAGGCGGAGGCCTGGAACCGGCGCGAGGTCAAGGATTGCCCCGATCTGCTCCAGCTCGGGCGCGGCACGTTGCCGACCTCTCGCCTCCAAATCCACTACCGGTCGAAGTACCGCGAGCTGATCGCGTTCTCGAACTCGGCCTACTATCAGGGCGACCTCAATGTGCCGGCCCGTCACCCTGACACCGAGGTGAAGCGGGCGAGGCCGATCGAGGTCGTGCGTGTCAACGGCGTCTATGAAGATCAGTCGAACGAAGAGGAAGCGGAGGCCATCGTCGGCCTGCTGGCCGAGCTCTGGGCAGGCCGGGCCGACACGCCTCCCAGCGTCGGCGTGGTGACGTTCAACCGCAAGCAGGCCGACCGCATCGAAGAGGCGATCGATCTCCGTGCCGCCAGCGATCCGCGATTCGCGGCTTCCTTCGAACGCGAGCGCGACCGCGAGCAGAACGGCGAAGACATGGGCTTCTTCGTGAAGAACGTAGAGAACGTTCAGGGTGATGAGCGCGACATCATCATCTTCTCGACGACCTTTGGCCGTGACCGGCGCGGCACCTTTCGACGCAACTTCGGTGTGCTCAGCCAGACGGGCGGCGAGCGACGACTCAACGTCGCGGTGACGCGCGCGCGCCAGAAGGTCGTGCTGGTGACCTCGATGCCGGTTGCCGATATCTCCGACTGGCTTTCAAGCGGCCGGCAAGCGAACAAGCCGAGGGACTACCTGCAAGCCTATCTCCACTACGCGGAGCAGGTGAGTTCCGGGGCTCTCGATGTGGCGCGCGCGGCCACGTCGAAACTGTCGCCGGCGCCGACCGTCACGCTGGCTCAGGCGGCAGTAGGCGATGGTTTCTCCGAGTCCGTCCGCGACTTCGTGCGGCGCCTTGGGTTCACGCCTATCTCGGCGACCGACGGTGACGCGTTTGGGCTCGATCTTGCTATCGAAGATCCTCGGACAAAGCTCTTCGGCATCGGTATCGAATGCGATGCGCCGCGTCATCCGCTGCTGGAAAGGGCACGGGCGCGGGAGATCTGGCGGCCGACCATTCTGAAGCGGGCGATCGGGTCAGTGCACCGCGTCTCGTCGCACGCCTGGTTTCACCGTCCTAGCGAAGAACAGACGCGGCTATCCAGCGCGATTCACGCCGCAATAGCGACAGGAGCCCAGTCATGAGCGGTCCCAAGGTGGTTCGCGTCGTCACGCGCGAGGAGCTGGAAGCCATCGGGAGACGGCAGATTGCCGCCGTCGATGCGGCCATCGCGCAGGTGCGCAGGACGCTGCGCCGCTTCGATCTCGAGGAGAAGGCGCTCGAGGCGGCGTTCTCGAGCCGTCGCCAGCAACTCGAGATGCTTCTCGAGCAGGGACGTTTCGACGACCTCCAGCCCCAGGCGGTAGCACAGGCCGAGTACTTCAACGGGGAAGCGACCCGGCTGGAAGGCAAGGCCATAGCTGCTATCGAAGCCGCGAAGTCGCGTCGCCGCCGGGTCTCCGATGCGGCACGAACCCTGATCGCTGCCCTCGAGGCGAGCGGCAAGCCCCCTTCAGCCGAGCTTCGTGATGTGGTCTCGAGGGCTCTTGCCGCCGACGACATGGCGCTCAATGCCTGCCGGCGCGTCCTCGACCAGGCGCTCAAGGCACTTTCGACTTATGCAGAAGCGGCGGGTGGCGTGACAGAGGGACAGGCAGAGCTTGCCAAGCGGCTGGGCGCTGGGACCAACGCGACTTCGCTCGCGGAATGGCTCGCAGGACAGCCGGCCACGGCAGACGCTCAGACCAAGCGTCTTGATCGGGTCTTGGCCGAGTTCGAAGTTCGCGGCGATGCTTCTTCCATCGAGGCCTTCGGCAGGCGGGCAGCCGCGATCGCAGCCGAGGCATCTTCGAGCCAACGGCGTCTTCTCACGGACAGCCTCATTCTCGACGCCCGTGCAGCTCTGGACCGGTCGAAGGCTGCGGAGGCATTGCGCGAGGAACTCCACGAGCTTCAGGGCGCCCTGGGCGCCTATTCAACGGCGGAGGCGCGCGATGCCGTACAAACGATCGCAGCGGCTCTGGCAGGACCCGACGCCTCCCTCGACGCTTCTCTGGCAACGGCGGCGCGGGCCACGATCGATGAGGCGGAACGCCAGCTCACCGCGACGGCTCGCCGCCGCGCGGTCTTGGCCGGCCTCGCAACACTCGGCTACGAGGTGCGTGAAACCATGGCGACCGCATGGGCGCGCGATGGACGCTTGGTCGTACGCAAGCCGGGCATGACGGATTACGGCGTCGAGCTCGCCGCACCGGCAGATGCGGCCCGCCTTCAGGTGCGCCTGGTGGGAGCCCAGACGCCGATGCAACCGCGTAGCGCCGCGCGCGATCGCGACCATGAGGCGACCTGGTGCTCGGAGTTCGGCACGCTTCAAACCCTCCTTGCCGAACGGGGGGGCGATCTCCAGATCGAACGTGCCGTCGAGGTGGGCGCGCAACCCGTGAAAACCGTTGCCTTCGAGAGCGCTCTCCACGACGCAACCGACGCCCAAACCCGCGGCCCGGTCTCGCGCAGCCTATAGGGGCAGCCGCCTCGGACCGAAGAGGTGCGTCTATCGGGATGGCCCAGCCCCCTTGAGCCGTTGGAGCGTGCGGCGGTCGACGCTTCCCGTCGAAGTCAACGACCGGGAGGCTTCAAAGCGGCGAATGGCGGCCGCTGTTTGAGGACCTGGAATGCCATCGATATCCCCGGGGTCGAACCCCAGGGACTTGAGCCGGGCCTGAAGGTCACGCACCTCACCCGGCGTCAGCGGCGCATTCTCACCGATCTGCGGCGCAGCCGCCGCCGGCTGGGGCGGTGCATTGACAGGTGGTGCCGGTGCCGCCGCCGGCGATGCCTCCGGTGCGGGCGCCGGTGCCGGCGAAGTTGATGTGGGCGCCGCCGGTCCATTGCTTTCTGCCACCGGCACTTGCGAAGGCGATCGCCACAGAGCCGCCACTGCCAAGATGACGCCGGCAGCCAATGCCGTCTTTACACGCCAGCCCCGTCCCTTGCTTGCTGGCTGCGCTACGGGCTCATCGGGCTCCGCTGTGGCTTGCGGACGAGGAGTGGCACCCCAGGGCGCCGTCGCCACCGAGCGGGGCGATGCGTTGGGAGGCATCGCGCGAAGGGTCTGTGCGAAGGTGTCTGCAAGTCCGACACGTGAGAACTGGAGGACTTCGTTCAATCCTTGGGGAGTTGTGAGATAAAGAGAATCATAAATGCAGACCGGAAGCTGGCGATTGTTGTTGAACCGCCGGTCAGGACCGCCGTCGCGGTTCGGGAACCGCCACGTATGATCGATGATCTGGGCGTCACGCGGGACGCTGTCCTCTTCGATGAAACGGGACGGCTCGACCCTGACGGCGAGATTTCCGTAGGCGACGGCGCCGAACCGGCTTCCGTCCTCGATCAGGATGACATCCGGAAAGAAATAGAGGCTTTGCTTCCCGACCTGCATCACAGGCGGCGTGGCATTGCTCCGGATAACGGCCGGGAGGCGATACACCAAACCTGTTGTTGCACGCTTCAGCAACCGGGATGCACCGGCATTTCGCTTGCGAATCGTTGTATCGTAGATGGCTCCGCTTGCCTGCACATGCCACTTCGCGCTGCATTCGGCGAGACGGTCGAAGGCGGCCGTCAGCTCCGTCACCCTTCGCTGGTAGTCATCGTCCACGTTGTAGAACAGCACGGTCGTCCGCCGGTAGGAATCGAGCCACTGGCCAAGGAGGTAACCTGGTAGCGCGAACGCGCCGACCAGCAGCCCCGACGGCCCCATGACGAGGGCGCCGCTGATGCCCGCTAACCCCGAAATGACGGCCAGAGCGGTAGAGAGCCGCACCTGCCGGCTCTTGTCATTGATCTCCTGGAGCACATCGGCGAACTCTTCATCCTGCATCGCAAGCACGTCGGCCGATTCAATCTCGACCATGGTGACGCCCGACGCCTCCTGCTCGACAGGACGTGGCAGTGGAGGCGCGGATGGTGATCTGCGTACGCGCTCGCCGGCGCGCCCCAAGGATGCCCGGTAGTAGAAGCCGTTCCGACCTGCATGGATGTAATGGCCACGAGGTCCCGTGCCGATGCGAAGCCCGCGTACGCCGACGGCAACGCCGACCCCGCTATTCGAGAAGTTGAACCGAAACGGCCCCGCACTGACCGACTTACGAAGATAGAACGGCATTGCGCGTGCTTCCCACAGCGCTAGCGCTGTGGCCCCCTGCATCACGTTACGTCGTTTTTCCCACGCGTAAAGTACCTGCGTCAGACAGGCGTCCGGCGCTGGCGTTCGGCGTCACATGCCGAAGCGGCCGGACGTCACGGTCTGCGCCACGTGTTTGCGAAGAGGGGGCCGACAGTCAGCGCCGGCGTCGCCACTGGCGAGGTCGCTCGAACGTACCCGCCCACGCGCCTACCTTCGCGCGCTGGGCGACTGCTTCGTCGACTTGATAAGTGGTCGCATACTCCGCAAGGGCCCATCCTTGTTGAACCATTCGCGCGTTGATCTCTGTTTGGCCGACCCAGCACTTGACCAGCGGTCTCCGATAGCGGTCGCGCTCCCTCCCGTAGCAGCGAACGTCCTGCTTCCCAATCAGGCCGTCAAGCGCGAGCATAGCCTCCAGCCCGCAGGCGTAGTCCCTTCCTTCGGCGTCTTGGCAATTCTGCGCCATTTCGAAAGCATCAATATCAAGGAGCCGCAGCCGGCTCCCATTGATGCGGATAGTGTCCCCGTCGACGATCTCGGCCCGGCCGATCCACGAATCGTCGTTGATCGGTGTAGGGGAAATCGAAGTCAAATCGAGCAGCCAGAGGAGAAGAAGCCATCGCATGGTTAACAGTACCAGCTCTACCTATACTTGCTATGGACCAAGGGTTGCAATCGACAAGGCATAGCAGCTCATCGACGCGGCACGCTAAGATATACGCGTTACTCCAGGGGTCTGAGCCCAAGCCGCGCCGGAGATGCGTTCGACGAAACTCCTGAACAGCCGGCAAACGCGCCCCACGCACCGGCATCGTCGAAGCCCGCCGCTGCCTCTGCCGAGAGCAATGACCTGACGCCTTGCATGAGTGCCGGGCTCTCGAGCTTAGCGAACATCCGCTCCTCTGCCTGGACGCTCGAAATCGCCTGTCCGCCCTACCTCATGAAGGCGGAGAGGACTTGGGAGCGCAGCTCATCGGTCAGTCCGCCGGTATCGGGTGTCGACGCTTGGGTCGCCAGCCTTCGATGCGACGTTCTCAGGCGATCTTGGCACTCGCACTGACGCTGCGGCTCCTTAGGCCTGATCGGATTCGTCGCCCTGGACCTCCTCAGGATCGTCGGAATCGACGACTCCATCGCCACTAAAGCCCAGCAACGCCTCCGCTTGGGCAACGGGCAAGGTCTCGACGTCGCGCAGCTTACGCCCCATAGCCCGCGTGCGGCGTCCCAGCTCGTGGACCGTGTTGGCGGCGGTGCCGAGTTGCTTGCCGATTTTCTCGACGACGCCGTTGTACTTGCCGAACTCCGTCCGAACGGCCCCCAGCACCTGCCATACTTCGCTCGACCGTTTCTGAAGGGCGAGCGACCGGAACCCCATCTGGAGAGCATTGAGCAAGGCTGTCAGTGTCGTCGGCCCCGCAAGTGTCACCTGATGATCCCGCTGGAGCTTCTCAAACAAGCCCGGGCGGCGCAGGACTTCCGCGTAGAGGCCTTCCGTCGGCAGGAATAGAATGGCGAAGTCGGTGGTGCGGGGCGGTACGACGTACTTGCTGCGGATCGTCGCGGCAAACTGCCGGATTCTCGCCTCGAGCGCCTGGGATGCCGCAGCGACGCCATCGACATCGCCGCTCTCTGCGGCCTCCAGCAGCCGCTGGTAGTCCTCCTGCGGAAACTTGGCGTCGACCGGTAACAGGACTTCGTTCTCATCGTCGCGGCCAGGCAGGCGGATCGCAAATTCCACTCTTTCTTGGGAGTTTTCCCGCACCACGGCATTCTCGATATACTGCTCTGGCGAGAGAAACTGCTCCAGCAGCCGGGCAAGCTGAATTTCGCCCAGCGCCCCGCGCACCGAGACATTCGAAAGCACCTTCTTCAGGTCGCCGACGCCGGTCGCGAGCGACTTCATCTCTCCAATGCCATGGTGGACGCGCTCGAGTTGCTCGACCACGCGGTTGAACGACTCCCCTAGGCGCGTCTCCAGCGTCGACTGAAGCTTCTCGTCGACGGTCTGACGCATTTCGTCGAGCTTGACGCTGTTCTCCTTCCGGAGCGTCTCCAGCCGGTCCTCGACCGCCTTTCGGACGGCCTCAAGCTTCTCGCCTTGCTCCTTCGTCAGGTCGGTGAGCCCGGTCGAGACCGTGTCGAGGCGTTCCTTCTGGTTCTGGCCGATCTGGGTCAGGAGATCCGTTGCCGCCTTGCCCTGATCGGTAACAGCCTGCATCAGACCGTCGCGCATCTCCTTCGCGGCGGTCGCCTGTTCGGCTGTGGCACTCTCCAGCCGTTCCTTCTGCTGGCCGCCAATCTGGGACAGCAGGTCAATCGCCGCCTTGCTCTGATCGGTAACAGCTTGAATCAAACTGTCGCGCGTTTCCTTGGCGGCGGTCGCTTGTTCGGCCGCAGCAGTCTCCAGCCGTTCCTTTTGCTGGGCACCCATCTGGGCCATTAAGTCAATCGCCGCCTTGCCCTGGTCGGTGATTGCCTGGAAAAGGATGGCGCGAGCCTCCTTGGCCGCTTCCCCCTGAGCAGTTCCGGACTTTTCGAGACGCTCCTCGATTGCCGATCGTAAGCGATCGCGGTTAGCAGAAGCCTCCGTCGCCAACTTCGCAAGTTCCGAATCGAGTTTGTCCTGGGTCGCGCGCGCCTGACCCTCGACCTTTCCAATGCCTGTGTCCAGGCGCCCCGACAACTCCTCTCGAGCAGCGCGGAACAACTCGTCAAGCGTGCCGCGGAGGCGATCGTGCTCGCTACGGAACAGTTCGGCTACCTGTTCACGAGTGAGACCTTCCGGTGTGGCCGCGCCGCGGCTGCGCAACAGACTAAGCAAGGCGATGCCCAAGGCGATCAGCCCCAGCCCGATGGCCACAATTGATGCAGTGTCCAGCATGCTTCCCTCCCCAACAGCGAATATTGTGCGATCTGGCCGTCCTGCGCATCATGGTTGTAGTCGGCTCCGCTAATTCGGATTCGCCGCCCACGGCTCTTGCCGCCGCCGATCAGGCGGCAAGCTTGATGCTCCCGGGATTGTGCGGTTCCCACGCTTTGCCTTGGACCGCTGTTCGGCCCGCGAGTTCCCGGAGATGCAGAGATAAATACTCGTAGCGGCAGCCGCCTAGGCAGAGCCTGATCAGCTCGGCCACAACGAGGGACGCAGCGACCGCTCCAACAAAAGGCGCGCCGATCGAGCGGCCAGCCAGCCGCACGATCCCGCACCGCTCCTTGGACTGATCGAGAAGCGCCGCATAGGCAGGTTGTGCAATGTCGCCCTCAGCAGTGGCGATCTCCTGCCACACTTCCCGCGCAGGCTTCGACGCCGGAAAAGTATGCAGGTCGATGCCGAGAAAGTCCTGAGGTCCGCGGCCCAGGCCGGCTTCGATGATCCGTTCGAATCCAACAGCCTCGACGGCCTGGCGTGCAAGCGCGTTGTCGACGCCGATTAGGGCGACCGGCGGCTCGCGCGGATCGACCTTGAAGTCGGCCGCGAACGGTCGCTCGATCAGCGCCGTCTTGAAACCTCGCGCCTCGGCCCAAGCGGCCATCGCACGGGTCTTGCGTTGCCCGAGCGCTGGGGCGCTTGTCAGCATGGAAGTGCTGAGGTTCGAGGGTGAGAGCGTATCGGTGTCCTGCAGAACAAACTCGGGAGTGGCGTTCGCATAGGGCAGCAGGCCGAGCGTCCAAAGATAGGCTTGGCCGAGATTTCCCATGCCAACCAGCCACGCGCGGGAAGGCAGACGGTCGAGCGGCGCCGCCTCGCCGCCTCGCCGCCAGTCGCGTTCGGGCTGCCACAGATCGAGGCCAATGTGACGCCGGCAGGCGATGGGCAGCCCGCCGCGAAGGCGCTGGAAGATTTCTGCGACGCCAAGCGCCCCGGCCAAGACACCGGCGGGCGTGAAGGTCCCCGCTTCGGCAAGCCGGGTCCCATTGGCTGCGGGCACAACGCCCCCGCACCAATGATTGAAGGTCGCGCGCAACGCGAGCGGTTCGAGCTGGCCGGACTCAACGTCGCCGATGACGAGCGTTGGCACGTCAGGGGCGAGCTGCTCCGTCAAGTGTCCGCCCAGCCCGGCGACGGCAGAGGGCATGTCGAAGAAGAAGGGCAGCTTCACGCGGAGCGGACCGGCGGCGCCGAGGACGGTCACACCACCGAGGAAGCTGCGCACGCCGCAATTGACAGCAGTCAGCGCCGCTGCCTGCATCACCGGATTGGCGGCAACCTCTGGCCCAAGGGCGATCTGGATCTGGTAGCCTGCGAAGATGCGCGTGGCCTCGTCGATAGTGGATGCCTCTCCCGTATCGAGCGCGATCTTCACCAGACGGTGCAATTCGTCAGAAAGGGTGTCGAGCCCAGTCATCTCAGTGCTCCTCGATCTTGAGAAAGCGCGCCACGCCGCACCCGCCGAGCGCGCGCCAGCGGTGGTCGCCCAGGTATTCGTAGAGCCCGATCGACCAGCGCCGGATCGGCGGGCGGGCCATGCGGGGCAGGATGAGCGCGAGGTGCCCGGCGCGCGCGATCATCGGATTTTCACGGTCCGACCGGCTTTGGCCGGCCCGGCCAGGATGAACATGCACGTCGGCAACTACGCTGAGACCGAGTTCGCTGCACCTGTCCCACAGCCGGCCGAAAGCCTCAGCATGAAGGATGCAGACGCCGCTCATGTAGGCATCGGGGTCCAGCGCGTCATAGTAGACGGCAGAGACCGCCGTGCGGCTGGCCTGGTCCTTGCGGCCAAGCAGAAAGGCCCCTGCTTCATGACGGCCCTCGGTCCGGTGGTGGAGCTGAGTGGTGACGTCGCTCCATAGAGAGGGCGCAATACGCAGAAGAGGATCAAGCCGCACGACGTCCCCCATAGTCACCCGAGTTCAGGAGCTCGTGGACGATCCGCAAATAGTGGACAATGCCGATTGAGGGATCCCAGATCAGGCTGGGATGCTCATTGTACCAGTTGGCGTGCCCCTCGATGGATTGCCGGTCGCAGGGTAGATAGAGGCACGAGCCGTTCTTCCATCCTGGATTGAAGGCAAGCGGGACACGCGCCTGCCCGGTCGGCCAGAGTTCGGGGGCGAGCGGCGTATCGCGTGCGACATCCCACGGGCGCGCGGTCGGCGGCGTCTGTGGATAGTTTGCGCATTCGAACCGAAGGCCATATTCGATGCCGTCCGCAGCGCGCACGCCGAAGACGGCGTGCGGCCAGGTCAGCGAGACGGAGCGCCAGCGACCCGCGGCCGCGCCCAAGCGGAAGCTGCCGCCGGCGAGATGCGCCAGGAAGACAGCTTCATCGACTGACGTGTGGGCCGGCATGTCAGCCTTCGACGCGCTTGCGGGGAACGAGGTCGAAGGCGACCGTGCAGGTCTTGCCGTCGGTCAGCGTTCCGACATGCACGTCGCGGTCGGGGCGCGCGTTGGTGCCCCGGATCTGAAGCACATGTTCGGCGGCATCGCGCGGCGAGAGATTGAAGGCGCGGCGTGCGGCCCAGTGGTGGACGCGGGCGATCGTGGCCCCCGGCGCGAAGCGGCGCTTGGCCTCTTCGGCGTTGAAGCGCACCGACACCTCGACGAGGCGGCAGCGGCTGATATGGAGTCGCAGCGCCGAAGCCATGCCCTGCTCGTCGGGGCACATTGGCAACAGCTCCTCGACGATGGCGTCCGGCTCCAGAGGAGCGGCGAGATCTTCGAGGAAGATGAACTGCCCGTCCTGAAGGACGATGGGCGGCTCGAACTTGGCGAGCAGGCCGGCGAGATTCTGGACCGGCTCGGCAACGCCGGCCCGAATATCGGGGCTGTGCTCGCTCTGGATGAAGATGTCGATGGACTGCATAAACTAACCCTTTTGTGGTCCCGTCCGCCAATCGGATGGGAGGCTTTGAAGGGTTAGTCGCAGCGCACCTTGAAAACCGGAAAGCGCTTCGATCAGTCCGGCACGGAATCGCAGATGAAGTAGTGCGGACAACGTGGGCAGTCGTCGGACGGCTCTGCCGGATAGCGGCCTTCCTCCATCGCCGCGAGCGCGTCACGTACCTCATCCAGGCGGTCGGCTAGCGTCTTTGCAGCGAAAGCTGCATCGATCGGCTGGTTGGTGCTGAGATAATGGAGCTCGAAACGCGCGCCGGATCCCAGCGTCTGACGGCCGGCTTGGGCAATCAGGGCATGCAGATGGCGCTGGTCCTTGGCTTTTGGAGGCCGGCCACTACGAAGGCGGCGGACCACGAAGCCAGCGCCCTCCACTTCAATCTCATCGGCTACGACCTGCAGGGTATACTGGCCCAGCTTCAGGCTGAGAGTCTCGCCGAACCGGACGCCCTGGCGCGGTCGTGCATTGGCGAGGCCGAGAATATGCGTGGCCGCTCCGCGATAGAGAGGCTCGAAAGGGTGGTCGGATGGCCCGGTCTCCGCCCAACGCGCCTCGAATTCCGTTGCGAGATGCTCTTCGGATGCTTGACCACCTTGCTCGGACAGCCAGTGCAGGACGCGGTAAACGGTACGATGAAAGCGGACGTAGCCGTTGTCGACGCGGGAGCCGCTGAGATCGAGAACCGCCTGATAAAGGTAACTGCGCGGGCATTTGAGATAGAGCTCGATGTCCCTGGCGTCGTGTTCGCGGTCGCACACCTTGAGATCCGGACGGTCGCGCGCGGCTTCAGTGGCCGTCAGTGGCGCCGTCCAGGTCGGAGCAGCATCAGGCGGTCGCGGCAGATGGCTTCGGATCGCCTCTACAAACTTCGAGGGGTTGGATCGTTGCTTATCCGAGTATCGTTCGGCACGCGACAATGAGAGATGATCCTTGGCGCGCGCGAGTGCGACGTAGAAAAGGCACTCCTCCTCTTCTGCGTGATCATCCTCCGCCGTCCCGGCACGCATGCCTTCAGGCGGGGGACAACGCTCCCATTGCCGCTGCAACGGGAACAATCGTCTACCGAGGGTCGGGAGATGCACCACCTTGAACTCAAGGCCCTTGCTCTGGTGCACGGTCATTAATCGTACGGCGTCGATGCCTTCGACAGCAGCTGGTGTCTCTCGGAGGGCTCGTTCATCACCAAACACTTCCAGCCGACGGATCCAGTCGAGCAGGCGTCGTTTGGGATCGCCCGGACCGGGACCATCATTCTCGATGGCAAACTGCAGGAACTGGTGGATCGCCAAGCGCTTCTGTTGGTCAGCCGGAGTCATGCCGCCCAGGTAGTGACGGATCAAGCCTCGCTCGAAGAGGAGGTCGCACAGAAACTGCCCTGGCCCCGTCTTGAAACCCACTGTGACCAAGTCAGCGCCGAGGCGTCGCAGGGCAGCTCTCCCCTCAGGAGAAAGTTCTGCGATGTGCTCGACATCGGCCAGCGCCGCCGGGGGTATCGTGTCGCTGGTGGCGCAATGGGCAAGGAAAGTGCGCACATCGGTGAGCGGCATGCGATAGGGGGCAAGTGTCGCGACCCTCAAGAGGCCGCCGCGATGCCGTTCAGCTACGAAGGAAAGAACGGCAAGGAGATCGCGGACTTCATTCCGTTCGAAGAGGTCGCCGAGGTAGAGAATGGGTATGCCGGCGGCCTCAAGCCCTGCTGCGATGCGCTGTAGGTGTGAGTGCGTCCGGCAGAGCACCGCCTGGTCGGCATAGGCGCGGCCGGCCGTTCGATGAGTGTCAATGGCAGCGGCAATTCCCGCAACTTCGGAATTCCGGTTGGTGCTTACATTCATGTCGACAGCATCGACACCCGGACCGCGCTGCGCGGTGAGCTGTGTTCGCGATGAGCGTCCAACGCGCATGCGCGCTGCAAAACTGCCGAAGGCATCGACAATCTGCTTGCGCGAGCGATAGTTGATCTCAAGCGCCGTGCGCGTCCCGCGCGCATAGTCCTGCTCGAAGTTCATTGTGTTGGATGGCGCAGCGCCCCGGAAGCGATAGATGGATTGCCGGGCATCGCCCACAACCCACAGGTTGGCTCCGTCGCCGGCGAGCTCGCGCAACAATAGGGCGCTTGCACGGTTCACGTCCTGGTATTCGTCAACGAGCTGATGCCTGTATTGGCCGCGCAGCTCGTCGCGCACATTTGGGTGGCTGCGCAGGATTTCGATGGGCCGATTGATGAGGTCGGCGAAATCGACCCGCCCCTCGTCGCGCAAGCGCTTCTCGTAGTGCGCATAGACGCGGGCAATTTCGGCGGCCTTGTCTGCGCGTAGGATCCGTTCGGGGTCACCATCCGCGTTGGCGCGCATGTTGTGCGCGGCCTGAGCGTAGTCATCGGGGGTGAAAACCTCGTCCTTCGCGCGGGAGATGGCACCGAGAATGTAGCGAAGCTCAAGAAGCGGCTCGTGGAGGCGGAGATAGTGGTCGAGACCGAGTGCGGGCAAGTCCTTTTCCAGAAGGGCAAGTTGGTCTGCCTGGTCGAGCAGGCGTATCGATTCTGGCAAGCCGTCGAGGTGTCCGAACTTGCGCAAGAATTCGAGGCCAAAGGCGTGAAACGTCCCGGCCCAGATCTCTGGCGCGGCCTGCGGCGCGGTTGCTGCAACGCGATGCCTGATCTCCCGGGCCGCCTTGTTGGAGAAGGTTAGGGCGAGGATGGACGGCGCTGGCACATTCCTGGCCAGCAGATGTTCGATGCGGGCAATCAAGGTGCGCGTCTTCCCCGTGCCTGGACCCGCTTCCACTAGAAGCGGGCCGCCCTCATGCTCCGCGGCGTTCCTCTGTGACGGGTCGAGGTCGGGCCGTTCCACGGTCTCGCTGCCGGGCCGGTCCGAAGCATCGGGCAAGAGCAGCGCAACGGCGAGCTGCTGATAGACAAGCCCAAGAGGAAGGCCACGCTCAAGGGCGATTGTGACGGCCGACTTGCCGGAGCGGAAGAGCTGTTGGGCATCCTGGCCTGGAAGAAGGAACTCACGCGCAAAGACGTTAGCATAGCGCTCGCGAAGCTCCTGCGGGCTATAGGCCTGGACCCGTCGGAGCCCGAGCGGTGAATTCTGCTCCGGCCCTCCGGGATCGGAGCCCTTGGCGACTACGGCCGGTTCGTCCGGTGTCTCGATCCATAAGTGTCCGAACTCATGAGCTTCGACGTACGCGGCTAGCTCAGGCGTCAACGCAGATGAGATATAGATGGACGCGACGCCGTCCTTGCGATGGAGGGCGCCATCACCGCCTGCCAGCAGGGGGTGCTCCGGAGGGAGCGGCTGCACCGACGCAGGGGCTACTTCCCGGGCAGCGCGAAGCAACGCGATCGCCTTGGTTCCGCCGCTTGCCCGCACCTTCGCATCCTCGTGCTTTGCGCGCGCCAGCTTCCGCACGGCCTCAAAACTATCCATTAGGCCGTTCCCGAAGCTCCGGATCTGGTGGCTCTGCCAACCATACGGCCTTCTCGGCTTCACTCAACTGTGAGTGTGTCACTAGAAACGCGAAATCTGCCTGGTTCGTCTGCGGGCGTCCTCGAGCCCGATGGGCCGCCCCGAGCACTGCTGGAAGGGATAGATACTGTCGTACGCTTTCCAGAGAGCGGCCGAGCGCGGTCGCAATGGATTGCACCAACCGCGCGGGCAGCGTTGCAGGTCTCACGAGGCGCGCAACGAGGGAGTCGAGCAACGATCGGTCGATGCCGATCGCCCGCTGAAACGTCTCGTGATCATGTCCGGCAGCGCGGATATCCGCGCTGAGATCCGTCAGCTGCTCCGGCCGCTCTCCGGCATCCAGCAAGGTCTGGATGCGGCTGATGGTCCGGTTAGCGACCATATCCACCTCGTCATTGGAAGGGCGCTGGCTTGGAGCTGCCTCCATCTCGATCCAATCCGTGGCGAAGTCGATGATCTCGTCAGCGAACTGCGGGTACTTCCCGATCCACGCGCGAAGGGTCTCGGCATCCGGCGGATTGGGCAGCCCCGCGAACTCATCGAGAATGGTATCGAGCTCGGGTGCGTGCGGCTGCTTAGTCATGATCGTCTCCTTTCAGTCCGACTGCGATGGCGGCCTCCTTCAGCCAGTTGCGCACGGTCCGGACGTCGACCCTATGGTGAGCAGCGATCTCCTCCTGTGTCAGGCCAAGACGGTGGTACTGGATGAAGGGTGCCTTGAGTTTGGACGGAAGCTTCTTAATGGCCTTCGCGACCCAGACCCGTGCTCCATGGCTGGGAACCGGGCTGGCAACGTAGTCCAAGGGATCCACATTCTCAGCCGGTTCGAGGCGCTGGTGCATTCCCTCCATGGTCGCCCTACGCTTCCGGAAGAGGGATATCGACCGCCGCTTCGTGTAGGCCGCAAAGAAGCGTTCTGCATGTGCCGACCTGCCAGCACGGATTTCGCTGATGAGCTGGGTGAAAATGCTCTGGACCTGATCTTCACGATCCTCCCGGCCCAGGGCACGGGCTTGGGAGAGAAGGAGAGGCGTCGCGACCTTAACGAGGGCTGCAGCAGCAAGGTTCATCATGCGGCGGTCACGACGCTCATGCGCAAGGCGGCAGAGTCGAACGAGCGCCTCGGCAGAGTAGGGCGTCGCCCCAGCGATGATCTCGTGCAGTCTCGTGCGAAGCGCATCTGGGGCCATGGTGGTGAACACAGCCGCTTCGCTCTCAACCTGCGCCAGGTGTCTGGCAGCCTGTGGCGACAGTGAAGAACCGGCCGCTCCCCTCAGATCAGGCTTCGGTTCGTCCGTCTCCTTTGGTGTTTCCATTCAAAGTCTCCACGCTGAGCCCCTCAGTACCCAAGTCGCAAGCTCTCCGGAAAACCGGAAACGCGGCCGGAGATTTTTGTTGAGCTACGGCTTCAAGGTGCAGGCCTGCCGCAACTATACACTTTGACGGAGAGTTCGCCGAGGTTCCGCGGCCGTCGTCGATCAGCCGAAAAGGCCTCGCTTCCTGACTTTCCCATCGGGAGAGTGAAAGGGCTGCGCCGGTTTCCGTGACGGATTGGAGGTCGAGAGAGGGTCTCTTGGCTGTCCGTCGTGGAGTATCCCTCATGGCAAAGGCCGTACAGAAGATCACCCTCAGCGCCTCTCGCGATATCCCCTTCAACAAGCTGGTGCTCAGCAACTTCAACGTCCGGCGCCTGAAGGCCGGCGTCTCGATCGAGGACTTGGCCGAGGACATCGCCCGGCGCGGACTCCTGCAGAGCCTCAACGTCCGGCCGGTCCTTGATGCCGAGGGCGCCGAAACCGGCACGTTCGAGATCCCCGCCGGCGGCCGCCGCTACCGGGCTCTCGAGCGGCTGATGAAGCAGAAGCGACTGTCGAGGACGGCACCGATCCCCTGCATCGTGCGCGATCGCGCGGTCGAGGTTTCGGCGGAGGAGGATTCGCTGGCCGAAAACGTCCAGCGCGTCGCCCTGCATCCCCTGGACCAATTCCGAGCCTTCAAGACGTTGAGCGACCAGGGCGCCGGCGAGGAGGAGATCGCCGCCCGTTTCTTCGTCGCGCCTGCCGTGGTGAGGCAGCGGCTGCGCCTGGCTTCGGTCTCCGAGAAGCTGCTCGGGATCTATGCCGAGGACGGCATGACCCTGGAGCAGCTCATGGCCTTCACGGTCACCACCGACCATGCCCGGCAGGAGCAGGTCTGGGAGGCATTGCAGCAGTCCTACGACAAGGAGCCCTACTTCATCCGCCGCCAGCTCACGGAGAGCGCCGTGCGCGCGTCGGACCGCCGGGCGCGGTTTGTCGGCCTCGATGTTTATGAGGCGGCAGGGGGCGTGGTGCTGCGCGACCTATTCGAGGATGACGCGGGCGGCTGGCTCCAGGACGTGGCTCTGCTCGATCGCCTGGCCACCGACAAGCTGGCGGCCGAAGCCGAGAAGATCGCCGGTGAAGGCTGGAAGTGGATCGAGGTGGCGGTCGATTTCCGGTACGGCCATGCCCATCATCTCCGGCGGCTCGACGGCGTGGAGGTCGTACTCACGCTCGACGAACAGGCGACGTTCGACGCTCTGACCGCCGAGCAGGCCAAGCTCGAGAGCGAGTACGAAGGCGCCGACGAGCTGCCGGACGAGGTCGACGCGCGGCTGGGCGAGATCGAAGAGGCGCTTGCTGGCTTCGAGAGCCGTCCCGTCCGCTACGCGCCGGCCGAGATCGCGCGTGCCGGCGTGTTCGTCAGCATCGACGTCGACGGACGCCTTGGCGTGGATCGGGGCTATGTCCGTCCGGAAGACGAGCTGCCGGTATCTGTTGCCGACCACAATACTGAAAATGAGCCTCGTGCCGCGGAGGGCGGTGAGCCAGACGCCCCTCCGCCTCGCGCGGTCATCACCATCGGCGGGCAGCAGCAGGAGAACGATGACAGCGAAGACGATGCCATCAAGCCGCTGCCGGAGCGGCTCCTCGGCGAGCTGACGGCTCATCGCACACTGGCCCTGCGCGATGCGGTGGCGAATAACCCTCACGTCGCCCTGACCGCGCTGCTGCACAAGCTCTGCCTCGACACTTTCCAGCACAGTGCTCCGGTTGCGTGCCTGGAAGCCTCGGTGCGGCATGTGCTCTTTCCCGTGCAGGCTGCCGACCTCAAGGACGGCCCCTCCGCTGCAGCGGTCGCCGAGCGCCACGAGGCCTGGCAAGCCGAGCTGCCTAAAAACGACGAGGCCCTTTGGGTTTGGCTAGCTGCCCTCGATGACAGCCGCCGCGCCGCGCTCCTCGCGCACTGCGTGTCGTTCGGGGTGAACGCCCTTTATGAGAAGGGCGACCGCTATGGCGGACCGGGCGTCTCGGCGCACGGCGTGCAACAGCGCATCGCCCAGGCCGACCGGCTGGCCCGTGCCGTCGGTCTCGACATGGTCGAGGCTGGCTGGCGGCCTACCGTCGACAACTATCTCGGCCGCGTCACCAAGCCCCGGATCCTGGAGGCGGTGCGCGAGGCGAAGGGCGACCAGGCCGCGCAGCTCATCGACCATCTCAAGAAGACGGAGATGGCGAAGGAGGCCGAGCGGCTGCTCGACGGCACAGGCTGGTTGCCCGAGCCGCTGCGGCTCGCCGACGGCGTGGACGTGTCAGACACGCCTACAGAACCGGCCGAGGAGCTTCCTGCTTTCCTCGCCGACGGCGACGGAGATGCCGCGACGGACGAGTCTGAGTCGGCTGCCATTGCCGCCGAGTAGCAGGAACAGCGCGGAGTAGCCTCGTTCACCTCGTTCTCGCCGCCAATCCTTGGATGAAGCCCGGCCGCTGTGCCGGGCTTCATCCTTTGAGGGACTCTTCAGCCTCGAGGTGCAAGGCGAGAGGGAGAGGACGGCCGGAACGGGTTTGAGCCGGCGGGGTCCAGAGAGAGCGCCTTCCGGTTCGAACTGTTCCCGCTCTCCCGAGGCTTCTTCCATGTCGAATGTATCCCTCTCGGCGGCGCCCGCTCTGTCACGCTCGCTCGCCGGCACCCCTGCGGACGCTTCTGCCGGCATTACCGCGGCAGCGCAGCTTCTTCTCCCTCATCTCGAGCGTGGTAGCCGCATCGATGCGGTCATTCTGCGCGCCGCTATGGAGCACGCCTTCGGCGGCTCCGATGCGGTCGGCGCCTGGGACTGGAAGACCGCCTACGACGCCTGCGAAGCGGCGACCGTGCTGTTCATGCGCAAGTTCGGCCCGGCCATTCGGGCACGGGCGGGCGCGCCGGCTGCCGAACTGCCTTTGCTCGGCAGAATCGCGGCACTTCTTCCCACCCATACCCGCCGATCCGAGCAGAGCCAGGCGCTGCAGCAATTCTCGACGCCACTGGCGCTCGGGTTTGTCGCAGCTACCGCCGCTGCGATTGGGCCGACCGATTTGGTGCTCGAGCCTTCGGCCGGCACGGGCCTGCTTGCAATCTTCGCCGAGCTCGCAGGCAGCGGGCTGGCCCTCAACGAGCTGGCGGAGACCCGCGCGGCGTTGCTCGGGCGGCTGTTTACCGATGCCGTTACGACACGCCACGACGCGGCTCATATCCACGACCATCTCCACGATGCCGTGCTCCCGAGCGTCGTGCTGATGAACCCGCCCTTCTCGGTCGCGGCGCATGTCGACGGAACCGTGGCGGACGCCGCGCTGCGGCATATTTCGTCGGCACTTGCTCGCCTCTCCGATGGCGGGCGCCTGGTCGCGATCACCGGCGCCAGCCTATCCCCAGACCACCCGTCGTGGCGCGAGGCCTTTGTCCGCCTCCAGGAACGCGGCCGCGTCGTGTTCAGCGCTGCCGTCGATGGTCGTGTTTATGCCCGCCACGGAACCGCGGTCGAGACTCGTTTGACGGTCATCGATCGCGTACCGGCCGATGAGCCAAGGTCGCTCCCAGCATCACAAGGCTTGGCATCCGATGTCGCCACGCTGCTCCAGTGGGTGACGTCACATGTTCCATCACGCCTGCCTGTTCATGGCACGACGGCGGCTCCTGCATCCGCTCCTCTCGTCACGGTCACGTCGAGCCGAAGGCCTGCGCGGCAGCCGCGCGCCGTTGCCAGCGATGCGCTTGAATCAGTGGGTACTCAGCTCGCCTACGAGACCGTCGACTGGAGGCCGGTTAAGGGCGGCAGCCTCACCGAGGCGCTGTATGAAGGATACGAACTCCAGTCGATCTGGATCGCCGGCGCGCGGCCGCATCCGACACGGCTCGTGCAGTCGGCGGCGATGGCATCGGTCGCACCGCCCAAGCCCAGTTACAGACCGAGCGTGCCGCCCAGTGTCGTCAGCGATGGGATGCTGTCCGATGCCCAGCTCGAGAGCGTCATCTATGCGGGCGAGGCCCATAGTGGCCATCTCGCCGGATCGTGGATCGTCGACGAGACCTTCGACATTGTCTCCGCCGCGCCCGACGATGCGCAGAACGCCGTGCGCTTCCGGCGAGGCTGGATGCTGGGCGACGGCACCGGCGCCGGCAAGGGCCGCCAGGTCGCCGGCATCCTGCTCGACAACTGGCTGCAGGTCCGGCGACGGGCGGTGTGGGTGTCGAAGTCCGACAAGCTGATCGAGGACGCCCAGCGCGACTGGTCGGCGCTCGGCATGGAGCGACTGCTGATCACGCCCCTGGCGCGCTTCCGCCAAGGTACACCGATCCGCCTGCAGCAGGGCATCCTTTTTGCCACCTACGCCACGCTGCGGACCGACGCGCGCGAGGAGAGGGTTTCGCGGGTCCAGCAAATCGTCGATTGGCTGGGATCGGACTTCGACGGAGTGATCGTGTTCGACGAGAGCCACGCCATGGCCAACGCCGCCGGCGGCAAGGGCGAGCGCGGTGACCAGGCGCCCTCCCAGCAGGGTCGCGCCGGCCTGCGCCTGCAGCACGCGCTGCCCAATGCCCGCGTCGTTTACGTGTCCGCGACGGGCGCCACGACCGTGCACAACCTTGCCTACGCCCAGCGGCTCGGTCTGTGGGGCGGCGAGGACTTTCCCTTCGCAACGCGTGCCGAGTTCGTCCAGGCCATCGAGGCGGGCGGCGTTGCCGCCATGGAGGTGCTGGCCCGGGACCTCAAGGCGCTGGGCCTCTATGCCGCCCGCTCCCTGTCCTACGAGGGGGTGGAGTATGAGCTGGTCGAGCATTCGCTAACGCCTGAGCAGATCCGCATCTACGATGCCTACGCCGGCGCCTTCCAGGTCATCCACAACAATCTGGATGCTGCCCTGCAGGCGGCCAACGTCACCGGCGAGCGCGGCACGCTCAATGCGCAAGCCAAGTCGGCGGCGCGCTCGGCCTTCGAATCTGCCAAGCAGCGCTTCTTCTCCCACCTGATCACCTCGATGAAGACGCCGACTCTGGTACGGGCGATCGAGCGTGATCTGGGAGCGGGGCATGCCGCCGTGGTGCAGATCGTTTCGACCGGCGAGGCACTGATGGAGCGGCGGCTGGCCGGCATCCCGACCGAGGAGTGGGGCGACGTTCAGGTCGACATCACGCCGCGCGAGTACGTGCTCGACTACTTGGCGCACAGTTTCCCGACCCAGCTCTTCGAGCCATTCACCGATGGCGAGGGCAACCTCTCTTCGAGGCCGGTCTATCGCGACGGCGAGGCCGTGCAGTGCCGCGACGCTGTCGAGCGTCGTGACCGGCTGATCGAGCGGCTGGCCTCGCTCGCACCCGTCCAGGGCGCGCTCGACCAGCTCGTTCAGCGCTTCGGCACCGACCTGGTCGCCGAGGTGACGGGTAGGTCGCGGCGGATCGTTCGCAAGGGTGAACGGCTCTGCGTCGAGAACCGTCCCGGGTCTGCCAACCTCGCCGAAGCGCAGGCCTTCATGGATGACGACAAGCGCATCCTGATCTTCTCGGATGCTGGCGGCACCGGCCGCTCCTACCATGCTGATCTTTCAGCCCGGAATCAGCGCCTGCGCGTGCACTACCTGCTGGAGGCAGGCTGGAAGGCCGACACCGCCATACAGGGGCTGGGCCGCAGCAACCGGACCAACCAGGCGCAGCCGCCGCTGTTCCGGCCGATCGCTACCGACGTGAAAGCCGAGAAACGCTTTCTCTCGACCATCGCCCGGCGCCTCGACACGCTGGGCGCCATCACCAAGGGCCAGCGCCAGACCGGCGGCCAAGGCCTGTTCCGAGCCGACGACAATCTCGAATCGCCCTACGGCCGGGCGGCGCTGCGTCAGTTCTACATGTTGCTGTTCGCCGGCAAGATCGAAGGCTGTTCTCTGGAGGCTTTCGAGGCAGCAACGGGCCTGAATCTGACCGACCAGGACGGCAGCCTGCGGGAGGAGCTGCCGCCGATCACGACGTTCCTCAACCGGCTGCTGGCGCTCACCATCGACTTGCAGAACACGCTGTTCGGCGTGTTCGAGGACCTGCTGCGCGCGAAGATCGAAGGGGCGCGGGTCACAGGGACCTACGACGTCGGCGTCGAGACGCTGACGGCTGAGAGCCTGACGGTGACGAAGCGTCAGGTGGTGTATGTCCATCCGACGACCGGCGCCGAGACACAGGTATTCACCATCCGCCGCAAGGAGCGCAATAAGCCTCTCTCGCTGGCCGATGCATTGGACTGGGCCGGCGATCTTCGCGCGGTTCTGCTTGTCAACCCGCAGTCGGGCCGGGCGGCGGTACAGGTGCCCGCGCCCAGCGTCATGCTGGACGATGGCGAGATCGAGCGCCGCGTCCGACTCGTGCGTCCGATGGAGCGGACAGCCCTTGCGGTAGCGGCCCTCGAGCAATCGCACTGGCAGCGCTCGGATCAAGCTGCCTTTGCCCAGGCCTGGTCACGGGAGCTCGCCGAGATACCTCCGTTCACCGAGAGCGAGCTCCATATCGTCACGGGCCTGCTGCTGCCGATCTGGAAGCGCCTGCCGGAGGAATCCATGCGGGTCTACCGCCTGCAAACCGATGCGGGAGAGCGCGTCATTGGCCGGCTGGTCTCGCCAGCCTGGGTGGCGCAAGCCTTCAGCGCCGATGCCATCAGTATGGCTCCGGCGGATGCCTGGAACGCCGTGCTCGATGGTCGGACCCTACTTGAGCTGCAGGACGGGTTGAGCGTACGCCGCTCCAAGGTGATGGGCCTGTTCCGTGTGGAACTTTGCGGCTTCACCGACGGCATGGTCGATCGCCTGAAGGCGATGGGGCTGATCTCCGAGATCATCGCCTGGAAGCTCCGTCTCTTCGTGCCGACCGGCGCCGCCGGCCCCGAAATCCTGGCCGCCTTGATGGACCGCTATCCGATCGTGCGTATCGCCGATCGAGCCGCGGCGTGAGGGGACGGCCGTGTTGTCGCCTGCTGCGGAGTTAGCTCGCCGCCTCGCGCGCGACGCCGAGGCGGTATGTCGTCACTATCTCTCCAACGGCCGTCGCGAGGGTCGCTATTGGCTGGTCGGCGATGTCGCCAACAACAAGGGCCGCAGCCTGTTTGTGCGCTTGAGCGGCCCGGATCATGGCAAGGGAGCCGCCGGCAAATGGACGGATGCCGCCTCGGGGCAGCATGGCGATCTTCTGGATCTGATCGGCCTCAATCGCGGGTTGGATCGCCTGCGCGATATCCTCGATGAGGCACGCGCTTTCCTGGCCTTGCCGCCGGACCCGCTCCAACCGCTGCAGGGTCGGCTGCCGGCGCCGCGAGGTTCGCCCGAATCCGCGCGGCGTCTCTATGCCATGTCCCGGCCGATAAGGGGCACCTTGGCGCAGGCTTATCTGCACGGCCGTAGAATTACGACCCTACCTCACGGCGATTCTCTGCGCTTTCATCCGCGCTGCTACTACCGGGCCGACGAGGACAGCCCGACCGAGACCTGGCCGGCTCTGATCGCCGCTGTCACCGATCTGGACGGCACGATCACCGGCGCACACCGTACCTGGCTCGATACCTTAGGCCACGACAAGGCGCCGATCGCTTCACCACGACGGGCCATGGGGCACCTTCTTGGGCACGGAGTTCGCTTCGGCATCGCCACCGATGTCGTGGCCGCCGGGGAAGGGATCGAGACCATGCTGTCGCTTCGCATGATCCTGCCCACTCTGCCGATGGTCGCCGCGCTCTCGGCCAACCATCTCGCAGCACTGCTGCTTCCAACGACACTGCGGCGTCTCTATGTCGCCGGCGATGCCGACCCGGCCGGTGATGCCGCGATGGCCAGCCTGTGCAACCGCGCCAACGCCGCCGGAATCGAGTCGTTCGTCCTGTCGCCGTGCTTCGACGACTTCAATGACGATCTCCGCCGCCTGGGTATTGCAGGGCTCCGGGCATCGGTGCACCGGCAGCTCGTCTCGCAGGACGTGGTTCGCTTCTTAGCCTCGGCCGTGACGGGATGAGCACGGGCGCGTGAATCTCTTCGTCATGGGTTGCTCTACTGCCCTTCGGATAGGACCGGAGCGCGCCCCGGCCTTCTAGAGGGGCGATCGGACGGCAGCCAGCCCGTTCCCGCAACGGCGGTCCTGCGGCCTTCTTCCCCTGCCGGCTGCGCCGGCATTCCTCGCGAGACAAGAAAGCCTCGGCCCGCCGTCCTCCGCTGCGCTCCGGCCGCAAGCGCGGTGCGGGCCCGTTCCGCCCGCCGTCTGTCGACGCCCACGAAGGCCGCGATGGGCGCGGTCGATCCGACCAAGGACAGCATCATGGCGACCCACAACGATACCGACTACGAGCCCGTGCACGGCTCATCTCCGACCGATCACGTCCTCACCGAGCTGCAGCTCTTCGGCCACCGTCCCTTCCAGGATGAGCCCGACCCGCGGCCTTTGCCGGAAGCCAACGTCATCACCGGCGCCATCATCGACATCTTCGATGCGCTGGTTTCGACCCTCACGGACACCCGCCTCGAGCCGGACCTAGAAGACCTGCTGTGGTCCACCGTCAACCTGTTCCATCGCGCCGTCGACCGGATCGAGCGCGAGCTCGACGGCAATGAGCAGGCGCAGCGGCGCAGCCAGAAGGAGCAGAACGGCTCAGAAGTCCGTTCGGTCGAGCTGGAGCGTCTCGTCGCCGAGGGCCTGACCTCGATCGAGCGCCGCAATGCCATGGAACTCTTCCGCGATCAGGCCGCCGAACGCTTCGAGGTCCACACCGGCTCGACTTGGCGGCCACGCACCGGTTCGATGGTCAACCACCGGGCTCTTACTGCTGCCATGATCGACAGCCGCGAGTTCCTGGCCGCTCGTCGCCGCGCTGAGACCGAACTGTTGGTGCCGACCGGACCGAAGATCGCCTTCACGGGTGGTGCCGACTTCAACGACCACCAGCTCATCTGGAGCACGCTCGACAAGGTCCGCGTCAAGCATCCCGACATGGTGCTGCTGCACGGTGGTTCGCCGACCGGCGCTGAGCGCATCGCCGCCCGCTGGGCCGACAGCCGCAAGGTGACGCACGTTCCGTTCAAGCCCGACTGGACCCGTCATGCCAAGGCAGCACCCTTCAAGCGCAACGACCAGATCCTGGAAATCCTGCCGATCGGCGTCATCGTGTTCCCCGGCTCCGGCATCCAGGAGAACCTCGCCGACAAGGCGCGCAAGCTTGGCATACCGGTCTGGCGCTTTGGTTCGGGTGGCGCGTAAGCGCCACCTCCTTCTTGTGTCCACCGGCACAGCCGGATCCGTGAGAGCGAGAGGAAGGCCGGGAGCGGGTGAGCCGCCGGGCCTTCAGAGAGAGCGGGCGGCGGCTCGCCTCTTCCTGCTCTCCGGGACACGATCCATGTCTGCTTCAGCTTTTCCTTCTGCATCCGCGTCGCTGCGCCAAGGTCCCGTCATGAATGGCACTCTTGCCGTTCTGCCGTCGGCAGAGACCACGGAGCAGGACTTGCTCGCCGGATTGCTGGCTTCAGCGCAAGGGAGCGAACAAGCTTCTGCTCTCTTGCAGCACTTTCCGAGCATTGGCCATGTCATTGCAGCCGAAGCGGCGCAGCTTCGCGCCTTCGGATTGACGGGCCGCGACATCGCCGCGTTCCGGCTTGTCCGCGAGATCGCGTGCCGCATGGCCAGAGCCGAGGTGCGCAGGCGTCCCGTGCTCACCAATTGGCAGGCGCTGATCGCCTACCTGCAGACGGCAATGGCCTGCGAGCAGGTCGAGCAGTTCCGAATCCTGTTTCTCGATACCAAGAACAACCTCATCGCTGACGAGGTGCAGCAGCGGGGTACCGTCAATCACACGCCTGTCTACCCGCGGGAGGTCATCAAACGAGCGTTAATTTTAAACGCTTCCGCCTTGATCGTTGTCCACAATCATCCATCTGGCGATCCTAAGCCGTCGCGGGACGACATCGAGATGACGCGGGAATTGAAAGCAGCTGCCAAGTCTCTCGAGATCGAGCTGCACGACCACGTCGTGATCGGTCATGGCACACATGTTTCGTTCCGGTCGCTTGGACTGCTGTAGAATCGCCGTCTCCTACAACATGCCCGGTCTGAACTGCGATCGCCGGCTGATGACCTTGCCGGCGATCATGAACACGCCGTCACCGGTGTAATGCAGCGTCTCGGGATGCTTGGGCGAGCCCGCGACGTGCGCCTCCACGACCTCGAAGACGAAGAAATTGTACTTGGAGATGAGGCTGCCATCCGCCGGCCGGCACTCGAAGCTGGCATGGCATTCGGCGATCAGCGGGGCGTTGACTTTCTGCGCCTTCTGCGGGGTCAGCTTGAACTTCTCGAACTTGTCGATCTCCGCCCCGGATGTGTTGCCGACCCCGACCACCTGATCTGTGAGCGCCGTCGTCGGAAGGTTGATGACGCATTCCTTGCTGCGCCGGATCAGCCCGAAGCTATGATTGCTGGCGGCGATCACGCAGCCGACGAGGGACGGCGTAAACTCCATTACCGTATGCCAGCCCATGGTCATGATGTTGCGCTGGTCGCCATACGCTGAGGTGACCAGCACGATCGGTCCAGGTTCCAGGTAACGCCGGCTCCCGGAGACCGGCAGGTCAATCTTGCGGCGGGGCCTCGCCATCTTTCCTCATTTGCAACCCAAAGTCTCTCTTCGGCCACGTTCAATCCTGATAAGATCCGCCGGCGCCATGGTGGTGGTGGAAGGCGCGACCGTTCGATCCTGGTCACGGAGATCCACCATGCTTGCTCTCGCTATCGTTCTGAGCATCGTCGGCCTCGGCTTCTTCTGCGGGCTGCTGTTCAGGCTGGCCATCTATGCGCTTCCCACCTTCGCCGGACTCGCCGCGGGATTGGCGGCGTTGCACAGTGGGGCCGGCGTCGGCGGCGCAATCACAGTCGGATTGCTTGTGAGCGGGGCGATCTTGACACTTGGACAGTTCGTGTTCGCGGCCACGCGCACGCCGCTCCGCGCTATTGTCGCTCTGATCTATGTCGTCCCGGCTGCCATCGCCGGCTATCAGGTGTCGTTTGCCTTGGCGGGCCTCGGCATGCCCGGCAGCGTATGGCAGGCGGCATTCGCCGTGGTTGGCGCCGTCGTCTCTGGCTGCACGGCCTTCGCGCGGCTGGCACTGTTGGCGTCGCCGCCGGACGGGCGGGGCACCGGGAGCGTTTGCTCACCTGCTGATGGGCGGCTGCACGACCAGGGCCGCTGACGCTTTTGCGTCTGCATCATCGAACGGGTTGGCGAAGATCGCGGCGGTGAACGCTTGCCTAGACGCGACAGGCGAACGCAGCACTCCATGACCACTTCGAAGAGGCGTCCCTCAGGCGAGCCGACAGGGCGCAGGCGAGATGCGCTGTCGCCGACCGGTTGGGTAAGATGATGCCGTCCTTTTTCTACGCTGCGGCCGCCGTCTCTTCGCCCGGTATGCCGGTCCTCTTGCGCAGGACCCTTCAGGTTGGCCACGACTTCTCCCGAGGAGCTGTTCGGCGCGCGGCCACGGCCTCTCTTTGGCTTGATCTGGCCGGAGGACGACTGCGCCTCGATCGCCTGAGCCGCAACGGCGGCGGTTCGACTTTCTTCCCCTGGGCTTCGCCCATTCCTCGCGAGGCAAGAAAGTCGCCCCGCCGCCATCCTCCGCTCTGCTCCGGCCCGTGAACGGGTGCGGCGTCGATCGCCTCCGGCCTGCAGATCGCCATCGAGGCCGCGATGGTCGCGGGGCTCGAAACAGCACAGGAGAAGTCACATGGCCAACATCGGTTCCTTCAAGAAGTCCGGCAACGAGTACCAGGGCGAGATCGTCACCCTGAGCGTCCAGGCGAGGGGTGTCCGCATCGTCCCCGAGGCCAACCGGTCCAACGACAACGCCCCCAGCCACCGGGTGTTCGTCGGCCGGGCCGAGATCGGGGCCGCCTGGTCGAAGCGCTCCAACGAGGGCCGCGACTACCTCTCGCTCAAGCTCGACGATCCGAGCTTCAATGCGCCGATCTTCGCCAACCTGTTCGACGATGAGGACGGCGAGGGCTCTTCCCTGATCTGGTCGCGCAGCCGCAAGAAGAACGGCGAGTAAGCCGACGCCCCTGAGGCCCAGCCCGGTGCGCCGGGCGGGGCTTCTTCTTTGCTCGGGCGGCCGTGTTTTATGGAATGCCAGCGATGAGCTTGGCCCTTGCCAGCTATCGATTGTACATTCGCTCGGATTTCAAGGACTGAAGGGATTGGCGCATCCGGCTTCGCCGGACCGGGCTCTATGCGGCCGGTCAGGAGGGGTGGCGGCCGCACGAAGCCGCCCTTCGGTTGAAGCGAGGGAAGGGCGTCTTCGCCTGAAGGTTACGATCCCTTGCGATCACGACCGCGATTTTTGAACCGGCTCCACAAGCAGGTCAGCCGGACGCACGTTCAAGGACTCTGCCAGTTGCAAGATCGTCAGGAGAGTGACGTTCTGCAGCCCTCGCTCGAGCGCACTGACGTAGGCCCGGTCCACACCCATGCGAGCGGCGACCGCCTCCTGGCTGAGG
The DNA here is from genome assembly GCF_020880995.1 of Reyranella aquatilis. GTDB lineage: Bacteria > Pseudomonadota > Alphaproteobacteria > Reyranellales > Reyranellaceae > Reyranella > Reyranella aquatilis. Next base: position 311,414 of record NZ_JAJISD010000005.1, on the reverse strand, counting down.
CCCGCTGCCAGTCGATAGACACGGACGTAGGCGCCGAACACCTTGCGAATGTCCATCCGCAGGATAGGAGGCAATCGCGTATTCTGGCGCTACGTACTATAATACGCGGCCAAATTTGCTGGCGCGACGACCTCTCTATGCTTTTATGCAGATCAGGCTGCAATGGTCTTCACGATGCGCTTGGTGAGCATGGAAGTTGGTGGATGTGATGCGTGCCGTGCATCGCCACTGGCCGAGCGGCTGTGACTATGCGGTGGTTGGAGTTCCGATGGATGTTCTTCCTTCGCTGCGGTTCCCGAGATGACGACGCCTCCTTTTGACGACTGCCCTCCTGGGAGCGATGTGGTCACGCCTTATGACGAGCGGCACTTCGCGACCTATCTACGCTTGCTGGACGCGGCAGCCGAGGCGGCAGACTGGCGAGAAGTCGTGCGTATTGTCTTCGAGCTTGATCCGGAAATAGAGCCTCATCGCGCACGCCTGGTCTACGACACTCATTTGTCCCGAGCTCAGTGGATGACCGAGAAGGGCTTCCGTGATCTCTTGCGCGCATCGCGCAACTGACGGGCAAACCGCCAAGAAGGGACGTTTAGATGGCCCCTTGGGGGGCCTCTTCGCGCGACATCGCGCGTTCGGCGTTCGGGCTCTTCAACAACCGCTGGTCGCATGAAAGGCTCAGACCCGTCAGCCCTGAGTTCGCGTAACGGAGTCTTTGATGACCAAGAGACCCGATTGGAGGTCGCCCGACTATGTCGAAGCGTTGAAGGACCTCGATCGTGCCGGGTTCGCGTGGGAGTTCCTGCGACGCAATCCGGCGTACCGGGAAGATTACGACCGGATCGACGAAGATCCGGAGGGGTCGGAATTGAGCCCGGAGAGAATGGGAGGGAACTGGGGGCTTTCGTTTCGCTTGCGACCCCTCACTCGACGCGTCGGCGACGCAGGTATCGTGGCGGCCTGAGCTGCTTCCCCATGCCGTGATGCTCGTTCCCGCACCCAGGGGCTTCGAAGGCGCCCATCGCTTTGAAGCACTGGATTGGCTGTCATCATCAGCAGATCTACAGCGCGGCGGCAGGTGGCACTGCATCGTGAATGATGTCGATGGCCCACATTCCTTGTGGCTCGAGGGCGAGCATCCGGCACTGCCGATGGCGGCGCTCGTGCCCTTGGATGAGACCGTTCTGCTTCGTCTCGCCGGTCTGATGCGCCTCAAGCGCCGCCTCGATCGTCACCCGGCAGGCGCGCTCCCGTCCGCCTGGCAGATCACAGCGCGTCTCCGCAAACGGCTTCTCACCATGATCCGTGCGTTGGACGGTCACCTGGAGGGCGCAAGTTATCGCGAGGTGGCGAGGGCGCTCTATCGCCCGGAAGCGGTCGAGCGATTCCCCTGGAAGACCTCATCGGTCAGGGGCCAGACGATCCGATTGGTCGCCGATGCCGTGGCCATGATGGAGGGCGGCTATCGAAAGCTGCTGCTCGCGAGCCGCTAGCCTCTCTCGACGTCAGAGCAGGGGGTATCGCCAACCTCAGGGGTGAGTTCGTCATCCTCCCGGCCCGTGAATCTCCGCCACCGTGACCGTCGTTACGCCGTCACCTCTCGACGGCTCTCGTCACCACCACGGAGTCATCCGCATGCCCGATCCTGCCGCCGGACTGCCGCCGCGCTTCTTGCGAACGCCAGAAGCCGCACGTTTTCTCAGCCTCTCCGGACGTACCCTCGAGAAACACCGAACCTACGGTACCGGCCCAACCTACCGGAAGATCGGCGGCCGAGTCGTGTACGCGGTCGACGATCTCAAGGCCTGGGCCGACCGCGGGACCAAGACGTCGACCACCGATCCCGGGATGGGGACTGTGCTGCCTGCAAAGCCGCACATGAACCCGCTCGCCAACGCGCCTCGTGTTCGGCGCTGAGCGGAGATCAGACGTGACCCTCATGCACCAGCGCATTAGCGAGCGAGACCAGCTCGACCTGTTCAGGGCGTTGCCCGGCGATCTCGCACCGCGTGACGCCCAGGACCTCATGGCCTACCCGTTCTTCTCACTCGCCAAGTCGAAGCGTGTCCGGCCCATCGACTACCGCAGCCGCACGGTCGCCATACGGGTCGAGGCTGTGCCGGATCGCGGTATGGCGACCATCTGGGACGCCGATGTGCTGATCTGGGCAGCCTCGCAGATCGTCGAGGCGCGGGATGCCGGCTTGAAGACCTCGCGTCTGATGGCTGCCACACCCTATGAGATCTTGACGTTCGTTGGCCGCGGCACCGGCGCCCGTGACTATGATCGCCTGAAGGCGGCATTCGACCGTCTCCAGTCGACCACTGTGCTGACTTCTATCCGCCAACCTGCAGAGCGGCGGCGCCATCGCTTCTCGTGGATCAACGAATGGAAGGAGACTGCGGACGCCCACGGTCGCCCGCTCGGCCTCGAGCTCATTCTCCCGGACTGGTTCTATGCCGGCGTTCTGGACGATGCGCTGGTGCTCACGATCGACCGTGCGTATTTCGATCTGACGGGGGGGCTGGAGCGCTGGCTTTACCGCATCGTCCGCAAGCACGGCGGCCGTCAGGCTGACGGGTGGAGCTTCGATTTTTCGCATCTCCACGCCAAGTCCGGCAGCCTCTCACCGCTCAAGCACTTCGCCTACGATGTGCGCGAGATCGTCCGCCGACAGGCACTTCCCGGCTATCGGCTTTGCATCCAACGCGGTTTCCGCGGCGTCGAACGGCTTGAGTTCGTGCCTATCCCGCGCGATCCGTTCGTCCGTCGGCCGGTGGGACCTTATGGGGATAAGCTGTGACTCGCCTCGTGCTATCGGGGACGCGAGCTGTCGTGCCATCGGGGACCCGATCCTCGTGCTATCGAGGACCAGAATCGCCGGACTTTCCTGACCGCTCAACGGCTTGGCACCTTCTTAACTTCCCTAACCCAGATTCCTTCGGAATCTGTCTAACGCACCAGACTTGTCCACCGTCGGGGATAGCAGCCTCGCCGGGAAGGGACCGGCCAAAAGGCGCGGGTCCGATCCGGCCACGAGGTCGCGCATGACCGATCTCACGCATGTCGAACTGCTGTGGCTCGAGAAGCAGATTGAACGATGGATACGCTTCGGCCGGCCGGCAGACGAACAGATCCTCGATCGGCGACGGCGGATCCTCTCGTTTACACCCGGCAGTGTCTTCGGCTTCGTCCGGTGGGCCGCCAACGACTACGGCACGATCGCTTCACGCATCGACATCCTGCGCGCCGTGCGCACGAGCGAAGCCTGCTCAACCATCCCGTACGTGCGGCCGGGTGCGGACATCCTCTTGCGCGCGTCCGGCTGGCCGAAGGTCAAGCATGTGTTGCAGATGATCGATATCGTCGAAGCGCTTGGCATCGATCCCGCCGACGCGGCACCTGACTATTGGCGCCACGTTCACAGTCGTCTGGCGGTCGGGGAAGCGCTGAGGCCCTATACGATGGCACGCCACAAGGCCTGGCTACTGCGGCAGAGACTCGATCCGTGACGCGCCATGTGTGCGTTCTGCTGATTGGGATGGGCGTCGTCAGCCTGATGGCACCGGCCATCCTGCCGTCGCATCGGATGCTTCTGTGGAACGCGTCGGCCAGCGTGCCCGTCGGGCTTTATTTACTCGAGCCCAACGACACGCGGTATGTTTCTGAACTGGTGGCTGTCCTGCCGCCGGACCAGCTCGCCAGCTACCTCGAAGCCGGCAACTACTTGCCACGCGGCGTTCCCATGTTGAAGCATGTGCTGGCGCTTCCCGGTCAGACCGTCTGTCGGCAGGGTCTCGTCATCACCATCGATAAAGTTGCTGTTGGGATGGCACGAGAACGGGATCGGCGAGGACGTTCTTTGCCCGTCTGGCAGGGCTGCCGCGTTGTCGCCCAGGACACTCTCTTCCTCATGAATTCGCAATCCGCCGACTCGCTGGACGGGCGGTATTTCGGGCCGCTGCCGATATCAGCCGTCATCGGTCGGGCACATCGCGTTTGGACAAAGGAGGACTGACCATGCAGTGCCCCGGCTCTGAGCCGTTCGCACGCCCGTTCGCAGGGCGTCGCAATCCTTCCTCCTTTCCGGTCAGGATTCGTCACAACAGCATCGGATTGATCGTCTCGCTGGCTGCCGTCCTCCTCATGTCGGCCGCGGTCTCACCTGGTGGTGTGGTCCGTGCCGAATCAGCCACTGCCGTGATGCTAAAGACCGCACCGGACGCCGGTCGTTATGCAAGCTTCGAGCGCGAAGCGGCGCAGCGATTTGCCGTGCCGGCATCCTGGATCGGAGCGGTGATGGCGATCGAAAGCGGGGGTGACGTGCGGGCTCTGTCACCTCAAGGCGCCATGGGACTGATGCAGATCATGCCCGAAACCTGGGCTGATTTGCGTGTCCGACATGATCTCGGTGACAATCCGTATGATCCGCGCGACAACATCCTTGCGGGTGCGGCCTACTTGCGAGAGCTGTATGAGCGCTACGGCTCACCAGGTTTTCTGGCCGCGTATAATGCAGGCCCTGGGCGTTACGACGACCACATGGCCACAGGCCGAGCGTTGCCGTACGAGACGCAACTCTACGTGGCCACTCTCGCGCCTCTGATCGGAGAACGGCAGGCCGATGACATTGTCACCGCCAGCCGTCGCATCGTTCCCTGGCAGGAAGCGCCGCTATTTGTGACGCGGGATCAGGAAAATTCCGCAGTCACGCCGTCAGCGCCCAAGACGACAACTGAGCGGCCATCACGGGGCCGGTCTGCCGAGAGCCTATCGCGGTTGGAAGCACGAACCGACAGCTTGTTTATTCGCAATGGAAACGCAGGGCGCCTGCCATGATGCGGAGAGCAGACGACTGGATCATCAAGCTATGCTCATGAGAGTGCTCATGAGGTTCGTCGGCCCAGAGACCCAAATCATGGACGGCAAGATAAAGCGGGTCGCCCCGCTGCCGTCGCTGTGCTCCTAAAGGCTTGTCTGCACGTTGTTTCCTAAGCGCGCTGCGCCAGCTCTTCTCGACGCGCGTATGGCCTCTGAAAGACTTTTCTCTTTGCTTCCAATGCTTCAGGCGCCGTCGCTTATGGGGCAGCCCTTTGGATGCTACGCAGGAGACGCCTTTTCTGCGCCATCCCACGGTGCCTGTGTTCTGACGCTTGCAAGACTTCGTGTCGCTCCCCAATCGTTAGGCCATGTCGCGCGATGACGACGATTTCCGCCTTCGAGCCGGCACGATACCGGATCGGGGCGGTGTGCGGATCGGCAGGCGTCGCGGCGGTGTTGGAGGCGACCGTGCGTCCAGCTTCAACGGCCAGATTCAACAGGCTATTCGACGGGCCGGCGGCAATCCCTCTCGGTTGGGCGACGCCGGGAAGCGAGGCAGCCGGTTTAATGAACGGGGCCGTGGTGCCTCGGTGGCTGCGGTGCTGAAGAACCGGGAACCCTGGAGCCGCGACGGTGGCGTGCGTGCGCGGTCGCGGCGGGTCGCAGTCAAGGCTCGGGTCGTGAAGCTCAATCCCCAGTCCGGTGCCACCCGAGGGCGGCAGTTCGTCAGCGGCAAAGCCGTCGACGCGCATCTTCGCTATTTGCAGCGTGATGGCGTGACGAGGGACGGTGAGAGGGGCCAAGTCTACTCGGCCAGCCAGGATGCCGAGGATGGCCGTGCGTTCATCGAACGGGGCCGGGAAGACCGCCACCAGTTCCGCTTCATCGTGTCATCCGAAGAGGGAGTCGAGCTTTCTGATCATCGCGCGACCACCCGTGATCTCATGAAGCGGATGGAGGCCGACCTCGGCACCCGGCTCGATTGGATCGCGGTCAATCACCACAACACCGGCCACCCTCACACTCACATCATCGTTCGGGGCGTGACCGACGATGGCAAAACCCTCAACATCGCTGGCGACTACGGAACGGGTCGAGATGCCCTGGATGTAGGCCTCCTGGATCACCGCGGTTAGCGCCTTCTCGGCCATCCGGCGGGGCTCCAGGAAGCCCGGGAAGTAGCTGCCCTTGCGCAGCTTGGGGATGCGCAGTTCGACCGTGCCGGCGCGGGTCTCCCAGTCCCGGTCGCGGTAGCCGTTGCGTTGCACCAGGCGGTTGCCGCTCTTCTCGCCGTGCGGCGCGCCCGTGAGCGTGCCGACCTCCAGCGCCATCAGCCGTTCAGCGGCAGAAGCGATCATCTCGCGCAGCAGGTCCGCGTCGGGGGCCTTCTCCACGAGCGAGCGCAGGTTCATCATCTCATTGGCCTGCCCTGAGCGAAGCCGAAGGGTCATCGGTGGTCTCTCGGGTTCCAGGTTGGTCGTTGCAACCCGACCCTAACCCCGAAATCGCCGGTGACCACCGCAAGCCCGCCCACTCGCTACGGCGCTTAACAGGGAGCGCGCTCGCGGGCGGTCTTGCTACCGCCAGCTACACCACTGCCTGGGGCACGACCCGCGACTTCGGTTAATGAAAGTTAATGCAATGCATGTTCGACCTGTTGAAGTCAGGAAGGACCCGCGCCGGAGTTGACAAGAGCGGAGCGTTGGCGTTCAATTAAACTATGGTCAATCGCGCCTTTTCTGACCTACGCGTCGTGGCAGCCTTCTTCCGGCTGTTCTGCGTCTTGGCGGTTGCCGTGGTCACGACTTTCCACGTGTGCGGGTTGTCCACCGCGCAGGCCGCGCAGCCTAGTGCGATTTCGGCGGTGGTCGAACAGCATGCCGACGATCAGGCCGACTTTGCGGTCGAGGAGTGCCAATTCTGTATGGCGGCCTCTCTGCCGTCTACCGCTTTGACGGTAGTCGACGTGGATCGCCGCGATTGTGTGCTGGCACCGATGCGGGCTCTTTCGCCCTTCACGCCTTTCTTGACGTCTCCACCCCCCAAGGCCTGATCCTCGCGACTTGCCCGCCTGATGCCTTTTCCAGGCTCGGGCTGCTTTAGTGCTAGCGATCGGGTTTTTCATGTCTTCCTGTCTTGTGGTCTACGCGGCTCTCGCCGTCGTAGCGGCGTCGCCGTGGATGGCGCAAACTGGCCGGCCGCCCTCGCGTGCGGCCACGGCACCGCCTGCGCAATTGCCTCCTGCACCTGCACAACTCCAGCAGCAGCGCAATGTAGCGCTGAGGACTGCGATCTCGTCCAATCCCCGGCTCACCAATGCCGACCGCACCATCACCATGGCAGACGTGCGACGGGAACAGGCCAACGCGTTGCCGACCCCGAACGTCGGTGTCGACGGTACACTCGCCCTGGATGCCGAGGCCACGCGCGCCGTTGAGACACTTCGCGAGGCCGGATCGACCATGGTCGTTCGCGAGGGAACGCGAGATCTCGGCGCCATCGGGCTGAACGACACGCACCGGCTCGGGGACAGCGTCACTATCGCGCCGGCGGTGGCCGCTTCATCCGTCGGCGTCGCCATTGGTGCGGCGAGTTTGGACGTGGCGCTTGAGATCGCCGACATCGCCACTATGGCAGACCGGCTGCAGAACCTGCCGTTCGCAGTTGGTCCCAGCCGGCACTCGCGGTCCTTCATCCTCCAGAATCTCGTCGTCGGCCTGGGCGTAGTCGCGCTCCTGGTGCCGGCGACTGGAATCGGACCGGCCGCCGTCGTCGTCCACGAAGGCTCCGTGCGTATCGTCGTCTTCGATGCGCTGACGATCCTCGCCTCCAAGAATGGTGTCGCATGAATAGGACAGCACAAGTTCTCGAACAGCAGGAACCTTCAGCGAACAAGCGCAGGGATCCACTGGACGTCTATGTCGGCAAGCGACTGCGCCGCCGCCGGGTTTTTGTCGGCATGAGCCAGACACAGCTCGGCGAGGCGGCCGGCATCAGCTTCCAGCAGGTGCAGAAATACGAGAGCGGCGTGAACCGGGCTGTGCCACGACGCCTGTTCGAATTTGGGCGGACGCTCGGCGTGCCTCTCAGCTACTTTTTCGAGGGATATGCCGAACGCCGCAATCGGCAGGCCGAACAGCAGGACAAGGACCCGGTCGACGATGTGTTCGGCACAGATGAAGCACTGTCGCTCGTTCGTGCCTACTACAATCTCCGAACTCCGTCGTTACGTCGCCGCATTCACCAGCTGATCGACGAACTCGGCGAAGCGTAGTCCGGTCCCTGGGGCGGGTGCCCTTCGGCTCTCGACGAGGGAGTCCACGAGTTCGTGGAGATAGCTTCCTATGGCCGCGGCTCTGTCTGGTCCGCTCTTGTGAGCAGCGAAGGCAGAGCGGCCTGCACGCTCAATCACCCAAGTCGGGGCGCCGGTCGGCGACGGGCTATCGGCTTCGTTGTTTCTTGAGCTCGGTTTGCTCCTGACGGCCGTGAGCCTGCTCGATCTTTTGCAGCGCTTCACTAAACTCTGCCAGAGACTCTGTCCCACAGTTGCCGCGCATGACCACGGTGCCGTCTCGCATGAGGACCATCGTCACATGCGGGAGCTTCTCGCCACATGGGCCGAGCTTGTGGCGCAGCGCCGCATCGGCCGCTGTCAGGGCCTGTTCAATGAGTGCGCGTACGCTTCTTGGCATAGCAGTGAACCTACTAAGAAACACTGTGGCCGCTCAAGTAGCAGATGCTGATCGCGTCACGCTTCGCGCGACTCGCGCGCTAGAGTGGCGCCTGGCACGGCGATGTGAGCCGAACGGAGAGGAAAGCAAGGCAGAGCGGGGCGGCTACGCGAGCCGCTGTCGCGCTGACTTCTCTCCAAGCGGCAATCTATGACGATCGATACAACCTACGCGAATGTAGACTGGACGCGGAGGCCTCCGGCCTCTCCCATGGCGGCCGAAAGAGCCCCGTAATACATCTGCCAGTCCGGCCAGATGATGGAGCTCCTCTGCTTGCTATCGATTGCCCTCGCCGCGCGTTTGCATGCGACAGCCGGTCAGGCTGCGACGCGGTAACCAGACATCGAGCTTGATGTGCATCAATGCCTGTTCCGGGAGGAAGCCGAAAGTGGAGCCTCGCTCGCCTTAGAGTCTTTCCGTCTCATATCGAAGCGTAACCGGCATTTGTGATGTAGGCGGCGCATTCGTGGGGTTCGAAGCATTGGAGGAGCTGTCCGATGCGTCGCCATGTGTGCTCGACGGTGCGTTCCTCGGCTTTGCGCAGGAGCCTCTTCAACTTGGCGAAGACCTGCTCGATCGGATTGAGGTCGGGGGAATACGGCGGCAGGAAGAAGAGCTTGGCGCCAGCCGCACGTATGGCGGCGCGGACGGACCAGCTTTTGTGGCTGCCCAGATTGTCCATGATGACGACGTCACCCGGCTTGAGGGTCGGCACCAGGAACTGGCGGACGTAGGCCAGGAAGCTTGTGCCGTTGATCGGACCGTCGAAGACGCAAGGAGCAGCGATACGATCGTGTCGCAAGGCTGCCAGGAAAGTCAGCGTCTTCCAGTGCCTGTGCGGCACTCTGGCCGTCAGCGGCGCGCCGCGCCGGTTCCAGCCACGGGTTCGGGCCATGTTGGTCTTGGCCCAGGTCTCGTCGATGAAGACCAGCCGCCGGGGATCAATCCGGCCCTGGTATTTCCGCCACCAAGCCCGCCGTCGGGCAACGTCAGGTCGATCCTGCTCGCTGGCGAACACGGTTGGTCGTGTCCCCGGTGGTGGTGTAGGAGGCCGATGATCGGCCCGCCTGAGCGACCGCTACGAGTCAGGCGATGGCGGGCCGGTCAGCGGCCAGCGCGGTGATCCAGGGTAGGGTTGGGTTGTCGAGACCAGCAACCTGAACCCAAAGGACCACCACGATGACCGAGGACACTATCGCCCTTCGCGCCCTACTGGAGAAGGGCTCCGATGCGACGTTCCTGCGTGAGATGATCGGCTTTGCAGCCCAACGGCTGATGGAGCTGGAGACCGAGGGGCTGTGCGGGGCGGGACCCGCAGAGCGCAGCCCGCAACGGCTCAACCAGCGCAATGGCTACCGTGATCGCGATTGGGAGACCCGCGCGGGCACCGTCGAGCTGCGCATACCGAAGCTGCGCAAGGGCAGCTACTTCCCGGGCTTCCTGGAGCCCCGCCGGATGGCCGAGAAGGCGCTAACCGCGGTGATCCAGGAGGCCTACATCCAGGGCATCTCGACCCGTTCCGTGGACGAGTTGGTCAAGGCGATGGGCATGAGCGGGATATCGAAGAGCCAGGCCTGCCCTGAGCGCAGCCGAAGGGTCTCGCGGCTGTGCGGCGAGATCGACGAGCGGGTTCAGAACTTCCTGAACCGGCCGATAGAAGGCGAGTGGCCCTATATCTGGCTCGATGCCACCTATGTCAAAGCCCGGCGCGATCACCGAATCGTCTCGGTTGCTGTCATTATTGCCGTCGGCGTCAGCAGCGACGGCCGGCGCGAAGTGCTGGGCATGACGGTCGGCCACAGTGAGGCCGAACCTTTCTGGGTCGAGTTCCTTCGCTCGCTCGCCCGACGCGGCTTGCGTGGCGTCAAGCTGGTGATCTCCGATGCCCATGAGGGATTGAAGGCCGCCATTACCAAGATCCTCGGAGCAGCCTGGCAACGCTGCCGCGTCCACTTCATGCGCAACGCCCTGGCCTATGCCGGCAAGACCCAGCGCCGCATTGTCTCGGCGTGGGTAGGTACCGCCTTCGCCCAGGACGACGCGACGGCGGCACGCAAACAGTGGCGCCAGGTCGCTGACCAGGCCCGGCCACGCGTGCCGAAACTGGCGGCACTGATGGATGATGCCGAGGCCGATGTGCTGGCTTACATGGGGTTCCCTGCCCAGCATCGCGCCAAGCTGCACTCCACCAACCCGCTCGAACGCCTCAACGGCGAGATCAAGCGCCGCAGCGAGGTCGTCGGTATCTTTCCCAACGAGGACGCCGTGACGCGCCTGATCGGAGCCTTGCTGCTCGAACAAAACGACGAATGGGCCGTCCAGCGGGCTCGCTACATGAGTCTGGAAACCATCGCCCCGCTCAGCGACGATCCCATCGTCGGCCTGCATCTTGCGACAGTCTGATCGTGCAGCCAACGCTGCTCTGAAACACCGCTCCTACACCACGCTATGGGGCACGATCACACGGTTTTTTTTGAAGCTGATCCCTGCCTCGCGCAGGAACCGCCACAGCGTGTCGCACGACACCGTCACGCCCCGGTCGCGCAGCTCGGCCAGAGAGCAAACAAGTTGTCCCGCCTTCAGCTGTGGGCATGATTTGCAAGTGTGCCATCTATTTGACTGCGAGCTCAAAGAATCGCGATGTGATAGCTCGCACCTCATGGCGCATGCGGTCAGTCCGGGCGCCGAGGCAGCGTGACCGGTTCATGTGCCTCGCCGCCAGCTGGGGACGGGCCTTCTCTTTTCCTGAATGTCTCGTACCGGCGCCCGAGCTTAGTCATGCTCAGTCTTCCTAATGACGCGGCGGACTGCCGTGGAGATCTGCTAGCCGCGGGATAAGACCCGGCACTCTAGTATGTAGTTCTCGTATCAGCGTCGAATTCGGCCAGCGCTGTCTTCTCCTCGCATCGCGCCAAGCGGATGTATATGACCAGCGGCACGGGGACCATGGCGAGGGTGAGCAAGGTCAGCTACTGCGGCAGGAAGCCAAACATCACCAGGATGAAGCCGATAGATTGCGGATGGCGGACGTACGAATAGATGCCCGACATCGCGAGTTAGTGCTTGCGCTGCGCCTCATTTCGTACTTACAAGCCGATCGGGATCACGCAGATTTCACCGGCAATGAAGATGACGCTCATGAGGTGGAACGCGCTGAAAGGGGAGGTTCGTTCCACCCGAAGAGCTCCTCCAGCAAGTGCCCGGCCTCTTGCTAGAATCAGTCGACCTCGGGATAGCGGCTCTGCAGCCACCTCGAGAGCAGGTAGGTGGTCGCCCGTGAAGAACGGCCAAGTGTTTGAAGGCGGGTCGTTTTTCGGCGTTGGTGCAGATCTGGATTGCAAGGTTTGGCGTCTCGACGCTCCAGAACCTTGCGATTTCGTTTGGGGATTCCCTCTTCCGGCGCGCCGTGATTCGATGCCGCATCGGAGGGATCGATGCGGCCGAAGAAGCACGAGGCGACAAGGGAAGGCGATCTGTTCCGGGCCAGGCTCGACCAGATCATCAACACGAAGCACGAACTGGTGCAGCTCGCCGGCAAGATCGACTGGGCGTGGATCGACGCAGAGATCGCACCGCTTTACAGCGACAAAGGCCGTCCGGGGATAGAGAGCCGCTTCGTGATCGGTCTGCTGCTGCTCAAGCACATGTTCGGGCTGTCCGACGAAGGCGTCTGCGAGCGCTGGGTCTACGATCCGTATTTCCAGTACTTCACCGGCGAGACGTTCTTCCAGCACAGCTTCCCGCACGAGCGCTCCGACCTCAGCCATTGGCGCAAGCGCCTGGGCGACAAACTCGACCTGCTGCTGGCTGAGAGCCTGCGGGTGGCCCACACAAGCGGGGCGCTGCGCACCAGGGACTTGGCGCGGATCACGGTCGACACCACCGTTCAGCCCAAGCACATCGCCTTCCCGACCGTCGCCAGGCTGCTGCACGCGGCGATCAAGGGATTGAACCGCCTGGCCCGTCGCCACGGCGTGCGGCTACGGCAATCCTACGTCCGCGTCACCCAGCGGGCGGCGATGATGGCGGGGCGTTACGCCCACGCCAAGCAGTTCAAACGCCACCATCGAGAAGTGCGCTTCCTGCGCACCCGCCTGGGGCGGCTGATCCGCGATATCCGCCGCAAGATCGCCGGCCACGAGCCCGTCGAGGCGGCCTTCGAGAGCCCACTCTCGCGTGCCTCGCAGATCCGCTCGCAACGCCAGCGCCAGCGCGGTTGGAAGCTCTATTCGTTCCACGCACCGGAGGTCGAGTGCATCGGCAAGGGTAAGGCTCGCGCGCCCTACGAGTTCGGCGTCAAGGTCTCGATCGTCACCACCAACGCCCGTGCCCCGGGCGGACAGTTCGTGCTGCACGCCGCCGCACTGCCGGGCAATCCCTACGATGGCCACACCTTGCGGGCCGTCATCGAGGACACCCAACGCCTCACCGGGCGCGAGATCGAACGGGTCTACGTCGACAAGGGATACCGCGGACACGATGCGCCCAAGCCGCGCAGCGTCTTCATCTCCGGACAGAAGCGCGGCGTCTTCGGTGCCATCAAGCGAGAGCTGCGGCGGCGATCCGCCGTCGAGCCCCTCATCGGCCACATGAAAGAGCAAGGCCACCTCGGCCGCTGCTACCTCAAGGGACACGCCGGCGATGCCGCAAACGCCATCCTCACCGCCGCCGGATACAACTTCAGGCGCATCCTCGCCTGGCTAAGGATATTATTGTGCCTGATCCTGGCCGCAATGACGACCAGCCCCCATAGCAACCCAACCCTCAATCCGGCTTCTTAACGGCCGACTAGATCGTCAGCGGGAATCCGTACGTCTTCGTGAACAACGCCACGAGAAACGCGCTGAAGGAGCGCCTGCCGCGTTCCGTCTGCGGTGTGAAGAAGGTAATGCGAAGAAGATGTGGATCGTCGAGTGGATGATCAGCAGCTACCACAGGCCGTAGGCGGGGAGATCGCCGTACATGACGCGCTCTCTCAACGCTGGCTAGGTTGTCCGGCGTCCTTGCCGGCTTCAAGCGTTGTCACGGTTGCTGCCGTGCCTCTGTCTCGCGGTGACCACAACGCGGAGAAACGATGGTCGACCGCAGGATGATGGTCGCAGCATCGGTCATTGCGTCCCCTTCGAGGGATAGCCTGACTGGATTGTGGCTTCGGCCATCGCGGCGACAGAGGTTGCCGCATCGTCGAACAGGACTGCGGCGGTCTTCGTCTTGAAGGGTACCTCCACACGGCGGACGTCAGCCATTGCCGGGAGCGTCTGTTCAACGATGTAGCGGCAGCTGGCGCAGCTCACGTTGTCGACCACCAACGTCGCCATGCGCTCCGCTGTTCGGGCGAGACCTGGGCTCAGTCGGGAACTGGTTGTCGGGCGGCGCTACTACGCCATGCTGCTGCTGGCGGGGTTGGCCTGCGGCCGATCGAAGCCATCGCCGGCTACTTTCGCCAAAGTCGGGTCGGTACTTCGCGCACGCTGTTCGTCCGCGCGCGCAAGCCGCATGCACCCTTTGCCGACGCACAGATGCTCAACCACATTCTGACGGAGGCGGTTCGGGAAGACTGGGTTGAAGCCGCCGGCCCGCGTCATCGGTTTCACTATCCCGCGGCACAGCTTCGCGACGAGTATGGTCCGGCGTGGCGCGTCGCTCGCCCAGATCGGCAACTTGCCGCGGCACCGCTCGCGCGCCTCCACAATGATCTACGCCAAGATGGACGTGGAGGACCTGCGCGCGGTGGGGCAAGAGTGGCCGACGGACGGAGATACGCCGTGAGCACCGAGACCAACGAGCTTGAACGCTATCTCGCGGTCCGCCGTAGTCTGGGCTTTGATCTCAGCTCGACGCGTCAGCCCGCGCACGTCCCGGTCAACGGCTCCCGCCGCTCTCTTCCGGCCGGTCTTGTGCTTGTATGCCCGCATCGAGGGAGTGGTAGACGCTCGTGCTGTCGAACGCCTGACAGAGACCGCTGGCCACTTTCGCCGGCGTCAGGGCGGCGTGCCACTCAACCACCATGTTCTCTCCGACTTGCGCTGGCAGACGGCCGTGCCGGTCAAGCGCTTGACGATATGGGGTATCGTCCCTCTATGGCCGGGAAGAGCTGGTGAGCGTGGCGTCGCTCGACGACGACTGAGACTGGGTGCGTGCTCCGTTCGGCGCGACGAGCTTCCGGAGGCTGGCCACACTAGATCGCCTGCTCGCGGAGGCGGAGGAACGCATGTCACGCCTGAGGCCGGAGAGCGCTGCTGCCCTATTCTTTCCGATCGCCGGCAGTGCCTGGCTCGCGAACGCGGACTTCGAAGCACTTACTCGGCAAAGCTGGTAGAGATCCGGCAAGGCACACCAAAAAAGGAGCGGGCCCCCGTTGGGGAGAGGGGCCCGCCCATAATCCGCCAAGTCGGCGAAGCGACTAGAAGCGGAGATCCATGCCCATCAGCAAGCCCCAGCTATTGCCGCTGACCGCATTGCTGGGACCTGACGCGTTGTACAATAGACCGCCGCCCGTGAGCTTCACGCCCGGTCCGAGCGCATAGTTGACGCCGATCTCCCACTTGTTGACCGACTCCTGGCCGAATCGGAGGGAAGCCGGGTTATTCGGACCCGCGAAAGCCGTGCTGTTTACGCCGGGGACACCGGTCGGAGTCACGCCGGTGCCGAGGCTGGTGCCCGTCGCGACGGTCTGCACAACGGCCGAGCCATTGCCGTTTGTGTTGTAGGAGCCCGTCCAGCCGAAGGACATCTGCCAAGGGCCGGTCTCGTACATCAGACCCGCGGTGTAGAACCGCGTGTCGTTGTCCACACCAGTGTAGTAGTTCGAACCAATGCCATTGTTGTCCCAGCCGACCGCGCCACCCAAGGTAAAGCCCTTGAAGCCGAACTGGGCGCCGACAACCCACTGCTTCCATGACGTCAGGTTCGCGCCGGTCACCATGTTAGCGGACGCGGCGAACGGCCGATTGCCAGGCACGAAGGAGCCGTACATGAACGCGCCGTAGAGCGCTACGCTGACGTCGCCGAACTTGTTCAGGTAGTTGGCGCCGATGTCGAACACGTCCTGGTAGGAGTAGTCCGCCGTGGAGCAGTTCGGCGACGATGTCGCATTGCCGTAACCGCAGATGCCGGCCGTGTTGGTCGTTGGGCCGACGTTGTTCGGGTTGAGGGCGAACTGGCCAGTTACGAAGTTGACCTTCGGACGATAGCCGACGCCGACCTGCAAGCCCTGGAAGCGCGGGGTGAAGTAGTTGATGCCCTGTGCATCCTGAACCTGGCCGGCATTTGTCGTCGTTGTGGCGTGAAACCACGCCTTATTGTTCAGCGTGACGGACTGGTTGGCCCAGCTGAAGTTCGTGTTGTGCTGAATCGCGCCGAAGCCGATCAGTGCGGACGGCGTGCCGTAGTACATACGGTACGAGGCCGGATCGCGGCCACCGAACTCGACACGACCCCAGCCGCCGAAGGCGAACAGGAAGGCTTCGTCGATGTACGACGGGCCGATCACGTCCTGGCGCGGGTTCCAGGCTTCGAGTTCGACGTGGATACCGACCGAGGTGCCGTTGTCCAGCTTGGTCTGGCCAATGAAGTGGATTTCACCTTCCTGCTGGAAGTTGAGGCCCTTGTACTGCGCCCACGTGCCGTCAGTGGCGTAGGTCGACTGGATGCCGCCGGCGATAGCGTAGAAGGTGTAGTAACCACCCACGCTGATCTTGATCGGATCGGCGGCCATGGCCGGGGCGGCCATCAACCCGCCGACGACCAAGGCGGTTGAGCCAAGTAGAAGCTTCTTCATCATTCTCCCTCGATTATCAACAGGGGAGAAATCACCCTTCATTTATTGGCGAGTCCGGCAGGCATCTTTGGCCGGATACCGTCACTCATACCGTCAGCATAGTCGGCGCGCAGCGATGCATCGCGCCGACCGGGAAGCCTCGCGCTTTCGCACAATTGTGACTGGGGTTTGTCAATCCAAGCTCGTTCGCGCGATCGATGAGACGAACGGCGGCTCGATGAAGATGCGCATCGGCGGTAGCGGTTCAGCAAGATGAGGACCGCTCGAGCTGCGGCTGCTGCCGAGCACGATAGTCGGCAAGTTGCGTGGCGCATGCAACTGCGGGCCGCCAACGGCCTTATGTTGCCGTGCGGTTTCGTTCCGACGACGCTAGCGCGGCATCCGCCGAAAGAGCGTCACGCGGCATCCTGCGGGCCTGATCGTCTCCTGCAGAGGAGGCGTCGCCCGAACCCGCTCCCGGGCGCGGCGGATAGAGCGCCGGCCGCCGCTGGCGGCCCTCCACCCACGAATCGATCATGTCCGCCCATTCCTGGAGCATGTGGCGCCGCTGGTATTCATATTCCGCCTTGTTGTAGACGCCCCGGGACGAACGGCCATCCTCGTGGGCCAGGCACTTTTCGATCCAGTCGCCGTTGAAGCCGAGCTCGTTCAGGAGCGTCGAGCCGGTGCGACGAAGGTCGTGCACGGTGAAGGGCTCCAGCGCCACACCATCCTTCTCAGCCCGGGCGGCAATTGCTGTTGTGACGCGGTTGAGGGTCGCGCGCGACAGGGGCGCCTCGGCGTTGTGCGGCGACGGCATCAGATAGCGAGACGACCCCGCCCTGGCCTTGAGATCCCGCATGAGTTCGAGCGACTGGCGGGACAGATAGACGTTGTGAGCGCGGCCGCGCTTCATGCGCTCCTTGGGAATCGTCCAGACGGCGTTGTCGAAGTCGATCTCGTCCCAGGTGGCATCCTGGAGCTCGCCCTTGCGCACCATGGTGAGGAGAATGAGATGGAAACCGATGCGGATGGCCGGCTGGGTCGATACCTGTTTGAGCAGCTCGAATAGGAAGCGGATCTCCTTGCGGGACAGGGCGCGATCCTTCGGTGCAAGGGTCGCGATGGACGCCTTACCCACCTGGTCGGCCGGATTGGCGACCTTCTCGCCATGGAGGATCGCGAAGCCGAAGATCTGTTTGACGATGTCGCGGATATGGATGGCCGTCGCCGGCGCACCGCGGTCGCGCACCTTTCCACATAGCGCGCGAAGATCATCGGGCGTAACCTCTGCGAGTAACCGGTTCTTCCAGAGAGGGAAAATGTCTCTTTGGTAGATGATCCGACGCATATTGCGAGTGCTGTCCGCCATGGGCGCATTCGCTATCCATCGGCCGCCAAAGTCGCCGAAGTTCGTTGCCTCCTTGAGCCGCCTTTTGCGTCTCTGTTTCTCCTGGGCGGGCGACTTTCCCTCGGCGACCGAGCGACGAGCCTCCAGGCACTGCTCCCTGGCGCCGACCAAGCTGGTTCCGTCTGCCCCGAAGCGCCCGATCGTGAGGGTCTCCCGGCGCCCGTTTAGCCGGTAATCGTAGCGAAATATAATTACACCCGACGGCTTCACCACGGCGTACATGCTATCGCGGTCCGACACCTTGTAGTCTCTGTCTCTCGGCTTCAGTCGCTTAAGCGCAGTGACCGTGAGCATAGACGCCTCCGCTTTAACCTAGAATACGGCACTCAAAGAGGAGGTTTGGTGTGACTTTGTTACAATTCGGTTGCTTTTAGCAACTCGCTATCCACCTTCCCAAAATTATCCACCGATGTGGATGAAGGCAACTGAAAAATACCGACAAAAATACCGTCACGTCGCAAGCATCCATGCCTGATCGCAAGGAGCACTACGATAATTTATATATGTTTTTCAAGATGTTAAAGTTGGCCTTTGTCGAGAGAGCGAAGCGAATCATTCTCCCTCTCTTATCGATCAGAACGAAATAATAAAAGACCCAACTTGCGCAATGGGTCAAGAAACAGTCGCCGAGAAGGGCCATTTGGACCCCGCGCTGTGTCTCAATTGCCACATTATTCGGCATCGGCAGGAGCCCGACGCCCCGGTTTTGACAGATTCATGATTGTATAGTCGCCTGTAGGTTGCATGATAGGACGATCTATGTCGCCCCAAGCGGAGCAGCACATAGACCGATACAACCCGACGATAAGTTGCGCAGCAGGCGAGTTATAGGACGCAATACTACCGAAATAAAATTACGCGAATCTACAGATCTGCGCCTTTACTGGCTCCAGACAGCTGGGTGCGGACCCGCTGAATATCGCGTACGGCGACCCACTCGCGCCCGATGCAACCAGACGGTTCTGGCTCCACCACGCAGGCCATTGTTTACTACTACCGTGACGGAGGATGCGTTTGGTCGCCTGAAGTCACGACAGGTGCGGAGCTTTGAGGCGGCCAAGGCGCGCCGTAAGCGGACCAAGACCGCTTGAGGAGGGACTGCGGCCTTATCTACCCCAGCTACATGAAAGGCGAACTCAGCGGTTCGTACTACCTAGGTCTCGGGCGCCGGTAGATCCTCGAACCGCTGCAGGACCTCGACAATGCCGCCATCTAGTCCGAACAGATCATGGAACGGTGGAGGCCGCTACAAGATCGAGCCCGATAGCGCGGAACGAGGGCTCTGCCCGCGTGACGGACTTTAGTTGTGTGCGTCAAGTTCAGCAAGAGGCGATGTCGATGAAGTCGGGGCGCGGGTGGCGCGGAGCCCCCGCAATCGCGCAGCGCCGCCCGCGCCCGCCGCCGTCAGGCGGCCAATCTGACAGTCAGCTTCTTGTGTTCCTTGAGATGATCCATATTGGATAGCGGATGGCCCCGAGCCAATTCTCATCGGTCTCGACGGCGAGCGCGCGCACCAGGCGCGGGCAGCTGGCGGCATTGGGGAAGATCCGCACCACGTGGGTCCGCCGCTTGATCTCCTGGTTAAGCCGCTCCAGCATGTTGGTGCTCTTCATGTGCTTGTGATGGGCCAGCGGCAGCCGGTAATAGGTCAGCGTCTCCTCGAGGTTGTCCTCGACCCAGCTGCAGAGCTTCGGATACTTGGCCTGCCACTTGCCGAGCCAGGCCGCGAGATCGCGCCGGACCTCGGCCAGGTCGCGCTGGTCGTACATCCAGCGCAGCTCCCTCAGGCAGTCGTCCTTGACCCGGCGCGGCACGTAGTCGAGCGCATTGCGCAGGAAGTGCACGTAGCAGCGCTGCCAGGCCGCCTCCGGCAGCACTTCCCGGATCGCCGCCTTCAGCCCGGGGTGGTCGTCGGACACCACGAACTCTACGCCGTGCAGGCCGCGGCCCTTCAGCGCCAGCAGGAAGTCCTTCCAGCTCGACCGGCTCTCGCGGTTGGCCAGATCGACTGCCAGCACCTGCCGGCGACCCTCCCAGTCCACCCCGATCGCCACCAGCACTGCCTGGCTGGCGATAACCCACCCTCGCGCACTCGCTCGTAGCGCGCATCCAGGATCAGGTACGGGTAGGCCTCGGCCAGTCGCCGCTCGGCAAACGCCTTCAGGCTCGCATCCAGTCCCTTGTTGATCTGGCTGATCGACGAGGCCGAGAAGCTGTGCCCGCACAGCGCTTCCGTCACCGCCTTGACCTTGCGCGTCGACACCCCCTGCACGTACATCTCCGCCAGCGCCCCAACCAAAGCCTTCTCCGACCGCTGGTAGCGCTCGAACAGCTCGGTCGAGAACCGACCCGCACGATCCTGCGGAACTCGCAGCTCCAGCGTCCCAACCCGCGTCATCAGCGTCCGACCGTAATAGCCGCTGCGGTACGACAGCCGGCCCGCCGTGCGCTCCCCTTTCGCCGCACCGATCGCCTCCGCCATCTCCGCCTCGAGCGCCTCTTGCACCAGCGTCTGAACCGCCTCGCGCAGGAACTCCCCGTCCCGAGACAGCAGCTCTTTCAGATCGACAACTTCCCCCTTACCCCCTCGCTTGGTCATGGTGTGCTCCCATTCAACGGGGTCGGTGACTTGCAACATCACCAACATGCCATGACCACCCCTCAGGGCTTTTGCTGAACCTTCAGCACACTATCCGGACTTTCGGGAGGGGCTCCACTCGCGGCTTCGTTGACCCCCGAGGGCGCCCGGACCGGGCGTGAAAGATGCCGGATGCGTCATCGTCGCCGGCGCTTCAGGAACTCCTCGTGTCGTTGGATCGACAACAGCAGGTTGCTCCAAGCGATGTCGCGGAGAGCAAGAGCCTCTGCGCCGTCTCGAATTCATCCGACAGGAAACAACTAGAGAAGGCGCTGCTACGCAGAAACGCGAAGGCCGTCCGTCGTGGCGGTCCGATCAACACAATGTTCGGCGACTAGTCATACCCTGCCTGCCCCTACAAGCCCGCCGAGCCTGCCGGTTCGACGGGGCCCAAGAGATCCCGGTCAGTTGGCCGGAGCGGCGGCAGGTTGCCGCGCGTCGGCGGCTCCGCGTCCCGTCACCCCTGTGTTGAGATACAGTCCCACCCGGGATATTTCCATCGATGACGACTTGATACTTCTCTCTACGCAGCAGAAGCAGCGCGATGCCGCGCATTCACGTCTGACTGAAACCTCCACCGCGAAGAGCGGGCTAGCGTTGCATCCGAGGATGCCGTCTAAATCTAAAGGCTTTCGGCGCGTGTCGTTGGATTAAAGGGAGGCACCCATGAGCGGCACGCGCGGCCATTGGGAAGGCGTGTACACGAGGACAGCCGAGACGGCGGTGAGTTGGTACCAGCCACACGCGGTGCGGTCGCTCGAGTTGATCGCCTCGACCGCACCAGACCCGGCGTCCTCAATCATCGACATCGGCAGTGGCGCATCCACACTCGTCGACGATCTCCTCGCCTGCGGGTAGGAGGCCCGCTTCGCCGTCTCGATGCCCTATCAAGAAGTCGATGGAGGAGACTTGTGCGACATTCGGCGGGAGTAGCGAAGAATGGCATAATCGGCTTGCACGGGAGTCGCGTACGGTCGTCGCTCTCAAGTTGGTTCAGGCCTATGCGGCCGCTCGGAGAAGCAAGTGAAGCTGGTTGCGCTCCCCCGCAACCAATCTTCAAAAAGCCGTTCTCGAAAGAGGACGGCTTTTGTGCGTTCGGCCCCCATGTCCGCTGATCCCTTCGACCTCTTTCGCCTGACAGGCCGCACCGCGCTGGTGACCGGCGCCCGCCGCGAGATAGGACGCGCCATCGCCCTCGGCCTGGCCCGCGCCGGTGCCCGGCTCGCCATCCATCACGCGGGCACGGCGGAGGAACGGGCGGACGCCGATGCCGTCGTTTGCGAGATCGAGGCGGCGGGCGGGACTGCCCGCGCCTTCGCCCAGGATTTCTCGCTCGACGAAGCCGGTCGCCAGCTGGCCGAAGCGGTATCGTCCTGGTCGCCGGTGGATATCCTGGTGCTCAATGCCTCGATCGAGCTGCCGGAGCCCTTCGACGAGATCGATCGCCCGCGGTTCGACCGGCAGGTCGCGGTCAATCTGCGCAGCCCGATGGAGCTGTTGCAGGATCTCGTCCCGCCAATGGCGGCGCGCGGCTGGGGCCGCGTGGTGACGATCGGCAGCGTGCAGCAGGTGAGGCCGCATCCCCGCATGCTGGTCTACGCCGGAACCAAGGCGGCGCAGCTGAACTGGGTTTGGAATCTGGCGCGCCAGTACGGTGGGCAGGGCGTCACCGTGAACAACCTCGCGCCCGGCGCGATCCTGACGGCGCGCAACCGCGACCAGATGGCGGTCGAGGGGGAAACGCTGGTCCAACGCATTCCGACCGCGCGCCTCGGAACGCCCGGCGATCTCGTCGGCGCCGCGCTGCTGCTGTGTTCGGACGCCGGCGCCTACATCAACGGCATCAATCTTTACGTCGATGGCGGCCGCGCGATCGCCTAGCATCGGGGACCGGAACCGCTAACGGCAGGATTCGATGCAAGCCGCTCCCGAAACTGGACTTTCTGAGGCCGAAATCCACGCGCTCGGGGAGATCGCGGGAGCGATGATCCCGGCGGATGCCGTCCTGGGAATGCCGGCCGCCGACGATCCCGCCATCCTGGCCGACATTGCACGCTCGCTCGGCCGCGACCTGGCGCTGGTTCGGGAGGCGTTGGTGGCCATCGCGGCGAAATCGCGCCGCCCCTTCGCCGCGCTGGACGAGGAGGCCCGCGACGCCCTCGTCAACGAATACTATGCACAGGGTGGCGCCGCGGCGGTCGCGCTCGGACGGGTGGTCCTCAGCGCCTACTACCGCGACGATCGCGTGCTTCAGGCCCTCGGCCACGAACCTCGTCCACCCTTTCCAAAGGGCTACCGCCTCGACCAGGGCGACTGGACCCTGCTGGATCCGGTCCGGCAGCGACCCTCCTTCTGGCGCGACGACCGCGTCACGCCGACGGGGAGCCGCTGACATGGCGTCGAACGAGAAAGTCGACGTCCTGATCATCGGATCGGGCGCCTCGGGGGCCGCCGTCGCGTGGAGCCTCGCCGAAACGAAGATGCGCATCCTCTGCCTCGAGCAGGGCGACTGGATCAAGCCCACGGATTTCCCCAGCAATGGCCGGGACTGGGAAGCGCGGCGCTACACCGATTTCGACATCAGCCCCAATCGCCGGGGACGCGACACCGACTATCCGATCAACGACGACAACTCGCTGATGAAGATCGCCAATTTCAACGGCGTCGGCGGCGGCACGGTGATCTACACGGCCCACTGGCCGCGCATGCATCCCTCCGACTTCCGCGTGAAGTCGCTGGACGGCGTGGCGGACGACTGGCCTGTCGATTACTGGGCGCTCGAGAAGTTCTACGAAGAAAACGATCGGATGATGGGCGTCTCGGGCCTCGCCGGAGATCCCGGCGTGCCGCCACGGCACCCGCCGATGCCACCGATCGGCCTGGGGAAGACCGGCGCGCGCTATGCCCAGGCGATGAACAGGCTGGGCTGGCACTGGTGGCCCTCGGATACGACGATCGCGACGACCGACTACGAGGGCAGGGGCGCCTGCATCAACCTCGGCCACTGTACGCCGGGTTGTGCACAGGGCGCGAAGGCCAGCACCGACATCACCTACTGGCCGCTCGCGCTGCGTGCGGGCGTCGAGCTGCGCACGCGCTGCCGGGTGCGCGAGATCACCACCGACGAACACGGCATGGCGGCCGGCGCCATCTACTACGATGCCGACGGGGTGGAGCAGTTCCAGCCGGCGGAGGTCGTCATCCTCGCCTGCAATGGCGTCGGCACGCCGCGGCTGCTCCTGAACTCGGCGTCGTCGCGCTTTCCCGACGGCCTCGCCAACTCGTCGGGTCTCGTCGGCAAGAATCTCATGCTTCATCCCTGGCCCATCGTCTCGGGCTACGTCGAGGAGACGCTCGACGGCGGGCGCGGCCCGATCAACTGCATCTGGAGCAAGCAGTTCTACGAGACCGATCCCTCGCGCGACTTCGTGCGCGGCTACACGCTGCAGTTCGGTCGCGGTACCGGTCCGGCCACCCAGGCGATGATGGGCGCCGCCTCGGGGCTGCTTCCGTGGGGGCGTAACCACCATCGGCACTATCGCACGATGCTCGATCACCGGCTGAGCATCGGCGTCGCCTGCGAGGACCTGCCGGAGGAGCACAACCGCGTCACGCTCGATCCCGAGCTGAAGGACAGCCACGGCATCCCGGCGCCGCGCGTCGACTACACGATCAGCGAAAACACCCGCCGCATGATGGAGCACGGCATTGCGCGGGCCGAGGAGATCCTGACCGAAGCCGGCGCCACGCAGATCTTCGCCTCGCGCACCGCGCTGAACTATCCGGGACACCTGCTTGGCACCGCGCGCATGGGCACCGATCCGGAGCGTTCGGTGGTCAACGAATGGGGCCGCTGCCACGACGTGAAGAACCTGTTCATCGTCGACGGCAGCATCTGGGTCACCTCCGGCGGCGTGAACCCGACCTCCACCATCCAGGCGCTGGCGCTCTATGTGGCCGACCAGATGAAGCAGCGGCTGGCCACGCTGTTCGATTGACCTCGAAGTCCCGGCTCGGCGAACGCCTCGGTCGGGTCCGCTCTCACCAGGGTCATACCGGGCGATTGCGTGCGTACAGTCGCGCCATAAGAAGGGCCAGTCCCAGGGCCAGTATTGCCGACAGGGCCAATGCCAAGGGTAACAGCAGCGGCATCACCCCGTGGATCCGGCCCTCAAGATGCAGCGGGGCCAGAATGACCAGTCCTGCGACGATGCCCATTCCGGCCACCGTCGCAAGCCGCGCCAGGACACGCCAGCCGTGGCGCGCCAGGAGCACATCGAGCCATCCGGCAAGAAGGGCAGGGACAAATCCGATGAAATAGGCGGGCGCCAGTGTAGCGAGCACCAGCGGCGCCCCGAGCGGACGCGCGCCGAACATCAGGAGGAGGAAGAACGCGGCAAGCGGCGGCGTGAGCAGGGCGAGGAAGAGGGCGTGGAACGGCATCACCGCGCCGGCGTCTTTCCGCCCGTCCGGTTCATTTCCCGGCCACCCGTCTCGCTCAGGGGGAGGGCACGGTGACGCCGTCATAGACGAGGATCGCCTCGGCACCGGACACGGCCGCTGTCTCCGAGAGAGGCAAGCCGCTCTTGTCGGCGATCAGGACGGTGATCTTCTCCCCGGGGGCATTTCCCGCCATCGGCGGCGGCGCGAACTCGTAGGCGGTGGCCGCCACGCCCGCCAACGACCGCGCACCGATCTTGCGGCAATCGGTGACCGTTTCCGGCGATGGGGAGGCGCGCTTCAGCACCGCGCGGGTCTTGTCGTCGATCGGGGTCTTGGACCATGTGTCCTTGGCTCCGACACGGCCGTAGAGCGCCGTGCCGGTTATGATAAATTCGACGGGCTCCGCCATGCCCGGTGTCTTGACCGTCTTCCTCACGGCAGGGGCCTTGGCCATCGCCGCATAGGCGTCGTAGATCGGCTGGCAATCGGAGGCCGCGTGCGCGCCGGGCGCGAGCATTGTCAGGAGGCCGGCAATCAAGGGCAGACAGTTGAGAGATCTGGTCATCGGTTCAAGATCCGTTCTGCAGGGGGTGAGGGGTCATTTTCCGATGCCCATGCCGGGCATGCCGATTCCGAGGCAGAAGGTGTTCTGCGCCTTGGCGCGATAGACACAGGACTCACCGCCGCCGACATCGGCGCGATAGCCGCCCACGAAGACACCTTCGCCGCCGGGGTTGCGGGCCACGACCGTGCCGCCCTCCGACTTGTCGCTCTTGGAGATGGTGGCGACGGCGTTGCCGGCCTGGTTGTAGGCGACGGCCGCCCGCTCCTTGCCGACAAGGGCCGCGGCGCCGCTGCCATCCGCCGCGAAGGACTGGACCAACCCCGCGCCATCCGGCTCGCTCGTCAGGATGGCGGCTGCCTTGTCGCCGGCGCTGACGCTCACCAGCCCGGCGCCACCCTTTGCGGGATTCGAACCAGCCGCCACAACCTGCTGGCCGGCGTCCGAAAAGAGGCGGAGCGCCACGCCCTTTCCGGGCAGGGCGCCGAGCGAGGCGGCGTTCTTGCCGGCCTTCTGGACCAGCAGTCCGAGATTGTCGGGCTTGGAGGACAGAGCGAGGCCGCCGTCCGGGCCACCCTGCAGGTTGAAGGTCGCGGCGTTCGAAGGATCGGCATTGATGATCGCCAGGGATTTCCCGCCGGCCACCCGGACAAAGCCGTTGTTGCCCTGGGACGCGTTCAGCTCGACGGCCGCTTCTGCTCCGTCGTTGAGCTGGAGCTTGGAGCCGCTGCCGCCATCGGTCAGCATCAGCATCTTCTTCGATCCGGCGGACAGCTGGATCAGGGCATTGTCTGCGCCCGTTGCCTTCATGACGATGGCGGCCTGTCCGTCGGTGCCCACGGTGATGCGCCCGTCCTCGGCCACGGTGAACAGCGCCACGCCCGACGCGTTCACGACCTTGAAGGGCGCCTTGAAGCTTCCCTGTTGTTCCTCAAGCTTGGCCACCCGCGCCTCGAGCGCCGCCAGCCGCTTGTCGTCCGCCGTGGGGCCTGGCGTGCCGCCGGGCTGCCGGTTCTGCAACTCCTCCACGGCCTTCTTCAGGCTCGCGACCTGGTCTTCCAGCTGCTTGATCCTGTCCTGCGAGCTGCTCGCCACGTTCTGCGAATTCTTCGTCCAGCGTTGTATCTGCCCGGTAATGGCGATGAGTTCCATCAACTGCGGAGCGAACGGGGCGACGGGCTCGAGGACCTCGGGTTCCGCAATCTTCAACACCATCACCGGTTGCGAGCCAACATAGACTTCCGGGATGGCCTCCGCCTCCGGATCGGGTTGGGCGAGAGCGGGAACCGAAAGACAGAGCAGACCCAGAAGCATCAGGATGCGCATGGCAATCTCGCTTGTTGAAGGTCGGGGAACAGTCACTTGAGAGCAATTTCCTGCGTGGTGCTTTCGCCTGCTTTCAACTCGACGACCGCCGTGCCGGTGCGGCCCGTCTCGTCGGCTGCGGCGATCCGGTATCGGCCTGCCGGAAGAATGGACGCGAAGTCACGTCGCGTTCCGGCCTCGACGATCGGCTTTTCAGCAAAGGTTCCGCCCGGCGTGCCGGGGAAAAAGGAGATCACGACATTGAGCGGGGGCGGCGCATCGCCCGGTGGCGCCGCCGAGACAGACAGTCGTCCGGCCGCGAGGTCGATGCGCTCGGCCGCCTTGGCCCCCGGCGCGACCGTGATGCGTCGTGTTGTGCTGGCCCCGCCGGAAACCAGCGTCACCTCCCATTCGCCCGGCGTCAGGACGACGGCGGGGGAGGCTTCGGCCTTGTTTTCGAGGGCCGGCCCGGCCTTCACGTCGCCGATGAGTTTCACCGGTCGCACCGTCCACGTCGCGTCTCGCCAGTCCGAGAAGGGTGGGGCGCCGGGGCCTAGCGCGCCGGTCAGCACCAGTTCGGCCGATGGCAGTTCGAACCGAGCGGTCACGACCTTGCCGGGCTCTGCGCCGACATCCCGGGAGAGTGTCGCGCCCGCGATGAAGAGTTGTGCCTTGTAGGGGCCTGCTGCAACCAGAAAGGTCGGCTGCGCGATGGCCTCGGCGCGCAGTGGCGGCACTCCTGCCTTCGCAGACTCCAGCGACCAGGACAGGCCGGCTCCGCTGTCTATTGGGCGATCGGCTCCCGCCACGCTGGCCTCGAGCGTCACCTTGCCGAGACCGAGGTTGAGCGTCGCCTGCACCGGCTTGCCGGCGGTGACGGTGAATTCCTGTCGTGCCGTGAAGCCGCCCAAGGTCACCGCGACGTCATAGCGGCCCGGCGCCAGCATCGCCGAAGGCGCCAGCACGGGATCGAGTTCGGCCGGAGCCTGCCCGTCCTTCGGCTGCAGCGTCCAGGTTGGATCGCCCTTGAGGTCCGTGTCCTTGAGATCGAGCCCCTGCGCGGCGATGACCGAGAGGCTGGCAAGCCCGGCCGCGAGGGCGAGGTCGTGCCGTTCGTCGGCTGCGCCCGTTATCCTCACATCGGCATCGGTGCGAGCATTTGCGATCGTCACACGCACCCTGTAGGCGCCGGGCACCAGCTCCGGCGTCACCTCGGTGCCCTTGCCTTCGTAAACCGTCTCGCCGTTCCTGGTCGTGACGGTGAAGAGGACCGGCCCCGGCACAACCGCGTCCCCGACCGTAGCTCGCAGCGTCACCGGCTTGGGTGTCGGCGGCGGCGGCACGATGGGTTTTTCCACGGTCTGGGCCGGGGGCGGGGGAGCGGCCGGTGGAGACGGAGGGGGCGGCGGGGTCTCGACGAGCGTCTTCAGCGCCTGTTCGAGGCGGGAAGCATCTCGGGTTTCGATGGCCCGTCCGCCGCCTTTATCGGCGATGCAGGCGAGCCTTTTCATCTCGCCGTCGGCCATGCCGAAGCCGACCACATGGAAGACCAGCCTGGCGTTTGCCCGCTTCAGGGCGTCGACCACCGCGCATGGGTCCTCGCGACAATTCTCCAGCCCGTCGCTGACCAGCATCACGACGCCGCCGTCGGCGGCCAGCATGCCGGCTGCATGACGCAATGACGCCGAAAGAGGAGTCATGCCCGTGGGACGCAAGGTCGACAGGGACTTGCGGATCGCAGGCACATCGACCGGCGCGAGTTTCTGCAAGGTCTCGATATCGGTGCAATCGTCCTTGCGGCGATGCCCGTAGGCGACGAGTCCGGCCGGGCGTTTCGGCGAGAAGAGCGTCAGCGTGTCCAGCACCACGCGTCGCGCCGCGTCGAGGCGGCTTTCGCGCCCGAGGGGCGTGGCCATGCTGCCGGAGGCATCGAGCACCAGCACAACCGGGCGTTCGTCACGAATGAAGGTTCTGTCGTCGGCCCTGGCAACGCCGCTGAGAAGGCAGGCAACGAGAAGCCCGGCAAGCAGCGCCGCGGCTTCGCACAAGCGCCGGATCGTCGCCGTTCCCCTCGCAATGCCATGCTGTGGCATGAGCCTTCGCCTCTTTGCCGGCCGGGTGTCTGGGGCGTCGACGAATCGTGCGTCGACAGCTCATCCCCCGTTACCACCCGGGTGATGCGGCGGCGTTCGGATTTCGTCAGAATCGCTTCCGGAATCCGTCAGTCGGGACTTCGCGGCAGGGCGGCCGCGCGGAAATCGCGGGGCTGTGCGTCATAGCGTTCGTGGAAGGCTTCGTAGAAGGCCGACAGGCTGTGGAAGCCGCACTCGTAGGCGACGGTGACGATCTTGCGACGGGATTGCCCGGGGTCTGCCAGCATGGCGGCGGCGCGTTCGACGCGTGCGTTGCGGATCGACCGCGCCAGAGTGGTCTGTTTGCGGGCAAAGAGCTGCCGCACCGAGGACGGCGATAGCCCCAGATGACGAGCCACCTCGCGGTCGCCCAGCGCGGGATTGGCGAGATGACGGACGATGTATGCCATTGCCCGGTGGTACCGGGCATCGGTCAGTGCCTGGCCGTCTTGGGCCTTTTCCCCGCCGCGTCCGTTGACGCCGAGGGCCAGCGCCGCGAGGTCGCAGAGCTGGTCGCCAATCAGGCCGGCCATCCGCTGGTCGGGGACCCCGCCCAGCGCCAGGAAGTTGCGTGCATATCCTGCGAACAGCGCCAGCGCCGCGTTCTCGGCCGGCAATAGACGCAGGGTCAGATGGTCGGGATCGGCGACGAGGGCGCCAAGCTTGGCGCGCGGCAGGGCCACCGCCATCACTTCTCCGCCACCCTTCGCGCGCGCATGCAGGGCCGTGTCCGTCGTATGCAGGATGGCGGCGCCGGCAGGCGCTGTGCATTCACTGTTCCGTTGCCGGTAGCAGAGTGTTTGGCCCGAAAGGGCGAAGGAGAGGATCACGAGATCGAGGCCATGGTGGTTCGAAGACATCTCGAACTGCGCGGCGCTGCCCTGGAAGCGGGTTGCACAGGCTTCCTGCAGCGAGATGTTGGCGAAGCGGCTGGGAAACGCCTTGGCAGGCTCCTCGTCATGCACGAGATATCGGTGCCCGATCAGACTGCCGTAGGCCTCATAGAGATCCCTCATCCCGGGAACGCTCTCGCCCGTGGACATCGAGACGGGGCCGCGAAGGGGAAGGACCATACTCGGGTGTCACTCCTGGAATCCCACTCGGAGCATCGCTCACAATCTCACGCCGAGACAAGGGAACTTCCGGGGGCTGCCCAGCCGGGCAACAAAGGGAATGCAATGACTTCCCGTGGCCCTCTTGTATCTGGCGCGGCGAAGAGGGTTGCGTCACAGTCCTTGTGACATGCGCGCCATCATCATCGGAGCCGGGCGGGGCAGCCGGCTCATGCCCACCACGGAAGACGCTCCCAAATGCTTTGCCGAGATCCAGGGGAAGCGGATCCTGGACTGGACCGTCGAGGCCCTGAAGGGCGGCGGCTGTACGGAGATCGTGTTCATCGGCGGCTATCGCATCGAATCGGTGAAGCGCGATTATCCCGACTTCATCTTCCGCGAGAACAGGGCCTGGCCCGACAACAACATCCTCGTGTCGCTGATGTGCGCCGAGGACCTGATGGACCGGCCCTTCGTCACCAGCTACTCCGACATCCTCTTCACGAAGGATGTCGTGCGCGGCCTGGTCCAGTCGACGGACGAGCTGGCGCTGGGCGTCGATACCGACTGGCGCGAGCACTACAAGCCGCGCACCCAGCACCCGCCGCACGATGCGGAGAAGGTGATCACGCGCGGCGGCCGGGTCGAGCGCGTCTACCGCACCATTCCCTACGAGGAGGCGACCGGCGAGTTCATCGGTGTCGCCAAGTTCGGCGCCGAGGGCGCGCGCCGGTTCCGCGAGTTCTATCATCGCCGCAAGGCGGAGTTCTGGGACAGGCCCTATCGCGAGGCGGCGATCTTCCAGAAGGCATACCTGATCCACATGTTCCAGGACATGATCGAGCAGGGCATGTCGTTCGGCCATGCCGACACGCCGGGCAAGTATCGCGAGATCGATACGCAGGAAGACATGAACCTCGCCCAGACCCTGTGGAAGCCGTGAGACGAGCATGACAAAGCTGCCGCTGTTTCCCGCCTCGATTGTCGGTTCGATCCCGCGCCCGCTCGTCGTGCGCGAACTGATCGAAAAGCCGGAATGGAACGAAGCCGACCGTCACACGATGGATGCGGCCGTCCGCTTCGTCGTCGCATTGCAGGAGAAGGCCGGCCTCGATGTCGTGAACGACGGCGAGTGGCGCCGCCGTTCCTATATCGGCGTGATCGCCGAGCTGGCGCACGGTTTCACCCTTGAGGTCAATCCGGTCGACGGGCGTCCCTGGACCGTCGTCACGGAGAAGCTGACGCCCAAGCCTGCGGGGTTCATCGCCGCCGAGGCGAGATTCGTGAAGGAGGTCGCACGCGTGGCGACCAAGATCACGCTGCCGGCGCCGGCCCTGCTGGGCGAGCGGCTGTGGGACAAGGATCGCTCGGGCAAGGCCTATCCGACGCGCGAAGACTTCGTGCGCGATTGCGTGGCGCCGCTGCGCGCCGAAATCGCGCTGCTGCGGGACATGGGCGTGGAGATGGTGCAGATCGACGATCCGCACCTCTGCCTTTTCGTCGATCCCGACGTGCGCAAGAGCTACGACGATCCCGATCGCGCGGCCGATTTCGCCGTCGAGATGATCAACGAGACGGTCAGGGGCTTCGACGGCATCAAGTTCGCGGTCCATCTCTGCCGTCGCGCCGGCGCCCGCGTACGCGGCGAGAAGCACCATGCCGGCACCTACGGGCCGATCCTGAACCAGCTCAACAAACTGAAGGTGCAGCATCTCACGATGGAGTTCACCGCCGCCGGCGCCGACGATCTCGAGAGCCTGTCGCGCCTGCGCGAGGATTTCGAACTGGGCCTCGGCGTCGTCGACGTGACGCCCGGTGCACCGGAAGCGGCGGCGCTGATCGTGTCGCGGGTGGAGCGCGCGCTCACGCGCATCGACAAGACGCGCATCACCCTCAATCCCGATTGCGGCTTCGCGCCGGGCTCGGCCGCGCGCGTCGACACCGACGAGGTCTATCTCAAGCTGAAGGCCGAAGCCGAGGCCGCCCGGATCCTGCGCGCGCGGTACGCCTAGCGGCAGATCACGGGGATCATCGATTTGGTGAAGGTCCTCAATTCCGCCGCTGGCACGCCCAGCCGGGCGCGGATACCGATGGCGTAGAGGATGGCGCCCGCCATGCTGGCGCGTTCGGCGGGCGAGGGCGCGGGCTTCAGGTCGCTGCTCGCGAAGCCGCGCTCGAAGGCCTTCTCGAAGCTCGCCAGGATCTCGTTGGCCGCCGCGCCGATCCGGGGATGGGAGGGCGATTCGACGGTTGCGGTGGCGACGATGATGCAGCCCGGCCGGTTCGGCGGCTTGGTGTAGATGTCGATCGCCCCCTTGTAGAGACGGCCAAGCCGCTGCTCGATCGGCTCCGGGCCCGACAGGATCGCGTCCATCGCCTCGACGCTCTTCTGCCCGATGTGCTTGAGCGTGCTGATGTAGAGCTGTTCCTTGTCGCCGAAGGCGGCGTAGAGGCTCGGCCGGTTGAGGCCGGCCGCCGCGGAGAGTTCGTCGAGCGAGGCGGCGGCGAATCCCTTGGTCAGGAACACGTCGCGCACGCGCTCCAATACCTCGCTGGTAATGAAACCGCGCGGACGGCCGCGCGGGCGCGCTTCTTTCTCTATTTTTGTACCGTTCCGCATAATTATCCTTGACGGACCCTGTCTTTCATATTTGTGTACTGCTTCGCATATAAATAAGAGGGCAGTCCACCATGAGCCATTTACGCCGCGACCTGTTTCCGGTCGATCCCTTCTGCGAAGACCCGACCCTGACGTCCGTGGGGCTGCCGCGCCTGCCGCTGCACCGGCGCATCCTCGCGAAGCTGCGCCTTTGGCGGGAACGGGCGCGAACGAGAAACACGCTCGCCGAAGTCGACGAGCGCGCCCTGCGCGACGCCGGCATCGCCCCGGCCCAGGCCGCCTTCGAGGCGCGCCAGCCGTTCTGGCGCCGGCTCCGCTCGCCGCACTGAACCTCGACCGACCCGGTCCACAACCCCAAGGAGACTGAAATGGAACTGTTTGCCTCGCCGCTGGCCTGCTCGCTGGCCTCGCATATCGCCGTGATCGAAGCCGGCCTGCCGGTGACCATCCGCTTCGTAGAAAACAAGAAGACCGACGATGGCGGCGACTTCTTCGCCGTGTCGCCGTACGGCTACGTACCGGCGCTGCGGCTCGACGATGGCCGGATCCTGAACGAGGGCGCGTCGGTGCTGCAGTATCTCGCCGACCGCAGGCCCGAAGCAGGCCTGGCCCCTGCCTGGGGCAGCGACGAGCGCTACCAGCTCATCGACACGCTGCACTATCTCGGGACCGAGGTGCACAAGCGGGTCTTCTACAACATCTTCTCGAGTGCGGTGCCGGCCGAGGCGAAGGAGGCCGCGAAGGCCGATCTCGAGCCGACGCTCGCCGCGATCGCCCGGCGCCTCGGCGACCGCGAAACCCTGGTCGGCGACCGCTTCACCGTGGCCGACGCCTATCTCGTGACGCTGCTCAACTGGGCGGTCTTCCTGAAGGCCGACCTCGCGAAATGGCCGGCCCTGACGGCCTATCATCGGCGGCATCTGCAGCGGCCTTCGGTCGTGCAGGCGATGGGCGTGGAAATGGAGGAGCGCAAGCGCCGCGCGGCGTGACGACGGCTTCCTTCGCTCGAACCTCAGGTCCCACCCCCTCATACGGGGGCGGGGCGGGTGGGTAGGGGGAAAGTCACCCAAAGGGTGTGGATCAGGCGAGACCAGACTCATGGCATGTCCCTCCCGCCTCGGGGCACCTCGTCTCAGTGCGCTGGCGTCCAATCATGGATTGCGAGTAGTAATTAATTGCGGTCATGGTAGATATTGCCGACTGGAGGATATCGACCATGCGCATCGTCATCGCCGCCCTGTTGTGGCTCTCGTTCGCCGGCGCCGCATCGGCGCACGCGCTCTGGCTCGAGCCGGACGGAGAGGGCTACCAGCTCTATTTCGGGGAGTTCGGCGAGAACCTGCGCGAGGGATCGCCCGGCCTGCTCGACCGGTTCGAACCCGTGCCGGCCGCCAAGGCGTTCGGCGGCGCGGGCGACACCCCGCTGAAGGCGGAGAAGAAGCCGACGTCGTTCCTGTTCACCGGCGCAGCCGACGGCACCACCAGCGTCGTGGCCGATCAGGCGCGGGTCACCGAGCGCAAGCAGAACGACAAGGTCGTGCGCACGCTTGGTCGCTACTCGGCGCGCTACGTCGCCGACTTCGGCGAGCGCAAGCCGATCATCCCCCTCGACATCGTGCCGACCGGCACACCCGGCCGCTTCAAGGTCTTCTACGACGGCAAGCCGCTACCCAAAGCCAAGGTGGAGGTGGTGACCGAGTTCGGCTGGACCCGGGAACTCAAGACCGACGATGCGGGCGGCATCGAAGTCGCGCTGCCGTGGAAAGGCACCTACGCGATCGAGGTGGCGGTGGCCGACGGCACGCCCGGCACGCACGGTAGCCAGCCCTATGACGGGATGCGTTTCGTCACGATGCTGACCTTCAAGGTGGCGGAGGGCCTCGTGGCGCCGCCGCGTCCGCCGGTGGTGACGCCGAAGCGCTGAGCGATCACCCCGGGTTCTTGTTGAGGACACCGAAGCGGTCCTTGGGCGCCTTCTCCCGTGCCGCGGGCCCGTAGGTTCCCATCTCGATGCGGTGCGGGATGGTGAGCATGTAGTTCTTGAAGGCGTTCTCCATCGCCTGCCGCCAGCCCTGCGCGTCCTGCGTCTCGTTGACCGACGCCTTCGCGAGTTTCAGCGCATAGGGGTCGCGCTCGGCGATTCTCTGCGCGAGCGCCATCGTCTCGGCCTCGAGCCTGTCGCGCGGGACGACGCGGTTCACGAGGCCTGCCTTCTCCGCTTCGGCGGCGCTGATGAAGTCGCCGGTGAAGAGATATTCCTTGGTCTTGCGCGGGCCGAAGTCCCACGGCATCGAAAAATACTGCACGTGGCTGCCGCCCCACTTCACGGCGCGGTCGGCGAACTGCGCATCCTCGCTGGCGATGATGATGTCGCAGGCCGAGGCGATCATCATGCCGCCCATGATGCAGTAGCCCTGGACCTGCGCGATGGTGGGCTTGGGCAGGTCGCGCCAGCGCATCGTGTTCTCGAAGAAGCGCTCCCACAGCCGGCGATACTCGCCCTTGAAGCCGGGCTCCAGCGGCGTCCTCTTCTGGTCCTCCATCTCCTGCGGGCTGCCGAGATCGTGCCCGGCGGAAAAGTGCTTGCCGGCGCCGGCCAGGATGATGACCCGCACCTCGCTGTCCTTGACCGCAGCGGCAAAGGCGTCGTCGAGTTCCTCCAGCAGGATGCGGCTCTGCGCATTCAGCACATCTGGCCGATTGGTCGTGATCTTGAGCACCGGCCCGGTGCGGTCGATCAGGAGCGTCGAGTAGGTCATGCGGCAGCCTGTGCGGGATAGCGGAGTTCGGGCGCGAGACCGGCGCCCATCAGATCGATGTAGTTGTCGCAATAGAAACGCTGCTTCTGCGACTCGGTCGTGCCGGCCTTCTCCATCGACGCCTCGAAGCGCTTGATGGGATGGCGGCCGCCCTCGACGTGCGGATAGTCGGAGGAGAAGAGGCATACGTCGTCGCCGGTGTTGGCGATGATCCAGCCCGCATCCTCGTGAGGGTAGGGGGTGACCCGGACCTGGCGCTGCACGAACTCGCTGGGCTTCAGCGACATCTTCTGCAGCCGCTCCTCGTTGCGATAGAAGGCGTTGTGCGCGCTGTCCATGTTGCGCATCCAGCCCGGCACCCATGACGCGCCCTGCTCGATCACGCCGAACTTCAGCGCCGGGAAACGATCGAGCACGCGATCGACCACCAGCGCCGTCAGCGCCTTCATCGGCGGATAGGCGATCGCCATGTAGTCGATCGACTTGAAATTGTCGTCGCCGCCATGGAAGTCAGGGACGGGCGGCAGGCCATTGTTGAAGTAGGCGTCCTCGAGAAGTTTGCCGCCGCCGCCGACATGGAAGACGATCGGCAGGCCGGCCTCCTGGGCGATGGCCCATAGCGGATCGAAGCCGATGTGGCTCGGCGAATGAGCGTCGGGGCAGCGCGACGGGATCATCAGCGCCTTGGCACCGAGTTCGATCGCTTCGCGGGCCGCTCGGGCGGTGCGCTCGAAGTCGACCAGCGGCACATAGCCGGTCGGCAGCAGGCGGCGGTCGACCGAGCAGAACTCGACCATGTGCCGCGTATGGGCACGCGCCACGGCGTAGGTCAGCTCGACGTCGCGTCCGCCTTCCAGGACCGAGGAATAGTTGAGCAGCGCCGTGGTGAACATGAGCTGGCTGGCGAAGCCCAGCAGGTCGATCGAGCGCGGGCGGTCCAGGTTGCTCGATGCCCCCAGCGCCTCCCAGTTCTTGCGCAGCATGATCTGCGTCTCGTCGAAGGGGGCGGCGGGATCAGCCTTCAGCCGCGTGCTGTGGAAGCCCTCGTGGCGGGGAAACAGGACCTGGTCGGTGACCGCCGCGCGATGCCTCGCCTCCAGATGGTCTTCCAGAAAACCGGGCACTTCCATGATGTGCGCATCGGCGTCGTGAATGACGCGGCCGCTGGCGTAGGGCATGTTTCCTCTCGAGTTTTCTTGTCCGTTTCGCGCGAGCTTATCATGAGCCCAGACATTTCCCATGCCGTGCAGGCCCTTCTCGAAGCGCGCCGCAGCGGTCGTCAGGTGGCGCCGCCCTTCGCCCTGACGGATCGCGCTGCGGTCTTTGCCATCCAGGATGGCGTGGCCGCGGCCACCGGACCGGTCGCCGGCTGGAAAGTGGGCGCGCGCACGCCGACGGCCGAACCCAATCCCGCACCCTTGCTCAAGGGCGCGCTCGTGCCGTCGCCGGCGCGTTTCGACGGGAGGGCGATGCACATGATCGGCGTCGAGGTGGAGATCTCCTTCCACATCGTGCGCGACATCGCCGCGCGCTCCGCGCCGGTCGAGCGCGAGGAAGCGCTTGCGGCGGTGGGCGATGCCTTCGTCGGTATGGAGATCGTCGATACGCGGCTTGCCGACTTCAAGAATGCCGATCCGGAATGGCTGCTGGCGGACAACCAGATGAACCATGCGCTCGTGGTCGGTGATGCGATTTCCAACTGGAGGACGCTGGACTGGCCGGCGCTGCGCGTGAAGCTCGTGGTCGACGGCAAGACGATCGTCGAGCAGCAGGGTGGCCTCGGCGCCGTCGATCCGGTACGCCCGCTCGCCTGGATGATCGACCACGCGGTGCGACACCGCGGCGGCCTTCGCGCCGGCCAGGCGATCACCACGGGCTCATGGACAGGTCTCCTCTATTTCCCGGCGGGTTCGCACGCGCGCGGCGAGTTCGTCGGGCTGGGAGCGGTCGAGGCGCGTTTCTGATCCTGTGTCATCCTGAGCGAAGCGAAGGATCTCGCGTTCGCCAGGAGGTGCGCCGGTTGATCCGCGAGGTCCTTCGCTTGAGCTCAGGACGGCACGTGGCGACGCTTCGGCCCCCGCCGTAACAACGGTCATGTCGCGCGGCGGCACTGTCCGCGGCATGACAAGCGTTGCTTCTTCCGCTCCCTTCTTCGGCCGCCGCGTCGTCGCGGCCGCCTTCGTGCTCGCCGTCTTCGGATGGGGGATCGGCTTCTACGGGCCGCCGGTCTATCTCCAGTCGGTGCGCGAGGCGCGGGACTGGTCGGTGGTGCTGGTCTCCTCGGCGGTGACGCTGCACTTCCTGGTGGGTGCCGTCGTCGTCGCCAACCTGCCGGCGCTCTATGGCCGCTTCGGCCTGCCCACGGTCACCAAGACGGGCGCGGTGTCGCTGGCGGTCGGGATCCTGGGGTGGGCAGTCGCGCAGTCGCCGTGGCAGTTGCTGCTCGCGACGGTCCTGAGCGGCGCCGGCTGGGTGGCGATGGGTGCGGCGGCGGTGAATGCCATCGTGGCGCCGTGGTACGCGGTGCGCCGGCCGGCAGCGCTGTCGATGGCCTACAACGGCGCCAGCATCGGCGGTGTCGTCTTCTCGCCGCTCTGGGTCGCGGCCATCGCGGCGCTGGGCTTTCCGCTCGCCGCCGCCGCGATCGGGGCGGTCATGGTGGCCACGATCTGGTTCCTTGCCGACCATGTCTTCAGGCACACGCCACAGTCGCTCGGCCAGAAGCAGGATGGCGGGATCCCGTCGTCCGCCGCAGGGGCGACGGCGGAGGCCGGACCTCCGGTGCTGGCGGGCCGACTTCTGTGGCGCGATCGCCGTTTCCTGACGCTGGCCGCGGCGATGGCACTGGGCCTGTTCGCGCAGATCGGGCTGATCGCCCATCTCTTCTCGCTGCTGGTACCGGTTTTCGGCGGAGCGGCGGCCGGCCTGCTGATGGGGCTGGCGACGGCGGCGGCGATCGCGGGCCGCACGCTCGTGGGCTGGCTGATGCCGGCCGGAACCGACCGGCGGCTGGTCGCCTGCGCGAGCCACCTCGTGCAGATCGCGGGATCGCTGGCGCTGCTGTTCGCGGGGGGCGCCGACACGGTGCTTCTGGTCGCGGGCGTGCTGCTGTTCGGCGCGGGCATCGGCAACACCACGTCGCTGCCGCCGCTGATCGCCCAGGTCGAATTCAGCAAGGCCGACGCCCAGCGCGTCGTGCCGTTGATCGTGGCCGTCGGGCAGGGAACCTATGCGTTCGCGCCGGCCGTGTTCGGATGGCTGCGGACGCTGTCACCGGCGGAAGGATCCGCGGTGTTCGTCGCGGCCGCCCTGATCCAGGCGGCCGCGATCGCACTCTTCCTCGCGGGAAGAAAGTCCTAGAGGCTAGTAGTACCAGCCGGGATACGGGTAGCCGCCCCAGGGGCCCCAATCCCAGTCGTTCATCGCGTTCATGTCGGCCGTCATCTGCTGCTCGTCCGCCAGGTTCTTCTGGA
The DNA here is from genome assembly GCF_020880995.1 of Reyranella aquatilis. Classification (GTDB taxonomy): domain Bacteria; phylum Pseudomonadota; class Alphaproteobacteria; order Reyranellales; family Reyranellaceae; genus Reyranella; species Reyranella aquatilis. Next base: position 272,711 of record NZ_JAJISD010000005.1, on the reverse strand, counting down.
AGACGTTGTTGCGATAGGTGCCGTAGGCCGCTGCATTGCCGACGTAGATGCAAACGCACACGGTCGGGTCGGGATAGACGTAGAACACCTGGCCGTTCTTGATCTCGCGCGAGAACTTGTGCGGCGGCAGGGTGCGGAACGCCTGCTGGCGCTGCGGCGTGTTCGCGGGCACGAACTTGAAGCCCGCCGCCACCATCATGTCTTCCTTGTTCGCGATCACCTGCTGCGGGTTCTGGCAGGCGGCGACGGCAGCGCCCATCCCAAGAACCAGAGAGAGTGTGGCAATCCGCTTCATCAAATTCCTCCGTAACGATCGTCTGTCAGGCGCCTGACCATTTGGGTGCCCGCTTCCCCAGGAAGGCCGCCATGCCCTCGCGGAAATCGGCGCTACCGTAAGCCAGTCTGATGAGATCGTCGATGTTCTCGTCGCCCAGTCGTGCCTGCAGGCGGCGCAGCGCCTCCTTGGTGACCTGCATGGTGATCGGGGCGTGCCCTGCCACGAGGCTGGCCATCTCCTCGGCCCGGGCCAGCAGGGTCGCCTGGTCGGGGAGCAACTCGCTGATCAGGCCGCAGCCCAGCGCCGACGGGGCATCCATCAGCTTGGCCAGCAGCACCATTTCCTTGACCCGCTGCGGGCCGATCAGGGCCGCCAGGCGGGCATAGTTGGCCATCGACAGGCAGTTGCCGAGCGTGCGCGCGATCGGGAAGCCGAACTGCGCGCTGGCCGAGCCGATCCGGATGTCGCAGACCGCCGCGATGGCCGCGCCGCCGCCGGTGCAGAAGCCGTGGACCGCGGCGATGGTCGGAACGGTGCAGCGCTCGATCTCCCCCAGGATGCGGTCCATCTTGCGTTCGTAGGCGATGCCGTCCTCGCCGCTCTCGAAGCTCTGGAACTGGGCAATGTCGGTGCCCGCTGCGAAGGCCTTGTCGCCGCCGCCGGTCACGACCAGGGCGCGAACTTCTCCCGTCTTGCCGATACGGGCGCAGATTTCCGCCAAACCTTCATACATCGCGAAAGTAAGGGCGTTCCTCGCCTTGGGTCGGTTGAACGTCACCCAGCCGATCTCGCCGCGCTTCTCGAAAAGCAGTTCGTCGGTCATGTCATCCAGTCTGTGTCATTTGTGCGTCGCGGCATCATCGTCTATGTCGCCACCGGCCGCAAACGGGCATAGGTAAGCGCATCATGGCATTGGAACGGCTCCTCAAGGGCTTCGCGGATTTCCGCGTGGGGTACTACCAGGAGCATCTCGATCTCTTCGAGAAGCTGGCGACTGAAGGCCAGTCGCCGAAGATCCTGATCATCGGTTGCTCGGATGCCCGGGTCGATCCGGGCATCCTGACCCAGACCAAGCCCGGCGACATCTTTACCGTTCGAAACGTCGCGGCGATGGTGCCACCGGTTCAGTTTCCACCCGACGAGCGCCATCACGGCACCTCGGCGGCCATCGAGTTCGCCGTCCGCGGGCTGGGGGTCGAGCATATCGTCGTACTGGGCCACGCCTTGTGCGGCGGCATCGGCGCACTGGTCGACGGTCGCGGCGGTGCCTACGCGCACTACGACTATCTCTCGACCTGGACCAGCATCGCCCAGGATACGCGCGACCTCGTCGTCGAGGAGCTGAAGGGCCGGCCGCGCGAAGAGGTCACGCGCGCCGTCGAGCAGGCCGCGGTGGTGAACAGCGTCAACAACCTGATGGGCTATCGCTGGATCGAGGAGCGGGTGAAGGCCGGCACGCTGACGCTGCATGCCTGGTGGTTCAACCTGACGGTCGGCCAGCTCTATGCGTTCAATCCCGAGACCTTGAAGTTCACCGCCGTGGTCGGCGTCAAGCTCGACGTGGCCATCACCGCTCGTACGGCGCTTTCGGCTCTCACACCGGAAGCCTTCGCGGCGGCGCTTGCCGGCAAAATGCCGGCGTTCTGATAACTATTCTTGCCTCCCCCGTCTGACCGGGGAGGTGGGAGAAACACCTAAGCCGACAGCGACTTGATCGCCGCCTCGACGCCGCCCGAAACGAAGGGCACGCCCGCCGTCTTCATGGCGAGTTCTGTCGTGGCAAGGCAGCCCAGCAGCATCGGCTCGTTGAGATCGCCCATGTGGCCGATGCGGAACATCTTGCCCATCATCTTGCCGAGCCCGCCGCCCAGCGACAGGTTGTAGCGGTCGAGGGCGGTCTTGCGCAGCGGGTCTGAACTCACGCCGTCGGGCATGACCACCGCCGTCACCGAGTTCGAGAGGCGATCCTCGTTCTGGCAGAAGAGCTGCGGGCCCTTGCCGTCGGAGCCCCAGACGCGCACGGCGGCACGAGTCGCTTCGGCCAGACGAGCATGGCGGGCGAAGACGGCGTCGAGGCCTTCCTCCTCCAGCATCTTCAGCGACTCCTGGAGGCCGAAGAACATGTGAACCGGAGCGGTGCCGACGAACTTCTGCGGCGCGCGGCCGGTCATCATCTCCCAGCTCCAGTAGTGCCGCGGCGTCTTGGACTTTCGCGACACTTCCAGCGCCTTGTTGCTAACGCCGGTCATCGACATGCCGGTGGGCAGCATCAGGCCCTTCTGGCTGCCGCCGACCGTGAGGTCGATGCCCCAGGCGTCCATCTTGTATTCCATGCTGGCGAGCGAGGAGATCGTGTCGCTGAGCAGCAGGGCAGGATGCTTGGCCTCGTCGATGGCGCGGCGCACCTGATCGAGCGGCAGGACCATGCCCGTCGCGGTCTCGTTATGGACGGTCAGCACCGCCTTGATCTTGTGTTCCTTGTCGGCGGCGAGCCGCTCGGCGATCTTCGAGATGTCGGCGCCCTTGCGCTGGTCGGCGGGAATCAGCTCGACCTTGATGTCGAGATGGTGAGCCATCTCGGTCCAGCTCTCGGAGAAGTAGCCGGTCTCGACCATCAATACGGTCTCGCCCGGCGAGAACAGGTTGGCCAGCGCCGCTTCCCAGGCGCCGTGGCCGGTCGAGGAATACATGAAGAGGTTCTGGTCGGTCTTCAGGACGCGCTTCACGCCGTTGTGGCAGGCGTGGTGGATGGCGACGAATTCTTCCGACATGAAATCGATTACGGGCCGGTCCATCGAGCGCAGGACGCGGTCGGGAATGTTGGTCGGGCCGGGATTGTTGAAGAATTGGCGGCCACGGGGCTTGGCGTTCACGGCGTTCCTCCACCTTGAGACGGCGGACTGTGGCGCGGGGCCCTTGGCGAAACAAGCGAGACAAGCGATGCTCAGCCATTAGCTGGATTGAGGGCAAGTATGACCGCGCAAGAGAAAGATTCATCGCAGACGAACTCGGCCGTCGTGGCCGACTACAAGGCCAGGACCGGCAAGTCGGCGGCGCTGTTCGAACGCGCCCACAAGGTGCTGCCGAGCGGCATCACCCACGATGCGCGATACCTCGATCCCTACTCAATCCACGTCTCGCGGGCGGTCGGTCCACGCAAGTGGGACGTCGACGGCAACGAGTATGTCGATTATTTTGGCGGTCACGGCGCCATGCTGCTCGGCCATTCGCATCCGGCGGTGGTCGAGGCGGTGAAGCGCCAGATCGAGCTGGGCACGCACTACGGCTCCAGCCACGAACTCGAGGTGCGCTGGGCCGAGCTGGTGTGCGAGCTGACGCCCTGCGCCGACAGGGTGCGCTTCACGGCCTCGGGCACCGAAGCCTCGCACATGGCCATCCGGCTCGCGCGCGCCCACACCGGCAAGGACAAGATCCTGCGCTTCCTCGGCCATTTCCACGGCTGGCACGACCATGTGACGGCCGGTGCTGGCGCAACCTATGACGGCGGCACGACGCCGGGCGTGCCGCAGGAGGTGAGCTCGCTTTCGATCGTGATGCCCAGCAGCGATGTCGCCGCGGTGGTGAAGGTGATCGAGGAACGCGACGACATCGCGGCCGTCATGTTTGAGCCGTCGGGCGCGTCCTGGGGCCAGGTGCCGCTGCCGCCGGGCTTCATCCAGGCTGTGCGTGACGCCACGGCGAAGAAGGGCGTCGTCATGCTGATGGACGAGGTCATCACCGGCTATCGCTGGTCCTCGGGCGGGGCGCAGAAGGCGTTCGGGGTCATCCCCGACCTCTGCATCCAGGCCAAGATCGTGGCCGGCGGTCTGCCGGGTGGCGCGGTCTCGGGCAGGCGCGAGATCATGGACCGCATCGACCATGCCGCGACCGCCGCCCGCAAGATCGAGCGCATCCTCCATCCCGGCACCTTCAACGCCAATCCGCTTTCGGCGGCTGCGGCTGTCACCGCCCTGTCGCTGGTGCGCGACGAGGATCTCGCGGAGAAGGCCAACAAGACGGCGGCTGAACTGCGCGCGGCGCTGACCGAGGTGCTGGTGCAGGAAGGCGTGCCGTGGGGCATCTACGGCCAGAGCTCGACCTTCCTGATCTATCCGAACCCGTTCGGCGATGCGATCGACCCCGCGACGTTCGATCCGCTGAAGGTGCCGATCGAGAAGCTCAAGGGCGCGCGCGCCGCCGGTCCGCTGACCGGCAAGATCCGCATGGGCCTGATGACGCACGGCGTCGACGTCATGGGCTCGCCCGGCGGTTTCGTCTCGGCCACCCATGGCGGCGCCGAGATCGAGAAGACGGTCCATGCGCTCCGCCAGACCGTCCGCGCGCTCAAGGCCGAGCGGGAAGTGAAGGCGGCGTAATCGCGTCTGCGGCTTTCCCCCTCCGGCGCGGCGCCTTCACAGGCGCCTTCGGCCACCTCCCCCGTCTGACGGGGGGCAGGGAGGGGGAGAGCAAACGACAAGAAAAGCTTTTCGGGAAAGAAACGACCATGTACGGAATGACCAAGCCCGTTCGCGCGACCGAGTTCACGCGGCTGCCGGAGAAGTTTCGCAAGCCGTCGCGCACGGCATGGGGCGACACGAATGCCGTGGGCCAGCTGCTCGATTCCTTCCTCGAAGGGCCGAGCTTCGACCGGGCCGGAAACCTCTACGTCACCGACATCCCGTTCGGCCGCATCTTCCGCATCAGCCCGGCCGGCGAGTGGACGCTGGTGACGGAATATGACGGCTGGCCGAACGGGCTGAAGATCCACAAGGACGGCCGCATCTTCGTCACCGATTACAAGCGCGGCATCGTGCTGGTCGATCCCGACACGGGCAAGGTGACGCCGCTGCTCGAGACACGCGGCTCGGAGAGCTTCAAGGGCGTCAACGATCTGTTCTTCGCGGCCAACGGCGATCTCTATTTCACCGACCAGGGCCAGACCGGGCTGCACGACCCGACGTGCCGCGTCTATCGCTACGACACCGCCGGCAGGCTCACCATGCTGGTGAACACGGTGCCCAGCCCCAACGGGCTGGTCTTGAACAAGGCCGAGACGGTGCTCTACGTCGGAGTCACGCGCGGCAACGCCGTCTGGCGGCTGCCCCTGATGGAAGACGGCACGGCCAGCAAGGTCGGCCTGTTCATCCAGATGAGCGGCGGCCATGCCGGGCCTGACGGCATGGCGCTGGACGAGGAGGGCGGGCTGGTGATCGCCCATCCCAGCACGACGGCATGGCGTTTCGATGCTCTGGGCCGGCCGACGCACCACGTCGACTGCGGCGACGACATATTCTGCACCAACGTCGCGTTCTCAGGTGCCGATCTCTATGTGGTGGTTTCCCGCCGCAGCGAGAAGATCGCCGCCGGCACCATCCTGAAGGCGACAATGCCGGTCGCCGGCAAGACGATGTTCTCGCACGCCTAGGGCCTCTCCGATGCAGGAGGAGCAGGCATCTGCCTCATCCTGAAGAGCCCGCAGCCGGGCGTCGACAGGCCAGGCGAGGGATCAGTCCTTCGCCGTCGGGTCGTAGCCGTAGTCGAAGGTCAGTTCCTCGCCTCGTGCGAGACGGCGAATGGACCATGCCTCGATCATCCACCGATCGTGGACCTGGATCATCCGCCATTCACAGTTCGGCTCCGGATCGTGGTTGATCAGGGAGATGTGGCCGATCGCGACCAGGCCGCGCCGGGAATTGATGGGGTGATCGAAGTAATTCCCGTTCAGGACGGTCTCGGTGACGTGCTTGATGTCGCGCTTGGGCAGTTCCCAGGTGAAGCAGTCGTCGATCTTGGTGCGCGGCTCGATGGGGGAAATGGCCGTGAGCCCGAGGCCCCGGCCGGGAATCGCCGTGACCCGATAGGGCCGCACGGTGAGGGGCGAGGTAACGCGCCTGGCGCGCGTTGGCGTCCCCTCGGCGCGCGTGCCGCTTCGGCCGGCCGCCGTTCTGCTACCGGCTGCTCCGCGCTCGATCTCGGACAGAAGCGTGCCGCTGTCGTACTCGCATGGGGGCTTGGGCTTCGATCTCGGAGAAGTGGCTTCAGGAGCTCTGTGTAGTCGCAAGGGGCTTACTTCTTCTCGAACTGACGTATTCAGATGGGGTGTTGGCAATACCCGATCCTCTCGTCGCCGATCAAGTTTTCGAAGCACGACGGACATCGAATCCTCGCCTGCATCTCGCCAGGATGCATTGCATGACCGGGACAGGCCACGCGCACCCATCTTCTGCTTAGCAACGGCTGTGCCGTTCGCCGCCATATGGCGGTATGGTCCGGGCAGGATGATCACGATCGGCAAGCTCCAACCGTCTGACCGCGCACCGTGGGAAACCTTGTTCCGCGGCTATATGGATTTCTACGAGCGCACGCTGCCCCAGGCGATGTACGACCGGGCATGGGATGAGTTCGCCAAGGACTCACGCATGCATGCGCTTGGCGCCTGGCTGGACGGACGCCTGGTGGGCATTGTGCATTTCCTGATCCACGCCAACACATCGTCGGACGATGTCTGCTACCTGCAGGATCTGTTCACCGAGGCCGACGTCCGCGGCAAGGGCGTGGCCCGCGCGCTGATCCAGGCGGTCGCCGACTGGGCGAAGGCACGGGGCTGCCCACGTCTCTACTGGCAGACGCAGGCGAGCAACGCGACGGCGCGGCTCCTCTACGACAGGATGGCGGTCAATCGCGGGTTCATTCGCTACGATATCGAGCTTTGACCCTCTGCTCCCCCTGCGAGAGGGAACGCGCAGGAGCTAGCGCCGGCCTTTGCCGATGTGGGCGACGGCCTCGATCTCGACAAGGATCTCCGGGGCCGCCAGTGCGCTCACTTCGACCAAGGTCGAGGCGGGAAAGTCGCCGGCGAAGAATTCGCGACGGGCCTGCCAGACCTTGGTGTTATTGGCGATCTCGGTGAGGAAGATCGTGATCTTCACCACGTCGGACATGGCGCCGCCGGCGGCTTCGACCAGCGACTTGATCTTGCCGAAGATCACCTTGGCCTGGGCGTATTCGTCCATGCCCGCCAGTTCCTTGGGATCGGCGCTGCGCGCGGTCATGCCCGAGACATAGGCGATGCCATCGACCACGAGGCAGTTCGACCAGCGCTCGGCCGGCGGTTCGGCGACGTCGGGCGAGATGACGCGGCGGATGGTCATGGCGTTTCCCCTTGTCTGGTGCGGCCTCAGCCGGGCGTGGCGCCCGAAGCTTTCACGACCGGCGTCCACTTGTCGATCTCGGACTGGATGAAGCGCGTCACCTCGGCCGGCGTCATGGTGCTGCCCTCGGCGCCGATCTCCTCCCAGCGCTTGATGACGGCGGGCTCCTTGAGCACGGCCTGCATTTCGGTCGCGATGCGATCGACGATCGGCTGGGGGGTCTTGGCCGGCACCGAGATGCCGAACCAGGAATAGGAGATCAGGTCGGGATACCCCAGCTCCTTCATGGTCGGCACGTCGGGGAAGGCGGGGCTGCGGGTCTCGCCGCTCACCGCCAGCGCATTCACCTTGCCCGCCTTGATGTGCGGCGCGGCCGACGGCAGCGAGTCGAACATCACCGGCACGTTTCCGGCGATCGTATCGATCATCGCGGGCCCGGCGCCGCGATAGGGCACATGGACCAGGCCGGCGCTGATCACCTGCTCGAGGCGTGCGCCGAGCAGGTGGTTGCTCGAACCCGCGCCCGACGTCGCATAGGAGACCTTGCCGCGGTTGGCCTTCGCGTACTCGACGAACTCCTTGAAGGTCTTGGGCCCGAAGTTCGTGTTGGCGACCAGGACGCTGGGATTGGTCGAGGCGATGGAGACATGGATGAAGTCGCCCATCGGATCGAAGTCGGCGCCGCCATAGAGCGTGGGCGAGATGGACAGGCCGGATATGACCGACATCAGCAGCGTGTAGCCATCGGGGGCCGCCTTGGCGACGAGCGCCGTGCCGACCATCGCGCCCTTGCCGGGCTTGTTGTCGACGATGATGTTCTGGCCGAGCTTCTGGCCGAGATATTCGGCGACCATGCGGGCGACCACGTCGGTGGTGCCGCCGGGCGCATAGGGCACCACGAGTTTGATGGGCTTGGAAGGCCACGGCGCAGCCTGCCCCGAAGTCTGGGCGGCGGCCGGGGCGGAGGCGACGGCGAGCGTCGCGGCGAGGAAGGATCGGCGGTTGAGCATGCGCGGAGTATACTCCGCGCATGAACGATCCCAAGGTCCTCTTCTCCGCCCTGTTCGAACCGCGACGCGTCGCGTTGATCGGTGCGTCGTCCGACATAAGCAGGACGACGTCGCGGCCGCAGCGGTTTCTGCGCCAGCATGGCTTCACGGGGGAAATCCTGCCGGTGAATCCGTCGCGCAGCGAAATCCTGGGCGAGACCGCGTACAAGGACCTCGATGCGATCCCGGGCGAGATCGACCATGCCTACATCCTCCTGAATGGCGCGGCGGCGGTGCGTGCGCTGGCGGACTGTGGCCGCCGCGGCGTCAAGGTGGCGTCGATCCTGGCCGGCGGCTTCGCCGATGCCGGCGCAGCCGGCGCCTCGCTGCAGGATGAATTGTCGAAGGTCGTGCGCGAGACGGGCATCCGGCTGGTCGGTCCCAACAGCATCGGCACGGTCAGCACCGAACCCGCCGTCGCGTTGACGGCCAATGCCGCTTTCGCCGCCGAAAAGCTGCGCGCCGGCAACTGGGGCGTGGTCAGCCAGAGCGGCAGCCTGATCGGCGCGCTCCTGTCGCGCGCCGATGCGCGCGGCATCGGCTTCTCGCGGCTGATCTCGGTCGGCAACGAGGTCGACCTCGCGGTGGGCGAGATCGCCGACCTGCTGGTGGACGATCCGAAGACGAAGGCCATCCTGCTGTTCATGGAGACGCTGCGCGACGGCGAGCGGCTGGCGCGCGCGGCCCGGCACGCCCACGAGGCGGGCAAGCCGGTCATCGCCTACAAGCTCGGACGCTCCGAGATCGGCCAGGAACTGGCGCGTTCGCACACCGGCGCCATCGCGGGATCGGATGCGACCTTCGATGCCTTCTGCCGCCGGCACGGCATCGCGCGTGTGTCGATGTTCGAATCGCTGATCGACGTGCCGGCGCTGCTGGTCGACCGGCCCGCGTCGAGGCGTGGCGGCCATCGCGTCGCCGTTGCCACGACGACTGGCGGTGGCGCCGCCATGGTGGTCGATAGCATGGCGGTCGCCGGCCTCGACATTGCAGGCCCGCCCGGCAACCTCGTGGAGTGGCTGAAGCCGTTCGGCATCGCGGCCGGCGATGGCAAGCTGGTCGATCTCACGCTGGCCGGGGCCAAGCCCGAGATCGTGGCGGGTACGATCGAGCGCCTGCTGGCCGACGACGGCAACGATGCGGTGATCTTCGTGGTCGGCTCGTCCGCGCAGTTCAATCCAGAGCTCGCCGTCGAGCCCCTGTTGCGGTTTGCCGGATCGGGCAAGCCTTTCGCCGTGGCGCTGACACCCTCGGCCGAGAAGTCGCTGGCGTTGCTGACGGCGGCGGGCGTGCCTGCGTTCCGCCATCCCGAATCCTGCGCCGAGGCGATGGCGTTGTGCCTGCTGCGTACGCCGCCGCAAGCGGCGCCGCGCGTCGCGGAGCCTTCGATCGAGGCGCTCTCGGCACTGGAAGCAGGCCGTGTTTCGGGTTTCGACGAACGCCGCGCCGCCGGCTTCTTCGCCACGCTGGGCGTTCCGATGGCCCGGTCGGCGACGGTGCCGGACGCCCGGCGGGTTGCCGCCGCCGTCGGCGAAGTGGGCGCGCCGGTCGTCCTGAAGATCCTGTCGGTGGACATTCCGCACAAGACCGAGGCGGGTGGCGTGGCGCTCGGCATTCCGGATGGGCAGACGGCCGCCGTGGCCGCGCGCGAGATCGAGAAGCGGGTGAAGGCCTACGCTCCTGGGGCGCGCCTGCAGGGGTTCCTCATCCAGAAGATGGAGCGCGGCCTCGTCGAGGTGATCCTCGGCTATCGCCGCGATCCGCTCGTCGGGCCCACGGTCACCGTTGGCCTGGGCGGTGTGCTGGCCGAAATCTACAAGGACGCCTCCACGCGTCTCGCGCCGGTCGACGAACGCGAGGCATCGGAGATGATCGGCGAAGTGAGAGGCCTTGCGACCATACGTGGCTATCGCAATCTGCCGAAGGGCGACGTGGCGGCGCTGGCGAAGACGATTGCGGCCTTCTCGACGCTGGCACACAAGCAGTTCGGCGCTGTGTTGGAAGCGGAGATCAATCCGCTGCTGGTGAAGCGCGACGGCGAAGGCGTCGTAGCGGTCGACGGTTTGGTGGTGTTGGGTTGACGCACGGAAGGACGTGCGTGGTCGGATGCGCACGCCAACGGGCCACGACGTGGCAGGACGCAGTCTCTTCTAGTGCTTCGCCATCGCCGGCCGGTCCATGAGCTGGCGGAAATCGTCGAGGACGAAGTAGGTGTTCTGCAGCCGGTTGATCTCGTAGGGACGGTTCATTGCCGTCGTCGCGTCGAACGGGACACGCTCGACACCATCGCTTTCGATCGCGTGCTTCACCTCGGCGGCCGACGAGAGAATGCCGGCGCCGTAGGCCTTCAGGCCCTTTTCCGTGCGGATCAGGCCGAACTCGACGGTGAACCAGTAGAGACGCGCGAGCAGATGGACGTCGGGGCCGGCCTCGACGCCGCGCCGGCCGTACTCCTGCATGTAGTCGGCGAACACGGGATTGGTGAGCAGCGGCACGTGGCCGAAGAAGTCGTGGAAAAGGTCGGGCTCGACCAGATAGTCGATCTCCTCGCGCGTGCGGATCCACACCGTCACCGGGAAGCGGCGGTGGGCGAGATGGTCGTAGAAGGCGGCGTCCGGGATGAGGCCGGGCACCCCGACGATGCGCCAGCCCGTCAGTGGCTCCAGCCGCGTGTTGACCGCCGCGAAGTCCGGGATCGTGTTTCCGAGTTCGATTGCTTCCAACCCCGCGAGGAACTCGTCGCAGGCATAGCGCTCGGCGAGGGCATGCTGGCGCTGCACGAGCAGCCGCCACACGGCCTGATCCTCGTCGGAATAGAGGTCGCAATGCTGCGGCACCGTCCAGTCGGACGCCATGCCGGCGTAGTCGCCACGCAAATTCTCGAGGGGTGCGCCCATGGTGTTCATCCACTGAATATGGGCGAACGAGGCTGGTGAATCCCGGCGAAGTTGGCTTTGGGGAGGGTTAGTTTTGGCGGTATTCTCTCATTGAGAGCGACTGAAGAGAGAAAGTCTCCATGATCGAGCTTGATGACATCGATAAGCGCATTGTTGCTGCCCTGCAGGCCGAGGGCCGCTTGGCGATGGTCGATCTGGCGGATCGGGTCGGCCTGTCGCCGACCCCTTGCCAGCGCCGCGTCAAGCGGCTGGAGGAAGAGGGCGTGATCGACCGCTATGCCGCCCTGGTCTCGCCGCCGGCGCTGGGCCTTGCCTTGCAGGCGATGGTGCAGGTCACGCTGGAGGATCATTCGGAGAAGACGGTCGAGGCCTTCGAGGCGGCGATCCGCGCGCGGCCTGAAGTCGTGGCCTGTTATGCCATGACCGGCGACATGGATTTCCTGCTGCACGTGCTGGTGCCCGATCTGGCGCAGTTCAGCGCGTTCGCGATGAAGGCGCTGCTGCGCATGCCGGGTGTCCGTGGCACGCGCTCGTCCTTCATCATGCAGGCGGTGAAGAGCGATCTTGCCTGGGCGCCCCAGGCACAGCCCCCTCAGGTCTCTTCGAGAATGCGCCGGTAGACGGGCCGGTCGACGTTGCCGCCGCTCAGGATCAGGCCAACGCGCTTGCCTCTGAAGCGGTCGCGTTCCTGCAGCAGCGCCGCCAGCGCGGCGGCGCCCGCGCCTTCAGCGAGCTGGTGCGTGTCCTCGTAATAGGCGCGCATGGCGGCGCCGATCTCGGCGTCGCTCACCTGCACGATGCGCTCGGCGCCCTTCAGGATCACGTCGAGCGCCTCGGCATCGGGACCGCGCACGGCCATGCCGTCGGCCATCGTGTCGGCGCTGTTGGTGGCCACCACCTTGCCGGCCGCGAAAGAGAGCGCGTAGGCCGGCGCCTCGGTTGACACGACACCGACGATCCGGGTGGCAAGGCCCAGCGCATCGCGCACGGCGATGGTGCCGCAGATGCCCGAACCGAGCCCGATCGGCACATACACGGTGTCGAGCGCAGCCGCGCCGTGGAACAGTTCGAGCGCATAGGAGGCGACGCCGGCGACCAGGTCGCGATGGAAGGAGGGAACCATCGAGAGGCCGCCCTCGCCGGCGAGGCGCATGGCCACCTCCCGGGCGGCGTCGAAATCGTGGCCCGCCTCGATCAGTTCGGCTCCGAACGCCCTCATCGCGGCGTTCTTCTCCACCGAATTGCCGTGCGGCACGACGATGGTGGCGGAAAGGCCGTTGCGCGCGGCCGCGAGGGCAATGCTCTGGCCGTGATTGCCGCGGGTCGCGCTTACCACCCCACGCGTTTCGGGCCGGTTGCGCTTGAGGCGATCCATGTAGACCACGCCGCCGCGCACCTTGAAGGCGCCGGTCGGCGTATGGTTCTCGTGCTTCACCCAGACCTCGCAGCCGGCGCGCCGTGCGAGCAGCGGCCAGGCATACTGCGCCGTCGGCGGCATTGCCGTGTGCACCAGGCGGGCGGAGGACTCGATTTCGTCGAGGGACAACATGGGGCCAGTTTGGGCTAAGATGACTCCGGTTCCAACCGGAGTACCTCATGCCAGTGTTGCCGCGTGCGCTCGAGATCCAGGGCGAGATTTCCGCGATCCGTCGCGATATCCATGCTCATCCCGAACTCGCCTTCGAGGAAAACCGCACCTCCGACGTCGTGGCCGCCAAACTGCAGGAGTGGGGCCTGGAAGTGACGCGCGGGCTGGGCAAAACCGGGCTGGTCGGCACGCTGCGCAAGGGCAATTCGCTGAAGTCCATCGGCCTGCGCGCCGACATGGACTGCCTGCCGATGGACGAAGCCAACGAGTTCGCGCACCGCTCGACGAGTCCCGGCCGGATGCACGCCTGCGGCCATGACGGCCACACCGCCATGCTGCTGGGAGCGGCAAAAATGCTCAGCGAAACGCGGAACTTCGAAGGGGCTGTCCACTTTATCTTCCAGCCGGCCGAGGAGGGTGGCGGCGGGGCGAAGGTGATGATCGAGGACGGGCTGTTCGAGAAATTCCCCTGCGACGCGGTCTTCGCGATCCACAACAAGCCCGGCGTTCCGGTCGGCCACATCGTCACCAAGGGCGGCCCGCTGCTGGCGGCTGCGGACCGCTGGGACATCCGCATCACCGGTCGCGGCGGCCATGCCGCCCATCCCCACAAGACCCTCGATCCCATGGTGGTCGGCGCCAACATCGTCATGGCGTTGCAGACCATCGTTTCTCGCAACGTCGACCCGATCGATTCCTCGGTCGTGACCGTCGGCTTCTTCCATGCCGGTTCGGCCTACAACGTCATCCCGGGCGATGCCCATATCGGCGGCACGACACGCACCACCACGCCCGAGAATCGTGAGATGGTGCGGCGCCGCATCGACGAAATCTGCGAGGGCGCCGCGAAGATGCACGGGGTGAAGATCGAGGTCGAGCACAAGCCCGGCTATCCGCCGACGGTGAACGACGTCGAGCAGGCCCGCTTTGCCATCGACGTGGCGGCCGGCGTCTGCGGCGAACACGCCGTCACCGACAATACCCGCCCCAGCATGGGCGCCGAGGACTTCTCCTACATGCTCGAGAAGGTGCCGGGCGCAATGGTGTGGCTGGGCAATGGCGGCGGCCCGGAAGCGGTCAGCCTCCACAATTCCCGTTACGACTTCAACGACATGGCGATCCCTTTCGGTGTGAGCTTCTTCGTGCGCACCGTCGAGCGGTTCCTCGACCCGAAGGCCGCTTAGGGAAAGAACGGACGCGGACGAACCCATGGAATTCTTCCGCGTCTACGGCCGGGTGATCGGCCTGTTGCGGGCCGAGAAGGGGCTCGCGATCACGCTGGCCCTCGCCAATGTCGCGGTGGCCGCGCTGCAGTTCTACGAACCCGTCCTTTTCGGCAAGGTGATCGACCTGCTGAGCAGCGCGCGCGACAAGCCGGTCGACCTGCTGTGGCGCGAGGCGCGGGACATCCTCGGCCTGTGGGCGCTGGTCGGCATCGGCGGCATCGTGGCCAACATGGTGGTGTCCCTGCAGGCCGACCGGATGGCCCATCGCCGCCGCCTCGGCGCCATGGCCACCTACTTCCAGCATCTGCTGAGGCTGCCCTTCTCGTTCCACAATGCGCAGCACTCGGGCCGGCTGATCAAGATCATGCTGACCGGCGTCGACAACCTGTTCGGTATCTGGCTGTCCTTCTTCCGCGAGAACCTCGCGACCCTGGTGGCGCTGTTCGTCATGTTGCCGCTCAGCATGTTCATGAACTGGCGGCTGGGCCTGCTGCTGCTTGTGCTGATCCTGTTCTTTGCCGTCACCAATGTCTGGGTGGTGAGCAAGACCGACCGTCTGCAGAAGAAGGTCGAGGACCTGCACAGCGAACTTGCCGGCCGGGCCGGCGACGCGCTGGGCAACATCCATCTGATCCAGAGCTTCGTGCGGCTGGGCGCCGAGACGCGCGAGATGCACCGCATCATCGGCCAGACGCTCCAGGCGCAATTCCCGGTGTTGAACTGGTGGGCGTTCCTGTCGGTGCTGACGCGCGCCGCCTCGACCATCACCGTCATCCTGATCTTCGTTCTGGGCACCTGGCTCTACACGCGGGGCGAGGCGACGGTCGGCGAGATCGTGAGTTTCATGGGCTTCGCCACCATGCTGATCGGCCGCATGGACCAGGCGTCGGGCTTCGTCAGCCGCATCTTCTTCCAGATGCCCTCACTGGGGGATTTCTTCCGTGTGCTGGATTCGCAGTCGACGGTGCCGGACAAGCCCAACGGCGTCGATATCGGCCGCGCCCGGGGCGAGGTCGAGTTCGACGACATCAACTTCTCCTACGACGGCAAGCGTCCGGCGTTGGTGCATTTCTCGCTGAAGGTGCCGGCCGGATCGACAGTCGCCTTCGTCGGCCCGACCGGCGCCGGCAAGAGCACGGCGCTGTCGCTGCTGCATCGCATGTGGGACGCCCAATCGGGCGTGGTCCGGATCGACGGCGTCGACCATCGCGACATCAGACTCGAATCGCTGCGGGCGAACATCGGGGTCGTGTTTCAGGACAGCACGATGTTCTACCGCTCGATCGCCGACAATCTGCGTATCGGCAAGCCCAACGCGACGCAGGCGGAGCTGGAGGAGGCGGCCAAGCTCGCCGAGGCGCACGACTTCATCATGCGCCAGCCGCAGGGCTACGAGACGCTGGTCGGCGAGCGCGGCACCACCCTGTCGGGCGGCGAGCGGCAGCGGCTCGCCATCGCGCGGGCCCTGCTCAAGAACCCGCCCATCCTGATCCTCGACGAGGCGACCAGCGCGCTCGATTCGGTCACCGAGGCGCGCATCCAGAAGGCGCTGAAGGTGCTGATGCAGGGTCGCACGACCTTCGTCATCGCCCACCGGCTGTCGACTATCCGCGAGGCCGACCAGGTCGTGGTCTTCGAGCATGGCCGGGTCGTCGAGCACGGCGCCTACAAGGAGCTGATCGCCCGGGGCGGGGCGTTCGCGCGCCTCGTGGCGACGCAGCAGGCTGGCATAGAATCTGCCTGATATCCCCTTGGCGGGCGTGAAATGTCCGCCTAAGAGTCGGCGACAGGGAACTCACGGGGGTCGAGAAAATGAGCAAATTCGCCAAGATGCTGGGCGGCGCAGCGGCTGTTGCGCTGGCACTGGGCAGCCTGCCGGCCAATGCCCAGACCGCGATCAAGTTCACCCTCGACTGGGTGTTCCAGGGCCCCACCTCGCCGTTCCTGGTCGCGCTGGAGAAGGGCTACTACAAGGCCGAGGGTCTCGACGTCACCATGGACCCCGGCCAGGGCTCGGCCGGCGCGGTCCAGCGCGTGGCGACCGGCGCCTACCAGATCGGCTTCGCCGACGTGAACTCGACCATCGAATACAACGCCAAGAACCCGGGCAAGGAAGTGCTCTGCGTGTTCATGGTCTACGACTTCGCCCCGTTCGGGGTCTATGCGCTGAAGAAGAGCGGCATCAAGACGCCGAAGGACCTGGAGGGCAAGAAGCTGGGCGCGCCGGTGTTCGACGCGAGCTTCCGGCTGTTCCCGGCCTTCGCCAAGAAGAACGGCATCTCCAAGTGGGAGCACGTCAACCTGACGCCACAGCTGCGCGAGCAGAGCCTGGTGCAGGGCACCGTCGACTTCATCTCGGGCCACTACTTCTCCTCGATGCTCGACCTCAAGGCGCGCGGCGTGGCTTTCGAGGACATCGTGGCGATGCGCTTGGTCGACTTCGGCATGGACGTCTACGGCAACGGCGTCGTGATCTCCGGCGAAATGGCCAAGAACGAGAAGGCCGTGAAGGGCTTCCTCGCGGCCACGATGAAGGGCTGGAAGGACGTCATCGCCAACCCGCAGCTCGGCATCGCCGCCGCCAAGAAGCGCGATCCGCTGATCGACGAGAAGCTCGAGATGGAGCGCCTCAAGATCTCGCTCGAAACCAACATCCTGACGCCGTACGTGAAGGCCAACGGCATGGGCGACGTCGACCCGGCTCGCTTCGCCCGCGCGGTGAAGGACGTGTCCGAGGCGTTCGGCCTGCCGAACGCGCCCGCGCCGGACAAGGTGTTCAGCAACGCCTACCTGCCGCCCAAGGCTGATCGGATGGTTTCCAAGTAGAGTGAGACTTCCTCCCCCGTCACACGGGGGAGGTGCCCGAAGGGCGGAGGGGGAGAGCAACACCATGAATTTCGCGGTCGAGCCGGTCATGGCGTTGCCTTCCCCCTCCCTGGCCCTCCCCCGTCGGACGGGGGAGGGGAGGATCTAAATGGCCTTCGTCGATCTGAAGGGCGTCAGTCTCACCTATCGGCTGGGCAAGGACACCACTCTGGCGCTCGCCGATGCCACTTTCGGCATCGAGAAGGGCGAGTTCATTGCGGTCGTCGGGCCCTCGGGTTGCGGCAAGTCCACCATCATGAAGCTGGTCACCGGCCTGCTGCCGCCCTCGGGCGGTGAAGTCATGGTCGACGGCAAGAAGGTGAAGGGGCCGATCAAGGGCGTCGGCATGGCGTTCCAGAACCCGACCCTGATGCCATGGCGCACGACCATGAACAACATCCTCCTGCCGATGGAGGTGGTCGAGCCGCACAAGCGCCGCTTCCGCAGCCACCGCGCCGAATATGTCGAGCGCGCCATGAAGCTGCTGAAGACGGTGGGCCTCACGGATTTCGCCGACAAGTATCCCTGGCAGCTCTCGGGCGGCATGCAGCAGCGCTCCAATCTCTGCCGCGCGCTGATCCACGAGCCCGAACTCCTGATGCTGGACGAACCGTTCGGTGCTCTCGACGCCTTCACGCGCGAGGAGCTTTGGGGCGTCATGCAGGCGCTGTGGCTGGAGAAGCGCTTCACCGGCGTGTTGGTGACGCACGACCTGCGCGAGGCCGTCTACCTTGCCGACACCGTCTATGTGATGAGCCGCCGCCCAGGGCGCATCGTGCTCGCCAAGAAGATCGACATTCCCCGGCCGCGTACCCTGGCGACGACCTTCGAGCCGCATTTCGTCGACATCGTCCACGAGCTGCGCGACCGCATCCACCAGGAGCACGCGCCATGACCGACCTGCGGCGCGAGGCGCTGAAGCATGCGATGCCGTGGCTGTTCCTGGCGGGCCTGCTGATCGTCTGGGAAGTCAGCTGCATCGTCTTCCAGGTGCCGGAGATCATCCTGCCGAAGCCGACCAAGATCTTCGCCGTCTTCTTCCAGCGGTTCGACATCCTGATGGCCTATTGCTGGGACACGCTGTGGACCACGACGGTCGGCTTTCTTCTGGCGATTGCTTTCGGCCTGCTGCTTGGTCTTGCGATCGGCGCCTCGCCTTTCGTTTACTCCGGTCTCTATCCGCTGCTGATCGCCTTCAACGCCATCCCGAAGGTGGCGATCGTGCCGATCCTGATGATCTGGGTCGGCGTCGGCTCGCTCCCCGCGGTCATCACCGCCTTCGTGATCAGCTTCTTCCCCATCGTGGTGAACGTCGCGACTGGCCTCGCCACCATCGAACCCGAGATGCGCGACGTGCTGCGCAGCCTCGGCGCCTCCCGGCTGGAGATCCTGACCAAGGTCGGCATTCCCCGGGCGATGCCCTACCTGTTTGCGAGCCTCAAGGTCGCGATCACGCTTGCTTTCATCGGCTCGGTGATCTCCGAGACGGTGGGCGGCAACAACGGCATCGGCTTCCTGATGTTGTCGGCGAGCGCCCGCAACGACGCGCCCACGACCTTCGCGGGCCTGTTCGCCATCGCCATCATGGGCGTGGCGATGTACGCGGTCTGCGCGATGGTCGAGAAGCGCATGACCCGCTGGGCCTTCCGCGGCGAGATCGTCGCCTAGTTTTTCCGAACCCTCTCCCTTTGGCAGGGGATGGGAACATGAAAAAGGGCCGCCCGTCTTTTCGGCGGCCCTCTATCGCGCATACGGTAGGCGAAAAGAAACAGTCTGGCAACGCGTGGTGCATCGTAATAGATGACATCCCCTTCGCGACCCAATTTGCGATCCAAGGGGACTGTGATGACCGCCTGCGGACTGGATTTCGGCACGTCGAACTCGGCGATCGGCGTGGTGCGCGGCGGTGCGGCCGTGCTGGCGCCCGTCGAGGGCGGCAACACGCTGCTGCCGAGCGCGGTCTTCTTCGATAGCGAGACCAGGGGCAGGGTGCTGCTGGGCGAGGCGGCGATCGCCGCCTATGTCGATCACACGGAGGGCCGCCTGATGCGGGCGCTCAAGTCGATCCTGGGCTCGTCCCTGATCGACGAGGAGACGAGTCTCGGCGGACGCAAGGTGCCGCTGACCAAGGTCGTCGAGATCTTCGTGAGGCATCTCAAGGAGCGGGCCGAGGCGTTCGCCGGCGCGGAGATCACGTCCGTCGTGATGGGCCGCCCGGTCCGCTTTGTCGACGACGACGACCGTGCCGATGCCCGCGCGCAGGAGGTGCTGGAGCGCGTGGCGCGCGAGGCCGGCTTCCGCGACATTGCCTTCGCCTACGAGCCGATCGCGGCCGCACATCACTACGAGCGGACCGTTCGGCGCGAGGAGCTGGTGCTGATCGCCGACATCGGCGGCGGCACGAGCGACTTCTCCATCGTGCGTGTCGGCCCGGAGCGCCGCGATCTCGCCGACCGCAGCGGCGACGTGCTGGCGACGACGGGCGTGCGGGTGGGCGGCACCGACCTCGACGCCGCGCTCAGCCTCGCCTCGGTGATGCCGCTGCTCGGCCTCGGCACGCAGCTCGTCGAGAAGAACCTGCCGATGCCCAACGCGCTCTATCACCAGCTCGCGACCTGGGCGACGATCAACTTCGCCTACACCTATCGCAACGAACGCGAGATCGCGGAGCTTCAGGCGCTGGCGGCCGAACCGGAGAAGGTCGCGCGCCTGCTGAAGCTGGTGCACGAGGGCCTCGGCCATCGCGTGGCCTTCGCCGTCGAGGAAGCCAAGATCATCCTGAGTGCGGAAGACCGCGCCGCCATCCCGCTGGCCTTTCTCGAGGCCGGCCTCTCGGCGCTGGCCACGCGCCGCAGTTTCGACCGTGCGATCGGTGCTGAGACCGAGCGGCTCCGGCAGGCGGCCGGCGCCTGCATCGCCGCCGCCGGCCTGAGACCCGACGAGATCGAGACGATCTTCCTCACCGGCGGCTCGAGCCGCGTCCCGGCCGTGCGCGCCGCCGTCGCGCAAGCAGCGCCTTCCGCGCGCATCGCCGGCGCTTCCGACCTCCTGTCCGTGGCGCTGGGCCTCGCACAGATGGCAGGGCGGTTGGGGTGATCCATCTGCTTCCGTCGTCTCGACCGGGGCCCCGGCGACGGAATCAGACCTGCGAATCGAAGAAGGCGTCGGCGTCGTCGGTCTCGACCAGCCGACCCTTGCGGATCTCCAGGAACCGTGTCGCCACGGTGCGCGTGAAGAAGCGGTCGTGGCTGACGAAAATGCAGGAGACATCGCTCTTCTCGAGCTGCGCCTCCAGGTCTTCCTGGCCCTCGATATCGAGATGGTTGGTCGGCTCGTCGAGGATGTAGAAGTTCGGCCGCAGCAGCTTCATCTTCAGGAACACGAGCCGGGCGCGCTCGCCGTAACTCAGGACGCCGATCGGTTCCTTGAGACGGACGAAGGCGAAGCCGGCGCCGGCGAGCTGGCGCACCGCGTCCTTCTCGGTGACGCCCTCGGCCTCGACCACGTAGTCGAGGATTCTCGTCGTCGTCGGCAGGTCGCTCATCGTCTGGTCGAAATAGGCCAGACGGCAGGCTGGATTGAAGCGTACCGGGGCCTGTCCGTCGTAATGCTCGCGCCCCGGGTCGTACGCAGCGGCCAGCGCGGCCAGCAGCGTCGACTTGCCGGTGCCGTTGGTCCCGAGCAGGGCGACGCGCTCGCCGGCCGCAATGGTCAGCCGCTCGATTCCGATCAGCGTGCGGTCACCGCCGGGCACCTTCACGTCGAGGTTCGAGAGGCGCAGCGCCACCCTGGCGTCGATGTCGCCGTCGGCCAGTTCCAGCCGGCGCTCGCGCGCGACATAGGTCTGCGTGCGCTCCTTCTCGATGCGGGCGATGCGGCTCTCGACGGCGTTCTTGCGCTTGTTGAGGTCGGGGTTCTTGACCGCCCAGACCTTGTAGCGTGCGGCGGCCTGCTCCAGCCGCTTGATCTCCCGTTCTTCCTGGCGTGCTCGTGCCGCCGCGGTGGCGTCGCGGCGCAGCAGCTCCTCGCGCGCGACCGAGAAGCGCGTCTTGAAGGCGTGCACGCCATCGGCGCGCAGGAACAGCGTGCGCTCGGTCACCCGGTCGAGGAACTCGCGGTCGTGGCTCACGATCAGCATCGGCACGGCGAACTCGGTCGTCAGCCAGCGTTCCAGCGTGTTGATGTTGGCGAGATCGAGATGGTTGGTCGGCTCGTCGAGGATCAGGATATCGGGCTCTTCGAGGCGCGCCGCCGCCGCGATCAGCATCAGCCGTTGCCAGCCGCCCGACAGCGTGCCGAAAGGCTTGTCGAGAATCTCCGGATCGACGCCGATCTCGTCGACCAGCACATCGATGCGCCAGTCCTCGCCCTCCTGACCGACCCTGGCCAGCGACTGCGCCAATACCTCGCGCACCGGCTGGGCGGCCAGGCCCTCTGGCACATGCTGCGGCACCTGGCCGATGCGCAGGCCGCGCGAGCGGATCACCTGGCCGGCATTGAGTTCGAGCGCGCCCGTCAGGCATTTGAGCAGGGTCGACTTGCCCGCGCCGTTCTCGCCGACCAGCGCCGTTCGCGCATCGTCCAGCAGGAACGACACGTTCTCGAACACGCGGCCCGAGCCGTAGAAGAAGGAAGCCTGCTCCATGCCGAGCACGGCCTGACGCGACGCCATGGTCTGTCCTGACGCGAAAGCGACGGCGGCTTTACCACTGCTCTGCGGCCCGGGCGAGAGGGAATGGCTCCCGCAGGCTTGCCGGGCGCGCGGTCGCGTGAAAGCATTCCCGCAAACGAGAACATGGAGGAAGCCCGATGGACGTCGGCATGATGATGGTCTTCACCAACTACGGCTGGGACGATTGCTCCGACCAGCGCGTGTGGGACGAGGAGATCCGGTTGGCCCGGATCGCGGCGGACTCGGGATTCGACTGCCTGTGGTCGGCCGAACATCACTTCGCCGACTACTCGTTCGTTCCCGACAATCTTGCGCTGATGACGCACCTGACGGCGCTCTGCCCGAACATCGACGTCGGTACAGCGGCCGTCATCCTGCCGTGGCACGACCCGCTGCGTGTCGCCGAGAACGCCGCCGTACTCGACCTCCTGAGCAAGGGGCGGCTGCGACTCGGCATGGGGCGTGGCCTGGCGCGGCGCGAGTTCAACGCCTTTCGGCTAAGTATGGACGAATCGCGCGGCCGCTTCGACGAGGCGGCGCCCATGATCGTCGAGGCGCTTCGGACCGGCTTCATCGAAGGCGACGGCAAATACTACAAGCAGCCGCGCGTCGAGATCCGGCCGCGGCCGCAGCATTCTTTCGACGGCCGCATCTACGCCGTGGCCTCGAGCGAGGATTCGATCGATTCGGCGGCGAAGCTCGGCGCCCACATGGTGATGTTCGCCGACCGGCCCTGGGAGATGCGGGCACCGATGATCGAGAAGGGGCGCCATCTCCACCGGCAGTATCACGGCACCGAGCCGCCGACGGTCATGCTGACCGAGTTCTGCGTCTGCGGGCCCAATGCCGCGACCATCGAGGACGAAGCACGCCGCTATCAGGGCAAGTTCGTCGAGAGCAACTTCCACCACTACGAATTTCTCGGCGAGCACTTCAAGACCGTGAAGGGCTACGACTCCTACCAGCAGAAGGCCGAGATCGCGCGCAAGGGTGGCCTGGACGGCGCCATCACGGGCTTCATGCAGGCGGCGTCCTGGGGCACGCCGGACAAGATCCTGCGTGGCCTCGAGGCGCGCCGCGAACTGCTGGGCGACTTCGAGATGAACGTCGCCTTCCGCTTCGGCGGCACGCCCTACGAGGTGAGCGAGCGCGGGCTGAAGCTGTTCGCGAAGGAGGTGCTGCCGGTGGTGAAGTCGTGGGGACCGGTGAAGGCGGCGAAGGCAGCATAGGAGCAAAGGTCCCTCGCTACGCTCGGGATGACACCGGTTTCGCGATCGGCGTACCGCGCCAACCCAACAACATTTGTCATCCCGAGCGTAGCGAGGGACCTTTGGCTTTCAAATCAGCACCCCATCCCGCGCGACGACGCGGCCCGCTTTGACGACGAGGCTGCGGCGTCTGCGGTTGGCAACGGCTTCGGCGAGCGTCGTGGCCTCGACCGTCACGAAGTCGGCCGGGCCGCCGACCTTCAGACCGTAGTCGTCGAGGCCGAGCACGCGCGCGGCCGCCGCCGTCACCATGTCGAAGGCCAGTGCCAGTTCCTCGTCGTGGCGGAAGTTGGCGCGATAGCCAATCAGCATGGCGCGTTCCAGCATGTCGCCGTTGCCGAAGGGCGACCAGGCATCGCGGATATTGTCGGAGCCACCGAACACTTCGACGCCATGCTCACGCAGGAGCTTGAGGGGTGGGATCGTGGCGCCGCCGGGGCCGTGACTCATGATGGCGACGCCCGAGCGGGCCAGCGTGTCGGCGGCCCGCGTGGCGCTGTCGGTCGGCACCGAGCCCAGCGCAAAGGCGTGGCTGACGGCGACCTTGCCCTGCAGGCCGAGCGCTTCGGTGCGCGCGGCGATGGCCAGAATCTGGGCCAGCCCGGCCTCTCCGCCATCGTGCAGATGGATGTCGATGCCTGCGCCGCGGCGCTGGGCGATCGCGAACACCGCATCGAGATGGGCGTCGAGATCGCCGTCGATGCCGATCGGATCGAGGCCGCCCACGAGGTCCGCGCCCTCAGCGATCGCCTCGTCGAGCAATTCCGCCGTGCCGGGCGAGCGCAGGATGCCGCTTTGCGGGAAGGCCACGATCTCGATGGTGACGAGATCGCGGAAGTGCTCGCGGATCTTCAGCACCTCATGGAGGTTCCGGAGCCCCAGCTGGTTGTCGATGTCGACATGGCTGCGCATGTGCAGCGTGCCGCTGGCCACGACCTGTCGCACCAGGTTCGAACCCGTCTCGAACTCCGGCACGGTGCGCGCGGCGCGAACCCGGCGCTCGGCTTCGATGCGGTCGGAGACCTTGTTGCCCGCCGA
The DNA here is from genome assembly GCF_020880995.1 of Reyranella aquatilis. GTDB lineage: Bacteria > Pseudomonadota > Alphaproteobacteria > Reyranellales > Reyranellaceae > Reyranella > Reyranella aquatilis. Next base: position 248,680 of record NZ_JAJISD010000005.1, on the reverse strand, counting down.
CTGGTTGGGCACCCAGGGCAGCCCGAGCAGCGTCTTGTCGAGATGGATGTGACCGTCGACCAGCGGCGGCAGAACGAGCCTGCCGCCGAGGTCGATGCTATCCGGATCGGCCGCGCGCGCCGTGCCCGAGACGGGGAGGAGGGCGGCGATCCGCCCGCCCTCGACCTCGATATCGTGCCGGCTGCTGTCGGGCAGCGTGGCGTTGCTGAAACGCACGCCTCGGCCCGCCCTACGCGGCCGCCGTCGGGCCGCCTTCCTTGCGCGTCTGCGCAACGGCCTCGCGCGCGGCCTTTGCCATCAGGCCGGCATCGTTGGCGATCGTGACGAGCTGGAAGCCCTTGTGGACCATCTTGGCGGCGTAGCTGCCGGTGCCGTTGTGCAGGCCGGCGAACTGGCCGCGCTTCTTCGTGGCGGCGAGCAGCTTGTCGTAGATCGCCAGGATCTGCGGCTCCTCGCGGTCGAGCATCGGCTTCAGGCCGAGCGACAGGCCGAGGTCGGACGGTCCGATATAGATGCCACTGACGCCCGGCACGTCGAGAATGGCGTCGATGTTGTCGATCGCCTCCTGCGTCTCGATCATCGGGATGATCAGCACCTCGTCGTTGGCCATCGCCTGGTAGGGTGTCGCCTCGCCATAGGCGCCGGCGCGGATCGGGCCGTTGGAACGCTTGCCCTTGGGCGGATAGAGCGCATAGGAGACCAGCGCCTTCGCTTCGGCCGGCGTGTTCACCATCGGGCAGATGACGCCCCAGGCGCCGCCGTCCAGCACCTTGCCGACGATACCGGGCTCGTTCCACGGCACACGCACCAGCGGGGTGATCGGGTACTTGTCCATCGCCTGAAAGCAACGGACCATCGAGAGGTAGTCCTGCACGCCATGCTGCATGTCGACGGTGACGCTGTCCCAGCCGCACTGCGCCATGGTCTCGGCGGCGAAGCCGTCGGGGATCGCCAGCCAGCCATTGACGCAGGCCTTGCCGGCCTGCAGCCGCTTCTTCAGCATGTTCGACATCGATACGTTTCCTCGAAATTTGAAAACGCGCGAGTTTACACAGCGACGGGGGATTGCGTGACGCTTTTGTCGCTGCGGGCCGGCGGGATGGCCGTCGATTTGGCACCGCAGGCCGGCGGCTCGATCGCCCGCTTCGCCCTCGAGGGCGTCGGCGACCTGTTGCGGCCGGCTACGGATGGGGCACTTGCGTCCGGCACGGGCAAGGACACGGCCTGCTATCCCCTGGTCCCGTTTTCCAATCGCATCGCGAACGGTCGCCTTGCTTTCGGTGATGAAGTCCTCCGAATCCGGAACAACTGGCCCGGTGTGCCTCATCCGATGCACGGCGAAGGCTGGGCGGCGGCTTGGCAGGTTGTCCGGCAAGAGCTTGATCGGGCCGAGCTCCTCCATCTCCACGAACCCTGCGCGGGAGGTACCGGCTGGCCCTTCCGTTATCGTGCACGCCAGACCTTCACCCTGAACGAAGACGGCCTGATGGTCGGCCTGTCGGTCGAAAATCTGGAAGACCGCTCCGTGCCGATGGGGCTGGGCCTGCATCCTTTCTTCGTGCGGGATGCCGATACAGCACTCGCTTGCCGCCTGTCGGGCGTGTGGGAGACCGACGCCGAGGTGCTGCCGATCCGGCACGTGCCACTGCCGTCCGGATGGGACTTCTCGAACTCGCGCCGGATCGAGGGACTGGGGCTCGACCACTGCTTCGGCGGCTGGGACGGGAAGGCGTCGATCACCTGGCCGCGTCAGGGCATCCGCCTCTTCCTGTCCGCGACGGAGGCGTTTCGTCATCTGGTGATCTATGTTCCCGACGGCCAACGATATTTCTGTGTCGAGCCGGTCAGTCATGCCAACGGCGCGGTCGGTCAGAATCCGCTGGCCGCCGGCGCCACGTTGGCTGGCGAAGTCTCGTTTCGCCTGAGCAGGATCTAGAAGGAACGTCATGTCCTCATTCGCCTCCTATCCCAGCCTCTCGGGGCGGACCGTCTTCGTATCGGGCGGCGGCTCCGGCATCGGCGCCTCGATCGTCGAGCATTTCGCCGAGCAGGGTGCCAGGGTCGGCTTCGTCGACATCGACGAGGCGGCCTCGCGGGCGCTGGTCGACAGGATCGAGGCGCGGCGCCTCACCGTGCCGCTGTTCGTGCCGTGCGACATCCGCGATGTCGCGGCCTATCAGCGGGCCATCGAGGGCGTGGCGGCGAAGCTCGGGACCATCACGGTGCTGGTGAATAACGCCGCGCGCGACGATCGCCATACGCTCGACCAGGTGACGCCGGACTTCTGGGATGAGCGCATCGCGGTCAACCTGCGCCACGCCTATTTCGCGATCCAGACGGTGGCACCGTCCATGAAGAGGGCGGGCGGTGGCTCGATCGTGAACTTCAGCTCGGTGAGCTACCATACGATGACGCCCAACCTTTCCGTCTACCAGGCGGCCAAGGCGGCAGTGATCGGGATGACGCGCGGTCTCGCGCGCGATCTCGGCGGCGACAACATCCGCCTCAATGCGGTAACGCCCGGCTGGATCATGACCCAGCGCCAGCTCGACCTCTGGGTCACGCCCGAGGCCCGGGCGGCGCAGCTCAACGCCCAATGCCTCAAGGAGCTTCTCCACGCGCCCGACATCGCGCGCATGGTGCTGTGGCTCGCCGCCGATGACAGCCGGCTGGTCACGGCGCAGAACTTCGTGATCGACGGAGGCCGCATTTGACCGCGACTGGCATCGCCTCGCTGCCGCGCCGCTTCCTGCATGGTTGGATGCACGTGGTCCGGCACATGCTGCCGCCCACACTCTACTTCTTCGTCGCCTTCAACCTCGTCGTCTTCACGACAAACCTGCTGACGCACGACTACTGGTTCAACCTCACCGGCTTCATGCTGGCCAGCACCACCGCGCTGGTCGTCGGAAAGGTGGTGCTGATCGTCGACAAGGTCCGCATCATCGACAAGTTCCGGGGCGCACCGCTCATCCAGCCCATCCTCTACAAGACGGTGTTCTACGGCATCGTCGTCACGATCGTTCGATTTCTGGAGAGGATCCTGCACTTCGCCTTCGATGCGCGCGGCTTCGATGCCGCGGCCCAGGCGGCCATCCTCGATTTCAGCTGGCATCGCTTCGTGGCCGTGCAGATCTGGATCTTCGTTTCCTTCCTGCTCTACGTGACCGCCAGCGAACTGAATGCGTTGGTGGGCGATGGCCAGCTGCGGCGCCTCTTCTTCCATCACCGCTCGTCCGAATATCGCCTGACCCGGCGCCAGCACATCCGCGCGCTGATGGAGATCAGCCGGCTGGCGCGCGACACGCCGCACGAACGGCTGCTCGATCCGGCGACGCCCCAGGGCAGCCGGCTGTCGGAGTTGATCGACAGGCTGCGGCGACGCAGCGCCTGACCGGTCGCAGGACAAGTGGCCGCCGACGCGAACTGGCGCTGGATCGCCTGGCTGGTCCTCGGGATCGGCGGGCTCATTGCGGCCGCCGGCGTGGCCATCGGTGTCGGCAATCTGCGCCACGTCCTCTACGGCGAGCGCGCCGACGGCATTGTCACCGAGATCGTACGCGACGGAGACATGTATGCGCCGGTCGTTCGGTTTCGGCTACCGCTGGGCGAGTCGATCGAGGTGCGCGATCTCGCCAGCGGCGCACCGGACTTTGCCGTGGGCGATGCCGTCACCGTCCTCTACCGGCCCGAGACGCCCGCGGACTTTCGCCTCCAGACGTTCGACCGGCTCTGGCTCGTGCCGCTGCTGCTCGCAGGCTTCGGCGGCTTCTGGCTGATGTTCGGCGCGATTGCGTGGGCGTTGTCCAACGGTGCCGATCTTGCGGCCGTGGGTGAGCGCGCCTTCACCGTGATCTCGGTGTCGGCCCTGCTGATCGGCATCTTTGCGCTTTGGAGTGCGGTCGATCTCTATGCCAGCGGAGGCCGCGCCCGAGGCAAGGTGCTGGAAATACGCGAAAGCCGCTCGATCGTGACGGAGGAGGTGACGACGCCTGCCGGTCGCGAGGTGCGTCGCGATGTCGAAAGAATATCCTACGCCCCGGTGGTGCGCTTCACGACGCCGGAGGGCCGCGAGGTCGAGTTCCATGGCCGCGGCGGCAGCGGCAGTTCGTTCGCTGCGGGCGATATCGTGAACGTCGTCTACGACCGCCGCCAGCCGGGCCGCGCCCGCATCCTCTCATTCATCGATCTCTGGCTGCCCGCGGCCGTCGCCTTCGCGGTGTCGCTGCTGTTCGGCGGCGCCGTGCACCTGTCGCGTCGGAGCCGGAACAGGCGGCTGCCCTCCTGAGCCGGGCGACGCGGATCAGAGGCCCGTGCGCTCGATCCAGGCGCCGAGCAATCCCGACAGTTCCCGCGGCTTCTCGAGCGGCGCCATGTGGCCGCAGTCTTCGAGGATGCTGAAGCTCGAGTTGGGCAGAGCCTGCGCCATGCGTTCGGTCTCGGCGAAGGTGCGCAGCCTGTCCTGGCGGCAGGCGACGACCAGCGAGGGACAGTCGATCCGTTCGAGGTCGGCATAGCCGTCTCGCCGGACGAGGGCGGCCTGGCGCTTGCGAACCTCCGGGCCGAGCCGGCGTTGCATGCCGCGCAGGCGGTCGAGCAGGACGGGATCGGTGTCTCGGTCGGGATGCAGGCCGAGCGCGTTGGAGGCGGCGCCGGCCGCGCGCGGCGGCCGGTCGCCCGGCCGGTAGCCCGACTGGCGACGCGCGCGCTCCTCGTCGGAGTAGCCGCGCGCGGAGGAGGCGACGAAGGCCACGCCCGTCACGCGCTCCGGCGCCATCAGCGTGAGCACGCGCGCTACGAAGCCGCCCATCGAGAAGCCGACCAGCACGAAGCGCTCGGGCGCTTCGGCCAGCACGCGCCGGGCCATGCCTTCCAGCGAATCGTCCTCGTAGACGTTGCCGAAGAGAAGGGATCCGAGCGCTTCGATATCGGGGACCATATCGGTCCACAGATCGGCGTCGCACATGAAGCCGGGAAGCAGGACGAGGGAACGCATCGGCGGCGATCTTCCCATCTCTCCTTCCTCTCGTGCAATCACGCGATCAGCAGAGCGGCCCACGCCGCGGCCAGCATCAGCAGCTGGCCCGGCACGACGTAGAGGGCGAAACGCGGACCGCCCGCGCTGAAGGCGAACACCATCTTGGTGATTGTATTGGTCGAGAAGGCGGCGAGAACGGGAATCACGGCGGCGGGCGGCGCGAGACGGCCCTCGGCGACGAGGGACGCGACTGATATCGCCGGCGCATGCGTGTCGGCAAAGCCGGCCGCGCCGGCTGCCAGGATGACCCCGGCCTCGCCCATCCAGTCCTGCAACGCGGCCGCCAGCAGAAGCACGGCGGCCAGGATCGCGGCGAACACCAGCGCCGTCCTGAGGCTGAAGGCGCTGCCCGCCGTTTCCTCGACCCGGCCGCGGTCCTGGCGCAACGCCCACAGGATGAAGGCGCCGCCATAGACGACCGCCGTCGCACCGGCAAAGAGAAGGGGCAGGGCGAGAGCTTTCAGGGCCTCGAGATCGGTGGCACCGATCAGCAGGCCGAGCTGCACCACGGTCGCGACGGAGGACAGTGCGGCGCCGGCGGCCGCGGGCTTCAGCAGCTGCGGTTCCCGGGCGGCCCGCGCACCCATCGCGCCGATGGTGGCCGAGCTGGAGATGAAGCCTGAGGCGAGGCCGGCCAGCGGCAGGCCGAACCGGGGCCCCACGATGCGGACTGCGATGTAGCCCAGGGCACCGACGCCCATCACCAGGATCACGACCAGCCAGATCGTGCGCAGGTTCAGCGCACCGTAGGGACCGATCGGATGGTCGGGCAGCAGCGGCAGGACGATCAGCGTCGCGGCGGCGAAGATCAGCAGGTCGTGCATCTCGCCGTCGGTCAGCATCGAGCGCACGAAGCGATGCAGGGCGACCCGCGCGTTCAACAGCACGGCGACCATCACGCCGACGCCGGCCGCGAAGCCCGGCTCCCGGACGGCCAGCCCGCCCAGCAGGGTGGTGGCGACCAGCGCCGTCTCCGTCGTGAGGCCGGGGTCGCTGTCACGCGCATGCCAGTAGGAAAGCCCGGCGAAGGCCGCCACGCCCAGCACCGTCGCGGCCAGAAGGAAATCGCCACCGGCCGCCGCTGCGGTCGCGCCGGCGAGCGATGCGAGGGTGAAGGTGCGGAGCCCCGCGGCGCCGCGTCCGGGCCCTTCGCCCTTCTTGCGCTCGCGGTCGATGCCGATCAGCAGGCCGACGCCGAGGGCGACGACGAAGCCGAGGATGAGCGAATGGGGTTCGAACATGGACCTTCTCGGGCGGAGCCCGCTGTTGCCGGATCGCATACTAGCAAGCAGGCGGCCGCCTCGTCCGGTTTCCCGCGCGGCCTAGGGCAGGCTGCGTCGCGCGGCCTCACGCTGGTTCGAGAGGCTGGCGGCCACCGCGTAGAAGGCCTTGATGCTGCGCCGCAGTCGTTCGCTCTTCAGGCAGGCGACATAGTCGCTGCTGGTGATCTTCGCGTCACGGAAATGGAGGGTGCGGAAGCGCGTCGAGGCGCTGGCCTCCAGTTCCCAGACGATGCTGAAGCCGAGACCCGCGCCGACCGCCTCGCAGACGGCCTCGCGACTGCCCAGCTCCAGCACGGTGCGTGGCCTGACACCGGCCTTCGCCATCGCCGCTGCCGCGACCCGCCGGGTGTTGGAGCCTTCCTCGCGCGAGACCATCGGCTGGTCGTTCAGCTCGGCCAGTCGCACGCTCTCCCGGCTGGCCCAGGGATGATCGTTGGCGACGATCAGAACCGCCGTGTGCTTCCACAGTGGCATGGCATGGATCTGCGGATGGCGCTCGACGCCGGGCAGGATGGCCAGGTCGGTGCGCCGCTCCAGCAGCTGTTCGCGCACGAAGCGTGTATTGCCCATGGCGACGGACAGTTCGATGTTGGGGTGTCGCGCGAGGAAGCGAGCAAACACGCCCATCGCGATGTGCGGACCGTCGGCGGTGAGGCTGAGTTGCCCGCTCTCCAGTTCCGATGATTCGGTCAGGATCTCGCGCATCTGCTCCTCGAGGCTCGAATAGCGGCGCGACATGCGGAACAGCCGCTCGCCCATCTCGGTCAGCTTCACCGCGCGGCGGGACCGCTCGAACAGCTTCACCCCGTAGCGTTCCTCCAGCGCCTTGACCTGGATGGTCACGGCTGGTTGCGTGAGGCCGAGCGCCTCCGCCGCTCGCGAGAAACTGCCCTCCTGGGCGACGGCGTCGAAGGCGCGGATCTGCGTGTGGAGCATAAGAGCAGTATAAATAATCTTTCAGTTACAGAACAAATATTAAATTGTCCTAACAAACCGCGCGCCCGATGATCGCCCGAAGGGGAAGGGGAGCATCGGATGGTCGCGCGGAGGAACATCCTCTTCATCGTCATCGATCAGTGGCGGGCCGACGCGCTTGGCTGTGCCGGCAACCCCGTGCTGAAGACCCCGAACCTCGACCGGCTGGCGGCCGACGGCGTGCTGTGCCGCCGCCATTTCGTGCAGGCCGCTCCCTGCGGCCCGTCGCGGGCGGCGCTGCTGACCGGCACCTATCAGCACAACAACGGCGTAATGCGGAACGGCACGCCGCTTGCACGCCGCTTCACGAATATCGCCCTGGAATGCCGCAAGGCCGGATACGACCCGGCCCTGTTCGGCTACACGGACACGACGGCCGATCCGACCGGACTGCCGCCGGACGATCCCGCGCTGCGCACCTACGAATCGGTGATGACGGGCTTCGCTCCTGAACTGCATCTGCCGGAACTGCCCTATCCGTGGATGGCCGATCTCAAAGCCAAGGGCTACGCCTTCGCCGACGACGTCACCGAGATCTACCGCCCGGCCGCGCCGGCGGGCGATCGCGGCCCCACCTTCCCGCCGGCGCGCTTCAAGGCCGAGGACAGCATCACCGCCTTCCTCACCGACCGTCTCCTCGACTTCATTTCGGTGCGGCGCAACGGTTCGTGGTTCGCGCACGCGGCCTATATCCGCCCGCACCCGCCCTTCATCGCCCCAGAGCCCTATAACGCGCTGTACGATCCGGCCGACATGGCGCCGCCGCGTCGCGCCGCCACTGCGGAGCGCGAAGGCGCGCAGCATCCGCTGCTGGCGAGCTATCTCCGGTCGCAGAATCTCGCGAGCTACTTCGTTACCGGGCAGGGGCTGGTTGCCGATCTCAGCGACGCCGATCTCGCGCAGTTGCGTGCCACCTACTACGGCATGGTGCAGGAGGTCGACGACCAGGTCGGACGCCTGCTCGACAGGCTGAAGGAATGGGGACTCTACGACGACACGCTGATCGTCGTGACGTCCGATCATGGCGAACTGCTCGGCGACCACTGGATGCTGGGCAAGCAGGGCTATTTCGACGAAGCCTACAACGTGCCGCTGATCGTGCGTGACCCGCGCGCTGCGGCGGATGGCGCCCGCGGCACGAAGATCGAGCGTTTCACCGAGGCGGTGGACGTGATGCCGACGGTCCTCGACTGGCTCGGCCTCGACATTCCGCGGCAGTGCGACGGCCGGTCCCTGCTGCCGCTGCTGCACGGCATGGCGCCTGCCGACTGGCGCCGGGAAGTGCATTGGGAGTTCGACTTCCGCGGCTTGGGCGCCGCCGATTCGGAGGTCGCGCTCGGCCTGCCTATGGATTCCTGCTCGCTGGCCGTCATCCGCGACGAGCGCTTCAAGTACGTCCACTTCGCGGCCCTGCCGCCGCTGTTCTTCGACCTCGCGGCTGATCCGCACTGTCTCAACGACCTGTCTCGCGATCCGGCCGCGGCGCCGGCGATGCTCGCCTACGCACAGAAAATGCTGTCGTGGCGCATCGTTTCCAGCGGCCGCGAGCTCACCGGCATGCACGTTTCGTCCAAGGGTCTTCACGTCCGCCCCTGATGCAGCAGAAGGAATTCGTCATGAGGAGAAGATTGCTCGGCGCCTTCGCAGGCATGATCGCCGCCTTCGGCGCCTCGGTGGCCGCCGCCGCGCCGATCGAGATCCAGTTCTGGCATCCCACGCTCGGCCCAATCGACGATGCGCTGAAGCAGCAGATCGACAGCTTCAACAATTCCCAGACCGCCTACAAGGTCGTGGCCAGCGGCCGCGGCACCTACGACGAGACCTTCAACGCCGCCATCGCCGGCTTTCGTGCGAACAAGCATCCGCAGCTTCTGGTCGTGATCGGCCAGGGAACGCAGAGCATGCTGCTTTCGGGTGCGGTCTATCCCGTCCAGGACCTGCTGGCAGCCGAAGGCTACAAGGTCGACTGGGACAACTACATCCAGCCGGTGCTGAACTACTACCGCACCAAGGACAAGAAGCTCCTGTCGCTGCCGTTCAGCGCCTCGACGCCGATCCTCTGGTACAACAAGGACGGCTTCGCAAAGGCGGGCCTCACCCGCCCGCCGGTGACCTGGGACGAGATGGGCGAGTACCTGACCAAGCTGCGCGCCGCCGGCTTCGAATGCGGCTACACGTCGGGCTGGCAGCAGTGGGTTCATGTCGACAACTATTCGACGATCCACGACCTGCCGATCGCCACGCAGCATAACGGCCTCGACGGGCTCGACGCGACCTTCACCTACAACAAGACGGCGGTGGTGAAGAACATCGCGCGCCTGCAGTCCTGGGTGGCCGACGGCCGCTACGTCTATTCCGGCCGGCAGGGCAGCAGTGCCACGCCGGCCTTCGCCTCCGGCCGCTGCGCGATGATGACCCATTCGTCGGCGGTGTTCTCCTCGCTGCAGGCCAGCGCGAAGTTCGCCTTCGAGGCCGCGCCGCTGCCCTACGAGGCCGGTACGACGCCGCACAACAGCCTGATCGGCGGCGGCGCGCTCTGGGTGCTGAAGGGCCACAAGCCCGAGGAATACAAGGGCGTGGCCGCGTTCCTCGCGCATCTGACCAATCCGGACCAGCAGGCCAAGTGGCACAAGGACACTGGCTACATGCCGATCACCAAGGCGGCGTACGAGAAGGTCAAGGCCGAGGGCTATTACGACAAGTACCCGCAGCAGGAAGTGGCCATCACGCAGGTCCAGCGCGGCACGCCGACGCTCAACACCATGACGGTGCGCCTGGGCAACGCCAACCAGTACGTCGCCGCCCTCGAAGAGGAAATGGAGGCCGTCTGGTCCAACAAGAAGACGGCACAGCAGGCGATGGACGACGCCGTGCGCCGGGGCAACGAGATCCTGCGCCGTTTCGAACGCCAGCGCGGCAACTGAGGTGCCGCGCCCGGGGAACGGATCCACGTCGTGATCAAGCGCGTGAACTTCCAGCGGCACAAGCCGCTGGCGTTCCTCCTGCTCGCACCGCAGATGCTCGTGCTGGCCATCTTCGTCTTCTGGCCCGCGGCACAGGCGCTCTACCAGGCCTTTACCGTCAGCGATCCCTTCGGTCAGCGCTCGACCTTCGTCTGGTTCGACAATTTCCGCGACGTGCTGACCAGTCCGGAATACTTCAACTCGATCTACCGGACAGCCATCTTCAGTTCCGGCACGACCGCCTCGGCGGTGCTGGCCGGGCTGGCCTTCGCGGTGCTGGTCGACCGGGTGGTGCGCGGCAAATCGGTCTACCGGCTGCTGGTCATCTGGCCCTATGCCGTGGCGCCTGTCCTGGCCGGCGTGCTCTGGCTGTTCCTGTTCCATCCGATCTACGGCGCGATCGCGCTGATGCTGAAGCAGGGCTTCGGCGTCGCCTGGAACCCGCTGCTCGACGGCAACGATGCCATGCTGCTGGTGATCGTCGCGGCCGCCTGGAAGCAGGTGAGCTACAATTTCGTGTTCTTTCTCGCCGCCCTGCAGGCGATTCCGCGCTCGCTGATCGAGGCCGCCGCCATCGACGGGGCGGGACCGGTCCGGCGCTTCGTCAGCATCGTCTTTCCTCTGATTTCGCCGACCACCTTCTTCCTGCTGGTCATCAATGTCGTCTACGCTTTCTTCGACACGTTTGGCATCATCCATGCCTTGACCCAGGGCGGCCCGGGCGGGGCGACCGACATCCTGGTGTACAAGGTCTATGCCGACGGCTTCCTCGGCCTCGACCTCGGCCTGTCCTCGGCGCAGTCGGTCATCCTGATGATCCTGGTGATCGGGCTGACGGCCGTGCAGTTCCGCTTCCTCGAGCGACGCGTGAAGTACGCCCAATGATCGAGCGGACCCCCTGGCTGGACCTGGTTTGCCACATCCTGCTGATCGCGGGCGTGGTGGCCGTCTGCCTGCCGCTCTACTACGCGCTGATCGCCGCGACCCATACCCTGCCCGACGTTCTGCAGGTGCCTATGCCGCTGACGCCGGGCAACGAACTCTGGACGAACCTCAAGACGGCGATGGCACGCGGCGATCTCGGGCGGCAGCTGGTCAATTCGCTGATCGTCTCGGTGGGAGTGACGGTGGGCAAGATCGCGTTGTCGATCCTCTCGGCCTTCGCCATCACCTATTTCCGCTTTCCCTTCCGAATGACGGCCTTCTGGCTGATCTTCGCCACGCTGATGCTGCCGATCGAGGTGCGCATCGTGCCGACCTACGCGGTGGCGGCACATCCGCTGCAGGGGCTGGGCTGGCTGCTCGACCAGACGGGCCTGCGAGGACCGCTGGAGAGCCTGACCGGCTGGAACGTCGAGGCGGTCGTGAAGTGGAGCCTGCTCGATTCCTACGCCGGCCTCATCCTGCCGCTGATGGCTTCGGCCACCGCGACCTTCCTGTTCCGCCAGCTCTTCCTCACGATCCCCGAGGAACTGCTGGAGGCGGCAAAGATCGATGGTGCCTCGCCCATGCGTTTCCTGATCGACGTGCTGTGGCCGATGTCCCGGACCAACGTCGTGGCGCTCACGGTGATCCTCTTCGTGTTCGGCTGGAACCAGTATCTCTGGCCGCTGCTGATCACGACCGAGGCCAGCATGACGACAGCGGTGATCGGGCTCTCCAAGCAGATCTCCGCCGCGCCGGAGGCGGTGCCGAAGTGGAACACGCTGATGGCCGGGGCGCTGCTGATCACGCTGCCGCCGGTGATGGTGGTCGTGGCGTTGCAGCGCTGGTTCGTCAAAGGCCTCGTCGACTCGGAAAAATAGCGGAGCATTCCCTTGGCCACCGTCGACATACGCAAAGTCGAGAAGTCCTACGGGCCCGCGAAGGTCCTGCACGGCGTCGATCTCGAGATCCGGCACGGCGAGTTCGCCGTCATCCTGGGGCCGAGCGGCTGCGGCAAGTCCACCCTGCTGCGCATGATCGCCGGACTGGAGGAGATCACCGGCGGTGAGATCGCGATCGACGGGCGCGTGGTCAACCGGCTCGAGCCGCGCGAGCGCGACATCGCCATGGTGTTCCAGAACTACGCGCTCTACCCGCACATGAGCGTGGCCGAGAACATGTCCTATTCGCTCAGGATCGCGCATGCGCCGAAGCAGACGATCCGTGACAAGGTGGCGGGCGTCGCGGGCATCCTGGGCATCGGCGACTTCCTCGCCCGCAAGCCCACGCAGCTGAGCGGCGGCCAGCGCCAGCGGGTCGCGATGGGCCGCGCCATCATCCGCGAGCCCAAGGTCTTCCTGTTCGACGAACCGCTGTCGAACCTCGACGCCAAGCTGCGCCACCAGATGCGAACCGAGCTGAAGCGGCTGCATCTGCGCCTCGACGCCACCTCGATCCTGGTGACGCACGACCAGGTCGAGGCGATGTCGCTCGCCAACCGCCTGATCGTGATGAACGCCGGACGGGTCGAGCAGGTCGGGACGCCGGGCGAAGTCTATGCGCGGCCGGCGACCCTGTTCGTGGCGGGCTTCATCGGCTCGCTGCCGATGAATTTCTTCAAGGGCAAGGTGGCTGACGACGGCAGATCCCTCAGCCTGGACGGCGGCGCTGCATTGGCGGGAGAGGGTGCGCAGATCGGTCCGCCGGATCGCGAGGTCGTGGTGGGCGTGCGGCCCGATGCGCTCGCGCTGGCGCCATCGACGGCGGGCGGCCTCGGCGGGCGTGTCGAACTGGTCGAGGATCTGGGCAGCGTGAAGCTGGTCCATCTCGACGACGGGCGCGACGGGTTCGTGGTGGCGGCGCCGCCGGACACCGAACTGGGCGAGGCCACGGAACATGGCGTGAAGGTGCGGGCGAAGGACCTGCACCTGTTCGACGCCGCATCGGGCCGACGCCTCTAGGAAAACCGGATCGGGAGGAAGACGATGGAACTGCGTGACTACGCAGCCTTGAGCGCGGTCGAGATGGCGAGGCTGGTGCGGACAGGCGAGGTCTCGCCCGTGGAGCTGGTCGAGGCCTCGCTCGATGCGATCGAGCAGACCGAGCCCGCGGTGAATGCCTACAGCGCCATCTTCCACGACGATGCACGGAAGCGGGCGGCGCAACTGGAGACGGAGGCCCGGGCCAAGTCGTTCCGCGGACCATTTCACGGCGTGCCGGTCGGCATCAAGGACCTGTTCCTGGTCGACGGCTACCGGACGCAGCGCGGCTCCCGGCTCTACGTCGATTCGGTCGCAACGGAGACCGCGCCGTCGGTCGAGCGCCTGCTGGGCGCGGGTGCGATCATGGTCGGCAAGACCACGACGCCCGAACTGGGGTGGAAAGCCGCATCCAACTCGCCGCTCTATGGCGTGACGCGAAACCCCTGGGACGTCTCGAAGACCGCGGGCGGTTCGAGTGCGGGTTCAGCCGTTGCCGTCGCCGACCGCACGGTGCCGCTGACTCTGGGTTCGGACGGCGGCGGCTCCATGCGGGTGCCGGCCTCGTTCTGCGGCATCTTCTCGCTGAAACCCACGCTCGCGCGCGTGCCGACCTATCCGCTGAGCCCGACCGAGCATCTGTCGCATGCGGGACCCATGACGAACAGCGTCGAGGACTATGCTCTCGCGCTCGACGTCGTGCAGGGACCGGATGCGCGCGATCCGCAGTCGCTGCCGGCGGCCGGCCTCTCCTATCGCGAGACCCTGGGCGATCTGCCGAAACTGCGCTGCGTACTCGCGCCGACCCTGTTCGGCGTCTCCGTCGACCCCGCCGTTGCGGCGGTGATCGCCGGCGCCTTCGGCGAGATCGCGGCGCGCCTGCCGGTCGAGATCGTCGACGCGAAGCTCGACTGGCCCGATCCCATCGACATCTTCGATGCGCTCTGGGTCGCGCGCGGCGCGCTCTATGGCGGCCTGAAGCCCGAAGACATGGCGCGGATCGACCCGGGCTTCGCACGCATGGTGGCGCGGTCGGCGTCGATCAGGCTGGAGGACCATTTCCGCACGCTGCAGGCGCGGGCGGCCTTCAATCGCGCGGTCGCGGAGGCGTTCGAGACCTTCGACCTTCTCGTGATGCCGATGGTGCCGATCGAACCCTTTGCGGCCGAGGCGGACGGGCCTCCCGACATGGACATGGACAAGCCGGTGCCCTGGGCGCGTTGGACGCCTTTTTCCTATCCGTTCAACATCACCGGCCAGCCTGCGGCATCGGTGCCCTGCGGCTGGTCGCCGTCGGGCCTGCCGGTCGGACTGCAGGTGATCGGGCGGCGTTTCGCGGACGAGCAAGTGCTGCAGTTCTGCGCGGCCTGGGAAAGGCACTTCGACTGGCGTCGGCGGATGCCCGGCGCTTGCGCCGGCGGCTGATCGCCCGCCCGGATCAGCGGCCCGACTCAGCGGCCCGACTCAGCGAATCGTGCCGCTGGTCCGCACCAGCAGGACGGTCGCAACGAAGGCGATGGTGGCGATCACGAAGGTCATCGCCAGCACGCCCTCGGCACCGTACTTGGCCATCACCGCGGCCAGCACCGGCGGGGCCGCGGCCGAGACGATACCCTGGGGGAGCGCGAGGCGGCCGAGATAGGTGCCGAACTGGGCGCGTCCGAACAGGGCGAGCGGCAGCGTGGCGCGCAGCACCGCCTTCAGGCCGTTGGCGATTCCGAAGGCGACGAGGCAGAGCAGGGCGATTGCGAAGTTGCCGCCCGCCAGCAGCGCGAGGCCGAGGCCGAGCGGCAGGACGGCGGCGGCGAACAGGGTCGAGCTGCTGATGGCGTAACGGTGCCCGAACAGCAGTTCGATCACCCGCACGCCGACCTGTGCGGGGCCGATCAGGGAGGCCAGCAGCAGCGCGGACGCGGGATCGTGGCCCAGGCCGCGCAGTACGCCGATCGCGTGCACGATGAAGCCCGTGAAAATGAAGGCGCCGCAGGAGAAGGCGATCGCCAGCAGGACGAAGAGACGATCGGTACGGTCCGACGGCAGCCCCGAGGCGCTCGTGCCCACGGCCGTCTGCGCCGCGACGCTCGGCCGGCCCGGCAATACGAGGAGATGGACGGGCGCACAGACCAGCAGATGGATCGCCGCATAGACCAGCAGCACGCCGCGCCAGCTCATGATGACTTCCAGCGCCTCCGAGACCGGCCAGAACACCGTCGAGGCGAAGCCGCCGATGATCGCAAGGATGGCGATGGCCTGGCGCGCGCGGCTGCCCGCGATCTGCGCCAGCGCGATGCTGGCGGGCGTGTTCAGCGCCAGCGTCGAGGCGATGCCCATGGCGGCCCAGCAGAGAAGGTAGGTCACCAGACCCTGCGAGAAGGCGAGCGCGGCGAGCGACAGGGCATAGATGACCGAGCCGACGGCCATCACGGAGCGGGCGCCGGTACGGTCGAGCAGCCGGCCGACACGTGGGGCGAACAGGGCGCCGACCCCGAACATCACCGTGATGCCGCCGTAGACGACTTCGCTCGGCAGGTCGAGGTCGCGCTGGAAGTGGCGGCCCAGGACCGAGGGCATCAGGAAGGTCGTGCCCCAGCCGACGATCTGGGTGAGGCAGAGCCCGATGGTGGCCTTCGTCGCCGCCGTGATCTTCACGCCGCCCGCGACTGCTCGGGATAGAGCGACAGCAGGCCGGCCTCACTGGCATCGCAGACGCCGCGCTCGGTGATCAGCGCCGTCACCAGGCGTGCGGGCGTCACGTCGAAGCCCGGATTGGCGGCGTTGCTCCCCTCGGGCAGCACGTGGACCGTCGCCAGTTCGCCATCCTCGGTACGCCCCGTCATGTGCGACACTTCGCGGGCACTGCGCTCCTCGATGGGGATCTCGCGCACGCCGTCGACGATCGTCCAGTCGATGGTCGGGTAGGGCAGGCCCACATAGAAGGGCACGCCATTGTCGTGGGCGGCCAGCGCCTTCAGGTAGGTGCCGATCTTGTTGCAGACGTCGCCGCCGCGTGTCGTGCGGTCGGTGCCGGTTATGACGAAATCGACCTGGTCGTGCTGCATCAGGTGGCCGCCGGCATTGTCGGCGATGACCGTGTGCGGCACACCGTGCTTG
The DNA here is from genome assembly GCF_020880995.1 of Reyranella aquatilis. Taxonomy (GTDB): domain Bacteria; phylum Pseudomonadota; class Alphaproteobacteria; order Reyranellales; family Reyranellaceae; genus Reyranella; species Reyranella aquatilis. The sequence continues at coordinate 232,407 of NZ_JAJISD010000005.1, read as the reverse complement.
CTCAATTCCCAAGCCGTCAGGCTGGCGCCCTGGTTGCGCGGCCGCGTCTCGTCGACCCAGACATGGATCGGAATGCCGGCATTGTGCGCCTGGTAGATCGGAGCCAGCGCCGTGCCCCAGTCGACGGTGGCGAGCCAGCCGGCGTTGCAATGGGTGAGCGCATTGAGTCGGCCGCCCTTGTCGCGCGGCGTCAGCCTGCGGATCAGGCCGAGCCCGTTCTCGCCGATTCGGCGGCAGATCTCCGCGTCTTCGTCGCAGATCTCGGCGGCGCGCCGGTAGGCCGCCTCGCGCCGCCGGGCGGGCGGCAAGGGCGCCAGCAGCGCGCGCAGATCGTCGAGCGCCCAGCGCAGGTTCACCGCCGTGGGCCGCGAGTCCAGGAGGAGGCGATAGGCACGCTCCAGCATCGCGTCGGACGGATCGGCCGCCATGGCGAGCGCCATACCGTAGGCCGCGGCGGCGCCGATCAGGGGCGCGCCACGCACGATCATGGTGCGGATCGCCACCTCGGCGTCTTCCATTGTGCGCAGATCGCGCACGACGAAACGGTGGGGCAGAAGGGTCTGGTCGATGGCCTGGACGGTCGTGCCGTCGGCGCCGAGCCAGATGGTTCGATAAGGTGTGCCGTCTACTTTCACGGCGCCAGTTTAGACGGCGCGCGCCACCGCGTCGATTATCGCCGCCGTGTCGAGCCCGTAGGCGCGATAGAGATCTGGTATGTCGCCGGACTGGCCGAACTTCTCGATGCCGAGCGGCACGACCCGCTGGCCGCGCACCGAACCCAGCCACGACAGCGCCAGCGGATGGCCGTCCATCACCGTCACGATGCGCGCATCGCGCGACAAGGGCGCCAGCAGCCGCTCGATCGGGCTCGCCGAGCGGTCGACCATTCCCGCCGTGCGGCCGCGATTGCGCTGCGCGGCCAGCCAGTCGGTGTGCAGCCGGTCGGGCGAGGTCAGCACCAGCAGGCCGGCGCCGGCGAAGTCGCGCGCAACGCTCTCGTGAGCGGCGATGGCTTCCGGGGTCACCGCGCCCATGGCGACGATGGCCACGTCCGAGCCCTCTTCGGGCGGAGCGTACCAGTAGCCGCCGGACACGATGTCGGCCTGCTGCGCCGGCGTCAGCGTGCGCTCGGGCTGGGCCAGGCTGCGGGTCGACAGGCGCAGATAGACCGAGCCGCCGTCGGGCTGCTGCATGTATTCGAAGCCATGGCGCATCAGCACCGCCAGCTCGTCGACATAGGCGGGCTCATAGGAGACGAGGCCCGGCTGGCCGATGCCGATCAGCGGCGTATGGATACTCTGATGCGCACCGCCTTCCGGCGCCAGCGTCACGCCGGAGGGCGTCGCCACCAGCATGAAGCGTGAATCCTGGTAGCAGGCGTAGTTCAAAGCATCGAGGCCGCGCGCGATGAACGGATCGTAGAGCGTGCCGATCGGCAGCAGGCGCGCGCCGAACAGCTGATGGCTGAGGCCCAGCGCGGCGAGCTGGATGAACAGGTTGTTCTCGGCGATGCCCAGTTCCACGTGCTGGCCCTTGGGCGTCTGCCGCCAGAGCTGGGCCGACACGACCTTGAGCTCGCGGAACACGTCCTCGGCTTCGGTGTGGCCGAACAGGCCGCGCCGGTTCACCCAGGCGCCGAGATTGGTCGAGACCGTGACGTCCGGCGAGGTCGTGACGATGTGGCGGGCGAGTTCGCCGTCTTCCGAGGCGATCGCGTTCAGGATCTTGCCGAATCCTTCCTGCGTGCTCGACTTCCTGTCGTTGGGCTTGGTGAGCTGCGCCGGAAGCGCGATGATCGGCGCCTCGGTGCGGCGGCGGCCCTCGGCGTTGAAAGGTGCTGCATCGAGGAAGGCCTGCAGGTCGGCCGGCGCCGAGGTGAGGCCCGCGAACTTGTCCCACTCCTCGCCGTCCGCGATCCCCATGCCCTTCTTGAAACCCGCCATCTGGTCGAGCGTCATCAGGCCGGAATGATTGTCCTTGTGGCCGGCGAAGGGCAGGCCCTGGCCCTTGATCGTGTAGGCGATGAAGCAGGTCGGCGTGTCGTCGGTGACGTTCTCGAAGGCGTCGACCACGGCCTGCATGTCATTGCCGGCCAGGTTGGTCATCAGCCGGTGCAGCGACGCGTCGTCGTGCTGCTCGAGGATGCGGCGGATGCCGGGATACTGGTTGAGGTCGCGCGTCAGCGCCTCGCGCCAGCCGGCCCCGCCTTTGAACACCAGCGCCGAGTAGAGCGAGTTGGGGCAGGCGTCGATCCAGTCGCGCAGGTGCGCGCCGTCGGGCTGGGTGAAGGCGGTTTCCAGCAACTTGCCGTACTTCAGCGTGACGACGCGCCAGCCGACCAGCTCGAACATTTCGGCGACGCGGCCGAACAGCCGGTCGTTCACCACGCCGTCGAGGCTCTGGCGGTTGTAGTCGATCACCCACCACAGATTCCGGACGTCGTGCTTCCAGCCTTCGAGCAGCGCCTCGAAGATGTTGCCCTCGTCGAGTTCGGCGTCGCCGACCAGCGCCACCATGCGTCCCGTGGGGCGCTTGCCGTCACCCAGGTTCTTCAGCCGCACATAGTCCTGCACGATCGACGAGAACAGGGTCATGGCGACGCCGAGGCCGACCGAGCCCGTCGAGAAGTCGACGTCGTCCACGTCCTTGGTGCGCGACGGATAGGACTGCGCCCCGCCCAGCGCGCGGAAGCGTTCGAGCTTCTCGCGGGTCTGGTGGCCGAACAGGTACTGGATGGCGTGGAACACCGGCGAGGCGTGCGGTTTCACCGCGACGCGATCCTCCGGGCGCAGCACCGAGAAATAGAGCGCGGACATGACCGTCGCCAGCGAGGCGCAGGAGGCTTGGTGCCCGCCGACCTTCAGCCCGTCGCGGTTGGGACGGATGTGGTTGGCGTGATGGATCGTCCAGGCGCTGAGCCACAGCACCTTGCGTTCCAGTTCACGGAGGAGGCGAAGACGCTGGATGGGGGCGAGGGTGGTCATGGCCAACGGATACTCCCGACGGGCTGGAAGGTCCTTGCGTTCGGGTCGCGGAACGGGCTGTATAGGGTAGAATCTACCCCTGAATGAGAAAATAGAGCAATGATATCCCTCGATGCGATCGACCGGCGCATTCTCGAACGGCTGCAGCACGATGGCCGCCTGAGCAATGCCGACCTCGCCGAGCAGGTCGGGCTTTCCTCGTCGCCCTGCTGGCGGCGGGTCAAGGCGCTGGAGGAGGCGGGGGTCATCAAGGGCTATGCCGCCCAGGTCGACGCCAAGTCGGTCGGCCTGTCGGTCAACGTCTTCGTCAGCGTGTCGCTCACGACCCAGACTGAGAAGGCCCTGAAGGATTTCGAGCGGGCGGCGGCCGAGCGGCCCGAGGTGATGGAATGCTACCTGATGACCGGCGACAGCGACTATCTGCTGCGGGTGGTCGTTCCCGACCTCGAGGCGTACGAGCGCTTCGTGATGGACTTCACCAAGATCCAGGGCATCGCTCAGATCCGCAGCTCGTTTGCGCTACGCCCGGTGAAGCAGGGTGCGGCGCTGCCGCTAACCAGGCAAAAGTGAAAGGCCCCTCGCTGCGCTCGGGATGACAATGGTGGCGGGATTGGCGCCGTGCGTCGATTCGAAAAGCGCTGTCATCCCGAGCGCAGCGAGGGACCTTTAAGGTTCGGTTCAATCGAGCTCGATTACGCCGCTCATCATCGGCTTGCAGCGGCCGCCGATGTAGGTGGCGACGACCTTGCCGTCCTTCTTCTCGGCAGAGGCGCGCAGCACGCTGGGCCGGCCCATATCGAAGCCCTGGCCGATGGTTTTGTCCAAGGTGATGTCGGTCTCGGGCCGGTGGTGCGTCAGCACGCCGATCAGCGCCACGTTGGCGGCGCCCGTGGCGGGATCCTCGAGGATGCCGTGCTCGGGGGCGAACATGCGGGTCTGCACGTCGATGTCGCCCTCCTGCGCCTGCACGTAGAGATGGATGCCGACGATGCGGTCGCGCGGCAGGTCGCGCGCGAAGATCTCGGCGCGGGGCGCCGCTCGCTTGAGGGCCTCGCGCGATTTCAGTTCGACGAAGAGGAGCGGTGCACCGCAGGACGCGACCCGCGGCGGATGGACGTCGAGCTTCAGGTCCTCAGGCTTCAGGGAGCAGGCCTGGGCGACGAGGGCGGGATCGATCTCCTCGCCGAAGCTGAGCGGCACGGGCGCGGCCAGGCGCGTCGCCACGACGGCGCCGGCCTCGCGCTCGATGTCCATGGCGACGAGGCCGGCCTTCTCCTCGAAGACCAGCCGGTCGCCGGTCACCGGCCGGCCGTAGCTGGTGCCGGCCCGGGCCAGCACGAAGGCGGTGCCGACATTGGGATGGCCGGCGAAGGGCATCTCGGCCTTGGGCGTGAAGATGCGGACCTCGGCCGTGTGGGCCGGATCTTTCGGCGGCAGGACGAAGGTCGTCTCGGCCAGGTTGAATTCGGCGGCGATGGCCTGCATGCGCTCGCCCGACAGGCCCTGTGCATTGGTGATGACGGCGAGGGGGTTGCCCCCGAACTGGCGGTCCGTGAACACGTCCACGGTGACGAAATCGAGTTTCATGATTCCAAATCTCGCATGGCGCGCTAATCTTCATTCATGACCAAAGCTCAGGCTGCCCCTAAAATCTCTTACGATCATGGCGTCTCGGAGAAGAAGCTGATCGGCGAAACGATCGGCGCTTTCTTCGACCGGACCGTCGAGGCCCATCGCGACCGCGAGGCGCTGGTGGTCCGCCACCAGAACGTGCGCTGGAGCTGGGGCGAGTTGGGGCGGCGGGTCGACGAGCTGGCCGCCGGCTTGCTGACCCTGGGGCTCGAGCGTGGCGACAGGGTCGGTATCTGGTCGCCCAACACCTCGGAATGGACGCTCGCGCAGTTCGCAACTGCGAAAGCGGGACTGGTGCTGGTGAACGTGAACCCGGCGTACCGCCGCGCCGAGCTCGAATATGCGATGAACAAGGTCGAGTGCCGCGCGCTGATCCTGGCGCCCGCCCTCAAGACCTCGAACTATCTCGAGATCGTCGAGGACCTGGTGAAGGACGGCAAGCTGCCGCACCTGAAGCATGTCATCCGGCTCGGCAAGGAGAAGACGCCGGGCATGCTCAACTTCGACGATGTCGCAACGGCCGGCGGCAATGCCGAGAAGGCGCGTATCGCCGAACTGGCGCCGCTGCTGCAGTTCGACGACGCGATCAACATCCAGTTCACCTCAGGGACGACCGGGTTCCCCAAGGGCGCCACGCTCAGCCACCACAACATCCTGAACAACGGCTACTTCGTGGGCGAGGGGCTGAAGCTCACGCCCGAGGACCGGCTCTGCATCCCCGTGCCGCTCTATCACTGCTTCGGCATGGTGATGGGCAACCTGGGCTGCCTGACGCACGGCTCGACCATGGTCTATCCGTCCGAGGCGTTCGATCCGCTGGCGACCCTGCAGGCCGTGGCCGAGGAACGCTGCACGGCGCTCTACGGCGTGCCCACCATGTTCATCGCCCAGCTCGACCATCCCGATTTCGCGAAGTTCGACCTCAAGAGCCTGCGCACCGGCATCATGGCCGGGGCGCCCTGTCCCATCGAGGTGATGAAGAAGGTGCAGAGCCACATGCACATGGGCGAGGTCACCATCGCCTACGGCATGACCGAGACCTCGCCGGTGTCGACCCAGTGCGCCACCGACGATCCGGTGGAGCGCCGCGTCTCGACCGTCGGCCAGGTGCTGCCGCACATCGAGATCAAGATCGTCGACACCGAGGGCCGCACCGTGCCGCGCGGCGAGACCGGCGAGTTCTGCACCCGCGGCTATTCGGTGATGAAGGGCTACTGGAACGACGAGGCCAAGACGAAGGAGGCCGTCGACGAGGCGGGCTGGATGCACACCGGCGATCTCGCGACCATGGACGAGCAGGGCTATGTCAACATCGTCGGCCGCCTCAAGGACATGATCATCCGCGGCGGCGAGAACGTCTATCCGCGCGAGATCGAGGAGTTCCTCTATCGTCACCCGAAGGTGCAGGACGTGCAGGTGATCGGCGTGCCCGACCTGCGCTACGGCGAGGCGGTCTGCGCCTGGATCAAGCTGCATGCCGGCCAGACCGCGACCGACGAGGAGATCCGTGCCTTCTGCCAGGGCCAGATCGCCCACTACAAGATCCCGCGCTACATCGAGTTCGTGCCCGAATTCCCGATGACCATCACCGGCAAGATCCAGAAGTTCGTGATGCGCGAACAGACGATCGAGAAGCTGGGGCTCAAGGCGCAGAAGACGGCTTAGCAAACGCGGTGCGCGTGCCCACCCTTCGAGACGCGCCTCTGTGAGGCGCTCCTCAGGGTGAGGCTTTGATGGTTCGCTCGATTGATTTTACCTCATCCTGAGGAGCACGCCGCAGGCGTGCGTCTCGAAGGATGGGCCACGGACGCGGTGCTTATGGCCGGTGCGCTTCCAGGAACATCCGGATGTGGCGCACCGCCAGCGGAACACGCTCCGGCGTGTCCTTCCACGGATAGAGCGTGACCTGCGAATTGGGTGAGAGCATCGCCACTTCCATCGCCACCTTGTAGGGATGCGGCGGGCTGTCGTCGGGCGCGACGAGGATCGGGGTCTTGCAGGCCTTCACGAACTCGCGCGGCACGGTGAACACGAAGTCGGCCTTCTTGGTGTACATGTTGGTGAGGTACTGGCTCACCTGGTCCATCGTGTACTCCGGCCGCTTCGCCACGAAGTCGGGCCCCCAGCCCTTCATGTTGTTGTCGTAGAACTGGTTGGGCAGTTCGGGGCGGAAGCCCGAGGGCTGCGTCAGGACGGCGGCGATCACGCGGTCGCCCACGCGCTTGATCAGGTTCCAGATCAGCGGCTGGCCGATGCAGTAGCCCAGCACCATGAACTGCTTGGCGCCGAGATGGTCCATCAGGCCGACATGGTCGTCGGTGATGGCATCCCAAGTGCGTTCGATGTCGAGCGGGCCGGTCGACTGGCCGCCATTGGCGTTGCGCAGGTCGGCGCAGATGCAGCGGAAGCGGTCGCTGAATTCCCGCATCGCGTTGAACGGATGGGTCTTGTCGAGACCGGCGATGGTCGAGTTCAGCCCGCCGCCCGGAATGATCAGCAGCGGCAGGCCCGAGCCCATCTCTTCGTAGTGAATGCGGACGTCGCCTTTTTCATAGAACGGCATGGTGTCTTCTCCCTGCCCGGAGCGTGCCACGCGCCGGGGCAGGGTGCAAAGCAGGCGATCAGCCCAGCAGGCGCTTCACCACGTCGAGCTGGATGTGGGCGGCATCGACCATCTCGGCGATCGGCACGCTCTCGTTGGCGGCATGGCCCTGCGCGCCCGAGCCCGGGCCGAAGTTGATGATCTCGATGCCGTCGTCGGCATAGTAGCGGCCGTCGCTCACGCCGGTGGCGTTGAGGAACTTCACCTTGCGGCGGCTGTGGGTCTTCACCGCCGCTTCGAACGCGCCGACCGCCGCGCCGTTCTCGGGCGCGAAGAAGCCGTTGGTGCCGGTCAGGAACTCGACGCCGTACATCGACTTCGGCTCGCCGACGCCGTCGATCACCTTCTTCAGCTCCTTGAAGGCGTCCTTCACCTTCTCGTTGGGCAGCAGGCGGCGATCGATCTCGACGGTGCAGGCGGAGGGCACGACGTTGGTGTTGTGGCCGCCATGGAACATGCCGATGTTGACCGTCGACTTCATCGCGCCCGAGACGCGATCCGCCAGCGCCTTGTCGTAATAGGAGCTGAGCGCGCCCACGAGGCGCATCATGCGCAGGATGGCGTTGTCGCCGGCCGCCGGATTGCCGGCATGCGCCGCGCGGCCCTTGGTGGTGAGGCGCGCCCACATCACGCCGCGCTCGGCCACGATCAGGTTGTTCTCGGTCTGCGCGCCCAGGATCAGGGCGTCCGGCCGGACCTTGCCGCTCTTGCGCAGGTACTCCATGCCTTCGGGCCCGAGATTCTCCTCGTCGGCCACGAATGTGAAGATCAGCTCGCCCTTCTCGGGACCGCCGCGGCGCGCGATCTCCTCGGCGATCCAGATCTGCACCGCCATGCTTCCCTTGCAGTTGCCCGCGCCCAGCCCGTAGACGAGCCCGCCCTTCACCAGCGCCTTGTAGGGATCGCTCTTCCAGTTCGAGCGCTCGCCGACGCCGACCGTATCGACATGGGCGTTGAAGGCGATGACCGGGCCCTTCCCCTTGCCCTTCATTCGCGCCACGACATTGTCGACGCCCTTCTTGCGGGTCGCGATCTCGACCTTGTAGCCCGCCTTCTTCAGGCGCCTGGCCGTATAGGCGCAGATCTCGACCGAGGTGCCGGGCGGGAAGGGGCTCGGCAGCGCGATCAGGTCTGACAGGATCGAGACGAGTTCGGATTGCATCTTTTTCGACATGGCGCGCTATTCCTCAGTGACTGCTGCGAGCGACAGGAAAGGTCTCTCGCTGCGCTCGGGATGACAATGGATGGGTGGCGAAACGGGTACGTCAGCGATTGGCCAGCTCCGCCAGCACCTCGACCAGCACGCGGGCGCCAGCGGCGAGGTCCTGCGGGGTGGCGTTCTCGATCTCGTTGTGGCTGATGCCGCGTTCGCAGGGCACGAAGATCATGCCGGCGGGGCAGAGATGGGCGATGTGCATGGCGTCGTGGCCGGCGCCCGAGGGCATGTCCATGTTGCTGAGCCCGAGCGCCCTGGTCTTCGTCCGCACGAGGTCGACCACCATCGGATCGAAGTTTGTCGGCGGAACGGCGACGACGCGCTCGATTCCGGCGGGGCAGGGGGCAGCCCTGGTGGCTACGATTTCCTTCAGCTTTTTCTCATGAGCGTCCAGCACGGAATCGTCGGGATGGCGCATGTCGATGGTGAAGGTCGTGCGGCCCGGTACCGTGTTGGGCGACCCCGGTGCGACTTCGACCCGGCCGATGGTGAAGCGCAGCGTGTCGTCCGTGTCGGTCGTGGCCTCGTACATGGCCTGGGCGATGCGGACCGCAGCCGCGAAGGCATCCTTGCGGGCAGCGCGCGGCGTCGTGCCGGCATGCGCCTCTTCGCCCTCCGTGGTCACGATGTAGCGGCGGCTGCCCTGGATGGCGGTCACGACGCCGATCGTCCTGCCCTCGTTCTCCAGCCGCGGGCCCTGCTCGATATGGGTCTCGACGTAGCCGTCGAGCGGGAAGCCGGGCGGGCCCTCGCGCATCGGAGCGGGCGCGGCCTTCAGCGTCTCCGCCAGCGCGTCCTTGAGCACGACGCCCTTCCAGTCCTTCACCTGCAGCATCTTTTCGAGGTCGTTGTGGCCGGCGAAGACGGCCGAACCCATGGCGCCGGGCTGGAACCGAGAGCCTTCCTCGTTGGTCCAGGCGACGGCGACCACGGGACGCTTCGTCTTCACGCCGGCATCCTCCAGGGCTTCCAGCGCCTCGAAGGCTGCGAGCACGCCATACATGCCGTCGAAGCGGCCGCCGGTCGGCTGGCTGTCCATGTGCGAGCCGCTCATCACCGGCCGGGCATCCGGCTCGGAGCCCTCGCGCCGCACGAACAGGTTGCCGATCGCGTCGGTGAAGGTCGAGAAGCCGCGTGCCCTGGCCCAGGAACCCAGCAGGTTGCGGGCCGCCGCATCCTCGGGCGAGAGCGCCTGCCGATTGACGCCGCCCTTCGGCGTGCCGCCGAGCTTCGCCATGTCGGCGTGCCTCTGCCACAGCCGGTCTTCCCTGATCGCGTCGGCCGCGCTCATCCCGCTCTCCCAAGCTTGTCGCGCGAGCTATAGCCGCGCCATAGTCGGGCTTCAATCGCCCGGGATCGGGCAGCGCGTTTCAGGGGGCTTCATGCACGACCATCTCGACCGCAACCTGATCGGCTACGGCCCCAACCCGCCGCATGCGCAGTGGCCCGGCGACGCGCGCATCGCCGTGAGCTTCGTGCTGAACTACGAGGAGGGCGGGGAGAATACGGTCCTGAACGGCGACGCCGCCTCCGAAGTCTTCCTGACCGAGACGCCGGGCGGCACGCCCTTCGCCGGAGCCCGCGATCTGTCGACCGAATCGATGTACGAGTATGGCAGCCGCGCCGGCTTCTGGCGGATCCTGCGCCTGTTCGAGGAACGCAACATGCGCTTCACCTCGTGGGCCGTCGGACGTGCGCTGGAACTGAACCCCGCCGCCGGCAAGGCGATGGCCGAGGCCGGGCACGAGGTGGCGAGCCACGGCTGGCGCTGGATCAACTACAAGGACTTCACGCTCGAGCAGGAGCTCGACCACATGAAGAAGGCGGTGAAGGCAATCCGGCAGGCCGCCGGCCGCGCACCGGTCGGCTGGTACACCGGCCGCTTCGGCGTGCACACGCTCGAAGCCGTCGTGAAGCATGGCGGCTTCCTCTACTCGAGCGATTCCTACAGCGACGATCTGCCGTACTGGGTGAAGGTGGGCGGCGCACCGCACCTGATCATTCCCTACACGCTGGAAGTGAACGACATGAAGTTCAGCGTCGCTCCTGGCTTCTCAGCGGGCGACGGCTGGCTGCAGGCGATGAAGGACAGTTTCGACGTGCTGTATGCCGAGGGCGCGCGCTCACCGAAGATGATGTCCGTCGGCCTGCACTGCCGCCTCGCCGGCCGGCCGAGCCGCGCCGCGACGCTGGCGCGCTTCCTCGACTACGTGGCATCGAAACCCAAGGTCTGGGTGGCGACGCGGGAGGAGATCGCGCGTCACTGGATCAGGACGCACCCGGCGGGCGGAGCCTGAAAGCGGCCGGCCTCGTTACAATTGGTACAAGAAAGTACGGTTGGCCGCTTCGACATGCGCGGTTGAGCGCTTTCCGTAGGTCCGCGGCCCGAGAGCCCGTTAAGCCAGCGCAGGCGGCAATTTACGGGGTCGGCTGATGTGACGGCCGATCCTGCGGCGGTAGCGCCCTGGGTGCCATGGCCTGCGGGGGGCGGGGTTTACCCTGGGGATAAAATCATGTGATCAATGGCCGGTCGTGAACATTCATCGAACCGCCACGCTCCCGCTCCTGCTCGCCGGGCTCTGCCTCGGCCCGGGATGCGCCAAGAAGCCCGTCGAGACGGCCGCCGTCCCGCAGGGCCCGACGGAGCACGAGATGTTCGTGAAAGCGCGCAAGGACGAAGTCGTCCAGTCGCTCGCGATTTGCGAGAGCGGCAGCTGGGGACCGCATTCGAGTCGCATCGTCGGCGGGCGCGGCGCCTACCATGGTCGTTTCCAGTACACGGCGCGCACCTACATCACCATGCAGCAGCGGCGTGACGGCACGGTGCTCACGACCCAGGAAGCGATCGAGGCCGCCCAGGACTACGAAAAGGCGGCGGCGCTCACCGCCTGGGTGATGTTCGACCAGGGCGAGACCTGGCACTGGCCGCTCTGCAACCGCAAGCTGGGCCTCGCCAACAAGGTCAGGGAAATCAACGCTCTCTAGCCTGGGCGACGAGCCGTTCGCCCCTTCCGCCCGCCGACAGGCCGGGTGTAGCCTGATCCCGCAGCTGGCCCGGATGGATCGAAATCCACGAGAAGGCGCAGCCTGCGGAGGAAACATCATGAAGATCAGCCGTCGCGCGTTCGTGCACCTGGCCGCGGGTTCCGCTGCCTTGCCCGTGGTTTCGAGCGGAGCTTTTGCCCAGGCCTATCCGTCGAAGCCGGCCCGCATCCTCGTCGGCTTTCCGGCCGGCGGGGCGACCGACATCCAGGCCCGCCTCGCGGCCGAATGGCTGACCGAGCGTCTCGGCCAGCAGTTCATCGTCGAGAACAAGCCGGGCGCCAGCGGCAACATCGCAACCGACACGGTCGCCAAGGCCGCACCCGACGGCTACACGCTGCTCCAGGTCGTGACGCCGCACGCGATCAACTCGGCGCTCTATTCCAACCTCGGCTTCGATTTCATGCGCGACATCGCGCCGGTCATCTGCGCCGCGCGGCTCGCCTACGTCGTCGTGGTCAACCCGTCAGTTCCGGCGAACACGCTTCCCGAGTTCATCGCCTACGCCAAGGCCAACCCGGGCAAGATCAACTACGGATCGGCCGGTCAGGGCACGCCGCAGAACATCGCCTGCGAACTCTTCAAGATGATGACCGGCGTGAATCTGGTTCACGTGCCGTACAAGGGCGGTGCGCCGGCGGTTGCCGACCTGATCAGCGGCCACGTGCAGGTCGTCTTCGCCCCGCTGTCGGAATCGATCCAGCAGGTGAAGGCCGGCAAGCTGCGCGCGCTCGCGGTGACGACCAGGGCCCGCCTCGATGTGCTGCCGGACGTTCCGCCGGTGGCGGATTTCGTGCCGGGCTACGAGGCCAGCGGCTTCGCCGGCATCGGCGTGCCCAAGGGAACGCCGGCCGGGATCATCGAACTGCTGAACAAGGAGCTGAACGCTGGCCTCGCCAACCCGCGGATCAGGAACCGGATCGTCGAACTGGGCGGCACGCCGCTCGGCGGCACGCCGGCGGAATTCGGCGCGATCCTCGCCGAAGCCACCGACAAGTGGGCCAAGGTCATCAAGGCCGCCGGCATCAAGGCGGAATGACCGAGCCTGCTCGCCCCGCGCCTAGAGTCTTTCCGATACAGATAAATCAAACACCCGCCTCATCCTGAGGAGCGCCGCGAAGCGGCGCGTCTCGAAGGATGGGCAACAAACGTGGTGCTCGTGCCCATGCTTCTAGACGGCCCTTCGGGCCTTCTCAGCATGAGTTTGGTGGTGTGATTCGAGGCTACTCGGAAAGACTCTAGCGCAGCTCGGCGCAGAACTCCTGAATGCGGCTGCAGCCCTCGCGGAGGCTCGCCATGTCGGTGGCGTAGGAAATGCGGAAGTAGGGGCTCATGCCGTAGGCCGCGCCCTGCACGGTGGCGACGTGCTTCTCTTCCAGCAGAGCCGTCACGAAATCTGTGTCGTTGGCGATCCTGCGGCCACCCTTGCTGGTCTTGCCGATGCAGCCTGCGATGTTGGGGAACACGTAGAAGGCGCCCTCTGGCAGGTGGCAGGTGACGCCATTGGCGGCGCGCAACATGGCCACGACCTCGTCGCGACGCTTCTGGTAGTCGGCGGCGCGCTCCTTCAGCATCTCCTGCGGCCCGTCGAGCGCGGCGACGGCGGCGGCCTGGCTGATGGTGGAGATGCCCGAGCCGATCTGGCCCTGCATGTTGGTCATGGCCGCGATCATCGCGCGGGGGCCGCCGGCGAAGCCGACGCGCCAGCCGGTCATGGCATAGGCCTTCGAGGCACCGTTGACGGTGAGCGTGCGGTCCTTCAGCGCCGGCTCAACCTCGGCCACGGTGCTGAACGTCGCGTCGCCGTAGACGAGGTGCTCATAGACGTCGTCGGCCATCACCAGCACATGCTTGTGCTTCAGCAGCACGTCGCAGATCTGGCGCATCTCGGCCGGCGAGCAGACCGCACCCGTGGGATTGTTGGGGAAGTTCATCACCACCCACTTTGTCTTTGCGGTGATGACCGCGTCGAGATCGGCCGCGCGCAGCTTGAACTGGTTGTTCTCGGGGCAGGAGACCGGCACCGGTTTCGCGCCGGCGATCACGGCCTGGTCGGCATAGGAGATCCAGCCCGGGGCGGGGATGATCACCTCGTCGCCCGGGTTCACGCTGGCCATCAGCGCGTCGTACATGATCTGCTTGCTGCCGTTGGAGACCATGATCTCGTCGAGCGCATAGTCGAGATTGTTGTCGCGCTTGAACTTCCGCTGGATCGCTTCTTTGAGGGGCTTGATGCCGTCCTGCGGCGGATACTTGGTCTCTCCGGCGAGGGCCGCCCGGTGGGCGGCTTCGACGGCGTGTGCCGGTGTCGGAAAGTCGGGCTCGCCGGAGGACAGGCCGACAATCTTCACGCCCTGGGCGCGCAGGTCGCGCACCTTGCGGGTCATCGCGGCCGAGGCCGACACCTTCACATTCCTGAGACGCTCGGCGACTTCGAACATGGCTTCCTCGGGCAATTGCCTGCGTTACTTGCGTATGGTGAGGGCGATGCCGCCCAGGATGGCCGCCGAGGCGAACAGCAGCCGCGCGGTGATGGGCTCGGCGAGTAGCACCACGCCCCCCAGCGCGGCAATGGCCGGGACGCAGAGCTGGATTGTGGCGGCCGACGTGGCGGACAGCGCCGGAAGGGCCGCGTACCACAGCACGTAGCCCAGGCCCGAGGTCACGGCGCCGGAGATCACGGCGTAGATCAGGCCGGTCGGATCGGGACTGGCCTGCGAGGCGACCGCCAGGCTGACGATGGCGGCGAAGGGCACGGCCCGGATGAAATTGCCGCCGGTCGCGGCCGTCGGATCGCCGGCGCTGCGGCCGAGCAGCGAGTAGATGCCCCAGGCGAGTCCGGCGGCGAGCATCAATGCGGCGGCGATGTAGGGCGGCGCCGAGAGGCCGGGCAGCAGCAGCCAGACCAGGCCCGCGATCGCGACCAGCACGCCGACCAGCCGCAGGCCTGCCAGGCGCTCGCCGGAGAACAGGCCGTAGGCCGTCATGGTGAGCTGCACCGCGCCGAACAGCAGCAGCGCTCCCGTCGCGGCGGTGAGATCGCGATAGGCGAAGGAGAAGCAGACCGCGTAGGCGAACAGCATGGCCGCCATCGGCCAGCTGCCTGCGGCCAGCGGCTGCCGGCCGCGCGAGCGCAGCAGGATCCAGAGGACGAGCGCCCCCGAGGCCAGACGGATCGACGTGAAGGTCGCGGCGTCGATGGCGGTGTCGCGCAATGCCACGCGACACAGCAGGGAGTTGCTGGCGAAGGCCAGCATCGCGAAGGTCGTGAGGAGGGCCGTGCGGGCCGCTCCCGTCGCTGGCACCACCTCAGTTTGCCAGCTGGTACAGCTTCACCGCGTTGTCGCGGGTGATCTTGCGCTTGGCCTCGGGCGAGACCTCCGTCAGTTCCCGGCCGAGGAACTCCTGGCTGTCCGGCCAGATGCCGTCGGGATGAGGATAGTCGGAGCCCCACATGACATTGTCCTCGCCGAGATGGTGCAGCAGCTCGATGCCGACGGGGTCGGTCTGGTAGGTCGCATAGAACTGGCGATGCCAGTATTCCGAGGGCTTCATCTTGAGGTCGAGGTCCTGGAACTGGTCCTCCCATTCGAGGTCCATGTGCTGCAGCACGTAGGGGATCCAGCCGAGGCCTGCCTCGCCGATCACGATCTTGAGGTTCGGATAGCGCGCCGGCGCGCCGGAGAACATCAGCCCCATCAGCATGGTGCTCATGTGCATCTGGAAACCGGTGATGTGCGTGGCGAAGATGCGGCGCTGAACCTCGGGCGTGTACTTCGTGACGTCGGGCGAGCGGCCGCCGATCGTGTGGAAGTGCAGCGGGATGCCGGTGTCGTGGCCGAACTTCCAGAGCGGCTCCCAGAACGGATCCCAGAGCGGCGTCATGTCGGGCCGGTTAGCGATGTCGAGCCCCTTCACGCCGCGCTTGGCGCAGCGCGTCGCCTCAGCGATCGATTCTTGCATGTCGTAGTTCGGGATGTTGGCGAGGCCGATCAGCCGGTCCGGCGCCTGCTTGCAGAAATCGTGGAGCCAGTCGTTGTAGATGCGCAGCATCACGATGGCGGCTTCCGGATCGTTCAGGCGTCCGCTCGATCCCAGCACGCCGTACAGCACCTCGGCCTGCACGCCGTCGCGATCCTGGTCCTTGAGACGATGATCGACTTCGGTGAGCCGGCGAATGCCCTTCTTGCCGTCGTCGTAGAGGCCGGTCGAGGCCATGCGGTCGGAACGATGGATGATGCCCGGCACGTATTCGCGTCCGGCCGAGCCCATGCCGTTCACCAGTCCGAATTTCGCGCCCTTGATGCTCGTCCATTCCGGCCCCTTGGGACCGTCGACGACATGGGGCATGCGCTCCTTCATGGAAGCCGGCGCGTTGCTGGTGAAGAGATCCGGCGGCAGCCAGATCAGGTCGACATGCCCGTCCGCGGAAATCACATCGTACTTCATCGGTCGTTTCCTCCTGGACGCCCCATTCCTCTGGAGTCGTCCATCCAATAGAGTGCGCCGCCTGCCTGCCTGTCGCAATGGGATGACGATGAACGAGACCGAGTGGCTTGCCGAGTTTGCGTCCGCGCTGGAGCGCGGAGACATCGACGGCGCGAGCGCCATGTTCGCCGATGACTGCTATTGGCGCGATCTGGTGGCGTTCACCTGGAACATCGTCACGCTGGAGAGCCGCTCTGCGATTGCTGACATGCTTCGCGCGCGCCTCAGCGATGTGAAACCGGGTTCCTTCCAACTCGCAGGGCGACCCGGCTGGTTCACCTTCGAGACGGTGCGAGGCCGTGGCAGGGGTCACGTCCGGCTGAAGGACGGCAAGGCGTGGACCTTGTTCACCGCGCTGCTGGAGTTGAAGGGGTTCGAGGAAAAGAAGGGCCCGACGCGCGAGCACGGCACGCAGCACGGTGCCTTCAGGGACCGCGTCACCTGGACCGACCGCCGCAACGCCGATGCGCGGGAGCTGGGCTACGAGCGCCAGCCCTACGTGCTGGTGATCGGCGGCGGGCAGGGCGGCATTGCGCTCGGCGCGCGCCTCAAGAGGCTCGGCGTGCCGACGCTGATCGTCGACCGCAACGCGCGGCCGGGCGATGCCTGGCGCAACCGCTACAAGTCGCTCTGCCTGCACGATCCGGTCTGGTACGACCATCTGCCGTACCTGCCTTTTCCCGATCACTGGCCGATCTACACGCCCAAGGACAAGATGGGCGACTGGCTCGAATCCTACACGAAGATCATGGAGCTCGATTACTGGTCCTCGACCGCGTGCAGGCGCGCATCGTTCGACGAGGCCAAGGGCGAATGGACGGTCGTCGTCGAGCGTGACGGCCGGGAGATCACGCTCACGCCGAAGCAGCTGGTGATCGCGACCGGCATGTCCGGCTTTCCGGAGATTCCGGCCTTCCCCGGCGCCGACCGCTTCAAGGGCAAGCAGCATCATTCGAGCCGGCATCCCGGTGGCGAGGGCTGGGCCGGCAAGCGCTGCGTGGTCGTGGGCTCGAACAATTCCGCGCACGACATCGCCGCCGACCTGTGGGAGCACGGCGCCGACGTGACCCTGCTGCAGCGCTCGGCCACGCTGGTGGTGCGCGCCGACACGCTGGCGCGCAACCGGCCGCTCTATTCGGAAGAGGCGGTGGCGTCGGGCATCACCACCGAGATCGCCGATCTCACGACCGCCTCCATGCCCTACGGCGCGCTGCCCAAGGTGATGCAGCCGGTCGTGGAGCAGATCCGCCGCGAGGATGCGGACTTCTATGCGCGGCTGGAGAAGGCGGGCTTCAAGCTGACCTTCGGCGAAGACAATACCGGCATCGGCCCGATGTATCTGCGGCGGGGCTCGGGCTACTACATCGACGTCGGCGCCTCCGACCTGATCGCCGACGGGCGCATCAAGCTCAAGTCGGGCGTCGAGATCGAGCGCATGACCGAGGATTCGGTCGTGCTGGACGATGGCAGCGAGCTCAAGGCCGACCTCGTCGTCTATGCGACGGGATACGGTTCGATGAACCAGTGGGCGGCCGAGCTGATCTCGCCCGAGGTCGCCGACAAGGTCGGCAAGTGCTGGGGCCTGGGCTCCGGCACCGCCAAGGATCCCGGCCCCTGGGAGGGCGAGCTGCGCAACATGTGGAAGCCGACGGCGCAGGAAAACCTGTGGTTCCACGGCGGCAACCTGATGCAGTCGCGGCTCTACTCGATCTTCCTGTCCCTGCAGCTCAAGGCGCGGATGGAAGGGCTGCCGACGCCGGTCTATGGCCGGGCGCCGGTGCATCACAAAGCGTGACGGGGCGCGGGGACGTCGGCGCGATCGGCGACGTAGACTAGAAGCATGAGCCTCCCGTCCCGCCGCCTCCTCCTGTCCCTGGGCCCGTTGCTCGCGGCCTCGGCCTGCTCGTTCAACATGGGTGAGCCCAACCTGCCGAAGACCGACCTCCGCGCCGACCTGAGCGGGGCGCGGATGGTGCCGGCCACCGACAGCAAGGGCGAGGGGTATTTCGCCGCCACCTATCGCCCATCAACCCGGGTGCTGGAATACAAGCTCATTCTGGTGCGTCTGAGCGGCCCGGTGCGGCAGGCCGGCCTCTATGGTCCCGCCGCGCCGGACCAGAACGCGGTGCAGGTCGTACCGATCGACGTGCCCTTCTATGCCGACCGTTCGACGGTGAACGACGGCGTGACGCTGACGGAGCAGCAGGTCCGCGAGGTGCTGGCCGGCCTCTGGTATGTCAACGTGATGACGGAGAAGTATCCCGACGGCGAGATCCGCGGGCAGATCCTGCCGCTGCAGAAGTAGCACCCGTCACCTCGATCGGAGCCTAGCGTAGCGAGGCGAAGTGGAGAGACCTTTTTGCCTCCATTCGACATCTACTGGCGCACAAGAGGTCACTCCACTGCGCCCCTGCGGCGCTTCGGTCGAGATGACGGAGTTGAAGCTCAGTCGAACTTCAGCTTCCAGTCGATCCACTCGCACAGGCCGCGACCCATTACGTCCTCGAGGTCACGTCCCTTCAACCACGGCAGTTCCTCGGTGAAGAAGGTCACGCACTGGCGGTAGGTGCATGGCATGCGGGTGATGTCGGTGCCCCAGAAGAAGCGCTTGGGGCCGAAGGCGTCGAAGATGCGGTGCAGCCCGTCCTGGATGTTTTGGAACGGATAGCCCTTCGTGGAATAGTGCGGCGCGCCGGTCGCCTTGACGGCGACGTTGGGCAGCTTCGCCAGCGCCACCAGCTTGTCGAGATGGATGAAGGCTTCCTCGTCCTGGCCGTGACGGTTCAGCCCGCAATGATCGACGATCATCTTGAGGTTGGGGTGCGCTTCGGCAATCTCGCGGAACTTGTCGGGGAAGATGCCGCCCATGGTCGCGACCGGAATGCCTTCCTTCTCGGCGGCCGGCCAGACCCAGTCGAGCAGCCCGTCGTTCAGCCACTTCTGCTCGGCCGGCTGCAGCAGCGCCCAGCGCAGGCCCATCATGCCGGGCTGGTCGCGCCAGCCCTTGATGCGGTTCCGGCTCTCGGGATCCTGCAGCGGGAACTGGCCCATCACGGCGAAGCGGTCGGGATACTTCTGGGCGGCATCGAGGGCGAGCTGGTTGGAGGTCGGGTCCCAGGAGTAGGGCGGATGGATCAGCGCCGCGTCGACGCCGGCCTCGTCCATCTCCTTCAGTGCCTGCTCGGCGGTGAACTTCTCGACCTTGCGATGCAGCCCCGTGGGCGGCGTGACGGTCTGCGACCAGATGTGGATCTGCGCGTCGACGATCTTCATTGCGGTGTCCTCAGTTCGGGGTCGGCGCGGCGGGGTCGAGCAGCTTCTCGCGCTTCAACTCGCTCCACAGCTCGACCGGGATCTTCACGCTCATGTGGGCGACGTTATGCTTCACCTCGGCAACGCTCAGCGCACCGGGGATGACGGAGCAGAAGGCGGGATGGAACAGCGGGAACTGCATCGCCGCCGCCCCCAACGGCACGCCGTGCCGCTGGCATACGGCCTCGATCTTCTGTGCCTTGTCGACGAGATGCTGCGGCGCGGCCACATAGTCGTGCGTCGCGCCCGTCTTCACGTTGCCGGTCAGGATGCCCGAGTTGTAGGGCCCGCCCAGGATCACCGAAACGTTCCGCTTGAGGCATTCCGGCAGGAACTCCTCCAGCGCCCCCTGTTCGAGCAGCGTGTAGCGCCCGGCGAGCAACATGCAGTCGAAGTCGCCGGCCTTGATGAAGCGGGTACTGGTGTCGCTCTCGTTGATGCCGACGCCGATGGCGGAGATGATTCCGGCCTTGCGCAGCTCGTCGAGCGCACGGAACCCGGAGTCCATCACCGTCCTGAAGCGCTCGTCGAGGAGGGCGCGGTCCTTGATGGTCCAGAAATCGACGTCGTGGACCAGCGCGATGTCGATCTTGTCGAGGCCGAGCCGGAGATGCGAATGCTCCAGCGAGCGCATCACGCCGTCATAAGTGTAGTCGAACTGCGGTACGAAGCCCGGCAGGCCGTTCTCGCGAAAATCCTTTGGGAGCACCTCGCCGGGCTTCCGCACGTGCAGGATGCGACCGATCTTGGTCGAGAGCACGAAGCTGTCGCGGGGTTTCTCCCGCAACGCCGCGCCCATGCGCAGCTCGCTGCGGCCATAGCCGTAGAAGGGCGAGGTGTCGAAGTAGCGGATGCCGGCGTCGTAGCCGTCGTTGGTGAGTTGCACCGCCTCGGCGTCGGAAATCGTCGCGCGAAAGCCGCCCATCGGCGCGCCACCCAGACCGATCTCGGTGACTTCGAGTTTCGTCTTTCCGACCTTGCGGCGCTTGAGCGCTGTCATGTTCGTTTCCTCCGAAGGCAGACGAGAGTACGAATTGCCTCGGCCCAATGCCACAGGAGTTCCGATGAACGACGAGCGCCTCGTTCTGCACGGCAGTTTCACGTCGAGCTCGAGCTACAAGCCGATGCTGTTCCTCGCGCTCTCGGGCCTGCCGTTCTCGTTCCGCACCGTCAACCTGAAGAACGGGGTGCAGAAGGAAGCCGCGCACCTCGCGATCAACCGCTACGGCCAGGTGCCGGTGCTGCGCCATCGCGGCCTGACGCTGGTGATGTCGAACGTGATCCTCGATTATCTCGCGCGCACGACCGGCCAGTTCGAGCCCAGGACCGAGCAGCATCGCTGGCAGGCGCGCGAGTGGCTCGCGTGGGAGAACGACGCCATCACCAACGTGGCCCGCGTCCGCCATTTTGCGCGCTTCCGTCCCGACGTTTCGCAGGACATCGTGAACTTCTTCCGTCCGCAGGCTGAGGCTGCGCTCGACTTCGCCGACAGGTCGCTGGCCGGCCGCGAATGGCTGGTGGGCGATGCCTGCTCGATCGCCGACATCGGCTGCTGGGGCCGCATGGTGTTCGCCCACGAAGGCGGCCTGTCGATCGATTCGCGGCCTAACCTCGCGGCGTGGCGCGACCGGATCAAGGCGCTGCCGGGCTTCGCGCTTCCGTACGATCTGATCCCGAAGAAGGATGCGGAGTTCGAGGGGCGTTGAGGGCACTCAGCGTGGCGGACTGATCGTCATGCTCCGAAGCACGGTATCGGCGATTTTCCGCTGCGCCGGCGAATTGTCCGCAGCTTCGATGCGGTTGAACAGCGCCAGGTGAGTCTTGTCGATCCGTATGATGTACAGCGTCAGCCTGACAACGTCCCCGGCATCGTTCGTCGTCGCCGAAGGGTAGGAAAAGCCCGGAAATCCCGAGATCGAAGCGGCTTCCTTGCGTTTCGGCGGGGACGCTTTCGCGACCCTGAGCGCCACCGTGGCGATTTCGTCGAGGGCGTCGTCGTCCCATGGCTTGTCGCTCGTCTCGAGCAGCAGAGTGAAGGCCATGCTGCGATCGCCGCTCGCCACGAGGAGACTGTCGTCGTCGCCTTCCTCGGTCGTCCAGTCGTCGGGTATGTGCAAGGAGAAGGCCGGATTGCCAGTGCCCGGAAAGCGCACGTCCTTGGCCACGGCAGGCTGGGCGGCGAACAATACGGCATGCAGCGCGACGAGGAGTGAAAGGCTGTCGAGCCTGATTTTCATGTTACGCCGCCTGCTGCCCTTCGACCGTCGGGCCTTCGCTCATGGTCGTGGTGCGGCGCATGTCGCGGACGATGTTGAGGTCGTCGAAGCGGCGGACGCGGTGCATCGTGGTGCGATTGTCCCAGATCACGAAGTCGTTCTTCGTCCAGCGATGGACATAGACGAACTCGGGCTGCGTCGCGTGTTCCATCAGGTCGCGGATGAAGGCCATGGCCTCGGGACGCGGCCAGCCGACGATGGCGCCGATATGGGCCGACAAGAGCAATGACTTGCGGCCGGTGACCGGATGCGTGCGCACGAGCCTGTGCAGCACGGGGCGCATCCGGTGGCGTTCCTCGTCGGTGAAGTCGGTGAATCCGAGCTGGCCGCGCGAATAGATCAGCGAATGCTCGCAGACCAGGTTCTCGATCTCGGCCTTGGTGGCGTCGTCGAGCGCGTCGTAGGCGGCGCGCATGTCGGCGAACTCGGTGTTGCCGCCGTCGCGCGTCACGATGCGGCCGCTCAGCAGGGAATAGCGCGCCGGCACGATGCGGAAGGTGGCATCGGAGTGCCAAAGCCGGTTGCCCAGCGCGGCCATGCGGCGGCGATCGGTTCGTTCGAGGCGCCGGTTGTCCTTGTCGAGATTGGAGACGTCGGCGAAGGCACCGCCCAGGCGCATCGTTGTCGCCGTCAGCGTCGTGTTGGCGCCTTCCTGCAGGGGCCCGAAGTTGCGCGTGAAGGCAAGTTGCTGTTCGTCCGTCATGTCCTGGCCGGGCAACACCAGCACGGCATACCTGTCCATGCCCGCCTCGACGGCGGCGACCTCTGCGGGCGTCAGCGGCCTGGTGGCGTCGATGCCCGTCATCTCGGCGGCGAACGACGATTGCAGCGGCTGGAGCGGACGCGTCTCGATCGGCAACGGGACCTCCCCGGGAAAGGAACCCCTAGCGCAGGGCGGCCGCGATATTACCACCGTCCACGGTCGTGACAGCGCCTGTCGTCTTCATCGCCTTGGCTAGCGAAACGAAGGCCTGCGCCACGTCGTCGGCCGTGACTTCGAGGCCGAGCAGGTTGCCGCCCATGTAATCGGCCTCGCTGAGACCGCGCGCCCTGGACCGCTGTGCGATCATTTCGTCCGTCAGAAGACCGGTGCGGATGCGATCGGCATTCACCGCGTTGGCACGGATGCCGTCGCCGCCATGGTCGAGCGCGTACTGGCGCATCAGGAACAGCGTCGCGGCCTTGGGCAGTCCGTAGGGGCCGAAGTCCGGCCCGGGATTTACCGCCTGCTTGGAGGTGTTGAACAGCAGGCAGCCGCCCAGGTTCTGGGTCCGCATGATGCGGACCGCGTTCTGCGCCACGCTCTGGTGTGCCCAGAAATTCAGTTCGAAGCTCTGGCGCAGCACGGACTCGTCGACGTCGCCGATGCGGCCCTGCCAGGCCGCGCCCGCATTCGAGACCACGATGTCGACACCACCGAAGCTCGCCGCGACCTTGTCGAAGGCCGCGCGCACCGATTTCGGATCGGTCACGTCGCAGGCGACAGCGAAACCCTTGACCTTCGAGACGTCGCGGTCGAGCACCGCCACCTCGGCGCCCTCGCGCGCGAAGGCGGCGGCGGTTGCGGCGCCGATGCCGGAGGCGCCGCCCGTGACGACCACGATGCGGCGCGCCAACGGCTTCTCGGCGGCGCTGCTCAGCTTTGCCTGTTCCAGCGACCAGTATTCGATGTCGAAGATGTCGGGCTCGGGGATGCATTGGTAGGTTCCGAGCCGCTCGGCGTCGGCGATCACCGCCACTGTCGTCTCGGCGAGATCGGCGGCGATCTTGGCGTCCTTCGACGTGTTGCCGATGCCGAACAGGCCGACACCCGGCACCAGCGCCACGCGCGGGATCGGGTCGAGTTCCTTCTTCGCCGTGATCTGCTGGCCGTTATAGCGTTTGAAATAGGCGTGATAGTCGGCCGCGAATTTCTCAAGCGCGGCCTTGGCCTCTTGCTTGAACGCATCGAGCCGGCCGGCTTCCGGCGCGGGCGCGATGAAGGCCACGTTCTTGGTCCGGATCGCATGGTCGGGCGTCACGGGACCCTGCTGGCTGTAGCGCGCGATCTCCTTGCCGTTCACGTAGGCCAGTATTTCCGGCGAGCTGCGGAACTCGAACACGAAACGCTGCGCGGCCTCGCGGCCGCCGGCCTTCGCCGGCAACGAGAACAGGCCGCGCAGGATCGGCGCGATCTCCGCCGCCGTTGCGGGCTTGGCGGGCAGGTCTGCGCCGGGGAAAATCCTGCGCGTGGCCTTGGCGAGGCGCTGCTCGGCCATGGTCACGAGGTCGATCATGCGGACATAGGCTTCCTCGGCGGTCGCCCCCATCGAGAAGATGCCGTGCTTCAGCAGGATCAGCCCCTCGACGTCGGGATGGGCGCGCGCGATTTCGGCGGTCTTCTTCGCCAGCGCGAAGCCCGGCATGACATAGGGCACCAGCGCCGCGCGCTTCCCATAGAGATCGGCGGCCAGTTCGGCGCCGTCGGGCTGGTCGGTCAGGGCCAGTACCGCGTTGGAATGCGTGTGGTCGATGAACTTGTGCGGCAGGAACGCATGCAGCAGCGTCTCGACCGACGGGTTGGGCGCCTTGCTGTCGAGCAGGTTGGCGCGCTGCACGTTCACCATGTCCTCGTCGCTGAGCGCCTGCAGCCCTTCCAGCTCGCGCAGCGGCGCGAGGCGGACGGCGGGCAGGCCGGGCGCCTCGATCGTGCCCATGTCCCAGCCGCTGCCCTTGACGCAGAGCACGTCGAGCGGCCGGCCGGTGACGTCGGCCATGCGCGTCTTCACCGAGGTGTTGCCGCCGCCGTGCAGCACCAGCTTGGGCTCGCCGCCCAGCAGACGCGTCGTATAGACCCGCAGCGCCAGGTCCTCGTCGATGCCCTTGGCGGCGTGGCTGGCGATG
Organism: Reyranella aquatilis; assembly: GCF_020880995.1. Taxonomy (GTDB): domain Bacteria; phylum Pseudomonadota; class Alphaproteobacteria; order Reyranellales; family Reyranellaceae; genus Reyranella; species Reyranella aquatilis. The sequence continues at coordinate 207,972 of NZ_JAJISD010000005.1, read as the reverse complement.
GCCTGCCGGGCATCGCTGTCGGACCAGAGGTTCTTCATGGCGCTGCCTATTCTCCCGGCTCGATCCCGGCGTCCTTGGCGATCTTCACCCAGGTCGCGATCTCCCGCTCCTGGTAGGGCTTGAACTGCGCGGGGTCGCGCGGCTCGACGGTGAAGCCGAGCTTGTCGATCTTCTCGACCACCTCGGGCTTCTTCAGGCTCTTCATGATCTCGCCCGAGAGCCGGTCGAGCGCGGGTTGCGGCGTGCCCGCCGGCGCGAAGAAGGCCGCCCACGAGGAGGCATTGGCGCCGGTCACGCCCTGCTCCTCGAGCGTCGGCACGTCCGGCAGCTGCGGATTGCGCTTCGGGCTGCCGATGGCGATGGCGCGGATCGTGCCCGCCTTGATCTGGGCCAGCACGCTGGGCAGGGTCGAATTGGAGATGTCGATGCGACCGCCGACCAGGTCCTGCACCAGCGGCGGGGCGCCGCGATAGGGCACCTGGGTCATCTTGATGCCGGTGCGCGCCATGAATAGCTCGGTCGACAGGTGCGAGCCCGAACCGATGCCGGTCGATCCGTAGTTCAGCTCGCCGGGCTTGGACTTGGCCAGCGCGATCAGCTCCTGGATGTTCTTCACCGGCAGGTCGTTGCGCACCACGAAGACATGCTCGAAGGCGCCGGCGCCGGCCAGCGGTGCGAAGTCTTTCACCGCGTCGTAGCCCGGCTCCTTCAGCATGAACATGTTGTTGCCGTGCGTCTGGTTGTTGCCGAAGGTGATCGTCTGCCCGTCCGGCTTGGCCTTGGCGACGGCGCGCGTGCCGATGGCGCCGGCGCCGCCCGACACGTTCTCGACCACCACCTGCTGTCCCAGCGGACCCGAAATGTCGGCCGCGACGATGCGCGCGATCACATCGGTCGGGCCGCCGGCCGGATAGGCCACGACCATCTTGACGGGGCCGGACGGCGTCCAGGTCTGTGCGAACGCGGATTTCACGAATGGCGCCGCGACGATGAACGCGGCGAGATGACGGCGCTTCAACATGATGCTGGTCCCGGATGTGGTGACGAAGCCGATGAACTGCTGCGGTATAGAGGATCGCCCCCTGGGGTGCACGCGACGGCTTCGCGCACCGCACGCGGGCGCCCGGTTGCGCCCAGGGGCCAATTTCGCAATCCTCCAGGCATGGCGACCGCGTCCGATTTTGCACAGAAGCTCGGGCTGGTATTGAAGACCCTCAATCTCAGCCGCGGCAAGCTTGCCCAGATGATCGGCATAGACAAGTCGGTGGTCAGCCGGTGGGTCTCGGGTGCCACCGTTCCCAGCGATCACAACCTTTCGCTGCTCACGGAGGCCATAGCCCGCTCCAGGGCGGATTTCGGTCGTGCGGACTGGGACCTCGATACCGTGGCCTTCGGTGCCCGCTTCGCCGGCGAGGGCGTGCCTTTCGACCGGCCGGCCGTCGCCGTGCTTCCATTCGCCAACTTGGGCGGCGAGGCCGATCAGGAATATTTCGCCGGCGGCATCACCGAGGACATCATCACGGCCTTGTCGAAATGGCGGTCGCTTCTGGTGATCGCCCGCAATTCGACCTTCACCTATCAGGGGCGGGCCATCGATCTTCGCCAGGTCGGGCGTGAGCTCGGCGTGCGCTATGTCGTTCAGGGAAGCGTGCGGCGCGCCGGCGATCGCGTGCGCGTCACCGCCCAGTTGAGCGAAGCGGATAGCGGCACCCAGCTCTGGGCCGAACGCTATGACGGGAGTCTCACCGATATCTTCGCCATCCAGGACCAGGTGACGGAAAGGGTCGCCGTGGCGATCGAACCCGCGGTCACGCAACACGAGCATATGCGCACCCGCAACAGGCTGCCGGAGAACATGGCGGCATGGGACCTGTACCTGCGCGGCTCGTGGCACTTCCATCAGGTCGGCCTGGAGGAAGCGGCGAAGGCACTCGACTACTACCGTCGGGCGATCGCACTCGACGATACCCTGGCCGATGCCCATGTCGGCATCGGTCGCACCCTGTTCCAGCAAGGCATCTACGGCTTTCGCCACGACCGCGACGTTGCCTTCGAGGAATCTGCGGCCGCGGCGCGCCGGGCGCTGGCACGCGATCCGCAGAACGCGCTCGCCTACTACGTGCTTGCGCTGTCGGCGGCGCATGACGGCGGTGCCGAGACCGGGATCGACCATGGCCAGCAGGCAGTGCGGCTCAATCCCAATCTCGCACCGGGCTACTTCGCGCTGGCCGTCGCTTGTACCTTCGGGGGGCGGCCCGTCGACGCGCTGGCCGCCATCGACACGGCGCTGCGCCTCAGTCCCAACGACCCTCAGAAATTCGCGTGGCTGGCCCAGCGCGCTTCGGCGCTGTACCTCGCCGGTCGCTTCGACGAGGCGATCGAGACGGCACGGCACAGCATGGCGGTGCGCTGGTTCCATACGGCCTGCCGCGTCATGGCGGCGAGTTATGGTCAACTGGGCAGCGAGGCCGAGGCGCGCGCCGCGGCGGCCCAGCTTCTCGCGGCAAGCGATGGCGCCGACAAGAGCATCGCCGAGGTCGTGCGCTTCTTTCGCCGGCCGGCCGATCGCGAACTCTACACGGAGGGCCTGCGCAAGGCCGGCCTGCCGGAGGCGTAGAGTCTCTCTAGTCGCGCGTCGGCGTGGCGCAGGCGAGCGTCCCGTGACGGGCCCAGGTGACGGCGTCTTCCAGCCGGTCGTCGCCCCAGAAGACTTCTCCGTCGACGACGAAGCTCGGCGAACCGACAAGGCCGATCGAGCGGGCGACATCGGTTTCGGCGGTGAGGGCGTCCCGGTTGGCCGCGGCGGTGGCAAGCGACAGGACCCGTTCCCTGTCCTGGCCGATCTCGGCCAGGCTCGCCGAAAGGTTCGGATCCGTACCGGCCGGCTGGCCCTCCTGGAACCAGCGCCGGTAGGCGGCGCGGATATAGTCGATACCCCATCCCTCGCGGATGCCGAGCAAGGCGACGAGATTGGCGGTCATGCTGTCGGGCAGCGGATAGGGGACCGGCAGGGCAATGGGGATGCCACGCGCGGCCGCGCGGCGCTCGATGTCGCGGAACATGTAGGCGGTCTTTGGCGAGCCCTTGGGGAAAGGGAAGTAGCCGCGCTCGTCGAACAGGGTGCGCAGATCGAACGGCCGCCAACGGAAAGCCACCCCAGTCGCCGCGGCTACGTCGGGCAGCCGCATCGCGGTCAGGTAGTTGTGGGTGCTTCCCGTCGTGAACCAGTAGTCGATCACACGCTGCGCCATGGTACGTCCTCTCCTCGGCAGAATTTACCGCATGCAATCCGTGTCGACATGTGAACCTCGCTAGGGTCGAGCCGCGGCGACATTCAGAGAGCGGTTGAACAGGATGGCGCCGTGCGCGCGGGCAAAATCTTCGGTGCAGATCTCACCGGTCCGGCCGCGCAGGTGCGAATAGCGCGCTTCGAGTTCGGTCAGGCTGACGTTCTCGCCCACGCGAACATGACGGACGCAGACCGCCCCGTCGGGCGACCAACCGGCCTCGAACCTGTCTGCCGGATCGTTTTCCGGCGTCTGGATACCTTCGGTGTCGTAGACGTCGATGCGCATGCCATTCCTTGTCCACGCCTCTCCGTTGCCTCCATAGTCGCCGCGCACCATGCGTACGCACGCCGCGTGCAGCGGCGTCAGGCGCCGCCCGTCCTGCCCGGCAGCCCATGGTCTGTAGCCGAAGCGCACACATTTGCCGACGGCACCCGAGGAGCAGGTGACCTCAAGGCCTTGGGCGCCCTGCAGCGGGAAGCCCTGGCGGCGGCCGTCGGGTCCAGGACTGCACAGGTTGGCCCAGCTCCCATCGGACCCGCGTCTCTCGAGCGTGTGGAGCCACACCGTGTTTGACTTGTCGTCGGGATCGGGCTCGACGGCCGCGATGCGCACCTCCGCGGCCGCCCCATCGAAACGGACCTTCAGCACCGCGCCGACCAGTTGCATGCTGCGCAGCGTCCGGCCATCGGAGAGGGTCACCAGAATCTCCGTGCCCTCGACGCCGAGCGACGAGATTTTTGGCGCCGAGCGCTCGGAGGATTGAGCGACGGCCATGAATGCAGACGGCGCCCCGAGGAGGGCGCCGCCAATCACGAGTCCTGTCAGCAGCCGACAGGGCATATCTGGAGCCTAGAGTTCCGCCGGCGGCAGTTCGATCGCCTCAAGCACGAAGGTCTGCGCCGGGACTTCTGCGCCATTGATCGCCAGGCCATTGATCGCCAGGCCGTTGAGCCGCCAGCCATTGATCGACAGGCCGTTGAGCGACAGTCCTGCCTGAGCCGGTGCGGCGATGGCGGTGGCGATCAGGGCGGCGGTCGCAGTGGCGAGGATCGTCTTGAACATTGGAGGTCTCCCTTGAGATGTGCCGGGCGGCGGTATGCCGTCCGTCGGTGCCGGCCTTGTCGCATCCGGCCGCCGATCACGGGAGTTGCAGCGACAGGCGTGGGGGTTGCACGCGGCCGGTGAAGATCTGCTTCCTAGGCGTGTGAAATGACGATCTTGCCGAAATGCTTCTGGCTCTTGAGGTGCCGGTAGGCGGCCTGGACCTCGGCGAACGGGAACACCTTGTCGATCACGGGCTTCAGGCCGTTCGCCTCGATCGCGCGGTTCATCGCCTCGAACATCTGCGTGCTGCCGACATAGAGGCCCTGGACCTTGAGGTTGCGGCGCAGGATCGGCATCGGGTCGAGCGTCGCCATGCCCGACAGGAGTCCGATCACCGCGATCGAGCCGCCCAGCCGCGTAGCCAGGAAGGAGCGGGGGAGCGTGCCGGCGCCGCCGACCTCGACCGTGATGTCGGCACCGCGGCCACCGGTCAGCTTCAGCGCCTCCTGGTCCCAGTCGGGCGTCGCCCTGTAGTCGATCACCGCCTCGGCGCCCATCTGCTTCAGCCGTTCGGCCTTGGCGGCGGAACTCGAGGTGCCGATCACGCGGGCGCCGAACATGCGGGCGAACTGTAGCGCGAAGATCGAGACGCCGCCGGTGCCCTGGATCTGCACCACGTCGCCGGCCTTGATGTGGCCGATCTCGACCAGCGCGTTCCAGGCGGTGACGGCGGCGCAGGGAAGGGTGGCTCCTTCCTCGTAGCTGAGATGCGCCGGCAGCTTCACGACGCCTTCTTCTTCCAGCACGGCGAGCTCGGTCAGCATGCCGTCGATCGCACCGCCCATGGCCGAGGGCATGGCGCTCTCGCTGATCGCGCCGCCGAACCAGCGCTGCATGAAGCAGCCCGCGACCCGGTCGCCGACCTTGACCCGGCTCACGCCCGGTCCGACCGCGACCACCTCGCCGGCGCCGTCCGACAGCGGGATCAGGTCGGGTTTGGGCGCCGAGCGCGCGTACTGTGCCTCGATGGTGAGCAGGTCGCGGTAGTTGAGCGACGTCGCCCTCACCCGCACCAGCACCTGGCGCGGCCCGGGCGTCGGGGCAGGGCGCTCGACCAGGGTCAGCGACTCGATGCCCTTGGGGGCGGGAATGACGTAGCACTTCATTGGTGGGCTCCCATCGGCGCAGAGATACGAATGGCGCACATCGTAATGGCCCGCACATTGTCATCCCGAGCGCAGCGAGGGACCCTTGAATGGCGGCTTGAAAGGTCCCTCGCTGCGCTCGGGATGACAATGGCGGTGGTGTCGCCGGCGTGCCTCACTTGGCGTCGCCCTTCAGTTCGATGATCGTCTTGGCCATGACGGCCTCCTGGTCCCAGGGAAACAGGATCCAGGTGTCCTGGCTCACTTCGGTGACATAACTGTCCACGACCGGACGGCCGGCGGGTTTTGCATAGACGGTGGCGAAATGCGCTTCGGGCAGCATGGCCCGGACGGCGCGGGCGGTGACGCCGGTGTCAACGAGGTCGTCGACGATCAGCCAGCCCTTGCCCTTGTCCTGCTCGGCGGCGGTGCCCTTGAGCATCTCGACCTTGGCGCCGCGCTCCATGCGGTCGTAGGTCGAGCAGCAGATCGTGTCGATCAGGCGAAGATTCAGTTCGCGTGCCACGATGGCCGCCGGGACCAGCCCGCCGCGGGTGATGGCGACCAGTCCCCTGAACGGCCCGAGGTCGGCCAGACGCCAGGCCAGCGCCCGGGCGTCGCGGTGCAGTTCCGTCCACGAGACGGGGAACATTCTGTTGTAGCCGGCACTTCCCGCCATGCGATTTCGTCCCTGGATCCTGTCCGGTTTGGCTTGCCCCTTCGGAAGGGCTGCACTAACACCTTCGGCCGAAGCATAGAAGCGCAGGCCGCTGGGAAACAGGGCATGCAGGGAAATCGGCACGGGGACCGCTGCATATGGGATTTGAGCTGACGCCCGCTTTCTGGAGCGGTCTGACCCAGATCATTCTGGTGAACATCATCCTGTCGGGCGACAACGCGCTCGTCATCGCGCTGGCCTGCCGGAACCTCGAGAAGAAGCACCAGCGCCCGGCCATCATCATCGGCAGCGGCGGCGCCATCCTGCTGCGAATCCTGTTCGTCCTGATCGTCGACTATCTCCTGTCGGTGCCCTTCCTGAAGCTGGTGGGCGGCATGCTGCTGCTCTGGATCGGCGTCAAGCTGGTACAGGGCGAGGAAGAGGGCGAGGACGGCGTCAAGGCCGCCAGTTCGCTGGGCTCGGCCATCCGTACCATCATCATCGCCGACGCGGTGATGAGCCTCGACAATGCCATCGCGATCGCCGCCGCGGCCAAGGGCGACACCACGCTGATGGTGCTGGGCCTGATCATCTCCATCCCGCTGATCGTGTTCGGCGCAACGCTGATCATGGCGCTCCTCAACCGTTTCCCGATCATCGTCATCGCCGGCGGCGCGCTGCTGGGCTGGATCGCGGGTGAGGTGCTGGCCACCGATCCGGGCTATGCCGCCAAGCTCACCGCCCTCACGCCGCATGCCAAGACGATCCTCGAGATCGGCTGTGCCGTGCTGGTCGTCGTGGTCGGCTACTTCCTCCAGTATCGGGCGAAGCAGAAGCACAAGGAACACGATCCGGTCGATCTCGCGGCCGACAAGGGCAAGGAGTAGCTCCATGCACAAGATCAACGCCATCCTCGTCGCGGTCGACGGTTCGGCCTGCTCCGACCGCGCCGTCCAGCACGCGCTCGACATGGTCGCCACCGGCTGCGCCGCCGAGCTGCACCTCCTGAACGTCCAGCCGAGCCTCGGCGGTGCCATCTCGACCTTCGTGCCGCGCGAGCAGATCGATTCGCACCATCGCGAGGAGGGCCAGAAGGCGCTCGCCTCCGCGGTCGCGCTGGCCGGCAAGGCCGGGGTGACGGCCAAGACGCATATCGGCGTCGGCCGCCAGGGCGAGATCGTCGCCGACTTCGTGAAGAAGGTGGGCGCGGGGCTGGTGGTGCTGGGCACCCGCGGCCATACCGGCCTGGCCGGCGTGCTGATGGGTTCGGTCGCGCAGGACGTGATCGCGCACTCCAAGGTGCCGGTCACGCTCGTCAAGTAGGCGCCAAGTAGCCATGGCGCTCCGGACGGCGTAGAACGCGGCCCTGCAGGAGGACCGCGTTTGGCCGAGGAGTTGTGGCGACACGAGGCGCTGGCGCCCTATGCGACGCTGCCATGGCGGAGCAGGGGCCGCTATCATCGCGAGGGCGAGTCGCCGAGCCGCAGCCCGTTCCAGCGCGACCGCGACCGCATCATCCATTCCACGGCGTTCCGGCGCCTGAAGCACAAGACGCAGGTCTTCGTCTTCCACGAGGGCGACCACTACCGCACCCGCCTCACGCACTCGCTCGAGGTCGCCCAGATCACGCGCACGATCTGCCGCACGCTGCGCCTCGACGAGGATCTCGGCGAGGCCGTCGCGCTGGCGCACGATCTCGGTCACACGCCGTTCGGCCACGCCGGTGAGGAGGCGCTGCACGGGGTCATGCTCCCCTATGCCGGCTTCGACCATAACGCGCAGACGCTGCGGATCCTCACCAAGCTCGAGGACCGCTATGCCGAGTTCGACGGGCTCAATCTCACCTGGGAGACGCTCGAGGGTGCGGTGAAGCACAACGGTCCGCTGCTGAAGTCCGGCCGGACGCTGGCCGATCTGCCGGCCGCCATCGTCGAATACTGCAAGGACCAGGACCTCGAGCTCGACGGCCATGCCGGGCCCGAGGCGCAGGTCGCGGCGCTGAGCGACGACATCGCCTACAACAACCATGACATCGACGACGGGCTGCGGGCCGGCCTGTTCGAGGTGAAGGACCTGCTCGACCTGCCGCTTGTCGGCGAGATGTTCGCGCTGGTGACGGCCAAGTATCCCGGCATCGACCAGCCACGCCTGATCCACGAAGCGGTGCGTCGCGTGATCAACGCCATGGTCGAGGACGTCATCGCCGAGACGCGCCGCCGGCTCAAGGAGGCCAATCCGAAATCCGTGGCCGACATCCGCGCCCTCGGGCGTCCGGTCGTCGCCTTCTCCGAGGCGATGACGGCGACCGAGAAGACGGTGAAGCGCTTCCTCTACACGCGCATGTACGAGCACTGGAAGCTGAACCGGTCGCACTCCAAGGCCCGCCGTGTCGTGGTCGACCTGTTCAATCTCCTGTTCGCCGAGCCCAATTGCCTGCCCTCGCCGTGGCGCGAGAAGGCCGAGCAGGCCGAGCCGCACGCCCGCGCGCGGGTGGTCGCCGACTACATCGCCGGCATGACCGATCGCTACGCCCTCGACGAACACCGGCGCCTGTTCGACCTGTATTCCTGAGGGGCCCCCTGGATGACAAAAGGCGCGGATTCGGCAATACCCGGCCCATGAATCCGTACCGTCATTTCATCGGCGAGATCGTCGCGGCCCTCCAATCCATGCAGGCCGCGGGTGAATTGCCCGAAAAGCTCGACTTTTCCGCCATCACGGCCGAGCCGCCGCGCGATGCCGCGCATGGCGACATCGCCACCAATGCCGCCATGGTCCTGTCCAAGGCAGCCGGCAAGAAGCCGCGCGACATCGCCGAGCCGCTGCTGGCCCGCCTCAAGGCCAATCCCGACGTGGTCGACGGCGCGGTGGCGGGGCCGGGCTTCCTCAACCTCAAGATCGCTGACGGCTTCTGGCGCGCGCGTCTCGGCGATTGCCTGAAGGCCGGCATCGCCTATGGCGATTCGAGCATGGGCAAGGGCGGGAAGGTGAACGTCGAGTACGTGTCGGCCAATCCGACCGGGCCATTGCACGTCGCGCATGCGCGCGGCGCCATCGTGGGCGACGCGCTGTCGAACCTGCTGCACAAGGCGGGCTACGACGTCACGAAGGAGTATTACATCAACGATGCAGGCGCGCAGGTCGACAAGCTCGGCCAGTCGACCTACCTGCGCTACCGCGAGGCGCTCGGCGAGACGATCGAGTCGATCCCCGAGGGTCTCTATCCCGGCGAATATCTCAAGGACGTGGGCGCGGCGATCGCCAAGCGCGACGGCGCGCGCTGGGTGGCCAAGCCCGAGTCCGACTGGCTGCCCGAGATGCGGGCGTTCGCCATTGCCACGCTGATGGCCGAGATCAAGGCCGACCTCGAGACGCTGGGCGTCCACATCGACGTCTATTCGTCCGAGCGTGCGCTGGTCGAGAGCGGCGCCGTCGACCGTGCCTTCGAGGAGCTGACGCGACAGGGCCTGATCTACCAGGGGCGGCTGGAGCCGCCGAAGGGACAGCTTCCCGACGATTGGGAAGACCGCGAGCAGACCCTGTTCCGGGCAACCCAGTTCGGCGACGAGGTCGACCGGCCGCTGAAGAAGTCGGACGGCAGCTGGACCTACTTCGCCAACGACATCGCCTACCACCACGACAAGTACCGCCGCGGCTTCGCCGACATGATCGACGTGTGGGGCGCCGACCATGGCGGCTACGTCAACCGCATGAAGGCGGCGGTCAGTGCCATCACCGCCAAACAGGGCGAACTCGACGTCAAGCTCTGCCAGCTGGTGCGCGTCATGCGCAACGGCGAACTGGTGCGCATGTCCAAGCGCGCCGGCACCTTCGTCACCCTGCGCGACCTGCTCGACGAGGTCGGGCCCGACGTCGTGCGCTTCACGATGCTCACGCGCAAGAACGATGCCCCGTTCGACTTCGACCTCGTGAAGGCCACCGAACAGTCACGCGACAACCCGGTCTGGTACGTCCAGTATGGGCATGCGCGGACGCGGTCCGTGATGCGCCAGGCCACGGCCGCGGGCATCGCGATCGACGGTCTCGACAGCGCGCCACTCGACCGCCTCTCCGATGCAGGCGAGCTCGCGCTGATCCGGATGATCGCCCAGTGGCCCCGCCAAGTCGAAGCGGCGGCGGTGGCGCACGAGCCCCATCGCATCGCCTTCTATCTCTACGACCTGGCCGCCGCCTTCCATTCCCACTGGAACAGGGGACGGGAGGAGCCGGGCCTGCGCTTCGTGATCGAGGGCGACTCCGATCTCACGCGGGCGCGTCTGGCATTGGTACAGGGAATCGGTTTTGTGATAGGATCGGGTTTAAAGGTCTTCGGCGTCACACCCGTCGATGAAATGAGATAAAAAATGCATGTTCGCCGGTCCCCCTCCGGCGACGGACCAACGATCTACCGGCCCAACGAGTCGGTAGCTGTGCGGCTCGATCCTCCGCCTCGGCCCGTCGCGCATGAACCCGATTCCATTCCCCCGCCTCCCCGGGACTCGCTGCTCATGCGGGTCAACCGACGCCGCGGCCAGATCCTCACGGTGATGGTGTCGATCGCCGCCGTCGCGAGCTTCGGGTCGGTCGTGTGGTGGGCCCACAACCAGGACGTCAAGGCGGGCGGCAAGGGGCTTGAGCCATTGGTGGTCCAGGCACCGACCACACCGGCCCGCGTGAAGCCCGAGAATGCCGGCGGGCTGGTGCCGCCGAACCAGGACAAGGAAGTCTTCAACCGCATCTCGCCCGGCGCCGTGCCGACCCAGCCGGAGAAGCTGCTGCCGGTGGCCGTCAATCCGAAGCTGCCGGCCAACGGCCTGCCGCTGCCGGCCGCGCCGCCGCGCGAGGCCGAGACCGCCAAGACGCCGACGCCGCTGCAACCCGCCTCGACCACGGCCGGCACGCCACCGCCCGCCGCCGGGGAGCCCAAGGTGCCGGCCAATCCGCCCAACGTGCAGCCGGCCACCACCACGCCTGCACCGACCGAAAGCGGCCCCAGCATCGCCAGCCTGATCGAGAACATGTCCGGCCCGACCGGTGGCTGGCGCATCCAGGTGGCGTCGGTGAAGAACGAGGACGTCGCCAAGTCGACCTGGGCGCGGCTGCAGAGCGCACATGCCGGCGAACTGTCGAACCTGCGCATGCAGGCGGTCCGCGTCGATCTCGGCGATCGCGGTGTCTGGTACCGAGTGCAGGCCGGCCCGCTCGACGAGAAGCAGGCCCATTCGGTCTGTGCCGCGCTCAAGTCCCGCAAGGCCGACTGCGTCTCGGTCCCGCCTGCCCGCTAGGGGAAGCTCTCCGATGAGCCGGCCGCGCGCGGTCATCCTGGGCTGTGCCGGGCCCGATCTCTCGGCCGAGGAGCGGGCGTTCTTTCGCGACGCCGATCCGCTGGGCTTCATCCTGTTCGCGCGCAACATCGACACGGTCGAGCGTGCGCGGCGGCTGGTCGACGACCTGCGCTCCTGCGTGGCGCGCGCTGATGCGCCGGTCCTGATCGACCAGGAAGGCGGCAGGGTCGCGCGCCTGCGTCCGCCCAGCTGGCGCAAGGCGCCGCCGGCCCGCCTGCTGGGCGAGCTCTATGCCCGCGACCCGGAGCGGGGGCTGGAAGCCACCAAGCTCAATTCGCGCCTGCTCGCGGCCGACGTGGCCTCGATCGGCTGCGACGTGGATTGCCTGCCGGTGCTCGACATCGCCTTTCCCGAGACCCATGCCGTGATCGGCGACCGCGCCTATGCCGACCGGCCCGAGCCGGTGGCGGCGCTGGGCCGCGCGGCGGCCGAGGGACTGCTGGCCGAGGGCGTGATGCCCGTCATCAAGCACATCCCCGGCCACGGTCGCGCCACCGTCGACAGCCACGAGGCGCTGCCGACGGTCACGGCCTCACGCGCCGAGCTGGAGCGCACCGACTTCGTGCCGTTCCAGCTGCTGTCGGACCTTCCCTGGGCGATGACGGGACACCTGCTGTTCGAGGCGATCGACCCGAAGGACTGCATCACCGTGTCGGCAGGGGCCGTGCGGGACGTCATCCGCACCCATATCGGCTTCGACGGGCTGCTGCTGTCGGACGACCTGTCCATGCAGGCGCTGGGCGGGTCGCTGGGCGACCGCGCAGCCCGCGCGCTGGCCGCCGGCTGCGACATCGCCCTGCACTGCAACGGCCGGATGCCGGAGATGGTCGAGATCGCGGGCCGGACCGGCGCCCTGACCGAAGCGGCCGCCCGGCGGTTCCACGACGGACGGTCCTTCCTCGCCCGGCATCGGGATCCGGCCGGAGGCAGAGGTCTGGCCGATGCGGCCCGGCGGGTCGCCGAACTCCTCCCGGCGTGGGGATAAGGCGCTACCAAATCCTGTGGCGGCAGGCGCTTTCGCTGACTAAACCGGGACTGCATGACCAGTTCCGCCAGCCCGCCGCCTGACGACGCGCCCGCGCCTGCCGACAGCGCCCCCGTCCCGGGTGCGGCCGGGGAGGGCGGCGCCGTCGCCGACACCTTCGCCGCGGGCGGTCCGGACGTGATCGCGCCGGGCGAGGGCGAGCTGATCGTCAATCTCGAGGGCTTCGAAGGCCCGCTCGACCTGCTGCTGACCCTGGCGCGCGACCAGAAGGTCGATCTGCGCAAGATCTCGATGGTGGCGCTGGTCGACCAGTATCTCTCCCATATCCACCAGGCGCGACGGATGCGGCTGGAGCTGGCGGCCGATTACCTGGTCATGGCGGCCTGGCTCGCCTACCTGAAATCGCGCCTGTTGCTGCCCGAACCGCCGGCCGGCGAGGAGCCGTCGGGGCAGGAGATGGCCGACGCGCTGCAATGGCAGCTGCGCCGTCTCGAGGCCATGCAGGAGGCCGGCGCGCGCCTGATGGCGCGGCCGCAGCTCGGCCGGGATATCTTCTCGCGCGGCCAGCCCGAGGGCATCGTGGTGGTGCGCCGCGCAGTCTGGGACGTGAAGCTCTACGACCTGCTCAGCGCCTACGGCTCGCAGGTCCGGCCGAAGGACGCCGACACCTACCAGATCGCGCCGATGGAGTTCTTCTCGGTCGAGGAAGCGGCGGAGCGCCTGGGGCGCATGCTGGGCATCGCCATCGACTGGCAGTCGCTCGAAGCTTTCCTGCCGGCCGGCCTCACCGATCCGGGGCGCCGCCGTTCGGCGATCGCCGCGACCTTCGTGGCCGGCCTGCAGCTCGCCAAGGACGGCCAGATCGAGTTGCGCCAGACCGAGCGCTTCGGCCCCATCCATTTGCGTAAACGTACCGACCAGCAGTGACGGTCCCCGACATGTCAGACATCGAAAGCACAACTCCGGCCGTCGAAGAGCCCGAAGCGCTCGAACTCGTCCGCCGGCTGGCTGCCGGCAAGGAGAAGGCCGGCGACGACGAAGATGACGATGACGACGACGACGAGGAGTCGGACGACGATTCCGACGATGACGACGATTCGGATGACGACGATGACGATGAAGACGAAGAAGACGACGAGTCGGACGACGATGACGCCGACGAAGACGAGGACGATGACGACGCCGAAGAGGACGATGGCGACGGCGAGGATGTGGACGACGAGGATGGCGACCAGGACGAGAAGCCTGCACAGGCAGCCGTAGCCGAGGAGGCGCCGGTCTCGACCGAAGCGGCCCTTGCCGAGGCCGTGTCCGAGGAAGCGGTGGCTGTTGCGACTGTCGCTGCGGCTGCTGCGGCCGCTGGCGCCGCTGCCTCACCCGGCGTGACGGACGTCGTGTCGCCCGACCATGCCCAGCATCTGCGCCTGCTGGAGGCGCTGGTCTTCGCCGGCACCCAGGCGCTCGACGAGAAGGAACTGGCCGAGCGCCTGCCCAACGACGCCGACGTGAAGCGCCTCCTTGCCGATCTCGCGGAGATGTATGCCGGCCGGGGCGTGAACCTGATCAAGGTGGCGGGCGGCTATGCCTTCCGCACGGCGCCGGACCTCTCGGAGAAGCTCAAGATCGAGCGGCCGGTGACGCGCAAGCTGTCGCGCGCCTCGGTCGAGACGCTGGCGATCATCGCCTATCACCAGCCGGTGACCCGGGCGGAAATCGAGCAGGTGCGCGGCGTCGGTCTCAGCAAGGGCACGCTCGACCTGCTGTTCGAGCAGAACTGGATCAAGCCGATGGGCCGCCGGCGGGCGCCCGGCAAGCCGGTGACCTGGGGCACGACCGATTTCTTTCTCGAACATTTCGGCCTGCCGAGCCTCGACGACCTGCCGGGCCAGGAGGAACTGAAGGCCGCGGGCCTGCTGGACGCGCGGGCCCAGCCCCCCATATTCAGGCCGGACGAGCCCGATCTGCCGCTCGAACCGACGGAAGACGAGGCCGACGAGCCTCTGGCGGTCGAAGAGAACACGGGGGAACCGGGGCGCTGACGCCCCAGAACCACCTTATTTCGACCGGTTGCCGTGGCTTCGCAGCGGATGCCATAATCGGCGCTCGTTGATCGACACGCCGATTGCAAATCGACTTGGGAGCATTTTGAAATGGGTAGCTTCAGCGTATGGCACTGGCTGATCGTGCTGGCCGTCGTGCTGCTGCTTTTCGGCGGTCGCGGCAAGGTCTCGCAGCTCATGGGCGACTTCGGCAAGGGCCTCTCGGCCTTCAAGAAGGGCGTCGGGGGCGGCCAGGAAGAGACTCCGCCGCAGGCTCAGCCGGGCACTCAGCCGGGCGACACCGCCAAGCCGATCTCGGCCCAGGCGACCACCACCCCGCCGGGCGGCACCGTTCACCACCAGGATACCGCCGCCAAGGTCTAAGGCGGCGCCGTGGGGGCCTGAGCGGCCATGTTTGGCATCGATAGTCCGGAACTGCTGGTCATCGCGGTCGTGGCGCTCGTCGTCATCGGCCCGAAGGAATTGCCCGGCATGTTGCGCAGCTGGGGCAAATGGATGGCCCAGATGCGCGGCATGGCGTCGGAATTCCGTGGCCATGTCGACGAGATGGTCCGCCAGGCCGACCTCGACGACGTGAAGAAGCAGCTCACCGCCAATCCCGGCCTCGACCTGCAGGCGCTCGATCCCACCCGGGAAATCAAGAGCGCGCTTCAGGAGGGCATGGCCGAGGGCGAGAAGGCGATGGCCGAGGCCAAGGCGAAGTTCGATAATCCGCTGGCCGAGCCGGAATCTGCGCCCCAGATCGCCGCCGAGCCGGCCGCCGGAACCACGACCGCAGCAATCACCTCCGAGGCCACGCCGGTGGCGGAAGCGGCGCCTTCGGCCAGCGAACCTGCGGTGACTTCAGCCGAAGAGAAGCCGGTCAAGGCCGTCGCCGCCGGATAGCGCCAACTTGCGCTTTGAATTGCGCGCCAAAGGGCGGCATAACGCGGCTCCCATTCTGCGAGCCCATCCGTGACCCAGGCGCACGACGGACCTGAAGACGACAAGCCGATGCCGCTGCTCGATCACCTGATCGAGCTGCGCAAGCGCCTGATCTATGCGCTGGTCTGCTTCTTCGCCGTCTTCTTCATCACCTTCTACTTCGCCAAGCCGATCTTCTCGTTCCTGATCCAGCCGGCGCTGGCCGACGGCTACAAGGTCATCGTCCTCGACATTTTCGAGTTCTTCTTCGTCACGGTGAAATTGTCGGCCTTCGTGGCGCTGATCGTGGGCTTCCCGCTGATCGCGGTCCAGATCTGGCTGTTCGTCGCGCCCGGCCTCTATCGCCACGAGAAGCGGGCCTTCGTCCCGTTCCTGGTCGCCACGCCGTTCATGTTCTATGCCGGCTGCGCGCTGATGTACTATGTCGTGCTGCCGTACGTGATCAACTTCATGCTGACGCAGTACGCGCCGCCGGACATCGAGAAGACCCTGAGATCGTCCGACTATCTCGAACGCATCCTGCAGCTCGTCTTCGCCTTCGGTTTCGCCTTCGAGGTGCCCGTCCTGCTGACCCTGCTGATCCAGGTCGGCATCGCCACCACCGAGGGGCTGAAGTCCAAGCGCCGCTACGCCATCGTGGTGGCCTTCGTCATCGCCGCCGTCTTGGCGCCGCCCGACGTGGTCAGCCAGATCGCGCTCGCGATCCCGCTGATGGCCTTCTACGAGATCTCCATCCTGATCGGCGGCGTGATCGAGCGGAAGCGCGCGGCCGCGGACAAGGCGGCCGAGGAGGCCGAAGAGAAGGCCGAGGAAGCCGAGAAGAAGGCCGAAGAATCTGCTAATAGATAGTCATGCACGACATTCGATTTATTCGGGATCATCCCGACATATTTGACCGAGGCCTGCAGCGTCGGGGATTACCTGCGCGGGCGAAAGAAATTCTGGAGATAGACAAGCGCCGTCGCCTTGCTATCTCAGAGAGCGAATCGCTTCAGGCTCAGCGCAAATCGCTCAGCCAGCAAATAGGTATGGCTAAGCGGAAGGGCGAGCCAGCCGATGCGCTAATGGCCAAAGTCGTCTCCTTAGAAGAGAGTCTCAAAAAGGGTGAACGCGATGCAGCGCGCCTCGACGAGGAGCTGAAGCGTCAACTTGACCAGCTGCCAAATATCCCAGCGGATGATGTTCCGACTGGGAGTGACGAACACAGTAATGTGGAAAGTCGCCGCATTGGCAGTCAGCGCAATTTCAGTTTCCCGCCAAAAGACCACGTGGAACTTGGTGAAGCCACGGGGGAGATGGATTTTGTCCAGGCTGTAAAAATATCCGGATCACGCTTTGTAATACTGAAGCGCTACTTGGCTCGATTGGAACGTGCCCTTGCTCAGTTCATGCTCGACTTACATACGAGCGAGGAAGGAGGATACACGGAAATAAATCCTCCATTGCTCGTGAAGAATGATGCTGTGTATGGAGTTGGCCAGCTTCCAAAATTCAAAGACGATTTATTTCAAGCAACATTTACCGACCACGATGCGATGGAGAAAATCCTTCAAGATAAAAAGAACAACATTCCGCAATATACGCAAAATGCCTTTAAAGCCGAATTCCTATCTAAATATCTTAGAAACTACCTCGTCCACGGCAATGTTGAGCCGATGAAGCAAGAGGCAGCGTTAAAGCGAGTGCGACAGTATTTTGTGGCTAACAACGCGAGTGTCGCGACAACTGTTTTTTCAGATCTCTATTCGGCAATCCAAGGCCAGCAAACTAGAACTGAGAAGAGATGGCTGATCCCTACGGCGGAAGTGCCTCTCACAAATCTTGTGAGTGATTCCATTCTCGAAGAGAAAGATCTGCCCCTTCGCTATACAGCTTGGACTCCATCTTTCCGCTCCGAAGCCGGCGCTGCTGGCAAGGATACAAGGGGGATGATTCGTCAGCATCAGTTCTTCAAGGTCGAATTAGTTAGCATAACGACTCCCGAGCAATCAGAGGGAGAGCACGAGCGCATGACTGGTCGTGCCGAAGAAGTGTTGAAGCAGCTTGGCTTAGCCTATCGCGTAATGACACTCTGCAGTGGTGATATGGGTTTCTCGGCACGCAAGACCTATGATCTTGAAGTGTGGCTGCCGGGCCAGAACGCTTATCGTGAGATTTCGAGCTGCTCGAATTGTGGTGACTTTCAAGCCCGGCGCATGAATGCGCGCTACCGGCCAAGAGGGGGCAAAGGTACTCGCTTCCTGCATACGCTGAACGGCTCCGCCCTGGCGGTCGGCCGCACGCTGGTCGCGGTGCTGGAGAACTACCAGAACGAGGACGGCTCGGTGACGGTGCCCGAGGCGCTGCGTTCCTACATGGGCGGCCTCGAGCTGATCCCCGCGCCCCGTGCCATGCCCGCCAAGAAATGAAGGTCGCCAACCTCGCCAGGGCGCGCATCCTCGTCACCAACGACGACGGCATCCACGCGCCGGGCCTCGAAGCCCTGGTCGAGATCGCCGCGCAGCTTTCGAGCGACGTCTGGATCGTGGCGCCCGAGGTCAACCAGAGCGGCGCCGGTCACTCGCTGTCGCTGTCGCGCCCAATCCGCGCGCGCGAGGTCAGCGAGCACAAGTTCGCCATCGACGGCACCCCGACCGACTGCGTGCTGTTCGCGGTCAAGCACCTGATGAAGGACCGCAAGCCCGACCTCGTCCTGTCGGGCGTCAATCGCGGCACCAACATCGCCGACGACGTGACCTATTCGGGCACCATCGCGGCCGCCATGGAAGGCTGCCTGCTCGGTCTGCCGTCGATCGCCTTCAGCCAGGCCTACACACACGACCATCCGGTGAAGTGGGGCACCGCGACGGCCCACGGCGCCGCCGTGGCGCGCCGCGTGCTGGCGATGGACTGGCCGCGCAACGTGCTGGTCAACATCAACTTCCCCGACGTGGTCTCGGGCTCGGTGAAGGGCGTGCGGGTCACGCACACCGGCACGCGCGGCTTCGGCGGCCACATCGTCGAGCGCAAGGACCCGCGCGGCGGCACCTACTACTGGATCGGCTATGCGCCGCAGGAGAGCGAGATCGACGCCGCGAGCGACATCGCCGCCGTGCGCTCGGGCCATATCTCCGTCACTCCGCTGCACCTCGACCTCACCCACGAGAGCATGCGCCGCAAGCTCGTGGCGGAGTTCGAGGCGGCACCCGTCGATCTCGACTAGGGGCGGCCCCGCGTGAACGTCGCCGCCATGCAGCGCCTGATCGCCGAGCTGCGCAACTCGGGCATTACGGACGAGAACGTGCTGGCGGCCATCGCCTCGGTCGACCGCGAGCGCTTCGTCACGCAGACCTTCGCCGAGCGCGCCTGGGAGAACACCGCGCTACCGATCGCCTTCGGCCAGACGATCAGCCAGCCGCTGGTGGTGGCCGCCATGACCGAGGCGTTGCGGGTCGGTCCGCGCATGAAGGTGCTCGAGATCGGCACCGGCTCGGGCTACCAGGCGGCCGTGCTGGCCAAGCTCGCGCGCCGTGTCTATTCGGTCGAGCGCTTCAAGCCGCTCTCCAAGGCCGCCGAGCGCCTGCTGCTCGACCTCGGCATCTACAACGTCGTGGTCGACATCAACGACGGCAGCAAGGGCTGGCCGGGCCAGGCGCCGTTCGATCGCATCATCGTCACCGCCGCCGCCGAGGAGCGGCCGCAGGCGCTGATCGACCAGCTGGCGGTCGGCGGCATCCTGATCGTCCCGGTCGGCCGCGATCCCACCTCGCAAGTCGTCGAGCGCATCGTGAAGAACGAGAGCGGCCTGCAGCGCGACACGCTGATGCCGGTGCGGTTCGTGCCGCTTGTCGCCGGCCCGCTGCCGGTGCTCGGGTCGGGCTGAGCGAAGCTCAGGCCCGGGGGGCGGCAGGACATTGCCTCAGGCAATGTCCGGGAGCGTCGAAAAACGAACGACCCCGGGTCCTATTCCCGCTCGAATCTCGATGAGTTACACTCCGGCCATGAAAAACGCCCCTCGCTTCCCCTCGCGATGGGCCGGCCGGATGCACACGCTGGGTACAATGGCGGTGCTGTCGGTCGCGCTCGGCGCCTGCAACACCGTCATGGGTGCCCGCGAAGGCACCATGGAATATCCCGGGTCCGCCGCCGGCCCCAACGCCGTTCCGGTCTATGTGGTGAAGGACAAGGACACGGTTGACGGCCTGTCGCGCCGCTATGGTGTGCCCTCGCAGACCATCATCGACCGCAACAACCTGAAGGCACCCTATACGCTGAAGCCCGGCCAGCAGCTGGCGATGCCGGGCGCGCGCTTCGTGCAGGATACCTACGGCGAGGCGCCCGGCACGCAGACCGCGGCGGCCAATCCCAACGCGCCGTCCTCGGTGAAGAGGGAAGGCCTCGCGCCGCCGCCCGGCTCCTCGTCGGGCGAG
The DNA here is from genome assembly GCF_020880995.1 of Reyranella aquatilis. GTDB lineage: Bacteria > Pseudomonadota > Alphaproteobacteria > Reyranellales > Reyranellaceae > Reyranella > Reyranella aquatilis. Next base: position 188,112 of record NZ_JAJISD010000005.1, on the reverse strand, counting down.
GCGCCGCGCTCCGCCGCGCCCGCCGGCGAACCGACGCCGCTGGCCGGCAAATCGGTCTCCGTGGCGGCCACGCCGCCGGCGCCGAAGATGAGCTGGCCGGTGAACGGCAAGATCGTCCTGCCCTACGGCACCACGGGCGGCCAGAAGAACGACGGTATCAACATCGCCGCCGCCAAGGGCACGCCGGTCAAGGCGGCCGAGGGCGGCAAGGTCGTCTATGCCGGCAACGAGGTGGCCAAGATGGGCAACCTCCTGCTGATCGAGCATCCCGGCGGCTACATCACCGCCTACGGCAACAACGAAGAATTGCTGGTGAAGAAGGGCGATACGGTGAAGCGCGGCCAGACGATCGCCAAGGTCGGAACGTCCGGCGGGACGCCCGACCCGCAGCTCCACTTCGAGGTGCGCCGCGCCGGAAAGACGATCGATCCGACGACGGTGCTGGGGGCGCAGTAGGGGGCGACATTCGCCGTCCCGTGCGCATCCCCCTCACCTAACCTCTCCCCCTGTCGGGGCGAGGAACATGATTTTGGAACTCCTCTCCCCCGATAGGGGGAGAGGCTGGGTGAGGGGGTTACTCGAAGACCTCGCGTCTTCGCCTAAACGATCTTGCCGTTGATCTTGTATTCGCCCTTGCGGTCCTCGATCTCGAGGACCCAGAGGTCGGGATCGCGCGCGACCTGGCGGGCGATGTAGGCGTCGGCTTCCGGCTCGGTCACGGGCGAGGGGCCGGTGCCGCGGCTCCACGACGGTTCGTCGTCGAGCGTGCTGGTCTGGGTGAAGACGGTCACGCCCGCCTCGAAGCGGTTGATCTTCAGCAGTACGGTGCCGACATCGGGATCGCCGCGCCGCACGACCGCTGCGGGAATGAACGCGCGGTCGCAGAGGCGTATCTGCGCGCTGACCCAAAGTCCCGTCGTGAGGCCCATCACCATGACGGCGCCTTCATGCAGGGCGCCGCCCGGCGCGTCAAACGCCGCAAACCTTGCCGACGCGGTCAGGTTCGGCCAATACAGCGCCTCCCATGGCCGATCCGCCCCTCCTTGCGCTGAGCGACATTCGCTTCCATCTCGGCGACCAGACCATCCTGGCCGGCGTCGATCTCGGCATCGCGCCGGGCGAGCGCCTGTCGCTGGTCGGCCGCAACGGCGCCGGCAAGTCGACCCTGCTGCGCATCCTCGCGGGCGCGCCGATCGCCGATTCCGGCGAGCGCTTCGCCCAGCCCGGCGCCACCGTCGCCACCCTGCCGCAGGAGCCGGACTTCACCGGCCACGCCACGGTCGCCGATTATGTCGGCTCGGCGCTCACCGATTCGCTGGGGCCCGACGACTATCGCGTCGCCGCCATCCTCGACGACATGAAGCTCGCCGGCGATCGCGATCCGACGACGCTATCGGGCGGCGAGGCGCGGCGCGCGGCGCTGGCCCGCGTGCTGATCGCCGAGCCCGACGTCATGCTGCTCGACGAGCCGACCAACCATCTCGACCTGCCGACCATCGAGTGGCTGGAAGAGAAGCTCTCGAAATGGCGCGGCGCCTACGTGCTGGTGAGTCACGACCGGCGCTTCCTCACCAACCTGACGCGCGCCGTGCTGTGGCTCGACCGCGGCATCGTCCGCCGTCTCGACAAGGGCTATGGCGAGTTCGAGGCCTGGTCGACCGACATCCTCGAACGCGAGGCGACGGAGCGGCACAAGCTCGACCGGCTGATCGAGCGCGAGACCGAATGGGCCGGCAAGTCGATCCGCGCCCGCCGCACGCGCAACGAAGGCCGCCTGCGTGCACTCGCGGCGCTCCGCCAGCAGCGCAGCCAGCAGATCGGCCCCGTCGGCCGCGCCACCATCGAGGCGGGCAGCGCCGAGGCCTCGGGCGCGCTGGTCGTCACCGCACGCAACATCACCAAGCGCTGGGGCGACAAGGTCATCGTCCAGGATTTCTCGACCCGCATCTTTCGCAAGAACCGCATCGGCCTGATCGGGCCGAACGGCGCGGGCAAGACGACGCTGCTCAAGATGCTGATGGGCGAGCTCGAGCCCGACAGCGGCACGGTGAAGCTCGGCGCCAACCTGATGCCGGTGGTGATCGACCAGCGCCGCATCGGCCTCGATCCCGACAAGACCCCCTGGGACACGCTGGCCGACCGCAACGACCATGTTCTGGTGCGCGGGCATCTCACGCATGTGATGACCTATCTGCGCGAGTACCTGTTCCGCGACGAGCAGGCGCGCCAGCCGGTGCGCACCCTCTCCGGCGGCGAGCGCAACCGCCTGCTGCTCGCCAAGGCGCTGGCCGCGCCGTCGAACATGATCGTGCTCGACGAGCCGACCAACGATCTCGACGCGGACACGCTCGACCTGCTGCAGGAAGCGCTCGACGATTACGACGGCACCGTCCTGCTGGTGAGCCATGACCGCGACTTCCTCGACCGGCTCGTCACCTCGACCATCGTGCTCGAAGGCGACGGCACGGCGACCGAATATGCCGGCGGCTACAGCGACTACGTGGCCCAGCGCGGGCCGCGCGTGGAGCCAACGGGTGTCACGCCGTCACGCGCGAAGGACAAGCCGCCTGCGCCGAAGCCGGCAGCGCCGGGCAAGGCCCGCCTCGGCTACAAGCGCGAACGCGCCCTGGTCGAACTGCCGAAGAAGATCGAGGCCCTGCAGGCCGAGATCGCGACCTTGCAGCAGGCGCTGGCCGATCCCGACCTGTACCGCCGCGATCCCAAGAGCTTCCAGGCCAAGACCAACCGCATCGGGACGGCCCAGGCCGAGATCGACGCCGCCGAGACGGAGTGGCTGGAGCTCGAGATGCTGCGCGAGGAACTGAATTCCTGACTCATATTCCTCTCCCCCCGATAGGGGGAGAGGTTAGGTGAGGGGGTTACGAGAGGTGCGTCGCCCCCTCACCCAGCCTCTCCCCCTGCGGGGGAGAGGAGGAAGAGAAGCTACTTCTTCTTCCGCGCGTAATGCGCCGCGATCATCAGCGCGGTCGCGACCGTGACCTTCTTGCCCGTTGGAATGTGCAGAAACTCGTTCGGCCCATGCGCATTCGAATGCGGGCCGAGCACGCCGGTGATCACAAACTGCGTCTTGGGGAACTTGTCGCCCAGCATGCCCATGAAGGGGATCGTGCCGCCTTCGCCCATGTAGGCGACCGGCTCGCCGAACGCCTCTTGCGAGGCGTCGTTCACGGCCTTCTCCAGCCACGGCGCCAGCGGCGGCGCGTGCCAGCCGCTCTGGCCGCCTTCGCCGGCATCGAACTCGACGGTGGCGCCGTACGGCGGATCGGACTCCAGCGCCTTCTTGATCGCCTTCACGGCTTCTTTGGCATCGAGCGTCGGCGGTGTGCGCACGCTGATCTTGGCCTCGGTGTAGGGCAGCAGGACGTTGCCGGCATCGACCGGCTCGGGATAGCCCGCCATGCCCACCGTCGCGAGCTGCGGCCGCCAGGTGCGGTTCAGCACCATCTGGCCGAGGTCGTCGACCATCGGCTTGGTCGTGCCGGCAAACGGGAACTTGCGATAGACCTCGTCGCCCAGCACGCGCGCGGCTTCCGAGGCCTGCGCAATGCGCTGCGGCGGGATCTGCACGAACAGCTCCGGCAGCTTCATCTCGCCGGTCGCCTCGTCCTCCAGGCGTGTCAGCAGCGCGCGCGTGATGCGGAAGGAGGAGGGCACGATCCCCGACGCGTCGCCCGAATGCACGCCCTCGTTCAGCACGGTCACCTTGAGCGTGCCGGCCGCGATGCCGCGCAGCGACGTGGTGAGCCACATCCGGTCCCAGTCGCCGCAGCCCGAATCGAGGCAGACCACCAGCGACGGATCGCCGATCCGGTCGAGCAGGTGGTCGACATAGAAGGGCAGGTCGTAGCTGCCGGATTCCTCGCAGCCCTCGATCATGATGACGCAGCGGGCGCGCGGCACCTTCTGCTCCTGCAGCGCCAGCAACGCGGCAAAGCAGGCGTAGATCGCGTAGCCGTCGTCGGCGCCGCCGCGGCCGTAGAGCTTGTCGTCCTTGCGCACCGGAATCCACGGCCCCATGCCCTCGGCCCAGCCCTTCATCTCGGGCTGCTTGTCGAGATGGCCGTAGAGCAGGACGGTGTCGTCGTTGTCGTCGCCCGGGATCTCGATGAAGATCAGCGGCGTGCGGCCCGGCAGACGCACCACCTCCATCGTCGCGCCGGCGAAGGCGGCGACGTGCGGCCGCGCCCAGTCGGTCATCAGCGTGACCGCCTGCTCCATGTAGCCGTTCTCCTCCCACTTCGGATCGAAGGACGGCGACTTGTTGGGGATGCGGATGTACTCGGTGAGCGACGGCAGGATCTGGTCGTCCCAGAAGCTGCCGATGAAGGTCTTGAGCTGGTCGGGGTTCATGGCGGGAGTGTAGCGGGATGATTGGGGCCAGCACTAGCTTCGAAAGCTGAGCGGTGGAGATTCTCGCCCATCGACAATGAAAGCCTTGCGAAGACTTGGTTCTTGATGGTGGTGCTGATATTCGTGGCCACGGATGGGCTGGCAATGCTGCGATCACCTACTGTGGCGGCAAGTAGGACGCCAAAGCGATGAGCGACGAACCTCCGGCTGGCTATGTAAGGTCAGCAGTCCTGGACCTCATGCGGCTTCCCAACAAAGCCGCGGTTCAAAAGTATTGCCGTGAGGTCACAATCACGGGGTCGGACTTCGCCAATGTATTGCTGAACGCGCGCATCGGTGCGCTCGCGCCATTTCAGTACCTTGTTCATCAGTATGAACATCGACCCTTGCACCTTGATCCGACCGACGAAGAAATGGGGTCGTTAGCGCAAAATGGCGTAGGACCGGCACGCGGCAAGGCGAGGAAGTTTATAAGGAAGATCTTTCAGACTTTTGAAGACCGGCGCCTTTTCTCAGCCCACTTGATTCACAATCCACAGACACCTGAATGGCACCTTTTTTACTTTGATCAGCGGGATATGCGGCAAGCTGGCAATCATTGGAAAAAAGGCGGGTCGCATATTCATTACTCAAGGCACAATATCGCGAATACCCTAGCTCGAGACGTGTGGCCGAGGATTGTGGCAAACCCTCCAGTGCTTCCTAGGTCTGAGCATGTCCGCTACAGCCACGATGGTTAGCTGGATGGCAGCTGCAACTTTCTAGTCAGTAAGTTTTTCTTTCGCGGGTTCTTCTGCCTCATCATTCGTGGGTCCCTTCACCTTCACGGGAGTCTCGGGCTCTTCTTTCTCGGATTTCTCCCGTGTGATGTTCGCAAGATCGAACCATGATGCCGCGCGGTCAAAGGCGGCGACGAGCGCAGCCGCCTCGACCGGATCGACCAGGGTTTCGAAGCCGTGGAGGATGTTGTTGCGGATGCGGCGCAGCGTATCGAGCTGCTTCTGCTGCTCGCTCGACAGGTTGAAGCGCTCCTGCTCGAACAGGCTTTCGAGCGCCACGATGCGGTCGTCGGGCAGGCCGGCGCGGCGCTTGATCTCGCGCTCGAAGTTCACGGCGGCGTTGAGCACGGCCTGGTACGGCATCTTGAGGTCGAGGAGCTGCTTCGGCGCCAGCGCTTCCACGGGCGTTCTGGTGGCCGGTGAATGGGCGAGGTTGCGGAAGAGTGGCCGCTGGCCGTCATCCGGCTTTTCCTCGACGGGCTCGGGCCACACGCCCTGTTCCTTCAGTTCCTCGACGCCGACGCGGATGCTGACGAAGTCGTTGGCGGGCTTGGGGGCAGGCGCGGGCGTCAGGGCCAGTTCGACGACCGTCATGGAAACGGGCGCGGCGACCGGCTCGAAGGTGGGTTCGATGACGATCAGGGGCGGGGACTTCGGCGCCTTTGCCGCTTCCTTCGCCGCCTCTCCGACGGGCTCACGGGTGGGCTCCTGGGCGGGCTCCTTTTCGGGCGCCGGCAGCCTGGCGGGCTCGGACGGCGGCGCGGGCAGGGCTGGCGGGGCCGCCTTCTCGTTCCGGGCGGCGCGGGCCGCGCCCAGCACGAGACCTTGCGCGGCCAGGATGCAGAAGAAGGCCACGCCGCCCGCCGTCACGCCGTCGAGCGGCATCTGCTTGGCCTGGGCAACGACCGCGCCGTAGGCGACACCGCCCGCCAGCGGCAGTACCAGTTCTTTCAGCACGCGCAGCGCGATTGGTGTCCCGCCAGCCTTCGTCTTGTCCATTGACCCCAATCCATTCGGCCCGATCTGCGCGCCGGAAAAAGCCCGCGCCGTACTAACAAACCTCGGCAGGGCGACCAAGCGTCAGGCAGGCAGAGGGCCGGGGAGAAACGGCCCTCTGCCCGAGTTGACGCCACCGGACCTGTCCGCTACCCCCTCGCCACCCCGAAGGACCCCCTGAAAAGTGCCCGATTCCGCCGCTCTTCCCGCATCCGACGCCCGTCTGGCCGGCCATCCCGCCGGGCTCAGGCGCACGTTTGCGATCATCTCGCATCCTGACGCCGGCAAGACGACGCTGACGGAAAAGCTGCTGCTGTTCGGCGGCGCCATCCATGTCGCCGGTGCCGTGAAAGCGCGTGGCGAGGCGCGGCGGGCGCGCTCGGACTGGATGAAGATCGAGCAGCAGCGCGGCATCTCGGTCACCACCTCGGTGATGCATTTCGAGTATGGCGGCGCCGTCTTCAACCTGCTCGACACGCCGGGCCACGAGGACTTCAGCGAGGACACCTACCGCACGCTGACCGCCGTCGATTCGGCGGTGATGGTGATCGACGCCGCCAAGGGCATCGAGGCGCGCACGCGCAAGCTGTTCGAGATCTGCCGCCTGCGCGATGTGCCGATCATCACCTTCATCAACAAGCTGGACCGCGAGTCCAAGGACCCGATCGAGCTTCTGGACGAGGTCGCCTCGACCCTGGCGCTCGACGTCTCGCCCATGACCTGGCCCACCGGCTCGGGCCAGAACTTCAAGGGCACCTACGATCTCGCCAACAACCGCATGCTGGTGTTCGACAACACCGACCGCAGCCGCATCGGCGAGGTGATCGAGAACTATCAGATCGCCGATTCAAACTTCGCCGAGGAGGTCGAGCTGGTGCGCGCGGGCTATCCGGCGTTCGATCTGGAGAGCTATCGCGCCGGCCATCTCTCGCCGGTGTTCTTCGGCTCGGCCTACAACAATTTCGGCGTGAAGGAACTGCTCGACGCGATCGCCGCCTGGGCGCCGCCGCCGCGGCCGCAGCCCGCCGAGCCGCGTCCGATCGAGCCGACCGAACCCAAGGTCTCGGGCTTCGTGTTCAAGGTCCAGGCCAACATGGACCCCAACCATCGCGACCGCATCGCCTTCCTGCGCCTGTGCAGCGGCAAGTTCCGCCGCGGCATGAAGCTGACGCAGATGGGCACGTCCAAGACCCTGTCGGTCAACTCGCCTATCCTGTTCTTCGCCCGCGAACGCGAGATCGTCGACGAGGCCTGGCCCGGCGACATCATCGGCATTCCCAATCACGGCGTGCTGCGGGTCGGCGACACGCTGACCGAGGGCGAGACGCTGAAGATCACCGGCATCCCCAACTTCGCGCCGGAAATCCTGCGCCGCGTGCGGCTGGAGGACCCGATGAAGTCCAAGCAGCTGCGTCGTGCGCTGGAAGACCTGGCGGAAGAGGGCGTCACTCAGGTGTTCCGCCGCGTCATCGGCGGCGACCATATCGTGGGCGTCGTCGGCGAGCTGCAGCTCGACGTGCTCAAGACCCGCGTCGAGGCCGAATACAACGTCCTTATCGACCTGGAGCCCGCGCCGTTCGAGACCGCGCGCTGGATCTCCGCCGAGACCAAGGCCGACCTGGAGGCGTTCATGTCGGCCAACCGCGGCGGCATGTCCGAGGACCGCGACGGCTCCCCGGTGTTCCTGGCGCGCAATGCCTGGGAGCTGGGCTACACCGCCGAGAAGAGCCCGAAGGTGAAGTTCTCGGATATTCGGGAACGGTCGTAGGCGCACGCTGTCATCCCGAGCGCAGCGAGAGACCTTTGCGTCGGCAGAAGCTAAAGGTCCCTCGCTGCGCTCGGAATGACAATCAACCCGGCGACCAGCCGTAGGCCCTGGTGCACGCACCGCCCATCAGCATTGCGCGTTCGCTGTCGCTCAGCGTCTTCGTCTCCAGGAACGGCTTCACCGCGTTTTCGTAGTTCACGACGGCGAAGGCGCGGGTCCAGTCGGTGCCCCAGAGGCAGCGCTCGAAGCCCCAGGCGTCGAATACGCGCTTCAGAGGATCCCAGATGTCGGGGAAGGGGTAGGGCTGCTTCGAGAGCGTGCAGGCGCCGCTCACCTTGATCACCGCGTTCGGACGCTTCGCCAGATCGAGGATCTTCGGCAGGTCGGCCCACGGCTCGGCAGGCGCCGGCGGGACGCGCGGCTGCAGCAGGCCGAGATGGTCGACGATGAAGCGGGTGTTGGGATGGCGGTCGATCAGCTTGATGCCGTCGTCGACCCTGCCCCAGAACAGGAAATTCAGCGGGAAGTCGTAGTCGACGGCGGCCTTGCAGATGCGGTCGAAGCCGGGATGGTCGGGCGCGCGCTTCTCCTCCTCGCGCAGGAAGATGCGGATGCCGACCGCGCCCTGCGTCTCCTTCCACTTCGCGACCACGTCGGCCACGTTCGGATCGTCCGGATCGACCGGCTTCACGATCGCCATGCGGCCGGGGTGCTGGCGGGCCACTTCCTCGGCATAGCTGCCGTCGTAGCGGTACATCGAGAAGGACGAGATGAAGATCGCGCCGTCGACGCCAACCTTGTCCATCGCCGCCACCATCTCGTCGCCGGTCACGTGCGGCGGCCAGTTCGGTACCGTCGCCCATGGCCGCTTCTGCGTGTTGGCTTCGTACGCATGGACCTGCGAGTCGATGATCGGCATGGCGTTTCTCCTTCATCTCATGTCCCTCTCCCCCGCTCGGGGGAGAGGCCAGGTGAGGGGGTGGGGCGAAGCGTTCGTGCGCAACCCCCTCACCCAACCTCTCCCCCTGGCGGGGGAGAGGAGTCTGATTCCCTATTTCTTCTTCCGCTCCGTTACTGGCACCGTCACCTCGTCGGTGCGCAGCTTGCCGAGTTCATCAGACTGCAGGCCCAGGAGTTCGCCCAGCACCGCGTCGGTGTGCTGTCCCAGGGTCGGCGCGGGCCGCTTGATCTCCGACTTGCCGCCAGTGTGGAGCCGGATCGGCGAGATCGGCACGCGGGTCTTGCCGCGGCGCGGGTGCTCGACATCGACCCAGAATCCGCGCGCCTCGAGATGGGGATCGTAGGCGACCTCGCGTGCCGTCTTCACCGGAGCGCAGGGCACGCGCGCCTCGGTGAGGGCGGCCAGCACCTCGTCCTTCGTCTTCGGCAGCGTCCAGGCGCCGACCATGTCGTCGATTACCGCCATGTTCTTCGCGCGCCCCGGCGTGGTGGTGAATTCGGGGTTGGTCAGCAGATCCTCGCGGCCCAGCATCCCGCACATCGACACCCAGTGCCGCTCGGCCGAGGTGAAGATCGCGACATAGCCGTCGCGGCAGCGATAGGTGTTGTAGGGCGCCATCGCGAGCGCGGGATGGCGGTTGCCGGTGCGGTCGGGCACGTTCCTGTCGCCGTCCATCACCGCGCCCAGCGCCGAGGCGATGGAGATCGCGCCGGCTTCGTGCATGGCGACCTCGACCCGCTGTCCCTTGCCGGTGCGTTCGCGTTGCACCAGCGCGCCCAGGATGCCGGCGCAGAGATGGATGCCGGCGAGGAAGTCGCACACCGCGGCGCCCGCCTTGGTCGGCGGACCGTCGGCATCGCCCGTGGCGTTGGTGATGCCGCTCATCGCCTGGATGGTGACGTCCATCGCGGCGAGGTCGCGATAGGGGCCGTCGAGCCCGAAGCCCGAACTGCCGCCATAGACGAGGCGCGGATTGAGCTTGCTCAGCACGTCGTAGCCGAGGCCGAGCCGGTCCATGACGCCCGCCGCGAAGTTCTCGATCAGCACGTCGGCCTTCTCGACCAGCGCCAGGAACAGCTCCTTGCCGCGCGGCTGCTTGAAGTCGAGGACGACCGACTCCTTGTTGGAGTTGAGCATCACGAGCGGATAGGGCTCGACCTCGCGCTTGCGGCGGCGCACCACGTCGCCCTCCGGCGGCTCGATCTTGAGCACGCGCGCGCCCATGAACGCGAGTTGCAGGCCGCAATAGGGGCCGTTGTAGATCTGCCCGAGATCGAGCACGAGCATGCCGTCGAGGGGCCGTCGTATCTGGGGCTGGGTGGTCATGGCGTTTGCTCCGATAGGCTTCCTGCGACTGTAACGCGAACCGGCGGCGCGGGGAGGGCGGAGTGCGTATCCGGTCCGTTGTGCGAGGGGAGAAGGCGCTTTAGATTCCGGGTCATGAGCACCATCACGCGAATCGACGTCGGCCCGCGCATGAGCGAGGCCGTCATCCTGGGCAACCGCATCTACTGTTCGGGCATGATTCCCGAGGATACGAGTCTCGACATCACCGGGCAGGTCCGGCAGGCGCTGGCGGAGATCGACGCGCTGCTGGCCAAGGGTGGCAGCGACAAGACGAAAATCCTGACCGCCACGATCTGGCTGAGCGATATCTCCGATTTTGCGGCCATGAACCAGGTTTGGGACGCCTGGGTGGTGCCCGGCCACACGCCGGCCCGCGCCACCGTGCAGGCCCGCCTGAACGACCCGGACATGAAGGTGGAAATCATGGTCGTCGCGGCGATCTAGCCTCTGCTAAGGTCCCGCCCGCTTTTCAGTTTCCAGAGGAGAGAGAGCATGAGCATCAAGCGCATCAACGCCGGCCCCCGCATGAGCAGCGCCGTGGTCCATGGCGACACGGTCTATCTCGCCGGCCTCACCGCCGACGACGCCAAGGCCGACGTGAAGGGCCAGACCAAGCAGATCCTCGACAAGGTCGACAAGTTCCTGGCCGAGGCCGGCACGGACAAGTCGAAGGTGCTCTCGGCCAACATCTGGCTGACCGACATCTCGACCTGGAGCCAGATGAACGAAGTCTGGGACGCCTGGGTCTCCCCCGGCAACACCCCGGCCCGTGCGACGGTCGAGGCGAAGCTCGCCGCCCCCGGCCTCAAGGTCGAGATCATGATCCAGGCCGCCAAGTAAGGCGCGTCCGCTTCAATGGAAAAGGGCCGGCATCCGCCGGCCCTTTTTCTTTGGGCGTTGCGTCCGTAGCCGCCGATCTTGCCGGCCTCTCGCTCGTTCACCGATTAATCGGCCGCGTTCGTCGAGTACCTGCGGTTGGTGTCTGTTCCTCTCCGGGATCATGACATCTCATCCGGCGAGACGCTGTCGGTGACAACCAGCCGGAGGGAAGGACATGGCGAACGAAGCAGGCGCGACCGGAAGAATCTTCCAGATCACGTCGGACGGTGCCGACATTACCGGCTTCGATCCGGCCCGGGACAAGCTCGATCTTGGCCCCGTCACCGTGCATAACGGCATCATCGTCGATACCCCGACCGGCGTCGGGATCATGAATCCGTGGTCGGGCGAGATCGCGGTTGTCGTCGGTGTTTCGCTCGGCCAACTCACGATCGACAGCTTCGTGCCGATCATCAACGATCATCTGCGCGAATGCGTGTCCGGCGCGCTGGCCTGGGAACACGGAATCGCGGCGAGCGACCACACCGTCTATGCGCGCTCCCACGAGATCGGCCAGATCGACCGGGTCGCCTTCAATCCCGCCACCGACACGGTGGACTTCCGGTACTTCGGTACCCGCGAACAGATCTACATGACCAACAATCCCGAGGGAGTGGTCATCTCCAATTCGGGAACGGGTCAGGCGTTGATCCTGCTGGGGGTCACGACCGCCGAACTGAAAGCCGAGAACTTCGTGTTCTACTTCGCGGAGGCCCGCGAGGACCGCGTTGCCCTGCAACTCGGCTTCAGTTCGGTTCCGGATTCGCAGATCAAGCCGCAGGGCGTGCCCATCGCCGGTACGAACAACTGGCCGACGGCCGCCGGCAACGGGGCGCCGCCCTCCGGCCAGACCGGAACGACGACCGTCATCGACTGGCACTATGGCATCGACACCGTCATCGCATTCGATCCGTCGAAGGACACGCTCGACTTCGGCTGGTTCAAGGCCAGCGAATTCTCGGTGAAGGAGGTCGATGGCTCGACGGTCATCAGCATCGAGGGCAACCGCCAGACCTACGTCTTGACGGGCGTGTCGCTCGCCGAGCTGGACCACAACAACATCGCTGCCCGCGACGCCACGGCGCGCGCGGAATGGCAGCAGCTCATCGATTCGGCCGAGGGGCCTGCGCCCGCCGTGCCGCAACTCTCGGTCGCCAACGGCACGCTGGCCGAGGGCAATGCCGGCAGGAGCCAGATGGTCTTCACCGTCACGCTTTCGCAGGCCGCGACCGGCCCGGTTTCGGTCGGCTATACGACCTCGAACGGGACCGCTACCGCCGGCCAGGACTATGCCTCGGTCGTCGGTACGCTGACGTTCGCGGCAGGCGAGACTGCCAAGACGGTGAGCGTCGACATTCTCGGCGATACCCTCGTGGAGACCAACGAGACTTTCCTGCTGTCGTTGTCGTCGCCCACGGGAGCCACGATCGCCAGAGGTCAGGCCACGGGCACCATCGTCAACGACGATATCGATACCCAGCCCGACGCGCTGCCTGCCCTCTCCATCGCCGACCTGTCGATCAAGGAGGGCAACGGCGAGCACAACCATTTCATGTTCGTCGTGACGCTGGACAAGGCATCGTCCGCGCCGGTGACGGTGCAGTACAAGACCGTCGATGGCAGCGCGGCCGGCGGCGTGGACTACGCGACCTCCTCGGGGACGGTGACCTTCGCGCCGGGCACGACCTCGCAGATGATCCACGTGGACATCAAGGGCGACAGCGTCGCCGAGGCCGACGAGACATTCACCGTGCTGCTGTCGTCGCCGGTCGGCGCCACGATCGCCGACGGCTCGGGCACCGGCACGATCATCAATGACGACGTGGTCGCTCCGGTCCTGCCAAGCCTGTCGGTGTCGGATGCCACGCGGGTCGAGGGAAACTCGGGCACGGCCAAGCTCAACTTCACCGTCTCGCTGTCGCAGGCGGCCACGGGTCCGGTGACGGTTCAGTACGGCACTGCCGACGGCACGGCGAGTGCGGGTTCGGACTATGCGGCGAAGTCTGGCACGCTCACCTTTGCAGCGGGCCAGACATCGAAGACGGTCTCGGTGAACGTGTCGGGAGATACCGCCATCGAGGCGAACGAGACGCTGACGCTGAACCTCTCGGGCGCCAGCGGTGCCACGATCGCCGACGGTTCGGGCATCGGCACGATCACCAACGACGATGTGGCCGCCCCGGCCCTGCCGAGCCTGTCGGTGTCGGATGCCACGCGGGTCGAGGGAAACTCGGGCACGGCCAAGCTCAACTTCACCGTCTCGCTGTCGCAGGCGGCCACGGCTCCGGTGACGGTCCAGTACGGCACGGCCGACGGCACGGCGCGTGCGGGTTCGGACTATACGGCCAAGTCGGGGACACTGACCTTCGCGGCGGGCCAGACCTCGAAGACGATCTCAGTGAACGTGTCGGGCGATACCCTCGTCGAGACGAACGAGACTCTGACGCTGAACCTCTCGGGCGCCAGCGGTGCCACGATTGCCGACGGCTCGGGCACCGGCACGATCACCAACGACGATGGGACCGCCCCGACCGGTGGGGCGGCGGTTGACTACAAAGTCAGCGACAACTGGGGCGCGGGCTTTATCGGCAACATGCAGGTTGCCGCCGGGGAGACTGCCCTGAAAGGCTGGACCGTCGGGTTCGACGCGGCGTTCGCCATCACCAACATCTGGAATGCACAGATCGTAAGCCACATCGGCAATCACTACGTCATCAAGAACATGTCCTATAACGGCACGGTCGGCGCCAACCAGGAGACAAGCTTCGGTTTCCAGGCAACGCCGGGCAGCGACGGGACGGCGGCCACGGGCTTTACGCTCAATGGCATATCGTCCGGCAGCGAAACGCCGGCATCCGCGCCGGTCCTGCCAAGCCTGTCGATATCGGATGCCACGCGGGCCGAGGGAGATTCGGGCACGGCCATGCTCGACTTCACGGTGTCACTGTCGAAGGCGGCCACTGGCCCGGTGACGGTCCAGTACGGCACCGCCAACGACACGGCCAGTGCGGGGTCGGACTATACGGCGAAGTCGGGGACGCTCACCTTCGCCGCGGGCGAGCAGAGCAAGGTCATCCAGGTGGCGATTGCCGGCGACAAGCTGGCCGAGGGCAACGAAAAGTTCACGGTCACCCTGACCGATGCTCAAGGCGCCACCATTGGACGCGGCGCCGCAACGGCCACCATCAAGGACGACGATACGACGTCGCATGGGCCGTCGAGTGGCGACATGCAGGCCCTCATGGCGGTGGTGGATTCATGGAACGGCGGCTTCAACGCGGCCGTGAGCCTTCACAACCACGGGGAAGCCGTCTCCGGTTGGCAGCTCGAAATCGAGACGCAGAGCGAGATCACCAGCATATGGAACGCGGAGATCGTTTCGCACGATGCCAGCGGCTACGTGGTCCGTAACGCCGCCTGGAACGGGAAGGTCGATGCCGAGGCCGACGTGAGCTTCGGCTTCACCGCGACGGGGCCGGCGGACCCGGCCAAGTTCGACTTCCTGATCTGATCGCCGGCCGTGATGCCGGGAGCCCACCGGCTCTCGAGGTCGGAATCGTGATCCGGGCCGCCCAGTAAGGCGTGCCGGATTGTCCGGAAGAAGGGCCGGCAACTGCCGGCCCTTTTGGTTTTCCTGGCCTCTGCTCCGTCTTGACCTCTGTTGTCCCCGCGGGCTCATATCCGCGCGAGCATCGGAGTGAGTAAATGTTGGTAAAAAGCGTAGTCGTGGGGCTGTGCCTCGCGGGATTGACGGTACCTGCACTGGCGCAGGGCGGCGCCCAGCCTTACGGCAAGGGCTTCGACAGCTGGAACTTCTCGCGGACGAAGGAGCAAAGCGGCGTCACCAATTGCCGGGCTTTCCGCCGCGTCGGCGGCCGCGACGACATCATGGCGATGCGCACCGACGGCCACTCCTATCTCAGCGTCCGCGCCGAAGGCCGCAAGGGCAAGTTCCCCGACTCTATCGTCGTTCCCCTGCGCGAGCCGGCGAACGGCATGCAATGGAATCTCCTGATCCAGGCCGACGGGCAGCGCATGTGGGCGATCCTGCCGCCGGCGGCCATCGAGATCATCGCCGCCAAGGGGGGCTACAGCATGCTGCTCGGCGGCAGCGAGGATCGCGACGACGTCAACCTCGGCAAGAGCGCCACGGCTGCCTGGAAGCGCGTCAAGGAGTGCGTCGTCGACTCGGGCGGGTAATCCTTCGCGCATCTGCTTCCCCCTTCAAATGGGGAAGTGCCCCGTCATACGGGGCGATGGGGTCATGAGCGTCACAACGTCATGACCCCTCCGTCGTCGTATGACGATGCCACCTCCCCATCCGGATGGGGAGGCGAGGGTTAATTGATCGGCCCGATGATCTTGCCCGGGTTCATGATGTTGTCCGGGTCGATCGCCTTCTTGATCGAGCGCATCAGCGAGACGGCCTCGCCGTGCTCCTCGTAGAGGAACTTGATCTTGCCGATGCCGACGCCGTGCTCGCCGGTACAGGTGCCGCCCAGCGCCAGGGCGCGGGCGACCATGCGGTCGTTGAGTGCCTCGGCGCGCGGCAGGTAGGTCGGGTCGCTGGGATCGACCATCATGGTGAGATGGAAGTTGCCGTCACCGACATGGCCGACGATCGGCGCATAGAGGTCGTTGGCCTGGATGTCCTTCTGCGTCTCGAGGATGCATTCGGCCAGCCGGCTGATCGGCACGCAGACGTCGGTGGCCCACATGCCCCAGCCTGGCTTGTAGGCTTTGGCCGCCCACGCCGCGTCATGGCGCGCCTGCCACATCTTGCTGCGCTCCTCGGCCTGGTTGGTCCAGGCGAAGTCGCCGCCGCCATGTTCGCCGGCGATGGCCTGCACCATCTCGGCCTGCTCCTTCGTACCCGCCTCGGTGCCGTGGAACTCCAGCAGCAGCAGGTTCTTCCGCGGCAGCGTGAGCTTGGAATACTGGTTCACCGTGTCGACGGTGTAGGTGTCCATCAGCTCGATGCGGGCCACCGGGATGCCGGACTGGATGGTCTGGATCACCGTATTGACCGCGCCCTCGAGGTCGTCGAAGGCGCAGGTCGCGGCGACCATCGACTCCGGCATGCCGTAGAGGCGCAGCGTGATCTCGGTGATGACGCCCAGGGTGCCCTCGGAGCCCACGAACAGCTTCACCAGGTCGTAGCCCGCACTCGACTTCCGCGAACGGCGGCCGAGCTGCATGATCCGGCCGTCGGGCGTCACGACCTGCAGCGACAGCACGTTCTCGCGCATCGTGCCGTAGCGCACCGCGTTGGTGCCGGAGGCGCGGGTGCTGGTCATGCCGCCGATCGAGGCGTCGGCGCCGGGATCGATCGGGAAGAAGAGACCGGTGGCGCGCAGGTATTCGTTGAGCTGCTTGCGGGTGACGCCGGGCTGCACGACCACGTCGAGGTCGGCCTCGTTGACCTGCAGAATCTTGTTCATGCGGCTGACGTCGAGCGAGATGCCGCCGTTGGGGGCGCTGATATGGCCCTCCAGCGAGGTGCCGGTGCCGAAGGGGATGATCGGGGTCTTGTGGCGGGCGCAGAGCTGGACGATCTGCTGCACTTCCTCGGTCGATTCGGCGAAGACCACGGCGTCCGGCAGGTGCGCTTCGTGATACGAAATGTCCTTGCCGTGCTGCTCGCGCACGGCGTGCGCGGTGCTGACCCGTTCGCCGAATAGCGCCTTAAGCTCGGCGATCGTGGCATCGACGTTGAGGGGTCTCGCCTGGGCCGCTACAGCCATGTTCGTTCTCCTAGCGTAAGCCGTTTGGATACGCTCAAATGCGGCCAAAGCCAACCTGAGGAAACCGCCCCATGCGCGACGTCTACATGATCGGCGCCTACACGACCGTCTTCAAGAAGCACCCCGGCCTCAGCTTCGGCGACCTGGCCCGCGAGGCCTATTTGGGGACCCTGGCGGACGCCGGCATGGACCGGGGGACGGACATCGAGTCCGGCTGGCTGGGCAATTGCGGCATGGGCTTCTGGGGCCAGAATTCGATCCGCGGGCAGGCGCTGTTCCAGCCGCTCGTGGAAGAGGGGCTGTTCCCCGCGCGGGTGCCGATGTTCAACGTCGAGAATGCCTGTGCCACCGCCTCGACCGCCTTCATGGGGGCCTGGAAGGACGTGCTGGCCGGCACCCACGAACTCTCCTTCTGCATCGGCGTCGAGAAGCTGTTCAGCCCGGAGGCGCCGGAGCGCACGACCGGGCTGTTCAACCAGGGCTACATCACCAGCCAGCACGACCGGCTGGTCGAGGAGATGAACCGGGTCGGCAGGATGGTCGGCTCCGAGTTCAAGCCGGGCGATGACCGCACGATCTTCATGGATACCTATGCCATGCAGGCCAAGTGGCACATGTGGAAGTACGGCACCACCCAGGCGCAGATCGCGGCCGGCGCGGCCAAGAACCACAATTACGGGGCGCTGAACGAGAAGGCGCAGTACCGCTTCCAGATGACGCCGCGGTCGGTGCTGGAGGATCGCCCCGTGTCCTTCCCGCTGACCCGGGCGATGTGCGCCCCGATCGGCGACGGCGCGGCGGCGGCGCTGCTCTGCTCGGCGGAGTATCTCGAGAAGCAGCCCAAGGAAGTCCAGGACCGCGCCGTGAAGATCGCCGGCGTCGGCTTCTCGGGCGGCATGTATCGCAACCTCGACGAGCCCGGCCTGACGCGCGCGGCTGCCGACAAGGCCTACCGGATGGCCGGTCTTGGGCCGGAGGACATCGACGTCGCCGAGGTCCACGACGCCACCAGCTTCTGCGAGATCTACCAGTGCGAGATGCTGCGCTTCTGCCCCGAGGGCGAGGGCGGCAAGTTCGTCGAGTCGGGTGCCACCGGTCCCGGCGGCAAGCTGCCGGTCAACACCTCGGGCGGGCTGGTCTCCAAGGGCCATCCGGTCGGCGCCACCGGCCTGTCGATGCTGGCCGAACTCGCCACCCAGCTGCGCGGCGAGGCCGGTGCCCGTCAGGTGAAAGGCGCAAAGGTCGCGCTGGCCGAAAACGGCGGCGGCGTGATCGGCATGGAAGAGGCCGTGGCCTCGGTCGTAATTCTCACGAAAGAGTAGAGGACAGACATGACAATCCGCTTCGACAATCGCGTCGCCATCGTCACCGGCGCGGGCAACGGGCTCGGCCGGGCGCATGCCCTCCTGCTGGCCAGCCGCGGCGCCAGGGTGGTCGTCAACGATCCGGGCGGCGCGGTCGACGGCCGTCCCATCAATACAGGGGGCGGCGGTCATGCCGCCGCCGACAAGGTCGTGGACGAGATCAAGGCGGCGGGCGGCATCGCCGTCGCCAACTACGATTCGGTCGCCGAGGCCGCGACCGCCGCCAACATCGTGAAGACTGCCGTCGATGCCTTCGGCTCGGTCGACATCGTGGTGAACAATGCGGGCGTCCTGCGCGACAAGACCTTCCACAACATGACGACCGAGGATTTCGAGTTCGTCGTGAAGGTCCATTTCCTCGGCACAGCCTATGTCACGCACGCCGCCTGGCCGATCATGCGCGCCAAGGCCTATGGCCGCGTCGTCGTGACCTCGTCGAACTCGGGTATCTACGGTACCTTCGGCCAGTCGAACTATGGCGGCGCCAAGCTCGCGGTCGTGGGCTTCATGAACGCGCTGCGGCTCGAGGGCCAGAAGTACAACATCATGATGAACGCGCTGGCGCCGATCGCCGCCACGCGCATGACCGAGAGCCTGATGACGCCGGAGGCACTGGCCAAGCTCAGGCCGGAATATGTCTCGCCGATGGTCGCCTATCTGTGCAGCGAGCAGTGCCAGCGGACCGGCGATATCTGGAGCGCGGGCGCCGGGTCGTTTGCGCGCATCGAGTATCGCGAGGCAGAGGGCCTGAGGATCGACGGGCGCGCACCCACGATCGAGGACGTGGCCGACAATATCGAGAAGATCGCCGACGTCTCGGCCAGCCGCGTCTTCCGCACCTCCGGCGAGGAAGTCGCCGCCGTCGTGAGCGGCTCCTGAGCGACGCGGGACCTTCCGTCAATCCACCGGCGGCGGATCGCCTGCTGCCGGTCGAGAAGTGGCTGTTGCGGGAAGGCCGGCTCGTCCGGCGTCCGGACACCTTCCTCGAGCAGTTGATGAACCGCGTGCTCGAGGCCGGCCTTCCGGTCTGGCGGACCTACATCGGCCTGCAGCTCGTCCATCCGCAGCTGCAGGCGATGGGCTTTCTGTGGCGTCGCGGCCAGACGGTGGAAACCATAGCCCGCGCCTACGGCGTGCAGTTCACGCCGGCCTATATCGGCAGCCCGCTGCAGGAGGTGAGGGAAGGCGGCACCGCGGTCCGGTACCGGCTCGACGGTCTGACCGACCGGCACCACGAGGTCCTGCACGAGGTCAGCAGCGGGGGCGGGACCGACTACTTCTCGCTGCCCATGCGCGTCCGCCGCGATGGTCCGCTGCCGGTCGTGGCCTTCGCGACCGACCGCAAGGGGGGCTTCAGCGACGCCGACATCGACGATCTCACGCGCCTTGTCGACATGATGGGCGCCGTGACGGAGATGCACATCGAGGAGAGCGTTGCCCAGACCGTCGCCCAGACCTATCTCGGCCGACAGGTCGGCGAGCGCATCCTGCACGGCATGATCCGGCGCGGCGACGGCGAGGAGATCCGCGCCGTCCTGTGGTTTTCCGACCTGCGCGACTTCACCGGCCTCAACGAACGCCTGCCGCCCGACCAGGTGCTGGAGCTGCTGAACAACTACTTCCAGCTGGTGGGCGACGCGCTCGCCAAGCACGGCGGCGAGATCCTGAAGTTCATCGGCGATGGCGTGATGGCCTATTTCCCGGCCGAGGATGCCCTGTTCATGCCGATGGTGACGGCCGCCGCGCTCGAAGCCGCGCGCCAGCTGATCGATGACGCCGAGGCCGCCAACGAGGCGCGCGCCACGGGCGGCGCCGAACCGATCAAGTTCGGAATCGGCCTGCATGTCGGTACCGTGACCTTCGGCAACATCGGCACCGAGGACCGGCTCGACTTCACGGTCATCGGCTCGGCCGTCAACCGCGCGTCGCGGCTGGAGGGCCTCACCAAGGCGCTGGGCGTCCGCGTCTGCGCCTCCGCCGAGTTCAACGAAAACTGTCCGCGCCCGATGAAGTCGCTGGGCAAGCACCGCCTGCGCGGCGTCCGCGATCCGGTCGAGATCTTCACGCTGCCGGATTGATGATCTTCATCTCATGTTCCTTTCTCCCGCTAGGGGGAGAGGCTAGGTGAGGGGGCTACTCGAAGCGATGCGGTACGCAACCCCCTCACCCAACCTCTCCCCCTACCAGGGGAGAGGAGTCTGAAATGATCAGACCTGCGTCTTCCAGCCTTCGATCCAGGAGAGGGCTTCCTCGTCAGGCAGCGGCTGCTCGGAGGCGTCGATCTCCAGCCGGTCGCCGACGCGCTTCGCGCCACACAGTTCGAGGGCCTGGTCGACCTTCTTGCCGCCGCCGCAGAACGTGTCTTGGTAGGTCATGTCGCCCAGAGCGATGACGCCGTAGCGATGGCCCGACAGGTCGGGTTTGTCGCGGTGGAGCGCCTCGACCAGCGGCAGGATGTTGGTCGGGATGTCGCCCGAGCCGTGCGTGGCGCAGACCGCGAGGAGCACGTCGTGCGCCTGCAGGTCGGCGGCGGTGGCCGCCTTGTCGGTGACGTCGACGGCGTGCCCGGCTCCCGCCAGCACGGGTTGCAGCGCGTCGGCCACCATCTGGGCGTTGCCCGATTCGGTGCCGACCAGGATCAGGATCGTTGCCATGGGACTGGGATACGGTAGCGCGTACCGCGATGCGACGCGACCGGATGGCGCGGCAAATTCCGCCATGCCAGTCTGTCCGCCATGGAAGAAACGCCCGTCTTGGCCGCCCTCGAGGGCGGCGTGCTGACCCTGACGCTCAACCGGCCGCAGCGGTTGAACGCGATGAGCGAGGCGCTGATCGACGCCATGAACGCCGAACTGAAGCGCGCCCGCGAGGACGATGCCGTTCGGGCCGTGCTGCTGACCGGCACCGGCCGCGGTTTCTGCGCCGGTGCCGACCTGGCGGGTGGCGGTCCGGGCGATGCCTCGCCACAGGGGCCGCGCGACCTCGGGTCCGCGATGGACCGCATCTTCAATCCCATGATCCGCGCCATGCGCGATCTCCCGAAGCCGATCGTCGCGGCGGTGAACGGCGTGGCGGCGGGCGGCGGCGCCAACCTGGCGCTCGCCTGCGACATCGTCATTGCCGCGCGCTCGGCCCGCTTCGACCAGGCCTTCGTGCGGATCTCGCTGATCCCCGATCTCGGCGGCACGTGGTTCCTGCCGCATACGGTGGGCGACGCGCGCGCCCGGGCGCTGGGGATGCTGGGTACGTCCGTGCCGGCGGAGGAGGCTGCACGCATGGGCATGGTCTGGCAGGTCGTCGAGGATGCCGCCCTGATGGAAGAGGCCGGCAAGATCGTGCGAAGGCTCGCCAGCGGCCCGACCCGTTCCTATGCCGCGATCAAGGGCGCGATCAACGCGGCCGCCACCAACACGCTCGACCAGCAGCTCGATCTCGAGCGCGACCGCCAGCGCGAACTCGGCAGGAGCGAGGATTTCAAGGAGGGCGTCGCGGCCTTCCTCGCCAAGCGTGCCCCCAATTTCACCGGACGTTGAGAGACGAGAAGCAGATGACCTACGAGAAGATCCAGATCGCCAAGGAAAACGGCCTCGCCACGCTGACGCTGAACGCGCCCGACCGGCTCAATGCGGTGTCGCGCAAGATGATCGCCGAGCTGAAGCAGTGCTGGGAGGAACTCGCGGCGGATGAGTCCGTGCGGGCCGTGCTGCTGACCGGCGCGGGCCGCGGCTTCTGCGCCGGCGCCGACCTCGCAGATCCCGACCGCGCGAAGGGCAACACGTCGGATTCGGGCGAGGCGCTCGACAAGTTCTTCAATCCTGTGATCCGCCTGATGCGCAGCGTGCCGAAGCCGATCGTGGCGGCGGTGAACGGTCCGGCGGCCGGCGTCGGCATGAGCTTCGCGCTCGCCTCCGACATCGCGATCGCCGGCAAGTCCGCCTCCTTCCTTCAGGCTTTCGCGCGCATCGGCCTGCTGCCCGACGGCGGCAGCACCTGGTTCCTGCCGCGCCTGGTGGGCGAGCAGCGCGCCCGCGCGCTGGCGATGCTGGCGCCGCAGATCAGCGCGCAGCAGGCCAAGGACTGGGGCCTGATCTGGGACGTGGTCGAGGATGCCGATCTCATGAAGACGGCCGGCGACCTCGCGCGCCGTCTCGCGGACGGGCCGACGATGTCGCTCGCACGGATCAAGGAGGCGATGAATCGCGCCAGCGGCAACACGCTTTCCCAGCAGCTCGACGTCGAGCGCGACTTCCAGCGCGAGCTGGGCAAGAGCGAGGATTTCAAGGAAGGCGTCGCGGCCTTCCTCGCCAAGCGCAAGCCCGAATTCAAGGGCAAGTAGGAAACGACAAGAACACGACGGGAGAGACGCCATGACGACGCCGTTCAAGGAGATCACCTCGGGCCTCAAGTTTCCCGAAGGTCCCGTCGCGATGCCCGACGGCTCGGTCATCCTGGTCGAGATCGCGCGCGAGACGCTCACGCGCGTCACGCCGGACGGCAAGCAGCACATCGTCGCGAAGCTGGGGGGCGGCCCCAACGGCGCGGCGATGGGGCCCGGCGGCAAGATCTACGTGACCAACAACGGCGGCTTCAACTGGATCGAGCGGCCCGACGGCCGCCTGTTCCCCGGCACGCAGCCTGCCTCCTACAAGGGCGGCTCGATCCAGGTGGTCGATCCCGAGACCGGCAAGTTCGAGACGCTCTACGACAGCTGCGACGGCCGCAAGCTGAACGGGCCGAACGACCTTGTCTTCGACGATGCCGGCGGTTTCTGGTTCACCGATCTCGGCAAGACCCGCGAGTACGACAACGACCGCGGCGCGGTCTACTACGCGAAGGCCGACGGCTCGAAGATCGAGCAGAAGGTGTTTCCGCTGGAGCGGCCCAACGGCTGCGGCCTCTCGCCCGACGGCAAGACGCTCTATGTCGTCGAGACGCCCACTGCGCGCCTCTGGGCCTTCGATCTTTCGGCGCCCGGCATCATCAAGGACGCCAACGGCGCCTATCGCGGCGAGAAGGGCCGCGTCGTCGCGGGCCTCGGCGGCTATCAGATGTTCGATTCGCTGGCCGTCGATTCGGCGGGCCACATCTGCGTCGCCACCCTGATCACCGGCGCCGTCTCCGACATCTCGCCCGACGGCCAGTCGGTGACGCAGTACAAGTTCCCCGACGCCATGGTCACCAACGTCTGCTTCGGCGGCAAGGACCTGCGCACCGCCTACGCCACCCTGTCGATGACCGGCAAGCTGGTCAGCTTCGAGTGGCCGCGCCCGGGTCTGAAGCTCGAATATCTGAACAAGTAGGCTGCGCCGAGAGCCTGCCGCCCGTTCAAACGGGGAGGCTCGTCTCTATCCCTTCGCCTGCGCCCGCACCTCGCGGCTGGCGACGACCTTGCCGTTCGCATAGGACTCGTGATTGGCGTCGACGTCGGACAGCTTGTAGCGGTAGTTCACCATCATCCCGTAGGACTGCTTGAAGCCGTTGGCACTGGTGTCGCCCAGCCAGTTCAGCCGCTCGACGACGGCGCCGTTGCCGAGGTGGAAGTGCGCCACGCGGTCGAGCGCGCGGCCCTTGTCGGTGGCGGTGAGGTAAACGGCGGCGAGGCGCGTCAGGATCGGGCGAAGCGCCTTGTTGATGGCCGGCACTTCCCACCAGCTGGGCCTGGCCAGCAGCTTCAGGACCGCCGCCGCGCCATAAGCCTCATCCGTCACCGGGCCCAGCGAGGCGATCTCGCTCTGGGTCAGCATCGCATCGCCCTCGGTCTTCGCCCGGTGCTCGACATGCTGGCGCAGGCCGGGAATGGGGGAGAGCGTCGCGAAGTCCTTGATGTTGGGCAGGTCGCGCGAGAGCTGGTCGGCGACGCGCTTGATCAGGAAGTTGCCGAAGCTGATGCCCGCGAGGCCTTGCTGGCAGTTCGAGATCGAATAGAAGATGGCCGTGTTCGCGCGCTTGGCATCGTGCGTCTCGTCGCGCGCGTCGAGCAGCCGCTGCACGTTGCCCGCCATGCCATCGACCAGCGCCACCTCGACGAAGATCAGCGGCTCGTCGGGCATGCGCGGATGGAAGAAGGCGAAGCAGCGGCGGTCGGAATCGAGGCGGTTCTTGAGGTCGCGCCACGAACGGATCGCGTGCACGGCCTCGTAGGTCACCAGCTTTTCCAGCAGCGAGGCCGGCGAGCGCCAGTCGATGCGCACCAGGTCGAGAAAGGCCACGTCGAACCAGGCGCCCAGCAGAGAGCGCAGGTCCTCGCTCAGCGCCTTGGCCGCGGCGTCGCTCTTGCCCAGGGACAGAAGCTCGGCACGCAGGTCGACCACGAACTTCACGCCCTGCGGGACGCCGACGAACTCGCGCAGCAGCCGGACCGCGGGCGGTTCCAGCTCGCGGCGCAGCGCCCGCGCGGGATCCTTGCCGGCACGCCAATGCTCCACGGTCTTCAGGGCGGCTTCGCGCGGCAGTCCGTACTCGCGCGCCAGCGTCAGCAGGAACTTCTTGCGGCCGGCGGCCGAGAGCGACAGGTAGGCCTGTCCCAGCTCCGCCGCGCGCCCGCGCCGCGCCGTCTCGCCGCCCTTGCCTTCGAGACAGGCGTCGATGCGGCCCTTCAGCCGGGGAATATCGTCATCGGGAAGATCGGGCCGCAGAGGGGCGCCGACGACTTCGCGCGCACCACGCGCGGTATCGACGAAGGCGGTGCGCAGGCGTTCGAGGGTACGGTCGACTGTATCGGAAAACGGTAGGGCCATGGCCGGAGTATGTCACAGCAAACGTGTCACTCCAGTGGCGGCACATGAACGCGCCTTTACCACGCTACGCGGGCGGCTGATCCAGCACGCGCCACAGATACCAGCTTGCGACGGTGCGATAGGGGCGCCATTTCTCGCCCGCCTTTTCCAGCGCCTTCGGCGAAGGCAATGCACGCTTGCGGAACGCTTTCGCATAGGCCTTGCGCAGACTGTAGTCGTCGAGTGGCAGCACGTCGGGGCGGCCGAGACGGAACATCATGAACATCTCGGCGCTCCAGCGGCCGATGCCGCGCACCTTCACCAGGCGCTCGACCAGCTCGGCGTCGGCGATCGTGTGCGTCTCGTCGAGCGTCGGCAGTTCGCCGCTCTCGACGCGGCGGGCGAGATCCTGCATCGCCAGCACCTTGGCGCGCGACAGGCCGCAGCCGCGCAAGGTTTCGTCCGGCGTCTTCAGGATGTGGCGCGGTGTGAAGCCGTCAATCGCCTCGGGATAGAGCGCCTCGACGCGGCCATAGATGGTGGCGGCCGCCTTGTTGGAGAGTTGCTGATACACGATCGCCTCGGCCAGCGAGCCGAACAGACTGCGCGACACTTTCAGCTGCATGCGGAACGGACCGACCGTTTCGATGATCGCGGCCATTGCCGGGTCGGCCTGCTTGAGATGCGCGACCGCCTTGGCAGGCTTGAAGCGGAAGCCGCTCATCGCCCTGTCATCATCGTGCCGCGAATAGCGGACCGGCGCCGACCTCGGGCGCGCCTTCGATCTCGAGCATGCGCCGCTTGGTCGAGACGCCGCCGTTGGCCGAGAAGCCACCCATTTTTCCGTCGGCGCCCAGCACGCGATGGCACGGTACGATGATGGCGACGGGATTTTTGCCCAACGCCTGGCCGACCTCGCGCGATTCGTGCGGCACGCCGAGACGTTTGGCGATCTCGCCGTAGGTCATGGTGCGGCCGGGCGGGATGGTGCGTGCGACCTCATAGACGCGGCGGTTGAACTCGGGCGCCGCGTCGAGATCGAGCGGGATGTCGGCGAGATCGATGTTGGCGCCTGCCAGCAGCGCCTGCACGCGGTCGAGCGCGCGCTGCACGCCGGCCGGCACGGCGGCTGCTTCGACGGCATCGGGCCAGCGCCGCTTCACGCGGGCCCGCGTGGCCGCCGGCGTCGGCTCGGGGAGCTGAAGTCCCGTGATTCCGCGCCCGCTCCAGACGAGGGCGCAGGTGCCGATCGGCGTGTCGAACAGGGCAAAACCTTGGGCGCTCATGGGCTCGATCCTTCTACCTAACCGGTCATCCCGTCAAGTCTGGCGACTTCGGGAAGGGACGTCATCAAACTGGCACCGACCGGGACTAGCTTCGGTGTGTCGCTGTAAAGCCGGAGTCGATGGGTTGATCTATCCGCGGGCCGAGAGCCATTCGCTTCTTAAGCAGGCGGTGCGCCGCCACAGGGTCATGTCCCGCGAGGGCTTGCTGGAGAAGCTGTTCGAGCGCCTGTTCCGCGGCCTGGTCTACGCCCAGATCTGGGAAGATCCCGAGGTCGATCTGGAGGCGATGGCGCTGACGCCCGAGTGCCACGTCGTGGCGATCGCGTCGGGCGGCTGCAACGTCCTGTCCTATCTCACCGCCCATCCGGCACGCATCACCGCCATCGATCTCAGCCAGGCGCATGTCGCTCTGAACCGTCTCAAGCTGGCGGCGGCACAGCGCTTGCCGTCCTGGTCGGACTACTATCGTTTCTTCGGCGCCGCCAATTCCCGCGTCAACCCGCGCGCCTACGACCTGCACATCGCACCCCATCTCGACGCCGAAAGCCGCGCGTACTGGGAGGGCCGCAGCCTGCATCGGGGTGGGCGGCGCCGCATCTCGATCTTTGCAGCGAACGCCTATCGCCATGGCGTGCTCGGCCGCTTCATCGGCGCGGCGCACGTGGCCGCGCGCGCCTATGGCGTCGACTTTCGCAAGCTCCTCGCGGCGCGGACGATCGAGGAGCAGCAGCGCTTCTTCGATACGGTACTGGCGCCGCTGTTCGACAAGCCCGCCGTGCGCTGGGCCACCTCGAACCGCCTGTCGCTCTACGGGCTCGGCATCCCGCCGGCACAGTACGAGGCGCTGGCCGGCGGCCGCGACATGGGCTCTGTGCTGCGCGACCGGGTCGAGCGGCTGGCCTGCGGGTTTAGCCTTGAGGAAAACTACTTCGCCTGGCAGGCCTTCGGCCGCGGCTATGCGCGTGACGCCCGCGGCCCCTTGCCCCCCTATCTCAGGCAGGAGAATTTTGCCGCGGTGAAGCATGGTGCCGGGCGGGTCGAGGTGCTGAACCGCTCCGTCACCGACTATCTCGCGGCCTGTCCGGCGGGCTCGCGCGACCGCTACGTGCTGCTCGATGCGCAGGACTGGATGACCGACGTGCAACTCAATGCGCTGTGGGCCGAGATCACGCGCACGGCGCGACCGGGTGCCCGCGTGATCTTCCGCACCGCCGCCGAGCCCTCGCTGCTGCCGGGGCGTGTCGCGCCGGCGCTTCTCGACCAGTGGCACTACGAAGCCGAAGCATCGCGCGCCTTCACGGCGCGCGACCGCTCCGCGATCTACGGTGGCTTCCATCTCTATGTGCTGAAGCCGTGAGCGCGACGGTCGCCCACGCCGGTCTGATGGACCGGATCTATCGCCGGCAGCGTCATGTCTACGATCTCAGCCGCAAATACTATCTGCTGGGCCGCGACCGGCTGATCGAGGGGCTGGCGCCGCCACCGGGTGGGCGCGTGCTCGAAGTGGGCTGCGGTACCGCGCGCAACCTGATCGCGCTGGCGCATCGCCATCCCGACGTGCCGCTGTTCGGCATCGATCTCTCGCGGGAGATGCTCGACACCGCGCGCCGCCGTCTGGATCGGGAAGGGCTCGCGGGCCGGGTGCGCCTCGCCCATGCCGATGCCACGCGCTTCGACCCGGCGCTGCTGTTCGGCGTGCCGGCCTTCTCGCGCATCCTCTTCTCCTACACCCTGTCGATGATCCCCGAGTGGGAGAGGGCGCTGGCTCAGTCCGTCCAATGGCTGCAGCCGGACGGCGAACTGCATATCGTCGATTTCGGCGGGCAGGAGCGCCTGCCAGGCTGGTTCCGCGGCAGCCTGAGGCAATGGCTGGCGATGTTCCACGTCACCCCGCGCGACGGGCTCGAATCCGCCCTGGCCCGGCTTCCGGCGGCCATCGAGGTCCGGACCTTCGACCGCCCCCGGCGGGGGTATGCCCAGTATGCGGTCTGCCGCCGCCTCCCTGCCTAAAGACACATAACCCCTCTGCCTCAGGGGCATTGGCCGGGCCATTGGCAAGCGGCCGTGGCCGGTGCTAACCCGACAGCAACGAATTGCCGTGAGTCGGGAGTAACCCAAGATGACCGAAGCCTTCATTTGCGACGCGATCCGCACCCCTGTCGGCCGCTACAACGGCGGCCTGGGCGCCATGCGGGTCGACGATCTCGCCGCCCACCCCATCAAGGCGCTGATGCAGCGCAATGCCAATGTCGACTGGGGTTCGGTCGATGACGTGATCTATGGCTGCGTCAATCAGGCCGGTGAGGACAATCGAAACGTGGCGCGCATGGCGGGGCTTCTCGCGGGCCTGCCGGTCGAGGTGGCGGGCGCCACCGTGAACCGCCTCTGCGGCTCCGGCCTCGAAGCCGCGGGCCATGCCGCCCGCGCCGTGAAGCTCGGCGAGGCCGACCTGATGATCGCCGGCGGCGTCGAGGGCATGACCCGCTCGCCCTACGTGATGGGCAAGCCGGAGGGCGCCTTCGACCGCTCGATGAAGCTCGAGGACACGGTGCTGGGCTGGCGCTTCGTCAATCCCCGCATGAAGGCCGCCTACGGCGTCGACCCGATGGGCCAGACCGCCGAGAACGTCGCCACCGAGCACCAGATCAGCCGCACCGACCAGGATGCCTTCGCCTATCGCAGCCAGCGCCGCTGCAAGGCCGCCCAGGAGCGCGGCTTCTTCGAGAAGGAGATCGTCAAGGTCTGCGTGAAGAAGGGCAAGACCGAGGTGATCGTCGAGAAGGACGAGCATCCGCGCGGCGACACCACGATGGAGACGCTGTCCAAGCTGCCGGCCGCGTTCCGCGACGGCGGCTCGGTGACGGCCGGCAACTCGTCGGGCCTGAACGACGGCGCCTGCGCCATGATCATCGCCTCTGAAGCCGCCGCTCGCGCCAACGGCCTGACGCCGCGTGCGCGCATCCTCGGCGCCGTGTCGGCCGGCGTGCCGCCGCGCGTCATGGGCATCGGCCCGGTGCCGGCGACGCAGAAGCTGCTGGCCAAGCTCGGCATGACCATCGGCGATTTCGACACGATCGAACTCAACGAGGCGTTTGCCGCCCAGGCGCTGGCGGTGCTGCGCCAGCTCGGCCTCAGCGACGACGCCGAGAACGTGAACCCCAATGGCGGCGCGATCGCGCTCGGCCATCCGCTGGGTGCCTCGGGCGGCCGTCTGATGATCACCGCGCTCAACCAGCTCGAAGCCACCGGCGGCAAGCGCGCTCTCGCCACCATGTGCATCGGCGTCGGCCAGGGCATCGCGCTCGCGCTGGAGCGTGTCTGAGGTCTCGACACCGAGACCTTTTCCGAGGCGTGCGGCGCCGGCGCTTCGGTCGCTTCGCTCCCTGCAGCGCTATGCGCCGCCGGTGCTGCGCCGGCGGCGCAGCACCTACGCCGTAGCGTTCAGGTTGATCCCGGCGCGGCGCATGTCGCTCATCATGCGCTTGCGGCTGTCGTCGAGGTCGATGGCGGCGGTCGCCTCGACCACCACGGCGACGTCGAACCCGGCCTGGCGCGCGTCGATCGCCGACCAGGCGACGCAGTAGTCGAGCGCCAGGCCGCAGAAAACCAGCTTCGTGAAGCCGCGCGCCTTCAGGTAACCGTCCAGACCGGTGCGCGTCATGCGGTCGTTCTCGCGGAAGGCCGAATAGGAATCGATGCCGGTGTGATAGCCCTTGCGCACGATCATCTGCGCCTTGGTGACTTCGAGGTTGGGATGGAATTCCGCTCCCGGCGTACCCTGCACGCAATGGTCCGGCCACAGGGTCTGCTCGCCGTAGGGAAAGCGCATCGAGGAGAAGGGTTCCGCGCCTTCCCATGAGCTCGCAAACGATGCATGGCCGGCGGGATGCCAGTCCTGGGTCAGGACGACATGGTCGTGGCGGCCGATCAGGCGATTGACCAGCGGGAGGATGGCGTGGGCCCCGGCGACGGCCAGCGCGCCGCCCTCGCAGAAATCGTTCTGCATGTCGACCACGACCAGGGCCTCGTTCGGCATCCGTTACGCTCCGTTACTGATCGGCGGGATGTCCCCCAGCGCCTGGTCGCGTTCGAAGGACGCGATCCAGTCGTCGAGGGTCCTGCTTTCGATGGCGCCACGCAGGCCGCGCATCACATCCTGATAGTATTGAAGGTTGTGCCAGGTGAGCAGCATCGCGCCCAGGATCTCGTCGGCGCGGATGAGGTGATGAAGGTAGGCGCGGCTGTGATGCTTGCAGGCCGGGCAGGCGCAGTGCTCGTCGATCGGCCGCGGATCGTCGCGATGGCGCGCGTTGCGCATGTTGAGTTCGCCGCGCCGCGTGAAGGCCTGCGCCGTGCGACCCGACCGGGTCGGCATCACGCAGTCGAACATGTCGATGCCGCGCTTCACTGCCCCCACGATGTCGCCGGGCCGGCCGACGCCCATCAGGTAGCGCGGCCGGTCGGCCGGCAGCATCGGGACCGTGTAGTCGAGCGTCGAGAACATCAGCTCCTGGCCCTCGCCGACCGCGAGTCCGCCGACCGCGTAGCCGTCGAAGCCGATGTCGATCAGGGCCTTCGCGCTCTCCTCGCGCAGCGCCGGGAAGGTGCTGCCCTGGACGATGCCGAACAGGCCGTAGCCGGGGCGCTCGGTGAAGGCCTTGCGGCCGCGCGCGGCCCACTTCATCGACAGCCGCATCGAGAAGGCGGCTTCCGGCTCCTCGACCGGCCAGCTCGTGCATTCGTCGAACGACATGGTGATGTCGGCGTCGAGCAGGCGCTGGATCTCGATCGAGCTTTCGGGCGTCAGGCGATGCTGCGAGCCGTCCTTGGGGGAGCGGAAGGTGACGCCGTCCGGGTCGAGCTTGCGCAGCTCCTTCAGCGACATCACCTGGAAGCCGCCGGAATCGGTCAGGATGGGGCCCGGCCAGTTCATGAACTTGTGCAGACCGCCAAGGGCTGCCACGCGCTCGGCGCCCGGCCGCAGCATCAGGTGGAAGGTGTTTCCCAGCACGATCTGCGCGCCGGTCTCCGCGACAGACTGGGGCAGCATCGCCTTCACCGTGCCGGCGGTGCCGACCGGCATGAAGGCGGGGGTCTCGATGGTGCCGTGCGCGGTCGTGATGCGGCCGCGGCGGGCGGCGCCGTCGCTGCCCAGCAGTTGGTAGGAAAGGCTCATCGGCGCAACAGACAACAATCGCCGTAGGAATAGAAGCGGTATCGCTTCTCGATGGCGTGGGCATAGGCCTGCTTCATGCGATCCAGTCCGGCGAAGGCCGAGACCAGCATGAACAGGGTCGAGCGCGGCAGGTGGAAGTTCGTCAGCAGCAGGTCGACGGCCCGGAATTGGAACCCCGGCGTGATGAAGATGTCCGTCTCGCCGCTCCACGGCCTGATCGCGCCGTCATGCAGCCGGGCCACCGATTCCAGCAGCCGTAGCGAGGTCGTGCCGATCGACACGATGCGGCCGCCCAGGATGCGCGTCGCCTCGACCGCGCGCGCGGTGGCCTCCGAGACCTCGCCCCATTCGGCATGCATCGTATGGGCGTCGGTGTCGTCGACCCTCACCGGCTGGAAGGTGCCCGCGCCGACATGCAGGGTGACGCCCGCGGTGGTGATGCCGCTGTCGGCGAGCGCGGCCATCAGCTCCGGCGTGAAATGCAGGCCGGCGGTGGGGGCGGCGACGGAGCCGTCATGCCTGGCGAACAACGTCTGATAGTCCTTGCGGTCCTGGGCGTCGGCGGTGCCGCCGCGGATGTAGGGAGGCAGAGGTACCGCGCCTTCCTGTTCGAGGGCGGTGAGAAAGGCGTGACCCTCCTGGTCGAAGGCCAGCACCAGCGAGCCGTCATCCGATTTGGCTTCGACCGTGGCGCCCAGCCCCCTGAACTGCAGCACGTCGCCCTCGCGCAGGCGCTTGGCAGGACGCGCGAAGGCGCGCCAGCGGCGGGCCCCGAGATCGCGGATCAGCAGCGCTTCGACGGCCACGTCCTGGCGCAGGCCACCGCCCGGCCGCGTACCCTTGAGGCGCGCGGGGATGACCCTGGTGTCGTTGAACACCAGCAGGTCGCCGCGCCGCAGCAGGCCGGGCAGGGAGCGTACCGTGCGGTCGTGCAGCGTCTCGCCCGTGACGTCGAGCAGGCGCGCGGAATCGCGCGGGAAGACGGGCCGCTGGGCGATCAGCTCGTCCGGCAGCTCGAAGTCGAAGAGATCGACACGCATCTAGGTCGCGGCGGCTTTCGTCAGGTCTGGCCGATGTCCATGACCACGCCGTCGGTATCGTCCGCGGGCGGCTGGGCATTGAGGTCGGCCAGGGCCGTGAACCGATAGACGCCGTCGACCAAGTTCCTCTTCACGCGCGCACGCGTTTCGAGACAGTGCAGGTGCGCCAGCGTCTCGCCGAAGGCGAACACGATCTGGTTGTTGTCGAGATGGCGCGGGAACAGGACGGGGACCATGTCCCAGGCGGTCGCGCCGTTCGGGCCCATGCGGGCGATCGCCAGCTCCATGTCGTTCAGCCGTGCGTCGTGATGGGCGACGAGCTGGTCGAGGCGCGTGTGCAGGCCGATGAACGGGAAGCCGTGGCTGGGCAGGACCAGCGCATCGGCCGGCAGGCGGCGGAAGCGCGAGAAGCCGTCGAGGAACCAGGTCAGCGCATCGGCAAGCGGCTCGTTGGGCCAGACGCCGACGTTGGTGCTGATCTTGGGCAGCACCTGGTCGCCGGCGATCATCACGTTGAGTTCGGGGCACCACAGCGAGGCGTGCTCCGGCGCGTGGCCGCGGCCGACGATCACGTCCCAGCGGTGGCCGCCGATGATGATCGGGTGCGCATGGATCATGCGTCGGTAGGAGGTGGGCAACGGCACCACGCCCTTGGCATAGCCGCCCTTGTGGCGGTGGAAATTGGCGATCCGCTCGGCCGGCACGCCGTTGCGCTTGACATGCTCCGCGCGTGTCTCCTCGCTCTCGACGAAGTCGTTGCGCGCCGCCTGGGCGCTCATGTACTCGCCGAGCGTCATGTAGAGCGGCGCGCTCCACTTCTCGCAAAGCCAGCCCGCGAGCCCGATGTGATCGGGATGGAGGTGCGTGCCGATCACGCGCACGACCGGCTTGCCCTGGAGCTTCTCGGCGAAGATCTTTTCCCAGAGCGCCCGCGTGTCCTGCGAATTGATGCCGGTGTCGACGATCGTCCAGCCGTCCTTCTCCTCGATCAGCCACAGGTTGATGTGGTTGAGCTGGAAGGGCAGCGGCATGCGCAGCCAGTGGATGCCGGGGGCGACGTTCTTGATGTCGCCGGGTTCCGGCACGTCACCGCAGGGAAAGCGAAGCTGGGCCAGCAGGCGCTGGGACTCGGAGAGGGCGTCAGGCATGGGGCGAAACTAGAGGATTCTCCTGCCGCCGTCTCCGGGGGGCGGGTGCATGCCAGCTTTTCAAGCTCATGTTCCTCCCACCCTGTCGGTGGAAAGGAGTCCGGTTAGGACTTGAGCGCCCGCCAGGCGATGTCCTTGCGGTAGAAGCCCTCCGGCCAGTCGATCAGCGCCACGGCGCGGTAGGCACGGGCGCGGGCTTCCTCGACGGTCGGGGCCATGGCGCTCACGTTCAGGACGCGGCCGCCGTTGGCCAGGATCTTGCCGTCCGGACCGGCCTTGGTGCCGGCGTGGAAAATCTGCACGCCCTCGACCCGGGCGGCCGCGTCGAGACCGCGGATCTCACTGCCCTTGGGGTAGGAATCGGGATAGCCCTTCGTCGCCATGATCACCGTGATCGCCGCGTCGGGCGACCAGCGCAGGTCGAGATGCTTCAGGCCGCCCTCGGCGCTGGCGAGCAGCGCCGGCAGGAGATCCGACCTGAGCCGCATCATCAGCACCTGCGTCTCGGGGTCGCCGAAGCGACAATTGTATTCGACCAGGCGCGGCCCCCTGGCGTCGATCATCAGCCCGGCATAGAGCACGCCCCGGAACGGCGTGCCGGCCTTGGCGAGGGCCCGCACGGTCGGCAGCACGATCTCGTCCATCGTGCGCTGCTGCATGGCGGCGTCGAAGACCGGCGCGGGCGAGTAGGCGCCCATGCCGCCGGTGTTCGGTCCCTTGTCGCCGTCGAAGGCGCGCTTGTGGTCCTGCGCGCCGACCAGCGGCAGCACATGCTCGCCATCTGTCAGGGCGAAGAAACTCGCTTCCTCCCCTTGCATGAACTCCTCGATCACCACCGAGGCGCCGGCCGCGCCGAAGCGGTTGCCCGACAGCATGTCGCGCACCGCCTCGATCGCCTGGTCGATCGTCTCGGCGATGATCACGCCCTTGCCGGCCGCGAGCCCGTCGGCCTTGATCACGATCGGCAGGGCCTGTGCGCGAACATACGCCTCGGCCGGTCCGACCTCGGTGAAGCGCTCGTAGGCGGCCGTCGGGATGTTGTTGGCGCGGCAGAGTTCCTTGGTGAAGCTCTTGGAGCCTTCGAGTCGGGCGGCCGCCTTGGACGGGCCCCAGGCCTTGATGCCGGCCTCGGCGAAGGCGTCGGCCATGCCGGCGACCAGCGGCGCGTCGGGCGCGATCACCACGAAATCGATCTTCAGGCGCCGGGCCAGCGCCACCTGGCCGGGGATGTCCTCGGCGCCGACATCATCGATGCATTCGGCGACCTGGGCGATACCGGCATTGCCGGGCGCGCAGTAGAGCTTGGTGCACAGGGGCGAGCCTGAAATGGCCCAGCACAGGGCATGTTCGCGGCCACCGCCGCCTACCACGAGGATTCGCATGGCGAGGCTTTGACCACAGTTTGCGCCGGGGGCACAAGCGGCTAGGTTCGGGTCCCCATGGATGATTTCGACGCCCCCGCCGCGCCCGGAGCCCCCCCTTCGAACGTCCCGGAATTTTCGGTCTCCGAGCTTTCCTTCGCCCTGAAGCGCGAGATCGAGAGCGCCTTTCCGCGCGTGCGCGTGCGTGGCGAGATCAGCCAACCGTCGTTCCCGCGCTCGGGCCACTGCTACTTCCGTCTGAAGGACGAGAATGCCGTGATCGACGGCGTCTGCTGGAAGGGCACGATCCCGCGGCTGGGCATCAGGATCGAGGAGGGGTTGGAGGTCATCGCCACCGGCAAGCTCACGACCTATGCCGGCTCCTCGCGCTATCAGATCATCGTCGACCGGCTGGAACTGGCGGGCGAGGGCGCGCTGCTCAAACTGCTGGAGGACCGGCGCAAGAAGCTGCAGGCCGAGGGCCTGTTCGATCCGGATCGCAAGCGCCCGCTTCCCTATCTGCCGCAGACCGTGGGCGTCGTGACCTCGCCGTCGGGCGCCGTCATCCGCGACATCCTTCATCGGCTGAGCGACCGCTTCCCCTGCCACGTGCTGGTCTGGCCGGTGTCGGTGCAGGGCGAGAAGGCGGCGGGCGAGGTGGCGGCGGCGATTGCCGGCTTCAATCGCCTTGCGGCGGACGGAAAGGTGCCGCGCCCCGACGTGCTGATCGTGGCGCGCGGCGGCGGCTCGCTGGAGGACCTGTGGGCCTTCAACGAGGAGATCGTGGTGCGCGCCGCCGCGAACTCAGAGATCCCGCTGATCTCCGCCGTCGGCCATGAGACCGACACGACCCTGATTGACTTCGCCTCGGACCGCCGCGCGCCCACACCGACCGCCGCCGCCGAGATGGCGGTGCCGGTGCGTGCCGACCTGATGACCGAGACGCTCGACTACGCCAAGCGCCTGGTCGGCGGCATGACGCGCCTCTTGCGCGAACAGTCGATGGAACTGGCCGGTCTCGCGCGCGGGCTGGGCGATCCGCGCCGCCTGATCGAGGAACGCCAGCAGCGCGTCGACGTGAGCGGCGAGCGGCTTTCGCTGGCAACGCGCCAGCTCGTCGAGCGTCGCGCGCACCAACTCTCGGCCGCGCGCCTCGTCAGCCCGCAGGCGGTGATCGCCGCCAAGGAGCAGGCGCTGGTCGCTGAGGGCCGCGCGCTCACGCGCGCCGTCGACCGTTTCAAGAGCGACGCGCTGCAGAAGTACGCACGCGCCTTCGACCGACTGGATCAGCTGGGCGACCGGCTCAAGCGGCACGGCAACGATTTGCTGCTGAACGGCCAGCGCCAGGTCGACCAGGCGGCGAAGCTGCTGGAGAGCTACTCCTTCCACTCGGTGCTGAACCGCGGCTTCGCCCTGGTGCGCGACCAGGACGGTCAGCCGGTCCTGGCCGCCGCCGGCACCAGCGCCGGCCAGACGATCAGCATTCAGTTCAGCGACGGCCGCGTGGGCGCGCGTGTGACCGAGGGCGCCGGTCCGCCGAAGCCCGTTGCTGCGGTGCCGGCACCACCTCGCCGCCGTGACGGGGGTGGAAGCCAAGGGTCGTTGTTGTGACGCACGAGTCTGAATGAAGCAAAAACTGTCATCCCGAGGCGAAGCCGAGGGACCTTTCCTGTCGCCTAAAGGTCCCTCGGCTTCGCCTCGGGATGACAACAATGGTGTAGCGAGGGGAGAGCGCCAATGACCAGCGAACCACTGTCGGCCGAGACGATCGCGAACTTCCTGTATGCCAGCACGGCGACGGTCTCGATGCAGATGCTGAAGCGGGGTTTCCGCAATGTCGCCGTGAACGGGGTGAAGCCGCTCAATCCGGCGGCGGCGCGGATCGTCGGGCCGGCCTACACGCTGCGCTACATTCCGAGCCGCGAGGATATCGACAAGGCGCCGAGCCCCAGCGATCCGCCGAACGCGCAGCGCACCGCGATCGAGGAATCGCCGCCGGGCTCGGTGCTGGTGATCGGCACCGAGGGCAATACGCGCTCCGGCACCCTGGGCGACATCCTGGCGCTGCGGCTCAAGGTGCGCGGGCTGGCGGGCGTGCTGAGCGACGGGGCGATGCGCGATGCGCCGGTGATCGGCAGGTTCGACTTCCCGGTCTATTGCGCCGCGGTCGCCGCGCCGCCCAGCATGGCCAACCTGCGGCCGGTCGAGGTGCAGGTCCCGGTCGGGATCCGCGGCGTGCCGGTCTATCCCGGCGACGTGATCGTGGCCGACGAGGACGGCGCCATCGTCGTGCCGCGGCATCTGGCCGACGAGGTGGCGCGCGATTCGTTCGAGCAGGAGCGGCTGGAGAAGTTCGTCGCCATCCGCGTGGGCCAGGGCCATCCGGTCGCCGGCACCTATCCGCCGAACGACGAGACGAAGAAGCTCTACCAGGCGTGGATCGCGGCCGGCGAACCTGCCGGCGGTTGAGGCGGTGGACGACGGAATCCGCACATGGCGATAATGGCCGTCACGCCTTGGGCAGCGGGACGGTTCCTGATCCTGCTCTGCAGGATGACTGCCATTCCCGATCACGTTCGCTTCAACAGCTATTGTGAAGCCACATGCGAGATCGCACTGAGTGACGAGGATGCAAGGCTTCACGACTGTGTCGTTCACAGGCCGAGCAACAGCCGGAACTTTGCGGGCGATCGGATCACCGACTGGCTGGCGCTGGTTGTCGACACAGAGCTTACGGAAGCAGAACTCTCGAGTGCCACCATCGGCATCGCTCGCTATGGCCGTGAGATCAGCGAGCAAGAGGCAATGATCAGAGCGGGCCGGCGAAGCTGGCTGCCGAATGCCGACGGCGGCGCCTAACCCGGATAGTCGCCGTAGGGCTTGGTAATGAGTTCGAGCATGTGGCCGTTCGGGTCTTCGAAGTAGACGCCGCGGCCGCCGTAGAGATGGTTGATCTCGCCCGGGCCGCTCTTGTTGGGATGGGCATAGTAGGGAATGCCGGCGTTTCGGATGCGTGCGAATGAGGCGTCGAATTCGGCATCGCTTACGAGGAAGGCGTAGTGCGTGGTGCTGGGGTTGGGTGTGCCGATGAAGTCGAGGGTCACGCCGTTCGACAATTGCACCGGGCGGAACGGGCCCCATTGCGGGCCGGCTTCGACGCCCAGGATGCCGGCCAGGAACTCGGCCGACGCATCCTTGTCTTTCGCATGGACGATCAGGTGATTGAGAGCTGGCATGAGAGTCTCCTGCAGTCTCTCCCGAACGTAGGCAGGCCGCAGGCGACTTCAACCGGTTACGCGCCGGTGATCGGCGGAGAGATCAGCCACCGCCCTTTTCGCAGACGAAGGCCTTGAAGGTGATGATGTCGCTGGGGACGCCCTTCTTCTTGCAGTAGTCCTCGAATTCTTCCGGCGTCACGGGCACCATCTTGATGGCGTGGCGACGGCTGCGCCAGTCGGCCATGCGGCTCATCTCCTTCATATGCCAGTCGGCATAGGAGCTGAGCGGATAGTGCTTCACGGTGCGCTGGAGCACTTCGTGGTCGGAAGCGGTCACCTTGGCGAAATACTGGATGGCCATGCCGGTCTGCCCTTGCGATTCGGACGCCGCACTTACCCTCCCGCGCGCGGAGCCGCAACCCGAATGAACCGGTCGCACGGTGGCTTTCAGGAGGCGGCGGCATCCGGGACGACCCGGCGGCGCAACGGTTGCCAGTGTTCGCGCGGAATGGGCTGCAGCGTGTCGAGGAACTGCCGTGCACATCGCTCCCAGGTGAAAGTCTCGGCATGACGGCGGCAATCCACCGCAGCGCGCGACACGGCGGCGAGGCAGGCAGTCCGCAGGTCTGGATCGATCGCGCCGACCTTCGGGTCGGTGACGACATCGAGTGATCCCGGCACGGGATAACCGGCGACCGGAACGCCCGAGGCCAGCGCCTCGACCATCACCAGGCCGAACGTGTCGGTGAGGCTGGGAAACACGAAACAGTCGGCCTGCGCGTAGCGGTAGGAAAGTTCCTCGGTGTCGACCGAGCCGAAGAAGTGGACGCCGGGATAGCGCTTCTGCAGCGACTTGAGTTGCGGGCCGCCGCCGACTACCCACTTGCTGCCCGGCAGGTCGAGATCGAGGAAGGCCCGGATGTTCTTTTCGATGGCGACGCGGCCGGCATAGAGCCAGATCGGTCGCGGCTCGCTGAATTCCTCGCGCGGCTGCGGGCGGAAGGCCGTGATGTCGACGCCGCGCGACCACGGCACCAGATTCCGGAAGCCGCGTGCCGCGAGTTCGTCGCGGATCGCCGGCGACACGACCAGCACGGCCGCCGACGGCGCATGGAAGCGGCGCACGAAGGCGTAGCTCCACGACAGCGGCGCGAAGATGCGCGCGCGGACATACTCGGGAAAGCGCGTGTGGTAGGCGGTCGTGAAGGGAATCCTTCGGCGCAGGCAGAAGGCGCGCGCCGCCCAGCCCAGCGGCCCTTCGGTCACGAGATGGATGGCGTCGGGCGCGAACAGCTTCAGCATGTGCCCGAGACGCGCCGAGGGAAACAGCGAGAGGCGGATCTCGGGATAGGTCGGACAGGGCAGGGTGCGGAAACGGTCGGGACCGAAGACCTCGACCTCGTGGCCCTCGGCGCGAAGGATGCGGGCCACCGTCTCCAGCGTCCGTACGACACCGTTGATCTGCGGCCGCCAGGCATCGGACACGATGGCGATGCGCATGCCGTTACTCCGCGGCGAGCTGGACGGGCGCGAAGGGGAGGCGCGAGGAACGACGCGCTACCACCTCGGCCCAGTGCACGATGCGCAGGCGGCCGTCGAAATCCTCGACCAGCGCGGTACAGCTTTCGACCCAGTCGCCGTCGTTGCAATAGAGGATGCCCTCGATGGTGCGCATCTCGGCGTGGTGGATGTGGCCGCACACCACGCCGTCGACGCCGCGCCGGCGGGCTTCGCTCGCGACCGCCTTCTCGTAGTCGGCGATGAACTGCACGGCGTTCTTCACGCGATGCTTCAGGAAGGCCGATAGCGACCAGTAAGGCAGGCCGAGCTTGCGTCGTCCCCAATTGAAGATCGTGTTCAGCCGCAGGGCGGCGGCGTAGGCCCAGTCGCCGAGGATGGCGAGCCAGCGGGCATAGCGCACGATGCCGTCGAACTGATCGCCATGGATCACCAGCAGCTTGCGCCCGTCCGGCATCTCGTGGATCGCCTCGTCCTGCACGCGCACGTCGCCGAAGGTGAGCTGGCAGTATTGCCGCGCCGCCTCGTCGTGGTTGCCGGGGATGTAGACGACGTTGGTACCCTTGCGGGCCTTGCGCATGATCTTCTGCACCACGTCGTTGTGGCTCTGCGGCCAGTACCACCAGCGCTTCAGGCGCCAGCCGTCGACGATGTCGCCCACCAGGTAGAGATGCTCGCTCTCGTTCCGCTTCAGGAAGTCGAGCAGCAGGTCGGCCTGGCAGCCGCGCGTGCCGAGATGGATGTCGGACAGGAAGATTGCCCGGTGACGCGCGGGCTGCGCGTTTCGCTCGTGAGGGCTCATGGAGGCACGGTCATGTGGAAAAGAACTGGACCGACACAAAATCTGTCGTGCGCGATTGCACGATACGCATTGGATTGTGTATGGGAGCCGTTGCGTGGAGGTGTCTCGGTTGTGACGTTTCGATGACATTCGCCCCATCGACGCATTCCGTACTGCTCATTCTCAATCCCGTCGCGGGACGGCGGCGGCGCGGGCTGGTCGATGCCGTGGTGCGCTGCGTGCGGGACTCGGGCTGGACGGTCGATGTCGTGGAGACCCAGGCGGCCGGCGATGCACGGCGGATGGCGGAAACCTGTGATGCCACGCGCTACGCTGTCGTCGCCGTGGCCGGTGGCGACGGCACGATCAACGAGGTGGTGAACGGTCTCGCCGCTCGCGCCCGTACCGCGCCGCCGCTCGCGCTGGTACCGCTCGGAACTGCCAACGTACTGGCCCATGAACTGGGTCTCGGTTCCGGCGCCGCGTCACTGGCCGAGGCGATGATGGCCGGCCGGGAGGTGCTGATGCATCCGGGGCTGGCGATCGACGCCGACGGGCCACGCTGTTTCTCGCTGATGGCCGGTGCGGGGTTCGACGCCAAGGTCGTGGCGGGCGTCACCGCGCCGCTGAAGCGCCGCTGGGGCAAGGGCGCCTATGTGTGGCGCTCGCTGGTCGAGGCGCGGCGCTACCGGCCGGTGCGCTATGCCGTCGACATCGACGGCAAGCGCTACGAGGCCGCGTCGGTGATCGTGACGCACGCGCGTCACTATGCCGGTCCTTACGTCGTTGCACCGGAGGCGTCCCTCGACGGGACGCTGCTGCACGTCTGCCTGTTCGAGCGCTGGGGCTGGATCCATGCGCTGCGCTTCGGAGCCGCTCTCGTGACCGGCCTGCTGCCCGTCACGTCGGGCTATCGTGTGGCCTCGGGCCATGCGGTCAGGATCTCGGTCCTGAACGATGCCGGCGAAAGCCGTCGCCAGCCCGTCCAGATCGACGGCGACGATGCTCTCACCCTGCCGGTATCGATCGGCGTTTCGAGCGAGACCGTGCGGCTGCTGCGCCCACAGTAAACTCTTCTCCTCCCGCGTCGTACGGGGGGAGGAACGGTTAGGCCAGAGCCGCTACCGCACCGCCTGGAGGCGGCGGATCGATTCCTGCGTGGGGTGGCCGTCGGCGGGCAGGGCCTGCTGCTGCTGGAACAGGCGCAGCGCGGAGCGGGTCTTGGGGCCGAGCAGGCCGTCGGCCTCGTCCTTGTAGAGGCCGAGCCTCGCCAGCCGGTTCTGCATGTCGATGACGGTGTCGCGCGAGATCGGCGCATCGTCGGCTGGCGCCTGCTGCTGGACCGGCGGGCCGCCCGCGATCTGGCGGGCAAGGATGCCGACCGAGAGCGCATAGAGCGTCGAGCGGTTCCAGTTCATCACCGCCTTGAAGTTCGGATAGATGATGAAGGCGGGGCCACGAAAGCCGGCGGGCAGCAGGATCGAGGCGGAGTCGTCGACCGCCGGCAGCGCGCCGCCGTTCATCTTCTTCACGCCCATCGCCGCCCAGGCCTTCACCGGCTTTTCGACCGTGGTGTCGGCCTGGTCGAGCGGGAAGTTGGCCGGCAGCATGACTTCCTCGCTCGACGGAAGACCCGGCTTGAAGCCGATGCCGCGCAGGAAGTTCGCGGCCGAGGCGAAGGCGTCGGGCAGGCTGTTCCAGATGTCGATCTTCCCGTTGCCGTCGCGATCGACCGCCCATCGGGTGAAGGTCGACGGCATGAACTGCATGTTGCCCATGGCGCCGGCCCACGAGCCGCGCATCTGGTCGCTGGTCATGTGGTTGTTGTTGAGGATGCGCAGCGCCTGCACGGTTTCGTTGCTGAAGAAATCCCGTCGCTTGGTCATGCAGGCGAGCGTCGCCACCGAGCGCACGACGCGGAAGTCGCCCATGTAGGTGCCGTAGTTGGTCTCGATGCCCCAGAAGGCCATCAGGTATTGCGGCGGCACGCCGTACTCGGCCTGCAGCTGGTCGAGCAGCGCGCGATGCTGCGCCATCTTCTGCTGGCCCTTCTGGATGCGGTCGAGCGACACGGTGCCGCCGACATACTTCGCGTAGGTCAGCGAGAATTCGGGCTGGCGGTTGTCGAGGTCCACGACCTTCTGGTCGGGCGTGAGTCCCTGGAAGGCACGGTCGATGACCGAAGCGGGCACGCCCTGCTTCAGCGCGTCGGCCTTGATGTTGTTCAGGCAGTCGCGGAAGCCGCCATCCTGGGCGTGTGCGGGGCCGGCCGCGAGAAACGCGGTGCCGCAGAGAAGCGCCGTCGTTGCGGCGAGAATTCGTGCGTGGGGCATGAGGGTCATGCCCGGCACTTTATCACGAGCCGGCGACAGTCAGCCCTTCAATTCTCACGGTCGGCGCGTTGGTCGAGCTCTTGAATTCGAGATCGTTCGCCGCCGTCATATTGAGGAACATGTCCTTCAGGTTCCCCGCGACCGTGATGCCGCTCACCGGCCAGGCGAGCTTGCCGTTCTCGATCCAGAATCCCGAGGCGCCGCGGCTATAGTCGCCGGTCACGCCGTTGACGCCGAAGCCGATCATGTCGGTGATGTAGAGTCCGCTCTTGATGTCGCCGATCAGCTCGTCGACCGAGAGCTTGCCCTTCTCGAGATAAAAGTTCGAGGTGGTGGGCGAGGGCGGGCCCGAGACGCCGCGCGAGGCATGCCCCGTGGGCTTCAGGTTGAGCTGGCGCGCGGCCGCGAGGTCGAGCAGCCAGGTGGTGAGCACGCCGTCGTCGATCACCGCGCGGCGCGACGTGGCCAGTCCCTCGGCGTCGAACGGCCGGCTGCCCAGCCCGCGCTTGCGCAGCGGATTGTCGAGGATGCGAATGCCCTCGGCGAACACACGCTCGCCCATCTTGTCCTTGAGGAACGAGGTGCCGCGCGCCACGGCACGGCCGTTTATGGCGCCGGCGAGGTGGCCAACCAGCCCGCCCGAGACGCGGCGATCGTAGACCACCGGCACGCGCGCGCTCTGCGCCTTGCGGGGATTGAGGCGGCGCACCACGAACTTCCCGGCATTGCGGCCGACCTTGGCGGGCGACATCAGGTCTTCGAGATGGACCGCGCTGGTCCATTCGTAGTCGCGCTCCATGCCGGTTCCCTCGCCGCCCAGCACCGAGCACGAGAGCGAGAAACCGCTGCGGCGATAGCCGCCGGTAAAGCCGTTGCTCGCGGCCAGCATCACCGAGGTGCGGCCCCAGCCGGCCTCGGCGCCTTCCGAGTTGGTGACGCCCTTCACCGCGCGCGCCGCGTCCTCGGCCTCGCCTGCCATGGCGAGCAGCTTCTTCGCGGAGGGGCGCGTCCGGTCGTCGAGATCGAGATCGGGCCACGAGCGGGCCAGCAGCTCCTCGGGCGC
The DNA here is from genome assembly GCF_020880995.1 of Reyranella aquatilis. Classification (GTDB taxonomy): domain Bacteria; phylum Pseudomonadota; class Alphaproteobacteria; order Reyranellales; family Reyranellaceae; genus Reyranella; species Reyranella aquatilis. Next base: position 144,263 of record NZ_JAJISD010000005.1, on the reverse strand, counting down.
GAGGCCGCAGGTCGGGTCCTCGGGAACGGCGCGCGCCATGTCGACGGCGCGGCTCGCCAGTTCCCGCAGCGAGGCGGGATCGAAATCCGTCGAGGAGACGAACGCCTGGCGCCTGCCGACGAAGACGCGCAGGCCGAGATCGCGGCCCTCGCTGCTCTCGAGCTTCTCGCGTTTGCCCAGCCGCTGCGCCACCGAGATCGACTCGCCGTTGACGTAGAGTGCGTCGGCCGAATCGGCGCCGAAGCCCTTCGCCCACTTCAGCAGGTCGGACAGGAGATTGACGTCGATGGCGCCACCGGGGTGAGCATTGCGCGCGACCTTCGATACGGCCTTGGCGACGGGCTTGCGGGCCACCTTGGGTGCCGGACGCGCGGCCGGCTGCCGAGCAGCCTTTGCCGCTTTCTTCGGCGCTGCCATCTTCACCACTTTCTTCGTGGCGGGTTTGGCCGACTTGCCTGCCGGCTTCTTCGGGGAGGATTTCGCGGACGTTTTGGGGGCGGTCTTTTTCGCTTTGGCCATGGCTCCGTTCTACGCGCTAACGGCCCGTGTCGTCGAGATAGTAGGAAAAGAACAGCACGCCCGTTGCCGCGATGCCGAGCGTCCAGAACAAGGCACGCACCATGTCGGCGAGCATCGTCTGGTCGGGCCACAGACGGGCCACGGCCTCGGCGCCGAACTGGTATCCCAGCAGGCCGATCATCGTGCCCAGCATGAGCGAGAGGGCGGCGTTCCAGACATGGCGAACGCCGCGCCGTATCGCGCCCTCCTGACGCCGCAGGGCGGCGCTGGGTTCGGGTGGCAGCATGATGCGCCCTCGCTCCTGCGGACTAGTCGCCGGCGTAGTTGATGCCGGCCTCGGTCTCGCTGATCGCGGCGTTGACCAGGTTGATGGCGCGTTCGCGATGTCCGCCCTTGTTGGGGCGTGCCTGGATGAGTTCGGCGCGGGCGGCCTGCAGCGAGCTGAGGGCGGCCTGCATGTTGGGCTGGTTGGCGCCGGCGGCACAGGCGCCGATGACGGCACCGACGACGAGGCTGACGGCGGAAATCTTCACGGACGAATTGATCTTCATCGCTGGCTCCAAACGAAAACGGGCGGGGAGAGCCCCGCCCGTGATGCTAATCGTTCGCAGGCCCGTCGGGCAGGCCTATTTCGCGGCCGCGGCCCGGTTTGCCGCCGAGGTCACGGCCTTGAGAGACGCGGCGACGATGTTCGAGTCCATGCCGACGCCCCACAGGACCTTGCCGTTGGCCGTCTCGGCCTCAATGAAGCTCACGGCCTGGGCGTCGGAACCGGCGCCCGTGGCGTGCTGGTGATAGTCGCGGACCCGGATCTGGATGCCGCAATTCTTGCCCAGCGCATCGACATAGCCCGCGATCGGGCCGTTGCCGCGGCCCGAGATGGTGGCCGGCTTGCCGTTGAAGGTCACCTTGGCATCGAGAAGACGCACATCGGGATGGGCCGGATCGGGCACCGTGGTGTGGCTGTCGAACTCGACCGGCGAGGTGTTCTCGAGATACTCCTTGCGGAACGTGTCCCAGATCAGCGCCGGCTGTATCTCCTTGCCGGTCTCGTCGGCGATCTGCTGGATGCGCTTGGAGAACTCGACCTGCAGCAGGCGCGGCATGTCGATGCCGTAGTCGCTCTTCAGGATGTAGGCGATGCCGCCCTTGCCCGACTGGCTGTTGATCCGGATGATCGCCTCGTAGCTGCGGCCGAGATCCGCCGGGTCGATCGGCAGGTAGGGCACTTCCCAGACCTTGCTGTTCGACGCCTCGAGCGCCTTGAAGCCCTTGTTGATGGCGTCCTGGTGCGAGCCCGAGAAGGCGGTGAACACCAGGTCGCCGCCATAGGGATGGCGCGGATGGACGGGCAGCTGGTTGCAGTACTCCACGGTCTGGCGGATCTCGTTGATGTTCGAGAAGTCGATCTCGGGATCGACGCCCTGCGTGAACATGTTGAGGCCCAGCGTGACCAGGTCGACGTTGCCGGTGCGCTCGCCGTTGCCGAACAGGCAGCCCTCGATACGGTCGGCGCCAGCCATGTAGCCGAGCTCGGCCGCCGCCACGCCGGTGCCGCGGTCGTTGTGCGGATGCAGGCTGAGGATGATCGACTCGCGATTCTTAAAGTTGCGGTGGCACCACTCGATCTGGTCGGCATAGACGTTGGCCGACGACATCTCGACCGTGGCCGGCAGGTTGAAGATCATCTTCTTCTGCGGCGTCGGCTGGTAGACGTCGGCCACGGCGGCGCAGATGTCGCGCGCGAACTCGAGCTCGGTGCCGGTGAAGCTCTCGGGCGAGTACTCGAACACCCATTTGGTCTTCGGGTCGGCGTCGGCCAGCTGCTTGACCAGCTTCGCGCCCGACACGGCGATGTCGATGATGCCGGCATAGTCGAGGCCGAACACGACGCGGCGCTGCAGGGTCGAGGTCGAATTGTAGAGATGGACGATGACGCGCTTCGCACCGCGGCAGGCCTCGAAGGTACGCTCGATCAACTCGGGCCGGCTCTGCGTCAGCACCTGGATGGTGACGTCGTCGGGGATCATCTTCTTCTCGATGAGCTCGCGCACGAAGTCGAAGTCGGTCTCCGACGCAGCCGGGAAGCCGACCTCGATCTCCTTGAAGCCCATCTCGCAGAGCAGCTTGAACATGCGCGTCTTGCGGTCGGAATCCATCGGCTCGATCAGCGCCTGGTTGCCGTCGCGCAGGTCGACCGCGCACCAGATCGGCGGCTTGGTGATGACGGCGTTCGGCCACTTGCGGTCGGGCAGCGGCACGGGCTTGAAGGGCACGTACTTCTCGGCCGCGATCGGCATCATGGGCTTCTGGCGATTATGGGATGACATGACGTAGCTCCTCGCGCCGCGCACGGCCGTATGGCTCAAACGAACACTGCGATGGATGAAGGGGAGGCGGCGACTGGTTGGGAAAGAACAGGGACGAACGACAAGCGATCCGCAGGGCCCTTCCGGTTGTCCCGGTCGGGCGGCGGATCAGCCAATAAGTCGTAGCGTCGTCAGTCGCAGCATGTTGGGCGCGACAATCGTTGATTTGCCCGCCGGCGTCAACCCGCTGAATCCGCGCCGTTCCGCGGAGAACCTTCCTCCCCTTGGCGGATCCCGCCAAGGGGAGGTGGCGGCATCATGGCCGACGGAGGGCTTGAGGACTGGAGGAGGTCTCGCAGTGCGCGACGAGACCAGCAATGACCTGCAGGTGCTCGCCCTCCGGCTGCCACTACGCCGACACCTCCCCGATGCGGGGAGGTACGAGTGCGATCAGCGCAACGGAACGTCGATGCCGATGCTGAGGTTGCCGCCCCGCGGGTAGGCGGGACCATAGACAGGCGCGTAGGCGACGGGCGGGGCATAGACCGGGGCGGGGTAGACCACCACGGGACGCGGCGCGTAGTAGACCGGACGCGGGGGCTGCACGACGATGACTTCACCATCGTAGTAGTGATGGTGATGCTTGTGGCCGCGGCCCTTCTTCCAGTCGCCGGCCACGGCGGCGGAGGCCGTGAGCATCACGGCGCCCGCCATCACGAGCGAACCGGCCAGACGCAGAACCTCGAAAGTCATTTTGTGCACTCCTTTGCTGCAGGGTGAAACGCCTGCAGGAGAGTGATGTTGCCAGCGAATTGCTCCTCGGACGGTGACCAACTTGTGGTAAGCCGGATTCACAAGCGGGAGGAAAATCTACATGGCAGGTCCGTTGGACGGCGTTCGCATCCTCGATTGCACGACGGTCGTGCTGGGTCCGTGGGCGGCGCAGCAATTGGGCGATCTCGGGGCGGACGTCATCAAGATCGAGCCGCCCGAGGGCGATACGACGCGCGTGCTGGGACCGGCGCGCAATCCCGGCATGGCTGCCTTCTATCTCGGCTGCAATCGTTCGAAGCGCTCGATTGTGCTCGACCTCAAACAGGAGGCCGGCCGCCAGGCGCTCTTCAAGCTGGCCGAGACCGCCGACGTCATCATGCACAACTACCGGCCCGAGCCCGCCAAGCGCCTCGGCGTCGAGTACGAGAAGTTCGAGAAGATCAACCCGCGCATCGTCTATCTCGCGACCTACGGCTATCGCGCCGCCGGCCCGATGGGATCGAAGGCCGCGTACGACGACATCATCCAGGCTGGGTCCGGGCTCGCCGCGCTGCAGACCGTCGTTGCCGGACAGCCGCGCTTCCTGCCGACCATCGTCGCCGACAAGACCAGTTCCAACGGCGTCGTCTCGGCGCTGCTGGCGGCCCTGTTCGCGCGGGAGCGCACCGGCAAGGGCCAGTCGGTCGAAGTGCCGATGTACGAGACGCTTGTATCCTTCGTCATGGTCGAGCATCTCTACGGCGAGACCTTTAAGCCCGCGCTCGACACGGCGGGCTACAAGCGCGTCCTCAACAAGGAACGTCGTCCCTATCCGTCGAAGGACGGCTACTTCGCGCTGCTGCCCTACACCGACAACCACTGGCGCGAGTTCTGCACCTTGGTGGGCCGCGAGGACCTCGCGAAGGACGAGCGCTTCCAGGGCATGGCCAACCGGCTGAAGAACGTCGAGCAGTACTATGCGACGCTGGCCGGCCTCTGCGCCGAGCGCACCAATGCCGAGTGGGTGGAACTGCTCAAGAACTCCAACGTGCCGCACGGGCCGGTGAACACGCTCGAGGACCTGTTCGTCGATCCGCAGCTCGAGGCGACCGGCTTCTGGAAGGACGTCGATCACCCGACCGAGGGCAAACTGCGCATGCCCGACATCCCGCCGCGCTTCAGCAAGACCCCGGCGGAGGTGACGCGCCTGCAGCCGCGGCTGGGCGAGCACAGCGTCGAGGTCCTGACGGAGGCCGGCTTTACGCAGGCCGAGATCGACGCCATGCTGAAGTCGGGCGCGACCCGGACGGCCACCACCAACAAATAGGCCGTTCCGACAACGAGTCGCCGCCCGAGGGGGAGGCGACCATGATCGTGCGGCCAACGCGGCGGGACCTGCTGCGCTACGGATCGCTGTCGGCGCTGGCGGCTTCATTGCCCGCGCCGGCCATCGCGCAGGCTTGGCCGGCAAAGCCGATCAGGATCGTCTGCACCTATCCGGCCGGCGGGCTCACCGACATCTTCGCACGGGCCTATGGCGAGTATGTCGCCGAGAAAACCGGCCAGCCGGTGATCGTCGAGAACAAGGCGGGCGCGGCCGGCGCGATCGGTGCGGAGATCGTCAAGCAGGCGCCGCCCGACGGCTATACGCTGATGTTCACCAATTCGACGACGATGGTGCAGAACAAGGCGCTGTTCAAAAAGCTGCCCTACGATCCCGACAAGGACTTCGCCCTCGTCGCCTGGTTCAACACCGGCCACCTGCCGACCATGGTGAACAAGGACATCCCGGTGAAGAACGTCGCGGAGTTCGCGGCCTGGGCGCAGGGCAAGAAGGTCTCGCTCGCCACCTACGGCATCGGCTCCTTCGCGCACATCGTCACCGAGACTCTGAACCGGCACTACGGGCTCAAGATGGAGGCCGTCCACTATCGCGGCGAATCGGCGATGTGGCAGGACGTGGCGTCCGGCGCCGTTCAGGGCGCCACCGGCAGCTACGCCTCGGGCGCGGCGGTGCTGCAGGCGGGCAGCGTCAAGCCGATCGCTGTGCCGACGATGGTGCGCATGAAGAAGCTGCCCGACGTTCCGACCTTCTACGAGCAGGGACTGACCGAGAAGGCGTTCCAGATCCGCGGCTGGGTCGGTTGCGCCACGCCCGCCGGCACGCCGCCGGAAGTGGTGCAGAAACTGTCGGCGCTGATGGTCGAGGCCGGCAAGACCGAGCGCGTGCAGAAGATCAACGACACCTTCGCCATCGACGAGGGCGCGCGCGATGCGACCTACTTCCGCCAGGTGCTCGACCAGGAAGGGCCGGTATCGATCGAGGTCCTGAAGAGCCTGAACATCGAGCCGCAATAGGCGCTGCCCACGACGCGAGCCTGGTCCCTCGAGCCGGACCGGGCTTTACGCAGTGCGAAATGGCGGCCATGCTCCCGGGCAGGCGCGACCTGACGGTTCGACCGTCGCATAAAAATACCGCGCCACAGGGAGGCAATCGATGATCGTGCGTGCGTCGCGACGTGATGTGCTGCGTTATGGTTCCGCCGCTGCCGCCGCGGCGGCCCTGCCGGCTCCTGCCATCGGACAGGCCGCCTGGCCCAACAAGCCGATCCGGATCATCTGCGGGTATCCGGCCGGCGGTCTGACCGACACCTTTGCCCGCGTCTACGGCGAATACATCTCCCAGAAGACCGGCCAGCCGGTCTCGGTCGAGAACAAGACCGGTGCCAGCGGCGCGATCGCGGCCGAGCAGGTCAAGGCGGCAGCGCCCGACGGCTACACGCTCATGTGGACCATCTCCACGACGCTGATCATGAACAAGGTGCTGTTCAAGAAGCTGCCCTACGATCCCGACAAGGACTTCGTGTTGATCTCGTGGATGGACGCAGGCCATCTGCCGCTGATCGTGAACAGCAAGCTGCCGGTGAAGAACCTTGCCGAACTGGCCGACTATGCGCGCGCCAACAAGACGAGCCTCGGCACCTACGGCGCGGGTTCCTACAGCCACGTCGCGGTCGAGGCGCTGAACCGTCACTACAAGCTCGGCATGGAGGCCGTGCATTATCGCGGCGAGGCGCCGATGTGGCAGGATGTCGGCTCGGGGGCGGTGCAGGGCGGCAGCGGCAGCGTCGCGGCTGCCTCTGGCGTGCTGCAGGCGGGCAATGGCCGCCCGATCGCCGTGCCGACCAAGGCACGGATGAAGAAGCTGCCAGACGTGCCCACCTTCTACGAGCAGGGGGTGACGGACAAGGCGTTCCAGATCCAGGGATGGATCGGGCTGGTCGGGCCCGCCGGCATGCCCAAGGAGATCGTACAGAAGCTTTCCGACATGATGGTCGAGGGCGGCAAGAGCGAGCGAATCCAGAAGATTCTCGAGACCTTCGGTATCGACAATGCGGCGCGCGACCACGTGTTCTTCGAGAAGATCGTTGCCGAAGAAGGCCCGGTGTGGATCGAACTGGTGAAGGGCCTCAATCTCGAGCCGCAATAGCGGTTGCCTCGTCCCTCATCCACGACTTGCGCGCTGCTCGCGCAAGTTGTTTCACGGCGCACCGTGCCGCAGGTCGAGATTTCTGCGCGGATTCTTCGCTTTGCGATTGCCTCTCTGCACGTCCGGATTGTACTTGTAGGGCGACTGCAAATGTCGCGGTCGGCTTTGGTGCGAAGGGGAACCGGTCCTTCATGGCCCTCGACGTGTATGTCGGGTCGCTTACGCGTTACTACGCGGGTGCCTGGGAAAACCCGATGGAAAAGGCGGCGCGCGAACGGGGTTCGCCGCGGCCGGTGCAACCGTCCGGACAGGCTCAGGCCGTGACGTCCCTCGCGCGGATCCGCCCGCAGGTTCTGGCATGGCGAGCGAGGCTGGCCACGGCCCTCGGCAAGCGTATCGAAGTACCGCTGGATTGGGACGAAACCGACTCAGCGCCCTGGTTTGCCGATCGGCCGGGCTGGGATGGTTTCGGAGCCCTGGTCCTCTGGGCTGCCTATGCCGAGCATCCTGCGTTGCGCGTGCCGCAGACCCTGCCGGAAGAGTGGGATCAGAACGACATCGCCCTGACGCGCTCCACGGCGGTGGGATTCAAGTCTCGCTACTCGCATCTCGTCCGCGACGTCGAGATGTGGCTACCGGTCTCGTTCGAGATCACGTTCGAAGGCGAGGATGTCGGCGGGCGCCGCCTCATGATGGGATCGGTGGCGACCCTTCGGCGACAGCTCAACGACCTGAATGCCGCAACCTGGAAGGCCGCTGCCGCCGAGGTCGAGGCGTGGGGACGGGCGCGGCCGGAGGGCGGCGGACTGGAGGAAAGCGCGCGCTACGCCTTCGCGCTGTTCTGCAAGCTGGCGCGGCTGGCCGAAGCCGAGCGCCTGCCGATGAAACTCGATCACTGAAACGAAAACGCCCGCGGTCGAGCCGCGGGCGTTCCGCCGAACAGGCCTTGTCCGTAGCGATCAGGCGGCGGTCGGCGCCGGCGGTTCGTTCGCCGGGCGATTGCGCCGGTCGGCCATGAACTGGTCGAACTCGGCGCGATCCTTGGCGGCGCGCAGCTTGTCGAGAAAGTCGCGGAACTCGCGCTGCTCCTGGTCGAGCCGGTTCAGCGTCTCCTCGCGATACTCGTCGAAGGCGACGTTGCCGCTGCTGCTGTGGCGTCCCCAGCCATGGCGGCGCTTCCAGCCGCGGAACTCCTCACGGCAGGAGCGCCCGTCGGGCATGTTCCACTGGCCATATCGCTTCGAGCAAAACATGCGTCCACTCCCTTTGAGATAGATGAGAAGGGCCAGCCCGACCGGCCAGAAGAGGATGAAGCTCAGCACCATGAGGGCGATCCACGCCGGCTTGCCGAGGTCGTCTATTTTTTCGATCAGGCCCATGTGGGAGCCCCCTTTTGATGATGTTAACGATGTGAATGTTAACGACATTTACATTGGGGTCGGCGACCCGGGGAGTCAAGGGCCCGGCCCAAACTTTCAGCGTGGACAGGGAAAACCCAGTCCCTGCAGGTAGATCAGCACTTCGGACTCGAGAAGTTCCTCGGCCGACATGGGCACGGGCCGCCGGCCGGCGTCGCCGCGGCCGAACAGCGAGGCGATCCCGTGCGACATCGACCAGATGTGCAGGCTCATCATCAGCGCCGGAGGCCGCTTGGCGGCGGGCAGCAGGGTCACCAGCTGGTCGGCCGCGGCGCGCAGCACGGTGAAGGCCCGATCCGATGCGGCGCGCAGGTCGGGATTGGCATCGGCGGAAATGCCCGATTCGAACATGGCGGCGTAGTAGGCGGGCTCGGCGCGCGCGAAAGCGAGGTAGGCCCTGCCGATATTGTGGAAGGCCGTCACCGGATCCGGCTTTCCGTTCGCCCAGCCGGTCGACAGCATGGCGGCGAAGCGCTCGAACCCCTCGCGCGCCACGTCGGCCATCAGCGCATCGCGGTCGCGGAAATGACGATAGGGCGCGGCCGGGCTGACGCCGGCGGAGCGCGCCGCGTCGGCGAAGGTGAAGCCTGCCGGCCCTTTTTCCTTGATGAGCTCGCGGGCAGCCTTGATCAGCGCCTCGCGCAGGCTGCCGTGGTGGTACTTCCGCTCCTCACGGTCGTTGCGCTTCCAGCTCATGTTAACGGACTTTACATTAAAGGCGGCCATCGCAACATCGCCATCGGCCGCGTCCACCGGCCGGTCGGTCGACGGACAATCCGCTTGACGATCGGGGGCGGCCGAAACAGTGTCCGGGCCCATGCTCAGGAACGAAATCCTCTTCGACCGACGCCGACGTCGCTGCACCCCGCGGCGGCCGTTCTGGCTGCGCGTCGATCGGCGTCCCTCCGCATGGTGAGGGCCTCATCGTAGGCCCTGCCCGCAGGAGCGGACCCACGGTCCCGCGTTCCTGAACCCCCGCAGCCCCCGGCTCCGGGGGTTTTCTTTTGCCTCAACCACACAGGACAACATCGTCATGAGCATTCGGGTCGGCATTGTCGGCATCAGCGGGTTCGGCGGCGGCGAGGCGATGCGCCTCGTGGCGGGCCACCCGTCGTTCGAACTGGTCTATGCGGCGGGCGAGGGCAGCGCCGGAAGCCGTCTGATCGACCGCTTCCCGGGCGTGCCGGCCAAACTGGCCGACGTCGTGATCGAGAAGTGGGATCCGTCGGCCCTGCCGAAACTGGACGTGCTGTTCGCGTCGTTGCCGACAGGCGCCTCGGCCGAGGCGCTGGCGCGTGTGCCCAAGGACGTGAAGATCGTCGATATCGGCGGCGACCACCGCTACGTCGAGGGTTGGTCCTACGGCCTGGCCGACGTCTGGCCGGACGAGATCAAGGGAAAGAGCCGTGTCGCCAATCCCGGTTGTTTCCCTGCCTCGGTGCTGACCGCGCTGGCGCCGCTGCTGGCCGGCAAGCTGATCGAGCCCGCCAACATCGTGATCGACGCCAAGACCGGCATTTCCGGTGCAGGCCGTGGCGGCAACGACAGCCGGTTCGGTTACGCCGAGAGCAACGAGAACCTGGTGCCCTACGGATTGCTGAAGCACACGCACATGCCCGAGATGGCCAGCACGATCGAGCGCCTCGGCGGCGGCAGCGCGGCCGGTCTGGTGTTCACGCCGCACCTCGTGCCGATGACCCGCGGCGTCCTCGCCACGATCTATTGTCGCGGCCGGACCACCACGGAGCAGTGCCTGGACGCCGCCCGGCGCTTCTATGCCGGGCGCGCGTTCGTCCGCGTGACTGACACGCCGCCGCAGACCAAGTGGGCGACCGGCTCGAACCTCGCCTTCGTGAGCTATGCCGCCGATCCCGAACGCAATCTCGTGATCGCGATGGGCGTGGTCGACAATCTCGGCAAGGGGGCCGCCGGCCAGGCGGTGCAGAATGCCAACCTGATCTGCGGTCTGCCGGAAACGGCGGGACTGGACGGGTCGCCGGTCTGGCCGTGAAGACGATGCGCCCGACCTAGCGCGAGACCTCGCCGACGAGGATGTCCTCGGTCACCTTGCCGGCGATCTCCTCCTCGGGCTCGATCAGGCGCTTCTTCTTCCAGTCACCCTTTGCGTAGAGGCAGAGGGTGATCAGCGCCGTCACGACATTGGCGATGGGCAGGGCCCACCAGATGCCCTGCTCGTGCAGGTCGGTGTGCTTGGAGAGCACGTAGGCGAGCGGAAACTGCACCACCCATTGCGAGACCAGCGTCAGCACCATGGTCAGCACCATGTTGCCCGAGGCGCGGAACACGCCGGTGAGTGCGAACTGCAGGCCGAGGAAACCCCAGGCCAGCGACATGATGCGCAGGAAGCCGGCGCCGGCTGCGATCACCGCGGCATCGCCGGGCACGAAGAACGCGACGAGCTGCGGCGCGAAGAGGAACACGAGGATCCCGAATAAGGAGAGACTCGCGAAGCCCAGCATCCCGCCCAGCCGTCCGATTCGCGCCGCCCGCTCGATGTTGCCCGCGCCGATGTTCTGGCCGACCAGTGTCGAGATCGCCATCGACAGGCCCATGGCCGGCACCATCACGACCTGCAGCACGTTGGAGCCGACGCCATAGGCCGCCAGCGTCAGCGTGCCGAAGCTCGCGATCAGGAACGTCATCACCATCAGGCCCAGCGCCCGGGCCGACAGTTCGATCGAGGCGGGCAAGCCGAGGAAGAAGGCGCGCTTGATGTAGCCGAAGTCGGGGATGAAATCGCGGCGTCGCACATGGATGCCGTGCAGGCCGAGCCGCAGGACGGCGACGCCGACGATCGCCGCGATCGCCTGCGTGAACAGCGTGGCCATCGCCGCGCCCATCACGCCGTACCCGGGCACCGGTCCCCAGCCGAAGATCAGTAGCGGGTCGAGGACGAAATTGAGGAACACCGTGCCCAGCACGATGTAGACCGGCAGCGTCGGCCTGCCGATGCCGCGCATGATCGACTGGAAGACGAAGAACGTGAAGTTGAAGACGATGCCGACGAACGACACGCGCATGAAGCCCAGCGCGCCGGGATAGACCTCGGGCGCCACGCCCATCAGCCGCAACAGCGCAGGGGCCGAGAAATAGCCGATCGTGCCCAGCACCAGCGAGGCCAGGACGACCATCAGCAGCGTCTGGCCCGCGACATGCGCCACCATCGTCTCGTTGCGGGCACCGACATACTGCGCGATCAGCGTGGAGCCCGCGAGCGACAGGCCCGAGCCGATGGCGAAGGTGAGGAATAGGACGGGGAAACTGATCGACACGGCCGCCACCGCCGCGCCGCCCAGCCGCCCAACCCAGAAGGCATCGATGATCTGGTAGGCCGATTGCAGCACGTTCGCCGCCACGATGGGCACGGCGAGCGTCAGGAGCGACCGGAGGATCGGCCCTTCGAGGAGTTTGTTGCTGGGGGGAGGCACGCGGGACCCTTGAGCGCGAAATGAGGTTTTCTGCGGGCCTCAACGCTCGAAAGCGTGCGGGGCTCCTCTCAGCGGCCGTGCAGTCAGCCGGGCCGCTGTAAACCTTCGGCGATGGCGGGACCGTCCGGCCCCGCGCCGCTTCGCCCTCCGTGCGCCGCGCGCTACGCCTTGTTGAAGATCGCGGTATAGACCGACGCCTGCTTCGGTGACTTGAGCACCTCGTCGATCAGCGGGCGAAACGTCTCGATCGGAAGATTCGGATAGTCCTTGTCGAAGGACGGGCTGTCGTACTTTTCGCAGAACTCGACGGTGTCGTCGTAGTACGGGCTGTCCCTGTACTGGTCGCGCGCGTTCCGGTCGAGGCCGAGCTTGCCCCAGAAGTAGTAGCCCTGGAACACGCCATGGCGCTGGACGATGAAGTAATGCCGGTCGTCGATGAAGGGCCGCAGCATCTCGGCGACCACCTCGGCGTGATTGTAGGGGGCCAGCGTATCGCCGATGTCGTGGAACAGGGCGCAGACGACATACTCGGCGCTGCGCTTGTCGTTGAAGGCGCGGGTCGCGGCCTGGATGCAATGGTCGTAGCGGTCGATCGGAAAGCCGCCGAAGTCGCCTTTCAGCAGGCTCAGATGCGCGATCAGGTGATCGCCGACCTTGCTGGCGATGTCGGCCTGGCCCTTGGCGATGGCCTTGAGGTCATCGACCGAAGCGTTCTCGAGATTCTTGAAGTCGTCCATCCGGGTAACCCTCGCTGTGGCTCCCCGTTAACGCCAGATCTTCCTTCCCGATCCCGGCAGGCCCAGGTTTTTCCACATCGCGTCGACCTTCTCGATCACCGCGTCGTCCATGCGGATCTGCCGGCCCCATTCGCGGTTGCTCTCGCCCGGGAACTTGTCGGTGGCATCGAGGCCGATCTTGGAGCCGAGGCCCGACACCGGACTCGCGAAGTCGAGATAGTCGATCGGCGTGTTCTCGATCACCGTGATGTCGCGCGCCGGGTCCATGCGGGTCGACAGCGCCCACATCACGTCCTTCCAGTTGCGCGCGTCGATGTCGGCGTCCACCACGATCACCCACTTGGTGTACATGAACTGCCGCAGGTAGCTCCAAACGCCCATCATCACGCGCTTGGCGTGACCCGCGTAGGCCTTCTTCATCGACACGACGGCGATGCGGTAGGAACAGCCTTCCGGCGGCAGCCAGAAGTCGACGACCTCGGGGAACTGCTGCTGGAAGAGGGGGATGAACACCTCGTTCAGCGCCTCGCCCAGCACCGAGGGCTCGTCGGGCGGCCGGCCGGTGAAGGTCGAGAGGTAGATCGGCTTGCGCCGCATCGTGATGGCGCTGATCGTGAAGACCGGGAACTGCTCGACGCTGTTGTAGTAGCCGGTGTGGTCGCCGTAGGGACCCTCATCGCCGTAATCGTCGAGGCTGACATGGCCTTCGAGCACGATCTCGGCCTCGGCGGGCACCTTGAGCGGCACGGTCTTGCAGGCGACCAGCTCGGCCTTCCGGCCGCGCAGCAGGCCCGCGAACTGATACTCCGACAGCGTGTCGGGCACCGGCGTCACGGCGGCGAGGATGGTGCCGGGATCGGCGCCGATCACCACCGCGGCCGGCAGCGGCTCGCGCTTGCCCGACTTCTGCCAGCGCTGGTGATGCTGCGCGCCGCCGCGATGCTTCAGCCAGCGCATCAGCGTCGTGTTCCGTCCCGTCACCTGCAGGCGATAGATGCCGAGGTTGAAACTGTCCTGCTTGTCGCCCTTCGGGTTCGGGCCCTGCGTCACCACCAGCGGCCAGGTGATGAGCGGCGCCGGCTCGCCCGGCCAGCAGGTCTGGATCGGCAGCTTCGCGAGGTCGATATCGTCGCCGGTGAGCACGATCTCCTGGCAGGGCGCCGAACTCACCGTCTTCGGCTTCATCGCCATGACGGTGCGCACCATCGGCAGCATCTCGAGCGCCTCGCGCCAGCCGCCCGGCGGCTCGGGCTGGCGCAGGAAGGCCAGCGTCTCGCCCACGGCGCGCAACTGGCCGGGTTCGCGGTCCATGCCCCAGGCCACCCGCTCGACCGTGCCGAACAGGTTGACCAGCACCGGGATGTCGGAGCGCGTACCGTCGGGGCGCACGACGTTCTCGAACAGCACCGCCGGACCCTGCTCGGCCAGCAGGCGGGTCTGGATCTCGGTCATCTCGAGATGCGGCGAAACCGGCGCGGTGACGCGCACGAGACGGCCGCTCTTCTCCAGACGGTCGATGAAGTCGCGAAGCGAGGCGTATGGCATGCTAGGGACGTCGTTTAGAGGGGCCGACCGATGAGATCAAACGACATTCCGGCGGAGTTCGAGGACCTGTTGAGCCGCGCCGGCCGGCGCGTACTGGCGGGCACCCATCCGCTGTGCGGCGCGCTGGCCAATCCGCGCACGCGTTTCCTCAGCTCGGAGGACCTGCTCGACCGTGCCAGGATCGCGCGCGTTCGACGCACGCTGGAGGCCGAGCTGTTGGATACCCTCGAGCCGATCGAGAAGCCGATTCCCCCCGATACGATCTTTGGGATGACGCAGGATTACGGCGAGCTGCTGCCCAAGAGCAGCCGCGCCCGCACCATCTACTTCGAGAGCCGCCGCGAACCCGGCGTGAAGGCCGCCGAACGGATCGGCCTCGCGCGCATGATGCGATCGGAGAGTTACCGAGCCTTCGCCGAGGCGCTGGCGGGACGCCGACTCAAGGGGGGCTGGGGGCTCCAGGTGCTGCGCTACGGGCCGGGCGACTATGCCGGCCCGCACAACGACCACCATCCGGAGAACGATGCTGCCAAGGGCGGGTACATCGACCTGCATCTCAGCCTGTGCGGCCCTGGCGTCGAACACCAGTGGCTGGTCTACAGCCGCGCCGGCCATTTCAGCGAGATCGTGTCGGTGGCAGGCCCCGCCACCGTGACGGCCTACCGGCTGCCGTTCTGGCACTACACGACGCCGCTGGTCGGCACGCCAAAGGCCGGCCGCTGGGTGCTGCTGGGGACGTTTCTGTATCGGTGACTTTCATGTTTCCTCTCCCCCTATCGGGGGAGAGGAGTGTGACTCTCAATCCCGGTCCGGGGCGCCCAGCGGGAAGAGGGGGCGGAACTGTCTCGCCTCCTCGACGCAGCGCGCGAAGGAGGGGCGTTCCAGCAGGCGCGTGCGATAGGCGCGGAGCACAGGATACGATTCCGGGATCCGGTGCACCCAGTCGGCATAGAACAGCGACGGCGCCGCCGCGCAGTCGGCCATCGTGAAGGCATCGCCGGCAGCCCAGGTGCGGCCGGCGAGTTCGCCGTCCAGCCAGGCGTAGGCGAGTTCAAGCTTCGCGATGGACTCGTCGTGCCCTTCCTTGCGCTTCACCGGGTCGCCGGTCAGCGCGCCGTTCACCGCGATCTGCATCATGTTCATCACATGCAGGTCGAAGAACCGGTCGAGGAAGCGCACGTCGAGCGCCGCCATCGGATCGTCGGGAATGAGCCGCAGCGGGCCGGGATGAGCAAGCTGCAGGTACTCGATGATGATGCTGGTTTCGACGACCGTGCGATCGCCATCGATAAGCAGCGGAAACTTTCGCAGCGGCCAGCGCTTCAGCCATGCGCCGACATTGCCCGGCTCGTCCTGGCCCAGCGCGCGGAACTCGAACGGCGTACCGTTCTCGTAGAGCGCCATCAGCACCTTCTGGGTGTAGGAGGAGAAGAGATGGCCGTAGAGCGCGAGCGACATGTGCGGTCGTTCCCCGTTCAGCCCGATTTCTTCCACGACGCCGCGCGGGCGAGCAGGCGCTCGGCGCGGATGACGATGGGCAGGTCGACCATGCTGCCCTCGAAGGCCACCGCGCCTTCGCCATTGGCCTTGGCGACCTCGAAGGCAGCGAGCAGGCGGCGCGCGCGGTCGATCTCGGCGTCGGAGGCGCCGTATTCCTCGTTGATGATCGGCACGTGCGCGGGATGGATGCAGGAGGCCGTGGTGAAGCCCAGTTCCCGGCCGCGCTTCAGCCCGGCGCGATAGGAATCGAGATCGTCGATCTTGGCGAGCTGGCCCATCGAGCCCATCGGCAGGATGCCGGCGGCGCGGCAGGCGGCCAGCCCCTGCATGGCGAAGACGTACATGCTGTCGGCCGAGGGCGTGGCGCCCATGTCGGTCGCGAAATCCTCGCCGCCGACCGACATGCCCGCCATGCGCGGCTCGGCGGCGATGGCGAAGAGATTCGGCAGCGCGGCCACGGTCTCGATCAGCACCAGGAAGCGCGTATGGCCGATCTCCATGCCGAGCTGCCGCTCGCGCTCGGTCACCAGCTCGGCCAGCAGGCGGACATGCTCGGGTCCCATCACCTTGGGCAGCATCAGGGCCGACACGCCGGGCATCACGGCGGCTTCGATGTCCGGCACGGCCAGTTCGAGCGGCCGGTTGATGCGCACCACGACGTCGGCACCGTTCTGGGAGACGCGCGGTACCGCGGCGGCGATGGCGGCGCGCGCTTCGGCTTTCTTGGATGGAATGATCGAATCCTCGAGATCGAGGATCAGCGCGTCGGCACCGCGCGTGTGCGCCTTGGCGATGAAGCGTTCGGCCAGCACGGGCACGAACATCAGCGAGCGCCAGTTGGGCGGGGGGCGGCTTGTCATTTCAGAGATCTCCGGAAGAAGTCAGCGCAGGCCGACGGGCACGACGCTGATCGAGTTCTGCGGGCTGCCCTCGATCACGCGGTCGGTATAGGTGAGGTAGATCAGCGCGCGGCGCTTGGGGTCGTAGAAGCGCACGACCTGGGTGGTCTTGAAGATCAGCGAGGCGCGTTCGCTGAACACTTCGTGCGGGCTCTTCAGCTTCTCGGCCTTCTCGGCATCGACCGGGCCGACCTGGTGGCAGGAGATCGAGGCGTAGGGCGGATCCTCCGCCAGGCCGACCATGCCCTTGAGGCCGCCGGTGCGGGCGCGCGCCAGGTAGCAGGTGATGCCGGCGAGGTCGGGATCGTCGAAGGCCTCGACCACGATCTTGTCGTTGGGCCCCAGCCACTTGAAGCGGTAGCCGACGGAGCCGATCTCCTCGGCCGCGGCGGGAAGTGCCACAGGCAGCGCCACGAGCAGGGCGAGGGCGGCGAGGAAAAGGCGGGTCATCTCAGGCTCCTTTGGCAGGGCGGGTCGCGAGGAACAAGCCGGGCAGCACCAGCATGGTTCCCATCAGATGATACCATTGCGGCGTTTCGCCAAGGGTCAGCCAGGCGAGGACGCCGACATAGAGCGGCCCGAGATACATCGACACGCTGGTGACCGACGGACCGAGCTCGCGCACGCAATAGCCGAAGGCGCCGTAGGCGCCGACGCCCGGGATGATCGCAAGCACCAGGAAGGCGGCCCAGGTGCGCCAGTCGGCGAGGTCGGGCGCCTGCCAGAACAGCGCCTCGCCGATCGTGAACGGCAGCAGCACGATCGCGCCCGCGAAGGAGATGGCGCAGAGCCGCGTCAGCGGATCGAGGGCGCTCGGCCGCGCCTTCAGCAGCACCGAGTAGAGTCCCCAGCAGGCCGAGGCAGCTGCGATCCAGAGATCGCCTTCGGTGAAGCGCACCGACAGGAGGTTCTCGATCCGGCCCTTGGCGAACACCGCGGCGACACCCGCGAGGCAGAGCACGATGCCCGCGATGCGGCCCGGCGTGAGGCGCTCGCGATAAAGGAGACGGCCCAGCGCCACCACCAGGATCGGCGAGGCGGCATAGATCAGGCCGATGTTGAGCGCCGGCACGGAGCGCGCGCCGATATAGACCCAGGCGCCGCAGATCCACATGCCGAGCGCGCCCAGCAGCAGCAGGTCGGGCCATTCGCGTACGAGGGCATGGCGGTGGCGCACGAGGCGGGGCCAGACGAACGGCAGCAGCAGCAGCGCGACGAAGAACCAGCGTCCCAGCGCCAGCGCGTTCGGCGGCACGAACGTGGCGTAGCGCGCGCCCAGCATGTTCACGGAGAACATCGCCGGCGTCAGCAGCAGCAGCGTCCAGGCGATGCGACGGCGGGTGAAGAACGACACGGTGTGGTTCTAGCACGACGCCGCCGGCACCGAGGAAGGGTCCCTCGCTTCGCTCGGGATGACACCGTTGGGGTATTGGCGTTGTGCGCCCCCGATATGGCGCACCTCGTTCAAATCGAAAAAGATGTCATCCCGAGCGAAGCGAGGGACCCTTGGGCGGTGCCAGCAACCGGCAACCGTCTCAGGCGGGGCGCAGGCCCTCGGGCGGCGGGACGCCGCCGGCATCCTTGATCGCCTGCTTGTAGTTCTTCTCGGAGTTGAACGGCTCGACCTTGGGAAAGTCCTTCGACTTGCCGGGGCGGATCTCGCCGGTCGAGGGCGTCACGATCAGCAGTTCGCCCTTGCGGCCGAGCAGCGGAATCTCCCGCTTCCAGCGCGAGTAGACGCGACGCGCCGAGGCCGAGAAGTCGACATAGGTGTCGAACTCGCTCTTGTCCTTGATGAACAGCGCCTCGTAGGTGGCGATGAATTCCTCGACGAACGTGCGGTCGACGATCTCGAGGTGGGACATCATCCAGCAGCGGTCCTCGAACACCCAGTAGGTGCCGATGCCGACGAATTCCTTCTTGCGCGTCAGGTAGGGATAGAAGGGGAAGCCGCGGCAGGCGATCGTGCGGTTGTCGCGCTCACAGAAGCGCGCGCCCTTGCAGTGGATCGCCATGCAGTCGGGCGTGAGTTCCTCGACGATCTTCTTGGTGGCGTAGTCGTAGGGCTTGAACTTCGACCACAGGTCGGTGCGGGTCTTGAGCAGGTCCCATTCGACCTTGTGCACCACCGGCACCGCATTCTGCGTCGAGCAGCAGACCGGCTCGCCGTCGTTGAGCGGCGCGCACTTGCGGCCGCAGTCGAAGCGCGAGACCGGGGCATTGAAGCCCTCGTAGAGGCTCGCGAAATCGGCAGGCTTTATCTTTGATTTCTGAACGGCAGGGGGCATTCCTTAGCTGTACCCCGAGTTGTCTGTGAAAGAACAGTGACGGAATTATAACACCCGGAGTCATGAAACCGGCAGCACCCGCCACACCACGGTCTCGCGCATCCCTCGGTTTTCGAGCTGGAGGGTGGTCGGGATCTCGTAGCGACCCCGCTCCTCGAGGCCCTGGGCACTGAAATAGTTGCGGCCCGGGTCGCCCAGCAGCACCAGCCGGCCCTTTTCGGCATGGCTGCGCAGCCAGGCCAGCGCCTGGACCGACATTTCCCGCTCGTAACAGACGTCGCCCGCGATCACCACGTCGGCCTCGGGGCTTCCGGGCGCCCCGGCCAGCCAGTCCTCGCCGCTCGTCTCGATCGACAGGCCGTTGGCCGAGGCGTTGAGGCTCGCCGCGATCAGCGAGAGCCTGTCGATGTCGTTGGCCACCACCGACGCCGCGCCGCAGCGCGCCGCCGCCATCGAGGAGACGCCCGAGCCGGCGGCGAAGTCGATCACGCGCTTGCCGGCCACCAGCGAGGGATTGTCCAGCAGGTAGCGCGCGATGGCCTGGCCGCCCGGCCAGCAGAACGCCCAATAGGGGGGATCGACGTTCTGCTCCTCGAGCCACGCCTCGGTCGCCTGCCAGATCGGCACGTATTCGCTGGCAAGCCACAGCCTGAATTCGGGCACCATGGCAGGCGCCTCGAGCGCGGTGTTGGTGCGGATGAAATTCTCGGGGTCCTTGGGAAGTCTCGCCATGAACCTCAGTACAGCCTGTCGGCGACGAGCGCAGCCAGCATCAGCCAGCCGACTGCCCGGTTCGACTTGAAGCGCATCAGGCAGTCGGCCGGGTCGTGCGGCTTCAGCAGGGCGATCTGCCACACGAAGTGCGCGGCGATGCAGGCCAGCAGGACGAAGTAGCCCGGTCCCAGCAGCGCCAGCAGCCCGGTTGCCGTCCACAGCACGAGCGCCAGCACGGCGAAGAAGGTGAGCCAGCGGCGCGGGGCGGCGGCAAAGCGGCGCGCCGTCGACTTGACGCCGACCACGGCATCGTCGCGCTGGTCCTGCATGGCGTAGATCGTGTCGTAGACCATCGTCCAGGCGACGCCGCCGAGATAGAGCGCGACGGTGGCCCAGGAGAGCGTCGAGGTCACGGCGGCATAGCCCACCAGCGCGCCCCAGTTGAAGGCGAAGCCCAGCACGACCTGCGGCCACGACGTGATCTTCTTCATCGCCGGGTAGACGGCGACCAGCAGCAGCGAGAGCAGCGCCACGCCGCCCGCGAACTTGTTGAGCTTGAACAGGACGGCGGCGCCCACCGCGCTCTGCAGCGCCATCCAGATCAGCGCATGGTGCAGTTTCAGCTCGCCCGACGGCAGCGGCCGCCCGCGCGTGCGCTCGACGCCGGCATCTACCTTGCGGTCGAGGATGTCGTTCCAGGTGCAGCCCGCGCCGCGCATGGCGATGGCGCCCACCGCGAACAGCGCCATGTAGCCTGCCAGCTGGGCCCAGTGCGGCGCGGCGGCCAGCGCCGAGGACCACCAGCAGGGAAACAGCAGCAGCCAGATGCCGATCGGCCGGTCCCAGCGTGCCAGACGCCCGTAGGGCCGCGCCCAGGGCGGCAGATAGCGCAGCGTCCAGTGCGTGGTGTCGATGTCGGTGAAGCCGGTTGTCCGGGCGGTGGTCATGGCGTCATCATGCAGCGATGCGCGTCAATGATCCATCGAAGGAACCTTCATGAGTGCCGCACGCCTCTTCGTCGAGGCCGATCTGGCGGCCGGCGGCGAAGTCCCGCTCGACGAGGCCCAGGTCCATTACCTGCGCCATGTGATGCGCCGGCCGGACGGCGCGCCGCTGCTGCTGTTCAACGGGCGCGACGGCGAATGGCGCGGAACGCTGTCGGCGCGCGGCAAGAAGGCGGCCGTGGCGGAACTCGGCGAGCGGACGCGCGCGCAGGCGCCCGAGCCTGACGTGTGGCTCTGCTTCGCGCCGGTCAAGCGGGCGCGCATCGACTACATCGCCGAGAAGGCCACCGAACTGGGGGCCTCCGTGTTGCAGCCGGTGGTGACGCACCATACGGCGGTGGACCGGGTCAACGTCGGCCGCCTGCGTGCCAACGCGATCGAAGCGGCGGAGCAGACCGAGCGGCTGACCGTGCCGGAGGTGCGTGATTCGGTCGATCTCGCGAGGCTGCTCGAGAGCTGGCCTGAGGGCCGGCGGTTGATGATGTGCGACGAAACCGGCGGCGGCCAGCCGATCACGGAGGCGCTGCTGCAGCTCGATGACGCCGCGCGGGCCGCGCCCTGGGCGATCGTGATCGGGCCCGAAGGGGGCTTTGCCGAGGTCGAACTCCAGGCGCTGCGTCGCATAAAGGATGTAACGTCGGTGGGCCTCGGTCCGCGCATCCTTCGGGCCGACACGGCGGCGCTGGCAGCGCTGGCATGCTGGCAGGCGCTGTTGGGCGACTGGCGGCGTCCGACACCCCGTCTCAGCGGCGATTATCGCACATCAAAGGTTACCCTCTGAGCGCTTGCGCAGGCCCCCGGCGATGTGGGAGAGGGGGAATCGAACAGGATGAACCAGCCGCAGGCTCGCGTGAGGTTTTCTCATGCGACCGGGCCGCTCCCCGAGCCCTCAGAAGGCGTGGAGCGATCAGGGAGAGATGATCGTATGTCCGCACCTCCGTCGGGCGGCGGCGCGCCGATCGAAAATCGGCGGCAGCTGATCGAATACTTCGCGGCCGGCAACAAGCCCCGCGCGCAGTGGCGCATGGGCACCGAGCACGAGAAGTTCGGCTACCATACCAAGACCCTGAAGCCGCTGGCCTATGACGGGCCGGACGGCATCCGTGCCATGCTCGAAGGCCTGACGCGTTTCGGGTGGGAGCCGGTGATCGAGGGCAACAATCCGATCGCGCTGTTGCGCGGCAAGGCCAGCATCACACTGGAGCCGGGCGGGCAGTTCGAACTGTCGGGCGCGCCGCTCGAGACGCTGCACGAGGCGGCGGCCGAGAACGGCCAGCACATCGACGAGGTGAAGCAGGTCGCGGGCGAGATCGGCGCGTCGTTCATCGGGCTGGGTTTCGCGCCGGAGTGGACGCGCGAGGACATGCACTGGATGCCCAAGGGCCGCTACAAGATCATGCGCGAGTACATGCCCAAGGTGGGCAAGCTCGGTCTCGACATGATGCTGCGGACCTGCACCGTGCAGACCAACCTCGACTTCGATTCCGAAGCCGACATGGTGAAGAAGTTCCGCGTGTCGCTCGCCCTGCAGCCGATCGCCACCGCTTTGTTCGCCAACTCGCCCTTCAAGGAGGGCAAGGACGCCGGCTTCAAGAGCTACCGCAGCCACATCTGGACCGACACCGATCCCGACCGTTGCGGCATGCTGCCCTTCGTGTTCGAAGACGGGTTCGGCTTCGAGCGCTATGTCGACTACATGCTCGATGTGCCCATGTACTTCGTCTATCGCGACGGCAAGTACATCGACGCCTCCGGCCAGAGCTTCCGCGACTTCCTGCAGGGCAAGCTCCCGGCGCGTCCCGGCGAACTGCCCTCGATCAACGACTGGGCCGACCACATCACCACCGCCTTCCCCGAGGTGCGGCTGAAGCGCTACCTCGAGATGCGCGGCGCGGATTCCGGGCCGCTTCCCGCGCTGAATGCGCTGCCGGCGTTGTGGGTCGGTCTGCTCTACGACCAGGGCGCGCTCGATGCGGCCTGGGACCTGGTGAAGGACTGGAGCACGGCGGATCACGACTTCCTGCGCGCCGAGACGCCGAAGTCGGGTCTCTCCACGATGTTCCGCGGCCGTGTCCTGTCGGAACTGGCGCGCGACGTCGTCGAGATCGCCCATGCCGGCCTGCGGGCCCGCAAGCGGCTCGATGCCCACGGTGCGGACGAGACGATGTATCTCGCGCCGCTCGATCGCGCCGTGGCCAGCGGCCAGGCGCCGGCCGACGAACTGCTCGCCAAGTGGAAGGGCGAATGGAAGGGATCCTTCGCGGCGCTGTTCCGCGACTACGCCTACTGAGGTAAGGTCGCGGCATGCTTGATCGTTGCGACCGCGTCCAGATCGCCGTGCACGACGCCGCGAAAGCGGCGCAGCGCTTCGGCCAGTTGCTTGGCAGCCAGGTGGCCCGCCGGGACCATAGCCGCCACCTCTCGGCCCGGCGCACCATCCTTGCCGTCGGCGAAAGCGAGTTCGAGCTGTGCGAGCCCGACGGTGCGGGCCTCACCCAGGATTTCCTGAGCCGCCGCGGCGAGGGGCTGATGACGGCGGGTTACTGCACCGCCGATCTCGATGGCATGGTGAAGCGCTGGGAAGGTCTCGGTATCGGCTACGACCGCGACAACGGCCAGCTCTACCTCGCGAACGACGCGACCTTCGGCCTGCCGATCGTGATCTCCGAGAGCACCTACCGGCCGCGCGTCGGTCCGGTGTCCTTCCTCTACGAGACGACCAACACGCTGATGAGCGACTGGCGCCGTGTCGCCGCCGTCTATGCCGGCCTGTTCGGGCTGGATCCTTCGCGCTTCAGCGAGATCGGCAGCGAGCGCTTCGGCTATATCGGCACGCTGACGCTTTTCGATCCACCCAACCGGCTGGATCGCATCGAACTCAGCCAGGTCACCGACAATGTCCATGCGATGGGTCGCTTCGCCCACAAGCACGGCGATTCGCTCTACATGTGCTACGTCGAGGTCCACGACTGGCCGAACGTCCGCCAGCGCCTGCTGGACGCCAATGCGCGCTACACGCCGCGCGGCTCCGACCCCGTTACCGATCCCGACGGTGGCTGGATCCATCCCAAGGAACTGCATGGCCTGCTGCTCGGCGTCTCGCGTACCGGTCTCGCCTGGGACTGGTCGGGCCGCGAAGAGCTGGTGCCGCCGGTATGAGTTCGAACCTGAAGCGCCGTTCCCTCGTCGCGATGCTGGCGGCCCTGCCGCTCGCCGCCCAGGCCCAGCCGGCCGAGTGGCAGACCGTGGTCGGCCCCGACCTGCGCTTCCGGCTGGAGATGCCGGCGCCGGCCAACAAGACCTCGGCCGCCGAGAAGGAAAAGGGCCATGCCGGCGAGCGCGTGGCCTGGGCCTCCAAGCGCAACGGCGAGATGTTCGACTTCGACTATGTCGACTACGAGCCCGGCTGGTTCTCCGCCAAGGACAGCAAGGAGATGGCGCGCGAGCTGGGCCGCGGCGAGGCCGAGAAGGCGTTCCCGCGCAACAAGTTCAAGTACGTGCTCGACGAGCCGGTGACGCTCCAGGGCTGGGACGGCTATGCGCTCGACATTGCCGACCATGAGAACGCGCTGGTCATGATGCGGACCTACATCGTGAAGGATCGGCTCTATCGCCTGCTGGTCACGGCGAAGAACGACGAGGATTCGCGCGCGGCCGCCAACCGCTTCCTCGCGTCGCTGCGGCTTGCGGAGACAAGAAGCTAGGATGCGCATCTGTGTGTTCGGCGCCGGCGCCATCGGCGGAAACTATGCGACGCGCCTGGCCGATGCCGGCAACGAGGTTTCCGTCGTGGCGCGCGGTCCCCATCTCGAGGCGATCCGCGCCAACGGCCTCACGCTCATCACCGGCGACAGGAAGATCGTCGCCCGGGTGAAGGCCAGCGACAGGCCGGCGGATCTTGGCCCGCAGGACGTGGTGATCTCGACGCTGAAGGCGTCGGGCCTGTCGGCGATTGCCGACACGGTGGCGCCGCTGCTGGGACCGGGCACGCCGGTCGTCTTCGCGCAGAACGGCATTCCCTGGTGGTACGGACACGGGCTGGGCAAGGAGCGGCCCAAGGCGCCGGACCTGTCGCGCCTCGATCCGGGCGGGGCGCTGCTCAAGGCGGTCGGCTTCGACCGCACGCTGGGCGGCGTCATCACCTCATCGAACCATGTGATCGAGCCCGGCGTGGTGCGCAACATCTCGCCCGACCGCAACGTGCTCTGGGTGGGCGAGCCCGACGACCGCCAGACGCCGCGCATCCAGAAGTTGCGCGAGACGCTGATCGCCGCCGGCATTTCGTCGCCCTCGACCACCGACATCCGCTACGACATCTGGCACAAGCTGATGGCCAACTTCACCGGCTCGACGCTCTGCCTGATCCTGCGCCAGCCCACGACCATCCAGGCGACGCCGATGGTCAACCGGCTCGCGCGCCGTGCCCATGCAGAGGCGCTGGCGATCGCCGCCGCGAACGGCGTCGTGCTCGACGATTCGCCCGAAGTCCGCTACGGCCCCAAGCGCGTCTATCCCGACCATCGTCCGTCGATCCTGCAGGACTACGAGGGGGGCCGGCCGATGGAGATCGAGGCGATCGTGCGGGCGCCGCTCGCCTTCGCGCGCAGCGCCGGTCTCGACACGCCCACGCTCGACGCGATCGAATCGATCTGCGTCAGCCTCGCGGAATCGAAGAATCTCTATCGGTCCTGACCGCAAGGGGAGGGAACATGGCGAAGTCCGCCGCTTCGGCCAATATCGACGCGCGCATCGCGGCGCTGGGCGACTGGCGCGGCGAGACGCTCGCGCGCGTTCGCACGCTGATCCACGAGACCGATCCAGACATCGTCGAGGAATGGAAGTGGCGCGGCGTGCCGGTCTGGGAGGATGACGGCATCGTCTGCACCGGCGAGACCTACAAGCAGGTCGTGAAGCTCACCTTTCCGCGTGGGGCCGCGTTGCCCGATCCGAAGAAGCTGTTCAATGCCAGCCTGGACGGCAACGTCCGCCGCGCCATCGACATCCCCGAAGGCGGCAAGCTGGACGAAACCGCTTTCAAGACCCTGATCCTTGCCGCCGTGGCCGCGAACAAGGAAGCGCTCGCCGAGCGCGCCGCAAAAAAGAAGAAGCGGTAGCTGCCGCCACTCATGTCCCTCTCCCCCTATCGGGGGAGAGGAGCTTAACCGGGAAGTTCAGATCAGGTCGCGGTGCCGCCCACCGTGAGGGCGTCGATGCGCAGCGTCGGCTGGCCGACGCCGACGGGAACGCCCTGGCCGTCCTTGCCGCAGGTGCCGATGCCGGGATCGAGCGACATGTCGTTGCCGACCATGCCGACACGAGTCAGTGCATCGGAGCCGGCGCCGATCAGGGTCGCGCCCTTCACCGGGCGGCCGAGCTTGCCGTTCTCGATCAGGTAGCCCTCGGTCACGCTGAACACGAACTTGCCCGACACGATGTCGACCTGGCCGCCGCCGAAGTTGGCGCAGTAGAGGCCCTTCTTCACCGAGGAGATGATCTCCTTCGGGTCTTTGTCGCCGCCCAGCATGAAGGTGTTGGTCATGCGCGGCATCGGCGAATAGGCATGACCCTGGCGGCGGCCGTTGCCGGTCGGCTTCACGCCCATCAGGCGGGCGTTCATGCGGTCCTGCATCAGGCCGACCAGGCGGCCGTCCTCGATCAGCACGTTGCGCTGCGTCGGGGTGCCCTCGTCGTCGATGGTGAGCGAGCCGCGGCGGTCGTTCAGCGTGCCGTCGTCGACAACGGTCACGCCGGGCGAGGCCACCATCTCGCCCATCAGGTGGGTGAACATCGAGGTCTTCTTGCGGTGGAAGTCGCCCTCCAGCCCGTGGCCGACCGCCTCGTGCCACAGCACGCCCGACCAGCCGGCGCCCAGCACCACCGGCATCTCGCCGGCCGGCGCGTCGACCGATTCGAGATTGACCAGCGCCTGGCGGATCGCCTCGTCGGCCTCCTTCTGCCAGTAGCCCGGGAGGAAGATGTCGCCATAGGCGGCGCGGCGGCCGCTGCCGGTGCCGCCGGCCTCCATGCGCGTGCCGTCGGCGCAGACCACGCTGACGTTCAGCCGCACCAGCGGCCGCACGTCGGCAGCGCGCCAGCCGCCGGCCCGCACGATCTCCACGACCTGCCACGAGCCCGACAGCGAGACCGAGACCTGGCGCGCCTTGGGCTCCTTGCCCCGGACGTAGGCGTCGATCTCCTGCATCAGCGCGACCTTCTTGGCGAAGGGTACGCCGTCGATCGGATTGTCGTCGGCATAGAGCAGCCGGTTGGTGCCGCGCGGTGATTCGTCGGACTTGCCGCCGCGACCCGCACGCACGGTCTTCACCGTCTCGGCCGCCCGCTTCAGCGCCTGCTCGTCGAGTGCCGAGGCGTGGGCGAAGCCGGTCACGTCGCCCGCGACGGCACGCAGGCCGAAGCCCTGCGAGGTGTCGAACGAGGCGCTCTTCAGCTTGCCGTCGTCGAACGACAGGCTCTCGCTCTGGACATATTCGAGGAACAACTCGCCGTCGTCGGTACCGGCCAGCGCGTCGTCGACCATCCTGGCCGTCTTGCGCTGGTCGAGGCCGCCCTTGCCGAAGAACAGGCCGTCGGCGGTTGCGAGATGGTTGATCGACTTGCTCATTGCGAACACCTTTTCCTTTGTCGTCCTTCGCGGCGCTCAGGACGACACCAAGCCTCAGACGACGAGGCCGATCTGCAAAATGGGCATCGGCCTTCCGGGGCGCAAGCGCCGCTCACCGCAGTTTGAGCACCAGCTTGCCCTTGAGGTGACGGCCGGCACTGATCCGCAGCGCATCCGCCGCCTGGGCCAGGCTGAATTCAGTGATCGGAGGCACGCGAACGGCGCCGATGCGATGAAGCTCCACGATGCGTTCGAGATGCGCGCGGGTGCGGGGAACCGCGGGCCGCAAGGCGGTGACGTCGGCGCGCTCCGGTTTGGGGGCCTGGGCCCCCGAGGCGATGAAGGCCGCGCGTCCACCGGGCTTCAAAACCGAAAAGGATCGCATCGCGACGTCGCCACCCACAGTATCGAACACCGCATCGCACGGGCTCACTGCCTTGGTGAAGTCGGTCGCGTTGTAATCGATGACCTGATCGGCGCCGAGCTCGCGCAGATAGGGCGCGTTGGCAGCGCTCGCGGTGGTGATGACATGGGCGCCGAGATGCTTGGCGAGCTGGATGGCGAAGCTCGCCACGCCGCCGGCACCGCCCTGGATCAGGATCGTCTCGCCCTTCTGCAGCTTCAGGCTGTTCTCGATGGTGCACAAGGCGGTGAGACCGATGAGCGCAAGGGCCGCGGCCTCGACATGCGTGAGCGTCTCCGGCTTCTTCGCCACGATGGCCGCGCCGATGGCCAGCTTCTCGACGTAGGTGCCGTCGCGGCCGGTCTCCAGCACGCCGAACACCGCGTCGCCGACACGAAGGTCCGACACGTCCTCGCCGAGCGCCGCGACGGTGCCGGAGAAGTCGCGTCCCAGGCTCAGGGGAAAGCGGGGCTGGCCGGGATACTCGCCGGCGCAGACCTTCGCGTCGGCGCCGTTGATGCTGGCGGCCGTCGTCTCGACGACGATCTGGCCCGGGCCGGCGACGGGATCGGGGAGCTCGCCGATCTTCAGCACCTCGGGTCCGCCGAACTTCTCGATGTAAGCGGCTTTCATGAGGGACCTCTCAGACCACCAGGACGATCTTGCCGAAATGCGCGTTCGCCTTCATGTGCGCCAGCGCGGCGGCGGCTTCCGACAGCGGGAAGGTCTTGTCGATCGGCAGGCTGAGCTTGCCTTCCTCGATCGCCGTCCACAGGTCCTTGCGGGCCGCCTGGACGATGTCGCGCACTTCCTCGGCGCTGCGCGTGCGGAAGGTGACGCCGATATAGTCGATGCGCTTCAGCGCATGCAGGTCGAAGTTGAACTCGCCCTTCATGCCGCCCAGGCGGCCGACATTGACGATGCGGCCGAGGATGGCGGCGGCCTCCATGTTCTGGTTCATCACGCCGCCCGAGACCTGGTCGACGATCAGGTCGACGCCCTTGCCGCCGGTCGCTTCCTTGACCTTGTCCGGC
Organism: Reyranella aquatilis; assembly: GCF_020880995.1. Lineage (GTDB taxonomy): Bacteria > Pseudomonadota > Alphaproteobacteria > Reyranellales > Reyranellaceae > Reyranella > Reyranella aquatilis. The sequence continues at coordinate 115,579 of NZ_JAJISD010000005.1, read as the reverse complement.
CACTTCGGATCGCGCGTGTCGATCGCCACGTCGCAGCCGAACTCGCCCAGCCGCGCGCGGCGGGCGTCGTTGGTCGAGCTTCCGAGCACCACCGAGGCGCCCATCAGCTTGGCGATCTGCATGCCGAGCAGGCCGACGCCCGAGCTGGCGCCCTGGATCAGCACGGTCTCGCCCTTCTTGAGACGCCCGGCGCCGACCAGCGCGTTGTGCATGGTCTGCACGGCGACCGGCATGCAGGCGGCCTGCTCGTAGCTCATGTTGTTGGCGGGGATCTTGTGCGCCCGGCCGGCATCGGTGAGGGCGTATTCGGCGAAGCCGCCGGCCGCCGAACTCATGACCCGGTCGCCCGGCTTGAAGTCCTTCACGTCGGGGCCGACCGCCTCGACCTCGCCCGCGCATTCCAGGCCGACGATGGTGCCGGGGCCGCCGATGCGGCCGTGCGCATGGCCCGAGGCCACCGCGAGGTCGGCGCGGTTGAGCGAGGCGGCCTTCACCTTGATCAGGATCTCGTTGCCCTTGGGCGCGGGCTTCGGTGCGTCGGTGTACTGGACGCCCTTGTCGGTGACGACGGCTGCCTTCATGGCGGATCTCCCTGAAATGAGATTGTGCTTCAGGGATCCTGCTTAGCAGGCGGGGCGGGCGGCCTCTACGGCTGGGCCATGCCCCTCACGTATTTCTTCACGATCGTTTCGTCGGGCGGGTAGTGGGCCGGCTGAACCGGCGTGATCTGCGCCTGGACGCACTTCCAGGTGCCGTCCTGGCGCACATAGGTGTCCGTGTACATCGTCATGCCGGTGGTCTCGACGCCGTCCTTCAGCCGAACGCTCTTGTTGGTCGAGCGCAGCAGCGCGGTGTCGCCGAACACGTCGATCCTCTCGTCGCGATAGTCGAAGTAGGGGATGCGCTCGGCGTCGAAGCCGTGGGCCCATTCCGCCAGGTAGTCGGCGCGGCTCACGCGCAGGCCAGCCGGCGAGATGCAGATGAACGCCGGATGCAGGATCGCGTCGTGTCCCGCCACGTCGTTGGTGATGAAATTATGGATGAACCGGGCATTCAGCGCGCGCAGCTCCGCCGTCATGGCAACCTCCGTTTTGACGAAGTAACCATATAACCGGTTATACGGTGGAGTCCAGCCTCGCAGGCTACGCGCCTAGCCGATCTTGCTGGCCCGCCCCTGCCAGTAGCGGTCGCGCAGCAGGCGCTTGTAGAGCTTGCCGGTCGGATGGCGGGGCAGTTCCTCCTCGAAGTCGATGCTGCGCGGGCACTTGATGGCGGAGAGGTGCTGCTTGCAGTAGGCGATCAGCTCCTCGGCGAGTGCCGGGCCGGCTTCCGCCATGTCGCGCGGCTGCACGACCGCCTTCACTTCCTCGCCGAAGTCGGCGTTGGGCACGCCGAACACGGCGCAGTCCATCACCTTGGGATGGTTGATCAGCAGGTTCTCGCATTCCTGCGGGTAGATGTTCACCCCGCCGGAGATGATCATGAACGCCTTGCGGTCGGTGAGGTGCAGGAAGCCGTCGGCATCGACGTAGCCCACGTCACCCAGCGTGCTCCATCCCTTGGGATGGCGCGACTCGGCTGTCTTCTTCGGATCGTTGTGATACTCGAAGGGGCGGCCCTCGGCGAAATAGACCGTGCCCGATTCGCCCACGGGGAGTTCGTTGCCCTCGTCGTCGCATATCCTGAGCTTGCCCACGATGGCGCGGCCGACCGTGCCCTTGTGCGCCATCCATTCCTGGGAGTTGCACATGGTGAGACCGTTGCCTTCGGTCCCGCCGTAATACTCCCAGATGATCGGACCCCACCAGTCGATCATCGCTTCCTTGGTCGGGATCGGGCAGGGGGCTGCGGCATGGATCGCGCACTTCAGCGACGAGACGTCGTACTTCGCGCGGACCTCCGGCGGCAGCTTGAGGAAGCGCACGAACATCGTCGGCACGACCTGGGTGTGCGTGATCCGGTGCTTCGGGATCAGCGACAGATACTCCTCGGCGTCGAAGTGCTCCATGATCACCGAGGTGCCGCCCAGCCGCATGACGCTCATGTTGAAGCGCAGCGGCGCCGCATGATAGAGCGGCGCCGGCGACAGATAGACGGTGTCGCTGTCGATGCCGTAGAGCTTGCGGCTGATCGCCAGCAGCGGATTGTCGAAGTCGATGGGCTGCTTCTCGACCACCGGCATCACGCCCTTGGGCCGGCCCGTCGTTCCCGACGAATAGAGCATGTCGTGGCCCGCCGTCTCGTCGGCGATGGGCGTCGCAGGAAAGCGCGCCACCGCTTCCTCCCATGAGTCGTAGCCGGGCACGGTGCCGCCGATCATGAAGCGATGCGGCGCGCCCTTCATCAGCGGCGCCAGCTCGGTGGCCTTCTCGGCCAGGTAGGCCGAGGTGATGAACAGGCGGGCGCCGCAGTCGGTGACGATATAGTCGACCTCGGCCGCGGTCAGGCGCGAGCTGATGGCGGTGTAGACCAGACCGGACCGCTGGGCGCCCCAGCAGATCTCGAAGAAGCGCGGATTGTTCTCGAGGAACAGCGCGACATGGTCGCCGGCCTGGAGGCCCAGCGACCGGAAGAGATGGGCGATGCGGTTCGACTGCTCGTCGAGCTGGCGGTAGGTCACCGTCTCGCCGCTTCCGGCCATGATGTAGGCGGGCTTGTCGGGATGGGTGCGGGCGTGATGATAGGGATGCATGCGGGCCGCATAAGAGCGGACAGAAAGTCCGCTCGCAAGCGTTGACCCGGTTCCGCCCATCGGCTTTATTCGCCGCGCACGACGATGTGCCCCCGTGGCGGAATTGGTAGACGCGCCTGACTCAAAAGCTAAAAAACAGCTAAAAAGTCAATAAAAACAGCAACTTAGGATTTACACAGTCCTTACACAGTTGCACAGTTTTCCGGCCCGAAAGGGCAGTATGTCGAGTGAAAGCATTGAGTTGTTCGGCGGAGACCTCCGCCTCTACAAGCGCGAGAACAGCAGCCTCTGGCAATGTTCCGCTTCCCTGAAAGGGACGAACCACCGCAAGAGCACCAAGGAAGACAATCTCGCGCGAGCGCGCGAGATTGCTGAGGACTGGTATCTCGAATTGCGCGGCAAGAGCCGCGCCGGATTGCTCAAGGGTCGTGAGACGACCTTCAACGAAGCGGCCAACCGGTTCGTTGAAGAATACGAGATCATCACGGAAGGCGAGCGAAGCGAAAAGTACGTTCAATCCCACAGCGACCGCCTGCGGGTGCACCTGAGGCCCTTCTTTGGGACGAAGCCGCTGACCGACATCAACCCGGCACTGGTGCAGGAGTACCGCATGCACCGGGCCAAGACTTCCCGCACCGGGAAGCCGCCCTCGCGCAGCGCCATGCACCATGAAATCGTGACCCTTCGACAGGTCTTGAAAACCGCCATCCGCCAAGGATGGCTACAGCATCTGCCTGACATGTCCTTGCCCTACAGAAAATCGGGGAAGGTCGAGCACCGGGGCTGGTTCTCACCCGGAGAGCTTGCCCGCCTTATCGAGGCCTCCCGCAAGCGCGTCTCAGACGGCGTAGGCGGAAGGCCACTCCGCTGGAAATGGGAATATGAGCAGTTCGATGACTATCTCGTCTTCATGAGCAATACGGGCCTTCGCCCCGATGAAGCGGCCCGGCTTGAATTCCGGGACGTGACGATCGTTAAGGATTGGGACACTCAAGAAACCATCCTGGAGATCGAGGTACGCGGCAAACGCGGCACCGGCTACTGCAAGAGCACTGCCGAAGCCGTCGAGGCCTTCCGCCGACTGAGCGCAAGAATGCGCGAGGGGAAGGAGGCTGGACCCACCGATCTACTCTTTCCGGGAGGAACACCCCGCGAGCTGATGAATAACATTCTCGGTGAACTGAAACTGAAGTTCGACCGGGAAGGGCGTCGGCGCAGCAGCTACTCGCTTCGACACACCTACATCTGCACACGGCTGATGAATGGCGCTGATATCTATCAGATAGCCAAGAACTGCCGAACCAGCGTCGAGATGATTGAGAAGTACTATGCAGCGCATCTCAAGACCACGCTCGATGCCTCCGCGATCAATGTCCGTAAGCCTCGCAGACCTGAAGCGGGGCGGTATGACATCCCGGTCGCGGCATAACACGCCGCAGCCGGTGCCCGACTGCATACAGCCTTATGCAGTCGGGCAAATACTGGAAGGATACTCGAAATGATTGCACAATGTCCCTTCGGTTCGCCGGAGGGGGCATGGCGGAAGTTCACGAACTGTTGGGAGGCCTGCTGCGCGTTTACAAACGCGATAACAGCAGCTTTTGGCAGTGTTCAACATTCCTGAATGGAAAGAACCACCGGAAGAGCACCAAGGAAGACAGTCTCTCCCGAGCCAAGGAAGTGGCAGAAGACTGGTTTATCGGGATGCGCGGCAAGAGCCGCGCCGGAGAACTAAAGCGGCCCGAGTTTACATTCAACGACGCGGCCGATCGCTTCGAGAAAGAATTTGAAGTCATCACCGAAGGTCAGCGCAGCCCTGAATACGTAAGCCAGCTCAAACAGAATCTGCAGGTTCATCTACGGCCCTTCTTCGGCAAGAAAGGACTATCAGAAATCACTGCGGGACTTGTCCAGGACTACCGCATCGAGCGGGTTCAGAACCCACGCAAAGGCAAGCGGCCAGGCCGCAGCCAGCTCCATCACGAAATCATTACGCTTCGGCACGTGATGAAGGCGGCGCAGCGTATGGGGTGGATTACAGCTATCCCGGATCTGTCTATGCCCTACAGATCCTCGACCAAGATCGAGCACCGCGCTTGGTTCTCGCCGCAGGAGTATCGAAAGCTCTATCTCGCGACGAGAGACAGGATCAAGAATCCGCCGGGGCCTCTGCCCAATCGGTGGAAGTGGATCTACGAACAGTTTCACGACTACGTGCTGTTCATGGCGAACACGGGCCTGCGGCCCGATGAGGCGGCCCTGCTTCAGTTTCGCGATGTGAAGATCGTAAAGGATCAGGCTACCGGAGAAACGATCCTTGAGATCGAGGTGCGCGGCAAGCGCGGCACCGGCTACTGCAAGAGCACCGTTGGTGCGGTGTTGCCGTTCAAGCGATTGCGTGATCGGCGCGGCCCTCACGGTACGCGACCGGAGCAGACAGATTTGCTCTTCCCTGAAGGGACGCCACGCTCCCTGATGAACACGGTTCTTGGCGAACTTGACCTGAAGCTGGACCGGGAAGGGAAGCGGCGTACCTGTTACTCACTGCGGCACACCTATATCTGCATCCGCCTCATGGAAGGGGCGGACATCTACCAGATCGCCAAGAACTGCCGGACCAGCGTTGAGATGATCGAGAAGTATTACGCATCCCACCTGAAGACGACGCTGGATGCCTCAGCGATAAACGTCCGGAAGGCCCGGCCAGGCCGAGAAGGGCAATCTCTGGAGGATAGCGCCACACGGCTGGCGAAGGTTGGCAGACGCCCAGCGGAGAGCCGAGATCACTCCTAGGTCGATATTCCTCTTGGAGACGATGGTATTTGCCGTGTAGAACCTACCCGCCGGGCCGGTGTGGCGGAATTGGCAGACGCGCGCGACTCAAAATCGCGTTCCCAAAAGGAGTGTCGGTTCGACCCCGACCACCGGCACCAATTTATCGACTGTCCTCTTCAAGAGGAGTCAGGCAGGCCTCTGCCAGCGGCCATCCCGCTTGACGAGCCAGATGCGATCCTTCCGCTCCTTTCCCGTCGTGTGGCTCCATGTGTAGTCGCAGAAATAGCCGACTTGGGGCGTGGCCTCTGTGCATCCAATCAGTTTGAGATTGGCAACAGCACGATCAAGCGGCACATCGCAGCCAATGATTATACCTACGCTGGAACAATCGATGCGCGCTTGTTGCGCCATCAATCCACGGGCGGCTTCTTTTACATCAGACTCAGAAGGGCTACTCCCAAAGCAACCTGAAAGTATCAGGCAGGCAACTGCTGCCAACGGCTTCCCATCCATGGCTCTAACCCCCATGCAACTGGTGGACTTGCACTCAACTTCACCGCTCAACAGAATTGCCTATTCTGTTTAGTCCGTAGAAAGACCCGCCAAATGGGCATTGCGGGGAGTCCAGTGATCGGTTAGATCAGCCAACAGCCACTGATCGAGATGTGCAAATTCGTACCAATCAGCGGTTGCTCAACAGAATAGGCAATACTGTCGCGTCCGCCGCCGGATCTGCCGACGAAAGGACGCGATATGCTCCACCAGCAGCATTTCCAGACTGCCAGCCTTTACACGCGCGCAGGCACCAGGAAGTACCTAACCCCCGCCGAGCGTGAGCGGTTCATTGCTGCGGCGCAGGCGCATCCGCTTCGCGACGTGCGCCTATTTTGCCTGACGTTGGCCTACACCGGATGCAGGATTTCAGAAGCGCTGGCGATCACGGGCACGTCTATCGAGGCGCACGATGGATTCATCGCTTTGCGCAGCCTGAAGCGTCGGAACCGCGCAATCGTGTTCCGTGAAGTGCCGGTACCACTCTGGCTGTTGGCCGAGCTTGCGGCCTTTTCGCGCGAGCGCGAAGTCCGCGAAACGCTGTGGCAAATATCGCGCAGTTGGGCGTGGGCACTGGTCAAGGCAGTGATGCGTGAAGCGGAGATTCCTGACGGGGCACACGCAACTCCGAAAGGATTGCGCCACGGTTATGGCCTGCATGCCATTCGCTCTGGAGTGCCAATCACGCTCGTGCAGCGTTGGCTTGGGCATGCGCGGCTCACGACGACGGCTATCTACCTGCAAGCAATGGGCGATGAGGAGCGCGAAATCGCTTCGCGTATGTGGCTCAGCTGAGTACCGTGGTTGGACGGTTGGGCCGCTTATCACCAGGTGCAGGCCGTCGCGCTGTTGACCTCGACCCAACTCGTGGCGTCGCAGACGCACATGCGGCGCGCGCTCGTGAGCGCAATCGCACCGTCAATAGTGGCGTCACAGGTTGCGGGCGCTGAGCCGTTTTTCGCGAGGCGCATGAAGCCGTTCACGTCGAGCTTGGCTGCTGGCGTCGTTGTGCTGATGCCGACATTGCCCGTGCTGCTGATGCGCATTCTCTCAGCATAGGCGGCGAGGGCGGTTTGCTGTCCAAAAACAATCGTAGGTGCTCTGCCTGCGCTATTGGAGACGGCTCCAATATAGGCGCGCTGTCCATTGGCTGCGCTATTCCTCGTCAGGAAGCTCAGATATGCGCCCTGTCCGTCAGTGTTTCCTATATTGCCGATCATCATCATGGGGGCTGTCGGGGAAGAGAGAAAAGCTGGGCCATCCGCAGCCGACGATGACGTGGCATAGGCCGTATTGTCGGTTCCGCTAACATGCAGCGCACTGCCTGGCGTCGTGATGCCGATGCCGACATTGCCCGCATTATCGATCCGCATACGCTCGACAGCCGTGCTAGTACCATCCGGCGTCGTCCAAAACGTCAGACGACCAGGCGCGTCGCCCGTTCCACCCCAACCTGTTTCGGCAGTTGCTCGTATCTGTGCTGCCCGCAGACTGTTACCGGCACCCGTTGTGCCGAAGAAGTCGATGGAGCCGAGTATATCGCCCGCCGCGATTTCGTTGCCGCCGCTCTTGTATTTCTGGAGCGAGAGGTTCGCGCCGTTCACATCGGCGTTCTGGTAGTAGAGATTGACGAGCCCTGACGCATTCGATGCCGAGTAGACCCGCAATGGATAGGACGCCGTGACGTTCGCGGTGTCGTCGGAGAGGAGCGTATTGCCTTTCACGTACAGCGTACCCGAGGGCGTCGTGGTGCCGATGCCGACGTTGCCGGATGAGAGAATGGTCAACGCCTGGCTCGCATTGGTGTGAACAGAGAGCGAGTCGTTGCTGTGGTCGTATGTGATGCGCCCCTGCGCAGCGTTGCCAGAGTCGCCGAAGTTGATTTGGCCCGTGCTGGTCGTGCCGGAAAGTATGGTGAGCCCAGTGTTGCCGGCGCTCTCGACCACAATATCATCGGCGTTTGCACCCGGAGTTGTTTGCCCACTGTTGCCGGTGGACACATGCAGTCTGCCGACAGGACTCGCCGTGCCGATGCCGACTTTGCCGCTGCTGTCGATCCTCAAGACCTCGCCAGTGTTATACTGCCGAATGACGAAGGGAACGGCGCCGCCCGATGAATTGGCCTGGCTGAGTCCCCAGAGTAGATCTGTGTCGTTCATAAACAACGCCGCACGTCGATTGTTGGTGCCGTTGTTCACGAACGCGCCGACGCCGGCCACCCCTGATGTGGGCTGCGCCACGATCTGTGGCGTGAACGTATCGATAGAGTTTCCGGTGTACGCTGTCAGAGCCCCCGTTCCTGCGCCGACATGGAGTGGATAACGTACTATCGCAGTGCCAATGCCGAGGCGCTTGTTCGTGTTGTCCCAGAAGAGCTGCTCTCCCGCCGTCGTGCCGGAGTTCGAAAACCCGCCTGAGCCGTTAGAAAACTGGATGTAGCCTGCACTGCCGGATGCATCCGCGTTTTTGAGCGTGTACCAATTCGTGCCGTCGCACCAGATCACCGAGTCCGTACCGTTCCATGTGATGGTACCGCCGATGCCGGCTGGACTTGTACAAGCGGCCAAAGCTGCGCGTGGCGCTCCAAGCAGGGCAAGAGCAACGACGATGAAACCGCAGACGTGGCGACAGAAAAACTTCATTCGATGCCTGAAAGCCTAACCTCTACTTACCGTACTGGAAAAGGGTTTATGCGGTGTTAACCACTGTCTTCTTCTAGGAAGATATTCCATCGCGGCATTGAGAGCGACGAATGCATCAGGGCCATTGCTGGCCCTGATGCACCGGGCGTTAGCCGGTAGGCTTGTCGCCGTAGGTAACGGCAGCGGTGAACGCCACCGTCAGCCGTCTGCCACGTACCGGCAGGTCAATGGCTGCGCTCAGGTCGAACGCTTTGCCCTGCGGCCTGGTATCTGGCGATACGCTCGCGGCTGTTGCCGTTTTGATAGTTGTCATTGGTCACTCCTTTGTTTTGGTTCCAGCCGGGCACCGCGCCTGGCCTTGAGCGACCGGCCAATCCATCCAGGGATGCAGGTTCACACATGGAACACGGGAGTGCGCTTGCGCGCGAATGGAGCGGGCCCTTGTTGAACCACTTTTCAGCCCGATGAGATTAGGTCTGCTTTCAAGGCGTGGCGTGTACGGAAGGTGAGAACCGCAAGGGGACCATCCAGCCATCAACGTGCAGTACAGTCGTCGTAGCCCGTACCCTCCGGCAGCGTTCTGCTGAGCTCTGCATTGTCGGGCCCCTTGGGGCGTCAGTCTGACAGTCGGCTTTGCCGTGTCGGTCATAGTGCAGCGACCCCGTAGGGCGGGCCTTGCCGCTGTTCCATTCCAGAGGTCTCGGGGGCAGTCGTTGTTGCGTCATGCATCTGCCTTCACTGCCAGCGCCCGGCGTGAGAAGCGCGAGGCCTTAAGAGTGGGAATCTAACCGGAAGACGAGGCCGCTAATGGGTCAACTGGCTGCCCGCTCCATTCGCTGCGCTCCCGTGTTGCCAGTGTGACCCGCGTCCTGCGCTTACCGGTCTTCACGTTCCCACAAGGCTCGGCGCTCATGCCGGGGCCAAAGCGAAGTGAAGGAGATTAGTCATGACGAAGAACAACGACAGCAAGCGTCCTACACATGCCATCTGGCAGGTCATTGGCGAAGGCGACAAGGCCCGCTGGATACGGGTCGGCGCAGCCTGGCCCAACCGTGACGGCAAGGGCCTGACGCTCAAGTTCGACGCCTACCCGGTCGCTGGCCGGACAGTGGTTCGCGAATTCAGCGAACAGCAGCCCGAAGGGAGAGGGAGCCGGTAACGGCTCCCTTTTCTCGCGAGGCACGGGAAATTGCGCTTCCGCCACTACGCGCTCCGGTAGAAGATAAACACTTTGAGGCGACCATGGGGGACGCGATGATCGGGTCTGGCGACAATGGCGGTCCAAACGGTGAAACGTCATCGGGTTCGAAGGACATGTTGTTGCTAGGGGCGGTCGGCCTTGCCGCAGCGCCGCTGCTTCCTGGAATCGTTTTTGGAGTTCCTGCGTTCTTTATGGCGCTCGCACCCTGTTTGGCTGGCGCTGCGTACTATGGTGCGAAGACAGGGTGGCGGTATTTTCGAGAAGCATGCATTGCAGGCATGATAGTGGGGCCAGTCGGATCGTGGTGGTTTTTGCCGGGGATGCCCTGGCAAGGTTTCGTGGGACTGTGCGCGCTCAGTGGTTTCTCATACGCCGCTCTGCACTACGCGCCGACGATTGCATCCAATGCCGCGAAGGCCGCGCCGTCGGAGCCCGCTCGTGCGCGAAAATCCACTGCGCAGACCGGCAAGGCGGCAGGCGCGCCGCCGGTCAGCGCGACAGTGACGGAACGGCAAACGGCACAAGGCATCGAATACAAAGTGACGTGGACGGATTTCACCCGCCTCAGGCTATGGGACCAGGGCAATCTGCTGTTTATTTTGCCGGTACTCACTCTTGTATCGGCATTCGTTACTGTCTCTTTGTATCCCGGTACTCGCGCCTTTTCCGAGACCCTAACCTGGTTGTTCGCTGTCGCGGCTGTGGGAGCGTGGATTTTCAAATTCTATCATGAGCGACGGCGACGGAGTGTGCGATCGATCGTGCTGTCACCAGACGGATCTATCTCTCTGGAAAACCCGCCAGCGGAGGACGCCAACTACGAAACAGACGGTCCTTCCTTCCGTCTGCAGGATGGCCTCAGGCGGTTGACTTCCATCGAGTACACCAAGACCGCCGACTGGTCATGGATCACCAATGAATGTGTGCGGTCGCCGGATCATTGGTATGACGTGCATCTGTTTCTTGGCGAGGAATGGCGCATAACCATTTCGCGTAACCTTGGCTCGCGCAGTCACGCTCACCAAATCGCGGGCTGCCTTAACGCGCTGAAGGCGCGAATTGCAGCGGCGCAACCGCGCCACCCGCGAGCTGCGCGGATCATAGACTAGCGTTCAGCTGTCTACCCATGTGGCGCGTTCTAGTAGGGGATGCCGTAACCGGCGGCATCGAGCCAGCTCGTCGCGGCAGAGGACACTGCGTTTAACTCCCGCGCAAGGCGTATATACGCGGGTCCGAAATGACGTTGTTCCGGCGCAGTTGGATGATTCCAGATGAGACTTGCGAAATAACTCAATCTCGACGAGGCCCCGTCTGCCAGGCGTTCGTCCCGAGGCATGAGCGGCATGCGCCGCAAAATCAGAACGTAGTGTAGGATCTCCGCGTATTCGTCTCGGGTATAGGGAATGTCGATACTGATTTCGCAAGGCTGCATCGGCCTTGGCAGGTACGGTGGTTTGGGTACAAGTTTCATCGTCTTCGCGAGAGCGGCAATGCCCGCCGTCATCTGTGCATGCAGTGCTGCCACTCGTTCGTGATCAATCGCCTCCGTCATGTCTGCATATCGTTTCCGGGTGACTTCGAACTAGTCTCGAACCGCGACGTTCTCTAGGGACAGCCGGTCGCAGTAGATAGGTGGACGACCGGGACACAGCAGAAGCTGGCGTCCGGTTTCGCGCGCAAAGAAGCGCGTAATCTCCGATGCATCGAGTAGCGGTACCTGGCGCAGATGCTCACGCCGTCCAAGATCCCCATGGCTTAGCGAAGATGACGAGATGGGGACGTTTTGCTCTTCGACGATGGTCAGATTGCCGAGCCGCTTTGACAGGTACTCGGTCGTGGTCAGATCCACGTTCCCGAAGGCCTGAATGATGCCGGCATTGCCGAGGAAGGTTTCCCAGGACTTGGGGTAGTGGACCTTGAGCTGGGAAAAATCCTGCACAACGGTCCAGAGCTTGACCCCGAAGCCGGCGACGAAGCCCGCGGCTGTCTCGATGGCCCGCAGATGTCCCAGTACCGGAAACTCCTCGAGGAGGAAGAGGACGGGGTGCGCAGGCGTGGTCTCGTCCAGTTCCATGGCAGCGAATGCCTGCTGGATCACGAGGCGCAGCCAGCGCGAATGCGTAGCCATGCGCATGGCAGGCAGGACCAGGTAGATGGTGACGGGGCCGCGCTTGAGATCCCGTAGCCGGAAATCGGATCGGTCGGTGATCTTCCGAACGTCATCGAGTGGGGTGGTCTGTTCCTGGGCGGTGGAGAGGATACTTTGTAACTCTTCCCCGCCCGATGTCGCCTTGCCGAGGAACGCCGCTCCGACATTGGCAACCGCCCCGTCGAAGGCGTCTGAGTTCACCATGTCCTTGAGCAGGTGCTCCAGTTCGTCCGGATCGGCGTTCAGGAGCCGCCGCAGCTCGCGAATGGTCGCGGTGCGGCCCGTACTGAGCAGATGAAGGGTGATGCCCCGAAGGAGGTTCTTGGCTGAGTCCGTCCAGTGCGGGTCCTTGTCATTTGAAATGATGAGGGCGTCGGCCAGCAAAGCCGCGTCCGCGCCGATATGCTCCGGGTTGCCTCCGGCGAGTTCGTCAAAAGGATTGTGCGCCTGCGAAGGCTGGCCGGTGGCTCCAAACGGGTCGAGGATATGAACCTGCTGGCCCATGGCCCGGCGCGCGTCGGCGGTGGCCCGCGCCAGTTCGCCTTTGGGGTCGAGCACGAGGGTCGACCCCGGATAGCGAAGCAGATTGGGGATGAGGACTGTAGACGACTTGCCCGCCCGCGAGCCCGCGACGGTCACGACATGGCGGTTGTCGTCGAAACCGATCAGCTGCCAGGCAGCTTTACTGCCCCGTTTGCCAAGTAGCACCTTCCCAGGTTTCCAGAGCCACCGATCGCTGAGTTGCCCAGGCCTCCCCCAGAGGGCCGCCGGTGACGTCTCGCTGGCTGCCGGGCCGTCCGAGCCCCTGGGTGGAAAACCATCCTCTGGTGCCACAGACTCCCAAGTCATCATGCCGACCACGCTCCTGAGAAGCCCCGAGCCCGATCCTGATCATGAGCCCGACCAGAGGCATGAAAACGCACCCATGCACATGAATGCAAGACGTAAAGGCGCATGACGGAAGCCGGTACAACCGTAACGACTTGGTTAATGCCGAAGTGAATCTCTTGATTTAACGAAGTTCGACACGACATAACCCTCTCCATCATGAGTGGTAGCAAGATGTGTAATTTCCCTAATACAGGGAATTTACAAAACTGAGAGGGTGAATTGATTCCGCGTGTGGCGGGCTCGGGCCAGTCGTTCCAAGGCGCGGGTCTCTACTATCTGAACGACAAGCAGGACGCGAGGCCGGAACGGTCTGGCGATGCCAAGGCTGCGTTCGATAGGGTCGGCGAGTACGCCCTTCATGACAAGAACGGAGAGCGCACAGCCTACCGGGTCGGCTTCACCGAGATCCTGAACATGGAGGCGCAGACGCCCGGCGAGGCCATCGACCAGATGACCGCGAGCTACGAGCGCTACCGGGCGAAGGAAGCCAACAAGCGGGGCCGGAAGCTGACCAAGCCGGTCTACGTCTACTCGCTGGCGTGGGCACCGGACCAGAACCCGACCCAGGACGACATGATGTCGGCTGCCCGATCGAGCCTGACGGCGCTGCGGCTGGAGGGGCTTCAGACCCTGATCGTCCAGCACACGGACGAGCCGCACCCGCACATTCATGTCATCGTGAACCGCATCGAGCGGGACGGCAGCCGCGCGCGGAATATCGCCTTCGACCAGCTCCGCTTCTCCCGATGGGCCGAGCAGTACGAGCGGGACCACGGGGGCATACGCTGCGAGCAGCGGGTCCGGAACAACGAACTGCGGTCGCAGGGCATCATGACCCGCGATACCGTCTCCCTGAGCCGGGCTGAGTACACGGCCAAGGAGCGGGCCGAGACGCGCGCGTGGGAAATCTGGCGCAAGGAGCAGGAAGCGTTTCGCAAAGAGACCCAGCGCGGTGAGCGGGAAACGCTATGGGCGAAGCAGGTTGGTGAACGCGATGCTCTTGAGGCTACGACCAAGGCGCGGGTCGTCGCCGACAGGGCAACCGCCAGAACGAAGTTCCAGCCCCAATGGCGGACGCTGTATCAGCGCCAGGCCGTACAGTCGCGGATGGTGGCCGAGGCCAATCGGGGCGGCATCTTTGAACGCGCTTGCTTCGTGATGGCGAACCGCCAATTCCTGGCCAAGGCCGGGACGCTTCGCGTTCGCGATGTTGCCCGTCTGGTCTTCTCGGGGAAAGCGCTGGCCCAGCGCGTTGAGCGTATCCATCGCGGGGAACGGACGGCTTTGGCCGCGTGGGAGCGCAAGCTGGCCGACGGTGCGGCTCGCATCGCGTGGCGCGAGCATATGCAGGATTTCCGCCTCATGCGGACCCGGCAACGGCTTGAGCGCGATGGTCTGGCCCACACCCAGAAAGCTGATGCTGAAAACGCGCGGGCGAGGGAAGACGCCCTCAGGCCACAGCCTCAGGCTCTGCCGACCCCTGCCATGTCCCGGCCCGAACTTGGGCAAGGCGAGGCGCTTGCTCCGCAAGAGGCCGCCGGGCTTCTGATAGATGGCCCGGAGGCCAGCAGATCGTTCAACGAAGTATCGGGTACTCCGGATCGGGCTGACGACCTCATGCGGCGGATGGAGGCTTTCAAGAAGCGAAATCCAAAGCACGACTTCGGCCGCCGGCGGCGAATGTAGGTCCAGACCAGCCCGCTGCCCTTATCAGGCGGGTGCGGTTGGGTGGTTATTCCTGCTCACTGAATAGGACGTACTGCCCTGTATCCTGGCTGGCGATCGGGAGTAGGAATTCTCGCGGGATGTCGTTTGCGCTCGGTAATAGACCTCCACTGAATCTACGTTGGCGGAGCGGCAGAATGAACGCATGAGAGCATTTTGTGGATAAGACAGCGGTCGCCCATTGGCGGATGCTTCGGCGGCCGTTCGTGATCCTGAGGCTTGCGGGCCGCAAGGCGCAGTCGCAATATAGACATATGAAAAACAGTTACTCTCGGCCGTTAGCTCCGAATCGGAATCCGGACTTTCCGGCTATCGGTGACCCCAGAGGTAACTGTACGGATACCTGAGTATGACGAAAGTCGCTCCCGCCCCGCTTCATGTGCCTCGCGCCGCTCTCGCCGTCGTCCCCCTCAGGGGGAGCGAAGCGGCGATCGCTGGCATGCCGACGCAAGCTGCCAAATATCCCGAGATGCGCTACATGGGATCGAAGACGCGGCTACTGCCGTGGATTTTCGAAACGCTGAACCTCGTCGATTTCGAGAGCGCCCTCGATCCCTTCTCTGGGACTGGCTGTGTCTCCTACCTAATGAAGGCAATGGGGCGGCGTGTCGTTGCTTCTGATTTTCTGAATTTTCCCAGCATCGTTGCGCGCGCGACCGTCGAGAACAATCATACCCATCTCGACGGCAAGGCAATCAAGCGGCTGCTTGATCGTACGAAGCCCGCTCACAATTTCATTGAGCGCACCTTCGAGCGCGTGTTTTACACACCGGAAGACTTGCGTTTCCTCGACCTCGTGTCAGGTAACATCCGTCAGCTGCAAGATCCCCATCAGCAAGCGCTCGCCTTCGCCGCGCTGTTCCGCTCCTGCCTGAAACGGCAGCCTCGCGGCGTTTTCACGATTTCGGGCAATCTTTCGCGCTATGATGACGGTCGCCGCGACCTGCGCCTCTCGATCGAGGAACACTTTCTTGAGCAGATCGAGGTCTATAATGCCGCTGTTTTCGACAATGGCCGCAAGAATCATGCACTACGCAGCGACCTCTTCGAGCTGACGCGTCGCAAGGTCGACCTCGTCTATCTCGATCCGCCCTATGTGCCACGCTCCGATGATAACTGCTACATCAAGCGCTATCATTTCCTCGAAGGACTGTCATGTTACTGGCAAGGACTGCCAGTGAACACTTCGACTAAGGTCAAAAAAATTGCCAAGCGATACACACCTTTCAGCTATCGCCACACTGCAATAGAAGCCTTTGACCGAATGTTCGCGCGCTTCAAGCACAGCAAAATTGCACTTTCCTATAGCTCGAACGGTTTTCCAGACCTAGACCAGCTTGAAGCTCTCATGCGCCGATACAAGAGTAGTGTCCGGGTTTTTGAGAGGCCGCACCGCTACCACTTCGGGACGCACGTCGGCGTCAAACGAGCGGCCGTCACTGAGTATCTGATCGTCGGCAGCTGATGCAGGCGAAGGACCAGACCCTGGATGAGGTCGTTGACAGTCTGAGTCCGCTTAATGTCGACTGGATGGACGATGTTGCAGCCAGCGCGATCGCGCGCCTGACCGACCTTCCTAGGAAGGAAAGCTACAACCGCTCCGACATCTCGGCACTCCTTAACGGCAACTTCGACGAGGGCATCCTATGCGCCAGGCTGTTTCTTGCTCTCTCTAAGGATAGCATGGAGGCGGAGCTAAAGCGTGGGCTGGGTGCAGGCGGTATCGGTGTAAAGCGCTATAAGGCCGACCCCGATGCCTTCCTTGATGTTTTGCAGCAGCTGCAATTGCCCGAGGCAATGGCTACCAGCATCAACTACGAGCCCGTCTGGAGTGATATTCTTGTCGAACGCCTGCGCTCGGGACGCGGCTCGGCCATCTCAGGTCAGCGGCGCGGCCGCGGCCTAGAGGAATTTGCCGAAGCCATGGTCCGTGAGGTGTTCGGAGATGGATACGAAACCCGCGTAACCTTCACTGGCGCCGATGGCAAGACAGCGAAGTGCGATGTCGCTGTTCCCGATCGGCACCGTCCGCGGATAGTGATCGAGGTAAAGGGCTACGGCGCGACCGGCTCCAAGATGACGGATATTATAGGCGATCTCGACGCCATCATCGACGCCATGCGGCGTGATACATGGCTGCTTTTCGTCACGGACGGCACGACTTGGAAGTCACGACTCTCCGATCTCAAGAAGATTCTTGATCGCCAAAATCAGGGCAAGATCGCTCGCATCTATACGACGAAGATGCGTGAGCAATTCCTGGCCGATCTGAAAAGCCTGAAGCAGATAATCGGCTAGGAACTTATTGGTCTGTGCCTAATCACATACTTAACCTGATGTGCAGCATGAACACGTCGACCATCAGGTGCGTCTCATAGTGATCCAGTGGCTCGCCCGCTTTGAGTTTCTTGCCGATTTCGTCGTTAGCGATGTCGAGCGCGAATTCGAGCATCTTCCCTTCTAGGCGTTCTTTTGCGAAGAGCTTCCGCTTGAGGTGCCCACAACGGGTGCCAAAGCTCTTTCGTGCCGCCCGGCGCTCCGGCGTGTCTGGTCTGAAGAGCTGTGCCGCCCGTTCCTCCATGATCTGGCGTTCTGTTTTCTTCTGCGGGTCTGTCATCGCTGCCTCCTAGTGCTGGGAGGCCATTGTCCAAGAGTCGGGCCGGAGCTGCCAAGCCACGCGCTGTCAGTTGGTCGTATATGTGCTGAGTGACACCAATCGCGAATTATCTGTGGATAAACCCATCTGCGGAAGCCAACCTCGCTCTATTCCGCTGCCTGGGCGAGCGCCTCGGGCCCTTGGGGGGCGGGAAGTGGTGGCCAAGTAGTAGCTGCGTTCCGGCCCCGACGCGTCAACCGCGCCCATTACCGCTTGGCGGGTTGGCTTGTATGCGCAAAGCGCAAGTAGAACATCTGATAGATTGTTCTCGGAATTCGCCCACCCTCTAGTATATTACTGCCACTCCACAACAATCCGCAGAGGCTCTTTACGCAGAGCATTCTCGATCAAGCACCAAAGGGGTTTGAACCGGCATGAGCGCCCAACCTGTCCAGTCAATCCCGCTGACTGAAAATGCGGCCCTTGCTGACTTGCTGGTTTGGTCAGGGAAACGTGCGGCGTGGCAGCGAGACGCTCTTCGTCGTCTGGTCGTCGGCGAGACGCTCGACCAGAAAGCCATAGAGGACCTTGCGGAGATCTGTCTCGATCCAAGTCGTCCGCATGTGCCGCTCGCACAGTCGCATATCGTCGTCCAGACCGGTTCGGCAGAACAGATATCGCTTGTCTCGATAGAGAATCCTACTGCCGTAAATGCGCTTGCCAGCCAGCAGAAGCTGTCCTTCGAGCCCTCTGGACTGACTGTGATCTATGGCGATAACGGCTCCGGGAAATCGGGCTATGTCCGTGTATTGAAACATGCCTGTCGCTCGCGCGACGAGAAGTTTGCCATCCACCGAGACTTGGAAGACAAAAGCGAAACTCCGCAATCGGCGAAGATATTCTTTGCTCGTGGCGCGACTGCCGACCAATTCATTTGGACACCGAGTGGAGCACCGCACACAGATCTTCCTTCGGTCAGCATCTTTGATTCCCGAAGTGCAAGTATCCACGTCGAAAGCACGAACGAAGTGGCTTACATTCCGCGGCCGATGCGTGTACTGGAAGCGCTCGCCGACGCTTGCGACGGCGTAAAAGCATTGCTCGACGCCCGGATTGCCGCGCTCAAGAAGCAAGTTCCGCTTGCGATCTCAAATCCCACGCTGAGTCAGGACACGGCTGCGGGCAGTTATGTTCTCGCACTAAGCGCCAAATCCAACATTGCGCAGCTTGATAAACTTGCAGCGCTCAGCGAGCAGGAAACATCTCGTCTCGCCGCGCTGGAAGCAGACTTCGCTCAAGATCCCAAACGAGCTGTTGCGAGGCTAGACGTTCAGCGCGCGGAAATCGAACGCATTCATAAGGGTATAGAAGCATTGAGGTCTGCTACGAATGCGGCATCCTTCGCGGAGATGGGGGCCTTGAGATTGGCTCATGCCAACGCAGTTGCAGCCGCATCGCTAGCTTCGCAGCAGCTATTCAGCGCGTCTCCGTTGCCAGAAGTGGGGCAAGCTACGTGGCAGAAACTGTGGGAGGCGGCTCGCAACTATGCGGATACTGTAGCCTACCCCGAGAAAACTTTCCCCTCGACTGAGCCGGATACGCTTTGCGTCCTGTGTCAACAGCCACTCAACGCGGAGGCGATCGCGCGTCAACAGACTTTCGAGTCATTCATCAAAAGCACGACTAAGGCTGACGAAGCGGCTGCGCGCGCGAAGTTAGGTACGTCGCTTCGCCATTTGATCGAACAAGCGCCGCGCCTCGCTGACATTCTGAAGTTTCGCAAGTTCGTCGCAACCGACATCGGCGATGAAGCCCTTTCGCAACAAGTTCGTCGCGCGTTCGTCGTAATGCTCTGGCGGCTTCGGGCGATGGTTAAGGCCCGTGCCGAACCCAAGCAGCTTGGAGCAGATCCGCTACCGGCGCTTGCGATCGTCGCGACCGATCTGAAAACGCGAGCTGCGCAGCTTTCCGCCGATACGCAGAGTGACGAGTACAAGAAACTCCAATCCGAATATCTCGAACTGAAGGATCGCGCCGCCCTCGCGCCACTTGTTGCGGATATTAAGGCCCAAATCGCTCGCCTCAAGGAGATGGAAGCGATCACCACAGCACTCAAGACAACAGCGAAGAAGTCAATCACTGACAAGAACAAGGAACTCTCGGATCGCATGGTGACCGACGCGTTGCGCGGTCGATTTGCGCGAGAGATTGGCAAGCTGAAGCTCTCCAGGATGCCGGTGGAACTTCGGAAAGAGAAGGATCGGCAGGCCGTATCCTATTTTCGTGTCGCGTTGGTAGAGAATCCGAGCGCGAAAGTCGGAGAGATACTGAGCGAAGGCGAGCATCGGTGCGTGGCTCTTGCGGCGTTTCTGGCCGAGCTGGTTACCGCGCAGCGCTACTCGGGCATCGTCTTCGACGATCCCATGTCGTCGCTCGATCACATACATCGGAGCGCGGTGGCGTCGCGGCTGGTCGAGGAAGCGGAGCATCGTCAGGTTGTCGTGTTCACGCACGACCTTGTATTTTTGTACGAGCTTCGTCGCGAAGCAGAAAAGGCAAACAGGCCGATTGCGTTTCGCAATGTTAGAAGGCAACAAGGCAGGCCCGGCTACATAGAGAACGAGCTGCCCGACAAAGCAAAATCCGGGCTTGAAATGTGCAACGCGCTTCGATCGTCGCTCAAAACGACAAGACCGGGCTTCGACAAGCTGTCCGATACGCAACGCACTACCTTCTGTAAGGGAACTATCGGCCAACTGCGCGATGCTTGGGAGCAGGCCATATCTGACTATATCCGGCCAGTGCTCGAAAGGTTCGACAACAAGGTAAAGCCCACCTCGATGTTCAGGCTCGGCATTCTCACCGAAGACGACGTGAAGCGCGTTATGGCCGCGCAAGCAAGACTGTCCGAAGACCTACATTCGTCTGCACAAGCACTGAATCCAGAAGCCGTTTCCCTCGATGACCTGCTGAATGAGGTCAAGGGCCTGGAGGACTGGATTCAGTCTATTCGCGAGCGCCAAAAAAACGCGACGAAGCCCGTGGTAAATTGACTTAACAGGACCCGGTGTAATTCAGTGGTGCGGTCGGTTGCGAGTTCTCTTCACGGTGGGCAGAGAGTTACGTTCTGCGACGAGGCGGAAGGGTGCGAAGAATGATCTGTGAGGCTCGACAAGAATAGACACGTAGCGACATCATGCTTGCAAAGCTCAATATAGGTTATCCCCGCTCCCGGATGATCTTGGCACGTGATCCTTAAGTACTCTCGATATCCCTCGATGTCTGGCAGGTGGCCGGCCTTAGATCCTCGGCATTCACGGACGCTGAACAAACATCTTGCGCCAAACGCAAACCTTCTCCTGGTTGAGCTACGCGGAAGCCTTCCGCCTTGCCGGGCCGGGTGCCTTGAGACCATCAAACAGCCGACGTGACTTCGCGATTTCTGAATACAACTGATGCGTCGGAATTGTCAGCCGACTGTTATCTATCTTGGTAATATACCGAAGGAACTCGTCGCGAAGCGCAGGAAAATTATTGCTTCTGTGATATTGGCGGATCTCATCTCGCGCGGACATCTCATTCAAGCCTGTAACTAATGCCATCTGCTCTATGTAGACGGGTGACGTAGTAAACATTTCGAGGTGAGCGAGCCCGCTGTCTTTGATGGCTACCTTGTCCATGAGGGACAACTGCTTGGCATTTGGATCAAGTGCCTCAATGAGCCGACGGTCATAGAGCCGAACCACAGCCGCCATAACCAAGTCTTCAGAGACTCCACACCCCTCAAACAATCGGCACAGATCCTCTGCTAACCAATGCTGGTTCTCAATGTTGTCGTCATCCGGTCGCACTGCGTTGAGCTTTTGTCGCAGCATTGCGAGGATGTAGTAAGGGAGGAGCGGTGGCCCAGGTCTTTGGCGGTTTGTCTGAAATAAGTTTGAGATGTATTCGTTCTCGCTTTCGCTGAAACGGTCATACTCACCCTTGATCAGGGCGCGGTGGGTGCGATGACGATCTGCTGTTACGTCTTCTCCGCCAAATCTCGACTTGATGATGTCATCAATCTTCAATTCAGGTGATAGGAAGATACGCTCTGCGATCTTCAACATGCGACGAATATTGAAGTTACCCAAGCGCCCGATGAACCTAGTGACGTAATCGTTCTCGACAAATACCTTGCCAACAGCGTCCGCCAAAATGGCGAGGTCATTGACCTCGACTTGAAAGCCTTTTCTGGAAAAGTATAGCTTCGCTGCCCTAGGTTCTTCCTCGACTTTGCGTTTCAGGAAATCGACGCGCCGAGAAATGATCTCCTTCGCGTCGGGAACGGGAAGATAGAAATTGCGCGCCGAATAGCTCTGAAGTGCGCCCGCTTTGGACAGTCTCCAAATTGTTCGATCAGTAATAGGCACGACATTGAACAGGGCAGAGGCACTCTCATAAGAATGCGCGGCCTGGTAAACCTTGTCCTGGATTTCTGCAGGAAATTGATCGGTATTGTCGAATACGAGGCACGGAAGTTTCTGGTGGCCACGGACCGCCCAATCGAGAAGCAGGCGCACATACTCACCGGGATTCTTCTCGCGCCGGTCTTCCATATGCTTGCCGAACTCATCCTTGAACTTGATCTTGTCCGTCTCGTAAAGATGCTTCCGGGAGCCTACGGACCACCGTTGATACTCCTGAAAGAAGACGCCCATGAGCTCGTCGTAAGTCGGAGGCATGCTCGCGCAAACCTCGATTTCTAGTTGTTCGCGAAGCTGGGCGTTCATCCAGGACACGATGAGCTCTGGATCGCCGTCATATTCTTCGAGATCCACTCGAACGACGACGCATTTCTCGCGCAAGCGTCTGGGAAGGATGTCCTCGAAAAACCGATCAATGAATGTCGATTTGCCCGCTCCATTGTTACCAACTAGCAGGACGGTCTCCGAGCGCTTGGATTCAAGTGTGCGCTGAAGTTCGGCTTGAAGCGCGGTACTTTGACCTGTGTCTAAGGCTGTGATGTTATTGAGTACCCTCTGAACGATCTTCTCAAGCTCAAAGTCGGCCTTCCGACTCTCGGCGGTCTCGACGAAACAGTCCCGAAGCATCTCCCGGTCCTTTTCGTTTGAGAGCCGGGAAAAGAACTGGGCAAATAGAAGTGCCGCGTCACTCGCCAGCGCCTCGCGCTGGCGCATAGAGGCGTCGATTGGATTCAAGACGAAGTATTGTTGCTCGGCCTCCGGAACGATCAGCCCCTCTGCCTCATGAAGGTGCGCAAGGTTCTTTCGATCGATAATGGCGCCAACATTAAGCAGTTCGGAGAACTTGGCGAAGTTGCTGGCCACCGCTTTCAGATTGGGGAAAAGCACACCCTTTCCGTTCATCGGGGCCTGCCCATCTGTACGGGATGCTTTGAAGAACAGCCAAGTCTTGCCGTCAGTGACTACGGCCACTGGGACGCCATTTTCCGTGGCATACCGAAGGGCCTGCTCAATGCCCGCGCGAAGGGGCTTCACAACGGGCCCGCTAAGGGCAACGTGCATCACCTCGTCCCCTTTTGTCGCCGGTTCTAAAAAACCGGAACGCTTCGCCTCAATCACCAGGGCGTTGCGGCGCTCGCCGACAGTTAGGAGATAGTCAATAAAGCCAGAAGGTGTCGCAGGCTCCGTAAACACAGCTTCGTGCTTCCAGTCCAAGACTTCGAACAGCACCCTGTCGAGCACCTTGAGGCGCGTATCGGCTTCGTTTGGTTGGTTGCCTAGAGCAGTCTCAATCTCCGGCAGCAGCTTTGTGAACCGCTCATAGCTGTTTTCAATCGAATTGCCCATCGCCAGACTTCCCCGTCCAATTGCGCGAGCGTGCCCATCAGCACTCAACCAATCAAGAGGTATCGGCTATCAACCTCTGGCGCGACCGGCTGTGCCGGTCGGGCTCTACTCGGCCGCCTGGGCGAGCGGCCTCACGAAGCCACCCCTCGGGAAATTGAGGGAGGGGTGTCTTCGCCCTTCGGGTGACGATCCCTCGCGCATTTGATGTTGGCAGCCTACGGCTGGCCCCCTCCTTTTATTGAGGGGCCTGCGGCCCCCGTTGCGTCAAGGCCAGGCCCTGCGGGCGGAAAGCGGTGGCCGGGTAGTCGCTTCGCTCCGGCCCGCACCACCCACCGCTTTCCGGCCCTGACGCATCACCCCCGCTCATTGCCGCGTGGCTAGTTGGTTTGCATGCGCAAACCTGAATCAAACATCAATCAGCTATCTTTCGCCTCTTTGCTGGCGGAGACGAAAGCCATCAACCGGCAACGGACGGAGGAGGAGGCACATGCCCACCTGCCGGACTCCATGGAGGCCGCCCTTCCGTACTATCGGACACTCATCGAGCGCCATCATGCGGCGATGCAGGCGGGTGACGTGGACGCCGTTACGCGTTTGCGCAGCGATGCACATGAGCTTGCCTACAAGCTCAACGGGTTCAATCCGGGAATCTTGGC
Organism: Reyranella aquatilis; assembly: GCF_020880995.1. Taxonomy (GTDB): domain Bacteria; phylum Pseudomonadota; class Alphaproteobacteria; order Reyranellales; family Reyranellaceae; genus Reyranella; species Reyranella aquatilis. Next base: position 91,887 of record NZ_JAJISD010000005.1, on the reverse strand, counting down.
GGACGACGAGGCTCCAGGCTGTGTGTTGGACCGGCTAACCCGTGCCGATGAGGGCAACGTTCCGCTGTGGGGCCAATCCGGTTCCTTCGAAATCCAGCACAAGGCTATGCGGGTACGCATCGAAATGGATGGCCTGTTCGGCATCGGTGCGACGCATATGTCATGGCTCAGCTTCTCGGCTCACGCGATCGAGCAGAGCAGGCCGTTCCTGTCCGATACGGGCTATCGCAGCTTCATGGGCGTTGGCGGGGCCTTGAGGGCGGGGTTTACGCCGGACATCTTCGCGGCCTCCATTGTTGAGGCTTTTGTAGAGCGAGACATGAAGGGAAGGCTGAAGAAAATCGTGCCGATAACACGCTGAAAATGGGCCGGACCGCAGCCCAGAAACTACCTAGGAGGAACCCTGTTTTTGGTCTAGATTTACACAGTTTCTTACACAGTCACCCAAGGGGGCCGGAAATGTGTAGGAAATTCAGATGGTTACAGTAGCCATCGGTTGACTCAAAATCAGGTTCCTCACGGAGTGTTGGTTCGAGCCCGACCGGGGGTACCATCCTTCTTTTTCCACTTCGTAAGTGGCTGTCCCAGAGACTTTTTCTGACGGCGGGACGTTTGTCTTGGAAAGTGGGATGCTGACCGGGCCTTGTCGTTCTCTCTTCGCGCCGTCATCAGGTGCATCGAAGATCTCGCCAGGTCGCCTGTCTGGCCTTCCGTCCTCGAGAACGGCATTTTTCGGACCGTCTCGACGGACTGCGCCCGCCAGCCGATGTTCGGTCGCGCCGGTTTCTGCCCTGACAGGGGCGGCGCATTCTTGAAACCGCCGCTGGTGGTTGCGGACGTTGCAGCGGTAGCATCCGCCGTGCCGCATGCACGGCGTGGGCCGTGACATTCTCAGCGGAGGGCCTTCAGCCTCGCACCGTTTCGTCCCGTTTCAGGTTACAAGCAGCCCGCTACCGGCAGTGCTCGTGAAGTCGAGCTGGACGATCAGGTCGTTGAAGTCGCGGTCACCGCCACCTGCCAGATCCTCCCAGCCCCATGTGTTGGCGCCGTAGTTCCACAGATGGGCGACATGCTCGCCGCCGACGATCTCGTTTGCCTGACTGAAGGCCCAGAAAGTGTCACCGTTGGTGACGTTGGTGAGCTGCATGGCGATCAGGTCGCCGGCATCGACGCCGGTGATCTGCGCATGCCCGGCATTGCCATCGCCAGGCCCGGCGATGGTAGTCCCGCCGCCCAGAACCGCATAAGCGCGGCCTGCGGCGGCTGCGGCGTAGCCCGCCTGGTCCGGTGCAAGGCCGCCGATCGTGCCGTTGTAGTCGTCGACCTTGTAGAGCATCAGCGAGAGGTCGGCGCCCGCCACTTGGCGCATGCGCACCACGACGTTGATGTCATCGGCGGCGTTCGCCGTCTCCGCAACCGCGACTGCCTGCGCGAGGCGTACGGAGTTGGTGGCATCGGAGAAGAAGTCGGCGAAGCCGAACGACGCGCTCATGCCGGCCTGCGCCGCGACCGCCGTGCTACCATTGAAGGTGATCGACAAGCTCTCGCCGTTGGCTACAACGGCCTGAGTAAGGGAGCCTTGTGATTGACCGTCGAATAGGGCCAGCAGGTCGCCGTCAAAACCAGCCTGTAGCGATTGCTGCGCGAGCTGGCTCGTCCACGCATACGAAGCATGGGCAACACTGCTGGCGTCGATGGAGGCAGCACCGGCATCAACCGTTACTGCCGCATCCGCGGTTGCGACAGTCTGCAGTAGCAGCGTCTGTGTCGTACCGCTTGTCCAGCCTCCAGGCGCCGCATCCACAACGTCTGGTGTTCCGCTAAAATAGGTCTGGGAGTGAGCGATCTCGGACAGAGTCCGAGCGAGTATAAGCCCGTTGGGCGACCCTAGACCGGATGCCAGGTCGTAGCCTGCGGCCGCTTCGTAACCGTATCCCGTGGGATTGATGCCACCATAGTCAGTGCCGGTCAGCGAGTAGCTCGACACGTTGTTGCCGATTGTCACGTCATTAAATGACCCCGGTGCAATGACCGATGCGAGGTATAGCAAGTCGGTCATGTAGCCCAGGTTGGACAAGCCCTGATCGTTGAACACGTAGTTGATCTGCGTGATCAGACCCGCCCACAGGGGGGTCGCGGCGCTGGTGCCACCTTCACCAACAGGCGGGAGCGTCATGTCGGGACCGGGCGTCGCGTAAAACAGGTTTCCGCCGGCTGGCGCCACGACGTCGGGAACACCGCGTCCCGTAAGACCGAGAGCGCCGTAAATTGCCGAGGTCAGGCCGTAATCGACCTGATAGGAGGGGGTGGCGCGCGTAGTGTCCATGCCGCCGGCGCCGGTATTGTTGGTCGCATAGGACCTGCCACCTTGACCGTTACCGCCTACAAAGGTCTGCTCGTCAGTCTCGTATTCGTTCCAGACGGTCTCGACCAACCATTCTTCGGTGTTGGCGGTGCTCGGCAGGTGGGTGAGCCCGCCACTCATGAGTTGCCATAGGGTCGCGGGGTCGCCGGCCATCGCGAGGTTATAGATGGGCGTAAAATTGGTATTGGTGCCGTTCAGCGTCGCATCCTGCGATGCTGCCTCCACGTCAGAGAACGAAGTGCCTCCGACCAAGATGTTGTAGGGACTTGTGGCGTTTATATCGACGTTCACCACTCCGTTTCCGATCTCGCCGCCGGAACCGCCATCGCCGAGGGCAATGAGCGTGGTTTGGTTCATCAGAGCGGCATCGACAAAGAGTTCAGAGTAAGCCTTGTAGAACAACGAGTCCTTTGCCGCTCGCTGGGCCTCGCTAAAGGAGCTACTGGTGACCGGTGCTACTCCAACGGAATCGCCGACAAGGTTGGACGCCGTGCCCCAAATCGAGTTCTGTACCGCCGTAAAGACGGAAGACTTTGCATTGCCAGTCGAGGCCGGGACATGGCCCGATCCGTTGTAAAGAGCGATGCTGCTGTTTGGATTGACGGCTGCAGTGATGCCAACGTCCAGCGATCGTTCGCTGCTGATGGAGTTCTGACCGTCAATTCCCTGCACAAATACTGTACCAGTTCCACTGGTTTCCATGGTCGTCAGATACTCAGTCAGCAGCGTCTCGAACTGAGTGCCCGTCGGATCACCGGTGATATAACTGCCGATCCCGGGCTCGATCAGGCCGATCATTCCTGTTTGGTAATCGGCGCCGTTCAGCGGAAATTTGTAGCGCTCGCCAACGACCTGGGGGGCTTCGAGTGGCTGCGTTGCCGCATTACCTGGACTTTGCGAGCCCTCGATCAGAGTAGCCGTGACGCCTGGCGCGAAGTTGGACGGTTGCGGCCGCGCTTCCTCGTCGACCCAAAGGCCTGCGATCGTCAATTCGCTGGGCAGCGAGAGAGAGCCTTCCCAGAACCAGGTCTCATACTGCTGGCCGGCAACGTAAGGCGCATACATGAGGGTACTGTCGGGACCAAACAGGGCCTGCCAGTCGGCCTGGCTGTTGATCTCCACCCAGATGGTCCGGGACCCGGCAGACGAAATGTAATTGCTGTTATCGATCAGCGTGCCGTCGTTCGTGCTGGCAAGCACATCCAAGAGAAGCGTGTTCTGGATGAACGTGACGGCATTGTTGTACGTCGCGACGTCAGCGCCGTAGGTGGTCCACAGGGAGTTCGTATCGTTCAGCGCCTGCAGTGACGCTTGCCGGCTGCCCCAGTCACCAGCGAGTAATGCGGTCGGGTCGTTGGCGCGTGGCAAGACCAACGCCACATTGATTCCGGGGTCTGAGCTTGTGAACTCTCCAGTAGTGGTGAAGCCGTATGCCTGCACGACTGTCTGGCTTTGGTCGGCGACCCCCGCACCGGTAAACTCTAGGAACGTAGAACCGCTGACCGAGTCGTAGGTTGTTGCCACGAGTGCCCCCAAAGCACGTTAATCTTTCCGCAGAATTAATGTGGAAAGGCTGCCCTCGTTCAAGCGGAGTCTACAGGGGATGCTAGTGGTATTAGAGCACCCCCGAGATGCTTTCGCGCGAGCTTCGCAGGAAGCGGACCAGCCAGGGTATAAGCAGCGGCTGCGGCATCCTGCTCGATGCCAACAACGTGGTCGTGACGGCGCACAATCTGCGGCTGGATCCCGCGCGCTGGCTCGAGGACCTGCCGGCCGATGCAGTGACCCAGTATCATCTGGCCGGCCATGCGGTGAACGATGCGGACGGCGAACCTGTGTTGATCGACGACCATGGCAGTCGCATCGGGGAATCGGTGCTGGAGCTGTTCGGCGCGATGGTGGACCGGTTCGGATGCCGGCCGACGCTTGTCGAATGGGACACCGATATTCCGGCGCTGGACGTCCTGCTGGACGAGGCGCGTCGCGCCGCGCGCGTGCTCGAGAAGGGGAGGCAACATGCTCCCGCTCGCTGAACTTCAGTCGGCCTTTGCCCGCGGTCTTGCCGGCGGCGGCGACACGCTACTCGATCTGATCGCCGGCGATTCCATCTCCGCCGGCGCCCGGGTTCGAATACATCGCAATCATGTCCGGCAAAGCCTTGCGGCAGCACTATCGGCGACTTTCCCGACGGTGGTCAGCCTGGTCGGCGACGAGTTCTTTCGCGCCATGGCGGCGGTGTTCGTCGCCGATCGTCTGCCGGAGGGACCCGTGCTCACCGAGTACGGCTCGGACTTTCCGGCTTTCGTCGCCGCTTTCTCGCCGGCGCGCGGGCTACCCTATCTTGGCGACGCGGCGCGCCTCGACTGGGCGCTCAACCTTGCGTTCCATGCTGCGCCGGGTCTGCTCCTGGATATGGCCAACCTGGAAGGAATGTCGTCCGACGAACTGGTCGCGTACACGCCCTGCCTTGCGCTGGGGGCAGAACTGTTGAGATCGGACTATCCGCTCGACAGGATCTGGCAAGCCTGCCAGCCGGGCGCCGGTGCCGCCGAGGTCGATCTCGCTGCGGGCGGCATCACGCTGCTCGTGATGCGGCAAGACGATGAAGCGGTCTTTGTAAGGCTGGACGACGGAGAAGCGGCCTTCACCGACGCCATTCTTTAGGGGAAGAGTCTCGGCGAAGCGGCCGAACGGGCCATGGCCGGGAGTCCCGACTTCGATCTCTCGACGTCGTTTGCGCGGTTGCTTGCACTGCGGGTTCTGGCGCCGCCCCGTGGTCGTGAGCGTCTGCCGGAGAGGCCGGACCCTCGTCGCTAGGACTGGCGTGCGCCCACCGCGCCGTCCTCGACGATGAAGGTCGCGAGCCGCGAGACCGTGCCGTCCTTCCTCTTCTCGTCGTCGATCGCCTCGAAGCCCACGGTGCAGCGCGCCGGGGTGAGGTCGACCGTGGCGTAGCCGCGGCGGTCGCCGCGGGCGTACTTCACGTGCGGGTTGGCGGCCAGCGCATCGCGCAGCCCTTTCGCGCCCGGGCCCTCGGATGTGATGGAGGTGCCGACGAACTCCGTCGCCACGGGCGGCGCGGTCGGCCGCGCGGGATCGCGGGCGAGGTCGGCCACGAAGAAGGCGTGGCGGTCGCCGCCGATGACGACCGGGTTGCGCGGCCGGTGCGTGGCGATCGAGTCGAGCAGCCGGCGCCGTGCGTTGGGATAGCCGTCCCAGCCGTCCATCCAGTAGCGGTGTGCGCCCTCGGCGGGCCGGTCGAGCTCGGCCATCAGCGTCTGCTGGGCGACGACGGTCCAGCGTGCCTTCGAGCTACGGATCTCAGTGTCGAGCCAGGCCTCCTGCGCGCGGCCCAGCATGGTGCGCTCCTCGAGCGTGCGCTCGGGACAATCGGGCACGGTGCCGGGACGCGCGCCGTTCACGCAGGCTGGCGCCGAACGGTATTGCCGGTCGTCTAGCAGCATCACGTCGAGCAGGTCGCCGAAGCGGTAGCGTTCGTAGATCGTGGCGGAGGGGCCGCGCGGCCGCGCCGAGGCCGGCAGCGGCATGTGCTCGTAATAGGCCTGGTAGGCCGCGGCCCTCATCTTGAGGAAGCGGGCGGGATCGCGCGTCGTGTAGGAACGGTCGTCGGCATAGTCGTCGGCCACCTCGTGATCGTCCCAGATCGAGAGCCACGGTGCGGCGGCGTGGGCGGCCTGCAGGTCGTCGTCCAGCTTGTAGAGCGCGTAGCGGTCGCGGAACTCCGGCAGCGTCGTCGGAATGCCGACCTCGTGCCGGCGCACCAGCCGCGATCCCCAGGACTTCTCGTAGATGTAGTCGCCGAGATGGATCACCAGGTCTAGCTCGCGCGCGGCCATGTCGCGATAGGCCGCGAAGTAGCCCTGCTCGTACTGCTGGCACGAGGCGAAGGCGAAGCGAAACCGCGGCACCGCGCCGGCGGAGGCGGGCGCGGTGCGGGTACGACCGACCGGGCTTTGCGCCGCGCCGGCGCGGAAGCGGTACCAGTAGGGGCGGCCGGGCCTCAGGCCGCGCACCTCGGCGTGCACCGAGTGGGCGAGCGCCGGAACGGCCTGCTCGGTGCCGCGGGCGACGATGCGCGCGAAGGCTTCGTCCTCGGCGACCTGCCAGTCGACCGCGACCGGTGCCTCCGGCATGCCGCCACCTTCGAGCGGCCGGGGCGCGAGGCGCGTCCACAGGACGACGCCGTCCTCGCGCGGCGCGCCCGAGGCGATGCCCAGCGTGAAGGGATTGCCGGAGACGCCCGTCGGCGCCGCGCGCGAGATCGTGAACGGCGCCGCGATCAGGGCGCTGCCCAGCGACCCGGCCAGGAAGCCGCGGCGGGGTAGCTTCCGGTTCCAACTCATCTCGCCGACCTCCAGGGTGCGGTCCGTGACGCAGCTTTAGGGACGGCCGCTAACATACCCAAATACATCGCGTATATTGTGGCTACAGAGATGACGAATCGCGAAGGATAGTGTATCGGAATCACAGGGTTGAGATACGGACATGACGATCAAGAACAACGACGACGTCAACCATCTCCTGGATGCGACAGGCCGCACCGGCACGCCCTATCGGGAATTCGAAAGCGCGGCGGACCAAATGTCAGCACCCCTGATCGATGCCATCTTCGGCAAGGACGCGTCCGGCTCGGAGCGGGAGGAAGTGCCGTTGGGCATCTCCCAGGCACCCGGTCACGATCTCCTGGCCGACGTTTTCGGCACGCCGGCCCGGCCGGCGCCGCTGGCCGCCGATCGCGGCGGCTGGCGGGACCCTGCGCCCCGGACGCAATCCCCGGCGGCCATCCGGATGACGGCCGCGGCCCCCGCCGGTCCCGTGAGATCGCTCGGCGACATTCGCCGCGTCATCACCGCGCCGGTCGATCAGGCGCCCAGGCCGGCGTCGAACGACAGTCTCAACGGGCTCTTCGACCGACTGGCACGGTGATGTCGGTCGTCTGCTTCTGTTCGCCCAAGGGCGGTGTAGGCAAGACCTCTCTCAGCATCAATGTGGCGGGCGTACTGGCGCGCTCGGGGCTGCGGGTGCTGGTGGTCGATCTCGACGTCCAGAACTCGATGCGCCTGCATGCCGGCGTCCAGCTTGCCGACGACCGCGGCTGGGCGCCCTGCCTGGTCCACGGGCGTTCCATCCGGGAGAGCGTCCTGAACGCCGGGACCAACCTGCTGGTCCTGCCGTTCGGACAGGTGAACGCGGCGGAACTCCACGCTGTGTCCGACCATCTCGCCCGCAACGGCGACTGGCTCGCCCACACGCTGGCGCCCTTCATCGAGCGCGGCTTCGTCGTCGTCATCGACACGCCGCCCGGCCCGTCTGTCTTCCTCGAACAGACGCGCGCCATCTCGACCCTCGACGTCGTCATCCTGCAGGCCGACGCCACCTCCGTGTCGCTGCTCTCGGCGGTGGAGACGCAGAGCTTCCTCGGAACCAAGCCGACGGACGGGCGGCGCGAGGTGCGCTACGTCTTCAATCTCGTGGACATGCGCCGCAAGCTGACGCGCGAGGTGATCACGCTGCTGCGGCGCCGGCTCGGTCCTTCGATGATCGGCATCGTGAACTACGACGACAGCTTCGGCGACGCCGTTGCCCACCAGCAGCTGCTGGTCGACCGGGCGCCCGTGAGCAAGGCGGCGGCCGACGTGCGCGGCGTGGCCGCCGCGATCCAGGGGCTGCTCGCGACCAGCGGGGATCCAGGGCCGACATGACCTCTCCCAGCGATGCGCTGCCGACCGGAACGCGGCCCGTCTCGATGGTGACGAGGCTCTTCTACCTGCTGGTTTCGGTCGCAGCCCTCGTGCCGGCCGCCTTCGTCATCATCACGCCGTTCGATCTCCAGACGCAGGCGATCTTCGCCGTCTTCACGGCCGCCATCTTCCTGCTGGTCAACCGCTTCAAGAGCCGCACCGCGACCCTCGTCATCGTCTCGCTGTCGGCGATCGTATCGACCCGGTACCTGTGGTGGCGGACGACCGAGACGCTGGGCTTCATCGATCCGTTCGACATGATGTTCGGCTACGGGCTCTATGCCGCCGAGGTCTATGCCTGGATCGTGCTGATGATCGGCTATTTCCAGGTCCTGTGGCCGCTGGAGCGGCAGCCCGCGCCGCTGCCGGCCGACGTCAAGGAATGGCCCACGGTCGACGTCTACATCCCGACCTACAACGAGAGCCTCGACGTGGTGAAGCCGACCGTGCTGGCGGCGATGGCGATGGATTACCCGGCCGACAAGTTCAAGGTCTACATCCTCGACGACGGCCGCCGGCCCGAGTTCAAGCGCTTCGCCGAGGCGGCCGGCTGCGGCTATCTGATCCGGCCGAGCAACGAGCACGCCAAGGCCGGCAACATCAACCACGCGCTGACGGTCACCAAGGGCAAGCTGATCGCCATCTTCGACTGCGACCACATCCCGACGCGCGCCTTCCTGCAGATGACGGTCGGCTGGTTCCTGCGCGACCGCAAGCTCGGCATGCTGCAGACGCCGCACCATTTCTATTCGCCCGATCCGTTCGAGCGCAATCTCGGCACCTTCGGCCGCGTGCCCAACGAGGGCCAGCTGTTCTACGGACTGATCCAGCCGGGCAACGACTTCTGGAACGCCACCTTCTTCTGCGGCTCGTGCGCGGTGCTGAGCCGCGACGCGCTCGACGAGGTCGGTGGCATCGCCGTCGAGACGGTGACCGAGGATGCCCATACCTCCCTGCGCATGCATCGCAAGGGCTGGAACACGGCCTATCTCCGCTGGCCGCTGGCGTCCGGCCTGGCGACCGAGCGGCTGTCGATCCACATCGGCCAGCGCATGCGCTGGGCGCGCGGGATGATCCAGATCTTCCGCACCGACAATCCGCTGCTGGGGCGAGGCCTGAGCTTCGGCCAGCGCATCTGCTACCTCAATGCGATGATGTACTTCCTGTTCCCGGTACCACGTTTCGTCTTCCTCACGGCGCCGGTGGCCTATCTTCTGACCTCGCAGAACATCATCGTCGCCAGCGCCCTCATGGTCATGGCCTATGCCGGACCGCACATGTTCCACACGCTCTGTACGCAGTCGCGGCTCGACGGAAAGTACCGCTACTCTTTCTGGGGCGAGATCTACGACAACGTGCTGCTGTTCCATATCATGGGACCGACGCTGCTGGCGCTGATCAATCCCAAGGCCGGCAGCTTCAACGTCACCAGCAAGGGCGGCGTGCTGGAGAAGGAACTCTACGACACGCCGATCATGCGGCCGCTGATGATCCTCGCGGTCGTGCTGCTGGGTGCGATCGGCGTCGGGATCTACCGCCTGCTGTTCACCGAGCTGTTCCCGGGCGATGCGCCGGTGCTCTGGATGAACCTGTTCTGGTGCTTCTACAGCGCTTTCACCGTCTTCGCCGCGCTGGCCGTCGGCCGCGAGCGACGACAGGTGCGGGCGCAGCCGCGCGTGCGCATCAGGCAGCCGGTCGCGCTCTACTTCGACGGCCGGCGGTCGTTGCTCGGCCGGACCGAGGACCTGTCCCTGGGGGGCGGCCTGCTGCGCATGGACGACCTGGCGGACGACGTGACGGTGAACGAGGAAGTGTACGTCAACTTCGAGCAGATCGAGGGCGATTCCGGCGTGGCGGCGCGCGTCGTCGCGGTGAAGGGGCGGGAGGTCCGTCTCGAGTTCATGCCGCAGTCGCTGGATGACGAGCGCACGATCGTCAGCGCCGTGTTCGGACGCGCCGATGCCTGGCTCAACTGGGACGACCGCCCGCCCGACACGGTGGGCAAGTCGCTGGTCGACCTCTCGGGCGCCATCCGGGGGCTCGCCGGGATGGCGTTCCGCAACATGCGCCGGCCGCGGGAAGGCGTGCAGCAACCGCTGGCGGCGCCGTCGAGGCCGGCGTGAAGCCAGCAACGGTCCGTCGCGCTGCGATGGCCCTGGTGTTCGCGCTCGTGGCTCCGGCCGCGGCGCAAAGGGCCGCCGATCCGCCGCTTGGTACGGGAGCGCCGTCGACCTATTTCCCGCCGCAGGCCAACTCCCCACAGGTGCAGCAGACGCAGACGCCGCCGACCGCTCCGGTGACGCCGAAGTTCGAACTGCCCTCGACCTTCCCCTCGATTCCCTCAGGCGTGGCCGTCATCCCCCCGACGGATTCGCAGGGCCAGCGACCGCTGGGACCGGCCCCTTCGACGCCCCTGCCGACGACCACGCCGATGCCGCCGGCCGATGTCGCCACCCCGATCGTGCTGCCGACGATTCCGCCGGCGGTCGGCACCGTCCCGTCCGCGCCGGCGCCGGTCAGTCCGGTTCCGGCCGGCGCCCAGCGCCCGCAGGCGGCGCCGGCTGCGCCCGCGCCAGCCCCGGTCGCGGCGCCGCCCGCCGCCACCGTCCCGCCCGTCGGCGTGGCGCCCGCGGCCCCGCCCGTCACGGCGACGCCCGTCCCGCCGGTCGGTTCGGGCCGGCCCGACATCCTGCCCATTCCCGCGCCGCTGCCGACGGCGGGCTATCCGATGTTCACCGGCACCGGCGAGGGCCGCAGCCAGCTGATCCGGCTGCGTGACATCCGCGGGACCGCTCTCCACCTCGAAGGCGCCGCCGCCGAAGGGGGTGTCGCCTTCACGACCCGGCAGGACGACGCTTTCGTCGCCGCGCGCATCAGCCTGGTCTTCAGCTATTCCAACGCCGTCGCCCGGGACGATGGCGAGCTCGCGGTGTTCCTCAACAACGAGCCGATCGGCACGGTGCCGCTCGGCAAGGCGAGAGGACCCAAGGCACGCGCCGAATTCACCTTCACGCCGGCGCTGCTGACGACCGACAACCGCCTGCAGTTCCGCTTCACGCTGAAGGGGCAGGGGGCGACCGCCTGCAAGGTCGATCGCGACAAGGCCATCTGGGTGAACATCGAGCCCGCGACGTTCATTTTCCTCAGCACCACGCGGCTGCCGCTGGCCGATGACTTGTCGTTCCTGCCGCGTCCCTTCGCCGATCCCAAGGATCCGTTGCCGCTCAGCCTGCCTTTCGTCCTGCCGGCCAAGCCCGAGCCGGGCGTCATCCAGGCGGCGGGCATGGTGGCCGGCTACTTCGGCCTGATCGCCGGGGCCAAGGGCGCCACTTTTCCCGTGCAATACACCGGCCTGCCCGCCGGCAATGCCGTCGTGCTGGTCGAAGGCGGCCAGTATCCGGCAGGCATCGCCGCCATCCCGGGCGAGGGCCCGCGGGTGGCCGTGATCGCCAATCCCTCGCAGGTCGACAGCAAGCTGCTGCTGATCGTCGGCGAGAATGCCGAGGAACTCCAGGCCGCGGCCGGGACGCTTGCCACGGCGACGGCGCGGCTGACGGGCGGCTGGTCGCCCGCTGCGGAGCCCCTGCCGCCGCCGCGACCGGCCTATGACGCGCCGAAGTGGATTCCCAGCAACCGCCCGGTGCGGCTGGGCGAGCTGGCGCACGGCGGCGCCCTCAACGGCCGCCGGCTGATCGATTCCCCGCAGATCTCCTTCCGCACCGCGCCCGACCTGTTCTTCGGCGCCCTGTCGGGCGGCACGATGTACCTGCACATCCGGCGCGCCGACGACAGCTGGATCGATGCCGGCAATTCACGCGTCTTCGTCGACCTGAACCGGAAGGTTGTCGGCGAGATTCCTCTGGAGCCGAAGCTCAAGGTGCTGTCGCGGCTGAAGGAGTGGCTGTTCCCGGGCAAGGCCGAGGATCGCGTGAGCCAGGTGCTGCTTCCCGGCTTCCAGCTGGCCAGCCAGAACCATCTCGATTTCATGTTCGAATTGCGCGCCAAGGCGGACGCCGACTGCGAGATGCTGGACTGGAGCGATCGTACCGGCATCGACCCGAACTCGACCATCGACCTCAGCCGCGTCGCCCACTTCGCGGCCTTCCCGAACCTGGCGCTGTTCGCCAACGCAGGCTTCCCCTTCACCCGCTATGCCGATCTGGCGACGACGGCGTTCGTGATGCCCGAGACCTCCGCGCCCGAGGAAGTCCAGGCGATGCTCAACCTGCTGGGCATGATGGCCGACGCCACCGGGGTGGCGCCGACCCGCTTCAAGGTCGCCGACGCGGCCGGGGTCGACCAGGTGGCCGACCGGGACCTGATCGTCATCGGGCTGCAGTCGTCGCAGCCGTTGCTCAGGGAGTGGGGCGGCAACAACTCGCTGCAGATCACCGGCACCAGCGTCACGCCGGGGCCGGGCCTCACCTTCCTGCAGCGCCAGCTCCAGCCGACGGATCCGCGCGCGCCCTACTATCGCGGCGCCGCGCCGGAACTGGCCAAGGCCAACCTCGGAAAACCCTACGCCTATCTCTCGAGCTTCTGGTCGCCGCTCAATGCCGACCAGCTGGTCGTCATGGTCGGCAGCACGCAGCCGGCCAACCTCGTCGAGTTGAGCAATCAGCTCGGAGACCCCGAACAGGTCGCCAAGATCCAGGGAGATTTCTATTATCTGACAGGGGGTAAGGGCGAATTCTACACGTCCGGGATCAGGAAGTTCGTCGGTGGACTGCCGATCTGGTGGCGAATTCAATGGCTTGCGGGATCTTTTGAGCTTGCTGCATTCATTTGCGTGATTTGTGTTATATTGATTTTTGCAGTGACGATCGAGCGCCTCTCCGCGCACCGGGCGAACCGAATCCTCGTCCGGGGACTACCCAATCCACCGACGAAAACCGTTTGAATCCGGGGGCTTATGACGCGGTCTGACCGATCCGAGCGAAGGGGCGCCCTGAAGAGCGTTCTCGCCAGCGCGGTCGTGGCCCTGTCGGCGTCCGGCCCGGCCCTCGCGGCGCCCCCGGCATCTCCGTCGGCCGATCCGTCTTCGTCGGTCTACGGCCTGCTGTTTGAACAGGCCACGATGTGGCGGGAACGGAACCGCCCCGACCTCGCCGCCCAATCGCTGCGCAAGATCCTGGAGAGCCAGCCCGACAATACCGAGGCGCTGTTCCAGCTCGGTTCGATCGAACTGCAGAGCCAGCGTTTCGAGCAGGTGCGTGCCACCATCCAGCGCCTGCGCCAGATCGATCCCAACGACGCGCGCGCCGCCGAACTGGAGCGGGCGATGGCGGTGGGGCAGACCGACGAAGTGGCCCTGGCGGAGGCGCGCCGTCTGGCCGCGGCCGGCGCCTACGACCGGGCGATCGCGGCCTATCAGCGGGCGTTCCGCGGCGGTCCGCCGCCCTTCGACCTCGCCGTGGAATACTACGAGACGCTGGCCGGCACGGGCACCGGCTGGGAGGAAGCGCGCATCCGGCTCAAGGCGCTGGCCGAGCGCAGCTATGCGACCTCCCGCACCAAGTTCGCCTACGCCCGCGTGCTGACCTACAACGAGCAGACAAGGCGCGAGGGGATCGTGCTGCTGGCCGAACTCGCGAGCGATCCCGCGGTAGGCCAGGCCTCGTTCGAGGCGATGCGCCAGGCCATGCTCTGGCTGACCGTCGGCCCGCAGGACAAGCCGTTCTTCGAGTCCTATCTCAAGCGCTTCCCCGGCGACACGATGGTGCGCGACCGGCTGATCGATTCGCAGCGGCCGGTGCGGCAGGATCCGATCGGCGCGGCGATCAACGAAGCCTATCGCCTCGCCGACCAGGGGCTGAACGACCAGGCTGCCGCGCGCTTCGAGGCGGTGCTGCAGTCCGATCCGACCAACGCCGAAGCCGTCGCCGGCATCGGCATCGTGCGGCTCCGGCAGGAGAGGTTCGCCGATGCCCGCGACCAGCTCGACAAGGCCATCAGGATGGCGCCCAGCCGCGCCGCCGAATGGGCGCCGGCGCTCGAGTCGGCGAACTTCTGGCTGTCCTATCGCGACGCCGTCTCGATGCGTGACCGGGGCGACCTCGCGCAGGCGGAAAAGATCCTGCGGCCGCTGGCGGACCATACCGGCACCGCCAAGGAGCGCGGCATGGCGCAGGGCCTGATGGGCGACCTGCTGCGCCGCCAGGGCAAGGCGCGCGAAGCCGAGAGCTACTATCGCGAGGCCCTGAACCGCGATCCGGGCAACAAGGAAGCGCAGGCCGGCCTCTACCAGGTCATGACCGCGCAGGGCCGCGACACGCGCACCGAGCCGCTGCTCGCCAATCTCGATCCGTCGGTGCGCAACCGCATCCAGTCCGACGGCAGCCAGGAGGCGGCGCAACGCCTGCGCACTCAGGCCGCCGGGCTCGAACGCTCGCAGCCCGAGCGCGCCGAGCAGCTCTACCGCGAGGCCATGCGCCTCGACCCTTCCAGCCCGTGGACCCGCTACGACCTCGCGAAGTTCCTGACCCGTCGCGGCCGCGTGGCCGAGGCCCAGGCGCTGATCGACGAGCTGGTCGCCAGTGGCCGGCCCGAGAGTCTCTACGCGGCCGCCGTCTACTATTCCGAGCAGCAGCGCACCGGCGAGGCCGTGGCGCTGCTCGACCGCATCCCGGCCAACCAGCGGTCGGCGCGCATGAACACGCTGCGCAACGACCTGCGCAATGCCGGCGATACCGACCAGCTGATCGCCGCGGCCAAGGCGGGCGATGCCGGCGCGCGCGCCACCCTGGCGGCGCGCGCCAACGCCGCCAACGCCACGCCCGCGCAGCAGGCCAATGCCGCGCTGGCGCTGGCCAAGGTCGGCGACAAGGCGCAGGCGATGGCGGTCGTGCGCCGGCTGCAGACTCGCAACGACCTCAACGCCGACACGCTGCGCACGATGTTCTACGCCGCGTCGGAAGCCGGCCAGGATGGCGAGGCCAATGCGCTGCTCGCGCGCATCTCCCGGAACACCGGCGGCCGCGATGTCGCGAATCTCCAGGAGTCGCTCGCGATCCAGCAGTCGGACCGCCTGCGCCAGCAGAAGAATCTCACGGCCGCCTACGACGTGCTGCTGCCCTACGTGTCCGGCCCGTCGCCCAGCGTCGGCGCGCGGCTTGCGCTGGCGCGGGTCTACAAGGATTCGGGCTTCAGCGAGCAGGCTATCCAGGTGCTCGACGGCATCATGGTGTCGTCGCCGGCCGATCCCGACACGCTGCAGCAGGCGGTGAACATCGCCATCGATCTCAAGCGCTACGAGCGGGCCGACGTCTGGCTGGCCGAGGCGCTGCGCCTGCAGCCGCAGAACCCGCGTCTCTACATGGTCCAGGCGCGCCTGTTGCGCGCCCGCGGCGACACGATGGGCGCCAAGCGCGCCCTCGAAACCGCCCAGCAGCTCAATCGCGGCCTCGGCCAGAGCGAAGTCGTTCCGATTCCCGGTCCGGCATCGACCCCTCCGCCCGTCCAGCGCGCCGAAGCGGCGCCGCCGCGCAACGCCGCCCCAGCCGCAGTCCTCGCCGCGGATGCGACCTTGCCCGAGCGCACCGTGCAGCGCGCGTCCGCAGGCGCAGGCTCGCCGGAGGTCGTCGCGCTGCGGCCGGTCCCGCAGGGAGAGGACTCCAAGCTGATGGCCGAGTTCGAGCGCCGCGTCGCCGGGGGCAAGCCTTCGCCCACCGCCACCGACGGTGCGCCGGGCCGCTCCGACGTCATGTCGCTCGACCGTCCCTCGCTGGCGACGCCGGCGGTGCTGACGGCGCAGGCCGGGCCGGTGCGTGCCGAGCCGGTGCAGATCGCGCAGGGGAATCCGCTCGTGCCGCTGCGCCGGCCGGGCGGCGAGAGCAGTGCTGCCACGTCGGTGACCGCGATGACGCCGCCTCCGTTGCCCGGCACGCCCGGCGTACCGTCCGGCTCGATGGGCGACACCGACCCACTCAGCCGCGAGATCGATCGCGAACTCAACTCGCTCAAGAAGCAGACGGCGATCATCGTCGATGGCGGACTGGGCTTCCGCGGCCGCTCCGGCGAATCGGGCCTCGGCCGCGTCAACGAACTCAACGTGCCGGTCAAGGCCCGCATTCCCGTGGGCAACGCCGCCCTCGTTCCGTCGATCATGCCGGTGACGCTCGATGCCGGCACGATCTCCGCCGATCCGTCGACGCTGTCGCGCTACGGCGCGAATGCGATCGCGGGACTGAACGGCGTCGTTCAGCCCAACAACGCGCGGGCCACCGGCATCGCCTTCGGTATGGGCCTCGACTGGGGCCGGCTCACGGCCGATGTCGGCAGCACGCCGCTCGGCTTCCCGATCACCAACATCGTGGGTGGCCTCGCCTGGAACCAGCCGCTGGGCGACCGGATGAACATCAAGCTCGAGGGATCGCGCCGGTCGGTGACGGACTCCGTCCTCTCCTATGCCGGCGTCACCGATCCCATCACCGGCACCACCTGGGGCGGCGTGATCCGCAACGGCGGCGAAGCGATCGTGAGCTACGACGACCAGACGCTGGGCATCTACACCAAGTTCGCCTACGGCTACTACACGGGCAACAACATCCCGACAAACCAGTCCTACGAGTTCACCTCGGGCGCGTACTTCCGCCCCATCAAGGACGAGAGCCAGGAACTGAAGATCGGCATCTCGGCCACCTATCTCAGCTACAACCAGAACCTCAGCTACTTCACGTTCGGCCAGGGCGGCTATTTCAGCCCGCAGAGCTTCTACAGCCTGACCTTCCCGGTCGATTGGACGGAAACGTCCGGGCGCTTCACCTACAGTGCGGGCGCGACGCTCGGCGTGCAGAGCATCCAGCAGAGTTCGGCACTCTTCTTCCCGAACAACTACTATCTGCAGAACGCCGCGAACATACTGGCCTCGAGCGGTGCCATCGCGATCGCGCCGATCTTCCCCTCGCAAAGCAACACCGGCATCGCCTTCGGCCTGCGGCTGGGCTTCGAATACGCCGCCACGGACCGGACGGCGATCGGTGCCAAGGCCAATTTCGACAACGCATACCAGTACGATCAGGGCACAATTCTGCTATTCCTGAGAACCTCGTTCAATTAGCTCGCCCGACACCGGTTTTCCGATGGCAGTTCGCCCCGCAAGCAATTCATTCGACGCGATGACGCTCGCCGCCGCCGCGCGCCGCTCCAGCCCGCCGCACTCGCGGATCTTCATGGAGGCGCTGGGGACGTCGCTGTCGCAGGTTGCGGGCGACGAGCAGGCGCTCCGAATCCTGGCCGCCGTCGGGGCGACGATCGCCCGCGAGCAGCCGGTGCCGGTCTGCAATTCGCTGACCGACCTGAAGGCGGCCATGAACGCCGGCCTGCAGGTTCTCGACTGGGGGCAGGTCGACCTCTACGAAGCCGAGAAGGCGCTGGAGTTCGTGGTCGTCGGCTATCCCTGCTTCGAGGGCGTCGAGGCGCAGACGGCGTTCGCCGCCATCCTCGAAGCGCTGCTGGAGGGCTGGCTGGCCCAGCAGGCGGCGCGCTCCGGCCTGTCGATGCGCCTCGTCGAACGCGGCAGCGGCCCGTATCCGGCGCTGATCTTTCGCTACGAACGGTCCGGCGCCTAGTCATGGACCCTCGGCGGTCGCCCGACGGTTCGCGCCGGCGTCTGCTGGCGGCGGGTATTGGCCTGGCCGCGCTTTCGCTCCTGCCCGGCGTCGCGCGGGCGGACCAGAACTGGCAGACCTACAAGCGTCGCTTCATCGTCGACGACCGCCGCGTGATCGACAGCGGCAACAACAACGTCAGCCACTCCGAGAGCCAGGGATGGGGGCTGCTGTTCGCGCAGAGCTACGACGACAAGGAAACCTTCGCGAAGATCTGGGACTGGACATCGAAGTCCCTGCAGCGCGGCGACGGTCTCTTCTCGTGGCGCTGGTCGCCCAACACCAGCGATCCCGTTCCCGACAAGAACAACGCCGCCGACGGCGACATCCTGATCGCCTGGGCGCTCATCCGCGCTGCCGCGAAATGGAACGAGCCGCAGTGGCTGGCGCCGGCCAAGCGGATCCAGTCCGCCGTGCTCGACCGGCTGGCGATCGAATCGCAGGGAAGGCTCATCCTGCTGCCCGGGGCGCAGGGCTTCGCCCGCGGCAACCGCCACGTGGTCAATCTGTCGTATTACGTCTGGCCGGCCCTGCATGACTTCGCTCAACAGCCCGGCGACCAGGCCCGCTGGCGGCGTCTCGAATCCGACGGGCTGTGGCTGGTCGACAATGCGGCTTTCGGCGACTACCGGCTGCCGCCCGACTGGCTCCTGTTCGGAAACCAGGCCTTCCGGGTCGCCGACGACTGGAAACCCTATTTCGGTTTCGATGCGATCCGCATCCCGCTCTATCTCGCGTGGCACAACCAGGCCTCGCGCCTCGGCCGCTTCCTGACGGCGTGGCGCACGCCCCGTTTCGGCGGTCGCCCGCCGGCGTGGATCGACCTCGATACGGGCGCAGTGGCTCCCTATCCATCGAGCGGCGGCTACGTCGCGGTCTCATCGGTTACGCAATACGTGGCCGATGGCAACAAGGGGCCCGCGCCGGTTGCGACCGTCGGCGACGACGACGACTACTATTCCGCCAGTCTCAAGCTGCTTGCGAATTTGGCAGGCCAGGAAGCCCCGCGTGCGAAGCGCGCGTGACGGGTTGCATCCGAGGGAGATTTGCACCAGTCATGTCCGGCCCGGGTGAGGCCCGTGGCTTCGAGGATATCGTTTGTCCAACCCTGACCAGGCTCCTTCGGCGCCCCGCCGGTTCCGCTCGCTCGTCGCGAGCGGCGACGATGAACTGCGGGCCGAGCTGGTCGAATGGGCCATCAAGCTCAATTTCTCGGTGCGTGCCATCCGCGCGGCAAAGGACTTGCCCGGTTTTCTCCCCGGCCGCCATTTCGACTGGCTGTTCCTCGACGTGGAGCTGGGACTCGCGCAATGCCTCGAAATCATCCGGACGCTCGGCACCGGCTGGCGGCCGCGAACGGTCCTGGTGGGAAACACCGACCCGGGCGCGCTCAACGACATCAGGCAGAACGCCATTCGCGCCGGCCTCGACGTCGTCGGCGCTCTCGCCAAGCCTCTGTCCTTCTCCGCCCTTTCGGCGCGGCTGGCCGCGCTGGAGGCGCGCGAGAAGGACAACACCAATGCCGATCTCGCCGCGCGCGACCTTGCGCGCATTCCCGGCGAGGAGCTCGAGATTCACTACCAGCCGATCGTGTCGATGCATGATCGCGTGTTCTCGCGCGCCGAAGCGCTGGTGCGCTGGCGGCATCCCGAATACGGCCTGATCGGCCCGGAGGGGTTCATTGGTCTTGCGGAGCGCTCCGGCGCCATCCTCCAACTCACGTGGGACGTGCTGAGGCGCACCGCCGGGCAACAGGCGGCCTGGAACAGGGACGGGCTTCCCCTGTCGATCGCGGTGAACATATCCGCGCGGTTTCTCGGTTCCGTCGAGACGGCGGACGAGATCCTGTTCCTGCTGCGCGAGCATCAGGTCGAGCCGTGCACGCTCATCCTCGAACTCACGGAGACGGAGCGGGCGCCCGACCCCGCGGTCGCGCGCGCCCTGCTCGGAAGACTTCGCGAGGCCGGCGTCCGGATCTCGATGGACGACTACGGCGTCGGCTACTCCGATCTCGGCCGGCTCCAATACTATCCGTTCAGCGATCTCAAGATGGACCGCGGGCTGGTGGCCCGCCTCCCGGGCGACCAGGAGGGCCGCGACATCGTCTCGATGCTGGTGGCGCTGGCGGCGCGCGAAAAGGTCAGCCTGACCGGCGAAGGAATCGAGACCCAGGAACAGTGGGACGCCCTCGAGGCGCTCGGCTGCGAATTCGGCCAGGGTTTCCTGATCGCCCGGCCGATGCCCGGCGAGCGCGTGACCGGTTGGATCTCCCGCATGGCCAAGGCCGGGCGATACCGGCCGCCCGCAAGACGACGCGCCTGACGGGGCGTCAGGCGGCGGCGGCCGGTGGCTCCTCCGCGCTTTCCACCCGGTTGCGGCCGCGGTCCTTGGCGCGATAGAGCGCGACGTCAGCGCGGCGCATCGCATCCTGCAGGTCCTTCCGCAACGTCGCCACGCCGATGCTGGTGGTGATGCGCAGGGGGCGGCCGTCGATGTCGACCGACAGGTCCGCGATGGCCGCGCGCAGACGCTCCGCGACCCGTAGCGCTTCCGGCTCGTCGACGTCCCGCAGCAGGACGCAGAATTCCTCGCCGCCATAGCGCGCGATCAGGTCGTCGGGCCGCAGCTGCTCGCGTGCGAGGCGCGCGAAGGCGACGAGCGCCTGGTCGCCGCCGGCATGTCCGAAAGTCCGGTTCACGTTGGTGAAGTGGTCGAGATCGATCATCAGCACGCAGGCCCGCGACATGCCGAGTGCGCCCCGGCTGGCGAGGCGTTCGGCTTCTTCGAGGAAGAAGCGACGGTTCGGCAGGTGCGTCAGCTGGTCGGTGGAGGCCAGCTTCTCGTAGTGATGCCTCAGCCGTTCGTTGGCCATCAGCAGGAAGCCCAGCGTCATCGATACGACGCAGATCGTGTTGATGAACAGCGTGATGCCCTGCGTCGGGTCGTAGAAGGGCGTGGTCTCGCCCTCGGGCGCATCGCTCAGCAGTGAGAAGACGAGGCGCACGACCATGGAGAAGGCCATCAGCAGCAGCGCGAGCGCCGTCGGCAGGCGGCTGCTCAGCGGCTCCGTGATCCTGGCCCGCATCACCTCCCAGGCGGCGAGGCTGGACAGGATGGCGATTGCGAGGGAGCAAAGGGCCACGCGCTTGTTCACGTCGATGCCATCGAGGAGGATGGCCGAGAACAGGACGACGAAGAGGGCGGTCGGGATGACGGCGAGCCGGATCCCGCGCTCCCCGCTGTTGAAGCGCCGGACGCTCATCCAGACGGTGGAGTAGCCGGCGACGATCAGCGAGTTGGCCATGATGACCATGTAGAGCGGCGAGCTGTTGGTGCGCAGGCTCAGTTCCAGGGTGCCCATCGCTCCCAGGACCAGGCTGGTGGCCCAGCCGCGCAGCCCGAGGATGTCGCGGTTGTGGTACCAGGAGAAGAAGCACAGCCCGGCCATCGCGAAGGCGATCACGAAGTTCAGCAGATAGATCGTTAGGACGTCGATCGACATCGACCGGATTTGCCTGGCTGTTCGCTGCGGTGCAAAACCAGTTTAGTCCGAACGTCCTCCCGTTGGGCCGCTTTTCTCGCCCGCGCGCTCTTTTCTAGGCGCTTTCGGCGCCCCGCCAGGCGACCACCTGGCCCGACATGACGAAGCGATCGCGGCCGGCATGCTTGGCCGCGTAGAGGGCGCGGTCGGCTGCGGCGATCAGCGACGGATGGTTGTTCGCGGACTCCGCGCCCGGCCAGCCCGTGGCGCCGCCGGCGCTGATCGTCACCCGCTTGCTCGGCGGATTGAGGGCGTGCGGAATGTTGAGCGCCGCCAGGGACTCGCTCATGCGGGCCGCCACGCTGGCGCAGCCGATCTCGTCTGTATTGGGCAGCAGCAACACGAATTCCTCGCCGCCGTAGCGCGCCGCCAGATCGCCCGGGCGACGCGCCTCGGCCGCGATCGCCTGGGCGACGGCCTTGAGGCAGGCGTCGCCGGCCTGGTGGCCGTACTGGTCGTTGAACTTCTTGAAGTTGTCGACGTCCACCATGAGCAGCGACAGCGGCGTCTCGTCGCCCGCGGCGCGCCGCCATTCGGTCTGCAGCCGCTCGTCGAAGTTACGCCGGTTGGCGATGCCCGTCAGACCGTCCTGGCTGGCGAGAGTGGACAGCCTGGCCTCGAGATCCTTGTGCTCGGTCATGTCGCGCGAAATCGCCACGACGCCGCTGATCCGGCCGGTGACATTGTCGCGGGTCGCGCGCAGGGCGGTCTCCAGCCAGATCTCGCCGCCGTCGTGATGGCGGGTCCGGTAGATGAGCTTGGTTTCCTCGATTTCCCCCAGCTTGAGATCGCGGACCGTCTCCTGCACGTGCGGCAGGTCCTCGGGGTTCACACCGGCCAGCGCGGGCGTCCCGGTGATCTGCTCGGGGCTCCAGCCCAGGACGCGGAGACAGGCGGGGGAGGCGTAGAGGATGCGCTCGTCCAGGCCGATGCGCATCACCATGTCGCTCGACTCTTCGGCCAGCAGCCGGAAGTCCGCCTCCTTGGCCGCCATCACCGCCGCGATCCGCTGTCGTTCCAGCAACTGGCGCACGAGATAGTAGCCGGTGCTTCCGATCAGCAGGATCAGGATGAACACCAATGCCATGCGGAAGATCGCTTCCTCGCGCCACGAGGCGAGGACTTCTTCCTTGGACTCGGTGGCTACGACGATGATCGGGAACCGGTCGCTCAATTTGTAGAAGGCGAGGCGCCATGAGTCGTCGAACGTCGACTGGAAGTAATAGACGCTGGCCGATGGCCGGCCATGCATGTCCTTGATGAGGGCCGAGTTGGCAAGGTCCCGGCCGACCGACGTCTCGTTGTCGACGCTTCGCGCAAGCACGATGCCGTTCTTCTGCAGCATCGTGATGACGCCCGTGGAGCCGAGATCGAAGCGCTTGTAGAAGTCCGCGAAGTAGCTGGCGTCGATGGTGGCCAGCACGACGCCCGCAAACGAACCGTCCGGATTGTTGAAGCGCCGCGATGCGGGGATGATCCATTGCCCGCCCGACCGGCTCTTCACGGGATTTCCGATCAGCAGGCCCGGATCAGTCGAGTCCCTGTGGTACCTGAAATAGTCGCGATCGCTGTTGTTGAAAGCGTTCAGGTCGACGGTCTCGGATGTCGCCAGCCAGCGTCCCTTGTCGTCGTAGACGAAGAGCCCGCGGACGCGGCCCATCGCTCCCTTGCGGAAGTTGATGTCGCTCTGCACCCGCGCGAGGGCCACGGGACCCGTTCCTTCCGCTTCCAGCCGATGGACCAGGCCGATGACCAGGCTGTCGGCCATCTCGAAGGAGTCCTCGGCGTGCTGGACCAGCGACTGGGCAAGGTTGGCGACATCGACCTCGGCGGCCTTCAGCGCGTCGCGACGCAATCCCAGTTCGCGCAGCGAACTGAAGAAGAGCATGAGGAAACAGACGACCAGAACGAGGCCGGCCGCGAGGTAGACGGGTTGACGGAGGCGAGGACCGAGGTTCATGGCGCACCCCCGATACTACGGGTGCGACCGAACGCTCTTCCAGATGGCATCGCGCGGGAAAGCGCGGCCAGATCCATCGAAATCTCCCCGATGACAGTCGTTCAAACCCGATCGGGGAATGATAGGCCATCGCCCGGAGCAAACAAACTCGGAATAGTCGCGGCGCATCTGTCCGCTAGACCATGATGACCTTGCCGGTCGGGAGATCGTAATAGGCGCCCACGACCTTGAGTTTGCCCGCCGCGACCATGTCGCCGAGAATCGGCTTTTCGGTCTGCAGGCGGCGGACGTTGGACTGGATGTTGGCGACCACGGCGCGCTGGCGGAGATCGTCGCCCGGCGTCTTGAGGACCGGCTCGATGCCGGGCTTCATGGCGCGCACGAGGTCGGCGATGTGGCCGGGCAGGGTATTGCCCTTCTGCAGCGCCTCGACGGTGGCGTTCACGGCGCCGCAGCTCGTATGACCGAGCACCATGATCACCTTCGTGCCGAGCACCGCAGCGCCATACTCGAGGCTGCCCAGCCCATCCGGCGTCACGAAGTTGCCGGCGACCCGGACGATGAAGAGTTCGCCTGCCGTCTGGTCGAACACGAGTTCCGGCGCCACCCGCGAATCGGCACAGCCGAGAATCGCGGCGAAGGGAGCCTGCCCAAGGGCACGCGCCGCCCGACCGGCGGAGAAGTCGCGCTCGGCCAACTTTCCGGAAACATAGCGCGCATTGCCTTCCATCAGGAGCGACAGCGCCGCGTCAGGCGTCTCGGCGGAGCGCGATGGTTGGGCCATCGCCGCGCGCGGCAACGCGGTACCGGCGGCGGCTGTGACGGCGAGCGCTCCCATTCCCGAGAACAGACCGCGTCGCGACAGACAAGCGTTGCACATGGAAATCTCTCCTGGGACAGGCCGCCAGCATACCTACAGTAAACTTATGGACAATCGCGCCGGGCGCATAGCTTGGCCGCACGAGGCGGCGAAATGTTCGCCATCTGTCAAAGCGTGGCGGGGCCGATCAGGCGGGAGCTGAATCGGGCCCGGCGACCGGCAGACCCGCCGGTCCTGTTCGCCGGCGTTCGACCAGGCGCCGTGCTTCGGCCACGCGTCCGGTGGCGAGATACGATTTGAGCAGCGTCGCTTCCACCAGATCGCCCTGCGCCCGGCTGCCGCCGATCCGTTCGCGCTCGGGCAGCATGGCCTCGATCAGCTCGATCGCCGTCTCGTGGTCGCCGCGCTGGTGGGCCGCGAAGGCGCGCGTGACCGCCGGGATGAGCCCGCCCGACGGATAGCGGCCGGCATCCGCGAGTGCTTCGATGGCACGGACCCAGCTCTCGAGCGCAGCCTCGTCGCCCGTGGCGGCATAGGTCAGGCCGACATGCCAGTCGGCGAGAGACATGCCCGGGCGCGGAAGTTTTTCGCGCGCATAGTCCTTGAGCCTGGCCCAGCGTGCGGACTCTCGCGGATGGCCCGCCAGTTCGGCGCGCCACAGGAACGCCGCGGAATCCGAGAGCTTCTGGTGCACGGCGCCGCGATGATCGTCGGCGCAGAAGGCCTCGTTGTAGAGGCGAAGCCCGCCTTCCAGATTGCCCGCGTGCAGTTCGAACAGGCCGAGATGCCAGTTGAGGTGCCCGAACAGGCTGCCGCCGCGATCGTAGAGCGGCAGCCAGTCGCGCAGGAACGCGATGCCCGCATCGCGCTCGCCGGTCTCGTAGCAGAGATGGGCAAAGGCATGCGCGCCGTAGGCGTTGCGCTTGAACCGGCCAAGCGAGCGCTCGATGAGCGGGCGGGCCTCCGCATGCCGGCCGATCTCCGACAAGGCCATGGCGTAGTGCGCCTCGAACCACCACTCCTCGCCGTAGTGCGGCGCGAAGCCGCCGAGGAAATCGACCAGGTCCTGTTCGCGGCCGGGCAGGCCGCACATGCCGATCAACCCGCCCTGGTTGGCGGCGAGGCTGAGGATCAGCACGTCGCGCGGCCATGTCTTCACATGGACGCGCAGCGCCGCCAGCGCTTCGACCGGCTGGCCGGAGAACAGGTGACGGAAGACGCCGATGTGGCTGCGCTCGCGCGCCGACACGCTCTCGACGTGCGACAGCGCCGTCGCGAGCGAGGCGCGCATGGCGTCGAGGTTCGTCGCGACCTGCGCGGCGCGGGCCTTGCCGACATGGGCGAGCGCGAAGTCGGGATCGGCGGCGAGGGCGCGATCGAAGGCGGCGGTGGCGCCGGGATAGACCGTCAGCAGGAGGTCGACGCCTTCGACATAGGCATCGCGCGCGACGGCGCTGGTCGTGGAGAGGGGCAGGCCGTAGCGGTCCGTCAGCATGTCGTCACCGGAATCAAATCAGTCTCGTCGAAGGCCGACTGTCCGCCTCGCGGGCGACGACGGCAAGACTGCGTTGACCCTGGAATGCGCAATGCGGACACTCCCGCCAACCGAAAGAACCAAAACAGGAGGAAACGTCATGAGGATCACGCGCCGCACGCTGATGGGCTCGCTTGTCGCCACCGCCGCGGGCGCCGCCCCGGCCGCCGCGCAGGCTTTCCCAAACAAGCCGGTGAAGATCGTGGTCGGCTTCGCCGCCGGCGGCGGCACCGACTTCGTGGCGCGCGTCCTGGCCGACGCCCTCAAGGAACGCTGGGGCCAGACCGTGATGGTCGAGAGCCGTACCGGCGCGAGCGGCATGATGGCCGCGGAGCAGGTGGTGAGGTCGGCGCCCGACGGCTACACGCTGCTCGTCTCGCCGCAGACCTCGATCGCCGTGGCGCCGCAGATCTTCGCCAAGTCGCCCTACGATCCGCTCAAGGACCTGACGCCGATCACCATTCTCACCGCGACGCCGATGCTGCTGGTCGCGCACCCGTCGTTTCCCGCATCGACCTTCGCCGAGTTCCTCGCTTACGTGCGCGCCAACCCGGGCAAGGTCACCTTCGCCTCGGGCGGCATCGGCTCCTCGCCGCACATGACCTCCGAACTGCTCAACATGCAGCTCGGCCTCAAGGCCGTGCACGTGCCCTATCGCGGCGAGCAACCGGCACTGGCCGACGTCATGGGCAACCAGGTGGGCGTGCTGTTCGCCAACATTCCGTCGGGCATGCCCTACGTCCAGGCCGGCAAGCTGAAGGCGCTGGTGACGACCGGCCAGACCCGCTCGCCGCTCGCGCCCGACGTTCCCACCATCGTCGAATCCGGCGCGGGCGACATCGTCACCGCGACCTGGAACGGCCTCTACGGCCCCGCCGGCATGGCGCCGGAGCTGGTGCAGAAGATCTATGCCGACGTGAAGGAGGTGCTGGGCCAGGGCGCGGTGCGCGAACGCCTGATCGCCTCGGGCAGCGACATGGTCCTGAACACGCCGCCGCAATTCCAGGACTACCTGAAGGCCGAGGTGGCGCGCTGGGGCAAGGTCATCAAGGCGGCCGACATCCGCGCGGAGTGAGGCTCTCAGGCCGCGCGAGCCGTCGCCGCTGTCGCGAGGATCATCGCCGCGCACTTCTCGCCGATCATGATGGTGGGGGCGTTGGTGTTGCCGCTGGTGAGCGTCGGCATGATCGACGCATCGGCGACGCGCAGGCCGGCGAGGCCGTGGACCCGGAGTTCGGGATCGACGACGGCGCGCGGGTCGTTGCCCATCTTGCAGGTGCCGACCGGGTGATACGTCGTCTCGGCGTTGTTGCGCACCCATTCGAGCAGCTCGGCGTCACTCTGGAGATGGGCGCCGGGGGCGATCTCCCTGCCGGTGACTTCCTTCAGCGGCGACGTCGCCATCAGCTCGCGGCCCTTGCGCAGCACGTTCACGATACCGATGCGATCGTGCTCGGTGGACAGGAAGTTGAAGCGGATGGCCGGCGGCTCGTGGGGATCGGCCGACTTGATGTGGACCGAGCCGGTGCTCTCCGAGCGCAGCACGTTCACGTTCATGGTGATGCCCTTCTGGGCCGAGACGCGGCGCTCCTTGCCGACCATCTCGTACAGGAAGGGCGCGATCGAGATGGTGGCGTCGGGTGAGTCGAGACCGACGCGCGTGCGGAAATAGAGTCGGATCGGCACCGAGGTCGAGGCGAGGAAGCCCTCGCGGAACAGCGCGTACTTCACGGCCTCCCGTGCCAGCCGCCAGCCGCGCGCATTGTCGTTGAAGGTGAGATTCTTGCCGGTGATCTCGAACTTCATGCGCGGCGAATAGTGGTCGCGCAGGTTCTCGCCGACTCCCGGCAGCTCGTGCACCGGTGCGATGCCGAGCGCGCGCAGCCGCTCGCTTTGGCCGATGCCGGAGAGTTCGAGCAGCTTCGGCGAATTGATCGAGCCGCCGGAGACGATGACCTCGCGCGCGGCCCGGGCCTCGCGCTTCTCGCCGTTCACCGAATAGCGGACGCCGACGCAGCGCCTGCCTTCGAGGATCAGGGACTCGGCGATCGCGCCCTGGTCGATCTGCAGATTGGCGCGGCCGCGCGCGGGATCGAGATAGCAGAAGGCGGTGCTCTGGCGGCGGCCCCTGGTGATGGTCACCTGGGACATGCCGATGCCTTCCTGCGTGGCGCCGTTCTGGTCGGGATTGTACGGCAGCCCCATCTTCTCGGCCGCCTCGATCATCTTCTCCAGCAGGGGGACCTTGTTGCGCGGCGTGTGGGTGACGGGAAGGATGCCGTCGCGGCCGCGGAACTCGTCGGAGCCGCCCTCGAAGCGCTCCATGCGCTTGAAGATCGGCAGCACGTCCTGGAAGCTCCAGCCGCGATTGCCGAGCTGCGCCCAGTGGTCGTAGTCCTGCGCCTGCCCGCGGATATAGACCATGCCGTTGATCGAGCTGGAGCCGCCCAGCATGCGGCCGCGCGGTACGGCGATGCGGCGTCCGCCCGAGCCTTCGTCGGGCTCCGACGAGTAGCACCAGTTGACGGCGGGATCGTCGATCATCTTGGCGACGCCGACCGGTACCTTCGACCAGAAGAAGTTCGAGCCCTCGGTGCCGGCCTCGAGCAGCAGCACGCGATGCTGGCCCCCCTCGCTCAGCCGGCTCGCGACCACCGCGCCCGCGGACCCGGCACCGACGACGATGTAGTCATAGGTCGCGTCGCTTTTCATGCTGGTGTTCTCCCTTAGCTCGAAAGGGAGCAGCCCTCGCGCGTGCTGACAAGTCTCGCGGCGCATGAATTGCCCGGCGGTTTCGCCAACGGGAATGGCCAGGGGAAGATGCAGAGTCTCCTCGCCGCCCGGCCGTGCTCCCGCGGTTGGTGGGGACGGGGGCCATTGACCTGCATCAAGGCAACGCAGGTGTGCCGGCGTAACCTGATCGTCACGAAGGGATTCTCCTTCGCGGGCCACGGTCGGAGATGCGTCGATGAGCAACGTGGCAAAGCTTCATGCCAGCGCCGGCGTGCCCGAACTCCGGCGCCCGGCTCATTCCGTGCCAGCCGGCGAGTTGATGGCGGCCGGCAAGCGACTGCGCGATACGGTTCCGAGAGCAAGCCAGGGCCTGTGGAAGCGCCACAAGGACCGCGCCGACCCACTCGTCATTCTTCAGGCCTCGGATGCCGGCCGGCAGGTCGAGCTGCTGCCGATCCGCTACGGCCGGATGCTCCAGTCGCCGTTCACGTACTATCGCGGGTCGGCGGCGGTCATGGCAGCCGACCTTGCCGTCCTGCCGACGACGAACGTCCACGTGCAGGCCTGCGGCGATTGCCACCTGCTCAACTTCGGCGGGTTTGCGACGCCCGAGAGAAGTATCAACTTCGACATCAACGACTTCGACGAGACCCTGCCGGCGCCCTGGGAGTGGGACGTGAAGCGGCTGGTGGCGTCGTTCGTTCTCGCGGCCCGTTCCAACGGCCTCTCGCGATCGGCCGAGCGCGGTGCGGCGGTGGCCGTTGCCCGAAGCTATCGCGAGCGCCTGCGGGAAGTGGCGGAAATGAGCCCGCTGGAAGCCTGGTACAGCCGGATCGGCACGGAGCAATTCTTCGCCCTCATCGACGATCCGGATATCAGGAAGCGCGTGCTGCGCCGGATGAAAAAAGCCAAGGAGGAGAGGGCCTCCGAGCTCGATTTCCCCAAGCTGGCCGAAATGGTCGGCGGGCAGGTACAGATCAAGGACCAGCCTCCGCTCATCTTCCACACCGAGGCCTCGCGGGCGGACGGCTTCAGGGAGATGGTCGACAAGGCGCTGGCGACCTACCGGGAAAGCCTGCCCGACGATCGTAAAGCCCTTCTCGACCGCTATCGCCTCGTCGATGTGGCGATGAAGGTCGTGGGGATCGGCAGCGTCGGGCGCTATTGCTCGATCGGCCTTTTCATGTCGTCGTCCAACCAGCCCCTGTTCCTGCAGTTCAAGGAGGCCGTGGCCTCCGTTCTCGAGCCCTATGCCGGCAGGAGCGCCTATGGTCATGCCGGTCAGCGCGTGGTCCAGGGGCAGCGCCTGATCCAGTCGTCGTCCGACATCTTCCTCGGCTGGACGAACGGCCTGCGCGGCAACGACCTCTATGTCCGCCAGCTGCGCGACGCCAAGATCAAGCCGCTGGTCGAGACCTTCGACCGCCACATGCTGGTGCTCTACGCCAAGGTCTGCGGTTGGGCGCTGGCCCGCGCGCATGGCAGGGCAAGCCATCCTTGGCTCATTACCGGATATCTTGGCTCGAGCGATGCCTTCGACGAGGCGATGGGCGACTTCGCGGTGGCCTATGCCGACCAGACGGAACGCGATCATGCCGCGCTCAAGGCCGCCGTCAGCGCGGGCAGGATCAAGGTGCAGATCGAGGACGACAGGTAGGCGGCCTGCCGGGAGATGCCTCTCATGGTCGCCCGCCGGATTTCGCCGCTGATTCTCGCGGCAGCGGTCGCCGTCGCAGCGGCGGGCTGCAGCAGCGTCGGTCCCACGACCGTCGCGCGCGACCGGTCCGACTATGCCGGCGCGATCGGGGCCTCCTGGAAGCAGCAGACGCTGCTCAACATCGTCAAGTTGCGCTACGGCGACTTTCCGGTGTTCCTGGAGATCGCCCAGGTGATCGCGGGCTATCAGGTGCAGACGACCGCCGCGGCGGGGTTCTCCGCCCAGAACTATCTGTCGACATCGGTCGGTGGGCCGGCGGCCATCGGCGGCACGGCCGGCGTGGGCGCCACCTATATCGATCGCCCGACCGTGATCTACGCGCCGCTCACGGGAAACGACTTCATCAAGACGCTGCTGCGGCCGATCCCGCCCAGCGCGATCCTCTTCCTTCTGCAGTCGGGCTATCCCGCCACCGTCGTCGTGCCGCTGGCCGTCGACTCGATCAACGGCGTCGCCAACGAGTCCAGGCGGGCGGCCATGAGCCGTGCCGGCGACCCGGAGTTCTTCCGCCTAGCCGAGCTCCTGACGGACCTGCAGCGCGCCAATGCCTTGCAGATCCGGATCGAACGCTCCAAGGACAACGCCGAAGTCTCCATCATCGGCTTTCCGCCGATCAGGACCTCACCCGACATCGCCGCGAAGATCGCGGAAGTGAGGCGCATCCTGCACCTGACGGGGGCCGGCCTGAGCCATCAGGTCCGCTATGGCGGCTGGTCGGGCAGGGGCGATGAAATCGCCATGACGACCCGCTCCATGCTGCAGGTCATGGTCGAGCTGGGTGTCCTGGCGCAGGTGCCCGAGACCGACGTGACGGGCGGAAGGGCGACACCGGGCCCGGGTGACATCCTGTTTCCCGCCGGCGAACGTCCGCCCCTGTTGAACATCCTGAGCGGGCCGGCGCCGCCTTCGGATTCCTATGCCGCCGTTCAGTACAACGGCCGCTGGTTCTGGATTTCCGATGCGGATATCCGCTCGAAGTCCATGTTCTCGGGCGTCATGCTGCTCTTTTCGATCTCCGATGTCGGCGTGCGTACGGCCGCTCCCGTGGTGACGGTGCCGGCCCAATGAGGGCGCTGCGGTACCGGGCCCGCAGCCGCTCGGATGCCGCCAACCTTGAAGCTCCTGCCAGGGCCGCCTAGGCTCCGTTCGAAATCAAACTCCGGCAAGTCGCTGTCGTCACGGTATCCTCGATGTTCGCATGGTCGTTGAGAACGGCTGGTTTTCTCGTGCGGATGTCGGCGTGGATCGCCGTCTGCGTGGTCGTCGTCGTGGCCGGTCTGTTCATCCTTCCCAAGGTCGTCGACTGGGGGCCGTACAAGGCACGTCTGGCCGCATTCCTGACCGAGGCGATCGGGCGCGACGTCGGCCTCGACGGTCCGCTCGACATCACGCTGCTGCCGCAGCCCGTCCTGGTCGCGCAGCGGCTTCGCGTCGGCAACGCGCCGGGCGCCCTGGCCCCGGATATGCTCGAAGCACGGCAACTCACGGTGACATTGTCCTGGCGGGCCATCCTGCAGGGGCGCATCGGCCTGCAGCGCGTGGTGGTCCTTGAACCGCGGCTGGTGCTGCCGCGCGAACCCGGACAAGGCCCCAACTGGCGCCTGCCGGTGGCCGACGGTTCTGCGCCCAGCGTGCCGGCGATCTCGATCGCCCGGCTCGAAATTCGCGGCGGCCGGATCGTCGACGCCATCGGACTGTCGGGCCAGCCGCTCGACGCCCGCGCGATCGATCTCTCCGGATCGTTCGACGGTACCGCGGGCCGGCTCGCGCTGGATGGCACCGCCGTCCTGAACGGCGTGCCGGTTTCCTTCGCGCTCGGCCTGCGGCTCGCGGAAACGGCCGAGGCGCCGGTGAGGCTGGGGCTTGGCGTGCCCGGCGGGCGCCTCGTCTTTGCGGGTTGGCCGGGTGAGCGCACCGCGGGCGATCCGTTGCGCGGCCGCCTGTCCGTCGAGGCGGAGTTCCTGCCGGAGTTCGTCGAGGCGATCACGAGCGCGAGCGGCCGCAGGCCGATGCGGGTGAACGAGGCGATCGCGCGCAGGCTGACAGCGTCGACCGATCTCGCGCTGGCCGGCGACCGGCTCTCGCTCGACGATCTCGATATCCAGCTGGGCGACGAGCGGATCCGCGGCAGCCTGCTCATCGACGGGGGCGGGACGACGACGGTGAGCGGGCGGCTCGCGTCGCCGCAACTCGACGCCGACCGATGGCTGGAGCGGCTGCAGGGCGGGTCGCTCTTCGTGGAGCCGACCGGCGCGGCGGCCCGCGCAGCGCTGCAAACGGGACGGCCTGACGACGAGCTGTCGTCCCTGGAAGTGCGACTGACCTGCGAGGTCGGGGCGCTGCGTTATCGCCGCGACACGGTGCGCGATCTCGAAACGAGCTTCCGCTACCGCGACGACGTGCTCCACGTGCTGGCGCTCAGGGCCGTGCTGCCGGGCGACTTCAGGGTCAACCGCAAGGCCGGCTTCGAGGGCGATGCCAGGGAGGCGGGCTACGACGGCCTCATCGAGGTCGAGGGGCGGGACCTGCGCCGCACGCTGAAGTGGATCGGCATCGACACGTCGTCGCTGCCGCCCGACCGGCTGCAGACCCTGCGGATCGCCGGCCGGACGCGGCCTGCAAAAGGCGTCGTGCATGTCAGCGACGCGACGTTCGAACTCGACGACCAGCGCGGGACCGCGACCGCCGACATCGCCTATTCGATCCCGACGGTCATCACCGCCCGAATCCATCTGCCGGATCTCAACCTCGACGCCTATCAACTGACCGGCGCGGCCTTGCAGGGGCTGATGCCCGCGCCCGACGCGACCCCGGCCTCGCCGCCGCCCGCGGACGAACCGCCGCCGCCGGTGCTGAACTTCGCGGCGCGCTTCGACCACGTGCTCTATCGCGGGGAGACCGCCCGCGACGTCGACGCCCATGTCGTCATCCGCGGCAACGAACTCAGGCTCAAGCATGTCGGCGTGGGCGAGCTGCTGGGCTCGCATATCGAACTCTCAGGCGCGATCGCCGACTACGGCACCGTTCCGCGCTTCGACCTGCACTGGCGCGGCGTTCTGCGCGATGCCGACCGCATGCTCGATTTCGCGGCGCTGCCGCGCTTCGTCCACGGGCGCATAGGGGCTGCCCAGGTGGCGGGCCGCGCGGTGGGTACGCTCAAGGAAGCGGCGCTGTCGGACCTGTCGGTCTCCATGCTCGGCGCCACCTTCACCGCCGCCGGGCGCATGTCCTTCGACGGCGACCGCCGCTTCGATTTCCCGCGCTTCTCGGTGGCCGGCCTCGAACTCGGCGCCTTCCTCGCGGCGGCCGGCGGCGGCCCCCGCGAAGAGCTGGCGGACGTGGAAGCCGACGGCGCCTTCCACGGCGATTCGAGCCACGCGACGTTCCGCGGCACCCTCGCGATCGACGGCATGGCGCTTTCGGGCGAATTCTCCTCGACCCTGACCGCGCGCCCGCATGTCGTGGCCTCGTTGCGGGCGCCCGGTGGGCTGCGGCTGGATCGCTGGCTGCCCGCGGCACCGCGGTCGGGCGCAGGAAGCGCGGGCTATTCACGAGGCGGGACCTCGAGGGCGACGGGAAGCTCGGGGCTGACGGACGCGCTGAGCACGCTCGACGCGACTCTGACGCTCGCAACGCCGAACGTCGCCTGGGGATCCTATGCGCTGGGCATGGTCGAACTCTCGGCGCGGCTGGAGCGCGGCGTCCTCGACGTCACGCGGCTGTCCGGCACGCTCGAAGGTGCCGCCTTCGACCTGACGGCGCGGGTCGATGCGCGCGCTGCCACGCCCGCGATCGAGGTGGCCGGCAGCGTGCGCAACATCGACATCTCGCGCACCATCGCGGTGGCGGGCGCCGCCAACGAGTTCGGCACCGACCAGCTCGCGGTGGCGCTGAATGGCACGCTCGACGTCGAAGAGATGGTCTGGAGAGGCGAGGGCGGCACGCTCGACGAACTCTTCGTCTCGGCCGTGGGCCGTGGACGCTCGCGCGGCGAGGTCCGTGCGAGCGTGGTGCGGGGCTCGGCGTCCTTCGCCTCATTCGCCACCGGGCTCGCTAGCCTGTTCAGCACGCAGATGGGTTTCACCTCGGCGGTGATCGACGGGTTCGTCGGCAGCTGGATCGAGACGCGCGGCGCCTTCGCGCTGGAGGGCGGCATCCTCGCCTTTGACGAGCACACGGCGAAGGCACCGCATGCCACGGCCTATGTCAAAAGCCGCTTCGACCTGCGGCAGGGCACCGTCGACACGCTGATCGCCCTCGACACCGGCACGCCGGGGTCTGTCGACTACGTCATGTCGGTGCAAGGGCCCCTGTCGTCGCCGACCCTGCGATCGCTGCCCGCGCCCGAGCGCTGAGACCGCAGCCGTCCGGCCTCAGGCGGGCTGGGCCGCCTTGGCGCGCACCGGGAGCTTCCAGTTCGGCCGGACGAAGTGGCAGGTGTAGCCGTTGGGAATCCGCTCCAGATAATCCTGGTGCTCGGGCTCGGCCTCCCAGAATTCGGCGGCCGCGGTCACTTCAGTCACCACCTTACCGGGCCACAGGCCCGAGGCATCGACGTCGGCGATCGTGTCTTCCGCGACCCGGCGCTGCTCGTCGCTCGTGTAGAAAATGGCCGAGCGGTAGGAAGTCCCGCGGTCGTTGCCCTGGCGATTCAGCGTCGAGGGATCGTGGATCTGGAAGAAGAACTCCAGGATCTTGCGGAAGCTGGTTTTTGCCGGATCGAAGACGATCTCGATCGCCTCGGCATGGCCGTCATGGTTGCGGTAGGTCGCGTTGGCGACATGGCCGCCGGTGTAGCCGACCCGCGTCGACACGACGCCGGGCATGCGGCGGATCAGATCCTGCATGCCCCAGAAGCAGCCGCCGGCGAGAACCGCGCGTTCCGTGCTCATTTCACGTCCTCCACCTGGTCGAGATAGTCGCCATAGCCCTGCGCCGCCATGTCGTCGCGATGGACGAAGCGCAGCGAGGCTGAATTGATGCAATAGCGCAGGCCGCCGCGGTCGCGCGGGCCGTCCGGGAAGACGTGGCCGAGATGGCTGTCGCCATGCTTCGAGCGCACCTCGATGCGCACCATGCCGTGCGACATGTCCTTGAACTCGGAAACGTTTGCCGGCTCGATCGGCTTGGTGAAGCTCGGCCAGCCGCATCCCGATTCATATTTGTCGGACGAGGCGAAGAGCGGTTCGCCCGACACGATGTCGACGTAGATGCCGGGCTGCTTGTTGTGCAGCAGCGCGCCCGTCCCGGGACGTTCGGTGCCGCTCTCCTGCGTCACGTAGAACTGTTCGGGGGAAAGTTTCGCAAGGGCTTCGGGGGTCTTCGTGTATGTCGGCATGTCCGCTCCTGTCGCATCCGCCTCGTGCGTGAATATAGGGAGCCCGCCCGCCCGTGTCAGGGGCACCATCGGGGGTACGCGCGCGAACGCAACGGGGTGATTTTGCGCGCGAAGCGTGCCACTTCGCGTCGCACCCACCGTGATTCTGCACGCAAACGGTGTACTCGAACTTGTCAGGAATGAGGCGCAGGGCTAGAGCCGATATCCGTGAGTGGCTTTCTGTGAGGATGCTGAACATGGCCGATCCGGCGATCACCAAGGGCGGCCTTTATGCCGGCACCTTCGCTTCCTACACCCTCGTCGACGCGAACGTGCGGGCCCTGCTGTCCAATAATTACTGGACATCGGATGCCGACGGCCTGGAAGCGGCGACGGCCTTTACCTACTTCTTCCCGACCTCCGCGGACGAGTATCCGGACGATTACCAGGACCCGAGCGGCCTGGCCGCCTTCAAGCCGACGACCCAGGAGCAGCAGGACGCCTCCGAAATCGGCTTCAGGCTGATCACGCAGTTCACTGGCGTTTCCTTCGATCTGGCGGAGGACTCGGACGCCGCCATCCGCGTCGCGGGCGCGACCAGCCTACCCGGCAACGAAGGCGGCTCGCATGCGAGCTACCCGTACAATCACGAGGGCGCGATCTCGAACAGTTCGGGCGACGTCTTCCTCGGCGACAACGGTGACCCCGACTCCGACCAGCTCTACGGCAACGATTCCTTCGCCACGATCATCCACGAGATCGGCCACGCGATGGGCCTCAAGCACCCGTTCGAGCCCTTTCCGAACGGCGCCATCTCGGCCGACCGCAGCAACATCGAATTCACGGTGATGAGCTACTCCTCGTTCCTGTCGGGCGAGGTGAGCGTCAATGCCAACACCATTGCGCCGAACGGCTCCTCGGTGTCGGGCTACATGATGTACGACATCGCAGCCCTCCAGGCGATGTACGGCGCGAACTTCGCCAAGGGAAAGACCGACACGACGCCGGCCGAGAAGTCGGTCTACACCTGGAGCAACAGCACCGGGCAGCAGTACATCAACGGTGAAGAGGCGCCGGACACCGGCACGACGGAGACGCACAAGATCTTCCAGACGGTGTGGACCCAGGGCGCCGACACGACCTACGACCTCAGCAACTTCAACGGCGACCAGTACGACGATCTGCGGGCGGGCCAGTGGCTGCGCTTCTCGGTCGACCAGCTTGCAGACCTCAATTCCGACGCGCCCGCGGGCACGCCGGAGTACCAGGCGCACGGCAACGTCTACAACACGCTGCTCTTCGAGGGTGAAACGAAGTCCCTGATCGGCACGCTGGTGGCCGGCGGCGGCAACGACACCATCATCGGCAACGAACTCGCCAACGTGCTGCACGGCAACGGCGGCAACGACTTCATCGACGGCGGCATCGGCAAGGACGTGCTGTACGGTGGGGCAGGCGACGACACGCTGATGGGCAGCTTCGGCACCAACGAGCTGTGGGGCGGCGAGGGCATCGACACGGCCTCCTATGCCGGCCGCAGCGGAATCGTCCACGCCGACCTGTCGGCCGGCTACGGCATGGTGAACTACATGCTGGCCGACACCTACGACAGCATCGAGAACCTCACCGCGGGCCTCGGCCGCAGCACGCTGGTCGGCGATGCCGGCGCCAACCGACTGACCGGCGGCGCGTCGAGCGACCTGCTCTACGGCGGCGAGGGTAACGACATGCTGATCGGCGGCGGCATCAACGCCGGCACGCCCAACCAGCTCTGGGGCCAGGGCGGCATCGACACGGCCTCCTACGAGGGCACGACCGGCCACGTCTATGCCGACCTGCGCGCCCAGGCGGGCTATGTCGACGGCGTGCTGTTCGACACGATGAACTCGGTCGAGAACCTGATCGGCGGCTCGACGTCGGACACGCTGATCGGCAATGCCGGCGCCAATGTCCTGACTGGCGCCGGCGGCGGCGACGCGTTGCACGGCATGGGCGGCGCCGACATCTTCGTCTACCTGCAGTTCCTCGACAGCAATCTGCTCACCGGCTACGACACGATCTTCGATTTCATGTCGGGCACCAGCAAGCTCGACCTGACGGCGTTCAACACCAACGCCTCGCACGTCCAGATCCAGTCGGACGGAAGCTCGACGAGCCTTTATCTCCACGCCACCGTCGACGTCTTCAACGCGCCGACCGACCTCGCCATCTCCTTCCTCGGGGCCAACGCCATCGCGCTCAGCGACATTCTCTTCGCCTGACGTTTGCGGCCGTATCGCGCTTCAACCGGAGGGAGGAGTGTGCGAGCATCCGCGCCTGTTCAGTCCCGGAAAGGACCGCTGGTGAATTCGAGATCGAGCGTAGTGGTATCGGGAAGGGGCTTCGGGCTGGCTGACGCGGAGGCCTTCCGGTCGACGGCAAGGGTTTTCGTGGACCACGCCGGCCGGATGCAGCCCGGGCTTGGCGGCGGGCCGGCCCTGGACGTTCTGAAGGGGGCCGCCGAGGGGCGTGCCTTGGGCGATGCGCGCGGCCAGCATGAGGCGGTCTGCGCCTTCCTCGACTGCCTGAAGCGGGCCTCCCAGCAGGGCACGACGGCCGAGACCTTCACCTTCGTCGCCAAGTGCGCCGAGTACGATCGCTATCTCGACGAGAAGGTCGTCGAGTTCCGCGCCAACCCGCGCGGCGACTGGCCGTCGAATGCGGTGAAGAGCGACAACAACACCGTAATCGCCCAGGTGGTCGACGAGATCGCCGGCCACCTGCGCTCCTTTTCCGAGCCGGCCCAGGCCTATCAGAGCCTGGTCGACTACACGCAGGCCCGGATCAAGGCGCTGATGCCGCCCGAGATCGCCGGGATGCGGCAGGAAGCCAACATCTCGCTGATCTTCCCGTTCCTCGAGAAGGCGCTAGCGGTCGAGGGCGACGTGGCGGAGTTCGGCTGCTTCCGCGGCATCCTGTCGGTGAAGCTCGCCTGGCTGATCAGGGCGCTGGGCGCGAGCAAGCATTACTACGCGTTCGATACGTTCCACGGCTTCGAGATCGACGACCCGGCGGGCGGTGCGCTGGGTGTCGGCTCGTTCCGCGACGACGAGTTCGACGCGTTCGGCTTCCTCACCAAGTGGTCGCGCATCCTGCCGCTGACGCCGGTCAAGGGCGATGCGACCAAGACCTGCGCCCAGTTGAAGGCGCCGCTCAGCTTCGTCTGGCTCGACCTCGACATGGGCGTGCTGATGGACCCGGTGCTGCGCACGATCTGGTCGAAGTGCGGTCCCGATACGGTCATCGGCATCGACGATGTCGGCCGCCCCGAAACGCCGACCGTCGCGCCCTGGCTCGACGCCCTGCTGGCCTGCGGCGCGGTGGAACTGGTGTTCGACAGCGACCGAATCGCGCCCAACACCTTCATCCGCTTCGTGAAGAAGAAGGGCGAGCTGCCGCCAGCGTGAGGCCGCTCCTAGGGCCTGTCGGGATGAAATAGAATCACCGCGCGCTTCAACAACGCCCTCACCCTGAGGAGCATCGCGCAGCGATGCGTCTCGAAGGGTGGGAACGCGCACCTTGCCTGTTGCCCATCCTTCGAGACGCGCGCCGGTGGCGCGCTCCTCAGGATGAGGTAAGTGCTTGAAGCGATTCAATTCATTTCGAGCCAGCCTCTCTGGATGAGGTTCCGTGGGTCAATCTGAGCCGGAAAGACTCTAGGGATGAGGTGTGCGGGTCGACTTGAAGCGGAAAGGCTCTACCGATACCGGTCGTTGCCCGAGAGGTACTTCACGTAGCGGGCCACGGCCGGGCCGACATTCGTGAAGGGCGCGGCGTAGCCGGCGGCCCGCAGCGAATCGAGCGGGGCCAGCGTGAAATACTGGTACTTCGCGCGCAGGCTCTCCGGCATCGGCACGTAGGAGATGTTGGGCGCGCGGCCGACGGCGGCGAACAGCGCCTCGATCAGTTCGCGGAAGGAGACGGCGGTGCCGGTGCCGACGTTGAACAGGCCCTGCCGCGGACCGGCCTCGAGGCACCACAGCACCACGTCCACCACGTCGTCGACATAGATGAAGTCGCGCCTCTGGCCGCCATCGACGAAGTCGGGGCGGTGGCTCTTGAAGAGTTTCACCTCGCCGCCCTCGGCGGCGGTCGCGTGGTTCTTGGCGACCACGCTCATCATGTCGCCCTTGTGATACTCGTTCTGCCCGAACACGTTGAAGAACTTCAGCCCGATGCATTTCGGCGGCAGCGGCAGGCCGCGGGCGACGCGCTCGGCCACGACCAGGTCGAACTGGTGCTTGCTCCAGCCGTAGAGGTTGAGCGGTCGCAGCGCGCGCAGCGCCTCGAAGGAGAGGCCGTCGGCAAACCCGCTGTCACCGTCGCCGTAGGTCGCGGCCGAGGAGGCATAGACCAGCGGCACGCCGCGCGCGGCGCACCAGTCCAGCAGCATGAGCGAGAACTTGAAATTCGTCCGCAGGATCGAGTCGCCGTCGGTTGCCGTCGTCGAGGAGTTGGCGCCCATGTGGATGACGGCCTCGATCCCGTCGGCCCTCCGCAGGTAGCCCTCGAGATCTTCGGGGAACACGAAGTCGCGGAACATGCGCTTGCGCAGGTTCATCCAGCGCGCGTCCTGCCCCAGCCAGTCGCAGACCACGAGATCGTCGCGACCCTTCTCGTTCAGGGCGGCGGCGACGTTAGAGCCGATGAAGCCGGCGGCGCCGGTGACGAGGATCACGCGTTCACCTTAACGTCGGCCTTTCCGGGCGCGTCAGTCTTCACGGGCCGGGAGGCGGCGACCAGCTTCGTGGTCGACTGGCCGGGCACGAGTTCGGCGGTGACCACCCTGCCACCGGCCTTCAGCACGGTATCGGCGCCGACGATGTCCTCGATCCGGTAGTCGGCGCCCTTGACCAGCAGGTCGGGCACCAGTTGCTCGATCAGCGCCGCCGGCGTGTCCTCGTCGAAGATCACCACGAGGTTGACCGGTTCGAGCGCGCCCAGCACGGCGGCGCGGTTGGCCTCGGTCTGGACGGGGCGGCCGTCGCCCTTGAGACGGCGCACGGAGGCGTCGCTGTTCAGCCCCAGGATCAGCCGGTCGCAGCCCGAAGCCGCCTGGCGCAGCAGCGAGACGTGCCCGGGGTGGAGCAGGTCGAAGCAGCCGTTGGTGAAGCCGACGCTGAGGCCCTGCCGCTTCCAGATGCGGCGCAGGCGCATCGCCGTCTCGGCCGAGACGAGGGCACCCCTCGACACCATCTCTCCGTCGGCAAGCAGCGAGCGTTCGGCCTCGACCTCGTCGGCCAGCACCATGGCGGTGCCGGGCTTGGAGACGGCGATGCCGGCCGCGAGATTGGCGAAGGCCATCGCCTCGGCCGTCGAATGGTCGGACGCGATGCCGAGCGCGAAGGCTGCGATCACGGTATCGCCGGCGCCGGTCACGTCGAACACCTGCTGAGCGTGCGTCGACATGTGCAGGACGGGGCCCTCGGGCGGGACGAGCGACATGCCGGCCTCGGACCGCGTGACCAGCACGTTGGCCGTGGTGGCCGCCGCTACGATGCCGGCGGCGCGCTCGACCGCGCGATCGTCGCGGGAGGGGACGGACAGACCGGTCGCCCGCTCGAGTTCGGCGAGGTTGGGCTTGATGTAGGTGGCGCCGCGATAGGCCGAGAAGTCGCGTCGCTTGGGATCGACGACGACGGGCACGCCGCGTTCGCGCGCCCAGGCGATCGTCTGCTGCAGGACCCGGTCGGTGAGCACGCCCTTGTCGTAGTCCGACAGGACGACGAGGCGGCAGTTCCCGATTCGCTGCTCTATCGCTGCAAGAACCTGCCGCTCGCAGTCGGGCGTCGCCATGGACGCATCCTCGCGGTCGAGCCGCAGGATCTGATGCTGTCCCACGGCGAAGCGTGTCTTGACCGTGGTCGGCTTTCCCGGCGAGCGGACGAGATCGAAGGTGATGCCGGCCGCCGTCAGAACCGTGGCGAGCCGCTCGCCGTCGGCATCCGCGCCGACGCAGGAGACGAGATGGGCGCTGCCGCCCAGGCTCGCGATGTTGACCGCCGCGTTCGCCGCCCCGCCGGCCGCCTCGCGCGTTTCCTGCTGGCGCATGACGGGGACCGGCGCTTCGGGCGAGATTCGCTCGACCGTCCCGAAGACATAGAGGTCGAGCATCGAATCGCCGACGATGAGGACCGGTTCCGCAGTGGGCGCCCAGCGGCGGGTGAGATACTGCCGAAAGGAGGCTGCGCGGTCCGCGGCGCCGGATTCAGTCGGTATGGCGGCATCCGCGCCGTTCTTCATCTGTCGTCCTGCAACTGGATGCCCGCCCCCGGGCCAACTTCTCCGCAGTTTGCCGTTGCGGGCCGCATGAACGCCAGCATTCATTTTGGTTGTAGTGAAATTGTCGGTGCAATCACCGCGCCAATCGGCCGGCGTCAGGAAGTTATCAAAAATTTAATCCGTGTTCGCCGTCTGACGCATTGCCATACCGCACGAGCACCGGCAGATTTTGCGCGGATTGGGAAGACCCTCGCGACGTGTGGGGTCTGATGAACCAGAGTTCGCCGCGGCCGCGCTCTGCGACGGTGAACACAGGAGAGCGAAATGACAACTCCGCCGCCGGTGACTCTCACGTTTCAGATGTCCGATGCCTTCATCACGGAGGTCACGGGACAATCGGGCGGCCAGACCGGTTCGAACTATACCGGCGTCTGGGCC
Organism: Reyranella aquatilis; assembly: GCF_020880995.1. GTDB lineage: Bacteria > Pseudomonadota > Alphaproteobacteria > Reyranellales > Reyranellaceae > Reyranella > Reyranella aquatilis. The sequence continues at coordinate 49,831 of NZ_JAJISD010000005.1, read as the reverse complement.
TATCTGTGGAACAGCGCGCCGCCCTCGGGCGAAACGAACTTCACCACCCTGATCGATGGCGGCCAACTCCAGAACGGCACCCTGGACCCGACCACGAACACCTATACCGTCACGATCGACCTCACCAACGCCACTACGACGACGGCGAACGGCGCGGCCCTCTACCTGATCCTCCAGAGCGAGCCGCTGACGACGCCCGGCACCAGCGATCATGCCAACGATCTCACAACGCTGATCTCCGCCGAAGCCGATATCGCGATCAACGTGTCCGCGTACCAGTACGGCTACGCGCAGTTCGAATACTCGCTGCTCGGCAAGGGAGGCGACGCGGGCGACCTGACGGCGATCCCGGGTTTCGCGCTCAATACCCAGGTGGCGGTGACCTACGACGACGGCACGACGCAGTATCGCGGCTATGGACAGACGCAGCAGTCGATATTCACGGCCCTCGACAACGGCGCCACGCCCTCGAACACGCTGACCTACAATGGCGGCGAACTGTCCGGCAAGAACATGATGGTGATCTCGCCATCGAACATCCAGATGGGCGGCGGCAGTCTCTATCCGGATTCCGATTGGTTCGACTACGTCACCGAGGGATTCGCCGCGCAGCACGACCTGCTTCTGTCCGGCGCGACCAACGGCGAGCCGGATGCCAACGGCGTCTGGCACAACGGCCAGTATTATTCCTACAAGATCCAGTCGGTGGAGCTGGGCGCCGGCACCTGGGGGGCCGCGGGCCAGTACTTCGTGTTCAGCCCGAAGGAGGGCAGCCAGACCAGGGCCTGGATGGTGATCAGCGAGTCCGACCTGCAGTCCAACCTCTATTCCGCGGGCCAGGGCAATCTCTACATCTATGAAGATCCCTACCTGACGAAGCCGTTCACGGTTCCCGGCAGCGGCAGCCCGCCGGGCTCGCCGGACCAGATCTACGTCACGCCGGGCGGCACCAACGATGAGTTCGGCAACGTGCTCACGCAGGCCTTCACCGGCTTCACCGCGGGCTACTGGGCGACCGTCGCAACGCAGTCCAACCCCTACAACGGCGGGACCTACGGGCCGAGCAACTGGGCCGCCCAGAACATCAACCTCAACAACAATGCCAACTGGGACGCGGCCTACGCGTTCGACAACTACCGCGACACGGCAGTCTCGCCCAAGCCGACCTACATCCACTACGACGCCTACAGCGAATACTTCTTCTACCATTCCAACGTCTACGGATCGGCCTTCTCGGACAACCTGTCGGTCGACATCACGCCCGGTCCGCTGATCCCGCTCGGCCAGCCCGGCGTATCCGGCACCTCGCCGGCCAACAACGTCGGCAACATCAACCTCTACGTCTATGGATCGCAGGAAACGGCGCCGAACTACACGGCGCCCACCGGCGGGCCGTTCCTGTCACCGGCCTCCAGCCAGACCGACTATCTGATTCCGGACACGACAAGCGCGCTCTATCTCAACGTCGTCGGCAGGGACGGGTCGGCGCTGCTCCGGTCCGATCTCACGGCCCAGCTCGGCATCTATATCGGCAAGGATGCCAACGGCCACGGCCAGTTCGAGTACGTGACCCTGCCGACCGGCGGCAACCTCTGGCAGACCTACACCTTCAGCGGCTCGCCGGGTGCCTGGACCGTGACCGGCGGCACCAACTCGCTGGGGACCTTCGGCATTGCGGGCCTGCCGGTCGCCAGCACCGTCGCCAAGGGCGACATCGGCTGGTACCAGCTCGTCCTCTCCGATCTCGAGGGCCGCCAGAAGGTCTACGAATTCTACACGACCGCGGCCTCGACGACTCCCGGCGACATCGAGGACACGATCTTCGACGTGGCGGTTGCGGGCGGCGCCAACATCAATCCGAACAATCTCGCTTCGAATTTTCTCGAGATCGATCTCAACGAATACCGGTCGGCGCCGGTCGAGATGCTGACCTTCGCCTATGCCGGCGGCGCGTCGCTGAATCAGCCCGCCGCGGCGCCCATCGTCGGCACCCTGAGCGGTGGGGCCTTCACGGCCGTCGATCAGCAGAACGGCACAGGCATGCCCGCCCAGGGCAACATTCCGTCGTCACTGCCGCCCTCGGTTTCGATCACCGGCGAGCAGGCGCTGGCTTTCGGCTGGACCGGCACCAACAACGGCACGCATACGGGCACGCCGACGAACTCCACCGCGACGGCCACCGGCGGCATTACCGTGTACGGTCTGACCTCGCAGTACACCAACCAGATCGTCCCCGGGCACATCGCCCAGGTCCAGATCACCCAGACCAGCGGCGGCAGCTTCCAGGGCGTGCTGCAGGCGATCCCGGATCTCGACGGACGCTGGCTGACGGAGTCGACGGCGACGCTGGGCAACGGCACCTATTCGGTGGTGATGCAGGAACTGCTGGCCGACGGCGTCACGCCCTACGGGCCGCCCAGCGTGGCGCTCACGCTCACCGTCAGCGGCGTTGCCGCGAACGGCGCCATCACCGACACGGCGGCCAACATCTCGGACGACCTCGACGCCTACGGCGCCAACCTGCCGACCTCGATCACCATTTCCGACAACGAGGCGCTCACCGTCACGGTCGGGCAGATCACGGGCGACGCCGGCGCGCTGGCCGTGGCGCTGAATGCCGACACCTCGCCTTACGCGCTGATCGTGCAGGACAAGGCGGGGAACATCGCGGCGGCGCTCAGCGCCCTCAGCAGCAACACCCATCTGCAGCAGATCGAGTTCACGGACGTGGGCCCGTCGGTGCTGGAGATTGCCTACACCGACTACCAGGCGAGCGGCGCGGCGATCGACAAGATGACGGGCGCGCGCAGCCTGCTGATGAGCGTCACGGGCCAGGCCTATTCGTCGATGCTCTACGACTACAACGACGACAACGAGCTCACCGGTGCGGCGTATTTCTATACCGGCATCACCGGCCAGGCCTATACCGGCTACGAAGTGGCCTATGACGGCTCGAACCGGCTGCTCAACTACACCTTCACCGGCGTCAGCGGACAGGCCTACCACGCCTACGAGTACGACTATGCGCCCGGCTATGCGGGCGTGCTGCCGAACAGCGGGCTGATCGGACAGAAGTACTTCTTCGCCAACGTGCAGGGCCAGGCCTACACGAACTACCAGCACGATCTCGACGAGAACGGGCTGACGACGCGCATCTACTACAGCGGCGTCAAGACCCAGCTCTATTCGGCCTACGAGGACGACTACATCGTCAACGGCACCGGCAGCCACTTCGCCGGCCAGAAGTATTACTTCACCGACATCGTCGGCCGGAACTACACCGGGCTGGAGAAGGACCTCGACACCAGCGGCAACGTGATCAAGGAGATCTTCACCGGCGGCCAGACCTCGGCCACGCAGGTCTACTCGTCGTGGGAGAACGAGTATGCCAGCGGAGTACTGACGGGCCAGAAGTACTACCAGACCGATATCACGGGCCAGGACTATACCGGCTACGTGGTCGCCCTGAACGCCACGGGCCAGAAGATCGGCGAGACCTGGACCGGCGTCACCGGCCAGGCCTACTCCGCCTACGAATACGAGTACGCCAATGGCGACGGCGTGGTCACCGGCATCTCGCGCTACTTTACCAACGTGCAGAACACCGAGTTTTCGAGCTACCAGCTCGATTATGTCGTGAGCGGCGCGACCTCCACCGAGTCGCAGGTGATCTACAACATGAACGACGGCAGCCACACGATCAAAGGCCTGCTGCCGACGGCGCAGACGCTCAACAGCATCTTCAACGACACGATGACCGGCGGCAGCGGCGCCGACAATTTCGACTACGCGCCGCTGTTCGGCACCTCGGTCATCACCGACTTCAGTTCGGCCCAGGGCGACACGGTCACGCTGCCGACCGCGGAGTTCGCGAACTGGGCATACGTCCAGGCGCACAGCAGCGTGGTCGGCGGCAACACCGTGATCGTCGGCAGCAACGGCGACAGCGTCACGTTGCTGGGCATCACGACCCTGCAGGAGTCCGACTTCCTGTTCGCCTAGCGACGCGAGCCGGACCAATCCGTCCGGGCATGAACATTCGTGCGGCATCAGCGACGGCCAAACCGGGCGTCGTCGACGTTCCATGCCGGGAACGCGCCGCCGCCTTAACTCGGCGCGCCTGTCGGAACGTGGACGAGAATTAACGTCTGTCAGGCTCCGAACGGATTGACCTGTCTCCCTAAGTAACCCCAAGGTCAATATGGGAATAACAAGACGCCCCGGAACGGGGCCGTCAGGGGGGAACCATGGCGACACCGGTACAGCTGACTTATCACCTGTCGGCCAATTTGCTGTCCGAGCTGACGCAGGGGGGCAGCGGCAACGGCGTCAACGCCTATCTCTGGTACAACGCCTACGCGGCGGGGGGTAACGCCAGTCCCTTCACGACCGTCATTTCGAACGGCTCGGCCAGCGGCGGGACATTCAACAGCACGACCGGCACCACCGACTGGACTCTCAGTCTGACGACGGATGCGAGCGTGGCAGCCACGCAGGTTTCCGGCGGCAAGGTCTATCTCATCATTCAGAGCAATCCGACAACGACGCCGACGGCCAACGATCTCATTACCCTCATCGGTACGACCGAAGGCAACATCACCCCGGCCAATGCCGTGGCCTGGAACTTCAGCTACGACACGTTCGAGGTGGCGCTGGCAAACAACTCGGCCGACGTCGCAGACCTCAGCGCCATCAACAGCTTCGGTCACCAGTTCGGCATCAGCGCCGTGGTCGACGGGGCGGTCGTCGCCCGCGGTTACAATTCTACCTACGACGCGGAAGGCATCGCCGGGCTGATCAACACTGCTGCTGCAGGTGTCCCCAATCCCAGCACCACGGCGCCGGTGATCGACTTTCCAACCGGCAGCACGCTTGCCGGGACGCCCATGATCGCGATCACGCCTGCGACCGACAACGGGCAACAGGCGCCGCCCTACAATCCGCCTCCAACGACGCCCAACTATACCGATATCTGGCAGGCCTCGAACTGGCAGAACTATGTGACGACAGTCGGCGGCCTTTCGGGAGTGGAACTGGTCGGCCACTTCAACGGTGCTTCGGACGCGAAGGTCAACGGCATCTATCACAACCCCGGCTACTACGCCTATACGGTGGCGGCGCAGGCAATCTCGGGCAATGCGACGCTGAGCGACGGCAACTATTTCATCCTGTCGCCGACCGCCAGCAGCCAGATCAAGGGATACATCGCCATCAGCGAAGCGAGCCTGAGGGGTAATCTCTACTCGCCGGGACTTGCCTCGGCCCCGGCCTACATATTCAGCGATGCGGCGCTGCAGGATCCCTACACCATCGAGAACTCCACCCTTCCCGCGGGGGAGACCAACACCGGCCGCAACGACCAGTGGGGCAACATATTCACCGAGCTCTTCACGGGGTTCACGGGCGGCTATTTCGGCGGCACCGGCGTGTCGATCCCGGCCAGCGAGGGCAACCCGCACGCGCCGACGAACACCGTCAATCTCAACCAGAACTACAACTGGGATCCGACCTACGCCTTCGACGGCGCACGCGCGAGCGGCACGACCCTCACCGGACAGCACTACGATCCCTATGCCAAGATCTTCTTCGACAATTCGAACGTGTATGGAACGGCCTATGGCGACGCCCTGACGACGCAGTTCACGGCCTCTGTGACGCTTCCTGTCTTCACCGGTCCGGCCAAAACCGGCACCGACGTCGCCAACATCGACCTGTGGGCGTTCGGGTCGAGCGAAAAGATGACGACGGTGCCGGGTACCGGTGGATCGGGCCAGCCGCCGCTCACCCAGTTCTATGCCCCATACACGATCAACAATTACCTCGCGCCCGGGGGCGCCGACTACGCCGTCCCCACGGCTCCCAGTACCAGCAACAACCTCAGCCTCAATCTCGCGAACAACGGCCTCGTCGTCGATTCCGACACCGCCGACATCCAGCTCGGGATCTATCTCGGCAGCGGCCAGTTCCAGTATATCGACCTGCCGAGCGGCGCGGCACAGAACGGCGGTGGCGCCTGGCAGAACTGGAAGATCGTCGCTAGCGCCCAGGGACACCCCGCCGATCAGCCGTTTGCGATCGAGTCCATTCCGATTCCGGCGAACTTCGGCGCAACGCCCCCGACGGCCTACGTTCCCTACACGACTTCGGGGCAGGTCGGGGCGCTGGGCTTCAACAATCTGCCGGCAGTGGCGAATGCAACGAACTGGTATCAGCTGATTGTCGGCGGCAAGACCTTCAACTTCTACGCCACGCTGGATGGCTCATCCTATGTGACGGCCCTGGCGGCGGACGGCCTTGCCAGCATCACGCCACCTGGCGCCAGCCAGACGTCGATGTCGCTGTTGCTGGTGCCGGGCTCCATGAACGCGCTGCCGGGAGCGCTGATGGAGGCGTACGCGACCGAATCCACCATTGCGGGGACGGTGCAGCCCACCTCGCCTGTGGCGGGCGCGCTCTCCGGTCCGCCCGACGCGCTTGTCCTCAGTGCCATCCAGACGGGGGCGGGCCAGGGGCAGTCGGTCAACCTCAACTCGTCGGTTTATCTGACGGCCACAACCTCCCTGGGCTTCGGCTGGACGGGTGAGAGCAACTCGGTAAATCAGCCGAGCTGGATTTCCGGTGCCACCAACAAGGTCCTCGCCTCCGACATTGCGCGGGTGGAGGCGGTCGATCTCGTTACCGGCCTTTCGGCCATGGTCTGGAACGTCACACCGGATATCGACGGCCAGTGGCTGACACCGACATCGTTCAGTTTCACCGCCGGGGCCTACGCGGTGACGATGACCGAGATGCTGTCGGACGGAATTATACCCTTCGTTAAGGCCAGTTCCCCGGTCTATGTCGTGGTTTCTGCCACGGGAGCCATCACCGGCACTGCCGCGGAGATTTCGGGAGCCCTCGACGCCTACCAGGCGGTGAACGCCTCGCTCACCTCGATCACAATCTCGGACGGCCAGCCCCTCACGATCGACTGGGCGGATATCACCGCCGATGCACATGCGCTGGCGCTGATACCCGGCGGCGCCTACACCCTGAACGTCGTCGACAGCTCGACCACCATCATGGCGAACATAGCCGCCCTCAACGGCAATACGAAGGTGGCCGGGATCGGGTTCACGGACGACACGCCGCCGACACTCACCTTCACGAACGCGGAATATACGACGACTTACAGTACGGCGATCGGCAAGATGATGGGTGAGCGCACGATCGCCGTCACCGGCGTTACAGGCGAAAGCTATGGGGCCTTCAATCAGATCTACGAGCACGGCGTACTGTCCAGTGGTGCCAACGGCGCCGGCGTGCTGGCACTGACGCAGCAGTTCACGACCGGCTACTCCAGCGCGGGCCCCATCACCAGCGCAGCCACTTTGGAACATGATATCGACAATGCCGGCCGCACCGTGCGGGACATCTATACGACCGCCGTCTTTGCGACGCTGCCGGCGCCATATCCCGTCGCGGCTGTCCCTTATCCCGTCACGGTCCCCCCCCTAAAACCGCCCCCCGTCTTTGATTCGCCCGGTCCGTCGAACAACACGTTCACTTCGGTCCAGTACGACTATGCCAATGGCGGCGCGACGCCCGTCCAGACGACATACACCTACGGCAACACTTCCGGTCCGCCCGGCTCGACTACCGAAGTCGACGTGTTCGACGTCAACAACCATCAGATCAGCCAGTCGTTTTCCGGTTTCAATCCCCAGTCGAACAATGGCGTCGCGGAAAACGAGACGAGCTTCGCCATGATCAACAACGTTCAGGTCATCACGTCGACCACGAACTTTTATGAGTACTCTCTCCCCGTGAACGGCAACAACTACACATTGGCGGAGGAGACAAAGGATTCGTTGGGCCACAAGCTGAAGAACGTATACTCGGGCATTTTCGGAATCGATGGCCTAGTATACTCTTCGCACGAAGAATACTTCCTGGGGGGGACCTACAGCGGCAAAAAATACGTCTCAAACACCATCGAAGGGCTGCCATTAAGTGGCGTGGAAGTCAGCTTCGATTCCGGCAATCACCTCTCTCAATTGCTGTTTACCGGCGTCACCAGCCAGCCATACTCTTCCTATTCGTACGACTACTCATATGACAACGGCGCGTGGGGCGGGGGCGCTGTGGTGGCGCAGACGTACTTCTATACCAACGTCACTGGCCAGTCGTATTCGTCCTATGAGGTCGAACTCGACGGGTCTGGCAATACGACCAGCATCACCTACAGCGGCTATACGGTTACGAGCACGCAGCCCTATGCTTCGCTGGAGTATTTTTACTCGGGCGGTGCGGCGACCGGTGCCTACAACGGCTACGTCACCCACATTGCGGGCAAGGACTGGACCGGCGAGATGCATGGCTTCGATACGTCGGGTCAGCTCGTCCGGCAGATGTTCACCGGGGTCACCAAGCAGCCCTATACGTCGTATGAAAACGACTACGCTGGCGGTGTGCTCACCGGCCAGAAGGTCTACCACACGAACGTCGTGGGTAAGCATCCGGACGGTGAGCAGTACTCGACCTACGAGGTCGACCTGACCGCGACGGGCGCGCTGGCGCTCGAGATCTACAACATGAACAACGGCAGCCACCGCATCATCGGCTCCACGATCAGCCAGACGATCGACAGCATCTACAACGACCTGACGACGGGCGGAGGCGGCGCAGACGTCTTTTCCTACACGCCGTTCTTCGGGGACGCGACGATCACCGACTTCGCCAGCGGCACCGACAAGATTTCGTTGTCGACCTCGGAGTTCGCAAATTTCGCCTACGTCCAGGCCCACAGCAGCGTGGTCGGCGGCAACACCGTGATCGACGGCACCAACGGCGACAGCATCACGCTGAACGGGATTACCAGCCTGCAGGAGTCCGACTTCCTGTTCGTCTAGGATCCTGCCGGTCCAATCGAATTGCCAACGCCAACCCCGAGCTTCGAGAGGCCGCGCGCAGCGAGGCCGATCGAGGCGAAGGAGATTGGCCGATGCGAAGTGGCGCTTGCAACGGGAAGGAAACGTTACGAAAAATTAACGTCTGGTGCCCATCGGGCGCGTTGACGGTGGAATTTCCACGGTCGCATACATAGGCTGTGAAACCAGTGACGCTCGTGAGAGCGTAGAGCGAGGAACGATGGCCGTGCCGGTGACTCTGACCTACCACGTTTCGGCGGCCCTGCTCTCCGAACTCACGAACAATGGAAGCGGCAACGGCGTAAACGCCTACCTCTGGTACAACAGCTATAGTGCGGCCGGTGCTTCGTCGCCCTTCACCACCATCATCTCGAATGGCGTGGCGAACGCCAGCGGCACATTCAACAGCAGCACCGGGACGACCGACTGGGATCTGACGCTCACCACCGATTCGGTGGCCAACCCCGTTTCGGGGGGCAAGGTCTATCTCATCATCCAGAGCAACCCGACCTCGACGCCCACGATCAACGACCTGACGACCCTGATCGGCACCACCGAAGGCAACATCAACCCAGCCAATGCCGTCGCCTACAATTTCAGCTACGACACGTTCGAGGTCGCGCTGGCCAACAGCACGGGCGACGTCGCCGATCTCAGCGCCATCAACAGCTTCGGGCACCAGTTCGGCATCAGCGCGGTCGTCAACGGCGAAACCCTGGCGCGCGGCTACAACTCGACCTACGACGCCGGCGGCATCGGTACGCTGATCAATGACGCGGCCGCCGCCGTGCCGGGCGCCGGGACGACCGCGCCGGTCATCAATTTCCCGGCCGGCAGCACGCTGGCGACGCTGGGGATGATCGCCATCACGCCGGCGACGGACAATGGCGATCAGGCGCCGCCGTACAACCCGCCGCCGACGACGCCCGACTACACGACCATCTGGCAGCCGTCCGACTGGCAGCAGTACGTCACCACGGTGAGCGGGCTCACCGGCATCGAACTGGTCGGCCACTTCAACGGCGCCGAGGATGCGGCCGGCGTCTATCACAGCGCCGGCTATTTCGATTACACGGTCGCGGTGCAGACGATTTCGGGCAATGCGAACCTGACGGACGGCACCTATTTCGTGCTGTCGCCCTCGGCACAGAGCCAGATCAGGGGCTACCTCGTCATCGGTGAAACCGCGCTGATGGGCAACCTCTACTCGCCCGGCCTGGCCACGTCGCCCGCCTATGTGTTCAGCGATGCGGCGTTGGAGAACCCGTACAACATCGATGGCAGCTCCGCGACGGGCGAGATGAACACGGGCGCCAACAACCAGTGGGGCGACATCTTCACCCAGCTCTTCACGGGCTTCACGGGCGGCTATTACGGGGGCACCGGCCAGTCGATCCCGACCAGCGAGAGCAGTCCGCACGCGCCGGCCTATACCGTCAATCTCAACCAGAGCTACAACTGGGATCCGACCTACGCGTTCGACGGGGCGCGCAGCGGCACGACCCTCACCGGGCAGCACTACGATCCCTACGCCAAGATCTTCTTCGACAATTCGAACATCTACGGCACGGCCTATGGCGATGCGCTGACGGCCAACTTCAACACCTCGGTGACGCTGCCCGTGTTCACCGGCGCCGTCGGCACCGGCAGCAACGTCTCCAACATCGACCTGTGGGCCTTCGCCGCGACCGAGACCATGACCACGGTACCGGGCACGACGACGAACTTCTACGCGCCCTACACGATCGACAACTACATCGCGCCCGGCGGTTCGGACTATGCCGTGCCGACCGGTCCGAGCGGCGGCAACAGTCTCAGCCTCACGCTTGCCAACAACGGCATGGTGGTGGACCCGGACGCCGCCGACATCCAGCTCGGCATCTATCTCGGCACCGGCCAGTTCCAGTATCTGTCGCTGCCGAGCGGCGCAGCCCAGAACGGCGGCGGTCCGTGGCAGGTCTGGACGATCACGCAGGACACGACCAAGCCGGCGGGACAGCAATATGCGATCGAGTCCATTCCGATCCCGGGAAACTTCAGCGCCGTCCCGCCGCAGCCCTATATCCCCTATACGTCCTCGGACCAGGTCGGCTCGCTGTCCTTCGACAATCTGCCGGCGGTGGCGGGGGCGACCAACTGGTATCAGCTGCTCGTCGGCGGCAAGATCTTCAACTTCTATGCCACGCTCGACGGCTCCTCCAACGTGACGGTGGTGGCGGCGGATGGGCTGGCTTCCGTCACCCAGCCGACCGCCGGGCAGGCGTCGATTTCGCTGTCGGTCGTGCCAGGCTTCATGGACGCGCTGCCGGGCGCGGTCATGGAATCCTATTCGACCGCCACCACGCTCGCGACCCTGCCGCAGCCGACCGCGCCGGTGGCCGGCACGCTGGCAGGTTCCGTCCTCACGCCGCTGCAGACGACGGCAGGGCAGGCCGTCGATACGAATTCCTCGGTCTACCTCACGGCGGCAACAGAGCTGGCCTTCGGATGGACAGGATTGAGCACCGCGGTCAACCAGCCGAGCTGGATCTCGGCCGTCACCAACAAGGTCGGCGCGGCCAACCTGGCTTTCGTCAACGCCGTCGACCTTGCCGCCGGCCTGTCGGCGCAGAGCTGGTTCGTGACGCCCGACATCGACGGCCAGTGGCTGACCCCGACCGCGTTCAATTTCACCGAGGGCGCCTATGCCGTCACCATGACGGAGATGCTGTCGGACCAGATCACGCCGTACGGCAACACCAGTTCGCCGGTCTATGTCGTGGTGTCCGCGACCGGCGCCATCTCCGACACGGCAGCGCGCATCTCGGGCGCGCTCGACGCCTACCAGGCTGTGGCGGCCTCGCTCACTTCGATCACGATCACCGATGGCCAGCCGCTCACCATCAGCTGGGCGGACATCACCGCCGATGCGGCGGCGCTTGCGCTCATTCCCGGCGGCGCCTACACGCTCGACGTCGTCGACAGCTCGACCACCATCATGGCGAACATCGCCGCCCTGAACGGCAACGCCAAGGTCGTGGGGATTGGCTTCACGGATGCCACGCCGCCGACCCTGACCTTTACCGACACCGAGTACACCACGACCTACAGCACCGCGATCGGCGAGATGATGGGCGAGCGCTCGATCGCCGTCACCGGCGTGACCGGTCAGAACTACACATCGTTCACCCAGAACTACACGCACGGCGTCCTGTCGAGCGGCGCGAACGGCACGGGTGTCCTGTCGCTGACACAGCAGTTCGCGAGCAATTATACCGGCGGCAACATCACCAATGCCGGGACCTGGGAGCACGATCTCGACGGGATGAGCCGCGTGGTGGGCGACCTCTATTCCGGCACCGCCGTCAACGGGATCACCGTCGCGGAAGCGGCCCTGCCGGCGCTCTACCAGACCGGCGGCGCCGAGGCCCGCGACACCTTCACGTCCGTCGAGTACGACTATGCCAACGGCGTCGCGACGCCGATGCTGTCGACGTTCACCTTCGGCAATGCCGGGCCGGCGGGCTCGACCGGGGAGATCGACGTCTTCGACGTGAACGACAACCTGATCAGCCAGACGCTCACCGGCTTCAATCCCGACATCCACAATGGCGTCGTGGCCACCGAGACGAGCTATGCCCTGATCAACGGCGTCCAGGCGACGACCTCGACGACCAATTTCTACCAGTATTCCATCCCGGTGAACGGCAACCACTACACGCTGGCGCAGGAGACGCTGGATTCCTCCGGACGTGCGTTGAAGCAGGTATTCTCCGGCCTGTTCGGCGTCGAAGGCCAGATCTTCTCGTCGTACGAGCACGACTTCCTGGGCGGCGTGCACAGCGGCAGCCGGTATGTCACGAACGCGCTCAAGGGACGTTCCTATGCCGGCATCGAGATCAGCCTCGATGCCGACAACAACATCTCCCAGTTCCTCTTCACCGGGGTCACGAGCCAGCCCTATTCGTCGTATGGCTACGACTACTCCTACGACAACGGCGCCTGGGGCGGCGGTGCCCTCGTCGGGCAGACCTATTTCTACACCAACGTCGCGGGCCAGTCGTACTCATCCTACGAGGTCGAGCTCGACGGCTCGGGCAATTGGACCAGCGCCACCTACAGCGGCTACACGGTCAACGGCACGCAGCCCTATGCCTCGCTGGAATACTTCTATTCCGGTGGGGTTCGGACCGGCGCCTATAACGGCTATATCGACAACATTGCTGGAAAGAACTGGACCGGCGAGGTGCATGGTTTCGATGCGTCCGGCCAGCTCATCCAGCAGATGTACACCGGTGTAACCAACCAGCCCTACACTTCGTACGAGAACGACTATGCCGGCGGTGTGCTGACCGGCCAGAAATTCTACTACACGAACGTCCAGAACCAGGGCTACTCGACCTACGAAGTGGATCTGACTTCGACCGGCGCGCTGGCGCTCGAGATCTACAACATGAACGACGGGAGCCACCGCATCATCGGCTCCACCATCAGCCAGACGATCGACAGCATCTACGACGACCTGACGACCGGCGGCGGTGGCGCGGACATCTTCAACTTCACGCCGTTCTTCGGGGACGCGACGATCACCGACTTCGCCAGCGGCACCGACAAGATTTCGTTGTCGACCTCGGAGTTCGCAAATTTCGCCTACGTCCAGGCCCACAGCAGCGTGGTCGGCGGCAACACCGTGATCGACGGCAGCAACGGCGACAGCATCACGCTGCAGGGGATCACGACCCTGCAGGCGTCGGATTTCCTGTTCGTCTGACGCCCACCGCCGGCGGCCGGATTTTCTGCTGAATCCGGCCGCAAATTCCCGCAATCGCTGCTAATGTCCGGTCCGCCGAAGGGCCGACCGGAGTGAGCGATGAAGAAGCGTGTGGCGATCGTATCCAGCTACAACGAGGAATGCGGAGCCGCATACTACAGCTCACGGCTGTTGAAGCACCTGCTGGCTGCCGGCTACGAGGTCGAGGTCAAGCGCCTCCCGGTGTCGCTGCTGCGGCTGCAGTCGCCGACCTTCCTGCGCCGCAAGGGCGACCAGGAAATCGCGCGGATCGCGCGGGAAATCGCCGACTTCGATGCGGTTTTTCTGCAATTCGAGCCCGGGTTGTACGGTACCCGACCCAAGACCTCCTATACCCGGGTCCTGCGCCTCCTCAAGGCGGCGAAGTGCGCCGTCATCACCATCCACGGCTTCGACCGGCAGATGTCGAGCCGCTCGCTCATGGCCTTCGGCAGCAACATGCTGAACCTGCGGCCGGGGGCCGCCGTGATGGGCTTGATCGAGGGGGCCCTTGATCCGATCTACGAGAGCTTCTGGAGCTACGTGCGGAAGTCACCGCATGTGAAGGTCATGACCTTCAATCGCGGCGACCAGGTCCTGCTCCAGCGGTTCTTCAACCTGGGTCAGATCACGAACTATCCGATCTGCTACTTCGACCAGGAGGAGGTGGGGGAGGTCCGTGCCTCGCTCGACCGCGAGCGGTTCCTGGCGCAGTACGGGCTCGACCCGAAATACAAGTACTTCGCGGTCTGCGGCTTCTTCGCCGCCTACAAGGGCCACCTGACGGCGATGAAGGCGCTGGAATTCCTGCCCGACGACTGGCGCCTCGTGCTGGTGGGCGGCGAGCATCCGCAGGCGCTCGAGCCGGGCCGCGACATCGGCGGCTACGTGCGCCAGCTCCTGTCCTTCCCGCTGGCCGTGGACAGACCCTCTGCGGACGCCAGCCTGGAAGTCGAGGGCGGACTCAAGACCTTCCTCGGCGGCCCGGTGGTGCGATCCGACCAGGTCTATCGCCGCGAATTGCGCGACAAGCTCTTCGCCAAGTCCGAGTTCAAGTATTTCTTCCCGACCAGCGAGATCAAGCACCGCATCCACTATCTCGGCCAGGCGTCGGACGAGGAGATGCCCAAGTTCTACGCCATGCTCGACTACGTGGTGCACCCCTACATGCGCACCAAGGAGGGGCAGAGCGGCTCCGGTCCGGCGACCTTCGCCATCGAGTTCGGCTCGCGCGCCCTGTTCTCGAACGCGCCCGTCTTCCGCGAGATGGGTTTGTATTTCGAGGGCGCGATGCAGTACTTCAACATCGGCAACTTCATGGAGCTGGCCGACCAGCTGCAGCGCTTCGACGGCTTCGTGCCCGGCCTCGACGCCAGGCGTCGCGTCGCCATCGAGACCTACAATCCCAAGGGCATGGTCGACGCCTACCGGCGCCTCATCGAGGCTTAGGGGCTTTCCGCCTCAGATTGACCCACGGACCTCATCCTGAGGAGCGCGCCGAAGGCGTGCGTCTCGAAGGGTGGGCACGAGCACCACGTCTGTTGCCGATCCTTCGAGACGCGGCCTGCTGCCGCTCCTCAGGATGAGGTGTGCAGGTCGACTTGAAGTGGAAAGGCCCTAAGCGACGAAGCGAGCTACCCGCCTCACACGTGGTCCCTGACCGAGTAGTAGATCATCAGCAGGAATATCCAGGCGCCGAACGAGGCCAGCGCCACGATCAGGACGGACACGACGCGGCGTGGATAGACCGGGTGTTCGGCCAGCGACGGCGTGACGAAGACCTCGAGGTACATGGCGCGGCGCGAGGCCTCGAACTGGGCCCGCTGCAGCGACTGCATCGCCGCGTCGTAGAACTTCTCGGCGAGTTGCCGCTCGGTCTCGACGCTCTCGAAGCTGCGGATGTTCTGGCTGATCGGCACGCTGTCCTTCGACTGTTCGCCCGTCATCCGGGCCTCGGCGTCGCGGATCAGCGATTCCAGCGCGGCGATGCGGTCGCGCAGCGACACCAGCACGGTGGACTTCTCGCCCGTGCGGGCGCGTGTCGTCAGATAGTCGGCCCGGACGCGGCCCAGCTCGTCGCGCAGCTTGGCGAGCCCCAGGCGCGCCGAATCGGCCTCCTTGTTGGGATCGATCGAGCGTTCGCGGTCGCGGAACTCCAGCATCGCCTGCCGGGCCTGGCGCAGCTTCTCGGATGCTTCCTCGACCTGCTCCTGCGCGAACTTCACGTAGTCCGCGCGCGCCTTCTTCGAAAGGTCGTCGGCCAGGGTCTCCGACAGCGCCAGCACGTTGCGGCCGATGGTCAGCGCGTCCTCGGGCGTGAAGGCGCGGACCTGGACGCTGACGATGCCGGTGGTCAGCTCGAAATAGGGCTCGACCTTGCCGCGCCAGTATTCGACCAGGGTCTCGATCGAGGCGTTCGGATCGAGTCGCGAGAGCTCGTCGATCTCGGGGCCGGAGAACATCCTGCGCAGGTCGATCTTCTCGCTGATCGCATCGACCATTGAGCGGCTCTTGATGTACTTCACCACGATGTTCGACTGCAGACCGATCTGCGAGGCCGAGGCCATCCCCTGGAAGATCGAGGTGGCGTCGTTGCGCTGGGCGTCGGCGGAGCGCACGCCGAACTGGATCTCGGTCGCATACTGGCTGGACGCGAAGAATCCGTAGTAGACGGCGGCCAGCGCGGTCGGCAGGCCGACCACCAGCAGGAAGACCAGGATCGACAGCCAGCGCGCCGGCCGGCCCGCGCGCTCGTCCGCCGGCGTCCAGCGCCGCGAGATTCGCCGCGCCGAGAGCGTCTCGGCCGGGCGGGGCTGACCGTCCTCGCCGGGGGCGAGCGCGCGCTGGTCGTCGGCGCGTGCCGGCAGCGGCGCGGTCTGGACCAGCTTAACAGGGGGCCTCTGGGGTTGGGTCATGCTGCCTGCAAATCGCTCACGTCGCCCGGAGCGAACGTTCGTAGGTCTCGAGAGCCTCGTCAATCGTCGTGAAGTCGCTGAGCTTGCCGCGGTGCAGGACGGCGCCCAGGTTGCAGTACTGGCGGATCGTCTCGACATGCTGCGAGACCAGGATCAGCGAGGCCGAATGCATGCGCTCCCCGAAGGCGGCGGCGCACTTGCGGCGGAACGAGGCATCGCCGACCTCGATCACCTCGTCCACCAGGTAGAGGTCGAAATCGAAGGCGAAGCTGGTGGCCACGGCGATGCGGGCGAACATGCCGGACGAATAGGTGCCCACCGGCATGTCGAAGTAGCGGTCGAGCTCGGCGAACTCCTCGATCCAGGCGCTGACCTCGTCGTGGTTCATGCCGTAGACGCGGGCGAGGAAGGCCACGTTCTCGCGGGCCGAGAGGTGAGGGTGGAAGGTCCCGGTGAAGCCCACCGGGAACGAAATGCGCCCCTCGCGCACGATGCGGCCGCGGTCGGGCATCTCGCTGCCCGCGATCAGGCGCAGCAGGGCGGACTTGCCCGCACCGTTCACGCCGAAGATGCCGACGCGGCTGAGCGGCGGCAGCTCGAAGCTCACATCGTCCAGGATGACGTGGCGGCCGCCCGGCACGGCGTAGCTCTTGCTGACCCGTTCGAGGCGGATCATTGCGTCCTCATGCGCCGACGCAGCGCCCGTTCGAGGATCAGGCCGACCAGCACCGTGCCGAAGGCGACGGCAAGGATGTAGCTCTTGTCGAGCCAGGGCGGCTCGTAGTCGCGGAAGAAGCCGGTTCGGAACCACTCGATGCATTGCAGCAGCGGGTTCCACGACAGCGGCTCGCGAATCCACTCCGGCATGCTCTGCGGCAGGAAGAACACGCCGGAGGCCACGTACAGGAAGCGCTGCGTGATCATCCAGCCGTTGGCCCATGGCCGCCACAGGTTGTTCATGACGGCACTGATCAGCCCGAGTCCCAGGGCGAACAGCCAGACCGCCAGCGTCGCATAGACCGCCTCGATATGATTGTCCGAACGCGGCCCGTAGGAGATCAGCTCGAAGGTGCCGAAGGTGACCACGATCACCGTGAAGCCGATCAGCAGTTCGGTCAGCGCCATCGCCAGCACCAGGTCGAGGCGGGCGATCACCGGGACCTGCAGCACGCCGATATTGTCCTGGAACAGGTTCTGCGAGTGGTCGATGACGTGGATGAACAGGTAGAAGGGCATCACGCCCGTCGCATAGAAGAAGAACAGGTGCCCGCCGATCGGCGGCATGCCGCCGTTGAACAGGCTGAGCACGATGCCCAGGGTCAGGATATTGATGGCCTGCGGGATGAACAGGGACAGGAAGCCGAAGCGGCCCTGCGCCGTGCGATGACGGAAGTCGCGCAGCACCAGCGCCGTGAGCACGCGCGCCTGGGTCAGGAGCTGCTCGCCGATCGCGCCGAGGCGCGAGGGCGGCCGGGGCGGTCGGTCGCGCCAGGGCGCGCGCGGCATCGGCGGGAACAGGCCCGAGCCGCCGGCAGGAGCCACCGGCTCGCGGCCCGAGCGCTTGGCGAGCAGGAACAGCCGGAGGTCGCGCACGCTGGTACTGGCGGGCGCCAGTTGCGAGGCGCGGTCGATCACCTCGACCGCCTCCTCGTCCTCGTTGGCATGGGCCAGCGCGTGCGCCAGTTCGACATGGATCTCGGCCTTGTCGGGCGCGGCCGCCACGGCCTGGCGCAGGTACAGGATGCCCTGGTCGCGCTCGCCCAGCCGGTTGGAGAGCGCGCCCGCCATGTAGAGATATTCGCCGTTGCCCGGATCGATGCGCAGCGCCTCGAGGATCGCGTCCAGCGCCAGCCGGTTCTTGCCCATCGAGGCATAGGACGCCGCCAGCAGGTGGCAGACCGAGGCGTCGTCCGGCTGCTCCTCGCGCAGCCGCAGCAGCAGGGGGATCGCCCGCCCGTGATGGCTGAGTTCGAACAGGATGCGGGCGAGCTTGTCGCGCGGCGCCGCCGCGTCGGGCCACAGCCGCGCCGCGCGCGCCGCCGCGTTGGAGGCGGCATGGAGGTCGCCCGAGCGGTAGGCGAGCTCGATCTCCATCAGCAGGCTCTCCTCGGTCGGCGCGCCGCCGTCGTTGACCGAATGGACCGCCTGCAGCGCCTCCTCGACACGGTTCGCCTGGACCAGCAGCCGCGCCATCTGCAATTGCCCCGCCTGGCTGGGAACGCACAGGGTGGCCCGCGCCTCGGCGGCCGAGATCGCGCCCTCGATGTCGCCCGCCTGGAGGCGCGCCTGGACCAGCAGGTCGTGCGCCGGCTCCAGGGCTGGGTCGTGCCGCACGGCCAGGGCCGCGCTTGCCGCGGCGCCCGCTGCATCGCCGCTCTCGAACAGCAGGATCGCCAGGCGATGGTGGAACGGTGCCGACTCCGGCGCGCGCGCCACCAGCAGCGTCATGGCGCGAACCGAGGTCACGAGGTCGCGGCTCACATAGGCGATCTCGGAGGCGATCAGCAGGTCGTCGACGGACAACGCGGCCGCAGCCTCGTCCGAGGCCAGGCGCGCGCGCACCGCCTCGATCGGCGTTTCCGCCGAAAGACGCTCAGCGTCCGTCACGGCGGCTCCGGTGCGAGTTGACAAAAACCGGCACTGCCCTCAGCAGTAGCCCGCGCCACCGCTCCGGATTCCGAACCCTCTGCTGGTCATGATCAATTTTCATTGCCGACACTATAAGGGTTCGAAACCCTGCACGTTCAACAAAACCGAGGGCATGGAGTGCCCGACCTGCACCCGCGCCGATGAATTCCGTTGCCGCGTGCTGATCGTCAAGCTCGATGCGCTGGGCGACGTGCTGAGGACCGGCAGCCTGGTCCCGATCCTGCACAGGCTGCATCCGCGACCCTACGTCTGCTGGATCACGCGGCCCGAGGCGGTCGAGATCGTGCGCATGATCGACGGCGTCGACGAGGTGGTGCCGCTCAACGTCGACGGGCTGGCGCGTATCGCCGAGGGTGGCTGGGACCATGTCTACGCCCTGTCGAACGACCACAGCACCGCCTCGCTTGCCACCGCGGCGCGCGCGGCGAACCCGCCGGTCGGCTACTCGATGAAGGAAGGCCGCCTGCACCCCAGCAATGCCGCGGCCGAGCGCTGGCTGGAGATGGCGGCCTTCGACCGGCTGAAGCGCGCCAACACCGAGAGCTACCAGAAGCTGATGCTCGACATCGTGGGCGTCGAGGGACCGATCGAGCCGCCTAGGCTCACGGTCGAGCGCAAGCATCTGGATCACGCGGCCGGCTGGATCGCGGGCCTGTTCGCCGGCAGCGGGCGCCGCCGCATCGCGATCAATGTCGGTTCGGGCGCGCGCTGGCCCAAGAAGATGCTCGAGGTCGATCAGATCGCGGCGTATGCCCGCCTCGCGCGCGAGCGGCTCGATGCCGACATCCTGCTGGTGGGCGGACCGGCCGAGATCGGCAAGACCGAGGCGATCCTGGCCGCCTGCGGACCCGGCACGCCGGTCCGGTCCGCGCTCACCTCGCATTCGGTGCCGGAATTCGTCGGCGTGCTGCGCCAGGTCGATGCCCTGCTGTGCGGCGACACGCTGGCGCTGCACATTGCCACCGCGATCGGCCTGCCGACCGTGTGCCTCGTCGGCCCGACCAGCTCGGCCGAGCTCGCCGATTTCGGCGGTCTGGTGCTCAAGAGCTCGGTCGACACGCTGGATTGCCTGGGATGCTACGGCGACTGCCGCAAGGTCGACAACTGCATGTCGCTGTTCGACATGGGCGCGCTGGTCGATCTCACGGCCCGCCAGCTCGCCCGCCCGGTGCCGGCCAGGCCCGCCGGGGCCTGACCGCTTTCGTCTCTCTCGGACGCCGCCGCGTCAGAGGATGAAGTCGGAGAGCTGCAGCCCGCCCGACGTCGTGGTGATCGCGACCAGCGCGAGATCGGTGTTGGCGTTGAAGACGCCCGGATCGTACTCGACATAGATGTTGTTCGAGGTGCCGGACGTCTGGATCAGGAGATTGTCGGCGGTGATGCCCAGCGCCGACAGGTCGATCTTGTCGACGCCGAGCTGGAAGCCGACGATCGTGTCGTAGCCGGTGACCAGGTTGCTGTCGAGGTAGTCCGCATAGACGAAGGTGTCCGTGCCGCCGCCGGCATAGAGCGAATCGGCGCTGCCGCCGCCCTGGATCCGGTCGGAGTTGTTGTCGGCTATGATGACGTCCCCGCCCGACGAACCGATCACGTTCGGCACGTTCACGATCGAGGCTTCGAGCGTGAAGATGCCGTCGTTGTTGGCGCCGTCGTTGACGTAGGCATTGTGGCCGTTGAGCAGGTCGACATAGACGCTGCGACCGACCGCCATCTCGGCGAACGAGATCGTGTTGTTGGCGAAGCCCGTGACGCCCGCCATCTGCGATGCGCCGCCCCACACCTGGTTCACGCCGTCGTCGTCGACATTGCCCAGCAGGAAGGTGTTGAAGGCGCCGCCGCCGTAGAGCGCATTGCTGCCGCCATCGCCGTTCAGCACCGTGACGGCGCCGGCATCGGCCGCCGCCTGCGCGGTGCTGGCGTAGATCAGGTCGTCGCCGTCCAGCCCGTTCAGGCGGCCGGTCGTATTGCCGCCGACCAGCAGGTCGTCGAACGCCGATCCGGTCGCGTTGTGGATGCCGCCCGGGAAGTAGTCGACGGCGATCGGCGTCACCGTGGACGGTCCGTCCCAGTAGCTCGCGCCGACGTCGCCGCGCTGTCCGATCTGGGCCGGCAGGTCGACATAGACGCCGCCGATCGCGTCGTAGTAGCTCACGCCGCCGCTGCTCAGCACCGGATTGGCCGAGATCCAGACGGTGATGTGCTGGCTCGAGAAGGCGCCGACGGAATCGGCGGCCGAGACCGTCACCTGATAGCCCGGAGTCGCGCCAGCCGACGGCAGGTGGCTGAGGTCGGGGGCGGTGATGAAGCTCAGCTGGTTGCCGCCCACCATGTCGAACAGCGCCGCGTCCTCGCCGCCGGTGATGGCGTAGGAGATGGTCTGGGCGGGGTCCACATCGACGGCGGTGACGGTCGTCACCAGCGTCTGGCTGGTCACCATGGTGATGCTGGCGGTCGGGCCGCCGCCGTTCGAAGTGATGTCCGGCGGCGTGCCCGGCGGCGTCGGTCCGGGCTCGTTGCCGACGATGAAGTTGGTCGCGCCGCTCTGGTCGTCGATCTGGTCGCCGGTATTGGGCAGCGGCGCGCCGAGCGAGTTCTCGCCGATCACATTGTCGACGATCTGCGTTCCGGTGACGCCGGCGGCGAGCGTGATGCCGTTGCCGGTGTTGCCGCTGATGTAGTTGGCGCGCGGGTCGTCGGGGCTCGTCTCGACGCCGCCGATCAGGTTCCCGGTGCCGGTGGTCGACACGAGGATGCCGCCCTGGCTGTTGCCGAAGCCGCTGGTGATCAGGGAGTTGGTGCCGATGGCGGTGTTCAGGACCTGATTGTTGTAGGCAGTGCCCGTGATCTCGATTCCGTAGCCGCCATTGTTCGAGAAGGTGTTCTGCGGGATGACCGAGCCGTTGTTGCCGCCGATGATGTTGTCGTGGGCGTTGCCGCTGATGACGACGCCGCTGCCGCCGTTGGCCATGCTCGGGATGCCGATGCCGGTATTGACGGTCGTGCTGGTGCCCGTCGTGTTCAGGCCGACGATGTTGGGATCGACGGTGACGCCCCAGGCATCGCCGGTGATCTCGATGCCGTTGTTGGTGTTGCCGGAGAAGACGTTTGTGCGGAGGAGGATGTTGCCGCCCGTCGAATCGATCAGGATGCCGTCGTTGCCGTTGGGCGCCGAGCCCTGGAAGGCGAGCAGGCCGCCGAACGTGTTGAAGCTCGTGAAGCCGCTGGCGGTATCCGTGACGTAGATGCCGTTCTGGCCGTTGCCGGCCGAGACGTTGCCGAGCGGAATGACGCCGCCCACCGTGGTGTCGCGCGAATCGCCGTCGACCAGGATGCCGTTCAGGGCGTTGCCGACCGTCGTCGCGTTGTCGGCACCGATGCCGAAGAAGTTGGCCTGGATGACGGCATTGTCGGAGTTGGTGATGTGGACGCCGTTGCCGCCGTTGCCGCTCAGCACGTTGTAGTAGACGAAAGGCTCGGTATAGAAGTCGCAGCCCAGCAGGGAGTTGTTGTCGGCGTTGAGGATCTGCACGCCGTCGCTGCCGTTGCCGATGGCGGCCGTGCCGTCGGCGTCGGTGCCGATGAAGTTGCCGCTCAGCACGTTGTTTTCCGAACCGTTCTGGATCAGCACGCCGTTCTGGCCGTTGCCCGAGATCAGGTTGCCGAGCGGCGGCGTCACCAGAACCGGCGGGACGATCGTGCCCTTGTTGCCGGTCGGATCGTTGGCCTCGCCGGTCTGCGAGTTTACGTACACGGTGCCGCCGATCATGTTGTCGTGCGCGCCGTTGGTGATCAGGATACCGTTCTGGCCGTTGGCCACGGCCGTGGTGCCGTCGGCGTCCGTGCCGATGCGGTTGCCGACCACCGTGTTGCCCGACGATCCCCAGAAGGCGATGCCGTTGCCGCCATTGCCGGAGATCACGTTCGTGACCGTATCCGGATGGCTCTCGGGATTGAGGCCGATCAGGTTGCCCGACGAGGTCGAGTTGACGTGGATGCCGTCCAGCGCGTTGCCGAAGGCACTGCCGTCGGCATGGATGCCGATGTAGTTGGCATTCAGCGTGATGTCGGAACTGTTGAGCGTGATGCCGTTGCTGCCGGAATTGCCGAGCGCGAGGCCGAACACGGCCGAGCCGCTCGATCCGCCCGAGAAGGTGAGGCCGGAATTGCCGCCGAAGTTGATCTCGACCGTCGGCACGCCCAGCGCCGCAAAGCCCGGCGCCGTCATGCCGTCGAGCGTGACGGGCTTGAGGATGGTGGGAAGCGAGCTTGCGAGCACGATCTCGCCCGCGACGGTGAAGACGATCGAGTTGCTGGCGGCGTTGGTCGAATTGAGCGCGGTGATCGCGGCGCGGAGCGAGCCGGGGCCGGCGTCATCCAGGGTGGAGACAATGAAAGTGGTCATGCCGGATTCTCCGTGCGGTTGAGCTGGATCGGTTAACGCGTACGCGCGCTGCATCCCTTATCACATCTCGCTCATCGCCCGATGAATCTTGCGTTGAAGCGCCGGCCATTCAGCAACGCGAATGCATCGATGGAAGAGTAGGCCGTCCCAAAAGGCGTGTGTTTGCACCTTCGGTGCGATCAGGGGATCGTGCCGACGACTCCGTCGAGCAGATAGTCCGTGCGCTGCAGGGCTTCGGCGGTGGCATCGAGCACGGTGCCCGCCGGAAGGACGCGCCGGCCCCTGTTGTCGTCGAGCGGTCCAATGAAGATCGGCTGGCCTTCCTTCATCGCGGCGATGGCGTCTGTCGCGGCTGCGATGGCCTCGGGGCTTGCACCCGCAGCGAACGGACTCGAGCGCACATAGTCTTGCGCGTAGCCGCCGGTGACGAACTCGGGCAGGACGCCGCCGGCGCGGCAGGTCTCGACCAGGCCGCGGAACATCGCGGTCCAGTGGTACTCGGCGCCGGTGATGTAGCCGCGGGGCGCGAGCGGCGCCTGGTCGAAGGCATGGCCGCAACTGCGCACGCCCCGGCTCTCGGCCGTCGCGATGACGGGCGCGGGCGCATCGAGATGGCAGGTGATCACGTCGCAGCCTGCATCGATCAGCGCATTGGTCGCCGCGGCGTCGCGCATCGCATCCTCCCAGCCGCCGGTGAAGGTGACGTGGACCTTCGCCTGCGGATTGGTGCGGCGGGCACCCAGCAGGAAGGCGTTCACGTTCAGCAACACGGAGCCGAGCGGCAGGCCGGCCACGAAGCCCAGCCGGTTGGTGCGCGTGCTGAGCCCGGCCGCGACGCCGTTCACATAGTGGCCCTGGTAGATCAGCGCATTCTGGCTGCCGAGGCGGCCCGGTCGCTCCTTCAAGGGAAGTAGCGAGGCTTGGCGGAAGGCGGTGGCGGGGAACCGTCGCGCGGCGGTGCGCAGGAAGGGATCGTTGTCGAAGGCGGTGGAGATGACGATGCCGGCACCGGCTGCGACCAACCCGCCGAGGGCGCCGGCATAGGCGCGCGTCGCGACATCGTCCCGGCCGCTTCCATAGTCCGTGCTCTCGGGCAGGTAGGGCGCCTCGACCAGGCGCACGCCCGGCAGCCGCGCGAGTTCGGCCGCGGCGACGGCATGCGACTGGTTCCAGCCCCAGTCGAGGCGCGGGCCGATATAGACGAAGCCGACGGTGAACCCGGCGGCCTGTGCTGGACGGCCCGGCACCGTGAGAGGGGCAAGCGCCGCGGCCGCGAGCAGAGCGCGCCGCTTCATCGGCCTAGAGGGGCCGGCAGTTCAGGGCGACGGTCCGCACCGAGCGTCCGGCCTTGCCGTCGCAGCCCAGCCGCTTGCCGTGCGCGTAGAAAGGCGGGTCGAGGAAATAGTCGAAGTCGTCTGTATCCTGCGCGTTGACCACCCGGTAGAGCTTGTAGGGGCCGTTGTCGCAGATGATCTGATGCGAATCGACGAACATTGTCGCCGGCGCGATCAGCACATGCTCGATGTTGGGATTGGCGGCGCAGAACTTCTTCTGGAGCTCGGCATGGCTGCCGCCTTCGATGATCGGAACCGGCTGCGCCAACGCCGTTGCCGCCAGCACGCCGAGCGCGGCGGCGATTCGCCAGACTGAAAGGTTCACAACGCTCCCCCGAGGCCGCACCTATCCGCATTGTGGCGGACGGAATGGCACGGGGCCAGCCCGCGAGCGGCGCGCCCATCATGCCTGGGGCAAACGCATGAGAGCCAAGGGTCCCTCGCTCCGTTCGGGACGACTCCGTCTGTCGGATCGGCGCACGGCGCAAACCCCGACAAGAATGTCATCCCGAGCGTCCGGCGAGGGACCCTTCGCGTTCATCGAGACACCGATACCCGTGGCCCTCTTCGAGCCATGTGGGATCGCCCTCCTATGTGAGGGGCGCGGTCCCTTCGGGGCAGGCGCGCGGGCGTTACGCCGCGTCGCGATACGGCATCGCACCCAGATAGTTCTTCTTGCCGACCGGCACGCCGTTGTGGCGCAGGATCGCGTAGGCGGTCGTGACGTGGAAGTAGAAGTTCGGAATGACGTGCTGGACGAGGAACTCCTCGCCCGACAACGACTTGCCGTTCCAGCGCGGCTGGGTGATCCGCCGCTCGGCCGCCCCGGCGAACGACTGGGCGGTGAAGCCGTGCAGATAGGCGACGGTGCTCTCGATGCGCGCCTTGATCTCGGCCAGCGTCGTCTCGGTATCGGCGTGGACCGGCGCATCCTTCTCGGTGCCGGCCAGCCGCGCGGCGCCGAGCTTGGCGGTGTCGCAGGCGATCCGGATCTGCTGGATCAGGTCGAACTGATCGGGCGCCAGGCGTGCGTGCAGCAGCACGGCGACATCGAACTTCTTCTCGCCGGCATACTTCTCGGCGTCGTTCAGGAATTCGGTGAGATTGCCCAGCATCTTGCTGAACTGGCGAACGACGAGCGTCTGGATCATGCGAACCTCGGGGGGAATGGAAGGGAGCGCAGGCCCCTACGCGATTCCACCGCCCGCCGCCAGAGCGTGCGTCGCTACGCCTGTTTGGTCTTCAGCAACTCGACATGCTCGGTGAGATGGCGATGGAAGTGGCCGATCGCCTGCTCGTAATGGCCGAAGGTGAAGTGGCTGTTGGCGCCCGACGCCAACCCAAGTTGAATCTCGCGCGCGGCGTGGCGGTCTTCCAGGATGCCGCTCTCCTGCACGAAGTTGGCGTCCTTGCGCGCCTGCTCGATGTCGAGCGGCTTGCCGTTCTTGATGCGCGGCGCCAGCTGGTAGACGACCCAGTGGGTCTCCGACGGCGACACCGGCTCGAGGATGATCAGGATGGCGTGGCTCGACAGCACGCTGACATGCGTGTTGGGGAAGAGCTGGTGGACGTCGGTGATGCGGCCCTGCGTGCTCCATTCCTCCCGCGGCATCGCTCGCAGCTTCTCGATGCGGCGGAACGGGAAGACGATGCGCGAATTGCGGCCGTGCAGCTCGACCACGTTCAGGTTGTCGTAGCCGTAGGGGAAGAACGACTGATTGTGCAGCGCCTTGATGTGGTAGCCCTCCATCGAGGTCTCGCCCAGCACCTTCCAGTTCGCCTTGTCGTCGAACTCGATCTTGTTGAACAGCACGTAGTCGTCGGTGAGCACCTCCGGCAGGTCGCCGAGGGCGCCGTCCGACAGGGGTTCGTCTTGCGTCACGAACACGATTCCGTTGCGCTCCTGCACCGCGGCCACCGGCACCAGCCCATGCGTTTCCTTGTCGAGCCCGGGGAAACCGTCCTCGCCGGGGACGTGGCGCAGCGCGCCGTCCAGCCCGTAGGTCCAGGCGTGATAGGGACAGGCGAAGGCGCGCTTGCAGCCCTCGCCCTCCTCGAGCTTCATGCCGCGATGACGGCAGGCGTTGCGGAAGCCGCGCACCACGCCGTCGGTGCCGCGCACCACCAGCAGCGGCGTGCCGACCGTCGTGCGCGCGATGTAGGAACCCGGTTCCGGCAGCGCCGCCGAGGGACAGAAGGCCATCGGCACGCGCCGCAGCACCTGGAGTTCCGCCGCGAAGCGCTCGGGCGAATGATAGTTCTCGACCGGCTCGCGCCACACCGTCGTGCCCTTGTCGGTCGTCTTGCCGTCGATGTGGGCGAAGATGCGATCGATCAGGTCGGTCTCGTTCAGCAGCGCGGCCATTCGTCTTCCTTGGGCAATCGGGCGGCGCCGATACTAGCCGGGAGACCATCGTGCGCAACAAACGCCCGAGCCGCGCTGCGAGACCGATGGCGGTCAGGATGATGACGGAGGCGGCCGCAGGCGTTCGCTGAAGAAGGACAGGATTTCGTCGCGCGCGGCGACGGTCGGCTGGCCCGCTTCGTCGATGAGATGGACCGTGACGACGCTGTGCGGGGTCGGAACGAAGCTGCCGAAGAACGGCGGCAATCCCTCCCTGTTGGCGGCGCTGTCGGGCAGGACGCGCGGGACGAAGCGGTCGCCCAGCGCCTTCGAGAAGGCCGCGAACCGTTCGGCGCGGCAGAATTGGTCGCCGGCGAAGCGATAGCCGCGCACGGTGAGATCGTCTCGCTCCAGCCGTTCGCGCACCGCCGCCAACTCGCTCTCGGAGAGTCCAGTGCCGGCCGGATCGTCGAGCGGCAGCGACGGCTGCGCCAGGACCGGCGCCCGCACCGCGGGTTCGAGCATCATCGACAGGGCGAAGTTGCCGGTGAAGCACATGCCGATGGCGCCGACTCCCGGGCCGCCGCATTCGACATGCGCCACGCGGGCGAGCGCCCGCAGCCACTGCACGACGGGCGATTGGCCACCGTCGGCCAGCGCGCGGAACTCCGCGCTGACGCAGGCGCGCTTGAACACGCCGGCGCCTTCCTCGGCGGAGACCACGGCGCCGTCGCGGCCGAACAGCGAGGGCATGTAGACGGCGAAGCCGGCGTCGCGCACCCAGCGGGCGAAGCGCGCGACCTGCGGGCTGATGCCCGGCATCTCGGTCATCACGATCACCGCCGGTCCCCGGCCCGCGACATGCACGGTCTTCGTCGCGCCGTGCAGCGTGAATTCGCGGGGGACGAAATCGTCGAGCGGATCGTCCTGGTCGAGAGCGCGTGATGGCATTCGATTACTCCGGTGATCGGCGGGATCATTGCGCTGTCCGGGTGATTTCGATAGGTGTCTAGATCGACACTGAACGGGCTTTTTCCGCCATGACGCGAATCACCGTCCTCGAACTGCCGGGCCGCATGGCGTCGAGCGCCGCCATCACCCACGACGTGCTGGCCACCGCCAATCGCGTGAGCCTCGCCGCGGGCCGGCCCGCGCCGTTCGAGGTGCGGACGCTCGCCTGCACCGGCTCCAGGACGCGCGCGCCGGCCTCGGGCACCGATCTCGTCATCGTGCCGGGCCTCGGCGTCGATACCGAAGAGGCGCTGCTCGCGCGGATCGCGGCACCGGATTGCCGGCGCGCCACGCACCTTCTTGCGAATGCCGCGCGGGCCGGCGCGTCGATCGCCGCTTCCTGCGCCAGCACCTTCCTGCTGGCCGAAGCCGGGCTGCTCGACGGCCGGCGCGCCACGACTACCTGGTGGTTCGCGCCGCTGTTTCGCCGCCGCTATCCCGAGGTCGCGCTGCTGACCGATCAGATCGTGGTCGCGGACTGGCCGGTCGCCACCGGAGGTGCTGCGATGGCGCAGATGGACCTGATGCTGGCGGTCGTCGCGCGCTTCGCGGGTGCGGGTCTGGCGAAGGCCTGCGCCGGCTACCTGCTGCTGGACGATCGCCGCTCGCAGGCGCCCTACATGGCGATCACCTATCTCGCGGGACAGGATGCGAAGATCGCGAAGGCCGAGAGCTGGGTGCGCCGCAACGTGGCCCGCGATTTCACCGTCGAGGAACTGGCCGACGCAATGGCGCTCAGCCCGCGCACCTTCGCCCGCCGCGTCACCGCGACCTGCGGCCTGTCGCCGATCCGTTTCGTGCGCCGCATCCGCATCGAGACGGCGCGCTTCCTGCTGGAGACGACGAAGCTGCCGGTGGAGGAGGTGGCGCGCCGCGTGGGCTATGCCGACGGCTCGACGCTGCGTCGTCTCATGCGCAGCGATGGGCAGCGCTCGCCGGCGGCGTTCAGGCGCTAGGTTCTCCGGCCCGAAAGAGCGCCGGCACGGCAATCGGCGGCGCCTCCGGCATGCCGGGCTCCCTCAATGGGAGCGTTGCTTCAGGCCCCAGCGGCCGCCGTCGAGCGTCACGATCCACAGATTGCGGTGGACCGAGAGCGGCACGCCCGCGGCGTCGTCCCGCGAATACTCGACCAGCAGATGGACCTTGGTGGGTGTGGCGAGCACCACCTCCTGCCGCCGGTAGCGCGTGCGGTGCCAGCCGGTGGCGGAGAGATCGTGGAAGAAGCTCTCGCCATGCCGGCCGGGCCCGTCCCACACGACGAGCGTCTCGCCCGCCAGGATCACGTGCGGGAAATGCAGCTGCGCATCCATCCCCTCGGCGTCGCGCGCGTTGAAGCGCTCTGTGAAGGCGTCGATGCAGGCGAGAGCCTGCCGCACCGCCTCGCGCGTCGCTTCGGTCGCGCCCTCGTCGAGCGCCGCCAGCTCCACGAACATCGCCGCTATTCCCCGGCCGGAGCGGGCGCGACGGCGTCGGGCGTCTTCGTGCCGTCGCGCGCCGGCCACTGGTCGGCGGCGGCGGGCAGCTTCGTTTCCTTGCCGGTGATGCGCGTGGGCGTGACGGCATAGACGGTGATGTGGTCGAGACGCGGGTAGAAGCCCTTGGGGCGGCCGACGTCGCGGCCGTGATACTTGGCCATCAGCGCGTCGCAAAATCTCTGCTTCAGCGCGCGGTCGTCGACGATGCGGATGGTGCCATGCACCACGACGCTGGCATGGGCGATCGAGACGTCGCATTCGAAGCGGCCATAGTCGAAGACCTCACCCGGCTCGTCGACCACCAGGCAGACGCGCGGCGCGGCATCGACGTTGGCGCGGAAGTGGCCCGGCGCGGCGCTGTTGTGCATCAGGATCTCGCCGTCGAGGCAGACATAGAGGAGAGGCGTCACGTAGGGTGCGCCGTCCGCGCCGACCGTCGCCACGCGGGCACAATGGCCGCGCGCCAGGAACAGGCGGGCGTCCTCGTCGGACATCAGCTTGTCGGTGCGTCTCACCGGCGGTGCACTGCTCATGGATCGCCCCCCTTGTGCGAGGGGACGCTAGCGGACCGTGCGCCGTGGCACACACGAAGGCTGCTCACGTCGGTTCGACAAAAATCTCGGCCTCGTCGCCAAATTTTCTCGCCTTCGTCCCGGCCGGTTTCACCCTATGGTCTGCGCATCCCCATGGTTTACCGCCTGCCCCCTCTCAGCTCGATGCGCCTCTTCGAGGCCGCGGGCCGTCATCTCAGCTTCAAGGCCGCCGCCGAGGACCTGAACATCACGCCGAGCGCGATCAGCCACGGCGTGCAGACGCTCGAGGAGTGGCTGGGCGTCGAGCTGTTCGTGCGCGGCAATCGTTCCCTGTCGCTCACCGAGGCGGGCGCGGTCTACCTGCCGCAGGTGCAGGCCGCGCTCGACCTGCTCGCGCGCGCGACCGAGACGGTGCCGGGCCGCAAGCCGACCGGGCGGCTGGCGGTGAGCGTGCCGCCCACCTTCGGCATGCGCTGGCTGCTGCCGCGGCTGCGACGCTTCAACGAGCGCCATCCGCGCATCGAGGTGACCGTCGACACCTCGCAGCGCCGGGTCGAGTTCTCCCGCGACGGCATCGATGTCGCCATCCGGATGGGGCGCGGCGAATGGAGCGGTCTGCATGCGACCTGCCTGGTGCGCGAGAAGCTGGTGCCGGTCTGCGCGCCGGCGCTCGCCGCCTCGATCCGCTCCGCCGACGATCTGCGGCGCGCGACCCTGCTCCACGTCACCAAGGCCGGCGAGGACTGGGCCGCCTGGAGCGGCCTGGCCGGCGTCGATCTTT
The DNA here is from genome assembly GCF_020880995.1 of Reyranella aquatilis. GTDB lineage: Bacteria > Pseudomonadota > Alphaproteobacteria > Reyranellales > Reyranellaceae > Reyranella > Reyranella aquatilis. The sequence continues at coordinate 18,710 of NZ_JAJISD010000005.1, read as the reverse complement.
CCAAGACGACGGGCGGGCTGCGCTTCGACACGATCCAGATGGCGCTGGAAGCGGCCGTCGCGGGTATCGGCGTGGCGCTCGGCCGACTGCCGCTGGTCGAGCCGGACTTCGCCGCCGGCCGGCTGGTGCCGGTCCTGGGACCGCCGCTCGTCTGCGCCACCGGTTACTGGCTGGTGATGCAGCGCGAGACCGTGATGCGTCCCGAGGTGAGTGCGTTCCGCCGATGGATCGACAGCGAGCTCAAGGCCGCCAACGACGGAGGCCCAACGGAAGCGGCTCCGGCACGGTTGCCCGCGGCATCGGCGGGCGCGTCCCGCAGCGGCGTCCGGCGCGCCCTGCGGATGGAAGGGAAGCTCGGCTGACTTCTCCTCGTGCGCCTTGAAAGGTTCGCGGTTGCCGCCGCGACGCCCCCTCGCTCACGCTGGCTGGATGAAGAAGATCGGAATCGTGGGCGGCGTCGGCTGGCCGTCGACCCTCGACTACTACCGGCTGCTCTGCACCGCCGCGAACGCGCATTTCGAGGCGCTGGGAACCAGCCTGCCGCATCCGACGCCGCCCATGACCATCGAATCGCTGGTGATGCACGAGACGCGCGGCTATCGCGCCCGGCCGGGCGACGGCGATGCGGCCTGGGCGCGCTATGACGGTGCCTTCCGCGATGCCTTGCTGCGGCTGGAGGCGGCGGGCTGCGATTTCGCCGTCATCGCCAACAACACCTCGCACACGCGGCTGCAGGCGATCACGCGGGGCGTGCGCCTTCCGGTCGTCAGCATCCTCGACGAAGCGGCGGAGGCGGCGCGACTGACCGGCGCGCGCAAGGCGCTGGTGCTGGGAACGGAGGTGACGATGCGTGCCGCCGACTATGCCGTCCTGCTGCGCGCGCGCGGCATCGAGCCCAACGAACGCCTGCCGGATGCGTCGATCGAGGAATTGCAGGCGCTGATCGACCGCGAGTTCCATGCCGGTTGCACGCCAGCCGGGCGGGCCGGCCTGGTCGACTTCTGCGCCCGCCATGCCGGCGATCGGGACTCGACGGTCGTGCTGCTGGCCTGCACCGAGCTGCCGCTCGCCTTTCCGGATCATGGCGACGCCGCGACTTTCGAAGCGGAAGGCTTCCGATTCGTCAACACGACGGCGGCACACGTGCGGGCCGCGCTGCAGATCTCTCTGGGCCAGCGCCCGCTCTGATCCGCCGCATGCCGTTGCCGACCAACAGGAGCGGGCGATGACCCGCGTGCGCCGCTCGCGCCCCGTGCTCGTGCTGGATGCGATGGGCGTTCTGTACGAGACCGGCGACGACGTGGGCGAGTTGCTCGTTCCCTTTGCCGTGCGCCATGGCTCGACCGCCGCGGGGGAGGAGATCCGACAAGCCTATCTCGCGGCAAGCTACGGCCAGATCGACGCGTCGTCCTTCTGGGAGCGGATCGGCGTCGAACCCGCTCGCGAAGACGACTATCTCGCGGGCCATCGTGTTTCGCCGGGCGTGGGCGCGCTGCTCGACGGTGCCGGCGCGGTTTTCGACTCCGTCTGCTGCCTGTCCAACGACGTCGCTGCCTGGTCGCTCAAGCTGCGGCGCCGTCACGGGCTCGACCGGGCAATCCCGCGCTGGTTCGTGAGCGGCGAGATCGGCCTGCGCAAACCGGATCCCGGCATCTATCGTCACATGCGCGTGCATCTCGGCGGGCCGGCCAGCGGCTTTCTCTTCGTCGACGATCGGGTCGCCAATCTCGATGCCGCGCGCAGGCTCGGCCTGCATACGCTCCTGTACGATCCGGCGGGGAAAAGCGAACCGGGCGACCATCCACGCATCGGCCGACTGGAGGAGCTTCTCGATCCCGCGATCGTCGCCCGCGCGACTTCGCGCAGGTCCCGGCGCTGAGCGGCCTCACCACTGCGAGCAGCCGAACCTCAGCAGGTTGCCGTGCGGATCGTGGACGTAGAACTCCTTCATGTTCCACGGCCGCACCTCGAAGGGCGAGAGCTTCTGGACGCCGCGCTTCTCGAATTCGGCATGCAGCGCTGCGACCTGGCCGCCACGGATGTAACAACCCGTGTTCTCGGGAAACCGGCGATCGTCGGTCCTCCAGAAATGGATCTCCATCTCGTCGCGTTTGACGATCAGGTAGCCCGCATCCTGGTAGCCGACGGCAAAGCCGAGCTGCTCGGCGTAGAAGGCCGCGCTCTCGGCGATGTCGAGCGAGGCGAGGATGGGGATGGTACGCGCGGGGTCGGCAATCATCGCGAGAACCTGCGGCGGCCGGGCGGGAGCGTCAAATGACGGCTGTTCGACGCGAACCCGGTTTCCTCATGCGGACGGTATCAGGGAGCGCCCTGGCCCAGCATAACGCTGTGCGAGGGACGGCCGCCGATGGCCAGCCAGCCCTTGGCCGCCGCGAAGGCCACCGCGGCGTCGATCGCCGTGGGACGCTCGCCGCTCATCTCGCGATGGATCAGTTCCAGCCCGATCCAGGTCTGGCGATCGCTCCGGACGCCGCGAACGGCGCGGCAGACGCGGACGGCCAGATCGTAAATCGCCTGCTTCCGTTCCATCTCCTGACCTCCCGAAGGGTTGTTGCGGGGCGTTGCGCCCTCCTTAACAGTCGAACCCGCCGCCGGTTCCCCGGCCACTTTATGTAGATAGGACATGACTGCGCTCCCGCCGGTCGGTGGACCGGTTCTGGCAGTTCGAATTCCAGGAAACGAAGAATTGGCTTAGCGGCAGGAGCCGCGTCGACAGCGGGAGGGTCGACAGCGGGCCGGTTGGCAAGCGAAGGCGGGGACCGGGCTCATGGTGCGAGACATGCGCCTGCCCCGGTCGATCCGCAATGGGTGGTTTTGTCGAATTTCGGCCGCCGCGCAGCCGGTCTTTTCCCGTCGCCTATTCGACCGTGCGGGGTTTACCGCGCGGCGGCAGCTTGCGCGCGGTTTCCAGCTCGTGGGCGAGTTCCGCGAGGCTCAGCATGCCGGGCCGCAGGGGGAAGCGGGCGACGCCCGAGTTGCGCCGGTTCTCCTCCGGCCAGATCGCGCGCCGCGCGAAGGACCGCGCCTCGTCGAACTTGCTCGACCGCAGCGCGATGATGGCGGCGCCCAGGCAGCGCTGCTCCCATTCGCCGAACGGGGCCACGCCACGGCCCAGCGCATCCAGAATCTTGGTGATGGCCTCGACCGCCATCTTCTTCTTGTCCTCGGAAGAGGCGTCTTCAGAGGAGGCGGACAGCGACTTGCGCAGGGCTTCGATGGCGGACATGGGGTCAGTCTAGCTCCTCGGGCGCGGCCCCGCCGCCTCTTTTCGCGCTTGCCGCAGGCCGCGGGAATTCCGGCTAGGCGGCGCCCCAGAAGCGGCGCAGTTCCCCGGCATCGCCGTTGAAGAGATTGCGGTCGCAGTGGCTGACGCCCTTCACGATGTTGGTCTGGCCGTAGGCGGGCTTTCCCTCGCTCTCGTCGCCGGCATACTGCCAGAGCCGCCAGCCGGTCGTTTCCCAGGCCAGCGGAATCTCGGGCGAATCGTGATAGTCGGCAACCCACAGTCCGCAGCGCGCCAGGATCGAATCGGGCGTGATGCGCGCGCCGAGGCTGAGGCCGGAGTTGGGCAGCGGCTCGCCATTGGCCCAGGTCGGGTGGACGTAGACCACCGGCAGCCGGCCGGTCGCCGCCGCCACCGCCTGCACGAACTCCTCGGCCTGGTCGACCCGCATCGAGTTGCGCGGGTTGTTCTCGTTGGCCTCGAGGTCGAGTGCCAGCAGCGTGCGCGGGCCGGGACGCGAGACGGAGAGGAAGTAGGCGGCCTGACGGGCGCCGGGCGTCTGGCCGGTGCCGAAATGATAGGCGCCCCACAGCAGACCGGCCGCCTCGGCCTGCGGCCGCCGCCCGGCATAGGCGGTGTCGAGATAGTCGCCGCCCTCGGTCGCCTTGTGGATCACGCCCAGCATGCCGCTCTGCCGCACGGCGCGGAAATCGGAGACGGCCACGCTGCGGCTGAGGTCGATCACCGCGTCGAGCCCCATCGTCGCGCGGTCGGGCGGCGGCGGGGCGATCGGGTAGGGCCTGGCGGTCGAGACGGGCTGGCTCGGGGTGCAGCCGGCGGCGGCCGTCGCGGCGAGGCCGGAGAAGAGGGTCGTCCTGCGGGTGATCATGCCGCGAGAGTAGATCGCCCGGCGCTGCGGGCAAGCCTGTGTCAGGGCTTGAGTGCCGCCTGCCGCGCGCGCAGTTCGTCGCTGGGGCGGACGTCGCGCGACCGGCTGTAGATGGTCACGGCGACCAGCAGCACCACGACCATGAAGCCGAACAGGCTGCGGTACGCTTCCTCCGAACGCGCACCGTCGGGCAAAGGCGGGAAGGCGCCGACGATCACACCCGACAGGCTCTGCATGCAGGCGACGCCCAGCATCACGCTGGTGTTCATGGTGGCGATGCCGCGGCCGATCAGCCGGTCGGGGAAGGTGCCGCGCCCGTGGGTCATCACCATGGTGCTCGACGCGCTCAGGAATCCGATGCCGACGATGGCGGCCATGGCGACCCAGAGCGGCGCATTGGCCCACAGCGCCAAGGTGGCGAGGATGGCGGCGATCAGCAGGGTGCCGGTGATGGCGATGCGCTTGCGCGTGTCGAACACGCGGTCGAGCGGGCTGATGGTCAGCATGCCGATCTGGTAGGCGATCACCGCGACCAGCAGCACGTTGCCCGATTCGACGCGGCTGAGCCCATGGACCTCTCGCAGGAACGGGCCGCCCCACAGGCCCTGCACGGTGAAGGTGCAGGCATAGTTGCAGAAGTTGAGCGCGAGGATGAACTTGAGCTGCGGGTTCTTCAGCACCTCACCCAGACCGCGCATCATCTCCGCCGGCGTCTCGGTCTTGCGCTCGAGGAAGGGATGGCCCGGCGGCGCGTCGCGCACGATGGTCCAGACCGCGAGTGCCGTCAGCGCGGTGAAGACCACCATGATCCCGAACACGCCGCGCCAGCCGATCTCGCCGGTGCCCCAGGCGAGCGGCGTGGTGGCGAGCAGGTTGCCCAGCAGGCCGACCGACAGGACGATGCCCGCCAGCGTGGCGAAGCGGTCGGGCGGGAACCAGCGCGAGATCACCACCATGCTGCCGATCAGCATCACGCCGAAGCCCGCGCCCATCAGCGCGCGGCCCGCCAGCAGCTGCGGCCAGGCCGGCGCCAGGGTGAACAACGTCGCGCCGATCACCGCGACCACCAGCATGCCGGTCACCGTGCGGCGCGGCCCGTAGCGGTCGAACAGGAAGCCGCAGGGAATCTGCATCGCCGAGAAGCCGAAGAAGAAGGCGCCGGTCAGCGCGCCCAGCGCTTCCGGCCCGATGCCGAGGTCGCGCATCAGGTCGAGCCCGATCGTGACGTTGGCCGCGCGGAAGAAGTGGCTCGCGACATAGGCCGTCGCCAGCGTCGCCACGATGATGATGGCCTGCCGCCGGATGCTGGGCGACATCAGGAAGCGTTTCCTCGACTGTTCATTGCCATGACAGTGCTATCGACAGGGCACCGCCGCAATCGTGACGTTCCGCCCGCCGGATGTGACCTGACGTCGATGGCTGTGTGTCTAAGCAGGTAGGGTCCTTCGCTGTGCTCCAGGGCGGGGGTCACCCCGCCCGCGATGACAATTTTGTCGGGACAGGCGCACTGCGCCAGTCACCCCACCGGTGTCATGCTGAGCGCGGCGAAGGACCTTGTTCGGATGCGGCCATCGGCTATTTCGCTTGGAAGTCCCGGCGCGGTACACACGCACAGGCCATGAAGTCCCTCGAACCGCCGCCGTTGCGCATCCTCGAACGACTGGCGATCCATCCCTGGCTGATCGTCGGCGTCACCTGTGCTGGCGCGTTCACGCCGCGCCCGCCGGCCACGCCGCCTCGGCCGGTGGGCTGGTCAATCTCGGCCGCGTGCTGGGAAGCTGCCTCGGCGTCTCGGCCGCCTCGTCGATGCTGTCCTGGCGGCTCGGCCTGTCGCGCGCTGCCGACACGATGGGCCCGGCCTTCGTCGAGGCGGTGGCCGGCAGCCTGCTGGTGCTGGCCGCCTTTGCCGTCGTCGCCGGGGCTGCGTCGCTCGCGGTGCGCGGCGGCAATCACCCCTAGGCCCGGCGCGAGCCTCACGACGCGGCCTGCTAGGTCAGCTGCCCGGTGGTCACAACCGATACGAGTATAGAAATATTGTCACACAACCGATAAACAGCCTCCTGGTACCCCGAAGGGAAGGGCGAGGCATGGAACGGTTGGCTCGGCTGGGCGTCCTGGCATTGCTGATGTCGCTGGTTGCGGCCTGCGGCACGCCCGTGAGGACGGAATTCACGCCGTTCCACGATTTGCCCGACAGTCTGGCCGGCAAGACCTTCTTCATCGAGCCTGCCGAAGCCAGCCTCGCCTGGGCGACCCATGCCAACCAGCTCGCCGCAGGGTTCGAGGCCAAGGGATTGCGCCGGGTTACCACGCAGGCCGCCGCCGACTACGGCGTGATCTTCACGTATGAGGGCGAGCGCCCGCGTACCTGGTCGCGGGACGGCGCCGACGTCTCCTTCGACTTCCGCATGACCGTGGTCCTCATCGATCTCCGGAAGTCGAACGCCCGGAACGAGACGGTGAGGAGCTACGAAGCGACCGTCTACAGCACCGGCAGGCGGTCGGACATCAATGAAGTCGTGCCCTACATGATCCGCGCGACCTTCGCCGACTGGCCGGGCGCAAACGGGCGCAGCCAGAGACGATTGTTCAACGTCTATTGAGACCCGCCATCGCCACGGCGACGGTCTCGCGACGGCCGTTGCGGATCGCGAGATCGAGGACGTCGGCGCAGCGGTGCCCGCCCACTTCCAGCACGTCGTCGCGCTGGAGCATGCGTGTGAAGGTGGCGTCGAGCCGTCCGCGCGCCATCCAGGCCTCCTCGCCGAACTGGTCCTGCGCGAAACGCGACAGATAGGCGAAGGACATGGTGGCCGCCGGAATCGCGACCCGGGCGCCCAGGGCCTGCGCCCGCCGGTCGTCGGTGTGGTGGTTCTCGCCCGGCAGGCTGAACAGGCGCGATTTCTCCAGCGTCATCTCGATGCGGCGGGGCGGCAGGACGGTGCCGGGCTCCGCCGCGACGGGCGCCGACGGTCGTGGCGCAGCGGCGGACGGCGCGCCGTTGCCGCGGATGGCGCAGGCATGCTCGAACTGCGCGAGCGCCCGCCCATCGGCGTCGAAGAACGAGGCCCGCATCACGATGAAGTCGCGGCCCCGCCGTCGGTCCTTCGCGATCACGGCCACGTCGGCGCGCACCGGTCGTCCCAGCGCGAACGGGCGGCAGAAACGCGCGGTGCTCCTGGAATGCAGGAACGGCGTGCCGACCAGATGCGGATAGCGTTCCCGGAAGAGCTCGAAATGCCCGGCCTCCCCCGGCGCGCGCCGCAGGAAGCCCGACGGAAACCAGACATAGGTGGCGAGGAAGAGCGGATGGACGAGGCCGTCCGACGGATCGCCGACCCGCCAGCCGTCCGGGTCTTCGACCGCGTCGGCGAACTTGCGCACCTGCTCGATCGCAGGGTGGAAAAAGGTCGAGCCCAATGCCAGCGGCACGGGCAGTTCGTCGAAGCCGGGCGCGGCATTCGCCGTCATCGTCCGTCTCCCGGTCCGTCTGGCTTGATCTCGATCATGGCGAAGCGATATTGAAACGGGGATGCGTTATGTCCGCCCGGGTGACGAAGCCTGCAAGTGTCCGGGGCCGGTCGAGGGAAGGCTTCGACGTTTTCCGGAGTAGAACGATGATCCACTGGCCGCGCGTTCCCCGCAACGACACCGGAACGCCGCCGCGCGGCGGCCTGCGCCCGGCGGTGGTTGCCCTGGCGGGGCTGCTGGCATTCGCCCTGGCCCCGGCGGCCGGTGCCCAGACGAAGGCCGCGGACAACGCGCCGCCGGTCGTGCTGGTGCAGCCCGCCGAGCTGCGGCCGCTGGCGCCGCAGTCGGAATACATCGGCCGCATCGCGGTGTTCGACAAGGTCGAGGTGCGCGCCCGCGTGAAGGGCGTGCTCGGCAAGCGCGAGTTCGAGGACGGCGCCAAGGTGACGGAGGGCCAGCTGCTCTTCACCATCGATCCCGCGCCCTACCGCATTGCCGTCAACCAGAAGCGGGCGCTGCGCGACGGCGCGCAGGCGGCGCTGATCAACGCCGAGGCGCAGCTGAAGCGCGCCGCCGACCTGCTCAAGACCAACAACGTCTCGCAGGTCGCCTACGACCAGCGGCTGAGCGAGCAGCTGCAGGCCAAGGCCACGCTCGACGACGCCGAGGCCCAGCTCGAGGATGCCGAGCTGCAGCTTTCCTACACGAAGATCACCGCGCCAATCGCCGGCCTGATCGGCCGCGCCGCCGTCTCGCCGGGCAACATCGTCGGGCCGGAATCGGGCGTGCTGGCCACCATCGTGAACGAGCGGCAGATCCGCGTGCTGTTCTCGGTCTCGCAGGCCGAGCTGCTGAACGTGCGGCGCGACCTGCGCGCCGGCGAGCACCTGCCGGTGCGGCTGCGCCTGGCCGACGGCAAGCTCTACCCGGAGAAGGGCCGCGTCGACTTCATCGACGTCACGGTCGATCCCAACACCGACGGCCAGATGGCGCGCGCGGTGTTCGACAATGCCGACGAACTGCTGACCGACGGCCAGACGGTGCGGGTGATCGTCGAGGGCAACGAGCCGGCCAAGGTGCTGGTGGTGCCTCAGCCGGCGATGGCGATCGACCAGACCGGCCCCTATGTCTATGTCGTCGACGGCAAGGGCGTCGTCGAGCAGCGCCGCATCACCGTCGACTTCGTGCGCGACGGCATGATCGCGGTGGCGAGCGGCCTCAAGGCGGGCGACCGGGTGATCGTGCGCGGCCAGCAGCGCGTGCGCGCGGGCATGACCGTCGAGACGCAGGCCGCGCCGGCCGCCGCCGACCAGCCGAAGCGCTGATCCATGGGCATCGCCTCGCTCTTCATCCGCCGCCCGCGGCTGGCCTTCGTCGTCTCCGCGATCATGGTGATCGCGGGCCTGCTGGCGCTGGGCAGCCTGCCGATCGCGCAGTTCCCCAACATCGTGCCGCCGGAAGTCACCGTCACGACCAGCTATGCCGGCGCCTCGGCCCAGGTGGTCGAGGAGAGCGTGGCGCAGATCATCGAGCGCAACGTCAACGGCGTCGAGAACATGATCTCGATGAAGTCGACCTCGGGCAGCGACGGCAGCTACAGCCTGAGCATCTACTTCAAGGTCGGCTCCAACCCGCAGGACCACACGGTCAACGTCAACAACCGCATCAACCGCGCCATGCCTCAGCTGCCCGACGAGGTGCAGCGCAACGGCGTGCTGGTGAAGAAGCAGTCCTCGGCGCTCCTGCAGGTGGTCGCGGTCTACTCGCCCAAGGGGACGCGCGACGCGCTGTTCCTGTCGAACTTCGCCACCATCAACGTGCTCGACGCCATGCAGCGCGTGCCGGGCGTTGGCTCGGCCGGCCTATTCGGCGGCCTCGACTACGCCATGCGCGTCTGGCTCGACCTCGACCGCATGTCGAGCCTCGGCGTCACCGCGCAGGACGTGGTGAAGGCGATCGAGGCCAAGAACATGCAGGCCGCGGTCGGCCGCGTCGGCGCCGCGCCGCTGCTCGACGGCGTCGACTTCCAGCTCAACATCACCGCCAAGGGGCGGCTCACCTCGGCCGAGGAGTTCGGCAACATCAGCGTGCGCGCCACGCCGGAGGGCGCGCTGCTGCGCATCCGCGACATCGGCCGGGTCGAGCTGGGCTCGGCCAATGCCGACGTCACAACGCGCTACAACGGCAAGCCGGCGGCCGGCATCCAGATCTACCAGCTGGCCGGCGCCAACGCGCTCGCCACCGCCGAGGGCGTCCGCAAGGTGCTGCAGGAGCTGCAGGACCGGCTGCCCGAGGACGTGGCCTTCGACGTCATGTACGACACCACCGTGTTCGTCGAGGCGACGATCCACAGCGTGGTGAAGACCCTGATCGAGGCCTTCGTGCTGGTGGCCCTCGTGGTCTTCCTGTTCCTCGGCAGCGTGCGCGCCACGCTCATTCCCATCATCGCCGTGCCGGTGGCGCTGGTCGGCACCTTCGCGGTGATGCAGGTGCTGGGCTTCTCGCTCAACACCGTGTCGCTGCTGGCGCTGGTGCTGGCCATCGGCATCGTGGTCGACGACGCCATCGTGGTGGTCGAGGCGGTCGAGCACACGCTGGAGAAGGAGCCCGGGCTCACGCCCGCCGAGGCCACCGAGAAGGCGATGGCCGAGGTCACGGCCCCGATCATCGCCATCACCCTGGTCCTGCTCTCGGTGTTCATCCCGACCGCCTTCATGCCGGGCATCGCGGGCAAGCTATACCAGCAGTTCGCGGTGACGATCTCGGTCGCCATGGTGATCTCGGCGATCAACGCGCTGTCGCTGTCGCCCGCGCTGTGCGCGCTGCTGCTCACCCGCCGCGGCGCGCCGCGCGGCCTGATGGCCCGTATCCAGCGCGGCCTCGACGCCACGCGCAACGGCTACCTGCGCGTCGCCGGCCCGCTGATCCGCCGCAGTCTGCTGGCGGTCGGCCTGGTCGGCCTGTTCGCGCTGGCGACCGGCGGGCTGCTGCGCGTCGTGCCCACCGGCTTCCTGCCCGACGAGGACCAGTCCTCCTTCATGGCCGAGATCCAGCTGCCCGACGCCGCCTCGACCAGCCGCACCCTGGAGGCGGTGATGCAGGTCGAGAACATGCTGCAGGGCCAGCCGTGGCTGCAGAACTTCTTCACCGTGAGCGGCAACAGCCTGCTCGACGGGCTGAACCTGCCCAACCGCGCCATGATGATCGTGTCGCTCAAGCCCTACGCCGAGCGTCCCGGCCGCGAGATGACGGCCTTCGCGGTGCTGGAGCGGCTGAACAGGGCGTTCGACCGCGTGGCGGTGGCCAACATCTATGCCTTCAACCCGCCGCCGATCGCGGGGCTGGGCAATTCCTCGGGCTTCGAGTTCGAGGTCCAGAGCCTCACCGGCGCACCGCCCGAGGAGATCGTGGCGGTGGCACGCGGCGTCATCAACGCGGCCCAGGCCGCGCCCGAGCTGGCGGGCGTCTTCACCACGTACAGCGCCTCGACGCCGCAGATCCGGCTTGAACTCGACCGCGACCGCGCCGAGACGCTGGGCGTCGCCATCCCCGACATCTTCGCCGCCCTGCAGACCGCGATGGGCAGCCGCAACGTCAACAACTTCAACATGTTCGGTCGCACCTGGACGGTGCGCGTGCAGGCGGACGCGCTCGACCGCCGCACCATCGAGGACGTGAAGCGGGTGCGCGTGCGCTCGTCGAGCGGCAAGCTGGTGCCGCTGCAGGCGATGGCGACGCTCGAACTCACGACGGCGCCCGCCACCATCAACCGCTACAACAACCTGCGCTCGGTGACGCTGAACGGCGCGCCCGCCGTGGGCTATTCATCGGGCGAGGCGATCGCGGCGATGGAGCGGGTGGCGCGCGCCAGCCTGCCGCCGGGCTATTCCTACCAGTGGGCCGGCACCGCGCAGCAGGAGAAGGAGGCGGGCAGCCAGACCGGCTTCGTGCTCGCGCTGGCGGTGCTGTTCGCCTACCTGTTCCTGGTGGGCCTCTACGAGAGCCTGGCGCTGCCGGTGGCGGCGCTGCTGTCGGTGATCGTCGGCCTGTTCGGTGCGCTGGCGGCGCTCTGGCTGACCGGCCTCGCCAACAACGTCTATGCCCAGATCGGCATCGTCGTGCTGATCGCGCTGGCGGCCAAGAACGCCATCCTGGTGATCGAGGTCGCCATGCACGAGCGGGCCGGCGGCAGCGATCCCGTAACGGCCGCCACCTCGGCCGCGGGGCAGCGCTTCCGCGCGGTGATGATGACGTCCTTCGCCTTCATCCTGGGCCTCGTGCCGCTGGTGATCGCCTCGGGCGCGGGTGCGGCGACCCAGCGCGCGGTCGGCACCGCCGTGTTCGGCGGCATGCTGGCGGCCTCCTGCCTCGGCATCTTCGTGATCCCCGGCCTCTACGTCGCCTTCGAGAAGATGCGCGGCGCCTTCCCGGCGCTGCTGCGTCTCCCGTTCCGCGGACGCAAGCGGCCGGGCTAGGGCGATCGGGTCTTTCCGAGCGAAGCAGAATCGCCTCCCCATTGGAATGCGGGCAGGGACCTTCCGCCTTGGCGTTCAGGCGCGCGAGCGGTGCTTGTGCAGGCGGTGGCGCATGCGGTCGGCGTGGGTGTGGAGATGGCGGCGCAGGCCGCGCAGCAGGCCGCCCTTGGACGTCGCCTCGAAGATCTCGCCGGGTCCCTCGGGATCGAGCACCTGGTTGTCGGCCAGCCAGGTCTCGACCTCGTGCAGGTCGAGGATCTCGTAGGGGCGCAGCGACCGGCCCTGGCCGCGCAGCGCCTCGACGGCGGCGATCAGCGAGCCCTTGCCGTCGACCGCTGCCGCCACCGCTTCGGCGGTCACGCCGAGATGCTCGGCCAGCAGCCTGTCGCGCAGCGCGCGGATGGTCGGCGCGGCACTCTCGTTGCCGGGCACGGCCGCGTCGAGGGTGACGTCGCATTCGGTGTCGAGGCGCATCGAGCGGTTGTTCATGTTGGACGAGCCCACATGCAGCACCTCGTCGTCGACGATCATCATCTTGGCGTGCACGTAGATCGGCTCGCCGGCCTGCGTGAACGGGTGATAGATGCGGAGCCGCGCGTGGCAATCGAGATGCTCCAGCGCCGCGTAGAGGCGCGCGCGCGCGGTATCCATCGCCACCGGCTCCAGCCAGCCCTGCGACTTGAACGGATTGACCAGCACGATCTCGGGCCCGTCGGCCTCCTCCAGTCGGTGGGCGATCGCCTCGGCGATGCGGCGCGACGCGAAATACTGGCTCTCGGCGTAGATGTACTTCCGGGCGCGGGCGATCAGCGCGAGATACGTCGCCTCGATCTCGCGCACCGGCGGGCCGCCATCGTCGCCCTCGGGCCGCGACCGGCTGATCGCCACCGAGACGTTGCGGAACTGCGCCTCGACGCCCTCCGGCCAGCAGTCGACGCCGCAGTCGACCGGTTCGAGTGCGTGGCCGCCCGCTGCCTGCCAGCGCTTGCGCGACAGCTCGCCCAGCGCCTGCGCCACCGGCCCCTCGAGGATCGAGGTCGTGTCGTGCCACGGCGCGTAGGGGCTGCCATCGGGTCCGACGCGGCGCGGGTCGCCGTCGCGATGCTCGGGCGTGTCCCAGCGGTTGCTGGTCATGTCGATGCCGCCGCAGAAGGCCAGGCAATCGTCGATCACGACGATCTTGTGATGGTGCGAGGCGCCCAGCGTCGAGGCGCCGTCGAGCCGCGTGTGGATGCGCGGATGGGCCATCCAGCGCATCAGCGTGAAGATCGTCGTGCCGCGGAACAGCGCCTTCAGCGCCCCGATGTTCCAGCGCAGCAGGAAGACTTCCAGCTCGGGATTGCGCTTCACCAGCCACAGCACGAACTCGCCCAGCGTGCGCGGCTCGCCCGGGAGGCGCTCGTCGGAGAGCGCGATGCGGGCGTCGAAGTCCCAGCCGATCAGCATGATGCGCTTGCGCGCCTTCAGCATCGCCTTGCGGCCGGCCTCGAAATAGGCGCCCGCGTCGACGATCAGCCCGGCGCGTGTCGCCGTCTCCCGCCGCCAGAACAGGTTTGGCGGGTCCGGACTTTCATTGTCTCTCATGGGCCCATCGTAGCGCATCTGGCAGTCGTTTTGGTGACGACGGGCCTGCCATCGGCAAGCGCGGCCCGGTGCCCCGACTCGAAGCCATGATATCCGGAGGCATGGCAACGAAGCGATGGCACGAAAAGTTCCTGTAGCTTGCGCGGCACGACAGGGAGGCCCGCAGGTTCCGCTACGGGCTCATCCGGCGCACGATCGATCTCGGGCGCTTCATCTTCATCGTGGCGCCCCGGTCTAGTTCGACCGGGCGGTGCAGGAGGCCAGTTCCCTGCGGCGGGCGGCGTCTTCGGTGGCGTGCCGGTCGACGGGCGTGCGGTTGCACCAGTGCATGTGCTGGACGATGTTCGAACTCCACCGCATCCCGTCGAAGGTGCAGCTCGATGAGAGCGCCTGGGCAAGCTCCAGCTGCGTGCGCGACCGGGCCACGTACTCGTTGCAGCTCTTGATCTGTACGGTGCCGAAATCTCCCCGGCACGTGATCAAGACGTTGCGGCGCGCCTCGTCCTCGCGGCCGCGCTCGCGCGCCGAGGCGCGCTTGCACCAGGCGGCATGGTCGGCCGGCTCGGCGCTCCAGCTCGGTCCCGAGACGCTACAGCCGGATGCCATCTGGACCTGGCTCATCGCCCGGGCGACGTAATCGGAACAGTTTTCGATCGAGAGACCGAACGTGCCCTGGCCGAAGGCCGGTCCGGCAATCAATAGTGTGAGGGAGGCAACGCTGCCCGCCAGGGCTCTGAGATTCATGCCGTCCTCCACCGTCGGGCGCGTGATGAGGCCTCCGCAGTCCGGCCGATGCCGCACACACAACGGTCCTTCGCCGTGCAAGTTCCGGCGGGCTGAGATCTTGCGTCAGCGCCCGCGGCGCTTGTCGATGAACCGCATTATCGGCGTGACGGTCGTGCCGTGCAGGGTGATCGAGACGAGGATCACCAGAGATACCGCGTTCCACAGCAGGTCCGCCTCCGCGAACGGCGCCCGGCCCAGCGCGAAGGCAATGTAATAGACGGACCCGATGCCGCGAATGCCGAAGAAGGCGATGATCGCCCGTTCCGGCGTGGGCTCCTTGCGGCCGAGCAGGCTGATCCAGGCGACCAGCGGCCTCACGACCAGCAGCGTGAGCGCGGCGAACCCGACCATCGCCCAGTCGGTGTTGCGCAACAGGCCGCCCTCCGCCAGCGCGCCGCCGAACAGCACGAGAAGCATCATCATCAGCAGGCGTTCGATCTGCTCGACGAAGTCGTGCAGCTTCTCGTGGTAGTGATGCCGCCGTTCGAAGCCGCGGAAGGCGACGGCGGACACGAAGACCGCCAGGAACCCGTAGCCGTGCGCCATCTCGGCGAGGCTGTAGGCGATCGCGGTGATGCCCAGCGCCACGAACCCGTCGCCGGTGCGCGAGAGCTTGGAGCGGTTGGGGAGACGGAAGGTCAGCCAGCCGAGGCCGCGGCCGACGGCGACCCCGACGGCGATCCCCGCCGCCAGCCGCCACCCCACGTCGAGCGTCACCCACTCCAGCCAGGACGCGTCGGCCGAGCTCACCGTCGCGAGCAGGATGGCAAGATGGACGAAAGGAAATGCCAGCCCGTCGTTCAGTCCGGCCTCGGCCGTCAGGGTGAAGCGCACCTCGTCTTCGCCGCCCTGGCCGGGCGGGCCGACCTGGACGTCGCTCGCCAGCACGGGATCGGTGGGCGAGAGCGCGGCGCCCAGCAGGAGCGCCGCGGCCAGCCCGACGCCTAGCAGCCCGTGCGCCAGCAGGGCGATGGCGACGATGGTGAGCGGCATGGCAACTCCCAGCAGCCGCCAGGTCAGGCCGGCGGTCGCCCAGGCCAGCGGCCGGTCGAGCTTGAGCCCCGCCCCCATCAACGCCACGATGACCACGGCTTCCGTCAGCCGTTCCGTCAGCTTGAGATGGGCCTGGGGCGAGGGCGCCTGCGCCTGGTCGAAGAGGCCGGTCAGCAGGGCGCCGACCGCGACACAGAAGATCGGCAGCGAAAGCGGCAGCTCCTTCAGCACCATGGGAAGCCATGCCGTCAGAAGCACGATCGCGCCGAAGCCGGCGAGCATCACGATATAGGGGTCCATGATCCTCGCTCGGGACCGAAGTCCGGGGCCGCGAAATTGCGGACCCCAACGTGCAAACCCGAGCGTCGTTCCGCCGTCGGTTCGATACCGATCCATCCACGACGCGGAAATGCCGCGAATTGAGGCGGTACAACCTCACGCTTCTCGCGGAGAATGGCGGCCAAACGCACTCGAAGTGCCGCACGCTCCGGGAGGATTGCATGTTCGATCTGGTCGTCACGAATGCCGACATGGCCGACGGTCTGGGCAACCCGCTGCGCAAGTTGGACGTCGCGGTGAAGGACGGCCGCATCGCCGCCATCGGCCGCGATCTCGGGCCGGCGCGCGAGACGGTGGACGCGACGGGTCTGGTGCTGGCGCCCGGGGTGATCGACGTGCACACCCACTACGACGCGCAGCTCACCTGGGACTCTACGGCCTCGCCATCGCCGGCGCTGGGCGTCACGACGGTGGTGATCGGCAATTGCGGGTTCGGCATTGCACCCGCGACGCCAGCCACGCGTGACACGCTGCTGAAGAACCTCTCCGAGGTCGAGGCGATGTCGCTCGACGCGCTGCGCGAGGGTGTGGACTGGCAGTTCGACGATTTCGGAAGCTATCTCGACTTCATCGCCCGGCGCGGCGTCACGCCCAACGTCGCCTCCTTCTGCTCGCACTCGGCGCTGCGCACCGTGGTGATGGGCGACGCGGGCTCCGAGCGCGAGGCGACGGCGGATGAGCTGGCGAAGATGTCCTCGCTGTTCGACGAGGCGCTGGCGGCCGGCGCGATCGGGCTCGGCTCCTCCACTTTCGAGAACCACAACGGCTATGGCGGCATCCCGGTGCCCTCGCGCCTGGCCAGCGACGACGAGTTCCGCGCGCTGGCGCGCGTGATGGCGCGGCACGGCCACGGCGTCACCATGGCGACCTGCGGCCAGCGCTCGACCATTCCCTTCATGGAGGAACTGGCCCGGCTCTCCGGCCGGCCGGTGATCTACTGCCCGCTGCTCGACTATCCGACCAGGCCCGAGCATGCGCCGGGGATCTCCGCCGCCTGCGCCGAGGCGCGCACGCGCGGCCACGCGGTCTATGCCCAGGCCTCGTGCCAGCCACTCAACATGAACTTCGGGCTGCTCAACGCCTACATGCTGCAGACCATTGCGCCGTGGCCCAAGGCCGGCGACAAGGCACAGCATCGCGCGCTGTTCGTCGATCCTGCCTTTCGCGCCGCCTTCAAGACGTCGCTGGCGACGCCGGTCGAGGGCGGCCGCATCTTCAACGGCACCTGGCACCTGATGGAAGTGGCCGTGTCGCCGACCGAACCCGCCCTGGAGGGCCGCACCATCGAGGACATCGCGCGCGAGCGCGGCATCGATCCGGTGGACGCGCTGCTCGACATCGGCCTCGCCGACGATCTCGAGACGACCTTCATCGTGCGGCTGCTGAACGTCGACGAGAAGCGTGTCGGCGATCTCATCGCGGACGACGGCAACCTGATCAGCCTGTCCGACGCCGGCGCGCATCTGACGCTGTTCTGCGACGCGGGCTACGCCATGCACCTGCTCGGCCGCTGGGTGCGCGAGCTCGGCCGCTTCAGCCTGCCGCACGCCATCCGCAAGCTGACCGGCGATCCGGCCCACATCTACGGCATCGTCGACCGCGGCCGCATCGAGGTCGGTGCCTGGGCCGACCTCATGCTGTTCGATCCGGCGACCATCCATGTCAGCCGCACCCGCCGCGTCGCCGACCTTCCGGCCGGCGCCAACCGCCTGATCCGCAGCGCTCCCGGCCTCAAGGGCGTGTGGGTCAACGGCGTCCAGGTCTTCGACGGCGAGGACTATGTGAAGGTGACGCCGCCCGGGCAGGTCCTGCGCTCCTTCAGCACCGCCCCGCCCACGCTCGCGATGCCGACGGCGCAGGCCGCGGGGTAGTCGTCGCGCGGCGGAGTCGTTTCCACCCGCCCGGTGCCCCGAACCCTCGGCCATGATATCTGGAGGAATGGCAACGACGTCATTGCGCGAGAAGTTCCGGGATCTCTATTTCGGCGACGGCCCGGAGGCGCGACGGTTTCGTTACGGTCTCGTCGCCTTCGACATCGCCACCATCGGCGTGTTCCTGCTGGCGCCGTTCGGCGGGCAGCAGCCCTGGATGATCGCGCTCGATCTCGCGCTGGGCGTCCTGCTGTCCGTCGAGTTCGCGGCCCGGCTGTGGGTCCAGCGCCGGCCGATGCGCCACCTGTTCAGCCTTACCTCGGCGGCCGACGTGATCGTGATCCTGTCGCTGCTGCTGCCGGTCTTCCTCGACAATCTCGCCTTCCTGCGCATCGCCCGCGCGCTGCGGCTGCTGCGCTCCTACCACCTGCTGCGCGACCTGCGGCACGATTCGGCCTGGTTCCGGCGCAACGAGGACATCATCCAGCGCACGGTCAATCTCGGCGTCTTCATCTTCATCGTGACGTCGGTGGTCTACGTCACCCAGCACAGCATCAACCCGCAGATCGCCAACTATGTCGACGCGCTCTACTTCACCATCACCACGCTGACGACCACCGGCTTCGGCGACATCACGCTCAAGACGCCCGGCGGCCGCCTGCTCGCCGTCATCATCATGGTGGTGGGCGTCGGCCTCTTCCTGCGCCTGCTGCAGGCCATCTTCCGACCCTACAAGGTCCGCTACGAATGCCCCTCCTGCGCGCTGCTGGTGCACGACATCGACGCGGTGCACTGCAAGCATTGCGGCATCGTGCTCAAGATCCCGAACGAGGGGATCTAGGGCCGCTTCGTCTCGGACTGACCCACGGACCTCATCCCGAGAGCCGGGCCGGAAATGAATGCACCAAAACAACAGGCTATGAAAAGCCCCTATGACCTCATCCTGAGCGACCGTCGTGAGGGTCAAGCGTTTGCCCATGGCTTTTTGTCCCTGAGGATTGCGTTGAGGATGGTCACGAGCTTGCGCATGCAGGCGACGATGGCGACCTTTGCGGGCT
>NZ_JAJISD010000004.1 GCF_020880995.1 Reyranella aquatilis | reverse complement strand
CCCGCAAAGGTCGCCATCGTCGCCTGCATGCGCAAGCTCGTGACCATCCTCAACGCAATCCTCAGGGACAAAAAGCCATGGGCAAACGCTTGACCCTCACGACGGTCGCTCAGGATGAGGTTGTGGGTGTGGGCGTGGGTGTGTGTTGGTGTGGGCGGCGGTGGGTGTTCAGGGCAGCGGTTGCCAGATCGTGCTGCGCACCTCGCCGAACTCGCGCGGGAGCTTGGTCCAGGTGTCGCCGCCGTCGGTCGAGCGGAAGAGTTGGCCGAGGTTGGAGCAGACGAAGATCAGCTTCGGGTTCGAGGGATGCGTCGCCACAGTCCACGGTGTCGAGTTGAGGTCGCCCGGGAGCTTCGCGTCCTGCCAGTGCGCGCCATGGTCGGTGCTGCGCAGCAGCCGGCCGGTCGAGCCCGGCGGGCCGTTGCCGTTGGTCAGGAACACCGTCGCGTCGCCGTCGGCGCGGGGCACGATGGTGCGGGTGTATTGCCAGGGCGAATCGAGTTCCTGGAAGGCGAAGGTCTCGCCATTGTCGCGGCTCAGGTTCAGGCCGCGGTTGGTCGTGGCGTAGACCAGCTTCGATCCGTTGCGAATCACCGCGAGGCCGTGGATGTCCTCGGAGTTGATGCCCTGGCCGACCTTCTTCCAGGTGCGGCCGCGATCGGTCGAGCGGTGTACGCCGTCGATCTCGACGCCGGCCCACAGCGTGTCCCGGTCGACCGGATCGAACAGGATCTGCGTCACCCTCGGCTTGCCGACGAAGATGCAGGCGTCGGCGAACGAGCCTTGTGCCGGGGCGAAGCTCCTGCCGCCGTCGGTCGAGACGAAGATGTGCGCGGGCTGGGTGCCGACCACGATAGTGTCGGGATCGTCCGGCGCCTGCGCCATCGCCCAGATGTCGTAGTCGTCGAGCAGCGAGGGCAGGTGCGTCCATTTCTGGTCGCCCTCGTTCCAGCGGTAGAGGCCGGAATCGGTGCCGGCCAGCACTTCGCCCGGCCGCTGCGGATGGGCCGACAGCGCCCAGACGCGCGCCTCGAGATAGAGGCCGGATTCGATATAGGGCCGGATCCAGGTCTCGCCGTCGTCGCGGCTGAACCACACGGACATGCCGGCGGTGCCGACACAGAGCAGGTTGGTCATGGTCGTTCCCTTCCCGGGGGTGATGTCTTCAGCGGGCCCGCGACAGCATATCATCGACCAGGGCCTGCGAGCGGGTCCGGTCGAAGAAGCGCTGGTGCAGCATCTGTTTGTTGCGCGCGGCCGAGGTCAGGTAGAAGCGCTCGTAGAGGAAGCCGCGTCCCGCCAGCGCCGAGCCGACGAAATCCCAGGCCAGGCGGAACACCGCCGCCCGGTCGTCGGCCGCCGCGCCGTCGGCGCCGCCCAGCATCTCGTCGATCAGCGGCCGCAGGCCGGGATCGTCGAACTGGGCGCGGCTGGGCGTCGTCAGCAGGTTGTGGCTGCCGATCAGGGTGATGATCTCGGCCACCCGCGGCATCCACACGGGCAGCATCGCGCGCAGCGGCTCGAGCGGTGCGCCCCGGGGGAACCACACGCCGTCCTCGCGCGGCGCGGCCTGCTCCAGCGACAGTTCGAGGGCATTGGCGGTCATGCGGACGTAGCAGGCCAGTTCGCCCAGCATCTCCATCGTCGCCGGCGCATGGTCGCCGATCAGCTCGGCCATGCGCGTGGCGAGGCCGTAGGCGAATTCGAGCTTGGTGAGCGCGCGCACGGTCGACTGGGTGGTCATGTTGATGGTGAAGCCGGTCTGGCGCATCGAGTTGTAGATCTCGACGTCGCCGTCGATGAAGACGCGGTCCCACGGCACCAGCACGTCGTCGAAGATGCAGAAGGCATCCTGCTCGTCGAAGCGCGACGACAGCGGCCGGTCGAACGGATCGGCCCCCGGCGCCGCGGCCGAATCGCGGCACAGGAATTTCAGCCCGGGCGTGTCGAGCGGAATCGCGAAGGAGACGGCGTACTCGCTGGCGCCGGCGGGGATCGGCTGGCCGGGATACACGGTCTGCTCGTCGGCATAGGGCGCGAGCGTGGCCAGCACGCGGCCGCCGCGGACGATGATGCCGTCGGCTGTCTGGCCGACCTTGCGCACCGTCACCTTGTTGCCCAGCAGCTTGGCATCGGTGCGCTTGTCGGTGGTCGGCTGGATGATCGTGTGGGTGAGCGACAGGTCCTGCTCGGCGAGGCGCCGCTGGAACGCCACCAGGTTCTTCGCGCCCTGTGCGTTGCGTCCGTCGGCGCCGGCCCAGACGCCGGGCGCCGAGGCGAAGGCCGCGAACTTCATGTTCATGTAGTCGGGCGTGCGGCCCATGATGCCCATCGAGCCTTCCGACAGCCGCACCAGCCCGGCATGGCGATGCCGCAGCTCGTCGTGCGAGCGCGGGATCATGTGGCTGACGCTGGTGGGCTGGCCGCTGTCGGGATGCGTGAACAGGCATTCGTCGGCCCAGGCATGCTGCCGGTCGAAGTGGGCGGCCAGGCTTTCGGCGCCGCCGCGCAGCTTCGGGTGCGCCGTGACGTCCGCGATCTTCTCGCCGTCGACCCAGATCTCGCGCCGCGTCTTGCGGAGCCCGTCGAGAAACTGCGAACCGGTCCGTGCGCCCATGCCGCTTCCTCCCCCATCGTGGCAGCCGATCCGGCTGTCCTGCTTGTTGGGGGCGATTATGACGCCGCGCCGGGAAAATCCGATAGGCTTACGGGCGCCCCGGCGGGAACTGGATGTTGAAGCCGGCGAAGACCTGGAAGCTCGGCTGCCCGATCCCGCTCTGCACCACCGAGTATTGCGGCTCGAGATACATGTTGAGCACGTTGCCGTCGGCCAGGCGCTTGACCCGGCCGATGCCCAGGCCGACCGGCACGACCGCCCGCTGGCGGCCGAAATCGATGGTCGTGATGCCGCTCGACCGGACGTAGAAGCCGTCGCTGAGATTGTAGAACAGGAAGGGCTGGATGGTGAGCGACCGCGCGCTGCCGTCGAAGGCCTGCTGGTAGGCGACCAGCGCCGCCGCGAGCCCCCAGTCGTAGGGCGCGCTCACGACGCCCTGCACGCCGCCCTGCCATTTGCGCTCGCCCAGCACCGGGCTGGTGGCGGTCGGCAGGATCAGCAGCGGGCCTATCCCGAACTTGGCGTTGGCGAGCTGGAACAGCGGCACGTCGAACAGCGTGAGATCGCCCAGTCCGCTCTCGGTGCCGGCCGGTCCCCACACCGTCGTCCCGGTGGCGAGCGAGGCGCGCATCAGCTGCGGCCAGCCGAACGTGTCGTGCGGCAGGATCCCGCGCAGGAAGGGCTGGTCGGCGCCGCTGCCCGGCTGGCCGCTCATCACCGGCTGCAGGTAGTTCTGCACCTGGATGGCGGGGATATCGGTCAGCGGATTGTTGGCGACGTTCTGCTGGGCCGCGGCCGGCGACGCCGCCAGGGTCATCGCCAGCAGGAGCGCGGCGAACGGCTTGCGGGGCGAGGGCCGCGCCCGCGCGGTCATCGCGCGACCGTCATGCCGCGAGGACGCGCAGCAGGGTCCGGTTGAAGGCGTCGGCGGCTTCGTAGGCCACCCAGTGGCCGGCGCCGGGAATCACGTTCATCTCGAAGCCGGGTTGCAGCGCCCTGAAGAGATCGATGCGCTCCTGGATGTGCGGATAGGTCGTCGAATCGAACTCGCCCCAGATGCCGGTGAGCGGCGTCTTCACCCGCGGCAGCACCTCGCTGAGCTTGAAGGCCTGGCCCATGATGCGGCTGCGCGTCTTGGCGCGCGTCGTGTTGAGGATCTGCATGTGGATCGCGATGCCGTCGACGTTCTTCGGATCGTGCAGCATCAGGATCTCGAGATTGCGCCGCGCCTCGGCCGCCAGCGTCTCGGGCGGCATCTCGGGCAGGAGCTTGTGCAGCTTCGGGCCGGGCTTGCGGGTGGCCTTGAGGCCGCCGGCGCCGACCAGGGCGATGCGCTCGATGCGATCCTCGAACAGGGTCGCGATATGGCCCGAGACCATGCCGCCGAACGAGAAACCGGCGATGGCGAAGCGCCTGTCCTTCGGCAGCAGCTCGTTCATCGCGGCCTCGACGCAATGCGTCACCGACCAGATGTCGTTCACGTCGTCGGGCGGGTCGCTGTCGCCGAGACCGGGAAGATCGGCGGCGTAGACGCTGAAATGCTCGCTGAGCGGCAGGACGTTGCGGATCCAGTGGATCCATGAGCCCGAACCGCCATGGAACAGCAGCAGGATCGGCTTTTCGGGGGCGGCGCCGAACACGTGCCACATCATCGTGCCGGTACCGCCGGCGCTGCGCGCGCCCATCGGCACGCGCACGATCTGCGACTTCGCGGCGACCTCTTCGATATGCTCGGCGGCGGTGCGGCCATCCTCCATGCGGGGGACGGCGGAGAAATCCAGACTCATGCTTTGATCGCACCCAGCAGACGTTCGACGAATTCCGGCGCCTTCTTGCGGTCGATCCAGCGCAGCACCGTGACGAGGTCGTTGTCGGGATCGATCCAGACGATGTGGCTGCCCCAGCCCAGCGCGAAGTAGCTGCGCTCCGAGGCGGCCGCGAACTGCCGCTTGTCGGTGTTGAGCCACCACATCAGCCCGTAGAACGGCGCGACAGGGCAGGGCTTCACCAGCTCGTCGGTCCAGCCCTTGGGCAGGATCTGCTTGCCGTCCCACACGCCGCCCTGCGCCACCAGCCGTCCCATCAGCGAGAGGTCGCGCGCCGAGATGACGATGCCGCCGCCCCAGTGGCCGCCGCCCGGCACCGACAGCATCGGCCTGCCGTCGATCGTGTCGTAGGAATTGCGGTAGCCGTCCCACTTCCAGCCCTGCGAGCCGCCGATCGGGTCCATGATGCGCCGCTTCAGCACCTGCGGCAGCGGTTCCTTGAAGACCTGCAGCAGCGAGCGCGACAGCCGGTTCACGCGCACGTCGTTGTATTCGTAGAAGGTCCCGGGCTTCTTCATCGCGCGCCGCGTGCCCTTGGGCGCGTCGGCGACGGCGAGGCCGACCACGCGATTGTGATCGATGCGGTCTTCCTTGCCGAACACGGTGCCCGACCATTCGCTGGTCTGGGTCAGCAGGTGGCGCCAGGTGATGTCGCGGTTCTGCTCGCTGGTGAACCCGTCGTCGAGCGCGTAGGCGGCGACCTTGTCGTCGAGGCTCCTGATCAGCCCGTCGCCCAGCGCCAGGCCCGCCAGCAGGGCGAGGTAGCTCTTGGCGACGCTGAAGGTCATGTCGGCGCGGTCGACGTCGCCCCATTCGGCGAGCTTCTCGTGGCCGCGATAGACGATGCCCGAGGCCGCCCCGCGCGGCGTCACCGGCCCCAGCACCTCGTTGTCCGGGGCCTTCTCGCCCGAATCGTGGGTCATCACGAACTGCCCGTCGGGCATGTACATGCTGTGGGGCCAGTGGGATTCGGCCCCCTGGGCGAAGGCGATCGCGTCTTTCAGGTCGGTCATGCCCGCAATCAACATTGGAGCCCGTCCGGGAGCAAGCGTAGAAAGTGCAGCATGGCTTCCGCACATCCGCTCCCCGCTTCGATCACCATCCGCCGGCCCGACGACTGGCATGTTCACCTGCGCGACGGCGTCATGCTGGCGGCCTGTGCCGAGCACACCGCCCGCCAGTTCGGTCGCGCCATCATCATGCCGAACCTCGTGCCGCCGGTGACGAAGGTCGCCGAGGCCAGCGCCTACCGCGAGCGCATCCGCGCCGCGGTGCCGAAGGAGCTGAAGTTCGAGCCCCTGATGACCTGCTACCTGACCGACGGCGCCGATCCGGCCGAGCTGACGCGCGGCAAGGAAGAGGGCGTGTGGGTCGCGGCCAAGCTCTATCCGGCCCACGCCACCACCAACTCCGCGCACGGCGTGACCTCGATGGATCGCGTCGCGAAAGGGCTGGAGGCCATGGAGAAGGCCGGCATGCCGCTGCTGGTCCATGGCGAGGTGACCGATCCCGAGGTCGACATCTTCGACCGCGAGGCGGTGTTCCTCGACAAGGTGCTCGCGCCGCTGCTCAGGCGCCACGAGGGTCTGAAGATCGTGCTGGAGCACATCACGACCCGCGAGGGCGTGGCCTTCGTCGAGGCCAATCCTGGGCGGATGGGCGGCACGATCACGCCGCATCACCTCAGCTACAACCGCAATGCGCTGTTCAAGGGCGGCATCCGTCCGCACTTCTATTGCCTGCCGATCGCCAAGCGCGAGGAGCATCGTCTCGCTCTGCGGAGGGCGGCGACGTCAGGCGGCTCACAGTTCTTCCTCGGCACCGACACCGCGCCGCACACGACCGACACCAAGGAATGCGCCTGCGGCTGCGCCGGCGTATTCAACGCCCCGGTGGCGATGCAGGTCTACACGCAGGTCTTCGCCGAGGAGGGCGCGCTCGCCCATCTCGAAGCCTTCGCCTCGCTGAACGGTCCGCGCTTCTACGGCCTGCCGGTCAACGAGGAGACGGTGACCCTGCACGCGAAGCCGCTCGACATCCCCGATGTCGTGGCGGTTCCGGGCGGCGGAAAGGACATCACCGTCTTTCGCCCCGACACGCCGGTCGACTGGAGTTTTTGAGCCCCTCCGTCGTCCCGAGCGGAGACGCCCGCAGGGCGGCGTAGTCGAGGGACCTCTTTTTTGGTTCGACACACCGTGCGTCGGAAAAGCAGTCCCTCGACTACGCTGCGCTCCGCTCGGGACGACGGGCTTTCCCCGCTCAAAGATCGCTCGCGTTCGGCTGAATGACGATTTACCTTCGGGTCATGAGCAAGCGAGGCATCCCCGAAGGCGCCGTCGTCCGCGGCACCGACAAGGGTTACGACGATCCCCCCAAGGTTCCCCTGAAGCCCGGCAGCGAGCGACCGGTCGAACAGATCGAGAAGGTCTATCCGTACATGCGGCCGCGCGATGCGGCGACGCTGATCCTGGTGCGGATGAAGGGCAACACGCCGGAGGTCCTGATGGGCTGTCGCGCCGCCGCCCACGCCTTCATGCCCAACCGCTACGTGTTCCCGGGCGGCAAGGTCGATCCCGACGATGCGCGCGTGCCCGTGGCGACCTCGCTCGATCCCTTCGTCAACGAGCGCCTGATGCGCGCCGCGTCCGCACAGCGCGCGCGGGCGCTGGCCGTCGCCGCGGTACGCGAGACCTTCGAGGAGAGCGGCCTGATGCTCGGCAAGCCTCTCCAGGGCGGCGTGCCGAAGAAGGACTATGGCGAGCACTGGAAGGGCTTCCTCGACCAGGGCATGGCGCCGGCGCTCGACTGTCTCGACCTGATTGCGCGCGCGGTGACGCCGCCCGGCCGGCCGCGCCGCTTCAATGCGCGCTTCTTCATGGCGCGGGCCGAGGATGCGACCGGCGAGATCCGGCATTCGAGCGAAATGGGCGACATCCGCTGGGTGCAGCTCGACGAGGCGCGCGAGCTGCCGCTGCCGACGATCACCGGTCTGATCCTGGGCGAGATCGGGCGGCTGGTGAAGGAACCGCCGGACCGCAACAGCCAGCGCAAGATTCCGCTCTTCACGACGGTGCATCGCAAGCACCTCATGCTCGAAGAGTGACGTCGTGGCGGTGCGTGGAGACGACGCGCCCCGATCTGCCGAGCCTCCGCCTGCCGCTCCCCGGCACTCGGCCGCCGTGCCCGCCCTGCCGCGCGGCGGCGTGCGCCTGCGCACGCTGGTCCTCATCCGCTGGGGCGCCGTCGCGGGCCAGGCCTTCACCGTTGCGGTGGTTCATTGGGGGCTGGGTTTCGGCATGCCGGTCCTGGCGGTCGGCGGCACGATCGCACTCTCGGCGCTGCTCAACCTCACCGTCAGCATCGGCCGTCCCGGCTCGGCGCGCATCGACGACCGCGAGGCGGCGATCTTCCTCGCCTTCGACATCCTGCAGCTCGCCGTACTGCTCTACCTCACCGGCGGGCTGATCAATCCCTTCTCGCTGCTGCTGCTGGCGCCGGTCGCGATCGGCGCCACCATCCTGTCGCTGGCGAGCAACGTCGCGCTCACCCTGCTCACCATCGTGAGCATCGCGCTGCTGGGTCTCTTCTATCAGCCGCTGCCGTGGAAGGGCCCGCCGCCCAACCTGCCCGACATCTACCAGGCAGGCGTGTGGGCCGGCCTGTCGCTCACGACCATGCTGATCACCCTGTACGGCTGGCGGCTGGCGGAAGAGCAGCGCCAGATGGCCGATGCGCTGGCGGCCGCGCAGGCGGCGCTGGCCCGCGAGCAGCAGCTTTCGGCGCTGGGCGCGCTGGCCGCCGCCGCCGCGCACGAGCTGGGCTCGCCGCTCTCGACCATCGCCGTCGTCACCAAGGAGATGCAGCGTGAGATCGAGCTCGACGATCCGCTGCGCGAGGACGTCGAGCTGCTGGCCGCCGAATCGGAGCGTTGCCGGTCGATCCTGGCTCAGCTCTCGACCGATCCCGCGGGCGACGTCTCGGATTCCTACACGCTGGTGCCGCTGCCGGCGCTGATCGAGGCGGCCGCGCAGAACTACGCCCGCGAGGAGATCGACATTGCGTTCGAATCCGGCCCGGCCGGCGAGGGGGTGCCCACCACCGCACCCATCCAGTTGCGTAGTCCGGAAATCATGCAGGGTATCGGAAACATCGTGCAGAACGCCGTCTCCTTCGCCCGCAAGGAGGTGCGTGTCTCCACCCGCTGGACGCGCGACTGGTCGGAAGTCGAGGTCGTGGACGATGGGCCGGGCTTCTCCGAGGCCCTGCTCGACGAACTGGGCACGCCGTTCATCTCGACCCGCCAGGGCCAGGGCGGCCATATGGGCCTGGGCGTGTTCATCGCCAAGACCCTGCTGGAGCGCACGGGAGCCAACGTGACCTTCGGCAATCGCAGCGGCATGGGCGGCGGGGCGGTCGTTTCGGTGCGCTGGTCAAATCCCGTCTTCAAGGCTACATAGCGGCCGATGTCGAAGGAGTCGCCATGACCCAGGACAGCGGCGCACCGCGCCCCTTGTCACCCGTCATCGCCGGCGCGACCAGCAACAAGGACCGTACCCTGTTGATCGCGGACGACGATGCGGCTTTCCGCAACCGGATCGCGCGCGCGCTGGAGCAACGCGGGTTCATCGTCACCGCCGTCGGTTCGGTGGCCGAGGCGCTGGCGCAAACCGCCCGGCCGCCCGCCTTCGCCGTGCTCGATCTGCGGCTGGCCGACGGCAACGGCCTCGAACTGGTCGGCCCGCTGCGCCAGGCCCGTCCGGACATCCGCATCGTCGTCCTGACCGGCTACGGCAACATTGCGACCGCCGTCGCCGCCGTGAAGGAAGGCGCCGTCGACTACCTCGCCAAGCCGGCCGATGCCGACGCGATCGAACAGGCGCTGACCGCGCACGGCCGCAAGCTGCCGCCGCCGCCCAGCAATCCCATGTCGGCCGACCGCGTGCGCTGGGAGCATATCCAGCGCGTGTTCGAGCAATGCGACCGCAACGTCTCGGAGACCGCGCGCCGCCTCAACATGCATCGCCGCACCCTGCAGCGGATACTGGGCAAGCACGCTCCGCGCGAGCACTGAGGATTCCGTTTCGCGTACCCCACCCTCATCCTGAGAAGGCCGCAAAGCGGCCGTCCCGAAGGATGGGCGACAGGCGTGGTGTGCGTTCCCACCCTTCGAGACGCGGTCCTGCGGACCGCTCCTCAGGGTGAGGCTATTGTTGTTGGAACTAGCGCTAGATCACGCCCGCCGGCTGGCGGCGTTCCAGTAGTGCTCGAGATTGGAGATCAGCGCCGGGCTGAAGTGGCACCAGGCCTGCTCGCGCGCGTAGAGCGCGGCGTAGCGGCGGAACGTGTCGAGCGGCTCAACGCCGAGGCGCAGCGCGCGACGGTTGCCGATCGCGCCCACCGCGCCCGATCCGGTCAGCCGGTCGATGACGCGCACGATGGTGGCATCGATCTCGCCCGGTTCCACGACCTCGTCGCAGATCATGCGGCCAACCTCGGAATCGCACTCGATGCGGCGCTCGTACATGATCGCCTGGCGTGCGATCCGGTCGCCGACGAAGCGCGAGAGCCGCAGGTTCGCCATCGCCGGGATGATGCCCTCTTTTCGCGCCGGCAGGGTCATGTAGGCGTCGCGGCCGGCGATGTTGAAGTCGGAGGCCAGCAGGATCTGGCAGCCGCCGCCGATCGCAAAGGTCTCGACTGCCGAGATCCAGAGCTTCTCGATCGAATCGCCCGCGACCTCGTCGGGCAGGATTTCGGGGCGCGCCAGGCCGCGGAACATCTTGTTCACGAAGCCCATGTCGCGGATCAGGAACCACAGGAACGGGATCTTGCCGTAGTAGAGGTGCGTGAGGTTGATGCCGGCATTGTAGACGCGGCGGCCGGCATACTTGCCCTCCGGCACCACGTCGCCGCGCAGTACCGCGACCTCGCTCTGCCGGTCGAGGATGCAGACGTCGGCGCCGATCTCGGTGGCGGCCTGGGTCGCATTGTCCTCGGAATTGAGGAACCGCCGGTTGGACAGCAGCAGCACCGCCGCCTTGCCCTGCCGCTCGACCTTCGCGTAGCCCAGATCGAGCGTGCCGTCGCGCTGGAACTTGGCCAGCGCCTCCGCCGATTCCTCGCGCGGCAGCAGCATCGCGTGGCAGAGATGCAGGCCGCACTCGGCGTCGGCGAGGAACTGGTTGCAGAGGATGCCCTGGTCGATCTCGACACCGTCCTTCTCGGACTGGCGCAGCTCGGCCTCGGCCGCGACCTCCGCTTGCGTCGGCGCGAGGCCGGGCACGAGGGCG
Organism: Reyranella aquatilis; assembly: GCF_020880995.1. GTDB lineage: Bacteria > Pseudomonadota > Alphaproteobacteria > Reyranellales > Reyranellaceae > Reyranella > Reyranella aquatilis. The sequence goes on along the minus strand of NZ_JAJISD010000004.1, from coordinate 445,284 downwards.
GCCGCGTCATAGACCAGCCGCTCGATGCGCACGAACTTCCGACGGCCGTCGGTCAGCCGGTCGTAGAGGGTGCGGGCATGGCGGCGCAGGAAGGCGAAGCGGGCCTCGCGCGCGGCCTGCTTCAGGCTCTCGGCGGCATCGTAGGCTGCGGCATCGCGATCGGGCTTAGCCGGCAGTCGGCTGAGTCGCTCGGCGGCATCGCGCCAGTAGCCCGAGAAGGCGGCGACGTCGGCCGCGAAGTCGCCGCTGGCCGCGACCGGCGCCGGTGCTCCATCCATTTCGACGTTCCTGCCCGAAGAATTATGGAGCGGGCGACGGGATTCGAACCCGCGACCTACGGCTTGGGAAGCCGACGCTCTACCCCTGAGCTACACCCGCCTAAAGACCATTCTAGCCTGCGGTTGCGCCCGAGGTCCATTCGTGTATCTCAGTCGGATGCTCGATGAAGTCCTCACTCCCGAAGAGCGCGCCGTCGTGGCGCGCGCCAAGGCGTTCGCCGAAGAACATGTCGCCCCCAACGCCGCGCGCTGGGAATGGGAGCGGCGCTATCCGCTGGAGACCATCAAGGCGGCCTGCGCCATCGGGCTCAACACGATCGAGCTGGCGAAGAAGCATGGCGGACAGGGCCTGTCCTTCTCCTGCAAGCTGCGCGCCTTCGAGGAGATCGCAAAGCACGACTTCGCCTTCGCCTTCGCCCTGATCAACCACCACAATGCCTGCGCGCGCTTCGCCCGCGACGGCCAGCCCGCCCATGTCGCGCGCCTGCTGCCGCGCATGCTGACCGGCGACCTGATCGGCTGCGCGGGTCTCAGCGAGCCCGGTGTCGGCAGCGACTTCGGCGGCCTGGAGATGGAAGCCGTGCGCGTGGAGGGCGGCTGGAAGGTGAACGGTGCCAAGGCGTGGATCACCAACGCCGCGGTCGCGGGCCTTTCCGTGGCCTATGCGCAGACCGACAAGGCGCAGGGCTATCGCGGCATCATCTGTCTCGCGATCGAGGCGGAGCGGCCGGGCTTCCATCGCGAGAAGCCGTTCGAGCTGCATGGCGGTCACGCGATCGGCGTCGGTGGCTTTCGCCTGGTCGACTATTTCGCGCCGGACGAGGCGGTGCTGCATCCGCCCGGCAAGGCCTTCAAGGCCGCGCTCGCCGGCATCAACGGCGCCCGCGCCTATGTGGCGGCGATGTGCTGCGGCATGCTGCAGGCCTCGCTCGAGACCGCGGTGCGCTACACGCAGCAGCGCAAGACCTTCGGCCAGCCGGTGATCGAGCATCAGGGCGTGCGCTGGAAGCTGGTCGACGCCGCGACCGATCTCGAAGCCGCGCGCCTTCTCTGCTATCGCGCGGCGCGCCTGATCGACGAAGGCGCCGACGCGGTGATGCCGGCGGCCTACGCGAAGAAGTTCGCGACCGACATGGCCGTGCAGCGCATCGCCGACTGCATCCAGGCGATGGGCGCGAACGGCCTGCGCGCCGACTATCCGCTGGCCCGCCATCTCGCGGGCGCCAAGATCGCGGCCTACACCGACGGCTCGATCGAGATGATGAACGAGCGCATCGGCGCGGGGCTCGGCTCGGTGTTCGGGACGACGGCCTGAGCGTTTAACAAAACTCGTCGTCTCGACCGAAGCACCGAAGGTGCGGAGTGGAGAGACCTTCTCTCTACGATCGGGTGGCCCTGGGTGGAGGGAAGGTCTCTCCACTTCGCGCTGAGCCTGCCCCGAGGCACTTGAGGGGCGCTCCGGTCGAGACGACGGATCAGGCGTTGTGCGCGCGCTTCAGTGCCTGGTCGAGATCGTCGAACAGGTCGCCGCTTTCCTCGACACCGACGGACAGGCGCAGCAGGTCGGGCGGGCAGGGCGTGCCCGGGCCCTCGATGCTGGCGCGATGCTCGATCAGGCTCTCGACGCCGCCCAGCGACGTGGCGCGCTTCCACAGGCCGACGCGCGCCGCCGTGGCGATGGCCGCGCGCTCGCCGCCCTTCACCCGGACCGACAGCATGCCGCCGAAGCCGCCCTTCATCTGCTTCGCCGCCGCCGCGTGGCCCGCGAAGGAGGGCAGGCCGGGATAGAGGACCTGTTCGATCATCGGATGCTCGGCGAACTTCTCGGCGAGGCTCTGCGCCGACTTGCACGCCCAGGCGACGCGCGGGAACAGCGTGCGCATGCCGCGCATCAGCAGCCACGCCTCGGTCTGGCCGAGGATGGTGCCGAGCTGCGAGCGGATGGTGCGCAGCTTCGCCCAGTAGGCATCGTCGCGCGCGCCGGTCAGGGCGCCGGCGATGATGTCTGAATGGCCGTTGAGGTACTTGGTGGCCGAGTGCATCACGATGTCGGCGCCATGTTCGATGGGCCGGGTCAGCACCGGTGTCGCCACCGTGGAGTCGACGCCCAGCAGCGCGCCGGCCTTGTGCGCGATCTCAGCGATCGCTCCGATGTCGGACACGCTCCACGTCGGATTGGCCGGCGTCTCGATCCAGACGAGTTTGGTCACGCCGGGTTTCACGGCGGCCGCGACCGCGTCGGTCCTGTCGGTATCGACGAACTCGACCTTGAGTCCCCATTGCGTGGCGAAGGTCATGAGCCAGTTGCGCAGCGCCCAGTACATCACCTTCGAGGTAACGACATGATCACCGGGCGCGAGGGCCAGGAAGCAGGCGGTGGCCGCACTCATGCCTGAAGAAAAAATCAGCGACTTCGCGCCGCCTTCCAGCGCCGTGAGCGTTGCTTCTGCCTGATCGAAGGTCGGATTGTCCGAGCGGGCGTAGATGCGGCCGGAGCTGTAACCATTGTCCTCGTCTCGCAGGTAGGTGCTCGCCATGTGGATGGGCGGGACAACGGCCTTGGTGACGGGATCGATCCAGCCCAGGGCCTGTGCGGCGAGGGAGGCAGGAGCAAAGGTCTTCTCTGACATCGGGGCACCGTCGGCTTACACGAAACTTACGTCGATAGCGCCCTTATAGCGCATCACAACACTTGAAATGGCGGTTCACTAGTAGCTTCATATGTAGTGATTTGCATTCAGGATCGATAGTATCGGCAAGGTTGCCGATCAGACGAAGAACACTCGCTGGGGAGTCAGGAAATGGACGGTCAGACCCTGCACACGACGAAGCAGCTCCAGACGGCCGGTCGGGGCGATCGTGTTGCCCGCACACGCGAATCCATCGTCGCGTCGGCACTCGCACTGGCCACGGCCGGTCAGGTCGCGCCGATCGTGCGCGACATCGCGCAGATGGCTGGCGTCTCCGCACGCACTGTCTTCCAGCACTTCGCCGACACCGCCGAACTCTATGTCGCCGTCCTCGGCCGCGTGCTGGCGGCGCTGGTGGGCGAATCGAAGGAACTCGCGGCCGTGGGCCCGGTCGAGCAGCGCATCGCGGCGATGATCAACCAGTGCGCCGACCGCTACGAGCAGCTGCGTCCGATGTGGACCTTCGTGGAGACGCTGCAGCGCCGTTCGCCGGAAGCCGCCGACATGATCTCGCAGATCTACAGCGCCAACACCGCAAACCTGTCGCAGGCTTTCGCGCCCGAACTCGCCGCCCTGCCGGCCGAATCGCGCCAGCGGGCGCTGACCGCCCTGGCGCTCGCCATCGCCCCGGAGAGCTGGGTCGTGCTGCGCCAGCGCCTCAACCTGTCGGTCGAGCAGGCCCGCGAGGAACTCGGCTTCGTGGTGAAGTCTGTGTTCGCGACCGAGGCCGCGCGCCGCTAGCGGCACGAGGCTCGGCGCCGCTCGCGGCGGTGTGGGCCAGCATCTCGAGCGAGTGGTCGCGCAGGCCGAGCTCGCCGAGATGGCGGACGGTGTTCTGCACATAGTCGAGGCTGCTGCCGGTGGCGCCATGGCCCTGGCGGATCAGCCTCGAAGCCTCTTTCGCCGGCAGCTTGCCGGCGAATTGCCGATGGCTTCGGTCGGCGAGATAGACCAGCGCGAGGACCGTGCGCCCGTCGTCGAGATGGATCGGCCGCACCGTCTCCTCGTAGACGCCGTCATTGTCGATCTCGCGATGGATCAGGTAGCGGCGTACTTCCTCGTAGGTGGCGGCCGGCAGCCGGTGTGCCAGTCCGCGGCAGGAACCGCCCGGCAGCAGGCCGAGGATCAGGCCCGGCTTTTGCGGCGTGCCGCGATAGTGTTCGGAATAGATGCAGAACGCCCGATGCCAGCCCTGCAGGCGGGCGGGCTGGGTTTCGGGGGGCGCGAACCCCGGGTTCCACATCAGCGAGCCGTAGCCGAAGACCCAGCGGGGTTTCGCGTCGGGCTTCGCTGCGCGGGTGGCCAAGCCTCTAGGCCTGGTGCAGGTGGATCAGCGCGCGGCGGATTTCGCGCGTGCGCGTGAACAGGTCGAACAGCTTGTCGCCCTCGCCCCAGCGGATGGCGCGCTGCAGGTAGAACAGGTCTTCCTGGAAGCGCTGCAGCACTTCCAGCACGGCCTCGCGATTGTTCATGAACACGTCGCGCCACATCGTCGGATCGGAGGCGGCGATGCGGGTGAAATCGCGGAAACCGCCGGCGGCGAACTTCAGCACCTCGCTGTTGAGATGGCCGCCGAGATCGTCGGCCGTTCCCACGATCGTGTAGGCGATGAGATGCGGCAGGTGGGAGGTGATGGCGAGGATGCGGTCGTGGTCCTTGGCGTCGATGCGCTCGACCTGGCTGCCCAGACCCTTCCAGAAGGCTTCGAGCTTCGCCACCGCGTCCGCATCGCTGTCGGGCAGCGGCGTCAGGATGCACCAGCGGCCCTGGAACAGATCGAGCAGCGCCGCCTCGGGGCCGGAATTCTCCGTGCCCGCCACCGGATGTGCCGGCACGAAGTGCACGCCCTCGGGGATGTGCGGCGCCATGTCGGCGATCACGGTCTGCTTCACCGAACCCACGTCGGAGACGATGCAGCCGGGCTTGAGCGCGGAGGCAATCGCCTTGGTGGCCGGGCCGCAGGCACCGACGGGCGTGCAGACGATCACCAGGTCGGCATCCCGGCAGGCTTCCGCCAGATCGGTGCCGCAATGGTCGGCGAGCTTCAGCTTGTTGGCGAGGGCTGCGGTCTCGGCGCTGCGCGTCGCCGCGACGATATGCTTGGCGAGGCCGCGCTTGCGGGCCTCCAGCGCGATCGAGCCGCCGATCAGGCCGATGCCGATCAGCGCGATCTTGCCGAACAGCGGTTCGCTCATTTCTTCGCCGCCACGAAGCGTGCGAGCGAGGCCTGCACCGCCTTCACCTCGGTCTCGGTGCCGACGGTGATGCGCAGATGTTCCGGCAGCCCGTAGCCTGCGACCAGGCGCGGGATCAACCCGTCGTTCATCAGCCAGTCGTTGGCCGCCATGGCGCGCTCCTTCGAGCCGAAGCCCACCAGCACGAAGTTGCCGACGCTGGGCAGCGGTGCGAGGCCGAGCTTCTTCAGCTCGTCGCTGAGCCAGGGCAGCCAGATGTCGTTGTTGGTGCGGCTCGCATCTGTATGGGCGATGTCTTCCAGCGCCGCGATTCCCGCGATCTGCGCCGCGAGGTTGACGTTGAACGGCTGGCGCAGGCGGCTCATCACGTCGACGATGCCGGCCGGTCCGTACATCCAGCCGAGCCGCAGACCGCCCAGCCCGTAGATCTTGGAGAAGGTGCGCGTCATCACCACGTTCTCGGCCTGGTCGACCAGCTCGACGCCGGATTCGTAGTCGTTCTTGCTGACATACTCGGCATAGGCCGCGTCGATGATCAGCAGCACGTTCTTCGGCAGGCCGGCATGCAGGCGCCGCACGTCGTCCTTGGTAACGTAGGTGCCCGTCGGATTGTTCGGGTTGGCGAGGCAGACGATGCGCGTCCGTTCCGTCACCGCGGCCAGCAGCGCGTCGATGTCGCTGCCGTAATCCTTGGCCGGCGCCGCGACCGGCGTCGCGCCGACGCCCAGCGCGTTGATCGCGTACATCAGGAAGCCGTACTGGCTGTAGAGCAGCTCGTCGCCGGGGCCGCAGTAGGCGCGGACCAGAAGGTTCAGGATCTCGTCCGAGCCCGCGCCGCAGACGATGCGTGCCGGGTCGAGACCGTAGTGGCGGCCGATCGCCTTGCGCAGCTTGCTCGTATCGCCGTCGGGGTAACGATGCAGTTCGGAGGCCGCCTTGGCATAGGCTTCCATCGCCTTGGGCGAGGGGCCGAGCGCGCCCTCGTTCGACGAGAGCTTGGCGATCGTCTCCTTGCCGTCGATCGAGTCCTTGCCCGGCACGTAGGGCGCGATCTTCATGATGCCCGGACGAGGGGTGAGCGCGCTCATGCCAGTCTCCTCTGAAACGTTCGGTTACGCCTTGGCGTCGATGGGCACGGCATAGGCGCCGATCGCCGCCGCGCAGCCCTTCTCCAGCCCCAGGGCTGCTTCGAGGTCGCGCAGGCGCGGATCCTCGTCGGCAATCACGCCCGGCACTTCGACGAGATAGTGATGCACGCCGGCCAGAACCTGGTCCAGCGCCGAGGTGAAGGCCGGCAGGCCGGCCTTGGCCAGCGCCGTTGCGATGCGGTCTCGGCTGAGGCCGTTCTTCGCCTCGATCGCCACCAGCGCACGGTCCGAGCCGCTGGGCTCGGCGTCGATGCGCGCCAGCACGAAGGCCGAAATGCCGCGCGCGCGCGCGTTCGGCATGGACAGGAACGGAAGGCGGGCCACGACGGTCGGCAGGGTCGTGTCCTTGCCGGCGAGCAGCGGCCACCACGGCGCGGAATCGGCTTCGATCGGCGCCGGCACCACGCCGATCGTGGTCGTGCCGGCGCGCACCGCGGCCAGCACGCCGGCCGGCGTGTCGTGGGCGACGAAGGGGATCTGGCAGCCGAAATGGTCGCGCGCTAGGTCCCAGTAGCCCGGCTGGTCGGTCGGACGGCAGATGGCGATCTTGAGGCCCGGCGTCTGGATCAGCGTGAAGGCGCTCATCATCTCGCGCCACATGCGATAGACCGCGCCGGCCGGGAACTGTCCGTCATGCGACGCCAGCCGCTTGCGCAGCACCTGCGCCTCACGGCCCGGCCGCAGCGCCAGGCCGCCCGCCGGCTTGGTGGAGGAGATGTTGGCGACCACCTCCGAGCGGCGCCGGATCAGGCCGTGCAGCTCGGTGTCGATGGCATCGATTTCCTGCCGCAGGATTTCGAGATTGGGAGCGTCCATAAGGGCTTATGTCCTTTGCGCAGCGGCGATACTACGTCCGCACGTGCCGCGTAAAGGCAAACAAGGTCTCGGGAGGCTTGCGTGCCGACGCCGGCGACCGTATAGACACCTCTCCGTGGAATTTGGGCCGACCGGCTTGCGACCACGTTAAACATCGCTAAAAGGTCGGAGTGCTCGAAAAAGCCCCCGTCCTTCCGGTCGGGGGCTTTTTCGTTGGCTCCTTCGCGGGAGAGGGTAGTGCTGAACGACCTGACCGATGCCGAGCGCAAGGCGCTCGCCCAGTGCCGCCACGCGGTCCTGGGAACCGACCGGCCGTTGCGCCTCGACTGCGGCGTCGATCTCGGACCGTACCGGGTGGCCTACCAGACCTATGGCGAGCTGAACGCGGAGAAGTCGAACGCCGTCCTGATCTGCCATGCGCTGACGGGCGACCAGTTCGTCGCCGACCGCAATCCCATCACCGGCAAGCCCGGCTGGTGGGAGAGCATCGTCGGCCCGGGCAAGATCCTGGACCCGGCACGCTACTTCATCATCTGCAGCAACGTGCTGGGCGGATGCCTGGGCACGACGGGCCCGCTCGACACCGATCCCAGGGCCGGCCAGCCCTGGAACCTGCGCTTCCCGGTCGTGACCATCGGCGACATGGTCCGTGCGCAGGCGGCGCTGATCGACCATCTCGGCATTCCCGATCTCTTCTGCGTCATCGGCGGGTCGATGGGCGGGATGCAGGTGCTGGAATGGGCCGCGAGCTACCCCAAGCGGGTGTTCTCCGCCGTGCCGATCGCCTGCGCCGCCCGCCATTCGGCGCAGAACATCGCGTTCCACGAGGTCGGACGCCAGGCGATCATGGCCGACCCGGACTGGAAGGGCGGCGACTATCGCCTGCACCAGACCACGCCGTCGCGGGGCCTCGCGGTGGCCCGCATGACCGCGCACATCACCTATCTTTCGGAGCAGGCGCTGCAGCGCAAGTTCGGCCGCGCCCTGCAGGACCGCAATGCGCTGGGCTTCGGCTTCGACGCCGACTTCCAGGTCGAGAGCTATCTCCGTTACCAGGGCTCGACCTTCGTCGATCGCTTCGACGCCAACTCCTATCTCTACATCACCCGCGCCATGGACTATTTCGACCTCGCGGGCGCTCATGGCGGCGTGCTCGCCAACGCCTTCAGAGGCACCGCCACGCGCTTCTGCCTGATGTCCTTCACCAGCGACTGGCTGTTCCCGACGCGCGAGAGCCGCGCGGTCGTGCATGCGCTCAACGCCGTGGCGGCCAACGTGTCGTTCGTCGAGGTCGACAGCGACAAGGGCCACGATGCCTTCCTGCTCGACGAGCCCGAGATGTTCCGCACCCTCTCGGGCTTCCTGAAGGGCGCCGCCGCGGTGCGCGGCCTCGGGAGTGTTTCGTGATGGCCGCGCCGATCCGTGTCGATCTCCAGCACATCGCCGACATGGTCGAGCCGGGCACGCGCGCGCTCGACGTCGGCTGCGGCGACGGCGCGCTGCTCGCCTACCTGATGAACTTCAAGCGCGTCGATGCGCGTGGCATGGAACTCAGCCAGGCCGGCGTGAACGCCTGCGTGGCCAACGGCCTGTCGGTGATCCAGGGGGACGCCGATGCCGACCTGCGCGACTATCCGGATGCCGCCTTCGACTATGTGATCCTGAGCCAGACGCTCCAGGCCACGCGTGAGCCGCGAAAGGTGCTCGAGCAGATGCTGCGCGTCGGCAAGCATGCCATCGTGTCGTTCCCCAACTTCGCGCACTGGCAGGTGCGGCTGCGGCTGGTGTTCGGCGGCCGCATGCCCGAGACGACGTCGCTGCCCTACAAGTGGTACGACACGCCCAACATCCATCTCTGCAGCATCGACGATTTCCGCGCGCTGTGCCGGACCATGGGCGTGCGCATCGAACGCTCGATCGTCCTGAACAACGCGAGCCGCCGCATCAACCTGCCGCCGCTGCTCGCCAACCTGATCGGCGAGCAGGCCGTGTTCATGCTCCGGCGAGACTAGTCGCTGGACATCGCGAAGGTCGTGGCTGAGATCGCAAGATCTCGGCCTCTGAAGGCGCGGTCGTCCGATCCGCCCTGACCATGGCCGACGCTCCAGCGGCCCGGCCACTGCAGGCGCTCCGCGCCCCACGCGGACGCGGCCGACAGGGAAGTCCAGGGCGCATCGGCTGCAAGGCGATACAGCAGGCCCCCCGGCCCCATGCCCGGATGAACGAGCAGCTGAATGTCGAACGGCGCGTCGGCCGCGATCGGAGGTCCCAGCCAGTAGTGCGGGCTGCGGCCGGGTTCCGGTTCGAGGATCACCATGAGCCGTTGCGACGGTCCGCTCAGTCCGATCCAGAGCGGCGCGCGGACATTTGGCTCGAACGCGGCGAGCAACGTCTGTGCCGCGCCGGTAGGGGCGGGGGCCGTGTGGCCGGTGAAGCGGAAGGCCGCGAGCCTGTCCTTGCCGATGCCGGCTTCGTCCAGGGCCCGCCACTGCTCGACCGGCGGCACGGCCAGCGGCCAAGACAGTTTTTCGTGAACCTGACCGTCGGCGTCGAACACCTGGTAGCGCAGGCCTCCGTCATCCAGCGCGGCCTGCACCGCATGGAGATACTCGATCCCCTCCGGCATGCGGTGGGCGGTGCCGGCGCCGGCCGTGCAGATCTGCAGGACGCCGCGATGGACCTGGACGTCGAAGGCCAGGATGTGGCCGCACAGGTAGGCGAGCACACCGTTCTCGGCCAGCACGTCCCAGAAGACGTTTGCATGCTCGGGGCCGACGTCGCGCTGATACGGACCGCTGAAGCCGTTGACGGGGTGAACCGGATGATGGCCGGCGACGATCTTGTGGCGCGCATCGGCGTGCTGCTGCAGGACGGCGCGAAGCCACTCCGTCTCGACATGGCCTTCGCCGCCCAGGCCCGTCCACAGCGTATGGACGAAGACCAGCAGCAGGTCGCCGCGCCGCACCCAGTAGGACAGGCCTTCCTGGCCGGGCGGGCCGTTGCGCGGCAGATGAGCATGAACCTCACGGAACACCTGCTCGCTCATGACGTCGTAGGTCGCGTGGTTGCTGGTCGTGTGCCACATCGGCGTCGTGTGCCGATCGAGCCAGGCCATCTCGTGGTCGAGCCAGTGCCGCCACTGCCGGCGCAGCGTGTCCGCGTCGGCCGTGTAGCCGGCGATCTCGTCCCCGAGGAAGAGGATGAACTCCGGTGAGGGCGCGAGACGTCGCACCGCGGCGTTGATGCCGGCGAAGGTGCCTTCGTGCAGCGCGCCCGGCACGCCGGAGCAGGCATCGCCGTAGAAGACGAATTGATGGCCGGGGCCGCGCGGCAGCAGCGCCGGGATCGACGGACCGGCGGCCGGGCGCTCGTAGAAGCCCTCGATATCGTCTTCGCGCAGCTTCACGAAGCCGTGCCGCAGGTAGAGCCGGTCGGCCTTGCTGCCGGTCAGCACTTCGAGCCGCACGGGCAGGCCGGTCGCGTCGGCTTCGGTGAGCATTGCCTTCAGGATCGTGGTGCCGAGACCGGACCCGTGCAGTCGCCGTTCGAGATAGAACGAGTCGATTCTGATCTCATGCTCGTGCCGGCGGAACCCGACGCAGCCGACCCGCACGCCGTCCAGCAGGATCAACCGCGTGCCGGGCTCGTCGAAGTGCATGCGGAACATTTGCCGCGAACGCTCGGGCGTATAACGGCCGACTCGCTCGAGATGCTCGCGCATCACCTCGGTGCGAAGCACGAGCAAGGGTTCGAAGTCGGCCTCGGTCACGGGACCGAAGCGCCACCCCTCAGTCACGCGTCGCGATCCGGGCGAGGCGCGGCCTGGCGATCGCCAGCCAGTCCTTCGTGTCGAGTTCCATCGAGCGGTCGAGGCGGCCGGCGTTGAAGAACAGCGTCTCGTTCGCCAGCAGGTCTTCCTCGACGACGATCGAGAGGGCGGGATCGAGCGCAAACGGCGGCACCGCGCCCATGACGCAGCCGGTCAGCGCCTGCGCCGTTTCGGGCGAGGCGAAGCCGCACTTGCGCGCCTCGAAGAGCGCGGCCACGGCGGCGAAGTCGAGCTTGCGGCTGCCCGGCAGGATGGCGAGCACGTGGCGCCTGCCGCCGCCACCGCCGCGCACGTCCAGCACCATGGCCTTGGCGGCCTGGTCGGGGCGATTGCCGCGGATGACGCTGATCTCGGCCGACTTCCCTTCGGCCTCGTGCTCGATGACGCGGAACTGCGCCTTCGCGTCGGTGAGCAGCGTCACCAGCCGGTCGAAGACATCTCCCGTTCTGGGCTCAGCGTCCACGGATCACCTTATCCGACAGGATCGCGAGCGCGTCCTCGAGGCTCGGGACCTGGCCGTCGGCGGGCGCGATATGGGCGTCGACGGTACGGCGATGGCTCTTCTCGATGGCTTCGGTCATCAGCGGGTCGACGCCGGTCTCGCGCAGCGTCTGCGCCACCAGGCCCATTTCTTCCCAGCGGCGATGGGCATGCACGACATGGGTCTGGACCAGCATGGTGATGAAGCCGCTCAGGCCCATCGAATCGGCGTCGCCCAGGCAGCCCAGCACCTCGTCGAGGATTCCCTGGCGTTGCGCGGCCACCAGCGCCTCGACGCCCAGCGCCTCGAGGCCCTTCACCAGCGTGCTGCGGATCATCTTCACCGACGAGGCGCTGCCGGGCTTGGGCCCGAGCAGGGTCGCGACGAAACCGTTGTCGTTCATCCAGGCGACGGCCTCGGCGGCGTCCTCGCCGGCCACCAGCATCGGCGCCTTGATGCCCTGCTTGAAGAAGCCGCCCATGACGGCGATGTCGACGTAACGGCCGGCACCTTTCTCGATCTCGGCGCGGTCCTCGTCCGACATGCGGCCCGTGACGGTGCAGAGGTCGAGATAGTGCGCGCCCGGCTTCAGCAGTGGGGCGGCGGATCGGGCGGCGGAGAGCGCATGCTCGCCCTGCACGGCGCAGATCACGAGGTCGGCTTCGCCGAGCGCCTCGGTGTAGCTGTCGCTGATCGCGACATCGAGGCCGCGCGCGGCCTTGCCGAGCGCCGTGCCGCGCGCATCCTTGTCGAGCGCGGTGTCGATGGCGATGACGCGGCGCGGGGCGTTGTCGCCCGGCTTCGACGGGCCCCGCCAGCCACCCTCGGCCGTGAGACCGTGGGCAATGGCCGATCCGGCCTCGCCAAAACCAAGCAACGCGATCACGCGCGGAGAAAATGACATGTCGGGTCTTTCCGTCTTGGACTCAGGAGGCGGGCTTTTCGCCGTCCTCGGCGGTGCGGGCGGCACCCGCGACCTGCGGGGTGTCGCGCGAACTGGCGACGCGCAGCTTGGGCCGCGCAGCGGCCGCGGCTTGCGGCTGGCTGCGCTCGGCGATTCCGGCATAGAGCTGCTTGCCGGACTCGATGACGTTGACGCCGCCGAAGCGGCTGAGCCAGCGCTGGCCGAAGCGTTCGATGGCCGGCGCCATGCGCATCATCAGCCGAGAACGCGTCGGCGGCATGTAGAGCGCGCGCGTCTGGCGCAGCGGCGCGAACATGTTGGCGCGCAGCAGTGCGTTGATCTGCCCGGCCGAATAGGGATGGCCCTGGTAGAAGGGCGAACGGTCGATCTGCGACCAGAAGCCGGTGCGGGCCGGCGCGATCACGACCATGCGGCCGCCATCGGCCATCACGCGCCAGATCTCGCGCAGCATCGGCCGCAGCTGCTCGGTGCATTCCACGGCGTGGACCAGCACCACGCGATCGACTGAGCGGTCGGGCAGCGGCAGGTCGAGTTCGTCCACCAAGGTCGCGAGGTTGCGGCCCTCGCGCGGCCAGCGGGCCACGCCCTGCTGGGCCGGCATGAAGGCGAGCGTCCGTCCGGCCTCTTCCATGAAGGGGCGCAGCAGGGGCTGGGCGTAGCCCAGGCCCAGCACCGTCTCGCCGCGCACGTTCGGCCAGATCTCGCGCAGCCGCGCGCGCAGCAGCCGCCGGGTCATCTGACCGAGCGTGCTGCCGTAGAATTCCTCGAGGTCGAGGACGTCGCTCCACATGCCGCAACTGTAGCAGAAAGCCGGCCGGCCCGACCATGGCCCGCGCAAGCCAGCTCTGCTAGCGTTGCAGCATGAGCACAACGCTAGACATCGTCCGAATCCCGGTCCTGAACGACAATTACGTGTGGTTGATGCGCGAGCCGCAGAGCGGCGCCGTGGGCGTCGTCGATCCGGCGGTCGCCGGGCCGGTGCTCGCGGAGGCCGAAAAGCGGCGCTGGAAGATCACTCACATTCTCAACACGCACCATCATGGCGATCACGTGGGCGGCAACCTCGAGATCAAGAAGGCGACCGGCTGCACCATCGTCGGCCTTCGCCAGGATCGTGCCCGGATCCCCGGCATCGACGTCGAGGTCGACGACGGCGATCGCTACCGGTTCGGCGAGGCCGAGGCCGAGATTTTCTTCGTGCCGGGACACACCAGCGGCCACATCGCCTACGCCTTCCGCGACCAGAAGGCGCTGTTCTGCGGCGACACGCTGTTCGCCCTGGGCTGCGGCCGGATGTTCGAAGGCACGCCGCAACAGTTCTGGACGTCGCTCAGCCGCCTGCGCGCGCTGCCCGACGACATGCGGGTCTACTGCGCTCACGAATACACCCAGTCGAACGCGCGCTTTGCGCTGACCGTGGAAACCGGCAACCAGCAGCTCAAGGCGAGATCGGCCGCGATCGATGCAGCGCGCGCCAAGGGCGAGGCCACCGTGCCGTCGCTGCTCGGCGAGGAGAAGGCCACCAACCCCTTCCTGCGCGCCGACGTTCCGGCGGTGCAGGCGGCGGTCGGCCTCGCCGGTAGCGATCCCGTCGCGGTGTTCGCCGAGGTGCGCCACCGCAAGGACGTATTCCGCTGAAGCCACCACCGAAGAGGTAAAGGTCCCTCACTTCGTTCGGCATGACACCGCTTTCGTGATCAGCGCATCCGCGCCAAGTTCCAACACAGTGTCATCCCGAGCGTAGCGAGGGACCTTTCGCTTTCTTGCACCGTTAGACTGCGATTCGCACGCCATTGAGGACCGACATCTCGTCAGCCGTGGGCGGCTGCCACATCGTCTCGATGAAATCGAACATCGGGCGGGTGACCTCCAGGCGGAAGGTCTCTCCCTGCTCTTCGTTGCGCTGCTCGACGCGGCGCCAGCGTTCGTCGGCATCGACGTCGAGGAAATGCAGGCGCACGGCGAGGCCCGCAGCCGCTGCCCATTCGGCAATGCGCCGCCGCTGGTCGGCGCGCTGCAGGCCGAAATCGAGAATCGACGGCATGCCAACGCGGCCCGCCTGCAGCGCGGTCGCGAGGATCTGACGTTCGCAGCGCCCAGCCCGTTCCTCGATCCACGGCCAGTCCGGCCGTGCGGGCTTGTCGGGCGCGAACAGCGTCACCATCCAGTCGTCGATCGACAGGTGCAGCGCGCCGAACTGCTCGCGCAGCCGGCCGGCATAGGTCGTCTTGCCGGCGCCGGTGGAGCCGCAGATCAGGTGGATCATGCGAGGTCTCCCGGCTGGCCGGCGGTCAGGCGGCCGAGCAGATCGGCGAGGGTGGCGATTTCCGACCGGGGCCAGCGGTCGCGGAACAGGTCGGCCGCCAGGCGCTCCAGCGTCGCCCGCGCCTCGCCGACCCGCTTCTGGCCGGTCTCCGTGAGCACGACATAGGCGAGGCGGGCGTCGCGCGGATCGGCCTCGCGGCCGACGCAGCCCAGCTTCTCCAGCGGATTTGTCATGCGTGTCACAGTCGAGGGGCTGACATGCAGCCGCTTGGCGAGGTCGACGCGGCTCAGCCGCCGGAGCGGCGCCCGGTCGAGGTGCATCAATAGCAGCACTTCCTTGAGGGCGAGCCCGTGGACGGAGCCGAGTTCGCCGGCGAAGCGCTCCTCGAGGCGCGCGGCGGCGCGGAGCAGGTTCACGGTCGCGGAAAAGGATGGGGTATTCATCGGCCCTATATGGGCCGAAGTATTTCCGATTGCAAGTATATCGGAATCGATATGTCCGTTCGTCACCGTCGTACGAGGCAGAAGTACGCGCTGACTCCCAGCACCAGCGCCAGCGCGGCATAGAGCGGGACCTGCGGGACGTTGAGGAACAGCCACGGCGCCGTCAGCGGTCCGACGGCGGCGCCGAAGTCGCGCCAGGTCGAATAGCTCGCCTGGCTGGACAGCACGGTGCCGTGGCCGCGCTCGATCACCAGCACCGGGATCAGCGTGTTGAACATGCCGCGGGTGGTCACGATCATCAGCGCGCCCAGCAGCTCGTGGTCCAGCGCGATCAGCACGAAGCCCGAGACCAGCAGGGCGGCGTTGGCGATGGCGATCCGCCGGGCGCCGAAGCGGTCGCCGATCCAGCCACCGATCGGTCCGGTCGAGACCTCGACCAGCCAGCGCAGGGCCAGCAACAGCGCCGTCGCCATCACCGGGGCCACGGAGGTGATCGAGTCCTTCATCAGGAAGGCAAGCGTCAGCAGGAAGACGCCGTCGCCGGCGAAGCCCATCACGAAGCCCCAGACCTCCAGCCGGTGCGGCACCGGCAGCCGGAAGCCCTTCTTTGCCGCCGGCTCCGCCGGCAGGCGCGGCAGGACGATCGCCGCGCCCAGCGCGATCAGCGTCACGGCGCCGAAGATCAGGAACACCGGGCGGGCGCCCAGCTCGAGCACGATCCAGGCGCCGCCCACCAGCGACAGGGCCTGGACCAGGCCGATCGCCGCGCGGCTCGCGCCCACGCGCTTGCCGGCATTCGTGCGGTCGCTGACGGCATAAGCCAGGGTCGAGAGATTGAGCGAGGCATAGGATATGCCCCAGAGCACACGCGCCAGGATCTGTGCCGTCGGATTCTCGATCAGCCCGTAGATCGTCGTCGACAGGGCCGAGCCCAGCGCAGCGGCGATCATCAGCGCGTGCGGGCCGATCCGCTCGCCGAAATGGGCAACGCCGGAATTGGCAACGAGACGGATCCAGCGATTGAGCGACAGCAGCACGCCGACCATCGCCAGCGAGAGACCGAACTCCTGGTGGTAGAGCGGCAACACGGCATAGAGCAGCGTGTCGCCGATCATGCAGACGGCGATCACGAGGCCCGGCAGCGCCATGCCGACGGGCTTGGCGCGGCCCGGAGCGGCCGTGCTCACTGCGTGCGCAGGACCAGGGCTTCGCGCAGGGCCGCGGCGCAGAGCGTCGTGCCGCGACGGGCGCCGTGCAGCAGCATCGGCGAACTCAGGAAGCCGTGCAGCATGCCGCCGAACTCGACCAGGTCCGCCTGCGTGCCTTCCTGGTGCAGCCGCCAGGCATAGGCGCGGCCCTCGTCGCGCAGCGGATCGTAGCCCGCCGTCACGACCAGCGCCGGCGGCAGGCCGGCGAGCGATGCCGCGCGCAGCGGCGAGACCCGCCAGTCGCCGCGGCTGGCCTTGTCGGGCGTGTAGTGGTCGAAGAACCATTCCATCGTGACGGCGTTCAGCCCGTAGCCGTCCTCGTAGCGACGGTAGGACTCGGTGCGGGCGACCGCGTCGGTCACGGGATAGGCGAGCAACTGCATGAGGAGCTTCGGCCCGCCATGGTCGCGCGCCCAGATCGACGCGGCGGCGGCCAGGTTGCCGCCGGCGCTGTCGCCGCCGATCGCCAAGCGCGTGGGGTCGATGCCGACCGTTTCGCCATTGGCTGCGACCCACTTGAGCGCCGCCACGACGTCATCGAAGGCGCCGGGAAAGCGTGCCTCGGGCGCCAGCCGATAGTCGACATGGAACACCGCGATACCGGCTTCGATCGCGAGCTGCGCGCAGAGCACGTCGTGGCTGTCGAGATTGCCGAACACCCAGCCGCCACCGTGCGCGTAGACCAGTGCAGGAAGCTTGGCGTCCGCAGCGGCCGCCGTGGGCCGATAGATCCGGACGGGCAGGTTGCCGGCCGGGCCCGGGATCGTGCGATCGACCACGGTGACGTGAGCGGGACGCGGGCCCTGCGCACCGGGGCGCAGCGAAAGATAGAGATCGCGGGCGGCTTGCGGGCTCAGCGTGTTCCAGGCCGGACGATTCGCCGCCGCCATCAGGTCGATGAGACGCTGGGATTCCGGATCGAGAGCCATTTCCACCCACTCCATTCAAAACATTTGCCGCACTCTAGCAGGCGCCGCCCCTGTTTCGTCACGAGGCGAATGGTAAGATGTGCCATGACATTCGAACCGGACTACAGCGCGCCTTCATCGTCGTCGCCTTCCTGGTGGCGGCGGCGCTGGGACAGCGTGCGGGCATGGCGGCCGGGTCGATCGACTTCCCTGGCATCGTCAGGCGCCCCATCGTCAGGCGGGCGCACGGCCTGGAAGTGGACCTGGCGGATCGCCCTGCTTCTGATCGTTCTCTACTATCCGGTCGGCGCGCTGGTGACCGAGGACATCGACGACGATCCGCAGTTCGCGGCGCGCGGCGTTGCACCTGGCGAAAGCAAGGCGGTGGCCACGGCGGCCGATCTCGTCACCCGGGAGGTCGACGTCCACACCTGGACGCCGATGATGCCGTTCTTCATGCCGTCGGGCCTTCTCGACAACATGCCGAACTTCCAGCGCGGCATCATGTCGGCGCTCGGCCGGTTCAGCACGGAACTGATGGACCAGCTCGGCCGGACGCGCGGCTCCAGCCAGACCGATCGCGACCTCGAGCAGGCCCGCGGCTTCCTGAACGAGCAGCCCAACATCTGGCTGTGGCAGCCGAGCGTCTCGCTCCTGCCCTCGACGACCTCGGCGCAGAAGTATCGCGCCGGCCGCGACAGGCTGATGGCCTACAACAAGCGGCTGGGCAGCGGCCAGGCGGTATTCGAGCGCCGGGCGGACAATCTCCAGGCGCTGCTCGACCGTATCGCCAACGACCTCGGCTCGGACTCGGCGGCGATCGACCAGCACGTCATCGAGAAGGCCGGCGACCTGTTCGACGCACGGTGCGACGACATCTTCTATTTCAACAAGGGCCGCCTCTACGTCTATTACCTGCTGCTGCGAGACCTCGGTTCCGATTTCCAGAACGTGATCCGCGACCGCGAGCTCACGAATGCCTGGAACGGCACGGTCGAGACCTTCCGCATCGCCGCGCAGCTCGACCCGTGGGTCGTCTGGAACGGCTATCCCGATGCGCTGCTCATTCCCAATCACCTGCTCGCGCAGGGCTTCTACCTGCTGCGGGCCCGCACGCAACTGCGCGAGATCACCAACATCCTGCTGAAGTAGGCTGCGGCGTGGAGATCTACCTCCCCATCGCCGAGCTTTCGATGAACGTGTTCCTGCTGCTGGGCCTCGGCGCCGCGGCGGGACTGCTGTCGGGCATGTTCGGCGTGGGCGGCGGGTTCCTCGCCACGCCCCTGCTGATCTTCGTCGGCATCCCGCCGGCGGTCGCGGTCGCCAGCCAGGCCAACCAGGTGGTGGCCAACTCGATCTCCTCGCTGCAGGTCCAGTGGCGGCGCGGCAATGTCGACCTGCGCATGGGGCTCGTGCTGCTGGCGGGCGGCATGCTGGGCTCTTCGGGCGGCGTCTGGCTGTTCACCTACCTGAAGCGGATCGGCCAGATCGATTTCGTGATCGCCGTGCTCTACGTCGTGATGCTCTCCACGATCGGCCTGCTGATGCTGTTCGAGAGCCTGCGCAGCTATTTCCGGCGGCGTCGCAATCCCGAGGCACCGCGCGGCAAGCTGCATACCCACTATATGGTGCACCGGCTGCCGCTGAAGCTGCGCTTCTACAAGTCGAAGCTCTATATCAGCGCCCTGCTTCCGCTCGGGCTGGGCTTCCTCATCGGCATCCTGTCGGCGATCCTGGGCGTCGGCGGTGGCTTCGTGCTGGTGCCGGCGATGATCTACCTGCTCGGCATGCCGACCGCGGTGGTGATCGGGACCTCGAACTTCCAGATCCTGTTCGTGGCGGCCAACGTCACCTTCCTGCAGGCCGCGACCAACGGCACGGTCGACGTCGTGCTGGCGCTGCTGCTCATCCTGGGCGGCGTCGTCGGGGCGCCGATCGGCGCGCGAATCGCGGCCAAGCTGCCCGGCCTGGCGCTGCGGGCCCTGATGTCGATCCTGATCCTGGCGGTGGCGGCGGAATTGCTGACGGAGCTGTTGCGCACGCCGAGCTCGCTCTATTCGCTGGGCAGCCGAGAGGTGCTGCGGTGAGACGGGCCGGCACGCTGGCCGCGCTTGGCGTCGCCCTTTCGCTCTTCGTGAGCGCGGCCGGCGCCCTGGCCCAGAGCCCCCGGGTCGAGCCGGCCCCGGCCACCCGCCCGGCGCCCACCATCGGCGGGCCGCCCGACGCGATGGCTCCGCCTTCGGTGCCGACCGAACCAACGACCCCCGACCTGATCGTCGATCTTTCGCTGGCCCGCGTGTCGATCACCTCGGCCTTCCAGGGCGAGAGCATCCTGATGTTCGGCATGTTCGACCCGCCCGGCGAGATCGTGGTCGTGGTGGCGGGGCCGGCCGCGCGCGAGACGGTCATGCGCAAGCAGCGGTTCCTCGGCATCTGGCTCAATACGGGACGGCAGTCGTTCGACGACGTGCCGGCCTACTACGCGATCGCCGCCAGCCAGCCGCTGCAGCGCCTGCTGGCGCGCAGCGCCGGCGGCGAGATCCTCTCGCTCGAGGATCGCCTGGCGAGCGTCAAGCCGGCGACGCCGCGGGATGCCGCCGACCTTGCGCGCTTTCGCGCCGGCCTCGTCGAGGTCAAGCGGCGCGAGGGCCTTTATCCCGCGGCCATCGGCCAGGTCACGGTACAGGCCGGCCGTCTCTTCCGCGTCGATCTGCCGTTTCCGTCGCGCCTGCCGGAGGGCGTCTACGAGGTCCGGGTCTATCTGCTGCGCGAGGGCAAGATCGTCGCGGCGGTGTCGCGGCCGCTGCCCGTCGGCAAGGTCGGCTTCAGCGCCCAGCTTGCCGGATGGGCCAGTCACGACGGAACCTTGTACGGGCTCGGCGCCATCCTGATGGCCCTGCTGGTCGGCTGGATCGGCGGCTCCGTCATGCGGCGTCTCTAGGAGAGGGGGAGCGGTTCGATGAGCGTTCAACCGAAGTCCGACGAACGTGTCTTCCTGGTCGTGGTCGACGAGAGCCCGGAGATGCGCAACGCCCTGCGCTACGCCTGCCGCCGCGCCAAGCGCACGGGCGGCCGGGTGGCCATGCTCTACGTGATGGATCCACCGGAGGGCCAGCAATGGGGCTCCGTGGTGGAGCTGATGCGCGAGGAGGCCCGGCAGCAGGCCGAGGAAGTGGTGGCCCGCCACGCCGACGTGGCGGTGTCGCTGACCGGCCAGCCGCCGTCGATCTACATTCGCGAGGGCAAGAGCCGCGACGAACTCTCGAAGCTGCTCGTCGAGGACCGATCGATCTCGGTCCTGGTGCTGGGCAGCGCCTCGAGCGGCGACGGGCCGGGGCCTCTGGTGACGGCCTTCACCGGCAAGTCCGGTGCGCAGCTTCGCATCCCGCTGACGATCGTGCCGGGTGCCCTGACCGACGCCGAGATCGATGCGATTTCGTGAGGCGTGCAGGAAGTTTTGCCGGCGCGATGCGGCGATCCGCGCGGAATCCTTCTTTGTGTCGAAACCGGTGACAAAGGTTACATTTCGAGAAATACACGTTAAGTAATTGATAAATTTATATAATTTCAAATTATTCCATAATATTTATACAATGGCGATTCAGAATCAACTTGATCGACCTGCCCGTGGTTCCTACGTCCGAGGGCATCGAGTGGGGATGGAGACGTCCTGATCCCCAGCCTGAGCGATGCCGAGCGGGGTCTCCCGCGAAGCGTTCGAACCGGAGGTAGGTTTGTTTATCCAGACCGAGCAGACGCCCAATCCGTCGACCCTCAAGTTTCTCCCCGGCCGCGTGGTCATGGAGAAGGGGACTGCGGACTTCGCCAACGTAGAGGCCGCCACGCCGTCGCCGCTTGCCAAGAGGCTGTTCGCGATCGAGGGCGTAGAGCGCGTGTTCTTCGGGTCCGATTTCGTGACCGTCACCAAGACGGCCGACCGGGACTGGCAGATCATGAAGCCTTCGATCCTCGGCGGCATCATGGAGCACTACACGTCGGGCGATCCCGTGATCGTCGACGGAGAGGCGGCCGCGGCCGCTGCGGCGGACGACGATGAAGTCGTCGCCCAGATCAAGGAACTCCTCGACACCCGCGTCCGGCCCGCCGTGGCCCAGGACGGCGGCGATATCGTGTTTCACGACTTCCGCGATGGCATCGTCTACCTGCACATGCAGGGGTCCTGCTCGGGGTGCCCGAGTTCGACGGCCACGCTGAAGATGGGGATCGAGAACCTTCTGAAGCACTACGTGCCGGAAGTGGTTGAAGTCCAGGCGGCCCAGTAGGCCGCTTCAGCTCAGAGCGTACGCGTTGTGATGGCGTTCGCGGCTCCCCCGGGGCCGCGCGACCGGCCGTTCGTGCGAGCAAAACGAATTGAAGAGTGTGGCATGCAGTTGACCCTACGGCCCGCGATCGAGCGCGGGCGCCAATATGCTTTTCCGGCCGCATGGGCGGCAGTCCTGGCGACGGGTGTCGCCTTCTACAAACCGCTCCCGTCGATGGACGTAGCGCCCTATCTGTCTTTCGTCGGCGTCGGCAGCGCCTACGCCCATGAGGCGGAGCAGCCGTCGCTTCTCGTCATGGATGCCGAGCCGGCCGCCCTCATGTTCGTGCGGCACGAGGTGAGCGAGCCCGACGACGTCGTCAACCGCTCGCCGCGCGACGGTTCGGGGGCCCACGGCCGCTTCGCCGCCCCGGGCAACGCCGTTCGCCGCCAGGTCCAGGTGCGCGCGATCAGCCCGCGCACCGCCGACGAGCTCGCCGGCTTCTTCCGCGACGTCTCCTACACGCTCACCGATATCCGTCAGGGTGAAGCGGTGCCGCCCTACAAGGTCGATCGCGTGCCGGCCGACCTCGGCAACAAGGACGGCAACGCGCGCAAGATGCTGTTCATCACCGCGCTGCTGCCGGTGATCCTCGAGGTCAACCAGCGCGTGCTGGCCGACCGCGAGCAGCTCCTCTACCTGCGCGACAAGCTCTATTCGACGCCGCAGATGCTGACGGCCATCGAGCGCATCTGGCTCGACGATCTCGCCGATCGATACGACACCTCGGCCGACAAGATCGACGAGCTGGTCCGTCGCGTCGACATCGTTCCGCCGTCGATGGCGATCGCCCAGGGGGGCGTCGAGTCCGGCTGGGGCACCTCCTTCGCCGCGCGCACCGGCAACGCCCTGTACGGCCAGATCCAGGCGGTCGGGCGCCACAGCGTCTCCGTGCCGTGGAAACCCGGCGCCGGCATGCCGCAGCCTTTCGCCGACGTCGGCGAATCGACCGAAGCCTACATCACGAACCTCAACACCCATCCCGCCTATGCCGGCTTCCGCAACGAGCGCGCCGCGATGCGCGCGCGCGGCGAGGCTCCGGACGGCTTCCGGCTGATCGGTTCGCTGCTTCGTTATTCGGAGCGCGGCCAGGAGTATGTGCAGTTCGTCCGCCAGATCATGCGCGAGAACGATCTGCGCGATTTCGACAAGGCGCGGCTCTCGGGCTTCTGAGGCGCCCCGTCACCAACATCGGTCACATCATCGGACGCGGCAGGTCTGCGTCCGAGACGAGCGGATAGCGCCGGGCGTCGAACAGCTGATAGTGCCACCATTCGTTGCGGTAGAAGTCCCACCCGGCGGACGTCATCAAACCCATGAGCAGCAGGCGGTTGCGCTGCGCCTCGACCGGAATGTCGGTCCGCCCGTGATGGGACAGCGGCGTGAAGGCGTCGAAGCCGGTGCCCATGTCGAGTTCGCGCCCCTCGCCGTCGAGCAGGCTGAGATCGACCGCCACGCCGCGCGAATGCGGCGAGCCGCGACGGGGATCGGCGATGAACTCGGGATCGGGATTGACGTTCCACAGGGCCCATTGCGCCTCGACCGGCCGCAGCGCATCGAAGATCCGCAGGCGATAGCCCAGCGGCCGCGCGAGTTCGATCGCCGCGGCGAGCTTCTCGGCAGCCTCGCGATGCAGCCAGCATTCGGCGTTTCGGTACACCGGCCGTCCCGTTAGATTTGCGTCCGTCGCATAGGCCAGCGTCACATCGACGTCGAAGTCGGGCGGAGCGATCGCAACAATGTCGAGCTTCATGACACAACAATGCCCAGCCGCTTCTCCTGGCGCCAGTACCCTGCGCGGCCTCAGCCTGTGAGCGCGGTTCTCGCCTTCGACTGCGCCGTGAGCGGACAGGGTGTCGCGGTCCTGCGCGATGGCGTCACTCTCGTCAGTCTCCTGGAGGAGGGCCGCGAGCAGGCGGCGCGTCTTCTGCCCGCGATCGCCGACGCGCTCGACCGGGCCGCAATCGCCCGGCGACAGCTCGACCTGATCGCCGTCACGACCGGGCCGGGCAGCTTCACGGGCGTGCGCGTGGGATTGTCGGCGGCGCGCGGCCTCTCGGTCGGTCTCGGCATTCCCCTCGCGGGCATTCCCACCACCACGGTATTGCGCGCCCAGGCGCCCGCGACCGACCGGCTGGTGGTCGCCGCGGTCGACACCAAGCTCGGCGACTGGTTCTGCGCGATCGGTGCGGAGCCCGAGGCGTTCGCGACGACCGCGGCGGACCTCGCGGCGCGACTGGCCGGACGCGCGTGCCTGATCGTCGGCAAGGACGTGGGCCCGCTCGTCCAGTCGCTGAGGGCCGCCGACATCGATGCGATCGCCCACGACGGCCCACCCGATCCGGCCGTCCTCGGCGGCCTCGCCGAGAGTGTCGGCGTCGAGAAGTGGCGCCGGCGCAATCGCGAGGAGGGCCTGCCGCGGCCGCTCTATCTGCGGGGCGTGAACATCACCCTGCCGGATGGCGCCCGCCGCACGGTCGAGTGATGGAGGCGGGCTTCACCCTTGTCCGCCTGGGCGCGCTCGATCTCGACAGCGCGGCGCGTCTCCATCGCGACTCCTTCGGTCCGATGGGCGAGCGCGGCTGGACGCGGCAGGATGTTGCGGGGCTGATGTCGTCGCCGGGAAGCGCCGGCTTCCTGCTGAGGCAGGCCGACGTCGACATCGGCATGGCCTTGTGTCGCGTCGTGGACGACGAGGCCGAACTCATGGCCGTCGCGGTCGAGCCCGGCCACCGCCGCCGCGGCGCGGCGCGCCGGCTCCTCGATGCCGTGATGGAGCAGGCCCGCGCCGCCGGGGCGAAGACGCTTTTCCTTGAAGTCGGTGCGGATAATCCCGGTGCCCGGACGCTCTACGATTCGCTCGGCTTCGTCGTCGTGGGCAAGCGCGCCGGCTATTATCCCCGGCCCGGCCGGGCGCCGGCCGACGCTTTCATCATGCGTCTCACTCTCATCTGATCAGGCGCGGCGGATGATCACGATTTGGGCATCGCCCTCGGCCTCGATGGCCAGGATGGCGTGGCCCTCGTCGCGTGCGGCGCGCGGAACGTTGCGCAACGGCTCCTCGCCGCGAAGCCTTACGGCCAGCGTTTCGCCGGGCTTCATGCGTTCGAGCCTGAGCTTGGTCCGGACGAACGTCATGGGACAGACCTCGCCGGTAATGTCGATGTCATGGTCGGCGTGTATGGACATGTCCAACTATACCCCGAACGCCTGCCAGTGTAGGGTAGGCCGTCATGCCAGACCGGAAATCCAAACTCGAAATCCTATGCGCAGAGCGCGGCCTCAAGATGACCGACCAGCGACGCGTGATCGCCCGCGTCCTGTCGGAAGCGTCGGATCATCCCGACGTCGAGGCCGTGCACCGTCGCGCCACCACGATCGACGCGAACATCTCGATCGCGACGGTGTACCGGACGGTACGCCTGTTCGAGGAAGCGGGCATCCTGGCCAAGCACGACTTCGGCGACGGGCGTGCCCGCTACGAGGAAACGCCGGACGAGCACCACGATCACCTGATCGACATCCAGAGCGGCAAGGTTGTGGAATTCCACAACGACGAGATCGAGGAACTGCAGCGGAAGATCGCCGAGAAGGCCGGCTACCGGCTGGTCGGTCATCGCCTGGAACTCTACGGCGTTCCTCTGGACGGGAAATCCGACCACCAAAAATAAGTGGACTGGACCGGCGCCACCCCGATAATGGGCCCATGATCGGGGCGGCCCCCTTGCGGATTGTTCATGCGCATCGACCGCGTTGACAGCGAAGCCGAGCTTCTCGGACCGCCGGTCTCCAATGCGGAGATCGTGAAGGTCGTGGCTGGCGATTTCGAGGTTCGCCTGGCGCAGACCGCTGCCGAGATCGAAGCGGCACAGGCACTGCGGTTCCGCGTCTTCTATGAAGAAATGGCGGCGCACGCCTCCCCCGAAATGAAGGCGCTCGGCCGCGACTTCGATCCGTTCGACGAGGTCTGCGACCATCTGCTCGTGCTCGACCGCCGCCGCGGCGAAGGACCCGAGGGCATCGTCGGCACCTATCGACTGATCCGCCGGTCGGCGGCGCTGAAGATGGGCCGCTTCTACTCGTCGGCCGAGTACGACATCCAGAAGATGATCGACTATCCGGGCGAGGTCCTGGAACTCGGCCGCTCCTGCATCGCCAAGGATGCGCGCAACACCGCGACCATGCAGATGCTGTGGCGCGGCATCGCGCTCTATGCCTACCACTACAACATCCAGGTCATGTTCGGCTGCGCCAGCCTGCCGGGCGTCGATCCGGAGCAGCACGCCCAGGCGCTTTCCTACCTTTATCACCATCATCTCGCGCCGCCCGACATCCGCGTGCGCGCGCTGCCGAGCCGCTACGTGAAGATGGATATGCTCGAGCCCGGCAGCTACGACCCGCGCAAGGCGATGGCGCGCGTGCCGCCGCTGATCAAGGGATACCTGAGGCTCGGTGGCTTCGTCGGCGACGGCGCGGTGATCGACCCCGAATTCAACAGCACCGATGTCTTCATCATCGTGAAGACCGAACTGGTGACCGAGAAGTACATCCGCCACTACGAACGCGGGATGCGTGAGTAGCGCGGCGGACGCTCCTGTCGCCGCGACCTGGATCGGCTCTCCTCTGCGTGGCGCGTTTCGGCTGTTGAGCTACCTGCTGCTCACGCTGGTCCTGCTGCCGTTCCATCTTCTGGCGCTCGCCTGTCGCATCACGCCGGTCGTGCGCTGGATGCCGGTGTTCTATCACCGGACGGTCTGCACCATCCTCGGGATCAAGGTGAAGGTGAACGGCGCGCGGTCGACCGTCACGCCGACCCTCTATGTCTGCAATCACGTCTCCTATCTCGACATCGAGGTGCTGGGCGGCCTGATCCCCGGCAGCTTCGTGGCCAAGGCCGAGGTCGCGACCTGGCCGTTCTTCAGCACGCTGGCGAAGGCGCAGCGCACGATCTTCGTCGAGCGGCGCTCGAGCAAGACCAGCAACAGCCGCGACGAGATGCTGCGGCGCCTGAACACCGGCGACAATCTCATGCTGTTTCCCGAGGGGACCAGCAGCGACGGCACGCGCGTCCTGCCGTTCCGCAGCGCCCTGTTTGCGGTGGCGCAGCTTCGGCGCGACGACCGGCCCATCGTCGTGCAGCCGGTCGCGATCTCCTACACGCGGCTCGACGGCATTCCGCTCGGTCGCTACTGGCGGCCCCTGTTCGCCTGGTTCGGCGATCTCGACCTCGTGCCGCACCTCTGGCAGATGGTATGCCTCGGCGAGACCGAAGCGGTCGTCACCTTCTTCCCGCCGATCGACATCGACCAGCTGGGCGACCGCAAGAAGCTCGCCGAGCATTGCTTCCGCCAGGTTTCCTCCGGCGTGCAGGCGGCGAATTCCGGCCGCCCGGAGCTGCTGCCGCCGCTGGCCGAGCCGGCGCCCGCCGGCCCTCGACCCTGATCGGTGGCGGTGATAGAAACCGCGCGTTCCAGCACCGGAGACCGATGAAGGACGTCCGCACCGACGGACAGCCCAAGCGCGTGTTCATCCGCACCTACGGCTGTCAGATGAATGTCTACGATTCCGATCGCATGGCCGACGTCCTGCGGCCGCTGGGCTATGCGCTGGCCGAAGCGCCCGACCAGGCCGATCTGGTCGTGCTGAACACCTGCCACATCCGCGAGCATGCCTCGGAGAAGGTCTATTCCGAGCTGGGACGGCTGCGCGACCTGAAGACCGAGCGCCGCGCCGAGGGCCGGGACTACACGATCGCGGTCGCGGGCTGCGTCGCCCAGGCCGAAGGCGAGGAGATCCTGCGCCGCCAGCCCGCCGTCGACATCGTCGTGGGCCCGCAGGCCTACCACCGTCTGCCCGAGCTGCTGGCCCAGGTCGCGCGCAAGTCGGCCGCGGCGGGCGTGGGCGGCAAGCGTGTGCCGGGTGCCGGCGTGCTCGACACGGAGTTTCCGCCGGAGAGCAAGTTCGATCACCTGCCGTCGCCGCAGGGGATCCGGGCCGGCTCGGCCTTCCTGTCGATCCAGGAAGGCTGCGACAAGTTCTGCACCTTCTGTGTCGTGCCGTACACGCGCGGTGCCGAGTATTCGCGACCCGCTTCGGCGGTGCTCGCCGAGGCGCGGCAGCTCGTGGCCGCCGGCGCGCTCGAACTCACGGTGCTGGGGCAGAACGTCAACGCCTATCACGGCGAGGGGCCGGATGGCTCGACCTGGTCGCTGGCGCGGCTGGTGCGCGCGATCGGCGAGATCCCCGGCCTCGCGCGGCTGCGCTACACGACCTCCCATCCGCGCGACATGGACGACGACCTGATTGCCGCGCACGGCGACGTGCCGCAGCTGATGCCCTACCTGCACCTGCCGGTTCAGTCGGGATCCGATCGCATCCTCGACGCGATGAACCGCGGCCACGGTCGCGACCTCTATCTCCGCATCGTCGAGCGGCTGCGCAACGCGCGTGCCGACCTCGCGTTGTCGTCGGACTTCATCGTGGGCTTTCCCGGGGAAAGCGATGCCGATTTCGACGAGACGATGCGGCTCATCGAGCAGGTGGGTTTCGCGTCCGCCTATGCCTTCCGCTACAGCCGCCGTCCCGGCACGCCCGGGGCGGCATTGACCGACCAGGTGCCGGAGAACGTGAAGGTGGCCCGGCTCGCCGCGCTGCAGGCGCTGGTCGGACAGCAGGCCCGCGCGTTCAACGAGTCCAAGGCCGGCACCACCGTACCCGTGCTGTTCGCCGAGGCCGGCCGCAAGCCGGGGCAGATCATGGGCAAGACGCCGTGGCTGCAATCGGTCTACGCGCAGGGCGATCCGCGCCTGTTCGGCCGGATCGTCGACGTGCGGCTGATCGAAGGCTATGCCAACAGCCTGCTGGGCGAGATCGTCACCGGCGACTACGAGGTGGCTGCGTGAGCGACCAGGTCGCCGGCACCCGCGCCGCCGACGTCCGGCGCATGACGTTCGACAACAATGCGCTTCTCGCCGTCCTCTACGGCAACCACGACCGCAATCTCGTGCGCATCGAGCAGCTCACGAACGCCCAGTTGAGCGCGCGCGGCAACCAGCTTGCCATCACCGGCACGCCCGACGATGCCGGTGTGGCGCAGAAGGCGATCGCCAGCCTCTACGAGCGGCTGAAGCGCGGCCTGTCGATCGAGAGCGCCGACATCGATGCCGCCGTGCGCTTTGCCCGCAGCGGCGCGGAAGGCGGCGATGCCGAGAGCATTCGCACGCGCAAGCGCACCATCCAGGCGCGCACGCCCGGCCAGCGCGGCTATCTCGCCGCCCTGCGCGAACGCGACATGGTGTTCGCGCTGGGACCGGCCGGCAGCGGCAAGACCTATCTCGCGGTGGCCATGGGCGTGTCGCTGCTGCTCGCCGGCAAGGTCGAGCGCATCGTGCTGTCGCGTCCCGCCGTGGAGGCGGGCGAACGGCTGGGCTTCCTGCCCGGCGACATGAAGGAAAAGATCGATCCCTACCTGCGGCCGCTCTACGACGCGCTGCACGACATGATCCCGGCGGAGCAGATCGCGCATCGCATGGAATCGGGCGAGATCGAGATCGCGCCCCTGGCCTTCATGCGCGGGCGTACGCTGGCGCACTGCTACGTCATCCTCGACGAGGCACAGAACACGACGCCGATGCAGATGCGCATGTTCCTGACGCGCCTCGGCGAAGGCTCGCGCATGGTCATCACCGGCGATCCCAGCCAGACCGACCTGCCGAACAACCAGAAGTCGGGCCTGAACGATGCCGTCGAGACGCTGGCCGACGTCGAAGGCGTGCGCTTCGTGCGGCTCACCTCCCAGGACGTCGTGCGCCACGATCTCGTGACGCGCATCGTCGATGCCTACGATGCCCGCGACAAGAAAAGCAAAGCCTGAGCCGGCGCTGCGCTGCACGGTCGTCGTGCTGGACGAGGGCTGGCTGAAGGCGCTGCCCGACGCTGAAAAGCTCGCGCGCCGTGCCGCACGAGCCGCGTTCGCGGGCACGCGACGTCGCGGCATGCGCTCGCTGAACGTCGCGCTCGACGACGACAAGGGCGTGCGTGTGCTCAACGCGCGCGACCGCAAGAAGGACAAGCCGACCAACGTCCTGTCCTATCCCTCGGGCGAGCGCGATTTCCTGGGCGACATGGTGCTGGCCCGCCAGACCGTTTGGCGCGAGGCGCGCGAGCAGAAGAAGTCGCCGGCCGACCATTTCACGCATCTGGTCGTTCACGGCACGCTGCATCTGCTGGGCTACGACCACGAGACCGGCGAGGACGATGCCGAGCGCATGGAAGCGCTGGAGCGTCGCGTGCTGGCCAGGCTCGGCATCGCCGATCCGTATCTGGAGCGTTAAGGCTCTTCTCCTCCCCGGTCTTACGGGGGGAGGAAACAATAGATTGTCGAGCTACAGCATCTCCAGGGGCTGCTTGGCCCTCGGCGGCGGGAAGGCGCGGTCGAGTTCGCGCAGGATCTCCGGCGTCAGCTCGACCTGGAGTGCCGCGAAGTTCTCCTTCACGCGCTCTCGATTCGCGGATTTCGGGATGGTGACGACGCCCGGCTGCGCGAACAGCCAGGCCAGCGCCAGTTGCGCGGGCGTGCAGCCGACCTCGTCGGCGAGCTTCTTCAGCGGTGCCTTGCGCAGCAGGCCGCCCTGGTCGAGCGGCGAATAGGCCATCAACGGGATCGCGCGCTTGCGCATCCACGGCAGCAGGTCGAACTCCGGACCGCGCCGCGACAGGCAGTAGAGCACCTGGTTGGTGGCGGTCCGTCCCTTGTCGAGCCGTGCGGCGTCCTGCATGTCGTCGAGATCGAAGTTGCTGACGCCGAAGTCGGCGATCTTGCCGGCGCTCCTCAGTCTGTCGAACGCCTCGTAGGTCTCCTCGATCCGCGTGCCCCCGCGCCAGTGCAGGAGGTAGAGGTCGATGCGCTCCAGCCGCAGGCGCTTCAGGCTGCGCTCGCAGGCGGCGATCGTGCCCGCCCGCGAGGCGTTGTGCGGATAGACCTTGCTCACGATGAAGGGGAGGGTGTCGCGGCCCCGTAGCGCGTCGCCCACGATCTCCTCGGCGACTCCTTCGCCGTACATCTCGGCGGTGTCGATCATCGGATAGCCGAGATCGAGCCCGTAAGTGAGGGCGTCGAGTTCTTCGGCGCGGCGGCGGGCGTTCTCTCCCATGCGCCAGGTGCCGAGGCCGAGCACCGGCATTTCAGCGCCGGACGGAAGCTTGCAGGAACGCATCAGGAACTTCCACGATTGCAACGCGGGGGAGATAGCCTATCTTATCGGCCATGCCTGACTCCACAGCGCACAGTACCAGGCCGGGCATCGGCCCGGCTTCGTCGACTGAGCCCCTTAGCACCCCGGTGACATCGCCGGCTCCCGATGTCGCCCCGAGCGGTGGCCTGTTGCGCGCACTCCTGCGGCGCCTGCGTCGCCGGGACAAGAACGAAGCCGTCCGCGAGGCGATCGAGGAACTGATCGAGGAGACGCCCGAGAGCGACACTCCGATCAGCGACGACCAGCGCGAGCTGCTCGCCAACATCCTGAAGCTGCGCGACAAGACGGTGGCCGACGTCATGGTGCCGCGGGTCGACATCGTGGGCATCGCCGCCGACACGCCGCTCGACGAGGTGGTGCGGCTGATCCAGGCCGAAGCGCATTCGCGCTATCCGATCTACCGCGAATCGCTCGACGACGTGATCGGCATGATCCACATCAAGGACGTGCTGGCCTACTGGGGCACGTCCAAGAAGTTCAACCTGCGCGACATATTGCGGCGCGTCGTGTTCGTGGCGCCGACCCTGCCGGTGCTCGACATGCTTCTCGACATGCGCCGCTCGCGCACGCACATGGCGCTGGTCGTCGACGAGTTCGGCGGCACCGACGGGCTGCTCACCATCGAGGACCTCGTCGAGGAGATCGTGGGCGAGATCGAGGACGAGCACGACGTCGCGCAGACGCCGACGGTCGCTCGCCGTGTCGACGGCACGATCGACGTCAACGGCCGCACGCCGATCGAGCTCCTCGAGGAGGAGATCGGCAAGGTCCTGTCGGAAGACGAGCGACGCGAGATCGACACGGTCGGCGGTCTGATCTTCTCGCTGCTGGGACGCATTCCCGAGCGCGGCGAAGTGGTGCGCCATCCGTCGGGTGTGGAATTCGAGATCCTCGATGTCGATCCCCGGCGCATCCGCCGCCTGCGCGTGCGGCCGCCGACGACGGCGCCCGCCGCCTGACCGTCGCCTGACCGCCGCGTGACACGATGACCCTCAGAGGCTGGCGCGCCGCAGGCGTCGCCTTCCTGGCCGGTGCGCTCGCCGCCCTTGCCATGCCGCCCCTCCATTGGCTGCCGCTCGCCATCGTCGGCGCGGTGGCCTTCGTCTGGCTGTGGGACACCGCGCCGGGGCCGAAGAGCGCCCTGCTGCGGGGATGGGCGTGGGGAACCGGCCATTTCGCCGTCGGCTCCTACTGGATCGTCGAGGCGTTCTTCGTGCCGCCCGCCGACTACGCTCTGCTGGGGCCGCCCATCGTCATTGGACTGGCGGCGCTTCTCGGCTTCTTTCCCGGCATGGCGGCGGGCGCCGCCAAGTGGGCCGCCGGGCGTTGGCCGGCGCTGGGCGGCCGGTATGCGCGCCTGCTCCTGCTCGCCGTCACCTGGACGGTCGCCGAGTGGCTGCGCGGCCACGTCTTCACCGGCTACGCGTGGAATCCGCTGGCGCATGTCTGGGCCTTTGCCGTTCCCCTGCTGCAGGGGGCGGCGCTGTTCGGTGTCTACGGGCTCGGCCTTTTCACCTTCATGATCCTCGCTGCGCCGGCGGCGGGTTGGCGGGCCTCGCTGCTGGCGCTCGCGGTCGTGGCGGGCGCGGGCTTTGCGGGGCAGTCGGTGATGGCCCCGGCCGAGACGGGCGACGGACCGCTGGTGCGCATCGTCCAGCCGAACACGCCGCAGGCCGAGAAGTGGCGGCCCGAGAACCGGGCCCGTCAGGTGAACAAGCTGGTCGAGATGAGCCGGCGCGACGGGTTCGACCGGTTGGCCGCGGTGATCTGGCCCGAGACCGCGCCGCCCTTCATCGTCGAGCCGGGATCGCCCGCACTGGACGTGATGGCGAAGGCCGTGCCGCCGGAGGGCTACCTTCTCACTGGCGCGGCGCGCGGCACCGGCAAGCGGGACGAAGGGGTCTGGAACTCCCTGCTGGTCATCGATCAGGCCGGGACGATCGTCGCCAGCTACGACAAGGTCCATCTGGTGCCGCTCGGCGAATACATCCCGTTCCACAAGCAGCTCGCGCCGGTGTCCGGCTTCATCGGGCGCGGCTCGTTCGAGGAGGGCCTGTCGCGAGTCACGCTCGACCTGCCACGCCTGCCGTCCGTCTCGCCGATCATCTGCTACGAGGTGATCTTTCCCGCCGCCGTCACCGGTCCCGGCGCGCGGCCGCGCTGGCTGCTGAACGTCACCAACGACGCGTGGTTCGGCCTGTCCAGCGGTCCCTACCAGCATCTCGCCAGCGCCCGCCTGCGCTCGGTCGAGGAGGGCCTGCCGATGATCCGGGCGGCGAACACCGGTGTTTCCGCCGTCATCGACGCCTACGGGCGCGTGCTGGCCGCGCTGGACATGGAGCAGGAAGGCATCATCGATCACAGGATTCCCCCAGCGCGCGAGCCCACGCCGTATGGCCGCTGGGGGGACGGGACTCTTCTCGTGCTTCTGCTCCTGGCGGCCGGCGCACTTGGGCTTTTCGGCCGCGGCCCCTCTGGCAAAAAATCAGGAATCTCAAGCCGTTAACCTTGAGGTTCGGCTTGCATTCGGGTTTGGAGCAGCATAAGTAATATGCATCCTACGCGTGTAGATATGCATTTTTGCACATGTGGATCGGGCAGCACTCGCTGCACGCCATTCGGCCACGATTGCGTCGTATGCGCGTTTACGTCGTGTTTGAGCGTTCGGAAGGAGTAGGCACCTGATGGCCAAGTCGCATCCCGTAGATGTTCACGTCGGAGCGCGGATGCGCCAGCGGCGCACGCTCCTCGGCATGAGCCAGGAAAAGCTCGGGACGGCGGTCGGCCTCACCTTCCAGCAGATCCAGAAATACGAGCGCGGCTCCAACCGCATCGGCTCCAGCCGCCTGTTCGAGTTCGCAAAGGTCCTCGACGTGCCGGTTTCGTATTTCTTCGACGAGATGCCCTCGAACGCGCTCGCCGGCCGGCCGGTGTCTGGCCGCGGCAAGAAAGGCGGCTTCGGTGAAGCCGGTACGCCGTTCGAGCAGGAGAAGGACCCGCTCATCAAGCGCGAGACGCTCGAACTCGTTCGCGCCTACTACAAGATCGGCGAGGGCCGTGTGCGCAAGCGCATCTTCGAGATGGTCAAGGCGGTCGGCGCGGCCAGCCATGCCGAGGCGGTCGGCACGCGCAAGGGACGCCAGCCCCGCGCCTGAACGGCGCAGGAAATAGGCCCGAGATCCTCTTGATTTCCACTGCCATTTGGCGTTTTTAACCACCGCGGCCCCGATGGGCGGGGTCGCCGCGGACGGATTTGGACGACTTGCCACCGCGAAAATAAAGGCTAAGCCGGCCGTTGGCGGAAGCACCGCCCTGCCCGGAGTCCATGCGAACTTTGGGAGGGATCTTTGGCGCTCAAGGACTACATCTTCACCAGCGAATCGGTTTCTGAAGGACATCCGGACAAGGTCGCGGACCAGATTTCCGATGCGATCCTGGACGCGTTCATCGCCAACGACGTGAAGCTCGGCCACGCCGACGACAGCCACGCCAACACCCGCCTGGGCTGCGAGACGCTGGTCACGACCAACAAGATCGTCGTCGCCGGCGAGGGCCGCGCCTCCGAGCCGTACATGAAGAAGTATGGCAAGCACACCGTCGTGAACCGCGAAGCGATCACCGAGATCGCCCGTAACGTCGTGCGCGACATCGGCTACGACCAGGACGGCTTCTCCTTCCATGGCGCCGACGTCGAGGTGCTGCTGCACGGCCAGTCGCCCGACATCGCGATGGGCGTCGATGCCAAGAAGAAGGGCGGCAATCTCGGTGAGCAGGAAGGCGCGGGCGACCAGGGCCTGATGTTCGGCTTCGCCTGCCGCGACTCCGAAGAGTACGAGAAGGGCTCGTTCATGCCCGCTCCGATCTTCTTCTCGCACAAGATCCTCGAAGTGCTGAGCAAGGCCCGCCGCTCGGGCGAGCTCGGCGACCTGCAGCCCGACGCCAAGAGCCAGGTGACGGTGCGCTACGCCGACGGCAAGGCTGTCGGCGCCACCAAGGTCGTCGTTTCGACCCAGCACCGCGAAGCCAACAAGAAGGGCAAGAAGTACAATTCGGGCATGATCCGCGAGATGATCGCCGGTCACGTCGAGAAGTCGCTGCCCAAGGGCTGGATGCCCAAGAAGGCCGCCGACTTCTTCGTCAACCCGACCGGCAACTTCGTCGTCGGCGGTCCCGATGGCGATTGCGGCCTCACCGGCCGCAAGATCATCGTCGACACCTACGGCGGCTACGCCCCGCACGGCGGCGGCGCCTTCTCGGGCAAGGACCCGACCAAGGTCGACCGTTCGGCGGCCTACGCCGCGCGCTACCTCGCCAAGAACGTCGTGGCCGCCGGTCTCGCCGATCGCTGCCTGATCCAGGTCGCCTATGCGATCGGCGTCGCCGATCCGATGTCGCTCTATGTGAACACCGAAGGCACCGGCAAGGTCGACGAGCGCAAGCTCGAGAAGGTCCTGTCGGATCTCTTCCCGCTGCGTCCGACCAACATCCGCCGCTCGCTGCAGCTCAACAAGCCGATCTATCAGCGCACGGCGGCCTACGGCCACTTCGGTCGCAAGCCCGAGAAGGACGGCGGCTTCTCCTGGGAGCGCACGGATCTCGTCGCGGAGCTGAAGCGCGCCTTCGGCGCCCGCTAGGCCGTCTGATCTTCCGACAAGCAGGGCGCGCACCGGCAGGTGCGCGCCCTTTGCTTTAGGAAACCCTCGCAGATAATTGAATCCAAGGGCATTTCTGATACCCTTGGAAAATGGCCCCTCTCGAGAACGGCGGCTTCCGGCAGCCCGAATGGGATGCCGCTGGCCATCGCCGCGTCGATTCCCTGATGCGGGCGCTGCTCTACATCGCCCAGCAGGTCGGCCGCCCAGTCAGCGAGGCCGACATTCGCCGTCTCGTGGCAATTCCCGCGGCAGGCCTCGACGAGACCGCCTTCCTGACGGTGGCGGCGCGGCTCGGCCTCGAAGGCGAGGCGGTCGATCTCGCCGGCCGGCCGTTCGACGAGTTGTCCGTACCCTTCGCCATCGTCGGCGCCAACGGGGCGTCCCACGTCGTGGTCTCGGGCCGCGGCAACGGCTGGACCATCCTCGATGTGATGGAAGGGCGTGTCTGGCAATCGACGGCCGAGGAGGCGCGGTCCCTCGGAACGCGTGCCCTGCTGCTGCGCCAGCCCCTGGGACCGTCTCCAGCCGGGCAATGGTACGCCCCGCTCTGGGCACGCCTGCGACCGGTCGTCGTCAGGCTCGCGGCCGCATCGTTCTTCATCAACCTGCTCGGCCTCCTCACGCCGCTCTTCATGATGCTGGTGGTCAACGCGGTGATCGCGGGCCGTCCGCCCGAGGGGCTGCGGTCGACGCTGGCGGTACTCTGCGCCGGCATGCTCGCAGCCTATGGCGCCGACTTCGGCCTGCGCGTGGCGCGCGGCTGGCTGTCCGCCAGGACCGGTGCGCGCCTCGATGCGCTGATGAGCGCCGAGGTGCTGCATCACCTGATGGCATTGCCCTACCGTCATTTCGAACGGACGCCCTCGGGCGTCATCGCCGAGCGCCTGCGCCAGCTCGACGTGCTGCGCGGCTTCTTCACCGGCCAGATGCCGGTGCTGGCGATCGACCTGCTGTTCGTCGTGATCTTCCTGGTCGCCACCTTCGCCATCAGCGCCACGCTCGGCCTCGTCGCGGCGCTGGCGGTGCCGGTGCTGGTCGCGGTGTCGCTCGCCGGTCACCGCGCGCAGCGGCGGCTGGCCGACGAGACGTTCCAGGCGCTCGCGGCCAAGAGCTCGACGCTCAACGAGACCGTCGCCAACGCCGCCACCATCAAGGCGCTCGGCCTCGAAGCGGAAGTCGAGAAGCGCTGGCAGGCCAGGGTCGAGCAATCGGCCCGCGCCAGCCTGCGCGCCGGCAACCTCGCCACGCTCGCGGCCAGCGCCTCGGGCACGCTGCAACTCGTGGCGTCGCTGGCGATCGTGATGATCGGCGTCGGCGAGATCGCCGATCATCGCCTCACGATCGGCGCGCTGGTCGCCGCCAACATGCTGGCCGTGCGCGCGCTGCAGCCGATGCGCCAGCTCGCCGGTGCCTGGCACCAGCTCCAGGCGGTGGGGGCCGCCTTCAAGCGCATCGACGAGCTGATGCGCGAGCCGCCCGAAACGCGGCCGGGCGAGTTCGCGCCGATGCCGGCGCTGACCGGGGACATCGCGCTGGAGCGCGTCACCTACCGCGCACACGATCGCGGGCCGCCCATCCTGCGCGAGATGGATCTCTCGATCGCGGCGGGCGAGATCATCGGCCTCGTCGGCCCGTCGGGCTCGGGCAAGACCACCATCGCCAATCTCGTGCAGGGTCTGGTCACGCCGACCGACGGCCGCGTGCTGGTGGACGGCACCGACATCGCCCACATCTCGCCGGCGCAGTTGCGGGCGCAGATCGGCGCGGTGCCGCAGGACCTGCAGCTCTTCACCGGATCGGTGCGCGAGAACATCGCGATGGGCGTCGCCGACAAGGATCCCGGCCGCGTCGTGGCGGTGGCGCGATTCGTCGGTGCCCACGACTTCATCCAGCGCCTGCCGCAGGGCTACAACACCGTGCTCGGCGAACGCGGGCAGGGACTCTCGACCGGACAGCGCCAGCTTCTCTGCATCGCGCGCGCGCTGATCCGCAATCCGCGCATCCTGATCCTCGACGAAGCGACCAGCGCGCTCGATCCCGCCACCGAGGAGCAGCTGCTGCGTCAGCTCAAGTCCAACACGCGCGGCCGCACCGTCATCATGATCACCCACCGCCTGGCGCCGCTCGCCATCGCCGATCGCGTGGCGCTGGTGATGGACGGGCGCATCGAACGGGTGGGGCCGCCGACCGAGGTGATGGCCTATGCCCGCATCCGGATGGCCGAGGCGAGCCGCAGCCAGACGCCGGGCGCGGCATCCACCGCCACTTCCCGTGCGATGCCCGGCTGACGGTCAGGCGAGGTCGACGAACTCCGGATCCTCGAGGCGTGCCAGCCGCTCCGAGGCGAGGCGCGCGCAGTCGATGAGCAGCGCCTTGCGCCGCGCCGCCGTCACCGGGTGGCGCGCGGGAGGACGCAGGATCTCGCCGCCATAGGCATCGGCGACGATCAGGCCGACCTCCTCGGGGATCAGCGATTGCGGGAAGTCGACCGGCACGGCGAAGTAGAGCTGGTCGCACCAGGCGAGATAGTCCGGCCACTTCTGGTCGACCCGCCAATCCTCGATCGAGGACTTCACCTCGACGATGGTGAGTTCGCCGCTGCCGGCGATCGCCATGATGTCGGCGCGGCGCCCGTCGGGCAGCGGCAGTTCGCGCAGCACGGTACGGCCGGACTGGCGCATCAGGCGGCAGGCGCCGCGGCAGACGGCGAGGGTGATGTCAGGGCGCGTCTGGCGCGCGACGGCCGGCGCTTCCATCGCCGGTTCATCGGGGACCACGTCAGCGCCGGACCGGCACGAGGCGCGGCTGGCCTTCGTCGAGCGGAAGCTCGGAGGCCGGCTTGAACGCCTGGGCCAGCGCCTCGCCCCGCTTGCGATCGCGATCGGAGACCTTGTCGCCCGCCTTCTCGCGGACGGCACGCGCTTCCGGGTGACCGCCGCGTTCGGCGAGGTACAGCCACTTGAAGGCTTCCACCGGATCGCTGGTCCCGGCGCTGCCGGTCAACAGCATGACGCCGAGCGCCTGCTGCGCCTCGGGCAGTCCCTGCTGCGCGGCGCGGCCGTACCAGAACTGCGCCTGGACGGGATCCCGCGGCATGCCCGAGCCGGCGAGATAGGCGTTGGCGAGCTTGAACTGGCCGGACGGCACGCCGGCATTGGCCGCGGCCTGGTACCAGCTGATGGCCGACTTCAGGATCTTCTCGTTGGCCGCCTTGTCGCGCGTCGCGGGCGTCCGCACGGCCATGTCGCCCAGCGCCAGCGCCGCCTCGGGAACGCCGTTCTGCTGGGCCTGGACCAGCCAGCGCTGGGCCGCCGCCTGGTCCTGCTTCACGCCCGATCCCTCGGCCAGGGCCAGGCCGTAGCGCAGGGCGGCGAGCATGTGCCCCTTCTCGGCGGCGCGGCGGAAGAGATCGGCGGCCCGCGTCGGATCGGCCGAAGCGGGCGGCGCGTTCTCCGCCATCGCCCGCCCCAGCGCATAGGTGGCGTAGGGATCGCCGTCGGCGGATGCCTTTTCCAGCCAGGCGCGGGCCTGGATCACGTCGCGCGGAACGCCCTGGCCGCGAAGAAAGATCAGCCCGAGATTGAGTTGCGCGCGGCGATGTCCCTGCGCGGCGGCCTTCTCGAAAAGCTCAACGGCCCGGGCGGGATTGCGCGGCACGCCGGCGTCGCCCGTGGCGAAGACGAGGGCGAGCCGGTGCTGGCCTTCGGCCGATCCCGCATCCGCGGCACGCTGGATAAGGCTCAGCCCTTCGGCCTTGGCGCCGCGATCGATCAGGATCGCGCCCAGCCAGGCGTTGGCATCGGCATTCGACGAGCCGAGCGCGCGCAGCGTCCGTTCGGCCGTCGCGGCATCGCCCTGGCGGTAGGCCATGACGGCGGGACGCAGCGATGCGGCCACGTCCGAGGCGTCGGCGGCTTGCTGAGCCTGCGCGGCAGCGCCCGCGGCGACGAGCGCCGCGGCGAGCGCCAGCCGCGCCGCGATCATTTCGTCTTGAACTGGTAGGCGAGCGCGGCGGCCTTCGCCTTCTCGACCTCGTCGGCCGGCAGCTCGCGCGCCGCCTGCTCGAGCGCCAGATTGGCGTTGGGCACGTTCCACCGGTCGGCGATCGCGCACCACTTGTAGGCCTCGAAGAGGCTCTTGGGCACGCCCTTGCCCTCGGCATAGGCGCCGGCCAGCGGGATCATCGCGGGAAGATAGCCGCGCTCGGACGCATCGAGCAGAAGCGGGGTCGCCTTGTTGATGTCGAACAGCTTGGATTCGGCGTTGCCGTAGATGTAGAGGCCGAGCAGGAACTGGGCGCGCGGATCGCGCTCCTTGGCCAGCACCTGCAGCTCCTTCTCGGCCGTCACGGGATCGCCGGCCTGCAGCGCCTTGACCGCTTCTTCCATGCCGGCAGCCGCCGGCTGGGCCGCGGCGGCCAGCAACAGGGCAGCCCCGGCGAGGGGCAGGAGGGCGCGGACGGAACGAACGAAGGGCAAGGACAGGCTCCCGGTTGGCGCGGCCGGTATCGGCTGGACGGGGGACCGTCTAGCATGGAATTGAGGCCGAAACACGAAACCCGGCGGGCTGGCGGGTCACGACCGGAGGGGAGGAAGGATGCTGGAAAAACTTGCGGACCTCGTGAACGGGGACGAGGCGCTGGTGCGGCGCGGCCGTCATCTCACGGGCGCCTTCCTGGTCGAGGCGCGTCCGCGCGCCTGGCTGGTCCACGTGCTGCGCGGGCGGATCGAGAAGGTGGAAGAGGGGCCGTTCGTCATGCCGTCGTGGCGCTTCGCGCTGCGCGCCGAGGAGGCGGACTGGCAGCGCTTCTGGCGACCCCGTCCGGCGCCGG
This sequence comes from Reyranella aquatilis, assembly GCF_020880995.1. Taxonomy (GTDB): domain Bacteria; phylum Pseudomonadota; class Alphaproteobacteria; order Reyranellales; family Reyranellaceae; genus Reyranella; species Reyranella aquatilis. The sequence continues at coordinate 405,035 of NZ_JAJISD010000004.1, read as the reverse complement.
GCGACCACGACCTGCTGGCCCTGGTGCGTCGCGGCCTGATGAAGTTCGAGGGCGATCTCCAGCCGCTGATGGCCAACCTGCTCTATCTGAAGGCGGTGCTCGAAGCGCCGCGGGCGCTGGCTGCCGCCGCAGGCGGTGCACGATGAGCGCCGCGCCGGGTCTGCCCGCCCTCGAACCGATCGTCGGCCGCTATCTCTCGCTCGATTTCGAAGGCCGGCGCTACCGCGTCTATTTCGAGGAGGCGGGCGAGGGGATCCCGCTCATCTGCCTGCACACCGCCGGTTCCGACGGACGGCAGTACCGGGGCGTGCTGACCGATCCCGAGGTGACCCGGCGCTTTCGCGTCATCGCCTTCGACATGCCCCGGCATGGCAAGTCGTCGCCGCCGCAGGGTTTCGAGGCCGAGGAGTACCGCCTGACACGGGACTTCTATACGGCGTTCGTCCTTGCCTTCGCCGATGCCCTGTCGCTGGACCGGCCCGTGGTCATGGGCTGTTCGATCGGAGGCCGCCTGGTGCTCAACCTCGCCGCCCAGCACGCCGACCGATTCCGGGCCCTCATCGGCCTGCAGTCGTCCGCCCACGTCGCGCCCTACTACGATACGGAGTGGCTGCACCACGCGGACGTACACGGGGGCGAGGTCTGCGCCGGGATCGTTTCCGGCCTGGTGGGGCCCGACGCCCCCGCGGCCGACCGCTGGGAAACGCTCTGGCACTACATGCAGGGCGGCCCGGGGGTCTTCAAAGGGGATCTGCACTTCTACAAGGTCGATGGGGACCTGCGGCAGCGCATCGCCGCGATCGATACCGGCCGCTGCCCGCTGTTCCTGCTGACCGGGGAGTACGACTATTCCTGCTCGCCGGCGGAAACCGAGGAGGTGGCCGCGATGGTGCCGGGCGCCCTCTGCATCATCATGCCCGGCCTCGGCCATTTCCCGATGAGCGAGAATCCGGATTGCTTCCTGGCGCACCTGCGGCCGGTCCTCGACCGGATCGCAAAAGCCTAATTGCATCAAGAAATGCTGTCCCCGAGGGCTCCGGTGATCTTTTCTCGTTGAAAAACTTGGAGAAAGTCGAGTTTTTTGCTTGTTCTGCGCGGTCCGTGCGCTCCTTTTTTCGACTATCTGACCGCAGGCTAGTGTAGGATTTGTTGATCTTTCTCCGGCCCCTCCGAAAGAAGATATGCAATTTTGCAACTAACTGTCTTATGGTACAGCTGTTACGGTCTCTTCGTGAGGCCGGTTTGGTCTCCAATTGCATCGCTGAAGGTTTTTGAACGACAACCCACAGGCAGCGCTCGACCGAGCGCTCCCACCAGAGAGATCCACACAGCCCGCCGACGGCCTCCCAAGCCGTTCATCGAAGCCCCTTCCCACACACCCCAAGGCTTCGATACCCCACACACCCAGGCGGGCTCATAAGGAAGGCCGGTCGTTCCCCAAGCGACCGGCCTTTCGTATTTTTGGGGCGCGTTCCGGCCGTCCCTTGCGATCCAGCTCGTCACGACAATATGCTTGATTTTTACATATTGCGGCTAAAATGCAATGTCAGATCATCAAAAATGCCTATCTGACGGACGATAAATGCAGATAAATAAGGGTGTGTGAGTTGTTAGATATGCATTTTTGCAAGTTACGCAAAATCCGAGCAGTGTTAGATTTTTGACACGCTAACTCTCGCCGGTCGGTTTCCATGAAAATTGTCGGATTCCCCGTTGATGTCTCGCTTTCCCAGGACGGCCGTATCGTCGGTGGGCAGCGGATCCGGCAATCCCTGGTTCAGACCACCCTCGATCTCATCCAGGCGGGCGACGTCGAGCCGAGCCCGGCCATCATCGCCTCGATTGCGGGCGTTCCGGCGACCGTCCTCTTCCAGCATTTTCCCCGTCTCGCGGATCTCTATGAGGCCGCGTTCGACCTGTCCGTCAGCCGAGCCTTCGATCCGGATCGTCCCGTGGACCGGGCGGTGCCGCTGGCCAAGCGCACCGCATTGCTGGTGTCGGACAGGGCCCAGACGTTCGAGCAATGGCTGCCGGTCTGGCACTTCGCCCAGCGCGTATGCGGCGTGGCGCCGGCCGTCGGCCGCGGGATCGCGCATCTTCGCCAGCAGCTTCGGGAACGGGTGGCGGTGTGGTTTGCGGTCGAACTTGACGCCCTCGAACCCCGAGCGCGCGAGCCGGTTCTCGATTCCCTCGACGTGGCTTTCGGCTTCGAGCGCTGGATGAACATGCGCGACCGGCTGCGCCTGTCGCCGATGAACGCTTCGCGCACCTGGCGCTTCGAGGCCGAGTCGATCGTGCAGCGGGCCTTTACGGCACCGCGCCAGAGCGGCGTGGCCGCCTGACCGGCCGGCGCGCTTCAGCCAACGAAAAAGGGCGGCGGGATAAACCGCCGCCCTTCGCTTGAAGCGATGATTCTGGAAGCCGGCGGGCGCCTAGTTGGCCTTCGCCTGGAACTTCTGATGGCAGGCGCCGCAGGTCTTGCCGACATCGGCGAAGGCCGTCGCCAGCGCCTCGGCATTGCCCGAGCCGGCGGCGACCGCGAGCTTGTCGTAGGCGGCGTCGGATGCCTTGCTGGCGGCCTCGAAGCCCGCCCAGTCCGTCCAGATGACCGGCAGGGCGCGCGTCTCGCCCTTGTCGGAACCGGCCGGGAACATCTTCACGAAGGCGGCCTCGAGCGTCTTGAGCTTGGCGGCCTGTTCGACGGCGCCGGCCGTCGGGCCCTTGGCGTCGACGATTGCCTTGACGGCGCGCATCGCAGCGGCGGCCTGCTTGCGGTTATCCTTGCGCTGGGCGATCACGTCGCCCTGGGCCATCGCGATCGTCGCACCGCCCACCATCGCACCGGCTGCCAGGGCACCGACCAGCGCCACGACCAAAGTCTTCCTCATCGTACCATCCCCTTTAGAATTGCGGACGACGGACAATTTATGCCTCGCCGACGGTCTATTTGTTGCAGAGGTTGGCGCAGAAAGCGAACCTGCACGGACCCCAACATCAATCACGACTGCGTGTGGTCGTTCCTCGCAACCCCTGCCCACCGGGCCCGCGGTTCGACTATGCTCGCGACTTGCACAGGAGATGACGACCGATGGCCGGCAAGAACGACAAGATCCTCGTCTGGGACGTTCCCGTCCGGCTGTTCCACTGGCTGCTCGTAATCCTGATGGCGACCTCGTATTTCAGCGGCCGCGCCAAGGGCGACTGGATGCAACTACACTTCTGGTCGGGCTACGCCATCCTGACGCTGCTGCTGTTCCGCATCGTCTGGGGCTTCGTGGGCAGCAGCACGGCCCGCTTCTCGCACTTCCTGAAGGGCCCGGCGGCGGCGCTCACCCATGTCGGTCATCTCTTCCGCAAGGAGGGGCCGCGCGACGTCGGCCACAACCCGATGGGCGGCGCGATGGTCGTCGTCCTGATCTTCGCCGTGCTGGCCCAGGTCGTGGCCGGTCTCTTCGCGGCCGACACCGACACCGGCATGGTGAACGGACCCCTGGCGCTCAAGGTCGCCGACAAATGGGTCGACCGTGCCACCGCCTTCCATGCCTGGTGGATCAACGTGCTGCTGATCCTGGTGGCGGTCCACGTCGCGGCCGTCGCGCTCTACCTCGTCTGGAAGCGGCACAATCTGATCGGCCCGATGATCACCGGCCGCAAGCGGCTGGATCAGGCGGTGGAGCCGGGCGAGCCTGCACCGCGGCTCCGCTTCGCCTCGGGCCGCCTTGCGATGTCTGTCCTGCTGGCCTGCGCCGCCCTGGTCTATTTCATCGTGCGCGCGGGCGGCTGACCTGCTCGCGCGGCCTTGCTGGCCCGAAACCGCCCCTCTAGGGTGGTTGAAACAACAGTGAAATTTGGATTTTGCACCATGAAATTTACCGGTACCGACTCCTACGTTGCCAGCGACGACCTGCGCGTTGCCGTTAACGCGTCCATCGCGCTGCAGCGCCCGCTGCTCATCAAGGGCGAGCCGGGCACCGGCAAGACCGTGCTGGCGCACGAGGTGGCCAAGGCGCTGAACGCGCCGATCATCGAGTGGCACATCAAGTCGACCACCAAGGCGCAGCAGGGCCTCTACGAGTACGACGCCGTCTCGCGCCTGCGCGACAGCCAGCTCGGCGACGAGCGCGTGAAGGACATCGGCAACTACATCAAGCGCGGCAAGATGTGGGAGGCCTTTACCTCCGAGACGCGGCCGATCCTGCTGATCGACGAGATCGACAAGGCCGACATCGAGTTCCCGAACGACCTGCTGCTCGAACTCGATCGCATGCAGTTCTACGTCTACGAGACGCAGCAGACGATCAAGGCGGAGCAGCGCCCGATCGTGATGATCACCTCGAACAACGAGAAGGAGCTGCCGGACGCCTTCCTGCGCCGCTGCTTCTTCCACTACATCCGCTTCCCCGATCGCGAGACGATGACGCAGATCGTCGACGTCCACTTCCCCGACCTGCAGCGCAACCTGCTGCGCGAGGCGCTGAACGTGTTCTACGACATCCGCGAAGTGCCGGGCCTCAAGAAGAAGCCGTCGACCTCCGAGCTGCTCGACTGGCTGAAGCTGCTGATGGTCGAGGACATGTCGCCGGAGTCGCTGCGGTCGAAGGACAGCAAGCAGCTGATCCCGCCGCTGCACGGCGCGCTGCTCAAGAACGAGCAGGACGTCCATCTGTTCGAGCGCCTGGCCTTCATGGCGCGGCGGGAGCAGCGCCAGTAATCACGGCGGAGAGGAGAACGCGATGTTCGTGAATTTCTTCCTCGAATTGCGCAATGCCAAGCTGCCGGTCTCCATCAAGGAATATCTCGCCCTGATGGAGGCGATGGACAAGGGAGTGGCCGACTACAGCGTCGACGACTTCTACTATCTGTCGCGCGCCGCGCTGGTGAAGGACGAGCGCAACCTCGACAAGTTCGACCGCGTGTTCGGCACCGTCTTCAAGGGCCTCGAGGCGCTGCCCGCCGAGGGCATCGCCGCCGAAATTCCCGAGGAATGGCTGCGCAAGCTGGCCGAGAAGCTTCTGACCGAGGAGGAGAAGAAGCAGATCGAGGCGATGGGCGGCTGGGAGAAGCTCATGGAGACGCTGAAGAAGCGTCTCGAGGAGCAGCAGAAGCGCCACCAGGGCGGCAGCAAGTGGATCGGCACGGCCGGCACCTCGCCGTTCGGCGCCTACGGCTTCAATCCCGAGGGCGTGCGCATCGGCCAGGACAAGGGTCGCGAGGGTCGCGCCGTCAAGGTGTGGGACAAGCGCGAGTACAAGAACCTCGACGACACGGTCGAGATCGGCACGCGCAACATCAAGATCGCGCTGCGCCGCCTGCGCAAGTTCGCGCGCGAGGGCGCCGAGGTCGAGCTCGACATGCCCGACACGATCCGCTCGACCGCGCGCAATGCCGGCTACCTCGACATCAAGATGGTGCCGGAGCGGCGCAACAAGGTGAAGCTGCTGCTGCTGTTCGACATCGGCGGCTCGATGGACGCGCATATCCGCGTCTGCGAGGAGCTGTTCTCGGCGGCGCGCTCGGAGTTCAAGCACCTCGAGTTCTTCTACTTCCACAACTGCCTCTACGAGAAGCTGTGGAAGGACAATCGCCGCCGCCACGTCGACACCTTCTCGACGCAGCAGCTGCTGCACACCTATCCGCCGGACTACAAGGTGCTGTTCGTCGGCGACGCCTCGATGAGCCCCTACGAGATCGCCTATCCGGGCGGCTCGGTGGAGCACTGGAACGAGGAATCCGGGCAGACCTGGATCCAGCGCGTCTCCGACACCTATCGCAGCATGGTATGGCTGAATCCGGTGCCCGAGCGGCACTGGAGCTACACGCCGTCGATCCAGCTGCTGCAGCAGCTCACCGGCAACCGCATGTTCCCGCTCACCCTGGGCGGCCTCGACAGCGCGATGAAGGAACTGAACAAGTAACACGCGGTGTCATCCCGAGCGTAGCGAAGGATCCTTCGCTGCGCTCAGGATGACACTGTCGATTGGGAGGCAAGAATGAAGACCGGCCCGGCCGTCGCCGAAATCCTGAAGCGCGAGGGGGTCGAGTATCTCTTCGCCTATCCCGTCAACCATCTGATCGAGCACTGCGCGGCGATCGACATCCGCCCGATCATCGTGCGCCAGGAGCGCATCGGCCTGCACATGGCCGACGCCATGTCGCGCCTGACCAAGGGCCGCAAGATGGGCGTGTTCTGCATGCAGAGCGGCCCGGGTTCGGAGAACGCCTATGGCGGCGTGGCCCAGGCCTACGGCGAATCGGTGCCGCTGCTGGTGATCCCGGCGGGCTATCCGCGGCGCATCGCGCACGTGCCGCCGAACTTCAACTCGACCATCACCATGGCGCATGTCGCCAAGCACGCCGAGCCGATCACCTCGGGCGCCGACATCGAGAACATCATGCGCCGGGCCTTCAGTCTGCTGCGCAACGGCCGCGGTTCGCCGGTCATCATCGAGTTCCCGGCCGAGGCCAATGGCGAGGACGCGCCCGATCCGCTGACCTACGAGCCGATCAAGCCGACGCGCTACGGTCCCGATCCGGCGGCGGTGAAGGAAGCCGCCAGGGTACTGGTCGAGGCCAGGCGCCCGGTCATCTATGCGGGCCACGGCGTGCACTGGGCCGAAGCCTATGACGAGCTGAAGGAACTGGCCGAGCTGCTGGCGATTCCGGTCTGCACCTCGCTTCAGGGCAAGAGCAGCTTCGACGAGACCCATCCGCTGTCGCTGGGCTCCGGCGGCCGTGCCTATCCCCGGCAGGTCCGCCACTTCCTCGACAAGTGCGACGTGCTGTTCGGCATCGGCTGTTCCTTCACCGAGACGAACTTCGGCATCTCGATGCCGAAGGGCAAGACGGTGATCCACACGACGCTGGATCCCAACCATCTCAACAAGGACGTGCGGTGCCAGTACGGCCTGATCGGCGATGCCAAGCTCGCGCTGCGCGCCATGATCGACGAGTGCAGCAAGCTCGTGGGCGGCAAGCAGCGCGATGCCGCGCCGGTGGTGGCCGAGATCAAGCCGATCGCCGACGAGTGGCTTAAGGAGTGGATGCCCAAGCTCACCAACAACGAGGCGCCGCTCAATCCCTATCGCGTGCTGTGGGACCTGCAGCACACGGTCGACAAGGCCAACACGATCATCACCCACGACGCCGGCAGCCCGCGCGACCAGCTCTCGCCGTTCTGGAAGACGACCGCGCCGCACACCTACATCGGCTGGGGCAAGACCACGCAGCTGGGCTACGGGCTCGGCCTTGCCATGGGCGCCAAGCTCGCCTGCCCGGACAAGCTCTGCATCAACGTCTGGGGCGACGCCGCCATCGGCTTCACCGGCATGGACTTCGAGACGGCGGTGCGCGAGCGCATTCCGATCATGTCGATCCTGCTCAACAACTTCTCGATGGCGATCGAACTGCACATCATGAAGGTGTCGACCGAGAAGTACCGCTCGACCGACATTTCGGGCGACTACGCCGCCATGGCCAGGGCCTTCGGCGGCTACGGCGAACGGATCACCAAGCCGGAGGACATCGTGCCGGCCATCAAGCGCGGCATCGAACAGACGAAGAAGGGCGTGCCCGTCCTGCTCGAGTTCATCACCTCCAAGGAAACGACGATCTCGACGCCGAAATAGCGGGGGTGTGACACACGCACTGTCGTAAAGTGCGCGACGGGGAGCTTTCCCGCCGCGCCGAAAGGTGCTTGGCTTCCGGCATGACCAAGATCCTCACGCCGGACGGCGAGCACGACATCGCCGCACATGACGGGCTCTGGATGAGCCCCCTCGACGCCGAAAGGGTGACGGGCTGGACCCTCAAGCCGGAAGGCATGTGCCGTGCCGACCTCTGCGTGCCGCTGCCGGCATCGGCCCTGGCGCCCAACGAGGTCGATCTCGAAGCCTTCTGGAAGAAGCTCGGCGGGCCGGTGATCGCCAGCGAGGCGCGCGACGTGTGGGCGCTGGGCGCGCCGCCCGAGGAGCGCAACGCCGCCCTCGAAGGGCTCGAGGCGCCGGACTTCACCCTGCCGGACCTGGATGGCGTGCCGCGCTCGCTGTCGCAGTTGCGCGGGCGAAAGGTCTTCCTCGCCACGTGGGCCAGTTGGTGAGGCTGCCGCTTTGACTTGCCCGTGTGGCAGGCCCTCTACGAAGAACTGAAGGACAAGGGGTTCATGGTCGTGGCCGTGGCGCAGGAAAGCCGCGGCGCGGAGCATGCGCGTCCCTGGATCGAACAGGCCAAGTCGTCCTACTGGCAGCTGATCGACACCGAGCACCGGCTGGAAGACCTCTACAATCTCGTGAACGTGCCGCAGGCGATCTGGATCGACGAGCAGGGGCGGATCGCACGGCCGCCCGAGACCGCGGGCTCGACCGATCACTTCCGGCGCATGGACCTCCAGACCCGCACCATGACGCCGGAAGACCAGGCCGAGCGTCTGGCCGCGCGACAGGCCTATCTCGACGCGGTGCGCGCCTGGGTCTCGACCGGGGCGCATGCGCTGCCCGCCGATCGTGCGCGCGCCAGCCTGCCGAAGGTCACGCCGGAGATCGCCGAGGCGAGGGCGCGCTTCCGTCTCGGCGTGTGGCTGCGGGCGAACGGCCGCGTCGCCGAAGGCGACCGGCAGATGGCGGAAGCGAGCCGCCTGCATCCCGACTCGTGGAGCCTGTGGCGTCAGGCGGCCGACCTCGACGAGGTCGGCAAGGCATCGGGCCCCGATTTCTGGAAGCGCGTGCAGGCGCTGGGCGACCGACCCTACTACCCGCCGCCCAAACTCTAGGGAAACCGATGCGCCTCTCGTGGACCGACCTCGGGAAGGCACGCGCCGGCAAGGCCGATGGCAGGCGCGTGGAGATCACGGGGTTTGTCCTCGCGGCGAGTGCGCTGGGCGGCGACGAGCGTTTCCTGTTGATGGCCGAGCCCGGCTGCTGCCCGGGGTGCGTGCCCGACAATCCGGAGGCGGTCGTCGAGGTGCTGGCGCGGCAGCCGATGAAACGGGCCGACGGGGCGGTGACGCTCGACGGGATCTGGCGCGTGTCGGCGGATGATCAGGGCTGGCGCTATCAGCTGCACGACGCCGTGCCCGTGAAGCGCCTGTCGCGCCGGACGCTGATGGCCGCAAGCTCGCTCTTCTGCCTTCCGGTGCCGGCCATGGCGCAGGCGACGGACGGCATGGCGGTCGACCTGCACAGCCATGCGGGCAATCTGCTGCCGTTGAGTTTCGGCCGGGGCTCCTCCGCGGCCGTCGCCGAGCCGATGCGCCAGGGCGGCGTGGCGGCGATCTCGCTGGCGGTGGTTTCCGATTCGCCGATCATCAAGCTGACCGACGGCCGCCTGCGGCCCAGTCGCGACCCGCGCCCCGGCGAACTCTATGCGTTCAGTCAGCGTTCGTTTCCCGCCCTGCATGCGCTGGCGCGCGAGCAGGGCATGCCGATCATCCGCACCGCGGCGGAGCTGCGCGCGGCGCGCGCGGGCCAGCCCTCGCTGATCGTCGCCTCGGAAGGCGCCGACTTCCTCGAGGGCCGGATCGAGCGGCTCGACGAAGCCTACCAGCGCTGGGCATTGCGCCATCTGCAGCTCACGCATTACCGGCCGAACGAACTGGGCGACATCCAGACCGAGCCCAGCGTGCATGACGGGCTGACGCCGTTCGGCGCCGAGGTGATCCGGCGCTGCAATGCGATGGGCATCGTCGTCGACGTCGCGCACGGCCCGTTCGAACTCGTGAAGAAGGCGGCGGCGGTCACGACGAAGCCACTGGTCCTGTCTCATACGTCGCTCACCACCCGGCCGGCAGCCTGGACGCGGCGCATCCTGCCCGACCATGCCCGTGCGATTGCCGCGACCGGCGGCGTCATCGGCATCTGGCCCGTGACCGCCTACTTCCCCAACGTCGTGGCCTATGCGACCGAGGGCTTCGCGAGGATGGTCGACATCGCGGGCATCGATCATGTCGGCCTGGGCACGGACCAGCTCGGCCTCGTGGGCGGCAGCGCGATGCCGAGCTACGCCGATCTGCCGCAGCTCGCCGCCGCGCTGCGCACCCGATTCAATGCGGAAGAAACGGCAAAACTTCTGGGCGGCAACTTCCGGCGCGTTTTTGAAGCGAGCGTGCGCTGACGCGCATCACACATCCGTGAGTGCGGTGTCGCGGCTAGGTTCCGAAGCGCCGCTCGGCTAGGGTCCTTCCATATTTCCTGAACGACGGGAGACTGGGATGGCTGTCCTCAACGTCAACGGCAAGGCGGTCGACTACACGGCCGATCCGAACACGCCGCTTCTCTGGGTGCTGCGCGAGCAGCTCGGCCTGACCGGCACCAAGTATGGCTGCGGCATCGCGCAGTGCGGCTCGTGCACGGTCCATATCGACGGCGCGCCGGTGAGGTCCTGCAGCGTCCCGGTCAACAGCGTGGGCGACAAGAAGATCCTGACCATCGAGGCCCTGGCGGCCAACGGCGTGCTGAACAAGATCCAGAAGGCCTGGGTCGAGCTCGACGTGCCCCAGTGCGGCTACTGCCAGAGCGGCATGGTGATGGCGGCGACGGCGCTGCTGGCTGCCAAGCCGAACCCGACCGATGCCGACATCGACGAGGCGATGACCAACATCTGCCGCTGCGGCACCTACCAGCAGGTCCGCGCCGCCATCCACGCCGCGGCGAAGGCCTAAAGGGGAGGACGCATCATGACGATCCAGACTTCTCTCGGCCGTCGCGGCTTTCTCGTCAGCGGCGCCGCCGTCGCCGGCGGCTTCTCGCTGGGCTTCCACCTTCCCTTCGAAGGGAACGAGGCGCAGGCCCAGGCCGTCAAGGAACTGAACGCCTGGGTGGTCATCCATCCCGACGACAAGGTGGTGATCCGCATCGCCCGTTCGGAAATGGGACAGGGCACGCTCACCGGTCTCTGCCAGCTCGTGGCCGAGGAACTCGACTGCGACTGGAGCAAGGTCACCTGGGAGTATCCGACTCCCGGCGAGAACCTGAAGCGCAACCGCGTCTGGAGGAACTTCTCGACCGGCGGCAGCCGCGGCATCCGCGAGAGCCAGCAATATGTCCGCGAGGGCGGCGCGACCGCCCGCGAGATGCTGATCGCGGCGGCGGCCAAGCAGTGGAACGTGCCGGCCGCCGAATGCAGCGCGGCCAACAGCATCATCACCCACAAGGCCTCGGGCAAGACGGTGACCTATGGCGCGGTCGCCGCGGCGGCGTCGGCGCTCGAGCCGCCCAAGGAAGTGAAGCTCAAGGATCCCAAGGACTGGAAGATCGCCGGCAAGCCGCTGAAGCGGCTCGACACGGTCGAGAAGGTCACGGGCCAGCAGATGTACGGCATGGACTACACGATGCCGGGCCTGCTGAACGCCACCGTGCGCGCCTGCCCGGTGATCGGCGGCAAGCTCAAGGACTTCGACGCCGGCAAGGCCGAGAAGATGCCCGGCGTGAAGAAGATCTTCGCGATCGACGGCAATGCCGTCGTGGTGGTGGCCGACACCTACTGGCAGGCCAAGACCGCGCTCGATGCCGTCGTCACCAACTGGGACATCGGCGACCTCGGCAAGGTCTCGACCGCGACGATCAACGCGATGCTGAAGGAAGGTCTCGACGCCAAGGAGGCCTTCGTCGGCAACAAGGCGGGCGACGCGCAGAAGGCGATCGAGGGCGCAGCCAAGAAGGTCGAGGCCGTCTACAGCTTCCCCTACCAGCACCACGTCACCATGGAGCCGATGAACGCCACCGCGCGCTACACGGCCGACAAGTGCGAGGTCTGGTGCGGCACACAGAACGGCGAGGCGGCGCTTGCCGCGGCGTCCGAGGCGGCCGGCCTGCCGGTCTCGCAGTGCGAAGTCTACAAGCTGATGCTGGGCGGCGGCTTCGGCCGTCGCGGCCGGTCGGACTATGTCCGGCAGGCGGTGCTCGCCGCCAAGCAGATGCCCGGCACGCCGATCAAGCTCATCTGGTCGCGCGAAGAAGACATGACGCACTGCCAGTACCATCCGACGACGATGGCCAAGCTGACGGCCGGTCTCGACGCCCAGGGCAACCTGGTCGGCCTGCAGATCCGTCTCTCGGGCCAGTCGATCCTGGCGTCGCTGCTGCCGCAGAACCTGGTGAACGGCATGGATCCCATCGCCTTCCAGGGGCTCATGCAGTCCGGGGTCGAGGCCGCCTACGGCTACGACATCCCGAACCTGATGATCGACCATGCGATGCGCAATCCGCATATCACGGCGGGCTTCTGGCGCGGCGTGAACGTGAACCAGAACGCCGTCTACATGGAATGCTTCATGGACGAGCTGGCGGCAGCGGCGGGCCAGGATCCGCTGGCCTTCCGCCTCAAGTACCTGAAGCCCAAGTGGGCGGCGGTGCTGAAGGCGGCCTGCGACAAGGCGGGCTACGGCAAGCCGCTGCCCGAGGGCCGCTTCCACGGCATTTCGCAGGTCATGGGCTACGGCAGCTACGTCGCCGGCGTCGCCGAAGTGTCGGTGAGCAAGGACGGCCAGCTCAAGATCCACAAGATCACCGCGGCCACCAATCCCGGCCACGTGGTCAATCCGGCGCAGATCGACCGCCAGGTCGCGGGCTCGTTCGTCTACGGCCTGTCGGCCGCGCTGTACGGCGAGATCACGGTCAAGGACGGGGCGGTCGAGCAGACCAACTTCGACAGCTACAACGTGATGCGCATCGACGAGATGCCCGACGTCGAGACGGTTCTCGTGCCGACCCACGATTTCTGGGGCGGCGTCGGCGAGCCGACCATCGCCGTCGCGGCGCCGGCCGTGCTGAACGCGATTGCCAAGGCGACCGGCAAGCGCGTGCGCAACCTGCCGCTGATGAACAACGATCTGAAGAAGGGCGCCTGATGCATCGCGCGCTGCTGTCGGGCCTGGCCAGCATCGTGCTGCTGGTCGGCCCGGCAACGGCGGCCGATGCGCCGCCGGGCGCCAGTTCCTGCACCGGCTGCCATGCGCCTAAGAAGGTGGCGGATTCGGTGATTCCGCACATCAACGGCCGCAAGGCCGAGGATATCGTCACCTTCATGCGCGAGTATCGCAGCGGCGCCTGGCCCTCGAGCGTGATGGGCCGCATCGCCAAGGGCTTCGACGACCAGCAGACCCAGGCCATCGCGGCCTGGTTCGCCGCGCAGCCCGAATAGCGGAGCGGGCATGGCGACGCGCCGGCATTTCCTGAAGTTCACCGTCGCCGCCGGCCTCGCGCCCGCGGTCGTGTCGGCGCAGGGCAAGGCCCGGGTCGTCGTGATCGGCGGTGGCTTCGGCGGCGCCACGGCGGCGCGCACGCTGAAGGCCCTGCAGCCCACGCTCGACGTCACCCTGGTCGAGCCCAATCCCATCTACACGTCCTGCCCGTTCAGCAACGCCGTGCTCGCCAACCTGCGCGAGATCGACCAGCAGCAGTTCCGCTACGACGGGCTCAAGGGCGCAGGAGTCACCGTCGCGCAGACGAGCGCGACGGCGGTCGATGCCGAGGCGAAGACGGTGGCGCTGGCCGACGGCAACCGGCTTTCCTACGACCGGCTGGTCATGTCTCCCGGGATCGATTTCAACTGGGGCGCCATCGCCGGCTACGACGAGGCCGCGGCGCAGAAGATGCCGCATGCCTGGAAGGCGGGCGCGCAGACCGTCCTGCTGCGCCGGCAGCTGCAGGCGATGGAGGATGGCGGGCTGGTCGTGATGTCGGCGCCGGCCAATCCCTTCCGCTGTCCGCCCGGCCCTTACGAGCGCGCCAGCCTGATCGCCTACTGGCTGAAGATCTGGAAGCCGAAGTCGAAGCTGCTGCTGCTCGACGCCAAGGATGCCTTCTCCAAGCAGCGCCTGTTCCAGAACGGCTGGGCCGAACTCTATCCCGGCATGATCGAATGGGTGCCGCTCAGCCAGGGCGGCAAGGTGACCTCGGTCGATCCCGCGACGCTGACGCTGACGACCGAATTCGGCAGCCACAAGGCCGCCGTCGCCAACGTGATCCCGCCGCAGAAGGCCGGCGCCATCGCCGCCCAGGCCGGCGTCGCCGACCGTACCGGCTGGTGCCCGGTCGAACCCGTCGCCTTCGAATCGACGCTGCGGCCGAACATCCACGTGCTGGGCGATGCGGCCATCATGGGCGGTATGCCGAAGTCCGCCTTCGCGGCCAATGCCCAGGCCAAGGTGTGCGCCGCCGCCCTCGTGCGCCTGCTGGCGGGAGAGAAGCCGCAGGAGCCGATCCTGATCAATACCTGCTACAGCCTTCTGGCGGCCGACTACGGGATCTCGATCGCCGGCGTCTATCGCCCCGACAAGGGCCAACTCGCCGACGTTCCCGGGGCTGGCGGCGTCAGCCCGCTGGTCGCCGTGGGCGGTCTGCGGGGCCAGGAAGCGCTCTACGCATCGAGCTGGTTCCACACCATCGTCGCCGAGACCTTTGGTTGACGCGATGCGGATCCTGCCTGTCCTCGCCCTCCTGCTCGGTGCCCAGGCCGCTGCCGCCCAACCCGTCACGCCGCAGATCGTGGACGATGCGATCCCCACCTCGCTCACCGGCAGGCCGGGCGATGCCGCACGGGGCCGCGCCATCGTGGCCAGTCGCAGCACCGGCCTCTGTCTGCTGTGCCATTCCGGGCCGATCGCCGAGGAGCGCTTCCAGGGAGATCTCGCACCCAGCCTCGCGGGCGCCGGCTCCCGCTGGTCGGAGGGTCAGCTGCGCCTGCGCATCGTCGACGGGACGCGTCTCAATGCCGACACGATCATGCCGGCCTATTATCGGACCGGTGGCCTGCAGCGGGTCGCCCGTGCATTCGACGGCAAGACGATCCTCTCGGCCGAGCAGGTCGAGGATGTCGTGGCCTATCTCGTGACCCTGAAGGATTGAATGGACCGACGTCGCTTCCTGACCGGCACCACCGCCGCCGTACTCGTCCTGCCGCTGGCGCCCGCGTCCGCGACACAGGAAGCCATGGCCGAGGCGATCCGCAAGGTCGTCGGAACGGCCACGCCGACCGAGGGCCGGGTCAAGCTCGACGTGCCGCCGCTGGTCGAGAACGGCAGCACCGTGCCGCTCACCGTGACGGTCGAGAGCCCCATGTCGGAGGCCGACCATGTGAAGGCGATCCATGTCTTCAACGAGAAGAACCCCCAGCCCAACGTCTTCTCGGCACGGCTCGGCCCGCGCAACGGCAAGGCCGTGGTCGGCACGCGCGTCAAGCTGGGCGACAGCCAGCGCATCATCGCCATCGCCGAGACGAGCGACGGCAGGTTCTGGAGCGGCGGCGCCGACGTGATCGTGACGCTGGCCGCCTGTCTCGAGGAGTCGCCCTGATGTCGAACATCCTGGTGAACGCCCCCAAGACCGCCAGGCGTGGCGAGGTCGTCGAGATCAAGGCGCTGATCCTGCACCCGATGGAGACCGGCTTCCGGCCCGGTCCGAACGGCCGCATCATCCCGCGCAACATCATCGAGCGCTTCACCGCGACCTGGAACGGCGCCGAGATCTTCGCGATGGAGATGTCGCCCGCGATCGCGGCCAACCCGTTCGTCTCCTTTTTCGCCCAGGCCCGCGAGAGCGGCACGGTGGTCCTGCGCTGGACGGGCGACGAGGGCTTCGCCGCCGAGGAGCGCGTGGCCATCGCCGTCGAATGACCGCGCGGCTTCTGGCCTTCGGTCTCGCGCTGGTCTTCGCCGCATCCTATGCCGCGGCCCAGGCGGGCGCGGACAAGCGCCGCTCCGGCTACCAGGACATGGGCGAGGCCCTGCAGAAGATGCAGGACGACGACACCGCCAATCCCGGCATGCTGTTCGTCCAGCTCGGTGGCCAGCTCTGGGCGAAGCCGGCGGGCGCCGAGAACAAGTCCTGTGCCGACTGTCACGGCGTCGCGGCCGACAGCATGAAGGGCGTCGCCACGCGCTACCCCGCGATCCCGCAGGGTGCCGACCGGCCGGTCGATCTCGAAGGCCGCATCAATATGTGTCGCACCGAGAACCAGAAGGCCGAGCGGCTGCCGCCGGAGAACCGCGACCTGCTTTCCCTCGAAGCCTACGTCGCCCACCAGTCGCGCGGCATGCCGATCGCGCCGCCGTACGGTCCCGTCGTCGATGCGTTCCGCGCGCAGGGCGAGGGCATCTATCGGCGCCGCCAGGGCCAACTCAACCTGTCCTGTGCGATCTGCCACGACGACAATGCCGGCAAGAAGCTGGCGGGGATCGTCATTCCCGAGGCGCATCCCACCGGGTATCCGATCTACCGCCTGGAATGGCAGGCGCTGGGTTCGCTGAAGCGGCGGCTGCGCAATTGCCTGGTCGGCATCCGCGCCGAAGCCTGGTCGCTCGATGCACCGGAGTATGTCGCGCTGGAGCTCTATCTCATGGAGCGAGCCAAGGGCATGAAACTCGAGACTCCGGCGGTCCGGCCTTAGAGTCCTTCCGAGCAGAGCGGGATCACACTCCTACCTCATGCTGAGGAGGCCCGAAGGGCCGTCTCGAAGCATGGGCACGAGCACCACGTTTGTTGCCCATCCTTCGAGACGCGCCGTGGAGTTTACCCCGAGGCACTCGAGGGGCGGCGCTCCTCAGGATGAGGTCAGTGCCTGAACCGATTCAATTTATGCCCGGTCAGACTCTCAGGATGAGGCGGATGTTTGATGCATCTGGATCGTGAAGCCTCAAGCGCCGCGGACGGGGAGAGATGAATTTTCTCCCGATGGCGATCCGAGAAGCTATTTCTGCCGTCTGCGCGCGCCGATTCGACCGACCGTTTCATTGCCGGTTTCGCCGGCCGGACCGTAGACTCCCCATCATGCTCAGCCTCGCCAGCACCCTCGTTGCCCGCGCCGCCCGGATGTTCCAGGCAGCCTATGAGGAGCCGTCCCTGTGGACGATCTCCGCGCACGGCCGCGTCGTGGGCTCGCTGGTGTGCGAGGCGGGTGAATGGCGCATTTCCTGGTTCAACGGCGCGGATCCGCGCCTGTTGAGCTATGGCGGGCGGGTCGACGGTGACGTCGACGCCCTTGCGACCCTGCTCAGCGAGCGTCTGGGGGCCCCGGTTCGCCTGGAGTTGCTTCCGGTCTAGACTGGCCGGCCGCTGCATATGGATGTTCGAAGCATGGATGCCATCGACAGGAAGATCGTGGCGCTCCTCCAGGAGGATGCGAGCCTATCGCTGGCGCAGATCGCCCATCGGGTCGGTCTCTCGCAAAGCCCCTGCTGGAAGCGCATCCAGCGGCTGGAGAAGTCCGGCGTCATCCTGAAGCGCGTGGCGCTGATCTCGCCCGAATCGATCGGCGTCGGCCTCACCGTGTTCGTGTCGATCGAGACGGGCGACCATTCCTCGGCCTGGCTCTCGAAGTTCGCCAGCACCATCACCGCCATGCCCGAGGTGATGGAATTCCACCGCATGGCCGGCGACATCGACTACATGCTGCGCGTCGCGGTCTCGGACATGCAGGCGTACGACGCCTTCTACAAGAAGCTGATCGACACGATGCCGCTGAAGAACGTCACCTCGCGCTTCTCGATGGAGCGCGTGAAGTCGACGACCGCCTATCCGATCGCGTCCGACCTCAAGCCCGTCCGTAAGCGCTAGGGCGGGCCGGCCCGAGGATCACGCGGTCGAGCGCGAGGCTGCCGGGACCGAACTTGGCGAGATAGAGCAGCGAGACCGCCCAGACGCCGTGCGTGTCGAAGGCGTTGGGATAGACGAAGATCTCGATCACCAGCGTCATGCCGAGCAGCGCGAGCGCGGCCGGCCGCGTGAACAGGCCGAGGAAGAGCAGGATCGGCAGGCTGAGCTCGGCCGCCGTGGCCATCAGGGAAGCGAGTTCCGGCGGCAGGAGCGGCAGCTGGTATTCCTCGCGGAACAGCGCCAGCGTGGTGCCGCTCTCCCAGCCCTCGAGCTTGAGCATGCCGGAGCGCAGGAAGATCGTGCCGATCGAGAGCCGTGCGAGGAGCGCCATCAGTTCGTGCGGAATGCCCGACAGGAGCGTGTCGAGGCGTCGAAGCAGAGAGATCATTCGGGGGCTCCCTTGAGAAGACCGGTGATGGCGCCGGCACCGAAGAGCACGGCGAGCATGTGGGGCAGGTCGAAATCGGCCGGCGCGCCGGCGATCGCTTCGCCGAGGGGGCGGCCCGCCTGCAGGCTGGCGATCGCCACCCCCGCACCGGCCGGCAGCCGGTGGATCAGGACGTCGTGCCGGGGGCGCGTGACGAGCGCGGTCTCGGCGCCGTGGTCGGGTCCGATCGGGCGCACTTCCTCGTCGACGCTGTTGGTGGTCCAGATCGACACGATGGGCCAGGGCGAATCGACGAGGGCGGCCGCCGGGTGGAGGACGAGCCTCGCGTCATGGAGATCCTCGGGGGCGAGGGCGGCGAGCCGGTCGATCCCGATCGGCGCCGCATCGGCCGCGTGATAGGCCGCGTGACGCGCCCATTCGAGACGTGCGACGTCCGGGAGATACGGCAGATCGGCCGCGGGCTCGAACCCTTCCAGGAAACGGGCGAAGCCGGCGCCGTACTCGGCGAGAACGGGGGAGAGGGGAGGATGCTGCCCGATGAACACGAGCGCCATCGCCTCGAAGAACTCGTCGCCCACGAGACGGCGGACCACCGGGAACCTGGCGGTCAGGGCCGCGACCAGGCTTGCCTTGACGTTGTTGCGATAGACGCGGAAGCGCCGCTCGCGCGAGGTTCCGGCCCGTTCGCCGACGGCGTCCGGCACCCGGAGCACGGGCTGCAGCAGGGCGTGCGTGAAGGTCCGCTGGATGTCGGCGAGTGCGCGCATGTCAGGCTGCCCGGGCGCGCGACACGCCGTCTTGGCGCAGCACCGATTGAGCCCGCGCCACCTCCGCCTCGAGGACAGGCCAGGCCGGCACGTCGGCGTCCCATTCGATGAGTGTCGGGAGGGGGCCCAGCCGCCCGATCAGATGGCGATGCAGGTCCCAGACCTCGTCGGAGACGGCCCGGTCGTGCGTGTCGACGAGAAGGCGCTCGCCGCCAGGCGCCGCGCCATCGTGCAGCACGGCATGGCCCGCCAGATGGATCTCCCCGACATGCTCGACAGGGAAGGCGGCGAGGTAGGCCGCGGGATCGAAGCCGAGATTGGCCGCGGATACGACGACGTTGTTGATGTCCAGCAGAAGGCCGCAACCGCTCTGCCGGGCGAGGGTGCGCAGGAACTCGGTCTCGGCCATCTCCTCGCCCTCGAAGCGGAGATAGGTCGATGGATTCTCGATCAGGATCCGCCTGCCCAGAACCGACTGGACCTCGTCGACATGCCGCGTCACCAGTGCCAGCGTGGCCTCGTCGTAGGGAAGCGGCAGCAGGTCGTTGAGGAACACGCCCTCGTGTGTCGACCAGGCGAGATGTTCGGAGACGACGAAGGGCTCGTAGCGATCGGCGACCGTCTTCAGGCGGGCGAGATGCCCGGGCGTCATGCCGCCGGCCGATCCGATCGACAGGCCCACGCCGTGCAGGGAAAGCGGGTAGAGCGCGCGGATGCGCTCGAGGAAGGAATGCGGCGGACCGCCCGCCCCCATGTAGTTCTCGGCATGCACCTCGAACCAGCCGATATCGGGCTGGGCGTCGAGGATGTGCCGCTGGTGCTCGGGCTTCAGCCCGGCGCCGGCACGAGGGGAGCGATCCGCCGTCACGACGCGCGTCCTTACATCGGCGACAGGGTGCCCTTGCGCTTCATGCCGTCCTTCAGCGTCACTTCCATGGTCGCGCACGAGCCCTTGGCGACGTACTTCCAGGCCTTGGCGTCGTAGTCGGCCTTGGACTGGCCGGCGCAGGAATTGTTGCCGGTGGCGGCGCAGTCGTTCTTGCCGGCCATCGCGATGCCGTAGCAGCGCTCCTTGTCGGCGTTGGCGGTCTGGGCGTTGGCGCCGGCCGACATCAGGGCGGCGGCGGCGACGGCGGCCGCGAGCGCGGCGTTGGTGGTACGATTGATCATGGAAAGATCCCTCTTGCTGTCGGGCCACTGTCGGCCCGCAAGAGGTCATTCGCAGGATCGTGTGGAAGCGTTACATCGCCGACGGTTTCTTTTTTCGGCGCAGGGCCTGTAATGTTTGTGCCCTTCAACACGAATACGTGAAGGATCGAGTCTGTTGCCTGATCCGGACGATCTCTCCGCACTCATGCGGGCAGCCCGGAAAGGGGACGACGAGGCCTATCGCCGCCTGCTGATCCTCGTTGCCGCTTGGTTGCGGGGCGTGGCCTCGCGCAGTCTCGCGGCCGCCGGCCGGCCACGGGCCGATTGTGAGGATGTCGTTCAGGAGACTTTGCTGGCCATGCATCTGAAGCGCGACACCTGGGACGAGACACAGCCGCTTCAGCCGTGGCTGCGGGCGATCGCGCGCCACAAGCTCGTCGATCACCTGCGCCGGCGCGGTTTCACCGATCACATCGACATCGACGAGCATGCGGAAACGCTCGCCGCGCCGCAGGCGGCGGAGGAAGGAAGCGCGCTGGACGCGCAGCAGATGCTGGCGGGACTTCCCGAGCGCCAGCGTCGCATCGTCGAGGGAATTTCCATCCAGGGTCAGACGGCCCGCGAGGTGGGCGCGCGGATGGGGCTGAGCGAGGGCGCCGTGCGCGTGGCGCTGCATCGCGCCCTTCGCTCGCTGGCCGAAGCCTATCGCAGGGGCAGGACATGAAAACCGAGCAACTCGTCGAGTCCCTGGTCGCGGATCGCGCGCGGTCCGCCACATCGCTCAGCCGCTCGGTGGCGCGTGCGGTGGCGCTGGGGTCGGTCCTGTCTTTGGGCATCTTCGTCCTGGAGCTCGGTCCGCGCGTGGACCTCGCGGCGGCGTTCGCGACGTGGCGATTCGATTTCAAGCTCGTCCTGGTGCTGACGGCGCTGCTCGCCGCCGCGTCCGCCTGCATCGCGCTGGCGCGGCCCTTGGCTTCGCGATCGTGGCGCCGGGGTGTCGTCGTGCTGGCCGTTCTCGCCGTGTCGGGCCTTGCGATCGAATTGATGCTGGCGCCCGCGGGAAGCTGGGGAACGCGACTGGTCGGCAGCAATGCCCGCGACTGCCTGAAGGCGATCCCCGTGCTTGCGCTGGGCCCGCTCCTCGGGTTGCTCCTGGTGCTGCGCCGCTCGGCGCCGGCCTCTCCGATCCTGGCCGGTGCGGCTTCCGGCGCGCTGGCCGCCGCCGCCGCCGCTGTCCTCTATGCCTTTCACTGCTTCGACGACTCGCCGCTCTTCGTGCTCACCTGGTATCCGCTGGCGGCGGTGCCGGTGATCCTCCTCGGTGCCGTCGTCGGCCATCGACTGTTGCGCTGGTAGCCGGTGCTCAACCCGGCTTGCGCAAGGCGTCGTACAACAGGCGGGCCGGACGCGTGAGACGACGGGAATCGCGCACGATCAGGCTGAGCTCCCGCAGTGACCACGCCTCGCTCAGACGCAGCGCCGCGATCGGCAGGACGCGCCGGTGGCGCGACAGGGTGGTCTCCGGCACGATGCCCACGCCGACGCCCGCCGCCACCATGGCGCAGACCGCGTCGAGGCTGTTCACGCGGACGCGCAGCCTGAGCGCCCGGCCGAGCCGGGCGGCCTGCATGGAAACGTGATCGTCGAGCGCCGTGCCGCGCGGCAGGCCGACGAAATCGAGATCGAGCAGCTCCGCGAAGCTGGACTTGCGCCTGCGGGCCAGTGGGTGGTTCGCCGGCACGGCCAATACCAGACGGTCGGTCCTGAAGGCGTGGCATTCCAGCCCCGGAACGAGGGCGGCCTGCGAGCCGATCCCGATATCCGCCTCGCCGGCCCGGATGGCGACGCCGATCGCCGGGCTCTCGCGATCCTCGAGGTCGACGTCCACCGTCGGGTGGGCGGCGAGGAAGCTGGCCAGCAGTGCCGGCAGGTGTTCCGACAGCGCGGACGTGTTGGCCAGGATGCGGACACTACCTTTGAGGCCGCGCGAGTAGGCGCCGAGGTCGCCGCGCATCGTTTCGATCTGCTGCAGCACGATGCGCGCGTGGTCGAGCAGGCTCCGACCCGCTTCCGTCGGCTCGACGCCGCGCCGGCCACGCGTCAGCAGGGGAACGCCCAGCGCCTCCTCCATGCCGCGGATGCGCGCGCTCGCGGAGGCCAGCGCCAGGTGGGCGCGCTCGGCGCCGCGCGTGATGCTGCCGGTCTGGATCACGAACTGGAACAGGCGGAGGTCGGTGAAGTCGAAGCGCAAGGATCGCTCCCGTGAGCCTTCGGGCTGTCCGAAGGCAGACTCCGTATTCTCCACATTGCGCATCGTCCGGCCAGATCTCATCAGTGCGGCATGATCCTCTCCACGTTCGGCTTCGTCCTGGCGGTCTTCCTGGTGGCGGGCTTCGCCAAGGGCATCATCGGACTGGGCCTGCCGACCATCTCGATGGGCCTGCTGGCCATCGTCCTGTCGCCTGTCGAGGCGGCGGCGCTGCTGATCCTGCCGTCGCTGGTCACCAATCTCTGGCAGATGGTCGACGGTCCGCATCTCGCGAGGCTGCTGCGACGGCTGTGGCCGCTGAACCTCGGTGTCTGTGTCGGCACATGGCTGGGCGCGTCCTTCCTCTCGGGCCTCGGCGGGCCCTACGCCGCGCCGGCGCTGGGCATCGCGTTGATGGCCTATGCCGTGTCCGGGCTGGCGGCCTTCAGGCTCGCGGTCCCGGCTTCGGCGGAAGGATGGCTGGGGCCGCTGGCCGGGGCGGCGACCGGGGCGATCACCGCCGCGACCGGCGTCTTCGTGATACCGGCGGTGCCGTACCTGCAGGCGGTCGGCCTCACCCGGGATGAACTCGTTCAGGCGCTGGGCCTGTCCTTCACGGTTTCGACCCTGGCCCTCGGCGCGACCCTGGCGGGCCGCCCGGGAATCGGCCTCGAGATGGCCTGGCCCTCGCTGGCCGGCGTGGCGGTGGCGCTGGCCGGGATGCGGCTGGGTCAGGCCGTGCGGACACGCCTGTCGCCGCAGGCGTTCCGGCTGTGGTTCTTCGCGGGTCTTCTGGCGCTCGGCGCCTATCTCGCAGCGCGCGGGCTCTTCTGAGCCATCGATGGACGCTCCGGGGCTTCGCGGCGTACGGTCCGGAACCCTTTCATTTCCGGAGCGTTTCAATGGCCGTGCACGCCCTCAAGACTTCCAAGGTTGCCGATCTCCGGTCGAACGTCTCGCCGGAAGAATGGCAGGCCCGCGTCGACCTCGCGGCCTGCTACCGGCTGATCGACCTCTACGGCATGTCCGACCTGATCGCGAACCACATCTCGGTGCGGGTGCCCGGCGAGCACGATGCTTTCCTCATCAACGCCTACGGTCTCCTCTACGAGGAGATCACCGCGTCGAGCCTCCTGAAGATCGACCACGAGGGCAACATCCTCAGCCGGCCGGAGTTCGCGGGCGGACTTGAGTATGGCGTCAACCGAGCGGGCTTCGTGATCCACAGCGCCATCCACATGGCCAAGCCCGAGGTCGCGTGCGTGATCCACACGCACACCTGGCCGGGCATGGCCGTGTCGACCATGGAATGCGGCCTGCTGCCCAACACCCAGACCTCGATGCGCTTCGCCAGGATCAGCTATCACGACTTCGACGGCGTGGTGCTCGATCTCGCGGCGCGCGAGGCGCTGGTGAAGAGCCTGGGCGACAACAACGCCATGATTCTGCGCAACCACGGTCTGCTGACCACCGGCGCGACGATACCCGAGGCGTTCAATGCCATGCACCGGCTGGAGCTGAGCTGCAAAACGCAGATCGCGGCCATGTCGTGCAACACCAAGCTGATCGACGTCCCCGCCGACGTGGTGGACGCGACCTACATGAACTATCAGCCGAAGACCCGCCGGCCGTTCGGCCTGCTGGACTGGCCGGCTCTCCTGCGGAAGCTCGACCGGATCGATCCGGGCTTCCGCGACTGATTGGATACACCGCACAGCTCGATACGCGCTTTCGCCGCCGTTGCCAGTGGTTACTGGACGGCGCCGGGGTATCGTGCCGTCGCCTGGTCCCTGACCGGCGGTCTGGTGGTGCTCGGTGCGGCCAATGTCGGCATCGCGCTATGGCTGAACATCTGGAACCGCGACTTCTTCAACGCGCTCGACAAGCGTGACGTCGGGCAGCTCATGGAGCTGCTCTGGATCCTGGCGGCCATCGTCGTGTCGGCCGGCGTGGCGGTGGCGATCCAGCTCCACATCAAGCGGCGGCTGCAGATCAACTGGCGGTCCTGGCTGTCGCACGTCACGGTCCAGCGCTGGCTGAACGCGGGTCGCCAGTACCAGCTCGGCATGCTGGCCGACGAGGTCGACAATCCCGACGGCCGCATCGCCGAGGACATCCGCATCTCGACCGAATACGCGGTCGAGTTCGCCCAGAGCATCCTGCAGTGCGTGCTGCAGCTCTTCACCTTCCTCAGCGTGCTGTGGATCCTGTCGGGCACGATGCCGATCAGGCTGTTCGGCTTCGAGTTCGACCTGCCGGGCTACATGGTCTGGGCCGCGGTCGCCTATGCGCTGGTCGGCTCTCTGCTCACCTATTTCCTCGGCCGTGGCCTCATCCACGCCGGCAATATCCGCCAGAGCCGGGAGGCCGACTTCCGGTCCGGCCTGACGCGCGCGCGCGAGCACGCCGAAGGCATCGCCCTGATGCGCGGCGAGGACGACGAGCGCGAACGGCTGCGCGGCTCGCTCTTCGACCTGCGCACCGCCTGGAACGTCCAGACCCGCGGCCAGGGCAACCTGTCCCTGCTCACCAGCTCGCTGGCCTATCTCGCGCCCATCGTGCCGCTGATCGTCGCGCTGCCGCGCTATCTCGGCGGCGAGATCGCACTGGGCGGCCTGATGCAGACGGCACAGGCCTTCTCCAGCGTGCAATGGGCGCTCTCCTGGCTGATCGACAACTTCCCGAAGTTCGCCGAGTGGCGGGCCTCGACCGATCGCGTCGTGCACCTGCACGTGGCGCTCACCGACCTAGAGGAAAGCAGCGAGGTGGCCGACGTGGAGCGGATCGTCGTCCACCCGCCGGCTGATTCGGACCGGCTCGTCATGCGCGAATTGGGGGTGGCGCGGCCCAGCGGCGAGATGCTCGTCGCCGAAGCGGAGGTCGAGATCCAGCGGGCCGAGCGGGTGCTGATCCGCGGCAAGTCCGGCAGCGGCAAGAGCACGATCATGCGCGCCGTCGCCGGGGTCTGGCCCTGGGGCCGCGGCGCCATCCACCTTCCGACCGGCAACATCACGTTCATGCCGCAGAAGCCCTACTTCCCGCTGGGAACGCTGCGCGAGGTGATGCACTACCCGATGGCGCCGGAAGGCATCACCGATGATGCCCTGAAAGACGTGCTGCACAAGGTGGGCCTCGACCATCTCCGCGACCGACTGGATGAGACCGAGCGGTGGGACCACATCCTCTCCGGTGGCGAGCAGCAGCGCGTCGCCTTTGCCCGGGTGCTGATCCACAAGCCCGACTGGATCTTCATGGACGAGGCGACCTCGGCGCTTGACGAAGCCGGTCAGGAGAACGTGATGAAGCTCCTGATCGAGGAGCTGCCCGAAACATCGGTCGTCAGCATCGGCCACCGCCCCGGGCTGGAAGTCTTCCATACGCGCGAGCTCACGCTGGAGCCCGGCGCCGATGGAACGACGTTGCGGGCCGACGCCAGCAAGCGGTCGCTCGGCGATCTCTACCGCAAGATGGCGGCGGCCAGCCGTTCGACGCCGCGGGACCCCGGTTTCTGGGCGCATGTCCGCGCCAACCTGCTGGGTCGCTGAACGCACCCGCCGTCTTTTGTCGGTCCGGGGACGGCGTGATATCTCCGCCGAAGCATGCTCCGCCGGCTGGCATCCCACGTTGGACTGACGAGACCCTATCGCTTCGAGCGGACGATCGCCGTGCTCGTGGCGCTGGTGTTGGGGATTGCGGCCCTCGCGGCTACCTGGCGCTACGGGCTCGCCGCAGAACTGATGCCGGGCCTGAGACGCAGCTGGTACTTCGCCTATCTCGCCTCGCTGTTGGTTCTCGGCATCGTCTGCGCACGCTGGCCGCGCGTCACCATGGTCGTGTTGTCGCTGGCCGCGATCGAGATTGGTCTCGGCTTCGGCTCGGTCGCGATGACGCGACACGACCTGGCCGACAGCGACCTGATGCCGGCAAACGCGCCGCGCGAAGTGGAACGGGTCTGGCATCCGCTCCTGCAGGCGACGAACCTGCCGACCGTGAAGGGGTCGCGCGGGATTCATCGTGTCGATTCGCAAGGATTGCGCGGGCGGGAGCGTTCGGCCGCGGAACTGCGCGACAGGACGGTCGTCGCGGTGTTCGGCGGGTCGACGACCGAGGATCTTGCCGTCGACGACGGCGAGACGTGGGCGGAGCGCCTGGAAGGACTTCTCGGCCGCGACCGCTTCGCGGTGCTGAACCATGGCGTCACCGCCAACAGCACCGTCCAGATCGTCATTCGCACGGCCTTCTACCAGCAGGCCTACGGCATCCTGCCCGATTGCGCCGTCTATTATGTCGGAGGAACCGACATCGCGAGTTCGCACATTCGCGACCTAGATCCCGGCTTTGCGACCTACCAGACGCCGCGACTGGTCGATGCGCTGGAAGTCCGCCGGGTCGAGCGCCTGCTGCCGCAGGTCTCGCCGCTGGTGCGCCTTCTCGGCCGGCTTGCGGCGTTCGCCTTTGACACGGCGCGCGCACCGCCGGCGCCCGAGGGGCGGGCGAGCGTCGAGCCGGATCGCGCACTGGAAGCGATCTTCCTGCGCAACGTACGCTCGATCTCCTCGATCAACCGCGAACGCGGCATCGCCACCCTCTGGATCGGCGAGATCTTCGACTTCGCCTCGCTGGTCGGATCCAGCGGCCGCCGGGACATGTGGGGTCCCCATCTGCGGGCGGGCGATCTGCAGGCGCTGCTGTCGCGTCTGAACTCTCTCCTGCAGCATGAGGCTGCGACCCTGGGGGATACCTACATCGCGCTCGACGGGAAGCAGTTCAGCCCCGACGACTTCGCCGACGGCGAACATTTCTCCGCCAAGGGCGCCGCCCGGTTCGCCTCCCTGATCGCGCCGCGTGTCGCCGAGGTCTGCCGCAAGAGGGAGCGGCCGGCGCGTCCCTAGAGCACTTCTGGGCGAGATTGAATCAAGCCGAACATTCAAACAACGACCTCACCCTGAGGAGCATCGCGCGGCGATGCGTCTCGAAGGGTGGGCACGCGCACCTTGCCTGTTGCCCATCCTTCGAGACGCGCTGCTCCGCAGCGCTGCTCAGGATGAGGTAAGTGGGTCAATGTGACGTGGAACGGCTCTAGAGCACCTCGTGGAAGCCGATCGCAACCCTGTCGGGCGCCCGCGTTGCGACCCCAACGAAGGTCGCGCGTTCCAGCCACTTGAGCGTGGGCTCCGACGTCTCGAAGCGCGGGGCGGTGCGGAAGTGGTAGCTGCCCGGCGGCACCAGCTCGCCCTTGGACATGCGTTCCAGGATCTCCGGGCTGGCGACGCGCAGGCCGTCGTTCTGGACGTAGATCATCGCGCCGGCGGCGCTGCGGATCGTGTAGCGCGCCACCACCTCGATCGTGCCGTCGGGCCGCACGATCTGCCAGTCGGCCCCGCCCGGCAGGATCTCGCCCTCCAGCCGCGGGCCGCGCACCTCGCCGCCCAGGATGTCGATGATGCGGCGATGGCCGCGGGCCGTCTGGCCGAGATCCTGGATGGGCCCCACCTTCGCCTTGATGGAAAAGGCGAAGCGCAGCGATGGCGCGGTCTGGATGAAAGTGTCGATGTCCATCTGGCTCATGCCTTCTGCTTGCCGAGCAGGTGGTCGGAAATGATGCGCTGCTGGATCTCGGAGGTTCCCTCGAAGATCTTGGTGAGGCGCGCATCGCGCCAGTAGCGCTCGACGGCGTGCAGCGTCGTGTAGCCGGCGCCGCCGAACACCTGCAACGCCTCGGAGGTGACGCGCTCGGCCATCTCGGAGGCGTGGAACTTCACCATTGCGGCTTCCTTGTCGCAGCGCCGCTTCTGGTCGATCTCGTCGCACACGAAGTACATCAGCTGGCGCGAGGCCTCGATCTCGGTGGCCATGCGCGCGAGGCGAAAGCGCGTGTTCTGGAAGTCGCCGATCGCCTGGCCGAACTGGCGGCGCTCCTGCGCGTAGGCGGTGGCGTCTTCGAGCGCCCCGCGCGCGAGGCCGATGGCGCGGGCCGCGGTATGGGCGCGGGCGCGTTCCAGGCCGGCCGAGATGTAATAGAAGGCGCGGCCTTCCTCGCCGATCAACGCCGAGCCCGGCAGCCGGCACTCGTCGAAGGCCAGCTCCCACGTCTTCCAGCCGAAATAGCCGATCTTGGGAATGGGCGATCCCTTGACGCCCGGCGGCAACGTGCCGCGCGGCTTCTCGATCAGGAAGGAGGAGAGGCCGACATGCTTGCGCTTGGGATCGGGCGCGTCGGAGGTGCGGGCGACCAGCATGATGTAGTCGGCGCCGTCGGCGAAGGTGCACCAGTATTTGTTGCCGGTGATCACCCAGTCGTCGCCGTCCCGCCGGGCGCGGCAGGAGATGCTGCCGAGGTCGGAGCCGACATTGGGCTCGGACATGGCGGCGGCGCCCAGGAACTCACCGCGGGCGGCGCGGGGCAGGAAGACGGCGCGCTGGGCCTCTGTCATGCCGCGGCCGGCGCTGAGGCCGTTGCCACGGGCGATGATCGAGGCCACGCTCATCCAGCCGCGCGCCAGTTCCTCGGTGATCAGGCAGTATTCGAAGACGCCGAGGCCCATGCCGCCATACTCTTCGGGGATCACGATGCCGAAATAGCCCATGTCCGCCAGCTTCCGGATCAGCTCCGGCGGGATGTCGCCCTTCTCCGGATCGAGCCTGTTCGCGACCGGCAGCACTTCCTTCATGACGAAGGCGCGCGCCGTCTCCTGGATCATGCGGCGCTCGTCGGTCATGTAACCCATGGATTTTCCCCGTTTCTTGCATGAGCATAGTATCGGACTCGAAGGAGATCACAGTGCGCAGATTTCTGCTTGGCGCCACGGCGCTTTTTCTCTCTGCGGCTTGCGCCGTCTTTCCCGCGGCGGCACAGGACTGGCCCACCCGGCCCATCAACATCGTCATGGGGTTCCCGCCGGGCTCCGGCACCGACGTCGTCGCGCGCATCCTGCAGCCGCTGCTCGACAAGGCGCTCGGCCAGCGCATCGTGATCGACTATAAGGCCGGCGCCGGCGGCAACGTGGCGTCCGAGTTCGTCGCCAACGCCAAGCCCGACGGATACACCTTCCTCTTGGGGACGGCCGGCACGCACGGCATCAATGCCGCGCTCTACAGCAAGCTGCCGTTCGATCCCGAGAAGGACTTCACGCCGATCTCGACCCTCGTCGACGTGTCGAACGTGCTGGCGATCAATCCCAAGGCGATCGACGCCAAGGACGTGAAGGACTTCATCGCCAAGGTGAAGGCGGCGCCCGGCAAGTACAATTACGCCTCGACCGGCAACGGCGCCGGCACGCACCTCGCCTTCGCCGAGTTCAACGCCAAGGCCGGGCTCGACATGGTGCACGTGCCCTACAAGGGCTCGCCCGACGCCATCCAGTCGGTGCTGAACGGCGACACCTGCTGCATCTTCGCCCAGGTCCAGATCGCGATGCCGCAGGCGGCGGCGGGCAAGATGAAGCTGCTGGGCGTCTCGACCAAGCAGCGCGTGCCGGCCATTCCCGACGTGCCGACCATCGACGAGGCGGGCCTGCCGGGCTTCGACAGCTACACCTGGTTCGGCATCTTCGCGCCGAAGGGGCTGGATCCCGCGATCGCCCTCAAGATGAACCTCGCGATCAAGTCGGCGCTGGCCGATCCCGACGTCCAGAAGAAGCTGGTCGAGCTCGGCAACACGCCGCGCTATGAAACGATCGAGCAGTTCCAGGCGACCGTGAAGCGCGACCGCGCGAAGTGGGCCGACGTCGTGAAGACGGTCGGTGCCAAGATCGAGTGAGCTGGAAAGAAAGAGGAACCGTTCCATGAAGAAGATGTTCGCCGCGATGGCGCTCGGTGCGGCGCTTGCCCTGCCGGCCGGGGAGGCACTGGCCGGCAAGGACCTCGATGCGGTGAAGGCCCGCGGGCAGCTCGTCTGCGGCGTCGCGGTGGGCGGCATCGCGGGCTTCATGGTGGTCGACAACCAGGGCAAGTGGACCGGCATGAACGTCGACATCTGCCGCGGCGTCTCGGCCGCGCTGTTCGGCGATTCGGAGAAGGTGAAGTATGTGCCGCTGTCCGGCCAGCAGCGCTTCACCGCGCTGCAGGCCGGTGAGGTCGACCTCCTGTCGAACAACTCGACCTGGACGCTGACGCGGGACACCGCGCTCGGTCTCGATTTCGTGGGCGTCACCTACTATGACGGCCAGGGCTTCATGGTGCCGAAGAAGCTCGGCGTGAAGAGCGCCAAGGAACTGAACGGCGCCTCGATCTGCGTGCTCACGGGCAGCACGTCGGAACTCAACATCGCCGACTATTTCCGCAGCAACAAGATGACCTTCAAGCCGGTCCTGTTCGAGGATCCGGACCAGAGCCGCAGCGCCTTCTTCAGCGGCCGGTGCGACGCCTATTCCGGCGACCAGGCGCGCCTCTACGCGACCCGCATCGCCAACGCACCCAACCCGGACGACTACATGGTGCTGCCCGAGGTCATTTCGAAGGAGCCGCTGGGACCGGTCGTGCGCCACGGCGACAACCAGTTCGAGGACATCGTGCGCTGGACCCAGTTCGCGATGCTGGAGGCCGAGGAATACGGCATCACCTCGAAGAACGTCGACGAGATGCTGAAGAGCGACAATCCCGCCATCAAGCGCATCCTCGGCGTCACGCCGGGCATGGGCAAGGCGCTCGGCGTCGACGAGAAGTGGGTCTACAACATCGTCAAGCAGGTCGGGAACTACGGCGAGATCTTCGAACGCAATGTCGGCTCGGGTTCGCTGCTCAAGATCCCGCGCGGCCAGAACGCGCTGTGGACCCAGGGCGGCCTGCAATACGCGCCGCCCATCCGCTGATCGCGAGTTTGAGGGGCAACAACACCCCCTCATCCTGAGGAGCGCGCCGCAGGCGCGCGTCTCGAAGGATGGGCATCAGACGTGTTGCGCGTGCCCACCCTTCGAGACGCTCACTGCGTTCGCTCCTCAGGGTGAGGCCGTTGATGAGCGAGGCGAAGGACCTTTGCTCATGTTGCAACCCGTCAGATCGGCTTCACCGGCTGCCGCAGGATCGTCTTGAGTTTCTCCGGTGCGGTGCGGCGCGGATCGCTGAGATAGATCTCGTGATGCGGGCCGGCGAAATCGAGGCCCCGGGCCGGCATGATCTCGTCGTGCAGATGGGCGAGGGTGGGGCCTTCGTCGTCGTAACGGCCGACGTGCAGCGTCTGCAGCGCGCGGCCCTCGGCGAGCGGCTCGAACCTCAGGGTCGCGGGTGCGTCGCCGAGCTTCTTCCTCGCCTTCTCGACCGCTGCCTCGAAGACCGACGGTTCGATGAAGTCGGGCGCCATGATCATCATCGTCCAGCGCCAGCGCTCCTTGCGCCGGGCCACGAAGTCCGCCGGATCGTCGGCCCACCAGAGGCCTTCCAGCGGAGGCACGACATAGTCCCTCCCGGCCGCCTTGGCGGCGAACTTCATCGCGTAGCTCACCGGATAGAGCCACTCGATCGCCCGCCTGTAGGCTGGTGCGACGTTGGGATCGCCCTCGCCGTCGACCTTCACGAAGCCGAGCGCCGGCACATCGATCTCGGCGAAGCGGCCGGCGGGCGCCGTGTAGAGCGCCGCCAGCGTCTTCCTGAAGTCGATCCTGCTCACCGAAGGGTCCGGCGATTTATGCGGCCGCGTCTTCCCGGATCATCGCCGCGCCCTTCTCGCCGATCATGATCGTGGGGGCGTTGGTGTTGCCGGTGGTCAGCGTCGGCATCACCGAGGCGTCGATAACGCGCAGGCCCTGGAGGCCGTGCACACGCAGGCGCGAATCGACGACGGCGCGCGGATCCTCGCCCATCCGGCAGGTACCCACCGGGTGGTAGAGGGTATTGCCGGCGCGGCGGGCATAGGCCAGCAGGTCGGCGTCGGTCTTCACGTCGGGCCCGGGCTGGATTTCGCCGGTGCTGTGCTGGGCGAGGGCGGGGGCGGCGAAGATGCGGCGCACGTGCCGGACGCCGCCCAGCAGCGCCAGCTCGTCGGTATGCGTCGAGAGGTAGTTGGGCTTGATGTGCGGCCGCGCGAAGGGATCGGCGGACGCCGCCATGATGGTGCCGCGGCTGTCGGGCTTCACGACGCAGACCACGCAGCTCATGCCGGGCTCCTCGTCGAGCTGGCCGAACTTCAGCGGATGGGTGCTGCCCGGCGTGAACAGAAGCTGCAGATCGGGCGAGGCCAGCCCCTCGCGGCTGTCGCAGAAGACCTGCGCCGTCGTCACGCCGAAGGTGAGCGCGCCGCGGCCGGTCAGGGCGAAGCGCAGGATCTCCGGCAGCACGCGCGGGAAGCGCGAAATCTCATTGACCGTCTCGGCCCCCTTCACGCGATGCACGACGCGCACGACATAGTGGTCGATCAGGTTGCCGCCGACTCCGGCGAGGTCGTGCACCACCGGGATGCCGAGCGACTGCAGGTGCGCGGCCGGTCCGATGCCGGAGATCTGCAGGATGTGCGGCGAGTTGATCGCGCCGCCCGAGACGATGACCTCGCGATTGGCGCGCACTTCCGTGAGGCTGCCGCCGCGCTGGAAGGTGACGCCGACGCAACGGCTGCCCTCGAAGATCAGCTTGCCGCCCTGCGCGTTGGTCTCGACGCGCAGGTTGGGACGGCCGCGCGCCTCGCGGAGATAGGTCTGCGCCGTCGATCCGCGCCAGCGGCCGCGCCGGGTCATCTGCGAGTAGCCGACACCCTGGCGCGTCTTGCCGTTGAGGTCCGGGTTGAACGGAATGCCCGCCTGCTGCGCGCCTTCGACGAAGCGGTGGGTGAGCGGCAGGATGGTCCGATAGTCCTCGACCTTGAGGGGGCCGTCCTGGCCGCGCACCTCCTTGTCGCCGCCCTGCACGTACTGCTCGGACTTCATGAAGAAGGGCAGCACGTCGTCGTAGCTCCAGCCGCGGCAGCCCATCTGCGCCCAGCCGTCGAAGTCGGCCGGCGCCCCGCGCACATAGAGCATGCCGTTGATCGAGCTCGAGCCGCCCAGCGTGCGGCCGCGCGGCCATTCGATGCGGCGATCGCCCGAGCCCTTCTCCGGCTCGGTCGTGAAGTTCCAGTTCACCAGCGGATTGCGGATCAGCGAGCGGATGCCGGCCGGAATGTGGATCATCGGATGCCAGTCGCTGGGACCGGCCTCCAGCAGGATCACCGAGGCGCCGGTCTCGCTGAGGCGCGCCGCGACCGTGCAGCCGGCCGATCCCGCGCCGACGACCACATAATCCGCCTGCATGTCTCTCTCCCTTTCAGAGCGTGCCGGACCGCTTGTCGCGCGGCACGAAATAGTCGGTCGGCGCCAGCTCCGGGTCTTCCTGTGCGAACATGTTCTGGACGTGCCGGTCGATGTCCGCGCGGAACATCGCATGCGAGATCGCCTGGACGAGGCGCGTCGAGCCGACGAAGAGACCGGGAATGTCGCCGGCCAGCGCGCCGTGACTGAGGATGCTGCCCCAGTTGAAGAGATGGATGTCGCCCATATGCGGCGTGCGCCCCGGCACCTTCTCGACCAGCTCGAAGCCCGGACCGAGATAGGGATAGCGGGCCGCCTCGGCGTTGGCCTGCGCCTCTTCGGCAGAGCGTCGGTCGCCCCACAGGGTCGCATTGCCGGCGAAGGACGCGAGTTCGGGCCGGCGCGACAGGTCGACGTCGAAGCCGGTGCCGATCAGCACGGCATCGAAGCGCTCCGTCGCCCTGGCCGTCTTCACGACGACGCCATCGCCTTCGATCCTCATGTCGAGCCAGGGTTCGGCGAAGCGAAAGGCGAAGCCCGGCAGCTTCTGGGCGCGCAGCACCGATTCGTGCGGCGGCGGCGAGCCGGCGGCCAGCATGTAGGTGTAGATCTTCCAGCGCCAGTCGTCGTCCAGCATGCCCTGCCCGCGCTGGAAGCCCGGGAAGGACACGCCCTTCGACTTGTTGACCTGCGGCAGGTGGGGCCGCCGCGCGTAGCAGATCGCCTCGCGCGCGCCAGCCTCCAGCGCCGTGCAGGCATTGTCGATCGCGGTCGCGAGCACGCCCAGGATGCCGATGCGCTTGCCCTTGAGCGCGTCGAAGTCGATGTCTTCCAGCGTGTGAAAGACGCGGCCGGCGCGGGCCGGGTCTTCCGGATCGAACGAGGGCAGCGACGGCCAGCGGAAGCCACCCGATCCGTCGCGGCCGTTGGCGAGCACGAGCTTGCGGGTCAGCACCGTCTCGCCGGTCGACAGGCTCGCCTGCAGGAAATCGCCCGCCGCCTCGACCTTCAGCAACGACACGCCGTTCTCGACCTTCAGGTCGACGACCTTGCGCACCCACAGGAGATAGGACAGCCAGTCGAGCCGCGCGATCTTGTAGAGCGTCTCCCAGCCCTCGGCGCCGTGCTGCGCCTCGTACCAGGCACGGAAGGTGAGGGACGGAACGCCGAGATCGGGCCCGGTGAGATGCTTGGGCGAGCGCAGGATCGGCATGCGCGCGGTGGTGTTCCACGGCCCTTCGTGGCCGTGGGTGTTGCGCTCGATCACCCGGATGTTGCGGACGCCCTCGCGCATCAGGCCCCAGCCGACGGTCTGGCCGCACATGCCGGCGCCGACCACCAGCACGTCGAGCACGCGCCTTCCGTCCGGGCCGGTCTTCTCCGGCACCCAGTTGGCCGCCGGATAGTTCAATCGCGCCAGATCGTGGCGCGCGATCTTCTCCAGCGCGTCCAGGCCCGCCGAATGCCGCTCGACAACACCGTCCATGCCGTGCTTCTGACCCTCCACGGATTTCCTTAGCAGGGCCGCCCGCATGATTGAACTGCCGTGCTTCTACAGCCTGTCCTCGCCCTGGGCCTATCTCATGGGGCCGCAACTGGAGGACATCGTGCGGCGCCACAAGGTGCGGCTGGTCCTGAAGCCGTTCGACTTCCAGGAGATCGTTCCGCGGACCGGTGGCGTGCCGCTGCGCACGCGGCCGCCGGCCCGCCGCTCGTATCACGAGGAGGAACTGGACCGCTGGCGGCGCTACCTGCAGATGCCGCTGGCGCTCAGGCCCCGCTACTATCCGGAGAAGGTCGCCGATCCGGACTGGAACAAACGGCCCGGGTGGATGGTGATCGCCGCGCAGTTGCGCGGTCTCGATGCCTTCCGGCTGAGCCACGCGCTGCTGCGCGCCCTGTGGGCGGAGGAGCGCGACACGGCGTCGGCCGAGGTGAGGATCGCGATCGCCGAGGAGAACGGGATGGACGGACACGCGCTGCACCAGGCGGAGACCAGTGCCGAGGTGCAGGCGGCCTACCGGACCTTCACGCAGGAGGCCGAGGCGCTGCAGGTGTTCGGGGCGCCGACCTTCATCGTCGATGGTGTGCGCTTCTGGGGGCAGGACCGGCTGGGATTCGTCGACCGGGCGCTGGATGCGCTGCGGTCGAAGCAGGGAAATTGAAAGGGAGAGATCAAATGCGCGGACGTCAGGTCCTTCTGGAAACGCTCATCAATCACGGCGTCGATCGCATCTTCGGCAACCCGGGCACGACCGAGAGCCCGCTGCTCGATTCGCTGCCCGACTATCCGGAGCTCCAGTACATCGTTCACCTGCACGAGGGCGTCGCGACCGGCGCGGCCAACTTCTATGCGCAGGCCAGCGGCAAGACCGCCTTCGTGAACCTCCACGTGGCGCCCGGCCTCGGCAATGCCATCGGGGCGATCTACAGCGCCCTCAAGAACAGTTCGCCGATGGTCGTGACGGCCGGCCAGCAGGACACGCGCATGCGCCTGCGCGATCCGATCCTCGGCCACGACCTTGCCGCCATCGCCGCGCCTGTCACCAAGTGGAGCGTGCAGGTCGAGCGCGCCGACGAACTCGGCCCGATCCTCCAGCGCGCCTTCAAGATCGCCAACGAGGCGCCGGCCGGCCCGGTGTTCGTGGCACTGCCGATCGACGTGATGGAGCAGGAGACCTCGATCCCCGCCGGCAAGCCCGGCCATTCCTACACCGCGACCCGTCCCGATCCGGCGGGCATCGCCGCCATGGCGAAGCTGCTGGCCGCCGCGAAGAACGCGGCCATCGTGGCGGGCGACGACATCGCGCGCGCCGGTGCCGACAGGACGCTGGTCAAGCTCGTCGACAAGCTGGGTGCCTCGGTGTGGTTCCAGGGCCTGCGCGGCCAGAATTCCTTTCCGACCGATCATCCGGCCTATCGCGGCACGCTGGCCTTCGACGCGCCGGGCGTCGCCAAACAGCTGGCCGAGAACGATCTTGTACTGATGGTGGGTGGGCCGTTCTTCGAGGAGGTGTGGTACGGGCCGGGTTCGCCCTTCGCGGCGGGCACCAGGGTGCTGCAGATCGAGGCCGGCGCCTCGCGTCTCGCCTACAATTTCGCGCTCGATGCCGGTGTGCTGGCGGACCCCGGCGCGGCGCTCGAAGCGCTCGATGCCGCGCTGACGGGTGTCGATGCCGCGGCGGCGAAGAAGCGAAATGACGCGATGAAGGCCCGCAAGGATGCCGACGATGCCGCGCAGAAGGCCCGCGTCGAGAAGGCCTGGTCGCGCACGCCGACCTCGATGGCGCGCGCGATGGCCGAGATCCATGCGGGCTCGCCGGAGGACGTCGTCGTTGTCGATGAGACGATCACGGCCAACCTCGATCTCTTCAAGACCTTCACCTTCAAGGGACCGGGCGACTACTACAGCGGCCGCGGCGGCGGCATCGGGCAGGGCCTTGCCGGCGCCATCGGCGTCGCGGTCGCGCAGACCAAGCGGCCGGTCCTCTGTGTCTCGGGCGACGGCTCGTCGATGTACTCGATCCAGGCGCTGTGGACCGCGGCCCATCACGACCTGCCGATCGTGTTCGTCATCCTGGCGAACCGCGAGTACCGCGTGCTCAAGCACAATATCGACGCCTACCGCGCGCGCTTCGACGTGAAGTCGAACAAGCCCTACATGCACATGGACCTGACCGGCCCGACCATGGGGTTCGTCGATCTCGCCAGGGGCATGGGCGTCGCCGGCACCTATGTCTCGAAGGCCGACGACATCAAGGCCGCCGTCGAAGCCGCCTTCAAGTCCGGCAAGCCGCACCTCATCGAGATCGAGATCGAGGGGAAGCGGTAGACGCTATCTGAGATCCTGCATGAGCCGCATGTGAGCGCCGTGAGGGTCGGAAAGGGGAAGACGCCAGGAGCAGTATCCAAGGGAAACGCCCGAACAGAGGCTTGCAAGTTCGGAGTCGAAATCTTCCGTTGCGATCAGGTGACCTGGCCAGAATGCAGGCTGGAACACCGTTGTGCCGGCCGGTATTCGACTCTCGATCAGCGTGATTGATTTGGCGCGCTGCCAGCGCGGGCACGAGACGTACTTCGCCCCATCGACATTCGCGAACTCCGATGCCAGCTCGGACGTGAGGCTGAGCGAGGTAAGGTCCTGTTCGAAGGGCACGATGTCCTCGCGGAAGGCGGGATGTCCGCGGTTGACTAGCGATCTGGTCAGATCGATGCAGTCGATCGTGCGCAGGATCTTCACCGCGAAGTAAGCTTCTCGCGGTGACTTTCCATCGTCGTGGCGGACGTCGATCCGAACGGCTTCCGCCTCGCCCCCTGCGATCCTGATCAGGAAGTTCCTTATCGTCTCTGAAGCGATGAAGAAGTCGTCGTAGTGGTAGATGTTCTGGACAATCTCCCGGCCGTCCAGGTCCGGCAGAGGATGGGACATCCGCCGGAAGGTGAACTTCTTATCGGCAATCCACCGAGGCAACCGGCTCGGTGCACATTCGTCCTGCGCCCCGACCATGCGTATGTCGGGGCGAGGTCCGACTGGGCCCGAGGCCTTTAGAGTGTTGCCGTAGGAGGACGGAATCAGGAGTTGGAAGTCCCTGGCTGGCCCAAGGCCCAGATCCCGTCGGTTCATTTCTGGAACGCCCGCACCTTGGCCTGGTGCGCGCGGGCGGCGGCGGTCAGCATCGGCAGGTCGTTGCCGGCCAGCAGGAACTTCATGCCCTTGTCGGTGTAGATCTTGAGCAGCTCCTCGGTGTAGGCGCCGCCCATGCCCGGCCACTTGCCGTGCTTCCGGCAGGCGGCGACGACCTTGTCGACGGCGGCCTGGACCTTCGGGTTGCCGGTGTCGCCCGGGATGCCCATTTCCATCGACAGGTCGCTCGAACCGACCAGCAGGCAATCGATGCCCGGCACCGCCGCGATCGCCTCGGCATTCTCGACCGCCCTGGGCGTCTCGATCATCACCACGATCAGCGTGTTCTCGTCGGACTTCGTCGTCATCTCGCCGAGCGGCATCGGCTCGTAGTCGAACTGCGCCTGGCCGCCGCCCACCGAGCGATGGCCGCGCGGCGGATAGCGCAGCTTGTCGGCGATCTCCTTCGCCTCCTCGGGCGTGTCGACATGTGGAACGACGATGCCCAGCGCGCCGCCGTCGAGGACGCGCGTCGCCATGGTGAGTTCGCCATACGGTACGCGCACGATGGGCGCGATGCCGGAATCCTGGGCGGCAATGGCGATCTCGCACGCCGTCTCGATCGACGTCGATCCATGTTCGAGGTCGATGAACAGCCAGTCGAAGCCCGCCGCCTTCATCACCTTCACGATGTCGACGTTGCGGACCAGCCGGATGCCGATGCCGATCGACAGTTCGTTCTTCTTCAGACGTGCCTTGGCGGCATTGACGGCGAACGCCATTCTCTCCTCCATGCTTTTCATGCCCTTGCCCGAAGGAGGCTATTCGCCATGACCTTCCGTGTCGAACGCATCGATCATGTCGTGCTGCGCGTCCGCGATCTCGCCGGCATGGTCCGTTTCTACGAGCAGGCGCTGGGGTTTCGCGAGGAGCGGCGCCTCGAGCGGCTGAACCTGGTGCAGATGCGGGCCGGCGCCTCGCTGCTCGACCTGATCGCGACGGACGCCTCGTCCGGCGCGCCGAACATGGATCATCTCTGCTTCCGCGTGGAGCCGTTCGATCGTGACGCCATCGTCATGCGGCTCGCGCCGTTCGGCATATCGGTCGGCGAAACGGTCGATCGCTACGGTGCCGAAGGCAACGGTCCCTCGGTCTATTTCCATGATCCGGAAGGCAACCAGATAGAACTGAAGGGTCCGGCGCATTAAGGCTTGGCCGTCGCACACGATGTGATAGCCTCCCGGGCAACGGGGAAGAAGAATCACGCCAACGAGCGTGTCTCTGGGAGGATTGAAATGCGTAAACGCCTGGCAACCATTGCCGGCGGTCTCGTGGCCGCCGTCGCGCTGTCCGCTCCCGCCTTTGCACAGAAGCAGGGCGGGACACTTCGTGTGTCCCATCGTGACAATCCGCCGAGCGCCTCGATCCACGAGGAAGCGACGATCTCGGTGAACATGCCGTTCATGGGCGTGTTCAACAATCTCGTCTTCTTCGACCCGAAGGAGAAGATCAACAGTCCCGACAAGATCGTGCCCGAGCTCGCCGAGAGCTGGTCGTGGAACGACGACAAGACCAAGCTTACCTTCAAGCTGCGCGAAGGCGTGAAGTGGCACGATGGCAAGCCGTTCACGTCCAAGGACGTGAAGTGCACGTGGGACGCGCTGCGCGGCGACGAGAAGCAGGAGATCATCCGCAAGAACCCGCGCAAGGTCTGGTACAAGAACGTCAAGGAGATCACCACCAACGGCGACAACGAGGTGACGTTCACGCTGGAGCGCCAGCAGCCCTCGTTCATGTCGATGCTGGCCGCCGGCTATTCGCCGGTCTATCCGTGCCATGTCGAGGCGCGGGTGATGCGCTCCAAGCCGATCGGCACAGGCCCGTTCAAGGTCGCCGACTTCAAGCGCAACGAGGCCATCAAGCTGGTGCGCAACCCCGACTACTGGCGGAAGGGACGCCCCTATCTCGACGCCATCGAGTTCAAGATCGTGCCGAACCGCAGCACCCGCGTGCTGGGCTTCGTGGCCGGCGAGTTCGACCTGACCTTCGATTCCGACATCACCTTTCCGCTCCTGAAGGACGTGAAGGACCAGAAGAAGGATGCGATCTGCGAGGCACGGCCGACCAACGTCCACAGCAACCTGCTGGTCAACCGGGACGCCCCGCCGTTCGACAATCCCAGGCTGCGCGAGGCGCTCGTCTATTCGCTCGACCGCAGCCCGTTCAGCGACATCCTGGCCCAGGGCAACGACCTGCGCGGCGCGACGATGCTGCCGCCGCCGGCCGGCGTCTGGGGCATGACGCAGGACGAGCTGCAGAAGCTCCCCGGCTTCGGGCCCGACATCGAGAAGAACCGCGAGGTTGCGCGCGGCATCATGAAGGAACTGGGCTACGGTCCGGACAAGCCGCTCAAGATCAAGGTGGCGACGCGCAACATCGCGATCTATCGCGATCCGGCGGTCATCCTCATCGACCAGCTGAAGCAGATCTACATCGACGGCGAGCTCGAGCCGATCGACACCACGATCTGGTACAACAAGATCCAGCAGAAGAACTATCAGGTCGGCATGAACCTGACCGGCGCCGGCCTCGACGATCCGGATGGCGTTTTCTACGAGAACTTCTACAGCACGTCGGACCGCAACTACACGGCGTACAAGAATCCCGAGATCGACAAGATGATCGACGAGCAGTCCGCCGAGACCGACGTCGCCAAGCGCAAGGTCCTCGTGTCGAAGATCGAGCAGGCCCTGCTCAAGGACGCGGCGCGGCCGCCGATCACGCACGGCGTCGCCAATACCTGCTGGGCGCCGGCCGTGAAGAACCTCGTGCTGCAGCACAACAGCATCTACAACGGCTGGCGTCTCGAAGACGTCTGGCTCGACAAGTAAACCGGCCCGCCGGACGGAGGCACGACGAGGATGGGAGCGTATCTTACCCGCCGCGTACTGTTGATGGCTCTGACACTCTTCGGAATGTCGGTACTCATCTTCGTCATGCTGCGTCTGGTGCCCGGCAACATCGCCGACATTCTGGTGGACTCAGCGGGCATCGCCGATCCCAAGGAGAAGGCCAAGATCGCCCGCGAGCTTGGCCTCGACCGCCCGATCTTCGACCAGTACCTGCAATGGATCGGCGGCCTAGTGCGCGGCGACCTCGGCTTCGCCTACGTGTCCGAGCGTCCCGCCCTCGAGGAGATCGCGCCGCGCATCCCGATCAGCGCCAAGCTGGCGGGGCTCGCGCTCTTCTTCTCGGTCATCCTCGGCGTGCCGCTGGGTGTCATCAGCGCCGTCCGGCAGAATTCCGTCGTCGACTATCTGCTGCGCATCATCAGCCTGAGCGGCCTGTCGCTTCCGTCCTTCTGGCTCGGCCTGCTGATCCTGATGGCGTCGGTCCAGTGGTTCGGCATGATCCCGATCTACACCAACGAGCCGCGAAGTTTCATCGACGAGATGCTGCTGCTCAGCATCCCGGCCGCCGCCGTCGGGTTCCGAAGTTCCGCCCTGATCATGCGCCTCACGCGATCGTCCATGCTCGAGG
Source organism: Reyranella aquatilis (assembly GCF_020880995.1). Lineage (GTDB taxonomy): Bacteria > Pseudomonadota > Alphaproteobacteria > Reyranellales > Reyranellaceae > Reyranella > Reyranella aquatilis. Next base: position 363,524 of record NZ_JAJISD010000004.1, on the reverse strand, counting down.
TGCTGCGACAGGACTATATCCGCACGGCGCGTTCCAAGGGCGCCTCGCAGACCACGGTCAACTACGTGCACGCGCTGCGCAACGCCCTGCTGCCGGTCGTCACCATCATCGGCATCGAGGCGGCGTTCCTGGTCGGCGGCCTGATCGTGACGGAAACGGTGTTCAACATCCCGGGCGTCGCGCGCTTCCTCGTCGAAGCCATCCTGTGGCGTGACTACCCGATCGTGCAGAACCTGGTGATGCTGATCGCCTTCTGCGTGGTCGTCGTCAATTTCCTGGTCGACATGGCCTACATGGCCCTCGACCCTCGCATCAAGTACGCGGACTGAGGCGCCCATGGCTGTCATCGACCACGATGCCGCTCTGGCCAAGGCCGGCGCCAACGTCTCGGGCTTCTGGAGCCAGGCGGGCTTCCTCGCCCGCCGCTATCCGCTCGGCGCGGTGGGGGCACTCCTCGTGCTGCTCTTCGTGCTGACAGCCCTGTTCGCCAACTTCATCGCGCCGCACGATCCGCTGTCGACCAACTCGCGGGCGTCGCTCGCCCTGCCGGGCGGCACCTACTGGCTGGGCGCGGACTTCATGGGCCGCGACATGTTCAGCCGCATCGTCTTCGGCGCGCGCATCTCGCTCGCCGTCGCCGTCGGGGCCACGCTGCTGGGCGGCATCCTGGGCGTCGCCATCGGCCTGATGTCCGGCTTCCTCGGCGGCTGGTTCGATCTGGCGACCCAGCGCCTGATGGACATCATGCAGTCGCTGCCGCTGCTGGTGATGGCGCTGGTCATGGCGGCATCGCTCGGACCGTCGCTGCAGAACACCATCATCGCCATCGCGATCCCGCTGGTGCCGAGCGTGGCCCGCGTCGTGCGGTCGAGCACCCTGTCGCTGCGGGAACAGCCCTTCGTCGAGGCCGCCCGGGCGATCGGCATGGGCGAGATGCGCATCGCCGTCCGGCACGTCCTGCCCAACACGCTGGCGCCGCTGATCGTCCTCGGCACCGCCCAGCTCGGCTCGGCCATCCTGACCGAGGCGTCGCTCTCCTTCCTGGGTCTCGGCATCCCCGAACCCTATCCGTCGTGGGGCCGCATGCTCTCTGAATCGGCGGCTGAGTATGTCCGCACCGCGCCGTGGCTGGTGATCTTCCCCGGCGTCGCCATCAGCCTCACGGTGTTCGGCACCAACCTGCTGGGCGACGCCCTGCGCGACATCCTCGATCCGAGACAGCGTACATGAGTTCACTTCTGGAAGTGTCCGATCTCGGCACGTGGTTCTACACGCGCCAGGGAATCGTCAAGGCGGTCGACGGCGTCGACTTCGAGGTCGCTGCCGGCGAGACGCTGGCCATCGTGGGTGAATCCGGCTGCGGCAAGAGCATGACGGCGCTGTCGCTGATGCGGCTGATCCCGGATCCGCCGGGTCGCATCGTGTCCGGCTCGATCCGGCTGGCCGGCCGCGACCTGCTCAAGATCTCCGAGGAGGAGATGCGCGACGTGCGCGGCAACGAGATCTCGATGATCTTCCAGGAGCCGATGACGTCGCTCAATCCGGTGATGACGATCGGCAAGCAGATTTCCGAATCGCTCATCCTGCACCGCGACATGGACCGCAAGCAGGCGATGAAGCGGGCGATCGAGATGCTCGATCTGGTCCGCATCCCCGAGCCCGCGCAGCGCGCCAAGGAGTATCCGCACCAGCTGTCGGGCGGCATGCGCCAGCGCGCGATGATCGCCATGGCGCTGGCCTGCAATCCGAAGGTGCTGATCGCCGACGAACCGACGACCGCGCTCGACGTCACCATCCAGGCGCAGATCCTCGAGCTGATCGTCGAACTGCAGCGCGAGTTCAGCGCCGCGGTCATCCTGATCACGCACGATCTCGGCGTCGTCGCCGAGACGGCGCACCGGGTCATCGTGATGTACGCCGGCCGCAAGGTCGAGGAAGCGAGCGTGGGCGAGCTGTTCGCCCGGCCGCTCCATCCCTACACGACCGGCCTGATGAACTCGATCCCGCGCCTCGACCTGATGCGCGGGCAGACCGACCGCTCGGCCGAGCGACTGCAGGAAATCCCCGGCATCGTGCCGCCGCTGTTCGACCTGCCGACCGGCTGCGCCTTCGCGCCCCGGTGCAGCAAGGCCGACGACAAATGCCGTGCCGAACGCCCGGCCTACGAGGAGAAGCAGCCCGGTCACTGGGCGGCTTGCTGGCACACCAATGGTTAGCGCAAATCCCCCCGTCCTCGAGGTCAGGGACCTCAAGAAGCACTTCCCGGTGAAGAAGGGCCTGCTGCGTCGCACCGTGGGCCAGGTCTACGCCGTCGACGGCGTGACCTTCACCGTTAATGCCGGCGAGACGCTGGGTCTCGTGGGCGAGTCCGGTTGCGGCAAGACCACGGCCGGCCGGGCCGCCATGCGCCTGGTTGAGCCGACCTCGGGCTCGATCAAGGTCGAGGGCCAGGAGATCATCGGCCTGTCCAAGGCGGAGCTGCGTCCCTATCGCCGGGAGATGCAGATCATCTTCCAGGATCCCTTCTCGTCGCTGAACCCGCGCATGACGGCGGGCGACATCGTGGGCGAGCCGCTGCTGGTCCATGGCGTTGCCAACAAGAAGGAGCGCGAGGAGCAGGTGTCGGCGCTGTTCGCGCGGGTCGGCCTGCGTCCGGCGCAGATGAAGAACTACCCGCACCAGTTCTCCGGCGGCCAGCGCCAGCGCATCGGCATCGCCCGTGCCCTGGCCCTGGGTCCGAAGCTGATCGTCGGCGACGAGCCGGTGTCGGCGCTCGACGTCTCGATCCAGGCCCAGGTGATCAACCTGCTGATGGACCTGCAGCGCGAGCGCGGGCTTTCCTACCTGTTCATCTCGCACAATCTCGCGGTGGTGGAGCATATCAGCCACCAGATCGCGGTCATGTATCTCGGCCGCATCGTCGAGTACGCCGACACGCGCTCGATCTTCACGAACGCGCAGCACCCCTATACCGAGGCCCTGCTGTCGGCCGTGCCGGTGCCGGACCCCGCCATCAAGCGCAAGAAGCTGGTGCTGCAGGGCGACGTGCCCAGCCCGGTGAAGCCGCCGCCGGGCTGCCACTTCCACACCCGCTGCCCCTACGCCGTGGCCCGCTGCAAGGTCGAGGTTCCTTCGCTGCGCGAAATCGCCCCGGGACACCAGGTCTCCTGCCACCTGCGCTAGGCGTTTCGGCATACGCGCCTCTGCCATGAGAGGGAGTCGCGCGCGCTCACAGACGCGCTACACTGTCTCCAAAGGGAGAGAGGACGCGTCATGGCCAATTGGGATTACATCGTCGTCGGCGGCGGCTCCGCGGGGTGCGTGCTGGCCAACCGGCTGACCGAGGATGCCAACGTCAAGGTGCTGCTGCTCGAAGCCGGCCCGGCCGACAAGTCGATGTGGATCGACATTCCCGCCGGCTTCACCAAGCTGCTGAACCACAAGAAGTTCAACTGGAACTTCGAGATGGAAGCGGAGGAGGGCATGGCCAACCGGCGCATTCCCTGTCCGCGCGGCCGCACGCTCGGCGGCTCGAGCTCGATCAACGGCATGCTCTACGTGCGCGGCCAGCCGCTCGACTACGACACCTGGGGACAGCTCGGCAATCGCGGCTGGTCCTACGAGCGGATCCTTCCCTACTTCAAGAAGTCCGAGAACTACGAGCCGGGCGGCGACGACAGCCGCGGCAAAGGCGGTCCGCTGAACGTCGCGGAGATGCGCGAGACCAACGAGCTTTGCGACGCCTTCATCGACGCCGCCGAAGCCAGCGGCTATCCCCGGAACAAGGACTACAACAACGGCAACCAGGAAGGCTTCGGCTACTTCCAGGTGACGATGAAGAACGGCAAGCGCTGGTCGACGGCGCGCGCCTTCCTCGACCCGATCCGCAACCGCCCCAACCTCCAGATCGTGACCGATGCGCTGGTCGACCACGTCATCCTCGAGGGCAAGCGCTGCGTCGGCGTCGCCTACACGGTGCATGGCCGCAAGCAGGAGGCGCGGTGCGGCCGCGAGGTCATCCTGTCCTGCGGCGCAGTGCAGTCGCCGGGCGTGCTCGAACATTCCGGCATCGGCCAGCCCGAACTTCTGCGGCGCTACGGCATCGAGGTGAAGCACGAGCTGAAGGGCGTCGGCGAAAACTACGGCGACCACTTCGCGCCGCGCATGAACTGGCGGGTCAAGCAGCCGATCACGCTGAACGAGAAGACGCGCGGCGTGAATCTCGTCAAGGAAGTGCTCAAGTACTACACGACGGGTCGCGGCGCGCTCAGCCTGACCGCGGGCATCGTGTACGGCTTCGTGCGCACGCGGCCGGGCCTCGAATCGCCCGACATGCAGTTCCACATGGCCCATGCCAGCTACGACACCGCGCAGAAGCGCGACCTCGAGCGCGAGCCGGGCATGACCGTCGTGATCGGCCAGTGCCGGCCCGATTCGCGCGGCTCGATCCACATCAAGTCGGCGATCCCCGGCAGCGAGCCCGCCATCCGGCCGAACTTCCTGTCGGCGCAGACCGATCGCGATGCCACGGTCGCGGGCATGCAGATCGCCCGCAAGATCGTCTCCCATCCGTCGCTGTCGAAGTACATCGCCTTCGAGAAGACGCCCGGCGACAAGGTCCAGAGTTACGACGAGTGGCTGAGCTTCGCGCGCGGCAACGGCCAGACGACCTACCACGTCATCGGCACCTGCAAGATGGGTTCGGACCCGATGGCGGTGGTCGACGACCGGCTGCGGGTCCACGGCATCGCCGGCCTGCGGGTGATCGACGCCTCGATCATGCCGACCGTGCCGTCGGGCAACACCAACGCGCCGACGATCATGGTTGCCGAGAAGGGCGCGGACATGATCAAAGAAGATGCGAAGGCGGGCCTCAAGGCCGCCGCCTGATTCGCATTGTGAGGGACATGATGAAGCCTGTGAGGTCCATTCTCGCCATCCTGGCGCTCGGCGGCCTGGTGGCGGCCTGCCAGGGCCAGATGCCCAAGACCGAGTCGAAGCGCGACATGCTGGCCGATTCGGGCTTCAAGGTGGTGTCGCTGAAGACGCCGGGCCAGGCGGCCTCGTTCAAGAAGCTGCCGCCGCACAAGCTCGTCCGCAAGACCTGGCAGGGCAAGCCGGTCTGGGTCTATGCGGATCCGACGATGTGCGGCTGCCTCTACATGGGCACCCAGGACAACTACAACGCCTACATCAAGGAGGCGTCGAAGCAGATGATGGCCACCGCGATGCGGGCCAACTTCGCCGACGATCCCTACAGCCCGAGCTCGATGGACGCGACCGTCGACAACGACTGGGACTGGGGCGAGTGGGGCAACCCCGGCTATTACGGCCTGCCCTACTGAGGCTGGCCCGGAACCGAAACGCCCGGCGGAGCGATCTGCCGGGCGTTTTTCTTTGATGATCCGGATCTGCTCCGACCTCCACCCCCTCATCCTGAGAGGCTGGCCGGGAATGAATGCAGCGAAAACAACGGGCTATGAAAAGCCCCTATGACCTCACCCTGAGGAGCATCGCGCAGCGATGCGTCTCGAAGGGTGGGAACGCGCACCTTGCCTGTTGCCCACCCTTCGAGACGCGCTCCTCGCGGAGCGCTCCTCGGGGTGAGGTCGTATTGCAGTTCGACCTACTTCGGCTGCGTCGCGGGCACGCCCAGCGAGAGCATGAGGCGGTTGGCCCAGTTGAAGAACGAGGCCGCGCCGATCAGGTCGGCGATGGCGGCATCGTCGAGGCCGACGCTGCGCAGGCGCTCGACATGCTCCTTGCCGAAGGTCATGGGCAGCGCCGTGAGCGCCACCGAGGCCGCGACGATCGCGTCCCAACGCTCGTCTAGCTTCGCCTCGACACCTTCGTCGAGCAGGCGCTGCACGTCGTCGACGCGCTTCGAATAGGTCGCGGCGAAGCGGGCGTGGACGGAGGCGCAGTAGATGCAGCCGTTGAGCCGCGACGTCGCCGCCGCCGCGAGCTCGCGCTCGGCGCGCGGCAGGCCGGCCTCGGGATTGTAGAAGATGTCCTTGTCGGTGCGCGTGCGCGCTTCCAGCACGTCGGGATCGCGGGCCAGCAGCCTGAAGTAGGGTGACTTCACGCGGGCGGCGTCGACCAGGCTCCTGATGTGATGCTCGGTCATCTCCGCTTCGGCCAGGGGCTCGAGCCACGGCAGCCAGTCGAGCATGTCGCGCGTGAAGACCACCGGCTCGGTGTGCGGCGGCGGCGTCAGGGTCTTGTCGGTCATAGCGTGCTCGCGAGGACGGTCAGGCCGGAGACGACCCGGATCTGGTAGGACAGGAAGGAGACGAGCTGCGAGACCGTCACGATGTCGGTGGTGGTCCAGCCGGCGTCGAGCAGCGACTGCAGCGACGCCGCCGACGCATCGCGTGGATGGAACACCAGCATGTGCGTGTGCTCGAAGGCGGCCGTCAGGCGCGGCCCGAGCGCGGCGCGTCCCGCATCGCTCACCTGCCAGCTCGGTCCCGGCGCATCCTCGACCGAGAGCGGTCCCTTGGGAAAGCGGCCATAGGGGCCCTTGCTCCGGGCCGCCGCGACTTCGGTAGCCACGGCCGCGCGCAGGTTTGCCGGCAGCTTGGCGGCATAGAAGGCGTCGGTCTTCGCCTCGCCGTGCAGACCCGCGACGAAGGCGGCGATGGCATGGCGCTCCTCGGCGCCGATGCCGCCAAGTTCTTTTGGCTCGAACAGCGAGGTGTAGCTTGCCTGCGCATGCTTGCGCGCTTCGGAACGCTGGGCGCGGATCGCGTCCAGCTTCGAGCCCGGTGCGATGCCCACCAGGCTGTCGATAACGTCTGTCATGCGACTTGTCTCGTTCCCATTCTGACTTCCGGCGCCCAGCCCAATGCGGGCGCCACTTTCTCGGCCAGCAATTCGATCGACCGCAGGATATAGGGGTGAGGCGGATCGATCGAGTGAACCTGCATGGTGAGGTCGGTGGCGCGTTCCAGGGTCGAATCGCCCTGCAGCGAGGCGATGACCTCGTCGGGCGTGCCGATATGCACGTCCATGGCCCTGATCAGGTCGCCGACCAGGCTGCCCGACGTGAAGTTGCCGGTGGCCGCCAGCCGGTGACGCAGGCGCGACAGGCCGGTCTCGGCCAGCCGCATGGCCTCGTCGTGGTCGTCGGCCACGAAGATGGTGCGCGACGCCAGGATGCGCGGTTCGACTCCCCGGGGCAGCGCTTCGAGATAGGCATCGAGCATCGGATTCTGGATGTCGGCCAGCGAAGCCTGCGGCGCGTCGGGAGAGCGCGGCTGGGTGCGCGACAGCATCAGCCCGTCGCCCGCCAGCCCGGCGCGCCGCGCGCCCGAGACGGTGAAGGTCGCCTGCCAGACGCGGTCGGTCAGCGTCGGGTTCGCCGGGTAGAGCCTGTCGCCACCGGGCAGGGCGTCGCCCGACCAGGCGGTCTTCAGCAAGGCGAGGTTGTTGTCGAACAGCACGTGCCGCTGGTCGCTCTCCAGCCCGAAGGCGGTGAAGGCGGTGAGGTTCCCGCCCGGTCCAACGCCCACTTCGAGGCGGCGGCCGCTCATCAGATCGGTAACGGCGGCGTCCTCGGCGACGCGGATCGGCAGTTCCAGCGGCAGCGTGACGATGCCCGTGCCGAGCCGGATGCGCGACGTGTGGGCGGCGACATGGGAGAGGAACACGAAGGGCGCGGGCAGCCCGCCTTCGCCCTCGTGGAAATGATGCTGGGCGATCCAGGCCGAATCGAAGCCGCACGCCTCGGCGTGCTGGATCTGCTGGGTGGCCAGACGATAGCGCTCGGCCGCGTCGACCTGGTCGAGGAGGCGGGTGAAGAAGCCGAGGCGCTTGATCGGAAACGTCGTCATGGGCTCAACCTTGAAGGATGTTCGGGCGGGACGGCAAGGGCGGGCAGGTCGGTCACCGGCAGGCTGCGGCCGGGAATCGCCTCGATCAGCTCGCGCGTATAGGCGCTGTCGGGCCGGCCGAAGACGGTCTCGATCGGGCCGCCATCGACCTGGCGGCCCTTGTGCATCACCGAAACGGTGTCCGAGATCTGCCGCACCACGGCGAGATCGTGCGAGACGAAGAGGTAGGTGAGGCCCAGCGTCTTCTGCAGCTCGTCGAGCAGCGACAGGATCTGCGCCTGCACCGTGACGTCAAGCGCCGAGACCGCCTCGTCGAGCACCAGCACGCGCGGATCGAGCACGAGGGCCCGGGCGATGGCGACCCGCTGCCGCTGGCCGCCCGACAGGGCGCGCGGATGGCGCTCCAGGAAGCTCTCGGAAAGCCCGACCCGGGCCAGCATGTCGCGCACCTTGCGGGCGCGATCGGCGGCGGGAATCGGCTCGAAGTTGAGCAGCGGCTCCTCGACGATGCGCGCGATGGTCTGGCGCGGATCGAGCGAGCCGTAGGGATTCTGGTAGACGAGCTGGATATGCTTGCGGAACTGCCGCAGCGCCTCGCCCTTCAGGGTCGTGAGGTCGACGCCGTCGATCAGGATGCGGCCGGCCGTGGGCTTGATGAAGCCGACGACGCTGCGGATCGCCGTGGTCTTGCCCGAGCCCGATTCGCCCACGATCGCATGCGTGGTGCCGCGCCGGACCTTGAACGACACGTCGTCGACGGCGCGGAACGACTTCGCTTCGCCGCCGGTCACCGGAAAGTCGTGGGTGAGGCCCGTGACCTCGATGGCGAAGTCCTGGCTCTCGGCGGCGGCCCGCGCGGGCCGCGGCTTGCCGAGCGAGGGTGCGTCGGCCAGCAGGCGGCGCGTATAGGCGCTGCGCGGCGTCGCCAGCACCTCCTTCACCGCGCCCTGTTCCTGGATGCGGCCGTTCTGCAGCACCACCAGCCGGTCGGCGCGATCGGCGGCGACGCCGAGATCGTGCGTCACCAGAAGCACGGCCGTGCCGCTCTCGCGGCGCAGCTCGTCGATCAGGTCGAGGATGCGCCGCTGCACCGTGACGTCGAGCGCGCTGGTCGGCTCGTCGGCCACGATCAGCGCGGGTTTCAGCGCCACCGCGATGGCGATCAGCACGCGCTGTTTCATGCCGCCCGAGAGTTCGTGCGGATACTGGCGCGCGCGCATCTCGGCCGGCGTCAGGCCGACCCGCTCCAGCAGCTCGATGACGCGCGCCTGGATCGCCTTGCGGTCGCCGCGCTTGTGAATCTGCATCACCTCGGCGAGCTGCGCGCCGATGGTGCGCACCGGATTGAGCGAGCTGCCCGGGTCCTGCGGGATCAGGCTGACGACCGCGCCGCGAATGGAATCCAGCCGCTTCTGCGACCAGTGCGTGATGTCGGTGCCGTTGAGGCGGATTGTGCCGGCCTCGACGCGGCCGTTGCCCGCCAGCAGGCCGAGGGTGGCCTGCGCCGTCGTGGTCTTGCCCGAGCCGGATTCCCCCACCAGCGCCACGACCTCGCCGGGTGCGACGCTGAAGGAGACGCCGTGCACCACCCGCTGCTCGCGATCGCCCGTCTTGTAGGCGATGGAGAGATCGTCGACCTGGAGAATGGGTGTGACGCTCATGGCGTGGTCCCGCCCAGCGCCTTGCTGATGCGGTCGGCCGACAGCACGACCAGCACCACGACGATGCCGGGCGCGGCGGTGAGCCACCAGGCGCGCGAGAGATAGTTGCGGCCCTCGGCGATCAGCAGGCCCCATTCTGGCGTCGGCGGCGGCGCGCCGTAGCCCAGGAAGCCGAGCGTCGAGATGGCGAGGATGGCGGAGCCGAACTGAAGGGCCGCCAGCGCGATCACCGACGTCAGCGAATTGGGCAGGACGTGGCGGTAGAGCACCGCCCAGAAGGTGCCGCCGCTGCCGAACGCCGCCTCGACATACTCGCTGCGCCGGACCCGGACGACCTCCGAGCGCGCCAGGCGGGCGAAGCGGGCGACCGAGACGGCGCCCACGGCGATGGCGACGTTGATGGTGCCGAACCCCAGCAGGACGATGATGCTGAGCGACAGCAGGAGCGAGGGAACGGCGAGCATCGAGTCCATCAGGCGCATGATCACGGCGTCGATCCAGCCGCCGCGGGCGCCGGCGATCAGGCCGAGCAGGGTGCCGAACAGCAGGCCGACCGTGACGGCCACGAAGGCGCCGGACAGCGAATGGCGCGAGCCGTAGACGATGCGCGCATAGACGTCGCGGCCGAGCCCGTCGGTGCCCAGCACATGCTCGGCGCTGGGCGCGCGGAGCTGTTCCCCGGGCACGCCCTCCGTGCCGCTGTAGCCCGTGAAGAGCTGCGGCAAGGCGGCCCAGGCAAGCACGATGAAGACGACGGTCCAGGCGAACAGCAGCGTGACCGGCACCCGCCTGAGGCGCGTGGTCCAGCCGGTGTGGATGTCGGCGCTGGCGCCGCTTGCGGTCTCCGCGCTCATGACAGCGCTCCCCCCTTCGTGCCGAGCCGGGGATCGAGCACCGGATAGAGCAGGTCGACGATCAGGTTGATGGTGACGAAGGCGAAGGCCGAGATCACGACGATCGCCTGGAGAACCGCCGTGTCGTGATTGCCGACCGCCTGATAGGTGAGGCCGCCGAGGCCGCTCAGGCCGAACACCGCTTCGGTGACGACGGCGCCCGCCAGCAGTTCGCCGAACAGGACGCCCGCGATGGTGAGCGTCGGCATGATGGCGTTGCGCGCCACATGCTTCCAGAGGACCCAGTTGCGCGACGCGCCCTTGGCACGCGCGACGGCGACGAAGGGTTGCGCCAGCACCTGGTCGATGTTGCGCATCAGGATCTGCGCCAGCGGCGCGGAGATCGGGATGGCGAGCGTCAGGACGGGCAGGACCAGCCGCTCGACCGGGCCGGGGCTGATGACCGAGACGAGGCCGAGCTGGAAGGAGAAGATCTGGATCAGCATGATGCCGAGCCAGAAGACCGGCACCGAAATGAACAGCGAGGGCAGGGACTGCAGTCCGGCCCGCAGCCATTCCATGCCGACCATGTTCGACAGGGCGGCGAGGATGATCGTCAGCACCAGCGCCGCGGTGAAGGCGAGCGAGGCCAGCAGCAGGGTCGGCGGCAGGTTGGTGGCGAGCTGCTGGCTCACCGGCACGCCGGCCTGGATCGAGATGCCGAAATTGCCGGTGAGGAAGTTGCCGACGGTCGTCAGGTAGCGTTCCCACAGCGGCCGGTCGGCGCCGTAGGAGGCGCGGATCTCCGCGATCTGATCGGCCGTGAGACCCATGTCGGGGCTCATGAACTTGATCATGATCGCATCGCCCGGCAGCACCTGCAGCAGCAGGAAGGCCGCGGTGAAGGTGAGCGCCAGCACGGCGAGGGCCTGCCCCACCCGGCCCAGGAGATAACGCGCCACGATCCGCCCCGCGCCTACTTCGGCGCGATCCAGGTCGCGTAGAAGCTCGGGCGTCCCACCGCCTCGAAGGTGAAGTCCTTGACCTTCGGCGAGGCGGCGAAGGCCTGCGGCTCCTCGAAGATCGGGATCGTGTAGGCCTGGTCGATCACGTAGGCCTGCACCTCGCCGACCAGCGCGATGCGCTTGACCGGGTCCGTGGCCGCCGCGATCTCCTCCAGCAGACCGTTCAGCTTCTCGTCGACGAAGCTCTGGACCTTCTGGCTGACGCCGCCCTTCTGCAGCAGAACGTTGCGCGTCGTCGGATAGTACTGGCTGCGGATCACGTCGGGATCGGCGCGGCCGACCATCGCCGGCGCGACGGGAGTCTTCATCGGGTCGAGGCTGTCGGCGACGCGGCTGCCGGCGTCGCCCGCCAGCACGTTCAGCTTCACGCCGACCTTGGCCCATTGCTGCGCCACCAGCTGCAGCGTCTCCTTGTTCTGCGGCTGCGGCGGCGATTCGTAGGCCGAGAGGATCAGTTCCTTGCCGTCCTTCTGGCGCAGGCCCTTCGGTCCCATCGTCCAGCCGGCCTCGTCGAGCAGCTTCGCCGCCAGCGCCGGGTCGTAGGCGAGCTTGGCCGACTGGTCGACATAGCCCTGCGCGGTCGAGGCGATGATCGACTTGGCCTGCGGATAGTTGGCGGAGAACAGCGTGGCCACGATCTCCTTCGCGTTGGTCGCGTGCAGCAGCGCCTTGCGGACGCGAACGTCGGAGACGAGCGCATTGTCGGGCCGGAACACGACGGTGTTGTTCACGCCGCGGGTCGGCGCGGCGTAGACGATGAAGCCCTTCGACTGGACCTGCTTCTCGTCATAGGCCTGGACCTGGCGGATGACATGGGCCTGGCCCGCCAGCAGCGCGCCGATGCGGACGCTGTCCTCGGGCGTCACGACGTACTTGATGCCGTCGAGATTGGCGCGGCCCTGGTGGGCGAGCTTGGCCGGGCCCCATTTGTAGTCCTTGCGTGCCTCCATCACGAGCTCGCGGCCGAGCACCTCGCTCTTCACGACGAACGGGCCGGAGCCGATGATCTTGGTGGCATCGCCCAGCGCATCGAAGGGCAGGGCCAGCGTCTTCAGCGAGACGAGGCCGGAGCCGATCACGGATGTGCCCTGCAGGAAGCCGACGGAGGGCTTGGTGAAGGTGAACTTGACGGTCAGCGGATCGATCACCTCGCTGCCCTTGTAGTTGGTGATGACCTCGGAGACCGGCTGCTTCAGCTCCTTGTTGCCGAGACCGTAGGTGTCGAAGTTCTTGGCCACGGCCGCCGCATCGAGCGGCGTGCCGTCGGAGAAGGTGACGCCGGGGCGAATCTTGAACGTGTATTCCGTGGCATCGGCGTTGACCGTCCAGCTCTCGGCGATCCACGGCTCGATCTCGAGCGTCTTGGGATTCTGGTAGGTCAGCTTGTCGGTGATCTGGTTGAGAATGCCGCCGTTCGGGTAGAAGCCGCCGGCGGGCGGGTAGAGGTTCGTGTGCGCCTGCTGCTCGAGATAGATCAGCGTCCCGCCCTTGGTGACCGGCGCCTGCGCGGCCGCGCCTCCGGCCAGGATCGCAACGGAGGCCAGCGACGCGAACGCGCCGGCCAGGAAACGCTGGTACTTCACCTGAATCACGAAAACCCCCTCGAGCCTTAAAGAGGCACAGGAGGAGCCATGCAGAATCTGGGCCGAGTCTCGCCGTGCGGACCAGCTATATGGCCGCGCGGGTCTGGCAATTACACAGAGCAGATTGTCAAAATTTACAGCCCGGCGGAGCAGATTTTCTCATCTGCTCCGACGGACGGAGTAAAATCACCCACCCAGCAAGGCGGCCGACGGCGTGAGCTCCTTGCGCTCGACCTTCTTCACGATCTCGGTGAGCTTGGCATGGGTCGGCGCCTTGACGCCGATATAGTTGCCGCGCTCGGCGATGTAGCCGTTCATGAACTCGATCTCGGTGCGGCGGCCCTTGATGATGTCCTGCGCCATCGAGGGACGCTGGATGTCGGCACGCGGATTGGGATTGGTGTTCGACCCCGGCCGCAGGAGCGCCTCGACCTCGTCGAGTGCGGCCGTGTCGCCCTCGGAGGCGCGGGCCAGCAGCTCCGGCTCGAACTTGCCGATCTTCTCGATGTGATAGCCCAGCGCCTGGCCGACGCGCACTGCCTCGCCGCCCAGCTTGATCGAGAAGCGGCGCACCGCGTCGTTGCGGTCGCAGTCGATGCCGGTCATGCCGGTGGCGGCGGAGACGCCGTTCTTCATGCCGTTCTGGCAGAGCTTGGACCAGCGCTCGCCCCACAGGTTGGTCGTGGTCTTGGCGCTGTCGATCATACCGACCATCTCGCGCAGTTCCTCGACGCGCTTGGTGATGCGGCCATGGACCTCGCCGACGCGGAACACGGTGTGCTTGTCGCCGCCCTTGGAGACGGTGCGGCGGATCTTGCCGGCCTCGTACATGTCGACCGAGATCAGCGAGGCGACCATGCCGACGGTCTTGCCCCAGCCGACGACGCCCGCGATGCGCTCCTCGTTCAGGCAGTTCTGCAGCGACACGACATAGCCGTCCGGCGCCAGATACTGCTTGATCAGCGCGGTGGCCCATTCGGTGTCGTAGGACTTCATCGCGACGAAGGCGATGTCGATCGGCTTCTGGCGCGAGAGGTCCTGCATCTCGGTGAGATGCATGGTCTTGGCCTTGGTGACGGTGAACTTCTCTTCCGGCGTCACGCCGTCGAGCTCGAGGCCGCGCTTGCGGATGATCTCGATGTTCTCGGGCCAGAAGTCGATCAGGGTGACGTCGTGGCCCGCATGCGCCAGGTAGCCGCCGACATAGCCGCCCAGGGCGCCCACGCCCACGACTGCGATTCTCTTGCCCATTCTGATCTCCCTTGAAAGCTGTTCGTTAAGGCGCGACGCGCGGCTCTCTGCGCGCGCGGTCGAGATAGCGTTCGGCGTCTTCGGCCAGCAGCAGCCGGTCGGCCATCAATGCGGTGACGACGGCCTGGACCTTGGCGACATAGTCGGCGCCGTCCCTGTAGCGCTCGGCGATCGACGGGCGCGGATCGCCCGCGGCTTCGCGGGCCGCCTTGTCGAGCGGCAGCGGCAGGCAGCTGCCATCGCGGTCGGCAATCTCGCCCTTTGGATAAGGCGGCTTGTACTCGTTCCAGCCGGTATAGGTGGCGAGCGGCACGGCGATGTCGGGCAGGCGGATGCCCGCGACCTCGTTGCCGTCGCCGTCGACCTTGCAGACCAGCGTGCGATAGACCTTGGCGGACGCCACCGGCTTCACCCAGTCGCCCGGCGGCGACACGGCGTTGGTGGTGCGCACGATCGCGGCGCCCGGCACCGCGGGAAAGCCGGTCCTGTCCGGCTCGACCAGCGTGCCGGCGGCGAGCGTCGGCACCCGGCTGGGCGGCGGCGCCTTGCCCGACACGACCCATTCGTCGAGCGCGACCAGCAGGGCGCGGATCGCGGGCATCGGATTGTGCGGGTTGCGCGGATTGATGTTGGGGCCGGGATCGGTCGTCGCCCCGGCGCGGCCGCCATGCTGCGTGCCGGCGATCATGTAGACCCGCGAATTCTCCGGCAGGGCCACGTCCCTGGTGCCGAGCGGATCGGTATGCAGGAGCGAGGCGCCCTTCTGCCAGTACTCGGTCGAGGTGTTGGTCTCGATCAGCAGCGGATCGCTGCCGTCGCCGCGGAACAGCGAGCCGCTCCGGCCGGTCAGCGGATCGTCGAGCGTCGCCGTCGAGAACGGAAACTCGTTCTCCGGGAAACCGTGATCCTCGTGTTGGGTGTTGGTGCGCGCCGGCTGGGCGAACGGCGTGTTGAAGAACACCCGGCCGACACCCGCGATGTGGCTGTGGATGCCGTCGAACACGCGGCGGCCCTGTTCGTCGCGGTTGAAGCCTTCGGAGATGTGGTTGCGCAGGTAACGCCCGGCCTGGGAGAAGCCGATGGCCAGCGCATGGGTGATGGGCCCGCCAGTGGCCTTCACCGCGTCGGGTGCGTGGCGCAGCCAGCTCACCACGTCGCGCGTGGCCGCGAAGCCCAGGCCCTGCACCTTCGGGTTCTTCGCCTCGTAATGGAATTCGTAGAGGAAGCCGGGCTTCGCCTGCGTGCCCTCGCGCAGCCGGATCGAGCGCGAATCGACGAACGACCACTGGTTCAGCGGCAGTTCGCGCGGCTCGTCGTCGGCGCGCTCGCGCACGGTGAGGCGGGCGCGCGGCTGCTCCAGCGTCGCGGCCTCGTGCGACAGCTTGAAGGTCTCGAGAATGCCGACGCGCGTGCCCGAGACCCATTCCTCGCGAACCGTCTGCACGATCGGCTGGCCGTTGTCGGTCGCGACCGGTGCCGTGAGGGCGAGGCCCATGTTGGCGCGGGGCGCATCCGGGTCCCAGCCCGACCACACGATCGTGTAGCCGCGGCGCAGCGGGAAGGCGTTGCCGAGATCGGCCAGGGTCTTCGGATCGTTCACGCCCTGCGGGCCGTCGGCGATGTTGCCGAACAGCATCTTGCGGCCGCGATTGTTCACTTCGTAGAGGATACGCCCGTTGCCGCGTGCAGAATCCTTCGGGCGCAGGATGAAGACGATGGTGGCGTACTCGACCCTCCCGGCGGCATTGCGCGGCGCCTTGTCGATCAGGGCGATGCCGCGGTTGGCGGGCGACGCCGGATCGACCTCGCCGCGGGCGGTGGCGATGACGCGCTCATAGGCGCCCGCGTCGCCGAACGGCGCGCCGTCGGCGAGCGGCTCGACCTTTTCGATCTCGAAGGTGAGGAGCACTAGGTCCTGGCTTCCGCCTGGACCTCTTCCGCCGGGAAGTTCAGTTCCACGCCGACGCCGTCGGGATCGTAGAGGAAGATCTGCGCCGCGCCGGTGCGCGGCACGATCTGCTCGCGGAACTTCACGTTCTTCGACTGCAGGCGCTTGCGCACGCCCGGCAGGTCGCTGGCCGCGAAGGCGATGTGGTCGAAGCGGCCGGTATCCTCGAACTTCTTCTCGGTGCCGCGCACCACGATGCCCTCGCGCGGCTTGCGCTCGCCCAGCAGATGCACGGTGGCCACGCCGCCGGAATAAAGCCAGTAGCCGGGGAAGCCGAGCGGCGGCCGGTCGCCGTTCTCGAGACCCAGCACGTCGCAATAGAAATTCTTGGTGGCTTCGAGATCCGACGGCTCGATCGTGTAGTGCTGAAGGGGGCCAAGCGGCATGGCTGTCTCCGTGTGGTCAGACGAACGTGAGATCGGCATCGGCACCCATCATCCAGGCGCCGACCGTTTCGAAATGGGAAAGCCGGCCCTGCAGCTGCTGGGTCACGGTGTGGATGTCGCGGAAGCGGCGCTCCAGCGGATGGTTCTCGAAGATCGCCGTGGCGCCCGCCGCGTTGTAGGCGAAGTCGACGGCGTCCTTGGCCTTGTGGATGGCGTTGGTCGCGGCCATGCGGATCGTGATGCGCTGTTCGACGGTGATCGTGTTGCCGGCCGAGAGATCCTTCCAGATGCCGGCCATCGACTGCAGCAGAAAGGCGCGCGCCGACCGGAGGTTGACCTCGGCCTGGGCAAGGTTCGACTGCACCACGGCGTTGTCGCGGATCGGGCTCTTGTGGCCGCGTGGCACCTTGTTGCGCGCGACGTCGAGGAAACAGTCGAGCGCGCCGCGGGCGATGCCGCAGGCCACGCCCGCGAAGCCCACCTGGTAACAGGTGCCGGCGCCCATCCGGTAGAGCGGTCCGCTCTCGCGGCACTCGCGGTCGAATTCGCGGGTGATCGAATGATCGGCGCGCACGAAGAAGTCGGTGAGGGCGAACTGGTCGCTGGCCGTGCCGCGCAGGCCAACCGTGTTCCAGATGTCGGTCCATTGCACGTCGCCGGTGCGCACCAGCATCGTGCGTTCCTGCTGGCGGCCGTTGGCGTCGAGACGCGGCGAGCCGTCGGCCTGGAAGATCGGGCAGTGCGCGCCCAGCCACGTCGCATGGCGGCCGCCGGACGCGAAGGCCCACACGCCGGTCACCCTGTATCCACCCTCGCACTCGACGGCCTTGACCTTGGGGCCGGGGCCCCAGGCCAGCACGGCGCGCGGATCGTCGCCGAAGATCGAACGGGCGACCGGCAGGTCGAGATAGGCCGCCGACATGGCGCAGCCGCCGGCCTGGCTGAGGCACCAGGCGGTCGAGGCGTCGCCGCGGGCGATCGTCTCGATCACGTGGAAGAAGGTGATGGGATCGGTCTCGATCCCGTCCGACGAGCGCGGCAGCAGCAGGCGGAACAGCCGCGCCTCATGGAGCCCGTCGAGCAGCGCCGGCGGCAGCCGGCGGGTCTCCTCGATCTCGTTCGAAGCGGCTTCCACGGCCGGCCGCAGGGCCTCGGCCCGGGAGACCACGGCCGGGTCGCCGGCAAGATCCGCGGCGGACAGGATGAGCGTATCCATGATCGACCTCTTCGAACGAGTGTGCCTGTCGGGCGGGGCCCAGCTCCCGGCCCGAGGAAAACCCCGAAGAAACAATACCATCCCGGCCATCGGGAACCAGCCGCCGGGGAGGGGAAGGCCTGGTCTCGTTTGCCCTTCGAAATCCGCCGCTGCAGGGCGCCCCTTCCGTTTGCTAAGGAGAAGCGAACGAGGGGAGACTCTTCATGCATTGGACCGATCGCCGGAAGCGTTTCCGGGCGCTGCTCGCGGGCGACCGCTGTATTCATCCGGGTTCGGTCTTCGATCCGATCTCCGCGCGCATCGCGGAGGATCTCGGCTTCGAGATCGGCATGTTCGCGGGCTCGGTCGCCTCGCTGACGGTGCTGGGCGCGCCCGACCTGATCGTCCTCACCCTGAGCGAATTCGCGGGCCAGGCCTATCGCATCAACCGGGCGGGCAACCTGCCGCTGATGGTCGATGCCGACCATGGCTACGGCAACGCGCTCAACGTGCGCCGCACCGTGGAGGAACTCGAGACCGCGGGCGTCTCCGGCATGAGCCTCGAGGACACCGATCTTCCGACGCCGCACGGCACGACCGCGCCGCGCCTGATCTCGATCGCCGAGGGTGTCGGCAAGATGAAGGCGGCACTCGGGGCGCGGCAGGATCCCGACCTTTGCATCGCGGGACGGACGAGCGCCGTTTCCATCACCAGCCTCGACGATGCGATCGCCCGCGGCCGGGCCTACGAGGAAGCCGGCGTCGACGCGCTGTTCTTCGTGGGCGTGCGCACCCGCGCCGAACTCGACGCGATCTCCGAGGCGACGAAGCTGCCGATCATCCTGGGCGGCGTGTCGGGCGATCTCACCGACCTTGCCTATCTCGGTGCGCGCCGCGTCCGCATCGCGCTGCAGGGCCACCAGCCCTTCGCCGCCGCCGTGAAGGCGACCTACGAGACGTTGAAGGCGCTACGCGAGGGCACGCAGCCGTCGAAGCTGCAGGGCGTCGCCAGCCCCGAACTGATGAAGAAGGTCACGCGCGACGCCGACTACGCGCGCTGGACGAAGGACTTCCTGGGCTAGAGTCTTTCCGAGTACGAGGGAATCACCGACACCAACCTCATGCTGAGGAGCGCTCCGCGGGAGCGCGTCTCGAAGCATGGGAACGAGCACCCCGTTTGTTGCCCATCCTTCGAGACGCGGCCTGAGGCCGCTCCTCAGGATGAGGTCAGTGGGTCAATATGAGGCGGAAAGACTCTTGGCGAAGCTTGGCCTCCTGAGCGTCAGGACATCGTTTTGCGATGTCCGAGAGCGCCGAAGGACGAACGGCGACTCATGACCCCTCCGTCGTCGCAAGACGACGACACCTCCCGGTTTGAATATCGAGGAGGGCGATTGAGCTCAGCCCGTCGGCACGAGGGTGACGGCGACGCCGTAGGAATGGGAATCGCCACCCAGGATGACGCCGCGCAACGGGCTCACGTCCGAGAAGTCGCGGCCCCAGGCGACGGCCACGTGATCCTCCTGGGCGATCAGGTCGTTGGTGGGATCGAGATGGACCCAGCCGGCATCCTCGCCGCACCACACCGCCACCCAGGCGTGGCTGGCGTCGGCGCCGCGCAGGGCGATCTCCTCGCGGGAATGGATCGTGCGGATGTAGCCCGAGACATAACCGGCCGCGAGACCGTGCGCCCTGAGCGCGGCGATCTGGACATGCGCGAAGTCCTGGCAGACGCCGGCCTTGCCGGCGAAGACGTCCCCCAGCGGCGTCGAGATGTCGGTGGCGCCGGGGTGGTACTCGAAGTCGGCCTTGATCCGCGAGGTGAGCTCGCGCGCCGCTTCGAGAATCGGCCGCCCGGGCGTGAGGGATACGGCGCCGTAGGCACGCAGCGCCTCGACGCTCGGCACCAACGGCGATTCGTGGATGAACTCGCTCACGTCGACGCGCCTGGGAAAACCGTCGCCGTGAAGGGCGGCACGGATTTCCTCCCAGGGCGGCGTGGAGGCGGCGACGGGCGGTTCCGGGAAGCGCACCTCCACCTCGGCACGCACCTCGATGTCGAAGCGCGTGTGCGGCTTGTCGATGCGGTAGATATCGATGAGATTGCCGAAGTGATCGACATGCTGTGTCGCTAGCGCCGGCAGGGGGCTGGTGACGATGCTGATGGAGGTCACCTTCTGCCCCGGAAAATCGCGCGCGCGCAGGTGCGCGATGTGATGCGCCGAGTCCACCGTGCTGGCGTAGGTGTAGGTCGTGCGGTGCGAGAGCAGGTAATGCACGGTCAGTCTCCGCCCGAGGAGCCGACGGCCTGGGCCGCCGGCACGTGCGAGAAGTAGGCGCGCGTGATCGCCTCGGAGAGCTTGTCGAGATGCTGCTCGGCGTCCGAGGTGACGTCGCGCAGCAGGGCGAGCGCCAGCCCCTCGTGACGCCATGCCTGTTCGTCGCCGCCGAACTGGCGCACGACCGATTCGAGATCGGCTTCCAGCGAGTCCGGCGGCGCGGCCACCGTGACGCCCGATGCGCGGGCGAGATAGTCGAGATGGCCCTTGATGGCGCGGAGCTGGAACACCAGGCCGCGCGGGTTGGCGTCGTCTAGGATGACGAGATCCAGCACCGGCGCCGGCTGGAGCTGGCCGAGGTAGCGCGTGCGGTAGGTGATCGTGCTGTCGCACAGTTCGAGTGCGAGACGCATGGAAGCGTCCCAATCGATCGGCGAGATGGAGAAGGGGGCCAGCGCCGCGTTCAGGATGTGCAGCCCGCGCTCGAGCCGGCGGCCGAGATCGAGGAAGCGCCAGCCGGTGCCGCGCGTCATGTTCTCCTGCGCAAGACCCGAGAGCGTGGCGACGAAGCGCACGATCTCGTCGAGCGCGGCGAGCAGCGGATCGAGGTTGCCGCGCGCCGCCAGCAGGCGCTTGCGCACCTCGATCATCTCCGGGCCGGCCGCCGTTGTCATGTCGATCGAGAAGCGGTCGCGCATCGTGGCGGTCAGGCGCTGGATGCCGTCGAGCACGGTGGCGAGGCCGCGATCGTCGGCGGCGACGGCCGCCAGCCCCTGCTGGAACAGGGCGCTCTCCGGCGGCGCCAGCGCCGACGTATGATCCATCAGGTTGGCCTGGTCGAGCAGGCGGCCGAGCAGCCGCAGTTCGACCGCGTCGCGCGGGCCGACCGCGCCCTGCGCCACGCGGGCCGCCGTCGTGCGCAGGAGGCGCGCATCGTTGTCGAGGCGTTCGATGTAGCGGCCGAGCCAGAACAGATTGTCGGCGACGCGGCTCTGCAGGTCCGCGCTGCTGCGCTCGACGGCGAGCTGGTGGAAGCGCCGCATCGGCGGCAGCTGAACGTCGGCCGCATCCTCGGCCAGCACCCAGACATCCTTCAGCGTGCCGTGCAGGCGGGCGAGCGAACGCAGCGCCGTGTCGCCGTCGGGCTCGCGCGCGAGCCCGCCCGGCAGCACGTGATAGGTGTCGTGGTCGGCCACCACATAGGCGCGCAGCACCACCGCCGATGGCACGAGCGACTGGCCGTCCCATTTCGGCGTGAGCGACGGCGTCATCGGATACTGCGCCACGAACTGGCCGGGCTGGGCGCGGATGCGGTCGACCAGCGCCTGGCGCTCGGCAGGTTCCAGCATGCCGACGATGATCGGCTCGCGATCCTGGCCGAGGCAGGGACGCACGATCATGAGGTCGAGGTTGGCCAGGGCGAAGCTCAACGCCGAGGGTTCGCCCAGCCACCAGACGTCGAGCGACGGCAGTTCGAGCGGCTCGCCCAGCAGCCGTTCGCTCACCCGTTCGAGGAACGGCATCATCGCCGGCGTCTCGACGACCCCCGACCCCAGCGCGTTGGCGAGCGCGATCCTGCCGCTGCGCGTCGCCTCGACGAGGCCGGTTACGCCAAGCGCCGAATCGGCGCGCATTTCCAGCGGATCGGCGAAGGAACTGTCGAGCCGCCGCAGCAGCACATGCACGGGCCGCAGGCCGGCCAGCGTCTTGATCGAGACCTGGCCGTCGCGCGCCACCATGTCGCCGCCCTCGACGAGCGGGATCCCGAGCACGCGCGACAGGTAGACATGCTCGAAATAGGTGGCCGACAGCGAGCCCGGCGTCAGCAGCGCCATGTTGGGCTGGCTCACGTTGGCCGGCGCGACGGAGCGCAGCGATTCGTGCCAGCGATCGAAGAAGGGCCGCAGGTGACGGACCGGGATGGAGCGGAAGGCCTCGGGCAGGCTGCGCGCCAGCACGCGGCGCATCTCGAGCGCATAGCCGGCGCCTGCCGGCAGTTCGGTGTGATCGGCCAGAACGTGCCAGCGGCCGTCGCTGAGACGCACGAGGTCGACGGCGTAGTGGCACAGGTGGCGTTGCGGCTCGGCGCCGTCGGTGACCTGCGCGGGCCGCAGGAAATGCCGGTTGGCATGCACCAGCATCGGCGGCAGCAGATGCTCCTTCAGCAGCTGCTGCGGGCCGTAGATGTCGGCCAGCACCTTGTCGAGCAGGCGGGCGCGCTGGATCAGGCCGCTTTCGATGCGCGACCATTCGTCGGGCGCGATGACCAGCGGCAGCGGATCGAAGGTCCAGCGTGCCGCGGCGCGGTCGTCGAGCAGGTTGACGGTGGCGCCCGATTCGTCGAGTTGGCGGCGTGCGCTCTCCACGCGTTCGCCCAGCCCGCCGGGAAGGGCGCGGATGACGCTCAGAATGCCTTGCCAGTGATAGCGGATCGACTTCTGGCCGGTGACCAGTTCGTCGTAAGCGCTAGCCGGCGAGGACGAGAGGCCGCGCAGCGACTCCATGGGCCCGGAAACAGAAGTGGAAACGAACGGTTGGACTGCCTGTGAGGCGGGCGAACTATAGGGCCTAGGCCCGCCGCAGGTCGAGCGTCAGCGGATGCTCCGGATTGTCGAGCGGCCGCGGTTCCGGCGACGTTCCGCCGGTATGTCCGATGGCGAAGAAGCGGGCACGGCGGCGCGCTTCGGCCTCGTTGGCGTTCACGGGGACGCGGTCGTAGTTGCGGCCGCCCGGATGGGCCACGTGATAGGTGCAGCCACCGATCGAGCGGCCGCTCCAGCTGTCGTGGATGTCGAAGGTGAGCGGCGCGTGTACGCCGATCGTCGGATGCAGCGAGTTCGCCGCCTGCCAGGCGCGATAGCGCACGCCGGCGACGTATTCGCCGGCCGTGCCGGTGGCGCGCAGCGGCAGCTTCCAGCCGTTGCAGGCGATGACGTGCCGCTGGTCGTTGAGGCCCGCGACCTTGACCTGCAGGCGCTCGACCGTCGAATCGACGTAGCGCACGGTGCCGCCGCCGCCGGGCTCCTCGCCCAGCACGTGCCACGGTTCCAGAGCGTGCCGCAGCTCGAGTTCGAGACCCCGCTGCGCCACTTCGCCCAGCCTCGGGAAGCGGAACTCGAAATGCGGCGCGAACCATTCCGGCTCGAAGCCGTAGCCCGCCTCGCGGAGATCGGCGAGCACGTCGGTGAAATCCTGCCAAACGAAATGCGGCAGCATGAAATCGTCGTGCAGGCGCGTGCCCCAGCGGCTGAGCGGCCGCTCGTAGGGCCGGTCCCAGAACTTGGCGACGAGGCCGCGCAGCAGGGCCTGCTGCGCCACGCTCATGCGCCAGTGGGGCGGCATCTCGAAGGCGCGCAGCTCCAGCAGGCCGCGCCGGCCGGCCGCCGAATCAGGCGTGAACAGCTTGTCGATGCAGAACTCGGTGCGATGGGCGTTGCCCGTGGCGTCGACCAGCAGGTTGCGGAACACGCGGTCGACCAGCCAGGGCGGCGTCTGCCGGCCCGGTGCGACTTGGCGGAAGGCAATCTCCAGCTCGTGCAGCGCGTCGTTGCGGGCCTCGTCGACGCGGGGATGCTGGCTGGTCGGGCCGATGAACAGGCCCGAGAAGAGATAAGACAGCGAGGGATGATTGAGCCAGTAGCCGAGCAGGCTCTTGAGCAGATCGGGCCGGCGCAGGATCGGCGATTCGGCCGCCGTCGGTCCGCCCAGCACGAAGTGGTTGCCGCCGCCGGTGCCGGTGTGGCGCCCGTCGATCATGAACTTCTGCGCGCCGAGACGCGTCGTGCGCGCCTCCTCGTAGACGATCTCGGTGCGTTCGACGAGATCGGTCCAGTTGGCCGCGGGATGGATGTTGACCTCGATCACGCCGGGATCGGGCGTGACGCTGAAGTGCAGGACGCGCGGATCGCCGGGCGGCGTATAGCCTTCGATGAAGATCGGCTGGGCGAGTTCCTCGGCCGTGTCCTCGAGCGCCGTCACGAGGTCGAGATAGTCCTCCATCCGCTCGGTCGGCGGCATGAAGACATGGAGATGGCCCTCGCGCGGCTCGAAGGCCATGGCGGTGCGAACGATCCCGGCGGCCGATGAGCCGACGGCAGGACCAAGCCCCTGGTCCGGCGCCAATGCGCGCCGCCACGCTTCCCGGCGTGCCTCGGCATCGCCGCCGGCGTCCGCGAGGCGCGGCTCCTGCCGGCGCAGGACCGGCGCGCGCCGGAAGGCGTCGAGCGGCGGCAGGTCGGGATGCGGCGCCATCGGATCGGGTTGCACGATGAAGTCGGTATCGCCGGGCGCCGCCCAGGGCAGCGAGTCGAGCGGCAACCGGTAGCCGATCGGCGAATCGCCGGGGATCAGGTAGCACTTCTCGCTGCGCAGGAACCAGGGACCGCTCTTCCAGCGACTCACATGGCCGTTGCCGGTGCTGCGCCCGTTGTAGTCGCGCATCACCGGCAGCACGTAGCCGACCGAACTCTCGAGGCCCTTCTCGAAGACCCGCGCGAGGCGCTCGCGCTCCAGCGGATCCTTCACCTTGGCTTCGTCGACCACGACGTTGCTGGGCAGGCGCCGTTCGCGCCACAGGTAGTACCAGGTGTCCTCGTAAGCGGGGAAAAGATAGTCGGGATCGAGCTGCAGCCGCTGCGCGAAGGCCAGGGCGAAGCGGTGCGCGGCCTCGACGGTCGCGCCGACCGGCTTGGATTCGAGCGCGTAGAGATGAGGGTTGCGCCAGATCGGCTCGCCGTCCTTGCGCCAGTAGCAGCCCAGTGCCCAGCGCGGCAGCTGCTCGCCGGGATACCATTTGCCCTGGCCGAAATGCAGCAGCGGGCCGGTCGCGAAGCGGTGCGCGAGCTTGCGAAACAGCACGCCCGCCAGCCGCCGCTTCTCGGGGCCGAGCGCCAGCGTGTTCCATTCCGCCCCGTCCATGTCGTCGACCGACACGAAGGTCGGCTCGCCGCCCATGGTGAGGCGCACGTCGTGCTTGCCGATGTCGCGCTCGATCGCCTCGCCGACCTTGAGCAGCGTCGCCCACTGCTCTTCGGTGTAGGGCTTGGTGGTGCGCGGCGTCTCGCGCACGCGCGACACCGTCATCTGGTGCTCGAACTTGACCTCGGCCTTCTCCAGCGCCCCTTCGATGGGCGCGGCGCTCGACGGTTCGGGCGTGCAGGCCAGCGGTATGTGGCCTTCGCCGGTCAGCAGGCCGGAGGTCGGGTCGAGACCGATCCAGCCGGCGCCCGGCAGGTAGACTTCGCACCAGGCATGGAGGTCGGTGAAATCGTGCGTCGGCCCTTCGGGACCTTCGAGCGGCTTTTCGTCGGCGACGAGCTGGATCAGGTAGCCCGAGGCGAAGCGCGCGGCGAACCCCAGGTGCCGCAGGATCATGACCAGCAGCCAGCCGGTGTCGCGGCACGATCCCTTGGCACGCGCCAGCGTTTCCTCGCAGGTCTGCACGCCCGGCTCGAGGCGGACGATGTAGCCGATCTCCTGCTGCAGGCGGGCATTCAGCCCGACGACGAAGTCGATGGTGCGCTGCTTGCTGCGATCCACCTTGGCCAGCCACGCCGACAGGCGGGGGCCCAGCGGCTCGAGCTTGCGGAACGGCGCGATCTCCTCGGCCAGCGACGCGTCGTAGGCGAACGGCCAGGTCTCGGCCGAGGGCTCCAGGAAGAAGTCGAACGGGTTGATGACCGACATGTCGGCCACGAGGTCGACCGTGACCTCGAACTTCCGGGTCTTTTCCGGGAACACCAGCCGCGCGAGGTGATTGCCCTGCGGGTCCTGCTGCCAGTTGATGAAGTGCTCCGCCGGGGAGACTTTCAGCGAGTAGGACAGCACGGGCGTCCGCGAATGCGGCGCCGGTCGGAGCCGAACGACCTGGGGCCCCAAGGCCACCAGCCGGTCATACGAATAGGTCGTTCGATGATGCAGCGCGACTTGGATACTCATGCGTCCCCGGGTCAGTCCAAGCAAGTCACGTGCCAGGCGCGACTCATCTCTAAATTCACAAACAGAAAGGCGAAAAATGACTTTTCTGTCAACGGGTTGCCGGAGTCATGCTCAAACGCCATATCTGCCATGCGACAAAAGACGCGCTCGGGATGAGCCGGGCCGCAGGGAGGTTAACAGCATGGCACAGACAAATCGGCGACACTTCATCTTTGGCGCGACGGCCCTCGGCCTTGGCGGAGCGGCGATGGCCTCGAGCGCCGGCGCGACGCAAAACTGGCCCAACCGGCCCGTCACGATCGTGGTCAACTTTCCGCCGGGCGGCCTGACGGACGCCATTGCCCGGACGTTCGCGCAGTACGCGTCCCAGAAGACGGGGCAGCAGTTCATCATCGAGAACAAACCGGGGGCCGGCGGCAACATCGGCGCCGCCCAGGTCTCCAAGGAGGCCGCCGACGGCTACACGTTCCTGCACACCGTCTCGAGCACGCTGGTCCAGGGGCGGGTGCTCTACAACAACCTGGGCTTCGATCCCGACAAGGACTTCACGCTGGTCGCCGGGACGAACTCGGGCGCCCTGCCGCTGGTGGTCCACAAGTCGGTGCCGGCCAGCAACGTCAAGGAACTGGTCGCCTGGGCGAAGACCAACAAGGTGAGCTTCGGCACCTGGGCCGCCGGCTCGGCCGCGCACATCGTCTGCCAGCAGCTCAACAAGCTCTACGATCTCAAGATGGAGCCGGTGCATTACCGCGGCGAAGCGCCGATGTGGCAGGACATGAACGCGGGCTCCCTGCAGGTCGCCATGGGCAGCTACCAGGCGCTGCGGCCGCTGCTCGAGAAGGACGTCATCCGGCCGATCGGCATTCCCGGCCCGGCACGCGCGCCGCTGCTGCCCAACGTCCCGACGATGGCCGAGCAGGGCTACGATCATCCGGCCTTCCGCATCTACGGCTATCTCGTGCTGGCCGCGCCGTCGGGCGTGCCCAAGGAGATCGTGGCGAGGCTGTCGACCCTCTGGATCGAGGCGGCGCAGTCGGAAGGCGGCCGCAAGATGATGGAGAGCTTCGGGCTGCGCGATCTGCCGCTCGGCCATGTCGAGATCTCGGCCGACTACGAGAACCTCAAGAAGCAGCTCATCCCGCTGGTCCAGGAGCTCGGCGTCAAGCTCGAGTAGCGGGCTGGCGCTTTCGCATGGCGCGATTCCCGGTACGGCCAGCCTCGCCTTTGGCGGGCGGCTGTGCTGGGATCGCGTCATGAGCACCAATTACTTCGATCTCACGGGCAAGGTCGCCCTCGTCACCGGCGGCAGCCGGGGTCTGGGCTATCAGATGGTGAAGGCGTTCGCCGCCCATGGCGCCGACGTCTTCATCACCAGCCGCAAGCTGGAGACCTGCGACAAGGTCGCTGCCGAGGTCCGCGCGATGGGCCGCAAGGCCGCGACCTATGCCTGCAACGTCGCCAACTGGCAGGAGCTCGACGGCATGGTCGATGCGGCCTATGCCACCTTCGGCAAGGTCGACATCCTGGTGAACAACGCCGGCTCCTCGCCGCTGGCCCCGTCGTCGCTGGAGACCTCGGAACAGCTCTTCGACCGCATCGTGGCGCTGAACTTCAAGGCGCCGTTCCGCCTGATGTCGCTGGTCGGCAGCCGCATGGCGGCGGGCGAGGGCGGTTCGATCATCAACGTCTCCAGCGCGGGCGCGCTCCGCCCGCGGCCGCAGATCGCGCCCTATGCCGGCGCCAAGTCGGCGCTCAACGCACTCACCGAGGCCTTCGCCTTCGAGTACGCGCCCAAGGTGCGGGTCAACACCATCTCGCCCGGCCGTTTCCTGACCGACGTCTCCAAGGCCTGGCCGGAAGAGCACAAGGCCAACCCGACGGCGGCGCTTAAGCGCAGCGGCCAGCCGGAGGAAATCGTGACCGCCGCGCTCTATCTCGCGTCGGGCCGGTCGAGTTTCACCACGGGATCGCTGGTCCGCGTCGACGGAGGAATAGCCTGATGAAGATGAAAGCCGGCGTTCTCACCACCTGCGGTGCGCCCCGCCCCTTCGCGAAGTCCAAGCCCATCCATGTGGTCGAAGTCGATCTCGACCCGCCGGGCGAGGGAGAGGTGCTGGTCAAGGTCGGCGGCGGCGGCCTCTGCCATTCCGACCTGTCGCTGATCAACGGCGACCGGCCGCGCCCCGTGCCGATCGTGCTGGGCCACGAGGGCTCGGGCGAGATCGTCGAAGTGGGCGCGGGCGTGCACGACGTGAAGGTCGGCGACCATGTCTGCTTCACCTTCAACGTGAGCTGCGGCCGTTGTCGCCGCTGTCTCGAAGGCCGCCCCTATATCTGCGAGCGTTCGATCAGCCCGCGCGCGGCGGGCCAGCTCCTCTCGGGTCATCATCGCCTGCATATGGACGGCAAGCCGGTGAACCATCACTCGGGCGTCTCCTGCTACGCCGAATACGCCGTGGTCGACCGCGGTTCGGTCGTGGTGATCGATCGCAGCCTGCCGCTCGACGTGGCGGCGCTGTTCGGTTGCGCCGTCGTGACGGGCGTCGGCGCCGTGGTGAATACCGGCAAGATCGAGCCCGGCAGTTCGGTCGCCATCGTCGGCCTGGGCGGCGTGGGCCTGAGCGGCCTGATGGGCGCGGTGCTCGCGGGCGCGGGCCGCATCGTGGCCATCGATCTCTCCGACGAGAAGCTCGGCCTCGCCCGCCAGCTCGGCGCGACCGACACGGTGAACGCCAAGGACGTCGATCACGTCACGCAGGTCCGCGACCTGACCAATGGCGGCGTCGACTATGCCTTCGACCTCGCCGGCACCATCAAGGCGATGGAGACCGCCTATCTCGTGACGCGCTGGGGCGGCACCACGGTGACGGCCGGCCTGTCGCCCATCCAGGCGGATTTCTCCTTCAAGCAGAGCGGCCTCGTGAGCGAGGAGAAGACGATCAAGGGCTCCTACATGGGGAGCTGCGTGCCGGTCCGCGACATCCCGCGCTTCATCTCGCTCTACCAGCAGGGCAAGCTGCCGGTCGACCGCATGGTCAGCCAGCGCATCGGCTTCGACGAGCTGAACGTGGGCTTCGACCGGCTGCAGGACGTCGCCACCGTTCGCCAGGTGCTGGTGCCGCACGGCTGATCGTCACGCGCGCGGAGCCAGAGCCGATGCCCCTGACCATCGCCGTCGAAACGCCGTTGCAGGACGACGTGCGCAGCCTGGTCGCGGAGCTGAATGCCGTGCTGCTCGAACTGACGCCGCCCGAGCACTGCCATCATCTCACGGTCGAGCAGATGGCGGGGGCGGACACCACGGTCTTCATTGCCCGCGACGACGGCGCGGCCGTTGCCTGCGGGGCGCTGAAGCGGCATCCCGGCGGGATCGGCGAAGTGAAGCGCATGTACACGCGGCCCAGCCATCGCGGGCGCAAGATCGGCGAGCGGATCGTGGCGCTGATCGAGGCGACGGCGCGCTCGGAGGGCTTGCAGCGGCTGGTTCTGGAAACCGGCGACCGCCATCACGCGGCGTGGAAGGTCTACGAGAATGCGGGCTTCGCGCGCTGCGGGCCGGTGCTCGACTATCCCGACGTGAAGTGGTCCGTCTTCTACGACAAGCAACTCGCGGGCTGATCGCGCCTCAGGCGGCTGGTTCGTAGACCTTGTCGAGGTCGGCGTCGTCGTAGGCGTATTCGGTCGAGCAGAACTCGCACTTCACCGCGACGCGGCCGGTCTTGTCGCGCAGGTCGTCGAGTTCCTCGCGCCGGATCGAGCGCAGCACGCGGTCGATGCGGTCGCGGCTGCAGCGGCAGCGCGCGGCGAAGGCGCGGCGCTCGAAGACGCGCGGCTGCTCCTGGTGGAACAGGCGATGCAGCAGTGTCGTGCCGGGCAGTGCCGGATCGAGCATTTCCTTCTCGGTGGCCGAGGCCATCAGGATCACTGCCTTGCGCCAGTCGTCCTCGCGCTGCTCGGGATCGACGTCGAGGCGGCCGGCGTCGAACTCGGGCATCTGCTGCACCATCAGCGCCGAGGCATGCCAGTGATGGCCGTCGGGCCCGTCGCTGCGGCGTGCCGTGATCTTGATCCCGGTCGGCAGCTGTTCGGACTGGCGGAAATAGGTGTGGGCGCAGTCCGCCAGCGTCGCGCCCTCGAGCGGCACCACGCCCTGGTAGCGCTCGGTGTGCTGACCCTGATCGACGGTGAAGGTGAGGCGGCCCTGGCCGAACAGCTTCGGGACATAGCCGTCGGGCGCATCCTCGTTGCCGCTGCCCAGCGCCACGGCGAGCTTCCAGGAATCGAACTGCGCGTAGCCGCGCAGCGCGCCGTCGCTGGTCAGGTCGGTGACCAGCAGCCTGATCGGCCCGTCGCCGCTGATCTGCAGCGTGAAGATGCCGTCGTATTTCAGCGAGGTGGCGAGCGTGGCGCACAGCACCATCGATTCGGCCAGCGGCCGCGCCACGGCGAGCGGATAACCGTGCCGCTCGATCACCTCGTCGAGGGTGGGGCCGAGGCGCACCAGCCGGCCGCGCACGCCGAGCGCATCCAGCTGGAAGGGAAGGACGCGATCCCAGTCGTCGGCACTCATGCTCCCGCCCCCGTCATGCGGGGAAGGGCCGGGGAGGGGCAATGCAATGCGACGGGACGCGGTAAGGACACGATCATGCTGGGGCTTGCCCCCACCCTAACCCTCCCCCGTCCGGCGGGGGAGGGAATTCGAAGTCAGGACAGGCACCAGGCCAGGATGCTCTTCTGCGCGTGCAGGCGGTTCTCGGCCTCGTCGAACACGACCGACTGCGGACCGTCGATCACCTCGGCGGTCACTTCCTCGCCGCGATGGGCCGGCAGGCAGTGCATGAAGATCGCGTCTTTCTTGGCCTGCTTCATCAGGTGACCGTCGACCTGATAGGAGCGCAGCAGGTTGTGGCGTCGCGCGGCGCTGGGGCTGTCGGGATCCTCGTCACCCATCGAGACCCAGGTGTCGGTTACGACGCAGTCCGCGCCCTTCACCATCGACTCGGGGTCGTGGCCGATCGAGATGCGGCCCTTCGACTTCTCGGCCCACTGGACCACGTCGGCCGGCGGCTTCAGCTCGGTCGGGCAGGCGATGCGCAGCTCGAAGTCGAACTGCACGGCCGCATGGATCCACGACGTCGCCATGTTGTTGCCGTCGCCCGACCAGACCACCGATTTGCCCTGGATGGGGCCGCGATGCTCCTCGTAGGTCATGACGTCGGCCATCAGCTGGCAGGGATGGGTCTTGTCGGTGAGCCCGTTGATCACCGGCACGGTCGCGTACTTCGCCATCTCGAGGAGCTTATCCTCGACGGTGGTGCGCATCATGATGATGTCGACGTAGCGGCTCAGCACGCGCGCGGTGTCGGCGATGGTCTCGCCGCGGCCGAGCTGGGTGTCGGTGCGGCCGAGCATGATCGTCTGGCCGCCGAGCTCGCGCATGCCGACCTCGAACGACACGCGGGTGCGTGTCGAGGGCTTCTCGAAGATCATGGCGAGCGTCTTGCCGGTGAGCGGCTTGTCGTGCCCCCCGTTGCTGCGCGCCTTCTTCATCGCCTTGCCGTGATCGAGGATCTGGCGAAGCGTCTTGGGATCGACCTGGTCGAGGTCGAGGAAGTGCTTGGGCGTGGTCATGGGCGGCCTACTCGGCGGCCTTGGACGCAGCCTCGAACGACTGGGCGGCCTGCTCGAGGATGGCGATGCCCTCGTCGAGCGCGGCCTTGTCGGCGATCAGGGCCGGGAAGATGCGCACGACGTTCTCGCCGGCCGGCGGCACCAGCAGGCCGAGCGACTGCAGCTTGTTCACCATGTCGCCCACCGGGATCGACGCGGCGCACTGCAGACCCTGCAGGAAGCCCATGCCACGCTGCTCGACGAACACGGTCGGGTGCTTCCGGCAGAGTTCCTCGAGCTTGCCCTTCAGGTACTCGCCCTTCTCGCGCACATCATCGATGAAGCCGGGCGCCAGCAGGACGTCGAGCACCGCGTTGGCGACGCCGGTGGCCAGCGGGTTGCCGCCATAGGTCGAGCCGTGCGTGCCCGGGACCATGCCGACCGCCGCCTTCTCGGTCGCCATGAAGGCGCCGATCGGGAAGCCGCCGCCCATGCCCTTGGCGATCGCCGCGACGTCGGGCTTCACGCCCGACCAGTCGTAGCCCCACATCTTGCCGGTCCGGCCGAAACCCGTGTGGATCTCGTCGTAGAACAGCAGCAGGCCGAACTCGTCGCAGATCGCGCGCAGGTCCTTGAGGAACTGCACGGTGGTGGCGCGGATGCCGCCTTCGCCCTGGATCGGCTCGACCAGGATGCCCGCCGTCTCGTCGTCCACCATGTCGCGCACGACGTTGGTGTTGTTGAGCGGCGCATGGCGGTAGCCGGGCGCCGGCGGGCCGAAGCCTTCGAGATACTTCTCGTTGCCGGTGGCGGCGAGCGCGTTCAGCAGGCGGCCGTGGAACGCCGCCTGGAAGGCGATGATCTTGTACCGCTGGGGCTGGCCGTTCATGTACTGATACTTGCGGATCAGCTTGATGCCGCCCTCGATCGCTTCCGCGCCGGAATTGCAGAAGAACATCGTGTCGGCGAACGAATTCTCGACCAGCCGCTTCGCCAGCTTCTCGCCGTTGCCGACCCGGAACAGGTTCGACGTGTGCCAGAGCTTCGAGCCCTGCTCGGTGAGCGCCTTGACGAGATGCGGGTGGCAGTGGCCCAGCGCGTTCACGGCGATGCCGGAGGTAAAGTCCAAGTAACGTCGGCCGTCCACCGCGTAGAGATAGTTGCCCTCTCCGCGTTCGAACACGACGTCCTTGCGACCGTACGTCGGCATAACAGCCGTAATCACAGTGAGCCTCCTCCAAAAACCAAAAACCCCCGCCGTTGCGACGTTTCCGGAATGGAAATGCCGGCTTTTAGCGAGGGCCGGGCACTATCTTACCGGGGTCCGGGTGTGTCAACTTGGGGCGGCCGGCCCGGAAGCACACACCTTGAGGGGTTTTTACCCCTCTGCTACGACACCCGCCTTCCGATGAAAGTGCTGCCCACCCGCAATTCCACGCTCGCCCTGCAACGCGCCGGCTTCGCCTGCGTGCCCGCGATGCTCGACTATGCGGCGAAGGGTGAGACCGGGGTGACCTTTTATAATGCCAAGGGCGAGCAACTCTCGGCCTTGGCCTGGCGGGAGATCCGCGAGCGGGCCCAGGTCGTCGCCCGCAAGATGATCGGCGCCGGGTTCGCCCCCGGCGAGCGCCTCCTGATCACCGCCGATACCTGGCCGGGTTTCTTCGACGCCTTCTTCGGCGCCCAGTATGCCGGCCTGCTGCCCGTGCCGGTCTCCATCCCGGTCGGGATCGGCGGCAAGGACGCCTATCTCGACCAGCTTCGCCGCCAGTTCGCCGCCTCCGGCGCGGTCGCCGCGGTCGGCCTGGACGATCTGGCGGGCTATCTCGCCGACGCCGCGCAGGAATTTCCGGCGGTCCGCCTGCACGGCGGCATGGACGTGCTGTATTCCCTGCCCGAGAAGCCGGTCGACCTGCGGCCGCTGGGCGCCGACGACCTCTGCTACATCCAGTTCTCATCGGGCAGCACCCGCAATCCGCACGGCGTGCAGATCACCCAGCGGGCGCTGATGGCCAATCTCGCCGGCATGGTCGGCCCGTCCGGGCTGGGCGTGGTGGAGGGCGATCGCGCGGTGAGCTGGCTGCCGCTCTATCACGACATGGGCCTGATCGGCTTCCTGATGGCGCCGCTCTCGACCCAGATCTCCATCGACTATCTGACGCCGCGCGACTTCGCGCGCCGGCCGATGCAGTGGCTGAACCTGATCGCGCGCAACCGCGGCACGATTTCCTACAGCCCGAGCTTCGGCTACGACCTCGCGGTGCGCCGTGGCGCGGCCCAGGTGCCGGCCGATCTCGACCTCGCCTGCTGGCGCCACGCCGGCATCGGCGGGGACATGGTGCGGGCCGACGTGCTGGAGCGCTTCGCCGCGACCTTCGAGCCGTTCGGCTTCAATCGAAAGGCCTTCATCCCGAGCTACGGGATGGCCGAGGTCTGTCTCGCCATCACCTTCTGTCCCCACGATACCGGGGTGCGGACGGATGCCGTCGACCGCACGGCGCTGGCCGAGGCGCAACGTGCGGTGCCGGCGGCCGATCCGGGCGACGATCACAAGTCGCGTCGCTTCGTGATCTGCGGCCGCGTCCTGCCGGGACACAGGCTGGAAGTGCGAGATTCCGAGGGTCGGGTGCTGCCGGACCGCGCGGTTGGCCGCATCTTTGTCTCCGGACCCAGCATCATGCCGGGCTATTTCGGCGAGCCCGAAGCCAGCCGCGAGGTCCTGTCCGACGGTTGGCTCGACACCGGCGACCTCGGCTACATGCTGGACGGCGAGATCGTCGTCACCGGCCGCGCCAAGGACCTGATCATCGTCAACGGCCGCAACGTCTGGCCGCAGGACATCGAATGGGCGGTCGAGGCCAAGCGCGTCGTGAAGAACGGCGATGCGGCGGCCTTCTCGATCGACACCGGCGAGGGCGAACGCGTGGTCGTGGCGGTGCTGGCGCGCGTCTCGGGCGACGAGGCGCGGGTAACCCTGGCGCGCGACGTGGCGGGCGCGGTGCGCGAGGCGATCGCTGTCGACTGCGACGTGGCGCTGGTGCCGCCGACGCTCGGCCTGCCCACCACCTCGTCCGGCAAGCTGTCGCGCGCCCGGACCAAGGCCAACTACCTCGCCGGCCTCTACGCGCCGAAGCCCGCGGCCGCCTGACCGCTCGCCATGGGCAAGCTGGTCGCCGTCACCGGGGCCACCGGCTTCGTCGGACCTCACCTCGTCGCCGCGCTCGCCCGTCGCGGCTGGCGGCTGCGGATCCTGGTCCGCCGCTGGACCCCGCTGCCCTCGCTGGCCGGCGTCGATGCCGACCTCATCCTGGGCGATCTCGCCTCCGAATCGGCGCTCCGCGAGCTCGTCCAGGGGGCCGACGCGGTGGTTCATGCCGCCGGATTGATCAAGGCCAAACGGGAGGCAGATTTCCTGCCGGTGAACCGGGACAGCGCCGCGCTCCTGTCAGCGCTGGCGCCCGACGCGCATCTGGTCCTGCTGTCGTCGCTGGCCGCGCGCGAGCCGCAGCTCTCTGCCTACGGAGCGAGCAAGCGCGCCGGCGAGGCAGTGGTCGCCACCCGCAGCGGACCCTGGGCCATCGTCCGGGCGCCGGCGGTGTACGGACCGGGCGACCGCGAGACCCTGGCCTATTTCCGGGCAATCAAGTCAGGTATTGCGCCACAGCCCCGGCTGCCGTCGGCGAAGCTGTCGCTGATCCATGTCGCCGACCTCGCCGAGGCGCTGGCCCTGACCGTCGAGCGCCCACCCGCCCCCGGCACCTACGAGGTCGACGACGGCCGGGCCTACGGCTACGCCGACATGGCCGACGCGGCGGGGGAGGCGATGGGGCGCCGGCCGTGGCGGGTCTCGGTCCCGCGCGGCGTCATGGCCTGTCTCGCGTCGTGGAACGAATTCCGCCAGACGCTGGGGGCAAGGGCCCAGATCCTGACCCGCGGGAAGGTGAACGAGATCTTCCACCCGGACTGGTCGGTGGCGGACCGCGGACTGGCCGCAGCGATTGGCCTCGAGCCTCGTTATGACCTCACGTCCGGCTTCCGCGACACGATCTTGTGGTATCGCGCCAGGCACTGGCTATAGGACGCGTGAAACACGGCGTAACAATTTGTTATTTCACTAGGAATCGGTGTTTCTGGCACAACGTGGCCGCCCACCCCCGGGCCTTGGAGAGCGTTTTGCGCACTGCCCATCAAATGATCGTCGAAACCGACGGCATGACCGAGACCCTCGAACGCACCCGCGTCAGCGGCCAGTCGCGCGCCGAGGTCATTCGCGAGATCTGCCGTCACCTGGCGCCGTTCCAGACCGGCGAGCGCCCGATCACGGGCGACACGGTGATCGCCAAGGACCTCACCATCGATTCGCTCGCCATCATGGACATGGTGATGGAGCTCGAGGACCATTTCGACATCTCGATCCCGATGAATGTCGTGGCCGAGATCCATACCGTCGACCAGCTCGCCGACACCATCCAGAAGCTCTGCGCCCGGCGTTAGCCATGGGCCTGTTCGATCGGTATGAGGGCCTGCTCGAGGCCTATCGCGACGTTCGGACCACCGGGTACGACCCTTTCCAGATCCGCATGGAAAGGGTGCTGTCGCCGACCGAGGCCATCATCAACGGCCGCAAGACGCTGCTCGTCGGCACCAACAACTATTTCGGCCTGACCTTCGATCCCAGCTGCATGGAAGCCGCCATCGAGGCGATCCGCGCCGAGGGCACGGGCACGACCGGCTCGCGCATCGCCAACGGCAGCTACACCGAGCACGTGGCGCTCGAGCAGGAGATCGCCGAGT
Organism: Reyranella aquatilis; assembly: GCF_020880995.1. Taxonomy (GTDB): domain Bacteria; phylum Pseudomonadota; class Alphaproteobacteria; order Reyranellales; family Reyranellaceae; genus Reyranella; species Reyranella aquatilis. The sequence continues at coordinate 327,187 of NZ_JAJISD010000004.1, read as the reverse complement.
TCTACGGCAAGAAGCACTGCATGGTCTTCACGACCGGCTACCAGGCCAATCTCGGCCTGATCTCGACCCTCGCGGGCGAGGGCGACCAGCTTCTGATCGACGCCGACAGCCATGCCTCGATCTACGACGCCTGCAAGATGACGCAGGCCGAGGTCGTGCGCTTCAAGCACAACGATCCGTCGAGCCTCGAGGCGCGCCTGCGCCGGCTGGGCGATCGCCCGGGCAACCGCGTGGTCGTGCTGGAAGGCATCTATTCGATGCTGGGCGACAGCGCGCCGCTGCGCGAGTTCATCGACGTCTGCAAGAAGTACGGCGCCTACGTGATCGTCGACGAGGCCCATTCGCTGGGCGCGCTGGGCGACAATGGCCGCGGCCTCTGCGAATCGGCGGGCGTGCTGGACGACTGCCACTTCATCGTCGGCACCTTCTCCAAGACGTTGGGCGCCATCGGCGGCTATTGCGTCTCGAACGATCCCGATTTCGACATCCTGCGCGTCACGGTGCGCTCCTACATGTTCACCGCCTCGCTGCCGCCGTCGATCGTGGCGTCGGTGCGCCAGGCGCTGAAGGTGGTGAAGGCCAAACCCGAGCTGCGCACGCAGCTCTGGTCGAACGTGGCGACGCTCTACGAAGGCCTCGCCGCCAAGGGCTTCAAGCTGGGTCCCGAGCACGGGCCGGTGGTCGGCGTGCACCTGCCGGACCGCATGATCGCCATCGGTTTCTGGCGCGCCATGCTCGATGCCGGCATCTACGTGAATGTCGCCGTGCCGCCCGCGACGCCCAACGGCGTGTCCCTGCTGCGCTGCTCGGTCTGCGCGGTCCACACCAAGGAACAGCTCGAGCACATGGTCGAGGTGATGACCGGCATCGCCCGCCAGTTCGGCGTTCTCGAAGACCGCACGCTCCGCGTGGTTGGCGGCGCCCACTAGGGCGCGCCGGCCATGTTCACCCTGGCGCATCTCTCCGACCCGCATCTGCCGATGCCGCAGGCGCGCGTCCTCGATCTCCTCGGCAAGCGCGCCACCGGCTACTACAACTGGTGGCGCAACCGCGTGCAGCTTCACCGGCCCGAAGCACTGGCCGGCATCGTGGCCGACATCAGGGCGCAGAAGCCCGATCACATCGCGCTCACCGGCGACCTCGTGAACATCTCCCTGCCCGACGAGTTCGCGCGCGCCTCGAAGTGGCTCGAAGGGCTCGGCACGCCCGCGCAGGTCACGGTGATCCCGGGCAACCACGATGTCTACGTCGCCACGCGGTGGCGCGAGAGCCTGGGACTCTGGGGTGCCTACATCGCGGGCGACGGCCAGAAGCCGGCCAACGACTTCTCGGTCTTCCCGACCCTGCGCCGGCGCGGCCCGGTCGCGCTGGTCGGGCTGAACAGCGGCGTGCCGAAGCCGCCGCTGCTGGCGACCGGCACGCTGGGCGAAGCGCAGATCGCCGCCGCGGAGAAGCTGCTGGCCGAACTCGGCCGCGAAGGGCTCTGCCGCGTTGTGCTGATCCACCATCCGCCGCTCACCACCGAATCGCGCTTCAAGCGCCTGACCGACGCCGCCGCCTTCCAGGCGATGATCCGCCGCGTCGGCTGCGAGATCGTGCTGCACGGCCACAACCATCGCAGCGAGGTCGCGCGCATCGCGGGGCCACACGGCGCGGTGCCGGTGGTCGGCGTCACCTCCGCGTCGGCGGCGCCCGGCAGCAAGTACGGCCGCGCGCGCTACCACCTGATCGGCATCGAGCGGGAGGGCGCGGGCTGGCGCATCGGCGTCGACATCCGCGCCCTGGCGGCCGACGGCTCCGGCTGCGAGCCCGACGGCCGGCTGGTGTTCAACAGCGGCGCCCCGGCCGCCCTGGCAGCGTGAGGCGGCAATGGCTTCGTCCGACATCATCGTCAGCCCGGTCGAGTCGAAGGCCGACCTGAAGGCCTTCATCGCGCTGCCGAAGCGCCTCTATGCCGGCCACAAGGGCTACATCGCGCCGCTCGACGTGGAGCGCATGGAAGCCTTCACGCCGGGCAAGAACCCGCTGTTCGAGCATGTCGAGGTGCGCTTCTTCCTGGCGCGCCGGGCGGGCAAGGTCGTCGGCCGCATCTCGGCGCAGATCGATCGCGCCCATCTCGAGCGCTACAACGACAGCACCGGCCATTTCGGCTGTCTCGCCGCCGAGGACGATCCGGCGATCTTCGCCGCATTGCTTGCCGCGGCCGAGGCCTGGCTGCGCGCGAAGGGCATGAAGCATGTGACCGGGCCGTTCAGCCTCTCGGTCAACGAGGAGGTCGGCCTTCTGATCGACGGCTTCGACAGCCGGCCGGTCCTGATGGTGCCCTACGATCCGCCCTATGCCGGCCCGCGCGTCGAGGCGTGCGGCTATGCCAAGGCCAAGGACGTCTTCTCCTACGACTACGACGTCCAGAACGCGCCCGAGACGATCGGCGCCAAGCTGCTGAAGCGCGGCGGCCTCGAGGGCCGGGTGAAGGTCCGCACCGCCAACATGAAGATGTTCGACGCCGAGGTCCGCACCCTGGTGAACATCTTCAACGATGCCTGGAGCGACAACTGGGGCTTCGTGCCCTTCACCCAGGCCGAGATCGACCATGCCTCCAAGGCGTTCGGCCCGGTGATCGTGCCCGAGCTCGCGGTGTTCGTGGACGTCGACGACGAGAGCGTGGCCTTCATCGTGGCGCTCACCAACCTCTACGAGGCGGTCAAGGAGTTCGACGGCAAGCTGGGGCCGGTGAAGCTCGCCAAGCTCCTGTGGCGGCTCAAGATCGCCGGCGTCGGCAGCACCCGCGTGCCGCTGATGGGCGTGAAGAAGAAGTTCCGCAACCATCCGCTGCTGGGCGCCGGGCTGGCGATGATCGCCATCGATCACCTGCGCGCCAACGGCAAGCGGCTGGGCAAGACCTCGGCCGAGCTGGGCTGGATCCTCGAGGACAACAAGGCCACCAACAACATCATCCGCTCGGTCGGCGGCGTCCATTACAAGACCCACCGCATCTACGAGAAGGCGCTGGCGGGGTGACGTCGACGATCCCCGGGCCGGCGCCCGCGCCGCCGCCCCAACGGCCGCCCTCCGCCTTCGCGCCGCTCGCCAACCGCTCGTTCCTGGCGATGTGGATTGCCAACCTGATGTCGAACGTCGGCGGCTGGATGCAGACCACCGGTGCCGCCTGGGAGATGACCAGCCTGACGCAGGAGCCGATCTTCGTGGCCCTGCTGGCCGCGGCCGGCACGCTGCCGATGTTCCTGTTCTGCTTCTTCGCCGGCATCCTGGCCGACCGTTTCGACCGCCGCCGCTACATCATCTGCTGTCAGGTCTGGATGATGGGCGTGGCCGCGACGCTGGCGGTCCTGGCCTTCCTCGGCCTGCTCAACCACTGGAACCTGCTGGCCCTGTCCTTCTGCATGGGCCTGGGCAACGCCATGAACGCGCCGGCCTGGCACGCCGTGGTGCCGGAGATCGTCACCGGCCCGCAGCTCCGCCCCGCCATCGCGCTGAACAGCGCCGGCTTCAACCTCGCGCGCACCATCGGCCCGGTGATCGGCCAGCTGCTGCTCGGCCTGGTCGGAGTCTTCCTCCTGTTCGCCATCAATGCCTTCACCTATGTGGGCGTGATCTTCGCCATGCGGGCCTGGAAGCGGCCGGCCGAAGCGCGCGCCGCCCAGCGCCGCGAGACCTTCGGGCAGGCGGCCCGCGCCGGCATCGCCTTCGTGCGCGGCTCGGCCGAGCTGCGGGCCATCTTCGCCCGCGGGCTCTGCTTCTTCGTGCCGGGCATCGCCATGGGCACGCTGCTGCCGGTGATCGGCCGCTTCGAGCTCGGCCTCGACGAGTTCACCTTCGGCATCCTCTACGGCGTGTTCGGCACCGGCGCCGTCGCCGCGGCCTTTGCGCTGCCCACCGTCAACCGGCTGCTCGGTCCCGACCGCGCCAACATCTGGGCCATGGGCCTCTCGGCGGCGGCCACGCTGGTCGCGGCGCTCGCCATGACGCCGCTCGTGGTCGGCGCCGTCGTCGCCCTCAACGGCGCCTGCTGGATCACCGTGATCGCCAACAACGGCGCCTCGGTGCAGATGATCCTGCCCAACTACATGCGCGCGCGCGGCATGGCCGTTCACCAGATGGTGTTCTTCGGCGCCATGGTGCTGGGCGCGCTGCTCTGGGGGAAGATCGCCAACTTTTTCGATGTGCGCACCGCCCTCATCGGCTCGGTGGTGATGCTGGTGCCGCTGACCGTGCTCGCGGCGTCGATCAAGCTGCCCGGCGCGTCGGTGCCGCGCGTCTGACGCTTTCCTGTGATTTTTGCACCACAAGTCATCGCGAAATTTTCGAGGCGGGGCAGATTCCTCTTGTAACCATGTCGATTAGTTGTAGATAGCACCCGTACAAGACGCCCAACGCACGTGCCGCTGGCCCTCTGTGGTTACGCAACGACGGAAAGTGTTCTTTTTGGCAGTGCCGGCCATTCGCCTTCGGGCGATCAGAGCCGGGTCCGGGAAGGAGCTTCTGAGATGGTTGCTTACCGCGCGGGGCGCGTTCCCCGCTATTATGTCATTTGCCCGACCCTGGCTCGGGCCTCCTTCCTCGATCAACCGCACAAACGGATCTTGGCTCAGTCGAGTATCGGCTGACGTATCGCGCCACGCTTGGCGCCGTACGTCATCGGCCGATCCTTTTCCGACAAGCTGACTATCCTACGGGGAACCCCCCAGCGATGACCGAGCGTATTTTCCGTTACCTCCGCGAGCAGCAGCCCGAGACGCCGTGCCTGGTGATCGACCTCGACGTGGTCGAGAGCAACTTCCGGCGCATGCGCGAACTGCTGCCGACGGCGCACATCTTCTACGCCGTGAAGGCGAACCCGGCTGCACAGGTGCTGGCTCGTCTCGCCACGGCCGGCTCCAAGTTCGACACCGCGAGCCGCGGCGAGATCGAGATGGTGCAGGCGACCGGCGTCGCCATGGACCGCATCTCCTTCGGCAACACGATCAAGAAGGAAAAGGACATCGCCTGGGCCTACCAGCAGGGCGTGCGCCTGTTCGCCTTCGACAGCGAGGCGGAGCTGCAGAAGCTCGCCCGCGTGGCGCCGGGCGCCCGCGTGTTCTGCCGCGTGCTGGTCGATTGCGGCGGCGCCGAATGGCCGCTCAGCAAGAAGTTCGGCTGCGCGCCCGAGATGGCCAAGGACCTGCTGCGCAAGGCCAAGCAGTGGGGCCTCGACGCCTACGGCATCTCCTTCCATGTCGGCAGCCAGCAGACCGACCTCGACCAGTGGGACAAGGCGCTGGGCCAGGTCTCGCAGATGTTCTTCGCGCTCGCCGAAGAGGGCGTGGACCTGCGCATGGTCAACCTGGGCGGCGGCTTCCCGGCGCGCTACCGCTCCGAGGTGAGCGGCATCGAGGCCTATTGCGAGGCGGTGACCCGCGCGCTGGTGCGCCACTTCGGCAACCGCATGCCCGAGGTGATCCTGGAGCCCGGCCGCTCGATGGTGGGCGATGCCGGCGTGATCCAGAGCGAGGTCGTGCTGGTCTCGCGCAAGGCGGCGGGCGACCGCAAGCGCTGGGTCTACCTCGACATCGGCAAGTTCTCCGGCCTCGCCGAGACGATGGACGAGAGCATCAAGTACCGGCTGCGCACGCCCGGCGAGGGCACGCGCATGGGCCCGGTGGTGCTGGCCGGCCCGACCTGCGATTCGGCCGACATCCTCTACGAGAAGACGGAGTACAGGATGCCGCTGTCGCTGAAGCCGGGCGACAAGGTCGAGATCCTCTCGACCGGCGCCTACACGACGACCTATTCGTCGGTCGCCTTCAACGGCTTCGCGCCGCTCAAGGCGGTCTGCATCTGAACTGACACAATTCGGGCGTACGGAACGACGGGGCCTTGAGAAAGGCCCCGTTGCTGTTTTTACTGACTGCGATCGAATGGAACGGGGACGCTGAAATGGCGAAGAAGACCGCACGCAAGCCTGCCGCGAAGAAGTACCTCGATTTCCATGGCCGCATGGTCATGGTCGGCTTCGGCTCGATCGGCCAGGGCGTGCTGCCGCTGATCCTGCGGCACATCAATATCAAGCCCGAGCAGATCACCATCATCACTGACGACATGCGCGGCGGCGAGAAGGAGGCCGAACGCTTCGGCATCGAGTACGTCGAGAAGCGCCTGACCGAATCGAACCTGCGCTCGACCCTCGACAACCGGCTGGGGCAGGGCGACTTCCTGGTCAACCTTTCGGTCGAGGTCGCCTCGACGGCGCTGATCGAGCTCTGCCAGAAGAAGGGCGTCCTCTACCTCGACACCTGCATCGAGCCTTGGCCGGGCGGCTACTCCGACCCCAACCTGTCGGTCTCGCGCCGCTCGAACTATGCGCTGCGCGACACGATGCTGAAGCTGAAGCAGCGTCACAAGGGCGGCACGACGGCGGTGGTGGCGCACGGCGCCAACCCGGGCCTGGTCTCGCACTTCACCAAGCAGGCGCTGGTGAACCTGGCGCGCGACACCGGCGTGAAGACGCCCGTGCCGACCACGCGCGAGGGCTGGGGCAGGCTTGCCCAGCGGCTGGGCGTCAAGGTGATCCACATCGCCGAGCGCGACACCCAGGTCTCGCCCAAGCCGAAGGAAGTGGGCGAGTTCGTCAACACCTGGTCGATCGACGGCTTCGTCTCCGAGGGCGGCCAGCCCGCCGAGATGGGCTGGGGCACGCACGAGAAGACCATGCCGCCCGACGGCAAGCGCCACACGTTCGGCTGCGACGCGGCGATCTACCTGAACCGCCCGGGCCTGCTCACCCAGGTGCGCACCTGGACGCCGATCGAGGGGCCGTTCCACGGCTTCGTCATCACGCACAACGAATCGATCTCGATCGCCGACTACCTGACCGTCCATGACGGCAAGAAGGTCGTCTACCGGCCGACCGTGCACTACGCCTATCACCCGTGCGACCAGGCGATCATCTCGATGCACGAGATCGCCGGCAAGAACCTGAAGCAGCAGAAGCGCCAGCGCCTGATCGTCGACGAGGTGACGTCGGGCCGCGACGAGCTCGGCGTGCTGCTGATGGGCCACAAGAAGGGCGCCTACTGGTACGGCTCGCAGATCGACATCCACGAGGCGCGCAGCCTGGTGCCCTACAACAACGCGACCTCGATCCAGGTCGTGGCGCCGGTGCTCTCGGGCATCGTCTGGGCGCTCGAGAACCCGAACGAGGGCATCGTCGAGGCCGACGAGATGGACTTCCGGCGCAACCTCGAGATCTGCATGCCCTATCTCGGCCCGGTCGTCGGCAAGTACAGCGACTGGACCCCGCTGCAGGGCCGCGGCGAACTCTTCCCCGAGGACCTCGACAAGTCCGACCCCTGGCAGTTCAAGAACTTCCGGGTGGTCTGACAAGGCATTGTTGTTGCGGGTCGTCCAGAGGCCGCGACGACGGTGCACAGGTCTGCCCAGTCAGGGATGCGAGCGATGGGCTCGCATCCTGTGCTCTGTGCCATCCGCAGGACGATCTGTTGAATGGCTCCACATCGCGCCATCCCTGAGATGGCCAAAGGGGCTGCAATAGACGTGGGCCGTCGCTTGCATCTGCAGGATCGATGGCGCGGATCCCGGAAAGATCATGGTCCGACTTGGCGTGGCCTGGACCTTCACGCTCTACGGCCAAGACTGCGTCGACCAGGAAGCAATGGCGCGGACGGAACGACTAGAGTCTTTCCGATGCAGATAGGTCAAACACCCGCCTCTTCCTGAGGAGCGCCGCCCCTCGAGTGCCTCGGGGTAAACTCCGCGGCGCGTCTCGAAGGACGGGCAACAAACGCGGTGCTCGTGCCCATGCTTCGAGACGCGCTCCTGAGGACGCTCCTTAGGGTGAAGTGGTCGTTACACTGGTGATTCTTTCTCGACCGGAAGGACCCTGGAGCGGCACGCGCACGACGGCGGATCGGCTTGGGATTGCCGGACGGATCGCCGGCATTGGGGAATCGAGTGCCAATCCGCGGCCGTTGGAGTGTTCGCGGCAAAGGGATTTGCGGCAGTGGGCGCGATGGGCCCTGCAATCGATCGACCATCCACGTCGTGGCGTTCCGAGCCGGACGAGATCGCGCCGGGATACCGAGAGCGCTCGCGATAGATGAAGGGCAAATCCTGTAAAACCGCAATGTGACTGAAAATTGCGGTTGAGAAGAAAATATCAATGATAAGTCTTATAATAGAGGGAAATTCTATAAACTAGTCCATAATTATAATTTTAATGACTTCCATCCAGTGCCGCTGCAAAATGTTCTTCGAGAGAGGGATCGATCCCCTATGGGAGTGGTTCCGGTCAAGGAGTGGTCGCTGTGGGTACGCTTGGTTGGAAGATTTTCCGGTCGCAGGGCTTGGCCGTGGTCCGCGGCATGGGTGTGTTCAACCCGGATACGCTGCGCTCGCTCGGACAAGCGGCCATGAAGGACGCGCGGTCCGATGACTGCGTTCCGGTCCGGAGCCGATTCGCACCCACTGCCTCACGAGATGTCGGCGCCAATGGCGGCGACAGCGAGTTGAGTCTGGCGGACCTTGCCGACAACGCCCGGCGCTTGCCCAGCAAGTCCTGGACGGTGGGCGTCGCTCTGATTGCGTTGGCACTGGTCGCGGCGCTTGTCGCCTTTGCGATGACGGTACGAAGGTCTTTCGAGTTGATGTGAGGCGAATGGACCGGGGAGTGGTGTCGCTGAACTTCCGAGCCCTTGCGGTCCCCAACCTCACGCCACGCCCTGATGCGTCCAAAGTCGTTGAAACATGCCGGTAGTGATTGCGAGATCCTTCTCACCTTCCAACCAGTCTTGCTGAGCCTTCGGAGCCGGATGGTTCGTGCGCAAGGTTCCGGAATTCGAATGAACCAGAGGAGGCGTCACGAACGATGGACGGCAAATCCAACGATGAGACCGAGACGCACGCATCGGCGCCGGTTGCGAAGAAGCCCTATGTCAAACCGGTCCTGGTCAGGCTGGGTGAACTGCAGGAGGTAACGCGGACGGTCGGCCAGGCCGGAGCACGCGATGGTGGCGGAGGCAGGAGGCCCAGAACCGCCTTTTAGACGTGCGGACTCTCCGCACACAAGCGCGTACTCAACACCGCATTCAGCATATGCTTGCCAACGGGCAGACTCCCTTTTTCAGCTCGTCGCGGGTGCCATTCCACAAATCCTCAGCCAGGCGTTCGGCTTCTGCCGGATTGGCTGTCTTGAGACCGCGATGGCGTACCCGTTCTTGCCCATATGGATGCGAGCCTGATAGAGCCCGTTTCGGCGACAGGGCAGCATCTTGCCGTCATGTTTGCGGATTGCATCTTGCATCTATCGCAAGCCTGCACATCCCGGTTGATCGTAGTTGACTGTCCTCGACCGGCCTGCCGCCATTGCCCTACAATACCTTCAATCGGCTTCTGAACCATCGCGCGAGCGCGGACGGGGCTTCGAAGTTCAAGAGTGCGGCGCCGATGGCCTTGGTGCCTCGCCGAGACGGGGGAGCACCATCCTGTCGAAACTCATCCGGAACACGATCGTGGCGGGTACAGCACCGCGGAGTTGCCGATGCCGGGCACGGCTGCCCGTGCCCGGCCGGGCGCACCCACAATCGCTCCGGCCGCACAAGTCCTTCGCTCGGGAGGGGCGGGGCGTCCGCGCCGCGCGGTGCCGGAACGCCGCGAACCCGGCAGGTCATGGACGCCGCCGCCGATGAGTCCCCTCCACGACTCGAGTCCGACGCCTTGAGGGTCGATCCACTCCGTTCGTGGCTCGGCCGGGGCATCCTCGTCGTGCTGGCGCTCGTGGGGATGATGGGTTTCGCGGCACTGGGCGTTTGGCAGCTCGAGCGTCGGGCCTGGAAGCTGGACCTGATCGACCGGGTCGAGCGGCGCATCCACGCCGAGCCGGTGCCGGTGCCGGGCCGCGAAGCGTGGCCTTCTATCGATGCGGCCGGATACGCCTATCGTCGGGTCCGCCTCGCCGGCCGGTTCCTGCACGACAGGGAGACCCTCGTGCAGGCCGTGACCGAACTCGGCGGCGGTTCCTGGGTGCTGACGCCGATGGTCACGCCGCAGGGCACGGTTCTCGTCAATCGCGGCTTCGTCGCGGGCGACCGCCGCGATCCCGGTGGGGCCGTGGCCGCCAACCCGGCGGGCGAGACGCAGGTGACGGGGCTGCTGCGCATCAGCGAACCCGGCGACGGCTTCCTGCGCCGCAACGATCCCGCCGCGGGACGCTGGTATTCGCGCGACGTCGCGGCCATCGCGGCGGCGCGCGGGCTCGTCGATGTCGCGCCGTTCTTCGTCGATGCCGACGCGTCGTCGTCCGCCGTGCCGTCCGAGGGGCCGGGCGGTCCCCGCGGCGGGCTGACGGTCGTGTCGTTCACCAACCATCACCTGATCTACGCGCTCACCTGGTTCGTGCTGGCGATCCTGGCGGCCGGCGCGGGCCTGTTCATGCTGCTCCCGGAACGGCGGCGGTGACGTCTCGCTGCGCCGGGGATCGCGGGCGCTGCCGACGCGGCCCGGCCCTCAGCGGAACCGCACGGGAAGCTGGATGACGAGGCCGGCGAAGATCTGGAAGGCCGCAACGCCCGGGCCGTTCTGGATCACCGAATATTGCGGCTCGACGAAGGTGTTGATGCTGGCGCCGTTGGGAAGCTCGAACACGCGGCCCAGCCCCAGCCCGACCGGCACCACGGCGTTCTTGCCGAGGGTGAACGACGCGATCCCCGTCGAGCGCAGATAGAACCGGTCGGGCAGGTTGAAGAACAGCAGCGGCTGCGCCGTCACGGTCTGCAGGCCGCTGCCGTCGAGCGTCTGCTGCCACGAGGCGAGGAGCGTCGTCAGGCCCCACGCATGCGGGGCGCTCACGACCGCCTCCACGCCGGCCTGCCATTTCCGGGTGCCGAGCGCCGGCGAGCTCGCCGTCGGCACGACCAGCAGCGGGCCGATGCCGGTCTTGATGTCGCCGAAATAGTGGACGGCGAGGTTGAAGATCGTGAAGTCGCCGACGCCGTTGATCGCCCGCTCCGGATCCCACGAACTCGCCACCACAGGCATCGACGCGCGCATCATCTGGTCGATGCCGAACGAGGCGTGCGGCAGCACGAAGCGGAAGTAGCCCTGGTCGGCGCCGCTTGCCGGCCGGTCCGTGAGCACCGGCTGGGCGTAGTTGTGGAACTCGAACGCCATCTTGGGCGTCAGCGGATCGTTGGACGTGTTCTGGAGATTGTCCACGCCGGTCTCCGCCATCGCTTGCGCGGCGACCAGGAACAGGCTGAGCTTCGCCAGCACGAAGGCCCAGGTCCGGACCAGCCCGGACCTCACGCGGCGGAGGGATCTGCCCGGGGCGCAGGCGGAAGACGAGCAGAGAGGCATGCCAGGCATGATCGCATCATTCGAACACCGGTTCATCTTCATCAAGACCCGCAAGACGGCGGGGACGGCCATCGAACTGGTGCTGAGCAGCCTCTGCGGCGCGGCCGACATCATCACGCCGATCCATCCCGACGACGAGAAGATTCGCCAGGCCCACGGCTGGCGCGGGCCGCAGAATTTCCGCATCGGACCGGCGCCGGCGGGCGCGCCCGAGGGCGTCCTCGAGAGAGGCGACGAGGCCGACTACCAGGAGATGATGAAGGGGCATCCCACCGGCAACGAGTACTACAACCACATGCCGGCGAGCCTGGCGCGCCAGATGCTCGGCGAGGATTTCTGGCAGAAGGCCCACAAGTGGACCATCGAACGGCACCCTTACGAGAAGGCGGTCTCGCAGGCCTATTGGAAGATGTGGTTCATGGGGAGGCCCGCCGCCGACTTCCAGTCCGTGCTCGACGACCTGATCGCCCACGACGACATCGACAACCGCGACCTCTACACGATCGACGGCAAGCTCGCCCTCGACGAGATCATCCGCCAGGAGGACCTGCCCGGATCGTTCCAGGCGGTGCTGGCGAAGTCGGGGCTGCGCTTCGACGGCCCGCTGCCGCGCGCCAAGACCGTGCAGCGCGCCGACCGCCGGCCGGCCGCGGAGATCCTGAACGACCGGCAGAAGAAGGCGATCTACGAATCGTGCCGCGAGACGTTCGAGCTGATGGGATACGAGCGCTGAGTCCGTCGATGGCGGGCCCGTTCCCGCCGACGGCGCGCCGCGTCCCCCGCAAGAGTTCTTCACGCTCACATTGGCCCACTCACCTCATCCTGAGGAGCGCCGCGAAGCGGCGCGTCTCGAAGGATGGGCAACAAACGTGGTGCGCGCCGCCCATCCTTCGAGACGCGGCCTGCGGCCGCTCCTCAGGATGAGGTAGGTGCTTGAATTGATTCAGTTCATTCCCGGCCAGCCTCTCAGGGTGAGATCGGCGTTGGAATGTTCTGCTCGATGCGATCTTGCCGATAAATGCCCTACCGCCGGATTGACACAAGCGGCAGGTCGAAGGGTGCGCTGGCGCCCTTGATGTTGTCGGGCAGCGGCGTGTAGGGCGCGCCGGCCAGTACACCGCCGTCGGCGCCGTCACCCCGATCTACGACACCAACGGCAACCTGACCTCGGACGGCACCTACACGCTGGGCTACGACGCCGAGAACCGGCTCGTCTCCGCAGCCGGCGCCGGCAACACCGCCAGCTACACCTTCGACGCCCAGGGCCGCCGCAAGGCCCGCACGGTCAACGGCACGACCACGGTATCGGTGACCGACGCCCAGAACCGCGAGGTGCTGGAATATGACGGCAGCACCGGCGCGCTGCTGCGCTGGTACGCCTACGGCCTCGGCCCAAACGCCGTGCTCGGCCAGATGAACATCCCCGTCGGCACCCGCACCACGCCCGTGCCCGACCTGCTGGGCTCGATCGTCGCGAGCATGGACGCGGGCACCGGTGCGCTGACCAAATTCGCCTACCGGCCCTATGGCGCGAGCGCCACGCCGGCGACGCCGTTCGGGTTCACCGGCCAGAGGTTCGATGCCGAGAGCGGGCTCTACTACTACCGCGCAAGGATGTACTCGGCCGCGTGGGGGAGGTTCCTGCAGGCCGATCCCATCGGTTACGAGGGCGGACTCAATCTCTATGCGTATGTCGGCAACGATCCGCTGAATGCGGTCGATCCGAGCGGCAACTGTCCATGGTGTATCGCCGCCGGCATTGGGGCCATCGTCAGTGCTGGCATCGACTTAGGAGTTCAACTCTACAGCAATGGCGGCAGTTTGGGTCAGGTAAACTGGACAAGCGTTAGCGTGTCCGCGCTGGCGGGCGCTGCGTTCTCAGGGCTGGGGCCTTCTGGATTCCTTCTCGGGCGCGGTGGAACTCGAGCGGCATTGAGCGGCGGCTACGATCAAGCGCCGGGGCTTCTGAATCAGGGAGCAACAAGGTTCGGGTGGAGCTACAATTCACAGATCGGCTCGGAGGTCCTAAGCCTCCGGGTCGGCAGTACTCATTTTGACCTTCCAGGTATAGCGATTGCGGCGGGTCAAAATGCAATCCGGGATGGTCTGGTCTCGGGTACAGTGGTCGGGACACTCTTTGCGCCGGGCTCAGCAAGCGGCAGTGAACCTTCTCCATTCTCTGCTCCCGCGCTCACCACTGCTGAAGAACTGTCTTTCGGAGTTCCATGGAGCGTCCCGACGGGCGCTGGTCCCTTCATCGGCGAAACTGCCACCAAGTAGCAGGCACTAATGGTCATCGAAGAGATTCGTTCCGTATTCGCCATTGGACTCCAGCTGACTTCGCGGCGCGGGGAATCCTCTTCAATGAGAATCTTGAACCTGCCTACAACCCATTGCAGGACGACTACCGCGTCGTTTACGAAGTTTCGTTCGAGCCCGAAAAACTCTACAAGGCACGGCTGGAATTCTGGCTGACCGACAGCGGTCATGTGTCAGTGGGAGTTGAAACCTACACCCGGCTTGCAAGACGCCTGTCGTCACCCGTCGTCCGCCGGGGAATGGCGACCGGGTGTGAGCCCGGCGCGATCTCACGAGATGCGCTGGTCAGACTCTTCCGGGTAGTGACCCATGGTAGCTTGGTGATGACGGTGAGTACGTTCTTTGGCGTTATCACGTCGCCCAAACTATACATGCCGGAAGCCGATTTCAGAATGATCGTCGATGCCGACAGCTTTTCCGCTCGCTGGTTCCAGCCGATATCAGATGAAACCCGCGCATTGAAATTTCGCGGATCGGGGAAGGTGCTGCTGTTTGAGCCGTGGTGATCTGCCGGTAGCCAGTGGAAGTCGAGATACTTCGCGAGTGCCTTGATGCTGTCGTTCCAGAAGGACCACCCGGTTGACGATCGCCGGGGGCGGTGACGGCTACCGCCGGATCGACACCAGCGGCAGGTCGAAGGGTGCGCTGGCGCCCTTGATGTTGTCGGGCAGCGGCGTGTAGGGCGCGCCGGCGCGGACGCCGGCCAGCACGCCGTTGTCGAACTCCGGCTCGCCGCTCGAACTGATCACGGTCGCGTCGAGCAGGCGGCCGTCGCGGGCGATGACGATCCGCACCACCGTCACGCCCTGTCGCCGCTGCGTGTTCGACTGGTAGCGGAAGCCGACGATCTTGCGCAGCACCTGGGCCAGGTAGTTGTCCGCGACGCGGGCGCGCGCATAGGTGTCCGCGGGATTGACGAACGTGTGCTGCGACGGTGGCTCGGCCGAGGAGGCGGAGGGCGGCCGCTTGGCCGGCGCGGTCGACAGCGGCGACGGCTTCAGCTCCGGCTTCGGCGCGGGCGGCGGCGGCCGCGGCGGCGTCGCGAGCGCCTGCTGCTGCGGCATCGGCCTGGGCGTCGGCTCGGGCTCGGCCTGCTTCGGCGGCTGGGGCTGCGGCGCGGGCTGGGACTGCGCGGGCTGGGGCGGGGGCGGTGTCGGCGCCTTCTTCAGCCCCTGCTCGGTCGGCGCCTCCGGCGGCGGCTTGTCCATCGGCGCCGGCTGCGGCGCCGGAGTCGGCATGGGCGTCGGCACGGGCGTCGGCTGTACCCGCGCCTCGACCGGTGGCGTCGGAGTCGGAGGAGTCGGCGGCGGCGGCGCGACCTGAGGCTCCGGCAGGAGCATCGTCTCTTCCTTGCTCTCCGGCGGCGGCGGTGGGGCCGGCGGCGCCTTCGACACCTGGTCGGTGGGCGGGACCTGGGTCGGCTTGTCCGCCTCGACAGGCGCCGGCGGGCGGATCACCGGGAAGTTGGGCGGCAGGGTCTGCGGCAGCGGGACCGGCTGGGGCTGGGCCGCGGGCGGCTGGGGTGGCGGCGGAGGCGGCGGCGGCTCGGGCGGCTTGGGCGCCTCGAAGGTGACGTTGATCGCTTCCTCGACCGGCGGCGGCGGCTTCTGCTGCGACAGCCACCACAGCGCCGCCGCCACCAGGACATGCAGCAGGATCGCCAGCGCGAGCGCGACCGGCGACATGCGGCTTGAACGTTCGAAGGAGGCGCTGACGGCGTGGGCCACGGGGCGGTTCTACAGCTTTTCGCCGGAGACTTGGCTCCCCGGCGCGATGGCCGCCGGGAAGAAGAGGGGACGTCCAGCTCAAGCCTTTACCCCATCCTGAGGAGCGGTGCGAAGCACGGTGTCTCGAAGGATGGGCAACGGACGCGGCGCTCGTGCCCCTCCTTCGAGACGGCGCTGCCGCGCCTCGTCAGGATGAGGTCGGTGGCGTGATTTAGGCTTGTCGCCCCTTCGGCGGTTTCTTGCCCGCTAACTCATTGAAATCGCGCATGAAATTACTGAAATTCTAGCGGCCCGGCGCGACCCACATCCACAGCGCGGTCCGGTCGCGGGCGCCCTGCACCGTCAGGGTATCGCCCGGGCGCATGTCGAGAACGCTGGGCAGGCGCTGGAACATCACGCCCCAACACGAGGTGGCACCGGGGCCCGGCCGGTTCTCGTAGACGCCCTCGGCATCCATGCGCAGCCGGATCCACTGGACGATGCCGTTCACGGGCCCGCCCGTCGCGGTCAGGGTGACGGAGGCGCGGTGATTGTCGAACGGGCCGCCCGACGCGAAGTCGAACGCGAAGAGATCGGCGGGTTCGCTCCGGAGGTCGAGATTCCTGTTGCCGGCCGCCAGGGCGATCCGCCCGTCGAGGATCTCCATGGGCGACAGGTCGAACCCCTGGACCGACGCGAGGTTCGGGCTGGCGGGTTTGCCGTAGTGGGCGAGGGCGATGCGGACGGCGCCGTGCGAGGGAATGATCGCGGCATCCGGCCGGGTCAGCCGGCCGACCGCGTCTTCGAGGCACCCCAGCACGTCCTCGGCCAGCAGGTCGTTGGTGACGATCTCCGACACCAGGATGTCGACGGGCTCGGCCAGGTCCGTGCCGACGGCGAGGTCGCGCGAGTTCTTTCCGACGATCGTGATGCGATCGGCGTAGCCGTTGCGCTCGACGATTTCGGCGGCGACGCCGGCCATGGCGGGATTCATCTCGCAGCTCACGACCGAGGCGGCCCCGGCGCGGGCCGCCATCATCGCGAGCAGGCCCGAGCCCGCGCCGATGTCGAGGACCCGCGAGCCTTTGCCAATGGCGCGCCGCAGCGCCGCGTCATAGGCGGCGTTCCGCGCCTCGTCGGCCAGGATCGTGCGATGCCAGTTCGGCACGCTGCGACCCAGCACCAGCCTCACGATCCGCTCGACCTCGGGATCGTCCGGCGCGAGCTGGCGGGCCCGGTGCGCGAGATCGACGGCACGCTCGCTCTCGCCGCCGGAGAGCAGCAGCTTGGCGAGCTGCGCCAGGCGGGCGGGCTGCGCGGCGAGACGCTCGGCGGTCTCCGCCGCCGCGAGGTGCTTCAGCAGGTCAGCGGAAGAAGACAAAGGTCAGCACCACGAACAGCGGCACGAGGATGGCGCACGACCAGGCCATGTAGCCGAAGAAGCTCGGCATGCGGATGCCCGCGTCCTCGACCACCGCCTTGACCATGAAGTTGGGCGCGTTGCCGATATAGCTGTTGGCGCCCATGAACACCGCGCCGCAGGAAATCGCCGCCAGGGTGCTGGCGAGCGTGCCCATCAGCACCTCGGCGTCTCCGCCCGCCAGGTTGAAGAAGACGAGATAGGTCGGGGCGTTGTCGAGGAAGCTCGACAGGATACCGGTCAGCCAGAAGTACCAGACGTCGTCGGGCTGCCCGTCGGGACCGGTCACGAGCGCCACCAGCGGCGCCAGCGCGCCGTCCTTGCCGGCCTTCAGGATGGCGATCGCCGGCGCGATGGTGATGAAGATGCCGGCGAACAGCTTGGCGACCTCCAGCATCGGGCCCCAGCCGAAACCGTTCTCGCTGCGCGACTTCTGCGAGGTCAGGCGCAGCGACAGGAAGCAGATCGCCACCAGGGCCAGGTCGCGCAGCACGTTCTGCAACTCGAGCGTGACGTGGAAGACCGTGAAATGGATGCCGGGTTTCCAGGTCCCGCTCGCCAGCACGACGCCGACAATCAGCGCCAGCAGGATGATGTTCACGCCGCCTTCGATCCGCACCGGCGTCTCCGGTGTCGGGTCGGGCTTCTTGCGGCCTTCCTTGCGATACCAGTAGCTGTCGAGGACATAGAACAGCGCCAGCAGCACGATGGCGCAGAGAAGCATCTCGCTGAACAGGTGAGTCGTCGTCCAGAAGAAGCTCACGCCCTTCAGGAAGCCGAGGAACAGCGGCGGATCGCCGAGCGGCGTCAGCGCGCCGCCGATGTTCGACACCAGGAAGATGAAGAACACGAAGACGTGGATCTTGTGCCGCCGGTCGTCGTTGGCGCGGATCATCGGGCGGATCAGCAGCATCGACGCGCCGGTCGTGCCCATCCACCCGGCGAGCACCGTGCCGATCGCCAGCAGGGCCGTGTTCATCGAAGGCGATCCGTGCAGGTTGCCCTTGATGTGGATGCCGCCGGTCACCGTGAACAGCGCCAGCAGCAGCACGATGAAGGGAATGTAGTCGAGCAGCAGCAGGTGGATGATCTCGTACGCGGCGCTGGGCACGCCGTGGATCAGGGCGAAGGGGATGACGATCAGCGCCGCCCAGGCGGCCGACACCTTGCCGAAATGGTGATGCCAGAAGCCCGGCGTCGCCAGCGGCAGGATGGCGATCGACAGCAGGATGCCGACGAACGGGATCAGCCAGGTGAGACCGAGATGGCGTCCGTCGATCGCCGGCGCGTCGGCGCCGGCCGCGAAGGCCGGCAGGGCGAAGGCGAGCGTCAGGACGCCTGCCAGGAGAGTCCGGAATGTCATCAGACCATGTAGGTTGCGGTGACGCCGCCGTCGACGGTGAGCGTGTGTCCGTTGACGTAGCTGGCGGCCGGGGAGGCGAGGAAGATCGCGGCACCCGCGATCTCGGCGGGATCGGCCCAGCGCTTCGCAGGGCATCGCAGGCGCATGCGCTCGCCGGCGGACGAGGCGATCAGCGCCTCGTTGGTCTCGGTGGCGAAGAAGCCGGGCGAGATGGCGTTCGAGGTGATGCCCTTGTCGCCGAGTTCGGCTGCCAGGGCGCGGCAGAGCGCTTCGAGCCCCGCCTTGGCCGCGATGTAGGACGAGGCGCCGGGCGCCGCCAGCGTCGCGGCGATCGATGTCACGAGGATCAGCCGGCCCCAGCCGCGCTCGACCATGCCCGGCACGAGCAGCCGGATCAGCGCCTGCCCGGCCGACAGGTCGGTGTCGACCAGGCGCGCGAAGTCGGCGGACTCGATCTCGGCGAAGGGGCGGCGGTCCCGCTCGCCGACATTGTGGATCAGGATGTCGACGGGGCCGGCGGCGGCCAGCGCCAGCCGCATGGCCGTGCGGTCGGCGATCTCGAAGACGACGCCGTCGGTGGCGCGCCCGGCCGCCCGCAGTTCGGCCAGCCGCGGCGCCAGCCGCTCGTGCGAGCGACCATGCAGCAGCACGCGGGCGCCGGCTTCGGCCAGTCCCCGGGCCATTTCCCAGCCGAGGCCGCGTCCCGATCCGGTGATGAGCGCGGTGCGGCCGTCGAGGCGGAACTTGTCGGGAAAGGTGGTCATGCGGATGGGGCGGGACAGGGAACGGACATTCGGCTATTGCGACAGCCCGAGTTAGCTTCGGATTCGCACATGCTGCAACTGCCTAAAGTCGTCGGCCATCGCGGCGCCATGGCCTATGCGCCGGAAAACACGCTGGAGTCCTTCCGGGAGGCCCATCGCCGCGGCGCCACCTGGGTCGAGATCGACGTCAAGCTGACGAAGGACGGCGTGCCGATCGTGATGCACGATTCCTCGCTCAGGCGGACGACCGGGGTCGACCGGCTCGCCTCGGAGATGACCGCCGCGGAACTGCCGCCGTCGGTGCCGACCTTCGCGCAGGCCATCGCCTGCTTCGCCGAGCTGGGCCTCGGCTGCAACGTCGAGATCAAGCCCTGCGAGGGCCGCGAGGCCGAGACCGCGCGCGTCACCGTGGCGGCCCTTCGCGCGCAGTGGCCCGCGACGCTGCCGGCGCCGCTGCTCTCGAGCTTCAAGGATGCCTCGCTCGCCGCCGCCCGCGAGGCCGCGCCGGAATTCGCGCGCGCCCTGCTGATCGACGAGGTGAAGGACGACTGGCAGGTCCGCGCCGAGGCGGTCTCAGCGGTCGGCATCAACACCAACGGCAAGCGGCTGACCGCCGTGCGGGCGGTCGAGATCCGCAAGGCCGGCTATGTGCTCAGCGTCTACACGATCAACGACGGCGACGTCGCGCGCGCGCTGGTGGGCATGGGCGTGCAATGCGTCATCAGCGACGCCCCCGACGTGATCCTGGCCGCCCTCGCTTAGGTTCGACCATTTGGGGGTTGCGCTCGGTGCGCAGTCTTGGTGTTCTGTCATCAGACTGAAACAAATCAGACACATGGCAGTCTTGCCGCCCGCCGATACAACGGCGGCGTTTCATCGGGAGGTTTGTTCGATATGACACGGATACTGCTTTCTTCCGTCGCGGCTGCGGCGGTGCTCGCGAGCGCACAGGGCGCCCTGGCGCAGACCGAGATCCAGTTCTGGCACGCCATGGGCGGCAACCTGGGCGATTCGGTCAACGCGCTGGCCGACGGATTCAACAAGTCCCAGACCGAGTACAAGGTGAACCCGGTCTACAAGGGCTCCTATACCGAGACGCTGACGGCCGCGATCGCGGCCTTCCGCGCCAAGCAGGCGCCGCACATCGTGCAGGTGTTCGAGGTCGGTACCGCCAACATGATGGCGGCCAAGGGCGCCGTCTATCCGGTGTACCAGCTGATGGCCGACGCCAAGGAGCCGTTCGATCCCAAGGCCTATATCGGCCCGGTCTACGGCTACTACTCGACGACCGACGGCAAGCTGCTGTCGATGCCGTTCAACTCCTCGACGCCGGTCCTCTACTGGAACAAGGAGCTGATGCAGAAGGCGGGCCTCGATCCCAACACGCCGCCGAAGACCTGGCCGGAGCTGGGCGAGATGGCCAAGAAGGCCATCGCGGCCGGCGCCAAGTGCGGCTTCACCCCGCAGTGGCAGACCTGGACGATGATCGAGAACTACGGCGCCTGGCACAACCTGCCGTACGCGACCAAGGACAACGGCTTCGGCGGCACCGACATCGAGCTGAAGTTCAACGACGCGCCGCGCGTGAAGTTCATCCAGATGCTGGCCGACTGGGGCAAGGACAAGACGTTCGTCTACGGCGGGCGCGAGGGCAAGTCGACGGCGCTGTTCACCGCCGGCGACTGCGTCTTCCATGTCGCCTCGTCCGGTTCGGCCGCGGGCATCGAGAAGGCGCTGGGCGGGGCGTCCAAGTTCGGCATCGGCATGATGCCCTACTCGCCCGACGTCATTGCCAAGCCGCAGAACTCGATCATCGGCGGCGCCACCCTGTGGGTGCTGCAGGGCCGTCCGGCGGCCGAGTACAAGGGCGTTGCCAAGTTCATGAGCTACCTCGCCAGCACCCCGGTGCAGGCCAAGTGGCATCAGGAGACGGGCTACGTGCCGATCACGACCGCCGCCGCCGAGGCGACCGAGAAGGCGGGCTTCTACAAGCAGTTCCCGGGCCGCGACGTGGCCGTCCAGGAGCTGACGCTCAACCCGCCGACCGCCAACTCGAAGGGCCTGCGCATCGGCAACTTCGTGCAGATCCGCGACATCGTCGACGGCGAGCTCGAGGCCGTCTGGTCGGGCAAGAAGGACGCGAAGACCGCGCTCGACGACGCCGTGAAGGCGGGCAACGAGCAGCTGAAGCGCTTCGAAGCGGCCAACAAGTAGGATGGCCTTGCCTGTGATCTTCCTCATGTTCCTCTCCCCCGATGGGGGGAGAGGTCAGGTGAGGGGGTTACAGGAGGTGCGTCGCCCCATCACCCAGCCTCTCCCCCAAGCGGGGGAGAGGAGAGTTGAAAGCGGGGCGCGTCGCTGAGCCATGGAAAAACGCGTCACCTTCAACGAGCGATGGCTGCCCTACCTGCTGGTGGGACCGCAGATCGTCATCACGCTCGTCTTCTTCTTCTGGCCGTCCGGCCAGGCGATCTACCAGTCGGTGCTGCTCGAGGACGCCTTCGGCGGCAACACGAAGTTCGTGTTCCTCGACAACTTCATTCACCTGTTCAACGACCCGGGCTACTACCATTCGGCGCGGCTGACCGTGGTCTTCAGCTTCCTGGTCGCCGCCGTCGGACTCGCCGCGTCGCTGCTGCTGGCGGTGATGGCCGACCGCATCATCCGTGGCGCGACCGCCTACAAGACCTTCCTCGTCTGGCCCTATGCCGTGGCGCCCGCCGTGGCCGGCGTGCTGTGGGGGTTCCTGTTCAATCCCTCGGTCGGCATCATCGCCTGGATGCTCCAGGGCATCGGCATCGAGTTCAACTACGTGATCAACGGCAACCAGGCGCTGCTGCTGGTGGTCATCGCCGCGGTCTGGAACCAGATCAGCTACAATTTCCTGTTCTTCCTGGCCGGCCTGCAGTCGATCCCGAAGTCGCTGATCGAGGCGGCGGCGATCGACGGCGCCGGTCCGGGGCGCCGCTTCTGGGACATCGTGTTCCCGCTGCTGTCGCCCACCGGCTTCTTCCTGCTGGTCGTGAACATCATCTACGCCTTCTTCGGCACCTTCGGCGTGGTCGATTCGCTCACCAAGGGCGGTCCGGCCAAGGCCACGGAGATCCTGGTGTTCAAGGTCTACAATGACGGCTTCCGCGGCCAGGACCTTGGTGGCTCGTCGGCCCAGTCGGTCATCCTGATGCTCGTGGTCGTGCTGCTGACCGTGGTCCAGTTCCGCTTCATCGAGCGCCGGGTGCATTACTGATGCCCATACTCACATGGTAGAGAACCGGCCCTTCCTCACGATCCTGAGCCACGTCGTGGTGCTGATCGGCGTCGCCATCATCGCCTTCCCGGTCTGGATGACGTTCGTGGCCTCGACGCACAGCCAGCAGACCATGCTGCAGTCGCCGATCCCGATCTGGCCGGGCCCGCACCTGATCGAGAACTATGCCAAGGTCCTGACCGACGGCTACGGCCGGGTCGGCAGCACGCCGGTGATGATGACGCTCACCAACAGCCTCATCATGGCGCTGGGCGTCGCGCTCGGCAAAATCGCCATCTCGATCATCTCGGCCTTCGCCATCGTCTATTTCCGCTTCCCCGGTCGGATGTATTTCTTCTGGGCGATCTTCGTCACGCTGATGCTGCCGGTCGAGGTTCGCATCGTCCCGACCTACGGCGTCGTGGCCTCGCTCGGCATGCTCGATTCCTATTCCGGCCTGATCATCCCGCTGATTGCCTCGGCAACGGCGACCTTCCTGTTCCGCCAGTTCTTCCTCAGCGTGCCGGACGAACTCACCGAGGCGGCGCGCGTCGACGGGGCGAGTCCGATGCGCTTCTTCTGGGACATTCTGCTGCCGATGAGCCGGACCTCGATCGCGGCGATGTTCGTGATCCAGTTCATCTACGGCTGGAACCAGTATCTCTGGCCGCTGCTGATCACGACCAAGGAAAGCTATTACACCGTTGTCATGACGGTCTCGCGCCAGGCCAACGTGGTCGATTCGGTGCCGAGCTGGAACCTGCTGATGGCCATGGCGATGCTCGCCATGCTGCCGCCGGTCCTGGTGGTCGTGTTCATGCAACGCCAGTTCGTGCGCGGGCTGGTCGAAACGGAGAAGTAGGGCATGGCGCAAGTCCACCTGCGCGGCGTCAGGAAGAGCTACGACAAGCTCGAGGTCATCCATGGCGTCGACATCGAGATCGCCGACGGGGAGTTCGTCGTCATCGTCGGCCCCTCGGGCTGCGGCAAGTCCACCCTGCTGCGCATGGTGGCGGGCCTGGAGCGCATCACCGGCGGCGAGATCGCGATCGGCGACCGCGTCGTCAACGAGCTGGAGCCCAAGGATCGCGACATCGCGATGGTGTTCCAGAACTACGCGCTCTACCCGCACTTCAGCGTCTACGAGAACATGGCCTACGGCCTCAAGATCCGCGGCCTCTCCAAGGCCGAGATCGACCAGCGGGTGCAGAAGGCCGCCAAGATCCTGGAGCTGGGCACGTTCCTGCAGCGCAAGCCGCGCCAGCTCTCGGGCGGCCAGCGCCAGCGCGTCGCCATGGGCCGCGCCATCGTGCGCGAGCCGGCGGTGTTCCTGTTCGACGAGCCGCTGTCCAATCTCGACGCCAAGCTGCGCGTGCAGATGCGCCTCGAGATCAAGCGCCTGCAGCGCGAGCTCGACGTCACCTCGATCTACGTGACGCACGACCAGGTCGAGGCGATGACGCTCGCCGACCGGCTGATCGTCATGAACGCCGGTGTGGCCGACCAGATCGGCACGCCGATGGACGTCTACGAGCGGCCGGCCTCGGTCTTCGTCGCGGGCTTCATCGGCTCGCCGGCCATGAACTTCCTCGCCGGCAAGGTGTCGGCGGGCAGCCGCGCCATCGAACTGGCCGGCACCGGCGCGGTGCACGTGACGCTGCCGCTCGCCGTTCCCACCGTGGCACCCGCCGGCACGCCGGTCGCCGTCGGCATCCGCCCCGAGCATCTCCATCCCGCCGCCGACGGTGCGCTGGAATTCGAGATCGAGCTGGCCGAGCCGCTGGGCGCCGACACGCTGCTGCACGGCCGCTTCGGCGAGGCGCGCGAGGTCGTCACCGTGCGACAGGGTGGCCATGTGCTGGCGAAGTCGGGCGAGAAGCGCCGCTTCAAGGCCGAGCCCGAGCATATCCACCTGTTCGATTCGCAGACCGGCAAGCGCATCGCCGACGCGCCATGACTCTTTGGGCGCGCATCGAGCATGAGGGACGTCCGCGCGTCGGTGCCCTCGACGGCGACACGATCCAACTCCACGAAGGCACGATCTTCGAGCCCGGCGCGGCGACCGGCGAAGCGGTGGCCGCGGCCGACGCGCGCTGGCTCACGCCCACCGAGCCCACCAAGATGGTGGCGCTGTGGAACAACTTCCGGGCCGCCGCCGAGAAGAACGGCTGGGCGATCCCGGCCGAACCGCTCACCTTCCTGAAGGCACCGAACAGCTTCGCCGCGCACGGCCGTCCGATCCCGGTGCCGAAATCCTATGACGGGCGCGTCGCCTACGAGGGCGAACTGGGCATCGTCATCGGCAAGGCCTGCTCGGGCGTGTCGCCGGCGGAGGCCGCGAGCCATATCCTCGGCTACACCTGCGTGAACGACGTCACGGCCATGGAGCTGCTGAACCGCGATCCGTCGTTTGCGCAATGGACGCGGGCCAAGAACTTCGACGGGTTCGGCGTGTTCGGTCCGGTGGTGGCGACCGGCCTCGATCCGCAGTCGCTCACGGTGCGCACCCTGGTGAACGGACGCGAGCGGCAGAACTACCGCGTCGACGACATGATCTTTTCGCCGGCCGAACTGGTCAGCCGCCTCTCGCAGGACATGACTCTCGTCCCGGGCGACGTCATCGCCTGCGGCACGTCGCTCGGCGTGCTGCCGATGAAGGCCGGCACCGTCGTCGAGATCGCCATCGACGGCATCGGCACGCTGCGCAACCAGTACGGCTAGAGTCTTTCCGCTGCGGATGGATGTAGCGCCCGCCTCATGCTGAGGAGGTCCGAAGGGCCGTCTCGAAGCATGGGCACGAGCACCCCGTTTGTTGCCCATCCTTCGAGACGCGGCCTGAGGCCGCTCCTCAGGATGAGGTCGGTGGGTCAATCCGGGACGGAAGACCCTAATTCCCCGCCCGCGAGAGCGCGCGGCGCACGGCGGGCTCCAGCAGCCTGCCCGCGGCCGCGTGTCCCGCCGCGTTCCAGTGTCCGTCCTGCGGGAAGTAGAGCGCCGCGCCACCCTGCTCGCGCAGCGCGGCCGCCAGCTCGACCGGCTCGGCGCCGTGACGCCGCAGCATCGCGGCGAAGCGCGTGGCGGGCAGGGTGACGTCGATGCCGGGCGGCGGCGTGGAACCCATCCAGCCGACATGGCTCCACTGCGTGCCGCCCACTTCCACGCTGGCGGGGATGAGGAAGGGCACGTAGGCGATGCCCGCCGCGCGCAGCAGGCGGGCGGTCTCGCCGATCAGCGCGTCGGTCTCCGCCCACAGCGCCGCGTCGCGCGTCGAGCCCGGGCGCATGTAGTCGACCCAGTCGGCGGCGCGTTCGCGCAGGTCGCGGTTGAGCACCGCGCGCGCCACGAGCGCCACGAGCTGGGAACCGAGCGGCGGCCGCTCCAGCCAGTCGGAGCGGAACTTCAGCACACCGCGCGGATCGACGTGGATCTTGGGGTCGAGCACCGCCCGCAGGGTGCCATCCGCATTGCGCTCCAGCTGGTGGTTGAACAGCGACCGGACATGCATCCAGTAGAAGCCCTGCACGACCACCGCGGGCCGGTGCCGCTCGATCAGTTGCCGCATCAGGAGGAGCTGCTGGTCGAACGTGTACATCCAGTGGCCGGCGTTGACGGTGCGGACTCCGCCGAGCTGCCTGCCGATCGCGTCCGTGTATCGCTCGGCCTCGCTGACGCCCCAGCCGAACGTGAAGGAGTCCCCGATGAACAGGACGGTGGGCCCGGGTCCGGCGGACGTCGCCGCGCTACGCAGCCCCTCCTCGTTGGTCCGGACCTGCATCTCGAACTCCGGCGCACGGTAGGTGAGCCGCACGTCCGGCTTGTACCGCCAGACGGTGAGGGGATCGGCCCGGCACATCGGGAGCTGGTCGTCCTGGTCGGTCCGGTCCGCGCCGGACGTCAGGCGCACGCCGACCTCCGCAGCGCCCAGCACCAGGGCGATGGCCGCGAGATTGAAGGCGGCCACCGCTGCCCAGCGCCTTGTCGTTCTCCACGTCATCGTCGTTCGCCACGTCATCGTCATTCGTCACGTCATCGTCATTCGCCACGTCATCACTGCGGAGATTAATCACGGTTGTGCGTTTCACACGCACTGTTATCGCCTGTATTGGCGGCGCGTTCGGCCACCGATAAGACAGGGGCAATGCTTGCGTTCCTCGCCGATGCCTATTCGGTCGCCTATGGCCTCGTGAATTCGCTGCTCATCCGGCTGATGTACCCGGCGGGCGCCTGCTTTCTGTATCTGTTGCCCGAGCTTCTGCTGCCCCGGACACGCAACTCGCTCCAGTCCTACCTGCGGGCCACGACCTTCCTGGTGGTCGCCATCGCCATCAACACGGTGGTGCTCAAGGCGATGGAGGGCAGTACCGGCTTCCTCGACGTGAAGCCGCTCGCCTTCCTCGACCTCCGGCCGCTCACCGAATCGGACTCCCTGCCGCTCAGGATCGCCGGCTGGCTGATCGCGGCGCTCGGCATCGCCATGGTCGGGAACGTCTTCTACTACTGGATGCATCGTGCCCAGCATCGCTTCGGCTGGATGTGGCGGTTCCACAAGGTCCACCACTCGATCACCGAGATGAGCGCGACCGCGAGCTATCATCATGTCGCGGAGGACCTGTTCCAGTTCGCGGCCGTCACCATGCCCCTGTCGGTCCTGCTGGGCGTCGCCTCCGGTCCCGTCCCGTGGCTGGTCATCGTGCTGGCCAACACGCATTCCTACTTCATCCATACATCGGCCCGCCTGAACATCGGTCCGCTGCGCTACCTGATCTGCGACAACCGCTTCCATCGCATCCATCACTCGCGGGAGGCGCATCACATCAACCACAATTTCGGCACGTCGACGCCGCTCTGGGACATACTTTTCGGGACCGCCTACTTCCCGCGCGACGGGGAATGGCCGGCGGTCGGCCTCGACGACACGCCCGAGCCGCGCACCGTCCGCGACTTCCTGCTGATGCCCTTCCGGCGCCCGTAAGCCGGGCCGTGGCATCCGAGGACGGGTTCCGATATCACTCCCGGACCCGCCCGTTGCCGCGATGACGATGAGTGACCGAACCATAGTTCCGACCTGGCGCCGCCCGATGGAGACGATCCGGCGCTGGCTGCCCGCGCTTCAGATCCTCGGGCTGATTGCCTGCGTCGGCCTCGTGCTCTGGCCGCAGCTCGAATGGTCGTTCGAGGCGGCCAAGCGGTATCGCGGCGACGAAGCGTCCGACTGGAAGGCCACGAACGTCTGGCTGGAGAGCGCCGAATGCGCCCGCGAGAGCGGCGCCTGGCTCGCCATCTGCGACGAGGGCAGGCTGGTTCCGATTTCCGACCGGGCGCTTGCGGACGATCCGGGCCATGCGCTGGTCCTCGCTCTTTGGGCGCTCGCAGCCGATCGCTCCATCCTCGTGATCGACGTCGCGCACCTGAACCTCGCCATCAACCTCGCCGGCCTGCTGCTGCTGGCGGGCCTTCTGCTGGTGCTCGGCTCCTATGCGTCCGCCGTCGTGCTGCTGCTGCTGGGCCCTTACGTCTTCCTCGAATGGTTCGGGACGTCGCCCCACTGGGCCTTCATCGGCCTCACCGCGATGCAGCCGATCCTGCCGCTGGCGCTGATCGCCCGCTGGCAGCGCTGGGTACCGCCGTGGGCAAGCGCGGGTCTCATCCTGCTGGGATTCGTGACGCTGGCGTTCGCTTCCCTGGTCCGGGAGGCGATCGCCCAGATGACCTTCGTCGTCACCCTCGGCACCCTGGCCTGGATCGCGGTGGCGTCCCGGGGAAACGGGCGACGTGTCGCCGGCCTGCTCGTCCTTGCACTGGCGACGGTGCTCGCATCGCAGGCGGCCCGGCTGACGGTGGCTCTTCGGGACAGGGTTCATCCGGTGGTGCCGGCCGAGCTGGTGGCGACCCACGGGCTCGCGCACACGCTCTACATCGGGCTGGGGACCGTGCCGAACAGGTTCGGACTCCGTTACGACGATTCCGTCGGCCGGGAAGCCGCCGCGCGGGTGGCGCCGGAGGTGAAGTATCTGTCCAAGGATTACTTCCGGGTGATGTGGTCGCTCTACTTCGCGCGATGGGCGGAGGACCCGGTCGAAGTGATCCGCATCTACCTCGAGAAGTCCTGGTCGATCCTGCGCAACAGGATACCGGACTATTTTCCCCCGCCCTGGCTGTTCCTGTCGCTCGCCCTGATGGTCCACTACGTTTCCAACGGTCGGGCCGCGAGCTGCGGAACGGCGGCATGCGACAAGCGCCTCGCCATCAGTCTCGTCTGCCTGGCGTTCGTCGGCCTGTTCTTCGCCCAGGCCGTGCTCGCCTATCCGACGCGCTTCTACGCAGCGCCGCTTGGAGCCTTCACGATCGTGATGCTGGGTGTCGCAATAGAGAACCTGGCCCATGGGGCCGGGCGACTCGTCGCCAGCGGACGGTTGCCGACGTCGTTCCGGACACCCTCCAGGTCGTCCGGCGGGTCGCTTCCCTGAGGGGCCCAGACGCCCCTGTTCGCTTCCATCTAATGGACGACGCGCGATCGTTCGATTTTCTGCAGGGCCGATTTCGACGCAGCCTGACCGTCCGGTTGGGTCACCATGGCCGGGTGAATTAGGCGACGCTGCGCAGGGCGCGGTGAGAATCCTCCGTCACTTCAGCTCGAACGGATAGATCACCTTCCAGTCGTTCTTCATGTCCACGATCGTCCAGCCGCGGCGCAGCGCTTCGTTCCAGGCCTTGTCGAGCTGGCCCACGAGCGAGGGGCGGTCGTAGGCATATTCGCGCACGCCGTCGGTGTGGTGAACGAGGCCCATGAAGCGCGCGCCGCTGCCGGCCGCCGTCCATTCCAGCATCTGCTGGTCGCCGTCGGAGTTGCCGAAGGCGAAGACGGGGCGCCGGCCGATGAACTGGTTGATGCCCACCGCCTTGCCCGGCCCGTCGTCGATGAACATGACCTTCGGGTCCTTCACCAGCACGGGCGTGCCGTCGGGGCGCAGTTCGTATCGGGTGACGCCCGAGGAGCCCACGACCTGCTCGGGCGGGATGCCGTAGACGCGTTCCGTCCAGGGCCGCATGAACTCGATGCCGCCACCGGAGACGATGTAGGTCTTGAACTGGTGGGCACGCAGCAGCGCCAGCAGTTCGAGCATCGGCTGATAGACGAGGTCGGTATAGGGACGGTTGAAGCGGGGATGGCGGGCGGTGGCGAGCCAGTCGAGCACGGCCTTGCCGAAGGCCTCGGTGGTCAGCCCGGTATGCGTGGCCGCCATGACCTCGAGGAATCCCTTCTCGCCCAGGGTCGCGAGCGTCGCGCGGTCGTCGGCCAGGATGGACCTGAAAGGCTCCTGCGTGCGCCATTCGGGATGGCGCGGCGCCAGCGCCTTCACGCGGTCGAAGGCGAAGGCGATCTGGAAATAGACCGGCTGCTCGGTCCACAGCGTGCCGTCGTTGTCGAAACAGGCGATGCGCTCGGGAACCGGCACCCAGTCGCGTCCGCCGGCCTGCGTCGTGCGCGCAATGAAGTCGAGTATCGCGCGTTTGGTCGGACCGTCGTTCCACGAGGGCAGGAGGTCGCCTTGCGCGAAGGCCGGGCGCGCCATTGCCGCAAGCCCGGTCGCGGCCATGCCCGCCAGTAATGTCCGCCGTCTCATCGAATGCCCCCGAGGTTCATACGATCTTACCGTGGTTCCCCGTGGAGGATGAAGCGCGTAGAGTTTCCTCTCGAGCAAACGGAGGAAGACATGGGCGCCGGATTGAGGACCACCGCGGGGCGCGGTCGGCTGTACGACAACGTTCTCGACACGATCGGCGACACGCCCTGCATCCGGATCAATGCGCTGGCGCCCAAGGGCGTCACGATCTACGTGAAGGCCGAGGCCTTCAATCCGGGCGGCTCGGTCAAGGATCGCCTCGCCGTCAACATCATCGAGGCGGCCGAGCGCAACGGAACGCTCAAGCCCGGCCAGACCGTGGTCGAGGCGACCAGCGGCAACACCGGCATCGGCCTCGCGATGGTCTGCGCCCAGAAGGGCTATCCGCTGGTCGTCACCATGGCCGACAGCTTCTCGATCGAGCGGCGCAAGCTGATGCGCATGCTGGGCGCCAAGGTCGTGCTGACCCCGCGGGCCCAGAAGGGCTTCGGCATGTACCAGAAGGCCGTCGAGCTGGCGAAGGCGAACGGCTGGTTCCTCGCCCACCAGTTCGAGACCGACGCCAATGCCGAGATCCACGAGGCCACGACGGCGCGCGAGATCCTGGCCGACTTCAAGGGCCAGCGGCTCGACTATTTCGTGAGCGGCTATGGCACCGGCGGCACGGTGACGGGCGTGGCCCGCGTGCTGCGCAAGGAGCGGCCCGAGACGAAAATCATCCTGACCGAGCCCGCGAACGCCCAGCTCGTCGGCAGCGGCAAGGCCCAGGAGCGCAGCGCGGACGGCTCACCTGCGGTCAGCCATCCCGCGTTCGAGCCGCATCCGATCCAGGGCTGGACGCCGGATTTCATCCCGCTGGTGCTGCAGGAATCGATCGACCGGAAATTCTACGACGAACTGCTGCCGGTCGCCGGCGCCGAGGGCATCAAGTGCGCCAAGGCGCTGGCGCAGAAGGAGGGCATCTTCACCGGCATTTCGGGCGGCTCGACCTTCGCCATCGCCCTGCAGGTCGCGGCCAGGGCGGCCGCCGGGTCGGTCATCCTCTGCATGCTGCCCGACACCGGCGAGCGCTATCTCACCACGCCGCTGTTCGAGGGCATCCTCGACGACATGGACGAATCGGAGATCGCCATCTCGAAGTCCACGCCGGGCTATCAGATGGGGTAGCGGAGATCGGACCGTCGCAGAGAAGGGAAGGGTCCCTCGCTGACGCTCGGGATGACAACT
Source organism: Reyranella aquatilis (assembly GCF_020880995.1). Taxonomy (GTDB): domain Bacteria; phylum Pseudomonadota; class Alphaproteobacteria; order Reyranellales; family Reyranellaceae; genus Reyranella; species Reyranella aquatilis. The sequence goes on along the minus strand of NZ_JAJISD010000004.1, from coordinate 296,146 downwards.
TTCGTGAAATCGGCGCACTGCGTCGTTTCTGAAAGAATTTGTCATCCTGAGCGGAGCGAAGGACCTTTAGGCCGTTGCGGGCTTGGTCACGTCACTCCCGGTTGGTGAACCGCGCGTTGCCGAGGCCGGTGCCGATCGTCATCACGCCCCAGTGCTCGACGTCCTTCATGTTGGGGACCTCGCTCAGGCCCTGGACGACGGCGTCGTTGTGGATCTGGATGAAGATGTCATGGCCGCCGATCCTGGGAAGGTGGGCCGAGAGGGCGGCCGCCAGGCTGAAATCCTTGCCCTCCCAGTTGCCCGGCAGGTTCTGGCCGCCCTTCAGGATGAAGCCGTGTTCGTCGATCAGGCCGGGGCAGCCTATGCCCATGAAGGGCGCGAGCTTCATCTTCTCCTCGCCCGCACGGTCGATCAACTTGGCGAGCATGGCGGCGATCTTCTCGATCGCCTCGTCGCGCTCGGGCTTGTCGTCGGCGTGGCGCCAGAGCTGGCGCTTCCAGACATCGGCTTCCTCGACCTCGCCGCGCTTGCCGGCATTCAGTTCGACGATGCCGACGCGCACGTTGGTGCCGCCGATGTCGACGGCGAGGATGGCGTCGTGTCCCGCCATCACCCAGCTCGGCGCGAGATGCACGGCGCCGATCAGCCCCGCCTCGTCGGGATCGTTCTGGATGGCCCGGAGTTCGATGCTCACGCCGTCCGCCGCCAGCATGATGCTGGCCCGGCCCATCGCGAGCTCGCCGATCCGGCTACCGATCATGCCGCCGCCGATGACGATGCGCTGCGTGCCCTTCCAGGTCTCGAGGCGCAGGAAGCGGCGAACGACGGTCGCCAGTTCGCCCGCGAACTCCTCGACCACGGTGTGGACGAGGCCGGCCGACACCGGATCGGCGCTCGCCAGCATCTTGTCGAGCTTGGACTTGGAGATTTCCTCCATCGGCACGTCTCCGAACGGATCCTCGCCCCGCTCCTTCATCCGGTCGCGCCAGTCGGCCAGGATGGCGCGGAAGGCGCGGCGGCTGGCGCGATCGCCGACGAAGCCTTCCTCGTCGCGCAGTTCCTCGTTGTAGGTGTCGACGGTGACGGCGGGCAGGACGCGACCGCCGTGGATCAGGACGGAGGGCGCGGCGGCCGGCTCATCGGTGGGGGCCGCGTCTCGAGCTTCTGACTTCACGCCCATGCGGCATCTCCCTCTTGTGCGGCTTGAACGGGCGGGGCGGGCACAAAGTTCCACCTGCGGCGCAATGGGGAGGCAACATGGCGGGGCGCCGGGCGTTGTGCGGGCCATGAAACTCTTCAAGTGCCAGAGCTGCCGGCAGATCCTGTATTTCGAGAACGATGTCTGTGTGAAATGCGGGCACAAGCTCGGCTACGTACCCGAGGCGGCGACGCTGTCGGCGCTGGAGCCGGAGGGTGAGCTGTGGCGCTCGCTGGCGTCGCCCAGCGTCCTCTACCGGTTCTGCGCCAATGCCCAGCATGCCGCCTGCAACTGGCTGGTGGAATCGACCTCTGCGGAGAATTTCTGCCTCTCCTGCCGGCACAACAGGATGATCCCCGACCTGTCGATCGCCGATAACCTCGCCAACTGGCAGAAGATCGAGATTGCCAAGCACCGGATGTTCTATTCGTTACTGCGGTTCAAGCTGCCGGCCCCGACCAAGGCCGAATCGCCGGACACGGGGCTTGCCTTCGATTTCCTGGCGGAGCTGCCGGATCCCAATGCACCCAAGGTCATGACGGGGCATGACAACGGGCTCATCACCCTCGCCCTGGCCGAGGCCGACGATGCCTGCCGCGAGCAGAACCGGGTCGCGATGCATGAACCCTATCGCACGCTGATCGGCCACTTCCGGCACGAGATCGGGCATTACTACTGGGACCGGCTGGTGCGCGACGGCGGCCAGCTCGACGCCTGCCGGGCGGTGTTCGGCGACGACCGCCAGGATTACGGCCAGGCGCTGCAGAACCACTACGCCAACGGCGCGCCGCCCGACTGGCAGGAACACTTCGTCAGCCAGTACGCGACCTCGCATCCGTGGGAGGATTTCGCCGAGACCTGGGCGCACTACCTCCACATAGTCGACACGCTCGAGATCGCGCGCGCCTTCGGCCTGTCGACCCAGCCTCGCCTGGCCAAGGGCGACGAGCTGGACGCCAGCGTCGACTTCGATCCTTATCGGGCGCGCGAGATCGGCCAGCTCATCGACAGCTGGCTGCCGCTCTCGCTGGCGCTCAACAGCCTCAACCGCGCGATGGGCCAGCCCGACCTCTATCCCTTCGTGCTGTCGCAGCCCGCGATCGACAAGCTGGCCTTCATTCATCAACTCGTGCACGGCGGACTGGCCCCGGCCGTCGTCACCCCGGCTATGGCGGCGGCAGCCGAAGCGCCGCCGGTCGCGCCCGTGGCGCCCGTCACATAGCCCGCCTCAGCGGTGCTTCTGCTGGCGGTAGTGGTCGGCGAGCGCGTCGCGGCCGAAGTCGGCGGCGAGGTCGCGCCACACCGCGTGGACATGATTGGCGCCGTTCTGGGTGTTGTCGTGCTCGATCAGTGTCACGGGACCGTGGACGCGGAAGTAGTGCGCGTCGCCCGGCGTCAGTGAACCGGCCCAGGCGAAGCGAAAGCCTGCGAGGCCCTGTTCCATCACGCGCTGCTTCTGCTGCGCCAGGAGATCGGCGGCGAGCGTACCGAGAAACCGGTCCATCAGTGCTTCGACCAGCGTGCGCTGCGCGCCGGTCATCTCGCCGAGGAGCAGGCCCCTGGGGCTGCCGAGATCCTGCTCGCGCTGCGGGCTCGCCACGATCTCTCCGAACGAACGGTCGGCAATGGTCGCGGCCTTACGCTGCCGATCGTCGAGACCGGCCATGATCTGGCGCGCGAGATCCTCCGACGCGCCGAGCAGGCGGAAGCCCGCATTCGGCCCGTCGCGTACCGTGGCGGGATGGGCGCCGGTGAAGAACGGCGTCACCGAGACATGCCCCGCGGCGGGGAGCGACACGTTCAGCGACAGATGATGACCCTCGAAGCGCCAGCCCCAGGGAAAGCGGCCGGGCGTGCCGAAGACGGTGACGTAGTAGCGTCCGGGGTCGCGGAAGCTGCCCTGCTGCTCGCGCAGCACGCCTTCCAGCAGGCGCACGCCGTCGAGCAGTTCGAGGCCGCGCCGGTTCAGGACCGAGGCGAAGAGGGCGCGGGCGGCATCCGCCTGCGGGGCGCGCATCTCGCCCAGGGCAAGGCCCAGGCGACTGCGCGGGATGTAGTGCCAATCGAGGCGATTGCCGGAATCGAAGGCGATCATCGCCTTCTGGCGCTGGCCCTCGTCGAGCGAGACCAGGAAGCGATTGGCGGCGTCGGCGATGCGCTGGGCGGCATCTACCGTCTGGGCACTGGCAGCACCGAAGGGCAGCAACGCGGCCGCCGCGAGCACGGTCCGCCGCGTTGGCGGGCCGTGATGGTGATGAGGGTGCTCGTCGTGCGGATGCCAGCCGTCGTGCGGCACGGCCGTTCCGTCAGCTCGAGGTCTTCGGATATTTCAGCGTGCAGCCATAGGCGCGGGTCGATGCGTCGGCGACCGGCTGGCCGGCCAGCACCTGGCCCAGCGCCACGCGAACATACTGCGTGGCCTTCGGGATATCGGCGGCGCTGGACGACGGGATCGAATCGATGCCGCCCTTGTAGACCAGCGTACCCTTGGCATCGATGATGTACATGTGCGGCGTCACGGTGGCGCCGTAGGCGCGCGCGACCTTGCTCTGCGGGTCGAGCAGCACGGCGGCCGGCGCGGCATTGCGGCTCTTCGTGAGGTCGTTGGCCTGCTGCGCTGTCACATGGCCCTGCTCGCCGGTGGCGGAGGAGGCGACGGTCAGCCAGACGACGCCCTTGGCGGCGGCTTCACGCTGCTGGTCCTGCATGTTGTTGGCGTTGTAGTGCTTGCGCACGTAGGGGCAATCGTGATTCGTCGTTTCTAGGACGACGACCTTGCCCTTCAGGTCCGCCAGCGACCAAGTCTTGCCGTTGCTGTCGACGGCGGTGAAGGCGGGCGCGGGCTTGCCAATGTCGGGGCTGGTGGTGGCGAAGGCGGCGGCCGGGGCGAGGACGATCGCGGCGCTGCCCAGCAGCAGGGTACGACGGGGGACATTCAGCTTCGACATGTTTGCCTCCTCTAACGCTTGGCTTGCTGGATCGATGACAGTTCCGAGAGGATCAGCGACTCGGTGAGCACCTGCGGCAGGATCTTCGGTCGATCCGCCCCCGGTGCCCAGAACAGGTAGAGCGGCACGCCCGCCCGGCCCAGTTCCTTCAGCACGCCCGTGATCTCGGCATCACGGTTGGTCCAGTCGCCCTTCAGCTTGACGACACCCGCCTGCTCGAAGGCCTTGCGGACGGCGGGCACCTCGAGTGCGACGCGCTCGTTCACCAAGCAAGTAATGCACCAGGCGGCGGTGAAGTCGACGAACACCGGCTTGCCTTCGGCCACCGCCTCGGCCATCCGGGCGCGCGAGAACCGCTCCCAGCCGTCGAAGCTGACGCCGGCCTGCGCGCCGCCCGAAGCCGAAGCGGCGGTCGCGGGACTGTCGTCCAGCTTCAGCGTCGCGGCGAAGGCCAGCAGTACGGCGGCGGCGGCGAGGCCGCGGCGCAGCCACGTCCCGGTCGAGGCGCCGGTGCCGATGCGCAGCAGCCAGATGGCGAAGGCGATCAGGATCATGCCACCCAGCGCATAGAGCACGCCGTCGGCGCCGGTCTGCTGGGTCAGCACCCAGATCATCCAGACGGCGGAGGCATACATCGGGAAGGCGAGGAACTGGCGCAGCCGGTCCATCCACGGGCCCGGCCGCGGCATCAGCCGCTGCAGCGCCGGCGTCATCGACAGCGCCAGGTAGGGCAGGGCGAGGCCCAGACCCATCGCCAGCAGCACCGCCACGGTGGCCGGCGCGGGCTGGCTGAGCGCGAAGCCCAGCGCCGCGGCCATGAACGGCGCGGTGCAGGGCGTCGCCACGATCACCGCCAGAACGCCGGTGAAAAAGGCGCCGGTCGTGCCGCCGCGCGAGACGAGGCCCTGACCGACACCGGCCAGGCGGCCGCCGACCTCGAACACGCCGGAGAGGTTCAGGCCGACGACGAAGAAGAGATAGGCGATCAGCAGTGAGAAGACCGGCGATTGGAACTGGAAGCCCCAGCTCACCTCGCCCGCCGCCGAGCGGATCGCGATCACCACACCCGCCATGGCGGCGAAGGAGATCAGGACACCCGCGGTATAGGCGATGCCGTCGCGACGCATCGCGCTCTGCTCGTGGCCGGCGAGGCGCGCGAAGGCCGCGGCCTTCATCGCCAGCACCGGGAACACGCAGGGCATGAGGTTCAGGATCAGCCCGCCCAGCAGCGCGAACAGCAGCGCCTGCACCAGCGAGATCTGCTCGGCGCCGACCGCGTTCGCCAACGAGGCCGACGCGCCGGTGGGCACGAAGGCGGGATCGAGCTTCGCCGACAGGTCGAAGGCCTGCTTCACGCGGCCGTCGGCGGTCTTCTCGGTGAGGACCAGCGTGCCCGCGAGCTCCGCCGGCATCGCGGCCTTGGCATCGCCCTTCTTCAGCGGGATGCGGATACCCTCGGCGGTGACCGTGGCGTTCTGCTTCGCCATGGTGGCGACCGGGCCCCATTCGGCCGGGAAGAAATAGATGTCGCTGATCGCGTCGGCCTTGAGCCCCTTGGCCTCGACCAGCAGCGTCGGATCGCCGGCCTTCGACACGCCGTAGCGCGCCGGCCACGGGCTCTGGGTCGGCAGGGCGCGCCGCGCCTGCTCGAACAGAGCGCGCGTCTCCGGCGAGGCCGGTGTCGCAGTGGCGCCCGACGGCAGGACCAGCTCGAACTTGCCCTCTTCGGGAATGCAGACGTCCTCGCAGACCAGCCAGTTGGCTTCGGCGGCGAGGGTGAGCGGCCCCGAGAGATTGGCCGGCGGCGTGATGCGCACCAGCAGGACCGATTCGTCCTTGAAGCCGTAATTGATGATGCCGCCGATATCGAACCGCATCGGCGCCGGCCAGACGATGGGATCGGCCTTCGCACCCTCGGGCAGCTTCCAGGCGATCTCGGTCGGCAGGCCGGATTCGCCCGGGTTCTTCCAGTAGGTGTGCCACTTCGGCTTTATCGTCTGGCGCAGGCCGACCCAGAAGGGCTCGCCGGCCTTCACCGCCGCGACTTCGGAGACGAGTTCGGAGCGCACGTTCTCGGTCTGCACGACCGCTTGCGCGGACGCCGACTGCGCAAAAGCCGGACTTGCCAGCAGAACGAGCAAAAGGGCGAGGAAGCGTGCCATCGCTTCCCTAAGTGACCCCGGGCCGTGGCGCTGGCAAGGCAATCCCGGTTCAAGCCACCGTGATATTTTGCCCGCTCTCCGGTGAAGGGCTAAGGTCTTGGAACGATTGGAGAATTCATGCTGCGACTGAACGAACAGCGTCTGCTCGGCGCGCTGGACGAGCTGGCTTCCATCGGCGCCATCGAGGGCGGGGGCTGCGCGCGGCTGGCGCTGACCGACGAGGACCGGCTCGGCCGCGATCTCGTCGTGGGCTGGATGAAGGCGCTCGGGCTCGCCGTGACCGTCGATGCGATCGGCAACGTGATCGGCGTGCGCGCCGGGACCGAGAACCTCGCGCCCGTCATGACCGGCAGCCACATCGACACCGTGCGCACGGGCGGGCGCTACGACGGCAATTACGGCGTGCTCGCCGGCCTGGAGGTCGTGCGGACCCTGAACGAGGCCGGGGTGACGACGCGCCGGCCGATCGCGGTGGCCTTCTTCACCAACGAGGAGGGCGCGCGCTTCCAGCCCGACATGATGGGCAGCCTCGTCTATGTCGGCGGCATCGGGCTGAACGAGGCCTATGCCGCCGTCGACAAGGACGGCGCCGCGGTCGGCGACGAGCTCAGGCGCATCGGCTATCTCGGGGCGGCAAAGCCCGGCGCGCTGAAGCCGCATGCCTTCGTCGAGCTGCATATCGAGCAGGGCCCGATCCTCGACGAGGAGAAGGTGCAGATCGGCGTCGTGGAGAGCGTGCAGGGCATCTCGTGGACCGAGTACACCGTGACCGGCGTCTCCAACCATGCCGGCACGACGCCGATGCGGCTGCGCCGCGATGCCGGCTATCTCGCGGCCTCCGTCAACCTGTTCGCGCGAAAGCTCGCTTGGGAGATGGGCGGCGACCAGGTGGCCACGGTCGGCTCGCTGGCGCTGCGGCCCAACCTCATCAACGTCGTGCCCAACCGAGCCGTCTTCTCCGTCGACCTGCGCAACACCGACGAGGCCAGACTCCAGGAAGCCGAGGCGCGCGTCGCTGCCCACATCGCCGAGGTCGCAATGGCCGAGCGCGTCGAAGTCGAGGCGAAGGTGCTGGCTCGCTTCGAGCCGGTGATCTTCGATGCCGGGCTGGTCGATCGCGTCGAACACCATGCCAGGGCGCTGTCGCTGAGCACGCGGCGCATGCCGTCGGGCGCCGGCCACGACGCCCAGATGATGCAGCGCCTCTGCCCGACGGCGATGATCTTCGTGCCGTCGGTCGCGGGCCTCAGCCACAACGTGAAGGAGCATACCGAGGCCGCCGATCTCGCCGCCGGCGCGCAGGTGCTGCTGAACGTGATGCTGGAACTCGCCGACACCTGACTTCTGCACGGCGGGCGGCGCGCCGGGATGATCGCCGTTCTCAATTGTCCGACAACTTGACCATCGCTAGCATCGTGCCGATGGCCGACAAGCAGCCCGCCAACAATCTTGCCGAGCAGGTGATGGCGCGGCTCGGCGCCGACATCCGGGGCGGCCGGCTGGCGCCCGGTACGCGCCTCCCGACCGAGCAGGATCTGACGACGCAGTTCGGTGTGAGCCGCACCGTCGTGCGCGAGGCGGTCGCCGCCTTGCGCGCCGACGGGCTGGTGGTGACGCGGCGCGGCTCCGGCGCCTATGTCGCCGATCCGGCGGCCGGCCCGTTCCGCATCGTCCCGCCGCGCGCGACCTCGCTGCCCGACATCATCAACGTCATGGAGCTGCGGCTGGCCGTCGAGGTGCAGGCCGCGGCCCTGGCGGCCGAGCGCGCCAGCCGCAAGCAACTGGCGGCCATCCGGACGGCATGGCGTGCCATCGACGCCGCCCTGCAGCGCGGCGAGGGCGCGGTGGCCGAGGATTTCGCGTTCCATCGCGCCATCGCCGAGGCGACCGGTAACGACCAGTTCCCGCGATTCCTCGCCTATCTCGGCAGCCACGTGATTCCGCGCCAGAGCGTCCGGCTCGAGGTCGATACGCCGGCCGAACGACGTCTTTATCTCGAACGCATCCAGGTCGAGCACACGCGTATCGTGATGGCAGTCACCGGCGGCGATCCTGTCGAGGCGCGGCGCGCCATGCGCGACCATCTCACGCGTTCGCTCGAACGCTATCGAAAGCTGGCAGGAGGAAAGAAGAATGGCCGAGGCTAGCAACGCCGCCCGTCGGATCGTCCTCACGGGCGCCGCCGGCGGCATCGGCACCATGACACGCCCGCTGCTGGCGAAGCTCTATCCCGGCCTGGTGCTGAGCGACCGGGTCACGCCGCCGGACCTTCAGCCGGGCGAGACCTTTCTTGCCGCGGATCTCACGAATCCGGACGAGGTGGCTGCGGTGCTGAAGGGCGCCGACGGCGTGATCCATCTCGGCGGCCATTCGGTCGAGGGCACGTGGGACCAGATCCTGCAGGCGAACATCGTGGGCTGCTACAACGTCTTCGAGGCGGCGCGCGAAGCCGGCGTGAAGCGCGTGATCTTCGCCTCGTCCAACCACGCGATCGGCTTCTATCCGCGCAAGAAGCGCATCGGCACCAATCTGACCGTGCGGCCCGACAGCCGCTACGGCGTCAGCAAGGTGTTCGGCGAGGCACTGGGCTCGCTCTACTCCGACAAGCATGGGATCGCGGTGACCTGCCTGCGCATCGGCAATGTCGGCCCGCGTCCGCTCGACGTGCGGCGCCTGTCGATCTGGATCTCGCCGCGCGACCTCGTGCAGCTCTTCCGGATCGGTCTCGACCATCCCGATCTGCGCTACGAGATCTTCTACGGCGCGTCCGACAATGCGGCGGGCTGGTGGGACAATTCGCGGGCCGAGCAGCTCGGCTATCGCCCGCAGGACAAGGCCGAGGACCATCGCGCCCACGCCGAGGCGGAGCAGGCAAAGATCGGACCAGATCCGGTCGGCGATCTCTTCCAGGGCGGCACATTTTGCTCGGCTGAATTCACCAACGACGTGAAGCGGATCGTCTCCTAGGCGCTATACTCGTCGCCGAAGAGGTGACGATGACTCGTTTTCTGACAGTCGGCGCGGCCCAGATGGGCCCCATCCAGCGCAGCCATACCCGCCGCGACGTGGTCGAGCGGCTGATCGCCCATCTGCGCGAAGCCCGGCGCATGGGCTGCGATCTTGTAGTGTTCCCCGAACTCACGCTCACGACCTTCTTCCCGCGCTGGTGGATGCAGGACCAGGCCGAGATCGATTCCTTCTTCGAGCAGGAGATGCCGTCGAACGAGACGGCGGCGCTGTTCAACGAGGCGAAGCGGCTCGATATGGGTTTCTGTCTCGGCTACGCGGAACTCGCGAACGAGGACGGGCGTGTCCGGCGCTTCAACACCTCAATCCTGGTCGAGCGCGACGGGCGCATCGTCGGCAAGTACCGCAAGGTCCATCTGCCCGGTCATGCCGAGCACGAGCCGCAGCGTCCCTTCCAGCATCTCGAGAAGCGTTACTTCGAGGTCGGCAATCTCGGCTTCCCGGTCGTCCGGGCGTTCGGCGCCAACATGGGCATGTGCATCTGCAACGATCGCCGCTGGCCCGAGACCTATCGCGTGATGGGCCTGCAGAACGTCGAGATGGTGCTGCTGGGCTACAACACGCCGCTGCACAACGCGCCATCCCCCGATCACGACGAGCATTCCTGGTTCCATAACCAGCTCTCCATGCAGGCGGGCGCCTACCAGAATGGCACCTGGGTGGTCGGCGTCGCCAAGGGCGGCAACGAGGAGGGCGTGCCCTCGCTCGCCGACAGCATGATCGTGGCGCCCTCGGGCAAGGTCGTGGCGCGTGCGGCCGGCGACGGTGACGAGCTGGTCGTGCATCGCTGCGACCTCGATGCCGGCAGGAGCTACAAGACGACGACCTTCAACTTCGCCGTCCATCGCCAGCCCGACCAGTACCGCATGATCGTCGAGCGCAAGGGCGCGCAGGATCCGGCGTGACCCTCTGACTCAAAGGTCCCTCATGGCGTTCGGGATGACAGCTTTTCCGTGGTGAGCGCACTGCGCAAACCCCGACACAACTGTCATCCCGAACGCAGTGAGGGACCCTTCCTCTTGTTACGCCACCGTAACGTCTTGCGCCGTCTTCGCGATCCGCTTACCTGACCTTGCGCCCGGCGGGGACGACCCCGCTTCCAAGGGGCAAGTGTCGGGACGACCCGGCTTCTTGCAAGGGTGCGTCCCATGGCTTGGTTCATTCTGTTCATCGCCGGTCTCTGCGAGATCGGCTGGGCGATCGGTCTCAAGTACACCGACGGCTTCTCGCGGCTGTTGCCGTCGGTCCTTACCGGCTCAGCGATGGTCGTGAGCGTCATCCTGCTCGGCGTTGCGCTCAAGACGCTGCCGGTCGGCACCGGTTACGCTGTCTGGACGGGTATCGGTGCCGTCGGCACGGCGGTCCTCGGCATCTTCCTGTTCGGTGAAGCGGCCGACCTGCCGCGCCTTGCCTCGATCGGCCTGATCGTGGCGGGCATCGTCGGCCTCAAGCTCACCAGCCCGGGCTAGGGCTCGACTTCGCTTTTCGCGAAGTTGCCGTAGCTGCGCTCGGGTGTGCCGCGGAACAGCGACATGTGGGTGTGGGTGGCCACGAACGGATCGCCCACCGCCTTGCGTCCCATCACCGTGGTGGTGCGGCCCGGCCGGTCGAAGCGGTCGCCGTTGGGATGGAAGCCGTAGGATTGCCACACGCCCATGCCGACGGCGGTCAACCGGTCGGCCGAGACGATGGCCTCGATCTTCGAGAGGTCGTAGCGGAACTCGCGGATCGTGCCCCAGACGTTGCGCCACTGCTTCTGCTCGGCCAGTTCGCGGCCGATCATGAAGTCGGTGAAGGTGCCGAAGGCGATCATGTCGTCGGCGAAGATCGCGCGGGCGCCCTCGTAGTCGACGGCGCGGCAGTGCTTCGACAGCGTGTCGAACCATTGCCGCACGGCGGCCAGGTCCTCGGCGGCGACGGGGGTACGAAGGTTCATCGCAAGTCTCTCCTAGAGTCCAAAACGCTGCCAGAGCGCCCGCTCGTCGAGGGCCGCGAGCGTGGCCGGTCCGAGAGTGTCGAGGCCGCCGGGCCCGCCTTGCAGGCCGAAGCGCGACAGAAGGCGGCGGCGCGGACCGATGACGGGCAGGCGCACCTTCTCGCCGTATCGTTGCTGCAGGGTCGCGCGCAACTCGCCGAATCCGTCGACCAGCCCGTATTCGAGGCCGCGTCGCGCCGTCCAGAACTCGCCGGTGAACAGCAGGCTCTCGTCCGCCTTGAGGAGTCGGCCGCGGCGCTCACGCACCCAGGCCTTGAAGCCCTCGTGGATCTCCGCCTGGAGTCGCTTCAGGCGTTCGACATCCTCCGGCTGCTCGGGCCGAAAGGGATCGAGCATCGACTTGTTCTCGCCCGACGTATGGACGCGACGCTCCACGCCGATGCGCGCGATCAGGTCCTGGAAGCCGAAGCCCGCACTGATGACGCCGATCGAGCCGACGATGGAACTGGGATCGGCGATGACCTCGTCGGCGGCACAGGCCAGCCAGTAGCCGCCGGAGGCTGCCACGTCCTCGACGAAGGCGATGACGGGCAGGCCCTTTTCGCGGGCATGCAGCCGGATGCGTTGGGCGATCAGCGACGACTGGACGGGCGAGCCGCCGGGGGAGTTGAGCGACAGGGCCACGGCCTTGGCGCCCTTCGTCTCGAAGGCGCGCCTGAGCAGCGGCGCGACCGATTCGAGCGAGAGGCTGCGGCCGCCGAGCAGGCCGCCACTGGCGATGACACCCGAAAGGCGCACGACGGGCACGACGGGCCCGCGGCGGAAACGATCGCTGATCCACTTGAACATGGCGGGCACTGTCGCGGCGGCGCTTCTAGAAGGCAAGCGGCTGGCCGTGGCGCAGGATCGCCTCGGCCTCGTCGGTATAGCCGCCGTCCGGGCGGTGCAGGACCAGCGGTGGGGCTTCGTGCCGTCTCGAACTGTCCGCACGGCGGGCGCGCACCAGGACGCGGGCGGCGGGCGGCAGCCGCTTCACCGTGATGTCTCCCCAGCCCAGCCGCGCCAGCACATCGACGATCTCTTCGAGGCGGTCGCTGCGATGGATTGCAAGCAGCGTCCCTGCAGATTTGAGGGCGCCGGTCGCGACGGTGAGCCAGCGAAAGAGATCGGCGCTCGATTCGATGGTGGCGAGGGCCTTGCCGGGATCGGGCGGCGGATCGGCGACGGCCGGCGTGAGGTAGGGCGGGTTGGTGGCGACGTGATCGAACCCAGCGAGTGCCGTCGGCAGGGGATGAGCCAGATCGTGGACGAGCGTGCGGACCCGCGATTCCATTCCATTCAGCCGGGCATTGCGCTCGGCGAGCGCTGCCAGCGCCGGTTGCAGCTCGATGCCGGTGATGTCGGATCCCGCCACCCGCGCGGCGATGCAGAGTCCCACGGCTCCCACGCCGGCGCCAAGATCGAGGATGCGATCGCCGGCCTTCGCTTCGGCGGCCGCGGCGAGCAACACCGCATCGACCGCGATCCGGTATCCGCGTCGGGGCTGCAAGAGTCGTACGCGACCGCCCATTACGGTGTCTTCGGTTGTCGCGGATTCCATGCTACTCATCCGGCTCGCTAACGTGTCGCAATAACAGGCTTTATTGGAGAGTTTAGTCTCCCGTCATGGCAACCGTCGTCTCCCTCGAAGGCAAGCGCAAGTCGCCCAGTCTCGAACCTCTCCTGCGGCTCTGCGCCGATGACATGTCGCGTGTCGACCGCGAGATCGTCGTGCGTATGCGCTCCCCGGTGGCGCTGATTCCCGAGCTCGCAAATCATCTGGTCGGTGCCGGCGGCAAGCGGATGCGTCCCCTGCTCACGGTCGCGGCGGCGCGGTTGTGCGGCTACGGCGACGACAGCGACCGGCATATCAAGCTCGCGACCTGTGTCGAGTTCATCCATTCGGCCACGCTGCTGCACGACGACGTCGTCGACGTGAGCGCCTTGCGCCGCGGCAAGCCGACCGCCAACACCGTGTACGGCGACAAGGCCTCGGTGCTGGTCGGCGACTTCCTGTTCACGCGCGCCTTCGAGCTGATGGTCGAGGTCGGTTCGCTCGACGTGCTGGGCGTGCTTTCCAACGCCTCCTCGACGATCGCCGAGGGCGAGGTGCTGCAGCTCGTCAGCCAGCGCGACATCAGCACGCCCGAGGCAACCTATCTCGAGATCATCAAGGCGAAGACCGCCAAGCTGTTCGCCGCGGCGTCCGAGGTCGGCGCCATGGTGGCGGGCCGCAATGGTCCGGAGCGCGTGGCGCTGCAGAGCTTCGGCATGAATCTCGGCATCGCCTTCCAGCTCGTGGACGATGCGCTCGACTATTCGGGCCGCGAGGCCAAGCTCGGCAAGTCGGTGGGCGATGATTTCCGCGAGGGCAAGATCACCCTGCCGGTGATCCTCGCCTTCCTGCGCGGCGGCGCCGTCGACCGCGAATTCTGGAAGCGCACGATCGAGAAGCTCGACCAGCGCGAGGGCGATCTCGAACAGGCCTACAGCCTGATCGAACGGCATAGCGCGCTTTCCGACACGCTGGAGCGGGCGCGCCATTACGGCGCCATGGCGCGCGACGCGCTCGGCCTGTTCCCGAGCACGCCGCTCAAGTCGGCGCTGCTCGAAGCGGTCGACTTCGCCATAGATCGCGCGCACTAAGGCGCCTTCGGCGAAGCCGAAGGCGCTGGCGGGCGGCAGCGCTTGTCATCAAGCGCGAGAGCTCGCGCGGTTCAAGAAAGACAAAGGTGCTGGCCAAAGGCGAGTGTGTTCTAATCCGACATGCCTGTCCGCCACATCCTCGCCATCGACCAGGGCACGACCAGCACCCGCGCCATCGTCTTCGACGACACCGGCCGCCCGGTCGCGTCGGCCCAGAAGGAACTGCCGCAGATCTTCCCCAAGCCCGGCTGGGTCGAGCACGATCCTGAAGAGATCTGGTCGGCCACGGTCGAGGTCTGCCGCGGTGCACTGGCCCAGGCGAAACTCGACGCGGCGAGCCTGGCCGGCATCGGCATCACCAACCAGCGCGAGACCACGGTCGTCTGGGACCGCGCCACCGGCAAGCCGATCCACAACGCCATCGTCTGGCAGGATCGCCGCACCGCCGACCGCTGCGCCGCGTTGAAGAAGGCGGGCCACGAAAAGCTCTTCACCGACCGCACCGGCCTGCTGCTCGATCCGTATTTCTCGGGCACCAAGATCGCGTGGATCCTCGACCATGTCGCGGGCGCCCGCGCCGCGGCGGAGAAAGGCGCGCTCGCAGCCGGCACCATCGAGTGCTTCCTGCTATGGCGCCTGACCGGCGGCAAGGTGCATGCGAGCGACGCCACCAATGCGAGCCGATCGCTGCTGCTCGACATCCGGAATGGGACTTGGGACGTCGAGCTGATGAAGCTTCTGGACGTGCCGGGATCCTTGCTGCCCAAGGTCGTCGACTGCTCGGGGGGGCTGGGCGTCGCCGATGCGAAGATCCTGGGCGCGCCGGTGCCCATTCTCGGCATGGCGGGCGACCAGCAGGCCGCGACCGTGGGCCAGGCCTGCATCAAGCCCGGCATGGTGAAGGCGACCTACGGCACGGGCTGCTTCGCGCTGCTCAACACCGGCAGCATCGCCGTGCATTCGCGCCATCGGCTGCTCACCACCATCGCCTATCAGATCGACGGACGGCGCACCTATGCGCTCGAAGGCAGCATCTTCATTGCCGGCGCGGCCGTGCAGTGGCTGCGCGACGGTCTGGCGCTGATCGAGAAGTCCGCCGACGTGGAGAAGGTCGCCGCCGGCGCCCGCGAAGGCCATGGCGTCTACATGGTGCCGGCCTTCGTCGGGCTTGGCGCGCCGCATTGGGATCCGGAAGCCCGCGGGGCGATCCTCGGTCTCACGCGCGATTCCGGCCCTGGCGAGATCGCCGCCGCCACTCTCGATTCGGTCTGCTACCAGACCCGCGACCTGCTGGAGGCGATGCGCGGCGACGGGGCGCAGATCGACGAACTCCGGGTCGACGGCGGCATGGTGGTGAACGATCCGCTGATGCAGCGGCTGGCCGATACGGTGGGCACTCCGGTGGAGCGGCCGGAAGTGACCGAGACGACGGCCCTGGGTGCGGCATTCCTCGCCGGTCTTGCGGCCGGCCTGTGGCCCTCGCTGGAGGCCCTGTCCAGGACCTGGGTGCTCGACCGGGCGTTCAGGCCGGCGGAGGACAGCGCCGCCCGCGACCGCCGCTATGCCGGCTGGAAGGACGCGGTTCGCCGGGTGCGCAGTTCCTGATTGCTGGTGAGGGGCGCGGCCATTAGGTTGCGCCCGCCATGAAAAGCCGCGCCAATCCCGTCTACTGCAGCATCGACACGACCGATCTTGCGCACGCCACCAAGCTGATCCAGAGCATCGCCGGAGGGCCGAAGCCGGCCGTCGGCGGCATCAAGCTGGGGTTGGAGTTCTTCCTCGCGCACGGCGCGCCCGGCGTGCGCTATGCCTTCCCGATGCCGGTCCGCGCGACCGGCGTGGGCTTCTTCCTCGATCTCAAGCTTCACGACATTCCCAACACCGTGGCGGGCGGCATCCGCGCCGTGGTCGAGCTCGCGCCGACCTTCATCACGATCCATGCGGGCGGCGGTCGCGAGATGATGAAGGCGGCGGTCGACGAGGCGGGCGCGCAGGCGGCCAAGCAGAACGTCGCGCGGCCGAGGCTGCTCGGCGTCACCGTGCTGACCTCGCTCGACCGGTCCGATCTCGAAGCCACCGGCGTCAATGCCGATCCGTCCGATCAGGTGGTCCGCCTGGCGGCGCTGGCGCAGGAAAGCGGCCTCGACGGCGTGATCTGTTCGCCGCTCGAGATCGAGGCGCTGCGCAAGCGCTGCGGCCCCGACTTCGTGCTGATGGTGCCGGGCATCCGCCCCGTCGGCAGCGCCGCCAACGACCAGAAGCGGGCGATGACGCCGCGCCAGGCGGTCGATCTCGGTGCCACCAACCTCGTCGTCGGCCGGCCGATCTACCAGGCGGCCGATCCACGCGCCGCCGCCGAAGCGATCGCGCGCGAGGCCGGCGTCAACGACCTGTGATGGTCGGCGCATGACCGTCGAAGCCAAGATCTGCGGACTGTCGACGCCCGAGACGGTCGATGCCGCAGTCGCGGCCGGCGCAGGCCTGGTGGGCTTCGTCACGTTTCCGCGCTCGCCGCGCCACGTCGAATCGCTCGATCTGCTGAAGGCTTTGGGCGCGCGCGTGCCGAGCTCCGTGATCCGCGTCGGACTGTTCGTCGATGCCGCCGATGCGCTGATCGATGCGCGCCTGGGGACGGGCGCGATCGACATGCTGCAGCTCCACGGCGCGGAGACGCCCGAGCGCGTCGCCGCCCTCAAGGCGCGGACGGGCAAGCCGGTAATGAAGGCCATCAAGGTCGCGGTGCCGGCCGACGTCGATCGTGGCATTGCGGCCTATGCGGGCGTCGCCGACCGCCTGATGTTCGACGCCGCCGACGGCACGCTGCCGGGCGGCAATGCGACGGCGTTCGACTGGACGATCCTCTCGGGGCGCACCGTGCCGGTACCATGGTTCCTCGCCGGCGGCCTCACGCCGGCCAATGTCGCCGAGGCCGTGCGCATGACCGGCGCACCTGCCGTCGACGTTTCCTCTGGTGTGGAATCGAGTCGCGGTGTGAAATCGATTGAACTGATCCGCGCTTTCGTCGGCGCAGTAAACACCTTGTAAGGAGCAGGCGGCATGAAGATCGAAGAACGGCTGAAGGAGCTCGGCATCGAACTGCCCGAGCCGACCACGCCGTTGGGCAGCTACGTCAATGCCGTCCGCACCGGCAACCTGATCTACATGGCGGGCAAGGGCCCGGGCCTGCCGGGCAAGCCGCTGCCGGTGGGCAAGGTCGGCCGCGATTTCTCGCTCGAACAGGCCAATCGCCTGGCGCGCGACACCGGCCTCAGCATCCTGGGCGCCCTCAAGGCCGAGCTGGGCGACCTCGACCGCGTGAAGCGGATCGTCAAGGTGCTGGGCATGGTCAACGCCACGTCGGAATACGGCAGCCATCCCGAGGTCATCAACGGCTGCTCGGATCTCTTCGTCGAGGTGTTCGGCGAGAAGGGCCGCCATGCCCGCTCCGCGGTCGGCATGGGCTCGCTGCCGCGCGGCATTCCGGTCGAGATCGAGGTGATCGTCGAGATCGAGGACGACGCCCCGCCGCCGCGGGTCGCCGCCGCGCGGCCGGCCGCAAAGCCCAAGGCTGCGCCGAAGCCGAAGGCCGCCCCCAAGGCAAAAGCCGCCAAGAAGAAGAAAATCTAGGGCTTTTGACCGACCCCAGCCGGGACTGCTAAGCCGGCCCGTCCCGATAGGAAAAGCAATGCCCAGCGCACCCAACAGTTTCCGTACCGGCCCCGACGAGCGGGGCCATTTCGGCATTTTCGGCGGCCGCTACGTCGCCGAGACGCTGATGCCGCTGATCCTCGATCTGGAGAAGGCCTACAACGCGGCCAAGGCCGATCCGACGTTTCAGAACGAACTCGATTATCTGCTGGAGCACTATGCCGGCCGCCCCAGCCCGCTTTATTACGCCAAGCGCCTGACCGAGAAGCTGGGCGGCGCCAAGATCTACTTCAAGCGCGACGAGCTCAATCACACGGGCAGTCACAAGATCAACAACGTGCTGGGTCAGGTCCTGCTGGCCAAGCGCATGGGCAAGACGCGGGTCATCGCCGAGACGGGCGCCGGCCAGCATGGCGTCGCCACCGCGACCGCCTGCGCGCTGTTCGATATTCCCTGCGTGGTCTTCATGGGCGCCGTCGATGTCGCCCGCCAGGCGCCGAACGTCGTGCGCATGAACATGCTGGGGGCGGAGGTGCGCGCCGTGACCGCGGGGTCGGCCACCCTCAAGGACGCCATGAACGAGGCGCTGCGCGACTGGGTCGCCACCTGCGAGAACACATTCTACTGCATCGGCACGGTGGCGGGGCCGCATCCCTATCCGGCGATGGTGCGCGATTTCCAGTGCGTCATCGGCAACGAGACCCGCGTGCAGATGATGAAGGCCGAGGGTCGCCTGCCCGACACGCTGGTGGCGTGCATCGGCGGCGGCTCGAACGCCATGGGCCTGTTCCATCCGTTCCTCGACGACAAGGGGGTACGCCTCGTCGGCGTCGAGGCGGGCGGCAAGGGCGTGGAGACCGGCGAACATGCCGCGTCGCTCACGGGTGGCCGCCCGGGCGTGCTGCACGGAAACCGGACCTATCTTCTGCAGGACGCGGAAGGCCAGATCACCGAGGCGCATTCGATCTCCGCCGGCCTCGACTATCCGGGCATCGGGCCGGAGCATTCCTGGCTGAAGGAAGCGGGTCGCATCGAATACGTGTCGGCCACCGACGACGAGGCGCTCGCGGCCTTCCAGATGCTGTGCAAGCTGGAGGGCATCATTCCCGCGCTCGAACCGGCCCATGCGCTGGGGCACGTGATCAAGCTCGCGCCCACCCTGCCGAAGGACAATCTGCTGGTGATGAACCTGTGCGGACGCGGCGACAAGGATGTGTTTGCCGTTGCCGAACGCCTCGGGATGAAGATCTGACCATGAGCCGCATTGCCAAGCGCTTCGCCCGTCTCAAGGCCGACAAGCGGGCCGGTCTCGTCACCTATGTCACCGCCGGCGATCCCAACCTCGACGTCAGCTACCAGATCCTGAAGGGCCTGCCCGCGGCCGGCGCCGATCTCATCGAGCTCGGCATGCCCTTCACCGACCCGATGGCCGACGGCCCGTCGATCCAGCTCGCGGGCCAGCGCGCCCTGAAGGCCGGCATCACCGTCGATGCGACGTTCGACATGGTGCGCCGCTTCCGCAAGGAAACCGGCGACAACGACACGCCGATCCTGCTGATGGGCTACTACAATCTGGTCTACCAGCGCGGCCCCGAGCGCTTCTGCAAGGATGCCGCCGCCGCCGGTGTCGACGGTTTCATCCTGGTCGACCTGCCGCCGGAAGAGGCCGACGAACTCAAGCCCCATGCGGTCGCGGCCGGCATCGACACGGTGCTGTTGACCGCCCCGACGACCGACGACGCGCGCCTGCCGGCGGTGCTGAAGTATTCGTCCGGGTTCGTCTACTTCGTCTCGGTGCTCGGCATCACCGGCACCAGTTCGGCGACGGAAGAAGCCGTGCGCACCCATGTCGAGCGGATCAAGCGTCATACCGATTTGCCGATCGGGGTGGGCTTCGGCATCCGCACCCCGGATCAGGCCGCGGCCATCGCGCGTCACGCCGATGCTGCCGTCGTGGGCTCGGCCATCGTCGAGCGCGTGAAGGCGGGCCTCGACGACGGCGGCAAGGCCAAGCCCGATCTCGTCCCGGGCGTGTTCGCCTACATCAAGGCGCTGGCCGACGGTGTCAGGGGCGTGCGGAAGGCTTAAGTTTTCCCGGCAAGCCAGCTTTTGGCCTCATCCTGAGGAGTGCCCACAGGCGCGTCTCGAAGGATGGGTTACAGGCGCAGTGCGCGTGTCGATGCTTCGAGACGGCTGCTTTGCAGCCTCCTCGGCATGAGTTTCTCTCTTAATCTTCGAAGTTCAGGTCCGCCACGTAGGGATTGGTCTTGCGTTCCCAGCCGAAGGTCGAGGTCTGGCCGTGGCCGGGGACGAAGGTGATGTCGTCGCCGAACGGCCAGAGGCGGTGGCGGATCGAATCGAGGAGCTGCTCGTGGTTGCCGCGCGGGAAATCGGTGCGGCCGATCGAGCCCCGGAACAACACGTCGCCGACGAACGCGACCTTGGCCGGCCTGTTCACGAACACGACGTGCCCGGGCGTATGGCCGGGGCAGTGCACCACGTCGAAGGTGACGTTGCCGAGGTCGACCGTCTCGCCGTGGGTCAGCCAGCGGTCGGGCACGAACGGCTTGTAGACCGGGAAATTGTACTTCCTGCCCGATTCCGGCAGGCCCTCGATCAGGAACAGGTCGTCCTCGTGCGGCCCCTCGATCTTCACGCCGTAATGCTCGGCCATGGTGCCGGCGGCCGAGGCGTGATCGACGTGGCCGTGCGTCAGCAGGACTTTTGTCACCTTGATGCCCTGCTGGTCGATCGCCTGTTTCAGCATGTCGAAGTCGCCGCCGGGATCGACGGCGGTGCCCTCCATGGTCTCGTCGCACCAGACGATGGAGCAATTCTGCTGGAACGGGGTGACGGGGGCGATCATGACCTTGAGCATGCATCCGATCTAATGCCTCCCGCGGGCGGTTGGAAGGGCGTATGGTGGCGGCTCGTCCCGCATCGATGGCAATGAACGTGCGTCTTCTGCTGTGCATCCTGGGCCTTGTCGCCCTGTCGCTGACCTCCGCGCGAGCCCAGATCGCCTCCGTCGCCTCGCCGACCGGCCCGGTTCCCGCGGGTCCCTATGTCGTGGTCGACGTGGCGACCGGCGAGGCCCTGCTGGACCGCAATGCCGGCGCGCCGTGGTATCCGGCCTCGCTCACCAAGATCATGACGATCTACATCGTCTTCGAGGAACTGAAGGCCGGCCGCCTGCAGCTCGCCTCGACGCTTCCCTTCTCGGAGAATGCGCGCAAGAAGCCGGCCTCGCATCTCGGCCTCGCGCCCGGCCAGGCCATCACGGTGGAGCAGGGGATCCAGGCGCTGGTCGCCCGCTCCGCCAACGACGTCGCCACCGCCTTCGGCGAGCAGATCTCGGGCTCGGAGCCGGCCTTCGCCCAGCGCATGACCGATACGGCAAAGCGTCTCGGCATGACGGCCACGATCTTCCGCAACGCCAACG
This sequence comes from Reyranella aquatilis, assembly GCF_020880995.1. Lineage (GTDB taxonomy): Bacteria > Pseudomonadota > Alphaproteobacteria > Reyranellales > Reyranellaceae > Reyranella > Reyranella aquatilis. The sequence goes on along the minus strand of NZ_JAJISD010000004.1, from coordinate 275,100 downwards.
GCTGGCCCGACCCGGAGCAGGTGACGACGGCGCGCGACATGGCCATCCTGGCGCTCGCGATCATCAAGGACTTTCCCGAGTATTACGGTTATTTCCGCACCAAGGAGTTCATGCTGGGCAAGCAGCGGATCGGGCCGGGCGTGAAGTTCCTCGACCTCTATTCGCCCTATGCGGACGGGCTGAAGACCGGCTTCATCTGCGCCTCGGGCTTCAACATCGTGGGTAGCGCGGTGCGCGACGGGCGGCGGCTGGTCGCCGTCGCCTTCGGCTTCCGCCGCTCCGACCTGCGCGACGAGGCCCTGGTCCGCCTGTTCGACGAGGCCTATGCGCTGAAGACCGGCGGGAGCCGCCAGAAGATCTGGCAGACCAAGAATTCGGGAGGCGCACCGACGACGGTGTTTCCCTATGCCGAGTGCAATCCCATGCGCTACGACTATCCCGGCGATGCCGTCTGGCTCGGGACCTTCGGCGACTGGCGCAGCGCCAAGAGCGCGTTCGACGCCGGACAGGCGAGACTCATGGCGATGGGCGTCGCTCACGCCGGGAAGGAATGGATCCTGCCGGTCGCGTCGAACCAGGTGACGAAACAGGCCGCCATCATTGCGGACCTGCAGCCGGAAGCCGCGCAGAAGCTGTGCGCCGAGTACCAGGCCCGGAAATCCTTCTGCGTCGTGAAGAAATCCTCGGAGATCGCCGCGCCGTTCAGCGGGTTCTGGCGCTGACCTTGGCCCGCCCCCTCATTCGTGCGATACCGCGCTCATGAACTGGCTGACCAATTTCGTCCGCCCCAAGCTGCGCGCGCTGGTCGCCCGCAAGGAGACGCCGGACAATCTCTGGGTTAAGTGCCCGAAGTGCGAACAGATGCTGTTCACGCGCGACTGGGAAGCCAACCAGGAGGTCTGCAACCACTGCGGCCATCACATGCGGCTGCGGCCGCTGAAGCGGCTGCCGCACCTGTTCGACGAGGGAAAGTACGAGCTTCATCCGCTGCCGCGCGTGAACGCCGACCCGCTCAAGTTCCGCGACACCAAGCGCTATGACGCGCGCCTCAAGGAGGCCCAGGCCAAGGCCGAGGGCACGACCGATGCGCTGGTCGTGGCGAGCGGCCTCATGGGCAGCCGCCTCTCGATCGTGGCGCTGCTCGACTTCGGCTTCATGGGCGGCTCGATGGGTACGGCCGTGGGCGAGGGGCTGGTCATGGCCGCCGACCTCGCGGTCGCGCGCAAGGCGCCGCTGATCGTCTTCTCGGCTTCCGGCGGCGCGCGCATGCAGGAAGGCATCCTGTCGCTGATGCAGCTCACGCGCACGACCATCGCGGTGCGCAAGGTCAAGGAAGCGGGCCTGCCCTACATCGTGGTGCTGACCGATCCGACGACCGGCGGTGTCTCGGCCTCGTTCGCCATGCTGGGCGACGTCCACATCGCCGAACCCGACGCGATCATCGGCTTCGCCGGCCCGCGCGTCATCCAGGACACGATCCGCCAGGAACTGCCGCCCGGTTTCCAGCGCTCGGAGTATCTGCTGGAGCACGGCATGGTCGATGCGGTCGTGCATCGCCACAAGCTGCGCGAGACGCTGATCCGCATGGTCTCGCTGTTCATGGATCCGCTCGTCGTCGACAACCGCCCGCTCGCGGTCACGTCTTCGCGCTGACGGGATCGCCGCCGTGACCGCGAACGACCCGATCGTTCAGCGTCTGATGAGCCATCATCCGAGGGTCATCACCCTCGGGCTTGAGCGCATCGAGAGGCTGCTGAAGCGGCTGGGATCCCCGGAGAAGAAGCTGCCGCCGCTGGTCCACGTCGCCGGCACCAACGGCAAGGGCTCGCTGGTCGCCCATCTGCGCGCCATGGCCGAGGCGGCGGGCTACCGCGTCCACGTCTACACCTCGCCCCATCTCGTGCGCTTCAACGAGCGCATCCGCATCGCCGGCCGACTGATCGACGATCACGAGCTCGACGAGATGCTGACCGAGTGCGAGGAGGCCAACGGCGACACGCCGATCTCCTTCTTCGACATCACCACGGCGCTGGCCTATCTCGCTTTCTCGCGCGTGCCGGCCGACCTTGGCATCATCGAGGTCGGCATGGGCGGCCGCTTCGACAGCACCAACGTGATCGAACCGGCTCTCTCGGCCATCACGCCGGTCGGCTACGACCACACCGGATTCCTGGGCGACAAGCTCGAGGGCATCGCCTGGGAGAAGGCGGGTATCCTGAAGCGCGCGACCCCCGCGGTGATCGGCCGCCAGCGCGACGTCAGTGCCCAGGTCATCGAGACCGAGGCGGCCAAGCTCGCGGCGCCACTGTTCCGCATGGGGCGCGAGTGGCAGGTGACGCCACATGCCTCGGGCTTCCGCTACGAAAGCGACCTGTTGACCCTCGATCTGCCCGCGCCGGCGCTGATCGGCGCGCACCAGATCGACAATGCCGCCACCGCGGTGGCCTGCATCGAGCGGCTGCGGGCCGCGCGCTTCGACATCGACGAGGGCGCGATCCGCAAGGGGCTCGCCTCGGTGGAATGGCCGGCACGGCTGCAGCGTCTCACGCGAGGGCCGCTGCCGGATTCGCTGCCGCCCGGCTGCGAACTCTGGCTCGACGGCGGCCACAACGAGGATTGCGGCATCGTGCTCGGCCGGATGGCGGCGGAATGGGCGAAGGAGCCGGCCCCGCTGCCGCTCTATCTCGTCTTCGCCATGCAGACGACCAAGGATGCCTCGGGCTTCCTGCGGCCGCTGGCGCGCTACGCCACCGCGGCGCGCGCGATCCCGTTCCCGGAAGGTCATGCCGCCTATACGCCGCAGGAAGCCTGCGCCAAGGCTGCTGACGTCGGCCTCGACTGCATCCCCGCAAACGACATCGGCGCGGCACTGGAAGACCTGTTGGCCACCCAGCCCGCGCCGATGCGCATTCTCATCTGCGGCTCGCTCTACGTTGCGGGCGAGGTCCTTGCCCGCAACGGGTGAGCCGCCCGCTTCAGGTCAGACGACGGTGTTGATCCAGCTCACCAGCTTCTGCTTCGGCTCGGCGCCGATCTTGGTGGCGGCAACCTGGCCGTTCTTGAACAGCAGCAGGGTCGGGATCGAGCGCACGCCGTAGCGCGTCGGCGCCATCGGGTTCTCGTCGATATTGATCTTCACGACCTTGAGCTTGCCGTCCATCTCCTTGGAGATGTCCTCGAGCGAGGGGCCGATCATGCGGCAGGGGCCGCACCACTCCGCCCAGAAGTCGACGAGGACGGGCGTGTCGGACTTCAGGACTTCCTGCTCGAAGGAAGCATCGGTTGCTTTAACGGTCATCGTGGGTTCTCCCAAATACACTACTGGCCGGTCGATGGACCGGCGCCGCCCTTGGCCCAGAAGCTAGGAACGCACGCCCCCGGAGTCAAGGTGGGCCGGCATAAGGCATTGATTTATCGAGTGTTTCCGCAGAAATCTCCATCAGGCGCGGGGCCGCTGTCCAGAGCAGGAAAGCCCTGACGATGCGGCCGGGATAGATCTGCTGCAGCAGCGCCCGGTAGAGCGCGAGCTGGCGGCGATAGGCGAGCGCCACGCCTGCGGCGGATTCGGGCGGCGGGCGGTTGGTCTTGTAGTCGACGATCAGGACCTCGCGGTCGGAAACGGCCAGCCGGTCGACCTGTCCGCTGACCGTGAAGGTGCCCCGCGGCGTTTTCACGGTGCCGATCAGCGGCACTTCCGCGCGCGATCCGGCTGCGAACAGGGCGGCATGAGCCGGCGCCTCGGTGACGGACAGCGCCTCCGCGGCCCAGCTCTCCACATCCTCCGCCGCGAGCGCATGGGCGGGCTGGGCGAGAAAGCGGCGGGCGGCATCGGCGCGCTCGCCGGGCGGCAGGCCGGGAAGATGGCGCAGCAGGTCGTGCAGCAGCAGACCCCGCTTCCAACGTCTGGGGTCGTCGGCGATCAGTGGACTGTAGGCCCGCGGTTCGGCGGCGGCCTCGTCGGGCAGCGGCTGCGACGGCGCGAGCGGCGTCGGCGGATCGGGCTCGCCCGGAGCGGGCTCGCTCCACCAGTCGGGCAACGGCGCCTCCTCGTCGATCGGCAGCTCGGGCTGCTCGCTCTCGACGATGTGTCCTTCATTCACCAGCTCGTAGCCAGCGCCCGACCAGCCTGCGGCGCCGAGCGTGGGGGCGAAGTCGAAGTCACGCGGCACGGCGCGGACACGGTGCGGTGCGTCGGCGGGCAGCTCGGCCTCGGCGCTCGCGCGCAGGCCGGCCTCGATGCGTTCGTACCAGCAGCCGCGATCGGGTTTGCGCGTGCCCGTCCATCCCCCGACATAGAGCCTGTCCTCGGCACGGGTCATGGCGACGTAGAGGAGTCGGTTCTGTTCCTCCAGCGCCCGGTCATGCACCTCGCGTCGCCAGGTGCGCGCCGCGTCGTTGGCGTCGTCGGTGCGCGGCAGCCAGAGGCGGGACTCGTCGCGATCGTCGGCCAGCAGCCGCTCGCGGTTCTGCGGCACGCGCGTGGTGTCGGGCAGATAGACGATCGGCGCCTGCAGGCCCTTGGAAGCGTGGACGGTCAGGATGCGCAGCTCGCGGCGCCGGTTCTGGTCGAGGTCGCGCTTGATCTCGCCGCCGCCGGTCTCGAACCAGCGCAGGAAGCCCTGCAGCGAACCGCCCTCGATCCCCTGATACTGCAGCGCGCGCGCCAGCAACTCGTCGATCGGGTCGGACGCTTCGCGGCCCAGCCGTTCCAGCAGGCGGCGCCGGCCGCCTTCCGGTCCCAGCACGCGGGCGAAGAAGTCGAACGGCGTTTCGTAGTCGGCGCGGCGCAGCCAGTCGGAGAGGGTCGCATGGGCGGCAGCGAACGCGGCCTCGCTGCGGCGCTCGCGCAGGGCGCGCCAGAGGTGACCGGGTCTGTTCCAGGCGAGCGTGAAGAGTTGCTCCTCCCGCAGGCCGATCAGCGGCGACTTCAGGAGCGCCGCGAGGTTGAGGTCGTCCTGCGGCAACAGGACGAATCGCGCCATGGCCAGCAGGTCCTGGATGGCCAGTTCCTGGCCGAGGTTGAGCCGGTCGACGCCTGCGACCTCGACACCTTCGCGCTTCAGCGCGCGTACCAGTGCGTTCACGAACTCGTTGCGTCGCCGCACCAGAACCATGAAGTGACCAGCATGCAGCGTCTCGCCGTCGCGCGCCCGGCGCTCCGTGCCGATCAGCCCCTTGGCGTGCGCGGCAATGAGCTGGGCCAGCCGCTCGTGCGGCAGGGCGAGGCCTCCACCGCTGCCGGCGGCTTCGATGTCCTTCGTATCGACATCATCCTCGCCGCCGGCGACCAGCGGCCACAGTTCCACGCGGCCGGGCTCGTTCTTGCGGCTGGGCAGGTGGACGACATGGCCGGGCTCGGCGACGCCCTTGGCGGCCTCGATCTCCCCGAACACCCAGTCGACCGCATCGAGCACGGCCGGCGTCGAGCGGAACGAGACGTTGAGCTCGACCGGGACGAACATGCGATCGGCGACGCGACTGCGATCGTCGAACCATGTGCGCATCTCCTTCAGCTTGCGCGGATCGGCGCGCTGGAAGCCGAAGATCGACTGCTTGGTGTCGCCGACCGCGAAGATCGTGCGGCTGCGCCCGACGGCCGCACCATCGCCCACGAAGAACTCCGCGGTGAGGCTGCGGATCACTTCCCACTGGTCGGGGTTGGTGTCCTGCGCCTCGTCGACCAGAACATGGTCGATGCCGCCGTCGAGCTTGAACAGCACCCAGGCCGCATTCTCCGCGCTTTCCAGCAGGCGGCGCGTGGCGACGATCAGGTCGTCGTAGTCGAGCACGGCGCGGCGGCGCTTGGCGTTGGTGTAGCGCTCGCTGACATCGAGGCCGAGCCGCAATAGCGCCAGCGTGTGTTCGACCAGCGTGGCGCCGTTGATGCGGTCGAGCGTGCGGGACAGCCGCTCGGCCTCGCCGCGCAGCACGTCCTCGATCCCGGGCATCGCCTGGATGGCAGCCTTGGTGGCGAGCCGTGCCAGGATCTCGCCCTTGGCGGTGAAGAAAGCCTGCGCGTAGGCGGGCAGCATCGCCGCACGGTCGGATGCGGCCAGCCATTCGGCGATCGTGGCGCTGCGGATCTTGTCCTGCTTGCCGCCGCTCGCCAGCGCGCGGGCGGCCTCGCGCAACGCCGCGGCGTCAAAGGCCGAGTCGACGCAGGCGCTTTTCGTCAGCTCCGCGGCCGTATCGTCCGGACGGCAGCCCATTGCCTTGGCGATGCGGGCGCGGACACGGTCCAGGCCGGCCTCGTCGCCGATGCGCGCCAGCAGCCACGCGCGCTCGCTCAGGAGGCGCGTCATCAGCTCGGCATACTCGGCGATCGAGACCTTGCCCGCGACGGTGGCGAGTGCGGCAGCTAGTTCCGGCGGCGCATCGCTGCGGGCCAGCGCCTCCATCTGTTCGTCCTGCACGCGACGCAGGATGGTCTGTGCCTCGGCCTCGTCGAGGATCTCGAAGCCCGGCGCCACGCCGGCTTCCAGCGGGAAGCGCTTCAGCAGCGCCTGGCAGAATGCGTGGATGGTCAGGATGTTGATGCCGCCCGGGGCGTCGAGCACGCGCGCGAACAGGCGGCGCGCGATCACGCGCTCCTTCGCGGTGGGCGCGCGGTCGATCAGCCGGGCGACACCTGAATCGAGCGTCGCCTCTTCGGCCAGCGCCCAGCGGCCGAGCTGGTGGGCGAGGCGGTTACGCATCTCCGCCGCCGCGGCCTTGGTGAAGGTGAGGCAGAGGATGCGCTCGGGCTTGACCTCGTTCAGCAGCAGCCGCGTGACGCGATCGGTCAGGACCTTCGTCTTGCCGGTACCGGCATTGGCCTCGACCCAGGCCGAATGATCGGGTGTGGTGGCGCTGCGCTGCGCGTCGGTCGCCAGAGCGAGGGCATCGAGCAGGTCGCTCATTCGTCACCGCCGCCCGCGGTTGACCATTCGGCGACGCGCTCGAGATGGGCATAGTCGTTGAAATGCGGGCCGTAGGCCGGCCAGGGCAGTGCGGGATAGGGCGTGTCCGGATGGGCGAAATGGTTCGCCATCTTTTCGACCAGCACCATCATCTCGGCCACGAGCGTGTCGCTATCCTTGATCGGGCTCACCTTGCCGCCGTCACCGAGACCGTTGGCCTGCCAGTAGGAGAGACGCACCGTCTCCGCCCTGCCGTCGATCTTCTCGAAGCCGCCGCGTTCGGCCATCGCCGCTTCGAGCAGGAGTTGCGGCGCAAAGAGCGCGTCGAGTTCGTCCTTGGTGGGGACCCGGCCGGTCTTGTAGTCGATGATCTCCCAGGCGCCGTGCTCCAGCTCGTCGACGCGGTCGGCGCGGGCCTCGATGCGCAGTGGGCGACTCGCGGGCCCGACCGTCATCGCGGCCTTGCTCTCGCTGTCGAGCAGCCTCGCGCCGGTGGCGCGCCGCTTGTTCTCCTCGGCGACGAACCAGTGAGCGAGGCGCCGGAAGCGTGGCCACCAGAAGGCTCTTTCGGCGGGCGCGGTCAGCAGATCGGCCAGATGCTTCTCGCCCAGCGCCTCGAATTCCCGCACCGCGTCGGGCGGCAGGATCCCGGACGGATGGGCTTTCAGGAACGCGTCGAGGGCGTCGTGCAGGGCGTTGCCGCGATCGGCGGCGCCCAATTCCTCTTCCAGCGATTTCAGCGCCTCGAGGCGAAGGATGCGGCGTGCGTAGAGACCGTAGGGATCGCGCCGCCACTGTTCGACGCTGGAGACCGAGAGACGTATGGGCCGCGCCTCTACCGGTGGGCGTGGCTCCGGCCGCAGCCAGGGTTCGTAGTTGTCGGGCCGGTCGATCCGCTCGGCCCAGGCCACGAAGCTGCGGCGGCCGCGCTGGATGTATTCCGGCACCGGCGCAGAGCCGCCGGGTTCGTAGCCGAACAGGGCGTCGAGACGGGCCAGCCAGCGCGACGGCACGGTCGGCGCGCCGCCCACCCGCTCGGCGCGCGTCAGCAGGACGCGTTCGGCGCCGAGGGCTGCGATGAAATCGTGGGCGGAGAGACCGATGCGCCGCTCGGGTTGCTGCAGCCCGAGATCCTTGCGCATGGGCCGGTTGATCCATGGGCCGGTCTCGACGGCCGGCGGCCACGTCCCTTCGTTCAGGCCGCCCAGCACCAGCAGGTCGGCGCGCTGCAGTCGCGCTTCGAGCGGACCCCAGATCGAGAGACGGGGATGGCGGCCGAACGACGGACGGATCGTCTCGGGCTCCAGCATGGCGGCGAACAGGCCGGGCCATTCGCCCGCGGCGATCGCCGGCTGGCCCGTCCAGGCCGTACGCAGGCGGCCCAGCGCGTCGGCCAGCGCGGAACCGGCTTCGCCCGCCCACAGCGTCTCCGGCGGCGCGATGTTCTCCGCCGCGGCGACGGTCGCATCGAGCAGCGCGTCGGGTGCGGACTCGCCCTGCATCCGGGCGACGAGGGCGGCGGTCGCCTCGTCGAGGCGATCGATCAGCGTCCGGACCGTCGTGCGATCGTCCGCATCGCCGAACGTCGCCTGCTCGACCAGGGCGCGGATCGAGGCCAGGCCGGGAGCCGGCTTCAGGCCGCGCAGGCATTTGCGGTCGAGGCGCCGCGTCGCGTCGAGCACGGCGGCGCGCTCGCCGCCCAGGGTGCACAGCGGATGCTTGAGCAGCGCCAGCAGCTCGACCGGTGCGAAGCCCGAATCGACCGCCGCGATCAAGGCGTGCAGCAGGCCGGCGGGCGGCGTGTCGGCGAGCGATGCGCCGGCCGAATCGTCGATGTCGATGTTCCAGCGCTTCAGCTCGGCGGTGACGCGCCGCGCCAGTTCGCGGTCGGGCGTGACGAGCGCGGCGGTGCGCGTCGGCGTGTCGAGCACGCTGCGCAGCGCCAGCGCCACGACCAGGGCTTCCTGATGCGGCGTCGCGCAATCGGCGCGCGTCACATGTTCGAGCGAGGCGGCGTCGGGCTTGATCCAGGCTTCGCTGGTCTCGGCGGGCCGCATCAACTCGGTGAGGAGGAGATGACGCGCCGGGCCGCTGGCGATGCCGGGCCACTCTTCGACGTCGGCGCGCGCGCGGCCGAGCGCAAGCAACAACTCGCGCAGGCCGTATTGCGGATGCGACGGTTCGAGCGCGTCCCAGCTCGCCTCGTCCATGTCGCGGTCGAGGCCCGGCAGGACGACGGCACCCTGCGGCAGCTCGGCGATCGCCGCGAGGAGATCGCGCGTGGCGGGTTGCGAGCCGGTCGAGCCCGCGGCGATCACCGGCGTTGCCGGAGGATTCGCGCGCCAGCGAGCGGCCTGGTTGCGGATCGCGCGTGTGCGTCGCTCGATCGCATCGATCCGTCCGCGCTCGGCCAGGACCTGCGGCCAGGTCTCGCCGACGATGGCCAGGAACCGCAGGGTGCGCTGCCAGTGGGTCGCGAAGTTGCCCTCGACGAGTCCCTCGAGCTGGGCGAAGGACACGCCTTCGATGGCGAGTTCGTCGAGCAGGCGGCCCAACTCGCGCGCGAGCTTCAGGGCCTGCGCTGACGATTGTGCGATGGGATGTCCCTGGCCGTCCTTGAAGCGCGCGACGAACTGCGCGAGCAGCGCCTCGCGCTCGGCGGTCTCGATGGCGGGCGGCAGCGTGAGTGCATCGCCGTCGCCGGATGCGATCTCCCATTCTCCGTCGTCGACGTCGCCCAGCGGCGCCATGCGCGGCAGGATCGTAGGCGTGCCGCCGGCGGCGCGCAGGAAGGCTTCGCGCAGGGCGCGGACCGAGCGCCGGGTCGGCAGCAGGATCAGCACGTCGGCCAGCGCCAGCGGATCGTCCGCGTGTTCGGCGAGCACCACCCGCGCCAGCTCGTCGACGAACCGGCGTTCCGTGCCGATGGTGAAGAGTCCCTTCATCCCAGCACGCGTTCAGCCTCGGCCAGCGCGGCCGGCGTGCCGACATGGAACCAGTCGCCGTCATGCACGAGTCCGTAGAGGCGGCCCGCCTGTTCCGAGCGGCTCCACAGCTTCAGGAGCGAAAAGGGACCCTCGGGCGAGCCGTTGAAAAGACGCGAATCGCAGACCGAGATGGACGCGAACAGGTAGGGCGCGGTCTCGGCCGTGCCACGATGACGGGCGCGACCGTCGGGTTCGAGATAGTAGTCGCCACGATCCTTCTCCTCGCGGCCGATGGTCTTCGCCAGCGGATGCAGCAGCAGCAGCGCATCCATGCGGTTGGGATCCCACATCGCGGCAAGGCGCCCCAGCATCGAGTCCGGCCCGTCGCGCCACAGACCGTCGCCGTTCAGCACGAAGAACGGCGCGTTGCCGAGCAGGGGCAGCGCATTGCGGACGCTGCCGCCGGTCTCCAGCAGCCGGTCCTCGCGAACGATGCGGGCGCGGTTGCCGATCCGCTCGGCGATCTGGTTGCCGAGGTGATGCACGTTGACGACGACGTTCTGCACGCCGCTGCGTTGCAGCCGGTCCATCGTGCGCTCCAGCATCGAGCGGCCGGCGACGGGAATGAGCGGCTTGGGAATCGAATCAGTCAGCGGCCGCATGCGTTCGCCACGGCCGGCCGCCAGGATCATGGCGCTGCGGATCACGACGTGGCTCCGATGCGGCGCAGTTCCGGCGGCAGGAGCCGGTCGACCCAGGCGCGCAGCGGCGAAAGCGCCTCATGCTGCAGCGACCGTTCGAACATGCGCCAGACTCGCGGCAGGTATTGCAGGTAGTCGGGCTTGCCGTCGCGCCGCAGCAGGCGGACGAAAACGCCGATGATGCGGGCATGGCGTTGCGCGGCCATCAACGCGAAGCCGGTGCGAAAGCCCGCGGCGTCGGCGATGCCGGCTTCCCCGATGTAACGGTCGAGGCAGGCGGCCTGAACGGCGGGCGCCACGTCGCGGCGCGCATCCTCGATCAGGGACACGAGATCGTAGGAGGGGTGGCCGCGCTGGGCATCCTGGAAGTCGAGCAGGCCGCACGCCCGGACGCCCGGCCGCGCCGGCAGCCACAGGAGATTGTCCTTGTGATAGTCGCGCAGCAGCAGCGTCTCGGTCATGGGAGGAAGAGCCGCCAGGCATTGATGCCAGGCCGCGGTGTAGCATTCGATCTCTTCCGGTGGCGTGGGCTTGCCGGTCGCTTCCGGCAGGTACCATTCGGGCAGCAGCAGCGCGGCCTCGATCAGCGCGTCGCCGGTATAGGCGCCGAGGCCCGGCAGCAGGCTGCGCTCGCCGGCGCGATAGAGCGTGACCAGCACGTCGGTGGCGCGGCTGTAGAGTTCGCCCTCGTCGCCCCCGGCCTTCAGCACCTGGGCGTAGGTGTCGTCGCCGAAATCCTCCAGCAGCAGGAAACCATGCTCGACATCCTCGGCGATGATCTCGGGCGCGCTGAGGCCGAGCCCGATCAGGTGGCGGCCGATCTGAACGAAGGGCCGCACGTCTTCCTGCGGCGGCGGCGCGTCCATCACGACCGCCGAGCCGCGCGGCCGGCTCAGCCGGAAATACTTCCGGAACGAGGCGTCGCCCGCCAGCAGCCGCTCGCCGGCATCGCCCCAGCCGGCGCGGCTCACGAATTCGGCGCGCAGATGGTCGCGTTCAGACTTCGCCAAAACGGGAATCTCCTTCGAGGGTCGCGAGGCGGCCGTCGCCCTCGACCGACAGGTTGATGGTGAGCCGCTCGCGCGGCAGCAGCGGGCCCAGCCGCTCGGCCCATTCGACCAGCGCCACGCCGTCGATCCGGGCCTCTTCCCAGCCCAGTTCGAAGACCTGTTCCGGCTCTTCCAGCCGATAGAGGTCGAAATGCCAGAAGCTGCCGCGTGGCGTCTCGTAGACCTCGACCAGGGTGAAGGTCGGGCTGGGGACGATCAGCGCCGGCTCGCCCGCGGCGGCCCGCAGGATGGCGCGGGCCAGCGTCGTCTTGCCGGCGCCCAGGCCGCCCTCCAGCGCCACGACGTCGCGCGGCCGCAGGCGGGAGGCCAGGCGCGCGCCCAGCCGCTCCGTCGCGGCTTCGTCGGGAAGGGGCAAAGAAAAAGTCGGCATCTTTCGATGCCGACTTCTTAGCATGGGCTCCGGGTCGGCCGCTGTGGGCCGTTACGGATCGCCTAGTAGCGGTAGAGATCGCCCTTGAACGGGCCAGCCTCGGGCACGCCGATGTACTTGGCCTGGTCGGGGCGCAGCTTGGTCAGCTTGGCGCCGACCTTCTCGAGGTGGAGCGCCGCGACCTTCTCGTCGAGGAACTTCGGCAGCGTGTAGACCTGCTTCTCGTACTTGCCCGGGTTGGTCCAGAGTTCGATCTGGGCCAGCGTCTGGTTGGAGAACGAAGCCGACATCACGAAGCTGGGGTGGCCCGTGGCGTTGCCCAGGTTTACCAGGCGGCCTTCGGACAGCACGATGATGCGCTTGCCGTCGGGGAACTCGACCTCGTCGACCTGCGGCTTCACGTTGTGCCACTTGAAGTTACGCAAGCTGGCGATCTGGATCTCGCTGTCGAAGTGGCCGATGTTGCAGATGATGGCGCGATGCTTCATCGCCTTCATGTGCTCGAGCGTCAGCACGTCGACGTTGCCGGTGGCGGTGACGAAGATGTCGGCCTTTGGGGCCGCGTCTTCCATCGTCACGACCTCGTAGCCTTCCATCGCCGCCTGCAGGGCGCAGATCGGATCGACCTCGGACACCATCACGCGGCAGCCGGCCTGGCGCAGCGAGGCGGCCGAGCCCTTGCCCACATCGCCGAAGCCCGCGACCATCGCCACCTTGCCCGACATCATGACGTCGGTGCCGCGGCGGATGCCGTCGACCAGCGATTCACGGCAGCCGTAGAGGTTGTCGAACTTCGACTTGGTCACCGAGTCGTTGACGTTGATGGCCGGCCACAGGAGCTTGCCTTCCTTCGCCATGTTGTAGAGGCGATGGACGCCCGTGGTCGTCTCCTCGGTGACGCCGCGGATCGAGGCGCCGAGCTTGGCGTACCAGCCGGGCTTTTTCTTGTTGGTCTTGAGGATCGACTTGTAGAGGACTTCCTCTTCCTCGTTGGTCGGGTTGGCGACCAGCGACGGATCCTTCTCCGCGCGGGCGCCGAGATGGACCAGCAGGGTGGCGTCGCCGCCGTCGTCGAGGATCATGTTCGGCTCGCCGCCGTCATGCCACTCGAAGATCTTGTGGGTGTAGTCCCAGTATTCCTCGAGGCTCTCGCCCTTGATGGCGAAAACCGGCGTGCCGGCCTTGGCGATCGCGGCGGCGGCATGGTCCTGCGTCGAGTAGATGTTGCACGAGGCCCAGCGCACGTCCGCGCCCAGCGCCTTCAGCGTCTCGATCAGCACGCCCGTCTGGATGGTCATGTGCAGCGAACCGGCGATGCGCGCGCCCTTGAGCGGCTTCTTCGTGCCGTATTCCTTGCGGATCGACATCAGGCCCGGCATTTCGGTCTCGGCCATGTCGAGTTCCTTGCGGCCCCAGTCGGCGAGTCCGATGTCCTTGACGATGTAGTCGGCCATGTGGCGCTCCTTGAAGTGTGCCCGTTTCGGCAGGCGACGAATTGCGAAAGCGGGCGTGTTCTATCAGCGGCGGGAAGCGGCCTCAACGCGCCGGATCAACATATAAGCAATAATTTATGTCGGTATGCGCAGGCCTTTATGCAGGCCTCGCCATCTCTCAATCCTCGCCGAACTTTCCTTCGACGAGCGACGAAATGGCGGCCATCGCCTCCGCGGCCTGGCGGCCCGAGCAGGCCACCTCGACGGTGCTGCCGATCCCGGCGGCGAGCATCATCAGGCCCATGATCGAAAGGCCCGAGACTTCCTGACCCTTGAAGGACACCCGCACGACGGCGTCGAACTGACCCGCGGTGCGCACGAACTTGGCGGCCGCCCGGGCATGCAGGCCCCGCTTGTTGGCGATCGCGAGGCTGCGCTTCAGCGCGCCGATGCTGGCCTCGGCACTGGATCCGGGCAGGGTGTCGCTCACGACGCTTCCTTCGCCAGGATCCGCGAGGCCACCGTGATGTATTTCCGGCCGGCTTCCTGCGCCATGCGAACGGCCTCGGCGATCGGCCGCGTGCGGACGCTGGCGAGTTTGACCAGCATCGGCAGGTTGACGCCGGCGAGTACCTCGACGCGCGCCTGCTCCATGATGGAAATCGCGAGATTGGAGGGCGTTCCCCCGAACATGTCCGTCAGCACGATGACGCCTTCGCCTGTCTCGCAGGCCCGAACCCTTTCCAGGATTTCGGCGCGTCGCTTCTCCATGTCGTCGTCGGCGCCGATGCAGACCGTCGACAGGCACTGCTGCACCCCGACGACATGTTCCAGCGCGGCCTTGAACTCCTGCGCCAGATTGCCGTGAGTCACGAGTACGATACCGATCATATTTTTCTCTACCCTGCGCCCCCGGCCTCCCCGGCCGCCCCGACGTCCCGGTGCGAGAGAGTGACGGACCGGCCTGCGCTTCGCAACCAGTCTGCAAGCTCCTCGGCCAGCGCCACCGAGCGATGTCGCCCTCCGGTGCAGCCGATCGCGATGGTCAGATAGCTCTTGCCCTCCGCATCGAACCTCGGCAGCAGCGGCCCGATCAGGCTCTGCAGGTTTTCCACAAACGGACGGTAGTCGGGATCGGTTGCGATGAATGCCGCCACGGATGGATCGCAGCCGGTCAACGGCTTCAGCACAGGGTCGTAGTGTGGATTCTTGAGGAAGCGGGCGTCGAACACCAGGTCGGCCTCGCGCGGCAGGCCGCGACGAAAGGAAAACGACATCACGGAAATCCGGGTGCCGATGCTGCGTCCGCGGCCGAAATAGCCGCTCAGCATCTGCTTCAGACGGTGGGGCGAGAGCGACGACGTGTCGATGGTGAGATCCGCCGCATCGCGCATCCAGCCGATCTGACGGCGCTCCTCGGTGATGCCGTCGATCACCGGGCGGTCGGGTGCCATCGGGTGAGGCCGGCGCGATTCCGTGTAGCGCCGCTGCAGCGTTTCGGTATCGGCTTCGAGGAACAGCAGCCGCACGGCGAGGCCGGGATGCTCGCGAAGTTCGGCGATCTGGTCGACCAGAGCCCGTGCGTTGAAACCGAAGGTGCGGGTGTCGATGCCGAGGGCCAGGGGCGGGGCTGCTTCACCGGGCGCACCGCCGGTCGAGCGCATCAGGTCGTTGAGCAGCACCAGCGGCACGTTGTCGACGGCGACATAGCCCAGATCGTCCAGCACGTTCAGCGCGGTGCCGCGGCCGGCGCCCGACAGGCCGGTGACCACGACGAACGGCCGACGGTGATCTTGCGTTGTGGCAGGGTCGGGTAGGGCGGGGCTGTCTGGCATAAGCGGGCTATCCCGATCATGCCGCCGGGATTCGCGCGAGAGCAAGGCGCAACTTCGCAGAGGCCGATGCCTCGAACGGTGCGAGCGCGATGACCGGCAAGTCGACGCCCAGCACGTCCTCGCGGGCCGGCTCGGGCATGCGCTCGATCTTCTCCGGCGTCACGAGGTCGACCAGCAGCGCGACCGGCACCCGGGCACGTTGCCTGGACCGGCCGACCTGCACGATGCCGAGGCCCCGCACCTCCATCAGGCCCGAGATCGTGCCTGGCGGTGCGGCGATGAGGGAGCGCCCGCGCCTGAACAGGGCGGTCTGGTCGTCCGCCACCAGCTTCGCGCCGGCATCGATGAGGCGCAGCGCCAGGTCCGATTTGCCGGCGCCCGAGGGTCCGCGCAGCAGGACGCCGCGCCACTGGCGGCCGCTTGCCTGCAGTGCAACGCAGGTCGCGTGGACGTAGGTCTTTACCGTGACGGTCACTTCCGTCCGCTGGCCGAGGGCAACCGCACCGTGAAGCGCGCGCCCAGGACCCTGCCATCCGGCGCGCGCCTGTTGCTCGCGGCGATCGTGCCGCCGTAGGTCTCGACGATCTGGCGGCAGATCGAGAGGCCGAGGCCGGAATGCTGGCCGAAATGCTCGGTGGGGCGCTCCGAGTAGAAGCGCTGGAAGATCGATTCGAGATTGTCCTCGGGAATGCCCTGGCCCTCGTCGTCGATCGTCACGACGAACGGCCCGTTTCGCGGTTCGCGGCCCAGTTCGACGATGATCTTCGAGCCCTTCGGCGAGAAGGAGATCGCGTTGTCGATGACGTTACGGAAGACCTGGCCGTAGCGCCCGTCATGCCCGTGCGCCACGAAGGGCGGATTGGCGGCGACGCGATACTCGACCTCGACGCCGGACTTCTGGTTGGCGGTCACGGCGTAGTGATGGACCATGTCGCGCAGCAGCTTGTCGAGTTCGACCGGGCGGACCTCGCCGCGCATCAGCTCGGCATCGAGGCGCGAGGCGTCGGAGATGTCGGAGATCAGCCGGTTGAGGCGGTTGATGTCGTCCATGACGATGCCCATCAGCTTCGCGCGGCGCTCGGCATCGAGATTGGGATGGCCCGCCATCTCGATCGCCGAGCGCAGCGACGTCAGCGGGTTCTTGAGCTCATGCGCCACGTCGGCGGCAAAGCTCTCGATGGTGTTGATGCGCAGCCACAGCGCCTCGGTCATCGAGCGCAGCGCGTCGTTCAGGTCGCCGATCTCGTCGCCGCGCTTGCCGAGATCGGGGATCTCCGGGCGGCTTTCGCGGGCGAGGCGAACCTCGTCCGCGGCACGGGCCAGACGCACGATCGGCTGGGTGATGGTGCCGGCAAGATAGAGCGACAGCAGTACGGTGATCCCGAGCGCGGCTGCCGCGATGGTCAGCATGTCGTAGCGCACCTCGCGCAGCGATGCGGCGATGGCGCGATTGTCGCGCGTCAGCAGCAGGGCCCCCAGCACCTGCTTGTAGCGCTGCACCGGCACCGCCGCGCTGAGGATCAGCCGGCCGTCGCCGGCGCTGCGCACGGCGGAGGCGTTGAACCCTCGCAGCGCGCTCGCGGCTTCGGGGAAGTCGCGCAGGGTCGGCACCGGCTTGTCGACGTATTCGGGATAGTGATCGACGCGCGAGAGCTGGCGGGCGATCCATTCGCTGACGCGATCGGCAATGTTCGTCTCTGCCTCGGGCGGCGCGCCCGGCGTTTCGGGCGGCGGCAGGGGCACGACGTGTATGCGGCCGACCTCGTTCAGCATCGCCGAATCGCCCAGCAGTTCACCTGTCTCGCTGAACAGCCGGGCGCGCACGCCGGTCGGGCGGACGAGGCGCGTCAGCAGCTGGCGCGCGGCGTCGGCGTCCATGCGGTTGACCGTCGTCTCGCCGCCGACCACCGCGACCTCGCCGATGCCGGCGGCCACCATCTCGCCCTGCACCAGCAGCGAGGCGAGCTCGGTGTCGATCAGCTCCTCCTCGTAGTCGCTGAGGTAGACGGCGCCCAGGGTGAGCAGCGCCACCGGGATCAGGTTGAGCAGCAGGATGCGCCGGGTCAGCGGCGAGTGGCCTCGACCCACGCTGCGCCGCCGGCGCAGCAGCGACGGCGAATCGGCGGAGCCCGTCGCCGGCGGTGGCGCCTTGCGCACCGCACGTGGAAACAGGCGGCCGAGCGCCGTCGCGATCCGGGAACTTAGAGTCGGTGACCCGAGCGGACGCGGCGCGGGCTCAGGAGTCGCGGTATCGATATCCGATGCCATACAGCGTTTCGATCTGCTCGAACTCGCCATCGACCTCGCGGAACTTGCGGCGGACGCGCTTGATGTGGCTGTCGATGGTGCGGTCGTCGACGTAGATCGTCTCGCCGTAGGCCGCGTCCATCAGCTGGTCGCGGTTCTTGACGTGGCCGGGCCGCTCGGCAAGCGACTTCAGCAACAGGAACTCGGTGACCGTGAGGTGCACCTCCTTGCCCTTCCAGGTGCACTGGTGGCGGCTGGGGTCGAGGACCAGTTCGCCGCGCACGATGCGCTCGGCGGCGGACTCGCCCTTGGCGCCGCCCACGTCGGCCCGGCGCAGCACGGCGCGGATGCGCTCGAGCAGCAGGCGCTGCGAGAACGGCTTGCGGATGAAATCGTCGGCGCCCATGCGCAGGCCCAGCACCTCGTCGATCTCCTCGTCCTTCGAGGTGAGGAAAATCACCGGGAACTGCTGCGTCTTGCGGATGCGGTTGAGGAGTTCCATGCCGTCCATGCGCGGCATCTTGATGTCGAAGATGCCGAGGTCGGGCGGTGCCTGGTTGAGGCCTTCCAGAGCCGATGCCCCGTCGTTGTAGGTCTTGATCTGGAACCCTTCGGCTTCGAGCAGCATCGACACCGAAGTGAGGATGTTGCGATCGTCGTCGACGAGGGCGATGTTCTTGCGCACGGCGTGGCTTCTCCTGCAGCGGACAACGGCAATTCGACCATGCTATCACAGACCGGGCCGTCGCCGCCGCCTCCCCGGTCCACAATACTCAACGAATAATTGCGGCTTTTTTGAACCGAAAATGACCCAAGACGACATGTCTCGCACCGTGCGTGCCCTCCTGCGCGGCCTCGATCGGGCGTCCCTGGCCACATTCCTGCCCGCCGAACCGGCCGGCTGGCCCTACGCATCGCTGGTTCTGGTGGCGGTCGATCACGACCTGACGCCCATCCTTCTGCTGAGCGATCTGGCCGAGCATACGCGAGCGATCCAGGCCGACGGGCGGGTTTCCCTGCTGTTCGACGGTACCGCGGGGCTCGATCAGCCTCTGACCGGGCCGCGCGTCACCGTGCTGGGGCGCGCCGAACGGACGCAGGACGAAAGGCTGAAGGGCCGATTCCTGGCCCGTCATCCGGACGCGTCGCTCTATGCGGGCTTCAAGGATTTCGGCTTCTATCGCGTCGCCGTCGAGAGGGCGCACCTGGTCGGTGGCTTCGGCAAGATCCGCTGGATCGAGGCGGCGGAACTGGCGGCTCCACAGGCCCCGGGCCTCGCCGAGGCGGAGCCGGGCATCGTCGGTCACATGAACGAGGACCATGGCGACGCCGTGCAGCTTTATGCCGAGAAGTTGATCGGCCGGACTGCCGGGGGCTGGACCATGACGGGAATCGATCCGGAGGGTCTCGACCTTCGGCGGGGCGGCGAGACCGCCCGGATCGACTTCGACGCTCCGCTCAAGGACGCCGGCGAAGCGCGCAAGGTGCTGGTGGCCCTGGTCGCCCGGGCGCGGACCGCTCCTGCAGCGAAACCGCAGCGAGAATGATTCCGCGGCGCGGCATTCATTTCGCGGTTGCGAAGTCCGATCCACATGATCCTCGACACTAACTTGTCGCAGGCCCTTGCCACCCTATAGCCCTACCAGTAGCGCATAGGGCAAGAACACCCTTTGCCATTCGGATCAGCCGGAAAGCAGGAGAAACGCTGTGCATCAGGCGGGCTTCGTCGTACCGAAACTTGGACTGGAAACGCTCGGACTCAAGAACCCGGGCAACGTCTACTGGAATCTCCAGGTTCCCTCGCTCTACGAGGAGGCGGTCCGCCGCCGCGAAGGTGTGGTGGCCGATGGTGGCGCCCTGGTCGTCCGCACCGGCATCCACACCGGCCGCTCGCCCAACGACAAGTTCATCGTCGAGGATTCCGAGAGCAAGCCCCGCATCGACTGGGGCAAGACCAACAAACCCATCACCCCCGACCGCTATCGCGCGCTCTACAACCGCATGCTGGCCTACGCGCAGCGCCGCGATCTCTTCGTGCGCGACTGCTGGGCTGGTGCCGATCCCGCCCATCGCATCGGCGTGCGCGTGGTCAACGAGACGGCGTGGCACAACCTGTTCGCCCGCAACATGTTCCTGCGGCCCCGGCGCGAGGAACTCGAAGGCTTCAGGCCCGAGTTCACGATCCTGAACCTGCCGGGCTTCCAGGCCGATCCGAAGCTCGACGGCACGGCGTCGGACTGCGCCATCCTCGTGAATTTCACCGACCGCGTCGTGGCGATCTGCGGCACCTGGTACGCCGGCGAGATCAAGAAGTCGGTGTTCACGATCCTGAACTACCTGCTGCCGGACAAGAACGTGCTGCCGATGCACGCGTCCGCCAATCTCGGCCCGAAGGGCGACGTCGCGGTCTTCTTCGGCCTGTCGGGCACCGGCAAGACCACGCTTTCGGCCGATCCGACGCGCACCCTTATCGGCGACGACGAGCATGGCTGGGCCGAGGACAGCCTCTTCAATTTCGAGGGCGGCTGCTACGCCAAGGTGATCAAGCTCAGCCGCGAGGCCGAGCCCGAGATCTACGCCACCACCGGCCGCTTCGGCACGGTGCTGGAGAACGTCGTGATCGATCCGGCGACCGGCCGCCTCGATCTCGACGACGGCGCCTACACGGAAAACACCCGCGCCTGCTATCCGCTCGACTTCATCCCGAACACCTCTTCCACCGGCATCGCCGGCACGCCGGAGAACATCGTGATGCTGACGGCGGACGCGTTCGGCGTGCTGCCGCCGATCTCGCGGCTGTCGCCGGAGCAGGCGATGTATCACTTCCTCTCGGGCTACACGGCGCGCGTCGCCGGCACCGAGAAGGGCGTCACCGAGCCGCAGGCGACCTTTTCGACCTGCTTCGGTGCGCCGTTCATGCCGCGCCATCCGACCGTCTATGCCAAGATGCTGGGCGAGAAGATGGCCCGCCAGAACGTGAAGTGCTGGCTGGTCAACACCGGCTGGTCGGGCGGCGGCTTCGGCGTCGGCGAGCGCATGTCGATCCGCCATACGCGCGCCATGGTGCGCGCCGCGCTCGACGGCACGCTGGCGGGTGTCGCCTCCTCGACCGATCCGCACTTCGGCATGCAGGTGCCGAGCGCCTGCCCCGACGTGCCGGGCGACGTGCTCAACCCGAAGAACACCTGGAAGGACAAGAAGGCCTACGACAGCGCCGCACGCGATGTCGCCCAGCGCTTCGAGAAGAACTTCCAGCAGTTCGAGAGCCACGTCGACGACAAGGTCAACAAGTCGGCCATACGCGCCGCCGCCTGAGGCCAGCGCGACATCGCTTCTGCACGGCGGACATCCTATGATGTCCGCCGCGTGAGCCCGATCTCCGAAAATTCCCTTCCTGCAGCGGCAGCCGCCATACGCCGGCGCTGGCGCCTGCCCATGGTGGCGGCGCTGGCGCTCGCCTTCGTCTCGCTCTCGCTGATTTCCGGCGTCGCCTACATCGTCGTTCTGGCCGGGGCGAGCGGTACGGCTGAACGGTTGCTGGTCGATCGGGCCGCGCGCGTGGTCGACGGCCAGGTTGCGCTCGTGCGCAGCCGGCTCGACCCGGTGGGCGAGCAGCTCGAACTGATCGCGGGGCTCGCCGCGGCCGGGCGCATCGACATCGAATCGCCCGTTGACGTCCGCGAGTCGCTGGCGGTCATGATGCAGCAGGTGCCCGCCGTTTCGGCCGTGGGCTTCGCCACCCTCGACCTCAAGCTGCACCGCGCCATCCGCGAGCCGGATGGCCATATCGATCGTGACACGGTCTCGCTGGTCGACATGCCGCAGGGCATGCAGCGGTTTCGCCAGCTCCAGACGGCACAGAGCACCTTCTGGGGCGCGATGTTCTGGAGCGAGTCCCTCCAGCAGCCGGTGGTCAACGTCCGGACGCCCGTGCGCCGCATCGACAACGCCTTCATCGGCGGCCTGATCGCCACGGTGGCGGTCGGCGATCTCTCCTATCTCATCGATCCCAAGAGCGGCGGCGACGGCGGCTTCTTCATCCTGATCGGCCGGGACAAGGTCCTGGCGGCGCGCCGCCTCATCGACCCGCGCGGGCTGGGCCTCTCCGAGGACCATCCGCTGCCCACGATCAAGGACGTCGACGATCCCGTCCTCGCCAAGATCTGGGATCCTCCGGTGCGCTCGCCGCAGATCGACCGCGCGCTGGGTTCGCTCGGCCATGTCGTCGAGTCCGGCGGGCGGCGCTGGGTGTTCGTCTATCGCGAGTTGAAGCGCTTCGGGCCCGACCCGTGGCTGATCGGCCAGTACTACCCGATCGAGGATGCGACCAGCGATCTCGACCGGCTGACCAACGGCGCCATCGTGGGCGCCATCACCCTGGCCGTGGCGGCGCTGCTCGCGCTGCTCATGGGGTTGAGCATGGCACGCTCGATCCGGACCCTGACGTCGGCCGCCGAATCGATCGAGCATCTCAGGTTCGACGAGCCTTTCCACGGCCGGTCGCGCCTGCGCGAGATCGACGATGCCGGCCACAGTCTCGACAAGGCGCGCGGCGCGCTGAAATGGTTCGGCGCCTACGTTCCGCATCGCCTGGTCTTCCGGTTGATGGAGCTCGGCGAGGACGCCGTGGCGTCGCGCCGCCGCGTCGTCACCGTGATGTTCACCGACATCGTGGGCTTCACACCGCAGGCCGAGGACCTGCCGGAGCAGGAAACGGCCGACATGCTCAACCATCACTTCGCCCTGCTGGGCGCCTGTATCGAGAACGACCAGGGCGTGATCGACAAGTATATCGGCGACTGCGTGATGGCCGTATGGGGCGGCCTCTCCAAGATGGAGGACCATGCCGACCACGCGGTGCATGCCGCGCTCGAGATGGCGCGGGTCGTGAGGGAGGACAATCGCCAGCGGGCCGCCTCGGGCAAGGCGCCGGTGCGACTGCGAATCGGTCTTCACTCTGGACCGGTGGTCGTCGGCAATATCGGCGCGCCGGGCCGCGTCAATTACACCGTCGTCGGCGACACGGTGAACGTCGCGCAGCGCTTCGAGCAGCTCGGCAAGGAATTCCTGCGCGACGACGAGGACGTCATCGTGCTCGCGAGCGGCGATACGATCGAGGCGATGAAGCATCCGGAAGTGCTGGGCCAGTTGCCGACGCCGGAATTGCGGCACGTGAAGGGCAGGGACGAGCCGGAGCAGGTCTATCGCCTGGTGTGAATGAAGGCCCCGCGCTGGACGGGATACGGTCTTCGCCGGTACTGTGCGGCCGTTCTTTTTCGTCGGCATTTTGAGGAGACGAGCAGCACATGGAACGACGCAAACTTCTTGCATTGTCGACGGCCGCTCTCGCTCTTGCCCCCTTCCACGCGCTGCGTGCGCAGGACTCCAACCAGCCGTTCACCCGCGAGCAGCTCGACCAGATGCTGGCGCCGATCGCGCTCTATCCGGACGCGCTGCTGGCGCAGGTGTTGATGGGCGCGACCTATCCGCTGGAGATCGTGGAGGCGGCCCGCTGGTCGCAGGCCAATCCCAACCTGAAGGGCGACGCCGCGGTCGCCGCTGTGAAGGACAAGAGCTGGGACGTCAGCGTGAAGTCGCTGACCGCCTTCCCGCAGACGCTCCAGATGATGAGCAACCAGCTCGACTGGACCCAGAAGCTCGGCGACGCGATGATCGGCCAACAGAAGGACGTGGCGGCCGCGGTCCAGCGGCTGCGCGCCAAGGCCGAGGCGGCCGGCAACCTGAAGTCGACGCCGCAGCAGAAGGTGACGACGCAGTCGAGCGGCGGCGCCAATGCGATCGTGATCGAACCGGCGAACCCGGAAGTCATGTACGTGCCGTACTACAATCCGGCCTGGGCCTACGGCCAATGGCCGTATCCGTCCTATCCGCCGCCCTATTATCCGCCGCCGCCCAACTACGGCGCGGCGCTGATGACCGGCCTGATGTTCGGCCTCGGCGTGGCGGCGGGTGCTGCGATGTTCGGCGGCTGGCACTGGGGCTACAGCGGCGGCGGCTGGGGCAACAGCTACACCACCGTGAACGTCAACCGGGCGACCAGCATCAGCGCCAACAACTTCAACGCCGACCGCTATCGCAACGGCCAGTGGAACCACGATCCGGCGCATCGCGACGGCGTGCCGTACCGGACGCCGGCCGAGCGTCAGGAGTTCGGCCAGCATCGTCCCGATGCCCAGCAGCGCGAGCAGTTCCGCGGCCAGCTCGACGGACGTGGCAACTACACGCAGCGGCCGGGCGAGAATCGGCCGGCCGAGAACCGTCCCGCGGAGAACAGGGCGGCGGAGAATCGCGGTTTCGAGAACCGGTCCGCCGGCGATCGCGGCGCGTTCGGCGACATCAACCGTGGCGGCGCCGGTGCCAGCCGCGACTTCGAGCGCGGCAGCCAGTCCTGGGGCAACCGGAGCTGGGGCGGCGGCGGCGGTGAGCATTTCGGCGGTGGTGGCGGCAGGTTCGGGGGAGGACGGCGATGAGCGGCACGATGTTCCGGCGCGGCCTCCTGGCCCTTGTCGCGTTCGTCGGCCTTGCGGGGGGCCTCGCAGGGGGTATGGCGGGCGGTGCGATCGCCCAGCAGGCGGCCCAGTCCACGGCAAAGCCGCAGGGTTTCCCGACCGCCGAGGCGGCCGCGAACGCCTTCACCGAGGCCGTCCGCAAGATGGATACGAAGAGCCTGGGCGAGCTGCTCGGGCCGGAATGGCGCGAGTTCGTGCCGGCGACCTCCGAGCAGCTCCAGGCTCGGCGCGCGGCCTATCTGGCCGCCTGGGACGCGGCCCATGAGGTCAAGATTTCGGGCGACAAGGCGACGGTCGTGGCCGGCAAGGCCGGCTGGACGCTGCCCATCCCGATCGTGAAGGACGGGACGGAATGGCGGTTCGATGCGGTGGCGGGGTGGCGCGAGATGCGCCTGCGCCAGATCGGACATGACGAAACCGCCGTCATCCAGACGATGCTGGCCATCGTCGACGCCCAGCGCGACTACGCCGCGATGGATCCGATGAAGACCGGCTCGCCGGTCTATGCGCGTCGCCTGCTCAGCTCGCCCGGCAGCAAGAACGGCCTCTACTGGGAGACCAAGCCCGGCGAGCCGCAGAGCCCGCTGGGGCCGGCCGTCGCCCGCGCCCAGGTGGACGGCAATTCGCCGGACGGCCATTACGGCTACTACTTCCGCCTGCTCTATGCGCAGGGGCCGGCGGCGCCCGGCGGCGCCCGCGACTACATCGTGAACGGCCGCATGATCGGCGGCTTCGCAGCCATCGCCTGGCCGGTGCGCTACGGCGTGACCGGGGTGATGACGTTCATCGTCGACTACAAGGGCGAGGTCTATCAGCAGGACCTCGGGCCGGAGACGGCGCAGCGCGCCGGGATGATGACGACCTTCAATCCTGATAAGGGTTGGGTTAAGGCGGACATGACGCCTCCGTGACGGAGGCGTCCGCGTGAAGGGGAGAGGTTAGATGAAGACGAAAATCCTGACGCTGATCGTGGCTGCGGGTTTCCTCGGCGGTTGCAACCAGCCGATGTCCGATGGCGAGAAAGGTGCGCTCGTGGGCGCGGCCGCCGGCACCGGTATCGGCCTCGTGACGGGCGGCAGCTTCGGGACGGTAGTCGGCGCCGGCCTGATCGGCGGCGCGGTGGGCTATCTCGGCGGCACCGCCATCGGCAACAGCAAGTAGGGGCGATCGGCATGACCTCCAGGATCCTCCTCGCCCTCGCGGGCTTCGGCGCCGTCGCCGCCGTTGCGACCTCGGCCCAGGCCCAGATGCCGCCGCTCAACTTCGACCAGGCCGCCTACATCACCTGCAAGGAAGCGCATGCGATGAACCCGGAAGCCCGCAAGGCGCTGGCGGTGTTCCTCGCGGAGCATTCGGCGCGTGTGCGCGGCGTGGTGATCCCCGACGGCGAGCAGGGCGCCCAGCTCGCCCACCTGGTGCGCGGCGGCTGCACCCTGTCGCCCGACGCCTACCTGTTCACGGTGGTGGATCGCGCCATCCTGGCCGAGATGGCCAAGCTGCCGAAGCGCCGCTAGTTACGTCTCGCTACAGCTTCCAGCGGGTCACGCCGAGCGCTGCCAACAGCAGGTGGGTGGCGTGACGCAGGCGGCAGAGGCGAAGTCCTGCGCGTCGGAAGTCTTTCATCTGGAGCGCCGACGGATACCCGAGATACTGGCCGTCCGAGAGCCGCTGCGCTTGTCCCGTGGTCCTGTCGGCCGCGAGACGCGCCAGCGCGGTCGGCAGGGCGCGCGCACCGGCGGAGAAGAATTGCGTCGTCAGTTCGCCGACCGACGTCGCGCCATCGATCGGCACTTCGACCTGGGCAATGATGCGGCCGGCGTCGATCGTGCCGTCTTCAATCGCGTGAACCGTGGCGCCTGAAATGTGCTCCTGCCTCGCTCGCGCCCACAGCACGGGGCAGGGGCCACGCAGTCTTGGCAGCAGGGACGGGTGAACATTCACCGCCGCCACCTTCGGCAGACCGATCAGAGGGGGCTGCAGGATCTGGTCGAAATTCATGACGACGATGAAATCGGGGGCGCAAGCCTGTACCTCGGCAAGCGCCTCGGCGGAATTGACGTCGGATGTTTCGACGAACCGCGCACCATGGCGCCGCGCCAACTCGGGCAACGTCGCCAGTGAAGGGGGGCGGCCGGTGAGGCGCGAGAGCCAGCGCGCGAAAAAGGCGACGACCGGTACCGATATCAGGTCGAAGCCCAACCAGAGGTTGAGAGGGATCCCGAAGCGCCGGAAGCCAGAGGTCGTCTGCTCCCAGAAAGTGCCGTGACTGGAGCCGAACCGCCGCGAGGACAGGACAAGGCCAATGTGGTCGCCGAGCTCTGCGAACACCGCGTTCAATGCCGGAAGGCAGCACAGGCTGTCGATATGGCAAA
The DNA here is from genome assembly GCF_020880995.1 of Reyranella aquatilis. Taxonomy (GTDB): domain Bacteria; phylum Pseudomonadota; class Alphaproteobacteria; order Reyranellales; family Reyranellaceae; genus Reyranella; species Reyranella aquatilis. The sequence continues at coordinate 248,716 of NZ_JAJISD010000004.1, read as the reverse complement.
ATACGATGGTGCGCGTCTTTGGCCCGTTCTCCGTGGCGGAGGGCATGCGGCCCTACTCCTTCAACATCCGCGCACTCAGCCAGGCGGGAAGCAACGCCGTAAACCAGACGCCGATGGCGAGGCCGAAGGGGAATGCGATGCGCGGCCTGTTGCGGGAGAGACCCTGCCGAATGATCTGCGAGGCGCGACCGGTGCTCATCGTTTTCGGTCTGGGATCGGCAATCGCATCGGTCATGCGGCTCGTGACATAGCCCGGGCAGACGACGCTCAGCCCGACATTCGCCTTTGCGAGGGGGAAGCGAAGGCTCTCTCCCCAGACGCGTATCGCGGCCTTGCTCGCGTTGTAGGAAGCGGATCGCGGACGACCGAAGAAAGCCGCAAGGGACGCGATCACGCCGACCTGTCCTGCACGCCGTGCCATGAGGCGATCGATCAGCGGTTCGACGGTGTTGAGTACGCCGGTGACATTTACCGCGATGGTCCTGTGGGCCGAATCGAAGGGTTCGATTCCCAGGTTGTTCTGATCGAGCGATATTCCGGCGTTGGCAATCAGCAGGTCGACGGGATATGCGTCGTCGAACGCCCTCAGCCAGTGCGCCATTGCAGATCGGTCGGTGGTATCGACGGTATCGGCGAGCACGATCGCGCCCTTGGCTCGGCAGGCATCCGCAACCGCGGACAGACGCCGGGCGTCACGGCCCGTCAGACCAAGAACGACGCCGGTAGCGGCATAGTCGATGGCCAGCGCCTCCCCGATGCCACTCGAAGCGCCAGTGATGATGATGTGGCGGAATGTTTTCATGTGGGGCAGAAGTCCCGAAATGATAGTGACCTTGCGGGTGGTGGACCACGCATTTATGTTGATCGGCAGCGCATTGGCCGATGGTCGAAAGTCGGGACGTGACCCGTAGATTGCTGTTCGACGTCACCGGGCTGCTTCACTGGTACGCCTTTTTCCCGAATCCCTCTGGCATCCAAAGGGTGACCGAAAAGCTGCTGTCCTCGACCGCCGTTCAACGGAGCGCGCAGGTGGAGTTCGTGGCGCGGGCGCTTGGCGGTGACGTGCTGTACAGGGTCGATGGCGGCACATTGCGTGACCTCCAGGATCCGCTGCGGCGCCAGGCGGCGATAGCCCGCCTGCGCGCCCTCTTCACGATGACCATGCGACAGGCAAGGCGCAGGGGGCCGTCGTCGGACATGGCCATCGTCCACGTTCCCTACTTCCTCCTCGGCCGGGCTCGTCTGGAGTCGGTGGTCGAGGCATGGTTCGGCAGGCGATTGCCGACCGCCCTGCCGCCGCTGGACGTCGTGCCGGAGCCCGGGCCGCAGGACACGTTCTTCAACCCAGGAGATTTGTGGTGGCAGAATCACTATGCCCCGTTCGTGCTTGGGCTGAAGGCCCGCACAGGGGTGAAGGTCGTGCAGATGATTCACGACCTCTTCTTCCTCGAACGGCCCGACTGGGCTTCGCCGACCTTCAAGCACACATTCGTGTCCACGTTCGGCCGGGTCGCCCCCGGCGTTGATCGTTGGCTGACCAATTCGGCCTTCGTGAAGGAACAGCTCGGGACCTACATGGCGAGCCACTCGCTGCCTCCGCGACCTGTCGAGGTCCTACCCATGGGCTGGGACAGTTTCGCGGTTCCAAGGGGGGAGGATTGCTCCGGCCCCACGGCGGCGCTCCGGCGCTACGGGCTCGTCGGTCGCCCCTTCATCCTGTTCGTCGGAACGGTCGAGCCACGCAAGAATCTGGCAACGCTCCTCGATGTCATGGAGGGCTTGCGCCGGGATCTCGGCGAGCGTGTCCCGGGATTGGTGGTCGTGGGCGGCTACGGCTGGAGCGCGAAGGGTCTTGCGGCGCGCCTGTGGCGTACCCCGCACACCAAGTGGTTGACCAGGGTTCGCGACGCCGATCTGTCCATCCTCTACCGCGCCGCGCTCTTCACCGTGTCGCCCAGTCATTCCGAGGGATGGGGACTGCCGGTGCAGGAGAGCATCGCCCATGGCGTGCCCTGCATCGCCTCGGACGGCGGAGCGTTGCGCGAGTCCGGCCATGGCCTCGCGGTTCATTTCGATTCTTCCGATCCGGCGAGCTTGAAATCCGCGATCGCCCACTGGATCACCGATGCCTCCGCCCTTCAGCGAGAGCGGGTGAGAATTGCCGAGGCCCTGGGCACGAAGCGTTTCCCGACGTGGAACGATGCGGGCCAGGTGTTGCTGAAGCAAGTGAGTCTCGACGGGAACGGAAGCCACCTGTGAGCGCACGGTTGCTCTACGACCTCACGGGGCTGGTTCATTGGTATGCCTACTTCCGGCACCCAGGCGGCGTGCAGAGAGTTATCGAAAAGGTGGCGTCCTCAGATGTCGTCCGCCAATCGCCCGCCGTCGAGTTCGTGGTGCGCATACTCGGCAGCGATCGCTTCTACAGGATCGCCCCCGAGCTGATTGCCCACCTCGGGAGCGGTCGCTCCTCGGCAATATCGCGCCTGCGACGCATCCTGGCGCAGGGGTTGAGATTGGCGACGCTTCCGGAAATGATGTCCGAAGGTCGTCATTTCCATCTGCCGTATCTGGCGGCCGGGCTGACCCGGATGGAAGGCCTCATCGAGGCCTGGACGGAAGGAGCCGCGCGCGAGTCGTCGCCGGCGCTCGACATCGTTGCGCCGCCCGGCGCGCAGGACGCGTTGTTCAATCCCGGCGATCTCTGGTGGCAGAAGAAATACGCCGCGACGGTCGCCGGCCTGAAGAAGCGAACCGGGGTGCGGATCGTCCAGATGATCCACGACCTCTATCTCATCGAGCGGCCGGAATGGACTCCCGCCGGCGCGGTGCGGATCTTTGCCAGGCAACTTCACGGAATCGCCCCGAGCGTGGATTGCTGGCTGACCAGTTCGCAATTCGTAAGGCACCAGGTGCAGCGCTACCTCGCTGACCGGTCGGTCCCGGAAAAGCCGATCGCCGTCCTGCCGATGGGCTGGGACAGCTTCGATGCCTTGCGCGACGCGACCCGCGATCGTCTCTCCCAGCGCATGGTCCTCGAGCGTCACGGACTGACCGACAGGCCCTTCGTGCTGTCGGTCGGCACGATCGAGCCCCGCAAGAACGTGCCGGCGCTTCTCGATGCAACCGATGGGCTGCGCGCCCGCTTTGGCGACGCCATGCCGCTCCTGGTCGTAGCCGGCGGCTACGGCTGGAAAGCGGCCGAGGTGCGCGCCCGGCTGGCAGCGGGCTCCCGCAACGGCACTCTGCTCTGGCTCGACAATCTTTCCGACGGCGATCTCGGCGTCCTCTACAGGAACGCTCTCTTCACGGTCATGCCGAGTCACGGTGAAGGCTGGGGGCTGGCGGTACAGGAGAGCCTTGCTCTCGGCGTACCCTGCATCGCCTCGAGTGCCGGGGCGACACGCGAGGCCGGGCTCGACCTCGCCACGTATTTCGATCCCGCAAGTGCCGAGGGATTGGCGCGGGCAATGGCCGCCTGGATCTCCGACGGCGCGGCCTTGGCGGCCGCGCGGGACAGGATCGCGCAGGCGCTGGCGACGCGGAGGTTTCCCAGCTGGAACGACGCGGGAAGCGTGCTGCTCAGGTCAGCTTTATCATGACGTGCCGGGCATAGGCCGGGCGCGTCGTCAGCCGCTCGTACCACGCCCGGACGTTCTTCAGGTCCGGGCGTTCTATTTCCAGCGCATACCAGCGATGGATGAAGCAGCCGACCGGGATGTCGCCGATCGTGAAATGGTCGCCCGCGACGTAGCGCTTGCCCGCAAGCCAGCCGTCGAGCCGACCGAACAGCCGGCCGGCCTCGGCGGCGGCCTTGCCGATGGCCGCCATGTCGCGCTTTTCCGGCGGCGTGCGGATCAGGCCCCAGAAGGCGATGCGCATCGGCTCGGCGATGGTGCTGAGCTGCCAGTCCATCCAGCGGTCGGCCTCGCTGCGCTGCCCGGGGTCGGTGGGCCACAGCGAGCCCGCGGCATATTTGGCTGCGAGATAGCGCACCGCCGAATTGCTCTCCCAGATGACGCGCCCGCCATCGTCGATGGTCGGCACGACGCCGTTCGGGTTCATGTCGAGGTACCATTTCTGGTCGTTGCCGCCGAACGCCCCGCCGACGTCGGTGCGCTCGTACTTCACGCCGCACTCATCGGCGCACCACAGCACCTTCATCACGTTGATCGAATTGGCGCGTCCCCAGATTTTCATCGGATCACTCTCCTTGAGTTCAGCATTCCCATTCAGGCTTCCCGTCGACGATGCGCAGGATTTGTTTCGCGTTCGGATCATCGTTGGGGAACGGAGATTCTCCTTGGAATCCTACTCGCGAGTCGTCGAGCCACACGGGATTGGACCGCAGGCCATATTCTTGGCCCGTTCCCGGACACGAAGGTAGGCCTGGCAGGCGAATTCCGATGGGCGTTGCCTGCCTCAGGTCTATCAGTTCCAGGCCGCCGTTCGGATACCCAATGCTGTTGTCCACGCCTATCGCATACTTGCCCGAAGGCGAGAGAAGAGGTGGAGATCCGACGGGCAAGAGGCGGCCGTCCCGAGCGGAGGCCAAATACACTTCCAGTCCTTCCCAAAGAGCGACTTCGACGATGTACTGGCGATGGCTTGGCCAATATCCGATCAGTCGATGCTTTCGGCAGCCATCATATCCTTCGCAAGACTCGCCGACGATGGTGTTGTCGATGAACTTCAGGGACCGATCGTTATCGAGCTTGAGCTGGAGGACGATCCCATTGCGATAGGCGCGGTCGCGCAACTTCTCCAGAGCCGCACGGTCGGCGCTGTCTGGAACGGAGATATGCTGACTCTGCCAGTCGCAGCATTTCTCCTGGACGACCACTGCGATGGAAGGAGTCGTGATAAGCGGCGGCAGGGCCCCTATTTCCTGCGCGAACACGCCGGGGGCGACTGCCGCAAGGAGCAGGGCGAGGAAGGCGCGCACGCTCTCGCCCCTAGTGTGCTTCTGCCCAGTTCTGGCCGACGCCGGCTTCGACGACCAGCGGCACCGTGAGTGAGGCGGCGCTTTCCATGATCTTGCGTGCCACGTCCCTGGTCTTGTCGAGTTCCTTCTCGGGCACCTCGAACAGGAGTTCGTCGTGTACTTGTAAAAGCATCTTCGCCTTGAGCTTGGCGGCGGTGAGTGCGCCGGGCAGGCGGATCATCGCGCGCTTGATGATGTCGGCGGCGCCGCCCTGCAGCGGGGCGTTGATCGCGGCACGCTCGGCGAAGGCGCGCATGCCCTGGCTCTTGTCGTGGATGAAGCGCAGGTGGATCTTGCGGCCGAACGGCGTCAGCACGTACCCGTGCTTTCGCGCGAAATCCTTGGTCCTCTCCATGTAGTCGCGGATGCCGGGATAGCGCTCGAAATATCGGCCGATATATTCCTTCGCCTCCTGCTGGCCGATGCCCAGCTGGTTGGCGAGGCCGAAGGCCGAGATGCCGTAGATGATGCCGAAGTTGATGGCCTTGGCGCGCCGGCGCATCAGCGGGTCCATGCCCTTCACCGGTACGCCGAACATCTCGCTCGCCGTGATCGCGTGGATGTCGTCGCCCCGCGCGAAGGCTTCCTTCAGTGCCGGAATGTCGGCGACATGCGCCAGCAGCCGCAGCTCGATCTGAGAATAGTCGGCGCTCAGCAACTTGTGGCCGGCCTCGGCGATGAAGGCCTGGCGGATCTTGCGGCCTTCTTCCGATCGCACCGGGATGTTCTGCAGGTTGGGATCGGTCGAGGCGAGCCGTCCCGTGGCCGCGCCGGTCATGTGATACGAGGTGTGGACGCGGCCGGTCTTCGCATCGACCTGTCGCATCAGCGCGTCGGTGTAGGTGCCCTTGAGCTTGGCCAGCTGGCGGTGCTCCAGGATCTTCACCGGCAGGGGGTGACCCTGCGCCGCGAGGTCTTCCAGCACCGAGGCGTCGGTCGCCCACGAGCCGTTCTTGTTACGCTTGCCGCCGGGAAGCTTCTGCTCGTCGAACAGGATTTCGCCCAGCTGCTTGGGTGAGCCGACGTTGAACTCGCGGCCGGCGATCTTGTGGATCTCGCCCTCGAGCTCGGCCAGGCGTTTCTCGAAGTCGGCGCTCAACCCCTTGAGTTTCACCGCATCGACCTTGATGCCGGCGCTTTCCATCGACAGCAGGACCGGGATCAGCGGCCGCTCGATCGTCTCATACATCGAGGTGACGCGCTCGGGAACCAGACGCGGCTTGAGGCGCGCCCAGAGCTGCATGGTGACGTCGGCATCCTCGGCGGCATAGTCGCGTGCCTTGTCGAGCGGCACCTTGTCGAAGGTCACCTGCTTGGCGCCGCTGCCGGCCACGTCTGAGAACTTGATGGTCTTCTGGCCGAGATGCAGCTCGGCCAGCTCGTCCATGCCGTGATTGTTCTTGCCGGCGTCGAGGACGAAGGAGATCAGCATCGTGTCGTCGACCGGGCCGATCTCGATCCCGTGCCGGCGGAACACCGCCATGTCGTACTTGATGTTCTGGCCGACCTTCAGCACCGCCGGGTCTTCCAGCAAGGGCTTCAGCCTGGCGATGGCGGTCTCGAGCGGGATCTGCCCGTCGAGCAGCTTGCCGGCATCCCTGTCGCCGCCGTCGCCCAGGAGATCGAGCGCCCCCTGCACGGCGCCGCCGGGCGTGCGATGCATCAGCGGCAGGTAGGCCGCGCGCCGCCGCGTCGAATTGACGTCGCCCCACGGTCCTTCGAGCAGGGCCAGCGACACGCCCACCAGGCCCGCATTGTTCGAATCGAGTCCGTCGGTCTCGCAGTCGAAGGCCACGGTGCCGGCCCGCGTCGCCTCGGCGATCCACTCGTCGAGCAGCTTCACGTCCTGGATCAGCTCGTAGTCCGCGGTCGTGAAGTCGCGGTTGGGCTTCTTCGACGCGGAAGCGGCAGGTACGGCCGTCGGCTCGGCCTTCTTCACCGGCTCGGGCGCGGACGTCGGCGCGACCGGCGCCGTGGCCTCGCCCAGCTCGCTGGTGAAGCGCTGCAGCAGCGTCCGGAAGCCCTGTTGTTCGAGCCACGGCAGCAGCACGTTGGGATCGGGGCGGCGCTTGTCGAAGGAATCGGGATCGGCCGGTGCCGGGACGTCGTCCCGCAAGGACACGAGCTGCTTGGAGATGCGGATCAGCTCGGCATTGTTCTCCAGCGATTCGCGCCGCTTGGGTTGCTTGATCTCCTTGGTGCGCTCCAGCAGCGTTTCGAGCGATCCGTACTCGTTGATGAGCTGCGCCGCCGTCTTGATGCCGATACCCGGCGCACCGGGCACGTTGTCGGTCGAATCGCCGGCCAGCGCCTGCACGTCGACGACCTTGTCGGGCGTGACCCCGAATTTCTCGAACACCGCCTCCGGCCCGAGCTTGATCTTCTTGATCGGGTCCATGAGCTCGACGCCCGGCCGCACCAGCTGCATCAGGTCCTTGTCGGACGAGACGATGGTGCAGGTGCCGCCGGCTTCCAGCGCCAGGCGGGCGTAGGTCGCGATCAGGTCGTCGGCCTCGTAGCCCTCGAGTTCGCACACCGTGACATTGAAGGCGCGCGCGGCCTCGCGGATCAGCGGGAATTGCGGGATCAGGTCCTCCGGCGGATCGGGCCGGTTGGCCTTGTACTTGTCGTAGATCTTGTTGCGGAAAGTGACGCTGCCGGCGTCGAGGATCATCGCGATGTGGTCGATCTCGGGATTGTCCAGCAGGTCGGCCACCAGCATGCGGCAGAAGCCGAACACCGCGTTGATCGGCGTGCCGTCCGGCCGGTTCATCGGCGGCAAGGCATGATAGGCGCGGAACAGGTAACCCGAGCCGTCGATCAAATAGAGGTGACGGATCGGCTTGTTCTCGCCGTCCGCCGGGGTCTTCGCGGGAGCCTTGGATTTCGCCATGGCCAAGGCCTAGCACGCGGCGCCCTGCGGGGGGAGGTGCGCCGTGCTAGGATCGGTGCATGGCTATCGTGCTTTCCGAAAACTTCCGCGCCCTGTTCTACGCGCCTTTCTACGCGGCCCACGCGACCGGCGCCTTCGCGCGCGCCGGCGTAGAGGTCGAACTGCGGCCTTCGCCCGATCCGCTGGCCGCGGCCCGGGCGCTGCGGGCCGGCGAAGTCGACGTGATGTGGGGTGGCCCGCTGCGCGTCATGATCGCGCGCGATACCGATCCGACGTCGGACCTGGTCTGCTTCTGCGATGTGGTGGCGCGCGATCCGTTCTTCGTGATCGGCGCGCGGCCGCGTCCCGACTTCAGGCTCGCCGATCTCCTGTCCGTGAAACTCGCGACGGTATCGGAAGTGCCGACGCCCTGGGTGTGCCTGCAGGACGATCTGCGGCGCGCCGGGATCGATCCCGCGAAGGTCGACCGGGTCACCGACGGGACCATGGGCGAGAACGAAATCGCGCTGCGCGAAGGCAGGATCGATGCGATCCAGGTCTTCCAGCCCTATGCCGAGCGCCTGATCTCCACTGGCGCGGGGCACGTCTGGTACGCCGCCGCCGATCGCGGCCTCACCGCCTACACGACGTTGGTGACGCGGCGCGGACTCCTCGAGAGCCGGGCCGACGAACTCTCGCGCATGATCCGCGGTGTGGATGCGACCCTGAAATGGTTCGGCACGGCGCCGTCGTTCGACATCGCCGATGCGGTGCAGTCGTTCTTTCCCGACGTGTCTCGCGACCTGTTCGCCGCCTGCATCGACCGCTATCGCGCGCTCGGCCTGTGGGGGGCCGATCCGGTGATCCGCCGCGAGGGGTACGATCGCCTGCACGCCGCCATGCGCTCGGCGGGCACGCTGTCGAAGGACATCGCCTTCGACGATGTGGTCGACACGAAGCTTGCCTCCGCCGCAATCGCGGGCGTCACTCGGGCTTGATGCCCTTGTCCTGGATGATCTTGCCCCAGCGAGCGGACTCGGCGCGCACGAAGGCGGTGAACTCGGCCGGCGTGTTGCCGCCGGGTTCGGCGCCCAGGGCCGCCATCTGCTCCTTCACGCTGGCGCTGCGCAGGGCCTTCGCCACCTCCTCGTAGAGCCTGCCGGCGATCGCGGGCGGCGTGTCCTTGACCAGGAAGAGTCCGTTCCAGCCCACGACCTCGTAACCCGGCAGGCCGGATTCGGCGATCGTGGGAATCTCCGGCGCCAGCGCCGCGCGATGGGCGGTGGTGACGCCCAGCGCCTTCAGCTTGCCCGACTTCACCAGCGGCAGGGTGCCCGGCATGTTCTCGATCATGAAGCTGAGCTGGCCCGCGACGAGATCGGCCAGTGCCGGTGCGCCGCCGCGATAGGGAACGTGCGTCACGTCGATGTTCGCCATCGAGCGGAATAGTTCGGTGGCGAGGAACGGCGTGCTGCCGACGCCGCCCGAACCGTAGTTCAGTTCGCCGGGCTTGGCCCGCGCCAGCGCGATCAGCTCCTTGACCGAATTGGCCGGCAGCGAGGGATGGGCGACCAGCAGCAGCGGCGCGGTGTTGACCAGGGTGAGCGGAATGAAATCCGTCATCGGATCGTAGGGCATCCTGGCCATCAGGAAGGGATTCACGACCAGCGACGGATTGCCCATCAGCACCGTGTAGCCATCGGGCGGCGCCTTCGCGACGACGTCGGCGCCGATCGTGCCGCCTGCGCCGGGGCGATTGTCGATTACGATCTGCTGGCCGAGCGCGGGGCCGAGATGCTGCGCCAGCAGACGCGCCATGATGTCGAGGACGCCGGCGCCCGCCGGGAACGGCACGACGATGCGGACGGGCCGGTCGGGCCAGCTTTGCGCAAAGGCGGTGCGCGCGAGCGGCGCGGCGAGAAGCGGGAGGGGCAGGGACAGAGCGAGCAGGCGACGCTTGGACAGGGACGGCATCAGGCACCTCGAAGCGATCATGCAACTCTAGTGCACCATGGCCATGATGCCAGCGTCGTGCTGCGAGGCGTTCGCAAGAAACCGCGACGTTCGGTGCCTTGCAGGTGTTGTCGCAGCGGACTATTTACGCCCCGTCATCGGGGAGTAGCCGGCCTCACCCCAGAGGCGGATGTGTCAACAGACTTGGTTCTCCGGAACCATGGCCCATCCGGCGACCGACGGTCCAACGGACCGCGCTTGGCGAGACCTTTGGCTTTCCAGTGCCTTTACCCGCGGGATCGGGCGGCATCGGGAGCCATAGGTTTATGCTCGGTCCCGCCATGTGATTCCGCCGTGGAAGCCTTTCTCGTTTCAACAGGACTCGTTGCCGTCGCCGAGATCGGGGACAAGACGCAGCTCCTGGCCATGATCCTCGCCACTCGCTATCGCCGTCCGGTGCCCATCATCCTGGGCATCCTGGTCGCGACGCTCGCCAATCACGCGCTCGCCGCCTGGGCCGGCGCCACGGTCGCCGCCTGGCTGGGACCCGACGCGATGCGCTGGATCCTCGGCGTCATGTTCCTCGCGATGGCCGTCTGGTGCCTGATCCCCGACAAGGCCGACGAGGGCCCCAAGGTCGCGGGCGCGGCCGGCGCGTTCATCGCCACGGCGGTCGCCTTCTTCCTGGTCGAGATCGGCGACAAGACGCAGATCGCCACCGTGGCGCTTTCCGCGCGCTTCAACGATCTGGTCGCCGTCACCGCCGGCACGACCTTCGGCATGATGATCGCCAACGTGCCCGCCGTGCTGTTCGGCGACGTGCTGTCGCGCAAGGTGTCGCTGAAGCTGGTGCGCTCGCTCGCGGCCGCCGCCTTCGTCGCGCTCGGCCTGATGGCCTTGCTGAAGTTCGACATGGGCCTGCTGGGCTGAACCCACGCTCTTCTCATCCCCCGTCTTACGGGGAGGAATTGAACTTGGCTAAGCCACCTTGTTGGTGAGTCGGCCCAGCCCGTCGATCTCGATCGTGACACGGTCGCCGCGCTTCAGGAACTTCGGCGGCGTGAAGCCGATGCCGACGCCGACCGGCGTGCCGGTGGCGATGACGTCGCCCGGCTTCAGCGTGATGCCGGCGGAGATCGTCTCGATCAGGGTCGGGATGTCGAAGATGAGGTCGCGCGTGTTGGCGTCCTGGCGCAGCTCGTCGTTCACCCAGCACTTCACGTTGAGGTTCTCGGGATCGACCTCGTCGGACGTCACCAGCCAAGGACCCATCGGGCAGAACGTGTCGAGCGATTTGCCGAGGAACCATTGCTTGTGCTTGCCCTGCAGGTCGCGCGCCGTGACGTCGTTGATGATCGTGTAGCCGCAGATGTGGCGGTACGCGTCGGCCTTGGCGATGCCGCGACCGCCCGTGCCGATGACCAGGCCGAGTTCGGCTTCGTAGTCGACCGAATCGCTGACGCCCTCGGGATAGCGAATGTCCTCGCCGTCGGCGATCACGCATTCCGGCGCCTTGGTGAAGATGATCGGCGCCGTCGGGATGGCATCCGCCGCCGAGCTGGCGCTGCTGTCGAAGCCCGAGCGCGTGAACTCCTTCGCATGCTCGTGATAGTTCTTGCCCACGCACATGACGTTGCGCGCCGGCCGCGGAAGCGGCGCCTCGATCTTCACGGCCGACAGCGGCAGGCCAGCGCCCGCCGGCTTCAGCCTCGGCTTGATCGCGTCGAGTTCGCCGACGATGGCGCCGAGATCGGGAACGGCGCGGCCCAGCATCTCTTCCAGCGGCCAGAAGGTCCTTCCGTCGGCGGCCACCAGGGCGGCCTTCAGGGCGCCCGCATGCGTGATCGTGGCGAGCTTCATTGTGCCTTGGCCTACTCGCCCGCGTCCTTGCCCCAGCCCTTCTTCTCCGCATCGAAGAACGAGGCGAAGACCTTGCGGATCGTGCTCTCGCCGATATCGCGCGTGATGAACACGACGCGGCTCTTGCGGTCGTCACCCTCGGGCCAGGCGTCGAGCGTGGCCGGCGGATGGAAGACGTGCTGCACGCCGTGGATCACGACGGGCTTGTCGGTGTCCTTGACGTTCAGGATGCCCTTCATGCGCAGCAGGTCGGGGCCGCGATAGGTCACCAGCGCATCGAACGCCGCCGCCACGGTCGACCAGCTCATCGGCTCGTCGAAGGTCATGCAGAAGGAGCGGATGCGGTCGTCGTGGCGGTTCACGTCGTGCGGATCCTGCTCCCCATGGCCGTGCCCATGATCGTGGCCATGGCCGTGGTCGTGACCATGGTCGTGCCCGTGATGGTGATGGCCGTGCCCGTGTCCATGTCCATGGTCGTGGCCACCCTCGTAGGCCTCGGCCTGCAGCCATTTCTTCACGTCGGCGCTCTTGGTCTCGGGATTGTAGAGGCCGGCATTGAGGATCTGGTTGGGGTCGATCTCGCCCGTCGCGACCGTGTGGAACGGCGCGCCGGGGTTGAGATGCTGCAGCCGGTGCTTCAGCTCGGCGAGCTTGGGCGCGTCGGCGATGTCGACCTTGGTGAGCAGCAGGCGGTCGGCCACGGCGGCCTGCTTCACCGCCTCCTCGTGATTGTCGAGCGTGCTGGCGCCGTTCACGCCGTCGACCGTCGTGACCACCCCGTCGAGGCGGTAGCGCGAGGCGAGCAGCGGATCGGTCATCAGCGTGTGCAGGATGGGCGCGGGATCCGCGAGGCCCGTGGTCTCCACCACCATGCGCTTGAACGGCGAGACTTCGCCGCGCGAGCGCTTCAGGAACAGCTCGCTCATGGTGCGCACGAGATCGCCGCGCACCGTGCAGCACAGGCAGCCCGAGTTGAGCGTCACCATGCCTTCGTCGTCGGACTTCTCGACCAGCAGATGGTCGAGGCCGATCTCGCCGAACTCGTTGATGATGACGGCGGTGTCGGCGAGCTCCGGCCGGCGCAGCAGCTTGTTCAGCAGGGTGGTCTTGCCGCTGCCGAGGAAGCCCGTCAGCACGGTGACGGGAATGCGCTGCTCGCCGGCGTTCTGCGTATCGCTCATCGGGGGATCCTGTGGGGTATCCTGTGTTCTGGCTTCACGCCCGCCAGAAACGCCCGGCCTTCCTGAACTCCTTCCAGGCCCGCTCGAGCTTGCGGCGCCGGCGCTTCTCGCCGCTTGCCGCCTGCCTGGCGAGACCCTTGAGAGGCGCGGCCGCGTCCTCGGTGGGACGGGCGGCCGTGGCGATGTCGGCCAGCATGCGGGCCGCCACCGCCCGATCGTTCAAGGCGCCGAGCGCGCCCTGCAGGCGCACCGTTGCTTCGATATAGGGCTTGGCGGCAGGCGACGCAAAGGCGGGGCTGAGATAGGTCGCGGCGTAGCGCAGCTTCTTGATGTCGATGCGCAGGCGGTGGAGTTGTTCCTCGCTCAGCCGCTCGAAGGATCGTCCGCGCCGAAGGGCCTTGCCGTGACGCGCGTCGAGGATCGCCCGGCCGAAGATGTCGAGACGGGTCGGCGCCCCATCGGGAGTCGTCTCCGTGGCCCAGGGCTGCGCTGATCGTCCGGCAGCGAACGCTTCGAGCTGCTCGTCGAACGCCGCATAGCGGGCGCTCGACAGGGCAGCACGGGCCCGCTGCAGGTGACTGTCGGCAAGGCGCCCGGCAATTCGCTTCACCACCGGCGGAACGTCGGTGACGCTTTCCGTCAGGAAAACATGCAGATCGCGTGCGGGTCCGCATTCTCCCGCCAGCCATTTTGCCTCGGCCGACAGGGCTCGGATCGTCGAGCCGTCCACGGCGGGACGGAACACGCTGAAGGCGGCGCGCAACCGGCGCAGCGCCACGCGCGCCTGATGGATGCCGATGGGCCGCCGGCTCTTGAGCACGATGGCGCGAAACTTCGACAGGTCGGCCCGGCAGGCGGCCGCGATCTGCCGCAGCGCGACATCGGGGGATGTTTCGGCGTCTATTCGGGACCTGGCGGCAGGCATCTGTCCGACCGTAGCGGCCATGGGACGGGGGGCAACCTCAAAGAGCGACAGTCTGATGAAGGTTTTATTGCAGCACGGAGGCTGTGGAATTCTCCCCACTAGCGCGAATTTTCGCTTGCCGGCCCGAGGGTTAGGGGGCGCCCGAGCGGTCGATTGCAGTGGCGGCAGGCGTCCGGCGTGGCCTAAAATCGCGCCATGAGTATCGATGCGGCAGCGTTCAAGAAGGGCATGCGCCACCTCGCGGCGAGCGTAACCCTGATCACCACCCGTCTGAAGGACCAGCGAGGCGGGCTGACCGCCACCGCGGTCTGCTCGGTGTCGGCCGAACCGCCGCAGATCCTGGTCTGCGTCAACAAGACCGCGAGCGCCCACGATCCCATCGGCGAGGCCGGCTTCTTCTGCGTCAACATCCTCTGTCCCGACCATCGCAAGCTGGCCGAACGCTTCGCCGGCATGGACGGGATCGAGGGAGACGACCGGTTCAACGACCTGGGAGAATGGACGACGCTCACGACGGGTGCGCCGGTGCTGAAGGGCTGTCCGGTATCCTTCGACTGCAAGCTGGTCACCGAACTCTCGGCCGGGACGCACACGATCTACATCGGCGAGATCGTCGACGTGGCGCTGCACGACACGGCGTCGCCGCTTCTGTATGCCGACGGTACGTTCGTGCACGGTGCCGCGCTGAAGAAGGCCGCCCAGGCGGCGTGACGCAGCGGGGTTGCGCCCCCGCGCCAACCCACTATGTTCCCGCCCGCCCGAAAGAGCGCCTGCTGGGGCGTCGCCAAGCGGTAAGGCAGAGGATTTTGATTCCTCCATTCCCAGGTTCGAATCCTGGCGCCCCAGCCAAAGCGCCCTGTCCGAGGGCCTGGACGTCCGTCCGGGATGAACCGCTCGAGCGACAAGGTCTATGAACTTTCTCAAGAATACGCTTCTCGTCGTCGTCCTTACGGCCGTGTGTGCGCTCTGCCTCGAGGGGATGACCCGGTTGTTCCTCGACACAGGCATGCTCTACGAGCTGGAGATGTGGCGCTATGCGCGCGATGTGAAGGTGCGCGACATGCGGCCCGATCTCGGCCACCGCCATCGTCCCAATGCCGAGGCCCAGCTCATGGGCGTGAAGGTGACGACCGATTCGCGCGGGTTCCGTTCTTCGGAGATTCCGGAGAAGGCGCCGGCCGGCGTGGCGCGTATCGCCTTCGTCGGCGATTCGACGACCCTGGGTTGGGGCGTCGCGCAGGACGAGACCGCCGCCGCCCGCGTCACGGCCGCCCTGCTCAAGGAAGGGCGCAAGGTCGACAGCTACAATCTGGGCGTGGGCAATCACAACACGCTGCAGGAACTCACGCTGTTTCGCGACACCGCCGCGAAGCTGAAGCCCGACATCATCGTGCTGAGCTATTTCATCAACGATGCCGAGCCGATGCCGACGTACAACCAGACTTCCTGGCTCGACGAGCATTCGGCGGCCTGGGTCGTGTTCAAGTATCGTCTCGATTCGCTGATGCGCCAGTTCGGCGAGGCGCCCGACTGGAAGCGCTACTATCGCGAACTCTACAAGGATGACGCGGCCGGCTGGCAGCAGACCCGCAAGGCCATCCAGGGCTTCGCCGCGACCGCGCGCGAGATGGGCGCCAGGCTGGTCGTGTTCAACATTCCCGAGCTGCGCGAGCTGAAGCCCTATCCGTTCAACGACGTCACCGCCAAGGTGAAGGCCGATGTCGAGGGGCTGGGCGTGCCGTTCTTCGACATGCTGCCGACGGTCCAGAACCTCGACCCGGCCAGCCTCTGGGTGACGGTTCCCGACCCGCATCCCAACGGTGCGGCGATGGCTGCCTTCACCACGATGATGGTGCCGGAACTCAACAAGCTGCTCGACGGTCTGTGCAAGGACCAGGGCAAGGGCTGCAAGTAATGCGCTTCCTGAAGGACGCACTGCTCTTCCTGGTCTCGATCGCCATGTGCGTTGTCGTGGCCGAAGGCGTCGTCCGCTACATCGACGGCTACACGATCTTCTACATGCCGCTCAGCGAGCCGACCGGGCTCGCCAGCGTGAAGCAGGACTCCGTCGACAAGGTGCCGCGCGCGCCGGGCGTCGAGCGCGACTGGTTCGCCACCGAGCCCGCGCCGCTTCCCAACAAGCGGGCCATTCCGGATGAGTGGGAGCGGATCTATCGCTACGTCGAGGCCAATCCCGTCGGCGGCTGGACGTTCCGTCCCTCCGATGTCTTCAAGGTCTGGAACACGAGCTTCTCCGGCGATCCCTGCAAGCACTGGTTCCTGCGCCACGCGCCGGGCCAGCTCTTCCTCTACGATGCTCCCGACGGCCAGGACCGGCCGCCCTATCGCTTCCTGCCCGACGTCACCATCCCTAGCGGGCTCACGACCAACCAGATCGGCTGGCGCGGTCCGCCCATCGAGAATCCGCGACCCGAGAAGACGGTGCGCATCGTCTTCGTCGGCTCCTCGACCGTGGTCGAGGCGCACCATCTTCCCTATTCCTGGCCCGAATATGTCGGTCACTGGATGAACATGTGGTCGAAGGCCAAGGGCCTCGGCATCCGGTTCGATGTGCTGAACGCTGGCCGCGAGAGCATCATCTCCGACGATATCGCGGCGATCGTGCGCAACGAAGTGTTGCCGCTCCGTCCGGATCTTGTCGTCTATCACGAGGGCGGCAACCAATTCCGGCCGGCCTCGATCGTTGAGAAAGTGCCGACCGATCCCGTCACCCGCCCGTCGAACGCGCAGGAGCCGGCGGCGGTGACGTGGTTGAAGGCGGGCGCGCGCTATTCCGCCCTGATCGGTCGCATCCAGGCCGCCTTCGCCATGGCGGGCGCCGGGACCGGCGGCGGCGGCGAATGGCCCAAGCCCGACTACAAGGTGATCTGGCCGGAAGGGCTCGACGAGATGTCGCCGCAGCTCGACTTCGCCAGGCTGCCTGTCAGCCTGAACCTCATCCAGTGGGACCTCGACCAGATCCGCGGCGACCTCAAGTCGATCGGCGCCGACATGGCCCTTTCATCCTTCTTCTGGATGGTGAAGGACGGGCTCGTCGTCGATCCGGTCCGCCACCGCTACATCATCGAACAGCTCAACGCCGCGAACTGGCCCTACCGCTATCGCGACCTCGAACGGCTGGCGAAGTTCCAGAACCGCTACTTCGCGAAGTATGCCGCGACGCACGGCATCGAGTTCCTCGACATTGTGGGCAACATGCCGTTCGATCCGGACCTGTTCACCGACGCCGTCCACACCAACTATGCCGGTACGCGCATCCGCGCCTGGGCGGCGTTCAACCTGCTGGTGCCGATCGTGGAGAAGAAGCTGGCGGACAAGGCCTGGCCGCGCGCCTGGCCCGCGGGCGCCTCGACGGCGCTGCCAACCTTCACGCCGCGGCTGACCAAGCTCGAGTGCAAGAAGTAACTCAGGCCGCGTAGCGGCCGAGATGGTCCAATAAAAGTTCGTTCACTCGTGCCGGCCTCTGGTCGGCGGCGTAGTGGCCGACACCGGGCAGCACCTCGAAGCGATAGGGCGCGTCGATGAACTCGCCCGTGCCCTCGGCCGCGGCGCGGCCCACCGTGTCGTCGGCGTCGCCCCAGATATAGAGCGTCGGCACCTTGATGGGCCCGAGCGGCATGCGCTCGCCACGCGCTCGGTACCAGGCGAGGGCGGCTTCCATAGCCGGCGCCGAGCCCAGCACGGAGAGGTGGAGGTCGATCGCGTCCTTCGGCACGCCTTCCTTCGCATGACGCTTCCTAAGCCAGGCGCAATCGTCCGCCAGCAGCTTCGGTACGGCATCGGGTTCGAGGAAAGCCTGGTGGTGGCCGGAGCGCCGCTTCTGGTCGCCGTCGGGCATCGCGAGCGCCCGCGCGAACGACATCGGATGTGGGCGGGACAGGATGGTGAGCGACCGCAGCTTCTCCGGGTGGCGGAAGGCGATGGCCCAGGCGAGGCTCGCGCCCCAGTCGTGGCCGACCAGATGGAAACGCTTGTCGCCGTGTCCCAGCGCCGAGACGATGTCGAGCGCGTCGCCCGTGAGCCTATCGAAGCGATAGGATTCGAGATGGGTCGGATCAGGCCGCGCGCCGGCCGAGTAGCCGCGCTGGTTGGGCGCCACCGCGAAGTAGCCCGCCCGGCCCATCACCGGCACCTGCGCCTTCCAGAAATGCCGCGAGACTCCGAAGCCGTGCAGCATCAGCACCAGCGTGTCGTCGTCCTTGCCGGCCACCGAGGCATCGAACACCAGGCCGGGCGCGGTCTCGATCCTGCGAACTTCCATTCCGCTCATTCTCCCTCGTCGCTGCCCGCGCGCCCCCATTTGGCTTCCAGGCGACGCCAGGCACGAGCCAGCCGCGCGGCGCGATCCTCGAACAGGTCGGGCGCGCCGTCCTTGCCCAGCACCATTTCCTCTACCGCATGATGGGGCCGCCTGCTGCCATCGGCCAACAGATGTTCGACGGCCACGCCGCGCTCTGCGAGACGGCGCGCTACCAGCACGGTTCGATGGCAGTCGAGCGGTTCCTTCTCCGCGCACATCAGGCAGAGCGCGGTGTCGCGCGCGCCTTCGATCACGCGATCGAGGCCGGCCTTGAAGTCGGGGCGCGCGGCGAGCTGATCGTAGCTGCTGCCGGCGCCAGATTTGTCCACGGGCGGCTTGCCGCCGAGCGCCGCGCCCTCATGCACATAGTCAATGCCCGCTTCGGCCAGCGACCTCGCGAGCCTGTCGCGGCCGAACTGCGGATGACGGCGCGACCACGGCGTGGAGCGCACGTCGACCAGCCGCTCGACGCCGCCCGCCTTCAGCAATTCCACGAAGCGTTCGATTGGATGATTGGAGTGTCCGATGGTCCTGATCGGTTTCATGCGAGGCGACGCACCCGGTCGATGAAGGCCAGCGTCGCGGCCGAGGCTTCGTCGCGGCGACGGGCGAGGTTGAGCGGCACCCGGAAGGGCGGTCGCCCGGTCAGCGGCCGGTAGGTTACACCTTCCAGCGGGAGACGGCTGAGCGACGCCGGCACGATGGTGATGCCGAGCCCGGCCGCTACGAGATTGAGCGTCGAGACGATGCGCGGCGCCTCCTGGCTGATGTGCGGGCTGAAGCCAGCCGCGCTGCAGGCCGCGATGATCACGTCGTACAGGCCGCGCCCTTCGGAACGGCGGTAGAGGACGAAATCCTCGGCTGCGAGATCCTTCAGGGCGAGCTTTGGGCGGCGCGCGAGCGGGTGGCGCGCCGGCAGGGCGGCGGCCATCTCCTCGTGCAGCAGCTCTTCGACCGCGAGTCCCTGCGGGTCGGCGAGGCCGGCGCGGATGAAGGCGATGTCGAGCCGTTCGTCGCGCACGGCCGCCAGCAGGTCGCCGGAACTGTTCTCCTCCAGAACGAAGGAGATGTCGGGCCGCTCGCGCCGGAACTCGCGGATGGCGCGCGCCACCAGCGGATGGAACGGCGCCGAAGTCGTGAAGCCCACGGCGATGCGGCCGGTTTCGCCGCGCGCCGTGCGCCGGGCCTTCACGGTGGCGCGTTCGACCGACGCCAGGATCGCCTCGGCGTCGGCGAGGAAGGAGCGGCCGGCATCGGTCAGGCTGACGCCGCGGGGATGGCGCAGCAGCAGCGGCGCCCCGATCTCGCGCTCGAGTGCCCGGATCTGCTGGCTGAGCGGCGGTTGCTGCATGTGCAGCTTCTCGGCCGCCCGTGTGACGTGACCCTCGTGGGCCACGGCGACGAAGTAGCGGAGATGGCGCAATTCCATGAGGATATCCGTTAGGTATCGAGAGACTATTTATCATATATTTGAACACTGCATACACCGGGACTAGATCGGACCTCGTCCTTCCCGAAAGCGCGCGGGGTGCTTTCCGGAGGACAGGCGAGGGCGGAATGACGATCGCGACGGCGCTGGGACTTGGCCTCCTGATGGTGTTCACCGCCTTCCTGTCCGGCATCTTCGGGATGGCGGGCGGCATGGTGCTGATCGGCGTGCTGCTGTTCGTGCTGCCGCTGCCCATGGCCATGGTGCTGCACGCGGTGACGCAAATGGCGTCGAACGGCTGGCGCGCCTTTCTCTGGTGGCGGCACATCCAATGGCGGATCACGGTCTACTACGTCACGGGCTGCTTCATCGCCGTCGGCCTCTGGTCGCTCACGCTCTACGTGCCGGAGAAGGCGGTTGCGCTGCTGATGCTGGGCCTATCGCCCTTCCTGCTGCGGATCGTGCCGGCGCGGCTGATGCCTGCAACCCTGGGGCCGCTGCAGGCGCTGGGCGGCGGTGTCGCCTGCATGGCGCTGATGCTGCTGACCGGCGTCACCGGCCCGCTGATGGACCAGCTCTTCCTGCGCTCGACCATGAACCGGCGGCAGATCGTGGCGACCAAGGCCTCGTGCCAGGTGTTCGGCCATGGCTCCAAGCTGCTCTACTTCGGCGCGCTGATCGAGGGCGCGGGTTCGGTCGAACCCTGGGTGCTGGCGATGGCCGTGGCTGCCTCGATGCTCGGCACATCGCTCGGCAAGCAGATCCTCGAACGCCTGTCCGATGCCCAGTTTCGCAGCTGGGCCGGCCGGCTCATCACGGTGCTCGGCCTCTACTATGTCGGCTATGGCTTGGTGCTGCTGGCCGGGATTGCCTAAGATGGCGCGTGGACATTCCGGCAGGATTTAGAGAACTCACCGAAGCGACCGGCTTCACCGCGGCCAACGGACCGTGGTTCGAGAAGGTCGAGGGCAACAGGGTCTGGCGTGGCTTCATGCCCGGCCCGCAACATGCCAATGCGCTGGGCATCGTGCATGGCGGCATGCTGGCCGCCTTCATCGATGCGGCGCTGGGCTCGGTCGTCTATCGCGCGATCGACCGGCGCTGCGTCACCCTGAAGCTGACGCTCGACTACCTGACGCCGGCGCGGGTCGGCGACTGGCTGGAGGCGACGGGCGAATTGCTCGGCCATGACGAGCATGTGGCGCAGGTGAGGGGCCGACTCTATGGTCCGCGCCACGATGTGCTGGCCGGGCTGGGCGATTTCGCGCTGCTGCGGCCGGGACGCCCCCTCAAGGTCCGGAGTTAGCGTGTCTTCAGAAATACCCGACGATCCGCCCGAGGGCTTCAAGCTCGTCGATTTCGCGCGCGGTCGGCCCGAGCCCACCTTCAACACCCATGTCGGCAACATGTATGTGAAGCGCGGCGAGAAGGGCACGCGCGACGAGTTCGTGCTGGCCATCCGCGTCCAGCAGAACATGTGCAACCCGGCGGGCGGGCTGCATGGCGGCATGATGATGACGGTGGCCGATCTGGTCGGAACGATGGGCGGCGGCTATCTCGCGGGTCTGCGCAAGTTCCTGCCGACCGTCAGCATGACCTTCGACTTCGTGGCTCCCGCGCGGGTCGGCGACTGGGTCGAGGGCCGCGCCGAGCTGATCCGTCAGACGCGCACGCTGCTCTTCACCAACATCTACCTGACGGTGGGCGAGCAGAAGATCCTGCGCGCCTCCTCGATCGCCAAGATTTCGTCGGGCGACGGGACCGGCTACACGAAGACCTAGACTCTTAACGCGTCGAGTTCACCAATCCACCTCATCCTGAGGAGGCGCGCAAAGCGCGCCGTCTCGAAGGATGGGCTGCAGACGTAGTGCTCGTACCCACCCTTCGAGACGCTCACTGCGTTCGCTCCTCAGGGTGAGGCGTTGTTTGGATACCTGCCGTGATCAGCCCTCGCCTGGAAAGGCGCTAGCGGCCCGGCGGGCGCGACCTGAGGGACGACTTCAGGAAGTCGACGAAGGAGGTGACGCGGGCCGAGATGCCGCGCCGCGCCGGGACCAGCGCCAGGATGTCGGCGCCTTCGAACGACCAGGGCGCCAGCACGCGCCTGAGCTCCCCGCGCTTGACGAAGGGCGCGGCGTCCCATTGGGAGCGCAGCACGAGGCCGAGACCCGCCACCGCCCAGTTGCGCACGACCTCGCCGTCGTTGCTGGTGAGCGTCGGCGTCACCCGCACGGCGCCTGCGCGGCCGCCGCGACGATGGCGCCACAAGGTTACGTCCTCGTTGTTCTCGCGCACGCAGAGGCAATCGTGCTGCAGGAGATCGCGCGGATCGGCCGGGATGCCGCGCCGCTCCAGATAGGCCGGCGCGGCGCAGACCCAGCGGTCGTTGCGCGCCAGCACGTGCGCGACCCAGGTGGAATCGCGGACCGCGCCGATATGGACGAGGACGTCGGCGTCCTCGCTGTCGGTCCACGGCCGTTCGGAGAGATCGAGCGTGACGCGGATCGCTTTGTGGCGTTCGGCGAAGCGGGCAACCAGCGGCGCGACGTGCAGCCGGCCGAAGCCGAAGGGCGCCACGATCCGCAAGGGCCCCGACAGGGCGCCACCCTCCTTGCCGATCAGGTCGGTGAGGGCGCCGATGCGGGCCAGCATCGCCTGCGCCTCGCTCACCAGATGCTCGCCCTCGCCGGTGAAGCGGACGCGACGCGAGCTGCGCACGACGAGGCTGACGCCCAGCGCCTGCTCGAGCTTCTTGAGGCGCAGCGACAGCGCGGGCGGCGTGACGTTCAGCGACCGGGCGGCGCCGCTCAGTGAGCCGGCCCGCGACAGCGCGTCCATGAATTGCAGGTCGGCGAGCGAGATCATTCAGTTTTCCTTAACTGAACTGTTGGTCTGATTTAAGCACCGATGGCCCGCCGCCTGCTACCGTGACGGCATGACGACGACCTTTCCCAAAGCCGTGCTGTTCGACCTGCTCACCGCGCTGCTCGATTCCTGGACGCTGTGGAACGACGTGGCCGGCTCCGAAGAACGCGGCCGCGCCTGGCGCGCCGAGTATCTGCGGCTGACCTATGGCTGCGGGGCCTACATTCCCTATGAGCAGCTGGTGCAGGAGGCGGCGGTGGCGACCGGGCTGCCGGCCGCCGCGGCCGACACATTGGAAGCGCGCTGGCTGGAGCTGCCGCCGTGGAGCGGCGCGCAGGCCACCCTCGACGCGCTGGCGGGGCGGACGAAGCTCGCCGTCGTCACGAATTGCTCGATCCGGCTGGGTCGGCAGGCGGCGAATCGCCTGCAGGTAAGTTGGGATTGCGTCGTCACGGCCGAGGAGGCGGGTTGCTACAAGCCCGATCCTCGCCCCTATCGGCGGGCGCTGGCGACGCTGTGCGTCGCGCCGCACGAAGCGGCCTTCGTTGCGGGCTCCGGCTACGACCTGTTCGGCACCTCGGCCGTCGGTCTCAGGACCTACTGGCACAACCGCGTCGGCCTCGCGCGTCCCGAAGGTGCGCCGCCCGCCGCCCTCGAGCGACGGACGCTCGACGATCTTCTCCCCTGGCTGGAAGGACGTTTGTCATGATCTTGCGCCGACTTCTGCTCGCCCTCGCGCCGCTCCTGCTGGCGGCCGGCACGGCCACCGCCCAGAGCTTCCCCACCAAGCCAATCACGCTGATCGTGCCGTTCCCGGCGGGCGGTCCCAGCGACGCGCTGGCCCGCGCGCTCGCGCAGGGCATGGCAGCGGATCTCAAGCAGACCGTCGTGGTCGAGAATATCGGCGGCGCCAGCGGCACGATCGGCCTCGCCAAGCTCGTGAACGCTGCGCCCGACGGCTACACGATCGGCTTCGGAACGATCGGCACGCACGTCGCGAACGCCGCCTTGTTCAAGAAACTGCCCTACGATCCGCTGACCGGCTTCGAACCGATCGGCCTCGCCGGCACGGCGCCGCTGCTGCTGGTCGCCAAGGCCGGCCTGCCGGTCTCGAACCTCAAGGAGTTCATCGCCTATGCCGAGACGAACAAGGCGGGCATGACCTATGGCAGCGCGGGTGTCGGTTCGATCTCTCACTATGCCTGTGTCGTGCTGTTGTCGGCGCTCAAGCTCAACATCACGCATGTCCCCTATCGCGGCGTGGCGCCGGCGATGAACGACCTGATGGGCGGCCACATCGATTTCATGTGCGACCAGACGACCACGGCGCTGCCGCAGATCGCCGGCGGCAAGATCAAGGCGCTTGCCGTGCTGAGCGACCAGCCGTTGCCGCAACTGCCGGGCGTCGCCACGGCGGCCAGCCAGGGCTACGACGTGAACCTGCGCTCGTGGAACGCTCTGTTTGCGCCCAAGGGCACGCCGCAGCCCGTCATCGCCCGCCTGAACGAGGCGCTGCGCGCGGCGGTGGCCGATCCGGCGCTGGTCAAGCAGATGACCGCCGTCGGTGTCGATCTGCCGTCGCCGGACGCGTTGCAGCCGGCTACCGTGACGACGCTGATCGCACGCGGGCTGGAGAAGGACGTGCCGGCGCTGAAGGCGCGTGGCGAGTATCTCGACTGAAGGGTGACCTCTTGAAGCTGATGGACATCGAAACCCCGGCGGCGCTGATCGACGAGCGCCGCATGGCAGGCAACATCGCGCGCATGCAGACCCATCTCGCCGCGCTCGGCGTGCGCCTGCGGCCGCACGTGAAGACGTCGAAGTGTGTCGAGGTTGCGCGGGCGCAGCAGCAGGCGGGCGCCGCCGGCATCACGGTCTCGACCCTGAAAGAGGCCGAGCAGTTCTTCGCCGCGGGCTTCTCCGACATGCTTTATGCGGTCTGCATCGCGCCAGACAAGCTCGACCGCGCCGTGGCGCTCATCCGCAATGGCTGCTCGCTGACGCTGCTCGTCGATTCGGTGACGGCGGCCGAGGCTGTCGTGGCCAAGGGCAAGGCCACCGGCCTGACCTTCGCCGTGATGATCGAGATCGATTCCGACGGGCATCGCTCGGGCGTGCAACCCGAGGCGCCCGAGCTGATTAAGATCGGCCAGGTGCTGCAGACGGGCGGTGCGACGGTGAAGGGCGTGCTGACCCATGCCGGCAGCTCCTACGATCTCGACACGCCGGCGGCGCTGCAGGCGCTGGCCGAGCAGGAGCGGGCGCTCTGCGTGCGCGCCGCCGAGCGGCTGCGGGCCGTGGGCATCGCCTGCCCTGAGGTCAGCATCGGCTCGACCCCGACGGCGATTGCCGCGCAGAACCTCGAAGGTGTCACCGAGGTTCGCGCGGGCGTCTACGTGTTCTTCGATCTCGTGATGTCCAATGTCGGCGTCTGCACGCCGCGGGACGTGGCGCTTTCCGTATTGACCACAGTGATCGGGCATCAACCCGAGAAGGGCTGGGTGATCGTCGATGCCGGCTGGATGGCGATGAGCCGCGACCGCGGCACGCAGCGCCAGAAGATCGACTATGGCTACGGCGCGGTGTGCGACGTCGACGGGAATGTGATCGACGGGCTGATCGTGTCGGGCGCGAACCAGGAGCACGGCATCGTCTCGCGCCGCAACGGCAGCGCCGATGAGAGCCTCGTCGAGCGTTTCCCGATCGGCGCACGGCTTCGCATCCTGCCCAACCATGCCTGCGCCACGGGCGCGCAGTATCCGTCCTACCTCGCGGTGAGTTCGGCCGGTGACGCGACACCGTGGCCGCGCTTCCAAGGCTGGTAGGCTAGACCGTCGCGCCGAAATGGCTGCCCAGCGCGCGGCGGCCGGAGTCGGTGAGGCGCACGGTGCGGCTGCGGCGCAGGCGCTCGGCCCAGCCGCGCTTGAAGAACGTGTCGGCGATGGCGGCGCCCAGCGCGCCCGAGATGTGAGGCCGCCGCTCGCTCCAGTCGAGGCACTGGCGCGCGAAGTGGCGCGAACTCGTCCGGCGCGCCGTGTCGAGATCGACGCCCAGCCGCTCGCAGAACAGTTCGCCCGAGTGCGTGAGCCGCCAGTCGCGCGAACCCTCGGGTTCGAGATGGCCGTGCTGCGTCAGAGAATCGGTGACGGCGATGCCGACCTGGCCGGCGAGATGGTCGTAGCAGGTGCGGCAGAAGCGGAGATCGGGATCGCGTCGCCACGCGGCAGCCTTGGACGCCGGCGCCGCGCGCGTGCCGGCCAGCGCCATCAGCGATTCGATCGCATGCGCCACGTCCGCCGATGCCAGGCGATAGAAGCGGTTGCGGCCCTCGGCGCGGGCCGCCAGGAGGTTGGCCTCGACCATGCGCGCGAGATGGCCGCTCGCGGTCTGCGCGGTGATGCCGGCGTTGTGCGCGAGGTCGGATGCGGTATGGGCGCGGCCGTCCATCAGCAGCGACAGCATGGAGGCGCGCGCCGGATCGCCCATCAGGGCAGCGATCTCGGAAAGGGCGTTCACGGTGGTCATGGTGAAACTCTAGGCGCGGCCGCGCGCGGTCGCCATGGTCAATCGTTCGGCCAAGACCGAAGCATAATGCGCGGTGTCATCGCGCGCGGGGTAACCCCCGCGCTCAGGATGACACTAACGCCACTTCGGATTGGCGATGGCGATCTTGTCGGCGATGGTGGCTTCGAGATGGGCCATCAGGGCGACGTCGCTTTCGTCGCGCTCGCCGCTGCGCAGCTGGCGCGCCAGTTCGCGGTTCAGTTCGTCGAGCGTCGCGTTGCGGCCCAGGAGCGTCGTGAGGCGCTCGTGCTCGCGGGCGTCGGCCGCCGGTCCCAGCCGCACCTCGCGTTCGAGTATCGCGAGCGAGTTCACTGCCACCCGCATCTGGAAGCCGAGCCGCGGTTCGGCCTTGTCGAGGGCCGGCGTCGCCTCCTCGCGCAGGAAGTCGGCGATGGCAGTCAGCAATTCGGCGGCGGTGGGACGGTCCTGGGCCACGGTCAGGCTCCCTGCTTCAGCAGTTGCAGAAGGTCGACTTCGGTCTCGACGGCGCGACGACCGATCGAGGCATGCTCCATCGACCTGATGGAGCCCGAGAGATGCTTCCAGGCCTGGTTGAGGCAGATGATGCCCCAGTGCGCGGTGCCGAAGACTTCCC
This sequence comes from Reyranella aquatilis, assembly GCF_020880995.1. Taxonomy (GTDB): domain Bacteria; phylum Pseudomonadota; class Alphaproteobacteria; order Reyranellales; family Reyranellaceae; genus Reyranella; species Reyranella aquatilis. The sequence continues at coordinate 222,167 of NZ_JAJISD010000004.1, read as the reverse complement.
ACCAGTGGGCCCGAACCGGATCGACCTTTCCGCCGCCCGCGCGCTCGTAGGCCGACCAAAGTTCCTCGCGGCTGCCGAAGCCGCCGGCCGGCTTGTCGATCGCGCCGAAGCGCCAGCTCTTCACGCAGAGCCAGCCGAGATCCTCCACCGGGTCGCCGAGATGGGCGAGCTCCCAGTCGAGGATCGTCGTCACGCCGGCCTCGTCGACCAGGTAGTTGCCGGTGCGGTAGTCGCCATGCACCAGCACCGGCCGGTCGAGCGGCGCGGGCTTGCGACGGTCGAGCCAGGTGAGGGCCAGTTCGAAAACCGGCTGAGGCTGGCCCAGCGCGTCGAGCGAGCGGCGGAGTTCGGCGATGTGGTCGGCCGCCTCGCGGCGCGGGAGGGCCGGCAGGGTGGCCGGATCGGTCGCATGGATGCGTGCCAGGATTTCGCCCAGCTGGCTGGCGATGCGGCCCCGCGCTGTCTCGTAGGGCGCGTCGCGCAGCAGCTTGCGGGCGATGGCGATTCCGCCGATGCGGCGCATCACATAGGCTTCGCCCAGCGCGTCCTCCTCTGTGAGCTCGAACAGCGGCTCGGGCGATTTCACCCCGGCGGCATGGGCGGCCTGCAGCACCCTGAATTCGGTGGCGCGGTCGATTGCGACAGCCCGCTCGCGGTCGGTCTTCCCCCGGGTTGGCGGATCGCGCCGCAGGATTAGCGCGTGCCGCTCGCCCCGGATCAGCGCGTCGAAGCTCCAGGTCTGGCGCGAGGCGCCGCCAGACTGGCGGCTCAGCCTTTCGATCACGGCGGGGGCGCCGAAATGGCGGCCGGTCGCTGCCGCGAGCACGCGGGCGACGTTTTCTGTTTCGGACGGCATGTGAACGGTCATTTACCGGGACTGTGGCACAGGCTCCGGCGCGTGGTAAGAGGACCGCGTCAACTGGGGAGATCAAGCACGTGTCGAGCGCCTTCGCGGCCATGAATGGCCTGTTCCTGGAAGATTTGAAGCCCGGCATGTCGGCGATGTTCGGCAAGACCGTGACCGAGGCCGACATCATGGCCTTCGCGGGCGTCTCGGGAGACACCAACCCGATCCATCTGCACGACGGCTTCGCACGCACGACACGCTTTGGTCAGCGCATCGCACACGGCATGCTGAGCGGCAGCTTCATCTCCACCGTGATCGGCACCAAGCTGCCCGGCCCCGGGGCTGTCTATATCTCCCAGACCATGAACTTCATGGCGCCGGTCATCATCGGCGACACGATCACCGCGGTGGCGACCATCACCGCGATCGACGAGAAGCGCCGCCGCGTGACGCTCAAGACCCAGTGCCTGAACGGCGACAAGGTCGTGATCGACGGCGAGGCCGTCGTGCTGGTGCCGCGGCGCGACGCGGCCTGAGCCGGCGCGATGATCCCGGTGTTTGACGACTGGCGGTCCGTGCCGGCCGACCGCAAGGGCGGCGTGGTGGCGCTCGGCAATTTCGACGGCGTGCATCGCGGCCACCAGGCGCTGCTGGCGCAGGCGCGCGAGCGGGCCGCCTCCCTCGGCGCGTCCGTGGTGGCCTTTACCTTCGAGCCGCATCCGCGCGGCTTCTTCGTGCCCGACACCGGCCCGTTCCGATTGACCCTGCTGCCCGCCAAGACGCGCCTGCTCGCGCAGCATGGCGCGCAGGCCGTGCTGGCCCAGCGTTTCGAAGCGGCGTTCGCGGACCTGCCGGCCTCGTCGTTCATCGAGGACGTGCTGCTGAGCGGGCTGGGCGCGCGCCATGTCGTGTGCGGCTACGATTTCACCTTCGGCGCGCGGCGCAGCGGCAACGTCGAGATGCTGCGCGCCGAGGGCGCACGGCGCGGCTTCGGTGTCACGGTGGTCGATCCGGTGACGCACGAGGGCGAGATCTATTCCTCGACGCGCATCCGCGAGGCGCTGCGGCACGGCTGGGCCCGCGAGGCCGCCGACCTGCTGGGGCACTCCTGGGAAATCGAGGGCACGGTGGAGCTGGGCGACCAGCGCGGACGCACCATCGGATTTCCCACCGCCAACGTCTCCCTGGGCGAGCACCTGCGCCCGCGCTTCGGCGTCTATGCCGTGCGCGCGCTGGTCGAGGGCCAGGAAGGCGAGGGTTGGCGCAACGGCGTCGCCAACCTCGGCAAGCGGCCGACCTTCGGCAAGCTGCAGGAGAATTTCGAGGTCCACCTGTTCGACTTCGCGGGCGACCTCTACGGCAAGGTCCTGCGGGTCGCGCTGGTCGATTTCATCCGCGCCGAGATGAAGTTCCCGGGCCTCGATGCGCTGAAGGCCCAGATCGCGGCGGACGGCGAGGCGGCGCGGCGAATACTTGCCCCGGCGCCCTGAATCAGCCGTGGGGCGACGGCAGGTGCGTCAACAGCTCCGCGCCCGATTCTGCCAGCAATGACCTGAACGCCGGCGAGGCCGGTCCGCGGATCAGCCACTCCGCATAGGCCAGCCAGACCTTGGCGTCCCGGCGCCGTGCGACGGCGGCGGCTTCTTCGGCGGTTGCCTGCGCACGGTCGGTGAGGCCCGCGCGCAGCTGAACATATGCCAGGTCGCACAGGATCCGGGCTTCGTTTTCGAGGCCCGCCTGGCGCTCGCGAGCGAGACGCAGCGTGTTGCTCAGGGTCGTGGTTGCTTCGGAATATTCGCCGCGCATGGCCTGGCCGAGGCCGGCGTAGGCCCGGCCATAGACCATGAGATACGGATTGCCGCTCTTCTCGCCCAGGCGATGGGCGGCCGCGCAGTGTTCGGTGGCGAGGGTCACGTCGCCCGTTCCCCAGGCGATATCGGCCATCGTGGCATGGGCCTGCAGCCGATGCAGAACATCGACCTTGGATTCATCGCTCGCGATCAGCTCGGTGGCGAGCGCGCGGGCCTCGTCGTACCTGCCCATCATCGCCAGCGTCTGGCCGCGCATGCCCTTGACCCAGACGTCGACGCGGAAGCCGAGAGTCTGCTGATCCTGCTCCTCCACCTTGTCGACATTGGCGAGCGCGACATCGTTGTCGGCGAGGGCGGCACGCAGGTCACCGGCCAGACGGAGTGCGTGGCATCGGATGGTGGTCAACACCGCGGCCAGTCCGGCATGCTTTTGCGGGTCGAGCAGGTCGCGTGCCTCGCTCACCTTGGCAACATAGTCCATCGCCGAGCCGGTGCTGCCCAGCGCGCGGCCATAGGCGGCGGTTACCAGCGTGATGGCGCGCATGTCGCCGAGCGAGCGCGCGATCTCGAGCGCCTCGGTGTAGTAGGGCTCGACATCGGCTGCGGTGAGGCCCTCGCGCCAGGCGAAGTTCACGATCTGGCCGCTCGCCATCAGCAGAGGATAGCGTGCGGGGCCTTCCAGCGGCAGGCTGAGCAGCAAACGGCGGACGCGCTTCCAGGCTTCGAGCGCCTGCGCGGGATCGCGCGTGCCGTGCCACATCGCGGCCTTCATGTTGTACGACGCCGCCTGCGGGATGTTCCCCGCCTCCTCGAGGTGGTAGGCAATGAAGCCCGCCTGGGCGCCCCCCGGATCCGGCAGAGTCTTCTCCAGTTCGGCGGCGACCGCGGAATGCAGCGCGCGCCGCTTGTCCGAGACCAGCGAGCGGTAGACGACTTCCTGAAGCATCGGGTGCTTGAAAGCGAAGGTTCCAGGCGGCGGACCGCCGGTTTCATAGACGAGCCCGGCCGTCGACAGGCGGTGCAGGGACATGTTCACGACCGCTTCCGCCAGCCCCGCGACATGCTCCAGGATCGGCACCATGAACTCGCGACCGATGACGGCGGCCGTCTGGAGCAGCGTGCGCTCCGTTTCGGGCCGGCTGTCGACGCGCGCCGCCACGATCGCCTGCACATTGTCGGGGACCGTCTTCATGTCGGGTATACGGAGAAGACGGTAGGCTCCGGGCTCGCCGGCGAGGTGGCCGCCGTCGGCGAACTTGCGCACCAGCTCCTCGATGAAGAATGGATTGCCGCGCGCCCGGTCGGCAATCAGCGGCAGCAACGGGGCGACGGATCGATCGTCGCCCAGCAGATGGGATGCCAGTTCGTCGGCGGCGTTCTTGCGCAGCGGTGCCAGCGAGACCTGATCGTAGTGGTCGCCGCGCATCCATGGCGCTGCATAGCCGGGGCGAAAATTCACCAGCAGCAGGAGACGGGTGCCGATCATGGCCTCCGCCAGAACCTCGATCAGCGATTCGCTGCCGGAGTCCATGAAGTGGAGGTCCTCGAGCAGGATCACGGCCGGTGTGGTCGCTCCGGCCGCGCGTGCCAGGCGCCGGAAGAGCGATTCGAGCCGGTCCCGCCGGGTGCCCGGATCCATGCGCGGTAGGGGAGGAGCACCGGAACCGAGGCCGAGGAAGTCGACGAGCAGCGGCAGCTCGCTGCTCAAGCCCGGATCGATGCGATCCAGAAGTTCGGCTGCCTTGGCGCGACCGCGCTCGGCGGTGTCGTCCGGTGCAATCTCGAAGAACGCCCTGAGGATATCGATCACGGGCTCAAACGGCGTGGCGCGGCTGTGCGCCAGAGCGCGACCTTCGAGCACGCGAATACCCTGGGCACGGCATCGTTCGGCAAACTCGAACGCCAGGCGACTCTTGCCGATGCCCGCCTCGGCCACCACGCCGACGGCGCAGCCGTCTCCTTCCGTCGCACGTTCGAGGTTGCGCTCGAGCAGGGCCAGTTCGGCATCGCGCCCGACAAAGCCCGAGCGCTCGCGTTCGAGGCTGAAGCGCTGGCTGGTCGGCCCACGCCGCAGGCCGGTCAGGAGGAACACTTCCATCGGCGCCGACAGGCCGCGCACCTCCCGGTCGCCCATCGAATCCACCGATACGAACTGCCGGGCGCCCCGCAGCGTGGCCGGCGAGATCGCGATGCCGCCCAACGGCGCCAGGCCTTCCAGCCGGTTGGCGATGTGAACGGTGATGCCGGTGGCGTCGAAGTCGGTGGAGAAATCGGTGGCCACGGTGCGGGCGAGCACTTCTCCGGAATGAACGCCGACGCGGATCGGCAACGCCCCGCCCGGCAGGGCCTTGACCGAGGCCTGCATGGCGAGCGCCGCGCAACAGGCGCGCACCGCATGGTCTTCCTGGGGATTGGGCGCGCCGAACAGCGCCATGACACCATCACCCTGGACCTTGACGACCGACCCCTCGAAACGCCGAACCGCCTCGTGCATGGCCTCGATGGCGGGCGCGAGCCGCCTGGCCGCCTCTTCGGGATCGAGCCGCTCGATCAGCTCGGTCGATCCGGAGACGTCGGCGAACAGTACGGTGATCTGCTTGAGTTCACCGTCGCTGGCCGGAGGTTTGCTGGTCGCAGTCTTCGTTGCGAGTGCCGTGCCGCACTGCCCGCAGAATCGGGCAGCAGGCGGGTTGCTCGAATGGCAAGAAGGGCAGGCCCGTCCCAGCGCCGCTCCGCAATCGATGCAAAAGCGGGCGTCGCTAGCGTTGTTGGTATCGCAGGCGGAGCAACGCATCCTTGACCCTGTTAGTCGTGCCCGTTGCACTAAAGATTAGTAGAAGCTCGTGATACCTGCTGGACAAATTGAAGTTCACCGAACATGCCTGCAATCACGATTCCCCGGGTGTCACTTCTCTTGCCCTAGCCATCGCGGCGACTTGGAGCGCGACTGTAGGGAAAGCTGCCCGTGAGCATTCCATAGGATGCAGGACCCATCCAGTTCTCGACAATCCTGCTGAGTTGCCGTCGGCCGAGTTCAATGAACTTCTTCGCCTTTGGCGGACCGAATAGTCGCGGTAGCGCTACTGATATTGCCCATGCATCTGCTTGTTCTTCGCTCGAGATGCTCTTGTAAAGAGGATGCGATGGCGGCCCGGCCAAGTGGTGTCCGGTTTCGTGCGCCAATGCCAGGGCGAGAGCCTCGACCCCGGCCGAGCGATGTCTTCCCAGTCCACCATACAGTCTTACCGCAGGCCCCTGTGCTCCATGGAATGCCTGTGCATTAACAATCGGGGGCTCCCATAACAGGTCGTACTTGATTTCGGGGAATGCAACGGCGAATCGGCGCAACAACAGTTCAGCCCTGCGTCGTGGCCAAAGAGCGTCGGCCGGCCACAATTCGTGAGGCTTTGCGACTTCGTCAAAAATGGGCACGGCACCTCATCCATCATACTGGATTGCAAAGCTACCGGGGCGAGAAATTTCCTCGTCTCGGTTCGTCTCGCGCGGCCTCCCCGTCGATGCGACGCCAACCCTCCAATGTGGGAATCGGTCCCAATTGGCGACAAATGATTCGGTAGAGGGCAAGCCCTTGCCCGGCTAGGGGCAACCCATCTGTCCGGCAGGCAACGTGAAAAGCGTGACGATGCGCGAGTACTTGCCCATGACGCCGGTCCCGAGGTTGCCGAGATTGACGTGAACGACCGTGTCCGGCACGGCAAAAAACTCAATCGCTTCGCAGTTCAGATCTGAGCAGGCTTTCGCAATTTCTCGTCTCAGGATCGGGCCGATAGGCTCCTTCAGGTCCGGATCGACCAAGGGATCAATGTAGTCGAGGAAGCACTTCCATCTCCGCGCCGGCGGCGAATTGCTGTTGTTGCCTGGGTATAGGCTGAGCTTGTCCGCAACGGACCAAAGCGAAGGGTAATTGACATAGTCCAAGTAATAGATCGCATCACCCCGGTGATTCGGCAGACCCGGTGGCTTGTCGTCGTACTGCTTGTTCAGTTTCTTGATGATTTGCTCGGTATCTGGCGTGTTGAAAAGCAGTCCCATGTTTCATCCCCCGGCTGGAGTTCGCGACTCTACGGCCTTAATCGCTTGGCGGTCGAGAAATTTCTCGGCACGCGCAAATAGGTCTCATGCGCGGAGACTTTTTCCTCGGCTCGCGCGGTCGGCTGTGAGCGGAGCTGGGCCGCCCCGCCTTGACCCCCCCGACCCCCATCCCTAGATTGCCCGCCCTATGTTTATCGGGGCCTTCCTGGAGCGAATTATCCGCCCGGTCCGCTGATCGCGGCCGGGTTTGTCCTGCCTGTTTGCGGCTGTCCTCCGGAAGGCCGCCATCGCTCCTCACAGTGCCGAGTTTCTTGTGACAACTGATTATAAATCCAGCGTTTTCCTGCCGAAGACCGACTTCCCGATGCGTGCGGGCCTCCCGAAGAAGGAGCCCGAACTCCTGAAGCGCTGGGCCGAGATGAAGCTGTGGGACCGGCTGCGGGCCGAGAGCCGGGGGCGGCCGAAGTTCGTGCTGCACGACGGGCCTCCCTACGCCAACGGCAACCTCCATATCGGCCACGCGCTCAACAAGATCCTCAAGGACCTCGTCTCGCGCACCCAGCAGATGCTGGGCAAGGACAGCCATTACGTGCCGGGCTGGGACTGTCACGGCCTGCCGATCGAGTGGAAGATCGAGGAACAGTACCGCGCCAAGAAGCAGGACAAGGACCAGGTCCCGATCGTCGAGTTCCGGCGCGAGTGCCGCGCCTTCGCCGATCACTGGATCACGGTCCAGCGCGAGGAGTTCAAGCGCCTCGGCGTCGATGGCGACTGGGACAATTACTACTCGACCATGAAGTACGAGTCCGAGGCGGTCATCGTGCGGGAACTGGGCAAGTTCCTGATGAATGGCGGCCTCTACAAGGGCTCGAAGGCGGTGCTCTGGTCGGTGGTCGAGAAGACCGCGCTGGCCGAGGCCGAGATCGAGTATCACGACCATACGTCGGACACGATTCATGTCCGCTTCCCGGTCGTGAAGTCGAACGGCGGCAAGCTCGACGGCGCCGCCATCGTGATCTGGACGACTACCCCCTGGACCATGCCGGGCAACCGCGCGCTCGCGTACGGCAAGGACATAGCCTACGCGCTGGTCGAAGTGGCGGCGGTCGGCGAGGGCAGCAAGGCCCGTGTCGGCGAGAAGCTGGTGCTGGCGCGCGAGCTGGTCGAGGCGGTCGCCGAGGAGACGAAGTTCACGCCGAAGATCCTGGCCGAGGTAACGGCCGACGATCTCGAGGGGCTGATTGCCGCGCATCCGTTCCGCGGCAGGGGCTTCGAGTTCGACGTGCGCCTGCTGCCGGGCGAGTTCGTGACGGCCGACGCGGGCACGGGCTTCGTGCACATCGCGCCTGGCCATGGCGCCGACGACTACGAGCTGGGTATCGCCAACGGCGTCGAGGTGCCGGACACGGTCGCCGAGGACGGCAGCTACTATCCGCACGTGCCGCTGTTCGCGGGCAAGCGCGTCTACACGCAGGACGGCAAGAAGGGCGACGCCAATCGCACCGCCATCGCGCTGCTCGACGAGATGGGCAAGCTGCTGGCCGCGGGCCGCATCACGCACAGCTACCCGCATTCCTGGCGTTCCAAGGCGCCGGTGATCTTCCGCAACGCGCCGCAGTGGTTCATCTCCATGGACAAGCCGATCGCCGAGATCGGTGGCACGCTGCGCGAGAAGGCACTGGCGGCGATCGACGCGACGCGCTTCGTGCCGCGCGCCGGCTACAACCGCCTGCGCTCGATGATCGAGACGCGGCCCGACTGGAACGTCTCGCGCCAGCGCGCCTGGGGCGTGCCGATCGCGGTGTTCGTCGACAAGAAGACCGGCGAGCCGCTTCGCGATGCCGAGGTGATGGACCGGATCGTCGAGGCGTTCCGCACCGAGGGCGCCGACGCCTGGTTCGACAGCCCGCCCGAGCGCTTCCTCGGCAACAAGTACGATGCCGCCGATTTCGAGCAGGTCACCGACATCCTCGATGTCTGGTTCGACTCCGGCTGCACGCATGCCTTCACGCTGGAGGGGAACGACAGGCTGAAGTGGCCGGCCGATCTCTACCTCGAAGGCTCCGACCAGCATCGCGGCTGGTTCCACTCCTCGCTGCTGGAGAGCTGCGGCACGCGCGGCCGCGCGCCCTATGACGGCGTGCTGACGCACGGCTTCACGCTCGACGAGCAGGGCCGCAAGATGTCGAAGTCGCTGGGCAACATCACGGCCCCCCAGGCGGTGTGCGACCAGTACGGCGCCGACATCCTGCGCCTCTGGGTGGTCGGCACCGACTACACCGAGGACCAGCGGATCGGGCCGGAGATCCTGAAGCACCAGGCCGAGGCCTATCGCCGCCTGCGCAACACGCTGCGCTACCTGCTGGGCAGCCTGGACGGCTATTCGTCGGACGAGACGGTGGGCCATGCCGAGATGCCCGAGCTTGAGCGCTGGGTGCTGCATCGCCTGGCCGAGCTGGACACCGTCCTGCGGCGCGCGGTCGACGACTACGACTTCCACACGATCGCAACGGAGCTGCACAATTTCTGCGCCGTCGATCTTTCGGCCTTCTACTTCGACATCCGCAAGGACTCGATCTACTGCGACGCCGCGGGCACGCCGCGCCGCCGCGCCGCCCGCACCGTCATGGCCGAGGTCTTCTCGTTCCTGACCGCGTGGCTGGCGCCGATCACCTGCTTCACCGCCGAGGAGGCCTGGCTCGCGCGGCCGGGCGACATGCCCGACGGCAAGGCCGAGAGCGTTCACCTGCGGCTCTATCCCATCATTCCGCCGGCGTGGCTCGATACGGCGCTGGGGGAGAAGTGGAAGACCGTTCGCGCCCTGCGCCGCGTCGTCACCGGCGCCCTGGAACTGGAGCGCGCCGAAAAGCGCATCGGCTCGAGCCTGCAGGCCGCGCCGCATGTCCACGTCGCGCCGGAATATCTCAAGGCGCTCGAAGGCCTCGACCTCAGCGAGATCTGCATCACGTCCGGCGGCCATCTGGTCGTGGGCGAAGCGCCGGCCGGCGCCTTCACCCTGCCGGACGTGGCCGGGGTTGCGGTCGTGCCGAGCCTGGCCCAGGGCACCAAGTGCGCGCGCTGCTGGCAGGTCCTGGAAGAGGTCGGCAAGTCGGCCGTCCATCCGCTGCTCTGCCTGCGGTGCGAAGACGCGGTTTCGGCATGAGGCCGATCGATCGCCAGGCCATGGTGCTGCTGCTGGTCACGCTCGTGGCGGACCAGGTCTCCAAGCAGCTGCTGCTCGGCTTCCTGCTGAAGGCCGGCGCCATCGTCCCGGTGATCGACGGTTTCTTCCGGCTGGTCATCGTCTGGAACCGCGGGGTCAGCTTCGGCCTGCTGGGCGGCGATCAGGCGGTACCGCCCTGGGTTCTTTCCGGCGTGGCGATCGCCGTCTGCATCGGACTGTTCATCTGGCTCAGGCGCACCGACCGCCCCCTGACAGGATGGGGCATCGGCCTTGTCATGGGGGGAGCCATCGGCAATGTTATCGACCGTGCCCGGTGGGGAGCGGTGTTCGATTTCGCCGATTTCCACATCGGGCGCTGGCACTGGCCGGCGTTCAACGTGGCCGACGCGGCGATCGTCGTCGGTGTCGGCCTGATGCTCGTCGACTCGTTGCTCGTCGAGAAGAAGCGGGCGCCCTGAAGCGGCCATGATCGGCGCACAAAAGCTCACTACCAAGGACGGACGATGAAACCGACTCTCCTCCCGATTCCGTTGGCCCTGGTGGCCTGCAGCACGCTCGCTCTCGGCGGCTGCGGCGCCTTCGAGAATTTCGGCGGCAACAAGAAGGTGTCGCCGGACGAGTTCAAGATCGTCTCGCATTCGCCGCTGACCATGCCACCGAACGCCGAGCTGCGGCCGCCGCGGCCGGGCGAGCCGCGTCCGCAGGAAGTCACGCCGGCCGACCAGGCCAAGGAAGCGCTGTCGCCGGCGCTGGCCGGTCGCACCCAGGCCCGCGTCAATGCCGGCCCCGACGCGGCGCGCTCGGGCAGCACGTCGGAGCAGGCGCTCGTCGCGCGTGCCGGGCAGGGCGGCATCGACCCCAACATCCGCGGTCAGGTCAACAAGGACACCCGGACGCTGGGCGAGAGCGACAAGTCGTTCCTCGACAGCCTGATCTTCTGGCAGGATTCGCCGCCCCCGGGCGTGATCGTCGATCCGGCCAAGGAACAGCAGCGCATTCGCGACTCGCAGGCCGCCGGCCAGCCGGCCGCGGGCCCGACGCCGACCATCACGCGCCGCAAGCGCGGTCTGCTCGAAGGCATCTTCTGAGTTCGATGCCGCTCCTCGGCCGCCGCGCCCTGCTCGGCGGCCTGCTGGCCGGCGCGGCGCTCCCGCCGGCGCCCGCGTTGGCGAAGCTCTTCTCCGTGGGCCGGCGCAACGCCGAGACCTTCACGCTCGCCAACGGCCTTCAGGCCATCGTGCTGCCGTCCCGCCGCGCGCCGATCGTGACCCAGGTGGTGGTCTACAAGGTCGGCAGCGCCGACGAGACGTTCGGCCATACCGGCGCCGCGCACTTCCTCGAGCACATGATGTTCAAGGGCACCGACAAGGTGCCCGCCGGCGAGTTTTCGCGCATCGTGTCGCGCAACGGCGGCCGCGACAACGCCTACACGACCTTCGATTCCACCGGCTACCATCAGACGATCGCCGCTGAGCAACTCGAGCTGGTGATGCGCATGGAAGCCGACCGCATGGTCAATGTGCACATCACCGAGCGCGAGATCGTGCCCGAACGGCAGGTCATCCTCGAGGAACGTCGCATGCGCACCGACAACGTGCCGGCGTCGCTGCTCGACGAGGCGGTGCGAGAGCAGCTCTACGGCCGGCACAAGCCCTACGCCATGCCGGTCATCGGCTATGCGGACGACATCCGGAGACTTGGAGTCAACGACCTGCTCGCCTTCTACCGCCGTCACTATGCGCCGAACAACGCTGTCCTGATTGTCGCCGGCGACACCACGCCGGAGAAGGTTCGCACGCTCGCCGAGCGCCACTACGGACCGATCGCGCGCCGCAGGACCGAGCCGCGGACGCGGCCCTCGCAGGGCGGCACCGACCTGCCGCAGAAGGTGGTCCGCGCCGATGCGCGCGTCGCGGAACCGCGCTGGTCGAGGCTGTGGCTGGCGCCGTCCTATCGCGTGGGCGAGACGAAGTACGCCTATGCGCTGCAGGTGCTGGCGCGGCTGTTCGGTGGCACCGAGACGAGCCGGCTGTCGCGCGTTCTCGTGAACGAACGCAGGATCGGCCTGTCGGCGTATGCGTCGTACAGTCCCTCGAGCCTCGGTCTCACATCCTTCGACATCGGCGTGCATCCCGCGAAGTCGCGCAGCATGACGGATGTCGAGGACGCGGTGATGGCGGAAATGAAGAAGCTGCTCGACGGTGGCGTCACGGCCGAGGAGGTCGAGCGCGCGCAGAACCAGCTGCTGGCGGCGGCCATCTATTCCCAGGACTCGCTCGCGAGCGGTCCGCGAATCTACGGCACGGCGCTCAGCACCGGCAGCACGGTGGCCGATGTCGATGCCTGGCCCGAGCGGATCGCGGCCGTCACGGCAGACGATGTCGTGGCGGCCGCCCGCCATGTCTGGCGCGACGATGGCGCGGTCACGGCCCTGCTGACACCGGCCGAGGGTAGCCGATGAAACGGCTGAGGCTGCTCGTGGCGGCTCTTGCTGCCTGGCTTCTTCTCGTTCCGGGGATGGCGTTCGCCATCGACATCAAGGAAATCACGACTCCCCTCGGTATCAAGGCCTGGCTGGTCGAGGACAAGAGCACGCCCGTGGTGGCGCTGTCCTTTTCCTTCTCCGGTGGAACGGCCAGCGATCCCTCGGGCCAGGCCGGCATCACCGACCTGATGGCGGGGCTGCTGACCGACGGCGCCGGCTCGATGGACGCTCAGGCGTTCCGCCAGCGCCAGGAGGATGCCGCCGCATCGCTGGGCTTCAATGCGTCGCTCGACCGGTTGACCGGCTCGCTGCGCGTCCTCTCGGCCAACCGCGACGAGGGGTTCGAACTGCTGCGGCTGGCGCTCACCGAGCCGCGCTTCGACGCCGACATCCTGAACCAGCGGCGGGCACAGACTCTCGCGGCGCTGAACCAGGCGGCACAGCGTCCGGGGTCGGTCGCCAGCCGGACGCTGATGGAGACGCTGTTCGCCGGCCATCCCTACGCCGCCGATCCCGACGGCACGCCGCAGGGCCTCGCGGCGGTGACCCCCGACCTGCTGAAGAAGCGCGCCGCCGAACTCTTGTTGCGCAACAGTCTCGTAATCGCGGCGGTCGGTGACATCGGCGAGGCGGAACTGGCGCGCCAGATCGACCGCTCCTTCGGCGTGCTGCCGACGGGCACGCCTCCGGCGCTGCCGCCGGAATGGGTGCCGCCGACCAAGCCGCGCACCGTCGTCGTCGAACGCCCGGTACCGCAGAGCACCGCTCTGCTCGCGCTGCCCGGCATCCCGCGCGACGATCCGGACTGGTATGCGGCCCTGGTGATGAATCACGTGCTGGGTGGCGGTGGCCAGCAGTCGCGCCTGTTCAATGAAGTGCGCGAGAAGCGCGGCCTCGCCTACAGCGTGTCGAGCGGCCTGCGCACCTACAAGCGCGCCGCGTTGCTGGTCATGTCGACCGGTTCGGCGAACGAACGCGTCGCCGAGGCACTCAAGGTGATCCGCGCCGAGATGGCCCGGATGCGCACCGACGGCGTCACCGAGGCCGAACTCAACGACGCCAGGACCTATCTGACGGGTGCGTTGGCCCTGTCTCTCGATTCGTCCGGTTCGATCGCGGGCCTGCTCCATTCCATGCAGATCGACGGCCTCTCGCCCGATCATCTGACGCGCCGCGCGTCGTTGATCGCAGCCGTCAAGCTCGCGGACGTTCGCAAGGTTGCGCAACGCCTGCTGCGTGACGAGACGCTGACCACGGTCGTCGTCGGCAAGCCGGTTGGCGTCACGCCTGAACCCTAGGGAGTTCGAATGTTCTACAGCCACGTGATCGACGATGCCCTGGAAAGCAAGGTCGGCAAGAACGGCCTGCCGCGGGCCTCGCTCGACCGCGAACTGGCGCGCGCCTCGGCTGCGCTCGACAAGTTCCGCCAGTGGAAGGCCGATGGCACGCTGCCGCTGCTCAGCCTGCCGGGCGCCCGGGACGACCTCGCCCTGCTGAAGCCGCACGCCGCGCGCTTCGCGAAGTTCGAGCATGTGATCGTGCTCGGCACCGGCGGCTCCAGCCTCGGCGGCCAGACTTTGGTGGCACTCAAAGACCAGGGGTTCGGTCCGCTGAGCGGACGCCCGAAGCTCTGGTTCATGGACAATGTCGATCCCTCGACCTTCACCGAACTCGCCGCCCGCCTGCCGCTGGCGCGCACCGGCCTGATCGTCATCTCCAAGTCCGGCACGACCGCCGAGACGCTGACCCAGTTCCTGACCCTGCTGCCGGAGTTCGAGGCCAAGGTCGGCAAGGACAAGCTCGCCGAGCATGTCATCGCCATCACCGAACCCAGCGACAATGCGCTGGGACGCCTGGCGGGCCGCATCGGCTGCCCGATCCTCGATCACGATCCCAAGGTGGGCGGGCGCTTCTCGGTTCTCTCCCTGGTCGGACTGCTGCCGGCGATGATCGCGGGCCTCGATGCCGGCGCGGTGCGCGAGGGTGCGGCCAGCGTGCTCGATCCGGTGCTTGAAGCCAGCGATGCCCACGATCTCGCGCCGGCTGTCGGCGCGGCCCTGTCGGTCGGGCTGGCGCGCGAACGCGGCATCGGCACCACGGTGCTGATGCCCTATTGCGACCGCCTCGGTTACTTCGGCTTCTGGTATCGCCAGCTCTGGGCCGAGAGCCTGGGGAAGGGCGGCAACGGCACGACGCCGGTGCGCGCCATGGGCACGGTCGACCAGCACAGCCAGCTCCAGCTCTATCTCGGCGGCGCGCCGGACAAGATGTTCACCGTGCTGATCCTCGACACGGCGGGCAAGGGCGCGAAGATCGCGCCCGAGGCGCTGGGCGGGGACAAGGCACTGGCCTATCTCGCGAACCAGTCGCTGGGCGACCTGCTGCTGGCGGAGGCAGAGGCCACCGCCGTGACGCTGGTCAAGAACGGCCGGCCGACGCGCGTCATGCGAATTGCCGCCCTCGACGAGAGGGTGATGGGCGCGCTCATGATGCACTACATGCTGGAGACCATGTTCGCCGCCCAGCTTCTGGGCGTCGACGCCTTCGACCAGCCGGCGGTGGAGGAGGGCAAGATCCTGACCCGTCAGTATCTTTCTGCCCGCGTATCTTCCACAGGCCGGCAGTCCTAAAGTGATGGCGCCATGAGCGCCGCCCGCATCCTTCGACGGCTACCCTCGACGCTGGTCAACCGCATCGCCGCCGGCGAGGTGGTCGAGCGGCCGGCCAGCGCCGTGAAGGAGCTGGTCGAGAACGCGCTCGACGCCGGCGCGCGGCGCATCGCCGTGACCCTGAAGGAAGGCGGCCGCACCTTCATCTCGGTGGTCGACGACGGCGTCGGCATGTCGCCCGAAGAACTGCGCCTCGCGGTCGAGCGGCACTGTACTTCCAAGCTGCCCGACGACGACCTGACCGACATCCGCACGCTGGGCTTCCGCGGCGAGGCGCTGCCCTCGATCGCCTCGGTCAGCCGCTTCACCATCACATCGCGCCCCGCGGGCGCCGACACGGCGTGGAGCCTGGAGGTCGACGGCGGCGCCAAGGGCGAGCCGAAGCCCGCAGCGCATCCTCAAGGCACGCGTGTCGAGGTGCGCGAGCTCTTCTTCGCCACACCCGCCCGGCTGAAATTCCTGAAGGAGCCGCGCACCGAGTCCGGCCACGTCGCCGACGCGATGCGCCGTCTTGCCATGGCCCATCCCGGCGTCGCCTTCCGGCTCGAAAGCGAGGAGCGCGCGCTGATCGATCTCGCCGCGGCCAACGGCTCGCTCCTGTCGGGCGACGCGGCGCGGCTGGAGCGGCTGGCCGCCATCATGGGCCGCGAGTTCGCCGACAATGCCGTGGCGATCGACGCCACCCGCGAGGGCTTCCGGCTGACGGGCTTCGCGGGGTTGCCGACGCTCAATCGCCCGACGAGCCAGCACCAGTATCTCTTCGTCAACGGCCGTCCCGTGCGCGACAAGCTGCTCACCGGCGCGGTGCGCGGCGCCTATCAGGATTTCTTGGCGCGCGACCGCCATCCGATGGTGGCGCTGTTCCTCGAAGCGCCGCCCGAGATGGTCGACGTCAACGTCCACCCGGCCAAGACCGAAGTGCGCTTCCGCGATGCCGGCATCGTGCGCGGCATGATCGTCGGCGCCCTGCGCACGGCGCTCTCGGCGGCCGGCCATCGCGCCAGCACCACGGTATCTGATGCGGCGCTGGGCGCATTTCGCCCGCACACGGGATTTGCGACGCCGCTGCCGATGGGCGGGGGTGGCAACGGCATTGGATACTCGTCCGTGCCGCGCGGGTTGGCCGAAGCGGCGATGCAGTTCATGGCGCCGCTCGACGGTCTCTCGGCGCGCGTCGAGGAGCAGCCCGCCAACATCGCCCCGGGCAACTATCCGCTGGGCGTGGCGCGGGCGCAGCTGCACGAGACCTACATCGTCGCACAGACCGACCAGGGCGTGGTGATCGTCGACCAGCATGCGGCGCACGAGCGTCTGGTGCACGAGCGGCTGAAGACCCAGCTCGAGGCCGAGGGCGTGAAGCGCCAGGCGCTGCTGCTGCCGGAAGTGGTCGAGATCGGCGAGGACGGCGCACGACGGCTCACGCAACGCGCCGCCGAGCTGGCCGACATGGGGCTGGTGGTGGAGCCGTTCGGTCTGGGCGCCGTCGTTGTGCGCGAGACGCCCGCGGTGCTGGGCGAGGTCGATATCCAGGGCCTGGTTCGCGACCTGGCCGACGAGCTGGCCGAGATGGGCGATCATCTGTCGCTCAAGGAGAAGGTCGAGGAAGTCTGCGGTACGCTCGCCTGCCACACCTCGGTGCGGGCCGGGCGCCGACTCACCGTCGAGGAGATGAACGCGCTGCTCCGCCAGATGGAGGCGACACCGCACTCCGGGCAGTGCAATCATGGCCGGCCGACCTATGTCGAACTCAAGCTGGCCGACATCGAGCGGCTGTTCGGAAGACGATGAAGACGTTTCTCGCACTGCTGATGATTGCGGGTGTCGCCGGCGCCACCGGCGCGCTTGCGCAGGGCCGCGCGCCTGCGCCGCCTTCCGGTGCGCCGCCCTCGGGTACGCCGACGCCTGCACCGGCTTCGCCGCTCGACGGCACCTGGCGCGGCACCAGCGACGGCGGCTCGTGCAACGCGCCGCTCGACTACCTGCTCACCATCGAGGCGGGCTTCGTCGACGGTTCGGCCTACGACACGACCGCGCGCGGCCCGGTGCCCAACCCCAACAAGTCCGCGCCGCCGCCGCCCGGTCCCGGCCTGTGGCAGATCCACGGCGTGGCCAAGACGGGCGCTGCGTTCAATCTCCTCAGCCTCGCCTCGGTGAAGGGCCCCACCCACCAGCGCATGCAGCTCAGCGCCCGTGGCGATGGCCAGAGCCTGGTCGTCAGCGAGACCGGCGGCTGCCGGCGTACGGCCCGGCTCACCCGAAGCTGACGAGCCCCAGCCGCTCGCGCCGCAGCCAGCGGCCGATCAGCAGCAGCGCCACGACCGTGAGGCCCGTCGCCAGGCCGATCCACAGGCCAAGCCCGCCCATGCGACCCTGGAACGCCAGCACCACGCCTAGCAGCAGGCCGATGCACCAGTAGCCGATGCCGGCATAGACCATCGGCACGCGCGTATCGTGCAGGCCGCGCAGCATGCCGGCCGCCACCGCCTGGCCTCCGTCGGCCACCTGGAACAGGGCGGCGATCATCAGGAAGCCGACCGCCAGCTCGATGACGGGCGCGTTGGCCGGCGTGTCGAGATCGAGGAACACGCCGACCAGCAGGCGCGGCGCCAGCACCATCGTCAGCGCCGTCAGCGCCATGAAGCCCACGCCCATGACATAGGCCGTCCAGCCGGCGCGACCGATGCCTTCCCGGTCATGTGCGCCGAAGGCTCGTCCCACCCGCACGGTCGCGGCCTGGGCGAGGCCGAGCGGCACCATGAAGGAGAGCGAGGCGAGCTGCATGGCGATCGAGTGGGCGGCGAGCGCCGCCGCGCCGATCAGGCCCATCAGGAAAGTCGCGCCGTTGAACACGGCGACCTCGAAGACCAGCGTTGCGCCTATCGGGAGTCCGAGATGCCACAGCTCGCGGAACCGCGGCCAGTCGGCACGCCAGAAGCGGCCGAACAGGTGATAGCGGCGGAACCTGCGGTCGGTAACGAGCACCACGGCCAACATCGCGAACATCAGCGTGTCGGCCAAGGTGGTGGCATATCCGGCGCCGACCAGGCCGAGCCTGGGCAAGCCGAAATGGCCGAAGATCAGCACCCACGCCCCGGCGGCGTTCGCAACCACGCCCGCCACGCCGGCCGCGAGCGCCCACAGAGGGCGCTCCAGCGCCGAGACGAAGGCGCGCAGCACGAGGAAGAAGAAGAACGGCAGCAGCGACCATTGCAGCGCGCGGACATACTCGCTGGCCGCCTTCGCGAGCGCGGGTTCCTGGCCCAACGCCAGCAGGATCGCCTCGCTCTGCCACAGCACGATCCAGATCGGCAGGGTGACGACCGTCGCCATCCACAGGCCCTGGCGCACCGTGCGGCGCACGTCGCGCACCGAGTGGCCCTTGCGGCCGAGCTCCCGCGCGATCATCGGCGCGGTGGCCGTCGTGAGGCCGAGGCCGAAGATCATCGTCGCGAAATAGAGATTGGATCCCAGCGCACCAGCGGCCAGCGCATCGGGGCCGAGCCAGCCCATCATCACCACGTCGGTCGCGGTCATCAGGGTCTGGGCGAGATTGGTGAGGATAAGCGGCCAGGCGAGCACCAGCGTCGACAGCGCTTCGCTGCGCCAGGTCGCGCGGCCGGCAATCTCCTGTTGGATTTCCGCTTTCATGCCGCGGCTTATAACCGGCAGCGACCCTCGTTCACAGATCGCAGGCGATGCGTTCTTCGCTGCCGGCTATCAATCGGAAGAACGCATCCTGCGGCTTCTCCAGAACGAACATGGCGCGTGCATCGAGCCCGAGATTGAGACCGCGCACGACGGCGCCGCTGACGCCATGGCTCACCACGACGGTGCGCAGGCCCGACGTCGCGATCTCGGTCAGCACCGCCTCGCAGCGGCGGCGCAGGTCGATGTGCGTCTCGCCACCGGGCGGGCAGTAGCCGTGCGGATCGGCGCGCCAGTCGGCCATCGCCGTCGGATGATCGATCTCGATCTCGGCCCAGGAGAAGCCCTCCCAGGTGCCGTAGGAGAGTTCGGCCAGCCGCATGTCGTCGCGCCACTCGGAAGAGGCGATGCCCAGTTCGCGGCCGATGATCTCCGACGTCTCGCGCGTGCGGCCGAGCGGGCTGCGCAGGAAGATCGTGGGGCCGGGCTCGCGGTCGAGTTCGGCCTTCAGCGTGCGGCCCATCGCCAGCGCCTGCACGCGGCCGCGCGGCGTGAGGTCGGAGTTCTTGCTGCCCTGCATGCGGCGTTCGGTGTTCCACACGGTCTCGCCGTGCCGCAGCATGTAGAGCGGGGCCGTCAGTTTCACCGGACGCGCCTCACGGACCCCGCTTCAGAATGACGATCTTGGCGGCGCCGTAACGCCGCTCGTCGATCGTCTCGAAGCCTTCGGGCGCGATCATGTCCTCATTGTGCGCGAGTTCGACTGTGACGACGCAGCCCGGCGACATCCAGCCCGCGGCGGCAAGGGCCGCGATGGCGGCGGACGCCTGGCCCGAGCGGTAGGGCGGATCGAGGAAGACGAGATCGCAGGGCTCGCGGCAGGGCGGCGGCCGCGTGGCGTCTGCGCGCACGACCTTGGCCGCGCCGGCTTCGCCGAGCGTGCGCAGATTCTCGCCGATCGTCTTGATCGCGTTGGCCTCGTTGTCCAGGAACGTCACATGGGTCGCGCCGCGCGACAGCGCTTCCAGCCCCAGCGCGCCGGAGCCGGCATAGGAATCGAGCACGCGCGCGTCGATCAGCGGTGAGGTGCCGCCATCCTCCGCGCTGTCGCGCCAGCGCGCATGCATCAGCACGTTGAACAGCGATTCCCGGGCGCGATTGGAGGTCGGGCGCGTCGCGTCGCCCGGCGGCGTTTCGAGCATGCGCCCGCGATGCTTGCCGCCGATGATCCGGATCATCAGGTCCGCCGGCGCTTGGCGTGGGGCGGGGCCGGTTTGGGCTTCGGCTTGGCCCAGCCTTCCTTGCGTGGCGGACGCTTCACGCCCAGCAGGTTCTCCAGAGCCTGCGGCGGGATCTCGTCGACCAGGCCGCGCTCGAGTTCACCCAGATGGAACGGCCCGAAGGCCACACGGATCAGGCGCACCACCGGCAGTTCGAGATGGGCCAGTACGCGGCGCACCTCGCGGTTCTTGCCCTCGGTCAGCGTGATATCGATCCAGGCGTTGGACCGTTGCTGCCGGTCGAGGCTGGCCTGGATCGAGCCGTAGCGCACGCCCTCGATGGTGATGCCGTTGGCGAGATCGGCGAGCTTGGCCTCGTCGACGTTGCCGTGCACGCGGGCCCGATAGCGGCGCTTCCAGCCATTGGCCGGCAGTTCGAGCTGGCGCGCCAGGCCGCCGTCGTTTGTCAGCAGCAGCAGCCCTTCGGAGAAAAAGTCGAGGCGGCCGATCGTGACCACGCGCGGCAGGCTCTTCGGCAGCGAATCGAAGATGGTGCGCCGGCCCTCGGGATCGCGCGCCGTCACCATCTCGCCTGGCGGCTTGTGGTAGCGCCACATGCGCGCCCGTTCGGGGGTGCCCAGCACTTTGCCGTCGACCTCGATGACACTCCTTTCGGTGACGACGCAGGCGGGCGTCTCCAGCACCTTGCCGTCGACCTTGACTCGGCCGGCCTCGATCCAGCGCTCGGCATCGCGGCGCGAGCACAGGCCGGCGCGCGCGAGGCGCTTGGCGATGCGCTCGCCTTCCTTGACGGGTGCTTCGCTCATCGTGCGGCCGCCGCTCCCAGGAAGGCGCGGAACAGTTTCGCGTCGCCCTCCGAGATATGGAACTCGGGATGCCACTGCACGCCGATGCAAAAGCGGTAGGCCGGCGCCTCGATGCCCTCGATGACGCCGTCCGGCGCGACGGCGTTCACGACGACGCCCGCGGGCTGGTCGGCGGCGGCCTGGTGATGGGCGCTGTTCACCTGCAGCTCCTCGGCGCCGACGATGCCGTGCAGCTGCGTGCCTCGGGCCACCCTCACGACATGGCCGGGCTCATTGCGCGGGTTGGGCTGCTCGTGTGCCAGCGGCTGGGCGATCGTGTCGGGGATGTGCTGGATCAGCTTGCCGCCCAGCACGACATGCAGCAGCTGCTGGCCGCCGCAGATGCCCAGAACGGGCTTGTTCTGCGCAAGCGCCCCCTTGGTGACGCCGAACTCGAAGGCGGTGCGGCGGTCCTTGGTGACCACCGTCGAATGCTTCGCTCCGCCGCCATAGTAGGACGGGTCGACGTCGAAGGCGCCGCCGGTCACGACCAGCGCATCGATGCGCTCCAGATAGTCGGCGACCCGGTCGGGCTCGTGCGGCAGCGCCACCGCCAGGCCCCCCGCCGCGTCGATCGCGTCGAGGTAGTTCTGGCGCAGCGCGTACCAGGGAAACTTGGAGTATCCGCCTGGCTTTTCAGCATCCAGGGTGACTCCGATCAGGGGACGGGGCATGCGGGCCAAGATACGCGCGTGCGCCGCCGCGCGCTATAGTGCGGCCACGATGCCGGATGCCGCCGAACCCCCGCCTTCCATGACGCCGATGGACCGCGCCCTTGCCGCCGCCCGCGCCGCCGGCGCGCGCGGAGAGGTGCCGATCGGTTGCGTGATCGTGGGGCCGGAGGGCGCGGTGCTGGCCGAAGCCGGCAACCGCACCGAGGAGCTGAAGGACCCGACCGCCCATGCCGAGCTGCTGGCGATCCGGGCTGCCGCCGCCGTGCTGGGCTCGCCACGGCTCGTCGGCTGCGACCTCTACGTCACCCTGGAGCCGTGCCCGATGTGCGCCCAGGCCATTTCCTTCGCGCGCCTGCGTCGCGTCTATTGGGGTGCCAGCGATCCCAAGGGCGGCGGCATCGAGCAGGGCCCGCGCATCTTCGATCAGCCCACCTGCCATCATCGCCCGGAGCTCTATCCCGGTGTGGGCGAACGCGAGGCGGGGGAGTTGCTGCGCGCCTTCTTCAGAGAGCGGCGTTAGAGATGCAGCCTTCCGCCCCCGTAAAGCGAGGGAGGTAGTCGAAGGGTGCGCATCGGGTAGATGGGCAACGGAGTAGTCCGGGAGGATCGGTGACAGGTTTCATCGTCGACGGGAGAACCGCCGATGCTGTGGAGCGAGGCCTGTACGATGGACGAGCGTTTGAGGTCCATGGCGGCTTGGCTGGTGAACCGGACGTACGTGCCGTACAACATGCCCCACAAGATCAAGGCGGGCGTTGTGATCATGATCCTGGGTCTACGCTGCCGGCAACCGAGTTGGGGCCTTCGCAAGTCCTCATGTTCATCAGCGGGTCCTTGATCGGCGAGCCGGTCGACGCCGCCGAGACCGACCTCGGCGACCGGATCCTGCGCTTCCGCGGCGTCGATCTCGGCATCATCGACCGTAAGGCCCAACCGAAACAGTTACCCATCCTCCCAGTCTTTGGTGTTACCCATCAACGGGTTGCTCAAAGAGGGATACCGCCATGACCTTCTCGCTCGTTGGACGCTGTGCCCGCACCGGGATGCTGGGGGCGGTCGTCACCACCTCGTCGATCTCCGTGGGCTCGCGCTGCTCGCATGCGCGCGCGGGCATCGGTGCGGCGCTGACGCAGCATCGCACCGATCCGAGGCTCGGGCCGCTGGCGCTGGATCTGCTGGCCCATGGCTTCTCGGCACCGGAGGCCATGCAGGCCGTGGTCGCGGCGACACCGCATCGCCACTGGCGGCAACTGGCGCTGATCGATGCCGCCGGCCGGACCGCGGTCTATTCGGGCGCCAACGTCCGCGCCGAGCGCGGCGAGGCGCAGGGCCGGGATTGCGCCGCCATCGCCAACATCGTGCGCTCCGCGTCACTGCCGCAGGCCATGGTGGGCGCCTTCGAGGCGCAGCCGGAGCAGCCGCTGGCCCGCCGCCTGCTCGATGCGCTCGCGGCCGGCGAAGAAGCGGGCGGGGAGTTCCAGCCCGTGACCTCGGCCGCCCTGCTGGTGGTCGACCGGGAGTCCTTCCCCTATGTCGACCTGCGCGCCGACGACCATGCCCGGCCGATCGCCGAACTGGCCCGGCTCTGGGAGAAATACGAGCCCGAAGCCCATGCCTACGTGATCCGTGCCGTCGATCCCGAGGCGGCCGTGCCGCCGCCGGGCCTGAAACTCGCGAACGCCTGACCGGCCTGTGCAACTATTTCGCGGGCGCGGACGTTTGGTCCGCATGCCCCGCGATCATCTCCTGCCTGAAGACGTGGCCGAAGCGGCCGACAAGGCCGCGCGCGAGCGTCTGGAAGCGGCGATGAAGCGGGCGCTCTGGGCGCAGCAGGCCTCGCGGTCGTGGGCCGCGCTCACCGCCGTGACGGCACCTCAGCCCAGCCGCTGATTTCCCACCGCATCGAAGCGGCAGCCCAGCCGGTAGCGTGACGACGGGTGCAGGCAGCGCACCATCGTGACCGGCGTCGTTCGCGTCCAAGTGCGCCGCGTCAGCATCAGGCAGGGCTCCGAGGACTCGATCTGCAGGCGATGCGCCTGTTCCGCCGTCGGCAGCACCGCATCCACCACATGCTCGATCTCGTCGAACGGCACGTTCTGCACCAGGTACTCGCCCGGGGGCACGGCGCTGAAATCCTGATCGAGGAAGTCGGGCACCACCTGTGGGTTGACGTAGCGGTCCTCGAACTGGACGGGCACCTCGTTCTCGAGGTGAAGGCACACTGTATGGAAGACCGACTGCCCCGAGCGCAGGCCGAGCCAGGCGGCGATCTCCCCGGGCGCTGCGACGCGCTCGGCGGATATCAGGGCGCAGCGGTAGTCGTGGCCGCGCTGGCGGACCTCGCGGGCGATGCTGGCGATGTGCAGCAGGGTCGATTGCGGCTTGTCCTCGGCCACGAAGCTGCCGACGCCGGCCACCCGCACGATGCGACCCTGCTGGACGAGGTCGCGCAGCGCGCGGTTCACGGTCATCCGCGACATGCCGAACCGGCTCACCAGTTCGTGCTCCGAGGGCAGGCGATGGCCGGGCGGCCACGATCCGTCCTGAATGTGGCGCACGATATAGTCCTCGACCTGCTGGTAGAGCGCGGTCGGTTCCATCGGTCCCTCAGTGATCCGCGGCGATGGCTTCGACCCGGATCTCCTCGGTGAGTCGAGCCTTCAGCGCCATGAACTCGGGCGTCGTCTTGACCGTGTAGTGCCGCGGATGCGGCAGGTCGACGGCCAGCTCGGTCTTGATGCGGCCCGGGCGGGCGCTGAACACGACGACGCGGCTTGCCATGAAGATGGCCTCGTCGATGTCGTGGGTGATGAACATCACCGTCTTCTGCGCCTGCTCCCAGATTCCCAGCAGCAACTCCTGCATCAGCACGCGGGTCTGGTTGTCGAGCGCGCCGAACGGTTCGTCGAGCAACAGGATCTTCGGATCGTTGGCCAGCGCACGGGCGATCGCCACCCGCTGCTGCATGCCGCCGGAAAGCTGCTTGGGGAAATGATCCTCGAAGCCGCGCAGGCCGACCTGGGCGATGAAGCGGTCGCTGATCTCGCGCTGCTCCGAAAGCTTCATGCCCTTCTCGCGCAGCCCGAAGCAGATGTTCTGGCGTACGTTCAGCCAGGGAAAGAGCGTGTAGCTCTGGAACACCACGCCGCGATCGGCGCCCGCACCCACGATGTTCGTGCCATCGAGCTGGATCTCGCCGGCGGTCGGCGTCTCCAGTCCGGCGACCAGGCGCAGCAGGGTGGACTTGCCGCAGCCCGAGGGCCCCAGCACGGTGATGAAATCGTTGTCGCCGACCTCGAGGTCGATGGGCAACAGCGCCTGGGTCGGCGGGACGTTGCGCTTGTGTCCGGGGAAGGTCTTGGAGACGCCGCGGATCGAAAGGCGGCTCATCGCAGCAGGCTCCACGAGAAGAGGTGCTGGTTCACCTTCTTGAAGGCCACGTCGGAGAGCAGGCCGACCAGGCCGATCACCACGATGCCCGCGATGATGTGGTCGGTGGCCATCAGCGCCTGGCTGTCGGTGATCATGTGGCCGATACCCGACGAGGCGCCGATCAGTTCGGCGACGATGATGTAGGTCCAGCCGAGCCCCAGCACCTGGCGCAGCGCCTCGGCGATCTCGGGGGCGGCGCCGGGCAGGACGACCCGGCGGATCACACCGCTGTCCTTGCAGCCCAGCGTGTAGGCGGCCTCGACGAGATCGCGGCGGGTGCCGCTCACGATCATGGCGATCATCAGGGTGAGCTGGAAGAAGCAGCCGATGAAGATGACGGTGAGCTTCTGCGCCTCGCCGATCCCGACCCAGAGGATCAGCAGCGGGACGAATGCCGACGCCGGCAGGTAGCGGGCGAAGGAGACGAAGGGCTCGAAGAAGGCCTCGATCGGCTTGTAGACGCCCATCGCGATGCCGAGCGGTACGGCGATGACGGCCGCAAGCACGAACCCGCCCACGACACGCCAGATGGTCATGCCAACGTCGTGTGTGAAGCCCTGCGTCGCGAACAGGTTCCAGCCCGAGACCAGCGTCTGCCACGGCGTGGCGAGGAAGTGTTTCGGCACCGCCCCGCTCAGGCTGAGAAAGGACCAGAGCGCGACGAAGAAGATGAAGAACGCAACGCCCAGCGCGATGCGACTCTCCCGCTTGACGGGAACCAGCAGTTTCATGCGGATCTTCTCAACCTGCCTCCCCATTCGTATGGAGAGGTGTCGGTGTCTTGCGCCGACGGAGGGGCCCTATGACCCCTCCGCCTCGCAAGACGAGGCACCTCCCCCGATGACGGGGGAGAAGGAACGCTTCGTTACTTGATGTAGGTCGTATCGAACAACGTATCCATGTTGTCCGGCTTGGCCTTGATGACGCCGATCTCCAGCAGCAGTTCCGCCGCTTCCTTGTTGAAGGCCTGGATCTCGCCGTTGAAGAACTTCTTGTTGGCTTCGCGGTCGGCCCACTTGATCTTGGCCTGCGACTTCTCGAACTGCTCGGCCGTCTGCTTGACGTCGGCGCCCATGATGGTGAAGGCCTTCTGCTTGTCCTTCTCGATCATCTCGAGGGCCTGGAAGTAGCTCTCGGTGAGCGCCTTCACGGCCTTGGGATTCTCCTTGATGAACTTCGGCGTGCAGCCGAAGGAGTCGAACACCATCGGGTACTGCAGCGAATCGGCGATCAGCTTGCCGGTCTCGGGCTTGTCGCGCACCAGGCTGAGATAGGGCTCGTAGGTGACGGCGGCATCGAGGTCCTTGCCGGTCACGAAGGCGTTGGCGGCCGGGGCCGGCTCGAGAGTGACCAGCTT
The DNA here is from genome assembly GCF_020880995.1 of Reyranella aquatilis. Taxonomy (GTDB): domain Bacteria; phylum Pseudomonadota; class Alphaproteobacteria; order Reyranellales; family Reyranellaceae; genus Reyranella; species Reyranella aquatilis. The sequence continues at coordinate 195,924 of NZ_JAJISD010000004.1, read as the reverse complement.
CACGTCCTTCAGGGACATGCCGTTCTTCTTCAGGATCCAGGCCAGCGTGAAGTGCGGGTTGGTGCCGGGGGCCGAGGCGGCGACGGTCTTGCCCTTCAGGTCCGCGACCTTGGTGATGTCGTTGCGGGCGACGATGCCGTCCGAGCCCATGCCCTGGTCCATCTTGAAGAGCTGGGTGGTGGCGATGCCGTTGGCGTTCCACACGATCCACGTCTCGACCGTGGTAGCGGCGCACTGCAGGTCGCCCGAGGCGATCGCGAGGTGGCGGTCCTTCTGCGGGATCTTCTTGATCGTGACGTCGAGGCCGTTGGCCTTGTAGATGCCGGCTTCCTTGGCGAGCGTGATCGGCGCGAAGCCGGTCCAGCCGGAGATGCCGATGGCGACCTTGGTGTCCTGCGCCTGGGCGAACGAGGCGCCGCCGGCGACGGACGCTGCCGCGACGAGGGCGGCGAATGCTGTGAATTTGGCCATTGATGAAGCTCCTGCTGTGACTGTTAGGAACGATAGACGACGGGAAACATCGGGGCGTCGAACGGCGCACCGTGCTTGAATTCGAGATCGGGGAAGGGCGGTGAGGTTCGCCCGGCCCGTTTGGCGAAGACCGCGTCGTCGCCGACCCAGCGCGCCGAGAAGACGCGACGGGAGCGCGCCGACGGGTTGCCCGGCGCGCCGTGCACGGTGCGGAAGTTGAAGGCGATGGCGTCGCCCGGCTGCATGTCCCAGCCCGCGATGTCGAGCGTGGGGCGCAGCGCCTCGATGTCCGGCATCACCTCGAAATCGTCGTTGGCGTAGAGCCGCGTGCCGTCGAAGCGCATCGGCCGGAAACCCTTGCCCCAGTCATGCGAGCCTTTGATGCACTCCATCACGACATCGCGCGGTACCGGATCGAGCGGGATCCAGAAGCTGACGCTCTGCCGGCCCTCGACGAAATAGTAGGGCTGATCCTGGTGCCACGGGGTGACGGTGCTGCCGCCCGGTTGCTTCACGAGCACATGGTCGTGAAAGAAGCGGGCGGTGCGGGAGCCCATCAGGCGCGCGGCGATCCGGGCCGCCGGCGACTTGAAGACGAACGACTCGAACTCAGGGATGCGCTGCCAGTTGCACAAGTCCTGGAAGAAGGGCGCGGAGCCGTCGGCAGGGCGAACCGTTCGTTCGAGCGGGCTGGGGTCTGCCATCAGGCTTGTAATTCCCTTCCGCAACGGTTCGATCCATTGCGAAAAGACATCCCGCAGCACGATCACGCCGTCTCGCTCGTAGTCAGCGACCAGCGCGTCGGTCGGCAAATTCTCCATCACGGCTGTCCCCACAGCTCGATCCCCCGAAGGCTTGTCCAATAGCCTGTCTATACAAGTTTAGACAGCAGGAAACGTGCCATACGCCGTCGTGGGATGCGGCTTTGCGTCATCGTTTGCAGCCGGAATGATGCGTCGCTAAGAGCAACGCTCAGCCCGCTCGCCAATCAGGAGTATCCAATGAGTATCGTCAGCCTCAAGGGCAAGGTTTCGGAGGCGGAATGGGCTGTCCGCGTGCAACTCGCCTCGGCCTATCGCGCCGCCTTCGAGATGGGCTACGAGTTGTCGATTTTCGGTCACATCTCCGCACGCGTGCCGGGCGAGCCCGACGCGCTGCTGCTCAACCCGTTCGGTCTCGCCTTCGACGAGATCACCGCGTCGAGCCTCGTGAAGGTCGACAAGAACCGCAGGATCCTGACCGAGAATGGCTACGAACTGAACCAGGCCGGCTTCAACCTGCACTCGGGCATCATGTTCACCTCGCCGCACGTCAACGCGATCATCCATGCCCATACGCTGGACGGCGCGGCGGTCGGCGCCATGAAGGGCGGTTTCCAGCCGCTGACCCAGGACGGCGCGATGGTCTATCCCAAGGTCCGCTACCTCGACTATGACGGCATCGTCGTGCTGCCGGGCGAGGGCGAGGCCTCGGCCAAGGCGCTGGGCCCGGACGGCCGCGTGCTGATCCTGAAGAACCACGGTACGCTGAGTGTCGGTGCAACCATGGGCGAGGCCTTCTTCTACTTCTATTTCTTCGAGAAGGCCTGCAGCATCCAGGTGCGCGCGCTGGCAAATCCGGCCGGCGTCCAGCCGATCTCCGAGAAGATCATGTCGGAGATGCCGGCCGAGGAACAGGTCGTGCTGAAGGGCCTGACCAAGCTGGCCGATGCGCACGAGAAGACGCCCTACGACGACATCTTCGCGGGTTTCATGCGCCGTGCGAAGCGCCGCTATCCCGACGTCGACGCCTGATCGCTGGCACGGCCCTTGCTGCCTTTCCCCACGGGTCGGCAGCAAGGGCAGGTGCACCATGGAAATCGGCGTGTTCATTCCCATCGGGAACAATGGCTGGCTGATCTCGTCGACCTCGCCGCAATACACGCCGAGCTTCGATCTCAACCGCGAGGTCGTGCAGCGCGCCGAGCGCTACGGTTTCGACTTCGCCATGTCGATGATCAAGCTGCGCGGCTTCGGCGGCAAGTCGCGCCACTGGGACGACAATCTCGAATCCTTCACCCTGATGGCGGGCCTCGCCGCGGTGACGACGCGCATCGATCTGATCGCCACGGTCGCGGTGCTCACCCTGCCGCCCGCGATCACCGCGCGCATGGCGGTGACGATCGACAGCATCTCGAAGGGGCGGTTCGGCGTGAACCTGGTCACCGGCTGGCAGAAGGCCGAGTACGACCAGATGGGCCTGTGGCCGGGCGAGGAGCATTTCAAGCATCGCTACGAGATGGTCACCGAGTACGTCACCGTGATGAAGGAGCTCTGGGACAAGGGGCAGTCCGACTTCAAGGGCGACTATTTCAAGATGAATGACTGCCGGCTTTCGCCGCTCCCGTCGCGTCCGATCAAGCTGATCTCGGCCGGCACCAGCGACGCCGGCATGAAGTTCGCCGCGGAACACTGCACGTATAATTTCTGCAGCGGCCAGGGCGAGGCCAACGATCCGCGCGACTGCGCCGACGCGGTCGCCCGCCTCAAGGCCGCGTGCGCCGCCGCCGGTCGCGACGTGAAGGCGCTGGCCCTCACCATGATCATCGCCGACGAGACCGACGAGGCCGCGATGGCCAAGTGGGAGCACTACAAGGCAGGTGTGGACCTCGATGCGATCGGCTGGCGTTCCGACCAGGCGGCGTCCGACAAGTTCGCCGCCGAGAACTCGACGGCCGGTCGCATCCGCCGCCGCGAGCCGCTGCCCAACAACGGCTCGCGCCTTATCGGCTCCTACGCCACGATCGCGCGCCTGCTCGACGAGATGGCCGAGATCGACGGACTCGCGGGCGTGATGCTCACCTTCGACGACTTCATCATCGGCATCGAACAGTTCGGGCAACGCATCCAGCCGCTGATGAGGAGCCGCGCCAGGCTTTCAGTAGCGGCGTAACGCCGGTCAGCCACCTCATCGGAGCGCGCAACTCCAGTTGCGCTCAAATATTGTCGATGAGCAGGAGATGAGCGCAACTGGAGTTGCGCGCTCCCTGGACTACACCACGCACCCGTAGTGGGCCGACGAGACCAGCTTCGTGTACTTGTCGTGCACGGAGCCGGGTTGGGGACGGTCGGCGGCGGCGGGCGGGCGCCAGTCGGCCATGCGGCGGGCGAGTTCTTCGTCCGGGATTTCCAGATTGAGCGTGCGAGCGTTGGGATCGATGACGATCGTGTCGCCGTCGCGCACCGCCGCGATCGGGCCGCCGCGCGCGGCCTCGGGCGAGATGTGGCCGATCAGGATGCCATGGCTGACGCCTGAGAAGCGGCCGTCGGTGATCAGCGCCACGTCCTCGCCCAGCCCGCGGCCCTGAAGCTGGATGGTCAGCATCACCATCTCCGGCATGCCGGGGCCGCCAACGGGGCCGACATTGCGCACCACGACGACGTTGCCCGGCACGATCTCGCCGGCGCGGATGGCCTTCATCGTGTCGGCCTCCGACTCGAACACGCGCGCGGTGCCGCGGAACTCGCCCTTTTCGAGCGTCTTGCCGCTGAGCTTCAGCAGGCAGCTCTCCGGTGCAAGGTTGCCCTTCAGCACGCTGATATGGTTGTTCGCCGGCGCCGCGGGCTTCGACACCGGCAGGACGATGTCCTGCCGGCCGATCTCCTCCAGCGTCGGGACCGAGGCGAGGTTCTCCGCCAGCGTCTTGCCCGTCACCGTCATGACGTCGCCGTGCAGGAAGCCGTTGCGCAGCAGCTCCTTCATTACGATGGGCACGCCGCCGATCTCGTGCAGGCTCACCATTGCATAGGGTCCGTGCGGCTGCAGATTGCAGATCAGCGGCACCTTCTCGCCGACCTGCTGGATGCGCTCGATCGTGATCGGCACCTGCGCCTCGCGGGCGACGGCCAGCAGGTGGAGATACATGTTGGTCGAGCCCCCCATTGCATAGACTGTCGCAATGGCGTTCTCGAAGGCCTTCTCCGTCATGATGTCGCGCGGCCGGATCCCGGCCGCCATCAGCGCATAGAGCGCATCGACCGAGGCCTTCGCCTGGGCGCGCACATCGGCATGAATGTCGCTGCCGGCTTTGTAGTCGGCGGGATGCGAGGCGCCGCGTGGCAGCATCATGCCCATCGCCTCGGCGATGGTGCTCATCGTGTTGGCGGTGAACATCGCGCCGCAGGTGCCGCTGCCCGGCATGACGTTGCTTTCGAGCTCGAGCAGTTCCTCGCCCGAGATGCGCCCCGCCTCGTTGGCGGCGCGGCCCTCGACATAGTCCATGATGGTGAGGTTGTTGCCCTTGGCGGCCCAGGCGCCGAAGGAGACGCGGCCGGGCGAGCTGGTGCCGGGATAGAGGACGAGGCCGAAGGCGTTGGTCCGCGCGAGTGGCATCAGCGCCGCGGCGCCTGTCTTGTCGCAGCCGGAAATGACGATCATCGCATCGCCGTGATGGGCGTAGTGGCCGATCTCGAAACAGTCGGCGACGACGTCGCGTGACACGAGACTGTAACCGGCGGTGGGTGTCCCTTGCGTCAGCGCGTCGGACACGGCGGGCGCGCCGACGATCAGCCCGTTGCCGCCGCGCTCTGCCAGCAACTCGACCAGCAGGTCGGTGATCGTGCGCACGCGGTTGTTGCAGCGATGGGCGTTGGTATAGGCGCTGGCGATCGTGACGACGGCGGTCGAATTCGCCGTGCTGTCGGGCTCGAAGCCGGCGGCCCGAAGCTCGACGCGGGACTTCTTCCAGAAGGTGCTGCTGTCTTTCTTCATTTCGTATCCATCCGATTTCGTCCGGCACTCTAACCGCGGGCAGCGGCCGCAGGCTACGTGCAGTGCCTCGCGGGGCGGAACCCAGGCGGAGGACGAATCGGGGAACCTCGTCGCAAGCGGCGCAGCGACCATGACCTCACGGTGCGTAGGTCGCGAACATGGTCAGCCGGAGTGGCGCCCGGCCCGCGGGAACTCTTCGATCGATCGCTTCCGGACGGTCGCGCCTCGCACGCGCGTGACTGTGGAACTCTTATGGCGGAGGGCCGTTCCGCTCCTCAACTGAGGAGATACATCATGAATGGCATCATCTATCTGGTCGGTCTGGTCGTCGTCGTCATGTTCGTCCTGTCGTTTCTCGGACTCCGGTAGGAGCACGACCTATGGCCCTCGCCACCACCCCTGCGGTTCCCGCAGCAATTCCCGTCGATAACGCCCCCCAGCGATATCTCGATTGGGGTCCCGTCATTCTGGGCGCCCTCGGCGCCGCGGCGATGTCCATCGTCCTTCTGGCCTTCGGCTCGGCGCTTGGGCTGAGCGTGGTGTCGCCGTATCCCTATGCGGGAATCTCGGCCAAGGGCGCGGCCATCCTGGCCGCCGTCTATCTCGCCCTCGTCATGGTTTCGAGCTTCGCGGCGGGCGGCTACATCGCCGGACGTCTGCGCACCCCGTGGCGCACCAGCGACGAAGTCGAGATGCATTTCCGCGACGGCGCGCACGGCTTCGGCGTCTGGTCGCTGGGTGTTCTGCTGGGCACCGTGCTGGCCGCATCGGGCGTGGGCGCCGTCGTATCGGCTGCGGGCAAGGCGACCACCGCCATCGCCGCCGCCGGCACGGCCGGCGCCGCTTCCAACCCCGCACTGGGCCAGCTCTCGCTGCGTCCGACCGACTATGCGATCGATCGCCTGCTGGCGCCGGCTCCTGCGGCCGCTCCGGGCCAGGCCGCGCCTGCGACCAATGCACCGACCGATGCGGCCGTGCCCGGCGCAACCCCGGTCCGCCTGCCGGCTCAGGCCACGCCCCGTTCGCGTGCCGACCTCGAGGCGCCGATTGCCCGCGTCTTCGCCGCCGGTCTCACCAACCCGCAGCTCGACGCGCGCGATCGCACCTACCTCGCCCGGATCGTGTCAGAGCAGACCGGCCTGCCGCAGGCGGAAGCCGAGAAGCGCGTCGACGAGACGTATGCCGATCTGAAGGCCGCCGAGCAGAAGGCCCGCGACGCCGCGGAGGCGGCTCGCAAGACGGCGATCATCGCGGCTTTCCTGGCCGCGGCGACCCTGGCGATCGGCTGTGCGGCGGCCTGCGCCGGTGCGGCCCTCGGGGCTCGCCATCGCGACGAGCGGACGTCGGTTTCGTTCCTCGGCTCGACGCGCTTCTGGTAAGCATCAACCCTGTGCATCGAAGAGAGGGCCGCAGGCCCTCTCTTTTTTGTGCAGCGGTCGTGCCCCTGGAATCGTGTTAGCCTTTTCGCATGATCAAGACAGGGACGAACGGCAGCGATCGGTTGTACAGCTTCACCGGCCTCGACACGCTGATCGGCGGACCCGGCGACGACTTCTACTTCGTCGACCAGGCCGGCGATCAGGTGGTGGAGTTGCCCGGCGGTGGAACCGACACGGTCTATGCCCGCGCCAGCTACCAGTTGGCGGCCGGCGAGGAGATCGAATATCTGCGGGCCTTGCTCGCAACCGCCCTCACGCTGACGGGCAACGAGCTCGATAACCAGATCTTCGGTGGCGATGGCAACGATACGCTCGAGGGCGGGTCGGGCAATGACGTCCTGAACGGAGGCGCCGGGCTGGACATGCTGGTGGGAGGTGACGGCGACGACGTTTATCTCATCGACGACCTTGGCGACGTGATCGTGGAGGGTGCGGGCGGCGGTACCGACATCCTCTACAGTTCAACGAACTTCTTCCTGGCCGATGGCGTGGAAATCGAAAGCCTGCGGGTCGCCGGATCGACCGGGCGGACGCTCAGCGGGAACGATCAGGACAACCGGATCTTCGGCAATTCCGGTGACGACACGCTCGACGGCGAGACGGGCAACGACCTGCTTCACGGTCGCGAAGGCGACGATTTGATCAGCACGACCGGCGCGAGCGCCACCATCAATGGCGGCGAGGGCAACGATACGATCAGGCTGGATGGGACCAGTACGAGCACCGGCGTCGTGTTCGGAGGGCTGGGAGACGACACCGTCCGTTCGGCCGATCTCGGGCAGTTCGTGCTGCGACAGGTAGAGACCCTCGACACCTACTATGGCTTCGTAAGCGGGTCGGTCGCCCAGTTCGCATCGTTCGCCGCCTACACGGCCGATCTGGCCGCCCCTGACACTCGGATCTCGATCTCGCTTCGCGACGCCGGGGGGACGCTTGACTTCACTACGGGCATCAGCGGCCAGAACTCGGTCGAAATCCGCGACGCCGGCCTGACGTCGAGGATCAGTATCACCGGATCGGTGAACGACGACGTACTGTTCGGCTCCAGCTTCAGCGACGCGCTGAGGGGAGGCGATGGAGATGACGTTCTGGCGGCCGGCAGTGGGCGCGACACGCTCGAGGGTGGCGACGGTGCCGATCGACTGAACGGGGGCGCCGATACCGATCAACTTGCCGGCGGTGCCGGCAACGACACGTTCGTCTTCGATTCGCCGTTCGGCGGCAACACCAACCGCGATGCGATTGCGGACTTCGTTTCCGGTTCGGACCGCATCGAGATCGACCAGAGCAGCTACTTCATCGGTTTGTCGCTGGGCTCCCTCGATCCTCTCCAGTTCGCCATCGGCACGGCCACCGGTGTCGGTCCCCAGATCGTCTACAATCAGGTCACGGGGGCGTTGTTCTTCGACACCAACGGCGCCGGGGTCGGCGGCGCTTCGCAGTTCGCGACGCTCACGGGAGCGCCGGTTCTGCTCGTGTCCGACTTCCTGATCGTCTGACTGTCGTGGCCGCATGACGACGCTCGGCGAGGCGTGGGCGGCGCTGGAAACCAAGCTCAGGATTCTGCAACCCTTGCCGCTCTCGCGCGAGCAATGGTCCGTCATCCACCGGTTGCACTCGAATTTCAATGACCGCGAGGCACAGACGCGCCTGCCTATTCCGATCGCGCGATTCGGCAAGGCCGCCGTCGAAGCGATCGGTGAAGAGGCGCGGCGATGCGACGGTGTGCAAACGGAGTATGTCGACGACGGCTGGTTCGCTGGGAAGTTCGTGGATGGACCGTCCGATCAGATGGCCAGTTACGCACGGCTCTACAACGCCGACGTCGATCGAATGATCGAGGTCCTGTTCCCAGCGGCGCGGTACCGCAAGGGACACTACGCCTTCGGAAAGTTCACCGTGCCCCAGCCCCACGGGCTTCACACCGATCACAGCGCCGAGGATCCCTCGGCGACCGGCGAGCCCATCTGCATTGCCCGGATCGGCACGCTTGGAACGCACTACGTTGCCGGCGACATCGAAGCCTACGATGCTCGCACGCGGAGTATGTTGAACGCGCTGCGCTACTGGACTTCCGTTCCGGAAGGCGAGCCGGAAGCCGTCTTCGGTGAATTGCTGGAGAAACGGGTCCTCGCAACCATTCCTGTGGATCATGTCGTCCTGATGGTGGCAGGCAACGGTTCCCCGGACGCCCATGTCACGCAACACATCGCGGCCCGGCCGCCTGCCGGCGGCGTGCATTCGGCGTTCTTTCAGAGGCAGTACAGGTTCACGTAGGTCGAACGGCAACGGAGGTGATCAACGACTGAGGCCCGTCATCGGTCCCGCGAGGTCGAGGCGATGGTATAAGCAGAGCAACAAACACGACAATAATGGGAGGAAGAAGGCATGAGGTTCTTTCGCTGGTTCGCCATACTGGCCGCGGCTGCGTCTCTTCTGCAGGCGGGAGGCGTTTCCGCGCAGCCCTATCCCAGCAAGCCGATCAGGCTGATCGTTCCGTTCGGCCCTGGCTCCGGCAGCGACATTCTCGCCCGCATCCTCGCCGAGCCCCTGACGCAGGCGCTGGGCCAGCCGATCGTCATCGAGAACAAACCCGGCAACAACACGACGCTGGGCACCGAGCTGGTCGTGCAGTCGCCGCCCGACGGATACACGCTCGGGCTGCTGACCAACTCGGGCCTTGCCGCCAGTCCGGGCGGCCTCACGAGCGGCGTGCGCTACGATCCGGTCAAGGACCTGACCTACATCACGTTGGTCGCGTCGGTGAACTACGTCCTGCTGGTCAACAACGACGTGCCGGCGAAGACGGCGGGCGAGCTGGTCGCGCTCATCAAGGCCAATCCCGGGAAGTACAACTACGCGAGCGGCAACACCGGCGGCATCGCCTATGGCGGCCATTTCAAGAACGCGCACAAGCTCGACATGACGCACGTTCCCTACAAGTCGGTGCCACCCGGTCTTGCCGACCTGATCAGCGGCCATGTGCAGATCATGGTGGCGGACGTGCCCGCGTCGCTCGCCATGATCCGTGCCGGCAAGGTCCGCCCGGTTGGCGTGCCGTCGGCCAAGCGCTACCTGCTGCTGCCCGACGTGCCGACCTTCGCCGAAAGCGGCCTCGCCACGCCGCCGGTCATGGACGGCTGGTGGGCTCTGGTCGCGCCCGCCGGAACGCCCGAAGCGATCCAGGACCGCCTCAACAGGGAGGTCGTAAAAGTCCTCGAGAACGACGCCATCAAGGCGAAGCTCCTCGACAGCGGACTTGTTCCCACGCCGTCCACCCGGCAGCAGGTCGTCGCCTATCAGAAGGACCAGCTCCAGGTCTGGACGACGATGGTGAAGGACCTGAACCTCAAGCTCGAGTGAAGGATAGCGTTCGTCATGGATTTCTCCTTTTCGGAGCAGCACGAGGCGGTGCGCGAGACGGTGCGCCGCCTCTGCGAGACGGAGCATCGGAAACTGGTGGCCGCTGCGGAAGAGACCGAGACCCTGCCGCGTGAGGTGTTCGCGCGCTGGGGTGAACTCGGCCTCCTCGGAGTGCGGTACCCGGAAGAGGATGGCGGCAGCGGACTGGACAAGGTCAGCGACTGCATCGTCCGCGAAGAGCTGAGCTACATGAGCCAGGGCTTCGCCTCGAGCTGGTCGGCGCACAGCCACCTTGGGATCTGGCCCATCTGGAAGGCCGGGACGCCGGCGCAGCGCGAGCGCTTCTTCCGCCCGGCCGTCGCGGGGCGAAAGATTGCGGGCTTTGCCCTCAGCGAACCCGACGGCGGTTCCAACATTCGCGGGCTGAAGACCCGCGCGGAACGGGTCGGGGGTGGCTGGAAGCTGAATGGCAGCAAGCTCTACATCACCAATGCGCCCATCGCCGACTTCCTGTTGGTGGCCGCCCGCACCGCGCCTGAACTCAGGGGCGACGCCATCAGCCTGTTCATCGTGGAACTGCCGGCGAAGGGCATGGAGATTTCCAAGCTCAGGAAGGAAGGCATCCGCGCCTCCGAGACAGGCTTGATTCATATCGAGGACGTGTTCGTGCCCGACGACTGTGTCCTCGGCGAGCGGCTGGGGACCTATCCGGTGATCCTCGATTCGCTCAGCGAGAACAGGGTGGGAGTCGCGGCCAATGCGCTGGGAATGGCGCGTGCTGCCTTCGACGCGGCCACCGCCTATGCGCGGGAACGACTGGTCGCGGACAAGCGCATCGGCGACTACCAGGCCATCGCACACAAGCTCGCCGAGATGTCGGCGGCGATCGAGGCGGCCCGCTGGCTCGTCTATTACGGCGCCTGGCGGGTGGATCAGGGCACCCTGGACTCCGCGACCGCGGCGCGGGTCAAACTCGTCGCGAGCGAGACGGCGGTTTCGGTGAGCGAACAGGCGATCCGCATCCACGGCGGCGCCGGCATCATGCGCGAGTATCCGGTGGGTCGCATCCATCGCGACGCGCTCGTCTACGTGATCGGCGAGGGAACCAGCGAGGTGCAGAAGAACATCATCGCCCGCGATCTCGGCTTCAAGAGCTGAAGACGGGCGGAGGCCATTGTCGTCGGGGGGCTGGCGGGTCTTTAATCGTCGAGTGACGAAGTCGCGAACATCAGGAGCCGCCATGACCCGCAACAGCATCACCGTGACGCCGATCGCCGGCTCGCTGGGCGCAGAGGTGACCGGTGTCGACCTGCGTGCCATGGACAATCACGACTGGGCACAGGTCCACCAGGCCTTCCTCGACTACAAGGTGATCGCGATCCGCGACCAGGATCTTTCGCCGCAGGACCTGATGGATGTCGGCGCGCGCTTCGGCGAGCCCAACCACTATCCCTTCGTGAAGGGCATGGACGATTTCCCGTTCCTGTTCGACATCGTCAAGGAGCCGTCGGAGACGCGCAATTTCGGCGGCGGCTGGCATTCCGACACGACCTACATGAAGACCCCGCCGCTCGCGACGCTGCTCTATGCGCTGGAGACGCCGGAGCGGGGCGGCGACACGCTTTATTGCGACATGGTCGCGGCCTACGAGAGCCTGTCGAACCGCATGAAGGAGATGCTGGGCACGCTCAAGGGCGTAAACAGCGCCGGCCTCAAGCATCTGGGCGGGCGCAAGGCGCACCATTCGGTGGTCGGCGGCATGAAGATCACCGGCACCGAGGATGCCGATTCCTACGAGGCGGTGCATCCGATCGTGCGCACCGTCGAGGAGACCGGCCAGAAGGCGCTCTACTGCAGCATCGGCCACACGGTTTCCTTCGAGGGCATGACGCCCGAGGAGAGCAAGCCGATGATCGACTGGCTGCAGGCGCATGCGACGCGGCCCGAATTCACCTGCCGCGTCCACTGGAAGCCCGGCACGCTCACGATCTGGGACAACCGGCGCACGATGCACAACGCGATCAACGACTATCACGGCATGCGCCGCCACATGCGCCGCCTGACCTCCGGGCCGACGAACCCGGTCTGAGCGGGAACGGCTGCGTCGGTCCTGCGGGGAAAAGCGACGGCGGCGGACGCCGCGTTTCGATGACCGGCTGGCCGCACTTTCGCTGTGTCGTGCGCTTGTCTATCTGAGACGTCGCACCGACCATTCGCGGGATCTGCCATGACCGAGGCTACCGGGCCGCTCGCCGGCATTCGTATTCTGGACCTCACGACCGTACTGTTCGGTCCCTTCGGCGCGCAGACGCTGGGCGACTGGGGCGCCGATCTCATCAAGGTCGAGGGGCTGACGGGCGACCAGTGGCGCTACACCGGCCAGTTCCGGAACCGCGGCATGAGCGGCCAGTTCATGGCCGCCAACCGCAACAAGCGCAGCGTGGCGATCGACCTCAAGACCGCCGGGGGCGCGGAGGTGCTGCGGCGTCTCATCGCCCGGGCCGACGCGCTGGTGACCAACATCCGTCCCGCCGCCCTGGAAAGGCTCGGTTTCGGTTACGAGGCCTGCAAGGCCCTCAATCCCCGGATCATCTACGCGGCCGCCACCGGCTTCGGTCAGGACGGGCCGTGGGCCAAGCGCCCGGCATTCGACGAAATCGTCCAGGCCGCCTCCGGTCTTGCCTCGTCCATCGGCACCGACGACGAGCCGGCCTTCGTGCCGAGTCTCGTCGGCGACAAGCTCTGCGGTCTCGCGCTTGCCGGTGCGGTGGCGGCGGCGCTGGTCTATCGCGAGCGGACCGGCAAGGGCCAATTGGTCGAGGTGCCGATGCTGGAGACGGTCGCGGCCTTCAACAGCATCGAGATGCTGGGCGGTCACGCCTTCGTGCCCCCGATCGGCCCCTCGGGCTACAAGCGGGTGAAGGAGCGCCGTCCGGTCAAGACCAAGGATGGCTGGCTCACGATGCTTCCCTATTCCGGCGAGAACTGGTGCACCTTCTTCGAGACGGTCGGCCATCCCGAATGCATCGAGGAATTCTCCGTGCGCGACCCGATCAAGCGGGCGGCCAACATCGACGCGATCTACGCGCGCATGAACAGGATCGCCCTCGAGCGAACCACCGCCGAATGGGAAGAGCTGCTGCTCAAGATCGACGTTCCGCATGCCTCCTTCGCCAAGATGACGGAGGTGGGCGAGCAGCCGCATCTCAAGGCCGTCGGCCTGTTTCAGAAGCTGGAGCACCCGACGGAAGGCACGATCCAGCAGGCCCGCCCGCCGGCGCGCTTCTCGGAAAGCCCGGCCGCCATCCGCCGCCTGCCGCCGCGGCTCGGCGAGCATACGCGCGAAATCCTCGCGGAAGTCGGCTACAGCGAGACCGACATCGACGCGCTGCTCGGGGCAAAGGCCATCGGCGAGACTGCGTCCGCGTAGCGCAACGGGAGCGGCGTAGACGATCGAGAGCGCACTGCCCACGCCGAGCCTTGCGATCGAGGCGGGTGCGATGGATCGCCGGCGGCGAGATCGCTAGCGCGTGAGACTCTCATTGCCGCGGCGCTGTCGCGCCGCCGGGTCCTTCGTGATCGAAGGCTGTGGCGGCTGGCGCGCGGATGAGCCAGCGATCCTGGCGGTTGTCCTCGTCGCGAAAATTTGCTGCGCGAGGACAATGGTCAACAGGCCAAGCGGCACGCCCAGAAAGACGACGATGTCCGAAGTCGTCAGATAGTCGAGCAAGGTGGTCGATGGGGGCATGGGCCAGTCCTTCGAAGGATGGCTTGAATTTGCCCGTCCGCCGGCCGAGCGACCTTGCGCTGGATCAAGCCTTCGCACCCACGTTGCGAGCTCCCGGCCTGGCGACCCGGTTCCGTACGGGAGCGAGCAGCGTGTCGACGGTGGCGATCGCGCCCCGGCTGCGATCCGCGCCGAGTCCGATCACAATGCAACTCCCGGGCCATCGCGACGCGTCGCGGAAACTATAGAAAGTGACCGGATCGGCGGCTTTTGGGAAAGTCTGCGGAGTCATCTTCCCTGGAGGCGGCTCTTGGAAATCGGCGTATTCATCCCGATCGGCAGCAACGGCTGGATCGTTTCGACGACGTCGCCGCAGTACAGGCCGAGCTTCGACCTGAACAGGCAGACGACGCTCAATGCCGAGCGGTACGGCTTCGATTTCGCCCTGTCGATGATCAAGCTGCGCGGGTTCGGCGGCAAGAGCGAGTTCTGGGACCACAATCTCGAATCCTTCACCCTGATGGCCGGTCTCGCCGCCGTGACCACCCGCATCAAACTCTACGCGACGGTGCCGACGCTCGCGATCCCGCCGGCGATCGCGGCCCGCATGTGCTCGACGATCGATTCGATTTCCAACGGCCGCTTCGGCCTCAACGTCATCACCGGCTGGCAGCGGCCCGAATACTCGCAGATGGGCATCTGGCCCGGCGATGAATACTTCGCCCGGCGCTACGATTTCGCCGCCGAGTATGTCCAGGTGATGCGCGACCTGTGGGAGACCGGCACCTCCAACTTCAAGGGCGAGTTCTTCAGGATGGAGGACTGCAAGCTGAGCCCGCGGCCGCAGCAGCCGGTGAAGGTGATCTGCGCCGGCCAGAGCGACGCCGGCATGGCCTTCACGGCGAAGTATGCGGACTACAATTTCTGCTTCGGCAAAGGCTACAACACGCCCACCGCCTGTGCCGACACCGTAGAGCGCATGCAGAAGATCGCCGCCGGCAGCGGCCGGGACATCGCGACCTACGCGCTGTTCATGATCATCACCGGCGAGACCGATGCCGAAGCGGAAGCCAAGTGGCAGCACTACCGGGACGGTGCGGATCTCGAAGCCCTGAAGTGGCTGACCGATCAGGGCAGTGCCGACAAGAAGTCGGGTGCCGACACCAACGTGAAGCACATGATCGATCCGAAATCGGCGGTGAACCTGAACATCGGGTTGCTCGTCGGCAGCCATGCCAAAGTGGCGCGGATGATGGACGAGGTCGCGATGATCCCCGGCCTGGCGGGCACGCTGCTCACCTTCGATGAGTTCGTGAGCGGGACCGAGATCTTCGGCGAGCGCATCCAGCCTCTGATGAAGAGCCGACGGCACATCGCCTCCGCCGTCGCCCCTGTCGCGGAGGCTGCCGAATGAGCACGCCCGTCAGCTACTTTCCGCCCGACGATCCGAACGCACGCCATCTCGAGGCGAAGCCGGAGGCACTGCTGATCCGTCCGCAGGAGACCGCACTGATCGTGGTCGACATGCAGAACGCCTATGCCTCGAAGGGCGGCTATCTCGATCTTGCCGGGTTCGACGTCGCGGGTGCCGCTGCCGCGATCGAGAAGACCAGGGAAGCCTGTGCCGCCGCCCGCGCGGCCGGCGTGACGGTGATCTATTTCCAGAACGGGTGGGATCCGGATTATGTGGAAGCGGGCGGGCCCGGTTCGCCCAACTACCACAAGTCGAACGCGCTCAAGACCATGCGGGCGAGGCCCGAGCTGCAGGGCAAGCTGCTGGCCAAGGGCGGCTGGGACTACGAGCTGGTGCTGGAGCTGCAGCCGCAGGCCGGCGATATCGTGGTGCCGAAGCCGCGCTACTCGGCCTTCTACAACACCAACCTCGACAGCCTCCTGCGCTCGCGCGGCATCCGCTCGCTGGTGTTCACGGGCGTGGCGACCAACGTGTGCGTCGAGTCGACGTTGCGCGACGGGTTCTTCCTCGAATATTTCGGCGTGGTCCTCCACGACGCCTGCCATCATGCCGGCCCGGACTTCGTGCAGAAGGCATCGCTCTACAACATCGAGAAGTTCTTCGGCTGGGTCTCGTCGGTCGAGGCGTTCCAGAAGGCGCTGAAGGACAACACCAATCCGACGCTGACGACCAAGGGAGTAGAGTGATGCCGATGAAACCCGTGATCCCGGTCGGTTCCGGCAAGACCCTGGCGCCTTATTCTCCCGGCGCGATGGCCGACGGCATCGTCTACGTCTCGGGGACGCTGGCGCTCGACAAGGAGACCAACGTCGTCCACGTGGGTGATGCCGCGAAGCAGACCGAGTTCGTGCTCGAGCAGATCAAGTCGGTGATCGAGGCGGCCGGAGGCACAATGTCCGATGTCACGTTCAACCAGATCTTCCTGACGGATTGGGCGAACTACGCCGCCATCAATACCGTCTATGCGACGTACTTTCCCGGCGACAAGCCGGCGCGCTACTGCATCCAGTGCGGCCTCGTGAAGAAGGACGCGCTGGTCGAGATCGCCACGACGGCGCATGTCGGCAAGCGCTAAGTGAGCGTCGACGTCCTCGAAAGCGCCCGCGAGGGGGCACCGACCGTGCTGCTGTCATCGGGCCTGGGCGGTGCGGCGGGATACTGGGCGCCGCAGCTTGCCGCGCTGCGCGCTCACTACCGCGTGATCACCTACGACCAGGCGGGAACCGGGCGAGCGAAGCGGGACCTGCCGGAACCATACTCGATCGGCGCCATGGCCGACGACGTGCTGGCGATCCTCGACGAAACCGGCACCACAACCTGTCACTTCGTGGGACACGCGCTCGGCGGACTGGTCGGGCTGGATCTCGCCCGCAGGGTGTCGCAGCGGCTCGTGTCGCTTACCGTGGTGAACGGCTGGGCGAAGGCGGACGAACATACGAAGCGCTGCTTCGAGGCGCGGCTGCTGTTGCTGGAGCATGCCGGCCCCGCGGCTTACGTGCGGGCCCAGCCGATTTTCCTCTATCCGGCCCTGTGGCTGGCCGAGAACGCGGAGCGGGCGCGCCACGAAGACGAGCACGGGCTGGCTCATTTCCAGGGCGAGGAGACGCTGCGCCGCCGGATCGGCGCGCTCCTGCGCTTCGACGCGACGGCGGACCTCGCCACCATCCGCACGCCGGTCCTCGTCATGGGGGCACGGGACGACGTGCTCGTACCTGCCAGCAAATCGCGGGAACTCGCGGCCGGCCTGCCCCGTGCGGACCTGCAACTCGTCGACTATGGCGGGCATGCGGTGAACGTGGTCGAGCCGGACGCCTTCAATGCGGCGCTCCTCGACTTTCTCGGTCGCGCTTGAGCCCCGTTAGCGGCGCACCGGACAAAGCGACAGATAGAAGAAGAACGCCATCACCGGCAGCACCAGCCAGTTGATCTCTGCGCCCGGCGCCGTGCCCATCGTCGTCACCGGCTTGAGGTGTCCCGCCAGCCCGCGCAGCACAGGCTCCAGGGTGAAGACCAGCAGCACCAGCGGTACGGTTCCGCGCCAGCGCAGCAGCAGGACCCAGAGCAGCAGGGCGAGCAGCAGCTGGATCGCTCCCCACTGACCGAAGATGGCCACGATGTTCGAGCCGCCGGCCACGCCCGTGACGTCGATCGTGGCGATCGACTGCGCGCCGCCGTCCGGCGCCAGCAGATGGATGCAGGAACGCACGGTGATGGCGACGAGCCAGGCGACGGCGACCCAGAAGGAGATCGCCGGCCCGTCGTAGAGCGCGGGATTGGCGGGCAGCAGCCGCGCCGGAGACGGCCGCCACAAGGCCGTCAGCCCTCCATGATCCAGTCGGCGCCGGATGCCAGCGCGATCTCCTTGACCTTGGCGAGCAGGTTGGGGCCGACGGGGATGCCGGTCTTCATCCGGGCGGCGGCGATGCGGCGCTCGGGATCGCCGGCGACCTGCACGGGCTTCGCGGGATCGGCCGGCCGCGTCGCGCGCAGCGTGTCGCAGAAGGCGGCGACATCGGCCTGGAAGTCGGCGGTGTCGCGGAACATGCCGGGATCCATCGCGAGGAAGAAGTGGCCGATGTCGATCGGGCCGGGCCGCGTGTTGCGCGTCGGGTCCGTCACCATCGCGCCGCCCGACAAAGCCGAACTCAGGATGTTGACCATGGCGCCGAGACCGTAGCCCTTGTGGCTGCTGCCTTCCGGCGTGCCGCCGAGCGGCGTCATGTAACCGCCCTTGCTGACCTCGTGCGGGTCGGTGCTGGGCAGGCCGTCCTTGGTCACCAGCCAGCCGGTCGGCGTCTGCAGACCCTCGTTCGCCTTGTTGCGGATTTTGCCGGCGGCGACGGTCGTGGTCGCCATGTCGAGCAGGAACGGTTCGCCCGGCTTGCCGGGCGCGGCGAAGGCGATCGGATCGGTGCCGAGGCGGGCCTGGGCGCCGTTGGTCGGCGCCATGTTGATGCCGCTGGCGGAAGTCGTGGCCATGCCGATGAAGCCGGCATCGACGGCCTGCAGCACATAGAAGCCGCAGGCGCCGAAATGGCCGGAGTTGCGCACCGCCGCCACGCCGATACCGGTCTTCTTCGCCTTCTCGATCGCGATGTCCATGGCGCGCCGTCCGGCGGGATGGCCGAGGCCCCCGGCACCGTCGACCAGCACCGATACCGGTGTCTCCTTCAGGACCCTTGGCTCGGCGCGCAGGTCGAGCTTGTTGGCCAGTCGCCGCTCGTCGTAGGGCGGCACCATCGAGATGCCGTGCGTGTCGATGCCGTGGAGGTCCGCCCAGCTCATGATCTCGGCGGTGCCGACGGCGGTGGCCTTCGGCATGCCCCAGGCCTCCAGGATCAGTTCGAGCTGCTTGCGATGGGTTTCGTACGACGCGGGCATTTCCTGTTCCTTTGTTGCCGCGCCATTATTCGGGGTGCCGGAGCGCGATCAACCGTCTCGTCGCTTTCGCAAGCGCCGGGTGACCCTCAGGCAGGATCGCGTGGATCGAGCTTGCCCTGCAATTGAAGGATCTGAACGGCCTGAAGGGAGAGCACGCTCAACGCGTCGCGAATTTCCCCAGCCGAAACCATGCGGAACGCTTCGGCCAGCGGCACGCGTCTCACCGCCAGGTCTTCGGTGGCCTCGGGTTCCGCTTCGCCCTGCGTGAGGCCCCAGGCGACATAGGCGACGGCGCGCTCGTCGGACACCGAGTTGGAGAGATCGCACTCCAGGATCTTGCGCCAGTGGCCCGCCACGAGGCCGGTCTCCTCGCGAAGCTCACGGGCGGCGGACTGGAGCGGGTCGACACCGTGTGCGCCGCCCCCCTCCGGGATCTCCCAGCTGTAGGCCCCGAGCGGAAAGCGATACTGGCCTACCAGATAGGTATGCCCCTCGGAATCGATCGGCACGACGCCGATGGCGATGTTCTTGTAGTGGATCAGTCCGTAGATGCCGGGTGTCTGCGCCGGCGTCAGCACCTCGTGATGGGTCAACCGGATCCATGGATTGTCGTAGACGTCCTTCTTGGAAAGAACGGTCCACGGGCCCTTGCGCTCATTCGTCATGGCCCGACTATCGCATTCGCCCGGTGCTGCGGCCCAGCCCGATTTCCCGCTGTTCGACTGCCGATCCCGGCGGTTGTGCATTGTCGTGCGCGGGAGGTCTTGCAGGGGCCGGCGTGCTTGATCAGGATCAAGTGAAGCCTGTGCCCGCCGGCTGTATTTTCCGCTGCGTCCGTTGGAGTATCCGGGCATGCGTTGAGGGGAGTAGGGTTGGCACATGGTGAATGATCTTGTCGTGGACCTGTCGCGCGCGCAGTTCGCCGCCACGGCGCTCTACCACTTCCTGTTCGTGCCGCTGACGCTGGGCCTCACCGTGCTGCTGGCCGTGATGGAAACGATCTACGTCACGACGGGGCGCGAGATCTACAAGCGCATGGCCCAGTTCTGGACGCGCCTGCTGCTGATCAACTTCGCGCTGGGCGTCGCCACCGGTCTCACCATGGAGTTCCAGTTCGGCACCAACTGGTCTTTCTATTCGAGCTTCGTCGGCGACACGTTCGGCGCGCCGCTGGCGATCGAGGGCCTGATGGCCTTCTTCCTGGAATCCACCTTCATCGGCCTGATGGTGTTCGGCTGGGACAGGATGTCCAAGGCCCAGCACCTCATCGTGACCTATGCCGTCGCGCTGGGCTCGAACTTCTCGGCGCTGTGGATTCTGGTCGCCAACAGCTTCATGCAGCACCCGCAGGGCGCCGAGTTCAATCCCATCACCATGCGCATGGAACTGCACGACTTCGGCGCGCTGTTCTTCAATCCCGACGCGCAGTCCAAGTTCGTCCATACCGTGCTCGCGGGCTACGTGACGGCGGCCATCTTCGTCTGCGGCGTCAGCGCCTGGTACATGCTGAAAGGGCGCCATCTCGATCTCGCGCGGCGCTCGTTCCGCGTCGCCGCGGTGTTCGGCATGCTGGGCGGCGCCGGCGTGATCACGCTGGGCGATGCGCTGGGCTATGTCGGCGCCAAGGTCCAGCCGACCAAGCTGGCCGCGATGGAAGCCCTGTGGACGGCCGAGAAGGCGCCGATGGCGTTCAACGCCATCGCCTTTCCCAACCAGGCCGAGCAGAAGAACTATTTCACGGTTCAGATTCCCGCGATGCTGTCGATCCTGGTCACGCATTCTCTCGACGGAGTCGTGCCGGCGATCGACCAGCTCCAGGTCCAGGCGCAGGAGCGCATCCGCAACGGCATCCCGGCGGTTCAGGCGATGGAGAAGCTGAGCGCCAATCCGCGCGACGAAGCCGCGCTCGCCCAGTTCAAGGCGCACGGCAAGGATGTGGGCTACGGCTTTCTGGTCCTCCGCTATGCGCCACAGGGCGACCTGACGAAGATCACCGACGCCGACATCGCCCGTGCCGCGCGCGACACCATTCCCGACGTGTCGATCGTCTTCTGGTCCTTCCGCTTCATGGTCGCCTTCGGCCTGCTGATGCTGGCCTACCTCGTGCTGGCAACCCTGATGACCCTCTCCAACCAGGTCGAGCGGCAGCGCTGGTTCCAGTGGAGCGCAGTGCTGATGATCTCGGTGCCGTTCCTCGCCTGCGAGTTCGGCTGGCTGGTCGCCGAGGTCGGCCGCCAGCCCTGGACCGTCAACGAGATGCTGCCGACGTGGCTGTCGGCGTCGACGCACAGCGTCGCCTACATGGTGTTCTCGCTCTCCGGATTCATTCTGCTCTACACCGCCTTCGCGATCGTCGAGGTCTACCTGATGCTGCTGTTCATCCGGAAAGGGCCGGAGGAGCATGGCGCCGCTGTTCCCGTACCCGCCGTCGGTCCCGCCGGCCATGCGCTCGCGGCGCGTTGAGGGAGGCGCGTCATGGAAACCTATATGATCCTCCTGATCGTCTGGTGGGGCCTGCTCGGTGTGCTCCTGACCGGCATCGGGGCCATGGTCGGCATGGACATGGGCGTGGGGACGCTGTTGCCCTATGTCGGGCGCACCGACTCCGAGCGGCGGGTGGCGCTGAACGTCATTGGTCCGCACTGGGACGGCAACCAGGTGTGGTTCATCCTGGGCGGCGGCGCGATCTTCGCGGCCTGGCCGCTGGTCTATGCGACCGCCTTCTCCGGCTTCTACATCGTCATGCTGCTGCTGCTCTGGAGCATGATCCTGCGGCCGCTGGGCTTCGAGTATCGCAGCAAGCTGCCGTCGGCCGGCTGGCGTCGTGTCTGGGACACGGCCCTGTTCCTGAGCGGCCTGCTGCCGATGGTGGTGTTCGGCGCGGCGATCGGCAATGTGCTGCAGGGTGTGCCGTTCCACTTCGACTGGCGCCTGACCTCCTTCTACACCGGCAGCTTCCTGTGGCTGTTCAACCCCTTCGCCGTCCTGTGCGGGCTGATGTCGGTGGCGCTTGCGGTCTATATGGGCGGTACCTGTCTGGCGAGCGGCGCGGACGATCCGATCGGCTCGCGCGCGCGTCGCGCCGCGATCGCGGGCGGGCTGGCGGCGCTGGCGATCTTCACGATCGCGGGCTTCTGGGTCTCCACCATCGAGGGCTTCAAGCTGGTGGCGGGACCTCTTCCCGGCGTGCCTCAGACTCCGCTGCACCAGCAGGTGACGCGTGTGCCCGGCGGGCTGCTCGCCAACTATGCGGCCCATCCGGCGCTGTGGCTGTTGCCGGCGCTGGTCTATGCCGGGCTGCTGCTGGGCGCGCTGGCACATGCGATTCGGCAGCCGATCCTCGCCTGGTGGCTGGGGGCCCTGGCCTGGATCGGCGTGATCGGGACCGTCGGTGCCGCGATGTTCCCCTTCATCATGCCGTCGTCCAGCAATCCCGGGCACAGTCTCACGCTCTGGAACTCGGGCTCCAGCCGCGTGACGTTGACCTGGATGGTGGGTTTCGTCCTGATCTTCATGCCGATCATCGTGTGGTACACGAGCTGGGCGTTCTGGGTGATGCGCGGCAAGATCGGCGTGAAGCACGTCGAGACCTCGGACCACGCCTACTGAGGGAGGCCGGACATGTTCGTGCGCTACATCATCGCCATGACGCTGGCGGGCCTCGCCATCCTGTTCGGCATCATCCTCGGTGACTACGGGCCCTGGTACCTGTCGTGGTTCCTCGGCACGGGCTTCATGGTGCTTGTCGCCGTCTCCGCGGGCGTGTTGTTCGAGGCGCAGGAGGATGCCGCCCAGGCGGCGCGCGGGTCTGGCAAGGCGCTGGACCTCGCAAGCGCCGTCGAAGCGCCGCCGGCCCCACGGCATCCCTCGCACTGACCTGACGATCCCTCCCTCATGACCGAGGTTTCGGTGGACGCGCCTCGCCGTCGTCGTGCCGGTGCCGAGCGCTGGCTGCGTAGCGAGATCGCGGCGGCGGCGAAGAGCGGCGTGCGGCGCGCCAGCGTGCTGGGCGCACTGGCGGCGGCGCTGGCCGTGCCGCAGGCCTGGCTGCTGGCCAATGCCATCGCCCCGGTGGTCATGCAAAAGGCATCCGTCTCGTCGGCGCTTCCCTGGCTGTTGCCCGTGCTCCCGTTGCTGGGGGTGCGGTTCGTCCTTGCCGCGGCGTCGGGGCGCTCCGCGCTCGCGGCGGCCGCCAAGGTGAAATCGCGCATCCGCTCGATGCTGCTGCGCCATCTGGCATCGCTCGGTCCGGCGGCGACGGCGGGCCGCAGCACGGGCGAGGCCGCGACGGTCGTGCTCGAAGGTGTCGACGCGCTCGATGCCTACGTGTCGCGCTACCTCGCCCATCTCGGCGTGCTCGCCGTGCTGCCGCTGCTCGTTCTGGCCGTCGTGCTGCCGCGGGACTGGATCTCGGGGCTGGTGCTGCTGGCGACCGCG
Organism: Reyranella aquatilis; assembly: GCF_020880995.1. Classification (GTDB taxonomy): domain Bacteria; phylum Pseudomonadota; class Alphaproteobacteria; order Reyranellales; family Reyranellaceae; genus Reyranella; species Reyranella aquatilis. The sequence goes on along the minus strand of NZ_JAJISD010000004.1, from coordinate 172,883 downwards.
CCGGTCATCCCGCTGTTCATGGTCCTGCTGGGACTGGGCGCGGAGCGGCTCAACCGGCAGCAATGGCTGCGGCTCATGCGCCTGTCGGGGCGCCTGCTCGACGGGCTGCAGCGGCTCACCACGCTGCGGCTGCTGAATGCGGGGGACCGGGAGGCCGAGCGCCTCGCGGAGGCGGCCGAGGACTACCGCCGCAGCACCATGGCGGTGCTGCGGGTCGCCTTCCTGACGACGCTGGCACTCGAATTCTTCGCGGTCGTCGGCATCGCGCTGGTGGCGGTGTTGATCGGCTTTCGCCTGCTCGACGGTGAACTGGACTTCGAAACCGCGTTCTTCGTCCTGCTGCTGGCGCCCGAGTTCTACGCGCCGCTCCGGCAGCTCGGTCTCGACTATCACGCGCGCATGGAATCTCTGGCGGCGGTCGAGCGGATACTCGACCTGCGGGCAACGACGCCGTTGCCGGCCGGTACGAGACGGCCGCCGCTCGGGACCGCCATCACGATCGAATGCGACGCCGTGGGCTTCGCCTGGGAGCCGGACAGGCCGGCTGTCCGGGAGCTTTCCTTGCGCATCGCCCCGGGCGAGATCGTGGCCCTGGTCGGGCCGAGCGGATCGGGCAAGAGCACGCTGCTGTCGCTTCTGCTGGGTTTCGTGCATCCGCAGTCGGGGCGGATCCTGGTCAACGGCCACGACCTCGCCGGCCTCGACCCTGCGCACTGGCTCGGCCATGTCGCCGTGGTGCCTCAGCGCCCGCACATGTTCGCGGGCAGCGTGCTCGACAACATCCGGCTGGGCAATCCCGACGCCGGTCTCGACCAGGTGCGGGCCGCCGCCCGGCGGGCGGCCGCCGACGCGTTCATCATGGCCCTGCCGCAAGGCTACGATACGCCGCTCGGCGAGCATGGCGAGACACTGTCGGGCGGCCAGGTCCAGCGCGTGGCGTTGGCACGGGCTTTTCTCAAGGAGCAGGCCGGGGTTCTGCTTCTCGACGAGGGCACGGCCGGGCTCGATCGCGACACCGAGGCAGCCGTGGTCGACGCCATCCGGCGGCTCGCCATCGGTCGCACGACGCTGATCGTCACCCATCGCCTCGCCACCGTGCATCTCGCCGATCGGGTCGTTTTCCTCGACGAGGGCGGCATCGTGGAGCAGGGGCCGCGTGCAGAGATCGCGTCGGGCGACGGTCGGTTTGCAAGCCTCCTGCGCGAGGCGGGGCTGTCGCCATGAGCGACTGGACCGTCCTGCGCCGGCTGCTCGCCCTGGCGTGGCCGTGGCGCGGCTGGATGAGCCTCTCGGTCCTCGTCGCCTGCGCCACCGTTCTGGCCAGTGTGGCCCTGATGGGCGTCGCCGGCTGGTTCATCGCGGCCATGGGGATCGCCGGCGTCACCACCGGCATGATGAACTACTTCCTGCCATCGGCGGGAATCCGCTTCTTCGCCATAGTGCGAACCGGCGGTCGCTATGCCGACCGGTTGCTGAGCCACGAGGCCACGTTCCGGCTGCTCGCCGGGCTCCGCCTCTGGCTGTTCCGAAAGCTCGTCCCCCTGTCGCCGGGCCAACTCCAGTCGCGACGCGGCGGCGACCTGGCTGGCAGCCTGCAGGCCGACGTCGATACCTTGCAGCATGCTTACCTGCGTCTCGCCTCGCCGGTCGCCGTGGCGCTGGTGTGCGGAGTCGCGGTCGTGGCGACGGTGGCCGTCCTGCATCCGCCGACTGCCGTCTTGCTGGCAGTGCTGCTGGTCGTGGCAGGTCTCGCCGTTCCGGCGCTGGCGCGCCGGGCCGCCGCCGCACCGGGCGCGGATGCCGTCGCATCGCGCGCCGATCTGCGCGTGGCGGCGGTCGATCTCCTGCAGGGCCTTGCGGATCTGCGCGCCGCCGGCGCCGTCGAGCGCCACCTCGTCGTTCTCGACGGGCTGGGCGATCGCCTCGCCGGCAACCAGTGCCGTGCCGCGACGGCGGGGGTCGTGGCGGAGGCCGCGGTCGGTCTCTCGGCAGGTCTGGCATTGTGGGGTGCGGCCTTGCTGGCCGCGGCGAGCGTTGCGGCGGGACTTGCCCCCGCTCTCGTACCGGCGCTGGCGCTGGTTGCCCTCGCGGCCTTCGAGGCGATCGCGCCCCTGCCCGCGGCCATGGAGCGCTGGGGCGAAGTGAGCGCCGCGGCGCGCCGCATCTTCGAATTGGCCGACCAGAGCCCGACCATCGTCGCCGGACCGGCGCCGTCGCCGGTGCCGCACGATGCCAGCGTCGTCTTCTCCTCCGTGCGATTGCGCTACGCGCCCGATCTGCCGCCAGCCCTGGATGGGCTCGATCTCGAGATCGCGGATGGCGATCATCTCGCGATCCTGGGCCCGAGCGGTGCCGGCAAGAGTTCGATCGCGCGACTGCTGCTGCGATTCTGGGAGTATGAAGGGGAGATCCGTTTGGGCGGTCACGACCTGCGCCGCTATCGGCCCGACGACCTGCGTCGCATGGTCGGCGTTGCCACGCAGGATGCCCAGCTCTTCAACGGGACGATCCGCGACAACCTCCTCATGGCCGCTCCGGACGCGGATGCGGCGGCGATGGACCGTGTCCTGGAGATCGTGCAACTCGCCGGATTCGTGCTCGATCTGACCGACGGCATCGACACCTGGATCGGGGAGGCGGGGGCGCGCCTTTCTGCCGGCCAGGCGCGCCGCCTCGTTATCGCCCGTGCCCTTTTGCGCAATCCCCGGCTTCTCATTCTCGACGAGCCGACCGAAAATCTGGATGCGGCGACGGCCGGGCGTCTCCTGGCTTCGTTGCGTGAGGAGACCGCGAACCGCACCGTCATCCTGATCACCCATGATCCGCGAGCAGCCTCCCAGTTCACGGACAGGATCGTGCAGATGCAGGCCGGGCGCATTGTTCGGTGATGCAGGGCCGTTGCCGTCGACCGCTGCGTTTGCAGTTTGCGAATCGGCGTCGGGCCACTCTGAGTTTGCGTTGCAAATTGCAAACCGAAGACGGCGCAAGGCTACATATGGTAGTTAACGAGCATCGATTGGCCCTATTAGAGGGCGGGCTGCGCAGGCGCTACTCTTGCTCCCAGGATAGATTCGAACCCGCATCCGGACGAAAACAAATGAGCGAGACCGCCGTATCGAGACCCTTCCTCCCGCGGCGCCTGAGCCGGCGTGGTCGTACGGCTCTGGCGGGAGGGATCCTGACAGTCTGCATCATGGTGGCGGGCGCAACGCTGATGCTGTGGCGGTCGCATCAGACCACCATCGAAGAGTGGAAGGTGAATCTTTCCAACATGTCCACGATCCTTGCGGCTTCGACCAACCAGACGATGAAGGCCGCCGACCTGGTCCTCAAGAGCATCAGCGACCGCGTGCACGACGCCGACATCGCCAACGTCGACGAGTTCCGTCAAGAGATGGGCACGCGCGAGATTTTCGACATGCTCCGCAACAAGGCGAGCAGCGTGCCACAGGTCGACGTGGCCACGATCGTCGCGCCGAACGGCGACATCATCAACTTCACGCGTTCCTATCCCCCGCCCCGGATCAATCTGGCGGACCGCGACTACTTCAAGGCCCATATGGCCGATCCCAAGCTCGACGTGTTTCTGAGCGTTCCGGTCAAGAATCGCGGGACCGGCACATGGACCTTCTATCTCGCGCGCAAGATCAAGAGCCGGACAGGGGAGGTGCTCGGCCTCGTCCTGACAGGCATCGAGAGCAGCTTCTTCCAGGACTTCTTCAAGGCCGTGAGCATCGGCGACGAGAGCGCCATCTCGCTGTTTCGAAGCGACGGCATCCTGCTCGCGCGCTATCCGACGCGAGACGAGCTGATCGGCAAGTCATTCAGGGATCAGGCGGTGTTCCGCGACATCATCAGCCGCGGCAGCGAAGGCGGGGCCGTCGTCACCACGGGCCCGCGCCTGGCCGACAAGGATTCGAGTCAGATGCGGATCGTGGCCCCCCGCTCGCTCAAGGACTATCCGCTCGTGGTCAACGTCACGGCGACCGACGAGCTGATCCTGGAACTCTGGTACACTACCGCCTGGTTCATTGGGCTCGGCACGGCTTTGTTCGCGCTGCTGCTGCTGGGCCTCACGGGATGGATCGCCACGCTCCTGACCCGCCAGGAGACAACCATGGTCGACCTGCGCCGTGCGCGGGCGGATGCCGAAGAGGCGACACAGGCGAAGACCGACTTTCTCGCCATGATGAGTCACGAAATCCGGACGCCGATGAACGCCGTCATCGGCATGTCGAACATGCTGGCCGACACGAAGCTCGATCAGATCCAGAAGCGCTTCGTCCGCATCATCGAGGACTCGGCGGCTCATCTGCTTCAGATCATCAACGACATCCTGGACTTCTCACGCCTCGAGGCGAACCGTCTCACCATTCAGAAGGCCGACTTCGATCTCAACGCCCTGGCCGAGAGCGCCATAGACATTGCGCGTGGACTGCCGGGCGCGGACCAGATCGACATCGCGATGGCCTTTGCCGGAAACATTCCGCCCGTCGTATCGGGCGACAGCGATCGCCTGAACCAGGTTTTCCTGAACCTGCTGGGCAATGCGGTGAAATACACCGAGCAGGGCGCCGTTACCCTGTCGGCCACCGTGGTCGACCAGGGGGCAGAGAGCATGCGGATCCGCTTCTCGGTCACGGACACCGGTATCGGTATTGCACCGGAGATCCAGGAGCGTCTGTTCCAGCCCTTCGAGCAGGGCGACCTGCGCCTGGCGCGCCGCAAGGGCGGCACCGGTCTCGGCCTGGCGATCTGCAAGAGGCTGATCGACCTCATGGGCGGTCAGATCGGCGTGTTGAGCAAAGCCGGGCAGGGTTCGACCTTCTGGTTCGAACTGCCCTTCGGCAAAGGTATGGCGCCGACCGCCGGGGGCAAGGGAATGCCGGTTCCGCGGCCTCGCACGCAGCGGAGCCTCAGGATTCTGGTGGCAGAGGACACGCCGGCCAACCAGATCGTTGCGCGGGCGATGCTCGAGAAACTCGGTCATCGCGTCCAGCTGGTTGCGGATGGAACTGAAGCCGTCGCTGCCGCGCACAACGGCACTTTCGACCTGATCCTGATGGACGTCCAGATGCCGGCCATGGACGGCTATGAGGCGACGCGGCGAATCCGCAAGCTCGAGGGGCCGTCGGCGACGACGCCCATCATCGCCCTTACGGCATTCGCGCAGGTGAGCGATCGCGAGAAGGCGATCGCCGCCGGCATGACGGATCACATCAGCAAGCCGATCCGCGTCGACGAGCTCGATGCCGCCATCGAGCGAAACGTCCAAGCTGGCGAGACTCCCAGGCCGCTCTCGATCGATGGCGAGCTGGATCGGTCGGCGTTGGACGAGTTGTTCGACGCGGTGGGGCCGGAAGCGTTCGGCGAGTTGATTGCCTCGTTCGTCAAGGACGCCAACGGGGCGCTGGCCGAGTTGCGCGACACCGCAAGCGAGCCGGCTCGATTACGCGCGGCTGCCCATCGTCTGGCCAGCCTCATGGGGCAGTTCGGTGCGACCGAGGCTGCCGATTCGGCGGTCGCCGTGGAGCGCGCGGGAGACGCCGAGGTACGGGAACGTGCCGACAGGCTCCTGTCGGTCGGTGAAGCCGCCGTCGCCGCTGTCCGCCAGGTGCGGCGTGGTCCGACATGACAAAGGAAACCGGTGGTCTCGGTGTGCTTGTGATGGATGCTGCCGGCGGCGTCCGTTCCGGCAATGCGAGAGGCATGGCTCTGCTGGCGCGCGACGCCGAACACTGGGGCGGAGCGCTGCGCGAGCGCCTTACCGGGGCGGCTGCCCGATGCCCCGAGTCCGGTCTGTTCAACGCAGCGGGAGCGGTCGGTGCCGCCTGCACTTTGGAATTCTCCGTCGAGGAGCATCCTGGCGGTGGTGCCGGAGAGCGCATCGTCGTCCTGCGCGAAGTCGTGCCGGCTGTGCGGATCGATCCGCATATGTCTTCCCTGCTGGTTGCGGCACTGGAAACACTGCCCGACGGATTCGTGCTCTTCGACGCCGACGACCGCATCGCCCTCTATAACCAGCGCTATCGCGAACTCTATCCGGAGAGTGCTGACCTCATTGGCATAGGTACGTCCTACGAGGCGGGGCTCCGGGAAGGTGTGCGGCGCGGCCAATACCCCGAGGCGATCGGTCGGGAAGAGGATTGGATTGCGGAGCGCCTGCGTCAGCATCGTGACCCTCGAATGCCGATCGAGCAGCGGACGGCCGACGGGCGGTGGATCCGAATCCTGGAGCGGCGGACGACCACCGGTGAAACGGTCGGCTTGCGCGTGGACATCACGGAGATCAAGGAGCGCGAAGCCGCGTTGCGCCGCAGCGAGGAGCGGCTGCGAGCGACCATGGACGCCACCCCGGATTGCATCTTCTGCGTCGACGGAGAGGGCCGCGCCGTGGACGTCAATCAGGCCGTCGAGACGGTGTTTGGACATCGCCGGGCCGACATCATCGGCAGGGTGCCGGTCGACGTCGTGATTCCCGAGCGCTTTCGAGCGGCTCTGAAGGAAGGGCTTCGGCTCTACGTCGAAGAAGACAAGGTGCCCGACGGCACCGTGCGGCACGAGATCAGGGGCCTCCGGGCCGACGGAACCGAGTTTCCCTGCGAGATCACCATCTCCGCGGCGAGGTCGACGGAAAAACTCCTGGTCGGCCATCTGCGCGACATCACGGAACGGAAGGAGCGAGAACGCGAGTTCCGGCAAGCCAAGGAAGCCGCCGAAATTGCCGACCGCGCGAAGTCGGATTTCATCGCGCGGATGAGCCACGAAATTCGCACGCCCATGAATGCCGTGATCGGCCTGTCGAGCCTGCTCGTCGATTCGCCGCTGGACGCCGTCCAGAAGCAGCACGTCGACATGATCGAGAAGTCGGCAACGCACCTGCTGTCCCTCATCAACGACATTCTCGATTTCTCGCGGTTCGAGGCCGGGCGATTCGGGCTGGCGGTCGAACCGTTCGACGTGCGGGAGCTGGCCGACAGCGCCGTCGCCGTGTCGCGCGGCCTGCCCGGTGCCGGGAGACTCACCATCTCTTCGAAGCTTGCACCGGATGTTCCGCTGCGCCTGCGCGGCGACGTGCGGCGCGTGAACCAGATCCTGCTCAATCTGCTGAGCAATGCCGTGAAGTTCACCGATACCGGCCGTGTGACCCTGTCCTGTACGCTGCTCGAGCGTCGAGAGGGCTCGGCGAGGCTGCGTTTCGCCGTCGAGGACACCGGCGCCGGAATCCCGCCGGAACTGCGGAGCCGGCTTTTCAAGCCGTTCGAGCAGGGTGCCGAGGCTGCCGCCCTCCCGGGCACCGGCACGGGACTCGGTCTGGCGATCTGCCGCCAGCTCGTCGAATTCATGGGGGGATCGATCGGGGTCGACAGCCGCAGCACGGGATCGACTTTTTGGTTCGAGCTCGAGTTCGATCTCGACGGCGCCGGCGAGGTGACGCCGCGCACCGATGCCGCAAGCACCTGTTCACTCTCGATTCTTGTGGCCGAGGATGTCACCGCCAATCAGGTTCTGGTCCGCGCGCTTCTGGAGAAGATGGGGCATCGGGTCGAGATCAGGAGCGACGGCGCCGCTGCCCTGGCGGCGGTCAAGGCCGGCGGCTTCGATCTCGTCCTGATGGATGTGCAGATGCCGATCATGGACGGGCTGGAGGCGAGTCGGGCGATCCGCGCCCTCGATGGCCCGGTAGCGAAGATACCGATCGTCGCGTTCACGGCTTTCGGTCAGCCCGAGGAGAGGGCGCGCGCCCTGGCGGCCGGGGCAAACGACACCCTTGCCAAGCCACTTCGCCCGCGTGAGCTCGCCTCTGTGGTGGAACGCATGGTTTCGTCTGGCCCGGACCAGACCAGCGAGGCGGGCGACGAAGCGATCCTCGATCGCACCGCGCTCGATGAACTGCGCGAGTCGGTCGGAGCGGAGGCCTTCGAGCGGCTCGTGGCGCGTTGTCGCCAGGATGTCGGCGAATCGCTCGACGAACTCGAGGATGCGGCCCGGAGCCTTGACGCCGCTCGCATCCGCAGGGCGGCCCATCGACTCGTGGGACTATTCGGTCAGTTCGGTGCGGTGCGCGCCGCCGAGGCCGCGGTCGCCGCCGAGCTTGCATCCGATGGGGAGCAGGCGGCGTGCGTTGCAGGCCTGCTGGCCCATGGTCGGCGGGCGCTTGCAGCGATGGGCAACACATAGCGCATTGCAAATCGCGAAGGCGACGCGATGTCGTTGCAAAACGCGATGAACGTCGGAAGCCGCGCAAAGCCGATTCCGCTTTGTTTTCAAGACGTTGATGTTTTGCTGATCGATGGCCTGCCGGTTGCAGACCAACGCCTCGACCCAATGGGACGAGGACGACATGCCAACTCAGGACATTCAACATCGCGTTGCCGCCGAGCCCGTTCTGCGGCCGTGGGGCGCTTACGAATCGATTGCCGCCGATCCCGGGTATCAGGTCAAACGTATCGTCGTGGCGCCGGGTGGATGCCTGTCGCGGCAGCGCCATGCGCGGCGCGCCGAGCACTGGGTGGTCGTCCAGGGAACCGCGATCGTCGAACTCGACGGCATTGAGCGCGAACTCCGTCCCGACCAATCGATCTACATACCGCTGCGCGCCATCCATCGGCTGACGAACCGGACCGACCAGCCGTTGGTCCTGATCGAGGTCCAGTGCGGCGACTATGTCGGCGAAGACGATATCGAGCGCTTCGACGACGTCTACGGCCGGACCTGATCCGCTCACCGCCTTCTGCCCCACCAACCCTGAAATATGTGTGCCTCTCCCGGGGCGAGAAACCGGCACACCTTTGTGAAGAGGTCCAATTTTGTCTGATTCAATGCAGAGTCCGATCGTCGGCACGACGAAGGACGACGTTCTGAAGGGAGGCTCGATCGACGAGCTTTTCCTCGCCCGACAGGGGAACGATACCGTCTATGCCGGCTCCGGCAGCGACGTGGCCTATGGCGGTCGCGGCAACGACGTGCTGTCCGGCCAGTCCGGCAACGACGTCCTGTTCGGCGGCGGATCCGGTCCCTCGGTCGCCCGGCTCGACCGCCTCGTGGTCAGCGAGGCCTACAAGGGCACGGTCACCTTCCAGGGCGAGACCGCCGGCTATCTCAACACGGTGGGATGGTACAAGGTCGTGGACGGCAAGATCGTCGACGTGCAGGTCCTGTGGGCCAATGCCAGCCTCAAGGGCAGCGGCGGCAGCATGTCGGTCGGCGACAGCAAGCCGCTCGACCTGCAGGCCGGCGACCAGCTTGGCTTCTTCGTCGTGTCGAATGGCGCGTCCTTCAACGATTTCTCGAAGCTGACGAACGGTCATTTCGAGTTTCGCGACGGCAAGGGCAATGCGGCGACGCTGCAATCCGTCGATCCGCAGCTCTGGTTCGTCGACAAGGACGGCAAGTCCATCCTGGTCAAGGGTGACGACTATCACAGCGCCGCCTACGGCAAGACGCTTCCCCTGAACAACGATGGCATCCTGCACACGGCCGGCACCGTCGATGCCGCCAAGGGCCTGGTGCATATCGGCTTCGAGGACCTCAAGGGGGGCGGCGATCGCGATTTCGACGATTCGGTGATCACCATCGACATCGGCAAGGCCAACGTCCAGGTCCTGACTGCCCATGGCAAGACGGGTTCGTCGGAGGGCGATTCGCAAGCGGCCGGCAGCGGTCCCAAGCCGTATGTCGACGGTTCGGAGAACGACACGATCTCCGGCGGCGAGGGCAACGACACGATCTACGGGCGTGCGGGCCACGACAAGCTCTACGGCGACAACGGCAACGACACGATCTACGGCGGAAGCGGTGACGATTCGGCCTTCGGCGGATCGGGCAACGACAAGGTCTATGGCGGGTCGGGCAACGACACCCTGTCCGGCGAGGCGGGTGACGACCTCCTGGACGGCGGAACGGGAGACGATGTTCTGATCGGGGGCGCCGGCAACGACAAGCTCGTGGGCGGCTCTGGCAAGGACAAGCTGGTGGGCGATGCCGGCAACGACGAGCTGAGCGGCGGCGCGGATGCCGACACGCTCGACGGCGGCTCGGGCAACGACAGTCTCGACGGCGGCTCCGGTGACGACCGCCTGGTCGGCGGAAGCGGCGACGACAAGCTCGCCGGCGGCGACGGCAGCGACGCGCTGGTCGGCGACGAAGGCAACGACAGCCTGGCCGGCGGCGCGGGCAACGATGCCCTCGAAGGTGGCAACGGCACCGACACGCTGGACGGCGGATCGGGCGACGACAAGCTGGCGGGCGGCGACGCCAACGACAAGCTGACCGGCGGTTCGGGCAACGACGCTCTCGATGGCGGAACCGGCAACGACACGCTGGACGGCGGCGCGGGCCGCGACTGGCTGGCGGGTGGCTCCGGGACCGACGCGCTCAAGGGCGGCAGCGGCGACGACATCCTGATCGGTGGCGCCGGAAAGGATTCGCTTACGGGCGGCGAGGGCAACGACACGTTCGTCTTCCTGGCCACCGACGGCAAGTCATCTGGCGACGTGATCCAGGACTTCGAGGTCGGACGTGACCGCATCGACGTGTCGTCCTACATGCTGGAGCACGGCACGAAGGACATCTCCTTCGTCATGGCCGACAACGGTCTGCATGTTGTGCTCGACACCGGCAAGGGCGGTCATATCGACATTGCCACGCTGAAGGGCTCGCACGACATGCTGGCGCACATCGATCACGACGTCTTCATCATCTGATCCGGTACCGCCCGGCGGCGCTCCTGCGTCGCCGGGCGACTTCCTGAAAGAAACATTCATGCCTAGTGCCCAATCCGCCTGGCGCGTCCTCGATCGCTCCCTCGCCTTCGACGCGGGTCCGCGCCTGTCCGTATGGCGGGAGCGCGTGAGGCTGCCGGACGGTCGCGAGATCGACGACTACTACCAAGTTGCCCTGCCAGACTTCGTCGTACTGGTGGCGGTGACTGCCGACGACTTCGCCGTCATGCTCAAGGGCTACAAGCACGGCGCCGGTCGCGCGTGCCTCACATTTCCGGGAGGCCTGCTCGAGCCGGGTGAAGCTCCCGAGGTCGCGGCGCGCCGGGAGTTGCTCGAGGAAACCGGCTTCGAGTGCGGTGAAATTGCGCCGCTCGGCTCCTTCATCGTCAACGGCAATCAGCGGTGCGCCAAGGCGCACATTTTCTACGGGACGAGCGCCCGCCTGGTCGGCGCCCCGACCGAAACCGACCTCGAGAACGCCAGCCGGCTGCTGCTGCCGTTCGACCAGCTTGCCCTGCATGTCGGCTTCGACGGTTTCAACCTCATGCCGCATGCCACGGCCCTGGGGCTTGCCTTCATGCATCGGTCCCGGCTGGCGGCGGCCGGGGACCGTCTGGTCAGTTGCGATGCTTTGGACTAACTAGGAAGGAGAAACAGGGGAAGGGAGCCCCATGCTGAATGCGCGTGGTCGGGTGCTGATCGTAGAGGATGCCCCGGCCCTGGCGGAGACTTACGCCGAGTATCTCAAGACCGAAAACTGCAGCGTCGACATACTAGGCACCGGCAAACAGGCGCTTGCCGCCGTCACGGTGCTTCCTCCCGACGTCCTCGTGCTGGACGTGAACCTCCCGGACATGAACGGCATAGACCTGCTGCGTGAGATTCGCAGTCGCAGTCTGCCCATCGAAGTCGTGATCGTGACCGGCCAGGCTTCGGTGCGGCTCGCCGTGGAATCGATGAAGGAAGGCGCACTCGACTTCCTGACGAAGCCGTTCAGCGCCGACCGCCTGCGGGTCACCGTCCGGAACGCCCTGGAGCGCCGCAAGCTCGAATCGCAGGTTGCCGCCATCCAGGAGGAGACCGGCCGGGACCGGTTCTGCGGCTTCATCGGCCAGTCGATGGCCATGCAGTCGATCTACCGGATCGTGCAGAATGCAGCGGCCAGCAAGGCGACCGTGTTCGTGACGGGCGAGAGCGGGACGGGCAAGGAACTCTGCGCCGACGCGTTGCACAAGCTGAGCCGCCGGCGGGAGAAGCCGTTCGTCGCCATCAACTGTGCCGCCATCCCGCGCGACCTGCTGGAAAGCGAAGTCTTCGGACACGCCAAGGGGGCGTTCACCGGCGCCACGGCCGACCGCGCCGGTGCGGCGCTGCAGGCCAACGGTGGCACGCTGTTCCTCGACGAGATCTGCGAGATGGATCTCGGCCTGCAGGCGAAGATGCTGCGTTTCCTGCAGACGGGAACGGTGCAGCGCGTCGGCGAGGACAAGCCGCGGGTGGCCGATGTCCGGATCGTTTGCGCCACCAACCGCGACCCCCAGTCGGAAGTCGCCGCCGGCCGCTTCCGCGAGGACCTGTTCTATCGGTTGAACGTGATTCCGGTCGATCTCCCGCCGTTGCGCGAGCGGGACCATGACGTGCTGCTGATTGCGCGCCATTTCCTGCGGCAGTTCGCGGTCGAGGACGCAAAGAAGTTCACCGGCTTTTCGCCGGCCGTCGAGGCGGCCCTGCTGGCCTATGCCTGGCCCGGAAACGTACGCGAACTCCAGAACACGGTGCGCAACATCGTGGTGCTGAACGAGGGGACGACGGTGGAGTTCGACATGTTGCCGCGGGCCTTCCAGCTCGGCGTCGGTGGCGCGGCGGGGGCGGCCGCTCGACCGATCGCAATGCCGGCCGCTGAATCGACGACGATCCTCGAACCGCTGGACACGGTCGTGCGACGGACCATCGAGCGGGCGATCGCACAGTGCGACGGCAACATTCCGAAGGCCGCGGCGGCGCTGCAGGTCAGCCCTTCGACCATCTACCGTCGCATACAGGCCTGGCAGGCCGAGCAGGCCTGATCGGCCGGGCGGTCATTCGCAACCTGCAAAGCGCGATGCGCAGCCGGCTCGGCGCAATTTGCAAATCGCAACGCACCGCGCCCGCAGCGATTCTCTCAACTCATTGAAATAGCGTCGTTTTCTCCAATTGGCACGGTTGGCACGTGTCTTGGGAAGGGATTGGCACACGCCAATTCCGGCTGCCCTTGGAGAAAACGCCATGCTTTACGAGACCCGCACATTCACCGCCGCCAACCCCGCCCTGTCGCTGGCCGACGAGCCGATCGCGCTGCCGGCCATTTCGGTCGTCGGCCTCGGCTACGTCGGCGCCGTCTCGGTCGCCTGCTTCGCGCAGCTTGGCCATCGCGTGGTCGGCATCGACCTCGACCTCGGCAAGGTCGAGCAGATCGCTGCCGGCGCTTCGCCGATCGTCGAGGCGGGCCTGGGCGAGGCGCTGACCGACGGTGTCGCGGGCGAACTGATCACGGCGCACAACAACGTGCTCGACGGCGTGCTCGAGACCGACCTGACCTTCGTCTGCGTCGGAACGCCGAGCCGCGCCGACGGCACGGTCGACCTGTCGGCCCTCAAGGCGGTCGCGGGCGAGATCGGCAGCGCCCTGGCGCTGAAGAGCGAGTATCACCTGGTCGTCGTGCGCAGCACCATTCCGGCCGGCACCACCCGCAATGTCGTTCTTGCGGAGATCGAGCGCGTGTCGGGCAAGCGTTGCGGCACCGACTTCGGCCTGTGCTTCCACCCCGAGTTCCTGCGCGAGGGCGTCGCCATCGCCGACTTCTACGCCCCGCCCAAGACGGTGATCGGCGAGTACGACCAGCGCAGCGGCGAAATGCTCGCCCGTGTCTATCGCTCCATCGAGGCGCCGCTCCTGCGCACCTCGATCGAGGCGGCCGAAATGGTGAAGTACGTCGACAACACCTGGCATGCCGTGAAGGTCGCCTTCGCCAACGAGATCGGCAAGATCTGCCAGTCAGCCGACGTCGACAGCCACAAGGTCATGGACATCTTCGTCCAGGACCGGAAGCTCAACCTCTCTCCCTACTACCTCAAGCCCGGCTTCGCCTTTGGTGGCTCGTGCCTGCCCAAGGACGTGCGGGCCATCACCGGCCTCGCCCATGCCAACGGCGTCGAGGTTCCCCTGATCGACAGCCTTCTGCGGTCGAACGATTCGCATATCGATCACGCCTTCCGCCTGATCGCCGAAGCCGGCGCCAAGCGGATCGGTCTCCTGGGCGTGACGTTCAAGGACGGTACCGACGACCTGCGCGAAAGCCCGCAGATCGACCTGCTGGGTCGCCTGATCGATGCCGGCTACAAGGTGCTGGCGCACGATCGAAATGTGAATACGGCGGGCGTCCGTCTCGCCAGCGGATATCTCAAGGCGGCGAGCCCGTCGACCCGCGTGGCCCTGCAGGCTCTGCCGGATCTGCTGACCGACACGGCTGAAGAGCTGATCGGCGGCTGCGACGTGATCGTCGTGTCGCACGGCACGCAGGACTTCATCGCGGCGCTCGAGGCCCGTCATCCGGAAAGCACCGTGATCGACCTGGTCCGCCTGCCGACGTCCCTGCGGGCCCAGCCGGGCTATCGCGGGGTCTGCTGGTAGTCGGCAGGACCCCGGGGATCGCCATCATGTCAAAGCCCGCTGCCAACGTACGCAGCCTGGCCCGTCGCGTGACGATGGGCCTGCTGTGGGCTGCCGCCGGGGGGGCCGCCATCGTCTATGGCGGTGCCCTGGTGTACGCCAACGTCGTCCGACTCGAAGTCGACTCAGCGGTCATCGCGGGCGCCGTTGAACCGATCCGCGCGCCTTCCGACGGCGTGATGCTCGGGGTCGGCATGAAGCCCGGCAGCGTGGTGACCAACGGCAGCCGGCTGGCCAAGATCCAGGACCCCGAGGTCGAGCGCCAGGTCTCGCTCGCGAGCGTCCAGCTCGAGCGGGCACGGCACGCGCTACGGCAGCAGGAGGCGGAACTCGCGTCCGAGAAGGCCAAGCGGGACGACACGTTGATCGTCACGCAGGCCGAGCTGCGGGCGATCCAGGCCGACATCGCTTCCCTGGAGGACCAGGTCGCCACGGCGAAGCTGCGCGTCGACCGCTTTAGCGAGCTGTTCTCGCAGGGGTTCGCAGCGCGTCACAAGCTGGAAGACCAGACCAACCAGCTCGCGATCCTCAACGCGCAGCTCACGCGCGCGCGGATCGTCGAGGAACAGCGCCGCGCGCTGGTCGCTTCGGCCGAGGCGGGACGCTTCTTCGACGGCAACCGGGTGACCGGCCGACTGGCCGAGCTGGAGGCTTCGGTGCAGCGCGCCCGCAGCGAGATCGACGTGGCGACGGAGGAACTGCGCGTCTGGCAGGAGCGCCGCGCGGCGGCGGTCGTCACCGCGACCGGCGATGGCCGGATCATGCGAGTGCTGCATGGCGAGGGCAGCGCCGTGCGCGCCGGCGATACCGTCGCCGTCTACGAGCGCAACGGGGAGCGCACCATCAACGCCTTCCTGACCCAGAGCGAGGTTCTGCGCGTCGGCGTCGGCGACGCCGCCACCATCTACATTCCGGCGCTGCGCGTGCGGCTCGCCGCGCATGTCGTCTCAATCGACCGGGCCGCCGGCTTCCTCGACGATGTCGAGAGCCGCTACACTTGGCGCCAGGCGCGGGACAGCGGCGTGCGCCAGGGTGACCTCGACCGTACGGCGCGCGTCGCCCTGCGTCTTGACAACGACGAGAGCGAGCGGCTCCGCCGCGAGCTCGAGCCCGGCACGCCGGCCGTCGTTTCCTTCCAGCGCCGCTCTCTCGACACCGTGCTCGGCGATTTCAGCACGGCCGAGCATCGGCATGCGCGGCCGCCTGCGGAGAAGCGGCTGTGAGCGCGATGGCCAAGGCTCCCCCCACACCCGGCGTGATCCAGTTCGCCGACATGGTGCCCCAGCCCGGCTTCTGGGCGAAGTGGAACCCGGCCGTGCTGTTCGGACTCCTGAGCTACGTGGCGATCTGCGTGATCCTGCTGCTGAGCGTCCCCAACACGCTGTGGGATCCGGTCGCGCGGCACGTCACCATCGTGATCGGCGGCCTCGGCCTATGGCGCTTCGGCTGGTGGACGACCCACGTGGTGCGCGCCTGGATCTATGCCTTCGTGCGCTATCCCGCGCTGCGCCGCCTCGCCGACGAATCCTGGCAGTCCGGACAACGGCCGCGCCGGGTCCATTTCATGATGACGACGTTCCGCGAGAGAACGGAGATCACTCATGCCGTGGTCGACAGTATCCTGCGCGAACTCCGGGCCACCGGCCTGCCGGGCACGATCTGGCTGGGCTCCGGAGACGAGAGCGACGAGATCGTGATCGCGGACTTCCTGGCCGAGCATGGCCGCGACGTCGAAGTGCGCTTCGAGATCGCCCGCCAGACCAAGCCGGGGAAGCGCTATGGCATCGGCGCCTCCCTGCGCGCCATGGCCAAAGGCCGCGAGCGGGGTGAGGTTCTTGAGGACGACGTCGTCGTCTTCATGGATGGCGATTCGATCATCGGCGACGGCATGCTCGCGAAGTGCGCGTCGCTGTTCGTTGCCGACCCCACGCTCGAGGCGATGACCACCGACGAGGAGGTCATCTGCTTCGGTCCGCGCTGGATCCAGCTGTGGCTCACCATGCGCTTCGCCCAGCGTCGCATTGCCATGCAGAGCCATGCGCTCGCGGGCAAGGTCCTGACCCTCACGGGCCGTCTCTCGCTGTATCGCGTCAACCATGTCATCCGGCCGGAATTCTACGAGCTGGTCGAGGAGGATCATCTCGAACACTGGCTGTGGGGTCGCTTCCGCTTTCTGTCGGGCGACGACAAGACCACCTGGTACTACATGCTGCGGGCCGGCGCGAAGATGATGTACGTGCCCGACTCCATCGCCTACACGGTCGAGCATATCGAGGGTTCCGGCTACGAGCGCATGGTGCAGAACCTGCGGCGCTGGTCGGGCAACATGCTGCGGAACGGTGCGCGCGCCATCGCGCTCGGACCGCGTCGCACCGGCTTCTTCATCTGGTGGTGCATCGTCGACCAGCGGATCGCCATGTGGACCATGCTGGTCAGCCCGATCCTCGGCCTCATGGGCGCGGTGCTGGTGTCGCCAGCCTATCTCGCCACCTACTTCATCTGGATCGCCATCACGCGGCTGTGGCAGGCGTTCGTTCTGTTCGGCTATTCGCGCGAGATCCATCTCGTCTATCCGCTGCTGCTCTACGTCAACCAGTTCGTGAATGCGGCGGTGAAGGTCTACTGCCTGTTCCGGCTGTCCAAGCAGCGCTGGACCAACCGGGGCGACCAGAAGGCCGGCTTCGGCGGCGGCTTGGCCGACCGGGTGCGGAATGCAGTCGCTTTCTACCTCACCAGCGTGGCCATGGCGGGCCTCGTGCTGACGATCGTGAGCTATGCCGGCGTCCTGCGCCTGCCCAGCCTCTACACCCTTCATGAACTCAGGCTGACGGTGCTGCCATGAGGCGCGTCATCCTCATCGCTCTGCTGATCCTGATCGCCTCGCCTGCACTCGGTCAGTCGACGGCCTACAAGGCTTGCCGTCCTCCCGCGGGCCACGGCGAGCCGGCGCCGATCGTCGCGATCCAGGGGCCGGCCCACCACGGCACCGACCGGGCGATCGAACCCTTCTCGTTGCTGCAGATGGAAGCGGCGGCGGCATGGCGCGGACGGCACGACGAATCCGCCGCCGGCCGCGGCGTGGAAGCGCTCGTGCACTGGGCACGCGCCGGAGCGCTCCGGGAGGTCGTCGACGCAGGTCCTGCCGCCAGCAACACCAACTCGATCTATTCCCTGCGTCGCGCCCTGATTGCGATCCTGGGCTCATGGATGGAACTGCGCACGTCGCCGGAGGGCAAAGTCCACCGGGCGGAGATCGAACGCTGGCTCGGCGACCTCGTCGCCCTCCAGGACGTGCCGACCGGAGGAGAGAAGAGCCGCGCGAAGGCAAAGGCGGTCAGCAACTACAACAACCATGCTCTTCTGAGGGCGACCGTCGCGGCGCAATGGGCGACCCTGACGGGCAGTCGCGAACTCGCCGACAAGGCGGCGCAAACCGCCGTGGCAACGATCGACGGGATGCGTGCCGATGGCGGGCTGCCGCTGGAGATGGCGCGCGGCTCGCGCGCCTTGTGGTACCAGCGTCATGCCATCGCGTCCCTGGTCTATCTGGCGGACCTGCTGCAACCGTTCGGCGTGGACCTGTGGCTGCCGCGGGCGGACGGCGTGGACCTGCATCGCGCGATCGCGTTTCTCCTGGACGGCATCGAACAGCCCGAACTCCTGCCGGCCGTGACCGACGGCGAAGTCGGCAGTTCGCAGGATTTCAGCTTTCTGGTCCGTCGCGGCAATGGCCGTCACTACATGGCCTGGGCCGAGCTTTATCGCGCGCGGTTTCCCGAACGCGACGAGGCGCGGCGCCTTGCCGCCCTGTTGCCGCAGATCAGCGAGCCAGGCTGGCCCATGCTGGACGACTATGTCGGCGGCAACACCACCTGCCGCGTCCTGACCAACGACCGCTGAAAGGACCCGCGGCGTCCTATGTGAACAGGATGTCGCCCATAGCCACGGCATCGGCGCCGATGACGGCGATGGCGAGGTCCGTAGAGGCATTGAACTGGCCCGGTGTTTTCTCGACGTACACGCTCGTCGAGGTTCCGTCCGACTGGATCAGGACATGCGACGCGTCGGTGGCGAGGGCCCGGAAATCGAGTTTGCTCACCCCGGAGACGAAATCACCGATCGTGTCGTAGCCGGTCGCGAGATTGCTGTCGGCATAGGCCGAGAAGACGAAGACGTCGACACCGCCGCGGCCCCAGAGTGCATCCGCGCCGCCGCCGCCCGCGATCCGGTTGGCGCCTCCGTCGCCGGCGAGTATGTCGGCGTTCGAACTGCCCGTGAGATTTTCGATCGAGTTCATCTGGTCGACCAGCGTGCCGCCGACATAGCCCGCCTGTACCGCGAGGTCCGCATAGACCGCGCCGCCGGTGCCGGCATAGGAGGCGGTGTCGCTGCCCGATCCGCCCCACAACTGGTTGGTGGCACCCACGGGCGCGGCGCCGCCGATCAGCGAGTCGTCGCCGTCCTGTCCGTAGAGATAGTCGATACCAGAGCCGCCCCGCAGCACATTGGCGGAAGCGTCGCCGACCAGCGTGTTGGTTCCGGAGCCGCCGGTCAGGTTCTCGATGGAGTTCATGGTGTCGGCCAGCGCGCCGTCGACCAGTCCGGCCTGCAGCGCGATGTCGGCATAGACGGTGCCCGTGATGCCGGCATACGAAGCCGTGTCGCTGCCTTCGCCGCCCCACAGCTGGTTCGGCGCGGCGCCCGGGCCGCCCCCGCTCAGCCTGTCGTCGCCGGCCTGGCCATAGAGATAGTCCGTCCCGTCGCCACCGGAGAGGGCGTCGTTGCCCTGCCCCCCGATCAGCGTGTCGTCATGGGAGGAACCCGAAAGGTCGTCGTCGTGCGACGTCCCGACCACCGTGACCTGCGACGTGGCCTCCGCCGCATCGACATGCAGGAGGATCGGAGAAACGAACCGGGTCGACAGGTCCAGAACGCCGCCAACGTCGCGCAGGAACAGATGAAAGTCCGTGCTTCCGGCCGGCGCGACGATCCGGGAGAACTGCCCGAGCTGGGCGACGGAGGCGTGCAGGTTCGTCTCCGAGGCATTGAGCGCCTCGACCGTATCGAGGGTCAGGCCGGCGCTGAGCCGGTCGTCGATGGCATTGACCGTGTCGTAGCCGTCGCCGCCGCTGATCAGCCCCGTCTGGCTGGCGCGGATGCTGAACGAATCGTCACCGCCCAAACCGTAGAGCTGATCCAGACCGCCGCCCGGTCCCGCGAAGTCGTCGCGGCCCGCCGTGCCGGTGAGATTGTCGGCCGCGACGGTCAGGACGAAATCGGTCGAGGTCCAGTAGAACGCATCCAGGGAGGCCGACAGGACTTGGCGGGCCGTACCGACCAGGATGCCGGCGACTTCGTCGAAGATCTGCGGATCGTCGCTTCCCCAATTGATGTTGAAGCTGAAGGTGAGCGGCACCCACGGCCGTCCCGGATCCGTCGTCGGCATCTCCATCTGCCCGGACACCGTGATGCAGCCGAAATCGTTCCAGGTGATGCTTCCTCCCTTGCCGTAGGAGGCGAGGTTTTCGGGAACGATCAGGTGGAGGGCGTCGGCCATCGCCGAGATGCGCTTGAACTCCGCCAGCGCCGCGGGCGTGAAGAAGCTCGAGTCCTGCAGTGCCGTCTGATACCAGCGCACCATGTCGGCGGCGGAGGCCATCATGGACTGCACGCCGTTGATCGCATCCTGCGGATTGGGCGGGTTCTCGACGAGGCTCTTGAGCGTGTCCCAGTCGACGTTCTTGTCCTCTCCGGAGGCGAGATAGGTGAACAGGCGACGCGTCGATTCGGGGATCTGCACCGACGACAGCCCGACCTCCTCGATCAGCTGCCGCACTCGGTCGGCGCCCACGGCCGCCAGGATCGAGTCCGTCGCGGTATTGTCGCTGTGGCTGATCATCGCCTCGAGGACGTTGCGCACCAGCGTCTGGCCCTGCAGGACCAGATCGGGGTAGGGCTGGCCGGCCAGCGTCTCGTCGCCGAACACCGTGCTGCTGATCGACCGGATGGAATCGTCGATGATGGCGAGTGAGGATTCCGACAGGCCACTGCGCAGATACTCGGCCAGCATGAAGGTCTTGACCGCGCTGCCGACGAACACGGCCTGGTCGGGCAGGGCGCCGGCTTCCCAGATCTGATTGTCGACGGAGGTGCCTGCCACGATCTCGCACGTGGCGGTGTAGGTGAGGCCGTGCGTGGAAAAGTACTGACCGAGATCGGTCAGATAATCCTGGATTGCGTTCTGAACTGCCGCCGGCGCCGGACCCGAACTTGTAGCCAACGCTACCTCCCGAAGTGACTGCTCCAGCGGGAATAGAACAGACAATTCATGGAGCGACTACATCTTCGTCGGCAGGTCCATGCCGATGCCTGGGCCGGGCAGCAGTGCCGGACGGTGGAGGGCGCATCGACGATGTAGGGGCGACAGGACCTCGGCGATCCGCGGTTTCGAAGATTTCTGATAGTCGTGACGATATGCTCCAGCGGTCAATTCCAGGCTGGCCCGCCTCGTCAGGAATGCTGGTGCATCACGAGCCGATGAACGCGGCGCAGGCCGCGCGCAACGAGGACGGCAACGACAGGGATGCTGATGCCAACGGTGAGGTCGGCATCGATCTTGAGGCCCAGGCGGCTGCGGACTTCGCCCCGTAGGCGACCTGGCCGACGATGTAGTAGGTGACGGCGGCCACCGAGAGCCCCTCGACGGTGGATTGCAGCCGCAGCTGGATGTCGGCGCGCCGGTTCACGGTCTGCAGGACGGCCTGCTTCTGGAGCTCGCGCGTCAGCGCGACGGTCGTCGACCAGGATGCGGCTGAAGCCGTCGGCGTGGATACGGAAGTCGGTACAGGCGAACGCGGCGCCGCCGGCGACTTCGCAGCCCGCCAGCAGGTTGCCCTCGAACATCGCCGTCGCGATTTCTCCGTGAGGCCGGTTGCGGAGATTGCGCGTCAGGAGGGCATGGGTCGCCAGCATGACCGATCCCGGCAGGGTCCGAGCCAGTCGGCGTCGACCAGCGACAGGGCCGGAGGTTCATCCCACGGCGCGTCGGGGACGTTGGACGCCGCGATGAAAGTGTAGCGCACGAATTCGGAATGGCGCTCCCAGACCAGGCGCAGTGTGCCGAGATCGACGCTGAAATGGTTGCCGGTGGGCGGCGGCACCGACGATCCGAAGCGGGCGTGGAGCGCTGCAGCACACGCCCGCTCTTCGTCGCGGGCCGACGGCGGGAAAAGGATGGCGAGTTAGGACAGCCGGGTGGGGCCGTACAGCGACTCCGCGGGCCGGGCATGGATTTCGTCGTTGAGCGCCAGCCCGGCGGGATGGTCGGCGGGCCGGGTCATGCGGCACCCGTTGCGATCATGCGCGCGGCCAGGAAACCTGCGACCGAGGCGATCGACGTGAAGATCACGCCACAGGTGATGTCGAGTGCCATCAGGTTGCCGGGCCAGCGGCGGAGCGTTGCAGCATTGGTGAGGTCGTATGTCGCGTAGGCACACAGGCCAAAGACGGCGCCCAGACCTGCCACCTGGTGCCAGCCGCCGCTGTCGATGGCCGATCGCACGACCAGCAACAGCACGCCCCCCGCGTGTATCAGGTAGAAGAGAGCGGCCGGCAGCAGGCGGGGTGTTTCGGCCAGCACGTCCCGCAGCTCACGACGATACAGCTTCATGACCACGAGGCCGTTCCACGTGAGATTGAGGGCGATGAAGACCGACAGGGTGGCGAGATAGGCGGCGAAAAGTTGCATGATTGTGCGATGCACCCGGCGGTGCTTCCCCCTGTCGTGCGGGAAGATACGTGCCGAGCCGTCCGTTAGATCAGTCCCCGGGAGATAGTCTAATGCAAGACCCGTTCGAGAGCGGTCGCATCGTCGATCTGATCCGGCTCCGGATGGTTGTTGAAGCCGCGATGCTCGTGCTCCACCACCGCCGCACCGGCCGTGGCTTGCCGGCGCACATGCAGCGAACCGTCCGATGCAACGACCGGGTGCCCCGCGATCGGCGTGCGGCCCGGGCCGTCGAGCACGGCCAGCAATTCGCATGCTCTGTGGCGACCGCGATGCCGGTCGGCTGGTGATCGATGGCGGCGAGCAGGCCGCGTGTCCTGGTGTCGAGACGCGGCATTCGATGCAGACGGCGCGCTGGCCGACCGCCGGCAGCATCTCGTCCTCCGGGATCGGGATACCGACATGACCGAGGCCCAGCCGCTTCAGGCCGGCGAGCGCGAGCAGCGTCGCCTCGACCTCAACGCGCTCGCGCTTGGCCAGGCGCGTGTCGACATTGCCGCGCAGCGTGACGACCTGCAGATCGGGGCGGCGACGCAGGAGCTGGGCGCGCCGGCGCAGCGCGGAGGTGCCGACGATCGCCCCCCGCCGCAGGTCGGTGACGCGTCCGCCGATACCATTCCGGCAAGCGTTCTATGCTCTCTGATGACCGGGCGTCGCGCGTGCCCTTTTGCGCGAAGCCGTCTAGTAAGCGGCCTCCAGCAGACGCTCTGCCGCGGCAATGCGTTCGCTGTCCGAACGAACGCCCGCATTGGCATTGAAGTTCTTCACCGTCTGTCCTGCGATGAGGGGGATCGCCGAGCGCGGGATGTTCAGTTCGCTGAGACGGATCGGCATTCCCACGCAGCGGTAGAGTCGTTCCAGCTCATCGGCGATGACCGGCCTGAGCGGCTTGTCGGCGCCACCAAGGCCGAGGGCTTCGGCGACGAGCTGCGCCGCGGCGGCATCTTCATCCTGCGACAGCCGGATCTTGGTGGCGTGGATGGTGGAAATCGACTCGCCCTGGCCGACATGGGGGAACTGGACATGCAGGGCGGTGGAGACGGCGTAGTCTCCGGCAAAGGAAGAACTGGCGCCCATGCGCGCGCCATCGTCCTCGGCGCGGTTCTGCAGGAAGGCCGCAATGCAGAGATCGGCGCGCGAGGCCGCATCGTCGCGATTCTCCGCAAGGCCCGCATAGGCGCGAAAGGCGAGACGGAAGGCCTGGAGGCGATCGCCTTCGACCAGCGGATTGGATTCGGCGGCGGCGATGGCTGCAACGGCACTGGAAAAGACCGTGGTGGCGGTCGACCGATGCGAAGAAGACGGCGTCGTCATCAGGACGTCGTGGTCCAGCAGGATCGCCTGCGGCCGGGTCTTGGGATCGAAGAACTCCATGCGATGATCGAGATCGTCGTTCTTCAGGCCCGTCCCGGCGCGATTCATGGCGCTGGTGGGAGTTGTCGGGATGTTGACGATGGGGATCTTCGGTGCCGCCAGGCGCGGGCTGTAGGCCGGCTTGTCGGCCGGATACTGCGTCATGATCTCGAAGGGACTGCGATCCTCGCCGAGGAAGATCGCGACAGCCCGCGTGGCGACCAGCACGCTTCCGCCTCCGACCGCGATGAGGAGATCGGCCCTGGCCTCGCGCGCGGCATCCCGGGCGGCACAGACGTTCGGGTAGGGGCAGTCCTTTTCGATCCGGTCGAAGACCCCGGCGAAGGTCGCTCCCAGCGCTTTCTCGATACGCCGAACGGTGTCGGTTCGCCCGTTGATCGACGGCGAGCAGATGACGAAGGCGCGCTTGGCGCCGGCGCGGGCGGCGACCTCCTTGAGGGAACCCTCGAGGACGTTCGTTCCGCAGTACAGACGCCAGCTATGGCCCGAGGCACGAAAGCTCACTCGATTTCCTCCTGTTTTCGGGATCTTTGTTAACCGATAGCACATTTTGCCGTCGGCCATGGCTGCAGCCCGCTATAGTGACGGCGTCCGTTGTGCGAGGAGTGAATCCAGTGGCATCGCCGTCGTCCGTCGCCGTCATGAGCGGTCTTGCCCTCGAGGTGGCCGTCAATCGCTGGCTGAAACCGGCCTTCGAGGCCGCCTCGCCCTATCGCCTGGAAATCGACTGGCGTCCGACCACGGCCATCATGAAGTCGATCGCCGAAGGGCAGCGCGCCGACGTCGTCATCGCCATCGACGGATCGATGGACAAGCTCTGCGCCGATCGCATCGTGCGGCCCGAGACCCGCGTCTGTCTCGCCGATTCGATCCTGGGCGTCGGCGTCCGCGAGGGCGCTCCGAAACCCGACGTCTCGACCGTCGAGGCCTTCAAGCGGACGCTGGTGGCGGCGCGGGCCGTGGCCTATTCGCGGGCGGGGGCGAGCGGCATCTACTTTACCGGGCTGGTCGAGCGACTGGGCATTGCCGCCGAGGTCAATGCGCGCGCCGTCACGATCCCGATGGGCTTCACCGGCGAGAAGGTCGCGAGCGGCGAGGCCGACATCGCGATCCAGCAGGTGAGCGAATTGATGTCGGTCCCCGGCGTTGCCGTCGCCGGCCCGTTTCCGCCGGAAGTCCAGACCGTCTCCACCTTCGATGCCGCCATCTTCGCCGATGCCGCGAACCCCGAGGGTGCCGCCGCGTGGATGGCGCTGCTGGCCTCGCCGGCCGCGGCCAAAGCCTATGGCGATGGCGGTCTCGTATCCCGCCTGTCGCATTCCTGAAAACGCTCTCCTTTCGAAAGACCGGCCGCATGTCGAAGAAGCCTCGCGTCGTCCTCCTGCATGGCACACCCGTCGCTATCGACCCCATCCAGCGCGCGTTCGCCACGCGGTGGCCCGAGGCCGAGACCGTCGACCTGCTCGACTCCTCGCTGTCGGTCGATCGCGCCAAGGACCATGAGCTGACGCCGCGCATGTTCGAGCGCTTCGTCGAGCTCGGCGACTACGCTCAGCGCCTCGGGGCCGAGGCGATCCTCGTCACCTGCTCGGCGTTCGGGCCGGCGATCGAGCGCATGGCAAAGGAACTGCCCATGCCCGTGCTGAAGCCGAACGAAGCGATGTTCCGGGAG
Source organism: Reyranella aquatilis (assembly GCF_020880995.1). GTDB lineage: Bacteria > Pseudomonadota > Alphaproteobacteria > Reyranellales > Reyranellaceae > Reyranella > Reyranella aquatilis. The sequence continues at coordinate 147,619 of NZ_JAJISD010000004.1, read as the reverse complement.
GCGATCGGCCGGGGCCGGCGGATCGGCATGCTCGCGACCTTCGCGCCGTCGGTGCTGACCATGACGGAGGAGTTCGAGCAGTTCGTCGGTGAAGCAGGCGCCACGGCCACACTCGAGACGATCGTCGTCGAGGGCGCCATGGACGCGCTGCGCAAGGGCGACGCCGACCGGCACAACGCACTGATCGCCGCGCGGGCGCCCGAGCTGGCGCACTGCGACGCCATCATGCTCGCGCATTTCTCGACGTCGCGGGCGCTGGCGGCCGTCGGCGCCGCCGTCGAGACACCGGTGCTCACCGCGCCCGATGCCGCGGTCGATCGCATCCGGGCCGCCATCGGCGGCTGACGCCGACTATCTCAACTGGCGGGCGCATCCCAATGCGAGAAGACCTGCTTGAGTCGCTCGATGGTGTGTCGCCATTTTGGCGAGGCGGGCTGCGCAACCGTGTTCTGATTGCCAAATAGTCCGACTTCGTTGACGGCCTTTTCCAGTGGTACTGTGCCGAGCCATTTGACAGGAATGAAGTACTCGGACTTTTCAGGGTCATCCGCATACTCGCGGTGATATGTACCAGCCTTGAGCACCTCCAGTGCCGGCCGATCACCGGCTGCCGTAGGTAACAAGAAGTCGTTTGCGCGAGCAGCCGTTCCCATGACACGGCCGACACCAACGAAGCCGTAGCTCGGCGCCTTCACCCAAATGCGGTCGCCGGGACTAAGGCGCTTCAGCGCCCCGCTGTACCAACTGCCACCGCCAGCGGAAACGAACCCGTATTCAACGGCTTCGCTCCACGCCCTTGTGTTGCTCTGGCCAAAATTTACGTAGTACTCACCGTTCCAATGCTCACTCGTACCGCTCGCGGCGGTGACGGCGTTGGCCTGAGTCTCCACTGTGTCTCTGAGCCAGGCGCGACTCAGTAGACGCGCATCGCCGTCAGCGAAGACCTGAAAAAACAAGACGTTGATGGGTATGCCGCGATCGCCGAGATAGGCCACGATGCGTTCAGTGCTATCGTCGAGCTCTGCTGCAACAACGACGATTTGGTGGCTGCCGTTGAGTGTGTCTTCGTCGAGGTCCGTGCCGAACCGCGATCTGAAGTCCGTAGCCAGGTCTTTGTCTGGCGCAAACGCACTATAGATTGTCGCGAGGTCTTCGGACTTTAGCGAGGAGACGAAGCTTGCGTAGTCAAGAGCTTGGGCCACTACCTCCCTCGGCGTTCTATTTCGCTTCAGTTCGATGAGAACGAGAGAGCCATCCGGAGCCAGTGCCAGGAGGTCGATGATGCCGCCAAATTTTGTAGTGATTTGTCGACCCACGAGCATCCATTGATCGTCAAGAATGGCTGGTGCAGCCACGATCATCTCTTCAAGAGCCTTTTCACTGGGCAAAGACGAAACGGGTAGTGGGGACGGAGCTCCGCCGACCTTCCAAATCGCTTGACGTACTGCCATTGAGTATTCCTCCGGTCCCAAATGTGTATGCTACCAATGATGAGGAACAATGAAACTAGACCTATCGCGCGGTCCGAGCCTGGCTACCCTTTGGGACTTGCTTGGCGCGAGTGGATTGGATGGGTTGCGTCGAGACGGTTCTAGGGTTTGAAGGAGAACACCATGGCAAAGCGAATCGTCGAGAGCCCGCAGGCTATGAAGGCGCTGGTCGGTCAGGAGCTGGGCGTCAGCGACTGGCTGGTCATGACACAGGAGCGCATCAATACCTTCGCCGAAGCCAGCGGCGACCATCAGTGGATCCACGTCGATGTCGAGCGCTGCAAGACCGACATGCCGGACGGCAAGACCATCGCGCACGGCAATCTCACCTTTTCCGTGATCTCCACCTTCGCCCGCGACGTGCTGAAGATCGAGAACATGCGTAACGGCATCAACTACGGCTCGAACAAGGTGCGCTACACCAGCCCCGTGCAGGTCGGCGCGCGCATTCGCGGCCGCCAGAAGCTGCTGGCCGCCGACGACATGCCGAACGGCGGCATTCGCATGACCTACCAATGGACCGTCGAGATCGAGGGCCAGGAGCGCCCGGCCTGTGTTGCCGAGACCATGAGCATCGCCTACGCCAAGGCGTAGAGTCTTTCACCTCATCCTGTGAGGCACTGACCTCATCCTGAGGAGGCCACGGAGTGGCCGTCTCGAAGGATGGGCAACAGGCAAGGGGCGCGTTCCCACCCTTCGAGACGCATCGCTGCGCGATGCTCCTCAGGGTGAGGTCGGTGCCGGATTCTCGGCTCGATTCAGTCTCGCCCGGAAAGACTCTCGCTACGTCCGCTTCAGATAGTCGATCGCGAGATAGCTGAGCGCGCGCACGCCGTACTTGAGCGCGGGCTCGTGGACGCGAAAGAGCGGCGAATGGTTGGCCGGCGCCTGCAGCGGGTCGACGTCCGGCGGCACGACGCCCAGGAAGAAGAACATGCCCGGCACGACCCGGGCGAGATACGAGAAGTCCTCGGCCCCCATCACCGGGCGCACCTCGGTGACGCGCTGCGGATCGAGACCGTTCTTCAGGCTGTTGGTGCCCCAGTCGGTGAGGGGCGGATCGTTGTAGGTCACCGGCACGCCGTCGAAGACCGTGACGGTGGCCTTGGCACCGGCGGCCTCGGCGATGGCGGAGGCAGTCCTGTCGATGCGCTTCCGGATCTCGGCGCGGACGCCCTCGTCGTGGGTGCGGATGGTGCCTTCCATGGCGACCGAGTCGGGCAGGATGTTGTTGCGCACGCCGCCATGGATGGTCGAGACCGAGATGACCGCCGGCGAGAGGGTGGGGTCGAGCTGGCGGCTGACGATGGTCTGCAACGCCAGGATGATCTGTGCCGAGGTGACGACGGGATCGATGCCGCGCCACGGCTGCGAGCCGTGCGTCTGGCGGCCCTCGACGTCGATCTTGAGGCGATCGGCGCTCGCCATCAGCCCGCCGGGACGGAGCGCGATCACGCCCGAGCGGATGCCCGAGGTGACGTGCAGGCCGAACACCGCGGACGGCGCCGGGTTCTGCAGGCAGCCGTCGGCGATCATCGCTTCGGCGCCGCTCGGGCGGCCGTCGTTGGAGCCTTCCTCGTTAGGCTGGAAGATCAGCTTCACCGTGCCCGGGATCTCGTCCTTCATGCCGGCCAGGATCTCGGCCACCCCCATCAGGATGGCGACGTGGCAGTCGTGGCCGCAGGCATGCATGACCGGCACGGTCTGTCCGAGATACTGCGCCGTGGCCCGAGAGGCGAAGGGCAGATCGACCTTCTCCTCGACCGGCAGCGCATCCATGTCGGCGCGCAGCGCCACGACGCCGCCGGGCTTGCCGCCCTTCAGCACGCCCACGACGCCGGTGATCCCGACGCCTGTCCTCACCTCGTAGCCGAGCTTTTCCAGGTGCTCGGCGGCAAGCGCGGCGGTGCGCGTCTCCTGATAGGAAAGCTCCGGGTGCTCGTGAATGTCGCGCCGCCACGCGATGACCTTGTCCTCGATCGCGAGGGCCGCCGCGGAAATGCGTTCGGAGAGTTCGTTTTCGGGGGTGATGTCGTTCATGCGGTGAGTGTCCTGGGCGACGGGGCGGGAGTGCAAGGACTTATCATGCTTGCTTTCCCGCAGGCGCCTGTGAGTTCTGCTTAGGCCAGCACAGCACGCGTGTCGGTTTGCTTACAAGAGGACATCCTCTTCAGCAGCTCGGGATAAGCTATGCCTTGTCAGTCAGCGCCCGATGCCGTTGCCTCAAGCAACGCCCGCTGATCGCCATCATCTAGTCCGCCTGGTAGCAGGGCCTCCCGCATCAGACGACGCTTCCGATCGAGCAGATCATGAAGGTTCTGGTCGAACGATCGACGTCCGTCTCCGAGCGTGCCGACGGGGATGTGAACATGCACGGTCCGGCTCTGTCCGATTCGAAGCGCACGGCCGGTACATTGATCTTCGACCGCGGGGTTCCACCAGCGGGAGAGGTGGATCACATGGTTGGCGCTGGTAAGAGTTAAGCCCACGCCGCCGGCACGCGGCGAGAGTATCATCGCGTCAAAACCGTCGGGGGCACCCTGGAAGCGGTCGACACGTTGCTGCCGACGAGGCCCCGCCACCTCGCCGCTGATGATGGCGGGCGGGGCGTTCATGCGATAGCGCCGCTGGAGGATGCCGGCCAGCCTCGACTGCATGTCGAGACTGTCGAGGAAGATCAGGGCCCGCTCGCCGACGGCGGCGATGCGATCGAGCGCGTCCATGCAGACTTGGAGGCGCGCCGAGGCGGCGATGAATTCCTCGTCCGTCGCGCTCATCGCGGGATCGGGATGCAGCGCGACCTGGCGAATTCTCTGCAGGCCTTCCAGCACGGCGCCGCGACGCTCGTTCCCGGCAACCGCAGCGATGACGGCGTCATAGGCGCGGACCTGTTGTGCCGGCATGCCGGCTTCCTTCAGATGGAACTCCGCCGTGGGAAGGTCCGGCAGTTCGTCTTCCTTCATGCGTCGCAACAGCAATGCGGGCGCACCGCCGAACGAACCCTCGAGAAAGGTCTTGAGGCTGCGCAGCTTCTCGATGTCGATATCGTCTTCGTAGCGCCGGCTGAAGCGCTTCAGATCCCCCAGCCAGCCAGAATGCACACCATCGACGATGCACCAGAGATCGGCCAGCCGGTTCTCGACCGGCGTTCCCGTTAGCGCGATCCTGAAATCGGCGTTCATGCCCTTGATGGCATCGGTGACGCGGGCGCCGGGCGTCTTGACCTTCTGCGCCTCGTCGGCGAGCAGCGCGGCAAACGGGACCGCACCGAAATCCCGATCGTAGTCGCGCAGCGTCTCGTAGGTCGTCAGCACCCAGGCGGCTCTGCGCAGCCTCGCCTGATCCAATGCGGGGACGTCGTCGGCTGGCTGCGTCCGAAGCGCGCGCAGGCCGTCGCCATAGGCGGCGAGGCATTCGCCGAGCCCCTGTCCCCGGAGGTGGCGGTCGTGCTCCGCCTTCCAGTTGGCCAGCAGGCCGGTCGGAGCAACGATCAGGATGGGGGCCTTACCGATGACTCCCGCGTCCATGCCTTCTCGCAGCCAGGCTAGGAAAGCAAGGCTCTGCAGCGTCTTGCCCAGCCCCATGTCGTCCGCAAGGAGAACCCCGGGCCGTCCCGCCAGCCAGCTCTTCTGCAGCCAAGCAATTCCTTGCTCCTGATGAGGCTTCGGTGTCGTCGCAAGACTCGACGGAAGCCCGAGGGCCGGGCCCGAGCGAGCCAGAAAATCCTGACTGTGTTCGACCTCCTCCTCGTTGGCGAAGATGAGGAGACTTGTCGGCGCATCGGCCACCGCTGGCTTTTCGCTGTCCGTCGTGGGACGCGCCGCGGCGCGTTGATGAGCCAGATCGGTGAGGGCCTGCCGCGTCTCGGGCGTGGCAGGGACCACGGCCGGCGTTTCCCCTGGCGGTGCCCAGACTACTGACGGCTCTCCCTGTCCGATCGCGTCTTCGACCTGGCGGCGCAGGGCCTCCGCCTCGACGGCGTCGAGCGCCAGCGTGCGATCACCGACGACGAGGCCACCGGGGATTTGCCGCCCTTTGGGGGCATCCGGACCGAACCAGTCGGTGCCGACCCTCTGGATCCAGGGCACCACGCGCGGCGTCCACACACCGAGGCCGGCAACGCGATCGGAATAGGCAGACGTTTCCACGAATAGCGAGTCGATCTGGTCGACAAGCGTCGGGTCGTCGCCTTGTTCCAGGGCGGCATGAAGCACTGCCCGTGGCGCTGCCATCAGGGCACGCTTCGCGGAAGCCTTCCCCGATTGCCGTCGTCTGACCTCGCCCAGCGCGCGGCGCAGGGCAGGAGACAGGACGAGCAGCTTGCCGCCGGGCAGTGTGTAGACGGGACGCACAGTGGAGAACTGGTTGAACTGGCTGTCGCCGAAGGCCGCCTGCAGATCGGGGGGCAGGGCAGGGGCGGTCTGTCCGGCCCGATGCAGGATCGGCACCAGCCGCATCGCCGCCCCTTCGCCGACAAGATCGAGCGAAAAGGCATCGGCCTGGAGAATGTCGATCGCCGGCAGAAGCCCGCCAGTCGTTGCCGATCCGTCCTGCGTAGCCGCCGGCAGGAGTTCCTGGAGTTTGGAGATAGCGACCAGCCGCGAGGCAGCGTCATTGCCGGCGACACCGACCGCGGCAATCGCTTCGGCGATGGCGAAGAGCGCCGATGAGAGGCGACCGAGGCGATCGCCAATCCTGAGCCAGGCACCGATTCGTTCGGCGCCGACGATGGCTTGTCCTGTCGAGCGACGCCACTGGAGTGACGCCGAGAAAGCGGGATGCGTGACGATGCCGGACGTAGTGACTCGCGCCACTGCTTCGGAAAGGGGCGGCAGATGGAGTGCGGCTGCTTCCGCGGCTGAGAGATCGGCAATTGCGGCATGCTCGACCAGGACGAAGTCGGCATCGGCCAGCGCACGATCTTCGGCAACGAGACGGTTCAGCAGATCGATGCCGGGAAGAAGGGCGGTCGGTGCAGCGATCGCCCAGGAGTCGAACGGCGCGGAATCAAGGCCGTTGACGAGGCGAAACTCGGTGCCCATTGGGGCCGGAACAAAGGTGAGATTGTGGGTCATCGAACTCGCCATTCAGTCGGCCGCAGAATGATCCCTTCATCGCGGAGTAATAGAGCGGCCGTTCGTCCCTGCCAGACGCCTGGGTGAGCGTGCGATATGCCGTCTGGCCCGCTGGCCCGAAGATCTGACCTTCCCTGCGGAACCGGGAACTGCAGCCCTTCGCCAATGACTTCCGACCTGTCATATCGCGAACGAAATAATCTTGGGGCGGCTTTCGAGCCGCTGCGCCAAGCGCGCAGCTTTCCATTGTAGGTCCACTCGGAGAAGACCAGCTCGCCAATTTGTATGAGAAGGACGGACCGGTTTGCGTCAGTGTCGCGCAACCTCCCATAGCTGCCTCGAAGTTCCTCTCTGTCGGAAACAGCACGAGCTGCATTTTCGCCGAGCACGAGCCAGCTGTCGGTGATATGGCCTCCCTTCAGGCAAGCACTCCAAAAGGCTTGCCTTGCTGCCCATTGCTCTCCCATGCCTGCGTTGCCGGCGAAGCGCCCGACCACGTTGAAGAAGGCGTCGAGCGACAGCGCCGAAAGCCAAGTCCGCACCCGCTGTCGCGTTTCAGCCGACGCGCGCGCCCAGCGGTGTTGATGATCGACCCGCGGATCGCCAAGATGTTGCCGCAGGAAACTCAGCACCATGTCTCTCATCCGATCCGAAGGCTGACGCTGCCCGCCGAGCCATGCGCCCACCAGGCCGTCGGCCATTGCGCCGTTGGGGCCCGGCTCGTCGAAGCGGAGTTTGCCCTCCGGGGCATAGAAGCGGGTTGCCCGCTCGAAGTGGTCGACGGTCTGATCGCCGCGAATCGACTGAGGTAAAGCAGCGGACAGGCGGTAGTGAACGGCGCGCAGATATCCGCTCGACGCTCGTGCCGGGGCGTCCAGCCTGCACGCCGCCAACAGACGACCCGAAGAATCCTTCAGCAGCCGATCCGCGATGCGGCCGGGGCCGGCCACGGCGTCGAAGATGTCGTAGCTCTTGTGGGCTTCCTTCCAGTAGGCAAGGAGGCCCGCTTGCGGCGCGGCCAGATGGCGGTCGATCTGCCGACCTACGGCGACAAACGTGTCGTCGTCCGGATCGAAGGCGATAAGCCAAGCATCGACTAGGCGGCGAAGCAGGCCTTTATTGTTGCCCAACCGGTCGAGAATAGCGATCTGCAGAGCGTCGCGGTCGATGCCGTCCTTGGCCGCTGGCCAAAGCAACCAGATGCCGTCCCGAAGAACGGCTGGGGGAAGGTTCTTCAACGGCCTGCCGCTGCGTTGGGCCGCGAGGATCTCCCGCCGAGTCCGGACCAGGCGGTCCTCGGTTGGGCGGGCGGTGACGTCCCAAGTCTTGAGAACGTGCGTCAGCGCCTTGAAAGTTGGTCGATCCTGCTCTCGTGGAACAATTCGCTTCCGGGGCATTGTTTCGACCAGGGCTTTGAGCTTCTCGAGCTCGGCGAGCAACGTGCTCATGGCCGGTTGCCTGCGACACTGCGCAAGGTCGAAAGGACGGCTTCCAAACGTTGAATTTTGTCTGTCAGGTCTTCGCGGCGGCTCGACAGCAGAAACCGGACTTCGATGCGCCGGTTGCGTCTGTCCTTCCCGTCAATACTCTGCAGGTTTCTTGCGTCGCCGTACCCGGCAAGACCAAACAAGAGCTGATCTCTGTCATTCTTGAGATCTCTCAAGGGCAGGGGCGATTCGTCGATCAGCCGTAAAAAGGCGCGCGCCCGATCGGTCGAGAGACGCCAGTTTCCTCCTTCAGTCGGTGATGGCAGCGTATCGGTATGACCTTCGACCAGAACCGTCTCAAAGATCGGTTGTTTCTTGCATGAGGAATCATCCGCCTTGGATATTGAGTAGCAGGGCAAGAGGCGCCCCATCTCTTCGATCAGTGCCTTTGCTTTGATCTCGCCATCTGTCGTAAATCTGGCTTCATTCAGTTCAAAGAGTCCTTCGCTCGATAGTCGAAGAATGCCCTGCGCTACATCGACTTCGACCGTGACGTTCCGGCTCGCAAGTCCTCGCTGAATCGCGAACAGTAGATCGCCTCGAATCTGCTCCAGTCGCCCTTGATCGTTACTCAGCGCGATGTTTACACTTTCGAGCTGCTCTGCCAGATCAGCGAGGATGTGTCGAAGGGCGTCGCGAGCCTGTATCAGGTTTGCAATGCTCTCTCGCTGGGATGCGATTTCCCGATCCCGTTCTTGTAGGAGTTTGCGCAGGTCCTCGACGTCGACAGTGAGCGCTGCCACTTTTTCCCGCAGCTCCCGAATCTCCTTCTCCGTGTCGTCTGTTGCATAGTTGATTGCGAAGACCGCGAGCATCAGCAAGAAGATGAACAGGATCCCGACCATGAGATCGCTGATCGACGCAAAGTAGCCTTCGCCCGCGTCTTCCTGTTCGGATTGAGACGGCCGCATTCCTTAGCTCACCTGCGCCGGTTTTCGGGATCGTCGTCGCGGGCCTCCGCCAGTTCCGTGACGGCACCGCTCAGCGTGTTGACGGCCTGCGCCATGTCCTTGTTCATCTCCACGACGAAGCGCGAAATCTGCTCGGCAAACCCGCCCAGCCCCTCCCGCAGATCCTTGAAGACCCTGCCCAGTGACGCATCGAGGTCCTTGAAACCGCCAAGCGCTGTGTCGAGGTTTGTGCTGAGCGCCCCCAATCGCCGCTCCGCCTCTGCGAGTTGCTGCATGGCGCCGTTTATGGAGTCGGCCAGGGGAGCGATCCGTTGGCTGGCAAGGGCGAGATCTGCGGCCGTCTTCTGCCCCGAGGCGCCGAGCTTGACGAGGTCGGCCGTCGCCGTGCGGAGCGGCGCCGTCGCCTCCACGGCCGCCTGCCGCATCGCCGTCAGGGATTTGCCCAGCTCCAGCGCCTCGCTCTGGAGGGCTGCAATCCGCTGCCCCAGTTCGCGCGCCGGTGTGGCGAACTCGCCCGCGGCGGCTTGCAGGCCGCGGCTGGCATCGGCGCCGCCGGTCCGGAGAGCATCGCCGCCTTCCTGCCCACCTGCTCGGAGCGACGCTGCCGCGGCATGAGCCGCTTCGGCCAGGGCGGTCGCGCCGTCACGGCCCTGCTGGGCAAACTGGGTGCCGGCGGTCTCCATGTTGCCGGCAAGGTCGCTGGCGAGCCTTGTGAAGTTGTCGCGCAGCTCCTCGACCGCGGCGGTTAGACGACTGGCGGCATCGCCGGCCCCGCTGGTCAGCGCTTCCGCCACATGCGCGGCGCTGCGTTCGAAGCCCTCGGCCGCCTGGCCGATACGCTCGGCCATGGCCTTCGTGGCGTCGTCGCCGGCCGACCGGTTCTGTTCGGCGAGTTCCGTCATCGCACCGATGGCCCTGGTGAGTTCTTCGGTCATGCGTCGTGTCGCTGCTTCGGCTTCGCCGCCCAGGCGTTCGGTGATACTCCCGATCGTCTGTTCGAGGCTGGTAGAAATCGCCCGCGCGGCAACGCCGAACGCGTCGCCCGCTTCGGCGATTCGTGCGGAGGCTTGGGCCATGGCGTCGGTGCCGGCGGCTCGCGACTGCTCTGCGAGGCTGCGCAGTTCTCCAACCAGCCCTTCCATCTGCTGGGTAATCCGCGACATCGCCTGTTCGGCGTTCCGGCCCATCTGCTCGGAGATCTGGTCGGCGGCGCTGGCCATTCGCGTGGCCGCCTCGGTCAGCCCACCCCGGATTTCCTCCATGGCTTGTGACGTGCGTTCCAGCGTTGCGCCAAGTTCCTTCATGTGGGTGTCGGCCCCGCCCTGCAGGGTCTTGTGAAACTCGTCGACGAGGCTGCGCAGCGTGTCTTCGCCCATGCTGCCTATACCTGTCGACAGTTTCTCGATGGCGTCTCGCAGCGGGCCGATATGTTCGCCCAGCCGCTGATCGAGCGCGCTGTCGAGCCTGCTGCCGATGTTGACGGCAAGTTCGGTGGTGAACTGGGACTGGAGGGTCAGCGACTGCTCGAGAAGCGCATTGGCCTCGGCTTGCAGAGTTGCCGGAGTCGCGAGCGGGACTCGCTCCTCTAGAGCCGCAAGGAAGTTATCTAGGGAGTGTTCAGCCTTGTCGAGCTGGCTTCCGCGGTAAAACGTGTATGCGAGCGAGCACAAAAGGCCTGTCAAGGAGGTAACGAACTTGGCAGCGGCGACGTCAAGCAGGTTCTGAAGCGCCTTCTGGCGAACTTCGTTTCCCACGCTTGGATCTGCCATGCCACCAGCTGATGACAGGGCAAACGCCAATCCGATGAAGGTCAGCAGAAGTCCGACACCGACCAGCAGGTTGGGCATTGCCGCGTGGTGGCGAGGGTTTATCCGGCAATAGCGCAGCAGATTTAGGGAGAAGTAAGTATATGGCCGACTGGTCGATCGGACCGGGGTACGAGGCGCTTCTGGCGTGATGACGGTTGCTGACCAGTCGCGCCAGGCTGGTCCAACGATCTCCGCATCCTGCAGCGACGACCCAATAGTTTCGTAGAAACTAGCGAAATCCCGCGCTTGGCGCGGTGTCGCGTTCAGGCTCGCCGTAGCCGAATCGAGGGCGCTTCGCAGCTTTCTCACGCCAATTCGCAAGCGGACTGCCGCGATCATGGCCCAGATCAGGATACCGCACGACAGTCCACCGATAACGAGCCAGTTTCCAAAAAGGTCAGCCCAATGACCCGCTTCCAAAGCATCTTGGAATGCCTTGGTTTGCGCCGAAATCCACGCCACCCAGTCCCCCTAGAACCGCCGGTTGTGCGGCCATGAAAGCATGATAACCATATTGCAAACCGGATGAACTGAGAAATGACGGCGACGCGGGAAATACGGGTTCTGCGAGAAGGGAGCGAATTGGCGCGCGAGGCGCTGGCTTTGTTCCGAACGCCTGATGGTGCTGAAGCCGCTAGGTGGGGCGGTCTTGTCTTTCCTTTGCGCGGCGGCAACGTCATCGACGTCAGCGACCGTGGACTGCTGCCGGCGCACTGCCGCTTATGGGAGGATGAAGGCCCGGATGTGGCAATCGTCGCCGAGCGCGGCGGCAACGACTCCTACGTCTTCATCGAAGGCAGTGCGCGAGCTTGCCAGACGGCCGTGAGGCGACTCACGGATGTCGGGTGCCAGGTCTTGCGATCGGGCCCCAACCTTTCGGGTGGCGCAGCGGACTGGTTTATCCGGCTGGGGGCGATGCCGGACGGTATCGCTGAAAAGCTGCCCGGCCTCCTCAGGGACGTCGCGGTATCACCGCCGAGCGAAGAGCAAGCCTCTCTGCGCGAGCGACTGCTCGTCCAGGCGTTGACCGCAGCGCAAGCGAATCGCATCAGTCTGCAGGCCCAACTTGCCGAGGTGCGAAAGGTCGCCGAGACAACGTCCGCTCACGCCCAGGAACGCGAGGCGCTCCTGGGCAATCTCGATTCGATGGCGGCCCGCCTTGCCGAAGCGGAGACCGAGGCGTTGGACTTGCGGAACCGGCTTGAGGCTACCTCGGTGGTCACGCCAGCCGTAGCGCCAAAGCCCAACAGACTGGAGGCCGAGCTCGGGATCGCGGTCGCTGCTTTGCTGCCGCGCATCGACTTCGTCCGAGACAGCCTGCGCTTCATCGCCGTGGAACTCCCGGAACGCGACATTCTTTGGAAGGCTTTGGCGGCGCTTGACCGGCAAGAGCGCGGCCTTCCGCCAGCGTGGAAATCCCTAACCGGCTATCCGGGGTGGTGGGAGCGACATTTCTCGACCGGCCATGACAATCAGGGGCGAATCTATGCTCGCTCGGCAGGAACCCCAGCAAGATGGCAGGTCCTCGTCTCACACAAGCAGGATCAGCCGATGGATCTTCGCTGGATTGCCAAGGCTTAGAGATATCGGGGAAGTGGGAGGAGGGCGGATGAGTGTCGATGTGGAGGTCCTTTTCGGCAAGCCGCAGAAGGAGATCGCCTCGCGCCTGCGCGACCGAATCCGTCGATGCCAGTCGTCGACGATCGCAAGCAGGCGTTCCTGAGGCTCGCGCCCGATCCGTTCAGGCCCAACCCCGAACAGGGGATTCGGCAGGTCCGGGTGCGGGTTGGAAGCGATCACGCCCAACTTCGAATACCTATTCGATTCGGAAAAGATCTCATGGTCACCGGAGATCGACACGTCAAATCAGGTCGCACCTACCGAGACGAGGGTATGAAATTGCAGAAGCGCGACCGCCGGCGCCCGGAGGATGGTCCGTGGTATCCGGTGACCCAGCTTGAACGACGGGAACAGGAGTCGGGCAAGGCTCTTGAACTTGCGCGGTTCGAAGCGTCACTCAGCTCGCGGTCGTACATTGTTGTATCGCCGCGTCGTCGACGGGCGCCAAGTGCCTGAAGCATTCGTGCTGCCTCAGATCATCCGCTTTCTTGTTTTCGATCTGGTGCAGAGAATGGGGTCCATATTGGGCCACTCTCTGGAGATTCTTCTCCAGTGCAATTCAGCGATTTGGAGCAGCACCACTGGCGGACAGGGCGGGATTCGAACCCGCGGTGGCTGTTACACCACGCACGCTTTCCAAGCGTGTGCCTTAAACCGCTCGGCCACCTGTCCCCAAGCGCGCGGTTGGCCGCTCTTATACATCGGTGGATGGTTTGGGCAACGTCCTTCCCCGGTTCCGCCGGCTTGGCTAGGGTCGAGGCGCGGGCTGACCGGTGCTTTGGGGGCGTGATGGTCGTGATTCGGGCCCTGGGCTGGCTGTCGCTGGCCGTGGCCGTCGCAGTGGTCGTGCATGACCTGCTCACCTGGTGGTCCGAGGGGAGCTACCCTTTTTCGACCTTCGGGAGCCTGTGGTCGCACCTCGACCCGGCCTCGCTCGGCAATACACAGACATCGGCGAGGCGCCACCTGTCGGGCATCCTGTGGACCTGGATGATGCGGCCGCTGCTCACCGTGCCGGCGATGCCCGCGTTCCTCGTGCTGGGCCTCGTGCTGGTCTGGATCGGCCGCCGCGACGTCGGTCGTCCCGAGCCGGGCTTCCTGATGGGCTCGCGCCCGCGCCGACGCCGCGGCGGGCTTTCGTGAGCTGAACCGGGCCGGACCGGGCCTCGATCCGGGCCCGGCCGGGCCGCAGCCGGTCCGGTCGGCCTAGCGGCTGTCCATCTTGAGGGCGGCGATGAAGGCCGATTGCGGGATCTCGACCTCGCCGATCTGCCGCATGCGCTTCTTGCCCTTCTTCTGCTTCTCCAGAAGCTTCTTCTTGCGGCTGATGTCGCCGCCGTAGCACTTGGCCAGCACGTCCTTGCGCATCGGGCTGATCGTCTCGCGCGCGATCACCCGACCGCCGATCGCGGCCTGGATGGCGATCTTGAAGAGCTGGCGCGGGATCAGGTCCTTCAGCCGCTCGCAGAGCTGGCGGCCGCGGCTCTCGGCGGCGTTCTTGTGGACGATCATCGACAGCGCATCGACCGGCTCGGCGTTCACCAGGATGGCGAGCTTCACCAGTTCGCTCTCCTCGTAGCCGTCCATCTCGTAGTCGAAGCTGGCATAGCCGCGCGTCATCGACTTCAGCCGGTCGTAGAAGTCGAACACGACCTCGTTCAGCGGCAGGCGATAGACCGCCATGGCGCGGGTGCCGGCATAGGTGAGCTCGATCTGCTGGCCGCGGCGCTCCTGGCAGAGCGTGAGCACGGAGCCGAGATGCTCGTCGGGGGTGATGATCGTGGCCTTGATCCACGGCTCCTCCATCGACTCGATCTTCATCGGGTCGGGATAGTCCGCCGGGTTGTGCAGCTCCATCGACGTGCCGTCGACCATCTTGACCTTGTAGACGACCGAGGGCGCGGTCGTGACGAGGTCGAGATTGAACTCGCGTTCCAGCCGCTCCTGTACGATCTCGAGATGCAGGAGGCCGAGGAAGCCGCAGCGGAAGCCGAAGCCCAGGGCCGCGCTGGTCTCGGCCTCGAAATGGAACGAGGAATCGTTGAGGCGCAGCTTGGAGAGCGATTCGCGCAGCGTCTCGAATTCGGCCGCATCGGCCGGGAACAGGCCGCAGAACACCACCGGCACGCTGGGCTTGAAGCCCGACAGCATCTCGGTCGCGGGCTTGCGGTCGTCGGTGATGGTGTCGCCGACCTTGCAGTCCGCGATCGTCTTGATGCCGGCGATGATGAAGCCGATTTCGCCCGGGCCGAGTTCCGGCACGTCCGTGGGCTTGGGCTTGAACACGCCGACCTTGTCGAGGTCGTAGGCCGCGGCGGCGGCCATCATGCGGATCTTCATGCCCTTGCGCAGCACGCCGTCCTGCACGCGCACCAGGGTCACGACGCCGAGGTACGGGTCGTACCAGCTGTCGACCAGCAGCGCCTTCAGCGGCGCATCGCGGTCGCCCTTGGGCGGCGGCAGGCGCTTGACCATCGCCTCGAGCAGGTCGTCGATGCCGATGCCGGTCTTGGCCGAGACCTTGACGGCCTCCGAGGTGTCGATGCCGACCACGTCCTCGATCTCGCGGCAGACCCGCTCGGGCTCGGCCGAGGGTAGGTCGATCTTGTTCAGGACCGGGATGATCTCGTGGTTGGCGTCGATCGCGTGATAGGCGTTGGCCAGCGTCTGGGCCTCGACGCCCTGGCTGGCGTCGACCACGAGCAGCGAGCCCTCGCAGGCCGCCAGCGAGCGGCTGACTTCATAGGCGAAGTCGACGTGGCCGGGCGTGTCCATGAGGTTCAGGACGTAGGTCTTGCCGTCCTGCGCCGGATAGTTGAGGCGCACGGTCTGCGCCTTGATGGTGATGCCGCGCTCGCGCTCGATGTCCATCGAATCGAGCATCTGGTCGTGGAACTCGCGCTCCGTCACCGCCCCGCAGGCCAGCAGCAGCCGGTCGGCCAGCGTGCTCTTGCCGTGGTCGATATGCGCGATGATCGAGAAGTTACGAATCAGCGAGAGGTCGGTCATTTCACCCTAACCACGCAACGTAGCACCCGTGACCTTGGTCACCTGCGCCACGATCTTGTTGCACACCGCCTCGATCTCGGCATCCGTCAGCGTCCGTTCCATCGGCTGCAAGGTCACCGCGATGGCGAGCGACTTCTTGCCCTCGGGCACGCCCTTGCCGGCATAGACGTCGAACACGCGCGCGGCGGTGATCAGCGCCTTGTCGGCGTTGCGCGCGGCGCGCACCAGCTTGTCCGCCTCGACACCGGCCTCGACGAGGAACGCGAAATCGCGTTCGACCGGCTGGAACGGCGAGAGCACCAGTTTCGGCCGCGCCTTGGTGGCCTTCGCCTTGGGCAGCGGCGGCGCATCGAGGAACACCTCGAAGGCGGCGACCGGACCCTTGAGGTCGGCTTCCGCCACGATCGCGGGATGCAGCTCGCCGAAGTAGGCCATCACGCGGTCGCCGAGCTTGAGCGCGCCGGAACGGCCGGGATGGTACCAGTCGGGCGCCGTGCCGCCATAGGCGGCGATCGTGTCGGGCGCGCCGATCGCGGCCAGCACCGCCAGCGCGTCGGCCTTGGCGTCGAAGGCGTCGACGGTACGCGCCGGGCCCGCCCAGTTGCGCGGCACGGCGGCGTGATGGCGGAGGCCGGCGGCGACCATGCGCTGGCCCTGCGGCGTCGCATCCTTGTATTGCGGACCGACCTCGAACAGGGCCGGATCGGCGAGGCCGCGCGCTTCGTTGCGCGACGCCGCGTCGATCAGGTTCGGCAGGATCGAGGGCCGCATCGTGTCGAGCGTCGCGTCGATCGAATTCAGCAGCTGCAGATCGGGCTGACCGCCGCCGAAGCGTTCGGCCTTCCGGCGCGGCAGGAACGACCAGGTGACGGCCTCGTTCAGCCCGCGCGCGGCCAGCGCCCGGCGGGCCTGCGGCACGCGCCGCTGCATCGCATCGCGCACCGGCTTCGACGTCGTCGACAGGCGCGGCAGAGAGGTCGTCGGAATCTTGTCGAAGCCGAACACGCGCGTCACTTCCTCGACGAGGTCGGCCTCTCCCACGATGTCGGGACGCCACGACGGCACCGCGGCGGTCCACGGACCGCTGCCGCTCACCTCGAAGCCCAGCTTCGCCAGGATCGAGGCGGTTTCCGCGGCCGGCACGTCGATGCCGGTCAGCGTCTTCACGCGATCGGCGCGCAGGTCGTAGCGTCGCTGCCATGCGGGCATCACGCCGCTGGACACGATCTCGCTGCACTCGCCGCCGCACAGTTCGAGGATCAGGCGCGTCGCCACCTCGGCGCCCCACCAGCAGGATTCCGGATCGATGCCCCGCTCGTTGCGATAGCGCGCGTCCGACAGGATGCCGAGCTTGCGGCCCGAGGCGGCGATGCCGATCGGCTGGAAGTAGGCGGCTTCGAGGAACACCTCGGTGGTGCCCTCCTGAACGCCGGTCTCCTCGCCGCCCATGATGCCGCCGATGCCGTGCACCGCCTTCGAATCGGCGATCACCGACACCGCCGGATCGAGGGTGTAGGTCTTGCCATCGAGCGCCAGCGTCTGCTCGCCGTCGCGCGCCTGGCGCATGACCAGGTCGCCCGACAGCTTCGCAGCGTCATAGACGTGCAGCGGCCGGTTGAGGTCGAAGGTCACGAGGTTGGTGATGTCGACCAGCGCCGAGATCGGGCGCAGGCCGATCGCCTTCAGGCGGCGCTGCAGCCAGTCGGGCGAGGGGCCGTTCTTCACGCCCCGGAAATGGCGGCCCACCACGATCGGGCAGGGGCTGTCGGGCGTGGGCGTGTAGTCGTGCGTCCACTTGATCGGGCTCGCATAGCTGCCAGCGATCTTGTCGGCCTTCACCGGCTTCAGCGTGCCCAGTCCGGCGGCGGCGAGGTCGCGCGCGATGCCATGGACGCCGAGGCAATCGCCGCGGTTGGGCGTCACCTTGATCTCGATCACCGCGTCGTCGAGGCCGAGCGCCTCGGCCGCCGGCTGGCCGGTCACGGCGTCGGCCGGCAGGTCGATGATGCCGCTGTGATCGTCGCCGAGCTGCAACTCCCGCGAGGAGCAGAGCATGCCGTTCGATTCCTCGCCGCGGATCTTGCCGGCCTTGAGGTGCAGGTCGGTGCCGGGGACGTAGCTGCCCGGCGGCGCGAAGATGCCCTTCATGCCGGTGCGCGCGTTGGGCGCGCCGCAGACGACCTGGACGATGCTGGCGCCGGTGTCGACCTTGCAGACGCGCAGCCGGTCGGCGTTGGGATGCTGCACCGCCTCGACCACGTAGCCGACGATGAAGCCCTTCAGCGCCTCGGCCGGGTCGGTGATGCCCTCGACCTCGAGGCCGAGCATGGTCAGCGCGTCGCGCACCTCGGTGAGCGTCGCGGTGGTGTCGAGATGCTCCTTGAGCCAGGACAGGGTGAACTTCATTTCACGGCCTCCAGAGCCGAGAAGCCGTAGTGGCGCAGCCAGCGCAGGTCGGCGTCGAAGAAGGCGCGCAGATCGGGGATGCCGTACTTCAGCATGGCGATGCGATCGATACCCATGCCGAAGGCGAAGCCCTGATAGACGGCGGGATCGAGGCCGCAATTGGCGATGACGTTGGGATGCACCATGCCGGAGCCCAGGATCTCCAGCCACGAATCGCCGGCGCCGATCTTCAGCTCGCCGTCCTTCCACGAGCAGCCGATGTCGACCTCGGCCGACGGTTCGGTGAACGGGAAGTAGGAGGGGCGGAAGCGCAGCGGCAGGTCGTCGACCTCGAAGAAGGCGCGGCAGAAATCGACGAGACAGCCCTTGAGATGGCCCATGTGCGTCGTGCGGTCGATCACCAGGCCTTCGACCTGGTGGAACATCGGCGTGTGGGTAGCGTCGCTGTCGATGCGGAAGGTGCGGCCCGGCACGATGATGCGCAGCGAGCCGCCGTCGGCCAGCCGCTTCTGCACGTCCTTGTTCAGCATCGTGCGCGCCTGCACCGGCGAGGTGTGCGTGCGCAGCACCATCGGCGTGCCGTCGGCGCGCGGCGGCAGATAGAACGTGTCCTGCATCTGGCGCGCGGGATGATCCGGCGGAATGTTGAGGGCGGTGAAGTTGTGCCAGTCGTCCTCGATGTCCGGGCCGTCGGCCCAGGTGAAGCCCATCTCGCCGAAGATGGCGCCGACCTCGTCCATCACCTGGCCGATCGGATGCAGCGAGCCTTCCGCGGCGGGACGGGCGGGCAGGGTGACGTCGATCTTCTCGGAGGCGAGCCGGGCTTCGAGTGCGGAGGCGCTCAGCGAGCCCTTGCGGGCGTCGAGCGCGGCCTCGATCTCGCCCTTGAGCTGGTTCACGCGGGCGCCGAATTCCTTGCGCTGCTCGGGCGCGAGCCCGCCCAGCGTCTTCATCAGGCCGGTGACGCTGCCCTTCTTGCCGAGCACGGCCACGCGGGCGGCCTCCAACGCACCGAGGTCGGCGGCGGCCTGCACGGCGTCGAGCGCCTCGCTGCGAATCGTCGAAAGATCGTCCATCTTTCCCACTCTCGAAACCGAACACGAAAAAAGGGAGCCTGTGGTCCAGGCTCCCTCTTTGCGATCTCTGCCAGCCGCGCGTTACGCGCGGAAGACGTTACTTGAGGGCGGCCTGGGCCTGGTCGACCAAAGCCTTGAACGCCGCAGGCTCACGGGCGGCGAGATCGGCCATGACCTTGCGGTCCATCTCGATCCCGGCCTTGATGATCCCGTTCATGAACTGCGAGTAGGTCATGCCATGCTCGCGGGTCGCAGCGTTGATGCGCTGGATCCAGAGGCCACGGAACGCGCGCTTCTTGTTGCGGCGGTCGCGGTAGGCATACTGAAGGCCCTTTTCGACCTTCTCGATGCCGACGCGGAACGCCGCCTTGGCGCGGCCGCGATAGCCCTTGGCGAGCTTGAGAACCTTCTTGTGACGAGCGTGTGCAGCCACGCCCCGCTTTACGCGTGCCATGGTCTACCTCTCGTACGGGAAGAAGTTGCGCTTGAGGATTCGGGTATCCGGCTCGGACACGATCGCCATGCCGGTCGCCTGACGGAGGAAGCGGTTGCCCCGCTTGCTCATGCCGTGGCGCTTGCCCACGACCCCATGCTTTGCCTTGCCGGACGCGGTGAAGCGAAAACGCTTCTTGGCCGCGCTCTTGGTCTTCATCTTGGGCATTTTTGTTCCTTTTCAAAGGGTTAGCGCTTGCGCGCCGGTCCCGGCCCCCTGCGTAAGCAGACGGCCGGAAAGTCCTTACAAAGCAGCCGAGGCAATGCCCTTATTGGCCAAGCCGCTCGAAGGAACGGGGCTTATACAGAGACGGCCCGGTCCGTGCAAGCACGCCGGGACTGGGCAGAATGCCCATTTGGCGGGGGATTTTCGCATGAAACTGGCAGGCAAGGTGGCTCTGGTGACGGGCGCCCAGCAGGGCATCGGGGCGGCGATCGCCCGGGCGCTGGCGGGCGAGGGCGCGAACGTGGCGGTGAGCTGGCTCGACGACCGGCCGGCCGCCGAGGCGGTGGCGCGCGACATCGCCCAGACTGGCCGGCAGGCCTACCTGCTGAAGACCGACGTCTCGAAGGTGCCCGAGATCGAGGCCATGGTCGCCGAGACGGTGAAGGTGCTGGGGCCGCCCGACATCCTGGTGAACAATGCCGGCGTCTATCCCCGCGTCCCGCTGCTCGAGATGAAGGAGAGCGACTGGGACTACCTGATGGACATCAACCTGAAGGCCGGCTGCTTCGCCACCATCGCCGTCGCCCGGGCGCTGATCGCCGCCGGCCGCAAGGGTGGCTCGATCATCAACCTGTCCTCGCAGGCGGTGCGCGGCGCCGTCCGCGGCGTGCACTACAGTGCGAGCAAGGGCGGCGTCGTCTCGATGACGCGGGCGATGGCCCTCGAACTGGCTCCCCACAGCATCCGGGTCAACGCCATCGCGCCCGGCCTGACAGACACCGCCCAGCCGCGCTACGGCAACACCGATCCCGAACTGGTCGAGATGGCGCGCGCCAACATCCCGCTGGGCGGCAAACTGCTGACGCCCGGGCAGATCGCGCGCACCGCGGTCTTCCTGGCCTCGGACGATTCGGATGCCACGACGGGGCAGGTGCTGCACGTCAACGGTGGGGCTTACATGCCCTAGCGGAGCGGTGAGGGGCGGAGAGAGGTCAACCCTGCGTGAGGCAAGAGCTGCAGGCCGGGCTGCATCGCTGACAAACCCGCCCTCAGCGCCTAACCTTGAAGCATCATGGCGAGCCTGTCCCGCATCGTCTCGGAACCGTTAACGCGATCAGTGCCCCTCGCAGGCCGTCTTTTCAATCAATGGAGAACATGATGTTGCGTACGATCCTTTCGACCCTTGTCCTGCTGTTCGCCTTCGGAGCGGCGGCGCATGCGGGGCAGCCGTGCTGTGACGAAGGCAGCCCCTGCTGCGAGGACGCCGGCCCCTGCTGTGACGAATAGCGGCTTCGGCTGTAAGCAACCGACAGGCGCCCGCCTCCTCGCTGTGGCGGGCGCTTCTTTGTGGATGATGTGCGATTGGTGACGGCCGCTTTGAGAATCGAGCAGAATCCCGCCGCATGGCAAAATGGTGGCCGGTCGAATTTTCAGGCCGCGGCAACGGCGCTCCGACCGGGCGCGTAGTGCCGACGATCGCGCGGGCGAAGCTGCGCAGAACGGAGGTACTGATGTTGAAGCGAATTGGTCTGACCGCTCTCGCCGCTGCCGCGACTCTCGCGACGGCAACCGTAGCCACCGCACCTTTCCAGCCGGCGACCGCGCAGGCCTGGGGCGATCGGGATCGCGACGGCATTCCCAATGCCGTCGACCAATACAACAACAATCGCCCGAACCAGGGCTGGGGCGACCGGGATCGTGATGGCGTGCCCAATCGTTACGACCGCCACGACAACCGTCCAAACCAGGCTTGGGGTGACAGGGACCGCGACGGCGTCCCCAACGCCTACGACCCCCGCAACGATAACCCGCGTCCGAACCAGGCGTGGGGTGACCGGGATCGTGACGGCATTCCCAACGCTGTCGACCCCTACAACAACAATCGCCGCTTCCAATAAGCGGCCTACACTTGGGACAACGGGGCGCTGCGGCGCCCCGTTTTCTTTGCGCGCCTTCTGCGGTGGTGGACCTCGAGCGTTCAGTCGGGGCTGGCCCCCACACGCAACGTTGGGCGCATTCCGGCGTTGTCGGCAGCGGCGAGAGCCGCAACCGCCGGAGACCGGAAGCAATGAAGACCTTGGGGTTCGTTATGCTCGCCGCGCTGGCGGTTTCTTCGGCGCAGGCGCAAACCCAGCCGCTGTCCCCCTCCCAGTCCCTCGCGCCGGTGCCTGCCAGCCCGTCCGCCATCCGGCTCGACCCGCCCCTGGCGCCGCCGGCCAATGCCATCGCGGCGGTCACGCCCCTCACAGCGCTCCCGAGTTCGGAGAAGGCTCGCGAGAACCCCGCCGTGCAATACCTGCTGATGAAGACCGTGGTCGCCAAGTCGATCGGCGTTCTGAAGACGCGCGCCCTGCCGGTCGAAGCCGGGGGCTACAATCTGCTGAAATATTGCTGGACGCCCTACAACGTGCTGGGCGAGTGGGGCGACAGTTCCGGCCTCGTCGGAGAGATGACGGTGCGCGCGCTCGAAACCTTGTCCTGGTCGCGCGATCTCGGGCGGGCCGGATATCCCGAAGCACCGGTCGCCGAAGCGATCGGCCGCTACGAGGCGGCCCTGGTCGCCGCCGCCTTCACCGACGCCGCGCGGACGCGGGCGCTCGAGGCGCTGCGGGTCGAACTCGAGGCGCTGCAGCGGCGCACGCCGGGCTCCTCGGAGATAGTGGCACGACCGCGCTGCAACCAGCAGCCGGCGTCGTTCGCGCTGAACGTGGCCACCGCCCCGGAGGGTGGCCGGCCGCGCTTCATTCCCTACGTGCTGCACCAGTTCTGCCTGGCGCAGCAGCTCGATCCCGCCGATGCGGTGCGCTGCGACTACTGGAAGTCCGCGAAGGCCGACGCACCCATGTCGTTCGCCGGCGAGACCGTCTACAGCGTGAACTGGCCGGAAAATGTCGTGACCACGGGACGCTTCAACCCGGACGAGATGCGCGGCGTGGGTACGGTGACGCTACGGCAGCGGCCCCAGAAGAAGTAGGGGCCGCCCGCTCTACGCTTGTCGCAGTGGCGTGACGACCTGGGTCACGCCGGGCACATCACTTGGGCGCCAGCACCATGATCATCTGCCGGCCTTCCATGCGCGGCATCGACTCGATCTTGGTCTGCTCGTCCATCTCGCTGCGGACGCGGTTCAACACCTCCATGCCGAGGTTGGCGTGAACCATCTCGCGGCCGCGGAAGCGCAGGGTGACCTTGACCTTGTCGCCTTCCTCGATGAACCGCTTCATCGCGCGCATCTTCACTTCGTAATCGTGGTCGTCGATGTTCGGGCGCATCTTGATCTCTTTGACCTCGATGACCTTCTGGTGCTTGCGCGCCTCGTGGGCCTTCTTCTGGGCCTCGTACTTGTACTTGCCGTAGTCGGAGATCTTGGCGACCGGCGGAACGGCGTTGGGCGAGATCTCGATCAGGTCGAGGTTCGCTTCTTCGGCCATCTCGATGGCTTCGCGCGTGCTCAGCACGCCGACCATTTCGCCGTTCTCGTCGATCAGACGGACCTGGGCCGCCCGGATCTCGCCGTTGACGCGCGGACCCTCACGGGTGGGCGCAGTCTGTTGTGCAGGTCGTGCTATGTCGTTCTCCTGTGCTGAAGCCCCGGAAACGGGGCGGGGATCGAGACCGGACCGCCCTAGAAGGGCGGCCTGGCCTCATTAGAAAGTGTAGTGACGGCGGCCCCGAGTTCAAGGACCTCCTGCTTTTCCGAGCCCAGCCGGCGGATCGCGACCGTGCGGTTCTCCATGTCGCGCCGGCCGACCGCGATGATCAGCGGCACGTGGGCGAGAGAGTGCTCCCGGACCTTGTAGTTGATCTTCTCGTTGCGCAGGTCGGTGTCGACCCGCATGCCGGCCTGCCGCAGGGCGGCGGCGACCTCCTCGGCATAGCCGTCGGCATCGTTCACGACCGTGACCACCACCGCTTGCGTCGGCGCCAGCCAGAGCGGGAAGCGCCCGGCATAGTTCTCGATCAGGATGCCGATGATGCGCTCGAAACTGCCGAAGATGGCGCGGTGCAGCATGACGGGCCGCTTGCGCGAGCCGTCCTCGGCCACATAGGTCGCGTCCAGCCGTTCGGGCAGCACGAAGTCGACCTGCAGGGTGCCGCACTGCCAGTCGCGGCCGATGGCGTCGCGCAGCACGAATTCCAGCTTGGGCCCGTAGAACGCCCCCTCGCCGGGATTGAGCTGCAGCTCGAGGCCGGCCGCCTTTGACGCCGACTTGAGGGCGCCCTCGGCCTGGTCCCACACCGCATCCGAGCCGGCCCGCACCGGCGGCCGGTCCGAGAACTTCACGAAGTAGTCCGGGAAGCCCAGGTCGCGGTAGATCGAGCCCAGCAGTTCGCAGAAGCGGATCGTCTCGCTCTCGATCTGCTCCTCGGTGCAGAAGATGTGGGCATCGTCCTGCGTGAAGTTGCGCACGCGCATGATGCCGTGCAGCGCGCCCGATGGCTCGAATCGGTGGCACGAGCCGAACTCGGCCATGCGCAGCGGCAGCTCGCGGTAGCTGCGAAGCCCCTGGTTGAAGATCTGCACGTGGCAGGGGCAGTTCATCGGCTTCAGCGCGAAGATGCGCTTCTCGTCGTCTTCGAGGAATTCGCGCAGGCCTTCCTCGTTCTCGCTCAGATACATGTTCTGGCGGAACTTCTCCCAGTGGCCCGACGCCTCCCACAGCTTGCGATCGACGAGCTGCGGCGTCTTCACTTCCTGATAGCCGGCGGCGTCGAGCTTCCGTCGCAGGTAGCTCTCCAGCGTGCGCCAGAACGTCCAGCCCTTGGGGTGCCAGAACACCATGCCCGCGGCTTCTTCCTGCTGGTGGAAGAGGCCCATCTCGCGGCCGAGGCGGCGATGGTCGCGCTTCTCGGCCTCCTCGATGCGGTGCAGGTACGCCTTCAGGTCCTTGTCGGAGAAAAAGACCGTGCCGTAGACGCGCTGCAGCTGGGCGTTGTTCCTGTCGCCGCGCCAGTAGGCGCCCGACACCTTCGTGAGCTTGAACGCCTTGCCGAGCTTGCCCGTCGAGGGGAGGTGCGGGCCGAGGCACATGTCGAGCCAGTCGCCCTGCCTGTAGACAGAGATCTCCTCGTCCTGCGGCAGTTCGTCGGCCCATTCGGCTTTGAACTTCTCGCCGTGCTCGATGAAGTACTGCTTGATGCGCGCGCGGTCCCACACCGAGCGCTCGATCGGCAGGTCGCGATCGACGATCTCGGCCATCCGCTGCTCGATCTTCGCGAAGTCCTCGGGCGAGAAGGGCTGGTCGCGCACGAAGTCGTAATAGAAGCCGTCCTCCGTCGAGGGGCCGAACGTGATCTGCGTGCCGGGATAGAGTTCCTGGACCGCCTGGGCGAGCACGTGCGCCGCGTCGTGGCGCAGCAGTTCGAGCGCATCGGGGTCGCGCGACGTCACGATGCCGATCTTGGCATCGCGATCGACCACATGGGCGAGGTCGACCATCTTGCCGTCGACGCGCAGCGCCAGCGCGGCCTTGGCGAGGCCGGGCCCGATCGAGGCCGCGATCTCGGCGCCGCTGACAGGTTTGTCGAAGGACCGGACCGAGCCGTCCGGCAGGGAGATGTTGATCATTTTGTTCACCGACTGACGAAATTCCGAACGCAGTTCATCCGCCGACCCGAACGGTCAGGCGAAAGCAGGCCGGGAAGCCGCACGCGTGCGAGCCCGGCCGATTCAAGTTCGGACGGTGGTGATAACGGCAGGAGCGGTGAAAAACCGGCGTTCCATGGGCTCGGACATAGTTGCCGGCCCCCCGCGAGTCAAGGTCAGCGCCCGGCCAGCCGATGGTACAGCGCCAGCACCTGCTGGTTGGTCTGCGCCAGACTGTAGGTGCTGCGGGCGTGTTCCTGGGCTGCCCTTGCGAGCTCCGCCCGGCGTTCGCCGGACAGCGACAGGGCTGCCTGCAGCGCCTCCGCGAGCGCCGCCGCATCGCCGGCCGGCGAGATCCAGCCGGTGACGCCGTCCGGCCGCAGCGTCTCGGCCGCACCGCCGCCATCCTCGGCGACGACCGGCCGGCCCATCGCCTGTGCTTCCACGAGCGAGCGGCTGAAGCCCTGGCGCGCGCCGCCGGTGGAGACGACCACGTCGGCCAGCATGTAGGCAGCCGGCATGTCGTCGACATAGGGACCGATCTGCACGCGGCCGTTCAGTTGCGCCGCCTCGATGCTGCGCTCCAGTTCCTTTTCGAACGGCGTGGGCACGCCGGTCGAGCCCAGCAGCAGGCAGAACACGTCTTCGCGGCCCAGCCGCCCGATCGCCTCGACCAGGAGCTTCTGGCCATTGTCCTCGCCGAACCGCGCCGGGCAGAGGATGAGGTGGCTGCCGTCCGGCACGCGCAGCTCGCCGGCCAGGCGGATCAGCCGGTCGGCGCGCACGAGCGCGGGGTCGAACCGGTCGAAGTTGATTCCCGGGGTGATGATCTCCAGCCGGTCCTGCAGGGTCGGGAAGCGTTGCAGCGCATCGTGCGCGACATGTTGGGAGACGGCGATCACGGCGTCGGCGCGCGACTGGCGTCCTTCGACGAAGCGGCCGGTGAAATCCGACGCGAGGAACGGCCGGTGCAGGGTCGCGATCCACTTGACCCCGAGGCGACGCGCGAGCGCACGGGCCACCCAGCCGGTGGCGGGCGACCGCGCCTGCACGAGGTCGACCTTCGCCTCTCGCAGGCCTGCCGCCAGCCTGCCGGGCAGCGTCAGACGGCCCCACATCGCATGATTTGTTTGCGGAATCTCGATATGGCTGGCGCGCAGCCTCAGCAGGTCCGGCACCATGCTGCCGCCGGGCGAGGCCACGATGGCGGAGCCGCCCGCGGCGATGACGGCCTGCGCTGCTTCCAGCGTGGCGCGCGCGAGGCCGCCGCCGGCCAGGGTCGGAACGATTTGCAGCAGGGTCGGCGCGGACACGGGCT
Organism: Reyranella aquatilis; assembly: GCF_020880995.1. GTDB lineage: Bacteria > Pseudomonadota > Alphaproteobacteria > Reyranellales > Reyranellaceae > Reyranella > Reyranella aquatilis. The sequence goes on along the minus strand of NZ_JAJISD010000004.1, from coordinate 121,174 downwards.
TTGCTTTTGGTTACACGATCAAGGGGAGGCAGCAGGTAACACGGGAGGAAGAACGTGGGTAGGGTCGAGCGGCTGCAGCGCGACGACGGCAACACCATCGCCTATGCAACGACAGAGGGTCGGACCCCGACCGTCGTCTTCCTCGGCGGGTTCCGTTCCGACATGACGGGCACGAAGGCCGTGGCGCTCGAAGCCTGGGCCGAAAAGACCGGGCGCGCCTTCCTGCGCTTCGACTATCTCGGTCACGGCCAGTCCTCGGGTCGCTTCGAGGATGGAACGATCGGCCGATGGCTCGACGACTCGCTCGCCGTCCTCGACCGGCTGACGTCCGGCAGGCTGGTGCTGGTCGGATCGAGCATGGGCGGCTGGCTCTCGCTGCTGGCGGCGCGCGCACGTCCGGAGCGGCTCGCCGGCCTGGTGCTGATCGCTGCCGCGCCCGACTTCACCGAGCGCATGTTGCTCAAGGGCCTCTCGCCCGAAGACCGCGTGACGCTGGAGCGCGACGGAAGGCTCGAACGCCCGTCGCAGTATTCGCCCGAACCGTCGGTCTTCACCTGGAAGCTGATCGAGGAGGGGCGCGATCACCTGCTGCTCGACAAGCCGCTCGCGCTGCCCTGTCCGGTGCGGCTGCTGCATGGCCAGAGCGATCCGGACGTGCCGTGGGAGTATTCGCTGCAGATCGCGAAGCATCTCGACGCGCCGGAAGTGATCACGACGTTCATCAAGGGCGGCGACCACCGCCTCAGCACGCCCGCCGACATCGCCCGCCTGATCGCGACCGTCGAGGAGCTGGTGAGCTAAGTTCGAGCCGCTTCATCGGAGCGCGCCACTCCAGTGGCGCTCAAGCTTCGTCGTTGAGGATATGAGCACCACTGGAGTGGCGCGCTCCATTGATCCTTCCTCGTTATCCTTCCGCCGCCGCGATCGCCTTCAGCCCTTCGCGATACGTCGGATAGCGCAGCACGACGCCCAGTTCGCGCTTCAGCTTCTCGTTCCTCACCTTGCGGCTTTCCGCATAGAAGGAGCGCGCCATCGCCGACATGGACGGTGCGGCTTCCTCCCACGATACAGCCGGCGGCACCGGCCGTCCCAGCAGTTCGCAGGCGTGCGCGATGACATCCGCGTTGGCGGCCGGCAGATCGTCGGCCACGTTCCAGATCTCGATCCCGCGTTCGCGTTCCATCGCCTTGACGACGCTGGCGGCAAGATCGGCGACATGGATGCGCGAGAAGAACTGGCCGGGCTTTGCGATCCGCTGCGCCGTGCCGTCGATCACCCGGTCGAGGGTGCTGCGGCCGGGGCCGTAGATGCCCGGCAGCCGGAAGATGTGCAGAGCCGCGCCACTTTCCCTCGCGACGTCGCGCCAGCCCTGCTCGGCGGCGAGCCGCTGCAGGCTGCGCGGCTGCGTTGCCAGGGTCGGTGTCGTCTCGTCGACCCAGGCACCCTCGTGATCGCCGTACACGCCCGTTGTGGAGAGGTAGCCCAGCCATCGTGTGCGGCCGAGCAGCGCCCGGCAGCTGCGCAGCGCCGGATCGCCGGCTGTTCCGGGTGCCACCGTGCAGACGACATGGGTGGCCGCGCCGAAAGAAGGCTCCGGCAGCGGCGCGGAGCCGTCGAAGACATGCGCCTCGATGCCTTCCGCGCATAGTCTGCGCGCTTTTTCTTCCGTGGTGCAGGTGCCGGCCACCGACCAGCCCTGCGCCCTGGCAAGCCTGGCGATTTCAAGGCCGCTGTAGCCCAGTCCGAAAATGAAAAGGCGTCTTGTCATCTTGTCAGAAACGCTCAGGCGCTGTTCTTTTCAACCATGTTGTTTCGTCGCAATCCGCTGTGGCCGCTGCTCGGTCTCCTCGTCGCATCGCCGTCCCTGGCCCAGCCCATTCCCGTGGTCCCCGCCCGGCCCCTGCCGGGACCGCCCGGGCTGGAATCCAGTCCCGATCATCTCAAGCGCTACACCGACTGCATGCGGCTCGCGCGGATGGAGCCGCTGAAGGCGTTGCCGGCAGCCGAGAAGTGGATCGTCGAAGGCGGCGGCCTCGGCGCCCGCCATTGCGTTGCCGTCGCGATGTTCCAGTCCGGCAAGCATGCCCAGGCGGCGGCACAGTTCGAGGCCATCGCCCGCGACATGGGCAACGACCGGCCCGGCCTGCGGGCCGAACTGTGGGCGCAGGCCGGGCAGTCGTGGATGGAGACCGGCGCGGCCGAGAAGGCCGCGGCCGCCCAGAGCAAGGCGCTCGAACTGAAGCCCGACGATCCCGATCTCTGGGTCGATCGCGGTCTTTCCTATGCGGCCATGCAGGCCTGGCCGCGCGCCATCTCCGACTTCGACCGCGCCATCCGGCTCCGCCAGGACGATGTCGAGGTGCTGGTCCTGCGCGCCGCCGCCTGGCGCAACGCCCGCGACCCGGGCCGCGCGCTGGTCGATGCGAACCGCGCCCTGTCGATCGCGCCCGACCATTCGGAAGCGCTGCTGGAACGCGGCTATGCCAATCTGGCGCGCGGCTCGCGGGATGCGGCCAACAGCGACTTCAACCGTGTGCTGCGCCTGGTACCCTCGGGCTCGGCGGCCGCGCGCCGCGCCGAGGCAGGTCTTTCCGCTGCGGGCCCCGCCAACGCGCCCGCGGCCCCGGCCCAACCCGCCGCACCGCCACCGGGTCTCGGCGGGAAGCGATAGCGCACCGCAGGGCGCTCGGGTAAAATCCCCGCAAATGAACAAAACCCTCTCGTCGATCGCCCTCGCCGGTGTTGCGGCCCTTGCCGCGCCGGCTTTCGCGCAGGCTCCCGCGGGCCAGACGCAGCCGCCTTCTTCCTATTATCCGGCGCCGCCCCCCGATCGCGCGCCCGTGGTCGAGAAGGGCGCTCCCGTTTCAAACCTGTCCTCGCCGTTGCCGAAGGCACCCCATGCGGTCGAGCGGACGATCATCGATTCCGACGCCGAGGCGCAGATGTTCGCCGACGCGCGCAAGATCTCCTGGGGCCGCTACGCCAAGATCAAGGGCGCCAAGCCGGGCGAGCTTTCGGTCACGCGCCAGGGCGCGGTCTGGGTGGTCAAGGGCCGCCTCGACAGCGTCGCGCCGGGCACCGAAGGCGACTGGACCTCGATCGACGGTGTGGTCGAGCGCATCGCGCCAAACCTCGTGCAGATCCGTGGCGAAGTGGCGTTCCGTGTCGCCAAGGTCGAGAAGGGCACGCCCTGCAAGGTCGCCGGCCTGCTCAACTTCCGTCGCTCGGGCAAGTCGCAGGTCTGGCGTCTCGCCGAGGGCGACAATCCCTGCGACGGCACGCGCGAGGGCTTCGATCTCGTGATGGAAAAGCAGGTCGAAAAGAAGCCGGTGCCGGCACAGCCCAAGCGGAACTGAGCGGGCTCCCGGAAATCAGCGCGGCGAACTCAGCGCGTCGTCCTCAACGACAGGATCGCCGCGCGGGCCAGAGCGTCGGCGCGTTCGTTCTCGGGATGGCCGCTATGGCCCTTCACCCAGTGCCATTCGACCTGATGCACGGCGCGGGCGGCATCGAGGCGCTGCCAGAGTTCGGCGTTCTTCACGGGCTTCTTGTCGGACGTCTTCCAGCCGTTCTTCTTCCAGCCGTGGATCCACTTGGTCACGCCGTCCTTCACGTAGGTGCTGTCGGTGAAAAGCCGGACATGACAGGGCCGCTTCAGTGCTTCGAGGCCCTGGATCGCGGCCATCAGCTCCATACGGTTGTTGGTGGTCGCGCGGTCGCCGCCGGATAGCTCGCGCTCCTTGTCTCCCATGCGCAGGATGGTGCCCCAGCCGCCCGGGCCAGGGTTTCCGCTGCACGCGCCGTCGGTGAAGATCTCGACCTTTGCCGCTTCGCTCACGCGTCCCTCTTACAATCCATAGTCCGACAGGGACGAAACGGCGCGATGGAAACGCAGCCGGGCCAGATACTCCTGCGGGTCCTTGCGCTTGACCAGCGCGTCGGGCGGTGTGTGCACCCAGTCGTAGAGCCGCGTCAGTGCGAACCGCAGCGCCGAGCCGCGGGCGAGCAGCGGCAGCGCCTGCTTCTCCTCGTCGGAGAGCCTGCGCACGCGCTCGTAGCCCTGCAGCAGCGCGCGCGCCTTGGTCGCGTTGAAGGAACTGTCGGCCTCGAAGCACCAGGCGTTGAGGCAGATCGCGACGTCGTAGGCCAAGAGGTCGTTGCAGGCGAAGTAGAAGTCGATCAGGCCCGACAGCCTGTCCTGCAGGAAGAAGACGTTATCGTTGAACAGGTCGGCATGGATCACGCCGGCCGGCAGGCCGCTTGGCCAGTTGGCTTCGAAGAATTCGATCTCGGCGCCCAGCTCGCGGTCCAGCGCGGCATCGATGTGCCGGCGCGAACCCTCCCAGAGCGGGCGCCAGCCGGCGACCGACAGGGCATTGGGCCGCCTGAGCGGAAAGTCCTGGCCCGCGAGATGCAGGCCGGCGAGCGCCTCGCCGACGGGTGCGCAGTGCGCGACCGTCGTGCGGCGCGGCCACATGCCGTGGAGAAAGCTGGTGATCGCCGCCGGCTTGCCGGCGAGCGTCCGCAGCGCATTGCCGTCGCGGCCGTGGATCGGCTGCGGGCAGGTGATGCCGCGCGCGGCGAGATGATCCATCAGGCCGAGGAAGAAGGGGAGATCCCGCGGATCGACGCGCTTCTCGTAGAGCGTGACGATGTACTGGCCCTTCGTCGTAGTCAGGAGGAAGTTGGTGTTCTCGACGCCCTCGGCGATCCCCTTGAAGGAATCGGCCTGGCCGATGTCGTATTCGGCGAGAAAGGCTTCGAGCTCGGTGTCGCCGACTTCCGTGTAAACCGCCACGTCAGGCCACCAGCGCGCGCGGCAGCTTGAACACGACGCTTTCCTCGGTGGTGCGCACTTCCTCGACGGTGACGTCGTAGCGCGCGCGGCAGGCCTCGATCAGCTCGTCGACCAGCAGCTCGGGCGCCGAGGCGCCGGCGGTGATTCCGAGGCGCCGCGAGGAGCCCAGCCAGTCCCAGTCCATGTCGGCGGCGCGCTGCACCAGCCGCGACTTCGCGCAGCCGTAGTTGGCGGCGACCTCGACCAGCCGCATCGAGTTCGACGAGTTGGGCGCGCCGATCACCACCATCGCGTCGCAGCGCTCGGCGATCGCCTTGACCGCCGCCTGCCGGTTGGTGGTGGCGTAGCAGATGTCTTCCATCTTCGGACCCTGGATCGAGGGGAACCGGCGGCGCAATGCAGCCACGATGCCGGTCGTGTCGTCGACCGACAGGGTCGTCTGTGTGGCGTAGGCGAGATTCTCCGGATCGGGCACGGTGAGCCGCTCGGCCTGCGCCACGTCCTCGACCAGCACCACCTTGCCCGGCGGCAGCTGACCCATCGTGCCGATCACCTCGGGATGGCCGGCATGGCCGATCAGGATGACCGTGCGGCCCGACTGGGCGTGGCGTTCGGCCTCGCGATGGACCTTCGAAACCAGCGGGCAGGTCGCGTCGACATAGAGCAGGTTGCGACGGGCGGCTTCGGCGGGCACGGATTTCGGCACGCCATGCGCGGAAAATACGACGGGCCTGTCGTCCGGCACCTCGTCGAGCTCGTCGACGAAGATCGCACCCTGGGCCTCGAGGTTCTCGACCACGAAGCGGTTGTGAACGATCTCGTGGCGTACATAGACCGGCCGCCCGTAGCGTTCGAGCGCGCGCTCGACGATCTGGATGGCGCGATCGACGCCGGCGCAGAAGCCGCGCGGGCTGGCGAGCAGGATCGTGAGCGGCTTCTTCTGGGCAATCATGAAAATCGTTCAACGGGAGGACGACCCGCTCGCTTGCGGGCCTGCGGACCATTGCCTAGAGTCCGTGCAGTACGGATTTGGCGCGGCACCGTAACAAAGCCGCCGCAACGGGGAAAGCAACATGACCGAGCCGGTTGTCGCGGCCAAGGCGCCTGCGAAGGTCTCTCTGGAGGCGGGCAAGGACTATTGGTGGTGCTCCTGCGGGCTGAGCAAGGCCCAGCCCTTCTGTGACGGCAGCCACAAGGGCAGCGGCCTCGCGCCGATGAAATACAACGTTGAAAAGAGCGGCGACTACTGGCTCTGCGCCTGCAAGCACTCCTCCAAGAAGCCGTTGTGCGACGGCGCCCACAAGACACTGGCATGACCCTGAAGATGTATCTGCGTATTGCACCCGTTGCGCTGGCCACCCTTCTCCTCGCCGGCTGCGGCGGCAGCAAGGACGACGACCCGTCGAGCATCTATTGCCCGGTGCCGTTCACCGTCCAGGATGCCGGCCGTCTGACCCACTTCAAGGACGGACCGGGCCGCGATCCGCGCGACGTCGAGTACGAGGCCGCGCTGAACGGCGTCGGCTCCAAGTGCACGCTGCGGCGCAATCAGCTGGAAGTGAACGTGATCATGCGGGTGGTCGTGAGCGCCGGTCCGTCGATCGTCCCAGGCCAGACCCGCGTGCCGTATTTCGTGCGCGTGCTCGGCCCCTCCGGCCAGGTCGTCCAGGGGCAGGACTTCACCGCCGACTTCAAGCTGTCGGGCTCCAACCCGCGCGGCCAGTCGCAGGAAGACCTCGTGCTCAACCTGCCGTTCAGCCAGCTCTCCGAACTCGGTGGCTACCGCATCGCCGTCGGCCTCAAGCCGTCGCGCGAGGAGCTCGAATACAATCGGCAGATGGGACGCTGATGAGCGCCTATGCCGACAGACTCGAAGCGTTGGTCGCCGAGGCGGCCGATCGCTGTACGACCTGCGGCAAGTGCTTCGAGGCCTGTCCCACGGCGCGCGAGAGCGGGCTCGACATGGGCGAGGGCGTCGAGCGCGTCGGTGAACTCGTTGCGCTGACGCGGGACGGCGGCGCCGCGGCGCCGCTGCTCGACAAGTGGCTGGGTGCCTGCGACGGCAGTGCGCGTTGCACCGCCGCCTGTCCCGAGGAGATCAACGTCCGCCAGTGGGTGACCATCGCCAAGATGAAGTCGCTGCAGGCGACCCGGCCGGTGCAGGAGGGCGCAGCGAACGCCGCCGGCCGTTTCCGCCACATGGCGCAGGCGGTGCGGCTGCTGGCCAGCATGCAGCTTCCCTCCGAGACGCTGAAGAAGATCCTGGCGCCGGCCGAACGGCGCAGCGCCGACGTGCTGTTCTACACGGGCTGCAACGTGCTGCGCACGCCGCACATCGTGCTGAACGTCATGGACATTCTCGACGCGCTGGAGCTCGACTTCGACGTGGTCGGCGGCACCGCCCATTGCTGCGGCGTCTATCAGTTCCAGGAAGCCGATCTGCCGACCTACGAGCGGATGGGCCATCGCACCTTCCAGCGCTTCGGCCAGTCCGGCGCCTCGAAGGTGCTGACCTGGTGCCCGACCTGCACCAAGAACTTCGACGAGTTGGAGAAGGACGTCGAGGCGCCGTCGTTCGACCTCGGCCATGTGAGCGAATTCCTCGCGGCCAACCTCGACGCGCTGAAGGCGCGCTTCAAGGCCGACCAGCCCAGGCGTCGCGTCGTGATCCACGAGCATCTCGGCATCGGCGCCACGGTGGAGAGCATCCGCAACCTGCTGCGCGCCGTGCCCAACCTGGAACTGGTCGACCTGCCTCAGGATTCCGGCTTCTCCTATGCCTGCGGCGGCCAGGCCGCGAAGTTCAAGGACCGCGAGCAGGCGATCCATCGTGACCTGGTGAGAGGCGCGCTCGATGGCGGCGCCGACACGATCGTCACCATGTACCATTCCTGCCATCGCGCGCTCTCCGGCGCCGAGGCGATCTATCCGTCGCTCAGGGTCGTGAACTTCACCGACGTGCTGGCCGAGGCGCTGGGCCGCGGCGGCCATCCCGACTACTACCGGCTCTACAAGCGCGGCGGCGCGATGGACGAGGCCGTGACGGCCGCGCGCGGCTTCCTCGAGAACAACGGCGTGCGCATCGACGAGAACGCCGTGAAGTCGCTCACCGCCGACATCTTCAACGAAACCGGCGTCGGAGGCCCGCGCGAAGCCTTCGCCGAAGCCTTCACGGCGCTCGCCCGCGAGGGCTGACACCGGCGTGACGACAGCCGAGGTCTGGCTCTTCTCCTACGGCACGCTGCAGCAGGAAGACGTGCAGCTTGCGACCTTCGGCCGTCGACTCGAAGGTCGCGCCGATGCCTTGCCTGGCTACGCGACGTCGCTGCTGGAGATCACGGATGCGGAGGTCGTGAGGACCAGTGGCAAGACCCATCATCTGATCGCGCGCCCGTCCGACCTTGTGGGCGACGAAGTAGCCGGCGTCGTCCTGAAGATCACGGAGGCCGAGTTGGCGGCCGCCGACACCTACGAGGTCGCGGACTACAAGCGAATCGCGGTGCGCCTGAAGTCCGGGCTCGAGGCCTTTGTCTACGTCGCTGCCTGATCTGCCTCGTAGCCCTTGAAGGGAGCCGCGCTCTTCCGGGCGCCGGGCTTGTTACCGCGGAGGCACAGCCAGCACCGCCCACGCGGCATCGGCAAAGAACGCCACATGGTCGGAGAGGGGCCCCTCGAAGCGGCCGTAGACCTTGTAGGTTGCGGGCTGCATGACGGTGCCGATGGCGGAGGCCGCCGCAAGGTCGGGATCCCGTGACGGGATCTCGCCGGATGCCATGGCGTTCACGATGACTTCCCGCACCACGTCGACCGGATTGGGCGTGCCGTCCGGGACCATCGCCAGGAACAGGTGCTGGGTCAGCAGGTGATAGGCGAACAGCGACCAGTCGCGGTCCGCCCATTCGCAGTAGCAGCGGACGATCGCTTCGATCTTGTCCCGCAGGCCCGTGACGGGCCGCTGTGCCTCGGCCAGCGCCTCGGCCAGCGCGCGGTGGTGGCCGAGGAAAATGTCGAGGGCGAGCTGCTCCTTGCTGGGGAAGTAGCGGTAGATCGTGCCCTCGGCGATCGAGGCCGCCATGGCGATCTCCCGGGTCGTGGTCTCCGCCACGCCGCGCGCCACGAACAGCGTGAGTGCGGCGCGCTCTACGCGGGCCTTGGTCTCTTCGGCTTTTCCCATACCGGGCAGTCTATGAGGGAGCGCTCACTCGCGAAAGTGGAACGCTCTGTGTCGGCGTCGGAAAGCCAGCGCCAGTCGATTACCCAGTCGGACGGCGGGGGCGACGGAGCCTCGCTCTGGAGTACGAGGAATTCACTGAACGAGCGACGAATGAACATGTCAGCCTCCATAAGTGAGCAGACACTCGCAAAATAAGTGAGTAATCACTTAATTTCAAGGGGGAAGTTGGATTTTCCCCGTGATTTGGCGCTCGGGAAGGCTTTGTGCGTGGACGGGAAGAGGGCCCCTGCCTATGGTCCGCGTGCCCAGTCGAACCTGTGGGAGAGCCCATCCGCGAGGATGGCGCCGAAGGAGCAACCGGCCCCGGAAACTCTCAGGCAAATGGACCGCAGGGGGATGGGTCTCTGGAAAGCGGCGGGCGCCTCATTCGGCGCACGCCCACCGACGAAGTAAGCCGGCTCGTGCGCCGGCGAATCTTTCAGGTCTCCGGACAGAGGGGGTCGCGAACGGCGCATTTCGTGCGTCGGGACAGCGCGACTCCGGTCGCGTCGAACGCGACCTGTGACGGAGACTGTATTGACCGAATCATCCGCCGGCCCCCTGAAGCGCACGCCGCTTTACGACCTTCATCGCGAGCTGGGTGCGCGCCTGGTGCCGTTCGCCGGCTACGAGATGCCGGTCCAGTACCCGACCGGCATCCTGGTCGAGCACAACCATACCCGTACCGCCTGCGGCCTGTTCGACGTCTCGCACATGGGCCAGGTGCGGCTCACCGCGAAGCCCGGCCAGAACGCGGCGAAGGCGCTCGAGACGCTGGTGCCGGGCGATATCGCCGGGCTCCAGCCGGGCCAGCAGCGCTACACGCAGTTCACCAACGATGCCGGCGGCATCCTCGACGACCTGATGGTGACCAGCACGGGCGATCACCTGCTCGTGGTCGTGAACGCGGCCTGCAAGGACGCCGATCTCGCGCACATGCAGAAGCATCTCTCGGCAACGTGCGAGATCGAGCCGATGTTTTCGCGCGGGTTGCTGGCGCTTCAAGGGCCGCAGGCGTCGGCCGTGCTGTCGCGGCTGGTACCGCAGGTCGCGACCATGAAGTTCATGACCGGCGCTTATGTCGTGATCGACGGCGCGCGCTGCTACGTCACGCGCTCGGGCTACACCGGCGGCGACGGCTACGAGATCTCGACGCCGGCCGACCAGACCGACGCCATCGCGCGCAAGCTGCTCGGCCATCCCGAGGTCAAGCCGATCGGCCTGGGCGCGCGCGATTCGCTGCGCCTTGAGGCCGGGCTCTGCCTCTACGGTCATGACATCGACACCACGACGACGCCGGTCGAGGCGGTGCTGCTCTGGAGCGTCGGCAAGGAGCGACGTGTGCAGGGCGGGTTCCCCGGCGCTGCTGTCGTGCAGAAGCAGATCGCCGAAGGCTCGTCGCGAAAGCGGGTCGGCCTGCTGCCCGAAGGCAAGGCGATCGCGCGCGAGGGCGCGGAGATCGTGATCGGCGGCAAGACCGTCGGGACCGTCACGTCGGGCGGCTTCTCGCCGACCATGGGCCGCGCCATTGCCATGGGCTACGTCGAGCGCAGCCAGTCAGCCAACGGAACCAAGGTCGATCTCATGGTGCGCGGCAAGCCCGTGGCGGCCGAGATCGTGCCCATGCCTTTCGTCAAGCACGCCTACTACCGCGGATAGGAGATCAAGATGGCCGAGACCAAGTACACCGAAGAACATGAATGGATCCGCGTAGAGGGCGATGTCGGCACGATCGGCATCACGCAGTACGCGCAGGAGCAGCTGGGCGACGTCGTGTTCGTCGACGTGCCGGCCGCCGGCCGCACCGTCGCCAAGGGCGAGGCCTGCGCCGTCGTCGAATCGGTGAAGGCCGCGTCCGACATCTACGCGCCCGCCAGCGGCGAGGTCGTCGAGAGCAATGCCGCGCTGGCCGAAACGCCGGGCGACGTGAACGCCGAGCCGACGGGCAAGGGCTGGTTCTTCAAGCTGAAGCTCGCCGACAAGGGCGAACTCGACGGCCTGATGGACGAGGCGGCCTACGACGCCTTCGTGAAGAGCCTCGGCTAGCCAGTCAAACCTCATCCTGAGGAGTGCCTGCAGGGCACGTCTCGAAGGATGGGCAAGGGACAAGGTGCTCGTTCCCATCCTGCGAGACGCATCGCGCCACGATGCTCCTCAGGATGGGGACACTACTCAAGGAGCAAGAGCCTGATGCGTTATCTCCCCCTCACCGACGCCGACCGCCGCGAGATGCTGAGCGTGATCGGCGCCAAGTCGGTCGACGAGCTGTTCCGGGACGTGCCGGCCTCGGCGCGGCTGGCGGCCAAGGTCGGCGGCCTGCCCGATCACCAGGGCGAACTCGAAGTCGAGCGTGCCTTCCAGGGCTTCGCCGCCAAGAACCTGTCGCCCGCCTCGACGCCATTCTTCATCGGCGCCGGCGCCTACCGCCATCATGTGCCGGCGACCGTCGACTACATGATCCAGCGCGGCGAATTCCTGACCTCGTACACGCCGTATCAGCCGGAAATCACGCAAGGGACTCTGCAGTACCTGTTCGAGTTCCAGACCCAGGTGACCCTGCTCACCGGCATGGATGTCGCGAACGCCTCGATGTACGACGGCTCGACCGGCACCGCCGAGGCGGTGCTGATGGCCAACCGCATCACCCGCCGGCACAAGGCGCTGATCTCGGGCGGCCTGCATCCGCAGTATCGCAGCGTCATCGAAACGACGGCCAAGTGGGAAGGCTTCACCGCCGCCCTGTCGAAGACCGATGCCGAGGGCCTCGAGGACCTGATCGCCGCGGTCGATCGCGACACGTCCTGCGTGGTCGTGCAGAATCCGAGCTTCTTCGGTCATATCCGCGACTTCACCAAGCTCGCCGCGGCCTGCCACGCCGCCGGTGCGCTGCTGATCGTGGTGGTGACGGAAGTGGTTTCGCTGGGCCTGCTGATGCCGCCGGGCGAGATGGGCGCCGACATCGTGGTCTGCGAGGGCCAGTCGATCGGCAACGGGCTGGGCTTCGGCGGTCCTTACGTCGGCCTGTTCGCGACCCGCGACAAGTACATGCGCCAGATGCCGGGCCGCCTCGTCGGCGAGACCGTCGATGCCGACGGCAAGCGCGGCTTCGTGCTCACCCTCTCCACGCGCGAGCAGCACATCCGCCGCGAGAAGGCGACGTCCAACATCTGCACCAACGCCGGGCTCTGCGCCCTGGCCTTCACCGTGCATCTCACCCTGCTGGGCGAAGCCGGCTTCGCGCGCCTGGCCGAACTGAACCACGCCAAGGCCTCGCAGCTCGCCGACAAGCTCGCCGCCGTGCCGGGCGTGAAGCTGCTGAACGACAGCTTCTTCAACGAGTTCACCGTGAAGCTGCCGAAGCCCGCGGCCGAGGTCGTCGAGGCGCTGGCGGCCAAGCGCATCCTGGGCGGGCTTCCTGTGTCGCGCCTGATTCCCAACGATCCCTCGGTCGAGAACCTGCTGCTGCTGGCGGCGACCGAAACGGCCACCGACGCGGGCATGGACCCGCTGGTCGCCGCCCTGAAGGAGGTGCTGTGATGGTACAGTCGCTCGACCGCAGCCAGGGACGCGCCGGCGGCGTCGCCACCGGCTCCGCCAACAATCACGGCACCTACACCGGCAACCGCGCGCTCCAGATCGAGGAACCGCTGATCTTCGAGATGGGCCAGACCGGACGCTGCGGCGTCGACCTGCCCGAACCGCCCAAGGTCAAGGAGCGGCTGAACGGCCTGCGCCGCAAGGGCACGATCGGTCTGCCGGGGCTCGCGGAGCCGCAGGTGGTGCAGCACTACACGCGGCTCAGCCAGAAGAATTACGCCATCGACATGGGCGTCTACCCGTTGGGCTCGTGCACCATGAAGCACAACCCCCGCATCAACGAGAAGGTCGCGCGCCTGCCCGGCATCGGCGATCTCCATCCGCTGCAGCCGGTCTCGACCGTGCAGGGCGCGCTCGAGCTGATCGACAGCCTGGCGCACTGGCTGAAGACCCTCACCGGCATGCCGGCCGTGGCGATGTCGCCGGCCGCCGGCGCACACGGCGAGATGTGCGGCATGATGGCGATCGCCGCAGCCCTCGAGGCCAAGGGCGAGCGCGCCAAGCGCAAGACGGTACTGGCGCCCGAATCGGCGCACGGCACCAACCCCGCGACGGCGGCGGCACTGGGCTTCGTCGTGAAGCCGATCCCGGCCAACGACCGCGGCCGTGTCGATCTCGCCGCGCTGAAGGCGGCGCTGGGCCCCGACGTGGCGGCCATCATGCTGACCAATCCCAACACCTGCGGCCTGTTCGAGAGCGACATCGTCGAGATCTCGAAGGCCGTGCACGAGGCGGGCGCCTACTTCTACTGCGACGGCGCCAACTTCAACGCCATCGTCGGCCGCGTGCGGCCGGGCGACCTCGGCATCGACTGCATGCACATCAACCTGCACAAGACCTTCTCGACGCCGCATGGCGGTGGCGGTCCGGGCGCCGGTCCGGTGGTGCTGTCGGCGCCGCTGGCGCCCTATGCGCCCTATCCGTGGATCGTGAAGGACGGCGACACGTGGCGCGTCGCCGAGGACGGAGCCAAGGTCGAGGGCGCGCCGCTGGGACGGCTCAAGGCCTTCCACGGCCAGATGGGCATGTTCACGCGCGCGCTGGCCTACATCATGAGTCACGGCGCCGATGGGCTGAAGCAGGTCGCCGAGGACGCGGTGCTGAACGCCAACTACGTGATGGCGGCCCTAAAGGATGTGATGAGCCCGGCCTTCGAGGGGCCGTGCATGCACGAGGCGCTGTTCGACGACAGCTTCCTCAAGGATACGGGCGTCAGCACGCTCGACTTCGCCAAGGCGATGATCGACGAGGGCTACCATCCGATGACCATGTACTTCCCGCTGGTGGTGCATGGCGCGATGCTGATCGAGCCGACCGAAACCGTGGCCAAGGAGGACCTCGACCAGTTCATCGGCGCGCTGCGCTCGCTCACCGCGAAGGCCAAGACCGGCACCGCGGCCGAGGACTTCAAGGCCGCGCCGCTCTACGCCCCGCGCCGCCGCCTCGACGAGACGCTGGCCGCCCGCAAGCCGGTCCTGCGCTGGAAGCCCTCGAACAATCCGCCGGGCATTGATCCGCTGAAGCAGGCGGCGGAGTAGTAGGCGCATAGCGCAATCATGATTTCCTCCCCCGCCAGACGGGGGAGGCGGCCCGAAAGGGCCGGAGGGGGAAGGCCAAAGGTCTGAACTCTTCCCGGCCAGCAATCATCACGTTGCCGGCCTCCCCCGTAAGACGCAGGAGGAGAAGAGCTGGTGAGCGTTGCGCTTGCGCAAGCTCGCTCGACTTTTGGACTTGGCGACCAGCCAAAGAAAAAGCCCCCCGCCTTGCGGCGAGGGGCACCAGGTTGCCCGCTCTTTTGTTTTGCGGGCGATCCCTATTTTCTGAAGATCAGTGCAGACGGCGCGGCAGTTCGGTGATGGCCTCGTCGATCATCGCCTGCGTGCGGCCGCCGCCAACCTGCTCCTTGAGCAGGGTGCGGGTGGCGGCGAGCGCCACGTCGACGGCCATGTTGCGCACTTCGCGCGACGCCTGGGCCTCGGCCTGGGCGATGCGGTCCTTGGCCTGCTGCTCGCGGCGGGCGATGAGCGCTTCGCGCTCCTCGGCGGCGTGCTGCGTGAGGCGCTCGGCCTCCCGCCTGGCCTGTTCGACGATCTCCTGGGCGAGCTTGGCCGAATCGGCCAGGCTCTTCTGGGCATCGTCGCGCGCCTTCTGTGCCTCGTTGCGCAGCTTCTCGGCTTCGCCGAGCGTGCGGGCGATCAGGGCGGTGCGGTCGTCGAGGAGCTTGGTCAGCCCCTTGACGATCTGCTTGCCGGCGATCGCCAGGAACAGAAAGAAGGCAACGGCGACCCAGAACGTCGGGTCGGAGAACAAGCCTCCGCCGCCGCCGTGTGCGTCGGCAGCCCATGCGGTACCGATCATGGCTTGCCTGCCTTTGCTGCTTCATCCACGGCACGGGCGACCTGCGCAGGATCTGCCGATCCCACCAGCTTGCCCATCACCGCGGTGGCGATCTCGCTCGACATGGCGCCGAGGCCCGCCAGAGCCTGCGTACGCTGCTCGCCGATTCGCTTCTCGGCGGCGACAATGTCGGCGCCCAACCGGTCGCTGACTTCGTGCATCTTTGCCGAGGTCGCGGCCGCAGCGGCTTCCGATGCGGCCCGGATCAGGCCGGAAGCCTGTCCGCGCGCCTCGGCAAGCGCCTTGTCCTGCTCGACCGCCGCCGCGCGAGCGGCGTCGTTGGCCTTCTGGGCCGCGTCGAGGTCCGCCTGGATCTTGTGCTCGCGGCTTTCGATCGTCTTGCCGATCTTCGGCAGGACGGCCTTGGCCATGAGGAAGTACAGAACGGCAAAGCACACCACCAACCAGAAGATCTGGGTGGGGAACCTCTTGAGGTCGAACTGCGGCATGCCGGCCGCCTGCGCGGCAAACGGCAGCCCGATCAGGGCTGCCGCGGTGACCAGAGTCCGGAGTGCCTGAACGGGCACGATCGAACTCAGGCGAAGAGGGCGATCAGCGCGACGATCAGCGCGAACAGCGCGATGGCCTCGGTGACGGCGAAGCCGATCCAGATGTTGGCGCCGATTTCGGCCTTCGAGGCCGGGTTGCGCGACAGGGCCGTGATGTAGCTCGCCCAGACGTTGCCCACGCCGATGCCGGCGCCGATCATGCCGATGGCGGCGAGGCCTGCACCGATGAACTTGGCGGCTGAAGCGTCCATTTCTATCTCCTGTTTTCTCTTGGCTTTGACGTGATGGATCGATGGGTACGGGCGCGGCGATCAGTGCAGATGCAGCGCGTCGTTCAGGTAAATGCAGCAGAGGATCGTGAAGATGTAGGCCTGCAGCAGCGCGACCAGCAGCTCCAGCGCCGTGATCGCGATCAGGACCACCAGCGGCACGACACCGAAGATGCCGAGCGCCACGACGAAGCCCGCCAGCACCTTCAGCAGCACGTGGCCGACGGTCATGTTGGCGAACAGGCGGACCGACAGGCTGATCGGGCGGCTGAGATAGGAGACCAGCTCGATCGGGATCAGGATCGGCGCAGTGAACAGCGGCGCGCCGTGCGGGAAGAACAGGGAGAAGAAGTGGAGGCCGTGCTTGAACAGGCCGATCAGCGTCACGCCGAGGAACACCACCATCGCCATGAAGAAGGTGACGGCGATCTGGGACGTGAAGGTGTAGCCGTAGGGGAGCATCCCGAGGATGTTGCCGAACAGCGTGAAGATGAAGAGCGAGAAGATGAACGGGAAGAATTTCTTGCCGCCGCTGCCGACATTGTCGCGGATCATGTTGGCGATGAACTCGTAGAAGAGTTCGGCCATCGCCTGGATACGGCCCGGGATCATCGCTCCCTTGCCCGCGCCCGCCATCAGCAGACCCGAGGAGAGCACCACGGCGCCCATCATGAAGACGGCGGAATTGGTGACGGCGATGTGATGGCCGCCGATGGTGAACAGCGGGGCGGTGTAGTCCTGGATAGCAAACTGCTCGAGCGGGCTGGCCACGTTACTCTATCCCCAAATCAGCTCTTCTTTTCATCCTGGGCCGCCTTGCTGCGCCGCTCTTCAGCCTGCGCAACCCGGTAGACGTTCAAGAACGCCGCACAGCACCCCAGTACGAACCCCACGATCAGCAGCCAGGGCTTGGTTCCCAACCACTGATCAGCCATCAGGCCGAGAAAGGCCCCCGCAACGACGCCCGCCACCAGTTCGACCGCGATCCGCATGCCGACGCCCAGCTTTTCGCCTCCGGCGCCACGCGTTGCGGGTCCCGACGACCGTCCTGTTCCCGCCTGGTAGGCCTGCCGGACACCTTTCAGGCGCCGATCCAGCTCATCAGGGGTCGATTTCCGATCGTCCTCAGCCATAACCGGATGCTCCGCTCCGGGCTTTCCATCGCCATCGCATCGACGCGATGCGGTCACAATGAAAAACGCGCCGGAACCTATTGGCAGGCCCGGAGGGAGTCAAGCGGACGCGACGATGTGACAAGGCCTTCAAATACAAGGCGTTGCGCCCTTCTACCGCTTGAGGACAGTGAACCGGGCATCACCGTCGCGCTCGACCTGCGGGACGAGGTCTACCTCCCAGTCGAGGTACTGTCGCATGGCTGCTTCCACGTCCTCCTTGAAGTCGTAGGGGCGGTACCAGACGTCGGTCGGCGGATCTGCCATTCGGACATGCCCGGTTTCGAGGTCGAAACCACCCTCCCGCCACGCCTTCATTCCGCCTGACAGAATATGGACCGGGGTCACGCCGGCTTGTTCGGCAATTTCGAATGCGGCCAAGGCAGCGATCTCGGCATCAGGGGCCACGAGGACGATCCGGGTGCTGCCGGGCTGTTTTCCCAGCATTTCCGGCAGGGTGCGCGCAAGATTGGCGCGGACCGCGAACCAGGCGCCGGGGATGTGTCCGTCGCGATACTTCAGGCTGGTGTCGAGATCGATCACGAGGCTCGTCGCCAGCGACTTTTCGAGTTCGGCCGCCGTTACCGTCGGGACCTGCGGCACGATGAAACCGGCGGGATATCGTGGCTCGGCCGCGGTCGTGAGTTCGGATGCTGCCGGCTTGTGATCGAGCACGTAGGTCTCGTTCCAGCCCATCTGCAGCAGCCAGTGCGCCGTCATGGTGGCGCGCACGCCGTCATTGTCGTGCAGCACGATGGTGGCGTTGCGGGCGCCGACATACTGGTCGGTCGCCTGCACGAGCTGGCCGCCCGCGGCATGGCGGAAGCCCGCGAGATGGCCCTGCGCATATTCGGCGGGATCGCGCACGTCGAGGCGATAGAGCGGTCCGCCCTTCTTCACCAGGGCGTCGAGGCCGGCCTTGTCGATCTTCCGGATGCCCATCCTGGCCGCGATATTCGCGGCGGCGGCCTGAGCGAACCTCGCGGCTTCGGCACCCTGCGGGCCGAAACTCCTCGTCTCGCCGCGGGCAACCTTGAGGCCGGCCAGGTGCCAGCCCATGGTGCCGTTCTTCAGCGCCATCACCTTGTTGGGCAGGCCGGCATTGATCAGCGACTGGGCGCCGATGATCGAGCGCGTGCGGCCGGCGCAGTTGACGACGACCAGCGTCTCCGGCCGGGTCACGAAGTCCTTCACGCGATAGACCAGCTCGGCGCCGGGGCAGTCGACACCGCCGGGGATCGACATGTTGGTGAATTCCGGCAGCGGCCGCGAATCGAGGATCACCATGTCGGCCTTGCTGTCGATCAGCTTCTGCACGTCGGCGGCGTCGATGCGCGGCGTGTCGTTGCCGTGCTCGACGACCTCGCCGAACGCCTTGCTGGGCACGTTGACGCCGGTGAAGACCTCGTAGCCCGCGTCGCGCCATCCTTTAAGGCCGCCGGCCATCACCGCGAGATTGGTGTAGCCGAGGCGGCTGAGGGCCGCGGCGGCGCGGTTGGCGCGCCCCGTCTGCCCTTCCTCGCCGCCGTCCATCAACACGATGCGGATGTGCGGATCGGGCAGCAGGGCGAGCGCCCGCGGCTCGAGGCGGGAGAGGGGGAGCGGGGTGGCGAACAGCGGATGGCCCTGGGTCGAGAACTCGCCTTCCTCGCGCACGTCGAAGAACGCGAAGACCTCGCCGCCCTTCAGCATCTCCTTGACCTGCTGCACGCTGAGCAGCGGCGTCAGGATCTTCGGCTTCGCCATGAAGCGCTTGGCCGCGCCGGTCTTCATGTCGACGGTCAGCCGGTTGGGCAGGTGCTCGAGGCTGAGGCCATAAAAGTGAAGGTGCAGCGCATTGCCCGAATCGACCGGTGTCTCGATATGATGGAAGTCGTCGGGAAGGAAGGTGATCACGTCGCCGCGCTTCAGCGTCTTCTCCTTGGCCGGCGCCTCGCGCAACTGCACGACGTTTTCCTGCGCGCCGTTGTCGAGCCGGTCGTAGACGACGTTGCGCTCGGCGCCGTGGACGCCGGCGATGATCGCCCAGGTCGTGTGGTTGTGCGGCGGCACCTTCTTGCCGGCGCCACCGGCCGAGGCATAGAGCGCGAAGCGATGGTCGGGATCCTCGCTCAGGCGATAGATGCCGCCGTCGGCGCCCAGCGGAAACTCCTCCTGCGGAAAGAGCTCGGCGCGGCGGGCCAGCGACGAGAGAAGTCCACCGATCTTCTCGAGATTGGCGTATGTCACGCCCGACTTCTCGATGGTGCGGGCTTCGTCGATCAGGCGCCGCACGGCCGCGGCACGCTCTTGATGCAGGTTCATTCAGGTCCTCCGTTGCGCGCAGTATAGGCCCACCGGCCCTTGTCGCCCCACTCTTGTCGTGTGGGCCAGAGTCAAACTACGGTGCGCCATGCGAACCACCCTATCCGCCGTCCTGATCGGGGCGGCCGCCCTGATGGCGGCCCAGGCTTCGGCGCAGACCGCCAAGAAGCCGGTCCAGACGCAGGCGACCAACCCCGCGACCACCAAGGCCGCCGTGACCCGGCCGGCAGCGCGACCCGCGGCCCGTCCCGCGCCGCGCGCCGCGGTCTATGTGCCGCCGCCGCCCGTCGTCGAACTCGACGAGAACGCGGTCGTCGCCGGGCTGCCGACCGTCCTCGACAACGAAACCCGCGACCGTTACCGCCGCATCTTCCAGGCGCAGCAGTCGGGAAACTGGGCGCAGGCGGACGAAGACATCCGTCAGCTCCAGGACAAGACGCTGATGGGCTATGTCGGCGCGCAGCGACTGCTCAGTCCGAACAACCAGGCACGCTACGACCAGCTGGCGGCCTGGCTCCAGGAATACAACGACCATCCCGACGCACCCGCGATCTACCGTCTCGCCCTGGCGCGGCGCACGCCCGGCGGCCCGGAACTCACGCCGGCAACCTTCGTCGGCTCCACGCCGGGCTCGCCCAACTTCGCCGCCGCCCGCACCGTGAACGGCGCCGATGCCGGCCGCGCCGCGGAACTGCGATCGCGGCTGCAGAGCATGGCCGACGACGGCGGCTTCAATGCCGCCTTCGTCCTGCTCGACCGCAAGTCTTCGACCGAAATCCTCGGACCGCAGGAGGTCGAGCTGTGGCGCGGCCGCCTGCGCACGCGCCAGCTCGAAGCCGACCCGCAGCGGGGCGTCCAGATTCCCGTCGAGGCCAGCATGCCGCCCGACGCCAACTGGAACGCCGCCATGACGGCATTCACGCGCGGCAACATGGCCGAGGCGGCCCGCCGCTTCGAGCTGGTGGCCGATGCCTCGCCCGACCGTGCCTCGTCGTGGACCCTGGCGGCGGGCTCGTTCTGGGCGGCACGCGCCAACCTGCTGGCCGGCAACCCGCAGAAATACGCGCCCTACCTCAAGCGCGCGGCGTTGCATGGCCGCACCTTCTACGGGCTCGTCGCGCAGAAGGCGCTGGGCATGCAGATCCAGCCCGACTTCGAGGTGCCGGCGCTCGACCGCAAGCGCACCGACATGCTGCGCGACGACCGTGCCGCCCGTCGCGCGCTGGCGCTGCTGCAGCTCGGCGCCACGACGGCGGCGGAGCGCGAACTCTTCGCCGCCTCGATCGACGCCGATCCGCGCTACGTCGAGGCGGTGATGGCGCTGGCGCAGAAGGCACAACTGCCCGCCTTGTCGGTGCGCGTCGGCAACGCCAACTGGGATCAGCGTCACAACATCAAGGGCTACGACGGCGGCATGTATCCGGTCCCGCCGTGGCAACCCTCGAGCGGCCAGAGTGTCGACCGTGCACTGGTCTATGCCTTCATGCGCCAGGAATCGGCGTTCAATCCCAAGGCGCGCTCGGTCGTGGGTGCGATGGGCCTGATGCAGCTGATGCCGGCCACGGCGCGCGCGGTCTCCGCGCGCTATGCGCCGGAGACCGCGGGGGCCAATCCCTGGGATCCGTCGGTAAACATGTCGCTGGGCCAGGCCTACATCTCGATGCTGCTCAACGAGACCGACGGCAATCTCGTGCGCACGACGGCGGGCTACAATGGCGGGCCGGGCAACGTGATGCGCTGGGACAATTCGCTGAACGCCTCGCAGGATCCGCTCCTCTATATCCAGCTGATCCCGCTCCACGAGACGCGCGACTTCGTGCAGCGCGTGCTCACCAACTACTGGATCTACCAGCTTCGACTCGGCCAGCCGACGCCGTCGCTCGACCAGATCGCCTCGCATGACTGGCCCCGCTACATCGCGCAGGACGGAACCCGCTGATCATGTTGCCGCTGGCTGGTGTACGCGTCGTCGAGTTCTGCCAGGTCCTGGCAGGTCCCTATTGTGGAATGCTGCTGGCTGATCTCGGCGCCGAGGTGATCAAGGTCGAGCCGCCCGAGGGCGACATGATGCGCCAGTGGCCGCCGATCACAGAAGGCTCCGAGGGGGGCTACAGCGAGAACTTCGCCTCGATCAACCGCAACAAGCGCTCGGTCGTGCTCGATCTCAAGGACCCGGCGCAGAAGGCGGCGGCGCGCCAGCTGATCCTCACCGCCGATGTGGTGCTGGAGAATAACCGGCCGGGCGTGATGGATCGGCTCGGCCTCGGCTACGAATCCTTCCGTGCCGAGAAGCCCGGCCTCGTCTATTGCTCCATTTCGGCCTTCGGCCAGAGCGGCCCACGCTCGGGCGAGGGCGGCTTCGACGTCACCGTTCAGGCGATGAGCGGCATCATGAGCGTGACCGGCGAGCCCGACGGCGCGCCGGTCAAGTGCGGCGTGCCGGTCTCCGATGTCGGCACCGGGCTCTATGCGGCCCTGACGATCGTGTCCATCCTGCGCCGCGTGGCGGGTGGCGGACCCGGCGCGCATGTCGATGCGTCGATGCTGGGCTGCAGCCTGGGGATGGCCGCGCTCCAGACCAGCGAGTTCTTCGGCACCGGCAACGATCCCAGGAAGCTCGGCTCTGCCCATCCGCGCAACGCGCCCTACCAGGCCTTCAAGGCGGCCGACGGCCATTTCGTCATCGCCGCCGGCAACAACAAGCTGTGGGAAGCCGTGACCCAGGTGGTCGGGCGTCCCGACCTCTTCGCCGATGCGCGCTTTGCCACGACGCAGTCGCGCGCCGCCAACCAGGTCGCCTTGAAGGACCTGCTCGAGGTCGAGTT
Organism: Reyranella aquatilis; assembly: GCF_020880995.1. Lineage (GTDB taxonomy): Bacteria > Pseudomonadota > Alphaproteobacteria > Reyranellales > Reyranellaceae > Reyranella > Reyranella aquatilis. Next base: position 99,090 of record NZ_JAJISD010000004.1, on the reverse strand, counting down.
CGCGAAGCACGGCGTGGATCACTGGCTGGCCGCCTTCGAGAAGGCCGGCGTGCCGCAGGGCCGCATCAACACCTACAGCCAGATCCTGGCCGACCCGCAGGTCGCGCACATGGGCTGGGTCGAGGAAATGGAGCTTCCTTCCGGCGTGAAGACGAAAACCTTCGGGAGCCCGGTCCGGATTTCGGCCACGGACATCTCCAAGCGGCGGGATCCGCCGGCCCTCGGTGCCGACACCGAGGCGATCTTCGGAAACACCTTCCAGCGAAAGGCTGCGGAATGAGCATCGATCGCCTGCGCCGTTTCATCGGCGACATGACCTCTCTCACCGGTGGTGCCTGGCAGGACAAGGACGAGAACGCCGTCGTCGAGGTCGGCGCCAAGCTTCTCGGCGAGCTGGTGAAGCACGACGACTGGCTGCCCGAGCAGGCGGCGAAGGTGCCGCCGCATGGCTATGCGCAGAACCTGCTGTGGTGCGACCCGTTCGAGCGCTTCTGCGTCGTGAGTTTCGTGTGGGCGCCCAGGGCCAACACGCCGGTGCACGATCACGAGATGTGGGGTCTGGTCGGCATGCTGCGCGGTTCGGAAACCTCGCTCAGCTTCACGCGTCATCCCGAGACCGGCGTGCTGGTGCCGGGCGCGCTCAGCAAGCTCGAGCCCGGCGACGTCGAGGTCCTCGTCCCGGCGCCGCGCAATCCCGTGGGCGACATTCACCAGGTGACCAACGCACTGGACGATCGCGGCTCGATCAGCATCCATGTCTACGGCGGTAACATCGGTGCTGTGCGTCGGCACACCTACGACGTGACGACCGGCCAGCCGAACCTCTTCGTGTCGGGCTACACCAACCGCGAGCAGCCCAACATCTGGGATCGTTCGGCCGAGGTGCGCGCGGCCCCGTAGAGGTTCGCGTACCGGCACGCCTCCCTTGACCGATCGCGGGCACGACAAGCACTGTCACCCGATATGAAATCAAGGGAGGAAAACAGCATGAACCGCAGAAGCGTATTGAAGGGTGGGACCGCGCTCGCCGCCATGACCGTGGCCGCGCCGGCGATCGCCCAGTCCAGCAAGTGGCCGGCGCGCGAGATCTCGCTGATCAATCCGAACGCGCCGGGTGCCTCGACCGACCTCACCGCGCGCATCATCGCTCAGGCGCTCGAAAAGCGGCTGAACGCGACGGTCATCGTCAAGAACGTCGTGGGCGGCGCGGGCGCACTCGGGCCGACGACGCTGGCGCAGTCGGCGCCGGACGGCCACACGATGGGATTGGTGGCGATCTCCAGCCATATCGCCGTGCCGAACATGATGAACGTCGCCTACGAGCCGTGGAAGGCGTTCGACATCATCGGCCAGGTCGCGGCCCTGCGATACGGAATCGGCGCGAAGGCCGACGGCCCGATCAAGTCGATCGAGGACCTTGTCAACCAGGGCAAGCAGAAGCAGCTCACCTACAGCTCCAACAACGTCACCAACGTGGTGGCGATGTTCCAGCTCGCCAAACTCAGCGGCGCCAAGCTGCGCTGGGTCGTGTTCCCGGGCGGCGTCGAATCGGTGACGGCTGCGATCGGCGGCCATGTCGATGCGGTCATCCAGACGGTCACCGAGATGCGGCCGCAGATCGAGGCCGGCAAGCTGCGCTTCCTCGCCTCGGCCGCCGAGGCGCGCTGGCCCGACTATCCGGACGTCAAGACGCTGCGCGAGCTGGGCTACAACGCCGTCAGCAACGGACCCTTCGGTTACGCCTTCCCGACCGGAGTCGATCCGGCGATCAAGGAGCGCATGGACAAGGCACTGGCCGACGTCATGAAGGACGAGTCCGTGACCAGCCAGATCACCAAGCTCGGCATCCAGGCGATCTATCGCGACGGCAAGGAATACGGCGCGCTGCTCAAGAAGATCGAGGAGGAGCTGGTGCCGATCCTCAAGGAAACCGGCATGGCCAAGAAGCCGGCATGATGAAGCTGGGCGGCACGCGGATCGCGACGCTCGGCCTTCTGGGCGCCGCGCTCATCGGCCTGTGGAAGGCATTGGAGCTGGAAAGCTGGGGCTTCGACGGTCCCGGCCCCGGCTTCTTCCCGCAGCTCATGGCCGGCATCTGCGTGACGCTCGCCCTGGTCGTCCTGGTCTTTCCGGGCCAGGCCGGCGAGACCGAGGGTGGCGACACCGACGACGTCGAGGCGACGAAGGAGTCGAACCGGACCTTCGCGATCTACATCGCCACCTTCGCGGTGTTCGCGCTGGGCGCGATGTATGCCGGCTTCGTCGTCACCACCATGGCCGTGACGATCGTGATCATGCGCTTCGCCGAACGTCGGTCCTGGTTCGCCTCGATCGGCTACGGCATCGCCTGTGCCGCCGCCGGCCTGGTCTGCTTCGGCTGGCTGCTGCGCGTCGATCTGCCGGAAGGCCCGATCGAGCGCAAATTCTACACCTACGTTCGCTGAGGTTTGACGCATGGAAGCGCTGCTGGGCGGCTTCGCCACCACGCTGACCCTCGACAACCTGTTCTACTGCTTCGTCGGCGCGTTCCTCGGCACCGTCGTCGGCATCCTGCCGGGGCTGGGGCCGCTCACCACCATCGCCATTCTGCTGCCGATCACGTTCAAGATGGACGTGACCTCGGCCATCATCATGCTGTCGGGCATCTACTACGGCGTGGCCTATGGCGGCACCGTGACCTCGGTGCTGATGCGCATCCCGGGCGAGGCCTCGTCGGTCGTGACCTGCCTCGACGGTTACGAGATGGCGCGCAAGGGCCGTGCCGGCGCCGCGCTGGGCATCGCCGGACTGGGCTCGTTCTTCGCCGGCACGGTGGGCGTCATCGGGATCTCTTTCCTGTCACCGCCGCTCGCCGAGCTGGTCATCAAGTTCGGCCCCGCCGAGTATGCGATGCTGATGCTCGCGGGCCTCACCATGGTCACCTACATGTCGAGCGGCTCGCTGCCGCGCGCGCTGCTGATGGCGGCGTTCGGCCTGCTGCTGGGCACGATCGGCAGCGACCCGCTCAACATGACGCCGCGTCTCACCTTCGGCATCCTGGCGCTGGGCGACGGCGTCAATCTCGTCCCGCTGGCAATCGGCCTGTTCGGCCTGTCCGAAGTGCTGTTCATGGCGCGCCAGAAGCCCGACGACATGAAGGTCCTGCCGCCGCCCTCGCACCTGCTGGGCTTCATGCCCTCGCGCGAAGAGGCCAGGCGATCCGTCGGTCCGGTCGTGCGCGGCACATTCATGGGCTTCCTGGTGGGCCTTCTGCCCGGCGGCGGCGCGGTGCTGGCCTCGTTCCTGTCCTACGGCATGGAGCGCAAGCTCTCGAAGCACCCCGAGGAGTTCGGCAAGGGCGCCGTCGAGGGACTGGCCGGGCCGGAATCGGCCAACAATGCCGGCACCGCCGGCGCCTTCGTCCCGCTGCTCTGCATGGGCATCCCCGCCAACGCGGTGACGGCCTTGCTGCTCGGCGCCTTCATCATCCACGGCGTCACGCCGGGGCCGACCATCCTGGAGCGCCAGCCCGAGATCTTCTGGGGCGTCGTGGCCAGCATGTACATCGGCAACGTCATGCTGCTGATCCTGAACCTGCCGCTGATCGGCCTGTTCGTGCGCATCCTCGACATCCCGCGCGCCTATCTCACGCCGATGATCCTCGCGGTCTGCCTCATCGGTGTCTATTCCTCGAACGGCAATCCCGCCGACGTGGTCATCTCGGTGATCTTCGGCTTCGTGGGATACTTCCTGCGCCGCCACGGCTTCGACCTCGGCATCGTCATCCTGGCCTACGTGCTGGGCCCGATCTTCGAGCGTTCGGTGCGCCAGGCGCTGGCGATCTCCGACGGCGATCCGACGATCTTCCTGCACAGCACGATCTCGACCGGTTTTGCGATCGTGGCGGTGCTGCTGCTTCTGGCTGGGCTGTGGCCGAAAAAGAAGAAGGCGGCCGGGTAGGGCCGCCTTCGAATTCATATCTATTCTGCACCGTGCGGGCTCTCGCGCATATGAATGCGCTGCCGCCCGCGCATCCGCACAAACTCTGACGCGCAGCGTCAGTGTTTGTGCGGATGGGGATGCGTCGGGTCGACCCAGTAGACTTCTTCGACCTTCTCGGCCGGGGTGATGTCGATGTTGATCGCGACCGCCTCGTTGTCGGAACGGACCAGCACGCATTCCAGCGGCTCGGTGTCCGAGGCGTTGATCTCCTGGTGCGGCACGTAGGGGGGCACGTAGATGAAGTCGCCGGGGCCTGCTTCGGCCACGAACTGGAGCTGGTCGCCCCAGCGCATGCGGGCGCGACCCTTAACGACGTAGATCACGCTTTCTAGGTGCCCGTGATGATGGGCGCCGGTCTTGGCGTGGGCGTGGATGGTCACCGTGCCGGCCCACAGCTTCTGGGCGCCGACGCGGGCGAAATTGATGGCCGCGGCCCGGTTCATGCCCGGGGTCTGCGCGGTGTTGGTGTCGAGCGATCCGGCGGGGATGACCCGCACGCCGTCATGCTTCCAATCGGTGGGGCCAGTCATGGTGTCTCCAGGCTGTTAACTGTCTGATTCGTTGGGTTGGGAGATCACTAGAACCCCGCCCGGGGGAGTCAATGGAAAGTCGTGATGCTTTCCCTGCGTTCTCGGGAAAAATCCTTTGGCGGCGCGAACGGATTTCGCGGCAGACATCGAACGAGGCCGGGCCCAGGAGTATAGTGGACGCATGAACCGCATCGACGAAACCAAGCAATTCAAGCCGGTGAACATCGCCGTTCTCACGGTTTCCGACACGCGCACGCTTGAGACCGACAAGTCGGGCGACACGCTGGTCGAGCGCATCGCGCGCGACGGCCATGTCCTGGCCGACCGCGCCATCGTCACCGACGACGTCGCGCTGATTCGCGCGCAGGTGCAGAAGTGGATCGACGATCCGCGCATCGAGGTCGTGATCTCGACCGGCGGCACCGGCGTCACCGGCCGCGACGTCACGCCGGAGGCGCTGGAGGCGCTGTTCGAGAAGAAGATCGAGGGGTTCGGCGAGACCTTCCGCTGGATCAGCTTCCAGAAGATCGGCACCTCTACGATGCAGAGCCGCGCCACCGCGGGCGTCGCCAACGCGACCTACATCTTCGCGCTGCCCGGCTCGACCGGCGCCTGCAAGGACGGCTGGGACGACATCCTGCGCCAGCAGCTCGACATCCGTTTCCGCCCCTGCAACTTCGCCGAGCTGATGCCGCGCCTCAACGAAGGCAAGATGCCACGCAGTGGCTGAGCGAGAGCGGGAATGCCTTTGAGAGACATTGCTTCGATCACTCTTGGGAACGGAGACCGAATCGTGATCCTCGATTGGGCCGACCAAACTTCAGCATTCTGCAATTTGCACAGGGTGAATGCTGAGGGGAAAATTCTTTGGAAGGCGACGCCCAAGCATGCACTCGAAGCCGTATGGACCAACTTGTGTGTTGATGATCACGGACGGCTGCACGCTTACAATTTTGCTGGCTACGACGATGTGATTGATTGGGCGAGCGGCCAGATCATCGAGCGAACGTTTACCAAATAGACGGCGCGGGAACGCAGATATAATCCAATCTCGTGAAACGCTCTCATGCAGTGCTGGCGCGATGAACGATGACGTTTTGGCGGCTATCGACAAAGGCGAGCCGTTGCCGGCGACCGGCACGGCACATGGGCATGTAAGGCTGAAGGACGGACGGCTCGCGCGGATCGCTTACGCCTACGAAGATGATCCGACGGCGGCGGCGCGGCTTCATCTGCAGGCCGAAGCGTTCCGTCACCTCGCACCGGCGGGGCGCACGCCGCGACTTGACGAGGTAATCGAGCCACGGCCCGGCCTGCCCGGCGGTGCGCTGATCGTCGATTTCATCGAGGGCCGGGCGCCACAGCTGCCGGGCGAACTCGACGCGATGGCCGACACGCTGGCGCGCCTCCATGTGCTGCCGCTGCCTGCACCAGGCTCGCCGATCCCGTATCAGGACAATCCGTTCCGTACGACGCTCAATGTCGTGGAGGAGGGCGCCCGTCGCTTTCTCGACAAGGGCGTGGCGGATCCCGGCGCCCGTGCCGAGATCGTCGAAGAACTCGAGCTCATGCGCGTAATGGCGAAGACGTTTGCGGAGCGCCCGCAGGCGCTGTCGATCGCGTTGGCCGACACGCATCCCGGCAACTTCATCGTCGATCACGGCGGCCTCGCCTGGTTCGTCGACCTGGAGAAGGTCCATGTTGGATCGGCGGCGATCGACCTCGCGCACGCGACCCTGCCGACCTCGACGGTGTGGCATCCCGATGTCGGCAAGGTTCTCTCCCTCGCCCAGGTCGCGCACTTCTACGAAACTTATCTGGCGCAGATCGGCGAGACGCGCGCCGCCGAGCTGCGGCCTTGGCTGCAGCCGATGCGACGGCTCACGTGGCTGCGCACGATTATGTTCATGGCGCGCTGGAAAGTGCAGACGGAATCGCCGCGCGATCCGTCCGATCCCTCGCAATGGAGCGACGCGGGTCTGGAACCTGCCATGAAGGTCCATCTGCGGGCACGCATCGGCCAGTGCTTCGACCGCGACTCCATCCGCGCCCTTCGCGCCGAGTGGCTATGACGGCCTCGGAGGGTTGATGGTTCCGGCTTCGATCACAGCGCCACTTTCGTCCTCGGTTAGGACTTCGATGGTCGCCAACCGATGGCGGTGCTTATTCAGCCAAGCGCTCGCCTCCTCGAGGAGAACGCTCGAGACGGAGCGCTCTGCCTGATATGCCATGGCAATTTGAACAACATAATGACGAGGCTCTTCTCCTGAGTCGTCTGTCTCCGGGTATAGATGTGCGTAGCCCCGGCGCCGTCCATCTCCGTTGACGGCTATGAGGATCGCCGAATTTCCGGCCGTCGAGGCCCGTTCAACGGTGAGACGGGCTTGCGAGGCGAGCCGCTCATCGCCCGGCGGCGAGAGCCTGGTGATGAAATCGATGTCATCGTGACTCGCAGTCCTGACCTCAATATCTGCCATCTGCTGTCTCTCAAATGGATAGGCTAAGCCCTCATATTAGAGTGTATTAAATACTAGTGATACAACCGATGGTATAAATTTGCCGAGTGGCTATAGCGGCTTCACCATGCGCAGAGTCTCGGTCTGGAAGCCGCGCCGCTCGTAGAACTCCACGGCGTGGCGGTTGTCGGCGAAGACGTCGAGGCAGAGGAAGCGGTAACCCTGGGCGCGTGCCCAGGCTTCGGCCTCCTGCATCATCAGGCGGGCGATACCACGGCCTTCGGCTTCCTCGACGAGCGCCAGCAGCGAGACGTAGCCGCAGGGCTCGTCGGTCACGCCGTCCTTGAACGGGCGCACGTGAATGTAGCCCAGTCGCTTACCGTCGGCCGACCAGGCGACGAGCGTCCGGGCCGCTGGATCGACGTTGGCGAAGGTCGAGGCCATGTACCGGTCCTGGAACCCTTCCATGGCCGCCAAGTCGTGCCAGGCGGGACCCGGCACGCCGGACAGGCGGGGCGAGAGGCTGATCAGGAAGTCGTGGTCCTCGGGACGGGCGGGGCGTAACTCAATGGCATGCATGGCCTCTCTCTACGGATGGCATAGCGGGGAGACAATGAACCGCTAGCGGCAGTGGCTTGACTCGTTCTCGATTTGTTCTAAGAGTCGCGCCATGAAAGAGCCCAGCCCGCCGCTCTATCCGGACGACCAGATCGCCGAGCCGCAGCACAACGGGCGCGGGGCGCTCAGCAACGCGACCAGCCGCTACGACGACGAGAAGCGCATCCGCACCAACGACGGCTGGGACATCGAGGACGAGCTGCCGCCGCTGCGCACGACACTGACGAAGGATGCGACGCGCACCATCATCGCGCGCAACGCCTCGCCCGACGTTCCGTTCGACCGGTCGATCAATCCCTATCGCGGCTGCGAGCATGGCTGCATCTACTGCTTCGCGCGCCCGACCCATGCCTATCTCGGCCTGTCGCCGGGCCTCGATTTCGAGACCAGGATCCTGTTCAAGCCCGAGGCCGCAGCCCTGCTCACGGCCGAGTTGGCGTCGCCCAAGTATCGCTGCGACGTGGTGGCGATGGGCACCAACACCGATCCCTATCAGCCGGTCGAGCGCGACCTCAAGATCACACGCCAGATCCTGCGCGTGCTCAGCGACTTCAACAATCCCGTCGGTATCGTCACCAAGAACCACCTGATCACCCGCGACATCGACATCCTGGGCGACATGGCCAAGCGCAACCTCGCCGAAGTGTTCCTGTCGGTGACGACGCTCGACCGCGACCTCGCGCGCACGATGGAGCCGCGCGCCTCGGCGCCGCATCGCAGGATTGCCGCCATCCGCGAACTCGCGGCGGCCGGCATTCCCGTCGGGGTGATGACGGCGCCCATGATCCCGGGCCTCAACGATCACGAGATGGAAGCGATCCTGGATGCCGCGGCGGCGGCCGGCGCCACGCGCGCGGGCTACACGGCGCTGCGCCTGCCGCTCGAGATCAAGGACCTGTTCGAGGAATGGCTGCGCGCCAATCGGCCCGACCGCGCCGAGCGTGTGCTTTCGCTGGTGCGCCAGATGCGCGGCGGCGCGCTCTACAAGGCGGAGTTCGGCACGCGCATGAAGGGCGAGGGGCCGATCGCGCAGCTTCTGAGCCAGCGTTTCGCGGCGTCGGTCAAACGCCTCGATCTCAACCGTGTGCGCTATCGCCTCGACACGCAGCGCTTCGCCGTTCCCGCCGCCGCCCGCACCGCCCTGGTCGATGCCAGGCGCGACGGGCGGCAGATGAGATTGTTGTAGAGGAGTGAAGTCATGGCCGACGACCTGATCCTGTTCACCAACCCGCAGTCTCGCGGCGCGATGATCCACTGGATGCTGGAGGAGATCGGCTGTCCCTACCGGATCGAGGTGAAGCAGTTCGGGCCCGACATGCAGTCGCCCGAGTATCTCGCCATCAATCCGATGGGCAAGGTGCCGGCGATCCGCCATGGCGACACGGTCGTCACGGAAACCGGTGCCATCCTGTGCTACCTGGCCGACCTCTTTCCCGAAGCGAAGCTCGCGCCGCCGCCCTCCGGGCGCGGCGCCTACTATCGCTGGCTGTTTTTCGTCGCCGGCTGCTGCGAGCCGGCGCTGGGCAACAAGGCGGCCGGCTGGACGCCCGATACGCCCCGACTGCAGGTGCAACTCGGCTACGGCTCCTTCGAGCGCACAATGGAGACCGTGGCCCAACTGGTTGCGGGCCGGCAGACCATCGCCGCCGACCATTTCACCGCGGCCGATCTCTACATGGCGTCGTTCCTGCACTGGGGCATGATGTTCGGCGGCATCGAGAAGCGGCCAGTGTTCGAGGCCTATGCCCAGCGCCATGTCGGACGCCCGGCGGCCCGGCGCGCACAGGAACAGGCGGCGAAGCTCATGGCCGCGCCGACCCAGCCGGGTTGAGGGCGTGTGGGCCGATCAGGTCGCGAGCAGCAGCGTCCGGACCAGCGGCAGGGTGACGAAGGCGAGGATCGTGTCGACCATGATGACGAAGGCCAGCGTCTCCTCGTCGAGCTTGAATTTGCCGGCGATGATGAAGGACAGGAGCTGGCTGGGCATCGCGGCTTCGAGGATGGCGGCGTTGCTGTAGACGCCGCTCACGCCGAACGGTCCCACGGCGAGGGAGACGACGAACGGTGCGAAGGCGAGCTTGATCGCCGACACCGGGATCGCCAGCGCCATGAGCTTCGTCGCCGAGAAGCGCAGCGCCATGCCGAGCGACAGCATCATGATGCCGCTCACCGCCACGGCGAGGATCGAGGCGGTGTCCATGACCATGGCGGGGCAGGGGATGCCCGAGAGTTTCCACAGGATCGCGACCAGCAGCGCCCACAGCGGCGGCAGTTTCAGCGCCTCGTACGCCGTGCGCCGGAAGGTGATGGGCTCCTGGCTGCCATAGGCGATGGCGATCATCGCGCCCAGCGTGAGGTTGAGCGACGACTTGGTGACCTCGAACAGGACCGAAACCTCGGAGACCTGGTCGGCCTGGCCGGGAAAGATGCCGAGCAGCACCGGCAGTCCGAGATAGGTGACGTTGCCGAAGGCGGCGCCCAGCATCATCGCCCCCTTGGTCGGCCCGGGGATCGGCAGGAAGTGGAAGACCAGGAAGCCCACCGCGAGGCAGGCCAGCGTGCCCGTCGCGGCCAGCGCGGGGATCTCGAGGAACAGCCGGCTGATCGTGCCGTCCATCACCGTCCGGAACACGAGGGCGGGCAGGAAGACGTAGAGCACCAGCTTGTTCATCGACTGGCGCGTCTGCTCCATGCCGGGAATGAAGTGGCGGAGCAGGGCGCCCAGAAGGGCAATGGCGGCGAGGGGCAGGAAAGCGGCGATCATCGTTCGCCAAGTCTAGTCGATGAAATTCACCCGGGGCCACAGTTCGCGCCAGCGCTTGGCTTCGACCCGGGCGTCGTATTCGTGGCGCCGTGTGCGCCCGTACGCGGTCGGGCGGCAGCGGAGGTTCAGGAGATCGTCGGTGCCGAGCGGTGCGACGACGGTGAGCGTGTCGTCGGCCTCCAGGCGCACGCCGATACCGGTCACCGTCTCCAGCCAGTAGGTCATCGAGTCCGCCGTGTCGCGATGCGGCGGCACGTTCTTCCAGACATGCATCCGGGCCTGGTTGCGCACCTGCCAAGGCAAGCCGGGCAGCAGCCCGTCGAGGCGTCGCTCGAACGCAGCCTCGCGTTCCGGCGAAACGTCGCCTGCGTCGAAGTAGAGGACGTCGATATCCACAGGCGCCCGCGGCGGGAAGATGCCGTGCAGATGGTCCCACACGCGGTTGCGCACGAATCCTGCGGCAATGCACCAGTCCGGCAGGCCGAGTTCGCGGACCGCACGTAACTGTTTCACAGCTACGGGGTCTTGCGCGATGATGTCGGCGATTGCTGAACTGGGGGACATGGCCGCAGTCTAGACGCGGCCGCAGGGGATATGCCGAGCTTTCGATACGAATTGCGCTGCGAGGGCCGTGTGGCCGGGGTCGATGAAGTCGGGCGCGGACCGCTGGCCGGACCGGTGGTCGCCGCCGTCGCGGTGATCGATCGCGCGCGGGCGGCGCGCAAGCTGCTGCGCATGATCGACGATTCCAAGAAGCTGACGCTGGAGCAGCGCGAGGAGGCCTACGAGGCCATGATCGCGTCCGGCGTGGTGCAGTATGCCGTGGCCGAGGCGAGCGTCGAGGAAATCGACCGCATCAACATCCTGCAGGCGACCTATCTCGCCATGCGCCGGGCCGTGCAGGCGCTGGCCGAGCAGCCGGAGGTCGTCCTGATCGACGGCAACCGCGTGCCGCCGCAACTGGGCTGCCGTGCCGAGACCATCGTCGGCGGCGACGCCCATTCCTATTCGATCGCCGCCGCGTCGATCTTCGCCAAGGTGACCCGCGACCGCTACATGCACGCGCTCGCCCGCACCTATCCGGGCTATGGCTGGGAAACCAATCGCGGCTACGGCAGTCAGGAGCATCTCGAGGCGCTGTCGCTGCTGGGCCCCACGCCGCATCACCGGCGCAGCTTCGCCCCCGTGACCCGGCTGGTCTGAGGTGATGGGACCGCGACCGATACGCCCCCGCATCGACTTGGAGGCAACCATGGCCGTCCCGGCACGAGTCAATTGCCAATGACCGCTGCGCATTCGCCTGCCGAGAAGGGAATGCCGGTACCGGCACGGGATTTCACCGAGCGCCTCGTTCTGCACTATCCGGGTCTTCACCTCATCGGCGCCGTACTGCTCATCACGACCGCCTTGTGGATCGGCGCCAAGATGGAGATGACCGGCGAAGGTCCGTTGTGGCCGTGGCGCGCGCCGGTCCAGCTCACGGCGCTCTGGTCGGTCACGCTCATGGCGTTCACGATCTTTGCGGGGTCGCGCCATCCGGCGATCGAGGTGATGTTCGGCGGGCTCGACCGGGCCATCAAGCTGCACCGCGTGACCGGGCCGCTGGCGCTCGGCCTGCTCGTCCTGCACCTCGCGTTCCTCGTTCCACTTTTCATCGCCGAACAGCAGCCGGTGGCGGCGATCTTCCAGCCCTTTCGGGAGGGATCGCCGCTTCTGTTCACGGTGGCGATCCTGGCGACCTACGGCTTCTTCGCCCTCGGCCTCGCCGCCTATGCGGCGCGCCTTTCCTATGAATGGTGGCGTGCGTTGCACGTCCTGAACGGCGTGCTGTTCGCCGTTGCGATGGGAGTTTCGCTGATCCAGGGATCGGCCGCGGCCTTCGAGCCGCTGCGCCTCTGGCTGGCGGTGCTGACGTTCGTCGGCGTCGGCAGCTACTTCCATCATGTGGTGATGTTCCGCCGCGTCGGTCCGAAGTTCGTCTATCGCGTCTCGCGTGTCGTGCCGCGCGGACCGCACGGCTTCGATCTCGAGATGCTGCCCGCCAGCGAGCGCATGTCGTATGCGCCCGGCAAGTTCGTCTTCCTCACCATCGCCGAGGGAAACCGCTGGTCGCGCGAGATGCATCCCTTCTCGCTGTCCTCGACGCCGGTCACGCGCGAGGCCCGCCTGTCGATCCGCGAAGTCGGCGGCTTCACCAGCCGGCTGCGTCGGCTCGAGCCCGGCCATCCGGTGCAACTCTACGGTCCCTACGGCGGCTTCACGCTGCTCGCGACCGTCGGTTTCGAGCGAATCGTCTGCATCGGCGCCGGCATAGGGATTGCGCCGTTCCTCGGCATGCTGCAGTTCGAGCGCACCGACAACGACCAGCGTCCGATCGCGGTGACCTACGTCGTGCACGATCGTGCGCACGCGGCCTATCACGGAGAGCTGGAAGACGTTGCGCGCGACGTCGAGCGGATCTCCTACCGGCTTTGGGCCACGGCCGAATCGGGCCGCCTCTCCGCGCGCGACCTCCTGGATGGCATCGGCGACCTGAACAAGACCGCCTTCATGATCTGTGGTTCGGCGAGCTTCGCCGAGGAGCTTTCCAGGCAGCTGCGCGAAAGCGGTGTGCCTTGGTCGAGCATCTTTTCGGAAGGCTTCGCCTTTCGGTAAGGCGGGATCCGGCAACGGGAGACGATGCGATGGGATTGGCGTCGATCCGCAATATCGACTACGTGGTGCTGCTCTGCGAGGACATGGAACGCGCGAAGCGCTTCTATCTCGACATGATGAAGTTTCGCATCGAGCGGGAGACGCCGCGATGGATCAGCTTCCATGTAGGCTCGGGCCTGCTCTGCCTGCGACCGCGCAGTCTCGACGGCATCTTCCAGGACGGGCCCGGCGCTCCGGCGGGATCGGCGTCGGTGCAGCTCGCCTTCCGGGTCGCGCCGCCGGAGATCGACGAGATCCAGGCCGAGCTGGCGGCCGCGGGAATCGACCTGATGGGCCCGCCGCGCGATATCCCGGCCTGGGGCCATCGCGCGCTCTTCTTCCGCGACCCCGAAGGCAACGTGATCGAAATCTACGCCGAAGTCTGACGGCCGGAGGAACGCAATGCTCAAGCTCTACTACGCCGCGGGCTCCTGTGCGCTCGCCACCCACATCGTGCTCGAGGAAGCCGGCGCGGACTACTCGACGGCGCGCATCGACTTTGCAAAGGAACAGCAGAAGTCGCCGGAGTTCCTGAAGATCAATCCGAAGGGGCGCGTGCCGGCGCTGGTGACGGACAAAGGCATTCTCACCGAGACGCCGGCGATGCTGGTCTACGTCGCGCAGAGTTTTCCGGCGTCGCGCCTGGCGCCGACCGACGATCCCTTCGCCTTCGCGCAGGTGCAGTCGTTCAATTCCTATCTTTGTTCGCACGTGCACGTGGCGCACGCCCATCGCATGCGTGGTCATCGCTGGGTCGATGCCGACGACGCCCATTCGATCGCCGCCATGCGGCGCAAGGTGCCGGAGACCGTCGGCGGCGCCTTCGAACTGATCGAGCGCGACATGCTGAAGGGGCCTTGGGTGATGGGCGACCAGTACACGATCTGCGACCCCTATCTCTTCACGCTCGCCCAGTGGCTGGAGAAGGACGGCGTCGACCTCGCGCGGATACCGCGGGTGGTCGATCACCGCCGCCGCATGTATGAGCGTAAGAGCGTGAAGAAGGCGATTGCGGAGGAAACCGCTTGAGCGATCCTGGACGGCGCAATTTGCTTTCGCGGATGGTCGCGGCAAGCGTCGTCGTTCTTCCTCTGGCAACAGGCGTCCAAGGGCCGGCAGCGTCGCAGAGCGCTCTAACCGAGGACGAACTCGAACGGATATCCCGCGAGATTGCGATAGAGGCGGTCAAGTTCGCGAGTCTTCGGTGGCCGCCGGGGCAATTTCCATTGCGGGTGGCATTCGCGGCTGGTGAGAACTTGAAGCAGAACACCGATTGCTCCGAAGAATGGCAGCGACAGTTCGAAGAGTACGTGCGGTTCATCAACGCGAAATCGAAGTTGCTTACCCCAACCTCGATAAACGATGCGCTGGACGCCTATGTGTTCTATGGCGCCTTTTCGGAGCTGGAAGTGTTGCCGGTCTTCAAGTTGGAAGAAGCACAGTTTCAGAGTATCGAAAGGATTCAATCCCGAAATCAGGATCGCTTCAGTCGCTCCTTCCAGTTTGGCTACGGTGCGGATGGCTTCATCGAGTTCGGATCGAACTTCAAGGATCTGGGCGCCAATCTCGTAGCCTGCTATCGTAATCCTGCTGAAGCTCTCGCTGATGCACTGTTGCCGTCCTACGTCGGCATCGTATCCGCCCAGGTGTATCGCCGATTTGGTGATCGCGCCGATCCAACTCTTGCTTGGCGCGCCCATCGCCGTCTGCTCTCGGCGATGAGCTGGCTACCCGACAACCCAATGGACACGGCGCAATACAAGCGTGCCCTGATCAGGTCGCTCTCCGACGAGTGATTGCGCTCGCCCCGTTGCTTGCGCGGCGTCGCCGGACGAGAGTTGCGCCGGCCTGCATTCATGCAGGACTGCTTCGATGGGGCCATGCCATGTCCAGACATCTTTCGATCCTGATTTTGGTTTTCGGCCTCATGGCGGCAGAGAGCGCTTTAGTGGTCGCTCAACAGCAGACGCCGCCCACAGCGCGAGAGACGATCGAGAAGGGCAAGGAGGCCGCTGCGGAGCGGGCCCGCGCGCTGGGGCCGGAGCTGAAGGCGCTGCGCGACGAGATGAAGGCGCAGGTGAGCGAAGTGCGGACGCTCATCGACAAGAGGGTCGATGAAGCCGGCGCCAAGGCGCACACCTACATGATCTGGGCGGCCGTTGGCGTCTTCGCGCTGATGGTGCTGGCCTCGGTGCTGGGCGGGGTGATCGTCGCGCTGCTGTTCCGGCGCAACCGCGCCTAACCTGCCAGGATCAGGTCGCTCGCCTTCTCGGCGACCGCTGTCACCGCGGCATTGCACATCGCCGCCGGCAGGCCGGGCAGGACCGAGGCGTCGATGACGCGCAGTCCGGCGATCCCCTTCACGCGCAAGCGCTCGTCGACGACGGCCCCGATGCGGCAGGTGCCGACGGGATGGTGGAAAGAGTCGGTTGCCCGGCGGATGAAGTCGGTGCGGCCGGCTTCGCTCGTCCACGCCGGTCCGGGATAGACCTCCTTTGCGCGCCAGTCGTCGAAGGCTTTCGCGGCGCCGATCTCACGCGCGATCTCGACGCCCTTCGCCAGCACCGCGAGATCCTCGGGCTCGCCCAGATAGTTCGGATCGATGATTGCGGCGGCTCTTGGATCGCTGGAGACGAGCCTGACGCTGCCGCGGCTGCGGGGCTGCAGGTGGCAGGGCACGAGGACATAGGCCGGCGCGGGCAAGGGACCGACGGTGGGCCGCACGAACGGCACCGACAGGCACATCACGAGAATGTCGGGACTCTCGCCGGGCGTGGCGTGCGGCACGTAGAGCAGCGAGTCGCAGTGATTGTAGTGCGAAGCCGGAACCGGGCGACGCGCCTCGTACGCCACGCCGGCCAGCAGCGGATGATCTTCCAGACGGCGGCCGACATCGGGCAGGTCGACGGCGCTCGCAATGCCCATCGCGTGCAACTCTTCGGCCGGGCCGATGCCCGACAGCATCAGCAGGCGCGGCGAGTCGATCGCCCCGGCGCAGAGCAGCACGTCGCCCTCGGGCCGCACGATGCCGCCGGGCAGACGCACGCCGAGGCATCGGCCGCGCTCGACCTCGAAGCCGAGCACCTGCACGCCGGCCAGTAGATCGACCGCTGCCTCTCCAGGACCGTTCGCGAGACTGTCCAGGTAGGCCGTCGCGGCATCGTCCCGCGTGTGCCCCTTGATGCTGAGCTGGTTCCAGCCGACGCCGGTCGTGTGTTCCCCGCCGATGTCGGGCGTGACCGGGAAGCCCGCTTGCTGCGCCGCCGCCATGAAGGCCTCGGCAACCGGCGTGCGGTCCGTGACGTCGGCCAGCGACAGGATGTGCAGCGGGCCATTGCCGCCACGCCAGTCACTGGCGCCGCCCGAGAAGGTTTCGGCACGCCTGAAGTAGGGCAGCAGATCGGCATGGCGCCAGCCGGCCGGCCAGCGGTCGTAGGCCGCCGCGTGGCCGCGCTGGTAGGCCAGCGCATTGATGATGCTCGACCCGCCCACCGCCTTGCCGCGCGGACAGGTGATCGCGCGGCCGCCCAGTCCAGGCTGCGGCGTCGTCACGTACCGCCAGTCCAATGCACTCTCCTGGAGGCTGGGCCAGGCCGGCGGAGTTGCGACGGCCGGCAGGGTGGCCCGCAGGCCGGCCTCGATCACGAGCACGCGCCGCCCGGCGCGTCCCAGCCGGTGCGCGAGCACGCAGCCCGCCGATCCGGCGCCGACGATCACGTGGTCGTAGGCCGCGCGCAGTTGGCTGCGCGACGTCAGCGTGCGCACGCCGACAGTCGCTCTGGCCGGCGTCGAAAGACCCGAAAGCGCGAGACCGCCGGCCATCGCCGCACCGATCGCTGCGCGGCGCTTCAGCCCGCCCTGGCCGTCATCGTCTCCGATCGAGGGTGTCCCGCTCATGCCACCTCGCATGCCTCCCTCCAGTTATAGTGGTCGACTGTGAATTTTGCGACTCGATCTAGTGTCTAAGCATTTGATTCAATTAGATTCTTGACCGTGCAGGGCTGTGGATTCATCTTCCACTGATGCCTGTGGATAATATTGATCGCGTGCTCGTCGGCGACTGCATCGAACTGATGCAGTCCCTGCCCGAGGCCTCTGTCGACATGGTCTTTGCCGACCCGCCCTATAATCTCCAGCTCGGCGGCGACCTGCTGCGTCCCGACAATAGCAAGGTCGATGCGGTCGACGACGACTGGGACAAGTTCGGAGACCCCTCCGAGTCCGTCGGGGCAAGTTTTGCGCTCTATGATAAGTTCACGCGCGCCTGGCTGGCCGCCGCGCGCCGCGCGCTGAAGCCCGAGGGCACGCTCTGGGTGATCGGCAGCTACCACAACATCTTCCGCATCGGCACGGCGCTACAGGACCAGGGCTTCTGGCTGCTGAACGACATCGTGTGGCGCAAGTCGAACCCGATGCCGAATTTCCGCGGCAAGCGCTTCACCAACGCGCACGAGACGCTGATCTGGGCGGCGCGCGACAAGGCGGCCAAGCGCTACACCTTCAACTACGATTCGATGAAGGAGCTGAACGAGGGCACCCAGATGCGTTCCGACTGGCTGCTGCCGCTCTGTACCGGCGGCGAGCGCCTGAAGGGCGAGGACGGCAAGAAGGCGCATCCGACGCAGAAGCCGGAATCGCTCCTGTTCCGTTGCATCATGGCGGCGTCCAATCCGGGCGACGTCATCCTCGATCCGTTCTTCGGCACGGGTACCACGGGCGCCGTGGCACGTCGCCTCGGCCGCCGCTTCATCGGCCTCGAACGCGATCCCGACTATGCCGCCATCGCGCGCAAGCGCATCGCCCAGATCGAACCGCTGGCGGCGGAAGACGTGACGCCCAAGCCCAGCAAGCGCGCCGAGCCGCGCATCCCGTTCGGGGTACTGATCGAAGCGGGTCTGCTGCAGCCCGGCACGGTCCTCTCCGATCAGAGCGGCCGCCTGCATGCGCGCGTTCGCGCCGACGGCACGCTCTCGGCCTCGAACGCGATGGGCGATCATCGCGGCTCGATCCACCAGGTCGGCGCGGCGCTGCAGGGCGCGCCGGCCTGCAACGGCTGGACCTTCTGGCACATCGATGTCGCCGGCTCCCGTCGCCCGATCGATCATCTCCGCCAGCAGGTCCGCTCCGGACTCTAGAACCTCGACGGGTACCTCAAGCCTTCACGGCGTGCTCGATCACCTTGCGCATGACCGTGGGCAGGGCGCGTTCGTCGAGCTTGTTGAGTTCGCACCAGCTCGTGCCGGGCGCCAGCCCGGCCAGGCGTCCCGTCGTCGCGATTGCCCGGGCGACAGTGAGTTCGAGATGGAAGTGCGTGAAGGTGTGACGCACCAGTCCGGTCATCACCGTCCACCGTGCCGGGACGGGCGCTTCGCTCATCGCTGACGATTCGACGAACGGGCCCTCGCGCCACGGGCTCGAGGGCACCTCGTCCATGCCGCCCAGCAGCCCCTTCGCGGGCCGCTTGCGCAACAGCACGGCGCCGTCCTTGCGCAGCAGCACAAAGGCGAGGCCGCGGCGGGTCGGCTTCTCCGCCTTGGGCGCGCGGCGCGGCAACTCCTCCGCGATGCCGAGCTTGCGGCCCTTGCAGTTCTGCATCAGCGGACAGATGACGCAGCGCGGATTGCGCGGGATGCAGACCGTGGCGCCGAGATCCATCATCGCCTGCGCGTAGTCGCCGGCGCGCTGCTGCGGCACCAGTCGTGCGGCGCGGACCTGGATGTCGGGCTTGGCGTCGGGCAGCGGTGTCTCGATGGCATAGAGCCGGGCGATCACCCGCTCGACGTTGCCGTCGACGGCCGAGGCCGGCCGGTCGAAGGCGATGGCCTGGATGGCCGCGGCCGTGTAACGGCCGATGCCGGGCAGGGCGAGGAGGCTCGCTTCGTCTTCGGGAAAGCGGCCGCCGTGCCTGTCGGATACGGCCTGCGCACAGGCATGGAGGTTGCGCGCCCGCGCGTAGTAGCCCAGGCCCGCCCAGGCCGAGAGCACGTCGTCGAGCGGCGCCGCGGCCAGCGCTTCGACGGTCGGCCAACGCTCGACGAAGCGGCGGAAGTATTCGCCCACCGTGGCGACGGTGGTCTGCTGCAGCATGATCTCCGACAGCCAGACACGGTAAGGCGCCGTGCGTTCCCCCGGGGCTGCGCGCCAGGGGAGGGTGCGACGATGTCGATCATACCAGGCGAGCAGGCGGTCGGCGTGAGTCATGGTCAGGTCGGGGGGCGTGGCCTACCATACGGAGCGGCGTTTGAAAGGGTCCATGCGCGAAAACGGCTTCCGTGCGATCGGCGGTCTGGCCCAGAAGCTCACCTCCGGCATCGCCCGCGAGGGCGGCAAGGCCGGCCGTGGCGCTTCCCTCATGCGACTGAAGGCCGACTGGCCGGCGGTCGTTGGGCCGGAACTCGCCCGCACCACGCGGCCCGACGCGATCCTGGCGGGACGCGGCGCGCGCGCCGGCAAGGCGCTGCGGTTGAAGGTCTCGGGCGCCGCAGCCCTCGAAGTCCAGCACAGGAGCGGTCAGATCGTGGAACGGGTGAATGCCTATTTCGGGCACAGGGTGATCGACGACGTGCGCCTGGTGCAGGGCGTGATTTCCGCGCCGCCCCGGGCACCGAAAGTGCCGCGGCCCGATCCGGCCGTGGAGCAGGCGATGGCCCAGCGGGCCGCCAGCGTGAAGGATCCCGACCTGCGCGCGGCGCTGGCGCGGCTGGGCGCCCGCATCGCGACGGACCGGCGCGGTTTCCTGCTGGGCACCCTGGGCGCCGTTGCCACCCTGGGTCTCGGCGATCGGGCACAGGCGCAGCGGCAGTTCCTCGAACCGCTGCCCGGCGATCACGTGCTGGGCAAGCCCGACGCGCCCAACGTGCTGATCGACTATGCCTCCTTCACCTGCCCGCACTGCGCGACTTTCAACGCCGCGGTGATGCCGGCGCTGAAGCGCGACTGGATCGACACCGGCAAGCTGAAGCTGGTCCACCGCCATTTTCCGTCCGACGCCATCGCCACGCGGGCGAGCCTGCTGGCCGAGTGCGCCGGTCCGGAGAAATTCTTCGCCGCCGTCGACACCATCTTCCGGACCCAGGTCCAGTGGATGACCGCGCCCGACCCGGCAGCCGAACTGATGACGGTGCTGGCCGGGCTGGGGGTGGGGGAGGCCGAAGCGCAGGCTTGCCTCGCCAATGACCGGCTTTTGGACAAAGTCATCGCCGACGTGCAGTCCGGGCAGGCGCTGGGGGTCAATTCGACCCCCACCCTGTTCATCAACGAGCAGCCGTACGGCAATCCCGGCGGCATCGATGCAATCGTCGCGATTTTACGCCAGGTGGGCCGGTAAACGTTTGACTCCCCACAGGCGTAATTCCCAAGATGTAGTGGAGAGGGTAAGGGCAAATGCGGAATATCTTGATCGTCGCCGGCGGAGTCGTGGCGGTGGCTGCGATTGCGGCTGGCGTCTATTTCGGCACCCGTCCGCCTGCGGCCGGCCCCGCGCCTGTGGCTGCGGCGTCCGCCCCCAACAAGGCGGCCCTGGAGAGCGTGCAGCCCGGCGACCATGTGCTGGGCGATCCGAAGGCGCCGATCACCGTGATCGAATACGCCTCGCTGACCTGCTCGCACTGTGCGCATTTCCACACCCAGGTGCTGCCCGAGATCAAGAAGAAGTGGATCGACACCGGGAAGGTGAAGCTCGTCTATCGCGACTTCCCGCTGGACCAGGTCGCCGCCAAGGCCGCGCAGATCGCGGAATGCGCCGGCAACGACAAGTATTTCGGCGTGATCGACCTCATCTTCCGCAGCCAGCCGCAATGGGCGGTGACCAGCGACCCGGTGACCGAACTGGCCAAGCCGTTGCGCATCGCCGGCCTCGGCGAGAACGAAATCAAGGCCTGCCTCGCCAACGAGGCGATGAGCAACGCGGTCATCAACGACTACAAGGGCGGCGAGACGATGGGCGTCAACTCGACGCCGACCCTGTTCATAAACGGTCAGCTCTATCGTGGCGCGCGCTCGGTCGACGAACTCGACGGCGTGTTCGCCAAGCTCGCCAAATAGGCACTCAGGCACGTAACCAGACAGGCGTGGTGTAATGGTCCAGTTCGACAAGCTCCGGCTCTCCGGCTTCAAGTCCTTCGTCGATCCGACCGAGCTCTCGATCGAGCCCGGCATGACGGGGATCGTGGGGCCCAATGGCTGCGGCAAGTCGAACCTGGTCGAGGCCCTGAAGTGGGTGATGGGCGAGACCTCGGCCAAGCAGATGCGCGGCAGCGAGATGGAGGACGTCATCTTCGCGGGTTCCGGCCAGCGGCCGGCGCGCAACATCGCCGAGGTGATGCTGTCGCTGGACAACAAGACCCGCACCGCGCCCGCCATGGTGAACGACGCCGACCAGCTCGATGTCGTGCGCCGCATCGAGCGCGGCCACGGCTCGGCCTACTCGGTGAACGGCCGCGAGATCCGCGCGCGCGACGTGCAGACGCTGTTCGCCGACGCCGCGACCGGCTCCCGCTCAACGGCGCTGGTCAGCCAGGGCCGCATCGGAACCCTCATCAACGCCAAGCCGGCCGATCGTCGGTCGGTGATCGACGAGGCGGCCGGCATCACCGGCCTCTATGCCCGGCGTCACGAGGCCGAACTGCGCCTGCGCGCGGCCGAGCAGAACCTCGCCCGCGTGCAGGACGTGCTGGTCGCGCTCGAAGAGCAGCACAAGGGACTGAAGCGCCAGGCCCGCCAGGCCAGCCGTTATCGCAACCTGTCCGACCACATCCGCCGCGCCGAGGCAGCGGTGCTGGCGCTGAAGCTGGCCAACGCCGAGAGCGAACTGGCCCAGTCCGCCGAGCGCCTGAAGGAGGCCGAAGCGCAGGTCGCCGACCTCACGCGCCTGGTCGGCCTCGCCACCACCGCGCAGGCCGAGGCCGCGACGGCGCTGCCGCCGCTGCGCAACGACGAGGCCGCCGCGGCCGCCGCCCTGCAGCGCCTGCGCGTGGCGCACGATGCGTTGACCGCCGAGGCCGAGCGCGTCGCCGCCGCCCAGCTCGAAGCGGAAACCCGCCTGCAGCAGACCGTGCAGGATCTCACTCGCGAGCAGGGCCGGAAGAACGACGCCGAGACCGCCATCGCCGATCTCGAGACCCAGCGCGGCCGGCTCGAAGAGGAGCGTGTGGGCGAGGAGGAGCGGGCCGAAGCCGCCGAGCAGGCGCGCGACGAGGCGCGCAGCGAGACGAATGCCGCCGAGGCCGAGCACGATCAGCTCACCCGCCAGATCGCCGACGACGAGGCGCTGCGCCAAAGCGTGTCGCGCGAGATCGCCGAACTGCAGGACCGGCTGCGCCGACTGTCGGCGCGGCGCGACGAGGTCATGACGCAGCAACGGCAGCTCGAGACCGAACTGTCGAACCTGCCGGCGCTGCCGGACGTCGAGGCCGAACTCGAAGCCGCCCGCGTCGCTCTGGAAGAGACGCGCCTCAACAGTCAGGAAGCCATCGAAGCCGCGCGCGAAGCCGAGCGCTACGAATCGGAGGCGGCCCGCCAGGCCGTTGCCAAGGCCGAAACCGAGCGCCTTGACATGGAGCGCGCCCGCGCCGCCGAACGCGAGGCGGCCGAAGCGAGCCACGCCGCTGCGGTCGAGAGGCTGCAGAAGACCAATGCGCGCCTGACCAAGCTGCGCGCCGAGGAGGCGGGCGTCGCCGCGGCGCTGAAGTCCGCCGCCGATTCGCTGTGGCCGCCGCTGCTCGACGCCCTGTCCGTCGAGCCGGGCTACGAGAAGGCGCTGGGCGCGGCGTTCGGCGACGAACTCGAGGCCTCGTCCGATCGCGGCGCGCCGGTGCACTGGCTGCCGCTCGATGCGCTTGCCGACACGCCCGCGCTGCCCGAGGGCGCGACGCCGCTCGGCGCGCATGTCGGCGCGCTGCCGGAACTGGCCCGTCGGCTGGCTTTCATCGGCATCGTGGCCAACGATGAGACCGGTGTAGCCCTGCAGTCGAGCCTGAAGCCCGGGCAGCAGCTCGTCACCCGTGAAGGCGCCGTCTGGCGTTGGGACGGCTACACGATGCGCGCCGGTGCGCCGTCGACCGCCGCCGTGCGCCTGAGCCAGCGCAACCGCCTGGCCGAGATCCGCTACCAGATCGACGGCATCGTCGCCGAGCAGACGATCGAGCAGGCCCGCGTCGATGCCGAGAAGATCTGGCTCGCGGCGGCACGCGATGCCGAGAAGACCTGCGTCGACCAGGCCCGCGCCTACGAGCGCAGCGTCGCCGAGGCCGCGCGCCGCAAGACCCAGGATGCGGGCGAAGCGACCCGCGCGGCCGAGCGCGCCGCCCAGGCCGCCATCGGTACCGCCGAGCGTCTGGCCACCCAGGCACGCGACCGTCACGTCGAGGTCGCCCGCCGCACCGACCAGCTGCGCACGCGCCTGGCCGGCATCGAGACCGTTGTCGCCGAAGTCATGGGCGACATCGCCGAAGTCGAGATGCGCCGCACCTTCCGCGAGGCGCGCCTGTCGTCGATCTCCGACACCCAGGCCGATCGCGCCGCCGCCGGGGCGCTGCGCGTGCGCATCGCCGAGTTGCGCGCCGCGCTGGTCGAGGCCGAGGGCCAATGCGACCGTCTCGCGCGCGAATCGAAGATGCGGGTCGAGCGTCTGGCGCAGATCGCGCAGGACCATGAAGGCTGGAGCAAGCGCCTCGCCGAGGCCGATGGCCAGATCGTCGAACTCGATGCGCGCCGCGAGCAGACGGCGGAGACGATCGCCGAGCTCGCCGCCAAGCCAGCCGAGATCGAGGAGAAGCGGTTCGTGCTCGGCGAGGAGATCGAGAAGGCCGAGACCAACCGCCAGGAAGCCGCCGACCGGCTGGCGATCGGCGAGACGCGCCTTGCCGAGGCCGACCGAGCGCTGCGGCAGGCCGAGACCGAGATGGGCAACGCGCGCGAGAGCCGCGTCCGCCGCGAGGGGCAGGTCGAGCAGGCGACAAAGGATCGCGAAGCCGTCGTCGAGCGCATCGTCGAGCGGCTGCGCTGCGAGCCCGACGCGGTGCTGGCGCTGGCCGAGGTGCAGTCGATCGAGGAACTGCCGGAACTCGACAAGGCCGAGCACAAGCTCGAGCGGCTGGTGCACGAGCGCGAGACGATGGGCGCCGTGAACCTGCGGGCCGAGGAAGAGGCCAACGAACTCGAGCAGCAGATCACCGGCATGACGACCGAGCGCGACGACCTGGTCGCCGCCATCGGCCGCCTGCGCCAGGGCATCCAGAGCCTCAACCGCGAGGGCCGCGAGCGTTTCCTTGCCGCCTTCGAGCAGGTGAGCGGCCACTTCCAGCAGCTCTTCACCAAGCTGTTCGGTGGCGGCAAGGCCGAACTGCGGCTCACCGAGTCGGAGGATCCGCTGGAGGCCGGCCTCGAGATCCACGCCAGCCCGCCGGGCAAGAAGCTGCAGGTCATGTCGCTGCTCTCGGGCGGCGAGCAGGCCCTGACCGCCCTGTCGCTGCTGTTCGCGGTGTTCATGACCAACCCCGCGCCGATCTGCGTGCTGGACGAGGTCGACGCGCCGCTGGACGACCTGAACGTGGAACGCTTCTGCGGTCTGGTGAACGACATCGCCGGCCGCACCGACACGCGCTTCCTGATCATTACCCATCATCGCGTCACGATGGCGCGCATGGATCGCCTCTACGGCGTCACCATGGCCGAACGCGGCGTTTCCCAACTCGTGTCGGTCAACCTGCAGGAGGCCGACCGGATGGTGGCCTAGCCACCTCCAGACGGGTTCAGACTAAACAAGCAAGACTATCTTCCTCTCAAAAGACTGGGCGCCGGCGGGCCTGAGCCGGCGCCCTTTTCTTTGCCGCCCTTCCTGCGGCGTCCTTCCCAGGACCGCACTTCTCAGGACAGGGGCGGGGCTGTAGTGTCCGGCGCATGCCCGACACGCTCAGCTCCAACGTCACCGATGTCATCGAACTGACGCGCACGCTCGTCCGCTGCGAGAGCGTCACGCCGCGCGAAGCCGGCGCCCTGCAGTTGCTCCAGGGCACCCTGGAACCGCTCGGTTTCACGTGCGAGCGCATGGATTTCACCGAGGCCGGCACCGACGACGTGGCCAACCTCTATGCCCGCATCGGCACCGGCGGGAAGCACTTCTGCTTTGCCGGCCATTCCGACGTCGTGCCGGTGGGCGACCTGTCCTCGTGGACGATCGGCCCGTTCGCCGCCGAACTGTCGGGCGGCTATCTGTTCGGTCGCGGCGCCGCCGACATGAAGGGCGCGATCGCGGCCTTCACCGATGCGGCCGCGCGTTTCCTCGCGAAGCGAGGCCGCAACTTCGGCGGCTCGATCAGCCTGCTGATCACCGGCGACGAGGAAGGTCCCGCGATCAACGGCACGGTGAAGATGCTGCAGCGTCTCGCCGCGCGCGGCGAGACGATCGACGCCTGCGTCGTCGGCGAGCCGACCAGCTCGAAGCGTTTCGGCGACATGATGAAGATCGGCCGTCGCGGCAGCATGAACGTCGACATGGTCGTTCGCGGCGTCCAGGGGCACGTGGCCTATCCCGAGCGACTCGACAATGCCGTGCATCGCCTCGCGGCGATGATCGAGGCGCTGGTGCGCGAGCCGATCGACAAGGGCAGCACGCACTTCCAGCCGACCTCGCTGCAGTTCACCACCGTCGACGTCGGCAATCCCGCGACCAACATCGCGCCCGGTGTCGCCAAGGCGCGCTTCAATACCCGCTTCAACGATCTCTGGACGTCGAAGACCCTGCTCGCGCACCTGCAGGAACGCATCGAGCGGGTGAACGAAGCGCTCGGCGGCAACGGCACCGTCGATTACAACGTCCAGGTTTCCGGCGAATCCTTCTACACGCCGCCGGGCCCGCTCAGCGATCTGGTCGCGGGGGCGATCCGCGACGTCGCGGGCGTGGAGGTCGAGCTGTCGACGACCGGTGGAACCTCGGATGCACGCTTCATCCGCAGCTACTGCCCGGTGCTGGAATTCGGGCTCGTCGGGGAAAGCATGCACAAGGTCGACGAGAAGAGCGCCGTCGAGGACCTCAAGAAACTGGCACGCGTCTACGAAACGGTGCTCGACCGTTACTTCGCGGCCTGAGGCCCGAGCGTGCTCAACGCCGTTGAAATCGCCCGGGGCATGCAGGGTGCGATCGGGCTCCTGAAGCGCGACCCCGCGGCGCCCGGCTGCTTCGACAATACGCTGGAAGCCTGCGTGCGCTCGTTCCAGGTGATGATCCTGGTGGCGCCGCTGCACATCACCTTGATGCTGATCCGCTACACCAGTGTCTCGGCGACCGCCGACGAGTTCGAAATCGTCCTGGTCGAGGCGCTGCGCTACGTCGTCGACTGGCTGCTGTTCCCCGTCCTCTTCTACGAGATCGCCCGGCGGCGGAATTGGCTTGCTTTGTTTCCCCGCTACGTCTCTGCGCTCAACTGGGTCAACCTGCCGGCGATGATCGTGGCGGTGTTCGGAGTGGTCCTCGCCACCCTGTTGCCCGCGGTGCTGGGAGAACTGATCCGGTTCGGCCTGCAGGGGCTTTTCTTCTACTGGTTCCTGGTGACGACGCGGACGGCATTGGGCGCGAGCTGGCCGATCGCCTTTCTCCTGCTGATCGTCAACTGGGTGCCGTCGCTCTTCCTCTCACTGATCGTCGATCGCTTCCTCGGCGTCAGCCTTGCCGTCGGCGCCTAGCTCGTAGCGCACTTCCATCAGGCAGAGGCCGTGCGGCGGCGCCGTCGGTCCGGCGCGGGCGCGGTCGCGCGCGGCCAGCGCGGCCTCGACGTCGCCGCGCGTCCACTGTTGGCGCCCGACGAGATGCAATGTACCCACGATGATGCGCACCTGGTTGTGCAGGAAGGAGCGCGAGCCGACGTCGACGTGAATCTCCTCGCCGTGACGCGTCACCTGCAGCAGGTCGAGCGTCTTCAGCGCCGAGGGCGACTGGCACGAGGTCGAGCGGAAGCTGTTGAAGTCGTGGCGTCCCACCAGCACGCTCGCGGCGTCCGCCATCAGGTCGACGTCGAGCGATCCCGGCACGTGCCAGAGCTGGCCGCGGTCGAGGGCGGGTGGGGCACGACGGTTGATGATGCGGTAACGGTAGCGCCGCCACGTCGCCGAGAAGCGCGCGTGGAAACCCGGCGGCGCCGGCTCTGCCACGAGAACGGAAACCGGCAGCGGCTTGAGGTGAAAATTGATGGCGGAGCGGATGGTTTCGACCGGCCGCTCGCTGGAGAGGTCGAGATGCACGACCTGGCCGCGCGCGTGAACGCCGGTATCGGTGCGGCCGGCGGCCTGCACTGGCGGGCGTTCACCGGTGAACGCGAAGACCGCTTCTTCGAGCGCGGCTTGGACGGACGGACCGTTGGGCTGGCGCTGCCATCCCACGAAGGGCTCGCCGTCATACTCGATCGTGAGCTTGTAGCGCGGCACGGCGTCAGGTCGGCAGCGACAGGGCGGCAGGAGAGGGAAGCACCGTCCCGCTGGCCAGCGCGAAGCCGCGCAGGAAGGCATCCGCCGATTGCGCCGACTTGCCCGGTCGCTGCAGCCTGAGCAGCTTCAGGCCGCCGACGCCGCAGGCCACGACCGGAAAGCCGTCGCGGGCGATCGTCACGCTTCCGGGCGGGCCGCCTGCCAGGGTGAGCGCCGCTTCCAGCAGCTTGATGCGCTCCACGCCGCCGTCTTTCGGCGCATCGAACGATGTGCCAGGCCAGGGATGGAAGCCACGCACCTTGCGCTCCAGTTCGGCGGCGGGCCGGCGCCAGTCGAGCACGCCTTCCTCCTTGCCGAGCTTGTGGGCGTAGGTGACGCCCTCCGTCGGCTGGTCGACCGGCTCGATGCTCCGTCGCATCAATCCATCGAGCGTCGAGACGATGAGCTGTGCGCCGAGGTCGGCCAGCCGGTCGTGCACCGTCTGCGCGGTATCGGCCGCCGAAATCGGCGTGCTTTCGGCCAGCAGCATCGGGCCGGTATCGAGGCCTTCGTCCATGCGCATCGTGGTGACGCCGGTTTCGGCATCGCCGGCCAGGATCGCGCGATGGATTGGCGCCGCGCCGCGCCAGCGCGGCAGCAGCGAGCCGTGGATGTTGAGGCAGCCCAGGACCGGCGCCTCGAGGAAGCTCCTGGGCAGGATGTGACCGTAGGACACGACCACGGCGGCATCGAGATCGAGCGCCTTGAAGGCCTCCGCCGCCTCGTCCGTCTTCAGGGTGCGGGGCGTGCGAACCGGCAGGCCGAGCTCCTCGGCGAGTTCGTGCACCGGCGTCTTGCGCTCCTGCTGGCCGCGACCCGCCGGTTTCGGGGCTCGCGTATAGACGCAGGCGACGTCGTGACCGGCTTCGACCAGGGCGCGGAGCGCGGGTACGGCGAAGGCGGAAGTGCCGAGGAACGCAATCTTCATCGCCGCACCTTATAGGCAGCCGGGCGCCGGTGAGCTAGGTATGCCGCCGCAATGGAGAGCAGTACCCCCTCGACCGGCAAGGGCCCGATGGCCAACCTTGCCGCGCGCCGTGCCGCCGGCGAAATCCACGCCGATCCCGTGCAGGAAAAGGTCGTCGCCCGGCTGCAGGCGATCCACGATCAGCTTTCCGCGATGGCGGCCGCGCCGCCGGAGAAGAAGGGCTTTCTCGCGCGGCTCGGGCTCGGTCACGTGCCGAAGCCGCCGGAGGGCCCGCATGGCCTCTACATCTGGGGCTCGGTGGGCCGCGGCAAGTCCATGCTCATGGACCTGTTCTTTGCCGACGCTCCGGTCGCGAAGAAGCGCCGCGTGCACTTCCACGAATTCATGCTCGAGGTTCAGGCGCGCCTGCACCGCCGCCGCGAGGAGCTGGCGGCGAAGGGCGCGCCGCCGGAATCCGACACGATCGTGCCTATCGCGAAGGAGATCGCGGCCGAGACGCGGCTGCTCTGCTTCGACGAGTTCCAGGTCACCAACATCGCCGATGCGATGATTCTCGGTCGGTTGTTCGAGACGCTGTTCGAGGAGGGCATCACCGTGATCGCCACCTCCAACCGCGCGCCCGACGATCTCTACCGGAACGGCCTGCAGCGCGACCGCTTCCTGCCCTTCATCGAACTGGTGAAGCAGCGGCTCGAGGTGCTGGAACTCGGCGGTTCGCAGGACTACCGGATGGGCCGGCTGCGCGAACTGGATCTCTATCTCACGCCGCTTGGCGCTTGGGCCACGAAGAAGCTCGACGAGGCGTTTCGCGCGCTCAGCAACGGCTCCAGCGGCGAGCCGCGCGTGCTTCGCACGCAGGGGCGCGACGTCGACGTGCCGCGCGCCGCGCCGGGCGTCGCCATGGCGCATTTCATAGACTGGTGCGCCAAGCCGATGGGCGCCGCTGACTTCCTCTGTATCGCCGACAATTTTCATACGGTCATCGTGGCCGAGATTCCGAAGATGGGGCCCGACAGTCGAGACAAGGCGGTCCGCTTCGTGACGATGATCGATACCTTCTATGAGAAGAAGGTGAAGTTCATCTGCTCGGCGGCCGCGAACCCGGGCAATCTCTATCCCGAGGGCGACGGCTCGTTCGAGTTCCAGCGCACCGTCTCGCGGCTGATGGAAATGCAGAGCCCGGAGTATCTCAACCTGGAGCATATCGCCTAATTGTGATTGTGGGCCGGTCGGCCTGCAGAATAGGCTCTGCGACGTTTTTCAGAAGCAGGAGGCAACACATGGACGGTGATCGCATGATTTCCCTGACCGAAGGCGGTCTGTCGCGGCGCGGTGCGCTCAAGGCGACGGCGACTGGCGCCGCGCTGGGCACCACTTTTGCCCTGTCGGTCCAGCCGGTCCAGGCGCAGACCATGATCACGACTCCCGCCGACGGCCTCACCGCGGGCACGGTCAAGGTGAAGACCGGCGACGGCAAGGAGATGGACGCCTATCGCGCCATGCCGGCGACGGGCCAGGGCTTTGCCACCATCGTTGTCGTGCAGGAGATCTTCGGCGTGCATGCGCACATCGCCGACCTCTGCCGCCGCTTTGCCAAGGTGGGCTACTATGCCATCGCGCCCGAGCTCTACTTCCGCCAGGGCGATCCCAAGACCCTGACCGACGTGCAGGCGCTGCTGCGCGAGATCGTGGCCAAGGTGCCGGACGAGCAGGTCATGGGCGACATCGACGCGACGGTCGCGTTCGCCAAGGGCGAGGGGAAGGCGGACACCGCCAAGCTCGGCATCACCGGCTTCTGCTGGGGCGGCCGCATCGTCTGGCTCTATGCCGCCCATAGCTCGGCCCTCAAGGCAGGCGTGGCCTGGTACGGCCGCGTGGTCGGCGATTCGACCCCGCTCACGCCGAAGCATCCGGTCGATATCGCCAAGGACCTCAAGGCGCCGGTGCTCGGCTTGTACGGCGGCGCCGACACCGGCATCCCGAACGACACCGTGGACCGGATGCGCGCAGCGCTGAAGGCCGGCAGCCCGGCCGCCCAGAAGTCGCAGATCGACACCTATCCCGACACGCCGCATGCCTTCAACGCGGACTATCGCCCGTCCTATCGCAAGGAGCAGGCGGAGGATGCGTGGAAGAAGGCGCTTGCGTGGTTCAAAGCCAACGGTGTCTGATCGGTCGATGACCGAAACCACCGAGATCAAGACCCGATCGGGCCTGACATTCACCGCTGATGTCGAGGGTCCGGTCGGGGGGCCGCTCGTGCTGCTGCTGCACGGGTTTCCCGAATCGAGGCACAGCTGGCGTGCTGCCCTGCCGGCGCTGGCGGCGGCGGGCTATCGCGCCGTCGCTCCCGACCAGCGCGGTTACTCGCCGGGCGCGCGGCCGGACCCAACGGATCTTTCGAACTACGCCTTCGACCGGCTGATCGGCGACGTGATCGAGATCGCGGCGGTGGCCGGCTACGAGGGCAAGCGCTTCCACCAGGTCGGCCACGACTGGGGCGGGCAGGTCTCGTGGGGCGTCGCCGGAGCCCATCCCGAACGGCTCGCTTCGCTCACGATCCTGTCGCGGCCGCACCCGCAATCCTTCCGTGCCGCGCTGCTGAAGGAAGACGGCGACCAGAAGCATCGCTCGCGCCACCATCGCGCGTTCCTCGAACCGGAAACCGGCAAGCTGCTGCTGGCCGACAATGCCAAGCGCCTGCGCGACGGGCTGTTCGGGCAGGGTGTGCCGTCGCAGGCGCTGGAGGACCATCTGTCGGTGCTGGGCAATCCCGAAGCGCTCGAAGCAGCGCTCGCCTGGTATCGCTCCAACAAGGGGCTGGCCGCCGATATCGGGACCATCGCCGTGCCGACGCTCTATATCTGGGGCGACGCCGATGCGACGGTCGGACCCGACGCGGCCTACGGAACGGCGGACTTCGTGAAGCCGTCCTTCGCGATGGAAGTACTGCCGGGCGTCGGCCACTTCGTGATGGACCAGGCGCCGGCCCGGGCGACCGAACTCCTGTTGGCGCACCTGGCGAAACACCCCGTCTGAACCCGTCTGTCTTGCTGCCCCGGGCGAATCGCGCTACCACGCGGCGCCTTTAAGAACGGGAGTTTTTCGCATGGCTCGCAAGAAGATCGCGCTGATCGGCGCCGGACAGATTGGCGGCACGCTCGCGCTGCTCGCCGGCCAGAAGGAACTGGGCGACATCGTCCTCTTCGACATTCCCGCCGCCGAAGGCACCGCCAAGGGCAAGGCGCTCGACATCGCCCAGCTGAGCCCGGTGGAAGGCTTCGACGCCCGCTACAGCGGCTCGTCGGACTACAAGGACATCGAAGGCGCCGACGTCGTCATCGTCACCGCCGGCGTTCCGCGCAAGCCCGGCATGACCCGCGACGACCTGGTCGGCATCAACGCCAAGGTCATCGATTCGGTCGGCAAGGGCATCAAGCAGCATGCCCCCAACGCCTTCGTCATCGTCATCACCAACCCGCTCGATGCGATGGTCGGCCTGATGCAGGAAGTCACCGGCTTCGCGCCGGAAAAGGTCGTCGGCATGGCCGGCGTACTCGACAGCGCCCGCTTCCGCCTGTTCCTGGCCGAGGAGTTCAACGTCTCGGTCGAGGACGTGACGGCCTTCGTGCTGGGCGGCCACGGCGACACGATGGTGCCGCTGCTTCGCTATTCGACGGTCGGCGGCATTTCGCTACACGATCTGGTCGACATGGGCTGGACCACCAAGGAGCGTCTCGAGGCGATCGTCCAGCGCACCCGCGACGGCGGCGCCGAGATCGTGGCCCATCTCAAGACCGGCTCGGCCTTCTACGCCCCCGCCGCGTCGGCCATCGCCATGGCCGAGTCCTACCTCCGGGACAAGAAGCGCGTGATCCCCTGCGCCGCCAAGCTGAACGGCGAATACGGCGTGAAGGGTCTCTACATCGGCGTGCCGGTCGTGATCGGCTCCAAGGGTGTGGAGCGCATCGTCGAAGTCGAGTTCAACGCCGAGGAAAAGGCGATGTTCGACAAGTCGGTCGCCGCGGTGCAGTCGCTGATCGACGCCACCAACAAGATCGTTGGCCGTTGAGAAAGTAGGGGCTTTCGACTTTCGTCGAACGACCCGGAACGTTCATCGATCCATCGTTGCCAAGGGCCTGTGGCGCTCATAAAGTGCCGCATCCCTTGGTCAGTTGCGTTTAAAAACTGAGGGGCCGCGGTTCACACGCCGTCCCAACGATAGGACCCCATGAATATCCACGAGTATCAGGCCAAGGCGCTCCTGGCCAAATTCGCCATCCCCCTGCTGAAGGGCGGTGTCGCCTACACCAAAGACGAGGCGATGGACGTCGCCCGGAAGCTGGGTGGACCGGTCACGGTCGTGAAGGCGCAAATTCATGCCGGCGGACGCGGCAAGGGCCACTTCAAGAACGATCCGCAAGGCAAGGGCGGCGTCCGCATCTCCAAGTCGGCCGAGGACGTCGGCGCGCAGGCCGCGGCGATGCTGGGCCAGGATCTCGTCACCAAGCAGACGGGTCCGGCGGGCCGCACCGTGAAGCGCCTCTACATCGAGGACGGCTGCGACATCAAACGCGAGCTGTACCTGTCGATGCTGGTGGATCGCGCCGTCGGCCGCATCGCGGTCGTCGCCTCGACCGAGGGCGGCATGGACATCGAGACCGTGGCGCACGAGACGCCCGAGAAGATCATCACCCAGGCGATCGATCCGGCGGCCGGCTACCAGGCCTATCAGGGCCGCAAGATCGCGTTCGCGCTCGGCCTCAGCGGCAAGCAGGTCGGCGCCTTCACGACGCTGCTGGGCAATCTCTACCGAGCCTATGTCGATCTCGACGCCTCGCTTATCGAAATCAACCCGCTGGTCGTGACCGGCGCGGGCGACATCGTGGCCCTCGATGCCAAGATGAACTTCGACGACAACGCCCTCTACCGTCACAAGGACGTCGAGGAACTGCGCGACGTCGATGAAGAGGATCCGGCCGAGACCGAGGCCGCCAAGTACGCGCTGAACTACGTCAAGCTCGACGGCCAGATCGGGTGCATGGTGAACGGCGCGGGCCTCGCGATGGCCACCATGGACATCATCAAGCTCTACGGCTCGGAGCCCGCCAACTTCCTCGACGTGGGCGGCGGCGCCACCAAGGAGCGCGTCACGGCCGCGTTCAAGATCATCCTCAAGGATCCCAACGTCGAGGGCATCCTGGTCAACATCTTCGGCGGCATCATGCGCTGCGACGTGATCGCCGAGGGCGTCGTGGCCGCGGCGCGCGAGGTCAACCTGCACGTCCCGCTGGTGGTCCGGCTGGAAGGCACGAACGTAGACCTCGGCAAGAAGATCCTCAAGGAATCGGGCCTCAAGATCACTTCGGCGGAGAACCTCGCGGACGCCGCCGAAAAGATCGTCAAGGCCGTGAAGGAGAGCAACTGATGGCCGTCCTGGTCGACAAGAACACCAAGGTCATCTGCCAGGGCATCACCGGCTCGCAGGGCACCTTCCATTCCGAGCAGGCGATTGCCTACGGCACCAAGATGGTGGGCGGCGTGACTCCGGGCAAAGGCGGCAGCAAGCATCTCGACCTGCCGGTGTTCGACACCGTGGCCGAGGCCGTCGAGAAGACCGGCTGCAACGCGTCGGTGATCTACGTTCCGCCGCCCTTCGCCGCCGACTCGATCCTCGAGGCGATCGACGCGGAAATCCCCCTGATCGTCTGCATCACCGAGGGAATCCCGGTGGTCGACATGGTCAAGGTGAAGCGCGCGCTCACCGCGTCGAAGTCGCGGCTGATCGGCCCGAACTGCCCCGGCGTCATCACGCCTGGCGAGTGCAAGATCGGCATCATGCCGGGCCACATCCACAAGCGCGGCAAGATCGGCATCGTCTCGCGCTCCGGCACGCTCACCTACGAAGCGGTGGCGCAGACCACGGCGGCCGGCCTCGGCCAGACGACCTGCATCGGCATCGGTGGCGACCCGGTGAACGGCACCAACTTCATCGAGTGCCTCGACATGTTCATCCGCGATCCCGAGACCGAGGGCATCGTGATGATCGGCGAAATCGGCGGCGACGCCGAGGTCAAGGGCGCCGAGTTCCTGAAGGCGTCCGGCACGAAGAAGCCGGTGGTCGGCTTCATCGCCGGTCGCACGGCGCCTCCGGGCCGCCGCATGGGGCACGCCGGAGCGGTCATCTCGGGCGGCAACGATACGGCCGAGTTCAAGGTCGCGGCCATGCGCGCGGCCGGCATCAGGGTTGCGGAGTCTCCCGCGGCTTTGGGCGAGGAAATGCTTAAGGCCATGAAGGGCTGACAGGCGATACGGGCCGCCGAGCCTCTGCCAGGCGGCAATTGGATACGGGCCAGGGAGTAAGGGCCATGAGAGCAGAACAGACGTCGTTCCTGTTCGGCGCGAACGCGCCTTTCATCGAGGAACTCTACGCGCGGTTCCTCGCCGACCCGTCGTCGGTCGATGCCGAGTGGCAGACCTTCTTCGGCGCCCTGGCCGAGCAGAAGGGCGATGTGCTCGCCGAGGTGCGCGGTGCCTCCTGGGCGCCCAACGGAACGCGGGTGATCGGCGCGATCGATCCCGACGCCGTCCCGGCCGCCGCCAACCGCAACGTCAAGGGCGGCAAGGAAGCCGCCGCGGCCGCGCCGGCGATCGCGGGCAAGGCCGACGCCGAGATCCGCGCCGCGGCGCAGGATACCGCGCGGGCGCTGATGCTGATCCGCGCCTACCGGATCCGCGGCCATCTCGAGGCCGACCTCGATCCGCTGGGCCTCGTGCGCCAGGCGCCGCACCGCGAGCTCGATCCCGCGACCTACGGCTTCACGGAAGCCGACTGGGACCGCCCCATCCTGATCTTCGGCTCGCTGGCGCTGGGCGAATCCGCGACGCTGCGCCAGATCATGGAGCGCCTGCGCAAGACCTATTGCGGCAAGATCGGCGTCGAATTCATGCACATCTCCGATCCCGACCAGAAGGCGTGGATCCAGGAGCGCATCGAGCATATCGAGAACCACACCGAGTTCACCGTCACCGGCCGCAAGATGATCCTCGAGCGGGTCGGCGAGGCCGAGGGCCTCGAACGCTACCTGCACGTGAAGTTCGTCGGCACCAAGCGCTTCGGCCTCGACGGTGGCGAATCGCTGATCCCCGGCATCGAGCAGATCCTGAAGCGCGGCGGCCAGCTCGGCGTGAAGGAAGTGATGCTGGGCATGCCGCACCGCGGCCGTCTCAACACGCTCGTGCACGTGATGCACAAGAGCTACACGGCGCTGTTCTCGGAGTTCCAGGGCCGCTCCTCGCAGCCCGAGGAAATGCGCGGCTCGGGCGACGTGAAGTATCACCTGGGCGCCTCGGCCGACCGCGAGTTCGACGGCAACGTGATCCATCTCTCGCTGTCGCCCAATCCCTCGCATCTCGAGGCGGTCAACCCGGTGATCCTGGGCAAGGCGCGCGCCAAGGAAGACCAGCGCGGCGACACCGACCGCAGCCAGGTCATGTGCATCCTGATGCACGGCGACGCCGCCTTCGCGGGCCAGGGCCTCGTGGCCGAGAGCCTCGATCTCTCCGACCTCGCGGGCTACCGCATCGGTGGAACGATCCACTTCATCGTGAACAACCAGATCGGCTTCACGACACTGCCGACCGAATCGCGCTCCGGCCCCTACTGCACGGAAGTCGCCAAGATTGTGCAGGCTCCGATCCTGCACGTGAACGGCGACGATCCCGAGGCGGTGGTCCACGTCGCGCGCATTGCGACCGAGTTCCGCCAGCACTTCAAGCGCGACATCGTCATCGACATGTTCTGCTACCGCCGGCACGGTCACAACGAAGGTGACGAGCCGATGTTCACCCAGCCGCTGATGTACAAGGAGATCGGCGCGCATCGGTCGGTGAAGGAGATCTACGCGGCTGCCCTCGAGGCCGAGGGCGTGGTCACGGCCGACGAGGTCGCGGCCATGGACAATGCGCTGCGCGAGAAGCTCGACAAGGCGCTGGAAGCAGCCAGCAACTACAAGCCCAACAAGGCCGACTGGCTCGAGGGCAAGTGGGCGGGCTTCACGGTCGCGCCGGGCGAGGAGGACCGCAAGGGCGTCACCGCCGTCGATCTCGATCTGCTGAAGAATGTCGGTCGGGCAATCAGCGAGCCGCCGAAGGACTTTGAGCTCAACCGCAAGATCGCGCGCCAGCTCCAGGAGAAGCGCAAGACGATCGACACGGGCGAGAACATCGACTGGGCGACCGGCGAGGCGCTGGCCTTCGGCACGCTGCTGGCGGAAGGCACGCCGGTGCGCCTGAGCGGCCAGGATTCCGGCCGCGGCACCTTCTCGCAGCGCCATTCGGTGCTGGTCGACCAGGTGACCGAAGCCAAGTACGTGCCGCTCAATCACGTGGCCGAGGGCCAGGCCCGCTACGAGGTGATCGACAGCCCGCTGAACGAGGCGGGCGTGCTGGGCTTCGAGTACGGCTACTCGCTGGCCGAGCCCAATGCGCTGGTCCTCTGGGAAGCCCAGTTCGGCGACTTCGCCAACGGCGCGCAGGTCATCATCGACCAGTTCATCTGCTCGGGCGAGAGCAAGTGGCTGCGTATGTCGGGCCTCGTGATGCTGCTGCCGCACGGCTACGAGGGGCAGGGCCCCGAGCACAGCTCCGCGCGCCTCGAGCGGTACCTGCAGCTCTCCGCCGAGGACAACTGGCAGGTCATCAATCCGACGACGCCGGCCAACTACTTCCATGCGCTGCGCCGGCAGATGCGCCGGACCTTCCGCAAGCCGCTGGTGGTGATGACGCCGAAGTCGCTGCTGCGCCACAAGGATTGCGTCTCGTCGCTGGCCGACTTCGGACCGGGCAGCTCGTTCCGCCGCATTCTCATCGAGACCGACCAGCTCGTGGATGGCGACAAGGTGCGCCGCGTTATCCTGTGCTCGGGCAAGGTCTACTTCGACCTCGTCGCCGAGCGCCGCAAGCGCAAGATCGACGACATCGCCATCATGCGCATCGAGCAGCTCTATCCGTTCCCGTTCACGCGGCTCGGGGTGCGCCTCGCGCAATACCCCAATGCCGAGGTCGTGTGGTGCCAGGAGGAGCCCGAGAACATGGGCGCCTGGCACTTCGTCGATCGCCGCATCGAGCGCGCGCTGGCCAGCATCGATGCAAAGGCAAGGCGGCCGCTCTACGTCGGCCGTCCCGAGGCTGCGTCGCCCGCCACCGGGTCGGCGCGTAACCATCTCAAGGAACAGGCCGATCTGGTCGACCGCGCTCTCACGATCGGTTGAGCGCGGGTAGAAAAGAGGAAGTGTAGTCATGGCCGTCGAGATCAAGGTTCCGGCTCTGGGCGAATCGGTCACCGAAGCGACTGTCGCCAAGTGGCTGGTGAAGGCGGGCGATGCGGTCGCCGTCGATCAGCCCTTGTGCGAGCTCGAGACCGACAAGGTGACCGTCGAGGTGAACGCGTCGGTCGCCGGTGCCGTTACCGAACTCGCCGTGCAGGAGGGTGCCTCCGTGCAGGTGGGCGGCGTCCTCTGTCACATCGAGGCGGGAGCCGCCGGCGCCGCCGCGCCGAAGGCTGCCGCACCGGCGGCGCCGAAGCCCGCGCCGGCACCCGCTGTCGCTGCGGCGCCGGCTCCTGCCGCCACCCCCGTGGGCGCCAATCTCGCGGCCTCCGGTCCCGCCGTCCGCAAGCTGGCGGACGAGAAGGGCGTGTCCGCCGCCGCCATCCAGCCGACTGGCAAGGACGGGCGCGCGACCAAGGAAGACGTGCTGGCGGCAATCTCGTCGATTCCGGCCGCCGCCGCACCGGCTGCGAAGCCGGCTGTACCGTCTGGGCCGCGCGCCAAGGCCGACCGCGAGGAGCGGGTGAAGATGACGCGGCTGCGCCGCACCATCGCCAACCGCCTCAAGGACGCGCAGAACACCGCCGCCATGCTCACCACCTTCAACGAGGTGGACATGACCAACGTGATGGCGCTGCGCGACCGGCTGAAGGACGATTTCGAGAAGAAGCACGGCGCACGGTTGGGCTTCATGTCCTTCTTCGTGAAGGCTTGCATCGCGGGGCTGAAGGAACTCCCCGCGGTCAATGCCGAGATCGAAGGCGAGGAGATCGTCTACAAGAATTACTACGATATCGGCGTCGCCGTCGGCTCGCCGCAGGGACTGGTCGTGCCGGTGCTGCGTGACGCCGACATGCTGGACTTTGCGGGCATTGAAAAGGGCATCGGGGATCTCGGCCGCAAGGCGCGCGACGGAAAGCTGTCGATCGGCGACCTGACCGGCGGCACCTTCACCATCTCCAACGGCGGTGTCTACGGCTCGCTCATGTCGACGCCGATCCTGAATCCGCCGCAGTCGGGCATCCTCGGCATGCACAAGATCCAGCAGCGCCCGATGGTGGTCGGCGGCGAGATCAAGGCCCGACCGATGATGTATCTCGCTCTGTCGTACGACCACCGGATCATCGACGGCCGCGAGGCGGTCCTCTTCCTGGTCAAGGTCAAGGAGTGCATCGAGGATCCCGAGCGGCTGCTGCTCGGCGTCTAGGACGCAAGTCGATTGCCTCGCTCCCGGTGTCATCCCGAGCAGAGCGAGGGACCCTTAGTCGGGCGCCGCGAAAGGTCCCTCGCTGCGCTCGGGATGACATCGAGAGCGGACCGGCCGGTGCAATGACATGGCAAACGAATCCTTCGATCTGATCGTGATCGGCGCCGGTCCCGGCGGCTATGTCGCCGCGATCCGCGCGTCGC
This sequence comes from Reyranella aquatilis, assembly GCF_020880995.1. Lineage (GTDB taxonomy): Bacteria > Pseudomonadota > Alphaproteobacteria > Reyranellales > Reyranellaceae > Reyranella > Reyranella aquatilis. Next base: position 59,923 of record NZ_JAJISD010000004.1, on the reverse strand, counting down.
AGCTCGGCCTCAAGGTCGCGGTCGTCGAGAAGCGCGCGACGCTGGGCGGCACCTGCCTCAACGTCGGCTGCATTCCCTCGAAGGCGCTGCTGCAGTCCTCTCACCTGTTCGAGGAAGCGGGCCACGATCTCGCGGTGCACGGCATCGTCGTGGAGCCGCCGAAGCTCGACTTCGCCCAGCTGATGAAGCGCAAGGGCGAGGTCGTCGAGGCCACGACCAAGGGCATCGCCTTCCTGTTCAAGAAGAACAAGATCGCTTCGTACACCGGTGCCGGCCGAATCGAGGCGCCGGGCTCCGTCGCCGTCGTTGGCGACGACGGGGCGGTCAAGGATACGCTGGCCGCGAAGAGCATCCTGATCGCCACCGGCTCGGAAGTGACGCCGCTTCCCGGCGTGACGATCGACGAAAAGAAGATCGTCTCCTCGACCGGAGCGCTGGAACTCTCCCAGGTGCCGAAGCGCCTCGTGGTGGTCGGCGCCGGCATCATCGGCCTCGAGCTGGGCTCGGTGTGGCGCCGCCTCGGCGCCGACGTGACGGTGGTGGAGTTCCTCGACCGCATCACGCCGGGCGTGGACGACGAGGTCACCAAGTTCTTCCAGCGCGCGCTCGCCAAGCAGGGGCTGAAGTTCAAGCTGGGCGCCAAGGTCACCAAGGCCGATGCCTCCGGCGCGGGCGTGACGCTGACGGTCGAGCCCGCGAAGGGCGGTGCAGCCGAGACCCTCGAGGCCGACATCGTGCTGGTTTCGATCGGTCGCCGTCCCTTCGTGCAGGGCCTCGGCCTCGACAAGGTCGGCGTCAAGATGACCGAGCGCGGCCGCATCGCCGTCGACGCGCACTTCCAGACCTCGGTGCCCGGCATCTATGCCATCGGCGACGTGATCGACGGGCCGATGCTCGCACACAAGGCGAGCGAGGACGGCGTCGCCTGCGTCGAGACGATCGCCGGCCAGAAGGGCCACGTGAACTGGGATCTCGTACCCTCGATCATCTACACGCAGCCCGAGGTGGCCTGGGTCGGCAAGACCGAGGAACAACTGAAGGCGGCCGGCGTTGCCTACAAGGTCGGCAAGTACCCGTTCACCGCCGACCCGCGCAGCCGCGCGAACGGCGCCACGGAGGGGTTCGTGAAGGTTCTGGCCGACAAGGCGAGCGACAAGGTGTTGGGCGTCCACATCTTCGGCGCCGAGGCCGGCACGATGATCGCCGAAGCCGCGGTCGCGATGGAATACTCCGCGTCGGCCGAGGACATCGGCCGGATCTGCCACGCCCATCCCACGGTCAACGAGGCGATGAAGGAAGCCGCGCTCGCCGCCTGGGACAAGCCCATCCACCTCTAGGCCCGCCATGCGCCAGCCGCTGATGGCGCTCGCGATCATGGCCTGTCTGGTCATGTCTGTGGTCGGCGGCTTCATTCCGATCCTGCAGGGCTGGATCTTCTTCGTGATCGCCCTCTATCTGCTGGCGACGGAATTCGAGACCGGCCGCAAGTGGGTGACATCTGCGCGGCGACGCTGGCCCACGCTCGACAAGTGGATCGTGAAGGCGCGCGACCACAAATGGGCGCCGCGTCACCTCAAGGAATTCGAGGACATGACGGATCCGTCGAAGTAGCGGTCAGCTCTTGCCCTCGAAGCCGCGATAGACCGCTTCGGCGATCGGCAGAAGTTCCTCTCGGCTGGCCGGCGCCGTCACCGCAAAACCGAATCCCTGGTCGATCCAGGCGAAGGTCGAGGCGTCGCCTTCCTTCTGGAAGCGGAACGCCGTCTCGGATCCTTCCGAGGCCCGCACGTAAATCGTGAGCCGTTTGCCGCTGGCATCGTCGTACATCAGCTGCGCTGCCGCGCCGTCGCCCCCCGGCAGCAAGCGCCCGCCCATCAGCCGATAGCCGAACGGCGAGAGGTCCGGAGCGGCGAGCTTCCGGCCCAGGCGCTTCGACAGCCACTGCAGCAGGTGCGCTTCCTGTTGCGCGCTCACCTCGACGGGATGGGCGACTTCGACCACAAAGGTCCGGTAGGCCGCTTTCGCCCCCTGCGCGACGCTGGCTGCCGGCGCTATCGGCTGCGGGCCGGGCGCAATCCCATTGGCGAACCACCCGGCGGTGGCACCGGCCACGAACAGCACGATCGCTGCCGCGGCGGAGGTCCACCCGCGCCTCCAGGAAGTGCGCCGCGCCGCCCGCAGGTTGGCGATGCGCAGGCGTGCTGGGACCGGTTCGGCGAACTTGGCATCGAGACGACTACGCAGCATGGCGCGTTGACGCCGCTCCGTGCCCATGCGCTCGGCAAGATCGGGATACGCGGCCAGGTGCGCCTCGACGGCCGCGCGGCGGTCGCCGTCGAGGCGATCGTCGACAAAGGCCTGCAGTTCGTTCTCGTCGATGGGAGAACCGCTCCCTGGCGTATCCGGGCCCGTCATTTCACTCTCCGCAGGAGCGTCGTTCGCCCCGTCTCAAGCAGTGCGCGCAGCTTCTGCCGGCCGCGCGCCAGCCGCGACATCACCGTGCCTACCGGCACGCCCATGACCTTCGCGGCATCGTCGTAGGAAAGATCCTCCACGCCAACCAGCAGCAGCAGCGACTTCTGCTCCTCCGGCAGCTGGTCGAGAGTCGTCAGGATGTCCCGCACCTCGAGGCCTGCATCCTGCTGCGCGCCGGTCGCCGGCATCGTCGCGTCGTCGAGTTCGACGAGGACCCCGCGCCGCCGCCCCTGGCGCAGCGCCGAGACGTACAGGTTGCGCTGGATTGCGAAGAGCCAGGCGCGAAGGTCGCCGTCGTGCCGCCGCAGCGACCAGCGCGACAGCGCGCGCTCCAGCGTGTCCTGGACCAGGTCGTCGGCCGCATCGTGGTCGCGCAGCAGCGCGTAGGCGTAGCGGCGCAACGCGGGGATCAGCGGTTCGAGCAGGGATTCCGCATCGGCCATGGGGCTACTCTAGAGGACAGGCGGTGCCGGCCGAACCGCGGCCGGCACCATTCCCTCGATACTTGCCGGTCGCCTTACTTGGCGATGTGCCAGGCGCCGTTCAGGAACCCGTCGCCGGTCGTGTCGCCGACCTTGGTGTCCTTGGCGAAGGCATAGAGCGGCTTGCCCTTGTAGGCCCACTGCTTCAGCCCGTCGTCACGCGTGATGATGGACCAGTCGCCCGATGCCTTCGCGCCGTCGGCGACGAGGGCCGGCGGCCAATTGGTGGCGCACGGGCCGTTGCACACCGACTTACCCGGCGTGGCGTCCTTGTCGAACGTGTAGAGCGTCATGCCGCTCGCGGTGACGAGCATGCCGTTCTTCATGGCCGGCGGGGTGGCAGAGGCGGGTTCGGCGGCGAACGCGCTCCCGGCCGCGAGGAGGACCAGCGCGGCGGCGGTGGCAAGGATCGATTTCAGCATTCTGTGACTCCCATGCAGCAGTTGGTCTGCAGAGGGGAGACGCCGGGAAGAGGCCGTTTATTCCAGGCGGCGGCACTTTTCTTTTGGGGGTCAGCCGTTGCCGGTGAGGCGGATGACGAGATCGACCATCCAGTTGACCGGCTCGCCCAGAATCCAGCCGATGACGTTGAGATCGGCGCCGAACTGCCGGCCGATCAGCGGCAGCAGGAAGATCAGGCCGAGCAGGATCGGCATGCCGTAGGGTTCGAGCCGGGCGAGCGGCAGCGCGAGGGCGTTGGGCAGCAGGCCGACCGCGACCCTGCCGCCATCGAGCGGCGGCAGCGGCACCATGTTGAAGACGGCGAGCAGGACGTTGATCAGGATCGCATTCTCGATGTTGAGGATCGTCCAGTTTGCCGCGGGCAGCGGCAGCAGGACGGCGAGGTGCGCCAGCAGTCCCGCGGCCACGGCCATCGCGATGTTCGTGGCCGGCCCGGCGGCGGCGACCCACACCATGTCGCGCTTGGGATTGTTCAGCGCCCGGAAGTTCACGGGCACCGGCTTGGCATAGCCGAACAGGAAGGGCGCGCGCAGGAAGATCAGCAGGCCCGGGAGGATGATCGTGCCGAACGGATCGATGTGCTTGAAGGGATTGAGGGTCACGCGGCCCTGTTGCCAGGCGGTGCGGTCGCCGAAGCGCAGGGCGACGAAGCCGTGCGCGGCCTCGTGCAGCGTGATCGCGAGGATCGCCGGTATGACCCAGGTGGAGATCGTGTAGATCGTGTCGCTCACGTGCAATCCACCTGTTGTCTCTGTCTTTGCATGGTTTACCGTTCGGCCGATGCATCATCGGTGGACGAACAGGCGCGGGCAAGGCGAAGCCGCCGGAACGAGATCGTGGCCGGTGTGCCTGGCCTTTTTGCTTGCCTTGTCGTGCGCGTTGCCCGCGACAGCCCAGCAGAATGTCCGCGTTCCGGTGGAGCAGGGCGGCCGCACGATCCAGCTTTCCGCGCAGCTTTTTCGTCCCGCCCAGCCGACCGGTCCGGTGCCGGCGGTCGCGCTGTTCCATGGCTGCGGCGGGCCCGGCCAGAACACGGCGCGCATGGCCGGGCTGCTCGCCTTCTGGGGGTATGCCGCGCTGGTGGTCGACAGTTTCTCGGCACGTGGCCTCAAGGATGTCTGCGGCCGCAACTGGCCGACGCAGGCCGCCGCCGAGGCGCGCGCCGGCGACATCGACGCCGCCCTCGCCTGGCTCGCGCAGCAGCCGGGCATCGATGCGCGGCGGCTCGCCTATATGGGCTATTCCTACGGCGGCGGGGTCGCGCTGCTGCGCGCCCTCTCGGGCAATCCCGATAACCGGTCGCCACCCGTCGCGCGCGCTGTCGTGCTGGTCTATCCCGACTGCGCGCTGGCCGATCCGCTGGGCCAGCGCCTCACGGTGCGTCAGCCGACCCTGCTCGCAATGGGCGCGCTCGACGACTGGACGCCGGTCTCGCAGTGCCGTGCCCTCCTGGAGCGGGTGGTGCGCGGGCAGGAGCTGGTCGAAACAAAGGTTTATCCGGGGGCGCATCACAGTTTCGATGCGCTCGGCCTGCCGGTGCGCTATCTCGACGGGGTTGGCAATCGCAGCAAGCCCGGCGGTTGCTGTGGCGCGCACTATGGCGCCCACGAGCCCGCCTGGAAGCAGTTCGTGGTCGATGTACGAGCGTTCCTCGACAAGGCACTGAAGCTGTAACGCGGGCCGGCGGGAGCTCTATGCGTTCGACGGCGTGGATTGGCGGGCTGGCAGCCCTGGTCCTTCCCCTCGCGGAAGCGGACGCGCAGGATTCTGCGGGCACCGACGGCGTGCGCCATGTCGGCAAGGTACACAACCGGATGCGGGCGGCCGAGGCGCGCGAACGGTACTTCCTCGACCAGGAGATCGACGACGCTTCGCGACGCTACGCGCTGGCGAAGAAGGAAATCCAGAAATCGACCGGCATCTTCTATTCGATGACCTCTTCGGTCGTGAGCCAGTGGGGTACGCCGGGCAGCGAGTACGGGGCGGTCCAGGCCCAGTTCTCGCCGGCCCTGAACTGGAAGATGTTCAACGATTCCGGTATCGGTGCGGGGTCCTTCCAGTTCGCCTATCTCGCGACCCAGTACTGGTCGGGCCAGACCGGACAGAGCCTGCAGGACCGGCTCTTCCTCAACAGCCCGGTCAACGACTATCCCGTCAACCAGCTCACCTTCGCGCAGGTGAGCTACACGCACGACTTTCCCGGTCATTTCGTGTCGCTGACCCTGGGGCAGTTTCCTTTCTCCAACTTCGATACCAACGCCTACTCCAACAACGAGCAGGTCAATTTCATCGGCTATTCACTTGCACAGAACGGCAGCCAGAACTACTCGCAGGGCAGTCTCGGCGCCTATGTTCAGGTCAATCCGATGAAGGAGCTGACCTTCATCGCCGGTTTCCAGGACGCCAACAACGTCGCGGCGTCGAACTACATCCAGTTCAACACAGCGTTTCAGGGCCAGTATTCCTGGTTCCTCTACGGCGGCGTGTCGGCTGACCTCGGCAGGCTGGGGCAGGGCATCTATTCGCTTCTCTACTACAATCTGCCGAGTGTCTCGATGCAGCCGCAGGCGAGTTCGGGCCTCTCGTTCAACGCCTCGCAGACATTCGGCAAGCACTGGGGCCTGTTCCTGCGTGCCAACACCGCGTGGAATTCGAGCTGGTACATCCAGTCGTCGATCGCCGGCGGCGCGGTCTACAACGATCCGCTGGGTCGCGCGCCACGCGACCAGATCGGGCTTGGCGTCGCCTGGAACGCCACGAACCAGAACCTGTATTCCGGGACCCCGGTGCGGCCCAGCGAGACGATGGTCGAGCTCTACTGGTCGTGGTCGGTGAGACACCTGTTGATCACGCCCGACCTGCAGCTTTATTTCCAGCCGGCGCTGGCGCCTACGCAGCAGATGGCAGCGGTTTTCTCGCTGCGTCTCACAGTGCTGTTCTGACGTCTTGCCCGCAAGCGTGTTCGAGAGGGAGAGCCTGTCCGTGACCGATACGATCGAGCCTTCCCAGCGCACGCACGGGCGGATGAGCATGTGGAGCGTCTCGGCGCTCGGCATCGGTTCCATGGTCGGTGCCGGCATCTTCGCGCTGCTGGGCCAGGCCGCCCTGATGACCGGCAGCGACGTCTATCTCTCCTTCGCCGTCGGCGGCGTCATCGCGCTGCTGTCGGGCTACTCCTATGCCCGGCTCGCCGCCCGCTTCCCGAGTTCGGGCGGCATCATGGACTATTTCGACCGGGCCTTTCCGTCGAAGACCGTGGCGGGCGGGCTGTCGGTCCTCTATCTGGTGACGCAGATCGTCAACATCGCGATGGTCTCCAAGACCTTCGGCGCCTATGCCGACCGGCTGCTGTTGGGCGACGTGTCGGCGGCCTATGTGGCCAACATTTTCGCGTCGGCGGTCGTGATCGTCCTCTTCATCGTCAACATGGCGGGGTCCGGCGTGGTCGGGCGCGTCGAGGAGCTGCTGGTCGGGATCAAGCTGGTCATCCTGACGGGGCTGTTGGTGGCCGGTGGGGCGAGCATCGATCCCGCGATGCTGGCGAAGGGACCGAACGTCGGGCCCGGCATATTGCTCGCCAGTGTCGGCCTCACCTTCTTCGCCTATGGCGGCTACGGCATGATGACCAATGCGTCGGGCCACGTCGCCGATCCCGCAAAGACCATCCCGCGCGCCATCTTCCTCGCGATCGGCGTCGTGATCGTCCTCTATATCGGCCTGTCGGTGGTCGTGATGGGCAACATCTCGCCCGACGAGCTGGCGCGCTTCGCGACCACGGCCGTGGCGCAGGCCGCCAAGCCCGTCCTCGGTCAGGCCGGCTTCGTCGTCGTGTCGATCGGCGCGCTGTTCGCGACCGCTTCTTCGATCAATGCGAGCTTCTTCTGCGCTCTCGAAGTCTCGCGCGGCCTCGCCGGCAAGGGACAGCTTCCCGCCGTGTTCGAGCGGGCCGCCTGGGGGCAGGGCACACGCGGGCTGGTGTGGTCGGCCGGCGCCGTTCTGGTGATGGTCAACCTTCTCGATCTCGGCGCCATCGCCCAGGTCGCGGGTGCCACGATCCTGATCTGCTATCTCGGCGTCTTCGCCGCGCACTGGCGGCTGCATGGAGAAGCGGGGGGATGGCGTCTCCCGATCGTCGTCGGTGCGGCGCTGATGGCCGTGGTGCTCGTGGCGTTCGCGGTCAGTCTCTGGTCGACGCAGCCCTCGGTCATCTGGCTCACCGGGCTGGCCGTCGCCGGCAGCCTGGGCGTCGAATGGCTCATTCAACGTCGCCGCCGCTCGTCCTGATACCCCGGGCGAAGTAGACATTCCGGCCGGCAGGGAGGCTCTGATGACCAGGACGATCTGGCATTGCCACATCGCGGTGTCGTTCGACGGCAAGATCGCGCGGCCCGACGGTTCGTTCGACTGGCTGATGGACTATCCGCCGCAGGAATTCGGCATCGACGCGTTCCTCGCGGAGGTCGACGCCATCGTGATGGGGCGTGCCACCTATGGCGGTGGGCAAGCTCGATGTCCTCGAAATGGCGCTGCGGCCGCTGGTGCTGGGCGACGGCATCCCGCTGTTCCCCGAGGGCACACCGGGCCTCGGGCTGCGGCTGGTCAAATGCGAGCCCCGGTCGGGCGGGGCGCTGCACCTCGTCTACCAGGCCGCCTGATCAGCAGGCTCTTCTCCTCCCCGGCACACGGGAGCTTCGCGTCAATCCCGCGGGTTGCGGAAGACGACGCAGGCGCCCCCCTTGGCCTTCAGCTTCGCGCATAGGGCGTCGGCCTCCGCCCGGGTGTTTGCCGAGACCCGCACGGCATAGGTGGGCAAATCGGCGCGGCGCGAATTCAGGACCAGCGGCAGCCTGTCGTCGAGCACGGGTTCGTACTTGCGCCGAAGCCGCTCGTAGTGGGCAAGCACGCGGCCTTCGGACCAGTTGCCGGCAAGCTGGACGCCCCACGGTCCCCAGGCCGGGTCCGACGTGAGCAGGGGGCGGCGGCGTGGCGTGTCGATCATGTTCCTGGCGAGTTCGACGCAGCGTTCGCCGGTCTGTGTCGCGGTGGACTGCAACTGCGGCATCGGCTGGGCGGTCCAGGCTTCGACGCTGTAACCGGTGACGATGCGGACATAGGCCTGCGTCTCGCCGGGCAGGATGCCGCGGCCGCTGCGCCAGGCCTCGACCTGGCCGGGACCGGCATTGTAGGCGGCTGCGGCCAGGCCGAGATTGCCGCGGAAGGTCGTGCGCAGCTCGCGCAGGTAGCTCGCCGACTCGCGCAACGCCTGCAGCGGTTCGAAGGCGTTCGTGAGGCCGCGCATCGCGGCGGTCCCCGGCATGAATTGCGCGATTCCCTGCGCGCCTGCCGAGCTGACGGCCGAGGGATTGAAGCGGCTCTCCTGCCAGATCAGGCGCGTGAAGAACTCTTCCGGCAGCCCGTTGTCGGCCGCCGCCTGGGCCAGCGTGCTGCAGATGTCGGCGACGGAAGGGCGCCGGTCATTCGCCGGTTCGGCGCGCACCTGTAGCAGCGGTGCCGAGGCAATGGCGAGCGATACCACGGCCAGCAGCGACAGCAGCAGAGATCGCGGAATGAGCAGCGCGTGATCCATTGGCGGAAATGGTATCATCGCCGACCGAATCCACGCACCGCATCGGACTCCTTTTCATGATCCGCAAGGCAACGCTTGCCGACCGCCCCCGAATCTCCGAAGTGCGCCTCGCCGTGCGGGAAAACCAGCTCAGTGCGTCCTCGGCGGGCAAGGTCGAGACCACCGCCGACTGGATCTTCGCAAACGCTACCTTCTGGGTATGGGAAGAGGCCGGGGTCATCCAGGGCTTCTCGGTCGCCGATCCGCGCGACGGCACGATCTTCGGCCTGTTCATCCATCCCGACTACGAAGGGCGCGGTCTCGCCCGCGCGCTGCTGCCGCTGGCCTGCGAGGATCTGAAAGCCGCAGGCTTCGCGGTGGCGACGCTGACGACGGGTCCCGGCACGCGCGCCGAACGCTTCTATCGCACCAACGGCTGGGAAGAGATCGGCCGCCAGAACGACGGCGAGATCATTTTCCGGAAGGCGCTGTAACGGCGCGCTTCAGGGCGGCCCGTGCGAGGAGCCGCGTCGAATCGAGCGTCGGCAGAGGCGAGTTGCCGTCATTCATGATGAGAGGGATCTCCGTGCAACCCAGGATGACCGCATCGCAGCCTTCTGCCTTCATGCGATTCATCACGCGTTGGTAGGCCGCCACGGCCTCGGCGGTGAACACGCCCTGTACCAGCTCGCCCATGATGATGCGGTTGGTCTCGTCGCGCTCGGCTTCCGTCGGTCGCAACCAGGCAAGACCCTGCGCCTCGATCTTCTCGGGGTAGACCTCGCTGTCGATCAGCCAACGCGTGCCGGTGATGCCGAGCTTCCTGTAGCCGCGCGCCGCGGCTTCGGCGGCCACCACCTCGGCGATGTGCAGCCAGGGCAGCGGCGAGCGTGGCAGCACATGCACCATGGCCTGGTGGATCGTGTTGTCGGGACAGATCAGGAAGTCCGCGCCGGCCTTCGCGAGCTTGTCGGCCGAGGACAGCATCAGTTCGGCCACGCCTGTCCGGTCGCCGCGATCGAGGCAAACGACATAGTCGGCCAGCGAGTGGGTGTGCATCGAGACTTCGGGATGGGCATGCGGGCCCATCAGGCCCGAGCCCTCGACGCAGATGGTCTTGTAGCAGAGCGCCGCGCCCTCGGCGGAGCATGCGACGATTCCGATGTGTTGCGTCATGGTCAGCCCTTGGCGCGCGGATGGGCGGCGCGATAGACGGCGGCGAGACGGGCGGCATCGACGTCGGTGTAGCGCTGAGTCGTCGACAGCGACGCGTGGCCCAGGAGTTCCTGGATGGTGCGCAGGTCGCCGCCCGCGCCCAGCAGATGGGTGGCGAAGGAATGACGCAGCGCGTGCGGCGTCACGCTTTCGGCGAGGCCGAGATCGCGCCGGATCTCGCGCACCCGCTTCTGCACGATGGCGGGATCGAGCGCACCGCCGCGCGCGCCGATGAAGACGCGATCCGAAGGCTTGGCCGCCGCGAGCCACGGGCAGGCGTCGCGATAGGCCTTCAGCGCCTGCAGCGCCTGCGGCAGCAATGGCACCAGCCGGGTCTTGTTGCCCTTGCCGGTGACGGCGAGCGTGTCGCGGCCGCTCTTCAGCAGGTCGTCGACTTCGGCCTTCGTCAGAGACAGCGCCTCACCGATGCGCAGGCCCGCGCCGTAGAGCAGGACCAGCACGGCGGCGTCGCGCAGGTCGATCCAGGGCGCCCGTTCCTGGTCGGACTGCGCTTCAAGCACGTCCTCCATGTCGCGTTCGCTCAGCGCCTTCGGCACGGCGCGCGGCAGCTTGGGCGTCTGGATGGTGGCGATGCTCGCATTGTGCGCGAGGCCGTTCTTGTCGAGGAAGCGGAAGAACGATCGCACCGAGGAGAAGGCACGCGCCGTCGAGGTGCGCGCCATGCCCTGCCGGGAGCGCTCGGCCAGCCAGGCGCGGAACTCGGCGGGCTTCAGGCGGGCCAGTGCCTCGAGCGTGGGCGTTTCGCCGAGATAGCCCGTCATGAAGCCGAGGAAGGTGGCGACGTCGTGCTCGTAGGCGGTGAGCGTGTGGACGGCGAGCCGGCGTTCGGTCTTCAGCCAGTCGCGCCACGCCTCCAGTGCGCCGGCGACGGTCAAGGCGATGTCACTCGGGCAGGTCGAGCCAGGCGCGGATCGTGTTCTCCAGCACCTTCGACAGGAAGAACAGCAGCTCGGTCGCCATCTCCGGCCCGAAGGCCTCGGGATCGCGCGCGCCGAAGCACATGACGCCGTCGGGCGAACCCGACGAGACCTGCAGGCGCATCAGCACGTCGGATTTCACGAAGCGCGCCACGTCACCGAAGAAGGCTTCCTCGCCCACGATGTTGGAGCGCAGGCGGGCATGCTTGTCGGGGCCGATGGCGGCATCGATGGCGCCGGGCGCCAGCACGTAGACGCCGCGCACCGGCACGCGCTTGGGCGCATCGGCATTGGCCTCGATCGCCATGGTGATGAAGTCGACGTCGAGCAGCTCGGGCAGCTCGTGGGTGACGACGTGGATCATCTTCTCGAAGGTCGTCGCCTGGATGATGCTGATGACCGCCGCCTGGATGCGGTTCTGGACGATCTGGTTCTGCTTGGAATTGGCGATGATCTCGGTGCGCTCGACCTTGAGCTTCTCGATCTCGCCGCGCAGGCGCTTCAGGATCGCCTGCTGCATGTCGATCACGCCCGGCCCCTGCACGCGCGGCGTGATGCCCATCTCCGCGGCCAGTTCGCCGTTCTTGTCGAAGAAGTCGGGATGGGCCTTGAGATAGGCCACGACGTCGTCGGCGGTGATCAGCTTCACCTGCCGGCCGGAGCCGTCGGGCGCTGGGATCGTACCGTCATTGGCCATGTGCCCGTCCGCGAGTCAGAGGATCGACTGGCCGGTCTTGGCCCAATCTTCGAGGAAGGCCTTCAGACCGTTGTCGGTCAGGGTGTGCTTGAAGAGCTGGCGCAGCACGTTGGGCGGCAGCGTGCCGACATGGGCGCCGAGCTTGGCGGCGGCGATCACGTGCTGGGTATGGCGGATCGAGGCGACCAACACCTCGGTCTTGAAGTGCGGATACTGGCGATAGATCGTCATGATCTCGCCGATGAGATGCATGCCGTCCTGGCCGATATCGTCGAGGCGGCCGACGAAGGGCGAGACGAAGGTCGCGCCGGCCTTGGCCGCCAGCAGCGCCTGCGCCGCCGAGAAGCAAAGCGTGACGTTGACCATCGTGCCTTCGGACGTCAACACCTTGCAGGTCTTGAGACCGTCCGGCGTCAGCGGCACCTTCACGGTGACGTTCTTGGCGAGCTTGGCGAGTTTGCGGCCTTCCTCGAGCATCGTCTTGTGATCGGTCGCGACCGTTTCGGCGCTGACCGGGCCCGGTACGATGGCGCAGATCTCCTTGATGACGTCGAGCATCTGCCGGCCCGACTTGGCGATCAGCGAGGGGTTGGTCGTCACCCCGTCGAGCAGGCCGGAGGCCGCCAGATCCTTGATATCGGCGACATCGGCGGTATCGACGAAGAACTTCATATAAAATACCCCAATGGCCAGTGGTTCGGACTCGCCTGTTGCCACAATTTCTAGCGATTCCCCCTCGGAGCCACAAGCCAAGGGGGACGCGCCGTCGCGTCTCGAACCGGTGGAAAACACGATCAAGGTCCTGCTGCCGCTGCCGCTTGGCGATGCCTACGACTATCGCGTGCCCGACGGCATGGCCGTCGCGCCGGGGCATTTCGTCGTGGTCCCGCTCGGCAAGCGCGAAACGGTCGGCGTGATCTGGGGCGCCGGCACGGGCGATGTCGCGCCGGAGAAGCTGCGCGACGTGATCGCGGTCTTGCCGGCGCTGCCGATGGCCGACGCGATGCGCCGTTTCATCGACTGGGTCTCCGCCTACACGCTGATGCCTGCAGGCGCCGTGCTGCGTATGGCGATGAGCGTGCCTTCAGCCCTCGAGGCGCCCAAGACCGAACTCGTCTATCGCCCCGCCGAGCCGACCGGCGATACCGCGCTCAAGTTGACCTCGGCACGCCGTCGTGTGCTGGACCAATTGAAGGACGGGCCCGCAATGTCCGCTGCCGAACTGGCCCATCTCGCCGGCGTCGGCGCGTCGGTCGTGAAGGGCATGGTGTCGGCCGGGCTGCTCGCGGCCGAGGAACGCATCGTGCGACGATCGTTTCCGCGGCCCGATGGGCTACATGACGGGCCGACCCTGTCGCCGGCCCAGAAGATCGCCGCCGACGGGCTGGTGGAGAAGGTGAAGGCGCACGCCTTCTCGGCAACGCTCCTCGATGGCGTGCCGGGTGCGGGCAAGACGGAGGTCTATTTCGAGGCGGTCGCCGCCTGTATCGCGGCCGGCCGGCAGGTGCTGGTTCTGCTGCCGGAGATCGCGCTCACGGCGCAGTGGCTCAAGCGCTTCGAGGATCGCTTTGGTGCTCCGCCGTCGCCGTGGCATTCCGGCCTCACCAGCCTGGAGCGTCGCGAGACGTGGCGTGCCATCGCGGAGGGACGGGTCGGCGTCGTGGTCGGCGCGCGCTCCGCGCTGTTCCTGCCCTTCGCCGATCTCGGCCTCATCGTCGTCGACGAGGAGCACGACAGTTCCTTCAAGCAGGACGAGGGCGTCGTCTACAACGCACGCGACATGGCGGTGGTGCGAGCCCGCCTCGCCTCCGCTCCGATCGTGCTGGCGTCCGCGACGCCTTCGCTCGAGAGCGTCGTCAACGTGAAGGCAGGACGCTACGGCGAGGTGCGTCTTCCGGGTCGGCACGGCGGCCATCAACTCGCAACCCTGTCGGCGGTCGATCTGCGACGCGAGGCGCCGCCGCGCGGTCGCTGGCTGTCGCCGCCGGTCGTCGAGGCGATGAAGAAGACGCTGGCGGCAGGCGAGCAGACGCTGCTCTATCTCAATCGCCGCGGCTATGCGCCAATCACGCTCTGTCGCGCCTGCGGCTCGGGGCTGGAATGCCCGCAATGTTCGGCCTGGCTGGTCGAGCATCGCTTTCGCCGCACGCTGGTCTGCCACCATTGCGGCTACTCCGAGCCGCCGGCGCAGAACTGCCGTCACTGCGGCGCCGTCGATCAGTTCGTCGCCTGCGGCCCGGGCGTCGAGCGGCTGGCGGAGGAGGCGCTGGAACTCTTCCCCGAGGCCCGGCTGGAGCTCTTCACATCCGACAGCCTGGTGAACCGCGAGGAAGCGTCGGCTGCCGTCGAACGCATGGAGAGGGGCGAGATCGACATCCTGATCGGCACGCAGATGGCCGCGAAGGGCCACCATTTCCCCAACCTGACCCTGGTGGCGGTGATCGATGCGGATCTCGGCCTGAACGGCGGCGACCTGCGGGCGGCGGAGCGGACATTCCAGCTCCTCTATCAGGTGGCGGGGCGCGCCGGCCGCGACGGCCGGCCGGGCCGGGCGCTGATCCAGACCCATAATCCCGACCATCCGGTGATGCAGGCGCTGGTGTCGGGCGATCGCGACCGCTTCGTCGACGTGGAGCTGCACGGCCGGTCGGAGGCCGGCATGCCGCCCTATGGACGCCTGGCGTCCCTGATCGTTTCCGGTCCTGATCCCGCCGCTGTGGACAATGTCTGCGCTGCTTTGGCGCGCCAGGCTCCCCAGCAGGCAGGTGTGACGATCCTGGGGCCCTCCGTCGCACCGATGGCCCTGCTGCGCGGCCGGCACCGGCGGCGGTTCCTGCTGAAGGCCGGCCGGGAAATCGCCGTGCAGCCCTTGCTTCATGCCTGGCTGGAGAAGATCGGCCTGCCCGGATCGGTCCGCCTGCAGGTGGACGTCGACCCCTATTCGTTCCTCTGAGAGTCCCCCCGCGCCGAAAAACCGCTGTAGAACAGCGCTTTGTCGGCGTTGCGCCGGGAAATGCAGCATGGTAGCAACGCGCGCTTTTCCGGGGTGGGGCGGCAAGCGACGCGGGGCGTTCTGCTAGAGAAAAGCGTGTTATTTCAATGGCTTGCCGGCCGCGTTCCGTGGCAGGGGAGAGGCTCTCGACGTGACCACCGCAACCACCGGCGTTGCCGGACGCTACGCAAGCGCCCTTTTTGAGCTCGCCGACAGCTCGAAGGCTCTCGACCAGGTCGCGCAGGATCTCACCACTTTCCGCAATCTCGTCGCGGAGAGCGCCGACCTCGCCCGCCTGATCGCGAGCCCCGTCATCGGTCGCGCGCTGCAGGGCAAGGCCCTGCTGGCCGTGCTCGACGCCGCCGGTATTTCCGGTTTGACCCGCAATTTCGTCGGGACCGTGGCGGCGAACGGCCGTGCGCGCGACCTGCCGGCGATGGCTTCGGCCTTCCTCGCCGAACTGGCCCGTCGCCGCGGCGAAACCACCGCGACGGTCACCTCCGCCGTTCCCCTGTCCCCCGCCCAGCTCCAGCAGCTCAGCGACGCGCTGCGTTCCGTGCTGGGCAGCAACAAGGTTTCCATCGACGCGCGCGTCGAACCCGACATTCTCGGCGGTCTCGTCGTCAAGGTCGGTTCGCGCCTGTTCGATTCGTCTGTCCGCAGCAAGTTGCAGCGCCTGCAGCTTGCCATGAAGGGAGTTGCCTAAATGGATATCCGTGCCGCCGAAATCTCGGCCATTCTGAAGCAGCAGATCGCCAACTTCGGCACCGAGGCCGAAGTGGCCGAGGTCGGCCAGGTCCTCTCCGTCGGTGACGGTATCGCGCGCGTCTACGGCCTCGACAGCGTCAAGGCCGGCGAGATGGTCGAGTTCCCGGGCGGCATCAAGGGCATGGCGCTCAACCTCGAGAGCGACAATGTCGGCGTCGTGATCTTCGGCGAAGACCGCACCATCCGCGAAGGCGACACGGTCAAGCGTACCGGCGCCATCGTCGACGTCCCGGTTGGCAAGGGGCTGCTCGGACGCGTGGTCGACGGCCTCGGCAACCCGATCGACGGCAAGGGCCCGATCCAGTCGACCGAGCGCCGCCTCGTCGAGGTCAAGGCGCCCGGCATCATTCCGCGCAAGTCGGTGAACGAGCCGATGCAGACGGGCCTCAAGGCGATCGACTCGCTGGTCCCGGTCGGCCGCGGTCAGCGCGAACTGATCATCGGTGACCGCCAGACCGGCAAGACCGCCGTCGCGATCGACACCTTCCTGAACCAGAAGGGCATCAACAAGGGCACCGACGAGAGCCGTAAGCTCTATTGCGTCTACGTCGCCATCGGCCAGAAGCGCTCGACCGTCGCCCAGATCGTGAAGACGCTCGAGGACAACGGCGCGCTGGAATATTCCATCGTCGTCGCCGCCACCGCGTCCGATCCGGCCCCCATGCAGTTCCTCGCGCCGTACACCGGCTGCGCCATGGGCGAGTACTTCCGCGACAACGGCATGCATGCCGTGATCGTGTACGACGACCTTTCCAAGCAGGCCGTCGCCTACCGCCAGATGTCGCTGCTGCTGCGCCGCCCGCCGGGCCGCGAAGCCTATCCCGGCGACGTGTTCTATCTCCACTCGCGCCTGCTCGAGCGCGCCGCCAAGCTGAACGAAAAGAACGGCTCGGGCTCGCTGACGGCGCTGCCGGTCATCGAGACGCAGGCCGGCGACGTGTCCGCCTACATTCCGACCAACGTCATCTCGATCACCGACGGCCAGATCTTCCTCGAGACCGAGCTCTTCTATCAGGGCATCCGTCCGGCGATTAACGTCGGTCTGTCGGTCAGCCGCGTCGGCTCGGCCGCGCAGATCAAGGCGATGAAGCAGGTGGCCGGCACCATCAAGCTGGAGCTCGCGCAGTATCGCGAGATGGCCGCCTTCGCGCAGTTCGCCTCCGACCTCGACGCCTCGACCCAGCGCCTGCTGGCCCGTGGCCAGCGCCTGACCGAGCTGCTGAAGCAGGGCCAGTTCGCGCCGATGCCGGTCGAGGAGCAGGTCGTGTCGCTCTACGCCGGCACCCGCGGCTTCCTCGACTCGCTGCCGGTCAACAAGGTCAACGACTTCGAGCACCAGATGCTCGACGCCGTCCGAGCCGAGGGCTCGATCCTGGCCTCGATCCGCGAGAAGCGCGAGATCGTCAAGGAGACCGACGACAAGCTGAAGGCGTTCCTCGGCGATTTCGTCAAGAAGTTCGCCTAGGTCCGCAGGTCTAGATGCCCAGTCTCAAGACCTACCGGCTGCGAATCCGAAGCGTCCAGTCGACGCAGAAGATCACGAAGGCCATGAAGATGGTGGCCGCCGCCAAGCTGCGGCGCGCCCAGGAACAGGCCACGGCGGCTCGCCCCTACGCGGAAGCCATGGACAAGATCCTGGCCTCGCTGGGCGCGAGCTTCCAGGGCGCGACCGGTGGTCCGCGTCTGCTGGCCGGCACGGGATCCGATCAGGTCCACCTGGTCATCGTCGCGACCGGCGACCGCGGTCTCTGCGGCGGCTTCAACAGCACCATCGTCCGCGAGGCGCGCCGCCAGATTCGCGCCCTGCTGGCCGAGGGCAAAACGGTCAAGATCTTCTGCGTCGGCCGCAAGGGCCGCGACCAGCTGCGTCGCGACTACAGCGCGCTGATCGTCGAGACGATCACCGATCTCGGCCGCCCGCGCCTGTCCTTCGGCGATGCCCAGAAGGTCGCCGCGCGCGTCATGGAAATGTACGACGCCGGTGAGTTCGACGTCGCCAAGGTGATCTTCAACCAGTTCAAGTCGGCGATGACGCAGGTCGTCACCGTGCAGCAGCTGATCCCGCCGCCGATGCCGGAAGCTTCCGCTGCGCCCGCCGCTGCCGGGGGCGCGATCTACGAGTTCGAGCCGGACGAGGGCGAGATCCTCGCAGACCTGCTGCCGCGCAACCTCACCGTCCAGATCTTCCGCGTCCTGCTGGAGAATGCGGCGAGCTTCTACGGCTCGCAGATGACGGCCATGGACAACGCCTCGCGCAACGCGGGCGACGTGATCAAGAAGCTGACGCTGCAGATGAACCGCTCGCGCCAGGCGTCGATCACCAAGGAACTCATCGAGATCATCTCGGGCGCCGAGGCCATCTAGGCCGGCTGCCAGGCAATCGAAGGAAAGGGATCCGTAATGGCTACCAACAACATCGGCACGATCACCCAGATCACGGGCGCGGTCGTCGACGTTCGCTTCGAAGGCGAACTGCCGAACATCCTGAACGCGCTGCACGTGAACGCCGACGGCCGCCTGATCGTGCTGGAAGTCGCGCAGCATCTCGGCGAGTCCGAGGTCCGCACGATCGCGATGGACACGACCGACGGTCTGGTCCGCGGCGAGAAGGCGGTCGACACCGGCGCCCCGATCGCCATGCCGGTAGGCCCCGAGACGCTGGGCCGCATCCTGAACGTCATCGGCGAGCCGGTCGACGAGCGCGGTCCGGTCGGCAACAAGCTGACCCTGCCGATCCATCGCAGCGCTCCGGAATTCGTCGAGCAGTCGACGGAAGCGCAGATCCTGGTCACGGGCATCAAGGTCATCGACCTGCTCGCGCCGTACGCCAAAGGCGGCAAGATCGGCCTGTTCGGCGGCGCCGGCGTCGGCAAGACGGTGACGATCATGGAGCTGATCAACAACGTCGCGAAGGCCCACGGCGGCGTGTCGGTCTTCGCCGGCGTCGGCGAGCGTACCCGCGAAGGCAACGACCTCTATCACGAGATGATCGAGGGCGGCGTCATCAAGCTCGACGGTCCGGGCTCGAAGGTGGCGCTGGTGTACGGCCAGATGAACGAGCCGCCGGGCGCCCGCGCCCGCGTCGCACTGTCGGGCCTCACGGTCGCCGAGTACTTCCGCGACGCCGAGGGCCAGGACGTGCTGTTCTTCGTCGACAACATCTTCCGCTTTACGCAGGCCGGCTCGGAAGTGTCGGCGCTGCTGGGCCGCATCCCGTCGGCGGTGGGTTACCAGCCCACCCTGTCGACCGACATGGGCGCCCTGCAGGAGCGCATCACCTCGACCAAGAAGGGTTCGATCACCTCGGTGCAGGCCATCTACGTGCCCGCCGACGACTTGACCGACCCGGCGCCGGCGACCTCGTTCGCCCACTTGGACGCCACGACCGTGCTGAGCCGCTCGATCGCCGAGCAGGCGATCTTCCCCGCCGTCGACCCGCTCGACTCGACCTCGCGCATGCTCGACCCGCGTGTCGTCGGCGACGAGCACTACACCGTCGCCCGTTCGGTGCAGCGCGTGCTGCAGCAGTACAAGTCGCTGCAGGACATCATCGCCATTCTGGGCATGGACGAGCTGTCGGAAGAGGACAAGCTGGTCGTGAGCCGCGCCCGCAAGATCCAGCGCTTCCTCAGCCAGCCGTTCCACGTCGCCGAGGTGTTCACGGGCACGCCGGGCGTGTTCGTGAAGCTCGAGGATACGATCAAGGCATTCAAGGCGATCGTCGCCGGTGAGTATGACGACCTGCCGGAGCCGGCCTTCTATATGGTCGGCACGATCGAAGAGGCCGTCGCCAAGGCCAAGAAGCTCGCGGCCGAGGCGGCCTAAGCAGATGGCCAAGGTCTCCTTCCGTCTGGTGATGCCCGAGCGCGAGTTGCTCGCGACCGAGGCCGACATGGTCGTCGTCCCGGGCAGCGAAGGCGACTTCGGCGTCCTGCCGGGCCACGCCCCGCTGGTCTCGACCGTCCGTCCGGGCGTGCTCGAGGTCTACCAGGGCAGCAAGGTCCAGCAGCGCTTCCTCGTGGCCGGCGGCTTCGCCGAGGTCACGCCGGAGCGTTGCACGGTACTCGCCGACGAGGCGGTGCCCTTCGAGCAGGTCACGGTCGCCCAGCTCGATGACCGCGAGCGTAACGCCCGCAACGACATCAGCGACGCCGCCACGCCCGCCGAGAAGGCCGCCGCGGAGAAGAACCTGGGCATCGTCCAGGATCTGAAGCGCGCCCAGGCCTTCTACGCCAGCCGCTGATTTCAGCACTACTGCGCATTTTCCGTCGAAAAGTGCACCGGTCTGCCATTGAAAGGCAGGCCGGACGTGGCTTTATTACGCTGGCAAGACAACGCACCGAGGGTGCTCGTTCATGGGTAACTGGACACTCGAGACGATCGCCTGGGATCGCTTCGATGCGTCGAAGGTCGATCCGGAGATCCTCCGCAACATCAAGGCGGCGGCTCTGGTGGAACGGAACGGCGGCGACTACGGCATCTATCTCGGCCGCGTGTTCGCCGGTGATGCGCTGTTCATGGACGCCGTAGACCATTGGGTCGTCGAGGAGGTCCAGCACGGGCTGGCGCTCGGCCGCTGGGCCCAGCTGGCCGACCCGTCCTGGGATTTCGACGCCGCCTTCGAGCGCTTCCGTACCGGCTACAAGCTGCCCCTTCACGTGACCGAATCGGTGCGCGGCAGCCAGGCCGGCGAAATGATCGCGCGCTGCATCGTCGAGACCGGCACGAGTTCCTACTACAGCGCCCTCAAGGACGCGACCGAGGAGCCCGTGCTGAAGCAGATCTGCCAGAAGATCGCCGCCGACGAGTTCCGGCACTACAAGCTGTTCTACGAGCACCTCAACCGTTGCCTGAGGCGCGACCGCCTGAACCGCTGGGCACGCCTGCGAATCGGCTGGGGCCGCCTCGCCGAGAGCGAGGACGATGAGCTCGCCTACGCCTACTTCGCCGCGAATGCGCCGGTCGATGCGGTCTACGACCGCAAGCGCAACATGCAGGCCTATGCCCGCCGGGCCTATCCGCTCTATCGCCAGGCCCACGTCCAGCGGGCCATCGCGATGGTGCTGAAAGCCGTCGGCCTCGAGCCGCAGGGCCGGCTCAACAACCTGATGACGCGCGCCGGCCTCTGGTTCCTGCGCCGCCACGCCGCCAAGCTCGCCGCGCAGGGCGCCTAAGGCACCGTGGCTTCATGGGAGCGCGTAATTCCAGCGGCGCTCCGATCCTGCTGATCGATGACATTTGCCCGCCACCGGAGTGGTGCGCTCCGTTTACCGGCAGCTCGCGCAGGCTCGATCAGGAAATCAGGTCGGCGAATTCCTCGAACACGGCTTCGTAGACGGCGCGCTTGAAGGGCACGATCACGGACGAGAGTTCGCCGGGAGCGATCCAGCGCCAGTCGACGAATTCCTGGTCGTGCGCATGGATGTCGATGTCGGCGTCCGTTCCGGTGAAGGCCAGCGCGAACCACTTCTGGGCCTGCCCGCGCCAGCGGCCCTTCCAGTAGGGCGGCCGCCGATCCTCCGGCACCTCGTAGGCGATCCACTTGGCGCTCTCGCGCAGCAGCAGGGCCTTTGCGGTGCCGACTTCCTCCCGCAGCTCCCGGCAGGCGGCCTCGACCGGAGTCTCGCCCTTGTCGATACCGCCCTGGGGCATCTGCCAGGCATCCGGCTGGTTGGCGCGGCAACCGACGAAGACCCGCCGGTCCGGCGCGATCAGCATCATGCCGACGTTTCGGCGATATTCCTCGGGGCGGCCGGTCATCATCATGGTCTTCATGGGCGGAGCTGGGCGGGCTGGGCGCGCATCCGGTTCAGGCAGGCATCGCGGCATTCGAAATGTCCGATGATGGGCACCATCGACACATCGGTGCGCGCCTCCTGGCCTTTGTACCAGCCGCGCAGCGACACGATGGCTTCCTCGTCCGGCTGGGCGACGCCGAACGCATGGCGCGGCGCGCGGTCGGGAGCCGACTCCGCGACCCAGGCCGCCAGCCGGTCGAGATTGCCGACCACGCCGTCGCCCGCCAGCTTGTAGTCGAGCACGTCGGTGCTGCGCGCGTAGCCCACGCCCAGCTCTTCGGTGAGCCGCTGGATCGAGGCCGGGCCCGCCGTCGGGTTGATCTCGATCAGCGCGAGCCCGCGATCGGCGATCTCCTTCACCAGCGGGCGCAGCACCCCTTCGCCGAGCGCCGGTCGGGCGGGCGCGGCGATGACGAGTCCCACATAGCCCTCGCCGCGCGCCAGGATGGCCCTCAGCCGCTTCAGGTTTTCCGCCGCGTCGGCGGCGGCCTCGATCGGGCGCAGGCCGCGCTCGCCGACGGCCGGGTCGTCCATCGGCAGCATGAGATAGGTCTCGTGTCCGAAGGCGCGAGCCTGCTGCAGCCAGCGCGGCAGATCGGGCGTGCCGGGCAGGAACGCCAGGCTGACTTCCGGCGGAAGCTCCTCGATCGCCTTGCGCATGGCGGGCTCGTTCAGGCCGACATTGATCATCAGCAGGCCAAGCCGGGCCGGTGCGCCGGCTGACGGGTCGAAGCGCCGCGCATGGGCGATCCAGGGCATCCAGCCCGACGGCGAGATACGCGGCAGTCGCAGCCCGTCGGCGGTGATCTCGATCATCGCGGCCACTTCCTCGGACGGCAGCTTGCGGAAGCCGAGGGATGGCGGAGGCCGCGGCGGCAGCGACAGGGCCTGCACGGGCGCCGGTTCGGTCGGTACGGCGGCGGCCGACGCGGAACTCACGGGCGATGTGGTCGCCGCGCCGTTGGTCGCGCGCGGCGCCTGGCCGTCCACCAGGTCTCCCAGGACGACGCCGGCGGAACCGGCGATCAGCGCGAACACGAAAAGGTAAGCGGCGACCAGGCCCCTGGGGGTCGGTCGCCGCTGTGCCGTCACGTCGCCGCTTCGGCCCGTACTGGCCAAGGCGTCAGTCCCGCAAGGCCCTTCAGTTGGCCTTGCCGCTGTAGAGCGAGATGCCGCGGATCAGGTCGGCCGCACGCAACAGCTGGTAGTCGGCGGCCTGCTCCTTCGGCGGCTCGTCCGGATCGCCCGACGGCGTCGCCTGCGGGGCCGTCTGGCCGGCGGCCTTGTCGTCGGTCTTGTCGCCCGGCTTGGCGGCTTCCGGCTTAGCCGGCGGCGTCGGCGCGGCGGGCTTGTCGTTCGGGTTGGTGATCGAGCGGCGCAGGTTCTCCTCGCGGAAACTCGAACGCTGCTGGATGTTCTCGATCTTCGCGGGCTCGACCTCGATGTCCGGCTTGATGCCTTCCTTCTGGATCGAGCGGCCCGAGGGCGTGAAGTAAAGCGCGGTGGTCAGGCGGATGGCTCCGCCGCCGGTCACCTGCATGATGGTCTGGACCGAGCCCTTGCCGAACGAGCGCGTGCCGAGCACGATCGCGCGGCGGTGATCCTGCAGCGCGCCGGCCACGATCTCAGAGGCCGAGGCCGAGCCGCCGTTCATCAGGATGACGATCGGCAGGCCGTTGGCGACGTCGCCCGGCTTGGCGTTCCAGCGCTGGACCTCGTCGTTCTTGCGTGCCTTCACCGAGACGATCTCGCCCTTGTCGAGGAAGGCGTCGGACATCGCGATCGCCTGGTCGAGCAGGCCGCCCGGGTTGTTGCGCAGGTCGATGATGTAGCCCTTGAGCTTGTTGCCGGCCTCCTTCTTGAGCTTCTCGACCGCGTCGAGCACGCCGGGCGTGGTCTGCTCGGTGAAGGAGGTGACGCGGATATAGCCGATGTCGCCGCCCTCGAGGCGGAACTTCACCGGCTTCACCTTGATCGTCTCGCGGGTCAGCGAAACATCGAACGGATCCTTGCTGCCGCGGCGGATCGAGACCTTGATCGGCGTGCCGACCTTGCCTCGCATCTTCTCGACGGCTTCCTGCAGGGTCAGGCCCTGCACCGGCTCGCCGTCCAGCGCGAAGATCAGGTCGCCGGGCTGGATGCCGGCGCGCGAGGCGGGCGTGTCGTCGATCGGCGACACGACCTTGATGACGCCGTTGTCCATCGTGACCTCGATGCCGAGGCCGCCGAACTCACCCTTCGTCTGGACCTGCATGTCCTTGTACGACTTCGGGTTCATGTAGCTCGAATGCGGGTCGAGGGCGCTCAGCATGCCGTTGATGGCATTCTCGATGAGCTGCTTCTCTTCCACCGGCTCGACATAGTCCCGGCGGATGCGCTCCAGCACGTCGCCGAACAGGTTGAGCTGCTGATAGAGCTCGCTCTTGTCGCCGCCGGCGGCCTTCGGGTCCGCTGCTTTGTTCTGCGCAAGGGCGGGAGTGGCCAGGAAAGCCACGGCCGTGGCGAGTGAAGCTAAGCGCAGAAAGGTCATTTGGGTGCCTTCAGGAGGGACGTCGTCGGCGGTTCTGGCAGCCGGCGATCCGGTGATTCAGCGTTGGAGTGAGGATACAGGGGCGTCTTTGGCAGGATCAAGGCGTCGGGCTCCGGCGCCCCTTCACAAATCAGGCAGAGGCTGCGGCAGCCGGGCGCGGGGGTAGCAGCACGGCCGGCCGCGACGCAGTCGAGAGCATCGACCTGCCGGTCATTTCCGCGGGCTGCGGAATGTCCATCAGGGCGAGCAGGGTCGGCGCCACGTCGGCCAGCTTGCCGTCGGTCAGCGAATGCACCGCCGCCGGCGCGTTGAACAGCAATGCCGGGACGCGATTCAACGTGTGCTGGGTGTGCTTCTGGTGCGACTGCTCGTCGAACATCTGCTCCGCATTGCCGTGATCGGCCGTGACGAGCATCGAGCCGCCCGCCGCCTGGATGGCCTGCATCAACCGGCCGAGACAGGCGTCGACCGCCTCGACGGCGCGGGTGGCGGCGCCGAGATCGCCGGTATGGCCGACCATGTCGGTATTCGCATAGTTCACGACGATAAGGTCGAACTTGCCGGAGCCGATCGCCTCGACCAGCCTGTCGGTCACCTCGGGCGCGCTCATCTCCGGCTTGAGATCGTAGGTCTTCACCTTGGGCGAGGGCACGAGGATGCGTTCCTCGCCCTCGAACACACGCTCCTCGCCGCCGTTGAAGAAGAACGTGACGTGCGCGTACTTCTCCGTCTCGGCGATGCGCAGTTGCTTCAGTCCGGCCTTCGACACGGTCTCGCCGAGCCCCATCCTGATGACCTCCGGCGGGAAGAGCGTCTTCAGGAAGGGATTGAGCGCCGCCGAATAGTCGACCATGCCGACCTTCGTCGCGAAGTGGACGACCCGGTTGCGATTGAAACCGTCGAAGCGCGGATCGAGCAGCGCCGTCAGGATCTGTCGCGCGCGGTCGGAGCGGTAGTTGAACATCAGGAGGCCGTCGCCATCCTTCATGCCGGCATAGCCGTCGATCACGGTCGGCAGCACGAACTCGTCGTCGAGGTTTGCGGCATAACCCTTGTCCACGGCTTGCCGGGCCGTCGCCGCATGCTCGCCCTTTGCATCGACCATGGCGTCATAGGCCAGGGTCACCCGCTCCCAGCGCTTGTCGCGGTCCATCGGATAGAAGCGGCCGGACACGGTGGCAAAGCGGATCGGCAGGCCGGGCTTCAGACCCGCCTGGATATGATCGAGGCATTCCAGGGCGCTGCGCGGCGGCATGTCCCGCCCGTCCAGGAAGGCGTGGATCCAGACCGGCACGCCGTGCCCGCCGAAGAGGTTGGCGAGGAAGACCAGATGGTCCTGGTGGGCATGCACGCCGCCCGGCGAGGCCAGCCCCATCAGGTGGAGCGCCGCACCGTTCTTCTTCAGCGTGGCGATCGTCTCGGCGAGGATCGGGTTGGTCGCCAGCGAGCCGTCCTCGATCGCATTGTCGATGCGCGGCAGGTCGGGCACCGCGACGCGACCGGCGCCGAGGTTCATGTGGCCGACCTCGGAGTTGCCCATCTGGCCCTTGGGCAGGCCGACGAAGGTTTCCGAAGCATCGACCAGTCCCTGGGGGCAGGTCGCGACCAACCGGTCGAAGTTCGGCGTGCGGGCGCGCAGGATCGCGTTGTTGGAGCGATCGGGACGATATCCCCAGCCGTCGAGAATGCAGAGCAGGACGGGACGCGACGTCTTGGCGGCCATCACGAGGCCTTCCGCGGCATCGGCTCGGCGCGTTCGACGGCGTTGAACTTGTTGGGGCAGCTCAGTTCACGCGGATCAGTGTTGGGATTCTGGTCCGGCACCTCGATGGCGCAGAACACGAACTCGCCGCGCGGCTCGCCGTCGATGCTCACATCGTAGGTGTAGGTGCCCGGCGGATCGCCCGGGATGATGCACCAGGAGCGCTGCAGCACGCCGTCCTGCACCGTCTCGAGCATGCGGGTGGTGGCCTTGGTCTTGTCGGCGCTGACTTCGGTCTCGGGGCCGGCGATCACCTGCTCGGCCGGTTGCGAGGTGGTGAGGACCTCGCGCAGCGACACGACGCGGTTGGGGCCGCCGAGATACATGCGCCAGCCGAAGCAGGCGCGATGGAACAGCAGCGGGATGGCGTTCGTCTCGTAGTGGCGCTGCTTGCCGTCCTCGCCCGTGATCGACACGTACGGGATGCTGCGCACCGGCTTTGTAAGCGGCCTTTCGACGGGCTTTGCCGGGGCCGGCGACTGGGCCAGGACGGCGCCGGGAACGGCGGCCAGGAGGAGGGCGGAGGAGGTGGCCGCGAGCCACCGGGCAATTGCGTGCATGACCACCAATGTAGCCCCGGTTTTTCGTCAGAACAGAGGCAAAATCGACGATTTCACGCCCGGTGATAGGGATGTCCGGCGAGAAGCTGCTGCGCCCGGTAGATCTGCTCGGCCAGCATGCCTCGGGCCAGCAGGTGGGGCCAGGTCATGGCCCCAAATGACAGGACGAGACTGGCTTTCTTGAGCAGGGAATCGGTGTGTCCGTCGGCGCCGCCGATGAGGAAGGCCACGTCCGACACGGAACTGTCACGCCAGCCGCCGAGCCGGGCGGCGAAGCCCTCGCTGTCCAGCACCTTGCCGCGGCGGTCGAGCATGACCAGCGTCGCGCCGGCCGGCGCCGCCTCCAGCAGCAGTTCACCTTCGCGCTGCATCAGCTGAGGGGCGGGGAGCTTCCGCTTCTCCTCGATCTCGCGCAGCGTGAGCGGCCAGCGGATGCGGCCGGCATAGTGTTCGTACAGGTCGCGCTCGGGGCCGCGCGTGGCGCGGCCGATGGCGGCGATGGTGATCTTCAAGCCACGCTCAGGAGGCGCGCTTGCGCCGCGCCGGGGACTTGCTCGCCGTCTTCGGGGCCGCCCGCTTGGCGGCCGCCTTCTTGACCGGCTTGTCGGCGGCCTCGTTCTCCAGCGCCCACATCTTCTCGAGCGCATAGAAGGCCCGTGGCTCGGGGCGGAAGACGTGCACGACCACGTCGCCGGCATCGACCAGCACCCAGTCGCCGGTCTGCTTGCCCTCGACCGGCGTGTAGCCGTGGCCGGTCTGCTTCAGCTTGTCGGCGAGATGCTCGGCGATGGCGACGACCTGCCGGTTCGAGCGGCCGGAGGCGATCACCATGTAGTCGGCGAAGGCCGACTTGCCCTTCAGGTCGATGACGACGACGTCCTCGGCCTTGTTGTCGTCCAGGGACTCGCGCACCAGTTTCAGGAGCGCGTCGGAGGCTTTGCTTCGGTCGGGAAGCTGGCGGGTCTGGTCGGGGATGGTCTTTCCTTTCGCTCTGGTCCGGGGCGGGCGCACGGCGCGGATCGCCGTGGCCGAATGGGTATCCAGCCTGCTCGGGATAAAGCACCAGGCCGGCGGCTCGCAAGTGGCGAGCTGGCGGGCTCGGGCGGCGTGCAGCCGGAAACGCTCGAAGGTACGGGGCGCCGGGGCAGCCAGGGCGGCATAGCCCCAGCCCGGGCGGGCGAAGGCGGCGATGGGAATGCTGCCGAACAGGTCGCGCCAGCCGGCCCAGTCGACCAGCTGGGGCAGGATGTCGGCGCCCATCAGCCACACGAACCGGGCGTGGCGGTAGACCCGCTTCATCGCCCGCACCGTGTCGAGCGTGTAGCGGGTGCCGAGCACCAGCTCGGGCGCCTCGACGCGGATGCGCGGGTGGCGGGCGACCTGTCGGGCGCGGGCCACGCGGGTGGGCAGCGGCTCCATGCCGTCGCCGCTCTTCAAAGGGTTCTGCGGCGAGACCAGCCACCAGACCTCGTCGAGGCCGAGGCGCTTCATCGCCTCCAGGCTGATGTGACGATGGCCGGCATGGGCGGGGTTGAACGAGCCGCCGAGCAGGCCGATCCGCCGCGTCGTGGCGCGCGACACGCCCGGCATGGGGTGCAAGCTCACGGCGATACGCTCACGGGCGCAGCGTACCCTTGCCGCGCACGATGTTCTTGTAGGTCGTGAGCTCGACCAGCCCGACCGGCCCGCGCGCATGCATGCGGTTGGTCGAAATGCCGATCTCGGCGCCCAGGCCGAACTCGCCGCCGTCGGCGAACTGGGTGCTGGCATTGTGCATCACGATGGCGCTGTCGACCTCGCCCAGGAAGCGCTGCGCCGTGGCCTCGTTGTCGGTGACGATCGATTCGGTGTGCTGGCTGCCGTAGCGCGCGATGTGCGCAATGGCGCCGTCGACTCCGTCGACGGTGGCGACCGAGATGATCGGCTCGAGATATTCCGTTCGCCAGTCCTTCTCGGTGGCGGCCAGCACCTTCGGATCGCGCTTCTGCACCTCGGCGTCGCCGCGCACCTCGCAGCCCAGCTCGTGCAGCTTCTCGAGCACCGGCTTCAGATGCGTGTCGAGTGCGGCGCGATCGATCAGCAAGGTCTCGGCGGCGCCGCAGACGCTGACGCGGCGCATCTTGGCGTTGGCCACGAGGTCGCGCGCCATGGCGACGTTGGCGTCGCGGTCGACATAGACGTGGCAGATGCCGTCGTAGTGGCGCAGCACCGGCACGCGGCTTTCCTGGGTCACGCGGTCGATCAGCGAGCGCCCGCCGCGCGGCACGATCAGGTCGAGCCAGTCCATGGCGCGCAGCATTTCACCTACGGCGGCGCGATCCGTCGTCGGGACGAGGGCCACGCAATCCTCCGGCAAGCCGGCGCCGGCCAGCGCGCGGCGCAGCAGTTCGACGATGGTGCGCGAGGAATGGAAGCTGTCGGAGCCGCCGCGCAGCACCACGACGTTGCCTGACTTGATGCAGAGCGCGCCGGCGTCGGCGGTGACGTTGGGGCGGGCTTCATAGATCACGCCGATGATGCCGATGGGCACACGCACGCGACTGAGGGCGAGGCCGTTGGGCCGATGCCATTCCTCGATGATCGTACCGACCGGATCGGGCAGGGCGGCGATGTCGTCCAGCCCCTTGGCCATCGCCTCGACACGCGCATCGTTCAGCAGCAGCCGGTCCTGCAGCGCCGTCGTCATGCCGGCGGCCTGGGCCGCCGCGA
Source organism: Reyranella aquatilis (assembly GCF_020880995.1). Lineage (GTDB taxonomy): Bacteria > Pseudomonadota > Alphaproteobacteria > Reyranellales > Reyranellaceae > Reyranella > Reyranella aquatilis. The sequence goes on along the minus strand of NZ_JAJISD010000004.1, from coordinate 30,969 downwards.
TGTCGCGCGCATTGGCGGCGAGGATCGCGGCCTTCTCGGCGCGGATCAGGCGCGCCGCCTCCCAGAGCGCCTTGTTCTTGGCGTCGGTCGGCGCATTGCGCAGCGCGGCGGCGGCCGCCTTGGCGCGGCGGCCGAGTTCGGCCACCAGGGCCGCGGCATCTTCCGCGGCGGGTTTGGTCTGAACGTTCATGGGACGCTCCGTCTCGTCACTCGACCACGAGGTCGTCGCGATGGACGATCTCGTCTCGGCCGCGGAAACCCAGCAGCCGTTCGATCTCGGCGCTCTTGCGGCCGGCGATGCGGCGCGCATCCTCGGCGGCATAGGCGACCAGGCCGCGCGCCAGCACGCGGCCGCCGCGATCCTTCACGTCGACCACGTCGCCGCGGCGGAACTCGCCCGAGACCGCCGTCACACCGGCCGGCAGCAGGCTCTTGCCGGTCGACAGGGCGCGCACGGCGCCGTCGTCGACGACCAGCGTGCCGGACGGCTTGAGCGAGCCCTTGATCCACTTCTTGCGGGCCGACAGAGGCGAGGCCTCGGGCAGGAACCAGCTGCAGCGCGCGGTGCCGTCGATCAGCGCGCCCAGCGCGCCGACCTTGCGTCCGTCGGCGATCGCCATGCGGCAGCCGGCGGCCATCGCGATGCGGCCAGCCATCAGCTTGGTCACCATGCCGCCGTTCGACATCTCCGACGCCGCGACGCCCGCCATCGCCTCGATCTCGGGCGTGATTTCGCGGATCTCGGGGATGAACGTGGCGGAGGCGTCGCTGCGCGGGTCGCCGGTGTAGAGACCGTCGATGTCGGACAGCAGCACCAGCGTGTCGGCCGAGATCATCTCGGCGACGCGCGCGCCCAGGCGATCGTTGTCGCCGAAGCGGATCTCGTCGGTCGCGACCGTGTCGTTCTCGTTGATCACCGGTATGGCGCCGAGGCCCAGCAGCGTCGCCATCGTCTGGCGCGCGTTGAGATAGCGCCGGCGCTCCTCCGAATCGTTCAGGGTCAGCAGGATCTGCGCGACGGTGATGCCGTGCCGCGCCAGCGCTTCCTGGTAGGCCTGCGCGAGCTGGATCTGGCCGGTCGCGGCGGCGGCCTGGCTCTCTTCGAGGCGCAGCGGGCCGGCCGGAAGCCTGAGGTGCGTGCGGCCGAGGCGAATGGCGCCGGACGACACCAGCACGACCTCGCAGCCACCCTTGTGCAGGCGCGCGACGTCGTTGGTCAGGGCCTCCAGCCAGTCCCGCCGGACCTCGCCCTTCGTCTCATCCACGAGGATGGAGGAGCCGATCTTGACGACCAGCCGACGAGCGCCCGCGAGGGGTGTCATGCCGCTTCCCGGGAAGGCGCGCGCTGCTTCTCGACCAGCTTCATCAGCTCGTGCAGCAGGGGCTGCACGCCCTGGCGGGAGACTGCGGAGATGACATGCACGGTCTTGCGGCTGGTCCTGGCGAGCGCGGCGCGCTTGGCCTCGATGTCTTCCGGCGTCATGGCGTCGGTCTTGTTGAGCGCGAGGATTTCCTTCTTGCGCGCAAGATTGCCGCCATAGGCCTTCAGCTCGCGGCGCACCGTGCGATAGGCATCGACCACGTCGTCCTGCGTGCCGTCGACCAGGTGGAGCAGCGCGCGGCAGCGCTCGACATGGCCGAGGAAGCGCGTGCCGAGGCCGGCGCCTTCATGGGCGCCCTCTATGAGGCCGGGGATGTCGGCCATCACGAACTCGCGCGCGTCGGACCCGTCGCCCACCTTCACCACGCCGAGGCCGGGATGCAGGGTCGTGAAGGGATAGTCGGCGATCTTGGGACGCGCGTTGGTGTTGGTCGAGAGGAAGGTCGATTTGCCGGCGTTGGGCAGCCCGACCAGGCCGATGTCGGCGATCAGCTTGAGACGCAGCCAGAGCGCGAGCTCCTCGCCGGGCCAGCCCGGATCGGCGCGACGCGGCGCGCGGTTGGTCGAGGTCTTGTAGTGCAGGTTGCCGTAGCCGCCGTCGCCGCCCTTTGCGATGATCACACGCTGGCCGATCTCGGTCATGTCGAACAGCAGCGTCTCGTTGTCCTCGGCGAAAATCTGTGTGCCGCGCGGCAGGCGCAGCACGATGTCCTTGCCCTTGCCGCCGGTGCGCTGGCTGCCCATGCCGTGATGGCCGGTCTCGGCCTTGAAATGCTGGGCATAGCGATAGTCGATCAGCGTGTTGAGGCCGTCGACGCATTCGGCGATCACGTCGCCGCCCCGTCCGCCGTCGCCGCCGTCCGGTCCGCCGAACTCGATGAACTTCTCGCGGCGAAAGCCCGCGCAGCCCGCGCCGCCGTTGCCGGAGCGGACGTAGATCTTGGCCTGGTCGAGGAACTTCATGGGATGGGGTCCAGAAACGAAAAGGGGGAACGGCGAGCCGCTCCCCCTTCTCAATCCGATGGGATGGGAACGGCTATTCGGCGGCCAGTGCCGGCGCCGGGAGAACGTTCACTTCGACCTTGCCGCCCGAACGTGTGCGGAAGGACACGACACCGTCCGCCATGGCGAACAGCGTGTGGTCGCGGCCGACGCCGACGTTCTCGCCCGGGTTCATCTTGGTGCCGCGCTGGCGGACCAGGATGTTGCCCGACACGACCTTCTGGCCGCCGAAGCGCTTCACGCCGAGGCGCTTGCCGTCGGAATCGCGGCCGTTACGCGAGGAGCCGCCTGCTTTCTTATGTGCCATCGTACTACTCCGGTCGCTCTGCTCAGGCGACGATCTGTTCGATCTTGACCACCGTCAGGTCCTGACGGTGACCGTTCTTGCGCCGCGAATTCTGGCGACGGCGCTTCTTGAAGATGATCACGTGCTCGCCGCGGGCCTGCTTGACGATCGAGCCCACCACCTTGGCGCCGGCCACGGTCGGCGCACCGACCTTGTCGCCGACCATCAGCACGTCGGTGAATTCGACCTTCGCGCCGGCCTCGCCGTCGATCTTCTCGACCGTGAGCTGGTCGTCGGCGGCGACCGTGTATTGCTTTCCACCCGTGCGGATAACGGCGATCATGATGACACCCGGCTTGAGGTTCCCCGGCCTGAAAACGCCGAAAAACACGAAAGAACGCGGCGGAACCGCGGGGCCCGCCGAAGAAGCGCGGAATATACGCATGCCCGCTCGCGAGTCAACGCCGCAGACGGGGTGGGCGGAGGCCGTCTTCCGAACGCAGTTGCGGCCGAAAAGACAGTCTTTTCAAGGCCCTGGCGCCTGGCCGGGCCATTGCGGCCGGTGGCCCATTCCGTTCGAGGGCCCGGTTTGCGCCGCGTCAGCGGCGGAATTGACGCCCTCGCCAACCATTCGGCCGCCCCGATGCCGGAAGCTGTTGCTCCCCCAAGGAGGCCCGCCTATAAACCCGCGCCCGGAGAGGTGCCAGAGTGGTCGATCGGGACGGTCTCGAAAACCGTTGTGCGTGCAAGCGTACCGTGGGTTCGAATCCCACCCTCTCCGCCATTTCCCGCTTCGGCCGAAAATCCCCTGTTTCACTGGACACCGTGAAAGATCGATAGCGGACGAAGAGTCGCCGCCGTAGTCGGCCTGGATGACCCAGCGTCCATGGCAGTGACTTTGGCTGTGATCATGAGCGTCGGTTTTTCGTCTATGCTCCCTAGAGAGCAGATGTGGCGAGGGCGGGGCATGGCGCGAGGGGCAAAGACCAAGCGAAAGGGTGCCGGTCGCAAGGCCAAGATTGCCGGCGTTCTGCCGGACTCGGATTCCGACCTGGCCGCGCTGTTGATGCCGGTCGCGCGGATGATGAATGATGATTCCGGCGACGAAGCTCTCGAACTCGCGCAGGAAAAGGCCTTCGATGCCATGGAGGCGCCGCGGTCTCGAGAGAGGATCGCGCTGGCACGGGAAGCGCTGGCGCTGTCCCCGCTCTGCGGCGACGCCTATCTCGTCCTTGCACGGGAAACCGCCGATGCGAACGAGGCGCTCGAACTCCACCGGCGAGCCGTCGCTGTCGGCGCGGAAGCGTTGGGCGACGCCGTTTTCCGGGACGACGCCGGTTCGTTCTGGGGGTTGCTCGAAACCCGGCCTTATATGCGCGCGCGTCACGAGCTGGCCCTGGCCCTCTGGCGCCTCGGTCATCGCGAAGAAGCTGTCGCGCATTACCGTGAGATGCTGCGCCTCAATCCCAACGACAACCAGGGCATCCGCTACCTGTTGATCGATGCCTTGCTCGAACTTGGCCATGAGGCAGACGCCGACGCGCTCCTGGATCGCTACGAGGAGGATGACTCGGCTCATTGGATCTGGTCGGCAGCCCTTCTCGCGTTTCGACGCACCGGGAACAGCGCAGCCGCGCGGAAAGCGCTGGCCAAGGCCGTTGAGGCCAACCGTCACGTGGCGGCTTATCTCCTGGAGGAAAAGCCAATTCCGGCGACACTACCCGGTTTCATCGGCGTGGGCGACGAGAGCGAGGCCGTCTCTTATGCCCACTATGCTGCGGGTGCCTGGGCCGCGGCGCCGGGTGCGACGCGCTGGATGGCGGACGCACTGGCGATCGCCACCCGGGAGAACGACGATACCCGGCACACCGATGCCGACTACGAACCGGATATCGATCGCGTCGACGAAGCCGTTCTCGCCCTGCTCGTGCATGGACTGCATGACGAGAGGCGCGCCTGGAAGACGTTCGATTGGGAGGCGCTCGACCGGCTGCATGCCAAAGGTCTGATATCCAACCCGGCGAGCCGCGCGAAATCGGTCGTCTTCACCGAAGAGGGCCTCGAGGCGGCACTGCGATCACACCGCATTCTATTCGCAAGGACGCCGCCGAAATCAGGTTAGCGCTACGACCGAAACACCGCGCCGTGCGGGACGCATCTGCTCAACTCTTCGCGTCGTAGGCGCAGCGAAGCCCGATATAGACCGCATTGAAGCCGCCGGGTGCCTTCCTCAATTGAAGAAGAGCGCGATCCCCGGGAAGGCGATGATCAGCAACAGCACGGCGAACATGATCAGCGTAAAGGGCTGCGTCCCGGCGAAGATGTCCCAGAGCGTGATGCGGGCGTCATTGAGCGTACTTTTCACGACATAGACCGAGATGCCGAATGGCGGTGTCAGGAGGCCGATCTCGACGGCGACGACGGTGATGACGCCGAACCACACCAGGTCGATGCCGAGCGTCTTGGCCACCGGCAGCATCAGCGGCAGCACGATCAGCATAATCGATGCCGAGTCGATGATGCAGCCGAGGAACAGCACGATCGCGATGAAGACGGCCAGGAACCCCGCGACGCCGAAGCCCAGTCCCGCCATCCATTCGACGATGAACTGCGGCAGGCCGGACAGGGTCAGCATCCGGCTGTAGAGGTTGGCGGCGATGATCAGGAACAGCACCGAGACGGTGATGCGGCCGGTTTCGACCAGCACCTTCCAGAAGATCGAGGGCGTGAGGCGCCGCTTGGCGAGCGCCAGGGCCAGGGCCCCCAACGCGCCCACCGCTCCGGCGTCGGTCGCGGTGAAGATGCCGCCGTAGATGCCCCCCAGGACGACGAAGATCAGCAGGACGACCGGCGCCACTTTGAAGGCCGCCTCGCTCAAGCCCATGCCCGGCACGTTCACGGCGGCGGTGCCGCCCACGTAGCCCGGAAACAGCCACGCCATGGCGACGATCGCGATGGAGAAGGCGACGGCGAGCAGGAGGCCCGGCATGACGCCAGCGAGAAACATGGCGCCGACCGACTGCTCCGAAAGGAACGCATAGAGAATCATCAGCAGACTGGGCGGGATCAGCATTCCCAGCACCGACGAGCCTGCGACGACGCCGGTGGCAAAGCGCGGCGTGAAGCCGAAGCGCAGCATCTCCGGCACGGCGACCTTGGTGAAGACCGCGGCCGAGGCGATCGAGATGCCGGTGATGGCGGCGAACACGGCGTTCGCCATCACCGTCGCCACGCCCAGCCCGCCGCGGATGCGGCGAAGCATGCTGTTGGCGACCTCGAAAATGTCCTTGCCCAGGTCGGCCGTCGCCACCAGCAGGCCCATCAGGACGAACAGCGGCACCACGCCGAACTCGTGGCTGGCGATCGAATCGCTGGTCGCCTGCGCCATCAGGGCCAGCGCCACGTCGATGCTGTCGCGCATCAGCCAGACGCCGACGAAGGACAGCAGCAGCAGGGAGATGGCGACATGCAACCCGGCGATGATCAGAACGACCATCAGGGCGAGCGAGGCGATGCCGATGCCGAGCGCTGTCATGGCGTACCCCGAAGCGCCCGGCGGAAATCGGCAAGGGCGAGGCAGATGTAGGTCAGGCAGGTGAAGGCCGAGCCGACGACGGTGATCAGGCGGATCGGCCACGTCGGCGCGGTGAAGTCGCCGAGCGAGCCGACATAATCGCCGATCTCCCAGGCCGACCTGAGTTCGGGCGTCACCGCCATGACGACGATTGCCATGATTGCCGCGCCGATGACATGGAACAGGCCCTGGATCGCGTCGGCCAGGCGCGGCGCGCGGGCCACGACGACGTCGATCAGCAACTCGGCCCGTACGAACCGGCCGGCCCACAGCGTATTGGGAAGCTGCATGAAGACGATGCCGACGATCGCCAGCGACACCAGTTCGGTGGTGCCGCGCAGCGGGCTGTTGAACACGGAGCGGCCGACGATGTCGACGTTGATCAGCACCAGCAGCCCGAAGATGCCCACCGTGCCCAGCGCGTTCATGACGCCGGTAATCTGGTCCAGGCGAAACGGCTGGGGCCGGCCGTAGGAATCGGCCTTTCCGGCGCTGTCTACGCCGGCTTCCAGTTCCACGGCCTCAGGCCTTCCAGTCCCGCACCGGTTTGACGCCTGCGGCCTTCAACCCCTCGACATAGGCGTTGACCAGCGGGCGTGCGGATTTCACGCCCTGCTTCTCGAGCTGGCTTGCCCAGGCATCCGGCAGGTTGGGCAGCATTGCCGCCCACTTCGCCCGCTCGGCTTCCGGCAGGGTCGTGACGTTGGCGCCGGCGGCCCGCAGGTTCTTCACCGCTTCCTCCGCAAGAGCCGTCTGTGTCTTCGCGAACTCGGCGTCGTAGGCTTTGCCCGCCTTGCGCACGGCCTCCTGCGCGACCGGCGGAAGCTTCTGGAAGCTGCGAAGGTTGAAGGCGAGCGACCCGGTGTACTGGGCGCCGAGATTGCAGAGGGTGATGTGCGGCGCGACCTCATGGAGCTTGGCCGACCAGACCGGCGACATCGACACGATCGCGCCCTGCGCGACACCGGTCTGGATGCCGTTGTAGTAAGTGTTGAGATTGCCGGCGACGGCGACCGCCCCGGTGCCCTGCAGCCAGTTTGCGATCGGGCCCGGTACGAAGATCTTCTTGCCCGCGAGGTCGGCGGCGGAATTCACCGGAAAGTTCGTGATGAGCTGGTAGCCATCGATGGCGACGATACCCAGCACCATCATGTTGTTCTTCGACCAGGCGTCGTTCATCTCGGTGAACTGCCCGTTCAGCTTCTGGACGATGGCGCTGACGGTGGCGATGTCCGGCGAGCCGAACGGTACCTGCAGCGTCACCTGCTGCAGCGGAAACTTGGCGGCTTCGAAGATCTGCGACACGAGGCCTGCATCGGACACGGAGGTCTTCAGCGCATCGCTCTCGGCGCCGAGCTTCGCGACGGTGCCGCCATAGGCCTTGGTCCATTCGATCTTCACCGGCGAGCCGGCGGCGGCGAGCTCCCGGTCGATCGTGCCGAGGAACGTCTCGTCGAGCACCTTGACCCAATTGAACACCGGCGGATGGCCGCAGGTGATCGTGAACTTCAGAATCTGCTGCGCCCGCGCAGCGTTGGTGCCGCCAAGTGAGATGAGCCCGGCTGCAGCCGATGCGCCGATGAACTGCCTGCGATCCATGGTGTCTCCGCCCCTTCGTCTTTTATTGACCGCAGGCTATGCGACGATGTGAGGCGGGATCAAGCCACGCTGTTGGCATGGCAGACCTGAATTGATTCCGCCAAGGGGCGGGTCGGGGCCCATGCGGCCCCTACGGTTTTGCGGCGTGCGGTCGAGCGCTGCAATCTGGCCTCGGCAGCGCAGTCATCGGGTGAATGTCGGTCATGGAAGGGCGCAAGCAATGCTGAAAGTCGCCCCGCCGCACCAGTTGGCCATCACCGCCGCCTGTGTCGCCCTCAACCTGGCCGTCGGCATGATCGCCAATCTGCTCTCGCTGCCACTGTCTTTGGATACGATTGGCAGTCTGACCGGAGCGGCACTCCTCCCTCCCGGGCTTGCCATCGCGGTCGGCGCCATCACGGCCGCTCTCGGTTGGGCGGTCATCGGTCCGGTGTATCCGATTTACATCGGCACTCAGATTTCAGTTGTGATTACCGCCCTCGTGCTCATGCGACTGATCGGCTTCGATCGACTGTGGAAAGCCGTCATCCTCGGAGCGTCAGTCGCGGTAGTGGCAGCAGTGGTTTCTGCACCGGTGACGGACTGGGTGTCGGGAGGCGTAACCGTGCGGGCAACGACGACCATCACAATCGGTGGATTGCCGATTGGGCTCGCCGACAAGCTGGTCGTCGCGCTCATTGCCTGGGCTCTCGTCCGGAGGCGGTTACGCGGCGGCGCGTAGCGCGGCAGCGTCGCCCCGAATCTCCAGTTGCGAGGCCCTCAGCCGCTAGCAGCGTGATCGTGGAAGGCTGCTGCGGCTGATGCCCCGTCCTCGTCGAGCGCGTTAGCCGCGGTGCAAGGCGCAGATCTTGTTGCCGTATGGATCACGCAGGTAGGCCAGATAGAGTCTGGCCGCTCCACCCTCGCGCCAGCCGGGCGGGTCTTCGATGGACTTGCCACCGTTCGCCACGCCGGCATCGTGGAAGGCCTTCACTTTTTCGGGGCTGTCGCAGGCGAATCCGATCGTGCCGCCGTTGGCATGAGTCGCCGCCTTTCCGTCGATCGGCTTGCTGATCCCGAGGATACCGGCCGGAGTACGATAGAAGACCCTGCCCTTGGGGTCGGCCTTGCCCTCTGGCACACCGATGGCGCCGAGCACGGCATCATAGAACTTTTTCGAAACGGCAACGTCGTCCGCGCCGACGAAGATATGCGAGAACATTCCCAAACCTCTTTCTCATCCGATCGGCAATCACTCCGATCAACCAACACACCGCTCCAGACTAGCTCAAATCCATCGTCGATGAACGAAACTTGCGGCCATTGGGGAAGAATGGAAGCCGATGAAGACGTCTATCGTCCAGCCGTATCCACACGAGTTTTGGCGAGCAAGCACGCAGCAAAACGCAACTGCCGAGGCCCATACCACGGAAATGCCTTGTATCGCCTCCGCCTGCGTTGGCCCGGCACTCGCGCGTCCATCCAGAATCGCTTCCATCGTCGCCGGAGCGAGCTCAGTCAGCCGGAGCCCGCGTGAGAGGTGGGATGGTTGATCCTCTTGGCCTTGGCGATCTCCCCGATATTCGCGTGCCGAGCCGTTTCCAGCATCCGCTGCCAGCAGAATGCACCGGCGATGGCCTTGACCAGCGTGCTGGCTGTGTCGGATGCCCCCGGCGGTACGCGCGCGACTTCAAGAGGGAAAGCCAGCTTGCGCTTGCCGCGCTTGCTGACCGGAAGGCCATGTAGATGGTCACAACGCTGGCGAGACGCTCATAGGCTCGTGCGCGATCAGCCGCCATCGTCGTGACAATCGAGGCAGCCGACATCCGGGGCGGCCGTTTCGACGTAGAAACGGTATTCGCGGAGCCAGACATGTCACGGTTACCCTTCCTCGCCAGCGTTCTCCTTCTGTCGATGGGGGGCGGTCAGGCCCATGGGCAGCCACCGCCCGCGACAGAGTCCGCCACTGCGCGCGCCCGCTGCGCGCAATTGGTCGAATACTGGGATCGCTACAACGCCGGCAAGGGCGAGGGTGGCGGCAGCATGGACATGCCGCGCAAGTCCGCCATCTCCGACTGCGCGGCAGGCCGGACCGAAGCGGGCATCCGCACGATGGAGGAACTCCTGCGCCGCAACGGCTATGCGGTGCCGCCTCCATGAGCGACGCATGATCCGGCGTCGCGCCGCCAACCGCTCTCTCCTTTTTCTGTCGGGTGCGCTCGTGGCGCCCCTCCCTGTGGCCTGGAGCCAGACCCCAGCCTTGCCTTCCCCGATTATCGACGATCTCTCCGATCCTGCCGGCCTGTCGGCGCTGGGCACACGCTGGCAGCTGGTCACCGACCAGGTGATGGGCGGCGTGTCACGGGGCACGCTGACCCGGGAGACGGTGGCGGGACGTCCGGCCCTGGTGATGGGCGGCGACGTGCGGCTGGAGAACAACGGCGGCTTCATCCAGATGGCACTCGATCTCGCCCGTCCGCAGGTATCGGGCAGCGGCACGCTCGATGCTCGGCGCTGGCAGGGGCTCGAGATCGACGCTTGTGGCCCGCGGCAGTCCTACAGCCTGCACCTGCGCACCACCGACCTCGACCGGCCATGGCAGTCCTACCGGCGGGAGTTTTCGGTGCAGCCCGAGTGGCAGAGCCTGCGGCTGGCGTTCGCGGACTTCGTGCCCCATCGCACCGGGGTGTCGCTCAATCTGGAGCACCTGCGCCGGCTGGGAATCGTAGCCATCGGACGTGCCTTCACCGCTAACCTCGCTCTGGGCGGGGTCCGCTTCTACGGCTGAGCGCTACGGCCAGTTCCAGCGTCCAGCCGCGCGCTCAATGACGGCCTATCCTTGGTGTCGTAGGCGATAAGTTGCGCTTCCCAAGATAACGAGGTGTGCGGCCTCGCAACTGCACCGGCGATCCATGGTTTTGCCGGTTCGTGGCAGCACCGTCCGGGTGGGGACGATCCAAAATGGCCACGCCTCCTAGCCCGACACCCCCGCTGACGGCCGTGCCGGTTCGCAAAACAAATTGCCGCGTAGGTGCTGTATAATCTTGCTTCAAACTTTCTACCCTGCTAACTTTTTGCACTCAGATTCTCGTAGGTCGCCGTGACAGCCAAGTTTCCCCGGATCGCTCTGTCACTTCTGCTGGTTTCACAATCATTAAATGTTGAAACCGCCGATGCCCAGAGTCTGCCTCCGGGGGCGCAGCCGACCACTGCGGTTGCTCCGGGGCAGGAGATGCGCGCGGCATACCAGGCCTCTTTCCAGGAAACGCTCCGCAAGCCTGCGGATCCCGCCACGCTCATGGCCTTTGCCGAAATCGCCATCAAGATCGGCGATCTGGAAGGGGCAATCTCGGCGCTCGACCGCCTGCTGCTTATCGACGGCGATCAGCCTGAAATAAAGCTCGAGCTCGGCGTCCTCTATTTCCGGCTTGGTTCTTTCGAAGCGGCACGGACGTATCTGGGCGAAGTGCGTTTCTCAAAGCGCGCCTCACCGGTCCTCAAGGCGCGCGCGGAAGAATTCCTGAAGGCCGCCAAGCGCTCCTGAGGCCAGGCAACGCAATTCGAAAAGGCGGGAGGCCGACGTTGGAGGGCCTTCAACGAAACGAGACAGGCGACGGACCCGGGTCCGCCGATTGAGGGGCTAACATGCGAAGCTTCGGCTTCCGACTCCTTGCGGTCATGGCGATCGGCCTCCAGTGGGCGGCACCGTCATGGGCACGCGTTGGCGTAACCTCGGTCGTCGACGGCCAGCCCAAGGGGCTGCCCCCTCAGGGCGTCGAGCGCATCCTCAGCGTCGGCAACGACATGGAGCCCAACGAGCGGGTCACCACTGGCGCAAACGACAAGGCCTACATCGTCTTCCTGGATGGGACGTCGCTCACCGTCGGGCCGAACAGCGTGCTGACCATCGACAAGTTCGTGTACGATCCGCAACGCAAGACCGGAGAACTCGTCCTGTCTGCGTCTCGGGGCGTATTCCGCGTGGTCGGCGGCGCGATCAGCAAGAATTCAGAAATCAATGTCAAAACGCCGTCGGCGACCATGGGCATTCGCGGCGGCATTGCAACCGTTGCAGTGGCAGCCAGCGGCGCGACGACCGCCAATTTTCTGTTCGGTGGCTCGTTGACGGTGACCAGTCAGGGCGTGACGCAAACGACGACGCAGCCGGGCTCACAGATTCGAGCACCGGTGGGTGCGCCGCCTACGCCGCCGGCACCGATTCCCGCCGGCAGCCTGGGCACCAGCAACAATTCATTCCAGAGTGCCGGCACGCCCGGCGGCGGAGGCGGCCTGCCGTCAGTCACCGCCATCGGCGTCGCCATCGCCAACTCGGCTTTGAGCCGCTTCAATTCGGCGATGGCGCCGGCAGCGGCGCTCGCCGCCGTCCCCGCCACCCAGCAGGCGCAAATGAACGTTGCGAGCGTGACACCGGCCGTCCCCGGCTCGCAGATGGCGAGCGCTGTTCCGCAACAGGGATCCACCCCCCTGATGGCTGTCGGCCCGGCGCAGGGCGCCGGGGTCTTGCAGGAGGCGGGTCCGGCTCAGGGCGCTGGACCCTTGCAGTCCGCCGGCCCGTTGCAGTCGGCCGGACCGTTGCAATCCGCGGGGCCATTGCAGTCCGCCGGACCGTTGCAGTCCGCCGGGCCCTTGCAGTCTACCGGCCCTCTGCAGGCTTCCGGCCTATCGCAGTCTGTCGGTCCCATACAGTCTGTCGATTCATTGCAGGCTATGGCGCCATCGACAGCATTCGAACCACAGACCAACCTAGCGGCCTTGGGCGTCGCGACAGGACCGGCCACTGGATTGCCGCTCGTGGCTGGAATCCCAGCCCCCACCACCGCAGTGCTCGGCAACATTCAGACGCTCAACCAGTTGATCGCACAGCTCCTCGGCGGATCCAACGTGCCGAGCCCGGAAGTCCTCACGTTTCTCATCAATGCCGCGGCAGCTCAGTCTCCGCCCGGTACAACGCCAGCCACTTCTCCGCTCGCGCCTGCCCCCACGGCGGTTCCGACGACACCGCCGATCTCAGTGCCCGCGTTCGTGCCGCCGACCGGCGTGCTGCCGCCGCCGATCTATGAAACGACAAATCAATCACAGACCAGCCCGAACTAGCTGACCACGTGCGGGACCCATCTGCTCAACTCTTCGCGTCGTAGGCGCAGCGGAAGCCGATATAGACCGCGTAGAAGCCGGAGGGCTTCCATTGGGCGCCGTCGGTGCGGGCCTGCTCCGGCCCGTACCACCAGGATCCGCCGGCGGTGAGCGCGTCGTCGCCGCGCCGGTCGGCGATCCACTCCCAGACGTTGGCGCCCATGTCGTAGAGCCCGTTGACGCCGCGCCGGGTGGTTGCGACCGCTACGTGCGCCCGGCGGTTGTTGTTCATGCCGTCGGGGGCGTCGCCCACCGGGTAGGGATAGGTCTTCCCGCGGACGTAGCCATCGGTCGGCTGCTCGCGCTGCTCGGTGTAGGCGGCCTTTCGCCACTCGGCGATCGTCGGCAGGCGGCCGCCGACATGCCGGCAGAAGGCATCGGCCTCGGCCCAGGTGACGTGCACGGCGGGCTCCGAGTCCTGCCCGGGCTGGCCCTGCGGGCGCTCGTAGGTCCAGCCCTGCCGCCGTGTCCACCCGCCGGTGTATTCGAAACCGCCGCCTTCGCGCTCGGCGGCCGTCCGCAACGAGGTGGCGCGCGCGAAGTCGCGGAACTGCCCGATCGTCACCTCGGTCGCGTCGATCCTGAAGTCGCCGATGCGCACCGGCTCCGGCGGTTGGGCGAGAGAGGGGGCGGCGCCGGCGATTATGGCGGCGAGGGCGGCGGTGAGAATCTTGAGTCGCGAAAGGGTCATGGCGTCTGCGTCCTGCATATGGCGTGCCGCATGTCCTTTTGAAGGAGCGTCGGTCTCCCACGAGCGGCGGAAGGCCGGTGCCTCCCGCGCCGGCCGGGCTTTTCTTCTGCCGGCGTCGGGGAAGGGGGTGTAACGCGGGATGCAGCCTCGGGCGACCGTACCCGTTGAAGCTCATGGCCGACCGAACCCCGCCTCGCGACGATACCCCGGAGACCGGGACCGCCCGTCCGGAAGCGCCGCGTGCGGACGGCGCCGCCTCCGACACATCGAAGCCTGTCGAGCGCATACAGAAATTGCGGTTGGGCGTGCGTGCGGTGTGGTGGAGCGCGGTCGTTCTCACTCTGGTATTCGCCGGCCTCGCCCTGTGGATGGGGATCGGCCGCCGCGATCCGGTTGCGTTCCTCTTCGCCGTTCTGGCGGTCTGCTGCGCCGGGGCGGGATACGGGACGCTTCTCGCGGTCCGCCGCCCCTCGGCGCCGTGACCGCCGCCCCCGCCCAAACCCAGGAGGATTCATGAGCGCCAGTCCGAAGAAGCCCGACCCGAACGAAGTTTCGGCCAGCTACAGCGCCACAGGGCAGGCGAAGGACGCCCGCCGCGAGGAGAAGCGGAGGAAGGGCGTTTACGGGGCCGACGCGGAAAACGGGCCGGGCTACGAGCGCGAGGACGAGGGGGGCGGCCGTTACGGATTGGAACGCACCGTCGACAGGTCAGCGGAAGACGAGGGCAGTTCCGAGGTCCGCCCGCCCGCCGCGGAGCGCCCCGGGCGCAAGGCGTGACGGCAGGCCATGCCGGCACCCGGAGTTTTTGCTACAAGCCGGTATGGGCCAGCCAATCTCCGAAAACAGGAAAGCACAGCTGCTGCAGCGCGCGGAAGCGCGGTTGAACTTCGCCCGGAACCTCCCTGTCGAGGATCCGACCCGCGAGGCGAAGGTGAAGATGGCGGAGCGGGCGTTGCAGACCGCGCTCGCCTCGAAGACCGTGCCGGACCGCAAGCCGCCGAAGAAGAAGCGGCCGCGATGAGGCGCTTCGCGGCAGGCGGCCGGGCGCCTTCAAATCGGCACGTTTTCGATATTGAGTCTGCGGTATAGTTCCCGGGCGCCGCTGAGCGACGGATACCCCGCCGCCGCAGCCGGTGCATGAGATTGGTGCCCCCTTCTGGTGAGGGAATGTCGATGCTGAAAAAAGTCGCCGTGGCCGCCCTGGTCGCTCTTCTTCCTGCGCTGCCCGCTTCGGCCGAGCCGGCCGTGTGGACCTGGACGGGCTACGGGCTGAACGTCCCGGGCAGCGGCAAGTGCCCGACCTACAAGATGGTGATCAAGGTCACCGTCGTCGGCACCAGCGTGGATGGCTGGTTCCAGCAGGAAGGCCGCCCCGAGCGCGGCTTCAAGGCGACGCTGGGGCCTGACATGAAGTTCAAGACGACCACCATCGTGGGCGGCGGCAACAAGATGGACGTGGTGGGCTCGGTCAAGCCGGGCGACGCCAAGATCATGCTCGACGGCTACTGCCTGTTCGAGGGCCCGCTCAAGCCGCAGTGACGGGCCGCCCGATCCTTCCTTCCGCCAGGGTTCCGGATCGCTAGCCGGCGATCCAGAACGTGTCGGGCTCGTAGAGCCCGATATATCCGCCCGGATCCCAGGCCCAGTAGCCCTTCTCGGGCACGTTCCGCACCTTCTTGCCGACCGTGACCGGCTGGCGCACCTCGTTGACGGTGCCGATCGAAAAGACCTCGTCGGCATTCACCGTCAGGATTTCTTCCCAGGCCTTGCGGCGCCCGGCGCTGTCGACCGCCTGCTCCCACTGCTGCAGCAGTTCGAGCAGCTTCTTGCCGACCTCCATGTCGCAGGGCTCGCCCTGCTTGCCCTTGGATTCGACGTAAAGGCCCCATTTCGGCCATTGCAGGCCGCCCTGCATAACCGGCGTGAACTCGCGCGGGCTGGTGTCGGGAGTCGGCGCCGCCGTGGTCACACCGGCATAGGCGGTCATGATCGCCTCGCCCGACGTGGTACGCAGGCGGAAATTGTCAGTCGTCTGCGGCTTCAGCAGCGCCTTGATGCCGATCTTCTTCCACTGGTCGATGACCAAGGTCATGTTGTCGACCTCGTCGGCCTTCTCGCTGGAGTGCTCGACCACGAACATTGCCGGCTGGCCGTTGGGCAGCAGGCGGATGCCGTCGCTGCCCTTCTTTGTGAGTCCGATCTCGTCCAGCAGCTTGTTGGCTGCCTTGACGTCCTGAGTCGCCCACTTGGTCGCGTACTCCGGCTTGAACAGCGGCGAGCGCGGCATGATCGTGTTGGCCGACGGCTTGGCGAGGCCGCTGTAGACGACGTCGCTCAGCTCGTCGCGATTGATCGCCAGCGACAGCGCGCGGCGGAAGCGGACGTCCCGGTTGAGCTTGCGCCAGGTCTCGTCGTTGGCGTTCATGTTGGGATAGAAGGCGACTTCGGAGCCCGATCCCTTCTCCCAGAGCAGCGCCTTGATGCCCGAGGTCTTCGCGGCGTCGCGCAGGAAGGTGTAGTCGCGCAGGCCGAGATAGCGCGGCTGCAGGTCCGATTCGCCGAGGCCCGCCTTTGCGGGAATCAGGTTGGCGGCGACCACCGTCATGATCACGTCGTTGATGTAGGGCAGCTGCTTGCCCTTGGCATCGATGCGGTGGAAGTAGGGGTTGCGCACGAAGACGAAGCGCTGCGCCGGCGGGACGGTCGTCAGGACCCACGGGTTCAGCGTCGGCAGGTCGACGTTGCTGTTGCCGTACATCGCGTCCTGGCGCTTGAACACGTTGGACCAGCGGCTGCCCTTGTAGCGCTTGAGGATCTCCTCCTCGTCCGTGTACTTGCCATGCAGCGTCTTCAGGTAGTGGGCCGGGCGGAACAGGAAGAGCGGTGCGGCGCGCGCCTGGCTCTCGATGAAGTCGGGGTTGGGCTTGTCCCAGGTGTAGCGGATCGTCAGCTCGTCGAGGATCTCGACCTTGGGCGGCTTGCCCTCGACCAGCAATTCGACCGACGGCCCGTTCGGCGACAGGTCCTTGTTGTTGGCGATGTCTTCCCAGAAGAAGCGGAAGTCCTCGGTCGTGAACGGATGGCCGTCCGACCATTTGTGGCCGGCGCGCAGCTTCAGGGTGAACTCGCGGCCCTCCTTGACCTCGTAGCTTTCGAGGATGTCGGGATGCAGCTTGAACTTGTCGTCGTACACGATCAGGCGCGTGTAGCTGTAGATCGTCATCAGGCGGGTGTCGCGCGTGGCCGCGACCAGCATGTTGAGCTGGCCGCCATGCCGGCCCGGACCGTCGCTGCCCGAGAAGCTCTCGATGACGCGGGGCTTCTGCGGCAGTCGCTTTTCGATCGGCGGCAGGGCGCCCGACTTCACCTTGTCGAGCAGACCCGGCGTCTCCTGCAAGGCAGGCGGCGGATTTGCGGCAAACACGGGCCTCGCCACCAGTCCCATCAACAGCGCCTGCGTCAGAACACGTCTCTTCATCGCTAGCCTCACTGTTTGTCTTGCCGGGGGTCCCGGGTCGCCCTGATCCTGGCGCCAGTATGATGCAGAACTAAGGCAAAAATCGCGGATTTTCTGCAGCCTCACCGCTGGACGAAAAGGACGCAGCGGCCGCCTCCCGGTCCTGACGCACGGAATTCCGCCGTCAGGCCAGCCTTGAGCGGTAACCCGATCCCGGCCTAGCATCGAACAAACAGGGAGTGGGGAGGAGATGGCGCGCCAGCAACGGACGCAGGTCGGCATTGTTGGCGCGGGGCCGGCCGGTCTCCTGCTCGCCCGGCTGCTGAAGACCTACGGGATCGACAGCGTGATCCTCGAAGCCCGCTCCCGGGCCTATGTCGAAGCCCGCGTGCGCGCGGGCGTGCTCGAACAGGGAACGGTGGGGCTGCTCGAGCAGGCCGGTGTCGCCGAACGATTGCATCGCGAGGGGCTGGTGCATGAAGGCGTCGAACTGGCCGTCGACGGCCGGCGCTTCCGCATCGATCTCGCGGGCCTCTCGGGCAAGGCCGTCACCGTCTATGGCCAGAGCGAGGTCACGCGCGACCTGATCGCCGCGCGTCTCGCCGGCGACGGGCCGATCGTGTGGGAGGCGGCCGACGTCGAACTGCACGATCTCGAAAGCGATCGCCCGCGACTACGCTACAGCCTGGACGGCGTGGAGCATGAGCTCGCCTGCGACTTCATCGCCGGATGCGACGGCTTCCACGGCGCCAGCCGGGCGTCGATCCCTCCGGCTGCCGGCCGCTCTTTCGAACGCGCCTATCCGTTCGGCTGGCTGGGCATCCTGGCCGACGTGCCGCCCTGTTCGGATGAGTTGATCTATGCCAGCCACCCGCGCGGCTTCGCCCTGGCCTCGATGCGCTCGCGCACGCGCAGCCGCTATTACATCCAGTGCAGCCTCGACGAGAAGATCGAGGAATGGCCCGACGACCGCATCTGGGACGAACTGAAGAAGCGGTTCGGCCCCGAGGTTGCCCCCCACATCACGACCGGGCCGGCGCTGGAGAAGAGCATCACCGCGCTGCACAGTTTCGTTTTCCTGCCGATGCAGCACGGCCGGTTGTTCCTCGCGGGCGACGCTGCCCACATCGTGCCGCCGACCGGGGCCAAGGGCCTTAACCTCGCGGCCTCCGACATCCACTACCTGTCGCGGGCGCTGGAAGCGCACTACCGTCGCAACGACCCAACGCTCCTCGCCGCCTATGGCGAGACCGCGGCGGCTCGCGTCTGGAAGGCCGAGCGCTTCTCGTGGTGGCTCACCCTGGCGATGCACAAGCTCCATCCCGAGCACAGTTTCGAGGCCGGGATGCAACGCGCGGAGATCGACTATCTCGCCTCCTCGCGCGCCGCGCAGACGGTGTTCGCCGAAAATTACGTCGGACTGCCGTTCTGAGCCGGGAGTGGTTCCTATGGTCTCTCCGCGCGCTGCCAGCGTCATCGCAGGATACGGTTGAAGTGAATATCCCATGAATTCCGCGGCACGCCGCTTCCTGACACTCGACGGGACGCGCGGCATCGCGGCCATTTGCGTGATGCTCTTTCACTTCACGGCGAGCGGTCTGGCGTCGACGACGCTGTTTCCGAACGCGGTCGTCGCCGTCGACTATTTCTTCTGCCTGAGCGGCTTCATCCTGTCCTTCACGTACGAGCAGCGGCTGCGGGATGGCATGACGGTGGGCGCCTTCATGACACGCCGCCTGGTTCGTCTCTATCCGATGTATCTGCTCGGCCTCGGGCTCGGACTGGCGGCGGAACTCGCGACACCGAGCCTGCCCGGGGAATGGCGCCGCCTCGTCATGGCCACCGCGATGGCGCTGGTCTTCCTGCCGGCGTTCGCGCCGTTCGCCGTGCGCACGGGAACGCTCACGATCCACGACTTCATGTTTCCGCTCAACCCGCCCGCCTGGTCGCTGTTCTTCGAACTGGTTGCGAACTGGATCTACGGCATAGCGCGCCCTTCCACCCGGACCATCCTGGTGGCCATGGTGCTCTCCTTCGCCTGCTTCGCGCAGAGCGTGCAGTTCCACATCGTGCCACCGGGCTTCGGCCTGGGCACGTTCGGCGGTGGACTGGCGCGCGCCCTGTTCTTCTTCCTGGGCGGCGTGCTGGTGTTCCGTCTCTGGCAGCGCTTGCCACCGCGTCTGCCCGCTTTCTCGTCGATCCTGGCCTGCCTGATTTTCGTGGGGCTCTGCATGCTGCCCTACGGCAGGGCAACCTACCTCGGGTCGGCACTCTTGGTCCCGATCCTGGTGTGGGCGTCGACCGTCGAACCGGCAACGCGCCTCGAACAGCGCGCCTATGCCTGGCTCGGCGAAGTCTCATATCCCGTCTATGCGCTCCATGCGCCGCTGGTCATCTTCCTGCAACCGGCGACCGTCACACCGGGCACTCCCGCCTTTTCGCTGCCCTTCGTACTGGCCATGGCCGGCAGCGTCGTCATTGCCGCGTTCATCCTGTCGCGCCTCTGGGACATTCCGGTGCGCCGTGCGCTGGCCCGCCCGGCCGAACGTCTCCAGGCGAGGCTGGCGGGCCTTCCACCGAAGCCCTGAAGCGATCGCCCGGACTTCTCCCGGCAGTTGCGCAAACCTATAGTCGCGGCATGCAATCAGCTCCCGGCAAGCGCCCCCTCTCGCCCGCGGCCGAACGGGTGGGCGCGATCGCGCTGGTCGTCGTTTCCATCCTTATCGCGCTCGTCGGGCTGGAGCTGGTCACGCGCTTCAATCGCGGAAGCGAATGGCTGCTGCGATGGCCTAACTTCGTGCTGGCCTCGCAGGCCCGCTTCGAGGGCGAGCTGGGGCGCCAGTTCGCCTTCGATCCGCGTCTGGGCTTCGTCTCGCGGCCGGACTTCAAGTCACCGGAAGCCAATCACGATGCGCGCGGCTTCCGCGTCACGCCGGACGGCTCCGGTATGGCGGCTGGGGCGCCGGTGCTGGCCACCGGCGATTCCTTCACCTATGGCGCCGAGATCGCCGACGACGGGAGCTGGCCCGCGCTCCTGCAGGCCGATCTCGGGCGGAAGGTGTTGAACGCCGGCGTGGTCGGCTTTGGCCTCGACCAGATCGTCCTCTACACCGAACAGCTCGTGGCGCGGGACAGGCCCGGCCTCCTGGTCGTCGGTTTCATCGCCGACGATCTGCGGCGCAGCGAGTATCGTCGCCTGTGGGGGAAGGAGAAGCCGTACTTCGACCTGGTGGACGGCAAGCCCGTGCTGCGCAACGTGCCGGTCCCGCCCGACGCCACGATACCCTGGCACCTGCGTCTCCTGCGCGATGTGTTCGGCTGGTCCGCGCTGCTCGAGACGATCATGCGGCGGGTGGGCGATCCCTACGAATGGCAGGCGGCGGGCGTTCGCATCCTGCCGCGCGGGACGGGCGAGCAACTCGCCTGCCCGCTGATGGAGCGGCTGGCGGCGCTCGGCGTTCCGACCCTGATCGTCGGCCTATACGCGCCGCCGGTCTGGAACCTCGACCCGCGCCCGCCCTGGATCGTCGACGAGATCCGCCAGACCCGAGCGGTCCTCGCCTGCGCCGCCAAGGCCGGCATGGGCACGCTAGACACCTACGAAACGGTCGACCGGGCCGCGCAGGATCCCGGCAAGAAGGCGATCTTCTTCAACTTCCACATGTCGGCGGAGGGCAACCGTCGGATCGCGGCGGCCATCGCCGATGCGATCAGGGCCGGCGCGGCCAGGCGCGCGGTCCCCTAGTCATTTCCGCCAGCGCGACACCAGGATCTGCGCACCCACGGCGATGGCGACATAGGCGGCCACGCACAGGGCGAGCAGGACGATGTCGAGGAGGGAAGGGGACTGCAGGAACGCCATGAGTCGGTCGCCCATCAGCGAGACCACGATCAGGCCCGGCAGCATGCCGACCAGCGTTCCAATGATGAAATCGGGGAAGCGGATGCCGCTCGCACCGAGGGCGAGGTTGGTGAGGGTCCCCGGGGCGGCCGGCACGATCCGCAACCCCACGACGACCAGTACCCCGTGTTCCTTCGCCGCCCGCAGGACGGGCTGCACCCGGGGACCGAAGTTGCGGGCCACCGCGTCCTTGCCGAGCAATGCGCCGATAAAGTAGGGCGCCCATCCGCTGAAGAACACGCCGACGGCCGAATAGGCGAAGCCGGTCCAGCCGCCGAAGACGGTGGCGGTCGCCAGCACGACCCCATGGATCGGGAAGACAACGAGGCCGGCGACGATGAAGGCGGCAACGACCACGGCCGGCGCCCACGGATGGCCGCGGGTCGCGGCGAGCCACGCTCCGATCTTCTCGGGCGTTACGATGCCCAGCGATCCGACGGTCCACCAGGCTGCGGCGATGCCGACGACGGCAAACAGCAGGGCTGCAACGGCGAGCAGGAAGCGAAGTCGCATCGGCAGGGCTCGGAGCAGGCGGGCTATGGCTGGGAGCCGAAGACGAAGCGCTTGTCGAGCCGGTACTTTGCCCAGTAGCCGATCGCGAGGCCGATCACGCCGCCGACGTACCGCATGGTCGTCGTGTGGAACGTGTACCAGAAGGCCAGTTCGACCGCCCAGAAGATGGCCGTCGTCGCGACCCCCATGGCGGCGTACAGCAGGAACGTCATGAAGTCGTGGGCGGGGGAGGCCGGCCGGTAGGCGAAGATCAGGCGCTTGTCCCAGGTGTACTTGATCAGGAGGCCTACGGCGGTGCCGACGATCATGGAATAGTAGAGGCCGGTGCCCCCCAGCAGACGCCAGACGACTTCCTGGCTCGCAACGTTTCCAAGCGTTGCAACCAGCGCCCCCGCCAAATATATGACAACAATATTCATCGACGTGGCCAATATATCAGGTCACGGGTTCGAGGGGGAATTACGTGGAGCCGTATCCGCAGGGTCCTCTGCGTCAGCCCCGCACGAAGCGGCCGGCGCCCCGCGCCGTCGACAGGATCCTGGTCGCATTCCTTCTTGCGCTGATCGGTGCCTGCCTCCTGTTCAAGGTCGCCGAAAGCGCCAATCGCCTCCTGTCGACGGACCTCGTCGCGGTCGCGTTCGCCGAGGGCGGCGACGATGCCTATTACTATCTGACCATCGCGCGCAACGCCGCCCGCGGCGCCGGCATCACGATCGACGGCGTCGAATGGACGTCGGGCATCCAGCCGCTCTGGGCGCTTCTCTGCGCCATCGCCTATCTCGCCGGTTCCGACCGCGCGGCCTTCGCGATCCTCTATCTCGCCAGCTATGCCTTCTGGATCGGCGGCGCCTTGCTGCTCGTGCTGTTCGTGCAGCGCGCGACGCGGCTGCCGTTCCCCATCCTGGCCATACCGCTGGTCGCGGGCCTCTTCCTCTGGGACCGCCAGCTGAACGAACTCTATGTGAACGGCATGGAGAGCGGGCTCTACCTTTCCGCACTGCTTCTCTTCCTGGTGGTCGCGCAGCGCAGTGCCGGAATGACGGTGCGCACGCCAAGCCTGAGGCGCGCCGCCGCGATGGGCGTGAGCGCAGGCATCCTGATGCTCGCGCGCAACGATGGCGTCTTCGTCTGCGCGTTCGTCATGCTGGCCCTGCTGGTCGCGGACCGCTCGCGGGCCCGTTTCTTCGAACTGGTCGTCGCCGGCCTGATTGCCTGTGTGCTGGTCCTCCCGTGGATCGCCTACTGCTATTGGGTGGCGGGACTGTTCGTGCCCCAGAGCGGCGTGGCGACCTCGTCGGCGCTGCGTCCCTTCAGTCATCCGGCCGATACGATCCGTGCCTTCATCGTGTCCTTCGTGCCGCTGCTGTTCGTGCGCCTGCGGGGAATCCTCACCGAGCCGCCGATCGTCGGCGGCTTGGTGGCGGCGGTCCTGACGGTCGGTCTGGCGATCGCCGTGTTCCGCCCGCGGTCCACGCTGGCGGATGCCCCGACACGCCTCGTGCTGCTGGCGCTCGCGGCATCGAACGTCGTGCTGCTCGCCTACTATCCGCTGGTCAGCTCCGCGGTCCAGTTCTACGAGCGCTACTTCGGCCCGGTGAAGCTGCTGATCGTCATCCTGCTGTCGCTGGTGATCGTCGCCGCGGCGCGGCGCTTCGAGTCGTCGAGGGTGTTCGCCGCCGCGGCATCGGCGGTTCTGCTCGCCGCCATCCT
Source organism: Reyranella aquatilis (assembly GCF_020880995.1). GTDB lineage: Bacteria > Pseudomonadota > Alphaproteobacteria > Reyranellales > Reyranellaceae > Reyranella > Reyranella aquatilis. The sequence goes on along the minus strand of NZ_JAJISD010000004.1, from coordinate 7,722 downwards.
GTCGAACGTCTACTGGATCGCCGAGCCCTGGGGAGTGGCCTACCGGGGCTATTTCGGCTCCTCCGCCTACGCGCTCGCCCGGTCGCCGTTCATGTCGGACGGATCACGGATCGGCATGATGGAGTCGGGACGCTTCGGCTTCATGCTGCCGGACCGCGTCGTCAACCTCGACGGCAAGATGCGGGTTCCCGCCCTGCGCGCGCTGCAACAGGGCAAGCTCGGCGAAGAGATCACACGCGGCAATTTTGACTACATCCTGCTGAACATCTTCGACGAGGCCTTCTTCGACGAGCGTGCTCCGGGCTGGCGCCAGCGCTATGTCCCGGCCGGCAAGCTCGGGACGCTCGCCGTATTCAAGCGCAAGCCGCAATAGGCTATTGCGGCCAGCCGAGTTCGATCTCCACGACGACCGGCTTCACCTGTCGCACGGCGCTGTCGGTCGACAGGAACTCGACGTCGCCGTTCACCTTGTCGAGCGCATCGCCGGGCGCGTCCTTCGCCGGGTCGAAGCGCAGCGAGAGGTTGCAGCCTCCGACCGGCTTGTCGAGGCGCCCGCCGTCCCAGCTGTTGCTGTAGCCGCCCAGGTCCCAGCCGAAGCCCGTCAGCGTGAAGGGCTTGCCGTTCATCGTCTCGATCTCCGCAAGCGTGGCGCCGTTGGCGACCGGCTTGTCGAGGCCCGTGACGGCGACCGGCCAGGTCGAGCCGTTGCGGATGATCACGACATTGGGGCGTGCGTAGGCGTCGTGCCACAGGATGTCGATGCGCTTCTCCGGATCCTTCGCAAAGATGACGGTACCGGGCTCCGTATTGCCCTCCCCGACGGGAATGTTCGCACGTTCGACGTTCTCGGCGCCGAAGAACCGGGCGAGGGTGCGTTCGTCGGCGTTGCGGGCAAAGGGGCCGGTGCAGTCGAGGACCGGCGGGATCTGGCCCTGGGCGACCGTGGGGTTCGCAATGACGATGCAGATCAGGCAGGCAAGGCGTGATGGGAACATTTCGCTTTCGAACCGCTCTGGCGGTGGGTACTGCCGGAGCGCCATATTGGGGGTGCCGCCAGGAGGCAGCCGAATGACCGAGGATATCGTCTTTTATCATAACCCGCGGTCGTGGGCCCAAATGGTCCGCGAAGATCATGCAGCTCGGCTGAACGCCGCCCGTTGACGCGCGCGACGATGCCGGCCGATACCTCCAACCGTCGACTCGCGACCATCCTGTTCGCCGATGTCGTCGGCTACAGCCGCATGATGCGTGCCGACGAGGAACGCACACTCGTCGACCTCCGTGCGCATCTGGCCGAACTGGTGGCGCCCGTGATCGAGCGTTTTCACGGCCGTATCGTGAAAACGGTGGGTGACGGCGTGATGGTCGAATTCGGCAGCGCTGTCGAGGCGGTCCGCTCTGCCGTCGAGCTGCAGCGAGGGATGACGGAGCGTAACGCGGGGGTGCCGGCCGATCGGCGACAGACCTTTCGCATAGGCTTGCATCTGGGGGACGTCATCGCCTCCGACGGGGATGTGTTCGGCGACACGGTCAATGTCGCTGCCCGCCTGCAGGGTGTGGCCGAGCCGGGCGCCATCGTTCTGTCGGTCGCCGTCTACGAGCAGGTGCGCGACAAGCTCGACCTGCCGTTCCGCGACCTCGGCAATCGCTCGGTGAAGAACATCGACCGACCGGTCCGCATTTATGCGCTCGATCCCTCGGCGCTGGCGGAAGGCGTGGCGGTCCCGGCGGTTCAGGGAAGACGACACAGGCGGTTAACGGCCGCCATTGCGGCTGTCGTGGCGGTCGCTCTCGCGGGCGCCGGGGCCTTCGCGGTCTACTCCGATCGTATTGTCCTGCCGGCGCAAGAGGGGCCGCCGGCCGCGCGCGTGCCGGCCGAGGCAGGCCTCTCGGTGGCCGTGCTGGTCTTCGCCAATCAGAGTGGCGATCCCGGCCAGGATTATTTCTCCGATGGGCTGACCGAGGACATCACGCGCGCGCTCGGCCGGTTCAAGCAACTCACCGTGCTGTCCTACGGGGCGGTGCTGCCTTTTCGCGGCCGGAATCTGCCGCTGCAGGATATCGGGCGCGCCCTCAACGCCCGATACATCGTCGGCGGGACGGTCCGCCGCATGGGCCCGCGGGTGCGGGTTACCACCCAGCTCAGCGACGCCATGAGCGGCACGCAGCTATGGTCCGAGCAGTACGACGACGATCTGGGCGACATTTTCGCCGTCCAGGAGCGCATCGCGCGCCGGATCGCCGGCACGCTCGCGACCAACCTCCAGCAGATCGCCCTGCGGCAAAGCCTGCGCAAGCCCCCCGACGATCTCGATGCCTACGACATGCTCTTGCGGGGCCGCGCAATGGCGACGGAGGCGACCCGGTCCGGCAACCGCGCGGCGCGCGAGATGCTGGAGAAGGCGATGCTGATGGCGCCCAACTATGCGGACGCCTATGCCGAACTGGCTGAAAAGTATTTCGAGCGCGCCACCTTCGGCTGGTCCGAGTTCGCGCGGCAGGACATTGACACCGCAATCCGCTACGCGCAGAAGGCGATCACCCTCGACGACGAAAGCGTGCTGGCGCACGGCGTGCTCGCCCGCGCCTATGCCGCCACCCAGAAATACGATCTCGCGCTCGCCGAATCGGAGCGCGCGCTCGACATCAATCCCAGCGATGCCGACGTTCTCATGGCGCGCGCCGCGGTCCTGTTGTGGACGGGCCGCCTCGAGGAGTCGATCGCGACGGCGGAAGCCGCCCTTCGTCTCAATCCCAATGTCGGTCCCGAGGCCGCTCTCAACCTCGGCATCGCCTATCTGCTGAGCCGCCGCTACGCCGATGCGGTGCGGCTGCTCGAGGCCGTCCGTGCCCGCTTTCCCGCCTATCCGTTGCTCGACCTGCCGCTGGCAGGCGCGTACGCCGAAATGGGCCGCAACACGGAGGCCAGCGAGGCCTTGGCGGAAGGGCTGCGCAAGAACCCGCATCTCGACGCCGCGAGCTTCGGTACCCGGTTTCAGGATCCGGTGCTGCAGCGCCGGGTGGAAGACAGCCTGCGCAAGGCTGGACTGAACTGAAGCGCGCCTGTGCTACTGGCTCGGCGCGTCCTTCAGCGTCCGCCAGTTGCTGTCTGCGCGTGAAGCATTCGCCTCGGTGTCCTGGCGGAAGCGCTCCGAGCCGGCGGCACTGGCGAAAACGTAGAGGCGGCCGCTTGAGATCGTCCAGATGGTCGGGTCCGACTCGCGACGATTGCCATTCGCCATGTTCATCGCGCACTGACCGCCGAACTGCGGCGCGTACCTGTCGGGATCCGCCCTGAACATCTCGCGATGCCGGGCACTGGCGAAGCGGTAGCGCACACCGTCCCAGAGCAGTTCATACGTGGCGACGCCCGGCGTCGCCGCGCCCAGGGTAAAGTATGCCACCGGGTCATACCCCTTCAGGCCAAGACGCTCGGCAGGCGCCGGGATCGATTGCGCGAACGCCGGAATAGCCCGGGCCGAGCTGCCGACGATGGCGATCGAGGCCACCCCCCACAGGAACGCGCGACGCGAAGACATGCTCACTCTCCCAAACAGGCCGGCCGTTCGGCGCATTCGCCGGGCCGGGAGATCGCGAAGTGAGCCTCAATTAGGGCCGGATGGGGGCGTCCTGTAAACGGTCGTTCAATGCAGATCAGAGCCGCCTAGACCGGCACGGAAGCCGCCAGGTCGCCACGCCCACGCTCCAGCATGCGGTGCGCGATCTCGGTCTCGCCCAGGACGATGAGATTGGCGCCGAGCTTGTCGAAATGCTCGACCGTCGCGCTCGAATGAGCCCGGGCCAGAATGTCGAGCTTCGGATTCACAGCGCGTGCCTGCTGGATGAGCTGGCCCGCCTCGAAGGCCTCGGGGATGGTGACGTAGAGGCGACGGGCGCCGGCGAGGTTGATGGCGGCGATCAGCGCGGGTTCGGCCGCGTTGCCCGAGAACACTTCCGCCCCGTCCTTGCGCGCCCGCTCGACGCCCGCGTCGCTCGCCTCCACGACGATCAGGTTGCCGCCGTCGGCCTTCAGGCCGGCGCCGACCATCGCGCCGACGCGGCCGTAGCCGATGACGATGTCGTGGCCGGTGAGGGTCGTCGGCGTGAGATCGGTCGTGGGCTCGTCGGGCTTGTCGGCCGGCGCGCTCTCCTTGTGGCCGCCCAGGCGCTCCAGCAGAGCGAAGACGAAAGGGTTCACCATGATCGACACGATGGCGCCGGCCAGGATGAGGTCGCGCGCTTCCTTAGGCACCATGTTCAGGGTGATGCCGATGCCGATCAGGATGAAGGAGAACTCGCCGATCTGGGCCAGGCTCGCCGAGACGGTGAAGGCGGTCGAGCGGCTGTGGCCGAAGGCGCGGACGATCAGGTAGGCAGCCACCGACTTGCCGACGACGATGATCGCGATGGTGGCGATCACCGCCAGCGGCGCGTCCACGAACACGCTCGGATTGAGCAGCATGCCCACCGAGACGAAGAACAGCACCGCGAAGGCGTCGCGCAGCGGGATGGCTTCTTCCGCGGCGCGCTGGCTGAGGTCGCTCTCGCCCAGCACCATGCCGGCGAAGAAGGCGCCGAGCGCGAAGGAGACGTCGAAGAAGTAGTGCGCGCCGTAGGCGACGCCGAGCGCCACGGCATAGACGGCCAGCCGGAACAGTTCGCGCGAGCCGGTATGGGCGGTGTGGTGCATCAGCCAGGGGATGAGGCGCCTCCCGACGATCAGCATGATCGCCACGAAGATCGAGACCTTGGCCAGAACGATGAGCAGCGAGAAGAGGATGCGGGTGGCCGGCACGCCGTTGTCCGCCGTCGCCAGCGCCAGCGCCGGCAACAGGACCAGCGCCAGGACCATGGCAAGATCCTCGACGACCAGCCAGCCGACCGCGATGCGGCCGCGGTGGGTTTCGAGGATGTGCCGGTCCTGCAGGGCGCGGATGAGGACGACGGTGCTTGCGACCGAGAGGGCGAGGCCGAAGACGAAGCCGGCCAGCGGCGGCCAGCCCAGCGCCCAGGACAGGCCCGCCCCCATTGCGGTGGCGACGGCGATCTGCCCGACGGCGCCGGGGATGGCGATTTTCGCGACCGAGAGCAGGTCCTTCAGCGAGAAGTGCAGGCCGACGCCGAACATCAGCAGGATGACGCCGATCTCGGCGAGTTCGGTGGCCAGCGCCGGATCGGCCGTGAAGCCCGGTGTGTAGGGGCCGACCAGGACGCCGGCGAGGAGGTATCCGACCAGCGGCTGAATGCGCAGCCGCTGCGCGATCAGACCGAATATGAAGGCGAGCATCAGACCCGCAGCAATGGTGGCGATGAGCGGGGTGTGCTGCTCCGGCATCCGGCGTTTCTCTCCGCGAGTGATTGGGCCCACTCCGATGTGGCGTTCGGCGGCGGAAATTGCAATCTGTCTGAAGCGGATTGGAGGAAACGAAATGACGGTATCGCGACGTACACTGCTGGGTACGGGCCTGGCGCTGACGGCAACGGCCGCTGCGGGCGCGCCGGGGTGGGCGCAGAATTTTCCGACCAAGCCCATTCGCTGGATCGCGCCCTTCGCGGCCGGCGGCAATTACGACCTGACGTCCCGGCTGGTCGGCGAGGCGATGTCGCGCAACCTCGGCCAGCAGGTGATCGTCGACAACCGGCCGGGCGCCGGCGGCCTGGTGGGTGCCGAGGCCGCGGCGAGTGCGCCGGCCGACGGCTACACCGTGGTCATGGGCAGCTTCAGCGTTCTGTTCGTCTCGCCTTACCTCGCGGGCAAGCCGTCGCTGGTGCCGCAGTTCGCGCCGATCAGTCTGCTGTCGACCGTGCCGATGATCCTCGTCGGCAAGCCCGACGGCCGCTTCGCCGACATCCGCGCGGTGCTGGCCGAGGCGAAGGCCAAGCCGGGTACGGTGAGCATCGGCCATGCCGGAAACGGCACCACCAACCACATCGCCATCCTGCGCCTCGAGGTGAACGAGAGCGTGAAGTTCAACATCATCCCGTACAAGGGCTCGGGCCCCGGCCTCAACGATCTGATGGCCGGCCAGATCGACCTCTACATGGACCAGCTCACGACCTCGCTGCCGCAGATCAGGGCGGGCAAGCTGAAAGGCATGCTGGCGATGAGTCCGGAGCGGGTCGCACAGTTGCCCGACATGCCCTCGCTCACCGACATCGGCAGCAAGCCGTTCGACGGCGGCACCACCGCCGGCCTGCTGGCGCGCGTCGAGACGCCCCGGCCGATCCTGGCCACGCTCAACGGCAGCGTGGTGACGGCGCTGAAGGAGCCCGCGGTCGCGACCAAGCTCGCCGAGTTGGGTGCCGTGCCGCGGCCCTCGACCATGGAAGAGTTCGCAGCCTACATGAAGGACCAGGAGGTCGGCGTTAGCGCACTTGTGAAGTCGGGTTTGTTGAAACCCGAGTGAGCGGGTGTCATGTCGGACGCCATGACAAACATCCTCCGGACGATTGCGCTGGTCGTGGCTCTGGCCATCACCGGTTCCGTGGCGGGTTGCGCGAATTCTGGCATCCCCCAGGATGGGCGATATCAGACACACGGTACCGGCTGGGATAACTGGCGGGGCTGACAAAAACAAAGGGGGGAACATGAAACTCGACAGACGCGGCCTGCTGGGCGTCGGCGTCGCAGGCCTCGCGATGGCAGGCCTCGCACGACACGCTGCGGCGCAGTCGTTCCCCTCCCGACAGATCCGCTGGGTCATCCCCTTTGCGCCCGGCGGAAACTACGACGTCACTGCCCGCATCGTCTCCGATCCGATGGGCCGCCATCTCGGCCAAGGCATCCTGATCGACAACAAGCCGGGCGCCGGCGGCGTGGTAGGGCTCGAAGCCGCGCTCAACACGCCGCCCGACGGCTATACGATCTCGATGGCCAGCTTCACCGTCGCGTACGTCGCGCCGTTGTTCGCCGGCAAGCAGCCGCTGCTGCCGCAGATGGCGCCGGTCAGCATCCTGACGACCGTGCCCACGCTCGTGGTCACGCGAGCCGACAGCCGCTTCCGCGACATGAAGAGTGCGCTGGCGGAGGTCCGCGCCAAGCCCGGCACCGTCACGATCGGTCATGCCGGCAACGGCACCACCAACCATGTCGGCATCCTGCGCCTGCAGCTGAACGAGGACCTGAAGTTCAACATCATCCCCTATCGCGGCGCCGGCCCTGGCATCGCGGACCTGCTGGCGGGCAATCTCGACCTGTTCACCGATCAGCTCACCAGTTCCATGCCGCACATCCAGTCCGGCAAGCTCAGGCCGCTCGCGACCCTCAGCCTCGAACGCGTGCCCGATCTGCCCAACGTGCCGACCATGGGCGACATCGGCCTCAAGCCGTTCGACGGGAACACGACGGCCGGGGTGTTCACCCGTCCCGATACACCCAAGCCCATCATCGCGCGCCTGAACGAGGGCGTGGTCGCTGGCCTCAAGGACGAGGCGGCCAACAGGAAACTGCGCGAGCTGGGCGCCATCGTGCGCCCCTCGACACCCGAGGAATTCACCGCAGCCCTCAAGGCCGACGAGGCCAATGTGTCCGAACTGCTGAAGCTGGGTTTGCTCAAGCCTGAATAGGCTTCAGTGTCTTTCACCTCGTGTTTACCCACCCAACCTCATCCTGAGCGACCGTCGTGAGGGTCAAGCGTTTGCCCATGGCTTTTTGTCCCTGAGGATTGCGTTGAGGATGGTCACGAGCTTGCGCATGCAGGCGACGATGGCGACCTTTGCGGG
>NZ_JAJISD010000003.1 GCF_020880995.1 Reyranella aquatilis | reverse complement strand
CCAGACCGGGATGCCGAGCTTGCGGGCCTTGTCGGCGAGGTTCTCCTGGATGCCCGAGCCCGGGAAGACGATGACGCCGATCGGCAGGACTTCCAGGATCTGGTCGTTGCGCTTGAAGGGTGCCGCCTTGGCGTGACGGGTCCAGTTCGGCTTGAAGGGGATGTGCGCTACCTTGCGGTCGTCGGCCCAGCGGGCGGCGATGCGTTCGGCGCCGGTCAGCGAACCGCCGTGCAGCAGGACCATGTCGGGATGCTTGGCGTGGACCTTGTCGAGCATGCTCCAGATCAGGCGATGGTCGTTGCAGTCGGCACCACCGGTGAAGGCGATCTTGGGACCGGCGGGTATCAGCAGCTCCGTGTCGGCCTGGCGGCGGGCGGCGATAAAATCCCGGCTGTCGATCATCGCCGCGGTGAGCGCCCGATGGTTGACCATCGACCCGGTGCGCGGCCGCCAGGCCGAGCCGGTATGGACCTCGAAGCGATCGGCGGCCTGGTCGCGGAAGAGTTCCAGGGCATTGCGGCGTTCGATCAGGGTCAGTCCCTCGGCCACGAGACGCTCCAGCTCGACCGAGCGGACCTCCGAACCGTTCTGTTCCTTCTGGCTGCGGCGCTGAGCCTGCTCATTGGCGTCGAGCTCGCGCTCGATCCGTTGGGTGGCGCGATGGAACAGGTTGACTGTCGACCACAGCAGCTCCTCGAGGTCGGGCTCGAGGCGGGTGTCGGTGAGCGTCGAGACGAACGCATCGAAGATGTCGACAACAGCGCCGGTGATGGTCGGAGCTTCCGGCAACGGTCGGGGATCGGGCTCGTCCTGGAAGGGGCGATGACCATAGAGCTGCAGCTCGGTGAGGACGTGATCGGTCGGGGATGAGGCGTGCGTGGGCTCGAATTCGGGATCGTCGTTGGTTGCCATGATGATGTCCTTTGTCGGATCGGCCGCGCCCATCGCGGCCTTCGTGGGCGTCGACAGACGGCGGGCAGAACGGTCCCGCACCGCGCTTGCGGCCGAAGCGCAGCGGAGGACGGCGGTCCGAGGCTTTCTTGCCTCGCGAGGAATGCCGGCTTCGGCCGGCAGGGGAAGAAAGCCGCAGGCCCGCCGTTGCGGGACCGGGCGGCCTGCCGTCCGATCGCCCCTCTAGAAGGCCGGGGCGCGCTCTCCTCCGATCCGAGGGCAACAGAGCGGCCGGCCAGGAAGCGATTCGCTGTGCCCGTGCTCATCCCGTCGCGGCCGTCTCCAAGGCCAGGAAGCGAACCACGTCCTGCGGGGCGAGCTGCCGACGCACGGATGCTCGGAGTCTTTCCGCTCCCAGGCGGCGGAGATCCTCGTTGAAGTCGTCGAAGCAGGGCAACAGGCTCCCCACCTCGATTCCGGCGGCCTCGGCGCGGTGGCACAAGCTGGCCATCGCAGCATCACCGGCCGGATCGGCGTCGCGTGCGATGTAGAGACGGCGCAAGGTCGGTGGAAGCAGCAGCGCCGCGAGATGGTTGGCCGAGAGCGCGGCGACCATCGGCAGGGTCGGCAGTACGCAGCGCAGCGACAGCATGGTCTCGATCCCCTCGCCGGCGGCCATCACGTCGCGGGCGACGCCGAAGCGGACACCATGCCCGAGGAGATGACCCATGGCCCGTCGCGGCGAGTCGATCGGGGCCTTGTCACGGCCTGAAGGATCGAGCCAAGTGCGATGCGCTCCGGTGATCCTGCCGCCAAGGTCGGTAACGGCCGCGATCAGGGCCGGCCAGGTCTCGGTTGGGCTGTCCTCGTCGGGGCGGTAGTAGCAGCGCGGATGGAAGCGTAGCGGATCTCCATCGGCCACGGTTACGATGCCCCGGCTGTACAGGTACCTTTGCACCAGCGTGCCTGCGATCGGTATGGACATGGCGTAGAGACGTCGTGCGGACTGAGGCGAACCGCGCGGCGCGGGAAGACGATCCTGCCGTGGAGCGAGCTGGTCTGGCGGCAAGGCGAGGAACGCGCGTGCCTCGTCCAGTGTGTCGCGCAGGCGATCAAGACCGCGATTGAGGGCAATGAGGTCTAAAAGATCGCCATGCTCGCCCGTTGCAGCGTCGGTCCACTTGCCGGCGGCGCCCTTGCCATGGTCCGGTCCGCTCAGGCGGACAAACAGGCTGCGGCCTCGGGTATTGGCGACATCGCCGACCAGCCAGTAGCGGCCCTCGCGATGGCCGTTGGAGAGATAGTGACGGCACACCGCCTCGGCGTTGCGCGCGAGGCGGTGTGCCAGGTCGGCGGCGGGCGACGACATGGCTGCCCCTCACGCTGCGCCCCGATCGGCGATGCGCGCGATCGGGTAGCGTTCCATCAGCCCGGCGAGGATCTCGGGGCCATCGGTGTCGGTCGGCACGAACAGGCGCAGCTTCCAGGCGATGATCTCGGAGATGAGGCCCTTCGCCTTGAGCCGGTCGACCATCCCGTCGGTGAATCCGCAGAGTTCGACCCGGAACAGGCCCATGACCCTGGCGCGGCGAAGGGACAACCCGTCCTGCAGCTCGAGGATGGTTCGACCGTCGAGCACGGCGGTCCAGGCGGCGGCCGGTGCGATGCCCACGCCGTCGGCACTGACGGCCTGCGCCACCCAGGCCGGCGAGACCAGCCGGCCGATCACGCGCTCGCCGGTATCCGTCTGGAGCCGATAGACCCGCATCGAATCGTCCGGCAGGCGCTTCCAGATTGGCAGCAGCAGTCCCGTGACGACGTGCAGATCGCTGTCGGTAAAGGCGGGAACCTCGACGAGTTCCCGCTCCCAGGCTTCGGTGAAGGCGACGCGATCGGCCCGTTCCCAGTGCGTCTGGTCCAAGGCCGCCAGGGACATTGCCGTCCGCTCCATCGGACGCAGCAGTCGGACACGGCGTTCGACCTCGCCATCGTCGAGCATGAGACTGGGCGCAGGCACCTGCACCGCCGCCCGGCCGGACTGCGCATTGACCAGCAGCACGGCACGCGGATCGTCCGCGCGATCCAGCGCCTCGGCGAGTGAGAACGGCCGATTGCGTTCCCGCCGGCGGATGGTGAACACCTGGGTCTCCGCGCCGGTCTGCGGATGGACATAGAGCGAGCGCCGGTCGGTAACGACCAGGCTCTCGGCGGTGAGCGTCTCAACGCCGACGTCGTAGGTGCCGGAGGCCTGCGCCCCCTCGATCTTCGCCTGCAGAAGACTCTCAAAGACGCCGAACAGCGTGTTCTGCAGATCGATGGTGAGCGCCAGGAGCCGGTTGAGGAAGGTCGTGATCGCCGGCAACTCCTCGCGCAGGCTGCCGTCCTGGTCGGTCAGATGCAGTCCCGTGGCACTCTCAAAGGCCCCTAGCGAACAGCCCTCGACCTTGCCGGCGAACAGCAGGAGGTAGAGCTGGCGCAAGGCGGCACGGCCATAGGGGGATTCGAGATTGTCATCGGCCCGGAACAGGCCCTGGCCGCCGGTCTGGCGCTGGCCCTTGGTGATGGCGCCCAAGGTGTCGAGCCGCCGGGCGATGGTCGACAGGAAGCGCTTCTCGGCCTTCACATCAGTGGCGATCGGCCGGAACAAGGGCGGCTGCGCCTGATTGGTGCGATTGCTGCGCCCCAGGCCCTGGATGGCGGTATCCGCCTTCCAGCCGGCCTCCAGCAGGTAGTGGACACGCAGGCGCTGGTTCCGGGCTAAAAGGTCCGCGTGATAGGAGCGGCCCGTGCCACCGGCATCGCTGAACACGAGGATGCGCTTGTCGTCATCCATGAAGGCCTGCGCTTCGGCCAGGTTGGCGGAGCCCGGACGGTTCTCGACGCAGAGCCGCTCCTTCTTGCGCACGATCCGCCGCGACCGGCCGGTGACCTCGGCGACCAGGTCGGTGCCGAAGCGTTGCACGATCTGGTCGAGGGCGCCCTGGACCGGCGCAAGCGAGGCCAGCCGCTCGATCAGCCGATCACGGCGCTCGACGGCGTCTCGGCACTGCACGGGCTGGCCGTCACGATAGACCGGCCGCGAGGAGAGGTTGCCCTCGCCGTCCGTGAAGGGCTCGAAGAGCTGGGTCGGGAAGCTGTGCGCCAGATAGTCGAGCACATACTCGCGGGGCGTGATGTCGACCTGAACGTCACCCCAGTCCTCGGTCGGGATGTCGGCCAGCCGGCGTTCCAGCAGGGCCTCGCCGGTGGAGACGATCTGCACGACGGCGGCATGGCCCGCTTCGAGATCGCGTTGCATCGCCCCAATCAATGTCGGCGTCTTCATCGAGGTGATGAGGTGGGAGAAGAAGCGCTGCTTGGCGGATTCGAAGGCCGACCGGGCCGCCGACTTCGCCTGGGCATTGAGCGTCCCGCGCTCGCCGGTGACGTTGGCGGCCTGCAGGGCGGCGTCGAGATTGTTATGGATGACTTGGAAGCCGCCGGCATAGGCGTCGTAAATGCGGACCTGCTCCGGCGTGAGCGCGTGCTCGACCAGCTCGTACGCGACGCCCTCGTAGGACAGCGACCTGGCCGCATAGAGGCCGAGCGCCTTGAGATCGCGGGCCAGCACCTCCATGGCGGCGACACCGCCGGCCTCGATCGCCTGGACGAACTCTGCGCGCGTGGCGAAGGGGAAGTCCTCGCCACCCCAGAGGCCGAGGCGCTGGGCGTAGGCGAGATTGTGCACCGTGGTTGCGCCCGTGGCGGAGACATAGAGGACACGGGCATTGGGCAGCGCATGCTGCAGGCGCAGGCCGGCCCGGCCCTGCTGCGAGGGTGCCTGGTCGCCGCGTTCGCCCTTGCCGCCGGCGGCATTGGCCATGGCATGGCTCTCGTCGAACACGATCACTCCGTCGAAATCCGAACCCAGCCAATCGACGATCTGGCGGACCCGCGAAACCCTTTCCTTGCGCGCGTCGGTGCGTAGCGTGGCGTAGGTGGCAAATAGGACGCCTTGCTCGAGCCGGATCGGGGCGCCCTGGCGGAAGCGGGCGAGCGGCGTCACCAGCAGCCGCTCCATGCCGAGCGCCGACCAGTCGCGCTGGGCATCTTCGATCAGCTTGTCGGACTTCGAAATCCACACCGCCCGTCGGCGGCCTTTTAGCCAGTTGTCCAAAAGGATGCCGGCGACCTGGCGGCCTTTGCCGGCGCCGGTGCCGTCGCCCAGCATCCAGCCACGCCGGAAGCGCACGGCGTTCTCAGCATCGTCGGGCGCGGCCGAGACGACATCGAAGGTCTCATCCGCCACCCACGATCCCGCGAGGTGGCCAGCATGGGCCTCGCCGGCATAGACGACACTCTCGAGCTGGGCATCGGACAGCAGGCCGCCGCTGATGACATTGGCCGGCAGATGCGGCCGATAAGCGGGCTTGGGCGGAGCGACCGAGGCCATCGCCGCGGATTGCACGAGCCTCGTTGGATGGGGCCGCGCGCCGGCGATTCGGATCGACTGTAGCTCGTAGCCTTCATACAGCGCTTCGGTGAGGCTGCCACCCTCGGCGGGCTTCCAGTCGACGGTCTCGTAAGTGAGTTCGGTGCCCGCTCGTTCGAGCGAACTTCCCGCAACGGCGAGCGGCTGTTGTGCGGGCCTGCGGCTCGGTCCGACTGCGACGGGATGGATGAGTGCCGGAAGCGCGACGGCGCCGTCGACAGGCAAGCGCGACGGAACATTCGACATCACCCACTGGAGCAGCGTGGCAGCGTCGGGCGCCATGCCTGGTGATGCCGGAAACGATCTCGGATTGTCGGCGGGTACACGATCGATGACCGTCAACCGAGTCTCGACCGTGGTGCCGTGGCGGGCATAGACATGCCCATCGACAGCAGCGCTAAACACGACGCGGCCGCGCTCTTGCAGGCGGGCGAAGGCCTCGCGCCAGGACGGATGGTCGGGCGAGAGACTGGCGCCGGTGATCGCCACCAGCCGTCCACCGACGGCAAGGCGGGCAAGCGCAGAGGCGACATGGCGCAGGGCGGCATCGGCAACGGCGCCATCGACATGCGCTGCGGCCGAGAACGGTGGGTTCATCAGCACGACGCTCGGTCGCACGGCATCGTCGAGATGGTCATGGATGTGCGCCGCGTCGTAGCGAGTCGTTGCATTACTGGGAAAGAGCTGCCCAAGCAAAGTCGCGCGGGTTTCCGCCAGCTCATTCAGGGCCAGCCGGCTGCCCGCGAGTTCAGCAAAGATGGCGAGCAAGCCCGTACCGGCCGAGGGCTCGAGCACGACATCCGCCGGGGTGATCGCGGCCGCGGTGGCGGCGGCGAATGCGAGCTCGATCGGCGTCGAGAACTGCTGCAGCGCCTGGCTCTCCTCGGAGCGCCTCGTATGGGTGGGCAGAAGCGCCGCGATCTTGCCGAGCAATGACAGTTCGGCAGCCGGCGACCCAGCCCGCGTCCGAATGACCAGGCCGAACTTGCGGAGGAACAGCACGGTCGCCGCTTCACAGGCGTCGTACGCGGTCTTCCAGTCCCAGGCGCCGGCCGCATCGGAGCCGCCGAAGGCCTGCTCCATGGCGGCACGCAGGATGACCGCATCGATGTGACGGCCGCGTTCGACGTGAGGGAGAAGAAGGTGCGCCGCCGCGCCAATACCGGCGGGCAGATCGGCAGAAGCGCAGGCGAGTGAATGCAGCGGCACCTGCGTGGCCGCTGAGATGGAAAGATTCGACATGAGGAGACCTCGAGAGAGCGGGAACGGTCCGAACCAGGGGGCGCTCTCTCTCGGCCCCGCCGGCTCAAACCCGTCCCGGCCGTCCTCTCCCTCTCCCCTTGGGCATCGGAAGTGACGAAGCTCTCAACGAAAAAAGCCCGGCACAGCGGCCGGGCTTCTCCAACGATTGGCGGCGAGAACGCGGGCGGCCGAAGCCGCCCCGCGGGTCGCGGCTATTCGGCAGCGATGGGAGGCGGCTCCGATTCGTCCGTGGCGGCATCCTGGCCTTCGCAGTCGGCGAGGAAAGCGGGAAGCTCCTCCACCGTGTCGGTGGGCGTGTTGGACACGTCCTCGCTGTCGGCGGGCCGCAGCGGTTCGGGCAGCCAGCCCGTGCCGTCCAGCAGCCGCTCGGCCTCCTTCGCCATCTCGGTCTTCTTCAGGTGGTCGATGAGCTGCGCGGCCTGCTCACCCTTGGCCTCCCGCACCGCGTCGAGAATACGGGGCTTGATGACGCGGCCGAGGTAGTTGTCGACGGAGGGCCGCCAGCCGGCTTCCACCATGTCGAGGCCGACGGCGCGGGCGAGCCGGTCGGCCTGGGCGATACGCTGCTGGACACCGTGCGCCGAGACGCCCGGACCGCCATGGCGGTCGCCCTTCTCGTAGAGGGCGTTCACCCCGAACGAGACGCAATGCGCGAGCAATGCGACGCGACGGGTGTCGTCGAGGGCAGCGAGCCAGTCCCAAAGTGCGTCGTCATCCTTGGGCAACTCGGCCTTCCAGGTCTCGTGCCGCGTGGCGACCGCCTTAGCGGAGGGGCTGTCCTTCAGGTCGGCCGCCTGGACGGGGAAAAACACATGCCGCACCGAGGCTTCCAGGCATGCGCCGGGCGCGCTGTGCTGGAAGGTGTCGAGACAGAGCTTGTGCAGCAGCGCAGTCAGGGCGACGCGCGGGTTGTTCGCCACCGCATCGCGCAGGGCCAGCGTGCGGTGGGCCGTCAGTTCACCCACGAGCCGCTCGGGCAGCGGCCTGATGGCGTCGTCGCTGCCGTCGTCGTCATCATCGGGCTCGCCGGCGCCAATGGTGATGACGGTGCGTTGCACGTCGGAAGCGGCAGGTATTGTCCCGCCGGCCTCATGGGTCTCCCCTTCCATCGGCCCTTCGCCGCCGGCTTGCATCGACGGCTCATCCTCCGGCCGGACAAAGCCTCGATCGACTGTAAGCTGTCCGTCGGCGTCGATGCTGACAAACGCGCCGGCGCGCGCGATCTCGGCCGGCTCATAGCGCACGGGCCGGTTCTCGAGGGCCGTAAGCGCTGTCTCGATCTCGCCGAGCCGGGCGTCGACCTCGTCCGGCAGTTCGTCGGCACCTTCGTATTCGCCTTCGAGCTTGGCGTACTCAGCGGTCAGCGCATCGAAGGTCATCTGCTCCTCTGGCGTGAGCTCGAGTGTCACGCCGTCGAGTTGCCGAAGATGGCTCGTGTGGCCATAGCGGAAATCGACGGCCACCTCGATCCACTTCCAGCCTTCGGTGGCGATCGCCTGGGCCTCCGCTGCCAGCTTCTCGGTCGCCAACCGGTCGAGCAAGGTGATGTCCTCAAGCCAGCCGCCGTTGTCGTCCTCGAACAGGTCCCGCAGGATCACGCCACCAGCAGCTTCGTAAGCCTCGGCACCGACGAACCGCGCCCGCCGATCCGAGCCGCGGACGGTGCTCTCGGTGAGCTGGCGCCGGATCAGGTACGGCTCCTTGTCGTAGGATTGCTGAAGCGCCTCCCAGACCTGCTCCTGGCGGGCATGATCGGTGGTGACGGTGAAGGCCATGAGTTGCTCCAGGGTCATGCCGTCCTCGGCGTAAACGTCAAGGAGCTTCTCCGACACGGCGGCCAGACGCAGCCGCTGCTTGACCACGGCCGGCGCGACGAAGAAGCGGGCGGCGATCTCCTCCTCGCCGGCACCCTTGGCGTACAAAGCCTTGAAGGCACGGAACTGATCCAGCGGATGCAGGGCAACGCGCTGGACATTCTCCGCCAGCGAGTCCTCTTCCGCCGACACCTCGACGTTGGGATCGCGCACGATGCAGGGGATGAGCGCCGTCTTCGACAGGCGCTTCTGCCTGACCAGGCGTTCGAGGGCCCGGTAGCGGCGGCCGCCGGCCGGGATCTCGAACTGGCCGGTCTCGGCGCCTTCGGCGTCGACCACCGGCCGGACGTTGAGACTCTGCAGGAGCCCGCGCCGGGCGATGTCCTCGACCAGGTCCTCGACCGAGATGCCCGCCTTCAGACGCCGGACGTTCGACTGGCTGAGCACCAGCTTGTTGAAGGGAATGTCGCGCGAGGCGCTGAGGATGATCTTCTGAACGGCTTTTGCCATGTCGGGATACTCCGCGACGGACGGCCGGGAGACTCTCTCTCGACCTGAAAATCCGTCACGGAAGCCGGCGCAGCCCCCTCCCTCTCGATTGCCGGCAGTGCGGGAACGGAAGGCGTGCCAGCCCGATTTCTCGTTGCGAGGGGCCGTCACCGAAGGCGATGACGCCCTTCCCTCCGGCAACCGAAGGGCGGCTTCGGGAGGCCTCTAACCCCCGTAAGGGGCCGACTAGGGACTCGTTCCGGCAAAGCCGGATGCGCCCATAGCAACCACTGCTCTTTGCTTTCAGTGTGGCACCGTGTTTCAGCGTTTGTTGAAATAAGGGAAATTACTGAAATCCGATTGACAGGATTTCACCACTCCATGTATTTTCAGCGAATGCTGAAAGTGTCCAATTCAGTGAAAGGCCTGGAGCAGCAGGCCGTAAGAGCGCTGACCTCGCTTCTGGAGGAAGTGCCCGCGATCAAAATTCGCGACGTGAGCATCGAGCCAGACGGGCCGGATCGCGGCATCGACATTCTCGCGAGGATCAACGTCTCCGGCCAGCGCTACTCCATCGTTTGCGAAGTCAAATCGAGCGGCCAGCCTCGGCATGTCCGTACGGGCCTGCTGCAGTTGCGTAACTACGTGGCCCATCACGAGCTGGACTCTTTGCCGGTCTTCATCGCGCCCTACCTCTCGGCCGAGGCGCGCGCCCTGTGCCGGGAGGAAAAGGTGGGCTTCCTCGACCTGGAAGGCAACGCACGGCTGGTGTTCGATGGCGTGTTCATCGAACGGCAGGTAGCCAAAAAGCCAGCAGCGGAGCGCCGTGAACTCAGATCCCTCTTCAAGCCGAAATCAGCTCGCATCCTGCGCGTGCTGTTGCGCAACCCAGATCGGGCATGGCGAGTGGCCGACCTTGCCGGCGAGTCCCAGGTCAGCTTCGGACACGTGAGCAATGTGCGGTCGGCACTGATCGACAACGAATGGGCGAAGCTTTCCGAAGGAGGACTCGTTCTCAGCAAGCCCGACGCCCTGCTCGATGCCTGGCGAGAGGCGCACGAATCCCCCGCCGAGCGGCGCGAGGGATTCTATACGACGCTGCATGGCCGGCCGTTCGACGAGGCGGCACGCCAGGCGTTAGGCAGCAACTCCGGGAGCGGGCAGATCGCGCTCGCATCGTTTTCAGCCGCGCAGTGGCTGGCGCCTTATGGCCGGACCTCTACGCACTATTTCTACGCCGAGACGGATGCGATAGACCGATTGAAGAGGGACCTGAAGCTGGCTTCCGCTCAAAAGGGCGAGAATGTCGTGGTCATGGTGCCGAAGGACAGTGGCCTCTTCCTCGACGTTGTCGAACCGGCGCCGGGCGCGATATGCACCAGCCCTGTCCAGACCTACCTCGATCTCGCGCAAGCCGGAGAGCGGGGCCGGGAAGCGGCCGATCATCTGAGACGTGAGAAGCTGTCATGGAAATGACGCCCGGCGAGCCGCAATCGGCGACCGACTATGACGATCGGACCACGGCTGCGGTGAAGTCCGTCCTGGTGGAGATCGGCCAGATCCTCGGCGCCTTCAAAGGCAGGTTCGCCGTGATCGGCGGCGCCGTCCCGTGGCTGCTGCTCGAGAACGACGACATGCCCCATGTCGGCACGCTCGACGTTGATCTCGGCCTTGATGCGGAAGCGTTGGGGGACGGGGAGTACGCCACGCTTGTCGAGGCTCTCCAGGAACACGGATACCGGCAGCGCGAGGGCCTGCGCCGGTTTCAGCTCGCCCGCACCGTTCAGCCGCCCGATGACGGGCCCGCCATTGAGATCATCGTCGACTTCCTGATGCCGCGTGACGCGGAGATCGTGAAGAACAAGCCGCCCCTGATCAGCAACTTCGCGGTGCAGCGTGCAGACGGCGCAGACCTGGCCACGACCTTCTACAAGATGGTGGCGATCGAAGGCCCGATGCCCGAAGGCGGCACCAATCGCGTGGAGGTGGCCGTCTGCTCCATCCCGGCGTTACTCGCCATGAAAGGCCATGCGCTGAACGGCCGGTACAAGCAAAAGGACGCCTACGACATCTACTTCTGCATCCGGAACTACCCGGGAGGTCCCGAGGTGCTGGCTGAGGAATGCAGGGTGATTCTCGCCGAGGGCAGCGGCGAGGCTGGATATCGCTTCATTGACGCAAAGTTCACGACCGTGGATGACTTCGGTCCTACCTGCGTAAAGCAATTCGTTCAGGCGAGTCAGATCCTAGGAGATCGAACGCCGGAGCAGTGGCAGCAGGATGCGTTTGGCCAGGTCGACGCGTGGTTGCGTGGTCTCGGGCTTCGTGGCTAAGCCACAGCCATAGGATCTTCGATATGCAGTGCGGCGGTCCCTGCGACCGACGGCATCTTGCAGTAGTTCACGGCACGCGAACGCTGATGAGAGGCGGCGTTCTTCGCGCCCAAGTGATACGGCGATAGCAGCCGGGCAAAGACAAGCAGTGATTCGCTACGACGCGAAAATGCTACGTGACTAGAGCCAAGCCATGGAGATGAGAATCCAAACTCGCAAGTTAGGTCCAACCTTGGAGCGCGATCCGTGAGTCTTTACGAGCTTGCAGTTCTTGGCGACGCAACAGACGTCCAGCGGTCGCAGCTCGCCACAACCGTGCAAGAGATGGTGACCGACTTCGGTTTGCGTATCGATGTCGACGTCGTGGTCCACGATGGCGGTTCCATCGGTGGTCGCGACCGCCATGCCGCCTTTGCCGCGGTCTACTTCGGTGGAGACCCAAACAAGGACCTCGCGGCCGTCGACGAGCTAATCCAGACGAGCGCACCCATTATTCCAACGATCGCTCGAGGAGCCGAATTCAGTTCGCAGATTCCCAGCCAGTTGTACTTTGCGAACGGGCTGCGGCGCACCGACGACCCCAAGATGACAGCGCTCGCTGCGGCGTTGCTCGAATGTGTCGGTTTGCTGCGGCGTCAGCGACGCGCGTTTATCAGCTATCGGCGCATTGAGTCACGTAATGCAGCGATGCAGCTGCATGATCTGTTGACCTCGCGAGGCTTCGACGTCTTTCTTGATACTCATGATGTGAGGCCGGGAGAGTCGTTCCAAGACGTGCTTTGGCATCGGCTCTGCGACTCAGATGTTTTGGTGATGCTCGATACCCCTACCTATTTCGAGAGCAAATGGACCCGACATGAGATCGGGCGTGCGCGGGCCAAAGAAATCCACGTTCTGCGCATCATCTGGCCCGACCATACGCCGAGCCGGCTGACGGACATGGCCGAAACGATCTATCTGGACAGAGCAGACCTGAGCGGCGCGGACGGACCCATTGTGGAGGCGACCTCAGAGCGCATCGTACTCGCTGTAGAACGGCTGCGAAGCCGAAGCATTGCCTCGCGCTATATGTCGATCACCGGGCGTCTACGCGCCGATGTAGACCGAATTGGTGCCGCGGTCGCCGCCATAGGCTCGCATAGGGCAATCGCGATCAAGCTCCTCGATGACCGGCAAGTGTGGGCTTATCCTATCGTTGGCATCCCGACCGCTGAACTTCTCAATGATGTCGCGGATAAAGCCCGGCGCGCCGACCAGCGCGAGACGCCAATCCTGATCTACGACCATGTCGGTATTTCCGAGGCCTGGGTGACGCACTTGAAGTGGCTCGATGACAACATCAAGTCAGTTCGAGCAGTCAAGGCCTCAGAAATCGGCTGGGCTTTGGCCGCGTGGGAGAGCTGAGCATGGCCGATACCATCTTTCTTTCTGCCAGCGTGCCTGATCCCAGGCGGTCACCTCGATTTGCAGAGACCGCTGATTCAGTCGCCATCACGGCCGCCGTCACAGCTCTGATGTATGTGACGCTCGGGCGACGCATGCTGGTTTGGGGAGGACACCCGGCCATCACCCCGATGATATGGGTTGCTGCGGAGAGCATGGACGTCGACTACGCGACTTGGGTCAAGCTCTACCAAAGCAAATTCTTTGAGGATGACTTTCCGGAGGAGAATGCGCGCTTTGGGAATGTCGTGTTCGTCGATACCGTCGACAACGACCGCGGGACCAGCCTGCGCCTCATGCGCGATCGCATGTTCCGCGAGCAGCAATTCCAGGCAGCGGTGTTCATTGGCGGTATGGATGGCATTCTGGACGAGTATGAACTGTTCCATCGCTACCAGCCTCGTGCCGAAGTTGTTCCGGTTGCCTCGACGGGAGGTGCCGCATTGGAGCTCGCGAATCGGCTTGCGAGTCCTGCCCAGGACCTTCGCGAGGATCTCGATTACGTCGCGCTGTTCCACCGCCACCTGCATATCCAGACGCGGGAGCGACGATTTCGGAAGCCTGTGGACCAGCCGGCGGCGCTGGCCGATCGCCTGTATGACCGCCGCGGCTAGAGCGTGCCTTGCCCGCGGCCGACCGGTCCGGGCCGCATTGAACGATCTCCGCCGCTGCAGGCCGAGCCGGCCGATCGATACAGGCGCTCAAGCCCGCCGGGTTCCGTCGGGTGCCATGCTCTGGGCGCTTTGCTGGAACGCCAAACAGCCTTCCTATCTGTCTGCTGCAGTCGCGCCAGTTCCCCTCGCCGGCGAAGGACAGAAGCTTCAGGAAGCGGGGTTCCAGCCGGCTTCCCGCGCCGCCTGCTCGATGGTGGTGGGGAAATACATCTGCAACAGGCGCCAGTGCTGGCGAAGCGGAAATCGTTGAGACAAAGCGTAGGCGTTCCCTGCCAGGAAGCTCGCAGGGTACTTCGCTGTCGCATTGGAGACGTAGTTCAGGGGCTTGTAGTCGGCGTATTTCGATCCGTCCCACTCCATGATCGCAAACCCGGTGCGATCGTGTGACGGCGCCAGCATCATGTTGTCGAGCGGGTTTGGGCCCCGGCTTGGTGTCGGAGGCGGGCCAACACCGTCGATATCGACAACGATGAACCCGTTGCCACGCTCGAGGCTCTTGGCGATCTCGTAACGGACCCAGTAACTGCGCCATGTGTGCTCGCCCGTAACGACGACCGTCACGCTCGTTCCATCGACCGCGCCGTCGATGGCCCGTTTTATCGCGCCAGGAGTGTTCTTGGCAGCTTCGTAGAGGCTTCGATCCGAGAACGGACGCTTCACGTTGGCGGCGCGCACGACGTCGGAATTGCGCACGATGTTGACCGCCATCACGTCATCGTAGTCGAAACTGAAAAACACGTTCCGGGCCAATGTCAGGTCCTCGACAGAAGGCCAAGCGCGATGAACGAGATTCCGAGAAGCAGCAGCGTGGAACCGTGAACCCCGATCACCGCGCCGGCCTTCAGGCACGGCCAGACCGGCTGCTTGCCGAACACGGAGGCCACATCCATTACGTACGGATCGTCATCGAGCTCACCCTTTCGAACCCGGTCATAGAGTCTTCTGAAAGCGCGCTCGCGGCCGAGATACTGCGCATCCAGGTACCAATAGATGCATACAGCAAGTGCTGCGGCCGCCAGAGCAAGCCAGGCAGGCACTTTGCGCTCGATAAGAACGAGGGCGACGCCCAGCACTGCCGGCGAAAGCGCCTTCAGCGAGAACGCCGCCTTGTCCATCCGCTCGATCGCCTTGCCGATCATCTCCAGATGCTTGACGCGGTCGTACTGAATGTCTGCCATTCGTCTAGTTGACGACGGCTGGCCTGGTGACGGCAATGAGAAAACGCCGGATTCGCCTACCTGCGCCGCTTCTTGCCAGGCCACGGCAGAATGCCGTCCAGCTCGGCAAGGCCTTGTTCTCCCTCTTCGTCGGCTTGCGACCGATCCGTCGAAGGCGGCGGGAGCTCCTCATCCTCGAACCACAGGAGCGCGATCGTCTGGTTCCACTGCTGGAGGTGCCGGGCATCCTCCAGAAGGGTGCCGCCGCGGTCCCATGAGCTAAACCAGAGATCGGCTGCCGTCTCTTCCGGCCCGTCGCACACCCCGCCGCCATGGAGGCGTGCACAGACCGAGCCGGCGGGCAGAGCCATACGAGGCGTGATCCATGCCTTTCCCTGCCGAAGCGTCGTCGACCGCGAGGCATACCGTACGGCGCCCTTCTCCGAGAGCACGAACGCGCAGGGGAAGCCGGCGACCGCGGCAAACCGGGACCCGGCGGCGGTCGTGGAGGTCTCGAATTGGCCGGCCAACTCGTCTATGGCGGCGAGGCTGATATCGGCCTTGTCCACGAAGCGCTTGAAGAGGCCATAGGGCAGCAGGAGTTCTGCGGCGAACACATCGCAGAGGATCTCGTTAAGCGGCCGCTTCGCGTAACTCCACCATGGCAGCTGCTCGTGGTCGGAGGGCAGCCCCAGCACAATGTGGGCGATCTCGTGACAGGCGGTAAACCGCTGACGTTCCGGCCGATCATTGGCATTGACGCAGATGTAGTGTCGGCCGTCCTTCTCGAAGGAATAGCCCGCTTCGTCCGGCCCCAGGCTCTTGTCCTTGCGCAGCACGGCCCCGATCTCGCCTGCATACGCCTCTATGGGCACCGGCACGCCGGTCGGGGCGACCTTGTTGATAAGCGCGCGGGCCTTCAGCACTGTGGAAAGTTCATCCAAGTCCCTCGTCTCCCAGCATGCGCCGTATCCGCTCGATGGCCGTCCTGTAATCCGGCCTGGTCGGGCCCCGGAATGCCATGTTTGCGGCCATTCCGAGTTCTTCAGGCGTCACAGTCTGATCTTCCAGGGCGTATTCCGCCAGTCCGATACTGACGTTGGGATGGCGCGCAAGATATCGCAGCAACTCGCTGTCGCGCTTGGTGGTCTTGAGGGCCCGAGTCAGCCTCGTCAGGGCCTCGTCCGACGGCGCTTCCTTCTCGCCGGTCTCCAACCGGTGGACATAGGCATGATCAATCTTTGCGAGAAGGGCCAGCTCCCGGAGCGATAATCCTCGTCTTTCTCGCAGCTTCCGCAAGAAAACACCGAAGGCAGACTGGGTCATTGCCCCTCCTTGACAGGCGGAATTCCGCTACCTATCTGTTGTCTAATTGGGCAACAGAACCCTGAATAATGGTCAGCATACCTGACCTATCACCGTATATCAGTTTAGGAGTCCGTTGCCCATCTAGACAATGCGCCGCAGCCGCCGAGGTTGCGTCAAGACAGTGACCGGGACGGATGGTGTTTTAACCCCTCTGATTGCAAGGATTAGCTCATGGCCCGCAAGGTCTTCTATTCGTTTCACTTCAAGCGTGATGCCTGGCGCGCCGGCCAGGTTCGCAACTCCAACATGATCGCCAACGATGACGAGTATGGCGTCATTGACTCCGTCGAATGGGAGAAGATCGAGCGTGGCGGCGACGCCGCCATCAAGCGCTGGATCAACGAGCAGCTCGAGTATACGTCCGTCACAGTGGTCCTGATCGGCGCCGAGACGGCAGATCGCGAATACGTCGACCATGAGATCCGCCGGAGTTGGGAGCGGGACAACGCGCTGCTGGGCGTGCGCATCCATGGCGTCAAGAACCAGGATGGCGAAACCGACAATCGAGGTGCCAATCCGTTCGACAACGTCCAGCTTTCGGACGGCACGCGGCTCTCGCAGATCTGCAAGGTCTATGACTGGGTCGCTGACGATGGTCGAGCGAACCTTGGCATCTGGGTCGAGGAGGCCTACGAGGCGCACGAAGCATACAAGGGCGAAACGGTCCTCGAGAAGGCTGAGACGGCCGCCCCTTACATCCGCGAGACACCTGCCGTCGCGCCGACGATCGCTCCCTCGCCGGGACCGGCAGTGATCAGGAACCCCTCGAAGCCGTGGGCGCGGTAGGGGGTGCTTGCTTTCTCCGATGAAGAAGTCGCGGCGGCAATAACGATGCATCCTCGACTTGCCCGGACGGGCCCGGGCAAGCTCGAAGGGGAGGTCGTGGTCCACGCCGTATACGACGGCGAGGAGATCAAGGATTGCTTCAAGGTCCGGATCACGAAGGACAATCCGGCGTCAGACCGCGTGCCGGCGCTTCACGAGATCGGCGGGCGGACTGAAGCCGTGGCGGCAAAATGGGGTCTCGCCGATACGCGGGATCTGCACCGCAATCCCGACGGTGGCTCAGCCTGCGTGTGCGTGAGACAGGAGGAAGCAGACAAGTTCCCCTCAGGCTCTGACCTCACCTTCTTCATCGACGGGCTGGCCCGAGACTATCTCTACGGCCTGGCCTTCTATGATCGCCATCGCCGGTGGCCGTGGGGGGAGCGCAGCCATGGCAGCCTGGGGCTGCTCGAATTCTACGCGGACAACACGACGCCGCAGAAGCAGGACGCCATCGAGGCGATCATCCCCTCCTTCCTCAAGGAAAAGAACTGGCTCGACTACGACAAGCAGCTGCGGCGGCCTCGAGGCCACAGCCCGTGTCTGTGCGGTTCGGGATTGCCGTTCCGCAAATGCCATCCGGTGGCCTTGCAGGGGGTGGTGCGGCTTGCGGCGGAACTCGACCGCCTTGGCGTGAGGCGCTGCAGCCTATTCCAGAAAGTGCGAGCAAAGCAGGAAATGGAGAGTTGATGAACGACACCGACGCCCAACTGGATCGGCACGCTGAGTTCGAGCAGACGATAGTGGGGCGTTTCCGAGGTGCCCTAAGTGACGAAGACCGCGGGCTCATGGCCCGTACGTTCTGGATCAGTGATCCGGAGGCGTTGCCCAATCTTCTTGACCGGGTGCCCGCCCGCGATGAAGTACCCGAGATTGAATATCGATACGATGTAACACCGCCCAAGGGCAAGAGCCGCCCCTATGTGAGGTGCGCGCACTGTTTTCGACCGATCCACTGGAAGGGCAACGTTGCCAGGTATGCCGACGGATGCCGACTCCTTCTTGGTTGCGATTGCGGAGAAAAGCAGTTCGGCTTCAGGTGGTCCGGTCGCGAAGAGCATTTTTCCGACCGCATGAGCAGGCATGATCTTCTCATGCGTCTTGAGGGATTGGAAACCGCGCTACCGCTTCTGCATTCGTTCCTCGTGATGCTGTCTGAGTATCCTGGCCTCGAGGGGCTGATCAGCCTCAGGGACGAACTCCACACGAAGATGCCGGAGCTCGTTTCTCTCCTCACGAGGGTGCTGCACGCATCGGGCGGTGAGTTGGAGATTACGGAGCACATCCGGGACGTCGCCGCCGAAATAGCCAGGGACGATCGGCAGAAATACGCCAAGAACCCGGAGACGAAGCCCATCTTCATAAGCGTGACCAAATCCCTCGGCCGGATCGCCGGCGCGTCGTTTGTACTCGAGGGTGCATCACCCCTGATTGACGCTCGCAAACTGGTAAATGCGTGCACACACCTTCAGCGTCGATTTGCGCTCGTGACCAGCCGGCATGTCCTGGAGGCATCGGCCCTGCTCGAGGAGGGCGAAGCCGTTGTCCGCGCGGCCGACGGCATCGTCAGTCGGCTGGAGGCGGCTAACAAATTCTTCGGCCTCTCGAACCTGCAGGCGATCATCCAATGGCTGCGTAAACGCATGAAACTAACCGTCTACACGGTATCCCAGGCCGCCCTGGCCCGCCTCGGCGAGGTGGAAACTGTCCGAATAGAGCGACGGCTTATTGCCGTGCCGGAATGGTCGTCCCGAAAGCGAATTGGGGATCTCCTAGGTATCTAGATGACTGGTCCTTAGCGAGCTTGCAACAGATGATCCTTCCTCGGAGGAAGCCTTGGCCAAAAACATCGTAATTTTTTCCGACGGGACCGGCCAGGACGGCGGTGTCCGTGCCGAGCAACGCATGAGCAACATCTACAAGATGTATCGTGCCTCCAGGGTGAGCCCGGAAACCGCCATCGATCCAAGGGATCAGGTTGCATTCTACGACCCAGGCCTGGGAACCGAGACGACGGCAACGGGGATGACAGGCCTGGTACGCTGGACACAGAAGACCATGGCCTCGGTATCGGGGCGCGGCATCACGACCAATATCGCCGAGTGCTACGAGTTCCTGATCAACCACTACCAGCCCGGCGACCGCATCTTCCTCTTCGGCTTCAGCCGCGGCGCCTACACCGTGCGCAGCATCGCCAATCTCCTGATGCTCTGCGGCGTGCCGACCCGGCAGGGCGAGCAGCCGCTGCAGCGTTTCAGGAAGTCGATCCGCGACATTGCTCACGAGGCGGTTCATGACGTGCTGGAGCATGGTGCGGGCCATCCGCGCGCCGAATTCGAGGATGAACGCCTGGAACTGGCTCGGAGATTCCGGGCCGCGTATGCCGCCGACCACGACTCCGGTGAAGTCCATCGCTCCAACGCAGCGCCTTATTTCATCGGTGTCTTCGACACCGTCGCCGCGCTCGGCGTCAAAGGCGCGCTGGCGATCGCCATCAAGGTGTCGCTCGTGATTGGGGCGGGTGTGCTCGCGGCGGTCCTCTGTGTTGTCCCGTCGTTGGCAATAGGCGGCATTCTCTTCCTTCTGGGCTTTGCTTTCTGGTGGTCGGTGCTGGCACTGGTTGCAGCCGCCGCTTTACTCGGCGGCGCCTTCATGTTTGGGCGCCAACGAAAGTCCGTCAGGAAGATCATCAAGGATTTTCCGAATCCGGGCGATCGATCGACTCATCTCGCTGAATGGAAGGGTGAACACTTCGACCGCCTGCTCAGTCGGTTCGTGGGGTATGCACGCTCGGCAAACGCGATCGACGAAACCCGGGAAGACTTTGCCCGCGTTGCCTGGGGCCCCACGGCTGAAATGGAGACCGAGCGTCACGGCCTCCCGACCTTCAAACAGATCTGGTTCGCAGGCAATCACTCCGACATCGGCGGCAGTTACCCGGAGGCGGAGTCGCGTCTCTCGGATGTGGCGCTCGGATGGATGATCGAGGAAGCCGTTGGAGTCCCTGACGGTCTCAAGATCGGGCCCGTGATGGTGCGTGGCCATCGCCTCGTGGGAACGTCTGAGGTTGGCATTCCCCTTCAGCTCTTTCCTGCCGCCGACGGTCTCCAGCACTGCGAGGTTGCCGGGATGCAGGATGTGCTGGACGGCCGCCTTCCGAGATGGCTGCGCCGCTTTACGACCGGCCTGGGCTGGAAGGCAGCGGCACGGCCGATCCCCAAGGATGCCATCGTGCACCCGACCGTCGAGGAGCGATTTCGGCTGGACGAGGTTGCGCAATGTGCCGGCTCGGGTGCCTACAGACCGGCGGCCTTGAAGGAGCACGTGAAGTTCAGCAAGTTCTACGTCGATGCCGCCACAAACGGCCCATTCAACGCCGCGATGTGATCGCGGGTGGCGATACTGAACTCAGTTGACCTTGCGATGGGTGGATGCAGCCTTCGGGGGCTTCGACGTGCTCGATCTCGCCTTCAAGACCGCGATCTCGCCGACCTGCCCTTCGATGCGCTTCACGCCCTCGAGCTTCGCCTTTGCGGCAAATGCGATCGAGAACACGGACAACTCCAATGAAATGCCCGTCGCCCCAGTCGGCGGGAAACACAAAGGGAGAGCCCGACCGCGTCGGCTGCGCCTCGATGCAGTCCATCGCGCCTTCTCCCAGCGCCGGACCTGCGCCCCACTCTTGGTGTCGGGAAAGCGAATGCAGTGTTCGTTCCGACTGAATCACGACCGTTCTAGTCCCAGCGCCTCCATTCGCCGGAAGCCGGTCAGAAGCACGAGCCGGATGGCTGCAAGCCCGGTCGGATGTTCGCCTTCGAACGCCAATTGACGCATCACGGGTCCGAGACGACGGAGTTCGTCTTCGTTCAGCCGGCGCTTGCGGCTTCCGACCGCCAGCTGCCGGACGCCTTGCGCAGGATTTTTGCCGATGATGCCGAGACAAGCGGCGTGGCCGAGCAACGCGCGTAAGGTACTAATCGCTCGGCTGGCGACGCCAGGACCACCTGTTGACTGCCCCCCGCGACCTTTCTTACGTCTGCGGGACGACTTGCCCGCCGCAATATCCGCCTGCATTCCCTCGATGTCCTGCAGTGTGAGACGGCTCACGAGCCGGGCGCCGAGCAAAGGCTTGATATGAGTCTCGATTCGGCCTCGATCACTCTTGAATGTCGATGCCTTGAGACGAACAGAAAGTCACCGGAGCGGATCGCCGCCGAATGGCGGTTGATCTCGCGAGACGCCACCGGCTGGCAGAAAGATCGCATCGCGCTTGGCCATCGTTTCATTCCCCATTCAAACGATACAGGCCAGACGGCACGCTCCATAGGCTGTTGCTTAATCCCACTGCTTACAAGGCGCTTACATCGCGGTGCGAGACCGCCCATGTAAGCAGAACTCGCCCGCTCGGCACTTTCTAAATGCTTTGTATTGTTGGTAGAAATTGGAGCGGGCGAAGGGATTCGAACCCTCGACCCCGACCTTGGCAAGGTCGTGCTCTACCCCTGAGCTACGCCCGCGCTCCGTATCCGGCTGGGTAGGTCGCCGGAAGGCGGCTCTGATAGGGCTTTTCCGCCGCCTTGGCAAGGGCCTGTCGAGGCCCTCATCCGCGCGCCAGCAGACGCTGCAGATACTTGCCGTATTCGCTCTCCCGGATCGGCTGGATCAGCTTCTCGAAGGCGCCATCGTCGATGTAGCCCTTGCGCCAGGCGATTTCCTCGGGGCTGCCGATCTGCAGGCCCTGCCGTTCCTCGACCGTCTCGACGAACTGCGCGGCCCGCAGCAGGCTCGAGGGCGTCCCGGTGTCGAGCCAGGCATAGCCGCGACCCAGCCGCTCGACGGTCAGCCGGCCTTCCTTCAGGTAATGGGCATTGATGTCGCTGATCTCCAGTTCGCCGCGCGCCGAGCGCGGGACCTGGGTGGCGACGTCGCAGACGTCGGAATCGTAGAAATAGAGCCCCGTGACGGCCCAGTTCGACCGGGGCTGCTTCGGCTTCTCCACGATGCTCACGGGCCGTTGCGCCGCATCGAATTCCACCACGCCGTAGGCGGTGGGATCGGCCACCCAGTAGGCATAGACCCACGCCCCCTTGCCCTCGGCGCCGCGTCCCGCCACCTCGGGCAGCGAATCGCCATAGAAGAGATTGTCGCCCAGGATCAGGCCGACGCGCGAATTGCCGATGAACTTGCGGCCGATGATGAAGGCTTCGGCGATGCCGCCGGGCTTGAGCTGCGGCTCGTAGGAGACGTTGATGCCCCACTGGTTGCCGTCGCCGAACAGGCGGCGATAGGCCTCGACGTCGCCCGGATTGACGATCAGCAGGATGTCGCGACAGCCCGCCAGCATCATCGTGGTCAGCGGGTAGTAGACCATCGGCTTGTTGTAGACCGGCAGGAGCTGCTTGTTGGCGGCCCGCGTCATGGGGTAGAGCCGCGTGCCGCTGCCCCCCGAGAGAACGATACCCTTCATTCCAGCCATCTAGCGCACCCCCATGCTCAGCCCGCAACAACTCTTGAGCCGGCTCGACGAGCTCGGCATCGCCCACCGCACCGTCGAGCACCCGCCCGTCTTCACGGTCGAGGAGGCCAAGGCGCTGCGCGGCAACCTGCCCGGCCACCACATCAAGAACCTCTTTTTGCGCAACAAGAAGGAGGAGATGTGGCTGATCGTGGCACTCGAGGACCGGGCCATCGACCTGAAGCGCCTGGGAGAGCGGCTGGGAGCCGGCCGTTTCTCGTTCGGCAGCCCGGAGCGTCTCAGGCGCCATCTCGGCGTCGAGCCCGGATCGGTGACCCCGCTGTCGGCGATCAACGACGTCGATCACAAGGTTCGCGTGGTGCTCGATCGCGGCCTCACGGAGGGCGGTCCGGTCAACGCCCATCCGCTGGTCAACACCATGACCACAGCCCTCACCCTCGCTGACCTGCTGCGCTTCTTCGCGGCGACCGGCCATAGCCCGGACTGGCTCGACTTCCCGGTTTGACGTTATATTATAACGAAATGCTCCGCCGTACCCTTTTCCTCGTGCTCCTCGCGGCGCTGGGCTCGCTCCCCAGCCTGCCGGCCGTCGCCGAGGCGCCCATCAAGGCCGTCGCAACCTTCTCGATCCTGGGCGACCTCGTGTCCGAGGTGGCCGGGGACAAGGTGGTGCTCTCCGTCCTCGTCGGCGCCGACATGGACGCCCACGCCTACCAGCCCCGCCCCAGCGACGCCCGCACGGTGGCCGAGGCCCGGCTGCTGGTGAGCAATGGGCTGGGATTCGAGGGCTGGATCGACCGTCTCGCCAAGGCCGCGCCCTTCAAGGGCCGCGCGGTCGTCGCCTCGACGGGCGTCGCCACTCTGGCCGCCGGAGCGGGGCACGCGCACGGACATTCGCACGCCCACGGACCCGATCCGCATTGCTGGCAGGATGTCCAGCGCGTCCGGACCTACGTCGCCAACATCGCCAAGGGCTTCGTCGATGCCGATCCGGCGAATGCCGCGCACTATCGCGAGCGTGCCGCCGCGGTCGATCGCCGTCTGGTCGACCTGGATGCCTGGGTGAAGGCGGAGATCGCCAAGGTGCCGGCCGACAAGCGCCGCGCGATCACGGGACACGATTCGTTTCGGTATTTCTCCGCCGCCTACGGCGTGAAATTCCAGTCGCCGCGCGGCTACAACACCAGCAGCGAACCCTCGGCGCGCGATGTCGCGCTGCTCATCCGCGAGGCCCGCGAGCAGCGCATCAAGGCGATGTTCGTCGAGAACATGACCAACCCCGGCCTGGTCGACCAGATCGCCCGCGAATCGGGTGCGATCGTCGGGCCGCGTCTCTACACCGATGCCCTCTCGGGACCCGACGGACCGGCTCCGACCTACGAAAAGATGATGCGCCACAACGTGACGGCGCTCGTCGCCGGCATGCTGAAGAACTGATTACACCGCGACGAACGGCAGGCCGGCTGCGTTCCGGGTCGCCTGCAGCGTGTTGTACATCAGGCAGGCCACGGTCATCGGGCCGACGCCGCCCGGCACCGGCGTGATGTGTCCCGCCACCTTCTGCGCCTCGGCGAAGGCCACGTCGCCGACCAGCCGGCTCTTGCCCTCGGGCGTCGGGATGCGGTTGATGCCGACGTCGATCACGGCCGCGCCGGGCTTGACCCAGTCGCCCTTCACGAACTCCGTCCGGCCGATCGCCACGACGAGGATGTCGGCCGCGCGGCAGACCGCCGGCAGGTCGCGGGTGCGCGAATGGGTGATCGTCACCGTGCAATCGGCGCGCAGCAGGAGCTGTGCCACTGGACGGCCGACCAGATTAGAGCGGCCGACGACGACAGCGTTGAGGCCCGACAACGCGCCCAGCGCATCCTGCAGCAGCATCGAGACGCCGAGCGGCGTGCACGGCACCGGAAAGTCGAGCGGCGCGCCGGGCGCGATGGAGCCGAGCCGGCCGACGTTGACCGGATGGAAACCATCGACGTCCTTGGCCGGGTCGATGGCGATCAGGATCTTCGCCGTGTCGATATGCCTGGGCAGCGGCAGCTGGACGAGGATGCCGTTGACCGCCGGATCGGCGTTGAGCCGCGAGATCAGCGCCAGCAGGTCCGCTTCGGACGTGTCCTCGGGAAGCTGGTGATCGAAGCTCGCCATGCCGAGTTCGACCGCGAGCTTGCCCTTGCTGCGGACATAGACCTGGCTGGCCGGATCCGCGCCGACCAGGACCGTGGCGAGGCCGGGCTTCGGCCCGCCCTTCGAGACCAGGTCGGCCACGCCCGCGCCGACGCGCTGGCGCAGACCGCCCGCGAAGGCTTTTCCGTCGATCAGTTTCGCTTCAGCCATGCTTGCCCATCCATTCCACAATCCGCTCGACCAGCGCATCGGGCTCGCCCGAGACGCCGACTGTCTTCTCCCGCGCCGTCCCGCCGCGCACGATCGCCATGGTCGATTTCGGGAGGCGCCATGCCTGCGCCAGCAATGCGACGACGGCGTCGTTGGCTTTGCCATCCTCGGGCGGGGCCGTCACTGCGGCCTTGAGCGCGCCCTGGGCGGTGCACTCGAGAGCGGTCCGCCGCGCCCGCGGCTGAACGCGAAGCTGGATGGTCACGCCGCCGGTCGTCCGGCGCAGGAAAGCGGGATCTGGCGGCAGTGCGCTCAGCGGAGCGTCAGCGAACGAGGGCCGGCCAGACATACTCCCACAGCAGGCTGCGGATGAAGAACAGGCCGAGCAGCAGGATGACGGGCGAGATATCGACGCCGCCGAGATTGGGCAGGATGCGGCGGATCGGACGCAGGACGGGTTCGGTCAGCTTGAAGAGCAGATCGACCACGACGCGGATGAACTGGTTGCGGATGTTCACCACGCCGAATGCCACCAGCCAGCTCATGATCGCGCTCGCGATCACGATCCACGTGTAGATGTCGATGATCTTGTCGATCAGCACCGCCAACGACAGCATCTGGCCCCCGCGCCTTGAGGCCGGCCAACCGCCGGCCGCGGCACCCTACTCGGCAGCGATTGCCGATCACAAGCCCATTCAGGCCCGCGCCAGCAGGAGTTCGACGGTGCCGAGACGCACCGAGTGGACGGCGCTGATGTCGCGCGGACCGTGCTCGGGCAGCAGCCGAGCGCCGTCGATGAAGGTGCCGCCGGGCGTGCCGAGGTCTTCGAGGCCGATGCGGCGGCCCGACAAGAGGAGCCGCGCATGGGGCTGCCCGACCGAGGGATCGGGCACGCAGAGATCGGTCGGCCCGCCCGTTGCGGCACCGGTCAGCATGTAGGTGCCCGACGTCGCCTCGATGGCGAGCGACACCGTGCCGCCGTTGCCGAGCGTTCCAGCCAGACGCCAGCCGCGCGCATCCGGGAGCGCCATCGGCGGTGCGCCGAGCGCAACCGGTCCGGTGGCCGGCGCGGGCCGATGCGGCGTCGTGAAGCCGCCCCCGGCCGCGGCCGCCGGCTCGTCGCGTGGCCAGCGCATGAAGGCGAAGACCCAGAGAAGCACCAGCGGCACGATCGTGCCGATGCCGGTCAGCGTCACCAGAATTGCGCCCATCCCGGTCCAGCCGGGCAGGCCGGCCTTCTCGACGATGCGCCAGGCCATCCAGGCCGCGAGCACGGTGCCGACCAGCGCGAAGGCGCCGGTCAGCCCGAACAGGCCGGTGAGGGCCGCGATTTCCACCCCGAACATCTAGCGCCTCGGTCCGGATTCGCCCGCAGGCCAGGTACTGAAGGCCAGAATACCCATGACGATGAACAGCCCGATGACCGGCACCAGATGGAAGAGCGAGAGTGCCCCCGAGAAGCCGGCGCGCGTACAGATGCGCCATGTCGGGATGATGAACACGAGCGCCACGACCAGATGGCCGACCAGCAGGACGAACACCGTGAAGGAGCCCAGCGCGAGGAGCCAGCTCACCGGATCCATGACGTCAGACCAGGGCGACGACTTCGATCTCGACCATGACGTCGCGCGGCAGGCGCGCGACCTCCACGGTCGAGCGCGCCGGCGTGGCGCTGCCGAAATATTCCGGCAGGCCGTAGACCTCGTTCATGGCGCCGAAACTGTCCATGCTCTTCAGGAACACGGTCGTCTTCACGGCCTGGCCGAGATCGCTGCCGGCCGCCTTCAGCACCGCGCGCAGGTTCTTCAGGACCTGGTGCGTCTGCTCGGCGATGCCGCCTTCGACGATGTTGCCGGTCGCCGGATCGAGCGGGATCTGGCCGGCGCAGAAGACCAGCCCGTTGGCCACGACCGCCTGCGAATAAGGGCCGAGGGCCTTGGGGGCGGCGTCCGTCTGAACGATTTTCTTGGCGCTGGCCATGGGCTCACCTCATCAAAAACAGGGGCCGGACGCTATCACAGGCCGGTTTGCTTGACAGGGGGCCCGGCAACCATTATCCGCGCGGTTCTCCAAGGGTCGGAGGGGGCTGTAGCTCAGCTGGGAGAGCGCCTCGTTCGCAATGAGGAGGTCAGGGGTTCGATCCCCCTCAGCTCCACCAACCACCCCGATCCTTCGATGGCCGCAGACCGTTCCCGATGACGGCGAGCGGCCTCATTCGCTGGCCTGTCTCCGCGCATCGCGGCACAATTGCACTCGATGCGAAGACGCAAACGCCCCACACCCGCCGAACTGGGCCTCACCGCCGCCGAGGGTCGCCTCCTCCTGTCGCTG
This sequence comes from Reyranella aquatilis, assembly GCF_020880995.1. Taxonomy (GTDB): domain Bacteria; phylum Pseudomonadota; class Alphaproteobacteria; order Reyranellales; family Reyranellaceae; genus Reyranella; species Reyranella aquatilis. The sequence continues at coordinate 448,029 of NZ_JAJISD010000003.1, read as the reverse complement.
CGCACGCCGCAGCACATCCAGGAGTTCGTCTCCGGGCTGCAGGCCAATTTCGAGCAGGCCGGCTGGACGCTGCGCTCCGTACGCGGGGTCCTGCGCCATCGCGAGGCCCACTGCATCGAGGCGGCCTTCGTCGCGGCCTGCGCGCTGTGGCTGCAGGGCGAGCCGCCGCTGCTGCTGGACCTCACGGCCGACAAGGACGATTCGGACCATGTCGTCACCCTGTTCCGGCGCGGCGGCTGCTGGGGGGCGATCTCCAAGAGCAACCATGCCTGGCTGCGCTGGCGCGACCCGGTCTATCGCAGCCTGCGCGAGCTCGCGATGTCGTACTTCCATGAATATTTCAACAAGGGTCGCAAGACGCTGCGGACCTATTCGGCCTCGGTCGACCTGCGCCGCTTCGCGACCGACACGTGGGTCACCAGCGAGGAAAACTGCTGGGACGTGGGGGCGGCGCTCGATGATGCCCGCCACTACCGCCTGATCAGGCCGGCGCAGATGCGCTGGCTGATGCCGCCCGATGCCACCGTGCTGCGGGCCGACGACATCGTCCAATACGAAAGCCGCGATCGCAAGACGGCCCGCAAATACTGATCATTCAAGGGAGCACGACATGAGACGAGTCTTCTCGACCCTGCTGCTGATCCTGCTCGGCGGCGCCACGCCGGCCGCCGCGCAAATTCCTCCTGAATGGCAGTCCGCCGCCCAGGCCGTGATCGGCGAACTCGAGCGCGACACGCCGCAGGCCGCCAAGCCCTGGACCGGGGCGGAGCTGACGCAGGGCTGGAACCTCGCGCGCGCCTGGCGCCGGCACAACAACGGCAACATCGAGATCATCCTCGCCGAGTACCTGATGTTCGTGGCGCTGTGCCGCATCGGCTGTGCCGGCAGCACGGTCGAAGGTCAGGGCTATGTCGCTGCTGCGGGGGAAGTGAAGTCCCTGATCGCCCAGAATGGCGGATCCTATGCGCTGGCCGCCAACGCCAATACGTGGCTGGCCGGCCTTCCCGACCCGACGGGCGCTGCGAAGAAGAACGTGGCCCTCTGGCAGAAGGATCCCGACATCGCGTCGGCCGACTTCGCGACTGGAAACATCTATGCGCTCAGCTGGCTGCTGGCACGCAAGCGACCGACGCCCGAGGCCCAGGCCGACGCCTTTGCGCGCTTCGCGATCCTGGTGCAAGGCAAGGCGTGGATCGGCACGCGCTGCCTCGACATCACGAAGGTGGCAACGGTGCTGGGCGCTCCGCCGCGGATCGAGACTTGCCAGTAACCCCGTCGCTCAGGACGACCGGATATAAAAAGGGGGCCGTGAGGCCCCCTTTCGCATTCCGGATCGGATCGCGCCCTACTCGGCGGCGATCTGTTCCTTCACGAACTTCTTGGCGTCGAAGTCCTCGGCGACCTTGAGGTCGTTGCCGAGCAGCTTCTCGACGTCGATCTTGGCGTATTCCATCACGCCCATGTCGCCCAGCGCCTTCTGCACCTTCGGTCCGAACAGGCCGATCTCCTTGAGGATCGGAACGATGCGGGTGAACAGGCGCGTGCGGAACGACTGCATGGCGCCGGAGTTGTAGGCGTACTCCATGAGCTTATCGACCGGCAGGCCGGACCGCATCCAGACCTCGCCCTGATTGAAGCGGTCGCGCATGAAGTAGAGCGCCTCGACGACGAACTCCTCGCGCTCCGCGCGCTCGTGGTCGGAGATGTGCGGATAGTATTCGCGCAACGCCATGCGGCCGAACGTGACGTGGCGCGCCTCATCCTGCATCACGTAGGCGTTCACGGCGCCCGCCAGGTTGTTTTTCGCGGTGTCGCGGATGCGCTGGAAGGCGGCGAGCGCCAGGCCCTCGATCAGCACCTGCATGCCGAGATAGGTCATGTCCCAGCGCCGGTCGGTCAGCGTCTGCTCGAGCAGGTTCTTCAGCGACTCGGTGATCGGATAGGCCGCCTTGAACTTCTCGTGGATCAGCCGCTTGTAGCTCTCGACGTGACGCGCCTCGTCCATAACCTGGGTCGCGGCATAGAACTTGGCGTTCATGTCCGGCACGGTGTTGACGATCTTCGCAGTGGCGATCAGCGCGCCCTGCTCGCCGTGCATGAACTGGCAGATGGAATGGCACTGCAGGTTGAAGCGCAGCCAGTCCTTCTCCTTGTCCGTCATCTTCTCCCAGAAGGGCGAGCCGTAGATCGGGATCGTCTCGTCGGCCATGCCCATCGGGTTGCCTTCGAACAGCTCCTGGCTCCAGTCGATGCGGGTGCTGGTGTCCCACTGCTGCTGCTTGCCCTTCTCGTAGAGGTTCAGCAGGTCGGCGGAACCGTCCTCGTACTCCCAGTTGAACGCGATCTCGGTGGCGCCATCGAACTTCCAGTTCGTGACTTCGACCGGCAGCTGGTAAATCTTCTGCGTTGTCATCGGCTCTTGCCTCCTGGCCCTGAACCTTGTCCCATCCCTTAGGAGCGCCGGAACAATGACGCTCCGCTCATTTTTCTCGGCGGACGCTAGCACAGTCTGCTAGGAGAGTCCGCCCGGAAATCGGGCATCTGAAGACGAGTTTTTGATGTCCTATAATCAGCTGCGCATCGCGAAGATCATCCAGGAAACGCCGGACGCCCGGTCCTTCGTGCTCGAGATCCCGCCCGACCTGGCCGAAAAGTACCGCTACCGGGCGGGCCAGTTCCTGACCTTCCGCGTCCCGCACACCGACGGGACCTTCAACCGCTGCTACTCGCTGTCCAGCGCGCCCGAGACCGACGGGCTGCCCAAGGTCACGATCAAGCGGGTCGCGGGCGGCAAGGGCTCCAACTGGTTTCATGACGCGGTGACCGAGGGCGGCATGCTCGACGTCCTGCCGCCGGCCGGCCGGTTCGTGCTGGGAGAGGGCGACGCCCCCCTGCTCCTGTTCGGCGGCGGCAGCGGCATCACGCCGATGATGTCGCTGATCAAGAGCGCCCTGAAGCAGAGCGGCCGGAAGATCCGTCTGTTCTATGCCAACCGCGACAAAGCGTCGGTGATCTTCGAAGCCGAGTTCGAGGCCCTCATCCGGGCAAGCGCCGGCAGGCTCGAAGTGATCCACCACCTCGACGCGACCCAGGGCATCGTCAAGCCCGAGGAAATCGTCGCGGCGATGAAGGGCTACGAGGCGGGCGACGTCTATCTCTGCGGCCCCGGCCCCTTCATGAGCCTGGTCGAGCAGACGCTGTTCGAACACGGCATGCCGCACGAGAAGGTGAGGATCGAGCGCTTCGAGGCCTCCGGAAACGACGCGGTGCCGGTCGAGCCCAGCGAAGAGGGCGACGTGATCCCGGGCGAGATCACCATCCACTTCGAGGGCAAGGTACACAAGGTGGCCTACGCCAAGGGCCAGACCATTCTCGAAGCGGCGCGCGCCGCGGGGCTCAACCCGCTCTCCTCCTGCGAGGAGGGGTTCTGCGCCTCGTGCGCGGCCAAGCGCATCAAGGGCAAGGTCGTGCTGGCCAAGAACGACATCTATACGCCCGACGATCTCGCCAATAACTGGATCCTGACCTGCCAGGGCCACTGCTTCGGGGCCGAGGTCGAGATCACCTACGACGTGGTGTAGCGATCAGCGCCCGTCCCCTCGCCCAGGCGACCATTCTGACGGTGGTCGCCGGCATCGCCGACGCCGTGGGCTACGTCACCATGAACGGCGTGTTCGCCGCCAACATGACGGGCAACACGGTGCTGGCCGGCATCGACCTCGCGAAGGGCAACCATCTCGGTGCCTGGAACCATCTGACGCCGCTCGTCGCCTTCTTCCCGGGGGCCATGCTGGCGCGCGTCCTGGTTCGGCTGTTCAAGGGGCCGGGCGCGGCCATCCTGCTCGAGGCCGCGCTCATCGCCGCGGTGGGCTTCCTGCCGCTCACCGAGGAAAACGCGGTGATGATCGTGGCCTTCGCCATGGGGCTGCAGGCCTCGGCAATCACGAGTTTCGCGGGCCATTCGGTAAGCACGGTCGTGGTGACGAGCACCCTCGCCCGCACCGCCGACGCGGCGGTCGACCGGCTGTGGCCGGGGTCGCCGACGCCACCACCGTCCGCCGTGAACACGTGGCTGCTGGCGCTGACCTGGACCGGCTACCTGATCGGCGCCGTGATCGGCGGCGCGCTGCTGCCGATCATGGCCTATCCGCTGCTCGTGCCGGCCGCGTTGCTCGTGCTGTTGCTGCTTTTGCTCTGACGCCGGCCCTACTCCGCCGCGATCGACTTCTCGACGAACATCTTGCGGTCGAACTCCTCGGCCACCTTGCCATCGTTGGCGAGCACCTCGGCCACGTCGATCTTGGCGTAGTCCATGACGCCCATCTCGGCGAACGCCTTCTGCACCCGCGGGCCCCACAGGCCGATGTCCTTCACCGTCGGCACGACGCGGCTGAAGAGACGGCCGCGGAAGGAGTTCATCTGCTTGGAATTGTAGTGGATGTCGTCGAGCACCTTGGCCGGCAGGCCGAGCCGCTCCCACACTTCGGACTGGTTGAAGCGGTCGCGCATGAAGTACAGCGCCTCGACCACGAACTCCTCGCGCTCGTCGCGCTCGGCATCGGAGAGGTGCGGATAGTATTCGCGCAGCGCCAGGCGGCCGAACGAGACGTGACGCGCTTCGTCCTGCATGACGTAGGCGTTGACCGCCCCTGCCAGCGTGTTGCCGGCCTTGTCGCGGATCGACTGGAAGGCGGCGAGCGCCAGCCCCTCGATCAGCACCTGCATGCCGAGATAGGTCATGTCCCAGCGGCGGTCGGTCAGCGTCTGTTCCAGCAGCTTCTGCAAAGCCTTGTTGATCGGATAGGCAACCTTGAACTTCTCGTGCAGCAGCCGCTTGTAGGCCTCGACGTGGCGCGCCTCATCCATCACCTGGGTGGCGGCATAGAACTTGGCATTCATGTCGGGGACGGTGCCGACGATCTTGGCGCTGGCGATCAGCGCGCCCTGCTCGCCGTGCATGAACTGCGAGATCGAGTTGGCCTGGAGATGGAGCCTCAGCCAGGCCCGCTCCTTCTCGTTCATCCGGTTCCAGTAGTCGGTCCCGTAGATCGAGATCGCCTCGTCCTTCAGCTCCATCGGATTGTCGGGATTGAGTTCCAGAGACCAGTCGAGGCGCGTGCTGGCGTCCCACTGTTGCTGCTTTCCCTTCTCGTAGAGTTCGAGAAGCGTCGACGAGCCGTCGTCATATTCCCAGTTGAACTGGAGATCGGTCGCGCCGTCGAACGTCCACTGCGTCACATCGACGGGCAGGGCGTAGATCCGCTGCGTGGTCATGGCGTCACCTCCGGGCAGACTTCTGATGTTGCTTGCCAAAAAAGATGACGCCCCGTTCAGGAATTGGCAAGCCCCTAGGGCTGGAGGCGGTATCCGCCGCGGTCCGTCACCAGGATCGCGGCGCTGGCCGGATCCTTCTCGATCTTCTGGCGCAGGCGATAGATGTGGGTTTCCAGCGTGTGGGTCGTGACGCCGGCATTGTAGCCCCAGACCTCGTTCAGCAGGACGTCGCGCGCGACCGGCCGGTCGCCGGCGCGGAACAGGTACTTGAGGATGGAGGCTTCCTTGTCAGTCAGCCGCACCTTCTTCTTTCCGCCCTTCTCCATGAGCATCTTGGCGGCCGGGTGGAATTCGTAGGGGCCGATGGTCATGACCGCGTCCTCGCTGCGCTCGTGCTGGCGCAGATGGGCGCGAAGCCGAGCGAGCAGGACGTTGATGCGGAAAGGCTTCGTGACATAGTCGTTTGCGCCCGATTCCAGGCCAAGAATCGTGTCGGCATCGCTATCGGCCGCGGTCAGCATGATGACGGGCGCGCGCACGCCCTGGCGGCGCATCAGCTTGCACAGTTCCCGGCCGTCCATGTCGGGCAGGCCGATGTCGAGCAGAATCGCATCGTAATGGGCGAGCTTGGCCTTCTCGAGGCCCTCCGCCGCCGTTCCCACCTGGATGGTCGTGAATCCGTCGTAGAGATCGAGCTGTTCGGCGAGCACCGCGCGCAACGCCTGATCGTCGTCGACCAACAGGATTTTCTTGCCACGATTGTTCACGGACATGCGTTCTTTACCTGTCAGCCATCTCGAAAATCATTCTATCCGGTACGATCAGGGCACAAAAGCGGTTCACTTCGGCGAATTCCCGTGGCGTGATACCTTCGAGACATGAGTTCCAGCCCAGCCCACTCCCGCACCGCCTCTGCAGTGGCCGCCGTCGAGCGCGCCATGGCCGAACTTCGCCGCGGCGGCATCGTCGTGCTGCGGGACGCGGACGGGGCCGGCGGCCTCGTGATCGCCGCCGAATCCTGCGGGCCCCGGGCCCTCCAGCGGCTGCAGGGCCTTGCACAGAACGCCCCCGTGCTGGTCACCACGCGGCGCCGCGCGGAGGCGATCGGCATGGAAATCCCACCGCACATCGCGGGCGGGATGGGCGAAACCAACAAGCCCATTACCATCGACCTGCCCGAGGGCGTCCCGGTCGACGTCATCCTGCGGCCGCATGAAAGCGACCGGACCGGCCGTCACGTGGCGCTGCGCCACCTGTCCCGTCCGGTGGCCAGCCATGCCCCCGGCCTCGCCCAGTCCGCGATCGAGCTTGCCAAGCTGGCCCGCCTGCTGCCGGCGGTGGTGCTCGGGCCGTTGACCCGCGATACCGGCAACAAGCGGCGCGACTGGGCGCGCGAGCAGGACCTCGTCTACGTCGATGCGGCCGATGTCGCAGGCTACGAGGAGACGGCGTCGCGCACCCTGCAGCAGGTGGCGCAGGCGCACGTGCCGCTCGAGGGCGCGGAGAATGCCCGCATCCTCGCCTGGCGGCCCAGCGACGGCGGCAAGGAGCACCTGGCCATCGTCGTCGGCGAGATCGACACGACCGAGCCGGTGCTGATCCGCCTGCACTCGGAATGCTTCACCGGCGACCTGCTGGGCTCGCTGCGCTGCGACTGCGGCGTGCAGCTGCGCAGCGCCATCGCCGAGATCGCCAAGCACGGATCGGGCGTGCTGCTCTATCTCGCCCAGGAAGGCCGCGGCATCGGCCTGGTGAACAAGCTGCGCGCCTATGAACTGCAGGACGACGGCTTCGACACCATCGACGCCAACGAACAGCTGGGCTTCGATGCCGACGAACGCATCTACGCTCCCGCCGCCACCATGCTGTCGCGCATGGGCATCCAGCGCGTGCGGCTGATGACCAACAACCCGGAGAAGATCGCGCAACTCGAACGCTACGGCATCGAGGTCGCGGCACGCGTCCAGCATTCCTTCCCGTCCAACGGGCACAACGAGAATTACCTGCGTACCAAGGCAGAGCGAGCAGGCCACCTGCTCTAATAACGACGACTGGAGGAAACAAATGACCAAGATGAACCGCCGCGCTTTTGCGGCCGGAAGTGCTGCGTTCGCGTTTTCGCCCTACATCGCGCAGGCCCAGAAGAAGTACGACGCGGGCGTCACCGACAAGGAGATCAAGCTCGGCCATACCAATCCGTACAGCGGGCCGCTTTCGGCCTACGGCACGATCGGCAAGGCGATCGCCGCCTACTGGACGATGGTGAACGACACCGGCGGCATCAACGGCCGCAAGATCAACTTCATAACCTACGACGACGGCTTCTCCCCGCCCAAGACCGTCGAGATGGTGCGCAAGCTGGTCGAGGACGACAAGGTCTTCGCCATCTTCCAGCTGCTCGGCACGCCCACCAACACGGTCGTGCAGAAGTACCTGAACCAGAAGAAGGTGCCGCAGCTCTTCGTCGCCACCGGCGCCTCGAAGTGGGGCATGCCCAAGGAGTTCCCATGGACCATGGGCTGGCAGCCCGACTACCACACCGAGGCTGCGATCTATGCCAAGCACGTGCTGGCCAAGTACAAGGACAATCTCAAGGATCTGCGGATCGGCATGATCTACCAGAACGACGATTCCGGTAAGGACTACATCGGCGGCTTCCTCGACGGCCTCGGCAAGGAGAACGAGAAATACGTGACGGCGAAGGTGAGCTACGAGGTCACCGATCCGACCGTCGACAGCCAGATCATCCAGATCAAGAGCTCCGGCGCCAACGTCTTCTTCAACGACTGCGCACCGAAGGCGGCGGCGCAGGCCATCCGCAAGGTGGCGGACCTGGGCTGGAAGCCCGACCATTATCTCGCCAACGTCTCGGCCTCGGTGGCCGCGGTGCTGAAGCCCGCCGGCTTCGAGAACAGCAAGGGCATCATCACCGCCGCCTACCTGAAGGACGCGACCGACAAGCAGTGGGTGAACGACGCGGACTACAAGGAATGGGACGCGTGGATGAAGAAGTACCTGCCCGACGCCAATCCCGCCGACTCGGGCAACGTCTATGCCTACGCCGTCTCCTCCACGATGCGCCATTGCCTCAACGCCTGCGGCGACAATCTCACGCGCGAGAACCTGATGAAGCAGGCCGCAAGCATGAAGAACCTCGTGGTGCCGATGCTGCTGCCCGGCATCAAGATCAACACCAGCCCGACCGACTTCTATCCCATCCAGTCGGTGCGCCTGTCCGCCTTCGACGGCGAGACGTGGCAGCTGTTCGGCGACGTGCTGAGCAACGAAAGCACCTGAGAACGAACCCCGCCCGCACCGGGCGGAATGGCACGCGGGATGCTTTGGTGCGGTCAATGACCGACCGGAGCCGTCCCGCCCCATGCCCTTCGATCTCACCCGCCGCCGCGCGCTCCTGACCGCGGCGGGCGCCACGGCCCTGGCCGCGACGGCCGCTGGATCGGCCCATACCGCCCCCCGCTCGTCCCCGGGGACGCGCCGGCCTGCCGCGGCTTTCCCCGAGGGCTTCCGCTGGGGCACCGCGACCTCGTCCTACCAGGTCGAGGGCGCCACGCACGAAGCCGGGCGCGGCCCCTCGATCTGGGACACCTTCACGCAACAGCCCGGCCGCATCCGGGACGGCTCGACCGGCCAGGTCAGCGTCGATCACTTCAACCGCTACAAGGAAGACGTGGCGCTGATGAAGTCGATGGGGACCCACACCTATCGCTTCTCGATCGCCTGGCCGCGCGTGTTTCCCGAGGGAAGCGGCCCCGCCAATCCCAAGGGATTCGACTTCTACGACCGGCTGGTCGACGCGCTGCTGGCAGCCGGCATCGAGCCCTACGCCACGCTCTATCACTGGGACCTCCCCCAGGCCCTGCAGGATCGCGGCGGCTGGGAATCGCGCGATACCGCCGAGGCGTTCGGCGAGTACGCCGCGCTTGTCGCCGGCAAGCTCACCGACCGGGTGCGCCAGATCTTCACCCTCAACGAGATGCAGACCTTCGTCGAGCAGGGTCACGAGACGGGAAACTTCGCGCCCGGCCTCAAGCTGCCGCCCGGCCGGCTGAACCAGGTTCGACATCACGCCGCGCTGGCGCACGGGCTTGCCGTGCAGGCGGTGCGCGCCAATGGGCGCCGCGGGACGCGCGTCGGCCCGGCGGAGAACATCGCCACCGCGATCCCCGCCGTCGAGACGATGGAGAACATCAGGGCCGCCGAGCTGGCGACGCGCGAACTGAACGCGCCCTATCTCACGGTGATGATGGAGGGCCGCTACACCGACGCCTATCTGGCGAGGGCCGGACGGGATGCGCCGCGCTTCACCGAACAGGACCTCAGGACCATCTCCAGCAAGGTCGATTTCGTCGGCCTGAACGTCTACGCGCCCACCCAGTACGTACTGGCCAGCGAGGCCGCGCCCGGCTACGCCGCCCTGCCGTTTCCGAGTTCGCATCCCCACATGGCGTCTTCATGGCTGACGCTGGGGCCGGAGGCGCTTTACTGGGCGCCGCGCCATGCCGCGCGCCTGTGGCAGGTGAAGAACATCTTCATCACCGAGAACGGCGCCTCTGCCGCCGACCAGCCCGCGCCGGACGGCGCGGTCTATGACGTCGACCGGGTCATGTATCTGCGGAACTGCCTCATGCACCTGCAGCGGGCGACGGCCGAGGGCGTGCCGGTACGCGGCTATTTCCTGTGGAGCCTGCTCGACAACTTCGAATGGGCAGACGGCTATGCGACGCGCTTCGGCCTCGTCCACGTCGACTACGCGACACAGAAGCGGACGCCCAAGCTCAGCGCCGCCTTCTTTCGCGAAGTGATCGCTCGCAATGCACCGGCCTGATGTTGCGGCAAGACGCGCGCCACAGGGCATGATTGATCGCGCGAGCATGGAAATAGGATTTTCATTCTTCCAGGGATGCCAGATTTGGAAATGGTTTCCGCGCATAAATGGATCGTGACCAAATATAAGAATTCCTGACGTGTTTGCTGTGCCAAGATCGGCGACGGTGAACGGCAAGAGGGGACCGAGATGAAGCTGCCGCTGGCGACACTGGACCATGTGGTCATCAACGCGCGCGACGACATGGACCACGCAGCCGACGTCTATACGCGGCTCGGCTTTTCGCTCACCGAACGCGGCTATCATTCGCTGGGCTCGATGAACCATCTCGCGATGTTCGGGACCGACTATCTCGAACTGATCGCGATTCCCAAGGACGCCCAGTCGGGCCGCCTGGACCTCCTCACCTTCCCGTTCGGCCTCAACGGCCTGGTGTTCGGGTCCGAGGATTCCGCCGTTACCTACGAAGCTCTCAGCAAGGCGGGCGTTCCGGTCGAGGCGCCGGTCGAGTTCACGCGCCCCGTTAAGGTCGGCGGCGAGATGCGGGACGCGCGGTTCCGCACCGTCCGCATGAAGGCCGGCGTCGTGCCGTACGGGCGGGTCTACTACTGTCACCACTTCACCCGCGACGTGGTGTGGCGCGACGAGTGGCGCCACCATGCGAACGGCACGGTCGCCATCGTGCGCTTCCTGATCGTCGAGCCGGATCCGTCGGCGGCGGCCAAGCTGTATGCCGACATGTTCGGAGAGGAATCGGTGCGCGACATCCAGGGCGGCAAGTCCGTGGTGGTCGGCAATTCGAGGGTCGACATCGTGACCGAGGCCGAGCTCAAGGCGCAGTTCGGCGATGCCGTGCCCGATCCCGAGGGCCGCAAGGCCTACATGGCGGGGCTCACCTTCCGCACGCTGTCTGCCGCAAAGGCGGCACGTGCCTTGCAAGCCGGCGGCATCGCCGGTGTGACCGAGAGCGCGGGTCGCGTGGTCGTGCCGGCCCGGCAGGCGTTGAACGCGGTGTTGGAGTTCATCGAATAGACTGAAGAGCGACGTCAGGGCTGCTGGGGAGCGGCCGAGAAGGGATTCGATGGAATATTACGATTGCTTCGCGGCGAGCTATGCCAACGCGCGCGCGAAATTTCTCAAGGCCGCGACGGCGGCGCAGGGCGATGTGCGCTCTTTCCTGCACCCCGCGAAGAAGGCGCCGGACGGCGGTCCGCTGGCCATCGACGTGGCCTGCTTCGGCGACCGCAAGGCGCCTAGGCAGGCGCTGTTCGTGAGCGGCACGCATGGCCAGGAGGGCTTCTCGGGTTCTGCTGTCCAGATCGGCTGGCTGAACTCCGGTGGCGCGCAGCGGTTGCCGTCCGATGTCGGCGTGGTGCTGGTGCATGGCCTCAATCCCTACGGCTTCGCGCACTTCACGCGCACGACCGAGAACAACGTCGATCTCAACCGCAACTTCATCGATCGCGAGGCCGGATCCGCGCCCGCCAATCCGCACTACGAGACGCTGCATGCCGACCTGCTGATCCACGAATGGACGGATGCGGAGAACGAACGCGTCGCGGGCGTGCTCGAGCGTTTTGCCGCCACCAACGGCCGCGACGCGCTGTTCGATACGCTGGCGCGCGGCCAGTACGAGCACCAGGATGGGCTGATGTTCGGCGGCAAGGACCGCGAATGGTCCAACCGGACGCTGGAAACCATCGTCCAGGAGACGCTGGCCGGCGCCGAACGAGTGGCCTTCATCGACTGGCACACCGGCATCGGCGAGTACGGCAAGCCGTTCTTCCTGTGCTTCAACGATCCGGCCGGGCCCTTGTTCGCGCGCGCCTGCGACTGGTGGGGCAAGGACAATGTCGACGGCGTACGGCCGCACGGCATGGCCCGTCCCAACTACACCGGCCTCGTCTTCCAGGGCGTGCAGCGCTTCCTGGGCAATCGCGAGATGTGCGGCGCGGTGATCGAGTTCGGCACCCGCGGCGTCAACATGCGCCGCGTGCTGCGCCTCGACCAGTGGCTGCGCCGTCATCATCACGGCCTGGATCCCGACGTTCTCGCCACGCTGCAGGCCGACATGATGGACGCGTTCTGCCCGTTCGACGGACAGTGGCGCAAGGACACGCTCGACTACGGGCTGAAGCTCACCGACCAGGCACTCTCGGGACTTTCCTCATGGTGACCATCAAGTACGACAACCAGGGTGACGCGATCTCGCGCGACGTGCCGCTCGACAGCCTCGCGCTGATCGACGCGGGCGGTAATGGCACCGAACGCAGCTACACCTACGCCGACATCCTGCGGCTGAGCGGCGCCGTGGCACGCGGCCTACTGAAGCGCGGCCTGCAGCGGGGCGACCGGGTCGCCATCCTCTCGGCCAACCGCGCCGAGTTCCTGCTGACCTTCCTTGGAACGATGCAGGCCGGCCTCGTGTCGGTTCCGGTGAACTACAAGCTGCCGGCCGAGACGGTCGCCTACGTCGTGGGCGACTGCGACGCCAAGCTGGTGATCGGCGACGATGCGCGTCTCCCGCTGGCGCCCAACGACGTACCGAAACTCTCCTTCGACAGGGACTTCGAGAGCCTGCTCGACGAGGGCCCGTTCACGCCGCTTCCAATGAAGCCCGAGGAACCGGCGATGTTCCTCTACACGTCGGGCTCGACCGGACGCCCCAAGGGCGTGGTGCTGTCGCACTACTCGCATCTCTGGGCGATCAGCCAGCGCGTGCGCCGGCCGGGGCCGCTCGGTCAGCGCGCCCTCGTGGCCGCGCCGCTCTATCACATGAACGGTCTCGCCATGTGCCAGACGACCTTCTCGCAGGGCGACACCGTGGTGCTGCTGCCGCAGTTCACGACCCGGGGCTACATCGAGGCCGCGGCCCGGCATCGCGTGGCGTTCCTCACGTCGGTGCCCACCATGATCGCGATGATGCTGCGTGAGCGCGAGTTGCTCGCCAGCGCCGATCTCTCGGCCGTCGAGGCCGTCCGCATGGGCTCCGCGCCCGTTACCCAATCGCTGATCGACCAGGTCCACGCGGTGTTCCCGAAGGCTGTGGTCAGCAACGGCTACGGCACCACGGAGGCCGGCCCCGTCGTGTTCGGGCCGCACCCCAGGGGACTGCCGCAGCCGGTCCTCTCGACGGGCTATCCCCATCCCGAGGTCCAGCTCCGCCTCGTGCGCGACGGCAAGGAAGTTCAGGACGAAGGCGAGCTCCAGATGAAGTGCGGTGCGCTGATGACGCACTATCACAAGCTGCCGGCCAAGACGGCCGAGGTGATGACGCCGGACGGTTACTATCGCACCAGCGACGTCTTCCGCCGCGACGAGAATGGCTTCTTCTATTTCGTCGGCCGCGTGGACGACATGTTCGTGTGCGGCGGAGAGAACATCTATCCCGGCGAGGTCGAGAAAATGCTCGAACGCCATCCCGGCATCCACCAGGCCGCCGTGATCCCCGTGCCCGACGAGCTGAAGGGCCACAAGCCGATCGCGTTCGTCGTGAAAGCCGCGGATGCCGAGCTCGACGAGCAGGCGGTGAAGACCTACGCGCTGGCCAATGCGCCGGCCTACCAGCATCCGCGCCGCGTCCTGTTCGTCGACGAGATGCCCCTCGCCGGCACCAACAAGATCGACAAGCGCGTGCTCGCCAAACAAATCCCAACCGGAGAAGTCTGACCAATGAAAGCAGCTGTCGTCCGTGAACATGGCGGACCGGACCGCCTCGTCTTCGAGACCAACTTTCCCGACCCGACGCCCGGCGAGGGCGACGTCATCGTCGCGGTGAAGGCCTCGTCGCTGAACTATCACGACGTCTTCACCCGCCGCGGCATGCCGGGCATCAAGGTGCCGATGCCCGCCATCATGGGCCTCGACGTCGCTGGCGAGATCGCCGAGGTCGGCCCGGGCGTCACCGGCTGGAAGAAGGGCGACCGCGTCCTGGTCGATCCGATCAACCGGGTCGAAGGCGGCCTGATGGGCGAGACGGTGCATGGCGGCCTGGCCGAACTGTGCAAGGCACGCGCCCACCAGCTCGTCAGGATCCCGGATGGTGTCAGCTACGCCGATGCGGCAGCCCTGCCTGTCGCCTACGGCACGGCGTTGCGCATGATGGTGACCAACGGCCATGTCGCGAAGGGCGAGAAGGTCCTGATCCTCGGTGCGTCCGGTGGCGTGGGCGTCTGCTGCCTGCAGCTCGCCAAGCTCGCCGGCTGCGAGGTCATCGCCTGCGCCGGCACCGACGCCAAGGCCAAGCGCCTGCAGGAGCTCGGCGCCGACAAGACGATCAACTACATCGAGAAGGATTTCATGAAGGAAATCTTCGCGATGTACGGCAAGCCGACGCGGCGCGGCAGCGGCACCGACCAGGGCGTCGACGTCGTCGTGAACTACACCGGCGGCGACACCTGGGTGAACTCGCTGAAGACCCTGAAGGTCGGCGGGCGCCTGCTGACCTGCGGCGCCACCGCGGGCTACGCCCCCACCGAGGACATCCGCTTCATCTGGACCTTCGAACTCAAGATCCTGGGCTCGAACGGCTGGATGCGCACTGACATCGAGAAGCTCCTCGAACTGGTGCAGAGCGGCAAGCTCAAGGTCCTGGTCGACAAGGTCTTCCCGCTGTCCGAGGCACGCGAGGCGCTGCGCGTGATCGAGGATCGCGAAGTGTTCGGCAAGATCGTGGTGGCCCCATGAGCGACAAGCTTCAACCGCTGACCTCGGAAGAGATGCAGGCGCAGCTCGACCGCTCGCCGTTCATCGCCTTTCTCGGCCTGAAGGTGATCGCCAGTGATCCGGCAAAGGAGGAGGTCACCATGACCTGCGCCATGCGGCCGGAGTTCGAGCGCGGCGCCGGCACGGGCCAGTGGCACGGCGGTCCGCTCGCTGCGATCATCGACACGGTCGGCGACTATGCGCTGATCATGGCGCTGCGCCGCCCCCTGCCGACCATCAACTTCCGCGTCGACTATCTCCGGCCCGCGATCAAGACATCGCTCATTACGACGGCGCGCGTGCGCCGTGCCGGCAAGAGCGTGGGCGTCGTCGATGTCGACGTGTTCAACGAGCAGAAGGCCCTCCTCGCGGTGGGACGTGCGACCTATTCGACGCTGCAGACTTAGACCACACGGTATGAAGTTTGCTTCGTCCGGCCCGGGACTTGGGGATTGGGAACGGAGGCTGTCATGACGATCAATGTTTCACGACGCGTGTTCGGAGCGGGCGTTCTGGCGGTCGGTGTGGCCGGCGCATCCCGAGGAGCGTTCGCACAGGGCACGCCCAGACGGGGCGGTACGCTGGTGGCGACCTGGGGCGGCGGCGAGCCGCAGGCCTGCTACGTGCCGGCCGGCGGCGGCTCGAGCCCGACCTTCTCGTCTTCCAAGCTGTTCGAGCGGCTGGCCAAGCGCAACATGGACGGCAGCTTCGAGGGCGTCCTCGCCGAGTCCTGGAAGCCGTCGGCCGACTTCAAGTCCTACACGGTCAAGGTCCGTAAGGGCGTGAAGTTCCATGACGGCAAGGACATGACGGTCGACGACGTCGTCTATTCCGTCAGCGAGATCTGGAAGAAGTATGCCGTCGCGTCGGCACTCACCGACTTCGCGGGCATCGAGTCGCCGGACGCCGACACCGTCGTCTTCAAGTACAACAATCCGACGCCGGAGTTCTTCTTCGCGTCGACCCTGTGCTCGCCGGTCGCCTACATCGTGCCCAAGCACGTCTACGCCGGCAGCGATCCCGTCACCAATCCGGCCAACAACGCACCGATCGCCACCGGTCCATGGAAGTTCAAGGAGTGGGTGCGCGGCAGCCACTTCGAGTACGTGAAGAACGAGAACTACTGGAAGAAGGACGAGCCCTATCTCGATCGTCTGATCATCCGCTACGTGCGCGATCCGGCCGGCCGAGCGGCCGCGATGGAAGCGGGCGACATCCATATCGGCGTGTTCAATCCGGTTGCACCGCCGGACATCAAGCGCCTGACCGGCACGGGCAAGTTCGTCGCGACGCCCAAGGGCTACGAGGAAGCCGTCTGGTCGACCACGCTCGAATGCAACATGCGCAATCCGATCTTCGCCAAGCGCGAGGTCCGGCAGGCGATCTTCAACGCGATCAACCGCGATTTCATCGCCAAGACCGTCTACTACGGCTACGCGCGGCCGGGCACGAGCCCGATCTACTCCCCCAACAAGGAGTTCTTCACGGCCGACACCTTCAAGACCCCGTTCGACCCGAAGAAGGCGGCGGCGCTGCTCGACGCGGCGGGTTTCCCGAAGAAGGCCGACGGCAAGCGCTTCACCCTGAACCTGCTCTCGGCCGGCTGGTTCCCCGAGAACGGCAAGGTCGGCGCCTATGTGAAGCAGGTGCTCGAGGATGTCGGCATCGGCATCAACCTCACGGTTCCCGACCGCCCGACCTCGATCAAACGCATCTACACCGACTACGATTTCGACCTGGCGATCTCCAATCAGGCCAACCCGTCGGAGCCGGTGCCGTCGACGACACAGTACTTCACGACCGACGGCATCCTGAAGGGCGTGCCCTTCCGCAACGCCTCGGGCTACTCCAATCCCGATGTCGACAAGCTGGTCGACAGGATCAAGGTCGAAACGGATCCGGCGAAGCGCAAGGCACTGGTCGTGGACTTCCAGAAGGTCATCACGCAGGAAGCCCCGCTCCTGCCGCTGGTTGAACTCGAATCGATCACCCTGGCCAGCACCAAGGTGCAGAACCACTCGAACGACCCGAACTTCCTCGCGGCGAGCTGGGGAGACCTATGGCTGGCGAGCTAGTCTCGCCAACGCCTGCGCTCCGCGGCTCCGCACGCCGGGCGGCGGCGCTCAAGCTGCTGCGGCGACGGCTGATCCAGGCCGTCCCGCTGATGCTGGGCGTGGTGGTCATCAACTTCTGCCTGATCCAGATGGCGCCCGGAAGCTTCCTCGAGCTGATGACGGCCGAGAACCAGGTGAGCGATCCGGCGACGGTCGCCCTGCTGCGCAAGACCTATGGCCTGGACGATCCGGTCTGGATGCAGCTCCTCAAGTACATCTGGGCGCTGCTGCATTTCGACTTCGGCTTCTCCTACCGGCAGAATATGCCGGTCATCCAGGCGATCTGGATCCACCTTCCCGCCACCATCCTGCTCATGGTCTCGAGCATTGCGCTCGCCGTCACGATCGGCGTCGCGGCCGGCGTGGTGGCCTCGATGAAGGTCCGCACCTTCTGGGACAGCCTCGTCTCGGTCGCGGCCATGTTCTTCTACGCCGCCCCCAGCTTCTGGCTGGGCATCATGCTGATCGTGCTGTTCTCGGTGAAACTCGGCTGGCTGCCGGTGGGCGGGATGATGAAGATCGGCGGCAACGGCGGCGTGCTGGAGATCCTGCACCACCTGATCCTGCCGACCCTCGCGCTCGGCCTCTTCTATGCCGCGATCTACGCCCGCGTCATGCGCTCCTCGATGCTCGAGGTAGCGCAACTCGATTTCGTGCGCACTGCGCGCGCCAAGGGCCTTAGCCGCAATCAGGTCACGATCCACCACGTGCTGCGCAACGCGCTGCTGCCGGTGGTCACGATCCTGGGCGTGCAGATGGGCACCGTCCTCGCGGGCAGCGTCGTGATTGAGAGCGTGTTCAGCTGGCCGGGCGTCGGGTCGCTGCTGTTCGACAGCGTGAGTTCGCGCAACTACCCGGTCGTTCTCGGCATCATGGTGCTGGGCTCGCTGGTGGTCATCGCAGCGAACATCGCAGTCGACCTGATCTACATGTGGCTCGATCCGCGCATCGAGATCCGCTGATGCAGAGGTTCGAGTTTCTTGGTCGTTTCGCGCGCAACCGCGGCGCCCTGGTCGGTGCCGGCCTGATCCTCGTGGTCGCCCTGATGGCGATTCTCGCGCCGGTCTTCTTTCCCACCGACCCGTTGCGAATCGTCGGCCTGCCCGAATTGTGGCCGGGCGAAGATTCCGAGTTTCCGCTCGGCACCGATTCGCTGGGCCGCGACATCCTCGCGATGATCGTTCACGGGGCCCGGGCGACCCTGCTCATCGGCCTTTTCGCTTCGGCGGTGGCCACCATTATCGGTGTGGGAGTCGGCGCCATCGCGGGCTACTTCGGCGGGTGGGTCGACGAGATCGCCATGCGCGCGGCCGAGCTGTTCCAGACCATCCCGAACCTGATCTTCGTGCTCACCATCGTGGTCATCCTGGGTTCGACGCTGAGCAACATCGTGATCGCCATCGGCATTGTGAGCTGGACCCCGATCGCGCGCATGACGCGGGCGGAGTTCCTGGCACTGCGCGACCGGGAGTTCGTCCAGGCCTGCCGCTCCATGGGCATGAGCGACTTCCGCATCATCCTCACCGAGATTCTGCCCAACGCGCTGCCCCCGGTGATCGTTCTCTCCTCGCTCGTCGTGGCCGGCGCCATCCTGTTCGAATCGGCCGTCTCCTTCCTCGGCCTCGGCGATCCCAATGTCGCGAGCTGGGGCCGGCTGGTCGGCGACGGACGACAGCTCATCCGCAGCTCCTGGTACATCTGCGCCATCCCGGGCATCGCCATCATGATCACCGTGCTCTGCCTGAACCTGGTGGGCGACGGGCTGAACGATGCGCTCAATCCCAAACTGAGGGATCGGTGATGAAGCCACTCCCTCTGGAAGTGCGCGACCTGCGCACGACGCTATTCACGCGCCGCGGCGAGATGAAGGCGGTCGACGGTCTGAGCCTGACCGTCGGCCCCGGCGAGACCGTCGCGATCGTGGGCGAATCGGGCTGCGGCAAGTCGCTGTCGGCGCTGTCGATCATGCGCCTGCTGCCCGACCCGCCGGCCCGCATCGTCGGCGGCCAAGTGAAGCTGAACGGACGGGACATCGTGCCCCTGCCCGAGGAGACCATGCTGGGTATCCGCGGCAAGGAGATCGGCATGATCTTCCAGGATCCGATCAGCTCGCTGAACCCGGTGGCCACGGTCGAGAAGCAGATCGTCGAAGTGCTGATGACCCACACCGAGCTGGGTCGCGGGCAGGCGCGCGTGCGCGCCCACGAGCTGCTGGAGCTGGTCGGCATGCCCGACGCGGCCCGTCGCCTCGATGCCTATCCGCACCAGCTCTCCGGTGGCATGTGCCAGAGGGTCGTGATCGCCATGGCGATCGCCTGCAGCCCGTCGGTTCTGATCGCCGACGAGCCGACCACGGCGCTCGACGTCACGGTGCAGGCGCAGGTTCTGGCGCTGCTGAAGAAGCTGCAGGCCGACGCCGGCATGGCGATGATCTTCATCACCCACGATCTCGGCGTCGTGGCCGAGACGGCCGACCGGGTGGTCGTCATGTATGCCGGGCGCAAGGTCGAGGAGGCCTCGGTCGACGACCTGTTCGACAATCCGCTGCACCCCTACACGGTTGGCCTGATCGGCGCGACGCCGACGCCCGGCGCCGAGCGGGCCGAGCGACTGGCCGACATTCCCGGGATGGTCCCGCCGCTCAATGCCCTGCCGCAGGGCTGCGCCTTCGCGCCGCGCTGCAAGCGGGTGATGGACCGCTGCCTCGCGGAGAGGCCGGCTCTCACGGCACCGGGGCCGGGCCGGCTCGTCGCCTGCTTCGCGGCCGAGGGGAGCTGACCGTGTCGTTGCTCTCGCTGAAGGACGTGCGCGTCCAGTTCAACACCTCGGGCGGCATCGTACGCGCCGTCAATGGCGTCAGCCTCGATCTCGCGGTGGGCGAAACGCTGGGCCTGGTAGGCGAATCAGGCTGCGGCAAGTCCACGCTCGGCAAGGCGATCATGAAGCTGGTCCCCGCGGCCGGCGGCCAGATCCTCGTCGAGGGGGTCGATATTGCGCCGCTGAGCGGCGAACAGCTTACGGACATGCGCCGCAAGGTGCAGATGATCTTCCAGGATCCCTACGGTTCGCTGAACCCGCGGTCGACGGTGGGTCGCTCGGTGGCGCAGCCGCTGGTGCTGGCTGGCTGGAAGCCCGATGCCATCGCCGAACGGGTCGAGACGCTGCTGCGCTGGGTCGGCCTGCCGAGCGACGCTAGACAGCGCTATCCGCACGAATTCTCCGGCGGCCAGCGCCAGCGCATCGGCATCGCCCGCGCCCTGGCACTCAGCCCCAAGCTGATCATCTGCGACGAGCCGGTGTCGGCGCTCGACGTCTCGGTCCGCGCGCAGGTGATCAACCTGCTCGAGGACCTGAAGGGGCAGTTCGGCGTCTCCTATCTGTTCATCAGCCACGATCTCAGCGTTGTCGAGCACATCGCCGACCGGGTCGCCGTGATGTACCTCGGCATGCTGTTCGAGGTCGGCGGGCGCGACCAGATCTGGAAGAGCCCCCAGCACCCCTACACCAGGGCGCTGCTGGCGGCCGCGCCGATCGCCAACCCGAAGCTGGCCCGCGCCCGCCAGCGCACCGTCCTGCAGGGCGAGCTGCCGAGCCCGCTCAACCCACCGCCGGGCTGCCCGTTCAATTCGCGCTGCCCGATGGCCCAGGAGCGCTGCCGGGCCGAGAAGCCGGTGCTGCGTCCGCTCGGCAACGGCGCGCAGGCGGCGTGCCATTTCGTCTGATTTGGCTATGATCCGAGGCATGAGACTGCCCGCCTTCCTGCCCGTCCTGTCCGCCGCCCTGCTCGGCGCCGTCACCGCCTCCGCCCAGACCATGGAGTTCGCCTGCCCTGATCCGGGCACGACCTTCACCTACGACAGCGGCGTCAAGGTTGTGGCGCGCGGCCGCAGCGGCATGGACTGCAACATGGAACGCGTGGGCGGCGGACCCTTCAAGCTGCGGGCGCTGCTGTTCGACAATCCGTCGGCCGACGGCAACGACACCTCGGCCTTCATCGCCGCGTTGCGTCCCGAACGCCTGTGGCCACTTGAGGCCGGCAAGAAGATCGAGGCCAGCTACAAGATCGGTGGCGGCACCTGGACCTACACGCTCGCCGTCGTGCGCTACGAGCGGCGTACCGGTCCGGGCGACAAGATGATCGACACCTTCCTGATCGAGATGAACGAGACCGGCGACAAGGGCCAGCGCTCGGTTTCGCGCTGGTGGATCGCCCCGTCCGACAAGTTCGCCATCCGCTACGATTTCAGCGACGGCGCCGGCAAGGCCAACCGCGCCGTCGTGACCGAGATCACGCGCTAAGAAACGGCCGACGCATTGCGTCGAAACCTAAGGGTAGCATAGCAGAATGCTGCTCAATCTCGGTTTGCCTTACGCCACCGAACCCGGATCGGTGTTGGCGCCGCAAATCAGCGTCGCCACGCGTTCGCCCGGCGCCGGGCGATAGGCGCCGGCGCGCAGCGCGGCGAGGCCGGTGGCGCCGGCCGGTTCGGCGACGATGCGCAGCCCGTCCCACAACGCGCGCTGCGTCTCGCGCACGGCGTCGTCGGTGACGAGCACCGAATCGCGAACCAGTGCTCGCGCGACCTCGAAGTTCGGCGTGCCGATGCGGCTGGCGCCGAGCGCGTCGGCGGCGATGCCGGAGATGGCGACGTCGACCGGCTTCCCGGCCTTCAGCGCCGCGTGCAGTGTCGCCGTGCCTTCGGTCTCGACGGCGACGATCTTCTTCGCGGTGCCGATCGCAGCGGCGCAGCCGGCGATCAGGCCGCCGCCGCCGACGGCGATCAGCAGCGTGTCGAACTCGGCCTGTTCCGCGAACTCGAGCGCGACGCTGCCGGCGCCAGCGAACACGACCTCGTCCTCGTAGGCCGGCACCATCAGCGCCCCGGTCTCGGCGGCGCGCGCCTCGGAGGAGGCGCGGGCCTCGGCATAGACGGCGCCCACCAGGTTCACGACCGCGCCGTAGCTGCGCAGCCGCGCCACCTTGGCGGGCGATGCGATGGTCGGCACGAAGATTTCGGCCCGATGGCCGAGCGCCCGCGCGGCATAGGCTGCGGCCGCGCCATGGTTGCCGCCCGACGCCGCGATGATGCCGGCGGCCGGCACCTTCGAAGCCAGCAGCTTGTGGAATGCGCCGCGTCCCTTGAACGTCCCGCTGACCTGCAGCGATTCGAGCTTCAGGGCCAGCGGTGCCGTCACACCGAGCGAACCGGCGCTGAGTTCAATCACCGGGGTGCGACGCACATGCGGACGGATCAGGCTCCAGGCGGCCTCGACTTCGGTGCGGGAGATCATCGTCTTCGTCTTCCTGTTCCTCCCCCGTCATCGGGGGAGGTGGCCCGCAGGGCCGGAGGGAGTGGGCAACGAGTATGGGGCTTTGCCCCTCCGTCTCCTTCGGGGACACCTTCCCCGCGGGGCGGGGGAGGCCGTTACTTCCGGCAGGCCGGGACGTGGCGCAGGTAGTGGTCGAAGTCCGGCGTGCGCGCGCGCGGGTCCTTGGCTTCCTCGTCGTAGCGGCGCAGGCGCACCGCTTCGGCGTGATAGGGGTTGGCGCGGAAGGCCTCGACCTCGTCGGGCGACATAAGTCCACCCTGAAGCTCCAGACTGCGCACCGAATCGGGCGCAAGCTTGCCGAAATAGTCGGACTCGACGGTGCAGAGATAGCGCTTGGCGGTGACGTGCAGGCGGACGGGCTCGCTGACCGCGGGACCGAAGCGTTCTGCCAACCACTGCGCACCCAGCTCCTCGTGCACGTCGTCGACGCCGCGCGAGGCGGGATCCTCGCCGAGATCGTGGATCATGTGGCCGACATCGTGCAGCAACGAGGCCAGCACGGTGGCCGGAGGCGCGCCGTCGGCCTCGGCCAGCGCCGCCGACTGCAGTGCGTGCTGGAGCTGGTTGATGTCGGACAAGCCGTAACGCCGTGTAGCGCGGCCGGCGAAGATTTCCAGGAGTTCCTGGCGCAGCGGGTCGTTCATGCGCTCCTTTTACCATGAACCGGGCCGTAACCGGGAATCAGCGAAAGGGCCTGCTGCAACGGGTCGCCCTGCCACGCGCGCGTAACAAAATCGCCATGCATGTCGAGCCCGCCGGTAGGCCCCAAGAAGGCGACGGTCCCGGGCGTCAGACTCTTGGGGAGCGTGCGCGTGAACTGAATGCGCCGCTTGGCGAGCAGGCCCTGCAGCGCCGCGTTCTCGTCCTTGGTCGATTCGGTGTAGGCACTCAGCAGGAACGCCTGCTGGCGGCGGGCAGCGAACCAGGCGGCGAACTTGTCCTCCTCGCCGTAGAGCGCGTCCAGCAGGATGAGCCCCTTCACGCGATGGTTGGCACCGCCGCGCTGCAGCGCGTAGGCCGCCGACAGGTAGCCGCCGCTGTAGGCCACGATCACCACGGAAGCCAGGTTGAAGCCGCGGCCGGCGCTGCGGTTGCCATAGAGGCGCATCAGCCGCTCGGCCGCTTCGTCGAGATACTTGGCGAAGTGCCCGCCGCGCCAGAAATTGCCGGCGCTCGAATCGAGTGCGTCGAGCGCGAGTTGCGGCGCCACCAGGGCGATGTTCTGCCCCGACTCCGCGATCTGCCGCGGCACGGCCTGGCGCACCGCCACGTCGCGCTCGAGCGTCGCGCCCTGCCCGTGCAGGAAGAGCACGATCAGGACGGGCCGCGTCGGATCGAATCCCTGCGGGAGATAGAGCAGCGAACGGCGGTCGCTGTAGGCCGTCTCCTCCCAGTAGACGTCGCCGCGGCCGGTCGTGTGGCCGCGCCGCTTGCCGTCGCGCGCGTCGAGGAACGGCTTGGTCGTGTCGGGCAGGAAGCCGCGATAGGGAAAGGGCGAGGCGTCGAAGGCGACGAGCTGGGTCTTCGCCTCCTTGAGCGCCGGCGCCGGCGACGGCGCGGCAGCCGCGGGCTTGGCCGCATGCGCCTGGTCGGCTTTGGCGGCAGGCTTTGGAGCCTGCCGCTTGCTCGGCGTCCTCGGCTTCTTCGGCTGGGCGTGCGCGGCAGTCGGCATCAGGAGAGCCCCCAGCAGCAGCAGCGCCCGCCGCTTCACGCGGCGGCGGGCCGCCCTGCCCCCGTTGACTGGGACGGCAGCGGCATGAGGACGGAGAAGAACGTCGGCAGCGCGATCAGGTAGGCGAAGGCGCCGACCAGGACCACGGCCGGCAGGCCGAAGCTGGTCGCCACGATCGGCACGAGCGCGGCGCCGATGACCGAGAAGCAGCCGTTGATGCCCCAGGCCCACAGGAACATGTGGTCCTTGCCCAGGCGGCCGAGCGTCGTCATCGCCGTCGGCATGGGGAAGCCCATGAGGAACGCCGGCGGGAAGATGATCAGCAGGCAGAGCAGGATGCGCAGCGCGTAGGGAAGCGTGCCGATCCAGTCGAGCGCGTAGTCGATCGTGAAGGCATAGGTCACCAGGATCGCGAAGATCGCCAGGAACACCTTGGGCATGAAGGTGCGCGACCGGTCGAGGAAGCGTTCGGAGTAGAAGCTGCCGATGCCGGAGAAGACCAGCATGCCGGTGATCAGCACCGACGCCGACACCGTGGCGTTGGAGAGTGCCAGGATGAAGTGGGAGATCATGCCCACCTCGACGATGATGTACCCTAGCCCCAGGCACAGGAAGTAGATCATCGTGCCGGCCTTGCCGGGATAGCGGCTGAAGATGGTGCGCCAGCCGAAGATCACCGGGAACAGCACCAGGGTCAGCGCGAAGATCGTCGCGATGCCGAGCGTCGCCCACAGGAGCAGGTAGCCCCACTCGTCCTGCACCAGCTCGAGCCGGTCGGTGAACTTCAGCAGATCCGGCACCTTGATGTAGGCGGCGAAGTAGGGCTGGTGGTTGGTGAGGATGCGCGTGTCGAAGACGTATTCGTCGGCGACCTTCTGCCAGCCGCCCTCGATCAGATAGTGCCAGGCGAGGCGGCCCAGAACGGTGGCCGGAACCTTCGGCGTCGGCGGCGCCGCGCCGTCGGCGGGAGCGGCGCCGGGCGCGGCGGCGTCGGTCATGCCGGGCGGCGGCTTGTCGTTGGGCTCGCTCTCCGCCGGCGCGGTCGGATCGGCCGCATGCCCGGCGAAGAAGAACTGGTCGCGATAGTCCTGCAGGATCTGCTTCAGGTCGGACGTGTCGACCTTGAAACCCGGATAGTAGATCTCGTCGAACGACATCGCCTTGGTATGGGCGTTGAGTTCCTCGATCTCCTTCGGGGTGAAGCCGTCGCGCTTGTAGAGCACGGTCGCGGTGGAGAGGTAGGACGACACGACGTAGAACTTCTGCGCGATGTCCTTGCCGCCATCCACGTCGCGCGCGGCGGCGACCATCGTGGCGTAGAGCTTCAGCACGGACTTCGGCGGCTCTTCCTTGTTCCACAGGGTCACCGACAGGACACCACCCGGAGTCAGGGCGCGCATGTAGGCGCTCATCGCCTCGCGGCTGTAGGAATACTTC
The DNA here is from genome assembly GCF_020880995.1 of Reyranella aquatilis. Taxonomy (GTDB): domain Bacteria; phylum Pseudomonadota; class Alphaproteobacteria; order Reyranellales; family Reyranellaceae; genus Reyranella; species Reyranella aquatilis. The sequence continues at coordinate 422,651 of NZ_JAJISD010000003.1, read as the reverse complement.
TCGACGATCGAGAAGCCGCCGGGGCTCGACAGGCCGGCCGAATCGGCCAGCGACAGGTCGATCACGTCGTAGCGGTTCTTCGTATGGGCGACGTAGAGGCGGCCGTCATAGTCGATGACGTTGACCTTGGGGTTGTTCAGGATGTCGCCGGTGAAGTCGCGCAGGTGCTTGTCCTCGCGGAAAGCCGTCAGCAGCGCGGGATTGCCCTCGGCCACCGTCACCTGGCTGGAACCCGACTTCAGCGCCACCGCCGTCGAGATGCCGCCGCCGAACTGGACCACGAAGGTCTTCGGGTCCTTCTTCAGCAGGTACGGGTAGTACATCGGCAGGTACTTGAAGTAGGCCGTCTCGTCGGCCGGCAGGTCCTTGATGATGCCGGCGGGGCCCTCGGAATCGATGTAGAGGCCGAGATAGGCGTTCGACGGCATCTTCTTGAGGTTGAACGCCGCGTTGTCGGACTGGCCCGGCGCGAAGTGCAGATAGGAGCTGGAATAGACCTCGATGTAGCCGAACGGCGAGGCGCGCTCGTAGACGCGCTTGTTGTCGGGGAACTTGCGGGCGTAAGAGACACCCTTGTAGTCGGACACGGCGAGCTTGGGCACGCCCAGCACCTGCGGCGCGAGGTGATGCACGGCGGCCGCCAGGATCGCTACGACAACGATCGCGAACACGCCGCGGCGGTCGCCCAGCGCCACGAACCACAGCACGCCACCGGCCAACCACAGGACCAGTGGCGCCATGATCAGGTCGTCGGGCCGCCAGAGGTACATGGCCAGCAGCACGGTGAGGCCGCACAGGCCCGAGCCGACGAGATCGGCGAAATAGACGCGGCTGAAGGTCTTCTGGGCCTTCAGGAAGATCACGCCGAGATAGAGGGCGCCCGCCAGGAACGGCAGGAAATAGAGCACGAAGTTGGCGAACAGTCGCCACTTCTGCATCGGATCGGAGATCAGGAAGATGGCGTTGAACGGCACCTGCTGGGCGGCGAGGTTGCACACCACCATCAGCGGCCCGAAGGCCAGCAGCGCTCCCTTGACCGAGCCCACCCAGTGCCGCTCGAACCAGCTCTTGCCCACGCACATCACGGCGCTGGTGAGACCGAAGCCGAACATCGCGAGGCTCACGACCAGCGAGCCGAAGTGGGCCCAGCTGCCGACCGAGAACACGCGCATGATGCCGATCTGCAGCGCGATGATGCTGCCGGCGACCAGGCCTACGGAGAGATAGAAGGAGAGCGGCGGGCGATGATCGAGATCGACCGTGATGGACAAGGGGGATCTCCGTTGTTTTTGTTGGATCGCTTTGTGCGATCTCTAGAGGGGCAGTCGTTCAGTCTGATCCGTCACCGGTGCCGTCCCGGCACGTAAGCCGAGGGACCTTTACCGGTTCGATAAAGGTCCCTCGTATCACTGCGATGACGCTGTCGTCTCGAGGTCGCTCGACGCGACCTTTAGCGGTTGTGCGTGCCGACGATCTTGTCGCCTTCGAGCTTAGTGAAGGGCACGAACGGCACGATCTTGCCGCCGTAGATGTCCTCGCGGCTCGTGGTGATGGAGCCATCGGCACCCTGCGTCTTGGTCACCTTGAGCACGCGCTGCGCGCCCGGCGGGCCAACCGGGATCACCATCAGGCCGCCGGCCTTGAGCTGCTGCAGCAGCGGCGGCGGCACGTGGTCGATGCCGCAGGTCACGATGATCTTGTCGAACGGGGCAGCGTCTTCCCAGCCGTAGAAGCCGTCGGCAGCCTTCGTCTTGATGTGCTTGAACTCGGTGTAGCCCTTGTCGATCAGCTTGTCGTACAGGCCGCGCGTGCGCTGGGCGAGCGGCGCGATGATCTCGATCGTGTAGGCGTTCTCGGTGAGGTTGGCGATGTAGGCCGACTGCACGCCCGAACCGGTGCCGATCTCGAGCACCTTCTCGCCGCGCTTCACGTCGATGACGTTGGTCATGCGGCCCTGCACGTGCGGGCCGGACATGGTCACGCCGTAGCCGATGTCGAGGAAGGCGTGCTCGTAGGCGCGCTTGTGAATCGCCGGGCTGATCGCGGAGAACTCTTCGCGCGGGGTGAGCAGGAAGGCGCGCATGGTCGCCTGACCCCAGATATCCTTGTTCTTGATCAGCGCCTGGAAGCGATCCCAGCGCTGGCCGAGGAACACGGGATCCTCACCGCGGGCCTTGCCCCAGGCGATGAAATTCTCGCGCGAATCCATCGGCGGGTTGAGATCCCAGCTGTAGGGCTTGATCGTGGCAGCGATGGCCGGGGCGGCCAGGGCACCGGCGGCGAGCGCAACCGAGCCGGAGACGAAAGTACGCCTCTTCAAGATATTCCTCCTTGGCGCGGACCCGTTGAGAGAGGGCAGAAACCACCGGAAAAGCCCGGCGATTCGGGGCGGCCGCACGTCGAATAGATACGGGAATTGTGGCGGATTTGCCAGCGCAGCCGTGCTAGTTCCTCCGCAACAAAGACGATGAATCACGGGAGGAATGAAGAATGACCCGCAATCTCTCTCGCCGGGCCGCCCTGGGCGCCGCCGCGGCCCTGCCGGCCGCCGCCCTGCTGCCCGTCGGCCTGCGCGCCCAGGCGCCCTGGAAGCCGACCCAGAACGTCCGCATGGTCGTGCCGGCGGCCCCGGGCGGCACCACGGACATCGTGGCCCGCCTGCTGGCCGCCTACCTGACCGAGGCCTGGGGCCAGTCCTGCGTCGTGGACAACAAGTCGGGCGCCGGCGGCGTCATCGGCTCGACCGAGGTGGTCAAGTCGGCTCCGGACGGCAACACGATCCTGATGGGCAATATCGGCCCGCAGTCGATCGCCTACTCGCTCTACCGCAACATGCCCTACACGCCGGCCAGCCTGATCCCGGTGTCCAACGTCATCACCGCACCCAACGTTCTGGTCGTCCACCCCTCGGTTCCCGCCACGACGGTGCCGGAGTTCGTCGCCTGGCTGAAGGCCCAGAACGGCAAGGCTTCCTACGCCTCGTCGGGCACCGGCCAGTCGCCCCATCTCTGCGGCGCCTGGTTCCTGCAGCTCACGGGCACAAAGGCCGAGCACATCCCCTACCGCGGTGCCGCCCCGGCCCTGACCGACCTGGCAGCCGGCGTCACCCAGTTCTTCTTCGACAACCTCACGACCGCCATCGAGTTCGTGCGCGCCGGCAAGCTCCGGGCGCTCGGCCTGACTTCGGCCCAGCGCAACCCGATGGTGCCGGACCTCGTGCCCATCAACGAGACCATGCCGGAACTCAAGCCATTCGACGTCTCGACCTGGTTCGGCGTCTTCCTGCCGGCCAATACGCCCAAGCCGATCGTCGATTCGCTCAACCTTCAGATGAAGGCGTGGCTCGCCGACCCGAAGACCCTGGATCGATTCAAGACCATGGCGGGCTTCCCCGCCTACGGCACGCCCGACCAGTTCAAGGCCTTCGTCGACGCACAGATCGCGCAATGGAAGGGCGTCATCGACAAGGAAGGCCTGAAGCTCGACGTGAACTGAGCCTCACATGATCTGGTTCACCACGCCGCCATCGACACGAAGGGCGGCGCCCGAGGTGCCGGACGCGGCTTCGCTGCAGAGATAGACCCCCAGTGAAGCCACCTCCTCCGCCGACGTGAAGCGCCGGATCAGCGATGTCGGCCGGAAGTCCCGCAGGAAGGCCGCCTCGATTTCCGCGACGGTCACGCCTGTGGCGCGCGCCCGCTCGGCACGCATCCGGTCGGTATTCTCGGTGTGTGTCGGGCCGGGGAGCAGGGCGTTCACGGTGACGCCCGTGCCCGCGAGTTCCATGGCGAAGCCGCGAGATACGGAAAGCTGCGCGGTCTTCGTCATGCCGTAATGGATCATCTCCCTGGGAATGTTCAGCGCCGATTCGCTCGAGACGAAGACGATGCGACCCCAGCCACGCCCGGCCATGCCTGGCGCATAGTGGCGCGTGAAGCGCACCCCGCTCATCACGTTGACCTCGAAGAAGCGCTGCCATTCGCCGTCGTCGATCTCGAACGCCGGCTTGCGGCCGTAGATCCCGAGATTGTTCACCAGGATGTCGATCCGCGGCACCTTGCCGAACACGAGTTGCGCGCCCTCCGCCGTGGCGCAGTCCGCCACGATGCCTGTGGCTCTTGCTTCCGGCAGGGCTTCCTTCAACCGCCTCAACGCGTCGTCGACGCTCGCCTGCCCGCGGCCCGTGATCACCACGCTCGCTCCTTCGGCGGCGAGACCCTTGGCGATGGCGTAACCGATCCCGGCGGTCGAGCCCGTGACGAGTGCATGCTTGTTGGCGAGCCCCAGTTCCATGGCATTCCTCCCTCGGGCACGTCCCGTAGGATGGGACGTTTCCTCCCCTGTGTTAGCCGATATGTCTGTAGAAGGCCCGCGACCTGTAGCGACCGAGGCCGGTGTTGGCCCGCTCACCGCGCTTCCCTTCGCACGGCAGGCGCCATTCCGGGTCTTGCCAGGCAGCGCTCCTCGCATAATATCAGCATTCTGATATCAGGAGCCCATGATGTCCCCGCCCCGCCTCTCCTACGATGCCTTCGCCCGGATCGCACCCGCCGCCCAGCAGGCGCTGATCGACATGGGCAGGCAGGCCGACGAGTCCGGCATCGACAAGCAGATCGTCGAGCTGTTGAAACTGCGCGTCTCGCAGATCAACAACTGCGCCTTCTGCCTGCAGATCCACCTCAACGTCTCGCGCAGGATCGGGGTGCCGCAGGAGAAGCTCGACCTCGTCGCGACGTGGGAGGAGGCCGGCATCTTCACGGAGAAGGAATGCGCGGCCCTCACCTGGGCCGAGACGCTGACGCAGTTGGCCGGACGCCGCGTGTCCGACGAGGCGCACGAAGCGATCCGCCGGCATTTCAGCGAAGAGGAGGTCACCTTCCTCACCGTCTCGATCGCCACCATCAATGCTTGGAACCGCCTGGGCGCCGCCTTCCGCTTCGCCCCGCCGATCCAGAAACGGTCGGCCGCCGCGTGATCGCGCGCGACCGGCTGCTCGATCGGGTCAGGCCAGCCGCAGTCGGAGCGTGAAGACCGAGCCGCCTTGCGGCCGGTCTTCGACGGTGATGGTGCCGTCATGCGCGGCGGCGACGCGGGTCACGATGGCAAGGCCCAGACCGCGGCTCTCGGGCCGCGAACGATCACGTCGCCAGAAGCGCTTGAAGATCGTCTCGCGTTCCGACAGCGGCACGCCCGGTCCCTCATCGAGAACGAGCACCGTGCCGTCGGCGGCCACGTCGACCTCGACCGTGCCGCCGGTCGGGCTATGGCGAATGGCGTTCTCGATCAGGTTTCGCACCGCTCGGAAAAGCGCCTCGGCGTGACCGCGCACCCAGACCGGGGTTTCCGCGCCGGTGAGCGCGATGGTCTTGCCATCGTTCACGGCCAGCGGCGCCATGAAGGCCACGGCATCGGCACAGACAGCCTGCAGATCCGCCTTCGAGCCGCCGTCCACGACGAAGGCCTCGAGTTCGGCGATGTCGAGGACCTGGTTCACCGTGCGCGTCATGTTGACGATGTCGTTCTGCAGCGACTGCCGCATCGCCGCATCCTCCAGCGAATCGACGCGCGCCCGCATGATGGCCAGCGGCGTCCGCAACTCGTGCGCCATGTCGGCGGTGAATTCGCGCTGCGCCCGGTATCCCGCCTCGAGCCGGTCGAGCGCCTCGTTCACCGCGTGGACGAGCGGCACGATCTCGGCCGGCATCGACTGCTCCGACAGCCTGACGTCAGTGCTGGTCGGCCCGATCGACGCGGCGGTGTCGGAGGCCTGCCGCACGGGATCGAGGGCACGGCGGAAGATCACGATGTCGATCAGCAGCAGCACCAGCAGGATCGGAAAGGTGATCCAGGCGACGCGCGGCAGGAACGAGGCGACGATATCGTCGATGATGACGTCGCGATGCGCGAGATCCTGCCCGACCTGGATCCAGTAGAGGTGGTCGCCGATGGCGCGCGGCACGTTGACCCCGATCAGCACCGTGCCGTTTCGGCGCCGACGGCTGAAGGAATCGTTGGTCAGCGGCTCACCCACCACCGAGAGGGGAAGATCGTCGCCGCGGGACGTGAACAGGACCCTGCCCTTCGAATCGAGGATGGCATAGGCGTAGAGACCGTAACCGCCCGAATAGATCGGCTCGGCTTCCGGCGGGATCTCGAGGGTGAGGTCGCCGGTGGCGGTCGGCCGCATGAAGCTCGCGATCGTGAGCGCCTGGGCGCGCAGTGCATCGCGATGGAGGCTGTTGGCCGCCTCGTTGAGCAACCAATAGAGCGCCAGCGGCATCAGGATCGACGTCACGCCGATCGCCACGACATGCAGCGCGACGACGCGGGAGATGATCGATCGGAAACGGTTCAAGCGGCGGCCTTTTCCTCGGCCAGCAGATAGCCGACGCCGCGCACCGTATGGATCTTCACCGTGGCCCCGCAGTCCTGCAGCATCTTGCGCAGGCGGTGGACGTAGACCTCGACGGCGTTGGAACCGACGTCGCCCGACAGACCGAACAGCTGGTCCTCGAACAGGCGCTTGGGCACCACGTTGCCGCCGCGGCGCAGCAGGATCTCCAGGATCGCCGTCTCGCGCGCGGGAAACACCCGCACCACGCCATCGACGAACACCTGGCGACCCTCCGTCTCGAGCGAGACGTTGCCGAAGGTGAGCTGGCGGCCGAGGAGGTTGCCCGGTCGTCGCAGCAGCGCCTGGAGGCGCGCGACCAGCTCCTCCATGGCGAACGGCTTCACGAGATAGTCGTCGGCGCCGGCCCGCAGACCGTTCACGCGATCGCTCACGCCGTCACGCGCCGTCAGCACGAGCACGGGCGTCGAATCGCCGCGCCCGCGAATGCCGCGCAGCAGCGACAGCCCGTCCTGATCGGGCAGGCCGAGATCGAGCACGATCGCGGAGTAGCGCATGGCGGCCAGCGAGTGCGCCGCATCGCCGGCATTGCCGACGGAATCGGCCGCAAAACCGCTGCGTGCCAGACCTTTTACGAGCAAGGCAACGAGTTCGGCATTGTCCTCGACGAGAAGGACTCTCATGGATGCCTGCCCCTCCCCGGGCACGATCGAACGTAGCGATCCTAGCACGGACGGCGGGGACGAAGCGGATTCGGCGCGACACGTCAGGCGCACGTAATGTGAAGCGCCTACGGTCCACGCCATGACAACCGCCCCCGAAGCTCTTCCCAAGTCCCGCCTGCGCCCCTATCGCCTGTGGTTTGCAGGCGCCGGGATTGCCGCGCTGGCGTTGGCCGGCGTCTGGACGATCGACACGGGGCCCACGAACGCCCTCGTCCGACCGGTGGCCACGGTGGAGAGCGACGGGGCGTTCCATCCGACCGAGACGCAGTGGTCGGGCCTGCGCTTTTCGCCGGTCGAAGCCGCCTCCTTCCGCGACGAGCGCGCGACCGACGGCAAGATCGGCAACAACGAGGACACCACGACGCCGGTCTTCTCGCCGTACTCCGGCCGGGTGACGCGGCTGATCGCGCGGCCCGGCCAGTATGTCGAGCGCGGCGCTCCCCTGTTCGCGATCGAGGCCAGCGAGTTCGTCCAGGCCCAGAACGACCTGGTAAGCGCCGTCGCCGCCGTCGACAAGGCACGGTCGAAGCTGGTGCTGGCCCAGAATTTCGAGAAGCGCCAGAAGGAGCTGCTGTCGATCCGCGGCGGCGCGCTCAAGGACCTCGAGCAGGCGCAATCCGACCTCGTCGCGGCCCAAGGCGACCTGCGCTCGGCGGAAATCGCGCTGGCGGCCGTCCGCAACCGGCTGCGCATCCTCGGGCGTACCGATGCCGAGATCGATGCCCTGGAGAAGGTCGATCACATCGGTGCCGAGACGATCGTCTCCGCCCCCATCGCCGGCACGGTGATCCAGCGCAAGGTCGGCCTCGGCCAGTACATCAACGCCGGCGCGGCCGATCCGGTCTTCAGCATCGGCGATCTATCGAAGGTCTGGCTGATCGCCAACGTCCGCGAATCCGACGCCCCCAAGATGAAGGTGGGCGCACCGGTCGAGGTTTCGGTGCTGGCCCATCCCGGCCGCACCTTCAACGCCCGGCTCGCCTATGTGGCCCCGGCGCTTGATCCCAACACCCGCCGCCTGCCGGTGCGGGCCGAGATCGACAATGCCGACCGCGAGCTGATGCCCGAAATGTTCGCCAGCTTCCGCATCGTCACCGGCGAGCCGACGAGCAACCCCGCGGTTCCGCAGGAAGCCGTCGTCTACGAGGGCGCCAACGCCCGCGTCTGGGTCGCCCGTCCGCAGGACAAGTCGGTCGTGTCGCGCCCCGTCGAGGTCGGCCAGACCGCCAACGGCATGGTCGAGGTCAAGAAGGGCCTGGCCCTGGGCGAGAACGTGGTGACCAGCGGTACTCTCTTCATCGATCGCGCCGCCAAGCGCGACTGACGGCCCGGCCGCGCCTCTCCGGCGCGGTCATCCAACCCATCGGCTGACCATGAAATCTGTCGTCGCCGCCGCTCTCAAGCAGCGAGTCCTCGTCGTCATCCTGAGCATGGTGCTGTCGATCGCCGGGCTGTTCGCCTACGCGCGGCTCAACATCGAGGCGTACCCCGATCCGGTGCCGCCGCTGGTCGACATCATCACCCAGAGCCCGGGCCAGTCCTCCGAGGAGATCGAGCGCTACATCACGATCCCCATCGAGATCCAGATGGCCGGCCTGCCCTACGTCCAGGCCATCCGCACCGTGTCGCTGTTCGGGCTGAGCGACGTGAAGGTACAATTCACCTACGACGTCACCTACCAGCAGGCTTCGCAGATGGTGATCAACCGTCTGTCGCAGCTCGGCTCGCTGCCCAACGGCGCGCAGCCCGTCCTGTCGCCCACCAGCCCGATCGGCGAAGTCTTTCGCTACCGCATCGTGGGGCCGCCAGGCTACTCGGTCGCCGACCTCAAGACCCTGCAGGACTGGGTGCTGCAGCGCCGACTGAAGGCGGTCCCGGGCGTGATCGACGTCACCGGCTGGGGCGGCAAGACCAAGACCTACGACATCACGGTCAATCTCGACCGGCTGCTCGCCTACGGGCTCACGCTGAAGCAGGTGCTCGACGGGCTGAACAACGCCAACATCAACGTCGGCGCCAACACGGTGAACATCGGCTCGCAGTCGGCGATCGTGCGCAGCGTCGGCCAGATCCGGTCGATGGACGACATCCGCAACACCATGCTGACCGTGCGCGACGGCGCGCCGGTGCTGGTCTCCGACGTGGCAGATGTCAGCGTCGGCAACCAGCCGCGCCTCGGCATTGCCGGCCAGAACGACGACGACGACATCGTGCAGGGCATCGTGCTGATGCGGCGCGGTGCGGAGACCATGCCGACCCTGACGGGCGTGCTGGCCGAGGTCGAGAAGGTCAACGGCGGCGGCATCCTGCCGCCGGGCGTCCGGATCGAGCGCATCTACGATCGCAGCGCGCTGGTCGAGGTGACGACCCATACCGTCCTGCACAACATGGTGGTGGGCGTCTGCCTGATCTTCCTGATCCAGTGGTTGTTCCTCGGCGACCTGCGCAGCGCGCTGATCGTCTCCGCCACCATCCCCTTCGCGCTCCTGTTCGCGGTGGTGGTCCTGGTGGTGAGCGGCGAGTCGGCGAACCTGCTGTCGATGGGTGCCATCGACTTCGGCATCATCGTCGACGCCACCGTCATCATGGTCGAGAACATCTTCCGCCATCTTTCCGAGGGCGATCACAAGACCGGCCCGCAATTGCGCGCCCCGGACGGCCTCACCGGCAAGCTGGCGACCATCTTCAATGCGTCGACCGAAGTCACCACGGCGATCTTCTTCTCGGCCACCATCATCATCGCGGGCTTCCTGCCATTGTTCACACTCTCGGGCGTCGAAGGGCACATCTTCGGACCGATGGCGCGCACCTATGCCTACGCGCTGCTCGGCGGCCTGATCGCGACCTTCACGGTCTCGCCGGCACTCTCGGCCCTGTTGCTGCCCGAGAAGGTCGCCCACGCCGAGACGCGCGCCGTGCGCATGATCCGGGCCGCCTACGAAAAACTGCGCGACCTTGCGCTGGGCAGCCGTCGAGCGACGGTCGCCGCCGGGCTGGGCGCGCTGGCGCTGGCCGGCCTGGCCGGCAGTTCGATCGGTCTGGAATTCCTGCCCAAGCTCGAGGAAGGCAACATGTGGATCCGCGCCGTGATGCCGGCGTCGATCTCGCTCGAGGCGGGCAACGACTACGCCAATCGCATGCGCAAGCTCATCAAGAGCTTCCCCGAAGCCGAGACAGTGATCTCCCAGCACGGCCGGCCCGACGACGGCACCGATTCGACGGGCTTCTTCAATGCCGAGTTCTTTGTGCCACTGCGGCCGATGGACCAGTGGCGCAAGGGTCTCGACAAGGAAGGGCTGATCGCCGAGATCGGCAGCGCGCTGGAGAGGGGCTTCCCGGGGGTCGAGTTCACCTTCTCGCAGTACATCCAGGACAACGTCCAGGAAGCGGCTTCGGGCGTGAAGGGCGAGAACTCGGTGAAGATCTCCGGCAACGATCTCGAGACGCTGGCCAAGCTCGGCAACGAGATCAAGTCGGTGCTCGCGACCGTGCCCGGCATCACCGACCTCGCGGTTTCCGCCTCGCTCGGCCAGCCGACCATCCGCATCGACATCGATCGCTCCAAGGCCGCACGCTATGGGCTGTCGCCGGGCGACATCAACGCCACCGTGCAGGCCGCGATCGGCGGCCAGGCCGCCGGCGACGTCTACGAGAGCGGCAGCGATCGCCACTTCCCGATGGTCGTCCGCCTCGCCTCGCGCTACCGGGAGAGCCTCGACGCCATCAACCGCATCCAGATCGGCGTGCAGGGCGCCAACGGCATCACCCAGGTCCCGCTCAGCGAAGTCGCCAAGGTCGAATTGGTCTCCGGCGCCTACTACATCTACCGCGAGCAGCAGGAACGCTACGTGCCGGTGAAGTTCAGCGTCCGCGGGCGCGACCTCGGCAGTGCGATCATCGAGGCGCAGGAGCGCGTTGCCGAAAGGGTGAAGATACCGGGCGGCTACCGCATCGAATGGGTCGGCGAGTTCGGCAACCTGAAGAATGCGCTGCAGCGCCTCGCTCTCGCCGTGCCGATCGCCATCGGCCTGATCGGCCTGCTCCTCTACATGAGCTTCGGATCCTTCCGCGACACGCTGCTGGCCGCCAGCGCCATCCCGATGGCCCTGATCGGCGGCATCCTGGGTCTCTGGGTCACGGACATGCCGTTCAGCATCTCGGCCGCCATCGGATTCGTCGCGCTGTTCGGCATCGCCGCGATGAACGGCATCATGGTGCTGAGCTGCTACAACAGGCTGATCGACGAAGGGCGCGACCGCGGACTGGCACTTTATGAAACCTGCTCGGTGCAGATGCGGCCGGTCCTGATGACCTGTGTCGCCGCCGCCGTCGGCCTTCTGCCCGCCGCCTTCTCCACGGCGATCGGCAGCCAGGTCCAGCGGCCGCTGGCGATCGTGGTCGTGGGCGGGACCCTCCTGGCGCCGCTGATGTTCCTCACGGTACTGCCGTGCCTGATCGGACTGTTCTCCCGCCGGCGCGCGCCCCAGCCGGCAGCCCATTCCCACGATACGGTCGCGGAGGCTACATGATGCGACGTCCCTTCCTCGCCGTGCTGCCGCTCGTCGCGGCCGGCGCCCTTGCCGGCTGCATGGTCGGTCCCGACTTCGTTTCACCCGACGGCCCCAAGACGGCGACCTACGTTCCCGACCAGAAGAGCGACCTCGTCGCGGCCGGTATCCCGGGAGGCGAGGCACAACGTATCGTCCAGAGCATGGACATTCCCGGCCAGTGGTGGGGCGTGTTCCAGTCGCCGCAGCTCAACGGCCTGATCGAGCAGTCGCTGCGCGCCAATCCCGACATCAAGGCCGCCATCGCAGGCTTGCGGGTGGCGCAGCAGAACGCGCGGGCGCAGCGGGCGACCCTGTTTCCCACTCTCCAGGGCACGTTCAGCGCCACGCAGAACCAGACGCCGGCCAGCCTGCAATCGGCGACGGCCGACCAGCAGCCGATCTACGGCCTGTTCGTCGCCGGCCTGCAGATTACCTATGCGCTCGATCTCTGGGGCGGCAATCGCCGGCAGATCGAATCGCTCGACGCGCTGGCCGAGGCGCAGTGCTTCCAGCTCGAGGGCGCCTATCTCTCGCTCGCCTCCAACGTCGTCGCAGCCGCCATCGTCGAGGCGTCGCTGCGCGGGCAGGTGGCCGCGACCAAGCGGATCATCGCAGCCCAGCGCGAGACGCTCGGCATCCTCACCCGCCAGTCGGGTCTCGGCGCCATTCCGGGTGCCGACGTCGCTACCCAGCAGGCGGCGCTCGCCCAGGCCGAGGCGACGCTGCCGCCGCTCGAGAAGGCGCTGGCGCAGCAGCGCAACCTGCTGGCGGTCCTCACCGGGCGACTGCCCAGCGAAGCGGGCCCCGAGCATTTCGAGCTGGGCGACCTCAAGCTGCCGCACGAACTCCCGCTCACCCTGCCCTCGCAACTCGTCGAGCAGCGTCCCGACATTCGCGCCGCGGAGGCCAATCTCCATGCCGCCAGCGCGCAGGTCGGCGTCGCGGTCGCCAACCAGCTTCCGCAGGTCACGCTGGGTTTCGGCCTGAACAGCAGCGCCCTTTCGCTCGGCACGCTCTTCATGCCGGGACTCGCCGGCGCCACCACCGGCGCCAGCGCCATCCAGACGCTGATCGACGGCGGCGCACTCGCCGCCAAGAAACGGTCGGCGGTCGCCGCCCTCGAACAGGCCGACGCGCAATACCAGTCGATCGTCCTCCAGGCTTTCCGCAACGTGGCCGACACGCTGAACGCGCTCGAATACGACGCCGTCGCGCTCAAGTCGGCCGTCGAGGCGGAGCGCGCCGCCGCCACCGCGCTCAACATTGCCCGCAAGCGCCTCGAACTCGGCGACACGACCTACGTCATCGTCCTGATCGCCGAACTCACCTATCAGCAGACGCTGCTTACACGCGTCCAGGCGCAGGCCGCACGTCTCACCAACACCGCGGCGCTTTTCCAGGCGCTGGGCGGCGGCTGGTGGAACCGCGACGGCACCGGTCCGGGCAACGGCCGGTCGCGTTGCAAGCCGCCGGCCTCTCCCTGGTCCATCTCCTCCAACACCCAGCGCTGACACGGCGGATCGGTATGCCATGTCGGTCATGGCAACGAAGCGACGCCCGCCGGCCACCGCGTTCAAGGGGGCCATCCTGCTGGGCGCCTTCGTCGTGTCGGCGGCGGTGGGCTATGCCGACATCGTCACCGGCGACCTGCGGCTCACCGCCCTCTATCTCGTCGTCATCTTCGGCGCCTCGTGGCTCGCAGGACGCTGGACCGGCGTCCTCGCCGCGCTCATGGCCTTCGGCTGGATGATCGGGGCCAATCCGCCGCCCGCCTTCATCAGTCCGCGCTTCAGCTACTACGCCGTCGAAGGCATCGGCACGGCCGCGGTCTTCCTCGCCTGCGCCCTGCTGGCCGATCGGCTGCGGCACAGCCTCGACCGGGAGCGCCTGCAGAATCTCAACCTGTCGCGCTACCTGCCCTCCGAGCTGGTCGACCGCCTGGCCCGCGAGGGACTGCGGGCAACGCGGGGCCGGCGTACGAACGCCGCCATCCTGTTCATGGACATGCGCGACTTCACCGCTTCGGTGCAGACGATGGAGCCCGATGCGCTTTTCGGGTTCCTGCAGGAGTATCGCATGCTGATCTCGCGCACCGTGGAGGCAGAGGGCGGTCTCATCGACAAGTTCATCGGCGACGGCGTGCTCGCGGTCTTCGGCGCGGTGCAGTCCTCGCCGGAGGACGCCCTGGCCGCCATCCGCTGCGGTCTCGCGCTGATTGCGGCGATCGATGCCTGGAACGTCGCGCGCACCCGGCACGGCGAGCCCCCGGTGCGCGTCGGCGTCGGTATCCACTACGGCGAGATCGTCATCGGCGCCATCGGCGACGAGCAGCGCCTCGAATACTCCGTGGTCGGCCATGCCGTGAACGTCTGTTCGCGCATCGAGCGGCTGACGAAGAAGTACGGATCGCCGCTGCTGGTCTCGGAGGAGGCGCTGGCGGAGGCCGCGCGCAGTGGTCTCGCACCCGATAGCTGGCACCGGATCGTCGACGAGGACGTGCACGGCATTTCAGGCGAGCTGCGACTGGCGGCGCCCGCCACCGGAGTTGCAGAGGCGATGTACTCGCAACGCTAGTGTGGTTGCGCGACTTGTGTTTTAGCTGACGGCGAAGGCATCGCCGCCCGACGGCCTGCCGTGGGGTCCTCGGATGAATGCAATTGTCGGCGCAGCACTTCGGCAGCGCGTCCTGGTCTTGATTCTCGCCGTGCTGATGATCGGCGGCGGCCTGTTCGCCTACAAGCGCCTCAATATCGAGGCCTATCCCGACCCGGTTCCGCCTCTGGTCGACATCGTGACGCAGAATCCCGGCCAGTCGTCGGAGGAGATCGAGCGCTACATCACGATCCCGATGGAAGTGCAGATGGCGGGCCTTCCCTACGTGAAGTCGATCCGCTCGATCTCGCTCGTCGGCCTCAGCGACGTGAAGGTGCAGTTCACCTACGACCTCACCTACCGCGAGGCCGCGCAGCTCGTGACCAACCGGCTGGCCCAGCTCGGTCCGCTGCCCAACGGCGCCCAGCCGATCATCTCGCCCACCAGCCCGATCGGCGAGATCTTCCGCTACCGCGTGACCGGGCCGAAGGGCTTCAGCGTCACCGACCTCAAGACCATCCAGGACTGGATCCTGCTGCGGCGCCTGAAGGCCGTACCGGGCGTGATCGACGTCACCACGTGGGGCGGCAAGAGCAAGACCTTCGACATCACCGTGGACCTCGACCGCCTGCAGGCTCACGGGCTCACGCTGAAGCAGGTGATCGACGGATTGAACAGCGCCAACGTCAATGTGGGCGCCAACACCGTCAATCTCGGACCGCAGTCGGCCGTGGTGCGCGCCGTCGGCCAGATCCGGTCGATGGACGACATCCGCAACACCATGCTCCTGGCACGCGACGGATCGCCGACCCTGGTGTCCGACATCGCCGAGGTCACCGTCGGCAACGAGCCGCGGCTGGGCGTTGCCGGGCACGACGACGACGACGATGTGGTCGAAGGCATCGTGCTGATGCGGCGTGGCGCGGAGACGATGCCGACCCTGCGCGCCGTCGAAAAGGAGGTCGAGCGCATCAACGCGTCGAGCCTGCTGCCGCCGGGCGTCCGCATCGAGCGCATCTACGACCGCAGCGTCCTCGTCGAGGTGACGACCCACACCGTGCTGCACAACATGGTGATGGGCGTCTGCCTGATCTTCCTGATCCAGTGGCTGTTTCTCGGCGACCTGCGCAGCGCGCTGATCGTTTCCGCCACCATTCCCTTCGCCCTGCTGTTCGCTGTCGCGATCCTGGTGCTGAACGGCGAGTCGGCGAACCTGCTGTCGATGGGCGCCATCGACTTCGGCATCATCGTCGACGCCACCGTGATCATGGTCGAGAACATCTTCCGCCATCTTGCCGAAGCCAGCCACGGACCGGGTTCGCGGCAGGTGAGGGAGGAGCCCGAGGGTCTCACCGGCAAGCTGTTCACGATCTACGAAGCATCCGGCGAGGTGACCAAGGCGATCTTCTTCTCGGCCACCATCATCATCGCGGGCTTCCTGCCGCTGTTCACCCTCTCGGGCGTCGAGGGGCGCATCTTCGGGCCGATGGCCCAGACCTACGCCTACGCGCTGGCGGGCGGCCTGCTGGCGACCTTCACGGTGTCGCCCGCGCTCGCCGCGCTGCTGCTGCCGGAGAAGGTCTCCGAAACCGAGACCTTCCTCGTCCGCGGCCTGCGCCGCCTCTATCGCCAGGCTTACGCGCTGGCGCTCGGCTGGCGCCACGCCATGCTGGCCGTCGGCCTCGGGGTCATGCTGGCGGCCGGCTTCGCGGCCAGCACCGTCGGCCTCGAGTTCCTGCCCAAGCTGGAGGAAGGCAACATCTGGTTGCGCGCGGCCCTCCCGCCATCGGTCTCGCTCGACGAGGGCAACGGCTACGTCAATCGCATGCGCCGGCTGGTGAAGAGCTTCCCCGAGGTCGAGACGGTGGTCTCGCAGCACGGACGGCCGGACGACGGCACCGATCCGGACGGCTTCTCCAACGCCGAGTTCTTCGTGCCGCTGAAGCCCGCCGACAAATGGCGCAAGGGGCTGGAGAAGCCCGACCTGGTCAACGAGATGGCCGACGCGCTGCGCAAGGCGTTTCCCGGCGTGACCTTCGCCTTCTCGCAGTACATCCAGGACAATGTGCAGGAAGCGGCCTCCGGCATCGACGCGGAGAACGCGATCAAGATTTCCGGACCCGACCTCACCACGCTGCGCAAGATCGCGGTCGACATCCGAAAGGTGCTGGAAACCGTGCCCGGCATCACCGACATCCAGGTGCCGCCGCTGCTGGGCCAGCCGACTATCCGCATCGACATCGACCGCGCGAAGGCGGCGCGCTACGGCCTGTCGCCGGGCGACATCAACGCCACGATCCAGGCAGCCGTCGGCGGCCAGGCCGCGGGCGATCTCTACGAGGAAGGCAGCGACCGGCATTTCCCGCTGCTGGTCCGGCTGGCGCCCCGCTATCGCCAGGACATGGATGCGATCCGGCGGATCTCCATTGGCACTGTCGGGCCCAATGGCAGCGTCGTTCAGGTGCCGCTAGGCGAAGTGGCGACGGTCCAGCTCGCGACCGGCGCCTTCTACATCTATCGCGAGCAGCAGGAGCGATACATCCCGGTGAAGTTCAGCGTGCGCGGCCGCGACCTCGGCGGCGCGGTGCTGGAGGCGCAGCAGAAGGTGGCGGAGCAGGTGAAGCTTCCGGGCGGCTACCGGCTCGACTGGGCCGGCGACTTCGTGAACTTCGAGAGCGCCATCGCCCGGCTCGCGATCGCGGTGCCGATCGCCATCGGGCTGATCCTGCTGTTGCTCTATGTGAGCTTCGGCTCCCTGACCGACACGCTGCTCGCGGGCGCCGCCATGCCGCTGGCCATCTCCGGCGGCATCCTGGCCCTGTGGGCGGCCGACATGTCGTTCAGCATCTCGGCCGCGATCGGCTTCGTGGCGCTGTTCGGCATCGCGGCGATGAACGGCATCATGGTGGTGAGCTGCTTCAACCGGCTCGTCGCCGCGGGGATCGAACGTGAGCAGGCGTTGCGCGAAACCTGCGAGCAGCAGATGAGGCCGGTGCTGATGACCTGCGTCGCCGCCGCCGTCGGCCTGCTGCCCGCCGCCTTCTCGACGGCGATCGGCAGCCAGGTCCAGCGGCCGCTCGCCATCGTCGTCGTGGGCGGCACCCTGCTGGCGCCGTTCCTGTTCTTGACGGTGCTGCCGGCCGCCATCGGTGTCTTCTCGCGGCGCCGGACGACCGTCCCAGCCCCACAAGCCGGCCTTGCCCCGGCGTGACGACCGCCGCCTTGACCGGAGCCTGAGCCGCGCTGAAAAGAGGGCGATGCCCTCTCCGGACGAAATGATCGATCTCGGCGACCGCCGCCTGCGCGTTCGGCGGCTCAAGCCCGCGCGCGACGACGGCTTCGATCGCACCGTGCTCATTTTCCTGCACGAGGGTCTGGGCTGCATCGAGATGTGGCGCGACTTCCCCCAGAAGCTCTGCGACGCGACGCGCTGCAGCGGGATCGTCTACGACCGCACCGGCTACGGAAAATCGAGCGCCTGGCCGTCCGATCCCGGCGTCCGCTACATGGAGATCGAGGCAGACGACGTCCTGCCGCGCCTGCTGACCGCGCTCAACGTCGAGGATTGCGTGCTGGTCGGCCACAGTGATGGCGGCACCATCGCCCTCAACTACGCCGCCACCGACCCCGAGCCGCTGCGTGCCGTGGTGACGCTGGCCGCGCATGCGATCAACGAACCGGTCTGCGTCGAGGCCATCGCGCGGGCGCGCGCAGCGTTCGCCGACGGCGACCTGCGCCAGAAGCTCGCGAAGTACCACGGCGAAAACGTCGACGGCGCCTTTCGCCTCTGGTCCGACGCCTGGATGGCGCCCGGCTTCGAGCCGATGGACGCCAGCGGGCGGCTGCCGGGTGTGCTGGTGCCGGTGCAGGCGATCCAGGGCGAGGACGACGAATACGGCAGCGAGCTGCAGCTCGGCATCATCGCCGGCAAGGTCGGCGGCTATTGCGAGACCCGGCTGGTGCCGGACTGCGGCCACAGCCCGCACCTGCAGCAGACGGCCTACGTCCTGTCGGAGATCACGCGCTTCGTATCGCCGCTGGCGCTGGCCGGCTGATCAGAGCCGCTTCAGCTCGCTCGACGCGGCCCAGTTGAACTCGGAGGTGGTAGGGCAGCGCGCCTGCGCGAGCTGGAACTGCTCGCGGGCGCGCTGTTTCTCCCCCTTGCGCACCGCTTCCACGCCCATGAAGAAGGCGGCCGGGCACTTGCCGTTGGCCCGCTTGGCGGCATCGTCGGACTCGGCCGCCACCTCGAGTTCACCGGCCGTACCCTTGCCGATAAGGTAGCGGATGATCGGGCCCGGCCACTCGTTGAGGCTTTCCGCGCCGGCCTCCCGCGCGAGCGCCGTGCGCGCATCCCGTTTGGCGCCGACCTGCGCCGCGTAGCGCCACAGGAGCGGTGCCTGCTTCGACTTGAAATTGGGACGGTCCGCCAGGGTCGCGTTGAAATCCTCGATGGCCTGCGGGAAGTTGCCGAGGTTGAAGTTGGCGAGGCCGCGATAGTACAGGGCCGAACGCCGCTCGACGGGGTTCTGGGCGGCGGCCAGGGCGGCGTCGAGCAGGCCGAGGGCGCGCGAGAAGTCGGCGATCTGCATGTAGACCTGCGCCTGCGCCATTGTCAGGGACGGATCGCCGGGCTTGCGCTGAAGGGCGCTGTCGAGGGTACGCAGGGCGGCCGCCCGGTCGCCGCTGCCGGCCAGGCCGGGCATCGTGCTCGAAAGGACGATCTGCCAGTTCCCCGGCAGGACCTTGCCCATCTCGGTGATGTCCTTCTGGCTCTCCGCCTCTCGCCCCAGCCGGCTGAGCTGGAAGGCCCGGATGCTGAGATAGATCGAGCGGTCGACCGCCGAGAGCTGGGAGGCCGAGAGGATCTTGTTGAGGGAGTCGAGCGAATTGCCGCCCGCCACCCCCGCCCCGCTGGGCGCGGCGGGGGCCAGCGTCCCGCCCGAGGAGAAATCGCGCGCCGAGGGGTCCCACGATTCAGTCGCATTGCGCTGTGCGGATGCCTCTCCTGCGAGGGCGAGCAGGGCTGCAAAAACCCCAAATGTCTGGACTATTCGACGTCGCATGCGGGCAATCTGGCACAACGGCCGCAAAGCCGCATCCCCGATTGCCTGTGAGGGTCCCTGCCCCTATTTTGCCCCACATCCGGATCGAACCGACCCTTCAGGAGTAAAGACATGGCCGCCGCCCACCCCAACAGCTTCAAAGCCCGCAAGACGCTGAAGGTCGGGAGTCGCAGCTACACCTACTTCAGCCTGAAGGCGGTCGAGAAGGAAGTCGGCGACCTTTCCCGCCTGCCGTTCTCGCTGCGCGTCCTGATGGAAAACCTTCTGCGGCACGAGGACGGCACGACGGTCAAGAAGACCGACATCGCGGCCTTCGCCGAGTGGATCAAGAACGGCGGCCGCTCCTCCAAGGAGATCAATTTCCGCCCCGCGCGCGTGCTGATGCAGGACTTCACCGGCGTTCCGGCGGTGGTCGATCTCGCCGCGATGCGCGACGCGATGGGCAAGCTGGGCGGTGACCCGAAGAAGATCAACCCGCTGGTTCCGGTCGACCTCGTGATCGACCACTCGGTGATCGTCGACAATTTCGGAAATTCGAGCGCCTTCGGCGCCAACGTGAAGCTCGAGTACGAGCGCAACCTGGAGCGCTACCAGTTCCTGCGCTGGGGCTCGATGGCGTTCGACAATTTCCGCGTCGTGCCGCCGGGCACCGGCATCTGCCACCAGGTCAACCTCGAGTACCTGGCGCAGGTGGTCTGGACCAAGAAGGAAGGCAAGGAGACGATCGCCTATCCCGACACGCTGGTCGGCACCGATTCGCACACCACGATGGTGAACGGCCTCGCGGTGCTGGGCTGGGGCGTCGGCGGCATCGAGGCCGAGGCTGCCATGCTCGGCCAGCCGCAGCCGATGGTCATCCCGGACGTGGTGGGCTTCAAGCTCACCGGCAAGCTGAAGGAAGGCGCGACCGCGACCGACCTGGTGCTCACCGTCACCCAGATGCTGCGCAAGAAGGGCGTGGTGAACAAGTTCGTCGAGTTCTACGGCGAGGGCCTCGAGGACCTGCCGCTCGCCAACCGCGCGACCATCGCCAACATGGCGCCGGAATACGGCGCGACCTGCGGCTTCTTCCCGGTCGACGAGATCACGCTGGGCTTCCTCAAGACCACCAACCGCGGCCAGGCGGCCAAGCTCACCGAGGCCTACGCCAAGAAGCAGGGCCTGTGGCGCTCCAAGAAGTCCCCCGAGCCGGTATTCACCGACACGCTGTCGCTCGACCTCGGCGACGTCGTGCCGAGCCTCGCCGGTCCGAAGCGCCCGCAGGACCGCGTGCCGCTGGCCGAAGCCGCCCACCAGTTCGTCGCGAACATGGAGAAGGAATTCGACCGCAAGGACGACGGCAAGCGCATCAAGTGCGAGGGCACCGACTACGACCTCGGCCATGGCGACGTGGTGATCGCCGCGATCACCTCCTGCACCAACACGTCGAACCCGTACGTGATGCTGGGCGCCGGCCTGATCGCGCGCAACGCCGTTAAGCTCGGCCTCAAGGTCAAGCCGTGGGTGAAGACCTCGCTGGCCCCGGGCTCGCAGGTCGTGACGGAATACTTCGAAGCCTCCGGCCTGCAGAAGGACCTGAACAAGATCGGCTTCAACCTGGTCGGCTACGGCTGCACGAGCTGCATCGGCAATTCCGGTCCGCTGCCGGATCCCGTCACCAAGGCGATCGGCGACGGCGACCTGGTGGTGAGCTCGGTGCTCTCGGGCAACCGCAACTTCGAGGGCCGCGTCAATCCGCTAACCCGCGCCAACTACCTCGCCTCACCCATGCTGGTCGTGGTCTACGCGCTGGCCGGCTCGATGAAGATCGACATCACCAAGGATCCGATCGGCATCGGCAAGGGCGGCAAGCCGGTCTACCTCAAGGACATCTGGCCCTCGAACACCGAGGTCGCCAAGACAGTCGACAAGTTCGTCACGGCCAAGGCCTTCAAGAAGCGCTATGCCAATGTCTTCGAGGGCGACCGGTTCTGGCGCGGCATCAAGACCAAGCCCAGCCTCACCTACACGTGGGATGACAAGTCGACCTACGTGCGCAACCCGCCCTACTTCGAGGGCATGGGCAAGACGCCTGCGGCGCTCGGCAATATCAAGGGTGCCCGTCCGCTCGGCCAGTTCGGCGATTCGATCACCACCGACCACATCTCGCCCGCCGGTTCGATCCGGAAGGACAGCCCGGCCGGCAAGTACCTGATGGAGCAGGGCGTCGAGGCCAAGGACTTCAACCAGTACGGCACGCGCCGCGGCAATCACGAGGTGATGATGCGCGGCACCTTCGCCAACATCCGCCTGAAGAACGAGATGGTTCCGGGCATCGAGGGTGGCTACACGCACCACTTCACGACCGACCAGCCCGAACCGATCTACGACGTGGCGATGCGCTACAAGAAGGAGCACACACCGCAGGTCCTGATCGCCGGCAAGGAATACGGCACCGGCTCCTCGCGCGACTGGGCGGCCAAGGGCGTGAACCTGCTGGGCGTCAAGGCGGTGGTCTGCGAAACCTTCGAGCGCATCCATCGCTCGAACCTCGTCGGCATGGGCGTTCTGCCGCTGCAGTTCAAGGACGGCATGACGCGCAAGACGCTGAACCTCACCGGCCGCGAGACCTTCGACGTGAGCGGCATCGACGGCGAGCTGAAGCCCGGCATGGACGTGCCGCTGACCATTCATCGCCCCGACGGCGCGTCAGAGACGATCATGCTGACCTGCCGCATCGATACCGCGGAAGAGGTCGGTTACTTCAAGAACGGCGGCGTGCTGCACTACGTGCTGCGCAACCTGGCCCAAGCAGCCTGACGCCGGCGGACACGGGATCCATGGCGACGGGGCTGCCAGGCCATGCCGTCGCCATGGCCCGCAACAACATCTGGGCGAACCATCGGCTGCTGACCGCCTGCAAGGCGCTGACACCGGAAGAGTTCGCCGCCCCGCGCACGAGCTTCTTTCCCTCGCTGCGCGCCACGCTCAATCACATCCTCTGGGTCGACCTCTATTACATTGACGCCCTGCATCGCGATCCGACGGTGCTGCGGCGCTATCACGACCCGGTTCCGGATTTCCCCGACGCAGCCTCTCTCTACGACGCGCAGATCGCCAGCGATCGCCGGCTGCTCGCCTTCTGCGAGCGCCAGACCGACGAGAGCCTGGCCGAGGGCCTGTCGCTGCCGCGGCCCAACCGCACGCCACCGCCCTCGAGCGTCATCTCGATCCTCGAACATCTCTTCCAGCACCAGACGCACCATCGCGGCCAGGCACACGCCATGCTGGCCGGCACCCGTGTGAAGCCGCCGCAACTCGACGAGTTCTTCCTCGCGGGCGAACAACACCTCCGGCGCGACGAGCTGCTGGCGCTGGGGCTGGAACCCTCCTGATGCGTCCGCGCTCTTCCTTCGCGGGCGCGGCCATCGAAGTGAGCGACCTTGGCCGCTCGGTCGCCTTCCACCGCCTGTGGCTGCCCATGCTGGGCTTCCACCGTGTCTGGACCAGCCCCGACCGCGTGATGTGGTCGCGTGGCTACGATCATTTCGTGATGCGCCAGGCCAAGGACGGGATCTCCTACGGGCCGGGTGCGCTGTGGCTCGCCGTCTCGGCCGAGAGCCGCGGCCAGGTCGATCAGGTGTTCGCCGAACTGCGCGACGCCGGTGCCGAGATCATCCAGCCACCGCAGGAACTCGACTACCTCGCGCCCGGTTACTACTCGGTGGGCTTCCGCGACCCTGACGGCGTGCCGATCGAGGTCATGCACCGCTGGGAGGACCTGCCCGAGGTCCCCGACGCCGAGCAGGTGCGCGTGCCCGGCCACGGCGTCAGCCTGGGCGGATACTTCTTCAAGCCGGTGGCCGGCCAGCCGCCCTATCCCGCGTTGATCCTGCTGCACGGCTTCGCGGGCCACGCCTACAACATGGTGGGCCTGGCGCGCGCAGCGTCGGCCAACGGCTACGCCGCCCTCTCTTTGTCGCTGCGCGGCTGGCTGGGCTCGGAGGGCGAGAACGACCAGGGGCTGCGCCAGCCCCTCGACGTGCTGGCGGCCATCGACTGGCTGGCCAAGCGACCGCTGGTGGATCGCGACCGAATCGCGCTGGTCGGCGCCTCGATGGGCGGGCAGGTGGCGCTGCTCGCCGCCGCCCACAAGCCGCCGATCCGCGCCGTGGCGGCCTTCTTCGCGCCCACCGATCTGGCACGCTGGCGCGAGGCCAATCCCTACATGCGCGACTATCTCGATGATCTGTGCGGCCCCGAGGGCCTGCCGGTGCGCTCGCCCATCCTGCGCGTGGCGCAGATCGACGCGCCGGTCCTCCTTCTGCACGGCGATCGCGACGAGAACGTGCCGGTCGAACAGTCGCTTGCCATGGCCGAGTCGCTGCGCAATCACGGCAAGGACGCCGAGGCCGTCGTAATCCCCGGCGCCACGCATTACTTCACCGAGCAGCAGAATGCCGCGGCGCGGCGCACGCTGTTCGATTTCCTGCGTCGTCATCTCACCCGGAGCTAACCGTCCATGCGCGTGTCCGAAGCCATCAACTCCCGCCGCTCGATGCGGGTCTTCAAGCCCGATCCGGTGGCCAAGGCCGACATCGAATGGATCATCGAGAACGCCAACCGCTCGGCTTCGAACGGCAACCTGCAGCCCTGGAAGCTCTACGTGACGATGGGCGCGGCGCGTAAGCGGCTGTCCGCCGCGATCCTGAAGGCCATGGACGAGGGCGATAACGGCCCGGGGGCCGAATA
Source organism: Reyranella aquatilis (assembly GCF_020880995.1). GTDB lineage: Bacteria > Pseudomonadota > Alphaproteobacteria > Reyranellales > Reyranellaceae > Reyranella > Reyranella aquatilis. Next base: position 398,635 of record NZ_JAJISD010000003.1, on the reverse strand, counting down.
CAACGTCTACCCGCAGGAATTCACGCCGGTCTACGACGCGCGCCGCAAGCTGGTCGGCAAGCAGCTCTACACCCTGCTCGGCGTGCCGCGCGGCGATGCGGCGGGGATGCTCAAGCAGTTCCGCAAGAACTACGAGTTCTTCGACGCGCCGGTCGGCATGATCCTCTGCGTCGAGAAGCGCATGGGCAACGGCCAGTGGATCGACTGCGGCATCTTCCTCGACCAGCTCATGCTGCTGGCCCGCGAGAAGGGCCTGCATACCTGCCCTCAGGCCGCCTTCAGCCGCTACCAGCATGTCGTGCGGCGCGAGCTCGGCATTCCCGACGACCAGATCGTGATCTGCGGCCTGGCCCTAGGCCATGCCGACCCCGACGTGGTGCCCAACAGCCTGATCACCGAGCGCGCGCCGATCGGGGACTTCACGACCTGGTTCGCCGAATGACGGCCTAAAGTCGAATTGCCGACCCTGCCGGGCGCACGCTAAAAACGCAGGTAATTCAGGGCATAAAGCCGAAGCCGGAGGAAAAGCCATGGCCGATGAGGTGATCGCCGTCAGTTCGGACTGGGCCAAGCGCGCCTATGTCGACGACGCCAAGTACAAGGCCATGTACGAGGCCTCGACCACGGATCCGGCCAAGTTCTGGGAGGAACACGGCAAGCGGATCGACTGGATCAAGCCCTACAGCCCCTCGGCCGTGCGCGACGTCGATTACAACGGCGACGTCCGCATCCGCTGGTTCCACGATGGCGTGCTGAACGTCTCGGCCAACTGCATCGACCGCCACCTCAGCCATCGCGGCGACCAGACGGCCATCATCTGGGAAGGCGACGATCCCTCGAAGTCCAAGAAGATCAGCTACCGCGAGCTGCACGGCGAAGTCTGCCGCATGGCCAACGCGCTGAAGGAACTCGGCGTCAGGAAGGGCGATCGCGTCACCATCTACCTGCCGATGATTCCCGAGGCGGCCTACGCGATGCTGGCGTGCACGCGCATCGGTGCCATCCATTCCGTCGTGTTCGGCGGCTTCTCGCCCGACAGCCTCGCCAACCGGCTGGTCGACTGCGACAGCAACGTCGTGATCACGGCCGACGAAGGCCTGCGTGCCGGCAAGCATGTGCCGCTCAAGGCCAATTGCGACGAGGCGCTGAAGAAGGCGCCCGGCGTGAAGAAGGTGCTGGTCGTGAAGCACACCGGCGGCAAGGTCGGCTGGGAGGCCGGCCGCGACGTGTGGTGGCACGAGATCGCCGCCAAGGTCCCGGCCGACTGCGCACCCGAACCGATGGGTGCCGAGGATCCGCTGTTCATCCTCTACACGTCGGGCTCGACCGGCAAGCCGAAGGGCGTGCTGCATACGACCGGCGGCTACATCGTCTTCGCGTCGATGACCCACCAGTACGTGTTCGACTATCACGACGGCGACGTCTACTGGTGCACGGCCGACGTGGGCTGGGTGACCGGCCACAGCTACATCCTCTATGGACCGCTGGCCAACGGCGCCACGACGCTGATGTTCGAGGGCGTGCCCAACTATCCCGATTCCAGCCGCTTCTGGCAGGTGATCGACAAACACCAGGTGAACATCTTCTACACCGCGCCCACCGCGATCCGCGCCCTGATGCGCGAGGGCGAGGCGCCGGTGAAGAAGGCGTCACGCGCGAGTCTGCGCCTGCTGGGTTCGGTGGGCGAGCCGATCAATCCCGAGGCCTGGCTCTGGTACCATCGCGTGGTGGGCGACAGCCGCTGCCCGATCGTCGACACCTGGTGGCAGACCGAGACCGGCGGCATCCTGATCACGCCGCTGCCCGGCGCCACGGCGCTCAAGCCCGGTTCGGCGACGCGGCCCTTCTTCGGCGTGCAGCCTGTCATGGTCGACGCCGAGGGCAATGAGCTGCAAGGCGCCTGCACCGGCAACCTCTGCCTGGTGAACTCCTGGCCAGGCCAGATGCGCACGGTCTATGGCGACCATCAGCGCTTCATCGATACATACTTCAGAACCTATCCCGGCAAGTACTTCACCGGCGACGGCGCCCGCCGCGACGAGGACGGTTACTACTGGATCACCGGTCGGGTCGACGACGTGATCAACGTCTCCGGACATCGCATCGGCACCGCCGAGGTCGAGAGCGCGCTGGTCGCCAACACCAAGGTGGCCGAGGCCGCCGTCGTCGGCTTCCCGCACGACATCAAGGGCCAGGGCATCTACGCCTACGTCACCCTCAAGGCTGGCGAGCATTCCTCCGAGGAGCTGCGCAAGGAGCTGGTCGCCTGGGTGCGCAAGGAGATCGGCCCGATCGCCACGCCCGACGTGATCCAGTGGGCACCCGGCCTGCCCAAGACGCGCTCGGGCAAGATCATGCGCCGCATCCTGCGCAAGATCGCCGAGAACGATTTCAGCAACCTGGGCGACACGTCCACGCTCGCCGACCCGACGGTCGTCGACGATCTCGTGAAGCACCGCGGCAAGTAAGGACTCCGATGGCCAACCCGACGATCATCCAGCTCGCCGCGGACCTGGCCGCCGGCCGCACCACCTCGCGCAAGCTCACCGAAGAGGCGTTGACGCGCATCGCTGACCCGAAAGGCGAAGGCAGCCGGGCCTTCGTGAAGGTCTGGAAGGACCAGGCGCTGGCCGCCGCCGAGGCGAGCGACGCGCTGCGCAAGGCGGGCCTCGTGCCCTCAGCCCTCGCCGGCATTCCGGTCTCGATCAAGAACCTGTGCGACGTCGCGGGCGAGACGACGCTGTCAGGCTCCAAAGCGCTCGACGATGCAAAGCCCGCGACCGCGGACGCCCCCGTCGTGGCGCGCCTGCGCGCCGCCGGCGCGGTGATCGTCGGCAGCACCAACATGAGCGAGTTCGCCTTCTCGGGCGTCGGCTTCAACCCCCACTACGGCACGCCGGGCAATCCGGCCGACCGGACCCGCGTGCCGGGCGGCTCCTCTGCGGGCGCCGCTGTCTCGGTCGCCGACCGCATGGCCGTTGCAGCGCTGGGAACCGACACTGGCGGCTCGGTGCGCATTCCCGCCGCGGTCTGCGGCGTAGTCGGCTTCAAGCCGACGGCGCGACGCGTGCCGATCGACGGCGTCATTCCACTCTCGACCTCGCTCGATTCGATCGGGCCGCTCGCCAACTCGGTCGAGGATTGCGCCCTGGTCGACGCTGTCTTCGCCGGCGAACTCGGAGACGGGCCCATCTCGGTGCCAGATGCCGCGCCCCTCGCCGGCCTGCGCTTCGCGATCCCGAAGCACTTCGTGATGGACGAGCTCGATGCGACCGTGGCCAAGGCGTTCGAGCGCGCAGCCCAGGCACTGGCGGCCAAGGGTGTGAAGATCGAGCAGATCGACCTCGCCGAGTTGAACGAACTGCCGGTCATCAACGCCAAGGGCGGCTTTGCCGCGTCGGAAGCCTATGCCTGGCACAAGGATCTGATCGCGCGTCGCGGCAAGGACTACGACCCGTTCGTCCATCCGCGCATCATGCGCGGCAAGGACATGACCGCCGCCGACTACATCGAACTGCTGGCCAAGCGCGCCGACCTCTGCCGCCGCGTCTCGGCCATCACGTCGAACTACGACGCGGTGATCATGCCGACTTGCGCCATCGTGGCGCCGACGATCGAAGAGGTCTCGACGCCCGAGGGCTTCACGAAGAAGAACCTGCTGCTGCTGCGCAACACCACGGTGGGCAACTTCCTGGACCGCTGCGGCATCAGCCTGCCCTGCCACGCAAAGGGTGAGCTGCCCGTGGGCTTCATGTTGATGGGCGAGGCCATGGCCGACAGGCGCGTGCTTGCGATGGCACGGTCGGTGGCGCCGGTCGTCGCGGGGCAGTGACACGGCAGCAAAGGTCCTTCGCTGCGCTCAGGATGACAACGTTTCTGCAGCTGCGTACTGTGCCGGCCACAACAACAGTGTCATCCCGAGCGTAGGCGAGGGACCTTTCCTTCCACCTGTCCGCTACTGATACCGCGGATCGTCCGGACGGCGCATCTTCCAGACGTTCTCGACCGTCGTGTATTCGCTGTAGCCCAGCCGCGCGACCGGCTTCATCGACATGATGTCGACGCGGCCTTCCTTCAGGATGCCGTCGTCGATGTGGATGCCCACTACCTGGCCCAGCACGATCGAGCCGCGCTTGGCTTCGTGGCCGGGCTCCTCCGGCAGTTCGATCGTCTTCCAGTACTTGCACTCGAGTGCGACCGGCGATTCCTTGACCCGCGGCGGCTTCACGAAGCGGCAGGGCTCCGGCGTCAGGCCGGCGAGCTTCATCTCGTCGATGCCATAGGCCACCATCGCGGTGGTGATGTTCATCTTCTCGCTCATCTCCGCGGTCACCATGTTGACCACGAACTCGCCGGTTTCCTCGGCGTTCATGCGGCTGTGCTTGGTGGGCGTATCGCCGTAGGTGCCGGTGATGGCGAAATAGACCATCGGGGGAAATTCGCCGACGCCGTTGTAAAAGCTGTAGGGCGCGAGGTTGACCCGGCCCTGTCCGTCGACCGTCGAGATCCAGCCGATCGGCCGCGGCACGATCAGCGCCTTGAGCGGATCCTGCGGCAGTCCATGGTCACGCTTGCTGGCATCGTAGAACATCTGTCGTCCCTCACCCGAATTTCACCGGTGGTGTCTGCACCGTCGGCGCGGCCGCATCAAGCAGCGCCTGCCGCCCGCCCGATCGCGGCGGATAGATGCGCTCGCGGTTGATCAGCTCCTTCGTCCGCTTGGCGGTCGCTCCGCTGGACACGAGCTTGCGGTCCCAGCCCTCGGTGTAGAGCGCCCCCCAGGGACCCAGGTCGAGGATGGTCGTGTACCAGCCGATGGCGAGCGGCAGCTTCGGCTGTCCCAGCAGGTCGCGGACGGCATTGTGGCCGGCGAACCGGCCCATCGGCCGTCCATGCTGGCACGACATCACGCATCCATGCGTGCCGTCGATCAGGAAGGACACGACGTCGCCGGCGGCGAACTCGGCCTGGAGGCCCCGGATCTTCAGCGTCGGATCGACCGGTAGACGGCCGAGCCGGTCGCGCTCGACCGCGAAGGCCGACGTGAGCGGATGGGCCCGCATGCCGGCGCACCACACGACGGTCGCCGCCTCGATGCGTTCGCCACCCTCGAGCATCGCTCCTCCGGCATCGACCGCCGTCACGGAAACGCCGCCCCGCATCTCGACACCCAGCGACCGCAACGCCTCCTCGATGACGGGCATCGCTTCGGCGCCCATGTCCGAACCGATGCGTGGCGCGTGATCAGCCAGGATCACGCGTGGCTTCGTTACACCCGCTACGCGCAGCTTGCCCGGCATCTCGGCCGCGGCTTCGATACCCGTCAGCCCGCCGCCCACCACCAGCACCGTCGACGCGGCCGCGTTCAGATCGGCAATATGACTGTTGAGCCGCATCGCCCCGTCATAGGTATCGACATCGAAGCCATGTTCCGCGAGGCCGGGGATCGGCGGCCGCGCGAGCCGGCTGCCCAGGGCGAAGACGAGGCGGTCGTAGCCGATGCTCCGCGCCACGCCATCGACTGCGTAGTCGACACGCCGGTTCCGAACGTCGATTGCCGTCACCGTTCCCTGGAGTCGATGCACGTCGACCGGCCCTAGCACGTCGTCGAGCGCGACGCGCGTATCCGACAGGTCGACCTCGTAGTTGCGAACCCGGATCGAATGCCATGGCGTGTCGTTCAGCAGCACGATCTCGAGATCGGCGTCGAACACCTCGCGCGCCCGCGCCGCGGCCAGTGCGCTCCACAGGCCGGCGAACCCGCCGCCCAGAACCAGGATGCGTTCCTTCATCACGTCGAGTTGTGCGACGAGCGGTCCGGCTTGTCGAGACGGCCCGCCCGGCCCATGTTCGGCGGCATGTCACGCACCATGAAGGCGCTGCTCGGCATCTGGATCGCGGCCCTCGTCTTCGCCGCCGGCTGGATCGCCTGGGATGCCACCAAGGACGGCAAGCCGTCGATCGGCGGCCCCTTCCAGCTCGTCGACCAGGACGGCCGGCCATTCTCCAGCGACCAGCTCAAGGGCAAGCCGACGCTCATCTACTTCGGCTTCACCTATTGTCCCGACGTCTGCCCGACCTCGCTGCTGCTGATGGAGACGGCAGTCGAGAAGCTGGGACCGGACGCGGCCAAGAAGGTGAACCTCGTGTTCATCACGATCGACCCCGAACGCGACACGCCGGCGCTGCTCAAGGGCTACGTGCCCAACTTCGGGGCGGGCATCATCGGCCTCACCGGCACGCCCAAGCAGATCGCCGACGTGGCCAAGGCCTATCGCGTCTACTACCAGAAGGTGCCGGGGAAGGAGGGCTCACCCTACCTGATGGATCACTCTTCGATCGTGTACCTGCTCGACCGCAACGGCCGCTTCGTCACCCACTTCACCCACGACGCCAAGGCCGAGGCGATCGCCAGCGCCGTGGGGCGGTTGCTCTAAGTCATTGAATTATAACGATTGTTGCGACGCACTATAAGCGTGACATAGGCGGTTCGGAGCGTACAATCCGCGCCCCATGCTCTATCAAGCCTACGAATTCCAGCGCCAGCTCGCCGCCCCCATCCGGATGTGGGCCAGCGCTCTCGAACAGGTCTATTCCAGCCCTTACAATCCGTGGACCGAGACCTGGTTCGGCAAGTCGGTCGCCGCCGGCGCCGAGATCATGACCCGCCTGACCCAGAACTACGGCAAGCCGGCGTTCGGGTTGAAGACCACGCAGGTCGGCGACGAGACGGTCGCGGTCAACGAAGAGATCCTGCTGCGCAAACCGTTCTGCCAGCTCCTGCATTTCCATCGCGACACGACGCGGCGCGACCCGAAGGTGCTGGTCGTGGCGCCGATGAGCGGCCATTACGCCACGCTGCTGCGCGGCACGGTCGAGGCGCTTCTGCCCGACCACGACGTTCACATCACCGACTGGATCGACGCGCGCGAAGTGCCGCTCAGCCAAGGCAACTTCGACCTCGACGACTACATCGACTATGTCGCCGAGTTCTGCCGGTACCTTGGCCCCGACGTCCACGTCATCGCCGTCTGCCAGCCCTCGGTCCCGGTCATGGGCGCCGCCGCGCTGATGGCCGAGGCGAAGGAGCCGCGCCAGCCCAAGTCGATCACCCTGATGGGCGGCCCGATCGACACGCGCGTCAGCCCCACGGTCCCCAACGACCTGGCGATGCGCAACTCGATGATGTGGTTCCGCCAGAATGTCATCTCGACGGTGCCGCTCAACTATCCGGGTGCGCTGCGCCGCGTCTATCCCGGCTTCCTGCAGCTGACCTCGTTCATCAGCATGAACCTCGACCGGCATGTGAACGCGCACATGCGCCAGTTCGAGCATCTGGTGAAGGGCGACGACGAGCCGGCCGGCGCGCATCGCACGTTCTACGACGAGTATCTCGCGGTGATGGATCTCAGCGCCGAGTTCTATCTCCAGACGATCGAGGTCGTGTTCAAGGAACACCTGCTGCCGCGCGGCGAATGGGTGAGCCGGGGCCGCAAGATCGACCCGTCCTTCATCGAGACGGCGCTGATGACGGTCGAGGGCGAGCTCGACGACATTTCCGGCGTCGGCCAGACCAAGGCCGCGCATGCCCTGACGCCGAATATCCCCGGCGCGCGTCACGTGCACTGGGAACAGCCCCGCGTCGGTCACTACGGCATCTTCAACGGTCGCAAGTGGCGCGAACAGATCATGCCGCGCGTGCGCTCGTTCATCCGCGAGAACGACGCCCGCTGACGCAAGCGTACCCGCCGGGCAAGAGGCAACCGGCGGCGCCGTCCGGGCGTTGCCTCCCTCATGGGTATCGAAGAACAGTGGAATAACGCCGCCAACGTGCTGGTGGCCCTGATCACGACCTACGGCCTTCGGGTCGTCGGTGCGATCATCATCCTGTGCGCCGGCTGGATGACGTCGCGTCTGCTCTACACGGCCGTGGTGCGGCTCTGTCAGCAGACCCCTCGCATCGACCGCACTGTGGCGCTCTTTCTCGGCAACGCGGCACGTTACACCGTTCTCGTCTTCACCTTCGTCGCGGTCCTCACGACCTTCGGGATAGCCACAACCAGCTTCGTCGCGGTCCTTGGCGCGCTGGGCATCGCGATCGGCCTGGCCCTGCAGGGAACGCTCAGCAACCTCGCGGCGGGCATCATGCTGGTCGTGTTCCGTCCCTTCCATATCGGCGATCGCGTCGAGACCGGCGGCGTCACGGGCATCGCGCGAGAGATCAACCTGTTCTTCACCGAGATCGACGGCGACGACAATACACGCGTCATCATCCCCAACGGCAAACTGTGGGGCGAGATCGTGAAAGTGCCGACCCGCAACGACACGGCGCGTCTGGAATTCCGCGTGCCCCGTCCCGCCAACGAGGATGTCGGCACCGCGATCTCGCGGCTGCGCGGCCTGATCGAGGGAGACCAGCGGGTACTGAATGTCGGCGCCATCGGCATCGATTCCCTGGAGGCGGACAAGTACACTCTCGCTGCACAGGTCTGGGTGCCGCGCGACGCCGCAACGCCCTTCAAGTTCGACCTCAATCGTAGCATCAAGGAAGAGTTCGACCGCAAGCCGCCCGCCGCGGTGGAGCGCCGCGCCGGATAGGGCTAACCTCGCTCCTCATGAGCGCCTTGCCCGTCGAAATCTCCGAGTGGAAGCCCGCGCCCTTCGACCTGAAGGGCGAGACAGTGTTCGCGATCGGCGACGTGCATGGCTGCGCCGCCGAGCTCGGGGCGTTGCGGGCCACGATCACGAGGCTCGCAGGCGAGGCAGAGGGCCGGCGCCGGCTGATCTACCTGGGCGACATGATCAATCGAGGGCCCGACAGTATCGGCGTACTCGAACAATGGGCCGGCAGCGAGGAGGCCCACGGCGTCGATCATGTCGACCGCCTGATGGGCAACCACGAGATCATGATGATGCTGACCGTCGTCGGCGGGCCGCACGCGCACAAGGCCGAGACGATGTGGCTGTCCAAGCGCATGGGCGGCCACATCCTGCTCGATCAGATGGCGGCCCGCGCTGGCCGTCCGGCGACGCATGCCGATCAGGGCCTGCTGCACGACGCCCTGGGCGAGGCAGTGGTGCACCGGCTGCAGGGCATGCGCTCGCACGTGCGGCTGGGCAACACGGTGTTCGTGCACGGCGGCCTCGACCCGCACGCCGAGGAGGATGAGTTCCTGGCCCGCCCCTGGCTGATCTTCACCGAGGCGCGCTGGGCGTGGATCAACCACGGTTTCCTCGACTGGAAGAAGGGGTTCGGCGGCACGCTGGTGGTCCATGGCCATACGCCGCCCGACAAGCACAAGGCGATCAGCGGCATGGACGACACGCACCTCTTCGAGGGCGATCGCCTGTGCCTCGATGGCGGCAGCGCCCGCACCGGCATCGTCGCCGGGGCGGAAATCCAGCACGGGCGTTACCGCATTCTGAAAGCCGGCGTTCCCTTCGAGAATCCTGTCTCGTCCGACGCCGAATAGGCGACAATTTTTGGGGCGAACCTGTCGGCAGGCGCCCCGTTCGCTCGTCCTGGGTAACAGAGGGACCGGAGACCCATGCTCTACGCCATTCTTTGCTACAATTCCGAGGAAGCCGTCGGCGCCTGGTCCAAGGACCATCACGACCAGACGATGCAGCGACTCTATGCCGTCAACGACAAGCTCGCCCGGCAGGGCCGGCTGGGTCCCGTGGCGCGGCTGCTGCCGACCACGGCCGCCACGACCCTGCGCAAAGGGCGCGAGGAGATGGTGATCGACGGGCCTTTCGCCGAGACCAAGGAGCAGCTCCTCGGCTTCTACGTCATCGACTGCGCCTCGCTGGAGGAAGCCATCCACACGGCCAAGGAGCTGGCAAAGGCCAATCCCGGCACCGGCAGCTACGAGATCCGACCGGTGGCCGAGTTCCATCCCAGCCAGTTGCCTGACGAACGGGGCCACGCGAAGAAGCCAGCCGCATGAACGATCTCGGCTGGATCGATCCGGTCCTCGGCGCGGCGCGACCCCAGGTGATGGGCGCGCTGCTCCGCTACTTCCGGAATCTCGATACGGCCGAGGAAGCCTTCCAGGAGGCCTGCCTGCGGGCACTGAAGAACTGGCCGCAGAACGGCCCGCCGCGCGATCCGGCCGCGTGGCTGATCCTGGTCGGCCGCAACGCCGCAATGGATCAGGTGCGCCGACAGTCGCGCATGACCGAGCTGCCGGACGAAACGGTGCTTTCGAACCTCGACGATGCCGAGGCATCACTGGCCGACCGGCTGGACGGCGAACACTACAAGGATGATATCCTCCGGCTGCTGTTCGTATGCTGCCATCCCGATCTGCCGGCCACGCAGCAGATCGCCCTGGCGCTGCGCATCGTCTGCGGCCTGTCGGTGAAACGGATCGCGCAGGCGTTCCTCGTCGGCGAGGCCGCCATGGAGCAGCGCATTACGCGCGCCAAGGCCCGCATCGGCGCTGCCGGTGTCCCCTTCGAGACGCCGGGTGCACCCGAGCGGGCGGAGCGCCTCGCCGCCGTCGCCGCGATGATCTACCTGCTGTTCAACGAGGGCTACTCGTCCAGCAGCAGTCGCGAGGCCGAGGCCCGCACGCCGCTGGCCGAGGAAGCGATCTGGCTTGCGCGCCTGCTGCTGCGCCTGTTCCCCGCCGAGCCCGAGATCATGGGCCTCACGGCGCTCATGTTGCTGCAGCGTTCGCGGGCAGAGGCCCGGTTCGACCGAGACGGCAACCTTGTCCTCCTGGAGGACCAGGATCGCAGCCTTTGGAGCCAGCCGCGCATCGCCGAGGGGCTGGCCCTGATCGACAAGGCCATGCGGCATCGCCGGCCCGGCCCCTACCAGATCCAGGCGGCGATCGCCGCGCTGCATGCGCGGGCCCGGCACGCCGAAGACACGGACTGGGCCCAGATCGACCTGCTCTACGCCAATCTGGAACGCCTCCAACCCTCGCCGGTGGTGACGCTCAACCGCGCCGTGGCGGTCTCCAAGGTCAAGGGGCCGCAGGCCGCGCTGGACATGATCGAGCCGCTCGGCGAGCGGCTGCGGGGCTATTTCTACTTCCACGGCGTGAAGGGTGCGCTGCTCGAGCAGCTCGAGCGGCCGGACGAAGCCCGCAAGGCATTCGGCCAGGCGATCGCCCTTGCCAACACGCCAGCCGAGGCCGCGCACATACGGCAGCATCTCGACCGCCTGTCCGCCAATTGAAGAAAATCGCGACGGGTGATGTCGGCATCGGGGCAGGCCGGTCGTCCTCCGAACACAACATCAGCCAAGGAGACCGTCATGAATGCACCCCAGCAGCCGCCCGTCCTCGGCGGGCCCTGCCCCTACCTCTCGGTCAGCAATGCCGGCAAGGCCGCGGACTTCTACGTCACGGCTTTCGGCGCGGAGGAAGTCGCGCGCATGCCGCCCGACGACAAGGGCCGCTACATGCACATCCATCTCGTCATCAACGGCGGTTCGCTGATGCTGGCCGATGCCTTTCCCGAGCATGGCGCGCCGCTGGAGAAGCCGGCCGGCTTCATGCTCCATCTCCAGGTCGAGGACGTCGATGCCGCTTTCGGCAAGGCGGTAAAGGCCGGCGCCACGGTGAAGATGCCGGTGCAGGACATGTTCTGGGGCGACCGCTACGGCCAGCTGGTCGATCCGTTCGGAGTGATGTGGACGATGGGCGCACCGATCAAGGCCGCCTGACCATGGTCTCGACTCCGGCCCTCTGGACGGGCCGCGTCATGAGCGGCCTTGCCGTCCTGTTCCTGCTCTTCGATGGGGGGATCAAGCTGGTACCGCTTGAGATCGTAATCACAACGTCGAAGGAAATGGGACTCCCCGCGACCGAGGCCTTTGCCCGTTTCCTCGGCGTCGTGACGCTGGTCTGCACCGCCCTTTACGCGTGGCCCCGCACCGCCCTGCTGGGCGCGGTCGTGTTGACCGGCCTGTTCGGCGGCGCGATCGCCACCCACCTGAAACTCCACAGTCCGTTGTTCAGCCATACGCTGTTCGGCCTCTATCTCGGCATCCTGGTATGGGGCGGCTTGTGGCTGCGCGACCCGCGCGTGCGGCAGGTGATGCCGTTCCTCGCCTGAGTGCCGTCAGCCGAGCAGGCCCTGGATTTGCTCGGCGAGCTGCATCTGCTGATAGGGCTTGTTGAGCCGGGGCAGCTCGAAGCGGCTCTTCGTGGGCAGATCGGCATAGCCCGTGGCGAGCAGGATCGGCAGACCCGGGCGGAGCGCGCGTGCTTCCTCGGCCAGTTGCAGGCCGGTCATCCCCGGCATCGCGTAGTCGGTGATCATCATGTCGATCGGCTCGCCGGTACGCAGCACTTCGAGAGCCTCCGCGCCGGAAGAGGCGGTCACGACAGTATGGCCGAGGTCCTCCAGCAGCGATGTTGTGCTGAGGCTGATCAGGAAATCGTCGTCCACGAACAGGAGTCGGGCGGCCTTCCTGGCTTCCGATGCGGCGTCCGCACCCGGTTGAGGCAGCACTTCGGCCGCGCCTTCAGCAACCGGCAGCCACAGCTCGGCCCGCGTCCCGCGGCCCGGCGTGCTGTAAAGCCGCAGGGTCCCCTTGAGCTGCTGCGCCAGCCCGTGGATCATCGACAGGCCGAGTCCCGTTCCCTTGCCGACGTCCTTGGTCGAGAAGAAGGGTTCGATCGCCTTGCGCAGCGTCTCGGCGTCCATGCCAGAGCCAGTATCCGCCACGATGACTCTCACATAGCGCCCGGCTGCGAGATCCCGCGCCGCGCCGGTTTCGGCCACATCGAGCGAGAGCGTCACGGTGCCGCCCTCCGGCATGGCATCGCGACTGTTGACCACGAGATTGAGCAGGGCGAGTTCGAGCTGGTTGGCATCGACATGGGCCGGAGGTATTCCGCGAGGAAGATCCTGCAGCATGGTGACCGACGGTCCGAGCGACCGACGCAGCAGATCGTCCATGCCACGGATGAGGCCAGCGAGGTCGACCGGGCGGACATCGAGCGCCTGGTGCCGCGCAAAGGCCAGCAGCCGCTGCGTCAGCGCCGCGCCCCGCTGCGCACCCTGCATGGCGCCGTCGATCAGACGGTCGCTTGCCGGATGGGAGGGCACCCGCTTGCGCAGGAGTTCGAGGTTGCCGATCACCGCCGTCAGCAGGTTGTTGAAATCGTGCGCGACACCACCCGTCAGCTGGCCGATCGATTCCAGCTTCTGCATCTGGCGGAGCTGCGCCTCGGTGCGCTCGCGCTCGGCGATCTGCGCCACCAGCTCGTCGTGCGCGCTGCGCAGCTGCGCCGTCCGTTCCTGGACACGTTTCTCGAGCTGCTCGTTCAGGTCCTGAAGCGTCTCCTCGGCCAGTTTGCGCGTCGTGATGTCCGAAGCGAGGCCCACGAAGCGCCGCGGGGCGCCGCGCGCGTCGCGGACGAGCCGCGCGCGCACATCGAGCCAGACGATCCTGTCGTCGGGCCGGCGGAACCGGACATCGGCAGCGAAGTCCCGACCGGAAGCCACGCTATGGCCGAGCGCCTTGCGTACGCTTGCGTGGTCATCGACCAGCATCCCCCGCATCAGCCAGTCGAGTCCGACATCCTCCATGAGGGGAAGGCCGAGGATCGTCTTGCCCTCCGCGGCGACCGTCAGGCGCGAGCTCGGGAAGTCGAATTCCCAGGCGGCCAGCCGGCCCGCATGCAGGGCCGTGCGCAGGCGCTGGTCGCTCTCCCAGAGGTTGGCGAGCAGGCGGCGCGTATCGTGCTGTCGCCGTCTTCCCTTGACCGCGGCGCGCGCCACGCTGAGCAGAGTCGTCGGATGGAAGGGGCGCTCGATGAACGAGACGTTCCCCAGCGTTTCCAGCCAGCGCGATGCAATCGGATTGCGCTCCGGGCCACCGCCGTGATCGGTCACCAGGAGGAAGGGCATATCCGACCAGGGCGGTTGTTTCCCGAGCCAGTCGGACAGCGGCCTGAGATCGGCGCCGCGGATCGCCTCCTCGGTGATCAGCAGGAAGGCGACATCGTCGTCGAGGACATCGACCACCGCCGAAAGACTGGAACAGGGGACGCACTCCACGCCCGTCTGGCGGATGAGCGCGCACGCGACCGCGGCGTCGCGCCCCCGCGGCGCCAGGACGAGCGCCCTCAGGGATCGATCGGGCCACTCGCTCGTCATCAGCGGGACGTCGGTCGAACGGGTGCGCGATCGCCGGGGAGGGACGGCGTGCCGCGCAGGACGCCGCGGAAGGCCGTCAGGGGCTCGCCAATATGAAGACCGCCGTCGATCCAGAATTCCCGAATCGTCTCCTCATGCTTTCCACCCCGCTTCTTGATGACGGACAAGGCCCGCCTGACGGCGCCGTCGGCCTCGAAGTAGCGTAGCAGGATGACGGCATCGGCGAGGTATGTGAGGTCCAGCGGCGATCTCATGTCACCGACGATGCCCTGTTGGGCCACAGTGAGGAATGTCGAGACTCCGGTGCGGTTCAGGTACTGAATGAGCTCGTGCATATGGAGAATGAGCGAGTTCTCCTCGGGCATCGCCGCCTGATAGCCGTTGAGACTGTCGATCAGGATCGTCTTGACGGCCGGATCGTCGGCGGCCCGTCGCACGTCGTGGGCGAACTCGCCCGGCGAGAGCTCCGCGGCGTCGAGTTGCGTGATCGTGAGCTGGCCCGTCGCCTGCATCGCGGCGAAGTCGAAGCCGAGCGGTCGGGCTCTGTCGAACAGCAGGCCGATTTCCTCGTCGAAGACGAACATCGCGGCCTTGTCACCCTTGCGGACGGCCTCGGCCACGAACTGCCAGGCCAGCGTCGTCTTGCCCGACCCGGCTGGCCCGACCAGCAGGGTGCTCGACCCCTGCTCGATGCCGCCCCCCAGAAGGCTGTCGAGCGCCGGAATGCCGGTCCCGATCCGCGCACGCTCGAAATCCCGACGATATTCGGCCGCGACCAGTCGCGGGAACACCCGTGCGCCATCCGCCCGGATGACGAAATCATGGTAGCCGCCGCGGAATCCCTGCGCCCGATACTTGACGATTCGAAGGCGACGCCGCTCGGCGCCATAACCCGGCGTCAGCTCCTCGAGCCGGATGACGCCATGCGCGACACTGTGAACCGTCTTGTCGTGCACGTCGGTCGTCAGGTCGTCGAGCATCAGCACAGTCGCGCCGTGCCGGGCGAAATAGTGCTTGAGCGCAAGGATCTGCCGCCGGTACCGCAGCGAGCTTTGGGCCAGCAGGCGGATCTCCGACAGCGAATCGAGCACCACGCGTTGAGCCCTGCTGCGCTCGACGGCCTGGAAGATCAGCTTCACCGTCTCGCCGAGTTCCAGATCGGATGAATAGAGCAGGCTCTGCTGCTGGTCGGCATCGAGCAGACTCTCCGGCGGCACGACTTCGAAGACCTCGGTCTTGTCGTCGAGCGACCAGCCATGTGCCTCGGCCGTGAACCTGAGCTCCGCCTCCGTCTCCGACAACGTGACGTAAAGCCCGCGCTGGCCCGCCCGCGCGCCCTCGACAAGAAAGCGCAGCGCCACCGTGGTCTTGCCCGTCCCCGGACTGCCTTCGAGCAGGAAGACGCGCCCCGATGCCAGCCCGCCCAGGAGAATATCGTCGAGGCCCGGAACTCCGGTGCGATCCTTCGATTTTCCCATCTCGGCGTTCATGATCCCTCTCCGATCGATGCCTGCCCGCAAATGGACGAAACGGCCCGGCCCGGGGTCGTTGGGAGGCCCCGCCTAGAACGAGAAACCGATGGGAGAAGTTCCTCGAAACGGCGCGGTCAGGGCCGGCGCGGCTGGATGATGGCGAGGAACTCGGCGCCGTAGCGCTCGAGCTTGGCGTCGCCGATTCCGTGAATTTCACGCATGGCCGCCGGAGTCGTGGGACGGTGGGTGGCCAACTCGACGAGCGTGCGGTCGGAAAAAACGACATAGGCCGGAACGTTCTGCGCCCGCGCCAGGTGAGTGCGCAGGGAGCGCAGGGCGTCCAGCAACTCGGTGTCGGCGTCGCCGACGATCGGCACGGTCGTCGCCCGCCGGTCACGGCGCCCGCCCTTGGCCGACGGCGACGCGACGAGCTTGCGAAGTTCGACCTTCTGCGCGCCTTTCAGAACCTTCCATCCTTCGTCAGTGACCGACCAGCGACCGTGCTCCATCAGGTCCTGGGCGATCAGGCCGACCGCCGAGAGCTGGCGAAAGATCGAGCGCCAGTCCGTCGCCTTGCGGTCCTTGCCCACGCCGAAGGTCGGCAGTCGGTCGTGGTTGAACTTCGCGACGTTGTCGGTGAGGTCGCCCGTGAGGATGGCGATGAGGTGTTCCATGCCGAAGCGTTCGCCAGTGCGGACGATCGCCGACATCGCCTTCTGCGCGTCGATGGTCGCGTCGAACAGCTCGACGCCTTCCTGACAGAGATCGCAGTTGCCGCAGGGCTCCGAGGACTCGCCAAAATAGGCAAGCAGCGTCTGGCGGCGGCAACGCGGCGCTTCGGCCAGCGCGAGGAGAGCCCCCAGCCGCTGTCGTTCGATGCGCTTGCGTTCGTCGGACGATTCGCCCTGCTCGATCTGCAGGCGGCGAAGCTGCATGTCGCCGAGGCCATAGAGCGTCAGCGTGTCGGCCGGAAGGCCGTCGCGTCCCGCACGCCCGATCTCCTGGTAGTAGGCCTCGACGTTCGAGGGCAGGTCGGCGTGGCAGACGAAGCGCACGTCGGGCTTGTCGATGCCCATGCCGAAGGCCACGGTCGCGGTCATCACGAGGCCGTCTTCCTGCTGAAAGGCATCCTGGTTGGCATCGCGCACCGCCTTTTCGAGGCCGGCATGATAGGGCCGCGCGTTGACGCCCGCGTCCTTAAGCGCCTCGGCCATCTCCTCGACCTTGCGGCGCGAGGCGCAATAGACGATGCCGCTCTCGCCCTTGTGCGACTGCACGAAGGACAGGACCTGGCGCGTGGAGCGTTCCTTGGGCTTGAAGGCGAGCCGGAGGTTGGGCCGGTCGAAGCTGCGCACGAAGACGCGCGGCGGCGCGACAAACAGCTTCTCGACGATGTCACCCCGGGTCGGCGCGTCCGCCGTCGCGGTGAAGGCCAGGGTCTGCAGGCGCCCGCCGATCTGGCGCGCGAGACTGCCCAGCGTCAGATACTCGGGCCGGAAATCGTGGCCCCATTGCGAGACGCAGTGCGCCTCGTCGATCGCCATCATCGACACGCCGGCGTCTGCCAGCATCTCGACCGTGTCGAGTCTCGCCAGCCGTTCCGGCGCTACGTAGAGCAGCCGCAGTTCGCCCCGCCGCAACAGCCCCATGACACGCGTGTTCTCGGAGGGCTCGTTGCTGGAGTTCAGGCTGCCGGCCGCGACGCCGGCCGCCGTCAGCGCCTGCACCTGGTCGCGCATCAGGGCAATCAGCGGAGAGACCACGAGGGTCAGGCCCGGACGCACAAGGGCCGGAAGCTGGAAGCAGAGTGACTTGCCGCTGCCGGTGGGCATCACGGCCAAGACGTTCTCGCCGTCCAGAACGGCGCGCACGATCTCCTCCTGCCCCGGCCGGAAGGCGTTGAATCCAAAGACGGAATGCAGAAGCGCGCGAGCGCTCGAGAGGGCGTCATCCATTATTGCCCGCAAACTACCCTCGCCCGCCACCTTGCGACCATGTGGAACGCCGTCGCTGGGGGACGAACGGTCTTTTGGTTCCGTATTGGAAAATGACCGTTCGAAGGCGGAACCCGCATCCTTCGTGCTCGTTCTCCGACCAACGAATAAAAGGATACGAATGCTGGGACTTAGCCTCGCCCTGATCCTGGCGACCGCGGGCGTAGTGGCCTTTCCGTGCTGGCGGTACAGCGCGGCCTGGGGCTATGGCCCCAGTGCCCTCGCGGGAGGGCTTCTGTTGCTCGTCGCCGTCCTGACGATCGGCGATCGTGCCGGACCTCATCCGCAGTTCGCGTCGCCGGAGCGAATCCTGGCGCCCCGTATTCCGTCGGTGGTCGCAAAGGTCGAGTTGTAGGCGCGATCGATCGTACTTTCCGTGGGAAAGCGCGTAAGCTCGCCCGCGTGGCCCGACGATCCGGAGATTTTCTCCGGCTCGACGCCAGGAAAACACCCCTCCCATGTCCATGAAACATCGCCGCGGCAACCGCGAGATGAAGAAGCCCAAGCAGAACAAGGCAAAGATCGTGGCGCCCACCTTCGCATCCGCCATGGCCTCCCCGGTGAAGCCGGCCGCCACCGCCAAGCGCAAGTAGCGCCTAGCCCAACGTCACCACGATCTTGCGCCGGGCGGGACTCTCGTCCAGGCGAACCACCGCCCGGCCGTCGACGACAGGCTGCGTCTCGCCGTCGAGCTCGACGGCGACGACACCGCGGCTGACGCCGTTCGGATTGCGCACCTCGATCTCGTAGACCGATCCATGCAGGGTCAGGGTCATCTCGAAACCCGGCCATGTCGTCGGCAAGCAAGGCGCGACCTCGAATCGGTCGCCCTTGACCCTGAGGCCGAGGATCGACTCGATGCCGGCCCGGTAGAGCCAGCCCGCCGAGCCGGTGTACCAGGTCCAGCCGCCGCGACCGACATGCGGCGCCACCGAGTAGACGTCGGCAGCCACGACATAGGGCTCGACCTTGTAGCGCAGCACGCCGGCGCGCGTGGCCGTATGATTGATGGGGTTGAGCAGCGCGAACAGCTCGTGGGCCTTGTCGCCCTGGCCCAGCGCAGAGAAACCCATGATCGACCATGCCGCGGCGTGGGTGTACTGCCCGCCATTCTCCCGGATACCGGGCGGATAGCCCTTGATGTAGCCGGGATCGAGCGGGGTCCTGTCGAACGGCGGCGTGAACAGCAGCGCGAGCCGGTCGCCGCGATGCACGAGCATCCTGTCGAGCGACTCCATGGCCTGTGCCGCCCGCGCCGGATCGGCGGCGCCCGAGATCGCCGCCCACGACTGGGCGATCGCATCGATGCGGCACTCCTCGCTCGTCGCCGAGCCCAGGGGCGTTCCGTCGTCGTAATAGCCTCGACGGTACCAGGCGCCGTCCCAGGCCTCACGGTCGAGCGCGGCCTTGAGCGCTTCGGCGTGTGCGCTCCACGCCGCCGCCCGGCGCGTCTCGCCACGGCGTTCGGCGATCGGCGCGAACGCCAGCAGGGCCGCGTACAGGAACCAGCCAAGCCACACGCTCTCGCCCTGCCCGGCTTCGCCCACCCGGTTCATGCCGTCGTTCCAGTCGCCGGTGCCGATCAGCGGCAGGCCGTGCGCACCCGTGGCGAGGCTCAGGTCGAGGCCGCGCGCGCAGTGCTCGAACAGCGGCGCACTCTCGTCTGCCTGGCCCGGCTGGAAGTAGAGATCGTGCTCGCCCTCGCGCAGCGCCGGTCCGTCGATGAACGAGACGGGCTCGTCGAGAATCGCCGCGTCACCCGTTGTCTCGACATAGTGCGCGGCCACGGTGGCCAGCCACGCGCGATCGTCCGAGATGCGCGTGCGCACGCCCTGGCCCGCGATCGGAAACCACCAGTGCTGCACGTCGCCTTCGACGAACTGCCGCGATGCCGCGCGCAGGATGTGGGCACGCGCCAGCGCCGGCATCGGCACCGAAAGTGACATCGCATCCTGGAGCTGATCGCGGAACCCGTAGGCGCCACTTGCCTGATAGAAGGCCGAGCGAGCCCAGTAGCGGCAGGCCAGCGACTGGTAGAGCAGCCAGCCGTTCAGCAGGATGTCTGTCGCGGGATCGGGTGTCTTCACCTGCACGGTGCCCAGCACGCCGTCCCAGAAACCCACCGCCTCGCGATGGACGGCGGCGAGGTCAGCTGTCCTGTACCGTCCGATCAGCGCGCGCGCCTCGGTCTCGTCGGCAGCCTGTCCCAGGAAGAAGACCGCCTCATGCACGCCGCCGCGCGGCAGCTCGATGGCGGACTGCAGGGCCGCGCAGGGGTCCAGCCCGGCGCCGAGGCGTTGCGACAACGGCAAGCCGGCGCTGAGGGCCGCGGGATTGTCCATGCTGCCGTTTCGACCGATGAATTCGCCGCGATCTCCCGTCCACGTGGTCTGGCGACCGGCGAGATCGGCAAAGGCTACCCGGCTGCCATGATGCAGATTCCACCGGTTGCGCGCGAAGATCGCGCCGGTCTCACCGTCACGTTCGGTGACGACCGTTGGACCGGAGGCGCCGCGGGCGAGGCCCAGTACCCATTCGGCATAGGCCGTGACCGAGAGCCGGCGCGGCCGGTCCGAGATGTTGCGCAGCGTGAGCCTTGAGATCTTTATGGAATCGCCTGTCGGGACGTATTGCAGCAATTCGAGCGCGATGCCGTTGGCCACTACTTCGAACCGGCTGTAGCCGCGGCCGTGGCGCACGATATAGGTCGCCTGCTCGAGCCGGATCGGCCGTGCCGTCGGCGTCCACACATTGCCGCTGTCGAGGTCGCGCACATAGAGCGCCTCGCCCGGCCGGTCGACGACCGGATCGTTCGACCAGGGCGTGAGCTGGTTGTCGCGGCTGTTCTCGGACCAGGTATAGCCGCCGCCATCGGCCGCCACCTGGAAACCGAACGACGCATTCGAGATCACGTTGATCCAGGGCGCCGGCGTCGACTGACCCGGGCCGAGCACAGTGACGTATTCGCGGCCATCGGGTGAGAAGCCTCCGAGGCCGTTGAAGAACTGTAGCGCGGCGAGTGCCACCGGCTTCGGCGGCATCGAACTCGCCCGGTCACCGGGCCTGGCGACATGGCGAAGCGGCGGTGCCACGCCGCGCGGGGACTTCAGGCGGTCGAGCTGGTCGGACAGGCTGCCGCGCCCGCCCCGCAGCACCACGCGTGCCAGGGCAAGCAGGAGTGCCCGGGTCTCGGTCGAGATCAGATCGGTGCGCAGGACGTGGACGACACCGGGCACGTTCTCGACGCCAAGATGGGTCCGGGACCGGCTGGCCCGCACGAGCGTATCCAGCATGGACTGGAGATCCTGCACATAGGACGTGCTGCGCTCGTTCAGGATCACGAGATCGACCGACAGCCCTTTCAGTTGCCAGTATTCGCGCGCGCGCAGGACCTCGCGCACGATGCCGGTGTCCTCGATCTCCTCCACGCGCACCAGCACGATCGGCAGATCGCCGGAGATGCCTTGCGACCACAGGACGGGGGGCCCGGCGAGACCGCGCCGGATGGCGTCGGGCGACGAGCGCAGCGCCGGATTGGCGTAGAGCACATGTCCGGCCAGGCGCTGGAAGTGACTCGCCTCGACCGCGTCGATGTCGAGATGGCGGAGTTGAACCTGCGCCTGCGTCCAGGCAAGCGTCGCCGCGCGGGTGAAGGCATTGGCATCGAGATGCCGGTCGATCGCGTCGAGCAGCGCTTCGCGGGACGCGGCCACCACCGTCCAGAAGGCGATCCGTGCGAGACCTCCCGCCGGTATGTGCAGACGGCGCCGCAATGCGAACACCGGATCGAGGACCGATCCCACCGTGCCGGAAAGCCGGCGACCGTCGGTCGCCGCGATCGCATCGCCGATCTCGTTACCGCGGCCGATGAAACGGGCGCGATCGCTTTCGACTTCGATCTCGCCAACAACTTCTCCTTCGACCACAGCCAGATGGGCCGCCCAGAGTTCGGGCTCGCCCGGGCCGCGGCGACGGCGCGTCGCCAGCAGCGCACCGGTGGCCGGCAGATATTCGGTGTGCACGAACATCTTGGAGAAGGCCTGATGCGCGGCATCCGCACCGCGCGGCGCCAGGACGATCTCGGCATAGGACGTCAACTCGACGGTGCGCGCGAGGCTGCCGACATTGCTCAGCGTCACGCGCCTTACCTCCGCATCGTCTTCCGGCGACACGACGACGTCGAGGCTGGTGACAAGCGTGCCGTCGTGGCGCACGAATTCGGCGCGGTCCTCCGCGAACATCACGTCGTAGCGGTCGGGACGCTGGCCACATGGCTGGTGCGTGGCCGACCATACGGCGCCGGTCTCGACGTCGCGCAGGAAGACGTAGCTCCCCCAGTCGTCGCGCGTCGTGTCCTCGCGCCAGCGGGTCACGGCCTGGGCACCCCATTGGCTGTAGCCAGAGCCTGCGGCCGTCAGCATGACCGAGTAGCGTCCGTTCGACAGGAGATGGACAGATGGGCTGGCGGCATGCGGATTGCGGAGGCGGCGCACCAGCGCAGGCTCGGCCTCCTTGGCCAGGGCGCTGGCGCCGACTTCCTCGGCGCGCGGATGGGCGACCGCGACATCGCGCGGCGCACGCTCCTGCAGCAGCAGTTCGGTCGCCTGCACCCCCGGCTCGGCATGGAAACGCGACCGCATCACGCCATCGAGCAGAGCATTGGCGATGGCCACGACCGTCATGCCCTGATGGTGGGCCATGTAGGCTTTCACGACCGCCCGGCTCTCGCCGTCGGGCAGGCGCAAAGGCGTGAAGTCGAGCGCCTCGTAGAAGCCATAGCGTCCGCGCGCGCCGAATGCGGCCAGTCGGTCGAAGTTGTCGGCGGCGGCCGCGGGATCGACCATGGCGGCGAGGCCGGTGGCGTAGGGCGCGATGACGAGATCCTCGCTCAGGCCCCGCTTGAAGCCGAGGCCGGGCACGCCGAAGTTCGAGTACTGGTAGGTGAGTTCCTTGTCTCGTGCATTGTAGGCCGATTCCGAGATTCCCCACGGAAGACCGAGATCGGTCGCGTACTGGACCTGACGTCGAACGACCAGCCGGTTGGTCTTCTCGAGCAGGCTGCCGAACGGGGCGCGCATGACCAGCGACGGCATCAGGTACTCGAACATCGAACCCGACCACGAGACCAGCGCCGCACTGTGGCCGACCGGTGTCACTTCGCGGCCCAGCCGGAACCAGTGGCGGGCCGGAATCTCGCCCGATGCGATCGCCACGAAGCTCGCCAGCCGCGCTTCGGAGGCGAGCAGGTCGTAGCAATTGATGTCGAGCCGGTCCTCGGCGACCAGGAAGCCGATCGACAGCAGCCGGCGGCTCTCGTCGAACAGGAAGTCGAACTCCATGGCGCCGGCCATGGCGCGTGCCGATGTCTCCACTGTCGACAGGCGACGATGCAGATCGTCCGTCATCTTATCGGTCCGACTGGCGTCGCGATGATGGCTTGCGACCGTGCGGTGGGCCGCCTCGATCCAGAAAAGCATGTCGGCGCTTTCCGGGTCGTCGCGCTCGCTGGCGAGGGTGCGCGCGAGATCGACGGCGGTTTCCGCCATCACGAGGATCGCAGCCGGCCGGAAGGGGATCGCGGACAGCGACACCGCCAGCCCGTCGAATGCGCGGACGAGTTCGGGCCGGGTGACGAGATGGGTGCGACGGTCGTCGGACAGGCCGGCCAGCGCCTCGCGGGCAAGGTCGAGACTGTCGGCTGCGCCACGCGCCCCATCGGGCGCCGCGGCACTGCGCGCGCGCCAGGCGCCACAGGCGTTGGCCAGGGCGATCAGGTGCCCGGCGAGGTTGCCGCTGTCCACGGTCGAGACGTAGCGCGGCTCGAGCGCACGCAAGTCGCTCGTGTCGTACCAGTTGAAGAAATGTCCGCGAAAGCGTTGCAGCCTTTCCATCGTCGCGAGAGTGGCTTCCAGGCGCTCAACGGCTTCCATGGTGCCGATCCAGCCGAACTCGCGCGCGGAGGCGGTCGAGAGCAACAGCAGGCCGAGATTGGTCGGCGACGTGCGGTGGGCCACGACCGGCGCCGGTGCCTCCTGAAAGTTGTCCGGCGGCAGCATGTTGTCTGCCTCGGTGACGAAGGTCTCGAAGAAGCGCCAGGTCCGGCGGGCGATCAGGCGCAGCGAGGCCGCTTCCGCGGGCTTGATCCGCAAACTGGCGGCGTCGTGGGGCGGGCGGCTCACCCAGTGGGCGATGAGGGGTGCCAGCAGCCAGGCCAGCACGAAGGGTGCGGCCACCGGCGCCGCGGCGACGCCGACCTGCCAGACCACCCCGGCGGCCACCATCGCCACCACGACGCTTCCGGCCATCTTGCCGTAGAGAGCGGGCCAGCCGGCCCGCAGGCTCTGCTTGGATTGAGCCGCCGTGATCCATTCGAGCAGGCGGCGATGGCTGACCACGAGCCGGAACAGCGTCCGCCCGATCGCGTCGATCATCAGCCATGCATGATGGGCCAGGAAGACGACGAGCAGGGCTGTCTGCGAAGCCGCTGCCACGATGTCTGTCCACAGCGCGTCGAGGTGACTGCGGGTGGTGATCTTCGCATGGCGCGGGAACAGCGCCGCCATCGCCGGCAGCAGTGTGGGCATCGCGATGGCCAGCAGCACGAACCCCGTCCAGACCAGCGCCGCGGGGAGCGGCAGCGTCCAGCCCGCCATCAGGGAGACGATGGCCGCCGGCGCCGACAACGTGCGACGCAGGTTGTCGAACATTTTCCAGAAGCCGATGGCAGGCAGGAAGCCCGACCGCCGGCCGGGTGCCGCCTTCACGACTCCCAGCATCCACGGCAGAAGCTGCCAGTCGCCCCTCGCCCAGCGATGCTGGCGCGCCGCCGCCACGTCATAACGCGCGGGAAATTCCTCGACGACCTCGATGTCGGAAGCAAGGCCCGAGCGCGCGAAGGTCCCTTCGAAGAGATCGTGGCTCAGCATCGTGCTGTCGGGAACGCGGCCGTGCAGCGATGCCTCGAAGGCATCGATGTCGTAGATGCCCTTGCCCGAGTAGGAGCCTTCGCCGAACAGGTCCTGATAGACATCCGACACGGCCGATGCATAGGGATCGATGCCGCTGTTGTTGGAGAAGATGCGCTGGAACCGCGAGCCCTCGGCGCCGACCGGGAGCGAGGGCGTGACGCGCGGCTGCAGCACGCCGTAGCCCTCGACTACGCGGCCCTCGGCGGCCTCGAAGCGCGGCCGGTTCAGCGGATGGGCCATCTTGCCGACCAGACGCACGATCGCATCGCGCGGCAGGCGCGTATCCGAATCGAGGGTCACGACATAGCGGACGTCGGCGGGCAGCGGCCGCACCGCACCCTCGGCCGCTACGACGAACGTCGTG
Organism: Reyranella aquatilis; assembly: GCF_020880995.1. Lineage (GTDB taxonomy): Bacteria > Pseudomonadota > Alphaproteobacteria > Reyranellales > Reyranellaceae > Reyranella > Reyranella aquatilis. The sequence continues at coordinate 373,713 of NZ_JAJISD010000003.1, read as the reverse complement.
TCCGTCGAGCCGCGCAGGAGATGGTTGAGTTCGTGGAGCTTGCCGCGCTTGCGCTCCCAGCCGATCCAGGCGCCTTGCGCCTCGTTCCAGCCGCGGCGGCGATGAAGCAGGAAGAACCGGTCGGCGCCATCCGGCGTCGGGTATCGAAGATTGAGGCGCGCGATGCCCTTGACCGCGGTCGCGAGCAGGGCGGCGTCGCCCGGCATCGATTCGGCGGGCGCATCGGTCCAGTCCGACAGCAGGGCGAAGTGTATGGCGCCGGCCGGATTGGAAAGATGATGGACTTCGAGGCTTTCGATCTGCTCCTCGATCGCGGCCTGCGTGGTGAGCAGGGTGGGGATCGCCACGAACGTGCGCAGATGCGCAGGCACGCCCTCGCGCAGTTCGAGGCCCGGCAGCAGCGTGGCGCCGAAGCCGCCGGTGATCAGCCGGTTGACGAGCAGCAGCGCCGCGTCGAGCGCCGGCAGCAGCCCCGCGGCCGCCATGACGATGAGCGGCCACCTCGCTATCCCGAGCAGCGACAGGCCGAAGAGCGGCGCCAGCAGCACGATGCCCGCGGTGACGCCGACGCTCGCGACATAACCGGCGAGGCCGGTCCGCAGCAGGCGCCGCCGGATCGTGAGGCCTCGGGTGCGAAATCCCACCGACCGCTCGAAAGTCCGTCGGCCGCGTCCGATCAGATGGTAACCGGGCTCGCGTCGCCGTCCGTCCGCATTGCTGTCGCTTCCGGCCGGCACGGCCGCTTCCGCGGCGGCGGCCAGGGCACGGCGGGCGATCTCCGGCTCGTCGAAAGTCGTGCCGCGCGCAATCTGCTCGATGGCCGTGCGATAGAGATTGCGGGTGGCGAAATCCATGTCTGCGAAAACGCCGCTGGTCCGCAGCACGTCATCGACCGGGCTCACCGCTTCGAAAAGTTTCGCCCAGTCGACGTCGGATATGAGCCGCATGCTGGTGATGATATTGCGGACCGTGACGTTGGTTGCGCCCTGGAGCTGGTGCTCGCGCCGCACCAGCTCGTCGGCGCTCGTCCCCTCACGCGCCAGACGCTTCTCGAGCCAGCCCACCGCTGGCGTCGTCTCGGGATCTTGATCGCGCAGGCGATGGACGAGCTGGACGGCGAAACCTTCGGAAAAGCCTTCGCGTTCGTAGGGCTGAAGCGCGGCCAGATCCGCCTTGAGATCCTTCAGGCCCAGCAGGCGGTCGGCGACCAGGTCGGCCTGTTCGCGCGCCGAGCGTCGATCCACGATCCGGCTGGCCGAACGGCGCAGATTCTCCACCAGGACGATGCGAAGCGTGATCGCGACGGCCCAGAGTTCCCCGATGCTGAGCGGCTGGACCGTCTGATAGGCCCGCACGAAACGGGTCAGCGTCTCGGGATCGAAGCGGCTGTCGGTATGGGCCACGAAGGCCCATGCCAGACCGAAGACCCGCGGGTACTCGGCCAAGGGGCCGTCGCTGAGCTTGGGAAGCTGGCGATAATACCCCGCCGGCAGGTCCGTGCGGACTTCGCGCACCTGCTTCTCGACGAGATGGAAGTTGTCGAGAAGCCACTCCGCGGCCGGCGTGATCGTGCGACCGGCATCGACCGCCGCGGCGATCGAACGGTAGGCCGCCAGCAGGACGCGCTCGTTGTCGCGCAGGCGGACGACGAGCGACTTGCCCGACGTCAGGGCGGCATGAACGGGCTGGCTGTTCGCCAGGCTCTGGGCATGCTGCTCCAGCCGCTCCATGCTGAACAGCTCGCTGCGGATGGCGTCTTCGTCTTCACGAATGGAAGCGGGTCGCGCACGCCCGAAGGCGCGCCACGCGAACGATTTCAATGGAAGTGCTGCCTTTCCGGCAAAAGCCGCGCATACAACGCAAAAGGCGTTTCGCGCGGGCATGGAACGTCCCCGGCAAGGGAGGCCGCTACGAGCGCCTCTTCTACAGCATACGACCGGCGCCGACGAATCGCGCCGCGGTGCGACTGCGAACCGTCAGATGCACTTCCAGGGGACTATTGAATGCGGTTTTGCTATCGCTTTCCCTGACATCATCACGGGAGACCGATTCATGCTTCGCCTTGCCCCCCTGGTTGCCGCCGCCCTGCTCGCCACCTCGGCGGTTCCCGCCCTGGCGCTGGACTGCCCCAAGCCGCAGCCGACCGCCAAACCGGGAATCCTGAAGGAGACGCCGGCCCAGATGGCGGCGGTCGGCAAGCAACTCGCGAGCGGCGACACGTTCAATGCCATCGCTTCGGCGGCCGCCGATCTGCGGATCCGCTATCCGGGCGTCGAGAGCGCCGAGGTCGTGAATTACCTCGTCACGGCCTATTGCCCCGCGGTTGCCGCGAACAACAAGCTGAGCGAAGCGCAGAAGAAGTCGGCGGTCGACGGTTTCGCCGCCCAGGTTATGCGCCAAGTCTACTAATCGGCAGGCGAAGCCCAGCCCGAGGAACGGCAGGACATTGCCTTGTGCAATGTCCGAGGGCACCGAAGGAAGAGCGATCATTGGGCGGCCTCACGGCGGCCGCCCTTCTCACTACTCCTAGTGCCGCGCGGCCTGGCCGCCGTCGAGAGTCATCACGACGCCGCTGATGTAGCTCGCGCGCTCGGAGGCCAGGAACACCGCGAGGTCGGCGACCTCGTCGGGCTCGGCGGCACGGCCGAATGGCATGTGCCTGGTGAGTTCGGCCCAGCGCTCGGGATCGCCGAACTTCTTCTCGGCCTGCTCGCGCAGCCGCGTCAGCATGCGGTCGGTGCGGGTGGCCGGCGGATTGATCCCCACCACGCGCACGCCGTGATCGACGCTCTTCGATCCCACGGCGCGGGTGAAGGCCATGATGCCGGCGTTGCCCATCGTGCCCGCCACATAGTCGTAATTGAAGCTCTCGCCGGCGAGGCCGATCACGTTCACGACGACGCCCGCCTTGCGGGCGTACATCTTCTCCAGCATGGCACGCGTGGCGTTTATGTAGCCGAACACCTTGAGGTCCCAGGCCTCGCGCCATTTGGGCTCGGTCATGCCGAAGATGTCCCCCTGCGGGATGGCGCCGGCGTTGTTGACCAGGATGTCGGCATGCCCGACCGCCTCGACGACGCGGCGGGCGGTGTCGCCGTTGGAGAAGTCGGCCGGATGGATCTCGACCGGCACGTTGTGGCGGGCGCGGATTTTCTCACGCGCGGCTTCCAGCGATTCCTTCGAGCGCGAGGCGATGTGAACGGTGCAGCCTTCGGCCGCGAAGCCCATGGCGCAGGCGAAGCCGATACCGCGGCTGCCGCCGGTGACGAGCACGGTCTTGCCCCCAAGCTTCATGTCCATTTGTTTTCCCCTAAAGCCGATAGACGCTGTCGATCGCGGCCCGGCCATCCTCGGTCTTGACCCTGCCGTCCTTCACCATCTGGACGAGATGGGCGAGCATCGAGCGGCCGGCCGCCGGATGAAGATGGACCGGCGTGTCGGCGTAATTCTTTGCCACCATCTGCGGGATGGTCTGCGGCCCGTCCTTCAGGCGCGCGATGATCTGCGCCTCGCGGCCCAGGCGATGCTCGATATAGGCCTGCACGAACGTATTGGGATCGCGGATCTCAGCGCCGTGGGTCGGGATGTAGAGGCTTTCGTCGCGCGGCAGCAGCTTGCGGAGCGACGCGAAGTAGTCGGCCATGTTGCCGTCGGGTGGCGAGATCACCGCCGTCGACCAGCCCATGACATGGTCGCCCGAGAGCAGCGCCTTGTCCTCCTTCACCGCGAAGCAGAGATGGTTGGAAATGTGTCCCGGCGTGTAGACCGCCTCGACGTTCCAGCCGTCGCCCTGGATCACGTCGCCGTCGTTCAGCTTCACATCCGGGGCAAACGAGAAGTCGCCTTCCTGCTCGGTCGAGACGCCTTCGGGTGTCGGATGCGGGCCATAGCTGTAGACCTTGGCGCCGGTCGCCCGGGCGAGCGCCGGCGTCGCCGGCACGTGGTCGATGTGGGTGTGCGTGACCAGGATGTGAGTCACCGTCTCGCCGCGCAGCGCACGCAAAACGGCATCGATATGTTCCTGGTCGTCTGGGCCCGGATCGACGACGGCGACGTTGCCGTGGCCGATGATGTAGGTGCCGGTACCCTTGAAGGTGAAGGGGCTCGGATTTTTGGCCACGACGCGGCGAATGAGCGGCGTCACCTCCATCGCGGTCCCGTAGTCGAACTTGAAATCCCTGATGAAAGGAATGCCGGCCATCGCGAGACCCTTACGGTGAAGGCGGTGTCAGTTTGTAGAGCGAATTGCGGATATCGGCGCTGACATAGACGATGCCGGTGCGACCGACGGCGACGCCGGTGGGCACCAGTGCAGGCGGCCCGCCCGGGAACGGCGCCAGGCCGATGTCGAGATTGGACGCGATCACCGTCTTCGCGCCGGTCGCGGGATCGATGGCGACGACGCGCTTCTGGCCGACCTCGGCCACATACAGGCGTCCGTCCGGACCGACGTCGATGCCCTCGGGGCCCGTGAGACCATCGGCCACCACCTTGCGCGCGCCGGTGGCTACGTCGATCTGGCTGACCGCACCGGCCGAGAGCTCGGTGATGTAGACCAGCGAGCCCGGCCCGTGCGCCATGGCGACCGGACCGCGCAGCTCCTTCACGACGATGCTGCGCTCCTTGCCGTCGGGGCTCACCTTCACGAGGTTGCCGCTGGCCAGCTCGGCCACGTATATCGAGCCGTCGGCGAACTCCACGGCATCGACCGGCGCCAGGAAATCACCCAGCGTCGCCGTCAGCTTGCCCGTCTTGCGATCGACCTTCTCCACGGTGTTGGAGAACCAGCTGGTGAGCAGCACGTTCTTCGGTCCCAGCGAGATGCCGATCGGATAGGCATGCGTCTCGCCATGGACGCGCAGCACGTCCGTCACGGCGCCGTTGGCGCCGTCGACCGTACGATAGCTGAAGACGTCGGCGACATGCACCGTGTCCTTGCCGCCGTCGCTCGAGACGGCGAGGTCGGTCGGGACCGCGAGCTTGCCTTCCACGATGGTGCGCCACGCGCCGGTCTGCTTGTCGACCAGGTAGATGCCGTTGTCGGTCATCGACGAGACGAACAGGCGGCCGCGCGAATCGAAGGCGAGGTTGTCGAGACCGGGCTTCATCGACGCCACGAGCTTCTTCACCTTGCTGGTGAGACTCACGCTCCAGATGCCGCCGGTGCCCGTATCGACGACATAGACGTTGTCGCGGTTCTGCGGATCGATGTTGGCCGCTGCCGGGGTCTTGAATCCCGACGCGATCACGTCGGTAGCGCCGGTCTCGAGGTTCACCTTGACGATGTCGCCCTTGAACCAGAGGGGACCGTAAAGGAAGCCGTCGTCCTTGTGGACCTCGAAGCCGTTGAGGCCGCCCAGCTTCTCGGCGATGCGACGCAGCTCGCCCCGTGCGAAGGGCTTGAAGTCCGGCTTGTCGACGTTCCTGATGTCGATCTCGTAGAGCGCATCGCCGAGGAAGACCTCGGAGACGAACAGCCTGTTGTCCTTGCCGAAGGCGAGCGAGTTCGGACCGCTCATGCCGTGCGCGACCTCGATGGTCTTGCCGTTCGGCTTGCGGACGTAGACCTTGCCGATGAGAAACGCCGTCCACGCCATTGTGCCGTCGTCGGCGAAGGCAATGTCGTCGGCCATGCCGGTCGGCGGATCGATCACCCGGTCGACTTCACCGGAGTCCACCTGCACGCGGTAGAGCGTCTGCCCGATCACCGAGCCGGCAAACAGCTGATCGTCCTTGTTGAAGGCAAGCCCGTGCACGCCATGGAACCACGATCCCTGAACCAGGAACTGCTGGCTGTATTCCTTGGGCGTCGGCTTTTCCGCCTGCTGCGCCCACGCGCCGCCGGCCATGCCGAACGCAAGCACCGCCGTCGCGACAATGCGGCCCAACCCCATCCCGTTTTCCTCCGACCGTCTCTCTCGCGGCGCGGACTTTAGACCGGGGGACGGGTTTTGTAACGCCGAACCCTTCGGCTACCATCGTTCCGACAAGGAAACGCGCATTCTGCAGGAGGAAAATCATGGCGGGTCCGCTCTCGGGACTGACGATCGTCGAGCTGGCCGGCATCGGCCCGGCACCGATGTGTTCGATGATGCTGGGCGACATGGGCGCCGACGTGATCCGCGTCGACCGGACGAAGGCGCACGTCATGGACCGTCTCGCCGACCCGAAGTTCGCCGTCCATAACCGCAGCCGGCGTTCGGTGTCGATCGACCTGCAGAAGAAGGAGGGCGTCGAGGTGGTCCTTCGCCTGATCGAGAAGGCCGACGGCATGACCGAGCCGTTCCGCCCCGGCGTCGCCGAGCGCCTCGGGCTGGGACCCGACGTCTGCCTCGCGCGCAATCCGAAGCTCGTCTACGGCCGCATGACCGGCTGGGGTCAGGAAGGACCGCTCGCCAAGGCGGCCGGACATGACATCAACTACATCGCGCTGACCGGCGCCCTGCACGCGATCGGCGGCAAGGACAAGCCCGTGCCGCCGCTCAACCTCGTCGGTGACTTCGGCGGCGGCGGCATGCTGCTGGCCTTCGGCATGGTCTGCGGCCTGCTCGAGGCCCAGCGCTCCGGCAAGGGCCAGGTGGTCGATGCCGCCATGGTGGACGGCGCGGCCCTGCTGCTGGGCGGCATCTACGGCATGGCGGGCGCCGGCCTGTGGAGCGACGAGCGCGAGAGCAACATGCTCGATGGCGGCGCCCACTTCTACGGAACCTACGAGACCAAGGACGGCAAGCATGTCTGCATCGGCTCGATCGAGCCGCAATTCTACGACCTGCTGCTCGACAAGACCGGCCTGAAGGGCGAATCGCTGCCGGCGCAAATGGACCGCAAGGCCTGGGGGCAGCTCAAGGCGAAGCTGGCCGGCATCTTCAAGACCAAAACGCGCGACGAATGGTGCGCGATCATGGAGGGCACGGACATCTGCTTCGCGCCGGTGCTCTCGATGAAGGAAGCGCCGCAACACGCGCACGCGAAGGCGCGCAACGCCTATGTCGACGTGGCCGGCTTCGCCCAGCCCGCTGCCGCGCCGCGCTTCTCGCGCACCAAGGAAGCGGTGAAGGGGCCGGCGGCCAGGCGCGGCCAGCACACCGACGAAATCCTGGGCGAACGCGGCTTCTCGGCCAAGGAGATCGGCGAGCTCAAGGCCGCGGGCGTCGTCGGCCCGCAGGCCTAGGGCAAGCCATGGTCCGCGCCTTCGAACTGGCGGTGCAGCAGCTTGGCGACCCCAGGCTGCGTAGCATCGTCTGGCAATCGCTGGCGCTGTCCCTCGTCCTGCAGATCGCACTGGGCGTGCTGGCCTGGTGGACTTTGCAGTCATTCGCCACGTTCCAGTGGTCGTGGGTGAACGAAACCATCCGCTGGCTGGGCGGCGGCGCCGTGACCGTGCTGGCGCTGATGCTGTTTCCGGCGAGCTTCGGAATCGTGATCTCGATCTTCATGGAACGGATCGCCGACATTGTCGAAGCGAGGCACTATCCCCACCTCGGACCGGCACGGGGCATCCCGCTCTGGACCGGCCTGTGGTCGGGCATCGTCTTCCTGGCCGTGCTGGTAGCGATCAACCTGGTGATGCTCCCCTTCTACCTGGTCGCCCTCTTCGTGGCCGGGCTGGGCGCGGTGCTGTTCTACGGCGTCAACGGTTGGCTGACCGGGCGCGAGTATTACGAGCAGGTCGCCCTGCGCCGGCGCGATCCGGCCGAGGTGAAGGCCTGGCGCAAGGCCAATGCCGGAACGCTTTGGCTGACCGGCATCGTGATCGTCTTCCTGGGGACGATCCCGATCCTCAACCTGATCGTGCCGGTGCTGGGGGTCGCGATGATGGTCCATATCGCCCAGACCCTGAAGCCACCCCTTAACCGGCCGGCTGCCTCGCGCTAAACTCTCACGATGAAAGCTGCATACGGGGCACTGGCCGCCACCCTTCTGCTGGCCGGCTGCCAGACCGGAGGGCCCCAGGAATATTCTCTGGGCGCTGGCGAGAAGGGGGTCTTCAGCTCGCGCAACGCCGGCACGCCGATTCCGGCGGATCGGATCAAGGGACTGGACGAACCTCAGCTCGTCGCCCTGTTCGGCGCTCCCCAGTTCGACCGCAAGGACGGAACGGCACGCGTCCTGCGCTACCATTCCGACGCCTGCACGCTGTTCGTCTCGATGTACCAGCGCAACGGACAGCCGTTCAAAGTGGAGTTCGCCGACGCGTACGACACCCATCTCCGGCCGCTGCCCCCCGACCAGTGTGCCGGTTCGATCGCCGCCCAGAAAAAGCGGGTTGCTTGAACGGGTTGCGTCGCAACTCGAATTCCGGCCCGGGCCCTACCGCAACTTTTGCCCTCCGATTCTGTTGTACGAGGGGGCCGTCATTCACGACCGGCGCCCGAAATCACAGGAGGGCGGCATGGACAGTGCCCGCACGGAACTCAAGGACAACGTCGAGAAGCTGCGCAATGCCAAGCAGGTTGCGGCAGCACCCACCGCATCGGAGCGCGACGCTGCCGACCTGAAGATTCTCGAACAGGAAGTGCAGGCGCAACGGCTTCAGATGAAGCGGGAAGCGGGCAAGGACCCGAACGAAGCCTGCGTGACCGCCAAGCCGGGCGAACCGGCCGAGAAGGTGCTCGACCGCAAGCTCGATGCCGCGCTGAAGGAAAGTTTTCCCGGCAGCGACCCGGTGTCCTTCGTCCAGGCCGCGCCCGTGAAACCCGAGGACGAGGAGCTCACGTCGGTCAAGGGCGGTACCAACAAGGGCTGATGCCGGCCTGGTCCCGCTATCGCAGCCGTTGCCAGGCCCGGGCGACGGCTGCAGCGGCCTGTTCGCGGGCGATCATGTCCAGGTGGCCAAAGCCTGGGACAACTTCGACCGCGATCCTCGGGTTCAGCGAATCGAGCAGCGGCCCATACCGGTCAGCAAGAAACAGCTCGTCATCGGCGCCCACGAGCACGATGGTGGGCCGGTCGATCCGCGCGAGAGCCGCCTTCCAGTCACGGCCAAGCTGAAGGCCGGCCGCCAGCCTGAACGAATACACCGGGGTCCTGTTTTCGCTCGGAGCCGCGGCCGTGGCGAAGCGGACGACCTCCAGTTCCTGGAACCACGGCATGCCGAACCCGTCGAGAACCGACAGCGCGACGACGCGGGGCACGGCAACGCTCGCCCAGCCGCCTGACGCCGGGCGCGTCGTCGGAGAGTCGGGTGCGATGTATGGCGAGATCGCAATATAGCCGTCGAAGGCTTGCCGGTTCGGACCGCTCGCCGTGCGCAGCACGAAGCCGCCGCCGGACGAGAAGCCGATCAATGTACGCCCGATCCCCGGCGCCGTGAGACCGGTCGCGTTGATGAAATCCACCAGATCGTCGTCGAGCTGGCCAACATAGGACGTGTCTCCATTGGAGAAGCCGCTGCCGCCGTGACCGCGCAGGCTGACCGCATAGACCGTCGCCCCGGCTGCCTGTAGCGCCTGCGCCGACTTGTGCATCGAGATGCTGGCGCCGGACGAACCGTGGATCAGCACCACCGCCCGGTCGGCGCGACCCGGATAGAGGCGGTAGGTGAGAGGCGCACCGTCGCGCGCGGCAACGCGCTGGACGGCGGGGATTTCGGCCGGGTTCCACGTGTCGCTGCCCGGCAGCGAGTCTCCCGCCATCAGACGCGGCAGTTGGCCGGGCGTACTGAAGACGATGACCCCACCGAGGACGGCGGTCATGGCTACCGCCAGAGCGGCAGGCATGCAGGCGATGCGCGGCAGCCAGCGGCCCGACCGATCGCCGCCCACGCCTGCCAGCCAGCCCAGCCCGATGCCCGCCACGAAACCGCCGACGCCGCCGGCCAGGCCGATCCAGACCGGGTCGGCCCTGAGCGACGGTGCCATCCCGAAGACGATGCCGAGCGCGTAGCGCACCGCGAAGATCGACAGGCCGAAGGCCAGCATGAACCAGCCGCCGGCCAGTTCGAGGCGGCCATCCGCGAGCCGCCGTACGCCACGGCGCCGACCCAGCCACAAGCCGAGCGGCAGACCGATGGCGAGGGCGATCAGCCAGGCGATCAGGGCCAGCGCCGGTCGGGGCGACTGGCCGATCCCCGCCAGGGAGATGACGAGCCCGACGACCGGCAGGATCGCCAGCCGCCAGAGAGGCAGCGTTCGCGGCCGCAGACCCGACGCGCCCAGCCAGATCACGAGGAGCATCAGCGGCCACACCCAGAGAGGCGTATGGACGACGATCTGGAAGACGGTTTCAAAAAGAGACGACATGCGGGCTCCGGGGCGAAAGGCGTTGGCCTCACCTTCCGGGCGGCGGGCCCGTCGCACCATCTTCGCTGCGTGGAAGGACTGGCGCTTTTCGTGATCTGACGGCATTCATCCGTTCACGATGCGCGAATCGCCCTACATCCGATCGTTGCCGATCCAACTGCCGGCGGTTGCCGCACTGGCCGTGGTGCTGGGCGTCATCGGGCCCTTTGGCACTTACGACCACATGGATCTGGGCCGGCGGGTCGCCTACTTCGCCATCATCGGCGGACTGAGCTGGGTGCAGATCGTCACCCTGGCCGCCTGGTTCGGGCGAATCGAGCCGATCGACCGCTGGCCCGTCGCGGGCCGCATGACCCTGGTCGGCGTGCTGGCGTCGATCCCCAGCAGCTTCGAGGTCATCCTGGTCCAATCGTGGCTGGGCCGGCCGATACCGCTTTCGGCCGCGCCCTCCGTCTTCCCCGAGAACGCACTGCTGACGACGTCGATCGCGGTGGTCTTCGGCCTCGTCGTCGAACAGCGCCTGCGCGCGAAAGCCGACGCCGAACTGGCCCGCGTGGCGGCCCTGCCCCCGCAGCCGGCCGACGTTGCCGATTCCGTTTCATCGCCGCCGTCGTCCCCCGATTTCCTGCGCCGGGTACCGCCGGCGCTCGGCCGCGACCTGCTGGCCCTCGAGATGGAGGATCACTACCTGCGCATCCACACCGCGCTCGGCAGCGACCTCGTTCTGATGCGCCTGCGGGATGCACTCGCCGAGCTGGGGCCCGACCGCGGCCGCCAGGTCCATCGCTCCTGGTGGGTGGCGACGGGCGCGATCGCGTCGGTCGACCGGACGGGCGGGCGTCTCGTCCTCACTCTGCGCAACGGGCTCAAGGTCCCCGTCAGCAAGACCTACCGGGACAGCGTCCGGGAAGCGGGCTGGCTCGAAAAGTAAGATGCCGTCGTCTCGACCGGAGCGCTGCCCCGGGAAGCCTCGGGGCAGGCTCGGCGCCACGCCTCGCTGCGCAAGGCTGGCAGGGCGACGATGATCGTTGATGGCTTGCGGCCGTTCTCTCGACAGAGATTTTCGTAGGCCTTGTCGCCGTGCCGGCGAGCATTCGAGGACGGCAAGCAAAAGGAAGGAAGCGTGGGAGATGCGCGCGTTACAGGAACCGCGCCAGCTTACCCAAGTAATTTAGACAAAACATAGTTTCGATCAAGAGTTGTTCTTTCGGCTTTCCTTCGCCAGTTTCCCGAAACCAAACACTTCTCGCATCTATTCGTCCTCCAGGCAGCGTCGTCGCGCGGGATCATGATTGATCCCAACGCGAGCGAACGAAATCGCTTGCTCTCCAGACAGTGGTGAATCCATGAACGAACGACAGCCAAGCCGGACCGCTCTTGGCGCAGCCGGATATCGCGCTGCCCATCAGTTGCTGGAGGGCGGCAAGGTATTCTCCGACCCTTTCGCTCGCACCATTCTCGGTGACGGCGCCGACGCGATTATCGCGGGACTATCGGCAGGCCCGGCACAACAGCGCATGCGCCTCTTCATGGCGATGCGCAGCCGCTTCGCCGAGGATTGCCTCGGCGCCGGGGTGTCACGCGGCGTGCGACAGGTGGTGGTTCTCGGCGCCGGCTTCGATACATTCGCGCTGCGCAATCCTTATTCGGATGTGGGGTTGCGGGTTTTCGAGGTCGATCATCCCGCGACCCAGGCCTGGAAACGAAAGCGCCTGTTCGAAGTCGGCCTCGCTATTCCGCCGTCGCTGACCTTTGCGGCGATCGACTTCGAACACGATGATCTTGGTCTGGGGCTGCGTGATGCCGGTTTCGATCCCGATCGCCCTGCGTTCTTCATCTGGCTCGGCGTCGTCCCCTACCTCGGGCGAACAGCCATAGCGGCCACGTTGCGTTACATCGCGAGCATCCCCGAATCCGAGATGGTATTCGACTACAGCGAACCGCTGGAGAACTATCCGCCGGAGCAGCGGCCCGAAATCGTCGCGCTCGGGGCCTACACGGCTGAAATCGGCGAACCCTGGCTCAGTCATTTCGATCCCGATGAGATCGCGCAGGAACTCCGCGGATACGGCTTCGGGGATATCGAAGACCTCGGCATGTCCCAATTGGCCGTCCGCTATCTGGGCGTGCCCCCCGGCGCGTCCAAAAGTGCTCCCGGGGGGCACATGATGCGGGCAGCTCGTATTCCGTGAGCGTCAGGATTCTTTGGAAGTCGGATCTCGTTACTTGCCGCCACGATCCTCGCGCCACAGGTCGAGCTTTTCCTGGATCGGGCGGTCCGAGAAGGAGAACAACACCGCGTCGCTGTCGGTACGATGCTCGACTCGGGCCCAGCTCGGCACCACGAAATGGTCGCGCTTCTTCCAGCGTATCACCGTGTCGCCGATCCGGCTTTCGCCTTCGCCCTCGACCACCGAGAACACCGTGCCGTCGGTGCAGCGATACGGCGACGTCGCGAAACCCTTCGGGACCAGCTGCATGAAGGTGCCCATCGTGGCGATCGGCGCGCCGCCGTTTGCCGGATTGACATAGCGCAGCTTGTAGCCGTGACAGGGGTCGGGCGCGCCGGCCCGGGAAAGCCCGTGCAGCGCCTCGCGGGTGCGCGCGTAGGGATAGTTGAAGATCGGCGAGGTTTGACGGGACGGCCTCCAGTCGACCGGCAGGAGGCCGCTGGCATACTTCGCGTCCGCCGTGCCCTCGGGCGTGGTGACGGCCTGCTCATCGGTCTCGCCGTTCTCCGCGAAGCCCGCGTTGAACATCGCGACCAGCGGGATGTCGAGCCCGTCGAGCCAAACCATCGGCTTCGACGAATCGTTGCCGTGATCGTGCCAGGTCCAGGTCGGCGTGATGACGAAGTCGCCCTCGCACATGATCGTGCGTTCGCCGTCGACGGCGGTATAGGCGCCCTCGCCCTCGACGATGAAGCGCAGCGCCGACTGAGTGTGACGATGACTGGGCGCGACCTCGCCCGGCAGGATGAGCTGCAGACCGGCATACAGGGTGGGCGTGATGCAGGCACTGCCCGTCATCGCCGGATTTTCCAGGATCAGCACGCGCCGCACCGCTTCCTTGGCGGTGATCAGCGCACCCGATTCCATCAGGAACGGCCGCACCTTGTCGTAGTCCCAGTGCGCAGGCACGTACTTCGGCGCGGGCTGCGGCGGCACGAGCTGATGCAGCGATTCCCACAGTGGCGCCATCGAGAGGCCACCGATGCGCTCGTAGAAATCGCGCCGAGCGTTGTTTCCGGTCGCCGGCGCGGCCATCGGTAACTTACTCGGCGGCGCGCAGCAGCGGGGCGGAGCGAGCCGTCATGCGCGCCCGGCAGGCCGACGAGAAAGCGTCGAACAGCTTCATCGAGACGGGGTTCGACAACGCCTTGTATTCGGGGTGCCATTGCAGCGCGAGCACGAAGCCGGGCGCGTCCGGCACGCTCAGCGCCTCGATCTGTCCGTCGTCGCAGCAGGTGGCTTCCACGCGGGCACGCGGCGCCAGCACGTCGACACCCTGCGCATGCAGCGAGTTCACCTTCACGCGGCGCTCGCCCAACAGCTTGTGGAGAAGCCCACCCTCGGTGACGTCGATGTCGTGGGTCGGCGCATAGTTCACGTCCATGTCCGGCGACTTGGGCGAGCGATGATCGCGGCGCCCCTCGACCTCGTGCACGTGCTGGTGGAGCGAGCCGCCCAGCGCCACGTTCACTTCCTGGAGGCCGCGGCAGATCGCGAACAGGGGAACGCCGCGGTCGATCGCGTGGCGGATCAGCGGCAGGGTCGTCGCGTCGCGGGCCCGATCGTGCTCCGTGCCGGCGCGACTCTCCTTGCCGTAGTGATGCGGCTCGACGTTCGACGGACTGCCGGTCAGCAGCACGCCGTCGAGACTGTCCAGCAGGCGATCCATGGCGGCGACGAAACCGGGCTCGTCATCGAATTCCGGACCGATGGCCGGGATCAGGACGGGCATGCCACCCGCGGCCCGCAGCGCCGCCTGGACGTACTTGTCACCGACCGTGTGGTGCCAGCCGCCTCGGCCGTTCTCCTTGAGACAAGCAGAGACACCGATCAACGGGCGCGATGAGGAACGATTCATTGTCTGCCGAAGCGTGCAAATTGCGAGGCCTGCATTTTCGCCGCTGGTTACCGCCTTGGCAATTGCCCGGCGCCCGGTCCTGCCCGCATCTTGTGCACTGCAGCCCTGCATGGTACCGCCGCGCCGCGGCAACACGTGCCCCATGATTCGCCCGACATTGGAAAGAGTGCCATGACCACCACCCCTCCGCCGTCCGCCCCGCCCTCCGGCCAGACCGCCCAGGCAGGTCCCGCCGCGCCGCTGACGATGCACGGCCAGTACATCAAGGACTTCAGCTTCGAGAACCCGCGCGCGCCGCAGAGCCTGATCGAGCAGACCCAGCCGCAGCTCACGCTGAACGTGCAGGTGGCCAATCGTCAGTTCGACGCCAAGACCTTCGAAGTGTCGCTGACGATCGAGGCCTCCGCTCACACGCCGGAGAAAGAGCCGCTGTTCATGCTCGAACTGATCTACGCCGGCACCGTGACGCTGGGCGAGATCCCGCAGGAAGCCTTCGGCCCGATGCTCTTCATCGAGACGCCGCGCCTGCTCTTCCCGTTCGCGCGCGCGATCGTGGCCAATGCCACGCGCGAGGCCGGCTTCCCGCCGCTCAACATTGCACCGGTCGACTTCGTCGCCCTCTATCGCCAGCAGCTGGAAGCCAATGGCGGCCAGGCGCCGGGCGTCGTTCCCTCGGGGCCCGTCGGCCACGCCTGAAGCCCGATCGCTGCCTCCGCCGTCACGCGACGGAGGTGATCAGGCCTCGACCTTCAGCCAGAGCGGCTCGCTGATCGTCTTCAGGAAGTCCGCATGCGCGGCGAGTTCGGCCGCGCTGGCCGCATGCGGGCGCGGCGGACGCAGGGTCCGGGTCTGCACCGCGGCGCCCGGCACGCCGGCCGCCGCCATCTCCGGCGCGAGGCCGAGATCGCGCTGCCGACCGCCGCTCAGCTCCAGGTAGACTTCAGCCAGCAGCTCCGAATCGAGCAAAGCGCCGTGTTTCGTGCGCTTCGTGTTGTCGATGCCGAACCGGTCGCACAACGAGTCGAGGCTGGCGCGCTGGCCGGGGAATTTGCGGCGCGCCATCGAAACCGTGTCGACATAGGCATTGCTGAGTTTCGGCCGGCCGAGGCGGTTCAGCTCGGCATTCAGGAATCCCAGGTCGAACTGCGCGTTGTGGATGACGAGCTGGGCGTCGCCCAGGAACTCGAGCAGCTCGTCGACCTTGTCGGCGAACAAGGGCTTGTCGGCCAGGAACTCGTCGGTGAGGCCGTGCACTTCCTGCGCCCCGGCCGGCATCGGCATCTCGGGATTGAGGTAGAGCTGCAGTGACCGGCCGGTGGCCACGAGATTGACCAGCTCGATGCAGCCGATCTCGACCACGCGGTTGCCGGCGAGAGGATCGAGGCCGGTGGTCTCGGTATCGAGGACGACTTCACGCATGCCGATCTTTTAGACCAGTTGCCCACCTACTTGCGACGCGCGCGCGCGAGCCGGGCTGTGAATTTCTCCCGCCACGGATTGGACGGCCAGAAATTGCCGCGCAGGCCGCGCAGTTCCGCGACCGCCCGACCGAGCGCGGCGCGCGTCGTCGCCAGCCCCATGCCGGTCGGGATCACGATGCTGGCCTTGCGGCGCTTGAGCGCGTCCGGCACCTGCTGGCGCAGGATGCCTTCGAACTTCTCGACGGTCATGCCCGGGCGGGCCAGCACGCGGCGGCGCTGCAGGAAGGCGGGCGCGCTGACCACCAGCGTGGCATCGACGCGACGCTCTCCCATCCCCTCGAACAGCAGCGGGATGTCGAGCACGACCAGCTTCTCGCCGGCCAGCGCGGCGCGCCGCAGGAAGGCACGCTGCATGCGATGGACCAGCGGATGCACGATGGCCTCCAGGCGGCGCAGCGCCTCCTTGTTCCCGAAGACGCGCGCGCCCAGCGCCTGGCGGTCGAGCACGCCCGCCTTCACGACGCCGGGAAAAGCCGCCTCGATGCCCGGCAGCGCCGCGCCGCCAGGTGCCTGCAGCGCATGGACGGCGGCATCGGCGTCGTACACGGGCACGCCCATCTCCCGCAGCATTTTCGCTGCGGTCGACTTGCCCATGCCGATCGAGCCGGTCAGTCCGACGATGACCATTCTACGGCAACGCTCGCAGCAGGATCAGGGAACCAGGACGGTCTGGCCCGTGGTCTTGCGGCTCTCCAGGTCGATATGCGCCTGCGCGGCCTCTGCCAGCGGATAGTGCTGGTCGATGGAGATCTTCACCTTGCCGCTCTTCACCATCTTGAACAGCGATCGGGCGCTGGCTTCGAGATCGGCGCGGGTGGCGGTGTAGGCGCCGAGGCTGGGGCGCGTGACATAGAGCGAGCCCTTGGCGTTGAGGATGCCGATCGGAATCGGCGCGACGGCGCCCGAGGCGTTGCCGAACGAGACCATCAGGCCGCGCGGCTGCAGGCAGTCGAGCGAAGCCGCCCAAGTGTCCTTTCCGACGCCGTCGAACACCACCGGCACGCCCTTGTTCTTGGTGATCTTCTTCACCTCGGCCACGATATCCTGCTTGGTGTAGTCGATCACCCACTTGTAGCCGTTCTTCTTGGCTAGGGCGGCCTTCTCCGGCGACGAAGTGGTGCCGATCACCTTGTAGCCGCGCGCCTTGGCCCACTGGCCGAACAGCAGGCCGACGCCACCAGCGGCTGCGTGGAACAGGATCGTGTCGCCCTTCTTCAGCCAAGCCTTGGCGGTGCGGTCGACCAGGTACTCCGTCGTCATGCCCTTCAGCATGATCGCCGCGGCCTGCTCGTCGCTCACGCCGCTCGGCACCTTCACGAGCTGGTCGACGCCCATCACGCGCTCCTGGCAGTAGGCGCCCAGCACGCCGCAATAGGCCACACGGTCGCCCTTCTTGAAGCCCTTCACGCGCGGGCCGACTTCGACGATCACGCCCGCCGCCTCGCGGCCGACAGCGTTGGGCAGCGGCGTCTGGTAGAGGCCGGACCGGGTGTAGACGTCGATGAAGTTGAGGCCGATGGCGGTGTGGCGCAGCTTGACCTGGCCGGGGCCGGGCTTGCCGACCTCGACGTCCTCGAACTGCATCTTCTCCGGGCCGCCGTTCTCATGAATCAAAATGGACTTGGACATCTGAATTTCTCCCCTTGCAGCGGCGACCGAGGAACGTCGCCTGCTTGCGCACGTCGAGTATAGTGACCGGCCTTTCAGGCGCCAGCCCGGCGCGGCCTTCGCCAGGAGAGTTTATGCCCAGGAAGCTCCTCATCGGGCGTCGTCGCCTTCTTGCCGCTTCCGCCACCGCCGTTCTGGCCGCCCCTGCCGTCGCGCGGGCGCAGCAGGTCCTGCGCAGCACCAAGGCGGCCTACAGCCTGAAGATGCTGACCCTCGATCTCGAGCAGCCCTGGGGCATGGCTTTCCTGCCCGACGGCCGGATTCTGATCACCGAGCGGCCGGGTCGCCTGCGGATCTTCGCCAACGGACGGCTCGAACGGGCGCCGGTGGGCGGCCTGCCGAAGGTCTATGCCCGCGGCCAGGGCGGCCTGCTCGACGTCTGCCTGCACCCCGGCTTCGCCCGCAATTCCCTGATCTATCTCACCTATGCCGGCGAGGGCGACGGCGGCGTGGCGACCGTGCTGGCGCGGGCGGAGTTCCGCAACAACGCGCTGGTCGGCCTGCAGCGTATCTTCGACGCCCTGCCGCGCACCTCGGGCGGCCTGCATTTCGGCTCGCGAATCGTCTTCGACAAGGCGGGCCTGCTCTACGTCACCTGCGGCGAACGCTACCAGATGCAGCGCGCCCAGAACCTGGCCGATCTCGGCGGCAAGGTCGTGCGACTGCGCGACGACGGCTCGGTGCCATCCGATAATCCGTTCGTCGGCCGCGAGGGCGCGCGGCCGGAGATCTTCACCTGGGGCCATCGCAATCCGCAGGGGCTGGCGATGCATCCGGGCACCGGCCGCATCTGGCTGGTCGAACACGGGCCGCGCGGCGGCGACGAGCTCAACCTGCTGAAGTCCGGCGCCAACTACGGTTGGCCGCTGGCGACCCACGGCATCGACTATAGCGGCGCGACCATCAGCCCGAACAAGAGCCTGCCGGGCATGGAGGATCCGGTGCGCGTCTGGGTGCCGTCGATCTCGCCGAGCGGCCTCGCCTTCTATACCGGCGATCGCTTCCCCGGCTGGAACGGCTCGCTCTTCACCGGAGCCCTGTCGGACAATGCGCTGCACCGGATCGAACTCGACGGCGACCGGTTCGTCGGCGAGGAGCGGTTGCTCGTCGACGTGCTTCCCTATATCCGCGACGTTCGTCAGGGGCCCGACGGCCTCCTCTACGTCGTCACGCACACCGACAGTGGCGGCCTCTATCGCCTGGAGCCTGCGTAACGCCATGTTGATCCTCGCCTCCGCCAGCCTTTCGCGCCGGCAGATGCTGCAGAATGCCGGTCTCGACTTCTCCGCTGAAACCTCGGGCGTCGACGAGGACGAAGTGAAGCTCAGCCTGTCGGCGGAGAACGCGACGCCGCAGGACATCGCCGAGACACTGGCCGAGCTCAAGGCACAGCGCGTCTCAAAGCGAAATCCTCGCGCCCTGGTCATCGGCGCGGACTCGACGCTCGCCTGCAACGGCCGGCTGTTCGACAAGCCGCCGACCACGGCGGCGGCCCGCACGC
Organism: Reyranella aquatilis; assembly: GCF_020880995.1. GTDB lineage: Bacteria > Pseudomonadota > Alphaproteobacteria > Reyranellales > Reyranellaceae > Reyranella > Reyranella aquatilis. The sequence continues at coordinate 354,733 of NZ_JAJISD010000003.1, read as the reverse complement.
AGCTGAAGGCGCTGTCAGGGCAGAGCCACGAACTTCACTCCTCGGTCGTGGTGGCCCGGGGCGGCGTGCGGCTGTGGCACTGCAACGAACGCGCGCGCCTGACGATGAGGCCGCTCGACGACGCCTTCCTGGACGCCTATCTCGCCAGGGCTGGCGAAGCCGTGCTGACCTCGGTCGGCGCCTACCAGCTGGAAGGCGTGGGTGCCCACCTGTTCACGAAGGTCGAGGGCGACTACTTCACTATCCTCGGCCTGCCGCTGCTGCCGCTGCTCTCGTTCCTCACCGGACACGGCATCGGCCTGGAGAAAGCCGCATGAGCGCCGCCCCGAGCCCCTACGACACGCTTCTGGCCGAAGCCGCCGGCCGTCCCTTCTCGGCCATCGTCGGCTGGCCGGTCGAGCATTCGCGCTCGCCCGCCTTGCACGGCTACTGGCTGAAGAAGCATCGCATCGACGGTCACTATGGCCGCCTGCCCGTCGAACCGAACGCCGCCGCGCTCGGGACGCTGGCGGATTTCCTGCGCTCGACACCCAACGCGCGCGGCTGCAATCTCACGCTGCCGCACAAGATCGAGATCATGCCCTTCCTCGACCGCATCGATGCGGTGGCGCGGCGCATCGGCGCGGTGAATACCGTGGTGAAGCAGCCCGACGGGACGCTGGAAGGCCGCAACACCGACGCGTTCGGGTTCCTCGAAGCGTTGAAATACAACGCCCCGCACTGGATGGCGGACACCGGCCCGGTGGTCGTGCTGGGCGCGGGCGGCGCCGCGCGTGCTGTTGTCGCCAGCCTGATCGACGCCGGCGTGCCGGAGCTGCGGCTGGTCAATCGCACGCGCGAGACTGCGGTCGATCTCGGCGTCGCCTTCACGCCCGCGGGGGGCCAGCGCATCGTGGTCGGCTCCTGGGACGAGCGCAGCGCGCTGCTCGAAGGCGCGACCCTGCTGGTCAACACGACTTCGCTCGGCATGAAGGGACAGCCCGGCCTCGACATCGACCTCGCAAGACTGCCGCACGAGGCGGTGGTCTACGACATCGTCTATGTGCCGCTGGAAACCTACCTGCTGGCAGCGGCGCGCTCGCGCGGCAACCGGTGCGTCGACGGGCTGGGCATGCTGCTCCACCAAGGCCGGCCGGGCTTCGAGGCCTGGTTCGGCCCGACGGTCGACGTGACAGCCGAGCAGCGCCATGCCGTCGCCGCCGATCTCGGAGCCTGACCCATGGATATGCCGAAGGACGACAGCCAGCCGCCGGAGGGCTTCAAGCCGCTGTTCCGCACAAGCCCGTTCCTCGACCACAACGGGCCGTTTTTCTATCGCGAGAACGGCGACGGCACCTTCGTCGTGGGCCTCCGCATCCAGCCGAAACACGCCAATGCGCGCGGAGTCGCCCATGGCGGCATTCTCATGACGCTGTGCGACATCTCGCTGGGCTATCGCACGACGCGCAGCCAGACACCTTCGCCGCTGATCGTCACCGCCAGCGTGAAGACGGATTTCGCCGGGTCGGCGAAGATCGGCGACTGGGTCGAGGCCCATGTCGACGTCCATAAGGTCGGCGGGCGTCTGGCCTTCGCCAACTGCTACCTGAAGGTCGGCGAGGAGCGCATCGTGCACGCGAGCGCGGTGTTCGCACGGACCGGCGATCGCCCTTGAGGCTCTTCTTCACGGCGTTCCTGCCGTTTGCGCTGGGTTACTTCCTCAGTTTCCTGTTCCGCTCGCTGAACGCCGTCGTGGCGCCCGCGCTGCGCGGTGAACTCGGCCTCGACGACGCCGCCATCGGCGTCGTGACCTCGATGTATCTCGCGGCCTTCACGCTGGCCCAGCTCCCGGCCGGGGTGGCGCTCGACCGCTTCGGCCCGCGTCGCGTGGCGCCGGTCATGCTGCTGGTGACCGCGCTGGGCTCCGTGATCTTCGCCCTCGGCGACGGTGTCTTCGTGCTGAGCGTCGGGCGTGCCTTGATCGGGTTCGGTCTGTCGGTGGCGTTGATGTGCGGCTTCAAGGCCAACGTCCTCTACTGGCCGATTGGCCGGCTGCCGCTGGTCAATGCGGTGATGATGACGTTCGGCGGGCTGGGTGCCGCGATGGCGACGCGCCCGGTCCAGTGGCTGCTGGTCGACTTCGACTGGCGACAGGTCTTCCTCGGCCTCGCCGCCATCACCGTCGCGGTCGCGCTCTACCAGATCTTCGCCGCGCCCGCCTATGAACGCGGCGGCAAGGGCCGGCTGGCCGACGAACTGAGGGGCCTGACGGGCGTGCTGCGGACACCGCTCTTCTGGCGGGCGGGCCTCGCACCCACTTTCTCGCTGGGGGTCTGGGTCTGCTATGCGAGCTACTGGGCGGCGGGGTGGCTGCGCGACGTGGCGCATCTAGACGAGCCCGCGGTGGGCGTCGCGCTGTTCGCCGTCTCCATCGCCATCGTACCCGGCTACTTCTTCAGCGGCATGATCGTCGACCTGCTGCACAGGCGCGGCGTGCGGGGCGGGCGCGTGCTGCTGGTGTACGGGCTGCTGTTCCTCGCGATCCACGTGCCGATCGCGCTCAACGTCACCGCAATGCCCACGCTCCTGTGGTTCGCCTACGTGATGTTCGGCGGGATGTCGGTGGTCTGCTACGCGCTGGTGACGCGCGCCTTCGCGCCGGAACTCGCCGGCCGGGTCAACACGACGCTCAACCTCATCTGCATGCTGATCGCCTTCATGGTGCAGGCGGCGATCGGCCCGGCGCTGGCCTGGATGGACGTGGCGCACGGGCTGTCACGCGCCGAGGCGCATCAGGTCGTGACGTTCGCGCTGCTGGCGATGCAGGCGGCGGTCTGGGCTTGGTTTGCGGCGAGCCGGGACGCCTGGGGCCTGCCCTGAAACAGGAAGAGCGCCGATTGGTCGGCGCTCCTTCGAGTTCCTATCCGTTCTGGATCGTGTGGGTCGGCGCCGTTTACAGCGCCTGACTCGCGCTTGGTTACAAGCGCCGCCGCCCACCCGCGCCTCTGAAGGCGCGTTACTGATTCATGGATCCGAAGAAATCCTGGTTGGTCTTCGAGGTGCGCAGCTTGTCGAGCAGGAACTCGATCGCATCCACCGCGCCCATCGGCATGAGGATGCGGCGCAGCACCCACATCTTCGACAGCGTCGCACGGTCGACCAGCAGCTCTTCCTTGCGGGTGCCCGACTTGGTGATGTCGATCGCCGGGAAGGTGCGCTTGTCGGAGACCTTGCGGTCGAGGATGATTTCCGAGTTACCGGTACCCTTGAACTCCTCGAAGATGACCTCGTCCATGCGGCTGCCGGTGTCGATCAGGGCGGTCGCGATGATGGTGAGCGAGCCGCCTTCCTCGACGTTGCGGGCCGCACCGAAGAAGCGCTTCGGGCGCTGCAGGGCGTTGGCGTCGACACCGCCGGTCAGCACCTTGCCGGAGCTCGGCACGACGGTGTTGTAGGCGCGGCCGAGGCGGGTGATCGAGTCGAGCAGGATCACCACGTCCTTCTTGTGCTCGACCAGGCGCTTGGCCTTCTCGATCACCATCTCCGCGACGGCGACATGGCGGCTGGCGGGCTCGTCGAAGGTCGAACTCACGACCTCGCCCTTCACGGTGCGCTGCATGTCGGTCACTTCCTCGGGCCGCTCGTCGACGAGCAGCACCATGAGGTAGACCTCGGGATTGTTGGCCGTGATGGCATGGGCGATGTTCTGCAGCAGCACCGTCTTGCCGGTGCGCGGCGGCGACACGATCAGGGCGCGCTGGCCCTTGCCGATCGGCGCGATCAGGTCGATCACGCGGGTCGAGATGTCGAGCTGCTGCTGCGGCGTCGTGCCGGCCTTCTTGGTCAGAGTGCCGGTGCGGCGGGTGCCCACGCGACCCGACGAGGTCGCCTTCGAGCCGCCGATCGATTCCTCGGTGACGGCCGGCGCCATGGCGGCCGCGCCGCCGTCGAGCTCCAGTTTCAGCTTCTCGTCCGGATAGAGCGGTGTCAGCGAGTCGAAGTTGATGCGATGGCGCAGCGCGTCGGGATCGTCGAAGTTGATCTTGTTGATCTGCACCATGGCGAAGTAGCGCTCGCCGTCCTTGGGCGCGCGGATCTCGCCTTCGACCGTGTCGCCGGTGCGCAGGCCGAACTTACGCACCTGCTGGGGGCTGACATAGATGTCGTCGGCGCCCGGCAGGTAGTTGGCTTCCATCGAGCGCAGGTAGCCGAAACCGTCGGGGATCACCTCGATGGTGCCGACGCCGAAGATCGCCTGGTCGGCGGCGGCGATCTTCTGGAGGATGGCGAACATCAGCTCCTGGCGGCGCATCATCGCCGCACCCTCGACGCCCTGCTCTTCGGCGAACGCGAGCAGTTCGGGAGGCTTCTTCTTCTTGAGGTCCTGGAGATTCATGGGTCTTCGATCTGATGGGGAAATGACGCACGCGCTTGCCGCGACCGGAGCGGCCGAGCCTTGGAATACAGCGCTGTGTCGTACTGGATGGGCCCTATCGAGTTGCCGCCGGGGAGACGACGCCAAGGGTCCCGAGCGGCAATTCTATAGGGGTCGGGCCGCGCCCTGTCAAAGGGCCGGCAGGCTCAGTCGCCCTGCTCGGCCAGCATCTCGGCGTAGCGAAAGATCTCGGTATGGTCGGCGCCCTTGCCGAGCTTGCCGTCGGCTGCGGTCCAGTAGGCCACGGCCTGCTCGAGGTGCGGCATCCTGAGCTTGAGATGCCTGGCCACGTCGCCCGCGGTGCGCAGGTCCTTGGCCATCAACGCCGTCGTGAAGCCCGCCGAGAAGTTGCGCGGCACGACGAACTGACGACCCTTGACCTCGGTGGCATTGCTCTTGCCGGTCGAGGTGTTGAACACATCGACCATCGTGCCGGGATCGAGGCCGAACGCCTCGCCGACCACAAGGGCCTCGCACATCGCGACGAGACCGGCCGCGGAGAGGTAGTTGTTGAGCGCCTTCAGCGCGTGGCCCGCGCCGGCCGGGCCGCACAGCGTGATGGTCTTGCCCATGGCGCCGAACACGGGACGCGCGCGTTCGAGGTCGGCGGCCGCGCCGCCCACCATGATGCTGAGCGAGCCATCGACCGCGCGCCTGACGCCGCCCGACACCGGCGCATCGAGCAGCGCCACGCCGCGCGCCGCCAGGTCGCGGGCGAGCTTCTGCGTGTCGACCGGATTCGACGAGCTCATGTCCATGACGACCGCGCCCGCATCCAGCCCTTCGATCGCCGGGTCCTGTCCCTCCAGAACGGCCTGTCTCACGATCTTGCCGTCGGGCAGCATGGTGATCAGGGCCGCGGCGCCCTGGGCCGCGGCCTTCGCCGAGGCGGTGGCCAGAGCCGAGGGATGGGCGCCGACGAAATCGGAGACCGCCTTCTGCGAGACGTCGAACACGCGCAAGGTGAAGCCCGCCTCGACCAGGCGTTTCGCCATCGGGCGGCCCATCATGCCGAGACCGATGAAAGCGATGGTGGCGGGAGGCACGAGCGTCGTCGTCATGGTTCAACCCCTGCAGTGAGATCGTATTCATAGAACGGCAGCACGCGGCCGGGAATCGCATCCGACGGCTCGTTTCGCAGGAAGCGGGCGCCCATGCGCTCGTAGAACGGCGCGGCGTTCACGTCGGCGAGGATGGTCATGCGCCGGTAGCCCAGTCCTCGCGCAAGCGTGACGGCGGCCTCGAACAGCGTCCGGCCGGTCCCGCCGCCGATCGCCGCCGGATCGACGAACATCAGCGCCAGCTCGGCATCGTCGCCGTCGCGGCCGACACTGACGGTGCCGATCGTGCGGCCGTCCGCATCGATCGCCACCAGCACGCGGCCCTCGGCAATGCTCTCTTCCTTCACCGTGAGCGAGGGCACGCACAGGCGCATGAACCCGGCGTCGTAGCCCCAGTGCGCCTTCGACCGCAGGCAGAGCGCGGTGAGGCTGGCAGCCTCACCAGCTCGCGCCGGCCGAACGCCGGCCATCGTTCAGATGCCGCGGTCCTTGAAGACGTCGCGCGCGGTCTTGAAGGCGTCGAGGCTGGCGGGGATGCCGCAATAGATCGCGACCTGCAGGAAGATCTCCTTGATCTCGTCCTTGGTGAGGCCGTTGTTCAGCGCGCCGTTGATGTGCAGTTTCAGCTCGGGGCCGCGATTGAGCGCTGCCAGCATGGCGAGGTTCAGCATCGAGCGGCTCTTCTTCGACAGGCCCGGACGCGTCCAGGCATAGCCCCAGCAGTACTCGGTGGTGATGTCCTGGAAGGCCATCATGAATTCGTCGTTGGCGGCGCCGGCCAGCGAATTGTCGACGTAGGCCGCGCCCAGCACGGCTTTGCGCATCTTCATGCCCTCGTCGTAGAGCTTCTTGTTGCGCGGCGCGGGCTTGGCTTTCTTCGCCTTCGCGACAGCGGTCTTCTTGGCCATGTCTTGCTCCTCCGGATGAAACCGGGGAGCTGTATATCAGATCGTCGCGTGGCCTGCGTGCTGTGCCGTCGCCGAAACGTTGAGGCCCTTCGAGCGGGCCTGCTGGCAGAGATCCTCGATCGTCACGCGGTCGAGCTGCGCCATCATTTCCTCGCGCAGCTTCTCCCACAGCGGCCACACGACCTCGTGGGCGAGCGGCGAGCCGATCGAGGGATCGCTGGGCTCGGTCTCGACCTCGAGATTGCGGACCACCCGCACGACCTCGCCGAGGGTGATGGTCGACCTCTCCCGCCCCAGCCGATAGCCGCCCCGGGGACCGCGCTTGCCGGCCAGGATGCCGGCCCGCACCAGATGCTGAAGCACCTGCTCGAGGTAGCGCTTGGGAATGCGCTGACGCTCGGTGATGTCACCGCTGCGCACCGGGTGCTCGCCGACGTGGAAGGCCACGTCGAGAACCGCCTCGATCGCGAACATCGTTTTCTTGCTGAGGCGAGGCATCCCGTTCTCGTCCCTCTCAGGCTCTCTTGCTCGAGCCGGTCACAACCCCTGTCGACCCGAAGCCGCCGGCACCGCGGGCCGTCTCGTCGAGGGCCGGGACCTCTCGCCAGACGGCACGGGCATGGCGTGCCACGACCATCTGTGCAATTCGCATGCCGCGTTCGATGCGGAACGGCTCCTTGCCCAGATTGATCAGGATCACCCCGACCTCGCCGCGATAGTCCGCGTCGATGGTGCCGGGGGCGTTGGCGACCGTCACGCCGTGCTTGGCCGCCAGCCCGGAACGCGGGCGGACCTGGGCCTCGAAGCCGACCGGGAGGGCGATCGAAATACCCGTCGGCACGATCTTCCGCTCGAGCGGCCCGAGTTCGATGTCCTTGTCGATGGCGGCCAGCAGATCGGCGCCGGCGGCCGAAGCCGTCGCATAGTCGGGAAGCTGCAGGTCATGCCCGTGCGGCAGCCGCACCACCTCGATCTCGATGCTCTCGACGCCCTTCATCGTTCCCCCGTCAAATGCCCGGCCGCGCAGGCCCACTTATTCCGCCGCCTGCTTCCGGACCGCTTCCGCCAGATGACCGGCGATCCGGCCGGCCAGCCGCATCGCGACGTCGCCCTTTCCGAGTGGAGGCCAGTCCTCGGTGCCGGCGGCGGTGATCAGGTGAACGGTGTTGCGCTCGCCGCCGAAGGTGCCGGTGGCCGGCGACACGTCGTTGGCGACGATCCAGTCGCAGCCCTTGCGGCCGCGCTTCTCGATCGCATTGGCCACCACGTTCTCGGTCTCGGCGGCGAAGCCCACGACAAGCGCCGGCCGCTTTGGACCAGCCTTGGAAAGCGTCGCCAGGATGTCGGGATTGGGCGCCAGCTCGAGGGCCGGCGGCGGGGCACCGGCCTTCTTCTTGATCTTGCCGGCGGCCGGCCGGGCCGCCTTCCAGTCGGCTACGGCCGCGGCGCACACGGCGATGTCGAGCGCGCCGGCATCCAGACACGCCGCCAGCATCTGGTCGGCCGATTCGATCTTCATGACCTTCACGCCCTGTGGATCGGGCACGGCGACCGGCCCGCTCACCAGCGTCACGTCGGCGCCCAGCGCGGCCAGCGCCGCGGCGATCGCGTGGCCCTGCTTGCCCGAGGAATGATTGGAGATGAAGCGTACCGGGTCGAGCGCCTCGCGCGTCGGCCCCGACGTCACCAGCGCGCGCCTGCCGGCAAGGGGCCGGTCGCGCACCAGGACGGCCTCGATGGCCGCGACAATCTCGGCCGGCTCCGACATGCGGCCGGGCCCATGCTCGTTGCAGGCCATGGCGCCGTCGTTCGGGCCGACGAATGTGATGCCGCGCTTCTTCAGAGTCTCGACGTTGGCCACGGTAGCGGCATGGGTCCACATGCGCACGTTCATGGCGGGCGCAGCGAGGACCGGCTTGTCGGTCGCGAGCAGAACGGTGGCCGCCAGATCGTTCGCGAGCCCACCCGCCATGCGCGCCAGCAGATCGGCGGTCGCCGGCGCCACGACCAACAGGTCGGCGTCGCGCGAAAGCTGGATGTGACCCATCTCGCTCTCGTCGGTCAGCGAGAACATGTCGCCGTAGACGCGGTCTTCGGACAGCGCCTGCAGGGTGAGCGGCGTCACGAACTTCGCGCCCGCCTCCGTGAGGACGCACCGCACCGAGGCGCCGCGTCCGCGCAACAGCCGGATCAGTTCGGCCGACTTGAAGGCCGCGATTCCGCCCGCGACGATCAGCAGGATGCGCTTGCCGTGCAACATGGCGATCAGCCTATCACAAGAGGCGGGTGGCGACAGTATAGAGGCCGGTCGCCAGCAGCGCCCAGAATACGGCCAGGCGGAACTGGTCGACCGACAGGCGCGAGCGGATGCGCTGGCCCAGCCACATCCCGCCGATGGCCGGCAGGACGGCGGCGCCCGAAACGATGGCCCGCGGCCCGTCGAGCACACCGAAGGACAGAAGCGAGGCGGTCAGGGTCAGCGACGTGGCGCACAGGACGACGCCCAGCGTCTGCACCAGTTCGAGCGGCTTGATGTCGAGGCCCTGGAGATAGGGCATCAGCGGGACGACGGGCACGCCGACCAGCCCCGCGACGAACCCGGACACGACGCCGATGACCGGCGCCAGCGGCTTCTCCAGGTCGGCATGGATGGTGAGCCGGATGCGCAGGAGCCCGAGCGCGCTGTAGATGATCAGAACCGTGCCCAGCACGATGAAGGCCCAGTTGGGCCCCTTCTGGCCGACCAGCCAGACCGTCAGATAGAGCACGATCGTAAGCGGCAGCATCAGCGGCCACTGGCGCCGCACGATGTGCCAGAAATGGCCACCCACCGCGGCCTGCCAGACGTTGGTGACGATGGTCGGCAGGGCGATCAGGGCGATCGCCTCCGACAGCGGCAGGAACAGCGACATAAGCGCGATCGAGATGGCCGGCAGGCCCAGCCCCACCAGGCCCTTCACGGTGCCGGCGAGCAGGAAGATCGCGAGGCCGATGACGATCTGGTCGGTCGGCACGGATCAGCGCCACCACGCCGCGATGGCGGCCACCAGGGCCAGGACGGCCACCAGTTCGGCGAAGCGCGGACGGAAACGGCTGGATGGCGGCGGCAGCTCGACGTCCCGCTCCGCCTTGCGCCGCTCGTGCTCGGCCACCAGGTGGAGGCTGTCGATCAGGCGCGGCAGGCGGCGCAGGCCCTTCGCCAGATCCTCGGCGGCGCGGCCGACCGTGGCGCGCGGCCCGAAATGCGTCACCATCCAGTCCTCGATCAGGGGCCGCGCCAGCTCCCAGATGTTGACGTTGGGATTGAGCTTGGTGCCCATGCCCTCGGCCATCAGCATGGTCTTCTGGAGCAGCAGCAGCTGCGGCTGCGCCGCCATCTGGAACTGTTCGGTGACCCGCAGCATCTGCGCCAGCAGGCGGGCGATCGAGATCTGGTGGCTGGGCTTGCCGAAGATCGGCTCGCCGATCGACCGGCAGGCCTGGGCGAAGATTTCGAGCGACTGGTCGGGCGGGACGTACCCGGCGCGGAACTGGACCTCGGCGACGGCGTGATAGTCGCGCCGCAGGAAGGCGACCAGCAGCTCGGCGAGGTAACCGCGCGTGTCCTGGTCGACCCGGCCCATGATGCCGAAATCGACCGGCACGATGGTGCCCTGGCGATCGACGAAGGCATTGCCGCCGTGCATGTCGGCGTGGAAGAAGCCGTCGCGGAACACCTGATAGAAGAAGGCCTCGGCGGCCTTCCGCATGATCTCGTGCGGATCGTGGCCGGCGGCGATGATCGCCTCCCGGTCGCCGATCGGGATGCCGTCGACCCGCTCCTGCGTCATCACGCGCTCGGCGGTACGGTCCCAGTCGATCTTCGGCGCACGGTAGTTCGGATCGTCGGCGAAATTGTCGCCCAGTTCCTCGGCGGCCGCGGCCTCCATGCGCAGGTCCATCTCGACCCGCACCACGTCGGCAAAGGCCCGCACCGATTCGACCGGCTTCAGGCGGCGGAAGCGCGGCTGGGTCCGCTCGACCAGCTCGGCCACCCAGTAGAAGAGATCGAGATCCTGCTCGAACGCCTTCTCGATGCCGGGGCGCAGCACCTTCACCGCGACGTCGCGACCGTCGGTCGTGACCGCGAAGTGGACCTGGGCGATCGAGGCGGCCGCGACAGGCACGTCGTCGAAGCTGGAGAACACGGCGGCAAGCGGCTGGCCCAGCTCGCTTTCGATGATCCGTCGCGCCTCGGCGCCGGGAAACGCCGGAATATGGTCCTGCAGGCGCGCCAGATCGGCGGCGACCTCCTCGCTCAACAGATCGGCACGAGTGGACAGCGCCTGGCCGAGCTTGATGAAGGACGGCCCCATGTCCTGCAGCGCCGCCGCCAGCCGTTCGCCCGGACGCCGGGTGTCGCCGCGCGGCGCGAACAGACGGGCCCAGGCGATCAGGGCCGGCGCAATGCCCAGCGTCTCGAGCGGAAACAGCGCGTCGTGGCGCGCGAAGCTCACCGCCATGCGCAGCAGGCGCCAACCGTTTCGAAGGGCGCGGAACATCTAGATTCGCCAGCCCTGATGCAGGGCCACCACGCCGAGCGACATGTCGCGCCACGACACGTTTTCGAAGCCGGCGGCCCGCATGCGCGCGGCCAGTTCGCGCTGCGGCGGAAAGCGGCGAATGCTCTCGTGCAGATAGCGATAGGAATCGGCATCCCGGGCGATCACGCGGCCAAAGAACGGCAGCGCCCGTTCCGAATAGGCGTCGTAGACCCGGCCGACCGGCGCCGAGGTGACCTTGCTGAATTCGAGGCAGAAGAAGCGACCGCCCGGCTTCAGCACACGGTAGGCATCGCGCAGCGCCTGGTCGATGTCGGTAACGTTCCGCAGGCCGAAGGCGATCGTGTAGGCGTCGAACGAGCGGTCGGGAAACGGCAACCGCTCCGCGTCACCGGTGGCCCAGGTGAGTCCCCGCAGCAGCCCGCGGTCGACGGCGCGGTCGCGCCCGACTTCGAGCATGGCGGGATTGATGTCGCAGATGGTGACGTCGGGCCGCTCGCCCTGGCGGCGCAGCAGGCGGAAGGCGATGTCGCCGGTGCCGCCGGCCACGTCGAGCAGCTTCTCGCCCGGCCGCGGGTTCACCACGTCGACCATGGCGTTCTTCCAGAGCCGGTGCACACCGCCCGACATCAGGTCGTTCATCAGGTCGTAGCGCGGGGCCACGCTGGCGAAAACTTCGCGCACCATCCCGGCTTTCTCGGCCGCCGGGACGTCGCGAAAGCCGAAGGACGCACGACCGTCCGGGGCCTGTGTCTCGGAACGGGCTGCGCTAGGATCGTCAGGGGAGGCTCGGTCCATGGGGCCGCAACCTAGAGGAATAGACATGCTGCTGAAAGACCGGGTGATCCTGATCACCAACGTCGAGAAATTCGCAGGCCACGGCACCACACGGGTGGCGCTCGCCCAGGGCGCGACGGTTCTGGCGCACGATCCCTCGTTCGAGACCCCGAGCGCGCGGCACAAGTACGAATCGCAGTTCCCCGGCGCCCATGCCCTGTCCGCCGTCGAGCCGGCGACGATGGTCGAGCTGGCCCTGAAACGGCACGGCCATATCGACGCACTGGTCAACAACGACGCCTATCCCGCCCTGCGGGCGCCGCTCGGCGAGGCACGGATCGAGGATTTCCGCGACGCCCTCGAGATCATGGCCGTGGCGCCCTTCCGCATGACTCAGCTCGTCGCCCCGTCGATGCGCAAGCGCAAGTCGGGCCGCATCGTGTTCGTCTCCTCGGCCGCCCCGCTGCGCGGCATCGCCAATTATGCGCCCTACGTCTCCGCGCGCGCGGCGGGCAACGGCCTCGTCTCCTCGCTCGCCAAGGAGCTGGGACGCGACGGCATCACGGTGAACGCGGTCGGCTCGAACTATGTCGAGAACCCCGACTACTTCCCGCCGGCCCTGCTCGCCAATCGCGAGGCGATGGCCAAGATGACGGCGCAGATTCCGCTCGGCCGTCTCGGCAAGTCGGAGGAGCTGGGCGCCACGGTCTGCTTCCTCTGTTCCGACGGCGCCGGCTTCATCACGGGGCATGTTCTTCCCCACGCCGGAGGCTGGGCGTGACATCGGCAAAATTCGCATGCAGTATTCCTGCATAACGAACGCCGCGCAGGTCTGACCGAAGCAGCGGCTGCCAGGGAGAAACGTCGAGACACGCTGGGAAACCGGCGCGCTTCCCCTTGGCCGAAAATCGGTCCGAGGACGGCGCATGGGAAGACAGATCGTCCACCGCCTGCTGGTCTCGTTCCCCGCGTTGCTCGGGGTTCTCTTCCTGTGCTTCTGCCTCCTGCAGGTGGTGCCTGCCGATCCGGCGATGATCATCGCCGGCCCTGACGCCAAGGCCGAGACCATCGCGGCGATCCGCCAGGAACTCGGCCTCGATCGCTCCATCCCGATCCAGTTCGCCGAGTATATCGGCCGCGTCCTGCGCGGCGATCTCGGCCGCTCGATCATCTCCAACAAGATGGTGAGCGAGGAGCTGGCGCTCACCATCGGCCCGACCGTCGAGCTGATGCTGGGCGGCATGCTGATCGCCATCCCCTTCGGCCTGACCCTGGGCACGCTGGCCGCCGTGCGGCGCGGCACCCTTCTCGACCGCGCGATCATGGCGATCTCGGTCGCCGGCGTGTCGATGCCGGTCTTCTTCATCGGCCTCGTGCTGATCCAGTACATGGGCTTCCAGTGGGGCCTGCTGCCCTTCACCGGCCGCACCGGCCCGATCTGGGACGGCGGCCTGCCGAGCCTCATCCTGCCGGCGCTCACGCTGGGCAGCGTGCTGATCGGCCCGATCGCGCGCCTGACGCGCACCGCCGTGCTGGAGGTGCTGGGCGCCGACTATGTCCGCACCGCGCGCGCCAAGGGCCTGCGCGAGACGGTGGTGATCGTGCACCACGCGCTGCGCAACGCGATGATCCCGGTGGTGACGCTGATCGGGTTGCAGGCCGCGTTCCTGCTGGGCGGCGCCGTGGTGACGGAGACGATGTTCTCATGGCCGGGGGTCGGCCGACTGGCGGTCGGCGCCATCGTGTCGAGCGATTTCCCGACGGCCCAGGGCGCGATCATGATCCTCGCCATCGCCTTCCTGTCGATCAACCTGATCGTCGACGTTCTCTACGTCTATCTCGATCCGAGGATGCAGCGGTCATGAGCGTCGAAACCCTCAACGCCGCCCCCGCCCGCAGCGAAGAGAACGGCCTGTTCGCCCGCTCCGGCGTCCTGCGCCGGCTGATGCGCGACAAGGTGGCCGTAGTGGCCGCCCTGCTGCTCGCCACGATCGGCTTCGCCGCCCTCTTCGCGCCGCTGGTCGCGCCTTACGATCCCTATCTCACCGATCTCACCAAGGTGATGCAGCCACCCAGCGCGGAGCACTGGTTCGGCACCGACAATACCGGCCGCGACATACTGAGCCGGGTCATCTACGGCGCGCGCAATACGCTGATGCTGGGATTGATCGGCGTCATCGTCGGCGGGTTCCTGGGCGGATTCCTCGGCATCATGGCGGCCTATCACCGCCGCCTCGACGGCTGGATCATGCGCCTGGTCGACGTGATGCTGGCCTTCCCGGCGATTCTGATCGGCCTCGCGGTCGCGGCGATCTTCGGGGCCGGCCTCACGGCGGTGGTGATCGCGCTGGTGGTGGCGACGGTGCCGGACGTGGCGCGCGTCGCGCGCGGTGCAGCGATCGGCATCATGAGCCAGGAATTCATGGAGGCCGGCCGCGCCGTCGGTGTCTCCGACCGCACGCTGATCTGGCGCTATCTCACGCTCAACTGCATCTCCACCATCTTCGTGTTCCTGACGCTGCGGTTCGGCCAGATCATCCTGATCGGCTCGGCGCTGGGCTTCCTCGGCATGGGCGCCCAGCCGCCGACCGCCGAGCTCGGCATGATGGCGGCCCAGGGCCGCGACTTCCTGTTCATGGCGCCGCACATCGCGACGATCCCGAGCTTCGCGATCTTCGTCATCGTGCTGGCGGCCAACCTTCTGGGCGACGCACTCCGCGACGTCCTCGATCCGAGGCTGCAGACATGATCAGACAAGCTCTGAGTGCAGCGTTCGCGTTGAGTATCGCATATCCGGCGACGGCGCAGACCCTCAACATGATGAAGTCGATCGATGCGCCGCACTACGATGCGCAACGCACGACCTGGGGACCGACCTCCGACATCGTCAACATGTTCCAGGACACGCTGGTGGCGCTGGACTGGGATGGCAAGACGTCCATCCCCTACCTGGCAAAGTCGTGGACGGTGAGCCCCGACGGCAAGCTCTACACCTTCAAGCTGCGTGACGACGTCACTTTCTGCAGCGGCAAGAAGTTCACCGCCGAGGACGTCGTCTATTCCTTCAAGCGGCTCAAGAGCCCGGAGATCAAGGGGCCCTTCGCCTGGCGTGCCGGAGACATCAAAGAGCTGCGTGCCCCCGATCCCTACACGGTCGAGTACGAACTGGAGGAACCGTTCTCCGAGCTACTGCTGCAACTCACCATGTTCACGAATGTCATCCATAACAAGGAGAGCGTCGAGGCGCTGGGCAAGGACTACGGCATCAAGGGCGCCGACGGCACCGGCCCCTGGTGCTTCGAGAGCTGGCAGCCCCGCACCCAGATCGTGCTGAAGCGGCACGACGCCTACAGATGGGGTCCCTCGATGTACGCCAACAAGGGGCCGGTGAAGTTCGAGAGGCTGGTGATCAAGATCGTGCCGGAGGATTCGAGCCGTGTCGCCGCCATGATGGCCGGCCAGTTCGACATCACCCACCAGTTTCCGTCCCAGTTCATCGCCCAGGCCAAGGCGGCGCCGATGCTGCAGGTCCAGGAAGCGAAGCCCAACTTCCAGCTCCTGTACTTCGGCTTCAAGACCACGCGCCCGATGGTGGCTGACAGGCGCGTGCGCGAGGCCATGAGCATCGCCATCAACCGGGCCGAACTCGCCAAGGCCATCCTGCTCGGCAACGCCGACCCGGCCTTCACCAACGTCGACCCCGATGCGCTGGACTTCGACCCGAAGACCCGGGACATCGTGAAGGAGGATCTCGAGCGGGCGAAGAAGCTGCTGGACGAAGCGGGCTGGAAGCCCGGCGCCGACGGCGTCCGCGAGAAGGACGGCGTGAAGCTGCAGCCCAAGGTCTACTTCACCCAGGCCGGCAACACGCCCCGGATCGCGGAAGCCATCCAGGGATATCTGCGCCGCATCGGCGTGCAGTGGCAGCTCCAGCCCTGGGACTCGACCATCGCGGCAGCCAAGATGGCCGAGCAGGATTACGAGATCTGGTCCGTCACCGTGCCCTATCTGTCGGCCGGCGACCTGATGAACATCTACTTCAATTCCAAGAACATCCCGACACCGAACCGGATGAACTGGAACGATCCCGAAACCGACGAGTGGCTGCGCCTCGGGCGCTCGGCGCTGACCGAGGCCGACCGCGCCAAGTACTACGCGATGGTGCAGCAGAAGGTGACGCGCGAGCACCTTTGGATCCCGGTGCTGAACATCAACATGCACCAGGTGACCAACAAGAAGCTGAAGGGCGCCCGCCCGCACATGATCTACCAGAACACCTTCTACAAGGGTCTCGACGCGACCTACTGAACAACGACAAGAGAGCGAGGGAACGATGCGTAACTTCTTGAAGGGCGTGGCAGCGTTACTTGGCGTGGTCGGCATTTCCCAGGGCGCGGAGGCGCAGACCCTGCGGATGATGAAGTCTCTCGATGCGCCGCACTACGACGGGCAGCGCACGACCTGGTCGCCGACCTCCGACATCGTGAACATGTTCCAGGACACGCTGGTGGCGATGGACTGGGACGGCAAGACGCCGATCCCCTACCTGGCCAAGTCCTGGACGATCAGCCCCGACGGCAAGCTCTACACCTTCAAGCTGCGTGACGACGTCACCTTCTGCAGCGGCAAGAAGTTCACCGCCGATGACGTGATCTACTCCTTCAAGCGTCTCACCAGCCCCGAACTCAAGGCGCCGCTCGCCTGGCGCGCCGGCAACATCAAGGAGCTGCGCGCGCCCGACCCCTACACGGTCGAGTACGAGCTGAACGAGCCGTTCGCCGACCTGCTGCTGCAGCTCACCATGTTCACGACCGCGATCCACAACAAGGAAAGCGTCGAGGCGCTGGGCAAGGACTACGGCACCAAGGCGATCGACGGCACCGGCCCCTGGTGCTTCGAGAGCTGGCAGCCGCGCACCGAGATCGTGCTGAAGCGGCACGACGCCTACAAATGGGGCCCCTCGATGTACGCCAACAAGGGGCCGGTGAAGTTCGAGAAGCTCAGCATCAAGATCGTACCGGAGGATTCCAGCCGGGTGGCGGCGATGATGGGCGGACAGTTCGACGTCACGCACCAGATCCCGCTGCAGTTCATCCAGCAGGTCAAGGCTTCGCCCAATCTGAACGTCCAGGAAGCCAAGCCGAACTTCCAGCTGATGTACTACGGCTACAAGACCACGCGCCCGATGGTGGCCGACAAGCGCGTCCGCGAGGCGATGAACATCGCCATCAACCGCGCCGAGATCGCCAAGGGCATCATGCTGGGCAACGCCGAGCCCGCCTACACCTTCATCGACCCCAAGGCGCTCGACTTCGCCGAGTCGACCAAGGGCATCATCAAGGAGGATGTCGAGCGGGCGAAGAAGCTGCTCGACGAGGCCGGCTGGAAGGTCGGCGCCGACGGCATCCGCGAGAAGGACGGCGTGAAGCTGGCGCCGCGGGTCCTGTTCACCCAGGTCGCCTACTTCCCGCGCGTTTCGGAGGCGATCCAGGGCTACATGCGCAAGATCGGCATCGACTGGAAGATCGTCGGCTACGATTCGACGATCGCGCCGGCCGAGATGGGCAAGCAGGACTTCGAGTTGTGGACGGTGACCTTCCCCTACATCTCGTCCGGCGACCTGCTGAACTTCTACTTCGATTCCAAGAACATCCCGGCGCCCAACCGCATGAACTGGAACGACGCCCAGACCGACGAGTACCTGAAGAAGGGCCGCGCCTCGATCTCCGACGCCGACCGGGCCAAGTATTACGCGCTGGCCCAGCAACGCGTCACCGAGGAGCATCTCTGGATGCCGGTCATGAACATCGCGATGTACACGACCAGCCTGAAGAAGCTGAAGGGCGTGCGGCCGCACATGCTCTACCAGAACACCTTCTACAAGGGTCTGGACTACTCCTTCTGATGGAAAAGCTCCTCGAGGTCCGCGGTCTCCGCACCCACTTCCATACCGACCGCGGCCTCTTCCGCGCGGTCGACGGCATCGACTTCTCCGTCGGGCGCGGCCGCACCGTCGGACTGGTCGGCGAGTCCGGCTGCGGCAAGAGCGTGACCTCGCTCTCCGTGATGGGCCTGGTGGCGAGCCCACCAGGCCAGGTCGAGGCCGATGCGATCCTGTTCGAGGGGCGCAACATCCTCGGCCTCTCCGCCGACGAACGCCGGCGCCTGCGCGGCGGCAAGATGTCGATGATCTTCCAGGAACCGATGACTTCGCTCAATCCGGTCCACACGATCGGCCAGCAGATCGTCGAGGCGATCCTGGCGCACACGCAGCTGTCGCCGCAGGCCGCCAAGGCGCGCGCCATCGAGATGCTCGAACTGGTGCGGATTCCCTCGGCGAAGCAGCGGGTCGACGACTATCCACACCTGCTCTCCGGCGGCATGCGCCAGAGGGTCATGATCGCGATGGCGCTGTCCTGCGAGCCGGCGCTGCTGATCGCCGACGAGCCGACGACGGCGCTCGACGTCACCATCCAGGCGCAGATCCTCGACCTGCTGCAGGACCTGCAACGACGGCTCGGCATGGCGATGCTGATCATCACCCACGATCTCGGCGTCATCGCCGAGATCGCCGACGAGGTCGTGGTCATGTACGCCGGCAAGATCGTCGAGAGTGCGCCGGTCGATGCCCTGTTCGCCGATCCGCAGCACCCCTACACGATCGGCCTGCTGGGCTCGATTCCGCGCATCGAGGTCGATCGCGAACGGCTGTCGACCATCGAGGGTTCGGTGCCGAGCCCCAACAACCAGCCCAAGGGCTGCCGCTTTGCGCCGCGCTGCCCGTTCGCCGACACGCGCTGCCACGCCGAGCCGCCGCCGCTGCGCGACCTTGGACCGGAGCATCGCGTGGCCTGCTGGAAGGCGCCCGTCGAACTGGCGAGGGCGGCATGAACATCGCCGAGACGACGCCCGTCCTGCAGGTCGACGGGCTGGTGAAGCATTTCCCGGTGAGCCGCGGCCTGATCCGCCGCAAGGTGATCGGCATGGTGCGCGCCGTCGAGGGCGTGAGTTTCGAGATCGCGCGCGGCGAGACCCTGGCGCTTGTGGGCGAATCGGGCTGCGGCAAGTCGACGACCGGCCGCCTGGTGCTGCGCCTTATGGATCCGACCGCGGGCTCGGTGCGCTTCAAGGGCGAGGAGATCGCCACGCTCGACAAGAACGCGCTGCGCCGCCTGCGACGCCACATGCAGATCATCTTCCAGGATCCCTATGCATCGCTGAACCCGCGCATGACGGTGGGCGAGATTCTGGCCGAACCGATGGCCGTGCACGACCTGCACACCGAGGCCGAGCGCGCGACACGCGTCAGGGAGCTGCTCGATGTCGTGGGCCTGCTGCCTGAACATGCGCGGCGCTACCCGCACCAATTCTCGGGCGGCCAGCGCCAGCGCATCGGCATCGCCCGCGCGCTGGCGGTCAATCCCGACCTGATCGTCTGCGACGAGCCGGTCTCGGCGCTCGACGTGTCAATCCAGGCGCAGATCGTGAACCTGCTGCAGAACCTGCAGCAGCGATTCGGCCTCTCCTATCTCTTCATCGCCCACGACCTCGCGGTGGTGAAACACATCAGCGACCGCGTCGCGGTGATGTATCTCGGCCAGCTGGTCGAGATCGCCGGCAAGCGCGACCTCTACGACCGGCCGCTGCATCCCTATACGCAGGCGCTGCTGTCGGCGATCCCGCGCCCCGATCCCAGCGTGCGCAAGGAGCGCGTGCTGCTGGCCGGCGACGTGCCCAGCCCCTTCGCCCCGCCGCCGGGCTGCCGCTTCCACACGCGCTGCATCCACGCCCAGCCGCGCTGCCGGCAGGAGCAGCCCGAACTGCGCGATGCCGGCAACGGCCATCGCGTCGCCTGTCACTTCTACGAGACGCTGCCTAAGCCGCCGGCCGCCTCGACGGAGGGGTCGCTCGGCAAGCTGCCGGAACGCCTCGCCGCCTTCGAGGCGGCAAAGGCGGCGCGCATCGGCTGACGGCGATCAGCGCGGCCGGCCGCGCCTCGGCCGCCCGGTCGCGCCCAGTACCACGTCGCGCAACTTCACGAGTGCGCGGTCGATCTCAGCCTCGGGCGTTCCCGCGTAACCCAGGATCAGCCCGTGCTGGCGCGCGCGACCGGCGTAGCAGACCGAAAGGGGCTGGACAGTCAGATCGCGGGCCGACGCGGCAGCCGTCACGGCCACGTCGTCGAAGCGCGGCACGAGGCGGGGCACGGGACTGGCGATCACATGCATGCCGCCGGGATCGGGCGCAATCGTCATCAGCCCGTCGAGGTGGCGCGCCGCGGCCTCGAGCAACGCCTCGCGCCGGCCGGCATAGAGTTGTCGCGTGCGGCGCAGATGCGTGGCGAGATGGCCGTCGGCGATGAATCGCGCCAGCGCGCCCTGTCCCAGCAGGGGTGCGCGGACCGAGACGCGGTCGATGATCCGTTCGGTGGCCTCGACCAGCGAGGCCGGCAGCACGAGGAAGCTGAGACGCAGCGCCGGGAAGAGCAGCTTGGAGAAGCTGCTGAAGTAGGCGACGCGGCCCGCGCGATCGAGTGAGCGCAGCGGCGGCAGCGGGCGGCCGCTGTAGCGATACTCGCCGTCGAAATCATCCTCGGCGATCCAGCCCTTGCGGCGCTCCGCCCAGCTCAGGAGTTCCAGGCGCCGCTGCAGGCCGAGCACTGTGCCGAGCGGGAAGTGATGGGCAGCCGCCACGACCGCCAGGCGCGCTTCCGGGGCCAGGGCCTGTGCAGCCTCCGCCGAGAAGCCCGACCCGTCGATGGCGACCGGCACGGCGCGCACGCCCGACGCCGCCAGCGCCTCGCGCACGCCGACGAAACCCGGCTCCTCGATCCAGGCCGTGTCCCCGGCGTCGAGAACGACCTGGGCGAACAGCGATAGCCCGTGGCGAATGCCCGTCGTGACGACGACGGAGCCGGGATCGCAGGTGAAGCCGCGGGCCACACCGAGATAGGTCGCGATCGCCTCGCGCAGGCCCGCATGGCCGAACGGATGGACGGCGCTGGCCGCCTCGACGCCCGGCCGCCGCCATTCGCGCTCCAGCAGCTTGGCCCACAGCGCGAAGGGAAAAGCCTCGCGGTCGGGCTGGCCGGTGGGAAAGGCAATCGGCGGACCGGCGGGTACGGGCGATGGCGACTCCGCTAGAAGCGCCCGAGTCCGACGCGCCACCGCGGGCCTGCCGACGGTGCTTCCCTGCGGCGGCGTGCCCGAGCGCGGCACGGTCAGCATCTCGTCCGGCAGATCGGCCGCAACCGACATGGCCGAACCCGCCTGGCCCACGACATAGCCCTCGGCCACCAGCTGGTCGAAGGCCAGCACCACGGTGCCGCGCGCGCAGTCGAGGTCCTGCGCCATCAGGCGCGACGAGGGTAGCCGCGTGCCGGGCTTCAGCCGCCCCTCGAGGATGGCGCGCCGCATCTGCTCGCCGATCTGGCGGTGCAGCGGTTCGGGCGCGGAAGGATCGAGCGCCAGGCCGAGCGGCGGGGCGCGGCGGGTACGGGGCGTCGAGCGGGGCTTCAACTGGTCCAGTCTCTTTCCCTCAAACTGGCTCTTTCACCTGATCCGTATCCCGCCGATGGTCGGCCGGCAAGCAACCCTCCAACCCGGTGCGCCAAAGGTCCGAGCCATGAGCCCTCCCGATTCCGTCACATCCCCCGACAGCTATCCCGTCACCAATGTGAACAAGGTGAAGCGCGTCCACGAGCGCGGCCGCTACGACAAGGAGACGGTCCACGCGATCCTGGACGCGGCGCTGGTGTGCCACATCGCCTACGTGATCGACGGCCGTCCCTATTGCACGCCGACCTCTTTCTGGCGTGAGGGCAGCCACCTCTACTGGCACGGCTCGTCGGCCAGCCGCATGATCCGCAGCCAGAAGGAAGGCGTCGACGTGTGCCTCACCGTCACGCATCTCGACGCGCTGGTGATGGCGCGCTCGGGCTTCCATCATTCGGTGAACTACCGGGCCGTCATGGCCTTCGGAAAGGCGCATGTGATCGACGATCCGGAGGAGAAGCTGAAGCTGATGGACCGCTTCATCGACCGCATCTATCCGGGCCGCTCGAAGCTGATCCGCCAGCCGAACAAGCAGGAGTTCAAGGCGACGACCATGATCGGCATGGAGATCGAGATGGCGTCGGGCAAGATCCGCGACAAGCATGTCGCCGACGAGGAGGAGGACTACGAAGGCGTGCCGGCCTGGTCGGCTCTCTATCCAGTCCGCCAAGTGATCGGCGAACCGTCGGACTGCGCCCGCCAGCTGCCGGGCCTCACGCGGCCCGACGAGATGTCAGACTTCGTTCCCGGCGCCCGCCTCGACGAGGTGATGAGCAAGACCTACAGGCGCACCTTCGGCTAAAGAGCAAGGCCTCGGGGCACTTCCCGCAAGATGCCCCGAGGCCTCGACTCAGCGACTCACAAGGTCCTGCGAGAGCGGCAGGGAAGTGCTCAAGTTTTTGTCAGGAAGCTCATAAAGGTCATCGACCAGTCGCTGCAAATTGGCACTCACCGCCCTTACATTGGCCAGTCTCAGACGCTCGGACCCGACGCCCATCTCGATGAGTTTCGCCGTGGCGGGGGTCGTCAGCACCTTGTCGAAGACGACGGCACCGGTGGCGACGTCCGTCAGCTTGTAGGCGATCGTTGCGGTAACGGTGGTGTCGAAAGCGATGAACGGCTGGTCCAGCCTCTGAAGGACGACGTCGAGACGGAAGCGGCCGTTCTCGGCGCGCCCCAGATTGGCACGTATCAGCGTCTGCACCAGAGCGGCCCGAAGGTCGGCATTGCTGGTGTACGGCATATGCAGGATCGTGGTGTCCTTGCCACCCGTCACCGATCCGACGGTTATCGCGTCACGATAGGCGGGAGCCGGTCCTCGCGTGGTGTCGGTCCCTGCGAGAGGGGGAACCATGTAGGGCGATTCAGGAGGACTGGCGCAGGCTCCCACAAACGTCAGCGCCAAGACCGTGAATACCAGCCCCAGTTGTCGAATCATCCGAATATTCCCTCCGCTCTGGCCAACCTAGTCGTTGACCGGAGCGCCGTCGAGGGAACGCTTCAACGGCTCATGCGAGAAACGTCTTGAGAGGCGGTTGCACCAGAGCGCGGGCACGCCCATCGATCCAGCGGACAGGCAACCGCCGAATGGCGACTGCGGAGCGATGGCTCAGCTGAACGCCTCTTCCCAAGTGCCGCGCGTGGAGGCCTTGGAGTATTCGGTCGAGCGGTTCTCGAAGAAGTTGGTGTGCTCGATGGCGTTCAGCATCTGGTCCATCCACGGCAGCGGGTTCTTGGCGTCCGCGCGATAGATGGGCTGGAGGCTGAGCTGGGTCAGGCGGCGGTCGGCGATGTAGCGGATGTAACGCTTCACATCCACGGCGGTCATGCCCTCGATGCCGCCCAGTTCGAAGGCGAGGTCGATGAAGGCGTCCTCGTGGTCGACGATGGTCGAGCAGGCGACGTAGATCTCGCGCTGCAGCTCCTCGGTCCAGATTTCGGGGTTTTCCTGGATGAAGGTGCGGAACAGCTTCACCATCGAATTGCAGTGCAGCGTCTCGTCGCGCACCGACCAGGTCACGATCTGGCCCATGCCCTTCATCTTGTTGAAGCGCGGGAAGTTCATCAGCATCGCGAAGCTGGCGAACAGCTGCAGGCCCTCGGTGAAGGCGCCGAACACCGCCAGCGTCTTGGCGATGTCGGCCTTCGAATCCACGTTGAAGCCCTGCATGTAGTCGTACTTGTCCTTCATCTCCTTGACGGTGAGGAAGACGGAGTACTCGGTCTCGGGCATGCCGATCGTGTCGAGCAGGTGGCTGTAGGCGGCGACATGCACCGTCTCCATGGCCGAGAAGGCGGCCAGCATCATCTGCACTTCGGTCGGTTTGAAGACGCGGCTGTAGTGCCGCATGTAGCAGTTGTTCACCTCGACGTCGGCCTGGGTGAAGAAGCGGAAGATCTGCGTCAGCAGATGGCGCTCGCTGTCGGTGAGCTTGTTGCGCCAGTCCTTCACGTCGTCGGCCAGCGGCACTTCCTCGGGCAGCCAGTGGATGCGCTGCTGCGTCAGCCAGGCGTCGTAGGCCCAGGGATAGTGGAACGGCTTGTAGATCGGTTTGGCGTCGAGGAGTGACATGGCGCGGCGTCCAATTCGGTCGGGCGTATGAAAATGGGATCGCTGAAAATTAAAAACCCCTGCCGCGGTCCCGAACGCCGGGAACGCGACAGGGGATGACGCTGGTTACTGGCAGCTAAGGCATTCTTCGTAGTCGTTGCTCTGTGCCGGCGGCGTTCCGGTGAACAGAGGAGAGGGAGCATCGGTCTTGGGCGCCGTAAGGGCATGGTCGCCGAGCGGCGCGGCGAGGGCTTCGCCCGCGACGCTCTCGGCGCGCTGGATGGAAAGCGAGCGGCAGTAGTAGAGGCTCTTCACGCCGCGCTTCCACGCCATCATGTGGATCTGGTGCAGGTCGCGCTTGTGCACGTCGGCCGGCAGGAAGATGTTCAACGACTGGCTCTGGCAGATGTAGGGCGTGCGGTCGGCCGCATGCTCGATCAGCCAGCGCTGGTCGATCTCGAACGCGGTCTTGAACACCGCCTTCTCGTGATCGTCGAGGCAGTCGAGATTCCGCACCGAGCCCTGGTCGGTCATGATCGCCGTCCAGGTGTCCTCGTCGTTCTTGCCCTTCTGGGCGAGCACCTTCTCGAGGTACGGGTTGCGCACCACGAAGGAGCCCGAGAGGGTCTTGTGGTTGTAGACGTTGGCCGCCGACGGCTCGATGCCCGGCGAGGCGCCGCCGCAGATGATCGAGATCGACGCGGTCGGCGCGATCGCGAGCTTGTTGGAGAAGCGGTCCTGGAAGCCGAAGTCGGCGGCATCAGGGCACGCGCCGCGCTCCTTGCCGAGCGTCAGGGACGCCTCGTCGCACTGGGCACGGACGTGCTTGAACATCTTCTTGTTCCACACCTTCGCCATCACCGATTCCAGCGGGATGCCGTTGGCCTGGAGGAAGGAATGGAAGCCCATGACGCCGAGGCCGACCGAACGCTCGCGCATCGCGGCATAGGTCGCGCGCGCGAAGTCGGAGCCGGCGGTATCGATGAAGCCCTGCAGCACGTTGTCGAGGAAGCGCATCACATCCTCGATGAAGTGCGGATGCTCGTGCCACTCGAGATAGGTCTCGAGGTTGAGCGACGACAGACAGCAGACGGCGGTGCGCTGCTTGCCGTGATGGTCGATGCCGGTCGGCAGCGTGATCTCGCTGCACAGGTTCGAGGTCTTGACTTCGAGGCCGGCCAGCTTGTGGTGCTCGGGCCGGGCGTTGTTCACGTGGTCGACGAACACCAGGTACGGCTCGCCGGTCTCGACGCGCGCCGTCAGGATGCGGATCCACAGATGGCGCGCCGAGACGGTGCGCTGCACGGCGCCGTCCTTCGGGCTGACCAGCGCCCATTCCTCGTCGTTCTCCACCGCGCGCATGAAGGCGTCGGAGATCAGCAGGCCGTGGTGCAGGTTCAGTGCCTTGCGGTTGGGATCGCCGCCGGTCGGACGACGGATCTCGATGAATTCCTCGATCTCGGGATGGTTCACCGGCAGGTAGACGGCGGCCGAGCCGCGGCGCAGCGAGCCCTGGCTGATCGCGAGCGTGAGCGAGTCCATCACGCGGATGAACGGCACCACGCCCGAGGTCTTGCCGTTCATGCCGACCTTCTCGCCGATCGAACGGAGGTTGCCCCAGTAGGAGCCGATTCCGCCGCCGCGCGATGCCAGCCAGACATTCTCGTTCCACAGCCCGACGATGCCCTCGAGGCTGTCGTTCGCCTCATTGAGGAAGCACGAGATCGGAAGGCCGCGGCTGGTTCCGCCGTTGCTCAGCACGGGCGTGGCCGGCATGAACCAGAGATTGCTGATGTAGTCGTAGAGGCGCTGGGCATGGGCGTCATCGTCGGCGTAGGCCGAGGCGACTCGCGCGAACATGTCCTGGTAGCCCTCGCCCGGCAGAAGATACCGGTCGGTCAAGGTGGCCTTGCCGAAGGCCGTCAGGCGGGCGTCCCGGGAGGAATCGGTAACAACCCGCGCACCGCTTCGAACTTGAACAACATCAAACACTTGCGGTCCCCTTTTTCTTTTTGTCCACAGTTGTGGATAGAACACTCTGTGGAAGACACCTAGATATTGGGAGGAGTTCGTCGCTCCCCACTATCCATAGATAGTACGCACGGCGCGGACCCTGTCATTGCGAAATTTATTCCCCGTTTGTGAATCTCAAGAATGACCGGTTAACGCATTGAAAAAACTTGTGAAAAATCGGTTTGAAATTCTGTTTCTTTTGGGGTTTTCGCCTCTTCGCACCTGCAGCATCGAAGGAGAACAAAACGCGCTTTCCCGCGGATTCCGTGGACCGTGGACAGAAACCGCAGCGAATCGGCTGGCCCGCGCACGACCACCTCGCCAAAGCCGCGATTCGATGGGCATTCTCGGCTTCGCCAAGACTCCGTCGTCAGAATGTCATCGTCGAGCGTAACATCGGCCACAGATTCGCGAGGAATGCACAAAATATGGCCAATTCGTCGACCCCGCGCGTCTATGGGCTGGACGCGATCTGCGCCGCCGCCCTTCAGCCCGGCGGCGAGGAAGGGGCGCATTTCACGCGCCGCCTGTTCAGCCGGGTGTCCGACAAGGACCTCGCGGCCGCGCCGGTCGACCAGCGGGCTGCCGCCGCGATCTCGCTCCTGGCCTTTGCGCGCCGCCGCCTGCCCGGGGTCGCCAAGGTCCGTATCTTCAATCCCGCCCTCGGCGACCATGGCTTCGAGAGCCGCCACACGATCGTGCAGATCGTCAACGACGACATGCCGTTCCTGGTCGATTCGATCGCCAACGAGTTCAACCGCCGGGAAATAGCCGTCCATCTCCTCGCCCATCCGGTGATGGCGGCGCGCCGGGACCTCGATGGCGACCTGGTAGGCATCGCCCTCGAAGCGGGCGAGCGGGCACGACCGGAATCGATGATGCACATCGAGATCGATCGCCAGAGCGACCCGGTGCTGCTCGACGAGATCGCGGCCGCGCTCACCCGCGTGCTGGCCGAGGTGCGGTTGGCGGTCGACGACTGGGCCGCGATGCGCCGCGCCTGTCTCGACGCCATCCTCGACCTCGCGCCGGGGCGCGCCCCGAACTTCCCGGAATACGAGGACTTCCTGCGCTGGCTCGAGGCCAACCACTTCACCTTCCTCGGCCACCGGCGCTACCGCTACGTCGAGGATGCGAACCAGCCCGCCGGCCTGCGCTACGAGATCGTGCCCGGCTCGGCACTGGGCGTCCTTCGGCGCGACGAGGTGCGGCTGTTCGAGCCGGGCGTCGGCGCCGGTGAAGCGATGGCCCGCTTCGCGCGCGGACCGCACAACATCCTGGTCGTGAAGACCGACCGGCCATCGCTGGTCCATCGCAGCGGCGCGATGGACTGCGTGATCGTGAAGACCTGCGATGCCGACGGGCGCGTCACCGGCGAGCACCGGCTGGTCGGCCTGTTCACGTCCGCCGCCTATCACGCGCCGGTCCACGACGTGCCGCTGTTGCGCGGCCGCATCGAGAGCCTGTTGCGCCGGTCGGGCTTCGATCGCCACGGGCACGACGGCAAGGCGCTGCTGGCGATCCTCGATTCCTATCCGCGGGACGAACTGTTTCAGGTCGACGAGGACACGCTCTACGACCATGTGCTGGGCATCCTGCAGCTGCAGGAGAGAAGGCGGGTCGCGATGTTCTCGCGCCTCGATACGGTCGGCCGCTTCGCCACCGCACTGGTCTTCGTGCCGCGCGAGCGCTTCGACGAGGCGCTCTCGGCACGCTTCTCGGTCCTTCTTGAAAAGGCCTGGAACGGCCGCGTCACCTCGGTGGCGTCCTCGGTCGGCAGCAATTCCGCACTGGTCCAGTCCCTCTACACGCTGAAGCTCAACGCGCCGGAACAGGCTGCGCCCGACCTCGCCGAACTCGAACGCCAGTTGATGGACGCGGCGACCTCGTGGAACGACCGGCTGCGGGCGGCCCTGCAGGCACGGCTCGGCGAAGCCGAAGGCCGCGCGGCCGCGCGCCGCTGGCGCGACTGGTTCCCGGCCGTGTACCGCGAGAGCTTCGACGCATCGCAGGCTCTCAGCGACATCGCGCAACTGCAGCGCTTCGTCGACGGCTCGGACTTCGGCGTTCAGGTCGGCCGGCGCGCCGGCATGCCCGCGCACCGCTTTGCGCTTCGCCTGTTCCATCCGCGCAAGCCGATCGCCCTCTCCGACATCCTGCCGCTCGCCGAAAACCTCGGCCTGCGCGTGATCAGCGAGGCGCCGTTCCTGCTGCGCAAGGAGGGCGGCGACGAGCAGACCCACGGCGTGGCGATGCAGGTGCTGCGCGTCGAGACCGCCGACAAATCGCCCGTCGATCTCGACACGGTGGGGCCGCGCTTCATCGAGGCGATCGAGAAGCTGCGCGCGGGTGCTCTGGAGAATGACGGGCTGAACAAGCTTGTGCTCGGTGCCGGACTCACCTGGCGGGAAGTCGCCATCGTGCGGACCTATGCGAAGTACCTGCGGCAGGCCGGCATCCCGTTCAGCCAGGAATACATGGAGCGCGCGCTGGCGGCCTATCCGAAGGTGGCGCGCCTGCTGGTCGACCTTTTCGCGGCGCGTTTCGATCCGGCGTCGGGCGATGCCGCCTCCGAAGAGCGAACCAACAGGGTCGCCGCGATCGAGACGGAATTCGCCTCCGCCCTCGAAGCCGTCGGCACGCTCGACGAAGACCGTATCCTGCGCCGCTTCCACAATGCGGTGCACTGCACCCTGCGCACCAATTACTGGCAGGCGAATGGCTCGAAGGCATGGATCTCGCTCAAGATCGACAGCCGCGCGATCGACGAGCTGCCCGCGCCGCGGCCGCTGGTCGAGATCTTCGTCTACAGCCCGCGCATGGAGGGCATCCACCTGCGCGGCGGACGCGTCGCGCGCGGCGGCATCCGCTGGTCCGACCGGCGCGAGGATTTCCGCACCGAGATTCTCGGCCTGATGAAGACGCAGATGGTGAAGAACGCCGTCATCGTGCCGGTGGGATCGAAGGGCGGCTTCTACGTGAAGCAGCCGCCGGCCAATCCTCAAGGGGGCGTCGGCACACGCGAGCAGATCCAGGCCGAGGGCATCGCCTGCTACCAGACTCTGATCCGCGGCCTGCTCGACATCACCGACAACTATTCGGACGGCGGGATCGTGCCGCCAGCCGACGTGGTGCGCCACGACGGCGACGACCCCTATCTCGTGGTCGCCGCCGACAAGGGCACGGCCACCTTCTCCGACATCGCCAACGCGCTGGCCCGCGAGTACGGTTTCTGGCTCGACGATGCCTTCGCCTCGGGCGGCTCGGCCGGCTACGACCACAAGAAAATGGGCATCACCGCGCGCGGCGCGTGGGAATCGGTGAAACGCCACTTCCGCGAACTGGGCCAGGACATCCAGCAGACGCCGTTCACGGTCGCCGGCGTCGGCGACATGTCAGGCGACGTGTTCGGCAACGGCATGCTGCTGTCGCCGCACATCAGGCTGGTGGCGGCCTTCGACCATCGCCACATCTTCATCGACCCCGCGCCCGACCCCGCCACCAGCCTCGCGGAGCGGCAGCGGCTGTTCGCGCTGCCGCGATCCTCGTGGATGGACTACGACAGAAGCCTTCTGTCCGCGGGCGGCGCGATCCTCGACCGCAACGCCAAGTCGGTGACACTCTCTCCCGAAGCACGCGCCGCGCTGGGCATCGAGGCGCCGACCATGGCGCCGCTCGACCTGATGCGCGCCATCCTGACCGCGCCGGTCGATCTTCTCTATTTCGGCGGCATCGGCACCTATGTGAAGGCGGCGAGCGAGAGCCATGCCGATGCCGGCGACCGCGCCAACGATGCGCTGCGCATCGACGCGGCGCAGGTGAGGGCGCGCGTGATCGGCGAGGGCGCCAATCTCGGCTTCACCCAGCGCGGCCGCGTCGAGGCCGCGCTCGCCGGACGCAAGATCAACACCGACGCCCTCGACAATTCGGCAGGCGTCGACACATCCGACCACGAGGTCAACATCAAGATCGCGACGGGCGGCGCCATCGCCTCTGGCGCACTCGCGTCCGAGGCGCGCGATCCGCTGCTGTTCTCGATGACCGACGAAGTCGCGACGCTTGTGCTGCGCCACAACTACCAGCAAAGCCAGGCCATCAGCGTCGCCGAGGGCCGCGCGGCCGAGGAACACGACCGGCTGGAGCGCTTTATGCGCGCCCTGGAGCGCAAGGGACGGCTCGACCGCACCGTCGAGTACCTGCCCGACACGGCCGCGATGCGACTGCGTGCGCAGAACCGCCAGCCGCTGACGCGGCCCGAACTCTGCGTCCTGCTCGCCTATGCCAAGATCGACCTCAACGAGGAGATCCTGGCCTCTGAGCTCCCCGACGATCCGCGCCTTGGGGACGAGCTGCTGCGCTACTTCCCGACGGCGCTGCAGGAGAAGTTCCCGGGCGCGATCCAGGGACATCGCCTGCGTCGCGAGATCACCACGCTGCAGGTCGTGAACTCGCTGGTGAACCGCGGCGGGCCGACCTTCGTGCACACCGTCGCGCAACGGACCGGCGCCACGGGCGCCACCATCGCCCAGGCCTTCACCGTGGTCCGCGACGCCTGGAAGCTGCGCGACTTGTGGGGCGACATCGAAGCGCTCGACGCCTCGCTCAAGGCCGAGGCGCAGCTTCGCATGCTGATCGCCTCGCAGCGCTTCCTCGTGCGCACCGTGCAATGGACCCTGCGGCGTCTGCCGCAGCCACTCGACACGACCGCCGCCACCGCGCAGCTCGGCCGCGCCGTCGAAGCACTGGGCGACCTGCGCGCGGACCTGGTTGGCGACGCCGAAAGCGCTGCGCTGGGCGAACGCGCCGCCGCTTTCGAGGCGATGGGCGCTCCGGCCGATCTCGCCCGCCGCGCCGCGGCGCTGGAAACGCTGTCCGCCGCTGGCGACCTCGCCTTGGCGGCCGAAGCCAATGGCTGCACCATCGGCAGCGCGGCCAGGCTCTACTTCAAGTTGGCTGAGCGCCTGTCGCTCGCGTTGCTCGCCAATGCCGCACAGAAACTGCCGCGCGACGGGCTGTGGCCCGCGCAGGCCGCTCTCGCGGTGCAGGATGAGCTGGCGGCGCTGCAGGCCGACCTGCTTCGATCGGCGCTGCGCGCGGACGGCGGCAACGATTGCGACCCCGACGCCGCGCTCGCCGCCTGGAGCGAGCCGCGCCGTCTCGCGCTGGAGCGGGTGGACCGCCTCCTGAAAGAGGACCTCGCCTCCGCCGGCAGCATCGACCTCGCGATGCTGTCGGTCGCCACCGCCGAATTGCGGACCCTGGTCTAGCGGCGGGGTGAAGCGAGCGGCCGGTCGGGGAGCGCGTAGAGCGCCTCGACGAGCCGGCGCAGGTTGGCCTGCACAGCGCGCTCGTTGGCGAGAACCAGCCGCGTGTTGTTGTCGATCGCATCGTCCAGCGTCGCGCTGCCGGGCGTCGCGAGCGAGGCGTCGTAGACAACGGCGCCCGTGACCGTGTCGGTCATCCGGTAGGCCACGACCGCCTCGACCGTCATGCCGTATCCTGCGAAGGGCTTCTCGAGTTTCACCAGCGTGGCGTCGAGCCTGAAGCGACCGCCATCGATCCCACCGAGGCCGCCCGCCTGGAGCGTGCGACCGAGCGCAGCCTGGAACTGGGCAGCATCGATGGCGGCGGTCCAGAGCGCGGAGGCGCCGGGCCCGCCACTCACCGGACCGACCACGATCGATTGGCGATAGGCCGGCGCCGGACCGGGCGGCAGGCCCGCCAGATCGGGCACCATCGCCGACGGCCTGACCGGTGGAGCGGCGCAGGCGCCGAGCAGTGCGAGCATGACGACGAAGGCCGCGAAGGTGGGAGCAGGCACGCGCATCGTCGTTTCACCCTAGAGGCCCTTCAGGAATTCGATCAGCAAGCGGTTCACCTCGGCGGCGCGCTCCTGCTGCACCCAGTGCCCGGCGCCCTCGAGGATGTGACTCCCGCGCAGGCCCGGCAGCGTATTCGGATAGGCCTCGAGCTGGCTCTTTGCGGCGGGAAAGCGCAGCACGCCGTCGCGGCTGCCGGCGATGAACTGCGAGGGCTGGCGGATCGGCTGGCCGCGCCAGGGCCCGCTGAGCTCCCAGTTGCGGCGCAGGTTGCGATACCAGTTGAGGCCGCCCCGAAAACCCGCGCGCGCGAACTCGCCCGCGTAGTAGTCGAGATCGATGTCGCTCAGCCAGGCGGGCAGTGTCTCGGGATCGACGGTGTTGGCGAGCAGCGTGCCGCCGGTGAGGCGGCCGAAGCCCTTGTCCTTCTCCGTCATTTCGCCGCCGGCCGTGTAGTAGAGCTTGCGCAGCGCGCCGCGAATGTCCTGCTGAAGCTCGGCCTCGGCCACGCCCGGCTTCTGGAAGTACTGGAGATAGAAGTTGTCGATGCCGAGCTTCTCGAGCGCCGACAGGATGTCGACATAGCCCGGCGGCGCGTAGGGCACGCTCATCGCCGAGACCGCGGTGAAGAGATCGGGCCGCCACAGGGCGGCATGCCAGGCGACGGGCGCCCCCCAGTCGTGGCCGACGATCACGGCCCTCGTCTCGCCGAGCGCCTTCACCAGCTCGGCCATGTCGCCCACGAGGTGATAGAGCGTGTACTGGTCGATCGGTTCGGGAGACTGCGTGCCACCATAGCCGCGCATGTCGGGAGCGACGGCGCGGAAGCCCGCGGCGCTCACCGCCTGCAGTTGATGGCGCCAGGAGTACCAGCTCTCGGGCCAGCCATGGCAGAACAGGACGAGCGGTCCGCTGCCCGCCTCGGCATAGCGCATATGGATGTTGTTGGCCGTGGTCGTCTTGAGCGTGACGCCCGGCACCGGCGAGTTGGTCATCTGGGTTTCCTCCGCAAAGGTCACCCTAGCCTGCCCGGTTACCCGCGCAAGTGAACCGGTCGTGACAGGCGCGCCCGCACCGAGGCGCGCGTGCCGAACAACAGCGACAGCAGGAAGAAGAAGCTGGCGAACAGCACGATCACCGGACCCGACGGCAGGCCGCCATGGAACGAGACGAGCAGGCCGACGGCCGCCGACGCGAAGGCCATGGGGGCCGCAACCAGGCTCATCGACCAGACCTCGCGCGCCCAGAAGGAGGACGCGACGGCCGGCAGCAGGATGAGGCCGAGCGCCATCAGCGTGCCCAGAGCCTGGAAGCCCGCCACCATGTTCAGCACGGCGAGCGACAGGAAGAGATAGTGATAGAGCGAGCCGCGCACGCCCATCGCGGCGAGGAAGCCCGGGTTGAAGCACTCCACGACCAGCGGGCGATAGATCGCCGCAAGCCCGACCAGCGTCAGCGTCGCGGTCGACACGACGAGGATCAGCGCTCCGTCGTCGACCGCCAGGATCGCGCCGAACAGGATGTTCATGAGGTCGACCGCGGAGCCTCTCAGCGAGATGATGAGCACGCCCAGCGCCATCGCCGTCAGATAGGCCGCAGCGAAGCTCGCATCCTCGCGCATGCTGGAGAAGCGTGCGATCACGCCCGACAGGAGCGCCGTCGCCACGCCCGCGACAAAGCCGCCGAGGCTCATGGCCGGCAGCGAGAGACCGCCGATCAGGAAACCCATCGCCGCCCCGGGCAGCAGCGAATGCGCCAGGGCATCGCCCATCAGACTCATGCGACGCAGGATCAGGAACACGCCGATGGCCGAGCCGCCCACCGACAGCGCCAGGCTCGCAACCAGCGCGCGGCGCATGAAACCGAAGTCGGCGAAGGGCGCGATCACATACTCGTACACCATGAGACGCCGCCGTCGTTCAGGCGCTGAGCCGCATCGGCACTTCGCAGGCGCCGGCATGCTCGTCCCAGGCTTCCGCCATGGCGCGAGCGCGCAGCAGGTTCTCCGACGACAGCACGCGCGCGGTCGGGCCGACATCGACCAGCTCGCGCGCCAGCAGCAGCGCATGCGGGAAATCCCGCCGGACCTGGTCGAAATCGTGAAGCACCGCGACGACGGTGCGCTTCTCTTCGCGCCAGCGACGGATCACCGCCATCAGGTCGGCCACAGTCTTGCTGTCGATGGCCGCAAAGGGTTCGTCGAGCAGTACGAGGTCGGCGTCCTGGAGCAGCAGGCGCGCGAACAGCACGCGCTGGAACTGGCCGACCGAAAGCGTGTCGATCGGGCGGCGCTCGAACCCGGCGAGCCCGACCGCCTCGATGGCGTGATGCGCGTCATGCAGGTCGGCGTGCCGCGCGGCGCCGAACCCGCCGAAGCGCGACCAGCGGCCGAGGAGCACCGTGTCGAGCACAGAGATCGGGAAGGAGCGGTCGATCTCCGCCTGCTGCGGCAGGTAGGCGATGCGCCTGGCCGTGCATTCGATGCGGCCCTCGACCCGCGGCGCGAGTCCGAGGAGAGCCTTCAGCAGTGTGCTCTTGCCGGCGCCGTTGGGGCCGACGATGGCCGTCATCTCGCCGGCCGGAATCTCCGCCGACACATGATGGACCGCCGGGTGACGGTCGTAGCTGACGGTGAGGTCGACCAGACGCAGCGCCGCGGTCATCGGGGCCTCACAGTGCCCACCAGGCACAAAGCCACAGCAGGGCCGACAGGCCGAGCGCGGCCGAGACGCGCGCGGGCGCACTCATGGCCAGCAGGGTCGTGCCCGGGGAACGAGGGTGGGACATGCAACGGTTTGTTATAATATTACCCTACAGGAGTCCAGACGAGCCCGCCCCGGGCGTGATGTGCACGTCACCGGTCAGTGACCGATTGTTGATTGGCAGGCCGGCTCGAGCGCGCGCATCCTGCCCCTCATGTCGAAAGTCTTTACGTCCGGCCGCAGGGCAATGCTGATCGGGGCCGCCGCCGCGGTTGCGACCAACCTGTCGCGCGAGGTCGCGGCCCGGCCGGCCGCCGAAGGACCGTGGGCGGTCGAGCTCTTCACCTCGCAAGGCTGCAGTTCATGCCCGCCGGCCGACATGCATCTCGGGCGCCTCGCGAGGCGGCCCGACATCGTGGCCCTGGCCTTCCATGTCGACTACTGGGACTATATCGGGTGGCGGGATCCCTTCGCCTCGCGCGAGACCACTGAACGCCAGCGAGCCTACGCGCGGACCCTGAAGCAACGCTACGTCTACACCCCCGAAATGGTGGTCGATGGTATTGGCCACGATACCGGACGCGATCCGGCGCCGATCGAGGCTCTGCTGTCCCGCGCCCAGGCGCGCGCGACACGGCGCGCGACGCCCGACCTCTCCCGCGCTCTCGGCGGCCCCCTCTCCATCAGGCTCGATGCCTACCCGCTCGATGGCCGCATCGCCGACGTGACACTGGCGATCTACGATCGTCGGCACACGACCCCGGTACGGAGCGGCGAGAACCAGGGCCGCATGCTCGAGAACTTCAACACCGTGCGCCATATCGAGCTGGTCGACCGCTGGGACGGCACGGCCAGGAGCTGGTCGGTGCCCGGCGAACGCATCGGTCCCACGCAGGGCATGGCCGTGCTGGTACAGGAGACCGATCACGGCCCGATGATCGGCTGCAACAAGCTGGAGCCCGCCTACTCGGGCTGATCCCGGGCGCCGGCCGATCGCCTTGCTTCCGCCGCGGCCGCAAGCGAAGGTGCCGCCCATGTCGCTTTCCGGCGCCTCCGGCCGCCTGACCGCCGTCCTCGGTCCCACCAACACCGGCAAGACCTATCTCGCGATCGAGCGCATGCTCGGACACGATTCGGGCATGATCGGCTTCCCGCTGCGTCTGCTGGCGCGCGAGAACTATGACCGCATCGTAAAGCTCAAAGGCGCGTCCCAGGTGGCGCTGATCACCGGCGAGGAGCGGATCGCGCCGTCCAGCGCGCGCTATTTCGTCTGCACCGTCGAATCAATGCCGGTCGACCGGCCGGTTTCCTTTCTCGCGGTCGACGAAGTGCAGATGGCGTCGGACCCGGAACGCGGCCACTTCTTCACCGACCGCCTGCTGCATGCGCGCGGCCTGAACGAGACGATGCTGCTGGGCGCCGACACGATCCGTCCGGGGCTGAACCGGCTGCTGCCCGACATCGATGTCGTCGCGCGACCGCGCTTCTCCAACCTCACCTATGTCGGCTCGAAGAAAGCGACGCGCCTGCCGCGTCGCTCCGCCGTGGTCGGGTTCTCCGCCAACGAAGTCTACGAGATCGCCGAACTGATCCGTCGCCAGCGCGGCGGCACGGCGGTCGTCATGGGCGCCATGAGCCCGCGCACACGCAACGCGCAGGTCGACATGTTCCAGTCAGGCGAGGTCGACTATCTCGTCGCGACCGACGCGATCGGCATGGGCCTCAACATGGACGTGAACCATGTCTGGTTCGCGTCCTTGCGAAAATACGACGGCCGCAGCTCGCGTCCGTTGCGCACCGGCGAGCTGGCACAGATCGCCGGGCGCGCCGGGCGGCACATGAACGACGGCACGTTCGGAACGACCGCCGGCATCAGCGGGCTCGATCCCGACGTCGTCGAGGCGATCGAGAACCATCGCTTCGATCCGCTGCGCGACCTGCAATGGCGCAACAGCGATCTCGACTTCCGCTCGGTCCAGTCTCTGGTCGCCACACTGAATGCCGGCCCGCCTCATCCCGCACTGCAGCGCGTGCGGGAACAGGACGACCAGATCGCACTGCAGACCCTCGCGACCCAGTCGGCCTTCCTGCCGCGCCTGCACTCGTCCAAGCGGGTGAGGTTGCTGTGGGAGGTCTGTCAGGTTCCCGACTTCCGCAAGACGATGACGGAAGAACACATCACGCTTCTGGGACAGATCTTCGGCCACCTGACGCAGGGCGGCGAGCGCTTGCCCGAAGACTGGATCGACAGCCACGTGAAACGGCTGGAGCGCTTCGACGGCGACATCGACACGTTGATGGCACGCATCGCGCATGTTCGCACCTGGACCTACATTTCGCATCGTCCCGACTGGATTCAGCGCGCCGTCCACTGGCAGGAACGCGCCCGCGCGATCGAGGACAGGCTTTCCGACGTTCTGCATCAGCGGCTGACGCAACGGTTTGTCGATAGACGCGCGGCTTTGCTTGTACGAAGATTGCGCGATGAGGGTGAAATGAACTCGACAGTCGCCGCTGCCGGCGAAGTCATCGTTGAAGGCGAGCATCTCGGGCACATCGAGGGATTCCGCTTCGTGCCAGGTGCCACCGAGGGACAGACCGACCAGAAGGCCGTGCTGAGCGCGGCCCTGCGCGCGCTGCGCCAGGATCTGCCGGATCGTCTCCAGGCGTTCGTCAACAGTCAGGACGGCGAGATCGTCTTCGACGGCCAGCTCCGCGTCTGCTGGGGCGGCGGCCCGGTCGCGCGCCTGTTGCCGTCCGGCGACGTGCTCGCGCCCAAGGTCGAGGCCATCGCATCGGATCTGCTCGACGGCCCGTCGCGCGAAGAAGTCCGGAAGCGCGCCGCCACCTGGGTCGAGACGCGCATCCGCCTCGGCCTCAGCGAATTGATGGACGCCCGCGCCACGACCGAACTGCCGGCCGGCGCCCGCGGCGTGATCTTCCAGCTCTGCGAGGGTCTGGGCGTGCTGCCGCGCCGCCCGGTCGAGGAACAGCTCGCGCAGCTCACCGAGGAGGACCGCAAGGCACTGGCGCGCCTCGGCGTGCGCGTCGGCGTCTTCTCACTCTACTTCCCCAGCATGCTCAAGCCGGTGCCGATCCGCCTGCGCGCCGGCCTCTGGATGGTCGCCAAGGGCCGCGACACGATCCCGCCGCTGCCGGCCGAAGGCCGGACGTCGATGGATCTGCCGCGCGACGCCGAGCGCGATTTTTATGCTGCCATCGGCTACCTGCCGCTGGGTGACCACGCGATCCGGGCCGACATGGTGGAGCGTCTGGCCGCCATGGCCCGCGGCGCCGTGCGCGACAGCCGCGAGGCGGCGCGCCGCGCGCAGCAACAGGACAAGCCGGAGAAGCAGGAGAAGCGGCCTGCCGCCGGTCGGGGGCCCGCGATCCCCACGGCTGCGACCGCCGACGAAATCAGCGAATGGGCGATTGTCGCCGCGGCTTTCGGCGAGAGCGAGCCGGACGGCCCTGCCGAGACCATCCCGGCCGCCGAGGCGGCGCCTTCCGCGGATGCGGAGGCTCCTGCAGCCGAGACGCCCGTGGCGGAGGCTCAGGCGGTCGAGTCCGCCGCTCCTGCCGAATCGTCGCCCCAGACCGTGGCGGAGACTGCACCCGAGACGCCGACCGAAGCCAGCGCCGACGTCGAAGCTCCTGCCGAGGCCGCAGCCGAATCGCCGTCCAGCGAGGCCGCGGGCGAGCCGGCGGCCGCCGCCGCGGAGGCCGGTGATGCGGAGAAGCCCGCTGCGCCAGCCAAGAAAGAACCGCGTCCGCTCCCGCCCGGCTGGTTCCGCGCCACGCCGCAGATGATGTCGCTGGTCGGCTGTTCCGAGCCCGAGATGGCGAATGTGCTGCGGGGCCTCGGCTACCGCGTTCACCCGCCTTCGGACGAGAACGGGCCCCTGCATGCCTTCTCCATCAAGCCGCGCTTCGTGCGCGAGCGCGAGGAGCAGCGCGAGCGCCAGCGCCTTCAGCAGCGCGAAGAGCGCGACCAGCGTCGTCGCGACCGCCCAGAGCGACCGAACGAGCGGCAGTTCTTCTCCGATTCGCCGCGCCCGCCGCGCGGCCGGGACGACGGCCCCCGCAGCGGCCCCCGTCCGGGCGGCGGCCAGCGGAGCGATGGTCCGCGGACCGACGGCCCCCGGAACGAGGGACCGCGCCAGGATCGCAAGGACGGACGGCCGCCGCAGGACAACCGGGGTCGCGACGACCGGCGCGGACCGCGCCCGCCTCGGCGCGACAATGGCGGTCCGGCGCTGCGGCTCTACGCCACGACCGAGACGAAGGGCGATTCGACCGCCGATTCGCCGTTCGCCAAGCTGCTCGAGCTCAAGCTCGGCGGAAAGAAGTAGCCGCCCGTGGAGTGCTGACGCGGGATGCGGCTCGACAAGTGGCTCTGGCACGCGCGTTTCTTCAAGACACGCTCTCTGGCTGCCCGTTACGTCGAGAAGTCGCGCTGTCGGATCGATGGCCGGGCCGTCGACAAGGCCCATGCCACGGTCACTCCCGGCATGGTCCTCACCTTCGCGCTGGGTCCGCACGTGAAGGTCGTGCGCGTCATGGCACTGGGAGAACGGCGCGGGCCTGCGCCAGAGGCACGCACGTTGTATGAGGAGATCGACTCGCCTTGAAAAGGACCGCTAGAGTGCGCGCATTACGTCGCGCGCCTTGCGTCACGGGAATTCGCACGTTAAGCAGCCGCCGCTCGTTGCTGGAGCCCTTATGACCTATGTCGTTACCGAAGCTTGCATCAAGTGCAAGTACATGGACTGCGTTGAAGTCTGCCCCGTGGACTGCTTCTACGAGGGCGAGAACATGCTGGTCATCAATCCGGACGAATGCATCGACTGCGGCGTGTGCGAACCCGAGTGCCCTCCCAACGCCATCCTGCCCGATACCGAAAAGGGTCTCGAGAAGTGGCTCGAGCTGAACCGGTCCCTGTCGGCGACCTGGCCCAACATCACCCGCAAGGGCGACGCGCCGGCCGATGCCGAACAGTACAAGGACGAGAAGGACAAGTTCGAGAAGTACTTCAGCGACAAGCCGGCTGCCCGCTGATCGGGTAGCTTCGCAAGTCTCGAATTGTACCTTTTGCAATAGCCATGCGGATTGCGCATAGCTAGACCGTTGCTGAAATGCAACAACGGACGCGACTCCGCGCGAAAAATCTGCTATGAGGCCCGGGCTGGAAGCGGTCCGGGGTCCGGTCCGCCGCTGGCTCGGTGTCCGTATCGGTATCCGAAAGAAACTTACCGATGCTTGCGATGCCGGGCCGAATACGCAGGGGAGCGTATGCGGTGGGTCGCGGTATCGCAGAAAGCGGGGCTGTTGTGAAGGGACTAGACGATATGGCCAAGCCGAAGAAGGCGCCCGCCAAGGCGAAGGAATTCGCCTTCGAGAAGGGTGATTTCGTGGTGTACCCGACGCATGGCGTCGGCCGCGTGATTGATATCGAAGCGAAGGAAATCGCAGGTCACAAGCTCGACCTGTTCGTCATTTCGTTCGAACAGGAGCGCATGATGCTGCGCGTTCCGGTGGCCAAGGCGAAGATCTCCGGCCTGCGCAAGCTGAGCTCGCGCAAGATCATGGAGAGCGCGCTGGTGACCCTGAAAGGCCGCAGCCGCGTGAGCCGCGCCATGTGGAACCGTCGTGCGCAGGAGTACGAAGCCAAGATCAACTCCGGCGACCCGGTGTCGATCGCCGAGGTCGTGCGCGACCTGCATCGCAATGCCGGCCAGCCCGACCAGTCCTACAGCGAACGCCAGATCTACGAAGCGGCGCTCGACCGTCTCGCGCGCGAGCTCGCCGCCGTCGAACGGATCGACAAGGAACTGGCGACCCAGAAGCTCAACAGCGTTCTGCAGAAGGTCGCCTAGGCGGTTCTGGCACGGAATGGGATAAAAGGCGGCTCGACACTCCAATGTCGCGCCGCCTTTTTCATGTCCGCCGTCCCAGCCCCTGCCCGTTTCCGGCCCTTGATCCATGAGCAAAGTCGCCTCGATCGCCCGCCTGCGTGATGGCGGCACCACCTGGGCGCTGGGGGCACTGGCCGGCGATCATGCGGCCCTGGCGCATCTGGGCGGCCTCCTGCTGCAGCGCTGGGCCCCGGGCGACCGGCTGGTCGTGCTCGGCAACATGCTGGGGGCGGCCGGAAACACGCCACGGCTGATCGATCTAATGCTGCTGTTGCGGCGTCGCCTGCTCGCCAGGCCCGGCGCCGAGGTCGAGGACTTCGTCTTCCTGCGCGGGGCCCAGGAGGAGATGTGGCACAAGGTCCTCCAGCTGCAGTTCGCCCTGTCGCCCCTCGACGTGCTCGACTGGATGCTCTCGCGCGGCCTTTCGGCCGTCATCGAAGCCTACGGCTATTCGATCGCGGAAGGGCGCATCGCCTGCCGCAACGGGCCGCTTGCGATCGCCCGCTGGACGACGGGATTGCGCGAACGGCAGACCCAGCAGCCCGGCCACGGCGATCTCCTGAACGCCCTCTCGCGTGCAGCGCTCAGCGCCGACGGCCGCGTGGTGTTCGCGGCCAACGGTGTCGATCCCGGCCGCCCGCTTGCCAAGCAGGCGGACGCCTTCTGGTGGAACACGCAGACCGACGCGCAGCTCGATGCCGCGCTCGCCAAGGCAGAGGACGGCGGCTGGCCACCCATCGTCAGGGTGGTGCGGGGTGCGGGGCCTGCGCGCAACGCCGCCCAGGAGACGGGGCGGATCCTCACCGTCGCGCGCGACAGGCCGGCCGCGGTCGCGCTCGATGCCGACGGCGCAATGATCGAACGGCTCGAGGCTTAGGGCTCGACGACCTTGATCTGCGCCCGGCTGCTCAGTTCGGCCGGTGACTGGGCGGCATTGAGGACCAGCAGGCGTTCCATCTTCAGGTCCGGATAGGGCATGTAGGCGGCAAGCGAGGCCGGCGTCGATCCTGCCGGCGAGACGATCCGCAGCCGGTAGGGCTGCAGCGCCGCCGCCTCGGACGCCGAAAGGGTCCTGAAGGTTCGCGCCGACGCGATCATGGCCGCGATCTGCCGGTCCTGATCGGCCCCCTCGCTCACCATCGCGAAGTTACAGATCCGGCCGCCCTGGCGGATCGCGACGTAGCGCGCCTGGCCGAGACCGGTGTCGGAGCCGCGCGGGCGGGCGCCGATCGCCGCCTCCGCGCCGTTGATCTCCAGGGTCTGGATGTCGGTCGGCGTCGGCTTCAGTTTGTTGCGCATCCATTCGTCGAGTGGCCCGGTCACCGGCGTCGGCAGGCAGGAAAAAGCCATCAGCGACCGCTCCCGATTGACCGCGAGCACGCCGTCGCTTTCGTTGAACAGGCGGAACCCGGGGGGCGCGGTGAAGGCGATTCTCAGCACCGGATGCAGGAAGGTCCGACCGCGGATGAATCCCTCGCTCGGCGGATCGTCGACCGACATGCCGTTGATGGCGGCGAAATAACTCTTCTGGTTCGCCTCTCCCGGCGCTCTCGCCTCCGGCAGCGTTTCGATGGCCGACGTGCGCTCCATCGGTGCGGGATGGGTCGAGGAGGCGCTCGGCCGGTCGCCGATGTCCGGGGACTCACCCATGATCTGCGCCTCCAGCGCCGACTGGCGCCGCAGCCGGTCGATCAGCGCAGCCATCGCGGCCCCGGGATAGCCGGCCTTGACGATGTACCCCAGGGCCAGCCGGTCGGCCTCCAGTTCCTGCTCGCGCGAATAGCGCCGCAGCGCCAGCAGCCCGTCCTGAGCCACCGAACGCCCGACATTGACCGAACCGCTGGTGGCGGCGGCCTGGACCGCGGCGTCGAGCACGCCCTGGCGGACCCGCGCACGCTGCGCCGCGTGCCGCTGGACCAGGTGGCCGAGCTCGTGGCCGATGGCGGCGGCCAGCTCGGCTTCGTTCTCGAGGAGTGCAAGCAATCCGCGGGTGACGAATACATAGGATTGCACGGCGTGGGCGTTGGCGACCGGCGAATCCAGAACCAGGAAGCGATAGCCACCCGAGAGACCCGCCGCCGCGACGATCTTCTGCCCCACCCGATCGACATAGGATTGCAGGGCAACGTCGCGGTCGGCCGGTCCGACAAGCTTCTCGATATCGCGGGGGAGCGCGGTGGCGCCGCGCCCGCCCGCCGATGTCGAAGGCGGTTCTGCGGACGGCGTGCAGGCGACGGCTGCGGCCAGCACCGCGACGAGTGCCAGAATGCGGCGAAAATCCACGAAACCTCCTGGGACGTGCCGACCTTAGACGCTCGGGCGCGGAGGCGGCAATCATCGCAACGCTGGCATTGCAAGGCTGGCATGACTCGCGTCGCTATGGCAGTGATGCCAAAGGACAATCGCATGCCGCGTTCTGAAACCCCGCTTCGCTCCGATCTGTTTCCCGAGATCTCGCCCTATGCCAGCGGGATGCTGGCGGTCGATGGCCGGCACACGATCTACTGGGAGCAGAGCGGCAATCCTGAAGGCGTGCCCGTCGTCTTCCTGCACGGCGGGCCCGGCGCCGGCTCGGCCCCTGTCCACCGCCGTTTCTTCGACCCGCAATTCTATCGCATCGTGGTGTTCGACCAGCGCGGCTGCGGCCGCTCGATGCCGCTCGGCGAGTTGCAGGACAACACGACCGCAGCGCTCGTGGCCGACATGGAGAAGCTCCGGACGCATCTCGGCATCCCCGCCTGGCTGCTGTTCGGCGGCTCCTGGGGCAGCACACTCGCGCTGGCCTACGGTCTCACCCATCCCGACCGCGCGACCGGCTTCATCCTGCGCGGCATCTTCCTCGGTGCACGCCCCGAGATCGACTGGTTCCTCCACGGCATGCGCACGATCTTCCCCGAAGCGTGGCGCGACTTCGCCGGGCACCTGCCGGAGGACGAGCGCAGCGACCTGCTCGGCAACTATTATCGCCGGCTGATCGACCGCAATCCCGACCTGCACCGGCCCGCGGCGCGCGCCTGGAGCCGCTACGAGGCCGCCTGCTCGACGCTCTATCCGACGGTACGCGCGCCGTTCGAGACCGACCACGGCGGCTTCGCCCTGGCCCTGTCGCGCATCGAGGCCCACTACTTCGCCAACGGCACGTTTCTGCCGGAGGGCTGGCCGTGGGCCGATCTCGGCCGCATCCGGCACCTGCCCGGCACGATCGTGCAGGGCCGCTACGACATCGTGTGTCCGCCGGTGACCGCCGATGCGCTGGCGCGGGCGTGGCCCGAGGCGCGATACATCGTGGTGCCCGACGCCGGCCACAGCGCGCTGGAGCCCGGCATCCGTGCGGCCCTGGTCAACGCCACGGAGAGCTACCGCCTGTCGACCAGCGACACGGAACTCTTTGCTCCAAGGTTCCCTTGGGACGCCTGAGCCCCAAACAAGACGAGGAAACCCCGAGATGTCGTTCGAACTGCCGCCGGAGCAGACCGGTGCCGCTGCCTGGTACGGACCCGAGATCGCCAAGCGCAACGACTGGATGATGCCGCTCAGTGCCGACGACGTGGCCGAGATCGAGACCGCCACGCAGGCGCTGGTCGCGCGCGATGCCGACATCGCGGTGCTCAAGCCTCAGGACTTTCCGCTGCCGACTCTGGCGGCGCGCCTGAAGGCCCGCGTCGACGACGAGGTGCTGAACGGGCGCGGCTTCCTGCTGTTGCGCGGCCTGCCGGTGGACCGCTGGTCGATCCGCGAGTCGGCGACGGCCTTCTTCGGCCTGGGCGCCCATCTCGGAAGCGCCCGCTCGCAGAACGGCAAGGGCCATGTGCTGGGCCACGTGCAGGACCTCGGCATGGACGTGAACGATCCCAACGTTCGCATCTATCAGACGCACGAGCGGCAGACCTATCACACCGACTCCTGCGACATCGTCGGGCTGCTCTGCCTCAAGACCGCGAAGTCCGGCGGCCTTTCGGCCCTGGTGAGTTCGACCACGATTTTCAACGAGATGCGGCGGCGGCGGCCGGATCTCCTGAAGCTGCTGTTCCAGCCGATCGCCACCGACCGGCGCGGCGAAGTGCCGGAAG
The DNA here is from genome assembly GCF_020880995.1 of Reyranella aquatilis. Taxonomy (GTDB): domain Bacteria; phylum Pseudomonadota; class Alphaproteobacteria; order Reyranellales; family Reyranellaceae; genus Reyranella; species Reyranella aquatilis. Next base: position 310,408 of record NZ_JAJISD010000003.1, on the reverse strand, counting down.
GCCAGAAGCCGTTCTTCGAGATTCCGGTCTTCAACTGGCACCAGGGCTACCTGACCGCGATCTACCAGCGCCAGTACATCGACAGCGCCCAGCGCTTCCCCGAGGCGCCGCGCCATACGCCTGAGCTGATCGAGGCTCTCGACATGTTCGACGCCCTGGCCAACGACCCGGCGCTGAACACGTTCATGGAATTCAAGCCGGGCGACGTGCAGCTGGTGCACAACCACACGATGCTGCACGACCGCACCGGCTTCGAGGACTGGCCCGAACCGGAGCGCCGCCGGCACCTGCTGCGACTGTGGCTGGCGGCGGAGCGCGCGCGGCCGCTGCCCGAAATCTTCGCCCAGCGGTACGGCACGGTCACAATCGGCGACCGCGGCGGCATCATCGTGCGCGGCACTCGGCTCCAGGCGCCCTTGCAGGCCGTCTGATCCGCACTCCAGCGCCCGGCCGCGTGCAGTTGACCCGGGCCGGGGTCATCCCTAAGTGAGGGTCGCTTCAACAGACCAACAAAAGGGACAGCACATGGCCAGCGATCCAACCGCGGGCGGCGCGCCGGCGGATGGCCCGGTCGACCCCGACGATATCGACATTCCGCCCCGGCCGGAAAGTGCCGCCGAATGGCAGCGCCTCGTCGAGCAGCTTCAGGCTGAGAAGGCGGATCTCCAGGACAAGCAGCTCCGGGCGCTGGCCGAGGCGCAGAACGTGCGTCGCCGCGCCCAGCAGGACATCGAAAAGGAGCGCAAGTTCGGAAACGAGCGCTTCGCCCGCGACGTCCTCTCCGTGGCCGACAATTTTGGCCGTGCCCTGTCGGCCCTGCCGGCGGACCTCGACTCGCTGGATCCGGCCCTGCGCAACGTGATCGTCGGCATCCAGGCGACCGATCGGGAACTCCAGTCGGTGCTGGAGCGCCACGGCGTCACCCGTATCGAGAGCCTGGGCAAGCCGTTCAACGCCGAGTTCCATCAGGCCATGATGGAGGTCGAGAACCCCGACGTGCCATCGGGCACCGTCGTGCAGGAGCTGATTCCCGGGTACCTGATCGCGGGCCGCCTGCTGCGCGCCGCCATGGTCGCGGTCTCCAAGGGCGGCCCTGCGGCCGGCCCGTCGGCCAGCAACGAAAACTAGGGTCGGGCCGGCAGCGCCGGCCTTTCCGGTCGAGTCCGCGGGTAGTGCGCCAGACGGCACTTTCCAGCGGAGATTTTGGTCCTTAAGTCCATTGCAGGCGCCCGGACAGGACCTATATAGCCCCTGTCCTGATCCGGTTTTTCCGGCAGGTAACCATAGTACGGGGGCTGGTCGGGCGCCTTTGGGTCCGAAACGGCCTGCCGAGGGAAGAGAGTATTATCATGGCGAAAGTCATTGGCATCGACTTGGGTACGACCAATTCCTGCGTCGCGGTCATGGAAGGCGGCGACACGAAGGTCATCGAGAATTCCGAGGGCGCGCGCACCACGCCGTCGATGGTTGCCTTCACCGATGGCGGCGAGCGCCTCGTGGGCCAGTCGGCCAAGCGCCAGGCGGTCACCAATCCGTTGAAGACCCTGTATTCCGTCAAGCGCCTGATCGGCCGCCGCTTCGACGACCCGATGGTCGCCAAGGAGAAGACGCTGGTCCCCTTCAAGATCGAGAAGGCGGCGAGTGGCGACGCGTGGGTCGAGGTGAATGGCGAGCAGTACAGCCCGAGCCAGATCTCGGCGTTCATCCTGGGCAAGATGAAGGAGACCGCCGAGGCCTATCTCGGCGAGAAGGTCGACCAGGCGGTCATCACCGTCCCGGCCTACTTCAACGACGCCCAGCGTCAGGCCACCAAGGATGCCGGCCGCATCGCCGGCCTCGAGGTCCTGCGCATCATCAACGAGCCGACTGCGGCTGCCCTTGCCTACGGCATGGACAAGCGCAAGAGCGGCACGATCGCGGTCTATGACCTGGGCGGCGGCACGTTCGACGTGTCGATCCTCGAGATCGGCGACGGCGTGTTCGAGGTCAAGGCGACCAACGGCGACACCTTCCTGGGCGGCGAGGACTTCGACCAGCGCATCATCAGCTACCTGGCGGACGAGTTCAAAAAGGAGCAGGGCATCGACCTGCGCAACGACAAGCTCGCCCTGCAGCGCCTTAAGGAAGCGGCCGAGAAGGCCAAGATCGAGCTCTCCAACTCCAAGGAGACCGAGATCAACCTGCCGTTCATCACGGCCGACGCCAGCGGTCCGAAGCATCTCGTCATCAAGCTCTCGCGCGCCAAGCTCGAGGCCCTGGTCGACGACCTGGTGCAGCGGACGCTCGAGCCCTGCAAGGCGGCGCTCAAGGATGCCGGCCTGCAGGCCGGTCAGATCTACGAGGTCATCCTGGTCGGCGGCATGACGCGCATGCCGAAGGTCATCGAGGTGGTGAAGCAGTTCTTCGGCAAGGAGCCGGCCCGTAACGTCAATCCCGACGAAGTCGTCGCGGTCGGCGCAGCGGTGCAGGCGGCCGTGCTGAAGGGCGAGGTCAAGGACGTCCTGCTGCTCGACGTGACGCCGCTGTCGCTCGGCATCGAGACGCTGGGTGGCGTGTTCACGCGCCTGATCGAGCGCAACACGACGATCCCGACCAAGAAGAGCCAGACCTTCTCGACGGCCGACGACAACCAGACCGCGGTGACCATCCGCGTCTTCCAGGGCGAGCGCGAGATCGCCGCCCAGAACAAGATGCTGGGTCAGTTCGATCTGGTCGGCATCCCCCCGGCACCGCGCGGCGTGCCGCAGGTCGAGGTCACGTTCGACATCGACGCCAACGGCATCGTGCAGGTCTCGGCCAAGGACAAGGCCACCGGCAAGGAGCAGCAGATCCGCATCCAGGCTTCGGGCGGCCTCAGCGAGGCCGACATCCAGAAGATGGTGAAGGATGCCGAGCTGCATGCCGAGGAAGACAAGAAGAAGCGCGAGCTGATCGACGCCCGCAACCAGGGCGAGGCGCTGGTCCACTCCACGACCAAGCACCTGGCGGAGTACGGCGACAAGGTGAGCCCCACCGAGAAGGCCGAGATCGAGGGTGCGCTCGAGGGCCTCAAGACCGCTCTGGCGGGCGAGGACGTCGAGGCGATCAAGAGCAAGACCAATGACCTGACGCAGGCGGCGATGAAGCTCGGCGAGGCCATGTACAAGGCCCAGCAGGCCGAGGCCCAGGCCGGCGCAGGGGCCGCGGGCGGCGCACCGGGCGGCGGCGCGACCGACGCCAAGGGCGAGAAGGTGGTCGACGCCGAGTTCGAGGACGTCACCGACAAGAACAAGAAGACGGGTTCCTGAGCGGGAACGACCGTCGGAACGTGACGACGGCCTCCCGCGCAAGCGGGAGGCCGATCTGCAAGGGGCCAGTGGGGGCAGCGTAGACCGCTATGTCGCAAGACTTTTACGAGCTGCTTGGAGTCCAGCGCACGACCAGTGCCGACGACATCAAGAAGGCGTACCGCAAGCTCGCCATGCAGTACCATCCCGACCGCAATCCGGGCGACAAGGAAGCGGAACGGAAGTTCAAGGAAATCAACCACGCCTACGACATCCTGAAGGATCCGGAGAAGCGTGCCGCCTACGACCGCTACGGCGCGGCCGCCTTCGAGGGTGGCGCCGGCCCGGGCGGCCCGTTCCAGGGCGGACAGGGGTTCGATTTCGGCTCGGTGTTCGGCGACATCTTCGAGGAGATGTTTGGCGCGGGTGGCCAGCGCGGGCGCGGCGGGCGCGCCGACATGCGCGGCCAGGATCTGCGCTTCAACCTCGAGATCACGCTGGAGCAGGCCTTCGCCGGCACCGAGGCCACGGTGCGGGTGCCGAGTTCGGTTTCCTGCGAGGTCTGCCATGGCAGCGGCGCGGAGGCCGGCTCCAAGCCGCAGCAATGCCCGACCTGCCAGGGCCGCGGCCGCATCCGGGCACAGCAGGGCTTCTTCACCGTCGAGCGCACCTGCCACACCTGTCACGGAGCGGGACAGGTCATCGACAAGCCGTGCAAGACCTGCGCAGGCCAGGGTCGCGTTCGCCGCGAGAAGACCCTCAAGGTCAACATCCCGGCCGGGGTCGAGGACGGCACGCGTATCCGGTTGAGCGGCGAGGGCGAGGCCGGGGCGCGGGGCGGTCCCGCGGGCGACCTCTACGTCTTCCTTTCGGTGCGCCGCCACCAGCTGTTCGAGCGCGAGGGCGCCGACGTGCATTGCCGCGTGCCGATCTCGATGGTGCAGGCCACGCTGGGCGGCAACATCGAGGTGCCGACCCTCGACGGCAAGATGGCGCGCATCAACATTCCTGCCGGCGCGCAGAACGGGCATCAGTTCCGTATGCGCGGCAAGGGCATGCCGATCATGCGCTCCAGCCAGCACGGCGACATGTACATCGAGATCAACGTCGAGACGCCGACCAACCTCACCTCCAAGCAGAAGGAACTGCTCAAGGAATTCGAGAAGGCCGGCAAGACCAGCCCCGAATCCGAAGGCTTCTTCAGCAAGGTGAAGGAGATGTTCGGCGGCTGACTTCTTCCTGCGCCACTGCCCAAGGCGGTAGGCGTTGCGAGGAAGTCGGAAGGTCCCTCACTGCGTTCGGGATGACACTGTTTGTTTGATCGGCGCACTGCGCAAATCCCAACAAAATCGTCACCCCGAAGGTAGTCAGGGACCTTTACCTCATAGGCGATAGGTCCACCGTTCGGCGGAGAAAAACAAGCTCAGGCCGCCAGTACGCAGCGCACCGCGTGCGCGGCCTCGACGTCGCGCAGCGACGGGACCGCGGCCGTGCAATCGGGGCGCACGAACTTGCAGCGCGGCGCGAAGCTGCAGCCGGTCGGGACTTCCGCGAGATCGGGCGGCGCACCCGGGATCGAGTCGAGGCGCTGGCCGCGCATGCCGTCATGCACGGTGGAGGCCAGCAGGCCGCGGCTGTAGGGATGCTGCGGCGCATCGACCATGCGCTCGACCGGCGCCATCTCCACCAGCTTGCCGGCATACATGACGCCGATCCGGTCCGAGACCTCGACGGCGACGCCGATATCGTGCGTGACGAAGATGACCCCGAGATTGAACTCGCGCTGCAGTTCGCGGATCAGCAGCAGCACCTGGATCTGCACCGTGGCGTCGAGCGCTGTGGTCGGCTCGTCGGCCAACAGCAGGGTCGGATTGCACGACAGGGCGAGCGCGATCATCGCGCGCTGGCGCATGCCGCCCGACATTTCATGCGGATAGGCCTTGAGGCGCGTCGCCGGAGACGGGATGCGCACCATCTCCAGCAGGTCCTTGGCCCGCTTCATGGCCTCGGTCTCGCTCTTGCCGGTGTGGCGGCGCACCGTCTCGGCGATCTGCTGGCCGATGGTGAAGACCGGATCGAAGGCCGTCGCGGGCTCCTGGAAGATCATCGAGACGCGCTGGCCACGCAGGTCCGACAGGGCCTTGGGCCCCATCTCCAGGACCTCGTCGCCCTGCAGCCTGATGCTGCCGGACCAGCGGGTGCGGTGCTCGGGATGGAGCCGCAGGATCGAGCGCAGGGTGACGCTTTTGCCGGAGCCGGATTCGCCCAGGATGCCCAGCGTTTCGCCGCGCGCCAGGTCGAAGCTGACGCCGTTTACCGCATGCACGGTCCGGTCGGGCGTGACGAAGGTGACGTGGAGGTCGCGGACCTCGAGGAGGTTGGTCTTGTCGGTCATGCCGCCACCGCCTTGGAGTGTCCCGAGCCCGCCACGCGCATATGGCAGGCCACCGCCTGCGCGCCGGCGTCGGCCAGCGGGGGCTCGAGGCGGGCACAGACGTCCTCGGCGAAGGGGCAGCGCGTGCGGAAACGGCAGCCCGAGGGTGGATCGATGGGATTGGGGGGATCGCCCTGGATCGGCGCTTCCTTCGTGCGCTTGCGCGGATCCATCGAGGGCCGTGCCGAGAGCAGCGCGCGCGTGTAGGGATGCTGTGGATTGCCGTAGATCGCCTCCACGGGCCCGATCTCGACGATCTTGCCGAGATACATGACCAGCACACGGTCGCTGAGATACTGCACGACGTTGAGATCGTGGCTGATGAACACGTAGGTGAGATCGAGCTCGGTCTTGAGATCGACCAGCATGTTCAGCACCTGTGCCTCGACCGACTTGTCGAGCGCCGACACCGCCTCGTCGAGGATGATCAGCCGGGGCCGCAGCGCCAGCGCCCGCGCGATGTTCACCCTCTGGCGCTGACCGCCCGACAGTTCGTGCGGATAGCGCGTGGCGTAGTTCGCCGGATCGAGGCCGACCTTGCTCAGGAGATCGCGCACGCGCTCGCGGGCCTCGGCGGCCGGCAGGCCATGGGCACGCGGCGCGAAGGCCAGCGTCTCGGCGATGGTGAGGCGCGGATTGAGCGAGGCGTAGGAATCCTGGAACACCATCTGCACCTGGCGGCGCAGCTCGTTCACGGTGATGCCGTGCGGTTCGTCGACGGGGTCACCGTCCAGCACCATCGTGCCTTTGTCGGGCGTGATGAGGCGGATGAGAAGCCGCGCCACCGTCGACTTGCCACAGCCTGATTCTCCCACGACGCCCAGCGTCTCGCCCTTGGCGACCGATAGGGTGAGATCGTCGACGGCGCGAACGACCTTGGTGGTGCGGCCGAGCAGGCCACCCGCCACGGGGAAATGCTTGCGCAGGCCGGTGGCGAGCAGCAGCGGCTGGGCCGGTCCGCCGCGATCCTGAATGGGAAGCAGCGTGTCCATGTCAGGCCTTCACATCCATGGCCGCGCGCAGGCCATCGCTCATCAGGTTGAAGCAGATCGAGGTGACGAAGATCATCACGCCCGGCAACGCCGCGAGCACCGGGTTGACGTAGATCGCCTGGCGCAGCGTGTTCAGCATCAGGCCCCATTCCGGCTCCGGCGGCTTGACGCCGAGACCGAGGAAGCTGAGGCCGGCAGCCAGGATGATCGCCACGCTGATCAGCGAGGTCGCATAGACGAGGATCGGTCCCAGCACGTTGCCCAGCACGTGGACCCGCACAATGGTGAAGGCCGAAGCGCCGCTGGCCTTGGCCGCATCGACGAAGTCGAAGCCGCGCACCTGGGTGGTGACGCTCTCCGAGACGCGGCAGATCGGCGGAATGAACACCAGGGTGAGCGACAGCAGCGTGTTCTCCGTGCCCGCGCCCATCGCGCCCGACAGCGAGATCGCCAGCAGCACCGAGGGGAACGCATAGAACACGTCCATGATGCGCATGATTGCCATGTTGGTCTTGCCACCGACGAAGCCCGCGAGGATGCCCAGGCTGCCGCCGATCAGCAGGGCACAGACGACCGGCGTCACGCCCATGAACAACGACAGGCGGCCGCCGTAGATCAGGCGGGCGAACATGTCGCGTCCCAGCTCGTCGGTGCCCAGCCAATGGTTGGGCGAGCCCAACGGATAGAGGCGGCGGATCATCGAGGTCTTGTAGGGATCGGCGAGATAGAGATAGGGCGCGGCGATGGAGGCCAGAACCAGCAGGATCAGGATGCCGGCGCAGATCAGCGTGACCGGGTCGCGCCGCAGCCGGCGGCCGACCGATTGCCAGTAGCCGCGACCGCCGGCCGTGGGTTTCGGCGTCACGAGGACGGCGCCGCCGATGTCGAGGGAGGGACTTTGCAGGGCCATGGGGTCAGCCTCGCTTGATGCGCGGATCGACCATCGTCTGGATGATGTCCACGGTCAGGTTGAGCAACATGAAGAAGCCGGCGAGCACGAGGGTCGTGCCCTGCAGGATCGGCAGGTCGCGGCGGAAGATGGCGCTGTTCAGCAGGAAGCCGGTGCCGGGCCAGGCGAACACCGTCTCGATCAGGATCGAGCCGCCGATCAGGTTGCCGGCCTGCAGGCCCATGACGGCCAGGCAGGTCGGCGCGGCGTTCTTCAGCACGTGGAGCAGGATGCGGCTGTCGCGCATGCCCTTGGCCTGCAGCGCCGTCACGAACTCCATGCTCAGCGTCTCCTTCACGGTGGAGCGCACCGTGCGGGTGACGACGCCGAGCGGAATGACCGAGAGGGCGATGGTTGGCAGGATCATGTGCGCGAGGTGGGCGCGGTCGAACTTCCAGCCGGTCGAGTTCTCCGGCCCGATGCCCATGGGCGGCAGCGCACCCAGTTCGACGGCGAAGATGATGACCAGCACGATCGCCAGCCAGAAATGCGGCACGCTGACGCCGATCAACGAGATCAGCGTCACCAGCCGGTCGACGATGCGCGACTTCGCATAGGCGGCGGCGGTGCCGAGGATCACCGCTAGGGTAAAGGCGAAGAGGGTGGCGGCAATCGCCAGGATGATGGTGTTGCCGAAGGCGCTGCCGACCTCGCTCGCCACCGAGCGGCCGGTGCCGATCGAGGTGCCGAGATCCCCGGTCAGCGTGACGCCGAGCCAGCGCAGGTATTGCACCGGCAGCGGCTTGTCGAAGCCGTAATACTCCTTGAGCTTGTCGACGACTTCCTTCGGCGCATCCGGCGGCACGATTGCCGAGATCGGATCGCCCGGCGCGAGATGCACCAGCGCGAAGACGAGCAGCGAAACGCCGAAGGCGACGGGGATGAGGTAGATCAGGCGGCGTAGGGCGTAGAGGAGCATTGCGTCCCGCCTCTCTTCGATGCGTGTTGCGCTACTTGATTTCGACCGGCGTCAGGTCCTGGAACCAGCTCTGCGCCTGCACGAAGCCCTTCACCTTGGGGCTCATGGCGCGCGGATTGAGATCGTGCGCGATCCACACCCAGTAAGCCTGGTCGACGATATAGCCGTGCACCTCGGACAGGGCCTTGGTCTGCTCGGCCTTGTCGAAGCTCGTATGCGCCTTGTTGATCATGGCATCGAGCTTCTCGTCCTTCAGGACGCCCCAGTTCGCGCCCACCGGCGGCACGAAGTTGCTGTTCATCAGGCGGGTGAAGGCCGAGTAGGGGTCGACCGTGGCGCGGCTGATGTTGACGCCGTTGACGCCGGCCTTCTTCGCCGCGTCGCCCGTGACCGGCTGGAAGGCGAAGGTGACCAGCGCGTTCCACTCCATCACCTCGAACGAGGCGTCGAAGCCGACCGCGTTGAGGTTCTCTTGCACGTATTCGTTCATCGGCAGCGGCAGCATCTGGCCCGAACCCGAGGTCGAAATCGCGATCTTGATCTTGGGCTTCTTGGTGGCGCTGTAGCCCGCCTCGGCCAGCAGCTTCTTGGCCGCGGCCGGATCGTACTTGATGTCGAAGGCGGGCGAGCCGAACCACGGATGGCCGGGATAGACATGGCCCTTCGATTCGATCATCAGGCCGCCCAGCAGCTTGTTGATGCCGGCGCGATCGATGGCGAGGTTGGCGGCCTTGCGCACGCGGATGTCGGTCCAGGGAGAGCCCTCGACCATGCTGGGCTGATAGGCCCAGTTGTGCGGATACTTGTTGGTGACAATCGTCATACCGCCCTGCTTGAGGCGCGGGATGGCGTCGGGCGCGGGCACCTCGATCCAGTCGACCTGACCGGCCAGTAGCGCCGCCGTGCGGGTCGCGGCTTCCGGCATCGGGAACAGGATCACCTTGTCGAGCTTCGGCACGCGCGCCTTGTCCCAGTACTCGGCGTTGCGCGAGAGTTCCATGCGCTCGCGCGGCACCACGCGGTCGACCTTGAACGGGCCGGTGCCGGACGGGTTCAGCGCGACCTTGTTCCAGTCCTTGCCCTGCTTCTCCCAGTTGGCCGGACTCGAATAGAAGACGTAGGACATGTCGTAGGGAAACAGGGAGTTCACGATGCGCGTCGTGAGTTCGACCGTGTACTTGTCGATCTTCCTGTAACCGACCAGCGTCGGGATGCGAGCGCGCACCTGCGCGAGCTGCTTGCTGTCGAACTGGGGCGACTTGTCGTTCAGGACCTTGTCGAGGTTCCAGATCACCGAGTCCGCATCGAAGTCGGACCCGTCGTGGAACTTCACGCCCTCGCGCAACTTGAAGATCCACTTGGTCGGCTCGCCTTCGACGGGGGCCCAGGAAAGCGCGAGGCCGGGACGGATGTCGGCGATCGTGTCGGCCTTCGACAGATCCCAGTTCACAAGCGCGTCATAAATCGTGTAGCCGGCGAAGCGAAAGCCCTCGAACCCCTGATCGGGCTGACCCGTGGTCAGCGGAATGTCCGCGGCTGTCATGCCGATGCGCAGAGTGCCTTGCGCGAAGGCAGGCAGTGCAGTCGCTGCGAGAACACCGAAGCCGGCGACGGCGACACGAAGGCGTTTGAACATTCATCGCTCCTGAGTTCGGCGATCCCGTCGAAAATCCCACCGGGAGACGCTCGCGCCCTCCACCATGCAAGGGCCAAGCCAACGCGATGCCGGTCGATGCGAATCACGCGGCATGTCGATTGCATCCTCACTTGGGCGGAGGATTTTCATGACATCGTCGATCAAGGCGCCAACGCTCGAGGAATTCCGGGCACGCGCCGCGCTGACCGGTCTCACCCTGACCGAGGAAGACATCGGGCATCTGCACAAGGGCTATGTCGGGCTGCTCGGCCTGATGGAGCGGATCCCACAGCGCTGGTCGTGGGCCGCCGAGCCGCCCCAGGTCTTCCGGGCGGACGAGTAGAGCCATCCCATGACCGATCTCACGACTGGCGATCTCACGACGCTGAGCATCGCCGAGGCCGGCCGCCTGATGGCACGCGGCGATCTCACCTCGACGGCGCTCACCCAGGCATTCCTGGCGCGCATCGAGACCGTCGATCCCGCCCTTTCCAGCTACGTCACCGTCACCGCCGACATCGCCCTCAACGCCGCGCGTCAGGCCGATATGGAAATGGGCGGCGGCCTGCGGCGGGGTCCGCTGCACGGCATCCCGGTCGGATTGAAGGACATCTACGAAACGGCCGGCGTGAAAACGACCGGTCATTCACATCTCAAGATCGACTACGTCCCCGCCATCGACGCAGAGACCGTGCGGCGCCTGAAGGCGGGCGGCGCCGTCATCCTGGGCAAGCTCGGCACGCACGAGTTCGCCAACGGCGCGATGACGCCGGACCAGCCGTTCCCGCCTGTGCGCAACCCGTGGAACACGGCCTATCAACCCGGCGGCTCCTCGAGCGGCTCGGGTGCGGCTGTCGCAGCCGCGCTCTGCATGGGCGCGATGGGTTCCGACACCGGCGGCTCGATCCGCAATCCTGCCGGCTTCTGCGCCATCGCCGGCATCAAGCCAACCTACGGGCTGGTGAGCCGCTGCGGGATCTTCCCGCTCTCGTTCAGCCTCGACACCGCCGGGCCGATGGCCTGGACCACCGAGGACTGCGCGCTGATGCTGGACGTCCTGGCCGGTCACGACCCCAACGACCAGGCCTCGGCGCGCGCACCGAAGGTCGACTATGGTGCGTCGGCGCAGCGCCCGATCAAGGGGATGCGCATCGCGCTGGCCCGCAGCTGGTACGAGGACTCCGGCGCCGCGCTCTCGCCGGACATGGCCAAGGCCATGGAGGACGCCGTTCGCGTCATGCGCGATCTCGGCGCCACGGTCGAGGATGTGACCCTCCCCGACATCCGCGACTATCACATCTGCGGCCGCGTCATCATCACGACGGAAGCGCACGCCATCCATCGCCGCGACGTGATCGAGCGACCGGAGAAGTTCGGCTACACGACGCGGCGGCGCTTCCAGCTCGGCGCCTTCCTGTCGGCCGAGCAGTACATCTCGGCGCTGCGTTTCCGCCGCAAGCTGCAGCAGGACACGCGCGAGGCGATGCGCGGCTACGACCTCGTGATGACGCCCAACCAGTGGGGTGGGCCGGAAATCTTCGAGGACCCGGCGCCGATCTTCCATTTCCTCGGCAAGCCCTCGCTCAGCATGCCGTTCAACGTCACCGGCCAGCCGGCCGCCTCCGTGTGCTGCGGCTTCGGCGCCGACGGATTGCCGCTCGCCTTCCAGCTCGCCGGCCGCGCCTTCGACGAAGCCAGCGTCTTCGCCGCCGGATCCGCCTACGAACGCGCCACGCCGTGGCGCTCGCACCGACCGACACTCTGACAGGAGACCTTCATGCGCCTGCCCCGTCGTTCCTTCATCGCCGCCGGCGCGCTGGCGGCCTTGCCGATTCCCGCCTTCGCCCAGGAAAAGGTGGTGCGCTTCGGCATCTCGATGGCCGACGTGCCGCTCACCACCGGCCAGCCCGATCGCGGCGCCGGTGCCTACAAGTTCACCGGCTACACGCTCTACGATCCGCTGGTCGCCTGGGAGATGGACATCTCCGACAAGCCCGGGAAGCTGATCCCTGGTCTTGCCACCGAATGGAAGGTCGACGATGCCGACAAGACGCTCTGGACCTTCAAGCTGCGCGACGGCGTGAAGTTCCACGATGGCTCGGCCTTCAACGCCGACGCCGTCATCTGGAACTTCGACAAGGTGTTCGACACCAAGTCCCCGCAGTTCGACCAGCGCCAGGCCTCGCAGGTCCGGCCGCGCCTGCCTTCGGTCGCGAGCTACCGGAAGGTCGACGACATGACGGTCGAAGTGAAGACGAAGGTCGTCGACGCGCTCTTTCCCTACCAGATGCTGTGGTTCCTGGTGTCGAGCCCGGCGCAGTTCGAAAAGCTCGGCAAGGACTGGAACAAGTTCGCGTCCGAGCCTTCGGGCACCGGCCCGTTCAAGCTCGCCCGGCTGGTGCCGCGCGAGCGCGCCGAGCTGGTCAGGAACGAGGCCTACTGGAATCCCAAGCGTCTTCCCAAGGCCGACCGCATGATCCTCGTGGTGGCGCCCGAGGGCGCGACGCGCACCGCGGCGCTGCTCTCGGGCCAGGTCGACCTGATCGAGACGCCCACGCCCGACACGGTCGACCGGCTCACCAAGGCCGGCATGAAGATCGTGCAGAACGTGACGCCGCACGTCTGGAACTATCACCCCTCGATGCTGCCCGGTTCGCCGTGGACCGACATCCGCCTGCGCAAGGCCGCCAACCTCGCCATCGACCGGAACGCCATCGTGCAGCTGCTGGGCGGCCTCGCGACGCCGGCCTTCGGCCAGGTCGACAAGTCGAGCCCGTGGTTCGGCAAACCGAGCTTCGAGATCAAATTCGCGCCCGACGAGGCGCGCACGCTGATGAGTGCCGCCGGCTTCAGCAAGGCCCAGCCGCTCAAGACCAAGTTCATCGTGGCCTCGGGCGGCAGCGGCCAGATGCTGTCACTGCCGATGAACGAGGCGATCCAGCAGATGTTCAAGGACGTCTACATCGACCTCGAGTTCAAGGTGGTCGAGCTGGAGGCGCTCTACACGGCGTGGCGCGCCGGCGCCAAGGCCGAGATGAACAAGGACGTCACCGCCAACAACGTCGCCTATGTCACGTCCGACCCGCTTTACGCCTTCACCCGCTTCTTCGCCTCCAACCAGGCCGCCCCGGTCGGCGTGAACTGGAGCAACTATGCCAGCCCCCAGGTCGACAAGCTGATCGACCAGGCGCTGGCGGAGTTCGATCCGTCCAAGCAGGACGCCATCATGGCCAAGGTGCACGAGAAGGTGGTCGATGACGCCGTGCTGATCTGGGTCGTACACGACACCAACCCGCACGCGCTGTCGCCCAAGATCAAGTCGTACATCCAGGCCCAGCACTGGTTCCAGGACCTGACGACGATCGGGGTCTGACAGTCCATCATATTCCTCTCCCCCGCTAGGGGAGAGGTTAGGTGAGGGGGTTACAGGTAGTGCCTCGCCCCCTCACCCGTCCTCTCCCCCTAGCGGGGGAGAGGTGGAAGAGACGAGGACGCGCTTCTCTAAATCAGCAGCCGAGCTTCTTCGCGAGGTCGATCATCGACGTACCCACCGCATTCCAGTCGCCCTCGGCCTTGAGGTCGCGGGTCTGGCCGGGGCCGTGCTCGCCGGGGCGCAGGACGAAGCCGGTCGACAGGCCGCACTTCTGCGCCGCCGCCAGGTCGTTGTTATGCGCGGCGACCAGCATCACCTGCTCGGGCTTCACGTACATGCTGTCGACCACGCCGAGATAGGCTTCGGGGTCGGGCTTGTAGTGACGGAACGTCTCGCCCGAGAAGCAGTGGTCCCAGGGGATGCCGCCGTTCTTGGCCATGTTGATCAGCAGCGCGACGTTGCCGTTGCTGAGTGTGGCCACGACGTACTTCTTCTTCATCATGCCGATGCCCTCGACCGAATCGGGCCAGGGGCGCAGCTTGTGCCAGAGATGCGTGAACTCCCACGCCCCTTCCTCGCCGGGATGCTTCAGGCCGCGCTTCGCGAGCAGCATCTCGAAGGCTTCCTTATGCAGGTCGTCGATGCGCGTCCATGGCAGCTCGCCCTTCCGCACACGGCCCATCTGCGGCTGGTAGAGGCCGCGCCAGTCGTCGGCGAAACTCGTCCAGTCGGTGTCGATGCCGTACTTCCTGCCGAGCGCGGGCAGATCCTGGATCAGGCTGCCGCGCCAGTCGACGACGGTGCCGAAGACATCGAAAATGCAGACCTTCAGATTGGCGGGGACCTTGGACATTGGGTAGCTTCCTCACATGGTTTGGAAGCACGATAGAGTGAGCGGCGCGGACGGCAAGCCAAGATGCGGCTGGGTCTCCGACGATCCGCTCTACCAGGAATACCACGACATGGAATGGGGACGTCCGCTGCGCGACGATCGCGCGCTGTTCGAACTCCTGACGTTGGAAGGCTGCCAGGCCGGCCTTTCCTGGATCACGGTGCTGCGCAAGCGCGAGCACTATCGCAAGGTCTATGACGGGTTCGATCCGGAGAAGATCGCGCGCTATCGCCCTGCGAAGCTGGAGAGGCTGCTGCTCGATCCCGGCATCATCCGCCACAAGGGCAAGATCGCCGCCAGCGTGACCAACGCGCAGGCCTATCTCGATCTCCCGAAGACCGACGGCTCGTTCTCGAAATTCCTCTGGAGCTTCGTCGACGGCAAGCCGAGGAAGAACCGGCCGAAGACCTTGAAGGACGTCCCGGCCCGCACGGCGGAGAGCGACGCAATGTCGAAGGCGCTGCAGAAGCGCGGCTTCAAGTTCGTCGGCTCCACCATCTGCTATGCCTTCATGCAGGCTTCCGGCATGGTCGACGACCATGTCGCAGGCTGCCATTGCGCCAAGGAGTGATCGTGACCAAGCGTGTGTTCATCGCGGCCCTCGGGACCGAGACCAATCAGTTCGTACCCTTCCCGACCGGCCTGCGCGGCTACCAGGAGCATGGCATCTGGCACGGCGACGCCACGAAGCACGAGCCCACCAACTTCACCGCTCCGGTCCATGTCTGGCGCAAGGAGACGGAAAAGCGTGGCTGGACCGTGATCGAGGGGCTCTCGACCTTCGCCGCCCCGTCGGGCACCACCGTGCGCAAGGTCTATGAGGATTTCCGCGACGAGATCCTGGCCGGCGTGAAGGCCGCCCTGCCGCTCGACGCCGTGCTGATCAACGTGCACGGCGCGATGGTGGCCGACGGTTACGACGACTGCGAGGGCGATCTCCTGTCGCACATCCGCGTCATCGTCGGGCCGAAGGTTGCAATCGGCGCCGAGTTCGACCTGCACTGTCACCTGAGCGCCCTGATGCTCGACAGCGCCGACGTGCTGGTCGGCTACAAGGAATATCCGCATACCGACACGATGGAGCGGGCGGCCGAACTGTTCGCCATCATCGCCGACACGGTCGAGGGCAAGGTGAAGCCGGTGATGGCGCGCTACGACTGCCGCATGATCGCGCAGTACCGCACCTCCGTGCCGCCGATCAGCGAGTTTGTGGTGCGCATGAAGAGCCTCGAGGGCAAGGACGGCATCCTGTCGGTGTCGCTGAGCCACGGCTTCTCCTTCGCCGACGTGGAGGACGTGGGCACGCGCACGCTCGTGGTGGCCGACGGCGACCTGAAGAAGGCCGAGGCGCTGGCCGAGCAGCTGGGCAAAGAGCTGTGGGACAACCGGGAGCGCTACGCCACCAAGTACCTCACCGTCGCCGAGGCGATGGACCGCGCCGCCTCGCACAACCAGGGCCCGCTGGTCCTGGCCGACCGCGCCGACAATCCGGGCTCGGGCGCGCCGGGCGATTCGACCTTCGTGCTGAAGGCGCTGGTCGAGCGCGAGATCGGCCCGGCGCTGTTCGGCGTGATGTGGGATCCGATGGCCTTCCAGATCGCCGAGGAGGCGGGCGAGGGCGCGCGCATCCGCATGCGGCTGGGCGGCAAGTCGGGCACGGTGAGCGGCGATCCGGTCGACCTCGACGTCACGGTGAAGAAGATCGCCCGCAACGTCTTCCAGCCCTACGGGCCGGTGATGTCGCCGCTGGGCGACATGGCTCTCTTGTCATCGGAGCATGTCGACATCGCGATCTGCACGCGCCGCAACCAGACCTTCCACGCCGACGCCTTCCGCGCCGTCGGCGCCGAACCGGCCGACTACCGCGTCGTCGTCGTGAAGTCGGCGCAGCATTTCTATAACGGCTTCGTCGGCGTCGCGAAGGAGATCCTCTACGTCGCCACCCCCGGCGCCGCCGACCCCGACGTCACCCGCTGGCCCTACACCAAGCGCAAGACGCCGTTCTGGCCGAAGGTCGCGGATCCCTGGAAGTGAGTCATCTCCTCCCCCGTCACACGGGGGAGGACACAGGAAGGGGCAGGCAACGAAAAGAATGCCTCGATTGAGCCCTTCCCCACGGTCGGCCCGAGACGACGACACCTCCCCCATGTAACGGGGGAGGAAAGAGATTAGAGCAGCGGTTCCAGTGCCTCCCGCGTCGTCTTGCCTTCGACGACGGGCACGACCTCGAACTCGACGACCTCCTGCCAGTCGGCGATCCAGCGCTGGAAGGTCGTGATGTCGTCGGTCTCCATCAGCTGGAAGCAGCGCCCGAGATCGGCGGTGACGTAGCTCGCGACGAACTTGAGGCCGTCGGGCAGGCCGCGCCCCTTCTGCAGCTTGCGATAGACGGCCTTGCCGTCCTGATTCTTGAGCTTCTCAACCACCATGAACAGCATCTCGGTCTCCTGTCGTGTCTGATGTAGTATCGTCGTACGACAGATAAGACAGGGACAATACAAATGAAGATCACCGTCGTCGGCGCCTCCGGGCGCATGGGCCAGATGCTGGTGCGCCAGATCGCACGGACGGAGGGCGTGACCCTGGCCGCCGCCAGCGAGAGGCCGGGCAGCAAAGCGCTGGGCAAGGATGCGGGCGAGGTGGCCGGAATCGAGCCGAACGGCGTGCTGATCGGCGACGACAGCGCAGCCGCCATCAGAGCCGCCCAGTGCGTGATCGACTTCACCGTGCCGGAAGCCACTGTGGCGCATGCCAAGGTCGCCAGCGAGAACGGTGTCGCCATGGTGATCGGTACCACCGGCCTCGATCCCGTCCAGACCAAGCTGATCCACGACGCGGCGACGAAGGTGCCGGTCATGTGGGCGGCCAACATGGCGCTGGGGGTCAACATCCTGCTGGCGCTGGTGGAGAAGACCGCGTCGATGCTCGACCCCAGCTACGACATCGAGGTGCTGGAGATGCACCATCGCCACAAGATCGACGCGCCCTCGGGCACCGCGCTGGCGCTCGGCCGCGCAGCGGCGGCCGGCCGCAAGGTCCAACTCGAGGACGTGTGGCGCAAGAGCCGCGACGGCCATACCGGCGCGCGGCCGACCGGCGAGATCGGCTTCGCCACCCTGCGCGGCGGTGAGGAGGTGGGCGTGCACACGGTCTACTTCGCGGCAGCCGGCGAACGGCTCGAACTCAACCACCGCTCCTTCAGCCGCGAGACATACGCGGCCGGCGCGGTGACGGCGGCCAAGTGGCTCGAGGGAAAGAAGCCGGGCCTCTACGGCATGAAGGACGTGCTGGGGCTTTAGGGACTCGGCTCGGCTCGTTGCCCTCTCCGCCCGCGCAGCGGGGGAGAGGGAGGGGACCCGCGTAGCGGGGAGGGTGAGGTGGGTCATGCGCTCCCTCGCCCATTGAACGATCACTTTGTATCAGCGACCACTTCACCTACCCGTTGCTTCGCAACGGGTCCCTTCCTCTCCCCCGCAAGCGGGGAAGCGGACAAAGAACATCGGTGACCCTACTCGTCCCAGGCGTGGTCGTAGCGGGGGCTTCGCATCGCGGCGATCGCGGCCTTCAGCTGCTCGGTGACGCGCAGGCGCTCCTCGGGGCCGAGGAAGCGGCCGATCACGACGCGGTTGCCGCGCGAGGTCAAGACCAGGCGCTCCTCGGTCGCCTCGACCTTCAGCCAGTAGGAATCGAGCCTCAGTTCCTCGCGCTCGCCGTCGGGGGCGATGCGGACCACGACGAGATCGCGGTCGGTGAGGGTCAGCGTCTCGGTGCGCCGTGCGTCGAAGTAGCTGCGCTGGAACAGCCACCACAGCAGGAAGATGTCGAGGCCCATGAAGCCGAAGACCGGCCAGGCGCCCATCACGAACAGCGGCAGGGCGATCACGACGTTGGCCGCCACCGCGCCCATCATCACGAAGCGGAAGCCCTCCGCGGACAGGCTGCGATGCGGCTTCAGCGAGGTGGCGAAATGAACCGCCGGAAGAGGCGAGTCGGTCATGCTATGAAGCTATATGGCCCTGATGAAGACAGCCGTCATCCCCGAGTTCTTTGCACGCCTCAAGAAGGCAATGCCGGAGCCCGAGACGGAGCTGGAATACGACAATGTCTACCAGCTCCTGGTGGCCGTCGTCCTCTCCGCGCAGGCCACCGATGTCGGGGTCAACCGCGCCACCGGACCGCTGTTCAAGTTCGTGAAGACACCGGCCCAGATGGTGGCGCTGGGCGAGGCCAAGCTGGTCGACCACATCAAGACCATCGGCCTGTTCCGCAACAAGGCCAAGAACGTGATCGCGCTCAGCCATCTCCTGCTGGACCGGCACGGCGGCGAGGTGCCGCGCACGCATGAGGAGCTGGAGGCGCTGCCGGGCGTCGGCCGCAAGACCGCCAACGTGGTGATGAACGTGGCCTATGGCGAGGCGACCATCGCCGTCGACACCCACATCTTCCGCGTCGGCAACCGCACCGGCCTGGCGCCGGGCAAGAACCCGCTGCAGGTCGAGCTGAAGCTGCTGAAGCGCGTGCCGGCGGAGTACAAGCTGCACGCCCATCACTGGCTGATCCTGCACGGTCGCTACACCTGCAAGGCGCGGACGCCCCTGTGTCCGGCCTGCGTCGTGAACGATCTCTGCACCTTCAAGGGGAAGACCGTCGAGGCCTAGGCCTGGGAGCTGCCTTCGGCTGCTTCCGGACGGGCGGCGAGGCGGTCGCCTTGGCGGACTTCACGGCCTCCGCCAGCGCCACGGCGAGACGTCCGCCGCGGCGGTCCTGGCGCTCCAGCAGCACGATGTTGCGGATGAGCTGTGGTTCGCCGAACGGCAGGCACGTGAGCTTCAGGCCGGCGAAGATCTCGTCCGACACCGCCAGCACGGCGACGCCCAGACCCTTCTCGACCATGCGCAGGATGATGTCCTGGCTGTCGAGCACCATCTCCTCGTGGACCTCGACCCGCATGCGCCGCAGCTCACGGTCGATCACGCGGCCGGCCCAGGCCTTGCTGTCGAAGCGGATGAACGGCAGCTCGGCCAGCAGGTCGCGGGCGCTGCGCCGTGCCTGGCCGGGCGGCGCGAACAGCCAGAAGCGGTCCCGGTAGAGCGGCGTCCAGACCAGTCCGGCCGGATAGGGCCGCACCGGCTCGGTGGTCAGCGCCGCGTCGAGTTCGCCGGCCGCGACCTTCTCGGCCATCTCCGCCGACAGGCCGACCGACACGGAGACCCGCACCCGCGGATGGGCGCGGTTCAACGCCACCAGCGCATCGGGCAGGACGCCCGCCAGCGCCGTCTGCACGGCGCCGACGCGCAGGCGCCCCGCCAGCGAGCGCTCGTCGCCCAGCGCCGCCGCGATGTCGTCGTACAGCGCCAGCACCTCGGCGGACCGCGCGACGACGATGCGGCCCGCCTCGGTCAGCACCGGCAGGCGCCGCGAGCGGTCGAACAGCGCCGCACCGAACTCCTCCTCCAGCGCCTTCACCTGCAGGCTCACGGCGGACTGTGTCAGACCGACCGCCTTGCCGGCGCCGGCGAAGGAGCCATGGCGGGCGATGGCCTGGAGCGTGCGGAGGGCGCGAAGCGACATGACTTCGATGATAATTACTCATCGATAGTTTGAGTATTCAGAATTTCTGCTCAGGATGCGCCGTAGCGTACAGAGAGGGTCATGAGCGCCGAAGTGATCCTCGCCCTTGTCCCGATCGTTCTGCTGATCCTGCTCGGCATGGGCCTGCGGCACCTCCGCTTCCTCGCCGAGGGCTTCTGGTCACAGGCGGAACGGCTCAGCTACTACGTGCTGGTGCCGTGCCTTTTCTTTCACAGTCTCGCCACGGCCAGGCTCGACGCCCTGCCGGCGCGCGCGCTCGTCACGACGCTCATTCTGTCGATCCTGGCCGTGGCCGCTCTGCTCGTCGCGCTGCGACCGATGCTGAGGGTCGATGGACCCACCTTCACCTCGATCTTCCAGGGCGGCATCCGCTTCAACAACTATGTCGGCGTCACTCTCGCCGCCGGTCTGTTCGGCAGCCAGGGGATCGCGCTGGCGGCCCTGTGCAGCGCCGCGATCGTGCCCACCGTCAACATTCTCTGCGTGCTGGTGTTCGCCCGCCACGGCTCGGCGCGGCTGAGCGGCCGCGGCATCGCCCGGCAACTGGTGACGAATCCGCTGGTGCTCGGGTCCTTCGCGGGCATCGGCTTCCAGTTCCTCGGCCTCGGCCTGCCGGCCGGGATCGAGCCGGCGCTGCGGGCGCTGGGGGCGGCGTCGCTGCCGCTCGGCCTGCTCTGCGTCGGAGCGGCCCTCGAGTTCGGGTCGGTGCGTGGATGGATGGCGCCGGTCGCGACCTCCTCGGCAATCAAGTTCCTGGCCCTGCCGGTGATGACGATGCTGGTCGCCTCGCTCATGGGCCTGACCGGGCCGGCCCTGGTCACGGCGCTTCTCTTCCAGGCCCTGCCGACCGCTTCCTCGGCCTACATCATGGCCCGCCAGCTCGGGGGAGACGCGCCGTTGATGGCGGGCATCACGGCCCTGCAGACCCTGTTCGCGCTGGTCGCCCTGCCGATCGCGGCGGCGGGAATCGGCGCTCTCGCCGCCTGACCCTTCAGGCGAGCGCCCGAAGACCGCGGCGCAGGCTGCGGCCGTCCGATACCGTCATCGCCATGTCGATATCGCCGTGTACCTGCTGCCAGATCGGAAGTGCCGCCTGCAGCACCCGGCGACCTGCTGCCGTCAGGATGAGCCGCCGCACGCGCCGGTCGGCGGGATCGACGGCGATCTCGACCCAGCCACGCTGTTCCAGCGGCTTCAGGTTGGCGGTGAGCGTCGTGCGGTCCATCACCAGCAGCGCCGCGATCGAACTCATCGACGGCGGATCGGGCCTGTTCAGCGAGGTGAGCAGCGAGAACTGGCCGCTGGTGAGACCAATCGGTGACAAGGCTTCGTCGAAGCGGCGTGCCAAGGCACGCGCCGCGCGCTGCGCGGCGAAGCACAGGCAGTGATCGTAGACGTGCAACGTCGTCTGGAAGGAGGCGTTCAGCTTCTTTGACATGATGTAATTACGTTGATATCAACCTTTCAGCTTTGGATCAACCATCAGGAGGAACTGATGACCTACGTGCAGGGATTCGTATTGCCGGTGCCCGCCGACAAGAAGGAAGCCTACCGGAAAGCCGCTGCCGCCTTCTCGCCCATCGCCCGGGAATTCGGCGCCACCCGACAGGTCGAGGCCTGGGGCGACGACGTGCCGGACGGCAAGCTGACCGACTTCAAGGGCGCCGTTAAGGCGAAACCCGACGAGGTCGTCGTCTTCTCGTGGATCGAGTATCCCAGCAAGGAAGTCGCCGAGGCGGCCCACCACAAGGTGATGAACGACCCGCGCATGCACGACATGGACATGCCCTTCGACGGCCAGCGCATGATCGTCGCCGGCTTCACGCCGATCCTCGACGAGGCCGGCAAGACGGGCACGACCGGCTATGTCGACGGTTTCGTCGCACCCGTGCCCGCCGGCAACAAGCAGGCCTATCTCGACATGGCGAAGAAGGCCGCCACGGTTTTCAGGGACTACGGCGCGTTGCGCGTCGTCGAGACCTGGGGCGACAGCGTGCCCGACGGCAAGGTCACCGACTACAAGGGCGCGGTGAAGGCCACGCCGGACGAGAAGATCGTCTATTCATGGGTCGAATGGCCCTCCAAGCAGGTGCGCGACGACGGCTGGAAGAAGATGATGGAAGACCAGCGCATGAAGGATCACCAGATGCCGTTCGACGGCAAGCGGATGATCTACGGCGGCTTCTCGCCCATCCTCGACATCTGAGGGCAGGCCCATGGCAACCGCCAAGAACACGATCTGCCTCTGGTTCGACAAGGACGCCGAGGAAGCCGCCCGCTTCTACGAGGCGACCTTTCCCGACAGCCGGGTCACGGCCGTCCACAGGGCGCCGAGCGATTATCCGTCCGGCAAGAAGGGCGACGTGCTGACGGTCCAGTTCACCGTCTTGGGCATCCCGTGCCTCGGCCTCAACGGCGGCCCGGCGTTCAAGCAGACCGAGGCCTTCTCGTTCCAGATCGCGACGGACGACCAGGCCGAGACCGACCGCTACTGGAACGCCATCGTCGGCAACGGCGGGCAGGAGAGCGCCTGCGGCTGGTGCAAGGACAGATGGGGCCTGTCGTGGCAGATCACGCCGCGCGCACTGACCGACGCAATGGCGGCCGGCGGCGACGAGGCGAAGCGCGCCTTCGAGGCGATGATGGACATGAAGAAGATCGACGTCGCCCGGATCGAAGCGGCACGTCGAGGGTGATCGCAGGCGGCGCGCCGCTACAGAGCGGAGGTTACTCCGCTCGCAGCGGCGCGCCTCCAGCCTATGCCGCGTCGGCCGTGATCGTGTCGCTGTCGTTGTCGACCACGACGGCGGTCTCGAAATAGCGGATCTCGGGCGGGGCGCCGTAGCGCTCGGCGATATAGGCCTGCCATTGCGGCGTGTAGACGGCCTCGGCGTCGGCTCGGCTCTTCCAGAGATAGACGCCGCCGCCGATCCGCTTCTCCGCATCGAACAGATAGTATTTGCGGACCAGGCCCTTCATGCCGCGGTACTTGGGCGCCGAACCCTTGAACAGTTCGGCGGCCTTCTTCGCATCGATGTCGGCCGGCAGCTTGAAATTCACGATGGCGGTGATCATGCGGTCCTCCCTCGAACGTCCTTGATCAGACGGTCGCGCGTTCCTCGCGCACCTTCCAGAGCAGGATGAACCCTACCACCAGGAAGAAAAGCACGCAGGCCATGCCGATGCGTGTGGACTGGGTCGCCGCCGTGACGACGCCGATGGCGAGCGGCGCCATCCAGGCGGTGGCGCGTCCCGACAGGGCAAACAGTCCGTAGAATTCGCCGGTCATGCCCGGGGGCGCGATGCGGCCGACCATGGTGCGGCTGGCCGCCTGCATCGGCCCCATGCAGAAGCCGAGGATGAGCGCGAAGCCCATCAGCACCTTCTCCTGCAGCGAGCCGAACAGGCCGCGCGTCGGGCTGATCGGGTCGGCCGGGACGACGAAGAAGACATGCGTGGCGGTGACACCGACGATGCCGAGGGTCGCGACGATCACGCCGGCGATGGCGAACTGGATGGTACGCTTGCTGCCGATCCAGTCGTCGAGCCGGCCGCCGAGGAAGGAGCCGGGGATCGCGAAGACGGTCAGGATGATGCCGAAGATGCCGAGCGTCACGGTGCTCCAGCCGAAGGTCGCGGCGGCATAGACACCGCCGAACGCGATGATCGCCGCGAGCCCGTCATTGTAGAGCATGAAGGCGATGAGATAGCGCAGCACGTTGCCGAAGCGGGGAAGCTGCCTCACGGTCGAAAGCAGCGAGCGGCCGCCCTCGCGCGCCGCCACCAGCAGGGGCTGGCGCCGCGCGCCCGCGGAATCGGGCGTGAACAGGAACATCGGCAGCACGAAGATCGCGATCCACAGCGCAGACGCCGGTCCCACGAGCCGCTCCAGCTCGCGGCTGGACACGTCGAGGCCGAACAGCGGCCGGTCTCCCGCGCCGAGGCCAAGCATCGAGGGCATCGACACAGCAAGAACGAGCAGCAGCGAGACGAGACCGCCGCAATAGCCCAGTCCCCAGCCGAAGCCGCTCAGGCGGCCCATGCGCTCGGGGCGCACGATGTTCGGGAGCTGCGCGTTGTTGAACACGATCGACATCTCCGCCCCGACCGTGGCGAGGATCACCGCCCAGCTGATCGGCAGGATGAGATCGGGCCGGTTGGGATAGGCGAACCACAGGCCGGCGCATCCCGCGACCAGCAGGAGCTGGAAAGCCAGGATGAAGGGCTTGCGGCGCCCGCCGGCATCGGCCATGGCGCCCAGGAACGGGCTCATCAACGCGATGAGCACGCCGGAGGCCGATTGCGTGAAGCCCCAGGCCGCCTGTCCCTGCACCGGATCGCCGACCAGCACGTTGGCGAAGTAGGGTGCGAAGATGAAAGTGGTGACGATGGTGAAGAAGGGCTGGTTGGCCCAGTCGAACAGCGCCCAGCTGAACTGGCCGAGCTTCGAGGCTTCACGGACGGGCGGCGCCACCGGGTGGGGGTCTGTCATGCCGGGCCACTATGCCCGAGAGCAGCCACTCTTCATAAGCCCCCTGGGCAAGGGTCCCTCGCTACGCTCTGGATGACACCGTTTTTGCATCGGCGCACGGCGTCCATCTCGACAAGATTGTCACCCCGAGCGCAGCGAGGGACCCTTACGCTTTGACCCGCCGCTGGAGCTGCCAGATTGCGTCGCGGTTGGTCGGCGAGAAGACCTTCTTCATTGCGTCCTGCCAGGGCAGCCAGAGCTGAGAGACATGTTCCGCCGGGTCGAGGGTCGCCACGGTCTGCTCCGGGACCTGGAAGCCGAAGACATGCTCGACATTGTGGGTGACATCCGGTGCGTAGCGTCCCCGCCACTGGGGCCAAATCTCGTAGCGGTTGGTCTGCCGCCAATCGGTGAGCGTTCCGACCGCCAGGCCGGTCTCCTCCCGCAACTAGCGGCGGGCGGTCGCCTCGAGATCGGGGTCGTCCGGCTCGCGCGAGCCGGTCACGGACTGCCACAGGCCCGTCCCGACGCGCTCCAGCACGAGCACGTCCAGCCGGGGCGTATGGATCACCACCAGCACCGATTCGGGGATCTTGAAGGCCATGGGCCAGCATAGCCCGGAACATTGACTCCGGGCCTCCCGCCGCTATGGTCCGGCGGCATTTTCGAGGGATTTTTCGATGAGCAAGCAGCTGCAGACCGCGATCGACGCGGCATGGGAAGCGCGTGACGGCATCAACAGCGCCACCAAGGGCGAGGTCCGCGACGCGGTCGAGACGGCGATCGCCGGCCTCGACGACGGCACCTACCGCACCGCCGAGAAGTTCGGCGACGAATGGGTCGTGAACCAGTGGCTGAAGAAGGCCGTGCTGCTCTCCTTCCGCCTCTACGATTCGGTCCCGATGGACGGCGGCGCCACGTTCCCCGGCCTGGGCGCCGCGCCCTGGTTCGACAAGGTGCCGCTCAAGACGACCGGCTGGGACGCCGCCCGCTTCGCCAAGGCGAACTATCGCTCGGTGCCCGGCTCGATCGTGCGCCGCGGCTCCTACATCGCACCGTCGGTCGTGCTGATGCCGTCGTTCGTCAACCTCGGCGCCTATGTCGACACCGGCACCATGGTCGACACCTGGGCCACGGTTGGCTCGTGCGCCCAGATCGGCAAGAACTGCCACCTCTCGGGCGGCGTGGGCATCGGCGGCGTGCTCGAGCCGCTGCAGGCCAACCCGGTGATCATCGAGGACAACTGCTTCATCGGCGCCCGCTCCGAGGTCGTCGAGGGCGTGATCGTCGGCACCGGCGCGGTGCTCTCGATGGGCGTGTTCATCAGCGCCACCACCAAGGTGGTCGACCGCGCCACCGGCCAGATCCACGTCGGCAAGGTGCCGCCCTACTCGGTGGTGGTGCCCGGCAACATCGGCGGCGGCCCGGACCGTCCCTCGACCTACTGCGCCGTGATCGTGAAGACCGTCGACGAGCGCACCCGCTCCAAGACCTCGATCAACGAGCTGCTGCGCGACTGAGACAGGCTCCGCGGTGGTTCGGAGAAAGCTAGAATCTCCCGACCAACGTGCCGACATCGCACTCCACGATGAAGTGGGGTGCTTGATCCATCTGTATCGGAATAGAGCCTAGCCACCGCCCAGCCCGAGTTCTCGATGGCACGAGATGGCCAGCGAGCCCTGTGGCCGGCGCGGCGGCTGGCCTGCCCTGTGGCCTTCGGCCACCATCGCGAGCACGTGCGGATTCCAAGCATAGCCACAATGAGCGGTATCGGGCCGCTCGAAGAGGCCGATGTGGGTGGCAGCGTTCGAGACCACGACGTTGAAGATGCGGAAGTGGCGGGCGTGGTCGCCGAGAAAAGCCGGCACCAGGCGGTAGCTTAGGAGATCGTTGGGATCGGAGAAAGCGACCGCCGTCAGCGGCGGCTGTCCGGTTGCGAGCCGCTCCCGCATCCTTGCCAGCAGCGCAAAGGAGCGCGCGACGCTCGCCCCGACGAGAGACGGCGAGGGGGCAAGCACCTTCGTGGAACCGTCCGGCGGATCGGCCGAATCGAGCAGGGGTACCTGGTTGGACAGGAGATAGATCATCCTCGTCGCGGCCATGGCGTTCGCCAACCGGTCGGTGGCCGCATCGTCGCGCCGGCCCTCGACTGCCTCACCGATGTTCAGAATGGCATCGAAGATCATCTTGGTGCCCAGGCTCTCGACCACCAGCGCAAGACTGCCGGGTGGCCGGCCGCCTGCGAGATCGCACTCGCCATCCGCAATCCGGCCACCCAGCGCCTCGCACACGGCTTCGACCATGGCGGAGCGGATTGGATTGCCGTTGGGCCCCGCGTAAGTCACGACATCGACCAGGCAATCGTTGACCAGACCGCTCTTCAGTTCGCGGTTCAGGGTGGCGCGCCGATAAGGAAAGTCGCCGCCGAAGCTGACGGACCGATCGTACTCGAGTGCCCTTTTGAGAGGCGCCGTCACCGGCGACCAGCTCAGGAACACGATCTCGAGCGCGTTCGCGCCGACCGAGATCCGTTCCGTGCGCAGCGACGCGCCGTGCCGGCCGATCTGGCGCACCGCCCCCGACTGGTGACTGCCGCCCACGGCAGCGGCCAGCTTCTTTGCCCGCTCGTCGACCCAGCTCGGCGGGTGGGTGCACATGCCGTGGGTCCACAGCACGCGCACCGGGGCGCCGGGTGCGGCCGCCGCAACCAAATCGAGCAGGCCCGGGAAGGAATCCGGGCCGCCATCCGCCGGCTTCTCGACGATCGGCGTCGCGTAGGGCAGCTCGTTGAGCCTGGGATACAGAACCGCGCCGACGGCAACCGCCGCCGCGAGCGCCACTCCCAGAGCCAGCCAGACGCGTCGCTTCATGGATTTCCCTCAGGCAAGGTGCCGCTTCCACTCAGGTTGGGCCCTGAGATGCGCGCCTTCCTTGGCGAGGATCTTCGAGGTGCGTTCGGGCGCGAAGCCCAGCTCGACGAAGGCCGGCCCGACATTGGCCACCTCGCGGTAGTCGAGGATCAGCCCGTCGCGGAGCTGCATCATCGAGCAGCCCTCGAAGCCGACGCGCTTGCCCTCGGCGCCGGGCAGCTTCGAGAGGTAGCTGAAAGTGTAGTAGGCGTAGAGCATTTTTCCGTCGCTGACCGGCCGGTGCATGTCCCAGCGGAACTCGTGCGCGGTGCGGTGGAACCAGTCGTCGATCATCTCGGCGATCTTCTCGCGGCCCTTGAAG
Organism: Reyranella aquatilis; assembly: GCF_020880995.1. GTDB lineage: Bacteria > Pseudomonadota > Alphaproteobacteria > Reyranellales > Reyranellaceae > Reyranella > Reyranella aquatilis. The sequence continues at coordinate 282,653 of NZ_JAJISD010000003.1, read as the reverse complement.
TCGCCGTAGAACACGTCGTGATAGACCGCGTCTTCGGTGAACAGGCTAGCGAACCCCTTGCCGTCGCGGCGCTCCACCGCCGAGCAGAAGGCCTTGAGAAGCGCTGACGTTTCCATGCTTATTCCTCCCGTGCCGCCACAATCATGACTAGACTGGGCGCCGCGGCAAAGGAGAACTGGCATGAGCTCATGGATCTTCCTCGGCATCGTCGTCGCCATCGGCCTGTGGCTGATCGCCGTCTACAACGGCCTCGTCGGCGGCCGCAACCAGGCGCAGACGGCGTGGAGCCAGATCGACGTGCAGCTGAAGCGGCGGCACGATCTCATTCCCAACCTGGTCCAGGTCGTGAAGGACGCCATGGCCTACGAGCAGGAGACGCTCACCAAGGTGATCCAGGCGCGCAACAACGCGGTGGCGGCGGCCGGGAACCCGGCGCAATCGGGCCCGGCGGAGGCGGCGCTGAGTCAGGCGACGCACGGTCTGCTGGCTTTGATGGAGAACTACCCGCAGCTCAAGGCCAACGACAACGTCATGCAGCTCCAGGAGGAACTTACGGCGACCGAGAACAAGATCGCCTTCGCGCGCCAGTTCTACAACGACTCGGTGAACACCTATAACACCCGCCGCCAGAGCTTCCCCGCGGTGCTGGCCGCGGCGTCGCTGGGCTTCGGTCCGATGGACCTGTTCAACATGCCCGAGGGCGAGCGCGAAGTGCCGAAGGTCGCGCTGCGCTGACGGGTAGCGGCGCATGAGCGCCACCACCGACTTCGTTGCCGCGCAGGCGGAGAACCGCCGCAACACGATGCTGCTGCTGGTCGCGCTGACGGCTCTGGCGGCTCTGGTCGGTTACCTGATCGGCGCGCTACTGGAGGGCGAGTCGTCGGGTGCCCTGCCTGCGGTCAGTCCGGTCGGCGTCGCGGGCGCGGGCCTGATGGCCATCGCCAGCATCGGCTGGAGTGCGATCTCGCTCGCCGTCGGCGACCGGATGGTGCTCGGCATGGCCGGCGCGAAGGAGATCGAGAAGCAGGACGCACCACAGCTCTACAACGTGGTCGAGGAGATCTCGATCGCGGCCGGCGTGCCGATGCCGAGGGTCATGGTGCTGGAGACCGACGCGCTGAATGCCTTCGCCACCGGCAACAAGGTCGGCAGCGGCACCATCGCCGTCACGCGCGGGCTGCTGAATTCGCTGAACCGCGACGAATTGCAGGGCGTGGTGGCACACGAGATGGCGCATCTGCGCAACCTCGACACGCGCTACATGGTGGTGGTCGGCGTCACCGTCGGCCTGATCGCGCTGGTGTGCGACATGGCTCTGCGCACGATGAACTGGGGCTCGACCCGCAGCAGCGACCGCAAGGGCAGCTCGGGCGGCGGCATCCTGATCGTCATCCTCCTCGTCGTCGCGATCCTGGCGCCGATTGCCGCCAAGGCTGTCCAGATGGCGGTATCGCGCCAGCGCGAGTATCTCGCCGATGCGACCTCCGTGCAGTTCACGCGCAATCCGAACGGCCTCATCTCCGCGCTGGGCAAGCTCGCGGAGAAGGCCGCACCCTTTCCAGGAGTGAGTCGTGCCACGCAGCATCTCTTCATCGTCAACCCGATCAACCAGTTCACCGCGAAGACTCCGGCGCTCCTCGCCACGCATCCCGATATCGCGGATCGCATCGCTCGCCTGCGCAATCTGGGCGGCTAGCACCGGCCTCGCGGCGGCCTTCGACCTGCAGGGCCATCGCGGCGCGCGCGGGCTGGCGCCCGAGAACACGCTGGCAGCCTTCAAGCTGGCGCAGGATCTCGGCGTCACCACGCTCGAGACCGACCTCGCGGTGACGCGCGACGGCGTCGTCGTCATCAGCCACGATCCGGTACTCAATCCCGACCTGACGCGGGGCCCGGACGGGCAATGGCTCGCCACGGCCGGCCCCCCGATTCGCACGCTGACGCTCGACGAACTCAGGCGTTACGACATCGGCCGCGTGAACCCGGCCAGCAAGTACGGCCAGCAGTACCCCGAACAGAAGCCGGCCGACGGCCAGCGCTTCCCCACCCTGGCCGAATTCTTCGCGCAGGCCGCGTCCGGGGTCCGCTTCAACGTCGAGATCAAGACCGATCCGGCCAAGCCCGATCTGACGCTCGACCCGGCCGCCTTCGCCCGGCTGGCGGTCGAAGACATCCGGAAGGGCAAGGCCGAGGCTCGAACGACGCTTCAGTCCTTCGACTGGCGCGGCCTGATCGAGGCAAAGAAGCTGGCGCCCGAAATCGCCACCGCCTGCCTGTCGATCGAAAGCGCCAACTTCGACACGGTCCAGCGCGCCGGCGGCCGTCCTTCGCCCTGGCTGGGCAGGCTCGACCTGGCGGCCCATGGCGGCTCCGTGCCGCGGCTGGCAAAGGCGGCCGGCTGCGCCGTGTGGTCGCCCTTCTGGCGCAACGTCACGGCCGAAAACGTCAGGGAGGCGCAGGCGCTCGGCCTGAAGGTCGTCCCCTGGACGGTCAATGCGCCGGCCGAAATGGAGCGGCTGATCGACCTCGGCGTGGACGGGCTGATCACCGACTATCCGGATCGCGGCCTGAGAGTTCTTGCATCCAAAGGGCTGAAATCTCGCTAGGCGGTTGACTCCCGTCCGACTGTGTTCTGTATACAGAGAATGCGTCCCATTCTTCCCGAGCCCGATCTTTCAGAGCGCATCCACGATTCCGTCCTCGAGGCGATCTGCTCCGGGGAACTGAAAGCGGGGGCCCGAATCACACAGGAAGAGATTGCCCAGAAGTTCGGGGTGTCGCGCCAGCCGGTCCTGCAAGCGATGATGCTGCTGCGCCGCGAGGGCTTCCTGATCGACGCCGGCCGCAAGGGTGTCTGCGTCGCCCCGCTCGACGTCCAGCAGGCGCGCAATCTCTATGTCGTCCGTGCCGCCTTGGACGGCGCCGCCGCCCGCCTCGCCGCCTCCAACTACACACCGCATCTCGTGCAGCGCGGCCGCGCCCTGCTCGATGTCGGCCGTCGCGCGGTGGCGAGCGGCTACGTGCCCTCGGTCATCGAGGCCGACATCGACTTCCACCTCTTCGTCTACGAGGCCTCGGGTAATCCGCTGATCGGGGAAACCGCCCAGCCGCACTGGCAGCATCTGCGCCGGGTGATGGCTGCGGCGCTGAGCGAAGAGGATCTGCGCATCAGCGTCTGGGACGAGCACGAAGGCATCCTGCGCGCGCTAGAGGCGGGCCAGGCCGCCGAGGCCGAGGCGCTCTGCCGCGGCCATGCCGAGCAGATGGCCGACATCCTGACGGGACGATTGAAGGTCGTGATTTCCCGCGCCGCCTGAAGACGGCGCTTTCCACGAAGCAAGACGACAAGGCAAAGGAGGAACCGCCATGAAGCTCACCTCTGAGCAGCTGAAGCAATTCGACGAAGAGGGCTATCTCTTCTTCCCGGAATACTTCTCGCCGGAAGAGACGCAGATCCTGAAGAGCTCGGTGCCCGAGGTGTTCGCGCAGCGCCGGCCCGAGAACGTGCGCGAGAAGAGCGGCGACGTGGTGCGCACCGCCTTCGCGGTCCACACCTATCATCCGGTGTTCGAGGCGCTGGTCCATCATCCGCGCTTCGTGGAACCCGCCGAACAGCTCCTGAAGGACAAGACCTACATCCATCAGTTCAAGATCAACGGGAAGGCCGCCTTCGACGGCGATGTCTGGCAGTGGCACCAGGACTACGGCACTTGGAAGGCCGACGACGACATGCCCGAGGCGCGCGCCATGAACCTCGCGGTGTTCATCGACGAGGTGAACGAGTTCAACGGCCCGCTCTGGTTCATCCCGAAGAGCCACAAGAAGGGCGCCATCGAGGCCAAGCACGACCTCACCACCACCTCCTATCCGCTGTGGACGATCGACAACGACACGATCGCCAAGCTGGTCGGCCAGGGCGGCATCGTCGCGCCCAAGGGCGGCCCAGGCTCGGCGATCTTCTTCCATGGCACGCTGGTCCATGGCAGCCCGCCCAATATGTCGCCGTGGGACCGCCAGATCATCTACGTGACCTACAACGCGGTGAGCAACGCGATCCGCCAGTTCAAGCGGCCGGACTACATCGCCCATCGCGATTTCACGCCGGTCGACGCCTGGGAGGACGATGCGGTGATCCGCGCCGTCAACCGCAAGGTCGCGGCGGAATAAGACAAGAAACCCGGGAGGAAATCATGAGTCTCCACCGCATGCTTCTGGCCCGCGCGGCCGAAGCCAATCCGCTGCGCATCGGCGTCATCGGCGCCGGCAAGTTCGGCTCGATGTACCTGTCGCAGATCCCGACGACGCCGGGCATCCACCTGCTGGGCATTGCCGACCTGTCGCCCGACCGCGCGCGCGAGAACCTGGCGCGGCTGGGCTGGAAGCCCGACGTGACGCAGGCCAGCTCCTTCGCGGACGCGCGTAAGCACGGCAGCACCCATCTCACCGACGACTGGCGCGCGCTGGTCAGCCATCCCGAGATCGACATCATCGTCGAATCGACCGGCGACCCGATCGCCGCCGTCGAACATGCGCTCGAAGCCTTCAGGCACGGCAAGCACGTGGTGATGGTGACGGTGGAGGCCGACGCCTTCTGCGGCCCGCTGCTCGCAAAGCGCGCCGCCGCCGCCGGCGTGATCTATTCGCTGGCCTATGGCGATCAGCCGGCGCTGATCTGCGAGCTGGTCGACTGGGCGCGCACCTCGGGCTTCGAGGTCACGGCGGCCGGGCGCGGCCACAAGTGGCTGCCGCACTTCGCGCAGTCGACGCCCGAGACCGTGTGGAAATACTGGGGCCTCAACGAGGAGCAGGCCAAGCGCGGCGGCCTGAACCCCAAGATGTTCAACTCCTTCCTCGACGGCTCCAAGCCGGCCATCGAGAGCACCGCGGTCGCCAACGCCACCGGCCTCACGCCGGCGCCGGACGGCCTCGCCTTCCCGCCCTGTTCCGTGGAGGACCTGCCCTTCGTCATGCGGCCGATCTCCGAGGGCGGCCAGCTGCATCACAAGGGCCAGGTCGAAGTCGCCTCGTCGCTGGAGAAGGACGGGCGCGCCATCCCCTACGAGATCCGCAAGGGCGTGTGGGTCGTGTTCGAGGCGGCCACCGAGTACCAGAAGAACTGCTTCGAGGAGTACATGCTGCAAACCGACCCGAGCGGCCGGTACTCGGTCATGTACAAGCGCTGGCACCTGATCGGCCTCGAGGTCGGCATGTCGGTCGCCTCGATCGGCCTGCGCAAGGAACCGACCGGCACGCCGATCGGCTTCCACGCCGACGTCATCGCCACCGCCAAGCGCGACCTCAAGCCCGGCGAGATGCTGGACGGCGAGGGCGGCTACACGGTCTACGGCAAGCTGTTCCCGTCGGAGAAGTCGACCGGCCTCGGCAGCCTGCCGCTCGGCCTCGCCCACAACGTCAAGCTGGTGAAGCCGATCAAGGCCGGCCAGTCGCTGACCTACGCCGACGTGGTGATGGACGAGTCCCTGACCGCCGTGAAGCTCCGCCGCGAGATGGAACGCGACTTCGCCCCGGCTGCGTCGAAGATCGCGGCACAGTAAGGCGCCAACCAAATCGCTCTCTGATCAGCCCAACGGCCGAGCCATGCTCGGCCGTTGTTCGTTTGACGACACATAATGTTCATGTGAAAGTCATCTGAACGAAAACAACGATCTGCATGTTCACTTGAACCATGCAGACCGAATGGGACAGGAAACGGGCTCAGGAACCGGGAATGCAGGCGGAAGATCGCGCCCGCGCCATCGTCGAACGCGTCCGGGGGGACGGCTTCCAGGCGATCGAGGCGCTGGCTCTCCAGTTCGGCGTCACGCCGCAGACGATCCGGCGCGACGTGAACCTGCTGTGCGACCGCGGCCTGCTGCGCCGGCGCCATGGCGGCGTCGAGCTGCCGCCCGAGGGCGAGAACCTCGCCTATCCCGCCCGCCAGGTGCTGAACATCGACGCCAAGCGCCGCATCGCCCAGCTCGTGGCGCGCGAGGTGCCCGATGGCGCCTCGCTGTTCTTCGGCATCGGCACCACGCCCGAGCAATGCGCGCTGGCGCTCGCCGACCATTCCGGCCTGAGGGTCATGACCAACAACCTGAACGTCGCGATGGCGCTGAGCCGCAGCGCGTCCTGCGAGATCACCGTCGCCGGCGGCCGCCTGCGCAACCTCGATCGCGACGTGGTGGCGGGCGAGGCGCACGGCTTCTTCGGCCGCTTCGCCGCGGACATCGGCATCTATGGCGTGGGCGGCGTCGCGGAGGACGGCACCCTGCTCGACTTCGGCACCGACGAGGTGACGATGCGCACCACCCTGACGCAGCATTGCCGCCAGCGTTTCCTGGTCCTCGATCATTCCAAGTTCGGCCGCGGCGGCACGGTGCGAGGCGGCAACATCACCGAGGCGAGTGTGGTGTTCACCGACCGCCCGGCGCCCGCCGCCATCGCCGACAGCCTGCGCGAGGCCGGAGTCCGGCTCATGTACTGGCCGGACGACGACGCGCCCGGCGCATCGACAAGTCAAACAAGGAGGGGTTGATCTCATGCTGAAGAAACTGGCCATTGCGGCCGCCCTGGGCATCGCCGCCCTGGGCAACGTCACGGGCGCCGCCGCCCAGCAGCGGGCCATCTGCTACAACTGCCCGCCGGAATGGGCCGACTGGGGCTCGCAGCTCAAGGCCATCCAGGCCAAGCTCGGCATCCAGGTCCCGCCGGACAACAAGAACTCCGGCCAGGCCATCGCCGCGCTGATCGCCGAGAAGGCCAATCCCGTGGCCGACGTCACCTATCTCGGCGGCATCGCGGCCGATCCAGCCAAGGATGCCGGCGTGCTGACGCCCTACAAGCCCAAGAACTGGGAGAAGATCCCGGCCGACCTCAAGGATCCGGACGGCAACTGGTTCACCATCCACTCCGGCACGCTCGGCCTGTTCGTGAACAAGGCCGCGCTCGGCAACAAGCCGGTGCCGCAGAGCTGGGCCGACCTGCTGAAGCCGGAATACAAGGGCCTCGTCGGCTATCTCGACCCGACCTCGGCCGCCGTCGGCCAGCTCGGCGTGATGGCGATCAACCTCGCGCTGGGCGGCACCTACGACAATCTCGATCCAGCCATCAAGTTCTTCAAGGAGCTGGCCAAGAACCAGCCGATCGTGCCGAAGCAGACTTCGTATGCCCGCGTGATCTCGGGCGAAATCCCGATCCTGCTCGACTACGACTTCAACGCCTATCGCGGCCAGTACACCGACAAGGCGCCGGTGCAGTTCGTCATCCCGAAGGAGGGCACGCTGGTGTTCCCCTACGTGATGGGCCTGGTGAACAAGGGACCCAATCCCGACAACGGCAAGAAGGTGCTGGACTTCGTCCTGTCCGACGAGAGCCAGGCGATGTGGGGCAACGCCTATCTGCGTCCCGTCTTCGCCGACCGGCTGTCGGCCGAAGCCAAGGCGAAGTTCCTGCCCGACGCGGAATATGCCCGCGCCAAGCCGGTGGACCTCAAGAGCCTCGCCAAGGCGCAGCCGCAGATCGTGGAGCGCTACCGCAAGGAAGTGAACTGACGTCCAACACGGAACGGCGGGGCGGCGGCAAGATCGTCGCCCCGCTGCTCTCGCCTACGACCTCACCCTGAGGAGCGCTCCGAAGGAGCGCGTCTCGAAGGGTGGGCACGAGCACCTCGCCTGTTGCCCATCCTTCGAGACGGCGCTGAGTTTACCCCGAGGTATTCGAGGGGCGCCTCCTCAGGATGAGGGATGTGCCAAGAGGAACCACAAAGAATGCGGAACGAACTCCGCCGACTGATCTTCCTGCTGCTGCCGGCCGGCATCTTCTTCGCAGGCTTCTTCCTGCTGCCGATGGCGCGGCTTTTCTTCATCGGCGGCAGCGGCAAGACGGGGTGGGCGGCCTATGCCGCGATCCTGACCGACTCCAACTATTTCAACAGCCTCCTCTCCACGCTCGCCGTGGCAGCGGCGACGACGGCCGCGACCCTCATCATCAGCGGCATCTCCGGCGTGTTCCTGCAGCGCAACAGGTTCCCCGGCAACGGCATGCTGGTGGCGATGCTGACCTTTCCGCTGGCTTTTCCCGGCGTGGTGATCGGCTTCATGGTGATCATGCTGGCCGGCCGGCAGGGGCTGATCGGCCAGGTCACGCAGGCGCTGACCGGCGAGAAGCTGGTCTTCGCCTACACGCTCTCCGGCCTGTTCATGGGCTATGTCTATTTCTCGATCCCGCGCACCATCCTCACCGTGATGGCGGCGGCCGAAAAGCTCGACCCCAAGCTCGAGGAAGCGGCCCGCTCGCTAGGCGCCTCGCCCTGGCGCGTCGTGCTCGACGTCATCATTCCCGGGCTGAAGCCCGCCTTCATCTCCGCGGGCGCGATCTGCTTCGCCACGGCGGTCGGCGCGTTCGGCACGGCCTTCACGCTCGCGGCCAAGATCAACGTGCTGCCGATGGTGATCTACACCGAGTTCACCCTGTCGGCGAACATCGCCATGGCGGCGGCGCTGAGCTTCGTGCTGGGCGCCGTCACCTGGATCGTGCTCGCCCTGGCGCGCACCGCCGCCGGCTCCAGCGTCGCGGCGGCAGGCTAACATGAAGCGCCGCGGCCTCTTCTTCCTGCAGCTCGGCTTCACGCTGTTCGTCTGCGCCTTCCTGATCGTGCCGATGATCCTCTCGATCATGGCCGGCCTCACCGTGAACTACTTCGTGGGCATCGAGAGCGGCCTCACGCTGCGTTGGGTCATGGAGGTGTGGAACGGCTATCGCGACACGATCTTCCTGTCGATCGGGCTGGCATTGGCCTGCCTCGCCGCCACGCTCGTCCTCGGCATTCCCGCCGCCTATGTGCTGGCCAAGCGCCAGAACGCGCTGACCCGCGCCATCGAGGAACTGCTGGTGATGCCGGTCGCGGTCCCGGGCCTCGCCACCGCGCTGGCCCTGATCGTGACCTATGGCAGCCTGTCGGGCTTCCGCACCTCGTGGGCCTTCATCCTGGTGGGCCACGTGCTCTTCACGCTGCCCTTCATGGTGCGCAGCGTGCTCGCCGTGCTGATGGCGATCGACCTCAAGACGCTCGAGGAAGGCGCCGCCTCGCTGGGCGCCGGCTTCTGGGAACGCTTTCGCGACATCGTGCTGCCCAACTGCCGGCAGGGCATCCTCGCCGGTTCGTTGATGGTGGTGACGCTGTCGATGGGCGAGTTCAACATGACATGGCTGCTGCACACGCCGTTCACCAAGACACTGCCTGTGGGCCTGGCCGACGCCTATGCGTCGCTGCGACTCGAGATCGGCAGCGCCTACACGCTCGTCTTCTTCATCATGATCGTGCCCTTGCTGCTGGCCATGCAGGCTTTCGCCAAGCCGCGGCCCGCGAAGTTCGTGGCGGAGGAAACAGAATGACCGGAACCGGCAAACCCGTCTCGATCGCGCTCGCGAACTGCGCCAAGACCTTCGCCGACGGCACCCGCGCACTGGAGCCGCTCGATCTCGCCATCCATGCCGGCGAGACCGTGGTGTTCCTCGGGCCCTCGGGCTGCGGCAAGACCACGACGCTGCGCATCATCGCCGGGCTGGAAGAGCCCGATGCCGGCGGCAAGGTGCTGTTCGACGGCGTCGACGTCACGCACCTGCCGATCGAGCAGCGCAATGTCGGCATGGTGTTCCAGTCCTACGCGCTGTTCCCGAACATGACCGTGGCCGGCAACGTCGGCTACGGGCTGCGCATCCGCAAGGTACCCGACGCGCAGGTGAAGGCCCGCGTCTCGGAGATGCTGGCGATGATGCAGATCACGCGGCTGGCCGACCGCCGCATCGACCAGCTCTCGGGCGGCCAGCGCCAGCGCGTGGCGCTCGCCCGCGCCATCGCGGTCCGGCCGCGCGCCCTGCTGCTCGACGAGCCGCTGACCGCGCTGGACGCCAAGCTGCGCGACACGCTGCGGCTCGACATCGATTCGCTGCTGCGTTCGCTCGGCATCACCGCGATCTACGTCACGCACGACCAGGCCGAGGCCATGGCGCTAGGCGACCGCATCGTCGTCATGGAACACGGGCGGGTCGCCCAGATCGGCAAGCCGCGCGAGATCTATCAGCGCCCCGCGACGCGCTTCGTCGCCGACTTCATCGGCACGATGAACCGGCTGACCGGCACGGCCCGCGACGGCGTCTTCCGCTGCAAGGCCGGGGCCGTCGCCTGGCCGGAAGCACCCGCCACCGCGACCGAGATCCTGTTCCGGCCCGAGGACATCCGCGTCGCCGGGAGCGGCGAGGCCGCGAGCCTACAGGGAACGGTCGCCTCGGCCTTCTTCCTCGGCGACCGCACGCGGCTGTTCGTCGATGTCGGCGAGGAGCGGCCGCTGGTCATCGAGAGCACGGCACGGCGCGATTTCCAGCATGGCGAGGCGGTGGGCCTGGCCATCGATCCGCGCGGCCTGCTGGTCCTGTGAGGAGCCTGCCATGCTGATTGCCCAGATCACCGACACCCACATCAAGCTGCCCGGCAAGCTCGCCTACCGGAAGGTCGACACGGCCGCCATGCTGCGCCGCTGTGTTCAGGAGCTCGTGGCGCTCAGCCCGCAGCCCGATATCGTGCTGCTGACCGGCGACCTGGTCGATCTCGGCCGGCCCGAGGAATACGATCACCTGAAGTCGATCCTGGCGCCGATCCGGCAGCGCATCATCGCCATACCCGGCAATCACGACGAGCGCGAGGCGATGCGCGACGCGTTCCGCGGCGGCGGCTACCTGCCGGCCGGCGGGAAATTCCTGCAGTTCGCGATCGACGACTATCCGCTGCGTCTGGTTGGCCTCGACACGCTGATCCCCGGCCAGGGCGGCGGCGAGCTCTGCCGCGAGCGGCTCGACTGGCTCGACCGGACGCTGGCCGACAAGCCCGAAGCGCCGACCCTGGTGATGATGCACCATCCGCCCTTCGTCACCGGCATCGGCCATATGGACAAGATCGGCCTGCTGGGCCGCGAGGCCTTTGCCGACATCGTGGCCAAACACGCCCAGATCGAGCTGATCCTGTGCGGCCATCTCCATCGCACGATCCACGCCCAGGTCGGCGGCCGGCCGGCGATGACCTGCCCCAGCCCCGCGCATCAGGTCGCGCTCGACATCCATCCCGATGCGCCGAGCCGCTTCTGCATGGAGCCGCCGGGATTCATGCTGCACTGGTGGAACGACGGCCAGCTCGTGACCCACACCGCCGTCATCGGCGACTACGAGGGGCCGTTCCCGTTCTTCGACGCCGACGGAAAGCTGATCGATTGAATTGATGGCGCGGAGCGTTGCTCCAATACCGTTTTCATCCCGAGCGTAGCGAGGGACATTTAGCGTAACGGCGCCCGATCAAAGGTCCCTTGCTATGCTCGGGATGACAAAGGGGCCGTGCTCGACGCTCGCGTCAGGCGGCTCAGATCGCGTGCTCGGGATCCTTGGCTTTCGCCTTGACCGGGCCGCGTTCGGCCTCCTCGCGCTCCTGTTCCTTGCGGGCCTTCAGGAGCTTGCGCAGGATCATGTTCCGCTTGAGCGCCGAGATGTGGTCGATGAACAGCACACCATCGAGATGGTCGATCTCGTGCTGCACGCAGGTGGCCAGCAGGCCGTCGCAGGCCAGCTCCTGCACCAGACCGTCCCGATCGAGATACCTGACCTTCACTGTCGCCGGCCGGACAACGTCGGAATAGTGGTCGGGCACCGAGAGGCAGCCTTCCTCGTAGGAAGCGTCTTCGTCAGAAGCCTCGACGATCTCGGGATTGGCCATGAACAGCGGGCCGGTCTTGGTGTCCTCGCGATCGATGTCGAGCACGATGACGCGCTTCAGAACGCCGACCTGCGGCGCGGCCAGGCCGATGCCGGGCGCGTCGTACATCGTCTCCAGCATGTCATCCATGAGCTGGCGCACGCCGTCGTCGACGGTCTCGACGGGCAGGGACTTCTTCTTGAGGCGGGGATCGGGCGCCGTGAGGATGGGCAGGAGAGCCATCGGGCCTAACTATGCAGGGAAATGGGGTTTTTCAAGGTCGGGCGGACTCAGGCGCGGCGCACCATGGTGCCGACGCCCGCCTCCGTGAAGACCTCGAGCAGGAGGCAATGCGGCACCCGCCCGTCCATGATGACGGCGGCTTCGACGCCCGAATTCACCGCGTCGATGCAGTTCTCGACCTTGGGGATCATGCCGCCTGAGATCGTACCATCGGCGATCAGGGCACGCGCCTGCTCGATCGTCATCTCGGGGATCACCTTGCCGTCCTTGCCCAGCACACCCGGCACGTCGGTCAGGAACAGCAAGCGCTTGGCCTTCATGGCGCCGGCGATGGCGCCGGCCGAGGTGTCGGCGTTGATGTTGTAGGTCAGCTCGTCGTTGACGCCGAAGCCGATCGGGGCGACCACCGGGATCACGTCGGCGCGGCGCAGCTGCTCCAGCACCATCACGTTGATCTTGGCGGGCTCGCCGACCTGCTTCAGGTCCACCTTCAGCAGCTCGCCGGTCTTGGGGTCCCGGGTCTCGGTCATCTTCTTGGCGAGGATCAGGTTGCCGTCCTTGCCGCAGATGCCGACCGCGATGCCGCCGCACTCGTTGATGTCGGCCACGATCGCCTTGTTGATCGAGCCGGCCAGCACCATCTCCACGATCTCCATCGTCGCGGCGTCGGTGACACGCAGCCCGTTCACGAAGGTGCTCTTGATGCCGACCCGCTCAAGCATCTTGTTGATCTGGGGACCGCCGCCATGGACCACGATCGGGTTCATGCCGACCTGCTTCATCAGCACCACGTCGCGGGCGACCAGGTCGCCGAGCTTCGGATCGGTCATGGCGTGGCCGCCATATTTCACCACGAAGGTCGCGTCGTTGTGCCGGCGCATGTAGGGCAGCGCCTTGGAAATGGTCTCCGCCATGCGGATGAGACGCTTCTGCTCCTTGTCCGGTTGAACAGCCTCGGCCATTTCCAGCATCCCCAGTTGAACGAAAGCCCTCTCCGCGCGGGAGAGGGCCAAGGCGCATAATATATCAGGCGGGTCGCGGATAGAAGAACCGGCCCCGCCGCGTCAGGATGTCCGCATGGCAGCTTCATCCGTTTTCGACAGCGAAACCCTGGCAAATCGCGGCTTCGCCGTGGCGAAGAACCTGATCGACGCCGACGAATGCCGGAGGCTGGCGGCCCTGTGGCCCGAGCAGGCCCGGTTCCGCAAGCACATCGTCATGCAGCGCCACGGCTACGGTCAGGGCGAGTACCAGTATTTCGCCTACGACCTGCCCGCACCCGTCGAGCGGCTGCGGCAGGCGCTCTATCCGGCGCTCGCAGAGGTCGCCAACCGCTGGAACGAGCGGCTTGGAAAGCCCAGGCGCTTCCCTGCCACCCTCGATGCCTGGCTGCGCGAGTGCCACGAGGCCGGCCAGACGCGGCCGACGCCGCTGCTGTTGCGCTACGGGCCCGGCGACTACAACTGCCTGCACCGCGACCTCTACGGCGAAATGGTGTTCCCGCTGCAGGTCGTCGTGCTGCTGAGCGCACCCGGCCGGGATTTCTCCGGCGGCGAATTCATGCTGGTCGAGCAGCGGCCGCGCATGCAATCGCGCGGCGAGGTCGTGCCCCTCGAACAGGGTGATGCCGCGATCTTCGCAGTCAACGAACGGCCAGCCAGGGGCGTGCGCGGCTGGCATCGCACCGCCCTGCGCCACGGCGTCTCGAGCCTGCGCCACGGCGAGCGCTTCACCCTCGGCCTGATCTTCCACGACGCGGCTTAGCCTTGCGATGTCATCTGTCATTGGAGCGCGCCACTCCAGTGGCGCATCAAGCTCGTGAGCGCCACTGGAGTGGCGCGCTCCGTGGCTAAACCTGCGCGACGGCGACGATCTCGGCGCGGAGTTCGGGAATGCCGAAGCCGGTTTCGCTGCTGGTCGGCAAGACCTCGGGATGGGCGGCGCCGTGCTTGCGGGCCACGGCCTCGGCGGCCTTCACCGCAGCCGCGATGTCCGACGCGCGCAGGTAATCGGTCTTGGTCAGCAGGATCTGATAGGAGACCGCGGCGCTGTCGAGGTTGCGCATCGTCTCGCGGTCGCTCTCCTTCACCCCGTGCCGGCCGTCGATCAGCACGAAGATGCGCATCAGGGTCGGGCGGCCGCGCAGATAGGCCGAGGCGAGGTCCTGCCACGTCTCCTTCATCGAGCGCGAGACCTTGGCGAAGCCGTAGCCCGGCAGGTCGACCAGCATCAGCCGGTCGGCCAGGTTGAAGAAATTGACCTGGCGCGTGTGACCGGGGTTGGCCGAGACGCGCGCCAGGGTGCGCCGGCCGGTGAGCGCATTGACCAGGCTCGACTTGCCGACGTTGGAGCGGCCGGCGAAGGCCACTTCCGGGAGCGAGATGCCGGGCAGCGATTCGACCGAGGCGGCGCCCGAGACGAAGTCGCAGGGGCCGGCAAACAGCTTGCGGGCCGCCTCGAGCTCGGCCGGCGAAAAGCCCTCGTCGGCCGCCGTATCGGGTGACTTGTCCGGCATCAGCCCTTCTTGCCGGATCCCTTGCCGCCTTTCTTGCCGTCGGTGGACGCCGGCGCGGCGGGAAGCGCCGCCGGCACAGGCTTGTTGCCGACCGGCGCGCCGTGGCGGCGCATGATCATGTACTGCTGCGCGATCGACAGGATGTTGCTCCACGCCCAGTAGATCACCAGGCCGGCGGCGAAGGGTGCCAGCATGAAGGTGAAGAGGATGGGCAGGAACTGGAACACGCGCGCCTGCACCGGATCGGTCGGCTGCGGGTTCAGCTTCTGCTGCAGGTACATCGTGACGCCCATGATCATGGGCCAGATGCCGATGTTGAAGAAGTGCAGGAACGACGGAACGTCCCACGGGAACAGGCCGAAGCCGGTCAGGATCGTCAGCGGATCCGGCGCCGAGAGGTCCTTGATCCAGCCGTAGAACGGCTGATGGCGCATCTCGATGGTGGTGTAGAGCACCTTGTAGAGTGCGAAGAACACCGGGATCTGCACCAGGATCGGCAGGCAGCCCGCCGCCGGGTTCACCTTCTCGCGGCGATAGAGCTGCATCAGCTCCTGGTTCATGCGCTGGCGGTCCTCGCCGTAGCGCTCCTTCAGCTTCTCCATCTCGGGCTGGAGACGCTTCATCTTGCTCATCGCCGCGTAGGACTTGTTGGCCAGCGGGAAGAACACCGCCTTCACGATCACGGTCAGCGTCAGGATCGCCAGCCCGAAATTGCCGAGATGCACGTAGAGCCACTCGAGCAGCCAGAACAGCGGCCGCGTGAAGAACGAGAACCAGCCCCAGTCGATCGTCAGGTCGAACTTCTCGATGCCGTACTTGCTCTCGTAGTCGGAGATTACCCGCACGATCTTCGCGCCGGCGAACAGCTTGGCGTCGGTGATGGTCGTCGCGCCCGGCGCTGTGGCGACGCCGCTGCCGACATAGTCGACCTGGTACTTGACGTCGGCGCCCGTGCCGGTCTGCTTGAGCGAAACGTCGACCTTGGACTGCTGGTTGGGGATGAGCGTCGCCATCCAGTACTTGTCGGTGATGCCGACCCAGCCGCCGGTGGTGGAGATCTTCTGCTGCTTGTTGCCCTTGAAGTCGGAGTAGCTGAACTCCTTGAGGGTGCCATTGAAGACGCCGTACGGACCCTCGTGGAGAATGTACATGCCCTCGTAGGTCGGCTCGCCGTAGCGGACGATCAGGCTCCAGGGAAACAACGTGACCGGCTTGTCGGTCTTGTTCTCGATGCTCTGCTTCACGTCGAACATGAAGAATTCGTCGATCGAGATGGTGAGGCCGAACACCAGGCCCTGGCCGTTGTCCCAGGTGAGCTTGACCGGCTTGCCGGGCGCCACGGTCTGCGCGTCGGACGTCCACACCGTGTCGGCGCCCGGGACCTTGATGGCGGGATCCGACGCGGACCAGCCGAACTCGGCGTAATAGGGGTTCTTGCTGCCGATCGGCGAGAGAACCGGCACCGGCGGGCTCTTGGGATCGATGGTCTCGCGATACTTCACGAGCTGGACGTCGTCGATGCGCGCGCCCTTCAGCGAAATCGAGCCGGTCAACTCAGGCGTATTGAAGGTGACGCGCGGCGTGAGCGCGACGGCCTCGCTGCGGCTCACGACCGGCTGCTGCGCCGGAATGCTGCCGGGGCCGGGCGTCGCACCGGGCGCGGTCCCATTCTGGCCGGCCGGCGCCGCCGGCGCGCCCGACTGTGTCGACGCCTGCTGCTGGGCGGTCTGGGTCGCCTGCTTGGACGGCGGGAACGCCACCTGCCAGCCCACGATGATCAGCACCGAGAGGACGATGGCGACGATAAAATTCTTCTGATCCATTTGGCGGCGATCTTTCGTGACGCGTCAGGTGCGCCGGGCGGGGTGACAGGAAAGCGGCGTGCGCGGACGCGCGGCGGCCGGCGGTACGGGATCGTAGCCGCCGGCGCCCCAAGGACCGCAGCGGCACAGGCGATGCGCGGCAAGCCAGGTTCCCCGCAGTCCGCCATGCTTCGACAGGGCCTCGACCGCGTAGGCCGAGCACGATGGCTCGTAGCGGCAGGCACCGACGAAGAAGTAGGCGAGCGTGAGCTGGTAGAAACGAATCGCGCCGCGCAGGACCAAGGACATCATGCGGCCCGGAAACTGGCGATTTAAGCGGCCCGGCGCAAGCAGCCAATGCAGCTCAGGGGGCAGTCATGGCGTCGCGATGGGAAGCGACTTCAGCCGCCGCAACGCCTCCCGGAGCTCCGCCTGCAGGACGGTGAAATCCCGGCCGATGGCTCCCTGCCGGCCGACGAGTACATAATCCTGGTCGGCGCGCGCGCCATGCGGGATCACCAGACGTGCCACTTCGCGCAGACGCCGGCGGACCCGGTTGCGGACGACGGCATTGCCGACCTTGCGGCTGACGGTGAAGCCGACCCGGATGGCCGGAAAGGCGAGGCCGGGCGGAAGGGGGGCAACCTGCAGGACGAAGCCGGGCATGGCACATCGCCGCCCGGCCTGGACGCGCAGGAAGTCGCTACGGTTCGGCAGACGCCCTAGGCGCGCCGGCGGCAAAAGAACTAGGCCGACAGGCGCTTGCGGCCCGACCGACGACGGTTCGCGATGACCTTGCGGCCTCCGACGGTCGCCATACGGGCGCGGAAACCATGACGGCGGGCGCGAACCAGCTTGCTCGGCTGATAGGTGCGTTTCATGACGCAACTCCTTAGAACACAACAAGGCCCCCGCGCGGTGCACCGGGGGCGAAATCCGTGGGCGAGGGTAATAAGCGTGTGCCCCTCCGGAGTCAACGAGGGCTAGGATGCCCCATGCGCCCCATTCTTCACGGCTATCGCTACAGCGTGTACGTCCGGATCGCCCGGCTGGTCTTGGAGGAAAAGGGCGTCGCCTACCAGCGGGCGGAGGTGAACCCCTTCGCCGCCGACGTTCCCGCCGCCTATCTCGCCCTCCATCCCTTCGGGCGCGTGCCCGCCCTGGTGCATGACGGTTTCGCTCTCTACGAGACGGGCGCCATCACGCGCTACATCGATCGGGCCTTCCCAGGACCCGCCCTCCAGCCCGAGGCCCCACGGCGGCTCGCCCGCATGGACCAGATCATCGGCGTGGTGGATGCCTACGCGTACTGGCCGCTCGTGCGGCAGGTCTTTGTGCACGACGTGCTTCGCCCCAGCACGGGAGCGAACGGAGACCCGGCCGAACTGGAGCAGGGGCTGGCGTCGGCCTCGAAGGCACTCGACGCCCTCGAGACGCTGGCCGCGAACGACCGATGGCTCACCGGTCCCGATCTCTCGCTGGCCGACCTTCATTTCGGTGCGATGATCGCCTACTTCGCGCAGTCCCCGCGCGGCGCCGCGCTGTTGGCCGCGCGGCCGCGGCTGGCCGGCTGGTGGCGACAGCTCGCCCGACGCCCGACCCTGGCAACGACGGATCCGGGTCTGCCGTCCTGAGACCGCCGGTCACTCAGGCGTGACAGCATGTGCTTTGAGGATCGGCGTCGCGGCGTCAATATCGGGTCGGGGCGAGACGAAAGGCCAGATGAACGCGTCGACACTGCGCCGGCTGCTGCCAGTGGCGATCCTGCTGGTGGGGCTGGCCATTTTCCTGCTGCTCGGTCTCGAGCGCTATTTCTCCTATGAGATGCTGGCCCGTCACAAGGCGACGCTGACGGCGTGGGTCGCCGCGCACCGTGTGCTGGCGGCCATCGCCTTCATGCTGGTCTATGCCGTCATGGTCGCCTTCTCCCTGCCGGTCGCCATCGTGGCGACTCCGGTCGGCGGCTTCCTGTTCGGCACATGGCCGGGGGCGTTCCTGTCGGTGGTCGGCGCGACCGCGGGCTCCATCGCGGTCTTCCTCGCAGCGCGCTACGCCTTTCGCGATCTCTTCCGCGCGCGCGCCGGCACGCGGCTTGCGCGCTTCGAGGAAGGATTCCGCACCGACGATTTCAGCTATCTCCTGTCGCTGAGGCTGGTGCCGATCTTTCCCTTCTGGCTGGTCAACATCGTGCCGGCCCTGCTGGGTATGCGGCTCAGGCGATATGTGCCCGCGACGATGCTGGGCATCGCGCCCGCCGCGGTGGTCTATTCCAGTGTCGGCTCCGGCCTCGGCCTGGTGCTGAAGAGGGGCGAGCAACCCGATCTCGGCATCGTCTTCGAGTGGCGAATCCTGCTGCCGCTCATGGGCCTGGCGGCACTGTCGCTGGTGCCGGTGATCTACCGGCAGCTGCGCCGGAAGCGCGAGACCTGAGGTGAGTGGGCGGCTCACCCCGGACGTCTGCATCGTCGGCGGCGGTTCGGCCGGACTGGTCGTGGCGTCCGGTGCCGCCCAGCTGGGCCTCGATGTTGTGCTGGTCGAGCGCGGACTCATGGGTGGCGACTGCCTCAACTTCGGATGCGTGCCGTCGAAGGCACTGATCGCGGCCGCCCGCGCGGCGCAGGCACAGCGAAGCGGCGCGGCGTTCGGCATCGCCCCCGTCGAGCCAGCGGTCGATTTCGACAAGGTGATGGATCACGTCGCAACCGTGATCGCCGCGATCGCGCCGAACGACTCCGTCGAACGCTTCGAGAAGCTCGGCGTGCGCGTGCTGCAGGACGAGGCCCGCTTCGTGGCGCGCAACGAGCTGCAGGCGGGCGGCCATCGCATTCTCAGCAAGCGCATCGTGCTGGCGACGGGCTCGCGTCCTGCCTTGCCGCCGGTGCCGGGCCTGACGGAAGTTCCCCACTTCACCAACGAGACGATCTTCGCCAACCGTACGCTGCCCTCGCATCTGGTTGTGCTGGGCGGCGGACCGATCGGCCTGGAGATGGCGCAGGCCTTCCGGCGGCTCGGCGCGCGCGTCACCGTGCTGGAAGCGGCGACCTGCCTGGCCAAGGACGACCCCGAACTGTCGGCGATCGTGTTGGCCCGGCTGCGCGCCGAGGGGATCGACATCCGCGAGGGAACGCGGGTGGCGTCGGTCGAGCGCGCCGACGGCGGCATCGCGGCCGTGCTCGAAGGCGGCGCGAGGATCGAGGGCTCGCATCTACTTGTCGCGGCCGGGCGCATTCCCAACGTCGAGGCGCTCGACCTCGACAGGGCCGGCATCGCGCACGACCGGCGCGGCATCACCGTCGACGATTCGCTTCGGACCTCCAACCGCAACGTCTGGGCCATCGGCGACTGCAACGGCCGCCCCGCCTTCACGCACATGGCCGGTCACCAGGCCTCGCTGTTCATTCGCGGCGCGCTGTTCCGGGCGCCGGCAAAGCTCGACCCCGCCATCGTGCCGTGGGCGACCTATACCGATCCGGAACTGGCGCAGGTCGGTGCCGGCGAACGCGAGGCGCGCGCAAAGCATGGCGACGGCGTCAGGGTGCTGCGCTGGAAGTTCGCCGAGAACGACCGCGCGCAGACCGAATACGAGACCGACGGGCTGGTGAAGGTGATCACCGACCATCGCGGTCGCGTGCTGGGTGCCGGCATTGCCGGGCCGCAGGCCGGCGAATTGATCCAGACCTGGTGCCTGGCCATCGCCGCGGGCCTGAAGATCTCGACCCTGGCGGGATTCGTACCTCCCTATCCGACGCTCGGCGAGACGGCCAAGCGGGCCGCCGGCAGCTATTACGCCGCGAGGCTTTTCGGGCCGCGCACGCGCGGGCTGGTGCGCTTCCTCGCCCGATTGCCGGTCTGGTAAAGTGAGACGATGACCGCCGACGCCACCCTGACGGAACAATCCGTCCGCCCCGCGCAGCGGCGTGGGCTGGCCTTCGGACTGTCGTGGCGCATCCTGGGCCTCGTCATTGTCGCCGTGATGACGGCGGAGGTTGCGATCTTCCTGCCCTCGATCGCACGCTTCCGCCTGGTCTATCTCGAACAGCTGATCGAGAGCGGCACTCTGGCGGCACTGGCCCTCGACGCCACGCCCGACAACATGGTGACCGAACAGGTCAAACGCTCTCTGCTGGCGCATGCGCGCGTCGAGGCCGTCGTGCTGGTCGAACCGAACAAGCCCAAGCGCGCCCTGATGAACATCGAGCCGCGGCCCGAGATGCAGGGCTTCAACCTCAAGGACCGCGGCGCCCTCGGCCTGATCTGGGATGCGCTCGAAGCGATGGCCCGCGACGGCTCGCACTTCATCCGTGTGGGCGGCGAATCGATGCGCCTGCCCGGCGCCATGGTCTGGATCGTGGTCGACGAGCCGCCGATGCGCGCCGCCATGTATGCCTATGCCAGCCGCATCCTCATCCTGTCGATCATCGTCGCGCTGTTCACCGCGTCGTTGCTCTATCTGGCGCTGCGCTGGCTGGTCGTGCGGCCGCTGCAGGACCTGTCCGCCGCCATGACGGCCTTCCGTCGCGCGCCGGAAGAAGCCAAGGCCGAGCGCGGTCCCGTGCGACGCAACGACGAAATCGGCGTGGTCGACCGGGAGTTCCAGATCCTGCAGCGCGAACTGCGGGCCTCGCTGCGCCAGAAATCGCGGCTGGCCGAGGTCGGCGCCGCGACCAACAAGATCAACCACGATCTGCGCAACATGCTCTCGACCGCGCGCCTGCTGTCGGATCGGCTGGCGCGCAGCGACGACGAGCGCACGCGCGCGCTGGCGCCGACCATCCTCAACACGATCGACCGCGCCGCGCGGCTGGCCAGCGACGCGATCGAGTACGTGCGCGACAAGCCCTCGCCCCGGCTGGCCGACGTGGATCTCGCCGATCTGGTCGACGAGGTCGGCGTGGCGCTGCAGGAGCAGGGCGAGGACCACGATCCCAACGCGCTGCGCACCTGGATCAACGAGATCGGGAGCGGCGGCGCCGCGCGATGCGACCGCGACCTGCTCTATCGCGTGTTCATCAACCTGGGACGAAACGCCTTCGAGGCCGGCGCCACGAGCGTGACCGTGCGCGCCCGCCGCAACGGCGGATACCTGCTGCTCGAAGTGTTGGACAACGGACCCGGCGTCCCGCCCGCGGTGGCACGGCAGCTCTTCCAGCCGTTCACGTCCGGCGGACGGCCGGGCGGCACCGGCCTCGGCCTGGCCATCGCCCGCGACCTGGTGCGCCTGCACGGCGGCGACATCGCGCTGATCGAATCGAACGCGCAAGGCACGCTCTTCTGCTTCACGCTGCCGCTCGCCTGACGCGCGGCGGTCAGATCTCGGCCTTCAGCCGTGCGATGAAGCTGCGCACCCGCTCGGCATTGCCGCCGAGATCGGCTTCGCCGATGCGGCTTTTGGAACGGATGTCGATGCGGCTGCCCGGTCCCTGCGGCCGGATGCGCACGACGATGTCGTCTCGAAAGCCGAACCAGGGGCTGGTCGCGACGGCTTCGAGGCGGCCTTCATTGGGGACGCGCGCCACGACGTCCCAGCCCAGCGCTGTGGCCACGCGGTCGACGCGCTTGAAGGCCTCGGCCGGGGGCACGGCCAGTATCACCGGCTCTATGTCGGGGAAGGCAGCGCGCTGGATCGCGGCATTCTCCTTCGGATAGGCGGGCGGATTGGGTGCGCCGCGCCGCAGTTGCGCGGTGGCGACGAGGGGCGGCGGGTTGGCCGTGTCGGTGGTGATGTCGTTGATCGCCGGCCGGTGCTGCGCCTGCAGGAACCAGTGCAGAGGGACCCAGGCGCCGGCCAAGCCGATCGCGATAGCGAGGAAAGCCGCCACGAAGCCCCGTCGGCGGTCGCCCGGCCGTGCCGGCAGCATGGTGCCGAGCCCGAGCGCGATGCCCGCGACCGTGAGATAGAAGCCGTAGCGGAAGACGGCGATGGCCGCCTCGATGTCGAGGCCGAGGTAACGATGCAGCGGGCCGGAGACGGCTACGATCAGCGACCCCACGGTCGCTAAGATGAAGGCGATACGCGCCAGTCGATGACTGATCGGATTGGTCGGCCTAACGAACATCCAGGCTCCGCTGCAGCCGCATCGTACTCGCGAAAAGCGTTCTGCGCATCCGCTCGACAATCTCCGCTTCATTCTCTATGCGGCGTCGATGACGCGCGACTCTACCATCCGGCGCCGGGCCATGGCGGCGGGCCTGATCTCGATTGCCCTGTGGAGCTCGCTCGCCCTGCTCTCCGTGTCGGCGGGCCCGATCCCGCCCTTCCAGATGGTCGCCATGACCTTCGCGGTCGGCGCCACGATCGGCATCGTGCGCGCGCTTTCGCGCGGCGTGGGCTGGGCCGGGCTGGTCGGATGGCCGGCCCGCGTCTGGTTGCTGGGGATCGGCGGCCTGTTCGGCTACCACGCCCTCTATTTCGCCGCCCTCCAGCTCGCCCCGCCGGCCGAAGCCAACCTCATCAACTATCTCTGGCCGTTGCTGATCGTGCTGCTCTCCGCGCCGCTGGCGGGGGAGCGGCTGGGCTGGCCGCATCTGGCCGGCGCCGCCCTCGGATTCGCGGGCGTGGCCCTGCTCGCCCTCGGCCGCGGCCTGAGCTTCGCCGACAGCCATGCGCTGGGCTACCTGCTGGCGCTGGGCTGCGCCTTTGCGTGGTCGATCTACTCGGTGCTGTCGCGCCGCTTCGGCGAGACGCCGACCGATGCGATCGCCGCTTTCTGTGCGGCGTCGGCCGTGCTTTCGCTGGCCTGTCACCTGGCCTTCGAGCACACGGTCTGGCCGGCCAGCGGGACGGCCTGGCTCGCCGTACTGGCGCTGGGCCTCGGGCCGGCGGGATCTGCGTTCTATTTCTGGGATCACGCGGTGAAGCGCGGCGACATCCGCGCGCTGGGCGCCATCTCCTACGCCACGCCCATCCTGTCGACCGCAATCCTGGTGATCGTCGGCCAGGCCGAACCGACCGGCACGCTGATCGCCGCCGCCCTGCTGGTCACGGTCGGCGCCGTGCTGGCCTCGCGAGAACTCTGGAAGCGCTGACGACGCGCTCCATCAGGCGCCCGGACGCCAGCCCGGCGGGGCGAGTTCGAAACCGGCGAAGTCGAAGGCCGGGGCCACGGTGCAGCCGACCAGCGTCCAGTTGCCGAGCGAGCGGGCGGCCTGCCAGACGCCGCGCGGCACCACGATCTGCGGCGACTCGCCGAGGCCGAAATCGCTGCCGAGGCGCAAGTGGCGCGTGGTGCGGCCGTCGTCGCTCATCGACAGTTCGAGCGGCGCGCCCGCGTAATGGTGCCAGACTTCGCCGGCATCGACCCTGTGCCAGTGCGAGCGCTCGCCTGCCTTCAGCAGGAAGAAGATCGCCGTGCTGGCGCCGCGTCCGCCGTTGCCCGACGGATCGGCAGAGCGGAACGTCTCGCGGAAGTGCCCGCCCTCGGGATGCGGCTGTAGACCGAGGCGGGCGATGATCTCGTCGGCGGTCATGTCGATCAGGCCGGCGGCGGGACGGTGGCCTTCATCGACGGCATCTTCGAGAAGGCGGCGAACCACTTGGCGAGCTTCGGGCGCTTGGCCCGCCAGTCGTGGCTGCCGAAGCGGAAGTCGAGATAGCCCAGCGCACAGCCGATCGAGATGGTGCCGATCGTGGGCTTGCCCTTCAGCACCTTGGATTCGGCCTCGAGCTGGTCGAGCACGCCGTCGATCTTCTTCATCTGGCCCTTCGACCAGTCGGGCCAGCGCTTCTCCTCGGGGCGCAGGAAGCTCTCGTAGCGGGCGAGCAACGCGGCATCGAGCAGCCCGTCGGCCATCGCCTGCTGGCGCAGCGCCATCCAGCGCTCGCGCCCCTTGCGCGGGAAGAGCTTGCGGCCCTTGTGCTGGCTGTCCAGGTACTCGCAGATCACGGGCGAGTCGAAGAGATCCATGTTCTTGGTCGACAGCGCCGGGATCTTGCCGATCGGGTTGTGCTTGTCGACGTCGGCATTGGGCGCGACCGGGGTCAGGGCGACGTTCACCATGTCGATCTTCTTGTCGAGGCCGGCCTCGATGGCGAGCACCCTCACCTTGCGGGCATAGGGCGACGAGGGCGCGTAGTAGAGCTTCATCTTGGCCATGCTCGGTCTCTCCTGTCTTCCGGGCGCGTCAGGCGCCGGGCATCTGGGGAATGTCGGTGTCGTTCAGGCGCACCGTGCGGGCGGTGTCGACGAGCTGCTGCCAGGTGGTGGTGTCGATCGGCACGCCGTTCTTCTCCCGGTCGAGCTTGCGCGCCCGTTCCGGCTCGCCCGGCACCAGCACCTCGGCGACGCCGGGCTGCGGCTTGGCGGACTTCACCCAGCCGATGAAGTTGTCGACCTCGTCCTCGAAGAAGGCGGTGCCGCCCATCGAATCCGGATCGATGATGATCGACAGCATGTTGTTGATGATGTCGGTGCCGTCCTTCTTGATCGTGCGCGGGCTGTGCGTGCGGCCGCCGGTCAGCGCGCCGGCCAGCAGATCGCAGATCACCGCCAGGCCGCCGCCCTTGTGCAGGCCGAACGGCAGGATGGCGCCGTAGGGCGCATTGTACATCACGCCGGGCTCGGTGGTGGCCTTGCCCCCCGCGTCGATCAGCAGGCCTTCCTCCATCTGGATTTTCTTGTTGTTGGCGACCCGGACCTTGCCCATCGCCACCTGGCTGGTCGCGAAGTCGAGCACGATCGGTTCCTGCCCCTTGCGCGGAATGGCCGTGCAGTAGGGGTTGGTCGTGAAGCGCGCCTCGGCGCCGCCGAACGGGGCGACCAGCGACTTGTGGCCGTGCACGTTCACCCAATGGGTGCTGACCATGCCGGCGCGCGCGCACTGCTCGCCCCAGTGGCCGATGCGGCCGATATGGTGGGAGTTCTTCAGGCCGACGACGCAGACGCCGTGCTTCTTCGCGCGCTCGATGCCGATGTCCATCGCCTCCTTGGCGATGACCTGGCCGTAGCCGGCGCCGCCATCGACCACGATCACCGCGCCGTTGTCGCGATCGAGCGTGGCGTGATGGTTGCGCTTGCAGGCGCCGTTCATCGTGTTCTGGATGTAATGCGGCATCATGCCGACGCCGTGACTGTCGTGGCCGAACAGGTTGGCCAGCACGAGATGGTCGGCCACGAGCTTCGCTTCCTCGGCGGAGCTGCCGTCGGCCCGGCAGATCGCCATGGTGAAGTCGTGCAGGCGGTCGGGCTTGATGCGGACTTCACCAACGGAACCTTGGCCCTCGGCCATGCCTGTCTCCCTTTCTCGTTTCGGGCGGCAAGGTTCCGCGTCGCCCCGGCCCTGTCAACGACGAAGCGGCCACCGTCGAAGGGCTTGCGAAACGCGCCCTGATTTCGCCGTCCTGCGCGGCCAGAAGGCCTGCGGCATGGCCCGGTCCGGGTCACCCGTGGTAGTGACCACGAAGTCCTTCCGTCGTTTCCGGGAATCGCGCACCGAATGCGATCTCTAGCCCGCCTCGCATGGCTCGTGCTGCTGTTCGCAAGCGTCGCGGCCTCGGCGCAAACCGTGCCGCAGCCGCAACGTCCTTTTGGCCAGCTCATCGAGCTGTGGGGGCGACAGCTCGACCGTATCGCGACCCGCACCGAGCAGGCGGACCTGCTGCCGATCGAGATCGACGGGTTGCGCGAGCAGGCAACCGACGTGCGGGCCGCGGCGCTCGCCGCCGCCGCCCTGGCGCGCAACGATCTGGCGGACACCAAGAAGCTGCTGGCGCCGCTGGAACTGAAGCCCGGGGCCGATGCGCCCCCCGAGACCGATGCCGTGAAGGCCGAACGCGAACGCCTGACCGAGCAGGCCACGGTCGCGGAGAGCCGCTTCAAGCAGTGCGAGGTCGTGATCGCCCGCGCCGACCAGCTGCTGGAACGCATGACCCGTTTGCGCGGCGAGCTGGTCCTGCAGACCCTGCTGCGCCGCGATCCCTCGCCCCTGTCGCCCAGTGTGTGGAACAAGATCGGGCCGCAGCTCGTGGCCTCGATGAAGGGACTCACCACAGCCATGGCGACCTGGAGCCGCGACGGCTTCCTGTCGCTGGGCTCGGCCAGCCCCGAACTGGTGCCGCTCGGCCTGTGGGCGGTCATCACGATACTCTTGTGGTGGGTGGGGCGATGGCTGCGTCGCCGCTTCGGACGGGGCGGCACGCATATCGACGCCCACAGCGACCAGACCATCGTGACGGCCATCGACGGGCTCGGCCTCGTCCTCGTGCCCATCCTGGCGGTCTGGCTGATCGGCAAGCTGCTGCTGGCCAGCCATCCGCCCTCTCCCATCGACACGCTGATCCCGGATGCCGTGCTGCGCCTCGTGCTGCTGCTGCTGGTCTTCGGCATGACCTCGGCGGGTCTCTCGCCGGCGCGTCCCGAATGGCGCGTGCTGCCATTGACCGACGATGCCGCGCAGTATCTTTCCCAGGCTCTGCGCCGCCTGTTCTCGGTGAGCCTGCCGCTCGAGTTCGTCTACCTGGCTTTGACGCGCGGCGAGGGACGTGACGCCGTGGCCGCGGTCGGCGCCGTCGTGCTGACCAGCGTTGTCGCCGTCCTCAGCCTTCCCGGCCTCTCCAACCGGGCCTGGCAAGCGGCCCGTCCCGAAGGCTCCGAGCTGCCGCCGATGATCGGCGGCAGCTGGTGGACCGTGGCGCGGTTCGCGCTCGTGATTGCCGTCTTCTCGTCGATCATCTTCTCGCTCATCGGCTACGCGACCCTCGGTTCGCACCTCCATTCGGCGATCTCGACGACCTGCCTGCTGATCGGCATCGCCCTGCTGCTGCATCGCCTTGTCGCCGACCTGCTGGAGGCGGCCGCGTCGCCCAATTCGCCGTCGGGCAAATGGGTTCGGCGCAGCCTCGGGCTCGCGCCCGACACCAACCTGCGCGGCCAGTATCTCGTACTGCTGGTGTTCGATGCGGCGCTGATCCTGCTCCTGTCGATCGCCATCCCTGCGACCTGGAACGTCGACACCGACGCGATCATGGACGGGTTCGGCCAGCTCCTGCGCGGCGTCAAGGTGGGCGGCGTCACCATCTCGCTGGGCAACGTCGGCATGGCGATCGTCGCCTTCTTCGTCTGCATGCTGCTCGCGCGGCTGGTGCGCAGCATCGTGCGCGACCGCGTGCTGCCGACCGTCGATGCGCCGATGCCGTTGCGCCAGTCGATCGACGCCGGTCTCAACTATGTCGGCGTGATGATCGCCATCCTGGTAGGGATCGGCGCGCTGGGGGTCGACTTCACCAACCTCGCGATCGTGCTGGGCGCGCTGTCGGTCGGTATCGGCCTCGGCCTCCAGAACATCGCCAACAACGTCATCTCGGGGGTGATCCTGCTGGTCGAACGGCCGATCAAGGCGGGCGACTGGGTGACGGTGAACGGCCACGAGGGCTTTGTGCGCCGCATCAATATCCGCGCGACCGAGATCGAGACGTTCCAGCGCACACACGTCATCGTGCCGAACAGCCTGTTCCTCCAGAACCCGGTCGTGAATCGCACCTACTCCGACACGTCGAGCCGCATCGAGATCAAGCTGACGGTGCCGATCGGCACCGACGTGAACGCCATGGAGGCGATCCTGCGCGAAGCGGCGCTGGCGCATGCCCGCGTGCTGCGCGTGCCGCCGCCGATCGTGCGCTTCGTGAAGGTCGCCTCCAGCGGGCTCGACTTCGAACTGTTCGTCTTCGTCGCCCGCCTCGAGGACCGGCTGATCGTGACCAACGATCTCAACCGGGCCATCCTGCAGAAGCTGATCGAGAACAAGATCATCGATCCCAGCCCCATCCCCGAGTTCAAGGTGCGCGGCCTCGACAAGCTGAATTTCTCGCTGCACGCCGATCCCTCGCCCGAAACGAAGGAAACCGGCTCGGAAAGGCCAGGCGATGCCGCCCCGGCGCCGTAGGGACGAGGCCCCGCCGCGCCGCTGGCCGCTCTACGCGCTGTTCGGCGCCGCCGTGCTGGCCGGCGTGGCGATGTGGGCCTACGCGCCCTCCCTGCGGCCCGAGACGCTGATCGCCCGCTACACCAACGACCGCTCCCGCTTCGTCGATGTCGGCGGCGTCAGCGCCCATGTCCGCGAGCAGGGCAATCCCGACGGCGTGCCGATCCTGCTGATCCACGGCTCGAACGGCTCGCTGCACATGTGGGAGGGCTGGGCGCGCGAGCTCGGCAAGGAGGCGCGCGTCATTACCGTCGACCTGCCGGGTCACGGCCTGACCGGTGCCTGGCCGCGCGACGAATACACGGTCGAGGCTTATGCCGATTTCATCGAGGTGCTGATCGATACGCTCCGCCTGGAGAAGGTCGTGGTGGCCGGCCACTCGCTGGGCGGTGCCGTGGCCTGGACCTTCGCGGCGACACGGCCCGACCGCGTCATCCAGCTCATCCTCGTCGATGCCGCGGGCTATCCACGCGCGAGCGGCGAGGCCCCCCTGCCGACGCGACTCGCGCGCACGCCGGTCGTCGGCGACGTCGGGATCTACTTCAAGCCGGAGGGTTTGGTTCGCCGCTCGCTCACCGAGGTCTATGCCGACCCCGCGATGGTGACGCCCGATCGCATCCGTCGCTATTCCGAGTTGCAGCGCTTTCCCGGCAATCGCGAGGCGACGCTGCAACGCGCCCGCACGCAGGAGCCGCTCGATCCGACGCCGCTCAAGCGCATGGACGTGCCGACGCTGATCATCTGGGGCGCCAAGGATCGCTGGGTGCCGGTGGCCGACGCTTTCCGCTTTCAGGAGGACATCAAGGGCGCCAAGCTCGAGATCTTCGAGAACCTGGGCCACAACCCGATGGAAGAAGCCCCGCGCGCCACCGCCGCCGTCGTCGCGGCCTTCATCGCCAACGCGCCCCTGCCGCCGCGAACGTCCGCGACGTCGGAGCCGGAAGACGACGCGGCCACCGACAACTCCGTCCAGCCCGCCGTCGTGCCGGAGAAGGAATAGACTCACTGGAGCGCGCCACTGAGTGGCGCGCTCCAGTGAGACGACGCTATTCGCTCTTCAGCAGCACCATCACCTGCGCGAAGGCGCGGTCGGCGATCTCGTCGATCTCGGCCCTGGTGCGATTCTGGATGGGATGCGGGACGTAGACGACCGCCGGCTCGAAGCCCAGCGCATCGCTTTGCGCGGTGACGCCGTCCACGAACTCGGTAGTCACGATGTTGACGCCGGGGAGCCCGCGTCCGTCGAGATTATGAAGGTCGTGCAGACTGCACGATGTACAGGAGCCTCAATCGCTTAAGGCGATCACCGCGAGCTGCGCTTCGGCCGCGATCGTCTGCATCACCGCAGCCGGCGCCACCTTTGTGTTGGTCGGCTTGCGGTAGCGCTTGGTCGCTACGCCGGCCGACTTGAAATGGCCTTCGAGCCGGTCGAGGAACTCCGCGCCGCGCGACTTGCCGATATCCATCAGCGCCACGACCTTGCCGTCGAGCGAGGCCGGCGGGGCGAGGCGGGCGCGACGCGTCGGCGAGGTCTCGGCCGTCGGATCGCGCAGCTTGCTTGAATAGTTCATGGTTACGTGTCCTTCAGCGAATCTCGTGGGTGACGGCCTGGCATTCCTCGCGCACGCGCTGACCGGGCCAGCCGCCGATGATGGCGGAGAATAGACCGGCCGGCCCGCCGGCGCGAACGATCAGCAGCCCGTCGGGCTGAAACTTGTCGACGACCTTGTCGGCCATCGAAGCCGGCAGCCCCTCCGGCACGCCCTGCGCGCCGTGGATCAGGTCGCGACCGGGCCGCTTCAGCGCCTGATGGAGCTCTTCCTCGATGCGGCGGCGGTTCCAGCCGCCTTCCTTGAAGATCCGATAATGTTCGGGCGACAGGACCAGCACCGCATTGCCCGAATCGCAGAGCTTGGGATGACCGACGCCGAACAGGCCCATCGCGAGCGAGCGCGTGAGTTCCTCCGGCGTGCGCGACTTCTGATCGATGAAGCCGTGCACGCCCTCGCCGTGGAACAGGGTGACGGCGCTCTTGCCGGCCGGGATGCCGCGGCGCTGCGCCAGCGGCTCCCAATCGGGATCGGATTCGTCCTCGGCGAAGCAGAACGTGTACTTGCCGGGATTGCCCAGCGTCGCGCGGTCCATGCCGCCGGGCAGCCCGCCGCCGACGTTGCGCACGATGAGCTGCAGCGCCCGGCCGATCGTGGCATTGGCGCGGTTGCCCTGGCCGAGCGCATTGACGCCCGAGTTCATGCCGACCGCCTTGGCCGCCGGGCCATTGATGATGACGAGCGGTCCGGAGAAATGCGTCGTGCAGAGCAGTCCGTGCAGCACGAACAGCGGATCGAGCGCGGCTTCCAGCACGCCCAGCACGACCGGCATGTATTCGGGCTTGCAGCCGGCCATCACCGCGTTGATCGCCACCTTCTCGACCGTGCAGGGCGCGAGGTTGGGCGGCACGAGGCCCACGACCTCGTCGGGCTTGCGGTCGGTGCCGCCCAGCATGCGCAGGATGCGCTCGTCGGTCGGCGGCACGACGGGCAGGCCGTCGCTCCAGCCGCGCTCGAAACAGGCTTCGATCGGATCGTCCCATTCGCCGACGGGGATCTCGCGTGACGCGAGGCCGGGATCGCCGTAGCGCGCGATCAGCGCTTCCTGGACGCCCGGTTCGACGCTGCGCGAGCCGCAGCCCGGCTGCCACGCCGGCAGGCCCTCGCCCGCAGCGGCGGCGCCGGCGAGGCGGGTCCACTCGGCGCGATCCCAGCCCACGGTGCGGCCGACCTCGCGGCCGCCTTCGTAGCGGATCAGCGTCGGCACGGCCTCGATCTTGAGATGGAACGAGCGTTCGAGCTGCTGGTCGTCGAGCACGCGGCCGACGCCCGACGGAAAGGCCGGATCGTCCTGGGTGATGACGGTGAGCGGGCCGGCCCTGTCGAGGCTCTGCATCACCGGCTCGACCAGCACGCAGGTATGGCACTCGTGCTTGGCGACGATTACCAGCCCGTCCGCGGGTAGCATCTCAATCATTCAGCAGAGCCTCCACCTGGGCATCAATGAACGCGGCATCCTCGGAATTGTCGCGCGGATTGCCGGCACGATGACCCCAGACCGACGGGATCTCGACCAGCTTCCCATACTTGAGATGCGGCAACTCTTCCCTGTTGTCGTCCGTCTGGAAATAGAGATCGGTCGCCGATGGCATCAGCAGCACCTTGGCCTTGATCCCGGCCAAGGCCATCTGCAGGTCGCCACGATAGAGATCGTTGGCGGAAATGTCGCCGTGCTGCCAGGTGAAAAGCTGGGCCAGCAGATCGTCCCTGTCGCGACGCAGGAAGTTCGCCTCCCACGACCGCACCAGGAAATCCTCGAGGCTGTCGAAGCCCAGCCCGCGCCACATCTCGCGGCGATAGAAGGTCTGGCTGAGCGCCCAGCCGGCATAGATGCGGCCCATGGCGCGCAATCCCTGCTGCGGCGTCGCGGCCGCCTGCAAGGTCGTGCGGATGCCTTCGAGGAAGACGAAGTTGTGCGGCGCGGTCTTCGCCGAGCCGCAATTGACGACGATGCGCTCGACCGCCTCGCCGAACAGCGCACCCCAGTGATAGGCCTGCTGCGCGCCCATCGACCAGCCATAGACCAGCTTCAGCCGGTCGATGCCGAACAGCTCGACCAGCATCTGCCGCTGCAGCATGACATTGTCGAAGGTCGTGACCTGCGGGAAGTCGGGCGTGTTCGACGGCGAGGAAGAAAGCCCGTTCGTCATCATGTTGGGGATGACGATGAAGTAGCGGCTGGGATCGAGGCAGTGCCGCACGTCCACCAGCCATTCGATGTCGGTGTGATGGGCGCCATAGCTGGTCGGATAGAGGATGACGTTGTCGCGTTTCGGCGACAGCGTTCCATAGGTCTTCCACACGATGCGCGCCTGCTTCAACGTGCCGCCGCGCTGCAGCCGGACATGATCCGCCGACCACACTCCCTCGCTTGTCCGCATTTCGCCCTCCCGTTCAGCCGAAGCTGCGGATGATCTCGCCGTGCGTCTGGGTATAGCTCTTCGCGACGTACTTCAGGTGCGGCCGCAGATACTTGTGCGCCTCGGGCAGATGATGGAACGGGATGTTCGGCAGCAGGTGATGCTCGGCGTGATAGGGCAGGTTCCACATCAGGAACCGCACGACGGGATTCGAGATCGTCGTGCGCGTGTTGGCGAAACCGTCGTCGCTGTTGGGACAGAGCGTGTGCTCGGTCAGCAGATAGAGCCGCAGCAGCGGCAGGCCCATCAGCAGCGGGATGAACCACACCCACAGCACCACGTCGGTCTTCAGCAGGATCGAGCCGACGATCAGCGCGGTATACAGCGCGAGCAGCCAGCGGCCCCAGCGCCGCACCTCCGGCCACGCCGATTCGTGGATGTAGGTGACGTCGCCCCGGAACCCGAACGGGAACAGGAAGATGTCGCGCACGCGGATCATCAGGAACGGGATCGAGCTGATGCGGAAGAGATAGTTCCTCCAGGTGCGCGGGGTCCCCGACGTGATCAGCTCGGGATCGCGGTCGGGATCCTGGGTGTAGCGGTGGTGGGCGAGGTGATAGTGCCGGTAGAAGCCGGCATTGTTCAGGATCGCCGCGCCCGAGAAGAAGGCCAGGAGATCGGCCATCCAGCGCGTCTTGAACGAGCCGTAGTGCACCGATTCGTGCATGGCGCCGAACAGCGAGTTGATGAACACGCCCTGCAGAAGCAGTGCCGGCAGCACCCACCAGGTGCCGCGCGTCTCCAGCACCAGCCAGCCGCCAAGGATCAGCAGGGCGAGATGTGCGCCTGTCTGGACCAGGCCCTTGGTGTCGTCGCGCGCATAGAGCCGCTTCAGGACGTCGGCCGGCACCACCCGCATCTGGCGGGCGCGCTGGCCGGTTATTGTATAGGTGCCCACAGGCCCTCCTTGTACGCGTGCTCGGTGGCCGCCTCGCGCTTCTTCTTCTCCTCCTCGCTGAGGCCGATCTGGTCGCCGACCATGCGCGAGATCGAGGGGAAGGCGCCCTTGGGCTGGACATAGTCGGGCGACCACAGGCGCGAGCGCAGCAGCGCCTTGGCACAATGGAGATAGGCCTGGCGGACCGAGACGACGATCGCGCATTTCGGCGCCTTGCCCTGCACCGCCATCGACTCCAGCAGCGCCGGATCGACCGACAGGCGCGCGGTGCCGGCGACGCGCACCGTCTCGTTGACGCCGGGCAGCAGGAAGATCAGCGCGACCTCCGGGTTCTCCAGCAGATTGCGCAGCGTATCGAGCCGGTTGTTCCCCGGCCGGTCGGCCAGCGCGATCGTCTTCTCGTCGAGCACCTTGAACGAGCCCGGCGGATCGCCGCGCGGGGTCACGTCCTGCTTGCCCGTGGCGTCGGCCGTCGAGATGAGACAGATCGGCGAGAGCGCAATGAAGCGGCCCATATGCGCATCGATGCGGCCGATGTCCTTGACGGCGGCGG
The DNA here is from genome assembly GCF_020880995.1 of Reyranella aquatilis. GTDB lineage: Bacteria > Pseudomonadota > Alphaproteobacteria > Reyranellales > Reyranellaceae > Reyranella > Reyranella aquatilis. The sequence goes on along the minus strand of NZ_JAJISD010000003.1, from coordinate 248,959 downwards.
TCACGCTGACCGGCGCGTAGGAGGCCACGAGAGCCGCCGCGCCCTCGGCATCGAGAAGTGCTGGTTGCGTCGGAGGAGCGGAAAAAGGCACTGAATCGGGCATCTATGAGACCTCCGGAATCTGCAGGTCAGGGTAGCAGGCACCCCTCTCGGGCGAAACCATCAGCTGAGACATGGCGTTGGTCCCGCAGACACACAGCAAAAGGAGGACCAGATGAGTGACTACGATCCGAACCTGGGCCCGGGCCGTCTCGGCTACGACCCGAAGGATCCCTACCGTGCGCCGGATGACGGACGCCCCGGTTACATACTTCTTGCCGTGCTGGCGGGCGTCGCGCTGGTGGGCGGCTTCCTCTACTTCGGCAATCCGCAGAACAGCACCGGCCCCGAGCAGGCGCAGGCGCCGATCGAGCGGACGGTGACCGAGACGCCGATGACGCCCGGCGCCACCAACCCGGATCGACCGGCCTCGATCCCGATGCCGGCGACCCCGGCGCCGGCAGCACCGCAGACCGGACCGCAGGAGTAGCGCCATGACCGACTACGATCCGAGGCTCGACAAGCCGGTCTACGACGATGTGGTCATGACGCCGAAGGCCCCCAGCCGCGGGCTCTATCTCGTGGTCGGCGTGGTGGCGGCGGTCGTTGCGGCCGTGGGCGTGATGTTCTTCTCGGGCAATACGGCGCACCAGAGCGATGTGGCGCGCAGCCCGGACCCCGCCGGCATCGGCGCGCCGGCCGATACGAGCCGCACCCCCGAGGTGCCGCGCATCACGCCCATCCCGACGACTCCCACGCCGGAACCGGTTCCGGCGCCGGCACAGCAGCACCAGTAGCTCTGCCTGCCTGTAAGACAAAAAAGAGCCCGACCGCGAGATCCGCGGTCGGGCGCACAGGCCTTTATTCTCTGCATCATCGACGTAGCATGGGCGCCTGTGGGAGCGGTCGAGTCAATCCTGCAGACCTGACCTGCTTCTATCTCATTACATCGCGAGTTCAGCCGTAAGCGCCTCGCCCAAACGGCGGAAGGTTTCGGCGCGCGCAGACGTTCGCCGCCACGAGAGGCCGATTCGGCGATGCGGCACTGCGCCTGCGAGCGGCCGCACCGTCACATCGAGACCGCGCAGGATACCGGCGTCGATCGCCATCTGCGGCATCAGCGTCACGCCCAGCCCGTTCGCCACCATCTGCGCCAGCGTGTACAGGCTGGTGCCGTTGAAGCCGGCATTGCGCCGCGCGCCTTCCAGCTCGCAGGCCGCCAGCGCCTGGTCGCGCAGGCAGTGGCCGTCCTCGAGCAGCAGCAGGTTCTCGTCGGCGATGTTGGCGGCCGGCCGGTGGCCCGCCGGATAGACGATCGAGAACGGGTCCTGGCCGAGATCCATCACCTCGAGATCGCCCAGCGCATAGGGCAGGGCCAGCAGCACGGCGTCCAGTTCGCCGCGGTCGAGGCGGTCGAGCAGGCGCGCCGTCTGGTCCTCGCGGAGATAGAGCTGCAGCTTGGGGAAACGCTCCCGCAGGCGCGGCAGGGCGCGGGGCAGAAGGAACGGCCCGATGGTCGGGATGACGCCGAGATGCAGCGGACCCGAGAGCGGATCGCGCGCCGCCTGCGCCAGGTCCACCAGGTCCTCCGCGCCCTTCAGCAGGCCGCGCGCCCGCTCGGCCACGCTGCGGCCCAGTGCCGTCGGCACGACCGATCGCTTGGTGCGCTCCAGCAGCGGCGCGCCCAGCAGATCCTCAAGTTCCTGGATGGCGGCGCTCAGGGTCGACTGGCTGACGTTGCAGGCGGCGGCGGCCTGCCCGAAGTGGCAGCGCTCGACCACGGCTTCCAGATACCGCAGCTGGCGCAGGGTGGGGACGGGCTTCATGCACCCTATATAATCGTCAAAAGCGATTATTCAATTCGGTATTTTGCGCTTTAAACGATCTTAGAACGAACCTAAGTAGCAGTGCGACCAATTACTCAAGGAGTTTCAAGCGTGTCCCTCATCAACACCGAGATCAAGCCGTTCAAGGCCACCGCCTTCCAGAAGGGCAAGTTCATCGACGTGACCGACGCCGACCTCAAGGGCAAGGGCAAGTGGTCGGTCGTCTTCTTCTACCCGGCCGACTTCACCTTCGTGTGCCCGACCGAGCTCGAGGACCTGGCCGACAACTATGCCGAGTTCAAGAAGCTGGGCGTCGAGATCTACAGCGTCTCGACCGACACGCACTTCAGCCACAAGGCGTGGCACGACACCTCGGCCGCCATCAAGAAGATCGACTACGTGATGATCGGCGACCCGACCGGCACCATCACCCGCAACTTCGGCGTGATGATCGAGGAAGCGGGCCTGGCCGATCGCGGCACCTTCGTGGTCGACCCCGACGGCAAGATCCAGATCGTCGAGATCACCGCCGGTGGCATCGGCCGTGACGCCAAGGAGCTGCTGCGCAAGGTCAAGGCGGCCCAGTACGTCGCCGCCCATCCGGGCGAGGTCTGCCCGGCCGCCTGGAAGGAAGGCGAGAAGACCCTCGCCCCCAGCCTCGACCTGGTCGGCAAGATCTAGCCAAGGGCGGAGGGGCCTCATCGGGGGTCCCTCCACTCCGCTTCGCTACATTTCAGTAGGAGTACCTCCCATGTTGGACGCCAACCTCAAGACGCAGTTGAAGGGCTATCTCGAGCGCCTGACCTTGCCGGTCGAGCTGGTGGCGTCGCTCGACGACGGCCCCAAGTCGGTCGAGCTGAAGGAGCTGCTGCAGGAGATCGCCAGCCTGTCGGACAAGGTGACCTTCGCCGAGGCCGACGAGGACATGCGCAAGCCCTCCTTCGCCATCGTGCGGCCCGGCACGGACATCTCGGTCCGCTTCGCCGGCATCCCGATGGGCCATGAATTCACCTCGCTGGTGCTGGCGCTGCTGCAGGTCGGCGGCCACCCGAGCAAGGAGGCGCAGGACACGATCGAGCGCGTGAAGAACCTCGACGGCGACTACACGTTCGAGACCTATTTCTCGCTCTCGTGCCAGAACTGCCCCGACGTGGTGCAGGCGCTGAACCTGATGAGCGTGCTGAACCCGCGCATCCGCCACACCGCGATCGACGGCGCCCTGTTCCAGGACGAGGTCGAGAAGCGCGGCGTGATGGCCGTGCCCTCGATCTTCCTGAACAGCCTGCCGTTCGGCCAGGGCCGCATGAGCCTGGAGCAGATCCTGGCCAAGCTCGACACCGGCGCGACGGAACGCGCGGCCGAGGAGATCGCGGCCAAGAAGCCCTACGACGTGCTGGTGGTCGGCGGCGGCCCCGCCGGCGCGGCCGCGGCGATCTACGCCGCGCGAAAGGGCATCCGCACCGGCATCGCCGCCGAGCGCTTCGGCGGCCAGGTGCTGGACACGATGGGCATCGAGAACTTCATCTCGGTCTCCCACACCGAGGGCCCGAAGATGGCCGCGGAGCTGGCCGCGCACGTGAAGGACTACGAGGTCGACGTGATGGACCTGCAGACCGCCACGAAGCTGGTGCCGGCGACGCAGCCGGGCGGCCTGGCCACGGTCGAGCTGCAGAACGGCGCGACCCTCAAGGCCAAAACGATCGTGCTCTCGCCCGGCGCGCGGTGGCGGCAGATGAACGTCCCCGGCGAGGCCGAGTATCGCAACAAGGGCGTGGCCTACTGCCCGCACTGCGACGGCCCGCTGTTCAAGGGCAAGCGGGTGGCGGTGATCGGCGGCGGCAATTCCGGCGTCGAGGCGGCGATCGACCTCGCGGGCCTGGTGAGCCACGTCACGCTGATCGAGTTCGACAGCCAGCTGCGCGCCGACGCGGTGCTGCAGGCCAAGCTCCGCTCGCTGCCCAACGCTACGGTGATCGTCTCGGCGCAGACCACCGAGGTGCACGGCGACGGCGCGAAGGTGACGGGCCTCGCCTACAAGGACCGCACCACAGGTGAGCCCAAGACGATCGAGCTCGAGGGCATCTTCGTGCAGATCGGCCTGGTGCCCAACACCGAGTGGCTGAAGGGCGTGATCGAGCTCAGCCCGCGCGGCGAGATCGAGATCGACGCCAGGGGCCAGACCTCCGTCCCCGGCATCTTCGCCGCCGGCGACGCGACGACCGTGCCCTACAAGCAGATCGTCATCGCCATGGGCGAGGGCGCCAAGGCTGCGCTCTCGGCGTTCGACCACCTGATCCGGAGTGCGCCGGCCCAGCCCGAAGCGTCGGCCTCGGAAGGGCTGAAGGCGGCTTGAGTTACGCCGCCCGTCGCGGACGGCCACCCTTGCGGCCGTTGGCGCGGGCGGCGGCAGCCTTGGCCTTGGATTTCGTCTGGCCGGCGCGGCGGGCCAGCTCCGACATCATCCAGGCGCGGGTCCCGAACACGCCCATCAGCAGGCCGGGCACGGTGAAATCGGCGTCGAGGGCGGGCCAGTGCAGCCCGTGGCCGGCCCCGAGGATCTCGATCTCGGCCAGTTCCGCATCGGTCGCCTGCACCAGACCCTGCAGCGAACGCGCCGGAAAGACGAAGCTGCAGCCGTTGGTCAGGTCGACCACGACCCGGCCGGTCCGGCGTTCATAGTGCGCGCGCTCGGCCTGCGGCTCGGTCACGGCCCGGCGACGGCCGCGCGCCAGGGCGCGGTCGATTTCGCGATCCATCTCGGCCTTCGATCGATCACCGGCCATCTCGATCTTCCTCATCCTTCGGCGCCGGGGACCCGGCCCCATGCCGTCGGAACGAGAATAACCCATCGGACAGGATAAGGAATTGCCGTCCCGACGAGGGCGGCAACCCTCGCGTGCCGTCTCACCCCGGCATCTTGTCGATGAAGCCGACCACGGACGCGAGCCGCCCGTCCGGCGCCAGGGTGCAGAAATCGACGCCCTCGACGACCGAGGGCCCGTCGGCCGGACCCAGCGACCAGGTGAAGCGCAGATAGCGCGCCCCCGCACCGCCGGAGGGGCCGCCCGCGGGACCGCCCGGGGACCCACCGTGCGCGTCGACCGGCGAGGTGCGCTTGAGCACGAAGCCCGGGAACTTCGCCTGCACGCCCGCCAGCATGGCGTCGATCCCGGCATGCCCGTCGCCCGCCATCACCGGATCGCGGTAGATCCCCGTCTCGGTCCAGGCCGCGGCCAGGCCGGCGCGGCGGCGCGCGTGATCGGTCTCGTTCCAGGTGGCGACGTAGGCCTCGACGACGGCGTCCGGCGTGGCGGTGGGATGGGACATGGCTTCCTCCTGCGGATGGTTGATCCACGCGGGAGATAGGCCAGCACAGGCGAGGCGGCGATTGTCTGCGAGGTAATGAGGGACACTGGCCCGACGAACCTCTGATGACTACCATGACGACCAATGAACGCTGTCGAGATTGAACAAGCAATTTCTACCCTCGCCGAACGGCCGTTCGATCGGGTCGAGTTCCCGTTCGCCTTCCTCGAAGCGTTTGGCAACAAAGAAACTACGCTCAAGCGCCTGCGTAGCGGCGCCTCGAATAAGTCCGACCTTGGCGGTGTTCTCCAGACCAACAACATCCACATCAACGTCGCCGCTCCCGGCGAGGTCACGAAGACGCTCGCAGCGCTGAAAGCCAGCCCGGCGACGGACCGTGCCAAGGCGAAATTCATCTTGGCGACCGATGGCGAGACGTTCGAAGCCGAGGACCTCGCGAGCGGCGAGACGGTCGCCTGCGCATATGCCGACTTTCCCGACCATTTCGGTTTCTTCCTGCCCCTCGCCGGCATCACGACCGTCACGCAGATCCGCGAAAGCTCCTTTGACATCCGGGCGACCAGCCGCCTGAACCGGCTCTATGTTGAGCTACTGAAGGACAACCCGGAATGGGGTACCGCCCAGCGCCGCCCCGACATGAACCACTTCATGGCGCGGCTGATCTTCTGCTTCTTCGCCGAAGACACCGACATCTTCAACGGCACCGGACTATTCACCGCCACCATCGAGCAGATGAGCGCGCGCGACGCATCCAATACCCACGAGGTGATCGCCGAACTGTTCCGCGCGATGAACACGAAGATCGCCGACCGCGCCGAAGCCGGCATCGCCAGATGGGCGGACGTGTTCCCATACGTGAACGGAGGCCTCTTCGGCGGCAGCCCGGAGGCCCCGAGATTCAGCCGCATCGCGCGCTCCTACCTTCTCCATATCGGCAACCTCGACTGGAGAAAGATCAACCCAGACATCTTCGGTTCGATGATCCAGGCGGTCGCCGAAGATGAGGAACGTGGGGCGCTCGGCATGCACTACACCAGCGTGCCGAACATCTTGAAGGTGCTGAATCCACTGTTCCTCGACGATCTACGCGCCCGCTTGAACGATGCTGGAGATAATTCCCGCACGCTGTTGAACCTTCGCAGACGACTGTCAAAAATCCGGGTCTTCGATCCGGCCTGTGGCTCTGGCAACTTCCTGGTGATCGCCTACAAGGAGATGAGAGCAATTGAGGCTGAGATCAACAGGCGGCGAGGCGAGTCTGCTCGGCGCAGTGAAATCCCGCTCACCAACTTCCGAGGGATCGAACTGCGCGACTTTCCGGCCGAGATCGCGCGCTTGGCGCTCATCATCGCTGAGTATCAGTGCGATGTGCTTTATCGCGGCCAGAAGGATGCGCTCGCCGAGTTTCTACCGCTGGATGCCGAGAACTGGATCACTTGCGGAAATGCCTTGCAATTGGATTGGCTGAGCATCTGTCCACCTACGGGGATTGGTGTGAAACACCAGGCGGACGACCTATTCCACTCACCGCTCGATCAGGCACAGATCGATTTCGAGAACGAGGGCGGTGAAACCTACATTTGTGGGAATCCGCCCTACTACGGAAGCCGGCGGCAGCAAGAACTGCAGAAATTGGATCTCAAACAACTAGCCGGAGCGACAATCCAAAAATGGAAATCGCTCGACTATGTATCTGGATGGCTACTTAAAGCGGCAAGCTACACCAAAATTGAGCCGTGCCGATTTGCATTTGTCTGCACAAGCTCTATTTCTGAAGGACTTCAAGTGTCACTGGTGTGGCCACATATTCTTGATGGACGACAGGAAATCTACTTCGCGCATCGCCCGTTTAAGTGGTCCAACCTTGCCAAGAGCAACGCCGGCGTTTCAGTCGTCATTGTGGGCGTGCGGCCATTATCGGATAAAGGACAGGTAAAAATATACACCAACGAAAGCGTACGTATCGTTGATCGCATAAATCCCTACTTGGTGCCCGCTGCTACCGTCTACATAGAGACTCGCCCAAAGCCTTTGAGCGACATTCCGCGGATGACGATGGGAAGTATGCCGAGAGACGGCGGACATCTCATTCTCGATCAAGATGAGGCGCGGAATCTACTAGAAGCTGCTCCCGTTGTAGGCCGTTGGACTAGGCGATATGTCGGTTCAGCGGAGTTGATAAGAGGTAGCGTGCGACACTGTCTCTGGATTGACGACGGGGACGTGGCGTTGGCTCGCAGTGTTCCAGAGATTTTGAAGCGTCTTAACGCGGTAGCCGAAATGCGAAGGCAGAGCCCGCTTGAGTCTACGGCCGAGTTCTCTAGTAGGCCGCACAGATTCGTCTATCTCGCCGGCGAGAGCAAAGTTCGAACTGTTGGTATTGGCGGTGTGTCTTCTGAAAGAAGACCATATCTTCCCGTAGACGTCTTTGACTCACGAACAGTGCTCAGCAACCTCGCCTTCGCAATTTACGATGGGCCTCTCTGGAGTATCTCGCTACTCGCGTCGAGGCTGCATCTAGTCTGGATTGCCGCAGTTTGCGGTAAGATGAAAATGGATTTCAGATATTCCAATACGCTTGGTTGGAATACCTTTCCTGTTCCTCTGCTAACCGACAAAAACAAAGCTGACCTTACTCGTTGCGCCGAGGATATTTTGCTGGCGCGTGAAGTGCATTTTCCCGCTTGTATCGCGGACCTTTACGACGAGGACAGTATGCCTGCAGACCTGCGTGAAGCCCATGAGCGCAACGACGAGGTGTTGGAGCGCATCTATATGGGTCGCCGCTTCCGCAACGATACAGAGCGGCTGGAGAAGTTGTTCGATCTCTACACAAAGATGACGGCGGGGCAGGGGATAGCCAGAAGGCGGAGAGCGGAGGCACTCCCGTGACCGACGATAGAACCTCTGCCCCATCCGTCTCGGTCTCATACGCTCGTAGTGGCCGGTCGACCCAGGCGAATGCCTTGGGCATGCGGCCAATGCAGGAACGCGCATATGAAAGACGGGGCGAGCAATACCTTCTCATCAAGTCGCCGCCGGCCTCGGGCAAGAGCCGCGCGCTGATGTTCATCGCCCTCGACAAACTCTACAATCAGGAACTCAAGCAGGCGATCGTCGTCGTACCAGAGAAGGCGATCGGCGCGAGTTTCAACGATGAGCCTTTGACGACGTTCGGTTTTTGGGCGGACTGGACCGTCTTTCCGAAGTGGAACCTGTGCAACGCTCCCGGCACCGACGGCGGCAAGGTCAATGCCGTGAAGGCCTTTCTGGAAAGCACGGACAAGGTGCTGGTCTGCACCCATGCCACCTTCCGCTTCGCCGTCGATAAGTTCGGCGTCGATGTGTTTGACGACCGGCTGATCGCCGTGGACGAATTCCATCACGTCTCGGTCAGCCCGGATAACAAGCTCGGCTTTCACCTAGGGGAATTCATCGCCCGCGATCGGGTCCATATCGTGGCGATGACCGGCTCCTACTTCCGGGGCGACGCGGAGGCCGTGCTGTCTCCGGCGGACGAGGCGAAGTTCGATACCGTCACCTATACCTATTACGAACAGCTCAACGGCTATGAGCACCTGAAGCAACTCGACATTGGCTACTTCTTTTATTCTGGGTCTTATGCCGACGATATCCAGAAGGTGATCGATCCCGCCGAAAGGACGATCATCCACATCCCGAACGTCAATGCGCGCGAAAGCACGAAGGACAAGATCAGGGAGGTCGAGCATATCCTCGAGGCGCTTGGCGAATGGCAGGGAACCGATCCTGCAACCGGCTTCCAGTTGGTCAAAACCCGCGAGGGTCGCATCCTCAGGATCGCCGACCTGGTCGATGACGATCCATCCAAACGCGACCGTGTCTCCGCCGCACTTAAGGACTCGGCGCAGAAGAACAACCGCGACTATGTGAACATCATCATCGCGCTGGGCATGGCGAAGGAAGGCTTCGACTGGATCTGGTGTGAGCATGCGCTGACCATCGGCTACCGATCGAGCCTCACTGAGATCGTGCAGATCATCGGCCGCGCGACGCGCGACGCGCCGGGCAAGACGCGGGCCCGCTTCACCAACCTGATCGCCGAGCCCGACGCCTCTCAGGAGGCCGTCACGGAGGCCGTCAACGACACCCTGAAAGCCATCGCTGCGAGCCTGCTGATGGAGCAGGTGCTGGCGCCCCGCTTCGAGTTCAAGCCGAAGAACCCGGCGAATGGGCCGATCGCAGGCTTCGATTATGGTGAAGGTGGCTATGACCCGCTGAAGTGCAATGTCGGATACAACGGCGAAAGCGGCCAGTTCCAGATCGAGATCAAGGGGCTTGTCGCGCCGAAGAGCACGGAAGCGCAGCGCATCTGCCAGCAGGACCTCAATGAGGTCATTGCTGCCTTCGTCCAGGACAAAACGACGATCGAGCGCGGGCTTTTCGATCCCGAGCTGGTGCCGGAGGAATTGACACAGCTCCGCATGGGCAAAATCATCAAGGACAGGTACCCCGAGCTTGACGAGGAGGACCAGGAGGCCGTGCGGCAACATGCGATCGCCGCCATCAACTTCGTCCAGAAGGCCAAGGAAGTCGCGACGGGTGAAAGCACGCCGAACACAGCCTTCGTCGATGGCATTCGCAAGTTCGCCCTTCACGTCAAGGAACTGGATATCGACCTGATCGACAGCATCAACCCCTTCAGCGAAGCTTATTCGATCCTCTCCAAGTCCATGAGGGAGGAAAGCCTGAAGCAGGTGCAGGAGGCGATTGCAGGCAAGCGGCTCAGTCTGACTACGGAAGAGGCTCGCGAGCTTGCCCGACGGGCCTTGAGGTTTAAGCAGGAGCGCGGTCGACTGCCGTCGATCACCTCGCTCGATGCCTGGGAACGGCGCATGGCCGAGGGCGTGGCATTCCTCGTGCGCATGAAGGCTGAGGCGGCCCGTGGCTAGGTTCACCGACGAGGATGACGCCCTTCTGGGAGAGCTCGGCGTCGAGGTGGAGACTAAGAAGCATGCGCGCCATACGCCACGCGAGGAGCGGATCATTGCCGGCTTCGAGGAGATTCAGCGCTTCGTCGATCAGCACGGCCGAGCGCCGGAGCATGGGGAAGAGCGGGACATATTCGAGCGGCTGTACGCGGTGCGACTCGACCGGTTGCGCGCGCAGGATGACTGCCGTGCGCTTATCGAGCCTCTCGATCATCAGGGGCTTCTAGCGGAAGGGAAGCGCCCCCGGCCGGGCTTCTCGGAGGCGATCGATGATGACGCTCTGCTGGAACAGCTCGGCGTGACCGCGACGACGCCTTCCGACATCAGCCAGTTGCGCCATGTGCGGTCGGCCGTCGAGAGGCAGGAAGCGGAGGAGATCGCCAATCGCCAGAAGTGCGAAGATTTCGACCGCTTCAAGCCGCTTTTCCAACAGGTGCAGGCGGAACTCGACAGCGGTTTTCGGCGGACGCGGCCCTTTGAACTCAAGGCCGAGATCGAGGCCGGAGGCTGGTTCATCGTCGGTGGTCAGAAGGCCTATGTCGCAACGGTGGGCGACATCTTCACCAATCCGCAGGGCCGTACCGACGCGCGGCTGCGGGTCATCTTCGACAATGGCACCGAGAGCAATATGCTCATGCGCTCGCTGCAACGTGCCCTCAACAAGGATGAGGCGGGGCGGCGGATCACCGCGCCGGTCGCCGGGCCGCTCTTTGCCGGCGAGGCTGCCGAAGGAGATCAGGCCAGCGGAACCATATATGTGCTTCGAAGCAAATCAGATCATCCCACAGTCGCCGCGAATCGCAATCTCGTTCACAAGATCGGCGTCACTAATCTAAGTGTGGAGCGCCGGGTTGCTGGAGCACGACTTCAGCCTACTTTTCTGATGGCAGATGTAGAAGTTATCGCGACCTACAAGCTGTTCAACTTGGGTCGTTCCAGACTCGAAAATCTGATCCATCGGATCTTCGCACCGGCGAGGTTGGAGATTGAAATTCTGGACCGCTTTGGGCGTCCTTTCGTTCCCGAAGAATGGTTTTTCGTTCCTCTGAAAGCGATCAACGACGCTGTGGAGAAGATCATGAACGGAACGATCGGTCAGTATGTTTACGATCCAAAGCAGGCTTCGCTCGTACAAGTCCCCAATCTAAGTAGCTCGGATCGGTCGCCCCCGCCTTGATCCGCTTGCAGCCCCGTCTTCATCACAAGCCACGCAACGCATCTTGAACGATGGAAACAACGATGTCGCCCCGCATTCGGCCTGTGGCTGGCAATCGTTCGGCTAGAGTTTGCACCGCCCGCCAAACCTCGGCCTTTTCCATTGCGGCGCATACCTCTTTGGATCGCTCACCAAATAGCTCTTTTGCCTCCGGTTCTTTCAATCCGATCATTTCACAAGTCGCGGGTATCTTCTCGCGATCATCGCTGCACCCGTACTCCCTCCAGACCAAGTCAAAGGACATCTGTCTGAACTTCGCTTCGGCCGCCGCGCCTGCGGCGATCTCGAAAAAACGCACGCTCGCCCATTCGAGTGGATCAATTTTCATAAGTTTAGTGAACAAGATGAGCCGCTGTTCCAGCGTCCAACGAGTGCCATCCTTGAGACCGAGACGCTCGCCGGCTTCCTTCATGTCCGGCGTAATCGGCATTTCCATCACGGAGACATGTGGATTGCCCTCGTCCATTTCTATCCAACGGATAGCATTCGCATTGGTGATGCCTGCGCGGCCTATCGATAAAACGCGGGCGACGGCATGACCACTCTCATGGAAGGCAACGTCTTTCCGCACGCCCCAACCGAAAGTCATTTGCCTCCGACCTTTCCCGCAAAATCCTTCCGGAATAATTCCACAACAGCGACGCCGTCGATAGCTCGCCTTCCAGAGTCCCTTGAACTGGTCGATCAGTGACGAATTTCACGAGGTCGGAACGCAGGTCAGCCGGGGTTCCCGCATGGCCGAGCGGTTCCGATACCCGATTTCATACCCGATAGTATCCGATTCGGCGACGCGCAGTGTTCGTGCCCATGCTTCGAGACGGCCGCTCCGCGGCCTCCTCAGCATGAGGAGGGGGTGGGTCACCCCCCCGCCGCCTTGATCCTCTCCTCCAGCATCCCGCGGATCGGCGCATCTGCCGGCAGGAGCGCCAGCAGCGTCTTCCAGCGCTGCAGCGCCGCCGGCTTGTTGCCCGCGGCTTCGGCGGCGACGCCGAGGTAGAACAGGGCGAGCGCGTTGCGCGGCTCGGCCTTCTCCAGCCGCTCCAGCACGGCGACGGCCTGCGGCGACGGCACGGCGCCGGGCGCCAGCTGACGCACATGCGCCTCGGCCCAGTCAGCCAGGATGCGCGCGTCGACGGGGGCCAGCGTGTCGGCGCGGCCGTAGGCGTCGGCGGCGTTGGCGTTCTCGCCCAGCACCTTCCAGGCATTGGCCAGGCGCAGCCAGCCGGCGCGGTCCTGCGGCGCGTCGGCGAGGCGCGCGGCCAGCCCCTCGACCATGGTGCGGATCGCCTGCTGGCGCTGCTCCGGCGGGAGCTGGGCCATCGCCTCCTGCTGCTCGCGGCTGGGCGTCGGCATGGTGGATTGCGGTGTGGGTTGCGCGGCGGGCGGCACCTCGATCCCGGCGGCCTTCGCCACCCGCGCGATCTCGGCGCGCAGCATGCCGAGCCAGGGCGCGTCGGGCGGGCTCTTGGCCTCGAGCTCGCGCCAGCGCGCGATGGCGGCGCGCGAATCGCCGCTCTGCGCCTCGTGCAGGCCGAGATAGTAGAGCGTGCCGACATCGTCGGGCCGCGCCTTGAGCGCGCGCCGCAGCGCGTCGACGGCCGGCCCGGTCACGGTGCCGCCGGCCTCCAGGGTGAGGCCCTCGCCCAGCGCCGCCAGCGCCTCGGGATCGTCGGGGTTCTCCTTCAGCCGCTCGCGCGCCGACTTCAGCAGGCCCGCAACGTCGAACTGCTGGCCGGGGGCGGCGTGCGGGGCGCCGCGGTCGGCGCCACGGTCCGCGAAGGGCGCGGCGGGCAGGCCCGGCCGGCCGGTCTGCAGGTAGAGGCCGAGCGCCAGCAGCGGCACGAAGAGCGAGAGCGCCGGCGGCAGCCATTTGTGCCAGGCGTCGGATCTGGTCGCGGCCCGGGACGCGGCGGCGGCGTCGCCGGCGGCCAGCATGCGGCGCTCGATCTCGGTGCGGGCGGCGGCGGCCTCGGCGGCCGGCAGGCTGCCGGCAGCGCGCTCGCGCTCCAGCTCGGCCAGCTGGTCGCGGTAGATCGCCAGCTCGGCCTGCAGCCGGTCGTGGCGGTCGAGACGGCGCGCCAGCAGCGGCCACAGCAGCGCGCCGACCGTGGCGGTGGTGAGGAGGGCCAGCAGGAATTCGAGCATGGCCCGTCAGCCCTTCAGGAGCGCGTCGAGGCGGCGGCGCTCCTCCTCGTCGAGCGGCTTGGGCGGCACGATCGGTTGGGCGCGGCGGCGGCGGGCGGCGACCAGCAGCGCGGCACCCGCGACCAGCAGCACCAGCGGCGCGCCCAGCCACAGGACCAGGGTGCCGGCCTTGAAGGGCGGCTTCAGCAGCACGTAGTCGCCGTAGCGCGCCACCATGAAGGCGAAGACGTCGCGGTCGCTGTCGCCGGCGGTCAGCCGCTCGCGCACGGCGCGCCGCATGTCGCGCGCCACCTCGGCGGAGGAATCGTCGATCGACTGGTTCTGGCAGACGACGCAGCGCAACGACCGGCCGATCTCGCGCGCCCGGGATTCGAGCGCGGGATCGGGCAGGATCTCGGATGGCTCTACGGCGAGAGCGGGGAGGGTGAAGAGGAGCAGGAAAACGCAAAGCCAGCCCTTCAGGCTCCTCTCCCCCGCCAGGGGGAGAGGCTGGGTGAGGGGGCGGCGCACCCCCTCACCTGACCTCTCCCCCAAGGGGGAGAGGAACATGAAGAAGAGGCGACGGGACCCGATCACTTCACCGTCCCCTTGAGGAACGGCAGGATCGTCTCGGTGAGATCCCGTTCGGTGATCGGCCCGCGATAGTGGCGGCGCACGATGCCGTTGCCGTCGATCAGGTAGGTCTCGGGCACGCCGGAGAGGCCCCAGTCGAGGCCGGTCCGGGCGTCGAGATCGAGGCCCGCCAGCTTGAAGGGATCGCCGAGCTTCTTCAGCCAGGCGAGCGCGTCGTCGCGCTTGTTCTTCCAGGCGATGCCGATGATGGTCGCGCCCTCGCGCTCGGCGAGCCGCGTGAACAGCGGATGCTCGGCGAGGCAGGGCGTGCACCAGCTCGCGAAGAAGTTGACGATCACCGGCTTGCCGGTGCGCAGATCGGCGTCGGTGAGCGGCGCTTCGCCCGGCCGCAGCGCCGGCAGGTCGAGCTTCGGCGCCGGCCGGCCCACCATCACCGAGCCGATCGAGGCCGGGTCGCGGCCACTGGTCAGCGACCAGGCGAAGAAGCCCGCCATCAGCGCGAGCGTCAGCAGCGGCAGGATGAAGAGGAGCCGGCGCATGCTATTCCGCCGCCTGCAGAACCGGCTTGCGCGATGGCGCGCCGATGCGCAGCCGGCGGTCCGACAGCGAGACGAAGCCGCCCAGCGCGCACAGCGCCGCGCCCAGCCAGATCCACGGCGCCAGCGGGTTGAGATAGAGCCGGATCACCCAGCCCTGGCGCGGATCGCCCTCGCCCAGGGTGGCGTAGAAGTCGCGCAGCAAGTTGGTCTGGATCGCGGTCTCGGCAATCTGGCGGCGCTGCACGGTGAAGAGACGGCGCTCGGGCTGCAGCACCGTGTAGGGCTTGCCGCCGACGCTGACGTTCAGGGTCGCGCGCTCGGCGATGTAGTTGGGGCCGCGCACCTCGTCCATGCGCTCGAGCAGCACCGAATAGCCCGCGAAGTCGACCCGGTCGCCGGGCTTCATGGTCTGCATCAGCTCGGTGTTCCACGACGAGGTCGCGACCGAGCCCAGCACGACGACACCGAGCGACGCGTGGCTGATCACCATGCCGAGCGTCGAGCGCGGGATGGTGCGCAGCGTGCCGCTGCGCACGCGGTCGGAGAGCGAGGCGAGGCTGCCGACGATCAGCCAGACGCCGAAGCCGAAGGCGAGCGCGGCGAGCGTCGAGCGGCTGTCGATCATCGTCATGGCGACGACGATGGCGGCCAGCGACACGACCAGCGCGATCCGCAATCGCATCAGCGCCGGTCCCAGTTCGGCGCGCTTCCAGCCGAGGAACGGGCCGACGCAGAGCGCGGCGAACAGCGGCGCGCAGAGCGGCACGAAGGTGGCGTTGAAGAACGGCGGGCCGACCGAGACCTTGTTGCCGGTCAGCAGGTCGAGGAACAGCGGATAGAGCGTGCCCAGCAGCACCGTGGCCGCCAGCGTGCACAGGAGCAGGTTGTTCAGGATCAGCGCGCCCTCGCGGCTGACCGGCTGGAACAGCCCGCCGCCCTGCAGCTGCGGCGCGCGCCAGGCGTAGAGCGCCAGGCCGCCGCCGGTGACCAGCAGCAGGAACGCCAGGATGAACATGCCGCGCGCCGGGTCCTGCGCGAAGGCATGGACCGAGGTGAGCACGCCCGAGCGCACCAGGAAGGTGCCGAGCAGTGACAGCGAGAAGGCGAGCAGCGCCAGCAGCACCGTCCAGCTCTTCAGCGCGTCGCGCTTCTCCACGACGATGGCGGAGTGCAGCAGCGCGGTGCCGGCGAGCCACGGCATCAGCGAGGCATTCTCGACGGGATCCCAGAACCAGAATCCGCCCCAGCCCAGGATGTAATAGGCCCACCACGAACCCAGCGCGATGCCGAGCGTCAGGAAGCACCAGGCCGCCAGCGCCCACGGCCGCACCCAGCGCGCCCACGCCGCGTCGACTCTTCCTTCGAGCAGGGCGGCAACGGCGAAGGCATAGGTCACCGAGAAGCCGACATAGCCGAGATAGAGAAGCGGCGGATGGAAGGCGAGGCCGGGATCCTGCAGCAGCGGGTTCAGCCCGTTGCCGTCGGGCGGCGCTGGGAACACGCGCTCGAAGGGGTTGGACGTGAACAGCAGGAAGGCCAGGAACCCGACGCCGATCAGCGCCTGGATCGCCAGCACGCGGCTGCGCAGCGTGTCGGGCAGGTTGTTTCCGAAGATCGCCACCGCCGCGCCGAACAGCGCGAGGATCAGCGCCCACAGCAGCATCGAGCCCTCGTGGTTCCCCCACACGCCGCTGATCTTGTAGAGCAGCGGCTTGGCCGAATGCGAATTGGCGACGACGTTGAGGACCGAGAAGTCCGACGTCACATAGGCCTGCGTCAGCGCGCCGAACGACAGCAGCACGAGGAAGGCCTGCGTCAGCGCCGCGGTGCGGCCGAGAGACATGAGCCTGAGATCACCGCGCGATGCGCCGACGAGAGGCAGCGTTCCTTGAACCAGCGCGACGGCCAGCGCGAGGATGAGGGCGAAGTGGCCTAGTTCCGCGACCACGAAGCACCTGTTACGCCAATGTCGGATGCGTCGCGGAACTGGCGGGCGGCAGGGGCTGCAGCGAAGCGAAGCCCCGAGAGCCCGCACGGCTCAGAAAAGATGAGGGTGGCGAAACACCACCTGAAAGCCTCCACACAGTGGGCTCCCGCGCCTTCGTCGCTGCGCTCCTGCAGGCGCTGCCGCCCACCGGAGGTCGCGAAGGCGCTCACTTGGCGTCCTTCCATTTGCCACTTTCCTTCAGCGCCTTCGCGACCTCCGGCGGCATGTAATTTTCGTCGTGCTTGGCGAGGATCTCGCGCGCCGTGAACACGCCGTCCGGGCCGAGCGAGCCCTCGGCGATGACGCCCTGACCTTCGCGGAACAGGTCCGGCAGGATCCCGCGATAGGTGACCTTCACCGTCTTGTTCGTATCGGTGACGGTGAAGCGCACAAGCTGCCCCTCCTTCTGCACGCTGCCCTGCTCCACGAGACCGCCGAGGCGGAAGCGGCGGTCGGGGCCGATATTCTTCTCGGCAACCTGGGTCGGCGAATAGAAGAAGACGAGATTGTCGTTCAGCGCCGTGAGCACGAGCGCGGCCGCGATGCCGAGCGTGCCCAGCGATCCCAGCAGCAGCCAGAGGCGGCGGCGCTTCGGGGTCATCGCCGCTTCTCCAGGCCGCGCGCGGCCAGCTCGCGCCGCACCTTGCGGCGCGTGGCGAGTGAGGCGATCACCAGCCCGCCCAGGATAGCGGCGGCGACGAGATAGGAGGCGAGGATATAGGCCGCGTGGTTGCTCATGCCGCAGCCTCGGCATTCTCGAGGCGGCGGCGATCGATCTCGGTCTCGGTGCGCAGCAGCACCAGGTAGACGAACAGGAACAGCAGCGAGACCGCCATCCAGAGCAGCGGCACCAGGATCGAATTGTGGATCGCCGGCGCGTCGAGCCGCGTGATCGAGGCCGGCTGGTGCAGCGTGTTCCACCAGTCGACCGAGAACTTGATGATCGGCAGATTGATCACGCCGATCAGCGCCAGGATCGCCGCCGCGCGATCGCCACGCTCGGGCTCGTCATAGGCGCGGCTGAGCGCGATGTGGCCGAGATAGAGAAAGAACAGCAGCAGCATCGAGGTCAGCCGCGCGTCCCACACCCAGTAGGTGCCCCACATCGGCCGGCCCCACAGCGAGCCGGTGAGCAGGCAGACCGCCGCGAAGCTCGCGCCCACCGGCGCGGCCGCGCGCGCCATCAGCGCCGCCAGCGGATGGCGCCACACCAGCAGCGAGGCGCCGAGCGCCGATAGCATCGCGTAGCCGCCCATCGACAACCAGGCAGACGGCACGTGCACGAACATGATCCGCACCGTCTTGCCCTGCTGGTAGTCCTCCGGCGCCACGAAGAAGGCCATGTAGATGCCCACCGCCAGCATCAGCGCGGTGGCGAAGCCGAGGCCGGGCAGCACGCGCTGGGAGAAGCGCCGGAACCGCGCAGGATTTGCGAGAAAATGCAGGTCGGCCATCGGCCCCATCCTCCCTATTCGCCGGCTTGCCGCAAGGCCGCGGCGATTGCCCACGGCGTCGTGGCCAGGGCGACCAATGCAAGAGCGGCGAGGATCGCAACATGTGTCACGATGCCGTCACCCGCCGCCAGTGTCTCGATCGCGCCCGCGCCGAAGATCAGCGTCGGCACGCAGAGCGGAAGTGCCAGGAGCGCCAGTAGCGCGCCGGACTTGCGCGCACCCAGCGTGAGGGCCGCGGCAAGCCCGCCGATCAGTGACAAAGTCGGTGTGCCGACCAGCAGCGTCGCCATCAACGCCAACAGGCTCGGCCCGTCGAGGCCGAAGGCGACGCCCAGCACCGGCGCGAGCAGGCTGAGCGGCAGGCCGGTCACAATCCAGTGAGCGAGGCACTTGGCCAGTGCCGCCAGCTCGAGCGGCCACGGCGCCAGCAGCAGCAGGTCGAGCGTGCCGTCCTCGTAGTCGGCGGCGAACAGACGCTCCAGCGACAGCAGCGCAGCGAACAAGGCGGCGCACCAAAGGACCCCGGCGGCGATGCGCGCCAGCACGTTGGTCTCGGGGCCGATGCCCAGCGGGAACAGGACAGTGGCCACCACGAAGAAGGCGAGCACGACCCCGACATCGCCCGGTCGCCGCCAGACGAGGGAGAGATCGCGCCGCAGCAGGGCGGTGAAGCCGCTCATGCCGCCCTCTCGGCCGGGGTCCCGCCGCGCAGGTCGAGACGCTGCGGGCCGGGAATGCCCAGTTCGACATGGGTGGCGGCGATGACGAGTCCGCCAGCGGCGAGGTGGGCCTGCAGCGCCGTCCGCAAGGCGGCCTGTGCCGTCGCGTCGAGGGCATTCAAGGGCTCGTCGAGCAGCCATAGCGGCGCCTGCGACAGGACGATGCGCGCGAGCGCGGTGCGGCGGCGCTGACCGGCCGACAGGGTGCGCACCTCGCGTGCGGAAAGAGCGTTGAGGTCGAAAGCGACGAGGGCCCATTCCAGCCGGTCCCCCGGCTCGCCGCCGCGCAGCCGTTCGGCGAAGACAAGGTTCTCCAGTACCGTGAGGTCGCCCTTCAGCCCTTCGAGGTGGCCAAGCCACGCCAGCCGGCCACGCCACGCCTCTGGATCCTCCGCGACGTTCTTGCCTTGCCAGGCGATCATGCCGGCGTGAACCGGGGTGAGTCCCGCGAGGGCGCGCAGGAGGCTGGTCTTGCCGCTGCCATTGCGCCCCGTCAGTGCCAGCAGATCCCCGGGGCCAAGGGCAAAGGACAGCCCGTCGAACACCAGCCGCCCGCCGCGGCGGCAGGACAGCCCGGTCACTTCGAGGAGAGGAGGCGCCATGACGCCGTCCTAGCATGTTGGAAGCAGGCAAAGAAAAAGGCCGTCATCTCGGGGGAGAGTGAGATGACGGCCTGAGCGCCTCCGAGGAGGCTAGAACGTGGCTTTGGGGGGACCACGTTCGGGGGAGATACCCAACCTAAATGGAAGTCCCGGGTGGCCACTGCCAGACCTAAATGGGGCATTAGTGTGATTTCTCGGCAACAGTCGCACAGACATTGCCAAGTGCAGAATAACTAATCATTCCAAAGGCTTGAGGGTGTGTCGGCCCCCTCATCCGTTCTGAGCCGTGCGGGCTCTCGAGCCTGATTACAGGCCCTGACGCCCGCCCGACGCTTTGACCCTTACGCTTAGGCGCGCAGCGCCTAAGCGTAAGGGTCTGCAGCGTCGCGCATCCCGTCGCCCATGAACTGGTACGCCAGGATCACCAGGATCACCGGCACCACCGGCAGCATCAGCCACCAGTTCACCGCAACGACGTTGATGTCCGTCGCCTCGTTCAGCAGCACGCCCCATGAGGTGATGGGAGGCCGCAGTCCGAGGCCGAGGAACGACAGCGCCGTCTCGGCCAGGATCATCGACGGAATCGACAGGGTGGCCGACGCGATCAGGTGACTCATGAAGCCGGGCAGCAGGTGGCGGCCGATGATGCGCGCGGGCTTGGCGCCCATCATCTGTGCGGCCGCAGCGTAATCCTCCTCGCGCAAGGACAGGAGCTTCGAGCGGACGGCGCGTCCCAGGCCCGGCCAGTCGAGCAGCGCCAGGATGATGGTGATGCCGAAATAGACCAGCAGCGGCGACCAGGTGACGGGCAGCGCGGCCGACAGCGCCAGCCAGAGCGGCAGGTGCGGGAAGCTCTTGATGATCTCGGTGATGCGCTGGACCACGCTGTCTATCCAGCCACCGTAATAACCCGCCAGTCCGCCGAGGATGAGCGCCAGCGCGAAGGACAAGGCGATGCCGATGATGCCGATGGTGAGGGAGATTCGGGCGGCATAGACGATGCGACTGAACATGTCGCGTCCCAATCGATCGGTTCCCAGCAGGAAGAAGGTGCCATCCTTCGGCGGGCAGACGAAATGGAAGCTGCCTTCGATCAGTCCCCAGAATTCGTAGCTCTCGCCCAGGCAGAAGAAGCGCAGTTGCTGCGGCTTGGTCTTGTCGGGCGAATAGACGCGCTGCAGGGTCGCCGGATCACGCTCCATCTTGAGGCCGTAGACGAACGGCCCGAGGAAGGAGCCCTCGTGGAAGAGATGCACCGATTGCGGGGCGGCGAAGATGTAGCGCGTGTGCCGCGTGTGCAGATCGTAGGGGGCGATGAACTCGCTGATCAGGGTGGAGAAATACATCAGCAGCAGGAAGGCCAGCGAGACGACCGCCGGCTTGTGGCGGCGGAAGCGCCACCACATGAGCTTCCACTGGCCCGCCATGTAGTAGCGTTCCTGCTCCGCCGTCAGCTTGTCGGCGACGTAGGGATCCCAAGGCTCCTGGGAGACGAAGTGCGGCGCGCGGCGGCGCGGCTCGGGAGTGGCGCCAGTGGGTGTGGTGTCGGTCATGGCACCCTCACTTTTCCGAAGTCGCGCCGAAGCGGATGCGCGGATCGAGCGCGGCCAGCGCCAGGTCCGAGATCAGCATGCCGATCACGGTCAGCACCGCCACGAACAGCAGGAAGGTGGCGGCGAGGTTCACGTCCTGGGTCTTGAGCGCGCTCAGCAGCATCGGGCCGGTGGTCGGCAACGACAGCACCACCGACACGATGACCGAGCCCGAGATGACGTCCGGCAGCAGGCCGCCGATATCGGCCACGAACGGGTTGATGGCGTGCCGCAACGGGTACTTCACCAGCAGCCTCATCGGCGGCAGGCCCTTGGCCCGGCCGGTGACGACGTATTGCTTCTGAAGTTCGTCGAGCAGGTTGGCGCGGAGCCGGCGGATCATGCCGGCCGTTCCCGACATGCCGATCACGATCACCGGGATGATCAGGTGCTCGAGCACCGACACGACCTTGCCCCAGCTCAGCGGCTTGTCGATGTACTCGGGGTCCATCAGGCCGCCGATCGACAGACCGAAATAGACCTTGCCGACATAGAGCAGCACCAGCGCCAGCAGGAAGTTCGGAATCGACAGGCCGATGAAGCCGATGAACGAGGCGACGTAGTCGCCCCATTTGTACTGATGGGTGGCGGCGTAGACGCCAATGACGAACGACACGATCCAGATGAAGGCGATCGTGCAGGTTTCCATGATGATGGTCAGCATCATGCGCTCGCTGATCAGGTCGGCCACGGGCACCGTGTCCTGGCAGGAGAGGCCGAAATCCCAGCGGAAGATGCCGCCGACCCATTCGAGGTAGCGCAGCCACAGCGGATGATTGAGGCCGTAGAGATCGCGCAACTCGGCGGCGCGGGCGTGGGCATCGGGATCGCCGCGCGCCAGAAGCTCCTCGATCTGCGAGGTCACGCAGTCGCCGGGCGGCAGGTCGATGATGAAATAGACGAGCGCACTGATCACGAACAGCGTCGGGATCATCAGCAGCACGCGGCGGATAATGAACTGCAGCATGTCAGACCACCTCTCGCCCATTGGGCCGCGAGACGCGGACATAGTGGCCGGGCTCGGCCTCGGTCCAGAAGAGCGGTGTCTTGCCGTCGTCGCGGAACGGCTCGGGCCAGACGCTGGGATCGGAAGCCTTGCCCTCCATCAGCGCGCCGAGATCGAGGCGGGCGTCGGGATCGGGCATCGGCACGGCCGAGAGCAAGGCCTTGGTGTAGGGATGCATGGGATTGCGGAACAACTCGCCCGCCGGCGCCAGTTCGACCAGACGGCCGGCGCACATCACGGCGATGCGGTCGGCGATGTAGTCGACCACCGCGAGATTGTGGCTGATGAAAAGATAGGTGAGGCCCAGCTGCTTCTGCAGGTCCTTCAGCAGGTTCAGAATCTGCGCCTGGATGGAAACGTCGAGGGCGGAAACCGGCTCGTCGCAGATCACCATGTCGGGACGTAGCGCGAGCGCGCGGGCGATGCCGATGCGCTGGCGCTGACCGCCCGAAAAGGAGTGCGGATAGCGGCTGAGATGACGGCGATCGAGACCGACCATTTCCATCAGCTCGGCGACCATCTCGCGACGATAGGCATCGTCGCCGATGCCGTGGATGACCAGCGGCTCGACCAGGATGTCGTAGACCGTCATGCGCGGATTGAGCGATCCGAACGGGTCCTGGAAGATGAACTGAAGCTTGGTGCGGAAGCGGTTCAGATCCGCTCCCTCGAGGCTCATCACGTCGATCTTGCGACCCCAGTCGTCGAAGACCACCCGGCCGCCCTGGCCGGCGTCCGCCGAGATGCCACGCATGAGCATCTTGCTGAGCGTGGTCTTGCCGCAGCCCGATTCACCCACGAGGCCCAGGCACTCGCCCCGCATGACGTCGAAGCTCACGTCGTTGACCGCGCGGATGGCGCGGGTCGTGCCGCCGCCCATCAGCTGTTCCATCAGCGTGTCGGCCTTGCGGATGCGGAATGTCTTGGTGACGTGACGCACCTTGAGCACCGGCGCGTCAGGATTGAAGGTCTCGGTCGGAGCCGAGACCGGCTTTTCCTTCAGCAGATGGCCGGTCGTGCCCTTGATCTCGCGGATCGGTTGCAGCCGCTCGCCGGGCTTCATGTCGAAGCGCGGCACCGCATGCAGCAGCGCCTTGAGATAGGGATGCTGCGGATCGCGGAAGATGTCGTGCAGGTCGCCCGATTCGACGACCTTGCCGCGATACATGACGACCACGTCGTCGGCGACGTTGGCGACCACGCCGAGATCGTGGGTGATCATCAGCAGCGCCATGCCCAGCTCGGACTGCAGGTCCTTCATGAGGCGCAGGATCTGGGCCTGGATGGTGACGTCGAGCGCGGTGGTGGGCTCGTCGGCGATCAGCAGCGCCGGCCGGCAGACCAGCGCCATCGCGATCATCGCGCGCTGGCGCAGGCCGCCCGAGAGCTCGAACGGATAGGTGCGCAACGCCCGCTTAGGGTCGGGAAAGCCCACCATGCGCAGCATGTCCACCGTGAGCGCGTCGATCTCGGCGCGGCTGAGCTTGCGGCCGGCCTGGCCGCCGAGCGGGCCGCCCGGCCGGGCTCCGTGCAATTCGACCGCCTCGCCGATCTGGTCGCCCACCGTGTGCAGCGCCGAGAGCGAGGTCATCGGCTCCTGGAAGATGATGGAGATCTGGCCGCCCCGGATGCGCCGCATGGCCGGCCCGGAGCGGTCGATGCGGGCGATGTCGACGACGCCTTCGTCGACGCGCGGATCCTGGAACAGGATCGAGCCGGAAGAGATGGTGGCGGTGCGCGGCAGCAGGCCCATGATGGCTTGGCTGCACACCGACTTGCCGGAGCCGGATTCGCCGACCAGCGCCACCGTGCCGCCCGGCGGGATGGAGAAGGAGACCTTGTCGACGGCGCGCAGCACGCCTTCGTGCACGCCGAACTCGACGGTCAGGTCCTCGACGCGCAGCAGATCCTTCATACGGTTTCTTCCTGACCCACGACCACGATGCCCATCGACCTCAGATTCGCCCGCGTCGCGTCGCTGAGCGGCGCGCCCGTGGCCTCGGCCGCCTGCGCCGCCCGCTCCACGATATCGTGAAAGCCCTCCAGGGCGGAATCGACCTTTATCAACCTGCCGCCCGTCGAACCGACACTCAATTGCATCCAGCCATCAGACCGGTCTCGCTTGGTCGAGAAATAACTGAGCTTCAGCCGGTCGAGACGGTTCCACTCGACCAGCGCGCCCCCGGGGCCGTCCGCGCAGAGCGTCTCCGGGCTGAGCGCGTAGCGCGTCCGATGCCGCAGCGCCGTCCGGACGAGAAACAGCGCGAACAGCGCCAACCCCGCCAACAGCAGGGCCGCCAGCCAGCGATTGACGTCGAGAAGCAGGAGAGGCGCTCCACACAGGATGACGCCCGTCGCCGCGCGCGTATAGTCGGCAACCAGTGTCTTCTGCGGATAGCGCAGATCTGCGGCGTTCACCCGCGCCCTCCCCGATCCCTGACTTCAGCGGTGAACAGCCCGCGCGCGCCGAGCACTCGGATGTTCTCCAATGTCCGTGTTATTTCCCACAATGACCTTAGGAAATCCCACGCCCCGGCGTCCATCGCAAGATGATGACTGAGCACCCCGACGGGTTCGCCGTCTCCCGCGCGTGCGCGCGCAAGCGCTGTGACCAGCGCGTCGATCACGGTCTCCTCGCCGGCGAAACGGCGGCCGCCCTTCCAGTCGATCAGGTCGACATGCGTGTTGACCTGCAGAAGACCGCGCACCGGATGGACACGCGGTCGCGGCCCGAAGGTCGAAAGGCCACGATAACCGATCTCGGGCAGGGTCGGCACGAGGACCGGGGAGATACGGTTCCATGGCGGTACCATGACAGGCAGTGCGCGCGATCCGAACAATTGCTCGAGCGCCATCCAGCCCGTGCCCAGTTCGCCCAGGGTGAGCATCGCCGGCCGCTGCAGGCCGATCTCGATCTTCTTCTCCGGTGCCACGGCATGATTGGTGTGGGCATAGCCGTGCTGCAGCACGTCGACATCCGTCTCGCCGGCAAGACGGCTTGCCAGGGCCGGCGTGGCCCTGGCCGGCACGACTGCCAGAGCGAGCGGTGTCGCTAGCTCGCGTGCGATCGCGAGCAGGCGATCGAGCGCCTCGCCCGCATCGACGGCATCGTCGTCGCGCCACCAGAGCTGGGCGGTGCGACCCGCCTCTCCCCAGCGCGCCGCCTCGTCGGCGAGCGCCTGCCAACGACTCACGGCGACACCATCTGACGCAGCGCCGCGACTGTGGCGGCGGCCCCTCCCGCGTCGACCGGCGGGAAGCTGCGGATCGAAGGGCCGGCCCACGCCCGGGAGATCGCCGCCGCGAGGCTTGCCGCGGAGAGCCCGTCGGGCGCGACGGCGGCAACCATGCCGCGCTCGACCAGGACCCTCGCGCGGTCGGCCTGTTCGGTTTCGCGCGCGGTGCCGAACGGCACCAGCACGGCGCGATCACCGTGACAGAGCGTCTCGACCACCGTGTTGTAGCCTGCCTGCGAGATCGACAGCGCTGAGTTGCGCAGCAGCGCCGGGAAGTCGGCCCGCACCGGCTCGACGATGACGTCGCCCCCGGCCGAGGCGCGCAGAGCGGCGACCTCCGCAGCCGGCATGTTCGGGCCGACCAGCAGCCGCCAGCGCCGCTCCGCCAGCGGCGAGAGCGGCCGCGCAGCAAGGGCGGCCTGCAATAACGGCGCACCGACCGCCCCGCCGCCGGCCGAGACGATCACCTCGCCCTTGCCGGCATCGATCTCCGGCGGCGGCTGCGGACCCGAATCCGCCACGTAACCGGTATAGAGGGCGCGGTCCTTGATGTCGGGCCAGGCCGGGAAGCTATCGTCCAGACGAACCAGCGCCGGATCGGCATGAACCAGTACGGCATCGAACGCCTCGAACGTCTGCACCATCTCGTCGACCCTGGCGGGCGAGGCGGTCCGGCGCAGCACGTCGCGGATCGACGACACGATCCAAGGAGCCGACGCGCGGTCCTGGGCGGCGTCGAGCAGCGGCATCAGCTCGAAGCGAAGCTGGGTGCGGCCGAAGGGAAACTGCTCGGTCAGCAGAATGTCGGGGTGTTCAGCATCGAAAACGGCGAGCAGCTGCCGCGTTCGCATCACCTTGAAGGCTTCGTCGACCGGCGTTCCATCAGGTCGGGCCAGTTCCTTCAGCCTGGCGTCGGCCGCGCGCAGCGGCGGCAACTGATGAAATCGCGCATCGCCCAGTGCCAGCCCGTCGACGGGCGCGCCGCCCGACACAAGCAGCACATCGAACCCGCCGGCGGAGATCGCACGCGCCAGGGTCGCGGCACGGCGCAGATGCCCGATGCCCAGCAGATGCTGCACGTAAAAGAAGACACGCGCGCTCATGAAGTGCCCGCCAGCGGCACGTTCAGCCGATCGATCCGCACGCGGCCCTCGTCCCCGGCGACGAAGAAGTGCGCGCATTTCCAGTCCAGCTTGTGCGGCGGGCGGCCCAGCATGTTCCAGCCGGTCGCCAAAGCCAGGAGCGCGCGGATCGCAGCCTTGTGCGACACCGCCACCACCGGTTCACCCAGGCTGGAACTCCACCGGGACAGGCGGGCCATGGCCATGCGCGGCGACTCGCCGCCCGGCGGATGGAAGTCGAGGCCGGCCGCTTCCGCCGTCGCGAACAGCTCGCCGCCGGTGGCGCGAAGCCGTTCGACCGTGAAGCCTTCCCAGACACCGAAGCTCATCTCGCGCAGGCGCGAATCGAGGACGACCTCCGCCGGAGGCTGCACGAGCTCGGCCGTCCGGCGCGCCCGTTGCAGGGGACTGCTCACCCGCTTCCAGCCGTCGGCAGGCGGCGGCAGGCACCAGTTCCGGGCCGCGGTCTCGCCTTCGACACTGAGGGCGGTGTCGGTGAGGCCTTGGAGCCTGCCCTCGCCATTCCAGACCGTGGGCGCATGACGCAGAATCGCGAACGGCACCGCCCTCATCGCGGCAGGCCCCGCACCGTCGCCAGTGCCGATGCGAGCGCCTGGGCGGCCGCGCGTTCATCGTGATGGGCGGCCACGCGCGCGGCGGCAGCGGCACCGAGACGTGCCCGCTCGTCCGGCGCCTGGAGCAGGCGCTTCACGGCGGCGGCAAAGGCGGCGGCATCGCCGATCGGCGTCAGAAGACCGCTGATGCCGTCGGCGACAACGGCCGGAACGCCTCCCGTGCGGCCGGCGACGACCGGCAGGCCGGCCGCCTGCGCTTCGAGAAAGGCCATCCCGTAGGCTTCGTTGATTGCCGGCCAAAGGTAAAGGTCCGCCGATGCGTAAAGCGACGGCAACTCGCCGTGCGGCACGGCGCCGGCGAAGCGCACGCGCTCGCCGAACGGTGCCATCAGGGCTTCGATCTCCGGCCGGGCCGGGCCGTCGCCCACCAGCAAAGCCCGCCACGCGCTGTCCTTCAGCAAGCCGAAGGCATGCGCCAGGACGCGATAGGAGTCGAGTTTGTCGCGCGTACGCATCATGCCGACGCTCAGCAGCAACGGGGCCCGCGCCGGGTCGCGGCGCGCGGGAACACGGAAGGGCGCCACGTCTATGAAAGGCGGCAGCCAGACCTGGCGGGCGCCGGGTCGCAGCCGCGCCTTCACGCCGGGCACGTCGCGCGGATTGACGGTCAGCACCAGATCCGCTGCCGCCAGGGCGCGTTCGACAGCGCGATGGCCGATCCGCGTCGGCCCCTGGGCGCGCCGCGGCGCATGCGAGGCCTCGACGATCACGTAGGGAATACCCAGCGCGCGTGTCACCAGGGGGCCGAGCCAGTCGGGCTTGCGATAGTAGCAGTGATAGGTGAACCAGAGGTCGAAGCGCTCCGGATGATGCGCCGGCAGCGCCCGCCAGCGCGCGATCAGTCGCGCCGCCTGCGCTCTTGCCCGTCTCTCCAGCGCGAGATGCGTGGCGACAGGCGGCGCGCCCGGTGCGACCCGGCTGGCTTGCGGCATCAGAACCTCGTGGTCGAGGCGTTCGAGGAGCCGAACCAGCCCGCGCGCCATCTCGCGGTCGCCCGACGGCAGGGGATGGTCGGGCGCCTTCAGCGGCGTGTGCATCAGCACGCGCATGACTACTCCGCGGCGCGCGCGGCGACGGTGCTTTCGCTCCGCTGGCCCCGCAGTGCGGAGGCGATCCATTCGACACCGGCTTCGTAGGAAAAGCGCGTGCGAACGACCTCGCCGGCACGTTGCGCCAGAAGCTGGCGCAGGGCCGGATCGACGATCATTCGGCCGAGCGCGAGCCCGAGTTCACGCGGCGCCGCCGGCGGCACGAGCAGGCCGGTCCTGCCGTCCTCGATGAACTCGCCGATGGCCGCCGCCTGCGTCGACACCAACGGCAGACCCTGGTGGGCGGCTTCCATCAGCACGTTGGGCAGGCCGTCCTGGTCGCCGTCGGCGGCCTTCTTGCTCGCCAGCACGAAAAGGTCGGCGCGTGCCAGCGCCGCGAACACTTGCTTCTGCGGCTGGCCGCCGTGCCAAACGCAGCGATCGGCGATGCCCAGTGACGCGGCCCGCGCCTTCAGCGCATCGGAGAGGCTTCCCGCGCCGACATGCTCGAAGCACCAGTGCAGGTCGGCTGGCAGCGAAGCCAGGGCATCGAGGAGGTCGTCGTAGCCCTTCTTCTCGACCTTGCGACCGACCGACAGGATCACGACCGGATCGCGGGGATCCGATCCGTCGCGCGGCGGCCGAGCGGGCGGGGGCGCCGGCAGATGGGCGAAATCGAGTCCGTGATAGACGAGCCGCAGCTTCGCCGGGTCCGCGGCCAGTTCCTTCAGCCGCTGCAGGCCCACGTTGGTGCACGTCACGAGCCAGTCGCAATCGTCCAGCTTCTCGCGGGCATCCCAGTCGTCGCTGGTCCAGATGTCCTTGGCGTGAGCGGAAACGCTCCACGGCAGGCCGCGCATCGTGGCGGCGTAGCGCGTGACGGACGCAGGCGTATGCAGGAAGTGCGCGTAGAGTCGCTCGATGCTCGGTGGCAGTTCGGCGGCCAGCACCAGCGCCTGGCCCCAGCGGCGGACACGGTTCGACGTGCGGTCGCGTTCCAGGTCGGCGTGGAATTTGGCGCGCGCAGCGGCGTAGCCCGGCAGCCGACGCGCCTTCAGCCACGCCGTGAAGACGCGCCCCGGCTCGTCCTTGAGATACTCGGGCAGGTAGGTGACCCGGCCGCGCACCCGATCGTGGACCGGATGGCGCGCCTTGTCGGTCGGCCGCCGCATCGACCAGAGCTCGAGGGCGATGCCGCGCGCCTCGAGACCCGCGATCTCCTGGGCGATGAAAGTCTCCGAGAGACGCGGCCAGCCCTTCAGGATGACCGCGACATTTGCCCCGCCCGTTTGCGACATCGATGGCCGAAGATCAGGTCCGCGCGCGTCCCGGCAACGGCACCGGGTCCGCGGAGGCAAGTTCGCCGCCCTGGGGCGCGCTCTCGAGCGAGGCTGGGCCCCGATGCGGATGGGAAAGCTGCTTGGACACGAGGCGCCAGACGCTGCGCAGCCCGTCGAGCAGCCCGGGGACAACGACATCGCTCGGCAGCCCCTGCTGCGGCAGGTGACGCAGGGCGGTCGCCATCGCCTGGGGCGCGCGGCCGCGTCCGGCGTCGAGCATTTCCACCAGGCCGATGTTGCGGGCGGCGCGGGCCCGGATGAACTGTTCGAGGCGCGGCCGGGTGCGCGGCACGATGATCGCGCGTTTGTCGAACGACAGGATTTCGCAGAAGGTGTTGTAACCGCCCATGGCAACGACACCGGCCGCCTTCTGCATCAGGGCGCCGAGATTGTTGGTGAAGGTGAGCGTGCGGATGTTCGGGAACTTCGCCGCGCGTTCCTTGAAGGCCTCGCGCGCGGTCGCCGACATGAACGGGCCGAACACGATGACGGCCCCGTAGGGAATGTTCGGATCGGTCTCGTAGGCGGCCAGCACCCAGTCGACCAGCTCGACACCGTCGCCGCCGCCGCCGGGCGTAACCAGGATGAAGGGACCGTCGATCTCCTCCATCTCGTGCGGCACGTCGCCGTGCAACGGCAGCTCGCGCCGCAGATAGCCGGTATAGACCATCTTGTGCCGGACCGACGGCGGCACGTCGATGCCGGTCAGCGGCTTGTTGATCTGCGGCAGGCCGTAGACCCAGATCTCGTCGTAGAGATCGCGCAGCGCCGGAACGACGTTCTTGCGCTCCCATTCCTTGGCGAGCTGGGCGGGATCATCCATCACGTCGCGCAGGCCGAGCACCAGTGGGGTACCCCGCTCCTTCAGCAACCGCAGCGCCGGCCCGACTTCGCCGCGCAGGCCGAGCGGCTCCTTGTCGACGATGAAGAGATCGGGCCGGTAGATGTCGGCGGTGTCGCGGATGATACGGGTTCGCATCTCGAGCGTATGCTCGACGTTCATGCGGAGATTGGCCGAATCGTATTCGCCGGTTTCGATCTTCACGACGCCCGGGATACGGACGAAGTCGACACCCGAACGGAACTCGTAGGACCCCACGACAGGGGACCCGGACAGGATGAGCACGGATACCGACTGATCCGCTTCGACGATCGCGTTGGCGATCGTGCGGCAGCGACTCACATGGCCAAGGCCGAAGGAATCGTGGCTGTAAAGAAGCACACGCTTGGACCGGGTGCTGGCGGGCATTGGCCTCTCCCTCGCCGAAGCGGCTATTGCCCCGACCGGTGAACGACGGCCGGACTATGCCACAAGCCGGGGGTGCCGCGAACCCCCGGTGCGGCAACCCGGCAAATATCTAATGTAATCAAGGGACTGATCGCCTATAGGGGTGACGAGATCGCGGCGACGCAGGATTTATGGAACGCAGCCTTTTCTCCTACATCTGGCGGCACAGCCGGCCTGAACAGGTCGTGATCCTGCTGCTGGTGGTCCTCGCCCAGATTTTCTACTTCATGTCGTTGACCGTGCCCAAGTCGGTCATCAACAACGGTATTCAAGGCAACGCGTTCAAGGACAGCAAGACCATCCCGTTCCTGGTCTGGGAACTGGACCTGACCGCCATCTTCCCGGGCAAGGTCATCCGCTTCTTCGACGGCTTCCAGGTCGACCAGCTCCAGTACCTGGTGGTCATGAGTTTCGTCTTCCTGGGCGCGGTCGTCGTTAACGGTCTCTTCAAGAAGACGATCAACACCCAGAAGGGCCGCATGGGCGAGCGCATGCTGCGCCGCCTGCGATACGAACTCTACGATCGTATCCTGCGCTTTCCTCCCGCGCACTTCCGCAAGGTCAAGCAGGCCGAACTGGCGACCATGGTGAAGGACGAGGTCGAGCCGCTCGGCGGCTTCATCGGCGATGCCTTCGTGCAGCCGATGTTCCTCGGCGGCCAGGCGCTCACCGCCATCATCTTCATCATGATGCAGAACTGGCTGCTCGGGATCATCGTGATCGTCCTGCTGGCGGCACAGATGGCCATCATCCCGCGGCTGCGCCGGCCCGTGCTCGTGCTGGGGCGCGAGCGCCAGATCTCGGCCCGCCAGCTTGCCGGCCGCATCGCCGAGACGGCCGACGGCGTGCACGAGATCCACATCCACGGCGCCGCCAACTACGAGCGCGCCGACATTTCCGAGCGGCTGGGCCGGATCTTCAAGATCCGCTTCGACCTCTACCAGAAGAAGTTCGTCGCCAAGTTCTGGAACAACATCCTGTCGCAGGCGACGCCCTTCGCGATCTACCTGATCGGTGGCTACTTCGCGATCACGGGACACATGGACGTGGGCGCGGTCGTCGGCGTGCTTCTTGCCTACAAGGACCTGCCTTCGCCGATCAAGGAACTGATCGACTGGGACCAGCAGCGCCAGGACGTGCAGATCAAGTACGAGCAGGTCATCGATCAGTTCCAGCCCGAGGGCATGATGCCGCCGGAACTGCAGGTGATCCCCGAAGGCCCGCCGCCGCCGCTCGGCAAGGAGCTGGCGCTGGCGGGCGTGGTCGTTTCCGAGGATGGCCGGGTCAAGCAGCTCGACAGCCTTTCCCTGACCGTGCCGACAAACGGCCGCGTGGCGGTGATCGGGGGATCGGGCTCGGGCAAGGAAGTCCTGGGCTATGTGCTGGCGCGGCAGACGCTGCCCGCCAGCGGCTCCATTCGAATCGACGGCAAGGACTTCTTCCAGCTGCCCGAGTACATCATCGGTGCGCGGCTGGCCTATGTCGGCCAGGACACCTACCTGTTCCCCGTTTCTGTCCGCGACAATCTGCTATTCGGACTCAAGCTGCGCCCGGTGGCACCGGCGACCTATGACGAGGCGACGCGGGCCTTGCGCGAAAGCTTCTGGAAGGAGTCGGAGCGGGCCGGAAATCCCGCCTTCGACCCCAACGCCGACTGGGTCGACTACGAACTCGCGGGCGCCACCGGGCCGGCCGACCTTCTGCCCTGCATGGTGCGTGTGCTGAAGCAGGTCGAGCTCGACGAGGACATCTATTCGCTGGGTCTGCGCGGCACGGTCGATGCCAAGCTGCGGCCCGACCTCGCGGAGAAAATCCTGAAGGCGCGCCATACGCTGCACGAGCACCTGCAGGACGGCACCTACGCGGGCCTGGTCGAGCCGTTCAACAAGGATCACTACAACAAGAACCTGTCGGTGGCGGAAAACCTGCTGTTCGGCACCGCGCTCGGCAAGCAGTTCGACGGCGACAATCTCGCGGCCGACCCTTACGTCCTGTCGGTGCTGAAGGAGACCGGGCTCGACCTCGAGCTGCAGCGCATGGGTCTCACCATCGCCGAGACCATGGTCGAACTCTTCTCGGGCCTTTCGCCCGACAATCCGCTGTTCGAGCAATACAGCTTCATCTCCGCCGACGAGCTGCCCAACGTCCGGCTGCTGCTGCAGCGCCTGGGCGGCAAGGGCATCGAGGCGGTGCCGGAGGCCGACCGCATCCGGCTCATGACCCTGCCGTTTCGCTACATCGAGGCGCGCCATCGCCTCGGCCTGATCGACGCGGCGATGGAGGAGCGCATCCTCGGCGCCCGGCGCGCGTTTGCCGAAGGCCTCCCCGACAATCTGCGCGACGCCGTCGAGTTCTACGATTTCGAGCGCTACAACAGCGCCGCCACCCTGCAGGACAACATCCTGTTCGGCCGCCTGGTCTATGGACAGGCGCAGGCCGGCGAGCGCATCGGGACTCTGATTGCCCAGGTCTTCGACGAACTCGGGCTGCGCGATTCGGTGATCGAGGTCGGCCTGGAGTACAATGTCGGCGTCGGCGGCAAGCGGCTGCCGGCCAGCCAGCGCCAGAAGCTCGGCATCGCCCGGGCCTTGATCAAGCGGCCCGAGCTCATGGTGGTCAACGAGGCGGTCGCCATGTTCGACGGCCGCACCCAGGACCGCATCCGGGACAACATCCTGGCCGGCGCATCGGAGGGCAACCGGGGCGTATTCTGGATTGCCAACCGGCCGAGCCAGGCGGAGCCGTTCGAGAAGATTGTCGTGATGCAGGGCGGCCGGGTGGTCGCCCAGGGATCGCCGTCGGAACTGGCGGCAAAGGGCGGGCTCTACGCCGAGCTCATGGCATCGGCGTAGGTGAATCGAGGAGGACGCGATGAACCTCAACGAAGAAGTTGAGCTGCTCAAGGGTGTGCCGATCTTCTCCAAGGTCGAACAGGCGAGACTGAAACTGCTGGCCTTCACCAGCGAGCGGGTGAACTTCGGCGTCGGCCAGGAAGTCTGTCATCAGGGAGACCCCGGCGACACGATGTACGTGATCCTGGGCGGCACCGCCGACGTCCTGATCGACACGCCGAACGGTCAGATCACCGTGGCCGAGATGAAGCGCAACAGCTTCTTCGGCGAGATCGCGATCCTGTGCGACGTGCCGCGCACCGCGACGATCAAGGCGAAAGAACCTCTCGCCACGCTCAAGATCACCAAGGACATGTTCTATCGCCTGGTCGCGGAGTTCCCCGAGATGGCGATCGAGATCATGCGAGAGCTGGCCCACCGCCTGGAAGACACCAACCAGAAGCTGCGCGCCGCCACCAGGGCCGCCTGAGCGTTCGGAGAGTCACCCTATCGTCATGAGTCGTCTCGACAGTTTCATCGCGCGCATGCAGGCGCAGCGCGATTGCCTCAACTTTCTCAAGCCCGCGATCGATGCCATCGCCGGCCCCCTTCTCGAAGTCGGGCTGGGCAACGGCCGCACCTACGACCATCTGCGCGAGCTCTTTCCCGGCCGCGACATCTACGTGTTCGAGCGCAAGGTTGCCGCCCATCCCGACTGCATCCCGCCCGACGACCGCCTGTTCCTCGGCGATGCCGACCGGACGATCGAGGAAGCGGCACGCCGGCTCGGCCCGACCGCGGCCCTGATCCATACCGATCTCGGGACCGGCGATCACGAAGCCAACGTCGCCATGGGCAAGTGGCTGGGGCCTGCACTCGACCGGCTCGCGGCGCCCGGCGGCTATGTTCTCGCGAACCAGTCGCTCGCCGTCTCGCGCTGGCAGCGCCAGCCCGATCCTCCGGGCGTGCCGAAGGACCGGTACTTTCTCTACCGCGTGCGCTAGCGGCCGAAGAGCTGGACCAGCGCCAACAGTGCGATGGCGCCTACGACTGAGCCGATGAAACCGGCCGGCTGGCCGGCACGATAGAGGCCGAGTGCCTGACCGCCATAGGTCGCGATCACCGAGCCCGCGACTCCGATGAGGACGGTGAGCCAGAAGCCCTGGATGATTCCGCCCGGACCGATCCAGCGGGCGAGCAGACCCACGACGAATCCGATCAGGATGGTGAAGATGATTTGCATCATGGCGGGCTCCCCCTAGACCTCGAACGTCGCGGACACCGGCACATGGTCCGATGCCTTCTCCCAGTCGCGCAAGTCCACGTCGATGTGATGGCTGCGGATCGCTCCCGCAAGGGCGGGACTGGCCAGGATATGATCCAGCCGTCGCCCGCGATTGGACACCCGCCAGTCGTTGTTGCGGTAGCTCCACCAGGAATAGAGTTTCTCGGTTTCGGGCACGAACCGGCGCGGCACGTCGATCCAGCCGAGCGAGGCCTGGAGCTTGCCGAACAACTCGACCTCGACCGGTGTGTGCGAGACGATCTTGAGGAGCTGCTTGTGGCTCCAGACGTCGTGCTCCAGCGGCGCCACGTTGAGATCGCCCACCGTAATCCGGCGCAGCCCCTTGCGCGCGCGCGGCCCGGGCTTTCGCTCGGCGTACCACGCCGCCATCTCCCGATAGAAATCGAGCTTGTGCGCGAACTTCACGTTGAGATCGGGGTCCGGAATGTCGCCGCCGGCCGGGATGTAGAGATTGTCGAGAAGGATCGGGTCCCCGCCGACGTCCAGCGCGACCTCGACATGGCGGCAGTCCTCCTTGCCGCAGCGGTGATGGACGGTGCCGGCGGCGAACGGCACCTTGGAAAGCACCGCCACGCCGTTGTAGGCCTTCATCCCCTGCACGAAGCGATGGGTGTAGCCCATCCGTTCGAAGGCCTCGTGCGGGAAGAACTCGTCCGGGCACTTGGTCTCCTGAAGGCACAGCACGTCGGGCTTGCGCAACTTCACGAACCGTTCGACGTTTCCGATCCGCAGCCGGACCGAGTTTATGTTCCAGGTCGCAATGGTGAGACTCATCGCCGGACACTATAGACCATCCGAAGACGATCCCGCCGGGGACATCTCGACCAAGGAGACCTAGCCATGCAGATGGATGGCGACCAGAGCAGCAACATCGAGGATCGCCGCAGCGAAGGCGGCGGGTTCGGCGGCGGGGGATTCGGCGGCGGCGGCTTTCCCAATCCGATGGGCGGCGGGGGCGGCGGCCTGTTCAAGGGTGGCTTCGGTCTGGTGGCCTTCGTCGTCATCGCCATGATCATGGGCGCCGATCCGGGCGCCATCCTGAGCGACATCGCGGGCGGCGGGGGCGGCACCTCGAGCTATACGCCGGCGCCTCCCTCATCCTCGGCCAGCCGCACGCCCGGAACGCAGGCGCCGGCCGGCGACGCTGAGACCCAGTTCGTGTCGCGCGTGCTGAAGAGCACCGAGGATGTCTGGCAGGAGATCTTCCGCGACATGGGCCGCCAGTACCGCGATCCCAAGCTGGTCCTGTTCCGCGACGCCACGCGCACCGAATGCGGCGTCGGCCAGGCCGCAATGGGTCCGTTCTATTGCCCGGCCGACCAGCGCGTCTATCTCGACCTCGGCTTCTTCGACGAGCTGACGCGCCGTTTCCGCGCGCCCGGCCAGTTCCCGCAGGCCTACGTGATCGCCCACGAGGTCGGCCATCACGTACAGAACCTGCTCGGCATCTCCGGCAAGGTGCAGCAGATGCGCCAGAGCATGAGCAAGCGAGACGGCAATGCGCTGTCCGTGCGCACGGAGCTCCAGGCCGACTGTTTCGCCGGCGTGTGGGCCAACCGCGCCGACAAGCAGCGCGGCGGCCGGATGATCGACGACAAGGATGTGGAGCAGGCGCTGGCCGCCGCGTCGGCGATCGGCGACGACGCGCTGCAGAAGCAGAGCCAGGGCCGCGTCGTGCCCGACAGCTTCACGCACGGCACCAGTGCACAGCGGGCACGCTGGTTCCGCAGGGGCCTGGAGACGGGTGATCCCCGCCAGTGCGATACGTTCAGGGCGCAGCAGCTCTAACAGCTTTAGCTTTGCTAAAGCTGTTGGCGGGCGGCAGCGCTTTCACAAGCGCGAGAGCCCGCACGGTGCAGAATAGACAAGAACGCGCCACGGAGTGGCGCGCCCCCAGTTAGACCAAAACGCAGGTAACCGTGCCGCAGCCGTCGACGAAGCCCGACAGCGTGTCGCCCTTGACCACCGCCGCCACGCCGTCGGGCGTGCCGGTGTAGATCAGGTCGCCGGCGGCCAGTTCGACCAGGCCGGACAGGTAGGAGATCGTCTCGGGTACGCTCCAGATGAGCGCATTGAGGTCCGACTTCTGGCGGGTCTTGCCATTCACATCGAGTTGGATGGTACCCTTCGAGGGATGACCGATCTTGGCGGCCGGATAGATTTCGCCGATCGGCGCGGACTGGTCGAAGCCCTTGCCCATGTCCCACGGGCGGCCCATGTCCTTGGCTTGGTTTTGCAGGTCGCGGCGCGTCATGTCGAGGCCGACGCCGTAGCCGTACACATGCTCCAGCGCCTTCTCGACCGGGATGTTGGCGCCGCCCGATTTCATCGCCACGACCAGCTCCATTTCATGGTGCAGGTTCTTGGTGGCCGGCGGATAGGCCACCTTGGTCGGGTTCTTCGGATCGGCGCAGATCACGATCGCATCGGCCGGCTTGGTGAAGAAGAAGGGCGGCTCGCGGTCGGGATCGTGTCCCATCTCGCGGGCATGGGCGGCGTAGTTGCGGCCGACGCAGAAGATGCGGCGGACCGGAAACAGGTCGCCGGTTCCGTTGACCGGCACGCCGACCGTGGCCGGCGGCGTCACGACATAAGCCATCGCTTTCTCCCTCAAGAGGGTGCCTTTATGAAGGGCACCGGAGTACTGGGCAATGACCGACGACAATGTGCTGATCGTACAGGCCGATTCGGCCGAGACCTCGCTGGGCTGGGCCACCCTGGGTGACCGGCGCTGGCGTTGCACCGTGGGTGCAGGCGGCATCCGCGAGGATAAAGTGGAGGGCGATTCGGCCACGCCCGTCGGCGAGTTCCCCCTGCGCCGCATCTATTTCCGCAACGACCGGTTGGTCCTGCCCAAGGTGGCGCTGCCCACGCGGCCGATCAACGAGCATGATGGCTGGTGCGACGACCCGCGATCCCCGACCTACAACCGGCTGGTCCGCATCCCGAACGAATGGAGCCACGAGAAGATGTGGCGCGAGGACGGGCTGTACGATGTCGTCGTCGTTGTCGGATACAACGACGACCCGCCGGAGGGGGAATGGGGCAGCGCCATCTTCCTCCACATCGCGCGCGACGACTATGCCGGTACGCAGGGATGCGTGGCCTTTGCCCGCGACGATCTCCTGGAACTGCTGCCGCTGCTCACCCGCGACACCCGCCTGCGCGTCCTCTCACATGCCGCCGACGAAGACGCCGCCCCGCGTGCGGAAGAGGACGAGCGGATGAAGCAGTTCGAGGATTTCGACGAGAAGGATTGGTGAGCGCAAACGCGCCCTATCCGACCACTCTTCCAATTGCGCGCGCGGTGTAGTCGACCAACGGGATGATGCGCGCGTAGTTGAGCCGCGTGGGGCCGATCACGCCGATGGCGCCCAGGATGCGCTCCTGCGAATCGCGGAACGGCGCGACCACCATCGAGCAGCCGGTGTTGGCGAACAGCGGATTGTCCGCACCGATGAA
Organism: Reyranella aquatilis; assembly: GCF_020880995.1. Lineage (GTDB taxonomy): Bacteria > Pseudomonadota > Alphaproteobacteria > Reyranellales > Reyranellaceae > Reyranella > Reyranella aquatilis. Next base: position 210,717 of record NZ_JAJISD010000003.1, on the reverse strand, counting down.
GATCTGCACGCCAGATGCGGTGTTGGCGAGTTCGAGCAGACGCACGAAGCTTTCGCCGCGCTCCAGCGCGTCGAACAGGATGCGCACCCTCTCCAGGTCCTCGATCGCGGTGATATCCTCGAGCAGGCGCGCCTGGCCGCGCACGATCAGCGACCCACCGCCAGGCTCACCCGACCAGGTCGCGAGGCCCGACTCGATCACGCGCGCGGTGAGGTCGTTCAGCTCGGCGCGCTTCAGCTTGATGTCCTCGAGAATCAACCGGCGCGCTTCCTCGAAGGTGCGACCAGTGAGCCGCGCATTGAGGTAGTTGCTGGCCTCGGTCAGGGCCGACGGCGGCATGCCGAGCGGCGTGTCGATCACGCGGTTCTCGACATGGCCAGATTGCGTGACGGTGACGACCAGGGCGCGCCCGGGCCCGAGATTGACGAACTCGATGTGCTTCAGCGGCTGCTCTGTCTTGGGCGCCATCACGAGGCCGGCGCAGCGCGACAGGCCGGAAAGCATCGTCGTCGCCTGCTCCAGCGCCTCGGTGACGCTGCGGCCCGCCGTGGCGCACCGCGCCTCGATCGATTCGCGCTCCTCCTCGGAAACGTTGCCGACCTCGAGCAGGCCGTTCACGAACAGCTTCAGCCCCGCATCGGTCGGCAACCGGCCGGCGGAGGTGTGCGGCGCGTAGAGCAGGCCGGCATCCTGAAGGTCGGCCATGATGTTGCGAATGGTGGCCGGCGACAGGGTTTCGGTGAGCTTGCGGGTGAGGGCGCGGGACCCCACCGGCTCGCCGGTCTCGACATAGCCTTCCACGACGTGACGCAGCACCTCGCGGGCGCGCTCGTTCAGTTCTGCGACCGAGGCCGCCTGCCGTTGCCCCGCCGGGGTGTCGCCGAGCGTGCTGCCGGGAAATCCGATGCGGTTGATCTGCATGGAAAAAATGTAGGTAGTGCGGACAGCAGGGTCAATGAACCTGACGCCCAGGCCCGTGCCGGCTGGATTCGCCTCCGGCCCGGCGCTACACACCGGCCGCCCGTCCTTCCAGGAGAACAGAATGCGCCCTTCAGGCCGCGCCCCCGACCAGCTTCGCCCGGTTTCCCTGGAATCCGGCTTTTCTCGCCACGCCGAAGGATCGTGCCTGGTGAAGTTCGGCGACACCCACGTGCTCTGCACCGCCTCGGTCGACGAGAAAGTGCCGCCGTGGATGCGCAACAGCGGCAAGGGCTGGGTGACGGCCGAGTACGGGATGCTGCCGCGCTCAACCCATACCCGCACGGACCGTGAGGCCGCGCGCGGCAAACAGTCGGGCCGCACACAGGAGATCCAGCGTCTGATCGGCCGCTCGCTGCGCGCCGTGGTCAACCTGCAGGCCATGGGCGAGCGCCAGATCAACATCGATTGCGACGTGCTGCAGGCGGACGGCGGCACGCGCACCGCCAGCATCACCGGCGCCTGGGTGGCGCTGCACTTCGCTTTCCAGCGCCTGATCAAGGACGGCAAGCTGGCCGCCAATCCATTGAGCGGCGAAGTGGCCGCGGTCTCCTGCGGCCTGTGGGAAGGCACCGCCGTGCTCGACCTCGACTATCCGGAGGACTCCAAGGCCGAAGCGGATGCCAACTTCGTGCTGACCGGCAAGGGCGGCATCGTCGAGGTCCAGGGCACGGCCGAACAGGATCCGTTCTCGGAGGCGCAGTTCCTCGAACTGCTGGCCCTGGCCAAGAAGGGCATTGGCGAGCTTACGAAGCTGCAGCGCGCCGCCGTCGGGCTCGACTGATGGCCCGCCGCTTCGTCCTGCCGAAGCTCGTTGTGGCGACCCACAATCGCGGCAAGGCGGGCGAGATCCGCAGCATGCTGGGGCCCTTCGGCATCGAGATCGTTTCGGCGGCCGATCTCGGTCTGCCGGCGCCCGACGAGACCGGCACGACCTTCGAGGACAATGCGACGCTGAAGGCGCTGGCGGCGACGCGCGGCAGCGGCCTGCCGGCGCTGGCCGACGATTCCGGCCTCAGCGTGCATGCCCTCGATCATCAGCCCGGCGTCTACACCGCCGACTGGGAAGGGCTGACGCGCGACGCCATGGTGGGCATGCGCCGCATCCAGGATGAGCTGGCGGCGCGCAACGTGGCAAGGACCGACGCGGCGCGCGTGGCGACCTTCCATTGCGTGCTGGCGCTCGCCTGGCCCGACGAGCATGTCGAGCTGTTCCACGGCACGCTCGACGGCGCGATCGTCTGGCCGCCGCGCGGCAGCGGTGGCCACGGCTACGATCCATGCTTCCAGCCGGTCGGCGAAACCCGCACCACGGCCGAGATGTCCGACGCCGAGAAGAACGCCATCAGCCATCGCGGGCGCGCCTTCCGGATGATGGTCGAGGCCTGCTTCGGATGAGCGCGGCGCCACTGGGCGTCTATGTCCATTGGCCCTTCTGCAAGTCGAAGTGCCCGTACTGCGATTTCAACAGCCACGTCCGCGAGGGCGTCGAGCAGGCACGCTGGCGGGCGGCCCTGCTGCGCGAGCTGGAACATGCGGCGCGCGAGGCGCCGGGACGCCGGATCGAGACCATGTTCTTCGGCGGCGGCACGCCCTCGCTGATGGAGCCCGCGACCGTCGCGGCGCTGATCGCGCGCGCGCGGCAGCTCTGGGACACGGCCCCGGAAATCGAGATCACGCTGGAGGCCAATCCGACCTCGGTCGAGGCCGGGCGCTTCGCCGCCCTGGCCGAAGCCGGCGTCAACCGCGTGTCGCTGGGCGTGCAGGCGCTCGAAACGGCATCGCTCAAGTTCCTGGGCCGCGAGCACTCGGCCGACGAGGCGCTGGAGGCGCTGGCGACGGCGCGTCGCCATTTCGCGCGCCATTCCTTCGACCTCATCTACGCGCGGCCCGGCCAGACGCCGGAAGCCTGGGCCGCGGAACTGGAGCGCGCACTGGCGCTCGCGGGCGAGCACCTCTCGCTCTACCAGCTCACCATCGAGCGCGGGACGCGCTTCTTCACCGATCACGCGCGCGGCGGCTTCGCGCTGCCGGACGAGGAAGCCTCCGCCGCGATGTTCGAGCAGACGCAGGCGCGGCTCGAGCGTGCCGGCATGCCGGCCTACGAGATTTCCAACCACGCGCGCCCGGGGGCTGCCTGCCGCCATAATTTGATCTATTGGCGGTATCAGGATTACGTCGGCATCGGGCCGGGCGCGCATGGCCGCTTCGCCGTCGGCAACGCCAAGCAGGCGACCCGGCGGGCGAGCGGACCGGAAGCCTGGCTGGAAGCGGTCGAGCGTGACGGCCACGGCACGGCCGAGACGTCGACGGTCGAGGGGCAGGATCTCGTGGAGGAAGCGCTGATGATGGGACTGAGGCTGGCCGACGGCATCGACCGCGCCACCTTTGCGTCCGTCGCCGGCACCGACCCGGTCGAGGCCCTCGACGCCGCGCGGCTCGAGCCGCTGGTGCGCGCGGGCTTCCTGGAGATCGACGCCACGCATCTGCGCGCCACGTCCGCAGGTCGTCAGCGCCTGAACGCCCTGCTGGAGCGGCTGATCGCATGAAGCTTCTCTCCAGTCTCGCTCTGGCGATGGGCCTGTTCGCCTTGACGGGCATCGCCTCGGCACAGCAACAGCAGCAGCCGCAATCGCAGCAGAAGCCGCCACCGAAACCCGCCCCGGGCGCCAAGCCCGCGCCCCAGGCCGCGGCCAAGCCCGGCCCCAAGTCGCCGTTCACGCCGCCGGCCTTCAAGATCACCATCGCGACCGAAGGCGCCTTTCCACCCTTCAACTATCTCGATCGCAAGGGCATGCCGGCGGGTTTCGAGATGGAGCTTGCCCAGGAAGCCTGCCAGCGCATCAAGGCGGAGTGCGAGTTCGTCGCGCTCAAGTGGGACGAACTGATCCCCGGCCTGATTGACAAGAAGTTCGACATCATCATGTCGTCGATGGAAGTGACTCGCGAGCGGCGCCAGCGCATGGGCCTGTCGCGCCGCTACTATCTCTCGCCCGGCGCCTTCATTGCTGCCAAGGGCGCACCGTTCGACGGCCCGCCGTCGCTGCTGCGTAACAAGCGCATCGGCATCCAGAAGGATTCGATGCATGCCGATTGGGCCGACAAGAGCTTCCGCCGCTCGGCCCAGCTCAGGCGCTACGCCTCGGTCCAGGAAGCGCTGGCCGCGCTGGCCAACGACGAGGTCGACGCGGTTTTCGGCGACAAGGCGCAGCTCTGGCTGTGGAGCCAGAAGCCCGAGGGCAAGTGCTGCGAGCTGGTCGGCCAGGACATCAAGGACACGCAGACGCTGGGTGTCGGCGTCGCGGCGGGCCTGCGCAAGGAAGACGTGAAGCTGCGCGAAGCCTTGAACAAGGCCTTCGGCGAGATGATGACCGACGGCACCTACAAGAAGCTCAACGACAAGTACTTTCCGTTCGCGCTGAATTGAGAGTCGTTGGAGCGCGCCGCTCCAACGATCAAGCCGCGTTGATTGCGGCAAAGGCTTCGAAGGCGTCCTCGACCAGGCTGACGTGATGGATCATCGCGGCATGGGCGCCGGCGGCGTCGCCGGAGAGGATCGCGCGCACCACGGCATCGTGCTCTTGGTTCGACCGCAGGAGGCGGCCGTCCATCCGGAACTGGGCGCGGCGGAAGGGGCCGACGCGGCGACGCAGGCTCATCGCATACTCCGCCAAAGGCGCATTGTGGGCGCCGGCATAGATTGCCGAGTGGAAGGCAACATTGGCGTCCGAATAGGCTTCGGTCTCACCAGTTTTCGCCAGCGCCACCATCGATTCATGGCGTGCCTGAAGGCGGCGACGCTCGATCGGCGTCATGCTCATAGCGGCGAGACGCGCACAGGTCGCCTCCATCTCCGCCATGGCCACGAACAGGCTCTCGATCTCCTCGGGGGTCGCCTTCGAAACGATGGCGCCCTTGCGCGGGCGCATGTCGATCAGGCCGCTCATCGCCAGCTGACGCAGCGCCTCGCGCACCGGCGTCCGCGAGACGCCATGCTGTTCGGCAAGGCCCACTTCATCGAGGCGTTCACCGGGTGGCAACCTGCCGTTGAGGATGCCGTCGGCGATCGCGGCGGCGAGTTTATCGGCCAGTGTCGGGTTCGTGTCAGTGCGCATGGCCATTTGCATACAAGATGGATGCCAACGTCGATCCTGCACTCAATGATGCCCAATAAGAATGCAATCGGGTAAAATTGCATGCAATTCGGGCGCGCAGACCGTGTGCCTGTCACCGATTCGCCCGCTCTCGGCGTGTTTTAGGCGTGGCACACCCCTTGCTGTTTCCCCTTCGGGCCGCGACGCCCGCACAAGCGATCGAGGGGGACGTTCGATGATCGACAAGTTCAATATCGGCCGACGGGCACTTCTGGGCGGCGCCGCCAGCGCGGCCGCCCTCGGCCTCGCGGGCGGCGCCCAGGCGCAGAAGCCACTGGTCGTCGGCTTCATCTACGTCGGGCCGCGCGACGACTACGGCTACAACCAGGCCCATGCCGAGGGCGCGGCCGTCCTGAAAAAGATGGCCGGCGTGAAGGTCGTCGAGGAGGAGAAGGTGCCGGAGACCGTCGCCGTCGAGAAATCGATGGAGAGCATGATCAACATGGACGGCGCCACGCTCCTGTTCCCGACCTCGTTCGGCTACTTCGACCCGCACATGCTGCGCATGGCGGCCAAGTACCCGAAGGTCCAGTTCCGCCACTGCGGCGGTCTGTGGAACCAGGCCAAGAACCCGATGAACACCGGCAGCTACTTCGGCTACATCGACGAGGCTCAGTATCTCGCCGGCATCGTCGCCGGCATGACGACCAAGAGCGGCAAATTGGGCTTCGTCGCCGCCAAGCCGATCCCCCAGGTGCTGCGCAACATCAACGCCTTCACCCTGGGCGCTCGCTCGGTGAACCCGAAGGCCACCACCCAGGTGATCTTCACCGGCGACTGGTCGCTGCCCGTAAAGGAGGCCGAGGCCACCAACTCGATGATCGCGCAGGGCGTCGACGTCGTGACCTGTCATGTCGACAGCCCGAAGGTCGTGATCGAGACGGCCGAGCGGGCCGGAATCTTCACCAGCGGCTACCACACCAACCAGGCGAAGCTCGCCCCGAAGGGCTACCTCACCGGCGCCGAGTGGCAGTGGGAAAAGATCTACGTCGACTTCGTCGAGACGATGAAGAAGGGCGGCGTGCCGGGCAACTTCGTGCGCGGCGGACTCAAGGAAGGCTACGTCAAGACCTCGCCGTTCGGTCCCGCGGTGTCTGATGCGGCCAAGGCCAAGGTCGAGGAAGTCCGGAAGGGCATCATCGACGGCAGCTTCGCGATCTTCAAGGGTCCGCTGAAGGACAACAAGGGCAACACCGTCATCGCCGCCGGCACGACCTACACCCAGACCGAGCCGGTGCTCGAAGGCATGAACTACCTTGTCGAAGGCGTTCTGGGCGCGACGTCCTGACGGGCGCGGGATCATGATCCCATCAGCTCTTCTCCTCCCCCGTCCTACGGGGGAGGCCGGGAGGGGGAACGCAATCCGATGATTGTCGGTCGGGAAAAGATCGGGCTCGTGGCCTTCCCCCTCCGGTCCCCCGGGCCACCTCCCCCGTATGACGGGGGAGGAAGAGCGGCGGTTCATCTCACCTCGCTCCGGAGACGGACATAGGCATGGGTACCGCCCTGGAACGCATCGCCGTCTCGGCGCTGGCGCTGCTCGCGTCGGCGGTGATCTTCGGCCTGCTGCTCGTCTTCTACGCGGGCGTCGATCCGTTCGAGGCCTATGCGCTCATGTACCAGGGCGCGTTCGGCAGCTGGTTCTCCTTCCAGAACACGCTGACGCGCGCCGCCCCCCTGATCCTGACCGCGCTGTGCACCGCGCTGCCGGCGCGGCTCGGCCTGATCATCATCGGCAACGAGGGCGCGCTGGTCCTGGGCGGCGTCGCGGCCGCCGCGGCCGGTGTCGCCGTCGCGGCCTCCGGGCCCCTCGTCACCAACCTTGCCATGGCAGCGGCGGCGATGGTCGTGGGCGGCGCATGGATCGCGCTGGCCGGCGGCCTGCGCCAGTATCGCGGCGTCAACGAGACGATCTCCAGCTTGCTGCTGACCTACATCGCGATCGCCCTGATGAACCATTTCGTCGAGGGCCCGCTGCGCGATCCGACGAGCCTCAACAAGCCGTCGACCCCGCCGATCGGCGACGCCAACATGCTGGGCACGATCGCCGGCAGCGACGTCCATTGGGGCCTAGCCTTCGGCATCGCCGCCTGCCTGATCTGCTACCTCGTGCAGCGCTTCACGACCTTCGGCTTCGCCATGCAGGTGATCGGCGGCAACCCCAAAACCGCGCGCATGATGGGCCTGAACGTCGGCCGTTACGTGCTGATCGCCTGCGCCGCCGGCGGCGCAGCGGCGGGCCTCGCCGGCATGGTCGAGGTGGCAGCGGTGCACGGCAAGGCCAACGCCTCGCTGGCGGTCGGCTACGGCTTCACCGGCATCCTCGTTTCCTTCCTCGCGCGACATCATCCGCTGGCGATCATCCCGGTCGCCATCCTGCTGGGCGGTATCGGTGCCAGCGGCGGGCTTCTCCAGCGCCGGCTCGACTTGCCGGACGCGGCGGTGGTCGTGCTGCAGGGCATCATCTTCGTCTGCATCCTGGCGAGCGAGACGCTGTACGGCCGCTCCTGGGCCTGGCTGTGGCGCTTCAGGGCCGCGGAGGGACGCTGAGCATGGACGGTACCGATCTCGGACTCTGGGGCGTGCCGCTGGCCATGCTGGCCGGCGCCATCCGCGTCAGCACGCCCTTCATCTTCGTGAGCCTCGGCGAATGTCTCACCGAGCGCAGCGGGCGCATCAATCTCGGCCTCGAAGGCACCTTGATGATGGGCGCGATGACCGCCTACGGCACGGCGCTGCTGAGCGGCTCGCCGTGGCTCGGCGTGCTGGTGGCGGCCGGCGTCGGCCTGTTGCTGGGCGCCCTGCATGCGGCGCTCTGCCAGCTCCCCAAGGTCAACGACATCGCGACCGGCATCGGCCTGATGCTGTTCGGCACCGGCCTCGCCTTCTTCCTGGGCAAACCCTACATCCAGCCCAAGGCGCCCAATCTGGGCGCCCTCGACCTCGGTGCCTGGAGCAGCATCTCGCAGGTGCAGCAGGCGCTGCAGGTCAACCCGCTGTTCCTGATCGGCATCGCGCTGGCCTTCGCGCTGGCCTGGGCCCTGAAAAACACGCGCTGGGGCCTGATCGTCCGCCTCGCCGGCGAAAGCGTCGACGCCGCCCTGGCGATCGGCGCCTCGGTCGGGCGCGTCCGCTTGCTGGCGACCGCGGTCGGCGGCGCCTTTGCCGGCATTGGCGGCGCCTTCCTGTCGCTCTACTACCCAGGCAGCTGGAACGAGGGCCTGTCGAGCGGCCAGGGCCTCATGGCCGTCGCGTTGGTGATCTTCGCGCGCTGGGATCCTATCCGCTGCCTGTGGGCCTCGCTGCTGTTCGGTGCCGCCGGCGCGATCAGCCCGGCGCTGCAGTCGGTCGGCGTGACCCAGGGCTACTACCTGTTCAGCGCCGCACCCTACGTCCTCACCCTCGCCCTGATGATCGCCACCTGCTCGCCGGCGCGCAGCCTGCGCGGCGCGCCGGGCGAGCTGGGTGCCGTCAAGTAGGAGCCGTCATGAGCAAGACCCACATCGACTCCCGCCCCTATGCCTGGCCGTGGAACGGCGCCCTCCGGGCCGACAATACGGCACTGGTCATCATCGACATGCAGTCCGACTTCTGCGGCGTCGGCGGCTATGTCGACAAGATGGGCTACGATCTCTCGCTGACGCGGGCGCCCATCGCGCCGATCAGGACGCTGCTGGCCGCCGCGCGCAAGGCCGGCTGGACCGTGATCCATACCCGCGAGGGCCATCGCCCGGATCTCTCCGACCTGCCGCCCAACAAGCGCTGGCGGTCGCAGCAGATCGGCGCCGGCATCGGCGATCCCGGTCCCTGCGGCCGCATCCTGGTGCGCGGCGAACCGGGCTGGGAGATCATTCCCGACTTGGCGCCGATCGCCGGCGAGCCGATCATCGACAAGCCGGGCAAGGGCTCCTTCTGCGCCACCGACCTCGAGCTGATGCTGCGCACGCGCGGTATCGACAATCTGGTGCTGACCGGCATCACCACCGACGTCTGCGTGCACACCACGATGCGCGAGGCCAACGACCGCGGCTTCGAATGCCTGATCCTCGAGGACTGCACCGGCGCCACCGATGCCGGCAACCACGCCGCGGCACTCAAGATGGTCGAGATGCAGGGCGGGGTGTTCGGCGCCGTCGCCAACTCGGCCGCGATCCTCAAGGCGCTGGCGTGACGACGGCGCCGTCCCTCGAGCTGATCGGCTTCACCAAGCGCTTCGGCGCGATGGCCGCGCTCGACGACGTGTCGGTGAAGATCGAGGCCGGAGCCTTCCATGCGCTGCTGGGCGAGAACGGCGCCGGCAAGAGCACCCTGGTGAAGTGCGCCATGGGCTACTACGCCGCCGACCAGGGACAGATCCTGCTGAACGAGCGCGAGGTGACGATCGCCCATCCGCGCCAGGCCCACGATCTCGGTCTCGGCATGGTCTACCAGCACTTCACCCTGGTGCCGAACATGACGGTGCTGGAGAACTTCGTGCTGTCGCGCGGCGATCTGCCGGCGGTGATCGACTGGGCGGCGGAGCGGCGCGCGCTGAAGTCTTTCTTCGAGACCACGCCCTTCACCGTACCGATCGACACGCCCGTCGCCGATCTCGCGGCCGGCCAGAAACAGAAAGGCGAGATCCTTCGCCAGCTCTACCTGAAGCGTAACCTGCTGATCCTCGACGAGCCGACCTCAGTGCTGACGCCCGACGAGGCCGACGAGGTGCTGACGACCCTGAAGAAGCTGACGACCGACGGGCAGATCACCATCGTCACCATCACCCATAAGTTCCGGGAGGTGAACACCTACTGCGACGCCGTCACGGTGCTGCGCCGCGGCAAGCTGATCGGCACGAGGCCGACGAGCGAACTCGACAACGACACGATGGCCGAGATGATGGTCGGACGCCGCGAGACACGCAGCGTCGTCGAGCGCGAGACGCGCGCGCCGGGCAAGGCGGTGCTGAAACTGGAGGGGCTGAGCGTCGCCGACAGTGTCGGCCAGCTTGCGGTCGAGGATCTGAAGCTCGACATCCGCGCCGGCGAGATCGTGGGAATCGCGGGCGTCTCCGGCAACGGCCAGCGCGAACTCGTGGAAGCGCTGGCCGGGCAGCGCGACGCCGAGGCAGGCCGCATGCTGGTGCATGGCGAGGTCTACACCGCGACGCGGCCCGAGATGGTACGCCACAAGATCGCCTGCCTGCCGGAGGAGCCGCTGCGCAACGCCTGCGTCGCCGAGATGTCTGTGGCCGAGAACATCGCGCTGCGCTCCTTCGACCAGCCGCCCTCCTCGCCGGACGGCATCCGCCTCCGGCGCAGCCCGATGCGCGAGACGGCGCGCAAGCTGATCGAGGCCTACAAGGTGAAGACGCCGGGACCGGATGCCGCCATCCGCGGCCTGTCCGGCGGCAACGTGCAGCGCGCCGTGCTGGCGCGCGAACTGTCGAGCGAAGGCGACCTGCTGATCGTGGCCAATCCCTGCTTCGGCCTCGACTTCGCGGCCGTCGCCGAGATCCGCGCCCGCATCGTCCAGGCCCGCAACCGCGGCGCCGCCGTGCTGCTGGTCAGCGAGGACCTCGACGAGATCCTGCAGCTCTCCGACCGCATCGTCGTCATGTTCGACGGCAAACTCGCGCTCGAGACCGATGCGGCCGCAGCCGACGTCGGCGCCATCGGCCGCGCCATGGCGGGGCATTGAGTGGCACGCGAGGCCGGACCAACCCTCGGTGTCATCCCGAGCGCAGCGAGGGACCTTCAATGACTGCCGCGCAAAGATCGCTCGCCGCGCTCGGGATGACACCTGTTTCTGAACCTCTGACGGTGCGCCCATGAAAACCATCGCCGCACAACCCTTCGACTTCACCTTCGATCCCGCGTGCACGGCCCTGATCGTGATCGACATGCAGCGCGACTTCATCGAGCCGGGCGGGTTCGGCGCGACCCTGGGCAACGACGTGAGCCTGTTGTCGGCGATCGTGCCGACGGTCGGACGGCTGATCGGGGCGTTCCGCGCCGCCGGCCTGACGATCATCCACACGCGCGAATGCCACCGGCCCGACCTGTCGGACTGCCCCCCGGCCAAGCGCTTGCGCGGCAAGCCCTCGATGCGGATCGGCGATCCCGGCTCGATGGGCCGCATCCTGATCGCGGGCGAGCCCGGGGCCGACATCGTCCCGGAACTGGCGGCGAAGCCCGGGGAGATCGTCATCGACAAGCCGGGCAAGGGCGCCTTCTACGCGACGCGGCTCGGCGACATCCTGGCCGAGCGGAAGATCACACACTTGGTGTTTGCCGGCGTAACCACGGAAGTCTGCGTACAGACCACCATGCGCGAGGCCAACGACCGCGGCTTCGAGTGCCTTCTGGCCGAGGACGCGACCGAAAGCTATTTCCCGGAATTCAAGAAAGCGGCGATCGAGATGATCCGCGCCCAAGGCGCGATCGTCGGCTGGACCGCCACCGTCGACCAGGTGGCGGCCGCGCTGGGCTGACGCGTGCTTCGCCTAGTGGAGTGCGCGCTCCCGCGAGACGTAGTGGCCGCGCTTCAGCTCCTTGAAGAACTGCGGCACCTGCGGGTGCGACACCGGCTTGCCGGTGTCATCGGCCAGCAGGTTCTGCTCCGAGACATAGGCCACGTAGGTGGTCTGGGCGTTCTCGGCGAGCAGGTGATAGAACGGCTGGTCCCGGCGGGGCCGCACTTCTTCGGGGATCGACGACAGCCACTCCTCGGTGTTCGCGAACACCGGGTCGACGTCGAAGATCACCCCCCGGAAGGGGTAGATACGATGCTTCACCACCTGGCCGATGGCGAACTTGGCGCAACGCAGGGGCGGCGCGGCGAGCGCCGGGGCGGTAGCGGGATTGATCGTGTCCATAGGCAAAGTATTGCTCCGAACCGGCCGGTAGGCAACGCAGTCGGGACGCCGGATTCGACCATCGACTGCAAGAATATGTGAAAACAGCCGCACGGAACGACACGCAAGAAGGCGGCCAGACCGCCGAAGGCTCCCGCCTCGGTTGACGGCACCCGCCTCCCTGTGGACTCTGGCGCCTCACTTGCCGGGAAGGGTTTGTTGGTCGACGGTCTTAAAGTCCGGTTCTGGGGCGTGCGGGGATCCATCTCATGTCCCGGCGCCGAGTACGCCCGCTATGGCGGCAATACTTCGTGCCTGGAGATCACCGCCGGGGGGCGGCGCATGATCTTCGACGCGGGAACGGGTATTCGCACGCTCGGCGTCGAACTCGCACGCCAGGCCCCGCTCGACATCGACATCTACTTCACCCACACGCACCTCGATCACATTTCGGGCCTCACCTTCTTCGCGCCCCTGTTCGACCAGCGCAGTTCGGTCCGGATGTGGGCCGGCCACCTCGAGGCGCCCTACACGCTGAAGAAGGTCGTCGGACACCTGATGCAGGCGCCGCTCTATCCGGTCTCGCTCGATATCTTCCAGGCGCGGGTGGAGTTCTCGGAGTTCCGGGCAGGCGACACGCTGTCATGCGGCGCCGTCGCTCTGCGCACGGCGCCGCTCAACCATCCCAACGGCGCCACCGGCTATCGTATCGACTATCTGGGCAAGTCGATCTGCTACATCACCGACACGGAACATCGGGAAGGCGAGATCGACCGCAACATCGCGGATCTGTGCCGCGGCGCCGACGTGATGATCTACGATTCGAGCTATACGGACGAGGAGTACGAGCGCTATCGCGGCTGGGGTCACTCGACGTGGCAGGAAGGCGTCCGCATCGCCGACGCGGCCGGCGTCGGCACACTCGCCATCTTCCACCACGATCCCAGTCATGACGACGCTTTCATGGACAATGTGGCGCGCGCGGCGGCGGCCCTGCGGCCGGGCCTGGCGCCAAGCGGGCTGCCGCGCGTGCTCGTCGCCCATGAAGGCCTGACCTTAACACCGTGAGCATGTGCCGATGAGCGCCACGCCCAGCCTGCGCGGCCGCTGGAGGCGGTTCGCGCTGGGATTGCCGACCGTTCTCGGCCTGAAGCCGCGCGGCTGGTTCATCCCGCACCGCTACGCGCCGCTGCTGCCGCCGCCCGGCGCGCAGCCGCCCTATCCGGCGATCGAGCGTCTGTTCGAGGAGCATTCGGACCAGTTCAATGCCGTGCTCGACGCGGTCGATGCGCGCGCCGAGACGCTCGAGACGTGCAAGGCGCTGTTCGAGCAATCGTGGTTTCCGTCACTTGATGCCGCGGTCGCCTACGCGCTGGTCCGCGAGCGCAAGCCGCGCCATGTCATCGAGGTCGGCTCCGGTCATTCGACGCGTGTCCTGTCCAAGGCCGTGGGCGGCGTCGGCGAAATCCTGGCGATCGATCCCGCGCCGCGCGCCGATATCGCGGACCTGCCGGGCGTGCGGGTGAAGTCCTCGACCCTGCAGGCGGCGCCGGCCAAGGTCTTCGACGGGCTGATGAAGGACGATGTCCTGTTCATCGATTCGAGCCACATCCTGATGCCGGGCAGCGACGTGGACATCCTGCTGAACCGCGTCCTGCCGGGCCTGCCGTCCGGCGCCCTGGTCCATATCCACGACATCTTCCTGCCCTTCGACTATCCAGCGATCTGGGGCTGGCGTGCCTACAACGAGCAGCAGGGCGTGGTGCCACTGCTGACCAGCGGGGCCTTCAAGCCGCTCTTCTCCAGCGTCTGGGCGGAGCGCCGCATGGCCGACCGGCTGGCCACCTCGGTGATCTCCCGGCTGCCCCGGCCGCCGGACGCGATGCCCTCCAGCCTCTGGCTGGAGAAGCGCTGATGCTCGCGCGCTTCCGCGACTGGCTGTTCGGCGGCGGCGAGATGGCGCAGCTGCCGGACCGGGTCCGCGAAGCGATCACCCGTCAGCAGGAGCAGAGCGAGATCCTGATCGGCTGGGTGCAGCTGGTCATCGTCGTGCTGGTCACCACGGTCTACCAATCGACCACCATGCCGGGCGGCGTGGTGCAGGAGGACTATTCCTTCGAGGTCGACGTGCTGGTGATCTACGGCATCTTCTGCCTGGTCCGCCTCGCCCTCGCCTATGCGCGCCTGCTGCGGCCCTGGATGCTCTACCTGTCGGTGGTCGCCGACATCTTCCTGCTGATGGGACTGATCTACTCGTTCCACTACAAGTACGCGCAGCCGGCCGTCTTCTATCTCAAGGTGCCGACGCTCCTTTACGTGTTCCTGTTCATTGCGCTGCGGGCGCTGCGCTTCGAGGCGCGCTTCGTGCTGTTCACCGGCCTGACGGCGATCGCGGGATGGATCTGCCTGATCCTCTACGCCGTCGGCGGGCGCGGCGGGCCGGCCAATCCCACGGACGATTTCGTCGAGTACATGACCTCCAACGCGCTGCTGGTCCACGCCGAGGTCGACAAGATCATCGCCATCCTGCTCACCACCCTCGTGCTGGCCCTGGCCATCTCGCGCGCCCGGCATCTGCTGGTCCAGGCGGTGAGCGAGGGCGCGGCGGCCCAGGATCTCTCGCGCTTCTTCGATCCGGGAGTGGCCGCCCGCATCCGCGGGGCGGAGATGTCGATCCGGGCCGGCGAGGGAGAATTGCGCGACGTCTCCATCCTGACGGTCGACCTGCGCGGCTTCACGCGCCTCGCGACGGAGCTTCAGCCCGACGAGGTGATGAAGGTCCTGCAGGACTATCAGCACCGCGTCTGCCCCTTGATCGTGGCGGCCGGCGGCAGCATCGACAAGTTTCTCGGGGACGGCATCCTGGCGTCGTTCGGCGCCGTGAAGCCCTCCGTCACGGCCGCAGCCGACGCGCTGCGGGCCGCCGAGGCGGTGATGGCCGCCGCCGCCGCGTGGGCGGCCGAGCGGCGGGCCGCGGGACTGCCACCCCTCGATATCGGCCTGGCGGCCTCTTCCGGCAGGGTGGTCTTCGGCGCCGTGGGCGACGGCGAACGGCTCGAATTCACGGTCATCGGCGATGCCGTCAACTTCGCCGCCAAGCTGGAGAAGCACAACAAGGTGGAGGGGACGCGCGCACTCACCGACGGCGCCACCTACGCGCTCGCCGAGCGGCAGGGATATCGCCCGGCCGCTCCTCATGAGCGCCGGCCCGGCCGCCAGGTCGCAGGCGTCACCGAATCCGTCGATATTGTGGTGCTGTCCGCGTGAAACCTGCCTCGGTGGCGGGCAGGTCGTTGCCTTGCCCTTTCCCCATTCGCGGCCTATGTAATTTGAGACAGTCGAGCGCGTGGGATAGCGAGCCTTCGGAGCGCCATCGTGGGTAATAACTACGACATCATCCTGATCGGGTTGGTCGCGGTCTTCTTGATCCTCCGGCTGCGGTCCGTGCTGGGCAAACGCACCGGCAACGAGCAGCCGCCGGCGCGCGATCCGTTCACGCCGCCCGCGCCACCTCCCGCCACGCCGCGCGTGGGCGACGCGTCGCAGGGCAATGACAATGTCGTGCCTCTGCCGACGGCCAATGCGCCGGCCCCGCGCCAGTCCTCGCCGACCAGCGGACCCGGCGGCATCCGGGCCACGGTGATGCCGACCGCGACGTCGGGCATCGCCGCCATTCGCGCCGCCGACCCGGGCTTCGAGCCAATCGGTTTCACCGGCGGCGCGCGCGCAGCCTTCACCGCCATCGTCGAGGCTTTCGCCCGCGGCGACACGGCCTCGCTCAGGCCCCTGCTGGACGGCGCCACCTATGCGAGCTTCGAAGCCGCCATCCGCGGGCGGATCGAGCGCAACGAGAAGGCCGAGACGACCCTGATCGGCTTCGAGGCCTCCGACATCGCCGCGGCCGAGTTGCAGGGCTCGAACGCGGTCGTCACGGTTCGGTTCGTCAGCGAGCAGATCAACGTCGTGCGCAATGCCGAAGGCCAGATCGTCGACGGCAACCCCAATGAGGTCCAGAAGGTCGTCGACCTCTGGACTTTCCGTCGCGACACGACATCGGGTGATCCCAACTGGCAGCTCATCAAGACGGAAAGCGAAGGCTGAGGGAGGCGTTTCCGAGAATGCGAGGAAGCCAGTTCGCCGGTGGCCTGACCCTGTTGGTCGTCGCCGGTTTCCTATCTGCCTGCGCCTCGACACCGGGCTCCGCGCCGCAACAGCGCATCGCGATGGAGCCGACTTCCTACAACGAGATCGCCGGTTGGGCGGCGGATCGCCACGCCGAAGCGCTCGCCACCTTCCGTCGCTCCTGCCCCAAGCTCACGACCGGGCCGGACGTCAGGATCGCGACCGATGGCGGCGAAAAGACCGTCACCCCGGGGGAATGGGCGCGAATCTGCGAAGCCGCCGCCACCGTCAAGCCCGGAGACGCCCGCGGCGCGCGCACCTTCTTCGAATCGAATTTCCGACCTCTGATCATCAAGTCGGAGGGCAAGTTCACCGGCTACTTCGAACCCGAGCTCCGCGGCAGCAAGGTTCCATCCCGCCTGTTCACGGTACCCGTCTATCGCAAGCCGCCGGACCTCACCGACCAACCCTACTATACGCGCTCGGAAATCGAGGCCGGCGCGCTGAAGGGCAAGGGACTCGAGATCGCCTACGTGCAGGATCCCGTCGGTCTGTTCGAGGTTCAGGTTCAGGGCAGCGGTCGCGTCCAGCTGGCCGAGGGCGGAACGATGACGCTCGGCTTCGACGGTTCGAATAACCGCCCCTACACCGCGATCGGCGCCGTGCTGGTCGAGATGGGCGTGATGAAGAAAGAGGATGCGACCTGGCCCGCGATTCGTGACTGGCTGAAGCGCAATCCTCAACAGGCGCGCGACGTGATGCGCAAGAACGAGCGCTACATATTTTTCCGGGACACCAAGACGTCGGCTCCGATCGGAGCCGAGGGGGTTCCGCTCACCGCCCAGCGCAGCATGGCGGTCGATCCGACGATCACGCCCTACGGTACGCCGGTGTGGATCGACACGCGCCGCCCTGTCTACCGCAAGCCGGGCGCCACCGAATCCTATCGCCGCCTGATGATCGCCCAGGACACCGGTGCGGCCATCAAGGGCCCGGCGCGCGGCGACGTCTTCTATGGCAGCGGCGCCCAGGCCGCCGAATGGGCAGGCCGCATGAACAGCGAAGGCCGCGCGATCGTGCTGGTGCCGAACAAGAACTGAGCGCTCCGCCGTCTGTCGCCGAGGGTTTCTGCCCGCCGGGGTGCACGGCGCGGCGAGGGTGAAAACGGCGGCGGCGGCCCCCTTCGCGATGCCGGGACCCCGGCCGTCCCGGCTCGTTCGAGCCTTTTCGGAAAAGCGGCCGTTGCACGCCAAATTCGCCGCTGCCATGTTCGCGGCGTGTCCAGATCGCCAGCCCTCCCCGCCCGCCCGCGACGCGTCGCGCTCTTCGTCACCTGCCTCGTCGACCTGTTCCGGCCGTCCGTGGGCTTTGCCGCCGTCAAACTCCTGGAAGAAGCGGGCTGCACCGTCGACGTGCCGCCGCTCCAGGTCTGCTGCGGCCAGCCGGCCTACAATAGCGGCGACCGCGCGACGACCCGCGCCATCGCCGTGCAGGTGATTGATGCCTTCGAGGGGTACGACGCCGTGATCGCGCCGTCGGGCTCCTGTGGCGGGATGCTGTCGCACCACTATCCGGGCCTGTTCGAGGACGACCCCGCGCTGAAGGCTCGCGCGGAGAACCTCGCCGCCCGCAGCCACGAGCTGATCTCCTTCCTCGTCGACGTCCTGGGAGTCGAGAAGGTCGCCGCGCGTTACGACGGCGCGGTCACCTATCACGATTCCTGCTCAGGCCTGCGCGAACTGGGCGTCAAGCAGCAGCCGCGCGGGCTGCTCGATTCGGTTCAGGGATTGAAGCTGTGTGAGATGAAGACACCCGAAGTCTGCTGCGGCTTCGGCGGCACCTTCTGCGTGAAGTACCCCGAGATCTCGAATGCCATGGTGAGCGAGAAGACGGCCGACATCGTCGCGACCGGCGCCGGGACGCTGCTGGCCGGCGATCTTGGCTGTTTGATGAACATGGCCGGCAAGCTGCAGCGCGAGGGCAGCCCCGTGCAGGTGCGCCACGTCGCGGAGGTGCTGGCCGGCATGGGCGACCTGCCCGCCATCGGCGAACCGGAGCGCGGCTGATGCAATCCACCGCACACGCCTTCAAGTCGAACGTCGACCACGCGCTGTCCGATCCCAACCTGCAGGATTCGCTGGCCAAGCTGAAGGTCGGCTTCTCCGAGCGGCGACGCCAGGCGGCCGAGAGACTGCCGGAGTTCGAGGCGCTGCGCGACCGCGCGCGCGACATCAAGAACCACACGCTGGCGCATCTCGACTTCTATCTTGAGGAGTTCGAGCGAAAGGTCATCGCGCTCGGCGGCAAGGTGCACTGGGCGCCGACCGCCGCCGACGCGCGCCGGATCATCTCCGACCTCTGCAAGAGCGTGAACGCGCGCACCGTCGCCAAGTCGAAGTCGATGGTGGCGGAGGAGATCGCGCTCAACGAGCATCTCGAGGCAATGGGCATCGCGCCGATCGAGACCGATCTCGGCGAGTACATCATCCAGCTGCGCAACGAGCCGCCCAGCCACATCATCGCGCCGGCCGTCCATCTCACCAAGGACCAGGTCGCCGACACCTTCCTCGAACATCACGCCAAGCTAGGCTTCGACAAGCGGCTCACCGAGCGTAACGATCTCGTCGCGGAAGCACGCTACGTGCTGCGCCAGAAGTTCCTCGATGCCGATGTCGGCCTGACCGGCGCCAACTTCCTGGTGGCGGAGACCGGCTCGTCGATGCTGGTGACCAACGAAGGCAATGCCGACCTGTCCAACACGCTGCCCCGGATGCACATCGTGCTGGCCAGCATCGAGAAGGTGATCCCCACGCTGGAGGACGCCGCGGTCCTGCTGCGCGTGCTGGCGCGCTCGGCGACGGGCCAGGAATCCTCGGCGTATACCACCCTCAACACGGGCCCGAAGAAGCGCGAGGATCTCGATGGACCCGAGCAGTATCACGTCGTGCTGCTCGACAATGGACGGTCCTCGGTGCTCGGCACGGAGATGCAGGAGATCCTGCGCTGCATCCGCTGCGGCGCCTGCATGAACCACTGCCCCGTCTATGGCGCCGTGGGCGGCCATGCCTATGGCTGGGTCTATCCCGGCCCGATGGGCGCGGTGCTGACGCCGCAGCTCGTGGGTGTCGAGGAGGCGAGCAACCTGCCCAACGCCTCGACGTTCTGCGGCCGCTGCGAGAGCGTGTGCCCGGTGCGCATCCCGCTGCCGAAGCTGATGCGGCACTGGCGCGAGCGCGAGTTCGAGAAGCACCTGACGCCGAAGGCGATGCGGCAGGGGCTGGCGGTCTGGAGCTTCGTCGCCCGACGGCCCGCGCTCTACCGCCGTCTCACCGGCATCGCCAACCGTGTGCTGGCCCTGTTCGGTCGCGCCGACGGCCGCTACGGTACGCTGCCGCTGGCCGGTGGCTGGACCCGCTTCCGCGATTTTCCGGCACCTCAGGCCGGTGGCACTTTCCACGCCCGCTGGGCGGCGCGGAGGAAGTCATGAACGACGCCCGGGCCCAGATCCTGGGCGGTATCCGCCGCTCGCTGCGCCGCGGCGAGTTGGCCGGCGACGCCCGCAGCGCCGTCGAGGCACGGCTCGCCTCGCCTCCCCGCGGCCCGTCGGTCGCGCGTGCGCAGCTGCCGCAATCCGAAAAGGTCGCGCTGTTCTGCCAGTGGGCCGAGACCCTCAACGCCACGGTCGCGCGCGTCGCCGCGGATGACGTGCCGGGCGAAGTAACGGCCTATCTCGCGCGCAACAATCTGCCGGCAAGCGTCGCGATGGCGCCCTCCCCCCTGCTCGACAGTTATGACTGGGCCAGCCAGAAGATGCTGGCAATCCGCCACGGTCGCGGCGAAGGAAGCGACCAGGTGTCGGTGACCGGGGCTTTCGCCGGCATCGCCGAGACCGGCACCGTGGTGATGGCCTCCGGGCCCGATCACCCCGTGACCCTCAACCTGCTGCCGGACACGCACGTCGTTGTGCTGCGCGAGGCCGACATCGTCGGCGGCTACGAGGATGTGTGGGGGCGTCTGCGCGAGCGCTATGGCAAGAACCTGATGCCGCGCACCGTCAACACCATCACGGGCCCATCGCGCACCGGCGATATCGAGCAGACGATCGAGCTCGGCGCCCATGGGCCACGGCGCATGCATATCCTGGTGGTAAGGGACTGATGCCGGGCGGCAACGACACTCCCGGCGAAGCGCGCCCCGGGGAGTTACGCGTTGTCGGCACGAGCGTTACGCGCGAGATCGATCAGCTGTTCGATCGTCTGGCGCAATCGACGGGGAGGCGTGCGCCCCGGGTATTGCAGGTGGGATCGCGGACGCTCGTTTCGGAGCGCAACGTACGCAACTGGCGAAGCCTCGTCGCTCGGCGTTTCGGCGCCAAGGCCAGGTTTGTCGGCCTCGATATCGCGGAGGGATCCAACGTCGATTGCGTCGCTGACATCTGCGGCGACCCCCGCATGCTGAAGGCCAAGCTGGGCGAGGAGCCGTTCGATCTCGTCCTGTGCTGCCATGTACTCGAACACACGCGTCACCCGGCGCGCGCGGCCCGCAATATCGAGCGGGCGCTGCGACCTGGAGGCCTGGCCTACGTGGCGGCTGCGTGGTCGCAAGCGTTCCACGCGACGCCCGACGATTACTGGCGCTTCTCGGCACGCGGCCTGATGCTTCTTTTCGGACGGCTGGAGATCCAGTCGTCATTCTACAGCGGCGGCGATGTCGGACTGGATGTCGCCTACCGCATCGAACGGGACGGACGCCCGGAGCTCGATGCCCGCGCCGGCGCCGTGGAACAGGGCCTGTTCCAGCTCGTCCTGGACCATGAGGACAATCGCGGGATGCTGGCCCGGCAGGCGACCGAGCGGCTGCCGGTCTCGCGAACCTATCTGCCCAGTCTGTTCGTCAATCTGGTCGGGCGCCGCCTCCGATAGGGCCTGTCGGCCCCGCAATCGCACCAACCGCCTCGCTCGCCGAGCTTGGTTGGATGAAGCCACGGCGGACGCGCGCAGGCGGCAGCGAATCCCCCAAAAGAAAAGAGCGGGCTTTCGCCCGCTCTCTCCATTTTCCGGTTTGTCCTGCGACTAGAAGCGCAGGTCCATACCCATCAGCAGACCCCAGCTGTTGCCGGAGACGGCAGCCGAGGGGCCCGAAGCCGTGTACAGCAGACCACCGCCGGTGAGCTTCACGCCCGGCCCGAGCGCGTAGTTCACGCCGATTTCCCACTTGTTGACCGACTCCATACCGAAGGCGAGGTTGGCCGGGTTGTTGCCCGGACCGAAGGCGGTCGAGTTCACGCCCGGGACGCCAGTGGCGGCCGGGGTGGTGCAGGTGGTGGCAGCGACGGCGATGGTGGCGCAGCCAACCGAGCCGTTGCCGTTCGTGTTGTACGAACCGGTCCAGCCCACCGACATCTGCCACGGACCGGTCTCGTACATGAGGCCAGCTGTGTAGAAGCGGGTGTCGTTGTTCACGCCGGTGTAGTAGTTCGAGCCGAGGCCGTTGTTGTCCCAGCCGATCGCGCCGCCAAGGGTGAAGCCCTTGAAGCCGAACTGGGCGCCGATGACCCACTGCTTCCACGACGTCAGGTTCGCACCAGTCGCCATGTTCGCAGCCGGGGCGAACGGGTTGTTGCCCGGAACGAAGTTGGCGTACATGAACGAGCCGTACAGCGCGACCGTGACGTCACCGAACTTGTTCAGGTAGTTCGCGCCGATGTCGAACATGTCCTGATAGGTGTAGTCGTTGGTCGGGCAGTTCGCCGCCGAGGTCGGGTTGTTGTAGCCGCAAGCGCCGGCAACGTTACCCGGACCGGTCGAGAGGCCCTGGCCGCCAGTGCTGTTCACGAGCACCTTCGGACGATAGCCGACACCGATCTGCAGGCCCTGGAAGCGGGGCGTGAAGTAGTTGATGCCCTGGCCGTCCTGCTGCTGACCCGCGTTGGTCGTGGTCGTCGCATGGAACCACGCCTTGTTGGTCGAGATGACCGACTGGTTGGCCCAGGCGAAGTTCGTGTTGTGCTGAATGGCGCCGAAGCCGATCAGGGCCGACGGCGTGCCGTAGTACATACGGTACGAGGCCGGATCGCGACCGCCGAACTCGACACGACCCCAGTCGCCGAAGGCGAACAGGAAGGCTTCGTCGATCGTCTGGGTCTGACCCGCCGGGTTCCAGCCCTCGAGTTCGACGTGAACGCCGACCGAGGTTCCGTTGTCCAGCTTGGTCTGGCCGATGAAGTGGATTTCACCTTCCTGCTGGAACTGCAGGCCACGATACTGGGCCCAGGTGCCGTTGGTGGCATAGGTCGACTGGATGCCGCCGGCGATCGCGTAGAAGGTGTAGTAACCACCCACGCCGATCTTGATCGGGTCGGCGGCCATGGCCGGGGCGGCCATAAGCCCGCCAACGACCAAGGCGGTCGAGCCGAGTAGAAGCTTCTTCATCATTCTCCCTCTCTCATTGATCAGAGACTGGTACGTACCAAAAGGCCTGTCCGACCGGCGAGAAACTGGAAGCCCGAACGGGAGACTCACAGAACACGCCAATGCGGCAGGGCTATAAAACACTTCACGAAAACGAGGGTCAAGAAATGGTCGCCCGGCCGCTCCATTCTGCCCGCACCTGTGGCGTCTTTGTCACATTTCCCGGTGGCATCCACCCTCGCGCGATGAAGGCACAGCAATAAGTTTTTCTCAAAGACCCACACGTCCTCCCTTGTGGATTTTGTCGAAGGACTTGTTATTTTGCCTTATTCCGCCGCTTGCAGTTCACTAGCTGTTGGGCCTATGGTCCGCCGCTGCCGCCGCTCCGCGTCTGCGGCCTGGAACATAAGGCGCCTTCATATGTCGGGTTCGTCGAGAATTTTCCGCCTAGCGTCCGCAGCGGCCGTCCTTCTCGCCGGGGTCTCCCTGGCCGGTCTGACGGCCTGCACAGACGACACGACCAACTACGAACGGGCGACCGGCCCCTCGGGCAATCGTTCCAAGTCGGATGTGCGTACCGGCCTCGGCGGTCGCACGCAAGAGCAGGGTAGCCTATTCGGTCCCGGCGGTCTGTTCGGCTCCAAGTCCCAGGCCAAGGAAGACAATTCCGGGACCGGCGTGGCGGTGAACGCCTATCTGTGGCGCGCGTCGCTCGACACGATCAACTTCATCCCGCTGGTGTCGGCCGATCCGTTCGGCGGCGTCATCATCACCGACTGGTACACGCCGTCGGAGACGCCAAACGAGCGCATGAAGGTTCAGGTCACCATCCTCGATCGCGACCTGCGCGCCGATGGCGTCCGGGTCTCGGTGTTCAAGCAGCAGACCAGCCCCAAGGGCGGCAACTGGGTCGACGCGCAGGTCGACCCGCGGACCAACATCGACATCGAGAACGCCATCCTGACGCGCGCCCGGCAGCTTCGCATCGCCGGCGGCTCCTGAGCCGTTCGCTCTTCCGGTCCAGCCGGCGTGGCCTTCACCGGGTAAAGGTCTTCCCCAAGCCGACGTCCGTCGTTTCCCGGACGACCAGGTCAGTCGTCCGGCGGCACGAACATGTAGCCTGCGCTGCGCACGGTCCGAATCGAGGTCGGTCGCGCCGGATCGACTTCGATCTTGCGCCTGATTCGCAGGATCCGGATGTCGATCGCGCGGTCGAACGCCTCCATCTCGCGATGGCTGGTGGTCTCGAGCAGCCAGTCGCGGCTGAGCGGCCGGTTGGGATTCTCCGCGAACAGTTTCAGCAGCTCGTACTCGCCTGAACGCAGGGGGATCTCCTCCCCGGTCAGCGCCACCAGCCGCCGCGATTGCAGGTCGAGCAGGCACTTGCCCATGCGCACCCGCTCCCCGGTCGTTGCCGCCTCGGCTCCGCCGGCCCGGCGCAGCACCGCCTTGATGCGCGCCAGCAGTGCGCGCGGCTCGTAGGGCTTGGCGACATAGTCGTCGGCTCCGGTTTCCAGCCCGACCACCTGGTCGATCGTGTCGCCACTCGCCGTGAGCATGATGATGCCGGTCTTGCGGCTGCGCTCCCGCAGGAAACGCGCCAAGGCAAAGCCGTCCTCGCTGCCGGGCAGGCGGAGATCCAGCAGGACGAGCGCGGGCGGATCCTTCTCGACGAGTTTGCGCAACGCCGCGCCCGAATCCACGCCCGAAGTGCGGAAGTGATTCTCGTTCAGAAAATCGAGCAACGTCTCGCGTTGAAAATCCTCGTCTTCGACGACGATGACGTGCGGGCGCTGATCTTTTGGCCTAACCACTGCAATAAGTTACCGCAAGAAAGCGCGGTATGAAAGTACATCAAAACGGTCGCGACCAACGCAGGCTTCCCGTGACGAGTCCGATCGAGGCCTGGTCGAAGTAGTAACGGTGAGCGCCCACCCCGATCGCGAGCGTTCCACCGGAGACATCGGCGATTGAGTGGCCGATCGAGACGCTGGCGAGCTTTGCCGATCCGACAGCGTACCTCGGGACGATGTATTGCGCGTAGTCCATGTGGCCGGCCGAAACCCCGACATAGAAGGCACCCCGCGACCACGACGCCCCGATCGTCGCCAGCCGGGTCATCGTTAAGCGATCGTCGGCCGGCTTCTCGGCCAGCGTCGTATCGGACCCCGAGAGGCCGATCGCAAACCCATGACGACCGCCGAAATCGGTGACCGTCGCCGTCGCGCCTTCGGGGCTGAAGGCACGCGCCTGGCCGGACAGGGAGAGCAAGGCAAGGAAGAGAGCCAGAGCACGAAACATCCGCGTGATCCTTCATTCTTCGGACGCCACCAGCGTGCCCGGGCGCGGTATCCCGACGATTGCGCGAGTCCGTTGTTTTGTTTCGTCGGTGACTCGATCTTCTGCGACCAAAAGAAAACGGCGCCCGCGAGGGGCGCCGTCGTTGGCTCTTCCTGGGAAGCTACTGCCCGGGCCTGTCAGCGCGTCGGCAGCTGCGACGAGGAGCTGGGCACCGGGCGCGGCGCCGGGGCCGGACGCGGCGCGGGCTGCTGCTGCGGTACGCGGGGCATGTTCATCGAGCCGGTCGGCTGCTGCGAAGGCAGCGACACCGGGGGCGCGGGCTTCGGGGTCGGTGTGCTGTTGGCAGACGTCGTCGGCTGCTTCGGCAGCATCTGGGCACTGGCCGGCACGGCGACGGCGGCGGCGAGAAGGGCAGTGGCGGCGGCGGCGATGGCGAACTTGGTAAACATGAAAGTCTCTCCCCTTGGGTGTGGCGGGCGGCGGGATGCCGTCCGTCGATGGGAGGACAATGCATGTCCCCGGTTTCCCGAAGACTGCGCGACCCGGCCCTTTGGTTTCGCAGGTTGCGCCGCACACGCCGGCCCCGGGGGACGGGCCGGCTGTCGATGGGATCAGGGCTCGCGAAACCCACGAAACATTTCCCGGGGCTCGCGTTACAGGCCGGAAACGTCCGGGCGTCTAGAATAAGTCATGTCCAATACCCGCGAACAAGTCGACGACGACGCGAAGGGGCACGACGTCGCGGCCCTCCAGGCCGAGTTGCGGCAGGCCCGCGAACGGCTCGGCGCCCTCGAAACGCTGATGGAATCCATGTGCAATGGCATGTCGGACGGTATCGCGCTGTTCGATGCCGACCGCCGGGTCGTTCACATCAACCGCGCGGCGCAGGAATTCCTCGGCATCGGGCCCGTGCCACCGGGCACGAAAGCCGAGGATATGCTGCTGGCCCGGCAGGCCGCAGGCGAGAGCATTGTCGTCGACGGAAACGTGTTGTCGATCGACGAGCGCATGGCGCAGATCTTCGTCCCGGAGGGCAGCCGCTTCGAGCGCGCGCTGCCGAACGGCCGGCACGGCGAGATCCTGTTCCGGCCCCTCGATGGAGGAACGACGCTCTGCGTCTGTCGCGACATCACCGATCACAAGCGGCGGCAGTCCGAGCTGAAGGAAGCCCGGGACCAACTCGCGGACGCGCACCGGCTGACAAGCACGATCCTCGACACGATGACCGACGGGGTGGCGCTGTTCGATGCCGATCGCCGGCTCGCCTACGTCAACAATGCCCTTCATCAACACATGATCCTGCCTGGCAAGGAGCCGATCCGGGTGGGCATGTCGATGGAGGAGATCGCGCGTGCGCGTATCGACGCCGGCGAACGGCTTGCGGAAGACGGCGAAACACTCTCCGCCGATGCGCGCGTCGAACTCGCACTCAAGCCCGGCGGGAACCGGTTCGTCCGGCAATTGGCCACGGGACGACATGTCGAGTTCACCTTCCAACCAGTGGGCGATGGCCGGACGCTCGGCATCTATCGCGACGTCACTGAACTGAAGCATCGGGAAGAGGAACTCGAGCGGTCCCATGCCGCGACGCAGGAGGCGCGTGGCCTGATGGAAGCCGTGCTGGGCAGCATGAAGGACGGTGTCGCGCTGTTTGGCGAAGGCCGCATCCTGTACTGCAACCCGGCGCTGGCGGCGCTCTTCGACTTCGCCGAGGGCCTGGAGCCCTGCGGCATGGAGATCGTCAAGGCTCTCGAGATCATCGAGGCCGCCGGCGATCGCGTGATCGTGGGAGGCGTTGCCCTCTCCGCGGAGCAGCGCGCGCAGCGCATCCTTTCCGGCGAGCCCGCGGTCTACGAGCGCCAACTGCCTTCCGGCCGTCATATTGAGTATCGCTTCGAACGACTCAAGGACGGTCGGACCGCGGGCCACTATCGCGACGTTACCGAGAGCAAGCGCCGCGAAGCCGCCCTTGCGGCGGCTCATGCAGAGACACTCGAGGCCCGCGCGTTGCTGAGCGAGGTGCTCGACAACATGACGGACGGGCTCGTCCTGTTCGATGACGGGTTGCGGTTGCTCTATGCGAACCAGGCGATCTGCAACTACTTCGGCGTGTCGACGCCGTCGTCGATTGCCGGAAGGACCCTGGCGGAGCTTCTCGATCTTCAGCATGCCGCGGGGGACCGGGTCTTTGCCGACGGCCAGGCGATGTCGGTCGAAGAGCGGCTCGCCCGCATCGTCGAAGGCGGGCGGACCGAGCGCGTCCTGCGTTCGGGCCGGCATGTCGAACGCTTCTATCGTCGCCTGAGCGACGGCCGCCGTCTCGGCATCTATCGCGACATTACCGAGATGAAGCAGCGCCAGGTCGCGCTGGAGCGGACCCTCGACAGGATGGAAGCTGGCCAGCAGCTGATGGGCGCGGTTCTGGACGCCATGCCAGACGGCGTCGGCCTGCTCGAGGGCCAGCAGGTCCTGTACGCCAACAAGATGATGTCCGAGTTGTTCGGCTATGCCGGACTCATCATCCGGCCCGGCACCCTGCTGACGGAGATCGTTCGGGCCCAGGAGGAAGCCGGCGATCGTGTGTTCGTCGAAGGACGAGCGCTCACGGTCGACGAGCGCGTCAGGCGTGTCCTCGCACCAGGCGGCACCCGCTTCGAGCGCACGCTCCCCTCCGGACGTCACGTCGAGTTCCTGTTCATGCCGGTCGGCGCCAACCGGACGCTGTGCGTCTATCGCGACATCACCGCACTCGCCCAGAAGCAGAGCGAACTCGCGAAGGCGCAGGAGGAAGTCAATGCGACGCGCAACCTGATGTCGGACATCCTCAAGGGCCTGCCACTGGGCGTAACCGTGTTCGACCCGGAGCGCCGGCTGATCTACACCAACCGGGAATTCTCCGCCCAGAGCCTGGGGCTAAAGCCGGAAGCGATACCGGATCCCGTCCGGCTGGACGATATCATCCGCGCCCAGATCGCCGTCGGCGATCATCTTTATGCGGAGGACGGCACGCCGCTGACGCTCGAGCAGCGATTGGCCCTGTGTCTCGATCCCAAGGGCAGCCGCTCCGACCGTCTCTTGCCTTCGGGGCGCCATGTGGAGTTTGCCTTCAAGCCGGTCGGCAAGGGCAACACAATGGCGCTCGTGCGCGACGTCACCGCTCTTCGCCGCCGACAAGCTGAGCTCGAACAGGCCCGCGACGAGCTGGACGCGGCCCACAAGCTAACAACGACCATTCTGGAAGCCCTGACTGATGGGTTCAGCCTGTTCATGCCGGATGGCCGCATTGCAATGATGAACAGCGCCGTGAGGCAGGAGTTCAAGAACTCATTCGGAATCTCGGAGGAGGAGACCCGCAAACTAACGCTTCAGGACCTAGTGCGAACGCAGATTGCGGCGGGCGACGCGGTCGTGGTCGATGGCCGGGTACTCGGTGTCGAAGAGCGCATTGCCCGAATTCTTGATCCCGCCGGCTGTCAGTTCGAGCGCACGCTCCCATCGGGCACGCACTGCGAGTTCATCTACCGGCCGGTGGGAGACGGCCGGACGCTAGGCATATACCGCAACATTACCGAACTGAAGCGGCGACAGATCGAGATCGAACTCGAACGCGACAGGACGGCAGCGGCGCGCAAGCTCATGAGCACGGTGCTGGACGGCATGACCGACGGCGTGGCCCTGTTCGATGCCGAGCGGCGGCTTGCCCTCTTCAGCAGGGGGGCGCGCAAGATCTTCGGTTTCCCCTCGGAGTCGTTCGGTCAGGGCAAGAAGATCGTCGATCTCCTGCAGGCGGAGGTCGACGGCGGCGATGTCATGATCATGGACGGCAAGGTTCTGTCGATCGAGGACCGGATGAAGCTGATCTTCGATCCCAATGGAAGCCGCTTCGAGCGCGAGCTGCCGGGTGGTCGCCACATCGAGTACACCCATATACCGTTGAAGGACGGCAGCACGCTGGCTCTCTACCGCAACATCACCGAACTCAAGCGGCGGCAGTCGGAACTCGAACTGGCACGCGATGCCGCGGAAGCCGCCAACCAGGCCAAATCGACCTTTCTCGCCACCATCAGCCACGAGATCCGCACGCCGATGAACGGCGTGATCGGCACGGCGGAACTTCTGGAGCGGGAACCGCTCGACGAACGCCAGAAGCGTCTCGTGCGCACGGTGCGCACGTCGGCGGCGGCGCTCCTGCGCATCATCGACGACGTGCTCGACTTCTCCAAGATCGAGGCCGGGCGCATGGAACTCGAGGAGGCGCCCTTCCAGCTCAGAGCCGTCGTCGAGGGAATCAGCGAGACGCTGTCCGTTCAGGCCGAGAGTCGGGGTCTTGCCGTCAGCACGCTGATCGAACCGGGGACGCCCGATCGCCTCAGGGGCGATGCCACGCGTGTTCGCCAGATCCTCTTCAATCTGATCGGCAATGCCATCAAGTTCACCGAGGTCGGTGAAATCCGCGTCCAGGTCCGGACCGTTTCGGAGACAAACGAGCGCGTGCGACTGGCCCTGTCGGTAGCCGACACCGGCATCGGTCTGACGGAGGAGCAGGCCTCACGGCTGTTCCAGCCGTTCTCCCAGGCCGACAGTTCGACGACCCGCCGGTTCGGCGGAACGGGCCTGGGTCTGTCGATCGTGCGCCGGCTGGCGGAGCTCATGGGCGGCGGTGTGACGGTCGAAAGCACGCCGGGCCGGGGATCGACCTTCACCGTCACGCTCGATCTTGCCCGCGCCGAGGGTTCGGTCGTCGAAGCCGTTCCGAAGCCCGCACCCTCCGTCGAAATCGCCGATGGCCGCGTGCTGGCGATCGACGACTATCCGATCAACCTCGAGGTCCTCACCGGCCAGCTCGAGATCCTCGGCGTGGCGGTCGATACCGCCGCGGACGGCATCGAGGGCCTCACCAAGTGGCGTACGCAGGTCTATTCGCTGATCCTGACCGACATCCACATGCCCGACATGGACGGCTTCGAGCTGACGCGCCAGATCCGCGCGGAGGAGGCGACCAATACCACCGGCCGCCACACGCCCATCGTCGCCCTGACCGCGAACGCCCTGAAAGGCGAGGCCGAGAAGTGCCTGGCGGCCGGCATGGACGGATACCTCACCAAGCCTCTGACCCTCGACAGGC
The DNA here is from genome assembly GCF_020880995.1 of Reyranella aquatilis. GTDB lineage: Bacteria > Pseudomonadota > Alphaproteobacteria > Reyranellales > Reyranellaceae > Reyranella > Reyranella aquatilis. The sequence goes on along the minus strand of NZ_JAJISD010000003.1, from coordinate 180,792 downwards.
TGCGAGAGGCGGTGGAACGCTGGATGCGCGCGCCCGATGCGAATTCCCCGGGCGACGGAAGTGGGGCCCCCGACGAACCCATCGACCGGTCCGTGGTGACCCAGATGTTCGGTGAGAACCAGGTCATGATCGATCGCGTGCTGCGGCGTTTTCGCAGCGCGGGTGGCGCGGTCGTAGCGGAAATCGAGGCGGCGGCGGATGACGCCGGCCGACTTACCGACCTTGCGCATAAGCTCAAGGGTGCTGCGCGTGCGGCAGGGGCGCTGCGCCTGGGGGATCTGGCGGCCGCCCTGGAGCAATCCGGCAGCAGCTCCGACGCCGCGGCGGTTCTGGCGGAATGGTCGCGAGTCGTCCGGACCCTGCCCGGGCCAGACTGAGGGGTGCGGCCGCCGCCGGAGTATCCTTGTCGCTTTCGGTGCGCACCATTCCGACGCGGCCGGGCCGCTGCGGTCGGGCGCGCTGACGAGACCGGCCATTTCTGCCAAAAGCTTGACGGGAGGGGCCGTAGCGGGCATCCGCTGCAGCCCCCGGCTTTTTTCGGGAACATCCTTTTTTCGGGAAGGTCTCCGTGTCGTCCACGCCCGTCGCACCGACCGTGCGCTATAATTTCAGCGAAACCGAGAGCAAGTGGCAGAAAGTCTGGGAAGAGCGCCAGACCTTCAAGGCCGCGATGGATAAGGCACGGCCGAAATACTACGTGCTCGAGATGTTCCCCTATCCGTCGGGGCGCATCCACATGGGCCACGTGCGCAACTACACGCAGGGCGACGTGATCGCCCGCTACAAGCGCGCCAAGGGCTTCAACGTCCTGCATCCGATGGGCTGGGACGCGTTCGGCCTGCCGGCCGAGAATGCGGCCATGGAGAAGAAGGTCCATCCGAAGAAGTGGACCTACGAGAACATCGCCACGATGAAGAAGCAGCTGAAGTCGATGGGCCTGTCCCTCGACTGGAGCCGTGAGCTGGCGACCTGCGACCCGAGCTATTACCGCCACCAGCAGAAGATGTTTCTCGACTTCTGGAAGGCCGGTCTCGCCTACCGCAAGGAGGCCTGGGTCAACTGGGATCCCGTCGACAACACGGTGCTGGCCAACGAGCAGGTGATCGAGGGCAAGGGCTGGCGCACCGGCGCCCCCGTGGAGCGGCGCAAGCTCACCCAGTGGAACCTCAAGATCACCCACTTCGCCGACGAGCTGCTGAGCCGCCTCGACACTCTCGACCGCTGGCCTGAGAAGGTGCGCCTGATGCAGGCGAACTGGATCGGCAAGAGCCGCGGCGCGCGCGTCTTCTGGGAACTGACCGACGCCTCGGGCGCCGACCATGGCCAGCTCGAAATCTTCACGACCCGTCCCGACACGCTGTTCGGCGCCTCGTTCATGGCGCTGTCGGCCGAGCATCCGCTGGTCCAGGGCCTGGCCTCGACCGACCCCGGCCTGCAGCACTTCGTTGCCGAATGCCGCAAGACCGGCACCGCGGCCGCCGAAGTCGAGACCGCCGAGAAGCAGGGCTACAAGCTGCCGCTGCTGGCGAAGCATCCGCTGATCTCGGGCAAGACCGTGCCGGTTTTCGCCGCCAACTTCGTGCTGATGGAATACGGCACCGGCGCGATCTTCGGCTGCCCCGGCCATGACGAGCGCGACCATGAATTCGCGACCAAGTACGGCCTGCCGATCCTGCAGGTGGTGGCGCCGGCCAATGGCGAGAAGCTCGACATCGCGGCCGCGCCCTATGTCGAGGACGGCCTGATCGTGAACTCCGGGTTCCTTGACGGGCTGGGCGTCGAGGAGGCGAAGGCCAAGGTCATCGCGCGTCTCGAGGAGATGGGCGTCGGCAAGGGCACGACGCAGTATCGCCTGCGCGACTGGCTGGTCTCCCGCCAGCGCTACTGGGGCTGCCCGATTCCGGCGATCCATTGCGAGAGCTGCGGCGTCGTGCCGGTGCCGGACAAGGACCTGCCGGTGCAGCTGCCCGACGACGTGACCTTCGATCGCCCGGGCAATCCGCTCGACCGACATCCGACGTGGAAACACGTCCCGTGCCCGACCTGCGGCAAGCCCGCGCGTCGCGAGACCGACACGTTCGACACCTTCATCGATTCGAGCTGGTACTTCGACCGCTTCACCTCGCCGGGTCTCGAGACCGCGCCGTTCGACCGCGAGGAGAACCAGTACTGGATGCCGGTCGATCAATACATCGGCGGCGTCGAGCACGCGATCCTGCACCTGCTCTATTCGCGCTTCTGGACCCGCGCGATGCGCGAGGTCCAGATGACCAGCCGCGACGAGCCGTTCGACGGCCTGTTCACCCAGGGCATGGTCTGCCATGAGACCTATCGCGCGAGCGACGGGACGTGGCTGACGCCCGAGGAGATCGAGCGCGTCGACGGCGGCAAGGTCGTGCGCCTCTCCGACAAGAGCCCGGTCGAGGTCGGCCGCTCGGAGAAGATGTCCAAGTCGAAGAAGAACGTGGTCGATCCGGACGAGATCATCCGCGACTACGGCGCCGACACCGCACGCTGGTTCATGCTGTCCGACAGTCCGCCCGAGCGCGACCTCGAATGGACCGAGGCCGGCGTCACCGGCGCCTGGCGCTTCCAGCAGCGCCTGTTCCGCATCGCCTCGCAGGCGATCGAAACGCTGCCGGCGATCGGCACGGCCAGGCCCGCGACCTTCTCCGACGCCGCGACCGCGCTGCGCCGCGCCGCGCACAAGTCGATCGCCGGCATCTCCGCCGACATCGAGGCCTTCCACTTCAACAAGGCGGTGGCGCGTCTCTACGAGTTCGCCAACACAATCGACGCGGTGAAGGCCACCGACGAGTCGACACGCTGGGCGTTGCGCGAGGCGCTGGAGATCTTCGTGCGCCTGATCGGCCCGATGACGCCGCATCTCGCGGAGGAACTCTGGCACGCGCTCGGCCACAAGAGCCTGCTGGCCGATGCGCCGTGGCCGCTGGCCGAGGATGCGCTGCTGGTCGACGATACGGTCACGGTCGCCGTGCAGTTGAACGGCAAGCTGCGCGGCACCATCGCGCTCGCCAAGGATGCGCCCAAGGACCTGGCGGAAGCCGCCGCGCTGGCGCTGCCCGAACTGGTGCGCGGACTCGACGGCAAGACGCCGAAGCGGGTGATCGTGGTGCCCAATCGCATCGTAAACGTCGTGGTCTAGGGGCCGCAGAGCCAGGGAGGGCCAGCACATGGCACGCAAGCCGAACTACGACTTCGAGCGTCGCGAACGCGAGCGTCTCAAGGCCATCAAGGTCGCCGAGAAGGCCGAAGCCAAGCGCGCCGCGCGCGAGCGCGCGAAGCTGGGCGAGGGCGGTTCCGGATCGAACGACGGCGAATCGGGGGCCGACAAGGGCTGACCCTACCGAAGCGCCGCCCATGCTATAGAGGCGCGGTGAAGATCGAAGCCCGCCAGGTCGAAGCGTTCCTGAAGAAGCCGGATCCGCGGATCCGGGGCGTCGTCGTGTACGGCAACGACGACGGGCTGGTTGCGGAGCGGGCCGTGGCGCTGGCCAAGACCGTCTGCGAGGACCTCAAGGACCCGTTCCGCGTCGTCGACATCGCCGGCGACGCGCTGAAGCAGGATCCGGCGCGGCTCGCGGACGAATTCGGCGCGATGTCCATGATGGGTGGCCGGCGCGTGATCCGCGTCCGGCCGGCGGGAGAGGAATCGGCCGCCGCTCTCGAGAATCTCGTGGCGGCCAGCGCCGGCGATGCGCTCATTATCGTCGAGGCGGGCAACCTGACGCCGCGCTCCAATCTGCGCACCCTCGCGGAAACCGAGGCCACGCTGGCCGCCTTGCCCTGTTACATGGACAACGACGCCGCACTGGAAGGCTTGGTCGAAAGTGCCGCCCGCGCGCAGGGCATGACCGTCGAGCCCGACGCACTGGAGTGGATCGTCGAGCGGCTGGGCGGCGATCGCGGTCAGACGCGCGGCGAAATCGACAAGCTGCTTCTCTACAAGGGCACCGACAGCGGCAGGACGATCTCCCTGGAAGATGCGATGGCCGTTCTGGGCGACACCGCGTCCATCGGCATCGACGACGTGATCGCCGCGACGTTCGACGGCGATCTGGTCGGTCTGGACCGGGCTCTCGACCGCGTCTTCGCCGAAGGCGGCAATCCTATCCAGCTGGTGCGCTCCCTGCAGCGACACGCCGACCAGCTGCATCTCGTCTCGGGACACGCGGCCAAGGGCGGCAACCTCGAAGGCGCGATGTTCAAGGCGAGGGGGCTGCCGCGCGGCGGACCGGTGCGACAGCGGTTCGAGCGCCATGTGCGCGCTTGGCCGCTCACGCGGCTGAGTTCGGCGCTCACGGCCATTCTCGAGGCCGAGATCGAGTGCAAGCGAACGGGCCTGCCCGACGAGGCGATTGCCCGCCGGCTGTGTCTCCGCCTCAGCCAAGCCGCGCGGTCGGCGAAGGCGCGCCGCTAACGCGGGGTCTTGCCGGTACCGGCAACCAGCGGAATGGCAGCCTGCGGCGACAGGACGAGGAAGGTGAAACTCTCCTCGATGTAGAGCCGCACGCGCTCGGCATCGTGATCGAGATAGCCGATCGAGAAGTCCTGACCGACCGTCAGTTCGAAATCGCCGCCGCGCAGCGAGATTACCAGGCCGCCGTCGAGGCCCGGCGCCGCATAGACATGACCGTCGATCAGTCGCTGCACGTGGCTGAGGATCGGATAGCCGCCATCGGTGCGCGAGGTCAGGTCCTTGTAGAGTTGCTCGCTCAGCACCATCGCGAACGGGCCGTCGACGCCCTCGTCGCGCAGCTTCTTCAACGCCGCGGCGACGGCATCGGGATAGTCGGCGTGGCTAGTTCCGAGCGCAACGGACTGGCCGCTCTGCGCTTCGCAGATGCCGGTGATCTGCGCCGCCTGGTAGCCGTGGAAGATCGCGCGGTCCTCGGCAATGGCGATCTCGCGCGCCGCATCCGTCACCGAATCGAGATCCGGGTCACGCGCGCCGCGGTCGATGGCGTCGAGTTCGGCGCGACTCACTTCGAAGGGAATGCGCAGTTCGACGAGCGGCTGGATGCGGCGCAAGAGAGCGCGCACGTTCTCGCCGCCGGGCGGCGAGGCGATCGGATCGGCCCGGCCGAGCTCTACGTCGGAAGCGCCCCAGCCCAGCGGACCCTTGAAGTCGACGACGCGACGCGCCGCAAGCATCGCGCGCAGCGTCCGGCGGGCTTCGGTCTCGATTTCTTCCCAGCCGGCCGGTGTGATGGGCGCGCGATCGCGGAAAAGATGATTCTTCATTTCTTGTTCACCTGACGGAGACTGCCGATCCCGAGGCTGCCGTCGGAATCCTGCTTGGCTTCACCACCGTCTTCCTTGCCCATCATGCTGGCCTCGATCTGGGTGACCGGGCCGTCCTTGAACAGGAAGGTTCGGAGATGCTCGTCCATCTTGGGATCGTTGCGGCGCAGCCATTCGAGCGTCATGGCCGCGTGCTCCTTTTCCTCGTCGCGATTGTGTTCGAGGATGGATCGCAGCTCCGAATTGGAAGTCGCCTTGGCGCGCTGGTCGTACCAGTCGACCGCCTCGAGTTCTTCCATGATGGAGGCGATGGCGCGATGGCGATCGATCACCTCGGCGCCGAGCTTATCGGGGTCTTCGTGCAGCGTTTCACTTGCCATGAGCAGGCAAACGCCGGGACACGGTGAAAGTTCCCGCGCGCGATGACGCCATCGCGGTATGAGCAGCGCAACGTGCCGACGTCCGAACGCGTTCCATCCCCCGACAACCTTCGAAGGAGATGCGCGTGCGCACGCTGGGACTCTTGCTGACGGTCGCGTCTCTCCTCGCGGGATGTGCCACCGTGCCGATGGCGGGGACGGGCGCCGACGCGGAAGGCAAGCGATTGGATCCGCCGCCGCCCGGCCGTTCGGCCCTCTACGTCTATCGAAGCTCGATGCTGGGAACCGAGGCGATCTTCAACATCGCCGACAACCAGCAGCCGGTCGGCGCGCTGGCGGACAGGACGTGGATCCGGGTCGATGTCGCGCCGGGCCCGCATGTCGTTGCCTGCAGCATCCAGAGCTATGCGCCGCTGACGCAGGACCCGGCACTGGCCGCCACGGTCAATCTCGCGCCGGGAGAGACGCGCTTCGTCGAGGCCGTGATCTGGCCGGGCCTTCCGCTCAACCCACGCTGCCGCACGACCGAGGTGGCCCCTGATCAGGGACGGGCGGCGGTCGCCGCCGGCAATCGCGCGATGGGCGCGGGCTGGTCGAACTGACAGGACGCGCTAGCGCCGCGTGAGCTTGTCGACCACCGTGTCGAGCTGGTCGAAGTCGCGGATTTCCAAGGTGAGAACGCTCTGCTCGCCGAGGCCGCGCAGCGTGAGATCAACCTTCAGGCCCAGCGCCTCCTCCAGCCGCTTCTCAAGCGCGCGCGTATCGGCCGTCTTGGGCGAGCCGCCGGCCGCGCCGGGCTTGCCCTTGCCTGCCCCGCCGCCGGCAAGGCCCTTGGCCTTTTTCTTGGTGTCGCCCGCCAGCCGCTCCAGATCGCGCACCGAGAGCTTTTCCGCGACCGCCTGTTTCGCCATGGCCAGCGGATCGGGCACCCCGATCAGGGCACGTCCCAGACCGGCAGTGAGCTGTCCGTCCCGTACCATCTCTTGGACTGCGGGCGGCAGGTCGAGCAGGCGGATCGTATTGGCGACATGCGGGCGGCTGCGGCCCATCATCCGCGCAATGTCTTCCTGGGTGTGCTTGTACTCGTCGATCAGGCGCTTGTAGCCCTGCGCCTCGTCGATGGCGGTGAGGTCGGAGCGCTGCAGGTTTTCAACCAGGCCGATCTGCAGGGCATCCAGATCGTCGATCGTGCGGATGACGACCGGCACATCATGGAGCTGGGCCTTCTGCGCCGCCCGCCAGCGCCGTTCGCCGGCGATGATCTCGTAGGAATCGGCCGCGTCGCGCAGCGGGCGCACAAGGATGGGTTGTAGAAGACCATATTCCTTGACCGATTCGACCAGCGCCTCGATGCCCTCGAAGCTGGTGCGCGGCTGCATCTTGCCGGGCTTGAGCTGGCCGATCGGCAGGGTGATCGGCGTGCGGTTGGCCGCGGCCCGGGCCGGCTCGCCGCCGTCGGCCGATGCGGCCGGCGCCGAGACCGTTGGCGCCGAAGACGACGCGGTCGGCACCGCCGCGGGCGGGGCGGGCGCGGTCGGCGTGACGGCGGAGGCGACTTCGTCATCGCCGAGGAGGGCGGACAGGCCGCGGCCGAGACCGCGCGGTTTCGGGGGCTGGCTCATGGGACAATCGCCTGTTCTGCTGCGAGGCGCCGGCGGCGGATGAACTCGCTCGCCAGCAGGATGTAGGCCTGCGATCCGGCGCAGGCATTGTCGTAGATCAGCACCGGCATGCCATGCGAGGGCGCCTCGGCGATGCGGACGTTGCGCGGGATCGTCGTGCCGAAGACCAGCTCGCCATAGTGAGCGCGCACGTCAGCCACGACCTGCTGGCTGAGAGTCATGCGGCGGTCGACCATGGTCAGGACGACGCCGAAGATATGCAACTTGGGATTGAGTCGCTTCTTGACCCGCTCGATCGTGTTGCCGAGCGCGCCGATGCCTTCGAGGGCCAGGAACTCCGCCTGCAGCGGGACCAGCACCGCATCGACGGCGACCAGGGCGTTGAGCGTGACGAGACCGAGGGAGGGCGGACAATCGATCAGGACGATCGTCCAGCGATGGCGGGCGTCGTTGCCCGGTGCGGCCAGCGACTCGGCCAGGCGATGCTCGCGGCGCTCCAGGTCGATCAGTTCGATCTCGGCCCCGGCGAGCTGGCCGGCCGCCGGCATGACGTCGAGGCCCGGAATCTGCGTCGCGCGCACCGAAGAATCGAGCGGGTTCAGGCCCAGCAAGAATTCGTAGGAACCAGGTGAGCGCTCACTACGGGATATCCCTAGTCCCGTGGAGGCGTTTCCCTGGGGATCAAGGTCTATCAAAAGGACCTTCTCACCGACCGCCGCCAGAGCGGTCGCGAGGTTGATCGCCGTCGTGGTCTTACCGACCCCGCCCTTCTGGTTGGCGATCGCGAAGATCTGTGGGGCCGTAGGGGCCGATTCGGAGGATGACGGCATCACGATCGGTCACGCTTGCAATGGCTTCGCAGGTAAAATCCCATCTCTTCCTGGCCTCGTCCACCTCTGCCTGCCACTCTTTGCCCTTATGGAACAGACAAATACCGGTATCCAATCTGTGGCGGTCCGCCCAGGCCAGTAATTGTGCCAGCGGTGCCAGCGCACGCGCCGTGACGATTTCCGCCCGGACGGGTTCGGCGACCTCGATGCGCTTGATCACGAGCCGAGGAAGTTTCTCCAGACCCATTTTCCGGCTCGCTTCGCCGAGGAAGGCCGCTTTCCGGGCATCGGATTCGATGAGGGTGATGTCGAGGTCGGGACGCATTGCGGCGATCACAAGGCCCGGAAAGCCACCTCCGCTTCCGAGATCGGCGAGGGTCTTGGCCTCGGCAGGGATTTGACGCACGACCTGGGCAGAATCCAGGATGTGGCGCTTCCAGGCGCCCTCCAGGGTGTTTCGTCCCACCAGGTTGATGGCCTTCTGCCATCGCTCCAGAGTCTCGACGAGAGTTTCCAGCCGGGCTCGTGTTTCACGTGAAACATCCGCGAGCGGGTCCATGTCAGGCGGCGCGCCGGCGGACATGCTTCAGGAGAGCGACCAAGGCGGCCGGGGTGACGCCTGAAATGCGGGCGGCTTGGCCGAGGGTAGCCGGTCGGTTGGCTTCCAGCTTCTGGCGGACTTCGGTCGAGAGACTACCGATGGCGCCATAGTCCAGATCGGTCGGGAGTGCCAAAGCTTCGTCGCGCCGATAGGCGGCGATGTCGCCCCGCTGACGGGAGAGGTATCCCTCATAGCGCGAATCGATCGTCAGTTGCTCCGCGACCTCCGGCGAGATCGCCGCGAGTTCGGGCCAGAGGCCGACGACCCGGTCCCAGTCGATTTCGGCGTAGGCCAGGAGATCCAGCGCCGACCGGGGAACACCATCCTGGTTGATTGCAACGCCGCGCTTGGCCAGGGCGGAGGGGGTGATCTTCAGACCTTGCGCCAGAGCCCGCGCCGCCTCCAGGGTCTCATGTTTCACGTGAAACATCGCAGCGCGTTCGGCACCCACGCACCCGGCGTCCAGTCCGCGCCGCGTGAGGCGCTGGTCGGCATTGTCGGCGCGCAGCCACAGGCGATACTCCGCTCGGGACGTGAACATGCGATAGGGCTCGGTGACGCCCAGAGAGACCAGGTCGTCGACCAGAACGCCGATATAGCCATCTGCGCGGTCGACAACGAACGGCTTGGATGCCGCCGCATTGACGCCGGCGACAAGCCCCTGGGCTGCCGCTTCCTCATATCCGGTGGTGCCGTTGATCTGACCGGCCATGTAGAGGCCGGGGACGCGGCGGGTTTCGAGGGTGGCCTGGAGTTCGCGCGGATCGATATGGTCGTACTCGATGGCATAGCCCGGCCGGATCATCTCGGTCCGCTCCAGACCCGGAATGGTCTGCAGCATCGCCAGCTGGACCTCCTTGGGCAGCGAGGTCGAGATGCCGTTCGGATAGACGGTGAAGTCGTCCAGTCCTTCCGGTTCCAGGAAGATCTGGTGTCGGTCTCGTTGGCCGAAACGCACGACCTTGTCCTCGATCGACGGACAGTAGCGCGGACCCACGCTCTCGATCTGGCCGGAATACATCGGCGCCCGATGAAGATTGGCGCGGATGATCTCGTGGGTCGCAGCGGTGGTCGTCGTGATATGGCAGGGGATCTGCGGCGTTGTGATCCTCTGCGTCAGATACGAAAACGGCCGGGGCGGGTCGTCGCCGTCCTGCCGCTCGAGCGCACCATAGTCGATCGTCCGACCGTCGAGCCGCGCCGGCGTGCCGGTCTTCAGCCGCCCCAGCTTGAAGCCCAGCCGATCCAGCGTGCGGGCCAGCGCCGTGGAAGGCTCCTCGACCCCGTCGCCGCGGACGCGACCGGCGGGAATCTTGGTTTCCCCCATGTGGATCAGGCCGCGCAGGAACGTGCCTGTCGTCAGGATCACACGCCCAGCGCCGATTTCCGCACCAGACTCCGTGACCACGCCGGCACACGCGCCACGTGTATCCAGAATTATGTCTGCAACCGACTCGGCGCGGATTTCCAGCCCGGCCTGCTCGGCCAGCAGGTCCTGAACGGCCTGCCTGTACAGCTTGCGGTCGGCCTGGGCGCGCGGTCCGCGCACCGCAGGGCCCTTGGAGAGGTTGAGGGTGCGGAACTGGATACCGCCCCGGTCGATGGCCCGGCCCATGATGCCGTCCAGCGCATCGATCTCGCGGACCAGATGGCCCTTGCCCAATCCGCCGATCGCCGGATTGCACGACATCTCGCCGATCGTCTCGACCCGGTGGGTGAGCAAAAGGGTGCGCGCGCCCATCCGCGCGGCTGCTGCCGCGGCCTCACAGCCGGCATGGCCACCGCCCACCACGATCACGTCGTATGAAAAGGCCCGCATGGGCGGCCTTTTACGCCGCCCGGTCGGCCATGGTCCAGTTATCCTCAGGCCGGCCTAGACGATTCCCTCGAGATGGCTCGTGTCATTCAGGAAGCCGACCCGCACATCCCCTCCCGCGAAGATCTCGATCTCGCTGAGGCCGCACGGATCCTGCGCCAGCTTCCAGTAGGCCGAGAGCGGCTGGTCGAGAAGCTGCAGCAGCAGCGCCCGGTTCACGCTGTCATGACCGACCAGCACCACCGTCTCCTCGCGGTGCCGCGCCATCATGAGACGCAAAGCGTCCGACGTCCGCGCCACGACGTCCTGCAAGGATTCCCCGCCGGGAAAGCGCACCAGATGCGGCGCCTGTCGCCACAGCCGATAGGCATCCGGCGCTTCCTTCTCGACCTCCTCATGCGTGCGCATCTGCCACGCGCCGTAGTCGATGTCGCCCAAACCCTGATATACCTCTGCGGGAATCCCGCATGCCTCTGCAACCCGGTTACCGGTCATGATGCATCGCTGCATCGCGCTGGTGTAGACGGCAGCCGGCTTCCATTGCCGAGCGATGCGCTTGGCCAAGGCGTCGGCCTGCGCCAGTCCGCGCGCCGTCAGCGGCAGTTCCGCACGGCCGCGGAAACGGGCGGGCCGGATGCCGTCGACGTGACCGTGGCGGGTCAGCAAAATCCGGGTCATGCCGCCAGTCTATCGCACGCGCCGGCGCCGACCGCTGGAAATCGGCTCCGGCGCGCTCAAGTCGATCGGCGTCCCGCCTTGACGGTCGGAAGGCGCTTGCCTTACGGGGTTGGGATCGACGGTCCTCCCTAACCGGAGGCGAACAGGGAATGCCGTGCCGCCTCCCCGGAGGCCAATCGGCAGCTGTACCCGCAGCTGTGAGCGGCGAGCGAGAGCCCACATGTCACTGGACGCAAGTCCGGGAAGACGGGCAGGAGCTTTGACCCGCGAGCCAGAAGACCTGCCGGCGATAGCGTCGCTCTTCCGATGGACGGGATGATCCAGCGGGACGGTCAACCGAGCGGTGACGCGCCGAGTGCGAGCCGTGGGGGAGATCCGTCGATGACGCCGATCCGTCGAAACTTGCTGCAAGTCCTGGCCGGTGGCGTAGCCTTGTCCGCCGTGACCGACGCCATCGCCGCCTCGACCCGCACGATCGCGCTCCTCCATCTGGCGCCGCGACCCGGCGAGATCGCGGCCAACCGCCATTCCATCGAGCAGGGCGCCCGTCAGGCCGCCGCCCGCGACGCACGTCTCGTCGTCACGCCGGAGCTGGCCGTCAGCGGCTACGGCTTTCGCGACCTCATCGGGACCGGCTGGATCGCCGAAGGCCAGGCCGACCTGTTCGCCTGGGCCGGCGCACTGGCGCGCGACATCGGCGCCACGCTGGTGCTGGGGACGCCAGAGGCGACGTCCGATGCGCTGTTCAACAGCATGATCGTGTTCGCGCCCGACGGCCGCCTGACAGGCCGGCATCGCAAGATCAACGCATTGCGCGTTGGGTCGGAATCCTGGTCGACGCCGGGCGATCGACCGACGGTGATCGCCGTCGACGGCATCGGCCGCGTCGGGTTCTTCGTCTGCGCCGACATGTATTCGCCACGGCTGGTCGACGAGACCGCCGCGCAAGGCATCGACCTTCTCCTTTCGTCGGCCGCCTGGGCGCCCGGCCTCCACGGTCCGAGCGGCGAATGGGAGCGCGCCTCCTCGACCACGGGCCGGCCTGTCCTCGTCTGCAACCGCACGGGATGCGACGCGCTGGACTTCGATGCCGCCTGTTCGGTCGCCGCGGTAAGCGGTGCGATCGCCTTTTCGCACGCTTTCCCCCAGCCGGGGCTCGCCCTGGTCGACTGGGCGCCGGACGCGCGCCGGCTGGCCAACTGGCGCGTCGAGACGGTCCCTCGCGCATGAGCGTCGTCCGTACACTGATCTGTGTACTTTGTGCCGGGCTGCTCGCCACCGGCAACGCCGCCGCACAGGCGCCACAACGCGTCGTGACGGTCAATCTCTGCCTCGACCAGATCGCGATGCGTCTCGCCGCGCCCGGTCAGCTCGTCGGTGTGAGCTATCTCGCGCGCGATCCCCGCATCTCGGTGCTGGCGGATCGCGCGGCTTTCATCCCCACCGTGCGGGCGACCGTCGAATCGATCCTCGCCCTGCGGCCGGATCTGGTGATCTTCGACCGCGATTCGCACGCCACGCCGAAGCGCCTGCTGCGCGGCGCCGGCATCCGCATCCTCGAAGTGCCGTGGGGCGCCTCGATCGACGACGCCGAGACGATCGTGGACCGCATCGCCGTCGCGCTGGGCCGCGCGGAAATCGGACAGGTACTGATCGCCGACATGCGCCAGCAGAAGCGCCTGCTTGCCTGGGCCGGCGCCCCGGTCGGAACCGCGATCGTGCTGGATGCCAATCGCGGCACGGCCGGCAAGGGCAGCCTGATGGACGAAATTCTTCGTCTCGCGGGCTTCCGCAACCTCGCGGCCGAACTCGGGGTGCCGGCCTATGGCCGACTGTCCCTGGAACAGGTACTGGCCAACCAGCCTGGCCTGCTCGTCCTCGACGGCGCGGCCAACGCCAGCCCGGCGCGCGCCACCGAATTCGTCGACCATCACGCCCTGGCGGCGCTGGCCGGGCAGAGCCGGCTGTTGTCCCTGCCGAAGAAGCTCACTCTCTGCGCCGGACCCGAGAATTTCGACGCGATCCGTCTTCTGGCGGAGGCGCGACCGTGAACCGGTGGCTGATCCTGCTGGTGACCGGGCTCTATCTGCTGTCGCTCGCCGTCGGCCCGGCCTGGTGGCCCTGGCGGCTGGGAAACGAGGTCGGCTGGGCGATCGTCTGGGAACTGCGCGTGCCGCGCGCCACCCTCGGCCTGCTGATCGGCGGCGCACTCGGCCTCAGCGGCGCGGTGCTGCAGGGCTGGCTGCGCAACCCGCTGGCCGAGCCCGGCGTGATCGGTGTCTCCGCCTGCGCCGGCTTCGCGGCAGTCTGCGCCTTCTACAGCGGCCTGGCCGCCGCCTTTGCGCTGGCCTTGCCGCTGGCCGGGATCGCGGGCGCCGGCATCGCGGTCGCCCTGCTGATGAGCGCGGTCCGGTCGGGCACCGGCACGGTGTCGCTGCTGCTGATGGGCGTCGCCATCAACGCCATCGCCGCCGCCCTGATCTCGCTGGTGCTGGCCCTGTCGCCCAACCCCTTCGCCTATCAGGAGATCTCGCTCTGGCTGGCCGGCTCGATCGTCGACCGAGACCTGCGCTACCTCGCCATCGCTGCGCCGTTCATGATCGCCGGGGCGGCGATCGTGCTGGGCGCGGGTCGCTGGCTCGATGCGCTGTCGCTGGGCGAGGACACCGCGCGCAGCCTGGGCGTCGACACACGCTCGCTCGGGCTGAGGCTCACACTCGGCGTCGGGCTCATGGTCGGCGCCGCCACCTCGGTCGCCGGCGTAATCGGCTTCGTCGGCCTGATCGCACCGCACCTCGTGCGCGCACGGGTCGATTTCCGGCCCGGCGCGACGCTCGTGCCCTCGATGCTGGTCGGCGCCGCCCTGGTCCTGGTGGCCGACATCGCGGTGCGCCTCCTGCCGACGGCCTACGAACTCCAGCTTGGTGTCGTCACCTCGCTGGTCGGCGCGCCGTTCCTGGTGCGCGCCGTCCGCAGGGCCCGCGCCGCCTGGCTTGCCGCATGAGCGCGATCGAAGTCCGCGGCCTGGTCAGCCGGCGGGGAGAGCAGGAAATCCTCTCGGGCCTGGATCTCGCCTTCGCATGCGGCGAGGTCACCGCGATCGTCGGCCCGAACGGGGCGGGCAAGACGACCCTGCTGCGCCATCTTGCGGGACTGGACCAGCCCGCCATGGGCCGGGTCGAACTGGAGGGCGCGCCGCTGGCGGGGATCGATCCGGGTGCGCGCGGCCGCCGAATCTCGTTTCTCGCGCAAGCCGCATCGGCCTACTGGCCGCTGCGGGCGCACGACGTGGTGGCGCTCGGCCGGCTGCCGCATGGCGCCGATCTCAGCCGACCCGCCCGGGCCGCCGACACGCAGGCCGTCGAGCGCGCGCTGCACCGGGTCGATGGCAGCGCCCTGGCGCATCGCTCGATCGATACGCTTTCCCAGGGTGAACGGGCCCGCATCATGATGGCCCGCGCCCTGGCGACCGAAGCGCCCGTGCTGCTGGCCGACGAGCCGGTCGCCAGTCTCGACCCGGCCTTCGCCTTGCAGGCAATGGAAATCCTGCGGGCCGAAGCCGCCCGCGGCGCCTGCGTGATCGTGGTGCTGCACGATCTCGGCCTGGCGGCTCGCTTCGCCGATCGTGTGATCGTCCTCGCCAATAGAGTCGTTGCCGCCGACGGCCCGCCTGCCGCCGCCCTTGCGGCAGATGTCATCGATGCCGCCTACGGCGTCGGCTTCCACCATGTCCTGGTCGACGGCGTCATGCAGCCCGTCGCCTGGGAGCGGCGACAGTAGCGATCGAGCGCGCCACTGGAGGGCGCGCTCCAACAACTCTAAGCCGCGCGCTTGCGCGATGTTGTCTTCTTGCGCGCCCGCGTCTTGGCCTTTGCGGCCGGCTTCGCCTTCTGTCGACCGTGCGCCTCGAGAAAGCGATCGGCCTTGTCCCGCGAGGGACCGCCACCGCCCTTGAGGCTCTTCTTCAAGGCCTCCATGAGATCGACCACCTTCTCCTCGTCCTGCTCCGGCGCCTCGGAGACGACGGGCTGGCCCTTCTTCTTCTTCGCGATCAACTCGCGCAACGCGTCTTCGTAGCGATCCGTGAAGCGCGACGGATCGAACTTGGCATCCTGCTGCTCGATGATCTTCTCCGCGATCTGCAGCATGCGGCCGTCGGGCTTGGGCAGGCTGCGGTCGAACACCTGCGATGTCGCGCGAATCTCGTCGTGGCTGCGCAAGGTCGTGAGCAGGATGCCCTTGTCGCGCGGCTCCAGCGCGCAGATGCGCTCGCGCTGGTGCATGACGACGCGGCCAAGCGCCACCTTCTCCTGCTTCGCCATGGCGGCGCGGATCACAGAATAGGCTTCGATGCCGGTCTTCCCCGAAGGTGCGAGATAATAAGGCTCGCCCCAGTAGATGCGATCGATCTCGGACGCGTCGACGAATTCCTCGATGTCGAGAATGCGCGTCGATTCCAGGCGCACCGCGTCGAGCTCGTCCTTGTCCAGCAGCACATACTTGTTCTTCGAGACCGCAAAGCCCTTCACCAGGTCGGCGCGATCGACGGGATCGCCGGTGCCCGCATCGACCGTCTGCATACGGATGCGGTTGTTGGTCTTCGGGTTGATGAGATTGAAATGGATGTCGGCGCTGTGCTCTGTCGCGGTGTAGAGCGCGACGGGGCAGGTGACGAGCGAGAGGCGCAAATGGCCCTCCCAGGTCGGTCGCATCGCTTTCTGCTTGGCCATGTCTTTACTCCGACTTCACGAGCTTCTCGATGGCGGCGCGCAGGGGCTTCGCCGATGTCGCATAGTCCTTCCACGGCTTGCTTTTCCTCAGCAGCGCCGGCGCAGTGCGCACGGTGTACTTCATCGGATCGAGACCGGCCTTCACCTGCGTCCACTCGATGGGCATCGATACCGGCGCGCCCGGGCGCGCGCGCGAGGACAGGGGTGCGACCGCGGTGGCGGTCCGGTCGTTGCGGAGATAGTCGAGGAAGATCCGGCCCGTCCGCTCGGCCTTCGACATTTTGATAACATAAAGTCCGGGCTCGTCCTCGGCGACCCGCCGGCAGATCTCGCGCGCGAAAGTCTTGGCCGTGTCCCAGTCCGGCGACTTCACATCGTCCTTAAGCGGCACCACGACATGCAGCCCCTTGCCTCCCGTCGTCTTGCAGAAGGGCACCAGGCCGAGCTTCCGCAGGCGCGCGGCGACCTCGCGGGCGCCCGCGATCACGGAAGTGAACTTCACGTCGGGCGCCGGATCGAGATCGAACACCAGACGGCCCGGCCGCTCCGGCTGGCCCGGCTGGCAGTTCCACGGATGCAGTTCCGTGGCGCCCATCTGCGCCACCGCCGCGAGACCCTCCACCCGATCGATCTGGAGATATGGCTTCCTGTCTCCGCTCACTTTCACTTCGGACAGGAGGTGCGAAGAGCCCGGCATGGCGTG
Organism: Reyranella aquatilis; assembly: GCF_020880995.1. Classification (GTDB taxonomy): domain Bacteria; phylum Pseudomonadota; class Alphaproteobacteria; order Reyranellales; family Reyranellaceae; genus Reyranella; species Reyranella aquatilis. Next base: position 164,167 of record NZ_JAJISD010000003.1, on the reverse strand, counting down.
GCGCTGGAAGAATTTCTGCTTGCCGTCGATCCCGTCGGGCGTCCGCACGATGGAGCAGGGGCGGCCGGCAATATGATCGATCATCCAGTCGCCGATCGCCTCGTAGTATTTCGCCAGCTCGAGCTTGGTGACGGGCGGCTTCTCGTCGGGCCAGAGCGGCTTATCGGGATGGGAGATCGACACACCCATTACGATGGCCCGATCCGACGGCGTGGCCGTGCCTTTCCGGCGTCCGGCCACCTGGCGCGGCGCAGGCCTGGCCATCTTTGTCTTCGCCGGCTTCGCGGCGACTTCCGCCTCGACCTCCTCGGCCGGCTTGTCGACGCGCAGCCCCTTGAAGGCCGCCTGGCGCACGTTGCCGGCGCCGGTCCAGCCGGCGAACTCGATCTCGGCCACCAGATCGGGCCGGGCCCAATGCATGTTGGCTTCCTTCGGCGGACTGGCGCCTGCGGCGAAGGGGCTGGTCTTGCTCTCCACCGCGCGCAGCTTCGGCACCAGCGAGCGCATCACGCTCTCGCCGAAGCCGGTGCCGACCCGGCCGACATAGACCAGCTTGCGCTGCTTGCCCTCGCCACGATGGACGCCCGCCAGCAGCGAACGTAGCCGGCGGCCCTCGCTGGTCCAGCCGCCGATCACCACCTCGTGCCCGGCGCGGCACTTGGCCTTGGTCCAGCTATTGCCGCGGCCCGACTTGTAGGGCGCATCCAGCTCCTTGGAGACGATGCCCTCGAGATGCATGCGGCAGGCCGATTGCAGCACCGCATCGCCGCCGGTCTCGAAATGATCGACGTAGCGCAGTCCCGGATGCCTGCCTTTCATCCCGTCGAGTAAGGACTTGAGGCGGGCCTTGCGTTCCGACAGCGGCAGGGGTCGCAAGTCTTCGCCTTCGAGGAACAGCAGGTCGAAGGCGAAGAAGATCAGATCCTCGGACTTGTCGTCGGAAAGCGCGGCCTGCAGCGCCGCGAAGTCCGGCGCGCCATGGCTGTCCAGCGCCACCGCCTCGCCATCGAGGATGCAGTCCGGCAACGTCACCGCCTGCTTGGCGATCGCCTCGAATTTCCGCGTCCAGTCGAGGCCCTTGCGGGTGCGCAGCGTGGCCTCGCCCTTCTCGACGCGAAGCTGTAGCCGATAGCCGTCGAACTTCACCTCATGCGCCCAGCCGGCGCCACCGGGCGCGCGCTCGACCAACTTGGCGAGCTGCGGTTCGACGAACCGAGGCATCGCCGCGATCTTCTTCGCCTTGGCCTTGCGCCGCGGCGCCGACGCCGTGTCGCCGCCATCCTTCTCGTCGCTCTGCCACACCGCACCCGCGCCGCGCCTCTTGCCCGACATGAAAGGCTTGGGCGCCTTGCCCGTGCCGAGCGCTATCTCCTTTAGTGTGCGGCCCGATGCGATCGACTTGGGATCCTTCAGAAGCCTGTCGCCGTCGCCTTCGTAAGCCGCCCGATCACGATGCTTGATGAGCAGCCAGTTCGTGCGACCGCCCGCCTTGGCGCCCTTGTTTCCACCCTTGCGGTCCCACTTCATGCGTACGAGGACCCAGCTTCCCTCGAGCCGTTCGCCGGCCAGGGTAAACTTGAGGTCGCCACGCTTCAGCCCCTCATGCGGGTCGCCTTCGGGAGTCCAGTAGCCACGATCCCAGAGCTGGACGGTGCCGCCGCCATACTGGCCCTCGGGAATCGTGCCTTCGAAATCGCCATAGTCGAGCGGATGGTCCTCGACCTCGACGGCCAGCCGCTTGACCGTGGGGTCGAGCGACGGACCCTTGGTCACCGCCCATGATTTGAAGGTGCCATCGAGCTCGAGACGGAAATCGTAATGCAGCCGCGTTGCGTCATGCCGCTGGATGACGAAACGCAGCTGCTTCGATTTGGGGACGGACGCCTTGCCCGACGGCTCCTCCGTCCGGGTGAAATCGCGCTTGGCGCGATAGGAGGCAAGGCTGTCCTTCCGCATGGATCACCGCTGGGGACGCACCAGTTTGTCACGCTCCCAGATCTTGTGCCGTTTCGCCGTCCCGATGAAGGCCTCGATGCCGCCTTTGCCGTCTATGGCGACGATGCCCATCGACGGGTCCGCTTCGATGCAGGCCTTGGCCAGCAACGGCTGCGTGGCGCCATTGAACCCGATCGCCTTCAGGTGCCCGAAGGCATCGCGCAGCCAGTCGATGGCGGCCGCGACACCCGTCAGTTCCTTGGCGCCGGCCTCGGACGGCAGGGCCACGACCGCGTCGAACAACACCGAGGGCGCGCCATCGAGTTGCATGTCGGGGACCAGCCCGCCTTGGAGCGTGCCGACCTTCGGCGCCACCAGTTTGAGCTGGGCGCCTTCCTTCTTCAGTGCGTCCCGCAGTTTCTTGACGGCCGACGCATCGCTGCCGTCCGTGACCAGTGCCGCGACCGTGCGGCCCTGGATGGTCTTGGGCGCCTTCGCGATCAGGCTGAGCTCCGGCGACGGATCGAGATCGTCGCGCGGGGATACGGCAGGGCTGATCTTCTCGGCCTCACCGGCCATGCCCATCGCGGTGGCGACCCGCTGGCCCAGTTCGGGTTCGATGACGTCGAGATGGCCCAGCATGCGCTTGCGGATCGCCGGGGTGACCACCTTGCTCAACTCGAAGGTGAAGGCGTTCACGATGTGCGCCTGCTCGGGCGGCGTCATCGAGCGCCAGAACTGGCGGGCCTGCGAGTAGTGGTCGGCGAAGGATTCCGGCCGCTCGCGGGTCTTCGGTCCGGCATTGGGATCGGGGAAGCTCGCGAAGCCCCGAGATGGGTTCTCGCGCGGGCTGTCGGGGGCGAGCGAGTTCGGCTCGTAGTTCACCCGGCCCGGCGGCACCGCCATGCGCATGTGTCCGTCGCGCTGGAAATTGCGCATCGGGCAGACCGGCTTGTTGATCGGGATCTCGTGGAAGTTCGGTCCACCCAGACGGCTCAACTGCGTATCGAGATAAGAATGCAGACGGCCTTGCAGCAGCGGATCGGGCGTGAAGTCGATGCCGGGGACGATGTGGCCGGGATGGAAGGCGACCTGCTCGGTTTCGGCGAAGAAATTCACCGGGTTCTGGTCGAGCACCATGCGACCGATGGGGGTGAGGGGCACGACCTCCTCGGGGATCAGCTTGGTGGGATCGAGGATGTCGAAGTCGAGTTCGTCGGCGGTCTTCTGGTCGAAAGCCTGGATGGACAGGGTCCATTCCGGGAAGTTGCCGCTGTCGATCGCTTCCCAGAGATCGCGCCGCTGATAGTCGGGGTCGGCGCCGGCGATCTTCACCGCCTCGTCCCATAGCGTGGAGAAGGCGCCGAGCGTGGGCCGCCAGTGGAACTTGACGAACGTCGACTCGCCCTGCGCGTTGACCAGCCGGAACGTGTGGACGCCGAAGCCCTCGATATGCCGTAACGAGCGCGGAATGGTCCGATCCGACATTGCCCACATCAGCATGTGCATGCTCTCGGGCATCAGCGAGACGAAGTCCCAGAACGTGTCGTGCGCCGAAGCGGCCTGCGGGAAGGCGCGATCGGGTTCCATCTTCACCGAATGGACCAGATCCGGGAACTTCATGGCGTCCTGGATGAAGAAGATCGGGATGTTGTTGCCAACCAAGTCGAAGTTGCCTTCCTCGGTGTAGAACTTCACCGCGAAGCCGCGCACGTCGCGTGGCGTGTCGACGGAGCCCGCGCCGCCCGCCACCGTCGAGAAGCGCACGAACACCCGCGTCTTCTTCTTCGGATCCTGCAGGAACGCCGCCTTGGTGAGATTCGAGAGGTTCTTCAGCGGCTGGAAGTAACCGTGCGCGCCGCTGCCGCGGGCATGGACGATGCGCTCGGGAATGCGCTCGTGGTCGAAATGCGTGATCTTTTCGCGCAGCACGAAGTCCTCGAGCAGCGTCGGTCCGCGCTCGCCGCTCCTCAGCGAATTCTGGTTGTCGGAGATCGCCACGCCCTGGTTCGTCGTGAGCGTCTGGTCGACCGATCTGGCAGTCTGGTGCGTCTCGCCGCCGGGGCGCCGCTCCTGACCGCCGCCCGAACGAGTCTTCAAATCCGCAACTTTGGGTTTCCGCACGATCATCCTCACTTTTTCGCGATTCCGGCCGCGACCTGAACGTGGCCGCGCCCAGTTCGTTGCAAGGCTCGTGAAGCGAGGGGTGAGACCGTGCGGGCTTACTTGCCGATACAGAAGTCCCGGAAGATCACGTCGAGCAACTCGTCGATCCGGACGGTGCCGGTGATCCGGCCGATCGCGCGCATGGCCAACCGGACATCCTCGGCCGCTAGGGCGACTTCGGGCGCGGACAGCGCGCGTTCCAGGGACGCCCGGCATTCGACCAGCGCCTCGCGATGGCGGGTGCGGGTGAGCGGCGCGCCGGCGCCGTCCTGCATCGAGGCCTCGGCCGACCGTTCCAGCCGGTTCAGCAAGTCGGCCAGGCCCACGCCGCCGGTCGTCGACAGGGCGACGACACCGTCGTCGGTGACGGCGGCGAGGTCGGTCTTGTTCACCACGACGATGTCGAGCGCCGGATTCCAGCGTTCGGTGGCGCCGACGATGGCGCGCATTTGGCCACGCCAGTCGCCGGACGCATCGAGCACCAGCACCCGCAGGTCGGCGGCGGCGGCGCGGGCGCGGGCGCGGCGCACGCCCTCCTGCTCGATGGCGTCGGTCGATTCGCGCAGCCCCGCTGTGTCGGCCAGCACGACCGGCCAGCCGCCGAGATCGAGATGCACCTCGATCACGTCGCGCGTGGTGCCGGCCGTTTCCGACACGATCGCCGCCTCGCGTCGCGCGAGGAGATTGAGCAGCGAGGATTTGCCGGCATTGGGCGGGCCGATGATCGCGATCGACAGGCCGTCGCGCAGGCGCTCGCCGCGCCGGTCCGCCAAGTGGCTCGCAATCTCGGCCTGCAGGGCGGCGATGGCGACCCGCACTTCGCCCGCCAGGCCCTCGGGCAAATCCTCGTCGGGAAAATCGATGGCGGCTTCGAGGTGCGCCAGCGCGCGCAGGCCGCGGGACCGCCAGTCCTCGTAAAGACGGTGCAGCGCGCCATCCATCTGCTGCAGCGCCTGCCGCCGCTGCGCCGCCGTCTCCGCCGCCACCAGGTCGGCGATCCCCTCGGCCTCGGTCAGGTCGAGCTTGCCATTCTCAAAGGCGCGGCGTGTGAACTCGCCGGGCTCCGCGAGCCGGCAGAAGCCGAGATGGGCGATGGCGTCAAGCGCGGCCCCGACCACCGCACGGCCGCCATGCAGATGTAGTTCGACCATCGGCTCGCCGGTCTCGGTGTTCGGTTCGGCGAACCACACGACCAGGCCCTTGTCGAAAGCCTCGCCGGTCGAGGGATCGAGCAGGGTGCGCAATGCCATGCGGCGCGGCGTCGGCAGGGGCTTGCGCGTGAGCCGTTCCAGTGCGTCGCCGGCGCGCGGTCCGCTCATCCGGATGACCGCGAGCGCACCGGGATGCGCGCGCGTGGGCGTCGGCGTGCCCAGCGCGTAGATCGTGGCGTCGTTCACGTCCGCCGTGGTGCGGGTTGCGCGGGGCGCGCCGGCGCGGGCGCGGCCGGCGGACGCGCCATCACCTTGTCGGCGATCTTCTCGTACACCGCTTCGGGGATGAGCCGCCGCTCGACCAGTTCGGTCTTGGCCTTGAAGGGACGCGCCCGGATGATCGCGTCGGCGCGCACCTCGCCAATCCCGTCGAGCGACATGAGATCGTCGCGGCTGGCGCTGTTGATATCGATCTGCCCGGCTGTGGCAGGCGCGGCCGGCGACGCTGGACGAGCGCCCTGGGCCGCGGCCGGTGAGATGATCGCCACCGACCCCAGCAGGGCTGCGACCGTCGCGAGGATGACTTTGAACGACATGATTCTCGGCATTATCGCACGAAATCGGTCCAATTCGGGATGGGGCGCCGCTCGAAGGGCACTTTCCAGCGGTGACAATTCGACCGCTCGATCAACTCCGCCGGCACCATGATCTCGCCCGGTACGGGCTGGCCGGCAAGATGACGAAGGACGGCCTGGGCGGCGATGGACGCGATGTTGAAGGCGCTGAAGTCGACGCTGGCCAGCATGGTCCCGCGTTCGATGTGATCGATCGCTGCCGGCAGCCCGTTGATGCCGACGACAGTTGCGGTCCGCCCGGCTTCCTCCAGGGCCTTGAGCGCCCCGAAGGCCATGACGTCGTTGGCCGTCCAGACACCGTCGATCCGCGGATGGGCCCGCAGCAACCCGGCCATCGCGGTCCGCGCGGGCGCCTCCTGCAGGTAGCCGACCCGAGATCCCACCAGCTCGATGCCGGGATGGTCTGCCAGCGCCCGCTTCAGACCCTCGGTCCGGTCCCGTGCGGTACGGGCGCCCGGCGTGCCGTCCAGCGCCACGATCTTGCCGGTGCCTCCCAGCCCCCGGAACAGGGCGCGGGCGATAGTCTCGCCCACCCGGATGTCGTCGGAGCCCACGAAGGTCACGACGGGCACAGCCATGCGGTTGATAAACACGCCGACCGGGATTCCGGCCGCGGTGATTCGCGCGACATCCTCCACCATGGCGACATCGTCGGTCGGGTTGAAAAGGACCGCATCCGGTCGCCCGGCCAGCGCCTCCGCCACCAGCGCCTTTTGCTCGCCGACATGGTCGGGCGTCGCGGGCACGTAGTGCGCCGTGAGAGCGCCGGCCTGCGCCGCGACCCTGTCCACGGCCAGCCGCGCGGCGTCATAGGCAGGATTTACGCGGTTCTTCGTGAAAACCGCGAGGATCGGAGGCCGGGTCGGAAGCGAGCGCATGGCCCTACTTTAGGGCAGCGGCGCCCTGTAGTATCCGCCGGCCATGGCCCAGCCCTATGACAACATCCCCGACCGCCGTGTCATCGTCCGGCGCCGCAAGCTCGAGGAGAGCCTTGCCCGTCTGGCCGAGGACATGCCCCCTGGTGGCGAGCCGCCGCGTGCGCCGGTGCTCGCCCTGCTGCGGGATGCCCTGACCGCCGGCCGGGCGGAGATCCGCCGCCGCTTCGAGGAGCCGGGCCCGTTGAAGAACGACGGGCCGGCAGTACTGGCGGCCACCTCCTATCTGATGGATCAGATCATCCGGGTCCTGTTCGATTTCGCCGACCAACACGCCTATCCCGCCGCCAATCCCAGCGCCGCCGAGCGGCTGGGGCTGGTGGCGACGGGCGGTTACGGCCGGGGCGAATTGGCGCCGCTGTCCGACATCGATCTCCTGTTCCTGCGCCCCTACAAGCAAACGCCGCGCGGCGAGCAGATCGTCGAGTTCATGCTCTACCTGCTGTGGGACCTCGGCTTGAAGGTCGGCCACGCGACGCGAACGGTCGAGGAGAGTCTGCGCTACGCCGAACGCGACCAGACGATCCGCACGGCGCTGCTGGAAGCGCGCTATCTCTGGGGCGATCGCGCGCTGTTCGACGAACTGCAGCGCGGCTTCGCACAGAAATTCTACATCGGCGACGGTCGCGACTTCGTCGATGCCAAGCTCGCCGAGCGCGACCAGCGACATCACCGCATGGGAGATTCGCGCTACGTCGTCGAACCCAACGTGAAGGAAGGCAAGGGGGGGCTGCGCGACCTGCACCTGCTGTTCTGGATCGCCAAGTATCTCTATCGCGTCAGCGAGCCCGGCGAACTCGTCGCCAAGGGCGTGCTGACGCGGGAAGAGGCACGCCACTTCGAGCGGGCCGAGCGCTTCTTTTCGACCGTCCGCTGCCACATCCACTATCTGACGAACCGGGCCGACGATCGCCTGTCGTTCGACCTGCAGCGCGAGATCGCCGCGCGCCTTGGCTACCAGGACCGGCCGGGCAGCCGCGGAGTCGAACGCTTCACCAAGCACTACTACCTGCATGCCAAGACGGTCGGCGATCTGACACGCATCTTCGTCGCCGCGCTCGAGGACAGCCGGCGTCGCAAGCCCAAGCTCGCTGCGCTTTGGCAGACGTTGCGGCCACGCGAGCTCGAAGGGTTCCGGCTCGATGGCGAGCGCCTCGCGGTGGCAGCGCCGGATACCTTCAACCGGGATCCGGTCGCGATCCTGCGCCTGTTCCACGTCGCGCAGGAAAACGATCTCGACATCCATCCCGCGACCCTGCGCCTGATCACGCAGAACATCCGCCTCGTCGACCGGCTGAGGAACGATCCCGAGGCCAACCGCCTCTTCATGGAAATGCTGACGTCGCGCCACGATCCGGAGACGACGCTGCGGCGGCTCAACGAGGCCGGCGTGTTCGGCCGCTTCGTGCCCGATTTCGGCCGCGTCGTCGCGCAGACGCAGCACGACATGTATCACACGTATACGGTCGACGAGCACACGATCCGCGCCATCGGCATCCTCTCGAAGATCGAGTCGGGTGTTCTGAAGGAAGACCATCCGCTGTCGGCCGACGTGGTGCACAAGATCCTGTCGCGCCCCGTCCTCTATCTCGCGGTGCTGCTGCACGACATCGCCAAGGGGCGCGGCGGCGACCATTCGGTGCTGGGCGCCGATGTGGCGATGCAGCTCGGCCCACGCCTCGGCCTGACGGCCGCCGAGACCGAAACCGTGGCGTGGCTGGTCCGCTACCATCTCGCCATGTCGGGCACCGCCTTTCAGCGCGACCTTATGGATCCCAAGACCATCGAGACCTTCGCGGCCCTGATCCAGTCGCCCGAGCGCCTGCGGCTGCTGCTGGTCCTGACGGTGTGCGACATCCGCGCGGTCGGACCGAACGTCTGGAACAACTGGAAGGCGGCGCTACTGCGCCAGCTCTACGGTGCCACGGAGCAGGTCCTGTCTGGCGGCACGCTGACCGGCGGCCGTGCCGAGCGCATCAAGCATATCCAGGGCGAGATTTCCAAACAGCTGCCCGGCTGGAGCGAAACCGACAAAGAGGAGCATTTCGCTCGCGGCTACGCCTCTTACTGGCTGTCCTTCCCGATCGACACGCTGGTCCGCCAGGCCGAACTGGTGCGCGGGGCCGAGCGTGCGAAACAGCCTCTCGCCATCGAGCATCGCATCGACGATGCGCGTTCGGTCACCGAGGTCACGATCTACACGCTCGACACGCACGGCCTGTTCGCGCGTCTCGCCGGCGCCATGGCGATCAGCGGCGCCAACATCGTCGATGCCAAGATCTTCACCCTAGCCAACGGCATGGCGCTCGACACCTTCTGGATCCAGGACCTGGAGGGCAAGCCGTTCGACGGGCCGCAACGGCTGGCGCGACTCGCCGCCCGCGTCGAGTTGGCCCTGTCCAACCGGCTCGACATCCAGAAGGAACTCGATAGCCAGCGCGGCTCCTGGCCCAAGCGCGACCGCGTCTTCACCGTCGAGCCGCGCGTGCTGATCGACAACAACGCGTCGGACACCTTCACCGTGATCGAGGTCAACGGCCGCGACCGGCCGGGCTTCCTGCACGTCGTCACGCGCGCCCTGACGCGTCTCAACCTGCAGATCGCCACTGCCCATGTCACGACCTACGGCGAACGTGCCGTCGACGTGTTCTACGTCAAGGACCTGTTCGGCCTGAAGGTCGTGAATGCCGACAAGCTGAAGCAGATCTCGACCACCGTCGAAGCCGCCATCCGCGACTTCGACACCCGCTTCGATCCGGTGGCGAAGGCGGCCGAATAGAGATGTGCGCGCGCCACTCCGGGGCGCGATCATCGTCTCGGAAAAACTAGACGCGTCCCAGAGTGGCACGCCCCCAACAGCCGTCACTCCGGCTTGAAGTTCGCTTCCTTCAGGAGCGCGGTGTTGGTTTCGACCTCCTGCTTGATGAAGGCGGCGAAGTCCTTCGGGCCGCGGGCGGTCGGGACGATGCCGAGCGACGTGGTCTTTTCGATGAAGGCCTTGTCGCTTGAAACCGCCGCCATGCCGGCGGCGAGCCGGGCGACGATCGGCTCGGGCGTGTCCTTGGGCGCCCAGACGCCGTACCAGGAGCTGAGGTTGAAATCCTTCAGGCCGACTTCGGCGCTGGTCGGGATATTCGGAGCAAGGGGCGTGCGCTCCTTCGAGGTCACGAACAGACCCTTGGCCCGTCCCGACGTCGCGAGCGGCAGCAGTGCCGTCCAGGGGTCCATGAAGAACTGGACGCTGCCGGCCATCAAGTCGGTATTGGCCGGCGCGGTGCCCTTGTAGAGGATCTGGTCGAGCGGAAGCCCGATCCGCTTCAGCCATGCGAGCATCGCGATGTGTCCGGCCGAACCGCCGGAAGAAATGGCGACAAAGAACTTCTTCGGGTCCTTGGCCACGGCCGCCATGGTGCTTGCATAGTCGTCGCCCGGCACATTGTTGTTCGCCAGCAAGACCAGCGGCGCCTCGCCCGCCTGGGCGATGGCGCGGAAGTCCGTCTGCGGATCGTAGGGGCAGGACGGGACCACCGTCTTGCCCAGTACGAACAGGCTGGCGTTGAACAGGATGGTGTAGCCGTCCGGATCGGCGCGCCGGACCATCTCGGAACCGATGGTGCCGGAGGCGCCGCCGACATTCTGGATGACGATCTGCTGGCCGAGCTTCTCCGAGAGGAACTGCGCGGTGATGCGGCCGAGCCCGTCCGTGCCACCGCCCGGCGGGTAGGGCACGATCATCTTCAGCGGCTTGTTCGGATAGTCCTGAGCAAGGGCCGGCGCGGCGAGAAACGAGGCACCCACGGCGCCCAGCACGGTCCTACGACGAAAATTCATGGAGATGCCTCGGCTCGAATGCTCAGGGTTGCACACTAACCGAAGATGCACACCCCGTGCCACGCGCCGTTTCACAGATCGTCCGTGAAACCCGCCGCTCGGCCACCTCGCCACAGGGCACGCCCAACGCACGGGAGGTGTCGAGATGCTGGCGAAGCATGGTCCGGGCCCCGGGGGCAATGGGAGCGGGAACCCCCTCCCGGTATCCGGATTTGAGCTCGACCGTGCGCTGACGGCCATCGCGCAAAGCCAGGACCACGTCGACCTGGAGATAGTCGATCGTCTCGCCCGACCGGTTCTCCACGATCAGGCTGGGCACGCAGTTGCCGTAGACGTTGGAATCGTTGCCGCGACTGACGTCGATCCCGTTGGCGGCAAGCGCCACCGTTCCCGACAAGACCAAACTCAACGCAACGAGGACTGCCTTCATGGTGACCTCCCGCTTCGTTCAGGTGGATTGCAGGCGCTGCTCCCGGCGTGTGGCCAGCATCTGCAGGATCGCAGCCGCGGTCTCCTCGATCGAGCGGCGCGTGACGTCGATGGTCGCCCACTTGCGGCGGGCGTACAGACGGCGGGCCTCCTGGATCTCGCTCTGGACCGTGTCCATGTCGGTGTAGTCCGTCTCGGTGTCCTGCTGCATCAGCCTCAGCCGGTTGACCCGGATCTGCACCAGCCGCTCGGGATCGGTGATCAAGCCGACCACCAGCGGCCGCTTGGCCTCCTCCAGCTCGACCGGCGGCGGCACCTGCGGCACCAGCGGCACGTTGGCCGCCCGCACCCCGCGATTGGCGAGATAGACGCAGGTCGGGGTCTTGGAGGTTCGCGACGGCCCGACCAGAATGACGTCGGCATCGTCGAGATCGTGGGTGGACTGGCCGTCATCGTGCGCCAGCGTGTAGTGCATGGCGTCGATCCGGTCGAAGTAGCCCTCGTCCAGCTGATGCTGGCGGCCCGGCCACTGCTCGCTCTTGGAGTGGAAATGCACCGCCAGCACGCTCATCGCCTGGTCGAGCACCCCGACACAGGGAAGCTGGAGGCGCCGGCAATGATCGCGCACCACGTCGCGCAATTCCGGGTCGACCAGCGTGTATAGGACGGGGCCGCGGTCGCGCTCGACCGCCTGCATGACCTTCTCCATCTGCGCCGGCGACCGCACCAGCGACCAGACATGTTCCTGCACGAAGATGCCCTCGTACTGGACGAGACAGGCGCGTGCGACGCTCGACACGGTCTCGCCGGTCGAATCGGACACGAGATGGACGTGAAAATTCCGGTTGGCCACGGCCCGTTTTACCCCACGGCGACGCCGGGAGAAACGCGGGATTGCCGTGAGCATTGCGGGGACAATCGGGGCTTTTGCTCGAACCGGCACGATTCCGGCCACGACTCGCCCATGCCGTCCGATCTATCGTCCCCTGCGTACACTTCGGGACGAATGATCTGGGAGTCGGGAATCAGGGTTTGGAATCGCGTGGAATCGGGACCGTCCGATCCACAGCCGCCTGGGGACCGATGACCAATAGGGCGCATCCCCACGTGCCACAGGCTCTACTACTGCTACAACCTATTATGAATAGAGTAGAAGGAAGCATGAGGGACGAGACTTGAGCGGCGGAAAATTCCTGGAGACGCTGGCCGGAAAGAGGCATCCGACGCCACCGATCTGGCTGATGCGACAGGCGGGTCGGTACCTGCCCGAGTATCGTGCCGTGCGCTCGACCACGCGCTCGTTCCTGGAATTCTGCTACACGCCCGACAAGGCCGTCGAGGTGACGCTGCAGCCCATCCGCCGGTTCGGGCTCGACGCGGCGATCATCTTCTCGGACATCCTCGTGGTGCCGGACGCGCTCGGCCAGAAGGTCTGGTTCGCGGAGGGCGAGGGGCCGAAGCTCGAGGCACTGACCGACCCCTCGCAGTTCGGACGCCTGTCCCGGGCGCGGCTGCAGGAGCACTTGGCGCCGGTCTACGAGGCGATCCGCCGGACCCGCGCGGAGCTGCCCAGGGAAACCGCGCTGCTCGGGTTCGCCGGCGCACCGTTCACGCTCGCCTGCTACATGATCGAAGGCGGCGGCAGCAAGGAATTCGGCAAGGTGAAGAAGTGGGCCTATGCCCATCCCGAGTCCTTCAAGCTGCTGATCGATCTGCTCATCGACGCGGTCGTCGATCATCTCGGGCATCAGGTCGACGCGGGCGCCGATGCCGTCCAGCTTTTCGATTCCTGGGCGGGCGTGCTTCCGGAGGAACAGCTCTTCCACTGGTCGCTCGATCCGATGGTTCGGATCGCCAAGGGCCTGCGGGTGCGTCATCCACACGTGCCGATCCTTGCCTTCCCGCGCGCCGTCGGTCCGGCGGCGCTGATGTATCGCCTGCCCGAGACCTTCAGTGCCCTGTCGCTCGACACCGGCATCGGCGCGCACTGGGCTGCCAAGGAGATCCAGCCGCACATCTGCGTGCAGGGCAATCTCGACCCGATCATGCTGGTCGCCGGCGGCGAGGCGATGGAGCGCGAGGCCACGCGCATTCTCGACAAGCTCGGCCACGGTTCCTACGTGTTCAATCTCGGCCATGGGGTCGTGCCGCAGACTCCGCCCGACCATGTCGCGCGGCTGGTCGAGATCGTCCGCAACTGGAAGCCTTCGTCATGATCCTCCCCATTCGAATGGGGAGGTAGTGGCGGCATGAAAATCGCCATTGTCCTCTTCAATCTCGGCGGTCCCGATTCGCCCGAGGCCGTGCAGCCTTTCCTGCGCAACCTGTTCAGCGATCCGGCGATCATCACGCTGCCGTCGTTCTTCCGGCTGCCGCTGGCACGCTTCATCTCCAGCCGCCGCGCACCCAAGGCGCAGGCGATCTACGCGCAGATCGGCGGCAGTTCGCCGATCCTCGGACAAACCGAGGCGCAGGCGCGGGCCCTGGAAGAGGCGTTGGGACCGGGGCACGAATGGCGCGGCTACGTCTGCATGCGCTACTGGCATCCGATGACCGAGGCGGTGGTGCGCTCCGTGAAACGGTTCGCGCCCGACCGCATCGTGCTCCTGCCGCTCTACCCGCAATTCTCCACGACCACCACGGCCTCTTCGGTCAAGGCGTGGAAAGAGGAAGCGGCGAAGGCCAAGCTCACCGTTCCGACCCAGACCCTGTGCTGCTATCCGGACGAGAACGGGTTCGTCCAGGCATCTGCCGACCTGGTGAAGCAGGGACTGGCCGATGCCGGCGATCGGCCGGTGCGCGTGCTGTTCTCGGCCCACGGCCTGCCTGAGAAGGTCATCAAGGCCGGCGATCCCTACCAGTCCCAGGTCGAGCGCACCGCCAAGGCGATCGCCGACCGGATCGGCGGGCTCGACTGGTCGGTCTGCTACCAGAGCCGCGTCGGGCCGCTGAAATGGATCGGCCCTTCGACCGATGTCGAGATCCAGCGCGCCGGCAGCGACGGCAAGGCGGTGGTGCTCTATCCGCTGGCCTTCGTGTCGGAGCATTCCGAGACGCTGGTTGAACTCGACATCGAGTATCGCCATCTCGCCGAGAAGAACGGCGTGCCGGCCTATGTCCGCGTTCCCACGGTGGGGACGCACCCGGCCTTCATCGCGGGTCTTGCCGATCGCGTGCGCGCCCTCATGGCGGAGCCGCATGTCCCAGTCTGCCATGGTGCGCGCTCGATGCCCTGCAGCGGCAACCACCTCGGCTGTCCGTTGATCGCCGGAGCCTCGTGATGCTCTACGAGGTGCTGAAGTCGCTGCACATCATCTCGGTCATCGCCTGGATGGCGGGCCTGCTCTATCTGCCGCGCCTGTTCGTCTATCACGCCGATGCCGAGAAGGGATCGGTACAGAGCGAGACCTTCAAGGTGATGGAGCGCCGTCTCTTCAGGGGCATCATGAACCCGGCGATGATCCTCACCTGGATCTTCGGCCTGGCCCTGACCTGGCAGGGCGAGTGGTGGCATGCCGGCTGGTGGCACGCGAAGTTCACCCTGGTCTGTGGCCTCACCGTGATCCACCACCTGTACGGGCGCTGGCGCACGGCTTTCGCGGCGGACCGGAACGTCCGACCCGCCAACTATTATCGCTGGTGGAACGAGGTGCCGACGCTGCTGATGATCGGCATTGTCTTCCTCGTGGTGCTCAAGCGCTTCTGAGCAGCTGCCCCGGCCAGATCTTCCGTTCGACCTGGTCGGCCACGATCTCGGCGATCTTGTCGCCGGCGAAACGGGTGAGGCGGGAAACCGGTCGATCCGCCGGATAGGACAGGACCAGCTGCCGGACCGGCGCCGGATCGATGAGAGGTGCCGCAAGCAGCCGGCCCGCCGCGATGTCTTCGTGGATGGGCGACAGCGGCAGGATCGTCCAGCCATGGCCGTGACGGACCAGGTCCTTCAGCGTGGCATAGGAATCCGCCTCCACGGCGATCTGGAGCCGGATCCCGGCCTCGATCGCGCATTGCTCCACGATGGTTCGCAACCCGTGACGCGTGCTGGGCAGCAGGACGCGCTTGCCGTCGAGATCGCCGAACGGGATCGAGCGGTCGCCGGAAAGCCCCGATCCGGTCGGGCCGATCAGGAACAGTTTCTCGAGCAACAGGGGCTCGGTCCGCAGCGATCGGGCCGACAGCGGATCGTAGAGGATGGCGACGTCGATCTCGCCGCGGTGCAGCCAATCGATCAGGTGTCCGGTGTAGGCGCCGACCAGCCGAAGCTCGACCTGCGGATGTGTCCTTCCGAACGCCGTCACCAGCGGCACCGAGAGGATGTCGGCCACGGTCGGCGGAAAGCCGAGGGCGATGCGGCCGCGCAGGGGCGTGTCGAGATCGGAGGCGGTTGCGCGAATCTCCTCCAGTTCGGCCATGACCCGCGTGGCATGTTCGAGGATCTCGCGTCCCTTTTCCGTCAGGACCATGCCGCGGCCGTGCCGCGTGAACAGGCGGACCGACAGTTCCTCCTCCAGCATCCGGATCTGGCGGCTGAGTGCGGGCTGGGCGATTCCGATCCGGTCGGCCGCCTTGCTCAGGCTGCCGAGGTCGGCGACGTGGATCAGGGTGCGAAGTTGGGAAAGCTCCATCGGAGCTATATAATATAGTTATATCTGTTCATTCCCAACGGTCATCGAGTTTCGCTGGCGTTATAGCTAAGGTCCCGGCCGAACCTGAGCCGGATTGGGAGAAACATGACCGCCGCACCGACGCAGCCAGACTGGCGCGACCAGATTTTCGAGGTCTTCCAGGACCACGACATCAAGCAGGTCTATCACGTCCCCGACGCCGGCCACGGGCGGCTGATCGAGGCCTGCCAGCGGTCGAATTCGATCCGCACCCTGGCGCTCACGACCGAGGAGGAGGGCATCCCGCTCGCCGCCGGCGCCTGGCTGGGCGGCCAGCGCTCGGTGCTGCTGATGCAGAGTTCGGGCGTCGGCAATACCATCAACCTGATGGGCATGCCCAAGACGCTGCGCTTCCCGTTCCTGACCCTGATCACGATGCGCGGCGACTGGGGCGAGTTCAATTCCTGGCAGTATCCGATGGGCCAGGGCACGCCGAAGGTGCTCGAGGCGATGGGCGTGCTGCTCTACTCGGTCGAGACCGCCGACGAGGTGAAGGCCACGGTCGACGCCGCCGCGCGCTCGGCCTTCAACGGCGGCCAGGCCGTCGCCGTGCTGCTGCGTCAGAAGCTGATCGGCATCAAGAATTTCGGGAAGAAGTAGGATGAGCACCAACAAGTCAGCTGCCACCCTGCAGCGCCGCCCGCTGGTCAAGCAGCTTCTCGAGGGCGCCGACGACAATCTCCTGGTCATCGCGGGCCTCGGCTCGTCGAATTGGGACATCACCGCCGCCGGCGACCGTCCGCTCAACATGCCGCTCTGGGGCTCGATGGGCGCGCCGGTCGGCATGGGCCTCGGCCTCGCCATGGCGCAGCCGACCAAGCGCGTGCTGGTCATCACCGGCGACGGCGACATGCTGATGAGCCTGGGCTCGCTCGCCACCGTGGCGACGCAGATGCCGGAGAACCTGGCGATCGTCGTGCTCGACAACGAGAAGTTCGGCGAGACCGGCAACCAGGCCACCCACACCAGCCCGCGCAACAACGGCCCGACCGATTCCGGCGCTGGCACGGACCTCGCCATGATCGCGCGCGGTTGCGGCATTCCCGACGCAACGACGGTACGCGACTCGAGCGAGGTCGCGGATCTGGTGAAGGATGTCCGCAGCAAGAAGGGTCCGGTGTTCCGGCTCGTGAAGGTCATGGTAGAGAAGCTGGAGTTCGTGATGCCGCCCCAGGACGGCGCGCATCTCAAGGACCGTTTCCGCCAGGCCCTGCTGGGTCATCCGTAAGAGGCTGCCATGACCGACTACGCTCCCTTCCCGCTGATCGATCTGTCCGGCGGTCCCCGGGAGCGGGGTCGGATCCACGGCCAGGCGGCCGCCGATCGCCTGAAGCGCGGTGCGAAGATGTACGCCGAGTCGCTGCTCAAGTCGGGCGTCGACTGGAAGGAACTGGAGCGCCGCGCCGAGGCGATGGTGCCGCTGATCGAGAAGTTCGATCCGGCCTATGTCGAGGAGATGCGCGGCATCGCCGAGGGCGCCAACGAGCCCTTCGCCGCCGTCGTGCTGATGAACGCCCGCACCGAGATGGTCGTCGCGGCGCGCAAGCAGCAGGCCGCCAAGCATTTCTCTGACGGTTGCACCGCCGCGCTCGCTCTGCCGGAGGCCAGCGCCGACGGCGTCTTGCTGCATGGCCAGAACTGGGACTGGCGGTCGGAATGCGCCGAGACCGGCGTGGTACTGCGCATCCGCCGCGACGACGGGCCCGATATTCTCACCTTCACCGAAGCGGGCGGCCTCGCGCGCTCGGGCCTCAACTCGGCCGGCGTCGGCCTCACCGCCAATGCGCTGGAATGCGAGCGCGACTATCAGCGCGGGCCCGGCGTGCCGCTGCCGTTCATCCGCCGCAAGGTGCTGGAGGCCGCCCATCTCGCCAATGCGGTGCAGACCATCGTCTCGACGCCCAAGCCCGGCTCGAACCATATGGCGGTCAGCCACTGCGGCGGCGAGGCCTTCGGCTTCGAGTGCGCGCCCGACGAGACCTTCTGGATCGCGCCCGACCGCGGCCTCTACGTCCACGCCAATCACTGGATCGCCGATTCGGCGCGCGCCAAGGTGAAGGACACGGGTCTCGCCGAGACCCCGGACTCGATCTATCGCGACAAGCGCGTGCGCGACCAGCTTTCCCCGAAGCGCGGCAAGCTCACACTGGAAGATTTCCGCCAGGCCTTCTTCGACGACTGGGGCACGCCCCATTCGGTGTGCCGTCCGCCGCGCCTCAATTCCCGCGGCGTGTCGACGGCGACGACCGCGATGATCCTGATGCGCCCGGCCGAGGGCCATCTCGAAGCCTGCCCGATGCCGGCGCTGAACCGCCAGTTCACAACCTACACACTGACCCCGGACCGCACGGCCCAGAAGCAGGCGGCCGAGTAGTCAACACCGGTGTCCTGGGCGCAAGTGAAGGACCTGACGGACTGAGCACAGGACTCCGTGGTTGCCGCGAGATCCTTCGCGGTGCTCAGGGTCACAAGGGATGGATAGCTTTCGTCTGCACTGTGCTGGAGACGACGGGTTTTACCCCGGATACCACGCAGGCTTGCGCTTCTCCGTGAAGCTGGCGAGGCCTTCGGTGGCTTCGTCCTGCTGGCGGGTGCGGGCGTGTTCGTCGATCAGGTCGCGAAGTTCGCCGTCGTCGATGAAGGCTCGGGCCGAGGCGAGCGAACGCAGTTTGGTCGCGGTGGTCGCACGCGGCGCGTTCATCAGGACGGACTCGACGATCTTCTCGCCGGCTTCGGCCAGGCCACCGACCGGGCAGACCTCGTGCACCAGGCCGAGGCGGCGCGCCTCGTGGGCGCCGAAGCGTTCGCCGGTCAGCGCGTAGCGCCGCGTCTGGCGCAGGCCGATCGCCTGGCAGAGCTGCGGCAGGATGATGCCTGCCATCAGGCCCCAGCGCGTCTCGCTGATGGAGAAGAGTGCGTCCTCCTGCGCCACGACCACGTCGCAGGCCGCGGCGATGCCGGTGCCGCCGCCGAAGCATCCGCCCTGGATCAGCGCCAGCGTCGGCACCGGGCAGGTGTCGAGCCGCTTCACGGCTTCGGCGGTGAGACGGCTGACCTTCTCGTTCTCGGCCGGCGACTGCTTGGCGACGGCGGTGATCCACGACAGATCGGCGCCGGCCTGGAAGTGCCTGCCATTGCCGCGCAGCACGACGATGCGCAGGTTGCTCTCGGCCCCCAGAGAATCCATCGCGTCGTGCAGGCCCTGGATGAGATCGCCGTTGTAGGCGTTGTTCACCTTCGGACGGTTCAGCGTGACGGTGGCCACGCCGCGGCGGTCGATCTCCCAGAGGACGGTATCGTTCGACATCGAGATCACTCGGCCTTCATGTAGCTGTCCTTGAGCGTGATCTTTCCGTCCTTCACCTCGTAGAGGTCGATGCCGTAGCGATCGAAGGGTTTGCCGGCATGGTCGATGCCGGTGGCGCGGAAGGTGCCGAACAGCTTGTCGCCGGCGCGATGGATGCTCGCCTCGGAGAACCGCACCTCGCGATGCGCCGTGCTCTTGTCGGCGAAGTGCGCGCGTAGCGCCTCCTTGCCCTTGAGGACGCGACCGGTCGGCGAACCGCCGGTATTGAGGCGCCATTCGAAGTCTTCGGTCACGCAGTCGGCGATCGCGTCGACATCGGCCTTGTTGAAAGCCTTGCCGAAGCGGCGGAAAAGGTCGTCGATGGCGTCGGCCATGGAATCCTCCCCGATTACTTGAGCAACGAACCGAAGCAGAGCGCGATGTCGTTCTTCACGCTGGCGTCGGTGACGAGTGAGAGATCGGAGCGCGCGGTCTTGCAGCCGGTCGCGGTGACTTCAATCTCGCGCGTCGGTACGTCGCCGCGATAGCGAAGCTCGCGTGCCGCGGATCCGGCCGGATGAATCGTGAGCACGAGCTGGGGCGAGCCCTCGGGCTGGTCCTTCTTGTCGGGCGAGAATTCCTGCGTCGAAATGTTGGCCTCGTGGCCGGCGCCGCGCAGCGCATCGACGGCTTCGTCCAGCTCGGGGCGAATGACGTCGCGGCACTTGACCCAGAAGGCCTGCACGAAAAGATCCGTTTCGGCGTCCATTGTCTCTCCCTACGGTTTGGCGTCCTTGCTTGGGATGGAGCCTAGCACCTCCCACGGCGGCGGCGAGAACTTCTCGGCGATGAAGTCGATGAAGGCCGTCACCTTGGGGGCGAGATGGCGGCGGTGTGGATAGACGGCGTGAATCGGGATCGGCTGCTCGCCGCGGAACTCTTCCAGCAGCGAAACCAGCTCTCCGTTCTTGATGGCGGTCGCAACCGTGAGGCGCGTCAGGCGCACGATCCCGAGTCCCTGGAGCGCCAGCCGCATCTGCGCCTCGCCCTCGGTGACGGCGACGCGGCCGGCGACCTCGATTTCGCGCACCTCGCCGTCGATGCGGAACGGCCAGCGGTTGAGATAGGTGCGGTCGCGCGAAACGATGCAGTTGTGGCGGATCAGCTCCTCAGGCCGCTGGGGGGCGCGCCGCGTCGCCAGGTAGGCGGGCGAGGCACAGACCAGCCGCACGTCCTCGCCGATCTTGCGCGCCATGAAGCTGGTGTCGGCCAGGCGCCCGATGCGGATGGCGATGTCGACGCCTTCCTCGATCATGTCGACCACGCGGTCGGTCGGCATCAGCTCGAGCTGCAGCAGCGGATAGCGCTCGAGGAACTCCGCGATCACCGGCGCGAGCTGGTGGGTCGAGAAGGCCAGCGAGGTCGTGACCTTCAGCAGCCCGTGCGGCGTGCCGCTCTGGCCGCTGATCTGGTTCTCCAGCGTCTCGATCTCGCCCACGATCCGCCGCGCCGTCGCATAGAAGGCCTCGCCCTCCTCGGTCAGGCTGAGCGCTCGGGTCGTGCGCTGCAGCAGCCGCACGCCCAGCCGGGTTTCCAGCCGGGTGACCAGCTTGCTGACCGCCGAGGGGGTCAGACCGAGGCTGGGCGCCGCGGCCGAAAAGCCTTTGGAATCAACGACCCGGACGAAGGCCGCCATCTCGCTCGCATGATCGATCATTGCGCCATTAATGAAATACTTTCACAAGTGATAGTCAAACACTCCGTATTATCCGCCTTCAAGAAAGGAATTAGGTTCGTTTCATTCCCTTGGAGGTCTTTCAATGTTTACGACGCCTTATCCCACCATCGCCGAACGTCAGGCCTTCGAGGCCCGCGCGCTGCGCATGCGGGGTGCCGCCGTCGCCGGTCTCATGCGTGGCCTGGTCCGCTGGGTCTCGGCAGCCGCCCGCTAGGACGGACATGGCCGACACGCCCGCCGGCCCCTGGGCCCAGTACGCCCGCTACAACCGGCTGGCCAACCAGACCCTCTATGCGGCCTGCGCCGGGCTGTCCGGCGCGGAATACCGCCGGGACCTCGGCGCCTTCTTCGGCAGCGTGCACGGCACGCTGAACCATCTGCTGCTGGGTGACCGCATCTGGATGGCGCGGTTCGAGGGCGGCTCGCACGTCTCGACCGGCCTCGGCGCCACCCAGTTCGAGGAATTCGACGCCCTCCGCGCCGAGCGCGAGCGCCTGGACCGGCACATCGAGCAGTTCTTCGCGAACCTGCCCGAGGGCTTCGAACACGGCAGCGTTCGCTACGTCAACAATTCGGGCTTCGACACCGAGGATCCGTGGTCGGTGATCCTGCCGCACTTCTTCAATCACCAGACCCACCACCGCGCCCAGGTCCACACGCTGCTCTCGCAACTCGGCTACAAGCCACCGGTGCTCGACCTGCACCGCGTGCTGCGGCCCGATCCGACCTGAAGAGAAACCCCGTCGTCCCGAGCGCAGCCGAGGCAGCTCCTTTCCCGCGCACGGTCGATCGAATCGGTAAGGGCCCTTCGACTACGCTTCACCTCGCTCAGGGCGACGGGGCTTTTTTCTCGAAGATTTCGTTTCGACACGCGCCGCCTCCAGCAACACCGCCGCTGCCTCGCGCGCGGCAGCCGCGACCTTCGGATCGCCGCGCACGATGGCGGCGGCGATGGCGCCGTCGATCAGGATCTGCAGCTGCAGCGACAGCGATTCGGCATCCTCAATGCCGAGCTGTCTCAGCAACGCTTCGAACCACGCGCGCCGCTGCTCCTTGAACGCCAGAGCGATCCTGTTGGCGGCGTGCGCCGGCTCCTTGAGTTCGGCCACGGCGTTGACGAAGGGGCAGCCGCGGAACACGCCGGTCGCAATGGTACGCTCCAGCCGGTCGAAGGCGCCCAGGATCTGTTCCATCGGCGGCCGGTCGGACGGCGGCGCGGGTTTCAGCCGCCGTGTCAGGTAGGCCACGATCAAGTCGTCCTTCGACGGGAAGTGATTGTAGAGCGTGCGCTTGCTGATGCCGATCTCGGCCGCGATCGTGTCGACGCCGACGGCGCGGATGCCCTGGCCGTAGAACAGCCGGTCCGCCGTCTCGAGGATGCGCTCCTGCATCGCTGCCCTGCCGGCTGCTCTTGCCATGATGCCTTGACCCCGCTGGCGCCGACCTTAAGGTACACAGGTCTGTGTAATCAAGGGGAGGCGCGCCATGACCATCCTAAAGGAATTGCGGCCGGTCATGCCCATCCTGATCGGCGCCTCGGTGATGCTCAGCCTCGGCATGGGGGTGCGCCAGAGCTTCGGCCTCGTCATGCCGGCGCTGACCCGCGACATCGCACTGACGGTCTCCGACTTCGCCCTGGCCATGTCGGTCCAGAACCTCGCCTGGGGCTTCCTCCAGCCGGTGGCGGGCGCGCTGGCGGTGCGGCTGGGCTTCCGCCCTGTCATGACGACCGGCGCCGCCTTCTATGTCGCGGGTCTTGCCCTGTTTGCCCGGGCAGACGGCCTGACGGGCGTGATGCTGGGCGGCGGCGTGCTGATCGGGCTGGCGCTCGCCTGTACCGCGTCCGCGATCTCGCTGGCGGTAGGCGCGCGCTCGGTGCCGGCGCGGCTGCGCAGCGTCGTCCTGGGCGCCATCACCGCCACCGGCTCGCTGGGGGCGCTGCTGTCGGCGCCCCTTGGCCAGATGCTGACGACCGAACTGGGCTGGCGCGCCGGCCTACTGGGTTTCCTGGCGCTCGTCGTCTTCATGCTGCCGGCTGCCTGGATCGCCGGCCGGGTCGACCGCCTGACGCCGCCCACCCCCGCTGCAGGTGACATCAGCGCCGTTTCGCCGCGCGTGGCGCTTTTGGCGGCGCTGCGCAATCCGTCGTTCCTGGTCATGACGGCGGCCTACTTCGTCTGCGGCATGCAGCTCCTGTTCATCACCACGCACCTGCCCTCCTATCTCGCGATCTGCGGCATGGACCCCTCGCTCAGCGCCGGTGCCCTGGGCGCGATCGCGCTGTTCAACGTGTTCGGCAGCCTCTTCTTCGGCTGGGCGGGCGGCCATTGGTCCAAGCTCGGCCTGCTGGGCGGCATCTACATCGCCCGCTCGATCGTGCTGGCCTGCTACTTCGTGATGCCGCCGACGCCGGCCAGCACGCTGGTCTTCGCCTCGGCCATGGGCTTCCTGTGGCTGGGGGTCGGCCCGCTGGTCGCGGGATCGGTGGTCGAGATGTTCGGCCTGCGCTGGCAGGCGATGATCCAGGGCGTGGCGTTCATGAGCCACCAGGTCGGCAGCTTCGTCGGCGCCCTGGGCGGGGGCCTGCTGTTCGACGCGCTGGGCTCCTACGATCTCGCCTGGCGCCTCGGCGTCGGGCTGGGCCTCGCCGCCGGTCTCGTGCAGGTGACGTTCGCCCTCATGCGACCGCCACCCGCACCCTTCAGGCCTACTCCGGCCTGAACTCCGGCTTGATGTCCTGCTTGCGCCACTTGAAGCGCAGTTCGGCCAGGCCGACCGAGAGCACGTAGAAGACCGGCGTGAAGATCAGGCCGAAGATCGTCACGCCCAGCATGCCCGAGAACACGGCCGTGCCCAGCGACTGGCGCATCTCCGCGCCGGCGCCGGTGCTGATGACCAGCGGCACGACGCCCAGGATGAAGGCCAGCGAGGTCATCAGGATTGGCCGCAGGCGCGTCTTCGAGGCTGTGACCGCCGCATCGAAGCGGTTCATGCCCGCCTCGTGTGCCTGCTTGGCGAACTCCACGATCAGGATGGCGTTCTTGGCCGCGAGACCGACCAGCACGACGAGGCCGATCTCGACCAGGACGTTGCGATCGAGGCCGCGGATGTTCACGCCGATCATGGCCGCGAGGATGCACATCGGCACGATCAGGATGACCGCAAGCGGCAGCAGCCAGCTCTCGTAGAGCGCCGCCAGCAGCAGGAAGACGAACAGCACCGCCAGCCCGAAGGCTAGGATCGCGGTGTTGCCGGCGAGCTTCTCCTGCAGCGCGATCTCGGTCCATTCGAAGCCGAAGCCCGAGGGCAGTACCTTTTCCGCCAGTGCTTCCATGGTGGCGATGCCCTGGCCCGACGAATATCCGCGCTGCAGGGCGACTTGCACCTCCGCCGCGGGATAGAGGTTGTAGCGGGCGACGCGGTAAGGGCCGGTGATGTCCTCGAAGGTCGCCACCGCGCCGATCGGCACCATTTCGCCGCTGACGCTGCGCGTCTTGAGATTCTCGACGTCGCGCAGGGTGAGGCGATAGGGATTGTCGGCCTGCACCGTCACGCGGTAGGTGCGGCCGAGGATGTTGAAGTCGTTGACGTAGGCCGAGCCCATGTAGGCCGACAGCGTCTCGAACACCCGGGCGATCGGCACGCCGAGCTGCTCGGCCTTGGTCCGGTCGATGTCGGCGAAGATCTGCGGCGTGCGCGTGTTGTAGAGCGTGAAGGCCTGGGTCAGGCCGGGCGCCTGTCCCGCCGCCCCGGCAAGCGCCCAGGTGGCGCCCTCTAGGGCCGTCAGCCCGCGCGCCGCGCGGTCCTGCACGTAACCCTTGAGGCCGCCGCCGGTGCCGATGCCGGGCACCGAAGGCGGCTCGAGGACGAACACGAAGGCCTCGCGCAGGGCGAACATCTGCCCGCGCAGATCGGCCAGGATCATATCCTTGGTCAGACCCGGCCGGTCCTTGAAGGGCTTCAGGGTGACGAAGATCACGCCCGTATTGGGTGCGTTGGTGAATGTCGCGCCGTCGAAGCCGACGAAGGAGACGGCGTTCGCGACGCCGGGGCGCGAGGTGATGATCTCGCTCGCCTTGCGCACCAGCGCGTCCGACCGCTCGAGCGTCGAACCGGCGGGAAGCTGCATGGCCGCGATCAGGTAGGAGCGGTCGAGCTGTGGGACCAGCCCGGTCGGGGTCGAGGCCAGCCGATTCTGGGTGAGGGCCAGCAGCCCGGCGTAGATCGCCAGCATGATGAAGCCCATGCGGATCAGCCGCGCCGTGACGCGACCGTAGAAGTTCGACAGCGCCTCGAAGCCGCGGTTGAACCAGCGGAAGAACCAATGGACCGGCGAGGCCAACCGCTCCATCAGGCCGGGTTTCGCCTTCTCCACATGCGACAGGGCATGCGACTTCAGGAGCAGCGCCGCCATCGCGGGCGACAGCGTCAGCGACACGAAGGCCGAGATCGCGGTCGAGGCGGCGATGGTGATGGCGAACTGCTTGTAGAAGGTGCCCTGCAGGCCGGTGATGAAGGCGGTCGGCAGGAACACCGCGATCAGCACCAGCGAGATCGCGATCAGCGCGCCACCGACCTCGTCCATCGTCTTGTGCGCCGCTTCCTTGGGCGACATGCCCTGCGCGAGGTAGCGCTCGATGTTCTCGACGACCACGATGGCGTCGTCGACCACGATGCCGATCGCCAGCACCAGGCCGAACAGCGACAGCGTGTTGAAGGAGATGCCCGTCGCCGCCATGACGGCGAACGAGCCGATCAGCGAGACCGGGATGGCGAGGATCGGGATGATCGCGGCACGCCAGGTCTGGAGGAACAGGATCACCACGATGACGACGAGGATCACGGCCTCGAACAGCGTGGTGATGACGGCGTCGACGGAGGCCTGGATGAAGGTCGTGGGATTGTAGACGATCGTGTAGTCGAGGCCGGACGGGAAGCCCTTCTTCAGCCGCTCCATCTCCGCGATGATGGCGTCCGAGGTCGAGAGCGCGTTGGATCCCGGCCGCTGGAAGATGCCGAGCGCGGTGGCCGTCTTGTTGTTGAGGTAGGCGTTCAGCGTGTAGTCCTGCGCGCCCAGCTCGACGCGGGCGATGTCGCGCAGGCGCGTCACCGATCCGTCGGGCTCGGCGCGGATCACGATGTTCTCGAACTGGTCGGGCGAACTCAGCCGCCCCAGCGTGCGCACCGACAGGGTGAACCCGCCCGGCGAGACCGCCGGCGCCTGGTTGACCGCGCCCGCGGCGACCTGGAGGTTCGCCGCCCGCAGTGCCAGCACGACCTCGCCGGCAGTGAGGTTGCGCGCGGCGACGCGGGCCGGATCGAGCCAGATGCGCATCGAGTAGTCGCGACCGCCGAACACCAGAACGTTGCCGACGCCGTCTACGCGAGTCAGCACATCCTTCACGTAGAGTGTGGCGTAGTTGGAGATGTACTGCTGGTCGCGGCTGCCGTCCGGCGAGACCATGTGCACGACCATCATCAGGTCGGGCGAGGCCTTGCGGACGACGATGCCGAGGCGTTGCACGTCCTCAGGCAGGCGCGGCTGGGCGACCGCGACGCGGTTCTGCACCAGCACCTGGGCCTGGTCGATGTCGACGCCCGGCTTGAACACGACGTTGATCGAGAGGCGCCCGTCACCGGTCGACTGCGACTGGATGTAGAGCATGTCGTCGACGCCGTTGACCTCGAGCTCGATCGGCGTGGCGACGGTCTCGGCGATCACCTCGGCGGACGCGCCGGGGTAGGTCGCGGTGATGTTGACGGTCGGGGGCGCGATCTCGGGGTACTCCGCGACGGGAAGACCGCGCTGGGCGATGAAGCCCACGATCACGATGATGACCGAGAGGACCGACGCGAAGATCGGCCGGTCGATGAAGAAATGGGAAAAACGCATGACGGGCCCTTACCTGGCCTTGGCGGTGATCTCGGCCTTCTGGGGCACGACCTTGGCGCCAGGCCGGACCATGGGGTTGGCGAGGCCGTCGAGCACCACCTTGTCGGTGGGCTCGAGGCCGGAGCGAATCACGCGCAGGCCGTCGACGATCGTGCCCAGGGTCACGGGCTTGGCCTGGACGACGTCGCCCGGGCCGACGACGAACACGATCTTGCGCGCCTGGTCGGAGATGATGGCGGAGTCGGGAATCAGCAGCGCGTCGTACTCGCCGCCGAACAGCTGCAGGCGGCCGAAGATGCCGGGCGTCAGGAGCTGGTCCTTGTTGTCGACCAAAGCGCGGACGCGGATCGTGCCCGAGCGCGCGGTCATCGCGTTGTCGACGAAGTCGACCTTGCCGGTGCGCTTCCAGTCGGTTTCGTCGGAAAGCCGGATGCGGACGGGATTGGCGCCGTCGCGCGAAGAGGCGAGCGCGCCCGACAGGATCAGGCGGCTGTAGCGGAGATGGTCGGCTTCCGAGATGTCGAAGACGAAGCGGATGGGATCGAGCGTCACGATCGTCGCGAGCAGCGTGGCGCCGGTCTGGCCGCCCGAGATCAGGTTGCCGGCATCGACCTTGCGGTCCGAGATGCGGCCGGCGATCGGCGCCGTGACGTTGGTCCATTCGAGGTTGAGCTGGGCGTTGCGCAGCGCGGCCTCGGCCGACTTGAGCTGGGCGCGGGCGACGGCGAGCGTCGACTTGCGCGAGTCCTGCTCGGCCTCGGTGATGGTGCGCGAGGCGATCAGGGACGCGCCGCGATTGACCTGCAGTTCCGCCAGCTCGACCTGCGCCTTGTTGCGTGCGACGTCGGCTTCGGCCGATTCGACGGCGATCTCGTAGGGCCGCTTGTCGATGGTGAAGAGCGGATCACCGACCTTCACGATCTGGCCGTCGCGGAAGTCGATCTTGTCGATGAAGCCCGAGACGCGCGCGCGCACCTCCACCGATGCGACCGCTTCGAAGCGACCGGAATACTCGTCCCACTGGGTCACGCGCTTGGAGATCGGTTCGGCAACGCCGACCGGCATGGCCGGGGGCCCACCCTGCGCGAGCGCTGCGGTCGAAAGCGAGAAGAGGCAAAGGCCGGCAAGAGCCAGCAGGCGGCGGCGTACGGACAACTCGGAACTCCCCCGCGAACGATTCTGCGTCGCGACATCGACACATGGTTGCCGCGCCGACTGGTGTCAATTCCCGCGGAGGTAACCGAGAGGCCCGCAGGGAACGAAGTTCGGAAGGGTTGATATCCCCGCAATATTACAGCGGGAAAGCGAGAAAGTTCCGCAGTCCCATTGTCTGTGACGCACCTCTGCCCTCTTATTGCGTGTCATGAAGACTTCGGTGATCGTCAACCGCTACGCGCACAAGGGCGGGGCGGGCCAGCGCTGGCCGGCGATCAAGGCCGAACTCGAGAAGCGCCTGGGGCCGTTCGAGCCACAGTTCACGCAAGCGCCCGGTCACGCCACGCGACTCGCCCGGGATGCTCTGATGGGCGGCGCCCGCCGGTTCGTCGCGGTCGGCGGCGACGGCACGGTGAACGAGACTCTGAACGGCCTGCTCGATCCGTCAGGCCGGCTTCTCGCCCCCGACTCGGTCCTCTGCCCGATTCCTGCCGGCACGGCCAACGAACTCTGCCGGGCGCTCGGGCATGGCGCCGATCCGTCGAAGGCGTATGACGCGGCGGCGGCGACGGGGCGGCGGGCGATCGATCTGGTGCGCGTCCGTTGCGTCGGCGCCGATGGCCGTCCAGTCGAGCGCTTCGGCTATCTGATGGCGGCGCTGGGCGCTGCCGCTCTCGTGAGCCAGCGCACGTCGCAGTCGCGCTGGGCCAAGAAGCTCGGCGGCGTGGCCTACATGCTGATGACGCCCGCCGTCATCCTGGGATACCGCTCCTGTGGCGTTGCGATCACCGTCGATGGGATCGAGCGGGGAACCCGACCCTTGTTCACTGCCCTGATCGCCAACACCGAAAACGGCGGCGGCGGCCTGCGCCTGGCACCGGGAGCGGCCTTCGACGACGGGCTGCTCGATCTCGTGGAGATCGGCGACGTGTCCCGGCTCGGCGCCCTGCTGGGTGTGATGCCGCGGCTGGCCGACGGGTCGCATGTCGGTCACCCGAAGGTGCGCACGAGCCGCGGCCGGTCGTTCCGATTTGTGTCCGAGATCGAGATGCTGGTCGATCTGGACGGGGAGACGATCGGCCGGTTGCCGCTCGACATAGACGTCCTGCCGCGCGGTTTTGCCGTGGGCGCGGTCGAGCCGATGCCATAGAGGGCGCGGAAGCGGTCCGGCTTTCTGCTATGGTCGGCCAATGAAGATCAGGAAATTCGGCACGCCGCTCAAGCGGTCTGCAATCAAGCTGATGATGCTGGGCTCCGGTGAACTCGGCAAGGAAGTGGTCATCGAGGCGATGCGCTTCGGCATCGAGGTCATCGCCTGCGACCGTTACGCCGACGCGCCGGCCATGCTGGTCGCCAACAGCTCCTACGTGTTTGACATGCGCGACGGCGGGGCGCTGCGCCATGTCGTCGAGACGGTGAAGCCCGACTTCATCGTCCCCGAGATCGAGGCCATTGCCACGGACACGCTGGTCGAGCTGGAGAAGGAGGGCTGGACCGTCATCCCGACGGCGCGCGCCGCCCAGCTCACCATGGATCGCCGCGGCATCCGCAAGCTCGCGGCCGAGAAGCTCAGGCTGCCGACCTCTCCCTACCGCTTCGCCGCCAGCCTCGAGGAGCTGCAGGCGGGCGCCGAAGCCGTTGGCTTCCCCTGCTTCATCAAGCCCACCATGTCGTCGTCCGGTCACGGCCAGAGCGTCGCGCGCAAGCCCGCCGATGTGGCGAAGAGCTGGAAGATCGCGATGGAGGGCACGCGCGCCAGCACCGGTCTGGTGATCGTCGAGGGTGCCATCGACTTCGACTACGAGATCACGCTGCTCACCGTGCGCCACGACGGCGGCTTCGGCTTCTGCGAGCCGATCGGCCACATCCAGGTCGACGGCGACTATCGCGAGAGCTGGCAGCCGCACGCGATGTCTAAGACCGCGCTCCGCAAGGCGCGCGACATCGCGAAGAAGGTCGTGAACGAGCTGTGCGGCGCCAAGGGCCGCGGCCTGTTCGGCGTCGAGATGTTCGTAAAGGGCGACAAGGTCTGGTTCTCCGAACTCTCGCCGCGCCCGCACGACACCGGCATGGTCACGATGGTCTCGCAGAACATGAGCGAGATGGAGCTGCACGTCCGCGCCATCCTCGGCCTGCCGATCCCGCAGATCACCTGCCAGCCGGGCGCCTCGGTGCCCGTCCTGGGCGACGGCAATCTCGAGGATCCCACCTACACCGGCATCGCCAAGGCATTGGCCGCTCCGGGCACGTCGGTCCGCATCTTCGGCAAGCCGGAGGTGAAGGGTCACCGCCGCATGGCCGTCGCCCTGGCCACGGGGCGCACGGTCAAGGACGCCCGCCGCAAGGCGATAGCGTCTGCAAAGCAGATCAAGGTCGGGTAGGCGCGCCCAAGAAAGTAAAACCCGTTGTCTCGACCGGAGCGCGCAGCGCGGAGTGGAGAGACCTTCTCTCCACCAAAAGCCGTCAAATCGTAGAGAGAAGGTCTCTCCGCTTCGCCGAGCTTCGCTCGGCTCCGGTCGAGACGACGGCCTTTTTTTCTTAGTGCCGGAAGTGCCGCATCCCGGTGAAGACCATCGCGAGGCCCTTCTCGTCGGCCGCGTCGATCACTTCCTTGTCGCGCATCGAGCCGCCGGGCTGGATGATCGCGGTCGCGCCGGCTTCCGCCGCAGCGAGTAGGCCGTCGGCAAACGGGAAGAAGGCATCCGACGCAACGACGCTGCCGACCGCCGGGCTCACCGCGAGGCCTGCGGCCTCGCCCGATTCGGCGGCGCGGATGGCGGCGATGCGCGAGCTGTCGCGGCGGTTCATCTGGCCGGCGCCGACGCCCACCGTGGCGCCGTCCTTGGCATAGACGATGGCGTTCGACTTCACGTGCTTGCAGACGGTGAAGGCGAACAGCAGGTCGTCGAGCTCCTTCGGCGTCGGCGACCGCCTAGTCACGACCCTGAGGTCGGCCTTCGTGAGATGTCCGTTGTCGCGCGTCTGGAAGAGATAGCCACCGGCCACGCTCTTCAGCGTCATGCCGGCGGTCGAGGGATCGGGCAGGGCGCCGGCCAGCAGCACGCGCACGTTCTTCTTGGTGGCGAGGATCGCCAGCGCCTCCGGCGTCGCGTCGGGCGCGATCACCACTTCGAGGAACAGCTTCACCAGCTCCGCCGCGACCTTCGCTTCGAGCGTGCGGTTGACCGCGACGATGCCGCCGAAGATCGAGACCGGATCGCAGGCGTAGGCCTTCTGATAGGCCTTGAACTGGTCGGCATCGACCGCCACGCCGCAGGGATTGGCGTGCTTCACCACGACGATCGCCGATTCGGCGAACTCAGCGACGCACTCGTAGGCCGCCTCGGTGTCGCCGATATTGTTGTAGGACAGCTCCTTGCCCTGGATCATGCGCGCCGTGGCGACACCGGGCCGCTTGCTGCCGTCAGAGTAGAAGGCGGCCTTCTGGTGCGGGTTCTCGCCGTAGCGCAGCGTCTGCACGCGCTCCGCCGACAGGGTCAGCCGCTCGGGGAAGGTCTCGCCCTGCTGGGCCGCGAACCAGTTGGCGATGGCGGAATCGTAGGACGCCGTGCGGGCATAGGCCTTGGCCGCGAGCTTGCGGCGCAGCGCGAGGGTCGTGGCGCCCTTGTGGGCGTCGAGCTCCTGCAGCACCGAGGCATAGTCCTTGGGATCGACCACGACCGTCACGAAGTCGTGGTTCTTGGCCGAGGCGCGGATCAGCGCCGGGCCGCCGATGTCGATGTTCTCGACGCAGGTCGGGAAGTCGGCGCCGCGCGCGACGGTCGCCTCGAACGGGTAGAGGTTCACCACCACCAGATCGATGCCCGCGATCCTGTGATCGCTCATCGCCTTCTGGTGCCCGGCGTCGGTGCGGCGGGCGAGGATGCCGCCGTGGATCGAGGGCTGCAGCGTCTTCACCCGCCCGTCCATGATCTCGGGAAAGCCGGTATGGTCGCTCACTTCGACCACCTTCAGGCCGGCGTCGCGCAGCGACTTGGCCGACCCGCCGGTCGACAGGATTTCCACCCCGTGCGCCGCCAGCGCCTTGCCCAGCTCAACCAGGCCCTCCTTGTCGGAGACGGAGATCAACGCGCGCTGGATGCGGGCCAGGTCGGGCGTGGGCGAGGGAACGTATTGGGTCGAGGCGGACATGGCCGGTCTTTTAGGGCGCGCGGGCGGATACCGCTACGTCCAGCCCTGTGTCATTTGGGCCTTTTTTAACGCTCGGATGGCTCGGCCGACCCGACACGGTCCCTCGGAAGGCGGCTCCGCCATTGCGCTAACGCACTATGCATGCGCATTGTTTCGGGACCTGACAGGGAGGGAACGATGCCTGCGTTCAATACGGTGCGCTTTCGCGTGAAGCCCGGTCGCGATCAGGAATTCCTGGACGCCCATAAAGCCATCGCCCAGGCATGGCCGGGCCTGGTGCATGCGAACATCATCAGGACCGGCGACCGCGCCTACTGCCTGATTGCCGAGTGGCCCGACATGGAAACCTGCATCGCGGCGCGGCCGGCCATGATCGCCACCCTCAACTCCTTCCGCGACACGCTCGAAGACCTCGGCAACGGTCTCGGTGTCACCGATGCCGTGGCCGGTACCGTCGTCTCGGCGCTGAAATAGTCCGATAGCTGCGATCGGTTCGCGGAGACGCCGGCTCATCGCGCCAAAGTGGCGAGGGTTTGCTAGGTTCATGCGGTGCGAATTCTGCTGACAGGCGCGAACGGATTCATTGGGGGGCAATTGCTCGCCGGGCTCGCGGCCCGAGGTCATGAGATCGTCGGCGCTGTACGTAACCCTGGCGCCCTGCGCGGCAGGTTTCCCGGAGTCGACGCCATCGCCATCGACTTCAATCGGGATACTTCGATAACCGACTGGACGCCCCGCCTCTCTGGAATTGACGCTGTCATCAACTGCGCCGGTGTGCTTCACGCCGGCCGAGGGCAGAACATCGAGGCGATCCATGCCAAGGCACCGATTGCGCTGTTCGATGCGTGCGTGGCCGCTGGCGTGCGTCGCGTCGTCCAGATTTCGGCGATCAGCGCTGACGCAGAAGCGGGAACGGTTTATGCGCTGACCAAGAAGAAGGCCGACGATCATCTGCGGACACTACCGCTCGACTGGACCGTCCTGCGGCCGTCACTGATCTATGGAGAAGGCAGCTACGGCGGCACCTCGGCGCTGCGAGGCCTCGCGGGCCTGCCTCTCGTCACGCCGATGGTCGGCGATGGCTCCACGTCGTTTCGGCCCCTGCACATCGACGATCTGGTGGAGTCCGTCGTGCGGGTCGTCGAAAGCGATCACTTCGCCGGTTTGACACTGGATCCCGCCGGGCCCGAGATCGTGAGCCTGCGGGATCTCGTGCGTCGGTATCGATCATGGCTTGGGCTGCAGCCCGCGTTGACAGTGCCGATTCCCTTTCCCGTCATGGCCCTGTCGGCCCGCATCGCCGACCTTGGCGGCGGCGGGCCGTTGGGGACCGCGAGCCTCGAACAGCTTCGGTATGGCAATGCCGGAGGCGCTGCAGCCGCGGCCTTCGCAGACCAGATAGGATTCGTGCCACGTACGCTGGAGGCGGCTCTCTCGCGTCGGCCGGCGCAGACCCAAGATCTCTGGCACGCGCGTCTCTATTTCCTGCGCCCTGTGCTGCGTGCGGCGTTGATTCTTCTCTGGGTCGGGTCCGCGCTTGCCGGTCTGCTGGCGCCCGTGTCGGCCTACGCCGATGTCGCTGATGCCTTCGCTGCTCTCGGTCTGCCAGCGCGTCCGCTCGCAATCGCCTTCTCCGTCGTCGACTTTCTGATCGCGGCAGCCCTGCTGTTCCGTTGGCGACCACGAATGCTTGCCGCGCTGCAACTAACGGTCGTTGGTGGCTACACCATCCTGCTTGGCGCACTGGTGCCTACCCTGTGGCTCGATCCCTTCGGAGCCCTTCTCAAGAACCTCCCGATCCTCGCGGCGATCTGCGTTTGGGCGATCCTCGAGGAAGAACGATGAGTGCCGGTATCGACGCTTATCTCTGGCTGAAATGGCTGCATATCCTGAGCAGCACGGTCCTGTTCGGAACGGGAATCGGCACGGCGTTTCAGATGTGGATGGCCCATCGACGCGGCGATGTTGCCGGCATCGCGGTGGTATCACGCAACGTCGTGCTTGCGGACTGGATGTTCACGTTGCCTGCCGGCGTCGTGCAGCCCGCAACCGGTCTCGCCTTGGTCCTGAATACCGGCCTCGATCCGATGTCGTCCTGGCTGGTGGCGGCCTACCTGCTCTACCTGTTGGCTTTCGTGTGCTGGGTGCCGGTCGTGCTGCTCCAGATCCGGGTGAGGGACATGGCGGCGTGCGCTGTTGCGACTCGCACGCCCTTGCCCGCGGCCTATGAGCGCGACATGAAGCTTTGGTTCGCGCTCGGTTGGCCTGCCTTCTCTGCTCTGGTGTTCGTCTTCCTGCTGATGGTGGCGAAGCCCGACCTCTGGTGAGACCTAAGCGTCCGCCCCCTCGAGGACGCGCACCTTGAAGCCTTCGGCCTGCAGCGCTCCGACCAGTTCGCGGGCGTGGTCGCGGTCGCGGGTCTCGACCGTGACGTCGAGCTCGGTGGACTTGGCGACCACGCTGCCGAACAGGCGCTGGTGCTGCACTTCGACGATGTTGCCGCCGGCGCCGCCGATCAGGCCGGCGACGCGCGCGAGCTGGCCGGGCAGGTCGCCGATCATCAGCCGCAGCCGCACGATGCGGCCGTCGCGGACCAGGCCGCGCAGCAGGACCGAGGCCAGCAGGCGGGTGTCGATGTTGCCGCCGCACAGGACCAGCCCGACCTTGCGGCCGGCGAAGACCTCGGGATGGGCGAGCAGGGCGGCGAGACCGGCCGCGCCCGCACCTTCCGCCACGGTCTTCTCGACCTCGAGAAACAGCGCGATGGCACGCTCGATCGCCACCTCGTCGACCGCCAGCACCCGATCGACCAGGGAGCGGGCGATGGCCAGCGGCACCTGGCCGATGTCGCGCACGGCGATGCCTTCTGCGATCGTGTCGCCGCCCACCGTCACCGTCTCGCCGGCCAGAAGCTGACGCATCGCCGAGTAGCCCGCCGATTCGACGCCGATCATCCTGACGTCGGGCTTGAGGCCGCGGGCCGCCACGGCGCAGCCCGCCAGCATGCCGCCACCGCCGACCGGGACGACCAGCGTGTCGATCTCCGGCGCATCCTGCAGCATCTCGAGCGCGATCGTGCCCTGTCCGGCGATGATCCGCGGATCGTCGTAGGGATGGACGAAGACCAGCTTCTCCGCGTCGGCGAGGCGATGGGCTTCGGTCGCGGCCTCCGACAGCGTGTCGCCCTTCAGCACGACGCGCGCGCCATGGTCGCGCGTGTGCTTCACCTTGGTGTTGGGCGTGAAGGACGGCATCACGATGGTGGCGGGAATGCCGAGCCGCCCGGCGTGATAGGCGACGCCCTGAGCGTGGTTGCCGGCCGACATGGCGATGACGCCGCGGCGTCGCTCGTCGTCGCCCAGCTGCAGCAGCGTGTTCAGCGCGCCGCGTTCCTTGAAGGAGGCGGTGAACTGCAGGTTCTCGAACTTCACCCAGACGTCGGCCTTCGCGATGCGCGACAGCGTCTCGCTGCGCAGGCAGGGCGTGTGCACGACCGCGCCCTCGATGCGCGCGGCGGCGGCGCGGACGTCGGCGAGAGAAACGGGGAGGGATTCGGCGAGCGGAGCGTTCATGCAAGCTTGCGGTCGAGCCAGTCCTGCGTGCGGTAGAGCGCTCCGATCAGCGGCAGGTAGAGCGACGGATCGCCGTTGTAGAGCGGGTGCTCGGGGAAGTGGCGGCCGTCGAAGGCGTTGACCGGCGCGTTGGAGCCGCCGGCGATTTTCTTCGCCGTCTGGGTGCCGAGATAGGTCATCATGGCGACGCCGCTGCCGTTGCAGGCCAGCAGGTAGTGCATGCCGTCGTCCTGTCCCATGTGCGACATCGAATCGAGCGCGAAGGCGACGTTGCCCGTCCAGACATGGGTGATGCGGATGCCCTTCAGCTGCGGGAAGCGGTCGATCATGTACTGGTAGAGGATCGGCGCGCTGACTTCCGGCGGCGCGGCGGTGAAGCGGGCGCGGCCGCCGAAGATCATCTGCTTGCCGTCGGGTGAGGGCCGGTAATAGGTCAGCACGCGCTTGGTGTCGCCGATCGAGCGCTGCAGCGGAATGAGATCCGTCGCGGGCATCGGCAGTTCCTCGGTGGCGATGATGTGGCTGGCCACCGGCACGACGCGCATCTTCAGCTTCGGCGTCAGGTCGCCGGTATAGCCGTTGGTCGCGATCACCACTTCCTTGCAGGTGATCGGGCCCTTGGCGGTCAGCACGCGCCAGCCGCTGCCCCCCTTCGCGTCCTTCGTCTTCTCGATCCGCTCGGCCTCGACCTCGCCGCACAGCACGGCGCCCTGGTTGTGCGCGGCCTCGAGCAGGCCCTTGTAGTAGCGCGCCGGATGGAGGTTTCCGCCGGCCCGGACGTACATGCCGCCATAGTAGTAGTCGGACGCCATCATCTCGCGCACCCGCTCACGCGGGATCATCTCGGCGCCGACATTGGCGTACTTGTTGAACATCTCGACCTTGCGCGCCTGGTCGTCGTAGTGCTTCGGCGTCCAGGCGCCGGTGAAACGGCCGTTGGTGATCAGGCCGCAGTCGATCTTCTCGCGATGGATGATGTCGATCAGCGTCTGCAGCGAGTCGGCGCCGCTGCCCAGGAACGCCGCCTTGTTGGCCTCGAACTCGGCCTCGACCTTGGGGTTCTTGCCGCCCAGCCCCTTGGCGATGTTGGTGCCGCCCGAGAGCATGCCGCCGTTGCGCGTCGAGGCGCCGATGCCGAACACGCCGCGTTCCAGCACCACGCAGTCGATGCCGTTGCGCCTCAGCTCCAGCGCCGTGGACAGGCCGCCATAGCCCGCCCCGACGATCACCACGTCGGTCTTCGCCGGCGGGTCGACGCTCAACGCATTGTTGGGCGTCCACGCCTCCCACCACCAGGGCTGCGCCTTGAAGTCGGGGTGGAAGATGCGGGCTTTGTCCATGGGCTTTACTCGCAGTCCTTCGTATCGAGCGGGCGAGGCAGGCTTCGTGCCATCGCCGGGCGGCTAGAAGTCGGTCACCTTGCCGTTGAACTGCCAGTCGCCGTAGCGGGTGGGTTCGGGGCCGGGCGGGCCGCCGATCTCCTCGACCTTCTTCGGCTTCTCGGGGACGGGAGGGGGGGCCGGATCGGCCTTCGGCGGCTCCGGCGGGGTGGGCTTGCTGGTGTCGGTCATGGCCGCATGATGCCTGTCCCTACCTTGATTCGCCACTTTTGCAGACCAACTTACCCGGCATGAATTACTTCAAGACCGCCCTCCTGCTCGCCGCGCTGACGGGCTTCTTCCTCGTGGCCGGTTACCTGATGGGAGGCCAGACCGGCCTCGTGATCGCCTTCGTCGCCGCACTGGGCATGAACCTGTTTGCCTACTGGAACAGCGACCAGATGGTCCTGCGCATGGCCAACGCCCAGGAAGTCGGGCCGGAGAACGCGCCCGAGCTGTTCAACATCGTCCATGAGCTGACGCAGCGCGCCGGCCTGCCGATGCCGCGCGTCTACCTGATCGACGAGGAGCAGCCCAACGCCTTCGCCACGGGGCGCGATCCCGAGCATGCCGCCGTGGCCGCCACCACCGGCCTGCTGCGCCACCTCAGCCGCGAGGAGGTCGCGGGCGTGATGGCGCACGAGCTGGCCCATGTCCGCCACCGCGACACGCTGATCATGACCGTGGCCGCGACCCTGTCGGGCGCCATCGGCATGCTGGCGAGCTTCGGCGGCCTGATGGGCGGCGGCCGCGATTCCGAGGGCCGGCCGCTGGTCAACCCGATCGTCGCCATCGCCGCGATGATCCTGGCGCCGATGGCCGCCATGCTGGTGCAGATGGCGATCAGCCGCGGCCGCGAATACGAGGCCGACCGGATGGGCGCGGAGATCTGCGGCCAGCCGCAGTGGCTCGCTTCGGCGCTGGCCAAGCTGCATGCCGGCACCCAGCAGCTCCACAACGAGGCGGCCGAGCGCAATCCGGCCACCGCGCACATGTACATCGCCAATCCGCTGGCCGCGGCCGGCGGCATGTCGAGCCTGTTCTCGACCCACCCGCCGATGGAGGAGCGCATCGCGCGCCTGCAGGCGATGGGCGGTCAGGGCTATCAGAGCTACGCCCCGTCGCGGCCGCAGCCCGCCTCGGCGCCCGGCGGCGGCCCCTGGGGCGATTCCGCGCCGCCCCGCGGCCCGTGGGGTAATGCGCCGACGGCGCAGAGCCCGCGCCGCGGCCCCTGGGGTTAGGTCAACCAGCCCTTCATAACACCCGTCATCTCGACCGGAGCACCGAAGGTGCGGAGTGGAGAGATCCTCTCTCTCCACTAAAAGCCGGCCGATCGCGAAAAAAAGGTCTCTAAACTACGCCGAGCTTCGCTCGGCTCCGGTCGAGACGACGGAACTTGTTGTCCGCTTTAAACCTTCGGCGGCAGCGCCGTCGGTTCCTCGCCGAGATCGACGGCGAGGATGCGTTCGCCGCGGCGGGTGATCGCCGTGGTCGAGGTGTCGATCTCGCGCAGGTCCTTCTCGGTCTGGGCGAAGTGCTTCTTGAGATTGTCGACCCGGTCGTCGAGCCGCTTCACGTCGCCCAGGATCAAGCCCACCATCTTCTGGATCTCGCCGGCCTGCTCGCGCATGCGCACGTCCTTCAGCACGGCGCGCACCGTGTTCAGGGTCGCCATCATGGTCGTGGGCGACACGATCCAGACACGCGCCCTGTAGGATTCCTCGACCAGCCCGGTGAAGTTGGCGTGCAGCTCCCCGTAGACGGCTTCCGAGGGCAGGAACATCAGCGCCGATTCGGCGGTCTCGCCCGGCACGATGTATTTGCCGCGGATGTCGGCGATGTGCTTGCGAATGGCCTGCTGGAAGCCGCGCTGGGCGGCCAGCAGCGCCGCCGCATCGCCGGCCGGCACCGCTCGCAGCAGGCTGTAGCTCTCGAGCGGGAACTTGGCGTCGATGGCGATCGGGCCCGGCGGGTTGGGCAGCTTCAGCAGGCAGTCGGCGCGCACGCCGGTCGAGAGTGTCACCTGGAAATCGTAGGCCGAGGGCGGCAGGGCGCTCTGGACCAGGTCGTTGAGCTGGACCTCGCCGAACGCGCCGCGCGCCTGCTTGTTGGACAGGACCTCCTGCAGGCTGACGACCTGGGTCGACAGCTCGCCGATCTTCTTCTGCGCCTCGTCGATGCGGACCAGCCGCTCACGGAGGTCGGTGACGATCTGGCCCGTGGCCTTCTCGGTCCGGTCCAGCCGCTCGGTGACGACCTTGGCCAGAGCCTGCTCCTGCTCGCGCAGCGACTTCTCGACCCGCTGCACGGTCTCGGCCTGCTGGCTCAGCGCCAGGGCCAGCTGCTGCTGCATCCGCTGCTCGGCCTCGCGGTTGCCGCCGCCCTGGCGCATCACGATCACAGCGACGAGAACCACCAGCACGATGACGGCGGCAAGTAGAGCGATTGTCAGAGTGTCCATGCAGCCCTCATCGCGTGCGCCATTTCTCCACCCATGCTTCGGGGGTCGGCTGCCAATCCTTTGCCTCCTGTTGGGCTTCGGCAATCTGCTCGGGCGTCATGCTCTGACCGACTGAGTTGCGAAGCATGGTCACCGCGGGGCGGCTCAGTTCACCGAAGTTCGAATCCGGTTGCATCAAGGCCAAGGTAAGCCACTTGAAGGCTTGTACCTTGTCCGTCGGCAGGTCTCCGGTCACATACAGCATCCCCATGCGACTGATCGCCGGCCCGTAGCCGCGTTCAGCCGCCATGCGCCACAGTCTGAGAGATTCAGCCCGATCGCGGGGAGCCAACACGCCAAAGTCATAGATCTCACCGACCCTAAACTGGGCGGCCGCATAGTCCTGCTCCGCAGCCTTCTTGTACCAATCGAAGGCCTCTGTCGGCTGCTTCGTCAACACAGCAACGAAGTATTGAGCGGGCGGATATCCCTGGTCTGCCGACTTGCGGAGCCAGGCGTTCGCTTCGGCTTCGTTACGCGGCACGCCCTGGCCGTTACGATAGAGAAGGCCGAGATAGAATTCTGCCGATGCGTTGCCCTTCTCGGCCAACGGCCTCCACAGGGCTGAAGCGGCCCCATGGTCGCCCCGCTTATAGGCCTCGAGGCCGTCGTCCACCGGGCCGGCACGGCCAATTCCTGGCCACACCCACAGCAGGAGACACAGGCTCAGGATCGTGCGCGGCAAATGAAAGCCATCTGTTGGAATGCCTCTTTATAGGACATGCTGCCGGCTCGACAAGCGCACGGCCGGCCGGTAATCCAAACCTCCCATGGCTCGCAAATACGATCCCCCGGCGCACGATCCCGACGTCTGGCTGTTCGATCTGGACAACACGCTCTACCCGGCGCGCTGCAACCTGTTCTCGCAGATCGACGTGCGCATCGGGCGCTACATCGCGGACTGGCTGAAGGTGACGCCGGAAGAGGCGCGGGTCGTGCAGAAGCAGTACTGGCGCGACCACGGTACCTCGATGCGCGGGATGATGACTCTGCACGGCGTCGATCCCACGCACTATCTCGACTACGTCCACGACATCGACTACTCGCCGGTCGAGGCCAATCCCGCGCTGGAAGCGTCGCTGCGCGCGCTGCCCGGCCGCAAGATCATCTTCACCGCCGGCGACGTGCCGCATGCCGAGCGCGTGATGGAGCGGCTGGGCGTGTCGCATCACTTCGAGGCGATCTTCGACATCGCCGCGGGCGAGTACTGGCCCAAGCCCCATCCGCAGATCTACGACGCGCTGGTGAAGAAGCACGGCATCGACCCGACGCGCGCCGCCTTCGCCGACGACATCTCCGTCAACCTGAAGCCCGCGGCCGACATCGGCATGCGCACGGTGTGGATCCGCACCGACGAAAGCGTGAAGCGCGCGGCCGACGCCGATCTCAGCCACATCCATCACCAGACCGACGACCTCGCCACGTGGCTCGACGACTGGCTGACCGAAAGGAACCTCAAGCCGTGAAGATCCTCATTCTCGGCGCCGGCGCGGTCGGCGGCTATTGGGGCGCGCGCCTCACCCAGGCCGGCGTCGACGTCACCTTCCTGCTGCGCGAGAAGCGCGCCGAGGCGGTGCGAAAGCAGGGCCTCGTCGTGAAGAGTCCGAAGGGCGACGCCGTCGTGCCGGTCAAGGTCGTGACCAAGGGAAGCGAAGGCGGGCCCTATGACGTCATCGTGCTGGCCTGCAAGGCCTACGACCTCGATTCGGCGATGGAGTCGATCGCGCCCGCGGTCGGGGCCGACACCGTCATCGTGCCGATGCTGAACGGCCACGCCCACTTCGCCACGCTCGACGGCAAGTTCGGCGCCGCGCGCGTGGCCGGCGGCCTGGCCCGCATCTCCGGCATGCTGGGCCCCAACGGCGAGATCCTGCACAGCGGCGCCTCGGGCGTGTCGTTCGGCGAGCGCGACGGCAAGCCCGCGCGCGCCTCTCTGGTCGCGCTCGACGCGGCCTGCAAGAAGGCCGGCATCGACGGCGGGCTCAACGACAACATCAACCAGGATCTCTGGGACAAGTGGATCATGCTGTCGACGATCGCGGGCATGTGCGCCTCGATGCGCGGCACGATCGGCGACATCATGGAGAGCGAGGACGGCGCGGCGATCGTCGCCGAGACGCTGGAAGAGAGCCGCAAGGTCGCGGTGGCCGAGGGCCAGCCGCCCAGCGACAAGGTCGTGGCCAACCTCAAGGGCATGCTGACGGCCAAGGGTTCCAAGGCGGTGG
This sequence comes from Reyranella aquatilis, assembly GCF_020880995.1. GTDB lineage: Bacteria > Pseudomonadota > Alphaproteobacteria > Reyranellales > Reyranellaceae > Reyranella > Reyranella aquatilis. The sequence goes on along the minus strand of NZ_JAJISD010000003.1, from coordinate 122,521 downwards.
CCTCGATCCTGGGCGACATGGAGAAGGGCGGCGCGGCCGAGGGCAAGCAGATCGTCGGCGACATGCTGGCGCGCGCCCGCAAGCACGGCATCGCCGCGCCCAACCTGCGCTTCGCCTATGCGCACCTGCAGACATATGAAGCGCGCCGGGCGCGCGGCGGACTGAAATAGAGGCCAGAGGTAGAAGCCATCATGAAGATCCTGATCCTCGGCGCCGGCGCGATCGGCGGCTATGTCGGCGGGCGCCTGCATCAGAGCGGTGCCGACGTGACCTTCCTCGTGCGCGAAAAGCGCAACGAGGCGCTGCAGCGCGACGGGCTGGTGATCAAGAGCACCAAGGGCGATGTCACCCAGAAGGTGAAGACCGCCACGAAGGGCAGCGAAGGTGGCCCGTACGATGTCGTGCTGCTGACCTGCAAGGCCTACGACCTCGACTCGGCGATGGACGCCATCGCACCGGCCGTCGGCCCGAACACCACGATCGTGCCGCTGCTGAACGGCATGCGTCATCTCGAGACGCTCGATGCCCGCTTCGGCGCCGACAAGGTGGTGGGCGGCCTGGCGCGCGTCGGCGTCGCCATGGACGGCCAGGGCCACATCCTCCACACCAGCCCCTTCGCCGTGATCTCGTTCGGCGAGCGTGGCGCCGCACCTGCGCGCAAGGCGCTGACCGATCTCGATGCCGCCATCAAGGCGTCGGGCATCGACGGTGGCCTGAACGCCAACATCGTCCAGGATCTCTGGGACAAGTGGATCATGCTGTGCACGCTGGCGGCGACCTGCTGCCTGATGCGCGGTTCCTCGGGCGACGTGCTCGAAGCGGACGAAGGGCTGGCGATCGTGCTGGAGACGGTCGAGGAAGGCCGCCAGGTCGGGGCCGCCGCCGGCCACGATCCCGGCGAGAATGGCCTCAAGACCATCCGCTCGTTCCTGACCGTGAAGGGCTCGAAGTTCACCGCCTCGATGCTGCATGACCTCGAGAAGGGCAACATGGTCGAGGCCGACCATATCGTGGGCGACATGATCGCCCGCGCGAAGAAAGCCGGGATCGCGACGCCGAACCTGCGCCTGGCCTATGCCCATCTGCAGGTCTATCTCGCCCAGCGCGCCCGCAAGCTGGCGAAGTAGGTTCGCTCGCGGGAGGCCTAGCCGAGGGCCTTGAAACGCGCATCCGGGGGGCCTACGTCTTGGACATGAACTTCTCGGGCCTTCTCTCCCTCGTGCCGCGGCGGAACCATCCGATCGCGGAAGCGTAGTCCCCGAGCCGGCCTTTTGTGTCCCGGCATCGGGGCACTCGATCGCTTTTGCTCGGCGATCACCGATTGAATCCAATTTGTCTTCAGCCATGCAGGATCATCCGCGATGCCCGCCGTTGCACGTAACCGTTCCGTCCCCAACATCGTCGTCAGTGAAGCCGATTGCGACCGCCTGACCGACCTCGCCACCGCGTCGCTGGAGCGCCTGCCGGAGGTCGCCGAGGAGCTGCTGTCCGAGATGGAGCGCGCCAAGGTCGTGGGCGAGGACAGCGTACCGGCCGACGTCGTGCGCATGGGGTCGACCGTCACGTTCAGTTCCGACGCCGGCACCGACGGCGAACAGCACGAGCTGACCGAGACGCTGGTCTATCCGGCCGACGAGGACAGCGACGCCCACAAGCTTTCGGTGATGACGCCGGTGGGCGCGGCGCTGATCGGCCTGGCCGTGGGCCAGTCGATCTCTTGGACCGCGCGCGACGGGCGCAAGCACCGGCTCACGGTCCGCAAGGTCTCCTGACCGTCAGGGCTTGAAGCGCAGCAGCGCGACGCCGAACCCCATGAAGACGACGCCGCTGACCCGATTGAGCCAGCGGCGCCAGATGCCGTGCATCAGCCGGTCCGCCAGCTTTCGGCCCGTCAGCGCGTAGATCGAGTAGAAGAACAGCTCGACTCCCATGAAGGTCGCGACCATCAGCGCGAACTGCGGCCCCCACGCGCGTGCGGGGTCGATGAACTGCGGAAAAAACGCGGCGGCGAAGATCAGCAGTTTCGGATTGCTGATTCCCACCAGGAAGCCGCCACGGAACAGGGCGAGTGCCGACGCACCGGTCGAGGGCGGCGGCGCCTCGTTTGCCACCGGCTCACGCCACGTCTGGATGCCGAGATAGACCAGGTAGGCCGCGCCCAGGATCTTGAGCAGGTCGAAGGCGCCGGGCAGCGCCAGCAGCAGCGCGCTGAGGCCCGCGACCGAGCCCGTCAGCATCAGCACGAGCGCGGTGAGACAACCCGCGACGCCGACAAATGCGGCGCCCAGACCGTAACGGATGCTGCGCGTCGTCACGTAGAGCACGTTCGGGCCCGGCGTGCAGGCGATCAGCATGACGGCGCCGAGATAGAGCCACCAGGTTTCGAGAGTCACGGTGCGTCCTCCGTGGAGCGCCTTTCGCTTTCCGCCCCCTTCGGACGGGGAGGTGCCCTGAAGCGGCGGACGCGGGCATGACCCCATCGCCCTCGCAAGACGAGGGCACTTCCCCTTTGCGGCCTCCGCAAAGGGGAAGGGATGGCTTCCAGCGCCTATCTCTGTGCGGAGAGGGCGCCGTAAGCGGCCAGCGCCGCGTGGTTCACGAGATCGCTCACGGTGGCGCCCATCTGCACGATCTGCACCGGCTTGGAGAGGCCGTCGATCACCGGGCCGATCACGGTAACGCCGCCCAGCGACTGCATCAGCCGCGAGGAGATGTGGGCCGAGTGCAGGCCCGGCATCACCAGTACGTTGGCCGGGCCGGTCAGGCGCGTAAACGGATAAGTCGACTTCAGCAGCTCGAAATCGAGCGCCATGTCGGCCTGCATCTCGCCGTCATACTCGAAATCGACCTCCTCGGCGTCGAGCAGGCGAATCGCCTTGCGGATACGGTCGATGCGCTCGATCTCGCGGCTGCCGAAGTTCGAGAAGGACAGGAAGGCGACGCGCGGATGATGACCCATCATGCGCGCGTTCTTCGCCATCTGCTTGGCGATGGTCGCGAGTTGCTCGGGCGTCGGCGTCTCGTTGATCGAGGTGTCGCCCAGGAACACCGTGCCCTGGCGCGAGACCACGATCGAGTAGCCCATCGGCACCTTGTTCAGGTCGATGTTGATCACCCGCTTCACGTCGGCATAGCACTCGGGGAAGCGCCGCGTGATGCCGGTCACCATGCCGTCGGCATCGCCCATCGCCACCATGCAGGCGCCGAACACGTTGCGGCCCTGGTTCACCATGCGCTGCACGTCGCGGTGCAGGTAGCCGTCGCGCTGCAGGCGGCGATACACCAGCTCGGTATAGGGTGCGTTCTTGGTCGAGAGCCGCGCGTTGTGGATCTCCATGCCGGAATCGTCGGTGATGCCGAGCGACTTCATGGTCTCGCGCACCTGCTCTTCGCGGCCGATCAGGATCGGCGTGCCGTAGCCGTTGTCGCGGAACATCACGGCGGCTCGGATCGTGCGCTCCTCCTCGCCCTCGGCGAAGACGATGCGCTGCGGATTGGCCTTCACCTGATCGAACAGGCTCTGCAGCCAGTGGCTGGTCGGATCGAGGCGGCCCGACAGGCTGCGCTTGTACTCCGCCATGTCGGCGATCTTCTTCTTGGCGACGCCCGACTCCATCGCGGCCTTGGCGACGGCCGCCGAGACTTCGACGATCAGGCGCGGATCGAACGGCACCGGCACGATGTAGTCCGGTCCGTAGCGCAGGCGACGGCCGGAATAGGCGCGATCGACCTCGTCCGGTACGTCCTCGCGCGCGAGCTTGGCCAGCGCCTCGGCGGCGGCCACCTTCATCTCCTCGTTGATCGTGGTGGCGCGCACGTCGAGTGCGCCGCGGAAGATGTAGGGGAAGCCCAGCACGTTGTTGATCTGGTTGGCGTAGTCCGACCGGCCGGTCGCGACGATCGCGTCGCCGCGGGCCGCGCGCACATCCTCCGGCGTGATCTCGGGGTCGGGATTGGCCATGGCGAAGATGATCGGCTTGGCGGCCATCGACTGGACCATCTCCCGGGTCACGGCGCCCTTGACCGAGAGGCCGAAGAACACGTCGGCGCCCTTCATCGCCTCTTCCAGCGTGCGCGCCTTGGTGCGGACCGCGTGGGCGCTCTTCCACTGGTTCATGCCCTCGGTGCGGCCCTGGTAGATCACGCCCTTGGTGTCGCAGAGGATGGCGTTCTCGTGCGGCATCCCCATCGCCTTCACGAGCTCGATGCAGGCGATCGACGCGGCGCCCGCGCCGTTCACCACCATCTTGATGTCCTTGATGTCGCGCCCCGTGAGGTGGAGCGCGTTGATCAGGCCGGCGGCGGAGACGATCGCGGTGCCGTGCTGGTCGTCGTGGAAGATCGGGATGTCCATCAGCTCGCGCAGGCGCTGCTCGATGATGAAGCACTCCGGCGCCTTGATGTCCTCGAGGTTGATGCCGCCGAAGGTCGGCCCGAGATAGCGCACGCAGTTCACGAACTGGTCTACGTCCTTGGTGTCGACCTCGAGGTCGATGCAGTCGACGTCGGCGAAGCGCTTGAACAGGACGGCCTTGCCCTCCATCACCGGCTTGCCGGCCAGCGCCCCGATGTCACCGAGGCCCAGCACCGCCGTGCCGTTGGAGATCACCGCCACCAGGTTGCCCTTGACCGTGTAGTCGTAGGCGGTCGACGGATCCTTCTCGATCGCGAGGCAGGGGGCCGCGACGCCCGGGGAATAGGCCAGGGCCAGGTCGCGCTGGGTGACCAGCGGCTTGCTGGCGATGATCTCGATTTTCCCGGGCCGCCCCGTCCGATGCATGATCAGCGAGTCGCCGTCGAGATCGCCCATCTGGTTGCTGACCATTTCTTCCGAGCTTTTGCCCGCCATATGCTTATTCTCTCCCGGTTGAGCATGCATATTGGCGATATTCGTCCGATCGTGCCAGCCAGCCATCCCGCGCTGCAGCGGACGCGATCTGCCCAAATATCGTCCACCTCTCGTCCACATGGACCGCTGTGCGGCGTGTGCTAGATCAAACGGACAGTCAGGAGCTTCAGTGCCGGACAGTTCCGCCATTCCCGCCGACGCCACGCCGATGATGCGCCAGTATCTGACGATCAAGGCCGCGCATCCGGACCATCTGGTGTTCTACCGGATGGGCGATTTCTACGAGCTGTTCTTCGACGACGCGGTGAAGGCCTCGGCGGCGCTCGACATCGCGCTGACCAAGCGCGGCCAGCATCTGGGTGAAGACATCAAGATGTGCGGCGTGCCGGTACACAGCCACGAGGCCTATCTGTCGCGCCTGATCCGCCAGAGCTTCAAGGTCGCGGTCTGCGAACAGGTCGAGGACCCGGCCGAGGCCAAGAAACGTGGCGCCAAGTCGGTGGTCGAGCGTGCCGTGGTGCGCGTCATCACGCCCGGCACCCTGACCGAGGACTCGCTGCTCGACGCGCGCAGCCATAACTACCTCGCGGCCCTGTCCGAGGCCCAGGGCGAGCTGGCGCTGGCCTGGCTCGATCTCTCGACGGCCGACTTCGCGACCCAGCCGCTGCTCCCCGGCCAGGTCGCCGCCGCGCTGGCCCGCCTGGCGCCTGGCGAACTGCTGGTGCCCGATCGGCTGCTGGCGCGCGAGCCGCTCAAGACGGCGCTGGAGGAATGGAATGCCGTCCTGACGCCGCTGCCCTCGGCGCGGTTCGACAGCGACAACGCCCGCAAGCGCCTGCAGGCGGCGTTCAACGTCGCCGTGCTCGACAGTTTCGGTGCCTTCTCGCGCGCCGAGGTCGCGGCCTGCGGGGCATTGCTCGACTATGTCGAGCTGACCCAGGCCGGCAAGCGCCCGGCCCTGGTGCCGCCGCGCCGCGAGCGGGCCGACGGCACGATGGAGATCGACCCGGCGACGCGCCGCAACCTCGAGCTGGTGAAGAGCCTCGACGGGCGGCGCGATGGCAGCCTGCTCGCCACCATCGACCGCACCCTGACCGGCCCTGGCGCGCGCCTGCTGGCCGAGCGCATCGCCGCGCCCCTGACCGACCGGGCCGAGATCGAACGGCGGCTCGACCTGGTGCAGCTCTTCGTCGAACGGCCCGCCGTGCGCGAGCGGGTGCGCGAGGCGCTGCGGCGCATGCCGGACATCGAACGCGCCCTGCAACGCCTGTCGGTCGGACGCGGTGGCCCGCGCGACCTGGCCGCGCTGCGCGACGGCCTCGATCTGGGCGAGACTCTGGCGGAGACGTTGCGCGGCGAGCCAGAGGCCCTGTTGCCGCCGCCGGCGCCGCTCGCCGAGATCGTCCTGTGCTGCACCGGCCATCGCGACACCGTCGCGGCGCTCGCCGAGGCACTGGCCGACGAGCCGCCATTGCTGGTGCGCGACGGCGGCTTCGTGCGCCAGGGCTACCGGCCCGAGCTCGACGAACAGCGCACGCTGCGCGACGACAGCCGCAAGACGGTGGCCGGCCTCGAAGCCAAGTACCGGGCCGCGAGCGGCGTGCCCTCGCTGAAAATCCGGCACAACAACATGATCGGCTACCACATCGAGGTGACGGCGGTGCACGCCGACAAGCTCGATCTGGCGGCGCTGGGCTTCACGCGGCGGCAGTCTATGTCGAACGCCACGCGCTTCAGCACCGCCGAGCTGGCCGACCTCGAAACCCGCATCGGCCGCGCCGCCGACCAGGCGCTGGCGCTGGAACTCGCCGTGTTCGAGGAACTGGTCGCCACCGTGACGGCGGTCTCGCCGGCGATCGCCGCGGCCGCGCGTTCGCTGGCTGCGCTCGACGTCGCCTCGGCGCTGGCCGAGCTGGCGGCCAGCTGCAACCATGTGCGGCCGACGCTCACCGACGATGCCGCGTTCACGATCGAGGGCGGCCGCCACCCCGTCGTCGAGGCGGCGCTCGCCCGCCAGAACGGCGCGGGCTTCGTGCCCAACGATTGCGAACTGGGGACGGACCGCCGCCTGTGGCTGCTGACCGGCCCGAACATGGCCGGCAAATCGACCTTCCTGCGCCAGAACGCGCTGATCGCCGTGATGGCGCAGGCCGGCGCCTTCGTGCCGGCGCGCGCGGCAACCATCGGCATCGTCGACCGCCTGTTCAGCCGCGTCGGCGCCGCGGACGACCTGGCGCGCGGCCGCTCGACCTTCATGGTGGAGATGGTCGAGACGGCCGCGATCCTGAATCAGGCGACGGCCCGCAGCCTCGTCATCCTCGACGAGATCGGCCGCGGCACCGCCACCTTCGACGGCCTGTCGATCGCCTGGGCGACGCTCGAGCATCTGCACGACGTCAACAAATGCCGCGCCCTGTTCGCCACGCACTTTCACGAGCTGGGCGCGCTGAAGGAGCGGCTGAGCGCGCTGGCGCCTTACACGATGCGCGTCAAGGAATGGCAGAACGAGGTCGTGTTCCTGCACGAGGTCGCGCCCGGCGCCGCCGATCGTTCCTACGGCATCCACGTGGCCCAACTCGCGGGCCTCCCCGCCGCCGTCGTGTCGCGCGCGGAGGAAGTGCTCGCGGTGCTGGAAAAGGGCGAACAGTCCGGCGCGGTGACCCGCCTCGCCGACGACCTCCCCCTCTTCGCCGCCGCCCCCGCGCGTCCCGCCAGCGGCACGGCGAAGACGAAGGAATCGGAAGTCGAGAAGGCGCTGGCCGAAATCAACCCCGACGAACTCACGCCCCGCGAGGCGCTCGAAGCGCTCTATGGATTGCGTGCGCGCCTGGAGCGCTAAGCCGTAAGCGAAGGCTCGGGGCGATCGCCAGGCAGCGGGGGCGGTGTCCAGCCTGTCCGGGCGACGAACAGCCGGCTCAGGCTGTGAGCGACAACATAAAGCGCGAGCATGTCGACGAACACGACCACGGCTCGACCTGCAAAGATCGACCACGGCCCGCCCGCAAGCCTCGCGATGTTCCAGCCCACTATCGTGGCGAGGCCGAGCACCATGCCGCCGATCGAGATTGCGCTACAGGTGAGCGCTACGGCGATCAATGTCCCGCGCAGGCCGGCGGCAGAGCGCACGGCATCGCCGACATTCCAATCCAGGCCGACAACGCGTGCCGGCAGGAATAGAAGAGCGCTGCCGAAGACTGCTGCGAGGACGATCATTGTGATCGACTGGAAAACGATGAGTGCCAGCATGCCGCCGACCTCGGTGAGGCTCCTCAATCCGAGGCCAACCGAAAATGCGAGGGCCAACGGCAGCAACATCAGGCCGAGGCCATAGAGCAGGCAGAACCCGACAAAAGCCCATGAAAACGACTGCATCCATTTTGCTTTCGCCGGGATCCGCTTATCCCAGTCAGGGACGAGCATCCGCTTCAACCAATGATCGAGCGTGAAACAAAAGGCGATTGTCGCTGCCACGGTTTGATGCTTTGGCAGGAAAGCCGAGAGCGCCGCCAGTAGCAGCGCGAGCGGCACCGCATAACTCCAGAACATCTTGTCGCCAAGAAAGCGCCGCAGGGCTTCGCCCAGGACGTGGCCGGCCAGCGGCGTCGCATTGCCATCGATCATGCTCATGCGGCGAGTGTGCTATGAGATGCACCTCAAGGTGAAGTGCCGAAATCGATTATCGCGTATCGGTGGTGTTCACCTGCGACCACGCATGGCAAGGGGCGTGCCGATAAATTTCGGAGTTCAGCTTTTCTAGCTGAACGCCTTGCGCGCGAGCGCCGCGCCTTCGCTCAGCGCCCGCAGCTTGCCGTAGGCGACGCCGAGGGTCATCGGGGCCATGCCGCAGTTGGTGCAGGCCTGGATGCGCTCGGGATCGACGAACTCGGTCGCGAGCTTCAGGGTCGCGGCGACTTCTTCCGGCGTCTCGACCCTGTCGGAGGCGACGTTGATGGCGCCGACCAGCACGGTCTTGGTCTTCAGCAGCTTCATCAGCTCAGGCGGCACGTGGCTGTCGCGGCATTCCAGCGAGACCTGCTGGATACTGCTGCGGTCGAGCGCCGGGAAGGTCTGTTCGTACTGACGCCAGCTCTCGCCCAGCGTCTCCTTCCACCTGTTGTTGGCCTCGATGCCGTAGCCGTAGCAGATGTGCACGGCGGTCGTGCACTTCAGCCCCTCGGCCGCCTTCTCCAGCGCCGGCACGCCCCAGTCGACCGTCTCCTTGAGGTAGACGTTGAAGGCGGGCTCGTCGAACTGCACGACGTCGACGCCGAGCGCTTCGAGATCCCTGGCTTCCTGGTTCAGCAGTTCGGCGAAGGCGAAGGCCATCTTCACGCGGTCGCCGTAGTAGCCGTCGGCCAGCGTGTCGATCAGGGTCATCGGGCCGGGCAGGGTGAACTTGAGCTTGCGCGAGGTGGCGGCGCGGGCGATGCGCGCCTCCCGCTCGTGCACGAAGCGGCGGCGCTTCAGCGCCGAGGTGACGGTCGGGCAGTCGGCATCGTAGCGGTTGTTGCGGATGCCCATGCGGACCTTCTTGTCGAAGTCGACGCCGTCGACCTCGGCCAGGAAGCCGTGCACGAAATGCTGACGCGCCTGCTCGCCGTCGCTCACGATGTCGAGTCCGGCCTCTTCCTGGCGGCGGATGGCGAGGAAGGTCGCATCGTCCTTGGCTTCGAACAGCGGCTGGCCCGACAGGGTCCAGGGCGCCCAGAGCACGTTGGGCGTGGCGAGCCAGGCCGGCTTGGGCAGGCTGCCCGCGAGCGTCGTCTCGAACATGGCGTTTCCCCGTTTCTAGCTTGTCGTGTTGTTCGCGGCCGGCACCGGCAAGCCGGAGCCCGGACTCGATGTCGGCAGCGCCAGGCCCGGCGTCGCCTCAGGCGGCAGGATCTGGCCGTAGGTGCCCGGCGCGCGCCACTGCAGCGTCCCGAAGGCGCCGCAGCTCTCGCACACCGGCCGCCAGGCTTCGTGGTGGGCGCCGCACGAGGTGCAGCGCCAGGCGCGGTCGGCCGGCGCATCGGCGGCGCGGCCCAGCCACTCGCGCACCTTCTCCGGGCCGGTGTGGGCGCGTTCCTCGACCTCGGCCATCAGGCGGCAGACGCGCGTGGACGGGTTGGTGCCGGAGGCCGTCTCGAGATGGCGACGCGCCTCGCCCCACAGGCCGGCCTCGAGCGAGGCCTGCGCGAGCGCCAGATGGCTTTCGATGTCGCCCGGATTCTGCTGCGCCAGCCGGCGCACGATGCCGACGCGCTTCAGCGCCTCGGTCTCACCGGAGGACTCCAGATAGAGCGCGACGAGATCGGGATGCGGGGCGACCGACCAGCCGCGCTCGATGGTCTTCATCGCCTTCTTCGAATCGCCCGACTTGAGCTGCAGCTCGGCCAGGCGCTGCGTGACGGCGATGCGCTCGGGTGCGAGCCCGAACGCCTCGCGGGCCAGGGCCAGCGCGTCGCTCGCACGGCCCTCGCGCTCGGCCTCGCGGCTGCGCTCGACTTCCAGCAGGGCCTTCAGCGTGCGGCCCTTGTCGGCGGTGACGACCTTGCGTCGGATACCCGCTTCCAGCGTCTCCTGGGCGGCCTTCCACTGGCCCCCCTGCGCCTGCATGTCGAACAGCGAATGCACGACCCACGGCGTCTGCGGCCGCAGCCGGAAGGCGCGCTCGGCATAGGCCAGCGCCTGCGCCTGGTCGCCGTCGCGCAACGACTGGCCGATCAGGCCGCGCAGGCCGAGAAAAGCCATCTGGTCGTCGTCGAGCATCGCGCTGAAGGCACGGCGGGCGCCGTCGCGATCGCCGTTGAGCTGCGCGGCCTGTGCCGAAAGCAGCAGCGTCAGCGCGGGTTCCGACAGGAGCTGCTCGGCCTTGCGGGCATGCTTCTGCGCCTCCACGCCATCACCGGCGGCGACGGCGGCGAGCCCTTGCGTCAGCTCGCGATAGCCGCGACGGCGGCGGCTCTCGCCCCAGCCGTCGAGCAGCGCGCCCGGCGCGCCCACGATCCAGCGATAGAGCAGCCAGCCGGCGATCCCGATCAGGATCAGCACCACGACGGCGATCATCAGCACGCCGAAGCTGGTGTCGAGGCGCCAGCCGCGGAACTCCGCGGTGACCGACCCCGGCCGCTCGGCCAGCCACACCGCGCCCAGCATCGCGGCGATGGCGACGACGAACCAGATGATCGTGCGCAACATGGTCATGGGAAGGGACCTACTTCGCCGCGCCGAGCAGGGTGACAGCCTGGGCCGAGATCTGGTCGGCCGCCTGCTTGGCCGCGAGATGCGCCTCGGCGCGCGACAGCCAGCCGGCCGTGGCCTTCGCCGTCTGCGGCGGCAGCGACTTCACCAGCGCCACGGCCTTGGCGAGGTCGCCGGCGTCGAGCGCGGCTTCGGCGCGGGCGAGCTTGGCTTCGGTACCGTCGCCCTCGACATCGTTGCCGACGCGGCGCAGCGAGACCAGGCCGCGCACCTTGCCGAGCAGCCGCTCGCCGAAGGAATCGTCGGCGAGGTCGTCGGCCAGCGCCGCCTTGGCGACGGCGGGAAACTCCGTCACCAGCGCTGGCCGCGAGGCGACGCCGGTCTGGGCATAGGCCTGCAAGGCGGCGGTGCTCTCTCCGAGCTTCGCATCGCCCTGGACGAGCGGCGTCAACAGGGCGAGATCGGTGGCGAAGGGCAGGCCGGAACTGACGGCGGCGCTCAGCCGTGCAGCGATGCCGATGATCGCCGACGCCCGGGCCGTACTCATCGCCTTCTGCTCTCCCGCCGATCGCGCGGTCGCCTCGCCGCGCGCCTTCTCGACGGTCTCGGCCAGCAGCCGCGTCTGGTCGCGCTGGACGGCGACCGACTGGTCGATCGTCTGCAGCGTGTTGCGCAAGGTGGCCATCTCCAGACGCAGGGTCGCGAGTTCCTTCTCCTGCTCCGCCGTCACCGCCGGGGGTTGGGCGGGGGCTGCGGCCGGAGCAGGCGCGGCCGCGGGGGCCTGTTCGGGCGCCGACGTCGCGGCCCCGGCCGCACGGCCTTCCAGCGCCTCGACCTTGGCGCGCAGCTCGGCGATCGCCGGGTCGGGCCCCGCGGTGCCGCCGGTGCCGGACCTTTCCGTGATGGCGGCCGACGTGGCGCGCAGGCGCTTTTCGAGTTCGTCCAGGCGGGCGCCGAGATCTTTGCGGACGGTCTCGACCGAGGCATTGGCGACCGCGGCGGCATCCTGGCGGACCTGCTGCAGGTCGATCGCGGGAACGGGCGCGGCGGCCGTTGCTCCCTTCCCCTGCCAGAGCGCTCGGATCTCGGCCGGCCAGTAGGGCAGGGAGATCAGGGCGCCGGCCAGCACCAGGCAGGCGGCGATCACCCCGGTGACGAAGGCGCCGGCCACGCCGACGCCGCGCCGGACCTGGACGGGCGGCGGCGTCACGCGCGGGCTTTCCGATGCCGGCTCCGCCGGCGGGACCTGGGAGGAAGAAGGTGTGTCGCTCATGATGCTCGGTCCTTCCACGCCGGCTGCCGTGTCGGCCCAGGGGCCAGCTACGGGCAGACGCTCGATTTCGTCCAGCACGGACTGACGGGTCGGGCGTTGTGCCGCCACCGTCGCCCTGAATGGCAGCGCGCTCAAGGGTTCGAGCGCCGCGGCACTGATGGCGAGGGCGGTCACGGTCGACAGTGAACCGGCCAGTCCCGCCTCCTCCACCAGCCGGGCGAACAGGGTGGAGGCCCGTGGCGAGAAGAAGATCGCGACATCGAGTGCGCGCGCCTGCAACGCGGCCCGCGCCGAATCCGGCAGCTCGCCCGCCTCGCGCGCCTCGTAGAGCGGGATACGACGCACGTCGAAACCGGCGGGCGCGAGGCTCTCGGCAAAATCATGGGCGATGTCGACGCCGGAGATGTGGAGGAGAGGGCCGGCCTTCGGATCGAGGCGACGGCGGGCCAGTTCGGCGAGCGCCTCGGCGTCGCCGGCCGCGGAGGTCACGGAGACGAAGCCCAGACCCTCGGCCGTCGAGGCCGTGGTGTCGCCGACAGCGAGGACGGGCTTGGCGCGCTGCTCGGTCGCTGCGGCGAACGCCCGGGCGCCATTGGCGCTGCTCAGCAGCACGGCCTGGCACGCCGACAGGGTCGTCGCGAAATCTGCAGGCGGCCGCAAGATCTCGAGATGGAACAGCGGCGCGATGACGGGCACATGGCCGCGCTCGGCGAGCGCCGTGGCCAGCGTCGTCGCCTCGCGTTCCGGCCGGGTGATCAGCACGCGCATCACGCCTCCGTAGCCGGGGCGTCCCGCCGACGCAATCGAGAACAAGCCTCCTGCCGGCAAGGCTGCGAAGCCGCCGTTCGGAAGCATGGGCGATGCGAATCATGCCTGTTGCCCGCCCTTCGGGATGGCATGCTTCGCGGGGCTCCCGGCGGTGAGGGAATGGCGCTACAGCAGGACGACGCCCTCGATCGCCAGCAGCTGGCGCTTGGTCGGCAGGCCCTTGCCGCCCGAGAAGCCGCCTTCCTTGCCACCGCTGCCCAGCACGCGGTGGCAGGGCACGATGATCGGAATAGGATTGCGTCCACAGGCCATGCCGACGGCGCGCGGTCCGGAGCCCAGTGCGATCGCCATGCCGCCGTAGGTCGCCGTGCCGCCGAAGGGGATGTCGCACATCAGCTTCCAGACGCGCTTCTGGAAGTCGGTTCCGCGCGCGGCCAGCGGCAGCTCGAAGTGCCTGAGCCTGCCGGCGAAGTAGCGGTCGAGTTGTCGCAGCGCCTCGTCGAGCACCTGATTCGTCGAGGTGTCGTGCGCGCTTTCGCCGTCGCCGGCCCAGCGCACCGATGTCACGGCGTCTTGATCCGCTTCGACCGCCAACCGGCCGACGGGGGTATCGACGTAACGAATGGACATGTGGCAAGCGTAGCGCCCGCGTCCGGCTTTTGCCAACATGGGGAAGAATGTCTGGGGGAGTGAAGAGCAAGGGCGCAAAGCCCTCCGTGAAAGGCCCGACCCGCCGTGCGTTGCTCGGCGGCGCCGCCTTGTTGTGGCCGACGCTCGTCCTCGCCCAGCCGGTTCCGCGGCGCCAGCAGCCGGCAGCCGAGGCAGGTCCGCCGCCGGTCGTGTTCGTACACGGCAATGGCGATTCCAGCGCGCTCTGGATCAATAACCTCTGGCGCTTCGAGGCCAACGGCTACAAGCGCAACCAGCTGTTCGCGATCGACTTCGTTTATCCCAACGCGCGCAGCGACGATTCGAAGCCGCAGCCCTACCGGTCCTCCGCCGAGGACCAGATGAAGGAGCTGACCTCCTTCGTCATCCAGGTGCTCAAGGCGACGCGCCGCCGCAAGGTGGCGCTGGTCGGCTCCTCGCGCGGCGGCAACGCCATCCGCTCGATGCTGAAGAACGGCGGCGCCGACATGGTGAGCCATGCCGTGCTCTGTGGCACTCCCAACAAGGGGATCGTGATCTCCGAAACGCTGCTGCCCGGCAGCGAGTTCAACGGCGCCTTCCCGTTCCTGAAGGGCCTGAACGAAGGCCCCGACGATCTCGTTCCCGGCGTCGAGATGATGGCGATCCGGTCCGACCGGAACGACAAGTACTCCCAGCCCGACGGGCGCTTCATCGGTGCGCCCGGCAAGCCGACTGGCGTGAGTTACGATGCGTCGGAGCTGCGCGGCGCGCGCAATGTCGTGCTCGACGGGCTCGACCATCGCGAGGTCGCGTTCAACAAGCTGGCCTTCGCCGCGATGTTCGAACACATCACCGGCAAGCCCCCGGCCACCCTGTTCATCGCCCAGGAACCGCTGCCGATCCTGAACGGCCGGGTGACCGGCATGACCGAGGGCGTCTACACCAACATCGCGGCGGCCGGGGCCGAAGTCGAGATCTTCGAGGTCGATGCCAAGACCGGCGAGCGCAAGAGCGCCGTGGCCCTGCACCGCAAGACCACGGGCGAGGATGGCGTGTGGGGCCCGTTCGTGGGCCGCGCCGACGCCTACTACGAATTCGTGCTGCACATGCCGGGCCTGCCGACGACCCACACCTACCGGTCGCCGTTCCTGCGCTCGAGCGACCTCGTGCATCTCAGGCCGCAGCCCTTCGCCAAGTCCGACGAGGGCGCCGGCGCGGTCACGATCATGAGCCGCCCACGCGGCTATTTCGGCGTCGGTCGCGACAAGTTCTCGCTCGACGGCAAGGTGCCGCCGGGCATCAACGACGGCGTCCCCGGCGTTTCGACGGGACGCCTCACCTTCGACGCCACGCCACCGCGTACCGTAACGGCCGTGTTCAACAACGAGACTATCCCGACCCGCACCTGGCCCGCCAAGGACGGCCACATCGTGGTCGCAGAGTTCCTGAACTGAGCTTTCGTATTTCTCTCCCCCGATAGGGGGAGAGAAGAACGCGGTTCAACCTTCGTACGTGTATTTGAAATTGCAGTGGCTGGCGCCCTGCATGATCGTCTGCGTGCGTTCGAGCTTGAGCTTGGGGTCGTAGCCCTCGCAGAACGCGCCGTCGCGATTGCAGGAGAGCAGGGCGCCGATTTCGCTCAGGCCCATCGCCTTGTAGGTCTCGGCGTACCGGCAGCGCACGACGTTGAAGGTGAAGGTGTCGGCGGTCTGTTCCTTGACGTCGATCTCCAGCGACCCGCCCGCGGTCCACAGATGCTGAATGTCCTGGAACGACTTGAGCGACGTGCCGCCGGGCACCGAGGCGGCGAATTGGCGGGCCTGCTCGATGGCGGACCGGCGCACCGATTCCTCGATGGTCTTCTTCGCGACCTCGATGCCGTGGCTCGCCTTCAGGGTCTCGTACACCTCCTTCAGGATCTCGGCCTCGATACGGCGCTTCTCCAGCATGGAGAGGCCTTCGGGGTGCGGGGAGCTGGCGGCCGACTGGCTCATGGGCTTGTCTCCGGTGGGGAATAATCGAGCCTAGCGCGTCCCCGGCATCTTGACATGGGGGTCCCCCGATGAAATATCGGCCGCACCATGATTTCGCACGTCCTCCGGTCGCGACGTCGCCGCTTTGAAAAGCGGTTCGGAAACGCGCGCGCGTAACAAACGCGCCGTATCGTGAAGCCGCTGGAGAGACGAAGCGGCTTCCATCCTTCCTTCTCCAGTCGGCCATCCCTCAAAGGCCCAGCATCGAGAGAGAAGAACATGACCAGCAACAAGACCAAGATCTTCATCGACGGCCAGCACGGCACCACCGGGCTGCAGATCCTCGACCGCCTCAAGGACCGGGCCGACATCGAGCTGCTCGAACTGCCGCTGGCGGACCGCAAGGACCTCGGCAAGCGCGCCGAGATCGCCAGGGCGTCCGACATCACCGTGCTCTGCCTGCCCGACGCGGCGGCCAAGGAACTGGTGGCGGCGATGGGTGATTCCGACACGGTCGTGATCGACGCCTCGACGGCGCATCGCGTGGCCGACGGCTGGACCTACGGCTTCCCCGAACTGGCCAAGGACCAGCGCCAGAAGCTGCTCGCTTCCAACCGCATCTCCAATCCGGGCTGCTATCCGACCGGCGCCATCGCCCTGCTGCGGCCGCTGATCGACGCCGGCATCGTGCGCGCCGATTCGACGCCGGCCGTGTTCGGCGTCTCGGGCTACACCGGCGGCGGCAAGGAGTTGATCGCGGTCCACGAGCAGCCGGGCGTCGAGCCGTTCGGCCTCTACGGGCTCGAGCTGACGCACAAGCACGTGCCGGAGATGAAGAAGTATTCCGGCCTTACGCATGCGCCGCTCTTCGTGCCGTCGGTCGGTCACTATGCCCAGGGCATGCTGATCACCATCCCGATCACGCGCGACATCACCACGAAGCAGGTGACGGCCAAGGACGTCCACCAGGTGCTGAGCGACTACTATGCCGGCGAGACCTTCGTGCCGGTCCGGCCGCTCGCCGACCGGGCGTGGCTGGAGCGCGACCGGTTCCTGCGCGCCGACCGGCTGGTCGACACCAACACGATGGAGCTCGCGGTCTACGGCAACGATGCCGACGGCAACGTGCTCGCCGTGGCCTCGCTCGACAATCTCGGCAAGGGCGCGTCGGGCGCGGCGGTGCAGTGCATCAACCTCAAGACCGGCGTCGACGAGACGACGGGCCTCGCCGTCGGCTGAACCTTTCGCCATGGACGAGACGCCAGCGCTGCGGCGCGCGGTGGCGGACGATGCCGCCGCCGTGCGGACCCTCACGCGCGAAGCCTACGCCAAATGGGTCCCCGTGATCGGCCGCGAACCGATGCCGATGAAGGCGGACTACGAAGAGGCGGTGCGCCAGCATCGCATCGACCTCGCCTTTCTCGATGGCGGGCTCGCCGCCCTCATTCAGACGATCGACAAGGGCGATCACCTGGTGATCGAGAATGTCGCCGTCGCGCCGGCTTTCCAGGGACGCGGCGTCGGCCGGTACCTGCTGGCGCATGCCGAGCAGGTGGCGCGGGAACTGGGCTATGCCGAGGTCCGGCTCTACACCAACAAGATGTTCGAGGCGAACGTGCGGCTCTATCTCGCCTTCGGCTACCGCATCGATCGCGAGGAGACCTCCTCGCTCGGCGTCACGGTCTATATGAGCAAGCCGCTTCCCGCCGCTTGACCGTGGTTGCTTGAATGTGTTCGCGTCCGGCGCGGAGGAAAAGCCATGCCGGACAGCAAGCCGAAGAAGAAGACTCCTGATCAGCTGCGCAGCGCGCGCTGGTTCGCGCCCGACGATCTGCGCGCCTTCGGCCATCGCTCGCGCGCGATGCAGATGGGCTACGCGCCGGAGGAATGGGCCGGCAAGCCGGTGATCGCCATCCTCAACACCTGGTCCGACGCCCAGCCCTGCCACATGCACTTCAAGACCCGCGTCGACGACGTGAAGCGCGGCATCCTGCAGGCCGGCGGATTTCCCATGGAGCTGCCGGCGCTGTCCCTGTCGGAAAGCTTCCTGAAGCCCACGACCATGCTCTATCGCAATCTCCTCGCCATGGATGCCGAGGAACTGCTGCGCGGCCATCCGGTCGACGGCGTCGTGTTGATGGGCGGTTGCGACAAGACCACGCCGGCGCTGCTGCTGGGCGCGATCAGCATGGGCCTGCCCACGATCTACCTGCCGGCCGGGCCTATGCTGCGCGGCAACTGGAAGGGCAAGACTCTGGGCTCAGGCTCGGATGCCTGGAAGTTCTGGGACGAGCGCCGCGCCGGTAAAATTTCCGATAGCGACTGGGTCGATGTCGAGGCCGGCATCGCGCGCAGCTACGGCACCTGCATGACCATGGGCACGGCCGCCACCATGATGGCGATGGCCGAGACGCTCGGCATGTCGTTGCCCGGCGCCTCGTCGATCCCGGCCGCCGATGCCGGCCATATCCGCATGGCCTCGGCGTGCGGCCGGCGCATCGTCGACATGGTCTGGGAAGACCTCACGCCCAACAAGATCCTGACGCACGAGGCGTTCCTGAACGCCATCACCGTGGCGATGGCGGTCGGCTGCTCGACCAACGCCATCATCCACCTGATCGCGCTGGCGCGGCGCGCCGGCCAGAAGATCGGCCTCGACGATTTCGAGCGCGCCAGCCGCAAGGTGCCGGTGATCGCCAACATCCGCCCGAGCGGCGACAAGTATCTGATGGAGGATTTCTTCTATGCCGGCGGCCTGCCGGGCCTGATCGAACAGATCCGCGATCACCTGCATCTCGACGCGCTCACCGTCACGGGCAAGACCTTGGGCGAAAACGTGCAGGGCGCGGAGATCTACAACGACGACGTGATCCGCTCCGTCGCCAACCCGATCTACAAGGAAGGCGCGCTCGCCGTCCTCAAGGGCAATCTCGCGCCCGACGGGTGCGTCATCAAGCCGAGTGCCTGCGCGCCGAAGTTCCTGAAGCACACCGGGCCGGCGCTGGTGTTCGACGACTATCCGTCGATGAAGGAAGCGATCGACCGCGAGGATCTCGACGTCACCGAGGACACGGTGCTGATCCTGCGCAATGCGGGACCGCAGGGCGGGCCGGGCATGCCGGAATGGGGCATGCTGCCGATCCCGACCAAGCTGGTGAAGCAGGGCGTGCGCGACATGGTGCGAATTTCCGACAGCCGCATGAGCGGCACGAGCTACGGCGCCTGCATCCTGCACGTCTCGCCGGAATCCTATATCGGCGGGCCGCTGGCGCTGGTGAAGACCGGCGACATGATCTCGCTCGACGTCGACAAGCGCACGATCGACATGAACGTCTCCGACGAGGAACTCGCCCGGCGCAAGGCGGCGTGGAGGCAGCCCGAGCCGCGTTACGAACGCGGCTACGGCTGGATGTTCACGAAGCATATCAGGCAGGCCAACGAAGGCTGCGACTTCGATTTCCTCGAGACGGCGTTCGGCAAGCCGGTGGCGGAGCCGTCGATCTATTGAAGCGTTAGGCATTCTTCGCTTGCGCTCAGGATGACACCTGTTTGTTCAGGCAGCGTTGTCATCCTGAGCGAAGCGAAGGATCCTTTCTCTCGGCATTGGAGAAAATCCTTCCAAGGTGGTCGACGAACGCGACCACTTCTCATCCATTTTCGTCGGACGGATTGTTCTCAGCGACTGAATTTTCTATCTCAGGCGCCGCTTGCGCGATCGCGCATCCCGTTTTCGTAGAGAGTTGCATGCCCCTGTCATCGTTCCAGCGCCGCGCCTTCCTGGCGGGTGGCGCGTCGTTGTTGGCGGCCCCCGCGGTTCTTGCCCAGGGCGCACGCGTGCCGATCCGCATCGGCAACATTCCGGTGATCGGCGCGGCGCCCATCTTCGTGGTCGACAAGGAGGGCTGGGCCAGAGACGCCGGCCTCGACCTGACGCTCACCACCTTCCAGTCGGGACCGCACGCCATCCAGGCACTGGCCTCTGGCACGCTCGACGCCTATGTCGCGGGCATCGCGCCGCTCGGCGTTGCCCGCTCGCGCGGCGTCGATGTGAAAGTGGTGGCCGCTACGGCGAGCGGCGAGAACGTGTTCGTGGCCGTGCCGCGCCTCGCCCAGCATTTCGCGCCGGGTGTCGCACCGGCCGAGGCGTTCAAGCGCTACAAGGCGGCGACGGGCAAGCCCGCGCGCCTCGCCACCCAGCCCGCCGGATCCGTTCCCAACACGACACTGCAATACTGGCTGTGGGAAGTCATCAAGGCCAACCGAGAGGACGTCGAGATCGTCGCCATGGGCATCGACGCCACGCAGCAGGCTGTGCTGGCCGATGCTGTCGAAGGCGCGACCGTTCGCGAGCCGGCGCTGACCATCATCCAGAAGTCGAACCCCGGCATAAAACTCGTCGAGGTCGGCGACAAGCTGTTCCCCGGCCAGCCCGGCACCGTCGTCGCCGTCACCGGCGCGCTGATCGCCAAGCAGCCGGCGGCCGTGCAGGCGCTGGTCGATGCACTGGTGCGCGCGGGCGATCTGCTGAACCGCGATCCGGACAAGGCCGCGCCCGCGGTCGCGGCCAATCTCGCCAAGGGCATCGTCGACCTGGAGATCATCAAGACGGCGCTGAAGTCGCCGGCCACCAGGTTCGTCATCGATCCGCGTGAGGTGATCGCGCCGTCGAAGGCGATGGAGGCCTATCAGGTGAAGCTGGGCTCGCTCAAGGAAGCCGCGCCGCTCGACGATCTGTTCGACGTGCGCTTCTTCGAGAAGGCGCGGCGCCCGGGCTGATGGCCGGGCTGAACCGTCGCTGAACCGTTCCATGGCCCTCACGCAAACCGCCGACCTGCCGGCCTTATCCGCCTCCAGCCGCGCCCGCCTGGGCGCCCTGGGCTCGATCGGGCTCGGCGCCGCGGGCCTGCTCGCCTTCCTGCTCATCTGGCAGGCCGTGCCGGCGCTCGGCCTGGTCAATCCGATGATGCTGCCGGGACCGCTGGCGATCCCCACGGCTTTCCGCAGCGAGATCGATTCGGGCATGTGGCTGAAGGCGGTCACGGGCAGCCTCAGCCACTACGGCATCGGCCTGGTGATCGGTGCGGCGCTGGGCGTGGCGGTCGGCGTCCTCACCGGCATGTCGCGTGTCGCCGAGGACCTGACCTCGTGGGTCGTGCGGCTGTTGCGCCCGATCCCGGGCCTCGCCTGGGCGCCGTTCGCCATCATCTGGTTCGGGGTCACGCCCAAGGCCGCGGTGTTCATCATCGCCGTGTCGGTCTTCTGGATCGTCTTCTTCGCCGCGCACGGGGCGGTGCGCGGCGTGGATCGCGACCTGCTCGAAGTCGCCGAGGCGTTCGGCTTTCGCAGGGCTCACGAGAAGCTGCTCAAGATCTACCTGCCGGCCGCGATGCCGGGCATCCTCGTCGGCCTGCGCACGGCGCTCGGCCAGGCATGGATGGCCGTGGTCGCCGCCGAGATCTTCGGCGTGCCGGGTCTCGGCAATCGCATGATCGAGGCCTCGTCGCTGCTCGCGACCGACATCGTGGTCGTCTACATGCTCACCATGGCCGCGCTCTACGGCATCCTCGATTCCTTGTTTCTCGTGGCCCAGAACTGGTTGCTTCGATGGAAAGCGTGATCGACATAAGGGGGCTCGGCCTCACCTTCGAGCGCGACGGCCGCCGCACCGAGGTGCTGCGCGGTCTCGATCTTTCGATCCCGCGCGGCGCGTTCGTGGCCATCGTCGGCGCCTCCGGCGTCGGCAAGTCGACCTTGCTGCGCGTGCTGATCGGCCTGGCAAAGGCCAGCGCAGGACAGGTGTCGGTGACGACCCGCTCGGCGGCGCGCCAGCCGGTGGCACTGGTGTTCCAGGATTCGCGCCTGCTGCCGTGGCGCCGCGTCGTCGACAATGTCGCCCTGGGCCTCGAAGGCTCGGGCCTGTCCAAGATCGAACGCCGCGCCCGCGCGGTCGAAGCGTTGCGCGTCGTGGGACTGGCCGAGCTCGCCGGCCGCTGGCCCTATCAGCTCTCCGGCGGACAGCGCCAGCGCGTGTCGCTGGCCCGCGCGCTCGCCGTCGAGCCCGAGGTGCTGCTGATGGACGAGCCTTTCTCCGCGCTCGACGCGATCTCGCGCGAAGGGCTGCAGGACGAGCTGACCCGCATCTGGCGCGAGACCGGCAAGACCATCCTGTTCGTCACCCACGACATCGAGGAGGCGGTCTATCTCGCCGATCGCGTGGTCGTGCTGGCCGGCGCGCCGGGCCGGGCCGTGATCGATCGCACGATCGACGCCTCGCGGCCCCGGCACCGTGACGATCCCGCCCATTCGGCGTTGATCGCCGACATCCGCGGTCACATCGCCCGCCCGGGCTGACCTCGGCACCGGCGGGGCATCGACCTAACAGGTCGAACCCGTCACGAAACCGCAATGCCTCCCGGACTAGGAGGAGGCGATGGACGAGAGCGGGCTGGAGCCGGATCGTCGCAGCCCCGGCCGGGCCGCCGCGAGTTCGATTGACGCTGTTGACGGGCGGGCGTATGGCGCCTCGCGACTGAACGGAACAGGAGCCGATGACCCCTCGACCATGCCTCGCGCCGACCGCGCCTCACGCTCGCCTCGCGACCGTGCCCGCGTCCGGCGCCATGCCCCCGGGACTCATCGGCCGCTAGCCCGCCAACTCCAGGCGGTCGTGGCCGCGCTTCCCGGTCGGGTACCGCTCGACGGACCACCAGGAAGCAAACATGCGTACATCCCGTAACCACGCGGCCCGTCCGGCCGCACCGCCGCTCGGCCTGGGCGGCGGGCGCTTCGCGCCCAACCTCTTCGACGCGGCGATCTTCCTGCTGATCGTCGGCGTCTTCGTGCTTCTCGGCCACGGCGTGCGCGAGATGACCGCGCCGGTCGCACAGCTCGGAACGCCGGTCACGCTCGATCCCGCGAACCTGCCGGAATATGCGCTGCGCACCACGTTGCGCATGTTCGCCGCGATCGTGGCGTCGCTGGTCTTCACCTTGGTGGTCGCGACGCTGGCCGCGCGCAGCCGCAAGGCCGAGCTGGTCATCGTGCCGGCGCTCGACATCCTGCAGTCAGTGCCGGTGCTTGGCTTCCTCACCTTCACCGTCGCGTTCTTCCTGCAACTCTTCCCCGGCAGCGTGCTGGGGGCGGAGTGCGCGGCGATCTTCGCCATCTTCACCAGCCAGGCCTGGAACATGGCGTTCAGCTTCTACCAGTCGCTGCGAACCGTGCCGCGCGACCTCGACGAGGTGGCACGGCACTTCCGCTTCTCGCCCTGGCTGCGCTTCTGGCGGCTGGACGTGCCCTTCGCGGCGCCGGGCCTCATCTGGAACACCATGATGTCGATGTCGGGCGGCTGGTTCTTCGTCGTCGCCTCCGAAGCCATCACGGTCGGCGACACCACGGTGACGCTCCCGGGCATCGGTTCGTGGCTGGCGCTGGCGATCCAGGAGCGCGACATCCATGCCGTCCTGCTGGCGGTGGCCACCATGGCAGCGGTGATCCTGGCCTACGACCAGCTCATCTTCCGGCCGATCGTCGCCTGGGCCGACAAGTTCCGCTTCGAGCAGACTGCCGCCGATTCACGGCCGCGTTCCTGGCTCTACGATTTCTGGCGGCGCGCCCGCATGCTGCCACGCATCACCCGCGGCGTGGGCTGGCTGGTGAACCAGATCGCGCGGCTGCCGACGCCGATCACCCGGCCGCCCGGCCCGCCGCGCGCGACCCCGGCCTCGCGCCGGGGCGAGATGGTCTTCGCCGCGATCCTCGCCGGGCTGGTCGGCTATGCAGCCTGGCACATCGTGACGTTCACGCGCGCAACGCTCAGTCTGGACGATCTTCGGGCCGCGCTGGGCGACGGGTTGCTGACCCTGGTGCGCGTGCTGGTGCTGATCGCACTGGCCAGCTTCGTCTGGGTGCCGGTCGGAGTCTGGATCGGGCTGCGGCCGCGTCTCGCCACCGCCCTTCAGCCAGTCGCGCAGTTCCTGGCGGCGTTCCCCGCGAACGTCGTGTTCCCGGTCGCCGTCGTGGCGATCGTCAGCCTGCGGCTCGACCCGAACGTCTGGCTGAGCCCGCTCATGATCCTCGGCACGCAATGGTACATCCTGTTCAACGTCATCGCCGGCGCGAGCGCGATCCAGACGGACCTGCGCGACGTGGCGGCGCTGTACCGCCTGGGCGCCTGGCAGAAGTGGCGCCAGCTGATCGTGCCCGCGATCCTGCCCTACTACGTCACCGGCGCGCTCACGGCGGCGGGTGGATCGTGGAATGCCAGCATCGTGGCCGAGGTGGCGAGCTGGGGGGATACGCATCTGCGCGCCGAAGGCCTCGGCGCCTACATCGCCGATGCCACGGCGGCCGGCGACTTCCCGCGCGTCGTGCTGGGAATCGTCGTCATGTCGGGGATGGTGATCGCCTGCAATCGCCTGCTGTGGCGGCCGCTCTACCGGCTCGCCGAAAACCGCTTCAGGGTCGAGTAGGAGAAGCCCGATGGATACGCTCACCAACCCCGTGCAAGGCCGGACGCTGGTCGAGGTCGACCGGCTGCGCAAGGTCTATCCGAAGGGCAGCGGCGAGGACGTGCTGGTGCTCGGCGACGTCACCTTCACGCTCGGCCGCAACGAGATCGTGTCCTTCCTCGGCCGCTCGGGCTGCGGAAAGACCACGCTGCTGCGCATCCTGGCAGGCCTGATGCCGGCCAGCGGCGGCGAGGTGCGGATCGACGGCCGGCGCGTCGCGGGTCCGTCGCCCGACGTCGCCATGGTGTTCCAGTCCTTTGCCCTCTTTCCCTGGCTCACCGTCCTCGAGAACGTCGAGGTCGGGCTGGAAGCGCAGGGGATCGCGCCGGCCGAGCGTCATCGCCGGGCGCTGGCCGCCATCGATCTGATCGGCCTCGACGGATATGAAAGCGCCTATCCAAAGGAACTGTCGGGCGGCATGCGCCAGCGCGTAGGCATCGCCCGTGCGCTGGTGGTCCAGCCCACGGTGCTGCTGATGGACGAGGCCTTCTCCGCACTCGACGTGCTGACCGCGGAGACGTTGCGCACGGATCTGCTCGACCTCTGGATGGAAGGCCGCCTGCCGATCTCCGCCATCGCCGTCGTCACGCACAACATCGAGGAAGCCGTGCTGCTGTCTGACCGCGTGCTGGTCTTCGCCTCCAACCCCGGCCGCGTCGCGGCCGAGATCAGGATCGACCTGCCGCATCCGCGCAACCGCCTCGACCCGGCATTCCGGCAGATCGTCGAGGATCTGTATGCCAGCATGACCGCCCGCCCGGACGGCAAGACGGGGCAGGGGCATTTCTTCGGCACCGGCATCGCCATGCTGCTGCCGCGCACCTCGCCCAACCTGATCGCGGGCCTGCTGGAAGCGGTGGCGGCCGAGCCCCGTCCCGGCCATGCCGACCTGCCCGACCTGGCCGGCGACCTTCACATGGAGGTCGACGATCTCTTCCCGGTCGCCGAGGTGCTGCAGCTTCTGCGCCTCGCCGAACTGGCGGAGGGCGACATCAGGCTGACGGAGGCGGGGCGGCGATTCGTCGGCCTCGATCCCGACGGCCGCAAGAAGCTGTTTGCACAGCATGTGCTGACCTACGTGCCACTCGCCGCGCACATCCGGCGCATCCTCGACGAGCGCAGCACGCATCGCGCGCCGGGCAGCCGCTTCCGCGCCGAGCTGGAGGATCACATGTCGGAGTCCTTCGCCGACCAGACTCTGCGCACCGTCACCTCGTGGGGCCGCTTCGGCGAGATCTTCGCCTATGACGAAGTGAGCGACGTCTTCAGCCTCGACAATCCCGGCTGAGCGCCGAGGGAGTGGGAATCATGCACTTCGATCTGTTGGAACTCGGCGATACCGCGTTGCGACTGGGCATCGCCCTTCTGCTGGGCTCGGCGATCGGCTTCGAACGCCAATTGAACCAGAAGATGGCCGGCCTGCGCACCAATGCGCTGGTGGCGCTGGGCGCCTCGGGCTTCGTGGCCTTCTCCGGCTTAGTGGGCGCCGGCGATCCGACGCGGGTCGCCGCGCAGGTCGTGACCGGCATCGGCTTCCTCGGCGCGGGTGTCATCCTGCGCGAAGGGGTCAACGTGCACGGGCTCAACACCGCCGCGACGCTGTGGTGTTCGGCGATGGTCGGCACGATGGCCGGGTCGGGCCATGCCGCTCCCGCGCTGCTGGCGGCGGCGATGGTGGTGGCGACCAACCTGCTGCTGCGGCCGCTGGTGCGGCGCATGAACACCCGGCTGCTCACTTCGACGGATGTCGAGGGTCACTACACGGTGGAGGTCGTCTGCAAGGGCGCGGAGGAAGCGCATATGCGCTCGCTCCTGCTGCACGCACTCTCGCAGGCGGGCCTCGGTCTGCGTCGCCTCGACAGCGAGGACATTCCCGACACGTCGAAGGTAACGGTCACCGCCCAGGCCGTCGCCGCGAAGCGCAACGATACCGCGCTCGAACAGATCGTGGGCCGCCTCAGTCTCGAGCCCAACGTGTCCGCCGCGACCTGGCAGATCGACCGCGCGATTCCCGAATCGTGAACCGGCTTCAGCCGATGGCGCCGGTCTCGCGCAGCGTGGCGATTTCGGCGGCACTGTAGCCGAGCTCGCCCAGGATCTCTTCGGTGTGCGCACCGTGTCCCGGTCCTGGGCCGGGCGTCACCGGCTCGGGCGCGAAGGACATGCGGATCGGCGCCGAGATCGTGCGCGGCATGTCCTCCTGGCGCGTGTTCACCACCGCGCCGTTGGCGACGGCCTGCTCGTCGTCGGGAACGTCGCGCAGGATGCCAAGCAGGCCGAAGGTGATCTCGTGCTGCCGCAGGCGTTCCTTCCACTCGGGCCAGGGCCGCCCGGCAAATACCGGGTCGAGGATCGCGGCAAGGTCGGTTGCGTGCGCCCGCCGCTTCTCCGTGGTCTCGAAGCGCGGGTCTTCCATCAGGTCGGTGCGCTCGATCGCCTGGCAGAGTTCGGGCCACAGCTTGTCCTCGCGCACGATGGTGAGCTGGATCCAGCGCCCGTCGGAGGTGCGGTACTGGTTGGCGAGCGCGCTGCGCGGCTTGGTGCGCGGCGGGCGAGGGGCCACGAACGAGCCCAGCAGCGCGCCCTGCGCCAGGATGGCGTTGGACCACAGGCCGCTGGCATGCAGCGACGTGCCGACCTCGCTGCCCTCGCCGGTGCGTTCGCGGTGCAGCAGCGCCATCGAGATGGCGGCGAACAGGTTCATGCCCGCCATCTGGTCGCCCTGCGCCGGCAGCGAGAAGGCCGGCGGGCCGCCTTCGTAGGTGAGGCCGTCGAGCAGGCCGGAGCGGGCGAAGAAGGCGGTCGAATCGAAGCCCGGCTGCTCGGCGTCGGGACCGGCTTCGCCGTAGCCGGTCATCGAGGCGTAGATCAGTCGCGGATTGAGCGGCGCCACGTCCGAGTATCGCATCCTGAGCCGCGCGCGGACCTTCAGCGGGAAGTTCACCACCATCACGTCGGCGGTCTTCACCAGCCGGTCGAACGCGGCACGGCCCTCGGGTTTCTTGAGGTCGAGCACCAGCGAGCGCTTGTTGCGGTTGGTCATGTGCCAGCAGAAGTTGACCGGATGCTGCGGGATCGAATGGGCCTGACCCAGCTTGCGCTGCGGATCGCCCTCGCCGGGCGGCTCGATCTTGATGACCTCGGCACCGTAGTCGCCCATCACCGTGGTGGCGACCGGGCCGGCGATGAAGCTCGCGAGGTCGAGGACCCGGAGGCCCTGCAGCGGCAACTGTCCGCTCATTGAGTTTTCCCTTTCGAACGCCTACACCCCAGCCTATCCGGGGAGAACGGCATCAGGTCAATGGCCGGCAGGTTTCGCAATTTCTGGCTCTCAGGCGCCTTTCTGCTCGTGGTCGTCGGGCTCGGGATCGCCCTGCGGTCCGCGCTCTGGGCATGTGTCGCCGCCGCCGTGCTGGGTATCGCCGGCGTCGTGCTGTTCCGCGGCAACCGCTGGCGCAGCGGTGCGCTGCTCGCGACGGCGCTGGCGCTGAGCCTCGTGGCGCTCGACCTGTTCGCCGGCTTCCTGTCGCCCAAGGCAGTGAACGTGGGCGTGGTGACGCGCACGATCCCGCAATGGTGGCCGCCGCCCGATCCGATCCTCGGCTTCCGGCCCAAGCCCGACAGCGAAGTGATCGCCACGGCGACCTGGGGCGACGAGCTGGTCTATCGCCAGACCTACCATTTCAATTCGGCCGCGGCGCGCGTGACGCCGCCGGCACCAGCGACATCAGATACCTATCTGTTCATCGGCGATTCTTTCGTCTTCGGGCAGGGCGTGGCCGACGACCAGACGGTGGCATCGCAGTTGACGCGGTTGAGCAGCCCTCCGGCGCGCACCGTCAATCTCGGCGTGCCGGGCTACGGCCCCAATCATCTCGTCCGCGCCTTCGAGGCGGGTCTCTACGACCGCTACAAGGACCAGAAGGTGAAGGCCGTTGTGACCTGGATCATCCCGGCCCATCTGCAGCGTGTGACCGGTGACGGCTCGTGGCTCGGCTCCTCGCCGCGCTACGTCCTCGACGACGGCAAGCTGCGCTTCACCGGCACTTTCAACGAGCATCGGTGGCGCGATCCGCTGGCCGGTCTGCACTATCTGCTGGGCGAGCATTTCGCCTTCATCGAAGCGATCGGCCAGAAGCAGCGCCAGGAGGAGCAGATCGAGCTGTTCCTGGCGATGATGGCGAAGCTGCAGGCGGAGGCCCGCGCGAAGTTCAACGCCCCGCTGGTCATCATCTATTCCTGGCCCGACGAGAGCACGCAGAACCGCTACGGCGATTCCAAGGTCGAGCAGCCGCTGCTGGTCGCGACGCTGGTGAAGCTGCGCAAGCTGGGCGCGCCGATGCTGAGCGTCGCCGATGCGACCCAGGGCGAGACGGCAGCGCGATTGATGATCCCGCATGACGGACACCCCTCGGCTTACAGCACCGAGCGCATCGCCATCGCCTTGAAGAAGCTACTCGACGCACGCTGATCTCTCGCCTCGTCGTCGGGTCCGTTGCGTTTCATTTGACAGTTCGCCTGCAAACCCGGCAGCTTGTCGACAACAGGATCGTCCGCGCGAACGGATGACCGAGGAAGCGTTCTTGCGGGAGGATGGACAGGGTGAGCCATGTGGCGCCCATGCGCGCGCTCAACCGGCCGAAGCCATCGGTCTCGGTCGAGACTCGCGCTGACGGCGTTCTGATCCTTTCTTCCGGACGCTCGCTGCCGGCCGACCTGCCGCTCGTCATCGACTGGCTGGAACGGGCGGCCATGCGCCGGCCCGACGTCACGTTCCTCGCGGAGCGCCGTGGCCCGCACCGCGCGTGGCAGCGGCTTACCTACGCCGATGCCTGGGTGAAGACGGGCGCCGTCGCCTCCTGGCTGATCGCACAGGGCTTCGGCCCGGGGGCTATGCCGGTTGCGATCCTCTCCGACAACAGTCTGGAGAACGCCCTCTTCCTGTTCGGCGCATTGCGCGCGGGCGTGCTGGTGGCGCCGATCTCGCCCAATTACTCGTTGGCCGGCGACTTCGCGCGCTTCGATCACGCGCTGGGCATCGTCGAGCCGGGACTGGTTTTCGCACAGGACTCGGAAGTCTACGGAGCGGCACTCGACCGTGCCGAGCGGGCCGGCGCCCGTGTGGTCACGGTGGATGGCGGGCGCGGCCTTGCCTTCGGCGCGCTCGCCGCCTGCTCGATCGATGCCGCCGTCGCCGAGCGGCGCCAGCACGTCACAGCCGACACGCCGGCCAAGATCCTCTTCACCTCCGGCTCCACCGGCATGGCCAAGGGCGTGCTCAACACCCATGGCAATCTCACCGCCGGGGTCGAGATGATCCGCGCCGTCGGCGAACCGCTCGACGACAGCCGCATTGCCGTGTCGCTCGACTGGCTGCCCTGGCATCACACCTGGGGCGGCAACGCCAACCTGAACAGCATCATCCGGGTCGCGGGCTCTCTCTACATCGACGGCGGCCGACCGATTGCGGGCCGCTTCCAGGAGACGCTGGAGAATCTGCGCGAGCTCTCGCCCTCGGGCTTCGGCACCGTGCCGGCCGCCTATCCGATGCTGCTGGAAGCGCTGGAGCGCGACGCCGACCTGCGCGCCAAATTCTTCAAGAACATGCGCGGCCTGGGCTATGGCGGTGCGCTGCTGCCGCAGGAGAGTTTCGACCGGCTGCAGGGCGTGGCGACCGAACAGCTGGGCGAGCGACTGCCGTTCGGCTGCGGCTGGGGCATGACCGAGACCACCAGCACCGGGCTGATGGTCTACTGGAACGTCGAGCGCGCGGGTCTGCTCGGCCTGCCGCAGCCCGGGATGCTGGCCAAGCTGGTGCCGGCGGGCGACCGCTACGAGCTACGTGTGAAGGGCCCGAACGTGATGCCGGGCTACCATCGCAACGAGGCAGCCAACCGCGAGGCCTTCGACGAGGACGGATTCTTTCGGACCGGCGATGCCGCGCGCTGGGTCGACGAGAACCGGCCCGAGGCCGGCATCCAGTTCGCCGGACGTCTCTCGGAGGAGTTCAAGCTGGCGTCGGGCACCTGGGTCCGCGCCACCACCCTGCGCACACAGCTCATCGATGCGCTGCAGCCCTATGTGCGCGACCTCGTCATCGCCGCGCCCGACCGGCCGTATCTCGGCGCGCTCGTGTGGCTGGACGCCACGGCGTGTCGCGAGGCCGGAGGCCCCGCCGTATGGCAGCCGGCGCTGGCGCGTCTGCTGGCGGGTTTCAACGCGGGTCCGGGCGGATCGAGCACACGTGTGACGCGATTGCTGCCTCTCGACGCGCCGCCTTCGCCCGACGCGGGCGAAGTGACCGACAAGCGATCGATCAACGCGCGCCGCGTCCTCGAACATCGCGCGGCCGATCTGGCCCGCCTCTACGCCGAACCGGCCGATCCGGCGGTGGTCGCCGCCGAAGGGAAGGGTTGATGCAGGCCTATATCGTGCGCCGCGTATTGGCGCTCATTCCGACGCTCTTTTTCGCCAGCCTCATCGTCTTCGTGACGGTGCGCATGATCCCCGGCGACGTGATCGATCTGATGCTGAGCCAGAATGACATCGGCGCCTCGAAGATGGGCCGCGAGCAGCTGGAGAAGGCGCTGGGCCTCGATCAGCCGATGTGGATCCAGTACGGCCGCTGGATGGGCGCCATCCTGTTCCACGGCGATTTCGGCCGCTCGCTCTGGCAGAACACGCCGGTCAACGAACAGCTGCTGCAGCGCCTGCCCGTCACCTTCGAACTCGGCCTGATGGCGCTGATCGTCGGCCTCTCGGTGGCCATTCCCATCGGCGTCTATTCGGCGATCCGCCAGGACACGCCGGGCGACTACGTGGCGCGTTCCTTCTCGATCCTGATGCTGGCCGTGCCGAGCTTCTGGCTGGGCACCATGGTCATGGTCTTCCCGTCGCTCTGGTGGGGCTGGTCGCCGCCCATCCAGTTCGTGCCCTTTTCCAGGGACCCGTGGGGCAACCTCAGCCAGATGATCATTCCCTCGATCATCCTGGGATGCGCCCTATCGGCCATCACCATGCGGTTGACGCGCACGATGATGCTTGAAGTGCTGCGCCAGGACTACATTCGCACCGCCTGGGCCAAGGGCCTGGGTGAGAAACTCGTGGTGGCGCGTCACGCCCTGCGCAACGCACTCATTCCGGTGGTGACCCTGATCGGGTTGCAGGCGCCGCTGCTGATCGGCGGGGCGGTGATCATGGAGCAGATATTCGTCATTCCCGGCATGGGGTTGCTGCTGCTCGATGCGGTGAGCCAGCGCGACTATCCCGTCATCACCGGCGTGTTCCTGATCGTGGGCGTCGCGGTGATGTGCATCAATCTGATCGTCGACCTGAGCTACGGCCTCCTCGATCCCAAGGTGAGGTATCGCTGATGGCCACCGTTGCGGAAACAGCCGTTGCCGCCCCGCCGCGCCGCAAGCGCGGGCCGGTTCTGCACTTCATCGGCCGCCTCTTTCGCGAGAAGCCGCTGGGCGCCGCCGGCGCCGTCGTCTTCGTGCTGTTCCTGTTCTGCGGGATCTTCGCCGACGTGCTGGCGCCCTACGGCATGAACCAGATCTCGCCGCTCAACCGGCTGAAGCCGCCGTCCTGGGCGTTCCCGTTCGGCACCGACAATCTCGGCCGCGACATGCTTTCGCGCTGCCTCTACGGCGCCCAGCTTTCGGTCATCATCGGCTTCTGTGCCGCCGGCATCGCCACGATCATCTCGGTCTTCCTCGGTATCGTCTCCGGCTATCTGGGCGGCAAGTTCGACCTCGTCCTGCAGCGCTTCGTCGATGCCTGGATGAGCTTCCCCGACCTGATCATCCTGATCGTGGTCGTGTCGGTCGTCGGCCCCGGCATGCCGCAGATCATCGTCACCCTCGGCCTGCTGCTGGGCATCGCGGGCTCCCGCATCATCCGCGGTGCCGTCGTGTCGGTGCGCGAGAACATGTACGTACACGCCGCGCAGTCGACCGGCGCCTCGACCTTCCGCATCCTGTGGCGCCACATCCTGCCCAATGTCATGGCACCGGTGATCGTGCTGTTCACCACCCGTGTCGGCACGGTGATCCTGGCCGAATCGGGTCTGTCCTTCCTGGGCCTCGGCGTGCCGCCGCCGGCGCCGACTTGGGGCGGTCTGCTGTCGGGCAGCGGCCGCACCTTCATGCTGCAGGGACCTTGGCTCGCGCTGGCGCCCGGCCTCTGCCTCACCATCGTTGTCTACGCCACCAACATGTTCGGGGACGCCCTGCGCGATCTGCTCGATCCGCGCATGCGGGGCTCGCGCTGACGAAACGAAGAACAAGAAAACAGAACACGAGGAGGAAACGATGAAGATGAAGAGGTGGGCCAAGGGGCTCCTTGCCGGTGCAATGGGTTTGGCGCTCGCGGGAACCGCGCAGGCACAGGCCGAGAAGCCGCAATACGGCGGCACGCTGGAAGTCGGCACCGTCTACGTGACCCTGTCGGCGCTATCGTTCGATCCGGCCGACTGGAACTGGAAGCTGAACCACGACACCGGCCAGTTCTACGAGCAGCTCTTCGCCGCCGACCTCTCCAAGAGCAAGCGCAACGGCGGCAAGTATCCCTTCTATGCCGATGCCTGGCTGCCCTCCGACGCGATCCGCGGCGAATTGGCGGAGAAGTGGGTGTGGAGCGACAATCCGCTCCGGCTCACCATCGACCTGCGCAAGGGCGTGATGTTCCCGGAAAAGCCGGGCGTCATGAAGGAGCGCGAGCTCACGGCAGAGGACGTCGTCTTCGCCTTCAACCGCCTGGCCAACAGCCCCAAGAAGATCGCGGGCTACTTCGATCATGTCGAGAAGGTCGAGGCGACCGACAAGTACACGGTGGTCTTCACCTTCAAGTACTTCAACGCCGAATGGGACTATCGCTTCGGCTGGGGCTACTACTCGACGATCACCCCCAAGGAGGTCGCCGATGCGGGCGCCACAAACTGGAAGAACGTGAACGGCACCGGCCCGTTCATGCTGAGCGACTTCGTCCAGGGCAGCTCCAACACCTACTCCAAGAACCCGATCTACTGGGACAAGGAGAAGATCGACGGCGTCGAGTACAAGCTGCCGTTCCTCGACAAGGTCGTCTACCGCACGATCAAGGACGAGGCGACCTACCTCACGGCGCTGCGCACCGCCAAGCTCGACCTGCTGGAGAACATCCGCTGGAGCGCGGCGGACGACCTCAAGAAGTCGACGCCGCAGCTCAAGTGGTCCCGCTGGCTCGGCATGAGCGGCCAGTTCCTCGCCATGAGGGTCGACACCAAGCCGTTCGACGACATCCGCGTGCGCCGCGCGCTGAACATGGCGGTCAACAAGCAGGAGATCGTGAAGGCCTATTACGGCGGCAACGCCGAACTCTTCGCCTATCCGCAGCATCCCGACTATCTCGGCTACTACGAGCCGCTGGAGGCGATGCCGGAATCGGTGCGCGAGCTCTACACCTTCAATCCGGACAAGGCCAAGAAGCTGCTGGCGGAGGCCGGATACCCGAAGGGCTTCAGCTTCAAGGTCCAGGTCTGCTCGTGCAATCCCGACCATATGGACCTGTTGCCGCTGGTCGCCGCCTATCTCGAGGCGGTGGGCGTGAAGCTCGAGATCCAGCCGATGGAATATGCGGCCTTCCTCTCGGCGATGACGACCAAGACCAACGCGCCCGGCTACTTCATGAACAACGGCCACACCAACCCGACGACGACGATCCGCAAGAGCTTCGTCACCAAGGAAGTGTGGAATCCATCGCAGTACTCGGATCCGGAGTTCGACAAGAAGGTCGCCGAGATGTACCTGGAACGCGACGAGGCCAAGCGCCAGGTCATGATCAAGGCGCTCACGCGCGAGATCCTCGAGAAGACGCCCTACATCTGGCTGCCGACGCCCTACATCTATACGGCCTGGTGGCCCTGGGTGAAGGGTTACAATGGCGAGCTGCGCGCCGGCGCCGTGCGTCCGGGCCCGATCTACGCCCGCATGTGGGTCGACCAGGAACTGAAGAAGAAGATGGGCAAGTGATGCCTTCGCCGGGAGCGCGCCACTCCAGCGCCGCGGCCATACTCGATGCAACAAGTGACGCGCCGCGCGAGCGGCGCGCGCCGAGCCCATGACCGCTCCGCTTCTCAGCGTCCGCAACCTGTCGACGCGCTTCCGAACCGAACGCGGCACGGTACGGGCGGTCGACGGTGTGTCGTTCGATGTCGCCGCCGGCGAGACCCTGGCGATCGTGGGCGAATCGGGCTCTGGCAAGAGCGTGACCGCGCTCTCGATCCTGCGCCTGATCCCCGACCCGCCCGGGAAGATCGAGGAGGGCGAGATCCTCTTCGAGGGCCGCGACCTGCTGAAGCTCGACGATGCCGGCATCCGCGCGATCCGCGGCGACCGCATCGCCATGATCTTCCAGGAGCCGATGAGTTCGCTCAATCCGGCGCTCACGGTCGGCATGCAGGTCGGCGAGCCGATCAACCTGCACCGCAAGACCGTATGGGCGAAGGCGCTCGACAAGGCCGCCGAGCTCCTGGGCAAGGTCCGCATTCCCGACGGGCGCAGCCGGCTCTCCTCCTATCCGCACCAGTATTCCGGCGGCATGCGCCAGCGCGTGATGATCGCCATGGCGCTGGCCTGCCAGCCGCAGCTGATCATCGCCGATGAGC
Source organism: Reyranella aquatilis (assembly GCF_020880995.1). Lineage (GTDB taxonomy): Bacteria > Pseudomonadota > Alphaproteobacteria > Reyranellales > Reyranellaceae > Reyranella > Reyranella aquatilis. Next base: position 87,690 of record NZ_JAJISD010000003.1, on the reverse strand, counting down.
CGACCACGGCGCTCGACGTCACGGTGCAGGCGCAGATCCTGGCGCTGCTCAAGGAACTGACGCGCGAGGCCAACTCCGCGATGATCCTGATCACCCACGATCTCGGCGTCGTGGCGCGCTACGCCGACCGCGTCGTGGTAATGTATGGCGGCCGCATCGTCGAGACCGCGCCGGCGCGGCAGCTCTACAAGACGCCTCGCCATCCCTATACGCGCGGCCTCATGGCCTCGGTGCCGCGCCTCGACGGCGACACCGACCGGCCGCTGGTGCCGATCGAAGGGCAGCCGCCCGATCTCGCCACCCTGCCGCCGGGCTGCGCTTTCGCGCCGCGCTGCAAGGAGGCGGCCGATCGATGCCGCAGCGAGCGACCGCCGCTGGTCGAGAGTGCTCCCAACCATTTCTCAGCGTGTTTCTTCCATGACCGCCTCGCCAGCTGATCCCGTCCTGAAGGTCGAGGGACTGAAGATCCACTTCCCGATCACGGCGGGCGCGATCCTGCGCAAACAGGTCGGCACGGTGAAGGCGGTCGATGGTGTCAGCTTCAGCGTGGCGCGCGGCGAGACGCTGGGGCTGGTGGGCGAATCCGGCTGCGGCAAGTCGACGACCGGTCTCGCGATCCTGCGCATGCTCGACATCACCGAGGGCCGGATCGAGTTCGAGGGCGAGGACATCACGCGCCACGACCGCAAGCGCATGCGCCCGATCCGGCGGCGCATGCAGATGGTCTACCAGGACCCCTACGGTTCGCTGAACCCGCGCATGAAGGTGGCCGACATCGTGGGCGAGCCGCTGGTGGTGCACGGGCTGGCCTCCGACCAGGACAAGTACCGCGCCCGCGTCGCCGACCTGTTGCGCATGGTCGGCCTGCTGCCCGACATGGCCGAGCGCTATCCGCACGAATTCTCCGGCGGACAGCGCCAGCGCATTGGCATTGCCCGCGCGCTCGCGCTGGAACCCACGCTGCTGATCTGCGACGAGCCGGTGTCGGCGCTCGACGTGTCGATCCAGGCGCAGGTCGTGAACCTGTTCATGGAGCTGCAGGAGCGGCTGGGGCTCACCTATATCTTCATCGCCCACGATCTCAGCGTGGTGCGCCACATCAGCGACCGCATCGCCGTCATGTATCTCGGTCGCATCGCCGAGATCGCCACGCGCGAGCAGCTCTACAAGGACCCGCTGCATCCCTACACGCAGGCGCTGCTGGCCGCCGTGCCGATCGCCGATCCCGAGCTGGAGGCCGCGCGCGGCGCCGACATCATCGCCGGCGAAATCCCCAGCGCCATGCGCCCGCCGCCCGGCTGTCGCTTCCACACGCGGTGTCCCCGGGCAATGGACGTCTGCAAGGCGGTCGACCCGCCGCTGAAGGAGATGGACGACGGCCGTGCGGTGGCGTGCCATCTGCACGGCTAATGAGGATCACGTCGAATCCGCCTATTCCGCGATTTCGCTGCAGCAGGCGTAAGCCTGATCGATCCTTGGGGAGATCCCGACGACCGTCACAAGCGTTAGTGAGAACTCACCGTGAAAGCTGCAGCGCTGCGCACTGGTCGAGGACCCAGGCCTTGCGTTCCTCGAATATCGCGGAGGGGCGGTTGACTTCGGGGCGCTGATGGAACCAGCCGATCGTCGCCATCCAGCGGATCAGGCGGAACTCGGCGATCAGGCTCAGGGCTTCATCGGGGACGGGGCGCTTGGCGCGATAGCCGGCGAGGAAGGCGCGCTCGATCTCGGCGGCATTCGGCTTGGTCTGCCAGTGCGTGAGCGCGGTGGCGATGTCGTACTGATGCCAACCGAATCCCGCATCGTCGAAATCGATGACGGTCAGCCGCTCGCCGTCGACGACGATGTTGCCGGGATGCAGGTCGGCATGGATCACGCTGTAGGCGGACGGGTCCCGGCTCAATCGCGACAGCAGGGCGTGCAGGCGCTGCCGGACGTCGAGCAGCAGGCTGCGTTCGCCGGCCGTGAGCGAGCGATGTTCCCAGAACTCGCCCCAATGCGGGGCCATGCCCATCAGGCCGTCGCTGTCGAGCGCGTGGCGCTTGAAGCCCGGTGGCGGCGTCCAGGCACTCGCCTGGACATGCATCGCGGCGGTGATGGCGCCGAGTTGCTTGAAGGACGCCTCGATGAGGCTCTGGTCAGTCATCCCGGCCAGCACGTCTGACAGCAGGCGGCCCTCGGTCCAGCTCGCCATCCCGGCGAAGCGCTTCTCGCCGGTGGCGGCGATGATCACCGGGACATAATCCTGTCCGTCGCGCGTCATCACGGCGTCGGGGACATCGATTCCGGCCTCGGCCAGCGCCCGGATCCAGGCGCGCTCGGAGACCAGTTCGTCGAGCGTGTGATAGCCCGGCCGGTGGAGGCGAAGGACGTAAGGCCTTCCGTCGCGGCCGTCGGTCACCTTGAACGTGACGTTCTCGGAGAGCGACACCAGCGTGAGATCGCAGGCGTCGATCGGAAACGCTTCGAGCGCGGCGCGCGCCGCGGGCGCGAAGACGCGATCGACGGTCGCCTTGTCCATCGAGCCGGTCAACGGGCCTAACCGTCGACTTCCGCCATCGTCGAATCGAAGGCGACGAGGAATTCCTCCGCGTGGCTCTTCTGGAAGACCAGCGGCGGCCGGATCTTCACGACGTTCCGGTAGGCGCCGGCATTGCTGGTCAGGAAGCCGCGGTCCTTGAGGCGGTTGATGATGTCGACGGCCTTGTCGGCGTCGGGCTCGCGCGCCGCATCGCCCTTCGCGATCTCGACCCCGATGAACAGCCCATGGCCGCGCACGTCGAGGATCGACGCGAAACGGCCCTGGCGTTCGGCGAGCGCGGCCTTCAGGAACGCGCCCACGGTGGCGACGTTCGCGGCCAGCCCATCGCGCTCGATGACGTCGATCACCGCCATGCCGACCGCCGCCTGCAGCGGGCTCGAGGCGAAGGTGTTGAAGTAGCGCGTCGCGCTCCGGAACGTCTCGACCAGCCTGCGGCTCGCGGCGGTGGCGGCGAGCGGCAGGCCGTTGCCCATCGGCTTGCCGGTGACGACGATGTCGGGCCTGAAGCCCAGAACGTCGTAGCCCCACCAGACACCGCTGCGGCAATAGCCGGCCTGGACCTCGTCGGCGATCACCAGTCCGCCCGCTTCGCGCACGATCTCGGCGGCCCGCGCCATGAATCCGCGCGGCACGTCGGGCAGTCCCTCGTTGGCGAAGATCGAACAGACGATCAGCCCGGCGAAGCCCGTGCCGTCCTCCTCGAAGCTGCGTATGACCTGCCGCAGCCGGTCGAGATAGGCCTCGCACAATTCGTCCTCGGTCGCGCCGGAGATCAGCGGGCGCAGCATCTCGGGGAAGGGGATCGCGCGCACGTCGCCGGCGCTGTTCTGCCCGTTGCCGATGCGCGTCATCTTTCCGACCGCCTCGCTGTTGCCGTGATAGGTCGCGTTGGTGCAGACGATGCCGGCCTTGCCGGTCGCCATGCGCGCCATACGCAGCGCCACCTCGTTGGCCTCGGTGCCGGAGCAGGAGAAGATCACGCTCTCGATCTCCCGGCCGTGCAGCGCCGCCAGCCGCTCGGCGAAGGAAACGATGCCTTCGTGCAGGTAGCGGCTATGGACGTTCAGCGTCGACTGCTGGCGGGCCATCGCCTCGGCCACATGGGGATTGGCGTGACCGACGCAGGGCACGTTGTTGTACATGTCGACGTAGCGCCGGCCCTCGGGATCGAACAGCTCGACCCCCTGGCCCCGCACGATGTGCAGAGGCGTGTTGTAGAAGAGGGGTGCGCCGGCTCCGAGAGCGCGGTCGCGGCGGGCGGCGAGTGTCGTCGAGTCCATCGGTCGGCCTTTCGGTGGCGTCGACCGCGACGATAGCGCCCGCCGTGCGCCGTTCCTACATCTTCCCCGAAACGATGCGCGCGCCCAGCGCCCAGCGATGGACCTCCGACGGTCCGTCGTAGACACGGAAGGCGCGCGAATCGCGGAAGAAGCGCTCGACCACCGTGTCGCGCGTGATGCCGAGGCCACCCAGGATCTGGACGCAGCGGTCGGCGACGCGGAAATAGGCCTCCGAGCAGATGACCTTGGACATCGAACTTTCGTTCGACGCGCGCTCGCCCTGGTCCAGCAGCCAGGCGGTGTGCCAGATCGACAGCCGCGCCTGGTTCATGTCCATCAGATTGTCGGCCAGCATGAACGACACGCCCTGATGCTCGCCCAGCGTCTTGCCGAAGGCGACGCGGGTGCGGGCATAGTCCGTGGCGATGTCCTGCGCGCGCATGGCCGCGCCCAGCCAGCGCATGCAGTGGCTGAGGCGGGCGGGGGCGAGGCGGACCTGGGCGTAGCGGAAGCCCTTGCCGATCTCGCCCAGCACCGCGTCGGCCGGCAGGCGCAGGTTCTTGATCTCGACCACGCCGTGGCCGCCGGTGAAGCTCGAATCCATCGTGTCGAGCGTGCGCTCGAGGCGGATCGCGGGGTCGGGCAGGTCGGCCAGGAACATGGTGGCGTGGCCGTCCATCGGGCCGCCCTCGTTCTTCGCCATGATGATGGCGCAGCCCGCACCCTCGGCGCCGGTGATCAGCCACTTGCGGCCGTTGATCACCCACTCGTTGCCTTCGAGGCGCGCCGTCGTCGTCATCAGGCTGGGATCGGAGCCGGCGCCGCCCGGCTCGGTCATGCAGAAGATCGAGCGGATCTGGCCGGTCGCCATGCGCTTCAGGAAGTGCTCGCGCTGGTCGGGCCGGGCCACGACGTCGAGCAGGTGGATGTTGCCCTCGTCGGGCGAGGCGCAATGGATCGCCGTCGGCCCCAGGATCGAATAGCCCGCCGCCTCGAAGACATGGGCGCGGCCGACCTGGCTCAGCGCCTGGCCGCCATATTCCTTCGGCACCTGCGGCGCGAACACGCCGGCGGCCTTGGCGAGTTCGTTCATCTCGATCCGCAATTCGTCGGTTGGCCCGTGCGCCGTCCAGCGCGGATCGGTCTCGTAGGGGATGATCTTTTCTTTGACGAAGTCCTTCACCTTGGCGGCCAGGTCGGTGATCGCCGCCGGCGGCGTGAAGTTGAGGTCGTCGATCTTCTGCCTGGTCGTCACGAAACTCTCCCGCGTTTGCGGCCGGAACCTAGCACGGGTCGCGACCGGACGGGGACAAGCCGGTCGCAGAGCAATATGCAACCATAACGTGCTTTACTCTTGACATGCTCGTTCCTTAATTGTTCCCATACGCAACGGGAGCAGGACATGCAGGCGAAGGTTCGGACGGTGGCGTTCCAGGGCATCGATGTGTTGCCCGTCGACGTGCAGGTGCTGGTGGCACCGGGCACCATCGCCTTCACCGTGGTCGGCCTGCCCGACAAGGCGGTGGGCGAGAGCCGCGAGCGGGTGCGGGCCTGCTTCCGGGCACTGGGGCTGGCCCTGCCGCCGCAGCGCATCACCGTGAACCTCTCGCCGGCCGATCTCGCCAAGGAGGGCAGCCACTACGACCTTCCCATCGCCCTCGGCCTCCTGGCCGCGATGGGCGTGCTGCCGCGCGAAAGCGTGGAGGGGTTCGTGGCCCTCGGTGAACTGGCCCTCGACGGTGCGCTGTGTCGCGTGCCGGGCGTCCTGCCGGCGGCAATCGCCGCCCAGGCGGCGGGGCGCGGCGTGATCTGTCCGGCGGTCTGTGGCGGCGAGGCCGCGTGGGGTGGCTTCGATCCGGCTCATGACACCGACCGGCCGCCGATCATCGCCGCGCCTTCGCTGCTGGCGCTGATCAACCACCTGCGCGGCCAGCAGACCCTGCCGGCGCCCGAGGCGCTGATGGCCGACGACCGCACCCACTATCCCGACCTCGCCGAGATCAAGGGCCAGGAGAGCGCCAAGCGCGTGCTCGAGATCGCCGCGGCCGGCGGCCACAATCTGCTGATGATCGGGCCGCCGGGCTCGGGCAAGTCGATGCTGGCGGCACGCCTGCCGGGTCTGCTGCCGCCGCTCGAACCGGAGGAGGCGCTGGAAGCCTCGATGGTGCGCTCGCTGGCCGGTGACCTGGGCGAGGGGCGTCTCAGCCGCCGCCGCACCTTCCGCGACCCGCATCATTCGGCGACGCTTCCGGCGCTGATCGGCGGCGGCACGCGCGTCAAGCCGGGCGAGGTCTCGCTGGCCCATCACGGCGTGCTGTTCCTCGACGAACTGCCGGAGTTCAACCGCGCCACGCTCGAAGCGCTGCGCCAGCCGCTGGAGAGCGGCCGCGTGACGGTGGCGCGCGCCAACGCGCACGTCACCTACCCGGCGCGCTTCCAGCTGGTCGCCGCCATGAATCCCTGCCGCTGCGGCCACCTGATGGACCCGACCCGCTCCTGCGCCCGCGGCCCGCGCTGCGGCGCGGACTACCAGGCCAAGCTCTCGGGCCCATTGCTCGACCGCATCGACCTCACCATCGACGTGCCGGCCGTCGCCGCCGCCGATCTCGCGCTGCCGCCGCCGGCGGAAAGTTCTGCCGATGTCGCGGCCCGCGTCGCGGCCGCCCGCACCGTGCAGCGCGAACGGCTGGCCGAGCTCGATGCGAAGGGAAAGCTGGTCGCCGTCGAAGCCGACCCTGCCGCCGGCCTTCTCGCGGACCGGGCCCGCAACTGGGCCAAGCCACGCTGCAACGCCGACACCGACGGCGCCCTCCTGGCCGCCATCGCCGAACCCGACGCCGAGGGACGGGCACTGCTCGCCCGTGCCGCCGAACGCCTCGGCCTCTCCGCCCGCGCCTGGCACCGCACCCTCAGGGTCGCGCGGACGCTCGCCGATCTCGACGGCTCCGACGCCGTGCGCCGCCTGCACATCGCCGAGGCCCTGAGCTATCGCCGCCCGCAGTCGCGCTCGATGCTGGCCGCTTAAGCGTGCTCGCGATAGCCCGTAAGAGCCGCGCACTGCGTTGAATGGTGTATCTGGACAGCTAGGCCAAGACATCGCGCAGGGGGGGGCCTTATGCAGCGCCGCGCGTCAAGGAAACTGTGGTGCATATCGGCTTTAGACGTCTAGTGAGGACTTAAATTCTTGGGTGCTCATTAGACGTTGTGTCTAACTCCATTAGACTTCACTATCGGATGCATTACCAAGGAAGTTACAACCCTAAATGGCCCAGCTATTTTTAGCTTTTCCGAAGGATCTGGCTGAGACAGATCTAGCTGCTTCGCTGATAAGGACTCTTGGGAGGGAAGGCCATGACGTCGAATTAGCCGATGATATCCCTCCTGGTGAGGATACGGCAAAGTATCGGACTCGCAAGATTCAGGAGGCAGATGCATTTGTCCCAGTAGTTCTGCGAGAGATATCACCATCTCAGGAAGACGACCTTGGTGATGCGTTGCGGTCGGCATCGACAAGTGGCAAGCCCTTGATCATCCCCGTCTTGCTTGCGGACACCGTTTCGCCAGCGGAGATTGCACACCTTGCCGCCGTAAGATGGAAGCCGGGCGACGATCTTATTGAGATAGCTAGGCCAATAACGCGCTCACTGAATCTTGCTTTAGAAAGACGACGAGAGCAGCGTCAGAAGTCCGCAGATGAGACCAAAAAGATCGAGGTGACATCGGCAACATTCATCGATGAGACGATGAAGTCCCTACGACGAGAAAGCTTCAATAGCCGCGCGCAGGGCGTTCTCTGGTATGTTGGAGGCTTCCTTTCGCTGTTGGGCGGTGCTGCCATTACGTATGCAGCTTTCGGCCAGTTCACCAGTAAAGCTGGTGATGATGGCTGGGCGCTTGTTGCGCTAGTCGCAATAAAGGGCATCGTTGGCGTTGGTCTACTAGCTGCGTGTGCTCGGTATGCGTTTGCTCTGGGCAAATCTTATACAAGTGAGGCTCTGAAGACTTCTGACCGAATTCACGCGATCGCGTTCGGCAGGTTCTACCTCCAACTCTATGGCACGGAGGCGAAATGGGACGAAATAAAAGAGGCCTTTCAGAACTGGAATATTGATCGCCAGTCGGCATTCTCCGGTATTGATGCCAATCAAATAGACCCCAAGTTCATGGATAAGGTCGTTGATCTCATAAACGCCGTGAAGCCCAATAAGTAAGGTCGCTATCGGATAGAAAGCACAGGGCAAGCACTACCGGTCCCGGTTCTCCATCAGGACGATCGCCTGCCTGAGCGGTTTGGCATCGACGGCGGTCTGGCCCTTGAAGGGCTGGTCCATGATGAAGACGAAGCCGATGAAGGCACCCATCACCGCCATCTGGGCCGCGAGCACGTAGGCGCGGAAGGCGCTGCGCTGCATGGTGCTGGTGATGAACAGCAGCATCAGCACCGCAAACAGCACGACCTGCCAGTAGGGCTGGGGGAGCGAGAGCGAGACGGCGTTGAGGCGGGCGTCGCGGGACTCCGCGATGGAGTCGAAAGACCTCAGGATCTCCGCATAGATCGTCGCCTCGCGGCCGGGCTTCGGCTCGATCTCGAAGATTCCCCGCGACAGCGGCGCGAAGGCCAGCCGCACCTTGTCGCTGCGCTCGCCGCGCAGCATCGCGGGCCACTCGTCGTCGACGATCGCCTTCGTGTATTCCAGCAGGTTGAGCCTCAGCTCCGTGACCTGCTCGTCGCCGTAGCGGTTGAGCAGCCGGTCCAGGCGATTGATCTGCGACGCCTCGTTCGAGACCAGCGCGTCGGCCTTGCGGAAGTTGGCCTCCGCCTCCACCAGGGTGAAGGCCAGCACCAGGCTCGTCATGGTGAAGAGCGTGGCCTGCATGCGCAGCACGAAGTCGTTGTTCTCGTTACTGGTCTGCAGCCCCGGCAGGCGATGCACCAGCGACGGCATGGCGAGGATCGCGCCCGCCATGATGAGCGCGCAGGCCACCAGGATCAGGGTCTCGGGGAGCGAGTAGAGCCAGTCGATCATCTTCAGGTGCCGCAGTTGACGCTAACAATTTCAGTGGGCGCGCAATTTACGAGATTGCTCCCGAATGGCGCGCTCGACTAGGGTCGGGAGGTCGCGGCCGCCGGTTGCTGACGACCGCCCTGGAGAGAGTAGCCGATGTTCCGTTCGCTCATGTTCGTTCTCACGTCTCGATTCACGATCGGTCTCCTCTCTCTCCTGATCTGCATCCCCATGACCATCACTCTAATCGAAGTCTCCCACGCGTTGTGGGGCAAGCCCGACCTCAAGGAGGAGATGGAGATCGTCACCGGCATCGGCATCATCATGATCGGCTGGGGCGTCCTCCTGGAGGAGCGCCGGACGCTGCGCGAGATTTTCGGCCTGCTGGATGGCCCGGACGAGGCATGGCAGTCTGCGATCGACCATGCCTGCCACAATTACGGCGTCGGCCAGCTTTCCATCGGCCTGATGGCCGAGATCTGCATCGAGCTGATCAAGATCCCCAACACCATCATCTACACCGGCGAGGTCGACGACTATCTCGTCGCCGCCGGTCTCTTCTGCGTGGGCATGGGCGCGCTGCTGCTCGTGCGCCACGTGCTGGTGATGTTCTTCTTCCTGCCGCGGTCGGTCGCGGCGGCGCACTGAGGCGCCTCGGTCAGGGATCGATCAGCACGCCCGGGTTCATCATCCCCTTCGGATCCAGTTCGCGCTTGGCGCCGCGCAGGGCGCGCGCGAACAGCTCGGGCCGCTGTCGGTCGTAGAACGGCCGGTGGAAGCGGCCCACCGCGTGATGGTGTGTGGTCGTGCCGCCATGCTCCACCGTCGCGGCGGTGCAGGTCGAGAGGATCTCCATGAACTGCGCCAGCGCATCCTTCTTCGGATCGAACAGGCCGCCGAACGTGAAATAGAGGCAGGGCCCGTCGGGATAGACGTGGGTGAAGCGGCAGGTGACGGTGCCCTCGCGGCCCGTGACGGCCTTGATGGTCTCCTTCGTCAGCTTCGTGATCTTCGCATGGAAGTCACGATAGCGCTCCCAGGTCATCGAGGTCTCGAAGGTCGAGGAGAGGATGCCGCGCGCCACCGCATGCTCGCCATAGTGCGGCGCGCGGATGAACTTGTTGCGCCAGGCGCCGGCCGCGCCCGACCGATGCGCGTTCTCGTCGTCGTCGCTCTGGTCGGCGACACCGCCATGCGCTGCGCAGATTTCGAGTGCGCGCTTCATCCAGGCGTCGAGCGGATGGTCGGGCGATTCGAAGGCCAGCACCAGCACGGCCTCCTCGTTGCTCCACGGGATTCCGGGCAGCGCCTCGCGCGCCTCGAGCAGGCGGCAGTTGGCGGGATAGAGGCCGGCCTGCGTGATGTCGCGCACCGCGTCGGCGCCGGCATGGAAGTCGCGGAAGCGGACGCTCGCCGAGGCACGGAAAGTCGGCTTCTTGCGCAGGCGCACCCAGGCCTCGGTGATGATGCCGAGAATGCCCTCGGAGCCGATGAACATCCGGTCGGGGCTGGGGCCGGCGCCGGAACCGGGCAGGCGGCGCGTCTCCAGCGTCCCCTCGGGCGTCACGACGCGCGTGCTCTCCACGAAATCGTCGATGTGGGTGTAGAGCGTCGCGTAGTGGCCGCCCGAGCGGGTGGCGATCCAGCCGCCCAGGGTCGAGCAGCGATAGGCCTGCATGTAGTGGCGCATGGTGAACGGCGTGTCGCGCAGCGCATCCTCGATCGCGGGCCCGTAGATGCCGCCCTGGATGCGCGCCGCCTGGCTCACCGCATCGACCTCCAGCACCTTGTCCATGTGGCGCGTCGAGATCGTCACCACCCTGTCGAAGGCGGCCGAGGGCTCGATGCCCTTCACGACGGAGGAGCCGCCGCCATAGGGGATCGCCTTGGCGCCGATGCGGCCGCACCAGTCGAGGATCTTCGCGATGTCCTCCTCGGTCTCGGGGAAGGCCACCGCGTCGGGCGGGTTGGGCACGGAGCGCATGAACATGCGCAGCGTGTCGAAGCCCGCCTTGCCGTAGCTGTGCTCCAGCCGCGTCAGGTGATCGGTGCGCACCATCGCCTGCAGCGCCGACGGCACCTCGACCCGGCTCTTGCGCAATTCGATCTCGTCCGCCTTGGGCGGCGGCTTCACGTCGAAGCCGGAGAGGCCGTAGCGCTGGGCGATCTCCGCTTCCCAGGGCCGGATCTCGTCGGGAGTCAGGTCCTCGTCGGCGTAACCCCAGGCATAGAACTTCTTCTGCCGCCGCATGTTTCCTCCGGAGACTTGTTCATTGTCTTGCTTTCGTCCTTCAGGCGGCGAAGGCGATCGGCTTCGTCGTCCCCTTGATCTGGGTACGGTGCATCACGCGCCGCGCCGCCTTGTCGAACGGGTCGCGGCGATGCATGGTCGAGCGGTTGTCCCACATCACCAGGTCGCCGACCTTCCAGACATGCTGGTAGATGAAGCGCGGCTGCGTGACGTGCGCCCACAGCTCCTCCAGCACCGCGTCGGATTCGGCCTTCGTGTAGCCCTCAACGTAGGAATTGCGGCGGCGTCCGAGATAGAGCGTCGCGCGGCCGTTCACTGGGTGGCGCAGGATGGCCGGATGCCAGGCACCGGGCGCGACCATCGGGTCGTCGGTCGGCGTGACGCCCTTGCGCAGGAAGCCGCCGGAATTGTAGGTGCCGTCGTGCTTCACGCGGCGGCCCTCGATCTTCGCCCGCAGGGCCGCGGGCAGGGCGTCGCAGGCGGCCTGCATGCTGGTGAACCAGGTGTTGCCGCCGGTCGGCGGAATCTCCAGCGAATAGAGCATCGAGGCATCGGGCGGCACGTCGAGGTAGCTCATGTCGGTGTGCCAGACCGCCTCGCCGTCGCCCAGCGCGCCGATCGGATCGCCCTTGGTGTCGAGCACGTTCGAGACGACATAGATGTCGGGATAGCCCGGCGGGCTGATGCGGCCGCGTTCCTGGTTGGGCGGCGGGTCGAGCTCGCCGAAGCGGCGGCTGAAGGCCAGCAGGTGGTCGTCGCTGAGCTGCTGCCCGCGCAGCAGGATCATCGAGTGCGCATACCAGGCGCGCTCGATGGCAGCGAACTCCTCGTCGCTGAAGTTGCGCAGGTCGACTCCGAGGATTTCCGCTCCGACGGCATCGGTCACGGGACGTACTGTTACGGCCATGTCTTGTTCTCCGGCTTTGCCGCGATGATCGGCCGGTCGCGCGGGTCGATCAAGCGCCGAGCGCCGGCACCAGCCACTTGAGCAGCGTGCCGGCGACGGCCGGCGAGAGCGGGCCGCCGAACCCCGGATCGGCCGGACCGGTCACCGTCTTGAGATTGTGGCTGACCTGCGGGATCACCACGGCCTCGCCGGATATGTTGCGGGTCCGCAGCGCGTCGATCAGGGGCTGCACGTCCTCCATCGGCACCACCTGCCGGTCGGCGCCGCCCTGGACGAGCAGGCAGGGCAGGCGGCTTTCGGCGAGCGCCGCCGCGGGATCGAACGACATGAGGCTTTTCAGGAAGGGTCCGGCATAGAGCGGGAAGAGGAGCTGCAGTTCGGGCGGCAGGTTGTTCGGCACGCGGCCGGTCTCGAGGATGGCGGCGATCGCGCGATCGGTGGGCAGGCGCAGCGACGGCGGCGCATCGCGCGCGATCTGCGCCTGCAAGATGTCCTCGAGCTTGCGGCCCGGCGTGGCGGCCAGGACCAGCGCATGCAGCTTCCTCGTGGCCAATGCCCGGCTTGCGGCAAGAGCCAGCAGGCCGCCCTCGCTGTGGCCCAGCAGCGCCGTCGCATAGGGTTTGATCTCGTCGTGACGCAGCAGTTCGGCATGCGCGGCCTCGACGTCGCCCACGAAATTGTCCCAGGCGAAGAACGCCTCCTGCTCCTCCAGCGAGCCGCGCGGCCGTGGCGTCGACTGGCCGATGCCGCGCTTGTCGTAGCGCAGCGAGGCGATGCCGTTGCGCGCGAGCAACTCGGCGATCTCCCTCAGGAGATCGATGCGATCCGGCGCCAGCGGGTTGTTGCCGTCGCGATCGGTCGGTCCGCTGCCGGCGACCAGCACGATGCCCGGCACGTACTGGATCTCGCTGAACAACGGCATCAGCAGCGTACCGGCCAGGCTGACGCCGCCGGTGCCGGCGAAGCGCACCGCTCGCGTCTTGGTCCTGCCCTTCGCGTACCAGCCGCTCTCGGTCAGCGACTGCGGCGTCCGTCTCCGGTCCTGCGCCTGCGCCCACGCGGCGCCGGGAAGCAACGCACCGGCACCCAGCAGGGCGCGCCGTCGGATCAAGCCTGCTTGTCCGGCTTCGGCATGCCTGTCGAATGGCCCATGATTCCGCCGCCGAAGATGTGGACGTGGAAATGGAACACCAGCTGCCCGCCATTGGGTCCGTGGTTGGCCACGATGCGATAGCCTTCGGGATCGAGGCCGAGATCGCGCGCGATCTTCGAGACGGCACGCCAGAAGCCGACGATCATCTCCGCCGGCGCCCTGGCGCCGAAATCCGCCTGGCTGACATACTCGCCCTTGGGGATCACCAGCACGTGCACGGGCGCCAGCGGCGCGATGTCGTGGAAGGCCAGCACGAACTCGTCCTCGTACACCTTCCGGCACGGCAACTCGCCGCGCAGGATGCGGGCGAAGACGTTGCTGCGGTCGTAGGCGGCGATCATCGAGTCAGGCGCGGACATGGTGGGCTCCGGAAGAAGCGGGGACCTCCTATATAGGGAAGGTTGCCGCCCAGGCAGAACGCCAAAACGCCGCCCGAATTCGCACGGCGCTATCCTTTCAGCAGGCGCGGCCGTCCAGGCGATTCGATGGTGGCAGGCCTGGCCTGCCGTCGCAGCGCTGCCACCAGCACGTCGCGGGCTTCGTCGATCCGGGCGGCGAGATACGGCGAACCGCCGGTATCGGGATCGGCGCCGCGCATGAGACGACGGTGGGCGACGTGAACGCTCGCGAGATCCGCGCCCTCCGCGAGGCCCAGCACGTCGAGTGCCTCCTTCACGGCCATGCCGGCGTCGTCCTGGTCGTCGGGCGTAAAGGAAATCTGTCGCTGGGGTGACGCGGGCGAAGTCGCATGCTTCAGATAGGCTTCGAGCAGCGCCGCCGCGTGCTGCACGGCGCGCGGATCGGGCGCGGCCGACTCCTGCCAGACTGGTGGCATTTCGAAAGGCGGTGGCTTTGTCCGGAAGAGGGCGAAGGCGGCGCGCAGCGGCATCAGGATCGCGCGCCACTTGAGAAACGTGGGCACGACGATCATCGCCGCGCCGAGCAGCATCGCGGCCGCGTACTGTTCGCGCGCGATCAACATCACCAGGAGTGGAATGGCCGCGATCACCAGCAGCAGCAGCATCCATCGGATGGTGCGCACCATCGTCTTGGGATCCGAATGGAGGAACCAGTCGATGAACTTCGCGCCGGTGGCCAACACGGAAAGGCCGAGCACGATCGCGGAGATGATGACGGCATAATCCATCGACGCACTCCTTCAGGAAGAGCCTAACCGCGAACCAAAACGAAATCAGCGGTCAGCACTGCAATTTTCTGCCTGTGTTTCGCGGCGAGTCGTGTCTAGACTTCGCGTACATTGTGAATCAGGGAGTGCAGCGGATGACTGAGCCCACTCGAGAAACACCGGCCACCAAGGTTTCTCAGGAAGTTCCGCCTCTCGTTTCTCCCGTGTCGTCGAGTTCGGAATCGAACATTCCCTCGCGCCAGGGTTCGATCGACGAATTCCTGCGCCGCAACGAAGAAGTGCTCGCCAAGGATCGCGAGGAGTTCCAGGCCTATCTCGTCGCCAAACACGAACAGGCGACGCTGAAGGCCAAGGCGGAAGCCGCGAAGCCAAAGGTCAAGACGAAGATGAGCCGGCGCACGATGCTCAACGTCGCCGTCGGCACGGCCGCGACCGCCGAAGTAGCCGTGCTCGGCTATCATGCGATGGGCGGCGGCTCGTCTTCGGACAACGGCATCCTGCAGGCCGCCGGCACGGGCGCGCAGCAGTCGCCGATCGTGCGCGAGACGGTCGATTCGATGTCCGAACTCAAGGGACGCGGTCTCGGCCGCTGGGTTGCCCTGCTCCCGACCAAGATGGGCGGCGGCACCTACGCGATGGATCTACACTCGAACCGCGTGCTGGCCTCGATCTGGTACTGGAACTACGGCGACTACAATCCGATCAGCCATCATCTCTGTGCCTTCCCGAGCTCCGATCCCTATCGCGACTTCGAGTTCGTGAATTCGACGCAGGGCGGCCAGAACTCCCTGATCTACGGCATCCCGACCAACGTGACGGCGGAGAACGCGCCGGGCGGCACCAACATCTATCGCGTGCGCTACGACGGCTCGCAGATGCAGATGATCGAGAACGTCTCGGAGACGACGGGACTGGGGCTCGGCGTGCATGTCACCGTAAACCCGAAGGATGCGCAGTCCTATTTCGTGACCGACGGCCAGAAGGACATCGCCGCCTGCTTCGACCGCACCACCTCGCGGGTAAAGGCGGCGCTGCGCTTCGACTGGGAGCCGAACGTGCCGGAGTTGCGCAACGCATGGATCAAGGGCGGCACGCTCACCATCCGGAAGATCTATCCGGACGAGAAGACCGGCCTCTACAATTACCGCGGCACCAAGGGCAACAAGATCGACTGGGAAATGGTGCCCATGGGCGAGCTGTTCGTCGAGGAAGGCTCGCTGCCCGGCGAGGCGCCGCTGACGCTGACCGGTGCCGACGGCACGATCTGGCATCCCGAAGGCCGCTGGGCTGCCACGGTGGTGAGACTCTGCGGCGGCATCTGTATCCTCGACCCCGAGAAGAATTTCGAGCCGGCCGCCTTCCTGCAGTTCAACAAGGATTCGCAGGACCAGTACAAGGTTGAGCAGGTCGACAAGGACACGTGGAAGGTCGTCTTCGACAAGATCCACTCGCCGGGCCACGAGATCGGCTTCTCGCCGGACGGCAAGTTCCTGGTGATGATGAACAATCTGCGGGAAAACAACTGCTCGGTTTTTTCCTGCACCGATCCCGACCCCACGAAGTGGCGAAAGGTGGCGCATGTCGAGGACCCGCTGTGGCGCGGCAAGTATCCGAACCCGTTCCACATGGTCTTCTCGATGGACAGTTCGAAGCTTTACCTGTCCATCCTGCACCCCTCGCCGGCGTCCAGCGGCATCATGGTGGTCGACACCAAGACCTGGACGATCCTGAAGGAGATCCAGGGAATTGGGCCCGACCTGCAGACACCCGCCATCACCTACGACGGCAAGTACGTGCTGACGCCGTTCAGCGGCTTCCAGCGCCAGTCGAGCGGCATCGCGGTCATCGACACCTCGACCGACACGTTGATCGGCATCCTGCCGAGCAACGGCGGGCACCATGATTGCGTGATCATCCCGACCAAGCTGGAGCACATGAAGCACACGCGCTCCTGTACGCTCTGAGTGGGCACGCCTTGAGGCTGCTCGCCAGCCTGGCGCTGCAGAATCTCGGACGTCGCAAGGCCCGCAGTCTTCTGTTGATCGCGGCCGTGGCGGTGGCCAGCGGCGTGGTCTTCACCGGCGCCACGCTGATGCGCAGCATCGACAGAAGCATGGCTGTGGGCTTCACCCGGCTGGGCGCCGACATGATGGTGGTGCCCGAAGGCGCGCTCACCAACATCACGGCGGCGCTGCTGACGGTCGAGCCCACGGATCTCGTGCTCGACCAGGATCTGTTCGCCCGGGCAGCGATCACCAGCGTGAACCGCGCGGCCCCGCAGAAGATCGCGCGCGTCGAGCATTCCGGCATCGGCAGCCATCACGATTCGGTCGATCTCATCGGCTTCGAGCCGGCACTCGACTTCACGGTGCAGCCCTGGCTGGTCGAGAAGCTGAACCGCGACCTGCGGCCGGGCGACGTCATCCTGGGTGCCGGCCGCACCGCGCCGCTCGGGTCGGAGCTGCTGATCTTCGGCAAGGCGCATACAGTTTACGGACGGCTCGGGAAGACCGGCGTCGGCACGCACGAGCGCGGCGTGTTCATGAGCTTCGCCACACTGGAGGCGCTGGCGGGATCGGTCCATGGACCCAACGGCCCGCCGGCCGCGCTGCAGCAGGGCAAGGTCAGCGGCTTCCTGGTGGAACTGGCGCCCGGCGCCACGCCGCTGCAGGCTCGGTTCGCCATCCTGTCGACCGTGAAGGGCGTTCGCGTCGTGACAGGGGATTCGACCATGAGCGGCATCCGCCAGGGGCTGGCGGCGCTGCTCGACGGCATCCTGGCGCTGATGGTGCTGATGTTCGCCAGCACCGCCCTCATGGTCAGCGTGCTCTTCTCGGCGATCGTCACGGAGCGCCGCGGCGAGCTCGGCCTGTTGAAGGCGGTCGGCGCCCGGCGCGGGCAGATCGTCGGCATGATGGTCATCGAGGCGATGATCGCCACCGGTGCCGGCGGTGCGCTGGGCGTCGTGCTTGGGATCCTGGTGATGCGCCTCTACGAACGCTCGCTGGTCTACTACCTCGAGACCATCGGCGTGCCCTTCGTCTGGCTCGACGGGCCGCACATGGTGGCCGTGGCGATGCTTGCGGTCGTGATGGCCTCGATCATCGGCGCGCTGGGTTCGCTCTATCCGGCGTGGCGCGCCAGCCGGCGCGATCCCTACGATCTCGTGCGCGGCGAGGGCTGAGGCGATGCTCTCCTGCCGGGCGCTGCGGAAGGACTATGTCACGGAGCGTGGCCCGGTGGCGGCCGTGGCCGGTGTCGACCTCGACGTGGCGGCCGGGCGCTACGCCGCGATCATCGGCCGCTCGGGCTCGGGAAAGTCGTCCCTGATGGCGATGATCGGCGGTCTCAGCCGCCCCTCGGCCGGGCAGGTCCTGGTCGAGGGCACCGATATCTGGAGCCTGTCGGACAACGCGCTGTCGGCTTTCCGCAACCGGCGCATTGGCTACGTCTTCCAGTTCGCGAGCCTGCTGCCGACGCTGCGTCTGATCGACAATGTCGCCCTGCCTGGCATGCTGGGCCGCACCGGTGCGACGAAACCCCTCTATGCGCGCGCCGCCGCCCTGCTCGGCCAGATGGGATTGGGCGATCATCTCGACGCCTATCCGGGCGAGGTCTCGGCGGGCGAGCAGCGGCGTGCGGTCATCGCCCGTGCGCTCATCAACGAGCCGGCGCTGATCCTGGCCGACGAACCAACCTCCGATCTCGACGAGCAGACCGAGATCGAGATCATGGACGAGCTTCTGGCGGTCAACTGCGAGCGCGGCACGACGCTGATCCTCGTCACCCACAATCTGGCGCTGGCCGAGCAGGCCGAGCAGATCGTGCACATCGCCCACGGGACGATCGTCGCATGAGCGTGCCGCCCGCCGCGCCGGACAAGGATGCGCTGATCGCCGACCTGCGGCGCCAGCTTGCCGCCGCACAGTCAGAAGCGCGCGTGCTGAGGCGGCGCCTGGGCATCGCGGCGGCGGCGAACGCCGCGTCGGGCGATTCTGCACCGGCGCGGGGATTGCTGGACGAACTGCGCGCCGCCGCGCCGCGCAAGGTCGATGCCCCGTCCACCATCGCGGTAAAGCTCGGGCGGCGCTTCGATCTCTGGCGGTCGCCCGCGGTCATCGGGCTGGTCATGGTGTTGCTGACGGCCTTCGCGATCGATGCCGGCGTCGGCCTGTACCAGGCGCGCGCGGCCCGCGAGGCGCGCCAGGCGCGGCTGCTGCTCGAGAACACCGCGATGCGCTCGCTCTATGTCGAGCTCAAGGGCATCGCCTACGATCCCGACGGCAAGTCGTATCGCATGACGCTCTTCCTGCAGAATGTCAGCCCCAAGGGGCCGCTCTACGTGATGTTGAACGCGGTGGCCGTCTACGTTCAGACGGGCATGGTCTGGCAGCAGGTACCGTCGCGCCCGGCGGAGGGTACGAGCTGGGGCGTGGTGAAGGTCGTGGACGGCTACACCTATGACGTCGTGTTCACGCCCGACGTTGCCAACTGGGCTGAACTCATTCCCGGCTACATGCATGTCCGCATCCAGTCGGACTTGCTGGTCAGCGAGAAGGCCCAGCCCGGCAACGATGTCGTCGAGCGCCGAACGCCCTATTACGTCTACCTGAAGCCGCACGGCGCCAACGACGAAGACATCAAGACGCGCAGCAGGTCGACCCGCACGCCGCCGCTCTTCATCCCGATGCCGCCGCACTGAAAAGGACGACGCGAAACGGCAGTCACGCCCTCATGCCGTCCTGGGCGTAGCGACGGATCTCGCGGCTGCAAGGGAGTCCGCTGGTCGTTCCGTCAGGTCCTTCGCGGGCGCTCGGGACGACGGGTTCAACGCTTGCGGCTGGCCTTCTCGGCGATGCCGGACAGGCCCTCGCGGCGGGCCAACTCGTCCCATACGGACTTGGGCTTCACGCCCACCGCGGCCCACAGGGTGAGCAGATGGTAGAGCATGTCGGCGCTTTCGCCGACCAGCTTGGCCTTGTCGCCGCGGATGCCTTCGATCAGCGCCTCGACGGCCTCCTCGCCCAGCTTCTTGGCGATCTGGGGTCGGCCACGGCTGAAGAGCCGCGCCGTGTAGGACGTTTCGGGGTCTGCGCCCTTGCGGCTGTCGATCACCAGGTACAGGCGATCGAGCACGTGCTCGTCGATCGTGACGATGTTCGGCCTTAGCGCCTTCTTGGCTTTTTTCTTCTTTGCCATCCGCGGGGAACTCCGCCGCCCGGGGGGAACGGGCGCTCGAAAATCTGACTACGCCTCTTGGACGGGCGCCGCGGCGACTTTACGCCAAAATCATGCCGCGCGCGAGATTTGTCGCACCGGAACGCCGGCGCGCGCGAGATGTTCCTTCGCCTGCGCGATGGTGAATTCACCGAAGTGGAAGATCGATGCGGCGAGCACCGCCGAAGCGCCGCCCTTTGTCACGCCATCGACCAGATGATCGAGCGTGCCGACGCCGCCGGATGCGACCACTGGCACCGGCACGGCATCCGACACGGCACGCGTCAGTTCGAGATCGAAACCCGACTTGGTGCCGTCGCGATCCATCGAGGTGAGAAGGATCTCGCCCGCCCCCGACTCCGCCATGCGGCGCGCCCAGTCGACCGCGTCGAGACCGGTGCCCTTGCGGCCGCCGTGGGTGAAGACCTCCCACTTGCCGGGGCCGGTGGTGCGCGCGTCGATCGCCACGACGATGCACTGGTCGCCGTACTTGCGGGCGGCTTCGCGCACGAATTCCGGCCGTGCCACCGCTGCCGAATTGATGGAAACCTTGTCGGCGCCGGCCAGCAGCAGGCGGCGGATGTCCTCGACCTGGCGCACGCCGCCGCCCACGGTCAGCGGCATGAAGCACTGCTCCGCGGTGCGGCCGACGACGTCGAGGATGGTGTCGCGGTTCTCGTGGCTGGCTGTGATGTCGAGGAAGGTGAGTTCGTCCGCGCCGGCGGCGTCGTAGATGCGCGCCTGCTCGACCGGATCGCCGGCATCGCGCAGGCCCACGAACTGCACGCCCTTCACGACGCGGCCGTCCTTGACGTCGAGGCAGGGGATGATGCGGACCTTCAGCACGGCGCCGCTACTCGCCCTTCAGCACGCGGATCGCGTCGGGCACGGTCACGCGACCGTCATAGAGCGCGCGGCCGACGATGGCGCCGACGATGCCGAACTCCTCGGTGGGCTTCAGCTCGCGCAGGTCGTCCAGCGAGCTGACGCCGCCCGAGGCGATGACCGGCGTGGTGAGATGCTGCGCCAGCGTCACCGTCGCATCGACGTTGACCCCGCCCATCGCGCCGTCGCGGTCGATGTCGGTGTAGATGATGGCCGAGACCCCGGCATCCTCGAAGCGCAGCGCGAGGTCGAGCGCCCGCACCGTGCTCTGCTTGGTCCAGCCGTCGACCGCCACGATGCCCTCGCGGGCGTCGATGCCGACGGCGATCTGGCCGGGCCACTGCTTGCAGGCGGCCTTCACCAGCCCCGGCTCCTTGACCGCGATGGTGCCCAGGATCACGCGCTTCACGCCCGCCTCGAACCACTGGGCGATGCTCTCGATGGTGCGGATGCCGCCGCCCAGCTGGGTCGGAACGTCGACGTCCTTCAGGATACTCTCGACCGCCGCGCGGTTGACCGGATGGCCCTCGACCGCCCCGTTCAGGTCGACCAGATGCAGCCATTCGCAGCCGGCGTTGGCGAAGGCCTTGGCCTGGGCGGCGGGGCTGTCGTTGAACACGGTGGCACGCTGCATGTCGCCGCGAAGCAGGCGCACGCACTTGCCGTCCTTGAGATCGATCGCAGGGAAAAGGATCATGGCGGCGCGGCTTTAGCGCGTTGCGGGCAGGGGCGCCACCCCGCCCGATGCCACACCGAACCGTCCCTCCTGGCGGATGCGGCGGCCGGGGATCACGGCACCGTCAGCGCCTGCCGATGCCGACGATCGCCCCGATCAGGCGGCCGAGATGGAACTTCGTCCAGATGTCGGCGGCGGAAAAGGCCGGACGCGCCTGCATGGCGGCCCAGTAGCGGGCGAGCGCCGGGCGTTTCGGGATCTCCGCGCCGAGACCGGCGAATTCCATGCGGCCGAGAAACACGGTCCAGACGACGTCGGCGACGCCGTAGGCGGGCGGTACCAGGACCGCGCGGCCATCACGCAGCGTCTGCTCGAGCCGGTCCATGAAGCCGATGGCCTCCGCGCGGCGGCGTTCCGAGAGCTTGACGACGGCGTCAGGCTCGAAGGTGGCGATCCGCCGGGCGAATACCGCGGCGCGCGCTCGATAGACCGCAGCCAGATCGGGATTTGCCGCGGCATGTGCCAGGAGCTGGCGGCGCGCCGCCTCCAGCCGCTTCGGGATCATGATCCGCGCCAGCGGGTTGCGGGCGAGCAGGCCTCCGAAGGTCAGTTCCTCGATCGGATAGGCATAGTGGAGGTCGACCCAGGCCTTCGTTTCGGGATCGGAGGTAGAGCCAAGCGCATACTCGGCGATGTCGCGACTCTCGACGAGGATGCGATCAGCCAGCACCAGCGTGGGCACCGTCATGCCCGGATTGAGCCGCACGTAATCAGGCTGCTGCTGGCTCAGCCGGTAATGGATATCGACGAAGACGCGTTCGTGGTCGATGCCGCCCTCGGCGAGCGCGAGGCGCGCGATCATCGAATAGTAGGAGGACGGCGTCTGATAGAGCCGCGGTCTCGCGCCGGAGAGCCTGGCAGTCTCAGTCATGAGGGTTCATCCGAACTGGGGGAACGACGAATGTGCAGGAGGCCTGCTGCCCGCACAACCGCAAGGCGTTGTCCTTCCGAGCGCGACGACGCTAATCTCCGGGCATGACCCGTTACACCCCCGATCTTCTCGCCGGCGACCTGGCCGATCTCACCGCCATCCGTCGCGACATCCACCGCCATCCCGAGACCGCCTTCGAGGAGGTGCGGACCGCCCAGATCGTGGCCGACAAGCTCACCTCCTGGGGTATCGAGGTGCATCGCGGCCTGGCGACTACCGGCGTTGTCGGCACGCTGAAGGGCAATCGTCCCGGCCAGAAGACGATCGGCCTGCGCGCCGACATGGATGCGCTTCACCTGCAGGAGCGCAACGATTTCGAATACGCCTCGTCGATTCCCAACAAGATGCATGCCTGCGGCCATGACGGCCACACCACGATGCTGCTGGGCGCGGCCAGGCGGCTCGCGGCGGCACCCGATTTCGGCGGCACCGTCCACTTCATCTTCCAGCCCGCCGAGGAAGGGCTGGGCGGCGCGCGGGTGATGATCGAGGAAGGTCTGTTCGAGAAGTTCCCCTGCGACGTGGTCTACGGCATGCACAACATGCCGGGCTTCCCGGTCGGCCACTTCGCGATCCGCACCGGGCCGATGCTGGCCTCGTCCGACAGCTGGGAAGTCGTGTTCAAGGGCACGGGCGGCCACGGCGCCATGCCCGACCGCGGCACCGACCCGACCTTCGTGGCCGCGCAGTTCATCGTCGCGGTACAGGGCATCGTCGGCCGCAACGTGCCGTCCAGCCAGGCCGCGGTGTTGAGCGTCGGCCACATCGCTGCCGGAACGCCGGGCTCGCCCAACGTGATTCCCTCGGAAGTGCTGATCCGCGGCACCGCCCGCAGCTTCTCGGCCGAGGTGCGCAATCTGCTCGAGAAGCGCCTGGCCGAGGTGGCGGCCGGCATCGCGCAGGCGGGCGGCTGCGAGGCCGTCTCGAAGTACCATCGCCGCTATCCGGCGCTGGTTAACGCCGCCGAGCAGACGTCGGTTGCCGTCGAGGCGGCGGCGATGACGGTCGGGCGCGAGAACGTCGAGGCGAACACCTCGCCGCTGGCTGGCGCCGAGGACTTCGCCTTCATGCTGGAGAAGAAGCCCGGCGCCTACATCATGATCGGCAACGGCGGCACCGGCGAGGGCGGCTGCCAGAACGTGCATTCGCCGCTCTACGACTTCAACGACCGGATCCTGACGACCGGCGCGGCCTACTGGATGAACCTCGTCCAGCTCGAGCTGGGCGACGCGGCCTAGACGGCGTCGCACTCTCTTCGGCGCTCCTGGACATTGCAGCGCTTGGCGGCTTGTAACCAAGCCGCGGCCAGATGCTCGCAGGCAGAGCGAAGCTCGGCCTAGACGTGGTCGAAAGACCACCCGGCGTCGGTCTGGTCCCAGTTCATGCCGTCCTGCAGGTGAAGGACGGCGTGGCTGTCGGCACCGAACTCGTAGATGGCTGCACTCGTGTGCAGGGGCGCGGGCTCGTCGGCTGTCGGCAGCATCAGCCCGTCCGACAGATCGCTGAGAACGACCAGCGTATCCTCGCCGGCCATGGCGGTGAGATCGGCGTCGACTGAACCCGGCACGCCATTGACGAAGACGTCGCCCGCCTCGCCGAACAGGCGGTCGAGCGGTGCGCCATAGGAAACCGGATCGGCGCCGGCTTCCGCCCAGAGCGAAGCGGGCGTGGCGTAGATCGGCAGGTTGCTGCGGTCGAATTCGACGAGGTCGGTGCCGACGATGAAGGGGGCGTCGGCCGAGCTGTCGGACGGCTCCGAATGGCTCATGGAAAAGTCTTTCGTTTCAAAGAACTCAAATAATGCTTCAAATATAAAGAATAGAACGTTGAGAATAAAGAGAGAACGTTCGACTTACGGAATTTCTCCTTCATTCGCAAAGACTTGGGTAAACGCCACGACTGGCCTAGGGTGCCGGCCGATTCAAAATCATCCGCGTTTG
The DNA here is from genome assembly GCF_020880995.1 of Reyranella aquatilis. GTDB lineage: Bacteria > Pseudomonadota > Alphaproteobacteria > Reyranellales > Reyranellaceae > Reyranella > Reyranella aquatilis. Next base: position 63,695 of record NZ_JAJISD010000003.1, on the reverse strand, counting down.
GGGGAGTCGATGAACGGAGCTGAAAGTCTGGTCCGCACCTTGGTGAAGGGCGGCGTCGAGGTCTGTTTCGCCAACCCCGGCACCTCGGAGATGCATTTCGTGGGCGCGCTCGATCGCGTCGAGGGGATGCGCTGCGTGCTCGGCCTGTTCGAGGGCGTCTGCAGCGGCGCGGCCGACGGCTACTACCGTATGACCGACAAGCCGGCCTCGACCCTGCTGCATCTCGGCCCGGGCCTCGCCAACGCGGCGGCCAACCTGCACAACGCCAAGAAGGCGGGCTCCGGCGTCGTCAACATCGTGGGCGAGCACGCGCTCTATCACATCAAGTACGACACGCCGCTCACCGCGGACATCGAAGGCATCGCGCGTCCCTTCTCGCACTGGGTGAAGACCTCGCCGACCTCGAAGACGGTGGCCGGCGACGGCGCGCTGGCGATCCAGGCGGCGAATGTCGCGCCGGGCCAGATCGCGACCCTGATCCTGCCCGCCGACACCGCCTGGGGCGAAGCCGACGGCGTGGCCGAGACGCCGGCCGCGCCGGCGCCGGCCAAGCCGTCGAAGGAGACGGTCGTCGCGGCCGCCAAGGCGTTGAAGCAGCCGGGCGCCATGCTGTTCATCGGCGGCCGTGCACTGCGCGCCCGCGGCCTCGAACTCGCCGGCAAGATCGCCGCCAAGACCGGCTGCAAGGTGCAGGGCGCCGGCGGCACGGCGCGCATCGAGCGCGGCGCCGGCCGCATCCCGGTGCTGCGTCTGCATTTCGTGGTCGAGAACGCGCTGGCCCAGCTCAAGGGTACCAAGCAGATGGTGCTGTGCGGCGCCAAGGCGCCGTTCGCTTTCTTCGCCTATCCCGGCAAGCCGTCCGTGCTGTCGCCGGACGATTGCGAGATCTCGACGCTCTGTCCGGTCGAGGGCGATCCGATCGGCTCGCTCGAGGCGCTGGCGATGGAACTCGATGCGATGAACGTGAAGCCCGAGGGCATCGCCCAGCCGAGTCGGCCGGAGCGTCCCACCGGCAAGTTCACGCTCGACGGGCTGGGTCAGGCACTGGGCGCGACGATGCCGGAAGGCGCGATCGTGGTCGACGAATCGGTCACCACGGGCCGCGGCTTCTTCCCGTTCAGCGCCGGCGCCCCGCCGCACGACTGGCTGAACAATATGGGCGGCTCGATCGGCTTCGGCGGACCGGTGGCGGTCGGTGCGGCCGTCGCCTGCCCGGACCGCAAGGTCATCTGCATGATCGGCGACGGCTCGGCGATGTACACGATCCAGTCGCTGTGGACGATGGCGCGCGAGAATCTCGACGTCTGCGTGATGATCTTCTCGAACCGCTCCTACAACATCCTCTACAGCCAGCTCGCCGACGTCGGCGCCGCCAATCCCGGCCCGCGCGCCATCGACATGCTGACTCTCGACCGGCCGACGCTCGACTTCTCGATGATGTCGAAGAGCATGGGCGTCCCGGGCGGCAAGGCGCACAATCTCGAGGAGTTGACCAAGCAGCTCACCTACGCCATGTCGCAGAAGGGCCCGTACCTCATCGACGTGATCATGTAGGGCCGCGCGGAAAGCATCATGGAAGAAGCCCGCCGACGCACGCTTCATGGCCGTCGACGGGGCAAGAAACTGCGGGCCGGGCAGCAGTCGCTGCTCGACACGCTGCTGCCTCGCCTCGAAGTCGCCCTGCCGGCCGCGCCCGTCGTCACACCCGACAACGAGGTTGCCGAAAGCGCCGCCAAGATCGATCTCGCCCGTCTGTTCGGCGACACGCTGCCGGCTGCCGGCGTCTGGCTGGAAGTCGGCTTCGGTGCCGGCGAGCATCTGGTCTGGCAGGCCGAACATCATCCCGACGTCGGTCTGATCGGCTGCGAGCCCTACATCAACGGCGTTGCAAAGTGCCTCGCGCACGTCGAACGGACGGGCGTGTCGAACGTGCGCCTCTTCACGGACGATGCGCGCTTCGTGATGCAGGCGCTGCCGCCGCAGTCATTGTCGCGCGCCTTCGTGCTGTTTCCCGATCCATGGCCCAAGGCGCGCCATCACAAGCGCCGCTTCGTGCAGCGCGCCAACCTCGACATCCTGGCCCGCCTGATGAAGCCCGGCGCCGAGCTGCGGGTGGCGACGGACGACCCGAGCTACCTGCCCTGGATGGTCGAGCACGCCTGCCGCCATCCCGCCTTCGAATGGCTGGCCGAATCTCCCGCCGACTGGCGCGGCCGGCCGGAAGACTGGCCCGAGACCCGCTACGAAAAGAAGATGCTCGCCGGCCACAAACCGGTCTTCCTGAGGTTGCGGCGTCGCTAATTGGCCCTCCGCGGTGTAAGGCGCCGCCTCCCCTTTTGAATGGGCAGGGTTAGATGACACTATATATAGAGGGCAGTTCGGGTCCCCCCATAGGGGGTGCGGAATCCCTTGCCAGTTGAAGGGCGGGAGCCTATATCCGCGCCATCCTCATCGGGTTCACGGGATGAACCAAAGAAAAAGAGTGGGCCAAAAACCCGCTCTTTTCATTTGGCCTCCTCCCAACCGCCCAAATCGTCGAGAAGCAAAGCCCGCGTGACCGATCTGCTGCGTCGAATCGAAGACATCGTTGCCCCGACCATCGTCGGCATGGGCTTCGAGGTGGTTCGCGTCGCCCTGAGCAAGGGCGGGACGCTGCAGATCATGATCGAGCCGGCCGACGGCCGGCCGCTGGACGTCGAGGATTGCGCGACCGTGTCGCGCGCGGTCTCGGCCGTGCTCGACGTCGAGGACCCGATCGCCGGGGCCTACACGCTGGAAGTGAGCTCGCCCGGCATCGACCGGCCGCTCACCAGGGCGAAGGACTACGCGCGCTGGGCGGGTCATCTCGCCCGTCTCGAGACCGCCCTGCCGGTCGAGGGGCGGCGGCGCTTCAAGGGAACGCTGCTCGGCCTCGACGGCGGCCTGGTGCGCCTCAAGCTCGACGACGGCAAGGAAGCCGCGGTGCCGCTCGAAGCGGTGACGCGCGCCAAGCTCGAACTGACCGACCGTCTGATCGAAGAACACCGTCTGGCCGCCGAGGGCGCGGCCGGGCAGACCCACTGAACGGACTGGCTAGAGAAGAGGGAAGAAACATGGCGACGACAGCCGATATCCCGCGCCTTGAGATGCTTCAGGTGGCCGACATGGTCGCCCGCGAGAAGGGCATCGAACGCGAGGAAGTGCTCGAGGCGATGGAACAGGCCATCCAGAAGTCGGGCCGCGCCAAGTACGGGCTTGAGCACGATATCCGCGCCGAGATCGACCGCAAGACCGGCGAGATCAAGCTTCTGCGCTACATGCAGGTGGCCGATCCGATCGAGAACGAGAACATCCAGGTCTCGGTCGCCGAGGCCCAGCGCCGCAATCCCGAGGCCCAGGTCGGCGACTTCCTGACCGACGAACTGCCGCCGATCGACTTCGGCCGCGTCGCCGCGCAGACAGCCAAGCAGGTGATCACGCAGCGCATGCGCGAGAGCGAGCGCAAGCGCCAGTACGAGGAATTCAAGGACCGCATCGGCGAGATCGTGTCGGGCGTGGTCAAGCGCGTCGACTACGGCAACATCACCGTCGACCTGCAGCGCGCCGAGGGCGTGATCCGTCGCGACGAGACGATCCCGCGCGAATCGCTGCGCGTGAACGACCGCGTGCGCGCCTACATCTTCGACGTGCGCGAGGAGCCGCGCGGCCCGCAGATCTTCCTGTCGCGCAGCCATCCCCAGTTCATGGCCAAGCTGTTCACGCAGGAAGTGCCGGAGATCTACGACAACATCATCGAGATCAAGGCTGTCGCCCGCGATCCCGGCAGCCGCGCCAAGATCGCGGTGCTCTCCCACGACAGCTCGATCGACCCGATCGGCGCCTGCGTCGGCATGCGCGGCAGCCGCGTGCAGGCCGTCGTGCAGGAGCTGCAGGGCGAGAAGGTCGACATCATCCCGTGGTCGAACGACACGGCGAACTTCATCGTCAACGCGCTGGCGCCGGCCGAGGTCAGCAAGGTGCTGATGGACGAGGAGAAGAACAAGACCGAGGTCGTGGTTCCCGACGACCAGCTCAGCCTCGCGATCGGCCGCCGCGGCCAGAACGTGAAGCTCGCCTCCCAGCTCACCGGCTGGGAGATCGACATCATGACCGAGACCGAGGAGAGCGAGCGCCGCCAGAAGGACACGCGCGAGCGCACCGAGCTGTTCAAGGCCACACTCGACGTCGACGACGTGATCGCCCACCTGCTGGTCGCCGAAGGCTATGCCACGGTCGAGGACGTCTCGGAGGCCGCGGTCGAGGACCTGGCCGGCGTCGAGGGCTTCGACGAGGAGATCGCCACCGAGCTGCAGCGTCGCGCCCGCGAGTATCTCGAGAAGCGCGATGCCGAACTGGCAGAGCGCCTCGCGACGCTGGGCGTCGCGGAAGAGGTCGCCAACGCCGAGGGTCTGACGCTCGCGATGGTCGTGGCGCTGGGCGAAGCGGGCGTGAAGACGCTCGACGATCTGGCCGATCTCGCCTCCGACGAGCTGCGCGAGATCGTGGGCGAGAGCACCATCGACAACGATGCCGCCAACGCCATCATCATGAAGGCGCGCGAGCACTGGTTCGCCGACGAGGCCGCTCCGGCCGACGAAGCGAAGGCCTGAGCGGAGGAAGAGCGCCCCGTTGTTCGACCCCTCCACCCTTGCCGTCGCCATGAGCGAACCCCATCTCACGGTGCCCCCCGCCGGCCCGATGCGCACCTGCATCGCGACCGGCGAGGAAGGCGCACCGGAGAAGATGATCCGGTTCGTCGTCGGCCCCGAAGGCGATGCCGTGCCCGATCTGGCGCGCCAGCTTCCGGGTCGCGGCATGTGGGTGCGGGCGGAGCGTGCGGCGCTCGAACGGGCAATCGAAAAGAAGCTGTTTTCGAAGGCCGCGCGGGCGCCGGTCAAGACGTCGCCTGATCTGGCCGACCGGGTGGAGCGGCTGCTGCTCGATCGGGTGCTGGCCGATCTCGGCCGGGCCCGTCGCGCCGGGCGTGCGGTGGCGGGCTTCGTGAAGGTCGAGCAGATGATCGGCCGCGGGCAGGCGGGGCTGATCGTCGTCGCCGACGAGGCCGACGGCGATGGATTGCAGAAGTTGCGGGCGACGGGCCTGCGGCTCGAGAGACTGGGCGATGCGGCCGCGCTGGGCGGAATCTTCGGCCGCGAACAGGCGGTTTACGTGGCGATCGCGCGCGATGATGCGGGCGGGGCCTTCATTGAACGAATTTCTGCCGGGGCGTCGCGATGGCGCGGCTTCCGGTTGAACAGCGCCGGTTGACGGGCCGGGGCGGACCAAGGACAACAGCCGACATGACGGAACAGAACGAACAGAACAAGACGACCAAGCCGCTGACCCTCTCGACCACGCGCACGGGCGCGGCGGCGAAGGCAGACGCGACGCAGGTGCGCCAGAAATTCTCGCACGGGCGTACGCGCGCGGTGACGGTCGAGGTCAAGAAGCCGGTGAAGCGCGCCGGGGCGGCGACGCCCACGGCGGCGCCCGCGCCTGCACCGGCGCCCGCACCGGCACCCGAGCCTCCCAAGCCTGCGGCGGCCCCGGCCGGGCGTACGCTGAAGCTGGGCGGCGGCGGCGCTTCGGCGCCTGCCGGCAATCGCGGCACCGGACCGGTCCGGCCCGCCGGATCGCAGGGCGGTCGCGGCATCGTGCTGCGCACCCTGACCGAGGAAGAAAAGGAAGCGCGCGCGCGCGCCCTGGTCGACGCCAACCGCGATGCCGAGATCGCGCGCAAGCGCGCGGCCGAGGAAGCCGCCCGCCGCGCCATCGAGGAAGAGGCGCGTCAGAAGGCCGAGGAGGAGCATCGCAAGCGCCTCGCCGAGGAAGAAGCGCGCAAGAAGATCGAGGAAGAGGTCAAGCGCAAGGCCGACGCGCTGGTGCAGAAGCGCCTCGACCAGGCTTCGACGGCCGCGCCGCAGACCACCATCGCGCGTCAGGCCCAGGAGATCGAGGCCCGCCCGGCGCCGGCACCCGCCGCTCCGGCTCCCGCGGCCGCCGCTCCGGCGGCGCCGATCCGCCGTCCGGCCGCGCCCGCCGCGGCCGACGCGGTGCGCCGTCCGCTGCCGCCGATGCGATCGACGATCGCCAAGCGCCTGCCGCAGCCCACGGGTGCGCGGCGCGAGGCGCCCAAGCGCCGCAACGACAAGGTCGACGTCGGCCGTGCGGTCGAGGGCGAGAACGACTTCCGCAGCCGGTCGGTGGCGCAGCAGCGCCGCCGCCTGGAGCGCGAGCGCCGGCAGCAGTTCGGCAGCGAGCCGCAGCAGAAGGTCTATCGCGAGGTCACGATCCCCGAGACGATCACCGTCCAGGATCTCGCGGCGCGCATGTCCGAGCGCGGCGCGGACGTCATCAAGACGCTGATGCGCATGGGCGTGATGGCGACCATCAACCAGGCGATCGACGCCGACACGGCCGAACTGGTCGTGACGGAGATGGGCCACCGCTCCAAGCGCGTGGCCGAAGGCGACGTCGAGACGGGCCTGGCCGACGTGCCGGATTCGCCCGACTCGCTGCAGCCGCGTCCGCCGGTCGTCACGATCATGGGTCACGTCGACCACGGCAAGACCTCGCTGCTCGACGCCCTGCGCGCGACCGACGTGGCCGCGCACGAAGCGGGCGGCATCACGCAGCATATCGGCGCCTATCAGGTGACCCTGCCCTCGCAGGAGAAGATCACCTTCCTCGACACGCCGGGCCACGAGGCGTTCACCGCCATGCGCGCCCGCGGCGCCAAGGTGACGGACATCGTCGTGCTGGTGGTGGCCGGCGACGACGGCGTCATGCCGCAGACCAAGGAGGCGATCGCCCACGCCAAGGCGGCGGGCGTGCCGATCATCGTGGCCGTCAACAAGATGGACAAGCCGGGCGCGGATGCGAGCCGGGTCCATAACGAGCTGCTGCGCGAGGAAATCCAGGTCGAGGCGCTGGGCGGCGACGTCCAGTCGATCGAGGTCTCGGCGACCAAACGGATGAACCTCGACAAGCTCGAGGAAGCCATCCTGCTGCAGGCCGAAGTGCTCGAGCTCCAGGCCAATCCCGACCGCGACGCCGACGGCGTGGTGATCGAAGCCAAGCTGGATCCGGGCCGCGGCTCGGTCGCCACGGTGCTGGTCCAGCGCGGCACGCTGATGGTGGGCGACATCCTCGTCGCCGGTTCGGTGTGGGGCCGCGTGCGTCGCCTGGTCGACGATCGCGGACAGGCCGTCGAGGATGCCGGTCCGGCCTTCCCGGTGGAGGTGCTGGGTCTCGCCGGCACGCCGCAGGCGGGCGACGAGTTCCACGTGGTCGAGAGCGAGGCGCGGGCGCGCGAGATCGCCGACTTCCGCGCCCGTCGCGATCGTCAGCTCGAACTGGCGCGCGCCGCGGGCGGCCGCGGCACCCTCGAGGAGATGATCAAGGGCATCCGCGAGGGTACCGCCAAGGAACTGCCGGTGCTCATCAAGGCCGACGTGCAGGGCTCGGCGGAAGCGCTTGCCGGCGCGCTGTCGCGCCTCGGCACCGACAAGGTCATCACCCGCGTCGTCTACAGCGGCGTCGGTGGCATCAGCGAGGCCGACATGACGCTCGCCAAGGCGTCGGGTGCGCTGATCATCGGCTTCAACGTGCGTGCCAATCCGCAGGCCCGCGAGATCGCCAAGCGCGACAAGGTCGACATCCGCTACTACAGCATCATCTACAAGGTCACCGAGGACATGCAGGCCCTGATGGTCGGCCTCCTCGACCCGACCTACAAGGAGACGCTGGTCGGCAACGCGCAGATCCGCGAGGTCTTCAAGGTCACCAAGGCCGGCAACGTCGCGGGCTGCATGGTCACCGACGGCAAGGTCACGCGCGGCAACAAGGTTCGCCTGCTGCGCGACAACGTGGTGATCCACGAGGGCACGCTGAAGACGCTCCGCCGCTTCAAGGACGAAGTGAAGGAAGTGCAGCACGGCTTCGAGTGCGGCATGGCGTTCGAGAACTACGACGACATCAAGGTCGGCGACATCATCGAGTGCTTCGACGTCGAGCAGGTCCAGCCGACCCTGTAGTCAAAGTCGCTCCCCCGTCGCCGGGGGAGTCGGCGCCGTCTTGCGGCGACGGTGGGGTCACAAGTCCACCGTCGCATTGACAGTTCCGTCGGCGTAGGACGCCGACACCTCCCCATTTGAATGGGGAGGTGCAAACAAGAGGTAACGCCATGTCGCGGCGTCGTTCGTCCGACAAGGAACATCGCGCCCCCGGCCAGCGTCAGCTCCGGGTGGGTGAGGAGATCCGCCATCTGCTGGCCGACCTGCTCGAGCGCGGCAACATGCGCGACCCCGAGCTGCGCGAAGCGTCGATCACCGTGACGTCGGTCGACGTCAGCCCGGACCTGCGCAATGCCACGGCCTTCGTCATGCCGCTGGGCGGCGGCGATCAGGAAAGGCTGCTGGCGGCGCTGCGTCGTGCCGCGCCGTGGTTCCGTGGCCGGGTCAGCGAGAAGGCGGGCCTGCGCAGCGCCCCCGAGATCCGCTTCGAGATCGACCGGACGTTCGACGAGGCCGACAAGATCGGCGCGCTGCTGCGCCGGCCCGACGTCGCGCGCGACATCAAGGACGACGATTGAGGTAGTACTCGTCGCGCGGGAAGAAATCCGTGTTGGGCGAGTCCGTCGGCACGGTCCTGCCGTCGTTGAGCACCTCGATCTTCTTGTCCTCGAACCACCTGCCCAGTTCGGCCCGGTCTATCCGCGCCGCCGTGAGATGCGAGGCCACGCCCGGCCGCGCCAGCAGCGCGGCGATCTTTTCGCGGCTGTAGGGGATGGGCCGGTCGCTGCCCAGCATCGCCGGATGGATCATCGTGACGTAGGGAAAGACCGAGCGGAACGTCGCCACCGATCGCTCGGTCGGCGCCCACTGCACGTAGATGCCGCCCGGCGCCAGTTTCGTCCGCACCTGCTCGAAGAACTCACGTGAATTGAGCAGGCCCGACAGCGCGGTCTTGGGCAGGATCGCGTCGGCCTCGATGACGTCGTAGCGCACCGGATCGAGCGCCAGCGAATGGCGGCCGTCGGCGACCGTCACGTCGAAGCGCCGGCTCGACAGCAGCTCGTCGACTCCCGACTTTCCCCCGGCGGCGGTGTAGGTCTTCAGCGTCTCGATAACCGGCGCCACGATCTCGATCACCTTTACCTGCTCGGTCGCGGGATTGAGCCCCGCCGCATAGGGCGTGCCGCCGGTGCCCGAGCCGATCACCAGCACGCGCCTCGGCGCATCGTGGGTCAGCGGGCCGATGGCGCCGAGATAGGCGTGGACGGTGTCGAAGGGCAGGCGGCTCTGCGAATGGCCCTGGATGTACAGGCGGCCGCCCTCGTCGCGGGAGTCGTTGCCCGACATCTTGAGCAGGCTGAGGCCGGTCTTGTCCTCGGCCACGATCGCCTTCTCGTCGGTGAGCCCGTGCAGGCGCCGCCAGAACTCCTCGCCGCCGGGAAAGAGCGCCAGCCCCGCGACCAGGACGGCTGCCGGAACGTAGGCCCAGCGGGTCGCGCGCGGTCCGGCGAGCTGCAGGACGGAGAAGGCGAGGCCGATGGCGACCAGCAGCTTCAGCGTGCCCGCCGTTCCCACGAGGTCGAGCAGGAGGAGCCCGGCCACCAGGCTGCCCATGCTGTTGCCGACGATGTTGGCGAGCTGCACCAGACCGACGCGGCTGCCCAGCCGGTCGAGGTCGCGCTGCACCGCCTTCTGCACGACCGGGAAGGAGAAACCCATGATGAATGAGGCCGGCAGCACCACAACTGCGAGCAGCAGCAGGATCAGCGCCGGGTTGGCGGTGTTGGGCCCCATGATGTCGTGATCGACGAAGGTGGCGGGGAGGATTCCTGCACCGATGCCGAGATAGACAAACCAGGCGCCGGCCAGAGCGAGCGCCGTGGCAATGCCCTGCATCAGGAAGAAGAAGCGCCGCGGATCGGCGATGCGGTCGATGACGCGTGCGCCCACCAGCAGGCCGGCGGCGTCGCCCAGCAGGAACACGGTGAGCACCAGCGAGAAACTGTAGCCGTTCGATTGCAACAGCACGCCGATCAGCCGGTACCAGACGATCTGCAGGGCGACGATCAGGAAGCCGCTGATGAACACCAGCAGCGACCAGCGCCACACGACGCCGTCCGCCGTCTCCGCCGCGACCGTCTTCGGCACCGGTTGGGCGGCTTCCATGTCGAGTCCGCGCGCCAGCAGCAGGCCGCCGCCCGCCACGACGAGGTTGATCAACGCCCCGAGATAGACGGCATTGTCGAAGCCCACCGTGCCGATCAGGTACCAGCCGCCGAAGAAGGCGCCGACACCCGCGCCCAGCGTGTTGAGCCCGTAGAGCCAGCCGATCAATTGCGCGGAGCCGGCGATCTGGCTCACCACCGCCTTGGACAGGAAGGGCAGCGAACAGCCCATCAGGAAGGTCGGCCAGAGCAGGCCCGCGAACACGACGGCGAAGATCACGGCACGCGATTCGGCGAGCGGCAGCAGGCCGCGATAGATCACGTCGTAGTAGAGCCACGGGCTCAGCAGCGCGAAGGCGGCGATCCCGACCTCGCAGATCGCGAAGGCGATCAGCGCCGCGCGGCGCGACAGGCGGTCGGCGTAGAGGCCGGCGGCGAGGCTGCCGATCCCGAGACCCAGCAGGAAGGCGCCGACGACGAGGGCGGCGGCGATCGTGTCGGCCCCGGCGAACAGGCCGAGCAGCCTGTGCCAGGCCGTCTGGTAGATGAGGGCCGCCACCCCCGAGAGGAAGAACAAGCCAAAGAGTGTCGTTTGCCGGACGCGATCCGACTGCCGGCCCAAATTCATGCCTGCACCCTGCCTGAAGGAACGGCTGGCGCGCAACGCCCTGCACGCCTAAACCCCTCCGCCATGGCGCGCAGGAAAAAGGGCGAGAAGATCGACGGCTGGGTCGTGCTGGACAAGCCCGTGGGCCTCGGCTCGACGCCGGCGGTCGGTCGCGTGCGCCGGCTGTTCGGCGCCCAGAAGGCCGGGCATGGCGGCACGCTGGATCCGCTGGCCAGCGGCATCCTGCCGATCGCGCTGGGGGAGGCGACCAAGACCGTGCCGTTCATCATGGATGGCCGGAAGGAATACCGCTTCACCCTGCGCTTCGGCGAGGCCCGCTCGACCGAGGATGCCGAGGGCGAGGTGACGGCGACCAGCGACGCCCGGCCGACCGACGACGCCCTTCGCGCGGCCCTGCCGGCCTTCGTGGGCGAGATCGAGCAGATGCCGCCGGCCTTCTCGGCGCTGAAAATCGACGGAAAGCGCGCCTACGACCTCGCCCGGGCGGGGGAGACGGTCGAACTGAAGCCGCGCCGGGTCCTGATCGAGCGGCTGGAGATGGTGGGACGGCCCGACAGGGATCACGCAGATTTTGTGGTCGGCTGCGGCAAGGGCACCTACATCCGGTCGCTCGGCCGCGACCTGGCGAAGGCGGTCGGGACCGTCGGACACCTGTCGGCGCTGCGCCGGACGGTCGTGGGGCCGTTCCGCGAGGCAGCGGCCATTTCGCTTCCCAAACTGGAGGCCCTCGGGCATATTCCCGCGCTCTTCGGGGCCCTGGCTCCCGTTGCGACCGCGCTGGACGACATCCCGGCGCTGGCCATGACGGAAGCCCAAGCGGACCGGCTGCGCCAAGGCCAGCCGGTGTTCTTGACCCGGGACGCACCTCCGTCCGGCGCACTCGTACGCGCCGAGGTCGGCAGCAGGCTCGTGGCGCTGGTCCGTTCGGACGGCGTCGCTCTCCAGCCGGTGCGCGTGTTCAACCTTTAGTTTCAGGAGATGACCGATGTCGATTACAGCCGACCGCAAGGCGGAGCTGATCAAGTCGTATGCGCAGGCCGAGGGCGACACCGGTTCGCCGGAAGTCCAGGTCGCGATCCTCAGCGAGCGCATTTCCAACCTCACCGAGCACTTCAAGGGCCACGCGAAGGACCACCATTCGCGCCGCGGTCTGCTGAAGCTCGTCGGCCAGCGCCGCCGCCTGCTCGACTACCTCAAGTCGCGCGACAACAAGCGCTACGAGACGTTGATCGAGCGTCTGGGTCTGCGTCGCTGATCCAACGGCCCCGTCCTTCGGACGGGGCCTTTTCGCGTCGCGTCGTCCGGTCCCCGTGATTTCGATCGGCTGACGCGACATCGCAGTAACCGGGAAGGCAGGGGCGAGAGCAAACGCCTGTCCCGGTCCTGTCGGCGCAAGGGCGTCGGCGGGCGGTCGCAGCCAAACGGGGGCAGGCGACCGTGATGGAAAGGATGAATGAGAATGTTTGAAGTCTTTCGCAAGGAACTCGACTGGGCCGGGCGCAAGCTCGTGCTGGAAACCGGCAAGATCGCCCGCCAGGCCGACGGCGCCGTCATGGCGACCTACGGCGGCACCACCGTGCTGGCCGCCGTCGTGTTCGAGAAGAAGCCGAAGCCCGGCCTCGACTTCTTCCCGCTGACCGTGAACTACCAGGAGAAGGCTTTCGCCGCGGGCAAGATCCCCGGTGGCTTCTTCAAGCGCGAGGGCCGTCCCAGCGAGAAGGAAATCCTCACCTCGCGCCTGATCGACCGCCCGATCCGCCCGCTGTTCCACGAGAGCTACCGCAACGAGACGCTGGTCGTCGTCACGACGCTGGCGCACGACCTCGAGAACGATCCCGACATCCTGTCGATGGTCGCCACCTCGGCGGCGCTCACGATCTCGGGCGTGCCCTTCATGGGCCCGATCGGCGCGGCGCGCGTCGGCTACGCCGACGGCAAGTACATCGTGAACCCGACCAAGGCGCAGATGGAGACGAGCGTGCTCGATCTCGTCGTCGCCGGCACCAAGGAAGGCGTGCTGATGGTCGAGTCGGAAGCCAAGGAGCTCTCCGAAGAGGTCATGCTGGGCGCCGTCATGGAAGCCCACCGCTCGTTCCAGCCGGTGATCGACGCGATCATCCAGCTCGCCGAGCATTGCGCCAAGGATCCGCTGCCGCTGACCGATCCGTCGGAAGCGTCGAAGACCGTGGCCGAGAAGCTGAAGTCCGAGATGCGCGGCAAGCTGGTCACGGCCTTCGCCGAGACGCAGAAGCAGGCCCGCCAGGCCAAGATCGGCGACGTGAAGGCCGAGGCCAAGAAGCTGTTCGAGGGCGATGACGCCGCGCTGGCCGCCTTCGGCGAGCAGTTCGGCAACCTCGAGGCCGACGTCGTGCGCAATGCCATCCTCGACACCGGCAAGCGCATCGACGGCCGCGACACCAAGACCGTCCGTCCGATCGTGGCGGAAGTCGGCGTGCTGCCGCGCGCCCACGGCTCCTCGCTGTTCACCCGCGGCGAGACGCAGGCGCTGGTCGTCACCACGCTGGGCACCGGCCAGGACGAGCAGATCATCGACGCGCTCGAGGGCGAGTACCGCGAGCACTTCATGCTGCACTACAACTTCCCCCCGTACTCGGTGGGTGAAGTCCGCCGCATGGGTTCGCCCGGCCGCCGCGAAATCGGCCACGGCAAGCTCGCCTGGCGCGCGCTGCGCCCGATGCTGCCGTCGAAGGACAAGTTCCCGTACACGATCCGCATCGTCTCGGAGATCACCGAGTCGAACGGCTCCTCGTCGATGGCCTCGGTCTGCGGCGGCTCGCTCGCCCTGATGGACGCCGGCGTGCCGATGGAGCGCCCGGTGGCGGGCATCGCCATGGGCCTGATCAAGGAAGGCGACCGCTACGCCGTCCTGTCGGACATCCTGGGCGACGAGGACCACCTCGGCGACATGGACTTCAAGGTGGCCGGCACCGAGAAGGGCATCACCTCGCTGCAGATGGACATCAAGATCACCTCGATCACCGAGGAGATCATGAAGGTCGCGCTCGGCCAGGCGAAGGACGGCCGCATCCACATCCTGGGCGAGATGGCCAAGGGTCTGGGCGGCGCGCGTGAGGGCGTCGCGTCGACCGCGCCGCGCATCACGCAGTTCACGATTCCCAAGGACAAGATCCGCGAAGTGATCGGCACGGGCGGCAAGGTGATCCGCGAGATCACCGAGCAGACTGGCACCAAGATCGACATCGAGGACGACGGCACGATCAAGGTCGCGGCGGTGGACGCCAAGGCCGGCCAGCGCGCCATCGACTGGATCAAGGGCATCGTGGCCGAGCCGGAAGTCGGCGTGATCTACACCGGCAAGGTCGTGAAGACCGTTGAGTTCGGCGCTTTCGTGAACTTCCTCGGTGCGCGCGACGGCCTCGTGCACATCTCGGAGCTGGCGCCGCGCCGCGTCGCCAAGGTGAACGACGTGGTGAAGGAAGGCGACCAGGTGAAGGTCAAGGTCCTGGGCGTCGACGACCGCGGCAAGGTCCGCCTCTCGATGAAGGCCGTCGACCAGGAGACCGGCGAGGACATCTCGAACAAGCCGGTCGATGTGGCTCCGGCCGCCGGCGAGTAAGGCCTCCAAGATCGGTTACGGAAACGGCGGCCCACGGGCCGCCGTTTTTGCGTGAGCCTCGAGCCCGACACGGGCGGCTCCGGCGTCTCCGCCGATTTGAGCGTCACGCCAGCCCGATGAACAATGCGTGCGGCGCGTGAGGCGCCTCGAGCGCGAGCGGCAGCCAGTCGCGGCGAAAGCGCCGCCAGATCTCCCTGCTCGTCGGGCTGCCCAGGCCATGGCCCGGTGCGACCTCGGCTTCGAACAGCCAGGGATTGAGGTCGGCGTCCAATCCGATATCGATGCCAAAGAAAGTTGGCGGCAGACCGCGCCAACCGGGGATGGCGCGCATCGCCCCCAAGATGCCACCCGTTTCCAGATAGCCGGCCAGTTGCGCCGCCGTCTGGACGAGTCGGTCTCTCACGCGCCGCGCGTCCGCGGTGTCGAAGGCCGTGTCGAGGAACGTCCGCAGCGCCACGCCCGGTGCCGCGAACGCACCGACCGGATGCTCGAGGGCGGACTTTTCGGCCGACAGCGGATTGACGAAGAGCGCCCCGTGCGTGCCGTCGCGGTAGGGGGCGGGCGACACGAAGACCAGCCCATCATGCCAAAGGCTCGAAGCACTGGTGACAGGCGCCCGCAAACTGATGTGCAGGCGGATGTTGATCTTGCGCCCTTCGTAGAGAAAAGGAGGCTCGATGAAGCGCTGCAGGACGGCAGGGCCTTGGGGCCACGGCTCACCGCCGGCGCCGCTCAAGGTGCGGATGCCCTGCGTACCCGCGAGATGCGGTGCCTTGACGATCCACCTGGCGTGCGGGTCGCTGCGAACAGCCGTCTTTGCCGCCTTCTCCTGCGCGGGCAGCCGGTAGGTTTCCGGCCACCACGCGGGGGGCTTCCTCGCTGAACCCTCGATCAGGCGGGCGAGGAGATCCTTCCGATCGATGCGCACCAGCGCCTCGACGTCGCGGTATTGCCAGAAGAAGATGGCCTGGTCGGCAAACTCATCGTTTTCGAGGAGCCGACTGCGAAGCGCCCGGCGCTGATCCGGCCGATCGAACTCGATCATCCATCGGGCAAAGTCGAGGGCGGGACTCGGCGGGGCATTCCGGCCCGGATAGGAGAGCTGGCGCGCAAAGGCGTGATCGCCGGCAAGATGAATGGCGTTGGCCGCGATCGCCCGTGTCTTGATCGTCGCGTCCGACAGGGCCAATGCCCGCAGGTAGTGGTGGGCACTTTCACCATAGTGCCCAAGCCTGCGGTGGCAGTACCCCAACCACTCTTCGATCTCGGCGGTCGTCCCGAACCGGGCGGCCCGCTTGAACTGCACCACCGCCCTTTCGTGCTCATAAAGCCGCGCCAGTGCCCAGCCGAACAGCTGGATCGCATCGCGCGAGTTGGGATGTTCCAGCGCAAAGCGCTCGGCGAGACCGAGCGCGGCGGGACGATCCGACTTCATCAGTCCGTCCACCGCTTCGTGGGCCTGCGCCGGTGTCAGCTGCAAGATCTTCACTCGGCCGGTGGGCAGGGGGTGTCACTGAAGGCGGCGCTGCCGCACGACTGTCTCGGGTGACACTTGCAAAGGAGGTGCAATTATTTCTTCACCATTAATGAAAGTTGATTCTGTAAAGACGCGAGACAATAATACGGTGGGGCTATGGGAATTGGGAAGTCGCTGATCCGGCAGCTGTCGTCTGCGGATCGGCAGGCTGATGCGACCCGCTCGAGGGTCGCGTCGGCTACGGATTGCTTGGGTACTGATCCGCCAGCGTCTTTCGAAATCAGGCCTCCGGACGCACCGCAGGGCGCGGCTGAGTGGATGTTCTCGGGTCACGAGAGGCAACGGGGAGACGGGTCATGGCAGCTTCATCCAAGAAGGCTAACGAGGCGCGCGAGCAGCACGATGACGACGACCATGGCGGGCGTCAGCCGCAGAGGCCGAACGATGTGCCGGAGCGGGGGGATCGGCACGATGATGATTCCGAACGCGGCGGCACCCCGAAATCCTTCGTGAACGCACCCCAGGCAAAAGACGACGCCTTCTCCTCGGCCGCGACCGGCATCACCGAGAACAGCATTGGAATCTACCGCCTGGACGTGATGCGCAACGACCTGGGAGGTAGTGCGAAGAAGCTCTGGTCGCTCGACAACGGCGTCAACAACACCGGCGCCCTGAACGGCTACGTCGCCGGTGATCTGCTGGTCCAGGACACAGCCCGCTCGCAGGCCGGCAGCTCCGACACCAGTCTCAACGGCGCCAGGATCTGGATCACGACCGATGGACAGGTCGGATACGACGCGTCGACGCTGTCGCCCTCGTTCAGGGTCCAGCTACAAGCCCTCAACGACGGCCAGTCGCTCACCGACAGCTTTACCTACGCCATCAGGCTGGCGAACGGCGCGCTGAGCTGGGCGACGGCGACCGTTCAGTTCGCCGGCTCGAACGATGCCGCGGTGATCTCGGGCGTGACGAGCGGGACGGTGACCGAAGCCGGCGGCGTCGCAAACGCCATTGCCGGCTTGCCGACGGTGACGGGGATCCTGACCGCCACCGACGCCGACAATGCCGCCAACAGCTTCCAGGCGGTGACGGCGGAGACGTTCACCGCGGGCGGCTACGGCAGCTACACCCTGACCGCCGGCGGAGCCTGGACGTACATGCTCGACAACGCCAACACCGCCGTTCAGTCGCTCAACGCCGGCCAGCACCTGACCGACACGTTCACGGTGCGCACGATCGACGGCACCGCTGAGCAGGTGACCGTCACGATCGACGGCACCAACGACGCGGCGGTGCTTTCGTCGGCGGTGGCAAATCTGACCGAAACCGACTCCGCCACCGACCTTTCCACGAGCGGGACGCTCACGGTCTCCGACGTCGACAGCGCGGCGTCCTTCGTCGCCCAGGCCGGCACGGCGGGCGCCTACGGAACCTTCGCGATCGATGCCGCGGGCGCCTGGACCTATACGGCAACCTCGGCGCACGACGAGTTCGTCGCCGGCCAGACCTATACAGACAGCTTTGTCGTCACATCGGCAGACGGTACGGCGACGTCGGTAACCGTGAACATCCTGGGCACCGACGACGTGGCGGTGATCTCGGGCGTCGTGACCGGCGCGGTCGTCGAAGCGGGCAGCGACAATGACGGCGGCACGCCGGTCGCGATCGGAACCCTCGCCGCTGCCGACGTCGACAGCGCGCCGAACAGCTTCCTGGCGGTGGCGGCAGCGACGGCTAGCGACAATGGCTATGGCGCCTATACCTTGGCGGCGGATGGGACCTGGACCTATACGCTCGACAACGGGAATGCAGCCGTCGAGGCGCTCGGGGCCGGCGATACGTTGACCGATTTCTTCACGGTCCTCACCGTCGATGGCACCGCGCAGCAGGTCGCTGTCACGATCAACGGTGCAGCCGATGGCCCCGTCAACCATGCGCCGGTGGCGAACGACGACATCCTGAACTCGGTGGTGACCTTCGAGCCGGGCACCTACAGCGAGAGCCGGTTGTACGACGACAGCCTCGGATACTATCGCTCATACGTGGACACCACCGAAGGCTATCGGTTTGCCGACAACGGCAGGGGCAACTATCGGCTGGGAGACTATGTCGAGGGACCATCCATCACCGTCTACGAGGGCGTCGACTATTCCTACGCGCTGTACAATTACGGCGCGGAGGGAGCCCCCTACGATACTGTGACCCACAATATGCCCATCGAGATGACGCGCATGGATGGCGGCGTCTTCGTGCTCGCGCGCGCCAACATCGTCGGCTACGACGCCTACTATAGGTCGGCGGTGCTGACCGAGACGGTGACGGGCTACCTTAACGGCGTCCAGGGGGTCACCCTGACGTTCGACCTGCCGAACACAGTGGACATCACGGTGAGCCACACCCACACGGTCGATCTGAGCGGCCTTGGAATGGTGGACAGGGTCGAGTTCGTGACCGAGGGCACGAACAACTCCTCCTACAACTACAACCATACCTTCATCGACAACATCGAGATCGTGCAGTCGCTGACGAACGAAGACACGCCCGTCCAGATTGCGTCCGCGACGCTGCTCGCCAACGACACCGATGCAGACAATGGCCATGTGCTGCATGTCGGATCGGTGTCGGCGACCAGCGCCCTCGGCGCCGCGGTGTCGATCGATGGCAACGGCGCGATCACCTACGATCCCACCGTATCGAGCGTCCTCGGTGCGCTGGGCGAGAACGAGTTCGCCAACGACAGCTTCACCTACACCGCTGTCGACGAACATGGCGCCAGCTCCCAGGCCACGGCATCGCTCCGCGTCGCCGGCGCTGCCGACGGTTCCGTCAACCACGCGCCCACGGTCGCCGATTCTCTGAACGGCGGGACGATCTATGTCTGGGCAGGAGCGGACATCCCCAACTACGACGGCGGGGGGCCGGGATACAACTTCAATCCGGATGCTCCGCCGGCGGTCGTCCATGCGCTCGACAATGCTACGGATGCGGACAACGATCCCTTGTCCGTGGCGAGCTACGAGGTCGTTGTCGGCAATTACATCGGCATGTGGGTCGATAACGCCTACTATGGCATCGACAGCAGCCAGGCGATCTCGCTCGATGCGGTCGCCAGTATCTTCACGCTCGATCCGAACGCCTATGCGCTGCAGGGTCTGCGCGTTGGCGAGTCCGCGACGCTGACGGTGGCCTACACCGTGTCCGACGGCCAGGCGACGACCGCGGACAGCGTTTCCTGGACACTGGTCGGGACTGACGAGGCCAGCCTCGTCGGTCAATTGCTGATCGCCTGATGTGACATCGTCCCGGATCGGGTCGAAGCTCGCCGATCCACCTCCCTCTGCACCGGTAGCGGCGGCCACGGGCCGCCGCTTTTGCGTACAGGACCGGGGCTCGGCATGGCCCATTGGAGTCACGATCGAGTGCACTTCGATGCGGCCGCTTCCCCGGGCGCGGGAATGGTGCGAGACCTGCGCCGTTGCACTCAAGGAGAACCCCAATGAAGAAGAAACGGCCTCTTCTCGCGACAGTCGCCGCGACCCTCGCCCTGGCGGCCGCTGGCGGCAGCAGCCAGGCCCAGCCTCTGACCGGGACGCCTGCGCCTCCGGCTTCCCGGTTCACCACGCCCATGCCGCCCGGCGTAGTCGTGCCCGACAGCGTCGAGACGCGCTTCGGCACCTTGCGTTTCCTGGGCGGCGTGCCCGACCAGGCCAGCACCGACAGGATCTACGACAATCTCGACTTCCAGCGGGCGGTGCAGGCCTATCTCCTGGCGCTTCCGGTGGTCAACCAGATGGCCAATCGCGCCGGCATCCTCGCAATGGGCCCGGCGAACACTACCGTGCCGATCTGGGAGCAGCTGGTCGATTCGCGCACCGTCGAACTGACGGCCAACGACAACACCCCCTACACCTGGTTCTGGCTGGACCTGCGCAAGGGCCCGCTGGTGGTCGAGGCGCCGCCCAAGGTTCTCGGGTTGGTCAACGACATCTGGTACCGCTGGGCCGGCGACATCGGATTTACCGGCCCGGACCGGGGCGAAGGCGGCAAGTTCCTCATCCTGCCGCCCGGCTACAAGGGCGAGGTGCCACCGGGCTACCATGTCGTCCGTCCGGGAAGCCTCAGCGTCTGGGTCGCGTGGCGCAGCTTCGTCGTCGACGGCAGCCCGGCGCCGGGCGTGGACCTCGTCAAGAAGATGACGAAGGTCTATCCGCTCGGCCAGGCTGCGGCGGCGCCGGCGATGAACTTCGTCGACATGTCGGGCAAGCCCTTCAACATGGTGGGTCCCGGCGACTTCCGCTTCTGGGAACTGCTGAACGAGGCCGTGCAGAACGAGCCGACCGAGACGCTCGATCCCACGACGCTCGGCTTCTGGGCGTCGATCGGCATCCAGAAGGGCAAGCCCTTCGCGCCCGACGAGCGGATGAGGAAGATCCTCACCGAAGCGGCCGCCGTAGGCGACGCGACGGGCCGCTCGCTCTTCTACCGGAACCGGGAGAAGGAGGCGTTGTTCTTCGACAACCGGAAATGGAAGCGCCCGTTCATCGGGGGCTACAGGTTCGAGTGGCAGCCCGGCGTCGCCAACCTGACCGGAAGCGCGATGTATTTCTTCGCGGCCACCGGCGTCACGCCGGCGATGGACACGCAGGTCGTGGGCGAGGGCTCGACCTATCCGTGGACGGCGACCGATGCGGACAACAACCCGCTCGACGGCGGCAAGAGCTACAAGCTTCATCTGCCGCCGAACATTCCGGTGAAGACCTTCTGGTCGGTGATCGTATACGACGCCCAGACCCGCTCGATGCTGCAGACCGATGCGCAGTTCCCGAGCGTCAGCAGCCAGAACAAGGCGGTGAAATCCAACTCCGACGGGTCCGTCGATGTGTATTTCGGGCCCAAGGCACCGCCGGGCCGCGAGAGCAACTGGATCCAGACCGTTCCCGGCAAATCGTGGTTCACGATCCTGCGGCTCTACGGCCCGCTGGAACCATGGTTCAAGCAGGAGTGGCGGCCGGACGACATCGTCCTGATGCCGTGAGGCGCGGCACGGGCGCGTGCGAACGACAGGCGGCGCGCCCTCGCCGGAATCGACTTCGGCGGGGCGCCTCGTCTAGCGTGCGGCCCGACTATTGCTTTTGGTGGGGCCATGAAGATCACGCGACGTCTGCTGACCAACCTTCTCTGCGCGGCGCCTCTATCGGCTGCGGCTGCGGTTCAAAGCCGGGCCCAGACCGCGGGTGCAGGAGATTGGCCGTCCCGGCCCGTCCGGTTCATCGTGCCCTGGCCCGCGGGCGGACTGAACGACATCATCGCGCGCTCGTTCAACGACAAGGTTTCGGCGGCGTTGGGCAGGACGGTGATCACCGACTTCAAGGCGGGGGCGGCGGGCCGCATCGGCGTGACCGAGATCGCCAAGGCCAGGCCCGACGGCTACACGATCGGCATGGGCAATCTCGGCCCGCTCACCATCTTCCCGTCGCTGTACAAGCAGATGCCCTACAGCGTGAAGGACGACCTGATTCCCATCACCATGTTCGCGGCCTCGCCGCTGGTGCTGGTGGTCGGGGGAGACTCGTCCATCAGGACGGTGAAGGACCTGATCGACGCGGCGAAGGCCAGGCCCGGCGTTCTCAACTATGCCTCGGTCGGGCCGGGCAGCCCCGCGCACCTCACCTTCGAGATCCTGAAGAAGCGCACCGCCATCGACCTCCTGCACGTGCCCTTCAAGGGCACCAACGAATCGCTGCCGGCGATGTTCGCGGGCGACATCCACGCGATGTTCGACACGCTGCCGCTCGCCCTGCCGCACATCCAGGCGGGCAAGCTTCGCGCGCTCGCGGTGACGACCCTGCAGCGCGTGCCGCAGCTTCCCGACGTACCGACGTTGAAGGAGCTGGGACTCGTCGATGACGAGGTGGTGACTTGGTACGCCGTGATAGCGCCTGCCGGTACGCCGCAGCCGATCGTCGACCGGCTCTACAGGGAATACACCGCGGCCGCCGGCACGCCTGAGGTGAAGAAGATGCTGACGGACAATGGCCTGATCTACCTGCCCAACACGATGGCGCAGTTCCAGGCGCGCATCGTCGAGGAAACCGCACGCTGGGCGCAGCTCATCAAGGAGAACAATCTCCAGCTGGATCAGTAGTCGAGGGATGATCACATTCTTGTTTGCGTAACTTCCGGCATGACAAGGCTTTCGAAGCTCTCCCGCCGCACCCTTCTCGCCGGTGCCGGCGTCGCCCTGATGCCATTCGCGTCGGCACATGCCGCAGGCCTCGTGCCGACGCCGGCACAGACCGAGGGGCCGTTCTATCCGGCGGGCTTTCCGGCCGACATGGACAACGATCTCGTGCAGGTGCGCGGGCAGGCGGCGCGGGCCATGGGCCAGGTGCTGCACCTGCAGGGCCGCGTGATCGATCTCGCCGGCGGGGCGCGCAACGGCGCGATGGTCGAGATCTGGCAGTGCGACGCCCAGGGGATCTACGACCATCCGCGCCAGTCCGGCCGCGACAAGCGCGACGCGGCGTTCCAGGGCTATGGCCGCAT
Organism: Reyranella aquatilis; assembly: GCF_020880995.1. Taxonomy (GTDB): domain Bacteria; phylum Pseudomonadota; class Alphaproteobacteria; order Reyranellales; family Reyranellaceae; genus Reyranella; species Reyranella aquatilis. The sequence goes on along the minus strand of NZ_JAJISD010000003.1, from coordinate 41,248 downwards.
GCTGGTCGATGCCGGGGGGCGCTACAGCTTCCGCACCCTGAAGCCGGTCGCCTATCCCGGCCGCACGCCGCACATCCATCTCAAGGTGGCGACCGCCGACGGGCGGATGCTGACCAGCCAGTTCTATGTCGCGGGCGACCCGCAGAACGAGCGCGACGGCATCTTCCGCAACGCCGCCCGCACTCCGGGCCAGCGCGAGCGCATCGAGATGAAGCTGGAACCGGCGCCGGGCCTGGAACCCGACGCGCTGGCGACCACGATGGATATCGTGATCGGCTGAGGCGGCGGCGGGCTACTGCTCGCCGGCGGCGGTCGGCACGGCGCTGCCGTCGTGCGGCAGGCCGATCGCGTGGTATCCCGAATCGACGAAGTGCACCGTGCCGGTGACGCCCGCGCTCAGGTCCGACAGGTAGTAGAGCGCCGCGCCGCCCACATCCGACAGCTCGACGTTGCGGCGCAGCGGCGCCGCCTCGCGCGAGACGCGATAGACGTAGCGGGCGCCGCCGATCACCGCACCGGCCAGGGTGCGCATCGGGCCGGGCGAGATCGCGTTCACGCGCACGCCCTGCGGGCCGAGATCGGCCGCGAGATAGCGCACGCTCGCCTCGAGCGCGGCCTTGGCCACGCCCATGACGTTGTAGGACGGCATCACGCGCGTCGAGCCCTCGTAGGTCAGCGTGATCAGGCTGCCGCCCTCGGTCATCAGCGGCAGTGCGCGGCGCGCGATCTCGGTGAAGGAGTAGCAGGAGATGGTGAGGCTGCGCTGGAAGTTGGCCTTGCTCGTGTCGACGTAGCGGCCCTTCAGCTCCTCCTTGTCGGAGAAGGCGATGGCGTGGACGACGAAGTCGAGCCGGCCCCATTCCTTCTTCAGCGTCTCGAACAGCCGGTCGAGGCTCGCCTCGTCCTCGACGTCGGCCTCGACGACCACTTTGGAGCCGAGCTTCTCGACCATCGGCAGCACGCGCTTGCCGAAGGCCGAACCCTGGTAGGTGAAGGCCATCTCGGCGCCGGCCGCATGCAGCGCCTGGGTGATGCCCCAGGCGATCGAGCGGTCGTTGGCGACGCCCATGATCAACCCGCGCTTGCCCGCCATCAGCCCGGAGACTTTGGGAAAGTCCGAGCCGTCGTTGCGATCGTCTGGCATCGATCCTCTCAGTGATCGTAGCGGGAGAAGAGCAGGCAGGCGTTGGTGCCGCCGAAGCCGAAGCTGTTCGACATCACGGTCTGCAGGCCGGCCTTGTCGATGCGCTGGCGCGCGATGGGATAGCCCTCGGCGCCGGGATCGAGGTTCTCGATGTTGGCGGAGGCGGCGATGAAGTCGTCCTTCATCATCAGCAGCGAATAGATCGCCTCGTGCGCACCGGTCGCGCCCTGGCTGTGCCCGGTCAGCGACTTGGTCGAACTGACGGTCGGCAGCTTGTCGGGCTGCTTCTCGCCGAAGACGGCGCGGATCGCGTCCAGTTCGGTGATGTCGCCGACCGGCGTCGCGGTGCCGTGGGTGTTGATGTAGTCGACCGGCGTGTTGCGCCGCGGCGCGCCCGGGAAGCCTTCCAGGGCGAGCTTCATGCAGCGCAGTGCGCCTTCGCCCGAGGGCGCGACCATGTCGGCGCCGTCCGATGTCGCGCCGTAGCCGATCACCTCGGCATAGATCTTGGCGCCGCGCGCCTTGGCGGTCTCCAGGTCCTCCAGCACCACGATGCCGCCGCCACCGGCGATGACGAAGCCGTCGCGATCCTTGTCGTAGGCGCGGCTCGCGCGCTGCGGCGTGTCGTTGTACTTCGACGACATCGCGCCCATGGCGTCGAACAGGACCGACAGCGTCCAGTCGAGCTCCTCGCCGCCGCCCGCGAACATGCGGTCGGCCTTGCCGAGCTGGATGGTCTCGACGGCGTTGCCGATGCAATGGGCCGAGGTCGAGCAGGCCGAGCTGATGGAATAGCTCGGGCCCTTGATCTTGTAGGCCGTCGCGAGGTTGGCCGAGACGGTGCTCGACATGGCGCGCGGCACCTGGAACGGGCCGACGCGCTTGGGCCCCTTTTCCTTGGCCGTGATCGCCGCCTGGACGATGGCGCCGGTCGTCGGGCCGCCCGAACCGGCGACCAGGCCGGTGCGCTCGTTGGAGATCTCGGCTTCGCCGAGGCCGGCGTCGGCGATCGCCTCCTTCATCGCGAGATAGGCATAGGCCCCGCCATTGCCCATGAAGCGCATGAGGCGGCGGTCGACCAGCTCCTCGACGTTGAGCTTGAGGGTGCCCGCGACCTGACTGCGGAAACCCAATTCCCTGTATTGCGGCACGAACTCGATGCCGGACTTGCCTTCCTTCAGCGACTGCGTGACCTCGGCGGCGTTGTTGCCGATCGGGGAGACGATGCCGAGGCCCGTGACGACGACCCGCTTCATCAGACCGCCGCCGCGGCCGGAGCGGCGCCGTCCTTGATCAGGCCGACCTTCATGTCGATCGCCTCGTAGACCGGGTTGCCATCGGCCGTCACGAACCCGTCGCCCACGCCCATGACGAGCCGGCGCAGGATCACCCGCTTCGGATGGACGTGATAGGTCAGCTTCTTGACCGTCGGCACGATCATGCCGGTGAGCTTGACCTCGCCGACCCCGATCGCGCGGCCGCGGCCCGGCGCCTTCATCCAGCCGAGGAAGAAGCCCAGCATCTGCCACAGCGCATCGAGGCCGAGGCAGCCTGGCATCACCGGATCGCCCTGGAAATGGCAGCCGAAGAACCAGAGGTCGGGTTTGACGTCCAGCTCGGCGATGATCTCGCCCTTGCCGTATTTGCCCCCGGTGGAGTCGATCTTCACGATACGGTCGAACATCAGCATCGGCGGCAGCGGCAGCTGGGCGTTCCCGGGACCGAACAGGTTCCCCTTGGCGCATTCGATCAGGTCTTCAAAAGAATAGCTGTGCTTCTGCTCGCTCACATTCACCGTCCCGCAGGCCGCCCGGAAAGGGCTTCAGGGCCAGAATAAGGATGCCGGAGGCCCGGCGCAAACCAGCCCCTCCCGCGGGACAGGCCCTTTTCTTGTCTTTTTCGTCTGCTTACATAAGACTGCAATCATGTCAGGCAATAGCCCCGATTTTACCGCCTCCCTGCGCGCAGCCGGCCTGCGTCCGACCCGTCAGCGGGTGGCGCTCGCGCGGATTCTGTTCGAGAGCGGGCACCGCCACGTCACCGCCGAAGGGCTGCATGCCGAGGTGAAGGCGTCCCGCATGCCGGTATCGCTGGCCACGGTCTACAACACGCTGAACCAGTTCCGGGACGCGGGCCTGCTGCGCGAGGTCGTGGTCTCGCCGGGGCGGTCCTATTTCGACACCAATACCGGCGACCATCATCACTTCTTCGTCGAGACCGATGGCGAATTGCATGATTTCCCGTCCGATACCGTAACCGTGGCGGGCCTGCCGGCGCTGCCCAGCGGCACCAGCCTTTCCCGCGTCGATGTGATCGTCCGCGTGCGGCGCTGAGGCGTCGTTTCTTGAGAATCGTTTGCAACTTTTAGAACGTTTCTAAGAATCTTGACGACCCCCTGCAGGGCCTCCTAAATCCCCGGGCGAGATTGGCGGATGGGCCGATCGTAAAGGGAGAAGGATCATGGCGAACCTCAAGGGCTCCAAGACCGAAGACAACCTCAAGGCGGCATTCGCCGGCGAAAGCCAGGCCAACCGCCGCTACCTGTATTTCGCTCAGAAGGCCGACGTCGAAGGCCACAACGACGTCGCCGTCGTGTTCCGCTCGACCGCCGAGGGCGAGACGGGCCATGCGCACGGCCATCTCGAGTTCCTCGAGGTGAGCGGCGATCCGGCCACCGGCCTGCCGATCGGTCCGACCGACGCCAATCTCAAGGCCGCGATCGCCGGCGAGACGCACGAGTACACCGACATGTACCCGGGCATGGCGCGCACCGCGCGCGAGGAAGGCTTTGCCGAGATCGCCGACTGGTTCGAGACGCTGGCCAAGGCCGAGAAGAGCCACGCGGGCCGCTTCCAGAAGGCTCTCGACTCGATGGGCTGAGCCCCCCGGGCTTCGCGAAGGGGACCCCTCGCGGGTCCCCTTTTTCTTATCACCCACCGCTAACGCCACCCGCCGGCAGCAGAGCAGAACGAACATGCGCGAAGGCAGCCTCGAAGCTCCGATCCGTCACGCCCTCGATTGGCAGAACCCCTGGTTCTGGGACGAGGCTGCGCTCGAAAAGGAAATGGAGCGCGTCTTCGACATCTGTCACGGCTGTCGCCGCTGCTTCAACCTGTGCGATTCGTTCCCGCGCCTGTTCGACCTGATCGACAACGGGCCGACCGGCGAACTCGATGGCGTGAAGAAGGAAGATTACGCCGCCGTCGAGGAAGCCTGCACGCTCTGCGACATGTGCTTCATGACCAAGTGTCCCTATGTGCCGCCGCACGAATGGGCGCTGGATTTCCCGCACCTGATGCTGCGCCATCGCGCGGTGCAGGCGCGCAAGAAGGGCGTTGGCTTCATCGACAGGCAGCTGGCCGATACCGACCGCAGCGGCCGGCTGGGCAACTTCCTCGCCGCCGCCGTCAACTGGGCCACCGACGAGAAGAACACCACGGCGCGCCAGAGCATGGAGCGTCTCGCCGGCATCCATCATGGCGCCCGCCTGCCGCGCTATGCCTCGGAGACCTTCGAGCTTCGCGCCCGCCGCGAAGGCGCGCAGTTGAACGAGGCCGCGCCGGCCTTCGGCAAGCGCAAGGCGGTGCTCTATGCCACCTGCTTCGTGAACTTCAACAACACCGACATCGGCGCCGCGGCGCGGGCGGTGCTGGCGAAGAACGGCGTCGAGACCGAGGTCGTGCACCCGGCCTGCTGCGGCATGCCGAAGCTCGAGCTGGGCGACATCGAGTCCGTCGCCAACGCGGCGAAGCAGGTTTCCGCCGCCCTCCTGCCGTGGGTCGACAAGGGCTACGACATCATCGCGCTGACGCCGTCCTGCGCGCTGATGCTGAAGTTCGAATGGCCGCTGATCTGCCCGCACGATCCGGCGATCGAGCGCCTGTCCAACGCCACGTTCGACCTCTCCGAATACGTCGTCGACATCGCCAAGAAGCACGGGTTGGCGCCGGGCCTCGAGCCGCTGGAAGGCGGCATCAGCGTCCATCTCGCCTGCCATGCGCGGGCGCAGAACATGGGCGCGAAGGCCGCCGAGATGCTGCGCCTGGTGCCGCAGACCAAGGTCGCGGTGATCGAGCGCTGCAGCGGCCACGGCGGCATCTGGGGCGCCCGCACCGAGAACTTCGAGACGGCGGTCAAGGTCGGCAAGCCCGCCGCGCAGGCCGCGCTCAAGAACGACACCAGCTACGTTGCCTCGGAGTGCCCGCTGGCGGCCGATCACCTGATGCAGGTGATGGAGATGACCGCGGGCGACACGGCGCCGAAGCCCTCGCGCGCCAGCCATCCCATCGAACTCTTCGCCCAGGCCTACGGCCTCGCAGGGGACAAGCCATGACCGTGCGCAAGATCGAGCCGTCCGACATCATCGCGACCGCCGAGTACGCGAAGCTGCGGGCCGATCGCCGCCGCCAGATCGCCGAAGTGAAGAAGAACCGCCGGCTCGAGGTCGGTCCGTTCGCGACGTTCTACTTCGAATCGTTCGACACGATGCTGCACCAGGTGCACGAGATGCTGTTCATCGAGAAGGGCGGCGCCGAGCAGCTGCCCGACGAACTGGCAGCCTACAATCCGCTGATTCCCACCGGCAGCGAGCTGGTGGCGACCGTGATGTTCGAGATCGACGATCCGCTGCGCCGCGCGCGCGTGCTCGGCATGCTGGGCGGCGTCGAGCACAAGGCGTTCATCCGGGTCGGCGGCGAGACGATCCGCGGCGTGCCGGAGGACGACCAGGAGCGCTCGCGCGAGGACGGCAAGGCCTCCTCGGTGCAGTTCATCCGCTTTCCTTTCACCACGCCGCAGATCGAAGCGTTCCGCAGCGGCGCCGCCGATATCGTCGTGGGCTTCGATCACGCCAACTACGGCCACATGGCGGTGATGCCGCCGAACGTGCGGCAGGCGCTCTCCGGCGATTTCGCCTGAACGGCGTCCTCCCGCCTCAGTAGTTCATCGGCAGGACGAGCACGACCGGATCGCCGCGCATGCCATTGGGCACCGGCGGCAGCGGCATGGCGCGCCGGATCGCGGCCATCTCGGCCTCGTCGATCAGCGGCCAGCCGCTCGACCGGTCGAGCCGCAGGTCGATCAGCCCGCCGTCGCGATTGATGGTCACGCGCGTGACGACGCGGCCGTGCTGTCCGCCGGCGCGCGCGGCCGCCGGATAGCTGCGATACGGCTCGATGTGGCGATACACGCGCGACAGATAGTCGTTGCGGGCGCCGCCGTCCGAGGCGGCACCCTCCATCGAACCGCTCGACGGCGGGCCGAGACTGGAGGTTTGCGGCGGGTAGTCCTCCAGCCTCTTGCCCGGAACCTGGGCCACGCGCGGCGCGACCGGCGGGCGTGACGCGGGGCGGACCTGAGTCGGTCGCGGCATCTCCGCCTGGGGCTCCAGCGTCACCTGCGGTTTCCACGACGAGGCGTCGGTCTGCCATGCCGCTTCGGCTTCGGCCTCGCTCGGCGTGGCGGGCGCCGTCATCGCCGTCGCGGTCTCGGTTGGCGGGGGAAGCGGTGTCTCCGTCGCGGTCGGTGCCGGGACGGGCAGCGGCGTCGGCGGGGCGGGCATTTCGCTCGCCGCTGCCGGCACCGAGGGCGCCGGCACCGCCGGTGTGGGCTTGGGCGCGGATGGGGGCGCGACCTCGGGCGCTCGCTCGCGGGGCTGAGCGGGCTCCGGCTTGGCGGGCGCAACGGCGGTCTGCTGCGGGGGCGGGGCGGGAACTTCGGGTGGGGCGGGTTCGGCGGGTGCCGTTGCTGCGGCCGGGGGCGCCTCGGGCCTCACCGGCGATGGCGAACTCGCGGGCGATGCGGCCACCGGCGTCTCGGCGTTGCCGACCGACAACGGCGCCGGCTCCATCGAGATCATGATGGGCGTCTCGAAATGATCGAGGCGATGCAAGGGAGAGGCCCACCACAGTCCCGCGGCGACGAGCGCATGCAGGCCGACCGCCAGGGCAAGGGCTGCCGGCGACATGCGCCCGGATTGCGACCGGATGAAACTGTCGTGCGTCACGGCTTCCGCGTTTTACGACCCGGCGCCGGCCGCGGCCAGCCGCATCGGCGCAGGCCCGGGCGCCGTCAGCGCTGCTGGTTGAAGTTGAAGCTGACGGGCAGCTGGAACGTATGGCGATCGCCGGTGATGTCCGCCGGCAACGGCGGATAGGGACTGGCTCGGCGGATCGTGTCCATGACGCCGTGGTCGAGCGAGGTCAGCCCGCTCGACCGCTCGATGGCCACGTCCAGCAGCCGTCCGTCGCGCGAGATCGTCACCCGCGCCAACACCGTGCCGCTGGTACGAACCGGGCCCGTCTCCTTGGGAACGTAGGGGAACTGGGAAATCCGGCGCATCACCTGCCAGAGATACTGCTCCTGCGCCCGCTTCTGGCCGTAGGTGTCGGCTGGGTTCTGGAACGTGGGCGAAGACTGCCGGGCGGCCGACTGGGTCTCGCCGTGGGCCGGCGGGGCGTTGAGCGGTGAGGGCCGCGGCGCCGGCTGGCTGTGGGCGGGCGGCTGCGGCGCCGGGCGCGGCGCGGGCGGCGGGGGTGGCGGCGGCCGGACCGCCTGCTGCGGCGGAGGCGGAGCGGGACGGGGCACCGGCAGCGGCTTGGGCACGTCGCGCTCGGTCACGGGCGGTGGCGGCGCCTCGAGCGGCGGCAGCGCCTGTTCCAGCGACGGAGGCGGCGGAGGGGGTGGCACGGGCTCGGGCCGGGCCATCGCCTGCTGCTGCGGCGGGGGTGGCGGCGGCTCGGGCTCGGCACGCTTGGCCTCGGCCTTCGGTTCGGGCTTCGGCTCTTCCTTGGCCTCCGGGCGCGGTTCTTCCTTCCGGACCTCCTCCTTGGAGCCTTCCTGGGCCGTCTTGTCGGGCGTCGGGATGTCGGTCGCCTGCTTGGCGGGCGTTTCGGCGCCGGCGACGTCGCGGGGATTTTTACTGGGTTCGGCGGCGGGCGGCGGCAGGCCGAGCCGCATCGGTGGCGCGGGGGGGCTGGGCGTGGGCGTCGGGGCGGCTGGCGGGGGCGGCGGCGGGGCGCTGGCGGCCGGCGGAGGCGCGGGCGGCGCGACCGGTGGCGCCTCGGGCTTGGCCTCCGGGATCGGTGGCAGGGGTGCCGGCGCCTCCATCGACACCTCGATCACGTCCTCGCGCGGTTCGACGGGACGCAGCGGCGAGATCCAGTACAGCGCCAGGCCCACGCCGACATGCAGCAGCACCGTCAGCGCGAGGGCGGCCGGCGGCATATGCTCGAAGCGCGAATAGGTGAGACTGACGTCGTGGGCCACGGTGACCCTGTTCTACGAGGCGACCCGGTCGGCCGCTAGTTGATCGGCTCGGACTTATAGACGCCCCACATGCCGCTGCGCTCGATCCAGCCGCTGACGCCGCCGGCAACCTTCACCCGGCACCAGTCGCCGGCGCAGGAGCGGATCTCGCCCAGCACTTCCGGCTCCAGCTTGGCGACGACCTCGGCGGACGAGGCCGGCGTCTTGTAGAGGCTGGCGGTCTTCGCCGAGATGATGAAGGACCGCTTGCCGGTGAGCAGGCTCTGATGGACCCAGCCGCTGGCGCCCTGCCAGTCGCGGATCTTGCGCCAGTTTTCGTACTCGGCGACGATTTCCACGGGCATCGCCTTGCGCTTGAAGACCCAGTCGACGGGATAGCGCGAACCGGGGCCGGTGCGGACGTTGACCTCGTCGGACCGAAGGGACGCGAAGCGGGGGATGGGCAGGCCCGAACCCTTGCGCTGGGCATTGGTCGGTTTGTCGGCGGCCAGCGCGGCCCCACCGCCCGTCTGGGGCAGTGAAAACGCCGCCAAAGCGACGCTGAAGCCACAAACCAGGACCGACGATCGAATTCCCATTGGCCGCTATATACCTTAAATCTTCATATTCAGCGACAAGTCTTTGAAATGGCGCGACTTTCCGGCACGCGGTCCACTGGGCCCGTTTGCTGGACAAAACGCGCGCGGACTTGGTAATCGGGCGGGGTCCCTGTCTCGAGCCAGCGCCGGTCCCATCCTCACATGCCGTCCACTCCGAAGAAAAAACCGCTGGTGATCGTCACCCGAAAGCTTCCCGACGCGATCGAGACGCGCCTGATGGAGCTGTTCGACACCCGCCTCAACGCCGACGACAAGCCGATGACCGGCCCTCAGCTCGTCGAGGCGGTGAAGACCGCCGACGTGCTGGTGCCGACCGTAACCGACCGCATCGACAGCCGGCTGCTGTCGCAGGCCGGGCCGAAGCTGAAGCTGATCGCCTCCTTCGGCACCGGCGTCGACCATATCGACCTCGACACGGCGCGGCAGCGCGGCATCACCGTCACCAACACGCCGGGCGTGCTGACCGAGGACACCGCCGACATGTCGATGGCGCTGGTGCTGGCGACGGCGCGGCGCATGGGCGAGGGCGAGCGGCTGGTGCGCGGCGGCAAGTGGTCGGGCTGGAGTCCGACCTCGATGCTGGGCGCGCGGCTGCAGGGCAAGCGCATGGGCATCGTCGGCATGGGCCGCATCGGCCAGGCGCTGGCCCGCCGGGCGCGCGGCTTCGGCCTCGCCATCCACTATCACAACCGCAAGCGCGTCCACGGCGACATCGAGCGCGAGCTTGAGGCGACCTACTGGGAGAGCCTCGACCAGATGCTGGCGCGCATGGACATCGTGTCGGTCAACTGCCCGCACACGCCCGCGACCTTCCATCTCCTGTCGGCGCGCCGCCTCAAGCTGATGAAGCCGACGGCGATCCTGGTGAACACCGCGCGCGGCGAGGTGATCGACGAGAACGCGATGGTGCGCATGCTGAAGGCGGGCGAGATGGCCGGTGCCGGCCTCGACGTCTACGAGAACGAGCCGCAGGTGAATCCGAAGCTGCTGGAGCTCGATCGCGTCGTGCTGCTGCCGCACATGGGCTCGGCCACGCTCGAGGGCCGCATCGAGATGGGCGAGAAGGTCCTGATCAACATCAAGACCTTCGCCGACGGCCACAAGCCGCCGGACAGAGTCTTGGCCACTATGTTCTAGCGCTTCATGGCAGTGCCGCAGGCGGCATTGCCATGAAGCGCTATAAATCCCCCTCCACCATCTCGCGCGCGCGATTGTCGATCAGCACGTCGCGCGTCGCGCGGCCGACCTGGGCGCCGATCAGGATGGTGAGCGAGGTCCAGTACATCCAGACCATGATGGCGGCGAAGCCGGCGGTGGCGCCGAACGCCGAGGTGAGCTGCGTCACTTCGAAATAGAACACCAGGGCGCGGTTGCCGGCCGCGAACAGCAGCGCGTTCACCAGTCCGCCGATCAGCGCGTATCGCCACGGCACCTTGCCCGTCGGCAGCCACTTGTAGATCAGCGTGAAGAAGCCCGAGAGCAGGCCGTAATGCACCGATGTCGAGATCGCCGGGCCGATCCAGACGCCGAGCACCGGAAAGCGTTCGAGCACGCCGGCATAGGCCGAGACGAGGACGCTCGACAGGATCACGACGATCAGGAGCACGCCCAGCACGATCATCAGCAGGATGGCGAGCAGGCGCGATTTCAGGCTGGCCAGGACGGGATGCACGGTCGGGCCGCGGTTGTCGCGCCAGATCGCATCGATGCCGTCGTCGAGTTCCACGAAGACACGCGTGCCGGTGTAGAGCAGCACGGCCGCACCCGCGAGTGCTGCGATGCCGCCGCCGCGGAACAGGTCCTCCGAGGCGAAGCGGCGGATGGTGCGCAGCTGGTCCTGCGCCACGACGGTGCCCAGCGCGTCGAAGATCGCTTCCTGCGCCATGAACCGGCCGACGAACGGCTCGGCGATGGCGATGGTGAAGATCATGATCGGGCCGAGCGCGAACATCGTGTAGAACGCCATCGCCGCGGCCGAGGTCGACAGCCGGTTCGCGAAGTAGCCGTAGCCGGCCTCGTAGGCGATACGCCAGAGCGTGGTGATCATGTTCAACGCAGGTGAGCAATGGCGTTGGCATAATACGCGAGAACAGGCCGTTCGGTTGCCACCACCGAAAAAAGCCCCTCGCCGCTCTCCTCGACGAGGTGGCGCAGCGACAGCATGCGCAGCCCGACATGGAAGGCATAGTCGCGATCGCCGCGCGGCAGGTAGAGCTTGGCGCCGCGGCTCTCGAAATGCGCGACCAGCGCCGAGGCCCTGACCTTGAGTTCCAGTTCGTCGAGCGGCCGGTCGGCCTCCAGGAGGACCGTCGCGATCAGCGATACCGGCAGCACGGGCACGAGCCGCGCGATCTCCCCCATCACGTCGGTCGCCAGCCGGCCGATGATCTCGAAACGCTGGTCCTTGCCGAGGGCGCGCAGGTCGTCGCCGCCCGGCCCACCCTGCGCTCCCAGCCAGTCCCGCGCCGAGATCGGCGCGCCGAAGTTCACGCAGGCATAGCCGAAGCGGAACCACTGGCCGCGCAGCATCAGGCCGACCTGGCTCGCCCAGAAGGACAGCGCGGTGCGCGCGGCGTACCAGACGCTCCGCCGCGGCGCCTCGCGGTCGAGCGAGCGCAGCAGGGTACGGTCCTCCAGCACGCGATCGTAGTTCAGCGCCACCGGCACGAAGACGATGTCGTGCGTGCCCTTGGGGTCGAACGATTTCAGCATGTAGTCGAACAGGCCGAGCTTGGGCTCGCGCAGCCGTCCGTCGCGCGACAGGCCGCCTTCGGGATACATCGCCTGGGCGACGCCGGCCTCGGTCGCCATGTGGACGTAGCGCTCCAGCACGCGGCGATAGATCGGGCTGTCGGAGTTGCGGCGCACGAAGTAGGCGCCCATGGACCGGATGAGCTGCTGCAGCGGCCAGATCCGCGCCCACTCGCCGACGGCATAGGAAAGCGCGGTGCGCTCGGCCGCGAGGAAGGCCACCAGCACGTAGTCCATGTTGCTGCGGTGGTTCATCACGAAAACCACCGTGGTGTCGGGCGCCACGCCGGCCAGGGTGCGCTCGTCGGCATAGCCCAGGCGCACGCGATAGAGGAAGCGCGCGACCGCCCGGGCGATCGAATAGCCGACCCGGAAATAGACGTAGGCGTTGAAGGTCGGCACGATCTCGCGCGCATAGCGGTGGACTTCCGTCATCGCCACTTCGCGCGGCACGTTGTGGGTGCGCGCATGCTCGTTGGCGGCCGCCACGACCTGCGGGTCGTAGATCAGCCGGTCGATCAGCACCTGCCGCTTGGTGAGCTGGAACGGCTTGATCTCGACGGCGAGCCGGCGGTTCACGCGGTCGATCAGCCGGTTGAGCCGGCGCCGCAGGAACCAGCGGCCGCTCGGGATCAGCAGCCGGTCGAGCAGCGACCACAGCGCGAAGGCCAGGATCGCGACGAACAGCCAGAGCGGAAGGGTGACGGGCTCGCTCATATGCGGCTTCCCCGCCGTTGCCGCGTCAGTACTGCTTGAGGCCGAGCCCGGCGATGGCGAGCAGGATGGCGGAGACGCCGAGGACCAGCGTGGTCGCCAGGGTGCCCAGCAGGCGGCCCTTCGGGATGAGGCCCAGCATCCCGCCCGCGTGCAGGATGCGGGCGACCAGCAGCGCCACGGAAAGCCCCGCCACCATGCGGAAGCCGTAGAAGTCGCTCGCCATGTAGATCATGAGGAGACAGAGCGGGGCGAACTCCATCAGGTTGCCGTGCGCCCGCACCGCCGCCTGCATCTCGGCATCGCCGCCGTCGCCCAGGTTGATCCGCTTGCGGCCGCGCATCAGCCCGACATGGACGGTGAGCATGGCGGCCATCAGACCGAGCAGGCCGGCACAGACGAAGAATACGGGCATTGGCGGCTCCCCCCGGACGGCCTCTCGATTTGCCGGCATTCTATGACCATATTCGCCAGGCACCAGCCGTCGAACGCACAGGGAGCCGTGCCATGTGGCGAATTCTGCGCAAGAAGACCGAGATGCCGACCGCCGACCGCGCCCTGCCGGGCCGCCCGGCGCCGGACTTCGAGATTCCCGTGATGCATTACGTCAACGGCAACCGCATTCAGCCGCCGTTCCCCGAGGGCCTCGAACAGGCGATGTTCGGGCTGGGCTGCTTCTGGGGCGCCGAGCGCGCGTTCTGGGAAGCGCCGGGCGTTCATGCGACCGCGGTGGGCTACGCCGCCGGCCTGACGCCCAACCCGACCTACGAGGAAGTCTGCTCCGGTTACACCGGCCACAACGAGGTGGTGAAGGTCTGGTTCGACCCGGCGAAGACCTCCTACGAGGCGCTGCTGCGGCTGTTCTGGGAGAGCCACGATCCCACCCAGGGCATGCGCCAGGGCAACGATGTCGGCACCCAGTATCGCTCGGGCATCTACACCTTCTCGGAGGCGCAGAAGCAGCAGGCGCTCGCCTCGCGCGCCGTCTTCCAGCAGGCGCTCGCCCGCAAGGGCTACGGCAAGATCACGACCGAGATCCTCGAGGCCCCGGCCTTCTACTACGCCGAGGACTATCACCAGCAGTATCTCGCCAAGAACCCCGGCGGCTATTGCGGCCTCGGCGGCACCGGCGTGTCCTGCCCGATCGGGCTGGGTGTCGCGGCGGAATAACGAGAAGCGCCTGCTCTCAAACTCCTCTCCGCCACGCAGTGGGGGAGAGGAAGGGGCCCATTGCGCAGCAATGGGAAGGTGAGGTGGTATTTGATCCGGACGGACACGGCCAAGCGATTGAGGGACACCTCACCCTCCCCACGCTTCGCGCGGGTCCCCTCCCTCTCCCCACGCTGACGCGCGCGGAGAGGGCGTTTCAAGACGCGGCCGCTAGACCGGCATCGGCGTGCTGTCGTAGCCGAATTCCTCGTCGAGCGCGGCGATCTGGCGGCGGAAGTCGATGCGCAGCCTCGCCTTGTCGCTTTCGTCGAGCCACGAGCCCTCGACCGAGTTCAGGCTGAACATCCGGGCCTTGTCCGGCCCCCAGCCGATCGTGTCGAACAGCGTCGTGAAGCCGTGGCCGAGATTGGTGCCGAACATCGCCGGGTCGTCGGTGTTGATCGTGACGTTGAGGCCGGCCTCGACCATGCGGCGGATGCGCTGCGGCCGGTGCGGCCGGTTGTGCAGCAGGCTGGTCCAGGCGCAGGGCGTGAAATAAAGCCCGTCCTTGCGCGCCTCGGCCATCACGTAGTCCGAGGCCAGCATGTTGTAGCCGTGGTCGATGCGGTCGCAGCGCAGCACGTCGCGGCAGATCAGGTAGTTGGTCGGCGGCGCCTCGAGCGGCGTGAGGTAGTCCTCGCAGCAATGCGCCGTGCAGCGCAGCCCGCCCTTGCGGGCCAGCGCATAGGCCTCGGCGAAGATCGCAGGCGGGCCGACGCTCTCGTTGCCGTCGAGGCCGATGCCGATTACCAGCTCGTGGCGATGGGCGAGCGCGGTCTCGACGATCTCGACCGCTTTCGCGGGCGAATTGATCGAGCGGTCGATGCAGCAGATCAGCCGTGCCGAGATGCCGAAGTCGCGTCCCACCCGTTCCACGCCGTCGGCCATGCCCGCGACCATCGACGGATAGTCGATGCCGTTGGGATAGAAGTAGTCGGGATTGAAGAAGAACTCGACGTGCCGCAGGTTGCCGTCGCGGCTCGCATCCTCGCAATACTCGTAGACCGCGCGGCTGAAATCCTCCCGGGTGCGCAGCACCAGCGCGGAGAGGCGCAGGATCTCGAGGAAGCCGTCGAAATTGGGCCACTGGTAGAGCTGCTCCGCGGGCCGCGGCAGCGGCAGGCCGTACTTCTTCGCGAGTTCGGCCACCGTGGTCGCGCGCAAGGTGCCGGCGATGTGGCAGTGCAGCTCGGCCTTGGGGATGCGCCGCAGATAGTCGTCGGCAACGGCTTTCGCCATGGCGGCGCTCCTCACTTCTTCTCGATGTTGTAGAGCAGCATCACCGGCGACTTCAGCACGCCTTCGAGATTGTTGCGCCAGGCCGACGGCGTCGTGAACTGCGCCAGCGGCAGGTAGAGCACCTGCTCGTAGGCGCGGGCCTGGATCTCGGTGGCGATCGCCTTGCGCGCCGACTCGTCGGCCGCGGTGGCGAACTTCAGGCGAAGCTCGTCGGTCTTCTCGTCCTTCGGCCAGCCCCAGGCGGCGGCCGGCGGGCCCGAGGCGACCAGGAACGGGTTGCTGAGCGGGTTGCCCTGGTCGGGCACGGAGTTCGTCGTGTGGGCGAGGTTCCAGCCGCCCTTGTCGACGGGCCCGGTGTTGAGCCGGCGCGTGGCGAAGGTCTGGAAGTCCATCGACACCATGTCGACCTTGAAGCCGAGATCGACCAGCACCTGGCGCGTGACGTTGCCCAGCGCCGCAATGCCCGGCGCGTTGGCGACGTGCAGCATCACCAGCGGCTTCGAGAAGTCGACATTGGCCTCCTTCAGCATTGCCTTGGCGGCGGCCATGTCGAAGGAGGGGATGCCCGCCTTGCTCTCGTAGGGCATGCCGCAGCCGAAGACGGCGGCGCAGTCGGTGGCGAACTTCGGATCGCCGGCCACGACGGCGGCGTACATCGACCGGTCGACGGCGCGGGCGATCGCCTGCCGCACCTTGAGATTGTCGAACGGCGGCTGCAGGTGGTTCATGCGCATGATCGCCTGGAAGCCGTACTGGCTCACCACCTCGGCCTTGGCGCCGGACTTGGCATCGAACAGCGGCAGCAGGTCGGCCGGCACGCGCTCGAGATAGTCGACCTCGCCGCGGGTCAGCGCGCTCACCTGGGTCTGGGCGTCGGGCATGCCCAGCATCTCGACCCTGTCCATCTTCGCGACTTTGCCGCCGGAGGCCCAGTTGGGCGGCTCGCTGCGCGGCTTGTAGTCGGCAAACTTGTCGAGGACGATCTTGACGCCCGGCTCATGCAGGTCGGCGCGGAACCTGTAGGGACCGGAGCCCACGATCTCCTTCACCTGCTCGCTGCCCGGCGTCTTCGCGATCCGCTCCGGCATCATGAACGGCACCGGCGCGCCGATCTTTGCGAGGCTGTCGAGCACCAAGCCGTAGGGCTCCTTCAGCACCAGCCTGATCGTATTGGCGTCGGCCGCCTCCAGCGAGGCGGTGAACTTCGCCAGCGTCTGGCCCATGCTGTCGCGCGAGCCCCAGCGCTGGATCGAGGCGACGCAGTCCGCCGCCGTGACCGGCTGGCCGTCATGCCATTTCAGGCCGGGCCGCAGCACGAAGGTGTAGGTGAGCTTGTCGGGGCTGATCGTGTAGCGCTCGACCATCTGCGGCTTCGGCTCGAACTTGTCGTCGACCGCGAACAGCGTGTCGTAGATCAGGTAACCCAGGTCGCGCGTCGTGAACGACGTCGTGAAATGCGGGTCGAGCACGCGGCTCAGCGTCTCGGGCGCCACCTTGAGCGTCGACTGCGCCTGTACGGGCAGGGCGGCAAGAAGGGCGGAGGCGGTCAGCGCGGCCAGGGGCCAGGAGCGAAAATGGGTCATGCGGTGTTCCTCGATTCGGAAGCCGGTCGTGCACGCGTCATGCCACGTACGCTGTCCCGCTCGGCCCGTCAGCATGGCGGGCGTTCCGCGGTGCTGAAAAGCGCTAGTTTCGGGACGGAGTGTGCGGTTTTTTCGTACGGTCGGCCTGCGGCCGCATCAGGGGCGCCCGCGTCCCGCCTTTGTCGTACCGACTTCGCGCAGGCTGCCGGTCCAGGCACGCCGCGCCGGCAGGCCCTGCAACTCGTCCCTCAAGAATTCCGCGAGCATCGACGCGACCGGGGAGGGTCTGGCGTGGCGTGGCGCGATCAGGGAGAGGTGGGAGCCGCGCACGTGGCGGTCCGCCAGCGGAATGTGCACCAGGTCGCGGTCGGCGAAGTCGGCGCCGATATCGGGCAGGCTGAGCAGCGCGATCTGCCTGTGCTCGCGCACCAGCATCTTCATCACCTCGACGGAGTTGGTCGTGACGACGCCGGCGAAGTGAACCTTGGCCCGTTCGAGCGCCGTCTCGAGGATGCGCCGCGAGGTAAGCGAGGCATCGGGAAAGACGAAACTATAGTTGGCGCACTCCGCCAGCCGGATCGACTTGCGGTCGGCCAGCGGATGGTCGCGCGCCACCACGATACCCGAACTGGGCTGGATGCTCGCCAGCACGCGGATCTCCGGCAGCTTCGGAACGGCATAGCAGATGGCGAGATCGAGCTTGCCGGCAACCAGCCGGTCGACGATCTCCGCCGTGCCGCCCATCAGCACGTCGAGCGACACCAGCGACTGGCGCTCGCGCATGTGGGTCATGAGCCGAGACACGACCGTGCGCGAGAAGCTTTCCATCAGGCCGAGCGAGGCATGGCCGCGTACCATGCTGCGCAGCTGGCCGATATGCTGCACCAGCTTCGCATGGTCGTGCTGCCAGCGCTGGATCTCCGCCGCCACCCTCTGGCCGGCCGGCGTCAGTCGCATGCCGCGCGGCAGCCGCTCGAACAGCGCCGCGCCGTACTCCGCCTCGAGGTTCAGGATCTGCCGGTTCACCGCCGAGGGCGAGAGGTTGAGCCGCGTCGCCGCGCGCCGGATCGAGCCCGTCTCCGCCACCACGAGCAGCCACGATGCCGCGGGTGCGATGATCGGCATGGCGCCGTCTAGCCGGCCACCAGCGGCCGCAGCGCCGCGACGAAGCGGTCGAGCTCCTCCTCGGTGTTGTAGACGTGCACCGAGGCGCGCATCACGTCCTTGAGGCCGCGGCCCTTGAGATCGAGCCGTGAAGAGAACTGCGTCGAGACCGAGACGTTGATGCGCTGGTCGCGCAGGGCCTGCTTCAGCGCCGGGTGATCCTTGCCGTCGACGGCGAAGGTCACGATGGCGCCCTTGGTGACGCCGAGGTCGGTGAGGGTCACGCCCTTTACCGTCGCGAGGCGCGTGCGCAGGCCGTCGGCCAGTTCGCGCAGGCGCGCCCAGATGGCCGGCATGCCCAGTTCGTTGCACTGGTCGGCCGCGACCTTGAGGCCGATCACGCCGGCGAAATAGCGCTCCCAGTTCTCGAAGCGCTTGGCGTCGGGCATCACCGTATAGTCGTTGTCGCCGGACCAGCGGGCGGCGTGGTTGTCGAGGAAGATCGGCTCGATCTGCGCGGTGCTGCGCTGGCGGGCGTAGAGGAAGCCCGTGCCGCGCGGACCGCGCATGTACTTGCGTCCCGTGGCCGACAGGAAATCGCAGCCGATCTTCTTCACATCGACCGGCATCATGCCGACCGACTGGCAGGCATCGAGCAGGTAGAGGATGCCGGCATCGTTCACGATCTTGCCCACGGCCTCGGCCGGCTGCACCAGCCCGCCCTGGGTCGGGATGTGCGAGATCGACACCAGCTTGGTGCGCTTGTCGATGGCGCGCTCCAGTGCGGCGAGATCGATCTGGCCATGCTTGTCATCGGGGATGACGACGATCTCGGCGCCGGTCTTCTTCGCCACCTGCAGGTAGGAGATGTAGTTCGACGAATACTCGCTGACGCAGGTCAGGATGCGGTCGCCCGGCTTGAAGTCGAGCGAGTAGAAGGCGAGGTCCCAGGCGCGCGTGGCGTTCTCGACATAGGCGATCTCGCCGGGCTCTGCGCCGATCAGCGTGGCGATCGAGGGATAGAAGCCGTCGAGCACCGGCCGCGCCCGGTCGGCCGCCTCGTAGCCGCCGATCTCGGCTTCCAGCCGAAGATGGTCGATGGTGGCGTCGAGGGTGCGGCGGCTGGGCAGCGAGGAGCCGGCCGCGTTGAGATGCAGCACGTGGGCGCAGCCCGGCGTCTCGTCACGGATGCGGTCTATGTCGAGCGCCATGTCAGAACTTCCCCTGTTCCTTCAGCACGTCCTCGGCGACACGCAGCGCGTCGATGGCGGCGGGGAAGCCGCAATAGGCGATGGCGTGGGTGAAGATCTCGCGCAGCTCGACCTTGGTGCAGCCGTTGTTCAGCGCGCCCACCAGATGGATCTTGAGTTCGTGCGGGCGGTTGAGGGCGCAGAGCATGGCGATGGTGATCATGCTGCGTTGCTTGCGGTCGAGCCCGTCGCGCGTCCACAGCGAGGCATAGGCGAATTCCTCGGAAAAGGCGCGCACCGGGGCCCAGAAATCGTTGTTGGTCGCGTCACGCCGGGCGAGATAGGATTCGCCCAGAACCTCGGACAGGACCTTCCGTCCTGCATCGCTGAGCGTCTTGTGAGCCTGTTCTTCGGACATGTCGCCTTCCTCCTGGTTCAGCCGTTTCCTGCCTAAAGCCACGCCGGAGCCCGAGCAACTCACCATTGCTCATGCGGGCGATACGCTGTCAGTGACCTTCGTCCGCAACCCGCGCGCCCGTCGCGCGTCGCTGCGCGTCGACCCCGCCAACCGCCGCATCGTGCTGACGGCGCCGCTGCGCATGGCGCGCGTCGCGGCGGTGGGTTTCGCCGAGGCGCAGGCCGGCTGGATCGCCGCCCGGCTTGGCCGCCTGCCCGAGCGGCGGCCCTTCGTCGACGGCGCGGAGATCCCGCTGTTCGGGGTGCCGCACCGCGTGCGCCACCGGCCCGATGCGCGCGGCACGGTCTGGCGCGAGAACGGCGAGATCCATGTCGCCGGCCGGGCCGAACATCTGCCGCGCCGGCTGAAGGACTGGCTGACGGCTGAGTTGCGCGAGCAGCTGGTGCCGCTGGTGCTCGCCAAGGCGGCGCGCACCGAGCGGTCGGTGAAGCGCATCACCGTGCGCGACACCCGCTCTCGCTGGGGAAGCTGCGGCCCCGATGCCGCGATGTCCTTCTCCTGGCGGCTGGTGTTTGCGCCGCCCGAGGTGCTGGACTATCTCGCGGCGCACGAGGCCGCGCATCTCGTCCATCTGAACCACGGACCGCGCTTCTGGGCGCTGGCCCGCGCGCTCTGCGACGGCCCCATCGAGGGACCGCAGGCCTGGCTCAAGAGGAACGGCGAGATCCTGTTGCAGTACGGCGGCTGAGGCCCCGTTGCACGGAACCCGACGCGCTTCTGGCGTCAGGTTGCCGAGGGACCGCGAAAGACATAAATCGGGCTCGACCAGATCAGGTGGCCGTCCTCTTGGGTCAGGCACGCGTAGAGAG
This sequence comes from Reyranella aquatilis, assembly GCF_020880995.1. Lineage (GTDB taxonomy): Bacteria > Pseudomonadota > Alphaproteobacteria > Reyranellales > Reyranellaceae > Reyranella > Reyranella aquatilis. The sequence continues at coordinate 21,162 of NZ_JAJISD010000003.1, read as the reverse complement.
CATTGTCACCGGCAGGCTTGAGTGCGACGCGACGGGCCAGCTTGACCTCGCGATGCGGGTTCTCATCGGGCAGGCGGAAGATGCGGATGCGGCGCCGGATGCCGCCAGCATCGATCACCATGTCCTCGCGGCCGACGTCGGCGACGGAGATCTCGCACTTCACCAGCGGCGTTTCGATGCGCAGCGTACCGGCGCGCGGGTCCGTTAGCCAGGCATCGAAGCCGCCGAACCCGCCGGTCGTCAGCGCCGTCCATGACAGGGCACCGGGGGCGGTCTGCTCGATCTTCCGGTCGAGGTTCCACATGTTGATCGGCACGAAGCGCTCGAAGCTGTTGCCTTCGAGCGTGCAGCCGCCGTCCCAGATGGTCTGGCGCCCGCGCCCGCGATACTCCGAGCCTTCCCAGATCACCCGGATGCGCCGGCCGAGGGCCGTTGCCTCGTAAGGCCGCCATGTCTCGAGGACATCGAGTCCGTTGCGGATTTCCAGCCGCTCGATCGGGGCCGATGCCTGGGCCTCGATGATGAATTCCACAGCCGCGTCGGTCGATTGCACGATGTCGCCCATCATCGCCTCTCGGCCGCGCGTGTGCTGCGCTGCGCCGAGATTCGGATCGTCAGCATAGAGCATCGCCTCGGAGTCGAAGGCGGCACGGACGTCCAGCACCATCCGGCAGCCGGTGGTGGCGTAGTGATGGCGCCGGCGCAGCGCGTCGAACAGGCCGGCGCGCGTCAGGTCGGTGGCGAGCAGGCACGACAGGCCGCCATAAGCGCCGAACAGCGAGGCCCCAGGATGGCTTGCGCCGTGGCGCCCCTTGTGGCCGTCGGAATTGGCCAGAATGCCGATTCGGTAGCCCTGCTCCAGCGCGTCCTGGACGAGCCATTCGAAAGTGCCCCAGTCCGAGTGGACCTCGACGGAGCGTTCGATCCGCGCATCATGGGCCATCTTGATGTCGGCGTAGCGGCCGCCGATGTGGGCGAAGACCACGCAATCCTCGTCCTTGAGCGCCTGGAAGAGCTGCTCGGCGCTGTTGGAATCGCTCTTCAGGTCAGAGGTGTCGTCCACCAGCGCGTGCGACGAGCGATGGATCTGCCGGCCCTCGTGCATGAACATGACGTTGCGGTCGCCGCCCAACCCTGTGTTGCCCGACCATTCGTAGCCCGGGAAAATGATGAAGCGGCCGTCTTCGTTGTATTCGCGCGTCAGCCTGTTGAGCTCATTCCAGAATGGCGTGGTGATCTGAAAGTCGTTGCCCTGGTGGCTCATGCCGTCGAGGAATGCGCGGTCGCGGGCGAACTCGATCAGTTCGCGGGCCGAGTTCGTGCCGATGGTCTCCTCGGACTGGCCATGCAGGTCGCACCAGTAGGACCGGAGCGGCGCGTCAGCTGCAATGCGCAGTGGGTTGCTCCGGCACAGCACACGGCCGGCCGAGTCGAGCACGTCGATCAGCAGGTCGCCCGGCTGTTCTATCGAGAGGCCATCGATCGACTTCGCTGCCTCGCCGCGGCCCATCGAGAAGCGCTCCGGCAGGCCGCGGACCGGGAGATTGGCGCACAGCGAGAAGGTGCCCTCGACCTGGTCGCTGGGATTGCCCCATTTGTCCTCGCCCTTGAAGCCCAACCGGAAGTTCTCTCCGGTCCTGCGCAAGGTCGGGAGGAGGGCCTTCCATGTCACCGCGCGCCCGGACACGATGGGGAAGTTCGGCTGGATCGGCAGCTCGACGTAGTTGTAGGTCGCGAAGGCATCGACCAGGACGCGGAATTCGAACGTCGGTTCGACGAAGGTCTGCATGCGCATGCCCGGCGAACCCTTCCGGCGGTCGCCGAAGCGGACAGTGATGGTGTCGCCTTCGTTCAGGAAGCCGCGAATCACGCGAACGAACAGGGTCTTGTCCCATGGCCGGATGTTCATCTTCGGGTCGTAGCGCACCTCGAGCACCGCGCCGTTCGACGCTTCCACGGTGGTGTAGTTCACAGCCGTCGGATCGCTCCACTGCGGCTTGCCCATGTCGCCCGCGAAACGCTGGACGATCTTGATCGAACCCGTGTCGTCGATGCCGAAGTATCCCGCCGTATAAACGAGCGTGAACGACTGGAAGCTGCCGGCCTCGACCGCGTCGGTGGGCGAGAGGATGGCCGAGCCCATACGCTCGGGCAGGTAGGTTGAGTGCGGCATGTCGATCCTCGGCGATGGTGGACCGGGCAGCCGCCCGGTTGTCGCGGGAAACTACAATCTTGAGTTCACGGATGACAAGACGTATTAAGTCGTCTTATAATCAAGTCGAAGAGGTTTCGTGCGCCCCAATCAGACCCGACCGTTTCCGTGGATAGAGCCCGAGCGGAACAGCCCCGTCCCGTTGCAGACGCAGATCGCGCGCTGGCTCGAACAGCTCATCCTTTCGGGCAGCCTACGCGCAGGCGAGCGATTGCCCGCCGAAGTCGCGCTCGTCGAGCGCCTCGGCGTAAGCCGTGTCACCGTTCGGCTTGCGATGGACGACCTCGTGTCGCGTGGTCTCGTCACGCGCGCCCATGGAAAAGGAAGCTTCGTGTCGCCGGCCGTCGTGCGACACGACCTCCTTTCGGAACAGGGCTTCTTCGACATTCTGCTGACGAAGGCGCCCAGGCCGGAAGTGCGGCTGATCGCCTTCGAACGCGCCGTGCCGCCGCCGAAGGTAGTGGATCTTTTCAAGCTAGCGCCGGGCGCGCAGGCCGTGAAGCTCGATAGGCTCTATTTCTCCGCTGGCCGCCCGATCGTGCTTGCCGCCAACTGGCTTACCCCGGACGCGGCGTCGCTGTTGCCCGCCGACATCGAGGCGATGTCCACCGCTGCCGTCCACAGCGTATTGCTGCACCATCCGATCGCATCCTCCACAAGCGCCATCGGCGCAGAGCTTGCCGGAGCCACCGTCGCGCGCTGCCTGGGTGTTGGCGCGAGGAGCGCGGTCCTGGTGCTGACGCGTACGCGCTTCGACGCCCAGGGCCGGGCACGCGAGCACAATCGCTTCACGGTCGACCCGTCATCCTACGAATTCACCTTCTCGACCAAAGGCGACGTCGCGCTGGCGGCCGAGTTGCGGGCCGTGGCGGCCTGACCGGCAACAACGCAAGGGCCACGATATGAATATGCGCATGCGCTGGATACGATTGCTCCCCATCCTGCTATCGGCGACCGTCTCGCTCCTGGGGCTGGGCGCTGCGGCACAATCCACTTCTTCGCAAGCCACGGCGCTGGTGGTGCCTTATGCCCCGGGCGGCGGGCATGACAGCGTGGCCCGGATCCTTGCCCCCCGACTGGCCGAGCGTCTCGGACACTCCGTTATCGTGGAGAACCGGCCCGGGGCGAACGGCATGATCGGCGCCGACTACGTGGCGCGCGCCAAACCCGACGGGCGGACGATCCTGCTCGCCTCGCCCGCCGAGATCGTGATTGCGCCGAGCGCCTACAAGAAGATGAACTACGATCCAATGAAGGATCTTGCGCCGGTGACCCTGGCCGCCACGACGCCGGTCGTCATTGTGGCGAACCCCTCGCTCGGGGTACGCACGTTGGCCGACGTGATTGCGTTGGCCAAGCGCACGCCGGAAGGGTTGGCCTACGGCACACCGGGCGAAGGCAGCTCGCAGCACCTGGCCGGCGCCTGGCTGGCGCATCTGGCGGGCATCAAGCTGCTGCACATCCCCTACAAGGGCGCCGGCCCGGCCACCAATGATGTCGTGGCAGGCCACGTCCCGCTGGCCATTGTCGGCATGGCGCCCGTGCTTCCCTTCATCCGGGACGGCAAGCTCGTGGCGATCGCTGTCACCTCGCCGGAGCGTGTCACCTGGGCAAAGGACGTATCCGCGGTGGCTGAGTCGCCCGGCATGAAGGACTTCGCGGCGTCGCACTGGATGGGCGTCATGGTGCCGGGGCGCACACCGGCCGACATCGTGCAGCGCCTGCAGGCGGACTTCGCCACCGTGCTCAAGCTGCCCGACGTGCGCGACCGCCTGGCGGCGCTGGGGGTCGATCCCGTTGGAGATTCCACGGCCGCATTCCGCGACTATCTTGCCGTCGAGCGCTCTCTTTTCGCCCAGATGTACAAGTTCTCCGGACTTACACCCGAATGAGCGATCTTCCGAAGTCCAGTCGCCCTGCTCTCATTGAAACGGTGAACCATGTTGGCTGATCCTCCCTTTGGTTTCGTACCCTTCGATGCACGGCGCAGTACAAAGCCCCGCCGAACCGGGCTCTCCATGGTGATCGACGATGGCCTACCTCTCACCTACCTGCGCGGGGTGTTCGAGCTGGCCGCTCCCTACATCGACCTGATCAAGATAAAGACCGGTACGGCGCGGCTCTACCCGCGAGACCACCTGATGCGCAAACTCGCCATGTGCGAGGAATTCCAGATACGGCCCTTTCTCGGTGGGCAGTTCCACGAATATGTCTTCGCGATGCTGGGCGAGGCGGCGCTGCCGAGATTCTACGCCGAAGCACGGGACCTTGGAATCCGCACCATCGAGATCTCCGACAACACCGTGCCGCTGACGCCCGAGCAACGCCGCTGCCAGATCTCGGCCGCGGTTGCGAGTGGCCTCTCGGTATTCGGCGAGGTCGGCTCGAAGGAGACACTCAGCAATCCGGCGCTGCTGGTGGAGCAGGCAGAAGTCTGCCTGAGCGCCGGTGCTGAACTCGTGCTCGTGGAAGCCGCCGAACTGGTCGAAAATGGGCGCGTGCGCCGCGACAGTCTCGAGGTCCTCAAGCGCGGCCTGCCTCAGGACCGTATCATGATCGAGCTTCCGGGGCCGTGGATCTCCGGCGTCAAAAGCTGCGACATCGAAGAGATGAAGAAGATCCTCTTCGCCGAGTTCGGCCCCGACATCAATCTTGCGAATATCGGGGTGACGACCATCTATGACACCGAAGCGCAGCGCGTGGGCCTCGGAACGGGCGGGCCCTTGCACAGCTGAGCAGAGCGTGCCGAGGCGACCGATCGTTATGGTACTTGCGCAGTCCTGAGGGTCCAGGCGCATGACCATATCTGGTCCCCGTTCCGAAGGTGGCCGGTGTCGTTTCGGTGGCCGCCCGTGTCGATCGGAAGCGGCCCGGATGGGGCTCTCTGCGACGGCCCCATAAGGGGGCCGCAGGCGTGGCTCAAGAGGAACGGCGAGATCCTGTTGCAGTACGGGTCCTGACCGTTGGCTCCACCTCGGCTGGGGCGGTACACTTCGCGGACAGGGCAGGGAAGGTCAGCGGTCCAAAAGTGTTGAGATCTCTACTCGCGGTTGGCCGCACGTTCGCCGCCCATCCGATGACGCGCGACAACCAGCTCGGCGCCTGGAGCCGGTTCGCCTCCTGGCATCTGCGCAGCCGCCTCAGCCCCGAGGTGGTGGCGCCCTGGATCGGCGGCCAGCGGCTGGTCGTGCGCCGCGGCATGACCGGCGCGACCGGCAATCTCTATTTCGGCCTGCACGAGTTCATGAGCATGGGGCTCGTCCTGCACTTCCTGCGCGAGGGCGACCTGTTCCTCGATGCCGGCGCCAATGTCGGCACCTACACGGTGCTGGCGTCCGGCGTCTGCCGCGCGACGACGATCGCCATCGAGGCCGATCCCGGGACCGCCCGCGACCTCGCGCGCAACGTCGAGATCAACGGGCTGCAGTCGCTGGTGACGATCCGAGAACTGGCGCTCGGGCCCAGCGAGGGCAAGGTGATGTTCACCACCGGCCTCGGCGCCATGAACCAGGTCGTGTCGGAGCATCGCGAGGGCATCCGCATCGTCCCGCAGAAGACGCTCGACACGGTCGTGGGCGAGGCTGCGCCGGCCTTCCTGAAGCTCGACGTCGAGAAGTACGAGGATCAGGTGCTGCAGGGATCGATCGGAGTCCTGAAGAAGCCCAGCCTCAAGGTGGTGGCCCTCGAAGCCACCTCGGACTGGTCGTTGGGGCTGTTCGCCGATCTCGGCTTCGAGCGCGCCTTCTACGATCCCTTCACCCGCATCCTGCAGCGCGAGCCGAACAAACTCGCTTTCTCCGACGGCAAATGGACCCGCTCCAACGAGTTCTTCGTGCGCGACTGGCCTTTCGTCGAGGAGCGGGTGAAGACCGCGAAGCCGGTCACGGTGCTGGGAAAGACGTTCTGACCGCTTGCTTCCCCATTCAAATGGGGAAGTGCCCCGTCTTACGGGGCGATGGGGTCATGGGGCGAGGCAACGTGCATGACCCCCCCCCGTCGTCGTAGGACGACGACACCTCCCCATCTGAATGGGGAGGCGGTTGATCATTCACCCGAATCTTCCGGGATCGCAGGCCTGGAGCGCGGCCGGCAGGTCCTCGCCGTCCATCAGGCGTGCGATCATTCGGCCCGTGGCGGTGGCGAGCGTCAGGCCGAGATGCTGGTGGCCGTAGCCGCAATAGACGTTGGCGAGGCGCGGTGCGCGGCCGATGGCGGGACGATAGTCGGGCAGGGTCGGGCGCTCGCCGATCCAGCGGCTGGTCTCGGCGCCGCCGACGCCGGGGAAGATGTCCGCGAGATGCTTCTTCAGGAGATCGGCGCGATGCCAGGACGGCGGCTGGTGCGGTGCGGCCAGTTCGACCGTGCCGGCGATGCGCAGTCCCTCCGCCATCGGCGTGAAGAACAGGCCGCGCTCGGGCGGGCTGACCGGCAGGTCGAACTGCACGTTGTCGGGCGCGACCATCACGTGATAGCCGCGCTCGGCGACCAGCGGCGCGTTGAAGCCGAGCAGGCGCGTCAGCTCGCCCGAGGCGCGGCCGGCCGAGATCATCACGGCGCCGGCGGGCAGTTCGGAGTCGGTGAGCTGCACCGCCGTCACGCGATTGCCGTCGCGCCGGAAGCCGCGCACGCGGCCGCGCATCACCGTGCCGCCCTCGGCCGTAAACCGCTCGACCAGCGTGGCCACGACCTTGTGCGGATCGATCGTGTGCGTGCCGTTGGGATAGTGGATGCCGCGCACGATCGTGCGGCTGAGGCCGGGCGCCAGTTCGCGCGCGCGGTTGCCGTCGACGATCTCGAATTCCGTGCCCTTGCCCGACTGCAGCCCGCGCATCTCGTCGGTGCCCTGGAACGCGGCCTCGCTCTCGTAGACGTAGAGCGCGCCGCGCGTGCGGAACAGCTCGCCGAGGCCCGAGGCCTGGATCTCGGCCTTCCACGCGATGTCGGCCTCGAGCATCAAGGGCTTGAACATGTCCTTGCCCTTCTGCACCTCGGCCGGGCTCATCGACGCCAGCGCGAAGCGCGCCATCCAGGGCAGCAGCCAGGGGAGGCTGGGCGGATGGACGGTGAGCGGTCCGTTCCTGTCCATCAGCATCGTCGGCACCTTCTTCAGGGTGGCCGGCCGTGCGAGCGGGATCAGGCTGTCGACCGACAGGAAGCCGGCATTGCCGAAGGAGGTGGCATTGCCCGGCTCGGCGCTGTCGAGCAGGGTGACCCTGTGGCCGTTGCGCTGCAGGGCGCGGGCGGTGGCCGCGCCGACGATTCCGGCGCCGATGACGATGACGGGGTCGCTGGTGACTGATTCGCTCATGGACCGACGTTAGCACGCCGGCTGCGGGAGCCCGAGCCGGCGATTGATTTGTTGCTGTGAATCCCTATTTAGGGCGCATGTCTTCCGCACAATCAGACAGTTCCTCCGGTCCCGGCTGGCATGCCACGACCATCCTCTCGGTTCGCAAGGACGGCCAGGTCGTCATGGCCGGCGACGGCCAGGTGTCGATGGGCCAGACCATCGTCAAGGGCAACGCCAAGAAGGTCCGCCGCATCGGCAACGGCCAGATCATCGCGGGCTTCGCCGGCGCCACGGCCGACGCCTTCACGCTGTTCGAGCGGCTCGAGGCCAAGCTCGAGCGTCATCCCGGCCAGCTCCTGCGCGCCGCGATCGAACTCGCCAAGGACTGGCGCACCGACCGCTACCTGCGCAAGCTCGAGGCGCTGATGGCGGTGGCCGACAAGGACGTGTCGCTGCTGCTGTCGGGCACGGGCGACGTGCTGGAGCCCGAGGGCGGCATCATCGCCATCGGCTCGGGCGGCAACTACGCGCTCTCCGCGGCGCGGGCGCTGATCGACGTGGAGGGGCTCGACGCCGAGGCGATCGCGCGCAAGTCGATGAAGATCGCCGCCGACATCTGCGTCTACACCAATCACAACATCGTCCTCGAGAAGCTCTGATTTTCCATGAGTAACGACTTTTCCCCGCGCGAGATCGTCTCCGAGCTCGACAAGCACATCATCGGCCAGCAGGAGGCCAAGCGCGCCGTCGCCATCGCGCTGCGCAACCGCTGGCGCCGCCTGCAGCTCTCCGATTCGCTGCGCGACGAGGTGCTGCCCAAGAACATCCTGATGATCGGCCCGACCGGCGTCGGCAAGACCGAGATCGCGCGGCGCCTCGCCAAGCTGACCAATGCGCCATTCCTCAAGGTCGAGGCGACCAAGTTCACCGAGGTCGGCTATGTCGGACGCGACGTCGAGCAGATCGCACGCGACCTGATGGAGGCCGCCATCGAGATGGCGCGCGAGAGCCTGCGCAAGGACGTGAAGGCCAAGGCGGAGCTCGCCGCCGAGGACCGCGTGATCGACGCGCTGTGCGGCGCCAATGCCAGCGAGGAGACCAAGCTGCGCTTCCGCCACAAGCTGCGGGCCGGCGAGCTCGACGACCGCGAGATCGAGATCGAGGTCGCGGACTCGGGCGGGCCGATGCAGTTCGAGGTGCCGGGCCAGCCCGGCGCGTCGGTCGGCATGATCAACATCGGCGACATGCTGGGCAAGGCGTTCGGCGGGCGCACCAAGAAGCGCAAGATGACGGTGGCCGACAGCTACCAGACGCTGATGCGCGAGGAGAGCGACAAGCTCCTCGACCAGGAGCGTGTCGTGCGCGAGGCGCGCGACATGGTCGAGCAGAACGGCATCGTCTTCATCGACGAGATCGACAAGATCACGGCCCGCAGCGAGTACCGCGGCGGCGGCGACGTGAGCCGCGAGGGCGTGCAGCGCGACCTGCTGCCGCTGATCGAGGGCACGACCGTGAACACCAAGCACGGGCCGGTGAAGACGGACCATGTGCTGTTCATCTGCTCCGGCGCGTTCCATCTCGCCAAGCCGTCGGACATGCTGCCGGAGCTGCAGGGCCGCCTGCCGATCCGCGTCAGCCTGGCCTCGCTCAGCCAGGAGGATTTCCGCCGCATCCTGACCGAGCCCGAGGCCAGCCTGGTGAAGCAGTACAAGGCGCTGATGGCGACCGAGAAGGTCGAGCTCGACTTCAAGCCCGACGCGATCGACGAGCTGGCGCGCCTGTCGGCCGACATCAACGAGACGGTCGAGAACATCGGCGCGCGCCGGCTGCACACGGTGATGGAGAAGCTGCTGGAAGAGATCAGCTTCACCGCCTCGGACAGGCCGAACACCAAGATGGAAATCGACGCCGCCTATGTCCGCTCGCACGTCAGCGAGCTGGCGAAGAACGCGGATCTCTCGAAGTTCGTGCTCTAGAAATTGCCTCCCCATCCGAATGGGGAGGAAAAGTCTAAAGGCAATACGCCGCGATCAGGTCGACGAGATAGGCGGGGCCGTTCAGGCCCCACAGGATGAACGACACGATCGTCGCGGCCACGACCAGGCTGGCCAGCCCCCAGAGCAGCACGGGGCGCCAGCCGGCGGTCATGCCGGCTGCGGGGCGGCCGCCGGACGCGCCAGCCGCTCCTCGACGATCGGGTAGTGCAGGGCGGCCGAGACGAGGCCGAGCGCGATCGAGATCCACCACATCATGTCGTAGTTGCCCTGCAGGTCGAACAGGCGTCCGCCGCCCCAGCCGCCGAAGAAGCTGCCGACCTGGTGGCCGAAGAAGACGATGCCGTTCAGCATGGTGACATGGACCGGCCCGAAGATGTAGCCGACCAGTGAGGTGGTGAGCGGCACGGTGCCCAGCCAGAGGAAGCCCAGGGCGGCCGCGAAGATCAGCACCGAGGCGGCCGACAGCGGCGCGATCACGAAGCCCAGGAAGACCAGCGAGCGCAGCAGATAGAGGGTCGACAGGAGGTTCTTGCGCTTGAAGCGGTTGCCCATCGAACTCCACAGGATGGCGCCGGCGATGTTGAAGAGGCCGACCATGCCGATCGCCCAGCCGCCCAGTTCGGCGGGGGACAGCTGGATGCCGAACAGCGACAGGCCGATTCCCTTGTCGGAGATGTAGGCCGGCAGGTGGCCGCCGACGAAGGCGACGTGGAAGCCGCAGACGAAGTAGCCGACCACCAGCAGGACGTAGCTGCGCTGGGCGAAGGCCTCCGACAGCGCCTCGGCCGTGGTCTGGCTGCCGCCGCTCGCCTTCCGCGAGGCCGCGATCTCCTTGCGATCGTTGAGGCCGAGGGGCAGCGCGATCATGATCACGGCCAGCGCGGTCAGCGCCCACATGGTCGGGCGCCAGTCGCCGAAATAGTTCTGCAGCACCGCGGCCAGCGGCACGATGAAGAACTGGCCGAACGAGCCGCCGGCCGAGCAGATGCCCACCGCCAGCGCCTGCTTGGCGGGCGGGGCCACGCGCAGGATCACGCCCAGGACCGGGCCGAAGGTCGCGGCGGAGAGGCCGATGCCGACCAGCACGTTGCCGACGATCAGCATGAGGCCGTCATGCATGGTGGCGGTGACGATCATGCCCAGGACGTAGAGGACGCCGCCGCCGGCGATGGTCGGTGCGGAGCCGAACCGGTCGGCCAGACGCCCGGAGAAGGGTGCGATGGCGCCCATCAGCAGCATCGACAGCGCCGTGCCGAAGGAGAAGAGTTCGCGCCCGACATGGAGTTCGGCGGAGATCGGCTTCAGGAAGATTCCGAAGCTCTGGCGGACGCCGAGGCCGATGGTGAGCACGAGGAAACCGCACCAGACGGCGGTCCAGTAGGAGCGTTGGGTCATGGCCGCAACCTGAGGCGATGAGTGCCGGGTGGCAAGATGTTCGGCCACAGTGTTTCCATAGAATTACTTCATGCCGTCACAAGCTACGATGTGGCACAAGATATCCATGGCGCGATTGCGGTTCCTGTGCGGCTTGGCAGCTTTCCTGCTGGTTTTGGCAGGAAGCGCGTCGGCCGCGCCGCGGCTAGAGCGCGAGCGCTGTGCCTTCAAGCCGCCCAAGGGCGACCGGGTCGAATGCTTCGTCCTGGTGGTGCCCGAGAATCGCGAGCAGCCGCAGGGCCGCGAGATCAAGCTGAAGGTCGCCATCCTCAAGGCCAAGCGCACGGCCGGCGTCGAGCCGCTCGTCTATCTGTCCGGCGGGCCCGGTGACGCGCCGCTGGTGGCCTCGGCGCCGGGCGCCGACGCGCTGAGCGAGGGCGACTGGTGGAACGAGACGGCGGCCATCCGCCGCCGCCGCGACGTCGTCATCCTGAGCCAGCGCGGCGCCGGCGGCTCGACACCCAATCTCGACTGTTTCGACACCCGCACCTCCGATCCCGCCAAGGCGCGCCGCCGCGCCGTGACGGAACAGCAGGAGCGCGACATCCTGGTCCGCTGCCGCGCCGGACTCGACCGGCGCAAGATCGATCTCGCCATGTACACGACGCCGGCGCTGGCCGACGACGTGGCCGATCTCGCCGCGGCGCTGGGCCAGAGCAAGATCAACCTCTACGGCGTGTCCTACGGCACGCGCTGGGCCCTCGAGGTGATGCGCCGCCATCCCGACCTGGTGAGGGCGGCGGTGCTGGACGGCGTCTATCCACCCCAGGTCAACGGCGAGCAGAACGAGCCGGAGATCGTGCGCCGCACCTTCGAGCAGCTCTACAAGGACTGCGAGGCCGATGCCGTGTGCCGCGAGCGCCAGCCCAACCTGCGCGGCGAGGTCGAGGCCTTGATCACCGGCGCCGAGCGCACGCCGCTGGAACTCTCGATCACCCTGGAGGACGGGTCGCACGCGGTGCGGCTCGACGGCACCCAGGTGATGATGGTGATGCTCAACATGATGCGCGAGGGCGAGGCGGCCTCGATCCCGGAGATGGTGACGGCCGCGCGCAAGGGCGACATGCGGCTGCTCAAGCTCTACGCCGAGGACCTCGAGACCAACGACGGCGGCCTGATGGAGCAGAACGCGCAGCAGTTCGACGGGCTCTACAACAGCGTCGAATGCCGCGAGACCTGGCCGATGGTCGATCGCGCGGCGCGACGCAAGGCGATCGAGACCAACGGCATCTACGGGCTGAACGCCCGGGCGAGCAAGTCGCCGACCTTCTGTCCGGTATGGCGCGTGACCCCCGCGCCCGCCGCCGAACGCCAGCCGGTGAGGTCCGAGGTGCCGACGCTGCTGCTGAGCGGCGGCTACGACTGGCTGACCCCGCCCGCCTGGGCGCGCGAGGCGGCAAAGACGCTCCCGGCCTCGCGCAACGTCGTCTTCAGGGCCCAGGGCCACGGGGTCGTGGTGCAGGATGCCTGCGCCGCGCGCCTGCGCGACGTGTTCATCGAGGATCCGAACCCCAAGCGCGCGCTGCCGTGCCGTCCCGACACCGCGCCGAACTTCACCGCCGCCTGGGAACGCGCGCGCAACATGCCGTGATCTTGCTTCCCTCTCCCGCCCGCCGCGCGGGCGGAAAGGTCGCTTGAGGTGATGCGCCGGTTCGATACGTTGGCGCAAAGGGAGACGAAGCAATGAACCGCGTGCTGGCCCATACGGGCGTCCAATATCCGATCGTACAGGCGCCGATGGGCTACATCGCGCGCAGCCAGCTCGCCTCGGCGGTGTCCAACGCCGGCGGCCTCGGCATCATCGAGACGTCGAGCGGCGAGGTCGATGCCTGCCTGGCCGAGATCGAAAAGATGAAGACGCTGACCGACAAGCCGTTCGGCGTGAACCTGCCGCTGCTCTTCATCCGCGAGCCGCGGGTCGTCGACATGGTGGCGAAGTCGGGCGTGAAGTTCGTCACCACCTCGGCGGGCTCGCCGGCCAAGCTGCTGCCGACGCTGAAGGCGGCGGGACTTATCGTCTATCACGTGGTGCCCAATCTCTCCTCGGCGCTGAAGGCCGTCGAGGCGGGTGTCGACGGGCTTATCGTCGAAGGCGGCGAGGGCGGCGGCTTCAAGAATCCCGACGACGTCTCGACCCTGGTGCTGCTGCAGGCGGTGCGGGAGAAGACCGACGTGCCGCTGATCGCGGCGGGCGGCATCTGCGACGGGCGCGGCATGGCGGCGGCCTTCGCGCTCGGCGCCGAGGGCGTGCAGATGGGCACGCGCTTCGTGAGCTCGGCCGAGAGCCCGGTGCATCACAACTACAAGCAGGCGATCGTCGATGCCGACGATACCGGCACGGTCATGCTGAACCGCAAGTCGACGCCCTGCGTGCGGGCGCTCAAGACCCAGCGCACCGCGGAGATCGAGCGCGAGGGCTCGTTCGACCGCTCGATCTTCGGCTCGGTGAAGGACGTCTATTTCGGCGGCGACATGGAGGCCTCGCTGGCGCTGGCCGGCCAGACGGTCGGCCTGATCCACGAGGTACTGCCGGTGGCCGAGATCATCCGGTCCACCGTGGAGGGCTTCCACGCCATCCGCCGCCGGCAGGGCGAAAGGTCCCTGGCCGGCGGCTTCTGAGGCGTCCTACTTCAGCAGATCCGGCGCGATCAGCCGGGGCAGGAAGAGGGCGATGTCGGGCCAGATGATCATCGCCGCCAGCACCACGATCATCGGCACCAGCATGATCAGCGTGTCCTTCAGCGCATAGCGCAGCGGCACGCCCGCGACGGCACAGGAGATCATGAGGCAGAGCCCGTAGGGCGGCGTCACCAGGCCGAAGGCCAGCGAGACGATCGACACGATCGCGAAATGGACGGGGTCCATGCTCACCGACTTGGCGAGCGGCTCCAGCACCGTGCCGACGATGATGATCGCCGGGATGGCGTCGAGGAAGCAGCCCACGACGAGGAACACGAAGGCGATGAAGAAGCCGACGCCGATCGGGCCCATGCCCCAGGTGGTGACGTTGGCCAGCAGTTCCTGCGGGATTCGGTAGTAGGCCAGCAGCCAGCCGAAGGCGGAGGCCGTGCCAATGCAGAACAGCGCCACCGAGGCGAGTTTTCCGGTGTCGACCAGCGCCTTGTACAGCTCCTTCGGGCCCATCTCGCGATAGACCACGATCGACAGCACCGCCGAGTAGAGCACGGCCACGCAGGCCGATTCGGTGGCGGTGAACCATCCCGCGAGGATGCCGCCCACGATGATGACGGGCGTCATCAGCGCCGGGATCGACACCCAGATCGACTTCAGGAGTTCGAGGAAGGTCCCGCGCGGGTAGGTCGGGTAGCCACGCTTGACCGCATAGACGTGGACCGTGGCCATCTGCGCGCCGGCGATCAGCAGGCCCGGTACGACGCCCGCGAGGTAGAGCGCGCCGATCGAGGTCGAGATCAGCCCGCCCCACACGATCATCAGGATCGAGGGCGGGATGATGACGGCCAGCACAGCCGAGACCGCCGTGATGGCGATCGAGAAGGAGAGGTCGTAGCCCTCGCGTGTCTGAGCATCGATGAAGATCTTGCTCTGGCTGGCGGCATCGGCGGTCGAGGAGCCGGAGATGCCGGCGAAGAAGACCGAGAGCACGACGTTGATCTGCGCCAGCGAGCCCGGGAAGCTGCCGACGATCGCGCGTGACAGTGCCACCAGCCGGTCGGTGATGCCCCCCACGCTCATGAGGTTCGCCGTCAGCAGGAAGAACGGCACGGCGAGCAGGATGAAGGAGTTGTAGGCGTTGAAGGTTTCCTGCGCGAGCATCATCGTGCCGAGGCGTGGCTCGAGATAGAAGAGCGGCAGGCAGGCCAGCCCCAGCGCGAAGGCCACCGGCACGCGCAGTACCAGAAGTACGAAGAAGCAGCCGAACAGGATGGAGGCGGCTTCGCCGGCCGAGAAAAGCGCGCCGGTCATGTCGGGCTCCCGCCGAGAAGGATGCGGAATTCGTCGTAGAACTGCTCGCCCAGGAAGACGATCCAGGTCACCGCCGCGACGGGCCAGGCGATGTGGATCATCCAGAGCGGCAGGTCCGCGAGCTCGGAAGTGCGATACCAGGCGAACCGCGTGAACTCGATGCCGCCCACCACGAAGACCAGGGCGAAAGCCAGGATGCCGAGCCGGGAGGCGATGCGGACCGCCGCCTCGCCGCGGCGCGGCAGGGCGGGCCACACGTCGACCTCGAAGTGCGAGGCTTCGCGCACGCCGATCATGGCGCCGATCATGATCATCCAGATGAACAGGAAGCGCGCCATCTCCTCGGTCCAGATGTAGGACGGGATCAGCGCGGTGTAGCGCGAGATCATCTGCAGAGTGACGGGGATGATGATGACGGCGACGGAAAAGGCGAGGAGCCCTGTCAGAAATTGGGCATAGGCGGCCGTGAATCGGCGCCAGGGGCCGGGCGGCGAGACAGAGGAGGGCATTCGGGAACCGTTGTCTGGGAACGCCTCCGGCCGGGCGGCCGGAGAA
The DNA here is from genome assembly GCF_020880995.1 of Reyranella aquatilis. GTDB lineage: Bacteria > Pseudomonadota > Alphaproteobacteria > Reyranellales > Reyranellaceae > Reyranella > Reyranella aquatilis. The sequence continues at coordinate 5,729 of NZ_JAJISD010000003.1, read as the reverse complement.
AAGCGCAGCGGAGCCGGGGCCCCGCTGCGCGCACGGGTCAGTTGGTGGCGACGATCTGTGTGAAGATGCCGTCGGCGCCGATCTCCTTGGCGTAGGCTGCCATGACCGGATCGACCAGCTTCTTCATCTCGGCGCGATCCTTGAAGGGAATGCGCTTCAGCTTGCCGGCCTTCTCCAGCGCGACGAGCTTCTGCTCATCCTCGGAACTCTCGACCTGGCGGCCATAGGCGCCGGCTTCCTTGCCGGCCCTGACGACCGCGTCCTGCAGGTCCTTGGGCAGCGACTTGAAGGTCTTGCCCGAGAAGCAGACCGGCCGGATGGTGATGGCGTGCTCGGTCATCGCGAGGTTGGGCGCCACCTCGTAGAACTTCATCGATTCGACGCCGGCGGCCTCGTTCTCGCCGGCCGAGATGACGTTGTTCTGGATGGCGTTGTAGACCTCGTTGTAGGCGATGACCGTCGGCGACATGCCGGCCGCGGCGAAGGTCTTGGACCAGATCGGCGCGCCCTGCACACGGACCTTGAGGCCCTTGATCTCCGCCAGGTTGCTGACCGGCTTGTTCACGAAGATGTTGCGCACGCCGCCGCCGGCATAGCCGACCAGCATCACGTCGGCCTTCTGCGCGATCTCGCCGGCCACCGGCTTCAGCAGGTCGAGGTCGAGCACCTTGTTCCATTGCGCGAGGTCGCGGAACAGGAACGGCGCGTCGATGAACGGCGCGGCCTTGGAGAAGGTCGACATGTGGGCCGGCGAGACGATGGCGTAGTCCACCGCCTTGCCCTGCGCCATGTACTCGAAATACTGCTTCTCCAGTCCCAGCGACGAGTTGCGGTGGAGCACGAAGTTGATCGGCTTGCCGTAATACTGCTTCACCAGCTCTTCGAACTTGAGCAGCGTCTTGTTGAACGCGTGGTCGTCGTTGAACTGGACGGCGCCGTTCAGGGTCAGCGGCGCCTGCGCGTTCGCGATGAACGGCGCGGCAAGAGTCGTGGCGGCGATACCGCCCATCAGCAGTCTGCGCTTCATGTCGTTTCCTCCAATGGCCCTGTTTTGGTTCGGAGACCGGGACCCAAGCGCGGACTATGCATGCCTTTCGGGTTCCGCGCGACCGGTTGTCAGACAACCTCCGTCTTTTTCGGGAGGCTGGTCCGGACTTTGCGTCGGGTTGTGCAGGCGAGCGTTATTCGATATCATCGAAACACATAAATATTCTGTATAATGTCCCTCGGTCTTCCCTCCCCGATCCTGTCCGCGAACTTCAACGGGCCTTTCGTCCCGAAGCTCGTGTCGGTGCTGCGCGAGGGCTACGGGCTGGCGGCCCTGCGCGCCGATGCGATCGCCGGGCTCACGGTGGCGATCGTCGCGCTGCCGCTCTCGATGGCCATCGCCATCGCCTCGGGGACGACGCCGGAACGCGGACTGTTCACCGCGATCGTCGGCGGCTTCCTGATCTCGGCGCTGGGCGGCAGCCGCTTCCAGGTCGGCGGGCCCGCCGGCGCCTTCATCGTGCTGGTCGCCGGAACCGTGGCGCGCCACGGAATCGAGGGAATGCTGCTGGCCACCATGATGGCCGGCGTCTTCCTGCTGGCGGCCGGGGTACTGCGACTCGGCACCTTCGTGAAGTTCATCCCCTATCCGGTCACCGTGGGTTTCACGACCGGCATCGCCGTCATCATCTTCGCCAGCCAGATCAAGGACCTGTTCGGCCTCACCCTGCAGGGAAAGGAGCCGGGAGAGTTCGCCGCCAAGCTGGAGGCGCTCGCGGGTGCCGCCGGCACCCTGAACGCGGCGGCCGTCGTCCTGGCGTTCGCGACCATCGGCATCATCGTCGGCCTCAAGAAGCTCCGGCCGAACTGGCCGGGCATGCTGGTCGCCGTCGTGGTCACCTCGCTCGCGACCGTTCTCCTCGGCCTGCCCATCGAGACGATCGGCAGCCGCTTCGGCGGCATTCCCTCCATGCTGCCCGCGCCCAGCCTGCCCGACCTGTCGCCGGCGAAGATGCTGGCCGTGCTGCCGGATGCGCTCTCCTTCGCGCTGCTGGGCGCCATCGAATCGCTGCTGTCCGCCGTGGTGGCCGACGGCATGACCGGCCGCCGCCACCGCTCGAACTGCGAGCTGGTGGCCCAGGGGGTGGCCAACATCGCGGCGTCCCTGTTCGGCGGCATCTGCGCCACCGGCACGATCGCCCGCACCGCGACCAACGTGCGTGCCGGGGCGCGCGGACCGATCGCCGGCATGCTTCACTCGGTCTTCCTGCTGGGCTTCATGCTGCTGGCCGCGCCGCTGGCCGCCTACATTCCCCTGGCCGCGCTGGCCGGCGTGCTGTCCGTGGTCGCCTGGAACATGGCCGAGAAGCACGAGTTCGCGACTCTCATCCGGTCCTCGCGCGGCGATGCGGTGGTCCTGCTGTCGACCTTCCTGCTCACCGTGTTCCGCGACCTGATGGAAGGGATCGTGGTCGGCACGGCGCTCGGCGTCCTGCTGCTCATCCAGCGCCTCACCGCCACGGCCGGCATCGTGGCCCAGCCGGCCCGCGCGCCCTTCGCCGCCGATCTCGTCACCGATCCGCGCGTGATCGTCTACCGCCTGTCCGGGGCCTTCTTCTTCGGCACGGCCTCGACCGTGGGCGCGGTGCTCGACAACATCGCCGACCAGCACAAGGCCTTCGTCATCGACCTGACCGCCGTGCCCTTCGTCGATTCGACGGCGGCGAACGTCATTGCGGGCGCCGGCCGGAAGGCCGCCCGGCACGGCGTCCGGGTCTACGTCACCGGCGCCTCGCCGTCGGCGCGGCACGCCCTGCTCCGGGCCGGCGCGGTTCGGCCGCAGGTCCGTTACAAGCGGACGGTCGAGGAGGCCGTGCAGGAGGCGCATCTCCTGTAGGATGGCCCATGGCCTCCATCGTCCCGATCTCCAGCCCGTTGCTGCGGGCCGAAATCTCGTCCACCGGCGCCGAACTGGTGCGCCTGCAGGACTCCGCCGGCGCCGACCTGCTGTGGGACGGCGATCCCGCCTTCTGGACGGGCCGCTCGCCGCTGCTGTTTCCCATGGTCGGACGGGCCCGCGGCGATCGCATCATGGTCGCGGGACGGGCCTACGAGATGGGCCAGCATGGCTTCGCCCGAACCTCGACCTTCACGCCGGTGCGGTCCGATGCGGCCTCCTGCACCTGGCGCCTCGAGGCCAGCGAGGAGACGCGGCGGCGCTATCCGTTCAATTTCCGGCTCGACGTCACCTATCGCCTGGAGGGCGCGACGCTGCACATGGAGGCCGACGTCACCAATATGGATGATGCGGTCATGCCGGCGTCGTTCGGCTTCCATCCGGCGCTGCGCTGGCCCCTGCCGTACGGCAAGCCGCGGTCGGCGCATGAAGTCGTCTTCGAGAAGGACGAGCCCGCGCCGATCCGGCGGCCGGTCGATGGGCTGCTGAGCACCGCACAATTCCCGACGCCGGTGCGCGATCGTCGCCTGCCGCTGAGCGACGAACTCTTCGACGCGGGCGCGCTGATCTTCGACACGCTGGCCAGCCGCAGCCTCGTCTATGGCGGCGCCATCCGCGTCGATTTCCCGCGCATGCCCCATCTCGGCCTCTGGACCAGGCCCGGCGCCGGCTACGTCTGCATCGAACCGTGGCAGGGCTATGCCAGCCCCGAAGGCTTCGACGGCGACTTCGCCGACAAGCCCGGCATGGTCGCGATCGCGCCGGGAAAGACCGAAACCTTTGCGATGGCGATCAGCGTTTCGCCGCCAGGCTCCTGAACAGGGCGTCGCTGCGGTCGTCGGCGGGGAAGAAGCTCTCGATGCGGACTTCCTGCAGGGTGATGTCCTGCGGCGTGCCGAGCGTGGCGATGGTGGTGAAGACGGAGAGCGCCTTGCCGCTCACCAGGTAGTCGACCGTCAGCATCGGCGGCGGCCGTTCCTCGAAGCGCAGCTTGCGGAACGAGGCCGGCACGTCGGGATAGGCCATGATCTCCTCGATGAACGCCAGCGCCCTGGGTTCGCCGCCGGCCGCCAGGATCTCGGCATAGGTCGCCGCGACGAGGTAGCGCGCGACCTCCTCCCAGTTGGAGATCTTGGAGCGCAGCGCCCTCGGATCGAGGATCCAGCGCAGCAGGTTGGGCGGCTTGCCTGGCGGCGGCGGGGGCGGCGGGCCCTCGAACAGGAACACGGTGAAGGCGTTGGCCGCCTCGTTGGCCTGAAGCAGGTTCCACAGCCGGTCGATGACGACGGCCGGGTAGGGCTCCTGCTGCTTCAGGATGAAGTCGATGGCCTGGCGTACCGGCGCGAGCTCGGGCGCGGCGAGGTTGCTCTCGCGATAGGCGGGGGCGAAACCCGCCGCCAGCAGCATCTCGTTGCGCTGGCGCAGCGGCACATCGAGCGCCGTCGAGAGCTGCACCACCATCTCGCGGCTGGGCCGGGCGCGGCCCGACTCGAGGAAGCTGACATGGCGTTGCGAGACGCCCGACTGCAGGGCGAGCGAGAGCTGGCTGGCGCCGCGACGGCGGCGCCACGAGCGCAGCATGGGCCCGAACATGTCGGGCTGGGACGAGGAGGCGATGCTCATGGGGTGGACCCTATCACCGGGCCGCCGGTACGCCGATTACCTGCCCGGTAATTGAGGAAGGCTCGGGGCGATGCGATGTCCGGGGCGTCCACAACACAAGGAGGACGACATGAACGCTTCATCCGACCGACTGCTCCGCCGCACCCTGTGGGCGAACGCCGTCCTGTCGATGCTCTCGGGCGTGGGCCTCGCGGCCTTTGCCACGCCTCTGGCGAAGCTCGCGACCCATGCGCCGGTGACGGTCCTGGGCCTCGACCTCGCGATCGTGTTCGAGCTGCTGGGAATCGGCTTCGTGCTGTTCGGCGCCGTGTGCGCCTGGGTGGCCGCGCAGTCCCGCCTGCCGGTTGCCTGGGCGAGGGCGATCTTCCTGCTCGATGCCTCGTGGGTCGTCATCACGCTGGGCATCCTCGCCCTGCCGGTCCCGTGGACCGGGGCGGGTTATGCCGGCGTCGCCGTCATCGGTCTGGTCGTGGCCGATCTCGCGATCCTGGAGTATCTCGGCCTGCGCCGCCTGGGCGCCGCCACGGCCTGATCGGCGTCGCGGCCGGCCTGCCGGCCCATCATCATCGCGCCCCGGCCGCGTGCCAGGGCGTCACCGCGACCGGAGGAAACGACCATGGACAGACTGAAGCTGCTGAACGACGTCAAACTGCCCTTCGCCGAGCTGCTCGGCCTGCGCTTCACCGAGGCGAGCGACACGCGGGTGAAGGCGGAAATGACCGTCCGGCCCGAGCTCTGCACGCGGCCCGCCATCCTGCATGGCGGCGCGGTGATGGCCTTCGCCGACACCCTGGGCGCCGCCGCCACCGTGCTCAACCTGCCCGAGGGCAAGGGCACGACGACGATCGAGAGCAAGACCAACTTCGTCGGGCCCGCGCCGGTCGGCACCACGGTGATCGGCGAGACCACGCCGGTCCATCGCGGCCGCCGCACCATGGTCTGGACGACGCGCATCACCACCGCCGAGGGCAAGCTCGTGGCGGTGGTCACGCAGACGCAGATGGTGCTCTAGAGCCGTTCCAGGTCACATTGACCCACTTACCTCATCCTGAGCGACCGTCGTGAGGGTCAAGCGTTTGCCCATGGCTTTTTGTCCCTGAGGATTGCGTTGAGGATGGTCACGAGCTTGCGCATGCAGGCGACGATGGCGACCTTTGCGGGC
>NZ_JAJISD010000028.1 GCF_020880995.1 Reyranella aquatilis | reverse complement strand
TGATGGCTTTCCTGCGTACCCTATAGCCTCACCGATATGTGGCGCACTGGTCATAGTTCTCGCTCATAAGCAGCTCTAAGTGGCCTCTGCGCCACATATCGGGGAACGCCACATAACTTGCCGGATTGACCGCGGGCCTCGCTGCCTTTGACAGCGGGGGAGGAGTCGTCGGAGCGCTCATCGTCGGCTTTCTTGCCGGCGGTGCGACCCTTGCGCTCGGGCAGATTGGCTTCGCCACCACCCGTACGCCGCTGATCCGCGCCATCATCGGCCTGCTCTACGCCGTGCCGGCGACCGTCGCCGGCTATCAGGTGTCGCTGGCGCTAGCCGGCATCGGCATGTCCACCGGCAACTGGCAGATGGCATTTGCCGTTGTCGGCGCCGTTCTCGCTGGTGTCACGGCCTTCTCGCGCATGACGCTGTTTCTTCCACCGTCGGACGAGCGGGGCATCGGGAGAACTCACTCGCCGGTTAGCTGGCAGCCGCACGACCAGAGACGCTGACGCTTTCTGCGTCCTCATCGTCGAGATTGGTGAAGATGGGTGGCGAGCGCTCGTTGCGATGCGCGAGCGTGAACGCGGCCACCGGATAGCGCTTCGATGAGCCCGTGTTTTCTGCACAGCCGACAAGATGCTGGGTTGTGGTCGCCGTCTACGCCGGGTTGGCCGCAGACGGCAGCCATCCCATTTCTACGCTACGGCCGCCTTCACTTCGCCCGGCATGCCAGCCCTCTTGTGCAGGACCCTTCAGGTTGGCCACGACTTCTCGCGAGGATGCTGTTCGGCGTGCGACCCACGGCCTCTCCTTGGCTTGATCTAGCCGTAGGACGGCGGTGCCTCGATCGCCTGAGCCGCAACGGCGGCGGAGCGACTTTCTTCCCCTGGGCTTCGCCCATTCCTCGCGAGGCAAGAAAGTCGCTCCGCCGCCATCCTCCGCTGTGCTCCGGCCCGCGAGCGGGTGCAGCGCCGATCGCCTCCGGCAAACGATCGCCATCGAGGCCGCGATGGTCGCGGGGCTCGAAACAGCAAGGAGAAGTCACATGGCTAACATCGGTTCCTTCAAGAAGTCCGGCAACGAGTACCAGGGCGAGATCGTCACGCTCAGCGTCCAGACCAAGGGCGTCCGCATCGTCCCCGAGGCCAACCGCTCGAATGACAACGCCCCCAGC
>NZ_JAJISD010000027.1 GCF_020880995.1 Reyranella aquatilis | reverse complement strand
ATCGCGATGATGGACGACGATCATCCACACAAAAATATGTGGCGTAAGGAGTCCGCTACCAGGCTCTACAGATACATTTACCACGTGCGCGCCACATATCGGGGAACGCCACATAACTTGCCGGACTGACAGCGGGCCTCGCTGCGTTTCACAGCGGGTCAGGTGTCATCCCTGCGATCATCGTCGGAGTTCTTACGGGGGGCGCGACCCTGGCGCTCGGACAGATTGCCTTCGCCACCACCCGTACGCCGCAGATCCGTGCCGTCATTGGTCTGCTCTACGCCGTGCCGGCAACGGTCGCCGGCTATCAGGTGTCGTTTGCGCTGGCCGGCGTCGGCATGTCCGCCGGCGGCTGGCAGATGGCATTCGCCATTGTCGGCGCCGTTCTCGCTGGCGTCACGGCCTTCTCGCGCATGACGCTGTTTTTCCTGCCGCCGGACGGACAGGGCATCGGAGGAGCCCCAACTCACTCGCCTGTTGGATGGTGGCCACACGACCAGAGACGGCGACGCTCTCGGCATTCCTCATCGTCGAGATTGGCGAAAGGTGGGTGATGAATGCTCGTTATGACGCGCGAGCGTGAACGCAGCCCTCGTTAGCGCTTCGATGAGTCTGCGTCTTCGCCACGGCCGACAGAGGCTGTGGCGGGTTCATCGTTTGCGCCAGGTTGGCTGGGGCGATGGCGTCCTTTTTCTACGCTACGGCCGCCTTTTCTTCGCCCGGCATGCCAGCCCTCTTGTGCAGGACCCTTCAGGTTAGCCACGACTTCTCGTGAGGATGCTGTTCGGCGTGCGACCCACGGCCTCTCCTTGGCTTGATCTAGCCGTAGGACGGCTGCGCCTCGATCGCCTGAGCCGCAACGGCGTCGGTTCGACTTTCTTCCCCTGGGCTTCGCCCATTCCTCGCGAGGCAAGAAAGTCGCTCCGCCGCCATCCTCCGCTGTGCTCCGGCCCGCGAGCGGGTGCAGCGTCGATCGCCTCCGGCAAACGATCGCCATCGAGGCCGCGATGGTCGCGGGGCTCGAAACAGCAAGGAGAAGTCACATGGCCAACATCGGTTCCTTCAAGAAGTCCGGCAACGAGTACCAGGGCGAGATCGTCACGCTCAGCGTCCAGACCAAGGGCGTCCGCATCGTCCCCGAGGCCAACCGCTCGAATGACAACGCCCCCAGC
>NZ_JAJISD010000026.1 GCF_020880995.1 Reyranella aquatilis | reverse complement strand
AGGAGCTCGCTGCCGGGATTGGCGAGGCGATGGACGCCGCCGATCGGGATGTAGGTCGATTCGTTCTCGCGCAGGGTCATGACCTTGCCGTCGAGCGTGACCTCGGCGACGCCCTTCACGACCACCCAGTGTTCGGCGCGACGGTTGTGGCTCTGCAGGCTGAGTTTGGCGCCGGGTTTCACCGTGAGCCGCTTGGCCCGGAAGCGCTCGCCTCGGTCGATGTCCTGGTAGCTGCCCCACGGGCGGTGCATCACGGCATGCTCGGTCGCGGCGCGATGCTTGCCGTCGGACATGCGCTGCACGACGTCCTTGAGGCGCGGAAGGTTGTCGCGATGGCCGACCAGGACGGCGTCGTTCATCGACACGACGACGACATCCTCGACGCCGATCACGGCGGTCAGCGGCCCGTCGGAGCGGATGTAGGAGTTGCGCACGTGGTCGATCTCGACCGGTCCCTCGGTGACGTTGCCGGCGCTGTCGGCCTGGCCGACGTCGAGCAGAGCGTCCCAGGTACCGAGATCGGACCAGCGGAAGCGGGCGGGCACCACCCAGCACTTGTCGGTGCGTTCCATCACCGCGTAGTCGATCGACTTGGCGGGGGCCTTCCCGAAAGCATCGGCATCGAGGAACACGGTCGAGCCGGTTTTCTTGGCCTTGGCGACGGCCTCCTCGGCCGCGGCGGCCATCGCCGGTTCGAAACGCTTCATTTCCGAGAGAAGCAGCTCGGGCGGGAACAGGAAGTTGCCGCTGTTCCACAGCAGGCCCTCGGCGATGTACTGCATCGCCGTCTGGGCGTTGGGCTTCTCCACGAAGGCCGCGACCTTCATCACCGGGCCGATCCTCTCGCTGCCGGGGCGGATGTAGCCGTAGTCGGTCTTCGGTTCCGTCGGCGGGATACCGAATGTGACGATGCCGCCCTTCTCGACGGCCGCCAGCCCCTCCCGGCAACCGGCGAGGAATTCCTCCGAGCCGATCACCAGATGGTCGGAGGCGAGTGCCAGCACGGCCTTGGCGCCCAGACCGCGCGTATAGGCGGCGGCGGCGGCCATGGCGGGCCCCGAATCACGGCGGGAGGGCTCGACCAGGATGTCGATCTCGACGCCGATGTCGCGGGCCTGGCTCTCGCACATGAAGCGGTAGGCGTCGTTGGTCGCGATCACCGGCTTGCCGAACAGGCTGCGGTCGGCCACGCGGGCCAGCGTCTGCTGGAAGGTCGACTGCTTGCCGAGCAGGGGAACGAACTGCTTGGGCATGCTCTCACGCGACAGCGGCCACAGGCGCTTGCCGGAGCCTCCGACGAGGATAACGGGCGTTATGAGCGACATTGCGACAGCTTTCGTTGCCTGAGGGGCGCCTAGCGGGCGGCTTCTGCGGCCGCGTGCCGGGCCGCGATATAGCCGAAGGTGAGGGCGGGGCCAATG
>NZ_JAJISD010000025.1 GCF_020880995.1 Reyranella aquatilis | reverse complement strand
CGCTCCAGCCGCAACCATTGATCGTCCCTCAGAACTTCTCCTTCCACGCCAGCCTCCAAAAGCCAGCGTTGAATCAGAGCTTCAGCCCAAAGGGAATCCTGAAATTGTCACCACGACCTAGAGAATGAGCCATCTAAACTTCTGCATCTGCAGCAAGTAAATTCACCCCAGCTTTATCAGAACGATCACAATCTGACGGGCGTATATCCGCGCGACCGGCAAGCAGAGGTTGAGTTGGCACTGATGGAAGCTTGGAATTGGCTGGAGGTTCAGGGGCTTCTGATTAGAGCATCTGGTACCAACGGTAACTCTGGCTTCCGCGTGCTCAGTAGGCGTGCGCGGAAGTTCGAGAACACTGAGCAATTCGTGCGGTACGAAGTGGGGCGGCGCCTGCCTCGCGAGATGTTGCATGTACGCCTTTCCCAGACAGTGTGGATGGCATTCCTAAGAGGCGAATTTGATAGCGCCATTCTCCAGGCCATGAAGGCCGTGGAAGTATCAGTTCGCGAAGCGGCTGAACTGCCTGATAGCGCGATCGGCGTAAAGCTCATGCGTGAAGCATTTGCTCCATCCAAGGGAAAGCTGACGGATATGAGCGCTGAAATCGGTGAACAAGTCGCACGCATGGAACTATTCGCGGGTGCCATCGGTTCTTACAAGAATCCCCAGTCACATAGAGACGTGAACCTCGATAATCCTGAAGAAGCGATCGAAATGATAATGATCGCTAATCATCTGTTGCGAATCGTGGATGCAAGGAAAAAAGCCTAAGAGGGGATCTGCAATGGCCGTCTTCGTTTATTTTCTTCAGGGCGACAACGTCGCTACCGCGTTTGCATCCCATCTGGTTGAAGCCGGCAATACATGGAATGTGGACAACAAATGGAGCGTGCGACACGATCGTGCTCATGTGCCCGGAATGCAGAACCACGTTCATATCATGATGAAAGGCCGGGAAGTCTCGGTCATCAACAAGGACGGTACGCCAAGTCACAGCACGGACAGGGGTAAGGTCCCTAACTGGGTGATAACTCAGATTCGGGATCGTGGATTGATCGAAAGTCAGTTAATTGTAGAAGCGTCCAGTACTCCTCTAATTGTCCCGCCAGAAATTATTGCCGCGGCAGTCCAGCACCAAGAATTGGAAGCTAGAGCTACAGAGCTTATTTCAAGACAGTTAAGGCGAGACTGACGTTTTGACAGTTTTGTGCCATCAGCATTAGAAGTGTTTCTTACTGTTGCGCGCTTCGCTGGTAGGAGCTCGCCAACCCCTCCAACGCCTTTGCCCCATCGCCCTTGAACGTCGGCCCGTGCATCAGCGCGATCGTCGTCGGCTTCAGCGCGGCCAGGCGGCGTAGCGTCGGCGCGGCCATCGGCGTCGGCGGCATGAACGGCAGGCGCTCGGCGACCGCGATGGCGGGGGCGACGATGTCGCTTTGGGTGGTGGGATCGGCGGGGCCGGTCTGGGTGAAGAGATCGCTGCTGAACAGCGTGCCGGTCGTCTCCTCGTAGATCAGGCCGGCGTCCCAGTTGTGCGGCACGTGCGGCGTGTCGAGCCAGCGCACCCGCTTGCCGCCGAGATCGAGCACCTCATTGTCCTTGAGCGCGCGCGGCGGGCGGTCGGCCATGTCGGCGAGCCAGATGTTGCAGCCGGTCAGGCCGTGTGCCGGTTGGGCGTTGGGCGCGGCGGCGAGCCACTGGTTCAGCGCGCCGCTTTCGTCGCCCTCGACATGGGAGCAGGTCGTCCAGCGCAGCTTGTCGAGCGGGATCACCCGCTTCACCGCCTCGACGATCAGCGGGAAGAGGCTGCGCTGGCCGTAGTGGAAGAGCAGCGGCTCGTCGGCGTCGATCAGGAACTGGTTGAAGGTGAAGCCGGTCGGTCCGACGTTGGGCACGAAGGTCGAGAGCCGGTAGATGCTGGGCGCGATCTCGGCGACGGTGGTTCTCATCGCGGTCTCCCTAAGGGTCTTCCCGAAAGTACCTCACCCTGAGGAGCGAACGCAGTGAGCGTCTCGAAGGGTGGGCACGAGCACCCCGTCCGTTGCCCATCCTTCGAGACGGCCGCTGCGCGGCCTCCTTGTATCAAGAGACGGCCGCGTCGGCGTAGAGTTGCGGGCGCGGTCTCGGTGGAGAGCCCGGAGTCTCCTGGGGCCTACAAGCCCGTTCCTGAGCTCGGTGCCTCCACCGTTGATT
>NZ_JAJISD010000024.1 GCF_020880995.1 Reyranella aquatilis | reverse complement strand
GTGCGGAGAAACCGTGGCGGCAGACCGGCGGCGGGATCGGGCATGGGAGAGCCTCCAGGAACCTGGTGAGAGCCGCCGGCGGTGACGGCGGGAGCACGATCACCGTGGCGGAGGAGGACGGCGCAGGAGGATGACGAAGTGGTTTGCTATGTCGGCGGCACCCCACGGCGTGGCGAGCGCGGGACGCGCTGCTAGCTGCTTGCGCGCAGCAGCTTTCGATAGCCCCCGTTCATCGTCGCCACTGCGTCTGCGACCAATCGGATCGTCTGGCCCCTGATGGATGAGGTCTTCCAGGGATAACGGGCAACGGCATCCGAGCCATGAAGCACCTGCGCGATCTCGCGATAGCTCGCTCCCTCCAGGTGCCCGTCCAGCGCACGGATCATGCCGAGGAGTCGTTCGCGCAGGCGGGCCGTTATCCGCCAGGCACGCGGGAGGGCTCCTGCCGGATGGCCGTCGAGGCGACGCTTGAAGCGCAACAGGCCGGCAAGACGAAGGAGAACGGTCTCATCCAGGGGAACGAGTGCCGCCATCGGCATCGCCGTGCCTAAGCCTTGGAGCCACAGGCGATGCGGGCCATCGGAGTCGTTCACGACGCCATGGCACTCGCCGCGAGGTTCTGGACCCAACAACGGCGATAGGTCGGCAAGAGCCTCGAAGCGATAAGCTTGACTGAAGCCGTCAGGTGCAGGAACGAGGATCACTGCATGGGGTAATAGATCCGGCCGCCACAGAACCGGCGCGGCAGAGGCGTCGAGTGCCGGATCGCAGGCGAAAGGAAAGCCCCCAGCGCCGGCCAACCGCCGCTGGGCTCAGTTCCGATTCGTCGGGGTCGTCAGCAATTTTGTCGTAGTCGTCTCGGTATGCCGGGTTGCGCCGCAGGAATTCCCACGCGAATCCGGCACGATCGAGGTCCTTCAGTGCCTCGACATAGTCTGGTGACCTCCAATCGGGTCTCTTCGTCATCCACGACCTCCGTCTTCAAGAGATTGCATGGCCTAACCGACCCAAGCATTCCATGCGACCACCGGTTGTGGAAGAACCCAAACGCGGGACGCGCGATGTCACCTGTAGCGGCCCCCAAGCGTCTATCTGAGGGCGATTCTTTTGACGCAAGCTCGTCAGTTGAGCGGTGGGCGCAACAGATGACGATACCCATTCTCCGTCATCCAGCGGGCGCGCACCAAATGACTGTCATGGACCAGGCGGGCGCGCTCGGGCTCGCGCTCGGGATTGATGCCAAATACGATTCGCACTGCTTCTCGCCAGTCAGCGCCCTCAGCCGCAGCGTCGAGCAGGCGGAGGTAGGTCACGAAATGCCGCTCGTCATAGGGCGTAACCCGCGCGCTTACGGGTGGGCTATCGTCGAAGGGAGGTGTCGTCATGGCGGCTCGCAAGCGAGGGAAGAATTACGCGGGAACCCGGGCCACCGCATGGTCACAGCACAGTGGATCGGTGGTGATGCACGCAGCGCATCGCGACAACCATTTCGTGCAGCCACCAAGGCCGCGGCGGCTGCAATCGACGCCTGATGTGCATGAAAGCATAGAGACATGGTCATAACAGCAAAATGGCCGCGTATTATAGTACGTAGCGCCAGAATACGCGACCGCCTCCTATCCTGCGGATGGATATTCGCAGGGTCTTCGGAGCCAACGTCCGTCGCTATCGGTTAGCGGCGCGTCTCAGCCAAGAGGCAGTGGCTGAGCGTATGGGCGTTGACCGGGCTCATGTCAGTGCGATCGAACGCGGCCTGCAGAACGCAACCCTGCTGACCATCTTGCAGGCGGCGCAGGCGCTGAGTGTGCGACCCGCCGAACTGCTCGAGGATGACGTACCTAACGTGAAGAGCTGATATCGCGCGAGGGATCGTTACCGCAAGGCGAAGACGCCCTTCCCTCCCTTCAACCGAAGGGCGGCTTCGTGCGGCCGCCAAACCCCTCCCAAGCGGCCGCATAGAGCCCGGTCCGGCGGAGCCGGACGCGCCCAAGTTCACGACATTGAATCCCGACCCGGCAGACGTCGACCGTCATGTGCATACGGAGGAACATTCAAACCTGACCGCGTTGACGGCGGAGCCTTGCTCCTCATGCAGCCGTCACGGCTTTCGCGCGCATCGCGAGCAAAGGAAAAACCCCGCCCGGCGGACCGGGCGGGGCCTCGGGGGCGTCGGCTTACTCGCCGTTCTTCTTGCGGCTGCGCGACCAGATCAGGGAAGAACCCTCGCCGTCCTCGTCGTCGAACAGGTTGGCGAAGATCGGTGCGTTGAAGCTCGGATCGTCGAGCTTGAGCGAGAGGTATTCGCGGCCCTCGTTGGAGCGCTTCGACCAGGCGGCCCCGATCTCGGCGCGGCCGACGAAGACCCGGTGGCTGGGGGCGTTGTCATTCGAGCGGTTGGCCTCGGGGACGATGCGGACGCCCTTGGTCTGGACGCTGAGCGTGACGATCTCGCCCTGGTACTCGTTGCCGGACTTCTTGAAGGAACCGATGTT
>NZ_JAJISD010000023.1 GCF_020880995.1 Reyranella aquatilis | reverse complement strand
CGGCAAGTTATGTGGCGTTCCCCGATATGTGGCGCGCACGTGGTAAATGTATCTGTAGAGCCTGGTAGCGGACTCCTTACGCCACATATTTTTGTGTGGATGATCGTCGTCCATCATCGCGATGGAGATCGATCATGTACGACCAACTGTTCAAGGTGCCAGCCGTTGTCGCTCGCTATCGGGCAGGACCCTATGCGGAATCCCGCGAGCAATTTCTCAAGAAGGCGCGTGCGGACGGCTATTCGCCGTTGACGTTGGAGCGCATGGCGTGGGCGTTGCTGGTCGTTGCGGAGATAGTCCGCGATGCCGGGGGAAGCATAACGTCCAAGCGGCTGAGAGGTGCACTTCTCCGGCAGGTCAAGTCCAAGCGGCAGGGTCATTCACCATCTCAAAACACGATCAAACTCATTCTTCAGAGCGGGGAGCCTTGGCTACGCAGCATGGGTGCGTTGGCGGCCAAACCGGAACGGCCACAGAGATTTGCAACGGAACTGTTCGCCTATAAGGAGTACATGTGTGTCGAGCGAGGTCTTTCTCCGGCGACGATCACATCTTGCGACGAGGCAATCCGCTGGTTCTGTAGTTCGTTGCCACCTCAGGTGCGATCGCTCGGTGCGGTCACCATTTCTCACGTTGATGCGTTTCTGAAGACTCAAGCCTGCCGAGGATGGAGCCGCAGGTCTCTGCGCTCGCTCGGCGGCCGTTTGCGCAGCTTCTTTCGCTACGCTGCCTGTAGAGGATGGTGCCGATCCCATCTCGCGCCGAGCATTGAGCTGCCGCATCTCTATGCGCTTGAAGATGTTCCGCGGGCGCCAAGCATTGAACAGATCGGCCGGCTACTTGAAGACACCGCGTCCAGTCACGACCCGGTCAACATCCGTGATCACGCAATTCTGTCGCTTCTGATCAACTATGGTCTGCGGCGCGGGGAAGTCGCGCGACTAACCTTGGACGATTTAGATTGGGCGGCCGAGATGATTCACATCACCAGGCCGAAGATGCGACGAACGCAACGTTATCCAATGTCGGTCCCTGTTGGCGAGGCAATCCTGCGTTATCTTCGTCGGGCACGTCCTCGCAGCCCGCACCGAGCCCTGTTCCTAACGATCCAGGCGCCAATCCGTCCGCTATCAGGTCCGAGCATCACCTACGCGGTGAGGACGCTGTTGACCAAGCAGGGCGTGGAGCTGACCTGGCGTGGCGCACATTGCCTTCGGCACGCATGTGCGGGTCAGCTTCTCGATGCTGGATTCACTTTGAAGCAGATCGCTGACCATCTCGGTCACCGAAGCATGGATACCACGAGGATCTATACCAAGATCGACTTGCGGGGCCTGCGTCAGGTGGCTGAGTTCGACCTGGGAGCGCTGCTATGAGCTTGGAAGACATCATTGCCAGCTACATCGACCAGCAGCGCTCGCTCGGCAAGCGCTACTTGGCCGAGGCAAACATTCTGGCAGCCTTTAGAAGATCGGTCGGCGATGTGCCGGTTCACAATATTCGGTCTGAGGTGATCTCTCGATTCGTAGATCGGGATGGAACAGGTTATGAGGCGAGGAACAGGAAGTATCGCGTGCTGTCGGGCCTGTTTTTCTTCGCCGTCACGCGCCGCCTCTTGAGAGCATCTCCGATGCCCCGGCGTCCGCGAAAGCGCGCCTGTTCATCCTCCGTGCCCTACATCTATTCCGAGGCGGAGCTCAAGCGGCTTCTCGCAGCGGTTCCGGCAGCGACGGCGGGTCCACAGTATGCAATCGATGCCGATACGCTTCGTGTGTTTCTTCTGCTTCTATATGGTGCCGGACTGCGCCGCGGCGAGGCGATGCGTCTTAAGATAGAAGACGTCGACATCTCGCAATCATTCATACACATTCGAGGAACGAAGTTTTTCAAGACGCGCATCGTTCCTCTGAGCGACGGTCTGAACTCCGTGATACGGACGTTCATCGCGAGGCGTGGCAACCATTATTCCGCAGGCGGCGAGAGCCGAGTCTTTTCCAGCCGCAACGGCACAGATTTGAGTGATACAACGCTCGGAGTCGCATTCCGTCGCCTGTGCGCGATCGCGAGCATTCGAAGGAACGGTGGTGCCCGCAGCCAGCCTCGGATGCACGACCTCAGGCATTCGGCAGCGGTTCACCGAGTCATCGCATGGTATCGCAGTGGTGCTGACCTGAACGATCTTTTGCCCAAGTTGGCAACCTATCTCGGCCATACGGGTCTTTCGGGGACGCAGCGCTATCTGACAATGACTCAGGAGCTACTTGCCGAGGCCAGCTGTCGCTTCGAGGCGTTTGCGGGAGGGCACCGCCATGACTGACAAGACGTCTGCAGGATATTGGATTCGCCGATTCCTCACGGAATACGCCACATCGGAGCGGAACTTGTCCGCAAACACATGCGCAAGCTACCGCGATATGCTCGTCCTGCTCCTTCCCTATGCGGCAAAGCGCAAAGGCACAGCCACCGATAAGCTGTCGGTGACCGATCTTTCGGCCGAACTTGTGCGCAGCTTTCTCGTGTACCTTGAACGGGAGAGGCAGTGTTGTACGGCGACGCGGAACCAGCGCCTCGCATCGATTCATGCATTGGCGCGATTCGTAGGGGAGTACAGCCCGCAACATATCGAGTGGTGCGCACAGATTCGAATGATACCAATAAAAAGGAGCACCACGGCCAGTCTGACATATCTTGAGAAGTCAGAGGTCGACGCCCTACTCGTTGCCCCGGATCAATCGTCAAGCCAGGGCCGGCGCGACCATGCATTGCTGCTGTTCCTCTACAACTCTGGCGCTCGCGTCAGCGAAGCAACGGCCCTGCGGATCGGCGATATAGACTGGCACTCCAAGTCCGTCCAGATAATGGGCAAAGGAAGCAAGCAACGTCGCTGCCCACTCTGGGCCACAACCCTGAAGTACCTCTGTCACCTCGCGGGGCAACGTCCTGCTGAGGCAAGCGTGTTCTTGAACTGTCGCGGAGAACCGCTGACGCGGTATGGCATTCACACACTCGTCGAACGCTATATAGAGAGATTGCGCGTCTCGGTACCGTCGCTCCAAGGAAAGCGGATCAGCCCTCACGTCATTCGCCATACGACGGCGAGCCATCTCCTGCAGGCGGGCGTCGATATCAACACGATCCGTGCGTGGCTCGGGCATGTGTCGCTCGATACCACCAACATCTATGCCGAGACCGACCTTGCCACGAAAGAGCGGGCGCTTGCGACACTGGCGAGAGGAAGCACTCGACGCACAATTGGAGGCTGGTCTCGTCAGCCGGATTTGATGGCTTTCCTGCGTACCCTATAGCCTCACCGATATGTGGCGCACTGGTCATAGTTCTCGCTCATAAGCAGCTCTAAGTGGCCTCTGCGCCACATATCGGGGAACGCCACATAACTTGCCG
>NZ_JAJISD010000022.1 GCF_020880995.1 Reyranella aquatilis | reverse complement strand
CAGACTGAAGCAATGGCGACGCATTGCAACTCGCTACGACAAGCTGGCGGCAAACTTCCTCGGCTTCGTAAAGCTCGCCAGCATCATGCTCTGGCTCAAATAGAAATTGTCACCACAGCCTAGCTCTTTACGGAGCAGAAATAGCAATTTACCGCCAAGTTCTTCAGGTTCGAGAGCCAAGAGCCCATCGACATCGGGAATTGCGTGAACAAGGGTCTGCATATTCTCTTACTCACGTTTGACCTAGCGTAGATAACACACCTCTCAGATTACAACTTCAGATATATATCCTTCTAGTACGAATGACCCAGTACACACCCTGCCTGTCACCAATTACGAGATACAAAAACCACTCTCGTCATTTTCAGAAATAGGAGGATCACTCGAATCTTTTGGGTGTGGCGCGACTATAGTAGTCTTGCCACATCCGTAACGAGCTTGATCCACGCCACTAAGCCCTAATCAGGAACGTGCCATGTACTACCACCCCCTCGGAAACACCGGCCTCACCGTCTCCGTCGCCGGGCTCGGCTGCGGCGGCAACAGCCGGCTGGGGCTGGGGCGCGGGCGAGTTTCGACGAGTGTGTGGGGGTCGCGCGGGCGGCGATCGATCTGGGGGTGAACTTCCTCGACACGGCCGAGGTCTACGGGACCGAGGAGATCGTGGGCGCGGCTGGAAGAACGTCCGCCAGAGGATCAATGCCGAAGACATTCATGGCCTCGCCAGGATCTGGAGCGGCCTGAAGCTGGTCTATCCGTGCCGAAGGAAGAGCGTGACGTAGGCGACTAAGGCAGAGGCCATGATCGGTAGCAGAGGCAGCAGGACCGGCCATATCCGAGCGATGGAAGCCTCGGGCCGGCCACTTGAAGCCGTACTTTTTCGGACGACCCGCTGAACGCCTGCAAATACGAGCCAGCTGAAGGCAATGGCGAAGGGAAAGATTAGGATGAGAGCCGCAGCACCCCAGAATCTGAACCAGCCAGATGGTATCCCTGGTTCACCCAAAGCAGCCACCAGCACAAGGGGCAGGACGCAGTAAGACAGCAGCACAGCCCATGCCATCGTGTTGCACACTATCAGCCACTTTGACGTGGGCGGATGCGGAAGCTTTTGTGCGTCAAGCATATCGATTCAACTCTCCCAGAGCCGCTCCTGTAGTTGTCGGTCGTACGCGGGATGGAGAAAGACAATTCCTTGCGAGTGTCTCTCCCACGACAATTGCAGCCTGCGCAGCACTTGCTCCTTGATCGAAGTCGTTACTGCTTGGCCTCATAGTCACGCTTTCCACGCCTCGTCCGTTGTGTAATGCGGACGGCGCGATGCCGTTCTTCGCAACGATCACTTCCATCTCGCCGGTTTCAAGACCACACGGCGACGGAAGCACAAAATCTACAATGCACCACCAGAGAGCGAAAGATGGCTTGATTGACGGGGAAGCCAGCTGCGCATCCGTAGTTCGGTCGCGCCCAGGCAGCTGGTATCCACTCTATTCCGATGGCGTTCGAGGCTGCTCAGGAATGCCACCGAACGAGCAATATCACACTCTATCAATACGCATGGACAGGAGCACCCAATGAACTATCACCCCCTCGGAAACACCGGCCTGACCGTCTCCGTCGCCGGGCTCGGCTGCGGCGGCAACAGCCGGCTCGGGCTGGGGCGCGGGGCGAGTTTCGACGAGTGCGTGGCCGTCGCGCGGGCGGCGATCGATCTTGGGGTCAACTTCCTCGACACGGCCGAGGTATACGGGACCGAGGAGATCGTGGGCGCGGCGGTGAAGTCCTACGACCGCGACAAGCTCTTGATCTCGACCAAGGCGCTGTTCAGGACCGAGGACACGGCGGCGACGGTGACCGGGAAGGTCGAGGCGTCGCTGAAGCGGCTCGGGCTCGACCATGTCGACATCTTCCATTTCCACGCGGTCGGCCCGGCGGCCTACGAGCATCATCGCGACGTGCTGGCGCCGGCGCTGCTGCGGCTCAAGGAGCAGGGCAAGGTGCGCCATGTCGGCCTCACCGAGACGGGGCCGCGCGATCCCGAGCAGGCGATGCTGGCGCGCGCCGTCGAGGAGGCGCCGTGGGAGGTCATCATGCTGGCCTACAGCCTGGTGAACCAGGGCGCGCGCACCAGGGTGTTCCCGGTGACCGTGCGGCGCGGCATCGGCACGCTGCTGATGTTCGTCGTGCGCAACATCTTCAGCAACGACGCCTACCGCCGCGCCGTGTTCGCCAAGCTGGTCGAGGACGGGCGGCTCGACGCCTCGGTGCTGTCGCAGGGGAGCGCGGACGGCGATCCGCTCGCCTTCCTCGTCGCCGAGGGCGGCGCGGCGAGCATCACCGATGCGGCCTACCGCTACGCGCGCCACGAGAAGGGCGCCGACGTCATCCTGTTCGGCACCGGCAACAAGGCGCATGTGAAGGCGAACATCGAGTCGATCCTGCGGCCGCCCCTGCCCGCGCCGGTCGTCGAGCGGCTGCACCGGATGTTCGGGCATCTGAGCGGCGTCGGGCTCGACCTGCCGGGGCCGGTGAAGGCCTGAGGGCCTTTCCAAGTCCGACCAAAGCAACAACACCAACCTCATGCTGAGGAGCGGTCCACGGGACCGCGTCTCGAAGCATGGGAACGCGCACCGCGTCCGTTGCCCATCCTTCGAGACGCGCCCCTGCGGGGCGCTCCTCAGGATGAGGTCGGTGATTGAATCGGTTCAATTGGTTGCCGGCCAGCCTCTCAGGATGAGGGAGTGGTGCTGGTGGCGGTCGTGGGTGAGCTCGAAGCGGAAGGTCTCTAGCCCTCCTCGTCGCGGACCACGAAGCGGGCCTGTTGGACTTCGTCGGCCGACCAGCCGTCGGCCTGCATCTGGATACGGGCGCGGTCGACATAGTCCTGCTCGAAGATCGGGGCGTGCACGAAGCCCAGGGCGATCGTGTAGGAGCGGAGATATTCGTCGCGCAGGAAGACGTCGATCAGCTTGGTCGGCACGATGGAAGTATTGCCAGCCAATAGTGAAGCTATTTTGAAGGTGGGGGCCGCGGGGGCGAGACTGTGCGCCCAAGGAGGAGCAGACCCCATGTCGACCGAGTCCACGACCGAGACCGGAACCGTCCGCCTGCACCGCGTGCTGACCGCCCCGCCCGAACGCATCTACCGCGCCTTCCTCGATGCCGACGCGATGTGCAAGTGGCTGCCGCCGCACGGCTTCACCGGCCACGTCCATTCGATGGACGCCCGCGTCGGCGGCAGCTACCGCATGTCCTTCACCAACTTCTCGTCGGGCAACAGCCATTCCTTCGGCGGCACCTTCGTGGAGCTGGTGCCCAACGAACGCATCCGCCACACCGACAAATTCGACGATCCCAACCTGCCCGGCGAGATGCAGACCACGATCGTCCTGCGCAAGGTGAAGGTCGGCACCGAGGTCGAGATCGTGCAGGAGGGCATCCCCGCCGTGATCCCGACCGAGGCCTGCTACCTCGGCTGGCAGGAATCGCTGACCCTGCTGGCGCAGCTGGTGCAGCCGGAAATTCCGGGCTGATTCAGGCGATAGCCGAAACACCCACGCCAACCTCATGCTGAGGAGGCTGCGCAGCAGCCGTCTCGAAGCATGGGCACGCGCACCACGTCCGTTGCCCATCCTTCGAGACGCACGCCTGCGGCGTGCTCCTCAGGATGAGGTCGTGTGACTGCATCTGGAGCGGAAGACTTCAGCGCCCGCGACGGACTGAGCAGCTGCAGCGAGCCTGCGCTCTGCGGCTTTGGGGAGTGGCGCGGCCGGGCTGCGGTGGTAGCGTTTCCGCCAGAAGTTTCTGGGAGGAAACGCACAATGAGCTACGACCTCGTGATCAAGAACGGCACCGTGGTCGATGGCACCGGCGCCGCGCGCTACCAGGCCGATGTCGCGATCGTTGACGGCAAGGTGGCCGAGATCGGCAAGGTGACGGAGGGTGCGAAGCGCACCATCGACGCGCACGGGCTCGTCGTCGCGCCGGGCTTCGTCGATCCGCACACGCATTACGATGCGCAGATCTGCTGGGACGGCGCGGTGACGCCCTCGTCGTGGCACGGCGTCACCTCGGTGGTGATGGGCAATTGCGGCGTCGGCATCGCGCCCTGCAAGCCCGAGACGCGCGAGATCGCGATGAAGGACCTGGTGAACGTCGAGGGCATTCCCTTCGACGTGCTGAACAAGGGCATCACCTGGGACTGGGAGACCTTCCCCGAGTTCATGGATGCCGCGGCGGCGCGCAAGCCCTCGCTCAATCTCGCCTTCATCGCGCCGCTGACGCCGTTCCGCCACTACGTGATGGGCGACGCCTCGATGGAGCGCGCCGCCACGCCCGCGGAGACGCATGAGATCGCGCGGCTGATCGGCGAGGCGATGGACGCCGGCGCGCTCGGCTTCTCCTCGACCACGCTCAACCAGCATATGGGCTTCGAGGGCAAGCCGCTGGCCTGCCGCAACGCCAGCCGCGAGGAGATGAAGGCCTATGCCAACCAGCTGAAGCAGCGCGGGCGGGGCGCCATCGAGATCGCGCTGACGCGCCAGGTCGGCGTGCTGGAAGAGGACCAGTGCGAGCTGCTGGACTTCCTGCTGGAGGAGAGCGGCCGGCCGGTGACCTTCATCGCCCTGTTCGACCGCGACGACATTCCCGAGGCGGTGCGCGACACGCTGCGCCGCGCCGCGCCGCAGATCGCCAAGGGCGCGCGGCCGCAGACCTCGCCGCTGCCGCTCACCCGCGAATGCAACATGGACAATCCCTTCGCCTTCGCCGCCTTCCCGGCCTGGAAGCGGGTGTTCGCCGACACCTCGAAGGCGGCGCAGAGACTGGTCTATGCCGATCCGGCGTTCCGCAATCAGTTCAAGGCCGACCTCAAGAACCCGACCGGCTTCAGCGACTGGCGCCGCGTCGTGGTCCATGACGTGCGCAATCCGGCGCTGAAGCACCTGGAGCGCAAGTCGATCGCCCAGATCGCGCAGGAGCAGGGCAAGGACAGCGTCGACGCCTTCCTCGACACGGTGCTGGCCGACGATCTCGACACCGAGCTCACCATCTCCTCGTGGAACACGCGCGAGGACCGCATGCGCGAGCTGCTGAACAACCCCGCCATCCTGATGGCGCTGGGCGACGGCGGCGCGCATGTCGACATGCTGTGCGACGCCGGCTACCCGACCTACCTGCTGGGCACCTGGGTGCGCGAGAAGCAGGCGATCACGCTCGAGGAAGGCGTGCGCAAGCTCACCTCCGATCCCGCCGACCTCTTCGGTCTGAAGGATCGCGGCCGCCTCAAGAAGGGCGCGCCCGCCGACGTCGCGATCTTCGATCCCGCCGCCATCGGCTCCAGCAACCACGGCGAACGCCGCCACGACCTCCCCGGCGGCGCCAAACGCATCGTCATGCCCTCGCGCGGCGTCGAATACACGGTGGTCAACGGCGCCCTCACCTGGGAGCAGGGCCGGCTGACCGACGCGAAGGCGGGGTTGGTGTTGCGGGGGTAGAGCCTCCCGAAGGCTTCCCCCGCACGTGGGACCATCACACGAACCTCATGCTGAGGAGGCTGCGAAGCAGCCGTCTCGAAGCATGGGCACGAGCACCACGCCTGTCGCCCACCCTTCGAGACGCCACGCTTCGCGTGGCTCCTCAGGGTGAGGTGGGTTGCGGTATGGGCAACCCAGGACTCTCACACCCCGCGCTCGTTGCCCCAGGCCAGCACGTGCAGCTGCGGCAACACCGTCGCATCGAACCAGCGGTCCTGCGCCACGCGATCGACCAGCCAGCGGAAGCGGGCCATGAGGCCCTTCTGGTCGACGCCGTCGCGGCCGGCCTCGTTGGGTTCGCCGGGCGTGTGGTTGCCGACGGAGAGGTACACCGGCAGCGACGGATGGCGCGCGGCGGCGGTGCGGGCAAAGGCATAGTCCGCCTCGTCGAACACCGCGACCTTGAGCACCGTTTGAGGCCCGCCGTTGGCGGCGGCGAGGCAGGCGTCGAAGGCGCGCCAGTCGGTTTCCATGCCGGACGACGGCGGCTTGGGCGACAGGACGAGATGGTCGAGCGTGGCGAACCAGTCGGCGGCGACGCTGCCCTGGGTCTCCATCGCGAAGCGATGGCCGCGCGCGTGGCCCTGCTCGATCAAGGGCCCGAGCGGCTGGATGGCGGGATTGCCGCCCGAGATCGTCACCAGTACGGGCACGGCCCCGGTCAGGTCCGCCACGCGCGACAGGATTTCCGCCGGCTCCATCGGCAACCAGTCGTGGCGATAGTCCGAAAGCACGGCGTAGAGCGTGTCACACCACGAGCAGCGATAGTCGCAGCCGCCGGTGCGCACGAACACGGTGGGCCTGCCGATCAGCGCGCCCTCGCCCTGCACGGTGGGCCCGAAGATCTCGGAGATGCGGATCGCGCTCATCGGCGCGCGACGGCGAGGGAGAGCGCGACCGGTACCGGATCGAGATCGTTGATGCTGTCGTCGGCGCGGCGCCACCAGCCGGCACCCGCGCGCGCGGGCAGCACGTCGGCCGGATCGCCGGCGAGCGTCACCGCATTGGTCGGCGTCTCCTCGACCGTGAGCTCGACGCAGCGCAGGTCGTTGCCGTCGGCCGCCAGGAAGGCGTTGAGCTTGGCCATCAGGCAGGCGGCCAGCATCTCCGTGGTCGGATCGCCGGGCGTGACCAGCAGGCGGCCGAGCCGCTGCGGCTCGTGCGCGCGGAACCAGTTGATCATCGGATCGGACTCGCCCAGCTGGAAGGCATGGTCGACCCGGTCGTCGACAAAGCGGTGCCAACGCGCCTTGGCCTGCTCGAACGGCGCGACCATGTTGGCACGGCCGTCGAGACGCTGCGGCGCCACGGGCTGGAGGCGGGCGATCACCTGTTCGTTGTGACCGTGGGGAATGGCGCACTTGCCGGCGGGATCGGCGATCAGCCGGTGCGCCATGCTGAAACGCCGGGTGAAGATGAGGCTGAACATCAGCCGCGTGCGCCCGGCACTGGGACGATCATCTAAAACTCCTGTTTTGACCGGGTGGGTCTGCGACCGGGACGGCGCGGGGCGCCGACGCGGTCCTTCTGCCCCAGCCCGGCGGCCAGGGGAAGCCGTCACCGGCGCGGCATGGTGCCGTCGCTTCGCAGCGTGTGAAATTAGCTGAGAGGACAGCGGACCGATCGCAGCAGGCCTGGAGTCTTTCCAATTACGATGGAATCACCAACACCAACCTCATGCTGAGGAGCGCTCCGATGGAGCGCGTCTCGAAGCATGGGCACGAGCACCATGCCTGTTACCCATCCTTCGAGACGCGCCGCTTCGCGGCGCTCCTCAGGATGAGGTAAGTGCTTGAATCGCTTCACTTCATTTCCGGCCAGACTCTCAGGCTGAGGTGGTGCGGGTCGTCTTGAAGCGGAAGGAGTCTAGGCACACGGGTCGATGTGATGGCACACTTGTAATGCTCGGCCTGCGAGCATCGGGGGAGATCGAGTGAAGAGACTTTTGTTCAGCTTTCAGGGCCGCCTCAATCGCGCGCCCTACTGGTACGTGCACCTTGCCCTGGCGGCCATTCAGTTCCCGATCTTTGGCGCCTTGTTCGCCATCATCGTCTACCCGGTCATGGAGACACGGGACATGAACGCGATACAGGACGCCGCCAGGACGATGAACCTCATCTGTCTGCTGTTCGCGCCCTTCATCTGGATCAGCCTGGCCGTCATGGTTAAGCGCTGCCACGACCGCGACAAAACGGGCTGGTTCATCTTCATCATGCTGGTGCCGCTGATCGGCCCGATCTGGCTCCTGATCGAGCTCGGCTTCCTGCGCGGTACCACAGGACCCAACCGGTTCGGCTCCGATCCTCTGGGTTATTGACGTCAATCGGTCGTGGCCGTGCCGCGGCGCGTCGCCTATTCTCCGCCTCTTTCAGAATGCCAGAGAAACGGAGACACCGTGCAGACGACGCCGCTTTCGAAAGAGCTCCACGACACCCTGTCGAAGATCACGACGGCCAGCATCACGACGATCCTGCTGAAGAAGGGGCTCCGTAACGTCTGGATGCGCGGCACGCGGCCGATCAAGCCGGGCCAGGGCCGCCTCGTGGGACGCGCCTTCACCCTGCGCTTCGTGCCGGCGCGCGAGGATCTCGCGACGCCGGAAAGCTGGTCCTCGCCGATCTCGACCCGCGCCGCGATCGAGGCGATGCCCGAGGGCGCGATCGTCGTGGCCGACGCGATGGGCGTCACCGACGCCGGCATCTTCGGCGACATCCTGTGCGCGCGCATGGTGAAGAAGAACGTCGCCGGCCTCATCACCGACGGCGTGGTGCGCGACATCGCGGGCGTGCTGGGCACCGGCCTGCCGGTCTGGTGCCAGGGCGCCGCGGCCCCGCCCTCGGTCGCCGGCCTCACCTTCGTGAGCTGGCAGGAGCCGATCGGCTGCGGCGGCGTGGCGGTGTTCCCCAACGACGTGGTCGTGGTCGACGACGACGGCGCGGTGCTGATCCCGCAGGCGCTGGTCGAGGCGGTCGCCAAGGAAGGCACCGAGCAGGAGCGGCTCGAAGGCTGGATCATGTCGGAAGTCGAGCGCGGCGTGCCGCTGCCCGGCCTCTATCCGCCGAACGACGAGGCCAAGGCGCGCTACGCCGCGACCAAGAAGTAGCCGCGCAACCCCGCCGCTCAGGCCACCCAGACGTCGATCGGCGCTTCCCGCCCGCGTAAGGAAAGCGCCGGCACGCGGCGGAAGCCGTCGGGCACGGCGTTGCAGCCGCCGGCTTCGCCGATCCGCGACACCACCGCGTCGCTGGCGACGATGCGGCAGCCCAGCGTGCGCGTGGCGGCCTCCAGCCGGCTCGCCACGTTCACCGTGTCGCCCAGCGTCGCGAATTCGAGCCGCCGCTCGGTGCCGATGTTGCCGAGGATCGCCGGGCCGAAATGGACGCCGACCGAGATGCTGAGCGTCGGCAGGCCGGCCGCCGCCAGTTCGGTGTTGGCGTCGGCCATGCCCTGGACGATGTCGCGGGCGGCGGCCAGCGCGTTGGCGCAATCGGT
Organism: Reyranella aquatilis; assembly: GCF_020880995.1. GTDB lineage: Bacteria > Pseudomonadota > Alphaproteobacteria > Reyranellales > Reyranellaceae > Reyranella > Reyranella aquatilis. The sequence continues at coordinate 1,899 of NZ_JAJISD010000022.1, read as the reverse complement.
GGGCGAGATGCGCGGCGTGCCGAAGGTCGCCATGACTCCGTCGCCGAGATATTTGTCGAGCGTGCCGCCGTTGGAGAAGATCGCGTGCTCGATGACGCCGTGGCAGCGGCGCAGGAGCTGCATCACCGTCTCGGGCGTCTCGCGCTCGGCGAGCTGGGTGAAGCCCACGATGTCGGCGAACAGCACCGCCACGTCCTGCGAGCGCACCGCACCGACGTCGCTGCGGGCGGTCGCCAGCTCGTCGACCATCGAGGGCGGGAAATAGCGCGAGAGATTGGCGCGTTCCGCGGCGATGTCGGCCTGGCGGAGCAGCAGCGCGTTGGAGCGCTGGCCGCGCAGCGCGAGGATCGCCGCCACCAGGAAGAAGATCAGCATTTCCTGCGCCCGGATCGACCAGACCACCGAATTGGGATCGACGATCGCGCGCAGGGCCGGCATGCCGGCGAAGGCGGAGGCCACCCTGGCGCCGAGCTCCGGGTCGGTCCTGCCCAACAGGGCGACGCCCAGCACCGCCACGGCCCAGATCAGCACGACGGCGCTGCCCATGGTGAGGATGGTCCGCCACGAATAGGCGAGCGTGGCGAGCGCCAGGATGATGAAGAAATACGGGAAGGTCTCGAAGCGGAAGATCATCGCCGTCGGAAAGCTCTCCGACGCGAAGGGATTGGGAACCGTGAGCGCCACCGCCAGCAGCACGAGGTCGGCCAGGATCAGCGCCAGCTCGACGCGCGAGCGGCCCACCGTGGCGAAGCGCAGCTGCGCCCAGCCGAGGCCGATGAAGACCAGCAGCAGCCCATGGAAATAGAGCATGCTCCAGTTGGCGTTCTGGAACGCGATCAGCACGCCGCTCGCCACCAGAGCGATGGTGCGCGCCCAGGCCGCGATGCGCTGGCCTTCGAGCTTCTCCTTGCGCAGCGCCTCCACCAGGAAGGGATTCTCGGACGACACGAGCCGTTCTTCCTGGGCGCGCCGCAGCGACAGGTTACGGAAGATCTCGACTGGACCGGACGACGCCATCACGCCCCCTTCTCGCGAACGCTACGGGGCGGCAGCATGGCGGGCGATGCGGCGCCGGTACAGCGCCACAGGTACAGTGCCACAGGTACAGCACCACCGGGACGCCGGACGGGGTCCTGTGCGATACACTTGGCCGCAAGGAGAGAGCGGATGACGAACGGGCGGGATCGCGTCGGGAACACCGGCGCAGGCGGCCATCCATGAAGCTGCTGCGGTTGCTGGCCTTCGCCGTGGCGGGCGCGCTTCTGTCGGCGGCGGCCTGGTCGCAGGCCGGGCGCCAGCCGGTGGACTGGGCGGGCGTGTCGCTCGAATCGATCGGCGGCGGCCCGCTGCCGACCAGCGACTATGCCGGCAAGGTCGTGCTGCTGGTGAACACGGCCTCCCTGTGCGGCTTCACCGGCCAGTACAAGGGACTGGAAGAGCTGTGGCGCCGCTACAGGGACAAGGGCCTCGTGGTGCTGGGCGTGCCGTCGAACGATTTCGGCAGCCAGGAGCCCGGCAGCAAGGAAGAGATCAAGCGCTTCTGCGAGGCGAGCTTCGACGTCACCTTCCCGCTCGCCGACAAGCAGATCGTCTCGGGGCCGAACGCCCATCCGCTCTATCGCTGGGCCGCGGCGCAGACCGGCACGATCGGCACGCCGAGCTGGAACTTCCACAAGATCCTGATCGGCCGCGACGGCCGCGTCATCGACTGGTTCACCGCGGTGAGCGGCACCGGCTCGAAACTCGAACGCGCCATCGAGGCGGCGTTGGCCCGCCCCACCTCATCCTGAGCGACCGTCGTGAGGGTCAAGCGTTTGCCCATGGCTTTTTGTCCCTGAGGATTGCGTTGAGGATGGTCACGAGCTTGCGCATGCAGGCGACGATGGCGACCTTTGCGGG
>NZ_JAJISD010000021.1 GCF_020880995.1 Reyranella aquatilis | reverse complement strand
GGTCGTGAAGGGCGTCGCCGAGGTCACGCTCGACGGCAAGGTCATGACCCTGCGCGAGAACGAATCGACCTACATCCCGATCGGCGGCGTCCATCGCCTCGCCAATCCCGGCAGCGAGCTCCTTGAAGTGGTCGAGGTGCAGACCGGCGACTATGTCGAGGAGGACGATATCGTCCGCTACGAAGACATCTACGCCCGGGTATGACCATGAATTTCGGCGCGCACCACGAATGGGGCAGGCTGCGCGAGGCCGTGGTCGGCATCTCGCCGGCCGAGGATTTCGTGGTGTTCCACGAGGAATCGGCCCGGTGGATGACACCGGAGGTTGCCGATTTTTCCCGCCGCAACACAGGGCGCCGCCTGATCGATATCGATCCCGAGTGGGCGCGGAGCTGTGAGCGCCAGGTCGACGCCTTCGCCGAGCGCCTCACCCGGGAAGGCGTCATAGTCCATCGCCCCGATCGGCTTGCAGGCTTGGAACGGACGTTTCTTGCGCCCAACGGCGAGGGCCTTCAGCTCTTTCCCCGCGATCCCCTGATCGTCGTCGGTAATCATGTGATCGACGCCTCGCTGCGTTTGATCTGCCGTCAGCGCGAGCGCTACGGGCTCCGCGCGATGGTCCGGCGCATGGTGCAGGAACGCGGCGCGCGCTGGTCGACGGTGCCGCTGGGTTCGCCCAACTGCGTCGACGGCCCTTTCCTCGAAGGCGGCGACACGCTGCTCAACGGCTACGAGATCTATGTCGGCATGTCGGGATGCGCGTCGGATCTCGCGGGGGCCGACTGGCTGCAGGATCTGCTGGGCTCGCCCTACCGGGTGATCCCGGTAGCCATGAAGTCCAACGTGCTCCACCTCGATTGCGCCCTGGCGCTGGTGAGGCCGGGCCTCCTGATCTACTGCCCGGAGAAACTGATCGACGGGCTGCCCACGAGCCTGCGCGACTGGGACAAGATTCCGGTTTCGATCGAGGAGGCGACGCGGCTCGCGACCAATGGCCTGATCCTCGAGGAAGGCCGCATGATGGCGGATGCCGACAACGTGCGCGTGATCGCCGAACTGCGGGCCCGCGGCATGGATGTCATTCCCCTGCCCTTCGATGGGCCGATCCGGCTGGGCGGCGGCCTGCGCTGCGCCCATCATCCGTTGCTGCGAGAAAGCGTGCTGGCTTAACGGCGACGAGAACTGTGCGTTGAAGCGCGCCCCTCCAGGGGCGTGCTCCAATAAGCCCTTCAGTTCCCGCGCTTCGGCGTGCGATCGAAGACGACCGGCTTGGGCTTGCTGAACATCTTCTTGAAATGGACGCCGAACGAGCGGACGACGGTCGCGATCTGGCCGCCGACGAAGCGCACCAGCACCACGGCGAACTCGAGTGGCGGGATCTCGCCGCCGCGAATGAAGTTGTGGCCGGCCCGCAGGAATGTCGTAGCACAGACCAGCACCCAGGCGACGGTCACCACGAACAGCGTCAGCAGCAGCGGAACCAACGACGGCGCCAGCAGGCCCGCCAGGATGCCCGACGCGACGCCGACCAGCAGCACCGGCTGGTTCAGCGCCATGCAGAGATGCAGCAGCGCCGCCAGCTTGGCCGACGGCGTGATGTCCCGGCTCTTCAGGATTTCCGGGAACATGCGCATCGAGACGTGCCGGAACCCGTCCTGCCAGCGCTGCTGCTGGCGCAGCCAGGTCTTGGTGTCGGCGGGCAATTCGCCCGGCACGCCGACGGTGGTGAGGAACAGGGCGCGCCAGCCCTTCACCCAACCGCGATAGGTGAGATCGAGATCCTCGGTGACCGTGTCGCCCTTCCAGCCCCCGCCGGCGTCGATCGCGGCGCGCTGCCAGATGCCGCAGGTGCCGTTGAACGGCAGCGGGTGACCGGCCCAGCAGCGCGTGGCCTGCTCGATGCCGAGATGGGCGTCGAGTGTCACCATCTGCATCTCGGTGAGCGCGTTCTCGTGTGGATTGAGGAAGTCGAAGCGCGCTTGGACGAAGGCCGTCCTGGGCTCGGCGAAGAACGGCCGCATGCAGACGCGCAGGAAGTCGGTCGGCGGAATGTAGTCGACGTCGAAAATCGCGAAGAAATCGTAGGGCGTCTTCTGCATCGCCTCGTGCAGCGCCCCACCCTTGTAGCCGCTGCGGTCGGTGCGCTGCAGCGCGACCACGTCGAAGCCCTTGGCGCGCAGATCGGCCGCGACCTGGCGCACCATCTCGGCCGTCTCGTCGGTACTGTCGTCGAGCAATTGGATGTGCAGCTTGTCGCGCGGCCAGTCGAGCGCTGCGGCCGATTCGGCGCCGCGGCGCACCACCGGGCCCTCGTTGAACGACGGGATCTGAACGACGACGTGCGGCAGGTCGGCATCGGCCGGCAGCGGCGTCGACAACAGCCTCTCCTCGCGCCGCAGCCCCGCATCCTTCAGCCGATGATGCAGCACCACCATGTAGAGAAGGCTGCCGATGAAGGCGGCGAGCAGCAGGCAGCAGACCGCGAAAACGGCGCCGAACAGGAGTGCGAGGATCGCGAGAATGGCCATCGTTTCAGGTGCCGGTCTTGGGCGTGCGGTTGAACTCGGTCTTCTTGCCGAAGCCCGCGCCGACGATCGCGGCGGCATTGGCGACGGCGAGATATACGATCAGCGCCGGCACGCTGGCAGCCGTGACCAGGTAGCGAGCCGTGCCCCCCCGCTTGAGTTTGCGATAGGCCCCCCAGGTCATGCCGAACAGCACCGCCAGCATGCCCGCGAGCCACAGCCACAGGCCGAAGCGGAAAATGCCGAGCAGCCGGCCGTGGCCGACGATCGAGACGACGAGCGCCAGCGCGCCGACCACGAGCAGTGGAAATATGAGTTGCTGGCCCAGCGCCACCGTCGTCGTGAGCTTGGCCTCGGTCGGCCAGGCGGATTTCCAGATCGGCCCCAGCAGCTTGCGGGCGACCTGGACGAAACCCTTCGACCAGCGGCTCTGCTGTGCGCCGAAATCCTCGACCTTCTGCGGCAGTTCGCCGACCACATGCGTGTCGACCAGAAACACGCCGGTCCAGCCCTTGAGGTAGGTGCGAAGAACGAGGTCGAGATCCTCCGACAGGGTGTCGTGCGACCAGCCTCCCGCCTCCTCGACGGCGGCGCGGCGCCAGATACCGCCGGTTCCGTTGAACTGGAACGGCACGCCGCGCCGCGCGCGGACATCCTGCTCCACGGCGAAGTGCGCGTCCTGCATGAGGCGCTGGGCGCGCGTCAGCCAGTTGCGCTCGCCATTGCCCCATTCGATGCGGGTCTGCACGAAGGCCGCACGCGGATTGGCCAGCATCGCGGCCATCGCCTCCTTCAGCCAGCCCGGCGCCGGCACGAAATCGGCGTCGAACACCGCCACGTAGGGCGCGTCGTCGAGCGCGAGCCCGGCCGCCAGGGCACCGGCCTTGAAGCCGCCGCGATCGCTGCGGCGCACATGGTGCGCGTCGATGCCCGCCTTGCGCAGACGCGCGATGGCATGGGCGGCGATGTCGGAGGTGATGTCGTTGCTGTCGTCGAGGAGCTGGATGGTCAGCCGGTCATGTGGCCAGTCGAGCGCGCCCATCGCCGCCATCGAGCGCTCCACGACCAGCGGCTCGTTGTAGACGGGGACCTGGACCAGCACGCGCGGCAGCTCCGCCGGCAGGGCGGGCGCAGGCTTCTCGTCACGCGGCAGTTCGAACAGCCAATACACCAGGTAGAGGAAGTAGGCCGCGATCGCGACCTGCGCGGCGAGGCACAGGAAGACCAGCAGGTCGATTAGGAAGAGCAGCATGGGCCGCCGCTCTCAGTGATAGTGGATGGGAACTTCGAAGCAGCGGCCGTCCTCGATGTGGAGGCGGCGCGAGGCGACGTCGAAGATGCGCTCGTCATGGGTCGACAGGACAACGGCGCACTTGGCGCGCATCGAGAGGTCCTTGAGCTGATCCACGACCAGCCTTCCCGAAACACGATCGAGCGCCGAGGTTGGCTCATCGGCGATGATGAGGTCGGGCAGGCCGATCATGGTACGGGCGATCGCCACGCGCTGCTGCTGACCGCCCGACAGCTCGTCCGGCCACGAGGACGCCTTGTCGCCGAGGCCGAGCAGGCCGAGCAGATGGCGCGCCCGCGGCTCGTCCCAGGCAGGGTCGGCCAACGGGGTCGTCGAGACACCGGCGATCACGTTCTGCAGCGCTGTCAGCGAGGACAGGAGATTGCGCTTCTGGAACAGGAACCGGATGCGGTTGCGCAGCACGTCGAGGTCCGAGCCGCCCATGCCCACGATGTCGGTGCCCAGCAGGCGCAGCTTGCCCTCGGACGGCTTGCGCATGGTCCCGAGAATGGTGAGTAGGGTCGTCTTGCCCGAGCCTGACGGGCCCGTCACGATCACCAACTCGCCCTCGCGGACCTGCATGTTGATGTCGAACAGCACGTCCACCCGCTGCGGCCCCTCGCCGTAGTGATGATGGACGTCGACCGCCTCGACGACGGGCGGCCCGAAACCGTGTGCGTCGGTGCTCATGATCACTCGAACAGCATGATGGGATCGACACGCCACAGGCGGCGGATGGCGAACAGGCTGGAGACGACGGTCATGATCATGCAGGCCACCAGAGCCACGACCATTTCGCGCAGGCCCATCGTCATGCCAAGATGCATCGCGGCCTCTGTGGCGCCATAGACGAACCGTCCCAGCGTGAAGGCGACGAGGAAGGCCGGGGTGATGATCGCAGCGCCGATCTGGCCGATCATGAACAGGAAGAACCACCAGTCGTACCCCAGGCTCTTCAGGATGGCGTATTCCGGCAGATAGAAGCGAATGATCTGGTATTGGGCGTAATAGATGAAGACCATGCCGATCATCACGCCCATCACGAAGCCCAGGTCCGTGATATAGCCGACCGGCGTTTCACGCGACCAATAGGTGCGCTCGCGCTTCTCGAAGTCGCGTAACGTCAGCACCTCGCCGCGTCCGGCGAGGGCCGTGTTGAGCTCCTTGCGAACGGCGTCGACATCGGAGCCCTTGGCCAGCTGGATCGCGATGAAGGCCGGACGGTCCGACCACCACGAGCCGAAAACCTCGGCCATCGTGTCTTCCGACATGATGATGGAGCCGTCGTTCAGCACGTTGGGACCAAGCGCGAACGTGCCGACAACGAACAACTGGCGCAGCAGGCCGCGATTGTCGGGAGGCCCCAGGACCTGGAACTCCCTTTTGCCGGGACCGACCTGCTCGGCGAGGTCGCCGAAATAGGGGCGCGACTCGCGGTCGTAGAGCAGGCGGCGCGCCTCCCGCAGCCGATAGAGATTGTCCCGCAGCCCGGGAACGTCGATCGCCGGGCGCTCGACGTCGACGGCATACCAGGCGATGCGCCGGCCTGACTCCATCCCGGAATGGGTGATCGACATGACGCCGAACCAGAAGGGCAGCGTGTTGGTCACCGCGGGGTTGGCCGACACGACGTCGGTCATGGAGGCCGGCACCTCGGCATGCAGCTGCAACGACTTGAAGCCGTAGGGCACCAGTACGAGATCGCCGACGACCGACCGATGGAGGCGGATCGCCGAATCATAGACCGCCCGCTCGATCCCGAGCTGGGCGAAGATGACGAGGAGGCTCGCGGTCACGCCGGCGAGCGACAGCAGCGTGCTCGTCCGCTGGCGCTTCAGCTGCTGGGATCCCAGCGGCATGCTCGTGGCAGTGACTGCCGCCGCCCTCAGGCGCGCCAGCGAGAAGGTCGGACGCCACTGGAGCCACCGCCGCAGCCGCGACGACGGGTTGGCTGGCAGCGTGAGAGCCATCAGAGGAAGGTGACGCGAGTCTCGCGGCCCAGAACCTGCGGCATGCTGGACGGGTCGTCGAGCTGGATCTCGACCTGCACGACGCGCGCGTCGGTCGAGGAACCGCCATCCGGCTCCATGCGCTGCATGCGCTTCACGGTCGGCGCCACCCGGGAAATCGTGCCCTGGTAGACGGTCGGGCTGCCGCGGAACGTGACCTCGACCTTGCCACCGGCCGATATGCGGCCGACGTTCAACTCGTCGACGTCGGCGAGAACGCGCAACTGCGAGAGATCGACGATCTTGGCGATGCCGTTCGGCGAGATACGCTCGCCCTGGCGCGTGTAGATCTGGATGACGATGCCGTCGAGCGGCGAGCGGACGAGCGCCTGCTCGCGAGTGCTGCGCGCATTGTCGAGCTTCGCCTTGATGATGGCGATGTCGTTGTCGCTCTGCTGCAGGTCGCTCGCCAGCGTTTCCTTCTGGATGCGCAGCTTGGCCTGCTCACGCTCGAGGCTCTGCTGGGAGATGTTCAGTTCGAGCTGCTTCTGGTCCGGCGGCTTGCCGGAACGCTGCATCTCCAGGACCTTGAGCTTGTTCTCCTCGATGGCGGACTTGACCACCACTTCCTGCATGGCGATTTCGGCCGTCCGGTAGCCGCTGACCATCGCCTCGCGCGCCTTCTCGGTCTTGGCGAGTTCGGCCTCCGAGGTCCGGACGGCGATGTCGGCCTTGGGGTAGTTGGACAGGACGGCGATGACCTCGTTCCGCTTGACCTTCTGGCCGTCGGTCACTTTGAGTTCGATCAGTACGCCGCCGCCGGCGGGGTCGCCGGCGATCAGGGCGGTTCCGGCCGGCGCATCGGTGTACCCGCGCGAAATCAGCGGCGGCAGGGGCCTGGGGCCATCCTGGGCACTGCTGGTCTGCCGGCTGGGCATCATCCACAGGGTCAGGCCCGCGACGACGATGAACGCGGCCAGACCTGCGGCGCCCCAAGTGAACTTTCTTGCCTGCGCCATAATAAATAGTACCAAAAAACGCCCGGGGACGCTGCCCCTAGTTGGAAGGTGGCTTCTAGAAGGTCGTCGAGGTGATCAGATTGCCCCTCAGAACGCCGACGATCGAGAAGGTACGATAGATTGATGTCAAGATCTTGTCGTACTCGTAGAGCGGGGCGTTCGTGATGTAGACGACGTCCTTCGGCTGCACCGGGAACTGCTGGGCTATGAAGATAGATACCGGCTGGTAAAGGTCCAGTCGGAAAACGCGCGCCCGGGCCGTGGGATTGTTCTGCAAATCCCCCATTCTGAACACATAAACGCCGGTTTTGTTCGCCCGGGCGTCGTTGAGGCCGCCGACCATGCCCATCGCCTCCAGCAGGCTGATCGTGTGCTTGGGCATATCCACGTTGCCCGCCTTCACCACGGCACCCAGGACGGTGAACATGCGGGCATTCGGGCGAACGACGATCTCGTCGTTCTTCTGGAGGCCGATGTCGCCGCCGGCCAGCAGGTCGGAATACTGCGATTGCAGGATCACCTGCCCGTTGCGCCGCACCACCACTTCCAGCTGGTTGGCGCCGACGCCGGTGCCGCCCTGCCCGCCGACGCCGGACGGACCGCCAGCCTTGTTGATCGCCTCGACCACGGTCCGCACGCCTTCGAGCAGGGAAACCCGCCCGGGCTGCCGGACGTCGCCGGACACCATGACCGTATGCGTCCGATCGGCCACGAATTCGACGATGACCTGCGGATCCTGGGCCTTGCCCGAGGCCGAGACCTGCTGGCCGATCTTCTTCTCGATCTGGTTGAGGTCGAGGCCGGCCACCTTCACGGTACCGACGAAGGGCACGTTGATGGTGCCGTCATCGGTGACGCGCTGGACGCCGAAGTCGGCGCCGGGTCGCTGGATGGTCGGGAAGATGCTGCCCTCGTAGGGCTCGAAGATGCGGACCTTGATGGCATCGCCGGGCGCCACCGAGATGCGGGAGCCGGCCGACAGGTTGCTCACCGTCGACGGACGGTCGACGGGCGGCGGCTGGCGGTAGTTGGCGATGGTGGTTGGGGTGAGATCGATCACGTCGAACGGAAGAGCTTCGGTCGTCGTCGTCGCCGCGCCGCCCATCCAGGGGCCGTCGCCGGGCAACGCGGTGCAGGCCGCCAGGCCGAAACCGAGGCTGAGGACAATTGCGGTAGGTCGCGCGGCGGCGCGCAGCCAGCTCCAAATTGTCAAATCCTGATCTCCGTCCGGAACAGTCGCCGCACTCGGTACCGCGCCATGCCCCAACCTATTGATTGAATCGCTCAGCCAGACGCTAATTAACCTGTGGCGCCTCGCCGGTGCAAGCTTTCCCCACCGAGACGCTGTGTCTCTTTCTCCAATCTCGCCGTGGCTTCCTCGAGCGTGCTCGCGATCTCGAGCAGTTCGGAGAAACCACTGACCAGCAGGCAGTCCCACGCCGCACCGGTGAAGCGGCAGAAAACGATTCGGGCATCGGCCTCCGCCGCCTTGTGCAGAACCGATGCGAAGGTGCGGACTCCGGCGGCGCTCATGTAGTTGACCTGGCTACCGTCGACGATGACCCGGGCGCCCGGCCGCAGCGCCGCCACCAGCATCACCTCGACGGACGCCACGGTCACGGAATCGACCTTGGCCGGCAACATCACGGTGGAAATAGGCTGTCTACGGTTCACACTGCTCATACGGACTTCCCCGACGCGGCATCCCCGGTCTGTTCCCTGGAGGTTTCTCGCCACTGGCCGCCCAGGTCGGTCCCCCGCCAATAGATCGTCCGGCCCCAGAGCGCATTGACGATGAGCACCGGGGCCAGGGCCTCCCGCAGGACCGCGGCCGCTGCCGCGCGAATCCCAAACGACAGGCCACGCCCCGTCATGAACCATTTTTCGGCGAGGAGCCATCCGGCCGTGTGGGCGCCCCATGCGGCGGCAATAACGCCCGCGTTTGCCCCGAGGGCGAGCAGCCCGAGCGTCCCCGCCCCACCCGTCACGGCCCAGCCGATCGCCGGCTCCCAAAGCACAAGCGGCCAGACCGGCAGGCGCAGGCGCGTGCGCGCCCAGCGCACCTGCCGTCGCCACACCGCCGACCACGGCCGTTCACCGAGCGGCAGCCGCGGCATGACATCGCCCAGGCGGGTGGCGAGGCCCAACTCTCGCACCGAGCGGGTGACCGAATAGTCGTCGGCGATCCAGCGGTTGAAGCCCCGCCAGTTGCCGATGCGCTGGAGCGTCTCGCGGGTCATGAGCGTGACCCCACCGGAGGCCACGGCGATGCCGAGGCGGTCGGCGGCGAACAGGAACCGGGCCTGATGGCCGTCGATGTAGGCGCGCTCGACCTCCGCCGCGAAGCTCGCCGGCGCTTCGGCCGCCTTGAGCGCCAGCACAAGGCCCGTCCCGCTCGCCAAGGGGGCGGCCGCCCGGAGCAGATCGTCCACGCCGAGTTCGATGCCCGCGTCACAGAGCGCCACGACGGGGCGGGCAGCCGCCTCGAGCCCCTTGCGCACGTTGTTCATCTTCGGATTGAAGGTATCGTCGTTGCCCACGAGGATCGGGGCATCCGGCCACAAGGCCCGGGTCGGCGCCACGGCGCCGTCGTCGGGCCGGGCCACGCAGATCAGGATTTCCGCGCCGGCCCCGGCCAGCCGCCGCAGCGCCGCGACATAGGCGCCGGTCGCGTCCTCGGCTCCCGCCATCGGCGCGACGATGCTGAAATCCTCTGGCCGGTAACGACCGCCGGGGGGCGGCCGCCTAGGCGTACGCGCCAGTGCCGCGCTCACCCACTGGATCGCCGTGCCGAGTCCCCACCAGCCGAAGCCGAGCCACGCCAGGGTCCCCGGCTCCATGCGGGATCACTCGCCCGCAGCCGCCTGCTTGGCGTTGCCGGAGGAGAAGCGCTGGACGTCGTCCTTCTCGACCAGCAGGGCACGGTGATAGGAGCGGATCACGTCGTTCGGATCGCCCTGCTCGCGGATGCGCCCTTCCTCGATCCAGATGGCGCGGGTGCACAGGCGGCGCACCTCGGCCATTGAATGCGAGACGAAGAGCAGCGTGCCGGTCTTGCGGAAATTGTCGATCCAGTCGAGGCACTTGCGCTGGAAGGCGGCGTCGCCGACCGACAAGGCCTCGTCGACCACCAGGATCTCGGCCTCGACGTGGGCGCAGATCGAGAAGGCCAGGCGCGTGCGCATGCCCATCGAATAGTGCTTCACCGGCTGGTCCATGTATTCGCCGATGCCGGCGAACTCGGCGATCGAGTCGAACTTGCGGAGGACCTCGCTGCGCTTCAGCCCGAGCACGGCGCCGCCGATCAGGACGTTCTCGCGCCCCGACAGCTCCATGTCGAAGGTCGAGCCCAGCGCCAGCACCGGCGCGATGCGGCCGTTGACCCGCAGTTCGCCGTGGCTGGGCAGCGTCATGCCGCAGATCACCTGCAGCAGGGTGGACTTGCCGCAACCGTTGCGGCCCAGGATGCCGATGCTCTCGCCCTTCTTCACTTCGAGGCTGATGTCGCGCAGCACCCAGAAGGGCTTGAAATACGCTTTCCACCAGCCGAGCAGGACCTGCTTCAGCCAGTCGTTGCGATGAGCGTAGAGTTGGAACGCCTTGCCGAGGTTCTTGGCCTCGACGACGATCTCAGAGGACGTCGACGATGACATTCCGATACCTGTCGAAGAACCAGTAGCCGAAATAGAAGCTGAACACCGAGATCAACAGGGTCCAGCCATAGACGATCATGTTGGGCAGCTTGCCGAACAGGACCACGTCGCGCATGACTTCGACGAAGCCGGTCAGCGCGTTGGCGTAGATCCAGAAGTTGAACGGCTCCGGCAGCTGAGCGTGCGAGTAGAAAACCGGCGTGGCGAACATGAAGAGCGGCACGATGGTGATCATCAGATAGCCGGCGTCGCGCGTGAAGGCGCCCAGCGCCGCCAGGAACCACGACATGCCGATCAGGAACGCCATGAACGGGATGAAGATGAACGGCAGCAGCAGCACGGTCCACGGCAGCGAGCCGGTCATTGCGAACTGGAAAATCAGCATGACCGCGCCGGAGATCAGCGTGTAGGCCGTGGCGCGCAGGGTCGAGATCACCGGCAGCATATCGCTGGGGAAGATCGTCTGCTTGATGAAGTGGGTGTACTCGTGCAGCAGCATCGGCGCACGGAACGCCATCTCCGAGAAGAAGTTGAAGACGATGATGCCGCTGAAGATGAACAGCGAGTAGCTGACCTGCTTGCCATCGGTCCCGTCGGACACCGGGAGCGACAGCGTAGTGGTGAAGGCGAAGGTGTACACACCGATCGCCAGCAGGGGGGCAATGATCGCCCAGATCCAGCCGGCGATCGACCCCTTGAAGCGCTCGCGCACCTCGCGCCGCAGGATGGCGGCGATCAGGTCACGGTGATGCCACATCCGCACGAACGGCTTCGAGACGAAGCTGACGAGGCGCTCGATCGGACCGAGGTTCTCGACCACGATCTGCTTGCCGTTGACGACTTTCACCGACGGCATGAGCCGCTCTTCTCCTTTTTGGGTCCAGTGGTGAGCCCGGTGGGGTACGATCCCACGACCCTCTGATTAAAAGTCAGATGCTCTACCGCTGAGCTACGGGCTCGTCCCGGTTCCGCGCCGCGGGCCTCTCCGCCGCGCGGCGCCCATATAAAGTGCGGGGGGCCGATGGTCAACGAGACCTGTGGAGGCCTCACTTCTTGCCGAATTTGGCCTTCAGCCGCTCGAATACCTTCTTGGACACGAACTGGGAGGTATCCCCGCCCAGCCGTGCAATATCCTTCACCAGGGACGAGGCGATGAACTGGTGGCGGTCCGAGGCCATCAGGAAGATCGTCTCGATCGCAGGCTCCATGCGGGCATTCATGTTGGCCATCTGGATCTCGTACTCGAAGTCCGAGACCGCCCGCAGGCCGCGGATGATGACCGATGCCTGCACGTCGCGCGCGAAGTGGATCAGCAGGCCCTCGAACGGCACCACCGTGATGCGGTCCCGGTCCGCCTGTGGAAAATCCGCGATGTCTTCCTTGATGATGTCGATCCGCTCCTCCAGCGAGAAGAGCGGTCCCTTGCCCACGTTGATGTGCGGGCCGATCACCAGCCTGTCGACGAGCCGCAGCGAGCGGCGCACCACTTCCATGTGCCCGCTCGTGATGGGATCGAACGTGCCCGGATAGACCCCGGTGCGTTCTACGGCCATGTCTCCCCCTTGTGCGCAGACTGCGACGGCGAAGTCTTAGCGACACGACCGGTCCTTATCCACCGTTTGTTTCGGAACTGGAGTCCTGCTCTGTTCCTGTCTCCGACTCGGGCTGGCTGTCGCCGTTTCCACCGTTGCCTGGATCGTCCTCGCCGATCCGCACGGCCGTCACGACGCGCTCGCCCTCGCTCACGGTGACGATCCGCACGCCGCGCGTCGCTCGCCCGGCGATGCGGATTCCATCCACCGGACACCGGATCAGCGTGCCGCCGTCGGTGACGAGCATGATCTCGTCGGTGTCGAGCACCGGCAGCGCCGCGACGATCTCGCCGCCCTTGGCGAGGCTCATCAGTTCCACGCCCTTTCCACCGCGACCGGTCACGCGATACTCGTAGGCCGACGTCCGCTTGCCGAAGCCCGACGAGGCGACGGTGAGCACGAACTCCTCCCGCGCCTGCAACTCGGCGAAGCGCTCCGGCGAAAGCACGGCCGGCGGCACGGCTGCCTCCTCACCCGACGGTGTCTCCTCCTCCACCGCCTCCGCAGAAGTCTCGCCGGCGGCCGCATTCTCGGCCTGGCGCAGGGCACGCGACTGGCGCAGGTAAGCGTCCCGCTCCTCGCTGGTGACGCCCTTCCCGGCATCGACGAGGGACATCGAGATCACCTCGTCGCCCTCGGCGAGCGCGATGCCGCGCACGCCGGTCGAGTTGCGGCTCGCGAACAGACGCACCTTGTCGGTCGGGAATCGCATGGCGCGGCCCTGGCGCGTCGCCAGCAGCACGTCCTGGTCCTCGGTGCAGACCGCGACGCCGATCAGTCGGTCGCCGGCATCCTCGCCCTCGAACTTCATGGCGATCTTGCCGTTCTGGTTCACGTTCACGAAGTCGCCGAGCTCGTTGCGCCGCACGCCGCCGCGCGCGGTCGCGAACATCACGTTGAGCCTCGACCAGCTCGACTCGTCCTCCGGCATCGGCATGACCGTGCTGATGGTCTCGCCCTCGCTGAGCGGCAGCAGGTTCACGAAGGCCTTGCCACGCGCCTGCGGGGCGCCGAGCGGCAACCGCCAGACCTTGAGTTTGTAGACGATGCCGCGGCTCGAGAAGAACAGCACGGGCGTATGCGTGTTGGCGACGAACAGGCTCGAGACGAAATCGTCCTCACGCGTGGCCATGCCCGAGCGGCCCTTGCCCCCGCGCCGCTGCGCGCGATAGGCCGAGACCGGGACGCGCTTGACGTAGCCGCCGTGGGTCACGGTGACGACCATGTCCTCGCGCTGGATCAGGTCCTCGATGTCCTGCTCGAACTCGTTGTCGACGATCTCGGTCCGCCGCGGCGTAGCGTACTTCTCCTTGATCTCGACCAGTTCCTTCGCCATCAGCGCGAACAGCTTGTCGCGGTCGCCCAGCAGTTCGAGATAACCCTCGATCAGCTTCGCGACCTCGGTCAGCTCCTCGGCGATCTTGTCGCGCTCGAGCCCGGTGAGGCGCTGCAGCCGCAGTTCGAGAATCGCGCGGGCCTGCACCTCGGAGAGCCGGTAGGTGCCCTCCGGCGAGACTTCGCGGCCGGGTTCGGCGATCAGGTCGATCAGGGGCTTCACATCGGCGGCCGGCCAATCCTTGGCCATCAACCGCTCGCGCGCGACGTTCGGATCGGGCGAGCGGCGGATCATCTCGATCACTTCGTCGATATTGGCGACGGCGATCGCGAGACCGACCAGCACGTGAGCGCGGTCGCGCGCATGGTTCAACTCGAAACGGGTGCGCCGGGTCAGAACCTCGGCGCGGAAGCGGATGAAGGCCTCGAGAAGTTCCTTCAGGCTCATCAGCTTCGGACGGCCACCGTCCAGCGCCAGCGCGTTGACGCTGAAACTCGTCTGCAGTGGCGTGAAGCGATAGAGCTGATTGAGCACGACGTCGGCCATGGCGTCGCGCCTCAGGTCGATGACCAGTCTTACGCCGTCGCGGTCACTCTCGTCGCGAATCTCGGAAATGCCCTCGACCTTCTTGTCCCGCACGACCTCGGCAATGCGCTCGTGCAGCCGGGCCTTGTTCTCCTGATACGGAATTTCGGTGACGACGATCGATTCGCGACCACCGGGTCTCGCCTCGATGCTGGTCTTGGCTCGCATGATCATCGAGCCGCGACCCAGTTCGAAAGCGGCACGGATACCGTTGCGGCCGAGGATCGTGCCGCCGGTCGGGAAATCGGGCCCCGGCACGTATTCGATGAGCTGCGTCACTGTCAGCTCGGGGTTGGCGATCAGCGCGACGCAGGCGTCGATCAACTCGCCGAGATTGTGCGGCGGGATGTTGGTGGCCATGCCCACCGCGATTCCACCCGCGCCGTTGGCCAGCAGGTTCGGATAGGCCGCCGGCAGGACCGTGGGCTCGTTCTCGCGCTCGTCGTAGTTCGGCTGGAACTCGACGGTTTCCTTGTTGATGTCCTCGAGCAGCGTCTCCGCCACCGTGGCGAGCCGCGCCTCGGTGTAACGCATCGCGGCCGGCGGATCGCCGTCCATCGAGCCGAAATTGCCCTGCCCCGAGATGAGCGGCAGGCGCATGGAGAAATCCTGCGCCATGCGCACCATGGCGTCGTAGATCGCGCTGTCGCCGTGCGGGTGATACTTGCCCATCACGTCGCCGACGATACGCGCCGACTTGCGGAAGGGCCGCGTCGAGTCGTAGCCGCCCTCCTTCATCGCGTAGAGGATGCGTCGCTGCACGGGCTTGAGGCCGTCGCGGGCATCCGGCAGAGCGCGCGCCACGATCACGCTCATGGCGTAATCGAGGTAGGAGCGGCGCATCTCCTCTTCGATGGTGATCGGCGCGATATCGTGCGGAGAAGACGGCGGCGGAGGCGCGTCTGAGGGCGGCGGCGCCGGCGGCAGGGTCGTATCGTCGCTCACGGAAACCTGGGATTTTTCTCGTTCTTGCAGCCTGTCCGGAGGCTCCGGAAGGGGTATTTCGCAAACTAGCAAACAACCCCTGCAAGACCAACAAAAATCGCCCGAAAAAGCCCCCTTTAACACTTTGATTTCATTGACTAAATTCGCACCGAAAATAGCTCCCGGAAAGGCCGCGATTTGCCCCCAGAAAGTGCCCTCTCCCGCCCCTCCGTCGTGGTCTTCGACATGGGCGGCGTCCTGATCGACTACAATCCGCGCCACCTCTACCGGAAGCTGATCCCGCAGGAAGCCGAGATGGAGGATTTCCTGGCCAACGTGACCACCCGCGAATGGCACATGCGCCAGGACTACGATGGCGATCCCGGGACCGCGACCCGCGAACTGCAGGCACGCCATCCCGGCAAGGAAGCCCTGATCGGCGCCTACTACGAGCGGTTCGACGAGATGCTCGACCATTCGTTCGCGCCGATGGCCGCCCTCGTCGAGCGGCTGGGCGGCGCCGGCGTACCGCTCTACCTCCTGTCCAACGCCCCCGGCTTCCTCGACGCCTGGCTGCGCGGACCGGCGCGCGCGAGGCACCCGTTCGTGCGCCATTTCCGGGACTTCGTGGTGTCCGGCCATGTCGGCTGCTGGAAACCGGATGCGGCGATCTTCGAACTGACCTGCCGGCGCGGCGGCTTCGCCCCGCAAGACGCTGTTTTCATCGACGACGTGCTGGCCAACGTGGAAGGCGCCCGAGCCACAGGCATGGCGGGAATCCACCACCGCTCGGCCGAGGAGACCGCGGCAGAACTGCGCGCGCTCGGCTTCCCCGCGTGAAGGTGCCGGCGACCCTCGGCGACCTGCCGCAGCCGCTCTACTTCTTCGATGGCCAGTGCGTCCTTTGCAGCCGTTTCGTCGCCTTCTGCCTGAAACGGGACCCGGGCGGCCGGCTGAAGTTCGCAAGCTCCCAATCGGACCTCGGCAAGCGGGTCATCCTCGCCTTGGGCCTGCCCGGCGACACGCTCGACCGGACGATCCTGTTGCTGGAAGACGGCCAGGTGCACAGCCGCTCGACGGCGGCGTTACGCGCCCTGCGGTACCTTAAAGGCCCAGCACGCTGGCTGCAGCCGCTGATCCTGGTGCCGAAGTTCCTGCGCGATCCGGTCTACGACGTCGTGGCCCGCAACCGTATCCGGTGGTTCGGCCGCCTCGATTCCTGCCTGGTCCCCACGCCGCAGACCCGCGACCGCTTCATCGATCTGTAAGCGAGCCGCGATAGCGCACCAGCCTGCCGATCCCAGGCAGGCCGATCTCGACGTCGAAGTGGAACCGCCCCGCTTCTCCGGTCTCGACGGCACTGACATGCGGCCAGCAGAGCCGCGGCAGCGGAATCCCGGCGAAGCGCATACCGGCCATTGCCAGTTCGAGCCGGGCCTCCGTCACGGTCACCCGCAGATCGAAGGCGAACGGCCCGAAGTGCTCGACGAGCCACCCCGCCGGCCGTCGTCGCCCGATGGACTGCTCGGAGCGCATGCTCCGGCCGCCGACCCGGCGGATCCAGGTCTCGCGCCCTTCGCGCACTTTGAAGTCCACCTCGATGGGCGCATCCCGAACAGCGGGCGGCAAAGCGAAGAGCTTCGCCACGATCCGTCCGAGGAGGTTCGCTGGGCCATCGACAGAGCAGCGTCCACTCCACGTTCCGCCCACACCGTCGTGCAGACGCTGACCGGGCTCAGACATCCCTCCATAATTCCTGCCCAGCACGCGGCGATACAGCGAGGGCCTGAACGAAGCGCCATCCTCGCCCCATCCCGACGCAATGCGCAGGTGCGCCCGCAACCATTCGCTTTCGATATCGGCCAGCGACAGCAGGCCAACGCACGGCATCGCGCCGCGCCGGCCGAGGTCCCCGCGCGCGAGCCTGCGTACCAGCGCCGCCGCGGGCATTGCCGGCACGTAGGGCCCATCGCCTCCCTCGGCGATCAGGGACCAGCAACGCGAGGCCCCCGGCCCCGCCAGATCGATGCGCAGCCCGCCTTTGTCGCTACCGAGGGCGCGCAGCCGGTCGGCGATCCAGGCCAGCGGTGTCGCCGCCGGCCGCAGCGTCTTCAGCAGCCCCAACCGGACCGGCCAGGCGAGGAGCCAGAGGCCGAAATGCAGCGCGGAGAGTTCCAATCCGGCACCGGCATAGGTCTCCGCGACTCCGAACCTCTCGCG
Organism: Reyranella aquatilis; assembly: GCF_020880995.1. GTDB lineage: Bacteria > Pseudomonadota > Alphaproteobacteria > Reyranellales > Reyranellaceae > Reyranella > Reyranella aquatilis. Next base: position 22,621 of record NZ_JAJISD010000021.1, on the reverse strand, counting down.
AAACAGCGTCGGCTCGGGCAGGTCGCAGGCGGCGGCCCAGCGCGCGCCGAGACCCGGCACGACGAAGCGGCGGAGACTGCCCCAGACGCGGCGTCCCGGCTGATCCGGAATGGGGTTTCCCGCACTTGCCAGGATGGCTTCGACCAGCGCGCGGCCGCGCGGCGCATCGTTGCCCGGGACGATGCCGAACGACATGCGATCGACGGCCATCCCCTCTTGCAGCGCCCGCTCCAGCACCGCGCCCGTGAGCGCCGGCGCCGTGCTGGCGCCCGCACAGACGAGAACGTCCGCGGCCTTTGCCGCCGCATCGAGCCGGACGATCCCGCACACGAAGGCCCGGTCGTCGGAGAGATCGAGGTAATGGACGCCGTGGCGGATGCATGCTTCCGCCACGGCATAATCCTGCCCCTGAAACGGACCGGCGACATGGATCACGACGTCGAACGACCGGCCGGCGAGCACACGATCGAGATCGCGTCGCCAGTCGAGCACGAGACCTGCCGCGCCGAGTTCGGCCGCCAGGGCCTCGACCCTCGCGCCGTCGCGCGCGCCGATCGTCAGGTCGATGAGAGGATCGTTCGCCAGAAGGCGGCACAACCGGCCGCCGAAGACGCCCGTCCCTCCCAGGACGAGCGTCCGCACGGTCTAGAACGGAATGTCGTCGTCGAGCTCGGCCTTGCCGCGCGGTGCCGCACGGCCACCGCCACCGCCGCCGCCGCCGCCGCCGCCGCTGGACATGCCGCCACCGCCGCCCATGCCGCCGCCGTAGTCGTCGTCCATGCCACCGCCACCCCCGTCACCGCCGCCGCTGCGGCCATCGAGCATGGTGAGCGAGCCGCCGAAGCGCGGGATGACGACCTCGGTCGTGTAGCGTTCCTGGCCGCTCTGGTCGGTCCACTTGCGCGTGGTGAGCTGGCCCTCGAGATAGACCTTGGCGCCCTTCTTCAGGAACTTCTGGGCCACCTCGGCAAGCTTGTCGTTGAAGATCACGACCCGGTGCCATTCGGTGCGCTCCTTGCGCTCGCCGCTGTTGCGGTCGCGCCAGGTCTCGGAGGTCGCCACCGACATGTTCACCAGTGAACGTCCGTCCTGCATGGACTTCACTTCGGGGTCGCGGCCGAGATTTCCGACGAGAATGACTTTGTTGACGCTGCCCGCCATGGGGGCCTCCTTGGCTTTCCCGGCGCCGCGGGACGCGGCACCTACCTCACGGCGGGCAACCTAGCCCCGGCCGCCTGTGGGCAGCCACCGAATAACGGTTGTGAAGTGAAGTCTGCTCATGCGGGCCCTCCGACAATTCATTGGTTGGGACGGCAAACTCTCCCGTATCTTCCCCGGCCATGAGCAAATCCTTTCACGTTCCGCAGGTTTCCACCGGCCAGGCCTACGCCATGCTGGGCGGCGCGGCGCTGATGATGACCTTGGCGATGGGCATCCGGCAGAATCTCGGCCTGTTCCAGGCACCGGCCTCCAAGGAACTCGGTATCGCGATCTCCGATTTCGCCCTCGCGATCTCCGTCCAGCAGATCGCCTGGGGCGTGAGCCAGCCGATCGCCGGCGTCTTCGCCGACAAGTACGGAACGCGCTGGGTCGCCCTGATCGGAAGCGTGCTCTACATCGTCGGCATCTGGCTGACGGCGACCGCGCAAAGCGTGCTGCCGATCATCCTGGGTGCCGGGGTGCTGATCGGCGTGTCGCTCGCCTGCACGACCTCCGGCATCACGGCCAACATCGCGGCCCGTGTCGTCGAGCCGGGCCGCCGCACGCTTGCCTTCGGCCTCGTCTCCGCCGCCGGTTCGGTGGGCACGATGCTGACCGCCCCGATCGCGGCCTACCTTCTGAACACCGACGGCTGGCGGACCGCGGTCTGGGCCTTCGTGATCCTTGCCCTTGCCATGCTGCCGGCCGCCTGGATCGGCAGCCGCGCCGACAAGCTGCCCAACAGCCTGTCGACCGATCGCAACCTCACCCTGGCGGGCGCGCTGGACGAGGCGCGGCGCCACAGCGGCTATGTCGTGATGGCACTCGCCTTCTTCGTCTGCGGCCTGCAACTGGTCTTCATCACCACCCACCTGCCGACCTACCTCGCCCAATGCGGCATGGACGCGTCCTACAGCGCGGTCGCGCTGATGCTGATCGGCGGATTCAACATCCTGAGTTCGTGGTTGTTCGGTTGGCTGGGTGACAAATACCCCAAGCGCCTGCTGCTGGGGGCGATCTACCTGCTGCGCTCGCTGACCGTGGCGCTGTTCTTCCTGTTCCCGCCCACGCCGCTTTCGGTCGTGCTGTTCGGGGCCGCCATGGGCACGCTCTGGCTGGGGGTGATTCCCCTGGTCAACGGGCTGGTGGTGCAGATCTTCGGTCTGCGCTTCCTGTCGACCCTGACGGGCATCGCCTTCCTCAGCCACCAGGCCGGCTCTTTCCTCGGCGCCTGGGGCGGTGGCTATCTCTACGATCTCATGGGCTCCTACGATCTCGCCTGGAAGATCGGCGTGCTGATCGGCCTGATCGCGGGCACCGCGCAGCTCCTGATGAACGACCGGCCGACGGCACGGGTGCTGGCAGCGCAAGCATCGCCAGCTTGACGCAGGGACTGGCGGGGCTGGGGGTTAATCGCCATATGCGGTGATCCCCCGCATACATTATTGTCCCGCTCCTGATGGCCAAGTCACGCTTATCCGCCGCCGAGCCGCACCGCTTCATCTCCGTCCGGGGAGCGCGCGAGCACAATCTCAAGAACGTCGACGTCGACCTGCCGCGCGACAGGCTGGTGGTGATCACCGGCCTCTCGGGCTCTGGCAAGTCATCGCTTGCCTTCGACACGATCTACGCCGAGGGCCAGCGCCGCTACGTCGAGAGTCTCTCGGCCTATGCGCGCCAGTTCCTCGAACTGATGCAGAAGCCCGACGTCGATTCGATCGAGGGACTCTCGCCCGCGATCTCGATCGAGCAGAAGACGACCTCGCGCAATCCGCGCTCGACCGTCGGCACCGTCACCGAGATCTACGACTATCTTCGCCTGCTGTTCGCGCGCGTCGGCGTGCCCTACTCGCCCGCAACCGGCCTGCCGATCGAGAGCCAGACCGTCTCGCAGATGGTCGACCGCATCAAGGCGATGCCCGACGGCACGCGCCTCTATCTGATGGCGCCCATCGTGCGCGGCCGCAAGGGCGAGTACCGCAAGGAGTTGCAGGAACTCCAGCGCAAGGGCTTCCAGCGGGTCAAGATCGACGGCAAGCTCTACGAGATCGCCGAGGCGCCGGCGCTCGACAAGAAATACAAGCACGACATCGACGTCGTCGTGGACCGCATCGTCGTGAAGCCTGATCTCGGCAACCGGCTCGCCGATTCGCTCGAGACCGCGCTGTCGCTGGCGGAAGGACTCGCCATCGCCGAGAACGCCGACAACGGCGAGCGCACCGTCTTCTCCGCGCGCTTCGCCTGTCCGGTCTCGGGCTTCACCATCGAGGAGATCGAGCCCCGCCTCTTCTCCTTCAACGCGCCGCAGGGCGCCTGCCCGGCCTGCGACGGGCTCGGCGTGAAGATGTTCTTCGATCCCGAGATGGTGGTGCCGGACGACCGCCTCTCGCTCTCGGAAGGTGCGGTCGCACCCTGGGCCGATTCCTCGGGCCAGTACTACATGCAGACGCTCGAGAGCATCGCGAAGCACTTCAAGGTGAAGACCTCGGTGCCGTGGCGCGACCTGCCGAAGAAGGTGCGCGACACGATCCTCTATGGCAGCGGCAGCGAGTCGGTCGCCATGCGCTATGACGACGGCATCCGCCAGTACCAGACGACCAAGCCGTTCGAGGGCGTGATCCCCAACCTCGACCGCCGCTGGAAGGAGACCGATTCCTCCTGGGTGCGCGAGGACCTGGAGCGGTACCAGCACGAGAGCAAGTGCGAGACCTGCAACGGCGCCCGCCTCAAGCCCGAGGCGCTGGCCGTGAAGATCGCCGGCCTCAACATCAGCCAGACCACCGAGTTCTCGATCGGCGAGGCGGTGAAGTGGTTCCTTGAGTTGGACCCCAAACTCACGCCCAAGCAACGCGAGATCGCCGCCCGCATCCTGAAGGAGATCAACGAGCGGCTGGGCTTCCTCGACAATGTCGGCCTCTCCTATCTCACCCTGAACCGCACCTCGGGCACCCTGTCGGGCGGCGAGAGCCAGCGCATCCGCCTCGCCTCCCAGATCGGCTCGGGCCTGACCGGCGTGCTCTACGTGCTCGACGAGCCGTCGATCGGCCTGCATCAGCGCGACAACGACCGGCTGCTGAAGACGCTCACGCGCCTGCGCGATCTCGGCAACACGGTGCTGGTGGTCGAGCATGACGAGGATGCGATCCGGGCCGCCGACTATCTGGTCGACATGGGCCCTGGCGCCGGCGCCCACGGCGGCACCGTCATTGCCCAGGGCACGCCCGACGAGGTGATGCGCAACAGCGCGAGCCTCACTGGCCAGTATCTTTCCGGCTTCCGCCAGATCCCGATCCCCAAGGTGCGCCGCGAGCCGCCGCCGAAGAATGGGCGGTGGCTGACGCTCAAGGGCGCGAAGGAGAACAATCTCCAGAACGTCACCGCCAGCATCCCGCTCGGTACCTTCACCTGTGTCACCGGCGTGTCGGGCAGCGGCAAGAGCACACTGATCGTCGAGACGCTCTACAAGGCACTGGCCAAGAAGCTCAACAATGCGCGCGAGCATGCCGGCGCCCACGCCGCACTCGAGGGCGTCAATCATCTCGACAAGATCGTCGACATCGACCAGTCGCCGATCGGCCGCACGCCACGTTCCAACCCCGCGACCTATACCGGTGCCTTCTCGCCGATCCGCGACTGGTTCTCGCAGCTCCCCGAATCGACCGAGCGCGGCTACAAGCCCGGGCGCTTCTCCTTCAACGTGAAGGGCGGCCGCTGCGAGGCCTGCCAGGGTGACGGCGTCATCAAGATCGAGATGCACTTCCTCCCCGACGTCTACGTCGAGTGCGACGTCTGCAAGGGCAAGCGCTACAACCGCGAGACGCTCGAGATCGTGTTCCGCGGCAAATCGATCGCCGACGTGCTCGACATGACGGTCGACGAGGGCTGCGAGTTCTTCAAGGCGGTGCCGGTCATCCGCGACAAGCTGCTGACGCTCCAGCAGGTCGGGCTGGGCTACATCCATATCGGCCAGCAGGCGACGACGTTGTCGGGCGGCGAGGCCCAGCGGGTCAAGCTCGCCAAGGAACTGTCGCGGCGCGCCACCGGCCGCACGCTCTACATCCTCGACGAGCCGACCACGGGTCTCCATTTCGAGGACGTGCGCAAGCTGCTGGAAGTACTGCATCGCCTGGTCGAGACCGGCAACACGGTGCTGGTGATCGAGCATAATCTCGAAGTCATCAAGACCGCCGACTGGGTCCTCGACATGGGCCCCGACGGCGGATCCGGCGGCGGTCGCCTCGTCGCCGAGGGACCGCCCGAAGCGATCGTGAAGGTACCGGAGAGCTACACCGGTCAATACCTCGCCCGCCTGCTGCCGCGTAGCTCGACCGCCAAGAAACGCGCCTGATGCTGGCAAGCCGGCTGACGCTGTCTATCGCGCATAGGGGCGTAGCGGAAACATAGGCTCGAATTCGGGCGAGTCGCTCCAGCGCAGGCCGAACTTGACGCGCTCGTAGTTGAGCGAGTTCAGGTTGCGATAGACAAGAGTGCTTGGGGGAACCTCGCGATACTGACCGGTAAAGCCATCCACGAGGATTTCCCTCCGCCCGCCCCTTAAGTTTTTCATCGGGACATAGAGGAAGGCATAACGCCCTCCCGGCAGGACGTTGGCATTAACGTCGTAGATGCCGTCTCCAGAGCGGCCCTTGAGCGGGTCGACTCCGCCATTGAACTGGAAGATCGCTTCATCGCTATTCTTGGAAAAGAAGCCCCAGCGGCCATTGTAGTCACGGATAGAGAAGCCCGCCCCGGTGAGCCATAGCCCACCTCTCGACCATCGGAACGAAGCGAATGGCTTTCCTTCGACACTCGTACCGTCGTCCATCACGATGCCGCGCTCATCAATCGCCTTCGGCGACTTCTCCACGCCTCCGACAATGCATCTCCAGATAACGTCGCCTCTGTTGACCACGCGCGTGAAGCAGATGCATTCACTACCCACAAAAAACATCCCGAACGCCTTCGTGTCATGGGTTATCTCGACGACATTGGCGGAATCCGAGACGTCGATGCGCAGGAGCGCCGAGTGTGATGGATATCGATCCTCCCACACCCCTCGAGGAATGTAGATGAAGCGGCTCGAGGCGTCCCACTGCAGCGCCCTATAGTCGTAGATCGGATTGCCGACGGGTACTTTCCTGTCACCTCGTCCCGTCATCCGATCGTAGGCATCTCGAAGGAGAAGCGCTGGCGGCTGGCCGGGCAGCACGAAGTACAAGTCGCCGCCGCTCGCGACCACGGCCTTCGTCTCATCAGGGCTGACATAAACGGCCCATATCCCACCGTCCGATGGCTTGGCCTCGAAGAGGATCGGCCCCTCGTCCACAATGACGCTGCCAAACCTGAGCTTGTTGCCAATCGAGTAGAAGAAGGGTGCCGTCGGCTGCTCGACGAACGTTGAGGGCTTGTAACCGACGATTTGGAAAGAGTTCTTCACCGTGGCGGAAGTCACCGAGTTCGTGATCGCGAACAGCGTCCCGACCAAGATCGACAAGGTGAGCAGAAGCCCCGCCATGCTTCCTGCCTTGCGCTCGGATGCTTCTGGCTTGCTCATCGGGGCTCCTGAAGACTGTTCTAGAAGGCTGAGATCGCGGTGACGCGGGCGGCGCTGCCTCGTTCGTCAGTTTCCCAGCCGGCGACGGTTAGCTGGCCTGTCGCCGGACACATCTCGACCGAGAGACGCGTGCACGCGTTGAGAACGGGCGCCGTCACCCACTCGAATTCGTCCGCGTCGCGTCCGGTCCACACGGCGAGCGCAGTGCGGCGGCGGATATTGTTTTCGACCGGCGCGCCGTCGCCGCAGGCGCGCGGCCGCCAGTTGTCGCTGCGCTCGCGCCAATCGTTGGCGAAGACCGTCTCGTCGCGAAAGGTGCGCGCGCTGGTTTCCTCGCGTTCGATCACGATGCGCTCACCGGGCTCGGTTCCGACGAGCAGGAACAGGACGGGGCGCGCGACGGGCGTGCTCTCCAGGAGATTCCGCGCCTCGTCGAAACTGGTGCAGGTCTCGAAGACTTGGCGCAGCAGATGTTCGGGCGGCAGGCGCCCGCTGCCCCGCAGGCCGGCGAGCGCGTTCAGCGCGTAGTCGAGCCACAGCAGCATCGGCGTCCGCCAGCGGCGGCGCATCGGCGCCTGGTTGATCGAGGCGGCGAAGCGGGCCGGCGCGACCGCCGTCAGCACGCCGACGAAGCCCGGCCAGGTGACGTTGAGGAACGCGCCGGCCGGCCCGCGCTGGCGCCGTACCTCGACGAGACGCCCGAGACCGGGGAATGGCCAGTCGAGCGTGCGCCGCAGCCGCGGCCCCTGGGCGGTGTCGTCGGCCAAGGCGGTGCAGCCGAACAGATAGGCACCGTGCAACAGCCAGATGCCCGGCCGTTTCAGGGTGCGGGCGACGGCGTCGATCTCGGCGGCATAGGGCGTCCCTGCCCGCTTCATCCAGCCGCGCACGATCGGATCGGCCAGGCGGGCCAACAGGCCTCCCAGTGGCAGCCAGCCCAGGCAGGCCTCGCGCACCGCCAGCGCCTCGGCTTCGCGCCAGCCGACGTGGACCGCGGCGTCGCCCTCCAAACCAAAGATAAACGGGATTGGTTTCATAAATGAGTGATTACTCACTCATGATGGTTTCGTCAAGCCGGGCTCAGCGGCGCTCCCAGTCTATGGCTCCGAGTTCGTAGTCGAACTGACGTTCGACCACGTCGGGCGTGGCGTCGGACGCATCGCCCTTGCGGTCGGTCACGCGCCGCTGCGCCACGTCTTTGGGCACGTCGAGCCAGATTCCCTGGAACGGCACGCCGACCCTCTGCGCCAGCGCCTCGGCCGCCGCGCGTTCATCGGGATGCGCGAAGACGGCATCGAGCACAACGCTGTGCCCTGCCCTCAGCACGCGCTCGGCGCGCACGATGACGGCCGCGTAGGTCCGTGCCGATGCCTCGGGCGAATAGCTGCCGGCGGGCATGCGCTCTTCCAGCGCAATACCGGCTTGCCGCTTGCGCTCGACATCGGTGCGCACCACGACCGCGCCAGGGGTACGACCGATCTCCGGCGCCATCTTCAAGGCGAGCGTGGTCTTGCCGCTGCCCGACAGGCCGCCGATCGCGACGAGGCGCGGCGGCGCGGGCTGCAGGAATGCGAGCGCGGCCTTCTGGTAGGCGCGCGCCGGGGCATTGTCGGCACCGCTCACCGCCGTGACGGCCGAATCGACATAGGCGCGGATCGCGGCCCGGCGCGCGAGGAACATCGGCAGCAGCGCCAGCGCCTCTTCGTGCGAGGCGCCTTCGGTCTCGCGCACCCGCCACAGCCATTCGTTCAGCAGGCGGTTGGCCAGCGCACCCAGCCCCTGTCGCGCCAGATCCATCAGCGCGAAGGCGAGGTCGTAGAGCACGTCGATGTTGGCGATCTTGTCGGAGAATTCGATGGCGTCGAACGGCACAGGCTGGCCGTTGAGCGTCACGATGTTGCGCAGATGCAGGTCGCCGTGGCAGCGGCGGATCGCGCCCGCCGCGACGCGGCGCGCCACGAGATCGACGAAAGGTTCGAGCGAGCGCGGCATCGCCTCGGCCAGAGCCTCGCTGGTCGGCGGGTCGAGCCGTTCGCCCGCCTCGCGCATCTGGCGCACGTCGGCGGCCACCGAATGGCGGTAGTCGTCAGGGGTGCAGAAGCCCGAGGCGATGGCCGGCAGCCCGTCATGGAACCGCGCGACGCGAGCGCCCAGCGCCGCCATCAGCTCGGGCGTCAGAGCGCCGCGCGCGGCCATGCGATCGAGCAGCCCCTCCTCGTCGAAGCGGCGCATCACGACCAGCCAGTCGACGGCATTGTCCGCCGTCCCGCCGACCTCGCCCAGGAGCAGCTTTCCTTCGCGGCGCAGCACCGGCGCGATGCCGAGATAAATCTCGGGCGCCGAACGCCGGTTGACGTCGATCTCGGCGGCGCACATCGCGGCGCGCCGGCTTTCCGTCGAGAAGTCCATGTAGGGAAACTTCACAGCCCGCTTCAGTTTGTACGCACGCTCGCGACAGAGGAAGACGACCGCGCCGTGCGTGTCGATCCGCCGCTCCGGATTCAGCTCGGCTTCGAGGAAGGCGACGGTCTCGGACTGGTCCTCGACGACGAATGAGGGGCGAGCGGTCATCTGATGCGGTTCAAGCGGGAGGAGCTGGATCGACGTGGACGATGATTTCCGCGGCCGGGAAGACGCGGGCGATCTCTACCTCGACCTCCTGGCCGATCGCATGTCCATCGACCAGCGAAAGGTCGCGCGCCACCTCGATGTGGAGCTGGACGAACTTGGTGAGGCCGCTCGAACGGGTCCGCAACTCGTGGACGTCGAGCACGCCGGCATGGCTGCGCGCGATCTGCTCGATACGCGTCGATTCATCGGCCGGCAGCTCGCGGTCCATCAGGACGTCGAGCGACGCGCGTCCCACCTTCCATCCCCCGTGCAGCAGGTAGAGGGCCACCACGCCCGCGACGCTGCTGTCGATCAGCGGCTGGTCCAGCAGGCCCGACAGGAACAGGCCGGCGCCCGTCAGGAGGGTGGCGACCAGGTCGGTGGCGTAGTGCGCCATGTCGGCGCCGATCGCCAGCGAACCGCTCTGCCGGACGACATATCTCTGGAAGGAAACCAGCACCGCAGTGAGAACGATGGCCAGCCCGCTGATGACGAGCCCCACCATCTCTTCCTTGACCTGCTTGGGGTTGCCCAGCCGCTCGACGACCGCGACGAGGAGCGCGCAGCCGGAGGCCGCGATGAAGCCCGCCTGGACGAGGCCCGCCAGCCCCTCGGCCTTGCCATGTCCGAATCGATGATCGTCGTCCGCCGGTATCAGCGCGTGGCGCACGGCCAGGAAGGTGACCAGCGAGCTCACGAGGTCGAGCGAGGTGTCGACCAGCGACGACAACATGCTGACCGAATCGGTGATGCGCCACGCCGCCAGCTTGGCGACGATCAGGATGAGCGCCACCGACATCGACGCGACGGTCGCCAGCCGCATCAGCCGATGGGGCGCCATCGCCATCACGCGCTCAGGGATAGAGGGTTCGCGTCGTCCACGGCTCGGCCGCGGACCCGCGCCGGTACTCCAGCCGGTCGTGCAGCCGGAAGGCGCCGTCCTGCCAGAACTCGATCAGGGTCGGCTGCAGCCGGAAGCCCGACCAGTGGGGCGGCCGCGGGACCGCCCCCACCAGGTGCTTGGCGCCAAACTCCGCCACGCGCTTCTCCAGCGCGAAGCGGCTCTCCAGCGGCCGCGACTGCTCCGACGCCCAGGCGCCGACCTGGCTGCCGCGGGCGCGGCTGGCGAAATAGGCGTCCGCCTCGGCCGCCGTGGTCTTGGTCACGGGCCCTTCCAGCCGCACCTGCCGGCGCAGCGATTTCCAGTGAAACAGGAGGGCTGCCTTGGGATGCGCCAGGAGGTGATTGCCCTTGCGGCTCTCATAATTGGTGTAAAATACGAACCCGGCGGCATCGTAGTCCTTCAAGAGGACCATACGGACGGCCGGCGTGCCGTCCGGCCCGACCGTGGCCAAGGCCATGGCGGACGGGTCGTTGGGCTCGGAGGCGGAGGCTTCGGCGTACCAGGCGGCGAAAAGCTCCAGCGGGTCGGTGGTTTCCCTGATCATCACCACAATATGAGGGGGTCTGCAGCCTTCCACCACCGGCATCTTGTCCCAACAGCCGTCCCCCGCTAGAACCGGTGCATGACCGCAGCTGCACAACTGATGGCCGGTAAAAAAGGCCTCGTCATGGGCGTCGCCAACGAGCGCTCGATCGCCTGGGGTATTGCCAAGGCCTGCCACGACCAGGGGGCCGAGGTGGCCTTTACCTTCCAGGGCGAGGCGCTGGAGAAGCGCGTGCGCCCCTTGGCCGGCTCGATCGGCGCCAAGATCATCGAGCCCTGCGATGTCACCAACCCTGCCAGCATCGACGCGGTCTTCGCCAAGCTCGAAAAGGAATGGGGCAAGCTGGACTTCGTGGTCCACGCCATAGCCTTCTCCAACAAGGACGAGCTGCGCGGCCGCTACCTGGACACCACGTCCGACAATTTCAATCTCACGATGAACGTGAGCGTCTATTCCTTCACCGCGGTGTCGCAGCGCGCCGTGCCGCTGATGAAGGAGGGCGGCAGCCTCCTCACCCTCACCTACTACGGTGCAGAGCGTGTGATCCCGCATTACAACGTCATGGGCGTCGCCAAGGCGGCCCTCGAGGCCAGCGTGCGCTACCTGGCCGCCGACCTCGGCGAGCAGAAGATCCGTGTCAACGCGATCTCGGCCGGCCCGATCAAGACACTGGCCTTCGCCGGTATCAACGACGGCCGCTATATACTGAAGTGGAACGAGCTGAACTCGCCGCTGAAGCGGAACGTCACGACGGAGGAAGTCGGCAATGCCGGCCTCTACCTCCTGTCCGACCTCGGCACCGGCGTCACCGGTGAAGTGATGCACGTCGACGCCGGCTACCACGTGGTCGGCATGATCAACACATCGTCCGCGAAGCAGATCGCCGAATTGCTCGGCAACTTCGAAGGCGAGTAGAGCGGAGCGGCCGGCCATGGCCGGCAGCAGTTTCGGCACCCTTTTCCGGTTCACCAGCTGGGGCGAAAGCCACGGGCTCGCGATCGGCTGCGTAGTCGACGGCACCCCGCCGCGCATCCCGCTCTCCGAAGCCGACATCCAGGTCTGGATGGACAAGCGCCGCCCGGGACAGTCGCGTTTCGTCACCCAGCGCCAGGAACCGGATCAGGTGAAGATCCTGTCCGGCGTTTTCGAGGGCGTGACGACCGGCACGCCGATCGGCCTCCACATCGACAATGTCGACCAGCGCAGCCGCGACTACGGCGAGATCAAGGACCAGTTCCGGCCGAGCCACGCCGACTACACCTACGACCGCAAGTACGGCGTGCGCGACTATCGCGGCGGCGGCCGGCAATCGGCGCGCGAGACCGCGGTGCGTGTCGCGGCCGGCGCCATTGCGCGCAAGATCCTGGGCGGCGGCGTCACCATCCGCGGCGCCGTGATCCAGATCGGCAGCCAGAAGATCGACCGCGCCAACTGGGACTGGGACGCGACCGGCGACAATCCCTTCTGGTGCCCCGACCGTCAGGCCGCGCAGGGCTGGGAGGGCTATCTCGACGACGTGCGCAAGCGCGGCAGCTCGTGCGGCGCGGTGATCGAGGTGGTCGCCTCGGGCGTGCCGGTGGGGCTGGGCGACCCGGTCTACGACAAGCTCGACGCCGATCTCGCCAAGGCGCTGATGAGCATCAACGCCGTGAAGGGCGTGGAGATCGGCGACGGTTTCGCCACGGCCGCGATGAGCGGCGAGGAGAACGCCGACGAGATGCGCATTCGCGACGGCGCCCCGACTTTCCTCAGCAACCATGCCGGCGGCATCCTGGGCGGCATCTCGACCGGCCAGGACATCGTCTGCAGGCTCGCGGTGAAGCCCACCAGTTCGATCCTGACGCCAGTGCGCAGCGTCGACCGCCAGGGCCGCGAGATCGAGTTGCGGACCAAGGGCCGCCACGATCCCTGCGTCGGCATTCGGGGCACGCCGGTCGCGGAGGCCATGATGGCCTGCGTCCTCGCCGACCATCTGCTGCGCCACCGCGCGCAGTGCGGCTAGAAGACCACAGGTGACTGCGCGGCAGGCCCTCGAAGCCCGCTACGGCTCGCTGCACAATGCCGGGATGGCGATTGTGTCGCTGCTGATGATCGGCTCGGCGATCATGCACTTCGCGTCGGGCGGTTCGGCCAATGCTCCCACTCTTTCGCTCAACGACCCGCGCTTCGTGCTGTTCTCGGTGCTGGCGGTGGCGATGGCCTACTACGTCTATGTCGGCATCAGCCGCTACCTCGACCGGACGCCGCAGATCGTGATCGACCATGATGGCATCGCCCTGGGCTTTGGCCGCAATGCGCGTCTTGCATGGGACGACATCCAGTGGGTCCGTCTGCGCCGCCTCGGGTTTCGCCCCCAACTCCAGATCGGCATTGAGCCGCAGGCATTTCTCGCAGCCGACCTGCGTCTGTCGTTCTTCAATCTCGACGACAGCCTGCGCCCGATCCGCGGCATGCCGACCGCGATCCTGGTCCGCGACAACGGCCTCGACACGAAAGCCACGGCCATGCTTGACGCCGTGAAGGCGTTCCGGCCGAATCTCGTCCAGACCTAATCCTCACAATTCGTTCGTTCAGGGGAACTTCGCATGCGGCGTTTCATCGTCGGCTTCCTCGCGACCATCGGCACCCTCGTCCTGCTGGCGATCGTCGCCGGCGCCGCGTTCCTCGCCTCGGGTCCCTTCTCGCCCAAGCCGCTGCCGCAACAGATGGTGCTTTCGCTCGACCTGCGCTCGCTGCCGCCGGAGACGACCTCGACCGGCCTGTTGAGCGGCGGTCTGTTCGGCTCCTCCCGCGACATCGTCGAGACCGTGCAGCTGCTCTGGCAGGCCGCCGACGATCCGCGCGTGGCGGGCCTGTATGTCGAGATCGGCGACGAGGCGGGCGGCCTTGCGCGCGTGCAGGAGCTGCGCCAGGCGATCGCGCACTTTCGCGGCAAGGGCAAGTTCACGGTCGGCTTCGCCGAGTCGCTGGGCAGCGGCGGCAACCATGTCGCCGACTACTATCTCGCCGCCGCACTGGAGCAGATCTGGCTGCAGCCGAGCGGCGGCTTCGGCGTCACCGGTATCGCCGTCGAGACACCCTTTCTCAAGGGCGGCCTCGACAAGCTCGGCGTGAAGGTCGAGGGCGGAAAGCGCTACGAGTACAAGAGCGCGCCCGACTCCTTCACGGAGACCGGCTACACCCGGCCGGCCCGCGAGAACCTGCAGCAGCTCATCGACAGCCTGTTCGGCCAGTTCGTCGCCGACGTGGCACGGGATCGCAAGATGGACGCCGCCCAGATGCGGCGGCTGATCGACAATGCACCCCTGGAGTCCGAACAGGCGCGTCGCGACGGCCTCGTCGACAAGATCGGCTATCGCACCGACGCGCTGGAAGACGTCTATCAGCGCGCCAACGGCAAGCGGGACCTCGTGACGCTCGCGGAGTATGCGGGGGACGAGGCGCGTCCCAAGGCGCGCGGAGAGGTCATCGCGCTGGTGCGCGCCAGCGGTGCGATCATGTCCGGCGGCGGCGAACGAAACCCGCTCGAGGACGATGCGATGGCCGATGCCGAGGACGTGGTCGAGGCGCTGGAGAACGCATCGCAGGCCAAGGACGTGCGCGCCATCGTGCTGCGCATCGACTCTCCCGGCGGCACCTATCCGGCGGCGGACGCCATTGCCGACGCGGTCGGCCGGGCGCGCGCCGCCGGCAAGCCCGTGATCGTCTCGATGGGCGACGTCGCCGCCTCGGGCGGTTATCTCGCGGCCGTGCGCGGCGACGTGATCGTGGCGCAGCCGACCACCATCACCGCCTCGATCGGCGTTTTCAGCGTCTGGCCGATGGCCCAGGACCTCCTGACCTCGCTCGGGATCAACGTCGAACGCCTCTCCGTTGGCCGCAATGCGGGCATGCATTCGACCTTCCAGCCGCCTACGCCGGCGCAGCGTGCCGCCGTCAACCGCGAGCTCGATATTGTCTATGCCGCCTTCACCGCCCAAGTCGGCGAGTTCCGCAATCTCGACGCCAACCGCCTCGACGCCGCCGCGCGAGGCCGCGTCTTCAGCGGCGTCGACGCCAAGCGCGCCGGCCTGGTCGATGAGCTCGGCGGACTCCAGCTCGCCCTCAACATCGCCAAGGCAAAGGCCGGCATCGACGAGGGCCGCAAGGTCGAAATCCGCCGCTATCCCGACGATGGCGACCGTTTTCAGCGCATCGTCGATCGCGTGTTCAAGATGGCCGGTGTCTCCACCGCACCCACCATGAGCATGCCGCGCGAGGTCCGCGACGCGCTGGCGAGATTCGGAGTCGCCGCGCGACCGGGCAACGTCCGCCTCCCGCCGCTGCCGCCGCTCTGGCGCTAGATCATTGGAGCGCGCGCCTGCTCTAGCGCCGTTCCTCGAGCAGAGCGACGATCGCCTTCCACATCGTCCAGGCGTTGGCGAGGCTCACCTCGTTGAACTGGACGTGCCCGATGTCGTCGACGAGGAAGAGCGATACCCGTGCCCTCGAGGCGGCGACGGCGAGGTCCTGGCTCTCGCTGTAGGGCACCATCGGATCGCCGCGGCCGTGCACCAGGATGAGATGGCCACGCAGTTTTGACAGGTCATGGAAGGCGAGGTTCAGGCCATCGATCTCGCGGCGCACGCTCTCAGGCAGGGCGGCGATCAGGCGGTCGACGGCATCGGGATCGCGGTTGTCGACGAGGGCCAGGACGGCCCGGCCCTGAGATCCCAGCATCGCGACCTGACGGGAGATGTCGGCATTGCGGTCCCGGGCGCGAAGCTGCGCGATCTCTTCCAGCAGGTGCGCGTCGCGTCGATCGTCCAGCCGGCTCGCATTGGCGCGCAGGATGGCCCAGCGGCCATAGGCATCGGGTTCGACGCGGAATTCGCGGCTGTCGCCTCTCGGCCGGAACGCCCCGGTGGTGACGAAGCGGATGGTCGAGTAGGCGTCGCGATAGCCGCCGATGGCGAGAACGAAGGCGATCTTCGGAGTGAGATCGTCCTCGATCGCGGCGATGAGCGCGGGCGCGGCGGCGTACGAGATCGCCGCGACGCCGAGCGGCAGGTCGGGAAAGCGCCCGTTCAACTGTCGCAGTGCCTGCGCCACGCGGTCGCCATCGGCCCGTGACAGGACCAGCCGGCGTACCTCCGGCAACTCGGGCACCAAGACCGCGAACCCGGCCCGCGCGAGGCTGCGCGCGAACGCCTGCAGCTGCGGTTCGTCCCGACCCAGCACGGCGGCGCCCGGCACCAGTACCATCGCCGCCCGCGCCTGGCTGGCCGGCAGATAGAGGTCGCCCTCCCCGTCCTCCCAGCGCATCGCCGATTCCAGTGGCGGCGCGGTCATGTCCTGCCACCAGGTCCGGGCACCGCCGGCGGCCACGTCCCACATCAGGAGCGTCGCTTCGGCCCAGACCATCGGGCGGCCGAAGAAGACCAGGAGCAGCAGCGCTGCCAGAAGCACGAGCAGGGTTCGGCGCAGGAAACTCATGCGCCGAGGCGGATGCTCGCCAGCGTCTCTAGCCCGTCGCCTGAACGCCGCAGCAGCGCCAGCTCCTCGACACGGCCGGTCATAGGCAGGTTCCGGCGTCCGACGATGCGCGCAACCTGCTCGGCCTCGGCGGCACTGCGGAACAGGCCAAGTGTTATGTGCGGCTCGAACGGCTCGCGGCCCGGCACCGGGTTCAGCGCCTCGTGCAGCGCCGTGAGTTCTGCAGCACCATCCGAGGGTTCGGCATACAGATGAAGATCCGACCGCACGATGCGCTCGATCTGGAACCAGAATGGGCGCTGCGCGAGGCCCTGCAGGGCCTCGCGCAGCGCAGCTTCGCGTTCGGCCGCGGCGCCGAACACCAAGGTGAAATGTGGGCCGATCAGCGCGGCCTCGCCCGGATGGTACTGCGCGCGAAGGCGATGCAGTGCCGCGTCGTCGGCCTCGCCCAGTACCGGCCAGGCCACGACGTAGAGCATCTCAGCTGTAGCTCTTGGCCATGCCCAGCGCCGGATCCATCACCGCGCCGTAAGGCGGGAACGGGTAGCGCAGGCCATTCCTGCCGAGATGGCCCATGCCCTCGACGGCGCGCAGCAATTCGTCCGGCGGACAGGCCATCAGCAGCTCGTCGTCGGCCACGCCGCCGTAGCGCCGCTCGGCGAAGCAGGGCAGCGACAGCGAGGTCTGCCGCGTGGCGAGCGCCCGGCCCCAGGAATCGGCGCAGGCGCTCTCGCCCGTGACGGTGAAGTCGTAGCGGCGATAGCGGTGATACTGCAGGCCGTTGATGAAATAGATCATCTGGCCGGGCGTGCCATAGAACAGGCAGATGTCGGGCGGATCGAGGCGCGCCGAACGCAGCGGCGACACCGCGAGGCCGTTGTACTTGCCGTCCGGCACGCGCGGCATCTGCGCCTGATGGGCGGCCGAGGCCTCCTTGTTGCCGAACCAGACGCCGTTCATGTGGTCGCCCGACAGGAACCCCTCGCCTGGATGGTTGAGGCCCACGACACCGCCGCAATTGCCGCCACGCGTATTGTCGACGGTGATGCCGAGCGTGAAGCCGTACCAGCGCGACTGCGTCACCATCTGGCACATGGTGAACTTGAATCCCTCGGTCGGCTTGCGGATACCCTTGATCTTGTCCATCTCGGCCGGGTCTTCGAACAGGCGCATGCCGATCGGTTGGGTGCGGATGCGCAGCAGCTCGATCAGCTTGTTGCTGGCTTCGGCCAGCATGGCGCCCGTGATGTTTTCCGGCGGCGTCCATGGGGCGGTCTTGTAGCCCGGCGGCAGCGTCTGGACGTTCATTGTCGTTTCCTCCGTGTCTGGCTCAGGTGAGGTTCAGCCCACCGTCGGCGATGACGATCTCTCCGGTAACGTAATCGTTGGCGCAGAGCGCGGCCACCAGATCGGCGATGTCCTCCGGCTTCGCAGGACGCTTCATCGGCGACTTCGCTCTCCAGGTCTCGAGCATGTCGGGCCAGTTCGCCGTCATGGGCGTCTCGACAAGGCCGGGTGCAACGGCGTTGACGCGGATGTCTGGTCCCAGCGAGAGCGCCAGCAGCTTCGTGACATGGTGGAGCGCGGCCTTCGATGCCGCATAGGGAATCGAAGAGCCCTTCGGCCGCGAGCCCGCATGCGTGCCGATGTTGACGATGCTCGCCGCTGGTCCGCTGGCCGCCGATGCACGCAATGCGGCTTCGGCTTCCGCGACCAGCACGAACGGCGCGATCAGGTTCACGTCGAGCATCTGCCGCCACAAGGCCGGCGTCGCGGCCTTCAGGTCGGTATGCGGGATGCGGATCGACAGCCCGGCATTGTTCACCAGCACGTCGAGGCGGCCGTGCGCCTCGAGCACCGACGCTACGAGGCCGCGTGCGGCCGTCTCATCGCCGAGGTCGGCTTGGTGGTAGCTGGCGTTCTTCAGCTCCCGGACCATCGCGCGACCGACCTCGGCGGAGCTGCGCGAATGAAGCGCCACGACATAGCCGTCGCGCACGAGGCGGCGCGCGATGGCGGCGCCGATCCCGGAGGTGGACCCGGTAACGAGAGCGACGCGCTCAGACACAGGCCTTCAACGCCTCCAGCGTTTCGTCGGGGCGCTCCACCATCATGAAGTGCCCGCAGTCGGGAATGGTCACGGCCCTCGAACCGGCGATGGCGGCGACCAGCGCTTTGGCCTTGGGGGCAGGCGTCATGAGATCGCCGTCGCCCAGCACGAACACGGTCGGGCAGGTCACGGCGGCCGCCCGGGCGGGCGCCTCCTTGTAGGCGTTGCAGGCGGCCAGATCCGTGTGGATGACGCCCGGCTTGTTGCCCGCCAGCACCGCAAGCGACTCGCGCCGCAGCCACAGGCCGGGCGAGACCATGCCGCCCTTATGCAGCGCGTTGCCCATGCCCCAGAAGGTCATGAGCTCCTGCACTTTCACCGTGTTGGCCTTGGCCGATTCGAGCATCTCGGGATGCACCGGCATCTCGGCGGCGACGCCGCACAGGCCGAGCGCCCGCACCTTGTCGCCATGCCGTCCCGCGCAGTCGAGGGCGACGAGCGCCCCCATCGAATGCCCCACCAGCGCCGCCTGCTTCAGCCCCGCAGCCTCGATCAGGCGCGCCGTCCAGTCGGCCATCGCGCCGATGCTTTCCAGCGCGGGACCGTCCGACCAGCCGTGGGCCGGGAAATCGACGGCGAGCACGCTGCGGCCATGATGGGCGAACCATCGTGTCTGCAGGCGCCAGGCCGTGCGGTCGAAGCCCGCGCCGTGGAGGAAGACGATCGCGGGCCGGGCCGGGTCGAATTCAGCGCCCCCGGTCGTCGCGAAGACGGTCCGGCCGTCGACGGTGAGCTTCATGGTCAGCCCTTCTGCGCGGCGCGCAGCGCCGGCCCGAGATCGTCGATCAGGTCTTCGGGATCTTCGAGGCCGATCGAGAGCCTGATCATGCCTTCTCCGATGCCCGCCGCCGCCAGCGCCGCCGCATCGAGCTGCGCATGCGTCGTCGAGGCGGGATGGATCACCAGCGACTTGGCGTCGCCGACATTGGCGAGATGCGAGAACAGCTTCAGCCGCTCGATGAAGCGGCGGCCGGCCTCGCGCCCGCCCTTGATGTCGAAGCTGAAGATCGATCCCGTGCCCTTGGGCAGCAGCCGCTGCGCGAGAACGTGGTCCGGGTGATCGGGCATATCGGGAGAGGCGATGCGCTCGACCGCCGGATTGGCCTTGAGGAATTCCATCACCTTGCGGGCATTGTCGACGTGGCGAGCGACGCGCAGCGGCAGCGTCTCCAGTCCCTGGATCAGGTAGAAGGCGTTCTGCGGCGACAGGCAGCAGCCGAAGTCGCGCACGCCCTCGGTGCGGGCGCGCATCACGAAGGCGTGCGGGCCGAACTCCTCGGCGAAGTCGATGCCGTGATAGCCGGCATAGGGTTCCGTCAGCGTCGGGAACTTGCCCGAGCCTTCCCAGTCGAAGCGACCCGATTCGACGATTACGCCGCCGATCGCCACGCCGTGGCCGCCGATGAACTTGGTCGCCGAATGGAAGACGATGTCCGCGCCAAGGGTCAAAGGCTTACACAGGATCGGCGAGGCGAAGGTGTTGTCGATCATCAACGGGATCTTCGCCTCGTGGGCGATCGCGGCGATGGCGGGGATGTCGAGCACCTCGCCGC
Source organism: Reyranella aquatilis (assembly GCF_020880995.1). Lineage (GTDB taxonomy): Bacteria > Pseudomonadota > Alphaproteobacteria > Reyranellales > Reyranellaceae > Reyranella > Reyranella aquatilis. The sequence continues at coordinate 2,671 of NZ_JAJISD010000021.1, read as the reverse complement.
CCGGATTGCCGATCGTCTCGCCCAGCACCAGCCGCGAATTGGGCCGGATGGCCTTGCGGAAGCCCCCATGGTCGCGCGGATGCACGAACGTCGTCTCGATCCCGAAACGCGGCAGCGTGAGCGCCAGCATGTTGCGCGTGCCGCCATAGAGCGAGGTCGAGGCCACGATGTGACTCCCCGCCCCCATCAGCGTGGCGATGGCGATGTGCAGCGCCGCCTGGCCGCTCGACGTGGCAAGCGCGCCCGAGCCCTCCTCCAGCGCGGCGACCCTCTCCTCGAACACCGAGACCGTCGGATTGGAGATGCGGCTGTAGATGTGGCCGCCGACTTCGAGGTTGAACAGGCTCGCGGCGTGATCGACGTCGCGAAAGACGAAGGACGTCGTCTGGTAGATCGGCACCGCGCGCGCGCCGGTCGCAGGATCGGGATGCTGGCCCGCGTGCAGTGCCAGCGTGTCGGGCCTCAGGAACTTGGCTTCGACCAATTCATTTCCCCTTCTTGGGCGGTTCGCCGAGGTTACTTCTTGAACAACGAGGCGGCGGCCGCGGCATGGCTCCGCTTGGCCTTGATCTTGGCCTCGACGCGCTCGAGTTCGGCCTTGAGCACGGTGACGTATTCCTCGAGATCCTCGACGTTCATGACGTCGAGATTCCTCGGTTGTGACTTCTTCTGCCTGGGGTCCAGATCGTCGAGTTCGAAGGCCATGGCGCGTCTCCACGGAAGCGGCTAAGGCAGGACTAGCACCGCTCCACCTGCTTCGAAAGGCCGACCATGAGTGCCCTGCCCGCCACGATGACCTGCATCGAAATCACCAAGTATGGCGGCCCAGAGGTACTCGTTCCGGCGACCCGGCCGGTGCCCCTGCCCAAGGCGGGCGAAATCCTGATCAAGGTCGCCGCCACCGCGGTCAACAGACCCGACATTGCCCAGCGCATGGGCAACTACGCACCGCCGCCGGGCGCCTCGGATCTGCCCGGTCTCGAAGCCGCGGGCACAATTGCCGCGCTCGGCGAAGGCGTGACCGGTTGGAACCTGGGCGACGCGATCTGCGCCCTCACGCCGGGCGGCTCCTACGCCGAGTATTGCACCGTGCCGGCGCCGCAGTGCCTGCCGCCGCCCACGGGCTTCGACATGCTGCACGCCGCGGCCCTGCCGGAAAATTACTTCACCGTGTGGCACAACCTGTTCGAGCGCGGACAGCTCAAGGCCGGCGAAACGGTCCTGATCCATGGCGGCGCGAGCGGCATCGGCACGACGGCGATCCAGCTCGCCAAGTCGATCGGTGCCACGGTCCTCACCACCGTGCGCACGCAGGAGAAGGCCGATGCTGTGACGGCCCTCGGGGCCGATCACGCGATCCTCTACAAGGACAACGACTGGGTGGCGGAGGCCAAGAAGCTGTCGGGCGGCATCGACGTCGTGCTCGACATGGTGGCCGGCGACTACCTGCCGAAGAACCTGTCGCTGTTGAAGCTCGACGGCCGCTGCGTCGTGATCGCCGTGCAGGGCGGTGCCACCGCCACCATCAGCGCCGGCTTCCTGATGGTGAATCGCCTCACGCTCACGGGTTCGACGCTGCGTCCGCAAAGCATCGAAAGCAAGGGCCGGATGGCGCGCGGGCTGAAGGAAAAGGTCTGGCCGCTGCTCGAGGCCGGCAAGATCAAGCCGATCATATACAAGACGTTCCCGCTGCGGGACGCCGCCGGCGCGCATGCCGAACTGGAGCGCGCCGACCATGTCGGCAAGGTGATGATGACCGTCTAGGACGATCCGCGTCGGAGCCTAGCGCTCGGCGACGTCGGGCTGGTCGGCTTCGGCCGGATCGACGTCGCTCACGGCGACTTCCTCCACCGCGCCCGACTTGGCCGCTTCCTTCTTGCGGGCGGCATCTTCACGGGCCGCCTTGCGGCGCGCACGGTCGACCGCGTCGTTCAGGTCCTTGAGCGAGCAGAGACCCAGCGTCACCGGATCGCGCTGGCGAACGTTCTGCATGTTCCAGTGCGAGCGGTCCTTGACGGACTGCACCGTGCTCTTGGTCGAGCCGACGAGCTTGGCGACCTGGCTGTCCTGCAGTTCCGGATGGGTCTTCAGCAGCCAGGCGATGGCATCGGGCCGATCCTGGCGCTTGGCCACGGGCGTGTAGCGCGGCCCCTTGGATCGCGCCTGCGGCATTGGCACGTCGCGCGGGCTCAACTTCAACCGCGCGTTGCTGTCGGCCTCGACACGCTTGATCTCTTCCTTGGTGAGCTGGCCGTTCGTCGTGGGATCGTAGCCGGTCATGCCGCCCGCGACCTCGCCATCGGCGATCGCCTGGATCTCGAGCGGATGGAGGCCGGTGAAGGCCGAAATCTGGTCGAACGTCAGGGTCGTGTTCTCGACCAGCCAGACGGCGGTCGCCTTGGGCATCAACACTTGCGACATGAATTCACTCTCCTGAGCCCGGATATAGAGGCCTGCCCCGGCCCCGCCAACCCGAAAAGCGTATACCCGAAAATGGAAACGGCCGGGGTCGCCCCCGGCCGTTCCTGAAGCCAGTGCTTCGGATCGTCTTACTGGATGACGATCTCGACGCGGCGGTTCTGCGGCTCGCGGACGTTCGGGCCGGTCTGGACCAGCAGGCCCTGCTCGCCACGGCCAACCACCGCGATCGCGGTCGCCGGCACGCCTTCGC
>NZ_JAJISD010000020.1 GCF_020880995.1 Reyranella aquatilis | reverse complement strand
CCGCGCCCGCAACTCTACGCCGACGCGGCCGTCTCTTGATACAAGGAGTGCTGCGGGAGCAGCGCGTCTCGAAGGATGGGCAACAGGCAAGGTGCGCGTTCCCACCCTTCGAGACGCATCGCTACGCGATGCTCCTCAGGGTGAGGTCGTTGTTTGAATGTTCGGCTTGATTCAATCTCGCCCAGAAGTGCTCTAGGTCAAAACTTCAGTGCCTTCGCGTAGGTGAGCAGGTCCTGCGCGACTTCGCCGATGCGCTTGTTCTGATCCATCGCGAGCTTGCGCAGCAGTTTGTAGGCCGCCTCCTCACCGATGCCCTTCTGCTCCATCAGCAGACCCTTCGCGCGATCGACGGTCTTGCGCTCCACGAGCGACAGGCGCGCGCGCTCGAGTTCCTCGCGCATTGCGTGATAGCGATTGAAGTGCGCGACCGCGACGTCGACGACCGGCTGCACGCGATCCTGCGTCAGTCCCTTCACCACATAGGCCGAGACGCCCGCCTCCATGCCGGCCGCGATGGTCGCGGGATCGGAGCGATCGGCGAACAGGGCGATGGGGCGCGGCTGCTGCTCCGTCGTCCGCCGCAGATCCTCGATCGCGTCGCGGCCGGGACTGTCGATGCTGACCACGATCACGTCGGGTTGCAGGACGTTGACGCGTGTTGCGAGGTCGTAAGTGCCGTCGAGCCGCGCGAGAAGAACGTAGCCGGCATCGCGCAGCCCGCGCTCCACGATTTCGGCGCGGGCGGGATTATCGTCGATCAGCACTACGGACAGGGGTTTCGACACGATCGCTCTCTTCGAGCCCGCAGGCGCAACAACCGTGCCAGCGACCGTGGAATGAGACTAAGGCGCTGATTCCACGAGCTTTCCGTCGGCCCAGCGGCCCGCGCGCGTCTTGCCGTCGGCATCGGTGTACTGGCCGTAGCCGTTGCGCTGACCGTTACGGAAGGCGCCCTCGTAGCGTTCGCGTTCGCCGATGCGCTCGACCCCCGGCCCATCGAGGAGGTCTGCATGGAACTCGCCGAGCCGGACGACATTGGGCTCGGCCAGCGTGCGCTGCAGCCCGAACCCTTCGAGCCGCCCGCCGACGAAGTTGCCCTCGGCCCGTTCGACCCCCGGCTTCTCGCGGACACCGAGACCGGTGGATTGGCCGTCCTTCCATTGGCCGGCGTAGCGCGTGTCGTCGGCCAGCCGGACGGTGCCCAGACCGTTCATCCGGTCGGCGCTCCAGTCGCCGGCCTGGCGTTCGCCGTCCCCAAGCTCGGCGACCCCGAGACCCTGCCGCTTGCCGTCGGCGACCTGGCCGACATAGCTCGCGCCGCCACCGTAGGTGAGGCGTTCGCTGTTCTCGAGATCGGGCCGACCGGCGCGCGCCGCCACGATGCGGGCCTCGCCCGCCATGGCGCGTGCGGCGCGGGCCGCCTCTTCCGCCCGTTCAACCATGGCACGCGCTTCACCCGCCGCGCGCTGTGCCTGGTCGACGAGCGCCTTCTGCGCGGTGCTCTCCGATGCGGCGGGCGGCGGCTGCGGTGTCGCCGGCACCGGCGCTGGCGCGGACACGGGCGCGCGCGCGGGCGCGGGCGTCGAGGTCGCCGGCGTTTCTCCCGACGGCGCGACCGGCACGGGCGCCGGCATCGCGGTCTGGGTCTCTACTTTGGGTGTGCCGAAGACACGTTCGCGAATCTGGGGCTGATACTTCCAGAGGGCGATGGCGCCCAGCACCAGCAGGATGATCGGCCAGCGCCGGCGCGAGCGCACCCTGCCGGACGACGGCGGCGTCTGGGAAACATTCCTCTCCGCCGGCTCCTCCGCCGGACGGTTCACACCGCCGAGCCGCGGCGATGCGGAAACGGGAGTGGCCATCCGCTGCGTCGGTGCATCCTCGGCCCGCGGCAACGAAGCGCCGAACAGGGTGCGCCATTCGGAGATCGTCTGCGGGCGCTGCTCCGGCGCGAAGGCGAGGCCGCGATCGATCGCCGACAGCATCGAGCCGTCGAAACGATCGGCATGGGTGACGGCGAGCGGACGATAGGGATCGCTGCCGACGCGACTCACCGCCTCGGGCGGCGGAAAGCCCGCGATCGCATGATGCAGCACCGCGGCCGTCGAGTAGATGTCGGTCCAAGGCCCCTGCTTGCCGTCCATCGCATACTGCTCGATCGGCGCATATTGCGGCGTGAGGATGCTGGTGAGCGTGCGGGTGCGGCCACCCATCGCCTGCCGCGCCGCGCCGAAGTCGATCAGGATCGGCACGCCGTCGCGGCGCACGATGACGTTCGACGGCTTGATGTCGCGATGCAGGAAGCCCTGGGCGTGCACGGCGCCGAGGCCGCTCAGCATGCCCTCGGTGAGGCTGCGCACCTCGTCCGGCTGCAAGCGCCGGCCGGGCTGGCGCAGGATCTGCGCGACGCTGTGACCGTCCTCGAACTCCATGACCGTATAGGCCGTGCCGTTGGCCTCGAAATAACGCAGCACCGGCACGATGTGCACATGGCGGAAGCGCGCCAGCGCGCGCGCCTCGTCGAGGAAGCGCTCGCGGCCCCAGGCGAAGTCGTCGGCATAGCGGGCGCTGCGCGGCGCCACCGTGCCATCGGGCCGGCGCGTCGCGAACTCGACCGGCATGTATTCCTTGATGGCGACGAACTTGGCCAGCTGGGTGTCGAAGGCCCGATAGGTGATGCCGAAGCCGCCATGGCCGATCAGTGCATCGAGGCGATAATCGCCAAGCTGCGTGCCCACCGGCAGGGCCTGATCGTGTTCTGCTGTCATGGGTACGCGCAACCTCGGCCCCTAGATGCGCGCTCTTGCTCGGCCGCACAAGCGGCTGGAAGCCGGATCAGCTTCTGTGGGTCGACACGGTGATCGCCGATTGCGGTCCGGCGTCGCGAATTTCCGGCATCAGTTGCAGGATCATGAGGAGGACGCACAACCCGATCCCGGTGAGCATCGTGGCAGGCCCCGTGCGCAGATAGGGCGTGGGCAGCGAGGCCCGTCGTTCGTCCGCCATGTCGGACAACTCCAAAAAAATGACTGCTTCAAAAACGATGGCCGAGCGGCCCGAAAAATTGGGCCAAGCCGGACACGAGCATAGATGAAGTTGCCTTAAAAATCCAACAAAGCCGTGGAATCACAAAGACTTAATAGATGATGTGAAGAACAAAAGCGAACCCCACAAGGCATGGCGTGCCGCTTGCGTGAAACCCATGCCGAATATCGTCCGCGAACTCCGGCCCCGTCCGGGTTAGGATCATCCCATGAATGCAGCCCCACGCGACAATGTCCGGACCCTGGTCCTGACCGGCGCCAGCCGAGGCATCGGCCATGCGACCGTGAAGAAATTCAGCGCCAACGGCTGGCGGATCATCACGATCTCGCGCCAGCCTTTCAGTGCGCTCTGCCCGTGGCCCAGCGGCGGCGAAAACCATGTCCAGCTCGACCTCGCCGATCCGGTCGACATCGGCCGCGGCATCGAACAGATCCGCTCGCGTCTCGACGGCGGCCGGCTCGATGCGCTGGTGAACAACGCAGCGATCTCGCCCAAGGGCAAGGGCGGCGGCCGCCTCGGCGCGATCGACACGCCGTTCGACCTGTGGCGGCAGGTCTTCAACGTGAACTTCTTCGCACCCGTCGCGCTGGCCCGCGGCCTGGTCGACGAACTGTCGAAGGCCCAGGGCTGCGTGGTCAACGTGACCTCGATCGCGGGCAGCCGCGTGCATCCCTTCGCGGGCTCCGCCTATGCGACGTCGAAGGCCGCGCTCGCGGCGCTCACGCGCGAGATGAGCCACGATTTCGGGCCGCGTGGCATTCGCGTCAACGCGATCGCGCCCGGCGAGATCGACACGGCGATCCTGTCGCCCGGCACCGAGAAGATCGTCGAGGAGCAGATCCCGATGCGACGGCTGGGCACGCCCGACGAGGTCGCCGACGTGATCCACTTTCTTTGCGAGAAGGGATCGAGTTACGTTTCCGGCGCCGAGATCCAGATCAACGGCGGCCAGCACGTCTAGGAGTTCGCGATGGACAGCACGATCACCACGCTGAAGGGCGAGACCGGCCGCGACGCGCGTCGCCGCATCCGCGCAGGCGCCGCCCGCCTGCCGACCTCCGGCATGGCGCCGGGCTTCGTGCAGGGCAATCTCGCGATCCTGCCCAAGGCGCTCGCCGCCGACTTCGCGCGCTTCTGCATGCTGAACCCCAAGCCCTGTCCCCTGCTGGGACAGTCGGAGCCGGGCGACTGGCGGCTGCCGACGCTGGGCGAGGATCTCGACATCCGCACAGACATCCCGCTCTACCGCATCTGGAAGAACGGCGAGATGGTCGAGGAAGTGACCGATCTCAAGGGCGTGTGGCGGGACGATCTCGTCTCCTTCGTGCTGGGCTGCTCCTTCTCCTTCGAGGAGGCGCTGATCGAGAACGGCCTCGAGCTGCGCCACCAGAGCTGCAACAGCAACGTGCCGATGTTCCGCACCAACATCGAGTGCGCGCCCGCCGGTCCCTTTCATGGGCCGATGGTCGTCTCGATGCGCCCGTTCAAGCCCGCCGACGCGATCCGCGCAGTGCAGGTCACGACGCGCTTTCCCTCGGTGCACGGGGCGCCCGTGCATCTCGGCAAGCCCGAGATGATCGGCATCAAGGACATCGGCAAGCCCGACTACGGCGATGCCGTTCCGGTGCGGGACGACGAACTGCCCGTGTTCTGGGCCTGCGGCGTCACCCCGCAATCGGTCGTGGCGACCGTGAAGCCCGAGTTCTGCATCACCCACGCGCCGGGCTACATGCTGATCACCGACCTGCTCAACTCGCGCCTGGCCGTCCTCTGACGATGGCGCGCCTGGAGTTCGAGGGCCACGCCAAGGGCGCGGTCGAAAAGGTCGCCGTCGACATCAAGGATCTCGTCATCGCCGGCTGGACCGGGCGCGACGTCACGGCGCTCAACCATCACATCGAGGAGCTGAAGGCGATCGGCGTGCAGCCGCCGTCGCGGGTGCCGATCTACTATCGCGCCGCCGCGCAGATGCTGACCCAGGCCGACCGTATCCAGGTGCTGGGCGACGACAGTTCGGGCGAGGTCGAGCCGGTGCTGGTCGGCGCCGCCGACCGTCTCTGGGTGACGGTCGGCGCCGACCATACCGACCGCAAGGTCGAGAGCTACGGCATCGCCGTGTCCAAGCAGATGTGCGCCAAGCCGATCGGCCGTACCGCCTGGCGTTTCGAGGAGGTCGAGCCGCACTGGGACCGGCTGATCCTGCGCAGCTACGTGCAGGAAGGCGGCAAGAGGGTCCTCTACCAGGAAGGTCCGCTGGCCCGGATCCGCGACCCGCGCGAGCTGATCTTCGGATGGCAGGACAACAAGCGGCTGCCCATGGGCACCGCGATGTTCTGCGGCACCATGCCGGCGATCGGCGCCATCCGGCCGTCCTCGCGCTTCGAGATGGAACTCGACGATCCTGTGCTCGGCCGCAAGATCACCCACGCCTACGACATCGAGACCCTGCCGGTCATCGCCTGAGGGCGATCGGCCAACCCTCTCCGGCGATCACGCGGGAGCAGAGTGAATGCCACGCATGGCTCGGCTGCAGCCTTGGCCTTGCGTGACCGGCGCCGCTGAACGTACGTTCAGCGCCTTCGGGAGGAACAAGTGACCACGATCAAGGGCGCCTACGACGGCATTACCGTTCTCGACTTCACGCAGGGCATCGCGGGGCCGCATGCCTCCATGCTGCTCGCGTTGCACGGCGCCGACGTCATCAAGATCGAGCCGCCCGAGGGCGACTGGGGCAGGGCGCTGGGCGAGCTGAAGGGCGACCATTGCGCCCATTCGGTCGCGTTCAACCGCGGCAAGCGCTCGATCGCGCTCGACCTCAAGTCGGCCGACGGCATCGCCGTCGTGAAGAAGCTGGCCGCCAAGGCGCATGTGGTGATGGAGAGCTTCCGTCCCGGCGTCATCTCGCGGCTGGGCTTCGGCTACGAGGACGTGAAGAAGATCAACCCGAACGTCATCTACTGCTCGGTGTCGGGCTTCGGCCAGACCGGCCCCTACAGCAAGCGGCCCACGGTGGACGGCCTGATCCAGGCGTTCAGCGGCATGATGGTGATGAACAGGATGCCGGACGGAACGCCGTGGCGTCAGGGCATGATCGCCGTCGACGTCACGACCGGCCTCTACACCTTCCAGGCGCTCAGCACCGCACTGATGCGCCAGTTCCGCTACAACGAGGGCTGCTTCATCGATTCCAGCCTGATGCGCGCGGCCGCCGCTTTCCAGGGCGCCAAGCTGATGGAGTGGGTGCTGTCAAAGGGCAACCCGCCGGTCCTCTACATGCCGGCCGGCAGCTTCAAGTCGTCGAACGGCTACATCATGCTCTCGGCGATGCGGCCGCATCATTTCCGCCTGCTGTTCGAGCTGATCGGCCGCGACGACATCGCCAACGATCCGGACCTGCAGACCCACGAGAACCGCATCAAGAACGCGCCCAAGATCATCAAGGCGCTGAACGAGACGATGCCGACCAAGACCACCGAGGAGTGGATCTCGATCCTGCAGCCCAAGGACGTGTTCTGCGAGCGGGTGAACAACTACCAGGACTATCTCGACCATCCGCACGTCAAGGAATCGGGCGCGATCGACTGGATCGAGCAGGACGGGTTCGGCCGCATGCCGGTCGCCAACATCGCGGGCCTGCCGCCCGCCTCGGAACATGCGCCGCAGCAGCATGCCCCGCACATCGGCGAGGACGGGCCGGACATCCTGAAGGAACTGGGCTACGGCACCGCCGACATCGACGCGATGTTCGCGCGCGGCGGCGTGCGCGCACCGGTGTCCGCCGTCAAGGCAGCGGACTGAGCGCGAAACGCTCGACATCGCGGCGGCTGCAGAGCCGCACGATGCGTTTTTCTCCGGCAAGCGCCTCGCATTCCCGGGCGAAGCGCTCGCGGTTCAGGCGGTGCGTCTTCAGCGCATAGAGCAGGATGGAATTGCGGCTCAGGAAGGCGTTCGCCAGCGATTCGCGATTGCCGGTGCCCCACAGTTCCTCGCGCGTCACGGCGCGCTTCACCGTCCGGCGCAGCAGGCGTCCCATGACGACGGGCAGGGGCAGGTCGAGCCAGACCAATGTGTCGGCCGGCCGCCACACCAGGTCGCGCACCTGGCCGTAGTTGCCGACGACGATCCAGCCGTCTTCGCGGGTCTCGCATTCGACACGATGGCGGAACAGGTCGGGCAGGGCCGGCTGCCAGTTGCGACCCCAAAACAGCGCATCGAGTTCGACCACGCGCAGGCCGGTGCGGTCGGCGAGCCGTTCCGCCAGCCAACTCTTTCCCGATCCGGTCGTTCCAAACACCACCACGCGTCGCATGGCCAAACTCTAGCGTCCGCGGCGCTCGACTTGCAGGAACGCTTTTCGCCACACCCCGGCATTGCCCGGCCGTGCCCAATCGGGGACAGTCGCCCATGCACATAGGACTCATCGCCGGCATCGGGCCGGCCGCCACCGACTTCTACTATCGCGGCCTGATCGACCGGCATGCCGCGGCCGGCATTCCGCTCGACCTCACCATGGCGCATGCCGACGTGCGCGAGATGAGCCGCAATCTCGTGGCTGGAAATCCGACCCGGCAGGCCGAGATATTCGCGGGCCTCGTGCAGCGCATGAAGGGCGCCGGCGCGGAAGCCGCCGTCATCACCTCGATGGGCGGCCATTTCTGCGTGAAGGAGCTGACGGCGATCTCGCCCCTGCCCGTGCTGAACGCCATTCCCGCGGTCGATGCGGCACTGGCGAAGCGCGGGCTGCGGAAGATCGGCATCCTCGGCACGAGGGCCGTGATGGAATCGCATCTCTACGGCGGCATTCCCTCGGTCGAGGTGGTGCCGACCGAAGCGCTCGACCGGGTGCACGACACCTACGTCGCCATGGCCACAATCGGCCACGTCACCGAAGCGCAGCGCCAGGTCTTCTTCGAAGAGGGCCGCAGGCTCCGTGCGCGCGGCGCCGAGGCGATCATGCTGGGCGGCACCGATCTCTTCCTCGCCTTTGCCGGCCACGATCCCGGCTTTCCCGTCATCGATTGCGCCGACATCCACGTCGACGCGATCTTCGCCACCTCGGCCCGCTGAGCCGACCCGGAGTCCCCCCATGGCCGACGACAACCGCCCGCGCCGCTTCGCCGTCCTGATCGACGCCGACAACACCTCGCCGCGCATCGCCGCCGGTCTGTTCGAGGAGATCGCCAAGTTCGGCGAGGCGAGCGTGCGCCGCATCTACGGCGACTTCTCCAGCACCCGCCTCAAGTCGTGGGCAGAGATCCTGCAGAAGTACGCGATCGATCCCTACCAGCAGTTCGCCTACACGTCGGGCAAGAACGCGTCCGACATCGCGCTGGTGATCGACGCGATGGACCTGCTGCACAGCCGGCGCTTCGACGGGTTCTGCCTGGTGTCCTCCGACAGCGATTTCACCCGGCTCGCCTCGCGCCTGCGCGAAGAGGGAGCCGATGTGTACGGCTTCGGCGCGCAGAAGACGCCCGAGAGCTTCCGCCAGGCCTGCCGCCGCTTCATCTACACCGAAAATCTCGTGCCAGAGGCCGCGGCGACGACGACCGGCGAGAGTCAGGCCCCGAGCTCGCTGCAGCCCGCGAGCGCGGCCGTGCCGTTTCTTGCCAAGGCGATCGCCCAGATGGAGAGCGAGGATGGTTGGGTGAGCCTGGGCGCCGTCGGCCAGCGCCTAGCCAACATCGCCTCCGACTTCGACCCGCGCACCTACGGCTTCCGCAAGCTGAGCGACCTGATCCGCAAGACCGGCGCCTTCGACATGGACCAGCCTGACGGACGCACCGTGCGCATACGCGCCAAGCCGGTGAAGGCACCGGACGCGGCACCGGCTGCCGGACGCACCGCGGGACGCGGGCGGGGACGCCGCCGGGCAGGCACTGGTGCCCCTCCCCGGTCGCAATCGGCGTAAGCGGCGGCATCTGCAGCGCCAGGCCACTTCGCGCGTTGCTTTTGTCCGCAGCGGCCCCTAAGGCCGACGGGCGACTGGCCGACGCCCGCCCCCTCTCTCAAGGACATCAATTCGTTTGAGCATCCAACCGGAAGTCGCCGGGTCGCACGTACCCTTGGCGAACGCCGCCTTCGCCTGGACCCGGGTCTTGTCCCGCTATCGGCAACCCAGCAACGGCCGCAGCATATTCGAGATCGCCGTGACGGTGGTGCCGCTCGCCGCCCTGTGGGCGCTGGCCTGGGCGACACTCGAAGTGGGCTACTGGCTGACGCTGCCCCTCGCCTTGGCCGCCGGCGCCTTCATGGTGCGGCTGTTCGCCATCCAGCACGACTGCGGCCACGGCGCGTTCTTCAGCAAACGCTCGGCCAACGACTGGATCGGCCGCATCGCCAGCGTGGCGACGCTGACGCCCTACGGCGTCTGGCGTCGCATGCACGCGACCCACCATGCCAGCACGGGCAATCTCGACAAGCGCGGCTTCGGCGACGTCGACACGCTGACGGTCGAGGAATATCGCGCGCGCTCGATGTGGGGCCGGCTGCGCTACCGGCTCTATCGTCACCCGCTGATCATGTTCGGCCTCGGGCCTGCCTATCTGTTCATCGTGCAGCATCGGCTGCCGATCGGCCTGATGCGCGAAGGCTGGCGGCCCTGGATCAGCACCATGACGAACAACGTCGCGATCGTGCTGGTCGCCGGTCTGCTGATCTGGCTGGTGGGCATCAAGGCCTTCCTGCTGGTTCACCTGCCGGTCCTGCTGGTCGCCGCCTCCGTCGGCGTGTGGCTGTTCTTCGTCCAGCACCAGTTCGAGCACACCAAGTGGGACAACGATCCGGACTGGAACCTGCACGAGGCCGCCCTGCACGGCAGCTCGCACTACGACCTGCCGGCCTTCCTGCGCTGGTTCACCGCCAACATCGGCATCCACCACGTCCACCATCTCAGCAGCCGCATTCCCTACTACCGGCTGCCCCACGTGCTGCACGACCATCCGGAGCTCAGGGACGTGGGGCGGCTGACCCTGCTCCAGAGCTTCCGCTGCGTGCGCCTTGTTCTGTGGGACGAGACCCAGCGCCGCCTCGTCTCGTTCCGCGAGGCCCGTGCGTCAGCCGGTTGACGGACAGGACTTCAGCAGGTTCTCCGCGGCCGGATCGCCGGGCGCCAGTTCGAGGCTGGTCTCGAAATGGCGGCGTGCGGCGCCCGGGTCGTTGTTGAGCAGGGCCGCCACACCTTCGAGCAGCGGCCCCCGCGTCCTCAGCTTCTCCGCGCGCACGGGCGTCGGGTCGCGCTCGAAAACCTCGAACAACACCACGGGACGGGTCTTGCCGCGAACGACGACGACGTCGATCGGCCGAATGGCATGGGCGTCGGGCCGTGCGAGATGTTCGTAGGTGTACTGCGACAGGAGCATGCCGACCCGATAGACCTTGGTCAGGCTCTCGACGCGCGATGCGAGATTCACGGCGTCGGAGATCACGGTGCCGTCCATGCGATGCAGCTCGCCGATCGTGCCCATCATCAGCGAGCCGGTATTGAGCCCGATCCCGATACGAACCGGCGGCAGGCCCTGAGGCACGCGCGCGGCATTGAAACGCTCCAGGGCGTCGATCATCGCCACCCCGGCGCGCACGCCGTCGTCGGCCTTCTCGAACAGGGCCATGATGGCGTCGCCGATATACTTGTCGATGAAGCCGCCGTTCTCGCGAATCACCGGTCCCATGTATTCGAGATAGGCATTGATGAAAGCGAAGTTTTCGTCGGGCGTCATCGTCTCCGACAAGGCGGTGAAATTCCGGATGTCGGAGAACATGATGGTCATGTGCTCGCGCTTGTTGTCGCCCAGCGCCACCGAGACGATGTTCGGCTTGCCGATCTTGGTGAGGAAGGCCTGCGGCACGAACCGTTCGATCGCCACGTTGGTCTCGCGCAGGTCGTTGATGGTCGTGCGCACCGCGTCGCGCATGGCGGCGAAGCTGCGGGCGAGATGGCCGATCTCGTCCCGGCGATCGGTGTTGGCGATGGCGTGCTCGAGGTCGCCGCCCGCGATCGCGCCCGCCTCGCCGCGCAGATGCAGCAGCGGGTCGAGGATCTGTCGCTGCAGCAGGCGCGAGGCCAGCCAGTAGACCAGCGGCAGCATGAGGGCGAGCATGACCATCGCGCTCACGAAGACATGCATCACGGCCTCGCGCGCCAGCGCCAGATCGTAGGTGACCTTGCGCACGATCGTCATCGGCGAAGCGTCCTTGACGGCGTCCGCCCTGTTGTAGCGGCTGTAGATCGTGACGAGGTGACCGGCGGCATCGGGCAACTCGCGGCGGCCCTCCCTCACGATCTCGGCGGCGAGGCCGGGATCGAGCTTCTCGCCGGGCCGGATGAGCGACCAGGTGCCCGAGGCATTGATCAGGAAGATGTCGACGTCGGTCACGTAGGCGTTCGACTGGACCGCGTCCGGGAAATAGTCCTTGAAGAAGAAGTCGCTCATCCAGCCGAAGTCGCTCTGCTTCAGCGTGGTGCGGACATCCGTCGAGCCCTCGATGATATAGTCCCTGCCGGGCGGGCCGTAATAGGCATAGGTCCGCAGCGTGCCGGTCACCGACGACAGATCGATGCCGTCGCTCATCACCCGGCCCTTGCCGAACACCGAATCGAGGAAGGCCGTGAAGGGGCCTTTCGGGAAGACGAGACCCCTGTCGGTGTCGAGGTTGGTGTTGAAGACCTTGTGGTCGCGGCCGATGAAGTAGAGATGCTCGACGCCGTACTTCGCGGCCAGGGCGTTCAGCTCCTCGAGAGACAGATCGGCAGGGCTGCGACCGCCGCGCTCGATGTCGACCGCGATCTCCGGCAGCACCTTCGCCATGGCCGCGTTGTTGCGCTCGTTCTCGCTGCGCAGCATCGTCTCGAAGACGTCGAACCGCTGGCTGAGGCTCTTCTCGATGCGGCGCAGTTCCTCGTCCTGCAGCCGCGACACCAGACGGTACATGGCCAGCGACGCCACGATCGTGGCGCCGAGACTCACGGTGACCAGCACCGCCAGCAGGAACAGACCGACCTTTCGCTTCATCGAAAGCCCGGTCCTTCAGCCGGTCAGGTATTCTGCCACAGCCGGGTCGTGTAGGCGCCCTCGACATTGGCGTCGATCTGCGCCGCCACGGTCTCGCTCTCGCCGATCCTCGGGGCGATGATCCGGCCGAACGAGATGCGGCCGGGCGCCGGCCACGCCTCGGGATTCCACAGCTTGGCCCGCACGATCGAACGCGCGCAGTGGAAATAGCAGTGCTGGATGCGGACGCGGGTGGCCAGCAGGGCGGGCTTGCCCAGAGAACTCAGCGACGCCACGAGATCGGCATCGTCGTGGATTTCCGCGGTACCGGAAATGCGCAGCGTTTCTCCGGTGGCGGGAACCAGGGCGATGATTCCGATCTTACCGGTGGCGATGATGTTGCTCAGGCCGAAGGCGAGGTTGTTGCCGACCCGCTCCGGGATCAGCAGGGTCCTGGGGTCCTCGATCCGGATGAACCCGGGCTCGTCCCCCTTGGGCGAGACTTCGATCGTGCCGTCGGCCGAGGCCGTGCTGACCAGGGCGAAGGGGCAGCGCTTCAGGAAGTCGATCGACTGCTCGTCGAGCGCGTCGAGGATCTTCGCGCGCGTGGCCGGCCGCGGTTCGGCAATGACGCGGCGAAGCTCTTCCTGCGTGGTGATGCGGGCCATGAACAAACTCTCCGTGCGAACGCGTTCCCCGCCACCATCCGTCACTTGCGAACGACTTGCAACAACGGTCGGTCAGGAAAAATGCGGTGCCACCTCCTGCATGAAGCGCTGCATCTGCTCTTTCACCATCGCGTGCGGCTTCTGGCCGTAGTTGAAGTAGAGGATGACCTCGGCGACGCCGGCCGCCTCGACCTGCTTCAGCGTATCGACGATGTGCTGCGGGCTGCCGCACAGGATCGACTTGTCGGTCAGCTTCTCGGGCCGCATGTCGCGCAGGATGTTCACGATGTCGACGAAGTACTTGTAGGTCGGTGGCACCTTCTCGCCCGACGAGGACGGGAAGGCCGCGATCAGCGCGTCCTGGAAGTATCGCACCAGCGCTTCCTTGCCGTAGCGTTCCTCCTCCGGCGTCGAGGCGATGTGCACGAAGTAGGAGCACATGGCACGCCGCATCGGCCGCCTGAAGCCGGTCTCGCAGGTCTCGCGATAGACCCGCACGGCATCGGCGAGCGAGCCGTAGACCATGGCGGCCGCGAAGGGCGCGTAGATCACGTTCCAGTCGTTCTTCGCCGCGAGTTCCATCGAGGGCCGCGAGAAGCAGGCCACATAGGGCCGCAGCGGGCTCTGTGCCGGCTTCGGCCGCACCTCGACATCGTCGAACTGGTAGAACTTACCTTTGTGCGACCACTTGCCCGGTTCGGTCCAGGCGCGCCACACGATCTCGAGACCTTCGGCGAACAGCTCGGCCGAGTCGTCGAACGGCATCTGGAAGGGATCGTACTCCTTGCGGTCGTAGCCGCGACCCGCCGCGAAGTCGACGCGCCCGCCGGACAGGAGATCGAGCGTCGCCCATTCCTCGGCGACGTGCAGGGGATGGTGTACCGGCAGCAGGGTCACGGCCGGCGCCAGCCGCAGCTTCGTCGTCGCTCCGGCCAGTTGCGCCAGCATCGCCAGCGGCGAGGCGTTGACGCCCAACAGGTTGAAATGATGCTCGCCGATCCACGCCGAGTTCAGCCCGACCGCCTCCGCCCACAGCGCCTCGGCGTAGATGTCCTTGATGAAGCTCTCCGCCGAACGCGGATTGTTGGGGTAGCGGTTGTCCGAGAGGGTGAAGTAACCGAACTGCATGATCAGGCCGCCTGTTGCGCGACTTCGGAGAGCGAGACGATCCAGTCGCGGAACGCCTTGATCTTGCGCCGCCGGATCGCCTCCGGCGGATAGACGAGATAGTAGGCGAAGTCCGAGGAGCGCTTGAACTCGAAGGGCACGACCAGCCGGCCGGCCTTGAGGTCGGGCTCCACGAGCGGGTTACGCCCCAGCGCGACACCGAGCCCGTCCATCGCGGCCTGGTAGGCCGCCAGCGCGAAGTCGAACGAGACGCCGCGCGAGGCATCGACGCCCTTCACGCCGGCGGCGGTCAGCCAGACCTGCCAGTCGTCGGGAAAGTTGCCGATGTGCAGCAGGGTGAAGCGCTTGAGATCGGCCGGCTTCTTCAGCCCGTTCGGTCCCTTGAGCAGCGACGGCGCGCAGACCGGCATCACATCCTCGGCGACCAGCCGCTCGGCCATCAGGTTCGGCCACTGGCCGCGGCCGTAGCGGATGCCGATGTCGACATCCTCGCGCGAGAAGTCGACCAGTCCGGTGCCGGTCGAGATGCGCACGTCGATCTCGGCATTGGCGCGCTGGAAGCCGCCCAGCCGCGGCACCAGCCACTTCATCGCGAAGGAGGCCGTGGTGGTCACCGTGAGATGGCCGCCCTTGTCCTTCTGCAGCAGCTTCTCGGTCGCCTCGTTGAGCTGGTCGAAGGCGGAGCGCACCGCCGGCAGGTAGGCCTGGCCCGCTTCCGAGAGCAGCAGGGAGCGATTGCGCCGCACGAACAATTTTAATCCGAGTCTCTGCTCGAGGCCGCGGACCTGATGGCTGATCGCGGCCTGCGTGACGCTCAGCTCCTCGGCGGCATCGGTAAAGCTCATATGGCGCGCGGCGGCCTCGAAGGCACGCAAGCCATTGAGCGGCGGCAGGGATCGTTTCATCGCGTGTCCTTCACATGAGCTATTTTTATCAAAACAGGACAAAGGGTCGTTTGTAAAGAGGGCTGCCGGGGCGCAAATCACCCTCAACAGAGTTCAACCCCTTCGGGAGAAGTCCCATGGCCAACATATCGCTCCACTACACGTCGCAGGCCACGCTGGCCGGCACCGTCGCCGCCTTCGGCCAGATCCTGGCCACCTGGCGTGAGCGCGCCAAGCAGCGCCGCGAGCTTGCCAACCTCGACTACCGCACGATGCGCGACCTCGGCATCAGCCCGACGGACGTGCAGTTCGAGGCGAGCAAGCCCTTCTGGCGCGTCTGACCTTTCGAGATCCGGAGGGGTCCCGTCCTTACCCTGCACGGGACCATCCCACTCCGGTACCTGGCCGGCGGTCGCTCCTGCCTCCCTTGCGACCGCCGGCTTTTTCTTTGCCCGTTGTTCTTCTTTGCGCATCGCCCGGCCTCTGCTAGAGCCGCCGCGTGCCACTCAACGACCAGCAGATCCAGACCCTCGGCCGCGACGCCCTGCAGCGCGCGGCGGCGGGGGATTTCGCGCAGGCCGAGGAGATGTTCGCCCGTATCGTCGAGGCGCGTCCCAACATGGGCCAGGCGCTCCACCTGCTGGGCCAGGTGCGGCTGAAGCTCGGCCGCTTCGCCGAAGCCCGCGAACCGCTGGAACGCGCCGCGCAGTTCCTGCCGCGCGAGGTCGCGGCGCAGACGAACCTCGCCGGCTGCCTGATCCAGCTCGGCCTGAATGAACAGGCGCTGGCGGCGCTGGCCCGCGCGGCGCGTCTGAAGCCGAACGATGCCGGCATCGCCCACAATACCGGCCGTGCCCTTGAAGCGCTGGGACGCGCCGAGGAGGCCGAGCGCGCCTACGACCAGGCCCTGTCGATCGACAACCGCCTGGTGCCCAGCCTCAGTGCGCGGGCCGGCCTGCTGGCGGCGCGCGGCGAATGGGCCGGCGCCCTCACCGATCTCGAGACCGCGCTGGTCAGCCATCCCGCCGATCCGCGCCTTCGCCTGCGGCGCGGCGAGCTGCTGCTGCGCCAGGGCGACTGGTGGCGCGGCCTCGGCGACCACGAGGCGCGGCTGGAGATCCCCGGCGAGCGCCACACGCCCGATCTGCCGAACTGGCAGGGCGAGCCGATGACCGGCCGCCTGCTCCTCTATCCCGAGCAGGCCGACATCGAGAGCGAAGCCGCCCTGCGCGATACGCTGATGCTGGCCCGCGGCCTCAACGGCTTCCCCGCCGGCATCGAGCCCATCGTCCAGTGCGCCGGGACGCTGGCCGGCTGGCTCGCGGAGGCAAGCGTGCGGCGAGGCGACTCTTTGGAGAATTTCGTCGCCGCCGCGCCGCTGCGCAGCGTGCCGCATCTGCTGAACTGGTCCCTCGACGCGTTGCCTGCCCCCGCTCGCTTGCACCGGCAGGCGACACCGTCTTCATCCGTCGGCTGGTTCAGTGTCGTCGAGCCGCCGGCGGGTCTCGCGATCACACGCACGCCGGACGACATCCCGGCCTGCCGCCTCGTCGTCGCCGACGATACCTGGCCCGCGCACGCCGCGGCCTCGCTCGGCATCCCCACGGTGATCCTGCTGCCGCGTACCGCAGACTGGCTCTGGGGTCCGAACCTCGGAACGTCGCCCTGGTATCCGTCAGCGGAATTGCTGCGCGACGATGATCGCGAAGGACTGGCGGCGCGGCTCGCCGGGTGCTGATATCCGCGTCCCGCGGATAAACCACTCACCCCAGAGGCCACACCCATGGGCAAGACCCTGTTCGACAAGATCTGGGACAGCCACGTCATCACCGATCTCGGGAACGGCTTCGTGCTCCTGCACATCGACCGGCTGCTGCTGCATGACATGTCGGGTGGCAAGTCGCTGAAGGAAGCCATCGAGAAGGGCTATCCGCCGTCGCAGCCACGGCTGATCTACGGCACGCCCGACCACACCATGTCGACCAAGCCCGGCCGCACCGAGCACACCCATCCGCCGGGCCTGCCGCTCATCAAGTCGATGCGCGAGACGACCAGCGCCTATGGCATCAAGCTGTTCGACCTGGGCCAGGACGGCCAGGGCATCGTGCACGTCATGGGTCCCGAGCAGGGGCTGACGCTGCCCGGCACGACGCTGGTCTGCGGCGACAGCCACACGTCGACCCATGGCGGCCTGGGCGCGCTGGCCTTCGGCATCGGCTCCTCGGAGCTGGTGCATGTGATCGCCACGCAGACGATGGTCCAGCGCAAGCCCAAGCGCATGCGCGCCAGCTTCGAGGGCAAGCTGCTGCCGGGCGTGACGGCGAAGGACATGATCCTTCACCTGATCGGCGAGCTCGGCACTGCCGCCGGCACGGGCTTTTCGGTCGAGTATGCCGGCTCGGCGGTGCGCGCCCTGCCGGCCGAGGCGCGGCTGACGCTCTGCAACCTCACCATCGAGATGGGCGCGCGCACCGGCATGGTGGCGCCCGACGACACGACCTACGAGTATCTGAACGGCCGCGACTATGCGCCGAAGGGCGCGATGTGGGATCGCGCCGTCGCCCACTGGCGGACCCTGCCCAGCGACCCCGACGCCGAGTTCGATCGCGAGCACACGATCGACATGAAGAACGTCGCGCCGCAGATCACCTGGGGCACCAGCCCGGAGCATGTGATCGCCGTCGACCGCGCCATCCCCGATCCCGGCACGGGACCGGAGGAGAAGCGCGGCGCCTGGGAAGCCGCGCTCAAGTACCAGGGTCTCGAACCCGGCAAGCCGATCGAGGGCACCAAGGTCGACTGGGTGTTCATCGGCTCGTGCACCAATTCCCGCCTCTCCGACCTGCGCGCCGCCGCCGAGATCGTGAAGGGCCGGCACAAGGCCGAGCACGTCACCGCTTGGGTGGTGCCCGGCTCGGTGCGCATCAAGTCCGAGGCCGAGGCCGAGGGCCTCGATCGCGTGTTCACCGAGGCGGGCTTCGAATGGCGCGAGCCGGGATGCTCGATGTGTCTCGCCTCCAACGGCGAGCGCGTGCCGCCCGGCCAGCGCAGCGTCTCGACGTCCAACCGCAACTTCGTCGGCCGCCAGGGTCCCGGCGCCCGCACCCATCTCGCGAGCCCCGCCATGGCCGCGGCCGCCGCGATCAAGGGCGCCATCGCCGACGTAAGGAAGATCTGACGAAAGGCCTCACCCTGAGGAGCGGCCCACCGGGCCGCGTCTCGAAGGGTGAGAA
The DNA here is from genome assembly GCF_020880995.1 of Reyranella aquatilis. Classification (GTDB taxonomy): domain Bacteria; phylum Pseudomonadota; class Alphaproteobacteria; order Reyranellales; family Reyranellaceae; genus Reyranella; species Reyranella aquatilis. The sequence continues at coordinate 33,893 of NZ_JAJISD010000020.1, read as the reverse complement.
CGAGCACCACGTTTGTTGCCCATCCTTCGAGACGCGCGTTGCACGCGCTCCTCAGGATGAGGCGGGAGGAGGAAACGCAAGATGGACAAGTTCACCAAGGTGACGGGCGTCGCCGCACCGCTGATGCGCCAGAACGTCGATACCGACCTGATCATCCGCATCGAACGGCTGGTCGACAATGTGACGCGCGAGGGTCTCGGCCCCTATGCCTTCGAGCAGATCCGCTTCAAGCCCGACGGCAGCGAGGATCCGGACTGCGTCTTCAACCAGAAGCCCTATCGCGACGCGCCGATCATCCTCAGCCGCGAGAATTTCGGCTGCGGCTCCAGCCGCGAGGGCGCGGTATGGGCACTGAAGGGCATGGGCATCAAGGCGGTGATCGCGCCCTACTTCGGCGACATCTTCAACAACAACTGCTTCCAGAACGGCCTGCTGCCGGTCGCGCTGCCGATCCACGAGATCGAGCAGCTGGCCGACGAGATGAAGGCCTCGCCCGGCAATGCGCGCGTCACCGTCGATCTCGAGAACTGCCAGGTGATCTCGCCGACCGGCCGGACCATCCCGTTCCAGGTCGATGCCCGCCGCCAGCACGCGATGCTGAACGGGCTGGACGACATCGCGCTGACCATGTCGCGGCGCGACGAGATCGAGGCGTGGCAGACGTCCGACAAGAGCGCGCGTCCGTGGGTCTGGCTGTAGGCGCTTGAGCCGGCTGCATCCCCGGCGGCGGGCATGAGCCCGCTGCATCTGGCGGCGGCCCTCCTCATCGTGGCGATGTGGGGGCTGAACTTCACGGTCATCCGCTTCGGGCTCGACGAGTTCACGCCCTTCGCCTTCGCGACCTGGCGCTTCCTGCTGGGCGCGCTGCCCGCCTTGTTCATCCCGAAACCCACCGTTCCCTGGTCGGTGCTGGCGGGCATCGGCGGCCTGATGTTCGGCGGCCAGTTCGTCTTCCTGTTCTTCGCCATGCAGGCCGGCCTGCCGCCCGGCCTCACCTCGGTGCTGGTGCAGCTCCAGGGGCCGCTCACCGTCGTGCTGGCAGCCCTCCTGTTGCGCGAACATGCGACGCGCGGACAGTGGCTCGGCCTCGCCATCGCGGTCGCTGGCGTCGTGCTGCTCGCGCAGTCGATCTCGGGCGACACGCCGCTGCTGGCGCTGGGCCTCGCGCTGATGTCGGCGCTCACCTGGGCGCTGGGCAATCTCGTCTTCCGCTCGGCGCGCGGCGTCTCGATGTTCGCCGTCACCGTCTGGGCGAGCGTGCTGCCGCCCATCCCGCTGGCGCTGGCGTCGCTGCTGCTCGACGGACCCGCGGCACTGGCCGCACCGATCCTGGCGCCGACGTGGCGCGGCTGGTTCGTGCTCTTCTACACGGTCGTTCCGGTGATGTGGCTGGGCTACCTGATCTGGGGCACGCTGCTGCGCACCTATCCCGCCGCCAAGGTCGGGCCGGTCAGCCTGCTCGTGCCCTGCGCCGCGCTCGCGATCTCCGGCTATCTCACCGGCGAGCCGCTGGACGGGCTGCGCCTGCTCGGCGTCGCCGTCGTGCTGGGCGGCGTGGCGCTCGGCGTCTACGCCTCGGCGCGCCGCTTGCGCTAGACTCCAGCCCCGCTGACATAGCGTTGTCCTGAAGAGAAACGGATGGTCGCGTCGACGAGCTTTCCAAAATCCTATCGTTTCGAGATTCGCCCGGTTATCGGCCCTCCTGGAGTTGGCACGCTCTGTCGACTGGCGGCAATCTGCGAGGATCCCAACGTCGTTGTATGGTTGGATCCCAATTATCATTCTGGCGTTCATGAATGCCACATCGTGACCGAAACGATGTGGGCGTACTTCTCGCTAAGCGACTACACGCTTGAGAAGAATGTGCCGTCGTCGTGTCCAGACTGGAAAATTTTCAGAGGCACGATATGGGCGTGGAACTCGAGCATAGGCGGTTCTTCTCCCGCGCGTCCTGATCATCTGCTTCCCAGACAGTATGGCGGCTTGTTTCCAACCGTGAAGCTTGATGACGCAAGCCGTCGACGCATCACACGGCTGGTGCACCCTGCCCTTGATTGGTGGCCCAAGGAATATGCGGCCGACAAACCCATATCGCCCAATCCGACCAGACGCCTCATCGACTATGGCGATCTCGCCCGGTTCCTGTGAGGCTGTGGTCCCAGGATCACGAATCGCACCGTCAGCGCCGACGACGAGCGCCGCGCGCGATCTTGCCGAACACCGAGGGCGGCACGGCGCGGTTCACGACCTCGCGCAGCGCGAAGCTCGATTCCAGCCGGGCCACGCGCGGCAGGCGCGAGAGTTCGGTGCGGTGGATGCGCTCGAAATCCTCGATGTCGCGCGCCAGCACGATCACGACATAGTCGTCACTGCCCGACATCAGGAAGCAGCGCACCACCGAGGGGCAGTCGAGCACGCCCGCCTCGAACGCCTTCAAGGCCTCGTCGCTCTGGCTGTCCAGGGTGATCCGCACCACCACCGTGGTGGCCAGTCCGAAGCGGCGAAGATCTAGAGCCGCCTGATAGCCCCGGATGAGGCCACCCTCTTCGAGCGCCCGCTGCCGGCGCGCCACCGCGGTGCTGGAGAGGCCGACCCGCGTCGCGAGGTCGACCTGACTCACGCGGGCATTCTGCGTCAGCTCCGACAGGATGGCGGCGTCGATCTTGTCGATATCCATGTTTGGAATCCTGCGCGGTTTAGCCCCAAAGCGTAGACTTCCGGCGCAAGTGACACAATTCGTCTCCAGAATGCCGGGAAACAAACCTGCTTTTCTTGGTTTGATACCTGCCGCAACAGCCAGGGGAATCCGCATGCGCGTCGGTGTGCCGAAGGAGATCAAGGTCCACGAGTATCGCGTCGGGCTGACACCGGGCGCGGTCCGCGAATACGTCCATGCCGGCCACGAGGTCGTGGTCGAGACCGAGGCGGGTGCCGGCATCGGTGCCACCGACGAGGTCTATCGCGCGGCCGGTGCCCGCATCGCCGCCAGCGCCGCCGAGATTTTCGCGACCGCCGATATGATCGTGAAGGTGAAGGAGCCGCAGCCCGGCGAGTGGGCCCAGCTGCGGCCGGGCCAGATCCTGTTTACTTATCTCCATCTCGCCGCCGATCCCGAGCAGGCCAGGGGTCTGATCGCCTCGGGCTGCACCGCCATCGCCTACGAGACCGTCACCGACGCCCGCGGCGGCCTGCCCCTGCTCGCGCCCATGAGCGAGGTGGCGGGACGTCTCTCCATCGAGGCGGCGGGCGGCGCGCTACAGCGCCATCGCGGCGGCCGCGGCCTGCTGCTGGGCGGCGTGCCGGGCGTGCAACCGGCCCATGTCGTCGCGCTGGGTGGCGGCGTCGTGGGCACTCATGCCGCGCGCATGGCCGCGGGCCTCGGCGCCAGCGTGACCGTGCTCGACCGATCGCTGCCGCGGCTGCGCGAACTGGACGAGCTGTTCGAGGGCCGCGTCCGCACGCGCTACTCGACCCTTGCCGCCGTCGAACAGGAGGTCTTCTCGGCCGATGCCGTGATCGGCGCCGTGCTGGTGCCCGGCGCCAGCGCACCGAGGCTGGTGACCCGGGCGATGCTGAAGTCAATGAAGCCGGGATCGGTGATCGTCGACGTCGCCATCGACCAGGGCGGCTGCTTCGAGACCTCGCATGCGACCACGCACGCGGAGCCGACCTACGAGGTCGACGGCATCATCCACTATTGCGTCGCCAACATGCCGGGCGCCGTGCCGCTGACCTCGAGCGAAGCGCTGAACAACGCGACGCTCCCCTTTGGCCTGGCACTCGCCGCCAAGGGCCTCGCCGCCGTCGCCGAAAACCCGCATCTGCGCGCCGGCCTGAACGTCCATCGCGGCCGCTTTACGCACAAGGCCGTCGCCGAGAGCCTCGGCCTGCCCTACGCCCCGGCCGAGCAGGCGATCGCGGCGTGATCTTTCGTGTCCTCTCCCCCACTTCGTGGCGGAGAGGACCAATGAGGAGAGTTCACGGGTGCTCGACGCTCACGACGACGCTGCCGCGTTTGCGGCCGGTTTCGACGTAGGCGTGCGCCTCGGGGATCTGCGTGAAGGCGTAGCGCCGGTCGATCACCGGCTGCAGCGCACCTGCTTCGGCCAGCGCGGCGATCTCCGGTATGTCTTCAACGCGCTCCGCCGCGGGTCCGGCGATGATCCGCCGACTGCCGGCCAACGGCGCCCATAGCGACGCCAGCATCTCCGGCACGCCCGCCGCCACGGCGAGCACGCGGCCCCTCTCCTTCAGCACCGGCTTGAAGCGGGAGAACGGCGTCCCGCCGACCGTGTCGACGACGATGTCGAAGGCTCCGCCGCCCGCCGTGAAGTCGTCCGTCGTGTAGTCGATCACATGGTGCGCGCCGAGCGATCGGACGAGCGCCAGGTTCCGGGTGCTGGTCACACCCGTGACCTCGGCGCCGATATGCCGCGCGAGCTGCACGGTGGCGCTGCCCACGCAGCCTGAGGCGCCGATCACCAGCACCTTGTCGCCCGGCTCGAGACCCGCCTTTCGAAGATAGTGCAGCGAGGTCGAGGCGCCGAAGGGCAACGAGGCCGCTTCCTCGAACGACAGGTTGGCGGGCTTGCGCGCAATGCGTCCGTCCTCGGGCATCGTCCGGTACTGGGCATGGCAGCCCATCGCACCGCCGGGAAAGCCGAACACCTCGTCGCCCGGACGGAAGCGCGTGACCTTCGATCCGACGGCCTCGACGACCCCCGCCAGTTCGGTGCCCAGGATGGGCCGGCGCGGCCGCGTGATGCCGAAGGCGAGGCGCGCCACCAGCCCGAGGCCTGCCGGAACGTGCAACGTTCGCAGGCGCCAGTCGCCCGACGTCACCGTCGTGGCGAGGATCCTGACCAGCACCTCATTGTCGCGCGGCACCGGCTTCGGCACATCGGCGAGCTCGACGACGTCGGGACCGCCGTAGCGTCGATACACGAAGGCCTTCATGGTCCCGGCTTGAATGCCTAGACCTTCTCCAGCCCGCACCATTCGGCGATGAACAGCGCCGTGGACTGGGTGATCTTGCGGATCGATTCCAGGTTCACGCGCTCGTCGAAGCCGTGCACGTCGTCGGACTGCGGGCCGTAGACCAGCGCGGGCAGGCCGGCATAGAGGCCGAAGAAGCGCGCGTCGGTCGTGCCGGTGGTGCGCCGGTCGTCGAGCTCGGCGCCGAACACCGTCTTGTGCGCCTCGGCGAGGATGTCGCGCACATGCTCGTGGTTCTTGAGCACGTAGGGTTCGGCCTGGAAGCCTTCCCAGCTCACGGTCGGCAGGTTGTTGCCGAGGAACGGATCGTTGGCCGCGGCCTGGCGGATCGTGTCCTCCACTTCCTGGCGGCACTCCTTCAGCGTCTGGGTCGGCAGCACGCCCACGCGCATGTCGAATGTGCACCAGGACGGGACCGAGCTCGCCCAGTCGCCGCCGGCGATCTTGCCGACGTTGAAGTTCACCGGGTGGTGATGGTCGCAGAAATTCTTGTCGTGGACCTTGAGCGCGTTCCACTTCTTCTCCAGCTCGCGGAGCTGCTGGATGATCCGGTAGGCGGACTCGATGGCGTTCGAGCCGGCATCGGCCTTGTAGACGTGGACCGGATGGCCGGTGACCTTCACCTGGAACCACATCACGCCGACCTGCGCCACGGTGAGCGTGCAGCCTGAGGGCTCGGGGATCAGCGCGGCATCGGCGCGGTAGCCGCGCTGCAGGCAGGCCAGCGCGCCGTTGCCGGTGCATTCCTCCTCGACCACGGACTGCTGGTAGACGTCGGCCGCCGGCATGTAGCCCAGGGCGCGGAGCGCACGCAGGGCGAAGACATTCAGGATCAGCCCGGCCTTCATGTCGCCCGAGCCGCGGCCGTACATCCAACCGTCCTTGACATAGGCGTCGTAGGGATTGCGCGTCCACATCTCGTGCGGCCCCTCGGGCACCACATCGATGTGGCCGTTGAGGATCAGCGAGCGGCCCTTCGGGTTCGACGGCCGCCAGGCGCCGACGACGTTCCAGGCGTCATCGTAGTCGAGCGAGTGTGGCGAATAGCCCGGCAGGTGCTTCAGGTCGTCGATCTTGACCTGCCAGCGGTCGATGCCGAGTCCGTCCTCCTTGAACAGCCGCGCCATCATGTCCTGGGCCGGCGCTTCCTGGAAACGGGTGGAGGGAATGCGGACCAGATCGGCCAGCACGTTGGTCTGATCGTCGAAGCGGCGATCGACTTCGTCCATGATCCTGGACTTGAGCGATGATTCGAGCATGCGCGGACTTTGGCGCAGGCCCGGTACCGCGTCTATAGTTTCGGCCGGAGGAAACAAGATGTACCCGGGCAAACACGCGACGACGCAGGCGTCCCATCCTGCGGTGATCATGGCCGGCAGCGGCGAGACCGTGACCTATGGCGAGCTGGAGGCGCGCAGCAACCGGCTGGCGCATCTGCTGCGCGCCCACGGCGTGAACCGGCTGGACCACTACTCCATCTTCATGGAGAACAATGCGCGCTACGTGGAGTGCTGTACCGCCGGCGAGCGCACCGGGACCTACTACACCTGCGTGAACTCGTTCCTGACGGCCGACGAGCTGGCCTACATCCTGAACAACAGCGCCTCGAAGGTGCTCGTCACCTCCCAGGCCAAGCGGGACGTCGCTCTCGCGGCTCTGCCGCAGTGCCCGGAGATCTCCCTCTGCATCGTCGTCGACGGGCCGGGCGGCGGATCGGCCGGCAGCGCGAAGATCGTCAATCTCGCGGAGGCGACGGCCGGCCTGCCCGCGACGCCGATCGCCGACGAATCTCTCGGCACGGCCATGCTCTACTCGTCCGGCACCACGGGACGGCCGAAGGGGATCGTGCGGCCGCTGGCCGAGCAGCCGCCGTCGCAGCTCCTGCCGATCTTCTCCTTCCTGCTGAAGCTCTGGCAGTACCGCGAGGGCATGATCTATCTCTCGCCGGCGCCGCTCTACCATTCGGCGCCGCAGGCGGCGGTGAACCTCACGATCCGCATGGGCGGCACCGTGATCGTCATGGAGCGCTTCGACCCCGAGCACTACCTGCAGCTGATCGGGAAGTATCGCGTCACGCACAGCCAGCTGGTGCCGACCATGTTCTCGCGCATGCTCAAGCTGCCGGAGGAGACGCGCAAGCGCTGCGATCTCTCCTCGCTGGAGATCGCCATCCATGCGGCCGCCCCCTGCCCGGTGCAGGTGAAGGAGCAGATGATCGCCTGGTGGGGCCCGATCATCCACGAATACTACGGCGCCACCGAAGGTTTGGGCTTTACCGCCTGCAATTCGCAGGAATGGCTGGCGCACAAGGGCACGGTGGGGCGCGTCCTGCTGGGCGAACTGCACGTGCTGGACGACGACATGAAGCCGCTGCCCACCGGCACGGCCGGGACGCTGTGGTTCAAGACCGCGACTCCGTTCGAGTATTTCAACGACGCCGCCAAGACCCGCGAGGCGCGCTCCGAGGACGGCACGATGAGCACGGTCGGCGACGTGGGCTATGTCGATGCCGACGGCTATCTCTACCTGACCGATCGCGCGACCTTCATGATCATCTCCGGCGGCGTGAACATCTACCCGCAGGAATGCGAGAACCTGCTGATCACCCATCCGAAGGTGGCCGACGCGGCGGTGTTCGGCGTGCCCAACGCCGATCTCGGCGAGGAGGTGAAGGCGGTCGTCCAGCTGATGCCGGGCGTGCCGAAGGCGGCCGCCACCGCCGAGGAACTGATCGCCTTCTGCGGCCAGCATCTCGCCCGCCAGAAGGTGCCGCGCTCGATCGACTTCGAGGACGAGCTGCCGCGCCTGCCGACCGGCAAGCTCTACAAGCGCCTGCTGCGCGACCGCTACTGGGGCGACAAGAAGAGCCGCATCGTGTGACTCAGCCGCGCGACCGGCGCTGCGAGCGCGACAGCATCGCCGCGGGAATCAGGGCGGCCAGCGCGACCACGCCGACCACGATGAACGTGTCGGAGAAGGCCATGATCTGGGCCTTGCTCTGCACGATCGTCGCCAGGTAGTCGATCGCGCCGGCCTTCTGCTGCTGGTGCGGCAGGCCGCTCTTCTGCAGGAGATGCTCGAGCTGCGTCAGCATCCGCTCGGTGGTGCGGTTGCCCCAGTCCTGGGTCCCGGTCAGCGCGTCGGCATGGAAGCGCGTGCGGATCTCGAAGAAGGCGACCATGAGGTTGATGCCGAAGGCGCCGCCGAGCTGGCGCATGAAGTTGGCGACGCCCGAGCCCTGGCGCACCTTGTCGGCCGGCAGGGCCTTCAGCGACGAGGCGTTGAGGCTGGGATTGATGAAGCCCAGCCCCAGCCGCGACACCATCACCATGCTGACCAGCGTCCAGAAGGTCGTGTCGACGTCGGCCGTCGTCATCCAGGCGAAGCCCAGGGCGAACAGCAGCAGCCCCCCGATGATCATGGTCGAGGCCGGCATGGCGTCCGAGAGCCGTCCCGCGAGCGGGAAGATGAAGGCGAGCATGATGCCCGCCGGCATCATCATCAGCCCGGCCAGAAGCGGCGTGAAGCCGATGATGGTCTGCACGAAGACCGGGATGATGTAGGTCGAGCCCATCATACCGGCGCCGAAGATGAAGGCGATCAGGGCTGCCGCGGCGAACTCCACATTTCCGAAGATGCGCACGTCGAGCAGCGCCCGCGGCGTGTAGAGCTCCCAGCACACGAAGGCCACGGTGGCCACGGCGCCGAGGACCAGCCGGAACACGATCGCGTCGGAGCCCCAGCCCTCGCGCTGGCCGTCGGCGATGCCGGTCATCAGGCCCAGCAGCGCGGTGCAGAGAAGCCCGAAGCCCAGCCAGTCGAACGGCGGGATGACCTTGGGGATCGGCCGGGTCGGCATGAAGACCATGCCGAGCACGGCGGCGACGACGCAGAACGGCAGCGAGATGAAGAAGACGTAGCGCCACGAGAAGTATTCGATCATCAACCCGCCCAGCGTCGGGCCGATCGCCGGCGCGAAGACGACGCCGAGGCCGAACACGCCCATCGCCATGCCGCGACGCTCCGGCGGAAAGACAGTGAAGATCGTGGCCATGACCAGAGGCTGCGCCACGCCCGCACTGAAGCCCTGCAGGACGCGGGCGAAGATCAACGCATCCTCGGTCGGCGCCGAGCCGCCCATCAGCGCGCCCACCGAGAAGAAGAACAGCGCGCCCACGAAGGTGCGGCGCTCGCCCAGGATGCCGCTCAGCCACGCATTGATCAGCATGCCGGCGGTCATCGTCGCCATGTAGGCCGACGACATCCACTGCGCCTTGTCCTGGCCGATGCCGAAGGCGCCCATGACATCGGGCACCGCGACGTTGACGGTGGTCATCGCCAGCACCATCGACACAACGCCCATCATGCCGGTGATGGTGACCAGCCAGCGATAGGACGGCCCGTAGCGCTCGGTGAGCGCCGCCGCGGTCTGCAGGGGAACGGCGGCTGCGCTCATGGTGCGGCGACGGCTTCGTCGTGGCCCATGCTTCGAGACGCGCGCTGCGCTCGCTCCTCAGCATGAGGTGTCGTCTTAGGCGACACCGAAGACCTCGTCCTTGTCACGGCGGCGGTCTGCAGGGGAGCGGCGGCGGCCGTCATGATGCGGCGATGGCGTCGTCGTGGCCCATGCTTCGGGACGCTCGACGTGCTCGCTCGTCAGCATGACGTGCTGTCTTTATCGACACCGGAGACCTCATCCTGAGGAGGCCGCCGAGCGGCCGTCTCGAAGGATGGGCAACGACATGACCGCCCGCTCCAACCTACCGGATGTCAATTTCGACTTCGACCATCATGCCCGGGGTCAGCGGCTTGGGCATCTGGACCATGTCGATCTTGACCGGCACACGCTGGGTGATTTTGGTGAAGTTGCCCGAGGGATTGGGCGTGGGCAGCAGGGCAAAGCGCGCCGTGGTGGCGCTGCCGATGCGGCCCACGCGGCCAATGAAGGTGTCGTCGGGATAGGCGTCGACCGAGACGCGCACCGGCTGGCCGATCTTCAGCTTGCCGACCTGCGTTTCCTTGATGTTGGCCTCGACCCAGACCTCGTCGGGATTGTGCAGCAGCAGGATGCGCTGGCCCGCCGCCACGTATTCGCCGGGCAGCGTGAAGGTGCGGTCGATCACGGCCGGTATCGGGCTCTTGATCGTACGGTCTTCCACATCGACCTGCTGCTGGCGCATTTGCGCCGCCAGCACCGCCACCTGGTGGGTCAGCGCCTCGATCTGGGCGTCGATCACGCCGAGCCGGTCATGGCCCACTTTCGCTTCAGCCAAGCTACCCTCGGCCTGCTCGTGCTCGGCCTGGAGCTGCAGGATCTGGATCTCGAGCTTCGTGACCAGCGCCTGCGCCACCTGGAGCTGCCGCTCGTTGATGACGCGGCTGGCAAACAGCGTCCGGCTGCGGTCGAGTTCAAGCTTGGCGAAATCGAGGTCGGCGCGCAGGGCCGCCAGCGCCTTCTCGCGCACCGTGATGCTGGAGGTGCGCGTGCGCATCGCGGCATCGGCCTGGTTCTGGTCGAGCTTGCGCTCGGCGCGCAGGCGCGCCCGCTCGACGCGCACGCCTTCGATCTGCGCCTTCAGGCCGTCGACCCGCAGCTTGGCGGCGCGGTCGTCGATCCTGACCAGGACCTGGCCCGCCTCGACACGCTGCCCCTCGCGCACCGCGAGGTCGACGATCCAGCCCTCGGCGCGGCTGGAGACCGTGACGATGTCGGCGGTCACCCGGGCGTCGTACTCGTAGACATGGGTCAGGCGCAGATGCAGTTCGCGGCCGCCATAGGCCACGGCCAGCAGCAACACGATGCCGATGGCGATGAAGCGCGGGCGCAGGAGCACCCGGACGAGGCCCGATGTCCGGCTCACGCGCTCGCGCGGCAGCACGCCGATCGCGGGGGAGACGGGTGACGATTTCAGGGCGGGCGGCGGCACCGACTGATCCACGACTTACCGTGCCGTTCTCAACCGGGCTTTTGCGCTGCTGTCATGAAAAAAGAATACGGCCGAAACAATCGGCGGGCCAATGATCTTCACGCGAGCAGCCGACAGGCTGCACCGCGCCGGACGCATGACGGCTCGCCGTTCCGCATCCGTGCTCGCCGCGCTTGCCAAACCGGAGCGTCGGGCGGACGCTCCGACTGCAGCCTGCCCGGCGCCATTCGCACAGCAAAAATACAATGAGGAACGCCATGCCCGACGCTTCGCACGCTCCCGCCCCCCGCCAGCTCGAAGTGGCGATCGTCGGCGGCGGCCTGGGTGGTCTCTATGCCATCCATCGCCTGCGCAAGCTCGGCCTCCGGGTGCGGGCCTACGAGGCCGGCTCGGGCATCGGCGGCACTTGGTTCTGGAACCGCTATCCCGGCGCGCGCTGCGACGTGGAGAGCCTCGAATATTCCTACAGCTTCTCCGACGAACTGCAGCAGGAGTGGAAGTGGCCGGAGCGCTACGGCACGCAGCCCGAGATCCTGAAATACATCAACCACGTTGCCGACCGCTTCGACCTGCGCCGCGACGTGCAGCTGAACACCCGCATCAAGGCCGCCACCTTCGACGGCGCCGCCAACGAATGGACGCTGCGCACCGAGAGCGGCGAGGAGATCCGCGCGCGCTACTGCATCATGGCAGCCGGCAACCTCTCGACGCCGCGCGTGCCCGACTTCAAGGGCATCGGCAGCTTCAAGGGCAAGTGGTACCATTCGGGCCTGTGGCCGCACGAGGGCGTCGACTTCACCGGCCTGCGCGTGGGCGTCATCGGCACCGGATCCTCAGGCGTGCAGATGATTCCGCTGATCGCCCGCCAGGCCAAACACCTGCACGTCTTCCAGCGCACCGCGAATTTCAGCCTGCCGGCCCGCAACGCGCCGATGGACGAGGCGCGGGAGAGCCGTCACAAGGCCGAGTATCCCGCGCGCCGCCGCGCCGCCTACGACACGCCCTTCGCGATCGGCGGCTATCCGCGCCCGACCAAGTCGGCGCTCGACGTCACCGAGGAGGAGCGCAACGCCGCCTACGAGGCCAAGTGGCAGGAGGGCGGCAGCATCAGCTACCTCTACACCTACACCGATCTTCTGGTGAACAAGGAGGCCAACGACACGGCCTCGGAGTTCGCGCGCAACAAGATCCGCGGCATCGTGAAGGACCAGCGCACGGCCGAGCTGCTGGCGCCCAAGGACCATCCGATCGGCACCAAGCGCCTCTGCCTCGATACGAACTATTACGAGACCTACAATCGCGACAACGTCGTGCTGGTCGACGTGCGTTCCGCTCCGATCCAGGAGATCACCGAGAAGGGCGTGCGCACGACCGAGGCCGAGTACGAGCTCGACGCCATCGTCTTCGCCACCGGCTTCGACGCCATGACCGGCGCGCTGCGCGAGATCGACATCCGCACCAGCGACGGCGCCGTCCTCGCCGACCATTGGGCGGGCGGTCCCCTCACCTATCTCGGCCTGATGGTGTCGGGCTTTCCCAACATGTTCGTCGTCACCGGCCCGGGCAGCCCCGGCGTGAAGACGCAGATGATCGCCTCGATCGAACAGCATGTCGACTGGATCGCCGACGCGATCGATCATCTCGGCCGGCACCAGCTGGACCGTATCGAGCCATCGCCGCAGGCCGAGGCCGAGTGGGTCGGACACGTCAACGCGGTGGCCGACAGCACGCTCTATCCGCTGGCCAACTCCTGGTACGTGGGTGCCAACATCCCGGGCAAGCCGCGCGTGTTCATGCCCTATGTCGGCGGCTTCGACCGCTACAAGCGCCACTGCGACGAGATCGTGGGCAAAGGCTACGAGGGCTTCACGCTCAGCCGTCACAAGGTCGAGGTCGCGTGAGCGCCACCTACGTCCATCACCGCCTCGACGCCGCCCCGCGGCGGTGGCAGGCCGTCGCCGACCGCCTGCCGGGCGACGGCACGCGCCGCGTCACCGAGGCCGGCGGCCGGCTCTACGGCGCCTGGCGCAGCCAGATCGGCCGGCCGCGCGACGAGGTGCAGGCGATCACCGTCTGGCCGCAGGGCATCACGGCCGCAGCCGCCGAGGCCGCGCTGCTGGCGGACCGGACCGACATCCGCGCCGTCGCCAGCGAGACGATGGTGCCGACGCTGCGTCCGACGGACACCGTTCCGCCGACCCGCCAGGGCAACTACGCCTTCCGCTGGTTCGCGGTGCCCGACCCGCACTGGCCGGAGTTCCTCGACCTCTGCGCCGCCGCCTGGCCGGGTTTCGAGGGCGCCTACGATTCGCAGGTCGTGGGCCTCTGGCAGGCGACCGGCGACCGCACCGGCGCGGCTCCGGACGAGGTCACGGGCGCGGGCCTGCACGGCGGCATCCGCAGCCTGCTGCTGACCCGGCGACCGAACCTGGCGATGTGGGAGCGTTCCAAGCTGCCCGAAGGCGAGGCCGAGGCGGCGGTGCGCGACAAGCTCAGCCGCCGCTACGACCTCTGCGACTGGACTGTCGTCTCGACCGCGACGCTTCTCACCGCCGTCGATCGCGCGGACACCGCCCGCTGGACCTGAGGCCTTGGACCTGAAGCACGGAACTGAGACACGGACCTGAGGGGCCGCTGGACTCGGGCGGCCGCCCCGCCTATCTCCCCGCCCTCATGCCGACGCTGCGCTCGCTCGACGCCCTGGAACGCGAGGGCCTTCTCCTGCCCGATCCGCGGCTGGAGGAAGCCGCGCAATCGATGGCCATCGCCGTAACGCCCGAAATGGCGGCGCTGATCGATCGCGCGAATCTCGCAAACGATCCGATCGCGCGGCAGTTCGTGCCGAGCGTGCAGGAGACCGAGATCGCCGCCGCGGAACTGGCCGATCCGATCGGCGACGAGGCGCGCTCGCCGGTGAAGGGCATCGTCCATCGCTATCCCGACCGCGTTCTGCTGAAGCCGCTGCATGTCTGCCCGGTCTATTGCCGCTTCTGCTTCCGCCGCGAGAAGGTGGGGCCCGGCGGCGAGGCGCTGTCGGCCGATGAGATGGCGGCCGCCCTGGCCTATATCCGCGCGCGGCCCGAGATCTGGGAAGTGATCCTGACCGGCGGCGACCCGCTGATGCTGGCGCCGCGACGGCTGGCCGACCTGATGAACGCGCTGGCTGCGATCCCGCACGTGGCGATCGTGCGCCTGCACAGTCGCGTGCCGATCGTCGATCCCGGGCGCGTCACGGCCGAGCTGGTGCAGGCGCTGAAGCCCGGCCGCGTCGGCGTCTGGCTGGCCGTCCACTGCAACCACGCGCGTGAACTCGCCGGCCCCACACGGGCCGCGCTGGCGCGGCTGGCCGATGCCGGCCTGCCGCTGATGGGCCAGACGGTCCTGCTGAAGGGCGTGAACGACGAGGTCGAGACCCTAGAGCAACTCATGCGCGCGCTGGTGGCAGCGAGGGTGAAGCCCTACTACCTGCATCATCCCGACCTTGTGCGCGGTACCGGACATTTCCGCGTGTCCATCGAACACGGCCAGGCCCTGATGCGGGCCCTGCGCGGACGGCTTTCGGGGCTCGCCCAGCCGACCTACGTGCTCGACGTGCCCGGCGGCCACGGCAAGGTGCCGGTCGGCCCCGCCTATCTCGCGGACGATCCCCAGGCGATGACCGTCGAGGACGCGTTCGGCGGGCAGCATCGCTACCCGCCGGCCTGACGTCCCGTCATTAGATTTTCTCTAGGCCACCGTCAGCGTGGGGCCTCAGCGGCGGGCCGTCGTCGCCAGCGCCGGGCGCACGGTGCGCGCCTGCGGCGCAGCCAGCTCCTCGATCAGCCACTCCTCGAACGCCTTGGTCTTCGGCCGGCTGACCGAGGCCGGCGGACAGACGAACCACCAGGCCTTGCCGCTGTCGACGATCTGCTCGAACGGCTGGAACAGCCGTCCTTCCGCCAACTCCTCGCGGAAGAGCTGCGGCGGCCCCACCGCCACGCCCGCGCCTTCCATCGCCGCCTCCACCGCGATCATCGTCGAGTCGAAGGTGAGCACGCGCTTGGGCTTGAAGTCGCCGAGCCCGACAGCGCGCAGCCAGATCGCCCATTCGGGATCGTGCGTCATGTCGATGAACGGCACGCGCTTGAGATCGTCGAGCGTCTTCAGCTTGTCGCGATAGCGCTTGCCGCAGAGCGGCGTCAGCACGTCGCTGAACAGCCTCGTTGCATGCAGATCGGGCTCCGGCTGCACGGTGAAGCGGATGGCGCAGTCGACATCCTCGCGCGCGAAGTCGACGCGCTTCTGGCTCGTCGTCATGCGCACCTCGATCTCGGGATGCTTGGCCTGGAAGCGATGCAGGCGCGGCACCAGCCAGCCCAGCGCGAAGGTCGTGACGAGACTGACGTTCAATGTCCCGGAGTTGGCCTTGCGGCCGACCCGCTCGAGCGCGTTGGTCATGCGGTCGAACGCGTCGCGCAGATCGGGCAGCAGCGCCTCGCCCTCGCTGGTGATCTCCAGCCCGCGCGGCCGGCGCACGAACAGGGCGACGCCGAGCCTCTCCTCCAGCGCCTTCACCTGGTGGCTGACGGCGGCCTGCGTGACGTGAAGCTCTTCGGCGGCATGGGTGAAACTGGCGTGACGGGCGGCGGCCTCGAAGGCGCGCAGGGCGTTGAGTGGCAGCTGCGACCGGCTCATCTTGGAAACACGCTCATAGAAATTCTATGCCTCCCCCGAGCTTTCATCCTTTGCAAGTATCCACAGGATACAGCAAATACGGCCCAGAAACGAGGCGTAACCGCCGATTCCCGGCATCATCGCCTCAAGCGGAGCTAAGTCATGTCGATCGTATCCACCGCGCGGGTTTCCCACGCGAGCGCCCCCTCCTTCTCGTTCGGCCGCGCCGTCGCGCTGCTGGCGGGTACGGTCGTGGTCGGGATCGAGAAAATCATGACCCGATCCGAGCTGGCCCGTTCGCGACATCAGCTGGCCCAGCTGGACGAGCGACTGCTGCGAGACATCGGCATCGACCGGGCCACCGCCCGGTTCGAGGCCGGCAAGTCCTTCTGGTCGTAAGGCCGGTACGGAATTGCCGGCGGGCGCCGGATAGAGCAGGTTCGGGTCGTGGTGCTTTGATGGCGCCATGACCCAACATCCTCTTTCGTTCGCCGCCGTGGCCCTCGCCACTTCCCTCCTTCCCGACGCGGAAACCTGCTGGAACGCCGTCCAGCGGCGCGACCGTGCCTACAACGGCAGGTTCTGGTTCTCGGTTCGTACAACCGGGGTCTATTGCCTGCCGTCGTGCGCGGCGCGTCCGCCGCTGCGGCGCAACGTCGACTTCCACGCCTCGCCCGAGGCGGCGGAAGCGGCGGGTTTCCGTGCGTGCAAGCGGTGCAAGCCGCGCGCCTGGCAGGCCGACGCAGGCCTGAGCCAGCCGGTGGCGCGCGCCTGCGCGCTGTTCGAGGCTGCCGATGCCGACACGCCGCCGTCGCTGGCCGAGGTGGCGCGCGCGGTCGGCCTCTCGAGCGGGGCGCTGGGCAAGCGCTTCCTCGCCGAGCTGGGGGTCGCCCCGCGCGACTGGCTGGTGGCGCGCAAGCGCGAGCGCTTCCGCAGCGCGCTGCGCGGCGGCGCCAGCGTGGCCGACGCGATCTATGGCGCGGGCTACGGCTCGCCCAGCCGCGTCTACGAAAGCAGCGACAAGGTGCTGGGCATGACGCCCGCGACCTACGCCCGCGGCGGCGCCGGCGCCCGGATCGACTACACGATGGCCGACTCCGAGTATGGTCGCGTGCTGGTGGCCTCGACCGGCAAGGGCATCGCCGCGGTGTTCCTGGGCGACGACGACCGTTCGCTGGAGAAAAGCCTGAAGCAGGACTTTCCCGCCGCCGAACTCCAGCGCAACGACACGGTCCTCGGGCCGCGTGTGAAAGCCGTCCTGTCGCGGCTCTACGGCCGCAAGCCCACCGCCCTCGACGCGCCCGACGTGCCGCTCGACATCGTGGGCACCGCCTTCCAGTGGAAGGTCTGGAAGGCGCTGACCGAGATCCCGGCCGGCGAGACCCGCACCTACGGCCAGATCGCCCGACAGATCGGCGAGCCCAAGGCGGCCCGCGCGGTGGGACGGGCCTGCGCCACCAACCAGGCGGCCGTGGTCATTCCCTGCCACCGCGCCGTGGGATCGAGCGGCGCCCTGACCGGCTATCGCTGGGGTGTGGCACGCAAGGAGCGGCTGCTGGCCGAGGAACGCCGGCGCAGCAGCAGGTAGAAGGCGCCCGTGCCGCCATGATGCGCATGGGCGGCCCGGACCGCGCGGACCCGCTCACGGTTGTCGCCGCGATTGAGCCATCCCACGAACTCCGCCCGGATGCGGCCGTCGATCAGGCGCTCGCCTTCGCGGCGCAGTCCCTTGCCCGTGACCACCAGCACCACGCGCATGTCCTGGGCCGATGCCCTTGCCAGGAAGGCGGTCACGGCGCGCTCCGCCGCCGCGAGGGTCATGCCGTGCAGGTCGATGCTGGCCTCCGGCGAGAGCTTGCGACGCGACAGCGCCCGCGAGACGTCGCGGTCGAATTGATTGTCGGTGGGGGAAAGATCCGGAACGCGCGGCCGGACGGGGACGGGGCGCGGCCGGGGCGCCGGCGTGGCGGCCGGCCGGAGCGGCTTCGGTGCCCCGGCGACCGGGTTCGCTGCGGACTTCGACGCGGCCTTGGCCTCGACGGCGGGCACCCGCGACGCGGCCGCCCGCTTGCGCTTCAGCGGCTTCACGCCGGCCATCGCGGCGGCAAACAAGTCGAGGTCCTTGACCATCCGTTTCGTCTAGCCTTGGCCGTGGGGCGGGTCTACACAGCCCGGCATGGCGATCGCGCCCCCTTCCCGGCCTTCCGGCCCGCCTCAACCCGACCCTGATCTCCAGACCGGCCTGCAGTATCTGCGCGCTGGCTGGTACGACCGCGCCGAGCCGCTGTTCCGCAGCGCCATGGTCCGCTTCGGGGAACGTCCCGACATCCTGCACTATCTCGCGGTCTGCCTGTCGCAGCGCGGCGCGGTGAAGGAAGCCGAGGGCCTGTGGCGGAAGGCGGTCGCGAAAGACCCCAACGAGCCGATGCTGATCTACAATCTCGGCCTCGCCGCCCGGCGGCTCGGCAATCTCGACGAGGCGGCGCGCCGTTTCCGCGACACGATCCGCCGCGCTCCCACCCACGTCGAGGCGCGCCTGGCGCTGGCCTCCATCCACATGGACATGGGCCGCTTCGCCGCCGCCGAGCGCGAACTGTCGGAATTCGTGGCCAACGTCGATCGCGCCATCCACGAGCATGGCACCGAGACGCTGAAGCCGCTGCAGGCGCGCGCCCGCAACATGCTGGGCTATGCGCTCTACCGGCTGGGCCAGCACTCCGCGGCCATCGAAGTATTCGACATGGCGCTGCAGGACGCCGGCGACAATGCCGAGCGCCGCGCCCAGATCCTGGGCGACCGCTCGTTGTCGCTGGCGGCCCTCGGCCACTACGACGAGGCCATCGCCGAGGCGGGCCGGGCGCTCGAACTGGCGCCGGGCAGCGCCACGCTCAATCACACGGTGGGATTCGTCCTCTATTTCAGCGGCCGCCCGAGCGATGCGATCCCGCATCTCGAGAAGGCGCTGGAACTGGATCCCGCCTTCACCGTCGCCCTGAATACCATGGCGCTGGCACGGACGGCCGCCGGCCAGGCCGATCAGGCGACGGACATCCTGAAGAAGGTCCTCGAACGAGACCCACTCGATCAGGACAGCGTTTTACAGCTCTCGAACCTCTACGTGCAGCTCGGCCGCTTCGACGAGGCCCTCCAGGTCCTCGATCCCTACCTGAAGGCGGTTTCCGGCGATGCCCGCGCCCTGAACAATCACGGTCTGGCGCTGCTCGGCCTCAAGCGGTTCGACGATGCCCGCCGCGTGCTGAAGAAGGCCGCCCGCATCTCGCCCGACGATCCGTTCGTGCAGACCAACTTCGGCCGCGCCCTGGTCGGCCTTGGCCGGGCCGCGGAAGCGCGCACGCACCACGAGCATGCCCTGCGCGGCCTGCCGGGCGACACCCGTCTGCTGGCCCATTACGGCATCTGCCTCGCGGCCCTGGGCGAGCGCGACCGCGCGCGCGAGACGCTCGATGCGGCGCTGGCGGCCGATCCCAACAACGAAGAGGCCCTGCTCGCCCGCGCCGGGCTCGACGCATGAGCGAAGGTGCCGACCGACTGGCCGACGTCACAGGCCACATCGCAGAGGCCGCGCGCGCGGCCGGTCGTTCGCCGTCGGACGTCACGCTGGTCGCCGTGTCCAAGACGCACGGACCCGAGCGGGTGCGCGAGCTTCTGGACGCCGGCCATCGCGTGTTCGGCGAGAACCGCGTGCAGGAGGCCGAGGGCAAGTTCCCCGACCTGAAGGCCGCGTTTCCCGACCTCGAACTGCACCTGATCGGCCCCTTGCAGACCAACAAGGCGCGCGACGCCGTCGCCCTGTTCGACGTCATACAGTCGGTCGACCGCGAGCGCCTCGCCGCCGCGCTGGTCAAGGAGATGGACAAGCTCGGCCGCCGGCCCGCCTGCTACATCCAGGTGAATACCGGCGAGGAGCCGCAGAAGGCCGGCATCCTGCCGAAGGATATCGACGCCTTCGTGGCGCTCTGCCGCGACCAGTACAAGCTGCCGGTCGTGGGCCTGATGTGCATCCCGCCGGTCGACGAGGAGCCGGCGCTGCATTTCGCGCTGCTCGGAAAGATGGCGGCGCGCAACGGCCTCGCGAAACTCAGCATGGGCATGAGCGCCGACTACGAGACCGCGGTCCGCCTGGGCGCCACCCATGTCCGCGTCGGCAGCGCCCTGTTCGGTTCGCGGCCTCCGCCGGAGAACCATGCCTGAACTGCCCGAGGTCGAGACCGTCCGGCGCGGGTTGATGCCGCGCATGGCCGGCCGGCGCATCGTGCGGCTGCAGCAGCGCCGACGCGACCTCAGGGTCCCGCTGCCCGAGAAGTTCGCCGCCCGGGTGGAGGGTCGCACCGTCACCGGCATCGACCGGCGCGCCAAGTACCTGCTGATCCGGCTCGACGATGGCCAGACCCTCATCGTCCATCTCGGCATGTCGGGCCGCATGACGCTCTACGATGCCGAGACCGCGGCCAGCCATCCGCTCGCCGCGCACGACCATGTGGTCTTCGACATGGACGATGGCTGGCAGGTCCGCTTCAACGATGCCCGCCGCTTCGGCCTGATGGTGCTGGTGCCGGACGAGGCCGTCGCCACGCACAAATACTTCAAGAGCCTGGGGCCGGAGCCGCTGGACGACGCCTTCACCAGCGAGGTGCTGGCAGCACGGCTGGCCGGCCGCAGGACGCCGATCAAGGCGGCGCTTCTGGACCAGAAGACCCTGGTCGGCGTCGGCAACATCTATGCGTGCGAGGCGCTGTTCCTGGCCGGCATCTCGCCGCGCCGCTCGGCCCACACGGTCAAGGGCGAGCGCGCCGACCGGCTCGTCGCGGCGATCAAGCGGGTGCTGCTGCGCTCCATCGAGGATGGCGGCTCGACCCTGCGCGACCATGTCCAGCCGGGCGGCGAGCTGGGCTACTTCCAGACGCGCTTCAACGTCTACGACCGGGCCGGCATCGCCTGCCCGACGCCGGCCTGCGGCCACACGGTGCGCCGGCTGGTGCAGGCGGGCCGCTCGACCTTCTATTGCACGCGCTGCCAGCGGTAGCTAAGCAGCGCTCCAAGGGAATTTGAGGAGGAAGACGTGACGGCTGCCTACGAGAACATCCAGACGGAGACCCGGGGCCGGGTCGGCATCATCCGCCTCAACCGTCCGAAGGCGCTGAACGCGCTCTGCGCCGACCTGGTGCGCGAGCTCGGCCAGGCGCTCGACGCGTTCGAGGCCGATCCGGGCATCGGCTGCATGGTGCTCACGGGCAGCGACAAGGCCTTCGCGGCCGGCGCCGACATCAAGGAAATGAAGGAGAAGACCTACCAGGACGTCTTCCTGCAGGACTTCATCACCGTCGGCTGGGAGAAGGTGAGCCAGGTCCGCAAGCCGATCGTGGCGGCGGTCGCCGGCTACGCCCTGGGCGGCGGCTGCGAGATGGCCATGATGTGTGATTTCATCATCGCTGCGGACAATGCGAAGTTCGGCCAGCCCGAAATCACGCTGGGCACCATTCCGGGCGCCGGCGGCACGCAGCGCCTGCCGCGCTTCGTCGGCAAGTCGAAGGCGATGGACATGGTCCTCACCGGCCGCATGATGGATGCCGCCGAAGCCGAGCGCTGCGGCCTGGTCAGCCGGGTCGTGCCGCTCGCTCAGCTGATGGACGACGCCATCGCCACCGCCGAGAAGATCGCGGGCATGTCCCTGCCCGCCACCATGGTCGCCAAGGAGGCGGTGAATCGCGCCTTCGAAACGACCCTTTCGGAGGGCGTTCGCTTCGAGCGGCGCACGTTTCACGCAACTTTTGCCTTCGACGACCGGGCCGAGGGCATGGCGGCGTTCGCCGAGAAGCGCAAGGCGGGCTGGAAACACCGCTGATCCGGCGGTTTTGGCAAGCTTGACCGGCCCTCACCCGGCCCGTATAAGCGCGCCCTTCGAATAACGAGGACTATTATGGCTAATCACAAGTCGGCCGAGAAGCGCGCCCGCCAGACCGAGCGTCGCACCGCCGTGAACACGGCGCGCCGCAGCCGCGTCCGCGGTTCGGTGAAGAAGGTCGAGGAAGCGATCGCCTCGGGTGACAAGAAGGCCGCCCAGGAGGCGCTGCGTCTGGCGCAGCCGGAGATCCAGCGCGGCGCCACCAAGCGCATCGTGACCAAGAACGCCGCCTCGCGCCGCGTGTCGCGTCTGTCGGCCCGCATCAAGGCGATGGCCTGATCCTTCTCGAAGCCTCGCTTCAGAGATTGTGAACGCCGCTCCTTCGAGCGGCGTTTTCTTTTGGGGCGACGAACCACTCGAAAAAAAATCTCGGCGCGATTCGACATTGAACGTTTGGTCGTCGATTGGCCGACTGACATACGATTCGAATTTATCGAACGATGCGCTACGTCGAGCGCTAGATGTTGAGAGCGTGTTCGCGATCGACAACGCACAAAATCGAATCGCACAACTTGTCAATCGAGCAACGTCGCTAAGTGTATGAATAGCGTGCGGTGTTCTGCGTGTGAATCGTTTGCGCGCTTCGGAGAGTCTGGATAAGAGTCGGGACATCGCGGTGGGCGTGGGGCGCTGGATCGCGAGCCAGATGGAGAAGAGGGGATTCCTCTCCATCACAACGACGAACGAGGGAGACAGGTACACAACGCTTCGCAAGTTCGACGACAGAATGAAGATGAAGCGTCCCATAAGCGACGCTCGCCGAAAATCCCTCGTCATCCCTTGCCGTGTTGTGTGTCGCCCGAGATCGCTGGCTCGCCAGACAACGCCTCGCTTCGACGAATGAAAGCGGGGGCCATGTCGAACGATAAGAAAATCGCCGGCGCATACGAAGTGTCCCCCGCCGCCGGCTACACCGGCGATGTGACGCCTGCAGTTGCTTGGAAGATTCTCGGCGAGCAGAAGGACGCGATCCTGATCGACGTCCGCACGCGCGCCGAATGGAACTATGTCGGCGTGCCCGACCTGACCGGTCTCGACAAGAAGCCGGGCCTGGTCGAGTGGCAGGTCTTCCCCAGCATGCAGGTCAATCCCGAGTTCGTCGCCACCCTGACCGGTGCTGTGGCGGACAAGTCGACTCCCTTGCTCTTTTTGTGTCGGAGTGGCGTTCGCTCGGTCGCGGCGGCGAAGGCCGCTGCCGCAGCCGGCTACAGTACGTGTCTCAACGTGGCAGACGGCTTTGAGGGGCCTCTCGACCCGCACGGCAAGCGCGGTGCGACGGGGGGTTGGAAGGCAACGGGGCTTCCCTGGAGACAAACTTGAACAAGATCCAAGCGCCGTTCAAAGGCGACAATAACGCGACATATGAAATGAACACCGTGGCGGGGGCAGATATGGAAGAAATGGCGGGCCGAAAGGAGCTCGAAGCACATTGGGTGCGCGTCTGCGATCGGCTTCGCAAGGAGATAGGGGACAAGGCTTTCAAGACGTGGTTCGGCGAGGTCGAGCTGGGTGAGCTCAAGGCAGGCAAGCTGCGCCTCTACGCCCCGACCCGCTTCGTGCGCGACTGGGTCGGCCGTCACTACGGCGACCGCGTGCTCGCCTACTGGCAGTCGGTGAATGCCGAGGTGAAGAACGTCGAGGTGAATCTCGTGCCGCCGCCGGCGCCGCGCCGTCCCAACGAGATCATCGCCATGCCGCCGGTGCCCTCGTCGCAGAACAGCCACCAGCCGCCGATGCCGCGGATGGGCCCCTCGATCGGCCGCGGCGCCGACGAGATCTCCCAGACCCCGGAGGCACGCTACACCTTCAACAACTTCGTGGTCGGCAAGCCCAACGAGTTCGCATACGCCGCGGCGCGCAACATCTCCGAGCAGGACATGCCGCTGCCGGAGCGCAACCCGCTCTACATTTTCGGCGGCGTGGGCCTGGGCAAGACCCATCTCATGCACGCGATCTGGCATGTCATCCGCGAGCGCGATCCCAAGACCCGCGTCCTCTACCTGACGGCCGAGAGCTTCGTGAACCGCTTCATCCAGGCGCTGCGCACGAAGAACACCGGCCAGTTCAAGGAGCTGTTCCGCAACGTCGACGTGCTGATGGTCGACGACGTCCAGTTCATCTGCGGCAAGGAAGCCAGCCAGGACGAGTTCTTCTTCACCTTCAACTCGCTGGTCGAGCAGAACAAACAGATCATCCTGTCGTCGGAGAAGCCGCCGAGCGAGCTGCAGGACATCGAGGAGCGCATGCGTTCGCGCCTGGGCAGCGGCCTGGTCGCGGACATCCACTCCTCGACCTACGAGCTGCGCCTGTCGATCCTGCAGACCAAGGCCGAGAACGCGCGCGTCCCGGTGCCGGTCAACGTGCTCGAGTTCCTCGCGCACAAGATCAGCACCAACATCCGCGAGCTCGAGGGCGCGCTCAACCGCGTCGTCGCGCACGGCCAGCTGATCGGCCGCGAGATCACCGTCGAGATGGCGCAGGACGTGCTGCACGACCTGCTGCGCCAGGCCGACCGCAAGGTCACGGTCGACGAGATCCAGCAGCGGGTGGCCGCCCACTACAACATCAAGCTGGCCGAGATGAGTTCGCCCCGGCGGGCCCGTTCGGTCGCCCGCCCCCGCCAGGTCGCCATGTACCTGGCCAAGCAGCTCACGACCCTCAGCCTGCCGCAGATCGGCAAGCGCTTCGGCAATCGCGACCACACGACGGTCATGCATGCGGTGCGCAAGATCGAGGAGCTCAAGGTTTCCGACCATTCGATCGCCGAGGACGTCGAACTGCTGAAGCGCCAGCTGCAGGGCTGACAAAACTACTGCCGGGATATGTGGAACAGGCCCCGAAAGGGGCCTGTTTTGCGTCGTGCGCCAGGGTCTAAACGCTTCTAGAAACAGCGAAATCGCTTCCCGCGGGCAGGGGGCGTGATATACTTTTCAACCGTTCCAGCGGGGCTTTTCGCGGCCTCTGGAACGGGCCAGAAATTCCACCCAATCCGGCCCTGACTACGGCGACCAAAACATGAAACTGACGATCGAACGGGCGGCCCTTCTGAAGGCCCTGGCCCATGTCCAGAGTGTCGTCGAGCGTCGGAACACCATCCCGATCCTGTCGAACGTGCTGATCACCGCCCAGAAGGGGCGGCTGGCCCTGGCGGCGACCGACATGGATCTGGCCATCACCGAATCGGTGGAGGCGAGCGCCTCCAAGACCGGCTCGACCACGGCCCCGGCCCACACGCTGTACGAGATCGTCCGCAAGCTGCCTGACGGCTCCCAGGTCGAACTCGAAGCGGCCTCCGACGGCGGCAGCCTGGTCATCCGCGCCGGTCGCTCGCGCTTCACCCTGCAGTGCCTGCCGCCGGCCGACTTCCCGGCGATGACCGAGGGCGACCTGCCGCACCGATTCCAGCTGCCGGCGACCGACCTCAAGGCCATCATCGACCGCACCCGGTTCGCGATCTCCAACGAGGAGACCCGCTACTACCTGAACGGCATCTACTTCCATGCGGCCACTTCCGGCGCCACCCAGGTGCTGCGCGGCGTGGCGACCGACGGCCATCGCCTGGCCCGGGTCGAGGTGCCGCTGCCCAAGGGCGCCGGCGAGATCCCGGGCGTGATCGTGCCGCGCAAGACCGTGGGCGAGGTCCGCAAGCTGCTCGACGAAAGCGACGGCTCGGTCGACGTCGAGCTCTCCGACACCCGCATCCGCTTCTCCAGCGGCAATATCACCCTCGTCAGCAAGCTGATCGACGGCACCTTCCCCGACTACGAGCGCGTCATCCCGACCGGCAACGACAAGGTCCTGAACGTGCCGTGCAAGGAGTTCGCGAGCGCCGTCGACCGCGTCTCGACCATCTCCACCGAGAAGTCGCGCGCCATCAAGCTGGCGGTCGCCAAGGGCGTCGTCACGCTCTCGGCCACCAGTCCGGATGCCGGCAGCGCGACCGAGGAGATCGAGGTCGAGTACAAGGACACGGCCCTCGAGATCGGCTTCAACTCGCGCTACCTGCTGGACATCACCGAGCAGATCGCCGGCAGCGAGGCGCGCTTCCTCATGGCCGATGCCGGCTCGCCCACCCTGGTGCGTGACGGTGCCGACGAGAGCGCGCTCTACGTGCTCATGCCGATGCGGGTATGACGGCACAGGCCATCAGCGCCCTCGCCTACTCTTCCGACGCCGTATCGGGCGCTGCGCCGGCACTCCTCGCCGTGCGCCAGCTGCGCCTGACCGACTTCCGCAACTACCGCCAGCTCCGCCTCGACTGCGGCGCCGAGCCTGTCGTCCTCGTGGGCGACAACGGCGCGGGCAAGACCAACCTGCTCGAGGCACTGTCCTTCCTGGCGCCCGGCCGCGGCCTGCGGCGCGCCCGCCTCGACGATGTCTGCCGCCGCCCGCGCGGCGAGGAGCCCCCGGCCGCCGGCTGGGCGGTCGCGGCGACCCTGGACACGACCGACGGTCGGGTCGCCATCGGCACCGGCCTGGAAGCCGGCCGCAGCGAGACCAGCCTGCCGCGCCGTGCCGTGCGGATCGACGGACGGCCGATGCAGAGCCAGACCGCGCTCGGCCTGCATGTCGCCGCCGTGTGGCTGACGCCGCAGCTCGACCGCCTGTTCCTCGACGGCGCCACGGAGCGGCGGCGCTTTCTCGACCGGCTGGTGACGGCCCTGCATCCCGAACATGCGGGCGACGTTGCGGCCTACGAGAACGCGCAGCGCCAGCGCAGCCGCCTGCTGAGCGACGGCAACCGCGACCCGCACTGGTTCACCGCCCTGGAAGACACGATGGCCCGCCACGGCGTGGCGCTCGCCGCGGCGCGCGCCGACACGGTGCAGCGCCTCGACGCCGCTGCGCGGCTGGGCGTCGGCCCCTTCCCGCGCGCTTCGCTCGCGATGGCCGGCGAAGTCGACCGCTGGATCGCCACCATGGCGGCTATCGACGTCGAGGACCGGCTGCGTGGCGAACTGGCGGCCAGCCGCCTGCGCGACGCCGAGTCCGGCACCACGTCCTGCGGGCCGCATCGCAGCGACCTCGCGGTACGCCATCTCGATCTCGACCTGCCGGCGGCCGAGGGCTCGACCGGCCAGCAGAAGGCCGTGCTGGTCTCGATCGCGCTGGCGCATGCAAGGCTGGTGGCGCTGTCGCGCGGCCGGCCGCCCCTGCTGCTGCTCGACGAGATCGCCGCCCATCTCGATGCGGAGCGCCGGATGGCGCTGTTCGACGAGGTGGTGGCGCTGGGCGCCCAGAGCTGGATGACCGGCACGGATGCCGAACTCTTTGCGCCGCTCGGCGGCCGCGCGCAGATCCTGCGCGTGGCCGACGGCTCGATCGCGGCGGTCTGACACTTTTTTCGAAGGCCAGGATCATGAGCGACAACGACGTGACGCCGGGCGCCGAGGACTACGGCGCCGATTCCATCAAGGTGCTGCGCGGCCTCGAGGCGGTTCGCAAGCGCCCCGGCATGTATATCGGCGATACCGACGACGGCACCGGCCTGCACCACATGGTCTACGAGATCGTCGACAACGCGATCGACGAGGCGCTGGCGGGCTATTGCGACCGGGTCGACGTCGTCCTGCACGGTGACGGCTCGGCGACCGTTCGGGACAACGGCCGCGGCGTCCCGACCGACATCCACAAGGAAGAAGGCATCTCGGCCGCCAACGTGATCTTCACGCAGCTCCATGCCGGCGGAAAGTTCGACCAGAATTCCTACAAGGTGTCGGGCGGCCTGCACGGCGTCGGCGCGGCGGTGGTGAACGCGCTGTCGGAGCATCTCGACCTGCGCATCTGGCGCAACGGCAAGGAACACCACATGCGCTTCCGGCACGGCGAGCCGGAAGGGGACCTGCAGATCGTGGGCGAGGCCGACCAGGGCCAGCACGGTACGGAAGTGACCTTCCTGCCCTCCAAGGGAACCTTCACCAAGACCGAGTTCGACTTCGCCACCCTCGAGCATCGCCTGCGCGAACTCGCCTTCCTGAACTCCGGCGTGCGCGTGGTGCTGACCGACGAGCGCGGCGCCGAGCACAAGGTCTCCGAGCTGTTCTACGAGGGCGGTGTCGAGGCCTTCGCCAAGTACCTCGACCGCAACAAGGCGGTGCTGCACGACCCGCCCGTGTCGATCCGCGGCGAGAAGGACGGCATCGCGGTCGAAGTCGCGATGCAGTGGAACGACAGCTATCACGAAACGATGCTGTGCTTCACGAACAACATCCCGCAGCGCGACGGCGGCACGCATCTCGCCGGCTTCCGCGGCGCGCTGACCCGCACGCTGAACAAGTATGCCGACGAGAGCGGCATCTCGAAGAAGGAGAAGGTCGGCCTCACCGGCGACGACATGCGCGAGGGCCTGACCTGCGTCCTGTCGGTCAAGGTGCCGGATCCGAAGTTCTCCTCGCAGACCAAGGACAAGCTGGTCTCCTCGGAAGTGCGTCCGGTCGTCGAATCGGTGGTGGGCGACAAGCTCGGCCAGTGGTTCGAGGAGCATCCGGCCGAGACCAAGAAGATCCTGACCAAGGTGGTCGAGGCCGCGGCCGCCCGCGAGGCCGCGCGCAAGGCCCGCGAGCTCACCCGCCGCAAGGGTGCGCTCGACGTCTCCTCCCTGCCCGGCAAGCTGGCCGACTGCCAGGAACGCGATCCGGCGCTCTCCGAACTGTTCATCGTCGAGGGCGATTCGGCCGGCGGCTCGGCCAAGCAGGGCCGCAACCGCGCCAACCAGGCGATCCTGCCGCTGCGCGGCAAGATCCTGAACGTCGAGCGCGCGCGCTTCGACAAGATGCTGGGCTCGGCCGAAATCGGCACGCTGATCACGGCGCTGGGCACCGGCATCGGCCACGACGACTTCAACCTCGACAAGCTTCGCTACCACAAGATCATCATCATGACGGACGCGGACGTGGACGGCTCCCACATCCGCACCCTGCTGATGACCTTCTTCTATCGCCAGATGCGCGACCTGATCGAGCGCGGCTACCTCTACATCGCCCAGCCGCCGCTGTTCAAAGCCGCCAAGGGCAAATCGGCGATCTACCTCAAGGACGAGCGCGCGCTCGACGACCATCTGATCCAGACAGGCCTCGAGGGCGCCACGCTGCAGCTCGGCAGCGGCAGCGTGCTGGCCAAGGACGACCTGCGCAGCACGGTCGACATCGCCCGCTCCGTGACCAACCTCGTGAAGCCGCTGGCGCTGTCGCGTCGCGTCACCAGCCAGGCCGTGATCGAGCAGGCCGCGATCGCCGGTGCCCTCAAGCCCGATGTTCTGGCCGATCCGGAACTCGCCAGGCAAACGGCGGACTACATCGCCAAGCGCCTCGACGTCGTCAGTCCGGTACTGGAAAAGGGATGGACCGGCGAGCCGATCGCCGACGGCGGCCTCGCCTTCACCCGGCGCCTGCGCGGCGTCAGCGAGCGCCACGTGATCGACGGACCGCTGACCCGCAGCGCCGAGGCCCGCAAGCTCGATGCGCTGGCCGACGAGCTGCAGGCCGTCTACCAGAAGCCCGGCATCTTCGCGGTCAAGGACAAGGAAACCAGGATCTCCTCTCCCACGGAGCTGTTCGCTGCCGTGCTAGAGGCCGGCCGCAAGGGCGTCACGATCCAGCGCTACAAGGGGCTGGGCGAGATGAACCCCGACCAGCTCTGGGAGACCACGCTCGACCCCGAGGCCCGCACGCTGCTGCAGGTCCGCATCAACCATGCCGACGAGGCCGACGAGATCTTCTCGACCCTGATGGGCGACGTGGTCGAACCGCGCCGCGATTTCATCCAGGAAAACGCGCTGAAGGTCGCCAACCTCGATGTCTAGGATCCGTCCGGCGTTGATCGCCGCCGCTCTGCTCGCCGGCGCCGGCGCCGGCAGTGTCGCCACACCCGCCTTCGCGCAGACCCAGTCGTCGACGCCCACGACGAATGCGGGCACCAAGCTCAACTTCGCGTCGAACCTCGGAGGCGCCACCTTCGAACGCTCGGTCAACTACGCAGCCCCGCCGGCCAACAATCCGGGCCTGGGCATGTCGTATTTCTATTCCACGCCCAAGCGGCTCGCGATCACGGTGCAGGTGTTCGACCTCGGCCGTCGCGTGCCGGCGGGCAGCGACAATCCGACGGTGATCGCCCAGTTCAACAGCGAGCTCGCCTCGGCCGAGCAGCAGTTCAAGTATGCCGGCTACACCGCCTTCCAGAAGCCGTCGGTGCCGTCGACCTGTGCCTACGGCGCCGTGACGTTCCGCTGCGTCACCTACAGCGGCGTCACCCAGGCCAACTCGCGGATCTACAGCAAGCTGATGCTCACGGGCTTCCGCGACCATTTCATCAAGATCCGGATCGACTGGGCACAGTCGCACCAGCAGACGGCCGCCGACGCCGATGCCGTGCTGCAGTCGTTCGTTCCGGCGCTGATGCGCTGATCCCGATCACCTCCGGGTTCAGCGCAGGCCGAGTCGCCTGAACAGCCCGACCGTCGTCATCAGCCCCAGCGTGACGAGGCAGAGGCCGGCAATCTGCAGAGGCCCCGGGATTTCGCGCACGATCGGAATTCCGACCAGCACCGACAGGGCCGGCACAATGGCCGGGAACAGCACGGCGCGGCTGACGCCGAGGAAGATGACCGCCTGGCTATAGGCGATCATGGTGACGGCTCCCTGGAGTCCACCCTGCACCAGCCCCTGGAAGGCGAGCATGCCGAGCGGCAGCGCGTCGAGGTGGGCCACGCCCATGACCGCGAGATACAGGGGAGTCGTCAGGACGAACGACAGCACCGCCACGACGGCCGTCGCCTGCAGCGCCGGCAGGCGCCAGTGCCGCAGCAGCAGGGTGAAGCCCGCCCACAAGACGCTCGACGCGAAGAACAGGAGGTCGCCCAGCCAGGCGCGCTCGCCGGACGGCTGGGTCAGTCCGTCCCAGCCGATCAGGAAGATACCGGCAAGTACGATGGCGGCGCCGACCAGATGGCCGCGGCTCAACCGTTCGCGCAGGAACAGCGCGGCACCGATGGTGCTGACGATGGTGACGGTGGAGGGCGCGATAACCGCACCATGCGCAAGCGGCGCGAAGCCGTAACCGCCGGTCTGCAACAGCGCAAAGGGAGCGCCACCCAGCGCCGTCAGGACGAGCGAGCGGCGGAGGCCAATCCCGGCAAGGTCGCGCACGCCGTAGCGCAGGAGCAGGGGCAGCATGATCGCGCCGGCCACGATGTAGCGCGCGAAGATCATGTCGATCGCACCGAGGCCCCCCAGGATGCCGGCACGCGCCGATGCAAACGACAGCGATGCGCCGAGCGCCATGACCGCACCGCACAGGAATCCCAGGTGTTCACGGGTGACTTGCACGGACTTCGAATGGGCCATGCATCGGCGCTAGCACGGACCGGGCCAGCCGCCTACGAATTTTAGTGCGGTCGCTCCAGAATTATGGTTTGAATGGAGACATGGCCCGCCTGAAGGAATTCGACGAAGACCGTGCGCTCGATGCCGCGATCGACTGCTTCTGGAGTCGTGGCTACGAGGCGACGTCGGTGCGCGACCTCGCGCGAGAAATGGGGATCGGTGGCGCGAGCCTCTACAATGCCTACGGGGACAAGCGCTCGCTGTTTGCCCGCGTCCTGGAGCGCTACGCCAACGGCACGACCCGCGAGCGCATCGCGCGCCTGGAAGCGAGCCACCCACCGCGCGAGGCGATCCGCGCCTTCCTGGCCGAAGTGATCGACCGATCGCTGAAGGACCCCGACTGCAAGGGGTGCCTGCTCGTGAACTCCGCGATCGACGTGGCCCCGCACGACGCCGAACTGGGGCGCGTGGTCGCCGCCTATCTCGAAGAGATCCGTGCCTTCTTCCAGCGGATGGTCGAGGCGGCGAACCAGGCCGGCGAGACGCCGCGCGGGACCGATGCCCATGCCCTCTCCCTTCACCTGTTGGGCGTACTGATGGGCATGCGCGTGCTGGCACGGACGGGCGCCCGGCGGCGGACGCTGGAAGCCGTAGTCCGCCCGGCGCTGGAGCTCCTGGGGAGGCCGCATTGATCGATCATCTCAACGAAGCCGCCGTGAGCGCACTGCCGGACGACGGTCCTGTCGTCATGCTGAACCTGATGCGTTTTCGCGACCGCTCGCTCGACGGCAACGGCAGCGGCTGGGACGCCTATCTGCGCTACAGCGCGATGACCATAAAGCTGATCAAGGCGCAGGGCGGCACCATCATCTGGACCGGCAATGCCGAGACGGTGGCGCTGGGCGAACCGGACCGCCATCGCTGGGACTACGTGGCGCTGGTCCGCTATCCCTCCCGCGCCGCGTTCCTCGCCATGATGAATTCGCCCGAATACGCGGCCGCGAACGTCGAACGCGAGAACGGCTGCAGCGACCACGCGATCGTCGCCACGCGCGAGACCTATCGCAAGTTCAGCGAAACCCGAACCAGGGAGTAGACGATGTCATTGGCAGACAAACTCTCGGCCATGCGGGCGGCCAGCGCGGCGCGTCTTCCCGCTGAAAAGCAGGCCATCATGGAAAGGGCCACCGAAGACCAGCGGCGGACGGGAATCCTCGACCGCATCGTGCCGGTCGGCCGTCGGATGCCGGCCTTTGCCCTGGCCGATCACAGCGGGCGTCGTGTCGACTCGGACGATCTCCTGGCCGGTGGTCCGTTGGTCCTGTCCTTCTTCCGAGGATCCTGGTGACCCTACTGCCGTCATGAGCTGGATGCTCTGCAAAGCGAATACGCCGACATCGCGGGCCTCGGGGCCAGCCTCGTCGTGATCTCTCCCGAACGGCCGGCGCGCACGGCCGACATGGCCGCCAAACAGAAGCTGACCTTTCCGATCGTCTGGGACGAGAAGTCCGCGGTCGCGGAAGCCTTCGGCCTTGCCTTCACGCTGCCCGACGATCTCAGGGAAGTCTATCTGAGCCTGGGAATCGACCTCCCGCAGCACAACGGCGATGCCTCGTGGCGACTGCCGGTTCCCGCGCGCTTCGTCGTCGACGGCGAAGGTATCGTGCGCTCGGTCGAAGCCGACGTGGACTACAAGTACAGGCCAGAGCCGGAACCCACCGTCGCGCTCCTGCGTGACATCGTGGTGGGCTGAGCCCGCGCGCCGGCAACAGGGGACGCAAGCTCATGGTCAAACGTCTCAGCGACATGCCGGAGGTCGAGGCTCATCACCTCCGGCGCATCGAGTGTCCCGCCTTCGACGACACGCCCGCCCTTCCCGGTAAGCCGCTCACCGGGCGCCGCGTCGCGCTGATCTCCACGGCCGGCCTGCACCGGCGCGGCGACCGGCCGTTCCGGCCAGGCGACGGCAGCTATCGTGTCATTCCGGCCGAGACACCGGCGCGCGACCTGGTGATGAGCCACATCTCGGTGAACTTCGATCGCACCGGCTTCCAGCAGGACCACAACGTCGCCTTCCCGATCGACCGGCTGCGCGAGCTGGTCGACGAAGGTGTCGTCGGGTCGATGGCGTCGATGCACTATTCGTTCATGGGGGCGTTTCCGCCCGATGCGGCCGAGCCGCACGCCCAGCATCTGGCCGGCCTGCTGAAACAGGATGCGGTCGACGCGGCGCTGCTCGTCCCCGTTTGACCCGCCTGCACGCGCGCCGTGGGCGCGCTGGGCCACTTTCTCGAGCGTCAGGGCATTCCGACCGCCAGCATCAGCCTGGTGCGGGAGCACACCGAAACCATCCGTCCGCCGCGCGCCCTCTGGGTGACGTTCGAGCTGGGCCGACCGCTCGGCATCCCCGACGATGCGGACTTCCAGCGGCGCGTGCTGCGCGCAACGGCCGAGCTGCTGGAGCGGACCGACGGGCCGCTGATCGCCGACTATCCCGAGGAAGTCGCCGAGGAGGCCGACTTCACCGGCTGGGCCTGCCCGATCAACCTGGCGCCCCAGGCAACCGACACGCTGGCGGCCGAGATCGACCGTCTGGCGACCTGGCACGACCAGAGCGTGGCGAGAACCGGCCGCACCACCGTGGGCGTTTCCGGCCTCGACATGCCAGCGGCCGGCGCCCTTCTCTCCGCTGCGCTGGCCGGCGATCTGCCGCCGGCCCAGACGCTCAAGGAAGCGGTCGACGATCTGCGGGCCTACTATCTGGAAGCCGCCTCGGCCTTCCCCGATCCCGGCACGGCGAAGAAGCGCAAGGCCTGGCTTTGGGACGAGACTCTTTTCGGCAAGGCGCTGCTCGACCTGCAGCCCCGGCTGGCCGCGAGTGCCGACCCGCAGCACAGGATCCTGGGCAATCTCACCTTGATCCCGGCGACCGAGCGTCACCGGCTGGCCAAACCCTAGAGCGCTTCTGGGCGAGATTGAATCAAGCCGAACATTCAAACAACGACCTCACCCTGAGGAGCATCGCGCAGCGATGCGTCTCGAAGGGTGGGAACGCGCACCTTGCCTGTTGCCCAT
>NZ_JAJISD010000002.1 GCF_020880995.1 Reyranella aquatilis | reverse complement strand
GCCGGAAAGCCCGCAAAGGTCGCCATCGTCGCCTGCATGCGCAAGCTCGTGACCATCCTCAACGCAATCCTCAGGGACAAAAAGCCATGGGCAAACGCTTGACCCTCACGACGGTCGCTCAGGGTGAGGTAGTTGTTGGAGGCTTGGGGGCAGAGGCCGTCGAAACTAGATGTACTCGACCTTCAGGATCTCGAGCTCTTCCTCGCCGCCGGGCGTGTTCATGCGCACCGCGTCGCCCTCGTGGGCCCGCATGAGGGCGCGGGCGATGGGGGAGATCCAGCTGACATGGCCGCGGCCGGGATCGACTTCGTCGACGCCCACGATCTTGACCGTGCGTTCCTCGTCCTTCGAATTCACGTAGGTCACGGTCGCGCCGAAGAACACCTGGTCGGTCTTGGGGCGCTTGGCCGGGTCGACGACCTCCGAGCGTTCGAGCCGCTTGCTGAGGAAGCGGAGCCGACGGTCGATCTCGCGCAGGCGCTTCTTGCCGTAGAGGTAGTCGCCGTTCTCGGAGCGGTCGCCGTTGGCTGCCGCCCACGACACGACCTGCACGACCTCCGGCCGCTCCTTGCGCATCAGCGTCATGAGTTCCTCGCGCATGCGCTCAAAGCCCTGCGGGGTCATGTAGTTCTTGGCGCCGGCCGGAAGTCCGCCGACATCGTCGGGCAGGTCGTCCTCGTCGCCGTCGTCGCTTTCCTTGGTGAAGGCCTTGCTCATTTCAATCCTTAATCTATCAAGTCGGGGCCGATGACTACCAGCCCATCCCCTGGCCCACCCGGCCGCATGCAGCGCGCGTCCGGCGAAAGCCGCGTCACGTTCGACCTGCGGGACGGCAAGACGCGCCTGGGCGACCTCTATCAACGCGACCCCTGCCGGGTCCTGTTCCCCAAACCCGAGCTGGGCGAACCCCCGCAGGCCGTGATGATCACCACCTCGGGCGGCGTCACCGGGGGCGATGCCCTCAGGATGTCGGTCGAGATCGGACCGGGGGCGGAGGCGGTCGCCACTACCCAGGCGGCGGAGAAGATCTATCGCGCCTCCCGCGGAAGCGTTGCCTGCACCATCGACGTCGACGTCCGGGTGGCCGAGGGCGCGGTGCTCGACTGGCTGCCGCAGGAAACCATCGTCTTCGAGGGCGCGCGGCTCAAGCGCCGCACGGTGGCCGAGGTGGTCGAGGGCGGCTCGCTGCTCGCCTGCGAAATGGTGGTGCTGGGCCGTGGCGCGTCGGGTGAACGCTTCGCCTCGGGCCTGCTGCTCGACGCCTGGTCGGTGCGCCGTCCCGGGCGCCTCGTCTGGACCGACACGCTGCGGGTCGAGGGCGAGACGCCGGACGGTGCCGGTTTCGGCACGGCTAATGCGCTGGCGACGGTGATCGGCGTTTGGGACGTGCCGCTGCCTCATTTCGAGAAGGCCCGGGCCCTGCTCGAGACTGCAGACGCGGTGCGGGCCGGCGTCACCGTCGTGAACGGCATTCTGGTGGCGCGCCTGCTCGGCGAAGCGACCGCGGTGCGCCATGCGACCATCCGGTTTCTGACCGAGTTTCGCGGCCGGCGGTTGCCCCGCGTTTGGCATGTTTGATGCAAACTCGGTCGCGCTATAGTCGGGGCCAACCGGCAGGGGGAAACGGTCGATGAATTTGACGCCGCGTGAGAAGGACAAGCTCCTGGTGGCCATGGCAGCGGTCGTGGCGCGCCGCCGCCTGGAGCGCGGCGTGAAGCTCAACTATCCCGAGGCCGTGGCGCTGATCACCGATTTCGTTGTCGAAGGCGCGCGCGACGGCCGCTCGGTCGCCGACCTGATGCGCGACGGCGCGCACGTGATCACGCGGGCGCAGGTGATGGACGGCATCGCCGACATGCTGGCCGAGATCCAGGTCGAGGCGACCTTTCCCGACGGCACCAAGCTCGTCACCGTCCACGCACCGATCCGCTGAGGAGAGACGCCATGATCCCGGGTGAAATCCTCCCCAGCGCCGGTGAACTCGAGCTCAACAAGGGCCGCAACCCGATCACCATCGAGGTCGCCAACACCGGCGACCGGCCGATCCAGGTCGGCAGCCACTACCATTTCTTCGAGACCAACGACGCCCTGAAGTTCGATCGCAAGCGCGCCAAGGGCATGCGACTCGACATCGCCGCAGGCACCGCCGTGCGCTTCGAGCCCGGCCAGTCGCGCACCGTGCGGCTAACGCCCTATATGGGCGGCCGCGAAAGCCACGGCTTCCAGGGCCGGGTGGGCGGCAAGCTCGGGCCGGTCGCCAAAGTCGGGCCGTCGAACGAAGGCCCAACACGCATCTCGCGCTCGGCCTACGTCCACATGTTCGGGCCGACCGTCGGCGACAAGGTGCGGCTGGCCGATACCGATCTCTTTATCGAGGTCGAGAAGGACCACACGATCTACGGCGAGGAGGTCAAGTTCGGCGGCGGCAAGGTGATCCGCGACGGCATGGGCCAGAGCCAGCGCACCCGCGCGCAGGGCGCCGTCGACACGGTCATCACCAATGCCCTCATCGTCGACCACTGGGGAATCGTGAAGGCCGATATCGGCCTCAAGGACGGGCTGATCGTCGCCATCGGCAAGGCCGGCAATCCCGACATCCAGCCGGGCGTCGACATCATCATCGGCCCGGGCACCGAGGCGATCGCAGCCGAGGGCAAGATCATCACCGCGGGCGGCATCGACTGCCACATTCATTTCATCTGCCCGCAGCAGATCGACGACGCGCTCTACAGCGGCGTCACGACGATGATGGGCGGCGGCACCGGGCCGGCGCACGGCACGCTCGCGACCACGGTGACGCCGGGGCCGTGGCACATGGGCCGCATGCTGCAGGCCGCCGAAGGCCTGCCGATGAATCTCGGTTTCTTCGGCAAGGGCAACACCAGCAAGCCCGCCGGCCTCAAGGAGCAGATCGAGGCGGGCGCCTGCGGCCTCAAGCTGCACGAGGACTGGGGCACGACGCCGGCGGCCATCGACAATTGCCTGAGTGTCGCCGACCGCTACGACGTGCAGGTGGCGATCCATACCGATACGCTCAACGAATCGGGCTTCGTCGAGACGACGCGCGCCGCCTTCAAGGGCCGCACCATCGCGACCTTTCACACCGAGGGCGCGGGCGGCGGCCATGCGCCCGACATCATCCGTCTCGCGGGCGAGAAGAACGTCCTGCCCAGCTCGACCAATCCGACGATGCCCTACACGGTGAACACCGTGGACGAGCATCTCGACATGCTGATGGTCTGCCACCATCTCGACGCCGCCATCCCCGAGGACGTGGCCTTCGCCGAGAGTCGTATCCGCAAGGAAACCATCGCCGCCGAGGACATCCTCCACGACATGGGCGCCTTCTCCATGATGTCTTCCGACAGCCAGGCCATGGGCCGCGTCGGCGAGGTCGTGATCCGCACCTGGCAGACGGCCGACAAGATGAAGAAGCAGCGCGGCCGGCTGAAGGAGGAGAAGGGCGAGAACGACAACTTCCGCGTGAAGCGCTACGTCGCCAAATACACGATCAATCCAGCCATTACCCACGGCATCGCCAAGCATGTCGGCTCGGTCGAGGTCGGCAAGCGCGCCGATCTGGTGATGTGGTCGCCGGCCTTCTTCGGCGCCAAGCCCGACATGGTGCTGATCGGCGGCTCGATCATCGCGGCGCCCATGGGCGATCCCAATGCCTCGATCCCGACGCCGCAGCCGGTCCACTATCGGCCGATGTTCGGCGCCTTTGGTCGCGCCCTGGTGAAGAGCCCCGTCCTGTTCGTCTCGCAGGCGTCGATCACCAAGGGCGTCGCGAAGAAATGGGGATTGAGCCGTCCGCTGCTGCCGGTGAAGGGCACGCGCAAGATCGGCAAGAAGAACATGATCCACAACTCGACCTGTCCGAAGATCGACGTCGATCCCGAGACCTACGAGGTTCGGGCCGACGGCGAGCTGCTGACGTGCGAGCCGGCGACGTCGCTGCCCATGGCCCAACGCTATTTTCTCTTCTAGCCCATGAAGCGCGCCATCGAAGTCGTGCGCGCCGGCCGCTGGCCGGTGGCGGAGCGCACGGATACCGTCACCCTCCTGTTCGACGATCGCTATCGCCGGCGCCTGCGCATGCTGGGCGATGGCGGTCTCGACTTCTTGCTCGACCTGGTCGAGCCCGTTGTGCTGCACACCGGCGATGGGCTGAGACTGGAGGAGGGTGGCTTCGTCGAGGTGAAGGCCGCCGACGAGGATCTGGTCGAGGTGCGGGGCCGCGATGCCGCATCGTTCGCGCGGCTCGCCTGGCATCTCGGCAACCGCCACCTGCCGACCCAGATCGACAGCGACCGCATCCTGATCCGCGACGACCACGTCATCGTCGATATGCTGAAGGGGTTGGGCGCCGACGTGCGCAAGGTGCGCGTGCCGTTCGACCCGGAAGGCGGCGCCTACGGCCAGCACAATCACGATACCGGCCATCGGCATGGCGGCCTGCACGCGGAGCGTCATGGTTAACGACCCGCTGTATCGTCTGCTCGCCTGGCTCTCGCCGGCCTATCCGGTTGGTGCCTTCAGCTACAGTCACGGCGTCGAGACCGCGGTCGAAGAGGGGCTCATCCGGGATCGCGTCTCGCTGGTCGCATGGCTCGACAGCGTGCTGAGGCACGGCACCGGGACCGTCGATGGCGCATTGTTCGCGGCGGGCTGGCGGACCGCGTCCGCCAGTGACTGGCTGGCGTTCGACGCCGTTGCCGAGCGCGCCGCCGCCTGGCGCGGTACCGCCGAGATGGCCTTGGAATCGCGCCAGCAGGGCGGCTCGTTTCTTTCCATCACGCGCACCGCCTGGCCGCACGCGGCTCTCGACGAGGCGCACCGGCGGCTCGGGGGCGAACTGGCCCTGCCTGTCGCCGTCGCGCTGGCTGCCTCGGTGCATGGCATCGCGCTTGAACAGGCGCTGGCGGGGTATCTCCATGCCTTTACCGCCAACCTGATCTCGGCAGCGCTGCGCGCCGTGCCCCTCGGGCAGACTGATGGCCAGATTGCGCTGGCGGCACTCGAAGCGGCGGTGCATGACGCTACCCGCACGGCCATCGCGGTCGAATCGCTGGACGAGGTCGGGACGGCGACGCCGCTCCTCGACTGGTGCTCGCTCCGCCACGAAACCCAATATACACGGCTCTTTCGCTCATGACTGCCCTGATGGCTCTTCTTCTGACGGTCGGCGTCGGTGCCGTCGCCGTCCTCCATGGGATGTGGGGGCTGGGGAGCCACTGGCCGGAAGCCAGCGAGGAGGCGTTGGCGCGCAGCGTCGTCGGCGACGGGCGGCGGCGCATGCCGCCTGCCTGGCAGTGCTTTGCCGTCGCCCTGGTCCTTTCCCTGATGGCGCTGTGGCCGTGGTACGTGATCGGCCGAATCTCGCAGCCGGAGGTGCTGGCCGGCACCTACATGATCGCCGGCATCTTCGTCGCTCGCGGGATCGCGGGCTTCAGTCACCGCTGGAAGGCGCACTTTACGATCGAGCCGTTTGCCACGCGCAACCGGAAGTACTATTCGCCCTACTGCCTTCTGCTGGGCGTGGGATACATTGCCCTGGTGGCCGGAGAACTGGACAGATGAACGCTCGTGGTCCGCTGAGGGTGGGGGTCGGTGGCCCCGTCGGCTCGGGAAAGACGGCGCTGGTCGAGCGCCTGTGCAAGCGCATGCGCGAGACCTACGACATCGCCGTCGTCACCAACGACATCTACACCAAGGAAGATGCGGAGTTCCTGACGCGGGCGGGCGCGCTGGCGCCGGAGCGCATCGTCGGGGTGGAAACCGGCGGTTGTCCGCACACCGCGATCCGCGAGGATGCCTCGATCAACCTGGCCGCGGTGTCCGACATCGTGCGAAAGTGGCCAGACCTCGAGGTTATCTTCGTCGAATCGGGCGGCGACAACCTGGCGGCGACCTTCTCTCCCGAACTGGCCGATCTGACGATCTACGTGATCGACGTCTCCGCCGGCGAGAAAATCCCGCGGAAGGGCGGGCCTGGCATCACGCGATCCGACCTGCTGGTCATCAACAAGATCGATCTCGCGCCCCTGGTCGGCGCCAGCCTCGAGGTCATGGACCGCGACGCCCGCCGGATGCGCGGCCAGCGGCCCTTCATTTTCTCCAATCTCAAGGAGAACAAGGGCCTGGAAGACATCGCGGCCTTCATCGTTCGTCAAGGCGGCCTGCCGGCACGGCTGGGCTGAAACCCCGCATATGAAGAGGAGAGTTCAATGAACACGCGATCGATTCACCTGGCGGCCCTGCTCGTCTTGGGCGCCACGCCGGCCGTGGCTCACTCGGGCCACGAAATGTCGGGATTTGCCCATCCGTTCACCGGCCTCGACCATCTGCTGGCGATGCTCGGCGTCGGCGTCTGGGCTTCGGTGCTGGCGGTGAAGCGTCCTGCAGCCGCCTATCTCGTGCCGGCTACCTTCCTCGCGATGATGCTTGTCGGGGCAGCTGCCGGATTCGCGGGCATCAAACTGCCTCTCACGGAGGCGGCGATCGTCGCATCCGTCGTGATCTTGGGCGGCCTCATCATGGCTGCGGTGCGCCTTCCGTCGGCGGCGGCCATGGGCGTGGTCGGTCTTTTTGCAGTGTTCCATGGCTATGCCCACGCTATTGAGGCGCCGAGCAGCGGGGCCGGTCTCTACATCTTGGGCTTTCTGGCGGCGACCGTCCTCCTGCAGGCTGCCGGTCTGGGACTCGGATGGGTTGCGCGGCGCTCGCTGGGCGACCTCGCCATCCGCGCCATGGGCGGCGCCGTCATGGCCGGCGGCGCGCTGGTGCTGATCGCCAACTAATCCTTTCCCCAAGGGCATCCGACAGTTTGGCACGACTTTCGCTTTCCTTGATTTCGGCGGGGAGATTCCGTCGAAGTTCAAGGAGAGCGGGATGAAATTGGGAACACTCATGCGGACGGGTCTCGTCGCCGCGGGCCTCGCGGCCAGCGCGGCGACCAGCGCGTTCGCGCAGGCGGGGGATACGATCAAGGTCGGCATCCTCCATTCGCTGTCGGGCACGATGGCGATCAGCGAGACGACCCTGAAGGACGTCGTGCTGATGATGGTCGAGGAGCAGAACAAGAAGGGCGGTCTTCTGGGCAAGAAGCTCGAGCCGGTCGTTGTCGACCCGGCGTCGAACTGGCCGCTGTTCGCCGAGAAGGCGCGCGAGCTGCTGCAGAAGGAAAAGGTCGCCGTGGTTTTCGGCTGCTGGACCTCGGTCAGCCGCAAGTCGGTGCTGCCGGTGTTCGAGGAACTGAACGGCATCCTCTTCTACCCGGTCCAGTACGAGGGCCAGGAGAGCCAGCGTAACGTCTTCTATACCGGCGCCGCCCCGAACCAGCAGGCCATCCCGGCTGTCGACTACCTGATGAGCAAGGACGGCGGCGAAGTGAAGCGCTGGGTCCTGGCCGGTACCGACTACGTCTATCCGCGCACGACCAACAAGATCCTCGAAGCGTACCTGATCCAGAAGGGCGTTCCGAAGGAAGACATCATGATCAACTACACGCCGTTCGGTCATTCCGACTGGCAGTCGATCGTGGCTGACATCAAGAAGTTCGGCTCGGCGGGCAAGAAGACCGCTGTCGTGTCGACCATCAACGGCGACGCCAACGTCCCGTTCTACAAGGAACTCGGCAACCAGGGCATCAAGGCCAAGGACATCCCGGTCGTGGCCTTCTCGGTTGGTGAGGAAGAGCTCGCTGGCGTCGACACGAAGCCGCTGGTCGGCCATCTGGCGGCCTGGAACTACTTCCAGTCGGTCAAGGACCCGGCCAACGCCGAGTTCATCAAGACCTGGCAGGCCTTCACCAAGAACCCGAAGCGCGTGACCAACGACCCGATGGAAGCGTCGGTGATCGGCTTCCGGATGTGGGTCGAGGCGGTCAAGAAGGCCGGCACGACGGATCCGGACAAGGTGATCGATGCTCTGATCGGCATCAAGGTCCCGAACCTGTCCGGCGGCATCTCCGAGATGCTCCCGAACCACCACATCACCAAGCCGGTGCTGATCGGCGAGATCGAGGCCAATGGCCAGTTCGACGTGGTGTGGAAGACGCCCGGCCTGGTTCCGGGTGAGGCCTGGTCGCCGATCCTCGACGACTCCAAGAACCTGAAGGCCGACTGGACGAAGCCCGTGAACTGCGGAAACTTCGATACGGTCGCCAACAAGTGCATCGGCAAGGCGGCCAAGTAAGGTCGACCAGCAGGACAAACAGGGCGGGGCGACTTTCGAGTCGCCCCGTTTCCATCTCCCGGGTTAAGTCTCAGCACATGCAGTCTCTTCGGCCGTTCTCGGTCCTCCTCTCCGTGGTGGCGTCGCTGGCCCTGGCCGGTGCGGCCCTCGCCGCGGACCTCGCCACCCTGGTCGGAAATCTCACCTCCGGCGGTTTGAGCGAGCGCGAGGCGGCGATCACCGCGCTTGCGGCTTCGGGCGAGGAGCGTGCCGCACCGATCCTCGAGGCCCTCGCGGCGGGCCAACTCTACGTCCGCACGTCCGACAAGGTCGCCGTCATCGGCAAGGCCGACGGCAACAGGCTGGCGCTGGTCGACGCGATCTCCGGCAGTCCGGCAGGCAATGCCGTGGAAGCCGACCTCGAGCGCGTACGGGTCAACAACCGCCTCCGCGGCACGATCGAGGCCGCGGTCGGTTCGCTCACCCTGATGAGCCCCAACGCCAAAGTCCGGCTCAGCGCTGCCGAATCGCTCTTCAAGCGCCGCGATCCGGCCGCCCTCCCGGCCCTGGATCAGGCGCTTGCCGCCGAGAAGGATCCGCGCATCAAGCGGGCAATGACCGAGGCACGCGCCGCGGTCGTGCTCGCGACCGCCGACGCTCCGGCGGCGCAGAAGCTCGCGGCCATAGGCGTGCTGCGCGATCGGGCGGACCGCGATTCGCTCGGTGTCCTCAATGCCGCCGCTTCCGCCGCTTCCGATGCCGAGGTCAAGGCGGCCGCCCTTGCCGCCGCCGGCTCGATCGAACAGACGCTCGCCGCCTGGCAAATGGCGCAGAACGTCTGGTACGGCATTTCGCTGGGTTCGGTGCTGCTGCTGGCCGCCATCGGCCTCGCCATCACCTTCGGCACCATGGGCGTGATCAACATGGCGCACGGCGAGATGGTCATGCTGGGCGCCTATACGACCTTCGTCGTTCAGGAGGTCATCCGTACATCGGCGCCGCATCTGTTCGACGTCTCTCTGGCGATCGCGCTGCCGCTCGCCTTCGTCGTTTCGGGTGCGATTGGCATCCTGATCGAACGCACGATCATCCGCTTCCTCTACGGCCGCCCGCTCGACACGCTACTCGCCACATGGGGGCTGTCGCTCGTGCTGCAGCAGGCCGTACGCTCGATCTTCGGCTCGTCCAATCGAGAAGTGGGGGCGCCGTCCTGGATGTCGGGCGCCTTCCAGCTTGGCCAACTCAACATCACCTACGGACGTCTGTGGATCGTGGTCTTCTCGCTGGTCGTCTTCGCCGCGCTGATTCTGATCCTGCGGAAGACGCCGCTGGGTCTGTACATGCGCGCGGTGACGCAGAACCGGCCAATGGCCTCGGCCGTCGGCATCCGCACGCCGCGCGTCGATGCGCTCACCTTCGGGCTCGGTTCGGGCATCGCGGGGCTGGCCGGTGTGGCGCTCAGCCAGATCGACAATGTCAGCCCCAACCTCGGGCAAGGCTATATCATCGACTCCTTCATGGTCGTGGTCTTCGGCGGCGTCGGAAACCTGTTCGGCACGCTGATCGGCGCCCTGACGCTCGGCGTCGTGAACAAGTTCCTCGAACCCTATGCCGGCGCCGTGCTGGGCAAGATCCTCGTGCTGGTTTTCATCATCATGTTCATTCAGCGACGCCCCCGCGGCCTGTTCGCGCTGAAGGGCCGATCGGTCGAGTGAGGGCGGTCGAATGATCACGCGTTTCCTCTGGCAGGGCATGGACCGCAACCTGCGACTGTTCGTCCTGCTCATCCTGGCCGTCGGCATCTCGCTGCCGCTGGCCAACCTGATCCTCGCCGCCACCAATCCGGCGCACGTGCCGTCGTGGGTGCTCCAGCTCGTCGGGAAGTATCTCTGCTACGCCCTGCTGGCACTGGCGGTCGACCTCGTCTGGGGGTTCTGCGGCATCCTCTCGCTGGGCCACGGTGCATTCTTTGCGCTCGGCGGCTACTGCATGGGCATGTATCTGATGCGCCAGATCGGCAGCCGCGGCGTCTACGGCAACCCGATCCTGCCCGACTTCATGGTGTTCCTGAATTACAAGGAGCTTCCCTGGTTCTGGCACGGCTTCAACCATTTCTGGTTCGCAGCCATCATGGTCGTGCTGGTGCCGAGCGTGCTTGCCTTCGCGCTGGGGTGGTTCGCGTTCCGCAGCCGCGTCACCGGCGTCTATCTGTCGATCATCACGCAGGCGATGACCTTTGCGCTCATGTTGGCCTTCTTCCGCAACGACATGGGCCTGGGCGGCAACAACGGCCTGACCGACTTCAAGGACATCCTGGGCTATTCGGTGCAGGCCGACGGCACGCGCGCGGCGCTCTTCTTCGCTTCGTCCGTTGCGCTGGCGCTCGGCCTCATCATCTCGGCGGCAGTCGTCGGCTCGCGCTTCGGCAAGGCCCTCACCGCCGTGCGCGATGCCGAAAGCCGCATGCGCTTCCTCGGTTACCGTGTCGAGGGCTTCAAGCTCTTCGTCTTCGTCCTGTCGGCGGCGATGGCCGGCGTCGCGGGCGCCCTCTACGTCCCGCAGATCGGCATCATCAACCCCGGCGAGTTCGCGCCGGGCAACTCCATCGAGGCTGTGCTCTGGGTGGCGGTCGGCGGGCGGGGCACGCTGATCGGCCCGATCATCGGCGCCGTCCTGGTGAACTTCGGCAAAACCTGGCTGACCGGCGCGCTACCGGAGGTCTGGCTATTCGCGCTGGGCGCACTCTTTATCGTCGTCACGCTGCTGTTGCCCAAGGGCATCGTGGGCCTGTGGGGGCAGATGAAGAGCCGGTCGCAGTCGCGCAAGGCGAGGGCGCCGGCATGAACGCTCCGACGATGCGCAGCACCTCCGCT
This sequence comes from Reyranella aquatilis, assembly GCF_020880995.1. Taxonomy (GTDB): domain Bacteria; phylum Pseudomonadota; class Alphaproteobacteria; order Reyranellales; family Reyranellaceae; genus Reyranella; species Reyranella aquatilis. Next base: position 482,101 of record NZ_JAJISD010000002.1, on the reverse strand, counting down.
CTGCTCTATCTCAGCGGCGTCACCGTCTCGTTCGACGGGTTCAAGGCGCTGAACAATCTCTCGCTGCTGATCGAACCGGGCGAGATGCGGGCCATCATCGGTCCCAACGGCGCCGGCAAGACCACCATGATGGACGTGATCACCGGCAAGACCCGGCCAGACACGGGCGAGGTCGTGTTCGACGGCCAGGCGGACCTCACCAAGCTCGACGAGGCCAGCATCGCGACGCTGGGAATCGGCCGCAAGTTCCAGAAGCCCACCGTGTTCGAGAACCACACGGTGCGCGACAATCTCCTGCTGGCGCTGGCCGGCATGCGGAGCTGGTACCGTTTGCTCACGGCCGCGCCGACGAAGGCCGAGAACGAGCGGCTGGAGGAGATCCTCTCGATCATCCGCATGGGGCCGCAGCAGCACATGCTGGGTGCGCGCCTGAGCCACGGGCAGAAGCAGTGGCTCGAGATCGGCATGCTGCTGGCCCAGAATCCCAAGCTGATGCTCGTTGACGAGCCGGTGGCCGGCATGACCGACGTCGAGACCGAGACCACAGCGCAGGTGCTGCGCGAGGTCAACAAGTCGCATTCGGTCGTCGTGGTCGAGCACGACATGAGCTTCGTGCGCGCGCTCGGTGTCAAGGTGACGGTGCTGCACGAGGGCTCGACCCTGGCCGAGGGATCGCTCGACCAGGTCAGCGCCGACCCGCGTGTCGTCGAAGTGTATCTCGGGCGATGACGATGCTTTCAGTCCAGAACGTCAATCTCTACTACGGCGCGGCCCAGGCGCTGCGCGGCGTGTCGCTGTCGGCCACGATCGGCCGCGTGACCTGCCTGCTCGGCCGCAACGGGGTCGGCAAGACCAGCCTGCTGCGCGCCATCTCCGGCATGCAGTCCATCGGCTCGGGGACCATCCAGGTCGACGGTCAGGAAGTCTCCAGGCTGCCGCCCTACGAGCGGGCGCGCCGCGGCGTGGCGCTGGTGCCGCAGGGCCGCGAGATCTTTCCGTTGCTGACGGTGAAGGAGAATCTCGAGACCGGCTTCGCCCCGGTCAGCCGCGAGCACAAGAAGATTCCGGACGAGGTGTTCGAGCTGTTCCCCGTGCTGCAGTCGATGCTGAAGCGCCGCGGCGGCGACCTGTCGGGCGGCCAGCAGCAGCAGCTCGCGATCGGCCGCGCGCTCACCATGCGGCCCAAGCTGCTGCTGCTCGATGAGCCGACCGAAGGCATCCAGCCGTCGGTCATCAAGGACATCGGCCGCGCGATCACCTTCCTGCGCCAGCGCGGCGACATGGCGATCGTGCTGGTCGAGCAGTATCTCGACTTCGCCCACGAACTGGCCGACGACTTCGCGGTCATGGACCGCGGCGAGGTCGTGCTGTCGGGCACCCGCGAGACCTTCGACGTCGAGGCCGTGCGCAAGCATATGACAGTGTGACGGCATCAATGGAGCGCGCCACTCCAGTGGCGCTCACAGCAAGGCATGAGCGCCACTGGAGTGGCGCGCTCCAATGATGTGCTCTTACTTCGCCGCCTGCGCGCCGCGCACCAGCCGGCCCGGGCGTTCGCCGGTCAGCTCGTCATTCTGCATCGTCTCGACGCCGGCATTGAACGTGTGCCGATAGCCCGAGGCGCGCTGGACCAGGCGCCGGCCACCGGTCGGCAGGTCGTAGGTGACCTCGGGGCGCTTCAGGGCGAGACTGTCGAAGTCGATCACGTTGATGTCGGCCTTGTGGCCGGGCGCCAGCAGACCGCGATCCATCAGGCCGTAGGCCTCGGCCGTGCCGCGCGTCTGCTTGGCGATCAGGAATTCGAGATCGAGCTTGGGCCCCCGCGTGCGGTCGCGGCCCCACAGGGTCAGCAGCGAGGTCGGCGAGGAGGCGTCGCAGATCACGCCGACATGGGCGCCGCCGTCCGCAATACCGAGGACCGAGCCCGGATCGGTGATCATCTCGTGCACGACGTCGAGATTGCCGTACGCATAGTTCTCGAAGGGCAGCATCAGCAGGCCCTTGCCGCCGCGCGCCATCATCTCCTCGAGCGCCACGGCCTGCGGCGTCCGTCCCGTGCGCTGGGCGATGGCCGCGATCGAATCCTTGCTGTCGGGCTCGTAGTCCGGACGCTCACCGATCGGGAACATCTTGTGGAAGGCCTCGGCCATGAAGGCGCGCGGATTGGGATCCTGCTGGCCCTCGGTCAGGACCCGGCGCAGCTCCGCATCGGCCAGGAGCCGCGCATAGCGCTCCTGCGGCGACAGCCTGCGCATGTCGAGCCAGGCGCGATGGCCGGCGAACGGATGCGCCGTCGTCTCGAGGCCCATGATGACGCCGATTGGCCGCGATCCGACCTGCGCATTGGCGACGCGGCCGGTTCGGCGCACGGCGTTGATCTGGTCGAGCGTCTCGCGCCACAGCTGGGGCTGGGCGTCGACCTGCACCAGCAGGCAGGAGAGGGGGCGTCCTGCCAGCTTGGCTGCTGAATCGAGCGCCTCGAACTCGCCCGGTCCGAAGTCCGAGTTGACCTGCAGCACGCCACGCCCGGCCCGCCTCATGCCCTGGGCGATGCCGAGCAGCTCGGCCTCGCGCGCGCTGAGCGACGGCGTGAAACGGCCGTCGCGCGCCTTGTGCTTGGTGGTGCGCGAGGTCGTGAAGCCCATGGCGCCGGCGAGCAGCGCCTCCTCGGTGAGGCGCGCCATCTCGTCGATCTCGCGCTCGGTCGGAACCTCGGCATGGTCGGCGCCGCGATCGCCCATCACGTAGAAGCGCAGCGCGCCGTGCGGCAGCTGGGCGGCCACATCGACGGCGCGGTCCATCGAGGCCAGCGCGTCGAGATAGTCGGGAAAGGATTCCCAGTTGAACTTCACGCCTTCGCTGAGGACGGTGCCGGGAATGTCCTCGACGCCTTCCATCAGATTGATGAGATAGCCCGAGGCGCCCGGGCGCACGGGCGCAAAGCCTACGCCGCAATTGCCGAAGACCGTCGTCGTCACGCCATGCCACGAAGAGGGCGTGACGAACGGGTCCCACGTCGCCTGGCCGTCGTAGTGCGTGTGGATGTCGACGAAGCCCGGGGCGACGATCAGCCCCTCGGCGTCGATCTCGCGCCGTCCCGCGCCCAGTTTGGGCCCTACGGCGGCGATGCGGTTACCTTGCACTGCAACATCGGCGATGCGGCGCGGGGCGCCCGAGCCGTCGATCACGGTTCCGTTTCGGATGACGAGGTCAAACATGCCGGGAGGATAGGCCCGGGCCGTGGCCCCGGTCTATGTTCGTCGTCTCGAAAAGCCATCCCGTCCGGGGGACCGACCTTTGCAGAAACCGCTTCTCTTCACGCCGCTCAAGATGCGCGGCGTCACCGCGCCCAACCGTTGTGTCGTCTCTCCCATGGTCCAGTTCCGCGCGACGGACGGGCTGGTGAACGACTTCCATCTCGTCCATCTCGGCAAGTTTGCGTTGGGCAAGTTCGGGGTGGTGTTCACCGAGAACTGTGCGGTGGAGCCGCGGGGCCGCGTCACGCAGGGCGATCTCGGTCTGTGGGACGACAGCCAGATCGCGAGCCACAAGCGGCTGACCGATTTCATCCGTGGCGAGGGCGTGCTCTCGGCGACTCAGATCACTCATTCGGGCCGCAAGGGCTCGACGGCGCGCACCTTCGACAAGCGCGGCCAGTTCGGGCCGGAGGGCGCGGGCTGGAAGAAATGGGAAGTGGTCGGGCCGACCGACCTGGCCGCCGCCGAAGGCTGGCTGAAGCCGCGCGCGCTCTCGGCCGCCGAGATCGAGGAGCTGGTGCAGAAGTTCGCCGCTGCCGCCAAGCGCGCCGACGCCGCGGGTTACGACGTCCTCGAAGTGCATGGCGCGCACGGCTACCTGCTGGCGCAGTTCCTCTCGCCGATCAGCAACACGCGCAACGACCGTTACGGCGGCGACCGCGCCGGCCGCATGCGCTTCCCGCTCGACGTGGCACGCGCCGTGCGCCAGGCCTGGCCCGAGAACAAGCCGCTGTTCGTGCGGGTCTCGGCGGTCGATGGCGGCGGCGGCTGGGACGTCGACGACACGGTGGCCTTCGCGCAGGAACTGAAGGCGATCGGAGTCGACGTGATCGACTGCTCTTCCGGCGGCATCGCGGGTGCGGCCACCGCGGCCGGCGTGAAGCGCGGCCTCGGTTTCCAGGTGCCGTTCGCCTCGGCGGTGAAGAAGCAGGCGGGCATCTCGACCATGGCCGTGGGCCTCATCCTCGACGGGCCGCAGGCAGAAGCGATCCTGCAGGCCGGCGACGCCGATCTGATCGCGATCGGGCGGCAGGCGCTCTACGAGCCCTTCTGGGCGCTGCACGCCGCGCAGGCACTGGGGTGCGATCCCGACTTCGATCTGTGGACGCCGGAATACGGTTGGTGGCTGGAGAAGCGCGAGCACACGCTCGGACGGAAGTAGCGAGACCGACGACCCAACGAAACAAGACACGGGAAACGTACATGACGGGTATTCTTGCGGGCCTTCGCATCGTCGAGGGCTCGGCGTTCATTGCCGCGCCGCTGGGCGGCATGACGCTCGCGCAGATGGGCGCCGACGTGATCCGCTTCGACGATATCGGCGGCGGGCTCGACAACGATCGCTGGCCGATCACGGCGGAGGGCCGCTCGATCTATTGGGCTGGCCTCAACAAGGGCAAGCGGTCGATCGCGGTGGACCTGCGTAGCCCGAAAGGCCGCGAGCTTCTCGCGGCGCTGATCACCGCGCCGGGCGAGGGCGCGGGCATCTTCACGACCAACATGCCGGCGCGCGGATGGCTCGCCTACGAGGAGCTGGCCAAGAAGCGCGCCGACCTGATCGCGCTCAACATCATCGGCGCACGCGACGGCTCGGCGCATGTCGACTACACGGTGAACGCCATCACCGGCTTTCCGATGGTCACCGGCCCGGTCGGCCATGAAGGACCGGTGAACGCGGTGTGCCCGCCCTGGGACCTGGCGGCGGCCTATGCCGGAGCCCTGTCGATCCTGGCGGCCGAGCGCCATCGCCGCATGACGGGCAACGGCCAGAAGATCGTGCTGCCGCTGCAGGACGTCGCGCTCGCGACGACGTCGGCGCTGGGTTACATCGGCGAAGCGGTGGTGAACGACGTCGACCGTCCGCGCTACGGCAACGAGATCTTCGGCACCTTCGGCCGCGACTTCCGCACCAGGGACGGCCGCTTCGTGATGATCTGCATCTTCTCCAACCGCCATGTCGATGCGCTGGCGGCTGCCGGCGGATTCGCCGAGGCGTTCCGCAAGATCGAAGTCGAGACCGGTGTCGATCTGAAGACCGATGCCGGCCGATGGAATGCGCGCCGACAACTCATCGCCGTGATCGAGCCCTGGGTCGCCGCGCACGATGCTGCCGACGTCGGGGCTGCGCTGAAGAAGGCCGGTGCCCTCTGGGCACCCTATCAGACGTTTCGCGAACTCGCGGCGGACAAGGGTAACGTCGGAGACAATCCGATGTTCGCCGTGCTCGACCAGCCGGGCATCGGCCGCTATCCGGTGGCCGCCTCGCCGATGCAGTTCGGCGCGGTTCCGCGCCAGCCGCCGCAGCCGGCGCCGCTACTCGGCCAGCATACGGACGAGATCCTTTCGGGTATCCTCGGCCTGCCCGGGCACGAGATCGCCCGGCTTCACGACGACAAGGTCATCGGTGGGCCCAGATAGGATCCTCATTGCCGGCGGCGGCATCGGCGGACTGGCGGCGGCGCTGGCGCTCGCCCAGAAGGGCATCGCCTCGCTGGTCATGGAGAAAGCCAGCCGCCTCGGCGAGATCGGCGCCGGCATCCAGCTCGGGCCCAACGCCTTCCATTGCTTCGACCATCTCGGCGTCGGCGAAGCGGCGCGCGGCATGGCGGTCTACATCGACCAGCTTCGGCTCATGGACGCGCTGGCCGACGGCGAGATCTGTCACATCGACCTCGGCGAGAGGTTCCGCGCCCGTTTCGGCAATCCCTATGCCGTCGTCCATCGCGGCGACCTGCACGGCGTGCTGCTGAAGGGCTGCCAGGATCATCCGCTGATCGAGCTGCGTACCAGCGCGGAGGTGACGGGCTACGACCAGGACGGTGCGTCCGTCTCGGCCCGTCTGCGCGGCGGCGAGACGGTGAGCGGCAGCGCGCTGATCGGCGCCGACGGCCTGTGGTCTAACGTGCGCGCGCAGGTGACCGCCGACGGTCCGCCGCGCGTGTCAGGCCATACGACCTACCGGTCGGTGATCCCGACCGAGCAGATGCCGGAGGAGCTTCGCTGGAACGCGGCCACGCTGTGGGCGGGACCGAAGTGCCACATCGTCCATTACCCGCTGTCGGGCTGGAAGGTGTTCAACCTGGTCGTGACCTACCACAACCACGCGCCCGAGCCGGTGGCGGGAAAGCCGGTGGAGACGGAGGAAGTGCTCGCAGGCTTCACCCATGTCTGCGAACGGGCGCAGAACATCATCCGCCGCGGCCAGAACTGGCACATGTGGGTTCTGTGCGACCGCGACCCGGTCGATCGCTGGGTCGACGGACGCGTGGCACTGCTGGGGGACGCTGCACATCCCATGCTGCAGTACATGTCACAGGGTGGCTGCATGGCGATGGAAGACGCGGTTTGCCTGGCCGATTCGCTGTCCCGCGACGATACGGTAGAGGCGGGGCTGGCCAATTATCGGAACAGGCGGGTGCTGCGCACGGCGCGCACGCAGCTGATGTCCCGCGCCATGGGCGATCACGTCTATCATCCGGCCGGCCCGCATGCGGCCCTGCGCAACAGCATCATGGGCGCACGGACACAGGATCAGTGGCTCGACACGCTGCAGTGGCTTTACGGCGGCAACGGGCTCGGCTAGGGCTGCTGGCTCAGGCTGCCTCAGCGGAGCTCCAGGAATGCGCCACGTCTTCTTCGTCCTTGCCCTGCTGTGCACGGCCCTGAACGCCGGCATCTTCTATTCTTTCTCGACCATCGTCATGCCCGGGCTCGATCTCGGTGGTGCGGCCTCGGCCGTGAATGCCATGCACGGCATCAACACCATCGTGCGCAGCCCGATCTTCGCCATCGTGTTCTTCGGCGCGCTGGTCATGCCGCTTCTCGCGGCGTTCGGCTCCCGCTCGGCCGGGCATCGCGGCGCGGCGCGGCTCGCCGGCCTGGCGGCGCTGATCTATGCCGCCGCCGTGATCGGCGTCACTCTGCAGGTCAACGTGCCCCTGAACGAGACGCTCGCCTCCTTCACCGTGGCGGGCACAGACGCCAATGCAGCGAACTGGAAGGAGTTCGCCGGCCCGTGGGCCCTTTGGAACCATGTGCGCACCCTCGGTGCGATCCTGGCGCTGCTATGCCTGCTGGCCGCGTGGGCGGTCGACCTCACGTCGGTGAACCGCCGCTCCTACGGGCTGCGCTGAGACGCTGCTTCGGCCGGGCGTCAGATGATGACGTCCTCGTGCATCGCGGCCATCAAGCCGGGATTGTCGCGATAGTCGACATGCACGCCGACCAGCACGGGCCCCTCCATTGCCATGGCCTTGCGCAGGGTCGACTCGATCGCGTCGGCGTCCTTGATCATCAGGCCCTGTGCGCCCATCGACTCGGCAAATTTTACCAGATCGACCGGGCCGAAATGCACGGCTGAATCGCGGCCGTAGGCGGCGACCTGCTGGATGCCGACCATGTTGTAGCTGCCGTCGATCCAGACGATGTGCACGAAGTTGCACTTGAGGCGGACCGCCGTCTCGAGCTCGACGGCGGAGAACAGGAAACCGCCGTCGCCCGAAACCGAGATCACCTTCCGGCCAGGCTCGGCGAGGCACGCCGCGATGCCCCAGGGAAGGGCGACGCCCAGGGTCTGCTGGCCGTTGCTGATCATGATCTGCCGCGGCCGGTGGCTGATGAGATGGCGCGCCATCCAGATGTGGAACGAGCCCATGTCGGAGCACAGGGCCACATCCTCGTCGATCAGCTTCTGCAGCTCGTGGACGAGGCGCAGCGGATGAACCGGCGCGCCGGTCCGCTTGGCCGCTTCGGCCGCGACGGTCGTGCGCTCGCGATGGATCTCGGCCAGCAATGCCGACTGCGCCGGCCGGTCCTTCGCCTTCAGCAGCACCGAAAGTGCGCGGACCGTTGCGGCGCTGTCGCCCATCAGCTCGATGTCGGGCCGGTAGCACTGGTCGTAGTCGGCCGGGATGCAGTCGATGTGGATGAGCTTGCGCTGGCGTCCGGCATTCCAGAGCGACGGATCGTACTCGACCGGATCGAAGCCGATCGTGATCACGAGATCGGCCTCGTCGAGCAAGCGGTCGGCTGGCTGGTTATGGAACAGCCCGACCCGGCCGCCGAAACAGTCCAGCCGGTCGCGTGGCACCACGCCGGCCGCCTGGTAGGTGCCGGCGACGGCCAGCCGTGTGCGGGCGAGCAGCAAGCGTACGGCCTCGGCCACGGGCCCCTGGCTGGCGAGCATGCCCAGCAGGACGACCGGCCGTTCCGCCGCATCGATCAGGCGGGCGGCTTCGGCGATCGCTTCGGTGTTCGCGGCGCCCAGTCGCGGGACGGTCGCCGGCGTCAGCACCGGGCCGGGCGCGGGAGCCTTCATCACGTCCTTGGGCAGGCCGAGAAAGGCGGTGCCCGGCCGGCCGGACTCGGCGGCGCGGAACGCCGCGGCCGTGGCTTCGGAGATCGCCGACGGCGAATCGATTTCGGCGGCATACTTGGTGACAGGCCGCAGCAGGGCGACCGTGTCCATGCTCTGATGCGCCTGCTTCAGACGGTCCGCGATCGGCACGGCCCCGCCCAGCGCGACCACGGGGTCGCCCTCGGTGTTTGCGGTGGCGAGACCCGTGGCGAGATTGGAGACGCCGGGACCGGAGGTGACGAGCACCACGCCCGCCTTGCCCGTCAGGCGGCCCAGCCCGCCTGCGATGAAGGTCGCGTTCTGCTCATGCCGGCAGACGACGAGCTTGATCTTGGAATCGACCAGTGCATCAAAGACGGGATCGATCTTGGCGCCGGGAATACCGAATATGTACTCGACGCCCTGGGCTTCGAGGTTGCGCACCAGAAGGTGCGCGCCGTTTTTCGGATCGCTGCTCATCGTCTCGCTCCGCTCTCGATTCCGGACCGCGTCCGGGCGATCATGCCCGTCCGGGCCACCCTTGTCGCCCGCGATGGAAGGAAGGCGCAATGCCCCGGCTGACGGTAGAAGTGTATCAATCCCTCATGGATGCGTTGGTGGCTCATTGCGAGAAGACGGGCGAGCCGCTGCGCCATTTCGTGTCACGCGCCCTGTCCGACGCGCTGGGCCTCGACCATTCCACGCTCTTCCAGGTCTCCACCACGGGCGCGCTGGTCCAGGGGGTCTACAACGAGGCCGTCACGATCGGCGGCCTCAGGCCCCATGGCGACTTCGGTCTCGGAACCTTCGAGGGGCTCGACGGCGAAATGGTCGTGCTCGACGGGAAATTCTACCAAGCCCATGCCGACGGCAGCATCACCGAGCCGTCCGACAAAGCGTCGGTTCCGTTCGCGACACTCACGAACTTCAGGCCGCAGCATCACGGCAAGATCGAGGGCATCGATTCCATGTCGTCGCTGATCGCCGCGCTCGACAAGCTTCGCCGCTCCGACAACCTCTTCTTCGCTGCCCGCCTCGACGGTCATTTCGAGGAGGTCTACTGGCGCGTCGCCTGCAAGGTCGAAGCGGGCGTTCATCTCGACAAGGCGACCGATGCACAGGCGGAGTTCCGGCAGAAGGACGTCAGGGGGACGATGCTGGGTTTCTGGACGCCGGCCTATTCGCGAACCATCGGCGTTGCGGGCTGGCACCTGCATTTCCTGACCGACGACCGCAGGAACGGCGGGCATGTGCTGGGCGCCAAGGCGGCCTCACTCGAGGTCCAGGTCCACGATCTCGACAATCTCCATCTGGCCATCCCGGAGACGCGCGAGTTCCTGCACGCCGATCTGACCCAGGATCCTGCGGCGGCGCTGGAGAAAGCCGAGATGGCCAAGGACCGCTAGTTGTCTCACGGGATGGAGTATTTCCATCCCGCTCCGCCGCGGCTGTACCGGGCTGGATGAGCCCGTCAGGCCCGAGCCTTCGGGTCAGGTCTTGGGAGTAGGCGGGCTTGCCAGCATCTCGGCACAGGCGCGGGCCACGTCGTTATCGGCTTCCTTGGAACCGGGCATCGTGGCGAAGCCGCTCTTCGCTACGACCGTCCCACGCTCCCAGGTGCTCGCCTTGCCGAGTTCGGCGATCTTGCCTGCAGCATCGTCCTGGCGCTTGAAACGGTCGACGCAGATCGGCGCGAGTGCGACCACCACGGCATCGCGTACCGCAGACGCCGATTCCTTGCGCGCCGTTCCTCCGGTCACCCATCCGCCCCAGGTGAATCCGATGGCCATACAGAGGACGGCGCCGCCAATGGCGCTCCAGATCAGGGTGCTGACATTCTTCGGCATCGTCATGGAAGATCCTTCCGGGGCCGTGCCCCGTCAGCTCGGCGCGCGCAGGATTGCGCAGCCAGCGATCGACAGAACGAGGGAGCTCTTGAACGAGACCGGTGAGTTCCGCCGGTCCAGATGCGGGCGCCTCGGGTATACGGGCGGGAGCACACACATCTCTCAGCCATCGCAGGCCGACCATTTGGTGGGCGATGGTGTAGACTTCGTACAGGTTGCGCGCGCGGGTGTCCAACCGCTGGGGGATTGATTCGGAATCGATGCGATGATGCAGACTCTCTTCCCAGTATCGCTGGTCACGTCGCTGCTCCTCTTCGCCGCGGCTTCGCACGCTCAGCCGGTCGGTGAGGCGGGGCAGTTCATCGCTCAATGGAAGGCCAGCAATGCCCTCTGCCGGAACGCGGCGACACCCGCTCTGGAGGCGATTGGCGCGTGCGAGCAGCGCGACACCTACTCGAAGCTCCTGTCGGCGGCGAACTATTGCTACGGCCCCGTCGAGGGCGGTCCGGCGGGTTGGACACCCTGCGGCGGCGATCCGTCGGGAGGCAAGCCCAGCGCCAAGGCTCTCCAGGACGCGGCGTTGGCGCGAGCGACCGAACGGTTCCAGAGGATGGGCGGCGTGTTCGTCCTGCCGGCCACGATCAACGGCACCTCGACCGCCTATTTTATCGTCGATTCGGGTGCTTCCAACGTCCAGATCCCGGAAGAGCTGGCGGAGGAGATGATGCGCAACGGCACGCTCACGGAAGCCGACTCGCTTGGCCAGAGGCGCTTCACCCTCGCGGATGGCAGCGGCCTCCAGCAGCGCATCGTGCGCCTGCGCTCGATCAAGATCGGCGAGCGCACGATGGAGAACGTGATGGCGTCGGTCAGCCCGCCGCGCAGCAAGGCCCTGCTGGGGCAGAGCTTCCTGCGCCGCCTCAGCTCGTGGAAGATCGACAATGTCAGGAACTCGATCGAATTCGAGTTCACCGGTTCGTTCTAAGCCTCAGGTCGGAGCGGGAATCTTCGCATCCTTGATCACCTTGCGCCAGCGCACAGTCTCGTCCGCCAGGCGCTTGGCGTAGGCTTCCGGCGTGCCGCCGGTGGGGATGAAGCCGAGCGACATCAGCCTTTCACGAACCGCTTCGGCCTTCAGCGCCGCATTCACCGCGGCGTTCAGCTCCAGAATCGTCTCGCGCGGCGTGCCGGCCGTGGTCGCAACGCCGAAGTAGACCGCGGCCTCGAGTTCGGGTGCGCCGAGTTCGCTGGCTACCGGCACGGTGGGGATGTTGGCGACACGGCTCTTCGCGCCGCAGATCAGGCCGCGCATGGTGCCGGCGCGGATCTGCGCATCGACCGGGGTGGTCACGTCGACGAAAGCCGGCACGTGGCCGGCGACCGCGTCGCGCAGCGCCTCAGCCGCCGCCTTGTATGGGATATGCTGCAGCTTGCCGTTTGTGCGCGTTGCGATCACCTCGCCCCAAAGATGCGGCAGGCCGCCCGAACTCGACGTCGAGTAGTGCACGGGGCCGGGCTGGGCCTTCACCCATTCGATGAACTCCGCGAAGGTCTTGGCCGGGTTGTTGGCATTGACCGCGAGCACGCAGGGGATGTCGGCGAGCTGCGCCACCATCGCGAGATCCTTCTGCGGGTCGATCGGCATCGGGATGTCGAAGGCGGGCTGCAGGGCCGCGGTCGTGGTGAGCACCATGAGGCTGGTGCCGTCGGGCTTGCTCTTGGCGACGTTCACCATGCCGACCATCGTGCCGCCGCCCGGACGGTTCTCGACGACGATGTTCTTGCCGGTATCGGCCGACATGCGCTCCGCCAGCACGCGGCCGGCCGTGTCGGTCGATCCGCCGGGACCATACGGCACGACGAGACGGATCTGCCCGCCTTGCCCAAAGGCGATCGAGGGCAGGGTGAGGGCGGCAGCGGTGCCGGCCATGAACGTACGGCGATGGATCATGTGATGACCTTCCCTAGGTTCATTCATTGTGGGGCAGAAACTAGAGCGCGGCTTCGCATCGCGGCAAGGCGCGGGCGCGCTGTCGCACCGCCAGCCGAACGGCAGATGGCCGTTCTAAGGCAGGGTCTTGCGCAGTTCGGCGGTGCGCGCCGCGTCGATGCTGCGCCCATCGGCGGCGATCGCGACGCCGTAATCCGTGGCTGCCGAGTCGGCGCTGACGATTCCATCGCGCACGTCGCGCAGTACGCGCTGGGGGTCGCGTGTCTTCGGATCGCCGAAGCCGCCGCCGCCTGGGGATAAAGCGCGGTAGGTCGCCACCCCATGGCGCTCCACGCCGTACTTGGGCGCCTGGACCCGCCGGCCGTCGGCCAGGGTGAGGATCACTTCGCCACCCGCGCCCGCCCGGCCGCCTTCGACGCCGAAGCTCGACGGAGCGCCCGCGCCTTCGCCGCGGAAGGCGTAGTCGGCCGGGGTGAACATCTCGACCTCGTAGTCGCAGCCGGCGCCGCCGCGGAACCGGCCGGGGCCCGCGGTGTCGCGCCGCAGTTCCTGGCGGCGGAAGCGCACGGGATAGAGCTGCTCGTAGGTTTCGAGGTTGGGGAGGGTGAGGCCGCCCAGCGTGATGAGATGGCCGATCAGATGGAAACCGTCGCGGCCCTCGACGCCACCGCCCGCCGGCGCGCCGGCCCACTGATACATGACGTAGCGGCCGCCCCCTCCGTGCTTGTCGTCACGCAGGCCGGCCGTGACGGCGTGCACCGCCTTCGACCAGCCGGCCGAGGCGCGCTCGGGCAGCGCCTGTGCCAGCGCCTTCCACATCGCATGGATGATCTCGTGCGCCACGAACACCGTGTTCATGGTCATCGGCGCGGGCATGCGCGCGTTCACCAGCGTGCCCTCGGGCAGGCGGATCTCGACGCTGCGGAAGGCGCCCTCGTTCTTCGGCAGATCGGGCTCGAAGAAGGAGGCGAGCGACATGAACACAGCCGAGGTCGAATTGGCGATCGAACTGTTCTTGAAGCCGCGCACCTGCGGCGAGGTGCCGGCGAAATCGACGACCAGCCTGCGGTCCTTCACCGTGATGGCGACGGCGATCTTCGCGTCGATCGGCTCGAAGCAGTCGTTGTCGACCGGTTCCTCGCCTTTCCAGACGCCCTCCGCGAGGCGATCGATGCAGGTCTGAAAGCGGCGGTCGGCATGGTCGAGCACGCCCTCGAAGAATTCGTCGGCCTGATCGACGCCCAGCTCCTCCACCAGCAGCGCGATGCGCTCGGCGCCGATGCGCGTCGAGCCGATCATGGCACGCAGGTCGCCGTCGAGCGCGTCGGGCAGGCGGGTGTTCAGCATCAGCAGGCGCCACAGGTCGTTGCGCACCTTGCCCGCTTCGATCAGCTTCAGCACGGGCAGGCGGATGCCCTCGTGGAAGATCTCGGTCGCCGCCGAATTGTAGGTGCCGGCCGCGCCGCCGCCGATATCGGCCTGGTGGGCGCGGTTGCAGGCGAAGGCCACGAGCTTGCCACCCACGAACACCGGCCGCGTGATCACCCAGTCGGGCAGATGGTTGCCGCCCGCCGTATAGGGATCGTTCAGCAGGAACACATCCTCCGGCGCGATGGCGTCGTTGAAGTCGCGCAGGATGGCGCGCACGGCGAAGCCTCCGCCCCCGGTGTGGATCGGGATGCCGTCGGCCTGGCTGATCAAGGTGCCGCGCGCGTCGGCGATGAAGCAGGAGAAGTCGTGGCTCTGGCTGAAGATCGGCGAGCGCGCAGTGCGCGTCATCACCCAGCCCATCTGGTGCGAGATATGGTCGAGCCGGTTCTGGACCAGCGCGAGGGTGACGGGATCGAGGTTCATCGGCTGATCCTCCAATTTGCCTCACCCTGAGGAGGCCGCGCAGCGGCCGTCTCGAAGGGTCGGCACGAGCACGTTGTCTGTTGCCCATCCTTCGAGACGCACGCCTGCGGCGCGCTCCTCAGGATGAGGTGGTGTGGGTGCGAGCTACGAAGCACTGGCGCCGACATGCACGAGGAAATCGTCGCGTTCGTCGACTTCGAGGCGGTCGTTGGGGCCGACGAAGGCGGTCGTCGTGCGCTCCTCGACCAGCAGCGGGCCGTTGAGGCGGCAGCCCGGACGCAGGTCGGCGCCATCGTAGATCGGCACGTCACGCCAGCCGGTCACGGGATCGATCCAGACCTTGCGTGTCTCGCGCGGCTTGGGCGCGTCGGTCTGGGGCGAGCGGGCGGCGGGCGGTGTCCAGTCGAGCCGGCCGCGGCCGACGACTCGCAGCGCGGTGATGTCGATGCGGCCGCCGGGCTGGATATGGCCGAACAGGCGCTGATGCTCTGTCTCGAAAGCGTGGCGCGCGGCGGCGGCGTCGAAGCCCGAGGCCGCGAGCGTCACGCGCACCGGCCATTGCTGGCCGTCGTAGCGAAGGTCGAGCAGTCGCTCGATCACGACCTCGTTGGGACCGAAGCCGTCGCCGGCCAGTGCCTCGCGCGCGCGGGCTTCGATCTGGGTGAAGCCCGCATCGAGCGCTGCGCTCTCGACCTTGTCGAGATCGGCGAGGAAGACCTGCAGGTAATCCTGCCGCACGTCGGACTGCAGCATGCCCATGGCACAGAAGGCACCGGCGGCGCGCGGCAGCAGGGCGCGGCGGCTGCCCAGCGCGCGCGCGACCGCGACGCCGTGCATCGGTCCGGCACCGCCCGCGGCGACGAGGGTGAAGGTCGCGGGATTGTGGCCGCGCTCGATGCTCAGCCGCTCGACGGCGTGCAGCAGGTTCTGCTCCAGCAGGCGGATGACGCCGGCCGCGGCCTCCTCGACCGAGAGGCCGAGCGGTTTGGCGAGCTTGGTCTCGATGGCCTTGCGCGCCAGGTCCGCGTCGAGCGTGACGGCACCGCCGGCCAGGGGACCGGGACGCAGGCGTCCCAGTACGAGCTGCGCATCGGTGACGGTCGGGTTCTCGCCGCCCAACCCGTAAGCCGCGGGACCGGGCCGGGCGCCGGCACCCTGCGGACCGGCATGAAGGAGACCGGCATCGTCGACCCAGGCGATCGTGCCGCCGCCCGCGCCGACGGTATGGATTTCCACCGAGGGCGTCGTGAGATGATAGCCGTCGATCGTGAGTTCATCGGTGACGGGCACGTCGCCCTTCGCCATCACCATCACGTCGCAGCTCGTGCCGCCAATCTCCATCGAGATCAGGTTGGCCTTCTCGCCCGGCGCCGCGCAGCCCTTGAGCGCACCGACGCCTGCCGCCGGGCCCGACAGGACGAGCATCACTGGACGCGCCGCCACCTGGTCGACCGAGACTGCTCCGCCGTTGCTCTGCAGCAGCAGCAGCGAGCGCGGCAGGCCGAACTGGCGCAGCTGCTCGTCGAGGGCACGCAGGTAGCTCGATACTTTCGGCGCGACATAGGCATTCACGACGGCGGTGGAGCCGCGCTCATATTCGCCCATGGTCGGCATGACCTCGCTCGACAGCGAGACCCATTTGCCGTTCCAGCTTTTGGCGAGCTGGCCGCCCACGGCGCGCTCGTGGGCACCGTCGAGGAAGGAATTGAACAGGCAGACAGCGACCGATTCGACGCCTTCTTCGGCGAATATCTTCGCCGCGGCGTCGACGTCCTCGACATGCACGGGCGCCAGCTCCGCACCGTCGGCGCCGATACGGCCGCGCACCGGCAGGCGCAGGTAGCGCGGCACCAGCACCTGCGGGAAGGGGGAGCGGTGATCCCACTGGTTTTCGCGGATGCCGCGGCGGATCTCCAGCGAATCGCGGAATCCCTCGGTCGTGAGCATCCCGACCGTGGCGCCCTTCTTCTCCAGGATCGTGTTGGTCGCCACGGTCGAGCCGTGCACGAACAGGGCGCAGTCGCGCAGCAGCGCCGTCAACGTGATGTCGAGCTGCTGGGCGGCAAGGCGCAGCACGCCCAGTACGCCCTCGCTGGGATCGGCCGGCACCGACGGCGACTTGAAGATCCGCACCGCGCCGGCGGCGTCGCGCAGCACCATGTCGGTGAATGTCCCGCCCACGTCGACGCCGATGCGCCAGGGGGCGAGAAGGGCGGCGGAAGGGGCGGGGGCCGTCACTTGGGCAGGCTTCCCAGCACTTCGTCGGTATGTTCGCCGAGCGTCGGTGCCGAGCGCGCCGAATGCGGCCGCACATGGTCGAAGGCGATCGGCAGGCCCACGACCTTGGGTCCGCCGGGCAGCTGCTGGATGAGCTGCGAGGCTTCCATCTGCTCGGTGCGCGCCAGCTCGCCGATGTCGTTCACGGCGGCGCAGGGCACGCCCGCCTTTTCCATCGCTTCCAGCCACTCGGCGCGCGGCCTGGCTTTCAGCGCCTCGGCGATCATCGGCAGCAGCTCGGCCTTGTTGGCCACACGCTGCGAGCTCTTGGCGAATTTGGGATCGATGGCCCATTCCTCGTGGCCCAGCACCTTCGCGCAGCGCGCCCACAGCCGGTCGTTGCCGGGCGCGAGGCAGATCGGATGGTCGGCCGTGTCGAAGGTCTGGTAGGGCACGATCACCGGGCTGCCGGTGCCGTGCCGCTTGGAGACGGTGCCGTTTGCGAGGTAGCCGTTCACCTGGCCCTCGACCCAGTGGACGGCCGAGTCGAACAGGGACGTATCGACGAGGCAGCCCTTGCCGGTCTTGTCGCGCAGCCTGAGCGCGGCCAGCGCGCCGATGGTGCAGAACATGCCGGTCGCCTTGTCGTTGATCGAGGCGCCGCAGAAGGTCGGCGGGTCCTCCGGCCGGCCTGTCACGCTCATCATACCGCCATAGGCCTGCAGCAGCGGATCGAAGGCGGGCTTCATGCGCAGCGGGCCCTGGTAGCCGAAGGCCCAGATCGAGCAGTAGATGAGCCGCGGATGACGCGCGAGCATCGTCTCGGGCCCGATGCCGACCTCGTCGACCACGCCGGGGCGCAGGTTCTGGATCAGGATGTCGGCGGTCTCGCAAAGCCTGTGCAGCTTGTCGACGTCCTCTGCGAGCTTGAGGTCGAGCACGACCGAGCGCTTGTTGCGGTTCTGCGAGTAGAAGTAGAGCGAGGTCTTGCCGTCGGGGCCGAACGGCGGGCCCCAGATGCGGGCATCGTCGCCGCCGTCGGGCTTCTCGATCTTGATCACGTCGGCGCCCATGTCGGCCAGCAGCACGCCGGCCAGCGGTCCGGCCAGCGCCTGGCCCACTTCGATAACGCGAACTCCCTCGAGCGGTAGTGTCACTTCTGTTCCTCTTCCCGAGCCTGGCGGCATGCGTTTCCGATCGCCGGCATCCTAGCCGCCGGCGACCGTCGCACGCTACTTGCAGGTGGCTCGCGAAGCGGAACCGCTTACTCGACGAAGGCCTTTTCGACGACGAATTCACCGGGAGTCGTGGTGCTGCCCTCGGTAAGGCCCATGCCTTCAAGCAGGGCGCGGGTATCGGCCAGCATCTGGACGGACCCGCAGAGCATGAAGCGGTCGGTCTCGCGCGCCATCGGCGGCAGGCCGACGTCGTTCGCCAGGGTGCCGTTCTCGATCAGGTGCGAGATGCGGCCGCGATACTTGAAGGGCTCGCGGGTCACGGTCGGATAGTAGACGAGCTTGTCGCGGACCATGTCGCCGAGGATCTCGTCGGCCGGCAGTTCGTCGGCCAGGGCCGAACGATAGGCGAGGTCGCGCACGTGGCGACAGCCATGGACCAGGACGACCTTCTCGTAGCGCTCGTAGACTTCCGGATCGCGCACGATCGACAGGAATGGCGCAAGGCCGGTCCCGGTGCCCAGCAGGTAGAGGTTGCGGCCGGGGGTGAGGCTGTCGAGCAGCAGCGTGCCGGTGGCCTTGGCGCCGACCAGCACGGGATCGCCCGGCGCCAGGTCCTTGAGGCGCGAGGTGAGCTTCCCGTCGGGGACCTTGATGGAGAAGAATTCCAGCTCGTCGACGTAATGCGCGCTGGCGATGGAGTAGGCCCGCAGCAGCGGCTTCCCCTCGACCTTGAGGCCGATCATGGTGAACTGGCCGCTGGCGAAGCGGAAACCCTTGTCGCGGGTGGTCCTGAAGCTGAACAACTCGTCGGTCCAGTGATGCACCGACAATACGGTTTCGTTCCTCAACGCGCTCACGCGGATACTCCTACGCAACGGCCGGCCCGACGCCGGGAGGGAGGGATATAGTGCAGTGCAGCATTAAATTCCATATATGCGATTAACTCGCAATAACATATCCATTCACCCCGGCGCCTGTTGGCAGAAGGATTTCCTTCCAAGAGCGGGGCGAGACGCATGTTCATGGTGGAAGGCTGGGATCCAGTCGCAGCCTCTGGACCTGTATCGGCTGTGACGGCGGGCATGAGCCCGCACCAACTCCCCCGAGATATGCGCATCGGCACATTGTTTGCGCGTAGCCTGAATGTTCCTGTGAGGCCCGGACGATCACGGGGAGAGGGCAACCATGGGCGTTTCGGCTTGGTGCATGCTCAAGCTACGTCAGGCGTGGTGGGCAATGACGGACCTGGCCCATCTCGTCTGGGTCTGCCGCGCGCCTTTCGCGGCTGTCGCCATCGGCGGTCTGCTCATCGCCTCGACCGACCAGGCGCGCGACATTGTCATCGCCACGGCGTCGCCGCAGCAACGCGGGCTGCCGATCCCGCTGACCGTGCTGCTGTGGGCGGTCACCGCCTGGTACTGGTCACGCATCACCCTGGAATTCCTGGAAGGCGAGCAGGCGAGGTGGCAACAACCGGTCGATCCCGATGTCGCGGCCTGGGCCTGGGCGCCGCGCTGGCATCGTTTCTGGAACAACAATCTTCCGCGCCTCATTGGCGCCGCAGCGATCTTCTCGGTCTGCTTCGCCTTCTGGCGCGCGCATAACATCTACGCGGCCTACGGCGACTTCGAATCGGCCAAAGGCTTTCTCCGTCCTGCCATCGCGTATCTCGTCGCAACGGTTGTCTTCTATTTCGTCGTGGCCTGGCGCCGGGAACTGGCGGCCTGGCTGGTGCGCGCGGCGGGCGGAGATCCCGATCGCAGCAAGCTGGTCCCGCGGCGGCAATCCTTACAGGCCTTTGCCGAGATCGCGCCTCTCACGCGCGCCCTTCTTTACGGCTCCGTGTTGGCCTCGCCGGTCTTCTTCCTGCTGTTCGCAATGGCGCCCGTCGATACCAGCGCCGCCATGGGCAGCGCCGTCACCATCGTCCTGCTGGGACTTGCGCTCGCCATTGCGGCGCCGAGCTTCCTCGTCATCTGGTCGATTCGCACCAAGTTCCCGTTCTTCGGCCTGGCCTGCCTGGCGTTTCTCGTGATGCCGTGGATGTTCGGCGACAACCACGACGTCCGGACCTGCCGCGATCTCGCGAAGCTGCCGGGCGCCACCGGCAGCTGTCTTGCGGAGGACGCGAAGACCCGGCCGTTCGTGCGCGACGTCTTCTCGAAATGGTACGATGCGAACGCGAAAATCACCAAGCCGATCGAGGGCAAGGCCTCGCAGGTGACGGTGCCACCGCTGATCGTGGTCGCGAGCGCAGGCGGCGCCAGTCGCGCGGCCTACTTCACCACCCAGGTCCTCGGCGAGATCGCCAAGCGCGAGCCCGACTTCGCCGAGCGCGTGTTCCTGATGAGTGGGGTGTCGGGTGGATCGCTCGGCACGACGATCTTCCGCTCGCTGGTCGAGGCAGATCGGCGCGCGACCCCCGGCCAGGCGGGATCGGCCTTGTTGCCGCAGGCGGCGGCGGACGGCGCGAAGTTCATCGACAACGACTTCCTGGGACCGGCGCTCGGCGTCGGCTTCTATGTCGACGGGCCTTTCAGCGCCGCCGCCTTTCTCCGCCGCTTATGGGCGCCCAACGATCGCGCCGTGGCGCTCGAAAAGGCGTGGGAGACGGCATGGCTCGACAGCGGCCTCAGCCAGACCGGCGGCTTCAGATGGTCCGATGGACTGACCCGTACCTTCACGCGCGACGCGAGTCGCCCGTGGCCGATCCTCGCGCTGAACGGCACTTCGGTGGAGAAGGGAAAACGCATCATCACCTCGAACGTCCGCTTCGCCACGGAGGATCATCTCGCGGGCGTGAACATCTCGGGCGGCATCCATCGCTACGACGGCCTCGACATCATGGAGGCCGACATACCGATCAGTACCGCAGTCACCATGAGCGCTCGCTTTCCGATCGTCTCGACTGCGGGTGGCATGCGCGACGGCAAAGGCCAGCTGATCGGCCGAGTGATCGACGGCGGCCTTTTCGAGAACTTCGGCGCGGTGCTGGCCGATGAATCCATCCGGTACCTCGTCGAGCGCATCCGCGAAGCCCAGAGGACCGAACGGCCGGTCGTTCCCATCGCCATCCTCATCAGCAGCGATCCGTCGCTCGACCGGATCGAGCTGCGGCCCGGAACGCCCAAGCAGGGCGTGTTGCCGGATTGTCTGCCGGTCGGACCCAAGCCCCTTCCGCACCCCGGCAACGACTGGCCGGAATGTCCGGTCGATGCCGCCTCCTATGCCACGCTCATGGTCGACCCGATCAAGGCGCTGTACGACGGACGCACGGCACGCGGAGAGCTTGCCGCGACGGCGTTGCGTGATCGCATCGAGGGCTCGCGCATCATGATCCGGGACCGGCTGGTGGCGAGGCTGCGGGCCGGTACGGACCAGACGATCCAGGCGGCAACCGACACCGTCCAGGCGCGCATCGGCCTCGACGATCACACCGACTTCTTCCACTTCCGCCAGTGCCGTGTGCCCGATGCAAAGAGCCCGACCATGAGCTGGCACGATTCGGGGACGGCCTGGCATTCGATGCGCCGCATGCTCGGCCTCGATCCTGAACCGAACGGCACCATTGCCGATCCCTGCGGCAACAAGCTCGAGTTCTTCCGCCTCTGCATGCGTCTCACCCGCCTGTCGGGGCGCGCCGAGGATGACGCCGCCGGTACGAAATGGTGCAGTGAGGCCGGCTGGCCGGTCCCCGAGGGCTGGAGCTGCGAACCGGTGCTGGGGCACCCGCGGGCTTATTGTCGGTACAAGCCATAAGGCGTGGCGCGGGACGGCCCGATCTCTGCATACTGCGGAGCGACGTCGTTCCCGCCCAACCGTGACCGAGGTTCCGAGCGATGAAGATGCTGGTGGCTCTGCTCAGCCTGACGTTGGCGTTCGTCTCCCCGACCGTGCGCGCGGCGCAACCGGTCGACATGCTGCTGGTGATGGCCGCGGACGTGTCGCGCAGCGTGACAGAGCCCAAGTTCAGGCTTCAGCGCGAAGGCGCCGCCGCTGCCATCACCCATCCCGATGTCGTGAGGGCGATCACCTCGGGCCCCAACAGGCGCATCGCCATCTGCTTCGTCGAATGGGCCTCGGCCAACATGCAGAATGTCGTCATCGACTGGATGGTGATCGGCGACGGCGTCTCGGCGCGCCTGTTCGGCGACAGGCTGATCGAGACGCCGCGCTCGTTCGCCGGCAGCACGTCGATCAGCGCGGCCATCGACTTCGCGGTCAGGCAGCTCGAGCGCGCGCCATTCGTGGCGGACCGCAGGGTGATCGACGTGTCCGGCGACGGCAATAACATCGGCGGCCGCCTGGTCACGGATGCGCGGGACGATGCCGTCGCCCGCAACATCACGATCAACGCGCTGGTGATCCTGACGCCGATCGAGGAGGCGTTCCGCCCCGAGCACACCAACCCGCCCGGCGGCCTGGAGAAGTACTTCCAGGAAAACGTCATCGGCGGGCCGGGCGCCTTCACGATCGTCGCCGAGAACCACGGCGCGTTCGGCCGCGCCATGACCAAGAAACTGATCCAGGAGATCGCGGGTGCGCCGCGCAACAGCCTCGCGGCTGCGGATTAGCCAGTCCCAAGATCCGGCGACCGTCCTACTCCGCCGTCGCGCCGGACTGCTTGATGATGGGAAGCCACAGCGCCTGATCGTCGGCGATCAGCTTGCGGGCAGCCGCGGGCGTGTCGGGCGGCAGGACCTCGAAACCCTGGACCAGGAGCTTTTCCTTCACCTGCGGCATCTGCGCGATGCGGCCGATCTCTGCATTGAGGCGCGCCACGATGGGCGCGGGCGTGCCGTTCGGCACCGCGAAGCCGAGCCAGGTCGCAACGACGAAGTCGGGCACGCCCGCCTCCATCATCGTCAGCACTTCCGGCATGATGACCGATCGGTCCTTGGTCGTGACGGCGAGCGCCTTCAGCTTGCCGGCCTTGATCTGGCCGACCACGGTCGGGGCGTTGAAGAAGCCCATCGTCACCTCGCCATTGATCACCGCGAGCACGGCGGCCGGCGCGCCGCGATAGGGCACATGTTGCAGCTTCACGCCGGTACGCTGCTCCAGGATCACGCCGGACATATGGAGGCTGCTGCCGACGCCGCTCGACCCGTAGGTGAGCTCGCCCGGCTTGGCGCGCGCCTGCGCGATGACGTCGGCGACGGTGTTAGCCGGGTTGGCGGTCGATACGACCATGACGTTGGTCAGGATGCCGGTCGTGGCGATCGGAATGAGATCCTTGAGCGGATCGTAACCCGGCGACTTGTAGAGGCCCATGTTGAACACGGTGGCGCCCTGCGAGGTGAGCAGCAGCGTGTAGCCGTCGGCCGGCGCGCGCGCGCCCTCGGCCGTTCCCAGCAGGCCGCCGGCACCGCCCTTGTTGTCGATCACGACCGGCTGGCCCAGCGCCTTGGCCAGTTCCTCGCCGAAGGTGCGCCCGACCGTGTCGGCGCCGGCGCCCGCCGCGAAGGGGATGATCATGCGGATGGGGCGCTCCGGCCAGTCGGCGGCCCGTGCCGGCGCGGACGCCAGCAGCGGCAGCGATAGGAGCAGCGTGCCCGTCATGGCCTGCCGGCGTGAAAGAGTCTGTCGTGGCGAAACCATGGGCGACTTCTCCCGGAGTGGATTGCCCGGCTCGCGGCCGGGTCTGATTGAGGGCGACACTACGCCTGCGAGGGCGCCGGTGTCAGTCGGCATCACTTACGCTTGAGGTCGCCTGCCGCGCGCCACCGTGGGGCGGTAGACTCCTGTGTGAAGGAGATGCGGCCATGAAGCTCGGTGTGATTGCGGCGACGATGGTGGTGCTGGGGATGCTCGGCGGTTGCCAGAGCATCACCTACGAGAAGGCCGGCGTCGCGCCCCAGCAGGTCGAGGCCGACACCAAGGCCTGCCAGGAATATCAGCTGCGTCGCTGGATCGCGATGGGCGGCAACTACGTCGAGAACATGGATCGCGACGAGTTCGAGAAGCCGTGTATGGAAGCGCGCGGCTACCGTCAGGTCATGGTGCCGAGCCGCTCGTAGCGGCCCGGCCGTGTCGTTCGCGATTTCGGCCTACTTGTCGAGCCAGACGTCCTCGAAGCGCGAGCCGTTGTAGAGGCTGTTCACCATCGGGCGAAACCCCTTGACGTAGGGATGCCAGCAGCTGCCCGAGGCGTTCCACATGATGATCGGGCGGAAGCCCTCCTCCAGGATCTGCTTGTCGATCTCCCAGACGAGCTTCTTGCGCTTCTCGATGTCGCGCTCCGCCGACTGGATCGGGAAGAGCTTCTCGATCTCGGGATTGCAATAGCCGACATAGTTGCGCTCCGACTTGCAAGCATAGTGCTCGAAGTAGGTCTGGTCGGGATCGTCGACGCCGTTGCCGGTGGTGTTGAGCCCGACCGAGTAGTCCTTGCGCGCGACCTTGTTGAACCACAGCGCGGTGTCGACCAGGTCGAGTTCGCCCTCGATGTAGATTTCCTTGAGCTGGTCGATCAGGATGACCGCCGGGTCGCGATAGAGCAGGTGGTTACGGGTCGCGACCTTGAGCTTCAGCTTGTTGTCGGGCCCATAGCCCAGCTTCTTCATGATGGCCTGGGCCTCGGCCCGGTTCTTCGCGACATCGGGGCCGTAGCCCTTGACCGTGTCGAACATCTCCTTCGGCATGCCCCAGACGCCGCCGGGCGCCGGCTCCATGACCCCGCCGGCTTCGCCCGCGCCCTGGGCCAGGATGTCGATGAACGACTTGCGGTCGATGGTGAGCAGCATCGCGCGGCGGATCTCGGCATTGTTGAACGGAGGCGCTTCGCTGTTCACGATCAGGTTGGTGCTGTTGTTCATCGGCGCCACTTCGCAGACGGCGTTGGCGGCCTGGCTCTTGATGTCCTTGAGCAGCGGGATGGTCACGGCATAGGGCGGCGCCATGTCGTAGCGGCCCGACACGAAGCCCAGCAGCGCCGTGCCGCGGGCCGGCACGATCGGCATCTCGATGCCGTCGAGGTATGGCTTGCCCTTCTTGAAGTAATCCGGGTTACGGACCAGCTTGATGATCTCCTTCTGCTTGAACTCGGCCAGCTTGAAGGGACCTGTGCCGATCGGCTTGGTGCGCATCTGCGCCGTCGGCACGTGGCAGGAATAGACGGGGCTGTAGCCCGAGGCGAGCAGGATGAGCAGGGAGGGCTGCGGCTGGCCGAGATGGAAGGTCACCTCGCGATCGCCGTTGGTCGTGACTTCCTGAAGATTCCAGTACCAGGAAGCGCGCGGGTTCTTGCGCAGCTTGTGGGTCTCGCTCTTGCCGGCGAGCATGTCCCAGGTGCATTTCACGTCGGCCGAGGTGAAGGGCTTGCCGTCGTGCCACTTGGCATTGCCGACCAGCTTGAAGGTCAGCTTCTTGCCGTCCTCGCTCCAGGCCCAGCTTTCGGCGAGATCGGGGCGGATCGTCTCGAGACTGTTCTGCGGAATCTGCTGATCGAAGACGACGAGGTTGTTGTAGAGGCCCATGAACGGCACGACGGTCGAGGTCGTTGCCTCCTCGTGGATCGAGGTGCTGGGCGGATTGTCCGGAAAGTACATCTTGAGGGTGCCGCCGCTCTTCTGCGCGAGCGCCGGCGCCGCTGACAGACCGAGCGCCGCCAAGGCGCCGAGAAGTCCGATCGATAGCCGCATTTCTATCCTCCCATGCCCCGTTGCAGAGAGGATGACGCGGAGGCGGTCCCCCGTCGAGAGGCCCGGTCCGGCTAGCGGATCATCGCGCGCAATTTCGACGACATGAGATCGGCGGCGAGCACGAGGATCAAGATCACGATCACGCAGGCCGCCGTGTCCTCGTAGGCGAAGAGCTTCATCGAGCTGATGAGTTCGAAGCCAATGCCGCCCGCGCCGACCATGCCGAGCACGGTCGAGACCCGGATGTTGGTCTCGAAGCGATAGAGCACCACGCCGATCCAGGCCGGCAGGACCTGCGGCAACACGCCGAACACGATTCGCTGCAGGGTGCCCGCGCCGGCGGCGCGCAATGCGTCGAGCGGACCCTCGTCGATCTCCTCGATCGCTTCGGCGAAGAACTTGCCCAGCATACCGGCACCGTGCAGCGCGATCGCAAGGACGCCTGCGAATGGGCCGAGGCCGACGGCCGCCACGAAGATCAGCGCCAGAATGATCTCGTTGATGCCGCGCATCACGTTCAGCACCTGACGCAGACCATGGAATACCCAGGCGTAGGGCGAGAGATTTCGTGCCGCGAAGAAGCAGACTGGAAGCGCCAGGACGATCCCGAGCAAGGTGCCCCAAAGCGCGATCTGCACCGTCTCGATCGCGGGCTGCACCAGCTTCTGCATGAAGGCGAAGTTCGGTGGCAGCATGCGGCCGATGAAGTCGCCGATCCAGGGCAGGCCGTCGATGAAGCCCGCGATGCTCAGGCGGGTACCGAGCGCCGACCACCAGAGGATTGCGACTGCAGCACCGAGGATCGGAAGCATGATCCACCAGCCGAGCGGGCCGCGCGGCTTGTTGACGACGAATTGCAGGGACATCTCTAGGCCCTCCCTTCAACGGAGGTCGTGGCGACGGATGTCGCCGCGAGGGCGATCTCGGCTTCTGCCGCAGCCCGGCGACGTTCGGTGAGACGCTGGGCGGCATCGAGCACGTTGGGATCGTCGAGGCCGGGATAGATGCTGCGGATCACGTCGCCGCTCACGCCGGCAGGCGCACCGTCATAGACGACGCGGCCGGCCGAGAGGCCGACGACCCGCTCGGCGAACTCCAGCGCATAGTCGATCTGGTGGAGGTTGCAGAGAACGGCGATGTTGGATTCCTTGCAGCTCTTCTTCAGGTAGTTGAGCACGGTGCGCGAGGTCTTGGGATCGAGGCTCGCCACCGGCTCGTCGGCCAGCATGAACTTGGGCTGCTGGGCCAGCGCCCGGGCGATGCCGACCCGCTGCTGCTCGCCGCCCGACAACGCATCGGCGCGGTTGCGGGCCTTGTGGGACATCGCCACCTGCTCGAGGCAGTGCATGGCGATCTTCACGTCGGCCTCAGGGAACAGCTGCAGGCTGCTCAGGATCGGCGAGAGGTCGGCCATGCGGCCGACCAGCACGTTTTTCAGCACGCTGAGGCGCTTCACCAGATTGTGCTGCTGGAAGATCATCGCGACGTTGCGCCGGAGCAGGCGCAGGTCGCGGCGATTGGACGACAGCGACGTGCCATCTACCAGGATATCGCCCGCCGTCGGCTCGATCAGCCTGTTGATGCAGCGCAGCAACGTCGACTTGCCGGCGCCGGAAGGCCCCAGCACGACGACGAATTCGCCGGGACGGATCGAGAGGCTGACATCGTGCAGCGCCTGGTGGTCGCCATAGGATTTGGCGAGGCCGCGGATTTCGATCATGGCTCGATCCCCTGGGCTCGTGTTGCGGCTACTTCTGCTTCTTGAGATCGATGTTCGCGAGCTTGGCGGTCTCGCGCACGACGTCGTAGGCCTGGTCGCTGGTTTCCTTGAAGCCGTTCAGCTTGCCCTGGTCGGACCAGTTGAGGTCCTTGATCGACAGGAACGCGGCCTTCACCTTCGCCTTCGTCTCGGGCGAGAGATCCTTGCGCCAGACCATCGGCGATTCCGGGATCGGCGGCGATTCCCAGACGACCTGGATCTGGTCGGCCTTGATGTGTCCCTTGGCGATGGCGGCGTCTAGGATGCGGTCGGCGATGGTCGCTGCATCGACCTTGCCGTTGGCGACGGCCAGCGCGTTGGCGTCGTGCGCACCGGTGAAGATCACAGTCTTGAAGTCGCGCTTCGGCCCGATGCCGGCCTTGAGCAGCCCCGCGAGGGGAAAGGCATAGCCCGAGGTCGAGGCCGGATCGACGAAGGCGAAATTCTTGCCCTTGAGATCGGCCAGCGTTTTGATGCCGCTCGACTTCAGCGCGATGATCTTGGAGTGATAGTAGGTGCGTCCGGCTTTGGCGGTTTCGGCGATGGCGAAGGCCTCGACCGGCGTCACGGTGGTCGCCAGCACGTAGGAGAACGGCCCGAGATAGGCGATGTCGAGATGCTTGGCGCGCAGCGCCTCGATGACGCCGTTGTAGTCGGTGGCGACGAAGCCCTGGACCTTCATGCCGGAATTCTTCTCGACCGCGTCGAGAATATCCTTGCTCTGGGCCAGCATCGCCCGCGAATCCTCGGAGGGGATCAGGCCGACCTTGAGCACCTGCTGGGCCTGGGCGGTGGCAACGGTTCCGCCGGCCAGCAGCGAGCCGCCGGTCAAGAGCCCGAAATCGCGACGCGTCATCCTGGTCATCGTTGTTTCCTCCGTGGTTTTCTTTTCCTTGACTGACTAAGCGGCCATTTCGGCCAGCAGCGCCTCCCGGCGTCCGATGAAGTTACGGCCGCGATCGCCCGCCAGCGCATCGTCGACCAGGCGCGCCCAGTCGCGGGCGGCGATGCCGTGGGCGGTGGCGTCGGGCGAGATGCCGAGTTTCTTCAGGAAGGCCTCGAGACGCGCCGCGCCCGCGAGCAGGTCGTTGCCGAAGATGCGGCGCAACGAGGCGTCGCAGGCGGCGTCGCAGCCCGCGACGGCCCGCATCACCATCGGCAGGCTGAACGAGCAGGCGATGCCGTGCGGCACGCCGTGATGCAGGGTCAGGTGATAGGACAGCGAGTGGGCCAGCGCGGTGCGGGTGTTGGAGAAGGCGAGGCCCGCGAACAGGCTGGCGCGTGCCAGCCGGGTGCGCAGCGCCTCGCTGCGAAGATCGTCGGCCAGCAACGGCAGGGCCTCGATGACCTCGCGCGCGGCGACCTCGGCCAGCGAACTCGAAACCGGGTTGGCATTGACGTTCCAGATGCTCTCCAGCGCATGGCTGAGCGCGTCGAGCCCGGTGCTGATGGTGATGGCGCGCGGCAAGCCGAGCGTGAGTAGCGGGTCGACCAGCGCAGCCTCGGGATAAAGCGTGTCGCGCGCCAGCGAGTACTTCTTCATCGCGGTCGTGTCCCAGACCGTGGCCCAGGACGTGACTTCGCTGCCGGTGCCAGCCGTGGTCGGGATGGCGATGATCGGCGTGCGGCCGAGCGTGTCGCCGTCCTTTCCGGTTTCGAGATGGCGCCGCACCGTGTCGAAGTCGCCCCTGGCGGCGGCCAGGACCTTGGCGGCATCCATGACTGAGCCGCCGCCCAGCGCCACGATGGCCTCGATGGGATGGGGTGCGGCGGCGTAGGTCCGGCAGGAATCGGCGAGGCCGATGAAATCCGGGTTGGGGCCGATGTTGCTCACCGTGACCGCAGGCGCGCCGGCCTGGGCAATGACGCGGCGCGTGAGGTCGGCGAAGACGCCGCCGCCATTGGCGTCGTCATAGGTCACGAGACAGTAGGGCCGGCCGGCTAGGACCTTGCCCAGCGTCTCGAAGACGCCGGCGCCGAACGTCACGTCGACCGGATTCCGATAGCGCCACATCCGCGCTTCACTCCCCTGGCTTTGCTGGCTTGGCCTTGTCGGCCTTTTGACAATCCTCCGGCCAGCTCTCACATTTATCCAATTCAAACATTCTCGAAGTCACATTGAGAAAATCAATATGAGGCACACGCAGCTCCGGTCCTTCCACGCGGTGGCGCAGCGGCTGAGCTTCACCGCCGCCGCGCGTGAGCTGGGTGTGAGCCAGCCGACCATCACCACCCAGGTGAAGTCGCTGGAGCAGGAGTTCGGCGTCGAGCTGTTCGTGCGCCGCGGCCGCCGCATCGAACTCACCGAGACCGGCGGCGGCCTGCTCGACATCACGCGCCGGCTTTTCGCCGACGAGAAGGAAGCCGCGGACTATCTCAACGAGACGCGCGGACTGAAAACCGGTCATCTGCGCGTCGGCGCCGTCGGCCCCTATCACGTCACCGATATGCTGGCGGCCTTCAACGCGCGCCATCCCGGCCTCTATGTCTCGGTGACCGTCGGCAATTCGCGCGACACGCTGCGCGACCTGCTGGACTACCGGACCGACGTCGCGGTCCTCGCCCATGTCGATCCCGATCCGCGGCTGGTCGCCATTCCCTATCGCCGCCACCGCGTGATCGCCTTCTGCCATATCGACCATCCGTTCGCGCAGCGTCGCGGCATTCGCGTGCGCGACATGGAAGGGCAGCGCCTGATCCTGCGCGAGGCGGGCTCGACGACCCGTCGCGCTTTCGACCAGGCTATGCGCGAGGCGAATGTGCGGCCCAAGATCGTGATGGAGATCGGCAGCCGAGAATCGATTCGCGAGGCCGTGGCCAAGGGGATCGGCATGAGCGTGGTGTCGGAAGCCGAGTTCATCCCCGATCCGCGCATCAAGCCACTGCCGATCGTGGATGCCGAGATCTATACCTACGCCCACGTCGTCCACCTGCGGGAGCGACAGAACGCGCGCCTCGTGCGCGCCTTCCTTCAGGTGCTGGCCGGATTGCTGCCGGTCAGCTCGCCATCCAGCCGCCGTCGACCATCAGATTCTCGCCGGTGATGAAGGTCGCCTCGTCGGAGGCGAGGAAGAGGGCGGCGTTGGCGACGTCCTCTGAGCGGCCGAGGCGTGGCAGGGGTGTGCGGGCATGTGAATAGTCGATCCAGCGCGGCTCGATCGCCCGCCCGGTCTTGCCAGTGAGGATCTTGCCCGGGGCCACGGCGTTGCAGATGACGCTGTCGCGACCGTAGTCGGAGGCGATCTGCCGGGTCATGTAGACCACCGCCGACTTCGAGACGCCGTAGGAGAAATCCTCGGGCGAGGAGATCATGCCGTGCTGCGAGGAGATGTTGACGATGCGCCCGCGCGCCTCGTTGCGGATCTCCTGGGCCAGCATCCGGCGCACGGCGGCGCGGCACATCAGGAAGACGCCGGTGACGTTCACCTCCATCACCCGGTTCCACTCCTCCAGACCGGTATCGGTGAGCTTCTTGGCCGAGCGGATGGCGGCGTCGTTGACCACGATGTCGAGCCGGCCGGTCGGCAGCGCCGCCCGGCGCACGGCTTCCTCGACATCCGCTTCGTTCGACACGTCGCCCTGGAAGAAGGGCACGTTCAGGATCCTGTGCGTCGGCTCGCCGCCCTCGACGACCGCCTCCGTGATGTCCATCAGCAGGAGCGTCGCGCCCTCGGCGTGGAATTTCTTCGCGATGGCACGGCCGATGCCCGAGGAGGCGCCGGTGATGAGGGCGGTCTTGCCGGCAAGTCTGTTCATGGGGCCGTGCAACGCAAGGATCGTGCCTCTAGCCGCGCCGCACGCTGGCCCCGCCGGCGACCGGCAGGGTGACCCCGGTGATGAAGCTCGCCTCGTCGGAGGCAAGGAAGAGCGCGGCGTTGGCGACATCCCAGCCGGTGCCCATCTTCTTGCGCAGCGGCACCTTGGAATCGCGCTCGGCCTCGACCTCGGCGCGGCTCTTCTTGAAGGTACGGGCGCGCGTGTCGACTGCCATGGGCGTGTTCATCAGACCCGGCAGGATCACGTTGGCGCGAATGCCGTATTGGGCGTTCTGATAGGCCAGCTGCTCGGTGAAGGACACCATCGCCGACTTGGTCGCCTTGTAGGCGACGTAGGGATAGGTGGTGATCACCGCCATCGACGAGATGTTGATGATCACGCCGCTCTGCTGGGCGCGCATGATCGGCAGCACGTGTTTGGCCGCGAAGATGCAGCTCTTGAGGTTGATCGCCGTGCAGCGGTCGAAGGCCTCCTCGGTGATGTCGAGAAGTTCCGCGTCGCCTCCGGCCAGAGAGACGCCCACATTGTTGTGCAGGATGTCGAC
Source organism: Reyranella aquatilis (assembly GCF_020880995.1). GTDB lineage: Bacteria > Pseudomonadota > Alphaproteobacteria > Reyranellales > Reyranellaceae > Reyranella > Reyranella aquatilis. The sequence continues at coordinate 450,739 of NZ_JAJISD010000002.1, read as the reverse complement.
ACGGCCCCAGCGCGCATGCGCGTCGGCCACCATGGCCTCGAGCTCGTCTCCCTTGGTCACGTCGGCCTTGAAGGCGACCGCGGTACCCTGGTTGACTCCGATCATCTCAACCGTTTCCTGCGCCGAGGCGAGATTGTGATCGACGCACAGGACCTTGGCGCCTTCGCGTGCGAAGGTGAGGGCAGTGGCGCGCCCGTTGCCCATGCCTTCGCCGGGGCTCTGCCCGGCGCCGACGACGATGGCGACGCGGTCTTTCAGGCGCATGTTACTGAACTCCCGGGATCGGATACTGCTTCAGCACTTCCTTGTACTGCGGCTCGTTGTCGATCTTCATGGTGGCGAGCACGCGGACGACGGCGCAGTAGAAGGCGATGGTGAGCACCAGATCGGTCATGTGCTCGTCCGACAGGTCCTTCTTGATCTCGGCGAAGGTGGCGTCGGACATTGCGAGGTCCTTCACCATCTCGCGCGCGCCTCTGAGGACGGCCTTGGTCAGCGGTTCGAGATTGGAGGGCTTGCCCTCGGTCTCGGCCATCAGTCCCTTGATGTCCTCGTCGGTGACCCCGAATTCCTTGCCGATCTTCACATGATGGGTGAATTCGTACTCGGACTTCTCCAGCCAGCCGACCTGCAGGATGGCGAGCTCGCGCAGGCGCGTGTCGAGCTTGCTCTTGAAGCGGATGTAGCCGCCCAGCCCGCTGAAGGCCCGCGCCATGTCGGGCGAGTTGACCAGCAGCTTGTGCAGGTTGGTGTTGCGCTTGAGCATGTCGCGATACTCGGGCGCGACCTGGTCGGGCTCGAGATAGGGCAGGCGGGCCATCGTCAGTTTCCTCCTCATTGTCATCCCGAGCCGAAGGACGCGGGATCCTTGATTGTTGCCGCGAAGATCCCCCGCGGTGCACGGGGCGACCGTCGCGGATGATGGGCGTCAGTGATCCTGCGAATCGCACGCCGGGCCCTGCAGGGTCACGCCGCCGTCGACGACGATGACCTGGCCGGTGATGTAGCGGGCGTGGTTGCTCAGCAGAAAGCGCACGGTATGGCCGACGTCCCAGCCGGTGCCCTCGGTCTTGAGCACGGAGGCGCTGGCGCGCTGGGCGCGGGCGGCCTCGCTCATGCCGTTGCCGCGGGCGTAGACCATGGGCGTGTAGACAGGGCCGGGGCAGATGCAGTTGACGCGGATATTGTCGCGGCCATGGTCGACCGCCATCGCCTGGGTGAGGCCGATCACGGCGGCCTTGGAGGTCGTGTAGGTGGTGAGGCCGCGCGGCCGCAACGCCGAGATCGACGAGATGTTCACGATCGCGCCGCCTTTGGCAGTCTTGATCATCGCCGGAATCGCGTGCTTGGAGACCAGGAACATCGTCTCGACGTTCACCTGCATGACGCGGCGGAACTCCTCGGGCTTCTCCTCGACCACCGAACCGCGGCTGCCGATGCCGATATTGTTGTCGAGGAAGTCCAGTCGTCCCCAGTGATCGACGGCGGCATCGACCAGCCGCTTGCACTCGGCCTCCTGCGTCAGGTCGCCTGCATGGGCCGCGGCGCTACCGCCCTCGGCCTTGATCATCTCGACCGTGCGCTCCGCCAGCTTGAGGTCACGGTCGGCCACCAGCACATGGGCGCCGGCGCGGGCCAGCAGGATCGCCGCCGCCCGGCCGTTGCCGATTCCGTCGCCCGCGGCGCCGCCGCCGGCAATCACCGCCACCTTGCCGGCCAGGCCGGCGTCGTCCTCTGGACCTTTCACGCGTTCCTCCTCAGGGCAGGCCGGCGCCGGGCACGTCGACGCGCATCGTCTCGATGCGACCGTCCTGCTTGTCGGCGATGGCGGGCCCGCTGCCGCTGTTGGTGATGACGAAGAGCGTGCGGCGGTCCTTGCCACCCAGCATGCAGGCGTAGGCCGCGCGCTCGCCGAGGTCGAGGGCGTGCGTGACCGTGCCGCCCTCGAGCACGCGAACCATCTGATGGGTAAAGGCGCCGGTGACCCAGATGCCGCCTTCGGCATCGAGGCAGATCCCGTCGGGATTGCAGGTCGGCGTCTCGGCCCAGACTCGCCGATTGGAGAGCGTGCCGTCGGGCGCGATGTCGAATGCCGTCAGGCGCTTGGCGAAGGTCTCGCCGATGATCATCGTCCTGCCGTCGGGCGTGATGACCGTGCCGTTGGGGAACATCAGCTCGTCGGCTGCCGCATGGACGGAGCCGTCAGGGTCGACGCGGGCCAGCACGGCGGCGCGCGGCTTCTCGCCGGCATGGCGATCGAAGCCGAAATTGCCGACATAGGCGCGGCCCTTCGCGTCGACCACCATGTCGTTGCAGAGCCCTGTCGCGAGGGCGCCGAGTTCCGCCTCGACCGCGAGCTTGCCGTTGGCAAAGCGCATCAGCCGTCGGTCGGTCATGCTCACGATCAGCATCGTGCCGTCGGGCCGCCAGCCCAGCCCGGACGGCCGGCCCGGCACCTCGACGATCGTCTCGGCCTTGCCGGTTTCGTCGACGGTGCGGACCTGGTGGACGTAGAAGTCCGAGAAATAGAGCCGGTCGTCCCGCCAGCGCGGGCCCTCGCCGAAGGAAAGGCCGTCGAGCAGCGGTTCGAGCTTCATGTCCGGTCCCACTCGATCCGGAAGGAATTGCCCTCTGGCTTGACGTAGCCCGCGTTGGCGCCGGGAAAGTGAGCGGGACAGAGGAGAGCGTTGCTCTCGACGCAGTCCTCGAGCAGCTTGCGGCGCGAGACGGCGGACATGGACTGGTCCCAGCAGAACTGGCTCGACCAGTCGGGATGATAGACCTGGATCGGGTGATGCATGATGTCGCCCGAGAAGCAGGCCTGCTTTCCCTGATCCTTCAGGTTGATGGCGATCGAGCCCGGCGTGTGGCCGGGATAGTCCTTGATGGTGAGCAATGGGTCGGGCTGGTGATCCTTGTCGATCATCACCGCCTTGCCGGCCTCGACGATCGGCAGGACCGAATCGTCGAACGAGCCGTCGTTGACCTTGCCCTCGCCTTGAGTTTTGCGCTCGCTTTCCCAGTGCGCGTACTCGCGCCTGGCGAAGAGATACTTCGCATTGGGAAAGGTCGGGACCCAGCGGCCGTTCTCCAGCTTGGTGTTCCAGCCGACATGGTCGACATGCAAGTGAGTGCACATCACGAAGTCCACGGACTCCGCGGGGCAGCCGCAGGCCTTCAGCCGGTCGAGGAACGGCGTATTGAGATTGTTCCAGCCGGCATTGTGGCGCTGCTTGTGATTGCCGAGGCAGGTGTCGATCAGGATCGTGTGCCGGGGCGTCTTCACGATCCAGGTGTGGACCGAGCCGATTAGCCGGTCGCTGCCCTCCTGCACATGCTCCGGCACCATCCAGTGCTTCTGGGCGTCGAAGGCGTCCTGGTCGAACTTCGGAAACATGCGGCCGGGCTTGAAGCCTGGACCGCAGATTTCCTCGACCTTCTCGATGGTGGCTCCGCCCAGCGTTCGCACGGTCATGGCGTGGCTTCCTGCAGGAATTGAGGACTGGAAAGGGACGTTTAGAACGTTACGACGCTGCGGATCGACTCGCCCTTGTGCATCAGGTCGAACGCATGGTTGATCTTCTCGACCGGCATCGTGTGGGTGATCAGCGAATCGATGTCGATCTTGCCGTCCATGTACCAGTCGACGATCTTCGGAACGTCGCGACGACCCTTGGCGCCGCCGAAGGCGGTGCCCATCCAGGTACGGCCGGTAACGAGCTGGAACGGGCGTGTGGCGATCTCCTGGCCGGCGCCGGCGACGCCGATGATCACCGACTTGCCCCAGCCGCGATGGCAGCATTCAAGCGCCTGACGCATCAGCTTGGTGCTGCCGACGCATTCGAAGCTGTAGTCCGCGCCACCGTCGGTCAGCTCGACGAGATGCGCGACCAGATCCTTGTCGCCGAGGTCCTTTGGGTTGACGAAGTGCGTCATGCCGAACTTGCGGCCCAGCGCCTCGCGTGCCGGGTTGAGATCGACGCCAACGATCATGTTGGCGCCGACCATGCGCGCGCCCTGCAACACGTTGAGGCCGATGCCGCCCAGGCCGAAGACGACGACGTTGGCGCCGGGCTCGACCTTGGCGGTGTTGATCACCGCGCCGATGCCGGTCGTCACGCCGCAGCCGATGTAGCAGACCTTGTCGAACGGCGCGTCGGGACGAATCTTGGCCAGCGCGATCTCCGGCAGCACCGTGTAGTTCGAGAAGGTCGAGCAGCCCATGTAGTGATGGATCTTCCTGCCCTTGATCGAGAAGCGCGAGGAGCCGTCGGGCATCACGCCCTGGCCCTGCGTCGCGCGGATCGAGGTGCAGAGGTTGGTCTTGCCCGAGAGGCAGGATTTGCACTGCCGGCATTCGGGCGTGTAGAGCGGGATCACGTGGTCGCCCTTCTTGAGCGACACGATGCCTGGACCGACATCGACCACGACGCCCGCGCCCTCGTGGCCGAAGATCACCGGGAACAGGCCCTCGGGATCGCCGCCGGAGCGCGTGAACTCGTCGGTGTGGCAAACGCCGGACGCCTTGATCTCGACCAGGACCTCGCCGAACTTCGGCCCTTCGAGATCGACGGTCTCGATCTCGAGATTCTTGCCGGCCTCGAAACAGACGGCTGCCTTTGTCTTCACGCGATGCCCCCTCAAAACACTGGTGATGAAACCTAGAGCAGGGGGACGCCCACCGTCTACGCTGCGGCGCGGCCGGCGAGCCTATGCGCCATTTCCGACTTCGCCTCGCGGTATTGGCTGACGAGGCGCCGCACGAGGTCGGCGGCGGCGGGCACGTCGTCGATGTTCCCCACGCCATGACCGGCCGTATAGATGTCCTTCCAGCGCTTCTTGTTCTCCTGCGCGCCGACGATCTTGCCCGGGAGGGTGGTGCGCAGCACGTCGAGGTCGATGCCGGCCGCCAGCAGGCTGGGCGTCAGCCAGTTGGCCGGCGCGCCGTCGATCGAGGCGGTGAGGAAGACGTCGGTCGCCCGCGTGCCGAGGATCATGTCCTTGTGCGCCTGTGCCGCCATCGCTTCCTCGGTCGCGATGAAACGCGTGCCGATATAGGCGAGGTCGGCGCCCATCGCCTCGGCGGCGAACACATCACGGCCCGTCGTCTGGCCGCCGGCCAGCACGACGGCGAAACTGTCGCCGAGCTGACGCACCTCGTTCATCAACGCGAAGGGATTGATCGTTCCGGTATGGCCGCCGGCCCCACCCGCCACGGCGATCACGCCGTCGACGCCGGCTTCCAGTGCCTTCTCGGCATGGCGCCGGTTGGCGATGTCGTGCAGCGCGACGGCGCCCCAGCCATGGATGCGCTTGATGGCATCGCCCGGCGCACCCTTGGAGGTGAGCACGACCGGCACCTTGTACTTCTCGACCAGTTCGAGGTCGCCCTGGTAGCGCGGATTCGAGGCATGAACGACGAGGTTCACGGCCCACGGCGCCGGCTGCTTGCCGGCATCCTCGAGGCGCTTCATGCCCTCGACCATCTCGTCGAGCCAGGCCTGGAACTCCTCGCGGCTGCGCGTGCCGTGGGCAGGGAAGCTGCCCATCAGGCCCTCGCCGCAGCAGGCGAGCGTGAGCGCAGGGTTGGAAACCAGGAACATGGGAGCGGCGATGGCGGGGATCGCCATGCGCTCCATCAACTTGTGCACTTCGGTGCGCGGCATGGATCAAACCTCTCCGATGGTGGGCGTGGTCGAGGTCACGCCGCTGTCGTTCAATTGCTTCAGTCGGGCATCGTCGTAGCCCAGCAACTCGTGCAGCACCTCGCTCGTGTGCTGGCCGAGATCGGGCGCCGGCCGCTCGATGGCGAGGCCCTTGCCGTCGAGCCGATAGGGCAGGCCCTTCACGAGCGCGCCGTGTTCGTCGCGTACCAGGGTGACACCCTGAAGCGCGGTGTCGCGCAGCAGGTCGTTGCCGTCGAGGCAGGGGGCGGCGGCGATCCCCTTGCCGAGCAGCGTCTTCACGGCCGTCTCGCGATCGGTGGCGGCGCAGAAGTCCGCCATCGCCGGATCGGGCGCATCAAGCGTTACGGCCAGCCATTTGCCGTCGCTGCAACTGTAGGCGTCCTGCTGTGGCACGCCGGGCATCGTGTTGCCGCGTGGTTCAAGCCGGTGAGCCGGATCGGCCGAGGCGGCGAGGATCTCCTCGCCCAGGGTGAACGACGCGACCTCGCGCTGGGAGAAGTCGAGGAATGCGCCCCTGTTCGTGCGGCGCGCTTCGGTGACGGCGGCGATCACGATGCCGGTGGCGAACAGCGACACGATCTGGTCGGGATAGTTCACGTCCATGCCCGAGATGCGCGGCTCCTCGCCCTCGTAGCCGGTCAGCGAGGCGATGCCCGAGGTGGCGTCGAGAGTGCTGCCGAACGAGACGTTCATGCGCTCCGGTCCGGTGTCGCCTTGGCTGGAGATGGCGGCGAACACCAGGCGCGGATTGATCGCGCTCAGGTCCCTGTAGCCCAGCCCGGCGCGATCGAGCACGCCGCGCCGGAAATTCTCGACCACGACGTCGCAGTGTGCCGCCAGCTCGCGGATGACGCGCTGACCTTCCGGATCCTTCAGGTTCAGCGCCAGCCCACGCTTGTTGCGGTTGGTGAATCGGAACTGCGGCGAGCGGTTCCACCATCCGTCGTCATCGTCGATCTTGCCGACCACGCGGAAGGGATCGAGATAGGCGCCCGATTCGATCTTGATCACGTCGGCGCCAAGATCGGCCAGCATCGCCGAGGTGTTCGCGCCGGCGGTCAGCAGCCCGAAATCGAGCACGCGGATACCGGCGAGAGGACGCTGGCCCACTTTCCCATTCAAATAGGGAGGTGTCGCGGTCTTCCGCGACGGAGGGGGCATCGTGTTCGGGTTCGCCGCTTTGACCCCTCCGCCCTCGCAAGACGAGGGTACCTCCCCATTTGAATGGTGAGACGTAAGGGGCGGCGCAGGCCGCGGCGAGAACGAGCGGCCGTTCCATTGCACGGGAAGCTGCGGCAGGCGCAATGTGCCCTCGGTCGGATGAAGCATGTCGGCGAGGAAGCCGCGCGCCACGTATTGCTCGGTCCGCAAAAGCTCGGCCGGCGAGAAGATCGGGCCGAAAGGCACGCCCTTGGCCTGCGCCGTCTTCTGGATCTCCTCGCGTGTCTTGCCGGCGAACCACGGCGCCAGCGCTGCATAGAGCTCCGCGATGTTCTTGCGTCGCCCCGCGCGCGTATTGAATTTCGGATCGTCGAGGCGGGGATCGCCGACAAGGGCGCGGGTCGCGGGCCACTGCGTCACTGTGTAGACGACGGCCACGTGACCGTCGCGACAGGGCAGGACCTGGAACTCCGAGTTCCTGCCTTCGCGGCCCGGCGAGGTGCCGGAGGCGGCGGCGCCGGACGCCGCCTTCCAGTTCACCCACTGCATCACTTCCGCGAGCGATACGCGCACCGCCGGTGCCGGCCGGCCGGCCTCGCGCGCCGCGAGCGCCGCCATCAGTCCGGTGAAGGCAGTGAGGCCCGCCGGATAGGACGCCTGGTGCCCGCCGAGCTTCAACGGCTTGCGTGCGGGCTCGCCCACCATGTGCATCAGCCCGCCGAGTGCCTGGCTCGCCAGTTCGCTGACGGGACGCAGCGCGGCATTCATCTCGGCCGGGAAGGCCGCGATCTCGACGGGCGCCGCTTTCGACGAGCGCAGCATCGCCGCGACGACGGCCGGCTCCTCGAACAGCACGACGTCCGCCTCGCCGACGAGATCGGCGAGGTCCTTGCGTCCGTCCTCGGCCGCGAGGTCGAGCGTCCGCGAGCGCTTGGACGTGTTGAGGAACTGGAATAGTGCGCTTTCGCCCTGCGGCAGCAAGGGTTGCGCACGACGGACAGGGTCGCCGCCGGGCGGCTCGACCTTGAGTACGTCCGCGCCGAGGTCGGCCGCGATCTTGGCGGCGAGGGACGTCGCCAGACGCAGGCAGAGCGGCACTTTGGCGTCGTTCACCTCGACGATCCTGAAGCCTGCGAGCGGCGGGGCGGAAGCTTCGTTCATCGCAGGATGATCTGCGCAAGCCGGTGCTGCGGTCAATGTCACGCGCGTGCTACCGTCTCGCGTGACGGAGGACTTCAAGCAATGGCACAGACCGGCAATCACAAGGGACTGACGTTCGGCATCTTCCTGGCGCCGTTCCATCGCGTGGGCGAGAACCCGACGCTCGCGATGGCGCGAGACATGGAGCTGATCGAATGGATCGACGAGCTGGGCTATGACGAAGCCTGGATCGGCGAGCATCATTCCGCCGGATGGGAGACCATCGCCTCGCCGGAAGTGTTCATCGGCGCCGCCATCGAGCGCACCCGCTACATCCGCCTGGGTTCCGGCGTCACGAGCCTGCCCTATCACCATCCCCTGATGGTCGCGAACCGCTTCGTGCAGCTCGACCACATGTCGCGCGGCCGCACGATGCTGGGCTGCGGCCCGGGTGCGCTGCCGTCCGACGCCTACATGATGGGCATCGATCCCTCGACCCAGCGGCCGCGCATGGAGGAGGCGCTCGAAGCCATCATGCGCCTGCTCGAATGCAAGGAGCCGGTCACGATGAAGACGGACTGGTTCGAGCTGAAGGAGGCGCGGCTGCACCTCGCGCCCTACAGCTATCCGCATTTCCCGATCGCCTGCGCCAGCACCATCACGCCCTCGGGCATGATCGCCGCCGGCAAGCACGGGCTCGGCGTCCTGTCGATCGGCGCGGGCATTCCCGGCGGGCCGGAGATGCTCGGCAAGCAGTGGGGCATCTACGAGGAGACGGCGGCCAAGCACGGCAAGACCGCGGACCGCTCCAAGTGGCGCGTCGTGGTGAACGCCCATGTGACCGAGGACGACGAGCAGGCGCTGCGCGAGGTCCACGCCGGCGAGCGCCGCGAGACCGTGACCTATTTCGAGGACACGCTGGGCCGTCCGCCCGGCCGTGCCGACGACCCGCTGCGCGACGGCGTGAAGATGGGCACGACCCTGATCGGCAGTCCGGACACCGTCGCCAAGGGCATCGAACGGCTGCTCGGCTTCTCCAATGGCGGCTTCGGCGGCGTGCTGTTCCGCGCGCACGAATGGGCGACGCGTGAGCAGACGATGCGCTCCTACGAGCTGTTCGCGCGCTACGTGATGCCGCGTTTCCAGGGCTCGCTCGACACCATCGTCAACTCGAACCAGTGGGCCAAGGACAACCGCAAGGGCATCTTCGGACCGAACGTGGCGGCCGTGAAGAAGGCCTTCACCGACGCCGGCCGCGAGGCGCCCGAGGAGTTCCGCAACCGCACGCCGGGCGCCCGCGACGTCGCGGGCGACTGAGGCTTGGCGGGCGATCCATGGCTGGCGCGCTGGCTGCCGCTCCTCGCCGAGCGGGCTGGCGGGCGGCCGGTGCTGGAACTGGGCTGTGGCGGCGGACGCGATACCGCCACGCTAGCCGAGGCCGGGCATCGTGTGATCGGTGTGGAACTGTTGGCCGCGGCCGCCAGCCGAGCCCGGGATCGCGTGCCCTCAGCCGAGATCCATTGCCAGGACATACGCGCACCGCTCCCGATAACCGGGCCGGCCGGCGTGGTGTTGGCGAGCCTTTCGTTGCACTACTTCGGCTGGGCGGAGACCTGTGACCTTGTCGATCGCGTGCGCGATGCGCTCGCTCCCGAAGGCGTGCTGCTGTGCCGGCTCAACTCGACCAACGACCACCATTTCGGCGCCAGCGGTCATCCGGAAATCGAGAAGAATTTCTACGAGGTCGATGGGGCGCCCAAGCGCTTCTTCGATCGGGAGGCCATCGATCGGCTGTTCGCGCGCGGCTGGCGTGCGCTTGCCATCGGGGAAATGGTGATCGACCGGTACGATCACCCCAAGTCTGTCTGGGAAGCCGTCCTCGAGCGGAACGACTAGAGCCGCGAGACGTCTAAAAGGTCTTCTTCGTTCCCGGTTGTGCGTCGATCACCTCGATCGAGGTCTGGCCCAGCGCCGCCTTGTATTCGGCGGGCGTGCCGCGGAGGAACGGGTTGCTGGCATAGTGCATGGGCCAGGCCATCTTGGGCTTGATCAGTTCCTTGGTGGCGTAGGCCGCGGCCTTCGGGTCCATGACGAAGTGGCCGCCGATCGGGATCAACACGAGGTCGGGCTTGTAGTATTCGCCGATCAGCTTCATGTCGCCGAACAGGCCGGTGTCGCCCATGTGGTAGATCTTGAAGCCGTTCTCCAGCTCGATGATGAAGCCGCAGGGCTCGCCGGCGGCGTAGCTCGTGTCCTTGCCGGTCGCCGGGTCCTTGAGGATCATCTCCGAGGAATGGTCGGCATGGACCATCGTGATCTTCACGCCGGGGAAGGGCTCGATGGTGCCGCCTTTGCTCATGCGCGGCACCAGGTTCGCCGGCATTAGGCCGAGCGTCGCCAGCGTCTGGTTGAGGCCGGCCGGCGCCCAGATCGGCACGTTGTTCCTCTTCGAAATCTCCAGCGCGTCGCCGAGATGGTCGCCGTGACCGTGCGTCACCAGGATCAGGTCGACCTTGCCGATCTTGTCGAGATCCTTCAGTTCCGGCGGGATCCGGGTGGCGCCCATGATCCACGGATCGATCATGATGACCTTGCCCGTCTGCGTGGTGAGCTTGAAGGCGGCCTGGCTGTACCACAGCAACTCGGCCTTGCCCGTTGCCGGAGCGGGAGTCGGAGCCTGGGCGCTGGCGTTGCCGGCGAACGCCAAGCAGGCCGCGGCTATGACGGACAGAAGACGGAAGGTCATGTGGCAATGCTCCCCGGTTCGTTTCGCAGAGCCTAGCATCGTTCTTCGCAGCGAAAGAGCGCACTTTCCTGTGAGGCTGCGATCCCTCACCATGTGCACCGCACAATGACGAGGGAGATGGCGCGCCTATGAGCATCAAGGGCAAGGCCTATATCGCCGGTATTTACGAACACCCGACCAGGCTCGCGAAGGACATTTCGCTGGCGCAGATCCATGCGCAGTGCGCCAAGGGCGCGCTGGAGGATGCGGGCCTCACCAAGGACGATGTCGACGGCTATTTCTGCGCGGGCGACGCGCCGGGCCTCGGCCCCATGTCCATGGTCGAGTACATGGGCCTGAAGCCCCGCCACGTCGATTCGACCGACACCGGCGGCTCCTCCTATGTGCTGCATGTTGGCCACGCCGCCGAGGCGATCGCCGCCGGCAAGTGCAAGGTGGCGCTGATCACCCTGGCCGGCCGGCCGCGCGCCGAGGGCATGGCGACGGGCACCGTGCCGCGCAGCCGCGGTGGCACGCCGACGCCGGACGAACCCTTCGAGTTCCCGTACGGGCCGACGGTCGTGAACATGTACGCGATGTGCGCCATGCGCCACATGTACGAGTACGGCACGACTTCCGAGCAGCTCGCCTGGATCAAGGTCGCGGCGTCGCATCACGCGCAATACAATCCGCATGCGCTGCTGAAGGACGTCGTCACGGTCGAGGAGGTCGTCAACTCGCCCATGATCTCCGATCCGCTGCACCGGCTGGACTGCTGCGTCATCACCGACGGCGGCGGTGCGATCGTCGTCGTGGCGCCGGAGATCGCAGCCAAGCTCAAGCGGCCGAAGGTCAAGCTGCTGGGCGCCTCCGAGTTCGTGAAGACGCAGATGGGCGGCAAGGTCGACCTGACCTATTCGGGCGCACGCTTCACCGGCGCGGCGGCCTTCGCCGAAGCGGGCGTGAAGCCGGCAGACATCAAGTACGCCTCGATCTACGACAGCTTCACGATCACCGTGCTGATGCAACTCGAGGATCTCGGCTTCTGCGAAAAGGGCAAGGGCGGCGCCTTTGTCGCCGACGGCAACCTGATCGCGGGCACCGGCAAGCTGCCGTTCAACACCGATGGCGGCGGCCTGTGCAGCAACCATCCCGGCAATCGCGGCGGCCTCACAAAGGTCCTCGAGGCGGTACGGCAGCTCCGCGGCGAGGCGCACCCGAAGGTGCAGGTCCCCAATTGCAATCTCGCGATCGCGCACGGCACGGGCGGTTCGCTCGGGCTGCGGCACGGCAGCGCCACCGTCATTCTGGAAAGGGAGTAACCCATGGCCGAGACCAAGGAACGCAAGCTGCCCGCGCCGGCCATCAGCGACGAGACGCAGGCCTACTGGGATGCCGCCGGCAAGGGCAAGCTGCTGGTGCGCAAGTGCACGAGCTGCGGCCAGGTGCATCACTATCCGCGCACGATCTGTCCATTCTGCTTCAGCGACAAGACCGAATGGGTCGAGGCGTCGGGCAAGGGCACGATCTATTCGTTCAGCGTCATGCGCCGTGCGCCTGTACCTTATGCCATGGCTTACGTGACGCTGGCCGAGGGTCCGCGCATGGTGACCAACATCGTCGATTGCGACTTCGACAAGCTGAAGTGCGAGCAGCCGGTGAAGCTGGTCTTCAAGCCGACCGACGGAGGCCCGCCGCTGCCGATGTTCACCCCGGCCTGAGGCCGGCGTTGGGGGCCCGCTTCAGCGGGCCCCGCGCATCTTCACGAGTTCGGCCTCGAGTCGCCTGGCGGCGATCTCGGTGCCGAGCTCGGTCCAGTGCCCATCCGACACGCGATAAGTCCCCGGCACGCCCTTCAGGTCGTCTTCCAGATCGACGACCGTCACGCCCCTCGCTTCCAGTTCCGCCCGCAGGACGCGGTGCATGGCCTCGCGCTGTCGCGGAAAGCTGAGATAGCGCGGCCACGGACTCCAGAATTCGGCGTAGCGTGGATCCACCAGCCCGACCGGCGCCAGGGCAATGGCAAACCTGATGCCCCGTTGGCGTGCGAGGTCCTGCGCGCCCAGCAACCAGCTCATGGTCGCGGCAATGTCGGACCTGTTCAGGGACTGCTCAATCTCCGATGGGGTCAAGGGCACCGACCAGGTGGCGGTCTCCCAGTCGACCATGCCCGCCATCCACCAGCCCTGAAGATACTCCTGGTCGCGCTCGCGTGGCTCGAAGGCATCCCAGAACCGGTCGCCGCCGCGCGCCAGGATCTCGCGCATCACCCGCTCGTCCTTCTGCGGGTAGTAGTAGGTCTTGAGGAAGCTGACCATCGCATCGAGTCTTTCGGCGCGCGGCTTCTTCAGAATCGCCGCCACGTCTTCGACCCCGACGACCTTGCCGCTTCCGAACTCCGAGAGGCCGAGGCGATTGACCAGCAACCAGGTCAGCCGGGGGGCGACAGCGCCCAGCCAGGAGGGCCGGGGCCGTTCAGCGACGAGAGGCGGGACCTGCCAGGGTGACAGCGGGTCGGAGACGAAGTCGTTGCCCGAATAGAAGACCAGCACGAGGGCGTCGGGCTGAAGGAGCAGGCCGATGTCGCGGATGCGGTAGTAGTATTGCCGCGGCCCGGTCGCCGATACGCCCAGGCTCACCAGTTCCAGATCGCGTCGGCCCTGCGACTGCCATAGCTCCTCGATCCGCATGCCGACCGATCTGTCGGCGAAGGCACCTTCGACGAAACTGTCGCCGACGATTGCCGCGCGAAACATCCCGGCTGGCTTGGCGATCGGATGCTCCCCGTCGCGCAGGCTCCAGCTGTTGTACTGTGGCATCGCCTGCGCGCCGCTCAGCGTGCTCGCGATCGCCGCGTTGGAAACCTCGATCGGCCGCAGCTCGCGCGCGGGCCAGGGCGGCACGACGAAGGCGCTGAGCGCCTCGAACCCCGCCACGGTGAATGCCACGAGCAGTGCGACCAGCGTGCTCCAGAGCCAGAAACGTCTTTGCTTCATCGGGCGGAGGTCTTAGCGAAATGAACCCGCCTTTCCAACGAGGCGCCTTCATCGCACGTGCACGCCTCGTGCGTGTCAAAATGTGTCGATCGCGACGATCGGCCAGTCAGCGGGCGACGTCGAAGACATAGCGGTCCGGTCGGAGCAATGCCGCTCGGACGCCGTTCTGCTCCAGCCATTCCTTTCCGACCTCGGGTAGCGGCACGGCATCGGGCCTGAGGTGTTCGAGCAATGACGTCTCGCCGACGATCGCGAAGCGCTGGCCGATCGCATCGTCCATCAGCCGGTCATCGGCCAGCTTCGGTTGTGGAAAGATCATGCCGACCGGCGGTGGCGCGTCGGCGCGATGGCCGGGCCCGAGCTGGGGCTGCGGAAAATCGAAGAGCGAGGCACCTGAGGCGAAGCGGGCATCCCGTGCCGCGGCGGCTGCCGAATCGGTCTCCTGCAGGATGGCGCCAAGCCTGACCGCCAGGTCTATGAACGCGCGCACGTGAGGTACGCGCTCGCTCTCGTAGGTATCCAGCAACCCATCATCGGACTCGCCCCTGACGACGGCAGCCAGTTTCCAAGCGAGGTTGGCGGCATCGCGAATGCCAGCGCACATGCCCTGGCCGAGAAAGGGCGGCGTCTGATGGCAGGCGTCGCCGGCGAGCACCAGCCGGCCGCGCCGCCATCCTTCCTGTACGACCGAGTGAAACGTATAGACGGCGCTGCGTTCCAGCGTGGCGTCCTGCGGCCCGACCCAGCGCTCCAGCATCGGCCAGAAGGTGGCAGGCTCGGTGAGGCGGGTGGGGTCGTCGCCCGGCATCAGCATGATCTCCCAGCGCCATCGCCGGCCGCCGACATGGACGACGGTCATCGGCCGCGCCGGGTCGCAAAGCTGGAGCGTATAGTCCGGCAGGGCCTGCACCCTCGGCCGCTCACGGTCGCACAGGAGGTCGACCACGAGCCAGGGCTGGTGCAGCCCGAGGTCGTGCGAACGGCTGCCGATGGCGTTTCGCACCATCGAACGGGCGCCGTCGCAGCCGACGACGAAACGGGCGGTCAGCTCGTCGGTGCATCTGATCTCGCGGCCGAGATGAACGCGCACGTTCGGAAATCGGCTGAGGCCCGAGCGCAGGATCTGCTCGAGGGCTGGCTGGTGAAAATACCAGTTGCCCGCCCAGCCCTGCGGACCCGGTCCTTCGAGGCCGCGGCGAACCATGAGCGTGACGCCGGCGGCGTTGACGAAGTGCATCCCCTTCGACGAGGGGCGGGAGGCGGCGGCGACCGCGGTGGCGAGGCCCGCCGACTGGAAGATGCGCATGACCTCGCCGTCGAAGTGCACGGCGCGCGGCAGCGGGTGGATCTCGCGCTCCCGGTCGTAGATGTCGACCGAGAGGCCGGCCTGGCCCAGCAGGTTGCCGAGCATCGCCCCCACCGGTCCGCAGCCGACGATGGCGACATCGGGATGGGGGGAGGTCACGGGGCGGGCCTGAACGTCGCTAGGATCTCAGCGCTTCCCACACGCGCTCGGGCGTGGCCGGCATGTTGATGTGCTTGCCGCCCAGCGCGTCGGAGATTGCGTTCATCACCGACGGCAGCGAGCCCGCGCAGCCGGCCTCGCCGCAGCCCTTGGCGCCGAGCACGTTCGTCTTCGCCGGCACCGAGTGATAGTCGATTCTGAAGGAAGGCGCGTCGCCCGCGCGCGGGATGGCGTAGTCGGTGAAGCTGCCGGTGAGCGGCTGGCCCTCCTCGCTGTAGACCACGCGCTCGAAGATCGCCTGGCTGATGCCCTGCACGACGCCGCCATGGCTCTGGCCCTCGACCAGCATGGGGTTGATGACCGTGCCGAAGTCGCCGACCATCGTGTACTTCACGACCTCCACCGTGCCGGTGTCGGGATCGATCTCGACCTCTGCCACATGCGCGCCGTTGGGAAAGGCCGAGGGCGCGGCCTCGTGGACATGGCTGACGTCGAGCGTGTCGGGCACGCCCTCGGGCAGTTTCAGGCCACCGCGCAGCTTGGCTGCCAGTTCCATGATGCCGATGCCGCGGTCGGTGCCGACGATCTCGAAGCGGCCGAGCTTGAACTCGATGTCGGCGGCCGAGGCTTCGAGCGCCACGCCCGCGATCTGCTTGCCCTTCTCGATCACCTTGTCGGAGGCTTCCACGATCGCCGCGCCCGACGCCATGATCGACTTCGAGCCGCCCGTTCCGCCGCCCGCGATCAGCAGGTCGCTGTCGCCCTGCTTGAGCTTGATGCGTTCGAACGGGATGCCGAGCTTGGTCGTCAGCACCTGCGCGAACGCCGACCAGTGGCCCTGGCCGTAGTCGAGCGTGCCGGTGATGATGGTGACGTCGCCGTTCTCTTCGAAGCGGAGGCCGCCCATCTCGTTCGTCGGCGGCGCCGTCACTTCGAGATAATCGCCGATGCCCAGCCCGCGCAGCTTGCCGCGCTTGGCGCTCTCTTCCTTGCGGGCCGCGAAGCCCGCGACGTCGGCCAGCTCCAGCGCCTTGTCCAGCAGCACCGTGAACTCGCCGCTGTCGTAGACCGTGCCCGAGGCGGTCTTGTAGGGCATCTCCTCGGGCTTGATGTGGTTGCGCCGGCGGATCTCCGTTTGGTCGAGGCCCATCTCGCGGGCTGCGGTGGCGATCAGCCGCTCCATGAAGTAGTTGGCCTCAGGCCGGCCCGCGCCGCGATAGGCGCCGATCGGCGAGGTGTGGGTGAAGGCCACCTTGGTCTGCACCTCGATCAGCGGCGTTCGATAGACCGCGGCGAGATTGCGCGAGACGCCGAGCGCGCCCATGGCCGCGCCGACGTTGGAGAGATAGGCGCCGAGATTGGCGTAGCCCTTGAGGCGCACGGCGAGGAAGGTGCCGTCCTTGTCGAGCGCCAGTTCGGCGTCGAAATCGTGGTCGCGGCCATGCTGGTCGCTGAGGAAGCTGCCCGAGCGGTCGTCGGTCCATTTGACCGGGCGGCCGAGGATCTTCGAGGCATGGAAGAGGCCGGCATATTCGGGATACGGCGAGCCCTTCATCCCGAACGAGCCGCCGACATTGCCGGTGACGACGCGCATCTGCGCCGGCTTGATCCCCAGCAGCGCGGCCATCTGGTTCTTGAGGCCGAACACGCCCTGGCAGCCGGCATAGAGGGTCGAGCGGTCGGTTTCCTTGTCGTAGTGGCCGATCGCGGTGCGCGGCTCCATCGCGCAGACGACGATGCGGTTGCTGACGAGGTGCAGCTTCGTCACATGCGCGGCCTTGGCGAAGGCGTCCGCCACCTTCGCGCTGTCGCCGAACTGGAAGTCCGCACAGACATTGTCCGGCACGTCGTCGAACACGATCGGCGCGCCGGGCTGGGTGGCGGCGCGCGCCTCCGTGACGGCAGGCAGGGGTTCGATGTCGAGGACCACGGCCTCGGCGGCATCGCGCGCCTGTGCCTGGGTCTCGGCGACGACGAAGGCCACGGGATCGCCGACGAAGCGCACCTTGTCGGTGGCGAGCGAATAGCGCGTCGGCGTCTTCATCTGCGAGCCGTCGCGGTTGGGCACCATCATCACGGTCTTCAGCGCGCCGTATCCGGCGGCGTTGAGGTCGGCGCCGGTCCAGACGCCCAGCACACCCGGCATGTTGCGCGCTTCCTCGGCGTCGATGCCCTTCAGCAGGCCATGCGCGACCTGGCTGCGCACCATCACTGCATAGGCCTGGCCGGGCAGGTTGACGTCGTCGGTGTAGCGGCCCTGGCCCTTGAGCAGGGTCGGGTCCTCCTGGCGCGGCACCGGCTGGCCGACGCCGAATTTCATCAGATCGAGTTTGTCGGCGGCGAGAGGCGCGTTCATGGCTATTCCGCTTCGAAAAGTGGGGGATTTGAACGCCATCATAGCGCAGCAAGGCATGGGCTGTGCTAGTGATTCGGTCATGTCGAACCTCGATCCCGTCACTTTGACAGTCATCCAGAACGGCCTGATCCAGGTCTGCAACGAAATGGATCTGGCTTTCGTGCGCGCCGCCTTCTCGCCGGTGATCTCGGAGGGCATGGACCGCTCCGACGGCATCTACGACACGGTCGACGGCTCCCTGATCGCCCAGGGCGAACTTGGTCTGCCGGTTTTCGTCGGCACCATGCAGTTTTCGACCCGCGCCGTGATCGAGCGCGTGAAGACGCACTATGCCGGCAAGGTCGATCCGGGCGACGTCTTCATCGTCAACGATCCCTACCTCGGCGGCACGCATCTCATGGATGTGCGCTTCGTGAAGCCGTTCTTCTACAAGGGCGAGCTGTTTGCCTGGCTCGCCAATACCGGCCATTGGCCCGACGTCGGCGGCATGGTGCCGGGCGGCTTCTCGGCCAGCGCCACCGAGGTCGAGCAGGAAGGCCTGCGCCTGCCGCCGGTGAAGTTCTTCAAGAAGGGCGAGATGGACCAGGAGATCCTGTCCATCATCATGTCCAACATCCGCATCGCCGATCAGCGCATCGGTGACATCAAGGCGCAGGCCGCAGCCCTCACGACCGGCGAGACCCGGCTCACCGAGCTGATCGACCGCTACGGCGCCGACGTGGTGCGGGCCGCGATCGCCGAGATGCGCCACCGCGCCGAGCGCCAGATGCGCGCCAAGATCGCCGACATTCCTGACGGTGTGTACGAGGGCTCCTCGCAGGTCGACAGCGACGGCGTCGTCGATCAGCCGCTCACGATCAAGATGAAGATCACGAAGAAGGGCGACGAGCTCACCTTCGACATGAGCGGCTCGAGCCCGCCCTGCCGCGGCCCGATGAACAGCGTGATCGCGACCACCAAGTCGGCGATCTACCTGGCGGTGAAGCACGTCTTTCCCGACGTGCCGATCAATGCGGGCACTTTCGAACCCCTGCGCATCGTCGAGCCCGAGGGCACGTTCCTGTATGCGAAGTATCCGCGGCCCGTGTCGGGCTGCGCCGCCGAGGTGAGCCAGCGCGTCGCCGAGGCGGTGTTCGCTGCCCTCACCAAGGCGATCCCCGACCTGCTGTTCGCGGCGCCGGCCGGGACGTCGGGCAATCTCGGCGTCGGCGGCTACGACCCGGAGCGCAAGCGCAACTACATCATGTATCTCTTCACCGGCGGCGGCTACGGCGGCTTCCAGGGCGGCGACGGCTTGAGCAACGGCTGCTCGACCATCGGCATCTCCAAGATGCCGCCGGTCGAGGTGCTGGAGCAGTTCTATCCCGTGCTGTTCGAGGAGTTCTCCCTGCGCGAGGGCTCGGGCGGCGCCGGCGAGTTCCGCGGCGGTTTCGGTATCAACTACGCCATCAAGCTGCGGCGCGGCGAAGCGCGCGTATCGATGGTGATGGATCATGGCCGAACCGGCCCACAGGGCGTGCTGGGCGGCCACGACGGCGGCACCAACCTCGTCCAGATCGACCAGGGCGGGCGGGTCTATCGGCCACCGCACATCTCCAAGGACCAGGACATCGAGATCGGCGTCGGCGACGTCGTGCGCGTTTCCACGCCGGGCGGTGGTGGCTTCGGCGATCCCGCGAAGCGGAGCCGCGAATCGATCGCCCGCGACGTGGTGCGCGGCTACTACACCGAAGCGGAAGCGCGCGAGAAGTTCGGCCCGACCCGGGCTGCCGAATGATGCGCTCGCGACGGTTCTTTCTCGCGCTGCCGGCGGCCTTGCTGGCAGCCGAGGCGGCGGCGCAATCGGCCTCGTGGTTTCCGGTCGAGGGCGCTGACAAGTCGTTCTTCGTCGAAATGCCCGGGGCGCCGATCTACAAGAAGATCGACACCACGTCGCCCGGCGGCACGCCCTTCGTCTACAATTCCTACAGCCTGGAGTACCGGCGCCTGTCGTTCGTGGCGCAGAGCGCGCTCTATCCCGCCGATGTCGATGTGCGCCAGCCCAAGCTCAACCTGCAGTCGGCGCTCGACGATCGCGCGCAGCGCCTGGCCGGCGGCAAGTGGGCCCAGATCGACTGGAAAACGGTGCAGGGAGCGCCCGCGGTCGAATCGACCGGTCCGGTCGCGGGTGGCAACGCACTGCGCCAGCTCATCCTGCTGAAGGGTAGCCGCTACGTATCGCTGGGATATCTCGCGCCGGCCGATGCGATGCGCGCGCCCGAGGCCGAGCGCTTCTTCCGTTCACTGAGGCTGTTGTCATGACCCTTCCGCGCGTCCAGATCCTGGCCCTCGGCGGCACCATCGCGACCGCACCGGATGCGTCCGGTGCCATGCAGATGGGGCTGGGCGCCGACGACCTCGTCGCCGCGGTGCCGCTGCTGGCGACGCTTGCAGACATTCGCGCCGAGACGGTGTCGCGGGTCGGCAGCCATTCGCTGTCCTTCGACCAGATCCACGCACTGGCGGCGAAGATCATGGACCTCGACGTCGATGGCGTGGTGGTGACGCAGGGCACCGACACGCTCGAGGAGACCAGCTTCCTGCTCGACCTGCTGGTCGAACGCGACATTCCGGTGATCGTGACGGCGGCAATGCGCAATCCCGCGCTCACCTCGCCCGACGGGCCGGGCAACCTGCTGGCGGCCGTGCGCGTGGCCTGCGATCCCTGGATGAAGGCGCACGCCAAGGCGCTGGGCGTCGTCGCGGTGATGCTCGACGAAGTCTATGCAGCGGCCGACGTGCAGAAGGTCCATCCGACACGCTTCAACGCGTTCGCCTCGCCGCAGACCGGTCCGCTGGCGGCACTGGTCGAGGACAGGCTCGTGCCGCTGTCGCTGCCGGTGCGCGCGCCGGTCGAAGCGGCGCGCAAGCGGCTGGGCAAGGCGTCGGAGGGCCGGGAGCAGCCGGTGGCGCTGCTGTGGCTGGGGCTCGACGAGCCCGGCTACATTCTCGAGGCGATGATCGATCATCGCGACCAGCTCGGCTATCGCGGCGTCGTGCTGGGTGCCATGGGTGGCGGTCACGTTCCCGAGCGCGTCGCGTCGCTGGTCGGCCAGCTTGGCGAGATCATTCCCACCGTGGTGGCGCCCCGCGCCGGCGGCGGGCCGCTGCTGCGCCAGACCTATGGCGGCCCGAGTTCGGAGATCGCCCTGCGCAAGGCGGGCTTGCTGTGGGGCGGCCGGCTCAACCCGCTGAAGGCGCGGGTGCTGCTGGAAACCTGCCTGCGCGCCGGGCTGGACCGCGCGGCGATCGCCGAAGTCTTCGAGACTTTCGGTTAACGGAAAGTCGCGCGCGGCCGGTCAGCAGTACTCGGCCCGCGCCTGCTTCGCCGCGGCGAAGCCGTGCATGCCCATGTGCCACTGCAGGGCGACGATCGTGCCCTTGATCGGCTGCAGCAGGCCCACCGACAGCGCGATCACCATCGGCGCCCACAATGCGGCGTGCAGCCAGTAGGACGGCTGATAGGCGATCTCGACATACATCGCGATCGGCACGACCAGATGGCCGACCAGGAAGATCGTCAGGTAGGCCGGGAAGTCGTCGGCGCGGTGATGATGCAGGTCCTCTCCGCAGGCTGAGCAACGGTCCGCGACCTTCACGAAAGCGCGGAACAGCTTGCCCTCGCCGCAGGCCGGGCAGCGGCCCAGCATGCCGCGCAGAAGATAGACACCGCCTTTGTCGGCCATCCGCACCTCCTCGAATTGTCGTGCTTGGATATCCATACAGTTGGCCATACATTCAAGATCAAGGAGACAAATTGTATGGATTGGAGCCCTACACTCGATACCGCCAGTGGGCCGGTATACGAGGGGATCGTCGAGGCGCTCGAGCGCGACATCGCCTCGGGCCGCCTGCACCGGGGCCAGCGGCTGCCGACCCATCGTGCGCTGGCGAGCGCCCTGGGCGTCGATCTCACCACCGTCACACGGGCCTACAATGAGGCGCGGCGTCGGGGCCTGACGGACGCCCGGGTCGGGCAGGGGACCTTCGTGGCCGAGAGCCGCGTCCGTCCGTCCGGCCACGCGGCGGCCGGCATCGCCATCGACCTCTCGATGAACCTGCCACCGTCGCCGATCGAGGCCGACATCGAGGGGCGGATCATGCGCGGGCTGGTGGCGCTGCAGCGCGACCATGGTTTCTCCGAACTGCTGAGTTACCAGCAGGCGGGTGGCAGCACGGTGGATCGCGGCATCGCGGCGGACTGGCTGCGGCGGCGCGTGCGCAATGCCGAAGCGGGCCGGCTGGTGATCTCGCCAGGCACGCAGAGCGCGCTGATGGCGCTGCTTGTCTCGCTGACGCGAGCCGGCGACGTCGTGCTCACGGACCGGCTCACTTATCCGGGCTTCAAATCGGCGGCGGCATCGCTCGGTGTTCGCCTGGTCGGGGTGGCATCGGATGCGGAGGGCATGGACCCGGCTGCACTCGCCGAGGCCTGCCGCGCCCATGCACCGAAAGCCGTCTATCTGCTGCCGACGATCCACAACCCGACGACGCAGACGATTGGGTCACAACGTCGCGAAGAACTTGCGGCGGCCATTCGTCGTCACGACCTGATTTTGATCGAGGACGACGCCTATGGAAGTTTCGAGCCGAAGGCCCAGCCGATCGCGACGCTCATCCCCGAGCGCAGTTATCTCGCCATGACACTGTCCAAGTGCATGGCCCCGGGGCTGCGTGTCGCCTATGTACAGGCGCCCGATCGCGCCGCCGCCTCGGTGCTGGCCAACGCGTTGCGCACTGTGTCGCAGATGCCGGTGCCGCTGATGGTCGCACTCGTCAGCCGGTGGATGGCCGACGGCAGCGCCGACGCGATCATGTCGGCGATTACCGCGGAGGCTGCGGCAAGACAGAAGCTGGCGGCCAAAGCGCTTTCGGGCCACATTCACCTCGCCCATCCGAAGGGGCACCATGTGTGGCTGCACCTGCCGTGTTCATGGACGCGGGCCGAGTTCGCGGCGCACGTTCAACGGCAGGGCCTCACCGTGGTCACGAGTGACAGTTTCAGCGTCGACGGAGAGCCCGAGCATGCGATCCGCATCGCGCTCGGCGCCGCGCGAAACCGCTCAGAACTCGTCGCGGCACTGGACGTCCTTGTCGTGGCATTGAAGTCGCCGGCCTACGCCTCGCGTATCGTTTAGGAGGAGGCACCATGTTCGAGGGATTGGACGCAGTCTTCCTGGCAAGGCTGCAGTTCGCTTTCACCGTCTCGTTCCACTTCATCTTCCCGTCCTTCTCGATCGGACTGGCGAGCTATCTCGCCGTGCTCGAGGCGCTGTGGCTGTGGACGGGACGCCAGGTCTATCTCGACCTCTTCAAGTACTGGCTGAAGATCTTCGCGCTCGCCTTCGGCATGGGCGTCGTGTCGGGCATCGTGATGTCCTACCAGTTCGGCACGAACTGGTCGGTCTTCTCGGACAAGGCCGGGCCGGTGATCGGCCCGCTGATGGCCTACGAGGTACTCACGGCCTTCTTCCTCGAGGCGGGCTTCCTCGGCGTCATGCTGTTCGGCATGAACCGGGTCGGCAAGGGGCTGCATTTCGCGGCGACGCTCGCCGTCGCGGTCGGCACCTTCTTCTCGGCCTTCTGGATCCTCTCGGCCAACAGCTGGATGCAGACTCCGGCCGGCTTCGCGATCAACGCCGGCGGCCAGTTCGTCCCGGCCGACTGGTGGGCCATCATCTTCAATCCGTCATTCCCCTACCGGCTGGTCCACACGGTGTTCGGTGCCTACCTGACGACGGCGCTGGTCGTCGGCGCGGTCGGCGCCTGGCATCTCTTGCGGGCGAAGCCTGCCGAAAAGCAGGCAAACGAGGGCGCGCGCGTCATGTTCTCCATGGCGATGGGCATGATCACCGTCGTGGCGCCGCTGCAGATCTTCGCCGGCGACCAGCACGGGCTGAACACGCTCCAGCACCAGCCGGTGAAGGTCATGGCCATGGAGGGCCACTTCAAGAGCTATCCCGACGGGGCGCCGCTCGTCCTGTTCGGCTGGCCCGACGAGGCGGCGGGCAAGAACCTGTTCGCCGTCGAGATCCCCAAGGCTTCGTCGCTGATCCTGAAGCATTCGCTGGACGCGCCGCTGAAAGGCCTCGACACGGTCGATCGCAAGGACTGGCCGCCGGTGGCCGTCGTCTTCTGGGCCTTCCGCATTATGGTGGGCATGGGCATGTTGATGCTGGCCCTGGCGGCGTTCAGCCTGCTCGCGCGCGTGCGGGGGAAGCTCTACGAGTGGCCCTTGCTGCATCGCCTCGCGATCGCGATGGGGCCGGCCGGCTTCGTCGCCGTCATCGCGGGTTGGGTCACGACCGAAGTCGGCCGTCAGCCCTACACGGTGTACGGTCTGCTGCGCACCGTCGATTCGGCATCGAAGCTCGATGCGCCGGCCGTCGGCGCCTCGCTGGTGTCCTTCGTCATCGTCTACTTCTTCGCCTTCGGCGCGGGCACCTACTACATCCTGAAGCTCATGAGCCATCCGCCGCATCGCGGTGAGGAGGGACCGAGGCGCGACCAGCCGGTGCGGGCCGCCGGCATCACGCCGGCTCCGGTCGTCGCCGAATCGCTGGCGACCGGAAAGGAGGCCTGATCATGCCGTTCGATCTTCCGGTCTTCTTCGCCTTCATCATCGCCTTCGCCATCCTGGCCTATGTCGTCATGGACGGCTTCGACCTCGGCGTCGGCATCCTGTTCCCGTTCCTGCCGGTGGGCCGGGAACGCGACAGCGCCATGAACTCGGTGGCGCCGGTCTGGGACGGCAACGAGACGTGGCTGGTGATGGGCGGTGGCGGCCTGCTGGCGGCCTTCCCGCTGGCCTACGGCATGATCCTCTCGGCGCTCTACGCCCCCATCATCGCGATGCTGCTGGCGCTGGTCTTCCGCGGCGTCGCCTTCGAGTTCCGCTGGCGCGATCCGCGCCATCGCGCGCTATGGGACGTGGCCTTCAGCGGCGGTTCGATCGTCGCCGCGCTCGCCCAGGGCATCACGCTGGGCGCGCTGCTGCAGGGAATCGCCGTCCAGGATCGCACCTATGCCGGCGGCTGGTTCGACTGGCTCACGCCGTTCAGCTTCCTCGTGGGGGTGAGCCTGGTCTGCGGATACGCGCTGCTGGGCTCGACCTGGCTGGTGATGAAGAGCGAAGGCTCCCTGCAGGAGCGTTGCTACCGGCTGGCCTTTCGCCTCGCCATCGGAACCATCGTGGCGATGGCGGCGGTGAGTGCCGCGACGCCGTTCCTGCGCGATGCCTACTGGCTGCGCTGGTTTGCCTGGCCGCAGGTTCTCTTCACGGCCCAGGTCCCGTTGCTGGTCGCGATCGTCACCTTCGTGCTCTTCTGGAGCCTGCGGCGCGGTCATCACTACACACCGTTCCTGATGGCGCTGGCGCTCTTCGGCCTGGGCCTCGCGGGACTCGGCATCAGCCTCTATCCCTATGTGGTGCCGCCGTCGGTCTCGATCTGGGACGCCGCCGCCCCGCATGACAGCCTGAAGTTCATGCTGCCCGGCGTGCTGGTGATGGTGCCCATCATCCTGGCCTACACGGGCTATTCCTACTGGGTCTTCCGCGGCAAGACCGGTCATGACGGCTACCACTGATGGGCCAGCGATGATGGACCGTCGGTGATGCCCGGTCCGCGGCAATGGCTGTGGTTCGTCGGCCTGTGGGCGGCCGGCGTCGGCGTGACCGCCCTGGTCAGCTACGCGATCAAGTTCTGGCTGAAGTAGACCGCCCGCGTCAGGTCGTGCGACGCAACGGCTGGCAGTTGGCTGCGAGTGGCGCGCCGCCGCTGAGCGCCTTGAGCGTGCCCGCATTGTCGCGGCCGGACCACTCCGTCGTGGCATCGGCATAGCGGAAGCCTTGACCGGCGCCCTGATATTCGAGCCGCCATGTCCTGTCGCCCATCGTCACCGACGCCCGGTTCTTGGCGTAGACGATGGCGACTTCCTTGCGGCCATCGCAAAGATAGGCGATGCCCGTCGGCGTTGCCTCTTCGGGGGCCGGCCGCGGAATCGTGGTGGTCAGCGGCTGCTCCTTCTGGGTGCATCCGCACAGTAGGGCCAACGCGACAATCGACAGGCGCTTCATGGTGCGCTTACCTCCTGGGGCGACCATAGCAAATCGCCGAGGAGACGGAATGCCCCTGTTCAAGCTGCGCGACGGCGCGGAACTCCACTACGAAGTGCACGGCAGCGGCCCCGTGCTGTTCCTCGTCGCCGGTCTCGGCGGCGACGGACGCTGGTGGGGCGACAACGTGTCCGAACTGGCCCGGCAATTCACCGTCGTCGTGCATGATCATCGCGGGACCGCGCGCAGCAGCCTGTCGCGGATCGACTACAGCGTTTCACAGATGGCCGACGATGCGCTGCAGCTCATCGAGGGGCTCGGCTACGACAAGGTTCACTGGTGCGGCCATTCGACGGGCGGCGCCATGGGACAGGTGCTGGCGATCGAGCATCCCGAGCGGATCGACCGGCTGGTGCTGAGCGCCACCTGGGCGAAGACGGACGCCTTCTTTCGCCGGCTGTTCGAGGTGCGTTCGCTGGTGCTGCGCGAACTGGGCCCGGCTGCCTACCTGAAGTCGAGTGCGCTGGCGCTGAACTCGCCCGCCTGGGTGCGCGACCACGATGCCGCTCTGATCGCCGCCGAGGCCCGGGCTTCCGACACGATCCCGGTCCCCGAGATCGTCCTGTCGCGCATTGCCGCCATCGTGGCCCATGACCGCCGCGAGCAGTTACAGAAGGTGAAGGCGCGTACCCTGGCCCTCTGCGCCCGCGACGACACGGTGACGCCGCTCTACTTCACCGAGGAACTCGTACGCCTGATCCCGGGGGCGCGCGCCTATGTGCTGCCGGACGGCGGCCATGCATATCCGAACGTGCACGGCCCGGAGTTTCGTCGTGTAATGACCGCCTTCCTGCTGGAGTCGTGACCGCCATGAAAATCGAACCGCTGATCGCCGCCGCCGCCGCCGAGCTGACCGCCATTCGGCGCGATATCCACGCCCATCCGGAGCTGGGCTTCGAGGAAGACCGTACCAGCACCATCGTGGCCCAGAAGCTGAAGGAATGGGGCTGCGAGGTCACCACCGGCATCGGCAAGACGGGCGTCGTCGGCACCATCCGCGTTGGCAACAATCCGCGCGCCATCGGCCTGCGGGCGGACATGGACGCCCTGCCGATGGACGAACTCAACACCTTCGACCATCGCAGCACGCACAAGGGCCGCATGCATGCCTGCGGCCATGACGGCCATACCGCCATGCTGCTGGGCGCCGCCAAGTATCTCGCGGCGACCCGCAACTTCGACGGCACGGTGCACCTGATCTTCCAGCCGGCGGAAGAGGGTCGTGGCGGTGCCGAGGCGATGGTCAAGGACGGCCTGTTCCAGAAATTCCCCTGCGAGATCATCTTCGGCATGCACAACCGGCCGAAGCTCGACGTCGGCAAGTTCGCCATCCGCTCGGGCCCGCAGATGGCGGGCGGCGGCCTGTTCGACATCCACATCACCGGCAAGGGCGCGCACGGTGCCCGGCCGGAATCGGGCATCGACCCGGTGATCATTGCCACGCAGATCATCTCCGCGCTTCAGAGCGTGGTGTCGCGCAACGTGGCGCCGCTCGATTCGGCGGTGATCTCGGTGACGCAGATGCACTCCGGCGATGCCTACAACGTGATCCCGCAGGAAGCCGTGCTGCGCGGCACGATCCGCGCCTTTCGCAAGGAGACGATGGCGCTCATCAAGGAGCGAATCGAGACGATTTCCAGCGGTATTGCCGCCAGCCTCGGCGGCAGTGCCAAGGCCGACGTGCGTGTCGTCTTCCCGCCACTGGTGAACGACAAGGACGCGGTGAAGTTCATCGCCGACGTCGCGGCCGAGATCGTGGGCCCGGAGAACATGAACCGCGAAGGCCCGTTCGTGATGGCCTCCGAGGACTTCTCCTACATGCTTGAGCAGGTACCCGGGGCCTTCATCAACATCGGCAACGGCGGCGGCGAGGGCGGCTGCGAGGTCCACAATCCCAGCTACGACTTCAACGACGAGGCGCTCACCCTGGGCTCGACACTGTGGGCGCGCGTCGTCGAAAAGCGGCTGGCGAAGGACGCGCGGTGAGCACCGCCGGCGACGGCACCAGCCGGCACTGGCTGCTGCGGGAACTACCCTACGTGGCGATGCTGGCCCTGGCGGTCGGCGGCGTCATCCTCACCGGCTTCCGCGGTCCCACCACATACGCCTACTGGATGGTGCTGGCGCCGATCTATGGTCTGGCCTGCGTGATGTCGGGCTGGCGGGAGGTCGACAAGACTGCCGATCACCTGAGGCTCATCGTGACGCAGGCGCTGCACTGGCTCGCCTTCCTGGCGGCCATGTGGCTGATGTTCCTGCCGCAGGTGCGCGGCGTGGTGAACGACAATGCGACGAGCCTCGCGCTCCTGATCCTTCTGGCGCTCGGCACCTTCGTGGCGGGTGTCCATGCGCGAGTCTGGCGGATCTGCCTGGTCGGCCTGTTCCTCGCCCTGTCGGTGCCGGCCGTGGCATGGATCCAGGACTCCGCGATGCTTCTGCTGGTCGGCGCCCTGCTCGCCATCGTTGCCGGCGGTCTCTTCTGGTGGCTGCTGCGACGCGAATCCCGCACGCCATGACCGAACGCGTCAAAGTCGTCCTCTGGACCGACTATGTCAGTCCCTACGCCTTCGTTGCCAAGGCGTGGGCCTATGAACTGGAGGCCGACTACGAGATCGATCTCGAGTGGCGGCCCTACACGCTCGACATCGCGTCCTTCCAGGGCTCGGTCGAGCAACGCGATCCGCATCACTGGCGTCGCGTGCGCTATGCCTACATGGACGCGCGCCGCTTCGCTAACAAGCAGGGCCTCGTGCTGATGGGCCCCAAGAAGATCTTCTATGCGCGGACGATCAATGCCGGGATGCTCTACGCCCAGCAGCACGGCGTCTTCCGGGCCTACAACGATCTGGCGTTCGACCGCTTCTGGCGGCGTGAACTCGATCCCGAGAACGTCCAGGCGGTGAGCGCGGCTCTCGAGCAGGCGGGAGCGCCACCGGGTTTCGCCGCCTTCCTCGAAGGCGCGGGCGGTGCCCGGCACGACGCGTTGCGCGCCGAGGCCGAGGCCTCGGGCATCTTCGGCGTGCCGAGCTTCGTCCTCGATGGCGAGATTTTCTGGGGCGGCGATCGAGTCTTCCTTCTTCGCGAGAGACTCGATGAAAAGGGCGTGCCGCGCCGTCGTTAGGCCTTCGGGCTAAGGCTCGGGCCGGTCCAGCGTACGCTCGACCCGCTCATGGAGGTTCTTCACGTCGCCACGCTGTCGGCGGGCGCGCTCCTTGATCTGGCGCTTGGCGCGCCGGAAGGCGTCGTTCACAGCGAACGTCGGATCGGCGAACCGCTCGTCGTCATGCGACATGTGGTCGATGTTGACGTCGATATGGCCCGGCAGCGCGATGTGGATGTTGACGCTGAAGAGGTTGCTGGTGCGGTGATGGCGTTCGGGGACCCGCACGATCACCTGGCAGGAGGTCAGACGGCCATGGAGCTTCTCCAGCGTCTCGACGTGCTCGCCTATGAGCGCGTTCAGTGCTTCACTGGGGGTGCCGCCCTGGTAGCTGATGCGCAATGGTGTTTCCATTTTTGAGCCTCCGCTTCTGTTCGCTCCCCCGCATCAAAACGTAGCATGTCGGGAAGGGGTTGCGGTTTCTATCGAGGGCGTCCCGGCAGCCCTCTCTCCATGAGGTAAGCCTCCATCGCCGCATTCCAAAGGGCCGGTGCGGAATTTATTTGATGGCCGTTCAGGCCCGCAGGCGGTGCATACTCATGAAAGGTGCCGCGCCCCCCGGCCGACTGGAACGCCGCGAAATTCGCACGCGAGTGTGCAATCCGATAGAATGGATCGTTCTCGCCGTAGAGCCAGATCGACGGATGGGGAAACGGTGCGCCGCGCCGGAACAGATTCTGGTTGATCGAGGTCGCGGTCGAGCAGGCATCGGCCATCCATCCGCCGACGAAATTGATCGCCGCCCGCGCCACGCCCGGCTGGCGGCCCGTCCAGGCGATGGTCAGGATGCCGCCACGCGACTGGCCGCCGATCGCGACGCGGCTGCGGTCGACGAAGGGCTGCGCGAGCAGGACTGGTGTGATCGCGTCGATGTCGCGCAGTGCGCGGTCCGCGCCGGGCAGCGCCAGCGTTTCCTCACAGCTGTAGCCCAGTGACCGGTTGATCGAGAAACCCTCGTCGTAAAGGCCTTCCGATCCGCCACGGCCGCGGCGCGACGGCAGGATGACCGCCCAGCCGCGGTCCGTGAACCACTGGACCATCGTGGTCGGATTGTAGGGGCGCGCGAAGGCCGCCGGGTCGGTGCCGCGCCCGGTCGAACCGTGGTGGAAGATCAGCGTGGGGAAGGGCCCGCTGCCGGCCGGCTTGTAGGTGATGGTGGCCAGCTTGACCGGCGCGCCGTCGATCGTGACCGGCACCAGGGCGCGGTCCTGTGCGGACACGGAAACTGCCGCGACGGTAATCGTCGCGACGAGCCAACCAACGAAGCTGGAGAGCGGGGCTAGTCGCCCGCCGCGACGACCGTGGCGCCGTCCTTGGACGGGCGCACCGTGCGGTGAGTCACCATTCGGTGATGAAGGGCGCGGACCGTATCGCTGCCGCGGGTCAGGCACAGCCATGGAAACAGACCATGCAGGAAACAGGCGATCGAGCCAACCAGCATTCTTCCGCCGAAGCCGAACGCCATCCCCATGTGCTGGAAATAGGTTTCGTTGACGGATGCGGGATGTTCGGTGAAGCGGCGAAGCATGGGAGAAATTGTACCGGCACCCACGGGAAACGGCTTGCTACCTTTGCACGCCGGCGCGCAAACTTGAGAATATCATTCTTCGGGAGGCGGAATGGCCGGAAAATTCACACTCGATTCCTTCGACAAGAAGATTCTGGATTGCCTGCAGGACAGCGCCGACATGCCGCTGGCGGAAGTCGCGAAACGGGTGGGCCTGTCGACGACGCCGTGCTGGCGGCGCATCAACCGCCTGCAGGAGGAGGGCATCGTTCGCTCGCGCGTTGCGCTGCTCGACCGCAAGGCGGTCAACGCGCACGTCACCGTGTTCGTTGCGGTGCGCACGGCGCAGCACAACGCCCAGTGGCTGACCCGGTTCGCGAAGGCCGTGGCCTCGTTTCCCGAAGTCATGGATTGCTATCGCATGAGCGGTGAAATCGACTACCTGATCCGGCTCGCCCTGCCCGACATCGAAGCCTACGACGCGTTCTACAAACGGCTCATCGCCAAGGTCGAGCTGTCGGACGTCACCTCGATGTTCGCCATGGAGGAGATCAAGTCCACCACGCGGCTGCCGCTCAACTACTTGCCCTAGCCTCGCGCTCCGGCCGGCCTTAGGATCGCGCCCGTTTGCATGACAAGACCGCAGGGGAAACGATGAATACGGGCCCGAACACAGGCAAGAACCGCAAGAAGGTGCTGATCGTCGGCCGCATGCCGGAGGCCGGCATCGCCGTCCTCAAGGCGCGCGACGATGTCGACTACGAGATCCTGACGGACGACCGCGTTCCGTCGCTGCACCCCAAGCTCGCCGATGCCAACGCCGTCACGCTGGGTGCCACGCCGTTCCGCCAGGCCGAGCTCGACGCGGCGCCCAACATGATGGTGGTGGCCCGGCTCGGTGTCGGCTTCGACGCCGTCGAGATCCCGGCGCTGAACAAGCGCAAGATCCCGCTGATGACGACCGGCATCGCCAACTCGGTCTCGGTGGCCGAGCACGCGATGTACATGCTGCTTGCCGCCGCGCGCCTCACCAGAAAGTCCGACCGCTGGGTCCGCACGGGCGCCTGGGCAGAGCGGCTGAGCGACCTGCCGTCCGACGTCGCAGGCAAGAAGGTGCTGGTCATCGGCATGGGCCGCATCGGCTCGCGCACGGTCAAGCGTTGCGTGGCGTTCGAGATGGAGACCTATGTGCTCGATCCCAACATCTCGAAGGCCGACATCGAGAAGGCCGGCGCCACCAAGGTCACCGATCTCAAGGCGATCCTGCCGCAGGTCGACTATGTGTCGATCCACTGCCCCAAGGCGCCGGAGACGATCAACATGTTCAACACCGAGACGCTGGGGCTGATGAAGCCGACGGCGTTCCTGGTGAACACGGCGCGCGGCGGCATCGTCAACGAGGATGCGCTCTACGAGGCGCTGAGCACGGGCAAGTTGCGCGGCGCCGGCCTCGACGTGCTCGACCGTGAGCCGCCGGATCCGGCCAACAAGCTGTTCACCCTGGAGAACGTGTTCTTCAGCCCGCACATGGCCGGCGTCACCCAGGAAGCCAGCGACCGCATGGCCGTCACCGCCGTCGAGAACATCCTCAGCGTGTTCGACGGAAGGACCAATGCGGCCAATGTCGTGAACAAGGAAGTGCTGGGCTAGGGGCCCCACAAGAGCAGAGCGTGGACAGGCGGCATCGGTCGGAAGCAACCGGTGCCGCAGCCTTTTGGAGAGGGTATAGATGAAGTATGGACCGCTCGGCCGCTCGGGCCTGATCGTCAGCCGGATCTGTCTCGGCGGAAATTCGTGGGGCGCCAAGGGCCGGCGGGGCTGGGGCAAGTTCGACGAGTCGGAGGCGCCGGCCTATTTCAAGCGGGCACTCGACGTCGGCATCACCTTCTTCGATACCGCCGATACCTACAATTTCGGCCGCTCCGAGGAGATCATGGGCGCCACGCTCATGAAGATGGCCAAGCGCGAGGATTTCGTGCTGTCGACCAAGGTCGGCATCCGCATGAGCGAGAACCAGAACGACGTCGGCACCGGCCGCAAGCACCTGATGGCCTCGGTCGACGCACAGCTCAAGCGCCTGCAGACCGACTATATTGACGTCTACCAGGTCCATCGGCTCGATCCGCACACGCCGATCGAGGAGACGATGTACTCGCTCGACCAGATCGTGCGCTCCGGCAAGGTCCGCTACATCGGCGGCTCGACCATGCCGGCCTACAAGTTCGCGCAGATGGTGATGGTCGCCGACTGGAAGGGCTATGCGCGGCCGATTGCCATGCAGAACCTCTACAATCTGATCCAGCGCGAGGAGGAGCACGAGATGAACCGGCTCTGCCTCGAGCAGGGCGTCGGCCTCATCCCCTATTCGCCACTGGCCCGCGGCTTCCTTGCGGGCAACCGCAGCAAGGATGGCGGCGGCTCGACCGAGCGCGCGAAGAACGACACCGTCGTCAAGGACGGTACCTATCGCGACTGCGACTGGGAGATCGTGAAGCGCCTGAAGAAGATCGCGAAGGAGAAGGGCTGCACGCCCGCCCAGGTCGCGCTCGCCTGGCTGCTGCACAAGCCCTACATGGGCTCGCCGATCATCGGCGCCACCGGTCTCGACCAGCTCACGTCGGCGGCACAGTCGACCGACATCGCGCTGACCGCGGAGGAGTGCAAGCTGCTCGAGGCGCCGTATCAGGCGCGCGTTTCGCCGGTCAACTGAGCGCGCCGGCCGATCGCGGCCGAGAACCAGAAGGCCAGCAGCGGCAGGACGATGGCCGCCACCCAGAAGACGGGTGGTGCGCCCCAGCGGTCGACGATGGGCGCCGCGATCGGCACGCCGACCGCCTGGCCGACGAACAGGCAGAGGGCAAACAGGGCCATGCCGGCGCCGCGTACTTCCGGCGCCATCTGCGTGCCGTTGGTCTGCAGCGTGTTGTGCAGCATGTAGAACGACACGCCCGACAGCACGATGGCGGCGAACTCGACCTCTGCGGTGGGCGCCAGAGCCATCGCCGCGAAGGCGATCCCGAGGCCGGTGCCGCCCCAGGTGCAGAGGCCGCGCTCGCCCAGGATGCGCACCAGATGGTGCGCCACCGTCACGTAGACGAAGCCGCCGGCTCCGAAGGCCGCCACCGCCAGCCCGATCGCTGCGAAGCCCAGGTCGAAGCGCTGGTGGAGATCGGCGCCCACGAAGGTGAAGGCGCCCCAGAAGACGCCGCC
Organism: Reyranella aquatilis; assembly: GCF_020880995.1. Taxonomy (GTDB): domain Bacteria; phylum Pseudomonadota; class Alphaproteobacteria; order Reyranellales; family Reyranellaceae; genus Reyranella; species Reyranella aquatilis. Next base: position 417,177 of record NZ_JAJISD010000002.1, on the reverse strand, counting down.
CTCGAGGGCCACGACCAGGATTACGGTGCGGGCCCACGGCCTTTTGAGGACGCCGAGCATCTGGCCGATCATCGAGCCGGCCGCCCGCTCGCCCGGGCGGGCGATGTCGGGCCGCGCCCGCATGACGAGGAACAGTGCGCTACCCGCCAGCACATAGATCGCGGCCAGGACCCAGAAGACCGAACGCCAGCCCAGCCAGTCGCCGATGGCCCCGCCCAGCGCCGAGCCGGTCATCAGGCCCAGGGTCTGGCCGGTGAGGAAGCGCGCCAGCGTCGCCTGACGCTTCTCGTAGCCGACATTGTCGCCGACCCAGGCGATGGCGAGCGGGATGATGGCCGATCCGGTCACGCCCGTCAGGAAGCGCGCCAGGGTCAGCATGGCCAGCGAGCCGGAGACGGCGCTCAGCAGGCAGCACAGCGCGGCCCCGACGCAGGCGATGGCGACCACCGGCATCTTGCCGTAGCGGTCGCCGAACGGCCCGTGGACCAGCACGAACACGCCGTTGGCGAACAGGAAGGCGGTGGCCGCGATCGAGGCCGCGCCAACGGTGACCCCGAAGGCGGCGGACAACTGGACCAGCAGCGGGTCGATGACGCGCATGTTGGCCGCCGACGCGAAGGCGGCGACCGACAGGAGCACGATGGCGATCGTGGGCGCCGTGGGCGGGGCAGAATCGGGGGCGGGCCGCGGCGGGGCGGCAGGGGAAGGCATCGGTTGCGGGCTTAGCGGCTCGCTCCTGCGAAATAAAGGTCTCTCGGCGCGACCCTGCAATGACCTATGGTGCGGGGATGACGGAAGAACTCCTCGCCCTCGCGCGCGACCCGCAGGCCTGGGCCGCGCTCGCGACCCTGGTGATCATGGAAGTCGTGCTGGGCATCGACAACCTGATCTTCATCTCGATCCTGACCAACAAGCTGCCGGAAGAGAAGCGCTCCGGCGCCCGCCGCATCGGCATCGGGCTGGCGGTGTTCATGCGGCTCGGCCTCCTGAGCGGCATCGCCTTCATCGTCCAGCTCACGGCGCCGATCTTTTCACTGCTCGGCCGTGACTTTTCCTGGCGCGATCTCATCCTGATCGCCGGCGGCCTGTTCCTGATCTACAAGGCCACGAGTGAAATCCACGATCACGTCACGGGCGGTGGCGAGGAAGAGGAAGTCACGGCCGACGCCGTCGGCCGGGCCACGGTCGGTGGGGTGATCGGGCAGATCCTGATCCTCGACCTGGTCTTCTCGCTCGACAGCATCATCACCGCCGTCGGCATGACCGACGACATCCCGATCATGGTGATCGCCGTCGTCTTTGCGGTCGCCCTGATGCTGCTGGCGGCCGACGGGCTGGCGAAGTTCATCGGCAACAACCCGACCATCGTCATGCTGGCGCTGGGCTTCCTGCTGATGATCGGCATGACCCTGATCGCCGACGGCATGGGGATGCACGTGCCCAAGGGCTACATCTACGCCGCGATGGCCTTCTCGGGCCTGGTCGAGGGGCTCAACATGCTGGCGCGCCGCGCCCAGCACAAACGTCCGTTGCGCAAGCGGCCGCGCTGACGCGCTGACAAGACGCGGCGGGAAGGTCTAAGCTTCCCGCCATGAAACTCAAGGATCAGGTCGCCATCGTCACGGGAGCGGCGTCCGGCATCGGCGCCGCGACCGCCCGCCTTTTCGCGGCCGAGGGGGCGAAGGTCACCTTGGTCGATCTCGACGAGGCAGGCCTCGCCAGGGTCGCAGCGGAGATCGGCGCGACGGGCGGCGAGACGCTCACCTTCGCGGCCGATGTCAGCAACGGCGAGCAGGCCCGCGCCGGCGTGGCGCAGGTGATGGCCAAATGGGGCCGCATCGACGTGCTGGTGACCGCGGCCGGTGCCTCGTTCGGCGGTACGGTCGACAAGATCGACGAAGCGACCTGGGACCGCACCTTCGCGATCAACGTCAAGGGCACCTTCCTCTGGGTGCATCACGCCATCCAGCCGATGATCGCCGCGAAGTCCGGCGCGATCGTCACGCTGGGGTCGCAGCTCGCCCAGTCGAGCCTCGGCACCAACGTGGCCTACATCGCCTCCAAGGGTGCGATCGTGTCGTTCACCAAGACCGTCGCCGTCGATCATGCTGTCCAGGGCATCCGCATCAATGCACTGATGCCCGGCGTCATCGACACGCCGATGCCGGCGCGCTCCCTGAAGCGCCAGCCCGACCCGGAAGCCGCCCGCGCCTTCTGGAAGGTGCGCCATCCGATGGGCCGCATCGGCCAGCCGGAGGAAGTCGCCAAGGCGGCGCTGTTCCTCGCCTCGTCCGATTCCTCCTTCACCACGGGCTCGCTGCTGTTCGTCGACGGCGGCTGGACGGCACACTGACATGCCGAAGAAGCTCACCCCGGAACAGGTCGAAGCCTATGCCCGCGACGGTTTTGTCTGTCCCGTCGATGCCTTCTCGACCGAGCGCACGCGCGCCTGGCGCGACCGGCTTGAGAGCTTCGAGCGCGCCCAGGGCCAGAAGCTGACCCGCGGCCACAATTTCAAGCCGCACCTGCTGTTTCCCTGGGTCGACGAGATCGTCCATTCGCCTGAGGTGCTCGACGCGGTCGAGGACCTGATCGGCCCCGACATCCGGCTGTTCCATCTCAGCGTCTGGCCCAAGGATGCGGGCTCCGGCGCCTATGTGAGCTGGCATCAGGACGCGACCTACTTCGCGCTCGAACCGGCCTGCCATGTCACGGCCTGGGTGGCGCTCACCGATGCGCCGGTCGAGGCCGGCTGCATGGAGGTCGTACCGGGCTCGCACAAGCTGGGGCAGCTGCCGCATGCGGAGATGCAGGATCCCGAGAACCTGCTGTCGCGCGGCCAGGAGCTGGCGGTGGACGTCGATCGCAGCCGCACCGCCTTCATGCCCGTGAAGGCCGGCCAGTTCTCGCTGCATCACACGCATCTCGTCCACAACTCGCGTCCCAACCGCTCGAACGACCGGCGCATCGGTCTGGGCATCAGCTACATCCCGACCTGGGCGCGCTGCACCTCGCCGACGCGGGTAAGTGCCATGCTGGTGCGCGGCGAGGACAAGTACGGGCACTTCGACGACGAGCGCCGGCCGGTCGAGGAGGCGGGCCCCGCGGAACGGGCCTTCCATGCGGAGGCGGTCGATCGCTTCCGCAAGATGAATGTCGAGCAGACCGACAACGCGGTTGCGGTCGTCAAGAGGTAGGAATGCACACGATCAAGCTGCCGTATCACGACCGCTATCCCTATTCGCCGATCACCGAGCGCAAGGATTATTCGTGGCCGGAGGGCAAGCGGCTCGCGGTCTATCTCGGCCTCAACATCGAGCATTTCGCCTTCGGCGCGGGCGAGGGGCATCTGCTCACCGTCGCCAACCCGCCGCCCGATCCGCGCACCTTCGCCTGGCGCGACTACGGCAACCGGGTGGGCGTGTGGCGCTGCCTCGAACTGTTCGACGAACTAAACCTGCCGGCCGCGCACCTGATCAACACCACGGTGTTCGACTATGCGCCGCAGATCGTCGACGCGCTGAAGGCGCGCGGGGACGAGTTCATCGGCCATGGCCGCACCAATGCCGAGCGCCACGGCGGCATGTGGGAGGCCGACGAGAAGCGCTTCCTGCAGGAGATCGGCGATTCGATCGAGAAGGCCTCGGGCAAGCGGCCGCGCGGCTGGATGGCGCCGTGGATGGCCTCGACCCGCGTTACCCCCGACCTTCTCAAGGAGACGGGCTACGACTTCCTGATGGACTGGCCCAACGACGATCAGCCGATCTGGATGAAGACACGCTCAGGCCCGCTGATGAGCGTGCCCTATCCGATCGAGGTCAACGACAGCCCGCAGGTGCTGGTGCGCCATCACAGCGGCGAGGAATTCCGCGACATGATCATCGGCCAGTTCGAGGAGCTGCTGCGCCAGTCGGCGAAGCAGCCGCTGGTCTGCGGCATCGCCCTCCATACGATGATCGTGGGCCAGCCCTACCGGCTGCGGGCGCTGCGCGAGGCGCTGTCGCACATCGTGAACCATCCGCAAAAGGACAAGGTCTGGTTCACGCGGCCGAGCGACATCTACGATTACTGCGCCGCGCTCCCCGAGGGTACGATGGTGCCGCCGGCGGCGTGAGCGTGCGATGACGGCCATCGCGATGGCCGGCTGGCTGGCGCAGGCCGGCCTGCGCAACATGTCTCTCGAGGAACTGGTCGACGGTTTCGGCCGCCGCCTCAACGAGGCGGGGTTGCGGATCGAGCGCATGTTCGTGGGCATGAACACGCTGCATCCCATGGTACGGGCCCGCAGCCTGATCTGGACTTCGGGCGAAGGTGTCGCCCGGCATTTCGAGTTCGCCCACGCCGACATCGATTCGGCGCAGATCCAGCAGAGCCCGTTTGCCGCGATGCTGCGCGACGGGATCGCCGAGCTCCGCCAGCCTCTGGACGCTGCCGACGTTCTGCCCGGCATTCCGGTGTTCGACGAATTGCGCGGCGAGGGCATGACGGAGTGGATGGGATGGGTGCAGCCGTTCGGCGAGCTGACGCCGCAGGTCGGCAGCTCGAGCGAGGCCGATCATGCCGAGCGCCTGTGGCTTGCCGTCTCGGCTGCGACCGACCGACCCGGCGGCTTCAGCGACGAGGATCTGGCGCTCCTGCGCGAGGTGATGCCGGTCTTCGCCCTTGCCGTGAAGGCCACCAGCATGCGGGGCATCGGCCACGGCCTGCTCGCGGCCTATCTCGGCAACGACCCGGCGAGCCGCGTACTGTCCGGCACCGTGTTGCGCGGCGAAGTCCAGAGCGTTGAGGCCGTCGTGTTCTTTACCGACCTGCGCGGTTTCACGGCGCTCGCCGACACGATGCCGGGCCGTGACCTGATCGTGCTGCTCGACGACTACTTCAGCTGCATGGTCCAGCCCGTGACAGCGCATGGCGGCGAGGTGCTGAAGTTCATGGGTGACGGCATGCTGGCCGCCTTTGCCGTGATCGGAGGCGAGCGCGCCGGGGGCTGCGCCGAGGCGCTCGCGGCGGCACAGGAGGTGCTGGCCCGTGTCGAGGCGCTGAACGTCGAGCGCCGCAAAGCGGGCCAGCCCGCCACTTCGCTCGACATCTCCCTGCATATCGGGCGCGTGCTCTACGGCAATGTCGGCTCGGACACGCGGCTCGATTTCACGGTGATCGGTCCGGCGGTCAACGAGGCCTCGCGCATCGAGGCGCTGTGCCAGCCGCTCGACCAGGCCTTGCTGATTTCCCAGGCCTTCGCGGAAGTCGCGACCGCGAGCCGCGACCGGCTGGTTTGCCTCGGCCGCCACCGCCTTCGCGGCGTGCGCGAAGACACGGAGCTGTTCGGTCTCTCGGTTTCGAACGGAGTCTCGAGAGATCAGCGCCCGTAGACGGCGCTTTCGAAGGCGTAGAACAGCGGTAGCGACTTCACGTCGGCGAAGGGCAGGATCTGGGTCATGTAGACGCCGCCCAGGCGCTTCCGGCGGTCGATCCAGTAGTAGGTGTTGGGCAGACCGGCCCAGCAGAGGCTGCCGGCGGAGCGGCCCGTGGGTGCTTCCTCGTTGTTGATCAGGAAGCTGAGGCCCCACTGCTTGGTGATGCCGGGAAAGAACTCCGCGTCATTGGACAGGGCCGGCATCACGGTCTTCAGAAGGCTCACCGTCGAGTCGCCCATCGCATTCGTCGCCATCGCATCGACCGTCGCGGGCTGCATCACGACGTCGCCGGTCGCGGACTTCCCGTCGTCGAGCACCATGCGCACGAACTTCAGGTAGTCGTTCGCCGTCGAGTAGAGGCCGCCGCCGCCCGCCTCGAACTCCGGCTCCTGCGGGACCTCGCGCTTCAGGTCCGCAACCAGGCTGCCGTCTTCCTTGCGATGGTGGACGCGGGCCATGCGCGCGCGCATCGCCGGCGTCAGGCGGAAGGCGGTGCTGTCCATGCCGAGCGGCGCGAACAGGTCGTCGTGCATCACCTGGCCGAGCTTCCGGCCGGTGACCGCCTCGACCATCTTGCCAGCCCAGTCGATGCCGATCCCGTACTGCCAGCGCACGCCGGGATCGAACAGCAGCGGCGTGGTCAGCGACTTGTCGAGGCCGGTGCCGATGGTGGGCACGTCCATGACCTCGCGATAGCGCAGGATCTCCGGATTCCAGATGTCGTAGCCGAAGCCCGCGGTGTGCGTCAGCAGATGACGCAGGGTGATGTCGCGCACGGGCTTGCGCAGGCGCGGCTGCCCCGCCGCGTCGAAGCCTTCGAGCACCTGCACCTCGCCGAGATAGGGAATGATCTCTTTCGCCGGGGCGTCGAGCTTCAGCGCACCGCGCTCGACCTGCTGCATCGCCACCGCGCCGGTCACCGCCTTGGTCATGGAGGCGAGCCAGACGACGGTGTCCGGCGTCATCTCGGCCTCCTGGCCCAGGATCGCCTTGCCGAAGCCGCCCTCGTAGAGCCTGCCGTTCTCGCCCGTCGCGACGGCCGCCACGCCGGGCACGTCGCCGCGCTGTACGGCCTCGCTCAGGATCCTGTCGATGCGCGCCTTCATGGTGCCCCTCCTGCCAGTCCGACTGTATCCAGCGCGAAGGCATAGGCGATCGCGACCTCGTCCAGGCGACTGAAGCGGCCCGACGAGCCACCATGCCCCGCACCCATGTTGGTGCGCAGGATCACCGGGCCGCCGCCGGTCATGGTCGCACGCAACCGGGCCACCCATTTGGCCGGCTCCCAGTAGGTAACGCGCGGATCGGTGAGGCCGGCCATCGCCAGGATCGCCGGGTAGTTCTGCGCCGTCACGTTGTCGTAGGGCGAATAGGAGCGGATGTAGCGGAACGCCTCCGGGTCGGTGATCGGATTGCCCCATTCGGGCCATTCCGGCGGCGTGAGTGGCAGCTTGTCGTCGAGCATGGTCGCCAGCACGTCGACGAACGGGACTTCGGCGATGATCCCGGCGAAGAGGTCCGGCGCTCGGTTGGCGACCGCGCCCATCAGCATCCCGCCCGCGCTGCCGCCATGGCCCACGATGCGCTTCGCCGAAGTGTAGTTCGCTTCGATCAAGGCCCGGCCCGCGGCGACGAAATCGTCGAACGTGTTGGTCTTCTTCTCGCGCTTGCCGTCGAGATACCACGACCAGCCCTTGTCGGAGCCGCCGCGGATATGGGCGATGGCATAGACGAAGCCGCGATCGACCAGCGACAGGCGGTTGGCCGAGAAGGAAGCCGGCATCGCCATGCCGTAGGAGCCGTAGCCGTAGAGCAGCAGTGGCGCGCGGCCGTCGCGCACCAGGTTGCGGCGATGCAGGATCGACACCGGGACCTCCGCGCCGTCGTGCGCGACGGCGGTGATGCGCGTCGTGACATAGGCGGCGGGGTCGTGTCCGGACGGGATCTCCTGGCGCTTGCGCAAGGTTCGCTGCCGGGTAGCCATGTCGTATTCGTAGACCTCCGACGGCGTCGTCATCGACGAATAGGCGAAGCGCATCACCGTGGTCTCGAACTCGAAGCCGCCCACCATGTCGAGCGAATAGGCGGTCTCGTCGAAGGCGATCGTGTGCTCGGCTTGCGTCGCGAGATCGCGGATCGCGATCGAGGGCAGGGCATTGGTCCGTTCCAGCCGCACGAGATGGCCGGCGAAGAGATCGATGCCCAGGATGTAGGTGCCCGGCCGGTGCGGCACGTACTCGCGCCAGTGGGCGCGCTGCGGCGTGGCGAGCGGCGCGGTGACGATCTTGAAGTCGATGGCGGCTCCTTCGTTGGTCAGGATGAACAGTTCCTCGCCGCGATCGGCCACGTTGTAGCGCACGCCCTTCTCGCGCGGCGCGACCAGCCGCGGCGGCGCGTCCGGCACCGAAAGGTCGATCAGCCGTTGCTCGGTCGTATCGTGATCGCCACCGGAAACGATGCAGAAGCGGCCACTGGCGCTTTCGTCGATGCGGGTGAACCAGCCTACGTCCGGCTCCTCGTACACCAGCACGTCCTCCGCCTGCGCCGTGCCCAGTCGGTGCCGGTAGACCTTCAGGGGGCGGTGGTTCTCGTCGACCTTGACGTAGAAGAAGAACGAGGAATCGTGTCCCCATACGACGCTGCCGCTGGTCTCGGTGAGCGTGTCGGGCAGGTCCTCGCCGCTGTCCCAGCGACGGACGCGCACGGTGAAGTACTCGGAGCCGCGCAGGTCGGCGCTCCACGCTTCGAGCCGGTGATCGGGCGAATGGCGCGTGCCGCCGAACTTGAAATAGTCGGACGCCCTGGCCAGCGCATCGCCGTCGAGGATCGTCTGCATTTCGCCGCCGTCGCGTGGCGTGCGACCGATCTGCTGGTGCTGGCCGCCCTCACGGAACTTCCACAGATACGAGAAGGGGCCGTCGGGCGTCGGCACGCCGGAATCGTCCTCCTTGATCCGGCCACGCATTTCCGCGACCAGCGTCTTCTGAAGCGCCTGCGTCGGCCCGAGCCTCTCCTCGGCATAGGTGTTCTCGGCCTCGATGTAGGCGCGGATGTCGGGATCGAGCAGTGACGGATCGCGCAGCACCTCCTGCCACTTCGCGTCCTTCAGCCATGCGTACTCGTCGTCGAGCGTGACGCCGTGCAGGGTGCGCCGCGACGGACGTCGCGGCGCGATCGGTGGCTTCATGAGGCTCTCGCAGGGGAGGTTAGTAGTTGCCGGCCTTGGCGGGAGCCTTGGCCGGCGCCGCCGGCTTGTCGCCCAGCAGGCCGCGCATCTCGGCGCCCTTGGTGTCCCACCAGTCGGCGAGGATGCGTACGTCCCAGCCGATGCAGAAATGCTTCACGCCCATGTCGAGATACTTGGCCGCCTGGCTCGGGTCGCGCAGCTCGACGCGCGGGTGCAGGCCCTTCTTCAGCGCCATCTCGATAGTCTTCTTCTCGGCCGCCACCACGTCGGGGTGATTGGCCTGTCCTGTCAGGCCGATGCTCATCGAGTAATCGGAAGCACCGAACTGGATCATGTCGAGGCCCGGCACGTCGAGGACGCGATCGAGATCGTCCACGCAGGACTTCTTCTCGACCATGATGGCGATCACCACGTCGTTCAGCGCGTCGACGTAAGCCGGCGAGCCGCCGGTGCGGACCGTGCCGACGTCGCGGCGCATGCCGACGCCCATCCGGCCGCGGGCCCGGGCGCCCTGCGCCATCGTCGTCTCGGCGCGCACCGCGTCGACCGCGGCCTTTGCGTCCTCCACCGAACGGATGTCGGCGAAAAGCACGCTCTGGAAGCCCGAGCCGATCGCGCGCATTGCCTGGTGCGTGTACTGCGTCTGCTCGATCTTGATCATGCCCGACATGCCCATCAACTCGAACGAGCGGCCGAGATTGTCGAGGTCGTGCATGGTGAAGGGCGCGTACTCGGCCGTGAACTCCACATAGTCGTATTGCTTCGAATGGCCGATCAATTCGACCAGCGTCGGCCAGGCCGACAGGATGTGCGTGCCGACGGTCGGCTTGCCCGCGTTCAGTGCTTCGCGAAGTGGATTGCGGCTCATCTTGTTCCCCCAGGGTGGTCGTTCGCGCTAGTGTGGCACCTTGTGCAGGGGGAGTTCCATGTTTCCGACCAGAGATAAGCTGACAATCTGCTTCGCGCATGCGGCATACCAGATGAAGGCGCGGTTCGATGCCCGGAATACCGGCATCAACAGCTTCCAGGTACGCAGCTACGACGAGTTCGTGCAGCGGGTCGGCGAGGCCGATGTGGTCTCGGTCTCCGGCATGTGGAAGAACGACATCATTCCTCATGCCTCCAAGCTGAAGTTCATCCAGTCGATCAGCTCCGGCATGGACCAGTATTCGAAGGAAATGCTGGGCGCCAAGGGCATCCGTCTGGCGAGTGCCGCCGGCGTCAACGCCCGCGCGGTGGCCGAGCACGCGCTGGCCCTCATCCTTGCCGTCTATCGCCGCATCCCCGAGGCGCGCGACAACCAGCACAAAAAGGTCTGGCGCGGCATGCTGGGCGATCTCACCCAGCGCGAGGACGAACTGGGCGGCAAGACGCTGCTGATCGTCGGCATGGGCCGCATCGGCAGCCATCTCGCCAAGCTCGCCAAGGCCTTCGACATGAAGGTGATCGGCATCCGGCGCGACCCGAAGGCGGGCGCCAACGGCGCCGACGAGATCCACGGCATGGCGGACGTGGTGAAGCTGGTCCCGCAGGCCGACATCGTGGCGCTGACCTGCGCGCTGACGCCCGAGACGACCGGCCTGATGAGCGCGGCCGCCTTCGCCGCCATGAAGCCCTCGTCGGTCTTTGTAAATGTCGCGCGCGGCAAGGTCGCCGACGAAGCAGCTCTCATCGAGACGATGGAAGGCAACAAGATCTGGGCGGCGGCGCTCGACGTCACCGCCGAGGAGCCGCTGCCGGCGGCATCGCCGCTCTGGACGTTGCCCAATGTCTTCGTCACCCCGCACACGGCGGGCGAGACCCGCGCCTATGAGGACAACGTCATCGACATCCTGATCGAGAACCTCGACCGCCTGTGGCGGGGCGAGGCGACGCTCCGAAACCAGGTTCTGTAGGCCGGGCTTCGAGGCCTGCGCCCCGAGGGCCAGGCTAGTCCTTGTCCTTTTTGGTGCCGCCGCCGTTGTTGCCGCGTTGCGGCTGCTGTTGCGACTGTGGCTCAGCCTTCGGCGGCTGGGCGATCTGCTGCGGCTGCTGCTGCGGAGCGCGCGTTTCCTTGTCCTTGGGGGCCTGCTGCTGTGGCGGCTGCGGCGCCGGCTGCTGCGGACGCGGCGGCTGGGCCTGCTGCGGCGGCGGCGCGGGTTCGGCCTTGGGCTGCGGCGCGGCCTGACGCGGCGCTTCCGGACGGGGCGCGGCCTCAGGCTTCGGCGCAGGCTGCGGGGCAGCCTGGCGCGGCTCTTCCTGACGCGGCTGGGGAACGGCGGCAGGCTTCGGTGCAGGCGCAGCCTGCTTGGGCTCCTCCGAGCGGGGCTGAGGAGCCGCGCTGGGCTTCTGCTGGTCCGGCGCCGCCTGCTTGCGATCGTCCTGCTTGCCCGGGTCCGGGCGGGACTGCGGCGCGGTCTGCTTTTCAGCCGGCTTTTCAGAGGGCTTCTCGGCGGGCTTTTCGGCCGCCGGAGCGGCCTGCTTCGGCTCGCTGGGCTTGCCTTCGTCACGCTTCGCTGGGGACGGTTCGGGCGAGGCCAGGGCGGGCTTCGGCGGCGCGGGGGCCGCTTCCTTGGGCTGGTTGACCGCCGGCTTGCCGGCGTTCTCCTGACGGGCCGGCTCCGGCGCAGCCTTGGTCTCCTTGAGCGCCGGCGGAGCGGCGCCCCGACGGGGCTGCAGCGGCGGCGTGGCGGGCTTGACCGTCTTCACGTCCGGGCTTTCGGCGGTCTTGGCCTGGGTGTCGGCGCCCGGCTTGGCGTCCCTCGAGGCGATCTTCGGACCGGGGGCCGCAGCCTTCTTCTGCTGGTCCGCTGCGACGGGTTTCGCGAGTGTCGGCATGTCGGCAACGGTGGTCTTTGTGACCCCCACATCACCGGCCTTTGAATCGCCGGTCTTGCCCCTGGGCTCGGCAGCGTTTCGCGCAGCCGCCGCCTTGGGGTCGGCCGGTGCCTTGGCATCATCCGGCTTGGTCGCGGTCTTTGCATCGGCCTTGGTGTCGGCCGTCGCCGCGAACGAAGCGGTGGGAGCCGGCGGCGCCGACACAGGCGCCACGGCGGCCTTCGCCATCTGGTCGGCGGTGACCGTCAGCGCCGCGCGTTGCACCGGCTGCGAGCGCACGAAGGTTTGTGACGGCACCACGGTCGCGAAGCGCTGGTTGGCCAGCGCCGAGTTCCGGCCCGCAACGAATGCCTCCCGGCGCTGCGCACGTTCCCAGCGATCGTTCAGGTCACGGTCCTGGATCTGCGCCGACCGGTTGATGCGCTGGTAGTAATCGCGGTTGGTCGAATAAGGCGGGACGTACGCCTCGCGTGGTCCCAGCGGGAACCAGCCGACGGGACCCGCATTGCGGCCCTGGTTGCCGAGCTGCGCCGCCAGTTCGAGGCCGCCCACGAACGCGACCAGCGCCGGCGCATAGACCGGCCGCTGCTCGCGCTGCGGCGGGACCCAGACCCAGCGATTGTTGCTGTTGGCCCAGCGGCCGTAGTGATAGGGCGCAAAGCCCCAGGGCTGCTCGTCGATCCACGTCCAGCCCCACGGCTTTACATACGACCAGTGGCCGGTGCGATAGGGGGCCCAGCCGGCGGGCGTCGAACGCGGCACCCACACCTGGCCGTAACTGCCGTCGTTGACCCAATTGCCATAGGCGTTGAGGTCTTCGTAGCCGGTCATGCCGGCCGGTACGTATTGCGGCTGCTGGTCGTAGACGACCTGCCGGTCGCGCGCGGCCCAGGAGGCGGCCGGCGCCGGCGGCGCGGCGTGGATGGCCTTGAGCTGCAGCGAACTGCCGTCGCCGGACACCTCGCCGACTTCGCCGGCGCGCACCGCCAGAACCTGGCCGTTGAGGCCCTGGATCTGCGCCGCGCCGGACCGCACGCCGAGCCGCGTCGGGTCCTGCGTGGAGCCTGCCTCGACGTAATAGTCGCCCTGCTGCTGCAGGGTGATGGTGCCGCGCGGCGTGACGATCTCGTACGGCTGTGTCGCGTCCATCGCGAAGGTCTTCACGTCGATCCGACCCTGCGCCAGTTGCAGGCGGACCTGGCTGTCGTCAATCTGCGACATGTCGAGTTCGGTGGAGCCGTCCATCCGGATGCGCGTCCCCGCGACGGACACCTCGCTGCGCGCATTGGGTTCGGTCCAGATCGCATCGCCGCTCGTCAGGGGCGTGTTGACGACAGCCTTCGTCCAGCCGCTCTGCTCGTCGTCGTGGAAGGAGACCGTCCCGTCGACAAAAGCCAGCCGTCCGACCTGCCCGGGCGGTTCCCCCTGGGTTTGCGCGGTGGCCGCCACGGTAACCAGCGACGCTCCGATGAAACCGGCCAGAAGCTTCAACGTCGTGCGACCAAAGGCTTCGCCCATTGCGGGACCTCCTGATAGGCTAGGTCCCGTGAACGCCCGCCCATGTGCGCGGTTGCGTCGATTCAGTCGAACCAAGGGGGAAAACCATGAGCGTCGCCGATCCGCACCGCGTCGTCCTGACGGGCGAGAATCCGTTCCTGCGTCTCAGCGAGAAGGACGGCGATCCCAATTCGACCGATGCCAGCTACTGGCGCATCCTGTTCTGCCCGGCCGGCCCCGGTCACGTGCTCTATCTCAAGAGCGAGCTGACTCATGGCCACTGGCGCATCTATTCCGACAACATCGCGATGGCGCGCTGGCTGCAGCAGACCGTGCAGGGGATGCTCAATCCCGAGCTTAAGGACCTGTCGATCCCGGTGATCGACGCCGACTTCAGCAAGTCCGGCGACCCGCGCTACTTCTGGACCGAGTATGTCTCGGCCGCCGACGCCGAGATTGCGCTCACCTGGCACGACATCGGCGATCCGCTGCTGATCCACACCGAGCCCAACAAGGAGCCGAACCCGCGCCCCTACGGCGTGTGCACCGTACTGGTTCCGGCACTGTCCGGCCGCCTGACGCTGAACGGCCAGCAGGCCCGCGGCAAGCCGTGGCCGCGCGAGCGCGAGGGCCGTCCCTTCAGCACCTCGGCGCTGGCCTTCTCGGAGAGCTGGACGGAGCCGCGGTAGTCTTTCTGCGCAAGACCGCTAACCAGCACCAAAGACCTCATGCTGAGGAGGCTGCGCAGCAGCCGTCTCGAAGCATGCGCACACGCACCCCGTTCGTTGCTCATCCTTCGAGATGCGGTCTGCGGCCGCTCCTCAGTATGAGGTGGTACGCTAAACAGCCCGCTTACGGCGCGAAGCCGTAGGCCTTGGCGAGTTCTGTGTAGCTATCGCGGCGGACCTGTTCGTCGTGGGTCCAGGTGACGACGGCCATCTCGTCGACGCCGACGCGCTCCTTCAGCTCGGTGATGCGGGCGGCGACCTCGGGGCCGGTGCCGACGAAGGAGTCCTTGCGGAACTGTTCCATCTTCGCGCGCTCGAAATCGGCGAGCGGCGCCTTGCCGGCCTCGTCGGGCGGCAGCAGCGGACCCAGGATGTTCTTGTCGCGATTGATGCGGCTGAGCGCCCGCGACGTGAAATGGTACTGCGCCTTCTCCGTCGTCTCGGCGGCCAGCGCCCAAACGCAGAGGGCCGAATGCGGCTCGGGATGGCGCGCGCTCGGGCGATAGCTGCGCTTGTAGAGATCGATGGCCCGTTCGCCGCCCGCGCCGTCGCTGAAGAACCAGGCGTAGCAATAGGGCAGGCCGAACAAAGCGGCGACCTGCGCGCCATAGTCGGAGCTGCCGAGGATCCAGACTTCCGGCGAGGTGGGCGACTGGGGAAAAGCCTTCACCGAGCCGAAGGGATGGCGCTCTACCAGCGGCTGGTTGTTCACCCACGCGATGAGATCGCGCACGTCGGCCGGGAAATGCTCCGGTCGTTCGTTGGCCGCCGGATTGAGGGCGAAGGCGGTGCGGCCGTCCGAGCCCGGCGCGCGGCCAAGCCCCATGTCGATGCGTCCGGGCGCCAGCGCCTCGAGCACGCGGAAGACCTCGGCCACTTTGAACGGCGAATAGTGCGGCAGCATGATGCCGGCGCTGCCGATGCGAATGCGCTCGGTCGTGGCGGCGATCGCAGCCATTACGATCTCCGGCGCGGTGCCGACGATGGTGGGATGGTTGTGATGCTCCGACACCCAGAAGCGTTCGTAGCCCAGCGCCTCGCAGTGCCGGGCGAGCGAAACCGTGTTGCGGATCGACTGGTCCTGCGGCCGGCCAGAGACGGCGATCGACTGGTCGAGGACGGAGAGGCGGAAAGGACGTGACATGGACGCGAGATGGGCCCTGCGGCCTATTCCGGCAAGGTCGCGATCATGTAGAGGGTCTGGAGTTGCTGCGTCGGCCGCGCATTCTTGCCGAACACGTCGCCGAAGATCGTGGCGATCTGTCCCGACCGGTAGATGTGGCTGAGCGCCCGGTCGACCGCGAGACGGAACGGGCCCTCGCCCAGCTTCATGGCGAGCGCGAACGGCTCGAGGCTGAGATAGGTGTTGGCCAGCAGGATCTTCGCGGCGTCCTTGTGATCCTTGATCATCGCCGTCAGCATCGCGCCGCCGGCGAAATAAGCCGAGATCTCGCCCTTCTCGAGCGCCGTCATGGCCGTGGTGAAATCGGTGAAGGGCACGATGGTGGCGTTGACGTGGATCGATGCCAGCGCCTTCTTCAGTTCCTCTTCCGTCAGCGTGCCGGCGACGGCGCCGACCTTCTTGCCGGCGAGTTCCTGCAGGTCGCGCGGCCCGTCGTTGCGGATGGCGAAGCTGGTGCCGTCGACGAAGGTGGTGATCGAGAAATCGACCACGGCGCGGCGGTCGAGCGTCTCGGTAAGCGAATCGCAGAGCAGGTCGATCTTGCCCTGCTTGATCATGTCGAGGCGGTTCTCGGTGGTTACCGGCACGAACTCGACCTTGAGGCCGGGAAGCTTGAGTTGCTGGGCGATGTCCTTGGCCACGGCCTCGCAGAGCTGGACCATGAAGCCGCCGGGGACACCGTTGGCGCCCTTGTAGGCGAAGGGATGGGCGTTCTCGCGGAAGCCGCCGCGCAGGACACCGGTCTTTGCGATGTCGTCCAGCGTGCCCGCCCACGCACTGCCGGCTGCCAGGAGGCCAAGGCCCACGGCCAGGATCGGGGCAACGCCGTTCAGGAATCGCTTCATCTCGTCCCTCTTCGAATGACGGCCGAACAATCCGACATTCGGCCCGTGGTCGCCACTGGAAACGCGGCCGGCGACAGCGGGTGCAAGGCCGCTGCGACGAGTTGCCCGCGAGGCGAAAGAATGTCGCGACGTTGCCTGGAGGAAGTGCACGCGGACGGCCGTTCTGCTTGTAGCGCGGCGTCCTGCGGGCCAAACTCCGGGCCGATTTTTTGGACCCCGGAGGACCCGCATGTCGACCGCCATTGCCGAAATGAAGACCCAGGCCCAGCCGGCCGGTACCTACAAGCCTAAGGGCATGCTGATCGGCGGCAAGTGGGTCGAGAGTGCCTCCGGCGCCCGCATCATCATCGAGAATCCCGGCAAGCGCACGGCCGTTGCCGAAGTGCCGCGCGCCGGCGAGGCCGACGTGAACGCCGCCGTCGAGGCGGCGGAGAAGGCCTTCCCCGCCTGGAAGAACGTCGTGCCGCGCGAGCGGGGTAAGATCCTGCTCAAGATCGCCGAGGTGCTCGAGGCGCGCAGCGAAGAGATGGCGCGGACCATCGCGCTGGAGACCGGCAACGCGCTGCGCACCCAGGCGCGCGGCGAGGCCAAGCTGGCCGCCGACATCTTCCGCTATTTCGGCGGTCTCGGCTCAGAACTCAAGGGCGAGACCGTGCCGCTCGGCGAGCACGTGCTCTCCTACACGCGGCGCGAGCCGATCGGCATCGTCGGCGCCATCATCCCGTGGAACGCGCCGGTGATGCTGGGCGCGCTCAAGATCGCGCCGGCGCTGTGCGCCGGCAACGTGCTGGTGATGAAGGCGGCCGAGGATGCACCGATGGCGGTGCTGCTGATGGCCGACATCTGCCAGGAGTTCCTGCCGCCGGGCGTGCTGAACGTGCTGACCGGCTACGGCCAGGAATGTGGAGGCCCGCTCGCCAACCATCCGAAGATCCGCAAGCTCTCCTTCACCGGCTCGACCGAGGTCGGCAAGGTGATCATGCGCGCCGCCGCCGAGCGCATCGTGCCGGTATCGCTCGAATTGGGCGGCAAGAGCCCCTCGATCGTCTATCCCGACGCCGACGAGGATTGGGCGGTCGACGGCATCATCAACGCGATGCGTTTCACCCGCCAGAGCCAGAGCTGCACCGCCGGCTCGCGCATGTTCCTGCATGAGGACATCTTCGACAGTTTCCTCAGGAAGCTCGAGAAGAAGACCACCGCGCTCAAGATCGGCGATCCGCTCGACGAGGCGAGCGACATCGGCACCATCATCAACAACAAGCAGTACACCAAGGTCTGCAAGTACGTGCAGGACGGTCTCGACCGTTCCGACGCGAAGCTGGTGTTCGGCGGCCTGCCGCCCAAGACCGGCCCGCTGAGCGAAGGCTACTTCACCATGCCGACCGTCTTCGCCGACCGCTCGAACGACTGGCGCCTGGCCCGCGAGGAGATCTTTGGGCCGGTGCTGGTGGCGATCCGCTGGAGCGACGAGGCGGAGGCGATTCGCATGGCCAACGACAGCCACTACGGTCTCGCCGCCTATGTCTGGACGCACGACATCGGCAAGGGCCTGCGCGCCGCGCACGCCATCGAATCTGGCTGGGTCCAGGTCAACCAGGGCGGTGGCCAGACGCCGGGCATGTCCTATGGCGGCTACAAGCAGTCGGGCCTCGGCCGCGAATTCTCGCTTGAGGGCATGCTCGACAGCTTCACCCAGCGCAAGAGCGTGACGGTGAATCTGGCCGTCTGACGGTTGACCAAAGGTCCCTCGCTGCGCGCGGGATGACATTGTTGAGAGGGTTGGCGCAGTGCGTCGATCCCAGCAAATTGTCATCCCGAGCGTCAGCGAGGGACCTTTGTCTTACAGGGGCATCCGGGTGTGAAAGTCGGTCGCCCCCTGGTAGGCGTGACCGATCCGGTAGAGCATCGCCTCGTCGAACGGTCGGCCGACGAGCTGCATGCCGATCGGCGCGCCGTTCGTGTCGAAGCCGCACGGCACCGACAGGGCGGGGATGCCGAGTGTGTTGAACGGGCGCGTAAGGCCCGTGAAGCCCGCCACCATCTTCAGCACCGCCGGACCGCCCTTGGTCTCGGTGTCGGTCTCCTCGATGGTCGGCAGCGGGAAGGGGATGGCCGGCAGCAGCACTGCGTCGACGCCGTCCATCGCGCTCGACAGGAACTCCTTCACGAAATGGGAGCGCAGGCGCAGCGCGTCGATGTACTGCGTCGCGGGAATGAAGAAGCCTGCCTCCATGCGCGTGCGCACCTGGTTGGCATAGAGTTCGGGCGTCTTCTCCATCCACGGCCGGTGCATGGCCGCCGCCTCGCACTTCACCATCACCTCGGCGGCGCGATAGAGTGCGGTGAAGTCGGGGAGGGTGACGGTCGAGACCTTAGCCCCGAGGCGTCCCAACGCATCGGCAGCGGCCTGTATCGCAGCGCCGATCTGCGGGTCCAGCGGGGCGAGCCCATCCGTCGGCAGCGCAAGTCCGATGCGCAGGCCCGCCACGCCACCGTCGAGCAGCGCCTCATAGTCGGGCACCGGCTTCTCGCTGGTGGTCGAATCGTCGGGATCGTGGCCGGCGATGACCGACAGCATGCGGGCATTGTCGCGCACGGTTCGGGTCAGCGGCCCGACATGGTCGAGGCTCCAGGAGCGCGCAACGGCGCCGGCGCGGCTGACGCGTCCGTAGGTCGCCTTCATGCCAACCACGCCACAGGCCGCCGCGGGCAGGCGGATCGATCCGCCGGTGTCCGAGCCCAGCGCGCCATAGACCATGCGTGCGCCCACCGAGGCGCCCGAGCCGCTCGAACTGCCGCCGGTCACGCGCGTCTGGTCCCAGGGATTGCGGCAATGTCCATGATGGACGTTGTGGCCCGTCGGACCGGCGGCGAACTCCGCCATGTTGAGGAAGCCCAGTTCGACAACGCCCGCCGCGTCGAGCTTGTTCAGGACCGTCGCCGTCACCGGCGCCACCCAGTCGCCGCGGATCTTGCTGCCGCCGGTCGAGACCTCGCCCTTGCGGTAGTACATGTCCTTGTGCGCCATCGGCACGCCGTGCAGCGGCCCCCGTCTCTTGCCGGCGGCGAGCTCGGCGTCCATGGCGCGTGCCTGGGCCAGCGCCTTCTCGCGATAGACGCGCAGGAAGGCGTTGACCCTCGGCTGCCAGAGGTCGATGCGCGCGAGGCACGCTTCCGTGGCTTCCACCGAGGTGATGCGTCCCCCGGCGATCGCGTCCGCGATGGCGGTGAGATCCTCAAGCGCGAGATCGTCGTTCCTCACGAGCGCGCTTCCTTCGCCATGATGCTGGCGAAAGCCGCCGGATCGTCGTCGAAGGTGAGGCGCTGGGCGGCGGCCTTGCGCACGGCGTCGTTCAGGATCTCGACTTCCGCCGCCAGTTCGGCAAGCCGCTTGTCGTCGTACGCGATGCCCTGAAGACCTGCGGCGATGCCGGCGGCCGTCCTGATCTTCTCGTCCATCGTATTCTCGTCCATCGCCTTCTCCTCAGAGCCTGAGCCGGCGCGCCTCCATGCGGGCGCGATCCTCGGCCGGAAACGTCATGATCTTGCGGATCTTCTGGTCGAACTTCATGCCGACGGCTTCGGCGCAAGCAGCAAGCGTGCCGCTCTCCGCCTCGAACAGGAAATGCGTGAAGACGACGGTCTTGTCGGTGAAGCTGGCGAGGCCGCTCATCACCACGGCGAGGTCGCCGGCCTTCAGCGGCCGGCGATAGCGGTTCAGCATCTCGACCACCACCGAGCCTTCCTGCCGTTCCTGCATGGCGGCGCGATCGAAACCCATGTGGTTCCACAGGACCGGTGCGCCGTCGGAGTATCGCCCGAAATGATGACGCGGCAGGAAGTCGCCGCGTTCGTCGCATTCGTCGGGCGTGATCTGCGTGCGACCGACCTCAACCAGCCCGATCGCGGGCGCCTCGGCGAGCGTCAGGTCAGGCAGGGCGAGCTTGCCGACGCTGCGCGGCCGTGCGGATTCGGGAAAGGGCACGCAGGCCGCCTGGGCGCGCGCGCGGAAGGCAGCCGGCCAGGGACGGTCGCATTCGATGCGGCGACGGATGGTGGCGGCGACCTCGCCCTTCGCGGGATTGCGCACCTCGTGATAGGCGACGAGATCGCGCTCGCCGACTTCAACGGGGGCCGAGTGGACCTCGACCGGTTCGACGACGCGGAACTCGCGCAGGTAGCGGACATGGTCGTCGACCGGCCGGCTGATCGAGCCGGCGCTCCGCTGGGCACGCGGTCCGAAGCCCAGATGCGCCAGCAGGCTGGCCGACGCTTCGTGGGCGAACTCGGTGTAGAACTGCACGTTCAAATGGTTGTTTTCGTCGCACTGCCACGTGTTCACGGCGGTGCTGAAAGTCGGGATCAAGGCGGGACTCGACACGCTAAACTCTCTCTGCAATCTGTGGATGACTGCCTCTGATGGCCCAAAAAGCCCCAAAAATCGACATTTTCCGTGGATTCCGGACTTGCGGGGGATTGATTCGTGGATAACCTTGGCGCCGTCGACGGTGCCCTGGGGCGTCAGGGACGTCGGCGAAACCAAGAAATGTAAGGAACCCCTCAACCATGGCTACCAAACCCACCACCGTTCCGACCGTTCCGCTGTCCAAGGTTGCAGCCGAGCTGGCCGAGAAGACGGGCATGACCAAGAAGGATGCGACGGGCGCGCTCGACGAATTCGTCAACCTGGTCGTCCGTCACCTCAAGAAGGGCAACAAGGTCCGTATCACCGGCCTCGGCATCCTGCAGGTCCGCGCCCGTCCGGCGCGCATGGGCCGCAACCCGGCCACCGGCGAAGCGATCAAGATCAAGGCTTCCAAGAAGGTGGCCTTCCGCGTCGCCAAGGATCTCAAGGAAGCGATCTAACTCGTTTCCGACGAGTAAGGATCGGGCGGGTCCCGGCGCAGGCCGGGCCCGCCCTTCTTTTTGGGCCCGACGCTTCAGTGCGACTCCCTCATCGCAGAGCGACACGCCTGCGTTCGTTTGCACGAGATTGGCGGCAGCTCTTCTAGTATAGCCGGAGCACGCGTCCCGGCATGAACACCTTCATCCTCCTGAAAATCCTCGCCAACCTGATGTTGCCGCCGGCTTCGCTGGCGCTGGGCGTCGTGCTGTGGCTGTCGATGCGCCTGTTCGGATGGCGTCGTCTGGCGTCGGTGGTTCTGGGGCTCGCCATCCTGCAGACGCTGGTTCTGTCGTTCACCCCTCTGTCGACGCTGTTGAACGGGATCCTCGAGGCCGAGGCCCGCCGGCTTGTCGCCGGCAACAAGCCGTGCTGCTACGAGGCGATCGTCGTTCTGGGCGGCGGCATCACCCCGGCGCAGCCGCCGCATACGATGGAGCCTGAACTCACCGACGCCTCGGATCGAATCTGGCTGGCGGCGCGGATGTTCCATGCCGGCGCGGCCCCGAAGATCATCGTGACCGGCGGCTCGTTGAGCGAGCAACGGGGTGGCCCCGCGACCACCGAGGCGGAGGCCATGCGCCGGTTCCTGGTCGCGCTGGGTGTTCCCGACGACGTCATCGTGTCCGAGGGCAAGGCGCTCAACACGATCGAGAATATCCGCAACGTACGCGAGATGGTGAAGGGCAGCCGGGTGGCGATCGTCACTTCGGCCTTCCATATTCCGCGGGCGGCCAAGCTTGCCCGGTGGGCCAGCCTCGACTTCGCGATCTTCGGCGTCGACTGGACGGTCCCCGACGACGGCACCGTGTGGTGGGATTACTGGATGCCCTCGATCGGCGCGCTGGGCGAGTCGGCCATGGCTCTGAAGGAGTTGATTGCGCTTCGCTTCGACCGCCGCGGGGAGGTTCTTGCTCCATGACCGCCTACCGTCTCAGCCGGCGCGCGGCCCTCGGCCTTGCGGCAACGCCGCTTCTGTGGCCGCTGGTGCGCCCGGCGCGGGCGCAGACGCTCGAGAAGCTCGTGTTCCAGACCGACTGGCGCGCCCAGGCCGAGCATGGCGGCTACTACCAGGCGGTCGCCGCGGGCCTGTACCGCAAGGCCGGGATCGACTGCGAGATCCGACAGGGCGGACCGAGCCTCAACATCAGCCAGCTCCTGCTGATGGGCCGCGTCGACATGACCATGTCGAACAGCTTCGAGGCCTTCACCTACGTGCGCGAGGATGCGCCGTTCTTCACGATCGCCGCGATCTTCCAGAAGGATCCGCAGGTCCTGATCGGACATCCCGACACCGGCTTCAACGGCTTTGCCGACCTGAAGGGGCGCACGCTGCTGATCGGCAGCGGCGGCCGCGTCACCTACTGGCCGTACCTGCGCAAGAAGTACGGGCTCAGCGACGACCAGCTGCGGCCCTACACGTTCAACATGGCGCCCTATCTCGCCGACAGGAACGTGGTGCAACAGGGCTTCATTTCCTCCGAGCCCTATTCGATCTCGCGGGCGCTCGGGCGCATGCCGCCCTACCTGCTGATCGCCGATGCCGGCTTCAGCGCCTACCAGACGACCATCGCGATCTCGCGCAGGCTTGCGACGGAAAAGCGCGACCTCATTCAACGCTTCGTGAATGCGACGCTCGAAGGCTGGGCGCAGTATCTCAAGGGAGGCCCGGCCACCGAAGCGGCAAATGACCTCATCAAGAAGGCCAATCCGGAGCAGACCGACGATCGTATCCAGTACGCCATCAAGGTGATGAACGAGCGCGGCATCGTGCTCTCGGGCGACGCGCTGCAGGCGGGCGTCGGGGCGATGACCGATGCGCGCTGGCAGGCCTTCTATCAGTCGATGGTCGATGTCGACGTGTTGCCCAGGGGGCTCGATGTGGGCCGGGCCTACACGCTCGACTTCGTCAACAAGGGCGTCGGGAAACCGGCGTAGCGGAATTCAGGAGGAACAGGCATGTACCAGGTCAACGAAGAACATCAGATGCTGCGCGATCTCGTGAAGAAGTTCGTGCGCAACGAACTGATGCCGCTCGAGAAGAACGTGCTCGAGCGCTTCGCCACCGGCCAGCAGGCTTCGCTGTCAGACGACGAGAACGCCAAGCTCTTCAAGCAGTGCAAGGATCTCGGACTGTGGGCGCTGGACGTGCCGGAAGAGGTCGGCGGCGCCAACCTGCCGGCCGTGGCGCTGGTCGGCGTCAACGAGGAGCTGGGCTACACCTGCGTGCCCTTCACCTTCCCGCCCGATTCGCCCAACCTGCACATGCTGCTCGCCACCGCGAATCCCGAGCAGCGCAAGAAGTACCTCGAGCCCTACGCGGCGGGCGAGACCAGCTCCGCCATTGCCATCTCCGAGCCCGGTGCCGGCGGCGACCCGGCCGGCATGAAGACCCGGGCGGTGAAGGACGGCAACGACTGGGTCATCAACGGCCGCAAGATCTGGATCAGCCGCATCGCCAAGGCCGACTTCACCATCGCCATGGCGGTGACCGACCCGAACCTCGGTTCGCGCGGCGGCATCACTGCCTTCCTGATCGATAAGGGCACGCCGGGCCTCGTGGTGGCGCGCGCCATCCCGATGTTGGCCGGTCAGCGCACCTACGAGGTCGTGTTCGAGGATTGCCGCGTGCCCGAGAGCCAGGTCCTGGGGCGCATCGGGGCGGGCTTCGCACCCATGCAGATGCGTCTCACGATTCGTCGCCTGCAGATGGGCTCGTGGTGCGTCGGCATGGCGCAGCGCGCCCTCGACATGCTGGTCGAGCACGCCAACCAGCGCGTCACCTTCGGTGAGAAGCTGGCCGATCGCCAGGCGATCCAATGGTGGGTGGCCGACGCGGCGATGAAGCTGCATGCCTGCCGCCTGATGGTGATGGATGCCGCCGTGAAGCAGGACGAGGGCCGCGACGTGCGCATGGAAGCCTCGATGATCAAGGTCTATGCGACCGAGATGGCGACCGAGGTGATCGACCACGCCCAGCAGGCGTTCGGCGCTATGGGCGTGACGCAGGAGCTGCCGCTGTCGATCATGGCGCAGAAGGTCCGCACCATGCGGGTCTACGAAGGCCCGTCGGAAGTGCATCGCATGGTGATCGCCCGCCGCATCTTCGGCGGCCGTTGACACGGGCCGAACGGCGGGCGGATCATTTCCCTCCGCCGTTCGACGCAGGATTTCTCGGGGGAGCCGACGCATGACCTACACGCTCGACAGCTTCGTCAAGGACGCCCAGTCCGCGCTCAAGACGCATGAAGGGCCCCCCGGCCGCGAACAGGTTCGCGTGCTGCTGGAGAAGCTGTTGGCGAACTCCTCGTTCGTCGACGAGGCGGTCGGCCCGGCCGCGCCACTCGGCACGCGCAAGCTCTACGAGGACAAGGATCTTGGCTTCGTCGTGCTGGCGCACTGCAATCCAAAGCCGCACAAGAGCCCGCCGCACGACCACGGCGCTTCGTGGGCGGTCTATGGACAGGCGGTGATGTACACCGACATGAGCGAATACAGACGGGTCGATGGCGGCACGGACGCGGGCGATGCGAAGCTCGAGAAGGTCAGGAGCTACCGCCTCGAGCCCGGTCATGCGGGCGTCTACGACGTCGGCGCGATCCACGCCATCGACTATCCCGACGGCAGTCGCTTCGTGCGCGTCACCGGCCGCGACCTCGACTATGTACGCCGTCTCAAGTTCGACATGGCCGCGGGCAAGGCCATTACCATCGAAAGCGCGACGGCCGGCGCCAACTAGGCGGCCTCAGTTTCGCCCGCGCTTGCGCGGGCGGTGCGCATCGCCCCAGGCCTCCATGGCGTCGAGGATGGGCCCGAGCATGCAGCCCTTCTTCGTGAACGAGTATTCGACGTGAGGCGGGATCGTGTTGTGCACCGTGCGCGACACGATCCCGTCCTGCTCGAGCGCGCGTAACTGAAGCGTCAGCATGCGTTGGGTGATTCCTGGAACGAGGCGCCGCAGTTCGTTGAAGCGGCGCGGGCGGTCCTTGAGCTGAAACAGGATCGTTGGCTTCCAGCGCCCGCCGATCACCTCGACCGTCGCCGTCACCGGGCACCAGGGAGCCTTGCTCTCGGCCATCGTGCGCGCCTTTCCATATCCATGACTGACACTAAGTATAAAAAATGTGCGTACTTATGCAAAGCGTACCGCAATGATAGGTGCGACCTCACACACAGTTGGAGGTCGCAATGTTCGTCATCATGGGAGCCAGCGGGCAGGTCGGTGGAGCGGCGGTCGCAGCGTTGAAGGGGCACGGCAAGGCGCTACGCGCCGTGTCGCGCGACCCGGCCCGGCTGGCGGGGCTCGGCGTCGAAGCGGTGCGCGCCGATGCGGGCGACACGGCGGATCTCACGAACGCCTTGCGCGGGGCAGAGGCCGCTTTCGTTATGCTGGTTCCGCCGCCGCAGGCGAGCGATGTCCTCGCGGAGGCAAGAAAGCTGGCACGCTCGGTCGCGGCCGCCGTTCGCGCGGCTGTCGTGCCGCATGTCGTGGCCCTTTCCTCGGTGGGTGCGCATCTCGCCGAGGGCAACGGCATCGTGCAGGCGCTGCACGACTTCGAAGTGGCCCTGGCCGGCGTCGCTCCGTCGCTCGTCTTCCTGCGGCCGGGCGATTTCCTCGAGAACTGGGGTGCCATGCTGCCGGTCGCGCAGACGGCGAGGGTGCTGCCCTCGGTCAAGGTCCCGCTCGACCTGCGGGGCGAGGCGGTCTCGGCGTTGGACGTCGGCCGCGCGGCGGCCGAGCTTCTCTGCGATGTGCAAACAGGCACGCGCGTGGTCAATCTCGCGGGACCGACGCAATACTCGGCTATCGACGCGGCGGAAATACTGTCGAGGCTGCTCGGGGGAACCGTCACAGCCGTGCCGTCGCCGCGCGCGGAGACGATGGCCGGTTTCGCCGCCGCCGGCCTGGGAGCGGACTATGCCCGACATCTGGCGGACCTCTATGAGGCGATCAACGCCGGCCGACTGGACTTTCCGGCCGGATCGGGCGAGTTGCGGCGCGGCACGACGACGCTCGAGGTGGTGCTGCGGCGGCTGCTGGGGATGGGGTGAGCATCGACCGCGGCGAAGATCCCGGGCTCCCGCGTCGGCCAGGATCGGCCGGCATCAGATCCACCGTCGGGTGCGAAGCTTGTAAGCCTCGAAGTCCGGACCGAACTTGGCGGCGAGCACCCGTTCCTCGGGCAGGATCTGAAAGCGGGTGATGTAGACGGCGAACAGCAGCGGGCCCGCCAAGGCCGCTGCGTTTGCCAGATGCGCCGCCCATCCCGCCAGCACGAGGAAGAGGCCGAGATACATCGGGTTGCGGGTCACGCGAAAGATCCCGGTCGCGACCAGAGAAGAGGTGGCTGCGGGCCGTGTCGGATTGACGGTCGTACGAGCACGCCAGAAGGACCAGGTGCCGGCCGAGGAGATGGCGATGCCGGAGGCGGCCAGCACCATCGAAACCGCCCGTCGTTCCGGCAACGCAAACGCGAGCGTCTCCAGGCCGTAGGCGGCCAGCCACATCGCCACTGCCATGAGCAGCGCGACGGCCGGCGGTGGGACCTTGAGTTCGAGTCTGATCACGCTTGGACTCTAGGTCCCGTCGCGGGAGCCGGACAAGGACGCAACATCCTCTCCCGCCGGCGTCAGGCTCAGGCAAGCCGGGCGGCGGCCTCGTCGTTTGCCTTCTGGCGCTTCTCCAGCATGGCGTGGATGCGCTCCTTCAGGCGCTTGACCCGCTCCGCTCCCGCCTTCTCCGGGCTGCCGGAATCGAAGGGCGGTTGCGGATCGTATTCGAGGGTGAGCTGGATCGACTTCGCCACTTCCTCGCCGGCCAGTTCGGCCGCGAGGGTGAGGCCGAAATCGATGCCGGCCGTCACGCCGCCGCCCGACACGCGATTGCGGTCGCGCACCACGCGGTCTGCCACGGGGATCGCGCCGAAGGCCGGCAGGAACTCGCGGGACGACCAGTGGCAGGCTGACTTGTAGCCCTTGAGCAGGCCGGCCGCGCCGAGCACCAGGGAGCCGGTGCAGACAGAGGTGACGTAGCGTGCGCCCGCGGCCTGCTTGCGCAGGAAGGCCAGCGTCTCCTCGTCGTTCATCAGTGCCACCTGGCCGCCGCCGCCGGGCACGCAGATCACGTCGAGCTGCGGGCAGTCGGCGAAGGTCGTGGTCGGCACGATGGAGAAACCAGCGTCGGTCGGAACCGGATCGAGCGTCTTCCAGATCATGTGCAGCTTGGCGTTGGGCACGCGGCACAAGACCTGCGCGGGTCCCGTCGCGTCGAGCTGCGTGAGATCGGGGAAGAGCAGGATGCCGATATGGACGGTGTCAGCCATGGGGTTCCCTTCGCGAGTTCAAAAGTCGATGGCCGTGTATAGCCGGTTCGGGCCTCTGGCAGAAATGACAAACAGAAGGTATTTTCTGCCAATGACCAAGCCCCATCGTATCGCTCTCCTCGCCTATGAAGGCTGCCAGCTCCTCGACGTGACCGGGCCCGCCGCGGTATTCGGCGCCGCCAACGATGCGCGCGATCGGCCGGCCTACGAGGTGCGGATCGTGTCGCCCGATGGCGGTGCGGTCGCATCCAATTGCGGCGTGGCGCTGATGAGCCAGCCGATCGGCGGGCGCTGCGACACGCTGCTGGTGGCCGGGGGCTCGCGTGGCCTGAAAGCCGTGATGGCGCGGGAGGATGTCCGCCGCTGGTTGCGCAAGGCAGCGCCGCAGGCGCGGCGCTTCGGCTCGGTCTGCACCGGTGCCTTCGTGCTGGCGGCGGCGGGGTTGCTCGATGGCAAGCGTGTGGCGACGCACTGGGCGAGCTGCAAGCGTCTCGCCGACAGGTATCCGGCGATCACGGTCGATGCCGATGCACTCTATGTCGTCGATGGCCAGGTCTGGACGTCCGCGGGCGTGACCACCGGCATCGACATGGCGCTGGCGCTGGTCGAGGCCGATCTCGGCGCGGCGACGGCCAACCTGATCGCGCGACACTTCGTGCTCTATGCGCGGAGGCCCGGCTACCAGTCGCAGTTCAGCCCGCTGCTGCAGGCGCAGACGGATGTCGACGCGCCGTTCGCCCGGCTGATCGAATGGATGCAGACGCATCTCGACGAGCCGCTCGACGTGCCGGCGCTGGCGGCGCGCGCCGGCCTGTCGGAGCGCAGCTTCTATCGCAAGTTCGTCGAAGCGACCGGCAAGACCCCGGCGCATTTCGTCGAGGGGCTGCGGCTCGACGCGGCGCGTACCCTGCTGGCCAAGGGGCTGCCGCTCAAGGCCATCGCCGGGCGCGTCGGCCTGCGTTCCTCGGCGCGGCTCGGCCAGGCCTTCGAACGCCGCTTCGGCATGGCGCCGTCATTGTTCCGCGAGATGCACGCCACGTCAGTGGCGTAGCCGCAGGCTGCTCAGGATCAGGGCGGTGAGGGCGAAGCCGGCGGCCAGCCAGAGGGCGGCCCGCGCGGCATCGGCGGCTCCGCCGCCAGAGAAATCGAACAGGCCGAAGACCAGCGCGACCAGCGCGGCCCCCATCGTCTGGCCGAGCGTCCGGGCGGTCGCGATGATGCCGCCGGCGCTGCCGCTGCGGTCGCGCGGCACGGCGTTCATCATCAGCCGGTTATTGGGAGAGGCGAAGATGCCGAAGCCCATGCCGCAGAGCACGAGGCGCCACACGATGTTGAAGGCCGACGGATCCGGTGGCAGCAACGCCGTCAGCACCAGGCCCGAGGCCATGCAGGTGAGGCCGATCGTGCCCAGGGCACCCGCATGGTGGCGGTCGGCCAGCCGGCCGGCGATCGGCGCCACGCCCGCCAGTGCCAGCGGCCAGGCCGTCAGCAGCAGGCCGGTCGCGGTGGCATCCCGGCCGAGCACGGTGTGAAAGAAGAAGGGGAGGCTCACGAAGGCGAGCCCTTGAGCCGTGAAGGTGCAGGTCGAGGCCGAGATCGACAGCGAGAAGATCGGCCGGCCGAACATGTCGATCGGCATCATCGGGTCGGCGAGGGTGCGCTGGCGCCAGACGAAGAGCGTGCCGAACAGGGCCGCGCCGACCAGTTCGGCCACGATCACGGGCAATGGATGGCCATGGCCGACGCCGTCGATGCCGAAGATCAGCAGGCCGAACGTGCCGCCCGACAGCACCGCCGAGGGCACGTCGAACGGCCGCTTGGCATGGGTCGTCACCGGCAGGAAGCGACCCGCGAGGAAGAAGGAAAGCAGGCCGAGCGGGATATAGACGGCGAACAGGATCGGCCAGCTCGTGATCGCGAGCAGAGCGGCGCCGAGGCTGGGGCCGGCGGCCAGCGAGGTCGCCACGACCGTCGTGTTGAAGCCGAGGCCGCGGCCGAGCGCGGCGCGCGGATAGATCGAGCGCACGAGGGCGGGCTGGATGGCCATGATGGCGGCACCGCCCAGTCCCTGCAGCGTACGGGCGGTGATCAGCCATGAAAGAGAGGGCGCCAGCACGCATCCGATAGACGCCAGCGAGAAGAACACCAGCCCCCAGCGGTAGACAGTGCGGTAGCCCACGATGTCGCCCAGCGCCGCCACCGGCAGCAGCAGGATCATCAGCGCGATCTGGTAGGCATTGACGATCCAGATCGAACTCTCCGCCGTGATCGCGAGATCCTTCGCGATGTAGGGCAGGGCGAGATTGGTCATCGAGTTGCTGAGCACCGCCATCGACAGGCCGATGGTGATGGTCGCCACGGCGGCGAGGCGCCGTGGCCCCGGCGGCATGCCGTCGGGGAGCGGACCGGCTGAAGCGGGCTCGGCCATGCTTACTGGGGAACCGTCAGTTCGTCGCCGCCGACGGTCGTGCGCTGCATCAGGCGCTTGTGCTTAGTCGCGTCATAGTATGTGGCGCGATGGAGAACGGCGCGATTGTCCCAGACGATCACATCGCCCTCGCGCCAGGCATGGGACATCATGAACTCCGGCTGCTCGGCGCGTTGCGCCAGCTCCCAAAGGATCGCCTTCGACATCGGCTCGGGCCAGTCGAGGATGCGGCCGGCATGGGCGCCGATATAAAGCGCGCGGCGACCATTGATGGGATTGTCGCGGAACATGCGCTGCTTCACGGGCGGCAGTTCCGCCAGCGACTTGGCGCTCAGGATCCCCTTCTGCACGCGGTCGCGCGAATGGGCGAGCGCATGCTCGGCGACCAGCGGATGGATCGTCGCCTGCAGCGCCGGCGGCAGCGCGTCCCAGGCCGCACGCATGTTCAGGAACTCGGTGTTGCCGCCCTCGGGCGGGCAGATCCGCGCCGTCAGGATCGAGCAGAGCGAGGGGATGCGCTTGAAGGACGAGTCGGAGTGCCAGAAGTAGTTGGCTTTCTGGTAGATCATCCGCATGTCGTCCGGCGGGATCGGCTCGCCGGTCATGATGTCGAGATTGGACTGGCGCGCGAACTTGGTGCCGGCGGCAGGATTGGCGCTGAGCGTCGTCTCCAGCGGCCCGAAATTCTCGCTGAAGGCGATCTGCTGATCGTCGTTCATCGGCTGGTCGCGGAAGAGGAGCACCGAATGCTCCTCGAACGCGGCGCGGATCGGCCCGAACTCGCGCGCCGAGAGCGGGCGCGTGATGTCGATGCCGGTGATCTCCGCACCGAACAGCGGATGGAGCTTGCGGACTTCGATGCTGCCGGTGTTGCGCATGGCCCTGTCCCCTCAGTCGATGATCGCCTGGTAGGTAAGCACGCGCAGCTCACGGCGGATCGGATAGGTCGACGACGGCATGAGCTGCGTCAGCAGCACTACGGCCATGTCCTCGACCGGATCGATCCAGAAGGCGGTGGAGGCCGCGCCGCCCCAGGCATACTCGCCCGGCGTGCCGGCGATGTAGGCCTTGGCCGGATCGATCATCACGGAGAAGCCCAGCCCGAAGCCGATGCCGGTGTAGGTCGATTCCGAGAAGCGCGGCGTGCCCATGTCGGCCATGTCGCCCTTCAGGTGGTTCATGGTCATCAGCTCGACCGTCTTGCGGCCGAGCAGGCGCACGCCGTCGAGCTCGCCCTTGTTCAGCATGAACTTGCAGAAGCGGAGATAGTCCGATGCCGTCGAGACGAGGCCGCCGCCGCCCGAGTTCACCTTGCGCGGCGCCAGGTAGCGGCTCTTGCCCGGATCGTCGATCAGATCGAGCCGGCCGCCGGGGCCCGCGGCATAGTTGGCGGCGAAGCGGTCGTGCTTGGCGGCCGGGACGTGGAAGTCGGTGTCGACCATGCCCAGCGGGTCGATGACCTTCTCCTTCAGATACTTCTCGAAGGGCTGGCCGGAGATCACCTCGACGAGGTAGCCCAGCACGTCGGTAGAAACCGAGTAGTTCCAGGCCTTGCCCGGCTGCGCGATCAGCGGCAGTTGCGCCAGCCGCTCTACGACCTGCTTCAGGCTGGTGTCGGCGGTCTGGAAGTCTACGCCGTCCTGCTTGGCGCGATAGGCGGCATCGACCGGATTGCTCTCCATGAAGCCGTAGGTCAGGCCCGACGTGTGGGTGAGCAGGTCGCGGAAGTTGATCTCTCGCTCGGCCGGCACGGTCTCGATCTTGCCGCGGCTGCCGCCCACCATGACGCGCGGATTGGCGAAGGCGGGGATGAACCTCGAGATCGGGTCGTCGAGCTGAAACCGGCCCTCTTCGTAGAGCATCATGATGGCCACCGAGGTGAGCGGCTTGGTCATCGAATAAATGCGGAAGATCGTGTCGGCGCGCATCGGCTTGTTGCGGGCCAGGTCCGACTTGCCCGCGACCTCGGCGAAGGCCAGTTCGCCCCGGCGCATGACGCAGGTCACCATGCCGGCCAGCTTTCCGCTGTCGACCCAGCCGTTCATCCAAGTGCGCACGCGGTCGAGCCGCGCTGCGGAAAGCCCGACCTGTTCGGGGGTGACGAGCGGCAGCGTGTCCATGGCGATCCTCCTGTGAGCCCCGCTAGACTAGCCCAGGACGACGGGTTTCAGACACGCAAAAGACGGGAGGCACCAATGGCGAGATTGTGCGAGGGACGGGTTGCGATCGTGACGGGCGGCGCCCGCGGCGTCGGCCGGGAACATTGCCTGATGCTCGCCGAGCACGGCGCCAAGGTGGTCGTGAACGATTTGGGCGGCGACCGGGCCGGCAAGGGCAACGACGTCGGACCGGCCCAGCAGGTCGTGAACGAGATCAAGGCGATGGGCGGTGAGGCCGTGGCCAACGGCGACGACGTTTCCGACTGGAACGGCGCCAAGCGGATGATCGACCAGGCGGTCGAGGCCTTCGGCAAGCTCGACGCCATCGTCCTCAATGCCGGCATCCTGCGCGACCGCATGCTCGTCAACATGAGCGAGGACGAGTGGGACGCCGTCATCAAGGTGCATCTCAAGGGCACCTTCGCGCCGGCTCGCCACGCGGCCGCCTACTGGCGCGACCAGGCGAAGCTGAAGGGCGGCCCGGTGGATGCGCGTATCATCACGACGACCTCGGTCTCGGGCATCTACGGTAACATCGGCCAGACCAACTACGGTGCGGCCAAGGCCGGCATCGCCTCCTTCACCATCATCGCGGCGCGCGAACTCGCCCGCTACGGGATCACGGTGAACTCGATCTCGCCGTCGGCCTTCACGCGCATGACCGAGGACCTGCGGGAATACACGGACGAGGACAAGAAGCGCCGCGATCCGAAGTGGATCGCGCCCGTCGCCACCTGGCTGGTGAGCGAGGACAGCCGCGAGGTCACTGGTCGCGTCTTCCAGGCCGGAAACGGCATTTTCGCCGTCGCCGAGGGCTGGCATAAGGGCCCCACGGTCGAGCAGATCATGGATCCGGTGCAGGCCGGCAAGGTGCTCAGCGAGATCGCGAAGAAGGCGCGCAAGAACGCCGGGATGAACGGCCTCGATCTGGACTGAAGCAAAACAGGGAAAAGGAAAACACATGAAGACGATCAATCGCCGCACGGCGCTCGCGGCCACGGCGGCGGCTGCCCTGATTCCGGGCGCCGTGCGTGCCCAGGCCTGGCCGAACAAGCCGATCCGCTGGGTCGTGCCCTATACGGCGGGCGGGCTGACCGACGTCACCACGCGCCTCACGCTAGAGAAGATGAACGTCGGGCAGACCTTCGTCGTCGACAACAAGCCCGGCGCCAACTCTCTGATCGGCGCCGAGATCGTCGCCAACGCCGCGCCCGACGGTTACACGTTCCTGACCGTGATCGCGGCCCACGCGGCCAACAAGACGCTCTATGCCGGCAAGCTGAAGTTCGATCCGGTGAAAGGCTTCGAGCCGGTCTCGCTGGTCGGCGTCGCGCCGCTCATCATCACGGTCACCAACGATCTGCCCGTGAAGAACGTCGGGGAACTGATCGAGTACGCCAGGAAGAACCCAGGCAAGATCTCGTTCGGCTCTTCCGGTGTCGGCGCCGCCGCGCATCTCACCAGCGAGCTGATGAAGCAGGTGACGGGCACCAACATGGTGCATGTGCCCTACAAGGGCACGGCGCCTGCGCTGGCCGATCTGGCCTCGGGCAACATCCAGATGCTGATCGACGCACCGATCGGCGTGATGGCCCAGGTCCGGGCCGGCAAGATCCGCGCGCTGGCGATGTTGTCGAAGGATCGCGTGCCGGGCGTCGAGGAAGTTCCGACCATCGTGGAGTCCGGCGGACCGCTGATCGAATCCTCGACCTGGGTGATGTTCCTCGCGCCGGCGGGTACGCCGAAGGACATCGTGGACAGGATGTCGACGGAAGTGGGGCGTGCCCTGAAGGACGAAGCGCTGCGCAAGCGCCTCGCCGAACAGGCTGTCATCCCTGTCGGCGCCACGCCGGCCGATACGGGCAAGTTCCTTCAGAATGAGATCGACAAGTGGGAGAAGGTCATCACGACCGCCGGCGTCAAGCCCGACGCCTGATCCCGCATCGGAGCGGTGGCGCCGGCTGTGCCGGCGCCGCCCTTTCGGCTCAGTCCGCCGCGAAGCAGTAGAGCAGGCCCGCACCGCCCGTCGCCACCAGCGAGGGCAGGTCGCAGCCGCGCGATGGATGGGAGGTGTTCCACGACTTGGACGGGGCATCGTCGCGCAGGCCCATGCGATCGGTGTGACCGACCATGGCGCTTCCCTCGCCGCTCTTCGTCCAGTTGCCGCAGGTCATGTCCTTGTCCGGCGGAAAGGCGGTGCCGTCAGCCTGTGTGCCGGTCAGGATGTCGTGCTGGTTCACCGTGTACAGGCGGCTCGGGATCAGCCTGCCGGTTTCGGCGACGCTGGTGGCTGCGGTCAGCTTGTTGTTGTCCGAGTGCAGGTCCTCGACGCTCGATGCGATCTGAACGCCGTTGGCATTCGCCCACGGTCCCTTGCCAATGCGATCCCGGGCGTTGACCGCGGTCGCACCGCCGACGGCCTGGGTGCTGAGATAGGCCCGCCAGGTCTTGGCACCGGCGCCGGCCTTGGTGGCAAGCGCCTGGCAATGCCGGTCCGCGCCCTCGAGGCCGCCGAAATTGGCGCCCTGCGGGCCGCCGGTGCTGGTGATGAAAAAGGTCATGTTGGGAAATTGCGGCGGCGTCTGCTGCGCCTGCGACGACGTGACTGAACCAGCCAGCAGGAGCGTCGAAGCGGCAAGGGCCGCGAA
This sequence comes from Reyranella aquatilis, assembly GCF_020880995.1. GTDB lineage: Bacteria > Pseudomonadota > Alphaproteobacteria > Reyranellales > Reyranellaceae > Reyranella > Reyranella aquatilis. The sequence continues at coordinate 383,039 of NZ_JAJISD010000002.1, read as the reverse complement.
TCCGGATCCGAGTCTCATGTCGATTTTTCCCCAATTTTCATATGTTGCCGCGAGTTCCATCCTGACTTTCAGAGCCTGTGAGGCCCATTCAACTTCTCGTGCGCGGCGGCGGAAAAGCACCCCTGCCGACAGTGCTTGTGCAGCCTCAGCGCTTTACTCGCCGCGCGCCGTGTCGTTTCCTTCGGTCATGGTTTCGGCCCTCAGCCTGGCGAACGGCCTCACGCTTCTGTTCGCCGCCCTCTGCCTCTGGACGATGGCGGCGCAGTCGCGCGGCGGCGTCACGACATTGGGCCGTCTCGCGCTGCCCGGCGGTTTTGCGGTGCTGGCGACCCTGATGCTTCTCGCTGGCGTCTTCGAGGCGAGCTTCCTGTTCGACATCCTCTGGGTCGCGGCTTTTGCCGTCGGCTCGGTGATCGGGCGCATCCGCGGATGGATGCTGAGCGTGCAGTCGAACCGGGAGTCGGGCCTCGTGTCGCTGCCGGCGACGGTCGATGGCCTCGTCGCCGCCCTCATCCTCGTCGCGCTCTCCGTCGTCGACTTCTCGTCGGCGATGATGGGCGAGGCGCTGATCGAACCGGGATACATCGCCGCGGGCAGCGCGCTCTGCGCTGGCTTCCTCGGTTATCGCGTCCTGGTGATTGCGCTGCGCGTCGTGCGTCCGACGAGCGACAAGGTCTCTCCCGCGGCCTGACGGTCGGCCGCCCTCACAATCCCCGAAGCGTCTCGAGCACGCGCGGCTGCGGCCAGGTCCATCCGCTCGCGCTTTCATGGGCGCGCATCGCACGCAGCACGACCTCGTCCGCGCGCGGCGGGCCGATGATCTGCAGTCCGACCGGCAGACCCGCCTGAGTGAGACCCGCCGGCATCGACGCGGCGGGTTGGCCCGTGAGATTGCAGGGAAGGGTGTATGGCGCACCCTTGGTCCAGCGCGGGAACGCATCGGAATTGTAAAGCGTCTCCACCGGCGGAGCGGCGGTCGGCGTGACGGGCGCCAGCAGCAGGTCGTAGTTGCGATGCCACAGCGCGAGGTCGCGCGCGAGCTTGCTCTTGGCTTCGTAGGCGCGGGCGTAGTCGGCGAGGGTGATCGACAGGCCCTTTTCCGCGAGTGCGCGCAGGCCGGGGTCGAGCTTGTCGTGGAGCTGGGTCGGGATCTGGCGGAAGCGCGTGGCGAAGCCGCCGATCCATAGCGGCTCGAAATGCTGCTGCAACGGCTCGAACATCGGACCGACTTCCTCGACATGTGCGCCGAGATCCTCGAAGCGTTTCGCGGCGGCGACGATGAGGTCGCGTACTTCCGGATCGGCCGTCACATGGCCGAGGTCGAGGCTGAGACCGATCTTCCAGCCGCGCACGCCGGCGTCGAGGCCCACCGTGTAGTCGCGCGCCTCGGCGGGCAGCGACCGCCAGTCACGCGGATCGGGACCGGCCGTGAGGTTGAGCGCCATCGCGGTGTCGAGCACCGAGCGCGCCAGCACGCCCTGGCTGATGACATCGGCGAAGGGTGCGTCGGCGGGGGATTGCGGGATCCGTCCGTAGGACGGCTTCAGGCCCACGAGGCCGGTGTGCGCGGCGGGTATGCGGATCGACCCGCCGCCGTCGTTGCCATGGTTGAAGGGGTTGACGCCGGCCGCCGTGAGCGCCGAGGCGCCGCCCGAAGAGCCGCCCGGCGAATGGGCGAGGTTCCAGGGATTGCGCGTCGTGCCCTGCAACGGCGAATCGGTCAGGGCCTTCCAGCCGAATTCCGGCGTGGTCGTCTTGCCCAGAAGAATCATGCCCCCCGCAAGGAACCGGTCGACGACGGCTGCGTTCTCGATGGCCGGAGTCTCGTCCGTCGAGTAGGAGCCGACACGGGTCGGCCAGCCCCTCACGTTGGTGGTGTCCTTGATGGTCGTCGGTATGCCGTCGAACGGCGACAGGGGGCTTCCTTGCTGCCAGCGTGATTCCGCGGCCCTTGCCGCGTTCAGGGCTCCTTCGGCATCGATCAGGACGAAAGCGTTCAGATGAGGTTGCAGCGCCGATGCACGCTTCAACATCGCATTCACGAGTTCGACCGGAGAAGCCTGACGTCGCGAAAAAAGTTTTGAGAGTTCCGCTGCGGAAAGCCAGTCGAATGCAGAGTCAGACATGCGCAATTGGTCGGTTCTCGACAAACATTGGATGTTTCAGAGTGAGGATGACGATGCAGTGTCGACTCTGATTTCTCCCAAGTCGAGAGCGTATTGGAGGGGGTACGTGATGGAAACTGTTACAGCGCTTGTCGCCGCCGGGGCCGCCTTCGCGGCAAGCTATCTCATCGGACGATCGCTGACGGCCTCGCTTCTTCTCGTGATGCTGGGCGGGCTGCTTGCGGGCGCGAGCTTCGCCGTCCTGTTCTTCGTGTCGACCGTGACGGTCGGCCACATGATGCCTGGCCTGTTCGAGCCGTGGCTTCTCGGCGTTCATTTCATCGCGCTCGCCATCGTGGGACCGCTCGGGGGAGCCGCGATTGCAGGACTGACGCACCGCCACGTCGAGCGCGCCGACGCCTCGCGCCTGCCGTTCTGAAGCGAGGGCGCCCGGCGAAACGGGCGCCTTTCCTGCGACGGCCTCGCCCCGGTAAGCTCCCCGACAAATCGGGGAGGCAGGAATGGTCGAGGTCAGGCTCGGCGCCGGTACGGCGGTGCGCATCGAGGAAAGCTACGAACCGAACTTCGAAGCCAGGAGTTTTTTCCCCGATTGGGATGCAGCCGTCGTGGACCGTCATCGCGACTGGCTCGTGCCGGCGCACTACGACGAGGCCTCCGGTTTCCTGAAGCTCAGCATCCACAGCTGGTTGCTCAAGATCGGCGGCAAGACGATTCTGATCGACACTTGCGTCGGCAATCACAAGCCGCGTCCTCATCGGCCCAAGTGGCACCTGATGGAAACGAAGTACCTCGAGCGGCTGAAGGCGGCCGGCGTCGAGCCCGACCAGATCGACATGGTCATGTGCACGCACCTTCACGTCGACCATGTCGGCTGGAACACGCGGCTCGAGAACGGCAAGTGGGTCCCGACCTTCCGCAACGCCGAGTACGTCTTCAGCCGCGCCGACTACGATCACTATCTGAAGCTGGACAGCGATCCCGCGTCCGGCCCGGTCAATGGCGGCTCCTTCCGTGACTCGGTGCTGCCGGTCGTCGAGGCGGGGCTCACACGCATGGTCGATGGCGCCGCTCAACTCGACGAGCACCTGAAGGTCGAGCCCGCGCCCGGCCATACGCCGGGCACCATCGCCATCCAGTTCGACTCGCGCGGCGAGAAAGCGCTGTTCTGCGGCGACATCCTTCATCACGCACTGCAGGTCTATCATCCCGAATGGAACAGCTTCGCCTGCGCCGATGGCGTCGGCGCGCGCAAGAGCCGGCGCGCGGCGCTCGAGCATTGCGCCGGCAATGGGGCACGGCTGATGCCGTGCCATTTCGGGGCGCCGTTCAGTTGCCACATCGACCACAAGGGCGATGGGTTCGTGCCGCGCTTCGGCGGGCAATTCTAGGGGAGAGAAGAATGATCTACGAAATGCGCGTCTACCGGTGCGTGCCGGGCCGGCTGCCGGCCCTGCTCAACCGCTTCAACACCATCACGCTCAAGATCTGGGAGCGGCACGGCATCAAGCAGGCGGGCTTCTTCACGACCCTGATCGGCGAGTCGAACCAGGAGTTGACCTACTTCCTTGCCTGGGAATCGCTGGCCGATCGCGAGAAGAAGTGGAATGCCTTCGCCGCCGATCCGGAATGGCTGGCCAAGCGCGCCGAAACCGAGAAGGACGGCGCCATCGTCGAGAACGTGGCGGTGCAGATGCTGACGCCGACGGCTTTCTCGTCGGTCCAGTAAGCCGCGAGCCTACTCCGCCTTGAGGCCCGCCTCCTTCGCGAGGCGGGCCCATTTGGCGAGGTCGTCGGCCACATAGGCCGCGAACTCGGCGGGCGTGCCGAACTGCGGGTCGGCACCCAGTTCGACGAACTTCTTCACGACATCGGGCGAGCGGACGGTGGCATCGACGGCCGCGTGCAGGCGACCCACCAGAGCCTTCGGCGTACCGGCTGGCAGGAAGACGCCATAGGAGATGGCCGCTTCGTACCCGGGCAGTCCGGACTCGGCGATGGTCGGAACGTCCGGAGCGGCCGCCGAGCGGGCGAGGGCGGTCTGCCCGAGCGCCTGCATCTTTCCGGCCTTCGCGTGAGGCAGCGCCGTCGACAGGCCGCCGAAATACAGGTCGACCTGGCCCGCCATGAGATCGGCCATCGCCGGGCCACCCCCCTTGTAGGGTACGTGCACGATGTCGAGCCGTCCCATCGCCTTGAAGAGCTCGAGCGCCAGATGGGTCGCGCCCCCCGCACCGGCGGAGGCCCCGTTCAGCTTTCCAGGCCGCGCACGGGCCAGCGCCAGCAGCGCGCCGATGTCCTTCGCCGGCAGGTCCGGCCGGACGACAAGCAGCATCGGATTGATGCCGACCGGCGCCACGGCGATGAAGTCCGTGCGAACGTCGTAGGGCATGGCGCGGTTGAGCGCCGGCGCCACCGTGGTCGAGCCGTTGGAGGCCAGCATGAACACGCTGCCGTCAGGGGGACTCTTGGCGGTGAAGCTCGCGGCGATCTCGCCGTTGGCGCCCGCCTTGTTTTCGACCACGACGGTGCGGCCCAGCCGCTCGCCGATGCCCGGCGCGATCACCCGGGTCAGCAGATCGTTGGGACCGCCGGGCGGGAAGCCCACGATGAAACGCAGCGGCCTGTCGGGAAAGTCCGGCGCCTGGGCGCGCGCAGGGGCCAGTGGAAGCGCGGCGAGGCCGGCGAGCAGGTGGCGGCGAAGGGGCTTGCTCATGCACGAAGTATGCTAGGCTTTTTCCCAACACAGGGAGGAAACAATAATGCAACGCAGGACATTCACGGCCGCCGGGACGGCGGCCCTGTTCGGCTCGCTGGCCGGGTTGCCGGCGCGCGCGCAGACGCTGGGCGGCGACGTCCGCTTCCTCTGCGGCTTCGCGCCGGGCGGGACGGCCGATCTGCTGTGCCGCATCATCGCCGAAGCGGCGACATCGGAAGTGGGCCAGAAGGTCATCGTGGACACCAAGACCGGCGCCAGCGGCTTCATTGCCAACGAGACGGTTGCCAATGCTCCGCCCGACGGGCGCACCATCGGCCTCGCCGCCATGGCCGCCATGTGCGTGTCGCCGGTGATGCCGGGACAGAAGCTGCCGATCAATGTCGATACCGACCTGACGCCCATCGCCAACATCGCCGGCGTCACCAACATGCTCGTGGTCGGCAAGCACATGCAGTACCGGACGATTCCGGAGATCATCGACTTCGCCAAGAAGAATCCCGGCAAGCTCACATACGCCTCGGCGGGCAACGGCACGTCGCAGCATCTCGCCGCCGAGCTGTTCAAGAAGATGGCGGGCATCAACATCCTGCATGTGCCCTATCGCGGTGGCGCGCCGGCGATCCAAGACATGATCTCGGGCAATTGCGACATGATGTTCGGCAACATGCCGGAGTTCCTGGGCCAGATTAACGGCGGCGGACTCATTCCGGTGGCCTTCGGTTCGCCCAAGCCATCTCCCATGTTTCCCAATTTGCCGCTGATCTCGAAATACCTGCCTGGATTCGAGGTGGTGAACTGGTTCGGCGTGTTCGGGCCGAGGGCCCTGCCGGCCAACCTGACGGACTACTGGAACAAGGCGTTGCGTGCGTCGGTCGCCAAGCCCGAGGTCCAGAAGCGCTTCGCCGAAAGCGGCATGGACACGATCATCGGTTCGCCCGCCGAGTTCAAGGCGACCATCATGGCAGATCGCAAGAAGTGGGAAGAGGTGATCAAGGAGGCGGGCATCCGCGCCGACTGATCATGCCGCTGGCCGTCACCGCGCACGGAGCGCTTCACTATGACGTCGTGGATCAGGCGGCGCCATGGGAGCGGGAAAACCTGCCGATCCTGTTCCATCACGGGATCGGTGCCAGCGCCGGCATCTGGACAGGCTGGCGGCCGGCGCTGGCCGATGCCTATCGGCTCGTCACCTTCGACATGCGCGGCTACGGTCGCTCGACGATCCCGGCAGCCGATTTCAGATGGTCGCTCGACTTGCTGGTCGAGGACGTGTTCGCGGTGGCCGATGCGGCCGGTGCGGAGCGGTTCCATCTGGTGGGCGAATCGATCGGCGGCACCGTGGCTCTGGCGGCGGCACTCTCGCGGCCCGGACGGATCACAACCCTCACCGTCAGCAACGGTGCCCATCTCGGCGCATCCATCCAGCGTGTCGAAGCCTGGCGACGGCAGCTCGACGAAGGTGGCTCGAAAGGGTGGTCCGACGTCTTCCTGCGTGATCGCTTTCACGACGGCGCCCTGTCGCCCGAGCGCCTGGCATGGTTCGCGGCGGAGCAGGAGAAGTGGTCGCGTGCCTCGATCCTGAACGCGCTCGGAGTCCTGATCGACACCGACCTCACGCGCCGGTTGTCCGACATCAAGTGTCCCACGCTGCTGTTGCATCCCGACGGCAGCCCGTTCATTCCAGTGTCCGTCATGGCAGACCTGCTTGGCGGCCTTCCCGACGCGGAGTTGAACGTCTTCGGCCGCTCGCGGCATGGGCTGCCATTCTCGCACGCTGTGCAATGCGCACAGAAGCTCAGGTCTTTTCTCGACTCCCGCAGGTTGGACTGATAATCGAGTTGTCAGACAACTAAGAATGACGAGGAAACAATGAGACGGATTCTGGCCGGCGCCGCGGCACTGGCGATCGCCTTTTCGGCGGCCCCCGGATTTGCCCAGGAAAAACTCAACGTCTGGTGGGTGAAGGGCTTCTACAAGTCCGAGGATGAGGCGCTGTTCGCCGCGATCAAGAAGTTCGAGGCCAAGACCGGCGTGAAAGTCGACCTGTCGCAGTATGCCGTGCAGGACATGATCCCCAAGACCGTCGCGGCCCTCGATTCCGGCTCGCCGCCCGACATCGCCTATTCCGATACGTACGACGTCCAGGTCGCGGGCAAGTGGGCCTATGACGGCAAGCTCGAGGACATCTCCGACGTCATCGAGCCGATGAAGGACCGCTTCGCGCCGGTCACCATCGAGACGGCCTATCTCTACAACGACAAGGCCAAGAAGAAGGCCTTCTACGGCTTCGTCCTGAAGCAGCAGACGCTGCACATCCAGTACTGGAAGGATATGCTGGCGACGGCCGGCTTCAAGGAGAACGACATCCCGGGCACCTGGAAGGAATACTGGTCCTTCTGGTGCGACAAGGTCCAGCCAGCCTATCGCAAGGCGACCAGCAGCCGCGTCTACGGCATCGGCAGCCCGATGGGCGTCGAATCGACCGATTCGTTCCAGTCGTTCCTGAGCTGGGTCGACGCCTACAACGTCAAGCTGGTCGACGATTCCGGCAAGCTGCTGGTCGACGACCCCAAGGTGCGCGAGGGTCTGATCGCGGCGCTGCGCGACTACACCGACGTCTACACAAAGGGCTGCACGCCGCCCTCGTCGACGACCTGGAAGGACCCCGACAACAACGTCGCCTTCCACAATCGCACGACGATCATGACGCACAACTACACGATCTCGATCGCGGCCAAGTGGCTGGACGACGCCAACAACGAGCAGCTGACGCCCGAGCAGCGCGCCGCCGGCCGCAAGGCCTACGACGAGCTGATCGCGACCGCCGGCTTCCCCAAGAAGCCCGACGGCACGGCGATGGTCTATCGTACGGCGGTGAAGGTCGGCGTGATCTTCCAGGACTCCAAGAACAAGCCGCGTGCGCGCGAGTTCCTGAAGTTCCTGCTCGAGGAGGAAAACCTCCGCCCCTATGTCGAGGGCGCGCTCGGCCGCTGGTTTCCGGTGACGAAGGCCAGCCAGGAGAGCCCGTTCTGGCAGGCCGACAAGCATCGCAAGGCCGTCTACGACCAGTTCAAGGCCGGCACGCTCCCGTTCGAGTTCACCAAGAACTACAAGTTCACCATCCTCAACAACGAGAACGTATGGGCCAAGGCGATGAACCGCGTGGTCAGCGAGAAGGTCTCGGTCGAGAAGGCGGTGGACGAGTTGATCGCTCGCATAAAGGAAGTGGCCAAGTAGGCCTCCACGCGTAAGTCTGCGAGTCGGGTACGCGTATGGCGGCAACCGCAATCGATACGGCGGCCCGCCGGGAGAAATCCCGGTGGGCGGGCTTGGGCCTGTCGGAGCGGCAGGCCTGGAGCCTGCTGTTCGTCGCGCCCTATGTCGCGATCTTCATCGGCTTCGTGCTGTTCCCGGTGGGCTACAGCTTCTGGCTGGCGCGCAGCCCGCAGCTCTATGTCGAGCTGGCGGCCGATCCGATCTTCCTGCGGACTGTCATCAACACCTTTGTTTTCCTGGTCGTCGCCATCAACGTGAAGATGGCGCTGGCGCTCTTCCTGTCCGGCTTCTTCACCCACAAGCGCTGGTGGGTGAAGGTCCTCGCGGTGCTGTTCGTGTTGCCCTGGGCGGTGCCCTCGATCCCGACCATCCTGTCGGTGCGCTTCATGCTCAATCCGGAGTGGGGCGTCATCAACCAGCTGATCTTCAGTCTCACCGCCGAGGACGGGCCGAACTGGCTGAACGATCCCGCGCTGGCGCTGACGCTCTCGATGCTGGTCCATATCTGGAAGTCGCTGCCCTTCTGGACGCTGATCCTGCTGGCCGGCCGGCTGGCCATCCCGGGCGAGCTCTACGAGGCCGCCTCGGTCGACGGGGCGGGCGCCTGGCATCGCTTCCGCTACATCACCTGGCCGTCGATGAGCACGCTCTACGTCACCTGCACGCTGCTCTCGATGATCTTCACGGTCGGCGACTTCAACAGCGTCTACCTGCTGACCGGCGGCGGCCCGGCCGATCTCACGCACGTGCTGGCGACGCTCGGCATCCGCTATCTGCGGCTCGACCAGGTCGGTCTCGCCATGGCGTCGATCGTGTGCGCGCTGCCGCTGATCCTGCCGCTCGTCTACTTCATGATGCGGCGGCTCTCGCGATGAGCCCGCGCAAGTTCCTGCGCACCGTCGGCTTCGAAAGCGGTCTGCTACTGATCGGCATCCCGGTGCTGCTGTGGACGCTGATCCCGATCTACCACATGTTCCTGTTCGCGATTTCACCCAAGGACGCGGCCTTCTCGGGCCAGCTCTGGCCGACTAGTCCGACCTTGCGCAATTTCGGCACGGTGGTGGGCCAGAAGCACCATTTCCTCAATCACTTCTGGCTGCAGATGTTCAACTCGGTGATCATCTCGGTCGGCACGGCGGCGATCACGCTGTTCGTGGCGACGGCCGCGGCCTTCGCCATCAGCCGGCTGCGCATGAAGGGCGGCCGCACGGTGATGAACCTCGCGCTGTTGACCTACTTCATCCCGGCCGCGTTCCTGGCGGTGCCGATGTACAAGACCATGGGCATGTACGGGCTGCTGAACAACGACTGGGCCCTGGTGCTCGCGATGGCCACCATCGCCTCGCCTTACGCGATCTGGATCCTGCGCCAGGCCTCCGACAAGCTGCCGGTCGAACTCGACGAGGCCGCCATGATCGACGGCGCCTCGCCGTTCCAGCTGTTCCGCCTGATCTACCTGCCGCTGATGGTGCCGTCGCTGATTGCCGTCGGTACCTACGCGCTGCTGCTGGCCTGGAACGAGTATCTCTACGCGTTCCTGCTACTGTCCAAGGACACGGCGATCACGCTCCCGGTCGCGCTCGGCAACTTCCTGTCGGCCGACGATTCGCCGTGGGAACTGCTGATGACGGCAGGCTTCCTCTACGCGCTGCCGCCGGCCGCCATCTACTATGCTTTCCGCCGCTACATGTCCTCGGGGCTCACGGCCGGTGCGGTAAAAGGCTAGGCCTCAGCCGCGCCGTGAGCGCTTGCGGATGAAGGACGCCCGCATCGCTTCCGCGAACTGCTCGACCTCGGTCCGCCAGCGCAGCGCCGGATCCCAGATCGCCGCGAGATCCATGCCGAGCACGATCCCGTTGGCGATGATCTTGGCCGTAGGGAGGTCCGTCTGGGTGGTCGCGGGGATGACGGCGGTACCGAGGCCCGCTCGCGCCAGCGCCAGGATCACCGTCCCCGAGCCACCTTCGTGGCGGATGCTCGGCGACAGGGAGAGCAATCGCAGGGCTGCGTCGAGCGTCAGGCGCGACTGGTACCCGCGGTCCAGCACCAGGAGATCGCGCTCGCTGAGGGTGCGCAGGTCGATCCCGTGCCGGCGCTCGCTGGCCGTGAAGGGAGCGGGCGAGGCCGCCAGAATGTCGAGCCGCACGATCTGGTGGTAGACGAGACCCGTGTCGTAGCGCGGGCGTCCGGTGATGCCCATCGAGGCCTCGCCGCTCAGCACCAGGTTCTCGATCTCGACGCCGTTCGCCTCGATGACGCCGATGCGGACGTTCGGCCGGGTCCGGACGACGTCCGCGATCCGCGGCGCCACCACCGTTTCGATCGTGTGGGCGGTCGCGGCCACCGTGATGTGCACCGCGGGCTGGACGCTGTTGACCCGGGCCGCCGCTTCCAGCCGGGCGATGCCTTCCAGCGCCGCCGAGGCCAGTGGCAGCAGGTCGTGCGCATCGCTGGTCGCCACCATGCCGCGGCCCGACGGTTCGAACAGAGGGAGACCCAGTCGGTGCTGGAATTCCGTGATGCGGCGGGAGAGGGCGGATTGCGAAATGTTGAGGCGCTCGGCGGCCTCGACGAGCGACCCCGACCGATAGACGGCCACGAAGGATTCCAGCAGCCGCTTGTGCATTCGTGCGAAATCCTCATCAATTAGTCTGCAAATAATGCACTTCATGCATAAAGTGGATTGGTGCTAGCGCTGCGTCAACCGCGCCCTGTGGCAACGCGACAGGGTCGCCCATCGAACGAAGACAGGAAGGACAAACCGGGATGAAGCGCCGCCGCCTCCTAGCCCTTGGATCCGTTGCCGCCGGATCGCTCGCCGCGAACCGGGCGTCCCGGGCGCAGGGCGCCTATCCCGACCGGCCGATCACGCTCGTCGTTGCCGCCCCGGCCGGCGGCGGCACAGACATCGTCGGCCGCATGTTCGCCGAGCACCTCTCCAAGGAGTTCGGCCAACAGGTCGTCGTCGACAACAAGGGCGGCGGCAACGGCAATATCGCCACGGCATTGGTCGCGAAGGCCAAGCCCGACGGCTACACGCTGCTGATGCAGTATTCGTCCTTCCATTCGGCGAATCCCGCGATGATCAAGAACCTCAACTGGTCGCCAAAGGACCTGACGGGTGTTGCCATGGGTGCGATCGCACCGCAGGTCATCGTCATCGCCAAGCGGGTACCGGCGGACAACCTCAAGGACTTCATCGCCTACGCCAAGGCCAATCCCGGCAAGCTCAACTACGCCTCCTTCGGGCCGGGTTCGGTCGCCCATATCGGTGGCGTGCTGCTGAACAAGGCCGCCGGCATCGATCTCGTGCACATTCCGTACAAGGGCGCGGGCCCGGTGAGTGCCGACCTGGTGGCGGGACAGGTGGAACTCGCGGTCATGAGTCCGCCGTCGGTCGCGGCGCACATCCGCAACGGCAATGTGAAGGCGCTCGCCATCGCCAACGAGGTGCGTCACCCCGCCTTTCCCGAGATTCCCACGACGGCGGAAGCGGGGCTGCCGAGTTTCATCTTCGATGCCTGGTACGGGATGTTCGCCCCGGCGGGTACGCCCAAGCCGATCGTCGACAAGCTGAATGCGGCGATGCGCAAGATCGCGAAGCTCGACGTCGTCATCGAGCGCTCGACCCAGCTGGGCACCGTCCTCAAGGACTGGACCCCCGAACAGTTCGACCAGTTCGTCGCCGCGGAAGGCGAGGTCTGGTCCAAGCTGATCCGCGAAAACAAGATCACCCTCGACGAATAGGGCCAAGGAGACAGACATGACAGGCTCATTGAACGCCAATGCCGGCCCGCGCATCCGCTACACCGCGGAGGAGGGCGCGCCCTACGAGACGATCACCGTGGACAAGCTGACCCCGATCATCGGGGCGGAACTGGGCGGCGTCGATCTCAGCAAGCCGTTGTCGAATCGCCAGCAGGACGAGATCCATCGTGCCCTGGCCGAGAACCTCGTGATCTTCTTCCGTGACCAGGTGCTGACGCCCGAGCAGCACATGGCGTTCGGCCGCCTGTTCGGCGAGTTGCACGTCCATCCCGCCGCGCCGCACGAGCCGGGCATGCCGGAGATGATGCGCATCCACTCCGACAAGAACAGCCCGCGTGCCAACGGCGAGGGCTGGCATACCGACGTGAGCTGCGAGGTCGAACCGCCGATGGGCTCGATTCTCCACATCAAGACCTGTCCGCCGCGCGGCGGCGATACGCTGTTCGCCAACATGTATGCGGCCTACGACGCCCTGTCGGACCGCATGAAGGCCTATCTCGACGGCATGATCGCCCTGCACGACGGCGAGCCGGTCTATCGCGGCCTCTTCAAGCCGATCGGCGTCGCCGACAAGGCGGAGTATCCGCGTGCCGAGCATCCGGTCGTGCGCACCCATCCGGTGACCGGCCGCAAGTGTCTCTACGTCAATGCCGGCTTCACCAGCCGCCTGCTGGGCGTGCCGCGCGACGAGGGCGACGCGGTCCTGCGCTATCTCTACCAGCACATGGAGAACCCGCTCTTCCAATGCCGCTTCCGCTGGCGCGAGAACTCGATCGCCTTCTGGGACAATCGCTGCGCCCAGCACCGCGCCATGTGGGACTACTGGCCCCACACCCGCAGCGGGCACCGCGTGACGGTCAAGGGCGACCGGCCTTTCTGATCATTGGAGCGGCGCTCCGATGAGTCCGACTACGCGCCCCTCGGCAGGGTCGCCATGAAGGCCTTGAGCCGCGGCGCCCACTTGGCGGCGTCGAGGCCCGAGGCGGAGTGGCCGAGCTCGCTGTCGATCTCGAAATAGTCGGCGGTTACGCCGGCGGCCTTCAGCTTCTCCATCACGCCGGGGGCGATCGAGGGCGGGAACAGCTTGTCGGTGCGCGAGATCACGTAGAGCACCTTGGCCTTGATCTTCGGCATGTCCTTCTCGGCGTCGAAGTTCACGCTGGCGCGGCGCAGAACGACCAGCGAATTGCCGTCGAACACTTTCGACCAGGTCTCGGCACGCCTCACGATCTCGGCCTCGCGCTTTTCCTTGTCGGGAAACTGCGCGGCGAGCTGCTCGTCGATCCCGTAGCGCTTCAGGGTCGCCACGCGCATCTCGGTCAGGACCTTGGTGATCCCGCCATTCTCGTAGTAGTGCCCGCCGTTCCAGTTCGGGTCCTTGGCCAGCGCATCGATCAGTGCCTTGACCGAGGCTTCGCCGCCCGAGCCCTTGGGCGCGCTGACCACCGGCACCAGCCCGTCCATGAAATCGGGATATGTGACGCCCCATTGGAAAGTCTGGTAGCCGCCGAAGGAAGGACCGGCGACCGCAACGAGGTGTTTCACGCCGAGACTGTCGAGCAGGGCCTTCTGCGCGTTGACGATGTCGACCAGCGTGATGGTCGGGAAATCGGGGCCGTAGGGCTTGCCGGTCTTCGGGTTGAGCTGCGCTGGATTGGTCGAACCGTAGGAGGAGCCCAGCATGTTGGACGACACGACGAACAGCCTGTTCGTGTCGATCGCCTTGCCCGGGCCGACCAGCCCGTCCCACGAACCTTCCGCGCCGTTGGCCCCGACGCGGCCGGCCATGTGCTGGCTCGACGTATAGCCGTGGGTCAGCAGCACGGCGTTGCGGCCGTCGGGCGCGAGGGTGCCGTAGGTTTCGTAGGCGATCCTGACGTCGGGCATGACGGTGCCGCTTTCGAGGCGGAACTCCTTCATGGTGAAGAACTTCTTCTCGATGTTCACGAGTTCTCCCTGGGCGGAGGCGGCCGTTGCCGTAACGAAGGGCGCGGCGGCGAGCGCGGCAAGCAATGGACGGCGGAAAAGGGGTGAAACCATCTGATCCTCCTTGATCATGCGCGGGCGGGCTGGAGCGACAGGTCCGCGACGGCGTGCGCGGCCAGCCGCTTGCGATCACGTTCGGGGCGGATGAAGAGCAGGCCGATGAGGCCGCCGGCGAGCAGCAGGAGGCCCAGGATGACATATCCCTGCTCGTAGCCGGCGAGGGGCGTCGCCGCATTCTGGATCATCGAGCCCATGATTCGGGGCGCGAGGACGCCTGCGAAGGTCACGACCGAGGTGGTGATGGCCAGCATGGCGGCGCGCTGCGGGTGAGGGGTGAGTTCGCTGATGATCATGGGCAGGACGACGTAGATCGTGCTGCCGATCGCGGACCCGAACACCAGGGCGGCGATCTTGAGGGCGTCCGAGGGCATGGCCCCCACGAAGGGAAGCACGCAGCCGCCGGCCAGGATGGTGAGGCACGGAACGACGCCGCGGCAGAGGCGGCTGGATACGCCCTTTCGCTTCAATCTCTGGGAAACGTAGCCACCGGCCAGGACCACGAGCGCGCCGAAGACCCAGGGCAGGACCGTCAGGTTCCCGCCGAGCTTCTGGCTGAATCCCAGGCCCGCGACGAGGTAGGAGGTGAACCAAGTGAGGCCGAGCGCCAGGCCCCAATAGCTGGCAAAGCCCGCGGCGCAGGCGGCGAGGATGGTCGGGCAGGTGAGCAGGTAGCGGTAGGGCACCCGCTCGTTGCCGCTGCTCGTGTTGCTGACCGGCGCATCGACCAGGGTGCCTTCGCGGCCGAAGATCAGCCACAGCACGGCCCAGACGAGGCCTGCGATGCCGAGCGCGCCGAACGCCCAGTGCCAGGAGTATTTTTCGATGATCCAGTTGAGCAGGGGCACGGCGATGATGACGCCGAACGCCGATCCCTGGGCGATGACGGCCGTCGGTAGTCCGCGCAGCGAGTCTGGAAACCACTTGTAGATGGCGTGGGTGGCGACCGGGCCGGCCGGTCCTTCGCCCGCGCCGAGGATGATGCGGCAGATGATGAGCGTCTCCAGGCTTACCATGCCAAGCATCGGAAACTGCACCACCGACCAGATGATCGCCATGACCAGCAGCGTGTGTTTGGTCTGCACGCGGTTGGAGATGAAGCCGACGACGATCGCGGAGATCGCGAACAGCAGGAAGAACGCCGACCCGATGTCTCCGAACTGTTCGGGCGTGAGGCCGAGATCGCGGGTGAGGGGAACGGCGGCCAAGCCAACCACGACCTTGTCGGCGAAGTTGATCAGCATGAAGAGAAAGAGCAGGGCAGTCATGCCCCAGGCCCCCTTGAGGGGCCGGTCCTGGACGGTCACGCGGCGATTCTCCCAACCCGCCCGTTCGCATCGGGCTTTCGCTCATCAGACGTGAGCGCCGATGGCTCGTCAAGGAAAGCGCGGCGCGTCATACTTTGCGCAAAAGGGAGCGAAACGAAATGACGAAGATAATGAAGGCCGGCCGTCGCGCGGTCCTGGCTGGAGCCGCCAGTCTTGGGGCCGCGAGCCTAGGGGCCGCCGGTTCAGTGCGTGCGCAGAACTTCCCTTCTTCGCGCGTCACCCTGGTGGTGCCATTTCCACCCGGCGCCTCGACCGACACGACGATGCGCGTGATCGCCGACAAGCTTTCGCAGATGTGGAGCCAGCCTGTTCTGGTCGAAAACAAGGGCGGCGGCAACGGCATCATCGCCGCCGAGGCGGTGAAGAACGCCCGGCCCGACGGCTATACGCTGCTCGCTACCTCGTCGATGACGCATGCCGGCAATCCGGTGCTCTACGACAAGTTGCCCTACGATCCGATCGCCGACTTCGAGCCGATCACGCGCATGAGCCTGGTGCCGATGGCGGTGCTGGTCACCAAGAAGCTCGGCGTGAAGACGCTGGCCGAGCTGACGGCGAAGCTCAAGGCCGAGCCGGGCAAGCACAATTTCGGCTCGGGCGCGATCTCGGCGCGTGTGGCGGGCGAACTCTATCGCATGCAGGCGGGCATCGATGCGGTCTCGGTGTCCTACAAGAACAATCAGCAGGCCGCGCCTGACCTGAACAACGGCATCATCACCTTTATGATCTGCGACACGGGCAGCGCCAAGATGATCCTGGCCTCGGGCTGGGCCGACGCTCTTGCGGTGACGCAGGCCGAACCCTATGCGGCGCTGCCTGGCGTGCCGAGCGCGCCGCAGGCCGGCATGCCGGGGCTGATTTTCACCACCTGGTCGGCCTTCTATGCGCCCAAGGGCACGCCGCGCGACATCATCGTGAAGCTCAACAAAGACATCATCGCCGCCGGCACCTCGCCGGAGATCCTGGCCAAGCTGGAGAACATGGGCGGCGCCCCGAGCTTCACCACGCCGGAGGGCTTGATGGAGTTCACCAGGAGCGAGATCGAAGCGTGGCGGAAGGTGGTGAAGTCCGCGAACATCAAGATCGAGTAGGAGGCCGAGCGAAGCCCGGCCAATGAGCGTCAGGCCGCGGCTTGGTGACAAGCCGCCAAGCGAAGCAATGTCCGGGAGCGCCGAAGAAAAAGCGATCACACGAGGCTCATGACCGCGCCATCGCCATAAGACACCGCCACCTCCCCATGTGAATGGGGAGGACCGCAAAGAAAAAGGGGCACCTCGCGGCGCCCCTTTCGCTTTCACGCTATGCGAGCGATCACTTCTTCACGAACGGACAATTGCCCTCGCTCATCGGACGAAAGGCCTCGTTGCCGGGCACCGTGGCGATCAGCTTGTAGATATCGTCCTTGTTCTTGGACTCCGCCGGTGTCTTGACCTGGAACAGGTACATGTCGCGCTCCAGGCGGCCGTCCTCGCGCAGCTTGCCGTTCTTGGTCATGACGTCGTTGACGGGGATTTCCCGCATCTTCGCCATCACCGCCTTCGGCTCGTCGGTGCCCGCGGCCTGCACGGCCTTGAGGTAGTGCAGGGTCGAACTGTAGACGCCGACCGTCAGCATGCTGGGGATCTTGTCCTTCTTGGCGCGGAAACGCTTGGTCCACGCCCGGGTCTCGTCGTTCAGATCCCAGTAGAAGGCTTCGGTGAGGACGAGGCCCTGTGCCACCGGCAGCGTGAGGGCGGCGACGTCGGTCGAGAAGACGAGCAGGCCGGCGAGGCGCTGTCCGCCCTTGGTGATGCCGAACTCGCCCGCCTGCTTGATCGAGTTGATCGTGTCCTGGCCCGCATTGGCGAGGCCGATGACCTTGGCCTTCGAGGCCTGGGCCTGCAGCAGGAAGGACGAGAAGTCCTGGGTGCTGAGCGGATGCTTGACGCCGCCCAATACCTTGCCGCCGGCCGCCTTCACGACCGCGGTCACGTCACGCTCGAGCGCGTGGCCGAAAGCGTAGTCGGCGGTGAGGAAGTACCAGGAGTCGCCGCCGTCCTTCACGACCGCGCCGCCGGTCACCTTGGCCAGCGAATAGGTGTCGTACACCCAGTGCGCGCCCGTGGGCGAGCAGGCGGGACCGGTGAGGTCGGCCGAGGCCGCGCCTGTGTTGATGTCGATCATGCCCTTTTCCTGGGCAATCTTGCGCACCGCCAGCGCCACCGAGGAGGTGCCGATGCCAGTGATCATCTTCACGCCGTCGACATCGTACCACTTGCGGGCGATGGCGGCGCCCACGTCGGGCTTGGTTTGGTGGTCGGCCTGCAGGACCTCGATCGGACGGCCAAGGACCTTCCCGCCGAAATCGTCGATCGCCATCTGGATGGCTTCGACTTCGCCCTGGGTCAGGTCGCCGTAAACGCCCGAAAAGCCTTCCATGACGCCGATCTTGAGCGGCTGCGGCGCCTGGGCCTGGGCGTAGGCGGCGAGGCCGACGACGACGAGGCCTGCCACGGCGGCCGCCGCTCCGGCACGCCGGATGCTGGTGTTGAACTTCATGAACTCGATCCTCCCAATGTGTTCCCCGTTTCTGGTCGCCGAAATCTAGCGGCGGGGCGAAGCGGACGCCAGTGCTGGACAGACGGACAAAGCTTCGATTAATTCGCGGCACAGGGAGCGCCGATGGCCAACGAAGATGTAATTCTCGAGGCGACCGGGCTGACGAAGGAGTTCAAAGGCTTCGTCGCGGTCAAGAACGTCAATCTGCGAGTCAAACGACACACAATTCACGCGTTGATCGGGCCAAATGGCGCGGGCAAGACGACGTGCTTCAATCTGCTGACGCACTTCCTGACGCCCACGGCCGGCCAAATTCACTTCAACGGTCGCAATATAACCGGCAGTTCCCCTGCCGCCATCGCCCGCATGGGCCTGGCCCGGTCCTTCCAGATTTCGGCCGTCTTTCCGCATCTGAGCGTTCGGGAGAACGTCCGCGTCGCCCTGCAGCGCAAACTTGGCAATTCCTTCCAGTTTTGGCGCTCTGAGAGCGTTCTTGCCCGGCTGGATCCCCGGGCGCTGGAACTGGTCGGTGCCGTGGGCCTCGCGGACTTCGCCGAAGCGCCGGCCGTCGATCTTCCCTACGGCCGCAAGCGTGCGCTGGAGATTGCCACCACTCTGGCCCTGGAGCCCGAGATGATGCTGCTCGACGAGCCGATGGCAGGCCTCGGGCAGGAGGACATCAAGCGCATCGCCTCCCTGATCCGTACCGTCGCCAAGGACCGCACCGTCCTGATGGTCGAGCACAACATGTCGGTCGTCGCCGACCTCTCCGACACGATCACCGTGCTGGCGCGCGGCGAAGTGCTGGCCGAAGGGCCCTACGCCACGGTCTCCAAGCATCCCGCCGTCGTCGAGGCTTATGTCGGAACCGGTCATGGCTGAGACACTTCTCAAAGTCGCGGGCCTGCAGGCCTGGTACGGCGAATCGCACATCCTCCACGGCGTCGACTTCGAGATCCGCCGCGGCGAACTCGTGACGCTGCTCGGGCGCAACGGGGCGGGGAAGACCACGACCCTGCGTTCGATCATGGGCATCCTCGGCAAGCGCACCGGGTCGATCGCCTTCGAGGGCCGTGAGACGACCGGCATGACCTCCGATCACATCGCCCGCCTCGGCATCGCCTATTGCCCGGAGGAGCGCGGCATCTTCTCGAGCCTGAACGTCGACGAGAACCTGCGCCTGCCGCCGGTCGTCAAGCCGGGCGGGCTCAGCATCGAGGAGATCTACAAGCTCTTTCCCAACCTTCTGGAGCGGCGGTACAGCCAGGGCACCAAACTGTCGGGCGGCGAGCAGCAGATGCTGGCCATCGGCCGCATCCTGCGCACCGGCGCCACCCTGCTGCTGCTCGACGAGCCCACCGAAGGCTTGGCGCCGGTCATCGTGCAGCGCATCGGCGAGATCATCCGCCAACTCAAGAGCCGTGGCTTCACCATCCTGCTGGTCGAGCAGAATTTCCATTTCGCGGCGACGGTCGCGGACCGCCACTATGTGATGGAGGACGGTCGCGTGATCGACACGGTGGCGTCGAGCGACGTGCAGCAGAGCATCGGCAAGCTGCAATCCTATCTGGGGGTATGAGGCCGCCATGTTCGAACTTCTAGGCATTCCCCCGCAGGCGCTGTTCGGCCAGCTCCTGCTCGGCCTGATCAACGGCGCGTTCTACGCCATGCTGAGCCTCGGCCTCGCCGTGATCTTCGGCATGCTGAACGTCATCAACTTCACGCACGGCGCCCAGTACATGATGGGCGCCTTCGCGGCCTGGCTGCTGCTCGGCATCCTTGACGTGCCGTTCTGGGCCTCGCTCGTGATCGCACCGATCATCGTGGGCCTGTTCGGCATCGTGCTCGAGAAGCTGCTGCTCAAACGAATCTATCACCTCGACCATCTCTACGGCTTTCTGCTGACCTTCGGCCTGGCACTGGTGATCGAGGGGCTGTTCCAGTGGAAGTGGGGCTCCTCGGGCGCTCCCTATCCCAACCCGATCCCTGGCGGCTTCAACCTCGGTTTCATGTTCCTGCCGACCTATCGCGGGTTCGTCGTGCTGGCGGCGCTCGTGATCTGCCTCGCCACCTGGTACGGCATCGAGCGCACCAAGCTCGGCGCCTACCTGCGGGCGGCCACCGAAAACCCGACGCTGGTTCGCGCCTTCGGTATCAACGTGCCGCGCCTGATCACGCTGACCTACGGTCTGGGCGTGGGGCTCGCCGCTCTGGCCGGCGTACTCGCCGCACCGATCCAACAGGTTTCGGCGCTGATGGGCGTCAACCTCGTGCTGGTCGTCTTCGCGGTCGTGGTGATCGGCGGGATGGGCTCGATCATGGGTTCGATCGTCACTGGCTTCGGGCTCGGCCTGATCGAGGGTCTGACCAAGGTGTTCTATCCGCCGGCCTCCAACACGGTGATCTTCGTCGTCATGGCGCTCGTCCTGCTGATCAAGCCGGCCGGCCTGTTCGGGCAGACCAAATGAACGCGACCCGCATCGGCTACGCCGTCCTGATCGTGCTGGCGCTCGTCGCGCCGCTGTTCGCCTATCCCGTCTTCCTGATGAAGGCGCTGTGCTTCGCGCTCTTCGCCTGCGCCTTCAACCTGCTGCTGGGGTATGCGGGCCTCATGAGCTTCGGCCACGCCATGTTCTTCGGCATGGCGGGCTATTTCTACGGCCATGTCGTGAAGGCATGGGACCTTGCCCCCGAGGCCGGCCTGCTGGCTGGCGTCGGGGGCGCGGCCCTGCTCGGTCTGGTAACCGGTGCCCTCGCGATCCGTCGCCAGGGCATCTACTTCGCCATGATCACGCTCGCCTTCGCGCAGATGGTGTTCTTTTTCTGCGTGCAAGCGCCGTTCACCGGCGGTGAGGACGGGCTGCAGGGCATTCCGCGCAAGGCGCTGCTGGGGGGGCTGATCCCGACCAAGGACGATCGGGTGCTCTACTACGTCGTGCTGGCGATCTTTCTGTTCGGCTACGCTGCCATCTACCGCTTCATCCACTCGCCCTTCGGCCAGGTGCTGAAGGCGATCCGCGACAACGAACAGCGCGCCCAGTCGCTGGGCTACGAGGCCGACCGCTACAAACTCCTGGCCTTCGTCCTGTCGGCTGCGCTGGCCGGCCTCGCTGGCGCCACCAAGGCGATGGTGCAGCAGTTCGCGACCCTCACCGACGTCGCTGCCTCGACCTCCGGCGAGGTCGTCTTGATGGCGCTGGTCGGCGGCCTCGGCACCATCATCGGTCCGGTGGTCGGCGCCTTCATCATCGTCACCATGCAGAACTACCTGGCCTTCACGGGCGAGTTCGTGTTGGTGATCCAGGGCGCCATCTTCGTCGTCATCGTGCTGGCCTTCCGCAAGGGAGTCGTCGGCGAGTTCGCGGAGTGGTGGAAGCGCCGCCAGGCGCGCTGACGGATGGCAGCCGCGCGCAAGCCCCTGGCGTGGCGGCTGGTTCCTGCGCTCGGCCTCCTCATCGCCCTCGCGATCTCGCTGGCCATTGGGCGGGGCTCGCTCTCACCGACCCTGGCCACCCTGCTGCCCGTCATCGAATTGGCGGTGCTGATGGCGACGGTTTTCTCGTCCGTCCATCATGCCGATGTGATCGCCCACCGGCTGGGCGAGCCCTACGGCACGCTCGTGCTGACGGTGGCCGTGACGGTGATCGAGGTCGCGCTGATCCTGTCGATCATGCTGGCGGGCGACGGCAATGCGGGCCTCGCGCGCGAGACGGTCTTCTCAGTGATCATGGTCGTGTGCAACGGCATGGTCGGCCTCTGCCTGATCGTGGGCGGCCTGCGCTACGGCGAGCAGGGGTTCCGCCTGCCCGGCGCCAACGCCTATCTCGTGGTGCTGATGCCGCTGGCGACGCTGACGCTGATCCTGCCGACCTATACGACCAGCGCGCCGGGACCATTCTATTCGCCCACGCAGCTCGTCTTTGTGAGCTTCGTCACCCTCATCCTGTATGGCGTCTTCCTCTACGTCCAGACGATCCGGCACCGCGACTACTTCCTCTCCGATTCTGGCGACAGTCACGGCGAAGCCGGTAGCGACCCAACGCCGGCCGAGTTCTGGGAAAGCGTCGGTCAGCTCTTGGTCTCGCTGGTCGCGGTGGTGCTCCTGGCCAAGGGCTTCTCCGGCTCGGTCGAGAAGGTTGTCACCGCCGTTGGCGCGCCGCGGGATGCGGTCGGTCTCCTGGTCGCGCTGCTGGTGCTGCTGCCCGAGACCCTGGCGGCGTTGCGCGCGGCGCGGCGCGACGAGCTGCAGAAGAGCCTGAACCTGGCACTGGGTTCCTCACTCGCCACGATCGGCCTCACCATTCCGGCGGTCAGCCTGCTGGCCATGGTGCTGAACCAGCCGCTCGCTCTGGGTATCGACACGCATGACATCGTGCTGCTGGTCCTGACGTTCGGCGTCAGCCTCGTGACCTTCGGCGGGGGGCGGACGAACATCCTGCCCGGCTTCGTCCACCTGGTCCTGTTCGCGACCTTCGTCTTCCTCATTTTCGTGCCGTAAGGCGACAGGGAGGGGCCGGATGGGCAGGGCCCTTGCCCGCCGCCGCCTTTCGCGCGAAGAACGAAGCCATACCCAGGGGGAAACGACCGACATGTCCGAGCTTTCCGAAGACCAGCTGTTCGCCGAGCTGCGCAAGATCGATACGCCGACCATCACCAACGTGGTCGCGACCTATCCCAAGAACCCCCTCTGCCTCGGCCTCTACAATCCGTGGACCGAGAACTGGTACACCGACACCTCGATCCGCTGCATGTATCCGGAGATGGGCGCCATCATCGGATATGCCGTCACCTGCGTGTACGGGTTGCCCGATCCCAACTTCGCCGGCCGGCTGACCTTCATGGACGTAGTCGACGCACTCGACGCCATGAAGAAGCCGACCATCCTGGTGATCCAGCAGAAGTGGCCGCCGGAGCTTATGAACAAGGCAGGCCTCGCCGGCGAGATGATGACGACCTCCATGCAGGCGGTGGGCTGCGTCGGCCTGCTGTCGAACGGCCCGTCGCGCGACGTCGATGCGATCCGCCGCATGAAGTTCCAGATGCTGCTGGGCGGTGTCACGGCCGGGCACGGCGAGATGGCGGTGCAGTCGGTCAACGCGCCGGTGTCGGTCGGCGGCATGGATGTGGCGCCGGGTGAACTGATCCACATGGACGAGAACGGCGCCGTTAAATTCCCCGCCCAGCATGCGCGTGCCGTGCTGAAGAACGCCCAGGCGATGCTGGCCGACGAGGCCGAGAAGCTCGAGAAGATGCGGAAGGCCAAGACGGCTGCCGAGATCCGCGCGATCAACTCCGGCGGCACCTACGGCGCGAAGAAGGGCTGACGCCGGGCCATGTCCGAGACCGTCGCCGAGCCGCGGCCGATTCGCTGGGGCCTGGCGGCCAAGCTTTTCGCGATCCTGCTGCTGCTGGGGGCGGTGGCGGTCCTGATCACCGGGGTGCTGGGCTACATCCAGGCCCGCGAGGCGCTTGAGCGGGCGATCTTCGACCAGCTTACGGCGGCGCGCGAGACCAAGGCGCATCAGGTTGAGGGGTACTTCCGGACCGTCCGCAGCGAGATGCGCCTGCTCGCCGCCTCCAAGATGGTCGTCGATGCCACGCGCGGCTTCCGCGAGGCGGTCGACGAGTTCGACCGGAAGGAGGTGCCGGCCGGTGTGAAGCAAGCTGTTCAGGGGTGGTACGATGGCCACTACCTGCCGATGGTGCGCAAGCTGCTGGGGGCGAACGTGCCGACCGCAGAGTTCATGCCGGTCAGTTCTGCCGCTTACTTCCTGCAGGACCTCTACATCGTCCGTAATCCCCATCCGGACGGGCGGCGGGATCTGCTCGACGACGCCGGCGACGGCAGTGCCTACAGCAAGCTTCATGCGGTCTATCACCCGCTGATGCGAACCGCGGCCGCGACACTCGGCTTCCAGGATTTCATGATCGTCGATCCGAGGACGGGGCGCGTGATCTATACGGTCGACAAGGATCCCGATTTCGCGACCTCGCTTCGCGCCGGCCCCTATCGCCAGTCCAACCTCGCCGCCGCCGCCGCGCGCTGCGCCAGTGCCCCCGATCCGTCGGCGACATGTCTCGAGGATTTCTCGCCCTATTTGCCCGCGGAAGGCTTGCCCTCGGCCTTCATGGCGGCCCCTGTCATCGACCAGGGTGTCGTGACCGGGGTGCTGATCGCTGAGCTGTCCATCGAGGAGATCGACAGCATCGTCACGGGCGGCCGGCGCTGGCGCAACGAGGGCTTTCGCTCGACCGGCGAGGCCTACCTCGTCGGTCCGGACTTCCGGGTACGCTCGAGCGGCCGCAGCTTCTTCGAGAACCGCGACCGGTACTTCTCGGAGTTGAGGGCCGGCGGGGCACCCGAGGAGGACATTGCCGCGATCCAGCGCTTCGGCTCCCCGATTCTGCACCAGCACGCCGATACGTCGGCGACGCGGGCCGCGGTCGGAGGCGTCGAAGGTTTCGGCGAGATCGTGGGCTATCGCGGCATTCCCACGCTGGCCTCATGGGGTCCCGTCAGGGTCTCCGGCGTGAAGTGGGGACTCGTGGCCAAGATCGACAGCGATGAGGCCTTCGCGCCGGTCTACCGATTGAAGCGCGACCTGATGATCGTCGGCGCCATCGCCTTCCTGGTCGTGATCGTGACGGGCGCCTGGCTCTCCCGCTCGCTGCTGGGGCCGTTGCGCGACCTGACGGCCGGCGTGCGGCGCTTTGCGGCCGGCGATCACGAGGCCCATGTCCCGGTCCGCTCGCGCGACGAGATCGGCCAGCTCTGCCTTGCCTTCAACGGCATGATCGACGACCTCAACCAGAAGAACCTCGTCATCGAATCGAAGAACCGCGAGAACGAGGAGCTTCTTCTCAACGTCCTGCCGGCGCCGATCGCCAACCGGCTGCGAGGTGGCGAGAAGGGGATCGCCGACGGCTTCGCCGAGGTCACGGTCGCTTTCGCAGACCTCGTCGGATTCACGCAGCTCTCGTCGGAGATGCCGCCGGCGGAGGTCGTCACCCTGCTGAACGGACTGTTCACCCGCTTCGACGTCGCCGCCAGCGAACTGGGAATCGAGAAGATCAAGACCGTCGGCGACGCCTACATGGCGGTTTGCGGGCTCCCCGTGCCGGTGCCGAACCACGCCGAGCGCATGGTGCGCATGGCCATCCGGATGGTGCACATCACCCGCGAGCACGCGATGGAGCACGGCGTGTCGATGAAGCTGCGCGTCGGCATCAACAGCGGCCCGGTCGTGGCCGGCGTCATCGGCAAGAGCAAGTACATCTACGATCTGTGGGGCGACACGGTGAACCTGGCGAGCCGCATGGAATCAGGTGGCATTCCCGATTCGGTGCAGGTCACGCGTCCGGTCTACGAGAAGCTCAAGGACCAGTTCGTCTTCGAGGCGCGCGGCGAAATCGAGGTCAAGGGCAAGGGCAATGTTGAGGCCTGGGTCCTGAGATTGTGAGCCTCAGGCGAGACCGAAGCTCAGCTTGATGGCGACGATCAGTCCCGTGACCGCAATGCTCGACAGGATGAGGCCGAACACGCGGCTCACGATCTCGATGCCGGGCTTGCCGAGCAGGCGGAACAATGTTCCCGCCAGCGCATAGGAGAGGAAGAGCAGGACGAGGCAGAGGACCAGGATCGCGGTTGTCGTGATCTGCTCGCCGATCGAACGGACATTGTTGTCGGTCAAGAGGACGACTGTCAGGATCGCGCCGGCGCCTGCGATTCCCGGGACCGCCAGCGGGAACACCGCGCGCTGGAGCGGCGTCGCATCCTCCGGCATGCTCAGCGCATCCTCCGTCACCTTGCCCAGCACCATCTTCAGGCCGAACAGCAGCAGCACGAGCGAACCTGCGAGTTGGAACGACGCCATGGGAATGTGCAGCGCCGACAGAAGCGGTCGTCCGACCACGATGAAGAAGAGCAGAATCAGGAACGCGACGCCGAGCGCATAGGCCGCGACCTGGAGCGAACGCCTGCGGTCCAGACCGGCCGTGACCATCAGGAAAATGGGGACCGTCGCGATGGGATCGAGGATGACGAAGAGCGTGACGAACTCGTAGAAGAAGTCGCTCAGGAACGTCGGAGTCACGCGGGGATCCCTGACTGTTACACGGGCGGACGGCGCGCGATCGCACGTCCTCGGTTTGCCGGGGCGCTACATCAATCGCCGGGTGCGACCGTGTCAATGCGGTTGGGCTTCGGTCGTTCGAGGCGCGGGACAGCGGCTAAGAACTTGCCTAGAGTATGCAGGCCGGGGCCCGATGCAGCCTCGGCGAGCCTTCGTGAGGGAGCGCCATGACTGACCGGTTTGACACTGATGCCACTCCCAAGGCTCCGGCGGGCAAACGGGTCTATGTGGCGCCCGTGCTGCAACGCTTGGGAACCCTGCCGGACATCACCCTGTCTGTCGGCGGTTCGGGAGCGAACGACGGCCGGGGAAGGGGCGCCCGGAGCAAGACCAGCACGTAGGCCTGCGGCTCCCTGGCCATCTCGCGACCCGCCAGCGAAGTCATGGCGAAGTGGGAGACTCGGAGATATTCGAGTCTAGGCGCCCTGCCTTTGGAGGGGACCGGTACCCGCGCAGGTCTGGCTGCCGGACCGTCAAGCAAAGCAACCCTTAGAAACAAAGCCGAAGATCCCGAACTGAAGACGCTGCTCCGAGGCCAGCCTGCAGGACAGCTCGATCTGGATTGATCCGACCGGGCACGGGCGACCCATCTCGAAGCGCAAGGGCACGCACTCGGTGCCGGCAGGTGCCCATGGTCTATTTCGGATTGCGGTTCTGTATTTCGTGGATCGGATCCGCGCCTCTGGTCAACCGCGGTCGCGATGCTCTAACAATCGCGGCCAATCATTCACGCATCATATCCCGGGGGATCATCGCTCATGCAACTCGACAAGACAGTGGCCGCGGTCGTTACCGGCGGCGCGTCCGGCCTCGGTGCCGCCACCTCGCGCATGCTGGCCTCTCACGGCGTGAAGGTCGCGATCTTCGACCTCAACGAGGAACAGGGCGAGGCGCTCGCCAAGGAGATCGGCGGCGTCTTCTGCAAGGTCAACGTGACGTCGACCGAAGAGGTCGATGCCGGGTTCGCGAAGGCGCGGGCGGCCCACGGGCAGGAGCGCATCCTGGTGAACTGCGCCGGCGTTGGCGGCGGTGCCCAGAAGACCGCATCGCTCGACCGGACGACCGGCGCTCCCAAGGAGTATCCGCTGGAGAACTTCGAGCGCATCATCAACGTCAATCTCATCGGCACATTTCGCTGCATCACGAAGTCCGCGGCGGGCATGCTGACGCTGGCCCCGCAGCCCGACGGGGATCGCGGCGTGATCCTCAACACTGCCTCGGTCGCGGCCGAGGACGGCCAGATCGGCCAGGTCGCCTATACGGCCTCGAAGGCCGGCGTCGTCGGCATCACCCTCGTGGTGGCGCGCGACCTCTCCAACGAGGGCATCCGCTGCAATACGATCCTGCCCGGCATCTTCGACACGCCGCTGCTGGCGCGCGCGCCGGAAAACGTCAAGGCGGCGCTGGCCGCCTCGGTGCCGTTCCCCAAGCGCCTGGGACGCCCCGAGGAATATGCGCAGGTCGCCCATACGATGATCACCTGCGGGTACTTCAACGGCGAAGACGTCCGCATCGACGGCGCCATCCGCATGGCGCCACGCTGAGCCGGCACCGGGAAAGGACAGAACAATGACCGAAGCATGGATCATCGATGCCTGCCGCACGCCCCGCGGCGTCGGCAAGGCGGGCAAGGGCGCGCTGTGGGAGATTCATCCGCAACAGCTCGGCGCGACCGTTCTCAAGGCGATCGCCGACCGCAACAAGATCGACACGAAGGCGGTCGGCGACGTGATCTGGGGGACGGCCGCCCAGGTCTCGAAGCAGAGCGGCGATCTCGGTCGCATGTCGGCCCTGGATGCCGGCTATGACGTCAAGGCGAGCGGCATCACGATCGACCGGTTCTGCGGTTCGGGCATCAGTGCCGTGAGCCTCGCCGCCGCCTGCATCAAGTCGGGCATGGAAGACCTGGTGGTGGCCGGCGGTACGGAGATGATGTCGATGGATCGCAGCCGCGGCAGCGGGCCGCCGGTCATGGACAACGGCAATCTGCGCCTGCGCCTGCATCATCCGCAGACGCACCAGGGCATCTGCGCCGACGCCATCGCCACGCTCGAGAAGATCCCGCGCCAGGCGCTGGACGAGGCGGGCTATATCAGCCAGCAGCGCGCGGCGATTGCCATCACCGAGGGCCGCTTCGCGAAGTCGCTGATCCCCGTCTACAAGGAAGACGGCACGCTCGCCCTGGATCGCGAGGAATATCCGCGTCCGCAGACGACCCGCGAGGGGCTGGCAAGCCTCAAGGCCGCCTTCGCGGCGATGGCCGATGTGCCGCTCGACGACAAGGGCATGACCTATCGCTCGCTGATCCTGCAGGCCTATCCCGGCCTCGAGATCGAGCATGTCCATCACGCCGGCAATTCCTCCGGCGTCGTCGACGGCTCGGCTGCCGTGCTGCTCGCCTCGCCCGACTATGCCAAGGCTCATGGCCTCAAGCCGCGTGCCCGGGTCGTCGCCATGGCGAACATGGGTGACAGCCCCGAGCTGATGCTCAATGCGCCGGTGCCAGCGGCCCGCAAGGTGCTGGAGAAGGCCGGCCTCACGAAGAACGACATCGACCTCTGGGAGATCAACGAGGCCTTCGCCGTCGTCTCGGAGAAGTTCGTGCGCGACCTCGATCTCGATCGCGACAAGGTCAACGTCAACGGCGGTTCGATCGCGCTCGGCCACCCGATCGGCGCGACCGGCGCCATCCTGATCGGCACGGTCCTCGACGAGCTCGAGCGGCAGGACAAGCAGTTCGGCCTCGTCACGATGTGCGCCGCCGGCGGCATGGCGCCGGCGATCATCATCGAGCGCATCTGAGAAACCCTTCGACGAACTGGGGGCGACGGTACATTCATCCGTCGCCCCTTTGGCGTTCGACGCGGAGTTGAGGCGTTCAACACGATGCCTGCGCCGATGCACCCTTTCTCCAAGGGAAATACCCGTCGCACCACACGGACCGAACCGGGGCCCGCACGTTTCAATCGTCGGCCAGCCTGTTCCTGCCTGCCTGTGGCCCCCATATCCATCCCGTCCCGGCGGGAGTTCTGCGCAGGCTCAATCGCACGAGAGCCAGTAGTCGAGAGCGTGGGCAAAGATGACCCGGTCCAGATGGTCGGTCGGCGAGTAGTGCCGGGGTAGCGCCTCCAGTTGGACATATCGCTCGAAGGCAGGAGCGCCCGACAGCGGGGGGAACCCATGCTTCATGAGCGGCGCGCGCAGAGGTTGATCGACCAAGGGTGTCTTGTCTCGAGAAAGCACCTCGGACGGGAGTTTGTCCCGCATGGCCTGGCGAAGAATATCCTTGCGCCAGGCCCACGGAATGGTCGGGAGCGATATCAGGTATTGCAGCAGGCGGAGATCGAGAAACGGATGGCGCCATTCCGGCCCGCCGGCCATCTCGCCGACGCGAAGGGTATCGAACAGCGCGGGCCAGATGGGATCGCTGAAGGCCCGAATGGCGCTTGGTTTCCAATGAGGTGCAGGACGACTTCGACCGAGGTCGGCGAGGCGCTCCGATAGCCTCATCTCACGCTCGAATTCCGGAGATATCCAGGCCGGGATGTTGTCGGCGTCGACGCCGGGCTTGCGTCCGGGCCGCTGCGCGCGGAGGAACGTCTTGCGCCAGCCTGCGATTCCTTTGACACGTGCGTAATCGGCAAGTGCCAGCCCGTATCCCTTCCAGTTGCGCCGGGATATCAACCACGACAGGTATGGATCGCGATCGAACGGGAGGGCATCGTCGGGGCCTTCCCCGAAGAACCAGACACTCGCAAGCTCTCGATTGCGTTGTGCGAAGACCATGTTCGGGTAGGCCTGCACAATTGTCGGAGTGGGCTCGGCGGTGTTGATCCCGCGCGCTCGCCAAAGCGGATCGTAGACGCTATCGCTCGCCTCGCGCAGCGACAACTCGACGTTGAGCTTGTCCGCAACGAGCCTGCTGAAATGGCCTTCCTCGTCCTGCAGCGAGTCGGAATAGTGGATGCACTCGGTCACGATTCTCGACGGCTCGTTGGTGACGTCGACGGTCGCGGCCGCAAGCGTCGTCGAGTCGAGCCCACCACTCATGGCAATGCCTACTCGTCCTGCCGGGAGCCGATCGCGAACGGCCTGGTGAAGCAGTTCGCGAAAGCGGTCCACATAGTCGGCGCGCTTTCCGAAGCGGACGGGATCACCGATCTCGAGGCGCCAGTAGCGGCGGGTCGTCAGCCCCTTGGACGAGAAGTCGAGGATGTGGGCCGGGGCGAGGCGGGACACGTGACGGCGGACCGAACGCTCGAAATCCAGCCCGAAGCCGACCATCAGGAAATCGCCGATCCAGACGTCGTCGAGATCGCGGGGAACCGCCTCCTGCGAGAGGATCCAGTCGATCGAATCGCTGATGTAGAGGGTGCCCCGGACCAGCGCGTAGTGGAATGCGCGCACGCCCAGATGATCGCGCACACCGAGCACGCGCCGGCGCGTTTCATCCCAGATCACGAAGCTGAAATCGCCCTGGATGAAATTCACGCATGCGTCGCCCCACGCGATGTAGGCGCGAAGACAAATTTCGAGGTCGGAAGACTGAGGGGGGAGGCTTCCGATACGAGCCTCCAGACTTGCCCTGTCGTCCAGTCGAACGTTGCCGATGATTTGATGGGCGCCGATACGGCAGGTATCGGAGCCTGACAGAATGGCTACGGCTTCATCGTCGTGCGGACGGAATGAAACGCCAAAGGTCTTCAAGCCGCGGCGCAACTCGCTTTGGAGTCAAAGTGTCCGATCAAGCGAGAATATGATTGGCCACGAGCCACACAATGCACGACTCAGTATGACGTCTTGTAGGCGAACGGGAAAAAGCCGCGATCGTTCGCGCCTCGGTATCCAGTCTTCTGGGTAACGTCGCGCAGGTTTCCCAAGCGTACCAGTCTGGGAGCTTCGTAGATGCGCTTCGAGCTGGGAGTAGAAATTTCTACCGGCTGAAATTCCTCATCCATCTCGTTCCTCGTCGATGCCGCAAGTGGGTCGAATCAACCACAGAGTATCCTTGTTGAATGGCGTTTTGCAACCCAATGCAGGAGCTAGGAAAGTCTCTCTCCTGGCACTTCCCAAGGCGGTGCAGCCTCATCGTGTGTGAAGCATTCCGGCCCGCTGACGCAACGGTCAGGCCGATTCGAATCTGATCGCGGCGCTCGGCTGCGACTTATCGCGGAGCAGCGACCTTATCGGCTGGGCGACGCGGCGCACAGGTATCGCTGCGCCTTCGGGCTGCTGATGCACGCCGCCTTTGGCACACGAACACCGATGAAATAACTGGCGGACCCGGCGAGATTCGAACTCACGACCTCTGCCTTCGGAGGGCAGCGCTCTATCCAGCTGAGCTACGGGTCCAGCGCGGCGGACCATACCGGAGGCACCCTCGCGGTGCAACGCGCCCGGATCGCGGCGCCGTCGGCAGGGTCAGGCAGCCCGGCGCCAGTCTTCCGGCGCTTCGCGGTCGAGCGGGCCGAAATTCAGGCGGTGCACGAGTTCGGCGTATCGGCGGGCGCCGGCTTCCAGGGTCAGATTTTCGAGCATGTATGCTCGCGGCGAGAAGCGTTGTTCGACAACGTCCGTCCAGAAGCGCGGGAACACGGTGCTGAACTCGCCGGCGTCGCGGAACTTCATCCCGCAGCGGTCGTCCCAGTCCGGAGTCGAGGTCACGGGGCCGAACTGAACGCGGTGTGGATGGTAGCGGGTGTCCTGCCACAGGCCGCCGGCATCCCAGGCGAGGACGGGAACATCGCACGACAGCGCCTGCCGGAGGGCAAGGCCTCGGGTCTCGTACTCAGTCAGCAGCACCATCGAACGTGCCCGGCCGATGAAGGTGCGGAAACGCGGGTCGCCGCGACCGATGACGGCCACGCGAAGGCCACGGGCTTCGAGTTCGCGGATGACCGGATCGCGGACCGCCGCGCGATCGCGTTCCGGGTGGCAGCGGATCCTGTCGCAGACCAGGACGTCGATGTCCCGCGGGGCCTCGGGGGAGGGCTTCCAGCCTTCCGTGTCGAAGCCTTCCGCCCAGGCATGGACCTTCCTGCCCCAGTAGGGCTCGCACATCTTGCGGACCCACTCGCACGACACCAGCACGCCGCGGATGTTGTGATCGGAGAGAAGCGTGGGATCGTCGATCGGGTGGTCGTAGCCCGCGGGTCCGAAGACAACCGGCGTGCCGCACGGAATCTTCCTGAGGACGGGGGCCTCGCCGACGACGCAGGCGATCTCGCCGGGGTGGCGGCGGAGACGCGCGTAGTTGTTCACCCGATAGGGGATGCCGAGGCGGTCGAGGCCGGCGCACAGGTTGCGGAAGCCCTGCAGCGCCACGCTGGCGCCCGTCGTCCTGCGCAAGGCACGGCGCACCAGGGGCAGCCAGCGGTCAGCCGGGTCGTGCTCATAGAACAGGTTCAGGGGGGAGGGGGACACCGCATCCTTCATCGCGACAACCAGCCCGGGGACGGTTCTTGATCGATCTTGGGGCATTGCTATCGTCGCTGGCTTAAGGCCACCTTACGCCTTCTTGCGTTCCGGGTGAGACTTGTTCACATAAAGGTGAAGGCTTGCCCGACCCTGTACTTCGTCACGCGCCGGATCTGCCCCTCTTTTGGGAGGCGCCGCTGCCGCTGCTCCGTCGTTCGTATGCGCGTCACACCAAGACCGATCGCGGAGGACATTGAAATGGCGGCAAGCGAACCCGTGCGGCGCATGGTGGTCGGCATCACTGGTGCCTCGGGCACGATCTACGGCATCCGCGTGCTCGAGGCGTTGCGGGCGCTGAAAATCGAAAGCCATCTCGTGATCTCCAAGGCGGGTGATCAGACCCGCGCGCTCGAGACCGACGTTTCAGCGGCGGAACTCCGGGCGATGGCCGATCATGTCTATGCGCCGGGCGATATCGCGGCTTCCATTTCGAGCGGCTCGTTCCAGACCATGGGCATGATCGTGGCGCCCTGTTCGGTGCGCACGCTCAGCGAGATCGCCACCGGCGTGACCTCGGGCCTCGTCTCGCGCGCGGCCGACGTCTGTCTGAAAGAGCGTCGTCGGGTCGTGCTGATGTTCCGCGAGACGCCCCTGCATGCCGGCCATATCAAGAGCATGCTGGCGGTCACCGAGATGGGGGCTATCGTTGCGGTGCCCTCGCCGGCGTTCTACACGCGGCCGAAGACGGTCGACGACATCGTGACCCATTCGGTGGCCAGGGCACTCGACCTGTTCGGTCTCGATACCAAGACGTTCCCGCGATGGACCGGCCCTTCCGGCGCCAGGAAGGCTTCTGCCCGGGGGCGCAACAAGGGCAAGTGATCTCGCCGGCGGCGGCTCTTGGCGCGACCGCCGTTTTGCGCGACAGTCCGCGCACAAACGGGAGGAAACCAATGACCGAACAGAACCGCCGCGGCTTCGTCCGCGCTTCGGGCGCCGCCGCTGCGCTCGCCGCCCTGGGCTTCGCCGGCCGTGCTGGCGCGCAGGCAACCCAGCCGCTCGAATCAGTCCGCATCGTCACCGGCTTCCCGCCGGGCGGGACGTCCGACACGCTGTGCCGGCGCGTCGCCGAGGGACTGAAGGGCACCGCCTATACCAAGGTGGCGCTGGTCGAGAACAAGCCGGGTGCCGGCGGACAGATCGCGATCCAGTCGATGAAGGGCGCGGCGACCGATGGCAGCGTCATCCTGCAGACGCCCGCCTCGATGCTGATGATCTATCCGCACATCTACAAGAGCCTGGCCTACAATGCCTTCACCGACGTGACCCCGGTCACGCTGGCCTGCGTGTTCGACTTCGGCTTCTGCGTCGGCCCCGCCGTTCCCGATAGCGTGAAGAACATTCCGGAGTTCCTGGCCTGGTGCAAAGCCAATCCGGACAAGGCCAATTACGGCTCACCGGCGGCCGGCTCGGTGCCGCACTTCATCGGCGTGCTGCTGGGGCAGGCCGGTGGCATCGAGCTCAAGCACGTCGCCTATCGTGGCACGCAACCCGCGGTGCAGGACATGGTCGGCGGCCAGATCCAGGCCGTCTCAGGCCCGGTCGGCGAATTCACCCAGCAGGTCGCCGCCGGCAAGGCCCGCCTCCTCGGTGTGTCGGGTGCCACCCGCAGCCGCTTCGCCCCCAACGTCCCGACCTTCGCCGAGCAGGGCTACAAGGACCTCGTCTTCTCCGAATGGTTCGGCTTCTTCGCGCCGGGCGGCACGCCGGCGCCGGTGGTCACGCGCGCCAACGAGGCGCTGCGCGTGGCGCTCGCCCAGAAGGATGTGATCGACGGTCTCGCCGTCATGGGCCTCGAGGTCAAGTCGTCGACGCCGCAGGAACTCGCGACGCTCCTGAAGGAGAGCTACGACCGCTGGGGCCCGATCGTGAAGAAGATCGGGTTCACCGCGGACTCCTGACCTCGGTCGGAAGTCAAACGCGCTTCGCGTCGTCGCGCGCATAGGCCGCGACGGCGCGGTCGACCAGGGTCTTGCGGTCGATCTTGTTCGTTCCCGCGAGCGGCAGTTCGTCGACGAACCAGACCGCGCGCGGATGGGCGTAGGCCGGGCCGTTGTCGAGCGCGAAGCGGCGCAGCGCCTCCTCGGTCGGTGACGTGCCGGGCTTCGCCACGACGAAGGCGACCGGCAGCTGGTACTTGATCTCGTCCGGCACCGGTACGACGCAGGCCTGTGCGACGTCGGGATGCTGGCCCAGCAGCTTCTCGACCTCGCCGGGATAGACGTTCTCGCCGCCGCACTGGAACATGTCGTCGGCGCGGCCGACGAAGAACACGAAGCCGTTCTCGTCGCGGCGCATCACGTCGCCGGTGTCGTACCAGCCGTCGATCAGCCGCTTCTTCGTGTCGGCCTCGCGGTTGAGGTAGCCGCTCATCAGCGCCGGTGTGCGGATGTGCAGCACGCCCTGCGTTGCGCCGGTCTCGGCGCCACCGACGAACTTCACCTCGATGTTCTTTCGCGGATAGCCGAGCGATCCCATCGGCTTGGGAATCCCGTCGGGATGAGGACCGAAGCCGAGCGGACCCGACTCGGTGGTGCCCCAGCTGTTGGCCGTCTCGGCGTTGGGAAACAGGCGGTGCATCTGCTCGAAGAACTCGGCGGTCGACGGCGCCGAACCGGTGACGGCGGTGGTGACGCAGCCGAGGTCGGCCTTCGCCAGCTCCCCGGTCTCGCGCATCACCAGCGCCAGCATGGTCGGCACGGAGGTGATCATGGCCACGCGATTGCGGTCGATGGCGCGGATGAAGCCGCGCGCGGTGAAGTTGGTCATCAGCACGATCGTGCCGCCGTTGATCATCACCAGCTTGGCGCTGAACAGGCCGTTCATGTGGAACAGCGGCGCCGCGATGATGACCTTCTGCCCTTCGATGCCGGGCCGCTGCTCGGGCGTGGCGCCGGTCGCCCAGATGTAGCCGCCATGCGTCAGTGGCACGCCCTTCGGGAGGCCGGTCGAACCGGAGGTGTAGAGGATCATGGCGACTTCTTCCGGCGCCATGTCGACCGCGTCGAAGGACCCGGGATCGAGCAGGCCGTCGAGCTGCTCGATGGCGACGGTCGGCACCAGCGCGCTGACCAGCGGCGCGCGCTCGGCATCGGCGATCGCCAGCTTGACGACCGAGTCCTTCATGATGTGCGCTACGGTCTCGCGCGGCAGCTTGTGGTTGACGCAGACAGAGACGAGGCCGGCCGCCATGGTGGCCATGTAGAGCACGAGATAGTCGGTGCTGTTGGCCGCGACGATCGCGACCGCCTCGCCGCGCTTCAGGCCGCGCTTCAGGAGGCCGCGGGCCAGCGCCGCGATGCGCGCCCGCGCCTCGCCGTAGCTCAGGCGGAGCTGCTCGTCGCCCTCCGGCGAAACCTGGATGATGAAGGGCCGGTCGGCTGGCGCCTGCGGGTCGAGAATGGCGGCGAGGTTCTTGAGGCTCATGGTTCCCTGATTGCCCAAAGGGCTCGTACCTGCAAGTGACGTGCCGCGGATCAGCGCCTGCGATGGAATTGCGAACCGCCGTACGATTGGTCGGTCGGCACGATCTCCATGAAACTCACGTCCATGCGCTGCGGTGCGCCCAGCACGAACATGACGGCCTCGGCGATGTCGGCCGGCTGCAGCGTCTCGAACCCTTCGTAGAACCGCCGTCGTCCTTCCTCGCGATCCTCCATCAGGCCGAGATGGGCGCCGGTCTCGACGCGGCCCGGCGAGATCTCGGTGACCCGTACGCCGGTTCCGTGCAGGTCGAGCCGCAACGTCTGGCTGAGATTGTGGATGGCGGCCTTGGTCATGGCATAGACCGGCATCCCGGGGAGCGGCGAGGTGCCCGAGGTCGAGCCGAGATTGACGATGTGGCCCAGGCCGCGTGCCGCCATACCCGGCACGACAGCGGCGAGACAGTTGAGCGCACCGCGCAGATTCACGTCCATCAGGAGGTCGATGTCGTCGGGCGAGGTCTCCCACGACACGCCGCCGCGCACCGGGGCGGAGGCGTTGTTGACCAGCACGTCGGCGTCGAGCGACCCCAGCGCATGCAGCACGGCGTCGCGGTGGGAGATATCGAGGGCCATCGGCCGGCAGCCTGTCTCCTGGGCCAGGTCAGTCAGATCGTCGGCCGAACGGGCGACGGCATAGACGTCGAGGCCGCCGACCCGCAGCTCGCGGACGATTGCCGCGCCGATGCCGCGACTCGCGCCTGTGACGATGGCGGTGCGATAGCGATCGAGAGACACGGCATCCTCCTTTGCCCGGCGGGAGCGGCCGCCTAGAGTGGCAGCATAGCGCATCGAAAGCGGGAGCGAGGCATGGCCAAGAAAGTCTTTCCGGACGGCACCGAAGTGGCGGGTTTCTACGTCCGCACGATCAGGAGCGGGCCGTTCGTGTTCGTGTCGGGAACGACCTCGCTCGACCCCAAAGGCAGGGTCCAAGGCAAGGACGCCGCCCAGCAGACGACGATCACCATGCGCAAGATCGAGGCTGGCCTGAAATCGGCCGGCGCCCGCCTCGGCGACCTCGTGCGCACGACGATCTACGTGACCGACATCCGCGACATGGGCGCCGTCACCGCGGCACTGGGCAAGTCGCTCAAGGGGTCGGTGGTCACTTCGACGCTGGTGGCCGTGAGCGCCCTTGCCGTGCCGGGCCTGCTGGTCGAAATTGAGGCCACGGCCGTCGTCGACGTCTGATGCGACCGATCGGGGAGAGCGGGATGAGTGTGAAGAGAGTGGGTGTGCTCGGGCGCCGGCAGGCGCTGGTCGGCTCGGTGGGGCTGGTGGGAACGGCGCTGGCGGCGCCGGCCATCGCCCAGCAGCGGGTGAAGTCCGGAACCGTGACAATCGAGCAGGTCCAGGTGGCGTTCTTCGGCAGCGGCAATGTCGGCAGCGGCACCCTCCACTACGAAGGCCGCAACTACCGGTTCTCGGTGGGCGGGCTCGGGGTCGGCGGCTTCGGAATCTCCAAGATGGAAGCCTATGGCGACGTCTACAATCTGCGCGAGCTGCGCCAGTTTCCCGGCGCCTACGGCCAGGCGCGCTATGGCGCCGCCTACGGCGACCAGGGCAAGGGCGAGATGTGGCTCGAGAACACCAACGGCGTGATGATCGACCTGAAGACGCGCCGCCAGGGCCTGGCGGTGTCGCTCGGCGCCGATGCCGTCGTCATCGATTTCAAGTGAGGCGACCCATGACGATGTTCGCTCGCGCCCTCGTGGGCGCCCTCTGCGTGGCCGTCGCCGGCCCCGCGTTCGCCCAGGACGATGTCCAGACTTTCAACGCCTTCGCGGTCGTCAACGCCAACGGGACGATCGTACGCTCCGCCGAGAAGCAGGTGGTCGTGGCGGCGAGCCTGTCGGGGCCGCTGTTCATCGAAACCGACGAGGGGCCGCAGCAGGCGGGTCGCGTGAGCTGCGCCCTGTCGTCGAAGATCGACCAGGCCAGCCGGAAGACCAGCGCGTCGGGCGGCTGCACGTTCACCGCGGGCGACGGCGCCACGGCCTGGGGCGAATGGGACTGCGCCGGCTACGAGCTGGTGGGGTGCCGTGGCACGTTCAAGCTGACCGGCGGCACCGCCCGCTTCGCCGGCGCGACCGGCGAGAGCACGCTCGTCTGGCGGCCGACGGTGCATGAGCTGAAGAAGCAGCTCGACGGCACGACGCTGGACAATGCCAGCGGCATCGTGCTGTGGCGCGACTTCAAGCTGAAGGGCAAGTAGGCCTCAGTTTGCCGGCGGTATGGGCACGCGGTTGCGCTGCAGGAGATCCTCCAGCGCCTTGATGCCCTGCTGGTAGCGCCCCTTCTGGCAATCGATGCCGGCCCCGAGGCGTATCATGTCGGGGCCACCCGAGCCTTCGCTGCGGCGCGTATTGTAGCGATCGTAGAGCGCGCCCAGTTCGGCGCAGCGCGCGGCGAGCTGTTCGTTCGTCTGCTGGGCGCTGGCCGCTGCGGCAGACAGCAGGAAGCCCGCAAGGGCACACAGGACCGGGGCACTGGAGCAGTTTCTCATGGCTCATCCTAGAGCCTCCTGTGCCGCCATCGGATCACGTCGCGGTGACCCGGCCGAGAATCCGCTTCCGACCGCGCGACCTTGCACGTTTCCGCAGGCGCGATGTACTGTCGTTGGCCCCTTTCAGGCGGGGCCAAGGGGGAGAGGCGATGACGGCGCGATCGATGGTTCAGTGGACGTTCGTGGTCGGCATCGCGGGACTGCTCGCGGGCTGCGGCATGGCCAAGGGAACGCCCGGCGAGGATCCCCGCACGGAAACCAATGCGACGCAGGTGACCTGGACGGACGGCAAGCCCGCCATCGCCATCAGCTGCAAGGAACCCGGCGCCTGCCAGACCCGCGCGGTCGCCATGTGCAACAGCAGCGGTGGAAACTATACGACGCTCAGGATGGAAAACATGCCCACGCGCGGCGACATGACGTCGGTTCGCGGTGCGGCCTCCGTGGTCATCCGCTGCGGCGGCTAGTACCGGAGCGTCTGGCTCCGCGCTGTTCGAGCACAGGCTGAAAGCATGACCGCGACCGTCCGGGCCGCTATCATCGGCCCGCGCAACAGGAGTGGGACCGTGACGGAGCCGTTTGAAGTCATCATCGTCGAAACCGACCGCGTCGCCTGCGATGGCGGCGGCGGTGCGCTGGGCCATCCCAAGGTCTATCTCAACCTGAGTGCCGAAGGGCATGTCGAATGCCCCTATTGCAGCCGGCTCTACAAGCTGCGCGAAGGGGCACACCCCGCGCACGCCCACTGAAGGAGCGGTATCGTGAAGCAGCTCGGTGAAGGCTGGAACTGGCGCGACCTCAAGGTCGGCGACACGTTCGTCACCTACGGCCGCACGATCTTCGAATCGGATCTGCTCAGCTTCGTGACCCTGTGCGGCTTCTCGGAGGAACTCTTCACCAACCGGGAATATATCCAGGAGCACGCGCCCATGCGCGGCGGGCACCCCGTGCCGGGGGCGCTCGTCTATTCCATGGCCGAGGGCCTGGTGATCCCGACGACGCTGCAGGGA
Source organism: Reyranella aquatilis (assembly GCF_020880995.1). Taxonomy (GTDB): domain Bacteria; phylum Pseudomonadota; class Alphaproteobacteria; order Reyranellales; family Reyranellaceae; genus Reyranella; species Reyranella aquatilis. Next base: position 343,637 of record NZ_JAJISD010000002.1, on the reverse strand, counting down.
ACGGGCCTCGCCTTCCTGTCGATGGGCTTCGACATCAAGGGGCCGACCTACGTGAACGACACGATTCACGTCGAGATCGAGATCACCGAGATCAAGCCGACCTCCAAGGATCCCTCGCGCGCCCTCGTGCGGACCACCAATCTCGTCAAGAATCAGAAGGGCGGGACGGTGCTGGTCTACACGCCCTTGAGAATGATGCAGGGCCGCTAGAAGTGGCGAAGGTCGCGGTCGAGACGGCGGGCGCGACGACGATCGTCTCGATCGACCGATTTGCCGAGGCCCGCAATGCCGTGGATCCGGAGACTGCGATCCTGCTGCGCGAGGCCTTCTTCGCCTTCAATAACGACGACAGCCAGTCCGTCGCCATCTTGACCGGACGCGGCGGTACCTTCTGCGCGGGCTACGATCTCAAGGTCGCGGCCAGCCGAGATGGCGTGGCCAGGCACGATCCCGCGGGGCCTGGCCCGATGGGGCCGACTCGCCATCTTCTTTCCAAGCCGGTCATTGCCGCGGTCGAGGGATATGCCGTCGCGGGCGGGCTGGAACTCGCTCTGTGGTGCGACCTGCGCGTTGCCTCGGAGAGCGCAAGGTTCGGCGTGTTCTGCCGGCGCTGGGGCGTGCCGCTGATCGATGGCGGCACGGTGCGCCTGCCGCGGCTGATCGGCCACAGCCGCGCCCTCGACATGATCCTCACCGGGCGTGAGGTCGGGGCGCGCGAGGCTTTCGACTGGGGCTTGGCCAACCGGCTGGTTCCGGAAGGGCAGGCGCTGGCGGAGGCTCTGGCGCTGGCCGAGCAGCTGGCGAAGTTCCCGCAGACCTGCCTGCGCTCCGACCGGCTGTCGTCCTACGACCAGTGGTCGCTCGACGTGCCGGCGGCCCTCGTCAACGAAGCCCGCCATGGCATGCCGGCGCTGCAGGCCGAGTCGCGCAAGGGCGCGGCCCGCTTCGCCGCCGGCAAGGGCCGCGGCGGCGATTTTGGAGAGATCTGATCATGCCACTGCCGACCGACGCCGAGATTGCCCGCTATCGCGAGGACGGGGCGATCTGCCTGCGCAACGCCATTCCGCTGGAATGGATCGAACGCCTGCGCGATGCCGTCGACGACGACATGAAGAGCCCCGGGCCCATGGTCCGCATCAACACGCCCCAGGGCGCGCCCGGCCTTTTCTTCGTCGACTTCCAGCTGTGGCAGCGCCATCCCGCGGCGCGCGCCTTTGCCTACGAGTCGCCTGCGCGTGAAATCGTCGCGAAGCTCATGGGGGCGAGCGAGGTGATCTACTATCACGACCACCTGCTGGTGAAGGAGCCGGGCACGCAGGAGCGTACGCCCTGGCATCACGACCAACCCTACTATCCGATCGACGGCGAGCAGGTCATCTCGCTATGGACGCCGCTCGATCCTGTCGATCGCGAGACCTGCGTGGAGTACGTGAAGGGCTCCCATCGCTGGGGCCGCTGGTTCCAGCCGAAGTTCTTCAAGCAGGGCGGCGTCGATCTGCAGGTGCAGGACAGCCGCTTCGAGCCGCTGCCCGATCTCGACGCCGAACGGGACGTGCACGAGTTCCTCGCCTGGGAGATGGAGCCGGGCGACGTCATCGCCTTCCACGCGCTCACCCTGCATGGCGCCTCGGGCAATCGCTCGACTTCGCGCCGCCGCCGCGCTTACGCGACACGCTGGTGCGGCGACGATGCCCGATACGGCGCGCGCGCCGGCCAGATCTCGCCCCCCATCGAAGGGCATGGGCTGAAGCCCGGCGACCGGCTGGAATGCGAGACCTTTCCCAAGGTGTGGCCGCGATAAACGCCCCTCGCGTCGGGCGTCGAGGCCGTTCCGTGGCGGCTAGGCCGCCTCGCCGAACCCGTCGAGCCACTCTCGCGCGAGGTGAAGCTCGCGGAAGATCCGGATCGGGCGGTTGCCTTCGGCCAGCGTCTCGAACAGGCGGGCCTGCTGGTAGGCGCGCTCCGTGACGGCCACGATGGCCAATGGGCCGAGCCTGCCCATCTTGAGGTAGGCGCGGATGCGAGCCCCGAGCGCCATAACGTCGGCGTCGCTCAGCATCATCTTGGCGTGCGTCGTATCGAAGATCTTGCGGTACGCGAGGGCATCCGCCACCGCCACGCCGTCGAGATAGTTCTCGACGTCCTCGAGGCGCAGCTCGTCGCGCGCGACGGCAATCACGAGTCGGTGGGGATTGGAGATCGTCCACTGTACCGGCATGCGAGAGGACTATGCCGGAGTTTCCTCCGGCCCGACAAGTTGCCGTAACCCGCGTTTGCGTCAGGGAACGAGAACGGCTTTCCCGACCACCGTACGCTCCTCGATCAGGCGGAAACCCTTCATCCAATCTGCAAGGTCATAGGTTGCGGCAACGGTGGCCTTCAACTTGCCTTCGGTGAACCAGCCCGTGAGGACACTCTGCGCCTCGGCGACCATGGCACGGCGCTGCGCGAGGGAAGCCGCTTCCCGGGGCGAGGGCGCGCTCTTCCCGCCCCAGCCGTTCCAGTATCCGTAATAGAAGCCGATCACCGTCACGTTCTTGACCAGCAGGATATTGGCCGGAATCTGCGGAACGGTGCCGCTCGCGAAACCCATCGGGATGATGCGGCCCTCGGGAGCGACGCAGCGCAGCGACGCATCGAAGGCCGAGCCGCCGACCGGATCGTAGATCACGTCGGCGCCGCGTCCGCCGGTGATTTCCAGCACCCTGGTGCGCAGATCCTCCGCGCGGTAGTCGATCAGATGATCGGCACCGGCCTCCTGGGCGGCCTTGAGCTTGTCGGCGCCGCCGGCGCTGGCGATCACCACCGCGCCCATCGCCTTGCCGACCTCGATGGCCGTAAGGCCCGAGCCGCCGCCCGCGCCGTGCACCAGCAGTACCTCGCCCGGCTTCATGTCGGCCTTCCACTTCAGGGCGCCGTAGGCGGTGGGGTACAGGGTCGGAAAATTCGTCGCCTCGGCATAGGGCATGATCTCGGGGATCGGGATGAGGTTGGCGGCAGCGGCCGTGGCGTATTCGGCGAAGGCGCCCTGGCTCACGCCCGTCGCCACGCGGTCGCCGACCGCCACGTTCGTCACGCCTTCGCCCAGAGCCACGACGTGGCCGGCCAGTTCATTGCCCGGCACGTAGGGCAGGGGCGGCTTGTTCTGGTGCTTGCCCTGCACGCCCAGCATGGCGGCGAAGCTCACGCCTGCGGCGCGGACTTTCACCAGCACCTCGCCCGCCTTCGGCTCGGGTGAAGCGATGTCCTCGACCTTCAGACTGTCGATCGGACCATAGGCATGACAAACCAGCGCCCGCATCTTCCTACCTCTCGAACTGATTCTACTTCTTGAACTGACCGTGGCGGCCTTCGCCACGGGCGAAGCGTGCAGCGCCGCCCTGGGATTCCTGCCGTCGCGCGTCGAGCGACAGTTCCATCTCGCGCTTGATCGCCGCGGCCTCGTCGCGGTCGAAGCTCTCGTAGGCCGACTTGCGGTCCGAGGTCATGGCGATCGGCGGAAAGCCTGCGATCTGGCGCGCCAGCGTCTCGGCCTCGGTGCGTGTCGTGCCGCGCGCCACCTTACGCGTGGCCAGTCCGATCGCGATCGCCTCGTCGGCGCTCACGGCGCGCCCTGTCAGCAGCATGTCCATTGCGCGGCCCTGACCCACGATGCGTGGCAGGCGCACCGTCGTGCCGTCGCTCATCGGCACGCCCCAGCGTCGCGAGAAGACGCCAAAGGTCGCCGTGTCGTCGACGATGCGGATGTCGCAGAACAGCGCCACGCCGAGGCCACCGGCGCAGGCATGCCCTTCCACGGCGGCGATCACCGGCTTGGAGAGAGGTGCACGCAGCGGCCCTTCGTCGCTGCCGGCCCATGGAAAATAATCCGTGCCCGAGCCCAGCTCCTTGAGATCGGCACCGGCGCAAAAGGCGCCGCCCGCACCCGTCAGCACGGCGACCCGTGCCTCGGGATCGGCTTCGAAGGCGCGCAGCGCATCGGCCAGGCCGTGCGCAGCTTCGTTGTCGAGCGCGTTCCTTGCCTGCGGCCGGTTGATGATGATGGTGGTCACCGGCCCGTGGGCCTCGACCAGGATTTTCGGCGTGCTCATGGCGTCAGTCTTAGCGAACCGTCGCAAGCTCGTCTTCAAGCTGGTCGTTCGAGCGGGCCGGTGTGCGGAAGTACCACCAGTTATTCTGAGCGGTCCATTTTTCCTTGCGGGCGGTGCCACTGCCCCAGACGCACCGCTTGAACTCGCGCGTTGCGCCCTTGAAGGTGCTGTCCGCCACGTCGAGCTTCAGCGCATGCTCGCCCATCTCCTCGCGGCTGAACATGGGCAGGGCCTCGAGGATCAGCTCGCGCACGTCGACGTCGTTCAGCCAGTTGTCGAGATCGAACGTGTAGCCGTCCCGCTCGAGATCGCTCGCGAAAGTCGCCCACTGGTCGATCAGCTCCTGCAGGTCGGCAACGTCGGGAGGGCCGGGCGGCGGTGATGGCGGGTTCAATCGTTCCCTCTTTCGGACTGCCGACGATAGTAGCGCTCGCCGTCGTTGGGCTTGAAGAAGGTGCGGATGACGCCGTTCGCATTGAAGGCGATGAAGGCGCCCGTGTCGCGGTCGAAGCGCGTCACCACGCCGTCGCGCCTCACCGTCTCGAGGATCGATCCGCCGACCCGGGCGTCCCGCAGCAACTGGGCCTGTCGCAGATAGTCCTGCTTGGTGATGCGCCCGAACTCGGCGCCGTGCTTCTGGAAGTGCTCGTCGAGGCGGCGCTGGTCCGCGAAGCCGACGCCCGCTCCCCAGCCCTGTCCGGCCTCGCGTGCCTCGGCGGAGATGGTCGTGCCGCGGGCCAGCTCGCGCTGGCCGCGTTCGGACGTCTGGGACCAGAAGAGGAAGATCGCGACCGCCGCCAGCGCCGCCGTCAGGAGACGGCGCCACGGCAAGCCGCGGGTGCGGAGGTTCATGCCGCTATTGTGCGCCGCCTTTGAACCAGCGCGCAATCATGCGGCGCTCGGCATCGGTGATGTTGGTCAGATTCCCGGGCGGCATGACGCGGGAAGCGGCGGCCTGCTGGTTGATGGCTGCGGCCATCGCCCGGATCTGCGCCGGGGTTTCGAGCAGGAGTCCCTTGGGTGGCGCCAGGAACCCTTCCTGCGTCGGCTTGGCGGCGTGGCAGGGCGCGCAGCGCGCCTGGATGATCGGCTGCACCTCGGCAAAGGACACCGGTCCGCCGCCATCGGCGCTGGGACGGGGCAGGGCGAGCAAGGCCGTGAAGGCAATGAACACGAAGCCCGCCGCGAGCACCAGCGGGTTGGCGTTGCCCTTGTGGCGCTGGACGAACCAGACGCGGATCAGGGCGCCGGCGATCGAGATCGTGAGCAGCAGCACCCAGTTCCACTCGTGGCCGTAGAGGCCCGCATAGTGGTTGCTGATCATCGTGAACAGCACCGGGAGCGTGAAATAGGTGTTGTGGACCGAGCGCTGGCGGCCCCTGAGCCCGTGGACCGGATCGGGGATGCGGCCTTCTTCCTTGGCCTTCACCAGCTCGCGCTGGCCCGGGATGATCACGAAATAGACGTTTAGCACCATGATGGTGCCGAGCATCGCGCCGAAATGGATGTAGGCGCCGCGGCCGGAGAAGATGTGGCAGAGCGCCCAGGCCGCGAGCACGCAATAGAGGAAGATCAGCCCGCCCAGCACGAGGTCGTCCTGGCCCAGGGTCGAGCGGCAGAGCCAGTCGTAGACCAGCCAGCCCAGCACCAGGAAGCCGAGGCCGATGGCGATGGCCTGCGGCTGCGTCAGCGGCAGGACGGACGGATCGATCAGCGCCACGTCGGCGCCGTAGTAGTAGACGAGGCAGAGCAGGAAGAAGCCGGTGATCAGGGTCGTATAGGCTTCCCACTTGAACCAGTGGAGTTCGGGCGGCAGCCGCTCCGGCGCCACCTTGAACTTCTTGGCCGTGTAGAATCCGCCGCCATGGACCGCCCAGACCTCGCCGCCGATCCCCTTGGCCTCGTCGGCCGGATCGAGTGGCTTGTGCAGGTGGTTGTCCAGCCAGATGAAGTAGAAAGAGGCGCCGATCCACGCGATGCCCACGATCATGTGAGCCCAGCGCAGCAGCAGATTCAGCCAATCTACGACGAAAGCGGCATCCATGAGCCCTCGTAGCGCCTTGCCGGGCACCGCCTCAAGGCGGTAAATCGCCCCTTCGACTGAAATCCGAACGATTTTCGAGGGGAACGACTATGGCGGCTTTGGACCTTCCGGCGGGCGTGACGATCGACGGGGCCATCAAGCCCGGTTTCGAAAAGGTGCTCACCAAAGAGGCAGTCGCCTTCGTCGCCGACCTCCAGCGCAAGTTCAACGCCCGCCGCGAGGAGCTCCTGGCCGCCCGCGTCGAGCGCCAGAAGCGGCTCGACGCCGGCGAGAAGCCGGACTTCCTGCCCGAGACCGCCAAGATCCGTGAGAGCGACTGGACGGTGGCGCCGCTGCCCAAGGACATCCTCGACCGCCGCGTCGAGATCACCGGTCCGGTCGACCGCAAGATGATAATCAACGCGCTGAACTGCGGCGCCAACGTCTTCATGGCCGACTTCGAGGACGCCTCGACCCCGACCTGGTCCAACATGATCGAGGGCCAGTTCAACCTGGCCGACGCGGTGCGCCGCCAGATCGACTATGTCGATCCCAACAGCGGCAAGGCCTACAAGCTGAACGAAAAGACGGCGGTGCTGTTCGTCCGCCCGCGCGGCTGGCATCTGCTCGAGAAGCACATGATGGTCGACGGCAAGCCGATGTCCGGCTCGCTGTTCGATTTCGGCCTCTACTTCTTCCACAACGCCAAGGAAGCGCTGTCGCGCGGCACCGGCCCGTATTTCTACCTGCCCAAGATGGAGAGCCATCTCGAGGCGCGGCTGTGGAACGACGTGTTCGTCGCCGCCCAGGACGCGCTCGGCGTGCCGCAGAAGTCGATCAAGGCCACCGTGCTGATCGAGACCATCCTCGCCACCTTCGAGATGGACGAGATCCTGTGGGAGCTGAAGGATCATTCGGCCGGCCTCAACTGCGGCCGCTGGGACTACATCTTCTCCTTCATCAAGAAGTTCCGCGAGCAGGAGTGGGCGGTGCTGCCCGATCGCGGCACGGTCGGCATGACCTCGCACTTCCTGCGCTCCTACAGCCAGCTCGTGATCAAGACCTGCCACCGCCGCGAAGTGCACGCGATGGGTGGCATGGCGGCGCAGATCCCGATCAAGAACGATCCCAAGGCCAACGACGAGGCGATGGGCCGCGTCCATGCCGACAAGAAGCGCGAGGCCGGCGACGGCCATGACGGCACGTGGGTCGCCCATCCTGGTCTCGTGCCGATCGCCAAGGCCGAGTTCGACGCGGTGATGAAGGAAGCCAACCAGATCGCGCGCAAGCGCCAGGACGTCCACGTCACGGCCGCCGACCTGATCCAGATCCCGACGGGTCCGAAGACCGAGGCGGGGCTCCGCCAGAACGTGGCCGTCGGCATCGGCTATGTCGAGGCGTGGCTGCGCGGCATCGGCTGCGTGCCGCTGTTCAACCTGATGGAAGACGCCGCCACTGCCGAGATCAGCCGCGCGCAGGTCTGGCAGTGGGTGCGCCACAACCAGAAGCTCGACGACGGCCGCGCCATCACCAAGGAGTTCGTGCGCCAGATCGTGCGCGAGGAGAACGACAAGGTGAAGGCGCAGATCGGCGAGGAGGCCTATGCCAAGGGCCGCTACGAGGATGCCGCCCAGCTGATGATCGACCTGGTCGAGCAGCCGCAGTTCTACGAGTTCCTGACGCTGCCCGCCTACGACCGCATCATCGCCGACGAGAAGGCGGCGGCCTGAGGGACATCAGATGATCAAGACCGTTTACGACGTCACCTCGGCGGGCAAGCCCGACGCGCCGGCCATCGGCGCGCCGGGCCGGCCGTGGCTCACCTATGCCGGCCTGAAGAAGCTGACCGACGACACACTGGCGGCACTGAACGGCGTCGGCATCGGCCGCGGCGACCGCGTCGCCATGGTGGCGCCGAACGGTCCGGAGATGGCCTCGTCGTTCATCGCCGTCGCCTCGGGCACCAGTTCCGCACCGCTCAACCCGGCCTACCGCGCCGACGAGTTCGAGTTCTATCTCGACGACCTGAAGCCCAAGGCCGTGATCGTGCAGCAGGGCATGGACAGCCCGGTGCGCGGCATGGCCGAGAAGGTCGGCGTGCCGATCATCGAACTGATCCCGGCGGCGGGCGGTCCGGCCGGCAGCTTCACGCTCGACGTCTCGGCCCTGAAGCCTGCGAAGGCGGCCAGTCCCGGGACTTCGGTCGACGGAGAAATCGCGCTGGTGCTGCACACGTCGGGCACCACCGCGCGGCCAAAGATCGTGCCGCTCTCCACGGCGAACCTCGCGGCCTCCGCCCGCCACATTGCGGAGTCGCTGGCGCTCGCGCCAGCCGACCGCTGCATGAACATCATGCCGCTGTTCCACATCCACGGGCTGATCGCCGCGACGCTGTCGTCGCTGGGCGCCGGGGCATCGGTCTCGTGCACGCCGGGCTTCAACGCGCTGCGCTTCTTCGCCCAGCTCGAGGAGGTGAAGCCCACCTGGTACACGGCGGTGCCGACCATGCACCAGGCGATCCTGACGCGCCTGCGCAGCCATGCCGACGCAGCGAAGGCGGCTAAACTGCGCTTCATCCGCTCCTCGTCGGCCTCGCTGCCGCCGCAGGTCATGCTCGAACTGGAAGCCGCGTTCGACTGCCCGGTGATCGAGGCCTACGGCATGACCGAGGCCAGCCATCAGATGGCGTCCAATGCGCTCCCCCCGGGCAAGCGCAAGCCCGGCGCCGTCGGCCTGCCGGCGGGTCCGAAGATCGCGATCATGGACGAGGCCGGCCACTTCCTGCCGCAGGGCACGATCGGCGAGGTCGTGATCCAGGGTCCGAACGTGACGGCGGGTTACGACAACAACCCGGACGCCAACCTGAAGGCCTTCGCCGACGGTTGGTTCCGCACCGGCGACCAGGGCCGCTTCGACGAGGACGGCTATCTCTTCCTGACGGGTCGTCTCAAGGAGATCATAAACCGCGGCGGCGAGAAGATCAGCCCGATCGAGGTCGACACGATCCTGATGGACCATCCGGCGGTCGAGCAGTGCGTGACCTTCGCCATTCCCCACCCGATGCTGGGCGAGGATATCGGCGCGGTCGTCGTGCTGCGGGCGGGCCTGGAAGCGACGGAGCGCGAACTGCGGGACTTCGTGGCCAAGCACGCCGCCGACTTCAAGGTGCCGCGCAAGGTCGTGTTCGTGACCGAGATTCCCAAGGGCGCCACCGGCAAGCTGCAGCGCATCGGCCTGGCCGCCAAGCTCGGCCTCGGCGAAGCCAAGGCCTGAGGACAATTCCGTGACTTCGATCTGCGTATTCGGTGCCGGTGCGATCGGCGGCCTGCTGGCCGCCAAGCTCGAAATGGCCGGCACGGCCGTCACCGTGGTGGCGCGCGGCCCGCACGGCGAGGCGCTGCGCTCCAGGGGCCTCGTACTGCTGAGCGACGGCAAGGAGACGGTGACGGAGCCCCGCGTCGCTTCCGATCCGAAGGAGATCGGCCCGCAGGACTATCTGGTGCTGACCCTGAAGGCGCATTCGCTGTTGCCGGCGATGGCGCAGCTGAAGCCCCTGATCGGGCCGAACACGACCATCGTCGCGGCGATCAACGGCGTGCCGTGGTGGTACACGTACAAGCTCGGCGGGGACTTCGACGGCCGGATCATCCAGTCGGTCGACCCCGAGGGCGAGCTGACTGCGGGGCTGCCGCCGTCGCAGGTGCTGGGCAGCATCGTCTATCCGGCGGCCGACGTCGCCGAACCGGGTGTCATTCATCACACCTACGGCGATCGCTTCACGCTGGGCGAGCCGGACGGCAGCCGCAGCGAACGCGCGTCGAAGTTCTCGGAGCTGCTGATCAAGGCCGGTCTCAAGGCGCCAGTGCGGCCGCGCATCCGCGATGAGCTGTGGGTCAAGCTCTGGGGCAACATGGCCTTCAACCCGATCAGCGCGCTGACCGGCGCGACTCTCGACAAGGTGATCGGCGATCCGGGGACGCACGCCGTCTGCCGTGCCCTCATGGTCGAGGGCCAGGCCGTCGCCGAGAAGCTCGGTGTGAAGTTCGCCATCAACGTCGACAAGCGTATCGCGGGCGGCGCCGAAGTGGGCGCCCACAAGACCTCAATGCTGCAGGACCTCGAGCGCGGACGTCCGCTGGAGATCGAGGCGCTGCTGGGCGGCGTCGTCGAGATGTCGGAGTGGGTCGGCGTCGACATGCCGATCGGCCGCAGCGTTCTGGCCCTGGTGCGCCAGCGCGCGGCGATGCGCTGAGGTGATTGGGCGCTGACATGGAAAAGGTCGAACTCGTCTTCGAGCCGGACAATGCGCGGGCGGCCGACTATGTCCGGGACCGGCTCTCGATGTTCAATTCAAGCCGCACGGGCCGGTCCGACTACTATCCCTGCTACATCTTCCTGAAAGGGGAGAAGGGCGAAACGCTGGGTGGCCTGCTGGGGTATATCTGGTCTGACTGGCTGTTCGTCTCGATCCTCTGGGTCGACGAGGCGCTGCGCGGCCAGGGCCACGCCACGCGCCTGATGGACGCGGCCGAGGATTATGCCCGCCAGCGCGGCTGCCATTCGGCGCATCTCGACACGCACACCTGGCAGGCGCGTCCGTTCTACGAGAAACGCGGCTACGAGGTCTTCGCCACGCTCGACGACTACCCGCCAGGCCATCATAAGTTCTTCCTGCGGAAGAAGCTGTAGAGAAGCGAAGGTAGGTTTAGGCAAGCGGGCCATCAATTGACCCGTCGTCTCGACCGGAGCGCCGCAGGCGCGCAGTGGAGAGACCTTCTCTCCGCGAACAGCCGTATCTTTGTTTAGTTTCCGCGGCTGGACGATCCCGCGCCGCTTCCGCGAACGCCGAGTTCCCTCAGCCGCTTGTCGAGGGCCAGAAGATCCTGCCAGCTCTGACGCTTGCTTGCGGGGGTGCGCAGCAGGTAGGCGGGGTGGAAAGTCGGCAGGGCCGGGACTTCGCTGTCGTCGTCGAGCATGAGCGTCGTCCACTTGCCGCGCAGGCGGGTGATGCCCTCGGTTGTGTTCAGCACGGCCTTCACGGCGGTGCCGCCGGCGAGCACGACGATCTTCGGCTTCGCGAGTTCGATGTGGCGGCGGGTGAAGGCGAGGCAGATCGCCTGCTCGGAAAGCGTCGGCGTGCGGTTGCCGGGCGGACGCCAGAAGAGAATGTTGGTGATGTAGAGGTCGCGCTCGCGGCTCATGCCGATGGCTGAGAACATGCGGTCCATGAGCTGGCCGCTCACGCCCACGAACGGCTTGCCGAGCCGGTCCTCGTCGGCGCCGGGCGCCTCGCCCACGATCATCACCGGCGCCCCGGCGACGCCGTCGGCGAACACCGTGTTCTTGGCCGTGCGCTTGAGCGCGCAGCCTTCGAAGGCGCGCACGGCCTCTTCCAGTTCGGCGATCGTGGTGGCCTGCCGCGCGACCTCGCGGGCATCGAGCGCGAGTTGCGGCGATTCGAGGGGGACGGGCGCGCGCACAGCCGGCGCCGCGACGGGCGGCCGCATCGGCGTCGGCGCAGCGGAGGGCGAGGCCGTCGGCGGAGCAGGCGTGGCGACGACGCCTGCCGGCGGCGGCAGCGCGAAGCGGTCGATCGCATCCTCGCCGATCGTCTCGTCGAGGCCGTGATCGACGTACCACCGCAGCAGCGCGGCGGCGTCCTGCGGGCTGAGAGCCGCTTCCATCAGGTCAGTTGCTTGAGGAAGGCGGAGAGGATCGGCGCCCACATCGCGGCATCGGCGTGGCTCGCCATGTGTCCCTTCTCGGACGGCATCTCGACATAGGTGAGATCGACGCCGGCTTTGCGCATGTCCAGCGCGTGGGCGGCGCAGTCGGTGAGGTCGAACAGTTTGTCGGTCTTGGAGATGACGTAGAGGACCTTGGTCTGCTTCAGCCGATCGTACTGCCCGGTGATGTCGAAGCCGTCGATCGCGCGGCGCAGCGTGACCAGCGAATGGCCGTCGTAGATCTTCGCCCAGCTCTTGGCGGCGACCTTGGCCTCGGCTTCGCCCTGCCCATAGTTCAGCAGCGTCTCGTAACGGATCTGTTCGAGCGTCCCGGGGATGCCGCCATTCTCGTAGTACCAGCCGCCGTTCCAGTTCGGGTCGGCGGCGAGGCGCTTCTGCAGCGCCTCGAGGCCGCCCAGCCGCCCCGGCGCACGCGGCGCGGTCACGGAGGCGGCGATGCCCTTCATGAAGCCGGGATAGGAGGCCGCCCACTGGAAGGACTGGAAGCCGCCCATCGAGGGGCCGACCACGGCAACGAGGCTCTTCAGGCCGAGCGAATCGATCAGCAGCTTCTGGCTGGCCACCATGTCGCGCAGGGTGATCTCCGGGAAGGTCGGGCCGTAGGGCTTGCCGGTGGCCGGATCGGTGCTGTTGGGCCCCGAACTGCCATGCGCCGAGCCCAGCGCGTTCACCGACACGACGAAATGGCGGTCGGTGTCGATGGCCTTGCCCGGGCCGATCAGCCCGTCGAACCAGCCGGCCGCCCCCTCCAGGACGCCGCGGCCTTGCTTGCCGGGAGCATTCTTGCCTGCAGCGTGATGGGACGAGGTGTAGCCGTGCACGACCAGGATCGCGTTGTCCCGGGCCGGCGACAGGGTGCCGTAGGTTTCGTAGGCCAGTTCGAGGACCGGCAGCGTCTTGCCACTTTCCAGCCTGAAATCCCGTGCAGAGAAGGTCTTGCTCTCGATTTCGTTCAACTCAGGCACCGGAAATCCCCTTTTCAGCGGGTGGCGATCCAGCCCCCGACACGCTATCTAAATCAAAGGATTGCCGTCGGACAGGCGCGCGTCCATCGGGAAATTGGAATTGCAGGGCAGCACAGCATGACGCGCGAGGCGATGGAATACGACGTGGTGATCGTGGGCGGCGGTCCGGCCGGACTGTCGGCGGCGATCCGCCTGAAGCAGCTCGCCGCCGAGCGCAACCACGAAGTCTCCGTCTGCGTGCTCGAAAAGGGCTCGGAACTCGGCGCCCACATTCTGTCGGGCGCCGTAGTCGATCCGATCGGCCTCAACGAGCTCATTCCGGACTGGAAGGAAAAGGGCGCGCCGCTCGAAACCCAGGTCACCGACGATCAGTTCCTCTTCCTGACCAAGGGCGGCTCCTACCGATTCCCCAACTTCCTGCTGCCGCGCCTGATGAACAACCACGGCAACTACATCGTCAGCCTGGGCGAGGTCTGCCGCTGGCTCGGCCAGCAGGCCGAGGCGCTGGGTGTCGAGATCTATCCGGGCTTCGCCGCCGCGGAGGTCCTCTACAATGAGGATGGCTCGGTGAAGGGCGTCGCCACCGGCGATATGGGCATCGCCAAGGATGGCACCCACAAGGACAGCTACACGCCGGGCATGGAGCTGCACGCCAAGTACACGCTGATCGGCGAGGGCGTGCGCGGCTCGCTCGCCAAGCAGCTGATGGCCAAGTTCGACCTGCGCGACGGCGTCGATCCGCAGAAGTTCGGCATCGGCATCAAGGAACTGTGGCAGGTCGATCCGGCCAACTTCCGCAAGGGCCTGGTCGTGCATTCGCAGGGCTGGCCGCTGTCGGAGACGAACAGCTCGGGCGGTTCGTTCATGTACCATTTCGGCGACAACCTGGTCGCCATCGGCCTCGTGGTGCATCTCAGTTACGAGAACCCCTATCTCTCGCCATTCGACGAGTTCCAGCGCTTCAAGACCCATCCCGACGTCGCCAAGTATCTCAAGGGCGGCAAGCGGCTGGTCTATGGCTCGCGCGCCATCAACGAGGGCGGCATCCAGTCGATCCCGAAGCTCACCTTCCCCGGCGGCGCCCTGATCGGCTGCTCGGCCGGCTTCGTCAACGTGCCGCGCATCAAGGGCAGCCATAACGCCGTGAAGAGCGGCATGCTTGCCGCCGAGGCCGCCTTCGAGGCGCTGGCCGGCGGCAAGACCGGCGGCGACGAGCTGATCGCCTATCCCGTCAAGCTCAAGGCCTCCTGGGTCTGGAAGGATCTGGACAAGGTGCGCAACGTGAAGCCGGCGTTGAAGTGGGGCACCACCCTCGGCACGCTCTACGGCGGCATGGACATGTGGCTGCACGATCTCGGCGTCCGCGTGCCGTGGACGCTGCGTCATCACAAGGCCGATCACGAGATGCTGCGGCCGGCCAGCGAGTTTCAGCCGATCCAGTATCCCAAGCCCGACGGCGTGATCTCGTTCGACAAGCTGTCGTCGGTGTTCCTGTCCAACACCAACCACGAGGAAGACCAGCCGGTCCACCTCAAGCTGCGTGACCCGTCGATTCCGATCGCCGTGAACCTGCCGCTCTATGCAGAGCCCGCGCAGCGTTATTGCCCGGCCGGGGTGTATGAAGTCGTCACGGCCGACAACGGCCAGCCGCGCTTCCAGATCAACGCGCAGAACTGCGTGCACTGCAAGACATGCGACATCAAGGATCCCGCGCAGAACATCGACTGGTCCGTGCCCGAAGGCGGTGGCGGCCCCAACTACCCCAATATGTGAGACGCATGAACCGCACTCCCCTCGCGCTGCTGTCGGCGGCGCTGCTGTTCGCTCTTCCTCTGGCCGGCCAGGCCCAGCAGGGCCCGGCACAACAAGGCGGCACCAAGCCGCCGGCCCGGCCTCCCGTCGCCCAACCGGGCCAGCGTCTTGCGCCGATCTCGCTTCAGGGCCGCTATCTCGCCGCGCGCGTCGGCGAGCAGGACCATGATTACGATGCCGCCGCCGACCAGATGGACCAGGCGCTGGCGCTCACGCCGCTCGATCCTGAACTGATCTACGCCGTTTTCCGTCTGCGCATGTATGCCGGACGCATCGATTCCGCGGCAGAACTGGCGCCGGCGGTTCTGTCGACCCGCCCGGGCGACGGCTTCGCCAACCTCGTGATGGCGATCGAGGCCATCAAGAAGGGGAACTACAAGGCGGCCGAACAGCAGCTCACGCGCATCGGTTCGGAAAACCAGCTTGGCGCGCTGCGCGAATACGTGATGGCCTGGCTGAAGGCCGGCGACAAGGACTACGCGGCCGCGCGGTCGTACCTGGCGCGGCTGAAGCCGGCGAGCGGCGAGCGGGCGGAAGCGCCGGCCCTGGTGATCGCCGCGCAGATAGACGAGATGGCCGGCGACAAGGACGCCGCCGAGGCCAAGTACCGGCGGGCCATTTCGATCGACCGCAACGGCCTGCGCACCACGATTTCGGTCGCCGAGGGGCTGCGTCGCCTCGGCAAGGACGCCGAGGCGCGCGAGATCCTGAAGACCTACGGCACGCGCTACAGCGATTCCGTCGTGATGGACGGCCTCATGGGCCCCAACGCGCCGATGCCCAAGCCGCCGACGCCGGCCTCCGGCATCGCCGAGATCCTGTTCGACATCGGCGGTATCCTGGCTTCCGATCCGCGCAACCAGCGCCAGGACCTCGCACTCATCTTCTACCAGCTCGCGACTGCGCTGAAGCCCGAACAGGACTTCGCCTGGCTGATGATCGCTGGCCTCTACGAACAGTTCCACCAGATCCCCAAGGCGGTTGCGGCGCTGGGCAGGATCGGCCCGACTTCGCCGCTCTACTGGCAGGCTCGCCTCCGGACGGCGGCGCTCGACGCGCAGGAAGACAAGTTCGACCAGGCCGTCGCGCGCCTCAGGACTCTGGTGGCCGAGAAGCCCGACCGGATCGATGCCGCGCTCACGCTGGCCGACCTGCTGCGCAGCAAGGACCGCTTCGCCGACGCCGTCGCCGCCTACGACACGGCGATCTCGCGGCTGGGCAAGCCCGATGAGCGTCACTGGCAGATCTACTTTGGCCGTGGCATCGCGCTCGAGCGGACCAAGAACTGGCCGAAGGCCGAGGCCGACATGAAGAAGGCGCTCGAACTCTCTCCCGAGCAGCCCTACGTACTGAACTATCTCGGCTACAGCTGGATCGACCAGGGCATCCACCTCCAGGAAGGCATGAAGATGCTGGAGCGTGCGACCGAGCTCAGGCCGGACGACGGCGCCATCACCGACAGCGTCGGCTGGGCCTACTACCGGCTCGGCCAGTACGAGAAGGCAGTCGAGTGGCTGGAGCGGGCCACCGAGCAGAAGGGCGACGACTCGACCATCACCGACCATCTCGGGGACGCCTACTGGCATGTCGGTCGCCGTCGCGAGGCACGCTTTCAGTGGGAACGCGCGCTTCACCAGAATCCGGACAAGGACCGGTTGCCGATCATCCAGGACAAGATCGCCAACGGTCTCAACCCGTCGAACGACAAGCCGACGGTTTACGAGAAGGCCGCCGATACCAAGCAGGGCGGCTGAACGGGAGCAGGGCGTGCGGCCTGCTCGCGCCAAGGTCAACCTCTGGTTGAACGTTGTCGGCCGCCGCGCCGACGGCTACCACCTGCTCGATTCGCTGATAGCCTTCACGGATCTCGCCGACGAGATCGAGGTCGCGCCGGCCGGGGATCTGTCGCTCGAAATCGTCGGCCCGGGAGCGGCTGCGCTCGACGGCGACGATGCCGCCGACAATCTCGTTCTGAAGGCCGCCCGGCTGCTGGCCGGTCGTGCCGGTGTGGCTCCGCGCGCGGCGCTTCGCCTGACCAAGCGCATTCCCGTGGCGGCGGGCCTCGGCGGCGGCTCGGCCGATGCCGCCGCGACGTTGCGGGCGCTGGTGGACCTGTGGCGCATCGCCATGCCCGAGGAGGAGTTGTTCGATCTGGCGGCATCGCTCGGCGCCGACGTGCCGATGTGTCTTGCCGGCCAGCCGGCGGTGGCGACGGGGATCGGCGAGCGTCTCGCACCGGCTCCCCGCCTGCCGGACTGCGCGATCCTGCTGGTCAATCCCGGCGTTGCGTTGCCGACGCCCGCCGTCTTCCGCGCGCGCTCCGGCGATTTATCCGCGGGCCTGCCGATTGGACCGGGCTGGTCCGACCTCGCCGCCCTTGCAGCCGACCTGGCGCGTCGCGGTAACGACCTGACGGCGGCGGCAATCTCGCTCCAGCCGGTCGTGGCCGACGTGCTCGATCGTCTACGAAGCAGCGACGGAATAGCCCACGTCGCGATGAGCGGCAGCGGTGCGACCTGCTTTGGCCTCTATGCGTCGATCGAGGCCGCGCAGCGTGCCGCGTCGCATCTCCCTACGGCATGGTGGCGACACGCGGGGCGGCTAGTTTGAGCCGGCCTTGGACTTCGGCCTGGTCAGTTCCTGCATCTCCTTCAGCGAGTCGAACAGCGCCTTGTCCGGCTGACCCGTGACCGGCAGGCCCGCGATGCCCTGATACTCGCGAATGGCCGCGCGCGTTGCCTGGCCCAGGCGTCCGTCCGGCGGGTCCTTGTAGAAGCGGAACTCGCGCAGGAGCGCCTGCACGCTTCTTGTTTGCTCGACCGCTGTCGCCGGCCACGCGTCAGGATCTTTGGGCATCGACTTGATGATGTCGGCTGACGTCGGTGGGGACGGCGGCGGTGGCGCGGCCGCGAGCTGGATCGGCTTCGGCGGCGGCAGTGCCGCGGGCGTGGCCTTGGCGATGTCGGCCGAAGTCGGAGGCGGCGGGGGAGCGGGCGTTGCCGCGAGCTGGATCGGCTTCGGCGGCGGCAGTGCCGCGGGCGTGGCCTTGGCGATGTCGGCCGAAGTCGGAGGCGGCGGGGGAGCGGGCGTTGCCGCGAGCTGGATCGGCTTCGGCGGCGGCGGTGCCGCGGGCATGGCCTTGGCGATATCGGCCGAAGTCGGAGGCGGCGGAGGCGCGGGCGTTGCCGCGAGCTGGATCGGCTTGGGCGGTGGCGGTGCCGCCGGCGTGGCCTTGGCAATATCGGCCGAAGTCGGAGGCGGCGGGGGCGCGGGCGTTGCCGCGAGCTGGATCGGTTTCGGCGGCGGCGGTGCCGCAGGCGCGGCCTTGGCGATGTCGGCCGAAGTCGGAGGCGGCGGGGGCGCGGGCGTCGCTGCGAGCTGGATCGGCTTCGGCGGCGGCGGTGCCGCGGGCGCGGCTTTGGCGATGTCGGCGGAGGTGGGTGGCGGCGGGGGCGCGGGTGTTGCCGCGAGCTGGATCGGTTTCGGCGGCGGCGGTGCCGCCGGCGCGGCCTTGGCGATGTCGGCCGATGTCGGCGGCGATGGTGGCGGTTCGGCGGCGGCCAGTTCGATCGGCTTTGGCATGAGCGCCGCGATGTCTGCCGAAGTGAGCGGCGGCGGTGGCTCGGTGGCTACCAGCTTGATGGGCTTCGGCGGCTCGGGCATGAGCGCCGCGATGTCGTCCGAGCTGGGTGGCGGCGGCGGCGGTTCGGTGGCGGCCAGTTCGATGGGCTTCGGCGGCAGGGGCATGAGCGCCGCGATGTCGTCCGAGCTGGGTGGCGGCGGCGGCGGTTCGGTGGCGGCCAGTTCGATGGGCTTCGGCGGCTCGGGAATGAGCGCCGCGATCTCGTGCGAGCTGGGTGGCGGCGGCGGTGGCTCGGTGGCGGCCAGTTCGATGGGCTTGGGCGGCAGGGGCATGAGCGCCGCGATGTCGTCCGAACTGGGTGGCGGCGGCGGTGGTTCGGTGGCGGCCAGTTCGATGGGCTTCGGCGGCTCGAGCGCGAGCGCAGCGAAGTCTGCCGAATTGGGCGGCGGTGGCGCTTCGGCGGCAGCCAGTTCGATCGCCCTCGGTGGCGTGGGCGTCAGTGCCGCGATGTCGCTCGTCGTCAGGGGCGGCGGCAAGTCTGCCGCTGCGATGGCGATCGGCTTGGGCAGTGCGGCCGGAGCCGGCTTCAGTCTCGCGATGTCTGCCGTACTGAGCGCAGGCGGCGGGTCAGCCAGCGCAACCTCGACCGGTTTCGTGAGTTCGCTCTTCGGCGAGGGGGCCTGCGGCGGGCTTGCGGCTGCGACGGCCACTTCGGGTGCGGCCTCCGGCCTGGAGGGGGGCGGCACCTCGCGCCGTGCCAAGGCCTCTTTCAGCGCGCCGTAGAGTTCGGGTGTCGGCTCGCCGGTTTCGCTGCGGGCTGAAATGCGCTGGAAGGTCCGGATCGCGGCGCGCGTCATCGGACCGATCGCACCATCGGGTTTGTCACGGAGCAGCTTCAGGTCGAACAGCGCCTGCTGGATGACGCGAACCTGATCCTTCGGTGCCTTCGGCCAGTCGGCCGGAACGAGGTCGATCGGCGGCTGTGGGGGAGGGGCGGCAACACGCGGCGCCGGCGGCTCCGGACGGGCGGAGGGTCTCGGCACCGGTGCGGGAGCCGGAGCCGTTCGCAGAGGTGTCGCTGCGGCGGTTTGCGTCGGCGCCGGCCGGGCGGGTGGACGCTCCTGCTTCATCGTTTCGACGATCCGCCTGAACTCGGTCTGGCCCACCAGTTCCGCCTTCTGCAGATCCTCGGGCGTCAATCCGCGCTGCAGCGCCTGCGCCCGCGTCGCCGACGTCTTGCCGAGCGCGGTCTCGGTTCCCTTGTTGGTCTGCCGCTCGAATTCGGCGGCGATCGCGAACCAGGCCATTGCCATTGCCGCGTCCTTTTCGGCCGCATCGCCGCGTTCGTAGATGTCGCCCAGCGTGAACATCGACGCGGCCATGCCCTGGCGTGCCGCGGCGTGGAGGAGGTCGAGCGCCGCCTTGCCGTCGCGTGCCGCGCCCTTGCCGTCCCGCAGCATCAGCGCGAGGTTGTGCTTTGCGATTGCGAGGTTTGCTGCGGCGGCCTTGCGATACCACTCGACGGCCTTGGCCGAGTCCCGCTCCATGACGAAGCCGCGTTCGAACATCACCGCGACGTTGAACGCCGACTGGGCCGAGCCGGCTTCGGCCGCGCGCATCAGCCAGCCGGCACCGGCCTGCTGGTCCTTGGCGACGCCGATGCCCTGAACCAGACGCCGGGCGATCTCCTCCATGGCGGGAATGCTGTTGCCTTCCGCCTGGGTGCGCAGTTCGGCGATTGGCAGCGAAGCCCAATCGACGGACCGGTCGTTCGTGGCGTCCGGCACCGGCGGCCGAGCGGCTTCGGTCGGAGGCGGTGGCGGATCGGGCGAGGGAGGCGCGGCAGGTGCGGTCGCGACCTCCGGCGTGGCGGGAGACGACTGGGCCGCGGCGGGTGAGGGTGGATTGGGTGGACTCGCCTCCGTTGCGGGAGGCCGGGGCTGCGCGACGGGCTGCGGGTTTGGCGGCAGCGCGGGCACGGCCGGTGGCGCCAGGGCTTGCGAGGGGCGCTGCGGGGCTTCTTCCGGCGGGCGCATGATCCAGGTTCCGGCCCCCGCGGCAGCCGCCAACATGATGGCGAACGACGTCATCACGACGGGTCGCTTCAGAAGGGGCCTTTTCGGGGAGGCAGGAGCGGTCGCCGGCTTGCCGGTCATCCCCGCAGAATAGCCGAGACAGGCCTCTGCGGAGAAGGCATCGCCCGATGGCGCACGACCAGCAGGGTCGTCAGCAGCAGCACGGCGCCGGCCTGGTGCAGGGTCGCGATCGGGATGCTGACACCGCTCAGGATGGTGGCGATCCCGAGACCCAGCTGGAAGAGAGCCATCGCCGCGGCAGCCAAGGTCTCCGAGCGCGGCGCCCGCCAGGCCATGATCAGCACCCCCAGCACCAGGAGCTTCGCCAGCCAGCGATGCACGAACTGGATGGTCGTGCCGTTCTCGAAGAGGTTGATCCAGGCAGGCGAGAGGTCGAACAGGCCGGGCGGTATCCAGTATCCCGACATGGTGGGGAAGGTGCTGTGCGCGGTGCCGGCGCGCAGACCGGCCATGAAGGCGCCCCAAACCAGCACCACCAGCAGGAAGCCGATCAGTGCCGTGGCCTTGCGGGCGACCTTGGGATCGTCGCGATGGATGGCCCGCGGCGTAAGCTCAAGGATCAGCCAGACCGTGTAGGCATAGATGACGATCGCGAGGAACAGGTGCGCGGCGAGCCGGTAGTGGCTGACGGACGGTCGGTCGACGAGACCCGACGCCACCATCGCCCAGCCCATCGCGCCCTGCAGTCCGCCCAGGACGAGGAGGGCGAGCAGGCGCGGCTTGAGATACGCATTGAGGGCGCCGCGCCACCAGAACCAGGCGAGTGGCAGGGCGAAGGCCAGCCCGATCAGCCGGCCCCACACACGGTGGATATACTCTAGCCAGAAGATTTCCTGGAACTCCAGGACGGTAAAGTCGCGGTTGACGATGCGCCCCTGCGGCGACGCCAGGTATTTTTTCAGCTCGGCCTGCCATGCCGCATCCGACAACGGCGGCAGCCAGCCGGTCACCGGCCGCCACTCCACCATCGACAGGCCCGACTCGGTGAGCCGTGTCAGGGCGCCGATCACGATCATGAAGAAGATCATGCCGGCGACGACGATCAGCCACTGGCGCACGGAAGCGGGGACTTGACTCATGACGGGCGGAACATGGGGTATGGAAGCGGCGGCGTCATCAGGCATAAATGTCGCTAATCCCGTCCCGCCAGTGAGGCTTGCACTCGTCCGGGCCGGGCGATTTAATCGGTTCGTATACGAACGGCCTGCCCTCTCGCCCCGGATCCTCGTTTATGTCTGATTTCCAGCTGGCCCCTCCGCTCTCGCACGGGCTCAGCTTCGACGATCTTCACGACCGTGAAGGGATCGCCCGTCTTGATGCCGCCTTCGTGGCCTGGCTGAGGGACGCCAACGTCGACGCTCATGCCCGCCTGATGGCCGCGCGCGCCGCCCCCGACGGTCTTGCCGCAAAGGACGAGTCCAATCTCCTGATCGAAGTGGCGCGGCCGCTGGAGGACTTCATCGGCTCCCTGTTCGGCGTCAGCGCCGAAGCAGCCTCTCTGCGGGAACGTCATCGTCGCCTGGCGCCGCTCTACGACTGCAAGCGGCTCTTCGTGCAGCGCTACGTCACGCGCGCCCTCAAGCCGGACGTCGCCGCCGCGCTCGACGGCGCGGCCGTCACGGCGGCTCTTTCGCTGCCGGTAAAGCTCGCCGACGGTCTGGAAGCCTGGGAACTGGCCTTCGCGCTGGCCGTCCGCAACCTGATCGGGGCAGAGTTCAAGGTCGAGGCGCCGACCCCGCAGGTCACCGCCTTCGCCGAGTACGCCGCCTGGGCGCTGCACAATCCGGAAGGGAAGAAGCGGCATCTCGACGGTCCGCTCTTCAAGGTGCCGCACAAGCTCGACTTCGAGCATCTGGTGCCGATCGAGACCGAGATCGTCGATGGCGTGACCCGCATGAAGCTGCCTCGGCCGATGCTGCGCCATCGCGAGGGCTTCGCGCTCACCGATCAGGGCTTCGACCTGGTGCGCGCGCTCGATCATGCGAACTACTGCATCTGGTGCCACAACCAGGGCAAGGACAGCTGCTCTCGCGGGCTCAAGGATCGCAAGACCGGGGCCTTCCAGAAGTCGCCGTTCGGCGTGACGCTGGCGGGCTGTCCGCTCGAAGAGAAAATCTCGGAGATGAACCTGCTGAAGAGCGAGGGCTTCTCCATCGGCGCGCTGGCGATGGCCGCGATCGACAATCCGCTGCTGGCGGCGACCGGGCATCGCATCTGCAACGACTGCATGAAGGCCTGCATCTACCAGAAGCAGGAACCGGTCGACATCCCGCAGATCGAGACCCGCACGTTGAAGGACGTGCTGGCTCTCCCGTGGGGCTTCGAGATCTACTCGCTGCTGACGCGCTGGAATCCGCTCAACCTGCGCCGCCCGATCCCGCGCCCCTCGACGGGACGCACCGTGCTGGTGGTGGGCCTCGGTCCCGCCGGCTTCAACCTCGCGCATCATCTGATGAACGATGGGCATACGGTGGTCGGCATCGACGGTCTCAAGATCGAGCCGCTGCCCGAGGCTCAGTCGGGCGTGAAGATGGATGGCACGCGCGTGCCGTTCGCCGCGGTCAAGGACGTCTCGAGCTTGCGCGAGAATCTCGGCGAGCGCGCGATGGCGGGCTTCGGCGGAGTCGCCGAGTACGGCATCACCGTGCGCTGGGACAAGAACTACCTGAAGATGGTGCGCCTGCTGCTGGAACGGCGCGCGCAGTTCTCGATGTTCGGCGGCGTGCGCTTCGGCGGCACGGTGACGGTCGAGAGCGCCTTCGCCATGGGCTTCGACCACATCGCGCTCTGCGCCGGTGCCGGCAAGCCCACTGTTCTGGACCTGCCGAACGGTCTGGCGCGCGGCGTGCGTGCAGCATCGGATTTCCTGATGGCGCTGCAGCTCACCGGCGCGGCCAAGAAGGATTCGATCGCCAACCTGCAGATCCGCCTGCCGGTCGTGGTGATCGGCGGCGGCCTGACCGCGATCGATACGGCGACCGAATCGCTGGCCTATTATCCGCTGCAGGTCGAGAAGTTCCTCGCCCGCCACGAGATGCTGATCGCCGAGCGCGGCGAAGCCGCGGTGGGCATCAACTGGTCGCCCGAGGAACGCGAGATCGCCGCGGAGTTCATCGCCCATGCCCGGGCCATCCGCGCCGAGCGCGAGGCGGCGGCGCGCGAGGGCCGCGATCCCGCGATCACGAAACTTGTGAACGGCTGGGGCGGCGTCTCGCTGGTCTATCGCCGTCGCCTGATCGATTCGCCATCCTACACCCTGAACCACGAGGAAGTGCTCAAGGCGCTCGAGGAAGACATCCGCTTCGTCGAAGGCCTGTCGCCCGTCGCCGTCGAGATCGACGAGGCCGGGCAGGCGAAGGCCTTGAAGGTCGCGGGCGAGCAGAACGGCGCGAAGGTCGAGGCGACGCTGCCGGCGCGCACGATCCTCGTGGCCGCGGGCACGCAGCCCAACACGGTGCTGGCGCGCGAGGATGCCACGCACGCCTTCATCGACGGCAAGTATTTCCGCGCCCTCGACGAGGAAGGCAATCCCGCGACACCCGAGCGCGTCTGCAAGCCCGCCGACGTGCGCGTGCTCATGTATCGCCACGCCGACAACCGCTTCATGTCGTTCTTCGGCGACCTGCATCCGTCGTTCGCGGGCAACGTCGTGAAGGCGATGGGCGGGGCGAAGCAGGGCTACCCGGTGCTGACGCGCTCGATGACGGCGCTGCCGCCACCCAAGCGCACGCCGGCGGAGATCCTTGACGAGGCCAATCGTTCGTGGCGCGCCCGCGTGGTCCGAGTTGACCGGCTGACGCCGACCATCATCGAAGTGATCGTCGAGGCGCCGGCAGCCGCGCGCAACTTCGAGCCCGGTCAGTTCTATCGCCTGCAGAACTACGAGGCGCGCTCACCGCGCACCGAGGGCACTCTGCTCACCATGGAGGGCCTCGCGCTGACCGGCGCCTGGGTCGACAAGGAAAAGGGCCTGCTGTCGCTGATCACGCTCGAGATGGGCGGCTCGTCCGACCTCTGCGCGCTGCTGAAGCCGGGCGAACCGGTAATCGTCATGGGACCGACCGGCGCGCCGACAGAAATCGAGCCCGGCGAGACGGTCGTTCTGGTGGGCGGCGGCCTCGGCAACGCCGTGCTGTTCTCGATCGGGCAGGCTTTTCGCAAGGCCGGCAGCAAGGTGCTCTACTTCGCCGGCTACAAGAAGATGATCGACCGCTACAAGGTCGAGGAAATCGAGGCCGCGGCCGATGTCGTCGTCTGGTGCTGCGACGAGGCGCCGGGCTTCACGCCGGGCCGGCCGCAGGACAAGTCGGTCGTCACCAACATCGTCGAGGCGATGCGCCAGTATGCGTCGGGCGAGCTGGGAGACCAGCCGATCCCTTACAGTGCCGCCGACCGTATCGTGGCCATCGGCTCGGATGGCATGATGAACGCCGTTCGTATGGCGCGGCATGCCGCGCTCAAGTCGTACCTCAAGCCCGAACACGTGGCCTTCGGCTCGATCAACTCCCCCATGCAATGCATGATGAAGGAGATCTGTGCCCAGTGCCTGCAGCTCCACAAGGATCCTGAGACGGGCAAGGAGACGGTGGTCTTCTCCTGCTTCAACCAGGACCAGCGCCTCGACCTCGTCGACTTCGCCAACCTGCGGCAGCGCCTGCGCCAGAACTCGGTGCAGGAGAAGATCGCGGCCCTCTGGATCGACCGGTCTCTGCGCAAGCTCGGCGCGCGCGGCTAGACGAAGATCTTCCGCGCGACGATCGCCAGCAGGGCGACGGATGCGACGAGGATCACGAGGAGCGTCAGCACGATGCCGGCCGAGCGGCCGGGATTGATGCCCGCCCCGCCGGCCAGCCCGTAGGCGTGGGCCACGCGGCCGAAGATGAAGCTGGCGCCCAGCGCGTGTACCAGCCAGCGCGGGCCGTGGCAGATCTCGAGCAGGGCCAGCAGGATCAGCACCAGCGGGGCATATTCGGCGAAGTTGCCGAACACGCGGGTTAGGCGGCTCATCTCGGCATCGCCGCCGTCGCCGACGCTGATCCGCCGCCGCATGCGCTGGCGAATCACCAGGACCGCGAGGATCACGCAGAGGAAGCCGGTGAGCGCGGCATAGAAGGCGGTGACGAAGGGCAGGGCTGGCATGGCCATGGCGAGGTCTCCCGATGGGCTGTCGCGTCGTCATAGCCCATTCGGAAGACCGGTTTGGGAAAATCTGTTCCCGGCTACGCCCGTCCGCGCCAGGGATGCACGAGCAGCGGTCCCGCGATCAGGCTGCCGAAGGTGACGATGCCGACGGCAATGGCAACGAACACGCCCGGCAGGCCCCAGCCCAGATGCTCGATCGCGAACCAGCCGCCGAGCGAGGCCACGAACAGGCGCGTCACGCCGGCGGCGAACGGCGCCTTCATGCGACCCGCGCCCTGGCTGGCAAAGGAGAGCGTCATGCCGATCCCGAACAGGAAGTAGAACGGCGCCACCCGCGTGACATAGGCGACGGTCGCGGCGATCACGTCCGGATCGTCGGTGAAAAGCCGCGCCCAGCCTTCGGGAAAAAGCGCCACGATCCAGCCGAAGGCGCCGATCCCGAGGCCCGCGACGAGGCTGCCGATCCAGGCGGCCCGCACGGCCCGGCGCCAGTCGCCGGCGCCGGCGGCGACACCGACGATGGTGGTCAGGCCCGAGCCGATGCCGAAGGCCAGCGGCACCAGCATGAATTCGAGCCGCACGCCGATGCCGTAGCCCGCGAGGGCGGCCACGCCGAAGCGGCCGACCAGTCCCGTGACGAGCATTGCGGTGAGGTTGGCCGTGAAGGCTGAGAAGGAGGCGATCAGGCCGACCCGCAGGATTTCCCAGAACAGCCTGATCTGCAGGGTCACGCCGGAGACCGTCGGCACGAAGCCCAGCTTGCCGCTCCACAGCGCCCGCGCCTGCAGGAGCGCCGACACCGCCGAAGTGAGCAGCGAGGAGATCGCGGGCCCGGCCATGCCCATGCCGGGCCAGCCGCCGATGCCAAGCGCCAGCACGTAGGACAGCGGCACCTGGGCAATCGAGGACACCAGCATGTAGCGGCCGGGCGTGGCCGCATCGCCGCCGCCGCGCAGCAGGGCCGACAGGAAGAAGTTGGCCCAGATGAAGATCGAGCCGCTGAACAGCACGTGCGAGTAGGTGAGGGCTTTGGCGAGGGAGCGGCCCTCGCCGCCCAGCAGACGGTAGAGCGAGGGCGCGACCGTCCAGGCGAGCAGAGTGAAGAGCAGTGCCAGCGCCGCACCGAGGACCAGCGCGTGCAGCACCAGCTTGCGGGCATCGTCAGTCCGGCCGGCGCCCAGGGTGCGGGCCATCGCGGCCGCCACGCCGCCGCCCATGCCGCCCGCGGCCATCATGGTCATCATCATCATGAGCGGGAAGACGAGGGCGAAACCTGCCAGCGCGTCTGTGCCCAGCCGTCCGAAGATGAAGGTCTCGGCAATGGCCACGAAGGTCTGCACGATCATCACGGCGGTGGTGGGCGCGGACAGTTTCCACAGGCTCCGTCCGATGGGCGCGGTGAGAAGAGGGTGAGACAAGGCGACTCCGATTGCGTGCATATGCACATTATCAGGCCGCGCCCTCGTGTCACCTGACAAAGCCTGCCGGGAGCCATTAGGTTTTGCCCATGACAGACAAGGAACGCCCGCTCGCCAAGCCCTCGGTCCAGATCGACAACGATCGCGTGATCGTCACCGAATGGCGCTTCCCGCCGGGCAGCCACACCGGCTGGCACCGCCACAATCACGACTATGTCGTGGTCCCCATCACCACGGGCGAGCTGCACATATTCGACGGCAAGGCCACGGTACCGGCGCCGCTCCGGGCCGGCGTGTCCTACTCCCGCCAGACCGGGGTCGAGCATGACGTGATCAATCCGAACGATTTCGAGTTCGTATTCGTCGAAATCGAGGTCAAGGCCTGACCCTGCCGCCGGGCTGCCCCGCGCCCGGCCGCATTGACTTGACACCCTGCAGGGGTCATATGGGGTCCGCCCAGCGGTCCGGCCCGATCCACGAGCCTTATGTGACCGCTCCAAGTCCAGCGGAAAGAATGGACTAAACTACGGAAATTAAATGAGTTTTGAGAGTTTGGGGCTGAGCGCCCCGGTACTGCAGGCGGTGGCCGAGAAGGGCTACACGACGCCGACCCTCATCCAGGAAAAGGCCATTCCCATCTGCCTGATGGGTCGAGATGTCCTCGGATGCGCCCAGACGGGCACCGGAAAGACCGCCTCCTTCGTCCTCCCGATGATCGACATTCTCTCGGAGGGCCGCGCCAAGGCGCGGATGCCGCGCTCGCTCATTCTGGAGCCGACGCGCGAACTGGCCGCCCAGGTGGCCGAGAACTTCGAAATCTACGGCAAGTACCACAAGCTCAACATGGCGCTGCTGATCGGCGGCGTGAGCTTCCCCGACCAGGAACGCGCCCTTGAGCGCGGCGCCGACGTCCTGATCGCCACGCCGGGCCGCTTGCTCGACCATTTCGAGCGCGGCGGCATCCTGCTGAACGACGTCAAGATCCTGGTGATCGACGAAGCCGATCGCATGCTCGACATGGGCTTCATCCCCGACGTCGAGCGCATCGTCGCCACCCTGCCGCCGCTGCGTCAGACCCTGTTCTTTTCGGCCACCATGCCGCCCGAGATCAAGCGCCTGGCCGACCGCTTCCTGAGCAACCCCAAGGAAGTCACGGTCGCCCCGCCGGCGTCCGCCTCCAAGAACATCGTGCAAGGCCTCGTGGTCGTGCAGGAAGAAGACAAGCGCGAGGCGCTGCGGGCCCTGATCAAGGAACAGGACATCAAGAACGCCATCGTCTTCTGCAATCGCAAGAAGGACGTGGCGATCCTGCAGGGCTCGCTGAAGAAGCACGGCTTCAATGCCGGCGCGCTGCATGGCGACATGAGCCAGCCCGCGCGCATGGAGACGCTGGAGAAGTTCAAACAGGGCGAGATCCAGATCCTCGTCGCGTCCGACGTCGCCGCGCGCGGCCTCGACATCGTGGCGATGAGCCATGTGTTCAACTTCGACGTGCCGTTTTCGCCCGAGGACTACGTCCATCGCATCGGCCGCACCGGCCGTGCCGGCAATACCGGTCACTCCTTCACACTGGCCTCGCCCGACGAGGGCGGGCTGGTCGAGGCGATCGAGAAGCTGATCGGCACCACCATCCCGCGCGTTGAAGTGCCGGGCATGGCCGAACTCGCCTTCGAGCCGTCCGACGGACGCCGTCGCGGCCGTGGCCGCGGACGCGGCGGTTCCAGCAGCGGCAGCAGCAGCCGTGGCCGCAGCGCCGGCGGCGGCCGTTCGCCGCGCGAGGCCCGTCCCGAGCGCGAGCCGCGCCCGGAAGCCGAAGCCGTCCGTCCCGATGTCGAAGCCCGCCCCGAACGCGAGGCTCGCCCGCCGCGTCCCCAGCGCGAGGCCCGGCCGCCGCGTGAGCCGCGGGCCGACCATCCGTCCCGCGAGACCCGTCCGGAGCGCGAGTCGCGTCCCGAGCGTGAGGCCCGGCCGCCGCGCGAGCCCCGGTCCGACCGCCGTCCGGAGCGGTCCGATCGTCCGCGCCACGACCGTCGCGACCGTGACGACACGCCCGCGCCGATGGGGCTGGGCGATCACGTGCCGGCTTTCCTCGCCCGTCCGACGCGCTAGACTCGCGCATCGCGGCGGAGGGCGTTCATGCAGACCATTTTCGTCATGGTGAAGTGCGAACTCGGCAGGGCCTACGACGTCGCTGACAACGCCGTGGCCGTCGAGCAGGTCTCGGAGGTCTATTCGACCTCCGGGCAGTACGATCTCCTGATGAAGTGCTACCTCGACGAGAAGACCGACATCGGTCATTTCGTGACGAGCCAGATCCAGACGCTTCCGGGCGTGAAGGACACCTTCACCCTGATCACCTTCAAGGCGTTTTCCTGAGCACGGCCCTTCCGCGCCGGCATCTCCCGAGGGGTGAGGATTTCCTCCTCCTCCCGCCTTCCATTCAGCCCTACGCCTATCGCAACGTCGACAGCCTGTTCGCCCATCGCGTGATCCGCTGCGGCGCGGACCTGCGCGAGCTGCCGCGCGGCCGCGAGATCGAACCGGTCTATGCCGCGGGCGGACGCGAGCACGACGTCGCCTCGTTCATGGACCGCAACGTGATCGTGGGCCTCCTGGTGATCCATCGCGGCCGGATCGTGCTCGAACGCTACGGTCTCGGCCTGCAGGAGCACGATCGCTGGTCGACCATGTCGACCGTGAAGTCGATGACCGCGATGCTGGTTGGGGCGGCGGTTCATGACGGCGTCATCAAGTCGATCGACGATCCGCTGACGGACTACCTGCCGGCGCTTCGGGCATCGGCTTATGAGGGCGTGACGTTGCGGCATGTGATGACGATGTCGTCGGGCGTCCGCTGGACCGAGGTTTATCCCGACCGGAACTCCGACGTGAACCGCTACTCGAAGTCGCTGGCCGACAAGGTGCCCGACGGCGTGCTGAAGCTGATGGCGTCCCTGCCGCGTGCCCATCCGCCCGGCAGCACCTTCCTCTACAATTCCGGCGACACGTTCCTGCTGGGCGCCGCGCTCACCCGCGCCGTCGGCAAGCCGCTCGCCGACTACATGTCTGAGAAGGTCTGGCAGCCCGCCGGCATGGAATGCGACGCCTTCTATACGCTGGAGAGCGACGGCGGACAGGAGATCGGCGGCAGCCGCGCCGGCATGGTCCTGCGCGACTTCGGCCGCTTCGCCGAGTTCGTGCGCAACGACGGCGTGATCGATGGCAGGCGTGTCCTGCCGGCAGGTTGGGTCGAGGCGGCGGCGACGCCAGCATTCAAGGTGCCTGCGCCGGTCGTGCCGGACATCACCCACTACGGCTACAGCTGGTGGCTCGGGGAAGGCGTGATGGCGGCGATCGGCCATGCCGGTCAGCGCATCGATGTCTACCGCGGCGAAGACCTGTCCGTGGTCACTCTGGCGGCCCTGCCGCAGCCGCCGTATGTGCCGGCGACGGACCATGATCGCCGCGCCGAAATCGTCACCTTCACGCAGGCCGTGAGGACGGCCTGCTCGACCTCCAACGAGTGAACCCACGCATGTCGACGCCCTCCCGGAAACTCGAACTTCTCGTCGAGCGCATCGTCATGGGCAGCCGCTGGCTGCAGGCGCCGCTCTACATCGGCCTGGTCTTCGTGCTCGGCGTCGTGGTGGTGAAGTTCCCCTTCAAGATCTGGGAGCTGATGCGCAAGGCGCTCGCCGCCGAGGAGGCCGACCTCGTGCTGGCGATCCTGTCGCTGGTCGACCTGATCATGGTCGCCAACCTGGTCGTCATGGTGATCATCTCGGGCTACGAGAATTTCGTGAGCCATATCGACGTCGACAACTCGCGCGACAGGCTCGCCTGGTTCGGCAAGCTCGATGCCGGCTCGCTCAAGATCAAGCTTGCCAGCTCGATCGTGGCGATCTCCTCGATCCACCTCCTCCAGCGTTTCCTGGAGGCCGGCGACTACGACAACGGCAAGCTCTACGCCCTCGTCGTGATGCACATGGCCTTCGTCGTGTCGGCCCTGCTGCTGACCTACATCGACAAGATCGCTTCCGACAAGAAGGCCAGCGGGCATTGAGCCGCGGCGGCCGGTCAGTCCTCGCCATCTGGGTCGACATCGATCCGGCCGATGCCGCCTTCTTCGAGCACTGGCACAGCCGCGAGCATCTCGAGGAGCGCGTCTCCTGCCCCGGCTGGCTGCGGGGCAGCCGCTTCCAGGGGGTGACGCGGCCCGACCGCTACCTGCTGTTCTACGACGCCGAGACTCCGGCGGCCTTCGAGAGCGAGACCTATTACGCCCGCCTGCGCGCGCCGAGCGAGATGAGCCGTGCGATCTTTCCGAAGTTCCGCAATACCTCGCGGACCGTCTGCGCTGTCGAGCAGCGCTGGGGTGAGGGGATCGGCGCCGCCGTTCTCACGCTCCGCATGAAGGCCGACAACGTCGCGCCCTTCGACAGGCTCGCCTCCCCGGAAACGGCGCGCGTCGACCTGCTGTCCGGCCGCGCCACTGTCGGGCAGGCGCAAACGGCTGAGAAGGACCTGCGCGGCACGCCGGATCAGCAGATCGAGCGAGCGTTGGTCGCCTTCTTCTGGTCGGTCGAAGCGGCCCAGGCCGCGCGGGAGCGTCACGCCCCCGAAGGCGAGGTCTTCGCCCTCCGCCACACCGTGTCGAAGGGCGACCTCGTTTAGCTAGTTGATCAGCCCGTAGAACTTCCCGGCGTTTGTGCAGGTGATCATCTTCACCTGTTCGGCCGGGACCTCGGCGAACTGCTCCTTGATGTACTTGTCGGAGTGCGGCCAGACGCCGTCGCCGTGGGGATAGTCGGAGCCCCACATCAGGCTTTCCGCGCCCATCTCGTCGATCAGCTTGGCGCCGATGCGGTCGAACTGGAAGGTGGCCTTGCACTGGCGGCGCCAGTAGTCCGACGGCTTCATCTTCATGCCGAGATCGGTGAAGCGGTCCTCCCACTCGAAGTCCATGCGGTCGAGTGCGTAGGGGATCCAGCCGCAACCCGATTCGCCGAAGGCGATGCGGATGTTGGGGAAGCGCTCCAGCACGTTGGCGCCCATGATGGCGGCCAGGATGTTCACCAGGTTCATCTGGAAGCCCGAGACAACGGTGAAGAACACCGAGCGGCCGACCCGGCCGGGATGCTTCTCGATGGTGCCGGGCGGGACGTTGGGGAAGGTGTGGAAGTGCAGCGGCAACTGCACGTCGTTCACCGCCTTCCACAGCGGATCCCACATCGGGTGCCACATCGGCTCCATGTCCCAGGAGCAGGAGAGCTCGAGGCCCTTAATGCCCATCTTGGCGACCCGGTAGGTCTCCTTGACGGCGGCGTCGATGTCGCCGTAGGGCAGGCAGGCGAGGCCGATGTGTCGGTCCGGATAGTGGCTGCAGAAGTCCTTCAGCCAGTCGTTGTAGATGCGCAGCATCTCGTTGCCGGCCTCGCGATCGTTGAGGCGGCTGGCGGCGCCCAGGATGCCGTAGATCACCTCGGCGTCGACGCCGTCGCGGTCTAGGTCCTTGATGCGCAGGTGCGGATCGGAGATGCGACGGATGTCCTTGGCGCCGTCGGCATAGAGGCCGGTCTCGGCCATGATGTCGACGCGGTGATGCTTGCCGGGAACGAACTTGGAGCCGGAGGGACCGACGCCGTTCTTGTAGCCGAACGAGGCGCCGTTCTTCGCCACCCACTTCGGACCGTCGTCGGTCTCGGTGACGTAGGGCATCCGGTCCTTCAGATCGCGCGGCGCCATGGAGGTGAATAGATCGGGCGGCATCCACGGAAGGTCGAGATGGCTGTCGGCCGAAATCCGCTTGTACTGCATGGCGTCTCGCTCCCTTTGATCTTCTGGGGGAATTATGCGCCGTCCGACACGCGGGGCAATGCCCCTACTGTTTCGCGGGTCGGCTTGTGTGCTACGGCTCGCATCATGACTGATACCGCTGTGTCCCGTCTCGACGGGGACTTCGACTACATCATCGTGGGCGCCGGCTCGGCCGGATGCGTGCTCGCCAACCGGCTCTCGGCGGATCCGAAGAACCGCGTGTTGGTGCTCGAGGCGGGCGGGCGCGACAACTGGATCTGGTTTCACATCCCGGCGGGCTACCTGTTTGCGATCGGCAATCCGCGCGCCGACTGGATGTTCCAGACCGAGAAGGAGCCCGGTCTCAACGGACGCGCGCTTAACTACCCGCGTGGCAAGGTCGTGGGCGGCTGCTCGGCGATCAACGGCATGATCTCGATGCGCGGCCAGTCGCAGGATTACGATCACTGGCGCCAGCTCGGCCTAACCGGCTGGGGCTGGGACGACGTCGCGCCTGTGTTCCGCAAGCTCGACAATCATTTCCTCGGCGACACCGAGTTTCACGGCGCGGGCGGCGAATGGCGGGTGGAGGAATCGCGGGTACGCTGGGAGGTGCTCGACGCGGTGATCAGGGCCGCCAACGAAATGGGTATCCCGACGACGCCGGACTTCAATACCGGCGACAATACGGGCGTCGGTTACTTCCACGTGAACCAGAAGCGCGGCATCCGCATGTCGGCGGCGCGCGCGTTCCTGAAGCCGGTCCTGAAGCGGCCGAATCTCAGACTGGAAACGGGCGTGCTGGTCGAGAAGCTGTCGTTCGACGGCCGGCGGGCCGCGGGTGTGGTGTTCCGGCAGGGCGGACGCCTCGTCGAGGCGAGGGCGAGGGGCGAAGTAATCCTGGCGGCCGGCGCGATCGGCTCGCCGCAGATCCTGCAACTCTCCGGCGTCGGCGCGCCCGACTGGCTGGGCGAGGTCGGTGTGCCGGTTCTGCATGGGCTCGAGGGAGTCGGGCGCAACCTGCAGGACCATCTGCAGCAGCGGGCCATTTTCAAAGTCGAGGGCGTGAAGACGCTGAACACGGCCTACCATTCGCTGATCGGCCGGGCGGCGATGGGCATGCAATATGCATTGCTGCAGAAGGGGCCACTCACCATGTCGCCCTCCCAGCTCGGCATCTTCACGCGCTCCTCGCCGGATCAGGAACGGTCAAATATCGAGTTCCATGTGCAGCCTCTGTCGCTCGACAAGTTCGGTGAACCCTTGCATCGCTTCCCGGCGATCACGGTGAGTGCCTGCAACCTGCGCCCGACCTCGCGCGGCACGGTCAGGCTGCGGTCGGCCGATCCGGCGGCCAAGCCCGTGATCGCGCCCAACTATCTGGCGACCTACGAGGACCGTACGGTGGCGGCCGACGCGATCCGCGTGACGCGACGCCTGATGCGGCAGCCCGCAATGCAGCCCTATCATCCGGAGGAGTATCTGCCGGGCCCAACCGTCGGCGACGACGACGCCTCGCTGGCCAAGGCGGCCGGCGACATCGGCACCACGATTTTCCATCCCGTCGGCACGGCGAAGATGGGCCTGCCGTCCGACCCGCATGCGGTGGTCGACGAGCGCCTGCGTGTCATCGGCCTCGGGGGACTGCGTGTCGTCGACGCGTCGGTCATGCCGACGATCACCTCGGGAAACACCAACACACCGACAATCATGATCGCCGACAAGGCGGCAACGATGGTCCTCGCGGACAACAGGTAAGGAGGCATTCGTGTACAAGGGACTGATTGGAGTAGTCGCGGCGCTCGGCCTTTCCGTGCCGGCCGTCGCCGTGGCGCAGCAACCGAAGACGTTGAAGGTCGTCGCGCATTCGGACCTGAAGATCCTCGATCCGATCTGGACGACGGCATTCATCGTCCGCAACCACGGCTACATGATCTACGACACGCTGTTCGCGCTCGACGGCGAACTGAAGATAAAGCCGCAGATGGTCGATACCTGGAAGACGAGCGACGACCAGCTCACCTGGACCTTCACCCTGCGCGACGGGCTCGAGTTCCACGACGGCCAGCCCGTTACCACCGAGGACGTCATCGCCTCGCTGAAGCGCTGGGCGGTGCGCGATTCGCTGGGGCAGATCCTGTGGAGCAAGATGGCCGACATCAAGGCCGTGGACGCGAAGACCTTCCAGATCGTGCTGAAAGCGCCGACCGGCATCGTGCTGCAGGCACTGGGCAAGCCGTCGGGCAACCCCTTCATCATGCCGAAGCGGGTCGCGGAGACGCCGGCCACCGACCAGATCAAGGAGTTCGTCGGTTCCGGCCCCTTCATTTTCAAGGCCGACGAGTGGAAGCCCGGCGACAGGACCGTCTATGTGAAGAATCCGAAGTACAAGCCGCGGCCCGAGCCCGCTTCGGGTCTTGCCGGCGGCAAGATTCCCAAGGTCGACCGGGTCGAGTGGGTCGCCATTCCCGACCAGCAGACCGCGGTTAACGCATTGCAGGCCGGCGAGATCGACATCATCGAGGCGCCGCAGCACGACCTCTATCCGCTGATCAAGAAGGATCGCAACGTCTCGCTGGTGACCACCAACAAATGGGGCAACCAGTACATCTATCGCTTCAATCAGCTGCACAAGCCGTTCGACAATGCCAAGAACCGGCAGGCGATGCTCTATGCGCTGAACCAGAAGGACTTCCTTAACGGCGTCATCGGCGATCCGGAGTTCTACACGGTCTGCAAGGCGATGTTCATGTGTGGCGGTCCCTACGAGACCACTGCGGGCTTCGCCGACAAGTACGAGAGCGACTTCGCGAAGGCGAAACAACTGCTCGCAGAGGGCGGTTACGACAACACCCCGGTCGTGCTGCTGCATTCCACCGATCTCTACGTCCTCACCAACATGGCGCCGATCGCCAAGTCGCTGATGGAGAAGGCGGGTATGAAGGTCGACATGCAGTCGATGGACTGGCAGACGCTGGTCGCGCGTCGCGCCAAGAAGGACCCGCCGGACAAGGGCGGCTGGAACGTGCTCATCACCTCGACGTCGGGCGCCGATTCGCTCGATCCGCTGACCTACAGCTTCATCAGCGCCTCCTGCGACAAGGCCTGGTTCGGCTGGCCCTGCGACGCGGAGATCACGCGCCTGCGTGACGCCTTCGCCGACGAGACAGACGAGGCCAAGCGCAAACAGA
Source organism: Reyranella aquatilis (assembly GCF_020880995.1). Taxonomy (GTDB): domain Bacteria; phylum Pseudomonadota; class Alphaproteobacteria; order Reyranellales; family Reyranellaceae; genus Reyranella; species Reyranella aquatilis. The sequence goes on along the minus strand of NZ_JAJISD010000002.1, from coordinate 307,773 downwards.
TCGTCGAGAAGCTCCAGCTGCGCGCTGCCGAGGTTCCCACGCATGCGTTCCTCGGCCAGTACAACAATGCGATGGCGATCCGGAAGAACGTCAGCGGCAGCGTCGTGTCGCCCGTCCCGGTCTTCTGGAACATCGAGAAGAAATAGCGGCCATCCCGACGCCGTCGTCGTTCAGACGACGGCGTCGCCCGCAATCTGTGTGCGCTGCATGCGGCGATGGAACGGACCGGCATCGTGGATTGCCAGATGCTTGGTGCAGCGATTGTCCCAGAAGGCGACGGAGCCGGCTTCCCAGCGGAAGCGACAGGTGAATTCCGGGCGGTGACCGTGCTCCATCAGGAAGTCGAGCAGGGGCCTGCTCTCGCGCTCGGTCATGTTCTCGAACCGGCACGAATAGGAATGGTTCACGAACAGGCACTTGCGGCCGGTCTCGGGATGCGTGCGCACCACCGGATGCAGGCTCTCGGTCGGCTGCCAGTTGGAATCCTCGCGCACCTTGATCGAGCGGCGGGCATTCAGCCCCGCACGCGGACCGGCGACACGGATGTCGCTGTGCACGACACGTAGCCCCGCGAGCATCGCCTTCATGCCGTCGGAAAGGCTCTCGTAGGCGAGGTACTGGTTGGCGAACAGCGTGTCGCCGCCATAGGGCGGCACCTCCAGCGCGTAGAGGATGGCGCCCATCGGGGGCTCGGGCATCATCGTCGTATCGGAATGCCATTCCTCGCCGACGATCCTCTCGTCGCCGGGCGCCCGAACGACGCGCACGATCTCGGGGTCGCCCACACCGGTGTTGAAATTGGGATGGACGAAGATATCGCCGAAGCGGCGTGTAAACGCCTTGTGACGGGCATCGTCGAGCGACTGGTGGCGAAAGAAGATGACGAGATGCTCGAGCAGGGCACACCGGATCTCGGCGATCGTCTCGTCGTCGAGGGGCGTGGAGATGTCGACGCCGCCGATTTCCGCACCGAGGGCGCCGGCTATCCGGGAGACGGTGATTCGCTGATAGGCAGGCATCGTTCGATCGTCCTCGTACGGGGCTGGTCGCGATGATGCGGCTGGGCGAGCGGCGCCTGCAAGGCCATGAGCGCTGCACTTTCGCCGAGCGGCGCTTGTTGAGGCCGGGCGGCCCGAGCCTCCAAACGAAAGCCCCACGTTTGGTATCGAGCAACCCGCCGCCCGCGGCGAAGTGGGGCGGCAATGCAACCAAATCGAGGCAGGAGTGTTAGATCGCCGTCAACCACGTGTGGGGTGCATTCACTATGAAAAAGATGACTGCGGCGGCGCTCGTTCTCCTCGCACCTGCGGCCCTGCAGGCGCAGACCATCAATGCGCAGGAGGGATTCTACATCGGCGCCGGAGGGGGTGCCGCGTGGTTCATCGGTTCGAACCCCAACGCTCAGAGCTGGACCGGTTGGGCCGTGGGCGGCAAGGCCGGCTACGACTTCGTCGGTCCCCGTCTCGAGCTGGAGGCTGGGTACGGTCAGATCCCCGTCTCGGCCAACATTCCGGGCACCGCGATCAACGGCAAGGTGGGCCAGCTCACCGTGATGGCCAACCTGCTGTACGACTTCATGCCCACCTCGGTGATCACGCCGTACATCGGCGCCGGCGCCGGTATCGCGTTCGTCGACAGCAATTCCTCGCTCGGCAGCACCCAGTTCGCCTATCAGGGCATGCTGGGCGTGGCCTACAATGTGAACGAACAGCTGCGGTTCATGGTAGAGGGCCGTTACGTCGGCACCACGAACCCGAGCGTCAACACGCCCTTCGGCAATGTCTCCTTCCAGAACCAGAACATCCTGGCGCTGGCGGGCGTCAGCTACAAGTTCACGGCACCGCCACCTCCGCCCCCGCCGCCGCAGGCCGCTCCGGTCGCACCGCCGTCGTTCATGGTGTTCTTCGACTGGGATCGCTCGAACCTGAGTGACCAGGCCCTGACCACGATCCGCCAGGCGGCGAATGCCTATAAGCAGAAGGGCAATGCCCGCGTGACGGCGACCGGCCATACCGATACCTCGGGCACCGAGGCCTACAACATGGCGCTGTCGCTTCGCCGCGCGAACGCCGTGAAGGACGCGCTGGTGCGCGAGGGCGTACCGGCTACCAACATCAGCGTCGTGGGCCGCGGCGAGCAGGGCCTGCTGGTGCAGACCGGCCCGAACGTCCGCGAGCCGCAGAACCGCCGCGTCGAGATCGTCATCCAGTAAGACGAAAAGTCACCGCCCCCGGCAACAGGTCGGGGGCGGCTTCGTTACAAGGCTGCCGGACCGCAAGGACCGGCCCTCCGGTTGCGGCTTCCCAACCCTCTCCCCGAGTGGCGGCGGCTGCAACCGGAGACCCTTTTAGCGCGCCGCACCTGTCGGGAACATCCCCCGCCTCGCGGTTGCGTTGGAACCGCACCATCGACTGTCGTTCCAGCGGCGCCGGACGGCTGCATTCCGGACCTTGGGATGCTGGCGTCGAAGCCCGACTCCTGTGTCCGCGGCGTGATCACGAGGAGGGGCCCGACTTCGTGAACGCAACCTGAAGGCTTCCATCGACGTTCTCTCGCCGACAGTTCACATGCGGAGGCTCTGATGCTCAAGTTCACGAATATCGCTCTCGTTGCAGCGCTTGGCCTGGGTGTCGCGGCCTGCGGAAACAATCCGACCGACCGGGCGCTGACCGGCGGCGCCATCGGCGCCGGCACCGGTGCGGTCGTCGGCTCCACCATGGGCGCCCCGCTGGCGGGCGCGGTCGTGGGCGGCCTGGGAGGCGCGGCGATCGGCGCCGCCACCACGCCACGCAACGACTACTACTACCGCTAGGATTTCAGGCCGATCGGGGCGGGCGCCGACAAGGTGCCCGCCCTTTTTCGTGCGCGCGGTTCGGCTCGGTGCGAAACTGCGCCCATGGCCCGTCTATTCACGCGCAACATCGAGAATTTCACCTGCGAGCGCTGCGGCACCGCGGTCGAGGGCAATGGCTTCACCAACCATTGCCCAAACTGCCTGTGCAGCAAGCATGTCGACGAAAATCCCGGCGACCGCGCGGCGGAGTGCGGCGGACTGATGGAGCCGATCGCCGTCGAGCAGGCCAGGGGGCGCTACGTCGTCGTGCATCGCTGCCTGAAATGCGGCGCCGTGAAGCGCAACAAGTCTTCCCCCGACGACAGTTCGAAAGCGCTCGTCGAGGTGGCCCGGCGGCGGGCCCTGCCGTGATTCGGTGCGGACTCGCGATCCTCGCGGCTGGCCTGTTCCTGACCTGCCCCTCGGAGGCGCCCCGCGCCCAGGGCGTGGAGGAGATCGAGCAGGCCTGGCGCGGCTGGATGGAGAAGACCCGACGCACGCGCGGCGGTCTTGCGGTCGTCCATGCCGGCCAGCCGGTGCGGGAGGCCGGGGCGGGCGGTCTCTCTCCCGTCACCGCGGTGCCCTATGCCAGCCTGTCGAAGGCAATCACCGGCGTCTGTGTCGCAACGTTGATCGAGAGCGGCAAGCTCGCCTTCGAGACGCCGGTATCGCAGTCGCTGGAGCGGACCCTGTCGCGCACGGGGAGACCGGTCGATCCACGCGTCCTGCAGGTGACCGTCTCCGAACTGCTGGTGCATCGCGGGGGCTTCGGTCCGGGCGGTGGCAGTGACATGGCGCGCTGGCTGCGCGGCCACTCCGGGGGAAACACGGCCTTCGACGAGCAGTTGCGCTGGCTGTTCGCCCGTCCGCTCCCATACGCCCCGGGAGAGCGTTTCGAGTACTCGAACGCCAACTACCTGATGCTGGGCGCCATCATCGAGGAGGCCGCCGGTCAGCCCTATGAGCGGTACTGCAGGGAAGCGGTGCTGACGCCGGTCGGCGCGCGCGACGCGACCCTCGATCCGCAATGGCGCATCCTGTCGAGCTACGGTGGCTGGCGCATGCCGCTGGCCCAGTACGGGCGCTTCTACCAGGCCTTCGCGCCAGGCAATCGCGCGATCGGCCCACGGTCACGGGCATGGATGATGTCGCCGGAGGGCAAGCAGGTGGGCGGCGGCGCTTACTACGGGCTCGGCACCTTCGTCCGACCGACGCCGCGCGGTGGCGGCAATTTCTGGCATGCCGGCGCCTGGAGCTACGACCTCGCCAATGCCCATGACGGGCCGATCCACACATCCTACGCGACCTTCGCCGTTCGGCTGGGTGCGCTCGACGTTAACATGGTGAGCTTTGCCGAACCGAGGCGGGAGCACGAGGATGGCGAATTGGACGGGATCCTGGGGGCGGCCGCACGCCGGGTAAAGCGGTGGCCGTGACAGGCTGTGCGCCCTGAGCTACCTAGGGTCGTGGGCTTGGGGGAGTCCGCGCACTTGGGGGAGTGAGCTCTGAATCTTCTGCATTTCCTGGCAGTCGTCGTCATGGCGGCGTGCCTTTACGTGTCGGTGCCGGAATGGCAGGAGCGGCCCCGCTCGCGCGGCCTGCTGCTCGTGCCGCCCGTGCTGGCCTTCATCTGCGCCTACGTCATGATGGGCTTCGTGACGCCGGAAAATCGCGAGCCCTGGCTGTTGCGTTCGGCGCTGGCGGCCGGCTTGGCGTTGGGCCTCGTGCGCGGCTTCTTCCTGAAGGCCGACGTCGACAATTACGGGCTGACCCGGCTGCCCGGGGCACGCGACGGCATGCCCGTCACGCTGCTCATCGCCGCAGCGCTGGCGGTTGCCATCGTCGCGCCGCTGCTCACGGCTCCGGCGTCGGCCTGGGTGCCCTATGCAACCAGCCTCGCGGGCCTTGGCGCGACCTACCTGTCGGGCCGCGCCGTCGTGGTCTATCTGCGCACGCGTTCGTAAGTTACGCCGCGAACGAGCGCAGCACCTTGCCCGGCCGCGAGGCCGGGTCGGCGCAGAAGCCCTTCTCGTCGGCCGTCTTCGCGCCGTTGATCCAGACGCCGTGCAGGCCGACCGCACCCGCAGTCAGGCGCGCCGCGCCCGCGGGCAGGTCGTGCGCCCGGCGCTTCGGGCCGCGTGCCACGGTCTTCGGATCGAACAGCATCAGGTCGGCCGCCATCCCCTCGCGCAGCAGGCCGCGATCCCGGATGCCGAACAGCTTGGCCGGCTGGCCGGTCAGGCGATGCACGGCCTGCGGCAGGTCGAGCACGCCCAGATCGCGGCTCCAGTGGCCCATCAGGTGCAGGCCGAAGCCCGCGTCGCAGAAGAAAGTGAGATGGGCGCCGGCGTCGCTCAGCGAGATGTGGGTGTTGGGATCGGCCAGGATTCGGCCGACCGCCTTGTCGTCGTTGTGGAGAAGCTGCGCCACGAACATCGTGTCGAGGTCTTCCGACAGTGCGAGGTCGAGGATGAAGTCGAAAGGATCCTTGCCCGCCTGCCGTGCAAGCTCGCCCAAGGTGGCGCCCTCCATCCGGCGGTTCTGGTCCTTGGCAGTCTCGACGACGAACAGCTTTTCCCACTCGCCGTTGAACACCAGCCGCCCGCGATTGGCCTGCAGTTCCTCGCGCACCGAATTGCGCCACGCCGGGTCGCGATAGATCTTCTTGAGTTCGGCCGGATCGTGGGCCGCCATGGCCGGCTTCCACGCCTGCATGCTCTCGAACAGGTAGGGGCTGTGGAACGTGAAATCCATGCTGAGCGGGCAGCACGAGGTTTGCGCCACCAGTGTGCGGCCGCGGGCGCGGGCGGCATTGACCTGCTCGAGCGTCGTAAAGGCGGCTTCGGGGTTGGTGTTGGAGTGGAAGAGGGCGGCGATCACAACCGGGCGGTTCGCTTCGGCGGCGATCTCCTCGAGATAGGGGATCGTGGTCGTGCGGCCCTTGGTCAGCATGTAGACGCCGGTGCCGCCCTGGCCCATGGCCTTCACCAGCGTGCGAAGCTCGTGATCGTCGGCGAGACGCGACGGCATGGGCGTGCCGCCCTCGCCGTTGTGCGCTTCCGAGGTCGAGGAGGCGAAGCCGATGGCGCCCGCCGCCATCGCCTCGCGCACCAGGTCGGCCATCTTCGCGACCTCGGCTGCGGTGGCGGCGCGCTCGGTGGCGTCCTTGCCCATCACGAAGGTGCGAATGGCGGAATGGCCGGCGAAGCAGGCGACGTTGGGGCCGACGCCGTTCTTTTCCAGCATGTCGAGATACTGCGGGAAGCTCTCGAAGCCCCAGTTGATGCCGGCGCGCAGCGCGTCCAGCGACATGCCCTCGACATGGGTGAGATGGCGCATGGTGAGGTCGCGGTCGGCCGGCTTGCAGGGCGCGATCGTGAAGCCGCAATTGCCCAGGATCGCCGTGGTGACGCCCAGCGCCGGCGAGGGATCGACGAAGGGGTCCCAGGTGATCTGAGCGTCGTAGTGCGTGTGGCCGTCGATGATGCCCGGGGCCAGCGCGAGCCCGTCGGCCTTCACGGTTTCCCGGGCGGCGCCCAGTCTGGGGCCGATCGCGGCGATTTTGCCGTCCTTGACGCCGAGGTCGCCCTGGACCGGCTTGGAGCCCGAACCGTCGTGGATTTCCGCGTCCTTGATGACCAGGTCGAACATGTTTGTTTCCTCCCGAAAGAACCCTAGTCTGTCGCCAAGGAAATGGAACGGGAGGATTGCATGTCAGGCATGACGCGCCGTGGCTTCGTCGCGGCCGGAGCGGCCTTTGGGCTCGCGCCGGCGGTGGTTCGCGCACAGGACTATCCGACCAAGTCGGTCCGCGTCGTGGTGCCCTATCCGGCGGGGGGTGGCACCGACCTGGTGGCGCGGCTGGTGATTCCGCGCCTTGCGGACCGCTGGAAGCAGACCGTCGTCATCGACAACAAGGGCGGGGCGAGCGGCATCCTGGGCAGCGAGATCGTCGCCAAGGCGCCGCCCGATGGTTACACGCTGCTGGTCACGACCAGCGCCCACACGATCAATCCCTATACGACGAAGGTGCTGCCCTACGACACCGAACGTGATTTCACGCCGGTCACGACCCTCGTTCAGGGCGCCATCGCGCTGGTCGGCTCGCCCAAGGCCGGCATGGACACGATGGAAAAGTTCATGACCGCGGCGAAGGCCAATCCGGGCAAGTACCAGTTCGGCAGTACCGAGAACACGACCCGCATGGTGGGCGAACTGTTCCGCGTGAAGAGCGGCCTGAAGATCGAGAACGTGGCCTACAAAGGTGCGGCCCCGATGATGCAGGAACTGGCCGGCGGCCATATTCCGGTCGGCCTCACCAGTCCGCTTACGGTCATGTCGCATCATCGCGCCGGCACGCTGCGCATGCTGGCGGTGAGCGGCAACAAGCGATTGCCGGGTCTCGAGGACATTCCGACCATGGCCGAGGCCGGCGTGCCGGGCGTCGATACGCTCGCCTGGTTCTCGCTGTTCGGGCCGGGCAAGATGTCGCCCGCGCTCGCCAACCGCATGCGCGACGATGTGGTGGCGGTCCTGGCCGAGCCCGAGATGCAGGCCAAGATCCGCGACCTGTCGAGCCTGCCCGGCGGCGACACACCCGACGCCTTCGCCCAGCGCATCAGGAACGAACTGGTGACCTGGAAGGAAGTGGCCAAGCTGGCGGGTATCGAGCCTGAGTGACATCGGGCGGCCTTCAGCCTGAATAGTGCCGGTCGGCATCGAGCGCGCGACAGAGCCAGTCGGCGAAGGCCACGAGCGACGGATCGCCGTCGAAGCGGACATCGTACTGAAGCGTGAAGTGCCGGCGCGTCGGTCGACGGGCCGGGTGGGCGATGCCGATGCGGCCGGCCTTCAGGTCGGGTCCAAGCAGCCCTTCGATGGCGATACCCAGACCGAGATCGGCGACCACGGCTTCCAGCGTCTGGCTGGCACTTTCGAAGCTGCTGCCGCCGCGAACCGGCACCGCATGAAAGCCGGCCTGGTCGAGCCAGCGCCGCCAGTCCTCGGAGCGCGGCCGCGTATGGAGCAGCGGCACGCGCGCGAAGTCGACCGGACCCTTGCGCAGCCGCGTGGCCGCTGCCACCGCGACGGTCGTGATCGGCATCAGCGGCCGCACGACCAGGCCGGACTGCCGGCCTGTTCCGGAGACGGCGATCACCGCATCGAATCGGCTTGGCAGCAGGTCGAGCGGGTTCGTGCTCGCATGGAAGTCGACCTCCAGTTCGGGGAGATCGCGGCGCAGCCCGGAGAGAAGCGGCAGGAGCGCCCGCGACAGGAAATGGCCGTAGACTCCGACGGAAAGCTGGCGGAAGTGGCGCAGACGAACGCCTGCGGTGGCCTCTTCCAGCCGGTCGAGCGCCTCGCGCGTGCCGTCGGCCAGCGACCGGCCGACTGGCGTTAGTTCGAGCCCGCTGGCGCGTCGCACGAACAGGGCAGCCTTCAGCGTTTCCTCGAGGGTCCGCACGTGGCGGCTGACCGCGCCCGGGGTGACGTTCAACTCACGCGCCGCATGCGTGATCGACAGGTGACGTGCCGCGGCCTCGAAGGCACGAACGGCATGCAGGGGCGGCAATCGGCGGGTGCTCATAGTGTTGAGTATCAGTCAAAATGCCGGGAAAAGTAATCGTTTGAGAGTGCGCCGGAGTCCACGCATCTTCTCCGGCATGAATGACCTCTCTCCCATCGCCCCCCTCCTGACGGTCCCGGCCTCGCTGGCCGGGCGGTCGGCCGTTGCCCAACGCTCCGAGCACATCGCGCCAGACTGCAGCGGGCTCAACTTCTTCGAGATCGATCGCAGCTTCCGCGATCTGCTCGGCCTCTACATGGAAGCGCCGTTGCTGGCCCATCTGACCGGACCCCTGACCGAGTTGGGCGAACTCGCCGGCGGACGCCTGAACCGTCTCGCTGACCTTGCCGACAAGCACCCGCCGGTGCTGCATCCCCGCGACCGCTACGGCCGCGACGAGGAGTGGATCGAGGTCCATCCGGCCTACGACGAGATCCGCCGGATCGCCTTCGAGCGCTTCGGCATGCACGCCATGACGCACCGTCCCGGGGTGCTGGGCTGGCACGACAGGATGCCGATCATCGCCAAGCAGGCCTTTTTCTATCTCTTCTCGCAGGCCGAGTTCGGCGTGCTGTGTCCCGTCAACTTGACCGACTGCACCTCCGACCTTCTGGAACGCTACGGCAGCGAGGAGCTCAGGGCGCGCTATCTCGACCGCATGCTGACCCAGGACATGGACCGCCTGCTCTTTGGCGCGCAGTTCATGACCGAGAAGATCGGCGGTTCCGACGCCGGCGCGGCCGAGCTGACCGCCGTGCGCGACGGCGATCACTGGCGCCTCTACGGAGAGAAGTGGTTCTGCTCAAACGCCGACGGCGACGTCGCCGTGCTGCTGGCCCGTCCCGAAGGGGCGCGGCCAGGAAGTCGCGGACTGGGTCTCTTCCTGATGCCGAAGACGCTGCCCGACGGATCCCGCAACGACTATCGGATCGTGCGTCTGAAGGACAAGCTCGGCAGCAAATCGATGCCGAGCGGCGAGATCGTTTTCAACGGCGCCGTCGCCTACCTGCTCGGAGACATCGATCGCGGCATGAAGCAGATGCTGGAGATGGTCAATCCCAGCCGCGTTTCGCACCTCACGCGCGCCGCCGGCATGATGCGGCGCTGTCTCAACGAATCGATGCAGGTGGCGCGTCATCGCAATGCCTTCGGCCGGCGGGTGATCGATCATCCGCTGATGCGCCGCCAGCTCGTGAAGATGATGGTCAAGACAGAGCAGGCGCTGTCGGCGCTCATGCTGACGACAGCCATGATGGGACGGATCGACGACCCGGTGGCCGCCAAGGTGGTCCGCATCCTGACGCCGATCGGCAAGTACCGTGCCTCGCGCGACAACATCGCGGTCGCCACCGCGGCGATGGAGGCGCGCGGCGGCAACGGCTACATCGAGGATTGGCCGAACGCCCGTCTGGTCCGCGACGCCCATCTCGGCGTGATCTGGGACGGCACATCGAGCGTCAACGCGCTCGATGTCATCCAGCGGGCGGTGGGCAAGGAGCGCGCGCATGTCCAGCTGGGCGAAGCGCTGGGCGAACGGCTGGCCGATACGCGCGGTCTTCCCGGGCAGTTCCGGACCCGTATCGAGACGACGCTGTCCCAGGCCGTGCGTTTTGCCGAGGAGGTTGCCGACACGCCGTCCAAGGAGCGCTTCAGCCGGGTCGCGGCGAGTGCGCTCTATCATGTCACGACCGCGGTGCTGATGGCCCACGAAGGCGCGCAGCTTGCGGCGGCCGGGGGCGATGCCCGGCGCATGCTGATGGCGCGGTTCGTCCTGGAGCATCGACTGTCGGACCGGCCCAAGCTCGCCGCCGACGGGGGCGACTGGGAGGAAGCAGCCATCTCCGCCTTGCTCGAAGAAACCCCGGTCTCGCTCGACCAGGCATCCTCGCTGCTCACGGCCTGACGGACGGAGGCGCCATCTTCTCCATGGCGGTCCCGGCGGACCGGTGGGAAGATGGCGCGTCATGCCGGTCGCCCGTCCCGATCCAGCGCCGCGGACCTATCCCGCCTCGGTCTCCCTGCACCGCAGGGCAGACAGCGGTCCAGCCGTGGCAGCCGGAACGGCGTCCGTCGCCGATGTCGAAAGCTGGCTGCTGACGGATGCGCTGGGCGAAGAAGACGTCCTGCCTTTCTTTGAGCAGCTGTGCTGGCGCCTCGTGGCGGCTGGCCTGCCGCTCGACCGGGCCAGCCTGCATGTCGGGACGCTGCATCCCCAGCTCTATGGCTTTGGCTGGAACTGGAACCGCATCGACGGATTGTGCGACGAGGTCAGGGTGGCCGAAGCCGCACTGGCCAACGATGCATACCGCCGCAATCCGCTGTTCCACGTGATCGAAAAGGGTGAGGCTTTCAGGGGCCGAACCCACGAGGCGGCACAGCGCTACCCGCTGATGGCCGAGCTCGCGCGGCAAGGATACGTCGACTATGCCGCCATTCCGTTGCGCGCGGGCGGCGCCTATCACAACGCCGCGACGGTGGCGACGAAGCGCGTCGGCGGCTTTTCCGAAGCCCAGTTCGGCGACCTCACGCGGCTCCTGCGGCTGGCCGCGCTTCATGTCGAACGCCACATCGCGCTCAGGATCGCCGCCAACGTCCTGGACACCTATCTCGGCGCGGCCGCCGGAGGACGCGTGCTGCGCGGCTCGATCAAGCGCGGTTCCGGGGAGTCCATCCGGGCCATCATCTGGGCGTCGGACCTGCGCGGCTTCACCGACCTCGCCGACCGTCTCGACGGCCCCGACATGATCGCCCTGCTGAACGGCTATTTCGAGTGTCTCGCCGGGGCGGTGCTGGCGCATGACGGCGAAGTGCTGAAGTTCATCGGCGACGGGCTGCTGGCAGTGTTTCCCTATTCGGCCTTCGCCGACGAAAGAGCCGCCGCCGCGGCGGCGCTGTCGGCGGCGGAGAGCGCGCTGCAGGCGATCGAACGTCTCAATGAAAATCCGCAGGCCTTCGCCGATATCCCCGGCTGGCGCCCCCTGCGAACCGGAATCGCCCTGCACGACGGCGAAGTGTTCTTCGGCAATGTCGGTGCGCCGGAGCGGCTGGATTTCACGGTCATCGGTCGGGCCGTCAATGCCGCCAGCCGTGTCGAGGCGCTCAGCAAGTCGGTGGAGCGCTCCATCGTCATTACGGAGCCCGTGATGCGTCTTCTCGACCGGCCGCTCGAGCCGCTGGGCGAGCATGCGCTGCGCGGCCTCGCCGCTCCCCTCTCGATCTATGGTGTGCCATGACGCGCTTGCTTGCAGTCCTGTTCGTCCTGCTGTTCGCGGGTCCCGCCGCCGCACAGTCCGTCAGCTTCCCCAGCGTCACCGTCGGCAGCAGCCAGGCGGGACCCGAGGTGAAGGGCTGGATCTACAAGCCGTCGGGCAACGGACCCTTCCCCGCGATCATCCTGGCCCATAGCTGCGCCGGTACGAACACGCATACCGACGTCTGGGGCAAGCTGCTGGTGAGCTGGGGCTATCTCGTGCTCGCACCGGACTCCTTCGGTCCGCGCGGCACCAAGGCGGTGTGCACGACGCCGGGCATGGTGACGCCCAATATGCGGGTGGCCGACATCGCCGGCGCCCTCGACTATCTCGCGATGCGGCCCGACGTGGTGAAGGGCAAGATCGGCATTATCGGCCACAGTCATGGCGGCTCGACGGTGCTGCGTTCGACGCAGAAGAATTTCGGCCTGGCACAGCGCGGGCTGGCGGCCGGCGTCGCGTACTATCCGGGCTGCAATCCGCAGTTCGATGGCGGCGTCGACGTGCCAGTGCTGCTGCTGGCCGGCGACAAGGATGACTGGACGCCGGCCGATCGCTGCCGGACGTTGGTGTCGGGTCTGTCGCGCGCCGGGCTCGTCGACGCGGTCTACTATCCCAACGCGTATCACAGCTTCGATTCGAAGGTCGCCGACCGCAACGTGCCGGGTGCCGGCGGCAAGCAGCATCATCTCGCCTACGACCCCTCGGCTGCGCCGGATGCCGAGGCGCGCACGAAGGCGTTTTTCGCCAAGTACCTGCGCTAACGTCTCAAGGGAGCAGCGCTCTCCAGTGCAGCCGCTAGGCGTCGGCCAGCCCCATCTGCCGGCAGAGCAGCACCAGCGTTTCGTAGATCACGTGCGAGCAGAGGTGGGCGGCCATGCCGTTGACGTCCTGCGGCGGGCTCACGGTGTTCACGTCGACCGCCACGATGTTGAGATCGGTGAGGCAGCGCAGCAAGTCGATCCCTTCGCGCGCACTCAGGCCACCCCACGACGGCGTGCAGACGCCCGGGGCACAGGACGGGTCGAATACGTCCATGTCGAAGCAGAGATAGACCGGCCGCTTGCCGACCTTGTCGCGGAACTCGGCCATGCGCTGGGCGAAGCCTCCGCGGATCAGCTCGTCGATCGAGACGACCTTGTAGCCGAGGCTCATGGCGCGCGGCACGACGCCCTGGGCGTAGGTCGTGCTTCGGATGCCGACATGCCAGGAGAATTCCGGATCGACGAGGCCTTCCTCGGCGACATGGGTGAACTGGGTGGCGGAGTTGTACTTCTCGTCCGAGCCGTACGGATACGAATCGGTATGCGAATCGATGTGAAGAGCCGCCATCTTCGGATACTTCTTGCCGACTGCGCGCGCGACCGGGACGGTGACCGAGCCGTCGCCGCCGATGGTGATCGGCACGGCGCCGGCCTCGACGATCCGGTCGGCGGCCTGTTCGATCCGCTCGAACGCATCGACGATCTTCGACGGCGTCAGCTTGACGTTGCCGCAATCGACCAGCCCGAGCGCGAGCGCGGGATCGAAGTCGGCGTTGGTCGGATTGAAGCGCCGCATGAGCTGCGACTGCTGGCGTACCGAATCGGGCCCGCCGCGCGAGCCGATGCGCATGTTGGTGCCGCAGTCGAACGGGATGCCGAGGATCGCCGCCTTGTTGGCGGGGCCGGGACGGCCGTAGGGCACGCCCATGAAGGTCATGGGCAGGGTGAACAGCTCGTCGTCGGACAGACGGTCCATGTCAGGGCTCCGCGGAGAGGAAATCGTAGGCGACCAATGTGTGGATCCTGGCGACGGCGAGCAGCTCGTCGACCAGAACATGCTCGTCGGCCCCGCCCATGTTGAAAGGCGTCAGGCCGAGCACCACGGTCGGCACGTCGAACATGCGATACCAGCGCGAGTCCGAGCCGCCGACGCGCATGTTCACGGCCGGCGTCTCGCCCAGTACCTCGGCGGCGACCGAGGCGGTGCGGGTCACGATCTCATGATCGGGATCGGTAAAAGAGGGCTCGAAGCGCCGGATCGCCTTCCAGCTCACGCCCTCGAGCGGCGCCAGCCATTCGTCGAGCTTGGCCGCGAGCACGTCGGTCGTGATGCCCACCGGCAGCCGGATATCGGCGCGTGCGATGGCGTGCGTAGGCACCAGGTTGGGAGAGGTGCCGCCCTCGATCGTGCCGATGTTCACGGTGACCCTCGACAGGGTGTCGGCCTCGCCGGCTCCTGACAGGGGCTCGGAGATGGGCTTGGCCTTGCCGATCGCACTGGTGACGACCGGCGGCGATTGGAAGGGCAGGTCCTCGAGCTGTTTCAGGCAGTCAAGGGCCGTGCGCAGCCGGTCGATGGCATTGGTACCCTTGTGGACGTGCGCGCCGTGCGCTGGCGAGCCGGTGGCCTCGACCTCGACCCACATCAGGCCCTTCTCGCCGAATCGCACGACCCTGGGTGAGCCGACATCGCCGCAGATGTTGGCGTCGCCGGCGGCGTGCGGGAAATTCTGCAGGAGATAGCCGGAGCCCAGCGAGCCCATGTTCTCTTCGTCGCCCGCCAGCGTGAGCACGATCTCGCCGGTCCAGGCATCGCGGTTCTCGGCCAGAAGCAGGGCGGCCAGCAGCGAACAGGCGATGCCGCCCTTCATGTCGCAGACACCGCGACCGTAGAGCCTGCCGTCCTTGAGCACGCCGCCCAGGGGCGGCACGGTCCACGGCAGGTTCTCCAGAAGCGGGAAGGTGTCGAGATGGCCGTTGAAGATCAGGCGGCGGCCCGGCGCGCGGCCGCGGATGCGGCCGATCAGCGAGACGATGCGCGGCTCGGGCTCGACCCGCTCGATCTCGATGCCGGGGATCTCGCGCAACAGCGCCTCGGCGACCTTCGCCACGTCAAACGTGTCGCTGGGCGGGTTGGGCGAGGCGACGGCCACCAGCCGCCGTGTCACCTCGATGAGGCGGTCGAGCGAGCCCTCGACCCTGCGCGCCAGTTCGGTACGGATTCTGGATGACATCAGCGCGCCTGCAGCCTGCGTTCCCAGAAGCGGATGGCCATCGCGAGCGGCCAGCAGATGAAGAAGTAGACCACGGCGATGAAAGTGAAGGTCTCGAGCGGCCGGAAGTTCGTCGCCGAGAGCTCCATGCCGCGGCGCGTGATCTCACTCACCGAGATGACGGCGCCGAGCGAGGAGAACTTGATGAGCTGCACGAAGTTGGAGGCGAGCGGCGGCAGGGTCATGCGGATCGCCTGCGGCAGCACGATGCGGTTGAACGACTGGAACGGCGTCAGGCCCAGCACCTGCGCAGCTTCGCGATGGCCCTTGGGGACGCTCTGGATGCCCGAGCGGTAGACCTCCGAGATGAAGGACGCCTGGTAGAGGGCGAGGCCGATGATCAGCGCGACCAGCGCCTCGATGCGCACGCCGAACACGATCGGCAGCACGTAGTAGACCCACAGGAGCTGTACCAGGATCGGCGTGTTGCGCACTACCTCGCCGATCGAGATGCCGATCCAGCGCAGCACGCGGAAGCGCGACATGTCGAGCAGGGCGATGATCAGCCCGCCGAGCATCGCCAGCACCAGGGTGATGGCCGAGATGACGAGCGTCATCTGCAGTCCGCCCATCAGGAAGTCGAAGCTTCCCCAGACCGTGTCCCAGCGGAATTGGTACTTGAACATGCTCAGATCACGCTTGTTGCCCACCCTTCGAGACGCGCTCCTGCGGAGCGCTCCTCAGGGTGAGGTTGTGGTTTCAAGCACACCTCATGCTGAGGAGGCTGCGCAGCAGCCGTCTCGAAGCATGGGCTACAGGTCACGGCGCGACGATCGGGTCGAGCTTGTGCTTCTTGGCGTACTTCAGCAGCCTTCCGTCGAGCTTGATCGTGTCGACGAACAGGTTGACGTAGTTCAGCCAGATCTGGTCGCCCTGCGGCACGACATAGGCGTACGGTGTGATGGCGAGCTTCTCGTTGGGCAGGATGTAGGTCGCCCAGTCGAACTCGTCGGTCACTTTGATGGCGGTCGGGAAGTCGGTGATGATGACGTCGACGCGCTGCGCGACCAGCTCGGCCTCGCGCGTGTTGGGCGGCGCCACCGACACGACCTCGGCGTTCTTCACGTAGCCCTTCATGAAGGGCTCCATGTAGCTGCCCAGCGAGACGGCGGCCTTCACGCCCTTCTGGTCGATGTCCTTCCACTCCTTGATCTTGCTGTCCTTGCGGGTGACCGCATAGAGGTTGGTCAGCAGGTAGGGCTTGGAGAATTCGACGGCCTGGCCGCGCTTCATCGTGGCGCCGACGCCGAACATGCCGATCTCGCACTTGCCGGCCTGCAGGTCGGCGATGAACGAGCCGAAGCTCGATTCGACGATCTCGAGCTTGGCGTCGAGCTCCTTGGCGAATTCCTTCGCCAGGTCGGCATCGATGCCCTCGATCTCGCCCGTCTTGGAATTGCGGAACGAGATCGAATAGTAGAGCGGAAACTGGCAGACCCGGAGCTTCTTGCTCTTGGTCACCTCGTAGAGACGCGATTGCGTCTGCTGGGCCTCGGCGCCCGTGATCGCCATCGCACCCATCGTGCCCGCCAGCGCGAGCGCACCCAGAACCCTCGATACACCCCTTGCAACACTCATGACCGGTCTCCCTTGTTGACCTTCCCCGTTACTCATCCTCGAACTGCTGCAGGAAGCGCTTCGCGCGCTCCGTCTGCGGCGCGTCGAAAAACGCGGCGCCCGGCGCCGCCTCGACGATCTCGCCGCGATCCATGAACACGGTGCGCGTGCCGACATGGCGCGCGAAGCCCATCTCGTGGGTGACGACCAGCATGGTCATGCCCTCGCGGGCGAGTTGGCGCATGACCGCGAGGACCTCGCGGCGCAGCTCGGGATCGAGCGCGCTGGTTGCCTCGTCGAAGAGCAGGACCTTGGGCGACATGGCGAGCGCACGGGCAATCGCCACGCGCTGCTGCTGGCCGCCGGACAGTCGCGCCGGATAGGCGTCGCGCTTGTCGGACAGGTCGACCTTCTTCAGCAGGGCTTCGGCGATGGCGACTGCCTCGTCCCTGGGCATCTTCTTCACGCGTATCGGCGCTTCGATCAGGTTCTGCAGCACCGACATGTGCGGCCACAGATTGAAATGCTGGAACACCATGCCGATGTCGGAGCGCACGGCGCGCCCGGCCGCCTTGACCTGCTTGTTCGGCGCCGGTGTGGAAATAGGCACGCCCTGCATCACGACGCGGCCCTCGCTCGGCTCCTCGAGCAGGGCAAGGCAGCGCAGCAGCGTGGTCTTTCCCGAGCCCGACGGCCCCACGACGCACACCACGTCGCGCTCGGAGACGTCGAGCGAGACGCGGGTCAGCACTTGGTTGGCACCGAAGCGCTTGGTGATGCCGTCCGCGAGGATCAGGGGGGCCGTGCTGCTCATGTCACTCCATAAGCAATTCCTATGCCGCTCCATTGGAGACTGCCGCATCGGCAGGGGTTTTGCTAGGAGAGTCGGAAGGAATTGCCAAAATGACCAATAACGGCTGTTTATAGAGTATGGATGTCAAGCTCCTCGAAGCCTTCCGGGCGGTGGTCGACCACCGCTCCATGACCGCCGCCGCGGGCGCCATGGGCGTGACCCAGCCGGCGGTCAGCACGCAGATCGCCCGGCTCGAGGAAACGGTGGGCTTCCCGCTGTTCGAGCGCGCCAACGGCCGGCTCAAGCCCACGCCCGAGGGCGTGTTGTTTTATGCCGAAGCAAGCCGCGTGCTGGGCGAGGTCGACCGGCTGCAGGCCGCGACGGCGCAGATCCGCGAGGGCCAGTCGGGCCGGCTGGTGATCGCCAGCCATCCCTCGGCTGCGATCTCGCTGTTGCCCAACCTCGTGGCGAAGTTCCTGGGCGAGCGGCCGGGCGTCTCGGTGCGGCTGATCTCGCGCCATTCCGACGTCGTGAGCCAGCTCCTGCCGAGCGAAGGCTTCGACATCGGCATCGCCGAACTGCCAATCGACGAGAGCCAGGTCGAGGTCCGGCGCTACGGGATGCGCTGTGTCGCGATCCTGCCGCCACGCCATCCGCTCGCCGCCAGCAAGCTGCTGACGCCGCAACTGCTCGCGCCGCATTCGATGGTGATGCCGGCGCGCTCGCACCAGGTGCCCAATCGCATCCGCGGCGTCTTCTCGGCGGCCGGCGTGTCGCTCAACGCCGTGGTCGAGGCGGAGTTCTTCGCCACGCTCTGCGGTCTGGTGGCGGCAGGCACCGGCTGGTCGATCGTCGATCCGCTGTCGGCGCGCGGCTTCGAGCATCTCGGACTGGTGGCGCGGCCGTTCGAGCCGGCCGTCACCTACGAGATCGGCGCCTTCCATCGCCGCGACCGCGAGCCCTCGGTGCTCGCCTCGGCGTTCCTCGACATGCTCGACGACAAGTTGAAAGGGTAAGCCATGCGTCTCGACGCGGGACTGATGGGCCGCCTTGCGGCCGACGAAGCGCTGTGGCGCGACTTCAACGACATCTGCGACTGCGGCGGGCGTCTCTCCGGCACGCAGAGCGAGAAGCGCGCCTTCGCGCTGCTGCGCGAGCGCGTGCGCGCGGCGTCGCCGGCCAATTCGGGCCGGTCGATCCCGGTGCCCTATAATGGCTGGCAGGCGAAGTCGGCCACGCTGAAACTGCCCGGCGGTACCTTCGCGCCCTGTCATCCGCTGGTGCGCACGATCGCCACGCCCTCGTCGGGGCTGACGGCCGAGGTGATCGATCTCGGCCGCGGCACGCCCGACGAGTTCGAGGCGCACAAGGCCGAGATCGCCGAGCGCATCGTACTGGTGCGCCACGAGCTGATGTTCGCCGCCGGCACGATCCATCGCCGGCGCAAGTACGACATGGCGCGGGCCCATGGCGCCGTGGGCTTCCTGATCGGCGGGCCGCTGGCCGGTCACGTGGTGGCAGGCTCCTCTGGCCGCGACTCCGGGGAGGGCATTCCCGCGCTGGGCATCTCGCCCGAGACGGCGGCGAAGCTGGCGCGCCGGTCGACCGGCTTTCCGTCCGTGACGATCACCGTCGAGACCGCGGAGGGGCCGGCCGAGACCGAGACTCTGGTCTACGACTATCCCGGCCAGACCGACGAATGGGTGGTGCTGTCGGCGCACGTTGACGGCCACGACCTCGCCGAGAGCGCGATGGACAACGGCACCGGCCTCGCGGCCGTGCTGGCGGTGGCGCGCGCTTTGTCGCCGGAAGTGGCGAAGTGGCGGCGGGGATTGCGCGTCATGTTCTTCAGCGTCGAGGAATGGGCGCTGACCGGCTCGGCGCAGTATGTGAAGGCGCTGGGCGAGGCCGAGCGCGCGAAGATCGCGCTCAACGTCAATCTCGATTCGGTGGCCGGCAGTCCGAACCTCGCCGCGCTGACCAGCGGCTTTGCCGGGGTCGAACCTTTTCTGCTGGGCGTTGCCGAGGCCAATGGTCAATCCCTGCGCACCGTGCGGCCGCTGATGACCAATTCCGATCACGCGAACTTCGCGACCGGCGGCATCCCGGCCATTCGTCTCGTGGCGGGCTTCGACGACCCCAACGCGCATCTGCGTGTCGTGCTGACGCCCGCCGACACGCGCGACAAGGTCGCGCAAAGCGAGCTGAGGCAAGCGACTCTGCTCACCGCTGCTCTGGTCGCGGCGGCCTGCAATGCCGATCCGGACGAAGCGGCGCGCTGGCGGGCGTAGGCATCGCACGAACGTTCAATACCGGCATGCCGGCCGGCGTTAGCGTCCGGCATGCTGCTCTCTCTTCTCGTGGCTTCCCTTCTCGTCATGGGCAGCCCCGGTCCCTCGACGATCAGCGTCACCGCCGTGGGGGCGGCGTTCGGCCTGCGCCGGTCCATTGCCTACACGTCGGGGCTGATCGCCGGCACCATTCTCGTCCTGCTCGCGGTGGCGACGGGCATGATGGCCATGCTGCTGGCGCTGCCGCGGATCGCGCCCGTTCTGCTGGTCGCGTCGGTCGGCTACATCCTGTATCTCGCCGTCCGGATCGCGACCGCGCCGCCGCTTGCACGGCACGACGCTTCGCACGACGCGCCGTCTTTCGGCGGCGGTTTCCTGCTGGCCCTCGCCAACCCCAAGGCCTATGTCGCCATCGCGGCGGTGTTTGTGGGCTCCGGCCTCCCGGCCTCCCTCAAGGTCGCCGTTCTTGCCGCCATGGTGGTGTTGATCCATGGCGCGTGGTTGGCGGCGGGCGCGGCGTTCGCGCGGGTGCTGCGCGACCCGGTATGGTCGCGCCGCGTCAACCTCTCGCTCGCCGTGGCGCTCGTGGCCGCGACGGTCTATTCGCTCACGTAGCGCGCCGCGTCCGTGCGGGGCGCCTGGGGAGGCGCGGAGCGCAGCAGCGAGATCAGGCCGGCGAGGGCTGCCAGACCGCCCAGCAGCAGGATGACCTCGCGGCTGGCCGCCACCAGCGACGCGGTCGGAAGGCCCAGGGTGCTGCCGTCGGCCCGGCCGAGGCCCAGCGCGAACAGCGTCGAGGCGCCGGCGATGCCGGTGCTCATGCCGATCAGGCGCACGACGTTCAGCACGCTTCCCGCCTGTCCCGTCTGCTCGGGTGGCGCGGTCGACATGATCGCGCTGGTGTTTGGCGAGATGAACAGGCCCTGTCCGACGCCGAAGACGGCCAGCGCAAGCGTGACCAGCGGCAGTTTCTCGGCCGAGCCGTCGAGGAAGACGTAGATCATCGCCAGGCTGGCGATGCAGATCAGCATGCCGCACGAGGTTGGCGTGCGCGCGCCGAGCCGGTCGTAGAGGGCACCGCCGACGGGCGCCAGAAGGCCCAGGGTGACCGGCAGGATCGACAGTCTGAGACCCGCCGCGAGAGCCGAATCGTCGTAGATGCGCACGAGAACGAAGGGGATGAGGAAGAACACGCCGAACAGCACGGCGTAGGAGAGGAAGTTCGCCGCGTTGCCCAACAGAAACGCACGCTTGGTCAGGAGATGCAGATCGAGAAGGGGGGCCGTGGCGCGGCGTTCCGCCCGCACGAACAGGACGAGGAACAGGATGCCGAAGAGCAGGCAGCCGATCAGCGCGGGCGACGTGAACCCCCACGCATGGCCCTCGTTCAGCACGGCCACGACCGCCGTCAGGGCCGGGGCAATCAGGAGGGCCCCATACCAGTCGAAGCGCCCCGTGTGAGGCGGGGCCTTGGTCTGGGGCAGGGTGAGCCAGCCCAGCAGGATGCCGATCAGTCCCATCGGCACGTTGATCCAGAAGGCCCACTGCCAGCCCAGCGTATCGAGGATCAGGCCGCCGATGGCCGGCCCCGCCCCCAGGCCGATCGCCTGAGCCGCCGATTGCAGGCCGAGGCCGCGCCCGTGCTCCGCGGGGCCGGTGGCCATCACGACAATGGCAATGCTGTTCGAGGTCAGGAGCGCGGCGCCGACGCTCTGCAGGATGCGGAAGAAGATCAGCGTCGGCAGGTCGGTGGCGAAGCCGCACAGGCCCGAGCCGACGATGAAGAGCAGGAAGCCGCCGAGATAGAGCAGCTTGCGGCCGAACATGTCCGCCAGCCGTCCGAAGATCGGCGTGAACGAAGCCATCGCGAGCAGATAGGCGACCGCGACCCAGCTCACGCTGCTGAGGCGGGCCCCGAATTCGACTTCGAGTCGCGGCAGGAGAACCTGCGTCATGCTGGCGTCGATCTGGCCCATGCATGCGCCGATACAGACCGTGCCGACGACGAACCATCGATAGGATTGCAGGCGGGCGATGGCGGGCAGCGGCGGCGGCTCCTCACCGCGCGTCATCGCGCCCCGAATCGCCTTGAAGGAAAGAGGGCCTGGTGAAGCGTCGGTCAGAGCGAGATCCTCGGGAGTCGTTGCCCATGCGGGCGACGTTGCGAGGACGTTATCGCGCGCCAGCCGTTTGACGCCAGCCGAATTCCACTGCGATGCTCGGAGCGGTGCAGGGGAGAGGATCGACGACATGGCGGCTTCGGCATCACTGGCGAGCGTCCGGGCGCTCACCTTCGACGTCCAGGGCACCTGTGCCGATTTCTGCCGTCCGCTTCTGCGCATGGGCGAGACGGTAAACCGCGACAGGGGCCTTGCGATCGACTGGGGCATCCTGTCCGCCGACTGGCGCGGCCTCTATCGCGCGGTGCTCGACGACATCATCGCCGGAAGGCGTCCGTGGCTGCGGGTGGATCGAATCTATCGCGAGACGCTGGATGCCCTGCTGGAACGGCACGGGCTTTCCGCCACCTTCACCGCTGCCGAACGCGACGAGCTGAACCTGGTCTGGAGTCGCCTCGATGCCTGGCCCGACAGCGTGGAGGGGCTTGCACGGCTGCGCCGGCGCTTCGTTACCTCGACGCTGTCGAACGCCGGCATGAGGACGATGGTCGCGGTGGTAAAGCATGCCGGATTGCCGTTCGACGCGGTGCTGACGGCGGAACTCGCACAAAGCTACAAGCCCGCGCCGGCCGTCTACCAACTCGCGGTCGATCTTCTCGGCTTCCGGCCGGAGGAGATCATGATGGTGGCCTGTCACAAGTACGATCTGAAGGCAGCGCGCGCCTTCGGCATGCGCACGGCCTTCGTGACACGACCGCTCGAATTCGGGCCGGACGCGAAGCCCGACGTTGCGCCCGAACCCTGGTTCGACGTCTTCGCGACCGATTTCGTGGACCTGGCCGAGGCTCTCGGAGCCTGAACCGGTCACCAAGTGGGCTTGGTCTCGAAGCGGGCCGGCGCCGCCGTCCTGCGGTCGGCGGGCGGGACGCTGGCGGCGAAGACATAGGTGGTGCCGACCGCGGATTGGCTGACGCGATCGCCATAGGCGTTGGCCAGGGCATGGAGCGCCCGCCAACCGGTGCAGTGGCCGGTGATGAAGTGGCCGATGTCGAAGGGGGCCAGTGCCTCGACGGTCTGCGGGATCAGGCGCTCCATCACGCCGCCGAGATGCAGGCCGCCCATCACCGCATGGATCGGCGTGTCGGGAAACAGCCGGCGCGCTTCGGTGCAGACGTTCACGATGCCGGCATGCGAGCAGGCGCTGAACACGACCAGGCCGAGGTCGCGCACGTTCACGATCAGCATGCGCTCGTCCATCAGGAACGGATCGGGACGCCACTCCTCCGAATTGTCCTCACGACAGAGATGATCCTCGCGGCCCTTCTCGAAGGCGCTGACGCGGGGAATCTCGCCGCTGTAGTAGAAGTGGTTGTCGAGCAGGGTGCGGGCGTGGCCGTCGTTGACGATGCGGGCACCCTGCGTCTCCATCTGGGCGGGCGTCGGCACGCGGGCGGCCGGAAAGATCGTGCCGTCTCGCAGCAGCACGCCGCGTTCGTTGAACATGCCCGGATTGACGTGCACCGCCACGCTGTCCCGGCCACGGCGCGCGGCGATGGCGTCGAGCGCGGCAGGCAGCGCACCCATATGGTCCCAGTGACCGTGCGTGATGGCGATCTCCTCGACCTCGCCGAGGTCGATGGACATGTTGCGGCAGTTGCGGATGAAGGCTGCGCCCTCGGTGCCTGTGTCGAAGAGCAAGGTGTGGCGCGTGTCGCCAAGCCTCGTCCGCAGCCGCAGGCCATAGCCGAGATTGGCCACCAAGAGCGTCTCGCCGGAGATCTCCGTCGCGCCGGCCTTCAGGATGTTGGCCATCTCCGAGGTCGCAAAGGCAGGCTTGCTCGCATAGGTGTCGCTCATGTTGTCGGTGATGACATCGACGGTGAGGGAATCAACGGCGGCGAGAACGGACATGGGGCGCCTCTCCGGGGGTCAGGGAGCTGGGGCGAGCGAGCGGCTGAGGTAGCGGACGGTCTTGGTGCCACCGTGTATGGCGGCGTGGCCGACTTCGACGAAGCCGAGCGCCGCGTGGAAAGCGTCCGAGGCAGGATTGGGCGGATCGGAGTTCACCTCGCAGACGATGCGATCGTGCCCGGCGTCGGCGGCGCAGCGGAAGAGGTCTTCGTAGAGCATCTGCGCCAGCCCGCGCTTGCGCATCGCCGCATTGACCACGATGCGATCGACGTAGACGAAGTGGCGATGGCGCTCGAGGAACCAGAGATAGTTGGGGCTGTCGTAGTCGGCGCCCTCGTCGAAGGCCATCAGGAAGGCCGCGCCATCGCCGATGCAGCGTGCGTAGAAGGCCTGCCGCAGAAGCCGGCTCAGCCGCTCGGGCGCGAGCCAGGAGAGTTCGACAGCGTGTGCGTTGTTGAGCGCGAGGATCGCGGCCTCGTCATGGGCCGAGACCGGACGCGGCGCGCTCAGGCCGCGGTCTCCTTCAGGAACTTCAGCAGCAGGCGGCTCACTTCGGCGGCCTGCTCCTGCTGCACCCAATGGCCGGCGCCCTCGACCATGTAGATCTCCTTCATGTTGGTGCAGGCGCTCTTCTGCATTTTCTCGAGCGCACCGGGCGACTGGTAGTTGCCCCAGTCGCTCTTGCCCGAGATGAAGGTCGAGGGCTGGTCGATGGTGCGCCCGGTGAAGATCTCGAGTTCCGGCGTGACCCGGCCGCTGGTGCGCGCGCGATACCAGTTGAGGCCGCCCTGGAAGCCGGTGCGCTCGTACTCGCCGACATAGACCGCCAGTTCGTCGTCGGTCAGCCACTTCGCGGCGGCGATTTCGGCGGGCGTCGGCATCTCCTTGGCCACCGTCTCGGCCATGCCTTCGGCAAGATCCATGATGTAGTAGGTCGGCATCTTTGCCAGTTCCTCGGCGGTCCAGCCCTTCAGTTCGTATGGCTTGTTCGCCTTCCAGTCGGCGCTCTTGTAGTGATAGTAGGCGCGCAGGAAATTGTGCAGGCCCTGCTTGGGATGCCACTGCTCTTCGTTGGCTTCGCGGGTCGACTGGTACCACTGGTAATGCTTGCGCGGGCGCGGCAGCGCAGCCATCGCGGCATGGATGTCGGGTCCCTTGGCCGGCGCGGGCTTGCCATCGGTGTCGAATGGGACGGGAGTGGGCCCGGGGAAGGGCGCACTCATCAGCACCATGCGCCTGAAGATATCGGGGCGGACCAGCGAGGCGTAGGAGGCGACAGACGAGCCGAAATCGTGCCCGACCGCCGCTTCGGCCGTGCGATGTCCCAGGGCAAAGAGGACGCCGATCGCATCGCGCAGGAGGTTGGTGAAGCGGAAGCCGATCTGGTCGGCGTCGAAGTCGGCGTCCCAGCCGGTCGTGCGGCCATAGCCGCGCAGGTCGGGCGCGATGGCGTGATAGCCCGCCGCGGCGAGCGCCGGCATCACCTTGCGCCAGCTGTAGGCGACCTCGGGAAAGCCGTGGAAGAGCATCACCGCGGGGCTTCCCTTCTTTTCGAAGCCCGCCTCGAGCACATGGATGTCGAGGCCGTTGATGCCGGGGAGGATGCGGGCGCGAACGCCGGCGGGGAGGACGGAGGCGGAGAGCGGTTTCATGGGACGAGCCTAGCCCACCGCGCCCCGAAAGGCAGGCCGCATCGTCGGTCGATCCGCTCTGCGATCAATCGATTGGAAGACCGGCTGCCGACGGGCGAACGGACTCTCGTTGGTTGGTTATTGAACCGCGATGTCCTTGTCGTATTGCGGCTCGTCCGTGAAGACCAGCAGGCGACGTGCGTGGGTTTCGCGATCCATGCAGGCCTTGTAACCGGATGTAGCGGGGACGAGGCCGTAGTCCCGGCACGCGTCCCGCGCGTCGGCGGTCACACGGGCCATCGTGTAGGCGATCTCCGGCTTGCCCCAATCGAGGGCACGGACTGCCTGTGACAGGCAGTACTCATAGCCTTCCGAGGTCGGCTTCAGCCCCTGTTCGCGGCAGATGCGCTCCGCCTGGCTCTGCGCGGACGCCGGCGGAACGGGCGGGGCGAAGGCCGCGATGGCTGCCGCGAGAAGCGTGCTGCCGAACGCGAAGCCGGCGTTGAGCTGGTTGCGAGTCATGGACTGCTCCAGGGACTGGGTTGCGATCAGATACCGAATAAACGTCCGGAATCGCTCGGGGGTTGCCAATACAATCGATACAATCGTACGGCGTTTGCCCCGGTTTCGCCCCAATTCGGCGCAGTGGTCAGTAGCTCTTCGGCAGCCCCAGCACCCGTTCGGCGACGTAGCAGAGGATGAGCTGTTCGCTCACCGGCGCGATGCGGGCGATCATGACCTCGCGCAGGAAGCGCTCGACGTGGAACTCCTTGGCATAGCCGTAGCCGCCATGGGTGAGGATCGCGCGCTCGCAGGCGTCGTAGGCGGAACGGGCGCCGAGATACTTGGCCGAATTGGCCTCGGCGCCGCATTCCTTGCCGTTGTCGTACAGCCAGGCTGCCTTGAAGGTCAGCAGGTTCGCCGCCTCGAGCTGCATCCAGCTCTCGGCCAGCGGGTGCTGGATCGCCTGGTTCTTGCCGATCGGCCGGCCGAACACGACCCGCTCCTTGGCATACTGCGTGGCGCGTGCGAGGGCGGCCTTGCCGATGCCGATCGCCTCGGCCGCGATCAGGATGCGCTCGGGATTGAGCCCGTGCAGCAGATAGTGGAAGCCCTTGCCCTCCTCACCGATGCGATCCTCGAGCGGCACCTTGAGACCGTCGATGAACACCTGGTTGGTGTCGATCGCCTTGCGGCCCATCTTCTCGATCTCGCGCACCTCGATCTTGCTGCGGTCGAAGTCGGTGTAGAAGAGCGACAACCCGTCGGTCGGGCGCTTGCACTTCTCCTTCGGAGTCGTGCGGGCGATCAGCAGCATCTTGTCGGCGACCTGCGCCGTCGTGGTCCAGGTCTTCTTGCCATGGACGACATAGCCGTTGCCGTCGCGCTCGGCCCGCGTCTCCAGTGCCGTGGTGTTCAGGCCGGCGTCGGGCTCGGTGACGGCGAAGCAGCCCTTCACCTTGCCCTTGATGATGTCGGGCAGGATGCGCTTCTTCTGCTCCTCGGTGCCGAAGACCACGATCGGGTTGGGCCCGAAAACGTTGAGATGGATCGCCGAGGCACCCTGCAGCGCCGCGCCCGATTCGGCGACCGCCTGCATCATGATCGAGGCCTCGGTGATGCCGAGGCCCGAGCCGCCGTATTCCTCCGGCATGGCGATGCCCAGCCATCCGGCATCGGCCATCGTGCGGTAGAAATCCTCGGGGAAGCCGCCGTCCTTGTCCTTTTTCAGCCAGTATTTCTCGTCGAAGCCGGCGCAGAGCTTGGAGACGCTGTCCTTGATGGCGAGCTGGTCTTCGGAAAAGGCGAAATCCATTTTGAAACCTCTGTCATCCCAAGCGTCAGCGAGGGATCTTTAGGGTCAGGAGAAGGATCCCTCGCTTGCGCTCGGGATGACAAAAAGTCAGCGGTTAAGGCCGAGGAAGCTCAGCATGAGCCGGTTGAACGGCTCGGGCCGCTCGACGTTGGGCAGATGGCGCGCCTTGGCGATGTCCTCGTAGCGGGCGCCGGGAATCTTGGAAGCGATCAGCTTGTTGCGATCGGGCGGCGTAGCCGGATCCTCGTCGCCGCAGATCACCAGGGTCGGTATCTTGATGGTCGGCAGCCGGTCGAGATAGTCGAAATTCTGGATGGCGGCGGCGCAGCCCAGGAAGCCTGCATCCGAGGTGCCGCAGATCGTCGAATGGATCTCCTTCCAGCGGGTTGGATTGACGTGCTTGAACTCGGGCGTGAACCACCGCTCCATGTTGCCGTCGGCCAGTGACTTCACGCCCCCTTTGCGGACCGCCGCCTTGCGCTGGTCCCAAAGGCCGCCCGAATCGTCGGGCGAGGAGGGATGCGTGTCGCACAGCGTCAGCGACTGCAGCCGCTCCGGATAGGCCAGCGCAAACCCCTGGCCGATCATTCCGCCGATCGACAGGCCGATGTAATGCACCTTCCAGATGCCCAGCACATCGAGCGCGCCTTTCACGTCGCCAGCGAGCTGCTCCATCGTGTAGTCGCCCTCGACCGGCTGGCTGCCGCCATGGCCGCGCATGTCGAGGCGCAGCACGCGATAGCCCGCCGCCAGCAACGGCACGAGCTGCTCGGTCCACATGCCGCCATCGGCCGCCAGCGAATGGGTGAAGCAGACCGCCGGCGCATTCTGCGGACCGGCCAGGTCGAAGTAGATCTTACGTCCGTCGAGATTGAGCAGCATGGGATCTCAGGTCTGCAAGAGTGAGGAGATAATGGCCGCTGCCTGGGCAAGCAGGCCCAGCGCGGTCCAACCGAGGAATATCAATGCGACGACCTTGAAGCAGAACGAAAGCCTGCGGCGATTGCCACCCGTCGTATGGGTAGCGAAGCTGAAGCCGTCCGTGGTGGCTCCCGGGTCCAGCGGCGCCGCCGGCGACGCGACCATCTCTATCGTCGGTGACTTGGGATCAAGCACCGCCTTCAGGGAGATCGGCTCGCCCGTCTTCATCGTCACATCGCCGAGATGCCGCCGTCGATGATCACTTCCGAGCCGGTCATGAAGCTCGATTCGTCGGAAGCGAGGAAGACGATCGCCCAGCCCACTTCCTCGGGCCGGCCGAGGCGGCCGATCGGCACCTGCTTGCCGAGCTTCTGCTGCATCAGGTCCTGGCCGAAGCGGTCGCGGTACTTGTCGAGGATCGGCGTGTCGATGAAGGTCGGATGCACGGAGTTGCAGCGGATGTTGTAGCCCGACTTGGCGCAGTGCAGCGCCACCGACTTCGAGAGCAGGCGGACGCCGGCCTTGGCCGAATTATAGGCCGCCATGTTGGCGCCAGCGATGATGCCGGAGATCGACGAGATGTTGATCACCGAGCCGCCGAGCCGCTGGGTGTGCTTCTTGATCTCGGCGACGCCGTGCTTGCAGCCCAGGAACACGCCGTCGAGGTCGATCGCGTGGACCTTGCGCCATTCCTCGAGCGTGATCTCCTCGACCGTCTTGCTGAGGCCGATGCCGGCGGAGTTCAGCAGCACATGGATGGCGCCGAACTTGGTCACGGTCTCGGCGATGGCGGACTTCCAGTTGTCCTCGCTGGTGACGTCGAGCTTCACAAAATGGCCAGCCGAGCCCAGCCGGTCGGCCACGGCCTGGCCGCGATCCGTCGCGACATCGGCGACGACGACGCGCGCGCCTTCCTTGGCCATCAGTTCGGCGGCATTGGCGCCGAGGCCCGAGGCGCCCCCGGTGATGAGCGCAACCTTGCCGGCCAGACGATCCGTCATGTCTTCTTTCCTCCCGCGGCGGCCCCCGCTTTTGCCTCGCGGTGGGCGATGTAGGTCGTGGAGGCCACGATGACGGCAGCGCCCACGAAGGTCCAGATGTCGGAGGTCTTGCCCCAGACCGCCACGTCCATCAAGGCGGCCCAGACAATGCCGAGGAAGGTGATGGGTTGCAGGGCGGAAATGTCGAGCAGGCGATAGGCCCAGGTGATGAAGAAATAGCCCATCGTCCCGAAGAAGCCGGCCGACAGGAACAGCAGGAGCTGGTCCGCGGTCGGCGTCTGCCAGAACCAGATGCCGAGCGGCGTGAAGCAGATCGCGCCGACCACGCTCTGCCACAGCACGACGACGGCGGGCTTGTCGCGGCCCGACACGACCTTGGCCACGAGGTTGGAGCCCGCGATCAGCGGCACGGCGCAGAGCATGTAGATGATGCCGGGATTCACCGTGACGAGTCCCGGCCGGACGATGATCAGCATGCCGGCGAAGCCGATGCCGACCGCCAGCCAGCGCCGCCAGTGCACGGTCTCGCGCAGGAAGATCACCGCGCCCACGGTGACGAAGATCGGTCCGGTGAAGCTCAGCGCCGCCATGGTGGCGAGCGGCAGCCACACCACCGCCTCGTACCAAAGCGCGTAGCCCGAGGTGTGGAACAGGCCGCGGAAGCAGTGGAGTTTCAGGTCCTGCGTCTTCATGCCGGCCAGGCCGGCGCGCCACAGCAGGTACGGCGCGATCAGCGCGACGCCGGCGACCCAGCGGCCCCAAGCGACGTAGAGCGGCGGCATTTCGCCGGCCAGCTCCTTCACCGAGGCGTTGAGGAAGTTGAAGAAGATGCCGGAGACGACGGCGAGGAAGAACCCCCGCGCGGTGCGGGACGGGATCAGGCGAGACAGCGTATCGGGCAACTCGGCGACGGGAACGGACATGCCGCGGCAGAGGAAGCCGATCCGCGCAACGGGTCAAGGCGCTGCTTTCGCAGGTCAGCCCCCCGGCGCGGTAATTGCGGGGCGATAACGCCATTCGTGGCGCTGCGGCCCACTCGGAACAGGGGCGTGTTGCGCTCTGCGATGCTGAACGTGACAATGCCGTCGAGAGGAAGACCATATGCCCGATGCCAACGCCGAGACCCTGACGCACGCGGCCCCCGGCCATCCGCTCGATCCCCTGACTCCCGACGAGATACGCCAGGCGTCGGCGGCCGTGCGGGCGGCACACGATCTCGGCCCGGGCATGATGTTCGAAACGGTGAGCCTGCACGAGCCCGACAAGAGCGTCGTGACTGACTTCCGGGCGGGTGCTTCGTTTCCGCGCGAGGCGTTCGTCTGCGCCTTCGACCGCACCAACGGCCAGGTCTGGGAGGCCCGGGTTGACCTCGTGGCCGACAAGGTCGTCGACTGGCGGCACGTTCCCGGCGTCCGGCCGCGCATTCTGATCGACGACATCACGCTGGTCGGAGAGGTCGCGCGGGCCGATCCCCGCTTTCGCGAGGCCCTGGCCCGGCGCGGCATCACCGACATCGAAAACGTCCAGGTCGATCCCTGGTCGGCCGGCAATTACGGGCTGCCGGACGAAGAGGGCCGGCGGCTCTCCCATACCTTCTGCTGGTACCGCAGCGAGAAGCACGACAACGGCTATGCCCATCCCATCGAGGGTCTGTGTGCCGTCGTCGATCTCGACCGGGCCGAGGTGCTGCGAGTCGACGATTACGGCGTGGCCGACGTGCCGAGGCTCGATCGCAACTATGCCGCCCGCTACAGGAGCGTCTTTCGCGACGACGTGAAGCCCCTGGAAATCGTCCAGCCGGCCGGCCCCAGCTTTGTCGTCGAGGGCAACGAGGTGCGCTGGCAGAAATGGCGCTTCCGCGTCGGCTTCAATGCCCGCGAAGGGCTGGTGCTGCATGCGATCGGATACGAGGACGAGGGACGGCTGCGGTCGGTGCTGCACCGGGCGGCGTTGTCCGAGATGGTCGTGCCCTACGGACATCCCGGCGGCGGGCACTTTCGCAAGAATGCCTTCGACGTCGGCGAGTACGGCATCGGCGTGCTCGCCAATTCGCTGACGCTGGGCTGCGACTGCCTTGGCGCCATCCGCTACTTCGATGCGTGGCTGGCCGACAGCAAGGGCGATCCCTACTGCATCGAGAGCGCGGTGTGCCTGCACGAGGAGGATTTCGGCATCCTCTGGAAGCACACCGACCTGTTCACGGGCGAGGTCGACGTGAGGCGGGCCCGGCGGCTGGTCGTGTCGTCGATCTCGACCATCGGCAACTACGAGTACGGCTCGTTCTGGTACTTTCACCAGGACGGCTCGATCCACTTCGAAATGAAGGCGACCGGGATCATGAACACCGCCGGCCTGCGGCCCGGCGAAGCGCCCGACTACGGAACCATCGTGTCGCCGGGCGTCTATGCCCACTACCATCAGCACGTCTTCAACATGCGCCTCGACATGGCGGTCGACGGCGAGCGCAACCGCGTCGTCGAGGTCGACACCGTGGCCCTGCCCATGGATGCTGACAATCCCTACGGCAATGCCTTCACCACGCGCCAGACCGTCCTCCAAACCGAACAGGGCGCCCAACGCAACGTCGACTTCAATGCGGCGCGCTTCTGGAAGATAGAGAGTGCGGAGGCCCGCAACCGGCTGGGCCAGCCCACCGCCTACAAGCTGCTGCCGTTGAACCCGGTTCCGACCTTCTCGCATCCTCAGTCGATGGTCTCACGGCGCGCGGCCTTCATGACCCGGCAATTGTGGGTCACCGCCTATCATCCCGACGAGATCTACGCGGCCGGCCGCTACCCGAACCAGAGCAGCGGCGGCGATGGCTTGCCGGCCTGGACGGAAGCGGACCGTCCGCTGGTCGATACCGATCTCGTGATCTGGCACAGCTTCGGCCTGCACCATATTCCACGTCCCGAGGATTTCCCGGTCCAGCCGGTGATCACCGCCGGATTCGCCCTTCATCCTGCCGGATTCTTCACCGAAAATCCGGCGCTCGACGTCCCGCCTTCCGTCAGCAGCATGAGCTGTTGCGTCGATTGATGTGGCCTTGATCCCTTGCAGGCCGCTTCCGCCGGCGACAGCGTGTTCCGGCTGATCGCCGATCTTTCGGCTCAGTCGAGCGTGACCTTGTAGCGGCTGACGGCGACGAGGGAGACGATCAGCAGCATCGCCAGCAGGGCGGCGAGTTCGGCGGCGACGTCGTCGAGGCCCGCGCCCTTCAGCATGACGCCGCGGACCACGCGCATGAAATGCGTGGCCGGCAGGGTCTCGCCGATCCACTGCGCCCAGAGCGGCATGCCGCGGAAAGGGAACATGAATCCCGAAAGCAGGATCGACGGCAGCATCATGAAGAACGAGGCCTGCATAGCCTGGAGCTGGTTCTGCGTGAGCGTGGAGATGGTGAAGCCGATGGCGAGGTTCACGGTGATGAACAGCGCGGTGCCGGTCGCCAGGAGCGGCACGCTGCCCTGGATCGCCACGTCGAACAGAACCCGCGCCACGATCAGGATGACCGCGACCTGCACGGTGCCGATCGCGATGTAGGGCACGATCTTGCCGATCATGACCTCGATCGGCCGAACCGGCATGGCGAGCAGGTTTTCCATGGTGCCGCGCTCGCGCTCTCGGGTCACCGCGAGCGCCGTCATCATCACCATGGTCATCGTGAGAATGACCGCCAAAAGGCCAGGTACGATGTTGAGCCGCGCCTTGCCCTCCGGATTGTAGCGCCGCTGCACCACGACCTCGACGGCGTCCGGCCTGTCCCGCAGGCCCGCCAGCGGCCCCACGAAGTCGCGCTTCAGGGCTTGGGCTATGGACGGGCCGGCGGCGGCCAGCGGATTGGCTGCGGCCATCGGGTCGGTGGCGTCGGCATCGATCAGGATCTGCGCGCGCTCCCCCCGTACCAGCCGGCGCGTGAAATCCGAGGGAATGGTGACGACGAACTGCACCTCGCCCTGTTGCAGCAGGGCATTGGCCTGGTCCTCGCTCGTCGGATGGTGGGTGAAGCGCATGTAGCCGGTGTTGCTCAGCGCCGACAGGACGGTCCGCGTGATCTGGCTCTGGTCGGCCGCGATCACGGCCGTCGGCAGGCGATGGGGGTCGGTGTCGATCGCATAGCCGAACAGCAAGAGCTGCACGATCGGCATGACGAACATCATGGCGAAGGTCAGCCTGTCGCGCCGAAGCTGGAGCACCTCCTTGACGATGATGGCGCCGAGTCGCTGGAGAAAGCCGCGACGTATCGCGAACCAGCGGTTCATGCGCGCGATTCCGCGATCCAGGAGAGGGCCCTCTCCCTCCTGGGCTGACGGCGACGGTGCTCTGGATCACGCACCCGGTGCATTGTCGCGCGCCCGTCCCATGAGGTGGATGAAGATGTCTTCCAGCGTGGGCTCGGCGTCTCGCCACACGATCGCCGGATCGCCGCGCCAGGGCGCGACCGCCCGCTCTAGCGCCGCGCGGTCGGGACCGCAGACATGCAGCGTGGTGCCGAAGGCGGCGGCGGCGGTGACGCCGGGCGTGTACCGCAGCTTCGATGCCAGCCGGTCGGCGCCGGTACCGCTTGCGACCAAGGCGGAGAGGCCGGATTGGCGGATGATGTCCTCGGCCGTGCCCCGCGCCATCAGCTCGCCGTACGCGATATAGGCGATCTCGTGACAGCGCTCGGCCTCGTCCATGTAATGGGTCGAGACGAGGACGGTGATGCCGTCGGCGGCATAGGCGTGGATCTCGTCCCAAAAGGCCCGGCGCGCCTTGGGATCGACGCCGGCGGTCGGCTCGTCGAGCAACAGCAGGCGCGGACCATGGAGAACGCAGGCCGCCAGTGCCAGCCTCTGCTTCCAGCCGCCGGAAAGAGAGCCCGCGAGCTGACCCTGCCGTGTCGTGAGGCCGAGGCGTTCCAGAGACTGGTCGACCCTCTCTCCGAGTCGATCGAGTCCATAGACACGGCCGACGAACTCGAGGTTCTCTCGAATGGTCAGGTCCTCGTAGAGGCCGAAACGCTGGGTCATGTAGCCGGTGAGTCGTTTGATCGCCTCGCGGTCGCGTACGAGGTCGTGGCCGAGGCAGGTGCCGCCGCCGCTGTCCGGTGTGAGCAGGCCGCAGATCATGCGGAGCGTCGTGGTCTTGCCCGAGCCGTTGGGCCCGAGGAAGCCACAGATGCGGCCCTGTTCCAGCGCAAGACTGAATCCATCGACCACGGTGCGCGTGCCGTAGCGCTTCACCAGGCCGTGAACATCGATGGCGAGGCTCACGGCGCGGGTCCGAACGGCGCGACCGAGACGGGCAGGCCGGGTGGCAGGGGGGTGCCGGCGGCGGTGGGCCGGGCCTCGACCAGGAAGACGAGCTTGGTCCGCGCGCTCTGCGAGTAGATCACCGGCGGCGTGTACTCGGCCCGCGGCGATACATAGATGATCGCGGCCTTGAGGCCTGTGGGGCAGGAATCGCAAGAGAAGGAAACCTCGCTGCCGGCACGGGCACGGGCCACGTCTTCCTCGGGGACGAAGAAGCGCAGCTTCACGCGGTGGTCGGGCAGCAGCGAAACGACGGGCGAACCGGCCGGGACCCACTCGCCGACATTGAAGAAGGTGTTTTCCACCAGGGCATCCTCGGGCGCGGCGGGCATGAGATCCTCCAGCCGCTTCTGCGCCTGCGCGAGATTGGCCTGGCTCTGTTCGATCAGCGCGGCCGCGGCGGCGATTTCGCTTTGCCGCGCGGCGAGGTCGCCCACCCTTTCCTGGGCTTCGAGCGACGCCGCGCGCGAGCGTAGCTGCCGCACCTGCGAATCGGCCTGTTCGAAGGCCTGGTGGGTCGTGATGTTGCGCGCCAGCAGTTCGGTCTGCCGCTTCAGCTCGACCTCGGCCTGCACGAGCGCTGCCTCGACTTCGCGCCTTTGGGCCCGGATGACGTCCTGCTCTTCCTGGCGCTTGCCCGTCAGCAGGTTGGCGTGTCGCGCCCTGGCCTCGGCCAGCATGGCCTCGGCGCGCGCCACCTCCGCTCGGGCGGCGACGGGATCGATCACGAACAGTCGGTCGCCCTTCTTCACGCGCCCGCCGCGTTCGACCGGGCGTTCGATCAGCCGGCCGGCGGTTGGCGGCGCGATCAGGCTGGTCTCCCCCTCGACGTAGCCAAGGTAGCGGCCGTCGTCGGTGCCGATACCGACCAGCGCCAGCAACCGGTCGCCCCAGGCGACGTAGGAGACGAGCAGGGCGGCGGCGAGGGCCACGACGACGAGAAGCGGTGCGCGTTTCATGCTGTGTCCCCTGCGGCGGGACGCAGCGCATGCAGCATCAGGTCGGCGTGGTGGCGGGCGAGCGCCTGCACGTCGAGCCTCTCCGCACCGATCGGCTCGAAGACGGTGCGCCACAGGATCGCGAGCAGCATCGGGCTCATCATCGAGCGCACGGTGAAGAAGGGGTCGACCCGGCGGAACTCGCCCTGTTCGATGCCGCGCGTCAGGAGCCTTTCCATCAGTGGGAGGCCTCGCCCGATCACCTCCCTGAGATAGTACTGCCCGATCTCGGGAAAGGCGCGGGATTCGGAAATTACCAGCTTGGCGACCGCGGCCAGCGGCGTGTGCTCGATGCGGTCGGCCATGAAGCCCAGGATGCGTGGCAACAGCGGCGCCACCGGCCCGCGATGGCTGGCCAGCATGGCTTCCATCTGACCGATGTTGCTGGCGATGGCATGCTGCACCACCCCTTTGAAGAGAGCGGTCTTGTCCTCGAAGTAGAGGTAGATCGCGGCCTTCGAGAGGCCGGCACGGCGGGCCACGTCGTCCAGGCGCGTGCCAGCGAAGCCCGTTTCCACGAACTGCGCGAGGGCCGCGTCGATGATCTCCTGGGGCCGGGCAGTGGGCGCGCGGCGTTGCTTGGGCGCCTTCATATAAATAACTTACCGGTCAGTTAGTTGAGGCGCAAGGACTGCCGCTTTCTCCGGCTCCGGCCTAAGGTTGGAGCTGGAGGTTGCCATGGATACCGTGATCGAGACCGCACCGCGCCGCCGGACGCTGACGGACAAGCCCGCCGCGCCCATCCTGTTCGCGCACTTCGTCCTGCGCTCGTCGAACGTGCAGCCAATGATCGACTGGTACTCGACGGTGCTGAACATGGGCATCGTCCAGCGCACCGACTACATCTGCTTCCTAACCTACGACGACGAGCATCATCGGCTGGGCATCGTCAATCTGGCGGGACTGAAGGCACCCGATGCGAAGACCTCCGGGCTCGCGCATGTCGCCTACACGATGGCCGACATCGGTGCGCTGCTCTCCACCTATCGCCGCGTGAAGGCGCTGGGCATCCAGCCGTCGCGCTGCATCCATCACGGTCCGACCGTCTCGATCTACTATCGCGATCCCGACGGCAACGGCGTCGAGCTGCAGGTCGACCGCTACCCGACGAAGGAGGCGACCGCGGCCTACTTCCAGACCGAGGCGTTCCGGAAGAACCCGATCGGAGTCGCTTTCGATCCCGAGGCGCTGGTGAAGGCCTACGAGGCGGGCGCGCCGGAGAGCGAACTTTTGGACATGCCCGACGGCCCACCCGCGCCGCCGCAGGCGGCGCCTTCCCCTCGTTGATACCGTGCGCGTTTGCAGCGCGGCCAGCCCGGGGACCCCGCCGCCTGAAGGGCCCGACCTTTCGACCCGCCTTGAAGCCGACGAGATTTTCGCGCGCCAACTGACACCGGGTTCGCGGGCGCGGCCCGCGCCCGGGGCACGATCCGGCGATGGCCTCGCGGGCCAGGGTCGCTCAAGCCTGGCTGCTGCCAGGCATATGCGGACAGAGAGCAGATAGCAGTATGCATTCCGGTCGGCGCTTCCCGTCGAGATTTCCCGCTTGCAAATTCAAAGTCCGGATCATCAGCAACTCAAGGGCTCGCTTCTCACAGGAGGGATGTCCTTGGAATCATGTGATGGCCGTGGCGGTGATACTGCCCATCCCTCGTTGTCGGCGACTTTGTTGCCGCGCGCCTCGTCGCGGCCATTGAGCAGCGATCACCCGGAAGATTGACCTCGGCCTAACTGCAAACCGTCGCATCGACCGAATCGAGCGCGCCGGAATCTCAAACACCAACGAACAGACGATGGCCGGGCGTGTCCCGGCGTCGGGGCCGCTTTCCTTTTCGAGGCGGTCGCCGGCCGCAAGCACGGCCCTGAGGCCCCGATGGGCCGCTGAACGGAGACGAACATGGCAAGCATCGAGACGGAAGGGCTGCCCTCGGCAGCGCCGGCCGCGGACCCATGGCCGCGCGACGCCCTCGGCGACGACCATCCGCTGAGCCTCGAGGCCGACGAGACGTTCGCGCGCCGGCTCGACACCGGGTTCGCGGGCGCGGTGCGCGGCCTGGTGACCGACCCGGCGACGGGTCTCGCGGGCAAGGACCCCGAGGAGGCGTTGGCCGGAATTGCCGGGACCATCCCGCTGCTGGCCGAGCTGAAGGACCGGTACCTGGCGCAGGCGATCGGGCCCCGCCAGAAGGCGATGCTGGAACCGCTGATCGACCGCCGCCTCGACCGCGCCGGCGGCGACCTCGGGCGGATCGCGGCGCAGGCTGCGTCGGTGCTGGACGACCGCAGCGTGGCCGAGCATCTCGCCGACCTGAGGCAGGATGCGACGCTGTCCTGGCAGGACCGGGCCCATCTGCGCACGCTGGGCGCCACCGTAGTGGGCGAGCTGCGCTACCAGGCCGAACGCAAGGGCTGGGACGCGGGCCGGACCGACACGGCTGTGCGCACCGGTCTCAGCGATCTCTATGCCGGCGCGGTCGAGGCCGCGCTGGCTCAGGATCCCGAGCGGGCGGCGATGCTCTACGACCACGCGCGCGACGTGATCCAGCCGGAGCGGCAGGCTGCGGTCGAACGCAGGATCGACCGGGCGCGCGAGGAGCGCCGCGTCGGGGAGATCGTGGGCGGCCTGGCCGACACGCCGGACGATCCGACACGCCGCCCGGACCTCGACGACTACCAGGCGCAGGCCGCCGGGGCGACGCCGCCGGACGCCTCGCCGGAGGTGCGGGCGCAGGTGACGCGGCTGGCGGGGATCGAGCACGCGCGCGCCGACCGGGCGTGGCAGGCGGCGCGGGGCCGCGGGGCCATGGGCGCGCTCGACTGGCTCGGCGCCAATCCCGGGGCGCCCCTGATGGCGATGCCGGCGGAGCTGCGCGACGGGCTGAGCCCGGAGCAGATACAGGCGCTCGACCGGACGGCCATGAACGGCGGCCGCGTCGTCACGGACCGCGACCTCTACGACAGGCTCGACGACCAGGCCGTACACGAGCCGGAAAGCTTCGCCGCCATCGACCTCACGCAACACCGCCTGTCGCTCGGCGACAGCGAGTACAACCGCCTGACCAAACTCCAGCAGGCTCTCGCCGAAGGCAAACCCGATCCCGCCTTCGAGCGGCACCGTCTTGGCCGCCTGTTCCTGGGAGAAGGACTGCGCGCTGCCAACGTCAGTCCCGACGTCGAGGATGCCCGGGCTGCGCGGCAGAAGTTCGACAAGCTTCTAGGCGCCTTCGAGGCGGTTGAGGGCAGACCGTCGACGATGGCGGACATTCGCGGCGTCGTCGGCGATGTGGTGAGCGGCGTGCTGCCGCGCGTAAATGGCGATCCAAAAATCGTCCGGACCTCGGGCGGCGAGCCGGTCGAACCGAACGGCAATACGCAAATCGCGCAGCAGCAAGAGCCGGTCAAGACAGGCCAAGAGGCTGCGCCACCAACGGGGCCTGCTCCTGGAAGCCCTGAGGCTCAAGCCACGGACCCGGGAAAGCGTGTGGTCTTGCCGACCGGCAAGAACGTGCCAAGCTTTGAAGATCCGAAAACGGAGTTCCTGATGTCGCCGGTCGAGGACCTCAGCGTGGTTGCCGCGGCCGGTCGGGAAACGGGCAGCAAGCTCCGGGAGAAGATCATCACGGACCCTCTGGAACTAGAGGCCTACGCCCGTGAGTTGGTCCGCAAGGACCTCGCTCAAGGCGGGCGGTTCGACTACCAGAGAGGGCGAAATCCAGACGGCGATCCGGGCTACTTGCAGTTGCGTCAGTTCCGCGATGTCTCGAATTTCAATGTGGGACTGTACATGCAACAAGTTGGCGTTCCCCTTCCCATGATTCTGGCGATTGCGGGAGCATATGCAAAAGAAAATTCGAGCAACTACATGCCGAACGAGCCCTACGGCCTGGATCCGCGAGTCAAGCGGTGGATCGAACGCGGCTATGAAGCGGGTGGAAGTGGCGCCTTCAATCGGCCGTCAAAAAGGGTCAGAGCGGCGCCGAGGACGGCAGACTGATTGGCTTGTATTCGCAACTACATGCCGAACGGGCCCTATGACCTGAATCCTCGTGTCAAATGGCGGGTCAAACTTGGCTATGCGGCGAGAGAAAGTGGCGCCTTCACTCGCGCTTTCCCCGACAATAGGTCCAGGCCCAATCGATCATGATGACGGTCGCGACCACGGCAACAGGCAGATAATGCCACGCGAGGCCGGGAAGGCCCCCCTTGCGTGCCATCAGGAGCCAGTTTTCCGAGAAGGTGCGAAAGCAAGTAGGGAGGGTCATCGGCGAACTTGGATCGAAGCAGAAACTCATTGGTCTGGAAAAATCGTAAAGAACGACGAGGACGAACAATACAACCGAGAAGCGCAGGGCCAGGCGACGCAAGAGCGGCAAGGGCGCCTTGTTCATGCGGGCTTTTGTCGAAAATATTTCGGAGGCCAGGCGATGGCGGTCCACCAAAATCCAGGCGATGGCCACCGACAAGGACACGACGATCGCCGGTAGATAATGCCACAGGCGGCCGGCAAGGCTGGCTTTGGCCAAGGCGTCGGTTAGCATTCCGAAGCTGAGGGCGGAGCAAACGGTCATTCTTTGCACCAGGAAAGGCCCTTCCAGTTCGAGAGAGTCGAAACAGGTTCGCCCGATCAGGTCGAACAGAAAGGACAGGACGATCAGAAGAACGACGAAGCGCAGGGCCAGGCGAGGCAGGTGCGGCAAGCGCGTCGTGTTGATGTGGGCTTTTTGCCGAAAATCTTTCGTAGCCCAAGCGATATCAATCAGCGTCCAGGCGATAACGATCGACAAGGACAGGACGATCGCCGGTATATAGTGCCACAGGAGGCCGGTAAGGCTGCCTTTGCCCCAGTCTTCGTTCAGTATTCCGAGATAAAGGGCGGAGAAAAGAGCCTGCTTGTCCGGCTCGAAAGGTCCTTCCAGTTCGAGATAGTCGACACTGATCTGTCCCATCAAGTCGAACATAACGGATAGGGCGACCAGAAGAACGACGAAGCGCGCGACCAAGCGCATTCCATAGCGGGCAAACACCGATAGTTGTGTATACATAAAGTAAAACTATCATAACTAGTGGAGACTGGCCACGTCTTTGCACGAGCCTTTGCATCTCCATTAGTAGGCTGGTTCCAAACGGACGTGGTCCGGAGACGAACATGGCAAGCATCTAGACAGGGGGCTACCCTTGACGGCGCCTGCGGTGGGACTGTGGCAGCGCAACGAGCTTGAGGACGGCAGCGCGCCTGGTCTTCAGGCCGACGAGACGTTCGCGCGCCAGCTCGACAGCAGGTGCGAGGGCGCAATCCGCGGCTTGGAGACTGATCCGGCGACGGGTCTCTCGCCGTCTCGACCATGCCGTCCGCGATCTCGGGCGGAACGTGGCGGAGGCGACGTCGGTGCTGGACGACCGCAGCGTGGCCGAGCGGCAGCCCTAATCCTGCGGGCGAGATCATCGCACCCTGCATCCTCGATGGTCCAATCAACGGCCTGTGCTTCCGCGCCAATGTCGGGCAACGGCTCCTGCCGGCTCTGCGTCCGGGCGACATGGTCGGCTTCGACAATTCCGGCAGGCACGGAGCAGAGATCCTGCGCCCGATGCACAGGGACTCCAACGCTAGAACAGCCAGATCAGGGTCGAGCCGCCCATGAGGCCGATCGCGATGGCGGTGCCGACCATGATCCGGCTCGAGGGCCGGTAGCTCTCGTCGTCGATCGTCTTGCCGACATGGAGATAGTGCCAGGTGGCGCCGACGAGCATGACCAGGCCCAGCAGCACCAGTCCCACGCCCAGCTTCTCGACGTGCCGGTTGGCGAGGTCGCGCACCTCCGGCACGACCTGGTGGATCTCCATCAGGAACAGCGCGAAGCGGTTGATCGCGACGCCGAGCGTCATCACCGCGATTGCCGTCCGGATCCAGGCGAGGAAGGTGCGCTCGTTGGCCAGATGATCGGTGACGTGCAGGCTCTTCTTCGGACTGTCCACGGTGTCTCTCTCCCGCGCATCTCTCAATTCTTGTCCCTCTCCCCCGCTAGGGGGGAGAGGCTAGGTGAGGGGGTTAAAGGCGGTGCGTCGCCCCCTCACCCAACCTCTCCCCCTAGCGGGGGAGAGGAGTATGAGGCTTCAAAGAAAAAGGCGCGACCCCGGGGGATCGCGCCTCGTTCCGTCCCGGTATCGGGCTTAGTTGTACTTGGCGATCTCGAGACGGCCGACCTGGTCGCGATGGACCTCGTCCGGACCGTCGGCCAGGCGCAGGGTGCGCTGGTGGGCGTACATGCTCGCGAGCTTGAACACCTGGCTGACGCCGCCGGCGCCGTGCAGCTGCAGGCAGCGGTCGACGACCTTCGAGGTGATGTTCGGCACCGCCACCTTGATCATCGCGATCTGCTGGCGGGCTTCCTTGTTGCCGTACTTGTCCATCGCCCAGGCAGCCTTGAGGACCAGCAGGCGGGCCATGTCGATCTCCATGCGCATGTCGGCGACATGGGCCTTGGTGACGCCCATCTCGGAGATGCGCTGGCCGAAGGCGACTCGGCTCTTGGCGCGCTTGATCGCCATCTCGAGCGCCCGCTCGGCGACGCCGATGGCGCGCATGCAGTGATGGATGCGGCCCGGTCCGAGGCGGCCCTGGGCGATCTCGAAGCCGCGGCCCTCACCCAGCAGGATCGCCGACTTCGGCACGCGCACATTGTCGTACACCACCTCGGCGTGACCATGCGGGGCGTCGTCGTAGCCGAACACGTGCAGCATCTTCACGATCTTGATGCCGGGGGTGTCGCGCGGCACGACGATCATCGACTGCTGGCGGTAGGCCGGTGCGTTCGGGTCGCTCTTGCCCATCAGGATGATGACCTTGCAGCGCGGATCGCCCATGCCCGACGACCACCACTTGCGGCCGTTGATGACATAGTCGTTGCCGTCGGACTCGATGCGGCACTCGACGTTGCGTGCGTCGGACGAGGCGACGGCCGGCTCGGTCATGGCGAAGCAGGAGCGGATCTCGCCGTTCAGCAGCGGCTTCAGCCACTTCTCCTTGTGCTCCGCCGAGCCGTAGCGGGCGAACACTTCCATGTTGCCGGTGTCGGGAGCCGAGCAGTTGACCGCCTCGGAGGCGATCGACGAGCGGCCCAGCACTTCGCAGATCGGCGCGTATTCGAGGTTGCTGAGGCCCATCGTGCCGTGCGTGTCGCCGGTCTCGCGATCGGCCGGCAGGAACATGTTCCACAGGCCGCGCTTCTTCGCCTCGGCCTTGCACTCCTCGATGATCGGCGGGAGCTGCCAGCGATCCTTGGCCTTCTCCATCTGCTCTTCGTAGATCGGCTCGGCCGGATAGATGACCTCGTCCATGTATTTGTTGAGTTTCTCGAGCAGCGCCTTGCTGCGATCCGAGTATTCGAAGTCCATCGCTCTCTCCCTTGTGCTGCGGCGGACTCTGGCCGAAATCGGGGGCGATGTGAACGGGCATTCAGGTCGCACACCGGTTTCGGAATGCGGTTGGCGGTCGGGACCCGTGGTCAGCCGCGATGGGACCGTGCGGGCAGCCGCAGCGGCTTCAGCGCGGCGAGCGCCAGGAAGGCGGCGAGCAGGTTGAACAGGGCGGCGGCGAGGAACACGTCGCGCCAGCTTCCCGTCTCCGCGACCCAGAAGCTCGCCAGCGGAATCAGCAGCGAGGCCGTACCCTTGGCGGTGTAGAGGAGGGCGGCGTTGGTGGTGGCGTACTTGGTGCCGAATGTGTCGGTGCAGATCGCCGGGAACAGGCTCGCGGTCTCGCCCCACGCGAAGAAGGCGATGCCCCCCAGGATCACGAACAGGAGCGGGTCCTGGCCGTAGAGCCACAACGCCCAGATGCCCGCGCCTTCCAGCAGGAAGGCCATGAACAAAGTGTTCTCGCGGCCGATCCGGTCGGAAATCCAGCCGCACAGGGGCCGTGTCACGCCGTTCATGAAGCGGTCCAGTGTCAGCGCGAAGGTGAGCGCCGGCAGGGTCAGGCCCAGGAGGCTGACGGGCACGTCTGCAACCTTGAAGTCGCGTGCGATCGGCGCGAGTTGCGCCGTGGCCATGAGCCCGCCCGAATAGACCAGGATGAACATGAAGTAGAGCAGCCAGAAGACGCGCGAACGCAGCATCTCGAGCGGCGGAATGTCCCGGTCGGTCTGCGGCAGGCGCGACGGCACGGCAACGGTCGCCATGGGAGACGGCGTACGCAGGAAGCCCGCGGTGAAGATGACGACCAGCCCCTGCACCAGACCGAACCACAGGAAGGCCGATTCGTAGCCATGCCGGGCGATCACGTCCTGGATGGGAATGATGCTCAGCGCCGACCCCCCGCCGAACCCGGCCACGGTGATGCCGGCGGCAAGGCCGCGGCGGTCGGGGAACCATCGAACGGCATTGCCGACGCAGGTCGCGTAGACCGCACCGGCGCCGATGCCGCCCAGTGCGGCGCCGAGATAGAGCAGCCACAGCGAATCGGCCACCGAGTTCAGGGCCCAGGCCGCGGCAACGAAGATGCCGCCCGCCAGCACCACGAATTTCGGCCCGAAGCGGTCGACGAGCCAGCCCTCGAACGGCACCAGCCAGGTCTCGGCGATGACGAAGACCGCGAAGGCGGTCTGGATGCTGCCGAGGCTCCAGCCGTATTTGTCGTGCAGCGGATGGACGAACAGCGTCCAGCCGTATTGCAGGTTGGCCACTGCGATCATGCAGAGCAGGCCGGCAAACAATTGCAGCCAGCGCCTTGCAGGCGGTGCCGTCACCGTCGAATTGCTGCGCGACACTCGCCAAACGCTCCCTTGCCGACCAACGGTTCCCGTCCCTAAATCGCGGTCGACAGGACAAGCGCCGGGGAGAACGTCTTTGGACAGTGTAATGCAGGTTCCGTTCAAGCCCATCGAATTCCTGAGCCGGGACATCGAGGTCGAACGCCGCGCCGACGGCACGGTGGTGCTGCAGTCCAACCACCGGCTGGCGCCCTATGCCCCCCACATCCCGGCGCTGCTGGCAAAGTGGGCCGAGCAGGTGCCGGACCGGCTATGGCTGGCGCAGCGCCGCGGGCCGGCACGCGAATGGCTGAAGGTCACGTATGGCGAGGCCAAGAAGCAGGTCGATGCGGTGACGCAGGCGCTGCTCGACCGCGGCTTCGGTCCCGACCGGCCGGTGATGATCCTGTCGTCCAACTCGATCGAGTTCGCGCTGCTCACGATGGCCGCCA
Source organism: Reyranella aquatilis (assembly GCF_020880995.1). Classification (GTDB taxonomy): domain Bacteria; phylum Pseudomonadota; class Alphaproteobacteria; order Reyranellales; family Reyranellaceae; genus Reyranella; species Reyranella aquatilis. The sequence goes on along the minus strand of NZ_JAJISD010000002.1, from coordinate 263,554 downwards.
TGCAGGTGCGCGCGCCCGTGGCGCCGGTGTCGCCGGCCTACTCGGTGATGAGCCAGGACCATGCCAAGCTGAAGTACGTCTTCGACCTCGTGAAGCCCGGCCTGGTCTTCGTGCAGAACGGCGAGATCTATGCCCGGGCACTGGCGGCGCTGAATCTGGAAGGCGTGCTGCTGGTCCACGTCGAAAAGCCGGTGCCCGGCCTCCCGTCGCTCGCCTGGTCGGAGCTGGCGGCCACCAAGGCGACCGATGCGGTCGCGCAGTCGATCGCGGCGATCGGGCCGAAGACGGTTGGCAAATTCCTGTTCACCTCGGGCAGCACCGGCATGCCCAAGGCGGTGATCAACACCCAGGAGATGATGTGCGCCAACGTCGCCATGATGAGCATGGCGCGGGTGCGCAAGGCGGACGACGCCGCGCCGGTCATGCTCGACTGGCTGCCGTGGAACCACACGATGGGCGGCAACGCGACCTTCCAGGGCAACCTGAACGAGGGTGGAACGACCTGGATCGACGACGGCAAGCCTTTGCCCGGGCTGTTCGAGGAGACGCTGCGGAACCTGCGCGAGATCTCGCCGACCTCGTTCTCCAACGTGCCCGCGGGCTACGCGATGCTCGCGACCGCGCTGGAAAAGGACGAGAGCCTGGCCAAGCGCTTCTTCAGGAACATCAACGTGTTGTCCTATGGCGGCGCGACGCTGCCCGGCGATCTCTACGACCGGATGGAAGTGCTGGCGGTCAAGCACACCGGCTATCGCATTCCCTTCGTCACCGGCTGGGGCTCGACCGAGACCGCGCCGACGGCGACCAGCGTGCACTGGGCCTCAGATCGCGTCGGTCTCGTGGGGCTTCCCTATCCCGGCGTGCAGCTCAAGATGGTGCCCACCGGCGAGGAAGGCCGCTACGAGCTGCGGCTCAAGAGCGTGATCGTGACGCCGGGCTACTACAAGCAGCCCGACCTCACGGCGCAGATGTTCGACGAGGAGGGCTTCTACAGGATCGGCGATGCCGGCCGCTTCGTGGATCCGAACGATCCCCAGCAGGGGCTGATCTTCGACGGCCGCGTGGTCGAGGATTTCAAGCTGACCAGCGGCACCTTCGTGCTGGTCGGCACCCTGCGCACGACCGCCATCGCCGCCGCCTCGCCGGTGCTGCAGGACGCCGTGGTCTGCGGCCAGGATCGCGAATATGTCGGCCTGCTGGGCTTCCCCAACGTCGCGGCGTGCCGCCAGCTCGCGGGCGACAGCGGCGCGCAACTGTCGCTCGCCGACCTGCTTGCGCATCCCGCTGTCGTCGGCCGGCTGAAGGAAGGCCTCGCGAAGATGAACGCCGAAGGCCGCGGCTCCTCCATGCGCGTGAAGCGCGTGATGTTGATGACCGAGCCGCCGCAGGTCGACGGCCAGGAGATCACCGACAAGGGCTACATCAACCAGCGCGCCACGCTCGATCGCCGCAAGGCGCTGGTCGAGAAGCTCTATGCCGGCGGCGAGGGCGTCATCGATATCTGAGCGAAGGTTCCTCGCGGTGCTCGGGACGACAGTGAACTAGCGCCCCGCCAATGCCCGGAACGAGCGGCCCAGCAGCTTGATGGCCTGACGCTTCGTGACGCTGCCGGTTCCGGAGAGCAGCACCACGTCACGCGCCGGCAGCGGCGGCAGTCCGAGTTTGCGGCCGACATCCACCGTGCCGATCGGCGCCACGCGCCGCGCGAGAGCGGCGACGGCGAGCCCGGCGCGGACGGCAGCGCCGATGGTCTGTGCACCACCGCCGACGAACACTTCCGACCAGCGGATGCCGGCCTTGTCCAGCGCACTCACTGCCATCGCGCGGACGTTGCAGGGCGAGGCCTGCGTAGCGAGGGGCAGCACAGCGCCCGGCCGGAAGTCGAAGTCCGGCACAGCGGTCCAGCGGAACTCCTCCGTGAACAGCACCTCGCCGTCGCGACGCCTGCCGTCATGGTTCAGCACGATGGCGCAGTCGCTCGACCCGTCCTTGAGGGCTGCGAGGGCCTCGGCCGACGTCGTGATCCTGACCTCGACCACCAGGCCGGGATCGGAGCGGTGCAGGTGCTGCAGCAGGGTCGTGAGATCGGCGCCGACGATGTGATGGCTGATCGCCACGCCGATGCGCCGTTCCTCCTGCGTGAAGGCGCCGATGGCCTTGTGCTGCGCGGCGACGAGCTCGCGCGCGGCGGGGAGGAAGGTCGCGCCGTCGGGCGACAGGCGGACGAGGCGCGGCGTACGGTCGAGCAGCCGGCGGCCCAACGCTTCTTCCAGGCGCCGGATCTTCAGGCTGACGGCGGCCTGGCTCGAATTCAGCGCCGCCGCCGCGCGCGTGAAGCTTGCCAGGTCGGCCACGAGGACGAAGGCCTGAACGGCCGCCGCATCCAGCATCTACCATATCCTTTGGTTATCTCTGAAACATCCAATCATCTGTTTTAGAAATGATCAACCGCGGCTACAGATCGCGCATGCCCAACGCACGCCCGCAGACGCAGAGCCTGCATTCCTCACCAGCCGCCGCCTTTCGTCGAAAGGTGCTCGAGCTTCGAAGCCGGGGCCGCACGGTCATCGACATGACCGCCGGCGACCTCGACTTCCCCACGCCGCCGCATGTCGTGGAGGCCGCTGTCGCCGCTGCCTGCGCGGGCGAGACACGCTACACCAGCGTCGACGGCACGCCTGAGCTGAAGGATGCGGTGCGTGAACATTTCCGTCGGCAGAACGGGCTGGCATTCGATCGCTCCGAGATCATCGTCAGCAACGGCTCCTCGCAGGCCATCGCCACCGCCTTCGCCGTGACCCTGCAACAGGGCGACGAGGTGATCGTGCCCAGCCCGTGCTGGGCTACCTATTGCGGCCAGGCCACGCTCGCGGGTGGGGTTCCGGTCCAGGTCTCCTGTGCGCAGAACAACGGCTTCAAGCTGCGGCCCGAGGATCTCGCCCGCGCGATCACTCCGCGCACGCGCTGGCTCGTGGTCAACAATCCTGTCAATCCGACGGGCGCGCTCTACACGCGCGCCGAACTGGCCGAGCTCTGCAACGTCGTGCGGCGACACCCCGACGTCCGGGTGATCGCCGACAATCTGTACGAGCATTCCGTCTACGACGGTGCCAAGGCAGTGACGCCGCTCGAAGCCGCGCCGGACCTCAGGGATCGTATGGTCACGGTGAGCGGCGTCGCCAAGAGCTATTCGATGATGGGCTGGCGCATCGGTTACGCCGCGGCGCCGGCCGATCTCGTCACGGAGATGACCAAGGTGCAGTACCTGGTGACGTCCTGCCCCTCGTCGATCAGCCAGGCCGCCGCGACCGCGGCGCTCAACGGCCCGCAGACGGTGCTGGCGGAACGCCTCACCGTCCTGCAGGAAAAGCGCGACCTCGCCGTCTCTCTGGTCAACGGCTGCGCCGGACTCTCCGCCGCGCCGCCCGAGGGCACCTTTTATCTCTGCATCTCCTGCGCCGGCGTGATCGGCAAAAGGACGCCGCAGGGGCAGGTGCTCGACAGCGGCGGCGCTGTTTCCGACTGGCTCCTCGAAACGGCTGGTGTCGCGCTGTTGCCCGGCGAGGGCTATGGGCTTCCCCATTACGTGCGGATGACCTTCGCGGTGCCGGGTGAACAAATCCATGCGGCGGGCCGTCTGATCGGCGAGGCGTGCGCGACGCTCGCGTAGAAGCGCGGCGGCGAAACGTCAGGCTTGCCTCGCGATGCAGGCGCCACCACCATGGCATCGGAGGGTCAAATCGGCATGAAGCGACTGGCGGGCAAGGTGGCCATCGTGACGGGCGGCGCGAGCGGCATGGGGCGCGCAACCGTGATGCGTTTCCTTGCCGAGGGCGCGAAGGTGATCGTGGCCGACCTCAACGAGGCCAATGGCGCGGAGACGCTGGCGGTCGCCCGGGCGCAGGGCCATGGCGACAGTGTCGGCTTCCTGCGCTGCGACGTGGCGAAGGAGAGCGATGTCGCGGCGATTGTCGCCGAGGCTAAAGGCCGCTTCGGCCGGCTCGACATCGCCTATCTCAATGCCGGCGTCGGCGGCGCTTTCGGGCCGATCGCCGAGACCAGCGTGGAGGACTGGGACTATACGTTCGCGGTGCTGACGCGCTCGGTGTTCCTCGGCATGAAGCATGCCTCGCAGGCGATGAAGGAGCATGGAGACGGCGGCGTGCTCCTCGTCACCGCCTCGATCGCCGGCATGGTGGGCGGCGGCGGCAGTCACGCCTATTCGGCGGCGAAGGCCGCCTGCATCAGCCTGATCGAGAACGTGGCAGCCGAACTGGGCCCCGATCGCATCCGCGTGGTCGGCATCGCGCCGGGCGTCATCTCGACGCCTCTGGTCCATCGCGGCCGGCCCGACAAATACGAGAAGCAGTTCAGCCAGCAGCCCTGGCCCGAGCGCGGCGAGCCCGGCCATATCGCCGACGTCGCGACTTTCCTGGCCTCCGACGAGGCGCGTTTCATCACCGGCGAGACGGTGAAGGTGGATGGCGGCCTGCTGGCCCAGGGCGTCGCGCTCTGGGGCACCGGCGCCGACAACACCTTCATGAAGAGCGCCGGCGTCAACCGCGGCACGACCGGCGAAGCCATGGTCGTCCGCACCCTGCAATCCGGAGATCAGAAGAAATGACCAGCGAAGCCACCAGCGAGGCCTGGCGCCTGCACGGCCACCTCATCGGACAGCAGGGATCGCGCGGGTCGCTCAACACGCCGGCACTCGTGCTCGATCTCGACATGCTCGACCGCAACATCGCGGAGATGGCGAGCTTCGCCAAAGCGCACAACGTGAAGCTCCGGCCGCATTCCAAGACCCACAAGTCGGCCGACATCGCGCGCCGCCAGATCGCAGCCGGGGCGCTCGGCGTCTGCTGCGCCAAGCTGGGCGAGGCCGAGGCGCTGGGCGAGGCGGGCATCCAGAGCCTGCACATCACCTCGCCGGTGGTGACGCCGCAGGCGATCCAGCGGCTGGTTGAGCTGAACGCCAAGGTGTCGGACCTGATGCTGGTGGTCGATCATCCCGACAATGCCGAGGCGCTGGCCGCCGCCGCCGCGAAGGCCGGCAAGCCGCTTACCGTGATCGTCGATATCGATCCCGGCATCCATCGCACCGGCACCGCGTCGCCCGAGGCGACGGTCGCGCTGGCGCAGAAGATCGCCAACTTCCGGTCGCTCACCTATGCCGGCGTCCAGTTCTACTGCGGCCGCCACCAGCACATCGTCGACTTCAAGCAGCGCACCGCCGAGATCAAGGAGCGCACCGAATACCTGCAGGGCATCCTGGCGAAGCTGGAGGAGGCGGGACTGAAGCCCGGCATCGTCACCGGCTCCGGCACCGGCACGCATTACATCGATGCCAAGATCGGCGTCTTCACCGAGCTGCAGGTCGGCTCCTACGTGTTCATGGACCACGACTACAACGTCTGCGACCTGCGCGGCCTCGACAAGCCGACCTTCGAGCAGGCGCTGCAGATCGATGCCCGCGTCGTCAGCGCCAATGCGCCCGGCATGGTGACGGTCGATGCCGGCCTGAAGGCGATGGCGACCGAAAAAGGCCCGCCGGTGATCCTGAAGGGTGCCGTCTACGGCTCGACGACGCGCTTCATGGGCGACGAGCATCTCGCGGTGATCGCGCCCGAGGGCCAGGCGCCGCCCAAGCTCGCCGAGCAGGTCGTGCTGACGCCGCCGCACTGCGACCCCACCGTGAACCTCTACGAGAGCTATCACGTGGTGAAAGGCGACACTCTGGTCGAGATCTGGCCGGTAACGGCGCGCGGCCGGTCGCGCTGAGCTTCTTTCTCCTCTCCCCCTTATCGGGGGAGAGGAACTTGAGTGTGCCCCACCAGCAATCCGCCGTTCCACGTGCGCGCCAGCACGATCACGGCGCACATCCCGATCGCGCTGACGACGGTCATGCCGAGAAACGCGCGCTGGCCGTACTCGGAATTGAGCAGGCCGGAGAACTGGTAGACGAAGGCCTGCGTGGCGCCGGTGCCCAGTGCGTAATAGAGGCTCTGGCCGATGGCGGCGCCGTGTGCGGGCAGGGCGCGCTGCAGGAAGGCCATGGCGCCGAGATGGCAGGCGGCGAAGGTGCAGGAGTGGAGCGCCTGCAGCAGGATCAGCGCCCACAGCTCGGTCGTGAAAGCCATCGCCGTCCAGCGCACGAGGCCTGCCGCGAGACCGAGCGCGATCAGGCCGCAGACGCCCAGTCGTCCCAGCAGCCAGCCGCCGAACAGCATCAGCACGATTTCGATGGCCACGCTCTCGGCCCACAGGGCGCTGATCGTCACGTCGTCGATCCCGGCGCCGCGCCAGGTCAGCGTGCCGAAGCTGTAGAGCACAGAATGGCTGGCCTGGCAGAGGCCGCAGGCCAGCAGGAACAGCAGGAAGGCCGGCTGGCGCAGCAGGTCGGCCACGCGGAACGGCGCATGGCCCGGCTCTGAGGCGGCGGCGGCGGCGCGCGGCGCGGCGGCCGGCAGCAACAGCGCCAGCGGCGCCAGCAGCACGATGCTCGCCATGCCGACATAGAGCACCCAGGGCGGTCCGTAGCGGTCCACGGCGATGCCGGCGATGAAGGTGCCGAAGATGAAGGCGACCGAACTCCACATGCGGACGCGCGCATAGTCGAGCCCGTGCTTCTTGGTCTCGGTCACCAGCACGCCGTCGTAGAGCGGCATCGGCGGCGACCACAGGAAGCCCCAGATCATGGTGACGACGAAGATCGCCAGGAACGAATAGGAGAACTGGTAGGCGCCCATCATCACGATGGCGCCGATGCCCAGCGCCACGATGACGCCGCGCGGCCCGCCCAGCCGGTGGGCGATCCAGCCGACCGAGAGCGTGGCGATCACCGTCACGATCTGGCGCGACATGAACAGCGTGCCGATCTCGGTGTCGCTGACGCCGCGGTCGCGCAGCCACACCGGCCAGTAGCTCATGAAGGCGCCGGCGGCGAAGAAGTAGGCGGCGCCATAGGCCGCGAGCCTCATCCCCTGGAGGAGGCGGCTCGTCGGCCGGTCGGACATCAGGCGGCGAACTCCTTGCGGATCGCCTCGCTGTGCTGGCCGAGCGTCGGCACGTCGCCCAGCCGCTCGGGCTCGCCTGTGTAGGAGGCGGCCAGCGCCGGGATCGAGACGTCCTTGCCGTCGATCGAATTGAAGCCGGTGCGGCGCAGCTGCGGATGGGTCGTCAGGTCCTTGACGCTGCTGACCCGCGCCCAGGCGATCTGCGCGGCTTCGAGACGGGCGGAAATATCCGCAAAGGTCTGCGATGCGAAGCTCGTGGCGACAATGGCATTCGTGTCGTCGCGTCGTGCGTTGCGTGCCTTGCCGGTCGCATAGTCCGGATCCTTCTCGAGGCCCGGCCGGTCGATGACGCCGTGGCACAGACGCTCGAACTCGCGGTCGTTCTGGATCGAGATCAGCACCGGTACCTTGTCCGAGGTCGGATAGACGCCGTAGGGCGCGATGAACGGATGGGTGAGGCCGAGGCGCGGCCATTCGTAGTTGGAATATTCCATGCCGAGCAGCGGCACGGTCATCCACTCCGCCATCGAGGAGAAGAGCGAGACCGAGATGGCGCGGCCCTCGCCGGTCCGGCCGCGGGCGATCAGCGCCTCCAGCACGGCGGCATGGGCGTACATGCCGGTGCCGATGTCGGTGGCGGAGATGCCGACCCGGCCCGGCGCATGCTCGGTACCGGTGATCGACGCCAGCCCGCTCTCGGCCTGGACCAGCAGGTCGTAGGCGCGGCGGTTCCTGTAGGGCCCGTGATCGCCGTATCCCGAGATGTCGACGGTGATCAGCTTCTTGTGGGCCGCCCGCATGGCGGCCGAGCCGAAGCCCGCGCGCTCGGCGGCGCCCGGCGCCAGGTTCTGGATCAGCACGTCGGCCTTCGCGATCAGCCGGTGCAGGAGGGCGAGGTCGTCCTTCGCCTTGAAGTCGAGGGTGAGGGACTGCTTGCCGCGGTTCAGCCAGACGAAATAGCTCGACTGGCCGTGCACATAGCCGTCGTAGCCGCGGGCGAAATCGCCCTCGGGCCGCTCGATCTTGATGACCCGCGCGCCGGCGTCCGCCAGCCGGGCGGCGCAATAGGGCGCGGCCACCGCCTGCTCGACACTCACCACCAGCAGACCGTCCAGCGCTCCAGCCATCGCGAAACCCCAACTTTCAGGAATGCCCCGCCCATCGCATCGCGATGCGCCTCGGGACCGGTTGTTACTGTAGGACTACCATTTCGCAAAGGGCGATGGCACGGTCTGGCCAAGACCAAAACGTCATAGCGGGGACGAGGAAATGCCGGGACCATTGCAGGGCGTGCGCGTGATCGATCTGACGGCCGTATTGCTGGGGCCGTTCGCCACGCAGCATCTGGCCGACATGGGCGCCGACGTGATCAAGGTCGAGCCGCCGGAAGGCGACCTGCTGCGCGCTTCGGGCGGCAGCCTGGGCAACGCGCCGGCCATGGGCCCGATCTACATGGCGGCCAACCGCAACAAACGCTCGATCTGCCTCGACCTCAAGAAGCCCGCCGCCTGCGCCGTCCTTAAGGACATGATCAAGGACGCCGACCTCTTCATCCACAACAGCCGCCCGCAGGCGATCGAGCGGCTGGGCCTGGGCTACGAGGATCTGAAGAAGATCAACCCGTCGATCATCTATGCCTATTCGCTGGGCTATGCGCGCAAGGGACCCTACGGCCACAAGCCGGCCTTCGACGACCTGGTGCAGGGCGTGTCGGGCGCGGCCTCGCTGCAGAGCCGGGTCGACGGCCTGCCGCCGCGCTTCATGCCGAGCCTGATCGCCGACAAGACCACGGGCCTGCATCTCTGCATCGCCGTGCTGGGCGCGCTCTACCATCGCAAGTGCACGGGCGAGGGGCAGATGATCGAGGTGCCCATGCTCGAGACGCTGGCCTCGTTCTGGCTGACCGAGCATCTGTTCGGCGCCACCTGGACGCCTGAGCGCGCGCCGATGGGCTACGATCGCATCATCAACAAGTTCCGCCATCCGTTCCCGACACAGGACGGCTACATCTGCGCGCTGCCCTATACCGACGCGCACTGGATCAGGTTCTTCGAGCTGGCGGAGCGGCCCGATCTCGCGAAGGAGAAGCGGTTCGTCGACCGCATGGAGCGCGCCAAGCATTTCAGCGAGCTCTACCAGGTGCTGGCGGAGCTTCTGAAGCATCGCCCGACCCAGGAATGGCTCGACATGTTCGACGAGGCCGACATCCCCGCCATGCCGGTTCGCACGCTGGAGGAACTGAAGGACGACCCGCACCTCAAGGCCACGGGCTTCTTCACCGAGCGCGAGCATCCGACGGAGGGGCCGATCACCACCTTCGCCAGCCCGCTCGATTTCGAGAAGACCAAGGTCGAGTTCCGCCGCCACGCGCCGCCCCTGGGAAGCGACGGCGTCGAGGTCCTGCGCGAGGCAGGCCTCAGCGACGCGGCGATCGAGAAGCTCAAGGCGGACAAGGTGCTGATCGTGCCCTGAAGCCGACGCGATACGTCACGACCGGCTTCAGGGTCCGATCGGCATCGGGCCGATGGCTAGAACCTGTAGGTCACGCCAGCGCCGATGATCCAGGGATCGATGACCGCGGTCCCGTTCACCTGGATGGTGTTGTTGACCGTGGCATTGTAGGTCGGGCGCAGGATGTACTTCTTGACATCGAAGTTCACGCCCCAGTGCTTGTCGATCATGTAGTCGAAGCCGACCTGGACTGCGCCGCCGACGGTATTGTTGATGCTGAGGTTCGTCACCCCGAGGCCGTTGGTCGGCGTGTAGCCGGCGCTCTGGCTGAAGAAGATCGTGTAGTTCAGGCCGATGCCGATATAGGGCTTGAACGCGCCGAAGTCGGTGAAGTGGTACTGCGCGAGCAAGGTCGGCGGCAGCAGCCACGCGCTACCGATGTTGGTGTTCGCGAGGGCACCGGTGCCGGTGATGTTGTGCGGCGTCACGCCCAGGATGAGTTCGGCCGCGACGTTGCGCGTGATGAAGTAGCTGATGTCCAGTTCGGGGACGATCGAGTTGCCGATGGACAGGCCGGAATTCGGCGTGGAAAGCGCAGGGACGCCCTGAACGTTCACGGTGCTCCCGCCTGAGGCCGGAAGGACGCCCAGGGCACGGACACGCACCTGCCAGGGGCTCTGGGCTTCATCCTGGGCTTTGGCCGCCTGCCCAAGCGAGCAAGACATGAGGGCTGCCGCAACCACCGCCCCAGCCACCGAAGTATTCCGCATTGGTACTCTCCCGTTTACGCAGGAAGAAGTGAATGCCACCCGGCCAAATCGGGAATTGACGGGCGTCAATGGTTGCAACCCGGGTGGCCCTGACGTGGGAAATTCCTACGTAAACTTGTTCCGCTTCGCGGCGCCCCCGGCCGCGGAGCGACGCTTGCGCGCTTGTCCCGAACGGGCTGGTGGCTAAACTCCGGCCAAACCGAAAATGCCTCCGCGGGAGGGGAACATGGACCTCGCTTTTACGCCTGAAGAACAGAAATTTGCCGACGAGGTGCGGGCCTTCGTGCGCGCCAACCTGCCGGCCGACGTGCGCGACAAGGTGAAGAACGGCAAGCACCTGATCCGCGACGACTACATGCGCTGGCAGCAGGCGCTCGGGAAGAAGGGCTGGCTGGTCTACACCTGGCCGAAGAAGCATGGCGGCCCCGGTTTCACCCCGGCACAGCGCTACATCTTCGAGAACATCTGCGCCGAGGAATATGCGCCGGGAATCATCCCGTTCGGCACCAAGATGGTCGGACCGGTGATCTACACGTTCGGCACCGAGGCGCAGAAGGAGAAGTATCTCCCGGCGATCCGCGAGAGCACCGTCTGGTGGTGCCAGGGCTATTCCGAGCCGGGCTCGGGCTCCGATCTCGCGAGCCTGCGCACCAAGGCGGAGAAGGACGGCGACCACTACATCGTGAACGGGTCCAAGACCTGGAACACGATGGGCCACTGGGCCGACTGGATCTTCTGCCTGGTTCGCACCGATTCGAAGGCCAAGCCGCAGGAAGGCATTTCATTCCTGCTGATCGACATGAAGACGCCGGGCATCACCGTGAAGCCGATTATCATGGCCGACGGCGGCCACGAGGTGAACGAGGTGTTCTTCGACAACGTCAAGGTTCCGGTCGAGAACCTGGTCGGCAAGGAGAACGAGGGCTGGACCTGCGCCAAGTTCCTGCTGGCCAACGAGCGGCTGGGAATCGCGGCCGTGCCGCAGTCCAAGCGCGGCGTCGAGGCGCTGAAGGACATCGCACGCGCCGAGCAGGACGACGGCAAGCCGCTGATCGAGAACCAGAGCTTTGCCGAGAAGATCGCCGATCTCGAGATCCAGGTGACGGCGCTCGAGTTCACCGAACTGCGTGTGCTGTCGCAGATGGCGCATGGCGGCCAGCCGGGACCGGAAGTGTCGGGACTCAAGATCCGCGGCTCGGAGATCCAGCAGCGAATCACGGAACTCACGATGGAAGCGGTCGGCGAGTATGCCGCGCCGTACCTCCCGGGCCTGCTGTGGCAGGGCACCAACGAGGCGCCGGTCGGGCCCGAGTACGCGCACCTCGCCGCGCCGCGCTACTTCAACACACGCAAGACCACGATCTACGGCGGCAGCAACGAGATCCAGAAGGGGATCATCAGCAAGATGGTGTTGGGGCTCTAGATGGATCTGTCGCTCAAGCCGGAACACAAGGCGTTCGCCGACGAGGTACGCGCCTTCGCGCGCGAGAACCTGTCGCCGGCGACCCGCGAGAAGACATTCTCGGGCAAGCACTACGACCGCGACGATCACATGGTCTGGCAGAAGGCCCTCGGGAAGAAGGGCTGGCTCGCCTACACCTGGCCGAAGAAGTACGGCGGCCCGGGCTGGGACGTGACGCAGCGCTTCCTGTTCGAGAACGTGCTGGCGGAGGAGGGTGCGCCGCGCATCCTGCCATTCGGTCCGAAGATGGTCGGCCCGGTGATCTACACGTTCGGGACCGAGGCGCAGAAGGAGCGCTTCCTGCCGGGCATCCGCAGCTCCGAAGTCTCATGGTGCCAGGGCTATTCCGAGCCGGGCGCCGGCTCCGACCTCGCCAACCTGCGCACGCGCGCGGTGCGGGAGGGCGACCATTACATCGTCAACGGCCAGAAGACGTGGACTTCGTTCGCCCATTGGGGCGACTGGATCTTCTGCCTGGTGCGGACCAACATGGACGCCAAGCCGCAGGAGGGCATCTCCTTCCTGCTGATCGACATGAAGACGCCGGGCGTTACCGTGCGGCCGATCATCATGACCGACGGCGCCCATCACGTGAACGACGTGTTCCTCGACAATGTGAAGGTCCCGGTCGAGAACCTGATCGGCAAGGAGAACGAGGGCTGGACCTGCGCCAAGTTCCTGCTGGCCAACGAGCGGCTGGGCATCGCCGAGGTCCCGTCGTCCAAGCGCGGCGTCTCGGTGCTGCGCAAGATCGCCCGGATCGAACCGCAGGACGGTGGCACGCTGGCCGACGATCCCGCCTTCACGGCGCAGATCGCCGACATCGACCTGCAGGTCCAGGCACTGGAGATGAGCGAACTGCGCGTCCTGTCGACCATGGCCCAGGGCGGCGCGCCCGGGCCTGAGGTCTCGACGCTCAAGGTGCGCGGCTCGGAAATCCAGCAGCGCATCGCGGAACTCACGATGGAGGCGGTGGGCGAGTATGCCCAGCCCTACCAGCCCGGCATGCTGTTCCACGACACGAACGAGACCCCGATCGGGCCCGACCATGCTCCGCCCGCCGCCCCGCGCTATTTCAACATGCGCAAGACCAGCATCTACGGTGGCAGCACGGAGATTCAGAAGAACATCGTCTCGAAGATGGTGCTGGGCCTCTGACGGGGGCTATAACCGCGATCAAGAATTCCGGAGGAGAAACATGGATCTGTCCCTTTCCGACGAACAGAAGCAGCTGCAGGAGGCCGCCGAGCGCTTCGTTCGCGACAAGTACGCGTTCGACGCCCGCCGCAAGATCGCGGCGACCGAGCGGGGCTGGCTGCCGGAAAACTGGGCGCAGTTCGCCGAGCTGGGCTGGCTGGGCATGGCCTTCTCCGAGGAGGATGGCGGCTACGGCGGCGGCCCGATCGAGACGATGATCGTCATGGAACAGTTCGGCAAAGGCCTGGTGCTCGAGCCCTTCCTGCCGACGGTGGTGCTGGGCGGCGGCATGATTGCCCGCGCCGGTTCCGCGGCCCAGAAGGAGGCGCTGCTGGCGCCGATGATCGAGGGCAAGAAGCAGTTCGCCTTCGCCTGGCTGGAGCGCCAGAGCCGCTACAACCTCGCCGACGTATCGCTGAAGGCGACCAAGGAAGGCACCGGCTGGTCGCTGTCGGGTCACAAGGGCGTGGTCTACAACGCCGCCTCCGCCGACGAGATCATCGTGCTGGCCCGCACCGGCGGCTCGGCGCGCGAACCCAAGGGCCTGACGCTGTTCGTGGTCGACGCCAAGGCCAAGGGCCTGTCGCGCCGCGACTACCCGACCCAGGATGCGCTGCGTGCGTCCGAGCTCACGTTCGACAAAGTCTCGGTCGGCGCCGACGCCGTGCTGGGCAAGGTCGACGAGGCCTTCCCGGTCGTGGAAGAGGCGGTCGATCGCGCCATCGTGGCGCTGTGCGCCGAGGCGACCGGCTGCATGGACGCGATCAACGCGGGTACGCTGGAGTACATAAAGACCCGTAAGCAGTTCGGCGTGCCGATCGGCAAGTTCCAGGTGCTGCAGCACCGCATGGTCGACTGCTTCACCAACGCGCAGGAAGCGCGCTCGATGACGCTGATGGCCTCGCTCAAGATCGACGACAAGGACCCGACGGTGCGCGCCAAGGCGGCCTCGGGCGCCAAGGTCCAGATCGGCAAGTCGGGCAAGTTCTGCGGCCAGAGCGCGGTGCAGATGCACGGCGGCATGGGCGTAACGGACGAGATGGCGGTCAGCCACTACTTCAAGCGCCTGACCATGATCGACCTGATGTTCGGCAACCAGCAGCATCACCTGACCCGCTACAGCAACCTCGCGATGGCTGCGTAGTCAACGCCTTGCGAACCAAAATCCTCACCCTGAGGAGGCCCGCAGGGCCGTCTCGAAGGGTGGGGAGCAGGCACCCCGTCTGCGGCCCATGCTTCGAGACGGTTGCTGCGCGACCTCCTCAGCATGAGGAGGTTTGTTTGGTCGGCGATAAATGAGTGCCATCGTCGACATCATCGTGCCGGTCTTCGGCATGGTGCTGGCCGGCTGGGTGATCGGCCGCAGCAAGCTCCTCAGTCCCGAGGGCCTGCGCGGCTTCACCGCCGTCACCTTCTATGCGCTGTTCCCCGCGCTGCTCTTCCGCTCGATGGCCAAGGTGCGTCTGGAGACGCTCGAGCCGCAGGTGCTGCTCGCCTTCTTCAGCGGCGTGATGATCCTCTACGGGATCCTCATGATGCTCGGCCGGATCCAGGGGCTGCGGCTGGGCGACCGCGCCATGTTCGCGCTGAGCGGATCCTTCTCCAACGGCGTCGGCATCGGCATCCCGTTCATCAGCTACGGGTTCGGAGAGCAGGGGCTGGTGCCGCTGCTGATGATCATCAGCGTTCACTCGCTGATCCTGCTGACCTTCACCTGCTTCCTGATGGAGATGGATGGTGCCGGCGGCCGGCATGGGAACGTGTGGAAGCGCCTCGGTGGCGCGGCACTCTCCATGCTGAAGCATCCGGTCATCCCCGCGATCTTCGCGGGCCTCCTGTGGGGCGAGATCACGGCGCACACCAGCCTCGCGACACCGGCGGTGATCGACCGCATCCTGCAGGCCTTTGCTGCGGCGGCCCCGCCCTGCGGCCTGATCATGGTCGGCGCTTCCCTCGCCCATGTCGGGCTGAAGGGTCACTGGCAGCCGGCGGCCGTCGCCTCGTTCTTCAAGCTGGCGATCCTGCCGGTACTGGTCTGGACGATTGGCCGCTACGTGTTCCCGCTCGATCCTCTATGGCTCAACGTCGCGACGCTGAACGCCGCGCTGCCGGCCGGCGCCAACGTCTACCTGATCGCCCAGATGTACGGTGTGGGCGTCGCCCGCGCGACCAACGCCGTGGTGATCTCGACCGCCGCCAGCGTCTTCACGCTGTCCGTCGCCCTGTTGTTGCTCGGGGTGCAGGCGCGCTAGGCTCGGGTCTGGAGGGTGACCATGACATACGAGACGGTTCAGGTTCGCGAGCTCGAGGGCTGCGGCGCCGAGGTGCTGGGGCTCGATCTCAAGTCGATGAGCAATCGGCAGTGGGACGAGGTGCAGCGCGCCTTCGTCGAGCATGGCGTGATCTTCTTCCGCGACCAGAATCTGACGCCCGAGCAGCACATCGAATTCGCGCAGCGCTGGGGCGCGATCGACATCAACCGCTACTTCCCGGCCGTCGCCGGCTATCCGATGATCGCCGAGGTCCGCAAGGAGCCGACACAGCAGAAGAACATCGGCGAGCGCTGGCATACCGATCACACCTACGATCAGATCCCCGCCATGGGCTCGATTCTGGTGGCGCGCGAACTGCCGTCGAAGGGCGGCGATACGCTGTTCGCGAACGTCTACCGCGCCTTCGAGGCGCTGTCGGAAGGGCTGAAGCAGACGCTGCGCGGGCTCAACGCCGTGCATTCCTCGGCACACCGCTTCGGCACCGCGGCGCGCAAGGCGAGCGGCAGCGATCACGTCTTCTACAATGGCGACCAGGTCGGCGACGTGCTGCATCCGGTGGTGATCCGCCACCCGCTGAGCGGCCGCGAGGCGCTCTACGTCAATGCGGACTTCACGTTGCACTTCGAGGGCTGGAGCGTCGAGGACAGCAAGCCGCTGCTCGAGTATCTCTACGCGCATGTCACGCGAGACGAGTTCACCAGTCGCTTCCGGTGGCGCGACGGCTCGATCGCCTTCTGGGACAACCGCGCCACCTGGCACAGCGCCCAGAACGACTATCAGGGCGAGCGGCGCCTGATGCACCGCATCACCGTCGCCGGCTGCGCGTTGCAGGCGGCGACGGCTCCTCCGGTCTGAGCCGAAGTTACTGCTTGAGGCGAATCGTCATCGCGGCCACGCCGGTCGCGAGGTTGTAGCCGGCATCCTTGATCACGCCCGACGAGACCATGCCGATCTCGGCGTTCGGGCCGCCGTAGATCCAGTTGCCGCCGGCCTGGTTGCCGGCCGCGACTGTGCCCTGTTCGCCGACATAGGTGCCGCTGATCTGCGTCACGCCGCGATCCGAGCCCAGCGAGTAGACGCGCCAGATCGTGTGCACCGCCTTGGTGTAGCCGATGTCGATGCCGACCTTGTCGATCGTGCCCGTGTACTGGGCCGACGACACGCCGTCGCGGCTGAGGAACACGCAATCGAGCGGCTTGGCCGAACCCAGCACGTAGCCGGTGCTGCCGCCGACGTTGCAGGTCAGCGAGCCGATGTAGATGCGCGAGTTGGCGTTGGTCGCATTGAGCTGTTGCGCACTCGACTGCTGCATGCTGGTGGTGCAGGCGCCGGTCGAGAGGGCGAGGGCAGCCATTCCGGCCGCCATGACGACATTCTTCATTGAAGCTCCTGTAAGCGAATGGTCGCCCGAAAGGGCGCCAGTCGAAACAGCCATTACGACGTTGTGCGGGCGCTGGAAAGGGAGGAGCGACCGCCTCATTCGCTCCGGTGCCGAGGTGGAATGCAAATAGCTTCGGTCGCGGCGGCGGGCGCCTAAGCGCCCGTCATCACCGCTTCCTGGTCCTCGGGTGCGTAGAAGAAATCGCCTGGGCGGAAGTCGTGGCCGAGGTCGCCCAGCAGGCGGCGCTGGCGCGGGGTGCAGCGGTCGAGGATCGCCGCATAGGGGCCGCTGAAGTCGTAGGCCCGCATGAACATCTGGCAGTAGTTGTAGAGCAGGGTCTTGCGCGCCTTGCCGGAATGGTTGGGCGACGGACCGTGCCACAGCGCGTGCGGGAAGACGTAGGCATCGCCCGCCTTGCCGAGCAGCGGCACCGCGCCCGGCATGCCGGGATGGGGCACCCGTTCGGCACGCTCGGGGAACGGCCGGAGATGGCTGCCGGGGAACACCGTGAAGTTGCCGCTGTTGTCGGCGGTCACGTCGGTCAGCAGGTACATGACCTTGACGGCCAGCGGCCGGCTGGTCTCGCTGACGCGGATCGCCTTCTGCGCCTGGCCGCCGTCGGTGTGGATGTAGCCCGGGAACAGGTCTGTCGAGGCGCGCACGATCGCCTGGCTCATCGAGAACTGGATGTAGGGACCCATCAGGTCGAGGATCAGGTCGAAGATCGCCGGCCGGTCGATCAGGTCGATGAAGGCCTGGTGGTAGGGAAGCAGGTCGCGCCGGTCCATGAACGCGTCCTTGTTCTGGTCGGGCAGCTTCCACGCATAGTGGCCGCGCGGCAGGGCGCCCGGCGCGGGCTCGTAGCCCGGCGCGGTGCGCACCGTGTCATCGAGCAATCGGGAAAAGAAATCGACTTCGGCGGAGGACAGCGCGCCTTCGATCTGCAGGTAGCCGTCGACGGCCCACTGCTCTCGTTGTGCCTCGGTGAGCGTGCGCGTGGTGTTGGCCAGCATGCCGGTCCTCCCTGGGAAGCGCCGCCATTCTAGCGCCGCGCGACGCCCCTGTCGGCGTCGCCCTCTCGCATCGCGGCCCGGGAACGGCCTCAGCGCGAATCGCGCTTGGCCTGGGCCTTCGCCACCTGGCTGCGAACGCTGCCACGCACCGATCCCGGCACGTGGTTCTTCACGGCCACGCGCGTCTTGCCGCGAACCGCCTTGGCGGGACCGCGCGGCTTCGCCGGCGCTTTGGCGCCCTTGGCGGGCTTCGCCTTCTGCTTGAGCGACAGTGCCTTCTTGGCACTCGCGACCAGTGCGGCCTTGGCCTTCACCTGGCCGCGGCGCGTGGTTTCGGCGTCGAGACGCGCCAGCGCGGCGGTCAGGATGGCGAGCTTGAGCTGCGATCCGTCGTCGGCCTTGACCGGTGTTGCGCCGCGTGCGCGGGACTTGCCGCGCATCTCGCGGCGCTGACGCTCGGCCAGCGTGCGGGCGCGGTCGCGCCTGGTGCGGGTACGCTTCACCAGGCTGGAAAGCTGGGCGTCGGTCAGCGCCTTGACGACGCGCGCGCCCGACATGTCGATCAGCTCGCGCTCGTCGGCGCTGAGCGCCCGCAGTTCCTGCTTCGTCGTGATCGCCATCGGTCTCTCCTTGTAGGGGATGAGCATCCTTGCCGAAGGAAATTGCGGACGTCTACCTCAGCGCGGTCCAGAGCAGGGCGACGCCCGACACCGCCATGACGATGTCGAGCAGATACTGGAAGGTGGTGACGCTCAATCGCTCGACGATCAGGCGCGCGAGATAGGTGCCGGCCATCACCGAGGAGCCGGTGATGAGTCCCTTCACGACGATGTCGGCCGGCAGCGCGCCGAACGCCTGAAAGGTGAGGGCCTTGCTGATGTAGAGCGCGAGCGAGCCGGCGGCCTCGGTCGCGATGAAGGCGCCCTTGACCAGCCCGTGCGCGGCAAAAGCCGGCACGCTGAGCGGTCCCGTCGAGACCACGATGCCGGTCAGGAAACCGATCACGATTCCGGCCACGACCATGCCGCCATAGCCCAGCACGACGTTGCGCGCCGCCAGCCAGCGCCGGCCCGGAATCATCGCGAGGAAGAAGACGCCGAGCGCCGTCTCGACCGTGTTCTCGGGCAGCGCGAGCAAGGTGCGCGCGCCGAGCGCCGCCGCCGGGATGCCGCCCAGCGCATAGGCCAACGAGGCGCGCCAATCGATGTCGCGCCACCAGGCGGTGATCTTGGCGAAGTTCGACATCAGGGCGACGACGGACATGATCGGCACCGCCTCGCGCGGCCCGAACACCATGACCAGCACCGGCAGCAGGATGACGGTCGCTCCCGTGCCCACGACGCCGCTCACCGTACCGGCGATGAGGCCGACGAACAGGACGAGGGCGTAGCTCAGCATCGTGTCTCCCCACCTCGTCCGCATCGGGAAGAGGCTGCGTGCTCATAGCGGTCGATGCGCCGGGGAGTCATCAGGGGATTTCCGCCATCATGCGTGCCCGGCGCGCCCTCTGGCGAGGCGGAAGCGGATATCCTAACGTACCGGCAGAGCCCGACGGACGCGCGCCAGCGACCGCCGCTGCAGCGCTTGCGCTGCCAATCCCGCTCAAGCGATCAGGGGATGCCATGTCGAACGACCACGATCATGACCATGACCACCACCATGAGCATGGCTCCGAGCTCTCGGAAATGCAGCTGCGCGTCCGCGCCCTCGAAACCATTCTCACGGAGAAAGGGTATGTGGATCCGGCCGCGCTCGATTCGATCATCGAGACGTACGAGAAGCGGGTCGGTCCGCATATCGGGGCAAAGGTCGTGGCCAAGGCCTGGGCCGATCCGGAATTCCGCACGGCACTGCTCGCCGACGCCAGCAAGGCGATCGCGCAACTCGGCCTGCAGCAGAAGGTCGGGGATCATCTGATTGCCGTGGAGAACACGCCCGCCACGCACAACATGATCGTCTGCACCCTGTGCTCCTGCTACCCGTGGGATCTGCTGGGCCTGCCGCCGGCCTGGTACAAATCCACGGCCTATCGCGCGCGCACTGTCAAAGAGCCGCGCAAGGTGCTGGCCGATTTCGGCGTGACCCTTCCCGACGACATGAAGGTCCGGGTGTGGGACTCCACGGCCGAGACGCGGTTCATCGTCCTGCCGATGCGGCCGCCCGCCACGGAAGGCTGGTCAGAAGACAGGCTCGCGGCCCTCGTCACGCGCGATTCGATGATCGGTACCGGGTTCCCCAAAGCCGCGCACGAGGTGGCGGCATGAACGGCGTGCACGACATGGGCGGGATGGACGGCTTCGGCAAGGTCGCTCCCGACGCACACGAAGTGCCCTTCCCTGCAGAGTGGCAGGCGCGCTCCTTTGCCCTCAATCGCGTCATGGGCTCGGCGGGCGAATGGAACATCGATGTCGGCCGCTACTGGATCGAGACCTTGCCGCCGGCGGTCTATCTCTCCTCGTCCTACTACAAGAAGTGGTTTCTGCGTCTCGAACGCCTCTGCCTGCATCTGAACCTCGTTTCCGAGCGCGAGTTGGCGAGCGGCCATTCGAGCGGACCGGGCCGGCCCTTGAAGCGCCAGCCCCTGTCGGGTCCGCACGCCGGCGCCTCCGTGAGCCGGCCCAACCACGATCAACCGCCGCGCGCGCCCGCCGCCTTCGCGGTCGGCGAGAAGGTTCGTGCCCGCAACATTCATCCCCATTCGCACACACGCCTGCCGCGCTTCGCCCGCGGCCATGTCGGCGTGATCGAGCGGATCCAGGGATGCCACACCTATCCGGATGCGATGGTGGAGAAGGGCGTCAAGCAGGGCGAATGGCTATACACCGTGGTGTTCGACGGCCGGGAGCTCTGGGGACCCGATGCGGAAGAGGGCGCCACCGTCTCCATCGAGGCTTTCGAGCCGTATCTGGAACGGCCGTAATGTCGCCGAATCTGGAGTCCGTTCGCTCGGCGCTGCAAACGGTCCCGGGTATCCCTTGCGAAGGCGAGGCGCCCATCTTCGCCGAACCGTGGCAGGCCCAGGCTTTCGCCATGGCGCTCGAGCTGCAGCAACGCGGTGTCTTTTCCTGGAGCGAGTGGGCCGCCGAACTCGGCGCGCAGATCAAGGCGGCGATCGCCGACGGCGATCCCGACGATGGGACGACCTATTACCGCCATTGGCTGGCGACGCTCGAACGCCTCGTGTCGAGGAAGGGCATCGCGTCGACCGAGACCCTCGATCGCTACTATCGCGCCTGGGATCACGCCGCCGATCGCACGCCTCACGGCCAGACGATCGAGCTCGTGGCGGAAGACTTTCGCTAGAGGCTTGCCGCCGGCGGCGGGGATCTCGTTCCCCGCCCGGCAAGCCTCAGGCTTGCCGGGGAGACCGGGTCCTCGCTCAGTAGCCGATGTTCGGGCGCAGCCAGCGTTCGGCCTGTTCGATCGAGACGCCGCGGCGCTTGGCGTAGTCCTCGACCTGATCCTTGCCGATGCGGGCGACACCGAAATACTGCGCGTCGGGATGGGCGAAATAGTAACCCGAGACGGCCGAGGTCGGCATCATCGCGAAACTCTCGGTGAGCTGGATGCCGGCGTTCTGGCCGGCGTTCAGCAGCCGGAACAGTTCGGGTTTCTGGCTGTGGTCGGGGCAGGCGGGATAGCCCGGCGCCGGACGGATACCGCGATACTTTTCACGCACCAGTTCCTCGTTGGAGAGCGCTTCCTCCGGCGCGTAGCCCCATAGGGTCTTGCGCACGCGCTCGTGCAAGCGCTCGGCGAAGGCTTCGGCAAGACGATCGGCCAGCGCCTTCAGCAGGATGTCCGAGTAGTCGTCATGGTCGGCCTTGAAGCGCGCGAGATGCTCCTCGATGCCGTGGCCCGCGGTGACGGCGAAGCCGCCGATCCAGTCGGCCTCCGGCGAGATGAAATCGGCTAGGCACATGTTGGCGCGGGGCGCGCGCTTCTCGATCTGCTGGCGCAGGAAGTAGAGGCGCGAGATTTCCTTCGTGCGCGTCTCGTCGCTGTAGAGCACGACGTCGTCGCCCTCGCGGCGGCATGGCCAGAAGGCGACGACGCCCTTGGCCGTCAACCACTTCTCGCGCACGACCCGGTCGAGCATCTTGCGCGCATCGGCGTAGAGCTTCTTCGCGCTTTCGCCGACCACCGGATCCTCGAGGATCGCCGGATAGTTGCCGGCCAGCTCCCAGGCGCGGAAGAACGGCGTCCAGTCGATGCGCTCCACCAGCTCGTGCAGCGGATACTCCGCGAACACGCGCGTGCCGGTGACGGCGGGCTTCGGAGCCGAGTAGGCGGACCAGTCGATCTTGAACCCGTTCGCGCGCGCCTCTTCGAGAGGAATCACCTTCTCCTTGGAACCGCCCGCGCGCTCGATGCGGATCGCCTCGTACTCGGCGGCGACCTTGCTCGCGAAATCCTCGGCCTGGGAGCCCGATTCCGAGACCAGTGCCGAGCAGACGCCGACGGCGCGCGAGGCGTCGAGCACGTGCACCGTCGTGCCCTTGTAGCGCGGTGCGATGCGCAGCGCGGTGTGGACCTTGGAGGTCGTGGCGCCGCCGATCAGCAGCGGCAGGTTCATGCCCTGCCGCGTCATCTCCTCGGCCACCGTCACCATTTCGTCGAGCGAGGGCGTGATCAGGCCGGAGAGGCCGATGATGTCGGCCTTGTTGTCGTTGGCGCTCTTCAGGATGTCCTGGAACGGCACCATGACGCCGAGGTCGATGACCTCGAAGTTGTTGCACTGGAGCACCACGCCGACGATGTTCTTGCCGATATCGTGGACGTCACCCTTGACCGTCGCCATGACGATCTTGCCCTTGGGCCGCGATCCCTCGGTCTTCTGCGCCTCGATGAAGGGCAGCAGATGCGCCACCGCCTTCTTCATCACGCGCGCGCTCTTGACGACCTGCGGCAGGAACATCTTGCCGGCGCCGAACAGGTCGCCGACCACGTTCATGCCGGCCATCAACGGGCCCTCGATCACTTCGATCGGCCGCGCGATCTGCAGGCGCGCTTCCTCGGTGTCGGCGACGACGAACTGGTCCATGCCCTTGACCAGCGCGTGCTCCAGGCGCTTCTCGACCGGCCAGCTGCGCCACTCCGCATCCTGCGTCTCGGCAACCTCGCCGGTGCCCTTGTACTTGGGCGCAAGGTCGAGCAGCCGCTCGGTGGCGTTCGGGTTGCGGTTGAGGATCACATCCTCGCAAGCGTCGCGGAGCTCCTGCGGGATCTGGTCGTAGACCTCGAGCTGACCCGCGTTGACGATGCCCATGTCCATGCCCGCCTGGATGGCATGGTAGAGGAACACGGAGTGCATCGCCTTGCGCACCGGCTCGTTGCCGCGGAAGGCGAAGGAGAGGTTGGACACGCCGCCGGAGATCTTGGCGCCGGGGCAGCGCGCCTTGATTTCGCGCGTCGCCTCGATGAAGTCGACGCCGTAGTTGTTGTGCTCCTCGATGCCCGTCGCCACAGCGAAGATATTGGGATCGAAGATGATGTCCTCGGCCGGGAAGCCGACCTTGTTCACCAGGATGTCGTACGCGCGGGCGCAGATCTCGACCTTGCGCTCCTTGGTGTCGGCCTGGCCCTTCTCGTCGAAGGCCATGACGACGACCGCGGCGCCGTAGCGGCGGACCTTGCGGGCCTGCGCGATGAAGGGCTCGACGCCCTCCTTCATCGAGATCGAGTTCACGATCGGCTTGCCGGCGACGCACTTCAGGCCCGCCTCGATGACGCTCCACTTGGAGCTGTCGATCATGATCGGCACGCGGGCGATGTCGGGCTCGGACGCGATCAGCTTGAGATACGTGTCCATCGCCAGCTCGGCGTCGAGCAGGCCTTCGTCCATGTTGACGTCGATGATCTGCGCGCCGCTCTCGACCTGCTGGCGCGCGACCTCGACGGCGGCGGTGTAGTCGCCCTCGAGGATCAGCTTCTTGAACTTCGCCGAGCCCGTGACGTTGGTGCGCTCGCCGATGTTGATGAAGGTGGCGCGGCTCTCGGTCCGGTTCTCGCCGGCCGTGTTCTCGTCGATGCTCATCAGAAGAAACTCGCTGCTTCCATGCCGGAGAGCCGCAGCGCCGGGGGCAGGACGTGCCAGGTGCGCGGTTTGATGCCCTTGACCGCCTCGGCGATCGCCTTGATGTGGCCGGGCGTCGTGCCGCAGCAGCCGCCGACCACGTTGATCCAGCCGTTCTCGGCCCAGCCCTTGACCAGCTTGCCGGTCATTTCCGGCGGCTCGTCATAGGCGCCGAGCTCGTTCGGCAGGCCGGCATTGGGGTATATGCACAGCATGCTATCGACCTGCGGGTTCAGCGCCTGCACGTAGGGATGCAGCTCGGTGGCGCCGAAGCTGCAGTTGAGGCCCATGGTGATCGGCTTGGCGTGCCGCACCGAATGCCAGAAAGCCTCGACCGTCTGGCCAGACAGGTTGCGGCCGGCGAGGTCGGTCAGCGTCATCGACACCATCACCGGGATGACCTCGCCGCGTGCCTCGCCCGCCTCGTCGACGGCGACGAGGGCGGCCTTGGCGTTCAGCGTATCGAACACCGTCTCGACCAGGATGAAATCGACGCCGCCATCGAGCAACCCGTCGATCTGCTCGCGGTACATGTCCTTCACCTCGTCGAAGGTGACGGCGCGGTAGCCGGGATCGTTGACGTTGGGCGACACCGAGAGCGTCTTGTTGGTCGGCCCCAGCGCGCCTGCCACGAAGCGCGGCTTGGCGGGATCGCGCGCCGTGGCGGCGTCGGCGCAGGCACGGGTCAGCTTCGCCGCGGCGATGTTGATCTCGCGCGCCATGCCGGTGATGCCATAGTCGGACAGGCTGATGGCGTTGGAGTTGAACGTGTTGGTCGCCACGATGTCGGCGCCGGCGTCGAGATAGGCGTTGCAGATCTCGCCCACGACGTCAGGTCGCGTTAGGTTCAGGAGGTCGTTGTTGCCCTTCTGGTCGTGGTTGAAGGTTCGGCCGCCGCGAAAGCCTTCCTCGTCGAGCTTGTAGCTCTGGATCATCGAGCCATAGGGCCCGTCCTTGACCAGGATCCGCTGCGCGCCGATCTCGCGCAGCTGCTCGGCCTTCTTCTCGCGGGTCATCGCTTGACGGGTCACTTGGGGCGCACTCCCAGCAGATGGCAGATCGCAAAGGTGAGATCGGCACGGTTAAGCGTGTAGAAATGGAACTGCCCGACGCCCTCGCTCTGCAGGCGGCGGCAGAGGTCGCCGGCCACGGTGGCGGCGATCATGCGCCGCGTCTCCAGGTCGTCGTCCAGGCCTTCGAACATGTTGGCGAACCACGGCGGCACCTTGGAGCCGCACAGGCCCGCGATGCGGTTGACCGCCGCGAAGTTGGACACCGGCATGATGCCGGGGACGATCGGCACGTTGACGCCCGCCGCCGCGGCGCGGTCGCGGAATCGCAGAAAGTCCTCGGCCTCGAAGAAGAACTGGGTGATGCAGCGGTCGGCGCCGGCATCGACCTTGGCCTTGAGATTGTCGAGATCGGCCTTCTCGTCGGCCGAGGCCGGGTGCTTCTCGGGATAGCCCGCGACGCTGATCTGGAAGTTGCCGATCTTCTTCAGGCCGGCGACGAGAGCAGCGGCGTTGGCATAGCCGCCCGGATGGGGGGTGTAGGCCCCGCCCATGCCGCCCGGCGGATCGCCGCGCAGGGCCACGATATGGCGGATGCCGGCATCCCAGTAGGCGCGGGCGATGTCGTCGATCTCGCCCTGGGTGGCGGCCACGCAGGTGAGATGCGCAGCGGCGTCGATGCCGGTCTCGCTCTTGAGGCGCGCCACCGTGTCGTGCGTGCGCTGGCGCGTCGAGCCGCCGGCGCCATAGGTCACGGAGAAGAAGGAGGGCCGCAGCGGCGTGAGGCGGGTCACGGTCTCCCACAGCGTCTTCTCCGCCGCGTCGGTACGGGGCGGCGAGAACTCGAAGGAGACCGACAGGCGCTGCGGCGCGCGGGCCGGGAACTCGGCCGCGGGCGGGCTGCCTGCCGAACTCAGGGGACTGCCGATCGGACCGGTATCGGGACTCATCGCGAAACTCCTTGGGCGGATACGGTGGTGGGCCGGGCGCTCGCGAGCGAGGGAAGCTCGCGCTCGCCGCGCCAGATGCCCGTCATCAGGCGGCGGCCGGGGAAGTGGATGGGTTCGAGCGGATTGAGGCCGGCGCTGCGCAGCCAGCCCTGCACCTGGTTGTCGGCAAAGCCCAGATGGACATGCGCGTGATCGCGCTTCAGTTCCACCAGGTCGTGCGGCGAGAAGTCGACCACCAGCACCGAGCCGCCGGGCTTCACCACGCGCGCGGCCTCGGCCAGCGCTGCCGCGGGATCGTCGGCGTAGTGCAGCACATGATGGATCGTCACCACGTCGAAACTGTCGGACTCGAAGGGCAGGGCATACATGTCGCCCTGGCGGATGTCGGCATTCTCGATGCCGGCGCGCGCGAGGTTGGCGCGCGCCAGCGCGAGCATCTCGCGGCTCTGGTCGACACCGACCGCCTGCTCGACCTTGGGCGCCAGCACTTCGAGCAGCCGGCCGGTGCCGGTCCCGATGTCGAGCAGTCGGCGGGCCCCGAAAGGCAGGTGGTGGGCGAGCGACCTCTCGATCTCACGGTCGGCCACGTGCAGGGCGCGCAGCTCGTCCCAGCGCTGGGCATTGTCGCGGAAGAAGCGGGCGGCAGCGGTCTGGCGGCGCTGCTGGACGGCGTCGAGTCGGGCCCGGTCGGTGGCGATGCGGGGATGCTTGGGATCGAGCCGGCGCACGAACTCACGCACCAGGGCGGCATCCTCGCCACCGTTGGTCAGGCGAAACCGGGTGAACTGGGCTTCCCTGAACCGCTCCAGGAGTCCCGCTTCGACCAGCAGTTTCAGGTGCCGGGAGACGCGCGGCTGGCTCTGGCCCAGCACATTCACGTAGTCGCTGACCGTAAGGTCCTCGCGCGCCGCCAAGGCCAAAATCCTCAGGCGCGTGTCCTCGGCCGCAGCCCGAAGCAGGGCAAGAAGGTGTTCCATGTTGAGAATGATATAAGCATATCTTTATGTATGCAAGGGCTTCCTGGGGGCCGACTTATGTGACCCGGGAAGCACAAGCCTCGTCTTTGTGGGGCGACTCACTTCAAAGTGCAGCTTGCCTATGCAACACTTTGGAATAACTGCGGCGGAGAAAGCCGCATCGCGTTCGTGGCCCGGCGTCCCTGGGCCAGCGGGATGGAACCGGGGTCGGCGTTCATGTTTGGTCTGACGAGAACCATTGCTGCAGGCATCCGCCGGTCGGTTGTCGCCATCGCCCTTGCCGGGACCATGGTGGGAGGCTGCGCCACCGGCGATACCGGCGCCGCCGAAGTGTGGGATCCGCTCGAGACCCCCAACCGCTTCATCTTTTCGATCAACCGTGCCGTCGATATCATAGCGCTTCGGCCGCTGGCGGTGATGTATCGCGACCTGGTGCCCGACCGCGCCCAGACCAGCGTCCGCAACGCGCTCGACAACCTCGGCGAGCCGGTGACGGCCATCAACGAGATCTTCCAGGGCGAACCGCATCGCGCCGCCACGACCATGGCGCGCTTCCTCGTCAATTCGACGATCGGCCTTGCTGGCCTGTTCGACGTCGCCACCAGCCTCGGCCTCGAGCGCAC
Source organism: Reyranella aquatilis (assembly GCF_020880995.1). GTDB lineage: Bacteria > Pseudomonadota > Alphaproteobacteria > Reyranellales > Reyranellaceae > Reyranella > Reyranella aquatilis. The sequence continues at coordinate 236,355 of NZ_JAJISD010000002.1, read as the reverse complement.
CAAGGAGGATTTCGGCAAGACCATCGGCCTGTGGGCCGGCGTCGAGCCCGAGAATGGCGGCTTCTACCTGATGTTGCCCGGCATCGGCCCGTCCAACGCCCGCGACGGCACCGGCCTGATGATGGACTATCTGGTCGATCCGTTCCGGATCCTGACGTTCAACCTGTCGATCAACTGGGACATCTACCAGCTCGGCCGCTACGGCATGAATGCCGTCGATTACCGCTCACGCACCATCTTCGCGCTGGACGACCTCGAGAAGAACAGCGTCGATTACTATGCCGCGCTGCGTTCGGCCTACACGCAGAATCGTGCCGATCTGATCCGCCAGAAGCGCGAGAAGACCGACACGCGCAGCGAACTGGAGCGTCGCGACAACCTGGCGCTCGTGCGCTAGCGCAACGCGCCCGCGAGGGGGTGCGTTGAGCGGGCGTCCGGGCTAGAAGCCCCTTTCCCAACAATCGTTCACAGGAGTGCACGGTGCCGATGCTCGCCTCTCGTCGTGTCGTGTTGCAGCTTGCCGCCGCATCCGCTCTCTTCGTCGCCCTTCCTGTCGTCACGCCCGCCCTCGCGGTCGATCCCGCGCAGCTCGTGCAGAACACGGCGCAGCAGGTCATCGACATCATCAAGACCAAGACGGGCGCCGCCCGCCAGGCCGCGATCCTGGGCGTCCTGCAGACAAGCTTCGACATGCCGGCGATGGGCCGCTCGGCGCTGGGCACCCACTGGAACCAGGCGACCGAGGCGGAGCGCACCCGCTTCCTCAAGGCCGTCGCCACGGCCGAAGCCAAGGCCTACAGCGAGCGCTTTGGCCAGTACGGCGGCCAGACCCTGACCGTGGGCAAGGTCACGCCGCGCGCCAACGGCGTCACGATCGTCGACAGCAGGCTGAACCAGACCAGCGGCCAACCGATCAAGCTCGAATGGGAAATCCGCAACGACCGCATCACCGACGTCAAGGTCGAGGGCGTCAGCATGGTCATGACTAGACGTTCGGATTTCAATTCCTACATCCAGAACAATGGCGGCAAGGTCGAGCCGCTGGTCCGGGAGCTGGAAGCCCGGGCGGCCCAGTAGGTCCGTAACCGCCCGATTGCGAACGGCGCGCGCGCGGCATAGTCTTTCCCGAGGGGAGGCGTGTCGAGCGCACCGCGAGCGTCGCAGGGGACGGAAGCGGAGCGGAGGAGAGCGCCATGGATAGCGCCGTATTCAAGAACCCGTCGGAGCCCCGGTCCGCAGATTTGCGCTCGGTGGACCCGGTCTGGGACCGGATTCGCGAGGCCGCCCAGGCAGCCGCCGCGGCCGAGCCCGTGCTCGCGGGAACGCTCCATGCCACGATCCTGAGCCAGCCGCGTTTCGAGAGCGCGCTGAGCTATCACCTTGCGCGCCTCGTTGGCACGACCGAAGTGCCGGCCGCCCTGATACGCCAGACCTTCGACGAAGCCTTCGCGGCCGATCCGGGTATCGGTCTGGCGGCACGCGCCGACATCGTGGCGGTCGCCGACCGTGACCCGGCCTGCACTTCCCATCTCGACCCGCTGCTCTGGTTCAAGGGCTATCACGCGCTGCAGACCTACCGTGCCGCCCACTGGCTGTGGCTGGAGGGGCGGCGGACGCTCGCGCATTTCCTGCAGAGCCGCGCGAGCTCGCTGTTCGCCCTCGACATCCACCCGGGCGCGGTGATCGGCAAGAGCATCTTCATCGACCACGGCACCGGCGTGGTGATCGGCGAGACCGCCGTCGTCGAGGACGGCGTTTCCATGCTGCACGGCGTCACCCTGGGCGGCACCGGCAAGGAGCGCGGCGACCGCCATCCCAAGGTGCGCCGCGGCGTCCTGCTGGGGGCCGGCGCCAAAGTGCTGGGCAACATCGAGATCGGCGCCTGCGCCAAGATCGCGGCCGGCAGTGTCGTGCTCGACCCCGTTCCGGCCGGCTGCACCGCCGCCGGCGTGCCTGCGCGCATCATCGGCTGCGTCGACGTGCCGGAGCCGGCACTCGACATGGATCATCGCATCTGACACCAGCGCGATTTGTGGCCTTCTCCCGCCTCTTCCTCTGGCGGGGGAGGGGAATTTGAATGATGGTCACCGCCACATTCAGGGGAAGTCCAATGCGTCACAGGTTCCGCGGGATCGCGCTCCATCTCTGGACCGTGGATACGACGCCGTTCGAGCAGGCGCTCGGCGCGGCGAAAGAGGGCGGCTTCGACGCGGTCGAATTGCGGCGCGTCGACTTCAAGCGTGCCGAGGAGCGCGGCCTGTCGAACACCGAGATACTGGGCCGCGTGCGAACCAATGGCCTGCCGGTCAGCGCCGTCGGTTGCGAGTATGGCTGGGCGTTTGCGGCATCTGAGGATCGCGAACGCCTGTTCGCGTCGCTGGAGGAGGCCTGCGAGCGCGCGGTAACGCTAGACTGCGCGACGGTGATGAGCGGTATCGGGCCGGGCGATGCCTCCATGGAAGAGGGCGTGGCGAACATCCGCCATGCCGGCGAGATCGTGGCGCGTCATGGGCTCCGGCTGGCGCTCGAATACCAGTTCCAGCATCCGATCGTGAGCCGCCTCGACATCCTGCGCGAGTTGATCGCGAAGGCCGGGCAGAGGAGCGTCGGCCTGCTGCTCGACGCCTATCACCTGCAGCGCGGCGGGCGTCCCGGGCGCGGCTTCGAGGAAGTGCCGGGCTCGGAGATCTTCTATGTTCAATACAGCGACGTGCCGAACGCGCCGCCCAACGCGGCACCGCCGGTCGATCGCCTGCCGCCGGGCCAGGGCGTGGTGCGCTGGACCGAGCTGTTCCAGCTGCTGGCGGCCAAGGGCTACGAGGGTTGGGTGAGTTACGAAGCGCCCAATCCCGCGCACTGGGCGAAGCCCGCCCTCGAGGTCGCGCGCGAGGGCGCCAAGGCTGCGCGCCGCACGCTGGAGATCGCCTTCGCGGGCTGAGCCTGCGACCAGCCGCGGGATGGATGATCCGGACGGGATGCGTTAAGCCTTTGGGCGATGGCGCAGAAGAAGAAGCCTACCAGCAAGCCGCGCAAGAGCGCTTCTTCCGGTGCGAAGCCTCCTTCTTCGGGCGCGAAGCCGAGGGCCCGAAAGCCGGCATCGCGCGCCGCGGGACCGCGGCCGCTGCCGCCGCCTACCACGACGCTGCAGCAGGAATTGCGGATGATGGCGCAAAGCGGTGCGCAGTCGCTGCAGAGCCTGATCGTGTTCCTGGCGGTGCTGGTGGTGATCGCGGGCATCGGCATCGGCGCTTGGTCGATGCGGCCCGTGCCCAGCTACGCGTCTGTCGAGCAGAAGGCGGGCTCGCCGTTCGATGCCACCTTCACGGCGGAGAATACGAACCCCTGGTTTCCGTTGAAGGGCCTGAAGCTCAACTGCGTGCTCGATCATGTGCGCGCCTCCGGCCGCGAGCCCACGCTGATCGAGGCGACCGACGTGCGCTTCCCTGCCGGGGCCGTCGACGAGCTGAAGCCCGGCGAGGTGGCGACCTTCCGCTGCCCTTTCCGTGCCCTGTTCGGCCTGCCGCCGCTCGCCGAGGACTACAGCACCGCCCATCGCGCCCAGATCTACTTCCGCGCAACCTACGAACTGCCGTTCTTCGGCACGATCCGGCTCAGCGACAACAGCGTGCCGTACTTCCTCAACACGCGGCTGCTGCCGCCGCGCTGGACGAGCAAGCCCGAAGGCTAACGCAAACCCGCGAACGGCTTCAGCCGTCGCGGATCGAAGTGCCGCAGCGGAACCTGGCTCGTCGCGCCGTCGAGGATCAGCTCGGCCATCGCCTCGCCGGTCGCGGGTGCGTTGAGCATGCCCCAGACGCTGTGGCCGGTCGCGACCCAGGCGCCGGCAACGCCGGGCACCGCGCCGATCAGCGGCAGGCCGTCCTCGGTGACGGGACGGAAGCAGGCCTGGTGGGCCACGATGGGCGCCGTCGCCATGACAGGTGACACCGCGCGGCACAACGCTTCCAGGCGGTGGTGCGCGCCCTCGTCGCCCGCAATGTCGGCCGGATCGATCGGCAGCGACGCGGTGCTGGAGACGGCGCAGGCCCAGACCGTGCCGTCGGCACGCGCGAAGATCTCGGGCGTCAGCGCCTCGCCGCCTGCCTCCTCGTATTCGAGGAACAGCGCCTCGGCCGGCACAGCGTCGCCGGTGCGGAAGACGAGACTGTGGCCCTTGAACCCATAGACGGCGGGAAGCGGCAGCCAGCGCGAGGCGAGGATCGACCACGGGCCCATCGCGATCACCACGCCGTCGCCTTCGACGGTCTCGCCGCTGTCGAGTACGACGCCGACAACGGCTCCGCTGGCGGCCTTCGTCAGTCCCGCGACGGTGCCCTGCCTCAGTTCGGCGCCGTTGGCTTCCGCGGCACGCATCAGGCCTTGCGTGAAGGCGCGCGGCTCGACCAGGGCGGTCGTCTGCGGCGTGCCGATCTGGCCGGTCAGCGTGACGTCGGGCGAGAGCCACGGCCGCCCGGCACGGCCGTGGCCGTGTCGCCCCTCGGCGGCATGGCCGGCGAAGGTCGTGAGCGGGCGATAGCCCCACGGATTGCGAAGCGTCCGGGCCAGTTCGGCGTGCAGCGCGAAGCTGCGGCGCGCCAGCCGGTCGAGGGCGCTGCCGCGGCACCAGTCGAGGGCAAGGAACCCTCCGGACTTGCCCGAGGCCGCGCCGCCGACTTCATGGCGCTCGACCACGACCGGTACCGCGCCGCGCAGACTGAGGAAGTAGGCGATGGCCGCGCCGATCGCGCCGCCGCCGCAAATGATGATTCTGCTGGGTCTGTCCATGCGTTTCGACACTAGCGCAATGACGTCCGTGGCGGCAGCATGCGGGCCGGACCGCCGCGGGAGCCTCGTTCATGGACGACTATTACGATCTCGGCGCCTACAAGCGCACCGTCACCACATCTTCGCCGCAGACGCAGCTCTGGTTCGATCGCGGACTGAACTGGCTCTACGGCTTCAACCACGCCGAAGCGATCAAGTGCTTCGAGAAGGCGCTGGAGACCGATCCCGGCTGCGCCATGGCGCATTGGGGCATCTCCTATGCCGCCGGGCCGAACTACAATCTCCCCTGGCACCGCTACGATCCGGCCGGCAAGAAGCGCGCGCTCGAAGCCTCCTATGACGCCATGCAGCGCGCGCTGGCCGCCGCGCCCAACGCCTCGCCGGTCGAGCAGGCGCTGATCCGCGCCCTGCCGGCGCGCTACCCGCAGCGCGAGGTGATCGAGGACCAGACGACCTGGGACAAGGCCTTCACCGTCGAGATGCGCAAGCTGTTCCGCGCCCATCCGCACGATCTCGACCTGCGCTCGGTCTATGCCGAGGCGATCATGAACGAGACGCCATGGCAGATGTGGGATCTCAAGACCGGCCAGCCGACGCCGGGCGCCGGCACGGAGGAGGCGGTCGAGGTGCTGGAGAGCGCCTTCCGCGACATCCCGGCGAGCTGGGATCATCCCGGCCTGCTGCACCTCTACGTCCATCTGATGGAGATGTCGCCGTTCCCGCAGCGCGCGCTGCGCGCCGGCGACCGGCTGCGCGACCTCGTGCCCGACTCCGGCCATCTCGTGCACATGCCGACCCATATCGATGTGCTGTGCGGCAACTATCGCGACGTCGTCGTCTACAACCAGAAAGCCGTGGTGGTCGACCGCAAGTATCTCGCCCGCGAGGGCGCCCTCAACGTCTATTCGATGTATCGCAGCCACGACCACCACTTCATCGTCTACGGCGCAATGTTCCTCGGCCAGTACACGCCGGCCATCACCGCGGCGCAGGAGCTGATCGACACCACGCCCGAGGAACTGCTGCGCATCCAGTCGCCGCCGATGGCCGATTTCGTCGAGGGCTATCTCTCGATGAAGCAGCACGTGCTGGTGCGCTTCGGCAAGTGGCGCGAGATCATTGCCCAGGAACTGCCGAAGGATCCCGATCTCTACTGCTCGACCACGGCGATGACGCTCTACGCGAAAGGCGTGGCGCATTCGGTTCTGGGCGAGATCGAGCAGGCCGAACGGGCGCGTGCCGCTTTCCGCGCCGCCAAGGCGCGCGTACCCGAGAGCCGGCGCCTGCACAACAACACGATGGTCGACCTGCTGGCCATCGCCGACGAGATGCTGACCGGCGAGCTGGAATATCGCCGTGGCAACTTCGACCTGGCCTTCGCCCATCTGCGCCGCGCCGTCGAACTCGACGATTCGCTGCCCTACGACGAGCCCTGGGGCTGGATGCAGCCGACGCGTCATGCGCTCGGCGCGCTGCTGCTGGAGCAGGGCCATCTCGCCGAGGCGGAAGCCGTCTATCGCGCCGACCTGGGCTTCGACGGCAAGACCAACCGCGCGTGCTGGCATCCCGAGAATGTCTGGAGCCTGCACGGCCTCCACGAATGCCTGACGCGCCGCGGCGAGACTGTGGAAGCGCCGCTGATCAAGGCGCGGCTGGATCTGGCGTCGGCACGGACGGAGTTCCCGGTGCGCGCTTCATGCCTCTGTCGGCGCGAAGCCGCATAGCTGAAGTTTCGCCCTGCCGGTTGGCGTCAGGATATTACGATCGCGCCACTGGGTAGAGGGGCTGATCTCATTTCCTCCGGCTACGAACGAGGGCGCGGTCTCCGTCCAAACGGCGAGCGCGCTCTTGGTGCGCGTACATACGTAATCAGGGAGCGAGTCGTGACCTACCGGAAAGTCCAATTCATTGCCTACCGCATATACACCGGGGCAGCCGTCGGTGCCGATGGCATGGGCACCCACTTTGTCGGACCTCGGGATCCTGTGAGCGACCTCAGCGTGCGCCTGGATCTCATGACCGAAGCGATCCATGCAGCTGCTAACAGCCCCGACATCAATAGAGATCCGTCCGTGCTGAAAGTTTTCGTGGCACCGGAGTTCTACTTCCGTCCGCGAACAGGCGCCTATCCCGACAATGGCTTACTGGGTGCGATGGGGGCGGCACCCACGCGTGGGACAATAATGGGTGAGTTGTCCGCTAAACTTCATGGGCCGGATTGGAAGGATTGGCTGTTCGTGTTCGGCACCGCGATGGTCGAGAACCGGATGGCGGGTGAGCCGCGCAAGCCGCCGGGCGAGATCGAAATGCTCAATCTTGCTCTGGTGCAGAAAGGGGATCGATCGCTCGTCGTGCAGAAGAAGCGCCGGGGCTCGGAAGATTGGATGGATTTTCCGGATGTTTCTCCCGTAGCAGAAGACGTAAAAGGCTTCGGAGGCCAGTGGCCGAGCTATTTCGAAGGCGCGTTCCCACTGTCTTACTCCGAGGAGCTAAACGACAGGGTGCTTCCCGGTAGAGGCATCGACCGTGGCGGGATAGTAAGGCTGGATGGCATTACCTTCGGCATCGAAATCTGTGCCGATCACGGATTCGAACGCCTGCGCGGGATCGCAATGGAATCGGGCGATGTGTATGCGCAGATTCAGATCGTCCCAGCGTGCGGCACATGGATTGTGGACGCGCGCGTCGCAACCTTGAAGGGCGGCCTGATCTTCGGCGTCGATGGTGCCATGAAAACCCTGGTTGCCTCGCCCGCCAAATCCGAGAGTGGCTACCACAGCGAACTCAAGATGGTGACGAGCGAAAATAGCCGGCCGCCACTCGCCAAGGGATCAACTCCAACCCTCGAGGCATTTCCTGTTCTGGCAACCGTCCGCCGTATCCACAGCGAACTGGCCAAGGTTCAGGAAGTCTTCTGGCTGCCACCTGACAATCAACCGGAACTGGCGATTTACGGGTCTGTGCCAATTCCATCGGAGGTAACCGCCTAGTCACCGCTTCGCCGGTGGCAGCACCCGCTGGATCATCGCGAACAGGAAGGCGGTCGTCAGGCCGAACAGCAGCATGCCGTTCACCGCTTCCAGTGCGCCCAGCATCTTCCACTGGTGGGCGAGGTGGATGGTGGTGTCGCCGTAGGTGGTGAGGGCGCCCAGCGAGTAGAGCATGGCCGAGCGGTTGTCGGGGATGGCGCCGAGATGGCGGAAGGCGAGTGCCCAGATGCCGCCTTCGAGGATGTGCAGCACCGTTACCAGGGTGACGGCCATCGCCATCACCAGCGAGAAGATGAGGGTGAAGTGGCGGCCGCGGTCCCGCATCGTGTCGAGCAGGCGGTCGACCCGGGCGGTGAAGACGGCGAGGCACAGGATGTGGATGACGCAGGTGAGCGCGATCAGCGGCACGCCCCACGCCCAGTCCTGGCCCCACTGGACCTCGTTGAGCGGGTTCATGCCGCTGCCCTTGCCGCGCCCGCCGGCGTCTAGCTGCGGACCAGCGGCTTGTACTTGATGCGGTGCGGCTGGTCGGCGTCGGTGCCGAGGCGGCGGTGCCGGTCGGCCTCGTAGTCCTGATAGTTGCCCTCGAACCACTCGACATGGCTGTCGCCCTCGAAGGCCAGCATGTGGGTGGCGATGCGGTCGAGGAACCAGCGATCGTGGGAGATCACCACGGCGCAGCCGGCATAGTCGACCAGCGCCTCTTCGAGCGCGCGCAAGGTATCGACGTCGAGATCGTTGGTCGGCTCGTCGAGCAGCAGCACGTTGGCGCCGCTCTTCAGCATCTTGGCGAGGTTCACGCGGTTGCGCTCACCGCCGGAGAGCTGGCCGACCTTCTTCTGCTGGTCGGCGCCCTTGAAGTTGAAAGAGCCGCAATAGGCGCGGCTGGAGACTTCGCGGCTGCCGAGCTTGATGATGTCGAGGCCGCCCGAGAGCTCCTCCCACACCGTCTTGTTGGGATCGAGCGTCTCGCGGCTCTGGTCGACGTAGCCCAGCTTCACCGTCGGGCCGACCGAGAAGGTGCCGCTGTCGGGCTTGTCCTGGCCGGTGATCATCTTGAACAGCGTGGTCTTGCCGGCGCCGTTGGGGCCGATCACGCCGACGATGCCGCCCGGCGGCAGGTTGAAGGAAAGGTTGTCGATCAGAAGCCGGTCGCCGAAGCCCTTGGAGATGCCCTCGGCGCGGATGACGTGGTCGCCGAGGCGCGGGCCGGCGGGGATGACGATCTGCTGGGAGTCCAGCGTCGCCTTCTGCTCCTCCTCGACCATGCGCTCGTAGGCCGCGATTCGCGCCTTGCTCTTGGAGCGGCGGGCCGACGGGCTGGTGCCCATCCATTCGAGCTCGCGCTGCATGGTGCGGCGGCGCGAGTCGGCGGCCTTCTCTTCCATCTCCAGGCGCTTGTCCTTCTGCTTCAGCCAGGACGAGTAGTTGCCTTCCCACGGGATGCCCGCGCCGCGGTCGAGTTCGAGGATCCAGCCGGCGACGTTGTCGAGGAAGTAGCGATCGTGGGTGACGGCCACGACGGTGCCGGGGAACTCCGCGAGGTGGCGCTCCAGCCAGGCCACCGACTCGGCGTCGAGATGGTTGGTCGGCTCGTCGAGCAGCAGCATGTCGGGCTTGGAGAGCAGCAGGCGACACAGCGCCACGCGGCGCTTCTCGCCGCCGGAGAGCTTGCTCACGTCGGCGTCGGACGGCGGGCAGCGCAGCGCGTCCATGGCGATCTCGACGGTGCGGCCGAGGTCCCAGCCGTTGCCGGCGTCGATCTTCTCCTGCAGCTCGGCCTGCTCGGCGATCAGCTTGTCCATGTCGGCGTCGGGATCGGAGAAGGCGTTGGAGACCTCCTCGAAGCGCGCCAGCGCCTTCGCCATGTCGCCGGCGCCGTCCATCACGTTGCCCAGCACGTCCTTGTTGGGGTCGAGGCCCGGCTCCTGCTCCAGCAGGCCGACCTTCACGCCTTCGGCCGCCCAGGCCTCGCCGGTGAAACTGTCGTCGCGTCCGGCCATGATCTTCAGCAGGGTCGACTTGCCCGAGCCGTTGAGGCCGAGGACGCCGATCTTGGCGCCGGGCAGGAACGACAGCCAGATGTCCTTGAGCACCTGCTTGCCGCCGGGAAAGGTCTTGTTCAGACCCTTCATCACGTAGATGTACTGGTAAGAAGCCATTGTGACCGAATCCTTGTGTGGCGGTGCTTGTAGCGGCCCCGCCCAGACGGTTCAATGACGGCGGGGAGAAACGCGCACGCATGCTGGTGGAACCGGCTGTCCTGGCCCTGTCGCTGGCCTATCTGGGGCTTTTGTTCGCCGTGGCGTATTTCGGCGACCGGTACGCGCGCGACTGGTCCAGGAACTCGGTGGCGCCGGTGGTCTACGGCCTGTCGCTGGCCATCTACTGCACCTCCTGGACCTTCTACGGCGCGGTCGGGCGGGCGGCGACCTCGGGCATCGACTTCATCCTGATCTATACCGGTCCGGTCCTGGTCGTGACCCTCGGCTATCCGATGCTTGCCAAAATGGTGCGGCTGGCCAAGCAGCACAACGTCACCTCGATCGCCGATTTCCTGGCCTCGCGCTACGGCAAGAGCCGCGCCGTCGGCGTCACCGCCACGCTGTTCGCCACGGTGGGCGTGCTGCCCTACATCGCGCTGCAGCTGCAGGCCGTGTCCTCCTCGTTCCGCACCATTGCGGCACCCCTGCCGTGGAGCGGCGATGCGCGGGGGGTGGTGCATGCCGACACCTCGCTGATCGTGGCGGCACTGATGGCGCTGTTCACCATCCTGTTCGGCGTGCGCAACGTGCAGGCCTCCGAGCAGCATCGCGGCATGATGCTGGCGATCGCCTTCGAATCGGTGGTGAAGCTGCTGGCGTTGCTGGCGGTCGGCCCCTTCGTCGTGTGGTTCCTGTTCGATGGGCCGGCGGACATGATCGGGCGCCTGGCCGAGGTGCCGGCCGTGGCCGAGCGGCTGACGCGCGAGGCCTCGCCGCTCACCTGGGTGGTGATGTCGCTGCTCTCGGGCATGGCCTTCCTCTGCCTGCCGCGCCAATTCCACGTGGCCGTGGTCGAGCACGATCATCCGGCGAGCCTCAGGACGGCGCGCTGGTTGTTCCCGGCCTATCTGGTGCTGATCAACCTGTTCGTGATCCCGATCGCGGCGGCGGGTCTCTTGCTGCTGGGGCCGAGCGTCAGCCCCGACCTCTACGTGCTGCAGCTGCCGCTGGTCGGCGGCGAGAGCTGGCTGTCGGCCTTCGTGTTCATCGGCGGTCTTTCGGCTGCGACCTCGATGGTGATCGTGGCCTGCATGGCGCTCTCGGGCATGATCGGCAACGAGCTGCTGATGCCCTACCTGCTGCGCCGACAGGCCGGTGTCGCGCGCGACATGGGTCCGCTGGTCGTGCTGGTACGCCGCGCCGCCGTCGTGTTGATCCTGATGGCGGGCTACGCCTACGAGCGCATCATCTCGGGCTACCTGCCGCTCGCCTCGATCGGCCTCATCTCCTTCTGCGCGGTCGCCAACTTCGCGCCCGGCCTGGTGCTCGGTCTCTACTGGCAGCGAGCCCATCGGTTCGGCGTCGTGGCCGGCCTGATCGGCGGCTTCGTCGTCTGGCTCTACGCGCTGCTGCTGCCGACCCTGCGCCAGGGCGGGGGAAGCGGTGCGGGCGCGGGGCCGATGGCGCCGCTCGGCCCGTTTCTTCCCGAGCCACTGGCGGCGCTCGATCCGGTGCTGCAGGGGTTCCTAGTCTGCATCGCGGTGAACACCGCGCTGCTGGTCGGCGTGTCGCTGCTGGTGCGGCCCGTGGGCCGTGACCGCGAGCAGGCCGACGCCTTCGTACTGGGCGCCGAGCCGCCCCCGCTGCCCCGCCGCGCGCCGGCCGATGCCGCCCGCATCGAGGAGCTCCGGCAACTGCTCGCACGCTTCGTGGGGGTCGAGCGCGCGGCCCGGGCGCTCTCGGGAGACCTGTCGCTGGAAGCGGCGCTGGTCCGCACCGAGCGCATGCTGTCGGGCACGCTGGGTGCTGCCTCCGCGCGCGTCATCGTGGCGGCCTCGGCGCGGCGCGGCCGGCTGCTGCCACGCAGTGCCCGTGCCATCATCGACGAGGCGTCCGAGGCGATCCGCTACAACTACGAGATCCTGCGCAACACGCTCGACCATGTCGGCATGGGCATCGCGTCGTTCGATCGCGAGGGCCGGCTCGAGATCTTCAACGACCGCTTCACCGACCTCCTGGCGCTCGACGACGATGCGGTGGCCGTCGGCGCCGCGCCGCGCGAGTTCGGCGCGGCACCCGACGTCATTGCGCTGCTGAGACGGCCCGAGGCGCCGGCGACGCATGAGATCACGACGCGCGACGGCCGGGTGATCGAACTGCGTCTCGATCCGCTGCCCGAGGACGGCTTCGTCGCCACCTGCAACGACGTGACGGCACGGGTGCGCATCGCCCAGGCGCTGCGCGACAGCGACGGCCAGCTTCGCCGCGCAGCCGAAACGCTGGAACAGCGCGTGGCCGAGCGCACCGCCGAACTCGAGGCCAGCCGCGCCGAGGCGGAGGCCGCCAATCTCGGCAAGACCCGATTCATCGCGGCTGCCAGCCACGACCTGCTGCAGCCGCTGCATGCCGCGCGGCTGTTCACGGCGGCGATGATCGACCGCGACCCGCGAAACGACCTCGGCGGCAAGATCGATGCGAGCCTGGGCGCCGTCGAATCGCTGCTCGATGCGTTGCTCGACATTTCGAAGCTCGATGCCGGCGCCTTCAAGCCCGAGAAGCGCACCTTCGCGTTGCAGCCGCTGTTCGAATCGCTGGCGACGGCCTTCGCACCGATGGCGGCGCGGCGCGGCGTCGAGCTGGTGGTCGTGCCGACACGCGCCTTCGTCGACACCGATCCCGCCTTCCTGCGGCGCATCCTGCAGAACCTTCTGTCGAACGCGCTGCGCTACGGGCAGGTCGAGGGACGGCCGGCGCGGGTGCTGCTGGGCTGCCGGCGCGTGACGACAGGAGAAGGCAGCGACTCGCTGCGCATCGAGGTGCGCGACAATGGGCCGGGCATCGCGCCCGACAAGCAGGCGGTCATCTTCGACGAGTTCGTGCGCTTGCAGCCCGAGGACGAGGGGCTGCGCGAGGAGCGGGGGCTGGGCCTCGGCCTCGCCATCGTCGACCGCATCGCGCGCATGCTCGACCTGCCGGTGGCTCTCGCCTCCGCGCCGGGGCGCGGCTCGACCTTCTCCGTCACCGTGCCGCGCGTCGCGGCCGTCGTGATTGCTCCCAGCGCCGCGCCGGTACCCCAACTTCCGCCGTCGATCGAGACCGAGAGCTTCGTGCTCTGCCTCGATAATGAAGCGCAGGTGCGCGAGGCGATGGCGGCATTGCTGGGCGGCTGGGGCTGCATCGTCGCTACCGCGGCCTCTCAGGCCGAGGCGCTCGCGGCAGTGGCACGCGCCGGCCGGCTGCCCGACCTCGTGCTGGCCGATCTCCATCTCGACGAGGGCGCCGACGGGCTCGACGCCGTGGTCGCGATGCGCGCGACCTGGGGGCGTGCCGTGCCCGCGGCACTCGTCACCGCCGATCGCGATCCGATGCTGCGGCTGCGGGCGCGCGCCCGGCAGGTCGAGCTGCTGCACAAGCCGGTGAAGCCGGCATCGCTGCGAGCGCTGCTGCGTCTGCGCAGTTCGGCGGCGGGGCGGCTGACGGCGTGACTTCTTACGCCTCGCCCCCGCTAGGGGGAGAGGTTGGGTGAGGGGACGACGCACCGCCCGTATCCCCTCACCTAGCCTCTCCCCCTAACGGGGTAGAGGAACATGAGGATGGGCTAACTCCGAACCATCTCCGACCCGGGCAGCGCCAGCCCGCGCGCCTCGATGACCGCCTGGGTGCGGGAGCGGACGCCGAGCTTGCGCAGGATCACAGTGACGTGTGCCTTCACCGTGGCCTCGCCGACGCCGAGCTTGTGGGCGATCTGCTTGTTCTGGTCGCCCTGCACCATGAGGGCCAGCACGCGCCACTGCTGGGGCGTGAGCTGCGCCGCGCGCTGGGCGAAGGTGTCGGTGGCGTTGGATTCGGGCGGCGCGAAGATCTCTCCATCAAGCACGGCGCGCACGATTCCGGCGATCTCCTCGAGCGATGCCGATTTCTCGATGTAGGCGGAGGCGCCGAATTCGTAGGCCCGCTGAACCACGCCAGTTTCGCGCGCAGCGGAGACGATGATGATCGGCACCGTGGGATGCTCGGCCCGCAGGCGGGCGAGGCCGGTCAGCCCGTCCATGCCGGGCATGTCGAGATCGAGCAGGACGGCATCCGTCTCCGGCTCGCGGTCGAGTTCGGCTTTGGCCTGATCCAAGGTTCCCGCCACGCTGAACTGCGCGCCCGCGAAGGCCTGACCCAGCGCCGACGCCAGTGCGTCTCGGACCATCGGATGGTCATCGGCGATCAGAAAGCGCTCGATCTCGGCCATGGAAGGAGCGTGACCACCGGGGCCGGGAGAATCAAGGTGGAAGGCGGAGATTATCGAGCAGCGCCTGACGGACGAGGCGCTGCGACAGGCGATCGTTGAAAGAGATCAAACCGAAAGTCACCGCCGCCGCAAGGACCTGGCGTTCCTCCTCGGCATTGTTGGATCGCGCCGGGACGAACTCGTGGATGATCACACCGGTACGGTGTCCCATGGCCTTGAAATCCGGCCGATGGTCGGGCGGGCTTCCGGCAAAGCGGCTGAGCAGGGCCGCATGGCGATCGCTCCAGCCCTGGGGCCGGTGCGCCGGGGCGGGATACTCGCCGAGCGCGTCCGCATAGACCCGCAGCAGGGCAGGGTCGAGGTCGGCCCCTCCGTCGAGAAAGGCTCGCACCACCATCGTCATGTCGGCTGCGATCGCGGCGAAGGCCTCCCAGCGGCAGACGGCGAAGGCTTCGTTGAAGGCGGGGTCCCCAAACGCCGACTGGCCGAACCATGCCAGGGTGTTGCGGGAGAACTCATAGGTGGACCGCTGAGCCACATAGGAGGCCTCGCCGCTGACAAAGCGGGTGAGATCGCTCCGCGACCGCACGCGTTGCGGGAAAAGGGTGCGCTTCAGTCCTGCAAGCATCCGCATGTACGTCCGTGGCCCGGCCTGTGAATCGATATTCGACTAAAGTAGGGGGTCTCTTTGCGCTGACAGTGAATCACACCTTCTGTATATTCACACAGTCTGATCATTTTGAAAAAGCAAGAAGCACGGCGCCCGAACAGACCGGGCGATGGGGAGTTCAGCGTACCGTCGGGCAAGCCCGAAACTCATCGCGGCGGTAAATCTGCGGCGGCGCCTCCAACGAGTCACTGGAGGAGCAAGAGCATGGCGGAGAACAAACTGTCGGCCTCTCAACAGGCCGCCTATTGGGAGAAAACGCGCGGGCTGATGCTGGTCATCCTCGCTGCGTGGTTCGTCTTCAGCTTCCTCATCCACTTCTGGGCACCTCAGCTCAACCAGATCCGTATCCTCGGATTCCCGCTCGGCTACTACATGGCGGCCCAGGGCTCGCTGATCGCCTTCGTCCTGATGTGCGTGTGGAACGCCAAGTCGCAGGACAAGATCGATCACGAATTCGGCGTCCAGGACGAGTGACGGGTTAGGAGGAACGACCATGGCAGCTATCCAGGGCGGGTTTCTCGCCAACCTCGGACGGGTCTACGCGATCTATACCGGGGCCTTCATCGGCTTCACGATCTTCATCGGCATCCTCGAACTGATGGGCGTGCCGAACAGGGTCCTCGGCTATCTCTTCATCTTCCTCACCCTCGGCGTCTATGCGCTGATCGGCTGGCTGGCGCGGACCGCGGAAGTCAACGAATACTACGTCGCCGGCCGGGCGGTTCCCGCCTTCTACAACGGCATGGCGACCGGCGCGGACTGGATGAGCGCCGCATCGTTCATCGGCATGGCGGGCTCGCTTTATTTCGGCGGCTACAGCGGCCTCGCTTTCGTGCTGGGCTGGACCGGCGGCTACGTGCTGGTTTCGATCCTGATGGCGCCGTACCTGCGCAAGTTCGGCCAGTTCACGGTTCCGGACTTCTTCAGCGCGCGCTACGGCGGCAACGTGGCCCGCGCCCTGGCGGTCGTCGTGCTGATCACGGCGTCCTTCGTTTACGTCGTCGCCCAGATCGTCGGCGTCGGCATCATCACCGCGCGTTTCCTCAACATCGGCTTCGAGATCGCCTGCTTCGTCGGTCTGCTCGGCATCCTGCTCTGCTCGATGCTGGG
This sequence comes from Reyranella aquatilis, assembly GCF_020880995.1. Taxonomy (GTDB): domain Bacteria; phylum Pseudomonadota; class Alphaproteobacteria; order Reyranellales; family Reyranellaceae; genus Reyranella; species Reyranella aquatilis. The sequence continues at coordinate 220,356 of NZ_JAJISD010000002.1, read as the reverse complement.
CGGCATGAAGGCGGTCACGTGGACGCAGGTGGCGCAGTACATCATCCTGATCATCGCCTACCTGATCCCGGTCACCGTGTTGTCGTCCGAGCTCACGGGCGTTCCGCTCCCGCAGATCATGTACGGCCAGGCGCTCGAGAAGATCGCCGCGCTCGAGAAGACGCTGGGCGTCCTGCAGCCGCATACCGCGGCCTTCGTAGACGCCCGCGGCAACTACAGTCCGACGGCGATGTGGAACTTCTTCGCGCTGATCCTCTGCCTGATGGTCGGCACGGCGTCGCTGCCGCACATCCTGATGCGCTACTTCACCACGCCGTCCGTCAAGCAGGCGCGCGATTCGGTGGCGTGGTCTCTGTTCTTCATCTTCCTGCTCTACTTCACGGCGCCGGCCTACGCGGCGTTCGCGAAGCTGGAAGTTTACCAGTCGGTGATCGGCCAGCCGATCGCCAAGCTGCCGGCCTGGGTCGCCTCCTGGGGCAGCATCGGGCTGGTCGGCGCATGCGATGCGGCCAATGCCGCCGCGCAATTCGCGCTTTGCAAGGGGGTCACCGGCAACGGCGACGGCATCCTGCAGCTCAACGAGTTCCGGCTGCACACCGACGCCGTCGTGTTGGCGACGCCGGAAATCGCCGGCCTCCCCTACGTCATCTCCGGCCTGGTCGCGGCCGGCGGCCTTGCCGCCGCGCTCTCGACCGCGGACGGCCTGCTGCTCGCGATCGCCAACGCGCTCAGCCACGACGTCTACTACAAGATGATCGACCCCACGGCCGATACGAAGCGTCGCCTGATCATCAGCCGGGTCCTGCTCGGCCTGGTGGCCATCGTCGCCGCCTACGTGGCCGGCACGCTGGGAGCCGACATCCTGTTCCTGGTGTCGTGGGCCTTCTCCATCGCCGCCGCCGGCCTGTTCGCGGGCCTGGTGCTCGGCATCTGGTGGAAGCGCGCCGGCGATGCCGCCGGCATCTGGGGGATCATCGTGGGCTTCGGCCTCTGCATGTTCTTCCTGATCGCGACCGAGTTCTACGGGCCATGGGTCAAGGCAAGCATGAGCTGGCTGGGCGACATCAACATCGTGAAGATTCGCGGTCGCGACGTTGCCTACATCTGGGGCATCAACAACATCTCGGTGGGCATCTTCGGCATCCCGGCGGCGTTCCTCGCCATGATAGTCGTCGGATGGATCAGCAAGCCGGCATCGGCCGAGATGCAGGACTTCATCGATTCGATCCGCGTGCCGGCCGGATCGGTGCGCAACGCCGAAGCGGCACATTGATCGCCGCCACGACTTGAGGAAGGGTAGGGCGGGGCGAAAGCCTCGCCCTTTCCATTTGGACCGATGAATCAACCGGACTTCTTCTGGGGCTACCTGCCCTTCTGGATCGTGAACTACGGGCTGTCGCTCGTGGCCTGGGCCTGCATCGGGCGCTGGATGCTGTCGTTGTTCGTGCCGGCCCTGCAGCCGCAGAACTACATCTGGCGCTCCTTTGTCTGGCTCACCGGCTGGGCCATCGCCATCGTGAGCTTCATCACGCCGGCATCGCTGGGGCAGCGCTGGCTGCCGCTCATCACGGCCTTCTGGCTGTTCTGGCTGCGGACGGGCATCTACTTCGCCATGGCGTCCGCCGGCCTCACGCCGCGCCTCGCCGGAGGAGGCTGACGATGCTCCGCCACCAGGTGTTCGCCCTTGTGCTGGGGCTCGCCGTGTTCAACGGCATCTTCTCTCCGCTGGTGCACCTCGTCGCCGCCTATAGTCTCGTCTGGGCGCCGCCCTGGCTGCCCGGCGATCCGAGCGTCGTTTTCTACTTTTCCAGCCTGATCGTGGCGACGACGACGCTTCTCGTATCAGGGGTGCCCGCCGCCCTGGTCGAGCGCGCCATTCCGGCCTCGCGCGAGGCGCCCGGTCCGAACTGGATCTGGGCCGGGGTCGCGCTGGTGCTCTGCTTTCCCGCCATGGTCCGTGTCTTGCTCATGTCAGGTGCTGTGCAATAGGCTGCACCGGAGGGCCGGATGGATCGCATCGAGTATCTCGCGGATGTCATCGTGCGTCGCGGCTGCGGCTTCGCGCTGCTCGCGATCTGCATGGTCATGCTCGGTCTTTCCCACGACCTGCTGCTCTGCCTGAAATCGGGCGCGATACTCGAGGCGCTGCACGGTTCGGTGCTCGGTTTGTTTGCGTACAATGCGCCGAAGTGGAACCACAAGTCGACGGAACTCTGGGTGCTCCTGAACAAGGGTGCGGACCTGCCACCGAACTATCCGCCCGAACTGCTGCTCGAGGTGCTCCGAAAGACCTATCTTCGCTACGCGGAGATGGCGGGTGTCGTGACGCTGGTGCTCTGCATCGGCGCTGCGATCGTTTGGGTCTTCCGCGGCTGACGTCGCAGGGCCTCTGAAATTTCGCAGACGACATTCGACTTTGGTCTTGCATGACCTTGGTCCAATTGCACGTGCCCCGCAGCACCAACTAAAGGCGATCCTAAGCAGTCGAGCTCAATTCGATTGTCATAACGGGAGAAACGCCTATGGCCGTAGCTGGCACCGTGGACGAGCGCGCGCGTCCGATGACGCGCGAAGAGAGGAAGGTGATCATCGCTTCCTCCGTCGGCACCATCTTCGAATGGTACGATTTCTATCTCGCGGGCTCGCTCGCCGCGAACATCGCCGCCAACTTCTTCGCCGGCGTCAATCCGACCGCCGCCTTCATCTTCACGCTGCTCGGCTTTGCGGCTGGCTTCGCGGTCCGTCCGTTCGGCGCGCTGTTCTTCGGCAGCCTGGGCGATCTGATCGGCCGCAAGTACACCTTCCTCGTCACCATGACCCTGATGGGCATCGCGACCTTCGTGGTCGGTCTGCTGCCCGGCTATGCCTCGATCGGCATCGCGGCGCCGATCCTGTTCATCGCCTGCCGCCTGCTGCAGGGCCTGGCGCTGGGCGGCGAGTACGGCGGTGCGGCGACCTACGTGGCCGAGCATGCCCCGCAGGGCCGTCGCGGCTTCTACACGTCCTGGATCCAGACGACGGCCACCGTCGGCCTGTTCCTCTCGCTGCTCGTCATCCTGGCGCTTCGCCTGTCGCTGACGCCCGAGCAGTTCGCGGACTGGGGCTGGCGCGTGCCGTTCCTCGTTTCGATCCTGCTGCTGGCGGTGTCGATCTGGATCCGTCTGCAGCTGCAGGAATCGCCGGCGTTCCAGCGCATGAAGGCCGAGGGCAAGGGCTCCAAGACGCCGTTGCGCGAGGCGTTCGGCGTCTGGAAGAATGCCAAGATCGCGCTCATCGCCCTGTTCGGCGGCACCGCCGGCCAGGCGGCGGTCTGGTACACCGGCCAGTTCTACGCCCTGTTCTTCCTCACCCAGACGCTGAAGCTCGACGGCACGACCTCGAACATCGTGATCGCCGTGGCGCTGGCCATCGGCACGCCGTTCTTCATCTTCTTCGGCTGGCTGTCGGACAAGATCGGCCGCAAGCCGATCATCCTGGCGGGCTGCGCGCTCGCCATGGTGACCTACTTCCCGCTGTTCCACGCGCTCACCAACGCGGTGAACCCGGCGCTCAACGCCGCGATCGAGAAGTCGCCGGTCGTGGTGGTCGCCGACCCGAACGAGTGCTCGTTCCAGTTCAACCCGACGGGTACCGCCTCGTTCACCAGCTCGTGCGACATCGCCAAGTCGTTCCTCGCGCGCAACTCGGTGAACTACGCCAACCAGGCGGCACCGGCGGGCACGCCGGCGCAGATCAAGGTCGGTGACAAGGTCGTCACCTCCTTCGACAAGGCTAAGGCGGGCGCCGACGGCGCCGCCAAGGAGCGGGCGTTCAACACCGACGCCACGGCGGCCATCCGCGCCGCGGGCTATCCGGCAGCGGCCGACAAGACCAAGATCAACATGACGATGGTGATCGTCATCCTGACGATCCTGGTGATTTACGTGACGATGGTCTACGGGCCGATCGCGGCCCTGCTGGTCGAGCTTTTCCCGACCCGCATCCGCTACTCGGGCATGTCGCTGCCGTACCATATCGGCAACGGCTGGTTCGGCGGCTTCCTGCCCCCGACCGCCTTCGCCATCGTGGCCGCGACCGGCAACATCTACTCCGGTCTCTGGTACCCGATCGCGGTGGCCGGCATGACCCTGGTGATCGGCCTGCTGTTCATGCCCGAGACCAAGGATCGCGACATCTACGCCGAGGACTGACACTCGATCCGCGACAGAAATGAACCGGCGGCCCCCAAGGGCCGCCGGTTTCTTTTTGAGCTTTCGGCCGGCTTCGGTCAGGATCGCGGCATGAAGCTCGACGCCATTGCCATCGGCAAAAATCCACCCGAAGACGTCAACACCATCATCGAAGTGCCGATCGGCGGAGAGCCGATCAAGTACGAGATGGACAAGGAAGCCGGCACCCTGGTGGTCGACCGCTTCCTCTACACGCCCATGCGCTACCCCGGAAATTACGGCTTCGTGCCGCACACCCTGTCCGACGACGGCGACCCGATCGACGTGCTGGTCGCCAATACCCGTCCGATCATCGCCGGCGCCGTGATGAATGTCCGACCGATCGGCGTGCTGCGCATGGAGGACGACGGAGGCGGGGACGAGAAGATCATCGCCGTGCCGTCCTCGAAGCTGACCCAGCGCTACGTGCACGTGAAGAACTACACCGACCTGCCGGAGATCACGCGCCACCAGATCGAGCACTTCTTCATCCACTACAAGGACCTCGAACCGGGCAAGTGGGTGAAGCTGCTGGGCTGGGGCGACGTCGACGAGGCGCGCCGCCTCATCACCGAGGCGATCGAGCGGGCGAAGAGTAAGCGCTGACGAAAGCGGCGGCGCCGGGTTTGGGACTTGGGGGATCTGGAGGAGTTGCGGGTGAAGAAGCGTGACTGGTCGGCGACGCTCGTCGCCAGTTTGTCGGTGGCGATCGCGGGGCCGGCGGCGGCCCAGTCGTGGAATTACTATCCGACGGCGACGAATTCGACCTTCTACGTTCCCTTTGCCGGCGGCCAGATGGGTGACGGCACGATGGGGATGGTAAACCTCTCGCTGCCTTCGGCCCCCAACGTGGCGCCGTTCACCCCGATCCCCTTCGTGATGGACACCGGGTCGACCGGCATCCTCGTCTCCGCAGACCGGTTCACCCCCGTGCCGGGCACCTCACTCGGCCAGGGCAGCATCACCTACACCAGCAGCGGTATCATCAACCAGGGAACGGTCTACAACGCTGACATCTTCATTCATGGGGCAGTCGTCAACGGCCAGCAAACCTACGCGATGGCCACCGTGCCGGTCCTTCTGGTGACAAACATAACCTGCGAGCCTGGCAAGCAAGCCACGGGCCAGTGCCAGCCCAATTCCAATCCTACCGGGATCGGGATGATGGGAGTGGGATTCAACCGCGGGTCCGCCAACGCCGCCGCCGGCGCCGCGACAGGATTGTCGCCGAACGGCAACCCGTTTCTCAACCTGACCGGATTCGTGAACCTTCCCGACCTGTCGGTCGCAAACATGCGCGCGGGCTTCGTCATCACCAATAACCAGGCGCAGCCCGGCGTGAGGCTGGGCCTCGATGGCGCGTTCCTGAACGACTTTGCCTACGTGCAACTGATGCCGAATACGAACGCGAACACGGTGACGCCGTGCACTACGCCTACGACGGCCTGCTCACTCGCCGGCAACTTCCAGCCGACCACCATGAGCGTGACGACCAATGGCGTCCCCATGAGCGGGACCGTGCTCCAGGACAGCGGCATCGGCTATATGTTCCTGTCACCGCCGCCGCCGGGCAGCGGTCTGGTCGCCGGCGAACAGACCTATGCGCCCAACGGCACGATCATTGCGATCGCCCTCCCGGGGCAGCCGGGTACCGCCGCGAACTACACATTCACCGTCGGAACGCCTGACCCCGTGGCGCCAACCGCCGTTCAGGTGGTCGATGGCCCACCCTATGTGAACACGGGCCACAATTTCTTTCGCGGCTTCGACTATCTCTACGATCCCGTTGGCGGTTTCGTCGGCTATCGCTGGAGCGGATCGAACGTTGATCCAAGCGGCTCGGTCACGCCGATGCTCGCCCTGCAGGGCACGCTCGCCTTCGACAACAACTTCTCGTCGAACTTCCCGACCTACCTGATGGCCGCAACGACCTTCCAGCAGACCGGCACCGGGACCATCAGCGGCAACATCGGCGGACCGGGCAGCCTTGCGCTCGGCGGCGGCACGATGAACCTGTCGGGCACCAATACCTATAGCGGCGGCACCATCGTCAATGGCGGCATTCTCAACATCGCTTCGGCGGGAGCCTTGCCGACGGGCGGTTCGCTCACCATCAACGCAGGGCAGCTCAATCTCAACGGCAACAGCCCGACCATCGGCAACCTCTCCGGCGTCGGCGGCGTGCTCGACCTCGGCGCCGGCCGGCTGAGCATCAATGCCAGCGGCGCCAGTTCGCTCGCCACTTCCGTCACCGGCGCCGGCGGGTTGAGTCTGTTCGGCACAGGTCAGCTTTCGCTGACCGGCAACAACACCTATACCGGTGAAACCCGGATCTTCGGCGGCCTGCTCGCGGTCAACGGAAGCACCACCAGCGATATGGTAGTGGGCGGCGGGGGCACCCTGGGCGGTACCGGCACGATCGTCGGCAACGTAACGAACGCCGGTGTCGTCGCGCCCGGAAACTCGATCGGCACGCTGAGCGTCACGGGCAACTATACGCAGACCGGCGGTACCTTCCAGGCGGAGGTCAATGCCACGCGACAGAGCGACCGGCTGAACGCGACAGGCACGGCCACGATCGGAGCGGGCAGCACAGTGGTCGTCCTGCCGCAGGCCGGCAGCTACGCACCGCGTACGACCTATACGCTGCTCAACGCGACCGGCGGGCTGACGGGTACCTACGCCTCAGTCAGCAGCGCCCTGCCATTCCTGCAGCCGAGCCTGAGCTACGATGCCAACAACGTCTATCTCAGCCTGCAGGTGGGGGGCTTCGCGCAGGCGGCGCTGACGCCGAACCAGGCGGCCGTCGGGGCGGTGCTCGACTCCACGGCGCTTAATGCGACGGGCGATTACGCCACCGTCATCGGCGCGCTCTCCACCCTCTCCGCCCAGCAGGGCCAGGCGGTGATGAACGCGATCAGCGGCCAGAACTATTCCGGCTTCTCCAGCTCGATGGCGCAGGGGATCCAGCTTTTCCTGAGCAACTTCGCGGGACAGGCGGGCGGCGGCGGCAGCCTCACCGGGTCGAGCCGGGTGGCGCTGGCCGAGGCGTGCGACGTAGCCTGCGACAGCACGGTGCCGGCGCTGTGGAGTGCCTGGGGCGGCATGCTGGGCGGGCTCGGCACGATGAGCAGCGGCAGCAGCAATGCCGGCACGTTGACCTACAGTGCCGGCGGCTTCGCGGGCGGTCTGGACCGGCTGGTGGCGCCAGGTCTCCGGGTTGGCGTGACGGCAGGCTACCAGAACGCCAACCAGTGGGTCGGCGGCTTCAGCGGGCAGGGCAACTCCAACAGCTTCCAGGCCGGCCTCTACGCCAACTTCATCCAGGACAAGGTCTATGCCGACGTGATCGCGGGCTACGCCTACAGCGCCAACCAGATGTGGCGCAGCATCGCGATCCCCGGGCTCGCGCCGCGCACTGCGATCGGCAACACCGGCGCCAACCAGTTCTACGGCCAGGTCGAGACCGGTTATCGCTTCGATCTCGGCGGTCTGGCCGACGCCTTCGTCACGCCGTTCGTGCGGCTGCAGGCCTATACGGGCACCCAGAACGCCTTCACCGAGACGGGGGCAGGCTCGCTGAACCTCTCGGTGGCGCAGCAGACGACGAACTCGCTGCGCACCGTGCTGGGCGCGCAGCTTGGCGGTTCGATGGACGTGGGCTGGCGCGACCGGCTGGCGCTCAAGATGCGCCTGGGCTGGAGCCACGAATATGCCGACACGGCGCGTCCCGTGACGGCCTCGTTCGCGGGCGCGCCGGTGGCGCCCTTCACCACCTATGGCGTCGCGCCGCAACGCGATGGGGTGGTGCTGGGCCTCGCGGCCAACACCGCCGTTGCCGATGCGACGTCGATCTACCTGCGCTACGAGGGCGAGGTCTCAGGGCAGGACAATGCCCACGCCTTCACTGCCGGCTTCCGCATGACGTGGTAGACGAAGGTTCCATCGGGCGGTGAACGCCGCGCAGGGTCGGCGCGGCGAAGGCCATCTTCCTCGGCATCCACGGGGTCGGCGACTGTCGCAAGGCGCGGAAAGTCGGCGGAAACCGTTGGTTGGGTCGCCTGTCTGGCGAGCCGGGAGGTGGGCTATAGGATGGGCGCTGGCCTCACCCTCGACGGGGGTACGTGCTCTGATTCGCCGGCCCCTACCCTCGCCGGCGTCCAGGGACCAGCTTTTTCGTTTTGAGCTTTGGCGGTGCTTCATTCAGGATTGGGCATGAAGCGGCCAGAGCGTCGCAAAGGGTGGGTGCTGGGGAGTAGAGGCGTGAACCGTGAAGGTGTCTGGCGGGCAACGCTCATCCTGTCGGCGTGTTCGTTGTTTTCCGGTCCGGTCGTGGCGCAATCGGCGCTACCCTGGAACATGTACGGTGGCGGCGGCTCGTTTTTCGTTCCGCTCACCACCGAGCCGAATCCCGCTGGCGGGCCCAACCAGGTATTCGTCTCGCTGACGCTGAACGGCTACGGCCCCAAGAATTTCATTTTGGATACCGGCTCCCTCGGGCTTGTAGCGGACGGAAAGCATTACAAGCCCGGCAACGATCCTGTCCTCGCGCCCTATGCGAGCATCAGTTACGGCACTAGCAATGCCGGCTCGGACGGCACCATCTACCTCACGAACGTGCAGATCAATGGCGCAAACGGCCAGTCGGTGACCGCGCGGGTTCCGATCCTCGCGACCACCAAAGACGGCTTCCATCAAATGGGCATCGGCTTCGATCGCGGCGGCGTCATGGTCGATCCGTACCTTGGCGCACCTAAAAAATTGCAGCAGGCGGCCAACAACTCATGGAACATGAATCCGCTGCTCTCGCTGGTGAGCGGCCCCGGCGTCAGCAGCACCATGCAGCCAGGCTATATCATCGGCATGAGCGGATTTCCGAGCCTCGGCCTCGGCAATACCCCGGGTATCCTGCTGGGGCTCAACAGCCAGAACACCAGCGGCTTCGCCTTCCAGAACCTGCCTTCGAGCGGCACCAACCTGTCCTGGTACAGCATCGGTGGCACTGCCTACCCCGTGCAATGGGGCTCCCAGAATGGGTCGGTCTCGATCACGGTCGAGGGACAGCCACGCTACGATCTCGGGACCCTGAACCAGCTACCCGATAGCGGCATCTCCTACATGATCGTCACGGCGCCGACCGCCGGCCAGGTCCCGGTCGGCCGGGGGCAGTGCAGCGCTAGGACACAGGCGGAGAACAACTGCCTGCAACCCGGCGGTACAGTGCAGGTCTTTCTGCCGGGGCAAACGACGGCCGCCTACAGTTTCATCCTGGGCGACAGCAGTTCCATCCTGCCCTACGGCGTGCAGGTCACGGACGGGCCGGGCTTCACCAACCTCGGCCGCACCTTCTTCGAAAACCTCAATTACCTCTACGATCCGATGAACGGCTTCGTCGGCTACAGCGTCCCCGTCAGTCGCGACTATCGGGGCAATGGAAGCATCGTCCAGATGCTGGCCCTGCAGGGCATGCTGAACCTGCCGGACGCTTTCCAGGCGAGTTTCACGACGTACCTGATGGACAATGTGACGGTGCAGGTTCAGCAGAATGGCTCTGCCCTTCTTAACGGTTCGATCTGGGGGCCTGGCGGTCTTACGCTGGGAAGCGGCAACCTCACCCTGGGCGGCGCCGGCACCTATACGGGCGGAACGACGGTGAACGGCGGCCTTCTCACGATTGCCAACACCGGTTCGATCCTGGGCGACGTCACCGTCAACAATGGTGGCGGCCTGGTCAACAACGGCACGATCGGCGGCAATGGTCAGCTCACCGTCAATGCCGGCGGCAGCTTCGTCAACAACGGTACGGTCGACACGCCGCTCCAGTGGCAGCTGAATTCGGGCAACTTCACCAACAACGGCGCTTTCAACGCCAGCCTCGCCAACCTTGGGCTGGCGGCCAATGGGGGGACGCTGACGGGCTCGGTGTTCAACGGCAGCCTGGGCCAGTTCAGCAACACCGGCACGATCACTGGCAACGTCACCAACATGGGCCTGTTCGCCCAGAACGGCACGATCGCCGGCAATGTCAACAACATGGGCGTGCTCTCGGGTACCGGCACGATCTTCGGCAACGTAACGAACGCCGGCGTCGTCGCGCCCGGCAACTCGATCGGCACGCTGAGCGTCACGGGCAACTATACGCAGACCGGCGGTACCTTCCAGGCGGAGGTCAATGCCACGCGACAGAGCGACCGGCTGAACGCGACAGGCACCGCCACGATCGGAGCGGGCAGCACAGTGGTCGTCCTGCCGCAGGCCGGCAGCTACGCACCGCGTACGACCTATACGCTGCTCAACGCGACCGGCGGGCTGACGGGTACCTACGCCTCAGTCAGCAGCGCCCTGCCATTCCTGCAGCCGAGCCTGAGCTACGATGCCAACAACGTCTATCTCAGCCTGCAGGTGGGGGGCTTCGCGCAGGCGGCGCTGACGCCGAACCAGGCGGCCGTCGGGGCGGTGCTCGACTCCACGGCGCTTAATGCGACGGGCGATTACGCCACCGTCATAGGCGCGCTCTCCACCCTCTCCGCCCAGCAGGGCCAGGCGGTGATGAACGCGATCAGCGGCCAGAACTATTCCGGCTTCTCCAGCTCGATGGCGCAGGGGATCCAGCTTTTCCTGAGCAACTTCGCGGGACAGGCGGGCGGCGGCGGCAGCCTCACCGGGTCGAGCCGGGTGGCGCTGGCCGAGGCGTGCGACGTAGCCTGCGACAGCACGGTGCCGGCGCTGTGGAGTGCCTGGGGCGGCATGCTGGGCGGGCTCGGCACGATGAGCAGCGGCAGCAGCAATGCCGGCACGCTGACCTACAGTGCGGGCGGATTCGCAGGTGGCCTCGACCGTCTGGTGGCGCCGGGTCTGCGGGTGGGCGTGACGGCGGGCTACCAGAACGCCAACCAGTGGGTCGGCGGCTTCAGCGGGCAGGGCAACTCCAACAGCTTCCAGGCCGGCCTCTACGCCAACTTCATCCAGGACAAGGTCTACGCCGACGCGATCGCGGGCTACGCCTACAGCGCCAACCAGATGTGGCGCAGCATCGCGATCCCCGGCCTCGCGCCGCGCACCGCCATCGGCAACACCGGCGCCAACCAGTTCTACGGCCAGGTCGAGACCGGCTACCGCTTCGATCTCGGCGGTCTGGCCGACGCCTTCGTCACGCCGTTCGTGCGGCTGCAGGCCTATACGGGCACCCAGAACGCCTTCACCGAGACGGGGGCGGGCTCGCTGAACCTCTCGGTGGCGCAGCAGACGACGAACTCGCTGCGCACCGTGCTGGGCGCGCAGCTTGGCGGTTCGATGGACGTGGGCTGGCGCGACCGGCTGGCGCTCAAGATGCGCCTGGGCTGGAGCCACGAATATGCCGACACGGCGCGTCCCGTGACGGCCTCGTTCGCGGGCGCGCCGGTGGCGCCCTTCACCACCTATGGCGTCGCGCCGCAACGCGATGGGGTGGTGCTGGGCCTCGCGGCCAACACCGCCGTCGCCGATGCGACGTCGATCTACCTCCGCTACGAGGGCGAGGTCTCCGGCCAGGACAACGCCCACGCCTTCACTGCCGGCTTCCGCATGACGTGGTGAGTGCTGCGCTTTTCCAGCGACGCGACCGGCGAGCCGGGCCGAAGACCAGATCAATGACGGGGAGTTTGGTGGGAGAATCAGAGTCGCTGCGTGTCACGCCAGTGCGTCGCATCATGATTGCCGTATGCATGGGTACGACGGGCCTCGGCGCCCTGACGGGGCCGGCGCAGGCACAGCTCGATTTCAAGACCTACCAGTACGGCACGAGCGCCATCACGACGGTCACTGGCATCCGCGGCGATAACATGACCGGAAACTATTCCTATGCGGGCGGCACGGGCGGACTGCTCTTCGGCCTGTCGGGAGATTCGATCGCGCCGTTCCCATCGGCGGCGGCAGGCGCCTCCAACTATCCCGGCGCCACCAGCAGCACGCCCTATGGGCCGAGCTTCGGTTCCGCGTCGGGGATACTGCGGGTGGTCGGCAGCTACATCACCGCCGCGTCCAACCCCTACGATCTCGGCTATCTGTACGATGCGGCCAAGGCGCCCGGATCGCAGCTCAGCACGCTGATCTATCCTGGCGGCGACACGCTCTACACCATCGCCCATAGCAACTTCGGGAACCAGGTCGTCGGCAACTACGACACCAGGTTCGCCACCGGCAATGCCTTCGTCTACGATATTCCCACCGGCACCTTTACGACCAACAACAAGCCCGGGGCGGTGAGCACCACGGCCTATGGCGTGTACGGCAACAGGATCGCCGGCGGCTTCGCCGATCCCACGCTGCACGGCTACATCTACAATCAGTCGATGCGTCTCTTCACGACCTACGACGCACCGGGCGCGGTGGTCACGCATTTCGAAGGCATCACATCGGGTGGCCGGGCCAACACCTACAATCTCGTCGCCGACTCCGTCGACATAAACGGCAATCCGCATGCCTGGGCGGTGCATGTCGACGCGGCGGGCCTCGCTACCTGGACGGAGATCGCCGTGCCGGGCGCGTCGGTGACGTCGGCCAACTCGACCTATGGCGGCTACGTGATCGGCGTCTATGTCGAGAACGGCGTGACCAGGGCCTATCTCGTCAACGTGCCGGGTCTCTACAATCCCGTCACCAACTCGGTGAATCTCACGTCCGGCGTGGCCGGCGCGGTGGCGATCGACGGGGCGGGCGACGACGTCGTCAACAACGGCTCGATCCAGATGTCGGGCGCGAACGCCATCGGCATCGCCAACGGAACCTACGGCGTGGTGACCAACTACGGCACGATCGGGGTCACGGGCGCGGGCGGCATGGCCGTTCAGATGACGGGCGAGTTCGGCTCGCTGCTGAATGTGGGCACGATCAGCGCCAGCCCGGGCGGCTACGCGATCCGCACCGATGGCAGGGCGGTTGGCTCGCTCGTCGTCAACAACGGCACCATCGACGGCCTGGTCTCGATCGCTGCCGGACCCGATGCCCGTTTCGAGAACAGCGGCTGGCTCGGCATCGCGGCCGCCGGTGCGGGTGCCACGCACCAGATCAGCGGCACCTTCGTGCAGACCTCGGCGGGCACGCTGGGGTTGCGCGTGTCGCCGGCGACGGCGGACGCCCTCGTCGTGGACGGCACTGCGCGGCTGGCCGGCGGCCTGCAGGTCCTCGCGCAGGGCGGTACCTTCGCGCCGCGCTCGACCCGCACGATCGTGACGGCGACGGGAGGCTTGAGCGGTGCGTTCCAATCGGTCGCCAGCACCGCGCCCTTCCTCGTCCCGACCCTCAGCTACGACGCCAACAACGCCTATCTCACCCTGCAGGTCGGCGGCTTTGCACAGGCGGCGCTGACGCCCAACCAGGCCGCGGTGGGGGCGGTTCTCGATGCGACGGCGCCCAATGCGGCGGGCGACTACGCAACCGTCGTCAGTGCGCTTGCGGGCCTCTCTGCACCGCAGGGCCAGGCGGCGATGAACGCGATCAGCGGGCAGAACTATTCGGGCTTCTCGAGTTCGATGGTGCAGGGGACACAGCTCTTCCTGAACAGCTTCGCGGGGCAGGCGGGCGGCGGCCGCAACTCGGGCGGATCGAACCGCGTGGCGCTGGCCGAGGCCTGCGACATCGCCTGCGACGGCACGGCCGCGGGGCCGTGGAGTGCCTGGGGCGGCGCGCTGGGCGGGCTGGGCAGCATCAGCAACGGCGGCGGCAATGCCGGCGCCCTGACCTACAGCGTCGGTGGCTTCGCGGCCGGCCTCGACCGTCTCGTGGCGGCGAACGTCCGGGTCGGCGCCACGATCGGCTACCAGAGCGCCAACCAGTGGGTCGCAGGGTTCAGCGGGACCGGCAGTTCCAACACCTTCCAGGCCGGGCTCTACGCCAACTTCGTCCAGGACAAGCTCTATGCCGACGCGATCGTGGGTTACGCCTACAGTGCCAACCAGATGACCCGCAGCATCGCGATTCCGGGGCTGGCCGCGCGCACCGCCATCGGCAATACCGGCGCCAACCAGGTCTACGGCCAGGTCGAGACTGGCTACCGCTTCGATCTCGGCGGTCTCGCCGAGGCGTTCGTCACGCCCTTCGTGCGACTGCAGGCCTACACCGGAACCCAGAACGCCTTCACCGAGACGGGTGCAGGCTCGCTCAATCTGTCGGTGGGACAGCAGACGACGAATTCGCTGCGCAGCGTGCTGGGCGCGGAGATCGGCGGTTCGATGGACATGGGATGGCGCGACCGGCTGGCATTGAGAATGCGGCTGGGCTGGAGCCACGAATATGCCGACACCGCCCGGCCGGTGACGGCTTCGCTGGCCGGCGCACCGGCGGCGCCCTTCACCACCTACGGCGTGGCGCCCCAGCGCGACGGAGTGGTGCTGGGGCTTGCGGCCACCACCACGGTCGCCGAAGCGCTCGACGTCTTCGTGCGCTACGATGGCGAGGTGTCCGGCCAAGACAACGCACACGCTCTCACCGCCGGCTTCCGAATGCGCTGGTAGGGAACGCTTTGGGCGCGTCGTGGTTTAATCGGCCGGATATGGTTTTTTGCCATTTTCTCTCGGCAAGGGTCTCTGCGGGCCAGACTGGGAAGCGTTCCGATCCGATGCGATGAGTAACCTGCGTATTGTCCTGCTCCTGCTCGCGACCCTCGCGGGGTGCGCGCCCGTCGTCGTCCCGGCGGGTGCCCCGATCCGGCCGCCGACGCTCGAAGCCGACCGCTACATCGCGGCGGACGGCAGCGTGCTCAAGCTCGCGACATGGCCTGCCGTGGGCGGAACGCCGAAGGCGATCATTCTCGGCATCCACGGCTTCGGCGACTATCGCAAGGCCTGGGAGGAGCCGGCCGAGATCTGGGCCGCCGACGGCATCACCACCTTCGCCTACGACCAGCGCGGCTTCGGTTCCAGCCCCACACGGGGGCGCTGGGCCGGTACGGCCACCATGATCGAGGACATCCGGACGGTCGCAACGCTCATCCGGCAGAAGTACCCCGACGTGCCGTTCTACCTCGCCGGCGAGAGCATGGGGGGCGCGCTCGTCATGGCCGCGTCCGACAAGACTCTCGATGTCGAGGGCCTCATCCTGGTCGCCGCCGCGCTGCGGTCGCGCGATACGCTGGGTCCCTTCCTGAGCGGAGGGCTCTCGTTCTTCGCCCATACGGTCCCGTGGCTGCCCTCCGGCCCGACTTCCATCGACTTCCAGCCGACGGACAACCCCAAGACCATGGAGAAGATGCGCAACGACGCGATGATCCTGCGCAATCCCCGCGTCGATCTCGGGTACGGGCTGGTCGACGCGATGGATGCGGGCAAGGCTGCGGCGCCGAATATCGACAAGCCGTACCTGATGCTGCACGGCATCGGCGACCGGCTGGTGCCGATCGCACCGGTGCGGTCGGCGATCGAGGTGATGCCCCGGCGGCCCGATTCGCATCTCGCGTTCTATAGGAACGGCTATCACATGCTGCTGCGCGACAAGCAGGGCGCGCTGGTCGCCAGGGACATCGCCGCCTGGATCCAGGACAAGGACCAGCCCCTGCCATCCGGCGCCGACGTCCAGGTGTCGCGCCCCGAACTGGCCAGGCTGTGGGGCAGCAAGCGCAGCGATTGACCCACGTCCGGGCGCTTGCCG
This sequence comes from Reyranella aquatilis, assembly GCF_020880995.1. Lineage (GTDB taxonomy): Bacteria > Pseudomonadota > Alphaproteobacteria > Reyranellales > Reyranellaceae > Reyranella > Reyranella aquatilis. The sequence goes on along the minus strand of NZ_JAJISD010000002.1, from coordinate 204,526 downwards.
TTCGCGGCCGGTGTCCTATATCACCGCCGGAAAATCCATCGCGAGGACACGAGCGCAATGAACGGCGACGGTTCGGCTGCCCAGGGCGGCCCGGAGAAGCACCAGTTTCAGGCCGAGGTGGCCGAACTCCTCAACCTGATGATCCACTCGGTCTATTCCGAGACCGACGTGTTCCTGCGCGAGCTGGTGTCGAACGCCTCCGACGCCTGCGACAAGGTCCGCTACGAGGCCATCGCCCGCCCCGAACTCCTGGCCGGCGACGAGCGGCTGGCGATCCGGATCAAGCCCGACGAGGCGGCCCGGACGCTGACCATTGCCGACAACGGCATCGGCATGGACCGGCAGGAGCTGATCGACAACCTCGGCACCCTGGCGCGGTCCGGCACCAAGGCCTTCCTGAAGGGGTTGAAGGACGCCAAGGACGGGCTGGGCCTGATCGGCCAGTTCGGCGTGGGCTTCTATGCCGCCTTCATGGTTGCCGACCGCATCGAGGTGACTAGCCGCCGCGCCAGTTCGGCGGAGGCCTGGACCTGGACGTCCGCCAGCGGCGCGGGCTTCGAGGTGTCGCCGGCCACGGAGGCCCAGGCGGCGCGCGTCGCGCGCGGCACAGAGATCGTGCTGCATCTCAAGGAAGACGCGGTGCGCTACCTCCAGCCCTATGAGCTGGAGCGGATCGTCCGCACCTATTCCGATCATGTGCTTTTCCCGATCGAGCTGATCGACGACAAGGGCGAGGCGCGCCAGGTCAATGCCGCGAGCGCGCTCTGGCAGCGCTCGAAGTCGGAGGTCACGTCCGAGGAGTACACGCAGGCCTATCGCTCGCTCGCCATGGCCTTCGACGAGCCCGCGCTCACGCTGCACTACAAGGTCGAGGGGCGTCAGTCGTATGCGGTCCTGCTGTTCGTGCCGAGCACGCCGCCGTTCGATCTCACCGACCCGGCGCGCAAGGGGCGGGTGAAGCTCTACGTCCGTCGCGTCTACATCACCGACGATGCCGAGCTGTTGCCTGCCTATCTGCGTTTCGTGCGCGGCGTGGTCGACAGCGAGGACCTGCCGCTCAACCTGTCGCGCGAGATGCTGCAGAACAATCCGCAGGTCCGGCAGATCCGCAACGGCCTGGTCGGTCGTGTGATCTCCGAGCTGGAGAGCGTGGCTTCGAAGGACGCCGAGGCCTTCGGCAAGATCTGGGAGACGTTCGGTTCGATCCTGAAGGAAGGCCTGTACGAGGACGGCGAGCGCCGCGCGCAGCTGCTGGGCCTCGCGCGCTTCGCCTCGACCGCCGGCGACAAGCCGCGCTCGATCAAGGAGTACGTGGCCGACCTGAAGCCCAACCAGACCGAGATCTACTATCTCGTGGGCGACAGCCTCGACCGGCTGAAGTCCAATCCGAAGCTGGAGGCGGCGAAGGCACGCGGTGTCGAGGTGCTTCTGCTGACCGACCCGGTCGACGCCTTCTGGACCACGCTGCCGCAGGAATTCGAGGGCAAGCCCCTCAAGTCGCTGAGCCAGGGCGAAGTCGATTTCGGCTTGATCCCACTGGTCGATGAGAAGAAGCCCGAGGATGCCACGGTCGATGCCGAGGACGACGCATCGGTGCTGGCGGCGGCGAAAGACGTGCTGGGCGATGCGGTCGCGGACGTGAAGGCCTCGACCCGGCTCACCGACAGCGCCTCCTGCCTGGTGGCGAGTGCGCAGGGGAGGGATCGCGAACTCGAGCGCCTGCTGGAGCGCCAGAATCGTGGCAGCGGCGCCAAACCGATCCTCGAACTCAACATGAAGCACGCGATGGTCCGCCTGCTGGCAACGGCGAAGAAGGAAGACCGCACGCAGGATGTCGAGGATCTCGCCAACCTGCTGCTCGACCAGGCCCGCATCCTCGACGGCGAGATCCCGTCCGATCCGGCTGCCTTCGCGCGCCGCCTCAACGACTATGTCGTGCGGGCGCTGCGCGCGGTCGCCTAGCGACGCGGCGAGGGACATTCCGTTTCGGCGTGCAATCGAGCCGCATCGATTGCGCTTGTGGCTGTAAGCGCCGTGCCTGCAGACTTTTTGGCGTAGCCAAAGAGCTGCGTGTAACGGAGGAAACGAGATGTCGCACAGCCGTACCATCGGCCGCCGCACCCTGCTGGGCGCCACCGTCGGCGTGCTGGCCGCGCCCGCCATCGTGCAGGCGCAGGCCTGGCCCAGCAAACCGGTGCGGGTGGTCAATGCCTACAGCGCGGGCGGGACGGCCGACGTGGTTTGCCGCATCTACTGCCAGGCGCTGGGCGAGAGGCTGGGCCAGAGCTTCACCGTCGACAACAAGCCAGGTGCCGCCGGCACGATCGCCGCCCAGATCGTCGCGCGTGCGCCCAACGACGGCTATACGATTCTGTACGATGCCACCGCGCAGTCGGTGAACCCGTCGCTGTTCGCCGGCAAGCTGCCCTACGACACGCAGCGCGAGCTCCTGCCGATCGCCCAGACGATGCAGACGCCGGTGACGCTCGTGCGCAACGCCCAGTTCCCGGTCAAGACGGTGCCTGAGCTGATCGCGCTCGCGAAGAGCAAGCCGGGCTCGCTCGACTGTGCCTCGACGGGGATCGGCACAGTGCAGCATGTCTCGCTCGAACTGCTGAACCAGAAGGCCGGCATAAAGATCAACCACGTGCCCTACAAGGAGATGGGCTCGGTCCGGAACGACCTGTTCGCCGGCCGCATCCCGCTGCTGTTCAGCAACGTTCCCGGCACCGTGGCATTGCTCACGTCGAAGGACGTGACCTGCATGGCGCATACCGGGCCGAAGCCGGTCGAGGTCCTGCCGGGCGTTCCTGCCATCTCGGAGGTCATTCCGGGTTTCGAGACCTGGGAATGGAACGGCCTGTTCGCGCCGGCCGGCACCGATCCCGCCCTGATCTCGCGCCTCAATGCCGAGGTCAACGCCGTCATGAAGATGGAGAGCGTGGCCAAGCGGCTCGCGGAGCTGGGCGCGCTGACGCAGCCCAACACGGTCGTCGAGTTCACGGCCTTCCGTGAAAAGCAGATCGCCTTCTTCGCCGAGATGGTGAAGAGCGCGAACATCCGCATCGAGTAGGGAGCAGGAGATGGCCGAGAACGATCCGCTGCTCGGCCATGGCCGGCAGATCGTCGTGCGCGAAGACTGGCTTCGCCTGACCGAGGAGCCGATCCTCGAGCCGGGCCTGCCGATCGTCGATCCGCATCATCATCTCTGGGAGCGCGACGGCGGCCATTCCTACCTGCTGCCGCATCTCCTGGCCGACACGGCGAGCGGGCACGACATCCGCGCGACGATCTTCGTGCAGTGCGGGGAGATGTATCGCGCCTCGGGTCCGACCGACGAGCAGTCGCTCGGCGAGACGGAGTTCGTGACGGGCATGGCGGCGGTGAGCGCGAGCGGCCGCCACGGTCCGACGCGCGCCTGCGCCGGCATCATCGGCATGGTCGACCTGACCCTGGGCGATCGGGTCGAGCCCTTGCTCGAGAAGCATCGGGCCATTGCCGGCGGCCGCTTCTGCGGTATCCGCAACCGCACCGCATGGCATCCCTCGCCGGACGTCACCTCCAACCTGGTGATGAAGCCGCCGGGCCCGCTCGAGCATCCGTCGTTTGCGGATGGCGCGCGTCGTCTGGCGCGGCAGGGCCTGCCGCTCGACGTCTGGGCCTATCATACGCAGCTCCCTCACGTGATCGCGCTGGCGCGCGCGGTGCCCGAGCTCACGATCGTCGTCGACCATGTCGGCGGCCCGCTGGGCATCGGTCCGTTCCGCGGCAGGCAGGCCGAGGTCTATCCCGAATGGAAGCAGCGCATCACCGAACTGGCGTCGCTGCCCAACGTACGGGTCAAGCTCGGTGGCCTGACCATGTTCGTGAACGGCTTCGACTTCCACAAGCGGGCCAAGCCGCCGGGCTCGGAAGAACTGGCGACGACCTGGCGTCCCTACATCGAGACCTGCATCGAGGCGTTCGGCGCCGAGCGCTGCATGTTCGAGAGCAACTTCCCGGTCGACAAGGGACAGTGCAGCTACCCGGTCCTGTGGAACGCCTTCAAGCGGCTGACGGCGGGCGCGAGTGCCGGGGAGAAGACGGCGCTCTACAGCGGCACGGCCACGCGCACCTACGGTCTCGACCGTCTTCCCGTGGCGCTGGCGGTCGATCTCTCGGCGCGATAGGCGCGAGGCAAATGCCTGTCGCTGCGCGCCGCGCCGGCGCGCAGATCGTTCTGCCGCGCGCTCGAACTTTGACAAAGCAAACCATTGTCCGCTGTCGCAAACCGGGGCATTTCAGAAGGGTCGAAAGACCGCGGGATTTGAGGAGCAGCTTGCGCCGCGTCACCAAGTGCTAAAGCGTCACGATACGTTCGTGGGCTCCGCTACGATGGATGAGACAGCGATGACCCAGCCCCTTCTGCCGACCCTCCGCTTCACCTGTCGACGCGGCATGTGCCGCATGAGCTGCCGGCTCGCCTGAGCCGGACCCAAGTCGAAGACAGTTTTTCGCGAGACCAGACCGGCTCCTCAAGGGCCGGAGGAGCGGAGCCATGTCCGAACCCTTCATCATCGAAATCTGGGGCGAGCCTGCGGGCATCGTCCTGCGCGAAGGCAACGCCTTTCGCTTCCACGCGACCGCCCGTCCGTTCTTCGAACTCGACGGCACGCAGTTCACCACCCCCGGCCATGCCCGACTTGCCGCCGCCCGGCTGCAGCGCGGCTCGCGCCGAACCTCCTTCGCGCATTGATTGACAGGCAAAATCCATCATGACGACCCGACAGAGCTTCCTCGCAGCCCTCGCCATCGCGGCGGGCCTGATGTCCACCATCGTTGCCGTACGTGCACAAACGCCGGCTGAGGTCGTGCTGACCAACGTCTCGTACGATCCGACGCGCGAACTCTACAAAGCGCTCAACGAAGCCTTCGCCAAGGACTGGCAGGCCAGCACCGGCCAGAAGGTGACGATCCGCACCTCCCATGGTGGATCGGGCAAGCAGGCCCGCTCGGTAATCGACGGACTGGAGGCCGACGTCGTCACGCTGGCCCTGGCAGGCGACATCGACGCCATCGCTCGTGAATCGAAGCGCCTGCCGGACACCTGGCAGAGCCGCCTGCCAAACAACAGCTCGCCCTACACCTCGACGATCGTCTTCGTCGTGCGCAAGGGCAACCCGAAGGGCATCAAGGACTGGCCCGACCTTTTGAAGGAGGGCGTGTCTGTCGTGACGCCGAACCCGAAGACGTCGGGAGGCGCACGCTGGAATTACCTGGCTGCATGGGCCTACGAACTCGACCGTACAAAGGGTGATCAGGCGGCGGCGCGCAAGTTCGTCGAGGCGCTCTACAAGAACGTGCCGGTGCTGGATTCGGGCGCCCGCGGGTCGACCACGACCTTCGCGCAGCGCGCGGTGGGCGACGTCGCGATCTCCTGGGAGAACGAGGCCTTCCTGATCCAGCAGGAGTTCGGCGCCGACAAGTTCGATATCGTCGTGCCGCCGTTCTCCATCCTCGCCGAGCCGCCGGTGTCGCTGGTCGATGTCGTCGTCGACAAGCGCGGCACGCGGAAGGTGGCGCAGGCCTATCTCGACTATCTCTACTCGCCGGCGGCGCAGAAGATCATCGCCCGCAACTTCTACCGCCCGTCCAAGCCGGAAGCCGCCGATCCGGCCGACCTGGCGCGCTTTCCCAAGCTGAAGCTGGTGACGATCGACGGTGTGTTCGGCGGCTGGACCAAGGCGCAGTCCGAGCACTTCGCCGACGGCGGCCTGTTCGACCAGATCTACAAGCCCGGAAAGACCGCGACGCGATGAGCGTCGCGGCTCTCCGCGGCTGGACGTCGAGCCACCGAAGCTTCCGGGAGCCGAGCGCCTTGCCGGGCTTCGGGATCACGTTCGGCTTTGCCGTCAGCTATCTCTCCTTGATCGTGCTTTTGCCGTTGGCGGTGCTGTTGGCTCGTGCCGCAGATCTCGGCCTTGACGGAATCTGGCGCGTCGCCACCACGCCGCGCGTGCTGGCGGCGCTGCAGGTGAGCTTCTTCATTTCTGCGGCCGCCGCTCTCGTGAACGCTGTGTTCGGCTCGATCGCCGCGTGGGTCCTGGTGCGCTACGAGTTTCCTGGCAAGCGCCTGCTCGATGCCATGATCGACCTGCCGTTCGCCCTGCCGACCGCGGTGGCCGGCATCGCGCTCGCAGCGCTCTACGCTACCAACGGCTGGATCGGCTCGTTGTTCGCGCCGTGGGGCATCAAGATAGCCTTCACGCCCTGGGGCATTCTGATCGCCCTCATCTTCATCGGCCTGCCCTTCGTCGTGCGGACCGTGCAACCGGTCCTTCAGGACCTCGACCGCGAGGTCGAGGAGGCATCCGCGACGCTGGGCGCCTCACGCGCGCAAACCGTGTTCCGTGTCGTGTTGCCCGCACTATTGCCGGCCCTGCTGACGGGTGTGGCGCTCGCCTTCGCGCGCGCGGTTGGCGAGTACGGCTCGGTGATCTTCATCGCGGGCAACATGCCCTTCGTATCGGAGATCGCGCCGCTGCTGATCGTCACGAAGCTGGAGGAGTTTGACTATGCCGGCGCCGCCGCGATCGCCACCGTGATGCTGGCGATCTCGTTCCTGGCGCTGCTCGCCATCAACGGTCTCCAGGCCTACAGCCGGCGCAGGCTCGGTCATGCGTGACGGTGTCCTCACCGAGGGACGGCCCGTGCGCTGGACGCTGCTCGGTTTGACGTTGGTCTTCCTGGCGCTGTTCCTGGTCCTTCCGCTGGCCGCGGTCTTTACCGAGGCTTTGCGCCGTGGGGTGGGGGTGTTCCTCGAGGCTTTCGCAGATCCCGACACGCAGGCGGCGATCAGGCTCACCCTGCTGGTTGCCGCCATCGCTGTACCGCTCAACCTCGTCTTCGGCGTCTCGACCGCCTGGGCTGTCGCCAAGTTCGAGTTTCCGGGCAAGAGCCTCCTTGTCACACTGATCGACCTGCCGTTCTCGGTGTCGCCCGTCGTGTCGGGCCTGGTCTACGTGCTGCTGTTCGGCGCCAAGGGGCTGCTCGGGCCATTGGTCGACGACTGGGGCTTCAAGATCATCTTCGCCGTGCCTGGCATCGTGCTTGCCACCGTCTTCGTCACTTTCCCGTTCATCGCGCGCGAACTCATTCCGCTGATGCACGAGCAGGGCACGGCGGAGGAGGAGGCGGCCCTGACCCTCGGCGCCTCCGGATTCCGCACTTTCCTCACCGTCACCCTGCCCAATGTCCGGTGGGCGCTGCTCTACGGCGTGCTGCTGTGCAACGCGCGGGCGATGGGCGAATTCGGCGCGGTATCGGTCGTCTCCGGCCATATCCGCGGCCTCACCAACACCATGCCGCTTCAAGTGGAGATCCTTTACAATGAGTACAACTTCGTCGGCGCTTTCGCCGTCTCCACGCTTCTGGCGGGACTCGCCCTCGTCACCCTGGGCGCCAAGTCCCTCCTCGAGTGGCGATACGGCGACGGGCTCGCACGCACCCGCCGTCACTGACCGTCCGGTGGCAATCGCGATCCGTGCCGAGGGGTTGGCCAAGTCCTTCGGCGGCACCGTTGCCGTGTCCGGCCTCGACCTGGCCGTGGAGCCGGGGGAGTTGCTGGCCCTGCTCGGGCCCTCGGGTTCGGGCAAGACCACGTTCCTGCGCCTGGTCGCCGGACTTGAATCGCCGACCGCCGGCCGGATCCTGTTCGGCGACGAGGATGCCACGCACCTCAGCGTACAGGATCGGCGTGTCGGCTTCGTCTTCCAGCACTACGCGCTGTTCCGCCATCTCACTGTTGCCGAGAATATCGCCTACGGCCTGCGGGTGCGGCCGCGGCGCGAGCGGCCGTCGGACGCCGATATCAAGCGCCGCGTCGCGGATCTGCTCGACCTGGTTCAGCTTCCCGGGCTCGATCGTCGCCGCCCCGCGCAGCTTTCGGGCGGCCAGCGCCAGCGCGTGGCACTGGCCCGTGCGCTGGCCGTCGAACCGCGCGTGCTGCTGCTCGACGAGCCGTTCGGGGCGCTCGACGCCAAGGTGCGCCGGGATCTGCGGCGCTGGCTGCGCGAGGTGCACGAGCGCACCGGCCACACGACCCTGTTCGTCACCCACGACCAGGAAGAGGCGCTGGAACTCGCCGACAGGGTCGCGATCTTCGACAAGGGCGGTGTCGAGCAGGTCGGCACGCCCGACGACATCCTCGACCGGCCCGCAACGCCGTTCGTCGCGGGCTTCGTCGGCGAGGCGGTGCGGGTGCCCGTCGATGCGGCCGGCAGCTGGATCCGCATCGGCGACCATCAGGTGCGGACGCCGGGCGAGAACGCCGCGGGTCCGGCCGAACTGTTCGTGCGGCCCGGCGATCTCGTGCCCGCGACCGATCCGGCCACGGCGATCCCCGCCCGGGTGATCGCCGTCCGCCGCGGCGGCGCCGCCCGGCGCGCCGAACTGCTGCTCACCGAGGGCCTGCCGGCCGTCGAAATCGATCTGCCGGCAGGTCACTGCGCCCGTAAGGGCGACGTGCTGCCGGTGTCGCTCGCCACCATCCGCCTGTTCACGTCGCGGTGACGCCATGCCGACGCTCGCCCTGCATGTCGTCAACCTGAGACGCCGCTTCGATGGCGCGGAGCCGTCCTGCATCCTGCAGGCCGTGCTTGGTGAGGTCTTCACCCGACGTATCGCCGTGGTTTCCTCGTTCGGTGCCGATTCCGGCGTGCTGCTCCACATGGTGGCGGAGATCGATGCCAACACGCCCGTGCTGTTCGTCGACACCGGCCGGCATTTTCCCGAGACGCTCGAGCATCGTGACCGGCTGGTGCGCCACCTGGGACTGAGTGACGTGCGCAGCGTCGGTCCGTCGGCCGAGGAGGTGGCGCGACTCGATGCCGATCTCAGCCGCGCCACCTGGGACCCCGACGGCTGCTGCGCTTTCCGCAAGGTGGCGCCGCTCCAGCGCGCGCTGCAGGGCTTCGAGGCCTGGATCACCGGCCGCAAGCGCTTCCAGTCCACGACACGCAGCGCGCTCGACGTGTTCGAGGTCGATGGCGTGCAGGCCAAGATCAACCCGCTGGCGCGCTGGGGGCAGGCCGAGATCGACGCCTATGCCACCCGCCACGGTCTGCCGGTGCATCCGTTGGCGGGCCGCGGTTTTCCGTCGATCGGCTGTGCGCCTTGCACGTCCTCGATCCTGCCCGACGAGGGCGTGCGCGCCGGGCGCTGGCGCGGGTTCGAGAAGACCGAATGCGGCATCCACCGCTCCACCGTCGACCGTCCGACCGCCCTGGAATCCGTGAAGTGAGTACTGTTCGATGAGCCCGCCCGCCGCTGCGCAAGCCCCAAAGATCACGCCGTCCGGCGATGCCGTCCGTCGATCCAGCCTGTCGCCGCATCTGCAGCGCCTGGAGGACGAGGCCATCCACATCCTGCGCGAGGTCGTGGCCGAGTATCGAAAGCCCGTGATGCTCTACTCGGTGGGCAAGGATTCGAGCGTCATGCTCCACCTGGCGCTCAAGGCTTTCTATCCTGCGCCGCCGCCGTTCCCCTTCCTGCACATCGCCTCGGGCTGGGACTTCCAGGCGGTGCTCCGGCATCGCGACCGCATCGCCGCGGCCTACGGCCTCGATCTGCTCGTTCATTCCAACGAGGCGGCGGCGCGAGCCGGCGTCAATCCGTTCGACACCGAGACCGGCGAGTATTCGCGCCTGATGCTGACCGAGGCGTTGAAGGATGCGCTCGACCTGCACGGGTTCGACGCGGCATTCGGCGGCGGCCGGCGCGACGAGGAGAAGGCGCGCGCCAAGGAGCGCATCTTCTCCCTGCGCGCCTCGGGCCATGTCTGGGATCCCCGCAACCAGCGGCCTGAACTGTGGCGGCTGTTCAACACGCGGCTGTCGCCCGGCGACACGATGCGCGTGTTCCCTCTCAGCAACTGGACCGAACTCGACGTCTGGACCTACATCCAGGCCGAATCGATCCCCATCGTGCCGCTCTATCTCGCGGCGGAGCGCATGGTCGTCGAACGCGACGGCGCCCTGATCGCCGTCGACGACGAGCGCATGCGCTTTCAGGAGGGCGAGAACACGGTCAAGCGCCGGGTCCGCTTCCGCACCCTGGGCTGCTGGCCGCTGACCGGCGCGATCGCCTCCGCGGCGACGGACGTTCGCGGCGTGATCGCCGAGCTGCTCGACGCACGTTCGTCCGAACGCCAAGGGCGCCTGGTCGACGCCGCCTCGCAGGCCTCGATGGAACGCAAGAAGAGAGAGGGATACTTCTGATGCCCGACGCGCTTGCTCCCCCCGCCAACGACGCTCTACCGCTGCAGACACGAAGCGAGCTGCGCTTCCTCACCTGCGGCTCTGTCGACGATGGCAAGTCGACCCTGATCGGCCGGCTCATCAGCGATACGAGCGGATTGCACGACGACCAGATCGACGCGTTGCGCGACGACTCACGCCGCTTCGGCACGACCGAGGACGAGTTCGACTTCGCGCTTCTGCTCGACGGGCTGGAAGCGGAGCGCGAGCAGGGCATAACCATCGACGTCGCCTATCGCTTCTTCGCGACACCGCGGCGCGCCTTCGTCGTGGCCGATACGCCCGGCCACCAGCAGTACACGCGCAACATGGCGACGGGCGCATCTAACGCCGAACTGGCGATCCTCCTGGTCGACGCCCGAAAGGGACTGGTCGAGCAGACGCGGCGCCACGCCGCGATCGTCTCACTGCTGGGAATCCGCCACATCGTCCTGGCAGTGAACAAGATCGACCTCGTCGACTACGCGGAGGCGCGCTTTCGCGAAATCGAGGCGGCATTCGCGGCCTTTGCAACACCACTCGGCTTTCATTCGGTCGTTGCCATCCCGCTCTCAGCGCGCCGCGGCGACAACGTCGCCGCCGCCAGCCCGCGCACACCCTGGTATGCCGGGCCGCCCCTGCTGGCGCATCTCGAGACGGTGGAGACTGGCCTCGATGCCGCCGAGGCGCCGCTTCGCTTTCCCGTCCAGTGGGTCAACCGCCCCAACGGCGATTTTCGCGGCTTTGCCGGAACGGTCTCCTCGGGCCGCGTCGCGGTGGGCGATCCGGTCGTGGTGGCCGGCTCGGGGCGGACCAGCCGGGTTGCCCGCATCGTGAGCTTAGGCGGCGACCTGCCCGCGGTCTCCGCAGGCCGGTCCGTGACCCTCACTCTGACAGACGAGGTCGATCTCGTGCGCGGCGACGTGATCGTCGATCCGCGGCGGCGACCGACCGTCTCGCGTCGCTTCGCCGCCGACCTCGTGTGGATGGACGATGCGCCGGTGACGGCGGGCAAGCGGTTCCTCCTGAAGATCGGGACCGCGACCGTGCCGGCCACGGTTGCTCGCGTGGCCGATACGCTCAACGTCGAATCGCTTCGCCGCGACCCCGCCGATCGTCTCGACCTCAACGCCATCGGACGGGTCGAGATCGAGGTCGCCCAGCCGGTCGCCTTCGATTCCTATGCCGAAAATCGGCACACCGGCGCCTTCATCCTGATCGACCGCTCGACGTTGCGCACCGCGGCGGCGGGCATGGTGAGCGAGGGGTTCGACGCTGCCCGTGACGTGCATCGCCATGCCGAGACCGTGACGCCCGCCGCACGGGCCGGGCTCAAGGCGCAGGAGCCGGTCGTCGTGTGGCTGACGGGTCTTCCGGGATCGGGCAAGTCGACCATCGCCAACATCGTCGAAAGCAGGCTGATCGCGCTGGGGCGCCACACCATGCTGCTCGATGGCGACAATCTCCGGCAGGGGCTGAACGCCGATCTCGGCTTCGACGCGGCAGCGCGCTCGGAGAACGTGCGCCGGGTGGGCGAGGTCGCCAAGTTGATGGCCGATGCGGGCCTGATCGTCATCGTGGCTCTGGTCTCGCCGTTCCAGGCCGATCGCACACGCGCCGCGGCGCTGTTGCCGGAAGGACGCTTTCTCGAGATCCACGTCGATGCACCGGCCGACCTGTGCCGTCAGCGCGATCCCAAGGGCCTCTACGCCCAGGCGGACGCAGGCAAGCTGATGAACCTGACAGGCCGCGACCAGCGATACGAACCGCCGCAGGATCCGGCCCTCGTTCTGCGGACCGGCGAACTGTCGCCCGAACAGGCAGCAGACCGCGTCGTTTCACTCGTGCTGGAAAAGGTCTGAAGACAAAACCGTCCATGTTGCATTGCACACAATGCTCGCGGCAATTGTAGGGTTGGATGAGACCAAGTCCCCGGACAGGGCGACAAAGCGGCATTTCCGCTTGCAGACCCTTTCGCTGCAACGCACAATTCTCATGTTGCATCGCAAAGTAGTTGCACGGGAAAGCGAGAGCGGCATGACCAGCACGGACCTGAAGAATACTAGGCGGGCACCGGCCGACTTCAAGTGGCCGGGACTCACCCATCCCGCCGGCGAGCCCATCCGACTCAATCGAGGGGATTTCGTCGCCGTCGATCGCGACCGGGAGGCGACCTACGATGCGATCTATCGTCCGCAGGCGCTCTATAACGTCGCGACCCACGGTCTGCGCGCCAACAACGACGCCTTCCTGCTGCAGGAGGTCGCGACCAATCTGCCGATCCATCGCCAGGACACCGGGCCCACCGACTTCCACATGCATCTGCCGCCGGGAGGCTTCCAGTTCGTCCTGGTGACGTCGGGCATGTTCACCTTCGACTATGACGGGAAGATCCACTATGTCGGCCCCGGCGCCGTGATCATGCAGAGCGCGATCGTGCATCGTCAGCTCTTCTACACATGGTCGGGCCTGCCCACCGACAAGAACCTGAAGACGCCGCAGACGGCCGTGCCCGATGCGCTCTCGATGGGCTATTCCGGCAAGTTCCTCGAAGCCTTCATCACCGAACCGGCGACCTTTCCCAACCCGACCGTCGTGGCGGCGGACCGGATCGTCGAGGCCGACACGTCGCGCACCGCCTGGGCCCATCCGGTGCACGATCGTCCGATCGATGCGTGCTTCTGGTATCAGGACCCGCTGGCGCTGAACGCACTCTATCGTCCGCTCGTGGAGGATCTGCCGGGCGGCCCGGTCAAGTCGCCTTCGCCGATCTTCGTGCGCGACCTCGAGATCGAGAGCCCCAGCGGACATCTCGCCGTGGGCCACATCATCGCCACCGACCCCACCGGGCAATCGCTCCTTCCCAAGAGTTCGACCGGCCGCGCCTCTGTCGCCGATCTCGCGAAGGGCGAAGTCGCGGTCTATCGGGTCATTCGCGGAACCGCGGCCTTCAAGGATCGCGTGGGCAAGCTGCTGGAACTGTCCGCGGGCGATACGGTGACGGCGGGCGGACAGGCGATCGAGTTGGTTGCGATGGGCGAGAACACGCAGGTGCTGCGGATGGGGCTGCTGAAGGGGATCGACAACCTGCGGAAGTGGACGCCCACGCAGCGCGACGAGATCGATGGGCTGGCCGGGCAGATCATCACGGCGCAAGAATTGCGCCCTCTGCGCACCGACGGGCCGCCGGTCGGCTATCTCTACGAGTAGCGCCGTCTTTCGCCCTGAAGGGCTTGCCGCCGCGCCACATTGCGGCGGAATCTTGACGTTCTACAGACGCGAAGGGATAATATCGCTATTGCCGGTCCTCCCTAACAGGAGGCCAAGAGGGAACGCCGTGATGTCCGTCCGGACAAATCGGCGGCTGTACCCGCAGCTGTGAGCGGTTAGCGACTGTCCAACAAGCCACTGAACTTCGGTTCGGGAAGGCGGGCAGGCGCAGCGACCCGCGAGCCAGAAGACCTGCCGGCGATAGCGTCGCTCTTCCGATGGACGGGATGTTCCAACGGGACGGTCAACCGAGCGGTGACGCGCTGTTTGCGTGGCTGCTTTTGGGAGACCGTCTGATGACGCCGTTTCGTCGTATCGCCTTGTTCTTTTCTCTGCTGGCCCCGTCGGCTGCGCTCGCGCAGACCGAGCCGGCAGGGATGATGCCCACCACGGTCGTGACCGCCGACCGTTTCCCGACCGATCCCGACAAGGTGACGTCGAGCTACACCGTCGTGATGCAGGAGGAGATGCAGCGTCGTCAGCTGCGCACCGCAGGCGAGGTGCTGAAGACCGTTCCCGGCGTCTCCGTCCAGCAGTCGGGCGGTCCCGGCGGCCAGACTTCGGTCTTCGTGCGCGGCTCCAACTCCAATCAAGTGCTGGTGCTGGTCGACGGCATCACCGTCAACGATCCGTCGAGCCCCAATGGCGCGCCCGACTTCGCCCACCTGCTGACCGAGAACCTCGACCGCATCGAGGTCGTGCGCGGCCCGATGTCGACGATGTACGGCAGCCAGGCGATCGGCGGCGTCATCAACCTGGTCACCAAGGCGGGCAAGGGGCCGATGAACGGCGCGGCGTTCACCGAGCTGGGCACCCGCCTGCAGAGCAACAGCGGCGCCTACGTGCGCGGCAGCGAGGGCAAGTTCAACTACAACCTGACCTTTGCCGGCACGTTCAGCCCCAACGACACGCCGGTACCCGCACGCTTCACGCCGAACGGCGGCTTCGTCGACATCGATCCCTATCGCAACATCACGCTGGCGGCGCGTCTCGGCTACGAGATCAGCGATAACACCCAGTTCAACTTCTTCGCCCGCTACATCGACACCAAGCTGAACTACGACCAGGTCGGCCAGGAAGACCCGATGGCCAACGGCTACACCTCGCAGTTCTACACGCGCGGCGAGATCGAGGGCAGCTACTTCGATGGTCGCTGGAAGCCCGTCGTCGGCATCAACTACACCACCATCACACGGCACGATCTCGACTATGCCAGTCCGCAGAACCTGCTTCCCAACAACCTCGACAGCTGGTTCAACGGGCGCCGCCTTCAGGCGGATTTCAAGAACCTGATCACGCTCAGCGAGCAGGTCGAGTTCGTGGGCGGCGTCGATTACGACCGGCAGTGGGCCTACAGCAACACGATCGGTTCCTTCACGCCGTTTACCCAGGCGTGGGGAACGATGGCCCAGACCGGTCTCTACGGTCAGCTTCGGCTCAATCCGTTCGAGGGCTTCAACCTCAACGTCGGCGGCCGAATCGACATGAACGACACGTTCGGCAACGTCGGCACATGGCGCGCCGGCGCCTCCTACCTGTGGGCGCCGACCGATACCAAGATCAAGGCGTCGTACGGCACGGCGTTCAAGGCGCCGTCGCTTTTCGAACTCTATGGCCCCGGCCCGTTCTGCGGCGGCAACATCAACCTGAAGCCCGAGTACAGTCGCGGCTACGAGGTCGGGGTCGAGCAGGGCCTGTTCGATCGCAAGGTGAAGGCGGGCATCACCTACTTCTTCAACACCTATCAGAACCTCATCCAGTGCGCGCCGCCGACCTTCACCCTGATGCAGAACGTCGCCAACGCGCAGAGCGAGGGCTTCGAGACCTTCATCCAGATCAGCCCGGTGAAGTGGTTCGACCTGTACTTCGACTACACGCAGACCATCGCGCGGAACGTCGACGGCAACGCGCCGCTGGTGCGCCGGCCGGGCGACATCTTCAACATCCGCGCCCAGTTCCGGCCATGGGAGAACACGCTGTTCGGCATCGGCGTCCTGCAGGTCAACAGCCGATACGACAACAGCGCCACGACCGGTACGCTGGTGATCCCGTCGCCGTACACGCTGGTGCGCATCACCGCGCAGTGGGACGTGATCCCGTCGGTCCAGCTCTTCGCCCGCGCCGAGAATGTCCTGAACCAGGTCTATGAGGAGCCCGAAGGCTTCCAGGCGCCGTACTTCCAGGCTTTCTTCGGTGTGAAGGCGAGGTTCTGACGGGCGCGTCCCTCGCTCTTTCCCGGACGGGAGAGAGCGAGAGGATCAGAAGGCCTTGGCGACCGTGAACCGCACCATCAGCGGTTCGACGGGATGGAAGTGCCGGTCGGCGACGCCGGCCGGCCCTTCGTTCGGCAGGCGCGACGTGTAGTAGTAGTCGATCTGGCTGGCCTGCGTGTTGAACAGGTTGAAGCCGTCGACCTGCAGCTTCAGCCCGCTCTCGAACACGTAGCCCAGGCGCGCGTTGAAGATCGAGGTCGGGTCGGAGTAGACGCTGCCGTCCTCGACCAGCGGGCGGGCACCGAAGTAGCGCCAGCGCAGGGCGCCGAACCAGCCGGTGTCACCGCCGAGGGTCATGCCGGCCGAGGCGATGAAGGCCGGGGCACCGGGAATGAAGTCGCCGAACGCGCTGGGGTCGGTGAAGCGCGCCTGCGTGTAGGCGAGGTCGAGGTCGAACATCGCCCACGGCAGCGGCCGGTACTGGTTGGTCCATTCGACGCCGATGCGGCGGCTGGGGCGGCTCGCCTCGGTCGTGCCGGCGTCGCCCACGAACAGCAGCTCGGAATCGAAGTCGAGCACGAACACCGCCAGCGCCGAATCGAGGCCCCGGATCGCCTGTGTGCGCACGCCGACCTCGGCGCCGCGGGAGCGTACCAGCAGCGGCACCGAGGCGACGGGCGTGGTCTTGTCACCCGGATCGACGGTGATGGTCGCACCGCGCAGATCGTTGCTGTGATAGCCGAGGCCCGCATTGAGGAAAAACTCGGTCCTGTCGAACGGCCCGAAGATGAGGCTGGCCTTGGGGCTGGCCAGGAAGGCCGAGACGTTGCCGGAGTTCGCGGCGGTATCGGAGGCGACGGAGCCCATGAACCAGTCGCCGCGAATGCCCACAATCGAGCGCAGCCAGTCGTTCCACTGCAGCGTGTTTTTGGCATAGACCGCGAGGCTGGTCTCGTTCACCCGGTCGTAGCGGATCGTGTTGAAGGCCGTGCGCTGCACCGTGTTGAACAGGCCGACGCCGATGTTGTCGTAGCGGATCTGCGTGCCGACCGTGGTCTCGGAGGCGAATCCCGCCAGGGTGTGGCGCATCAGGTGGCTGGCGTTCAGCCCGACAATCATGCGCTTGTCGGTTTGCTGGAACTGGTCGCCGTTGGTCGGATCGTCGAGGAAATAGGTGAAGTTGTTGTAGAGATTGAGCGTCGAGTAGATGCCGTAGGCTTCGATCTTCGAGGCGGTGCGCTCGTCGCTGCGGCTCCAGCGCATCGACAGCGAATAGCGCTGGGTGTCGCCGCCGTCGGTCTGGTCGACCGCGCCATAGCGTCCGAGGCTGCCGTCGAGCACGGCGCGCGCCGGGATCTGGTCGGTCGAATGCCAGGAATTGGTGTAGGCCAGCGCCGTGATCGCGAAGCCGTTGGCTGTGTCGCCCTCGGCATAGCGCAGGAAGGCGTTGAACTTCTTGAGGTCGTCGCCAACCTGCCAGGGGCCGTTGTAGGTCACGATCTCGCCTGCTGCGGTCAGCGTGCCGTGGCCCGCCGCCATCGAGCCGGCCGCCAGCGCGCGCCAGTAGCCGAAGCTGCCGCCGGTCGCCACCACCACGGCATTCTCCAGTCGGTTGGCGTAGGACAGGCGCAGCGAGCCTGCCGAGGCGAAATCGCTTTCCTCGGCATAGTAGGGGCCCTTCTTGATGGTCATCTGCTCGACCAACTCGGGGATCAGGAAATTGAGATCGGCATAGCCCTGGCCGTGCCCGTGCGTGCGCATGTTGATCGGCATGCCATCCAGCCAGATGGCGAGATCGGTGCCGTGATCGAGGTTCATGCCCCGCAGGAAGTACTGGTTGGCCTTTCCTTCGCCGCTGTGCTGCGACACGATCAAGCCCGGCACCGCCTCGAGCATCTCGCCCGGGCGGGAGATCGGTCGGGTGTTCAGCGTTTCTCCCGAGACGCGGCGCTCGCTGGCGGAATCGGTCGGCTCGGCTTCGAGGATGCGCGGCGCGGTTACGGTGATGGCGGGAAGGGCGGTCGAGGCGCCGGTGTAGCCTTGGGCGGTCGGCGCCGCGGTCGGGTTAGGTGCCGCCGGATCGACGGGGCCCTGTCCAGGCGCCAGCGGGGCGGGTTCGGGCTGGGCGCCGGCCACGACCGGCCAGGCGAGAGCGACGGCGGCCCAGAGGAGAGTTTTCGTATGCACTATTTATATGTTCTGCATACTTCGTGCCGGCGCGGCAAGGGGAGGAATTGAATGCAGCGTGTGACCCTGTCGGTCGACGACGATCTGCTGGCGACGCTGGATCGCCACATGAAGAAGCATCGCTATGCGAGCCGCTCCGAGGCGTTGCGCGACATCCTGCGCGAGGCCGCCGCGCGCGAGACGCTGGCGGAGGGCAAATCCGGCAAGGACGAGGGCTTCTGCATCGCCACGCTGGCTTATGTGTACGACCACGAGACGCGCGATCTCGGCCGCCGGCTCACCCAGGCGCAGCACAGGCACCACGACCTGCAGGTGGCGACCATGCACGTGCATCTCGACCACGACTCCTGCCTCGAGGTCTCGGTGCTGCGCGGGCCGGTGAAGGAGGTGCGCGCCATGGCTGACGATACGGTCAGCCAGCGCGGCGTCCGCCACGGTCAGCTCCATCTGGTGCCGGCCGAGCGGAAGCTCGAGAAGCATCGCCACGGCCATGAGCACCTGCACGCCTGAGCGCGCAGCGCTGCGCCGCCGGGTACCTACCGGCCGGCGCGCGGCAGCTTGATGTCCTGGATCGGCGGCAGCGAGAAACGCGACGGCTCGCCCATCGATTTCGGATCGACGTCGCGGCGGTTCCACCAGCCGCCGCCCAGCGCCTGGAACAGCGCCGCCGTGTCGGAATAACGCGTGGCCTGCGCCCGCAGACGGTTGATCACCGCGGTCTGGTAGGTCTGCTGGGCATTCAGCAGGATCAGGTAATTCACGCCACCCAGCTGGTACTGCTGCTCGGCCAGCCGCAGGCTCGCCGCGGCCGTCTGCTCGGCGGCGACCTGCACGCGCAGCGCCTCGGCATCGATCTGCAGGGAGCGCAGCGCGTTGGCGACGTCCTGGAATGCCGACAGCACGACGCCGCGATATTGCGCGGCGGCGCGCTCATAGGCTGCAATGGCCGCCTTGCGCTGGCTGTCGAGCCGGCCGCCGTCGAACAGGGTCTGCGCGATGCCGAGGCCGACGCTCCAGATGCCGGAGCCCGGCACGAACAGCGAGCTGATGCCGGCCGAGGTGAGCCCGAGTGCGGCGGTGATGGTGAACTGCGGCATCTGGTTGGCGACGGCGACGCCGATGTCGGCGCTGGCGGCGCGCAGCTGCGCCTCGGCCGCGCGCACGTCAGGCCGTTGCTCGACGAGCTGCGAGGGAAGGCTGACAGGCAACTCGGTCGGCAGTTTCAGCTTCGCGAGATCGAAAGTCTCGCCGCGATCCTGGTCGGGCGACCGTCCGAGCAAGCGCATGAGCTGGTTGCGCTGGAGGGCAAGCTGCTTCTGCAGCGGCGGCAGGGTCGCCTCAATCTGCGCCAGGATCGCTTCCTGCGCCAGAACGTCGGCGGCGGAGGCGCCCCCCAGGTCGAGCTGCAGCCGCACGACCCGCAGCGAATCGCCGACGATGCGGATGATGTCGCGCGTCGCGTCGATCTGAGCCTGCAACGAGGCCACGTTGATGGCCGCCACCACGACGTTGGCACTGAGCGACAGGTAGGCCGCCTCGAGTTCGAAACGCTGAAACTCCGCGAGCGCGGCCCGGGACTCGACCGCGCGCCGCACGCCGCCAAACACGTCGGGTGAATAGGCGATATTCAGAGATCCCGACGTGACGCCGTACATCGTGGCGTCGCCGGTCATCCCGCTCGCCGCCGCTGACGCGAGTTGCTGCTGGCCGAGCGCGTTGGCGCTCAAGGTCGGGAACAGGCTTCCCTGCTGGGCGAACAGAAGCTGGCGCGACTGGCGGAGCGCGGCCTGTGCGGCCTCGATGTCGGGATTGGCGCGCAGTGCCTCCTTGACCAGGACATCGAGTTGCGGCGACTGGAAAAGGGTCCACCATTCGCCGGGAATGTCCATTTCGGGCACGAAAGTCTGCGCGGCACCGCCGGGCCCCGGCGCGGCGGTGGTCTGCAGCGCGAGCGGTTCGGCGGTGTAGCGGGTCGCACTCGGCCGGTCGGGCCGCTCGAAGTCGGGACCGGCGGAGCAGCCGATCATGACACTGGTGGACAACGCCGCGACGAAGGGCGGGCACAGACGCATGGCGGGGCTTTCCCGTCTAGTTTTGGGGGGCGGGGGCTGCCGGTTCGGCGGCAACCGGCGGAGCGGAGTCTTTCTTCTCCGTCTTGCGGCCCAGCACGCGCTGTACCACGACGAAGAAGACGGGCACCATGAGCAGCGCCAGGATCACGACCGCGATCATGCCGCCCATCACGCCTGAGCCCAGCGCCTGCTGGCTCTTGCCACCGGCGCCGGTGGCGATCGCCATCGGCAGCACGCCGCAGACGAAGGCGAGGCCGGTCATCAGGATCGGCCGGAAGCGCAGCTTGCACGCTTCCAGCGTCGCCTCGATCAGCGGCTTGCCGCGGCTGGTCAGGTCCTTGGCGAACTCGATGATCAGGATCGCGTCCTTGGCGGCGAGACCGATGATGGTGATGAGGCCGACGGTGAAGTAGACGTCGTTCGACAGGCCGCGCAGGTTCGCCGCGATCACGGCGCCCGTCATGCCGAGCGGCACCGTGAGCAGCACCGCGATCGGGATCGTCCAGCTCTCGTAGAGCGCTGCCAGGCAGAGGAAGACGATCAGCGCCGACAAGGCCAGCAGGAACGGGGCCTGCGAGCCCGAGAGCTTCTCCTGCAGCGACTGGCCCGTCCATTCGTAGCCGAAGCCGCGCGGCAGCTGGGAGGCGAGCTTCTCCATCTCCGCCAGCGCATCGCCGCTGGTGTAGCCCGGCCGCGCCTCGCCGCTGATGCGCACCGACGGGTAGTAGTTGAAACCGATGATCTGGGTCGGCCCCTTGGCCCATTCGACGGTCGCGAAGGACGAGAAGGGCACGAGCTGTCCGCGGTTGTTCTTGACGTAATAGGACAGCAGGTCGTCGGCGCGCATGCGGCCCGCCGCATCGCTCTGAACGATGACGCGCTGCATGCGCCCGCGGTTGGGGAAGTCGTTGACGTAGTTGGAGCCGAGGTTGGTGGAGATCGTGTTGTTGATGTCCTCGAAGGTGACGCCGAAGGCCATCGCCTTCTCGCGGTCGATCAGCAGGTTCACCAGCGGACCCTCTGGCAGGCCCTCGACATAGACGTTGCGCAGCACCGGGCTGGCGTTGGCCGCCTTGACGAGTTGCTCGCTGGCCGCGGTGAGCGCCGCGTAGCCCTTCTGGGAGCGATCCTGCAGACGGAAGCTGAAGCCGCTCGAATTGCCGAGATTGTCGATCGGCGGGGGTTGCAGCGCCGAGACCTCGGCATCCCGGATCGACGCCAGGTCGCGGTTGATGTCGGCCACGAGCGCGGCGGCCGACTGGTCCGGGCCGCGCTTGGACCAATCCTCGAGGGTGATGAAGGCCTGCGCCGTGTTCATGCCCTGGCCGAGGAAGCTATAGCCGGTGAGGAACGTGACGTCCTTGATGCCGGGCTTCTGGGTCAGGTAGCGCTCGACGGCCTCGACCGCGGCCTCGGTGCGGTTATAGGAGGCTTCCGCCGGTGTCTGCACGTCGGTGGTGATGAAGCCCTGGTCGTCGATCGGCAGGAAGCCGCCGGGCAGGCGCACCAGCGCCCAGCCGAGGCAGATCAGCAGCGCGGCATAGATCGCCATCAGCCGCCCAGTGCGCTTCAGCGACCAGGCGACGACGCCGGTGTAGCGGTCGCGTACCCTGTCGAGGCTGCGGTTGAACAGGCCGAAGAAGCCGCGCTTGGCGTGCCCGTGCCCGGCCGGGATCGGCTTCAGCAGGGTGGCGCAGAGGGCGGGTGTCAGCGAGAGCGCCATCAGGGCGGAGAAGCCGACCGCCGCCACCATCGTCACCGAGAACTGGCGGTAGATGATGCCGACCGAGCCGGGGAAGAAGGCCATCGGCAGGAAGACCGCGATCAGCACCAGGGTGATGCCGACGATGGCGCCGGTGATCTGCGACATCGCCTTGCGCGTCGCCTCCTTGGGCGACAGTCCTTCCTCGGACATGATGCGCTCGACGTTCTCGACCACGACGATGGCATCGTCGACCAGGATGCCGATCGCCAGAACCATGGCGAACAGCGTCAGCATGTTGATCGAGTAGCCCGCGGCCAGCAGCACCGAGCAGGCGCCGAGCAGGGCCACCGGCACGACGATGGTCGGGATGATGGTGTAGCGGATGTTCTGCAGGAACAGGAACATCACGATGAAGACCAGCACCACCGCCTCGATGAGGGTCATGATGACCTTCTGGATCGACGCCTTGACCACCGGGGTGATGTTGTAGGGAATCTGGTAGGTGATGTTGGCCGGGAAGAAGCGCGAGAGCTCCTTCATCTTGGCCTCGACCGCGCTGGCGGTGGCCAGCGCGTTGCCGGTCGGGGCCAGCAGCACCGACAGGCCGGCGGTCGGCTTGCCGTTCAGCCGCGTGGTGAACTGGTAGCCCATGCCGCCGACCTCGACCCGCGCGACGTCGCGCAGGCGCACGGTCGAGCCGTCGGGGTTGGCGCGCAACACGATCGCGCCGAACTCTTCGGGCGTGCCGAGCTGGCCCTTGACCAGCACGAGCGCCGAGACCTTCTGATCCTCGTTGCTCGGTTCCGCGCCGACGCTGCCCGAGGCGACCTGGGCATTCTGCGCGGTGATGGCGGCATTCACGTCGTCGGCGGTGAGGTTGTAGCCGACCAGCTTGGCCGGATCGATCCAGACCCGCAGCGCGCGCTCGGTCGAATAGAGGGTGGCGCGGCCGACGCCGGGAATGCGGCGGATCTCGCCCAGCACGTTGCGCACCAGGAAATCGCCGAGGCCCACCTCGTCGAGGCTGCCGTCGGTCGAGCTGAGCGTGATGATCTGGAGCACCGCGCTGGAGGCTTCCTCGATCAGGATGCCCTGCTGCATGACCGCGCGCGGCAGGCGGGATTCGACGCGCTTGATGCGGTTCTGGACCTCCACCGAGGCCATCGCGGGATCGGTGCCCGGCTGGAAGTTGGCGATGATCTCGACCTGGCCCAGCGAATCGGAGGCCGATTCGAAACTCAGGATGCCGGAGGCGCCGTTCAGTTCCTCCTCGATGAGGCGCGTCACCGAGTTGTAGAGGTTCTGCGGCGACGCACCGGGATAGGAGGTGCTGATCGAGATCGAGGGCGGCGCGATGATCGGATACTGTGCGATCGCCAGAAGCGGGATCGAGATCAGGCCGATCAGGCACACGAAGAGAGCGACGACCCAGGCGAAAATCGGCCGGTCGATGAAAAAGCTGGCCATCGGGTGGATTTATCGGGAGCCGGAGGGACGGGGTTTGGACGATGTCCGGGGGGCCTCGGCCTGGGTCCACTGCAAGGGCTTCGGCTTGACGGTGTCGCCGGCGGCGAACTTCTGGAACCCGTCGACGACCACGCGATCGCCGGGCTTCAGCCCGTCGACCACCACCCATCGCCCGTCCTGGGCGGCGCCCAGACGCACCTCCTGGACCGCGGCTCGGTTGTCGTCACGCACGACGAAGACTTCGCTGCCGCCGCCGCCGTTGCGCTGGATGGCCTGTTCGGGAACCGTGATCGCGTCCCCATCGACACCCTGGTCGATCTGTACCCGCACGTACATGCCGGGCAGAAGTTCGCGATTGGGATTGGGGAACTCGCCGCGCAACGTCACCTGGCCCGACGTGGCGTCGACGCGCGCCTCGGAGAACAGCAGCCGGCCCGTATGGGCGTAGGGCGTGCCATCGTCGAGCACGAGGCGGACCCTGAGGGATTCCGGGGAGATCTGTTCAAGGTCGCCGCTCTCGAACGCGCGGCGCAGCCGGTTCATCTCGGTGACCGACTGGGTGAAATCGGCATAGATGGTGTCCAGCTGCTGGATGGTGGCGAGATTGGCGGTGTCGTTCTGCACGACCAGCGCTCCCTCCGTCGCCATCGCCGCACCGATGCGGCCGCTGATGGGCGCGCGAACGGTGGCGTAGTCGAGGTTGAGTCGGGCGCGCGCCAGTTCGGCCTCGCGGGCGGCGAGTTCGGCCCGGGCCTGCGCCACGGTGGAGACCGCGACCTCGTGCTGGGCCGCGGAGATGGCCTTCACACCGGCCATCTGCGTCGAGCGACTGGCCTGCTGGAGCGCGAGGTCGAGCGTGGCCCTGGCGCGATCGACCGCCGCCTGGCTCGCCTGCAACTCGATCTCGAAAGGCTTCGGATCGATTTGGTAGAGCGCATCGCCGGCTTTGACGTCTGTTCCCTGTTCGAACAGGCGCTGCACCACGATCCCCGATACGCGCGGACGAACGTCGGCCACGCGGGTGGGCGCGACCCGGCCCGGCAACTCGCGCGTGAGCGAGAACGGCTCGGCCTTGAGGGTGACGATGCCGACATCCGGGGGGGTCGACTGCGGTGCATCGGCCGCAGCCGGTTCGTCGCAGCCAGCCAGAAACAAAGCCAACCCGACGAGCAACGGAGCCGACTTGAACGCTCGATAAGACATCTTACCCCCGAGATAGAAGCACACGGTCACACGACGATACCCGTCGGCCCCAAGCAGCCGTTGCCATGCGCACCTCCCGTCAACTCACGTCTTAAGTTTCGTTGCGGGGGGTAGATGGGTAGGCATTGTGGCGACATCTGGACGAATGCACATTTTGTGAGATGACGAATTTTTGAAATCGATTCAAAGACATGCGCGTCGGTAAAACACTAAGCGCGCATGGAGAAAGAGCCCGCTTCGTGGCGGCTTTGCAGGGCCGGTGAATGGACGCTCGTTCGCCGTCGCGCGCCGTCGCGCGTCGTCGCGCGAACGGCGGCGACGACTACGAAGCGAGGTGACAGGCGACGTCGCGATCGGCGACGTGGCGCAGGGTCGGCCGCTCGTTTCGGCAGCGGCCCGTCGCGAGTGGGCAGCGTGGATGGAAGGCGCAGCCCGCCGGCGGATTCATCGGACTGGGAATCTCTCCTTGCACGGCGACTCGGCTACGGGGCCGGCCAGGCCGAGCGGCCGGTACGGCCGCGAGAAGCGCCTTCGTAACGCGTGCCGTGTTCCGGCGCGAGCCCGACCAGGGCGAGGAGCGCGGGCGCCCGCTCGCGGCATTCATGGCGCGACAGGCCGGCCAGCCGCAGCGGTTCGGTGACGATCTCGTGGACCTGCATGCGCGGATTGAGGGATCCATACGGGTCCGCAGTTCGCTTCGCGCTGGCCCGACACGATCATCACCGAAGGCGGCGGCAGCATCGAAAGCATGAAGGTCTATCGCGACAAGGTTCGCAAACAGGCGGCCGAGTACGGGCGCAATCCCGACGACATCAAGGTGTTGTTCCTCGCCTATCGATCATCGACGTCAGCATGGAGGCGGCCCGCGACCGCGCCCGCATGGAAGCGGCCGAGGCCGAGAAGCATCTCGACCTGCATCTGTCGGGCATGTCGCGGGTGACCGGCATCGACTTCTCGAAATTCGACCTCGACGAACCGCTGCCCGCGCATCTCACGACCAACGGCCACCAGTCGTCGCTCGCCAAATGGATCGGCAAGACGCCGCGCCCGCCCGCCGGCGCTACTTGCGCGTGCCGAACCCCGCCCTTCGCAACGCATCGGCCATCGCATTGCCCGGCGCGCTCGGCTTGGCGGCCTGCACGCGAGCCTGGTCGCGTTTCGAGGCGCCGCCGGGTTCGGGACGGCCTCCGCCTCGCGCCGGCTGCTTGCCGGCCTCGTCGTCGAGCCGCAGGGTCAGCGCGATGCGCTTGCGCGGCTTGTCGACCTCCAGCACCTTCACGCGCACGATGTCGCCCGGCTTCACCAGGCTGCGCGGATCCTTCACGAAGGTCTTCGACATCGCCGAGACATGAACGAGCCCGTCCTGATGGACGCCGACATCGACGAAGGCGCCGAACGCCGCGACGTTGGTTACGACGCCTTCGAGCACCATGCCCGGTTCGAGATCGTTGAGCGTTTCGACGCCGGCCTTGAACTCCGCCGTCTTGAAGGCCGGGCGCGGATCGCGGCCGGGCTTCTCCAACTCGCGCAGGATGTCGGTGACGGTGGGCAGGCCGAACCTGTCGTCGACGAACTCGGTGGGCGACAGCGCCCGCAGCGCGGCGCTGTTGCCGATCAGGGCATCGATCTTGCTCTTGGTCGCGGCGATGATCCGGTGGACGACCGGATAGGATTCGGGATGCACCGCCGAGGCGTCGAGCGGATCGTCGCCGCCGGGAATGCGCAGGAAGCCCGCGCACTGCTCGAAGGCCTTGGGGCCGAGCCGCGGCACGTCCTTCAGGGCCTTGCGCGAGCGGAAGGCGCCGTTGGTGTCGCGATGGGCGACGATGCTCTGCGCCAGGCCCGGGCCGATGCCGGAGACGCGCGCCAGCAGCGGCGCCGAGGCCGTGTTGAGATCGACGCCGACGCCGTTCACGCAATCCTCGACCACCGCGTCGAGCGACCTGGACAGCTTGAACTCGCTCAGATCGTGCTGGTACTGGCCGACGCCAATCGACTTCGGATCGATCTTCACCAGTTCGGCCAGCGGATCCTGCAGGCGACGGGCGATCGAGACCGCGCCGCGCAATGTGACGTCGAGGCCCGGCAGCTCCTCCGACGCATAGGCCGAGGCGGAATAGACCGACGCGCCGGCTTCCGACACCACCACCTTCTGCAACTTGAGGTCGGAGAGTCCCTTCAACAGCTCGAGGGCGAGCTTGTCGGTCTCGCGCGAGGCGGTGCCGTTGCCGATGGCGATGAGCTCGACCTTATGCTCGCGCACCAGCCTTGCGAGGATGGCGAGCGATTCGTCCCACCGCCGCTGCGGCTCGTGGGGATAGATGGTGCTGGTCGCCACCACCTTGCCCGTGGCGTCGACCACGGCGACCTTCACCCCCGAGCGATAGCCGGGATCCAGGCCGAGCGTCGGCCGCGTGCCCGCCGGTGCGGCGAGCAGCAGGTCGCGCAGGTTCGAGGCGAAGACCCGCACCGCTTCTTCCTCGGCCGCCGTCCACAGGCGCAGGCGCAGGTCGATCGACAGCATGATCGTGATCTTGGTGCGCCAGGCCCAGCGGACCGTATCGGTCAGCCATTTGTCGCCCGGCCGCCCCTGGTCGGAAATGCCGTAGGTCCGCATGATGCGCAGCTCGTAGGCGCTGGGGATGGCCTGGGCGGCGGGCGGTCGCGTCGCGGGATCGTCCGGCTCGACCGTGAGGCCCAGGATCTCCTCGCGCTCGCCGCGGCACAGGGCCAGCACGCGGTGCGAGGGCATCTTCGCCAGCGCTTCGGAGAAATCGAAATAGTCGCTGAACTTGGCACCGGCTTCCTGCTTGCCCTCGCGGACCTTGGAAACGAGGCGGCCGTTGGCCCAGAATTCCTCGCGCAGGGCGCCGATCAGGTCGGCATTCTCGGCAAAGCGCTCGACCAGGATGGCGCGCGCGCCCTCCAGGGCCGCCGTCGCGTCGGCGACGTTCTTGTCGGCCGAGACGAAGGGCGCCGCGCGCTCGGCGGGCAGGACCGTGGGGTCGCGCAGGAGCAGGTCCGCGAGCGGCTCCAGCCCCGCTTCCTTGGCGATCTCGGCCTTGGTGCGGCGCTTGGGCTTGTAGGGAAGGTAGATGTCCTCGAGCCGGCTCTTGCTGTCGGCCGCCAGGATCGCCGCTTCGAGCTTGGCGTCGAGCTTTCCCTGGTCGCGAACGGACTCGAGGATGACCTTGCGGCGGGCTTCGAGCTCGCGCAGGTAGCCCAGCCGCTCCTCCAGCGTGCGCAGCTGCGCGTCGTCCAGCGATCCGGTGATTTCCTTGCGGTAGCGCGCGATGAAGGGGACGGTCGCGCCGCTGTCGAGCAGCTCGACCGTGGCCTGGACCTGCTGTTCCTTGACGCCGAGTTCCTCGGCAATGCGCGCCTGGATGGAGACCACCAAGTAAACCCTCTTCGGCCGGAGCTGAGCGATACCGTCGCTCTCGTCGGACCGCGGGTATGAACGGCGCGCCTGTGATACTTCAAGCGCATTGTTCGCTTGCTTCCGGCGCGGCTAGCGTTCGTAAAAGGTGGAACCGTAGTCGAAGGTCAGCTCCTCGCCTTTGCGGATGCCCTCGATTCCAGCCACGAGCCAGATCCGGCCCTTGTCGCGAAGCACGAAGCAGTTGGGCTTGCGGCGGTCGTGGTTGGCGTAGCGGGCCTCGTTGCCGCGCACCGCGCCGTCGATGTTCTTGTCCTTGTCGAGCTCGAAGATGCAGTCTGATCCGGCGGCAATGCGCGCCAAGGCGACGGCATCCGGGATCACCTCGCCCTTGTATTCGATGATCTTGACGCCCCAGGGAATGTCTTCGCCGGCGAACAGACCTTTGCCGTGGATCCGCGACTTCTTGACGATCAGTTTCATGTACTCGGACGTGAATGTGTTGGCTGGCGCCAGCGAGCGGCCAGTCCCAGTCGACGGCAGTATGCCGCGGAAGGAGTGCATTTCGAAGAACTGAAGGACCGGAACCATTGTGTGCCGACAGTCCTCGTAGCAAGGCATGCGGGCCTGCGGGATGAGATGGAAGGAAATCTGCTGGAACTTCGGCCTGGCACGTGCCGCCGCGCATGAGCACCGGCTATACGTGCATTGCGTGGCAGCTGAACGGTTGGGGCACGCTGAAGCAGTTCGGCAGGCGGCGGTTGATCGCGCGGGTCCGCTGTTCAAGGTTACGCCACATTCACGGAAAGCCTGGTACCGGTGTCAGGACAGGAGACTTTGGCGCCGCCGTGCGCGAAAGTCGGCGCCGGCATGGGCGAGAACAACAAGAACACGCCGAGTTCGTTCCAGCAGGTGCTGCGGACCAGTCCGATGGATTTCTGGCGCCTGTGGTACGTCGGCTTCGTCGTCACCACCGTGCGCTGGCTGGAAACGGTTGCCATGGGCATCGTCGTCTATCAGCAGACCGGCTCCGCCCTGGTCGTCGCCATGATCACCATGCTCCGCCTCGTTCCGATGGGCCTGTTCGGCGCCTTCCTCGGGGCCTTCGCCGAACGGTTCGACCGCCGCCTGACCCTGGCCGGCATCGTCGGCCTCATGATGGTCACCTCGGCCCTGCTCTCCGTCGTCGCCTTCACGGGAGCCCTGGAAGTCTGGCACCTCGCCGTCGCCAGTTTCATCAACGGCTGCGGCTGGGCCACCGACAATCCTCTGCGGCGCGTGATGATGGGCGAAGTCATGGGCCGCGATCGCATGGCCATCGCCATGGCGCTCGATGTCGGCGCCGGCAATGTGAGCCGCATGGTGGGGCCCGCCGCCGGCGGCCTGCTGCTGGCAGGCGTCGGTATCGAAGGTGCCTTCCTGCTGAGCGTGGCACTGTACGCGTCGGCCGTCGCCGCCACCTTGATGGTGCAGAGCCACATCCCGTCCTCGCCCGGTGCCGGAGCCGTGCTCGCCCGCACCTGGGAGGGCGTGGCGCTCATCTTTTCCGACCGCCGCCTCGGTGCGATCATGGCGGTCACCGTCATCTACAATGTCTTCGCCTGGCCCTTCACCAGTATGATCCCTGTGATCGGCGCAGACCGGCTGCTGCTTGGCCCCGAAGGCGTCGGTCTGCTCACCAGCATCGACGGCGTCGGCGCCTTCGCCGGCTGCCTGCTGCTCGCGCTGTGGCTGACGCCGGGCTGGCATGCCCGCGCCTATGTCGGCGGCACGGCCGCCTACCTGGTCGGGCTGATCGGCTTTGCGGCGGCGCCCACGCCTCTGCTGGCGGGTGTGGCGATGCTGGTGACCGGCCTCGCCGGCGCCACTTTCGCCACCCTGCAGGCCACGCTCGTCTATCTCGCGGCGCCGATGGAAATGCGCTCGCGCATCCTGGGTGTGCTTTCGGTCTGCATCGGCACCGGCCCGATCGGCTTCGTCTGGCTGGGCTGGCTCGCCGATCTCATCGGAGCGCCCGAAGCCACGGCGATCACCGGCGTGATGGGCCTGCTGGCGCTCGCCGCGACCTGGCCGCTCTGGCGGAGGATTTGAACCCGGGAAGAGGCAAAGCACATCGGCAGGCGTCGGCTGATTGCGCGGGTGCGAGGGGAGGAGCTCCCGGCGATGTCTCTGTAGGACGCAGCCTGCTAATACCCGATCGCGGCGCCGTCGCTGCGCGGATCCGAGCCGCCGACGCGCAGGCCGCTGACCGGGTCCACGGTGATGCCGTGGGCGTGGCCTGCGAGTTCGTTCCAGGCGCCCCAGCGATTGACCATGTGGCCGCGTCGTTCGAGCTCGGCAATGGTCTCGGCCGGAATGCGTCCCTCGAGGTGCAGCGTGTCGCGTGGCTCGCCGATGGCGAAGCGGCCGGACAGGAATCGTGGTGTCTCAAGCGCCTCCTGGATGTCGCGACCGTGGTCGATCAGGGCGAGATAGGTTTGCAGGTGGATCTGAGGCTGGCCGTCGGCGCCCATGCAGCCCACCACAGCCCACAGCCTGTCGTCGCGGAACGCCATCGAGGCGATCAGCGTGTGCAATGGCGTCTTGCCGGGCTCGACCCGGTTGGGGCTCTTGGGATCGAGCGAGAAATAGGCCGAACGATTCTGCAGGACAACTCCGGTGCGACCCGCCACGACCGCGGCGCCGAAGCCGCCATAGAGGGAATGGATCATCGACACCGCATTGCCCTCGGCGTCGACCACGGCGATATAAACCGTGTCACCGGCCAGGCTGCCGTAGGAGGGGATCTTGTCCCATGGCAAGGCTCGGGCCGGGTCCATCAGAGCACGCCGCTCATCGGCATATTTCTTCGATATCAGGCGCTCCATCGGGACAGACGCGAAGCGTGGATCGGCGAGATGACGGTCGCGGTCGTGATAGGCGAGCTGCTTGGCCTGGACCATCAAGTGCACATAGTCGGGGCCCAGAAAGGGCTTCCTGTGCATCTCCATCGGCTCGAGCAGGTTCAGCATCTCCAGCACGGCGAAACCCTGCGTGGGTGCTGGCGTTTCGTAGATCGTGACGTCGCGGTAGCTGCCTTTCAGCGGTTCGCCCCAGCGCGCGTTCTGCGTCTTCAGGTCGTCCAGAGTAAAGAAGCCGTCGTTGGCTTTCGACCAACGCGCCAATTCGCCCGCGACTTCACCCTCATAGAAGCCGTGCCAGCCGTCACTGGCGATCGCCTCCAGGGTCCTTGCGAGATCGGGGTTGGTGAGAATGGCGCCGTCCTTCAGGAAGATGGCCGCCGCTTCGGGGCTTTTCGCCAGTTCCTCACGCGCCAGTTCGCGCCAGTAGGCGAGCCGCGCCGTCACCGGGAAGCCATTGCGGGCGTAGCCGATGGCGCTCTCCAGGCAGCGCTTCAAAGGCAAGCGACCATAGGCGGCGTGGGCCATGCCCCAGCTCGCGACTGCGCCTGGAACGGTGAGGGTGCCGGGCAGTACGCCGCGATAGGGTATCTCGGCCAGGCCGCGCCGGGCGAAGGCGTCGATCGTGCCGGCCGCGGCAGCACGTCCGCCACCGTCGATGTAGCGCACGGCACCGGTCTTGGCGTCGTGGACAAGCAGGAAAGCGTCACCGCCCACGCCCGTCATATGCGGATAGAGCACCGAAAGCGCGGCGCTGGTGGCGATGGCGGCATCGACCGCCGATCCGCCTGCTCTCAACACATCGACGCCGGCCTGTGACGCCAGTGAATGCGGGGATGTGACCATACCGTTGGGCGCGAGAGTGGCCGGACGGCCGGTGCGTATATCAACCATGAGGATTTCTTAGCCGACTCTGAGATCCAAGAATTGCCGGAGAATGGGGCGTTCCGGGTTGACCGCTCCCCGCCGGTATTCGCGGCAGCGGGTGGTTGGTAGGCCCGGCAGGATTCGAACCTGCGACATAACCGTTATGAGCGGCTCGTTCTAACCGCTGAACTACGGGCCCCCGCAACCGTCCGGCCGCGCCCCGGGCGGGCCGGGGCCGGCCCTTATAGCGCGGCTATTCGGCAGGCGGCACGAACATATAGCCGACCCCGCGCACGGTGCGGATGACCGTCGGCTTGTCGGGGGCGGGCTCGATCTTGCGGCGGATGCGCGTGATCCGGAGATCGATCGCGCGGTCGAACGGGTCGCGGGCGCGATGGCTGGTCGTCTCGAGCAGCCAGTCGCGCGACAGCGGCCGGTTGGGGTTCTCGGCGAAGGTCTTCAGGATGTCGAACTCGCCCGAGGTCAGCGGCACGTCGCCGTTCTCTGCGTCCACGAGCTGACGCTTGGCCAGGTCGAGCATGTGGCCGCCCATGCGCACGCGCTCCAGACGCGAGGGGGTGGCCTTGTTCACCGACCGGCGCAGCACGCTCTTGCAGCGGGCGAGCAGTTCGCGCGGCTCATAGGGCTTGGCGACATAGTCGTCGGCACCGCTCTCCAGTCCCAGCACCTTGTCCACCGGGTCGGCCGACGCCGTCAGCATGATGATGCCGACGCGGGTGCTGGTCTCGCGCAGCCAGCGGGCCAGGGCGAAGCCGTCCTCCGGGCCGGGAAGCTGGACGTCGAGCAGGACGAGGTCGGGCATGGCCCGCGAGACCTGGCGGCGCATCTGGGCGCCGTTCTCGACGGCCGTGACCTTGAGGTCGTTCTGAGTGAGATAGGCCTCGGCGGCCTTGCGCTGGAACGCGTCGTCCTCGACCAGCAAAATCGACGGTTGCTGCATGATTTTACCAAAATGAACGAACTCTAATGCCTTCAAAATAACACTATTTCTCAACGAATTATATCGTTTTCTTGATATTTTTGATACGGTTGGTGCTCCCACCAGGAGCCCGCTCATGTCGATCGTCACCGCTGACCGGTCCAGTGCCGGGACGGACGCGCCGCCGGGCGCGCTGCCGGAGGGGGCGCAGGCGGCGGTCCGGCAGGACCTGTTCGTCCGCGCCGAACTGGTTCGGCGCCTGTTCGAGGGCTCGGCGCCGTCGCGCTATTTCGCCTTCGTCCTGTGGCCGGTGATCGCCGCCATCTACTGGCGGCAGATCAACCCCATCGAACTGGCCGGGCCCTTCGCGGCCTATCTGCTGGTCACCTTCGGCTTCGACCTGCTGCGCCACAATTTCGCGCGCGCCCGCCCGGACGACGCCCAGGCACTGCGCTGGGGCTGGTGGTTCGCGGGCTTCTCGTTCCTGGGCGGCGCCTGCTGGGGGTGGGCCGGCTTCCTGCTGGCCTCGAAGGATTTCGAGCTGCAGCGCATGCTGCTGGGGCTGGTCCTGCTCGCCACCGTCACCACGGCGGTGCCGATCCGCTCGGCGCATCCGCCGACCTTCTATGCTTTTGCCGTGGCGACCGCGGCGCCGCTGCTGCTGGTGCTGATCGCCTCGGGCGGGCCGTTCTACCAGCTCGTCGGCATCGCCGGTGCCGCCTATGTCGGACATCTGATGGCCTATGTGCGCGACGTGCACCGCTGGCAGTACGACAACATCGCGCTGGCCTACGAGAAGGAGGATCTCGCGCGCCGCCTGCAGGTCGCCTACGACGCCGCGCTGGCGGCGCAGCGCGAGGCCGAGAAGGCCAACCAGGCCAAGTCGACCTTCCTCGCCACCATGAGCCACGAGATTCGCACGCCCATGAACGGCGTCCTGGGCACGATCGACGTGCTGGAACGAACCCGGCTCACCCTGGAGCAGCGCGAATCGCTGGGCACCATCCGCTACTCGGCTTCCGCGCTGTTGCGCATCATCGACGACATCCTGGACTTCTCGAAGATCGAGGCCGGGCATCTCGATCTCGAGCCGATCGACTTCTCGACGGTCGAGCTGGTCGAAGGCGTGGCCGAGGCGCTGGCCGCCCGGGCGGACGAGAAGGGACTGGTCCTGTCGGCCTTCGTGGCGCCCGACGTGCCGGCGCGCGCGCTCGGCGATCCGCTGCGCCTGCAGCAGATCCTCTTCAATCTGCTGGGCAATGCGCTGAAGTTCACCGAACGCGGCTCGGTCCGCCTCGTCCTGGAACGCACGCCCGCCGCGGCCGGTCCGCCCGGTGCGCCGGCCGTGCTGGCGCTCCGCTTCAGGGTCGTCGATACGGGGATCGGCCTGACGGCGGCCCAGCGCGACCGCTTGTTCCAGCCGTTCGTGCAGGCCGACAGCTCGACGACGCGGCGCTTCGGCGGTACCGGCCTCGGCCTGTCGATCGTGCGCCGGCTGGCGGAGGCGATGCAGGGCAGTGTGGCGATCGAGAGCGAGCCGGGCGCCGGGTCCAGCTTCGTCGTCGATGTGAGACTGCGCGAAGCACCTTCCCGCACGGCTCGCCCGGAGCGGCCTCTCGAGGGCCTGTCGCTCGTGCTGGCCTTGCCCGACCCCGAAGAAGGAGCCGCCTTCGCCCGCTACCTGCATGACGCCGGCGCCGACGTGGAACACCTTGTCTCGAACCAGCCGTCGGTGAGCATCGCGGGCTTCCCGGTGCGGATGGCCCTGGCGACCCTCAAGCGGCCCTGGCGTCGCGATGGCCTGGTGCGGGCGATCGCGCAGGCGGTCGGCCGCCCCGGCGTCCCGTCCGCCGCGGCGCAAACCCCGCCTGCGCCCGACCGGCTGCAGGGCCGCGTGCTGGTGGTCGACGACAACTCGGTCAACCGCAAGATCCTGGCGCGACAGCTCGAACTTGCCGGTGCCTCGACGGATGTGGCGGCAAGCGGCGAGCAGGCGCTCAAGCTGCTGCGCGGCGGCCGCTACGATCTCGTGCTCGCCGACCTGCAGATGCCCGACATGGACGGTTTCGAGATGGCACGACGGATCCGGGCCGCCGAGGCGGCGACCGGCGCTGCGCGCCTGCCGATCCTCGCCATCACCGCCAGCACGCTGGAGGACGAGGAGGAGCGCAGCCGCGCCGCCGGCATGGACGGCTTCATCACCAAGCCCGTGGGCATCGAGCAGTTGCGCGCCACGCTCGACGTATGGCTGCCGCAAACGAACTGCGAGCGGGCGGCGTGAGCCAGGCCTACGACCGCGCCCGGCTGATCGAACTGTTCGGCGACGATGCCGCCGTCGTAGCGGAGATCGAGCGCGAGTTCCTCGACACGGCGCGGGAGGCGGCCCGGGAGATTGGCGGCACGGACGATCTCGAACGGATCGCGCAGGCGGCGCACCGCGTGAAGGGCGCATCCGGCATGATCGGCGCGGAGGGATTGAGGCAGGCCGCGGCCGCCGTCGAGCAGGCCGCCAGGGCACGCGACCTTCCGGCGGTGCGCCGCCTCGACGTGGGTTTCAGCGACGAAGTGGCGAGGGTCGCGGCACAGGTCGCCGCGTCCTGATCAGCGGCGCGGCCTCAGCATCACCGTCGCGGAGTAGGAGAGCAGGGCGCGGCCGTCCTGCTCAAGCAATCCGCGTAGGAAGGCGATGGACTTGCCCTGCTTCGGAATCTGCACGCGCGTCACCAGCGGCGCGGAAATGTTGCCGGCAGACAGGAATTCCGCCGCGAAGGAGACCGTGGTGGGCGCGAGGTCGCTGTTCAGGGCCGCCGCGCGCGTGATGGCGGTATCGGCGAAGCTCATCATGTAGCCGCCGTGCAGCGCGCCGCCTGAATTGCACATGCGGGTGAGCGTCGGCTGCACCAGCGAGGCGCCGTCCGCTTCCTTGCGCACGTAGGCCGGGCCGATATGGGTGGAGTAGGCGCTCGCCTTGTAGGGCTCGAAGCCCTCCGGCACGACCTGCGGCGGCAGCGCGATCCGCGACGGCGCCTGCTCGTCCTTGCGCGCCATCGCCTTGGCGCGCGCCACGTGGCGGCACACGCCCGACCACAGGGCGATGGTGCGGCCCTCCTGGGTGATCGAGCCGCGTGCGAAGGCCAGTCGGCCCGTCACCTGCAGCGGCTCGCCGCGCGCTTCGAGCGGCGGCCCGATGCGGGCGCCGTTCAGGAACTCGACGGCGATGCTCACCGTCACGGCGAAGGAGCTGTTGGTGCCGCCGTCGGCTGCGCGGCCGGCCACGATGCACAGCGCGTAGTCGGCCAGGGTGAGGATGCCGCCGCCATGCACGCCGCCCATGTAGTTGCCGTGGCGCGGCAGCGTCGGCAGCACGCAATGGACCGCGCCCGCCTTTCGTGCGTCGCCCTGCAACTGGAAGAAGAACGGCCCGACATGATCCTCGAACGGATCCGGCGGCACGAAGACGGTGTAGCGCGAGAGGTCTATGCCCCAGGAGGCAAGGTCGGGAAGGGTGTCGGGCATTGTCTCTTGTGAAGCGTCGTTGGCGGGTTCTAATAGAAGAGAATCACCCAATCACAAAGAGCCACGGAGCGAAACGTCATGGCCGAATCCGCCCACAAGATCGAGGTTCGTCGCGAGAAGCGCGATGCCGGTGTGGTCGCCCATCTCGTGTTCGACAATGCGCGGCGTCTCAACGTCCTGAACCCGCCGGCCCTGCACGACCTCACCGCGACCTTCCACGCGCTGTCGGCCGAGGAGGACCTGCGCGTCGTCGTCTTCTCGGGCGCGGGCGGCCGCGCCTTCATCGGCGGTGCCGACATCAACCACATGGCGGGGATGCGCACGTCGGAGGACGGTCGCGCCTTCATCACCATGGTCCACAAGCTCTGCCAGTCGATCCGCGACTGCCCCGTGCCGGTGATCTGCCGGCTCGAGGGCTACACGCTGGGCGCCGGCCTCGAGGTGGCGGCCGCCTGCGACCTGCGCATCGCCACCGACACGGCGCATTTCGGCATGCCCGAGGTCAAGGTCGGCATTCCCTCCGTCGTCGAGGCGGCTTTGCTGCCGCGCCTGATCGGCTGGGGCCGCACCTCGTGGCTGCTGCTCACAGGCGAGAACATCGATTCCGCCAAGGCCGAGGCCTGGGGCATGATCGAGGAGAGGGTCGAGACGGCGAAGATCGATGCCGCGATCGAGCGTTGCGTGCATTCCATCGTCGATGCGACGCCGCTCGCGGTGCGCGCCCAGAAGCGCCTGATGCGCCGCTGGGAGCGCCTGCCGCTCGACGAGGCGGTGCAGGCCGGCATCGATTCCTTCGCCCAGTCGGTCGCGGAGGGTGAGCACATCGAGCGCATGGGAGCGTTCGTCAATCGCAAGAGGAAGTAGGCTCGCGGGAGGGCAGTGCGATGGTTGAGAAGACGGTCCGCATCGGCTGCCATTCCGGCTTCTGGGGCGACACCGAGACCGCCGCGGCGCAGCTCGTCCGGCACGGCAACGTCGACTATCTGGTGAGCGACTATCTCGCCGAAGTCACCATGTCGATCATGGCGGCGCAGAAACTGCGCAACCCGCAGGCGGGCTATGCGGTCGATTTCGTGTCGGTCGTGATGGCGCCGCTCGCTCGAGAAATCGCCGAGAAGAAGATCAAGGTCGTGACCAATGCCGGCGGCGTCAATCCGCTGGCCTGCCGCGACGCCGTGCTGAAGGCCTGCGAAGCGGCCGGCGTGACGTTGAAGGTCGCCGTCGTGCTGGGCGACGACATCCTGCCCAGGGTCGAGGAGTTCCGCGCTGCCGGCATCCGCGAAATGGACACGGGTGCGGAGCTGCCGTCGAAGATCGCCAGCATGAACGCCTATCTCGGCGGCTTCCCGATCGCCCGCGCGCTGGCCGAGGGCGCCGACCTGGTCATCACCGGCCGCTGCGTCGATTCGGCGGTGACGCTGGGCGCGCTGATCCACGCGTTTTCGTGGACGCCGCAGGAATTCGACCGGCTCGCCGCCGGCACGCTGTGCGGCCACATCATCGAATGCGGCGCTCAGTGCAACGGCGGCAACTTCACCGACTGGCGGCTGGTGCCCGGCTACGACGACATGGGGTTCCCGATCGCCGAGGTGTCGAGCGACGGCAGCTTCGTGCTCTCCAAGCCCGACGGCACAGGCGGCCTGATCACTCCCGCAACCGTTGCCGAGCAGATGCTCTACGAGATCGGCGATCCGCGCGCCTACATGGTGCCCGACGTGGTCTGCGACTTCACCCAGGCGACCTACGAACAGGTGGGCAAGGACCGCGTGCGCGTCAGCGGCGCGAGGGGCCGGCCGCCCACCGACACGTACAAGGTCTCGACCACCTGGCCCGACGGCTACAAGTTCAGCTCGATCTTCATGCTGGGCGGGCGCGAGGCAGTGGCCAAGGGCCGGCACAGCGCCGAGTCGATCGTCACGAAGACGCGCCGCCTGTTCGCCGAAAGGGGCTTCGCGGATTACCGGGACGTCAGCATCGAGATCATAGGCAGCGAGGCGACCTATGGGCCGCATGGCCGCGTGCCCGACGCGCGCGAGGTCGTGGTGAAGATCGCCGCACGCCACGACCAGAAGGAGGCACTGGCGCTGCTCGGCCGCGAGATCGCCCCGATGTCGACAGGCGGCGTGGTCGGCATGACGGGCAGCTTCGGCGCCGGTCGCGTTTCGCCCTCGCCGGTGATCCGCATGTTCTCCTGCCTGGTGCCCAAGACGATGGTACCGGTCACGGTCGACATCGGCGGCCACCAGATCGCGATGCAGGAAGGCGCGCTGAGCGCCGGCTTCACGGCGGCACAGCTTCCGGTCGAGGCGCCGCCCGCAACCCCGGCGCCGGCGGGCGACACCGCGACCGTGCCGCTGATCGCGCTGGCCTATGGCCGCTCCGGCGACAAGGGCGACAACGCCAACATCGGCATCTTCGCGCGCCAGCCGGAGTACGAGCCGATCCTCGACGCCGAGGTGACGGAGGAGGCGGTGGCGAAGTACTTCGCGCACCGCATCAAGGGTCCCGTCACCCGCTGGCGACTGCCCGGCATCAAGGGCTTCAACTTCCTGCTGCGCCAGGCGCTGGGCGGCGGCGGCATGGCCTCGCTCAAGGCCGATCCGCTGGCCAAGGCCTTCGCGCAGATGCTGCTCGACATGCCGGTGCGCGTGCCGAAGTCGCTGGCCGCCAAACTCGATTTCTGAAGTCGCCTCGCGACCCCTTCGGGGGCGTGAGAACGACGATGCGGCCGGTCCATTGCCGGGCCGGACACGCGTGCGTCAGTCTTCGGCGCGAACGATTATAATTTGCGTGGTGCAAGATAATATCTATCGATTGACATACTATATCGATCGATACTAAACAGCTTCGACTTAACGCTGTTCAGGACCCCGATGATCGAGCCGCAAACCCCCGTCCGCCGCCGCCTTGCCGTCCAGGCCCGGGGCGAGGACACACGGCGCCGAATCCTCGAAACCGCGCTCGATCTGTTCGCCGCCCAGGGATACGAGGGCGCCAGCACCCGGCAGATCGCCGATGGCGCGGGCGTGAACCTGCCGGCCATCCAGTACTATTTCGGCAACAAGGAGGGCCTCTACCGGGCCATCATCGAGGACATCGTGGCCGACACGGAGCGGCACATGGCCGGCGTGTCGCCCCGCGTGCGGGCCGCGCTCGACCGGGCCGACACCACCCCGGCCGAGCTGACCGAGCTTCTGTGCGACATGCTGGAGACCTTCGTTACGCTGGTCACGAGCGGCGCGCAGGTCGAAAGCCGCCGTCTCTTCTTTGCCCGCGCCGAGGTCGAGGAGACGCCGGGTCTCGACCGGCTGCACGACAACGGCATGCGACAGATCTTCAATCCCTGTCTCGCCCTACTGTCGCGCATCCACGGCAAGCCCGAGACCGATCCCGAGATGACGATGCGCACGATGGCGCTGATCGGACAGGTCGTCATCTTCTGCAGCAACAACAAGCGACCCATCCTCGCCGCCACCGGCTTCGACGAGGAAAGCGTCCGCCTGATCAAGCAGATCGTGCGCGATCACACGCTCGCCATCTGTCGCGCCGCCGCAGTCCCCCGTTAGTTCGCGAGTAAGACCATGTCCACGCGTTCGCCTTTCCTCGTCGCCTTCACGGCGCTTCTGCTTGCCGGGTGCACTGCAGGTCCGGATTTCGTGAAGCCCGCCAAACCGACTTCGACCGGATACACGCCCGAGGCCCTGGCGCCGCAGACCAGCTCGGCGGCGGGGCCGGGCGGCGCGGCGCAGACCTTCGTGCCCGAGAAGGACATTCCCGGCGAGTGGTGGACGCTGTTCCAGTCGCCGCAGCTCGATGCGCTGGTCCGGGAGGCGATGCAGGCCAATCCCGATGTCGATGCGGCGCAGGCGGCGGTTCGGCAGGCGCGCGAGAATTTCTTCGCCCAGCAGGGCAGCCTGTTCCCCACGCTCAGCGCCAACGGTTCCGGGCAGCAGCAGCTCGCCTCGCCGGCATCGCAGGGCCAGACGGGAGCCGGCACGATGTTCGGCGTCACGTCCGCTTCGCTGAACATCTCCTATTCGCCCGACATCTTCGGCGGCGTCCGGCGGCAGGTCGAATCCAAGGAGGCGTTGGCGGAGGTCCAGCGTTTCCAGCTCGAGGCGACCTATCTCACGCTCACCTCCAACGTCGTCGTGGCCGCGGTCAACTTGGCCTCGCTGCAGGCGCAGATCGACGCGACCAACGGCATCATCGCCATCCTCAACAATTCGCTGGGGGTGGTGCGGCGCCAGTTCGATCTCGGCGGCGCCTCGCGGGCCGACGTGCTGGCGCAGGAAGCGGCGCTGACGCAGACGCAGGCGACGCTGCCGCCGCTGCAGAAGCAGCTCGCGGTCCAGCGCAACCAGCTGATGCGCCTGGTCGGCCGGACTCCCGACCAGGACCGCGGCGAGAGCTTCGATCTCGCCAAGCTGAAGCTGCCGACCGAGTTGCCGCTCAGCTTGCCCTCGACGCTGGTCGAGCAGCGGCCCGACGTTCGGGTCGCGGAGGCGCAGCTGCGTTCGGCAAGCGCCGACATCGGTGTCGCCGTCGCCAACCAGATGCCGCAGTTCACGATCACCGGCCTGCTGGGCTTCACCTCGGGCGGAATCGCGACGATGTTCATGCCCGGAACGGGCGTGTGGAGCATCGGCCTCGGCATCGCGCAGACCGTGTTCGACGGCGGGCGGCTCGACAGCCAGCGCAAGGCGGCGATCGCGGCCTACGAGCGCGCCGCGGCCCAGTATCGCGGCGTCGTGCTGTCGGCCTTCCAGGACGTCGCCAATGCGCTGCGCGCGCTGCAGGCCGATGCCGATACGCTGCGCGCCCAGGTGGCGGCCGAGCAGACCGCTGCGGCGAGCCTCAAACTCTCCGAGCAGCAGTACCAGCTGGGCGCCGTGAACTACCTGATCCTGCTCAACGCCCAGCAGACCTACCAGACGGCGGTCATCAACCGGCTGCGGGCGCAGGCTGCGCGCTACTCGGACACGGCGGCGCTGTTCCAGGCGCTGGGGGGTGGCTGGTGGCACCGCAGCGACGTCGATCCGAAATCCATGGGGACGCCGTCGCGTTTCACGCTGCCCCCGGTCCAGGACATCAGGCTTCCGCGCGCCGGTCACTGACCGGCCGCTTCATCCGCGACAGAAACTCAATCCAGTTCAGTGCAAGAGGCATACGATGATCAAGCGAATGCTCATCATGCTCATTCTCGTCGGCGCAGTGCTCGGCGGGTTGTTCGGCTTCAAGACCTTCGTCAACGGCAAGATCAAGGAAGCGATGGCCGGCATGGCCAACACGCCCCAGACCGTCTCGGCCACCAAGGCCGTGACGAGCGAATGGCAGCCGAAGATCGACGCGGTCGGCAGTCTGCGCGCCGTGCGCGGCGCCGAGCTCTCGCTCGAAGTGCCGGGTGTGGTCGAGACCATCACCTTCCAGTCGGGCGACGAGGTGAAGGCCGGACAGGTGCTGCTGACCCTGCGCAAGGAGGATGAGGAAGCGCGGCTGCAGTCGCTCGAGGCGACGGCGTCTCTCGCGCAGATCACCTATGACCGCGACGTGAAGCAGCTCAAGGCCCAGGCGATCAGCCAGGCCATCGTCGACAACGACGAGGCCAACCTTCGCAACGCCCGCGCGCAGGTCGCCGTGCAGAAGGCAATCCTCGACAAGAAGACGCTGCGCGCGCCGTTCGACGGCAAGCTCGGCCTGCGCCAGGTCGATCTCGGCCAGTTCCTCGCCGCCGGCACGATGATCGCGACGCTGCAGTCGCTCGATCCG
The DNA here is from genome assembly GCF_020880995.1 of Reyranella aquatilis. Lineage (GTDB taxonomy): Bacteria > Pseudomonadota > Alphaproteobacteria > Reyranellales > Reyranellaceae > Reyranella > Reyranella aquatilis. The sequence continues at coordinate 162,764 of NZ_JAJISD010000002.1, read as the reverse complement.
ATCTTCGTCGACTTCCTGCTGCCCCAGCAGGCGGTGGCGCAGATCGCGGTCGGCAACAAGGTGAGGGCCAGGATCGACGCCTTCCCAGACCGCACCTTCGAAGGCGAGATCACGGCCATCAACCCGAAGATCGAGACCGGCAGCCGCAACGTGCAGGTGCGCGCGACGCTGCCCAACGTCGACCAGAAGCTGCTGCCCGGCATGTTCGCCACGGTCGAGCTCGACACCGGGGCGGCGCAGCGGCTGGTGACGCTGCCGCAGACCGCGGTGAGCTACAATCCCTACGGCTCGCTCGTCTACATCGTGGATGAAAAGGGCCAGGGCCCGGATGGCAAGCCGCAGCTCTCGGCGCGCCAGGTCTTCGTCACGACGGGCGCCACGCGCGGCGACCAGGTCGCGATCCTGAAGGGCGTGTCGGAGGGCGACACGGTCGTCACCTCCGGCCAGATCAAGCTGCGCAACGGCGTGCCGATCGTCGTGAACAACAGCGCCGTACCGACCAACGACCCCGCGCCGAAGATCGTCGACAAGTAATCCAGCCTGCAGGACATCGTCCCATGAAGTTCACCGATATCTTCATCCGCCGTCCGGTCTTGGCGAGCGTGGTGAGCCTGCTGATCCTCGTCGTCGGCCTGCGCGCCATCAGCGCCCTGCCGGTGCTGCAGTATCCGCGTACCGAGAACGCCGTCGTCACGGTCACGACGACCTATTACGGCGCCGATCCCGACGTCATTGCGGGCTTCATCACGACGCCGCTGGAGCAGGCGATCGCCCAGGCCAACGGCATCGACTACATGACGTCGACCAGCCAGAGCGGCGTCAGCACCATCACGGTCTACCTGAGGCTCAACTACGATTCGAGCAAGGCGCTGACCGAGATCAACACCAAGGTGAGTTCCGTGCTGAACCGGCTGCCCGCCGGCACGCAGCAGCCGGTGCTGACGGTGAAGATCGGCCAGACGATCGATGCGATGTACATTGGCTTCAACAGCACCGAACTCGCGCCCAACCAGATCACCGACTACCTGGTGCGCGTCGTGCAGCCCAAGCTGCAGGCGGTCGAGGGCGTGCAGACGGCCGAGCTGCTTGGCGCCAAGAACTTCGCGCTGCGCGCCTGGCTCGATCCGCAGAAGCTCGCGGCCTACGGGCTGACCGCCGCCGATGTGGGGCAGGCGCTGACGGCGAACGACTACATCGCGGGCCTCGGCACGACCAAGGGCCAGATGGTGCAGGTCACGCTGAAGGCCTCGACGGCGCTGAGCTCGCTCGAGGAATTCCGCAACCTCGTCCTCAAGCAGGAGGGCGGCGCGATCGTGCGCCTCAGCGACGTCGCCAACGTAACCCTGGGATCCGACGACTACGAATCCGAGGTGAGTTTCGACGGCCAGAAGGCGGTCTATATCGGCATCCAGGTGGCCCCGGCGGCCAACCTGCTCGACGTCATCAAGGGCGTCCGCGATATCTTCCCGCAGATCCAGGCGCAGCTCCCGCAGGGCCTGAACGGGCAGATCATCTACGATTCGACGGAGTTCGTGAATTCCTCGATCGACGAGGTGATCCGCACGCTGATCGAGGCGCTGGTGATCGTGACCCTGGTCGTCTTCGCCTTCCTGGGATCGGTGCGCTCGGTGATCATCCCGGTGATCGCCATTCCGCTGTCGCTGATCGGCACATTCGCGATGATGGCGGCCTTCGGCTTCTCCATCAATCTGCTGACCCTGCTGGCGCTGGTGCTGGCGATCGGCCTGGTGGTCGACGACGCCATCATCGTGGTCGAGAACGTGAACCGCCATCTCGAGGAGGGGCAGAAGCCTTTCCCCGCGGCCATCCAGGCGGCGCGCGAGCTGGGCGGGCCGATCATCGCCATGACCGTGGTGCTGATCGCGGTCTATGTGCCGATCGGCTTCCAGCGCGGACTCACCGGCGCGCTGTTCACCGAGTTCGCCTTCACGCTGGTGGGCGCGGTCACCATCTCGGCGATCGTGGCGCTGACGCTCTCGCCCATGATGTGCTCGCGCATGCTGAAGCCGCACGAGGCGGCCGACCGCGGCTGGGAGGCCCGACTGATCCGCGGCATCGACCGCGTTTTCGACAGCCTGCGCCGCGGCTATTCGCGCTGGCTGACGGGCAGCCTCAACTACCTGCCGGTGACGGCGACCTTCGCCGTGCTGGTGCTGGGCAGCATCTTCTTCCTCTACTCTGCGACCAGCAGCGAGCTGGCGCCGCAGGAGGACCAGGGAATCATCATCGGCTTCGCGACCTCGGCGCCCAATTCGACCATCGACCAGCGCCAGATCTACTCGCGCGAGATCTACAAGATCGGCGCCAGCCATCCCGAGACCGATCACGTCTTCCAGCTCGACGTGCCCGGCCAGTCGATCGCGGGCTACGTGCTGAAGCCGTGGGATAAACGCACGCAGACCTCCAACCAGCTGCAGCCGATCATGCAGCAGCAGCTGGCGGGGATTGCCGGCGCGCAGGTCGTGGCCTTCCAGCCGCCGCCGCTGCCCGGCTCGACCGGCCTGCCGATCCAGTTCGTGATCAACACCACGGGCGGGTTCGACGCATTGAACGATGTGGCGCAGAAGTTCCTGCAGGAGGCGCTCGCCACCGGCCGCTTCATCTTCCTCAACACCGACCTCAAGATCGACGCGCCGCAGGCCACCGTGGTGATCGACCGCGACAAGGCGGCCCAGCTCGGGCTGAAGATGAGCGACATCGGCGGCGCGCTGGGCTCGATGCTGGGCGGCGGCTACGTCAACTACTTCGCGCTCGACGGCCGGTCCTACAAGGTGATTCCGCAGGTCCAGCAGGCCTCGCGGCAGAACATCGACCAGATCCTCGACTATCACATCAAGGCGGCCGACGGCTCCTCGGTGCCGTTGTCGACGGTCGCGAAGATCGTCACCAAGGCGATCCCGCAGTCGCTCAACCATTTCCAGCAGCTCAACAGCGCCACCATCCAGGGCGTTGCCTTCCCCGGCGTGTCGCAGGCCGAGGCGCTGGACACGCTGAAGGAACTGGCGCAGCGCACGCTGCCGCAGGGCTACTCGATCGACTACGGCGGCGCGTCGCGGCAGTACATCCAGGAGACCGGGGGCTTCATCGTCACCTTCGGCTTCGCCCTGATCATCATCTACCTGTCGCTCGCGGCGCTGTTCGAGAGCTTCCGCGACCCGCTGATCATCCTGTTCTCGGTGCCGATGTCGATCGCCGGCGCGCTCATCTTCCTGATGGCGCTCAGCACGGTCGGCATGCCGGGCGCGACGCTGAACATCTACACCCAGGTCGGCCTGGTGACCTTGATGGGGCTGATCAGCAAGCACGGCATCCTGATCGTCGAGGTGGCGAACGAGCTGCAGGAAGCCGGCAAGTCGCGGCGCGAGGCCATCCTCGAAGCCGCCGGTATCCGTCTCCGCCCGATCCTGATGACGACGGCGGCGATGGTGCTGGGCGTGGTGCCGCTGATCGTGGCGACGGGTGCGGGCGCGCTCTCGCGCTTCTCGATGGGCCTGGTGATCGCGAGCGGCCTGGCGGTCGGTACGCTGTTCACCCTGTTCGTGGTGCCGGCCGTCTATGTGATGCTGGCGGCCGACCATTCGAAGAAGCGAGGCGACGAGCCGCTCACCGGCATCCCGGCGGCGGGCGACTGAGCTAGAGCCGCTTCAGGGCCTCGCGGGCGATTTCTTCGCCCCATTCCTGCACGAAGTGTCCGCCGTCGGCGATTTCCATCGGCGGCGGGCAGTTGCGGATGACGGCGTGAAGCTCGCGCATCACCGGTGGGCCCAGGACGGGGTCCTTCATGCCGATCGCCATCAGGCTCTTGCCGGTCCAGCGCTCGCGCCAGAAGGTCCGCGCCTCGCGGGACAGAGCGGCGCCGCCGGCGTCGGGCCTGTCGGGCACGAGATTGGGAAAGCGTCGGACGCCTGCCTTGTAAGATAAGTCGGGATAGGGCGCGCCGTAGGCGGCCGCTTCGGCATCGGAGAGATGCGGACAGGCGCGCTTCATCAGGCCGGCAATGTTCAGGTCGGGACTGCGGTTGGAGAAGTCGCGCCAGGCGAGAAATCCCTGGCCGAGCGGGCGATCGCCCGTGCCGAGATCGGTGTTCATCACCAACAGCCCCGTGTAGCGCTCGGGGGCGGCCATCGGCAGGGTCAGCCCGATCAGGCCGCCCCAGTCCTGCACGACCAGCACGATGTTGCGCAGATCGAGCGCCTCGATCACCCCGAGCATCGTGTCGCGATGGAACTCGAACGTGTAGGGGGCTTCGTCTTTCGGCTTGTCCGAGCGGCCGAAGCCCAGGAAATCCGGCGCGACGGCCCGGTGCCCGGCCGCCGTGAAATGGGGGATCATGCGCCTGTAGAGATAGCTCCAGGTGGGCTGGCCGTGCAGGCAGAGAAAGGTTTTACCGGCATCCCGGGGGCCCTCGTCGATATAGTGCAGGCGCAGCGCATCGGGCCGCTCCAGGTATTTCGGCTCAAAAGGCCAGTCCGGAAGATCGGCGAACCGTTCATCTGGCGTGCGCAGGGCCTCGATCAATGGTGTATCCTCCCGACCATGACGGCCCCCTCGAAACCCGTTCCGGAGAAGGACGAACGCGCCGAACGGCTCGCTGCTGCTCTGCGCGAAAACCTGAAGCGGCGCAAGGCGCAGGCGCGCGCCAAGGGGGATGTCCCGAAGCCGCCGGACACAGGCCGGCCGGCCGGCTCGGATCTCGGTCCGGCCGCGGTCAAGACCGGCGGTTGAGCCGGCCCCCTCCCTCCTTTAGAAGCGCCCCCTGATGAGCATTCTTTCCGACCGCTGGATTCGCCGCATGGCGCAGGAGAAGGGCATGATCGAGCCCTTCGTCGACGCCCAGAAGCGCGAGGGCGTCATTTCGTACGGCCTGTCGTCCTACGGATACGACGCCCGCGTCGGCAACGACTTCAAGATCTTCACCAACGTGAATTCCTCGGTGGTCGACCCGAAGAACTTCGATCAGCAGAGCTTCGTCGACCGCAACACCGATGTCTGCATCATCCCTCCCAATTCCTTCGCGCTGGCGCGGACGGTCGAATACTTCCGCATCCCGCGCGATGTGCTGGTCATCTGTGTCGGCAAGTCGACCTATGCGCGCTGCGGGATCATCGTGAACGTGACGCCGCTCGAGCCGGAGTGGGAGGGTCACGTGACCCTGGAGTTCTCCAACACCACGCCGCTGCCCGCCAAGATCTACGCCAACGAGGGCGCCTGCCAGTTCCTCTTCCTCCAGGGCAACGAGCCCTGCGAGGTTTCCTATCGCGACAAGGCCGGCAAGTATCAGGGCCAGCGCGGCGTCACCCTGCCGAAAATCTGAGCGGAGGCGACCATGGACAGAATTCGCATCAGGGGCGGCCGCCAGCTCAAGGGCCAGATCCGTATCTCCGGCGCAAAGAACGCGGCCCTGCCGCTGATGGTGGCGTCGCTGCTGACCGACAAGCCGCTGACGCTGCACAACGTACCGCGCCTGGCCGACATCACCACCATGATGCAGCTCCTGCAGCAGCATGGCGTCGAGATCTCGGCGGCTGCAGGGGAGAACGGCCACAGCCACGGCACCACCCTGGTGCTCAAGGCCTCGAAGATCACCTCGACCACCGCGCCCTACGACATCGTGCGCAAGATGCGCGCCTCGATGCTGGTGCTGGGCGTGCTGCTGGCGCGCGAGGGCCAGGCCAAGGTTTCGCTGCCGGGCGGCTGCGCCATTGGCGCGCGTCCGGTCGACCTGCACATCGCGGGGCTGAAGGCCATGGGTGCGGAGATCGACATCGACGGCGGCTACATGGTGGCCCGCGCGCCGAAGGGCCTGCGCGGCGGCCGCTATACCTTCCCCAAGGTGTCGGTGGGCGCGACCGAGGACCTGATGATCGCGGCGGCGCTCGCCAGGGGCACGACCGTGCTCGACAATGCCGCGCGCGAGCCCGAGATCACCAATCTCGCCGAATGCCTGTCGGCCATGGGCGTGCCGATCGGCGGCATCGGAACCGAGACGCTGACCATCGAGGGCGTGACCTCGTTCAACGCGATCGAGCATGCGGTCATTCCCGATCGCATCGAGACCGGCACCTATGCCATGGCCGTTGCCATGACGGCGGGCGACGTCGAGCTGATCGGCGGCCGCGTCGACCTGATCGATACGGTGGCCGCCAGCCTGCGCGCCGCCGGCGTCACGCTGGAAGACACCGAGAAGGGCATGCGCGTCCACCGGACCAACGGGGCACTGCACGGCGTCGACGTGATGACCGAACCGTTCCCCGGCTTTCCGACCGACCTGCAGGCCCAGATGATGGCCCTGATGACGCGCGCCGAGGGCGCCTCGATGATCACCGAGACGATCTTCGAAAGCCGTTTCATGCACGTGCCGGAGCTGGCGCGCATGGGCGCGAACGTCACCATCCATCACCAGTCCGCGCTGGTGCGCGGCGTGCCGAAGCTGCGGGGCGCCGAAGTGATGGCGACCGACCTGCGCGCCTCGGTGTCGCTGGCCATCGCCGGCCTCTCGGCCGAGGGAGACACGATGCTCCATCGCGTCTACCACCTCGACCGCGGCTTCGAGCGGCTGGAAGAGAAGCTCAGCGCCTGCGGTGCCGACATCGAGCGCGTGAAGGGCTGAGCCGGATGACCGCCAAGCTCAAGCTCTCCGCCCTCGACGCCGACGATCTCGCCATCGTCTCGGCGGCCGTCCAGGACGCGCTGGTGGCGGTGCGCGACTGCGCCTACCTCAAGGACGAGAAGCGCTTCGTCCTGCTGCTCAACCGGTTCCGCTGGGAGGCCGATCCGGCGGCGGGGGAGGGTCACTCCCGTACCCATTCCGCCCTCGTTTTCAACGAGGTGACGGCCGTGCGGCACCATGACATCCCGACCGGCGAACCCGACCGGATGCTGGAAGTGCTGGCCGTAGTGCTGGAAAACGAGCGTTCAGTGCTCGTGCGCTTCTCGGCCGGCCGGGCCATACGGCTGGAAATCGGCCGGCTCGCATGCCATTTGGGGGATGTCGGGGAGCCTTGGCCCACCCCGTGGAAGCCCGCTCACCCGGTCGAATAGCCCTTCCGGCTCCGACGAGGGGCGGGCGTTCGTTACTGGAGAATCAGTCGTGTCGAGCGAGGCAAACGAGAAGCTCATCCTGGCGCTGCCCAAGGGACGCATCCTCAAGGAGGCGGCCCCGGTGTTTGCGCGCGCCGGCATCGAACCGGAAGCGGCCTTCGCCGATCCGGATGCCCGCCAGCTCCGCTTCACGACCAACCATCCCGACCTCGACATCATCCGCGTGCGCTCCTTCGACGTGGCGACCTTCGTGGCCTTCGGCGCCGCCCATCTCGGCATCGCCGGCGCCGACGTGCTGATGGAATTCGACTATCCCGAGATCTACGCGCCGATCGATCTCGGCATCGGCAAGTGCCGGCTGGCCGTCGCCGAACCCGTCGAGATGGCGGGCAGCGACGATCCACGGCGCTGGAGCCACGTGCGCATCGCCACCAAGTATCCCGAGGTGACGCGCAAGCACTTCGCGGCGAGGGGAGTCCAGGCCGAGTGCGTCAAGCTCTCGGGCGCGATGGAATTGGCGCCGTCGCTCGGCCTCAGCCATCGCATCGTCGACCTCGTCGATTCCGGGCGCACGCTGAAGGACAACGGGCTGGTCGAGATCGAGCACATCGCCGACATCACCTCGCGCTTCATCGTGAACCGCGCCGCGCTCAAGACGCGGCCGGAGCGCGTCGGCCACTGGATCGACCGGTTCCGCGAGGTTGCCCAGGGGGCCGCCCGTGCCGCTTAGGCTCGACGCTTCGGCGCCGGGTTTCGAAAAGGAATTTTCGGCCTTCCTCGGGCGCAATCGGGATACCGACGAGAATGTCGACCGCGTCGTCGCCGGCATCGTGGCCGACGTGCGCGCGCGCGGCGATGCCGCCGTCGTCGACTACACCGCGAAGTTCGACTGGCCGGGCATCACGGCGGAGAACATGCGCCTCTCGGACGCCGAGCGCTCGGCCGCGGCGGCAAAGGTGCCGGCGGCGCAACGCGAGGCGCTGGCCTTCGCCGCCAAGCGAATCGAGGCCTTCCACCGCGCACTGCTGCCCAAGGACGTCGACTTCACCGACAGCACCGGCACGCGGCTCGGCGCGCGCTATCGCCCCGTCGATGCCGCCGGCGTCTATGTTCCCGGCGGCACGGCGGCCTATCCTTCGTCAGTGTTGATGAACATCCTGCCGGCCAAGGTCGCGGGCGTCCGGCGCATCGTCATGGTGGTGCCCACGCCGGGCGGCACGCTCAACCCGTTGGTCATGCTGGCGGCCGAGATCGCCGGCGCCGACGAGGTCTGGCGCATCGGCGGCGCGCAGGCGGTCGCTGCTCTCGCCTACGGCACGCAGTCCATCAGGCCGGTCGACAAGATTACCGGCCCCGGCAATGCCTATGTCGCGGCCGCCAAGCGCCGCGTGTTCGGCCAGGTCGGCATCGACCTCATCGCCGGCCCGTCGGAGATCCTGGTCGTCGCCGACCGGCACAACGATCCGCAGTGGATCGCCGCCGACCTCCTGTCGCAGGCCGAGCACGATCCGTCGTCGCAGTCGGTGTTGATTGCCGACGACGCGGCGTTCGCGGACGCCGTGGTTCGGGCGGTCGAGGTGGAACTCGAGACCCTCGACCGTGCGGAAATCGCCGGCGCGAGCTGGCGCGACAATGGCGCCGTCATCCTGGTGCGCGATCTTGCCGACGCCCCGCCGATCGTCGATGCGATCGCCGCCGAGCATGTCGAGCTGGCGATGGAGATGGCGGAGGCCGAGGCGCTGTCGCAGAAGATCCGCCATGCCGGCGCGATCTTCCTCGGTCGTCATACGCCCGAGGCGATCGGCGATTACGTGGCCGGCACCAACCACGTGTTGCCGACTTCCCGTGCCGCGCGCTTCTCCGGCGGCCTCGGTGTCGCGGACTTCCTGAAGCGCACGTCTCTCGTTGCCTGCACGCCGCAGTCGCTCGCCGCGCTCGGTCCATCGGCGCTCGCGCTGGCCGAGGCAGAGGGGCTCGGGGCGCACGGTCGCTCCGTTTCGTTGCGGCTGGGACGCTGACCGTGCCGGACGTGTCGACCGACAAGTCGCGGCGCATCGTCGACGTCGTGCTCGACGAGGACTCGGTCGCACGCCGAACGCCCGAGGTCGAGCACGAGCGCGCGGTCGCCCTGTTCGACCTGATGGAGGAGAATGATTTCTGCCTCGTCGGCAACCAGCCCGGACCCTACCGCCTGCGCATCGGCATCTTCGAGCAGCGACTGGTGTTCGACGTGCGCAACGAGGCCGACGAGAAGCTGCGCGACATCGTGCTGTCGCTGACGCCCTTCCGGAAGGTCGTGAAGGACTATTTCCTGATCTGCGAGAGCTACTATGCGGCCATCAAGAAGCTCGGGCCGGGGCAGATCGAGGCGCTCGACATGGGCCGGCGCGGCCTTCACAACGAGGGTTCCGAGCTGTTGCGCGAACGGCTCGACGGAAAGATCGAGATCGACCACGACACCGCGCGGCGGCTGTTCACGCTGATCTGCGCCCTTCACATCAAGTCGTGACGGCGGCGGGGCAATGACCGGACTGCCCGCCAGCCTGCTCTTTGCCTGCAGTGAAAATTCGGTCCGGTCGCCGATGGCCGAGGCGCTGGCCAAGCGGCTCTACGGGCGGTCTCTCTATGTGGACTCCGTGGGTGTGCGCGCGAGCGAAGTGGATGGCTTTGCGGTGTCCGTGCTCGATGAGATCGACATCGACGTCCATCGACACCATGCCAAGACGTTCGACGACGTCGATCCGGCGTCTTTTGACCTGATCGTCACCCTGTCGCCGGAAGCCCATCACAGCGCGCTCGAGTTCACGCGCGGCACGGCGACCGAGGTCGAGTACTGGCCAACACCCGACCCCAGCGCGGTGGAAGGGTCGCGGGAGATGCGGCTCGATGCCTACCGTCACACCCGCGACCAGGTTCTGGCTCGACTGAAGGCGCGCTTCGGCATCCCGATGGCGCCCACGGTCTAGCCCGCCGCGCTTAGCGCTGGGTGACGTGGCCCTGCGGGTCGAGCGTGATCCTGTAGTAGGTGTCGCCCTTGAGCGCCTGGCCCTGCCAGCTTCCGTCGCTGTTGCGCATCAGCATGCTGACGCCGTTGTAGCCCGCGTCGTGAATCTGCTGGCGGGCGATCGCGCCCTCGGCGGTCGGCGTCCAGTTCGGGGCTGCGGTCGGCATGCGGGTGCTGCCCGGCTCGGCGGCGGGTTCGGGGCCGCTCGGCATGCCCTGCGCCTGGACTGCATTCGTCGCAAGGACTGCAGTGGCGGCCAGCGAAAGTACGAGCAATGTACGCTTCATGATGACTCTCCTCGGTGCGAAGCGCTGCCACACTGGAGCGCTTTCGACCGGAGTCATTTCCGTCCCGAATTATGAGTGGATTGTGGCTGACCCGCGCTTGCACGCGCAGGTGAGACACCCGCGTCGCGCAAGCGATTGTAAGGACAGAGTCAGCGAGCGGGCGCGGCGCCGGCGTACCATGCCGCGCGGCTCGAACTGCGACGCGTCACGGGCAGGTTGACGAGGTCCATGAACACCGAGGCGCCGCCGTCGGCGCCGGCGAGATCGCCCTCAAGCACGTCGACGTCGAAGGTGAGCCTGTCGCCTTCGAGCTTGGGCGACTTCAGCGTGACGACGGCATCGACGACGCTGGCCTTTGCCTTGTTCAGCACCGAGACGGTGGCATTGGGCGGATCCTTGGCGAAGGAGTTGGGCGCGTTCAGCGTCCATTCCTCGAGCACGTGCGGCAGCATCGCGTGGCCGGCCGAGCGCACCGGGCGGTCGGCGAACACGATGACGCTCGGCGCCACGCCCTCGAGGACCAGCTTCTTGTCCTGCAGCTTGGCGCCGCGGGCGTTGAGCACGAACATCGACGGGATGAGCCGCGGATGCTGGGAGGTGCCGACGACCTTGGGCAGGCCCTGCACGGCGGGAGCGGCCGGCGGCGTCTGCGCGGTCGCGCCGAAGGCGAGGCCAAGCGTTGCAGCGGCAGTGGCGAGAGCGACGGAGAGGCGAAAGCTGTTCATGGTCATCACCGTACGGCTCAGTAGCAGGGCAGGAGAGGCGGCTTGCCGCAGCTCGGCGCGTTGTAGCGCTGCTGGTAGCGCGGATCGATGTCGGGCGGCGGCGGCGCGCCGGCGCCGCTGTTGTAGCCACCACCGCCGCCGCCATAGCCGCCGCCATATGGATTGACCGGCTGCGTCGGCGAGGGGTTGGGCCAGCCGCTGAAGGTGCTGGTTCCGTCGGGATCGCCAATCGCTGGCGTCTCGCCGCCGGTGGTCTGGCTCTGGCCGTAATACTGAGCACCGTGCGAGCCGATGCCGAACCAGATCGTGTCGATGAACACCGAGGCGGGACCGTCGGCGGCGCCCAGGCTGCCTTCCAGCACATCGACGTCGAACGTCAGCTTGTCGCCCTCGAGCTTCGCCGTCTTGAGGGTCACGACGAGATCGGAGACGTTGCCGCCATCCTTGTGGAAAACCGAGACCGTGGCGTTCGGCGCGTCCTTGGCGAAGCTGCCGGTGCGCCAGATGTCGGCCATGTCCGGCGTCACCATGTGGCCGACCGAGCGGGTCGGACGGCTGGTGAACAGGGTCGCGGTCGGCAGGACGCCGTCGAGCACCAGCTTCTGGCCGTCGAGCCTGGCGCCGCGGGCATTGATGACGATCAGCGCCGTCGAATACTGCCGCGTCGCAGGCTTGCCGATGGTCTTCTGGGCGGGATGGGTGATGGCATTGGGCGCCTTCGGCGCCGCGGGCGCCGGCGCCTGGGCGAAGGCGAGCGCCGGGGTCAACAGGAGGGCGGCCAAAAGGCCGGACATGCACGTTGCGTTCATCTTCACTGGTCCTCTTTCCCCCGAGCATCCGCAGCCGCGACCTGTATAGGGGAGGCGGCCGCTTGTGAGAAGGCCGCCATCCCCCCTGTCCCGGGCCGCCGCCATTGACTTACCCCCGCCTGCGGCCCATTTTCCGCCCGCTTTCCAGAAATTCACCCCAGCCGGAGGCCGGATGGCCAAAGAAGACTTGATCGAATTTACCGGTGTGGTGTCCGAGTTGCTGCCCAATGCCATGTTCCGGGTGAAGCTCGACAACGACCACATCATTCTCGCCCATACGTCGGGCAAGATGCGCAAGAACCGTATCCGCGTTCTGGCAGGCGACCGTGTCACGGTCGAGATGACGCCCTACGACCTGACCAAGGGCCGCATCACCTTCCGCTTCAAGTAGGCGTTGAGCGCCTCGCCGATCCCCCCGCTCGTACTGGCCTCCGCGTCGCCGCGACGGCTCGACCTGCTGCGGCAGGTCGGATACGAGCCCGCGGCGATCGACCCTGCCGACATCGATGAGACACCGCACGCGCGGGAGCTGCCCCGCGCCTATGCGTTGCGCATGGCGCGCGCGAAGCTCGAGGCCGTGGCGCCGCGTCATGCCGGCGCCCTCGTGCTGGCGGCCGACAGCGTCGTTGTGTGCAGCCGGCGCATCCTGCCCAAGACCGAAGAAGAGGCCGAGGCGCGCGACTGCCTGACGCGGCTGTCCGGTCGCCGTCATCGCGTGCTGGGCGGGGTCGCCGTGGCGTCGCCGAGCGGCAAGGTGCAGACGCGGCTGGTCGAGACCATCGTGCGCTTCAAGCGCCTCGAACGGGCCGAGATCGACGCCTATCTCGCCAGTGGCGAGTGGCGCGGCAAGGCCGGCGGCTATGCCATCCAGGGCCGGGCCGCCGCCTTCGTGGCCTTCCTGTCCGGCTCCTACAGCAATGTCGTCGGATTGCCCCTGTTCGAGACCGTGGGGCTGCTGAAATCGGCCGCGCGATGAGCCGCATCGACCGGCTCGTCTGCCACGTCCTGCCCAAGGCGTTCCTCATGGCGCTGGTCTCGGGAGGGCGCCTCGTCGAACTGCAGGTGGTGCGCCGCGACACGCCCTCGCGCGTCGACAGCATCTTCCTCGGCCGGCTCGAGCGGGTGATGACCGATCTCGATGCGGCCTTCGTCGATATCGGCATCGGCCGCGCGGGCTTCCTGCGCGCCGAGGACCGGTCGGGAATCGACGGTTGGCCGCCGCCGGGCGCCCCCGTGCTGGTGCAAGTGCGCAACGACGGCGAGGGAGACAAGGGCCCGCGGCTTTCAATGAACCTGGCCGTCAGCGGGCGCTATCTCGTCTATCACCCCAACGGCACGGGCGTGACCTTCTCGCGCCGCATCGAGGGCGAGTCCGAGCGTGAGCGGCTCAAGGCGCATGTAGAGGGACTTCTCGACGGCGGCATCGTGCTGCGCACGGCCGCCTTGGGCGCGACCGCCGAGCTGTTGCGTGCCGACGCGACCGGCGTGCTCGAACGGTGGGAGAAGATCCGGCGGCTCGCCCTCGACATCCAGCCGCCGGCCGACCTGTCCTCGCGTGTGCCGGGCGAACGCGATCCCATCGCGCGCATGCTGCGCGATCACGGCGCCACGCTCGAAGAGGTGATCATCGACGACCGCACCATGGCGCGCACGCTGCAGGACCTGATGGACCGGCAGGGAGAAAAGATCCGGGTGCGCTGGCACAACGGGACGATGCCGGCCTTCGACATCGACGATGTCGCGGGCCAGATCGACACCGCGCTCGCTTCCCGCATCGCGCTGCAGAGCGGCGTCGAGGTGCTGTTCGAGCCGGGCGAGACCCTCTGTGCCGTCGACGTCGACAGCGCGGGCGCCGGCGGCCGCCAGGGGCGCGCCCCGCGCCGACCGGTCGACGTCAATCTCGAGGCGGCCCCGGCGATCGCCCAGCAGCTCCGGCTGCGCAATCTCGCGGGCGCGGTGGTGATCGATTTCGTCACCATGCGCAGCGCCTACGATCGTGACAAGGTGCAGGCCGCATTGGCGGAGGCGTTGGCGGGCGATCCGGTGCCGACCCAGATCTACGGCTTCACCCGGCTGGGCCTGTTCGAGTTGACCCGCGCACGACGCGGTCCAACGCTGGCGGCCCAGCTGGAGGCGCTGGAGAAGAGCGATGACTGAGCGAAACGTGCCGCTGCGTGCCGTCCGTATCGAGCCGAAATGTCCGACCTGTGGAAAGCCCGCGGACCCGAAATACAAGCCGTTCTGCCGCAAGCGCTGCGCCGACATCGATCTCGGCCGCTGGCTGAAGGAGGGCTATCGCGTGCCGACCGACGAGGTCCCGGACGAGGACGAGACGGAAACCCGATCGTCCGGCGAAGGTGGCGGAGCGTCTGGACAGCGGGGCTGACGCGTCCTATAAGCGCCGCCTCCAACGGACGGCATGCCCAGGTAGCTCAGTTGGTAGAGCATGCGACTGAAAATCGCAGTGTCGGTGGTTCGACTCCGCCCCTGGGCACCATTCGCCTAACTCCCTGAAGCTTCGACGGAAGTAGCCGGTCCACGGTGCGAGTGCCGACGGCTCGTCTGTGCATTGCCGCACTATGCGTTGGTCAACTCTTCGCCATGCCTTCCAGCAGCGTGGCGACAGCCTCCGCTCCAGGATCCGCAACGCCCGCGAGATGGGAAGACGACAGGTAGCTCGAGCGGCCGGCGCGGGCGGTCTTCATTCCTGCCGTCGAGTCTGCGCCGGCCCGTGCGGCTTTCGCCGCGGCCTCCAGGCCCATCGGCAATGCCTCCAGGGCCGGTGCGAGCGCATCGATCATGGTGCGATCGCCGGGTTTCGCGCCGCCATAGGCCATCATGCTGGCGAGCCCCGCCGACAGGGCATCCTGCCAGCGTGCGCCCGCCGTGGCCGACTGGCTCGCGGCCGAGAAGAAGATGGCGAGCAGCACGCCCGAGGATCCACCCATCGAGCGCGCGAGCGCCTCGCTCGTTGCCGCGAAGAAGCGGTCGAGCCTGGCCAGCGGCATCAGGGGGAGCGCTGCCTGCAGATGACGCGCCGCCGTTGCGACGGTCGAGCCGGTGTCTCCGTCGCCCACCCTGGCATCGAGGGCGTTCAGTTTTCCCTCCGCAGAGATGAGGATGTCGCACGCCCGGCTGACCAGCGCGTTCAGCGCCGCGTTCCGGCTTGCCCGGAGGGGCTTGTGCTTCATCTCCCGGGGGAGCTTCACGAGCTTCGGCTTCGCGTGCGTGCGGACCGTGGGCCAGACCAGCGGGCTTGCCGGAGACAGCAGTGCCTTCTCGAAATCGGGCGTGAGGGGGAGAAGACTGAGGGAGAAGCCGTGCATGTCGAGCGACGACACCAGCGTTGCGGGGCCCAGCACCAGCTTGATCTTCGCACCCAGCCGGCTCGCCAGGACCTCGTTGGTGAGCAGGCTCATCTCCAGCGGCGTGGTGGAACCGAGATTGTTGACCAGCAGGGCGTAGGAGCGCGCGGGCCTGGCCGCGGCGAACAGGCGCTCGACCAGCAGCAGCGCCGCCTGGCGCGCGCTCTCGAAATTTACCAGGTCGACGCCCGGCTCGCCGTGGAGGCCGAGTCCAAGTTCGGCCTTGCCGGCGGGGACGCGGTCCTCACGGCCGATGCCGGGGAGGGTGCAGGAGGAGAGCGAGATGCCGAGCGACACCAGATCGTCGGCGGCCTTCTGCGCCATGGCCGCGACCGTCTTCAGGTCCGCGCCCTTCTCGGCATAGTGGCCGGCGATCTTCTCGACGAACATCACGCCGGCGATGCCACGGGGCTGCGGACTGTCGGGCAGGGCGATGTCGTCCTTCACGATCACGACCTCGACCTTCCGGCCGAGCGCGCGGGCGCGTTCCACGGCGAGGCCGAAGTTCAGCCGGTCCCCGGTATAGTTCTTGAAGATGACGAGGCATCCGCCCTTGCCCGTCACCGCCATGATCGCGGCGAACACCGCGTCGATGGACGGCGAGGCGAAGACCTCGCCACAGACGGCGGCGGTCAGCATGCCCTTGCCGACGAACGAGGCATGCGCCGGTTCGTGGCCGGAACCGCCGCCCGCGACGATGGCGACGCGGCCGGGCCTGTGGTCGGTGCGCAGCACGACCTTGATGTCGGGATAGCCGTCGAGACGCGCCAGATTGGCGCCGCCGCTGCTGCGCAGGAGCCCGTCGATCGCGTCGACGACCAGGCTGTCCTTGGCGTTGATGAATTGCATGGTTCCTGTTCCCGCCCGGCTTTTGGGCGATGATGGGCGCGCGATCGGTCCGGGGCAACATGGCGAGCGGGTGGAAGACATCGCTTCCGGCTTGCCGACGCGCTGTCTATCGTGATGTCCGGAAGCGAAAGAAGGAAAAGCCATGGGCGAGGAGATCAGGCTGACGGCAACAGACGGCGGACAGTTCGCGGCCTACCTGGCGTTGCCTGCCCGATTGCCGGCGCCGGCGCTGGTCGTACTGCCTGAAGTGTTCAACACCAATCCGCACATCCGGTCGGTGGCCGACGGCTATGCCGCCGACGGTTTCATCGCGCTGGCGCCGGACGTCTTCTGGCGACAGGAGGCGGGGTGCTATCTCCCCTACACCGATGAGGGGCGCACCAAGGCACGCGCATTGTGGGCCGAACTCGATACCGATCAGTTCGCCCGCGACCTCGGCGACATCGTGGCGTTCCTGCGCGCCCGTCCGGACTGCACCGGCAAGGTCGGCGTGATGGGCTTCTGCCTCGGCGGCAAGTTCGCCTATCTCGCCAGCACCCGCCTGCCGATCGACGCCGCCGTGAGCTACTACGGCGTCCATATCGACCAGCATCTCGACGAGGCCGGCAAGCGCGGGTGCCCGATCCTGATGCAGTTCGCCAGCGACGATCCGCACGTGCCCGAGGCCACGGTTGCGGCGATCCGGGCGCGTATGGACGGGGAGGCCGGAGTGGAT
Source organism: Reyranella aquatilis (assembly GCF_020880995.1). Classification (GTDB taxonomy): domain Bacteria; phylum Pseudomonadota; class Alphaproteobacteria; order Reyranellales; family Reyranellaceae; genus Reyranella; species Reyranella aquatilis. The sequence continues at coordinate 145,948 of NZ_JAJISD010000002.1, read as the reverse complement.
ATCCACGTCTATCCGGGCACGGAGCATGGCTTCAACCGCCAGGGCTATCCGCCCTTCAACGAAGCCGCGGCCGGCGAGGCGCGCCGCCGCACGGTGGCTCTCCTGCGAGATTGCCTGGCCTGACGGCGAACACCGTCAGGGCGCTGTCGCCGGCGGTCGACGCACCAGGGTCCACCAGCCGATCAGTCCGATGATGCCCGTGACCGCTACGCCTATGCCGATGTTCATCTGCGTGTCGTGCGGCACGTAGCCGACCAGCAGGGTCAGCACCGCGGCGGTGACCATCTGCACGAAGCCCATCAGCGCCGAGGCGGCGCCAACCCGATTGGCCGGCACCGATGAGAGCGCGTTCGCCATCGCGTTGGGCATGTTGAGCCCGTTGCCCCAGCCCATCAGCACCAGCGGGACGATCAGCGCCAGCGGCGTGACGTAGCCCAGCGCCGCCGTCGCCATCATGGCCACGGCGCCCAGGGTGAGGATGCTCTGACCCACGGGAATCAGGAGCAGGCTTCTCACCCGGCCCTGCAGGCGGCTCGACACAAGGCTGCCGAGCACGAAATTGCCCGCCCATGCCAGCGTGAACCAGCCGAACAGTTCGGCGCCCACGCCCATCACCTGGATCAGCAGGATGGGGCCGCCGGAGAAGAAGACATTGAAGCCCGCCGAGGCGCAGGTGGTCGCGATCATCAGGCCGAGAAAGCGGCGCTCCCGCAGCACCGCGCCGAAGCCGTCGATGTAGTCGCGCACCACGCCCGTCGTCCGGGGGGCAGCCTTCGGTGCGGTCTCGCCCAGGATGCGCCAGACGAAGACCAGTACGGCGAACCCGCAGGCGGCGGTGAACCAGAAATTGCTGCGCCAGCCGAAGAAGCCGAGCAACTGCCCACCCAGCAGCGGCGAGAGCGCCGGTGCGAGCGCCATGGAGGACGCCATGTAGCCCATCGCCCGGGGGGCTTCGGGCCCGGTCCGGCTGTCGCGAACGATGGCGCGGCCCAGCACCACGCCACCGCAGGCGCCACAGGCCTGGATCAGGCGCGAGGCGATCAGCGTCTCGATGGTCGGACTGAGAGCGCAGCAGATGCTGCCCACCGTGAACACGACGAGGCTGGCGAGCAGGAGCGGGCGGCGGCCCAGATTGTCCGAGAGCGGGCCTACCGCCAGCTGGGCGAAGGCGAACGCGAACAGGTAGATCGACAGCGTCAGCTGGGCGGTGCCGTAGGAGACGGCGAGGTCGCCCGCGATCGTCGGCAGCGACGGCAGGAAAATGGTCAGCGCCATCTGCGAGCACACGGTGGCACTCATCAGCAGCCAGATCGGCGGTTTGGTCGTGCGCATGCGCGGCTGTTTCACATATCCGCGGAAGGCGGGGCGCGCGCTCATAGCAGCCTTCGGCCGCGCAGGGCAGTGCAGATATGGTCGGGCCGACGATCAGGCGGTCGGAAGCCGGCCCTGGACCGACAGCCTTCCATCCGGCGCGCGCTGCATCACGACGATCTCCCCGCTGCCGGGAAAGATCTGGCTGAGCGCGGTGACGACCACCTGGTGGGTGACGAACACTGTTGGTCGGGCCGGATCGAGCTGCCCGATCCATTGCCGCAGCGCCTCGATCTGGCGGGCCTCGCGTGCGCGGTCCTGGAAGAAGGAGTTGAGCAGCGGCTGCTGTCGCGTCTCGCCCAGCCTCATCAGCGAGGCCGTCTCGAGGCAGCGGCACCACTGGCTGGAATAGACGTCCGCGGCGGCGATGCCGTTGGCGCGGAAGAGCTCGCCGATGTGGGCGGCCTGCGCACGGCCCTCTGCCGAAAGATTGCGCTGGGTGGTGCAGTCGTCGAGGCGGAACCCTGTCGGGTCGTTGGTGCCAGGTGCCAGCGCATGGCGGATCAAGGCGAAGGATCCGGGCTGACGAAGGGCGCCCCAAGGCTCGCTTTGGGCGGATGCGCCCCGCGCACCGACTGCCACCGGCAGCGCCAGCAGCGATGCCAGGAGGACGCGTCGCGACGGACTCCTTCTTCCGGCCTCGGAAATGGCGCGCTCCTTCGGATGTGTGTGCAGCAGACGTCCGCTTTACGCATTCACTCGGGTGCCGGATCACGCGCCGCGCGGGTGGTCGATCCTCAGCAGTGCGAGGCGCGCTGCGCTCTGCTTCAAATAACCGCCATCAGGCCGCACTGGTTCTCGCATCGAACGCGCGAACGGTCGTTGGCGGCACGAGTATCTGCCAAAGGCGTCGACTATTCGCGGCGCTTGGAAGCGGATCCGACGATGGACTCCACGACCTCCTGCACGTCGAGGGCTTCGCGCAGCGTGGCGAGATGATGCGGCTTGTCCCGCGCGAGGTTCACCACGCCCTCGAGTTGACGCTTCAGCGCGATGGGACGCGCCTTCTCGTTGGGAAGGGCATCCGGTGCGGGCTGCCACGACCCGTCGGGCATGAGACGCTCCGCGATCGACCAGTCACGTAGCCGCACGGCACTCCGGTCGCCTTCCAGAATCCAGATATTGTGATCGTCCTTGGACGTCTCGCCGACGGCGCCCGTCAGCGTCACCGGCAGGTCGCCGGCCTGCAGCGTGGCCTCGATCCGCCGCTCCGACCTGCCGTCCTGCGGGAAGACGGCCTGGCCCTTCAGATCGTGCAGCGGCCCGACGAGGCGGCGCGCGAGGAACAGGAAATGGGAGACCACCTCGCGCGTGAATCCGCCCTGCATCGGCCGGTCGAGCCAGCCTGCAGCATCGGCCTGCCAGGGGCGTGGCCAGGCCGCGAAGCCCACCTCGATGACAACGCGCCGAGGTGTGCCGATATCGCCAGCCTCCATCCAGTTGCGGATCGCCGCGACAGCCAGGGAGGAGGCGAAGGGGAAATTCACGGCACCCCGGTCGCCGGCCTCTGCCACGAAGGCCCGTGCGTCTGCGACGTCGATGGAAAGAGGCTTCTCGCAGAAGACGGTTCTGCCCGCCGCCAGCGCAGCGCGGGCATGCGCGAGATGCGAGGCCGGCGGCGAGGCGATGTAGACACAGTCACTGGCCGAGATCAGCCCGGCCGCATCGCCCGCCTGGGCGACCTGCGGGAAGCTGTTCCGCATGCGCTGCAGGGCGGCCGGCGCCGGATCCCAGAGGCCGCAGGCGTGAACCCTTGCCGGATCCTGCTGCAGGATCGCGTTGAGCATCCGCTCGCCCATGATGCCGGCGCCGATGATGCCGATCGCCACACTGCCTGTCGTCATTCGCATCCCGTCCGTTTTCGTGTGAACAGTAACATGGGCGTTGCCGAAGAGAGCGGCGTAACCGAGATGAGGTCTTGTTCTGCGGCACGGCGTCACGCTTTTCCTTGCCGACGGCCATCGCCGCCCCGCAACGTCCGGGACACGTGTCGCAAGAACACCCCCGGAGAAGGAAACGTTCGATGAAGCCGCAGGACGTCCTCAAGCACAAACCCCTGGTCCTGACCGAGGACCAGCGCGCTGCCTATTTCCGCGATGGCTATCTCGTGCTCGAGAACTACGTGTCGGCCGATTGGCTCAGCCGGCTTCGGGCTGCGATGACGGAAGTCGTCGACCGCAGCCGTGCCGAAACCCGGTCAGGCGACGTGTTCGTGCTGGAGCAGGGCCATTCGGCCTCCGATCCGCGCCTGCATCGCGTGACCTCGCCGCAGGACCAGCATCCGACGTTCTGGGATTTCATGTCAGACCCGGTCATGACCGACCTGGTGGCCGACGTGGTCGGTCCGGACGTGAAGTTCCACCATGCCAAGCTCAACGTGAAGGCGGGCAACGGCAGCCGCGAGTTCAAGTGGCACCAGGACATCCAGGCCTGGCCTCACACCGACTACAGCCCGGTCACCGTCGGCGTCTACATCGACGGCTGCAGCGACGATCAGGGGCCGCTGGCCTTCGTACCGGGCAGCCATGAAGGGCCGCTCTACACGATGTACGACGAGAAGGGCGGTTTCGCGGTCGCGCTGCGCGAGGCCGATGCGCGGCAGATTCGCGAGAGCGAGGTGAAGCGCGCCACCGGAGGGCCGGGCACGACCCTGCTGCTCAACTGCCGCACGATCCACGGCTCGACGCAGAACAGGTCGAGCGCGGCACGCCCGCTGCTCCTGCCGGTCTACTCGTCGGCCGATTCGTTCTGCTACGTGCCCTCGCCGATCGCCAGCCCGCATATGGGCGACATCGTGCGCGGCAAGCCGGCGACCTATGCGAGCTTCGACCTCCGGCCCTGCGAACTCCCGCCGGACTGGCGCGCCGGCTACCGCGCACCGTGGAGCCTGCAGCAGGAGTCCGAAAAGGCCAGGACGGCCATGTAGCTCCACCGGGCGTCCCCCGGCGTCCCTAGCCGTCCCGGGCGGGGCAGCGGGAGCGGCGGTTTTCGGCTAGTCTCCCCGCATGATCGACAAACTGGAATTCCTGCTCGCGCTCTCCCAGGAGCGGAATTTCAGCAAGGCGGCCGAACTGTGCGGCGTCACCCAGCCTACTTTCTCCGCCGGCATCAAGAGCCTCGAGGACATGCTCGGCGTGATGCTGGTGCAGCGGACGTCGCGCTTCATCGGCTTCACGCCGGAAGGCGATCGCGTGCTCGACTGGGCGCGCGGCATCGTGGCCGACACGCGCGCGATGCGACAGGAAGTGGTGTCGTTGCGAAAAGGGCTCAGCGGCAGGCTGCGAATCGCGGCGATCCCGACGGCGCTCGCCATGGTGTCGGCGCTCACCACGCCGTTCCGGGCGCGACATCCCAACGTGAAGTTCACCATCCTGTCGCGGACCTCGATCGAGATCCTGGCGATGCTGGAGAATCTCGAGGTCGATGCCGGCCTGACCTATATCGACAACGAGCCGCTGGGGCGGCTGCGGGCGGTGCCGCTCTATACCGAGCAGTATCGGCTGCTCACGTCGGAGAGCAGCCCGCTCGGCGATCGCGACAGCGTCACCTGGGCCGAGGTCGGGCGCATCCCGCTCTGTCTGCTGACGCCCGACATGCAGAACCGGCGTATCATCGACCAGCTCCTGCACGAGGCCGGCGGCCAGGCCGATCCCACGCTCGAATCCAACTCGATGATCGTGCTGTTCTCGCACGTCCGGACCGGCCGCTGGGCCAGCGTGATGCCGCAGAAGCTGGCCGATACGCTGGGCCTCACCGAGCATCTGCGCTCCATTCCGATCGTCGAGCCCGATGCGACGCACTCGATCGGCCTCGTCGTACCCCGGCGCGAGCCGATGAGCCCCCTTGTGAACGCCCTGGTCGCCGAAGCCACCCGGCTCGCCGCCTCGCCGGTCTGACGGGTGCTCTCCGCCCCAGAAGGGGCGGTCGATAGATTTGTTCTATCGCAGCACCGAACGCCTTTATTGAGACTGCCGCCCCATCCGCCGAGCATTCCCCCGGCGAACCCGGCAACGAGCCGGTGTCCATATAGGGTGGAGTTCAGGTGTCGGTGCAGTGGGACGAAGCCGAAGCGCGCGAGATCGTCCGCCGGCATGAGGGACGCGAGGGGCGCCTGCTGCCGATCCTCCACGACGTGCAGGCGTCGTTCGGCTGCATCCCGGATCCGGCGATCCCCTTCCTGGCGCAGGCGATGAACGTCACGCGTGCCGAGGTGCACGGCGTCGTGTCCTTCTATCACGACTTCCGCGACCGGCCGGCGGGCCGCCATGTGCTGAAGATCTGCCGTGCCGAGGCCTGCCAGGCGATGGAGGGGGAGGGCCTGGCGCGCCGCCTGCTGGATCGTCTCGGTCTGGAATGGGGTGGCACGACGCCCGACGGCAGGGTCACGGTCGAGCCGGTCTATTGCCTCGGCCTGTGCGCCTCCGCACCCGCGGCGATGCTCGACGGCGAGCCCATGGCGCGTCTGGACGACGGCTCGATCGGCGAGATCGTGAGCGAGGTGTCGCGATGATGATGCGCTTCTTCGTGCCGCGCGATGCCGCCGCCCGGGCCGTCGGTGCCGACAAGGTGGCGGCCGCGTTGCACGATGAGGCCCGGCGGCGTGGCATCGAGATCCAGATCGTGCGCACCGGTTCGCGCGGCCTGTTCTGGCTGGAGCCGATGGTCGAGGTGGAGACGCCCGACGGTCGCATTGCCTTCGGACCCGCAAAGCCCGGTGACGCGCCGGGGCTGCTGACGGCGGGCGCCAGCCATCCCCTGTATCTCGGCCGGCCCGAGGACATTCCCTTCCTGAAGCGCCAGACGCGGCTCACCTTCGCGCGCTGCGGCATCGTCGATCCGCTGTCGCTCGCCGACTGGCGCGCCCACGGCGGTGGCCGTGGCCTCGAACGCGCCCGCAGCCTTGGTGCGGCGGCAACCCTGCAGGAAGTCGCGAAGTCGGGTCTACGCGGGCGTGGCGGCGCGGGCTTTCCGACCGGCATCAAGTGGAAGACGGTGGCCGACACGGTGGCCGACCGGAAGTATGTGGTCTGCAACGCCGACGAAGGCGATTCCGGCACCTTCGCCGATCGCATGCTGCTGGAGGGCGACCCCTTCGCGCTGATCGAAGGCATGGCGATCGCCGGCCTCGCCGTCGGTGCGGCCAAGGGCTTCGTCTATATCCGCTCCGAGTATCCCGATGCCGTGCGCACCTTCGAGCGCGCGGTGTCGCTCGCCGAAGCCGACGGGCTGCTGGGCGCGGCGGCCGGTTTCGACATCGAGGTCCGTGTCGGCGCCGGCGCCTATGTCTGCGGCGAGGAGACCGCGCTGCTGGAGAGCATCGAGGGCAAGCGCGGGCAGGTCCGCGCCAAGCCGCCGCTGCCTGCCCACAAGGGCCTGTTCGGCCGCCCCACGGTCGTCAACAACGTGGTCACGCTGGCGACCGTGCCGTGGATCCTCGCCGAGGGCGCCGAGGCCTATTCGGTACTCGGAATGGGACGATCGCGCGGCACCATGCCGATTCAACTCGCCGGAAACGTCAGGCATGGCGGCCTCTTCGAGACGGCCTTCGGCGTGACGCTGGGCGAGCTGGTCGACGGGATCGGCGGCGGCACGCGAAGCGGCCGGCCGGTGAGGGCGGTGCAGGTCGGCGGTCCCCTGGGCGCCTACTTCCCGCGCGCGCTGTTCGACACGGCGTTCGACTACGAGGCCTTCGCTGCGCGCGACGGTCTGATCGGCCATGGCGGCATCGTGGTGTTCGACGAGACGGTCGACATGATGCGGCAGGCGGGCTTCGCCATGGAATTCTGCGCCATCGAATCCTGCGGCAAGTGCACGCCCTGCCGCATCGGCTCGACGCGCGGCGTCGAGACCCTCGACAGGATCAGGCGAGGCGAACGTGTCGCGGCAAACCTCGAGCTGATCGAGGATCTCTGCCAGACCATGAAGTTCGGCTCGCTGTGCGCCCTGGGCGGCTTCACGCCCTATCCGGTGATGAGTGCGCTGCGGCACTTCCCGGAGGATTTTGTCCGCCGAGCTCGCGCCGTGGCCGCGGGATAGGAGCACGCCATGCCGCTCGTCTCCGAGACCGATTACGGTACGCCCCCGAGCTGCAACGGGACGCAGGTCTCGCTGGTCATCGACGGCCGTGCCGTCATGGTCCCTGAAGGCACCTCGATCATGCGCGCGGCGGTGGAAGCGGGCATCCAGGTGCCCAAGCTTTGCGCCACCGATTCGGTCGAAGCCTTCGGCTCCTGCCGCCTTTGCCTCGTCGAGATTGCGGGCCGCGCCGGCACACCCGCCTCGTGCACGACGCCGGTCGCGTCCGGCATGGTCGTGTCGACGCAGACCGAGCGGCTGAAGAAGATCCGCCGCGGCGTGATGGAGCTCTACATCTCCGATCACCCACTCGACTGCCTGACCTGCGCGGCCAACGGCGATTGCGAACTGCAGGACATGGCCGGCGCCGTCGGGCTGCGCAACGTGCGCTACGGTTATGAGGGCGAGAACCATACGAAACAGGCGAAGGACGAGAGCAACCCTTACTTCACCTTCGATCCCTCCAAGTGCATCGTCTGTTCGCGCTGCGTGCGCGCCTGCGAGGAGGTGCAGGGCACGTTCGCGCTCACGATCCAGGGACGCGGCTTCGAATCGAAAGTGTCACCCGGCACGGCGCTCGATGACTTTCTGAGCTCCGAATGCGTGTCGTGCGGCGCCTGCGTCCAGGCCTGTCCGACGGCGACGCTGTCGGAGAAGAGCCTGATCGAAATCGGCCAGCCCGAGCATTCCGTGGTGACGACCTGCGCCTATTGCGGCGTCGGCTGCAGCTTCAAGGCCGAGATGCGCGGCGAGGAACTGGTGCGCATGGTCCCCTGGAAGGACGGCAAGGCCAACCGCGGACATTCCTGCGTCAAGGGCCGCTTCGCCTGGGGCTATACCCATCACCGGGATCGGATCCTGCAGCCGATGATCCGCGAGAGCATCGACCAGCCGTGGCGCGAGGTGAGCTGGGACGAGGCGATCGGCCGGGTCGCCTCGGAATTCCGCCGCCTGCAGGGGAAGCACGGAAGGCTGGCGATCGGCGGCATAACCTCCTCGCGCTGTACGAACGAGGAAACCTACGTGATGCAGAAGCTGATCCGAGGTGGCTTCGGCAACAACAACGTCGATACCTGCGCGCGCGTCTGCCACTCGCCGACGGGGTTCGGCCTCGCGCAGGCGTTCGGCACCTCGGCCGGCACGCAGGATTTCGATTCGATCGAGCAGAGCGACGTCATCGTCGTGATCGGCGCCAATCCGACCGATGCGCATCCGGTCTTCGCCTCGCGCATGAAGAAGCGCCTGCGTCAGGGCGCGAGGCTGATCGTGATCGATCCGCGCCGGATCGACCTCGTGCGCATGCCGCACGTCGAAGCCGACCATCACCTGCCGCTGCGGCCCGGCACCAACACGGCGGTGATGAACGCGCTGGCCCACACGATCGTCACCGAAGGCCTGGTGAACGAACGGTTCGTGCGGGAGTTCTGCGACCGCGATGCGTTCGAGGACTGGGCTGCCTTCGTTTCCGAGCCACGGAACAGCCCCGAGGCGGTCGGGCCGATGGCGGGCGTCGATCCAGAGACGATCCGCGGTGCCGCGCGGCTCTACGCGACGGGTGGCAACGCCGCGATCTACTACGGGCTGGGCGTGACCGAGCATAGCCAGGGCACCACCACCGTCATGGCGATCGCCAATCTCGCCATGGCGACGGGCAATCTCGGCCGGCCAGGCGTGGGCGTGAACCCGCTGCGCGGCCAGAACAATGTCCAGGGCGCCTGCGACATGGGGTCGTTTCCCCACGAGTTCACCGGCTATCGCCACGTCTCCGACGATGCCGTGCGCGGCACGTTCGAAACGATGTGGGGGCGACCGCTCGATCCGGAGCCGGGCCTCCGAATCCCCAACATGTTCGACGCCGCGATCGAGGGCAGCTTCAAGGGCCTCTACGTGCAGGGCGAGGACATCCTGCAGTCGGATCCCGACACCGGACATGTCGCGCGGGCGCTTGCATCCATGGAATGCGTCGTGGTGCAGGATCTGTTCCTGAACGAAACGGCGACCTACGCCCACGTCTTCCTGCCCGGTTCCACGTTCCTCGAGAAGGACGGCACCTTCACCAATGCCGAACGCCGCATCAATCGCGTGCGCCGGGTCATGACGCCCAAGGCGGGCATGGCCGACTGGGAGATCACGATCGCCATCGGCAGAGCCATGGGCTTCGAAATGCCGTACGGGCATCCGTCGGAGATCATGGACGAGATTGCCCGACTCACGCCGAGCTTTGCCGGCGTGTCGTATGGACTTCTGGATAGGGTCGGATCGATCCAGTGGCCCTGCAATGAGAAGGCGCCGCTCGGCACGCCGGTGATGCATGTCGGCGGCTTCGTCCGCGGCAAGGGCAACTTCCTGATTACCGAGTATGTGGCGACGGACGAGCGTACGGGGCCGCGCTTTCCCCTGCTGCTCACCACCGGCCGCATCCTCAGCCAGTACAATGTCGGTGCCCAGACCCGGCGCACAGGCAATGTCGTGTGGCACGACCACGACCTGCTGGAGATCCATCCGCACGACGCCGAGCAGCGCGGCGTGCGCGACGGCGACTGGGTCAGGCTCGACAGCCGTGCCGGCAGCACCAGCCTGCGCGCGCACATCACCGATCGGGTGGCGCCGGGCGTCGTCTACACGACGTTCCATCATCCCGACACGCAGGCCAACGTGGTGACGACGGATATCTCCGATTGGGCGACGAACTGCCCCGAATACAAGGTCACGGCCGTGCAGGTGTCGCCCTCGAACGGCCCGGGCGACTGGCAGAAGGACTATGCCGAGCGGGCCCGGCGCAGCCGGCGCATCGCGGCGGAGTAGCGCTCGTGTCCGTCGGAAAACTGGTGACGATGGCCAACCAGATCGGCCGGTTCTTCACCCCGCAGCGCGGCATCGACGCTCCGCTGGCCATCGCCACGCATCTTCTCAAGTTCTGGCCGCCCTCCATGCGGGATGCGATCGTCGGCCATCTCGATGGAGGCGGGGAGGGGCTCGACCCGGCGGTGCGCCAGGCCGTCCTCCACCTGAAGGAAGGCCTGGCGCTCGGACGATCCGGAACGGAGCTAACGCATCACGAACGGGTTGGCGGGTGAGCCTTCCGCCGTCGAGATCCAGACACTCTTGGTCTCGAGATACTCGTGGATCGCTTCCATGCCGCTCTCGCGGCCGATGCCGGAATGCTTCATGCCGCCGAACGGCATCATGTAGCTGATGGCGCGATAGGTGTTGACCCAGACCGTCCCGGCCTTGAGCGCGGCGGTCATGCGCAGCGCCCGGTTCATGTCCTTGGTCCAGACGCCGGCCGCCAGGCCGTAGATCGTGTCGTTGGCCAGCCGCACCGCTTCCTCCTCGGTGTCGAAGCCGATGATCGACAGCACGGGGCCGAACACTTCCTCCCGCGCGATCCGCATGTCGGGGCGTACGTCGACGAAGATGGTGGGCTCGACGAACTGTCCGCCCGGCATGTCGCTGGCGGCGCCGCCGCCCAGGATGCAGCGCGCGCCTTCGGCCTTGGCGATCTCCATGTAGTCCAGGATCTTGCGGTACTGCGGCGCCGTCGTGACCGGGCCGATGTTGGTGTCCGCCAGCATCGGATCGCCCTTGCGTGCCGAGCGGCCCAGCTCGGCGACGCGCTTGCTGAATTCCTCGCGGATCGAGTTCTGCACCAAGAGGCGCGAGCCCGCGATGCAGGTCTGGCCGGTGGCGGCGAAGATGCCGGAGATGGCGCCCGACGCGGCGGCGCCCAGGTCGCAATCCTCGAAGACGATGTTCGGGGACTTGCCGCCCAGTTCGAGCGACACGCGTTTCAGTGTCCTTGCGGCCTGCGCGTAGATCTTCGCGCCGGTGCTGTCGGAGCCGGTGAAGGTGATCTTGGCGACGCCGGGGTGATCGACGAGCGCGGAACCCGCTTCCTGGCCGTAGCCGGTGACGACGTTGAACACGCCGTCCGGGAAGCCGGCCTCCTTGGTGAGGGCGGCGAATTCGAGCGTGGACGCCGAGGCGAACTCCGACGGCTTCACCACCACCGTGCAGCCCGCGGCGAGGGCCGCGGCGCATTTCCAGGCGATGAACAGCAGGGGCGAATTCCACGCGGTGAGCGCCGCCACGACGCCGACCGGCTCGTGCCGCGTGAAGGCGAAATGGTTGGGCTTGTCGATCGGCACGACGGCGCCCTGGATCTTGTCGGCGAGGCCGCCGAAGTAGCGCCACCATTCGGGATTGTAGTTGACCTGTCCCAGCATCTCGGAGAGCAGCTTGCCGTTGTCGCGCACCTCGACTTCGGCCAGTCGCTGCGCGTTGGCCGCGATCAGATCGGCGAGCTTCATCATCAGCTTGCCCCGGCTGGACGGAGACATGGTGGCCCACGGTCCTTCCCGCAGCGCGAGAGACGCGACCGCCACGGCGCGGTCCACGTCGCGGGCGCAGCCCTGGGGAATCCGCGCCCAGACTTCTCCACGATAGGGGTCCATGCTGTCGATCCATTTTCCACCGATCGGGTCGACGTATTCGCCGGCGATGAAATGCTGGTAGGTCTTCAAACGATCCTCCTTGGTGCGCGACAGGGTGTCAGGTCACCCGCCACCCGTTAGGTTGTAAGCTTACACCGTGAGCGGTGGGCCGTGCGGCGACAAAGATCGAAGGGGGTTGGACGATCCGATGAAGAGACTGATGATCCCGCTTCTGCTGCTGGCCGGTGCTGCAGGCGAAGCCGCGGCCCAGAGCGACGATGCGGCCTACTGCAAGAAGCTCGGCGACTATGCCACGCGCTATCTGGGCGACGCGGGCGGCAACGGCGGCACAAGGCCCGACTTCGACATCACCGACGGAATCACCAAATGCAACAAGGGCGACACCGCGGGGGGAATCGCCATCCTGGAGAAGAAGATCCGCAGCAAGGGCTTCACGCCCCCGGCGCGATGAGGGCCATCCGCCGGATTTCCGCCATCCGTGCGCTATAACGACTCGCACCATGAGCGATCCGCAGACAGGGACGGCCGACGAGCGGGTTCGCACAAGCGTCCGGCGGGCGCGGGATTTCATCCTCTCGCAGCAGAAGACCCGGACGCCGTGGAAATCCTCGGTGCTCGCCCCTGCCGATCCCGCCATCGACCGGTTCTCGGCCGGCACGTGGCAAGGCACCTTCACCCTGCCGCCGGCTCCCGGGCCGTCGCAGCCTTACTCCCCCGTGATCGTGACCGCGCCGCTGTTCTTTCCGCTCGTCGTCGGACGAGCGGCCACCTTCAATGGCCTTGTCGATGCGCCGTTCTCTTCCATGGACGGCTGGATCGGCCGTCGCGACGGCGAGGAGCCGGCCGAAGCGGGCCGGCCGGCGGCGAGGAGCGCGACCCAGTTCGGCGATGGCGGAGCTAACTGGGGATCCTACTACGTCGTCGGCAGCGTCGACGGGGCCACGCAATTCATCGCACGCGTCGCGGCCAACCGGCACTGGAAGGCCGAAGTGAGCCGGGTGATCGCGGGAAGCTGGACGTTCCAGCTCGTGACCTATCCGGCTGCTGCGCTGGCGGCACGGGATGCCGGGCGGATTCCGGTCGGCGCGCCGTGGCGACAGTCGGACCGGCCGGGCGATGTGCGACGCTACTGGACGGTCTCGTACGTTGAATCCCCGCCGCAGTTCCGCGACGTGGTGCTCGACTCGTCGGGGCCTTTCGTCATTCGCGGAAGGCTCAACGGTTTCGATGCCGTGGCCGGCCGTTCCTACCGGATCTTCGTCACCAGCGAGGCCGATGGCGAATATGCCTGGGCGCTGGCCGTCGCGGCGCCCGGCCCGTTCACCATCAGCCGCGCGTTTCCCTTCGGCGGCAGGATCAAGCTGCGCCTCGTGGAGATGCTGGAGGGCTGTGCGGTGCGTGTCGTGGGGCAGGTGTGGGCGGAGGAGAATGCGGCGGCCGGCGACGGCTGCTTCCCCGACCTGCGGATCGAGTACCGCTCCCTGACGACGGCGATCTCGGCGGTACCGGACAGCATCGTTCCGGCGCGCCGGGACATGAAGTGGGCGGTTTCTCTGGTGCCGAAGGGCGTTGGTCGCGTGTCGCTGGTGGACGTGAACACCAAGCGGATCTGTGGCGAGTACACGATGCCGTCGGGTCTCATAAGGTCGTTCATCGTTCCCGCCGCCGATGCCGGTCAGCGGCCGCTCAAGGACGTTTATTACGACGCTTTCAACGACACCTGCTTCCTCTACGACCAGGCGGTCGCGCTGATCGCTTTGCTGCAACTGGGAGAGCGCGCGGCGGCGCGGCAACTGGTCGATGCGCTGCTCAACGTGCAGAACGCGGACGGCAGTTTTCCCTTTGCCAACCAGCAGGCGACGCTCTCCGCCCACGAGGCAGGCATCATCCGTAACGGCGCGCAGGCCTGGGTCTGCTACGCCCTGCTGATCGCCGATCAACCGCAGTTCCGCGGCTGGTTCGCGGAGCGCCCCCTGGCGGCGGCGCTGGCCGGGATCGACTACGCGCTCGACTATCTCAACGCCAAGGGCCTGGTCGATGGCGGACGCGGACGCATCGTGGAGGGGGTGCTCGAGGCGGACTACGTGGTCCCGTGGTGGAGCACCGAACACAACATCGATCTGTGGTGGGCGCTCGATCTCGCGCATCGCCTCTACGGGAGCGGGTCGGTCGACTATGCCGGACGCGCCGCCGCCCTGAAGGCGGCGCTCCTGGAGAATGGCGTCGGCTGGGATTCCGCGACGGGCCTGTTCTGGCAGGGCGGCATCGTCAGCAAGGGCGTCAACAAGCCCGACGGCATGCGCGCCTTCGACACCCACAGTTGGGGGGCCGTGCTGCTCGAGAAATGGGGACTGAAGGCGGCAGCCGCCGCATCGCTCGCGCGCGCCGGCGAACTCTACGCCGTCACGGACCCGGCGACCGGCCTGCGCGGCTACACCACGTTCATTTCCCGCGACGGGTATCCGCCGGATACGATCGTCTCGCCCTGGTACGAAGGCAGCCTCGGCATGGTGATTGCCCTGCGCAATCAGCAACCGCACAAGGCGAATGAACTGCTGGCAGCGCTCGTGCTTGCGCAGAACCCCGACGGTTCCTATCCCTACGCGCTGCGGGACGATCCGGTGAACGAGATTCACACCTTTCCCTGCGTCATCGCGCCGGCCTGGAACGTGCTGGCATGGTCTGGCGAGGGAACCTCCTATCCCCGGATCCTCTGGATCTGAGTACGCTGACCCTGGGCTGTGGCCCGCCTCATCGTGACTATTTTATGGTCCGTTTTCGGGCGTTGGACGGGCGATGGTCAGAGGGGGCGGAATCTTGCTATCGTTCGGAAGGCACGGTTCTCTCGCGCCGGAAATAAAGGATACGAAAATGGCTTCAGGTACCGTCAAGTGGTTCAACGCCACCAAAGGATACGGCTTCATCCAGCCCGACTCGGGCGGAAAGGACGTCTTCGTACACATCAGCGCCGTCGAGCGCGCTGGCCTCAATGGCCTGAATGAAGGCCAGAAGGTCACGTACGAGGTCCAGGTCGAGCGCGGCAAGGAAGCGGCGGTCAATCTCAAGGCTTGATCCCGTCGTCGGCCCGACCACACGGCCGACGGGAAACGATCGAAACCTTTGTGCGCTCGCCGGTTGACGGACGGGATGCTATCGCGTGAGGGCCTTGATTGCCGGTTATGCCGGTGATCGGGGCCCTTGTCGTAACTGTGGCTTTTTCATGGAACCCGGGATGCCCTGATTCGTTTTTTGGCAGTGCGTTCGGGAACCGGCTGCGGTCCGATTTCACGATTTGAATTGATTAATTGTCATCAAATTTATGCGGCCTGCTCACTATAGTTCACAGTGGCGCGAACAATGCATTTGGATGCTCGACGGTGAGTCGGCATCGCGATAGCGAGACGAGTATGTGGAAGCTTGCGGCATTCGTGGTGCTGGGCGCCTGTTGGATCGCATCGATCGCGATTCCTGCCGAAGCGTCTGCCGCCACCATCAAATCCGTCCCGCCGGCCGGCGCGCCGACCGGTTCTTATGCCCGGGCGCAGGGGACCGAGCCTCCCACGCTTCGTCTCACTGGCATGATCGAGACGGGCGATGCCGAGAGGCTTCGCGACATCCTTGTCAGGCTGCAGGCATCCACTCCGGCGAAGGCAAACGCTCCGCTGGCGACGATCGAACTCAGCAGCCTCGGCGGCAGCCTTCCCGAGGGCATCAAGATCGGCCAACTGCTCAAGAGCTACCGGGTTGTCGCGGTCGTCCGCAAGCAGGACCTCTGCCTGTCGGCCTGCGCCCTGGCCCTGCTGGGCGGCAACGCGGTCCGCGCCGCCGCCTCCTATCCGCACGACTGCAATGTGGAAGTGGGTGGCAAGGTCGCCTTCCACAATTTCTTCCTCGACCGGAGCGACCTGCGGGAACAGACGCACGAGGATCCGGTGGCGAGCCGGCTGCAGGGCTTCGCCGATGCGCGCGGCGGTGCGGCGATGCTGATCCGTTATGCCGCCGACTTGGGGCTGCCGCCGACTTTCGTGGCCAACCTGATGGCGCGCCCGATCGAGGAGTACCAGTATCTCGAAACGATCGGGGAATTCCTCGAACTCAATCTCTGCCCCATCGGTCTCGAGCGTCCGGCGCTGCCGATGTCCCATCAGGCGGCGAACCTCTGCAACAACTCGCTGCCTGCGCCGGTGCCGGTGTCGTCCATGATCGTCGGACCGATCGCGGGCCCGCAGGTTCGCCAGTACATGCTCGAGCGCGTGCAGGATGGCCTGAACGCCGCCAAGGCCAAGGGACGGCTCGCCGATCAACTTGCCACATGGTCGGTCATGCGGACCCGGGAGGAGGTCGACAAGCTCTATGACGACCTGCGGGCGGCCGGCGTCGCGCTTCCCGAGATCGTCGGGCCGACGTTCGAAGTGGCCGTCAACCAGGGCGGGCGCTATCGCGCCGCCTGCTATGTCAGCCTGTCGCCGACCGATCCCGACCGCTACGACGTCGTGCTGCAGGGGCCCCGCAGCCTCGCCGATGCGGCGCGCCTGCCGCCCGCCAATGCTCGGCGGCTCTTCCTGTACGATCGCCGCGACGTCGCCAATCAGCGCCCGGCATCGATCGGCCGCGACCTCTTCAGCCTCGAGCCGCGCGAGGGCGGAGAGCCGGAGGCGTCGCCGCTCAGCTCGGGGCGCGTGCCCGATCGCCCGGACGTCACCAAACCATAATGCGATCGGGCGGAGCGATGGCCCGGTGGGTCAGCGCCCGCCGACGACCCAACCGGTCTCCTTCGCGAAGGCCTCGAAGAACTCCGTCTCATAGGCCTGCTCGGGCGTCGCGCGAACGAGGCTGTCGATCCGCTCGGCGTCTCGGCCCACCAGGATGCGCCAGCGCTCCTTGCGCACGCCGTCGAGGATGATGGTCGCGGCCTCCGCCGCCGTCGTCGGCGCATCCTCGAGGAAGCGCCGCGCCCGCTCGGCGATCATCTTGCGGACATCGTCGTCCGAGAGCTTGGTCGCGTCGACTCCCATGGAGGAGATGCGGGCTCGCGCCAGCCCGACCTCGTGCGCCGTGATCTCGTCGGACTGGTTGCCGCTCTGCAGCTTGCGGGAGTTGGCGATGATCGACGTGCCGATATGGCCCGGCATCACCACCGAGCACTTGATGTGCGGGGCGTTGATGCGCAGGTCCGTGACCAGCGCCTCCGTGAACCCCTTCACGGCGAACTTGGCGGCGGCATAGGCCGTCTGCGGGATGTTCGGCGCGATATAGGCCCAGAAGCCGTTCACGCTCGAGGTATTGACGATGTGGCCGGCATCGGCCCGGCGCAGCATCGGCATGAAGGCGCGGGTGCAGAGGTAGACGCCGCCCCAGCAGATGTTGAAGGTGCGTTCCCATTCGTCGCGCTCGTTGACGAGGAAGCTGCCGCCGCCGCCGATCCCGGCATTGTTGAACAGCAGGTTGATGTGGTCGCTCTCCTGCTGCTCTGCCACTTCGTCGCGGAAGCGTACGACCTGCGGCTCGTCGGCCACGTCGGCGATGTGCGTCGTGACGCGCTGCCCCTGTTGCAGGCCGGCCGCCTCGCAAAGGCGCTTGGTTTCGGCCATGGCGCCCCCCGACACGTCGCCCAGCGCGATGTTGCAGCCCTCGGCCGCGAGCTGGCGCGCCAGCTCCCGCCCCATGCCCGTGCCGCCACCGGTTATGACGGCGATCCTGCCCGCGAAATCCTTCATGTCGTTTCCCCTCCGTCTTCATCTTCTTCTAGGCCGGGCGAAAGCGCCTCAGCGCCAGGAAGCCCAACAGGATGAAGCCCAGCAGTACGATGCCCTGCACGACTGCGAAAGGCGGCTCGGAGCCGGTCGGGGCGAATTTGTTCAGGAAGGCGATCTTCTGGAAGGACTGCACCACCAGCACGAATACGTTCAGGTAGAAGGCGAACAGGGCACTGGCGACGTAGACCCAGCGCCAGGGGCCGGCGAGACGGCCGGCGTAGAGCGCGAGCAGGGCGATCGCGAGCGCCACGGAGGAAACGATTCCCACGCCGATTGCCGGCGTGAAGGCGGTGATGGGGAACAGGAAGCCGGTCAGCGTCGTCAGTACCGTGAACAACAGGAACATCGAGTTCCATGCGTCAAGTGTCCGACCTGCGAGCATGCGCGCACACGCGACGGCGCCCGCCGCGATGGCGATCAGGCTGATGACGACGTGCACGACGGTGAAGGTCGCGATGGACATTCCGAGAACCATTCTGTCTCCTGGGTTGTGCCGCAGCGTGGCGGCGGGCCGCGACTTTTCGGCTAGTCCGGTCACCACTTTAACGCAGGAGTAAGCAAGCGACAGGCCAGGGTGCCGCCATAATCGGCTCTTATCCACGCCGCGGTGCCAACCGAGGAGGATGCCCTGTCGCTGTCGATCGCCCGCCGCACGCTGCTGGCTGCGCCGCTTCTGTCCCTGCCGGCCTTCGCCGATGACACGGTGTCGGCGCTTCGAGAACTCGAGAAGCGCAACGGCGGCCGCCTCGGTGTCGCCCTGCTCGATACGGCAAGCGGCCGTCGCATGGCCCATCGCGGCGACGAGCGCTTCCCGATGTGCAGCACCTTCAAGTTCCTGGCAGCGGCGCTGATGCTGGCCAGGGTCGACCGCGGCGAGGAAAAGCTCGATCGCCGCATCGTCTTCGGCGCGAGCGACCTGGTGACCTACTCGCCTGTCACCAAGGAGCACGCCGGACCTGCCGGCATGACCGTCGACGCGATCTGCGCCGCCGCGATGACCCTGAGCGACAACACGGCCGGCAACCTGATGCTCGCGAGCTTCGGCGGCCCCGCGGGGCTGACGGCCTTCGTGCGTGCGCTGGGCGACAGCGTCACGCGCCTCGACCGGATCGAGACGGAGCTCAACGAAGGCACCCCCGGCGATCCACGCGACACGACTTCGCCGCTGGCGATGATCGCCACGATGCAGAAGCTCGTGACGGGCGAAGCCCTCTCGGCAGGGTCCCGCGAGCGCCTGGTCGGTTGGCTGCTGGCGAACCGGACGGGCGACAAGCGCTTGAAGGCCGGCGTGCCTGCCGGCTGGCGACTTGGCGACAAAACCGGCACCGGCGGCAACGGCAGCGCCAACGACATCGCCGTGGCCTGGCCGCCCGGCCGCGCACCGGTCTTCATTGCCGTCTACTACACGGGCTCGACGATTTCCGACGAGGCGCGCAGCGCTGTGATCGCCGAGGCCGGCCGTATCGTGACGGCCGGCATGGGTTGATCAGGCGGGAAGCTTCGGCGTGCTCGGGTGCTTCGGCAGGAAGGCCGTGAGGAGACCGAGCAGGAGCAGGAACGGCGTCACCTTGTAGACGGCCTCGATGCCGGCATGATCGGCGATCTCTCCGAGCGCGGCGGCGCCGAGGCCGCCCAGGCCGAAAGAGACACCGAAGAACATGCCGGCGACCAGGCCGACCCGGCCGGGCAGGAGTTCCTGCGCATAAACCAGGATGGCCGAGAAGGCCGAAGCCATGATGATCGCCACGGCGACCGCCAGCACGCCCGTCCAGAACAGGTTGGCGTAGGGCAGCATCAGCGCGAAGGGCAGGGCGCCCAGGATGGAGAACCACATGACCGGGATGCGCCCGACCTTGTCGCCCACCAGGCCACCCAGGATCGTGCCCACCACGATGCCGACCAGGAAGGCGAACAGGTAGAGCTGCGCGGTCTGCACCTCCATGCCGAACTTCTGGATCAGATAGAAGGTGAAGTAGGAGCCGAGGCTGGCGCTGTAGACGTTCTTCGAGAAGAGCAGGGCCACCAGGATCGCGACGGCCACGCCGACGCGACGCTTCGACAGCGTCACGACGCTTCCGGTCGTGGAAGCCTTGCGGGCGGCCGGCTTCTGGATGGCGCGGCGCGCCTTGTACCAGTGGCCGACCTGGAACAGCACGATCATCGCGACCAGCGCGGCCGCCGAGAACCAGACGATGCTCTGCTGACCGGCAGGCACCACGATGAAGGCGGCGAGCAGCGGACCCGCGGCGGAGCCCATGTTGCCGCCGACCTGGAACAGCGACTGGGCAAGGCCGTAGCGGCCGCCAGCCGCCATGCGCGCGACCCGGGAGGCCTCGGGATGAAACACCGAGGATCCCATACCGATCAGTGCGGCAGCGAACAGGATCAACGGATAGGAGTTCGCCTGCGACATGAGCAGGAGGCCGACCAGGGTGAAGCCCATGCCGACCATCAGGGAATAGGGCTGTGGCTTCTTGTCGGTGTACATGCCGACGACCGGCTGCAGCATCGACGCCGTGCATTGAAAGGCCAGGGTGATGAAGCCGATCTGGCCGAACGACAGCGCGTATGAATGCTTGAGAATCGGATACAGCGCCGGCACCAGCGACTGCATCATGTCGTTGAGAAGATGGCAGAAACTCAAGGAAAGAATGACGGCGAAGGTGGTGCTGTCGGCGGCAGCCGTGAGGGAGGGCGCCGTAGGGGCAGAAACCGGTGCGGTGCCGGCTGCCATCGTGTTGTCGGTCATCCCCTCACTCTAGGCCCCGCGCTTTCCGCTCGCCACCGGCGGGTCGGCAACCCAGCCTTGCGGCGGTGCGAGGCATCGTTGTTTTGAACCTTCCTCCGCGCGCCGCGTTGCACCGGCTGTGCAGACCGATGTCCCCGCCCGTCTCGACCGCCTGCCCTGGAGCCGCTTCCACCGGCTCGTCGTGGTCGCACTGGGCATCACCTGGATCCTCGATGGGCTGGAAGTCACTCTGGCCGGCTCGGTGGCCGCCGCCCTGCAGACGAGCCCGCGCCTGCAGCTCACGGCGGAACAGGTGGGTCTGACCGGCAGCGCCTATCTCGCGGGCGCCGTGCTGGGCTCGCTGTTCTTCGGCCATCTCACCGATCGACTGGGGCGCAAGAGGCTCTTCAATGTGACGCTGGGAGTCTATCTCGTCGCGACGGCGGCGACGGCTTTCTCGTGGGACTTCTACAGTTTCCTGTTCTTTCGCTTCCTCACGGGCGCGGGCATCGGCGGCGAATACTCCGCGATCAACTCCGCGATCCAGGAACTGATCCCGGCCCGCCTGCGCGGCCGCATCGACCTCGCCATCAACGGCAGTTTCTGGATCGGTGCCGCCGGCGGGGCGCTGCTCTCGGTCTGGCTGCTCGATCCAAACGTGCTCGACCCGGACATGGGCTGGCGGCTGGCTTTCGCCAGCGGCGCGGTGCTTGGGCTCGTGATCCTCTTCCTGCGGCGCTTCCTGCCGGAGAGCCCGCGCTGGCTGATGATCCACGGCAAGCCGCGCGAGGCCGAGGACGTGGTCGAGGAGATCGAGGCGCGAGTGGCGGCCGATACCGGCCGGACGCTCGAGCCGGTGACGAAGACGCTGGAACTCGGCGACCCGCACAGGACGACGATGTTCTCGGTCGCGCAGACGCTGCTGAAGCACTATCGCGGCCGCACCACGCTGGGCGTCGTGCTGATGGCGTCGCAGGCCTTCGTCTACAATGCGATCTTCTTTACCTACGCGCTGATCCTCACCAAGTTCTATAACGTGCCGGCCGACAAGGTCGGCCTCTACATCCTGCCTTTCGCGATCGGCAATTTCCTGGGCCCTCTGCTGCTGGGGCCGCTGTTCGACACGCTGGGCCGGCGGCAGATGATCACCGCCACCTACGCGATCTCGGGCGTGCTGCTGGCGGTGACGGGCTGGATGTTCCATGCCGGACATCTCGACGCGACGACGCAGACGGCCCTGTGGAGCGTCGTCTTCTTCTTCGCCTCAGCGGCGGCAAGTGCTGCCTATCTCACGGTCGGCGAGTGCTTTCCGCTGGAAATCCGGGCCCTCACCATCGCCTTGTTCTACGCCTTCGGCACCTTGTTCGGCGGCGTCGGCGGACCGTGGCTGTTCGGCGTGCTGATCGCCGGCGGCAGCTCGGGCGAAATCCTGTGGGGATACATGCTGGGCGCGGGGCTGATGATCGCGGCGGCACTGGTGACGCTGAAGCTGGGCGTCGCCGCGGAGGGCAAGTCGCTGGAGGAGGTGGCACCGCCTCTCTCCAGCGAACGCCGCCCTTAGTCAGCCACGCGAACCGGCCGGGCACGCTGGTTGTAGAGCATCTTGCGGATGCGCTCCTGTTCCTCGGGCGGCAGCTTCTCGCGATCGACGGCGAAGTCGGCGCCGACGGCCATGCCCTTCTGGACCGCGGGACGTGCGCCCAGCTCCTCGAACCAGCGCTTGAAGTAGGGGAACTCCTCGATGTCCTGGCCCTGGAACTTCCAGTTCACGGTCCACGGGTAACAGATCATGTCGGCGATCGTGTACTGGTCCCCGGCGAGGTAGCGGTGCTTGTAGAGCCGGTTGTTCAGCACGCCGTACAGGCGGTTCACCTCGTCGGTGAAACGCGTGATCGCGTACGTCTGGTCGCCTTCCCTGGCCTGGTCGACGCGGCGGAAATGGCCGCACTCGCCGCTCTTCGGTCCCTGGTTGGCCATCTGCCAGATCAGCCACTGGTTCACTTCGTGCTTGGCGCGAAGGTCCTGCGGATAGAACCTCCCGGCCTTCTCGGCGATGTACATCATGATCGCGCCGGACTCGAACACGACAAGCGGCTTGCCGCCGTCGGCCGGCGCATGGTCGACCATCACCGGCATGCGATGGTTGGGATTCATCTCCAGGAAGGAATCCGTGAACTGATCGCCCTGGCCGATGTTCACCGGCACGACCTTGTAGGGCAGGCCGCATTCCTCGAGCAGGATGGTGACCTTTTTTCCGTTCGGCGTGGGCCAATAATGCAGATCGATCATTTCTTTCTCCGGAAGAATGGGTGTGAGCCAGGTGGCGGGAGCCTCCGCCCGTCGTCGGGGCGCGTCAATGGTGTATGCTCTTCGCAAAGGAACGATGCGGGAGAAACGACGTGGCGGATGCAAGCCGGGATGCGAGATCGATGCGCCGCCTCGAGGATGCGCGGTTCCTCACGGGGCACGGCCGCTACGTCGAGGATATCGCCGAGCCGGCCGCGCTTCATGGCCATGTCCTGCGGTCGCCGCATGCCCATGCCCTGATCCGCTCGATCGACGTCTCGGCCGCTGCATCCATGCCGGGCGTGCATCTGGTCGCGACGGCTGCCGATCTCGCGGCGGACGGCCTGGGTCACATGCCGTGCCTGGCCGCAGTGACGCCGATGATCGTGCCGCCGCGGCCCGCGCTGGCAACGGGCCGTGTCCGCCATGTCGGCGATCCGGTCTGTTTCGTCGTGGCCGACAGCGCCGAGCTCGCGCGCGAATCCGCGGAGCGCGTCGAAATCGACTACCAGCCGCTGCCATCGGTCGTCGATGGTCTCGGCGCGCTCGCGAAGGATGCGCCGCTCCTGTGGGATGAAGCGCCCGGCAACCTCGTCTACCACGTGCAACGCGGTGACCACGTCGCGGTCTCCGAGGCGATGAAGAAAGCGGCCCATGTCGTCGAGGTCGACGTGACGAACAATCGCGTCATCGTCGTGCCGCTGGAGCCGCGCGCCGGCATAGCGCGGTACGATGCGGCGACCGACACGATGGACCTGGAACTGACCGGGCAGGGGCTGCACGGCATCCGGCGCCAGCTCGCCGAGTTCGTCTTCAAGGTGGCGCCCGAGCGCATCCAGCTTCATGCGCCGGATGTCGGCGGCGGCTTCGGCATGAAGAACTTCCTCTATCCCGAATGGATCCTGCTTCTGTGGGCGGCGCGGCGCCTGAAGCGGCCGGTGCGCTGGCTGGCCGATCGCGCCGAGGATTTCGTGATGGGCGCCCAGGGTCGTGACATCGAGGCGACCGCGCGGTTGGCGCTCGACGAGACGGGACGCATCCTTGCGCTCGACGTCGCGATGGTCGCCAATCTCGGCGCCTACCTGTCGGGCAACGGACCCGGCGCGTCGGTGGTCGCCGCTTCGACGGCGCAGGGTGGCCTCTACGACATTCCCGCGATCGCGGTCGACGTGCGCGGCGCGCTCACCAACACGACGCCGGTCGATGCCTATCGCGGGGCCGGCAAACCCGAGGCCAACTACATCGTCGAGCGCGCCATCGAGGCGGCGGCGCGTGCCCTCGGCCGGGCGCCGGCCGACCTGCGGCGGCAGAACCTGATCGCCTCCTTCCCGCACCGGACCGCGATGGGAATGGCCATCGACTCCGGCGACTTCGTGGCCAACCTCGATGTCGCCGTGGGGCGTGGGCACGTGCGGGACTTCGAGTCGCGTCGAGCCGAGGCCCGGACAAGAGGGCGCCTGCGCGGACAGGGCGTTGCCTGTTTCCTGGAAACCTCCCGCGGCGCACCCAACGAGGGCGCGGAGGTGCGATTCGATCCGGACGGCCGGGTGACCATTGCCGTCGGTACCGAGTCGAACGGGCAGGGGCACGAGACCTCCTTCGCCCAGATCGCCTCGCAGCATCTCGGTCTGCCGTTGGAAGCCTTTCGATACGTGCAGGCCGATACGCGGGCAGTGAGGACCGGCGCCGGCCATGGCGGCGCGCGCTCGATGCACATGGGTGGCGCGGCGCTGGTCAAGGCGATGGATGCGGCGCTGGCGAAGGCACGCCGGCTGGCCGCGCATCTTCTTCAGGCGGGCGAGGCTGAGATCGACTACGCGCGCGGTCGCTTCACGGTGCGCGGCAGCGATCGCGGCATCGACCTCGCGACCCTCGCCACCAGTGCGAGCGATCCGGCGAACCTGCCGGACGGCATGTCGCCCGGGCTGGGCGAGCATGTGCTCAACGTCACCGACGTGTTCACCTTCCCGAACGGCTGTCATGTCGCCGAGGTCGAGATCGATCCCGAGACGGGTGCCGTCGATCTCCTGAGCTATATCGCGGTCGACGACTATGGGCGCCTCATCAACCCCATGCTGACGGAAGGCCAGGTGCAGGGTGGACTCGCCCAAGGCATCGGCCAGGCGCTGCTGGAGCACACGGTCTACGATCCCGCGTCGGGCCAGTTGCTCACCGGCTCGCTGATGGACTACGCGCTGCCGCGCGCGACCGACCTGCCGTTCTTCGACATCGAGCTGGTCGAGCGGCCGACCGGCGCCAATCCGCTGGGCGTCAAGGGCTCCGGGCAGGCAGGCTGCATCGGCGCGCCGCAGACCGTGATGGCGGCCGTCCTCGACGCGCTGCGCCCGGCGGGCGTCGAGCGGCTGGAGATGCCCGCCACGCCTTCGCGCGTGTGGCAGGCATTGCAGCGCGCCCGGGTGGGAGACTAGCCGACCGTCACCGGCGAGAAGTCGACGTACCAGCTCTTGGGGTGCACGTAGCCCTTCACCTTGGAGGAGATCGCGTTCGGCCAGACGTCGTGGACGAACCAGACGAAGACCGCCTGGTCGACCATGCGGGTGTTGATCTTTGCCAGCACCTTGTCGAGTTCGGCGGGATCCGCCGTGCTGCGCGCCTCGGCTGCCAGCTTGTCGAACTCGGGATCGTTGATGTAGCCCCAGTTGGAGCCCCGCGGCGGCACCTGCTGGCTGTCGACGAAGCGCATGAATGCATTGTGCGGGTCCATCGTGTTCCAGCTCACGTTGATCGCGCTGAACGTGGCGGCCTCCGGCGCCTTCGCGCCCTGGCGCATGAAATTGAGAAGCGCGTTCCAGTCCATCACCTGGAATTCGAGATCGACGCCCACCTCGGCGAACTGCTGCTGGATGAACTCGTTCATGATCAGCGGATACATCTGGCCCGAGCCCGAGGTCGAGATCGCGACCTTCAGCTTGAGCCTCTTCTGCGGCCCGTAGCCCGCCTCGGCCAGCAGCTTCTTCGCTTCAGCCGGATCGTAGCGGATCTTGAAGGTGGGATTGCCGAACCACGGGTGATCGGCCGGAACGCAGCCGACGGCCGGGGCGGCCAGCCCGTTCAGCAGCTTCACCATCGCGTCGCGATCGACGGCAAGGTTCAGCGCCTTGCGCACGCGGATGTCGGCCGTGGGCGCGCCCGGCAGCATGCTGAGCGTGTAGGGCCACATGTGCGGGATGGCGTTCGTCTCGATCTTGCAGCCGCCGGCGCGCAGCTTGTCGAGCGAATCGGGCGCCGGTGCCTCGATCCAGTCGACCCGTCCCGACAGCAGCGCGGCGGTACGGGTCGAGACGTCGGGAATCGGCAGCAGCACCATGCGCTCGCTCCGGGGCAGTCGCGCCTTGTCCCAATAGTCGTTGTTGCGCTCCAGCTCGGCGCGCTCGCGGGGCGTCCACGCCTTCATCTTCCACGGACCGGTGCCGGAAGGCGACTTGCGATAGGCCTGCCAGTCGCGGCCGACCTTCTCGAAGTTGGCCGGGCTCGAGATCGGGAAGCGGTTGAGCAGAGAGGGCATGATCGTGTCTACACCCTTGGTTTGCAGCTCGACCTTGTAGTCGTCGATCTTGCGATAGCCGATCAGCGGCCAGAGCGCGGCGATCAGCACGCTGCGGCCGGTACGGTCGAAGGCAGGCGACTTGTCGTTCAGGGCCCGGTCGATGCTGAAGATCACGGCATCGGCGTTGAAGTCGGAGCCGTCGTGGAACTTCACGCCCTGGCGCAGTTCGAAGATCCATTTCGTGGGATCGGCCGGATCCTGGTACCATTTGGTCGCCAGACCGGGCACCAGCTTCGCCGGTGCGGTCGCGGACGACAGGTCCCATGCGACCAGCGTGTCGTAGAGCGTGTAGCCCATGAAGCGGATGCCTTCGGTGCCCTGGTCGGGCGCGCCGTCGGTTGCGGGGATGTCGGCCAGCGTCATGGCGATGCGCAGGGTGGAGGGCTGTTGAGCCCGTGACGAACCGACACTGACGAAAGAGAGCGCGGTGGCGGCGAGAAGGGCGGCGCGACGGGTGAGCATTGGGAACCTCCGTGGTTCCGGCATACGAAGCATGAAGCGAGCCACCCCGGACCGCGCTGGACGCGGCATGCTTCTTGCTGTTTTGCTGGCGACCATGGCCGCGCTCAATACGCTCACCGCCACAGAACTCGCGCAACGACTGGACTCCGGAGCGGCCACCGCCGAGGGGATCGTCCGCGCTCATCTCGATCGCATCGACGAACGGGACGCCGACGTGCTCGCCTGGTCCCATCTCGCGCGCGAGGCTGCCCTCGAAACCGCCAGGATGCTTGATCGCGGACCACGCAAGGGGCTGCTGCACGGCATCCCGATGGGCGTGAAGGACATCATCGATTCCCACGACCAGCCGACGACCTACGGCTCGCCGATCTACCGCACTCACCAGCCGCTGGCCGACGCCGCGACCGTCGCGCTGGCCCGCGATGCCGGCGCGATTCTGCTCGGCAAGACGGTGACGACGGAGTTCGCCAACCGCCATCCCGGTCCGACGAAGAACCCGCACAATCCCGCGCACACGCCGGGCGGCTCGTCCTCCGGCTCGGCGGCCGCCGTGGCTGACTTCCAGAGCGTGCTGGCGACGGGAACGCAGACCGGCGGCTCGGTGATCCGTCCCGCCGCTTTCTGCGGCATCGTCGGCTACAAGCCGACCTACGGTCATTTCGCGCCGGCCGGCATGAAGGCCAACACCGAATGGCTCGACACGATCGGCGCCTATGCGCGCAGCGTCGAGGACATCGCCCTGTTCCGCGCCGCGCTGATGGCGATGCCGTTCACGCCGGTCAACAGGCTCGACCGACCGCCACGCATCGCGGTCGCCTTCACCCATCATCGGGATGAGCTTTCACCCGAAGGCACGCAGGCGGTGAACGACGCGGCGGCGGCTTTCGCGAAGGCCGGCGCCAAGGTGAAGGAGATCGATCTTCCCGCACCGGTGCGCGACATGACCCAGGGGCAGAAGACCCTGTCGGCCTTCGATGGACCGCGCGCCCATGCCGACGAGGCGCGGCGCTTTCCCGGCCTGCTGAGCGAGAGCCTGAGGAAGGACAAGCTCGAGGCCGGCTCCAAAATCGATTACGCGACTTGGGTGGCGGCGCGGAAGCTCGGCGAGACCGGCCGAGCCGCGGTCGATGCGCTGTTCAGCGAGATCGACGTGATCCTGACGGCGCCGGCCAAGGGCGAGGCGCCCCCGGGGCTCGAACGCACCGGCGACGCCACTTTCAACCTGCTCTGGACATACCTCTGGATGCCCTGCGTGACCTTGCCGTTGACCAAAGGCCCGACCGGCCTGCCGGTCGGCATCCAGCTGGTCGGTCGCCAGCATGAGGATGCCAGCCTCCTCGACATCGCGGCCTGGGCGCGGAGCGTGCTGTCATGAAGCCGCTGTCCGCCGTCGAGGCCGTTGCCGCCATCGAGGCCGGCACGCTCACCTCCGAGAAGCTGGTGCGGGACTGTCTCGACCGCATCGCCGAGCGCGACGACGTGGTGAAGGCCTGGGCACATCTCGATCCCGACCAGGCGATCGCGCAGGCGAGGGCCGCCGATGCGGCCGGGGGCGGTCTGCTGCGCGGCGTTCCCGTGGGTGTGAAGGACATCATCGACACCTACGACATGCCGACCGGCCACAACTCGCCGATCTTCGAGGGCAAGGTGCCGTTCGGCGATGCCGCCTGCGTGGCGCTCTGCCGGACCGCCAATGCCGTCATCATGGGCAAGACGGTGACGACCGAGTTCGCGAACCGTCATCCGGGCCCCACGACCAACCCGCACAATCCTGCGCACACGCCGGGCGGCTCGTCCTCGGGTTCGGCCGCGGCGGTGGCCGATGGGCATGTGCCGCTGGCCTTCGGCACGCAGACCGGTGGCTCGGTGATCCGTCCGGCCGCCTATTGCGGCGTGGTGGGCTACAAGCCGACCTTCGGGGACTTCAACCGCGTCGGCATCAAGATGCAGTGCCATTCGGTCGATACGCTCGGCCTGATGGCGCGCACGCTCGACGACATCGCCTTGTTCCGGGCCGCCGTCCTGAAGCTGCCGCCCGTGCACATCGATCGCGACATCGGCCGGCCGCGCATCGGCGTCTGCCGTTCGCCGGTCTGGGACAAGGCCGAGCCCGAGACCAAGGCGCTGATCGATAACACGGCGACGCTTCTGTCTGACAAGGGTGCGTCGGTCGTCGATGTATCCTTTGCGCCGCAGTTCGCCGACATCATCGAGGACCATGCGGCAATCACCGGCTTCGAGAGCGTACGCAACTATGCCGACGAGCGGCTGCGCAATCCCGACAAGGTGAGCGACGAGCTGATGAACGGTCCGATGAAGCGTGGGCTGGCCGTCTCATTCGAGCGCTACGTCGCGGCCCAGCGCAAGACCACTGCCTTCAAGGCCCATATCGACTCGCTTTTCGACAAGGTCGATCTACTGCTGACGCCCAGCGCGCCGGGCGAGGCACCCAAGGGCCTCGAGGCCACCGGCGATCCGGTCTTCAACTCGATCTGGACCTTGGCTGGCACGCCCTGCGTGACCCTGCCCGCGGGTACCGGCCCGAACGGCCTGCCGCTCGGCGTCCAGCTGGTCGGCCTGCGCCATGACGACGACCGCGTCCTTTCCCTTGCCGCCTGGGTCGCGGCGCACCTTAACTGAGGCCACAACATGCCCACGATCAACGGTGAACGACTGCTCGGCGACCTGCGGCGCATTGCCGATTTCGGGCGCTACGAGACCGGCGTGCATCGCCCGCATCTATCTCCGCAGGATGTCGAGAGCCGTCATTGGCTGGCGGCGCGCATGAAGGAGGCTGGCCTCGAGCCGGTGATCGACGGGATCGGCACGGTAATCGGCAAGAGTCCGAAGACCGGCCCGCGCATCCTGATCGGCTCGCATTCCGACACCCAGCCGCGCGGCGGCTGGCTCGACGGCGTGATGGGCGTGATCTACGGGCTCGAAGTGGCGCGGGCGCTGGCAGAGGATCCCGAGACGGCGCATCTGGCCGTCGACGTCGCCTCCTGGGCCGACGAGGAGGGGCACTGGGGCCAGATGACGGGCAGCCGCTCCTTCATCGGCATCTTCTCCGAGGCCGACATCGACAAGGCCAAGCACCGCGACGAGGGCACACCGATGCGCGAGGCGCTGAAGGCGGCAGGCCTCGAGGGCGTGCCACGCGAGCATCTGGAAGAGGGCCGGTACCGCGGCTATCTCGAAGCCCATATCGAGCAGGGCGGGCTCCTCGAAGCCGGCGAGAAGCGCATCGGCATCGTGACGGCGATCGTCGGCATCATGCAGTTCCGCCTGACCTTCAGCGGCATTCAGAACCATGCCGGCACGACGCCGATGCCGATCCGCAAGGATGCAGGCGTCGCCATGATGCGGCTCTACAATGACGTGATGGACAAGTTCCCTGCCGTGTCCGGTCCTCGCAGCGTCTGGACGGTCGGCAAGATGGTGCTCGAGCCCGGCGCTCCGGCGATCGTTCCCGGCCGGGCCGAGATGATCCTGCAGTTCCGCGACGCCGACCAGAAAGTCCTGCAGGCCTTCGAGGCGAAGCTGATGGAGATCGTCGCCGACCATCAGAAGAACAGCCCCTGCAAGGTCGAGTGCGTAAATCTCTCGCGCACGCAGCCGCTACTGATGGACGAGCGCTTTCTCGAGGCGATCGAGGAATCGGCCGCGGTCCACGCTCCCGACAAGCATGTGCGCATGCCTTCCGGCGCCGGCCACGACGCGCAGGTGATCGGCCTCAGGATGCCCGCGGCGATGATGTTCGTGCCTTCGATCGGCGGCATCTCGCATCACTTCACCGAGAACACCCATGACGAGGACATCGTGCTGGGCTGCCAGGTCTTCGCCGACGCGGCGGCGAAAATCCTGAAGGGGAACTGACGCGGTCCTGGGCTATCCTCTCCGACCGGACGAACGGTCGGAGCAGGGATGTCGAAGGTCACACGCGCCACGAAGGCACTCGAGCAGGCGAAGGTCGCCTTCACGGTTCACACCTACGACTACGATCCCGATGCGGACAAAGTCGGGCTGCAGGCCGCCGAGGCGCTGGGCGAGGAGCCGATGCGCGTCCTCAAGACATTGATGACGCTGGTCGACGGCAAGCCGGCCTGCGTGATCGTGCCGTCCGACCGCGAAGTCTCGATGAAGAAGCTGGCCGCCGCGTTCAAGGGGAAGTCCGCCGAGATGATGAAGCCGGCCGATGCCGAGCGCATGACCGGCTACAAGGTGGGTGGCATCAGCCCCTTCGGCCAGATGAAGCCCGTACGGACGGCGATCGAGTCGGCGGCCATGGCGCACGACCTCGTCTATCTCAACGGCGGCCAGCGCGGCCTTCAGGTTCGGATGTCGCCGCACGACGTTGCTGCCGTCCTGAAGGCGGTGATTGCCCCCGTGATCGCCTGAGGTCGCTTCGTCCTACTGCGCGGCCGCAAGATAGCGCGCGAGGCCGCCCGCCCTGTCCGGCGGCAGCTTGCCGGGTGCGCCGTTCAGGCGAATTCCCAGTTCGCACGCTTCCTCGTTCGACAGCTTCGCGAGATTCTGCAGCTTCTCGAAATCGGACGACGCGAGGCCGGCCTCGACGAGAAGAGTGCGCGCCTCGGTGTCGTTCGGCACCGGCGGTTGGGCTGCCCCTGAACTGAGGGCTGCGCGGCCCGTGCGGTAGGCCTTTTCCATCGCCGTCAGCATGTCGCGCATCAGCTTCTGGCCCTGGGCGTCGAGCCGGTCGGCCCTCTGGATGCCGATCAGCGCGAGTTCACGGCAGGCCGCGACGTTCGTGCCTGCGAGATGCCGCATCAGCGCGATCCGTGCGGCCAGGACGCCCTCGGCATCGGCGGCGTCGGCGGCGCGCAACGCCGGCACGATGTGCTTGGCGCGCAGCTCGCTCATCAGCACAAGCGGCCGAGGCGGTCCCTGCGTCGTCGGATTGCGCAGCTCTTCCCTCAGCGAGGCTCGCAGCCGTGTCTCGGCATCGGGCACGTCGGCCAGCACGAGCCCTACCAGCGGCAGCGTGCGGGCCTCGGTCATCGCATTGTCGACCATCTGGGTGTCGTCCCCCGTCAGGGCCTGGAGCCCGTAGACCGCGCCGGCTGCGGCCACGGCACCGGCGACGGCCGCCGCCAGGGAGCGGATCAGGCGCTGCCGGGAGGACACGTTGCGGCCGAACAGGTACAGGGCGGCACCGGCCGCAAGGGCCACAACGAAGACGACGGCGATCTGCTCCAAGAGACAACTCCTGTTTGCGGCTGCGGGCGGGCATGGTATCGCCAGCCAGCCTGCCGCTCCCATGCGGTGGAATGTGGGCAACCTGAACCGCAATTAGATGCCGATCCATATCGATTTCTTCCACCCGAGCCGCCTCGTCATCGCGGTCGTGCGGGGAGCGATCACCGCCGAGGACGTCCGCGAGTCGGTCCAGCAATTCCTGGCGAGCGACGTGCTGCACTACCGCAAGATCATCGACATCGCCTCCCCGACGGCGCCCCTCGACAGCGCTGCCGTGCATATGCTGGCCGAACTGGTCCTGTCCCGCGCCGTTTCCCGGCCGCGTGGGGCGCTGGCTTTCGTGGTCAGTCCCGGCCAGGCCGCCGACAACGCCTCGACATTCGCCCAGCTGACCAGCGCGGAGCGCCCTGTGAAGGTCTTCCACAGCCTGCACGCGGCGCGGAAATGGCTCGACGAACACCCGATTGCCTGAGGCAAGCGGGGCGCCAGGCGGCCGATCTTTCTGCCGTGACGATGCAAGGGGACGAGATCGCCCCTGAGCCGCGACTGACGTAGGATCGCGCCGGTGCCTTTCGCGATCAGGTAGCATGCCTTTCAAGCTCGATATCTTCCCGCCGGACCGCATGGTCGTCGCGGTGGCCCGGGGCGACATCACGCTCGAGGACCTCGCGCTGCTGGTGAAGGAGCTCATCGACACCGGCACGCTGCCCTACCGCAAGATCATCGACATCACGTCGGCGACGTCGTCGATCGGCAGGGAAGAGCTGGAGGGCATTGCCGAGCGCCTGCGGTCCGCTCCCGTTCAGCGACCGCGAGGACCGCTCGCCATCGTGGCGGACGGCAATCGCGGCGAACTCGGCAGGCTTTTCATGTCGCTCACGTCGGAGGAGCGGCCCGTACAGGTCTTCCGCTCGATCCACGATGCCCGCCGGTGGTTGCTGGCGAACTCGAAGGTCGAGTTCTAGGAGTCCGATGCCCGCCTACTCGAAGCAGCGGGCCGCCCGGATCGTGCAGGAATTGCTGGGAACGCGCGCGTTGCACTCGTTCCAGGCCGACTGCTCGGCATCTGCCCGGGTGGAGGCCGCGCCATAGCCCGAAGCCTGGCCGTTGTCGCTGTGGGCGTAGGCGATGCAGCGCTGCGGCGCGGACATCCGGATGGCGCATTCGAGCGGCCCGCATTGCGCCAGGGCCGAGGTCTCGGCGGCCTCGCGCGTCGCCATGCCGGACGACAGGCCGAACAGGCGCTCGTTGTCGGTGGCGACGGCGCCCCAGACTTCCTGTGCCTGGGCGACAGGGGCGAGTGTGGAGGCCGCGGTCAGAAGGATCGCCGCGAGAGTCGTTAGCCTGGTCGTCATGCCGTGTGCTTCTCCAGAAAGGCGCGGACACGGTTTATCGATTCCTGAAGGAAGTGTGGAGCCCGCCAATCCTTCTGGACCTCGATATTGGGGGCGAGCGAGGCGATCTCGTTGCTCGTATGGGCAGGGTGAGGCTTGTCCGTGCCGGGTTGCAGCAGCAGGGGAGTCCGGCAGTCCTTCACGAAGTCACGGGTGACGGAGAAGACGAAGTCACCTCCGAACATGTTCTGCCCGAAGCTCCTGATTGTGGTTTCGGAGATCGAGGGATCCCGGGCCCGCACGGTCGCGGCGTAGCCCTTCACGGCCTCGTCCCACGTGTCGCGGTTCTCCCACAGGCCGATCGGGTTCTGCAGGACCGCGGCGGCGACCCGGTCCGGCGCCTGCTCGATCGCCTCGAAGCAGTAACTGCCACCGATGCAGCCGCCCATCACGGCGAACTGCCCGAAACCCAGATGGTCGATGAGGGCGAGATGGTCGGCAGCGAAGGTGTGCCAGCCATGGTCGGGCTTCACGTCGGCCACCGACTTGCCGGCATTGCGCTGGTCCATGGAAATGACAGTGAACCTGTCGCTCAGTGCCACGCGCGGGTCCATCCACGCGCGCGGCGTGCCGTCGGCCGCCGGTCCCCAGAATTCGATCGACGAGCGCAGGCCCCCCGGTGCGTAGAGCAGAAGGGGAAAGCCCCGGCCGTGAACCTCGTAGTGGATCTCGGCATCGGGCCTTTTCAGGATCGGCATGCACTCGTCTCCGTGGGATCAACCCTGCGGCTTATAGCCGATCGAATCGATGATCGTCTTCCAGCGTGCGAGATCGGCGGTCATGCGTTCTGTGAACTGGGCGGGCGTGGAGGTCTCGACGTCGAGGCCCAGTTCGACCAGCTTTCTCTGGATTTCGGGGATCGCCAGCACCGCCTTCAACTCCTTGCCCCAGGCGTCGATCAGCGGGGCCGGTGTTTTGGGCGGGGCGAAGAACACGTACCAGCCCAGGATGGAGAGTTGCGGGTAGCCGAGTTGGGTGATGGTGGGGATCTCGGGCGCCGAGGTCGTGGGCTTCACACCCGAGGTGAAGATGACTTTCACCTTGCCGGCGCGGTGATGCTCCAGGAAGTCGGTGATGCCGCCGCAGCCCGCTGCAATGTGGCCGCCCTGCAGGTCCGCGACCAGCGGCGCCGCGCCGCGATAGGGAATGGGTTCGAGCGGAATGCCCACGGCCTTGCCTGCCATGACGCCGAAGAAATGCGTGAAGGAGCCCAGCGCCGTCGTGCCGAAGGAGGCGCGAGTCGGGTTCTTCTTCAGCCACTCGACATATTCCTTGAGATCGTTCACCCCGATGGTCGGCGATACGCAGAAAGCGGTCTGCACCGTTCCCGCCAGCGTGATGGGTGCGATGTCGACCATCGGATCGAACGGCACGGAGGGCATGGTGAGCCTCTGCACGATCGTGGCCGACGGCACATAGGCGATGGTCGTGCCGTCGCTGCCGGCATTCTTCAGGTCTCCGACGGCAATGGTGCCGGATGCGCCCGCCTTGTTGTCGATGATGACGTTGCGGCCGGTGCGCTGCTTCAGCGGTTCGGCGATCAGGCGCGCCATCACGTCGGTGCCGCCGCCGGCCGGGAAGCCGACCAGGATCTTCAGCGGCTTGTCGGGCAGGCCGGTCTGCTGGGCGCGGACGCTGGGTACGAGCGGCGTGGCAAGCGCCGCCCCGGTCATCAGGATCGATGTGCGGCGGCCGATCTTCTTCGTCATTCGTGCTTCCTCCTGGACGCTTTTCTTAGGACACCAGACTCCATGCGAGTTCGGCCCGTTCTCGTGCGGACTTGCTCATCTTGATCGATTCGGGGTTGGACGAGTTGCCCTGCAGGCCGCGGCGATAGACGCCTTGCGCAATCGCGGCGAGACGGAACAGGGAGAAGGCGACGTAGTAATTCCAGTTCGGAATGGACGCGCGTCCGGTGCGCCGGCAATAGGCGGCGACATAGTCCTGCTCGGTTGGCAGGCCGAGCGCCGCGAAGTCGACCGTGGCGAAGCCGTGCGGCGGCTCCGTCAGGTGATAGCCGAGGCAATTGTAGGCGATGTCGCACAAAGGATGGCCGAGCGTCGACAGTTCCCAGTCGAGTACCGCCACCACGCGCGGCTCGGTCGGATGGACGATCAGGTTGCCGAGGCGATAGTCGCCGTGAACGATGGTCGTCGGGTCGCCGTCGTCAGGAATGTTTTCCGGCAGCCAGGCGGAGAGCCTGTCCATCGCCGGAATCTCCTCGGTCTTGAGTTCGGCATATTGCCGGCTCCAGCGCGAGATCTGGCGGGCGATGTACTGGCCCCTGCGGCCATAGTCGCCGAGACCGACCTTCGCCGGATCGACCCGGTGCAGACGGGCCAGCACGTCATTCATCGAATCGAAGATCGCAGTGCGCTCGGCCGGCGTCTGGTCCGGCATCGCCGGGTTCACGAGGATGCGGCCGGGCACGGCCTCCATGACGTAGAACATCTGGCCGATCACGGAATCGTCGTCGCAGAGCAGCCGTGCCGGAGCGACCGGCACGTCGGTCGAGGCGAGGGCGGAGATCACGCGGAACTCCCGGTCGACCTGATGCGCCGAGGGGACCAGCTTGCCCGGCGGCTTCTTGCGGAGGACGAAGTCGCGACGGCCCTCGTCCATGTCGGCGGCCACGAAGAAGGTCGGGTTGGAATGGCCGGAATCGAACTGCCTTACTTCCAGCCCGCCACGATAGCCTGTCAGCTTCTCGCGGAAGTAGCGGTCGAGGGAGTCCACGTCGAAACGGTGGCGCTCCATCACGGGGACGGTGTCAGCGTAAGTCGGCATGCGGCGTTCAGCCTAGGGTCCGCCCGCGCTGTTGCGCAAACGGTGTATCCCGCAGGGAGGAACGCCCGGAACGACTTCTCGCCGACGGCGTTACTGCGGGTCAGCGAGGTTCCGTGGCCGAAAATCAAGTCCTGCGCGTGCCGACTGTCCATGTACAAGGCGGCTCGGCCATCCGGCGTCCCCTGATGGTGCTCGCGATCTGCGCCGTCGGTGTCATTGCCTATCTGGCGAGGGACTTCCTGATCCCCACCGCGGCGGCCATCGTCCTGGCGCTCATCCTCACGCCCGTCGCCAAGAGGCTGGAGCGCCTGCACCTGCGGCCGACCGCGGCCGCCGCCGCCTCCGTGTCCTTGCTGGCAGTCGTCGTGGCCGGGCTGCTCGTCGTCGCCACGCCCGCGCTCACAAGTTGGGCGGAGCAGGCGCCCTATCTCACGTACACGCTGGAGCGCAAGCTCGAGGGCCTGCGCAAGTCGCTGGCGATCGTGAAGCAGGTTACGGATCGCGTGGAACAGGCGACGCAGGCCCAGCCGTCGGCGACGGCGACCGAGAAGGCACCGCCGGAAAAAGTTGTCGTACGCGACAAGAGCCTGCTATCGGAACTGATGAGTACGACGCCGGCGCTGCTGCTGCAGATGGGCTACGCGGGCGTCCTCGCGTTCATGCTCCTGGCACACCGGAACGACCACAAGCGGCAGATCCTGCGGGTTCCGATCAGTTTCCACGTTCGTGTCCGCTTGGCCCGTGTGATGCGCGACATAAACGACCGGGTCGGCAGCTATCTCTTCGCCCTCGTGGTGATCTATTCGCTGGTGGCGCTGGCGTCGACCATCGTGCTCGCCCTGCTGGGGTTTCCAAATCCGCTGCTGTGGGGAGTGCTGATGGGACTGGCCTCCTTCGTGCCCTTCGTGGGCCCGCCGGTCGCCATCGGACTCGTCGCCCTGATCGCCCTGATCACGTACGACGACTTGATGCACATGCTCGCGGCGCCGCTCATCCTGGCCGCGATCCACTTTGTGGAATCACAGCTGATCACGCCTGTATTCGTCAGCCGCCGGTGCGCTCTCAATACCGTGGCGGTGTTTGCCGGAGTGGCATTTCTTGGCTGGATGTGGGG
This sequence comes from Reyranella aquatilis, assembly GCF_020880995.1. Classification (GTDB taxonomy): domain Bacteria; phylum Pseudomonadota; class Alphaproteobacteria; order Reyranellales; family Reyranellaceae; genus Reyranella; species Reyranella aquatilis. Next base: position 108,736 of record NZ_JAJISD010000002.1, on the reverse strand, counting down.
AGCTGTGGGGGCGATCGTCGCGGTCCCGCTGCTCATCCTCGTGAGCACTGTTGCGGCACATCTCCCGTCGCTGCGCTGGCTCTCGGTGCTCTTGTCGGAAGATCGCCCGGTCAGCGAACGGCTGGCCGTCAAGCCGCCCGTCGCCTCGGTGCCGCCGCTTCAGTTGCGGCGCCGCCGCGTGGTCGCGAAATAACCCAGTCCCAGCAGGCCCCAGAAAGCACCAACGATCGCCGAGGCGCTGGCCGGATCGAGCTGGCGCTCGAGGAGCGCATAGGCGGAGAAGGAAAGGCACACGGCGCTGACGCCGATCGCGAGTGCTGCTCCGACCGTCAGGAGCGCGCGGTTGAGCGCGTCCTGGGCCGCGGAGCGCAGCGAACGGGCCGCGGCAGCGCTTGCCGCGACCCGGAGCAGGGGGCCGATCATGGACGGTTTCGCTTCCTTTGCGGGCCGTACGATACGGGTCGTCGGCGGGCTACTGCCGACGACAAAGCCAGCCTGCGAGGAAGCCGATACCGACGACCGCGGCGAGGGTCGTGATCGGACGGGCCTCGGCATGCTCGACGATCTTGTCAGCGGCCTTGTTCTTGAGATCGATCGTGTCCTTGGCGATGGCCTTGGCGGTGTCGCCGTACTTGGCGATCAGTTCGCGGGCCGACTTCAGGGTCTCCTCGACGGCTTCCTCGCCGCGGGCGACCACCGACTGGCCTGCGCCACCCATCGATTCCGTGAGTTCCTCGAGCTGGGCCTTGAGAAGCGAGATCTCCTTCGCGAGATCCTTGCCGTTGGCGTAGCTGGTGCGCATGTCTGTCCTCCGGACTGGCTGGTTGGTCGTCTGGCAAACCAAACGCCTGTCCCTCCCGGAAGTTGCGAATCAGCCGTCCCAGACGTTCGCGGGCATCGGCAGGCGTGCAAAATCGGCCTCGCCGAGAGGATGGTCGTGGGCAACCCCTTCCCGTTCCAGCAGCATCATCCACTGGCGGACATGCTGTCCGGAATGCCACGTGGTGCGCTCCAGCAGTTCGTGCAGGCTCTGGTCGCCGTAATAGGTCGGGAGCAGGCGGGCCGGGTCCGTGTCGCCGTGGGCCCACCAGTCGCGGAAACGCGCCTGAACGCCGGCACCGTAGGCGGCGATCTCCGCCATGCCGGCATCGGCCGCAGGCTCCTCGCGGAATGCCGCCTGCACGAGGGTCGTCCCTTGCTGGGCATCGAGGAAAGCGGCGACCACCCGGAAGAGATGGAAGGCGAGGGCCCGGTAGCTGCGCGGGCGGCCGGGCACGTGAACGTGAAGTTTATCGTCCGGCATCAGCGGCAGGAGTCCGATGGCCGCGGTCATGAACCGGTCGAGCCGTGCGTAGAGTTCAGGCGGTGACAGGTCGGGGCAGGATTTTTCCTGCAGGCCGAGGAAGGCCACGATCTCGCGCGTGCTCTGTCCGAAGATGAAGTCCTGGCCACGCGACAGCACCGGTACGGAACGCGCGCCCAGGGCCTGCAGTTCGGCCAGACCGGCGGGATCGGCAAGGACATTGATGGAAACGAAGTCGATCCCACGGACCGATAGAAACTCTTTGAGTCTCAGGCAGCTGGTTCAACCGGGCTGCCAGAACACCTTCAGCGGCTCTGTCATGATTCTCTCCCGAACGCCCTCAATTGGCGACCCGTATGCCCAGCGTGTCAAGCAGCGTGCGCCAACGCTCGAAGTCCGCGGCGAGGCGTCTTGCGCATTCATCCGCCCCGGTCACGTTGACGACAACGCCGTATTGCCTGAGCTGTTCCCTCGTTTCCGGCACATCGACGGCATTGGTCAGTGCGCGATCCCAGGCCTCGACGAGTTGCGGGGGCAGGCCGCCGGGCGCGAAGAATCCATACCAGTCGACGAATTGAAGCCGCGGGAATCCCAGCTCGACGACCGTCGGCACGTCGGGGAGCACGGGATTGCGAGCCGCGCCCGACGTCGTCAGCACCCTCAGCTTGCCGCTGCGATGATGGTGAACGAAGGAGGCGAGCCCGCCGCAACCCGCCGGAATGCGGCCCTGACCGAGATCCGAGGACATCGGGCCGGTGCCGCGGAAGGGCACGGGTTCGAGGGTGACGCCGTATTGCTGCGCGAGCAGTTGTGCGAAGTACTGAGAGAAAGTGTCGGGCGCGGCCGTCCCGAAGCGACGCCGTTCCGGCGGCCCGTTCTTCACCCATTGCGCATACTCGGCCATGGTCCGCACGTCGATCGACTGCGACACGACGAACGCCGTCTCGAAAGTCCCGACGATCCCGAGGGGGGCGAGATCGCGCAGCGGATCGAACGGAAAGGTTGCGGGCGATGTCAGGCGGCCGATCAGCGTGGTGCTCGGCAGCAAGCCGACCGTGGCCCCGTCGGGCGCAGCCTTCTTCAAGGCATCGCCCATCGCGGCGCCGCCGGCGCCGGGACGGTTCTCGACGGTGACGGGCCGTGTCAGGCGCTGCTGGATGGAGGGCGCGATGGCGCGCGCCACGACATCGGAGCCGCCACCCGCTGCAAATCCGACCCAGATCCGGATGGCGCGCTCCGGCAGTGCGGATTGCGCGATGGCCGAATGCGGCAGAAGGGCCGCGCTGGCGGACGCCAACAGGGCGCGGCGGGAAAAGGGGGCCATGTCCTGAACTACGCAATTCGACGCTTACCGGATCGGCTAGGGCTTGTGATGACAGACAACACAGATCTTGTTGCCGTCAAGGTCACGCAGATACCCGCCATAATAGTTCGGGTGATAGTGCGCGCGGAGGCCGGGAGCTCCTTCGTCCGTGCCGCCGGCCGCGAGGGCCGCCTTGTAAGCCGCGTCGACGGCGCCGCGATCGGGCGCCTCCAGACCGATGGTGATCCCGTTGCCTACCGAGGCTGCCCTCTTGTCGAGCGGACTGAGCACCCACAGCTGCGGGCGGCCGCCGGCCGGTCCGTAACCCACCGCGTGGGGGTAGTCCATGTGCCGCACCAGACCGAGTGGCTGCAGCAGCGCATCGTAGAAGGCCTTGGCCCGGCCAACATCGTTGCTTCCGATCGTCACATGGCTGAACATCGCACGACTTCTCCCTGACCGGCCAGTTACCGTCAGGATGACGAAGTGCCCGGGCGCGGCAAGCCGAAATGATCGCGCAGCGTGGTGCCTTCATACTCGGTGCGGAAAAGTCCGCGCTTCTGGAGGATCGGCACGACTTCGGCCACGAACATGTCGAGCATCGAGGGCAGCAGCGGCGGCATGAGGTTGAAGCCGTCGGCGGCGCCATCCTCGAACCATTCCTCGATCAGGTCGGCGATCTGTTCCGGAGTGCCGGCGGTGGTGTAGTGACCGCGAGCGCCCGCGAGATAGGCCAGTAATTGGCGCAGGGTGAATTGCTCGCGGCGAACGAGTCCCACGATGACTTCCGTGCGGCTGCGCGCGGCCTGCACGGTGCCGGGATCGGGAAAGTCCTCGGGCGTCAGCGGCTGGTCGAGAGGAAGGTGCGAGAAGTCGTGACCGCCGAACCGCCCGCTCAGGCGCTTGCGGCCGACCTCGGGATCGGTGAGCTCGTTGAGATCCTGTGCCAGTCGCCGGGCCTCGGTTTCGGTCGACGCGATCACCGGGCTGAGGCCGGGCAGGATCAACACATGCTCGGACGGCCGCCCTTCGGCCGCCGCCAGCTTCTTCAGGTCGGCATAGAATTCCTGCGCGGTGCTCTTCTCCATTTGAGCAGTGAACACGGCCTCGGCATGGCGCGCGGCGAAGCGACGACCGGTCTCGGATGAGCCTGCCTGGACGAAGACCGGTCGCCCCTGAGGGCCGCGCGGCATGTTGAGCGGTCCGGCGACGCGATAGAACTTGCCCTCGTGGTTGATCGGCCGGATGCGATCGGCGCGCGCGTAGTGCCCGCTGGCGCGGTCGTCGAGCACGGCATCGTCGGCCCAGCTATCCCATAGGGCCTTCGCGACCTGCACGAACTCCTCGCCGCGCTCGTAGCGTTCGTCGTGGCTCACCAGACCCGCGCCGCCGAAGTTGCGCGCAGCCGGCGCGAGCCAGGAAGTCACGATGTTCCAGCCGACACGGCCGCCGCTGATATGGTCCAGTGAGCCGAATTGCCGCGCGAGGTTGAACGGTTCCGAATAGGTGGTCGAGGCCGTGGCGATCAGCCCGATGCGCTGGGTCGAGCCGGCGATGGCGGCCAGCGCCGTGATCGGCTCCAGCCAGGTGCTGGCGGCGTGCGCCACGGTGTCGGCCAGCGCCAGCTGATCGGCCAGGAAGATCGAATCGAAGAGGCCGGTCTCGGCGCGCCGCGCGAGGTCGCGGAAATACTCGATGTCGGTCAGCGCGAGGGCTGAGGAGTCGGGGTGCCGCCACGACGCTTCGTGATGGCCCCGACTCTGGATGAAGAGGTTGAGGTGGAGCTGTCGCTTCATCCTCTCACTGTGCAGCCGGCGCGTAGACCGATGCAAGCTGGCGCGACACCAGTCGCGCATAGAGACCGCCGCGCGAAACCAGGGTGGCGTGTGTTCCACTTTCCGCAACGCGGCCTTCGTCGAGCACCACGATCAGGTCGGCATCGCGTACCGTCGACAGACGATGCGCGATCACGATGGTCGTGCGATCGGCCTTCAGCACGTCGAGCGCGCGGCGCACCGCCTGTTCGTTCACCGCGTCGAGATGCGACGTCGCCTCGTCGAGGATCAGGATGGGGGCATCCTTCAGGAAAGCGCGCGCGATGGCCACGCGCTGGCGCTGGCCGCCGCTCAGGCTGGTGCCGCGCTCGCCGACGGCTGAGTCGAGACCCTGTGGCAGGGTCGCGACCAGTTCGCCCAGCGAGGCATGCTCGATGGCGGCGAGCAGCTCGGCCTCCGTGGCCTCGGGCCGCGCGATCAGGATGTTGGCGCGCAGCGTGTCGTTGAACAGGTAGGTGTCCTGCGCCACGAGCGCCACGAGTCCGCGCAGTTCGTCGAGCTTGTAATCGCGCAGGTCCGCGCCGTTCAGCGTGATGCGGCCCGTATCCGGATCCCAGAAGCGCATCAGCAGCTGAGCCGTCGTGGTCTTGCCCGCGCCCGAGGTGCCGACCAGTGCCACGGTCTTGCCGGCGGGAATCTCGAAGCTGACATCCGAAAGAGCGCGCCGTGTCTGGCCGGGATAGGTGAAGTTCACCTTTTCGAGGGCCAGCGCCGCGGCGCCGCGCGCCGCCGCAACGCCCGGACCGTCGCGCACCGGGATCGGCTCGTTGGCGAGTGCATAGACCCGGCGCGTGGCACCCAGCGTGTCGGCGAGTTGCCGCCCGATCTGCGCGATTTCGGAGACCGGCAGGAAGGCCGACATCGCGAGGATCGTCATCAGGGGCAGCAGGCCGGGATCGAGCGCGCCGCGCGAGGCGAGGATCGCGCCGACCACGACGATGGCGAGGCCGCCCAGCCCTGTCAGCACTTCGAGGATGGCGTGCTGCATCGTGAGCTCGCTGAAGAACGGCAGGCGCAGCGCGATGTGCCGCTGCGACAGCTCGTCGAGCCGCTCGCCGCGCGCGCGCTCCTGCTGGTTCGCCACGATCTCGCCAAGGCCCTGCACGGAATCGACGGCGAAAGCGCCGAGTTCTCCCGCTGCCTCGCGCGCCTGGCTGCCCAGCCGGTCGACGCGCTTGCGCATCAGGAACGGGCTGAGGCCGACGGCCAGCAGGAACGGCACCAGCGTGATCGCCAGCCAGCCGCTGGTCGTGGCAAGGGCGATCACCACGGCGGCGGGGATCAGGATGGCGACGAAGGCCGGCGCCACGGTGTGCGCGAAGAAATATTCGACCAGTTCGATGTCGTGCGTCGCCAGCGCCATCAGATCGCCGGTGCGGCGGCGCGTGAGATAGGCCGGCGCCAGCGCGTCGAGCTTGCGGAAGGCGTCGATGCGCATCTCGGCCAGCAGGCGGAACGCCATGTCGTGCGCCAGCCAGGACTCGAACCAGTGCAGGATTCCCGAAACGGGGGCGAGGATCGCCAGTGCGATGGCCAGGCCGCCATAGGGTTGGTGGTTCTTGAGCGCCAGCACGATCAGCGCCGAGAGCACGCCGATGCCGATGAAGGAGACCACGCGCGCCACGCCCAGCAGGAAGGTGGCGGTGAGCTTGCCCTTCCAGGGCATGATGACCTTCATCAGGGCGACGACGACCTGGTACCAGGTGAGGCCTTCGGCCTTGATGATGCCTTCGGTGACGGGTTTGACCGCGCCGCCCGACGTGCTGGCGATCGTCTCCGCGCGCTGGGGCGCATCGAGCATGTCGAGCGTCACGCCGGCCTGCTGCTCGCGGGCCTGTTCGGCCATGAGCTGCGCATAGACGCCGCCCCGGCCCATCAGCGCCGCATGCTTGCCTTCCTCCGCGACATGGCCGCGGTCGAGCACGAGGATGCGGTCGCAGTCGATCACGCTGGAGAGACGATGCGCCAGGATGAGCGTGGTGCGGCCCTGCATCAGCCGGTCGAGCGCTTCCTGGATCACCGCCTCGTTCTCGGCATCGACGGCGGAGAGCGCCTCGTCGAGCACGAGGATCGGCGTGTCGCGCAGCAGGGCGCGGGCGATGGCGACGCGCTGGCGCTGACCGCCCGAGAGTTTGATGCCCTTCTCGCCGATGATCGTCGCATAGCCCTGCGGCAGGCTCAGGATGAAGTCGTGGATGTTGGCGGCACGCGCGGCATCCTCGAGCTCCTGCGCGGAGGCGCCGGGACGGCCGAGGCGGATGTTCTCCTCGACCGTGCCGTGGAACAGGAATGTGTCCTGGTTCACCACCGAGATCAGCGAGCGGATCTGGGCAAAGGAAAGCGTGCGCAGGTCGTGGCCGCCCAGCAGGATGCGGCCCTGGTCGGGATCGTAGAATCGCAGCAGCAGGCGCACGATCGACGATTTGCCGCCGCCCGACGAGCCCACGAGCCCGAGGCGCTCACCGGCCGCGGCCGTGAAGTTCAGTTGTTCGTGCACGGTGCGGCGCGTGCCGGGATAGGCGAAGCGTACGTCTTCGAAGGCGATGGTGGGCGCCAGCAGGCCGTCGAGCCGGGCCGGCGCCGGATCGACCACGGACGGGGTGTCGTCGAGGATGCGGTAGATGCCCTGCGCCGCCGAGAGGCCGACCATGCCCTGGTGCAGCACCGAGCGCAGCTCGCGCATCGGACGGAAGATCTCGATGCCGAGCATCAGGATGACCAGCAGCGCGGTGAGCGTCATCGAGCCCGCTTCGACCCGCGACGCGCCGTAGATCAGCGCCGCCGCCGCACCACCCGCGATCGAGGTGTCGGTGATGCCGCGCGCCAGCGAATTGGTGCCCAGCACCCACATGGTGCGGCGGAACAGATCGCGCGCTTCCACTTCGAGCTTGTCGGCGCGCGCCTTGCCCTGGCCGAACGCCTTCAGCGTCGCCAGGCCCTGGATCGAATCGAGGAATTCCGCGGCAAAGGACTTGTAGGCGGTCATCCGGGCGATCGAGGCACGCACGTCCCACTTGTGCCAGAGGGCGGGCGCGAACAGGGCGACCAGCGCGAAGCCCAGCATGACCAGCGCCACCGGCAGGTCGATGAACGAGATGACGGCGAAGATCAGCACGGGCGTCAGCAGGGCGATCAGGAACTGAGGCAGGAACTGACCGAAATAGGTCTCGAGCTGCTCGACGCCGTCAATCATCGAGAGGGTCAGGCCACCGGAACGCTGCCTTCCCACGGTTGCGGGCCCGAGCGACGCCACCTTGTCGTAGAGCGTGCGGCGCAGGACCTTCTGCACGCGCGCCGCCGTCTCGTGCGCCATCACCGCGCGCCAATGCTCGGCGATGCCGCGCAGCACCATCACGCCTGCGATCAGCAGGATCGGCAGCACGAGTTCCTGCAGCGGGCGCCCGACGAAGATCTGGCCGATCAGCCATCCTAGCAGGCCGAGCCGCGCGATGCCGCAGGCCACGCCCAGAAGGCCGATGGCGACGGTGGCGGCGATACGGGTGCGCACGCCCTTGGTGAAGACGAGAAGGCGGGGTTCGATGTGCATGCGGCAATGCTACGGCGAACATCAGTATTCGTCAGTCCACAATTCGGAAAGCCCGCTGTACAATTCTGAACATGGACAAGAACTGGGACGATCTCCGCATCTTCCTCGCTTTGGCGCGGGGCGGCACGCTGACGACGGCGGCGAAGGCCCTGGGAGTCAGCCATCCCACGGTGTCGCGCCGGGTACAGGTGCTGGAAAAGCAGATCGGCGCCCGTCTATTCGACCGGTTGCCCGACCGGTTCGTGCCGACCAGTGCGGGTGAGGAGCTGCTGGCGGACACCGAGGCGATGGAGAAGGCGGCGCAATCCATCCACCGCCGCAGTGCCGGCCTCAGCGACACGGTGAGTGGAACGGTGCGCCTGTCGGCGGAAGAAGCGACCGCCGCGCTGATCGCCCGCTATTCCGCCGAGCTCCGGAGCAAGCTCCAGCAGATCGAGTTCGAAGTCGTGTCGAGCCATACGCTGGCCAACCTCTCGCGCCGCGAGGCCGATCTGCTGATTCGCGAGCAGGTGCCGGAGTTGCACGGGATCGTCGCGCGCAAGCTCGGGCGGCTCGCCTATGCGATCTATGCCGCGCGAAGTCTTCCAGTGAAGAAGACCACCCCGGCGGCGCTGGCCGCGCTGCCCTGGGTCGGCTTCGACGACGATCATCTCCGCATGCAGGGGCAGAGCTGGCTGCTGGAGTTCCGGGGCGGACGCCGGCCGGAAATCCGCGGCAACAACTGGCTGGTCCTGCACGAGGCGGCGCGCACCGGTGCCGGGCTCGCGGTGCTGCCGTGCCACCTCGCAGATCCCGATCCGATGCTGCGTCGTGTCGGCGGCGTGATCCCCGACGTCTTCGCCGACCAGTGGCTGCTGGTCCATCGCGACCTGCGCGCGCTGCCGCGTGTGCGCGCCGTCATGGACGCCGTCATCGCGCTCTTCCAGCGCGAGCGCCCGCTGCTCGAGGGGCGGTCCTGAGGCAGGTAGGTGAGCCACTCCGGAGGCTCTGAGCTACAACACCTGACGAGCATCCTTGTCGGGCGTATGCTCCCACAAAACATCGGGGGAGAGACACCATGACGAGACTTGCTTTCGCGACCGTCGGACTTGCGTCGCTGGCTTTCGTCGGATCGATGCTGGCGCCGCCGGCCCAGGCCCAGAACTGGGTGCTGCCGATGGCGGCGAAGCCGGAGGACGTCGGACTGTCGTCGGCGCAGTTGAAGCGCATCGAGGCGGCGACGCAGAAGCATGTCGACGACGGGCTGGTACCGGGCGCTGTCATGCTGGTGGCACGGCGCGGCAAGGTCGCGTGGGTCTCGACGCTGGGCAAGCGCGACCCGGCGGCCTCGCCCGATCCGATGAAGCCCGACGCGATCTTCCGCATCTATTCCATGACCAAGCCGATCGTGAGCCTGGCAGTCATGCAGATGGTGGAGGAAGGACGGCTGCAGGTCAGCGATCCGGTATCCAGGTTCCTGCCCGAGATCGGCAAGATGAAGGTCGCGCAGGAGAAGACCGCCGCCGACGGGACCCACTCGCTGCTGCTGTCGGACCCGGAGCGGCCGATGACGGTGCAGGACCTGCTGCGCCACACGTCGGGCCTGATCTACGGTGGCCGCGGCACGTCGCTGGTGAACCAGGCCTATGTCGCCGCCAAGATCGGCGACCGCTCGATGAGCAACCAGGAGTTTGTCAGCAAGCTCTCGACCCTGCCGCTGCGCTTTTCACCCGGTGCACGCTGGGAATACGGCGTATCGACCGACGTGCTGGGCCGGCTGATCGAGGTGGTCGACGGCAAGACCCTGGGGGAATCGCTCTCGGAACGCATCTTCAAGCCGCTGGGCATGGTCGATACGCAGTTCCAGGTGCCGGCCGCCAAGCTGGCGCGGGCCGCGCAGCCGGGACCGCGTCCCGGTGGCCAGCCGATGACGCCGCGCTTCAAGGTCGACGATGGCGCGAAGTATGAATCCGGCGGCGGCGGGCTTACCTCGACGATGGCCGACTACCTGCGCTTTGCCGCCATGCTCGGCAACGGCGGCGAACTGGACGGCAGGCGCCTGATCGGCAAGCAGACGCTGGCCTTCATGACGGCGGACCACACCGGGCCGACGCGGCCGGGCCGGCCGCCGGGACTGGGCTTCGGTCTGGGCTTCGAAGTCAGGACCATGACGGGCGAGGCGGCGCTGCCGGGCTCGGTCGGCGAGTATGGCTGGGCCGGCAACGCCGGAACGCTGTTCTGGATCGATCCGAAGAACGACTTGACTGCAATTTACATGGTGCAGGTGAGCGATCCGGACCGGATTGCGCTGCGCAATCAATTCCGCAGCATGGTGCAAGCCGCGATCATCGACTAGAAGGGCCTCTTCTAAGGAGGTTCTTCATGATCCGTCGTTCGTTCCTGGCGCTGTCGGGCCTGCTTCTGGCCGGGCCGGTCGCCGCCCAGCAGCCGCCGCTCAAGGTCGCGCTGATCTACAGCAAGACCGGTCCGCTCGAAGCCTATGCGCGGCAGACCGAGGCCGGCTTCATGCTGGGCCTGGAATACGCGACCAAGGGCACGATGGAAGTCGACGGCCGCAAGATCCAGGTCATCCTGAAGGACGACCAGTTCAAGCCGGACCTCGCCAAGGCCGCCCTCGAACAGGCCTATGGCGACGACAAGGTCGACATCGCCGTCGGCACCACGGGCTCGGCGGGCGCGCTCGCCATGCTGCCGGTGGCCGAGGAATACAAGAAGCTGCTGATCGTCGAGCCGGCCGTGGCCGACCAGATCACCGGCGAGAAGTGGAACCGCTACATCTTCCGCACCGGGCGCAACTCCACGCAGGACGCCCTGGCTTCCGCCGCGACCCTGAAGGACGAGAACATCAGCATCGCCACGCTCGCGCAGGACTATGCCTTCGGCAAGGACGGCGTCGCCGCGGTGAAGGCGGCCCTTGCGGCCGTCGGTTCCAAGGCCAAGGTGGTCCACGAGGAGTATGCACCGCAGGCCACGACCGACTTCACCGCCTCCGCGCAGCGCATCTTCGACGCGCTGAAGGACAAGCCCGGCCGCAAGGTCGTGGTCGTGGTGTGGGCCGGCGCCCACCCGCTGCCGAAGCTGATGGACCTGAAGCCCGAGCGCTTCGGCATCGAGATGGCACCGGGCGGCAACCTGCTGCCGGTGATGGCCGGCTGGAAGCAATTTCCCGGCCTCGAAGGCGCGATCTACTACTACTGGGGCTTCCCGAAGAACCCGGTGAACGACTGGCTGGTTACCGAATACAAGAAGAAGAACAACGGCGTGCCGCCGGACTTCTTCGTCGCCGGTGGCATGAGCGCGGCCATCGCGCTGGTCGAGGCCGTCAAGAAGGCCAAGTCTACCGACAGCGAAAAGCTGATCGCCGCCATGGAGGGCATGAGCTTCGACACGCCCAAGGGCACGATGACCTTCCGCAAGGAAGACCACCAGGCCCTGCAGGAGATGTACCACTGGCGCATGAAGAAGGACGCGCCGGACAATGTCGACCTGCTCGAACTGGTGCGCGTGATCCCGGCGTCGGAGATGACGCTGCCGATCAAGAACAAGCGCTGACGCGAAGACTGTCATCCCGAGCGTAGCGAGGGACCTTTGCTGGACAGTAAAGGTCCCTCGGCCTGTGGCCTCGGGATGACAACTTTGCTTTGCATCGACGAATGCTCGAAACCAAGGACCTCACTATCCGCTTCGGCGGACATGCGGCCGTCGACGGGGTGTCGTGCGCCTTCGAGAAGGGTACGCTCACCTCGATCGTCGGACCGAACGGTGCGGGCAAGACAACCTACTTCAACCTCATCTCCGGGCAGCTCCCGGCCACCTCAGGCCGCGTCACCCTGAACGGCGAGGACATCACGAGCCTCGCCGCGCCGCGCCGGACGCGGCTCGGTCTCGGCCGTGCCTTCCAGCTCACCAATCTCTTTCCCAATCTCAGCACGCTCGAGAACGTGCGCCTGGCGGTGCAGGTGAAGAGCGGCAAGGGCTACGACCTGTTCAGCCGCACGCTCACGCATCGCGAGCTGATCGACCAGGCGATGGCGCATCTCGCTGCCGTATCGCTGGCCGACCGCGCCCAGGCGATTGCCGCGACCCTGCCGCACGGCGACCAGCGCAAGCTCGAGGTCGCGATCCTGCTGGCGCTGGAACCGGACGTGTTCATGTTCGACGAGCCGACGGCCGGCATGAGCATCGACGAGGTACCGACGATCCTCGACATCATCGCCGCCATCAAGCAGCGCGGCGACAAGACCATCCTGCTGGTCGAGCACAAGATGGACGTGGTGCGCTCGCTCTCCGACCGCATCGTGGTGCTGCACCAGGGCAAGCTGGTCGCCGACGGCAAGCCCGCCGAGGTCATCAACTCCGACATCGTGCGCGAAGCGTACCTTGGCTCGACGGCAGACCATGGCTGAACCTCTCCTCTCTCTGCGCGGCGTGCAGACGCATATCGGCCACTACCACATCCTGCACGGCGTCGAGTTCGACGTGGCCGAGGGCGGGCTCACCATGCTGCTCGGACGCAACGGGGCGGGGAAGACCACGACCCTGCGCACCATCATGGGCATGTGGCGCGCGGCCGCCGGCGAGATCCGCTTCGATGGACGCGACATCACGAACATGCCCACGCCCGACATCGCGCGGCTGGGGATCGCCTACGTGCCCGAGAGCATGGCGATCTTTGCCGACCTCACGGTGCAGGAGAATCTTGTCCTGGCGGCGCGTTCGGGGCCGATGGACCAGAAGCGGCTGGACTGGATCTTCGGGCGCTTCGAGGCGCTGAAGCGGTTCTGGATGCTGCCGGCGGGGCTCCTGTCGGGCGGCCAGAAGCAGATGCTGGCGGTGGCGCGCGCCATCATCGAGCCGCGCCGCCTGCTGCTGATCGACGAGCCGACCAAGGGGCTGGCGCCCGCCATCATCGCCAACATGATCGACGCGTTCCGTGAGCTGAAGGACGGCGAGTCGACCTTGCTCGTGGTCGAGCAGAACTTCGCCTTTGCCCGCCAGCTCGGTGATTCCGTCGCGGTGATGGACGACGGCAGGGTGGCGCACCAGGGCGGAATGGCGGCCTTTGCCGCCGACTCCGCGCTGCAGCAGCACCTGCTGGGCCTCGGCATGGACACGCACCAATGAAACGCGCCCCATGAAACGTGATTGGCTCCCGCTGCTGCTCATCCCGGCCCTGATGATCGGCGCCCTGCCGCTGATCGGCTCGCCGGCGAGCTGGGTGACGCTCACCGTCGCGGGGCTCGCGATGGGCTTGATGATCTTCATCATGGCCTCGGGGCTCACGCTTACCTTCGGCCTGATGGACGTACTCAACTTCGGCCATGGCGCCTTCATCGCGGTGGGCGCTTTCGTGGCGGCGAGCGTCATGCTGGCGCTCGCGCCGTGGATGACGGCGGACTCGATCTGGCTCAATCTCGCGGCCATCGGCCCGGCGGTGCTGGCGGCGATGGTGGTGAGCGGCGTGCTGGGGCTGGGCTTCGAGCGGGTGATCGTGCGACCGGTCTATGGCCAGCACCTGAAGCAGATCCTGGTGACCACCGGCGGCCTGATCGTGGCCGAGCAGCTCCTGAAGGTGATCTGGGGACCGGACCAGATCACGCTCAGCCGGCCGACGGCGCTGCGTGGGGCGTTCCTGTTCGGCGATATCGCGATCGAGAAGTATCGCGTGCTGGCCGTCGTCGTGGGTCTTGTCGTGTTCGCCGCGCTGGCGCTGACGCTCAACCGCACGCGGCTGGGGCTGCTGATCCGGGCCGGCGTCGAGAACGGCGAGATGGTCGAGGCGCTGGGCTACCGCATCCGCCGCCTGTTCGTCGGCGTGTTCGTGGTCGGCTCGGCGCTGGCGGGCCTGGGCGGCGCCATGTGGGGCCTCTATCAGGAGACCGTGACGGCGGCGATCGGCGCCCAGGTCGCCGTGCTGGTGTTCATCGTCATCATCATCGGCGGGCTTGGCTCCGTCGGCGGCTGCTTCGTCGGCGCGCTGCTGGTGGGACTGACGGCCAACTATATCGGCTTCCTCGCGCCCAAGGTGGCGCTGGGTTCCAACATCCTGCTGATGGCGCTGGTCCTGCTGTGGCGGCCGCAGGGCCTCTATCCCGTGGCGAAGAGGTAGGACGATGCTGCGCTCGATCCTGTCCGACGACCTGCCGAGGAGCCGCTGGCTGGCGCTGGCGCTGGTCGCGATCCTGGTGGGGCTGGCGGTCGCGCCGTTTCTGTTCCCCGGTGCCAAGTCGCTGAACGTCGCGGCCAAGATCTGCGTTTTCATCGTGCTGGCCGCATCGTTCGACCTGCTCCTGGGCTATACCGGCATCGTTTCCTTCGCCCACACCATGTTCTTCGGCATCGGCGCCTATGGTGTCGCCATCTCGCTCACGCGCATGGGGGCGGGGTGGGACGCGGTCGCGGTGGGTACGGTGGCCGGCCTGCTGCTCGCCATCGTGCTCGCGACCGTGATCGGCCTGTTCAGCCTGCGCGTGCGCACGATCTTCTTCGCCATGATCACCCTGGCGGTCGCCAGCGCCTTCGCGATCCTGGCGTCTCAACTTTCCGATCTCACCGGCGGCGAGGACGGGCTGAACTACCGGCTCCCGGCGGCGCTGCGCGCGTCGTTCTCCTTCGGCGACACGTTGTTCGGCGTGAGGCTGAACGGCCGCCTTCTCGACTACTATCTCGTCTACACCGCGTCGCTGGCCCTGATCCTGGTCCTGCTGCGCATCGTGAACTCGCCATTCGGCAGCGTGCTGATGGCGATCCGCGAGAATCCGTTCCGCGCCGAGGCGATCGGCTACCGCACCGTGGTCTATCGCACCATCGCGAGCTGCATCGCCGCCGCGACGGCAGCGCTGGCCGGGGCGCTGCTCGCCCTATGGTCCAGCCAGACCAATCCCGACACGACGCTCAGCTTCGACATCATGGTCGACATCCTGCTGATGGTCGTGATCGGCGGCATGGGCACGATGTACGGTGCCGTGATCGGCGCGGTGCTGCTGGTGTTCGCCCAGAACTACCTGCAGGACCTGCTGGCCGTCGCCAACAAGGCGCTGCTGGGCGTGCCGCTGCTCGCCAACCTGTTCCATCCCGACCGCTGGCTGCTGTGGCTGGGCGTGGCCTTCATCCTCTGCGTCTATTTCTTTCCGGCGGGCATCGTCGGCCGCCTGCGCCAGAAGCGCTGAACCTCAGCGGTTGGCGGGAAACGGCTCGACGTAGGTCTCGCCGCTGCGACCGCAATAAACGGCGCGCCGGCCCTGCATCGAGACCAGATAGCCGACACAGCCGGCTTCCATGATCTGACGACAGAAGGTCAGGTACTTCGTCCGGCCCGCCTGTATCGACCGCACGGCCGCCAGGACGCTCTCGGCCGAGAAGGAATCAGCCGGTCGTGTGTCGACCGGTCGGTACGTTACGCGATGGGACTGGCCGTCGGGCATGAAGTAGGTCGATTCGCCACGGACGAGGTCGACGTGATAGCGCTCGACGCCGGCGCCGATCAGCCGTTCCACGACCTCGCCGAAGCTGATGCGTTCCTCGTGGGAGGCGAGGGCGCATTCCTCGATGACAGCGACATCCATGCTTCTGTCCTATTCGGTGGGGATGGTCTTGAGATCGTGCCGGCGCACGATGTCGCGCAGCATCTTTTCGAGCGCCGCGCGCTCGGCAGGTTTCAGATGGCCGAAGAACTCCGCGTCGTTACGGTCGGCCAGCGCCGACAGGGCCGGCACGAGCTTTCGTCCGGCCGCCGTCAACGACAGCGTCTGCTGCCGCCGGTCCTCCATCGCTGCGGTGCGCTCGATGAGCTCCTTGGCGATCAGACGATCGGCAAGTTTGGAGATCGCGCCACGGGTCATGCCCAGCCGGTCGGCCAACAGGCTGGGCGCTACACCGTCGCCATCGAACAGGTCGCGCAACACGACCCATTCGGCCACGGTCACGTCGCGGGCCTGCAGCTTGAGGCTGAAGGCATGCGAGACGTGGTTGGACACGAAGCGCAGCCAGTAGCCGAGATGGAATTCGAGATCGGATGCCATTGGTTGACTAGGAAACTAATGAAATATGGTTTCCTAGTCAACCAAATAGATCGGCACCGCGCCACTTCAGCGCGGGGGTTACCCCGCGCGCAGTGGCGCGCGCCCGGCAATGATTACAGTTCGATCTGGCGGATGCCGCCGCGCGGCCGCCCGGCCTCGATTTCCTGCCAGAGGATCTCGTGGCCCTGGGGCAGGGGGCGGTTGTTGCGCATGGTCAGCCAGAGGCGAAGCAGCAGCCGGTCGTGGCCCGACGACGCATCGTCCTCGAACGGCGTGCGCCCGTGATAGGTGACGTGGCTATTGATGAGCTGCAGGTCGCCCGGCTCGAGCGTCATCTCGAAGCACAGTTCCTCCGCGGTCTGCATCAGCACGTCGATCGCCTCGCGCTGGGCGTCGGTGAGCTTCGGCACCCCGGGTGCCATCTGCGCCGCCTCGATGAAGGTCAGCGAATAGTGCGAGGTGAACTTGCCGTCGCGCAGGCCGAAGATCGGCAGCGGGTAGGCGGTCTCGCGCGTCGTCGCCTCGCCGTCCTTCTTGGTGCCTTCCTCGCCGAAGCGGCTGCGCCAGTAGTCCTGGAACAGCAGCTCGAGGAGGTCGGGCCGCCGCTCGAGAATGGCGTTATGGATGGCCGGCGTGGAGGCGAGCTTGCTGACGCCGCCGGCGCGCGCCTGGCGAACGCACAGAAGGCCGACCACGTCGGTGCGGTCGGTATGGAATCGCAGCCCGCCATTGGTCAGCGTGCGGGCATAGGAGGAGAGGAAGGTCGAACCCTTCTCGTCCTTGGTCTCGCCGTAGGTGCGGCCGACATGGGCGCCCTCGTCGCGGATCGCGCGCATCAGCTCGCCGCTGCGATTCTGGAAGACCGGCGTCCCGATATGCGTGCCGATCGCGAAGTAGAGGCGGCGCAGGTCATCTTCCGAATAGCGATCGACCGGAATGCCGCGCAGCTTGACGATGCCGCTACCGTTCTCGAGTTCGTCGGCGATGTCGTCGAACAGTTCGTCGAGCGAGGGCAGGTAGAAGTCTTCCCGTGTGATCTCCTGCCACGGCATGCCGCCGAGACCCTTGAGAGCCGCGTCGAGTTCATCGACGCCATCGGGAGTCAGTTCGCGAATCCAGCGTGAGGAATTCTTGATGTCCTTGCCGTGCCAGACGGACGGACCGGTCAGAGGGGTGCGATTGCTCATGAATGATACAATAGCAGAGGGCTCCCCCTGTTGCTCAACGGTCAATCCGCCGCGCATAGTGCGTGCAGGGGAGAGAAAAATTCATGATGACCGCGTTCGCCGAATGGAAGGGCTGGCGCTTCGTCTCCGCCGTCCTGGCCGTTCTCGTCGGTTTCTATTTCGTCTTCTTCGCGGTGACCCGCCCGGCGCTCGACTGGGATGTCGTCGGCTACACGATGGCCGTGCTCAAGCCCGCCGCGATCTCGGCCGACGGCTCGATCGACGTGGTTGCCCTGCACGAGCGAAGCTGGAGCGCGGTGAAGCCTCACTTCTCGCCCGCCGCGCTGGCCTACCTCACCACCGGTTCCAGCTATTCCGAAGCGCAGCATCTCAACCCGAGCGCCCTGATCAGCCAGCTGCCGCTCTACGAGATCAAGTACGGCTACGTCATCGTTCTGAGGTCGATCACGCTGGCGCTGGAGCCGGTACGGGCGATCGTGCTGGTCAGCCTTGTCGGCGCCCTCGGGATCCTGGCGCTGCTCGTCCACGGCGCCTGGCGTCTCGACGGCATCGCGACCCTGGCCTGGCTTCCGATCGTCCTGCTGTTCGGTCTCGGCAGCTTCGCCAGCATGGTGTCGCCGGACACGATCTTCACCTTCGCCTGCGTGGCGGGTATCGCCGCGCTGCTTGCGGAGCGGGTGCGGTTGGCGGTTCTGTGCTTTCTCGTGGCAGTACTGCTGCGACCGGACGGCCTCATCCTGAACGTCGTCCTGAGCATCGTCCTGGCGGCGCGCCGCGAGAACCGCGCCGCCCTGGTGCTCTTGCTGGGCTCGGTTGCCGCCGCTGCCTTCGCCTACTATGCGGGCAGGCACATCGGCTGGTGGGCACAGTTCCATTTCAACTTCGTCGGGCCGCAGAACGTCCTGACGGATTTCGATCCGGCCTTCGATCCTGGCCTCTACGTCAGGATCCTGCTGACGCAGATCGGCACGGTCTCCCACCTGCCGTGGGTGCATGCCGCCGTCGCGGCGGTGCTGACGGCGATCCTGCTGCTCGGCCGGCCCGCCAGCGGCCGCTGGGCCAGTCTGCTGCTGGGAGCGTTGCTGGTCGCCGCGGGCGTGCGGTTCCTGCTCTACCCGTCGTCCGAGATCCGGTTCTACATCCCGCATCTCTTCGGAATTGGCCTGATCATCCTCTATGCCGGACAGGCCTGGTCGCGTCCGGCAGCGGCCGCGTGAGGGATCAGCCGAGCGGTTTGCGCATGTTGATCGACGTCGGCCGATCGAAACCGGGATGGGCCTCCCGCGACGTCTCGCGATAGCCCAGCGATGCGAACAGGCGCTGGTTCTCGGTGAGGACGATGCGCACGCCCAGCCGGACGCCGGCCAGGCCGCGGCGGCGGGCCTCGCCCTCGACCGCCTCGATCAGTCGGCGCGCCAGACCCTGGCCGCGCGCCGACGGCAGTACCGAGAGCCGGCCGAAATAGAGATCGCCCTCTGTCTCCTCGACCAGCACGCAGCCCAGCATCTCTCCGTTCCGTTCCGCGACGATGGCGCCCGCGCCGCGTGCGAGTTCGGCGGCAATCCCCTCGGCGGTTTCGCGGAACGCACCCGATTCCGGCACGAGCTTGCCGCGATACTGCGCAAAGGAAGCCGCGATAGTGGCCGCAAGGGCGGGCGCATCGAGCGCGGTGGCGATGCGCAGGACGGAAGTGTCGCTCATGAGCTTTTTCTCGCGTAGGCTCCGCGCAAAATCGAGAGGAAAAACCAATGGCCCTGATCACATATCTCACCCGGATCCAGTTCGACTTCGGTGCCCTGAAGCTGCTGGAATCCGAATTGCAGCTCATGGGCATGCGCCGGCCCCTGATCGTCACCGACAAGGGCGTCATATCGGCGGGCCTGTGGGCCAAGGTGAAGGAGCAGCTTCCCGGCAACATGCCGATCACGCTCTATGACGGCACGCCCGAGAACCCGACGGAAGCTGCCATGCGCGACGCGCTCAAGATCTATAGGGACGAGGGCTGCGACGGCATCATCGCCATCGGCGGCGGCTCGCCGATGGACCTCGCCAAGGCGGTCGCCCTGATGGCGACGCATCCGGGTCCGTCGCTGCAGGCCTATTCGTTCGTCGAAGGCGGTGCGGGCAAGATCACCGCGGCGGTGGCGCCCATGGTGGCGATCCCGACCACCTCGGGCACCGGAAGCGAAGTGAGCCGCGGCGGCGTCATCATCATGGATTCGGGGCGCAAGCTCGCGATCGGCAGTCCCTACCTGATCCCGCGCCTGGCACTGATCGATCCGGAACTGACGATGAGCCTGCCGCCGCATCTCACCGCCGGCACCGGCATGGACGCCTTGACGCACAATATCGAATGCTACCTCGCCAACGTCTTCAACCCGCCGGCCGACTCGATCGCGCTCGATGGGCTGGAGAAGGCCTGGAAGTATGTCGAGCGTGCCACGAAGGACGGACAGGATCGCGAGGCGCGCTACAACATGGCGGTTGCAGCCATGGAGGGCGCCATGGTCTTCCAGAAGGGACTGGGCGCGGTGCACGCGCTTTCCCATCCCACCGGTGGCCTGAAAGGCTATCGCCTTCACCACGGGACGCTGAACGCGATCTACCTGCCGGCGGTGCTGCGCTTCAACGAGCCCGCGGTCGGGGACAAGTTCAAGCGCGTGGCGCAGGTCATGGGGCTGCCCGAGAGCGAGGCCAGTGCCGCGGGCGTGGCCAATGCGGTGGCGGCGCTCAACGAGCGGCTGGGCATCCCGAAGGGACTGGGCGCGGCAGGGCTTGCACAGGACACGATCGAGAAGATCGCCGAGGGCGCGATGGGCGACCATTGCCACCTGTCGACGCCGCGCCAGCCGACCAAGGCGCAGTACATCGAACTAATCGAACAGAGCTGGGGGTAGCAGAAACCAGAAGACATCGTCGTCCCGAGGAAGTGCGGCGCCGTCTCGAAGGATGGGGAACAACGTGACTGGTCAACCCCCGGCGGCCGCCTGCGCGGCGTCCTCGGGGCCGAGCCCGTGGAGGAAAGGAATAAGACATGAAGGTCAAAGGCAAGGTCTGCGTCGTCACCGGTGCGGCGGGCGGAATCGGCGAGGCGATCGCGAGGCGATTTGCGAAGGAGGGCGCGCGTGGGCTGGTCGTAGCCGACATGGACGGCGGCCGGCTCGACAAGGTCGCGAAAGATATCGGTGCGCTCGCCGTGGCAGGCGACATCGGCCAGGAGTCCGAGGTCAAGCGGCTGATCGCGGAAGCTGAAAAGAAGTACGGCGAGATCGACATCTTCTTCTCCAACGCCGGTATCGGCCGCGGCGGTCACGAGGATGCGACCGACAAGGACTGGGCCGATTCCTGGGCGATCCACGTCATGGCGCATGTCTACGCCGCGCGGGCGCTGGTCCCGCAGATGCTGAAGCGGGGCGAAGGCTACCTGCTCAACACCGCGAGCGCGGCCGGCCTGCTCGCCTCGATGGGCTCCGCGCCGTACGGCGTCACCAAGCATGCAGGCGTGGCGCTCGCCGAGCATCTGTCGATCCAGTATGGCGACCGCGGCATCCGCGTCTCGGTGCTCTGTCCGCAGGCGGTCGATACCAACATGCTGCGCATGGCCGGTGCGACCGCGGCGTCGGTCGACGGCGTGATCAACACCGATGCGGTGGCCGACACGGTGATCGAGGCGATGGACGAGGAGCGCTTCCTGATCCTGCCGCACCCTGAGGTGAAGGAATACATGGCCCGCAAGCTCGACCGCGACCGCTGGCTGCGCGGCATGCGCCGCCTGCGCGACAAGACGGGCGAGGGGCAGGGCAGGCGCTGAACTCAATCTGTTTCACCTCCTCCGTCGGACGGGGGAGGTGAAACAGATGGGCAGTGGTCATGATCCCCTACATCCAATCTCTGTTCGCCGAGACCGGCCTTTGGACTGCGCTGGGCGTCACCCTGGTCGCGGGCCTGATGCGCGGTTTCGCGGGCTTCGGGTCGGCCATGCTGATGGCGCCGGTCTTCGCCATCCTGTTCGGCTCGGCCGAGATGGTGGTGACGGTGGTCGCCATCGAACTCGTCGTATCGCTGCAGCTCTTCCCGCAGGTCCGGCGGCATGCCGACTGGAAGGTGCTGACGCCCATGAGCATCGCGGCCTGCCTCGCCATGCCGGCCGGGGTGTGGCTGTTGGCCAGCGTCGACAAGAACACGATCGTGACCTCGGTGTCGGCGGTGATCGTGGCTTTCGTGATGCTGATGTGGACCGGCTGGAAATACACCGGCCGGCGCTCGACCGCCGCGACGGTTCTGGTCGGCGCGGTATCGGGGGCGATGATGGCGACCACGAGTGTCGGCGGCCCGCCGGTGCTGCTCTATCTCCTGTCGGGAAACGACCCGCCGCAGGTCAACCGGGCCAACATCGTCACCTACTATTTCCTCACGCAGTTCCTGCTGATCGTGATCGTTCTGGCGACCGGCGTGGCGGGCGTCGACGCCCTGGTCCGCGCCGTCGTGCTGTTCCCGGTGATGGTGCTGGGCGCGTGGGCCGGCGGCCGGCTGTTCCATGGGCTGGCGAGCGAGCGGCTCTACCGCAACGTCGCCCTCACCATCCTCTTCCTGACGGGCCTGTTCGGGCTTCTGAGGAACTGGCTGGTGGCCTGAGAGACGGTGTAGGATGGGCCATCCATGGAGATTTGCATGCGTATCCTCGCCGCCGGACTTTCCGCTCTCGTCCTGACCCTGGGCTTCTCGTCCGCCTCACGCGCCGACGAACTGCTGAAGGAGTGCATGGTCACCAGCTCGGAAAAGATGTGCCAGTGCATCATCGCCCGCATCCCGGCCGACCAGCGCTCGAACGCCATCCTGGGGTTGCGCAAGTCGAACCAGTCGGTGAGCGTGAGCGGCAACCTGCTCAATCCCTCGAACCTGTCGCCGCAGGAAATGCAGGGCTTGAACGCCGTCGTCGCCGCGCAGGCCTACTGCATGTAATCTTGGGTTAAACGACTCCGCAATCCTCTAGGCTGGCGGCGAAGGCCGCGTTATCTTCCCGACCATAGATTTGATGCCGGTCAACGGCGCGATCCATGGGAGGGCCTTATGGCACTGTTTTCACGTAGATTTGGTCTGGTGGCGGCAATCGCGGCTGCCGTCGCGGCGCCGGCCTTCGCGCAGGCGCCGGCACCGGCGCCCGTTCGCGGCGGCGCGCTGACGATCGGCGTCGAGAGCGATTTCGAGGGCTTCGATCCGATCCGGGCGGGCGTCTATTCCAATTCGACGGTGACGGCGGCTTCGCTGTTCTACGAGACGCTGATGCGCCTCGACGACCAGGGCAATTTGCTGCCGGCGCTCGCTCTGTCGATGACGCCCAACGAGGACGGCAGCGTCTGGACGGCCAAGATCCGGCCCAACGTGAAGTGGCACGATGGCTCGCCGTTCACCGCGCAGGCCGTCGCCGACCATTTCAACCGCCTGCTGGACCCGGCCAACCGCTTCGCCGGTCGTGCCTATCTCGCCATCGATAAGGTCGAGGCGCCGGACGACCTGACCGCCGTCTTCAAGATGCGCGGTCCCAATGCGGCGCTGCCGCGTACCCTGGCACAGCCCACGGTCGTGACGCTGATCATTCCGGTCAAGATCGCCCAGGAAAAGGGCGCCGACTACAACCGCAATCCGGTTGGCACCGGCCCCTTCGTCTTCAAGGAGTGGCGCGCGGCCGACCGTCTCGTCGCCGAGCGCAATCCCGACTACTGGGACAAGGACAAGCCCTATCTCGACCGCGTGACCGTGCGGCCCCTGCCGGATTCCGACGCCCGCTACGCCAGCCTCGTGAAGGGCGACGTGCAGGTGATCTGGGAGGATCGTGCCGAGAACATCGTCAAGGCCAAGAAGGACAAGAATTTGCGGGTCCTGAGCTGGGTGGGCAGCGGAGCGCTGGTCATTCCGCTTAACACCCAGCGTGAGCCGCTGAACGACAAGCGCGTTCGCCAGGCCGTCTCGATGGCCCTGAACCGCAAGGGCAATGCCGCGGTGCTGACCCAGGGGCTGCGTCCCGTCCACGACGATCCCTATGGACCGAGTTCCGGCATCGAATGCAAGGACACCGGCGCGCTGAAGTACGATCCCGAGGCCGCGCGCAAGCTGATCGCCGATTACGGCAAGCCCGTGAAGCTCACCATGACGGTCACCGCCACGCCGCGCGGTCGTGAGGGCGCACAGGTCTTCCAGGCGGACATGAAGAAGGCCGGCATCGACGTCGAGATCAAGCCGGTCGACCAGACCCAGCTCGTGAAGGAAGCGCTGTCGCGCGACTTCCAGGTCACCGGCTGGCGCATCATCGACCTGGCCGACGTCGATCCGCAGATGTTCGCCAACTTCCATTCCAAGAGCCCGATCAACTTCTCGGGCTACAACAATGCGGAAGTGGACCGCCTGCTGCTGGTCGGCCGCACCAGCCTCGACGAGAACAAGCGCAAGGCCGCCTATTGCGATCTGATCAAGATCCTGAACGACGACGCGGTGTGGCTGTGGAGCGGCAGCAATATCGACTTCGCGATCACGCGCGCCAACGTGAGGGGCATTCCCGCGCTGCGCGGCGGTGCCGTGCAGGTCGAAGGCGCCTGGCTCGCGAAGTAGGGACGGGAGTCACCTCGGGTAGCGTAGGGCGTCTCCAGTGCCGTGGATCGTTCGCCAGCTGGTGCGGCTCGTCGTCGTGCTGTTCTGCGTGACGTTGCTCACCTACATGATCGTCAACATCCTGCCGGGGGATGTGGCGATCGTGATCCTGGGCAACCTCGCCACGCCGCAGGACATTGCCGGCCTGCGCGCCGATCTGGGTCTCGATCGGCCGATGCTCGTACGCTACTTCGACTGGCTGGGGTCCGCTCTCTCGGGCGACCTCGGCCGCTCCTACCGCAACGGCGAGCCGGTCGCACAGGCGATTATCGACCGGCTGCCGGTGTCGCTGCAGCTGATGGTGATGGCGCAGGTCATCGCGCTGGGCATCGCGATTCCGGTCGCGCTGCTGTCGGTGCGCAAGCCCGGCGGCATCTTCGACCGCATCTCGGCCTCGGCGGCCTTCGGCTTCCTCGCGATGCCCAACTTCATGCTGGGCATCGTGCTGATCTACCTGTTCTCCGTGTCCTTCGACCTGCTGCCCGCCACCGGCTTCACGCCGATGTCGGAGGGGCTGTGGGACAATTTCGAATCGATGATCCTGCCGTCGCTGACGCTCGGCCTCATCGAGTGGACGGTCCTGATGCGCGTGCTGCGCTCCGACCTGCTGACCACGCTCAAGGAGGACTTCATCCTTCTGGCCCGGGTCAAGGGTCTGTCGCCGTGGCGGGTGCTGCTGCGGCATGCGCTCCGGCCCTCGTCGTTCACGCTGATCACCATTCTCGGCCTCAATATCGGCGGCCTGATCGGCGGCGCGGTGATCGTCGAGCAGATCTTCGCGCTGCCCGGCGTCGGCCGGCTGCTGCTGGGCGGCATCTTCAACAGGGACCTCATTCTCGTGCAGGGCACTGTGGCGTTCATTGCCGTGGGGTTCGTCGTCATCAACTTCCTGGTCGACATGCTCTACGCCGTGCTCGACCCCCGGGTGCGCCATGTCCGCTTCCGCAGCTAAGGGCGCGGTCGTCGCGGCCACGCGGCCGCGCCGCCGCTGGCACTGGGCGCTCGCCCTGCCGCTGGGCTGGTTGATGCTCGTCGTCTTCCTGGCCATCACTGCCGACTGGATCGGCCTGCCCGATCCCTCGGCGCAGGAACTCATCCTGCGTCGCAAGCCGCCGTCCGCCGAGTATCTGCTGGGGACCGACAATCTCGGTCGCGATATGCTCTCGCGCATCATCTACGGCGCACGCACCTCGCTGATCGTCGGCATCTGTGCACCGTTCCTCGGCTTCCTGGTCGGCGGGGCCATCGGCATGAGCGCGGGTTACTTCCGCGGCAAGATCGACATGCTGGCGGTGGGTTTCATCGACATTCTCCTGGCCTTCCCGTCGCTGGTGCTGGCGCTCACCTTCACGGCCTACCTGGGACAAAGCCTGTTCAACGTGACGCTGGCGCTCGGCATCCTGTCGATTCCGGCCGCGGCGCGGGTGTCGCGCGCCAACACGCTCGCCTGGGCCAATCGCGACTTCGTGCTGGCGGCGCGCACCATCGGCGCCAGCAACTGGCGCATCATCACGCGCGAGATCCTGCCGAATCTCCTGCCGCCGATGTTCGCCTTCTGGCTGGTGGCGATCAGCGTGATCATCGTGGCCGAGGGCGCTCTCTCGTTCCTGGGGCTGGGCATCCCGGCACCGCAACCGAGCTGGGGCGGCATGATCGCCGACGGGCGCGAGGCGCTGGACGTCGCGCCCTACACGGCGCTGATCCCGGCGGCGGTGATGTTCGCCACCGTGCTGTCCCTCAACTTCGTGGGCGACATGGTGCGCAACATGGTCGATCCGCGCAGGTCCGCGCTGTGAGCGGCGCACCTCTCCTGTCGGTGCGCGAGGCGCGTGTCGGCTTCTTCACCGCGCGCGGTCCGCTGCGCGCCGTCGACGGCGTGTCGTTCGATCTCGAGAAGGGCCAGACGCTGGGTATCGTGGGCGAGTCCGGCTCCGGCAAGTCGGTGCTGGTGCGCTCGCTGATCGGCCTCGTGGGCGAAAGCTCGGGCGCCGAGGTGGGAGGCCAGGTCCTGTTCGAGGGCCGCGACCTTCGCGCGCTTCCGGCCCGCGAATTCCGCGGCGTGCTGGGCCGCGACATCGGGGTCGTCTTCCAGGATCCGATGACCTCGCTCAATCCCGTGATGAAGATCGGCCACCAGATCGGCGAGGGATTGCGCCTCAACCGCGGGCTGGATGCCAGGGCGGCGGCCGCGCGTGCCGTCGAACTGCTGACGGAGGTCGGCATTCCCGAGGCGGAACGGCGGGCAGGGCAGTACCCGCACGAACTGTCGGGCGGCATGCGGCAGCGCGTGGCCATCGCCATCGCGATCGCCTGCGCGCCCAAGTTGCTGATCGCGGACGAGCCCACGACCGCGCTCGATGTCACGGTGCAGCGGCAGATCCTCGACCTGCTGCAGCGCGAGCAGCGCGAGCGTGGCATGGCGATGATCCTGATCACGCACGATCTCGGCGTCGCCGCGGGGCGGGCGGACGACATCATGGTCATGTATGCGGGCCGGGCGGTCGAGACGGCGAAGACGCGCGAGCTCTTCCGGTCGCCGCGCATGCCCTATACCGAAGCGCTCCTGCGTTCGCTGCCGCGGCTGACCGATCCGACGCATACGCGGCTCAGCGCCATTCCCGGCCGGCCGCCCGATCTGGCGCGGCGCAGCGGCGGCTGTGCCTTTGCGCCGCGCTGCCGCTATCGCACGGATCGTTGCGACGAGGAGCAGCCGATGCAGACCTGGGAAGGTGCGCGCGGCTACGCCTGCTTCCATCCGCGCGGCGTGGACGTGGGCGGGAGTGGGGGAGCTGCCGAGTGAGCGATCTTCTCGCCATCCAGAACCTCACGGTCGAGTATCCGGTAGGCGGCGGCCGTCACGTCCACGCGGTGAGCGACGTCACCCTGTCGGTGAAGCAGGGCGAGACGCTGGGCCTGGTCGGCGAATCGGGTTCGGGCAAATCCTCGCTGGCCCGCGCGCTGCTGCAACTGCCGCCCCCCAAGGGCGGCGCCGTGCTGTTCGAGGGCCAGGATCTCACGAAACTGGGCGGCAAGGCCCTGCGCGCGGTCCGGCCGCGCCTGCAGATGATCTTCCAGGACCCCATCGCCTCGCTCAACCCGCGGCGCAAGGTGGCGGAGATCATCGCAGAGCCGCTGATCGTCTCGGGCGTGTCCGATGCCGCCGAGCGCACCCGGCGCGTGCGCGCCGTCATGGAGGCGGTCGGCCTCGATCCCGATCTCGTCTGGAACCGCAGGCCGCACGAATTCTCCGGCGGTCAGTGCCAGCGCATCGCCATCGCCCGCGCCCTCGTGCTGGAGCCCAGCCTGATCGTGTGCGACGAGCCGGTCTCGGCGCTCGACGTGTCGATCCGGGCGCAGATCATCAACCTGCTGGAGGACATGAAGGCCCGCTTCGGCCTCACACTTCTCTTCATTGCGCACGATCTCGCGGTGGTGAAGTCCGTGTCGGACCGGGTCGCGGTGATGTATCTCGGGCGACTGTGCGAGGTTGCCGATTCGGAGTCGCTGTTCACGACGCCGGCGCATCCCTACACGGCGGCGCTGATGGCGGCGATCCCCGAGCCGGACCCCGATGTCCCCCTGGGCGACACCAAGCTGAAGCCCGGAGACCCGCCGTCGCCGCTCGATCCGCCCTCTGGCTGCCGTTTCCGCACACGCTGCCCGCATGCCCAGCCGCGTTGCACCGACGAGGTGCCGCCGCTGCGCCAGATCGCGCCGGGCCGCGAGGTTGCCTGCCACTTCCCGCTGGTCGGTTGACGGCTCCTACAGCGTCCGGGCCGTCGTGCCCTTGTAGAGGATCGGGCCGGTCGGGCGCCCTGTCGGCGAGCCGCCGGCGGGCTCCAGCGTGATTTCGAAGAGCTGGTCGGCGGCCGTGGTCGGCAGCCGCTGGAGATCGAGCGGCGTCGCGCGGGCCCGGTCGAGCAGGCCGACCGATCGCGGACCGACCTCGCGGTTCCAGAGCGTCCACACCTGCAGCGTGCGTCCGGCGGGCACCGTCATGTCGACGAGCGGGATCATCTCGACCCTGCCGTCGGCGAAGGCGTTCACGATCGCGCCGGCCTGTCGTGTCGCATCGTCGACCAGGATGGCGACATAGACCGGCTTGCGGGCGGCGACCTCGTCCGCGTGCCGCAAACTGACCACGGCGACGAGCGCAAAGGCCACGGCGGCCGCCGTGCCGGAAAGGGCGGCGATGCGCAGCGCGCCCAGGCTGTTCCACAGCCGGCGCAGCAGGCCGGGCGGGGTGACCAGGGCGGCGGGAGCCGCGGCAGCCATTCCCGCTTCGATCCTGCGCCACAGGTCATCGGCCGGAACGACCGCATCGGCGGTATCGTCGAAGGCGGCAAAATGCTTCTGCCATGCCGCGACATCGCGCGCGAAGGCTGCGTCGGAGGCGAGGCGACGCTCCGCAGCCGCCCGCGTCTCGGCGTCCAGAAGGCCCAGCACGAATTCGGCAGCGAGGAGGCGATCGTCGCGGTCGGGCGTCATCCCATGCACTCCTGCAGGGAAGCGAGACCGCGGCGGATCCAGCTCTTGATGGTCCCGAGCGGCATGCCGAGCCGGCCGGCCAGTTCGCCGTGGCTGAAGCCGTGGACGTAGGCGAGGACGATGGCGTTGCGCCGACCGGCTTCGAGCTGTTGCAGGCATTGACGCAGCGCGCTGGAGTCCGGCAGGCGCTGCAGCGCCTGATCCGGCTGCGGCAAATCGGTGTCCGCCTGTTGTTCGGGATCGAAGCGCCGTTCGTCGCGCAGGATCGTCAACGCGCGATTCCGGACGATCGCATAAAGCCAGGCGCGCGCGGAACCGCGCGAGGGATCGTAGCTGCGCGCGCTCCGCCAGACGCGCATGAAGGCGTCATGGGTCGCTTCCTCCGCAAGATCGCGGCGGCGCAGGATGCGGATTGCCACGCCCACCATGCGGGCCGCCTCCAGATCGTAGATCAGACGCAACGCCGCCTTCTCTCCGGCCGCGCAGCGCACGATCGCCGCGGAAACCTGCGGTTCAAGCGCCGAAGGGTCGGAGGACGGTTCGGCCGCCATCGGTGTGTGCTCTCCCTCGAGAGTTCGTTCCATGCCCTGCGGCATCCGTCGGCTGCGCTTGCGCGTGCCCTCCGTAACAGTACCGCGCACAGGGGGCAATTGGATGCAGTGGCAGGCTATTTTCGATTTCCTTTCCGGGGCTGCATCCGTTTGGACGCTCCCGCGGGTACCCGCTGCAGGACCCGCTCATGGGCCTGCAACAAGCTGGAGAGACCCCAATGACTGTTAAGGCATTCCTGGCCGCCTCGACCGCCCTCGTGACGCTGGCGGGTACCGCCCATGCAGCCGACGTGGCGGCCCTGATCGGCAACGACACGATCGCCATCGTCGATACGTCCGCGAAGAAAGCGACGAAGAGCATGAAGGTCGCGGGCGTCGAAGGCCCGTTGGTCGGCATCGACGTGCGGCCGGCCGACGGCCTGCTCTATGCGCTGGCGGCGGACGGAACGCTGTACACGATCGCGATGGACGGCAAGGCCACGAAGAAGTCGAAGCTCGAGACGATGCTGCCGGCGGGCGCCTCCGCGACGGTGGACTTCAACCCGGTCGCCGATCGGCTGCGGGTCATCGGCAGCGACGGCACCAGCCTCCGCGTCAATGTAGACGACGGCAAGGTCATCAAGGACGGCAGCCTGAAATATGCCGACGGCGATGCCAACAAGGGCAAGGCGCCGAAGGTCATGGCAGGCGCCTATACCAACTCGGTCAAGGGGACGAAGGAAACCACGCTCCTCAACATCGACACCACGACCGGTGCGCTGGTGAAGCAGGCACCACCGAACGATGGCATCCTCAACACCGTGGGCGCGCTCGGCCCCAAGGTCGACGTGGTCGCCTTCGACATCTGGTCGGACGGCACGAAAAACGAAGGCTGGGCCATGACCGGCGATCAGCTGTGGTCGATCGACCTGGCGACTGGCAAGGCCTCGCCGGTGGCGAAGATCGAGGGACTCGGCGGTGCCGTCCGGGACATCGCGATCCTGCCGAAGATGTAGGACTGAAAGCCGGCGTTTGCGCGTTCCGGGTTGCCGGGTGCGCAGACGCCCCAGGGCCAAGGAAAAACGGCGGACCCGAAGGTCCGCCGTTGGTCTCGTCGATTGGTCGGAGCGAGAGGATTCGAACCTCCGGCCCCTAGCTCCCGAAGCTAGTGCTCTACCAGGCTGAGCTACGCTCCGTCAGGTGTACGGACTCCGGCCCGCGACGAGGCCGGGGTTATAGCCGCGCCCCCCTTCGGTCGCAAGGGCCGCGCCTGCCCGCTATAGTCGGCCCGTCCGGTCGACCGAAATCCGTCTCGCGGGGTACCCATGGCTAAGGAAAAACGGCTGAAAATCGCACTGATCGGCTACGGAGCGATCAGCCAGATGCTGTTCGACGTGTTCCGCGAGAAAAAGCCGCCCATCGACATCGTGGGCGTCCTCGTGCGCAAGGGCCGCGTCGCGGAGACGCAGAAGAAGGTCGGCAAGAAGGTCGCGGTGGTCGACACGCTCAAGGCGTTGCTGAAGCTGAAGCCCGATGTCGTGGTCGAGGCGGCCAGCCAGCAGGCGGTGCGCGAGTGGGGCGAGACGATCCTGAAGAAGGGCTTCGACTTCATGGTGATCGCGACCGGCGCCTATGGCGATCCGGTCCTGTGGAAGAAGCACCTCAAGGCGGCGGAAAAGGGCGGCGCGCGCCTGCGCCTGCCATCCGGCGCCATCGCCGGCCTCGACGGGCTGCTCGCCATGCGGCTCGGCAAGCTGGAGAAGGTGAAATACATCTCAATCAAGCCGCCGCATGCCTGGACCGGAACGCCGGCCGAGACCGAGTTCGACCTGCCGTCGATAAAGGAGCCGACGGTGATCTTCCGCGGCAAACCGGCGGACGCAGGCCGTCTCTATCCGAAGAATGCCAATCTGGCCGTGACGGTCGCACTGTGCGGTGCGGGGCTCGACAATACCGAGATCGAACTGGTCGCCGATCCGACCCTGCCGCCGGGCACCAATGCCAGCAAGCTCGAGGTCGTGGCCGATTCAGGCGAGCTGAAGCTCGAGCGGCTGGGCCGCGCCATGCCGGACAATCCCAAGACCGGCGTGCTCACCGCGCTCACCATGGCGGACGACCTGCTGAAGATCGTCCGCCACAGCGACTGGTAACACCCGTCAGCGCGGGGCGGGCCGGCCCATGGCGTGCGCCATGTGGCCGGGACCCATGCGCGGACGGTCGAGGACGGCCTTCTGGTCGGCCGTCAGGACGGCCACAAGGGCGGTCAGCGACGGCTTGACCGCCTCGATGGTGGCGATGCGGGCCTTCATGAGATCCTCTTCCATCGTCAGGCGCTCGAGGTAGCCCGGGCGCTCCTTCATCTCGATCGGCAGCGTCTGGCAGCGCGCCATCGACTTGGCGCTGGCCTCGTCGGCCGCCTTCTCGAAGGCGTTCCAGGCCGTCATCTGCTCGGGTTTGAGTTCGAGCCTGGCCTTGACGTAGGCGCGGTCGCCGATGCGTCGCGCGACCATGTCGATGCAGGCCGCCTTGGGAGAGAAGTTGCGTTCTGCGCGCTCGCCCGCCTTGGCGCGCTCGGCGCGCGGACCGGCGGGGGCGGGCGCGGGCGGGGGGGCTTGCGCCAGTTCGATCCCGTACTCGTCGGCGAAAAGATCGAAGGCGAATGCCGGCGTTGCAAAGGCGAAGCCGGCCGCCAGGACGAGGGCGGAAGGCAGGAGGAGGGGGCGAAACGACATCGAGGAACCTCACCGTTGATCGTGCTGTTCCTGAGATACGGACGCACGCGTTGCGGCGTGCCCGTCGCCGAACGTTAACTTATGTAAAGTTGGGCCGCTGCTCTTCGAGCCAGAGAGCAAATGCTTCGCGCTCGCCGGGAGACATGTGGAGGCCTTCCTTGGTTCGGCGCCACAGTATGTCCTCGGCATCGACCGCCCATTCGTCCCGGATCAGGTGGCGCACCTCGACCTCGTAGAGGGATCCGCCGAAATGGCGACCGAGATCGGCCACCGTCTTCACGTTTTCCAGCATGTCCTCGAGGCCCGAACCGTGGCGGCGGGCCAGGATGCGGACGAGTTCCTTGGGCAGGGCAGGCTTGCTGGCGGCGGCACCGTCGACGAAGTTGTCGAACGCCTGCTCGAAGGTCGGGGCGTCGGCCATCTCGCCGTCGTAGACGGCACGGCTGTCCGTCCAGGGGCCGCCCATGCGCGGGAAATAGGGCTGGAGGTCCCGCAAAGCGTGTTCCGCCAGCCGGCGGTAGGTCGTGATCTTGCCGCCGAAAACCGAGAGGATCGGCGCCCGGGTCCGGGGCGTGCCGTCGACCTCGAGATGGTAGTCGCGGGTCACCTTCGAGGGATTGTCGTCGCCGTCGTCGAACAGCGGCCGGACGCCGGAGAATGTCCAGACCACGTCCTCCGGACGCACCGGCTTTTCCATGTAATGGCTGACGAGGTCACAGAGGTAGGTGACTTCCTCGGGCGAGCAAACCGGATGCTCGCCTTCCTCCACGGCGATGTCGGTGGTGCCGATCAGGGAGAATTCGCGCTCGTAGGGGATCACGAAGACGATGCGGTTGTCGCTGTTCTGCAGGATGAAGGCATGGTCGCCCTCATACAGTCGCGGCACCACGATGTGACTGCCCTTGACCAGTCGCACCCGCTTGGGCGTCTTGATCTGGGTCTCCTCGTCGAGGAAGCGCTTTACCCAGGGGCCGGCGGCGTTCACCAGGCCGCGTGCCTGCAACTGGATCGGAACGCCACCGGGGCCGGCCAGTTCGATGTTCCAGAGTTTGCCGTCCTCGCTGCGGCGGGCGGAGACGCAGCGGTGACGGGCGTAGATCTTCGCGCCCATCTCGCGCGCCGACTTGAGGTTTGAAATCACCAGCCGGGCATCGTCGACCCAGCCGTCGGAATAGACGAACCCCTTCTTGAAACCGGGTTTGAGGCCGGCGCCGAACTTCGAGGAAGGAAGGTCCACCGCGATCGACTTCGGCAGGGTCATGCGCCAGTCGAGATGGTCGTACAGGAAAAGGCCGAGCCGCAGCATCCAGCGCGGCCGCAGGTGGGGCTCGTGTGGCAGTACGAAACGCATCGGCCAGGACAGGTGCGGCGCCTTGGCCAGCAGGACTTCACGTTCCTGCAGGGCCTCGCGTACCAGGCGGAACTCGTAGGTTTCGAGGTAGCGCAGGCCGCCGTGGATCAGCTTGCTCGCCTTGGATGAGGTCGCGCTGGCGAAGTCGTTCATTTCGCACAGCCCAACCGTGAGGGCCCGGCCCGCTGCGTCGCAGGCGATGCCCGCGCCATTTATGCCGCCGCCGACCACGAAAAGGTCGAGCGGCTCACTCTTCATTCCGTTCATGCCACCCATATAGCCCGCTTGACCCGGTTTCGCAGGAACCTCAAATGGCCGCATGCTGCTGAAAATCATCCTGTTCGGCGTCGCCGTGTACGGGGCGTACAAGACCTTCCGGCACTGGAAGGGTCTGTTTGACCGGTTCACGGGCAATGCAAGCCCGCCGCAGCGGCCGCCGGCGCCCACCCAACCGGCTCCGCGTCCCGAACCGCCTCCCGTCGTAGCGTCCCGCAAGCCCGCCGTTGTGGAGGATACGGTCCAGTGCACCGGTTGCGGTGCCTACATATCGACCTCTGCCGAAAAATGCGGCCATTGCGGCCGCCCGCGGCCATAAGGCCGCACTCTGCCACCAGCCTTGACCGGCTTGGGGGGCGAACCTATTTTGCCGCACCGCAAAAACGGCCATAAGTTGCGGAAATAAAAGGCCTTTAGAGCTTCGGGGAATACCGTTGTCGAACCCCTCAGCAGCGCGCGGCAAGCCCACGTGCTTCCAGGAACTCATCCTCACCCTGCAGGACTATTGGGCGGCACAGGGCTGCCTGATCCTCCAGCCGTTCGACATGGAGATGGGCGCCGGTACCTTCCACACCGCGACGACCCTGCGCGCGCTCGGTCCGAAGCCCTGGTACGCGGCCTATGTGCAGCCCTCTCGTCGTCCCGGTGACGGCCGCTACGGCGAGAACCCGATGCGGCTGCAGCACTACTACCAGTTCCAGGCGATCCTGAAGCCGTCGCCGCCCGACATCCTCGAACGCTATCTCGGTTCGCTGCAGGCGATCGGCATCGACACGAGCCTGCACGACATCCGGTTCGTCGAGGACGACTGGGAGAGCCCGACGCTCGGGGCCTGGGGCCTGGGCTGGGAAGTCTGGTGCGACGGCATGGAGATCACGCAGTTCACCTACTTCCAGCAGGTGGGTGGCATCGAGGTCGACCTCGTGGCCGGCGAGATCACCTACGGCCTCGAGCGGCTGGCGATGTACCTTTTCGACAAGAAGTCGGTCTACGACCTGCCGTTCAACCGCGCCGATTCCGACGTGCCCCTGACCTATGGCGACGTGTTCCTGCAGAACGAGCGTGAGCAGTCGGCCTACAATTTCGAGCATGCCGATACCGGGATGTTGTTTCGCCACTTCGACGATGCCGAAAAGGAATGCGGCCGGCTGGTCGAGAAGAAGCTGCCGCTGCCGGCCTATGAGCAGTGCATCAAGGCGAGCCACGCCTTCAACCTGCTGGACGCGCGCGGCGTAATCAGCGTCGCCGAGCGGCAGAGCTACATCCTGCGCGTCCGCGACCTTGCCAAAGCCTGCTGCGAGACCTGGCTGGCCACTCAGAAAGAGGCCGCCTGAGATGGCCGAGCTCCTTCTCGAACTCCTCTCCGAGGAGATCCCCGCGCGCATGCAGGCGCGCGCGGCCGAAGACCTCAAGCGATTGATCTGTGAAGGGCTCAAGGGCGCCGGCATTGGATTCGAGACGGCACGGGCGTTCGTGACGCCGCGCCGCCTCGCGCTCGTGGTCGATGGCATTCCGGCTGTGCGCGACGACGTAAGCGAGGAGAAGCGCGGTCCGCGCGTCGGCGCGCCCGACCCGGCGATTCAGGGCTTCCTGAAGGGCGCCGGCCTCGCCTCGCTCGACCAGGCGGAGAAACGCGATACCGGCAAGGGCGAGTTCTGGTTCGCCGTCATCACGAAGAAGGGCGGCCCGACGGCCGACGCGCTCCCGGTGGTCATCGACGGTGCGCTGAAGGCGTTGCCGTGGCCCAAGTCCATGAAGTGGGGCAGCAGCACCCTGCAGTGGGTGCGACCGCTCCAGTCCATCGTCGCGCTGTTCGACGGCAAGGTGCTGAAGGGAGAGGTCTCGCCGGGCGGGAAGATGGCGCCGATCGCCTTCGGCGCCACGACGCGCGGCCATCGCTTCCTCTCCAAGGGGACGTTCGAGGTCTCGAACTTTGCCGACTACCAGGAGAAGCTGCGCGCCGCGCACGTCGTACTCGACGCCGGCGAGCGCAAGAACATCATTCTCGATGGCGCACGCAAGCTGTGTGCGGATGCACAGGTCACGCTGAACGAGGACGAGGGGCTGCTTGATGAAGTGGCCGGCCTGACCGAATGGCCGGTGCCGATGCTGGGCGCCATCGACGCGCAGTTCATGGACGTGCCGCCGGAAGTGCTGATCGTGTCGATGAAGGTGCACCTGCGCTTCTTCACGACGTCGGGCGCCGACGGCAAGCTCGCCAACCGCTTCGTCTTGGTCGCCAACAACGTTGCGCGCGACGGCGGCAAGACGATCGTCGCCGGCAACGAGCGCGTGCTGCGCGGCCGCCTCGCCGATGCAAAGTTCTTCTGGGACCAGGATCGCAAGATCACGCTGGAGAGCCGCGTGCCGGGGCTGGAGAAGATCGTCTTCCATGCCAATCTCGGCACCCAGGCCCAGCGGGTCGACCGCATCGTGGCGCTGGCCGCCGAGATTGCGAAGTCGATTGACGGTGCCGATGCCGCGGCGGTCGCGCAGGCCGCGCGCCTGTGCAAGGCCGATCTCGTCACCGGCATGGTGGGCGAGTTCCCCGAACTGCAGGGCGTGATGGGGCGCTACTATGCGCTGGGCGAGAAGCTGCCGGCCGCCGTCGCCGACGCGATCGGCGACCATTACGCGCCGGCCGGACCCAACGACCGCTGCCCCACGGCGCCGGTTTCGATCGCGATCGCGCTGGCCGACAAGCTCGATGCGCTTACCTCTTTCTGGTCGATCGGCGAGAAGCCGACGGGCTCGCGCGATCCCTTCGCGCTGCGTCGCGCGGCGCTCGGCGTGATCCGGATCGTGGTCGAGAACAGGCTGCGCCTGTCGCTGCGGCCCTTCCTCAAGGACGACGACCTGCTGGCCTTCTTCGCCGAGCGTCTCAAGGTGCAGATGCGAGAGAAGGGCGTGCGTCACGATGTGGTCGACGCGGTCGTGTCGCTGGGCGGCGAGGACGATCTCGTGCGCCTGCTGGCCCGTGTCGAGGCGCTGCAGGCATTCCTGGGCACGGAAGCGGGCAAGAACCTGCTGACCGCCTATGGCCGCGCGGCCAACATCGTTCGCGCCGAGGAGAAGAAGGACAAGGGCTTGGCGGCGAAGATCGCCGGCGCGCCCGATGTCGCGCTTCTGGAACAAGCCGAGGAGAAATCCGTTGCTTCCGCCTTGGATGAGGTTGCGCGCCGTGTGAAGCCGGCGCTGGACGCCGAGAATTTCGCGGGCGCCATGGAGGCGTTTGCGGGCTTGCGCGGGCCGATCGATGCCCTGTTCGACAAGGTCACGGT
Organism: Reyranella aquatilis; assembly: GCF_020880995.1. Classification (GTDB taxonomy): domain Bacteria; phylum Pseudomonadota; class Alphaproteobacteria; order Reyranellales; family Reyranellaceae; genus Reyranella; species Reyranella aquatilis. Next base: position 72,237 of record NZ_JAJISD010000002.1, on the reverse strand, counting down.
CAACGTGACGGACAGGCCCGAGATCCGCCTCAACAGGCTGAAGCTGCTTAACCGGATTCGCGCTACCATGGACACGGTAGCCGACTTTTCAAAGATCGAGGGCTAAGCATGGCCAAGTGGGTCTACAGTTTTGGGGACGGCAAGGCCGAAGGCCGCGCCGACATGCGCAACCTGCTGGGCGGCAAGGGTGCCAACCTGGCGGAGATGTCGAGCCTCGGCCTGCCCGTCCCGCCGGGCTTCACCATCACCACCGAAGTCTGCACCTACTTCTACGACAACGAGCGCACCTACCCGCCTGAACTGAAGGACGAGGTCGAGAAGGCCCTGGTTTCGGTCGAGAAGATCGTCGGCACCGCTTTCGGCGACGCCGCCAATCCACTGCTGGTTTCGGTTCGCTCGGGTGCGCGCGCCTCGATGCCGGGCATGATGGATACGGTGCTGAACCTTGGCCTCAACGACAAGACCGTGCTCGGCCTCGCCAAGTCGTCGGGCGACGAGCGCTTTGCCTGGGACAGCTATCGCCGCTTCATCCAGATGTATTCCAACGTCGTGCTCGACGTCGGCCATCACTATTTCGAGGAGGCGCTCGAGATCAAGAAGGAGGATCTCGGCGTCCAGATGGACACCGACCTCAAGGCCGACGACTGGAAGTCGGTCGTGGCTGAGTACAAGAAACTGGTCGAGAAGCGCACTGGCAAGCCGTTCCCGCAGGAGCCGCGCGAGCAGCTCTGGGGCGCTGTCGGCGCCGTGTTCGAATCGTGGATGAACCAGCGCGCGATCACCTACCGCCGCCTGCATTCGATCCCCGAGAGCTGGGGCACCGCCGTCAACGTCCAGGCCATGGTGTTCGGCAACATGGGCGAGGACTGCGCCACCGGCGTCGCCTTCACGCGTGACCCGTCGACCGGCACCAACCTGTTCTACGGCGAGTATCTGGTGAACGCGCAGGGCGAGGACGTCGTCGCCGGCATCCGCACGCCGCAGCACCTCACCGTGCAGGGCAAGCTCGCACAGAAGTCCGACGCGCCGGCCATGGAAGAGGTCATGCCGGAAGTGTTCAGGCAGCTGGCCGACGTGCGCCAGCGGCTCGAGAAGCACTACAGCGACATGCAGGACATCGAGTTCACCGTGCAGCGCGGCAAGCTCTATATGCTGCAGACCCGCAACGGCAAGCGCACGGCGAAGGCGGCGCTCAAGATCGCGGTCGACATGGTGAACGAGGGGCTGATCGACAAGAAGGAGGCCGTTGCCCGCATCGTACCGGCGTCGCTCGACCAGCTCCTGCATCCCACGCTCGATCCCAAGGCGACCCGCAAGGTGATCGCGAAGGGCCTGCCGGCCTCGCCGGGCGCCGCCTCCGGCAAGGTCGTGTTCTCCGCCGACGATGCGGAGAAGCAGGCGCGCAGCGGCGAGAAGGTCATCCTGGTGCGCCGCGAGACGAGTCCCGAGGACATCCATGGCATGCATGCCGCGGAGGGCATCCTGACCTCGACCGGCGGCATGACCAGCCACGCCGCCGTGGTCGCGCGCGGCATGGGCAAGCCCTGCGTCGCGGGCGCCGGCGACGTGCGCATCGACGGCAAGGCCGGCACGCTCTCCGTGCGGGGCACCGTCGTGAAGACGGGCGAGACCATCACGCTCGACGGCAGCACCGGCGAGATCATTCTCGGCATCGTTCCGACCGTGCAGCCTGAACTCAGCGGCGACTTCTCCCAACTGATGGAATGGGCCGACGAGTTCCGCAAACTCGGTATCCGCACCAACGCGGAGACGCCGGCCGATGCCGCCCAGGCCCGCAAGTTCGGCGCCGAGGGCATCGGTCTCTGCCGCACCGAGCACATGTTCTTCGAAGGCGACCGTATCGTGGCGGTCCGCGAGATGATCCTGGCCGACGACGAGAAGAGCCGTCGCACCGCACTGGCCAAGATCCAGCCGATGCAGCGTCAGGATTTCGTCGAGCTGTTCGAGATCATGGCCGGCCTGCCCGTGACGATCCGCCTGCTCGATCCGCCGTTGCACGAATTCCTGCCCAAGACACCGGCCGAGATGGAAGTCGTCGCCCGGGACCTCGGTGTCGACCTGAAGGAGATCGAGGAGCGCGCCAACAAGCTGCACGAGTTCAATCCCATGCTCGGCCATCGCGGCGTGCGCCTCGGCATCTCCTATCCGGAGATCTACGAGATGCAGGCCCGCGCCATCTTTGAGGCCGTAGCCGAAGTTCAGAAGAAGGCCGGCAAGACGGTGATCCCCGAGATCATGATCCCGCTGGTGGCGACGAAGAAGGAGCTCGACCTCATGAAGGTGGTGATCGACCGGGTCGCCGAGGAGGTCAGCAGCTCGTCGAGCCAGAAGCTCGAATACCTGGTCGGCACCATGATCGAGCTGCCGCGCGCGGCGCTTCGCGCCGGAGATATCGCCGAAACCGCCGAGTTCTTCTCGTTTGGCACCAATGACCTGACCCAGACCACCTTCGGCCTCAGCCGCGACGACTCGGCCTCGTTCCTGGAGAAGTACCAGCAGCGCGGCATCTTCGAGCACGATCCCTTCGCCTCACTCGACATCGAGGGCGTGGGTGAGCTGATCGAGATCGCGACCGAGCGCGGCCGCAAGGTGCGCAACAGCCTGAAGCTCGGCATCTGCGGCGAGCACGGCGGCGATCCGGCCTCGGTCTTCTTCTGCCACAAGGCCGGCCTCGACTACGTTTCCTGCTCGCCCTATCGCGTGCCGATCGCGCGGCTGGCGGCGGCGCAGGCGGCGCTGGGCGGCCCGCTCAAGACCGAATGACGCTGGCTGCGCTTCGCAGGGACGGCAAGCGGGCGCTGGCCGCGGCGCTTGCCGGCCTGGAGCGTGATCCCGAGAGCGAGACGGCGCAGGACCTGCTCGACGCGGCGTGGCGCGAGCCGCGGGCCCATGTCGTGGGTGTCACGGGACCGCCGGGTGTCGGCAAATCCTCCCTGTGCGCCGCGCTGGTCGCGGCCTGGCGCGCGGGCGGCAAGACCGTCGGCGTCATCGCCGTCGATCCCTCGTCGCGGACCAGCGGCGGCGCCCTGCTCGGCGACCGGGTGCGCATCGTCCATGACGGCTCCGACCCGGGCTGCTTCGTGCGCTCGATGGCGGCTCGCGACCGGCTGGGCGGCCTGGCGGATCAGACTCTGGCAGCCATGGTCCTGATGCGGGCGCTGTTCGATCGCGTGCTCATCGAGACGGTGGGGGTAGGGCAGTCCGAAACGGACGTGGCAGGGGTGGCCGATACGGTCGTCTTCTGCGTCCAGCCCGGTTCGGGCGATTCCCTCCAGTTCATGAAGGCGGGAATCGTCGAGATCCCGCATCTGGTGGTCGTCACCAAAGCCGACATGGGCGCTGCGGCCGAGCGCGCCCGCGCCGACGTCGCGGGGGCCTTGTCACTCTCGACGGCGGGCGATGCCGGCGACTGGCCCGTCCGGACGCTGGCCGTGTCGTCGCGAACCGGGGCCGGGATGGAAGGCCTGGTGAAGGCGCTCGAGGATCACCGGGACCACCTGTCGGCCGACGGTCGGTTGGCGGTGGCCCGTCATCGCCAGAGCCAGGGCTGGGTGGGCGAGTCGTTGCGCGATCGTTTCGGCCGCGACGGGCTTGCGCGGCTGGGGCGCATGCACCTGGACCTGACCCTGGCACCGGGCGCACAACCTTTTCAGAGGCTGCGAGAACTGGGCCGAGCGCTGGAGAGACCATGACGAGCCATCCGACCGATGACGGCTGCATCTTCTGCAGGATCGTGGCCGGGCAACTGCCCTGCTTCAAGCTGATGGAGGACGAGACGACCATCGCCTTCATGGACATCAATCCCGTCAATCCGGGCCATGCGCTCGCCGTGGCGAAGGGCCATTGGCCGACGGTCGACGTCATCCCGCCGGAGATACTCGGCGATGTCGCGAGGACCGCTCAGCGCGTGGCGAAGGCGGCGCTCGCCGTGCTGAAGCCGACCGGCGTGAATCTCCTGCAATCCAATGGCCCGGGAGCGGGGCAGAGCGTGCCCCATCTCCATGTCCACATCCTGCCGCGCTATCCCGACGACAAGGTCCGGCTGAACTGGGTCTACCAGCCGGGCGACAAGAAAGAGATCGAGGCGATCTGCTCGAAGCTGAAGGCCGCCCTCGAATAGAAGTGAGGCGGCCTCAGGCCGCAGCGATCGAACCGGTCGCGGCGCTTCTGCTGCGCGGCGTGGTCGAGAACCATTCCCGCTCATCCTTGCGGAACTGCTCGCGCACATAGTCGATGACGGTGCGGATACGCGCGCCTTTGTTGGTCTCCTCATGGCTGACCAGCCAGATATCGCGCACGATCTTGAGGTCGATCGGGGCGGCGACCAGGTTAGAGGACTTGGCGATGTAGTCGGGGAACACCGAGATGCCGTAGCCGGTCTGCACGGCCTCCATCGCCGCGTAGGAGGAGTTCGTGCGCAGCACCACGGACGTGCTGCGCTCGACCACCTCGCTCCACGGCTTCATGGCCGGGAGGCTGTGGAGGGTCGTGTGGTCGACGACATGATGCTCGCGCATGTCGTCGAGCTTCTGCGGCAGGCCGTACTGCTCGATGTAGGACGGGGCCGCGAAGATCGACATGTTCACCTGGCCGACGCGCGCCGCCACCAGCTGGTTCGACGTGGGCCGGAAAAAGCGGATGGCGAGATCGGCCTGCCGGGTAGCCAGGTCGAGCACCTGATCGCCCGCGATCACCTGGACGATGATGTCGGGATGGGTGCGGCGCAGAACGCCGAGGCGCGGCACCAGCCAGTGGGCGGCAATGCCCTCGGTTGCGGCGATGCGGACGATGCCCGCCATCTCGCGGTCGAGACCGGCCAGATGCCGCTCGATCGCCGTGGCGTTGGACATCATCGATTCGGCCTGCACCAGCACGCCGCGGGCGGCCGGGGTCACCTCCATACCGTGGCGGTGGCGGTCGAATAGCTTGGCCCCTAGGCGCCGCTCCAGCGCCTGGATCCGGCGGCCGACCGTCGTCTGTTTGGTGTTCAACTGGGTGGCGGCGGCGCTGAAACTTCCAGTCTTTGCAACCGCAAGGAAAAAACGCACGTCGTCCCAATCGCCAAGGATGTTGGGAATTTTGGTCTTGCGCGGAGGAGTCGTGACCATGGCAACAATCGATACAATATGGGTGTGGCCCCATCCTTAACGGACGAGACGGTCGTAGTTTATCCTACACCACTATCCGCGGAATGTCGTTTTCTGTCTCAAAATTGGCAGTTTAGGCGGTTTTCGGGGCCATTTCGGGCTCGGCGACAACCCCGGCCCAGTTATTCGTCAGTCGATCTGCCGGTTGTATATATCCGGATCGACGCCCGCATTGAGACCAGGAGACGCCCGTGGCCCCCACCAGGTCAGACGGAAATGCCGCCCCGGCAGCCGCCCGTACCGGCAAAATCAGCCGCTATCTGCGCAGTCCCTCGACGCGCATGGCCGCCCTGGGCGGACTTTTAACATACTTGAGCTATGCGTATGCGCACGGCAGTTGGGCTAACCCCACGCTGATCGGCGTGTCAATCTTCGTTGGGGTATTCCTTCCGAGCTACGCCAAGCTCAGTAACAAGGCCGAACTTTGGGCAAACAACCAGTTCGGCTTCGTCACGGGCGGCCGGTTCGGCCGGTTCGTCCCGCAATTGGCGTTCAACCTGGTGATGTTCTGGCTGATGTTATGGGGGGGTGCGCTCAACCAAGCGGGAATTGCGTCCGTGGGCGGCTTTGCCGGCGCCGCGGTGGTCACCACGTTGGCCTCGCAAGGAACCCAGTACCTGGGCGGCTATCTCGTCGCGCGGGGGATCGGGGATGCGAACCGCAACACCCTCGTCGGCATTCTGGTCAACGTCACCCTGGCGGCCCTCGGCACGGCCGGCGTGCCGGGCGCCCGGGAGGGGTTCCTGCTGCTGGGCTTTGGGCTGGGCGGGACGCTCTTCCTGGTCGGGCTGCTCTCGGACCTTCGGTCGGTGATAGCCCCGAAGGGCGGCATCGGGCTGTTCTTCGGCACCTTCAATCCCTTCCACAACAGCCACATCGCGCTGCTACGGGCGGCCATCGACCAGCGGGGCCTCGACAAGGTCATCATCCATCCGGTGCTGATCCCGAAGCTGCACGTGGACGCCTTCCGCAAGGGCGAGATCCGGGTCGGTCAGCTCAAGGATGGCTTCCAGATCTACGAGAAGACGGACAAGGCCGACTCCAACGTCGACTACTTCCCGACCGGGAACGTGTTCCTGCCTCCGGAAACCCGGGTCGCCCTGATCGAGCTTTCGCTGGCGGAGGCCGGCCTCGCCGACAAGGTCGAGGTCGCGGTCTATTCCGACGTCTATTACGCGCGCGGCTTCCAGGGCGTGATCGCCGAGATCAAGCGGCGGCATCCCGGTGTCCGACTACACATCATCCATGGCACGGACTTCGGCGGCATGCTGGTTCGGCAGATCGCCGACGAATGCGGCTGGATCTACCCCTGGTGCATCCTGCGCCGCGACAAGGTTTCGGCCACCGCCATACGGCGCGGTGCGAAGGGCATGACGCCCCCTGTCGTCACCGATGTGCTCGCGCAGATTTCACAGAATCTTCCGACAGTAACGGCCGGTGGCCGACACTTTCGGAATGACAATGGCGTACTGACCGAGGGGAAGTGACATGACCGACCAACCGACCGCCGACCAGAGCAACCGGCCCGAGATCACGATCAAGCTGGCATCGACCTCCGACGAGATGATGCAGTGCTTCATGCTGCGCGCTGCCGTCTTCATGGGGGAGCAGCAGTGCCCCTACTGGGAGGAGTATGACGGCAACGACTACACGGCCAGCCATCTGATCCTGTACGTCGATGGCGAGCCCGCCGCCTCGATCCGCGTGCGCTGGTTCTCGGGCTTCGCCAAGCTCGAACGCGCCATCATCCTGAAGCGCTACCGCTCGTACGGCCTGTTCCTGCCGTTCGTGAACTGGGCCAAGGAATTCTGCCGCAAGAAGGGCTATCCCAAGGCCTACCTGCACGGCCAGAAGCGCCTTTGGCCGATCTTCGAGAAGGACGGATTCCGCAAGGTCGACGACAAGGTCTTCCACTTCTCCGACCATGAATACGGCGCCTTCGCCTGCGACCTCGACGTCGGCGAGAACGCCCCGACGGTCACGACCGACCCGATGGTCTTGAACCGTCCCGAGGACCAGCTCGACATGCCGGGCATCCTCGAGCAGTCGATGGAGCGCGGGGCGTCCAATCCGCATGCGGAATGGACCGAGCGCCGCGGCTGAGGGAGCAGGACACATGGACACCACCCGTTCGATCGGCGGCCAGCCCGTCACCATCAAGCTTGCGATGAAGATGGAGGATTCCCTCCAGGCTTTCGCCGTGCGCGCCGCCTGCTTCATCGGAGAACAGGACATCCCGTACTCCGAGGAATTCGACGGACACGATTTCGGCGCCACCCACATCATCGCCTATCTCGGCGAGGAGCCGGTAGGCGCGGTTCGCCTGCGCTGGTTCCAGTCCTTCGCGATGCCGGAGCGGCTGGCCGTCATGCAGCGCTTCCGCGGCAACAACATCGGCGAGCTCCTCATCGAGCGCTGCCGCAAGCTGGCGGAAAGCCGTGGAGCGCGGATGCTCTACACGCAGGCCCTTCCGCGGGACATCAAGTACCTGGAAAAGCAGGGCTGGCGGCGCGTCGAAGCCGGCGATACCGGCAAGGGGCCGAAGCGCCTGGTTGCGATGACCATGCCGGTCGATCCGGGCAAGCCGCTGGCGGATGCCGATGCCCCCGACTCCGTGACGGTGCGCAACGAGCCCCAACTCGACGCCAACGGCCTGCCTCTCGGCAGCAGCCGCGGCTGACGCTCGCTTCCGGACCGGCCGTCGATCCAGGACACGGCCCGTCGGATTGCCCTCGCCTGGCATCGCTTTTGCGGTAGGCTTGTGTAACCGGCGACAGCCGGACCAGGGGAAGCGTTGCAAGCGGCAGGCGGGTAGAGATGGCGGACGTCTTCGAAATCATCATCGAACCGAACATCAGGCGGCGGCGCGGTCGCGCCCCGCTTTCGGAAAAGAAACGGGCGGCGGCCCTGTTCAGGGTGTGGCATGCGGTGCGCGAGATGATCGACGAGGCCCAGAGCCTCGGCGACGGTGAGCTCGTGCATTTCCTGGCCGTGTCGCAGTTGCTCGTCGAGGAGCGTGTGACGATGCTCACCAGCGGCGTTCCGGCCTTCGCCTCGGTGGATACGTCGTTGCCGAACTGAGCCCTTCGCCGCTTACTTGTGGCGAGGGTCCAGAGCGTCGCGCAGTCCGTCGCCCAGCAGGTTGAACGACAGGACCGCGAAGAAGATCGCGAAGCCCGGCCAGAAGGCCATCCATGGCGCTTGCGCGATGAAGCGCTGCGCGGAGTTCAGCATGCTGCCCCACGAAGGTGCCGGCGGCTGCTGGCCCAGTCCCAGGAAAGACAGCGCCGCCTCGGCGATGATCGCGCCGGCGATAGCGAGCGAGGCCTGCACCAGCAGCGGTGGCACGATGTTGGGCAGGACGTGGCGCAGCGCGATGCGCCAGTGCGGATTTCCGACGGCGCGCGCGGCCTCGACATAGTCCTCGACCTTGGCGGCGAGGGTCTGGCCGCGCGTCAGGCGGATGAACACGGGCGTCGCCGTGACGCCGATCGCGATCATCGCATTGGTCAGGCTGGGTCCCAGGAAGGCCGCCAGGGCGATCGCCAGGATCAGGAACGGGATGGCCAGCATCGCGTCGACGACGCGCGACAGAACGGCGTCGATCCAGCCGCCGGCATAGCCCGCCAGCAGGCCGAGCGGAACACCGATGCCGAGCGCGATTCCGACCGAGACGACTCCCGCGCTGAGCGAGGCCCGGGCGCCCCAGATGATGCGGGCCAGCACGTCGCGGCCGACCTCATCGGTGCCGAGCCAGTGCGCCCAGGACGGCGGCTTGCGCACCTGGGTGAAGCTGGTGGCAATGGGATCGTAGGGCGAGATCAACGGCGCCAGGATCGCGACCAGCACGAACAGCACGACGACCACCAGGCCGAACATCGCACCCTTGCGACGCTTGAGGCGCCGCCAGGCACGCGCCCAGGGATTCTCCTCGCGGGCGTCGGTTGTCGGGACTGTCGGGGTGACGGCGGCGGCGGTCATGTCGGTCAGCCTCGCAGCCGCGGATTGACGAGCACGTAGGCCACGTCGGCCAGCAGGTTCAACACGATGTAGGTCGTCGCCGTGACCAGGACGACGCCCTGCACCACGGCATAGTCGCGATTGAACACCGAATCGACGATCAGTTTGCCGAATCCCGGAATGGTGAAGATCTGCTCGGTCAGCACGGCGCCGGAAAGCAGCGTGCCGAATTCGAGAGCGCCGAGGGTGATGACCGGCGTCATCGCATTGCGCAGCGCGTGCTTCAGCACGACCCGCCGTTCGTAAAGGCCCTTGGCGCGGGCGGTCCGAACATAGTCGGCCCCCATCGCCTGCAGCATGGCGCTGCGGGTGTGACGCATCAGGACGGCGGCGATCGCATTGCCCAGCACGAAGGCCGGCATCACGGTGGTCGCGAGGCTGGCGCGCCAATCCTCGCCCAGCCGGACGTAGCCCGAGGCCGGCAACCAGCCGAGCGTGACGGAGAACAGGAAGATCATCAGGATGCCCAGCCAGAAATTGGGCGTGCTGAGGCCCCACAGGGCGAAGACGTTGGCGCCATAGTCCCAGCCGGTGTCCTTCTTCACCGCCGAGATGATGCCGGCCGGGATGCCGATGCCCAGCGCCACGACCAGCGCCATGGCGGCGAGTTGCAGGGTCACCGGCAGCTTCTCGGCCACCAGCGAGGAGACCGAGGCCTTGAGGCGCATCGACTCGCCCAGGTTTCCGGAGAGTACGCCCTTGATCCAGTAGAAGTACTGGACGGGAATCGGCTCGTTCAGCCGGTACTGCTCGCGGATCTCCTCGAGCACCTTCGGGTCGCGTTCCTCGCCCGCCATGATCAGCGCCGGATCGCCCGGCAGGAGCTGCTGCAGGCCGAAGATCAGCATCGACACCAGGATCAGCGTCGGGATGATCTGCAGCAGCCGCTGGGAAAGGAAGGTCAGCAAGGCTCGATCTTACTTGAGCTTGACGCCGACGACGCGGATCAGGCCGTCGGGCATCTGCTTGTAGCCGTCGACCTTGTCGGACAGCGCGACCAGCACCCGCCGGTGGTAGAGGTACTTGATCGAGCCCTGTGGCAGGTAGCGCGCCGTGATCTTCTCGTAGATCTTCTTGCGTTCCGCGGGGTCGCTCTTGATGCGCGCTTCGTTGTGCCAGGCATCGACTTCCTTGTCGCAATAGCCCGAGTTGTTCTGCGGCTGCCCGCAGACCTGGAAGATGTAGGAATTACCGTCGGGATCGCTGCGGCCGGACCAGCCGATGAGATAAAGCTGGTACTCGCCGCTCTCCGACTGCTTGAGCGAGGTCGCGAACTCCGTCACCCGGATCTTGAGGTCGAAGCCGGTCTCCGCGACCATCGACTGCAGAACCTCCGCGACCTGCCGGGTCTCGGGATTGTTCGGCACCATGAAGTCGAGCGACATGCGGCCGGTGACGCCGGCCTCCTTGAGCAGTGCCTTGGCCTTGGCGACGTCGCGCTTCGGAACCGGGAATGCCTGCTGATAATAGGGGTTGGTCGGGTTGATCCACTGGTTGCCGACCACGAACTCGCCGTTGAAGACGACCTGGTTCAGGGCCTCGCGATCGATCGACAGCTCGAAGGCCTGGCGGACGCGGGCGTCCTTGGCGAGCGGCGTGTCGGCCTTCGGCCCGTTGGACAGGTTGATGGTGAGGCCCTGGTAGCCCAGCTCCACGGCCGTCACGAGCCTGAGCTTCGGATTGTCACGCACCGTCTTGATGTCGGTCGCCAGCACGCGCTCGATCATGTCGAGGCTGCCGGAGCGCAAATTGGCCAGGCGCACGGTCGAATCGGTGATCGGCAGGTAGGTGATCCTGTCGATGAACACCTGGTCCTTGTTCCAGTAGTCGGCGAACTTCTCGACGACGATGCGGTCCTGCTGGACGCGCTCCACGAATCTGTAGGGGCCGGCGCAGACGGGCTTCAGGCCGAACTTGTCGCCGGCAGCCTCGGCGGCCTTGGGCGAGACCATCATGCCGGCACGGTCGGTGAGCTGCGCCAGCAGCGGCGAGAAGGGCTCCTTCAGGTTCAGCTTGATGGTGGCCGGATCGACGACGTCGATCGACTCGATGGAAGCGAGCTCGGGCCTGCGGAACGAGCCCTTCATGTTGAGATGGCGTTCGAGACTGTACTTCGCCGCCGCCGCGTCGAATGGCTCGCCGTCATGGAACTTCACGCCCGATCGCAGCTTGAGCGTGACGGTCTTTCCGTCGGCCGAGGTCTCGTGCGCGGTGGCAAGCTGCGGCACGACATTGAGCTTTTCGTCGATGTCGAACAGCTTGTCGCAAATCGACGCAAAGACGATGCGTCCGACATAGGTGCGGGCGAGCGTCGGATCGAGAACGTCGGGATCCTCGGCCAGGCCGATCCGAAGATTGCTCTGGGCGGCCGCGCCGCCGAGGGCGAAGCCCATGAATGTGGCGGCGAGCGCCAGCCGATGGAGCGTCTTCTTCATGTTGCCTCCATTTGTGAAGTGACGAATGCCGCCTGAAGGCGGGCGAGCCGGATGCGGTCCTGGTCGTCGGCCCTGTCCTCGACGAGCGAAGGCGCGGGCGGAAGTTCCGGCCACCAGGGACAGGCGGTCGAATGTCCCGTGCCGTCGTCGGCGAGCAGCGGCGCGTCGACCCGGCAGGATTCGCGAGCGAAGCGGCAGCGCGTGTGGAAGCGGCAGCCCGGCGGCGGGTTCATGGCGCTCGGGATGTCGCCTTCGAGCAGCGCCCGCTCCCGCACGACCGTGGGATCCGGGAGCGGCACCGCCGACAGCAGCGCGCGGGTGTAGGGATGGCGCGGATTGCGGAAGAGCTCGTCCGTCGCGGCCGTCTCCACGATCTTGCCGAGGTACATGACGGCGATCCGGTCGGCGATGTGCTTCACCACGGCGAGATCGTGGCTGATGAAGACGTAGGCGAGCCCGAAACGCGCCTGGAGGGACCGCATCAGGTTGATGACCTGCGCCTGGATCGAGACGTCGAGCGCGGAGACCGGCTCGTCGGCCACGATGAGCTGCGGCTCGACCGCGAGGGCGCGCGCGATGGCCAGGCGCTGGCGCTGGCCGCCGGAGAATTCGTGCGGATAGCGGCGCGCGTGTTCGGGCCGCAGGCCCACCAATTCGAGCAGCTCGCCGACACGGGTGCGGCGCGCCGCGTCCGAGGGGGCGAGCCGGTGCAGCATCAGCGGTTCGCTCAGCATGGCACCCACCGTCATGCGTGGGTTGAGCGAGGCGTAGGGGTCCTGAAAGATGATCTGCATGCGCCGCCGCTGGGCGCGCATCTGCGAGTCGGGCAGGGCGAGCAGGTCCTGCCCTTCGAAGCGCACGCTGCCGCCGGTCGGTTCGAGGAGACGCAGGACCAGTCGTCCGACCGTCGACTTGCCGCAGCCCGATTCGCCCACGATGGCAAGTGTCTCGCCGGCATTGAGATGGAAGTCGACACCGTCGACGGCGCGGACATGGCCCGACAGGCGCCCGAAGGCGCCCTGCCTGACCGGAAAGTGCTTGGCGAGACCCTGCACCTCGAGCAGCGGTCCGCTCATGCCGCGACCTGCGAGAGCGGCGCGCGGCGGCACCGGCTGAGATGGCCGGGCGCGACTTCGATCAGCTGCGGCGGGGCGGCCCGGCACTCCGGTTCGACGAAGGGACACCGCGCGGCGAAGCGGCAGCCCGCCGGCGGCCGGGTCATATCGGGCACGCGGCCCTCGATCGAGGGCAGCCGCTCGCGCCTTTCGTCGAGCCGGGGGATCGAGCCCAGCAGGCCCACCGTGTAGGGATGCTCCGGCCGGGCGAAGAGATCGCGTACCGCCGCGCGTTCGACGATCTGGCCGGCGTACATGACGGCCACGTCGTCGGCCATCTCCGCCACCACGCCGAGATCGTGGGTGATCAGGATGATGGCAGTGCCGGTGTCGCGCCGCAGGGCGCGCATCAGATCGAGGATTTGCGCCTGGATGGTGACGTCGAGGGCCGTCGTCGGCTCGTCGGCGATCAGCAACTGCGGCCCGCAGGCCAGCGCCATGGCGATCATGGCGCGCTGGCGCATGCCGCCGGAGAGTTTGTGCGGATAGTCGTCGACACGCTTCTCGGGCACCGAGATGCGCACCAGTTTCAGCACCTCGATGGCGCGCGCCCGCGCCGCCGCATTGTCGAGCCCCTGATGGCGCTGGATCGCCTCGATGATCTGGTCGCCGATCGTGTAGGCCGGATTGAGCGAGGTCATCGGCTCCTGGAAGATCATCGCCAGCCGCGCGCCGCGCAGATCGCGGATCAGGTGCGCATCCAGGGAGAGCAGGTCGCGTCCCTCGAACATCACCTGACCGCCGACCATGGAGTTTTCCGGCGGCAGCAGGCCCATGATGGCGAGCGACGTCACGCTCTTGCCGCAACCCGACTCGCCCACGAGGCCGAGCGTCCGGCCGCGCCCCAGCGCCAGATCGAGCCCGTCGACCGCATGGACGACACCGTCGTCCGTCGCGAAATCGACCGTCAGCCCGCGCAGCTCCAGCAGCGCTTCGGTCATGGGCGACAAGAGAGCTGCATCAACGGCCCGCCGCGTAGCCTTGCATGCCGCGCGGATTGGCGGCTGCCTTGCGCCACGGATCGTCGCGTGTCGCGGCGGTGAGGCGGCCTTCGGACCACGCGTCGTTCACCTCGACCTCGTGGCCGCGCTTCTTCAGTTCGGCGACGGTGTCCTTGGGAATGCGGCCTTCGAGCACCAGCACGCCCGGTCGGGCGGTGCGCGGCCAGAAGGAGGAGGGGAAGTGCTCGCTGTGCCAGGCCGGCGCGTCGATCGCTTCCTGCAGGTTCATGTCGCAATGGACGTGGCGCAGGAAGTGCTGGGTGATCCACTGGTCCTGCTGGTCGCCACCGGGCGAGCCCCAGACCATGTACGGCTTGCCGTCACGATGGGCCAAGGTCGGCGTAAGCGTGCTGCGCGGCCGCTTGCCCGGCGCCAGCGACCCCGGCAGGCCCTCTTCCAGCCAGAACATCTGGCCGCGCGTGCCCAGCGGAAAGCCCAGTTCGGGAATGACCGGCGAGCTCTGCAGCCAGCCGCCCGAGGGCGTGGCCGAGATCATGTTGCCGTCCTTGTCGATGATGTCGAAATGCACCGTGTCGCCGTTGGTCTGGCCGACGCGTCCGACCGTGGGCTCCCCGGCGCCGCTCGACGCCACGCCCAGGCGCACGCCGTCGGCGCGCCGCAGCTTCACGACGCCGCCATAGCCGTCGACCTTGCCCGGCCGCTGCTCCAGCGATGCCGAGGCGGGATCGATCAGGTTGCGACGGTCGTCGTTGTAGGCATCGGACAGCAGGGTCTGCATCGGCACGTCGACGAAAGCCGGATCGCCATAGAAGGCCTCGCGATCGGCATAGGCGAGCTTCAGGCATTCGACCTGCAGGTGGATGAAGTCGGGGCTGGTCGGATCCATGCCGTCGAGGTCGAAGCCCTTGAGCAGGGCGAGTTGCTGCAGGACCACCGGGCCCTGCGTCCAGGTGTGCGCCTTGCAAACCGTGTACCGGCCGTAGTCGTAGGTGAGCGGTGCCTCCACCGTGGCCTGCCATTTCGCCATGTCCTGGCCGGTCAGCACGCCCCTGTTGGCCTTGCCCGACACGTCCATGACGTCCTGCGTGCGGCAGAAACTGTCGATCGCCTCGGCGACGAAGCCCTGGCTCCAGGCCCGCCGCGCGCGCTCGATCTCGGCCTCGCGACCGCCGCCGCCGGCCTCCGCCTCTTTGAGGATGCGGGCATAGGTATTGCCGAGCGTGACGTTGCGAAAGAGGGACTCGGGCTTGGGAACGTCCCCGCCCGGCAGGAAGACGGCGGCCGAAGTCTTCCAATGGGTGCGGAACTGCTCGGCGACGGTGGCGATGGTGGCACTCGCGCGCTCGACGAGCGCATGACCGTTGAGCCAGTAGCCGATGGCCGGCGACAGCACGTCGGCAAGTCGCATCGTGCCGTAGTCGCGCAGCACCAGCATGTAGGCGTCGAACGTGCCGGGAATGCAGGCCGGCAGGAGGCCGGTTCCCGGAATGAGATCGAGGCCCAGGCTCTTGTAGTGGGCGATCGTGGCGCCGGCCGGCATCGGGCCCTGGCCGCAGACGACCTCGGTCTTGCCGCGGCGGACGTCGTGCAGGATCAGCGGCGCGTCTCCGCCGGGTCCGCAGAGATGAGGCTCGACGACCTGCAGGGTGAAGGCCGTGGCAACCGCCGCGTCGAAGGCGTTGCCGCCTCGCTCGAGGATGCCCATGCCGACGGCGGTCGCGATCCAGTGCGTGGAAGTGACGACGCCGAAGGTGCCTACAATCTCCGGCCGCGTGGTGAAGGGATTGGGATTGATACGGTTCACTGGAATCTCCTCGCGCGACCGGCGCGGAGGAGACCTTAGAGCCCGTATGCCCTAGCCGCTAGGGGGACGGGTTTTCCGGCAACCGCATCCAGGTGGGGATTTCCGGCACGATGCGCGCATCGCCGGCCGTCAATGGACCGGTGCGGGCGGCTTCCAGCTTCAGCATCGCAAGCGCACGGTCGCCCATGCCGGACCGAACCTCACCCACTTCTTCGCCGTTCTGATGGACGGGTGTGCCGGCTTCCGGCAGCGTGCCCTCGACCCTTACCGGGAACAGTCGCTTCTTGATCAGGGCGCGGTACTTGGTGCGGGCCGTCAACTCCTGGCCCATGTAGCAGCCCTTCTTCCAGTCGACTCCGTTCAACTCGTCGAAGCCGTTTTCGAGCAGCAGCGCCTTCTCGACCTGCAGATCGCGGCTGCCGTCGGGCACGCCCAGCGGCAGGCGCAGCGCATCGTAGGCCACCAGCGGCGCTTCGGAGAGGCCACGGGCGGAAAGCAGCGTCGCCGCCTGCCCGGCGGCAGCGATGACACGGACCCCGAGGGTCGGGAGGCGGGGATCGGCGAACGTCACGGCGTTCTCGAGGCCCAGTGCCCGGGAGGCGTCGTCGCCGAACACCGCGGCGACCTCCAGCGCGGCGCTCCGGTCCTCCACCACGACCTTGGAGCGCAGCGTGTACATCTTGAGCTTCCGGGCGAGTGCCGGCGCGCGCTCGCGTTCCGTCTCGAGGTAGAAGACATCCTGCCCGGCATCGACGACGAACATGTCGTTCAGGAAACGCCCCTGCGGCGTCAGCAGGGCCGCCCAGACGGCATGACCGGGCGCGACCTTCCGCGTGTCGTTCGAAATCAGGCCCTGCAGGAACTCGACGCGGTCGGCGCCGGCCACGGAGATGACGCTGCGATGGGGCAGCAGGCTGAATTTGGAGGACATGCTTCAGAGTTGGGGCTGCGCACGGCCCTTGGCAAGCGCCTCAAGTCCATTGAAAAGGTATGGCTAATTGCGGTCGCGGCGCCTCAGTCGAGGATGCCGCGCTGCCGCAGCGACTGCAGCACCAGCTCGACTTCCTGCTCCACCGACAGGTCCGCCGTCCGCAGGTGCAGGTCGGGAGCCTCGGGCGGCTCGTAGGCCGAATCCAGTCCGGTGAAGTTCGCGATCTTGCCTTCCCGCGCCTTGCGGTAGAGGCCCTTGGGATCGCGGCGTTCACATTCGGCGAGCGAGGTATCGACGAAGATCTCGAGGAATTCGTCGGCTCCCAGCCGTTCGCGCGCCAGCTGGCGCTCGGCCCGGAAGGGCGAAATGAACGACACCAGCACGATCAGGCCGGCATCCGCCAGCAGGCGCGCCACCTCGATCACGCGCCTTATGTTCTCCACCCGGTCGGTGTCGGTGAAGCCCAGGTCGCGGTTGAGGCCGTGGCGGATGTTGTCGCCGTCGAGAATGTAGGTGTGACATCCCCGCGCCAGGAGTCGCCGGTCGATCGCATCCGCGACCGTGGACTTGCCCGAGCCGGAGAGGCCCGTGAACCAAAGCACGGCCGGCCGGTGTCCCTTGATGGCCGAACGTGCGGAGCGGTCCGTGCTGAAATTCTGCCACGTCAGATTGCCGGCGCGGCGCAGCGGAAAGCGGATCATGCCAGCGCCGACGGTGCCGTTGGTGACCCGGTCGATCAGGATGAAGTTGCCGGTGTTGCGATTGTCCGCATAGGCATCGAAGGCGGCCGATCGGTCGAGGGCGAGATTGGCGAACCCGATCTGATTGACGTCGAGCTGCTTTGCCGCGCGGCCGGCGCCGGTGTTCATGTCCAGCCGGTGCTTCAGTTCCGTCACCGTCGCCGTGTAGGTCGCGGTTCCCAGTCGCATGACATAGGGGCGACCCGGCAGCATGGGGGCATCGTCGAGCCAGACGAGGTCGGCGGCGAACTGGTCGGCAAGATGAGGGGGCGCTTCGCACCCGGTGATGAGATCGCCGCGGGAGACGTCGACGGCCTCCGCGAGCGTGAGCGTCACCGCCTGTCCGGCCTGCGCCGCCTCCAGATCGCCGCCAAAGGTAACGATCCGGGAAACGTGACTGCGGACACCCGACGGCAGGACGGCGATCTCGTCGCCGACCCGCACCCGTCCGCCGAGAATCGTGCCGGCATAGCCCCGGAAACCGGTCGCGCCGCGATTGACCCATTGCACGCCGAAGCGGAAGGGCTTGCCGGAGGCATCGGCGATCTCGACTGTCTCGAGATAGCGCAGCAGCGTCGGGCCCTCGTACCACGGCATCGCATCGCTCTGCCTGATGACGTTGTCGCCTCGCAGCGCCGAAACCGGGATGCTCGTGACATCCGAAAGACCGAGCCGCTCGGCCATCGATGCGTAGGCCGCCACGATGTCGGCGAAATCGCGCTGCCGGTAGTCGATCAGGTCCATCTTGTTGACGGCCAGAACGACGCGACGGATGCCCATCTTCGAAACGATCGCGCTGTGGCGCCAGGTCTGGCTCAGAAGGCCCTTCGACGCGTCCACCAGGACGATGGCAACGTCCGAGGCCGAAGCCCCGGTTGCCATGTTGCGCGTGTACTGTTCGTGGCCGGGCGTGTCGGCAAGGATGAAGCGACGGCGCGGCGTCGTGAAGAACCTGTAGCCGACGTCGATGGTGATGCCCTGCTCGCGTTCGGCTTGCAGGCCGTCGAGAAGCATCGCGTAGTCGGGAAGACCGTTGTTCGCCGAGCTTGGAACGGCGTTCCGCAGCTGGTCGTCGGGAACGGCACCGGCATCGGCCAGCAGTCGGCCGATCAGCGTGCTCTTGCCGTCATCGACGCTGCCGCAGGTGATGAGGCGCAGCAGATCCCGCTGCGCCGGGCCGACGATCGTCGCGTCCATCAGAAATAGCCCTCGGCCTTGCGGCGTTCCATCGAACCGCCCGAACCGTGGTCGATCGCCCGGCCCTGGCGTTCGGACGTCCGGCCGTCGGCGAGTTCGGCGATGATGGCCTCGATCGTGGTCGCCCGGGATTCGACGGCGCCGGTGAGCGGATAGCATCCGAGCGTGCGGAACCTGATCCAGCGCTGCTGCGGCACTTCGTTGGGCCGCAGCGGCAGGCGGGAGTCGTCGACCATGATGAGCATCCCGTCGCGCTCGACGACCGGCCGCTGTGCGGCGAAGTAGAGCGGTACGACCGGGATATTTTCCCGCGCGATGTAGGTCCAGACGTCGAGTTCGGTCCAGTTGGACAGCGGGAACACGCGGGCGCTTTCGCCCGGTCCCAGCCGGTTGTTGTAGAGCTGCCAGAGTTCGGGTTGCTGGCGGCGCGGGTCCCACCGATGCGACGCGTTGCGGCGGGAGAATATCCTCTCCTTGGCGCGGGACGGCTCCTCGTCCCGGCGCGCGCCCCCGATCGCGGCGTCGAACGCATGGTGATCCAGCGCCTGCTTCAGCGCTTCCGTCTTCATCACGTCAGTATGGACGGCGGCGCCGTGGGTGATGGGATTGACGCCGGCCTTCAATCCCTCCTGATTGGTGTGCACGATGAGGTCGAGACCCAGTTCGCGGGCGCGCCGGTCACGAAAGGCGATCATTTCCCGGAACTTCCAGGTCGTGTCGACATGGAGAACCTTGAAAGGCGGCTTCGCGGGATAGAATGCCTTGAGTGCGAGATGCAGCAGGACCGAGGAGTCCTTGCCGATGGAGTACATCAGCACGGGATTGGAGAACACGGCCACGGTCTCCCGCAGCACGTGGATGCTCTCGGCTTCCAGCTGCTCGAGGTAGGTCAGGGAGACTGGCACGCCGGCTTGTCCTTGCTTCAGGGGCACGGCCTCAGCGCGACGCGCGCTTCCTGTGCCACTCTTCGTCATTATAGGCCAGGCGGATCGACGGAGCACGCTGCGCCGGCCACGCGAAGAGCCGGCAATCGATGCCCATGCCGCCAAGCATGGAGACTGCCTCGTCCCGCAGTTCGGGATCCATCGGTTGTTCCCGCTCGGTGTCGTCCGAGGCGCGCATGTGGCTCTGGCTGTTGCGGCCGTTGCGGGTGCCATCGAGCGAGCGGCCGAGCCTGCCTTCGATCGCACGCATGTGTTCCTTGCGGGCCAGCCGCACGGCGGCAGGAAGCATCGGCCAGGGGCGGCGGGTCGCCGAAAAATGATCGAGCAGCGCCGTCAGCGTTTCGACCGGGCGGTCGATCAGACCTTCATAAGGGACCAGCTTGACGAGCCCAGGGTAGCGGGCGGCCTGTTCCTGGTAGGACACGAACTGGCGCGCATAGGAGTTCAGGGCCGCCTCGAAGAGATACTCGCGGAACGACATGTCCGCCACCGGGCGCCCACGGAGCACGTGGTAGGCCGGGCTCACGTGCGCCTGACAGTAGCGGAAGTACGACGCAGCCTGGTCGATGGGGTTTCGATAGACGAGCGCGATTGGAGCGCCGCGCCCCTTTCGGGCCGCGCGGTCCATCGCCGGGACCTTGATGGGGGCGAAATCGTAGGTCGCCAGATCGACGGGTGTGTTCCGGTAGCTCTCTTCCTCGTGAAGAGCGTCGTAGCCCCGAACGTGGAAGCTGCCCTGTTTCCACCAGTCCGGTTGGTCCGTGCGGTTTGCGAAGCCGGGGCAGACCGTGTGCCCGATGAACAGGTGATCGTCGGGCAGCGTTCCCGCGACGCGAAACAGCGGCCCCCCCCTGAAGCGCTCGAAGTCGAAGGCAGGACCCTGTGGATTACCGACGATTTCCCCGGTCAGCAGGTCGTCGAGGCGGCCGCCCTGGTCGAGATGGCAGACGAAGGAGAAGACGTACCGCAGGAACCACGTGCCCGAACGGGGTACGGTCGAAAGGACGGGGAGCCGATAATTTCCGAACATGTGTACGATACGAGGGAAGTACCCTTGCTCTCCCCACTCTTGATTACATTAATCTTAACAGGCCATGGCGGGGGCGGCCTCTTTTTTTTGATCACGGTTGCTCACACGAGCCATTCCGGTTGTAGAACCTGTCGTTCACTAGCTTGGCTCGTTTGTTGCGTTGCGGTCGTCGCGTACCTCTTGGTGATGTCTGGCGAAGCGGAGATTCACATTGCCGTGAGCGGGGCCGAGGATGAAGAATATCCTGTGGTTGGTCTGCCTGTTGGCCACCCGCAGTCTTGGCGCCAATCGAACTGTTCCAGCCTTCGGGCTTCATGGCCGATGCGGGCATGGACCGCCATCTGGCCCATGCCGGGCATCGTGAGGCGAGGTTCGGCGCTCTCGACTATCTCGGTCTGGCCTGCTTGTTCGCGATGCACATGATCCAGACGTCGGCGGTGGGTGATCGGGCTGTGGCTTGCGGCGGATAGGATCGGATCCGCCGACGGGCCAGACGTCGTGATCGCGGCGCGGCTCGCACGGGCTGATCGCCTTTATTCTCCTCATCATCGCCGCCGGGTGGAGGCACTGGCGCCGTGCGCGAAACGGACTTCTCGCCAAGGCTGTTTGAGCGGCTGCGGCCTTGCTAGAGAGGGGTCGCCAATCGTTGAGGAGATCCCATGACTTTCCGCGCGCTCGTCTTGACCCAGGGTGCCGACCGCAAGGTGAGCGGCGCCGTCGAAACCCTGACCGAGGACAGGTTGCCGGCGGGCGACGTCACCGTCGCCATCGACTACTCCACCCTGAACTACAAGGACGGGCTGGTGCTCACGACCGGCGGCGGACTTGTGAAGACCTGGCCGCATGTCGGCGGCATCGATTTCGCCGGTACTGTCGAGACCTCGGAAAGCCCCGCGTTGAAGCCGGGCGACAAGGTCGTGCTGAACGGCTATCGCGTCGGCGAACTGCACTGGGGCGGTTACGCATCGAAGGCGCGGGTGAAGGGCGACTGGCTCGTGAAGCTGCCCGCTGCGATCTCGCCCCGGCACGCCATGGCCATCGGCACGGCGGGCTACACCTCGATGCTCTGCGTCATGGCGCTGGAAAAGCACGGGATCACCCCGGCCTCGGGCGAAATCCTGGTGACCGGTGCGGCGGGTGGAGTCGGCTCGGTCGCCGTCGCGATCCTGGCCAAGCTCGGCTATGCCGTCGTCGCGGCCACCGGCCGGCCGCAGGAAGGCGAGTACCTGAAGGCGCTCGGCGCCACCACGATCATGGACCGCAAGGAATTGACCGAGGCGCCCGACCGGCCCCTGCTGTCGGAGCGGTTCGCCGGCATCGTCGACACCGTCTCTGGCGTGATGTTTGCAAAGGCGCTGGCGCAACTGAAGTACGGCGGCGCGGCAGCGGTCTGCGGACTCGCGGCCGGGCCTGCGTTCCCGGGCTCGATCCTGCCGTTCATCCTGCGCGGCGTTTCGGTCTATGGCATCGACTCGGTGATGCTGCCGAAGGCGCCGCGTGAGGAAGCGTGGCGTCGTCTCGGCAGCGATCTGCCGCTGGACAGGCTCGACAGCACGGTCAGCGAGGCGGGACTGGGCGACCTGATGGCGCTGGCCCCAAAAATCCTCAAAGGAGAGATACGTGGCCGCGTGGTTGTCGACGTGAACAAGTGATAGTTTGCCGCCAAGTCCATTCTTAGCCCGAAGGTCTGCCGATGACGCCGTCGAACACCGCACCCGCCGCCAACAATCTCGAAGCGTTCTTCATGCCGTTCACCGCGAACCGGCAGTTCAAGAAGAACCCCCGCATGCTGGCCCGGGCGAAGGGTGTTCACTACTGGACTCCGGAGGGCCGGCAGATCATCGACGGCACCGCCGGCCTCTGGTGCGTCAACGCCGGCCATGGCCGCGAGGAGATCAAGGCGGCGATCGCCAAACAGCTGGATGAGATGGACTACGCACCCTCGTTCCAGATGGGCCATCCGAAGGCGTTCGAACTGGCCGCGCGGCATGCCGCCCTGCTGCCGGGCGATCTCAATCACGCGTTCTACTGCAACTCGGGCTCCGAGGCGGTCGACAGCGCACTCAAGATCGCGCTGGCCTACCATCGTGCCAACGGCCAGGGCACCCGCACCCGTTTCGTGGGCCGCGAGCGCGGTTATCACGGTGTCGGCTTTGGCGGCATCTCGGTCGGCGGCATGGTGAACAATCGCAAGTGGTTCGGTGCCATGCTGCCGGGCGTCGACCATCTGCCGCACACCCACCTGCCGGAGAACGCCTTCTCCAAGGGCCAGCCGGAGAACGGCGCCCATCTCGCCGATGCGCTTGAAGGCATCGTCGGCCTGCATGACGCCTCGAACATCGCGGCCGTGATCGTCGAACCGTGCGCCGGCTCCACCGGCTTCCTGCCGCCGCCGAAGGGTTACCTGAAGCGCCTGCGGGAGATCTGCGACAAGCACGGCATCCTGTTGATTTTCGACGAGGTCATCACCGGCTTCGGTCGCCTCGGCACCTCCTTTGCCGCCGAGAAGTTCGGAGTGATCCCCGACCTGATGACGGTCGCCAAGGGCATCTCCAACGCCACGGTGCCGATGGGCGGCGTGTTCGTGCGCAAGCACGTGTTCGACGGGCTGATGAACGGGCCGGAGAACGCGATCGACCTGTTCCACGGCTATACCTACTCGGCCCATCCGCTGGCCTGCGCCGCGGCATCGGCCGTGCTCGACATCTATCGCGACGAGGAACTGTTCGCACGGGCCGCCGAGCTCTCGCCGTACTGGGAGGAGGGCATCCACTCGCTGAAGGGCCTGCCGAACGTCACCGACATCCGCAATCTCGGCATGGCCTGCGGCATCGACCTCGCGCCGGAGGGCGCGGTCGGCACGCGCGGCTACAAGGCCTTCACCAAGGCCTTCGAACTCGGCCTGATGGTCCGCCAGTCCGGCGATGCCATCGCCATGTCGCCGCCGCTGGTGATCGAGAAGGCCCAGATCGACGAGATCGTCGACATCACGGCGAAGACCATCAAAGCGGTCGCCTGAGGTCGCTTCACGGAGGACGGGATGGTGTCGTTGCCGGCCCTGGCCGCGTTCGCGGCGGTAGCGCTCGGGATGGTGCTGAGCCCGGGGCCCAACATGGCCTATCTCGTCTCCCGTTCGATCTGCCAGGGCCGGGTCGCCGGTCTGATCTCGCTGGGTGGCGTGGCGCTGGGCTTCGTCACCTATATGCTGCTGGCGGCGTTCGGCATCACGGCGCTGCTGTTTGCGATCCCCTATGCCTATGATGCTCTGCGTCTGGCAGGCGCGGCCTATCTCGGCTGGCTGGCCTGGAGCGCGTTGCGTCCCGGCGGCCGCTCGCCGTTCGAGGTGCGCGCCTTGCCGCCCGATTCGCCGCGGCGGCTCTTCGCCATGGGCCTGCTCACCAACCTCCTGAATCCGAAGATCGCGGCGCTTTATCTCTCGCTGCTGCCGCAGTTCGTCGATGCCGACCGGGGCAATGTCCTCGGGCAGACCCTGCTGCTCGGATCGACCCAGATCGCGATCAGCCTCACGGTCAACGCGCTGATCGTGCTGGCGGCCGGCTCGGTCGCGGCGTTCCTGGCCGGCCGGCCGTTCTGGATGGCCGCGCAGCGATGGTTGATGGGGACCGTGCTCGCGGCGCTCGCGGTACGCATGGCATTCGACACCGGTCGCCGCTAGAACGGTTCCTCGGCCAGCCGCAGTGCAGGGGTCGGGGAACGGGCGAAGTGACTCTCGATGACAATGTGACGGCGTTGGTGGGCGCAGCGGCAGCGGTTGCTCACGTGGCCATCGCCGGCGCGGTGACGATCCACGTGCTGCTCTACAAGCGCAGCGTCGGCGCCGCCGTTTCCTGGATCGGGATCGCCTGGCTTTCGCCCTTCATGGGCGGACTGCTCTACGCCATCATGGGCATCAACCGCGTCAAGCGGCGTGCGCAGAGGCTGAAGCGCCAGCGCCTTCCGTTGGCCGTCTCGGTTCCGGAGGCGATCGGGACGGATGCCCTGACCCCGCTGGAGTATGCGGTCGGTCGACTGACCGGCCTCCCCTCGGCGCCGGGCAACAAGGTCGAGATGCTGCGCAGCGGCGACGAAGCCTATCCGCGGATGCTGGAAGAAATCGGCCGCGCGCGGACGAGCGTCGGCCTCTGCAGCTACATATTCCGCGCCGATGCGGCCGGTGAGAAGTTCCACGAGGCGCTGATCGAGGCGCAGAAGCGCGGCGTGCAGGTCCGGGTGCTGATCGACGGCATCGGCAGCGGATACTTTTGGTCCGGCACCTACGACCGGCTGCGCAAGGCCGGCGTCCCGGTCGCGCGCTTCCTGCATTCGTACTTTCCCTGGCAGATGCCGTTCCTGAACCTGCGCAACCACCGCAAGCTGCTGGTGGTCGACGGCAGGATCGCCTTCACCGGCGGCCTCAACATCGGCGCCGAGAACGTCGAGGCGGCCAATCCGTCCCACCGCGTCCGCGACACGCATTTCCGCATCGAGGGCCCGGTGGTGGAGCAACTCACCGACGCCTTCGCCGACGACTGGCTGTTCACGACCGGCGAGCACCTGCCCGACGCCGACTGGTTCCCCCCGCTGGAACCGGTGGGCACCGTGTCGGCGCGGATCGTGCCCTCGGGACCTGACGAGGACATGGAGCAGATCGAGTTCGCGACGTTGCACGCCATCTCGTGCGCGCGCGAATCGATCCGCGTGGTGACGCCGTACTTCCTGCCGGGCGAGCCGCTCACCATGGCGCTGGGCCTCGCGGCCATGCGCGGCATCAGGGTAGACATCCTGCTGCCGGAGAATTCCAATCACGCGATACTCGACTGGGCGCGGCGTGTGCCGCTCAGGCCGTTGATCGAGGCGGGCTGCCGCGTCTGGATGATGCCGGCGCCGTTCGATCATTCGAAGCTGATGACGATCGACGATTCCTGGTCGTTCATCGGCAGCGCCAATTGGGACACCCGCAGCTTCCGGCTGAACTTCGAACTGAACGTCGAGCTGCACGACGCGGCCTTTGCCCGGAAGATCGTGGAATCGGCCACGCCGCAGCAGCGCCTTACCCTGGCCGACATCGACGGCGACCCGCTGCCGATCCGCCTGCGCAACAGCGCGGCGCGCCTTTTGCAGCCCTACCTGTAGAAACGTCCCAGCCGGTCCTTGCGCGACCGCGCCGGCTGGGGCTCGGCGTGGGGGCCCTCGAGGTGCAGTTCGAGCCGGATCGGCCGATGGTCCGAGGGGCCGAAGTCGAGCGCGGCGGAGGCACGGCAGACGAGCCCGTGGGCAAGGCAGCGGTCGAGGCGGACCGGCATCACGTTGCCGGAGAGGTGCGTGGGCTCGCGCGGACCGACATCGGCAAAGCCAGGCAGCATCACCGGGCCGACGGCATTGTAGTCGCCGATGATCGCCGAAGGCTTGCCCTGCAGCGCCGCGGCGACGCGGGCGAGCTGGCGGCGATTGAGAAGCTGGCCGTGCGAAAGATGGACGTTGGCCAGGGTGATCTCGCCCATTTGGATGATCTGGGCCCGGCGCCGAGGCAGCCGGCCCGGCAGCCGCGATGCCGGGAGCGACAGCGCCGTGGGCCGCGGGAAATGGCTCGGGCTCCAGACCGCGAGACCGTGGATGCGGCCGAGCCAGGATAGCCGGTAGAAATGGCCGCCCACCAGTTCGGGCAACTTTTCGATGTGCTTCGTGGCCTCCTGCATAAGCAGCACGTCGGGCTTCTGGATATCGATCAGCCTCGCCACGTCCTCGACCGCGGCGCCGGTCAGCCGCAGAAGGTTCCAGCTGATCACCTTCATGGTTTCACGGCCTTCTCACGCCGGGCATCGCGGATGCGCGCTGACATCGACCCCGTGCCGCCGGCCGCGGCCTGCAACTCGTTCCGGACCTCCTCGCGGCGTTCGTGGATCGAGGCGATGACAAGGCCCATCGGGACGCCGAGCCCGACCAGCGCCGATTCGGCCAATTGCAGGCTGGCCTCGATCGTCTCCGGCACCGTGTCGGTCACCGCGAGCGTGTAGAGATGGCGCGCATGCTGGGCGTCGTGGGCGCGCGCCACGATCATCACGTCGGGGCGGCGCGCCCGCACGGCCCGCACCACGTCGTCGACCGCCGCCGTATCGATGGTGACGATCACGCCCGTCGCCTCGTCGATGCCGCAGCGCTGCAGGAAGAGCGAGTTGGACGCGTCGCCGAAATAGATCGGTCGCCCGAGCTTGCGCCAGCGCTCGACACGCACGGCGTCGTGGTCGGCGGCGATGTAGGAGATCTGATGCTTGTCGAGCAGGTCGCAGACCAGCTGGCCGACCCGACCGTGACCGACCACGATCACGCGTTTTTCGTGGTCGGCGGGAGGCAGCGGAGTCGCCGGCGCCTCGCCCGTCACCTGCTTGGCGACACGCCGGGCGGCGCGGCGCGCGAACAGCGACACGAACGGCAGGGTGCCCATGGTCAGGGACACCACCGCCAGCACCCCGGCGGCGACACCCGGCTGGACGAGGCTGAACTGGGTGGCGAGGCCGATGCCGATGAAGGCGAATTCGCCGCCCGGCGCCAGCAGCAGGCTGGTTTCGACGCTGGCCGCCCACGGCACCCCGAAGAAGCGACAGAGCGGGAGCAGCAGCACGGTCTTCGCGGCCATCATGGCAATGAAGCCGCCGATCACGAGCAGCGGTTCGCGCCAAATGAAGCTCAGGTCGATGTGCATGCCGACCGAAAAGAAGAACACGCCCAGCAGCAGGCCGCGGAA
This sequence comes from Reyranella aquatilis, assembly GCF_020880995.1. Lineage (GTDB taxonomy): Bacteria > Pseudomonadota > Alphaproteobacteria > Reyranellales > Reyranellaceae > Reyranella > Reyranella aquatilis. The sequence continues at coordinate 45,149 of NZ_JAJISD010000002.1, read as the reverse complement.
CGGGTCGATCATGGCCTCGACCGCGCGACGGTATTCGGTCTCGGCCAGCAGCAGCCCGGCGATGAAGGCGCCCAGCGCCATCGAGAGGCCGGCCATGGCCGCGATCACGCCCGACCCGACCGCGATCAGAAGCGTCGCGGCCATGAAGAATTCGGGATTGTCGGTGCTGGCGGCGAGGCGGAACAGCGGCTTCAGCACGACCCGGCCGACCACGGCGATCACGGCGACTGCAAGCACCGCCTCGACGACGGCCACGATGACGCCCTGGATCACCGACCCTTCCGAATGGCCGCCCAGCGCACTGATCAGGAACAGGAGCGGGACAACGGCGAGGTCCTGCGCCAGCAAGATTGCGAAGCTGGTGCGGCCGGTGGTCGACATCATCCGGCGCTGACCGGACAGCAGTTCCATCACGATGGCGGTGGAGGAGAGCGCCAGGCAGGTGCCGATGATGAGGGCTGCGGCGGCGGGCTGGCCCAGCCAGTAGAGGGCGAGGCTGATGACAACCGCGGAGAGCACCACCTGCAGTCCGCCCAGCCCGAAGACCAGACGGCGCATCGTGATCATGCGGCGCATCGAGAGCTCGAGGCCTATGAAGAACAGCAGGAAGACGATGCCCAGGTCGGCGATGAAGGCGATCTGCCGCTCGCCCGTGACCGTCAGCCAGTCGATGGCCCGCGAGAAGTCGGCCAGACGGCCGAGCCCGTAGGGACCGAGCGCCGCGCCGACGACCATGAAGCCGAGCACGGGACTGATCTTGAGGCGGTGCACGACCGGCGCCACCACGGCCGCCGTCCCGAGGACGATGAGAGCGTCCTTGAAGACGTAGATGTCGCTGGGGCCGGCCATGTCCCGCAAACATAGACTGCGAACGGCGATCTGTGCACACTTTCATCCGCACACAACGAAATCGGGATGGAAACGACATGAAGGTGGTCATCACCGGCGGCGCGGGCTTCCTCGGCAAGAAGCTGGCACGCCGCATCCTGCAGCAGGGCGAGATCGCGGGTCCTTCCGGCCAGCCGAAGAAGGTCGGCGAGCTGTTGCTGTTCGACGTCGCGAAGGCGAGCGGCCCCGGCCTCGACGATCCGCGGGTCAAGACGGTGGCCGGCGACATCTCTAATTTCGCGACGGTGCAGTCGATCGTCCAGGGCGCGTCGACGGTGTTCCATTTCGCGGCCGTGGTCAGCGCCGGCGCGGAGGCCGATTTCGACCTGGGCTACCGGGTCAATCTGGACGGCACGCGCAACGTGCTCGAAGCCTGCCGGGCGCTCGGCACCAACCCGCGTGTGGTCTTCACCAGTTCGCTCGCGGCCTTCGGCGGCGACCTGCCACCGGCCGTCACCGACGACACGCCGCTCACGCCGCAGACGTCGTACGGCGCCCAGAAGTCGATCGGCGAGTTCCTGGTCCGCGACTACACCCGCAAGGGCTTCCTGCGCGGCACTGCGGTCAGGTTGCCGACGATCTGCGTCCGCACCGGCCTGCCGAACAAGGCGGCCTCGACCTGGGCCAGTTCGGTGCTGCGCGAGCCGCTGACCGGCGTCGACGTCGTCTGCCCGGTGACGCCGGAGACGGTCATGGTGGTCTTGAGCCCGCGCAAGACGGTCGATGCCTTCATGCGCCTGCACGATCTGTCGGCAGATGCGTTCGGGCCTGGCCGCACGCTGCTCCTGAACGGCATCAATGTGACCGCCAAGGAGCTGGAGCAGGCGGTCGGCCGCCACGCCGGCAACCGCAAGGTCGGCAAGGTCGTTTGGCAGCACGATCCGGCGATCCAGAAGATCTGCGACGGCTGGCCCCAGGGCATCGATTCCGCCCGCTCGCGCCGCCTCGGCTTCGAAACCGACAAGGACCTCGACGAGGTCGTGCGCAACTTCATCGCCGACGACCTCGACGAGCAGTTGAAGATCGCGAAGCCCGCGGGCTGACCGCTGCAGCCGCCTCCGGCCTAGCGGCCGCGCAGCATCCGCCAGCCGTTCTGAAGGTGACGCATCGGCCCCCAGACGTGGCGGGTCCGCATCATGTGCCAGCGTTGCGGCTCGTTGTCGGGCCCGGCGATCGCGCCGGCATCGTCGACGTAGTCGGTGATGCCGACGGCATCGGTGTCCCATGGACCCGTCGTCTTGAAGATCGTCGTCTTGGCGCCGTACTGCAGCAGCGTCTTCGACATGCCGGTCGCCATGAAATCCATGTAGCGCGGCAGGCTCTCGGGGCGGCAGAGATAGCCCTTGTTGAAGCCGACGGCGAGCAGGCGGAAGCTGAACGGATTCTTCTCGAGGAAGCGGATGACCTCGGTCGTGTTGGCCGGGTAGCGCGGCGAGAAGAAATCGTCGATCACGACGATGCCCTCGGTGTTCACGATCCGGTTGGCGAACTCCAGCTCGCGATAGACGGCGGTGCCGGTGTGTTCTCCGTCGATGTGGAACCACCGGACGGATTGGTGCATCGCCTGTAGGTCGAGCTTGGCCGGCAGGTCCGCGGACGGCCCGGACAGCGGTACGATGTTCGTGGCCTGCGCCCCGACCGATTCGATGGACCGGCGGACGGCGGTCTCGTCGAGGCGGAGGTCACACAAATAGAGCTTCTCGTTGCCCTTGCGATAGGACGCCAGGACGGACGCGGACCGGCCCCGCCAGACCCCGATCTCGAACAGGTCGCCGGCGGTTCCGGCCTGCTGGTCGAGCAGGGCGCGCCAGACGCAATAGGACTGGAACATGAACCAGCCCGGAATCGCGTCGATCTTCTCCCAAGTGAGCATCCGCCATCCTCGTTTGCCGCGCCTTGCTAACAGCGCCCCATCGACGCTGCAAGCCGTCAGCGCTTGCACCCCCGGCAAGGCTCCTGTAGGCCCGCACGCGGGGAAATGCCAACAACTTCAGTCGCATACAAGGCCACCGTCGGCCTCCTTTGGACCCTCGTGCTCTGGCACAGCTGGGAGTGCAGGGGGCTGTTCGTCGACGGTTCTGCATTCCTCGTGCAGGTCGCGCGCCGCGAATTCTTCTTCGATTTCTACGATCCCCGGCTGTTCGCGATGGTGCTGGGACAGGCGCCGATCCTGACCGCCGTGTTCCTGGGCGTCACGGACCTGCACCTCCTGGCCCAACTCCTGTCGCTGGGCCTGTTCGCCCTGCCGACGGCGCTCTACCACCTCGCCCTGCAGCGCGTGAAGGACGACCCCATCCTGCTGTCGGCCGTCCTGGCGGCCATCGGCGTCGTGTTCATGACGACGTCCTTCTTCATCGTCGGCGAATACAACACCGCCTATGCCATCGGCATGGTCGTGGCCGTGCGTCTGGCGACGGCACAGAGGCTGACCGTGGAGGACGGCGCCTTCCTGGTCGCGGTCGGCCTGCTGGCGATCCGGGCCTACGAGGTGATGCTCTATCTCGGGCCCGTCCTCGCCCTGATGATCGCCTGGACGATCTACCGGGTCAGGACCCGGCCGCCGCTCGCCACGGTGCTCTACCTTCTGGCCATCCTGCCCTTCCTCGGCGGCATGCTGGTGGCGGCCAACTCGCTGATCCATCCCTTCTCGCAGGACCATCTCAGCCGGACCGCCGCGACCGTGCTCGACGCCTGGCAGAACATCCAGTTCGACCTCGCCCTGCTCGCGGCGCTGGTCATCTTCGGCTGGGCGGCGCTGCGGCCGCAGGATCTCGGCACCCGCAAGCCCTACCTGTTCGCCGGCGTCTTCCTGGCACTGCTGGCGCTGTCTCCGCTGCTGGTCCTGACGGACACCCTGGTCCGTCCGCATGCCAAGTCGCAGTACACGGCGCGCAGCATCGCGGGCCTCGTCATGACGATCATCGTCATCCTGATCTGGCTCTACACGTCGCCGCTGGGAACGCGCATCAAGTCCTTCGTGGTGCTGCGGCGACCGGAAGTGTCCCGCCGGATGCTGACCTTCGGTTGCCTCATGGTGCTCGCGATCCTGCCCTCGAACGCCTATCTGACGTTCGAGTGGCGGAGCTACCTGAACACGGTTCGAACGATCGTCCGCAGCCAGAGCGGCGTGATCGAATTCGAATCGACGCCGCTTGCCAGGCGCCCGCTCGAGACGCTGGTCGAATCGTGGATCCTGCCGAGCCAGAGCCTGATCCTGCGCGCCAAGCGAGGCGACGGCATCATCGCCCCGCCGCGCGGCTTCAACGCCTGGCAGCCTTTCCCGCCCGCCGAGCCCTATCCGCTGGGCTCCTATGTGTGGCGCGACTGAGCGTGTCCACCTTGTCGCCGGTTGCCGTCGCCCGCGGTGTCGTCCTGCTCCTGTGGCTGCTCGCGCTGCACAACACGCTCGCCGGGCGGGCCCTGTTCTGGGACGGCGCGTCGTTTCTGGTGAACCTGCTCGATCACGCACACTTCCACGATTTCTATGCCGCCCGCGCCCATGTCGACTGGGTCACGCAGGCTCCGGTCCTGTTGCTTGCCAAACTGGGTGTCCGGGACACCCGGCTTCTGACGATGGTGTACTCGGCGGCGCTTTTCGCGCTGCCCACCGCCTTCTATCACCTCGCCCTGATGCGGGTACGCCGCGATCCGGTGCTGCTGACGGCCGTGCTCGCGATCGTGGCGGCGGTCTATCTGCCGACGTCGTTCTTCATCGTCGGCGAATACAACGTGGCCTTCGCCTGCATCACCGCCGCGATGTCGATCGTGCTGACGACCGATGGCCGCGGCCGCGGCGACGCCGCTCTGCTGCTGGCATTCGGCCTCCTGTGCCTGCGCTCCTATGAGGCGATGATCTATCTGGGGCCTCTGGTTGCCTCGGCGATCCTGTGGTCGATGCGGCAGAGCGACGATCTGCCGACCCGCACCCTGCGTGGACTGGCGGCGCTCGCCTTCGTGGGCAGCGCCCTCATCTCCGCAATCACGATCGTCGACTACTGGGATCACCCGCACTTCATGAAGGTGCGCTCCACCAGCGTCGATTTCTGGCAGAACATGCAGTTCTCGATCCCGCTGGCGGGATTCCTGATCTGTGCGATCGCGGGCGTGCGGCGTCCGGCGTGGCTGCAGGGGCGGGGGCCGATGGTGGTGATGGGCGTCATTGCCCTGCTGCTCGCGATCTCTCCCTGGTGGCGGGTCGTGCACGGTCCGTCGATCCTATATCCGCCGTCGCACTACGTGGCCCGCCAGGCCGCTGGCATGCTGCTGGCGGCGCTGCTCGCGGTCATGTGGGTCCAGGTCGCCCGCCGAGATCCGCCCGCGATCTTCGTCGTGGTCCGCCGTCCCGAGGTGGCGCGCCGCATGATGCTCGCGCTGGCGGCGCTGACGGTAGCCGCGGCGGTGCCGGACGTCGCGCTGACCCGGCTGTGGGCCGGCTACATCGAACGCCTGCGCATCGTCGTCGACGGCGCCAGCGGGCTCGTGCGGGCCGAAACGCTGCCGCTGCACGACTGGCCGAACAAGCTGTTCTTCCAGGATTGGTCCTACCCCGCCCTCAGCGCCGTCGTGAGCCGTACGCCGGGCCGCTCCTATGTCGTGTCCGACCAGGATTATCTCAGCAATCCGCCTTTCGAGCCGGCATGCGGACTCCTGCCCCGCCTGAAAGGATACGGCTGGCGTCGCTGAATCAGGGCCGCATCCACATGTGCGCCGGGCCGCTGCCGCGCACCGGAGCGGCGAGGTCGACGAATTCGCAGAGGATCCTGCGCGTGTCGCGCGGGTCGATGATCTCCTCGATCCAGAAGCTCTCGGCGCTCCGGAACGGCGAGCGCAGCTTGTTCAGCCGGTCCTCGATCTCCGCCATCTTGGCCTTCGGGTCCTCGGCGGCGTCGATGTCGGCGCGGTAGGCGGCCTCGATGCCGCCTTCCAGCGGCAGCGAACCCCAGCGACCCGAGGGCCAGGCGTAGCGCCAGTTCATGCGCGAGCCGTTCTGGTGTGCCGCACCCGCCACGCCGAAGGCGTTGCGGATGATGAAGGTGCACCACGGCACGGTGGTCTGGAACATCGACGACATGGCGCGCACGCCCTGGCGGATGACGCCGCTCTTCTCGGCCTCGAGACCGATCAGGAAGCCGGGGCAGTCGCAGAAATAGACGACCGGCAGATGGAAGGTCTCCGCCATGTCGAGGAAGCGCGTCACCTTCTGGCAGGCATCCGCGGTCCAGCCACCGCCATAGAACATCGGGTCGCTCGCCATCACCGCGACCGGCCAACCATCGACGCGCGCGAAGCCGGTCACGACGGAGCGACCGTAGAGGCGGCCCATTTCGAAGAAGCTGCCCTGGTCGACGATCTTCTCGACGATGGGACGGATGCGATAGACCTTGCGGGTATCGCGCGGGATGACGTCGAACAGCGTTTCCTCGCGCCGCGCCGGATCGTCGGTGACGGGACCGCGCGGCGGTGCGTCGTAGACCGAGGAGGGCAGGTAGGAGAGGAAGCGGCGGGCCGCGGCAAAGGCCTCGTCCTCGCTGTCGACGGCCTCGTCGATGGCGCCGGCCCGTAGCTGGATCTCCCAGCCGCCCAGTTCCTGCTTGTCGTACTGCTTGGGGCTGAGGCGGTTCACGACGGGCGGACCGGCGACGAACATCGCCGAGATTTCCTTGACCATCACCGAGTAGTGCGTGGCCGCCAGCCGTGCGGCGCCGAGGCCCGCGACGGAACCGAGGCCCAGGCCCACGGTGGGCACGACGCCCATGTTGCGCACCGCCCATTCCCAGCCGGCGACGCCCGGCACGTTGGCGCGGCCCGTCGTCTCGATCGTCTTCACCGATCCGCCGCCGCCCGAACCTTCGATCAGGCGGATGACGGGGATGCGATACTGGTTGGCGTAGCGTTCGACGAAGTTCGACTTCTCCTTGATCGTGGCATCCGCCGAGCCGCCGCGCACGGTGAAGTCGTCGCCGGTGACGGCGACATGACGGCCGTCGATCTTGCCGCGGCCCATCACGACGTTCGCAGGCGTGAGATCGATCAGGTCGTTCTTGCCGTCATACTCCGCCTTGCCGGCCACGCTGCCGATCTCGCGGAACGAATCCTTGTCGAGCAGGCGCTCGATGCGCTCGCGGACCGTGAGCCGGCCGCCATCGTGCTGGCGCTTGACCTTGTCGGCGCCGCCCATGCGCTTCGTCATCTCCTGACGGCGGCGCAGCTCGTCCATTTCCGGTTGCCAGCTCATCTCGACGCTTCCCCCGATCATTTTGTCGGAACGTTTCCAGCCCCGGCGGTTCGTACCAACCAAGGACCGGAGCGGCTACTGTAAACCGGTCTTTGCAAGGGAAGCGACCGATGGACGAAACGGCACGGCGAGGAGGAACTACGCTCCACATCATCTGCGGCAAGATCGCCGCCGGAAAGTCGACGCTTGCCGCCACGCTGGCGGCACATCCCCACACAATCCGGATCAGCGAAGATGCGTGGCTCGCCTGTCTCTACAGGGACGAGCAGAAGACGATCGATGACTATGTGCGCAACTCCCGCCGTCTACGCGAGGCAATGGGCGACCATGTGGTGGCGCTGCTCCGGGCCGGCCTGTCGGTCGTGCTGGACTTTCCCGCCAACACGCCGGCCAGCCGGCAATGGATGCGAAGTCTCTTCGAGCGCGCAGGCGCGGACCACCGGCTGCATTTTCTCGATGTTCCGGACGAGGTCTGCAAGGCCCGGCTGCATGCCCGCAATGCCGCCGGTACGCACGCCTTCAACACCAGCGATGCCGAATTCGATCTCTTCACGAGTTACTTCGTGCCGCCCTCGGCCGCCGAAGGCTTCGAGATGGTGTTCTACGGCGAATCGTAGACGACGCCGTCGATCAGGTTCTCTTCGTAGAGCCGGACGAGGTCGATACCCCCCGGCGGGCGCGCCACGACGAAGCCTGCGATCGCGCGTTGCAGCCTCGTTTCCTGGTCCCGCCGCAGTGCCTCCGCTTCCTCGACGCTGACCGCTGCGAAGCGCACGGTCTGGCCGGGCAACAGGCGTCCCAGCCGCGGCAGGTCGACCGAGGCCACGGTGGCGATCTTGGGATAGCCGCCGACGGTCTGCCGGTCGGCCAGGAGCACGATGGGCAGTCCGGCGCCGGGCACCTGGATGGCGCCCGGTGCGATGCCGTCCGAGATGATGTCGGCGCCCCCCTTCTCGACGGGCTTCGCATGCTCGATCACGGCACCCTCGAAGCGGATGCCCATGCGATCGGCTTCCTTGGAAACGCGATACTCCGTTTCCACGAACGTGCGGCGGCCGGCCTTGCTGAAGTAATCGTCCTGCGGTCCCCAGACGACGCGTACCGGACCGCTGCCATAGTCGAAGGGCTGCGCCAGCTTGCGTTCGTTGATGGCGGGGACGCTCGGCCTCGCGAGCGGCAACACGTCGCCAGCGGCGAGCTTGCGGCCGTCGAAGCCGCCGATGCCGGCGCGCGAGTAGGTGGACAAGCTGCCCATGAAGGAAGGCAGCTCGAAACCGCCCGCCACCGCGAGATAGGCCGTGCTCGACCCGTCGATCATGCCCACGCGCAGCGTCTGGCCGCGCTTCAGGAGATGGCTGCGATCCGACTCGATCGGCTTGGGCGCCGCATCGGGCCCGTCGATCAACTGGGGCGAAAGCGGGCCCACGAGCGCCACGCGCACGCTGTCGGCCTCGACCAGCAGGTCCGGACCCATGACGCCGATCTCGAGGCCCGCCGTGTTCGCAGGATTGCCGGCCAGCGCGTTGGCGAGGCAGAGGCCGATCCGGTCCATCGCGCCGGCGGTGGGCATGCCCAGCGCCATGAAGCCCGTGCGGCCGAGATCCTGCAGCGTGTCGAACAGGCCTGCGCGGACGACTTTCAAGCCGGCGGTCATCTGCTTTTCACCAGGCTCGACCAGTCGAAGCTGCCGGCCTCGACCTCGCGGGCGATGCGGTCGAAGCTCTTGCGGTCGATGCGCTCGAAGGAAAGTGAATCGCCGGGCGACAGGAACACCGGCTGCTCGCGGCGCTTGTCGAACATCCACAGCGGCGTGCGGCCGATCAGGTGCCAGCCGCCGGGACTTTCGAACGGATAGATCGTGGTCATGTCCATGGCGATGGCGACCGAGGAGCGCGGCACGCGCACGCGCGGCTGGCTGCGGCGCGGCAGGAACAGCGTCCGGTCGAGGCCGGCGACATAGGCGAGGCCCGGCATGAACCCCAGGACATAGACCTTGAAGGGCGAGCCGAGGTGGGCGGCGATCACCTGCTCCGGCGTCTTGTTCGTGCGCTCCGCCACCTCGGCGAGGTCGGGGGCGAACTCGGGATCGTCGTAACAGCAGGGAATGGTCATGCGACGGCTGTTTCCGTCGACCGGCAGGCCGCGCTCGATCAGCAGGCCGATCCGGGGCTCGAGGTCGGCCCGCGAGGTCGCGAGCGGATCGTAGGTCACCATCAGCGACCGCATGGTGGGAACTGTCTCGACGACGCCCGAAATTTCGCCGGCCTCGCGGGCCAGGCCGATGGCCGCATGCAGGGCCATCACCCGGTCGTTGATCTCGGGAGAAATCTCGTTGCCGAACTCGACGGTGAAGGCGGTGTCGCCGCAGGATAGGTACCGAACGCTCACATCTGCTACGATAGCGCCTGAAATTGAGGGAGTCTCCCATGGCCGCCACGACGAATGCCGGACACGTGAACATCAACTCCGACCTGGGCGAGAGCTTCGGTCCCTGGGTGATGGGCAACGACACCGAGGTCCTGAAGATCGTGACCTCGGCCAACGTGGCCTGCGGCTTCCACGCCAGCGATCCGGTCGTGATGATGGATACGGTGAAGCTGTGCGCGCAGAACGGCGTGTCGATCGGCGCCCACCCGGGCTTCGCCGACCTCCAGGGTTTCGGCCGCCGGGTCATCAACCTCACCATCAAGGAGCTGGAGGCCAACATCGCCTACCAGATCGGCGCCCTGCAGGCGATCGCCGCCCTCCACGGGATGAAGGTCACACACATGAAGCCGCACGGCATGATGGCGAACATGTCGGCCGAGAGTCCCGAGATGTCCGAAGCCATCGCCCGGGCCACCCGCGCGGTCGATCGCGACCTGATCTTCCTCGCCCAGGCCAATACCGAGCAGGGCAAGGCTGCCCGCAAGCACGGGCTGCGCGTCGCCGAGGAGGTCTTCGCCGACCGGACCTACACCGACGCCGGCTTCCTGACCCCGCGCAAGGAAGCCAATTCGATGATCAAGGACCCGGCCAAGGCCGTGGAACATGTCCGCCGGATGGTCGACGAGCAGGCGATCTACTCGACCTCGGGCAAGCGGATCCCCTGCCAGGTCGATTCGATCTGCGTCCATGGCGACGGGCCGACCGCCGTGACGGTCTCCAAGGCGGTCCGCGAGGGGCTCGAAGCGGCCGGAATCCGCATCGTGCCGCTGCCGGAAATGCCAAGCCTGCGCCCGTGAGTTCCGGGGCCATGCGTCGCGCTGGCTTGTAGGGCGCGGCATCGCCGCTATAGTCGGCCGACCTGATGGGATTTTGCGGCGGGAGTGGCGTATGGCGGTGTTTGGCAAGGCTCAGTACATCAAGCGCGTCGAGGACGACCGGCTCCTGACCGGCACGGGCGGCTTCACCGACAACCTCTCGCGGCCCAATCAGGCGCATGTTGTGCTCGTGCGGTCTCCGCATGCCCACGCAAAAATCCTGAAGATCGACACTTCCGCAGCCAAAAAGGCACCGGGCGTGGTCGCGGTCTACACCTGGGCCGACATGGAAAAGGAAGGTGTGGGTAACTTCGCCTTCCCGACGATGTTTCCGGCGGCCGACGGCAGCAAGCCCGAGATGACCCCCCGCCGTTCGCTGGCTCACGAGGTGGTGCGCTACGTCGGAGAGGCCGTGGTGGCCATCGTCGCCGACACGCGCGAGCAGGCGCAGGACGCCGTCGAGCTGGTCGATATCGAGTATGAGCAGCTTCCGTCGGTCACCGAGATCGAGGACGCGCTCAAGCCCGGCGCGCCGCAGGTCTGGCAGGGCGCGCCTGGCAACATCGCCGGCTACAACAAGTTCGGCGACCACGCCAAGGCCGAGGAGGCTTTCAAGAGCGCGGCCCACGTCGTGTCGCTCGACATCGTGCACCAGCGCCTGATCGTGAACGCCATGGAGCCGCGCGCGGTCATGGCGGAGTGGGAGAACGACCGGCTGATCGTCCATATCGGCAGCCAGAACCCCTCGGTGACGCGCGACACTCTGTGCGACGTCATCCTGAAGATGCCCAAGGACAAGGTGCGCGTGGTCGTGCGCGACATCGGCGGCGGCTTCGGCATGAAGGTCGGCATCCAGCCGGACGAGGCGGTGGCCGTTTGGGCCGCCAAGGTGCTGAAGCGGCCGGTGCGGTGGCGCGCCGAGCGCGGCGAGGAGTTTGCCGCGACGACCGCGGGCCGCGACCAGTTCCACAAGGCCTCGATGGCATTCGACAAGGACGGCCGCATCCTCGGCCTGCGCATGGAAGCCTTCGCCAACATCGGCGCCTATCCGTCGCGCGGCGGCGTCGTCATCCCGCTGTTCGTCGGCCCCAAGGTGACAACCGGCACCTATGACATCCCGCTGGTCGATCTCAAGATCACCTGCGTCATCACCAACACCGCCACGATCGGCGCCTATCGCGGCGCCGGCCGTCCCGAGTGCATCCTCAATCTCGAGCGGCTGATGGACACGGCGGCCCGCCAGATGGGCATGGATCCGGCCGAACTGCGTCGGCGCAACTTCGTGAAGCCCTCGCAGATGCCCTACACCACGGCGATGGGCGAGAAGTACGATTCCGGCGACTTCAACCTGTTCCTCACCAAGACGCTCGAAGCGGCCGACTGGGACGGCTTTGCGGCGCGCAAGGCGGAGGCCGAGAAGCGCGGCAAGCTCTACGGCCGCGGCCTCGCCTCCTACGTCGAATGGACCTCGGCCAACGTCATGAACGAGATGGCGCACTACGAGGTCAAGGAAGACGGCAAGGTGGTGATCTGGATGGGCACCCAGGGCATGGGGCAGGGGCTGCAGACCAGCTTCACGCAGCTCGCGTCCGAACTGCTCGGCATCGACCCGTCGCAGATCGAGATCGCCATGGGCGATTCCGATCGCGTCGGCGGCGTCGGCTCGATGGGGTCGCGCTCGGCCTATATCGGCGGCTCGGCCGTCCTGAGCGGCAGCGAGAAGCTTGTCGACAAGGGCAAGGAACTGGCGGCCGATGCGCTCGAGGCGGCGACCGCCGACATCGTCTATTCGGCCGGTCGCTTCACCATAACCGGCACCGACCGCGGCATCGGCCTCGGCGAACTGGCGGCGAAGCAGCCCGACAAGCGCATCTTCATCGAGAACGTGAACACGGTCGACGGCATCGCCTGGCCCAACGGCGCCCATGTCGGCGAGGTCGAGATCGACCCCGAGACCGGCATGGTCGAGCTGAAGCGCTATACGACGGTGGACGACGTCGGAAAGCCGCTGCACCGGCCGATCGTGTTCGGCCAGATCCATGGCGGCTGCGCCCAGGGCATCGGCCAGGCGCTGCTGGAGGAGAACGTCTACGACCGCGAGAGCGGCCAGCTGATGACCGGCTCGTTCATGGACTACGCCATGCCGCGTGCCGAGACCTTCCCGACCTTCAACAACCAGCTCGACGACACCGTGCCGGCCAAGAGCAACCCGATCGGCGCCAAGGGCGTCGGCGAGTCCGGTACGGTGGGCTCGACCCCCACCGTGATGAACGCGATCATGGACGCGCTGTGGCCGCTGGGCGTGCGCAACATCCAGATGCCGGCGACGCCGCAGCGCGTCTGGCAGGCGATCCAGTCCACGCGCAAGTAGCGGAGAGGAGATGAAACAGCGCATCTTCGGCTGGATTTCCGTCCTTTTCGGCATCGTCCTGTCGCTCGCCGCACTCGAAGTCACGGCGATCGTCTGGCTCTACCTGGAAGACGGCCGCTACACCTCGGCCGAGGAGCTGTTCGAGCGCACGCAGAACACCTACGTGCGCGACGCCACCAAGGGCACGGCGTGCCGCTACGTGGACACGCTGTTCCCGCATCCGTACGTGGCGTTCGTCCATCATGCCAACCCGCCCTGCGGCATCCCCTGGGTCAACAATGTCGGCCTGTTCGGCCCCGACTATCCGGTCCTGAAGCCCACCGACCGCTATGTCGTGATGTTGACCGGGGGCTCGGTGGCCTCGCAGCTCGGCCAGAACGCCGCGCCGCCGGCGCCGCGCTATCTCGAGGAAGAGCTCAACAGGAAGTACATCAGCCCGAACGGCAAGCCGTTCATGGTGCTGAACGGCGGCGACGGCGCGTGGAAGGAGCCGCAGCCCTTCATCCTGTTCTCGCTCTACGCCTCGTCGGTCGATGCCGTGGCGGTGCTGGGCGGCTTCAACGAGCATTATTTCTTCTGGCCGGGCGCCGAGGAGCGGCTGGAGCGGCCGCTGAGCAACTTCCTCGACGTGAACCCCTTCGTGGCCGACGAGAATTTCGGCGACGCGGCGATCGGCTGGGTCATGGGGCGGATCGCCGGCACCCTGGCGCTGAACCCGATCCTCGGCCATTCGCACGCTGCCTACATGGTGATCCGCGGCATCGAACAGGCCGCCAAGGGCAAGGACATCTTCAAGTCGGCCAAGAAGACGACCCTGAACAGCATGTTCCACATGCCCGAGAACATCCGGTCGAACCACAAGCTGGCTTTCGATACCCAGCTCGGCCTCTACCAGAAGTACATCAAGGCTACGGTGGCCGTGGCAAAGGACAACAACGTCAAGGCCGCCTACTTCATCCAGCCCGCCCCCGCGATCGGCAAGGAGCTGACCGAGGAGGAGAAGCGGGTTGTCGGCGACCTGTCCTACCGGAACATGTACGGCAACATCGTCGCGGGCCTCATGACCCTGCGCAACGGCGGCACACCGATCTTCGACCTGACCCAGATCTTCGCCGGAGAGAAGGGGACGATCTACGCCGACCACATCCACTATGCCCGGGATGCGGCCAACGAGAGCCCCGGCAACCGCATCATCGCGGCGCGCATGGGCGAGATCCTCGCGGAGAATTGGGGTTTCCAGCGCAAGCCCTGAGGCCCGGTGGGCAGCGGCGCCGGGAAAACCCATTCAAATTTCGTTCATTATTCAGTTTGATCTTTATTCGCGACACCTGAAGCGATTGACTGGCCGCGACGCGGAATAAAAACGGGGTGCTTAGATACCCCATAAGCGTCGTTGGGATGGAGCTGGAACATGGCCGTTACACGTCGGCAATTCATGAAGGTGAGCGCGGCTGGCCTCGCCGCGTCCTCCGTGGGCGCGCTGGGCTTCGTCGGCGCGAGCGAGAGCCTGGCGGCCAACGTCAGGCCGTACCGCCTCGAAAAGGCGACCGAGACACGCAATACCTGCCCCTACTGCGCGGTGGGTTGCGGCGTCCTCGTCTACTCGTCGGCCGACGGCACCAAGGACGGCAAGGCGCGGGCTTTTCATATCGAGGGCGATTCGGACAATCCAATCAACCGCGGCACGCTGTGCGCGCGCGGCGCGGCCTCGCTGGGATTCGCCAACAGCGTGAACCGCCTGCAGTATCCGATGCACCGCAAGCCCGGCTCCGACAAGTTCGAGCGCGTGAGCTGGGACTTCGCGATGGAGCGCATCGCCAAGCTCGCAAAGGAAGACCGCGACAAGAACTTCATCGCGAAGAATCGCGACGGCGTCACGGTCAACCGCTGGGTGAGCACCGGCTTCCTGGCCGGCTCGGCCTGCAGCAACGAGGCGGGTTACCTCACCTACAAGGCCATCCGGTCCACCGGCATCCTGGCCTTGGAGAACCAAGCCCGAATATGACACGGACCGACGGTGGCCAGTCTTGGCCCCACATTCGGACGTGGCGCGATGACGAACTCGTGGAACGACATCAAGAACGCTGATGTCGTCCTGATCATGGGCGGCAATGCCGCCGAGGCCCATCCCTGCGGCTTCAAGTGGGTCGTCGAGGCAAAGGCCAACAACGGCGCCAAGCTCATCGTGGTCGATCCGCGCTTCACGCGCTCGGCCGCGGTTTCGGACCTCTATGCACCGATCCGGCCTGGCACGGACATCGCGTTCCTGTCGGGCGTGATGCGTTACCTGCTGGGCACCGGCAAGATCCATCAGAAGTACGTCAATGCCTACACCAACGCCTCCTACATCGTGAAGGAAGGCTTCAAGTTCGAGGACGGACTGTTCACGGGCTACGACGAGGCCCGCAAGAACTACGTCGATCGCACGACGTGGGAGTACGAGTTCGACGAGCAGGGCATGGCCAAGGTCGACGAGACCCTGCAGAACCCGCGTTGCGCCATCAACCTCCTGAAGGCCCATGTCGAGCGCTACACGCCCGAGATGGTCGAGCGGATCTGCGGCACGCCGAAGGACAAGTTCCTGAAGGTCTGCGAGCTGATCGCCTCGACGGCCAACGGCGAGCGTTCGATGACCTCGCTCTATGCGCTGGGCTGGACGCAGCACACGACCGGCGCACAGAACATCCGCAGCATGGCCATGATCCAGCTCCTGCTGGGCAACATGGGCATCCCGGGTGGTGGCGTGAACGCGCTGCGCGGTCACTCCAACGTCCAGGGCATCACCGACTTCGGACTGCTCACCACCTCGACGCCGGGTTACCTTGTCCTGCCGAGCGAGCGGGAGGCGACCTACGCCGACTACATGAAGTCGCGCGCCTTCAAGCCGATCCGTCCCGGCCAGACCAGCTTCTGGCAGAACTACGGGAAGTTCTTCGTCAGCCAGCAGAAGAGCCTGTTCGGCAAGGCGGCGACCAAGGAGAACGACTGGGCCTACGACTACCTGCCCAAGTTCGACACGGCCTACGACGTTCTCAAGATCGTCGACATGATGGCGGGCGGCCAGATGAACGGCCTGTTCTGCCAGGGCCTGAACGTCATGATGGCCGCGCCCAACAAGGCCAAGGTCCAGGCCGGTCTGTCCAAGCTCAAGTGGCTCGTGATCATGGATCCGCTGGAGACCGAGACGGGGCGGTTCTGGGAAAACCACGGCGAGTTCAACAACGTCGATCCCAAGTCGATCCAGACCGAGGTGTTCCAGCTTCCGACCACGGCCTATGCCGAGGACGAGGGCACCTTCACCAACTCCAGCCGCGTCATCCAGTGGCACTGGAAGTCGGTGGCCGGGCCGGGCGAATCGCGCGGTGACATCGAGATCATCGCCGACCTGCACAGCCGGCTGCGGGCGCTCTACGCGAAGGAAGGCGGCGCGTTCCCGGACCCGATCCTCAACACGACCTGGGACTACGCCAAGCCCGCGCATCCCGAGCCGGTCGAACTCCTCAAGGAGATCAACGGCTACGCGCTGGAGGATCTGCCCGATCCGGCCGATCCCACGAAGGTGCTGCTGAAGGCCGGCCAGCTCCTGCCGGGCTTCGCCGTGATGCGCGACGACGGCAAGACGTCGGGCGGCTGCTGGATCTACACCGGCGTCTATACAGAGGCCGGCAACATGTCGATGCGGCGCGACGCCAGCGATCCGAGCGGTCTCGGCGTGCACCCGAACTGGGGCTACGCCTGGCCGGCCAATCGCCGCGTCCTCTACAACCGCGCCTCGGCCGATCCCGACGGCAAGGCGTGGAGCGAGCGCAAGAAGTACATCACCTGGAACGGCTCGCGCTGGGTCGGTGCCGATGTGCCGGACTATGCGCCGACGGTGGCGCCCGACAAGTCGGTCGGCCCGTTCATCATGAATCCGGAAGGCACGGCGCGGCTGTTCTCGCGCACGGCCATGCCGGACGGGCCGTTCCCCGAGCACTACGAGCCGATGGACGCCTATATCGCCAATCCGCTTCACCCCAAGGTGAACACCAATCCGGTGGCGCGGGTGTTCGCGGCCGATGCCAAGTCGTTCGGCACGCCGGACAAGTTCCCGATCGTGGCGACGTCCTATCGTCTCGCCGAGCACTTCCACTACTGGACCAAGAACGTTCACGACAACGTCGTGGTCCAGCCGGAGATGTTCGTCGAGATGGGCGAACGCCTGGCGAAGGCCAAGGGCATAAAGAACGGCGACTGGGTCGAGGTCTCGAGCCAGCGCGGCATGATCAAGGCGAAGGCGTCGGTGTCCAAGCGCTTCCGGCCGATCATGGTCGACGGCAAGCCCTGCGACGTGATCGGGTTGCCGATCCACTACGGCTTCGTCGGCATGGCGCGGAAGTCATATCCGATGAACACGCTGACGCCTGCGGTCGGAGATGCCAGCACCAATACGCCCGAATACAAGGCGTTCCTGGTGGATGTGAAGAAAACCACCCCGCCGGCCTCGTCGCCGGCCGTGGCCTGATCGGGGGAGGGAACGATGTCTGCTCTGCAAGCCCTCGATCTCCGCCGCCGCTCGGCCTCCAGCGTTCCGCCGCCGGCCTCCGGCAAGGCGGCCGCCGTACCGGTCGCCAAGCTGATCGACGTCAGCAAGTGCATCGGCTGCAAGGCCTGCCAGACCGCCTGTCTCGAGTGGAACCAGCTCGACCAGTCGATCGGCTATACCGACGGCACCTACAACAACCCGACCGATCTGACGCCTGCCTCTTGGACCGTCATGCGCTACACGGAGCACGAGCGCGGTGACGATCTCGAATGGCTGATCCGCAAGGACGGCTGCATGCACTGCGACGATCCGGGCTGCCTCAAGGCCTGCCCGGCGCCCGGTGCGATCGTGCAGTACACCAACGGCATCGTCGACTTCATCTCCGACAACTGCATCGGATGCGGCTACTGCGTGAAGGGCTGTCCCTTCAACATCCCGCGCATCTCGCAGGCCACCAGCAAGGCCTACAAGTGCACGCTCTGCTCCGATCGGGTCGTGGTTGGTCAGGCGCCGGCCTGCGCCAAGGCCTGTCCGACGCAGGCGATCTACTTCGGCACCAAGGAAGACATGATCGCCCACGCCGGCAAGCGCATCACCGACCTTAAGTCGCGCGGCTACCAGAATGCCGGCCTCTACAATCCGCCGGGCGTGAACGGAACGCACGTCATGTATGTGCTGCAGCATGCCGACAAGCCCTCGCTCTATTCTGGACTTCCCGACGATCCGCGCATCAGCCCGCTGGTCGGCATCTGGAAGGGCGTGATGAAGCCCCTGTCGCTGGCGGCGATCGCCTTCGCCGGGGCCTTCGGCCTCATGCACTACGTCACCAAGGGGCCCAATCGGGTCACCGAGCATGATGAGGAGAAGGCCGCCGAACTCGCCGGCAGCGACGGTGCGGGGAGCAAGAAGGCATGATCGAGCACAGCAAGCCGGTCAGCCGCTACACCGCTGCCGCGCGCATCAACCACTGGATCACCGCCGTTTCGCTGATCCTGCTGGCCCTCAGCGGCCTGGCGCTGTTCCATCCGTCGCTCTACTTCCTCACCTACCTGTTCGGCGGCGGACAGATGACCCGGATCATCCATCCGTGGATCGGCGTCGTCCTGGCCGTCAGTTTCCTCGGCCTGTTCCTGCGGTTCTTCACGCTCAATTTCTGGAACCGCGACGACACCGTCTGGATGAAGAACCTGGGATCGGTGATCAACAACAAGGAAGAGGGGCTGCCCGAGCTCGGCAAGTACAATGCCGGCCAGAAGCTCGTCTTCTGGGGGCAGTCGGTCCTGATCCTGCTGCTGCTGGGAAGCGGCGTCGTGCTCTGGGACACCTACTTCGCATCCTATACCACCATTGACCAGAAGCGCTGGTCTGCGGTCGTCCACGCGCTCTGCGCCATCGGCGCCATCCTGATCTGGATCGTGCACGTCTATGCCGCCATCTGGGTCAAGGGCACGATGAGCGCCATGACGCGCGGCTCGGTCAGCGGCGGCTGGGCATGGAAGCACCATCGCAAGTGGTTCCGTCAGGAAGTCGGGAAGTCCTGAGCTCCGGTCCCGACAATCCGTCCGCTAACTTCGGCGAAAACATCCTCGGCGCCGCCGCCGAGGGTGAGCGTGTGCGGCTGCCCGATCTCTCGACGCTGTTCCAGACGCGGGCGGCCCGCCTTCGCGAGCTGGCGCCGGGCCACGATCTCGAAGGGTTCCTGCGTCTGATCGCGGCGCTGGTCACGGCCCAGCACGGGGCCCTGTCGAAGCTGCCGCCGGGCTCGCTGCCGGGAGCGGCGGAGATCGCCAAGGCAAGGCTGGTGAAGCGCGCGCCCCTCGATCCCGCGATCTGGTCGCGCGACGAAAGCTGGCGCGTGGCCCTGTCGTGCATACTCGAAACCATCGACGGCGAGGTCCTGCCCGAATCGGCGCGCGCGGCCCGCGATGCCCTGCTGGCTGCAAAGCCTGCCGAACTGGAGGCGCTCGCCGACCGCTTTCTCGGAGGCGACGTCGCCGGCCCCGAAGCCGCACAGGCGGTTTTCGTGGCGGCCGCCCTGCAGGTCGTCTGGACGCGCATGGCCGCGCTGCTCGATGCCGCCGACCTCGCGGGCGAGACCGAGAGCGGCGACTGCCCGGCCTGCGGCTCGCCCGCCGTTTCCGGCCTGATCTCGCCGGGCGGCACCAAGTTCGGCCACCGCCATCTTCACTGCTCGCTCTGCGCGACGTCGTGGCGCTACGTGCGCGTGCGCTGCGTGCATTGCGGCAGCACCGACAAGATTTCGTTCCGCAACCTCGCGGGCTCGAGCTACCTCCGCGCCGAATGCTGCGAGGTCTGCCAAGGCTATTCGAAGGTCTTCTATCTCGAAAAGGCCCGCGCCATCGAACCGCTGGCCGACGATCTGGCGTCGCTCGGCCTCGACGTGCTGGTGGGCGAAGAGGGTTTCGCGCGGGTGCCCAATCCCTTCGTGCTGGGCATCATGCAGCACCCGCCCGAGGACTGACGGGCCCGCTCCATTGATCGCCCGCCGTGGCTGGTCCATCTTCGCATCCGGCGGATGACCGTCCGCCCAACTCCTGCAGGAAACGAACCGTGTCGCGTGCCGACCGCGCCGATGGCGCCTCCGAAGTCCGTCCCCCGTCGATCGACCGCATGGCCGGCTGGCCCTCCCTGGCGCCGCTGGTCGAGCGCGCCGGCCGTCCCCTCGTGATCGAGGCGCTGCGAACGTGGGTGGCCGAGAAGCGCGGCTCGGCCGAGGTCGCGGACGAGGCGGCGTGCGCGACCTGGTGTTCCGCCCGGCTCGCAAAATTCCTGCAGCCTTCGCAGCGGCGGGTGTTCAACCTCACCGGCACGGTGCTGCATACCAATCTTGGCCGCGCGGTGCTGGCGGAGGAAGCCATCGCGGCAGCGGTCGAGGCCATGCGCTCGCCGACCACGCTCGAATACGATCTGGAGGGCGGCGCGCGCGGCGAGCGCGACGATCACATCGCGCCCTGGCTGTGCCGCCTGACCGGCGCGGAGGGGTCCACCGCGGTGAACAACAATGCCGCGGCCGTGCTGCTGGTGTTGAGCGAGCTGGCCGCCGGCCGAGAGGTCATCGTCTCGCGGGGAGAGCTGATCGAGATCGGCGGCGCCTTCCGGATTCCCGACATCATGGCGCGCGCCGGCTGCCGGCTGGTCGAGGTCGGCACGACGAACCGCACGCATCTCAAGGACTATGCGGCAGCGATCGGTCCGGACACGGCCGCCATCATGAAGGTCCATCCCTCCAACTACGCGATCCAGGGCTTCACGAAATCCGTCGGGGCGGCGGAGCTGGTTCCGCTGGCGCGCGAGAAGGGCGTGACGCTGATCGAGGATCTCGGCAGCGGCACGCTGGCCGATCTAGAGACCTGGGGCCTGCCGCACGAGCCGACGGCGCGCGAGGCCGTCCAGTCGGGCGTCGATGTCGTCACCTTCTCCGGCGACAAGCTGCTCGGCGGCCCGCAGGCCGGCCTGATCGTCGGCCGCAAGCCGCTGATCCAGCGCATCGCCAGCAACCCCATGAAGCGCGCGCTGCGGCTCGACAAGGTCCGGCTCGCCGCCCTCGAAGCCACGTTGCGCCTCTATGCCGATCCCGCGCGTCTTGCTGAGCGCCTGCCCACGATCCGCAATCTCGCGCGGCCGGCGGCGGAAATCCGCGCGGTGGCCGAGCGGCTGCTGCCTGCCGTCCGCGGCGTGCTGGGGGAGCGGGCACAGGTCGGCGTCGTCGAGGTGCGCGGACAGATAGGATCGGGCGCACTGCCGGTCGATCTGCTGCCGTCCTTCGCGCTCGCGATCCGCGCGAAGGGTATCGACCGGATCGCCGACGGATTCCGTGCCCTGCCGATCCCGGTGATCGGGCGCATCGCCGACGCCACGCTGCATTTCGACCTTCGCACGCTCGACGACGAGGCGGCGTTCGTCGCCCAGCTGGACAGGCTCGATGTCGTGGCTGGCTAGGCTGCTCGATCGCAAGCCGCCGCCTGCCCAGCGGATGGCGGAGGCGCTGGCCGCCTGGAAGGAGGGCGACTACGGCGTCGCGCTCGACCTGTGGGCGCCGCTCGCGCACGAGGGCAATGCCCGGGCGCAGAGCAACATGGGCGCGGCGTTCCTCGAGGGCCGCGGCGTGGAGCAGGATCACGCCAAGGCGGTCGACTGGCTTCGCCGCGCGGCCGAACAGGGCGATGCCGGCGGACAGCGCAACCTGGCGCTTTGTCACTACGAGGGGTGGGGCGTGCCGCAGGATCATGCGGAAGCGGCGCGGCTGTACGAGTGCGCCGCCTTGCAGGGCGACGCCGATGCCCAGGACATGCTGTCGTGGATGAAGCTGCTGGGCGGCGGCTGCCCGCAGGATTACGTCGGCGCGCGCCAGTGGGCGGAGAAGGCCGCCGCCAACGGTCGCGCCGCGGCGATGGCGCGGCTGGGTGACATCCATCACAACGCGCTGGGCGTCGAGCGCGACGCCGATGCGGCGGCCCGCTGGTGGCAGCGGGCGGCGCGCCTCGGCCATCCCGAGGCGCAGGCGATGCTGGGTGCGGCCTATCTCGCAGGCAAGGGCGTGCCGCGCGACGTCGTGGAGGCGCTGCACTGGCTGCGGCGCGCGGAGATGAACGGCGCGGGCGAGCTCGCGGCCGGCTTCCTGAAGGAAGCGCGGGCGCACGCCAAGCCCTCGCAACGCGCCGAAGCCGAACGTCGCGCCGAGGAGCCGCTGGCATGATCGTCGGAACGGCGGGTCACATCGATCATGGCAAGACTTCGCTGGTGAAGGCCCTCACCGGCGTCGATGCCGATCGTCTCAAGGAAGAGAAGGCGCGCGGCATCACCATCGACCTCGGCTACGCCTACAGCGACCTGGGCGACGGCCGTCAGCTGGGCTTCGTCGACGTGCCCGGTCACGAGCGGTTCGTGCACAACATGCTGGCCGGCGCCACCGGCATCGATGCGGCGCTGCTCGTCGTGTCGGCGGCCGAAGGCATCAAGCCGCAGACGGTCGAGCATCTGCAGATCCTCGACCTGCTGGGCCTCGATCGCGGCCTCGTGGCGCTGACGAAGTGCGATCTCGTCAACGACGACGAGCTGCTGGATCGGATGGCCGAGGTCGAGACGCTGCTGTCCACAACCTCGCTGCGCGGGGCCGAGATCGTTCCTGTGTCGGCGGTGACCGGGCAGGGTGTGCAGGAACTCAAGGAAAAGCTCCTGGTTCTCGGCGAGAGCGGCAAGGGCGCGGCGGGCTTCGCACGGCTCGCAGTGGATCGCTGTTTCGTTCTCTCGGGCGCGGGCGTCGTCGTCACCGGCACCGTCCATGCCGGCGAGATCAGGGTCGACGACCGCCTGCTGCTGACGCCCTCCGGCATCGAGGCGCGGGTGCGCTCGTTGCACGCACAGAACCGGCCGGCGGAGATCGGGCGCGCGGGTGAGCGCTGCGCGCTCAATCTGGCGGGCCCCCGGCTTTCGAAGGATGCGATCCGGCGCGGCGACTGGGTCGTCAGTCCGGAGCTCCATGCGCCGACCGACCGGATCGACGTGCGGCTGAGCCTGCTTGCCTCGGAAGCCCAGGCGCTCAAGCACTGGTCGCCCGTGCACGTGCATCTTGGATCGGCTCATGTGATGGGCCGCGTGGCACTGCTGGAAGGTGAACGGCTGCAGCCCGGCGACAGCGGGCTGGCGCAGATCGTCCTCGACGAGAAGGTCGGCGCGCTGGCCGGCGACCGGGTGATCCTTCGCGATCCATCGGCCATCCGCACGATGGCCGGTGCAACGACGATCGACCCCTTCGGTCCGCCGCGCAACCGGCGCGCGGAGCGGCGCCTGCTGGAACTCGCGGCGCTCGTCGAGCCCGACGCCGATGTGCTGCCGCAGCTGCTGCGCCTCGACAGCGGCTTCGTCGATCTGGCGCGGTTCGGCCTGTCGCGCAATTTGAGGCCGGCCGAGGTGGAAAAGCTGCTCGAAGCGGCCAGCGGGGCGAGGCTGGAAGGGTTCGGCTTCCTCGCCGAAACCCTGGACGCGGCGAAGAAGGACATCGTCGAGACGCTCAAGACATTCCACGAAACGAAGCCCGACGCGCCGGGCCTGCAGGCCGAGCGCCTGCGGGTGACGCTGAAGCGTCGCTGGCCCGCCCCGGTTTTCAAGGCCCTGCTGGATCAGGCGATCCGCGCCAAGGCCGTGACCGTCGATGGCGCCTTCCTGCGCCTGCCCGGCCATTCGCTGAAGCTGGGATCGCGCGACGAGGCGCTGTGGCAGAAGATCCTGGCGGACATGACGCGCGACCGCTTCAAGCCGCCGCGCGTGCGTGACTTCGCCGAGACCTACGACGCGCCCGAGGCCGATACCCGCCGGCTGCTGCAACGTCTCGCCAAGCTGGGACGCATCGTCGAGGTGGCGCCCGACCATTACTTCCTGAGGCCCGTGGTGGCCGAGATGATCGGGATCGCCAACGATTTCGGCCGGGAGTTCACCGCGGCGGAGTTCCGCGACAAGCTCGACAACGGACGCAAGGTCGCGATCCAGATCCTGGAGTTCTTCGATCGCCACGGGATCACGATCCGCCGCGGCGACCTGCGCCGCGCCGTGCCGCAGAAGATCGGCCAGTACGGCCCGCCGCCTACGCCTTAGGTGCCGGCCCGCTCAGGCTCACCGGGGCGCCGTCCGGGCCGGTGAAGAGCGACAGCAGGAACCCATGCTCCTCGTGGGGTGGGCGGCCAATGTTCACGCCGCGCGCTTGAAGTTCGGCACGCTTCGCCGCGAGGTCGGGAACCCGCAGCCCGGGTTGCCATGTGCCCGCCGGATTGGAGGGCGAGGCTGGTTGAAGCGCCAGACGGGTGGTGCCGGTGTCGAACTCTGCCCATTCGGGTGTCTGGAACTTGAGTTTCAGGCCGACCGTGTCGCGCCAGAAGGCGACGGCCGCGGAAAGATCCGAGACGTTTCCGACGATGTATTTCAGCTCGATTGCCATGATCCTGATTCCCTTGGGAAAATTCAGCCTAGCACGGCAGGTGACAGGGGATTCATTCTGGTGAATCATCGGCCTTGGAGGGGAAGCGCTCCCGGTGGGGCGGCTGGCCTTCAAAGCCAGAGAGGGCCGTTAGGCGGTTCTTAGTGGGTTCGACTCCCACTCTCTTCCGCCATCTTTGCATGTCCTTCTTCCGTCGTCCCTGGAGTTCGGCCCCCTGATGCGTATCCTGATTGTCGCCGCCTTGTTGTCGTTGGCGGGCTGTTCGGCGAATTCCCAGTACTCGGAGCCCTGGACCGTGAAAGCCGTCGGCAAGACCTACGAGGCGCGGGATGCCTGCCTCCAGCGGGAAGCGGCGTCGCATGCGACCGGCACCGGAGACCCTGCGAGCATCGGGCGCACGATCAGCGCGAACTGCCAGGCCGAGACCAATGCGTTGATCGCCAGCAGCAACCCGCACAACGACCCGGTCGTTACAGCTGCGATCCGGCAGGATTCGGATTTCAGGGCGACGGGCTACGTGCTGAAGGCGCGCGGCCAGTATGGCGGCCAGGCCCGGATTGCGGACTGAAGGGGGTGTCGTGACGATCGAAAGCCAGACGCGCGACGACGCGAAGATCGCGCTCGCAGAGCTCATGATCCGGAAAGCGGGGCTCATCCGCACGGTCCGCCATGAGATGCACAAGCAGGGCGTTGTCTACTTCAACGGCCTGACCGAGATCCTCGATGCCATCGAGAGAGCGAAGAAGGAAGACTGACCTCCAACCGGAAAGGACTTCGACATGCTTCGATCCCTGCTGACGGCCGCCGCCGCAATGTTTCTGGTGAGCGCCGGGGGCGCGGCCCAGGCGCAGACCCCCGCCGCGCCCGGCACGCCCCAGGCGGCCGGCAAATCCGGCGCCAACGTGGGGTCGCTCACCTGCAAGGTGGCGGGCGGCATGGGCTTCATCTTCGGCTCCTCGAAGGACCTCGACTGCATCTTCGCGCGCACCGACGGTGTGGGGGAGAAGTACACCGGGGCGATCAAGCGCTACGGCGTCGACATCGGCTTCACCAAGGAATCGCAGATCGTCTGGCTCGTCTTCGCCCCTGGCAGTATCGCGCCGGGCGCGCTCACCGGCGGTTATGTCGGCGCGACGGCCCAGGCGACGGTGGGCGGCGGTGTCGGTGCCAATGTGCTGGTCGGCGGCGGCAGCGGGCAGGTCACCCTGCAGCCGGTCAGCGTGGAGGGCAGCGTCGGCCTGAACGTCGCGGCCGGCGTCGCCGAGGTTGAGCTGAAGTACGCCAAGTAGCGGCGCGGGAGAGGCTTGCGGCGGTCCGGCCGGTCGGGTCAACTGGCGGGATGCCGGCTGCCACAGACTCCCTGATCGCCCGTCTCCAGGCGGACTGCACCGCGGCCGAAACGGCCGAACGACAGGTGCGTGCCTCCGTCGATGCCCAGATCCGTGAGGCGGAGCGGGCGCGCACCTTCGCCTGGCGCCGTCTCAGCGCGCTGTCCGACATGGCGCGCGTCGCGGCACTGGAACCGGATCGGGAACTGGCCGTAGAGCGGCAGCTCGAGGCTTTGTTCCGCGATATCGGTTGGATCGAGAACGGGCTTTCCGAGCTGGGGGAAGGGGCGCGGCCGCTTCTCGACTGGCTGCGGCCGATCGCGGAGGCGCTGCATGCCGATGCCCATCCCGTCGAGCCCGCCGAAGGCGAGGCGGCGGAGCCGCCGGTCATCGCCGATCCCATTGCTGCCTTCCGTGCCTTCGAGGCCTGGTACGAGGCCGAGCGCGGCGAGCCGTTCCTGCAGGTCTTCGACCGCTACGTGCCGCCCACGCCCGTGGTCGAATTCTAGGGCGTTCGATGAAATCCGACTTCGAGCACTGGCTCGCGGCGCAGTTCGCCGAGACCGGCCCCTTCACGCTTTTCATCCTGCTGGTGCGCATCACGCCCAGCAATGCCGTGCCCTTGAAGTCGAGCTATGCCCATCTGATCGGCGACGAGATGACCTGGCCGGAGATGCGTGGCCTGCTGGATAGCGCGCGTACGCCCTGGGACGGTGTCGCGTTCTTCGTGGGGCTGGGGCACGAAGGCGGCCCGCTGCCCGATCCGGTCGCGGCCCGGCGACTGAAGGATGTGGAGGCCGACGTGAAGGCCGATCCGCTGACGCTCAATCGTGGCCTCTTCTTCGATCGCGAGGGCCGTCATCTGCGGATCGACGAGGCTGCGGGATGAGTCGGGACGGAACGGTGCGCCGGACGGCCCGCCGCCTGACGGCCGGCGGCAGCCAGTCGCTGGAGGAGGCGGTGGCCGAGGAAGTCGCCGTGGCGCTGGTTTACAACGGTATCAGTCACGCGGTGATGATGGCGACGCCGTGCGATCTCGAGGATTTCGCGCGCGGCTTTTCCCTCACCGAGCGGATCGTGGAGAAAGCCTCGGAAATCTACGACATCGAAGCCGAGCCGATGGGCCGCGGCATCGAAGTGCGCCTCGAGATCGCCGCGCAGCGCTTGGCCGGCCTGCAGGAGCGGCGGCGCAGCCTCGCCGGCCGCACCGGCTGCGGCCTCTGCGGGGTCGACAGCCTCGACGCCGCGCTGCGGACGGTGCCAAGCGTGGCGCAACCCCGGCCCGTGTCGCGGCTCTCGATCGAGCGGGCAATGGCGGCGCTGCCGGCGCAGCAGCGGCTCAACCGGGCGAGCGGGGCGCTGCATGCCGCCGCCTGGGCCGCACCGGATGGCGGGCTGGTCTCCGTGCGCGAGGATGTCGGCCGGCACAACGCGCTCGACAAGCTGGCGGGTGCCCTTGCGCGAAGCGACGCGGCCGCTGCCGGCGGTTTCGTGGTCGTGACGAGCCGTTGTTCCTACGAGATGGTGCAGAAGGCCGCCGCCATCGGCGCCTCGGCCATCGCGGCCGTCTCCGCCCCGACCTCGCTCGCGATCGAGACGGCGGAGCAGGCGGGCATTGCCCTGGTGGCGTTCGTGCGTGAGGGGCGCCTGACCGCCTATGCCTGTGCCGACCGGATTGCGGCGTGAGCGATTATGACGTGACCGGGCAGCGGGTCTTCGGCGTCACCGGCTGGAAGAATGCCGGCAAGACGACCCTGACGGAGCGTCTGGTGGCGGAGTTCGTGCGCCGCGGCTGGCGTGTGTCGACCGTCAAGCACGCCCACCACGACATCGACATCGACCAGCCCGGTACTGATTCCTGGCGACATCGCGCCGCCGGGGCGGGGGAGGTGGCCCTGGTCGGGGGCCGGCGCTACGCCATCTTGTGCGAGACGCCCGAGCCGTCCATTGCCGACGTTCTGGCGCGCCTCTCGCCGTCGGATCTCGTTCTGATCGAAGGCTACAAGAACGAGCCGCACCTCAAGATCGAGGTGCGTGCCTCCGATGATGCCAAGCCTCTGGCGCCGGGCGATCCCGCCATCGTGGCGATCGCGTCCGACGTTCGGCCGCACGATGCCGCGCTGCCCTGGTTCCGTCGCGACGACATCGCTGCCATCGCTGACTTCATCGCGACGAAAGTCGGCTAGAGCCGTTCCAGGTCACATTGACCCACCGACCTCATCCTGAGCGGCCTCAGGCCGCGTCTCGAAGGATGGGCAACAGGCAAGGTGCGCGTTCCCACCCTTCGAGACGCATCGCTGCGCGATGCTCCTCAGGGTGAGGTCGTTGTTTGAATGTTCGGCTTGATTCAATCTCGCCCAGAAGCGCTCTAGGGAGTCTTCTGTCCGGCGAAAGCGCCGCCGGCCTGATAGTTCGGGCCGTTGACCGCGAAGGTGCCGGCCTGGTTCGTCGGGAACGTTCCCTGGCCCACGAAGGCACCGTTCATCGTCATCGTGCGGCCGGGCGTGGCGGGCGTGGTCGTCGGCATCGTGGCCTGGAAGCCGGAATTGCCGACGCGGGTCGTGGTGCCGCTGTAGGTACTGTTGTTGAAGTTGGCCGTGGTGTTGCCGGTGCCGGTATTCATCGACCAGATCTGCTGATAGGTGCCGGTTCCGAACGAGGTATTGCCGTTGTTGTTCACCAGGCCGCCCATCACGCCGCTGTAGGTGATCGTCTGCTGCATCGGCGTCGACTGGGAGACGATCCTGTCGGGCAAGGTCGGCAGATTCGACGGCGCCGTTTCGGTCGCGTTGCTGATGGCGTTGGTGACGATGTTGCTGGGATTGACGTTGCGCGGACCCGGCCCGCTGCCGAAGCGGTTGCCCAGCGTGTTCCCCGA
The DNA here is from genome assembly GCF_020880995.1 of Reyranella aquatilis. Classification (GTDB taxonomy): domain Bacteria; phylum Pseudomonadota; class Alphaproteobacteria; order Reyranellales; family Reyranellaceae; genus Reyranella; species Reyranella aquatilis. Next base: position 16,730 of record NZ_JAJISD010000002.1, on the reverse strand, counting down.
GCCCTGGCCCGAGTTGGCGTTCGAGAAGCCCGAATTCTGGGCCGACTGATCGGCGCCGCCGCCCTGCTGGCCGCCCCGGCCGCCTTCGAGCTGGCCCAGGGTTGCCGTCAGCGTGCCCGGCGGCACGGCGCCCGGCCGCCCGGGCTGCCCGCCCAGCAGCGTCGTCACCTGGAAACCCGGACGGGTCACGACTTCGAGCTGGCCGCCGGCGCCGACGCTCATGCTGATGCCGAAGACGAAGACGGACGTGGTCGAGCGCTGCTCGACGTTGAAGAGGCTGATGCCGCCACGAATGCCGATGGTGCTCGATGGCGTCGTGACCGTGATGGCGTTGGTCTTGCTGATCTTGCCGCCGACCAGGCGGAAGACCCCCTTGCTCGCATTGATGGCGAGATCGCCCGTCTTTGTGGTGGGATCGTAGACGAACTTGTCGATAGTGATCTGGGCGTTGGGCCCGACCGACAGGGACGTGCCGTCGAGGAACATCAGGTGGGCGCGGTCGTTGGCCGACGTGGTGATCAATTCGTTGGCCTGCACGTCGATGCCGACGCGCAGCACGCGCTCGGCTTCGGCCGGCGGCTTGCCGCGCGGATCGCCGTCCGTCGCCGAGGTCACGCCGACCTTGGCATGGGCGATGGCCGGGAGCAGGGCGGATGAGCCTGCGGCGAGCAGGGCCGCCGTCAACAGGGACAGGTTCACGCCGGGAAGTCTGAAGGCCACTGTGTTCTCCTGGGCGGCGCTAGAAGCGCCAGGTTACTCCGATGAGCGCACTGTTGTTGGTGAACGCGTAGTTGGGAATGTCCGACGACCGGACGAACCGTCCGCCCGAAACCGTGAACATCGTCCGCTGGTCGAACGGGATCGACAGAGTAAGGTTCAGGATCGTGTCGATTTGTTGTCGGGTAACGGTCGGATCCACGACGGCGTCCGGCTGGTCATAGTACCACCACTGGACGTTGCCGAACAGGCTGATGCTCCACGGCAGCTCGCTCTTGAAAAGCGGGTCGGTGAAGGAGAAGGACATGCCGCCCCCGACACCGTAGAGCATGTAGTTCTGCCAGGGCGTGCTGTCGGTCTGGTAACGCTGGAGGTTGCCGTTCGCGTAGAGCATCACGGCCTGATTCACCGCGTACTGGAACGTCGAGTTGGCCGAGTACTCCACGCCGGTGAACTGGTTGTTGGTCGGGATGTACCAGGTGTTCTGGTACATCTGCCGCCGCCACACGAAGTTCGTGGTGTTCCGCAGCTTGTCCGACAGGAGGGTGCCGACCTCGAGCCCCGAACCGAAGCTGCCGTAGTAAGGGACGTCGTTGACCCAGATGTAACCCACCGTACCGAAGGGTTTCAGCGTCACGTCCTCGAAGATGCCGTTAAAGGCCTTGAAGCGCGGGCCCGACGTCAGGTCGAGGATCGACACGTTGGCCGCCTGGATCTGGAACTGCCGGTTGAGGTAGCCCGAGAGCTGGGTTTCGAGCTGCGCCGGGTTGTTCTGGCCGAGGTCGTAGATATGGCGCAGGAAGCCCGACGTCACCGCACCCCAGTCGGCCGTTCCCAGCGCCGTCTGGTTGAGGTTGGCCGTCTGTCCGAACAGGCGCACGCTCGAGGTCGGCGGGCCGAGATTGGCGTTCGACTGGTAACGCATGCCGGCGAAGATCTCGCCCGTGAAACGCGACTTGGTGAGGCGCTTCTCGGATTCCGCCAGGAACTGCTCGGCGCGCGCCTTCACGTCCGGCGGAAGCGAGGCTGACTTGAGCGTGACCTCGAAATAGCTGCGGGCCACCTCGAAGGAGCCCAGCCTGTAGTACAGCACGCCCAGTTCGAGGCGGACGCGCGGCAGGTCCGGGTCGACCAGCAACATGCGCTCGAGCGCGGAAATCGCGCCTTCGAGGTCGCCGGTCTTCGAGGCGATGGTCGCGAACTTGAAGAGGACGTCGAGATCCGAGGGATTCTTCAGCATTTCCTGGAAGGCGGCATCGTACTCCGCTTCCAGTTCGGGCGAGACGGCCTGCGTCTGCTGCGCGATCGCCGGGCGCACACCGACGATCGTCGCCGACAGGGCGGCGGCCAGCAGAGCGAAGACGCTCACGCAAAGTCCTAGCCTGCTCACCAGATTCTCCCCCGAGTCCCGCAGCCTGCGGGCATCTCTTCGATGCAGAATGAGGCAGGATTTTTTCTAGATCAACCAACTCCGGATGGTATGCGCCAATCCGACGATGGGACCTGCGCGCGCGGCTCGCATTCGCAACACCATCCGTCGATACTGCCGATCGCCGAGCGCCGTTGTGAAACGCTCCTCATCGCGCAACATTGCATCGAGCATGCGATCTAGCATCGTCGAATAGGTGCTACCCCAGTTCCGACTCGAAAGATGCAGTCGTCCACCCAGCACGGGATTGTCGGCGGCGCCGTTGCGGCCGTGAAGGCGATAGGAATAGAGCGCCTCGTCGATCAGCAGCGATCCCGCCACCATCTGCGCCATGACGACGACGTAGAAGTCCATGTGGAGCCGGAACACCTCGTCGTCGGCTGGGAAGACGAGATTGATCAGGGACCGCCTGAACATCATCGAGGAGGTGCTGACCCAGACCCAATGGACCACGCGCTTGGTGTACAGCCTGTAAGGCGTGCTGCCTTGCCATCTGGCTGTGCCTTGCGTGGTGTCCAGCGTTGGCACCCGGGTGGCATCGATCGGAACGAACGACTTGTCGCGATCGGCGCGGGCGCGATCCTGGCCGAACCAGTAGAAGCCACCGGCGATCAACTTGCCCTGTCCGTCGATCACCCGCGCGTTGCAGGCCGTGAAACCCACCGCGTAGCTCTCATTCAGATGTGCGGCGAGATGGCGCTCGAGAAAATCCGGATTCCACAGGTCGTCGGAATCGAGGAAGCAGACGAACGTCGCATTCGTTTCCGCGAGGCCGCGCCGCGTGGCGCCGGTCTGTCCGACGTTCTTGTCGAGACGGACCAGCCGGAAACGCGGGTCCGCCAGTTCGTCCAGCGTGTGCTGCACGACCGTAGCCGAATCGTCGGTCGAAGCGTCGTCGACGATCACGCATTCGAAGTCGCGCAGCGTCTGGTGCGCGACGGAGCGCACGGCGTCGGCGATGTAGTCACGGCAGTTGAAGCACGTGACGACGACCGAGATCGACGGAAGCCTGGCGTCGGTCACTTTTCCGGTCCGAGAAAGTCGAAGTCGACACCTTCGTCGGCCTGCAGCACGGTCTTGAAGAACAGGCCGGTGTAGCCGCGGCCACTGCCAGGATGCGCGGGCGGCGCCTTCCAGATCTTCCGGCGGGCCGCCAGGGTCTTCGCGTCGACGTGCAGTTCCAGCTTGCGCTTCGGGACATCGAGCGTGATCCGGTCGCCCGTCTTCACCAGCGCGAGCGGCCCGCCGACGGCGGCCTCGGGCGCGACATGCAGCACGATGGTGCCGAACGCCGTGCCGCTCATGCGCGCGTCGGAGATGCGGATCATGTCCTTCACGCCGGCACGCGCGAGCTTCATGGGGATGGGGAAGGAGCCCGCCTCGGGCATGCCCGGCGCGCCCTTCGGACCGGCATTGCGCAGCACGAGGATGTCGTCGGCTTTCACATCCAGGTTGGGATCGTCGCCGCGCGCGGCGAGATCCTCCAGCGATTCGAACACCACGGCGCGGCCAGTGTGGGTCATCAATGACGGCGAGGCGGCGGCGTGCTTGATGACGGCGCCGCGCGGCGCGAGGTTGCCGCGCAGCACGGCCATGCCGCCGGTCGGCTTGATCGGATTGGCCGGCGTGCGGATCACGGTCTGACCCGGCACCATTTCGGCCGCATCGATCACCTGCTTGAGCGTCTTGCCGGCGACCGTCCGGCACTTCTCGTCGAGGTTCTTGCGGATCTCCTTCATCAGGCGCGAATTGCCGCCGGCCCAATGGAAGTGCTCCATGTAGTGGTCGCCCGATGGCTTGAGGTCGACCAGCACCGGCACGTTGCGGCCGATCTCGTCGAACTCCTCCAGTTCGATCTCGATGCCGAGGCGCCGCGCCACTGCGGTGAGATGCACCAGCGCGTTGGTCGAGCCGCCGATCGCCTGCAGCACGGTGAGCGCGTTGCGGAAGGCCGCCTTTGTCATGATCTCGCTGGGCCTGGGACCCTGCTTCACGGCCATTTCGGCCGCGAGCCGGCCGGTCTGCTCGGCGATGCGCAGCCGGTCCGAGTGCGTCGCGGGAATCGAGCCGCTCGTGGGGAGGCCCATGCCCAGCGTCTCGACGATGCAGCCCATGGTGCTGGCGGTGCCCATCACCATGCAGGTGCCCTTGGTCGGCGCCAGACGCTCGCTCACCTGCTCGATGTCGGATTCGGAGAAGGTGCCGGCGCGATACTGGCCCCACAGGCGACGGCAATCGGTGCAGGCGCCCAGCACCTCGCCCTTGAAATGGCCGACCAGCATCGGTCCCACCGGCAGCACGACGGCAGGGCGGTCCGCGCTCGCGGCGGCCATCAGCTGGGCCGGCAGCGTCTTGTCGCAGCCGCCGATCAGCACGACCGAATCCATCGGCTGCGCGCGGATCATCTCCTCGGTGTCCATCGACATGAGGTTGCGCAGGAACATGCTGGTCGGATGGGAGAAGCTCTCGTGGATCGACACGGTCGGGAAGACCATGGGCAGCGCGCCGGCCAGCATGACGCCGCGCTTCACCGCCTCGATCAGGTCCGGCACGTTGCCGTGACAGGGATTGTAGTCGGAGAAGGTGTTGGTGATGCCCACGATCGGCCGGTCGAGCGCATCGTCGGAATAGCCGCCGGCCTTGATGAAGGCCTTGCGCAGGAACAGCGAGAAGCCGGCGTCGCCGTAGGTGGCGAGGCCCTGGCGCAGGCCGGTCTCCTTCTTCGATGCGGTCTTCGACTTAGCGCTGCGTTTGGCGGATGCCATGTCGGTTTCTCTCCCGGAATTCACTGCATTTTGTCAGGTCGGCCCATCGCCGGCCAGACCGGCCGCCCAGCGCGCATGCGCCGCGGCGTCGCGACCCTCGGCGATCGTCCGGGCCAGTTCGAGGCCCATCACCGCGCCGAACTTGAAGCCGTGGCCGGAGCAGGGCGATATCACCCAGCCCTTGCCGCCCTGCTTCTCGACGACGAAACGCTCGTCGTCGGTCACGCTGTAGAAGCAGACCTTCAGGTTGCGGATCTTCCAGCGATCGAAGCCCCGCAGCAGGCTGCCGCAGCGGTCGAGCAGGGCACGCATCTCATCCGGTGCCGCGTCACGCGCTGCCGTCGGATCGCCGGTGCGGCTGAACTCGTGGTCGCCGACCTTCATGCCGCGTCCGCGCACGGGAGGGACGAGATACAGACCGACATCGCCTGTCTTCTCGATGATCATCGGTCCCTTTGCCCAGGGCAGGCGCTGGTCCTCCGGCAGATCGAAATAGATCACGACTTGCCGGGAGGGCACGACACGTCCGGCCAGGTCGGGTACGAGGCGCGAGGCCCAGGCGCCGGCGGCCACCACGACGACGTCGGCGGCGTGCGTTGTGCCGAGGTCGGTGGCGACGCGCCCATGCTCGAGGTCCACTGACCGGATGGGCACGCCGGCATGCAGCTTCACGCGCGGTTGGGCACTCAGATGCGACGCGAGTGCCGACACGATGTCCTGCGCCAGCAGAACGCCGCCCGTCTCGATCCAGAAGGCACGCTCCAGCCCCTTGGTGTCGAGCAGGGGAAAGCGACGAGGCAGCTCTTCCATCGACAGTTCGGTCATCGGCCTGCCGATCGAAGCGAGGGTGGCTGCGGAATTCTGCGCCCAGTCGGCGCCGTTGCCCGACAGCGCCAGCGTCCCGGTCGGTTCATGCAGGGTCTGGCCGAGGTCGTTCCATAGCAGATCCCAGGCCGCATAGGCTTCGTCGATCATGCGCGCGTAGCCCGCATGCGTTCCATAGGGGTGGCGGATCAGCCGGTGCTCGTCCATCGACGAGGCGAGCGGGTTGGGAAGAGGCCCCTGTTCGAACAACTCGACGTCGTGTCCCTGGCGCGCGAGTCCCCACGCCGTCGCCAGGCCCATGATGCCGCCGCCGATGATGATCGTCTTCATGGTTTCATCCCTACCGTAGTCGAGACCGTCCGGTAATGGACATTGCGACGCCGGTGAATCGGTGTCGCCTCCAGGGGGCTTCCAGACTCCCCCCTCGAAGGTATTGCAAATCGGGCTGCCTTCGGCGTTGATATGCTCGAGGCTTGTACAACCGTATTTTTGTCGAAGGAATGAATATGGCGATGACCATGCTGCAGATGGCCGGCGCGCAACCGACGCCGGCCACCATGGCCGACGGGATCCTGCTGATCATCGATGCACAACGCGAATACACCGATGGCATGCTGCCACTCACGGGCGTGCAACCGGCCGTGAACGCTCTCGCGGTCCTGCTCGAGAAGGCCCGCAAGGTGGGGGCGCCGGTCGTCCATGTGCGTCACCAGTCCAAGGGCAAGGCGTTCAATCCGAGTTCGACAGGCTACGAAATCGTCAAGGAACTGACGCCCCGCGAGGGCGAGACGATCATCGACAAGGGCCTGCCCAATTCGTTCGCGGGCACGGACCTCGCCACCAGGCTTGCCGCGATCGGCCGCAAGAACCTGATCGTCGGCGGCTTCATGACCCACATGTGCGTTTCGGCGACCGTCCGCGCAGCGACGGATCATGGGTACATGTGCACGATCGCGGCCGATACGGTGGCGACGCGCGACCTGCCCGATGCGACGGGCGGGGGCACGATCGGCGCGGATGAGATCAACCGGATCACGCTGGCCGCGCTGTCGGACCGCTTCGCGTGGATCGTTCCCTCGGCCGGCCAGATCGTCTGATCGCCGCGGTGGCGGCCCGTCGGCGTGCGATGCGCGCCGACACCGGTTCGGTGCGCTAGAGGGTTCTGCCGCCGACGGTGCTGATGGCCGTGACCGCCGCAATGGCGATCAGCGATGCGATAAGAGTGTATTCGATCGCGGTAGCGGCCTTGTCGTCCGTCAGCAGGCGGCGAAAAAACGACAGCATGCATAACTCCAGGGCAGGAAATGCTTGGGGGCCGTTCGCCGGCCCGCCTTCGATCGCGGCATCAACAAACCCGTTCAACGTATTGGACTGAAACACCCATTCAATGTGAGAATTGTATCAAGTACATCCCGGCGCGCGCGGGCCCGATCCTCGTGGTATCGTCGGACGAAGAGGAGGGCGCGTCATGAAGTCCATTCTGACCATGGCCTGGACGGCGGAAGATCCGTCGGCATTCGATCTGGCGGCCAAAATCGCGCGCACCTTCGGGGCGCGCCTGATCGGGCTCGAGCCGCCTTCCTATGGTGTCATGAGCATGGCGTGGGCCGATGCCGGCATGGGTGCCCCGATCGGCGGCGGCCTGGCCGAGGACGCCGAGGAGCGTCAGAGGGTCGCTGCGGTGAAGCAGGCCTTCGATCAGCGCGCGGCCGGCCTCGTCTCCGAATGGCGTTCCGCCGACGACAGCGGCCCCACCGCGATCGGAACCATCGGACGCGCCTACGATCTGATCGTGCTGCCGCAGCCGGGCGCTCTGCCCAAGATGCCGGAAAGCGTTTTCGAGACCGCCTTGTTCGACTCCGGCCGCCCGGTCCTCGTCGTGCCACCCGGCTTCACGGGCATGGTCGGCAAGCGGATCCTGTTCGCCTGGAACGGCTCGACGGAAAGTGCGCGCGCCATCTCGCTCGCCATGCCCGTTCTCAGCGGGGCCGAGACCATCGAGGTGCTGAGCGTCGAGGGAGCCATGGTGCCGGGCCCGACCTCGGCGGAGATCGCGGAATCGCTCAAGAGTCATGGTTTGAACGTGACCGGCCAGCATGTGAAGCCGGGCAGCAAGACCGCGGGGCAGACGATCATCGATCGCGCGCAGGCGCTGGGCGCCGACCTCATCGTGAAGGGCGCCTACACCCAGAGCCGGCTGCGTCAGATGATCTTCGGCGGCGTCACGCGCGACCTCATCCTGTCGTCGCCGCTGCCGGTGCTCTTCTCGTACTGATCCAGACAATCCGCCGCCGGTTTTCCGGCCGGCGGTCGTGCTAGAACGCGCCGCATGACGGCTGGTTCGACCGCCTCCGAATCCTACTGGGGCCGCACGCTGGCGCTCGTCGCGGTCCTGCTGGTCGCGTGCGGAGCGCTGGCGTTCGGCTTGTTGCATGAGACGCGCGGCGTCCCCGTCGGACCGACGATCGCCGAGAAACTCGTGAACCTGCGTGCCGAGCGGGCCGAGTTGCAGGCCCGCGCCGACGGCATGGCGCGGATCGAACTGCTCGCGTCCCTTCGCGCCGCCAGCCTCCTGTTCGATGCGCTGGCCGCCCGGTACGAGCCCGAGCGGGAACAGCCCTACGACGGGCTGCCGCCCCGCCGCCGCGAGATGTTCGACAGGCTGGAAGCGGTCAATGCGGCTTTGCGGGCGGCGCTCGACCGCCCGGGCGCGCCGGGCCGCGCGATGGCGGTCAACCAGGCCGCCGTTGGCATCCCGGCCGATCTCGAACGGCTCGCCTCGCATGACCAGGCACCGGTCATCCTCTCGTACACGCCGCATATCCTCACGCCGCGGCGGATGACCGGCGAACTCACGCTGTTGTCCGAGGCTGGAGCGGCCGTGCCGACGGACGGAGCCGCGCGCGACGGCGCCGCCGCCGGCCCCGTCGGCGGAGACTCCCCCGGCGGCATGGTGCCCCGGTTCGCGCCGAGCTTCGCCGTACCTGTCGCCGAAGACCCCGTCGTCGAGATCGACATCGTGGGCCTGCGCCTGACGGCCGGCCCCGCACCGCCCGTCCTGACGATGGGGCCGTGGCGCGGGGAGGCGGAGGTGCTGCCCGAGCGCCTGCGCTTCAGGCTGCCGCGGAGCGCATTCCCGACCGACATCGCGCGCGCCAAACTGGCGGCGGGGTCGCTCTTCGTGCGTCATGCCAGCCACACGCAGGTATTCCAGCTCCTCTTTCTTTCGCTGCCGGAGAAACCGGGCTCTTTCGCCTTCGACCAGAAGGTGAGGAGCATGACGTCTGAATCCAACACGCTGGTGTCGCCCGAGATCCTGGCGCGGGCACCGGTCGGCGAGACCCGCACGGTCAGGCGCTGCTTCGATCCGCCGCCCGGCTGGCGTTTCGACATGGACCGCCGACGGGTCGTTATCGTCGAGCGGCTGGGCTGGCTCGACGACATTCCCGACGAGACGATGAACGGCGGCGGCGTCGACTTCGTGCGCGAGGATGCGCCCGGACAGATCTGCATCTCCGTGGTGGCCAAGCCCGTGACCAAGGCCGCGCGCAGCGCCACGATCGGCCGTTTCGAGGCGACGCTGGTACGCGACCGCCCGGTCGACGGTGTCGTGAAGAGCGGCATCCGGGCGCTCGACTGGAACGAAGCCGTGAGCGTTCCGATCGATCCGACGATGATCGAGTGGAAGCTCTATCTCCGCCTGTTCGGAGACGTCGATCGTGAGTTCGACGGCCAGGCCCAGGGGAGCGCGGCACTTCCGGAGATTCCGTTCCTGCGGATCACCATCGACGACAAGAGCCTGACGCTGCGGGCCGATCCCACGGCCGTCCCGGCGCCCTAGCGCCCACGCGCCTCAAGGCGCATGCGCCGTTTGCCGGTTGCGTCGATGAGGTCGAGCGTCGTGCCGGAGATCTGTGCCGTCCTCACAGCCGTCAGCGCCTCGACGAAGCTCTTCTCGATCTCGGCCTCCGTCGGCGGGCACGCCATCAGTGTCATCGGCCCGGGGACGAACCGCAGCCCATCGGGATCGAGGACGAAGTCGCCGGCCAGGGTGTTGCAACCCGTGGAGGCGGTAAACCGGCCGGCATCGTCGAGACGCATGAGCGGTCGGCGCCGCCATTCAGTGAAGGTCGGCCGGGTGCCATCGAGTTCGACCAGGCGCCATTCGGTGTCGCGCAGCGCCGATCCACGGAAGACCAGGGCAGGGCAGGCACCGTCGCGCTTCAGCGTGAGGAAGCGATCCACCGTGATCGAGTTGTTGTTGTCGAACCCACCGATGATCTCGACATAGAGGCTCGCCTCGCGCGAAGGGGTGGCTTCGACCCAGGCCTTTTCGAGTTCCGGCTCCGCGCCGCCGGGCGCCACACCGTAGGTGCGTCCGACCAGACAGGCGGTGAAGAGGCCACCATCCTGGGCGTCGCGATACATGCCGGCCAGCCGGAACTTGCCGTCGATCGGATCGGTCTTCTCGGTACGCCGGAGTTCGGTACCGTCGTCGGCAACCAGTTTGTCGACGCTTAGTTCGCGGAAGGCGCGGCGGCTGTTGTCGATTCCCCTTAAGACCATCCGGACACCGCCCTCCACCTCCTGTGCCCACTGGCCGACGTCGAGCACCGGCTCGGCCGCTCCCTCGCGCCTGTCGCGCAGTCGGAACGTGCCGTCGGGGAACAGCGTCACCGTGAGAGTGCCGCCGGCATAGGTGCGGGGCGGCTCGCCGGGGCGGCCGGCGGCGTGACAGCGCATGGAGCGTCCGGCGGCGGTCAGCGTCGCCTCGCGGCCGCGGCCACGCAACTCGTAGTAGGAATCGGAATAAGCGAAGCCCGAGCCCGACGGTGCACGCGACAATTCGATGTCGGGCTGGCCCGGCATGCGCAGGGTGGCGAGTTCACCATCGTTGGAAAAGGTCGATGCGAAATCAATGCCTCCAGGGCACGAGTACAGGACCTCGCCCCGCGGCGTGGGCATCGGCGGCGGCGTGGGCGGCTGGCTGGGCGAAGGCACCTGGGCGGAGGCAGTGCCCGCAGCCATCAGGAGGACGAGGAGCAGAACCGTTCGTTTCATGGCGTCGACTCCGGGATGCGGCCGTCAGCGGACAGCAGCACGGCGACCGGCCGGGTCGCCTCGAACTGTGCAAGGACGATCAGGGCCACCACCATGATGGGCACGCACAGGAACATGCCGACCACGCCCCAGATCGTGCCCCAGACGATCAGGGACACGATCACCACCAGCGGCGAGAGGTTGAGCGAGCGTCCCATGATCGCGGGCTCGATGACGTTGGCCGTGATCACCTGGATGGAGCCGAACACCAGCAGCACGATCAGGAAGGGCGTGAGGTTGTCGAACTGGATCAGCGTGAGGAGCGCCGGCGCGACGATGGCGAGGATCGAGCCGACGGTCGGGATGTAATAGAAGAAGAACACCATCACCGCCCAGAAGCCTGCGAAGTCGACCCCGACCGAGGACATGACGACGTAGGCGAGCGCGGAGGTGACCGTCGCCAGTGTGGTCTTGATGCGGATGTAGAGGCGGATTTCACGGTCGATGCGGGCCAGGACGGCGCGCACGCGAGCTTCCTGACCGTCGCCGTGGAAGATGGCGGCGAGCTTGCTCCGGAAGTGGACCTGCTCGACGAAGAGAAAGAGCGTGTAGATCAGGATGAGACCGGCGACGCTCACCACCGAGGCGGCGGCGGTCGCGACGCTGCCCAGCGTGTCGGCCAGGCTGATGCGCGCCACCAGCTCGGAAAGGGTCGGCGCCTGTTCGATGCCGGCCATGCGCGTGCCTTGTTCGATCAGGTGGGTGAGCCTCGCTTCATAGGTCGGCACCGCGGCGACGACGGCCTGCACGTTGCGGCCGATCGTTCGCCCGACGATCCAGAACAACCCGCCGATGGCGACGACAGCGAGAAGCAGGGCGAGCGGCTGGGGTAGCCGCAGTCTGCCCAGCCGCGGCTGCGCGAGCGTGTCGGCCAGCGAATCGACCATGTACCAGAGCACGATGCCGAGCACGAACGGCAGCAGGAGACCGCGCCCGGCGACGAGCAGGAAGATCGTCGCGGCGATAACCACGGCCCACAGTGCGGCACGTTGCAACGTCATGGTGGTACTATAGGCGCAGTCGCCGGACGTGGGGAGATGTCGGGCGCGTCCGCGACGTCGATGTCAGCCGCGACCGAGCATCGCCCTGCCGCGTTCGGTCAGTTCGACGCGGTGCTCGCCCGCTTCGCCACCATACTGGCGGATCAGCCCATCGGCGCGGGCATCCTCCCAGACGGGGAAGCGCGGGCAGGAGCTCTGCCAGGCCTCCAGCACGTCTTCGCGACGGCGGGGCCGGGCGGCCACCCATTCGAGGAACTGGATCATCATCAGCTCGGGGCTGGCTGACATAGGGGCCCTCCGGTCCTACTGGAAGCCACAGGACGCGGCGGTTGCGCCGACGGTGGCCCAGCGCTGGTTGTCGCGGAAGCAGCCGTTGACCCACATGCCGCTGAAGACCTGCCCGTCGGGACCGCCTGATTTCGTGCCCCAGCCGTTGGCCTGATCGTTCATCCATTCGCCTTCGTAGCGCGAGCCGTTCGCCCAGACGCGCAGGCCACGGCCCTGCATCTTGCCATTCACGAATTCGCCCTCGTAGCGTCCGCCGTCGGTGAACATGATGATGCCACGGCCCGTGCGCTGATTGTCGCGGAAGTCGCCGATGTAGCGATTGCCGTTGGGCCAGACATACATGCCGTGGCCCTGCGGCCGGCCCTCGCGGAACTCCGCGGTCAGCTTCGCGCCGCTCGGAAAGACGTAGGTGCCCTTGCCGTCGCGCTCGCCGGCCTTGAACTCGCCTTCGTAGCGCGCCTTGTTGGCGTAGGTGAGCTTGCCCTGGCCCTCGTAGAGGCCGTCCTTCATCTCGCCTTCATAACGATCCGTGGGAATGCCGCCCTTGTACCACTGCAGGACACCCTTGCCCTGGGCAAGGTCGTAATCGCACGCACCCGACCAGCTGATGCTGATATTGGGTTCGGCGTTCATCATCACCACGCCGCAGCCCGTCTTGGGATCCTTCACTTCGTCGCTGGCCGCCGGCGGCTGGCCGGGCGTCGGGAGGGTGGGCAACTGCCGCGGAATCGGCGCCGTCCCGAGTTCTGGAACCGGCCTCGACGTCTGCGCCATCGCAGGAAGGCCGGCGCCGAAGGCGACGGCAAAGAGCAGGGATCGGAAGACGACGGACCGCATGGCCGGCGTAGGTTAGCACCGGTCTTCGGTATCGTCCTTTGCCTTGTGGGACGACCGCGCCTCCCGGCGCTCGCGCTGATGAGCGCGCTTGTCCGCGGCAATCCCGAGTTTCACCTCGAAGGAATGAAGCAGCCCCATCACGACCAGGATCAGGAAAGTCCCGAGCCCGGCGATCTGCCAGAGGCCGAAGCCGCAGGAGAGACCGACGGCTCCTGCCAGCCACATCCCCGCTCCCGTGGTGAGCCCCTGCACCTCGCCGCGCGTGAACAGGATCGACCCTGCGGCCAGAAACGCCACGCCGGCCGTCACCGCCTCCACCGCGCGGAGCGGATCGCTCACCGTTTCGCGTCCGACGAAGGCGGTGGAATGGGCGATCTCGACCGTGAGGATTCCGAAGGTCGCTGCCGCCACGCAGATCAGGATATGGGTTCGCAGGCCGGCGGGTCGGGCGCGCCATTCGCGCTCAAAGCCGATCAACGCGCCGAGCAGCGCGGCAAACAGGAGCCGCGCCGCAATCACAGGAAAGGCGAGGAAGGTCGGGTGAGCGAACTCTTCCGTGAGAGCGCCCATCGTCAGGAGGCGTACTTGAACTCGGGCAGCGACTTGAGGGAGTCCTTGGTGGCGCCGGGCAGGACGATCTTCTTGCCATCGGTCCGCATCTGCTCGTAGGGCAGGGCAACGAGCTTGTCGCCCACGCCGAGGAAACCACCGACCGAGAGGACGACGAAGGGCGCCTTACCGTCCGGTCCGACGATGATCTCGTCGACCTTGCCGACGGTGTCTCCGGCCTCGTTCACGACGCTCGAGCCGATGACCTTGCTGGCGCGATACCCCGTCGAGACCTTCATGACGTCGACCTTCACCAGCTGGACGGTCTGTGGGGTTCCCTGAGCCAGCACGATGACGGGCGTGGCGAGAGCGGCGGCGGTGGCGATCGTGGCGGTGAGGAGAAGCGTGCGCATGCGGGGACTCCATTGGGAAAGGGACCTCCTCAACGGGCGTGGTGCCTCTTCGTTCCCGGGCATGTTGCAGCCCGACGATCCGTGACGTCAGTGAAGTGTGGAATGAGGGGCGGTGAGAGAGCGGCGCCACAGGGTGCCCGCGCGGCCGACGAGATATCCCGCGCAGGCGGCGACCGCGCCGGTGGCGCCGGGTTCCACGAACGGGATCGCCGGTCCGGCGAGCGCGGCCGCGAACGCCGCGACGAGGAAAGCGGCCATCCCGCACGCGGCCCACAGTCCGTCGCGCCCGTTGGGCAGGCGGAGGCGGGAGTACATTCGATCGAGTTGCAGTGTCAGGAAAAGGCCACGGATGACCCCGGCCGCCGTCCCGCCGGCCAGGCCTGCGAGCCAGAGAACCGGTTGCCGGTCGGCGGGCGACTGCATCGCGAGCAGCAGCAGCGCCGTCACGAGCGCAAAGGGAAGGCCGGCGAAGAGCTGGCCGGGGCTCAGCGAACGTCCGCGCGCCTCTCTCTGCAGCAGGTAGATCGTGGCACCGGCGGCAAGGGCTGCGATCAGGTGGAGGATGTTGGGTGTCGGCACGGCATGGAAACTAGACCGCGGTCCATTACGTCTGGCTGACGTCCAACGGTTCTTCGCTCTGGCCGTCCTCGAATTCACCGTGGTGCAGGTGTGCTTGCACACGCGCGCCCGACGGCGGGCGCGATCGCCTCGGCGAACTTGCGTGAGCCGCTCGCCTTGAAATGCCCGACATCGCCGAAGTCTTCCGGCGCCAGCGCATCGCCGGGGACGTCGATGTATGTGTCGCCCAGCCGCTCGGCCTCTCGCTTGAGGATGCCGTTCAGCCAGTCGATCATGGCTGGAATCTCGGTGTCACGGACGAACGGGAGCCATCCCTCCATCTGGTCGTCCTTGAGGCCGGCCTTGTTCATGACCTGGCCGATCCAGACCGTGCGAATGCCCCGTCCGCGATTGATCGCGGAGATCGTTGCGATATTGCGGGCGTAGATCTTCTCCAGCGCCGGATCGGGTCCTTTGCCGCCATCGCTGCGGACCGGCGCCGGTGGGCGAACCGTGTCGAAGGCCAGGATGGCCAGCTTGCCCAGGAAGGACAGGATCGGCGAGACCGAGAGGGCGGGACCGTTGATACGCCGGGCGTCGAGGGCGTCGATCTGGCCGACCAGATGATTGGTGGCATAGGCCGGGTCGAGGTCGCGGACGTGGGCATTCCGGAGGTCGTTCCAGCCGATATAGTAGACCGCGCAGTTGGCCGGAACGCCGAAACTGTCCTGATAGAAGGCGGTCTGGATGACGTGCTCCGAGGTCGTATAGCCGCTCACGCCGTGGTTGATCACCGCGTAGCGGTCGGCGCCGAGCAGCCGTTCGAGGTGCTCGGCCCAGGTCTCGCCTTCGCGCGAGAGGATGTCGAGCGTCGTCGATCCGCCGATCAGGGCGACGACGGACTTGCTCCTGAGTTCCTGCGGATCGCGCTCGCGGCCGCGCCGCCGCTCCGCGTTCACGTAGGCCACCTCGCGGGTGCTGCGGGCCACTGCCGTCGGGACCTGGCGGACCTGCAGAAGCGGGTGCCAGTCGTAGTGGGGCCGCACATAGTCGCGGGCGAACAGTGTCTCCGAGGAGGAAAGCCGCAGCTTGTAGAGCAGGGCCGTGCCGAACCCGAGGCCGATCTCCAGCGCCGCCACCGACAGCAGGACCATGGTCAGCCGGGGAAGCCGGACGCAGACGATGGCGAGAAGAAGCAGTGCCGCGAGGTAGGTGAAGTACCAGAAGCGCGGCGAGTTGAAGTGGAACTCGTCCTTCAGGACCAGCCGCAACGCCACCGCGCCGACCACGAGCCCGAGGATGCAGGCCACCAGGACGCCGATCGTCCGTTCGAAGCGACGCGGGTGCGACAGACCGATATGGTCGAGGAGAAAGGCCTTCATGGCGTGAAATTGTGGGTCCAGCCGTTCTGGCGCCCGACGGAAACCTGTCTGAACAGGCGCCGCTGGTGGCTCGGGCCGCACGCGCCGGCCCGGATCGTGAACGCCTGAGGGGTGACGCAGGCGGGCACCGTTCCCCCCCATTCGCGCCCCGAAGCCTTGTCCTGGGCGTAGACGAGGTAATGATCGTACTGCAGCGGACCGCTCCAGAGGACCGTACAGGCGTTGGGCGGCAGCCTGTACCAGCCCTCCGAAATGACAATGCGACCCGTGCCGTCGCTGGCGCCGGTGTCCAGCGCCTTGGCCACTTCGATCTCTGCGGCGGTCAGATTGCAGACGCGGAAACCCTCGGGCCCGCGCGGCTGCGCCGCTGCACCGACCGCCCAGCCGGCAACGGCGAGCAGAACTGCTGAAGCAAATCTCATCGTCGCTGACCACCCCCGAGCGCCGATTCTGCGTCTTCCGAGAGGATGTTGCAATCAGATGGCGTGAAGAGACCGATTAAGAAACTGTGCCATCCGGCCCGTGGAGAGCCATTTTTGAAAAAGTCTTTTTGGGAAACTCTATCGATGGGGCGGCGGGCCTGTGAAAGTGTGGCTGAGGCGCCACAGTGCTGGCAACAATGAGCGCAACCAGCCTTAGTTTGTGGCGTGCCCGGGGGAGGCTCAGGTACATTCTCCCCGCTAACGCGAAGAATTTCTGCCCAGCCGCCTCGCGGTGGGCTGTGTAAGTAAAGGAGATATCTGATGAAGAAGGCTCTTCTGGCGGCCGCCGCCATCGTCGCGCTGCCTGTTGCGGCGCAGGCGCAGTCGCCGCAGCCGGGTCTGTACATTGGTGCCGAGGGCGGCATCAACTGGCTGACGAACTTC
>NZ_JAJISD010000019.1 GCF_020880995.1 Reyranella aquatilis | reverse complement strand
GGAAAACTCAAGCAGTTCAGGCACATCTGCACACGCTTCGACCGCATCGCCTTGAACTACCTTGCCATGGCAAAGCTCGCTGCCGTTAGGCTTTGGCTCAGGCATTATGAGTCCGCAGCCTAGCCCTCGCAACGTCTAAACCACCCCTCAAAGCCCTGTGAGTGTCGAAAGCCCCATGGAAGTACTCCCGGGGGATACCCTCGGCGCTCTGCTGATCACTTGTAAAGTGAACGGACCATATCTTTGGTCAGCATCAGGCCTTCGCTCGTTTGCCATCCGTCAGCGCCAACGTACGGACCTTTGTGAATGCCGATCACATAGCTACACCTCCTACGCCCCGACACCCAGCCCCAACCATCAGTTGATTCGGGCGGGCATGTCGGCGGCCAACGTGACAGCATCGTGCTGGCATCGTCCGATCACCAACAGGACCTATAGCGGCGCGACGTTCTGACCGATCCCGCGCGCGAGGGGCGACGCCAAGGTCCGGGCATGCTGCTCGCCCCGCCCTTCACCATCTTCGACCAGATCGCGGCCTTAGGGCTCGAGGTCGAGATCTACTGCCACCAGTGCCATCACCGGGCCAAGGCCGACCCGGCCGGCGCGCTGCTGCGCGGCAAGCGATTCGTCGACGTGCGGTTCCGCTGCCAGCAGCTGATAAGTCCGGGACATAATGATCAGGTAGGGAAATCTCTAGTCAGGATCTGCCTCGCCGACGAGATACAGAAGCTCGTCGCCCAAAGGAGTGCAAGTCCCTTGACCGATTTCGAGAGACACGTACGAGCCTTCGAAATACCCCGTGCTGAGTGTCCTGAAACTGATCAGGCCCAAGGATTCCAAGATGCCCAGATCGGTTGCGCGCTGAGGCACGGCTTCCCACGCATTCACGCGCTTGAATTTCGTGTGTGCTCTCGACGGTTCGATCGGTGAGACCGCGTCGATCGCGAGCAGGGCCGGACCGGCAGCCTCGACAATCGCCGTGACGATGTGCGGAGAGGGCACCTCGATCGCATTGAGCGCAAGCGGTGACTCGACCAATTCGCCAGCGCGGTCGTGGAGATCGACCGTGGTGCTCTCCTCAAACTCGAAGAGCTCAATGAGCAAGAGCGCTTGACGCCGATTCATTTCAGCGAGAAGGGAAATGAAGCGCGGAGAAACGGCGTCTGTGGTGGCTGACGAAGCGAGAAGGTTGCCCCACATGCTGATCATGCGCTCGTCTGTCGGCTCTTCCTGGGAACCGCGCTCGAGCAGGGGCACGATGGTCTTGAGGGGAATGGCGTGCACGGGCTTGCTCTCGAGTGCAATCCGGTGCGCGGCCTTCTAAGCGATCTGGAGCGCCACGTCTTCGCGATGGAGCCGGATCATGTCGGCCCGCAAGCCGCGAGCCTCGGACCATGGACGTACAAGGTCTGTGAGTGCATCGACCATGCGGCCCGCTGATTCTTTGGGAACCTCAGCCTTTATCTCCAGAGTCGCCTTCGCACCAATTTCGATCTTCACTGGTCCGTCAGACATGAGCGCCCCCAATAGGTGAGTACTATACCGGAGATGAAGGGCGGGCCGAATCCGAGCTTCCAGGAGATTGAGGACGCCAAGTACCTGAAGCGGCTCTATGAGGATCTGCACAGCCGGCGGCTGGCCGCCGCCGCGAGGCGCTACGCCACTTCCGGCTGAGCGTCAAGACGGCGGAAGCAGCGGGTTATCGGCTGTGCAGCTCTTCCCGGCGAACTCAGTTAGGCTTTGGTGCCGATGCGCTTGACGTAGTGGTAAGCCGGCTGCCCCGAGAACTTGTCGGTTACCTGCTCCGGATTCGACGACAGTACCTTTTCCGCTATTCGCTTCGAAGGTTCGTTGTCGATACCTACGACTGCCTCGACGTAGAACGCCGACACGCCATTGCGACCAAGGCCAGCCTCGAGTTCAGCGAGCGCCGCAAGCATGGTGCACTGCGCTAGTCCCTGCCCGCGAAATTTCTCGGGAACCGCGCAGCCCATTTGAAAACAAGGCAAGCCGTCGAGGTGATCGACGGGCACCAACATCACGAGTGACGTTACGGTTTTCCCTTTCAGCCGAACGTAAGTAAATCGCGGCGAACCTGCTGGATGATCCAGATGCACGTGAATGTTCGGATCGAGGGCGCCCTTTTGAAGTGTGACGATGTCGGCGTCTAAAGCGGCTTGAAAAGAGGTGAGACCTTCCGCGGGATCAGTCATGCTTGGCATGCGCTCCCCCCCTAAGCCGCAATCGTCGGAAACTCGCTCCAGACTTTGCCGTCTAGCGTTCTGCCCCGCTGCTTCTTGTTACGTCCGCCCCACTGTTTGAAGAAAAATGCAGTGCCCGAGCGCCGGCAGGCCGTGCGGATCTCGCGTACCCATGTTGGGTCCATTGGCCGCGCGCCAGGCCCCGACTCGCCGCCGACGATCGCCCAGTCGATCGACGAGAGATCGACGCCGGCGACGGATCCGAGCAGAGGCTCGAGCGATACGAATCGGACGGCCGCCCGGGCCCCTCGAAGACCATCAAGGCGATCCAGGTAAGCGGCGCTTTCGACGCTCGCCCCAAGCCAGACGTGGGGAAGCACGGGAAGGTCCCGCGTGAGCTCAGCCATGCGCTCCGGACGCTTCGTCAGGATCTGGTAGGTATGACGCGGCGTTGCCGCCATCGCCTCCCACACGGCGGCGACAAACGACGCCGGCACGGCTTCCTGGAACAGATCGGACATCGAGTTGACGAAGATCATGCGGGGCTTTCGCCAGCTCTTCGGAATCTCGAGGGCTTGCCGATCAAGGCGCACCGCGCCCGTCCACTTCGCGCGGCCACCGCTCTTGCGCGTCAGACCGGCATACTTCGCCATGCCCATCGCCTCGAGGCGCGCGGCCATCCGCATGGCGTAGCAGTTGGTGCAGCCCGGAGACAGGATGGTGCACCCGGCGACGGGATTCCACGTCGCTTCGGTCCACTCGATCGAGCTGGTTGCCATGTTACGCCTTTCCCTGATGGTAGGGCTTCAAGACACCGTTGGCGATTTTCAGCGCGAGAGGCTGCTGAGTCACGAACAGCAGGTGATACACGATAGCACCTTCGTTGTTGCGCATTACCAGCGGTGAAGAAACATGCTGGAATCTCGCGACATTTTTGAGGCGAGTGGCGAAAGCAGCGAGCAGGGCGTCGATCGACTGCTTCTCTTCGACGTCGCCGAATAGCGTCGCCTGGGGCGCATAGGCAACTTGGCGCCAGGAATCATCTCCCCACATGTCCGTCAATCGAGCTGCGCCCGGCGGCGGGATCTTGCTCGGATCCTTTCGAAGGACATTCCGCTGTATGTCGAGCGTTGGGAAATTGATGAACCCCTCGATGGTTCCCATTCGGCCGGCCAGCTCTAGAACCTTCCAAGACAGGAGAATCTTGTACGGATCCAGGAAGCACAACGCCCGCTTCGACTCGCTGCGCCGGATAGATTCAAGGATCGGTGGCAGGATCTCATTTGCATCGCCGCAGTAGGCGACAGCCTGAACTCGGTCGACGCAGGCCAGGCGCATGGCCGCGGCCTTGTCGACGTCGAAGTCGACCAGATGGTACCCGTCGAAAGCCGGCTCGATCTCGAGGATCCGCCGCGCCGTTGTGACGACCTGGTCTTGACTCCCTTTCCGCAGCGCGACGCCGCCGCCCGTGAAGCCATCAATGTAAAAGCGCTTGAAGGGCTGGTTCTTCAGGGCGAGCGCGTAGGCCCTCGCATACTTCGTGACGATCTCAATCTTCCGCTCTGACCATCGCCCGATCTGGTCGGGCTTGAAGCCCAGCGCGAAGGCATGCCCGGCCTCCAGGACCGCAGCTCACGACCGAGGCGGCTCCACCGACCAACCCCGCAACCCGTCATCGAGTTTATCGAAGCCCTGCGCCGCCAGCGCCTGACCGGCAAGGCGATCGCTGTCGAGGTTGGCGTCTCGCCGGCAACGGTCAGCCGCGTGCTGCGACGCCTGGGCCTCAACAAGCTGAGCGCCCTGGCCCCTGCCGAGCCGGTGCGCCGCTACGAGCGGGAACACCCCGGCGAGATGATCCACATCGACATCAAGAAGCTCGGCAGGTTCGACCGTGTCGGCCATCGCATCACAGGTGACCGCACCGGCCAGAGCAACAGCCGCGGCATCGGCTGGGAGTTCCTGCACGTCTGTATCGACGACGCCTCGCGCGTAGCCTTCAGCAAGCTCATGCAGACCGAGCGCCAAGGCTGTGCCGTGGACTTCCTCGAGGCCGCGGTCGGCTACTACAAAAGCCTCGGCGTCACCGTCGAGCGCGTCATGACCGACAACGGCTCCTGCTACAGATCCCGTGCCTTCCGAGACGCCTGCAAGCTACTTGGCCTCAAGCATATTCGGACCAGGCCCTACACGCCCAAGACCAATGGCAAGGCCGAGCGCTTCATCCAAACATCCTTGCGGGAATGGGCTTATGCCCGAGCCTACGACACTTCAGGCCAGCGTGCCCAAGAGCTGCCCTTCTGGATCCATCGCTATAACTGGCATCGACCTCACGGCGGCATCAAGGGTAAAACCCCCATCAGCAGACTGGCCCTCGCCGAGGACAACCTGTTGAGGCTCCACACCTAGAGCGAAACCCCAAGACAGGTCTCATCGACCACGCGCCGCGCTGTAGCAAGGACTGTGCGGACGCCGTTGCCGGAGTAGTTCACGGTCTGACCTACGAGCGAGCCATCTGGGCACACCATGGTGTGCCGACGCGCGGCGCCATCGAGAATGTCATCATCAAGGAAGAACGGTCGTTGGTTCTTTAGCGGTGAGTCGGCGCGATGTTCATGTTGACTGTGATAGCTCTGCAAGGGACGTGTCCGTCCATGACCATTCGAGGGCTCACCCGCCGGCTGTGCCTGCTCAAAACTCCAAAAGCCAAGAAAGCATAGGGTTTTTGGCGACGCAGTCATACCGTCATCGGCATGCTCACGCTTTTGTCCGCCCTCGGTTCACCTGCGCCGAGTGCTGTCAACATACTTTGAGTACCACCACCGAAGCCGCACGCATCTCTCGCTCGGCAAGGATTGTCCGGAGCCGCGGCCCATACATCCGCCCTCTGCAGGTACCGTTGTCGCCTTCCCACAGGTCGGTGGCCTGCACCACCGCTACGAGCGTCGCGCGGCCTGAACTGTTTGCGGCAACTGAACCTGCACCGCCGTCGCGGCGCCGGGTGTCGTCACGGTCCGCAATTGCCTTGCGCGGATACTATGGTGCCCGAACCATTGCAGGGGGCTCAGATCGCAGAAGCGGTGAACGCTCTGTTCGAATTGTCGAGAATCGTCTACCGAAGTCTTCGTCGGAAACCCGGTTCCTTGGCCGAATGGGATTTTGAGCAAGGACACCAGCATGCTCTTGCGATGCATTTGCGAAACCGGGCTGTCCGCCAGGGTTGATCGGCATCGGCGGCTTGGCCTAACCTGTGGACGAGAGCGGGATCGATGAGGGTCCGTTAGAGATCCCACGCCGCTCCGGGAAGGAAACGGAAGATGGGATCGCGCACCCGCGGCGCCGGTCGGGGCATGCGCTGAATGCCCACCGATGGACGTGTCCAATCGCCTCCAGGGTTTTTGCGTCGGGCTGACGCGATCCAGTCGCACCTCGAAGACGGCCTCAACCTGATCGCGGCGCTGGCGATCTTCTTCCTGATGTTCGTGGGTGTGGTGCAGATCGTCGGCCGCACCTTCTTCGACTTCGCCATCTACGGCTACATCGACTGGATCGAGCAGGCCTCGGTGCTGTTTGCCTTCCTGGGGATCGCCTACGCCCAGCGCCTGGGCAGCCACATCGGGATGGACCTGACGATGGGTTGGCGACCGTCGATCCGCTGGAAGGTCGAGTTGTTCGGTGTCGTCGTGGCCATCGGCATCATCAGCGTGCTGGTCTACGCCAGCTTCACCAATTTCCTGCGGGCCTATTCGATCGGCGATTCGACCATGGACATCCGCCTGCCAACCTGGCCCGCCAAACTGATGGTGCCGCTGGCGCTTTCGCTCCTGTGGCTACGGCTGTCGCTGCAGATCTGGGGCTATCTGCGCATGATCGCCCATCCTGACGCCGAGCCCATCGCCGTGCCCAAGCTCGTGACCATCGAGACCCAGGTGCAGGACGAGATCGCCGAGGTCCTCGGCAAGCCGGACACGCGATGATCGAGCTCAGCCCCCTCACCATCGGCTGCATCGGCGTGGTCGTCCTGCTGGCCCTGTGCTTCGCCGGCGTCCGCTTCGCCTTCGCCGGCGCGCTCACCGGCACGGCGGGCCTTGTGTGGCTGATCGGCTGGGATGCCGGCATCCGCACCGCCGGCATCGCGCCCTACACGTCGGGCGCCAACTACACGCTGTCGGTCCTGCCGATGTTCATCCTCATCGGCTATCTCGCCTACTACGCCGGCATCACCCAGAGCGCCTTTGAGGCCGCGCGACGATGGTTCGGCTGGTTGCCGGGCGGCCTCGCCACCGGCACCGTGTTCGCGGTCGCGGGCTTCTCGGCGGTCTCCGGCGCGAGCAGTGCGGCCGCCGCCGTATTCGCCAAGGTGGCGATCCCCGAGATGCTGCGGGCGAAGTACGACAAACGCCTGGCCGCCGGCGTCTGCGCTGCCGGCGCCACGCTTGATTCGCTGATCCCGCCGAGCACGCTGCTGGTGGTCTACGGCATCATCACCGAGCAGTCGATCGGCAAGCTGCTGATCGCCGGTTTCGTGCCCGGCATCGTGTCGGCGCTGGTCTATGCCCTCATCATCACCTGGCGCTGCTGGCGGCAGCCCGAACTCGGGCCCCGCATCACCGGCTATAGCTGGCCGCAGCGTTTCCAGTCGCTGCCCAGCACCTCGCCGATCTTCCTGGTCATCCTGATCATCTTCCTCAGCATGTACTTCGGCTGGGCGACACCCACCGAGGCCGGTGCGCTCGGCGCGTTTTCGGTGCTGGTCTTCGCGCTCAAGAACGGCATCAAGCGCGGAGAACTCCGCCAGTGCCTGCTCGATTCGGCGAAGCTCACCGTGATGATCTTCACGGTGATCTGGGGCGTGCTGATCTTCGTGCGCTTTCTCGGCTTCTCGGGCATGCCGGAAGAGGTCGCGCGTTGGGTCACCGGCCTCGACATGCCACCGATCGCGATCCTGCTTACAATCTACGTCCTGTATTTCATCCTCGGCACGGTGCTCGAGGGCATCGGCATGTTCCTGCTGACGCTGCCCGTGGTGTTCCCGGTGATCATGTCGCTGGGCTATGATCCGATCTGGTTCGGCATCGTTCTCGTCAAGCTTTCCGGCATCGCCTCGCTGTCGCCGCCGGTCGGGCTGGTGGTGTTCGTGGTCAACGGCGTGCGGCCCGACATTCCCGTGCGCGACATCTTCAAGGGCGTCTGGCCGTTCATCTTCGCCGACATCATCACCCTCGCCGTGCTTACCGCGTTCCCCGAGATCGTCACCTTCATCGTCGAAACCGCAGACTGAACTGGGAGGAAACCATCATGAATCGTGTAACGAAACGTGCGTTGCTGCTGTCGATTGGTCTTGGACTCGGCAGTCTCGGCTTCGGCCTGTCGGCCGCCGCCCCGGCCAATGCCGCCGACAAGGTCACCTGGACCTGGTCACTCTATGGACCGCCACGAGCGGCAACCGTGACCTTCGAGTACCTCGCGAAGGTCGCCAAGGAGAAGAGCGGCGGCAATTTCACCATCAACCTCAGGTACAACGAGCAGCTCGGCGAGGCGAAGGACTTCCTCGACGGGATAAAGGTCGACTCCTTCCAGGGTGCCTTCGTCGCCTATTCCTACGCGCCGGCGAAGACGCCGCTGCAGGGTGTTCTCGACATGCCGTTCCTGCCGATCCCCGACCTGGTGACACAGGCGAAGGTGTTGGATGCCTACCAGGCCTGGAAGCCGGTGTCCGACGAGCTGTCGAAATGGAATGCCATGCACTTCATGACCCTGCTGCTGCCGCAGTACGAGTTCATGGGCACGGGCAAGCCGCCACGCAACCTCGAGGACTGGAAGGGCATGCGGGTGCGCGCGCTGGGCGGCCTGGGCGAAGCCATGAAGCTCCTGGGCGCCGTGCCGACCTCGGTCTCCGCGCCGGAAGTCTACACCGCGCTGGAGCGTGGTACCTTCCAGGCGGCATCGTTCCCCTTCACCTACAGCTTCACGGCCTACAAGCTGCATGAGGTGTCGAAGTGGTACACGCTCGGGATGAATCTCGGCATCATCCATAACTCGGTGGTGCTGAGCCAGACGGCGTGGAAGGCGCTGCCCGACGAGTACAAGAAGATCCTGGAAGACGCGCGGCCCGAGGCCTACCGCCTCCAGCGGGAAGCGTACGAGGAGGCGGACAAGAAGTCCTTGCCGTTGTTCGAGAAGCGCAAGCTCGAGGTCATCAAGGTGTCGCCCGAGATGCGCGACAAGCTGATTGCCACCGCCGGACGGCCGGTATGGGATCAGTGGGCGGCCGAAACGGAAAAGAAGGGCTTGCCCGGCAAGGAAGCACTGGAGAAGGTGATTGCCCTCACGAAGCAGCCCACGAACTGAGATTGGAGACCCGCCATGATGCCGCGACGACAGATCCTGACAAGACGGCATGCCCTGGCGGGCCTCCTGCTGCTCGCGTCCCCGCTGCTCACCTCCACGGCGGCGTGGGCATCCGACTGGCCGGAACGCACGATCCGCATGATCGTGCCGTTCGCGGCGCGGCCAGGCGCCTGACCTCCCCGGCGGAGATACCCTCTCTGAGCCTGTCCGCCAGACGGCACAGATCGTTGTATGTCCGGATGTGGGCATCAAAGGCATCAAGACGGCGATCGTGTGGGTTCAGCGCTTCCGCGCGACCGGCAGCGTTGCCGCCTTACGGATGGGCGGCCGGCGGCCCAAGAAGATCGTCGGCGCCCATCGCGAGTGGCTGGTGCGGCGCTGCCAGGGCGGCGACTTCACCCTACGCGGGCTGGTCGCCGAGCTGGCCGGCCGCGGCCTCAAGGTCCGACTACCGGGTGGTCTGGGCCTTGGTGCATGCCGAGAAGCTGACGCACAAAAAAAGACGCTGGTTGCCAGCGAGCGCGATCGCCCGGACGTAGCCCGCCGGCGCCGGCAATGGCGGGGCTATCAGAACCGCATCGACCCTTCTCGCCTGGTGTTCATCGACGAGACCTGGACCAAGACAAATATGGCACCCCTGCGGGGATGGGCTCCGCGCGGCCAGCGCCTCGAGGCCAAGGTGCCGCACGGCCGCTGGAAGACCATGACCTTCCTCGCCGCCTTGCGCCACGACCGGCTCGATGCCTGTCCCTGCCGATAACTACATCCGACAATACTGATGATGAAGTCCGCCGAGAATCGACCGCATGACGACCTGACCGCACCGCTGCACGGACTAACCGGAGAACGTTGGATCTGGGTTGCACCTCTAGGTCCCAATAAACTCAAGCCGCCAGGCGCGCTTGGAAGCCACCATCTCTAGTTCGCAAAGCGCCGCTCGCTGGCCGCGAACGTACATAATTCCTGCGCCAGTTCTGGATCGCGAATGGACTCGGTAAAGAATGGCCAAAACGCCTGCTGCTCCTCGTCAGAACGAAGCCAAATTGTGGATTTGCTCAGCTGCTTGAAGGTATCTTCATGCGGACCCTCCGGGCCCACACCTATCACGTCGCCAAGGTCGTGCGCCACGCCCGCTATGCCGTCTTCCAGATGGCCGAGGTCGCGGTGCCGAGAGAACTGTTCGAGAAAATACTGCGGCTGATCGACGGGCTGCGAAGACGACCAGCTCCGGCGTAGGACTGAACGGGGCGGATCCGTCGTCACCACGGGAGGAGTGCGTCTGAATGACGAGGGAAAGGGCCAAATCGATGGATCAAAGCTCGTTTTGGACGGTGGACGCGGCGGGGGCGCCGGGAAAACCGCACAGGCCGCTCATGGCTTCCCCGGAACCAGGAAGATTGCTAGCTTTCGCCCCATTCTTGGGGTTCATCTGGAGAATGTCGGCTGGCACGGGCTACAAGGGCCAGGACCACCTGGTGGGCGACTTGTTCGGCAAGGAGATCGCCCAAAAAATCGGCCCGGTCTGGGGCTTCGACGCGCGCTCGCAGGAACTCAACAATATGTGGGTGCCGACCGCCCAGCCCGGTCTCTGGTTCACCGGCGGCTCCTTCGCGCAGTGCCGGATGTACTCGAAGTACCTTGCGTTGCAGATCAAGGCGCAGGACGTTGGTCTAGGTGCTATGGGAGGATAGGGGGTCGATGATCGCGCGAACCTGGGTTGGGCGCATTGTTGCAGCCTGTGTGGTCGCCGCTGTCATCGGCGCTGGCGTATTCTGGTGGACCCGGCCGGCATCTAAGCCGGCGACGGCCGCCGCCCCGCCGCCACCCGAGGTGGGCATCGTCCAGCTCACCGCCGCCGACGTTCCCCTGCCGCTGCAATTCGCTGGCCGGGTCGCCGGCTTCCGAGCCGTCGAGATCCGCTCGCAGGTGAGCGGCATCCTGCTGAAGCGCGGGTATAACGAAGGCGCCGTTGTCAACGTGGGCGACGTGCTGTTCCGCATCGATCCCCGGTCATACGAGGCCACTCTCTCGCGGGCGCAGGCCCAGGCCGCACAGGCCAGGGCCGCGCTCACGCAGACCGAAGAGAATTATAAGCGTGTTGAAGGCCTCGTAGCGCAGAAGGTGTCGGCGCAGAAATCGCTCGAGGATGCGATCGCCGCGCGCGACCAGGCACGCGCCGCGATACAGTCGACCCAGGCGGATGTCCAGACCGCCACGCTCAACGTCGAATACACGGTGATCAAGGCGCCGGTCACGGGTCCAACCAGCATCACCTCGCCGCCCGAGGGAACACTCGTGCAGGCCCAGCAAACGCTGCTGACCACGATCACCCAGCTCGATCCGGCCTATGTGAACTTCACCTTCACCGACAGCGAGATGCGCGCCCTCGACGAAATCAGCAAGTCGCGCGAGAAGCAGCTCGACTCCGATGACGTGAAGGTCGAGCTGCAGTTCGGCGATGGCGCCGTCTATCCCCAGCTCGGCAAGGTCGACACGCGCTCGCGCACCGTCGATCCCCGTACCGGTACGATCCTGATCCGCGCGGTGTTCCCGAACCATGAGGGCGGCCTACTGCCGGGGCAATTCGTCAGGGTGAACGTGACCGGCATCACCATGCCCGACGCCATCGTGGTGCCGAAGGCCGCGATTTCGCAGGGCCCGCTCGGCGCCTTCGTCTATGTCGTCGAAGCCGACAACGTCGCGCGCGCGCGGCAGGTCCGGCTGGCCCGCGAGCTGGTTAATGGCTGGATCGTGCGCAAGGGCCTGAGCACGGGCGACCGCATCGTCGTTGACGGCGTCATGCGCGTCAGGCCGGGAAATGCCGTCCGGCCGGTGCCCATGGCGCCGCCGCCGAAATGATTTCCAAGTTCTTCATCGACCGGCCGGTGTTCGCGTCGGTCCTGTCGATCGTGATCATCCTGGCGGGCCTGGTGGCGATGCGGGTCCTGCCGATCTCGCAGTACCCCCAGATCGTGCCGCCCGAAGTCGTGATTTCGGCGACCTATCCCGGCGCCACGGCCGAGACCATTGCCGCCACCGTTGCGGCGCCCCTCGAGCAGCAGATCAACGGCGTCGAGCGCATGATCTACATGCAGTCGACCTCGACCGGCTCCGGCACGATGAACCTCACGGTGACCTTCGAGATCGGCACCAATCCCGACCAGAACGCCATCAACGTCAACAACCGCGTGCAGCGCGCCTTGCCGTTGCTGCCGGGAGAAGTCAGCCGCCAGGGCCTGGTCGTGCAGAAGCGCTCGACGTCGATCCTGCAGGTCCTGACCATGTCCTCGCCGGAGGGCCGCTACGACACGATCTACATCAGCAACTACGCGTTGGTGAACGTGCTGGATGAAATCCGGCGCCTGCCGGGCGTCGGCGATGCGTCGCTGTTCGGCGCCTCGGACTACTCGATGCGCATCTGGCTCCGGCCCGATAAGGTCGCCCAGTACAATCTCACCCCCGCCGACATTGCCGCCGTCGTGCGCGAACAGAACGCCCAGTTCGCCGCCGGCCGTTTCGGCGAGGAGCCGATGAACAGGCCTCAGGTCTTCACCTATTCGGTGACGACTCCACCCAGGCTGGTCGACCGCACGCAGTTCGAAGAAATCATCATCCGGTCGGAGGAGAATGGTGGCGCACTCAGGCTGAAGGACGTCGCCCGCGTCGAGCTGGGTGCGCTTCTCTATGGCTTTTCCGGCACTTTCAACGGCTCGCCGGCCGTCCCCATTGCCGTCTACCTGCAGCCCGGCGCCAACGCGCTGCAGGTCGCAGCCTCGGTCAAGGAGACGATGGAGCGCATCTCGAAGCGCTTCCCGGTGGGCCTGCGCTACGACATTCCCTTCGACACCACGCGCTTTGTCGAGGTCTCCATCCAGGAAGTCGCCATCACCTTCGTCGAGGCGATCCTGCTCGTGGTTCTGGTGGTCTTCCTGTTCCTGCAGAACGTCCGGGCGATGCTCATCCCGGTCCTGGCCATCCCGGTGTCGATCATCGGGACTTTCGCGGGCATGTACCTGCTGGGCTTCTCGATCAACCTGCTGACGCTGTTCGGCCTGGTGCTGGCGATCGGCATCGTGGTCGACGACGCCATCGTGGTGCTGGAGAACGTCGAGCGCATCATGTCGACGCAAGGCAAGTCGCCGCGCGAGGCGGCACTGCAGGCCATGCAGGAGGTCACGGGACCGGTGGTCGCGATCGTGCTGGTCCTCTGCGCGGTGTTCATCCCGGTGTCATTCCTGGGCGGCCTGGCAGGCGAACTCTATCGCCAGTTCGCCGTCACCATCGCGGTTTCGGTGGTGATCTCGGGAATCGTGGCGCTGACACTGACGCCGGCGCTCGCGGCGCTGATCCTGAAGCCGGTGCACGGCGAACCCAGGGCCTTCTTCCGCTATTTCAATCGCGGTTTCGGCTGGTTGACGGAGCGCTACACCGGCGGCGTGAGCTTCCTGCTGAAGCGTACGGCGGTCGGCGTCGCGGGCTTCGTCATCGTGCTGGGGCTTGTCTTCGTCCTGTTCCAGCGCATCCCCGGGAGTCTCGTGCCGGCCGAGGACCAGGGCTATGTCTTCGTCGTGACGGTGCTGCCGCCGGCCGCTGCGATCGCGCGCACGCGCGAGGTGACGGCCAAGGCCACCGAGGCGCTGCGCAAGAACCCGGCGGTCGCCAACGTCGTCACTTTCTCGGGCTTCGATCTCCTGTCGCGGGCGCTGAAATCCAATTCCGGCATCTCGTTCGTGACGCTGAAGGACTGGTCGCAGCGCAAGGACCCGGCCCAGGATGCGCGCAACGTGGCGCCGGCGATCGGCGCCATCAACGCCAACTTCCGCGACGGCGTGGTGATCGGCTTCAATCCGCCGCCGATCCAGGGCATCAGCGTCACCGGCGGTTTCGAGATGTTCCTGCAGGATCGGTCCGGCGGGCCGCTGAGCGGGCTGTCGGAAGCGGTGAACAAGGTCGTGGCCGCGGCCAACCAGCGGCCCGAGCTGCGGGGCGTGTCCACCACCTTCACGACCGCGGTGCCGCAGTATCGCACCGATGTCGATCGCGAGAAGGCGAGGGCGCTGGGCATCCCGATCAACACCATCTTCGAGACGATGCAGAGTTCGTTCGGCAGCCTCTACGTCAATGACTTCTCGCTGTTCGGCCGCACCTACCGAGTCAGCCTCTCGTCCGAGGCGGAATTCCGAGAGAAGCCTGACGACCTGCGCCATGTCTTCGTGCGCGCCGAGGGCGGTGCCATGGTTCCGCTCAACGAGCTGGTGACCTTCACCCGCATCCTCGGTCCCGACACGGTCGATCGGTTCAACATCTTCCCGGCCGCCAAAGTCATCGGCAGCCCGGCGTCGGGCTATTCGTCGGGGCAGGCTATCACGGCTATGCAGCAGGTCGTGGCCACGACACTCTCCAACGACTACAGCATCGGCTGGACCGGAGCGGCTTACCAGGAGTTGGCGACGGCGGGCACGGGGTCGCTGGGCTTCGTCTTCGGCCTCGTCATGGTGTTTCTCATCCTGGCGGCGCAGTACGAGCGCTGGTCGCTGCCGCTCGCCGTGCTCACCGCGGTGCCGTTCGCCGTCCTGGGCGCCCTGGTCGCCATCTGGTTGCGTGGCCTCGAGAACGACGTCTATTTCCAGATCGGGCTGGTGACGCTGATCGGTCTTGCCGCGAAGAACGCCATCCTGATTGTCGAATTCGCCTCGCAGCGCCATCGACAGGGGCTGCCGGTCTACGAGGCCGCCATGGAGGCAGCGAGGCTGCGCTTCCGGCCCATCATCATGACCTCGCTGGCCTTCATCCTGGGCGTGATGCCGCTGGCCATCAGCAGCGGTGCCGGCTCCGCCAGCCGCCACTCGATCGGTACGGGCGTCATCGGCGGCATGATTGCAGCGACCGCCGTCGCCATCCTGTTCGTGCCGCTGTTCTTTCGGCTGCTGACGCGGGACAAGGCCAAGAATTCCGGCAGCGACAGCCCCTGAGGGCTGCTCAGATCTTGTCGATCACGGCGGCCCTGAAGCGGCGCATCTCGGCTTAAGCAGGTGTTGCAAGGCAACGGACGGGCCGCATGTGCAGCTTGGGGAGCTGCTGCTGCCCGCCCCCCACGCGCTATGTAATTGCGGCCAGTGCGGCCCGGAACCGGGCGAAGGCATTTAATGACTTTCGATTTCGGCTTCTCGACCAGCTGGTCCTCTGGCGTACCAGCCAAAAGCGAGCGCCCGTAGCTCGCCGTGTATTTGTTTAACGGAATCATGAGGTCCGCCGCTTCAATTTGTCGGAACGGAATCATTTTTCTAAGAACCCAAAACACGGCCATGGGGACATGCCTGTTAAGGCCCCACGACGCGGCGGCAACGTGCGGTGGTTAACGACTAAGCCTGAGGCGCTCTGCTTCCCGTTGGTGCCGCCGATTGACACGCGAGGACGTAGGCATGCCCCACTCGGTCGGAGCTCGGTTCAATAGATAAGCTTCCGGTAGCCCTCCGCAGCGACGGCGTCACAGTACTGGCGATATGCAGGGTGTCCACCGCTGTAGCGCATGATCCGAGGCTTCTGTTTGCCTTCTACGTTCCGGTTGACGCCTGTCATCCAGGAGCCGACTTCATTCATCAGCTGACCTTGGCCGAGCGCTAGGACGTGACTAGTCCATTCGTTGACGGCGGACGGCGTGGCCTCGATGCGCTTCAGTCCTCGCTCGGTCGCAAACCGGATCACGCCGGTGACCCACTCGACACTGTATTCCGCGGTGCGCGTGTAATTGCTGAGGCCGGCGTGCGGACCCATCGCCATTAGGAAATTCGGAAACCCTGACACGAAGACGCCGAGATAAGTCTGCGGCCCGTCCTTCCACGCCTCCTTGAGCCGCACGTTATCGACGCCGCTGATATCGATCCGGTCGAAGGCACCGGTAATGGCATCAAAGCCAGTCGCGTAGATGATGATGTCGAACTCGCGCTCGCGCTCCGACGTCCGGATGCCGCGCGGGGTGATGCGTTCTATCGGCGTCTCGTTGACGTCGACCAGCTCGACGTTCGGCTGGTTGTAGACATCGTAATAGCCGCTTTCGAGGGGGATCCGGCGCATCCCGAAGCCGTGGTTTTTAGGGATCAGCTTCTCGGCGACGACAGGATCGTTCACCCGTTCGCGGATCTTGCGAGCGGCAAACTCGGACGCGAGCGCGTTAGCCTCGCGGTCGATGAGCATGTCGCTGAAATTCCCCTGCCATTGGCCGAAACCCGGCGTACGGTATAGTTTTTCCCAGAAGGCTTCGCGGTCCTCGGGTGTGACCTCTAGCGTCTTGCGCGGATCCGGGCCGTGGACGTAGCAACTCGGCGTCTCGCGGCAGCGCGCCAGAATCTCGGGGTACCGGGCGCGGATGTCGCGCATCTCCTCCGGGGTGATCTTGCTGTTGTTCAGCGGAAAGCACCAGTTCGGGGTGCGCTGAAACACGGTCAGGTGACCGACCGTCTTGGCGATCGTCTGGATCGTCTGCACCGCGGTTGCACCGGTGCCGATGATGCCGACCCGCTTGCCGGCGAACTCAATGCCGTCCTTCGGCCAGCGTTGGGTGTGGCACGACTGGCCCGTGAAGCTGTCGATGCCGGGAATTGTCGGCATCACGGCCGCCGAGAGAACGCCGATCGCGGTGACGAGAAAGCGCGTCGAATGGCGCGCGCCACTCTCCAGCACAAGCTCCCAGCTGCTTGTCTCCTCGCGCCAGTGCGCGGCGACGACGCGGCTGTTGAATTGGATGTCGCGCCGCAGCTCGAATTTGTCGGCGACATAGTTGAGGTAGCGCTCGGTGTGGGGTTGGGCCGAAAAGTGCTCTTCCCACTCCCATTCCTCGAGAAGCTCCTTCGAAAACGAGTAGCCGTACGTCCAGCTTTCTGAGTCGAAGCGCGCGCCCGGATAGCGATTCCAATACCAGGTGCCGCCGACCGCGCTGCCCGTTTCGAAGGCCCGAACCCGCAAGCCGAGTTCGCGCAACCTGTAAAGTTGATAGAGACCGGCGACGCCAGCGCCGATGACGACCGCGTCGAACTCTAGGCGGTTGCCCGTTTGTGTCTCCTGCCGGACCGCTTGCACTGTATCCACGCTGTCCTCCTTTTTCTGTCACGATCCGTGAGGTCGCCAGGAGCAATGCTGCCTCATCACAAATCTAGGCTTCTATTGTTGTCATTGCTTATTTTCTATCATATATTAGAATAGAATGTGAATAGAACTATAGTCTAGCCTGATATTTCGAGAAAATACCAAAGGCTGCGGAGTGAGGATTCTGGATCTCTTGCCCGCGCGAGCTGATTCCAATCGTTGAACCATGAAGAGGCGTGTGACGCACGAACTGGCACTGGCCACACAATGACGATGAATCTGATCTTGCCAGATCGGCGCAAGCAAAGGATGCGCGCCGCCGGTTTTTGGAGCGACCAGATTTTGCTCGACGTTTTCCTGAAAACTGCCGAGATGATCCGGCGCGGTTGGCGGTCACCGCCTATGAGACCACTATCGGCCGACGTACGATTTTGACCTATGAACAGTTGCAACAAAGCGCCCATCGCATCGCCGCCAATCTCTTGCGATTGGGGATCAAACCTGGAGAGGTTCTATCGCTTCAGTTGCCGAACTGGTGGCAATTCGTGATACGCGAGGGCACGTCACTGACCTTGGCTACTGACCTTGGCTGATCTGTCACGTTTCATGGCGGCGAATGCGGTAGCAAAGAACTATTGGCCTGAACGCCTCGAAGTTCTCGAAGCCGCCAAGTGGCAAGGTGCAGAAATTCAATCTTCGCGAAATCGTCAGTGAGGGAATGTAATGGTCGCTCAGTGGTCGCCCTAGCGAAGAAGCTTAGAACGCTCGAGGCAATCACTCAATAGTCAACAATTCTAGGGAACCATCGATGGACTATGCTTTTACCAATGCGCATGAGCAAATCCGCGAGAATGTAAGTCGGCTCTGCGCCCAGTTCGACGACGGTTACTGGCTGAAGAAGGACAAATACGGCGGCTTTCCGGAGGAATTTTACAAGGCAATGGCCGATGCCGGCTGGCTGGGAATTGCTATGCCGGAGGAATTCGGTGGCGCAGGTCTCGGCATCACCGAGGCGGCCTTGGTGATGCAGACTGTCGCTGAGTCTGGTGCTGCCTTGCAGGGAGCGTCGGCGATCCATCTCAATGTCTTCGGACCCAATCCGATCGTGGTGTTCGGAACCGAAGAACAAAAACGTCGCATGTTGCCTCCCATTATCCAAGGCAAGGTCAAGGGCTGTTTTGCCGTCACCGAGCCCAATGCTGGACTCAATACGACATCGCTGACGACCCGCGCCGACCGCAATGGCAACGGTTATATCGTGCATGGCCATAAAGTCTGGACCTCGACCGCGCAAGTGGCAGACAAGATGCTGCTGATTGCCCGGACCACACCGCAGGACCAATGCAGGCGGGCGACGGATGGTCTCTCGTTATTCTACACCGACTTCGACCGCAAATTCATTGAGGTGCGCGAAATCGAGAAAATGGGCCGCAAGGCCGTCGATTCGAATCAGGTTTTTCTCGACGGACTTAAAGTGCCGCTTGAGGATCGCATTGGCGAGGAAGGCAAGGGGTTTCAGTATCTTCTGCAT
The DNA here is from genome assembly GCF_020880995.1 of Reyranella aquatilis. Lineage (GTDB taxonomy): Bacteria > Pseudomonadota > Alphaproteobacteria > Reyranellales > Reyranellaceae > Reyranella > Reyranella aquatilis. The sequence continues at coordinate 57,440 of NZ_JAJISD010000019.1, read as the reverse complement.
GGTCTCAATCCAGAGCGAGTGTTGATTGGTGCCGAAGCCATCGGCATCGGGAAGCTGGCACTCAAGCGAGCGGCTCAATATGCCAAGGAACGAGTCGTCTTCGGCCGTCCCATCGGTCAGAATCAGGCAATTCAACACCCGCTGGCGCAAAACTGGATGGAGCTTGAGGCCGCCAACTTGATGGCGTTCAAGGCCGCTTGGCTTTACGACAACGGCAAGGATTGTGGCGCTGAAGCCAATGCCGCGAAGTATCTTGGGGCACAGGCTGGTTACAATGCATGTCTTCAGGCGGTGATGACCCATGGCGGCTACGGCTACGCCAAGGAATTTCATGTCGAGCGCTATCTGCGGGAAGTGATGATTTGCCGTATTGCCCCGGTCAGCGAGCAATTGATCCTCTGCTTCATTGCCGAAAAGGTACTAGGACTGCCGAAATCTTACTGAAAAGCCGATTCTGGCAAGCGCTGGCTGGAGAAGATCTGCCCGCTGGTCCGCAACATGATCCTGGCCGCCGAACAGGCAGACCCGCTCGCTGCACTTCAGCCGACGGCCGATTTCTCCGGCACCGAAAGCCCCAGCGTGTCGCGTAGCGTCTTGCCGGGATATTCCTTGCGGAACAAGCCGCGACGCTGCAGCTCCGGCACCACCAGGCGAACAAAATCCTCGTAAGCGCCCGGCATGTGGGTCGCGGCAATGACGAATCCGTCGCACGCCCCGCCGTTGAACCACTCTTCCATCTGATCGGCGATTGCCTGCGGCGTGCCGATAAAAGTCGGAACCTCGCGGATCGTGCCGCGACCGCTGTACTGCACGAAGTCGCGCGTCGTCGGGTTGGCCTTGCCGCTGATCTGGATCACCCGGTCGCGCATGGCCTGCAGGCCGCCGATGGATTTCAGCTCGGCGTCGGTGAATGGCTCGTCCATCGGCTTGCTTGCAAAATCGAAGTTGAGCACCTCTGACAGCAGCGCCAGAGAATCCATCGGATGCGCCAGATTGTCGATCAGCGCCGCCTTTTCCTCGGCCATGGTCTTGGTCTCGCCGGGGATGACGTAAACCGCCGGCGTCAGCTTGACCTTGCCGGGATCGCGACCGCCGGCCGCGACCTGCTGCTTGAAATCGGCGTACATTTTCTTGCCCAGCGCCAGGTTAGCGAAGATCACGAAGATCAGCTCGCCCCAGCGCGAGGCGAACGTCTTGCCGCGACCGCTCTGCCCGGCCTGGATGATGACCGGATGGCCCTGCGGCGAGCGCGGCACGGTGAACGGACCGCGCGAACGGAAGAATTTGCCCTTGTGGTCGAGGCGATGGACCTTCTTGGGATCGGCGAAGATGCCTTTCTCGCGATCAAGCAAGATCGCGTCCTTGTCCCAGGTATTCCAATGGCCCAGCACGACTTCCATGAACTCGTCGGCGCGGTCGTAGCGCAGATCGTGTTCGAGATGCTCGGTCTGGCTGAAATTCACCGCCTCCGAATCGTTTAGCGAGGTCACCACGTTCCAGGCGGCGCGACCGCCGATCATCAGGTCGAGCGTGGCAAAGACGCGAGCGACATGGAACGGCTCGAAATAGGTCGTCGAGTACGTGCCGCCGATGCCCAGATGCTGTGTCGCCAAACCCATCGCCGTCATGATGGAAACCAGGTCCATCTTCACGACTCGAATGCCATGCCGCACCGATTCCTCGTAGTCGTCGCCGTAGCGGTCGGGCATGGCCAGCCGGTCGTCGAAGAACGCCAGGTCGAACTTGCCCTCTTCGAGCGTGCGGGCGATGCGCTGGTAGTACTGCGGGGACATGAAATCGGGCATGGTCTGCGGATGCCGCCACGACGCCGGATAGTTTGAGCAGTTTTGCGCCTGCAGGAAGGCCACGAGCGTCATTTGTCTTTTCTTCTGCTCACCCATGACCTGACTTCCCTATTTTCTTTGCACGGCCCGAGCGTGATTCAGCTGCATTTCACCAGCCGATCAATACCCTGTGGCAATAAGGAACAAGAGGGAATGGCGTTTCGACGCGCAGGTCTCTTCGCAATTCCCCGGTTCTCACATCCTGACTATCTATCGCTCAGGTTTACTACTTTGGCAGCTTCGCCTTTAGAGCCTCGTAATTGGCGGAGACGTTAGGATACTTCTTGCGAAAATCAGCGCTCACCTCTGTGCCGCGGGGTATCGATTCCAGTACCACGTGCCACCTACGCCATCGCCGGTTTCGAAGACACGAGCCGTGAGCCCGAGCTGCCTGAGCCGGTACAGTTGGTACATTCCGGAAATGCCCGCACCGATAATGATGGCGTCATATCGCCTTATCGGTTCATGAGCGGCTGCGGGCTTGACTTGCTCGGCCACAACATTGGTCATCACCAAGTTTCCTCCTACTTACTTATGGGCTTCCATCAGGGTTCTCCGGATAAACCAGGGTTGCCAGCGTCAGCGCAACCATGCACCCTCCTCGCAACAATGCGATGGAACGAACGGATTTCGTTTAGCCAGGGGGAAAAGCGCGTGTAGGTGCCATGGGCGCGCGACGGCGGGTTCAGCAACAGAACTCCCCGGTTCGGGTTGGCAGGTGCCAATCGCGAATTGCGTCGCGAGCTCAAGCCAGTTCATGCCGTTGATCCACCATCGACCGGCAGAGCCGCGCCGGTCACGAAAGAAGCCTCGTCGGACAACAAGAACAGCGCTGCATTGGCAATCTCCTCAGGCCTGCCTGGTCGACCCAAAGGCGTCATGCCGGCGTGCTTGCGAATCAGTTCATCTGGATCTAGACCGTGCGTGCTCTGTTGGTCCGGCCTGGCGACGAACACACGTAGCATCGGTGTATCTACGGGGCCGGGACACAAGGCATTGACGCGGATCCCATCACGGGCAAGGCGCTTGGCGAGTGAGCGCGTCAGACCAACGACTCCGAACTTCATGGCAGAATAAACGGGACTGAACGGCGAACCATGCAAGCCGGACGTCGAGGCCGTGAAAAGAAACGCGCCGCCGCCACGCGCGCGCAATTCTGGAATCGCTGCTTCAGTGGTGATCAGCACAGAGCGCAAGTTGAGGCGAACCGCGAGGTCGAAATCCGCCAAGTCCAGACCCTCAACCGAAGCGGGGCCGGGATGGCCGAGATGATTCCAGACAAAGTCGAGGCCGCCAAAGGCGCTAGCGGCATCCTTGACGATTTGGCGCGCTGCATCGTCGTCGCCGAGGTCAACGATGATCCCTTTCGCAGTACCGCCAAAGGCCACGATCTCGTTGACTGTGGCGGCGACGCCCACTTCGTCCCGATCGATGACGGCCACAGCAGCACCCTCGCGCGCGAAGCGAACTGCTCCTGCCCTCCCCATTCCTGAGGCGGCAGCGGTGACGATGCCGACCTTGCCCTTCATTCGCATAATTACTTTCCTCTCTTGCAAACATTGGTTCAACAACGGCTAGGCGCAGCACACGCCTGTATGATGAGCGAAGCCTGCGAATCCGACGAGGCAGCTGCGACACCTACAATTCCGTATCCCCGGCAAGGAGGCGCTGCGCTATGGTGCGACGCAAAATTTCATTTGTGCCGTCAGCCACGTTGACCGAACGGACGTCCTGCCAGGCGTGAACAAGCCCGAGCTCATTAGTGAAACCCATGGCGCCATGAGTCTGGATTGCGCGATCCAGCGCCCGGGCACCGATTTCTACTGCGTAGGCCTTAGCCATCGACAGTTCCTTGACCGCCCGCTCGCCCCGGTCGATCAATGCCGCCGCGTTCAGCGCCATCAGATGCGCCGCATGCAGCTCCATCGCCGTCTCGGCCAACGGAAACGTCACGCCCTGGTATTCCGCAATCGGCTTGCCAAAGGCCTCGCGTTGTTGTGCGTAGCGCAACGCCATCTCCATCGCCCAGCGCCCAAGTCCCACGGCACGCGCTGAATTGTAGATGCGGCCAATTGAGACGCCCAGCAATCCGATCCGGAAGCCGTCGTGCAGTTCACCGACCAGCTGCCACGGCTCGAGCTGCACATCCTCCAACACGATCGAACCCTCGTTGCCGCCCACCGAGCCATGCATACGGATGACACTCTCCAGCGTGAAGCCAGGTGACGTCGTCGGCACCAGAAACGCGCTAATACCGCCCGCCCTGCGTGATGCGCGTTCAGGATCGGTGACGGCAAAGACGATGCAATAGTCTGCCTGCGGCGCGTTGGTAGTCCAAATCTTGCGGCCGTTGAGTCGCCAGCCAGACCCGCTTTGGACCGCCTTCGTCTGGATAGTGGTTGCATCCGAACCGGCACCGGGCTCAGACATGCCGAAACACATCGACGTCCTACCCTCCATCATGCCCGTTAGAATTTCGGCGCGTGCACGGTCCGTTACCATCAGCAAGACCGGGCTGGGACCGAACGCCCAGTGACTGACCGTATAGGCTCCCAGCCAGTTATGACTGCCACAGAGACGATAGATACGCTCCCAGACGACGAAGTAGGCAAGCATGCCCATTCCAGCCCCGCCCAGTTCCGCAGGGACTGACATCGAGTAGTAACCAGTCTCCGCTGCCGCCATACGCACGCCTCGGATATGGTCGACCACAGCAGGGACATAGCGGCCATCCTCGCCGTACGTGCGGCGCGGATCGGACAGCAGCGCATGATCGCGCTGGTGGCGCGGGAACACTTCCCTGCGCAGGAAGGCTTCGACGCCGTCCGCCACTGCGATGACGTCGTCGGGGATCGGAAAGGCGACAGCGGTCAAGACGATCCTTTCAAAATTCACCCCTCGCTTCGCGGCACCGGGACTTCCGTTCATAAGAGGTAGAAGTCAGATGATTGAGAGAGCACGCCTCCACCGCCAAGCGCAGTGAAGACAGACTGGTGTGACCTAAAGCAAGACCGTCCCGCCATCGACGGCGATCGTTTGGCCTGTCACCATCGAGCTCGCATCGGAAGCGAGATAGAGGATTGTGCCAACCAGATCGTCCGTCGTAAGCACCCGTCGGATGGACTGACCAGAGACGATAGCTTTCACGGCGTCTTCCTTTTTCTCGCTGAAAAACTGGCTCATGCCCTCTGTCTCAACGGTTGCAGGCGCCACTGCATTGACGCGGATGTTGAAGCGGCCAAGTTCGCGCGCGAGACCGCGCGTCAAGCCGATCACAGCCGCCTTGGAAGTCGTGTAATGCAGGGCGTTGGGCAGACCGTACGTCGCGGCTAGCGAAGAAATGTTGATCACGGAGCCGCCTCGTTCGCGCATAGGCGGCACGAACGCACGGCAGCAGTTCCAGACGCCGGTAACGTTGACGCGCAGGCATGCTTCCCAGTCTTCCTCGGCGATCGTGTCAAAACGACCCGACTTGAGCGTTGCGAAGAGCGCCGCATTATTGACGAGCACATCCAACCGCCCAAACCGGGCCAGGGTATCCTCGGCCGCCGCGCGGCAACTAGCCATGTCTCCAACATCGCATTGCCGGCCGAACGCCTGCCCACCGTTCGCCTCAATGTCGCGGACGGTATCGCCGCAATCCGAAACGTCGAGCACGACCACGGAGGCTCCAGCCTTGGCAAGTCCCTGCGCATAGGCGCGGCCAAGGCCCCTCGCGGCGCCCGTTACCACCGCCACCCTGCCGCGAAGATCACTCTGCGCCATCTTCATCCTCCACGCTTTCACGCGACCCCATCCACCGAAGTCGTCCGTCAGAGCCATTTCTAGGCTTACTGCTCAGCCCTATTCATTCGGCGGCTAGGTCGAACCGGCGTCGTGGCGGGGAGACCGTCTCGTCCCCAGGGCCTCGCTGGATCAGGTGTATTTGCGCACATCGTCGATCACTTTGCCGTCGTTGGGCAGGCTGCCAGGCGCCACGAATTCGACCCGTCCGCGCACCTTGCAGACGCTCTGTACGTTGTCTTCCACCGACTTGGCCAACTCGGTGGAGCCACCCGCAAGCTCAGCCTTCAGGGTCATCACGTCCTGCTGATCGACCCAGTCGACGACTAGCCGCAGACGGCCCAGCTCGGAATGCCGGCGTGCGATCAGCGCAATCTGTTCTGGGTCGACAAACATGCCCTTGACCTTGGTGCGCTGGTCGGCGCGCCCCATCCAACCCTTGATGCGCATATTCGTTCGGCCGCAGGGGCTGATGCCGGGCAGCACCGTAGACAGGTCGCCGGTGCCGAAGCGCACCAGTGGATAGGCCTTGCTGAAAGTCGTGACGACCACCTCGCCAACGTCACCGTCGGCAACGAGATCACCGGTTCCGGGCCGCACGATCTCTACCACCACGCCCTCATCGACGATCATGCCCTCGAGTGCCTGGGACTCGTAGGCGATCGTACCGAGATCGGCCGTGCCGTAGCTCTGTAAAGTTGAGATGCCGTGGTCGCGGAACATCTGGCGCAGTGAAGGCGGCAGCGCCTCGGCGCCGACGAACGCGTTGCGGATCGACGATATGTCCTTCCCGAGCTCAACGGCTTTCTCGAGAAGGATCTTCAGGAACGACGGCGTGCCTACATAGCCGACCGGCCGGATGGCCTCGATGGCGTCGAGCTGCAACTCGGTCTGGCCGACGCCGCCCGGCACCACGATGCAGCCCAACGCCCGCGCCGCCGTCTCCATCATGATCCCGGCCGGTGTAAGGTGGTATGAGAAGGTATTATGGACGATATCACCGGCGCGGAAACCTGCCGCGTACATGGCCCGCGCACCGCGGAAATAGTCCTTTTCAACGGTGTCGATCTCGAAGATCGGGCCTGGCGACATGAAAATGTGCTGGACCTGCGCGAGCGGCACACCGAGCAGCCCACCCATCGGCGGTTTCTTCTTCTGCACGGCACCAAGATTCCCTTTACGCAGCACCGGGAGTCTGGCGAGCGCAGCGCGGCCGGTCACTGCGGCTGGGTCAACGTCCTTCAGCCATTCAGCAAAGAACGGCGCATTGGTCTTGGCATGCGTGATTTGGGCCCGGAGGGCGGCGGCCAACGCCATTTCCCGTTCCTCGGCCGAACGTGTTTCAAGAGTGTCGAAGTATCCGGTGCGTTCCATATCTAGCGCCCCTGTATGCGCGTATCCGAACATCCTCTAAGACCGCCAAAGTTTGCGGCATTGGCAGTGCTTGACGTAGCGCCGGGACTCGCATGAACCGACCGCGTTCAATCCGGGCTAGAATTCCTTGAAGCCGAAATTCTCGCGCAACTCTGGCCGCCGCTCCCCTCTAGCATTAGTCTGTATTATTGGTATCGAACATTCATTAGAATTTCAATATGTGCAACCTTAAAATTATGAAGCGCCAGACCTATTATCTCGGCAAAGAAGACATTCATCGTAACGCGAAGCTCAATCCCACAGACAAGAGGCTGCAATGGGAAATGATGCTAGGCAAACGGTTTTGAAGTTCGCGCACGATCAGGGCTATCACGACAACAAGCCTCTGAGTCCGCGCGATCGTCAAGCTTGGGACACGCGTTCGACCAGGCCTATATGGGAGAATTCACATGGACTACGTCGGCCTCGGACTGTTCTGGACTGATCTCAAGGTCGGTCAGAAGTTCCGCACGATCAATCGCACCATCACCGAGGCTGATCTGGTGAATTTCATCAATGCGACCGGGATGGTTGAGATGATCTTCACCGATGTGACTTTTAGCGAACAATACGGTGCCATCGCGGGCCGTCCCGTACCGGGCGCCCTCTGCTACTGTTTCATCGAAGGCCTCCTGGTTCAGGCCACGATGCAGCATACCGGCCTCGCCATGCTGGAATCGACCATAAAGGTGCACGCTCCGACCAATGTCGGCGATACCATTCACGGTGAAGTGGAAGTGACCGCCATCCGGCCAACGAGCAAGGGGAACCGGGGAATCGTTACGACGATCAACAACATCGTCAACCAGCGCTACGAGGTGGTGATAACCTACAGTGCGATCCGCATGATGGCAGGACGCAGCTGAAGCCATCGCGCCTCGTGCTTCGTGCTTCGTTGGCGCACCCCGCTGCTGGTCGCCGTCCAAACGGCGAGATCTATGTCAGTCCTGGGATTTCGGTGGCCTCGGTTGCATGATCAGAACTGTACCCTGAGCAGCGCCACAGGCGCGTCCGTCATTCTCGACATCAATCCGCACCACCGCCGTAGAACGGGTCATGGCGATGATACGCGCCTCAGCGACCACGGTACCGGAGGAGACCGGCGTGAGCAGGTTCAGCTTGAACTCCGTGGTGGCCGCCCACTGGCCAGATTGCATGTGAGGGTAGCATACTAGCCCGAGCGTATGGTCGCACAAGGCCGAGAGCACGCCGCCATGCATATTGCCGAAGCGCGTCAATAGCTTCGGAGCCACCGACAGTTCCACGCGCAGCCGGCCCGGCTCGACCAGCGTGGTGCGCAGACCGAGGAACTCCGGGAGACCGGATGAAGGGGCGGCCGAGTCGAGAAAACGGCGGGCCACCTCTTGATCGAAAGGCGGGAGACGCGGCGGTAGATCCATGATGCTTCTTTTCCGGTTGTGGTTCAGCGCTAACGTCAAGATGGGGGGATCAGGCAAGAGTGAATCGATCCTTCGCCATCTACCTGACGAGCGAGCGTACGGATCGCCAGATCCGCATCTTCTAATGCAAAATCATGTGTGTGCATAAGCGCGAGCGGTACCTTGCGACTTTCGATGAGATCGATCGCCTTGCGATAGCCGGAACTGAGAACACCGATGGCGCCTTTGATGGTAATCTCCTTCCAGACGACCATGTCGGAAATGAAGTCGGGCACCGTTTTCTGACGCCTTTTGCCGTCCTGCGTGGTGAACCCCTTCACTCCAGCCAGCACGATCGTCCCGCCCCGACGGACGTAGTCGAGCGCACCGCGTACCGGCTGGGTGGCGTAAGAGGTGACATCAACGACTATATCCACGCCCCTGCCGGCCGTGATCTCGCGGACGCGCTGCTTGGGGTCCTCATTGTCTACGTCGATCGTGTAGTCAGCACCGAGCGCACGTGCAACGGCTAGCTTTTTGGCGTCTGCAGCCAGTCCCGTGACAATTATCGTGGCCGCCCCGGCATGGCGTGCGGCCACTACGCTGGCTAACCCACGCTGACCAGGCCCCAAGATCATCACCGTATCACCGACGCTCGTGCCCGGAAGCTCGACCGCCCAACGAAACCCAGCGCCAAGGGGATTGAACATGACCGCGATTTCCGGCGGCAAGGACTTGTCGATCCGATGAACGATCGCGTTCGGCGCGAGATACATATACTGAGAGTATGCGCCCCAGATTCCAGGTGCCACAGTGAGTGGGATATAGGAATAGATCTGCCGCCGGTCGCACAAATGATAGTGCCCACCAAGGCATGTACTGCAGCAGTGGCAGGACAGCATCGTCTCGACGCAAACGCGATCGCCGACGTCGACGCGCCAGCGCTTCGCCGCAGTATCGCCGATCGCCTCGATGATCCCCAGCGGCTCATGCCCCGGGACCACCGGATAAGGTGTGTTCAACACGCCTTCATATTGCTCGTGATCGCTGCCGCAGATGCCGCAGGCCTCGATTCTGAGGATCGCGCTGTCAGCGCTGACTGGTGGAATGGGCAGGTCGCGACGCTCCAGTTTGCGCGGACCTGTCTGCACCATGGCAAACGTTTTCTTGGGCAACATCGCGTCACTTCTCCTCAAACATGGAGCCGTTTCAACCTGACCCAATGATCTTCCAGTGGACCAGCGTGAAGGGCGGCTTGGCATCGTTGTGCGGCTCGAACACGGCCTCGACCTCGGCACCGATACGAACCTCCTGACGCGGATCGCCGACCAAGTTGCCCAACATTCGGATGCCGGCAGCGTGGGGCAACTCAACCAGGACGACGATATATGGCCCCTGATCTTTGAGCGCGGGATGCACCGGATGCCACGGCCGCTCCCAGCTATAGATCCGCCCGCGTCCTTCGACCTTCTGCCATCCCACATCGAACGACAGGCATTTGTGGCAGATCCATTCCGGTCCCCATTGCCAATTGCCGCATGGCTTGCAGCGCTGAACCATCAGCTCGCCGCGCCGCGCACCTTCCCAGTAGGGCGCATCCAGCCCGTCGTTCTCGGCCACCGGGCTCGGCAGGCCCGGCCGCAAGTAAGTCGCGGTGGTCATTGGAGCGTCTCCTCGCTGCCCAGGATCAGGCTCGATACCGGCGTCACCATAGGACCGGAGATCACCATCGACACCTGCGCATCGGGCACTTGCGTCGTCGACTCGTTGCGGATCTGCCGCACCGCCTCCACTTGCAGCTCGAGCCCGTGCATATAGCACTCGGCGAGATTCCCTCCGCTGGTGTTGAGCGGCAGCTTGCCACCAGGCGCCTGCAGGTTCTCAGGGACGAGGAAGTCGTTGGCCTCCTCGGCGGTGAAGAAGCCGTGCTCAACCAGGCTCATCAGCACGCCACCGGTGAAGTTTTCGTAACTCTGCACCACGTCAACATCTGCGGGTTGCAGATGTGCCATGGTGTAGAGATGCGGCGCGACCGTGGTAAAGCTGGACGTCGCATAGAGCGGCGCGTTGTGACAGCGCGCTCCGTTGCGGTATTCCGAGCCCTGCGCCGCCGCTAGAAGATACGCCGGCTTCTTGGCGAAGTCGCGCGCCCGTTCCGCCGGCACAACGATCAGCGCTGCGGCGCCATCGTTTTCCATGCAGCAGTCGAACAGCCGCCACGGCTCGACGATCCAACGCGACGCATCGTATGCCTCAGCCGTGAGCGGCTTGCCATACATTACTGCACGCGGATTACGCTGAGCGTGATGATACGACGCCAATGCGATGGCGCGCTGAGCGCCGGGCTCGATCCTGTTCTCGTGGATGAAGCGCATAGCGCGCATGGCGTAGCGCTGAGCAGGCGACATCACGCCATAAGGCGCGTTGAGCGCTGCCTCGCCAGAGGCCGTACCGCCCGGCGGTGCCGCGCCGAAGCGCTGGAACTGGCCTTGTGCTAGGGCCCGGAAGACGACGACGCAGTCCGCCACGCCGGTGGCAACGGCAGCGGCGGCATTGGCGACGGCGCCTGAGCCACCCCCGCCGCCACCGCCCCACTGCATGTTGGAAAAACGCAGCTCCGGCAACCCGAGCGCCGCGGCGAGACGCGACGGATCGTTGCGGTCGTTGCTGTAGGAGGCGAAACCATCGATCTTCCGCGGATCAATCCCGGCATCAGCACAGGCGGCGAGGATCGCTTTCAGCGCCAGCATGAATTCGGGATCTGGCGACTTGCCATGTTTGTAATAGGTAGTCTCGCCGATACCGACGATGGCAACCTTGCCGCGTAACGTGCGCTCGGTCATTTCGCGGTCCTTTCGGGTCCTAGTCGCTCCTGCACACACCGTCCGTTGCCACGAGGTCAGGTCCTATAGCGTGCCGGCAGGTCGAGCTTGAGGAAACGCGCCGCATTGAGACCGAGGATCTTGGCCCGGCTGGTATCTGATAGCTGCCCCATGGTGCGCTCGATTGCCTCTGCCGAATGCGGCCATGTACCCTCGTGGTGCGGATAATCGTTTGCCCACATGAAGTTATTAGAAAGACCATGCGACTCGGCCAGATCGAGACCGGCCTTATCCTCCTGGAACGAGGCGAATCCGTGGGCTCGGTAGTAGTCGCTGGGTAGACCCTGCAGCTTGGGTCGGACCCAGAAGTGATGCTTCTTATACGCTTCGTCCATCGCCCCTAACAGCCACGGCACCCAGCCAATCCCGGCTTCGATGGTCGCAAACCGTAGCCCTTTGAATCGCTCCAGCACGCCGGAAGCGCAGAGATTTGCCACAGGCTCGATCGTCGGCGACAGCGAGTGAGACACGTAGTTGACGACAGCACCTCCATTGCCACGCGAAGCCCGCGGATCACGTCCGGTCGAGACGTGGAACGTGATCGGCAGGTCGGCGTCCTGGACAGCCGCCCATAGCCGGTCGAAATGTGGCAGGTTGTAGTTCGCGTGGTTAACGTCGTGCGCACCCCAAACCGGCTTGCACGGTAGAGTGAGGCAACGGAAACCAAGCTTGGCCAAACGCTGAACCTCGGCGATCGATCCTTCAAGATCACCGGTCGCGATCGCACCTGCGATAACGATGTGATCCTGGTGTGGGGCGAACATCTCCCACGCCCAGTCGTTCCAGGCTCGGCATTGCGCCATTGCGAACTCAGCGTCGGGCGTGGCCCACATGGCGAGGCCCTTGTTTGGGAACATCAGCTCCACGTCGACGCCGTCTCGGATGTGATCGGCGATGCGCCCCGCGGCGTCTGCACCAGCCTTGTTGCGCGCCGCGTCCTCGCCTTCCAAAGTGGCAAGCCGCAGCCGATCCGGTCGGTAACCTTCAGATACGCGCCACTGCACGCCGTCCTTGTCGGTCACCACGCGCGGTAGCCGCTCATGGTACTTTGGGTCCATTCGCTTGAGCCACAGATCTGCTGGCTCGTTGGCATGGCAATCCGCGGAGACCAAGAAGTACTTGCGCGTTGCATCCGGTCTTGCGGTCCGCACCCAGCCATCGGTACCAGGGGTTTCGAGCCGCCAGCGGTTGGGGGCGTTGACCACGATCTCGTTCATGACTGTCTCCCTCGGTACATTTCGGGCAAGACCACAATCCAAGCCACAGGTGACTAGCCGATCTTGAAGTAATCCGGTCGGCCGGCCGACCAAAAGTCGCCCCACATCTGCTGCCCGCCGTCGATCGTGAGGACTTCACCGGTAATGAACTTGCCCGAAGGTCCGGCCAGATAGACGCAACCTTCGACGACATCCCAGACATCGCCTGGACGGCGCATGGGATTACTTTCGTAAAAGGTTTTCCGGCCCTCCTCGGTGTACTGCTCGAAGCCGCTGCTCTCTACGGCGCCGACTCCGAGGCAGTTAACCCGGATGCCCAGAGGCGCCCATTCCACAGCGACCGTCTTCGACAGGTAGATGACCCCGGCACGGGCAGCGGTCGAATGTGCCATGTGAGGCAATCCGCGCCCGATGGTGGCCGTGATGTTCACAATGTTGCCCGCCTGGGCATGATCGCGCCAGCGTCGCGCGGCAGCCTGCATCATGTACCAAGTGCCGTTAAGATTCGTGTCGATGACGGCCTTCCAGCCCTTGATGCTGAAATCGATGGCGGGTTGCGCGAACTGTCCGCCGGCGTTGTTGACGAGGACGTCGAGCCGACCATGGCGCGACCATACGCGCTCCATGAGCGATTCAACTTCCTCCGGTTCGCGAATGCTCATCGCCGTGGCGTCGACATCAGTGCCCAGGTCACGCAGTAACGCGACTGCGGCTTCGAGCTTCTCGGGCTTGCGGCCGCAAAGGACGAGATTCGCGCCGAGCCTGGCGAAGAGTATGGCGATCGCCTTGCCGATGCCACTGCCACCGCCCGAAACCACGATCACCTTGCCCTTGAACAAGTCGGGTCCGAACACGGTGGGATGCGCGACGAGCTCGGCATCCGTGAAGCCGAATCGGCGATCGCCAGCGGAGACAGAATCGGTCATGAGCGCCAACGGTTCGCCGGCACGATCAAGTCGGATCCGTAAAGCGCGGCATGACCTTCGTCGCCATCAGCTCCAGGGACCGCAGTATCTGGCCGCGGTCGTGCAGACCTTGGGGTATCAGCAGCACGATTTCATCCTGGCCGGGTACCGCTTTCTGAACCGCCTCCAGCCGGCGTGAGATGGTGTCCGGCGAGCCGACGAGCAGCTCGGGCAGGCCCTGCCCGAACGGGGTGGCCCATTGATTCCAAAACCACCGCATATCCTCAAGCTGTGCGTGCGCTTCGGCGTCGGTCGGCGCACAAATGAAGATGCCGCCCCAGGCCGTCGCGTGGCCGGGCTTGACGGCTCGGCCGTGTTTCGCAGCCTCGTCGTGATAGGCGCGATTGAGCTGGCTGTAGAAGTCGAGTTTGTCCGTCAAGACGATCGGCTTGCCGCCGTACTTCGCCCAGAACAGCGCGGTGCGCATTGAGGCCGCGAAGCCGCCATAGAGGGGCGGGTGCGGCGTCTGCAGCGGACGCGGTGCGATGCCGACCTCGTTGATGTGCATGTCGGGGCCAACGCCCTGCCCATAGGTCGTGTAGACGCCATGCGGATGCGGATTGACCATGCCCACGGGTGGAAAGTTCCAGTACCTGCCGCGATGGCTAAAAGTATCGTGCGTCAGAGCCTTGACCACGACGTCGACGAACTCGCTGAAATATTCGCGGTTGGCTTCGTCTGCCGGCGAGTCCTTGTTCCATGGACCGACAGCGTGGAGATCCTCGCGCACCTTGAAATTCTCAACCCAACGGGCCTGATAACCACGCACCAGGCCGACACCGAAGCGGCCGCCCAGCATGTGGTCCATGGTGGCGATGTCCTCGGCGACGCGCAGCGGATTGTGCGTGGTCGATACGAAGCCGCATGTGATGACCCGCAGCCTCTTCGTGTGCTGGCCAATCCACATTCCCATCAGCCGCGGGTCGTTGGAGATCTCGAAGCCCTCGATCTGCAGATGATGTTCGGGATGGCCGAAGCCGAAATACCCGGCATCGTCGGCAAAGCGCGCATACTCCGCGATCTCGTCCAGCATGCGCTGGTAAAGCTCCGGTTTGCGGCCGGCCATCCCGGCTTCAAGTTCAGCCCGTCGGCCGACCGTGCAATAGATGAACAGGCTGAACTTCATGTTGATCCCTCACGGCTCGGAAGTGATTTGCCGGTAGTCAATGTCGTCACTCAGCACACGAAACTGCCGACGGCTAGGCCGCGAGCTTGTAGAGCGCCGCCACGTTGTCGTGCAGGATCCGCTGACGCTGTCCCGCGTCGAGATGGGCGGTCTGTTCCGCGATCACGTCCTTGCTCCACGGCCACGTCGAATCGCTATGCGGGAAGTCGTTGGCCCACATCAGTTGTTGAGGTGCTAGCATGTCGGCAAGCGTGAATGCGACGTAGTCGTCCTGGAACGTCAGGCTGATGTTGTCGCGGAAATATTCCGACGGCAGGCGCGGCAGTTCCTGGCCCTTCATCCAGTAGCGGTGGCGCTTGTAGGCATGATCCATGCGGTACATGAAATGCGGCGCCCAACCGGCGTCGGCTTCGACGCACACCACCTTGAGCTTGGGGTGGCGAGCGAACACGCCGCTGAATATCAGCATGCCCATGATGTCCTGACAGCCGCGAATGATCGACAGGAAGCCGTTGATCTTCGGACCACGGTGCTGATTGATGCTGTCGCTGCTCGACGTGAGGATGTGCCACGACAACGGAATGTCTAGAGCGACGGCGGCTTCCCAAAGGGCATCGTAGGATGGGTTGTCATAGTCGAGCTCGCCGGGATTGCCCGGCATCATGACGCCCTTGAATCCCATAGCTTTGATGCGTTCGAGATCGGCGATGCCTTCCTTGATGGTGCGGATTCCCGTTTGACCGATGCCGATCAGCCGGTCGGGGGCATGTGCGGTGTACTGCTGGAGCCAGCGATTGTAGGCGTCGAAGCAGGCCTTCTTGTAATCCTGGTCGGGATGGTTGCAGAGGACCATGCCGACGGTCGGATAAATGATCTCCGCGCCGACGCCATCCTTATCCTGGTCGACAAGACGAGCGGCCGGGTCCCACCCGCCGCGATGCAGGTCCTCAAAACGCGCACCGCCGATGCGGATGCTGCTGGGCTCGACGCCGGCCGCTGCAACCAAACCCATCGGGATGGTCTGCTTCATACCTTCAACGACATATATGTCGCCGTACTTTGGATCGCGCACGACATGGGGCGCGCGTTCACGATAGGCGGCTTCGATATGCCCGCGATAACAATCCGGCGGCTCGGTGATATGCGAATCTGCGGAAATCGGGAGCTGATCCATATTTATCTCCTCACGTAGTCCAGCTGGTTGATCGACGATCGATTGCAAGCAATGGAAGCGGACGCTTTTCCATGGAGTAGGCTGTGCATATGGCCTAAGTACGATTCATGCTTCCTGGAGCCCGAGCGCCTCGTGGACCGAGCGATGAAAATGCGCCAGCGCGGGCTCATTGCGGCCGAACAACAGATGGTCCTGCGCGCCGGAATGGAAGCCACGCTGCATGTCCTCGCCAAGCGGGAAATCCTCCTTCTCCACCGTATCGAGCAGAAGCTTCATGTTGCGATCCCAATGGCGCTTCGCCTTGTCGGTCGCCGCCGGCTCCGGGATATAGAGTGACGCATGCATCACGCTTTCGTCCGGAGTGTTCCCCGGGAAGACACGCCACGTTTCCATATGGTCTCCCTGCCAGACCAGCACGGTGTTGGGGAACAATTCGTAGACGACGGCAGTGTGCTTCAGCACGTCCCGCTCGTGTTCCGGTGTCTCGCGCAGCGTCTCAAAACCGGCGCGCGGCACCGCCATTCGAACGTGCCGGCCATAAGGATCGAAGGAGGTTTGCGCCCCCAGAAGCAGCGACGAGATCGTGTTCCGATGCAGAACCTTGATATGGTAGCCCTCCAGGAACGTACCGATGACGAGCTTCCAATTCATTGCTCGCCGCAGCGTGCGCGTCTCGTAGTGGCTGTAGCGCTCGAACCCATACGCTGCCATCTCCGGCGCGAGAGTGCCTAGCAAGACGTCGGGGTCGAAGGGCTCTTCGCTACCCGGCCGCACCCAGATGAAGCCGTTGCGTTCGACTACCGCCAGGCGTCGAAGGCCGTGCGTGGAGCGGTCGACCTCGCCGAACGCGTCGGCTTCCCGAACGCCGAGCAAACGTCCATCGAGGCCGTAGGCCCATCCATGATAGGGACACGTGAAGGACCCGCCGGTTTGCGCGCAGCCTTGGGCGAGATCCGCGGTCGCCAGCTTGGCGCCGCGATGGCGGCACACGTTGAGGAACGCGTTGACCGTGCCGTCCTTTCCGCGGACCACGAGAATCGGGCGGCCGGTGAAATCGTTAGTGAAGAAGTCGCCGGGATTCGGCAGGTCGCCGGTCATGCCGAGGAGGAGAGGATGGTCGTGGAACAGAACATCGCGTTCACGCGCCGCCTGATCGCGACAGATGTAGTCTCGTACCGGATTGGCAAAAGGCGTCGCGCTGCGCGCCTGCTCGCCCCTGTCGATGTACGTGAACAGAGTGCGGCCGAGCTCAACCTGTGTTGCGTGTTCCATGACTGTTTCTCCTAAACCATCGACAGGCAGCATGCCGCCGCTATTTGAATTTCGGCTCCCGACGCGCGCCAAACGCCGCCAGTCCTTCCGAGACGTTGTCCGAGCGGAGCGCGTCCACGACACACGTGGACTCGCGCGCCAGCCCCTCCGCGAGTGATTCGTCGAGGCCAGCGCGGGCGAGCGACTTCATTGCCGCCATGGACTCAGGATTGCGTGTTGCCAGCACCTGCGCGTACGCCATGGCCCGGTCAGCGAGCGCATCATCGTCAACGACGAGATTCACAAGACCGCATTCGCGCGCCGCTGCCGCATCCAGCCACTCCGCGCTGTACATCAGGTGAAGCGCTCGACGAAGGCCGACCAGGCGCGGCAGGCGCTGCGTGCCGCCCCATCCGGGAATAAGTCCATACCGCGAATGCTGGTCGCCGAAGCGCGCCGAACTGGCGGCGAACACGACATCGCATGCCATCGAGAGCTCGAGCCCGCCAGCCAGGCACAAGCCCTGCACCGCGGCGACGACCGGCAGGCGCGAGCGTTCAAGAGCGGTGAGGGCTTCGTGTCCCGCCGACAGGAAGTTCTCAAGTGAAGCTCGCGAAGCGCGCGCCTCGAGAACCTCGTCGAGATCGGCGCCGGTGCAGAAATGCTTGCCATTGGCTTTCAGCAGTACAACTCGACATGCAGGATTCGCTTCCAAAGAACGCACGCCGGCACACAGGCCATCCGCCAGGCCTCGCGAAATGCAATTGAACTTCTCGGGCCGGTTCAGCGTGATCACGCCGACCTGGGCTTGCAGGTCTACGAGGACAGGAGGTGCGGCGGTCATCGGCATCCTCCGCCTAGTAAGGCACCGCGACGCGCCCGATCTTCTCGCGCGCGATGATCATCTTCTGGATCTGTTCCGTGCCGTCGCCGATTTGTAGGCCCATCACGTCGCGTAGACGCTGTTGGTGTGGCAGATCCATCGTGTAGCCGGAATGACCGTGCGTCAGCAGGCAGCGGTGAATGGTCTGAAAGGCTGTCTTCGGGGCCCACCATTTGCACATCGCCGCTTCCGACGTGTGGGGCATGCCCTGGTCGCGCAGCCACAGCGTCCGATAGCAGAGGAGACGCGCGGCTGTGAGCAGCGTCTCCGCCTCGGCCAGGGGCTCCGTCACGCCTTGGTAGCGCGCCAGCGGATGGCCGAAGGCTTGGCGTTCGGTGACGTACCGCCAGGTTTCCTCGAGCGACGCACGGGCCGGCGCCAGCACCTGTAGGCCAATCAGCGCGCGACTGTAGTCGAAGCCCTGCATGACCGTGCGAAAGCCCTCGCCTTCGCCGCCGATGCGCCATTTATCCGGCACCTTGACGTCCTGGAAGAAGACCGAGCCGCGACCGACAACCTTCGAGCCCACGTCGTTGAAGCTGGAACGACTGATGCCGGGAAGGTCGAGCGGCACGTGGAAGGCCGTCACGCCGCGAGCCCCGGCGTCGGCCGCGCCGGTTCGGGCGAAGACCACAATCGACTCCGCCTGTTCGATCATCGAAATCGACGTTTTCTCGCCATCGAGCACATAGCCCTCGTTGTCGCGGCGCGCCTTGAGTTGGAGGTTTGCGGCATCGGAGCCGCCACGCGGCTCGGTCAGGCCCAGCGCCACCAAAGTCTCGCCCCGGCAAATCCTCGGCACGACGTCGCTCGCGATCTCAGGCGGGCCATGGCGCGCCAGGATCGAGCCCATCAGCGACCCCAATAGCTGCACGTAGGCGACGCCCAGATCGGCCGCAGCAACGCCTTCGATCACTAGTCCAGCCGTGACGCCGTCCGCGCCGAGTCCGCCGAACGCCTCCGGCAGATCGACACCAATCAGTCCGACAGCACCCATCTCCCGTATCAGCGATGGCGCGATGCGGCCCTCCTGTTCGCGCGCCGCATACCCCGGCGCGAGCTTTTCGACGCCGAAGCGCCGAGCAGTCTCGCCAATCTGCTGCTGTTCGGGGGTAAGGGAAAAGTCCAACCGTCGGCCCCTACTTGAGGAAGTCCCTGAAGCGTGGCGGACGCTTCTCGTTGAGCGCCTTGACTCCTTCCTGGGATTCGGCGCTCGCGTAGTAGAGGCGCAGGGCCTGCATCCCAAGACCGCCGATGCCGCGAATGTTTTCGCTGTCGGCGTTGAAGGACTTTTTGGCAATCGCTATGGCGGTGGGACTGCGCTCCACCAGTTCGGCACACCACGCCGCGACTTCGGCATCGAGCTTGTCGTCGGACACGACGGCGTTGACCAGCCCCATGTCCATCGCCTGGCGCGCCGTGTAGCGCCGGCACATGTACCAAATTTCTCGCGCTTTTTTCTCGCCAACCACGCGCGCCAGATAGGCGGTGCCGAACCCGGGATCGACGGAGCCCATCTTCGGCCCAACCTGACCGAAGATGGCGTTTTCGCCGGCGATAGTGAGATCGCAGAGCGTGGCCAGAACATTGCCGCCGCCGATCGCGTAACCGCGCACCTTGGCGATCACCGGCTTCGGCACATCGCGGATGACGCTGTGCAGCTCCTCGACCGGCATGCCGACCGAGCCACGCGTCGACCCGTCGCCGTACTGGCCGCTGTGATCGGACTGGTCGCCGCCGGTGCAGAAGGCCTTGTCGCCGGCTCCGGTCAGGACGATGGCGCCGACGTCGTCATCCCAGCCCGCCTTCAGAAAGGCGTCGAGGAGTTCCACCACGGTGCGCGGGCGGAACGCATTGTAGACCTTTGGCCGATTGATCGTGATCGTGGCGACGTGGTCGGCCTGAGCGTAGAGAATGTCCTGATAGTCCATCGAATTACCCATGCATCGTGAGGCCACCGGAGACGCTGATGGTCTGACCGGTGATGAAGCTGGCGTCGTCGCTCAGCAGGAAGCAGACGATGCCGGGATAGTCGTCCGGCTGCCCCAGGCGACGGAGCGGGATCGCCTTCTTCAGGGCCTCGGCAAGCCCCGCCGCAGATTCGCTGACAGTCGCAAACAGGGGCGTGTCGGTCGGTCCTGGGCAGACCGTGTTGAACACGATCCCCTGACGTGCCACTTCCCGCGCCAATGTCTTGCCGAACGCTGCAATGCCGCCCTTGCAGGCCGAATAGACAGCTTCGCCCGAGGAGCCGACCCGACCCGCGTCGGAGGCAATACTGACAACGTGGCCTTTGCCGTGCTTGACCATCTTTTTCAGCACGACGTGCGTGACGTTGAGCGGGCCCCAGAGATTGATGTCGATCACTTTTCGCCACAGGTCCCGGTCGCTGTCCACGAAGCGCACAGCCTTGTCCCAGCCCGCGTTGTTGACCAGGCCGCCGATCGGTCCAGCAGCTGTTTCAAACGAATCGACGGCCCGTGCCACCGCCTCATAGTCGACAATGTCGACCTCGTAGCCGGATGCTCGACCGCCGGTCTCGCGAAGCGCACTGGCCGCAGCTTCGGCCGCCTGCCCGTTGATGTCCAAGATGCCAACGACGGCACCTTCGGCCGCGAGACGCCCGGCGATCGCGCGGCCGATGCCGCTCCCGCCACCCGTGACGATGACAGGCTTGTCTCTTAATCCGCGCATCCCGGCCATGAACCTCCCGAAAGATAAATTCGCCAAGTCGGGCGATGGAACCGCCAGGCAATCTGCGCGCCCTTCCCGGACCACTCCACGCGTCAGGCGAGGCGATTGTGCCCAAGGACTTTCAAATACTCGTTAGAAACGTAGGCAGCTGGTACCGATGAGTCAAGCGGTCCATGCCCACCCCTCCCGAACGGCGAGGCCGAAACACCTGCTCCTGTTCCCAAAGGGGTCCGCGACCTCCACAGGCCACTGTGGATACCTTTGCACGCTGCAGTCTTTGCCTTTGGGAAACCAACCTTGTGAAGGCAGCGACATTCTTGGCTGGACTGCGCCGCAAGATCTCCGCCAATGCACCACAAGTTCCTTCGCACGGCAGAGTGGCGATATTCCTGCGAGCGCGACGCCATGCCCAAACCTAAGAGAGCAATGCCGGGCTTCCCACACTGGTCGAGTCACTTGGGACCGCCCGTCGCACCGATTGACTACCCTTGCCTGAACTTCTAACGTCCATTAGAGGATTGCGCTTGCTGATTACCGACGAATTGGCCAGTTGGTCGATTATGGCGCAGGCGACGGACTATCCATCAATTGCACAGCGGACGCGTTCGGAAACTGCGCAGGGAGGGCTTCAGGTATGCCCGAGCATAAAGTCCTTCAAATCATCGTCGACCCGGAGCGATGTCAGGGACACAACCGATGCAAGGCGATAGCACCGAGATTGTTCGAGCTCGATGAACTCGGCCACGCGCGCGCAGTCGGCGATGGCACGGTCCCTCCCGGCCTCGAGGATAAGGCGCGGCTTGCGGAAGCCAACTGCCCCGAATTCGCGATCAAGGTGGCGCAGGCTTAACTAAAGGAGTTCACCATGACCGATCGCCGGCCTGTCTCAGATTGGGCCAAAGACTTCGATCATCTGGACCCACGTTGGGTCACCGAACCCTATCAGATCTGGGATGAGTTGCGTCGGCAATGCCCTGTCGCGCATACTGAACGATATAACGGCGTCTACTTTCCCAGCCGCTACGCCGATATCCGGGCGATCGCATATGATACGGAGCACTTCTCTTCACGCCGCGTGGTCGTTCGTGAAATGCCACCTCGTGTGCCAACGGATTCCGGGAAACCGAAATCCCCGCCTGGGGCGTCGACATTGGCTTCGCCACCGATCACCTCGGATCCACCGTATCATCGGCCGGCGCGAATGCTCCTGCTGCCCGCGTTCACCCCGGATGCAATTGGCCGCCTGGAGGCAAAGACGCGAGCGATATGTGGCGACTTGATTGATCGCTTCGCATCGAATGGCCATTGCGACGCGGCAACCGACTATGCACAGCATGTTCCCGTCGCTGTCATTGCACATATGCTCGGATTGCCGGAGGGAGACGGCGAGAAGTTCCGGCGTTGGATTCACCTGCTTCTGCACGAAGGAATCGCGGAAAACGCCTCCTTCGCCCAAGCTCTCGCGGAGATGGACGATTATTTCAGGATGCAGATCGCAAACCGTCGTTCGGTCCCCAGAGAGGACCTGATCACTTTCTTGCTTGGCGCACGAATGGAGGATCAGCCCCTTTCCGACGAGCACATAATCGGTACGCTTCGTCTTTTGCTGATTGCCGGCATCGATACGACCTGGAGTGCCATCGGCTCCTGCTTATGGCATCTGGCCCAGCACCGTGATGACCGTCGTCGGCTGGTCAGCGAGCCTGCACTCATGCCGCTTGCGGTAGAAGAGTTTCTGCGGGCCTATGCCCCGGTGACGATGGCTCGCCAAGTCGCCAAGGAGACAACAGTCGGCGGCTGCCCGTTCAAGGAACGCGAAATGGTGTTGTTGTCCTTTCCGGCGGCCAATCGTGACCCAGAGGTGTTTCCACAGGCTGATCGTGTCCTGATCGATCGGGCCGAAAACCGACATGCCGCCTTTGGACTGGGAATCCATCGGTGCATCGGTTCAAATCTCGCCCGCATGGAGATTACGGTAGCGCTGGAGGAATGGCTGGCGCGTATTCCTGACTTCGAGCTCGCCGACCCCGCCTCCGTAACCTGGTCGCACGGCCCGGTACGCGGTCCTCGGAAACTTCCTGTGGTCTTCCGATGACAGTGTTGTTGGTCTCGCACGTCCCCTGACGTCTGCGCTTTGTGCGACACCGCACGCTCCTCACCGGATTGGATCTGCCCGAAGGTTTCTGGTGTGGGGTTGCGTTCGCCTCTCCGCATGCGCACCCCTTACGATAACGGCTCGAGGCACCGGTGGCGTGCGCCATCACAGATGGCAATGGGCGCGCAGCGGGAGTGGGGCCATCGCAGTTGGGTGGCGACGCAGGATTGGATGCCATACTTCCAAGATTCTGATCGGAACAAGCGGCAAGATTCCCTGAGGCGTTTTGTCTGTCGACGCGGCAATTTGAAACTGAAAGGAAGGCCAAATGGTCACGCGCATTGAGATGCTGTCAGTCGAGCAAGCCAAGGCTGCCGCCAAGGCGTGTGGCATTCGAGAGTCGATGGCCGGCCTCAGTGTTTATCGGACGCTGTTGCGTCATCCGCAGCTGGCGTCTGCAGTCAATCACTTGCTGACCACGCTGCTCTTCACTGGAAACAAGCTCGATGTCCGTCTACGCGAGCTCCTGATCATGCGTATCGGATGGACGACAGGCGCCAAGTACGAATGGACGCAGCACTGGCATTTCGCGGAACGCGTCGGGCTGCCGCCTGAGGACGTCATCGCTGTCCGCGACTGGCGTTTGTCGACGCGTCTCGGTGCAGCGGACCGGGCGGTGCTGGCCGCGGTCGACGATACGCTGGAGCGCGGCAAGATCTCGGATTCCGTGTGGGCTGAGTGCGTGCGTCATGTCGGCAGCCCGGAGCAGTTGCTAGAGATGGTCATCGCGATTGGAAACTGGAACATGTTCTCGCAGCTTCTTCGAAGCGTCGAAATCCCTTTGGAGGACGGCGTCAAGGACTGGCCGCCCGACGGCAGGATCCCCCAAGGGGGCGATGCTTGAGGCAAGCATGCGCTTATGGCCTAGCCACTGCGAACGTATGCCTCTGCCTCAGCATGTCGCTCTGGCGTTGAACTGGTTTTGTGTGTGCAGGAGACGTCAATGAATGAATTGAGTTTGGTGGGCGCTGATGGAAATCGGCTTGCCGCCAGTGTTGCTGGAAATATTGACCAGCCGACGATCCTGCTTGCGCACGGTGGTGGCCAGACGCGACATGCTTGGGGCAACACTATGAAATCGTTGTCCGCCCGAGGCTATCGCGCAGTCGCGCTTGACCTGCGTGGACATGGTGACAGCGATTGGTCAGAACATGGACGTTACGAATTAGACGCATTTGCTGCCGATTTAATCGCAGTTGCTCGACGTCTCGGTCGGCCGCCGGCGGTAGTCGGCGCCTCCCTCGGTGGGCTCGCCGCTCTTGTTGCTGAAGGCGAGAAAGCGCCGGGGACCTTTTCCAGTCTAACGTTGGTTGATGTCACGCCAAGAATGGAGATGGCGGGGATAAATCGTGTCGTGGGCTTCATGACCGCTCACGCTCAGAACGGTTTCGAATCAATCGATGAAGCGGCCGACGTCATTGCCGCCTATCTGCCCAATCGCCAGCGACGCCGAAACCTGAACGGTCTCGCCAAGAACCTTCGGCTCGGACCCGACGGTCGCTACCGATGGCATTGGGATCCACGTTTCATCACGAATGTGCAGCCTCCAGAGCAAGAGCGGCGATTTGACCGACTGGAAAACGCAGCTCGGCGCATTGGCTGCCCGGTTCACCTAATCCGAGGGGGTATGAGCGACCTCGTAAGCGAAGAGGTCACCAAAGCATTTTTGGAGCTTGTTCCACATGCAAGCTATTCAAATGTTGTAGATGCGGGGCATATGGTGGTCGGTGATCAGAACGATCTTTTCTCAGAAGCGGTTCTTGGATTCTTGGAAACCCACTACTCGCCAAAGTAACAAATCCTGGATTACGCCCACAACGGCCGTGATCGAAAGGCCGCTTCGGCGCGCGCGCTGCCTCAGAATTCGATGACCGTCCGGGCCGCTTCGCCTGTCTTGAGCTGCATAAATGCATCGTTAATGCCGGCGAGCCGGATGCGTCCCGAGATGAGCTTGTCGAGCTTCAGATCACCACGCAAATAAAAGTCGACCAGCCGCGGCATATCGATACGAAACTTGTTGGATCCCATTGCGGAGCCCTGGATACGCTTCTCACCAAGAAGCTCCGCACCGGAGACCTCAAACCGGGTGCCGAGTGGCATCATGCCGATAACCGTCGCGGTGCCCCCACGCCGCAACATGCGAAACGCCTGCTCAACAGTCGTCTTCGAGCCAACACACTCGAACGAGTATTCCACGCCGCCACCGGTCATCTCGCGAATGGCCTTGATGGGATCGGTAGCGCTGGCGTCCACCACATCTGTGGCGCCGAATTCCTTCGCCAAGTCGAGTTTGGAAGCTACCTTGTCGATCGCGAATATGCGGCCAGCGCCGGCGATCGCGGCACCGTTGACGGCCGACAGGCCGATGCCACCCAGACCGATCACCGCGACCGTTGATCCGGGTTCGACCTTTGCGGTTCGAAACACCGCCCCCGCGCCGGTCATCACTGCACATCCAATTACCGCTGCCCGGTCCAGCGGCATGTCGGTGCGGATTTTCACGACTGAACGTTCGTGTACCAGCATATATTCGGCGAACGACGAAAGATTGCTGGTGTGCTGGAGTGGCGTCCCCTTCAGCATCATTCGCTGTGGCCCTCTCGGATCGCGGCGCGTGCTAGGGCTGAGGCAGAGGGACAACCGGCCGGTCATGCAGTACTCGCACTCGCCGCAGAACGTCGAGATGCAGGTGATCACGTGATCACCTGGCCTCACGTAGCTCACGTCATCGCCGACCGCCTCAACGACACCGGCCGATTCGTGGCCCAGAACACACGGGCACGGACGCGTATAGAGCCCCTCGATGTAGTGCAGGTCACTATGACAGACGCCTGCAAAGGCGGTGCGAATCAGCACCTCGCCGCGCGCCGGCTCGTCGAGGAGTACTTCTTCGATCCTTAACGGTTCATTGACGGCGTACATAACGGCAGCTTGGGCTTTCATTTCGCTCCTCCATAACGCTTGTATTTGTTCCGTGCGCGTCGTCGACGATCACCGCCCGTGCATCGAAGCTTCGTTACTCTGGCGCTTGGCTCATGACGTTGCGCGCAATGATATTGCGCTGAATCTGGTTGGTGCCTTCGACGATCTGCAGCACCTTGGCGTCTCTAAAGTAACGGTTGATTGGAAACTCGTTGGAAATGCCGGCCGCGCCGAAGAGTTGTACAGCATCGGTGGCAACACGCATCGCGGTGTCGCTGGCGTGGCACTTCGCGATTGCGGCCATGGTCGCTAGAGCACTACCGCCCAGGCCAGAGTCGACGGCGGACGCCGCCCGGTATACCAACTGGCGCGATGCCTCGATCTGTATCGCCATGTCCGCGATCATCCAGCGCACACCCTGAAAGTCACCAACTTGCTGGCCGAACGCACGGCGATCGCGGATAAAAGTGATCGCATGATCCATGGCACCTTGAGCCAAACCGACGCCGCGGGCACCGATGATCGGCCGGGAGTGGTTAAAGGTCTCCATTACAATCTTGAAGCCTTTGCCTTCCACGCCAAGCCGGTTTTCTTCCGGAACGTAGGCGTCCTCTAAGTACAACGCATAGGAAGGGACGCCGCGCGCGCCGAGCTTGTCCTCCTTGCGGCCGACCGTAAAGCCGGGTGTGTCTTTCGGCACGATGAACAGGTTGATACTGCCCGGCGCGTCGGCCTCACCTGTCTTCGCAGCGACGACCACGAAGTCAGCAACACCGGCGTTTGTGCACCAGAGCTTGGAGCCGGTCAGCCGATAGCCTACCCCGTCGCGCTTCGCCCGCGTCCTGATACCAGCGACATCGGAGCCACTCTGAGATTCGGTGACCGAGATCGCACCTCGGAGTTCTCCCGTCGCCAAGCCCGGTAGATATCGTTGCTTCTGCGCGTCGTCGCCACCCGCCAGGATTGCACCGAACGGCACCCATTGAACCAACAATAAATAGGCAGTGTTGTAGCAGACTCGGCCGAGTTCCTCGATAGCCAAGCAAGCAGCCAGCACGCTATTCATGCCACCGTAGTCCACCGGAAACGGCAACGTGAACAAGCCAAGCTCACGTAGCAGATCAAACATGTCCTGCGGGTACTCGCCTTTGGCGTCGATCTCTTGGGCGCGCGCCGCAATTCGCTCGCGCGCCACGCGTCGCACGAGTTCCTGCACTTGGCGCTGTTCGTCTGTTAGGCAATAAACCATACAACCGACGTCACAATTGTCGACCGAGCAGGCATCCCGGTCGCAAGACCGTGCCCCCGACGTTCCGCAATGAACTCACGTTCGCGAGGGCGCCATGAAGGCGAGATGCTATCCAGGGACGGCGGGAACGCGGCGCTGCATGGTGCCCTTCCCTGTGTCGCGCTACTCCGCAGCAAGTCTCGCTTCCCCGAACGCCGGCATGACATCGCGCGCGAACCAACGCAGTTGCTCCGTAAACTCGGCCGGCGACAATCCTTCGGCCCAGTGGATCATGAAATCCTCGAGCCCGGGGTACTTGGCTTCGATCGACTTGATCCCCTCGATGACCTCGGCCGGCGGGCCACAGAACCAAGCCTTTTGCTTCACGCCGTCGCGGATCGAGGGGATCGTCGAAGGCGCGCGCTCGTCATGTGCCGGCTCGACACGGCGGATCGCCTCCTCCTGGCTGCCGGCGAGATACAGTCCGGCGCCCCAGATCATATCCTCGCCGAGCTGCTTGGGCCGACCGTGGCGGGCACAGGCGGCGTGATATTCGCTCACGACGTCGTCGAGGATCTTCTCGCCGTTCAGCGTCACCATGGCCTTGAGACCATAGCGGGCCATCATGTCGATGGTCCTGCCGCTTGCGATCGGCATCCAGATATCGACCGGCAAGTGATTTGAAAGACGCATGTACCTCTAGGATCGATCGTGACGTGTTCTCGGAGGGGTTAACTCGCAGATCTTTACTTGGCCACCGTCACATAGCGGAATAGTGGGTTCGAGGATCTACACAGCTTGAGACACGCGGAAGTCGAAATCCCGGAAGTGCGCCAATTTCGAATGATCATTAGGAACGCTAGGCACGCCATATCAGCGAGTCAAGAGCAGGACGTCCTAAATTGTGCTGCCAACGTTTTGTACCATCGCGACAATGGCGGTCTTATCATTTAGGCCGCGCATGGGTATTATGACGTTTCCAAAATGGGGCATCGCCAGCCTAATCTGGCGGCAAATGCCGCAGTCTTGTTGCGTTTGAGCCAATCCATGCTGGCTCCAAATGGGGGTTTTTGGTGAGTCAAGGAGTATCGGCCCGGTCTCGTCGTGTGTCCCATCCGAAATCGGCGATCACCAAGCAGCGCATCCTTGATGCAGCAGCACGTGCATTCAGTCTCAACGGATATGCTGGGACGACCATTAACGACATTGCGATGACTGCAGGAATGCAAGGCGGTAGCATCTACTATTACTTCGAGTCAAAGGACGACATCCTGCAGGAAGTGCTCGATGTAGGTATAACTCGAGTGTTTTCCGCTGCCCGTCTCGCCATCGGGTCCCTGCCCGCTTCCTCTGCATTCAGCGAAAAGCTCGAGGCCGCGGTGACGGCTCACCTTACGATGCTTTTGCAGCAAGGCGACTATACATCGGCGAACATACGCGTGTTCGAGCAGGCGCCCCCGGCTGTGAAACGCCAGAATCGGAAGCTTCGTACCGCCTATGGCGAATACTGGGGGCAGCTTCTTTCCGAAGGACAGCGCTCAGGAGAGATTCGCAAGAATGTGGACCTGACCATTCTGCGTTTGATGCTTCTCGGTTCAATGAACTGGGCGGTTACATGGTATCGATCAGACCGTATGCCTATTCCCGAGCTAGCTCTGAAATTCTGCGAAGTCGTCTTAAAGGGTGTTGGATTGAGCGATGATCAGCTCGAAAACTCCTCGAGAGGGCGGCGCGCTCGTTCCTGAGCGATTGGGCCCACGGTATCTTGCATTGACTTGGCACTTCGCGTTCAAGGGTCCCGTTGTCCGTCGTCTAAGACTTTCACAACGCGCAACAGAATGTCACGACAGCCAGCGCTTGCGCCTCTTGTAATGCTTGGTGTCGCGGTAGGATTTGCGCGCGCCGCCTTCGTTCAGGCCAAGGTAGAATTCCTTGATGTCGGAGTTGTCGCGCAATTTGTCGCCCGGCCCCTCCAGCACGATGCGGCCGTTTTCCATGACGTAGCCGTGGTCCGCCACGGCCAGCGCCATGGTGGCGTTCTGCTCGACCAGGAGGACAGAGAGCTTTTCCTGCTTCACCAGCCGGTCGACGATGCCGAAAATCTCCTCGACCAGCATGGGCGCCAGGCCGAGCGACGGCTCGTCCAACAGGACGACCTTGGGCCGGCTCATCAGCGCCCGGCCGATCGCCAGCATTTGCTGCTCGCCGCCCGACAGGTAGCCGGACTGCTGGTGCCGTCGCTCCCTCAGCCGCGGAAAATACGTGTAGACCAGCTCGATCCCCTGCTTCACCGCGCTGCCATCCTTCTGGACATGGCCGCCGGCGATCAGGTTTTCTTCCGTGGTCAGGTGTTCGAACACCCGCCTCCCCTCGAATACCTGCGCGAGCCCCAGCCGCGTGACATCGTGGGCGCGCATGCCGTCGATGCGACGGTCGCCGATCTGGATCGTGCCCTTGGTGACCTCGCCGCGCTCGCTGTGCAGGACGCCAGAGATCGCCTTGAGTGTCGTCGTCTTGCCGGCGCCGTTGGCACCCAGCAGGGTCGTGATGGCGCCTTCGCGCACGTCGATCGACACGCCCTTGAGGACGAGGATTACGCGGTCGTAGACGACTTCGATGTTGTTGATTGCCAGCATGGGATGTCGGGCGGCGATTGCTCGCCGCCCGCCCGTTCGTTTAGGATTTCTTGGCTTCTGCCTCGAGATGCTTCTGGATTACGGGCCGGAAGCCTTGGAACCAGTCTTTGGACTTCACGAGCTTGCCACCCTTGACTGTCCAGATCTGGACCCAGCCACCGCCCTCGTGGTCGGTCGGCGTGATCTCCATTGGCGGCACCAAGCCGCCGAGCGTGAAGCCCTTGATCGACTCCATACCCTTCTTGACCTCTTCCGAGGTCGGCGCCGCCCCGCCCTTGGCCTTGATGGCGTTGCGCACGGCCTCGGTATGCAGCGCTGCCATGAAGACGCCGCGATTATAGTAGACGGTCGAGTCCAATTCCTTCGGCAGGGGTTTGCCTTGTGCCTTGTACATCGCCTCGATGTCCTTGATGACTTGGAAGTCCTTGCCAACGCCTGCAAACTGGATACCATTGTAACCTTCGGCCACACCCATGCCGCCGGCCGCGATGATGTCGGCCTCGGCGCTGCCCCACACGAACGCCACCACTTTGCTGAGTGGGAAACCCTTACCCTTCAGTTCCTTGATGGAGACCGATGGCGAGCGTCCGAACAGATGGGTGATGATGAAATCCGGCTTGAAGCGGCTGGTGATGTCGAGGATCTGGGCACCCATCTCGACGCCCGGCGCCGGCACCGCAAAAGTGCGCATTTCGAAGCCTTCGGACTTCACGAGGTCCTCGAGAATGGGTAGCGGTTCCTTGCCCGCTGGGTTGTCGTAGAAGAGATAGGCGATCTTCTTGCCCTTGAGGCTGCCGCCAAGCCTTTCCTTGGCGAAGGCCACCGCAGCACCGGCCTGCGACCAGTAGCTGGCCGCGATCGGGAACGTGTAGGGGAAGCGCTTGCCGTCAGCGGACGAGGCCGTGCCGAAGCCGGGCGACGTACCGAGAATCTTGTCCTCCTCCAGCTTCTTGGTCAACGCCATGGTCGAGGCGGTGCCGAAGAGGCCCTCGAGAACCGCGCCCTCCTTCTTGAAACGCTCATGTGCCTCCATCGCGGGCGGCACCTTGTACTCATTGTCGATCTCGAGGACCTTGATCTTGAAGCCCTCGACGCCGCCCTTACTGTTCACCAGCGCGATGTAGTCGTGATAGCCGGGGCACAAATTCACGCCGACAGTCGCCGTCGGGCCTGTCCGGTCGCACTGCAGGCCGAAGACCAGTTCCTTCTGCGCTGAGGCCTGGCCTCCGCCGAATGCCAGGGTCGCAGTGGTCGCCGCGATACCCAGCCAACTCCTAACGAACCTCGTCATGGGTTCCTCCCTTCGCTTCGCCGTAACGCCCCGCTCTAGTAGGAGAAGGGCCAGACCCGGAAATAGCTCCGGATATTCCGCCACAATCGGTTGAGCCCCTCGGGCTCGACGATCAGGAAAAAGATGATCAGGCCGCCGAATACACCGAGCCGCAGGCCGGAGATGACGTTCGCCATTTCGGCGCTGGTGAAGAACAGCGCTCCGACGTCCTCCATCAGAATACGGATCACGATCGGCAGCAAGGTGACGAACACCGCTCCCAGGATCGATCCCAGCACCGAGCCCAGCCCGCCGATGATGATCATGGCGAGGTAGTCGATCGAGACGATGAGCTGGAACTGCTCGTAGTTGGCGATGCCGAAATAGTAGGTGTAGAGCACCCCGCAAACGCCGGCGTAGAAGGACGAGATCGCGAACGCCAGCAGCTTGTAGCGATAGATGTCGATGCCGATGATCTCGGCTGCGATGTCCTGGTCCCGCACCGCCACGAACGCCCGGCCGATGCGGCTGCGCACCAGGTTGAGCGTCCCCACGATGGCGAGCACGGCGAAGAACAGCAGGAAGAAGTAAAGACTGCCCTGCGTATTGAAGCTGAAGCCGAAGAGGCTCGGCCGGTCGACCTGGATCGAGGCCTGTGCGCCGCCCGAGATGGCCGGCACGTGGTTGATGGTCCATTCGATGATGAGCTGGCCGGCCAGAGTGGCGATCGCGAGATAGAGGCCTTTGATGCGCAGGCTCGGCATGCCGACGATGACGCCGATCGCTGCCGCCATCAGCCCGCCCGCCGGCAACGTGATCCAGAACGGCAGGTCGAGCCTGACGGCGAGATTGGCCGCGGTATAGGCGCCGACCGACATGAAGGCGGCGTGGCCGATCGAGATCTGCCCGGTATAGCCCACGAGAATGTTGAGCCCGAGCGCGCCGACGATGGCGATGAAGATGAGATTGAGGATCGAGAGGTAGTATTCGTGGACCGTAAGCGGCACGATCACGACGAAGATCAGGGCCAGCGCCATCACCGTCCACTTGGCGATCGGCAGCGGATAGAGCGCCATGTCGGCGCGATATGTCGTTTTGAAGACTCCTGACTCGCGATGAAACATGGGCTTACACGCGCTCGATCTTCCGCTTGCCGAAGATGCCGTAGGGCCGGATCATGAGCACGAGGATCATCAGCACATAGGGCGCAAAGTCCTTGGTCCCGCCCCCGACATAGGGGTCGAGATAGCCTGCGGCGAGACTCTCGACGATACCGATGATCAGGCCACCCACCAGCGCGCCGCCGATCGAATCGAGGCCGCCCAGGATCACCACCGGAAACACTTTCAGGCCGACCAGCGCCAGATGGACGTCGACCCCCAGCATGCTGCCCCAGACGATGCCGCCCAGGGCCGACACGACTCCGGCCATCGCCCAGGCCAGCGCGAAATAGCGCTCGACGTTGATGCCCATGGCTTGCGCCACCTGCTGATTGTCGGCCACTGCCCGCATGGCGACGCCCATTCGGCTCTTCTTGAAGAACCAGCTGAACACCAGGAAGAAGACGATCGCCACGATCGCACCCGCGACCTGAATGGGGGGCAGACTGGCCGGTCCAAGGACGATCGGTTCGTCGCCGATCGGAAGCGACACGGCCCTCGTCTCGCTGCCAAAAATGACCGGACCCAGGCCGCGCAGGACGGCCGCGAGGCCGATGGTCGCCATGATCACGGCGACGACGGGGCGGCCGAGCAGCGGCCGCAGCACGACGCGCTCCAGCCCGAAGCCAAAGCCGATCATCACGGCCAGCGTCACCGCGACCGCCACGGCGAGTGGCATACCTTCGATGGAAAGCATCATCGCCACAATCAAGCCCGCCAACATGACGAACTCGCCCTGGGCGAAGTTGATGGCGTCGGTCGCCTTGTAGACCAGCACGAAACCGAGCGCGATCAGCGAGTACATCAACCCGATCGACACGCCGTTTAGCAACAACGCGAAGAGAAAGTCCAGATCTTCGGACATCACCTCTCCTCAAGCCGCCCGCCGCACCGGCGGGGCCGATACGAGGTCGTGGATGGCGATAATGGATGTCATGGTCGACTTGCGACCATCCTCAAAAGTGATCTCCACGGTGACCTCGGCGCTATTCTCGCCGCCATAAAAGGCGTCGATGACGTTGGCGTATTTCTCGGCCACGAACTTACGGCGCACCTTGCGGGTGCGTGTCATCTCGGCGTCGTCGGCCTCGAGTTCCTTGTTGAGCAGCAGGTAACGCCTGGCCTGCTGCATGTCCGGCAGCGTGGCATTGGCCTTGGCGATTTCCTCGCCGATCAGAGTCGCCACCTCGGGCTTGCGGCTGAGATCCATGAAGCTGGTGTAGGCAATGCCGCGCTTCTCGGCCCAGGTCCCGACGGTCTGCATGTCGATGGCGATCATCGCCGCCACGAACGGCCGCTGGTCGCCGAAGGCCACGGCCTCGCGGATGAAGGGGCTGAACTTCAGCTTGTTCTCGATGAACTGTGGCGCGAAGGCCGAGCCGTCGGCCAGCTTTCCGACATCCTTGGCCCGGTCGATGATGACGAGATGGCCCTGCTTGTCGAAGAATCCGGCGTCGCCGGTCTTCAGCCAGCCGTCCGGCGTCATGGTCTCCCGCGTCACGTCCTCCTGCTTGTAGTAGCCGCTGAAGACATTGGAGCCTTTCAGCAGGACCTCGCCGCGGTCGTCGATTTTGACCTCGACGCGCGGCATCGGCCGGCCGACCGTATTGGGGTTGGCCTCGGCGTCGGCCTGGCAGGCTATCATCGCCGTGGCCTCGGTGGCTCCGTAGATCTGCTTCAGGTTGATGCCGAAGGAGCGGAAGAACCGATAGGTATCGGGTCCGAGCGGCGCCCCGCCGGTGTAGCACCAGCGTGCGTTGCGGAGCCCGAGCTGGTCGCGCACCGGCCCGTAAACAAAGATCTCACCCAAGGCGAGGCCCATGTGCTCAATAAGTGTCAAAGGCTTACCATCAGTCCGCTTAAGTTCGCAGCGCTCGGCTAATGCACGAAAATGCTCAAAGGTGCGGTGCTTGAGCGGCGAGGCGTCGCCTGACTTCACCTGCATCGTGGTCAGCATGTTTTCCCAGATGCGCGGCGGCGCCAGCACCGCGTCGGGGCCAAGCTCGCGCAGGTCGCGCTGCACGGTCTCTGGATTCTCCGGACAGTTCGCCGTGGCCTTCGCGACCAACGCCATACCGAGCGAGAAGGCTGCGTCGCCGACCCAGGCCATCGGCAGGTAGGACAGCCAGTCGTCACCCCCTTTGATCTCGTTCACCTCGATGAAGGCCTCGGCCGTCGCGATCATGTTGCGGTGGCTCAGCATGGCGCCCTTGGGCACGCCGGTTGTGCCCGATGTGTAGGCGATCATCGCCGTATCGTCGGCCTTACCCTTGGCGACTTCCCGGGCGCAATAATCTGGATTCGCTCTTCCGAACGCTCTGCCCGCTTCCATCACGCTCTCGAACGAGCACAGGATCGGATCGGCGTAGGCCCACATGCCGCGCGGATCATCGAACACAATCGAACGTAATCTGGGCAATTGGTCCTTGAGCGACAGCGCCTTGTCGACCTGCTCCTGGTCTTCGGCGACGATCACCGAGGTCTCGGCGTGGTTCAGCACATAGACCAGCTCCGAGGCGATCGAATCCTGGTAGACTGGTACTGAAATGCCGCCCAGCGCCTGTGCCGAGAGCTGGGCGAAGTAGAGTTGCGGACGGTTGTCGCCGATCACCGACAGCTTGTCGCCGCGCCCGAAGCCTAGCGACGCCAGCCCGAGAGCGAAATCCTGCACGTGGCCCTGGTAATCGGCCCACGTATAGGTCTGCCAGACGCCGCGCGTCTTTTCACGCATGCCCGCACCGCCCGGATCGGTAGCGGCGTTACGCGCCACAAGCTTGGGCAATGTGTCGGTCTTCGGGGAGCCAACGACACTCATAAACGGCCTCCGCTTTTGGACGTGCCGAGATAGGCCTCGACCACTTTGGGGTGGCGCTGCACCTCATCGGGCGTGCCCGTAGCGATACACCGGCCGCGGTCGAGCACTACAATCTTGTCGGAAATATCCATGACCACGCCCATGTCGTGCTCGATCAGAACGACCGTGACACCGCGCTCCTGATTGACGTCCAGGACGTAGCGCGCCATGTCCTCTTTCTCGTCCTGATTCATGCCGCCCATCGGCTCGTCGAGCAGCAGTACCTTCGGTTCCGACGCCAGTGCCCGCCCCAGCTCGACGCGCTTGCGCAGGCCGTAGGACAGCGACGCGCTCTGCTGTTTGCGCAGATCCTGAAGATTCAGAAACTCGATGATCTCCTCGACGGCTTCGCGGTGGGCGATGTCCTCTTTCTGCGCCATGCCCCAGTAGATGACGCTGGAGAGCACGCCCGCCTTCATCCGCACGTGGCGGCCGAGCATCAGATTGTCGAGAACGGTCAGTCCGCTGAACAGGGCGATGTTCTGGAAGGTGCGGGCGATGCCGAGTGCGGCGATGTCGCTCGGCTTCATCTGGGTGATGTCCTGACCCTCAAGGACAACCCGGCCGGTGTCGGGTCTGTAGAAGCCCGAAATCATATTGAGCAGCGAGGTCTTACCCGCGCCGTTGGGACCGATGATCGACAGGATACCGCCGCGCGGCACGTCGACCGAGACATCCTGCACGGCGGTCACGCCGCCGAATTTCTTGGACAAGGTAGCGACGCCCAGGATCGAAACGTCATCCAACTTTCTTGCCTTTCAACGCCTCAGCTGCACTTCTAAACATCCGCCAATCCGCGCAATCAAAGGCATGTTTGACCGCTACAGAACGGACGACACTGGCAGAGCAATCCAGCCATCGAGTCGGACACCAAGACGCTTTGAAGGAATGATCGCCAACATCTAATGCCTCCCGTGTCGACATTTTTCTAATGTCTATTTGGTTTTGAGGCACCCTATTGGCGATGAGTCGGAACCGTCAAGAGAAAATGGCTACATTAGAAACCTGAAATGGTTCCGCTGCTCGAATTAACCAAGAAACAAGCTAAGCAAGTGATCATTCTAATCTTCAAGCGCCCGCCCGACCGCGCCGCAATAGACGTCCCGGCAGTACCGATCCCGAGTGGTTCAAGAGGTCTCGATTGAATTGCCTCACCAAGGTGCCATTCACAACCACGGCCTCAATGCCCGCTGCGTCGGAAACAAGACGGTCTGCGCCGCTCGGAAGGTCAAAGACCCGGCGAACCTTGCCACTACCGACTGTCGCCGGATCAAACACCACAAGGTCCGCGGGCATGCCCAAAGCAATCAAGCCTCGATCTGAAAGCCCAAATACTTCAGCCGGACGACTGGTTAGCATTCGCACGGCCTCTTCCAGCGAAAATGCCGCTTTTTCACGCACCCAATGGCCAAGGAGATAGGTCGGCAGGCAGGCATCGCAGAGCTGACTTGCATGGGCGCCAGCGTCCGACAAGCCGATCACAGTACAAGCACTCTTCAACAATCCTTCAACTTCGACTTCGTCATGATTTGCTACAGGCATACGGAAACGCGCATCTAGATTTGTGGCCAGCGCGAGATCGAGAAGCAAATCAGTTGGTTTGACTTTTCGTTCTCGTGAAACCTCTACCAACAGCCGTTCTTCCAACTTCGGGTCGGGGCTGAATTGCGAAATGATCGTCTTTGCGAACGCTGACCGGAAGGCCGCTCTTGCGCTCCGCTCCATTACGTCCGCGAATGCATTTCGAAAGCTCGGATCGGCATAGATGCGACGCTTGCCTTCTAGATCTGCCGCAGCAACTGGCTTGAATAAGGACATCGGCTCAAAAAGAAACGGTTGCTTGAGCTGGTATTCAAACATGAGCGCGCGAGGCGTAACTTGCGGAAAGATTGGCAACCCCTCCGCCGCCAATTCCTCAGATCGACGAAGCTGCTCTCGGTGATCGCCTGCTCCGAGTGATAGCCCTGTCAGCAATGCTGTCCAGGTGACAGGACGACCTGTCGCTCGCGCAATTTCTGCGAATTCCGCCAAGAACAACTCTTTACCAACAGTCGCTTGGAAAATTCCACTACCTACCTCACCCAATACTTTGGCTAGTGAAATTATCTCCGATACTTCCGCAGCCCGGCTCGGAACCGGCTTTCCACCGTAGCCTACGTGGGTTGAAGCCTTTGAAGTGGCAAATCCGACTGCCCCGGCGACAAGCGCCTCTCGAACGAGTTCACGCATATGCGCTACTTCGTCGGGCCGCGCCGGCCGTTCGACAGCCTCCTCTCCCATAACGTAAAAGCGTATCGGTGTGTGGCCGATGAGAACACCGACATTGATCGCACTGCCTTGGCGTTCAATCGCGTCGAGGTACTGAGGAAACGATTCGAAGGGCCACGTTGGCCCGAGCCCAGCCTCCAGCGCGTCGACGCTCATGCCTTCGACTTTTTCCAAGGTTCGGAGAATTAGGTTGCGATGATCCGGCCGGGTCGGCGCGACGCCAAAGCCGCAATTCCCCATCACGACGGTAGTAACGCCATGCCAAGGCGAAATGCTAAGCATCCGGTCCCACATGATCTGGGCATCGTAGTGGGTGTGAATGTCAACAAAGCCAGGCGCTACGACTAATCCGCCGGCGTCGATTGTTTGTTCACCTTTGCCAGGTGCCTCGCCGATAGCAATAATCCGGCCATCCTTTACGCCGATATCGCCACGGATTCGCTCCCGCCCCGTGCCATCTACAATACTGCCGCCGACAATCTTCAGATCGTAGGTCATACTGCGCACCCCTCACTGTACTGGCCGTAGCTGAAACGCCCGATCAAGAAGTGCAAGGCGGTTGGCACTCAAACCGCCGTCGAAATATTCACCCTGTTCCCGTCGGCGAAGGATTACGGCGATTGCGCTTCGCATATGAGACAATTGCCACCTGCAGCCCGATTAGCATTGCACACAGAACAAATTCTAATTAATGCTAGAAATAGTCAAGCATCAAATCAGCGTCCTCTCGCCTCTCTCAGAATGAACCTTCGATGGCGCTGCGGAGGATGAAACTCTTCTTCGTTGACCTAATGCTCCACATCTGAGGAAACGCCACGATGCATGTCGGAATGAGCACATTCTTTCAGAACCTGGCGGGTCTGACAGACCGTCAGGTCTACCGCCACGAAGTCGCGATGGCTGATCTCGCTGAACCTCTTGGCTTCGATTCGGTCTGGGCTGCCGAGCATCACTTTGACAACTACACAATGTGCCCGAACGTTGCACAATTCTTGACCTACATGGCTGGCCGAACCAAACGCGTTAAACTTGGATCCATGGTCATGGTGCTTCCCTGGCACGATCCAGTTCGCCTGGCCGAAGAAGTCTCCGTACTCGATCACGTTTCCGATGGCAGGGCGATCCTCGGTATCGGACGCGGTCTAGGGCGCATTGAATTTGATGGTTTCCGTGCCGTCATGGGTGAGTCGCGGCAGCGGTTCGTGGAATACTCTGAGGCGATTCTCAATGCGTTGGAAACGGGCTGGATTGAGAGCGCAGGCCAACTCTACCGCCAGCCAAGAACAGCAATCCGACCCTCTCCTCACTCCAGCTTCAAGGGACGCGTGTACGCTTCAGCGGTATCCCCAGAATCTGCCCGTATCATGGCCCGGCTAGGCGTCGGCCTTTTGATCATCGCGCAGAAGCCTTGGGATAAAACGGTTGCTGAGCTCAACGCATATCGCGAAATATATCGGGAAATTCACAACAACGCAGAACCGCCGAAGCCGATAGTCGCTTGTTTCATCTGCTGTAATGAGGATGCGGCAGCAGCGGACGCAATGCATGATAAGTACACTCGTGGCTACAGCCGCTCAGCGCTTGATCACTATGAGTTTCACAACGAAGGTCTCGCCGACATCAAAGGATACGAGTACTACGGCGCTTTAGCGCAGAACATTCGAAAGCACGGCGTCGATGCCTTTGTGAATTTCCTTGCGGACCTGCAGGTACGCGGGACGCCACAGCAAGTCTACGACCAGATGCTTCAGTATCAGCATCTCACCGATTGCGCCGGCTTCATTGGTATTTTCAGCTTTGGCGGGATGCCCCATGACGTTGCTGAAGCGAACATGCGCCTTTTCGCAAAAGAGGTTCTTCCCCGACTCCAGGCATTAGAGGTGGGTGCATCGGTTGGAACGCCCCTGGCGATCGCAGCTGAGTAGCCAATGGTCGACATCGGTCTCGGTGGCAAATCCGTACTGGTCACGGGCGGCGCGTCCAACATTGGGCGCGCCATCGTGTTTGCCTTAGCTCGGGAAGACGCCAATATCGTCTTTGCCGATATCGATGAAGAGCAGGCACAGCGAACACTTAAAGAGGCAGCCAAGCAAGGCAAGGGGCGGATCAGCTTCCAAGCAGCGGACGTGACAAGGGAAGAGGACGTAAACGCGCTCATCGAGCGCACGATGGCCGAACACGGACGCCTCGATGTCCTGGTCAATAACGTCGGATGGGACCGCCCGTCAGCGTTCGTCAGACAGTCGACGAAGCACTGGCGACAACTGATCGAGGTCAATCTGGTATCGACGATCTTGTGCACCCAAGCTGCGTTGCCTCGGCTCGTCGACGCCGGTGCAGGCGCGATTGTTTCAGTCAGCTCAGATGCCAGCTTTGGCGAGCCTCGCGAAGCGGTCTATGGGGCCGCGAAGGCCGGCGTAAATACCTTCATGAAGGCAATTGCAAAGGAATACGGTCGCCACGGCATCCGGTGCAATGTTGTGGCTCCAGGCTTGATCTTGCCGACAGCCGCTGAAGAGATTGGCACCAACAGTCTGTGGGTCGGCCGTGATGCCTTCTTTTCCGATGAACAAGTGGAGAAAGCTAGGAAAGTGATTCCTCTCGGCAAGGTTGGCCGAGCCGCCGATATTGCCAATGCAGTGCTGTTCTTCGCCTCACCCGGGATGGCTGGACATATCTCCGGGCAAGTGTTGAGCGTGAGCGGCGGTTATGCGACCCCAGGCTGAACGAAAGGCGGAAGCGTGAGCAAGCGTTTTGCGATCATCGGTGCGGGCATGTCGGGCATCCTGACGGCCATCAAGCTCAAGCAGCGCGGCATCCGGGACTTCGCGATCTACGAGAAGGCCGGCGGGTTGGGCGGTACCTGGCGGGACAACACCTATCCCGGCCTGTCCTGCGACGTGCCGAGCCACGTCTATGCCTATTCCTTCGAGCTGAAGGCCGACTGGTCGCACCGCTTCTCGCCAGGCGCAGAGATCCAAGGTTATTTCGAGGGCGTGGCGAAGAAGTACGAACTCGACAGCCACTTTCGTTTCAACAGCGAGATCGTACGCGCGGAGTATTGCGACGGGCGCTGGCATCTCTCGATCAAGGACGGTGCCACCGATGTCGTGGATTTCGTCATCTGTGCCACCGGGGTACTGCATCACCCGGCCTATCCCGACATCCCGGGACTCGGCGACTTCGAGGGTGCCTGCTTCCATTCCGCGCGCTGGGATCATTCCGTGCCGCTCGAGGGCAGGCGGATCGGGATCATCGGTACAGGCTCGACAGCGATCCAGATCGTACCGGCTCTGGCCGATACCGTGTCGAAGCTGACACTCTTTCAGCGCACCGCGCAGTGGGTTCTGCCGTTCGCCAACCCCGCCTATAGCGAGGACGAGAA
Source organism: Reyranella aquatilis (assembly GCF_020880995.1). Classification (GTDB taxonomy): domain Bacteria; phylum Pseudomonadota; class Alphaproteobacteria; order Reyranellales; family Reyranellaceae; genus Reyranella; species Reyranella aquatilis. The sequence goes on along the minus strand of NZ_JAJISD010000019.1, from coordinate 16,951 downwards.
GGCGATGTACCACACCTCCCCGGAGCGGCTGCAGCAATCTTACGATTTCTGGTCGGCGCGCTTCGTTGATACCTTCGCGCGCGCCGTAATCGGCGACCAGGACGAGCTGCGGAAGATCGAGGATGCCTGCCGCACCAACCTTGAGGAGAACGTGGCAGATCCCGATCTGCGGCGGCGACTGACGCCCAACTATCGCGCCGCCTGCAAGCGGCTGATCATGTCGGACACGTTCTATCCGGCGATGCAGAAACCCAGTGTCGCGCTGGTGACCGACGGCATCGACCGGATCGAGGCGGGTGGTGTGCGGACCAAGGATGGTGTCCTGCATGAGCTGGACGTGCTTGTGCTGGCGACCGGCTTCGACGGACATGCCTTCCTGCGGCCGATGGATGTGGTAGGCGAGAGTGGTCGGCGCCTCGCCGACGCCTGGGCGCAGGCCAATGAGGCCTACCGCTCGGTGGCGGTGCCAGGCTTCCCCAACTTCTTCATGCTGGTCGGTCCCAACAGCCCGATCGGCAATTTCTCGGTAGTCCTGATCTCAGAGATTCAGCTGGCCTATATACTGCAGCTCGCCGATTTGGTGCTTGGCGGGAAATGCCGCGCGGTGGCACCGAAGGAGGAAGCGACCCGCCGCTTCAACGTCGCTCTGCGCGAGGCCTTGAAGGGCACGATTTGGGTGACCGGCTGTCGTAGTTGGTACCTCGACCGCAACGGCAATCCCGCGCTGTGGCCCTGGAGCTTCGGCCGCTTCCGTCGGGAGATGGACTCACCTGACCTCGCGGACTTCAATCTCGCCGCCTGAATTCAACTATTCACTCAAAGTCGCGTCATCACAGAACAGCGGACCCACCGGTACAAAACTTCTTGAGAAGGCTAAGAGATGGATGATCTGACGGCATTGATGTCGTTCCTTCGCAAACAACCGTCAACGTCGATCATGACAGTGGCCGAACGGCGCGCGGCTTACGACCGTGCCGAACGAGCCTTTGCTCTGCCGGCCAGCACAACAGTTCGATGCTGGGAACGCAATGGCTTGATCGGAGAGCTGATTGAACCCAAACATCCAATCGACGATCGCATGGTTCTGTATCTGCATGGTGGCGGATATGTGATCGGGTCTCCTCGGTCGCATCGACATCTGGCCGCCGCGATCGCGATTGCAGCAAGTACCAATGTACTTTTGCTCGATTATCGCCTCGCCCCCGAACACCCGTTCCCGGCCGCAGTCGACGACGCCGTCGCCACGTATCGCCTACTTCTGCAGGATACAGGTCAGCGACTGGCTGTTGTGGGTGACTCGGCCGGAGGTGGCCTGACTGTAGCGACACTAGTCGCCGCCCTTCGTGCCGGTGATGCCATGCCTGCGGCAGCGGTCTGTTTATCTCCTTGGGTCGATTTGACATGCGACGCCACTGCACCGCCCCCCGCTACAATCGACGATCCACTTGTAAAGACTGAAGACATATTGGCCTACGCTTCGTCTTATCTTGGAGCCGCTCCGACAACCCATCCCTTGGCATCACCGCTGTTCGCAGACCTTTGTGGACTGCCTCCATTGTTGATACATGCAAGCGCTTCCGAAATGCTGGCGCCTGACTCGATGCGGCTGGCCGAAGCAGCGCGAGTCGCAGGCGTAGACGTCACTTTGGAAATGTTTGAGGGTGTCCCTCACGTTTGGCATTGGTTCTGGCCACGCCTTGAAACGGCAAAAGTTGCTATCGCAAAGGTCGGCACGTTTCTCGACGACCATTTGGATGGAGGCAATAGGCAGCAACGCAAACTGAAATAAGAGGAGGACGTCATGACGATGCCGGCGGACACCGACACAACGAGTCCGAAATATCTGCGCGACAAGTACGCCATCGTTGGCGTCGGCGAGACGACCTACATGCGCGGCTCGGGCATGACGACGCGCGCGCTGGGCACCTGGGCGGTGCGCAACGCCGTCGAGGACGCCGGGCTCAAGCCGTCCGACGTCGACGGCATGCTGTCATACCAGTCGGGCGATTCGACCTTCTCGAACTTCATCGCCGGCGACCTCGGCATCCGGCCCAACTTCTACATGGACGTGTTCGGCGGCGGCTCCTCGACCGAGGCGCTGGTCGGCATGGCGATGGGCCTGATCGAAGCCGGCATGTGCAAGGTGGTCGTGATCTTCCGCGCCATGAACGGCTTCTCGCAGGTGCGCATCGGCGGCACCGGCGCGCGCGCCGTGGCGCCTGTCTCGGGCGACGCCCTGCACGGGCGCGCCTATGGCTGGCAGAGCGCCGGCCAGATGTTCGCGCCCACCTTCATGCGCCACATGTACGACTACGGCACGCGGCCCGAGCAGGTGGCCGCTGTCAAGGCGATCCACAGCGAGCACGCCTCGAACAATCCCAAGGCCTTCTACAAGCAGCGCTTCACCGTCGACGACGTGCTGAAGAGCCGCTTCATCTGCAAGCCTCTGCACCTGTTGGACTGCTGCGTCGAGACCGACAACGGCACGGCGATTGTCGTGACCAATGCGGAGCGCGCCCACGACTGTCGCCATCCGCGCGTGCTGATCCGTGGCGTTGTTGGTAGGTGCAACAAGCCACGCCTCGATATGCACTACCAGCACGGCCCTATCTCGACGGTCGCCGGCCGTTATGCGCGGGAGATCCTGTGGCCAAATTCCGGGGTCGGACCGGAGGACGTCGACGTCACAGGCTCCTACGACGCTTTCACCTTCACCACAATGCTGCAGCTCGAGGATTATGGTTTCTGCAAGAAAGGTGAAGGCGGAGACTATGTCAGCGATGGCACGATTCGCCTGGGCGGGCGGCGCCCGAACAACACCAGCGGCGGTCATCTCTGCGAGGGCTACACGCACGGGCTGAACATGGTGATCGAGAACGTGCGCCAGCTACGCCATGACGTCGACGATTCGTGCCCTATAGGGCCCAACGGCAGGCGCCGCCATACTTACGACTACCGTGAGGGCGGTTGCCGGCAGGTCGAGAAATGCGAAGTGACGGCCAATATGGGCTGGGCGAACCCCGGCACTGGCTCGGCCATGGTCATGCGGCGCGACTGAGCTGTAAAAAAGGAACATTACTATGGCAATCCAAGCCACCTACCTCGACATGCCGCTCGACGCCAGTGACCTCGATGTTGAGAACCTAGCGTATTTCAAACACTGCGCTGCTCACGACTTCCATTTGCACCGATGTGGAGCCTGCGGCCTATTGCGTTATCCGCCAACCACGGCCTGTCCATGGTGCGCCAGCCCAAAGTCGGATTGGGTGCCGGTGGAGGGTAGCGGTGCCGTCCACTCCTACACCGAAGTCCATCATGCCATTCAGCCGGCCTTCAAGAGTCACACACCCTATCTCATCCTTCTGGTCGACCTCGATACGCAGAAAGGTCAACCAAGTGAGCATGAGGCCTTGCGCGTGGTCGGCAACCTCGTCACGCCAGATGGCCGGTTGGCGCCACCGGAGATGGTATGTCGTGTTGGCATCGGTACGCGTGTTCACATGGTGTTTACCGACGTGACTGCGGGCCTCGCTCTGCCTCAATGGACCATCGACGAGGGCGCGACTCAGCCTACCAAGCCGTGGCGTTATCCGCAGGAGTGACGATAGGCCAACAACCACTTTCCAGATTCTCTATTGCCTCGTTGTCATACGGCACGGACGGCGGCATTGGGTGTCGTTTGGCGTAACGGCACCTCCGACCGCGGAGTGAATCTCGCGCCAGATCGACGTGACTTGGCTGATTGAGCGTATGTTACATTGGTAATCTATCTCTCCACCTTGACGCTCCGGTTGGCGGTACTTTCAACTTCAAGAAGATTCCGCCTTAAGCGACGTAGTGTATTGATGAACATCTCTCGTTGTTGGTTCGGCAAGTCCGCCAGCGCTTCTTCCCGAGTTTTGGCGGCCAGAGACCACATGCGAGCAAGCAGAGGCTGTGCCTTGGTGGTAAGGTAGAGTTGTGAGGCTCGCCGATCATGAGGATCGGGTCGCCGGTCTATCAAACCACTTGCCTGAAGGCGGTCGAGCAGGCGGACCAGCGTGATCGGTAGAATCTCCAGCCGGTCGGCAAGCGTGACCTGATTCACGCCTTCCTGACGGGACAGATAAGCGAGCACCCTCCACTGGGCCTGCGAAAGGCCGAGCCGCTGCGCCCGACGATCAAAGTTGCGTCGCAGCAATCGCGCGACGTCACCCACAAGAAAGCCGACACTCTTGTCGGGATCGCGCATCAAAGCACTCCGCACATAATACTTATTACATATCATACACTTTGTATATTATTGCCACAACTATTCATGCAAAGCCACGCTGCGCATCGGCGTCACTTCGCATGCGACCATCTTGACGCAATCCTGCAAATATCCGGAAGCACAAACACCTCTAAGGCTCTATCACGTCCCCCGCGACGCGAAAGCCTCGGCGAGTCAGCGCTGAAGTGAGATGGCGCTGGATTCTCAAGGTGTTGTATCTGGCTGCTAGGGTTGAGAGAAATCATCACTTGGCAGAGCTCGGCCCCAGAAATCTAGCATCTTGTATTGCCGTCTCTAATTCTTCCGTTCTGTCCGCTTGCGACCAGAAATAAATAAGCCTAGCTTACTTACTAATGGCACTCTCGCTAAAGCGATCCACCGAGTCGGACGACCCCACGCGAACCATGGGCATGTTGGTTTACGACGTAGCGCGATTGATGCGCCGCCACTTCGCCACCCAGATGGCCTGGAGTGGGTTGGGTCAATCGAGCTGGCGACTTCTCGTCCACGTAGCTCGCCAACCGGGATTGCGTGCCGCCGATCTGGCCGAGATCATGGAACTGCAGCCGATTTCGGTCAGTCGCGTACTGGACGGCCTCGTGCGTTCGGAGCTGATCGAACGCCGCGCGGATTCGCAGGACCGGCGCGCATGGCGGCTATTTGCCACGCGCAAGGCCCGACCGCTGATCGCACGTATGGAAGATCTGGCGACGGAAACCCGTGAACTGGCGATGACCGGTCTCCGCCCGGAGGATCGATCGACGCTGCTACGGGCGCTGGCGGTTGCGCGCGACAACATGTCAAGAGCTGGCAGGGACAGCCCTCGATCGAAGGCACGGCCGAGACCAGAATGAGCGACGCCCCGCCTCCAGCGATTGCGATCCGTCCCCGGCGATTTTCGCGACGACGAACCCGGGCCCTTCTCCTCGCATTGGTGCCTTTAGTCGCCATAGCGGGCGGCGGATATTGGTACGTCTACGGCGCGCGTTACGTTTCGACCGACAATGCCTATGTGAGGGCGGCGAAGACGACAATTTCAGCGGAGGTTTCCGGACGCATCGCCTCCGTGCTGGTGGGTGAGAACGAAGCCGTCCCCGCGGGACATCCGCTTCTGACAATTGACGACGAAGTGTACCGAATCGCGTTGTCGCGTGCCGAGGCCGAGCGGGCCACCGTGATCGCGCGGCTCGACGCGTTGCGCGCCCAGATCCGGCAGAAGCACGAAGAACTAGAACTGGCCACCATCATGGCGGGCTATGCTGAGCGCGAACACAATCGTGGTGCGACGCTCGCCGCAAGAAGTGTCGTGAGCGTCTCCAAGCTCGACGAAGCCAGAAACCGGATGGACAGCGCCCGTCAACAGATGGCGATCGTTCGACAGGAGATCGAACGTCTGGTTGTGGATCTCGGCGGTGACGAACTGGCTCCCGCCGACCGGCATCCAGCCGTCAGGCAAGCTCAGGCCATGGTAGACGAGGCACGGGTCGCGTTGGAGCGCACGAAGGTATTCTCGCCGGTTGACGGCATCGTGTCGCGCGTCGATTCAATTCGCCCCGGAGACCATGTCCGCCCCGGAGTGCCGCTATTCTCGGTGGTTGCGACGAGTCAGAAGTGGATCGAAGCGAACTTCAAGGAAACTGATCTCACCCGCGTCGTGGCCGGGCAACCCGTGGAAGTGACCGTCGACACCTTCCCCGGCGTCAAACTCCCGGCCGAGGTGCACAGCATCGGGGCTGCGACGGGAGCGGAATTCGCCCTCATTCCGCCGCAGAACGCGAGCGGAAACTGGGTCAAGATTGTCCAGAGAATTCCAGTTCGCATCCGACTTCTGGAGGCGCGGTCGCTCCCATTGTTGCGCGCCGGGATGAGCGCGCAGGTGACGATCGACACCGGCTATAATCGACCCTTGCCTAGCCTGGTCGCCCGTGCCGTAGGGCGTGCGGGCAACGCTGAGTGAGCGACGCGGGCTCTGGTCCGCGCGTCAGCCGGGCCGGTATCACGGCGTCGGTCATGCTCGCGACGACCATCTATGCCCTTGATAGCACGATCGCGAACGTCGCGCTGCCGCACATGCAGGGAAGCCTGAACGCTACCCGCGATCAGGTGTCGTGGACAGTGACTTCGTTCGTGGCGGCCATGGCGATCATGACGCTGCCAATCGGCTTTCTGGCGCAGAGATTCGGCCGACGGCGCGTCTTCCTCGGTTGCATTTTCGGGTTCACGATCAGTTCGATGGCCTGCGGCGCCGCCGGATCCCTATCGGAAATGGTCATCTCCCGCATCCTCCAGGGCGCGTGTGGCGCCGCGATGGTTCCGCTCTCGCAGGCGATACTGCTCGATACATACCCGCCCGAACGGCATGCCTCGGCCATGTCCATCTGGGGGGTGGGCGTGATGGTGGGCCCGGTGCTGGGGCCCATCATCGGCGGCTGGTTGACCGATTCCTACAGCTGGCGCTGGGTATTCTATATCAACCTGCCGCTAGGAGCCCTGGCGTTTCTCGGCATCATGGTTTTTCTCGGCGAATCGCCGAGGAAGCAGGTCCGCTTCGATTGGTTCGGGTTCGTGGCATTCGCGATTGCGGTGGGGGCGCTCCAGCTGATGCTCGACCGTGGCGAAAGAAATGGATGGTTCGAATCAGAAGAGACCATCGTTGAAGCCGCGATTACAGCTGCGGCGTTCTACGTCTTCGTCGTCCATCTGGCGACGTCAGAGAACTCGCTGGTTTCTCTCAAGGTTTTCAAGGATCTTAATTTCACACTCTGCACTACGCTTATGCTGGTGGTCGGAATGGTGTTTCTCGGTAGCATGGTCTTGCTACCCCTGTTCCTTCAGCAGTTGCGTGGCATGACGGTCCTGGATACGGGCATCCTGCTCGCGCCACGCGGGGTCGGCATGATGGTAACCATGGTTATCGCGGGCCGCATGGCCGGGCGCATCGACTCCAGAATCCTGATGTCGCTTGGCATAGTCATGGCCATGATCGCCATGTGGGCGACGTCGGGATTCGACATGAACGTTGATGACTGGTTGGTGACGTGGACCGGTCTACTACAAGGGGGTGGACTTGGTTTCGTATTCGCAAGCAGCAGTGCGCTTGCCTTCGTCACTCTTCCCGGTCAATTCCGCCTCCAGGCGACTGGTCTCTACAGCCTCTTCCGCAATTTCGGAGGTAGCGTCGGTATCGCGATTTCGGTTGGGATGCTCGAGCATTTCGCGGCAATCAACCGGGGCGAGCTCGGTGAACGCCTCACCGTTTTCTCGACATGGTTCCACGACCCCGGAGCAACCATGCCGTGGTTGCCGCCCGGCTTGGTCGGGACCGCGATGCTCGATCTCGAACTGGTTCGACAGGGGTTGATGATTGCCTATCTCAACAACTTCCTGCTCATGGCGGTGATCGGCTTCATCGGCCTGCCGCTTATCGCCTTGCTGCGCACGCCAAAATCCATCCGCCAAGCATAGATCCGGTCAGTGGTTCGGCTAGAGTCAGTTCTTACTCGTACGTCAGTAAGTTAGAGCCCATCCGAAAAGAAGTTGAGTCGGATGAATCAGTTATGATTCACTGCGCGGCACCTGAGGGTTTGAAGGAAGGTGCCGCATGTGGACACAAGAGCATCGCCAATCGCATGACCGCAAAGGGTTGCGCTATCCGAGCGATCTTACGGACGCGGAATGGGCGCTTGTCGGGTCCCTGATCCCGCCGGCCAGACGGGGTGGCCGGCCGCGCGACGTGGACATACGGGAGGTGCTGAACGCGGTGTTTTATCTGCTGTCGACCGGCTGCCAGTGGGACGCCTTGCCCAGGGACCTGCCGCCCAAGAGCACCGTCTACGAATACTTCTCGCTGTGGCGGTCGGATCGCACGCTGCTGCGGCTGCATCAGGCCTTGTATGCCCAAGTCCGCGAGGCCTCGGGGCGCAAGGCCCAGCCGACGGTGGCGATCCTCGACAGCCAGAGCGCCAAAGCGGCACAAAAAGGGGGGCGCCGATCGACCCGCAAGGCTACGACGCGGGCAAGAAGGTCACCGGCCGCAAACGGCACATCCTCGTCGACACCCTCGGCTTGCTGCTGAACGTCGTGGTCCATCGCGCCAGCGTGCAAGATCGCGACGGCACGCGCCGTCTGCTGCGCGATGACGCCCGCCGCTTTCCCTCGATCATCAAGATCTTCGCCGACGCCGGCTATCAAGGGCCCAAGATGGCCAAGGTCGTGGCCGATACTGGAAACTGGCAGATCGAGATCGTCAAACGCACCGAACTGCACAAGTTCGTCGTCATGCCAAAGCGCTGGATCGTGGAGCGCACCTTCGCCTGGATCAGCCGCAACCGCAGGCTCGCTCGTGACTTCGAGCGATATGCCGCAACTGTCGTCGCCTTCGTCCGACTGGCCATGATCCGCATCATGCTCAGGCGCTTGACCAGACTAAACCCTTGTTCCTGAATCCATACTTCTTGGAACGGCTCTTAGACAACAGTATGAAGACGTGCAAGTATGCGCTTCACGATGAAGCGAGATGGCCGCACCCTCGATCACGCGACGCTGGAAGCCATCCGCAAAGTGGCGGGTCAACGTGTTCGCGAGGGCGAGTTTCGACTTTGGCCTATGGACGCGCCAGATCGCCCGCGATCTCATCGCGCAGCGTTTCGGCGTGACGTTGAGTCTGGCGTCGGTGGGAGCGTTGCTGGTGCGGGTGGGATTGACGCCGCAGAAGCCGCTGCAGCGCGCCTATCAGTGTGACCCTGAGGCGATCGCACACTGGCAGCGAGAAACCTACCCGGCGATTGCCCGCCAAGCCAAGCGGGACAAGGCGGATATCTACTTCTGGGATGAGTCGGGCTTTCGCGCCGATGCGGTGCAGGGCACGACGTGGGGCGCCAAAGGGCAGACCCCGGTGGTGTCGGTGCCGGGGCAACGCCAGGGCATCAGCGCCGCGTCGGCCGTCAGCGCCAAGGGGGCGTTCTGGTTCGCCACCTACGCCGGGGGCCTGAACGGAGCCCTGTTCATCACCTTGCTGCGCCGCATGATGCGTGGCCGGCGCAAGCCTCTGCACCTGATCGTCGATGGTCTCCCCGCGCACAGGACACGCCTGGTACGGGACTACGTGAACAAACTCGATGCCAAGCTGACGCTGCATTTCCTGCCCGGCTATGCCCCAGACCTCAACCCCGACGAACTCGTCTGGAGCCACGCCAAACGCACAGGCAATGCGCGCCGGCCGCCGCTCAAGGGCGAGCGCCTGGAACAACGGGTGACTGCACAACTCGCCGATATCGGCAGCCGACCCGGCTTGGTCCGGTCATTCTTCAGGCATCCAAGTGTTGCCTATATTGCTGACTGCTGAGTAAGAGTGAGGGGCGTCATACCAACCGACAGAACTCATGACAGTTCAGCCCATCGCCGGCTGGTGATGGATACGATCCTTTGCGGAGAGGCGAGAAGGTCAGTCCAAGCCTTGCAGCAGGCATCGACGATGGCGTCGTAGGTGTCATGGACGCGCAGGGCGAGGTTGTTCTTGCGCAGGTACTCCCAGACGTTCTCGACCGGATTGAGTTCGGGTGAGTAGGGCGGCAGGCAGAGAAGCGTGACGTTGTCTGGCGGATCCAGAGTGTGGCTGGTGTGCCATCCAGCGCCGTCGAGCACGAGGATGGCATGGGTTCCGGGAGCCACCGCGCGGCCGATCTCCTGGAGATGGAGGTTCATGGCTTCGCTATCGGCATAGGGCATCACCAGGGCAGCACCGACGGCGCGCTCGGGGCAGACCGGCACCGAACAGGTAGGCCCACTCGTAGCAGGTATCGCGCGGGGCGCGAGGCCGCGAGCCGATGCGGGCCCATAGGCGGGTCAGGGTGCCCTTTTTGCCGATCCGCGCTTCGTCCTGGAACCAGACCTCTATCGGCTTGCCGTTGGCGGTGGCGGGAAGCGCCTCTTTCACCAGGCTTGCGAAGTTTTTTTAAACGCCTGCTGCTCTGCCTCGTCGGTCTGCGGATGGCGTGGCCGCACCGACAGACGCGTGAACTCGAGCTGTCCGAGAATCCGGCCGACCTGGCGCTCCGAGAGATCGACATCGAAGCGCGCCTTGATCTCGGCCTGGAGATCGACGCAGCGCCAGCGCACCACGCCATGCACCTCGATATCCGGGCCTTCTTCGACCAGCCGCGCAAGCTCGGCCAGATGCACGGCGTTCAGCCGCGGCGGCCGCCCCGAGCGCGGCAGGTCGAGCAGCCCTTCCACTCCCGCCTCGTTGTAGCGGATCACCCAGTCCCGCAATGTCTGGCGGTCCATCCCGCCCGCCCGGGCCGCGTCCGTCCGAGAGGCCCCGTCCAGCACCAGCGCCAGCGCCAACAGACGGCACGCTTGCTGGACGTCCTGACACCGACGGGCATGACCGCGAAGGGCCTCCGCCGATAAATCCCTCCGCGTTATCGCCAACGACATCCCGACCTCCTCAACGATCTTGTCGCTTCAAAGAATCGAGCCCCGACCTCCAGCGCAAATCACATAAGAGTCACCGGTTCAGACGGTTGGTATAAGAGCCGTTCCGGGAAGAGTTGAAACAAGAACAAGGGCTTAGCCTGGCCAATCCCCGGAACCGACGAGTGCTTCGGCTTCGCGCCACTCGCACGCTACATTCGCAGTGTCGGTTACTTTCCGCCACACTATGCGGATTCCGATGAAGCCGCCCAGGCATTCCGACTTGATGGCGCCCTGTGTTCCGACGTGATGCCGCCCAGGGCGGGGCCTCGCTGGCTGAAGATTTGTGGCACCGACCGGTCGGTTCGGTCAACTCTTGTGGATTTATTTTGTTCGGGTTCGCCGCAGGCTGTCGCCTGACAGGTTGAGCTGTTGAGCGTTGTGGGCGAGGCGGTCGAGAATGGCGTCGGCATAGGTCGGATTGGAGGGCTGGCGTGTAGGTCTGGCGTCCTGGCGCTAGGCTTACAGCCCCAACCCCCGGCTTCGCCCGAGCGCCCAATCCACATCGCCGCCAGGCATGGCGACGCCGGATATGACGCGGCCGATATGAGGTTCAAGGGTAGGCCGCCAGGGGACGAGGCTGAAACCCAGCCCATCATCGATCATGGCGAACCGGCCGCTGGAAAGCTCCGCAGAACCGACGAGCTGGCCGCTGACTTCGTTGCCGGCAATGGCGGGCCGCCATTGCCGGCCCCGCTCGCCGGCGAGCGCCCTGCCCGCGCGCTCGATGTCATGAGCCTCCAGCCGCTGCACCAAATCTCTTGGCGCACGGACTCGGCCGTCGCCAAGGTCGGCGGCGTAGCCCTTGTCAGCCAGCCAACGCCGGCGCTTGGCCAGTGCCGCCGTCACCTCGCGGCCGAACCCTTCGTCGGCGACGACCGTGCGCTGCCGGGACGCCAGCTCGCGGTCGAGCCAAGTCGCACCGTCGTGGCCGACCTGCTGCTCGAGGCCCGTGGGCGAGAGAACGCTGATACCGCCGGTCGTCCGGTCCCGCGCGAGATCGTAGGCCTGCCCGCGTTCGGGCAAGTCGGCCGGAACGCGCCACTGGTCGGCGTCGATGCGCTCGACATGGCCCGCCCGGCGCAGCGCCTCCAGGCGCCGGACATGGGATCGGACATAGGCTGCGGGATCGCCGCCCAGACGCTCGACGGTGCCGACCGCCTGCTCCAGATGCCTGGCCGGCCGATAGATGCCCTCCTTGCCGGCAATCGCCAGGATGTTGCGGTCCGAGGCGCGCGGTCCGGCCTGGGCGAACCCCGCCGCCACAATCATGCCCCGCTGCACCTCCTCGGCACGGGCCGGATCAATCTCGAGGTGATGGACACGCCCGTCCACGCCGTCGATCACCAGCCGCACCCGCTCACCCATCTCGTCGCCGCCCAGCCCCTTGTCGAGCACACGGCCGACGATCGGCTCCGTCATCTTCTCCTGGTGAAGGACATAGCCCGCGATGGGCCGGACATCGGCCAACCCTTCCCGGTCCAATGCCCGGTGCATGGTCTTGATGATATCGCCGCGCTCGCCCAGCTCCCGTAAGACAGGCTCGGCCCTGGGCGACACACTCCATCGCCCGGGTTCCAACTCAGTGGCCAAGCCCATGCGTTCCAGCTTGCGTGCCCGCTGGATCAGTAGCGCCCGGTTTTGCCGCAGGCTGTCGAGCATGTCCCGGTCCGGCCGCAGGTCGGCGAACTCGTTGCGGCTCCGCTGCTCGGCGATCAGCATGCGGTCGAGCCGGGTGAAGCGGTCGGCATCGATCTCCCGCTCCAGGCCCCGGGACACCTCCTGCTCGGTCTGGCGGCCGAGTTCCCGGGTCACGAACTCGCTCGCCCGCTCCCGAATTCCATAGGCGATGTAGTCACCCGCGATGTTGAGGGATTTGCCGTCGTCAGTGGCACCCCGGACGATGATGTGGGTGTGGGGATGGCCGGTGTTGTGGTGATCGACGGCGATCCAGTCGAGCCTGGTGTCGAGGTCGGCCTCCATCTGCTTCATGAGATCGCGGGTGGTGGCGTGTGGATCGGAGAGTTCGACACCGTCCTCGGCCGATACAATGAAGCGGAACTGGTGACGGTCCTCGCGACCGCGTTCGACGAACGCACGACCGTCCTCGACATCCCGGCTGGCCGAATAGACCTGCCCCTTCTCCCCGTCCTTCGTCACGCCGTCTCGCTGGAGATAGCGCAGGTGGGCGTCGATCGCCTTGGCGCTGACGAATTGCCGTCCCCGGGCGGCGCCGCGCTGTGGATTGAGCTTCACGACGCGGGCCTTCACCGCGACGCGCCGCGACCGTGTGCGGACGCCACCGTCCCGCCTCCAGGCACTCCGATCCTTCAGCGCCGCCACCACCGCCGCACCGCGCCCCCGCGCATTGAACCGGCCGCTTTCCTTCCCGGTCCCATTCAACCGGGAAGGATCACCGCCGGACCGCCGGATGGCCTGTTGAACCTGGCCTGCGAAGCTGGTCGGGCGGGCCCGCACGCCGCCGACGTGACGTCCGCCAATCCGCGCACTGCCCCGATCCCGGATCGTGCCGGGCCGGAGCCGGAAATCGTCGTCATCGCGTGCCATGGCATGACGATTGGAGGCCGCGCGAGGACCCACAAGAGGCAGACTTCGCGCATCGTCGCGTGGCGTAGAAAAGGTCGTTCCAGCGTAGCGGCGGAAGCTATGCCTTCGAGCGACGGCGCTCGGAGCGTTGAATGCAAACGACAAATCGATTCAAGAGCCGCCCACGCATCGCCACAAGCTGCCGCGATCTGCTCAAGAAACAACGTGCAGACAGGCTTTCAGGCGCATGGCGCCGGCAGCGGGGCAACCCGCTTTATCTTGCCGTCCATGATCTAGTGCCCCTCGACTGATAAACCTCATGAGCACCTTTGCCGGAATGATCGAAAGCATACGATCGCCGGCGCGTCGTATCACGGCAGCTGCCTTGCAATTCCACGGCGCACAAACAGTCCGTCAGCTTGTGGCACCAGCACAGATACGCCGGCAACAGAACGGCCGGCCAACGTTCGGTCTGATTGCGTTCGGAATGATGACGGCATGGCCGCAGAATTGCCCTGGTCATGTGCAGTGAACAGCGGCGAGTCCCTCCACGACATGACGCTACGGCTGAGGGTGATCATGCCATTGGCTTGCCCTTCTCCGATCAGCGGTGCGAGCATGGCGACGTAGAGCTGGGTCTCGGCCGGCAGCTCGCGGCCCGTCGCCAGGTATTCGTCGTAGCGCGCAGGACCTGCATTGTAGGCAGCCAGAAACCCCGGCGAGCCGTAGCGATCGTGCATCTCCCGTAAGTACGCCGCGCCGGCGAGAATGTTGTCGCGAGGATCGTAGGGGTTGGCACTGAACCCATGACGGGCATGCAAATCGGCCCAGGTGTCGGGCATGATCTGCATCAACCCCATAGCGCCTTGTGGCGAGAGCGCCAGCACGTCGCCGCCACTTTCCATCGCCATCACGGCGCTGATCCAGGAAGCCGGCACGCTGAACCGATGTGCGGCTTCAATAACGAAACGCGAGAAAGGATCGGCGGTAGATACGCCTTGGGACTGCGCAACGACAGCGGATTGAGCATGTACTCGCCCAGCAAACCCGGTCGCGCACGACGCCAGCAGGATCACAATCATCGGCGCCGCCAATCGGGCGACGGCTCGTCGGAGCTTGGCCGGGAAGGAGAAAGGGCCGCGGCGCCGCGCGAACAAGGGAGCGGCTGCTTGAACGCGAGAGCGTTGCATGGTCAATCCTCCTTCTCGATCCAGACGGGGTGCGCGCGGCCGATGACGGCGGACGCCGGAAGCGGCCCGAAGTACCGCCCGTCCAGAGAGTCCGCCGACTGCCAGTTCATCAGGAAGAGCTCGCCCGCGGCGATGACGCGGCATCCCTGCCAGACGGGAAGCAGCCGACCCTGTCCGTCGCGTTCGCGCGCCGCGCCCATCGGGGTCGCATCGATCATTACCGTGAGCCCTTCCCTGCAGACGGTCTGCCCGGGAAGCGCCAGGACGCGCTTCAGCAAGGGAACGCTGGGCGGCAGATAGCCGCCGTCTGCGAGGAAGGTCGCGAGGGGCTCTGGAGGCAGGATGGCGACAAGTTCGGTGATGTACCGCTCGCCAGTGGACTGCAGCCGGTAGAGACCCACAGGCACACTTGCCGAGGCGTTCCACACGTAGAGCGGAAGCGCACCCCTGCCGAAGGTTAACGCCAGGGCGCCAACACCGGCGAGCGTGGCCACGAGCACGTGCGCTCGGCCGGTCATGGATCAATCCGCTGCCGAAGAAGCCAGGCTTTGTGCCGCGCCAAGGTGTAGGGTCGGAGCGCTTCGCCGACCGACAGACGATTGTGAACGTGACGCCAATAGTCCGGTGCTGCGTCGGCCGCATCGATGCCCAGCGAGTCGACGATGTCGATCATCTGCAGCACGTGCTTGACCTTCGGCCAGCCGGACGCCCGCAGCAGGATGTCGGCGCCAGGGCGCACAAACGGAACTGTCGCGCAGGCTTCGCTGGCCCGGACGGCACGCAGGATGTCGATCCGCGAGGCCACCGTGCCGTAATCGTTGGCCGCCCAGCGTACGAAGGCAAAGATGCTGCCGGGAGCAAAGGACAGGACACGCCGACGACGATCGAGGATCTGCTCCGCTGCGACACGGCCGAAGCGGATCCAATGCTCGGTCTGCTTCTCGAGCCACTGGAGCTCGACGTGCGTGAGGTCACTCAAGCGGCACCTCCAGCCCGGGTGGGAGGCACGCGTTTGAACAGTTCCCTTACCGGGCAACCTGTTATCCCCGACGGTGGATGAGGCCGGTCCGTTAGACAGATTCCGAAGGAATCTGAGTTAGAGAAGTTACGGCCGCTCCAACCTGTTGAACGCCAAAGACTTTCAGGCGATTGCAGTCCCCGATAGCACGAGAATCGGGTCCCCGATGGCACGATGGGCGTCGTCCCCGATAGCACGAGGCCAGTCACAGCTTGTCCCCAGGACGAGCGGTTGGTGCGTTGCTGCGCAATGTCGTCACGAACGGTTCGCGGAGGATCGGCGTGAAGACCAGGCGTTCGGCGCCCCGGCGCCCGCGCTCGATGAGCAGCCGGTAGCCGGGCAGTGTCTGGCGCCGCACGATCTCGCGCAGATCGTAGGCGAAGTGCTTGAGCGGCGAGAGGCTCCCGGACTTGGCGTGCAGATGCAGGAAATCGAAGCTCCAGCCGCCGGCCTGGCGGCCGCCATGCTTGCGCACGACGCGGTAGAGCCAGCGTTCCAGCCCGCCCGTCAGATCGAAGTATGCCCGGTCGATGGTGAGCACAAGCGCATCGTCCAGGACACCGGCATAGAACCAGTCCGGCAGGATCAGTTCTAGCCCAAGCGGGCGGCCGTTCGGGTCGGCCGTCTCCTTCCATTCGTTGATCCAGGAGAAGCGGTGACGCCGCCGCTCTGCAGGCTGGCGGATCGAGGTCTGCACGGTGGTCGACTGCAGCCGGTCGAACGCCGCTTTCAGGCGGTCATAATCCCGTGCACCGGTGCCGCGGCCGACGAAGGTCAGGATCTCGTAGGGAGTCGCGGCCATCAGGCGGGACGTCTTCAGGCCGGCGTCTCTCGCCTCGACGATCTGGGAGGCGGCCCAGATCAGCACGTCGGCGTCCCAGATGGTGGCCATGCCGTGGTCGGGCACGGCCTCGACCCGGATTGCGACGGTACGAGTACGGTAATCGATCGGCCGGACGCGCTTCGATTTGGCGAGGGAGAAGAAGGGGTAGGCCATGAGGTCCTGCGCGTCGCGCGGGGCGAGGTCACCCGGCAGCGCCCGGAATAGGTCGAGCTGGTCCCGCTCGCTGGCCCGCTTATGTCGAGAGGTCACGCCCCGCCTCCGATCAGCGCCGAAGCCGGGCGGCGGGGACGGGCGGAGTCGCCATATGCCGTTTGGCCGGAAGCACGGTCCCGGCGCCGGGATCGGAGGTCGAGGTCTTGGCGCCGCGATCGGCCCATGCCTTGAGGTCTTCCACGGCATAGACGACGCGGCCGCCGATCTTTCGATAGGTCGGGCCGGTGCCGTAAGTCCGATGCTTTTCCAAAGTGCGCCCCGAGAGGCTGAGAAAGCGCGCGGCTTCAGCAGTGCGGAGAAACCGTGGCGGCAGACCGGCGGCGGGATCGGGCATGGGAGAGCCTCCAGGAACCTGGTGAGAGCCGCCGGCGGTGACGGCGGGAGCACGATCACCGTGGCGGAGGAGGACGGCG
>NZ_JAJISD010000018.1 GCF_020880995.1 Reyranella aquatilis | reverse complement strand
AACGGGCTTGTAGGCCCCAGGAGACTCCGGGCTCTCCACCGAGACCGCGCCCGCAACTCTACGCCGACGCGGCCGTCTCTTGATACAAGGAGGCGCGAAGCGCCGTCTCGAAGGATGGGCAACAGACGAGGTGCGCGTGCCCACCCTTCGAGACGCGCTCCTGCGGAGCGCTCCTCAGGGTAAGGTCGTTGTTGGTGAGTCGGCGATTTTTCTTTCGTCGATAAGACCCTAAGCGATCTCCTTCATCACCGCCCACAGGTCGGCCTTGCGCTCGAAGCCGATGCCCGGCGCGTCTGGCAGCGAGACGCGGCCGTCGACCACCGCGCAATCGTCGGCGAAGCCGCCGAACGGCGCGAACACCTGCGGATAGGATTCGTTGCCGCCGCATTGCAGGCCGACGGCGATGTTCAGCGCGAACTGGTGGCCACCGTGCGGCACGCAGCGGCGCGGCGACCAGCCGTGCGCCTTCAGCATCTCGATCGTGCGCAGATACTCGACCAGTCCGTAGGAGAGGGCAGGATCGTACTGCAGGATGTCGCGATCAGGACGCAGGCCGCCGTGGCGGATGAGGTTACGTGCGTCCTGCATCGAGAACAGGTTCTCGCCGGTGGCGAGCGGCGGGGCGTACTCCGTCGCCAGCGCCGCATGCGCCAGATAGTCGAGCGGATCCAGCGGCTCCTCGTACCAGCGCAGGCCGAAGTCCCTGATCGCGCGGCCGAACTCGATCGCCGTGGTGAGGTCGAACTTGCCGTTGACGTCGACCGCAAGGCGCTCACCGGCGCCCACGATCTCCAGCACGGCCTCGATGCGCTTCAGGTCCTCGGCCAGCGGCACGCCACCGACCTTCATCTTCACGCAGGAGTAACCCAGGCCGAGATAGTGCTTCATCTCGTCCTGCAGCCCCGCCAGTCCCTTGCCTGGGTAGTAGTAGCCGCCGGCGGCATAGACCCAGGCCTTCTCGTCGGCCTGGCCACCATTGTAGCGGTCGGCCAGAAGCTTCCACAGCGGCACCCTCTTGGCCTTGGCGACGGCGTCCCAGATCGCCATGTCGAGCACGCCGACCGCCACCGAGCGCTCGCCGTGGCCGCCCGGCTTCTCGTTGGCCATCATGGCGGCCCAGCATCTCGCCGGGTCGATCAGGCCCTCGCCGTCGAGCAGCGAGTCGGGCTTGGCCTGGCTGAGCCGCGGGATGAAGCGTTCGCCCAGGAGCCCGTGCTGCGCGTAGCGGCCGTTCGAGTTGAAGCCAAACCCGACCACTGGCTTGCCGTCGACCATGGCGTCGGTGACCACGGCCACGACCGAGGCGGTCATCTGGCTGAAGTCGATGTACGCGTTGGCGATGTTGGAGCGAATGGGCGAGACGATGTCGCGGATGGCGACGATGCGCATGGCGTATCCGTGGCTGGAGGTGAGACGGGAGCTTCTCCAGAGGTTCTACAGAGGCGTGGGCGCAGCGGCTAGCCGCGGAGGGGCTCTGAAACGTTTCAACCGCAGGCCGGTTCCTCAAATATATTGGGGGCACGCGCTCGAACATCGGGCCCGCTTTTGCGTAATATGGAACAGATGCGGCTCGACACGATCTCGGCTGCGCCCGGACGATCCTCCGCCCGCCAGATGCTGCGTTCAGCGACGGCAACCCTCCATGCGGAAGTAGACGCGCGCTTTACCGGTCCCTTCGCTACAGACAGGAGTGCCTATGAAGCATTCCTCGTGGCGCTCTCACGCGCCGTGCTTCCGCTCGAACGGGCTCTCGAACGGGGAGGGGTGGAGCGTCTCCTGCCGGATTGGACGGAGCGCCGTCGTGCGGACGCGCTGAGGCAGGACCTCTGCATACTTGGTGTCGCCGTGCCGCCTGTCCTGGACGTGAGCGTGACGACCGACGAGGCGCGGCTGTTCGGCCGCCTCTATGTCCTCGAAGGATCGCGGCTGGGCGGGAAGCTGCTGGTGAGGCGCGCGGCGGAGAGCGATGACCCACAGGTCCGCGCGGCGACGCACTATCTCGGCCACGGTGCGGAGAGCGATTTCTGGAGAGGTTTTCTGCAGCGCCTGGAATCATCCGCTGCGGTGAAGGGGTCACCGCAGAGGACCTTGCTCGGCGCACGCGAGGCGTTCGGTCTGTTCGTCCGGGACCCGGCGCATGTCTGAAGTGAGTCGCGCGACGCCGGTCGATCTCGAAAATTGCGATCGGGAGCCGATCCATCTGCTGGGCGCGGTGCAGCCGTTCGGTTTCCTGCTGGCCGTCGATAGTGTGCAGTGGACGATCACGCGCCTGTCGCGCAACGCCGTGGAGTGGCTGGGCGCGGGGCCGTTGGAGTTGATCGGCCGGCCGATCGAGGATGTGCTCTCGCACGATGCGATCCACTTGATCCGCGGATTGCTCCAGACCGCGGTCTTCAGCAACGCAGCGGCGCGTTCCTTCGCCGTGCCGCTGCTGAACGACGGGCCGGGCTTCGACGTCGCCGTGCATGTCGTCGAGGGTTCCATCGTCATCGAATGCGAGCCCTGCCTGCACGAGCAGGGCGTGAACTCGGGCGCCCTCGTTCGCGCCATGATCTCCCGCCTGCAACAGGCGGCGGAGCTCCGCACCTTCTATCGCGTCGCCGCCCGCGAGATGCGCGGTCTCACCGGTTTCGATCGCGTGATGGTCTATCGCTTCGACCATGACGGATCGGGCGAAGTGATCGCCGAATCGGCGCGCGGCGGCCTCGAATCCTATCTCGGCCTGCACTATCCGGCTTCCGACATTCCCCGGCAGGCGCGCATCCTCTACGAGCGCAACTGGCTGCGCATCATTCCCGACATTTCGGCCAGGCCCGCCGCCGTGGAGCCCGGCCTCATCGATGGCCGGCCGCTCGACCTGTCGATGAGCGTGCTGCGCAGCGTCTCGCCGATCCATATTGAATACCTGCAGAACATGGGCGTGGGCGCGTCGATGTCGGTGTCGATCCTGCGCGACGGCAAGCTGTGGGGTCTCTTCGCCTGCCATCACTACGCGCCGCACAACGTGCCGTTCGAGCGGCGCACGGCGGCCGAATTGTTCGGGCAGATGTTCTCGCTGCTGATGGAAAGTCGCGAACGCGACGCCGAATCGCTCTACGAGGCGCGTGCGCGCAAACTGCACAACCAGCTCGTCACGGTCATGGCGTCGGAAGCGACCCGCTTCGACAGCATCGTCTCGCATCTCGACGAGATCGCCGAGTTGTTGTCCTGCGATGGCATCGGCGTGTGGACCGGCGGACATGGAACGCTACAGGGCATGGCGCCAACGCGGGAGCAGTTCGCGGGCCTGATCGAGCATCTGACGCGCCGCAATCTCGGTGAGGTGCTGGCGGCGCACGAGATTGCAGCCGAGTATCCGCCGGCCGGGGAATTCGCCGACCGGGCCGCCGGCATGCTGGTGGTTCCTCTGTCGAGACCGGCGCGCGACTTCCTCGTCTTCTTCCGCAAGGAGGTCGCGCGCTCCGTCAACTGGGCGGGAGATCCGAGCAAGCAGGTCAGCGTCGGTCCGCTGGGCTCGCGACTTACCCCGCGCAAGAGCTTCGAACTCTGGTGCGAGACGGTGAGGGGGCAGTCGATTCCGTGGCGTCCGGTCGACGTCCGCATCGCCGAAAGCCTGCGCGTCAGCCTGCTCGAGGTGATCCTGCGGCTGTCGGCCATTACCGAGGTAGAGCGCAAGCGGGCGCAGGAGCGGCAGGAGCTGCTGATCGCAGAGCTCAATCACCGGGTCCGCAACATCCTGGGGCTGATCCGGGGCGTGATCTCGCAGAGTCGCGACCCGTCGCTGACCGTCGAGGCCTTCACCGAAGTGGTGGGCGGGCGCATCCAGGCACTGGCGCGTGCGCATGACCAGATCACGGCGGATAATTGGGGCCCGGCTTCGTTCCGCGGCCTCGTCGGGGCGGAAGCCGGCGCCTATCTCGGTGGCAAGGCCACGCGCGTGCGGCTGTCGGGTCCGGAGGTGCTGCTGGAGCCGCAGGGCTTCACGACCCTCGCGCTGGTCATCCACGAGTTGATGACGAATTCCGCCAAGTATGGCGCGCTGAGCGACAGTCACGGCCATATCGATATCGGAACCCACTGCGATGGGCAGAGGAACCTGCACATCACCTGGACCGAGCATGGTGGTCCGGCCGTGAAAGCACCGACGCGCCGTGGCTTCGGCTCGACGGTGATCGAGCGATCCATTCCCTACGACCTCAAAGGCGAGGCGACCCTGGACTACGAGACGAAGGGCGTCCGGGCGACGTTCATGATCCCGGCCATCCATGTCCGGCCCGCGCCCGGGTCGGTGGGCGAGCCTGCCGAAGAGGTCGTGTCCGAGGTGCAGGCCGCCGCGTTGCCCCGGGACGTGCTGATCGTTGAGGACAACATGATCATCGCGCTCGATGCCGAAAGCGCGCTGATGCGCGCGGGCATCGAATCGGTGCGGGTGGCGTCGAGCGTCGCCCAGGCGATGCAGGCCATCTCAACGCGCGCGCCCGAGTTCGCGCTGCTCGACATAAACCTCGGCCGCGAGACCAGCTTCGTCATCGCCGAGCACCTGGCGGCGCTGGGCATCCGCTTCGTCTTCACCACCGGTTACGGCGAGGACATCGCCTTCCCGCCGAAGCTGCTGGGCGTGCCGCGCGTGCGCAAGCCCTACACCGGCGAGACGCTCCTGGCCGCGATGCGTCTCTAGCCCCCGGCGAACACGTTGCGGCGGTTCTGGCGGAACAGCAGCCACCAGGCGACCGCGCCGTTCAGCAGGTTCCAGGCGATGCCGTTTAGGAAGGCCGCGCGGTAGGAGCCGGTCATGTCGAACAGCACGCCGCCCATCCAGCCGCCCAGCGCCATGCCGACCAGCGTCGAGGAGATGGCCAGGCCGACGCGGAAGCCGGCTTCCTTTGGCGGGAAATACTCGCGCACGATGATGGCATAGGACGGCACGATGCCGCCCTGGAACAGGCCGAACAGGGCCGAGGCCAGGTAAAGCGAGTTGACCGAATCGTCGACCAGATAGAAGACCAGCGCCACGCATTGCAGCGTCGAGCCCAGCAGCAGCGTCTTTACGCCGCCGACCCGGTCGGCGATCCAGCCCGAGGCGATGCGGCTCACGATGCCGAAGCCCAGCATCAGCGACAGCATCTCCGCGCCGCGCGCCACGCCGTAGCCGAGGTCCGCGCAGTAGGCCACGATATGCACCTGCGGCATCGACATGGCGACGCAGCAGCCGATGCCGGCCACCACCAGCACGGCCTGCAGCCCGTTGGGCGACAGGCCGAGCGAGCGCGGCGAATGGATGGCGCCGCCGACGATCGTGCCGGCGGCCGTCGTTTGCTGCTGCGGCGGCTTGCGGCGCAGGGTGAGCGCCAGCGGAATCATCGCCACGAAGCACAGCGCGCCCGCGGCCCAGTAGGTCACGCGCCATCCGTGGTCCGCGATCATGAACTGGATGATCGAGGGCCAGATCGCGCCGGCGAGATAGTTGCCGGAAGCGGCGATGGCGACGGCGATGCCGCGGCGCCTGTCGAACCAGTGCGAGATGTCGGCGACCAGCGGCGCGAAGGTCGCCGCGGCGCTGAAGCCGATCAGCACCTGGACGGTCGCGAACAGCGGCAAGGAGGGCGTGAACGGCGCCGTCGCGAAGCCGATGGCGAGGCCGGTGGCGCTCAGCACCGCGGTCAGCACGATGCCGCGCCTGTCGACCAGCTTGCCCCAGGTGACGCCGCCGGCGAAGAAGCCCAGCGTGTTCATCGTGTAGGCGAAGGAGATGTCGGCGCGCGTGATGCCCAGATCCTGCTGGATCGACGGCAGCGCGACGACCAAGCACCACATGCCGATGCCGCCGACCGTGCTCAGGGTCACGCTGGCGGCAAGGCGCCACCAGGCGTAGCTCGACTCGACTCCGGACATGATCAGCCGCCGACCGCGCCCTGCGTGTTGACGTAGAGGGCGTAGAGCGAGTGGCTGGCGGCCATGAACAGGCGGTTGCGATGGCGGCCGCCGAAGCAGACGTTGGCGCAGCGCTCGGGCAGGTCGATGTGGCCGATCGGCTTACCCGAGGCATTGAACACCCGCACGCCGTCGAGATCGGCCGAGCCCATGCCCCAGCCGCACCACAGGTTGCCATCGACGTCGACGCGGAAGCCGTCGGGCGAGCCCCCCGGGCCGGCATCGATCAGCACCGAGCCCTTGCCCAGCGACGTGCCGTCCGCGGACACATCGTAGGACAGGATCGTGCGATGCGGCTCGGCGCGCGAGGCCACGACATAGAGCTTCTTCTCGTCGGGCGAGAAGGCGAGGCCGTTGGGGCCGGGTATGTCATCGGCCATCACGGTGAGCTTGCCGGTCGTCGGATCGAGGCGATAGACGGCCGGCTTGTTCTGGCTCTCTTCCTTGTGGCCCTCGTAGTAGCCCAGGATGCCGAAGGTCGGATCGGTGAACCAGACCGAGCCGTCGGACTTCACGACCACGTCGTTGGGAGAATTCAGCGGCTTGCCGTTGTAGGAATCTGCCAGCACGGTGATGGCGCCGTCATACTCGAAGCGCACGACGCGGCGGGCGTCGTGTTCGCAGGCGATCAGGCGGCCGCGGCGGTCGCGCGTATGGCCGTTGGCGTTGTTCGAGGGCTTGCGGAAGATCGAGACGTTGCCCGTCTCCTCGTCCCAGCGCAGCACCCGGTTGTTGGGGATGTCGCTCCACAGCAGGTAGCGGCCATCACCGAACCAGACGGGCCCCTCGGACCAGCGGCAGCCCGTGTACAGCCGCTCGACCGAGGCCAGCATCAGCCGGTACTGGTTGAACGACGGATCGAGCACGCGCACGGCCGGATCGGGGTAGCGCTCGCTGGGCTGCCACATCTTGGTTTCCTCGTTTCATTCTTCGGGGAGAGACTAGCGCCTGCCGGGCGCTGGCGTCTCGTCAACGTTGCGGGATTGTCCGTCCGGCTTTGGAAGTCTCGGCCGCCCGAATTGCATGGCAGACGGTGACGGAGGGGAGAGCGTTCCTCTTTCGAGTGCAATCATAGACCGAAACAGGAACCTTACTGTCAACCCAAAGGGGAGTGTCGCGATGAAGGCGTTCACTGTGATCAGGTTGCTGTCGTTGCTGCTCCTCGCCTTCCCGGCAATGACCGGCGGTGTGGCGGCGCAGCAATATTCGTCGACCCTGAACAAGGCCGACGATGTCATCACCTTCTATTACCGCGATCCGCGTCCGGAGCGGCTCGTGGGCTGGCTTGAGGCCTTCGGCAAGAGGCGGCAGGACTGGATGGCCTATCCTCCGGTGGCCGGGTTCTTCGCCATCGTCTTCGCCGGCCAGCCGGCCTGGATCGAGAGGCTCGCGCCCCCGCAACTCGATGCCCGTCTGGCCGACACGATTGCCGCGGCCCTGCGGCTCTCCGGACAGACGGCCTCGCCGGGGCTGCAGGCTCGTCTGGCGCAGGCCGGGACGGACCCGACGCTCGCGGCGCAGTTTGCCGGCCTGCCGAACCGGCTGACGAGCCTGCGCATCGCCTCCGGCACCCATCTCGACATCCTGTGGGGCGCGTCCTTCGCCAGTGGCGACGGCCGATATGCCCTCATGATCGCCGACTTCCTCGCCCGGGTCGCCAACCGGTCCGAGCCCACCGCGCTCGACATTGCGAGAATTGCCGCCGGCATGACACGGCAGGACTATGGGGAACTCGCGAAGCTCAAGGACAAGTATGAGCGCGGACTGCTGATCGAGATGGTCTATGCTGCGACCGCGGCCTGGGGGACTCACCTCCAATGCGCGCCAGCATGCTTTCGTCGACGCCGTCGTGAGCCAGTACATCTCGCAGCATTCCGGGACGCTGGCGGCCAAGATTCTGTCGGTGATGAAGGGGTCGTAACGGCGGGCCGCGGTCCATGAGTTCCGGGATGCGGCTTCCGCGTCCATTCCGCAGGACAAGAAATCGCGGGAATGGCCCTGCGGCCCTGTGATATATGCCCGGACCTGCTCGCCCACCGGCGGGCCAACGTCAGCTCTACGGGATGGTTGTGATGAAGCCGACCTATGTGACCATTGATCGCCATCCGGGCCGTTCGACCCAGACCATCGGTGTGGCGCGCGCGCTCGGGACCGATCCGGATCTTATTCACGAGCCGTCGGTCGGCGTGGTCGGCACCAAGGGCGACAGCCAGTGCTATCTCGGCGTCATGTCCAAGGTCGAAGCGATCCACGCCCAGCTCAAGGCGCGCATCGGCACGGGTGCCAACCAGCTCAAGATGCGCCTGGTCCAGCCCGAGTACACGATCGCCACCTCGGACGGCATCCGCAACGGCACGCGCGAGATGCGCTACTCGCTGATCGGCCGCGAAGTCACCCAGGACGCGCTGTGCGAGCATTTGAGCGCCACCGGCCTTGCCGGCACCATCGCGGTCGTGGCCTGCGACAAGCCGCCGGTCGGCACGCTGTCGGCGCTGCTGGAGCACAATCTGCCGTCGATCATCATGTCGGACGGTCCAATCCATCCCGGCAAGGATCCGAAGACGGGCGAGGCGCTGGATATCGTGAGCGCCTACCAGGTCGCGGGCCATCCCGATCCCGAGTACCGTCACCACATCGCCTGCCACGCCTGCCCCGGCATCGGCAGCTGTGGCGGCATGTTCACCTACAACACGATGCAGACCTTCATCGGCGTCGTGGGCATGCAGCCGCTGCACATGGTGGCGCCGCCGTCCGACGATCCGCGCCGCACCGGCCCGTTCGCGGCCGAGCTGGTCGATCTGCTGGCCAACCTGATCGCCAAGGACCTGAAGCCACGCGACATCGTCGTGCGCGATTCGATCCGCAACGCGGTGATCGTGGCGATGGCGATCGGCGGCTCGACCAACGTCGTGCTGCACGCCCCGGAAATCGCCCGCGCCGCCGGCTTCGGCGATTTCTGGAAGGACGTCATGACGCCGGAGGAGTTCAACTACCTCTCGCAGCATGTCGTGCCGGTGCTGACCGACGCGCGGCCCTACGGCAAGTATTCGATGGTCGACATCGACGAAGTCGGCGGTGTGCAGGTGATCGTGCGCGAGCTGCTCGACGCCGGCCTGCTGAACGGCAACGTGCTGACCTGCACCGGCGAGACGCTGGCAGAGCAGGTCGCGCGGCTCGGCGCCAAGAAGGCCGACGGCCGCGTGATCTATCCGGTCGAGAAGCCCTACAAGCCGACCGGCGGCCTGCGCATGCTGGGCGGCAACCTGTCGCCGGACTTCTCTGCCATCCTGAAGCTCGCGGGCGTCGAAGGCGGCCTCGAGAACAACCTGTTCCGCGGTCGCGCCCGCGTCTTCGAGGGCGAGCAGGGCCTGTTGAAGGCGCTCGACGAGACGCCGGACTCCTTCCAGAACCACGACATGATCATCGTGCGCTACGAGGGACCGAGCGGCGCGCCCGGCATGCCGGAGATGCTCGATCCGACCTCGCGCATCACGACGCTGTGCCGCGAGCGCAACATCGTCGTGGCCCTGATGACCGACGCGCGCTTCTCGGGCGGCTCGGTCGGCCTGGTGATCGGCCATGTCGGTCCCGAAGCGGCCCTGGGCGGCCCCATCGCGCTGGTCGAGGACGGCGACGAGATCGTGGCCGATCTCAACATCAACGAGCTCAACTGCACCCAGCTCGCCGACCCCGCCGTCTATGCCAAGCGCAAGGCGGCCTGGGACAAGGTCGTCGCGGCCAATGGCGGCCTGCATCCCAATTGCGGCACCGCCGACACGCGCCTGCTGCATCGTGCCCGCACCAGCGCGGTGCCGGCGACCCGCGGCGGCGGCCTCCATCCCAACCGCGAGGTCTGGGTGCGCGCGCCGCGTAAGGCCGAGCGTCAGGACTTCAAGTTGCGCAACAAGCACCGGCCGGAAGCAAACAAGACCTTCTGACGACTCGCGAGCTCGCCAAACGAATGAACGCCAGAGGCTCAAACCTCTGGCACTTTCATTGGAGTGGCGCGCTCCAATGAGTCAATTGCCCTCGATGCCGTATGCCGCCTTGGCGGCTTCCTTGCTGACGAGGCCGAGCCTGATGTCGCGTTTGACGGCCTCCGGATCGCGCTTCGCGGGATCGCCGTAACCGCCGCCACCGGGCATCTCGACCACGAGGCGTTCGCCGGCGGGGATGGTCTGGAACCCCTTGGCCTTCAGCTCCTGTCCCGAGGCAAGCGAGAGGCGGCCGTTGCCGCCGGCCTTGCCGCCATCGCGGCCGCGCGCCGGATACTTGACCCGCTCGAAGGTGGCGAAGATGCCGAACGGCGCGCCCTCGCGATGCTCGACTTCCATCACCTGGCCGAGGCCGCCGCGTTGCTCACCGGCACCGCCCGAGTCCTGACGGTACTCCTTCTTCCACACCACCACGGGGGCGATGGTCTCGGTGATTTCGACCGGCACGTTGCGCACGCCCGACGGAAACGGCGTCGCCGAAAGACCGTCGAGCGTCGGCCGCGCGCCGGTGCCGCCGGAATGGAAGGTCGTCACCATGAAGGGCCGGCTATTGCCTATGGTGCCTGTCATGCCGTGGCCGGCACCGAGCTTCAGGTTCCAGAGATTGGACGTGCCCTCGGCCGGGACCTGGCCGGGGATGACCTGATGCAGCGCATCGAAGCAGACGTCGGGCAGCATGTGGCCGATCGTGCTGCGGGCGTTCACCGCCGCCGGATAAAGCGCGTTGACGATGGTGTTCTCCGGCGCGGTCACCAGGATCGAGTCGAGCGTGCCGGCATTGTTCGGGATGGTCGGCGCCACGACGCACTTGATGCCGAAGGCGGTGTAGGCCTCAGTGTAGCACATCGGCGAATTGATGCCGTAGATCGACGAACCGGAGGTGCCGGCATAGTCGACGGCGATATGGTCGGCATGGATCGTCACGGCGGCATGAAGGTCGATCGGCGCGTCGTAGCCGTCGATGCGCATGTGGCCCTTCCAGGTGCCGCGCGGCAGCTTCGAGATGGCGGCGATCATGCCGGCGCGACTCTTCTCGATGATGTGCGTGCCCAGTTCGTCGAGATTGTCGATGCCATGCTCGGCCATCATGTCGGATAGCCGCTTCTCGCCGATGCCGTTGCAGCCGATCAGCGCGTGGATGTCGCCCTCGACCTGCACCGGCTCGCGCACGTTGGCGCGCACGATGCGCATCACGCTCTCGTCGATCACGCCCTCGCGCATCAGCGGCAGCAGCGGCAGGAACAGCCCCTCATGGAAGACCTGCCGCCCGTCGGGCGACTGGCCGAGGCCGCCGATGTCGACCACGTGCGTGGTGCAGGAGAACAGCGCCACCAGCTTGCCATTGTGGAAGGCGGGCGAGGTGACGACGATGTCGTAGAGATGGCCGGTGCCCTTCCACGGATCGTTGGTCACGTAGGCATCGCCCGGCTTCATCGTCTCGACCGGGAACTCGCGGATGAAGTGAATGACGCTGCGCGCCATCGAATTCACGTGACCGGGCGTGCCGGTGACGGCCTGGGCCAGCATGCGGCCTTCGAGGTCGAACACGCCGGCCGAAATATCGCCTGCCTCGCGCGCGCTGGTCGAGAAGGCGGTGCGCACCAGGGCGCGGGCCTGCTCTTCGACGACCGAGAGCAGGCGGTTCCACATGACCTGCAGACGGATGTCGCCGAGGGAAGACTTGGCCGGTGATTTGGGAGACGTGCTCATGCGCGGTCCTCCAGGACGATCTGGCCCACCTGGTTGATGCGGGCGGTGAAGTCGTTGGGAACGACGGTGGTAGTGCCGTCCTCAACGATGAGCGCCGGCCCGTCGAAGATCATGCCGGGTTTCAGCGCGTTGCGTTCGTACAACGCGGCCTGCTCCCTGTGGCCGGTCGCCGGATCGAGCACCTCGCGATGCCCCGACGGCGCCGGCGCGGCCGCCCGGGCGACAGTTTTGGCGGGCGAGGGCAGCGGCCGGTCGGTGGCCAGCGACAGGGTCCAGGTCAGCGCCTCGACCTCAAGCTTGGGAATGGCGCGGCCAAACACCTGTTCGTAGGTCACCTCGAAGCGGCGGCGCAGTTCGCGCGCGGCATCGGTGGCGAAGGGTTCGTTCGGCAACGGCACCGCAATCTCGTGGCCCTGTCCGCGGTAGCGCATGAAGGCTTGACGGGATTCGACCAGCGTCTCGCCGGGCGCCGCCGGTCGAACGACGGCCTCGGCCTCGGCGCGCATCGCGGCGAACAGCTCGTTCAGCATCTTGGCGTCGAACATGTCGAGCCGCATGTGGCGCGTACGCACCACCTCATAGGCGATCGAGGCGCGCAGGAAGCCGAAGGCGGAGCCGACGCCGGCGCCGACCGGCACGATCACCTGCTTCATGCCGAGCTTGCGGGCCAGGCGCGCGGCATGAAGCGGCGCCGCGCCACCGAAGGCGATCAGCGCGCGGTCCGCCGTGTCCTTGCCGTTCTCGACGGCATGCACGCGGGCGGCGCTCGCCATCGTCTCGTCGACGATCTCGGCCACACCGGCCGCGGCGCCCTGGGCATCGGTCTGGAGCGGTCCGGCCAGCGACTGCAGCGCGGCCTCCGCCTTGTCGCGATGGAGGGGAATCGCGCCCCCGGCGAAGCGCCTGGGGTCGAGGCGCCCCAGCGCGGTGTCGGCGTCCGTCACCGTCGGCTCGGTGCCGCCACGCCCGTAGCTCGCCGGGCCGGGAACGCTGCCGGCCGAATCGGGACCAACCTGGATACGGCCCAGCGCGTCGAGGCGGGCGATCGAGCCGCCGCCGGCGCCGATCTCGACCAGCTCGATCACGGGGATGCGCACCGGCAGGCCGGAGCCCTGCACGAAGCGGTAGGCGCGCGCGACCTCGAACTGGCGCGAGCGCTGCAGTTCGAGATCGTCGAGCAGGGTGAGCTTGGCGGTGGTGCCGCCCATGTCGAAGGCGACGGCGCGGCGGGCGTCGTTCTCGGCGGCCACGGTGCGCGCCAGGATGGCGCCGCCGGCCGGGCCGGATTCGACCAGCCGGACCGGATAGCGTCGAGCCGTATCGACCGTGGTGATGCCGCCCGACGACATCATGAGCAGCAACGGCCCGGCGATGCCTTCCTTCTTGAGGTCGGCTTCGAGCTGGCCGAGATAGCCCGCCATGCGCGGCAGCACGTAGGCATTGGCGATGGTGGTCGAGGTACGCTCGTACTCGCGGATCTCGGGACAGACTTCGCAGGACAGCGAGATGGCGACGCCGGGCAGTTCCTCGGCCAGGATCGCGGCCGTCCGGCGTTCGTGCGCCTCGTTGGTGAAACTGTGCAGGAAGCAGACGGCGACCGCTTCGATCCCCTCGGCTTTCAGCTGGGCAGCGACGCGGCGCACCGCCGCCTCGTCGAGCGCCAGTAGGACGGCGCCGTCGGAGGCGACCCGCTCGGGCACGCCGAACCGCAGGTCGCGCGGCACCAGCGGTTGCGGCCGCTCCATGTAGATGTCGTACTGCTCGAAGCGATGCTCCCAGGCCATCTCGACGGAATCGCGAAAGCCTTCCGTCGTGATCAGCGCCGTGCGCGCCCCCTTGCGCTCGATCAATGCGTTAGTGGCGAGCGTCGTGCCGTGCACGACGAGCGTCACGTCCTGCGGCCGGCATTTCGCCTCGGCGAGGATGGAGCGGACACCCTCGAGCACGGCGCGTTCGGGCGCGTCGGGCGTGGTCAGCACCTTGATGCTGTGCGAGGTCGCGCCGGTTTCGAGCACGACATCGGTGAACGTGCCGCCGATGTCGACGGCCAGACGGGAGGACATTTCTACTCGTCGAGCTTGATGTTGCCCTTGCGCACCACGTCACCCCAGGTGACGGAATCGCGCTTCAGGAAGGCCACGTAGTCGGCCGGTGAGAGAAGGGCGGGGGTGAGGCCGTTCTCCTCGTATTTCTTCTTCACGTCGGGTTCGGCGAAGACCTTGGCGATGGCCGTGTTGAGCCGCTCGACGATCGGCTGCGGCGTGCCGGGAGGCGCCGCGAGCCCGTACCAGTTCTCCGCCTCGTAGCCCTTCACCACCTCGGCGACCGCCGGCGTGTCGGGCAGGACGGGCCAGCGCTCCGGCGAGGTGACGGCCATGGCGCGCGCCTTGCCGCCGCGGATCAGGCCGAGCGTCGCCGGATCGCCGAAATAGGCATCGACGATGCCGGCGGCGAGATCGTTGAGCGCCGGGCCGGTGCCGCGATAGGGCACGTGGATCATCTTGAGGCCGGACATCTGGGTGAAGAGCTCGCCCGCGAGATGCTGGCTGGTGCCGATGCCGCCGGACGCCCAGCGCAGTTCCTGCTTCTTCGCGAGTTCCATGAACTCCGGCAGCGTCTTCGCCGGCAGGTCGTTGCGCACCGCCACGATGAAGGGCATGCGGACCAGCCGCGTGATCTGCGTCAGCGCGGTCGGGTCATAGGGCATCTTGGCGCGCAGATGAGGACCGGCCGTCAGCGTGCCGGCGCCGGTGAGCGACAGCGTGTAGCCGTCCGGCGGCGCGTGCGACATCGCCTCGACGCCGATCAGGCCGCCCGCACCGCCCTTGTTCTCGATGACGATCGATTGCCCGAGTTCCTTCGACAGAGGCTCCATCATCAGCCGCGCCGTCAGGTCGACGCCTCCGCCGGGCGGGAAGGGCACGATGATCTTGATCGGCCGCTCGGGGTACCTGCCCTGCGCCGAGGCGGCCCGGGCGACCAACGGCGACGCGAGTGAAGCGGCCAGAAACCGGCCCAGAAACTGGCGACGAGTGTTACGCAAACCAAACCCCTCTTCCGGCGCGATGCTACAGCGCCACTTTCCTGAAAACCTCGACGAAGCGGTCGACATCCTGCTCGTCGTTGTAGACGTGCGGGCTGATGCGCAGGCGCCCCAGGCGCGGTGCGGCATAGACGTGTTCCGCCGCCAGCTTCTTCGGCAGGTCGTCGGACATGCCCTTGGGAAACTGCAGGCAGAGAAGGTGCGGCGCGCGCAGCTTGCGGTCGAGCACGCGGACGCCGGAGTTGGCGAGGCCGTCGGCCAGCCGGTCGGTCAGCATCCCGAGTCTTCCGACGATCGCGTCGTTGCCCCAGCCGGCCATCATTTCCATGCCGACGGCGGCCATCTCCAGTGTGATGAAATGGTCGCGCTCGCCCATGTCGTAGCGGCGTGCGCCGCCGGCATAGGAGAGGTCGCGGAAATAGATTTTCTGCTCGGCGGCCACGCCCTTTCGGGCCGGTGCCGTCTGTTCGAGCGGCACTCCGTTCTGGTGGCGCTTTGCGACATACAGGAAGGCGCGGCCGTAAGGGCCCAGCACCCATTTGTAGGTCGGGAAGATCAGGAAGTCGGGATCGAGCGTCTTCACGTCGATGCGGCGGACGCCGGCATCGTGCGTGGCATCGACGAGGAAGGCCGCGCCTTCGCGGCGAACCGCAGAGGCGATGCGCGACAGGTCGAGCGCGCCGCCGTCGGACCAGTGAACGGACGAGATCGAGACGAGGGAAAGCGGTGCGGCGTCGGTGCGGGCGATGGCGTCCAGCACTGCTGCTGTCCAGTCGCCGTCGGCCGGCTGCTTCACCTGTTCGACCGTGTAGCCGCCCTGCTCGGCGCGGCTCATCCATTCGAGGACCGGCGAGGTGTGGTCGTCCTGCAGGACCAGCACGCGGCTGCCGCGCGGCAGGGTCATCACCTTGCCGGCGGTCGAGACGCCGTAGCCGACCGACGGGATCAGCGCGATGTCCGCGGGATCGGCGCCGATCAGCGCTGCGGCCGCCTTGCGCGCGCGCTCGTACTGGTTCGACATGAAGTCGGCATCGAGCTTCCATGGCTGGCCCTTGCGGCCGACGCCGACACGGCCGGCTTCCTGCACCGCGAGCGGCAGCGGACTCCATGCCGCGGCGTTCAGGAAGCAGACGTCGCGCGGAATGTCGAACAGGTCGCGTTGGGAGGGAAGCATCTGAACCGCCGTCGGTGGATCCGACGGGGAGCGTATGCCAATCGCGGACAAAGAAAAAGGACGCCCGTCTCGCGACGGGCGCCCTGTTCTCCGCTCGATCCGATGAAGCGGATCCGGCGTTAGCCGTCGATCGCCTTCTTCACCGCGTCCTTGGCCTTGCCGACGGCCTGCTGGGCTTCGCCCTTGCGCTCCTGGATCGCGCCTTCGACCTTCAGCTTGTCGCTGTCCACGACCTTGCCGATGCCCTGCTTCACGTTGCCGATGGCCTCGTTGGCGAGACCCTTGGCCTTGTCGGTGGTGCTGCTCATGTCTTTCTCCTCTTCGCTGTAATTCGTGGTCGATCAACGCCGCCGTCGCGAGAGCGTTGCATCGCGAGTTCTCTCCGCCCCAAGCCATCTTGCTTCATGCATAGGGCAGGCAGTGCGGAAAGACATACGCGCGTGCGGTCTTTCCGAGGAACCGAAGCGGCCGCGCGCCGTTGATCGCCTACGCGCTCGGCGTGGCCGCCCGCTCGGGCGGGCAGCCCCCGAACCGCGGCGTGTAGTGGTCGAGAGCCTCTTCGCGCCCCAGGGCATCAAGGCGCGGA
This sequence comes from Reyranella aquatilis, assembly GCF_020880995.1. Taxonomy (GTDB): domain Bacteria; phylum Pseudomonadota; class Alphaproteobacteria; order Reyranellales; family Reyranellaceae; genus Reyranella; species Reyranella aquatilis. The sequence continues at coordinate 60,852 of NZ_JAJISD010000018.1, read as the reverse complement.
GGGGACGCTATGGCAGCGACGGATTTCGACTACGGCTCGGCTCTTTTCCTCGATCTCGACGGCACGCTTCTCGAGATTGCCGCGACGCCCGAACTTGTCGTCGTGCCGCCGGCGCTTCCCCAACTGCTGGCTCACCTTCACACCCTTCTGGGCGGCGCCCTCGCGATCGTGAGCGGACGTTCGCTGAAGACCATCGACCAGCTGCTCAAGCCCTTCACCTCGGCCGCGGCCGGCGAACACGGCGTCACGTTGCGGTTCAGCGACGGTACCGTCGAGGAGATGCCGGCTGGTCTCGCTGTCACGGAAGCGTGGCGGGATTCCCTGGTGGCCGCGACGGAGCGATGGCCCGGCGTGCTCATCGAACCCAAACCTCACGGCTGCGCGATCCATTATCGCCTTGCGCCGGACCGTCATGACGATGTCTGGCGGGTCGTGCGCGCGCTCGTGCCCGACGACCACCCGTGGTTTCGCTTGATCCCCGCACGGGAGGCCGTCGAGATCGGCCCGCGATCCACCTCCAAGGGACATGCGGTCGAACGGTTCATGAAGGACGGCGCGTTCAAGGGACGGCGGCCGATCTTCGTGGGCGACGACTTCACAGACGAAGCCGGCATGAGCGCGGCGCGTCGCCACGGCGGCGAGGGCCTGCGCGTGCAGGAAGTCTTCGACGGCGATCCTGCGCAGGTTCGCGCGTGGCTGGCGCGCAATGCCGAACGCCTGGCCGGATCGGCGGTCGGCACGGAGCGGTCCGCCGCCGGAGCCTCGGCATGAGCAGTCTCGATCTGGGTGTCGTCGGCAACTGCTCCATTGCCAGTCTGATCGATCGCAACGGCCGCCATGTCTGGCACGGCCTGGGAAGGCTCGACGGTGACCCGGTGTTCAATGCGCTGCTGGGCGGCAACGATCCGCAGGCCGGCTTCATGGACGTCGTCGTCGACGGCATGAAGGTGAGCCGCCAGCGCTACGTGCCGAACACCGCCATTCTGGAAACGACGATCGAGGGCGCCGGCGGAACGGCGCGCATCTGGGATTTTGCGCCGCGTTTCCGGCGTTTCGGCCGCATGTTCCGCCCGCCCATGCTGGTGCGGCGTCTCGAGCCCGTCGCCGGACGGCCGCGCATCACGCTGCGCCTGCGGCCCACGTTCGGCTACGGCACGCACAAGTCCCAGGTCACCGTCGGAAGCAATCACATCCGCTATTACGGCGACGCCTCCGTGCTGCGGCTGACCACCGATGCGTCGCTGAACTACGTGATTCACGAAACCGAGTTCTCGCTCGACCGGCCGTTGACGCTGATCGTTGGCGCCGACGAGAGCATCATCGACAACGTCGATCAGCTCTCGCGATCCTTTCTCAGCGAGACCGAGCTGTATTGGCAAGGCTGGGTTCGCGATCTCAATATCCCGTTCGACTGGCAGGTCGCGGTGATCCGGGCGGCGATTACGCTGAAGCTGTGCAGCTACGAGGACACGGGGGCCGTGCTGGCGGCGCTGACAACGTCGGTTCCCGAGGCGGCCGCCACGGTGCGCAACTGGGACTATCGCTTCACCTGGCTGCGCGACGCCTTCTTCACCGTCACTGCCCTGAACCGGCTTTCGGCGACCCGCACGATGGAGAGCTACGTGCGCTTCATCGTCGATGTGGTCGAGGCCGGCAGCAGCCGCGGCGAGGTTCACAACATTGCGCCGCTGTTCCCGATCGCGCCGGGCACCGACACGGTCGAGCGTCTGATCGACACGCTGCCGGGTTATCGCGGCTACGGGCCGGTGCGCATCGGCAACGCTGCGGTCGGCCAGCGGCAGAACGACGTCTATGGCTCGATGGTCCTGACGGCGGCCCAGATGTTCTGGGACGAGCGCCTGCCGCGCCAAGGCGATGTTGAACTGTATCGCCAGCTCTGCGTCGTGGGGCACGAGGCCCACCGCGCGGCGCTGACCCCCGATGCCGGTCTGTGGGAGTATCGCGAGCGCGAGGAGGTCCATACCTTCTCGGCGGCGATGTGCTGGGCCGCGCAACACCGGCTCGGCCTGATCGCGCGGCGCGTGGGCTTCGACGCCGAATCGCGCGAGTGGCTGGCCAAGGCGGGCGTACTGCGCCAGGAGATCCTGCAGCGCGGCACGACCTCTGAGGGCTGGCTGTCGGGTGTGCTCGACCGCGACATGGCCGACGCGTCGAGCCTCGTCTTCCCCGAGATCGGACTGCTGCGTTCCGACGATCCGCGCTTCCACGCCACGCTCGACATGGTCTCGAAGCGCCTCATGAAGAACGGCTTCCTGATGCGCTACGTCGAGGCCGACGATTTCGGCGCCCCGGCCAACGCGTTCCTGCTCTGCACCTTCTGGTACATCGACGCGCTGGCCAGCGTCGGCCGCCGCGAGGAAGCGCTCGAGCTGTTCAACAACGTGCTGGCACGCCGCAACCATGTCGGCCTTCTGTCCGAGGACCTCGATCCGCGCACCGGCGAACTGTGGGGCAACTTCCCGCAGACCTACAGCCAGGTCGGCCTGATCCTGTCGGCCATGCGGCTCTCCCGGAGCTGGGAGGAGGGTCTGTGGCACGCCTCGTAGTCGTCTCCAACCGGGTTCCGGTCCCCAAGGCGCGCGGCACGGCGGCCGGCGGCCTCGCGGTCGCCTTGAAGGACCTACTGACGCCCGGCGCGATGTGGTTCGGCTGGAGCGGACGGCTGACGGCCAATCCCTCGCCACAGCCTGCCATCGTCGAGGCGCGCGGCGTGACTTATGCGACCGTGGACCTGACGCCGGATGCTTATCGGGGCTTCTATGTAGGCTTCGCCAATGGCGCGCTGTGGCCGCTGCTGCACTTCCGTCTCGGGCTCATGCATTTCCGGCGCGAGGATTACGAAGGCTATCTGTCGGTAAACCAGTCGTTCGCCGCGTCGCTGGCGCCTATGCTGCAGGGTGACGACACGGTCTGGGCGCACGACTACCACCTCATTCCCTTCGCCCGTCTGCTGCGCAAGCAGGGTTTCGGCGGCCGGCTGGGCTTCTTCCTGCACGTTCCCTTCGTTCCGCCTTCGATGATCGAGGCCATGCCGGTGGCGCGCGAACTGGTGGCCGATCTCTGCGCCTACGACCTCGTGGGCTTCCAGACCGAGGAACATGCGCGCGACTTCCGCGACTGCGCGCAGCGGATGCTGGGCGCCACGGTGGAGGGCGAATGGATCCGGCTCGCCGGCCGCCGGGTGCGCGCCTTTGCCGATCCGATCGGCATCGACGCCCAAGCCTTCGCGCAGGATGCCGCACGTGCCGAGGGCGACAAGGAAGTGCTGCGGGTTGCCGAAAGCCTGTCGAGTCGCGCACTCGCCATCGGGGTCGATCGGCTGGACTACTCGAAGGGCCTGCCGCACCGCTTCGAGGCCTTCGGCCGGCTGATCGAGAAGCACCCCGAGCACAAGCGCAGGATCCACTTCCTGCAGATCTGTCCGCGCTCGCGCGAGGAGGTCGATGAGTATCGCAAGCTGCGCACCGAACTCGACCGGCTTGCCGGCCGCATCAATGGCCGCTTCTCGGAGTTCGACTGGACGCCGCTGCGCTATTCGACGCGCGGCGCGCCGCGATCGACCCTGGCTGGACTCTATCGCCTCGGTCGGATCGGCGTCGTGACGCCCCTGCGGGACGGCATGAACCTCGTCGCCAAGGAGTTCGTGGCCGCGCAATCCGACGAGGATCCGGGTGTGCTGGTGCTGTCGCAGTTCGCCGGCGCGGCGCAGGACCTCACCGAGGCTCTGATCGTCAATCCGTTCGATCCCGACGCCATCGCCGATGCCATGCACGTGGCTCTCACGATGCCGCTTTCGGAACGGCAGGAGCGGCACGCCGTGCTGAAGGAAAAGGTCCTGCGGACGACGGCGGAAGCCTATTGCCGACGCTTCATCGACGCGCTGGAAGCCCCGGCCGTCGCGCGCGCTGCCTAGGCGACCAAGCCAAACGCTGCCGGATAGACGACCAGGCCGTCGTCGCCGTCGAGGGCGCCTGGCACCAGCTCCAGTGCCATGAACGAGTCGCCTTCGAACGGCGCATCGAGGCTGCTGGCCAAGTCCGCCGAGAAGCCGAAGCGCGGATAGAATTCGGGATGGCCGAGCACCACGACGGCCTGCCATTCGCGACGGCGCGCCAGCTCCAGCCCGGTCTCCACGAGCGCGCTGCCGATGCCCGAGCGCTGGCGCGCCGGATGGACGCTCATCGGCGCCAGCGACAGGGTCGGCACGGCGTCGTCGTCCACCATCACCGTCAGCGCGCTGAACAGGATGTGACCGACCAGCCTGCCATCTTCGATCGCGACCAGTTCGACGGCGTCGATGAACGCCTCGCGCAATTCCTCGACCAGCCCGCCTTCGAAGGTCCCGCCGAAGGCCAGGTCGTTCAGCTCGCGGATCGCGGGGTCGTCCGCCGGTTCGCGCTCCCGGATCACCACATCGTGGCCGCTGCCCGGCCCGGCCATTCGCGATCGTAGGTTTCGCCACCCACCCGCTCGCCGCTCAGGGCGGCCAGGATCTGGCCGGCGCTCGGCAGGGATTTCGGATCGACGTGCCGCGCGGGATTCCAGAGTTCGGAGCGGACCAGCGCCCGCGCGCACTGGAAATAGACCGCATCGACCTCGATGACGGTGACCGAGCGCGGCGCCTTCTCTTCGACGGCGAACGACTCCAGCAGGTCCGGTGCGACGCTGAGATGCGCGCGGCCGTTGACGCGCAGCGTGTTGCCGACCCCCGGGATCATGAACAGCAGCGCCACCCGCGGATCGCGCACGATGTTGCGCAACGAATCGATGCGGTTGTTGCCGCGCCGGTCCGGCAGCATCAGCGTTTTCTCGTCGTGGATTCGCACGAAGCCGGGCTTGTCGCCGCGCGGCGAGCAGTCGAGCCCTTCGGGCCCGCACGTCGCAAGCGCGGCATAGGGCGAGGCCTCGATGTACGCGCGATAGTGAGGCGTGATCCAGTTCACCTCCTTCACGGTCGAGGTTTCGAGCGGTCGCCCGTAGATCGCCTCGAGTTCGGCCTCCGTTCTCAGGATGTCGGACATGCTCTCCTCCGCTACTTCAGCGACGCTTGAAACGTCAGAGCTTCGAGTTGCAATACTGCCTCGAGCGGCGGCTTCAAAGTGAAGAGTCCCGGCTGCCGCGAAAAGTCATGCAGGCGATACAATCTGAATGCGTCTGGTCGCTCTCTTGCAACTTCGTTTTCATTGCGGGTCAGGTAGAACGGGGTGGTGCTGCCGCCGCGAGTTGTTTTGACTTCGATCCATCGTTCTGAACCGGATGGGTCGTAGGATCGGATGTCGTATCCCGCGCCGTCGCCGTCCTCTTTCGAGACCCACCGCACCTTCCTCGCCAGGTCGCGTCGATCGGCCGAGATGAGCAGTTCTTGTTCTCGTTCATAAATCAACTGCTCGCCGGCTTCTCCGAGAGCCCGATTCATCTGATCACGGAGAGCGGGATCGAACTTTCGCGCCACGCGTTCAAAAGCTCGCTTGGCCTTCGCGTTGATCGGGGGGCTTGATGGCGGCGGTCCTACGAAGAGGGCTGGCATGTCGCCGAATCCCGCCAACGGTCTGGTCGCCATCGGCACAGGATCGGGTTGGTCTTCCAAGTATCGCCCGATGGCGAGTGCGATAGCGCCCTGGAAATTCCAGGCCGGAACATACCCGCGGATCCGGGGGAGCCCGAGTTGCGTCAAGACGGCCGAGATATTCTGGTGCTTGAACTCGATCGATCCATCGCTCCTGGGGATTTGCGCCTTCAGGGCGCGGCGATGCTCCGTCTTTCGGATGGTTTGGCCAGCCTGTTCCTCCTTTAGCATGGCGAAGTAGTCGGCAACGATCAGGTCGAGCTCGGCGCTCGACCAGTCGGTACCGGCGACCCCCATGTCTGTCATGCCGGCGCCGGCTTAAGCCCACCGGGCGGGCGAGGTGCCGAGCGGTTCGGCGGGCCGGGCGTAGTAAGGCGGAGTCTCGCCGAGCTGAACCACCGGCCTCAGGTGGCGAAGGCGGCCCAGCGGGCCGACGCTCTCTGTGAGGAGAGGGAGCAGCACCGTGTCGGAAAGTTCGGCCGCGCCCTTCGAGGCGTCGACCGTGCCGAGGTTCGCCAGCCAGTGCGCGACCTGCACCAGCGAGACGCGAACCTGCCACGAGCCGCCCTGCTCGACCCGACGGGCCAGCGCCACCAGCGCGCCCAGCGCGCCGAGATAGCCCGCGATGTAATCGAGCGCCTGGACCGGCAGGTTGCGCGGCTTGTCGAGCGAGCCCTGCGTGGCGGCCAGGCCGGTGACGTTCTGCACGATCGAATCGAAGCCACGGCGCTGTGACCACGGGCCTTCGTGGCCGTAGGCGCAGAGGCTGACGCAGACGATGCCGGGCCGCAGCGCCGCCACCTGCTCGGGCGAGAAGCCGCGCGCGGCCAGCGTGCCGGGTCGATAGCCTTGCGTGAAAATGTCGGCGTCCTTCAGCAGCGCCTTCATCGTCTCGACGCCGGCGGGTTCGCGCAGGTCGATCCAGGCGCAGCGCTTGCCGTGGCCGGTGTCCATCAGCAGCTCGGCCTGATAGGGCAGGTGCGGCGCCGCGACGTGCAGCACGTCGGCGCCGTTCTCCGCCAGCACGCGGCCGCTTGTGGGACCGGCCAGCACGCGCGTGAGGTCGAAGGCGCGAATGCCCGAAAGAGGGCGGTCGCCCGTCGGCAATTGCTCGGCCGGCGCGTCGCCGATCTTCACGATGTCGATCAGCGGCAGCTTCGCGACAGCGACGCCATGCGGATGGGCGTTCCACTCCTCGCGGCTGCGCGTCAGGCCGCCGACGCAGCCGCCCGCGGCAATCGCCTCCTCGATCGCCAGTCCGTCCCACTTGGCGACCGCGGCGGCCAGCGCCTCGCGCGTGTCGCCCTCGGCGCCGGCGATGCGCAGTGCGCCGGCGCGATGGTGCGGATGGTTGGTGTGGATGAACATATGCCGCCCGTCGCGCGTCGGATAGTGGCCGGACAGCGGATCCCACGAGACCGGCCTCTCGCCGTTGCGCAGGACGTAGGTGTTGGAGCGCAGCGAGGCGGTCGCGGCGGCGAGGTCGACGGCGACCGACTGCGGTTTGCCGGTCCTGAGCCGCCACAGGTCTGAGACGGCGAGGCCGACGGCGCCCAGCGCCGCGGCACCGGCCGTGCCGACGCGCCATGGCGTCTGGAAGACCGGATCGCCGTCGCCGGTGATCGTGAGCCGGTCGTCCGCGCGCTTGGCACGGCCGAGTTGGCCCAGGATCGAGTAGACCAGGTCGTCGTTCACTTCCCGCCCGCCATGATCCTGGTCAGGAGAGCCATGAACTCCTTGGGGCAGGTGATGTGCGGGTTGTGGCTGCTGTCGAGCTCGTAGCAGGTCCAGCCGGCTTCGCTGCGGGCGCGATCGGCGAACTGGCGGAACACGTCGCCCGGACCGTTGCGCGTCGCATAGATGTAGTCGCGCGGCGGCAGCGGCTCCCTGGACTCGAGCTTGATGCGCTGCTCGAAGGTCTTGATCGGCTGCGGCCGGCGGCGCGGGCTGGCCCAGGCCACATCCTCCGGCGCCGTGTCCGGCGGCATCGGGTTGATCGGCAGTTTCCAGCCCTCGCCATCCTTCTCGGCGCCCTTGCGCATGTTGCCCTCGGCCTTCGGTCCGACGAGGTCGAACAGGCTCTGGCCGTCGCGCGGGGCGAAGGCGTCGATGTACACGATGCGTGCGAGACGGCTGCCGACGCGGTCGGCGACACCCGTCGCGACCATACCGCCATAGGAATGGCCCAGAAGGACCACGTCGTTCAGGTCCTCGAACTCGATCTCGGCTACGACATCCTCGATGTGGGTCGAGAGGTCGATGTTGGGGTTGGCGAGGTGGGCGCGGGCGCCGAGGCCGGTGTAGGTCGGGGCAAAGAATTGATGGCCGGCATCGCGCAACAAAGGTCGCATTTTCTTCCAAGCCCAGGCGGCCGACCATGCGCCATGCGCCAGAACGATATTCGCCATGCCCTTACCTCCCGCTGGCAAGCCAACAATTTCGATGCTACTACGAATTACTCTCAATGAGCAGCCAATCAACCATAGCACTTGGCAAGGCCCGCGTGGGCTTCCGCGGCCGCATACAGGCCATCGTCGCGGGACGCGTCGCCGCGGGCATGCCGGCACCCGAACTGGAACGTCGCCTGATCGAGCTCGGCTTCGTCGAAGGGGCCGATGTCGAGGTCCTGCACGAGGGCCTGTTCGGCAGGGATCCCATCGCCGTGCGCGTCGCGCATACGACGATCGGGCTCCGCCGCCGCGAGGCGATGGCCGTCCTCGTCGAGGCGGGATCCTGACGTGACCGCTTCGTCCCCGACCGCCGTGCCCGTCGTCGCGCTGGTCGGCAATCCCAATTGCGGCAAGACCGCGCTGTTCAATTCCCTGACAGGCAGCCGGCAGAAGGTCGCCAACTATCCCGGCGTCACGGTCGAGAAGAAGGTGGGCCCGTTGACCACGCCGGCCGGCCGCGCCGTACGCATCGTCGACCTGCCGGGCACCTATTCGCTGCGTGCGCGTTCGCCCGACGAGGAGGTGACGCGCGACGTCGTCCTGGGGCGGACCCAGAACGACGTGATCCCCGACCTCATCGTGTGCGTCGCCGACGCCTCGAACCTGCGCCTGGCGCTTCGGCTCGTCCTCGAACTCAAGCAGGTCGGGCGGCCGGTCATGCTGTCGCTCAACATGATGGACATCGCGCGCCGACGCGGCATCGAGATCGACACCGACAAGCTGGCCGAGCAGCTGGGCCTGCCGGTGGTGACATCCGTCGCCGTGCGCCGCGGCGGCACGGATGCGCTGCTGGCTGAGGTCGATCGTCGCCTCGTCGCCGCGGAAGGCGCCACCCGGACTGTCTGGACCGCGCCCGACGCAGCCGCGCTGCGCAGCGCCCAGCGCGAGGCCGATCGCATCCTCGCCGCCGTCGTGAAGGGCCAGGGCGGCCGCGACAGCCTCACCGCGCGGGCCGATGCCGTGCTGCTGCACCCGGTCGCCGGCTTGGTCATCCTGCTCGCCATCCTGTTCGTGATGTTCCAGGCGGTCTTCGCCTGGGCGCAGCCAGGCATGGATGCGATCGAGGCCTGCTTCCATTTCCTCGGCGGTCTCGTCGAGCGGCTGCCGCTCCCCGATCTCCTGAAGAGCTTTCTCAAGGACGGGCTGATCGGCGGCGTCGGCAGCGTGATCGTGTTCCTGCCGCAGATCGTCATCCTGTTCTTCTTCATCCTCCTGCTGGAGGATCTGGGCTACATGGCGCGCGCGGCGTTCCTGATGGATCGCATCATGGGCGGCGCGGGGCTGCACGGCCGCGCCTTCATCCCACTGCTTTCGTCCTTCGCCTGCGCCATCCCGGGCATCATGTCGACGCGCGTGATCGACGACCGGCGCGACCGGCTCACCACCATCCTGGTGGCGCCGCTGATGACCTGCTCGGCGCGTATCCCGGTCTATACGCTGATCATCGGCGCTTTCATTCCCGACCGCGAGGTCTGGGGCTTCGTCGGCCTGCAGGGGCTGGTGATGTTCGGCCTCTATACGGTGGGCATCGCGAGCGCACTCGCCGTGTCGTTCGTGGTCAAGCGGCTGATCTGGCGCGGCCAGCCCGGCGAGCCGTTCATGCTCGAACTGCCCGACTACAAGCTGCCGCAGCCGAAGAGCCTGGCCATCGGCCTGTGGACGCGCGCCACGATCTTCCTGAAGCGCGCCGGCACCACGATCCTGTCGATGATGATCCTGATCTGGGCGCTGGCCTCGTTCCCGCAGCCGCCCGAGGGCGCGACAGAGCCGGCGATCAACTACAGCCTCGCCGCCCGGATCGGCACCGCCATCCAGCCGCTGACCGAGCCGCTGGGCTTCAACTGGCAGATCAACGTCGCGCTGATCCCCGGCATGGCGGCCCGCGAAGTCGCGGTCGGGTCGCTGGGGACGATCTACGCGATCAGCGGCGGCGAGGAAGCGACCGACAAGATCGCCCAGGCCCTGAGTTCCCAATGGAGCCTCGCCACGGCGCTGGCCTTCCTTGCCTGGTACGTGTTCGCGCCGCAGTGCGCGTCGACCCTCGCCGTCATCCGCCGCGAGACCGGCGGCTGGCGTTGGCTCTGGGTCACGTTCTTCTACATGTTGGCGCTGGCGTACGTGGCGGCCTTCCTCACGTACCGGATCGCCGTGGCGTTCGGGGGAGGGTAGCGATGTCCGAGGGTCCGAAACCGCAGCGGCGCACCTTCCGCTACTGGCTGCAGCAGCTCCATCTCTGGGTCGGTCTCATCCTCCTTCTGCCGCTGGTGATGATGGGGATCACGGGTGCAGTGCTGGTCTACGCCCACGACATCGAGCACCTGCTGGGGCAGGGCGAACCGGAAGTGAAGACGGCCGGCGCATGGCAGTCGGCCGGTAAACTCATCGAGGCCGCGAAGGCTGCGAACGCCGAGCCCGGCCGTGTCCCGATTGCGGTGCGGTGGCCCATCGAGGTCGGCGAGCCGGCAGCCGTACGACTGTCACGGCCCGGCATGGCGGGCGAGCGGCCCCAGTTCCGCGGTGGCGGCCAAGGCAGTCAAGGTGGCCAGGTGGCAGCACCCGGGGCCGCGCCGCAGCCGGGCCCCTCCGGTTCACCGGCCCAAGGCCGAGTGCCGACGCAGAGCCCGTTCGCCGGCAGCCTCCAGATCCTGATCGATCCCGTGTCGCTGCAAGTCCTCCAGACGCAGCAGGCGATGACCGGCTGGGTGCGCTTCTTCCACGACCTGCACGGCCATATCTTCATCCCGGGCGGCGTCGGCCGCGAGATCGTCGGCTGGCTCGGCGTGGCGATGCTCGTGCTGGGTTGCTCCGGCCTCTATCTCTGGTGGCCCAGGGCCGGCCAGTGGAAAGCGGCCTTCATGGTGCGCCGCAAGGCCAAGGGCCTGCGCCTGAACCGCGAGCTGCATGGCGCGGTTGGCATCTGGAGCCTCGTGATCTTCATGTTGGTGAACTTCACCGGCGTCTATCTCGCCTTCCCGCAGCAGATTTCGGCAGCGGTGAACACGGTCTGGCCGGGTCGCGACATGCGCGCGGCGATGTTCCAGGCACGCGTCGAGCCGATGCGCGGGGCCACTCCGATGGAAGTCGACGAAGCCATCGAACTCGCGCGGTCGCGCGTTCCCGGCACTCGCTTCCTCAACGCCTTCCTGTCGGTCCGTCCCGACCAGGCGATGCGTGTCGGTCTCATCCGGCCCGGCCACGAGGAGGGTGCGCCGGTGATCACGGTGATCATCGATCCCTACCGCCGGACCGTGGTCGACGTGTTCGATCCGCAGGCCATGTCGACCGGCGAGAAGATCATCGCGTGGCAGCGCGCGCTGCACTACGGCATCGGTCTGGGGGGCGTGTACAAGTTCCTGGTGTTCGTATCCGGCGTGATTATTCCGGTCTTTGCCGTCACCGGGTTCCTGATGTGGTGGATCAAGCGCCGCAACCGCCGCGCCGGCGAGCGGGCCAAGCAGGCAATCCTGCAGAGAGCCGGCCAGCCGGCCGAGTAGATCAGCGACTGCCGGGCGCGAGATCGTAGAGTGCGATCGCGCGACGCGGCTCGGCTTGCAGGGAGCGCCACAGTGCCGGATCGACGGCCGTTCCGCGCCCTCGCACCCAGGCATCGAAGTCAGCCGGCCGGCGTCCCGGCCACAGCAGAACGTATCGTACCTCACCGCGCTTCACCCGCTCGGCGAAGGCATCGAGGCTCATGATCGGGTCGTTGCCCAGATAGCCGCCGAAGGGCAGCACGGGCTGGCCGCTGTGGATGATGAGCGGAGAGGCCAGCAGCGCATTGGATGTGGCGGCCAGGAACTTCGCGGTGCCGCGCTGGGCTTCGAGGAATGATCGCAGCTTGGGATCATGGGCCTGCGAGCGGTGCGTGCGGGACAGGATGGGACCGCGCCCGTCGTCCAAGCCCAGCCAGCGCGGCAGACTGGCCGAGGGCAGCGTGAGATTGCCGGGCGAGAAGACCGGGCTGAGCGCCCAGGCCGTCGGCAGGACGATGAGCGCGACCACCCCGATCAGCGCCGTCAGCCGACGGTCGCGCCACGCCGCCGCCGCCGCCGCGAGCAGCGCGACCGCGGGGAAACCGATCCAGGTCGCGGTCCAGCCGAGCGTCGTCCCCGTGAGGTAGGCTTGCCAGAGAGCCGTCGCGGCTACGCCGAGGGCGAGGGCAGCCGCGCCGCGCCGCCAGAGTTCGACGCCGCCGATGGCTGCCAGCGCGGCCAGGGGCGGGGCGAGCGTCGCGAGATAGTAGATGTGGAAGATACCGCCGGCGGCGCTGTAGACGATGCCGTAGGTCAGGGCCCATCCGGCCCACAGCGCGACAGGGGCGCGACGCCGCCGCCAGGCCAGAACGGCGCCGAGCAGCGCGAAGGGCAGCGCCCAGGCGAACTGTGCCGCCAGCATCGGCGTGGCGAGACGCAACGGCCCGACGGGCACGGCGTCGTAGGCCATCGGGCCGGAGGTCTGCTGCGGTGTCTGCGCCGGGGGCGCTGTCCGCGCGGGCTGTCGATCGCGTACGAAGCGCTCGATTCCGTTGTGTCCGACGATCAGCTCGAGCATCGAGCCGCTCCTGCTGCTGCCGGCCTGCGGTCGCAGCCGTTCCGGAGTCAGGTCGAACACGACCGCCCATGACAGGGCGACGATCGCCAGCGCCAGTCCGGCAATGAACATCCACCCGAGGCGGCGAGGCCAGTCGAGCGGGCTGGAAAGCCACCAGCCCGCCAGCAGTGCCGGCCCGCAGACAAGGGCGGCCAGCATCTTGACGTTGAAGGCGAAGCCCAGGGCCACCATCGCGAACACCAGTGACAGGCCACGTCCCCTGAGCGCGAGCCAGGCCGCGATCAGCAGGAACAGGACCAGCCAGGCATCGGTGTTGTTGGAGCGGTCGACCGCGACGGCGATGGGCGACAAGGCCAGCAGGAAAGCCGCGATCGACGCCACTGTCCGGCCGAACGGCTTGCGCAGCAGGAAGTAAAGCAGGGCCACCGAGGTCGTGCCGGCCAACGCCTGCGGCAGGTGGATCGACCAGCCGCTGTAGCCCAGCACGGCCGCGAAGGCCGTCTGGATCCAGAAGGCGAGCGGTGGTTTGTCGAGCGAGACCAGCCCGGCCGGATCGAATGCATTGTAGAAGAATAGACCGGGCCCCTGCAGCATGCTGCGCACGCCGGCGGCGTAGTATTCGTTGCCGAAGCCGTTGGCGGAAAGATCCCAGAGGCGCAGCCCGGACGCGAGGACGAGGACTGCTGCGAGCAGCCCGAATTCCAGTCGTCGTCCGGGTCGGATCTGGTTCAGTCGTCGTTCTCCCTGAAGAGGCTACGCAGCGACGCGCCGTTCCATCCCGCCGCAGGACCCTGATTTCACCAGGAAGGCAGCGGACCCTTGAAGATGAAGAAGGCGCCGCCGCAGATCAGGGCGAAGCCGACCAGATGGTTCGAGGTGATGCGTTCGCCGAGGTAAAGCACCGAGAAGGCGGCGAAGACGGTGAGCGTGATCACCTCCTGCATGGTCTTGAGTTCCGCGGCTGAGTAGATCGCATGGCCGTACCGGTTGGCCGGGACGGCGAAGCAGTATTCGACGAAGGCGATGCCCCAGCTCGCCACCACCACCAGCCACAACGGCTTGTCGGTGAACTTCAGGTGCCCGTACCAGGCGAATGTCATGAAGACGTTCGAGATCAGCAACAGTACGATCGGCGTGACGGCGGCGGGCATGAAGGACATCGAACGGGTTACTCCGGTTTGATCTGCAGCTTCTTGATGAGGGGGACGACCATCTTGTCCTCGGCGTCGAACATCGCCGCGGTTTCCTGCGGCGTGGTCGGATAGGCCTCGGCGGTGAGTTCGGCGAAGCGCGCGACGACGGCGGGATCCTTGAGCACCTTGACCATCGCCTCGTTGAGTTTCGCCACGATCTCCGGCGGCATCTTGGCCGGGCCGAACAGGCCGGTGAAGGTCGCGAAGGTGAAGTTCTCGAGGCCCTTAACACCGCTTTCCTTGAAGGTCGGAACGTCGGGAAGCTGCGGCACGCGCTTGTCTGAGGTGATGGCGATGGCGCGCAGCTTGCCCGACTTTATGTTGCCGATGGCGGCGTTAAGCTGGTCGACCTGGGCCGGCACCTGGCCCGCCATGACGTCGATCATGGCCGCGCCCGATCCCTTGTAGTGGACCAGGGTGTACTTGGTGCCGGTGGCCTCGCCGATCAGTTCGATGGCGAGATGGTTGGTGGTGCCGACGCCGGAATCGGCGACGGCGAACTTGCCGTCCTTGCCCAGGGCGATGAAGTCGGCCAGCGTCTTGATCGGCGAGCTGGGCGGCACGACGAGGACGGCCGGTACGCGCTGGATGTGCGTGATAGGCGTGAAGGCGGTGCGCCAGTCGTAGGGCGCGTTGCCGTAGATGGCGGGCACCGCGACCAGCGAGTTGGCCGAGACCAGCAGGCTGGTCCCGTCGGGCGCCGAGCGGGCGACGATGTCGCTGCCGATCATGCCGCTGGCACCGGCCTTGTTCTCGACGATGACGGTGGTGCCCGTCACCTCTCGCAGCTTGTCGGCAATGATGCGGGCGGTGACGTCGATGTTCCCGCCCGGCGCATAGGGCGCCATGATCTTGATGGGCTTGTCGAAGGCCGGGGCCTGCGCCTGGCCTGTTCCCGCCCCTAGGGCAATGCCCAAAAGGGCGCCGGCAATCGCTATCGGACGCATGAGGTTCCTCCCGTTTGATTTGCCGCGAGCCTAGAAGAACGGCCATTGCGGCGCAAAGGCTCGGTGAATACGATGCGTGCAAATTCCAAGGGGGAGGGATAACCGATGGTGAAGACGGGAATTGCGGCTGCCCTGGCCGCAGCACTGATGATGGTCGCCGGTACAGGCGTGCAGGCGCAGGATCTGCCCAAGCAGAGCTTCAAGGTCGTTGGCAGCTTCGGCAATCTCAGCAACTGGATCAAGGTCGAGAAGCCCTTCTGGTCCGAGCAGGTCGTCAAGGATTCGAAGGGACAGATCACCGCCACGGCGCAGTCGACCACGGAGCTCAATCTCAAGGGCACCGAGGTGATGCGGCTGCTGAAGCTCGGCCTGTTCGACTTCGCGCACGCGCTGCCGATTTACGTCGCCGAGGACGCCATGCTCGAGGGAGTGGATATCGCGGGTGTCGCCAAGGACATGGCGACGGCGCGCAAGATCACCGAGGTCTGGGGACCGCAAATCGACAAGATTATGGGCCCGAAATACGGCGCCAAGATCCTGAACTGGTACACCTTCCCGACGCAGATGATCTGGTGCGCCCCGCAGATCAAGAGCGTCGCCGACCTCAAGGGCAAGAAGATCCGCGTGCAGGGCGTCAGTCAGGGCGACCTGGTGGAAGGGCTCGGCGCCACCGCCGTCACCATCCCGTTCGGCGAGGTCGTGCCGGCGTTGCAGCGTGGCACCGTCGATTGCGGCATTACCGGCACGATGCCGGCCTACAAGGCGGGCTGGCACGAGGTCGTCACCAGCGTGCTCGAGATGCCGGTCGGCTTCACCATCATCTACACCGCGGTAAGCGAAGCCTCGTGGAACAAGATGAGCGCGCCCACCAAGGAGTTCTTCACCAAGGAGATGAAGGCCTTCGAGGACGGCGCTTGGAAGACCATCGGCGACGAGGTCGAGATGGGTCTGATCTGCGTCAGCGGCGAGGGCGGTACCTGCAGCGAGGGCAAGCCTGGCAAGGTCGTGCGCATCAAGCCCAGCGATGCCGACGTGAAGGCGCGTGAGGCGGCGCTCAACGACGTGGCGCTGAAGCGCTGGGCCAAGCGCTGCGGCGCGGAATGCGCCAAGACGTGGACGGATACGGTCGGCAAGATGACCGGCCTGGTCGCGGCGCCGTAGACCGTACTCCGCGTGTTCAATCCCGTCGCGGCGGTCACGCCGCTCGCACGATCGGCCGCGATCATCTGCGGCTGGATCCTGATGGCGATCTCGTTCCTCACGGTGTTCGAGATCGTCGCCCGCCGCTGGTTTGGCTTCTCGCTGCGCGGCGTCGACGAGATCAGCGGCTATGTGCTGGCTATCACCAGCGCCGGCGGCTTTTGCTGGGCCTTCGTGACGCGCTCGCACATGCGCATCACGCTGCTCTTTCCCTACGTGCCGCCGCTGGCGCGGACGCTCCTCAACCTGCTGGCCATGCTGACGCTCGCCAGCATGGCGCTGTTCTGCGCGTGGCGCGGCTGGAGCGAACTCGCCGCGAACTTCGAGAGCGGCAAGCCGGCCAACACGCCGCTGCAGACGCCGCTCTGGATTCCGCAGGCCTTCTGGTTCGCGGGGCTGGCGCTGTTCGCGCTGACGACGGGCATCGCCGCGGCGCACGCTGTCGGTCTGCTGTTCCGTGACCGCGGCCTGCTCGACCAGCTCTACGGGCCCGCCTCGCTCGAGGAGGAGGTGCGCACGGAGGTGAGTCAGCTCGAGACACGTCTTTCCGAAGAAGGACCGGAGGTCCGGCCATGATGGACGCGGGCGGCGTTGCCCTGGGCTTCATCCTGATGCTGGGCCTGATGGCGCTCGGGCTGCACATCGCCACGGTGATGTTCGCCGTGGGGGCGATCGGCGCCGGGCTCTATTTCGGCATGCCGGCCATCAATGCGCTGGGCGTCGTCTACTTCGAATCGATGAACGATTCGCTGCTGCTGGCGCTGCCGCTGTTCATCCTGCTGGGCGAGATCCTGGTGCGCTGCGGTTCCACCGACCAAATGTACCGCTCCCTGTCGGACTGGCTCAATCCGCTGCCGGGCGGCCTGCTGCACACCAATGTCGCCTCCTCGGCGCTGTTCTCGGCCGTGTCGGGCTCCTCGGTTGCGACCGCAGCGACTATCGCCACCGTGGCGCTGCCGTCGTTCAAGACGCGCAAGTACAGCACGCCGATGGTACTGGGATCGATCGCCGCCGGCGGGTCGCTCGGCAACCTGATCCCGCCCGGCATCGGCTTCATCATCTACGGCGTGCTGACCAATACCTCGGTCGCCCGGCTCTATGCCGCCGGCGTGGTGCCCGGCGCGATCCTCACTCTGATGTTCATGCTGTGCATCGTCGTGCTGGCGATCCGCAATCCCGCGATCGCGCCGCGTGAGCCGGTCGTCGACCCACTCCCGGTCCGCCTCGCGCGGCTGAGCGGCCTCGTCGCACCGTCGCTGATCTTCATCGTCATCATGGGTTCGATCTATCTCGGCTGGGCGACACCGACGGAGGCGGCAGCCCTGGCCGTGGTAGCGGCCCTGCCGATCGCCGCATTCTACCGCCGGCTGACGATCAGGATGCTGCACGACGCCTTCCTCTCGACGGTGAACCTGACCGCGCTCTCGATGCTGATCCTGGCCGGTGCTTTCGCCATGAATTTCGTGCTGGGCCTGCTCGGCGCAACCGGAGCCCTGACGACCTATGTGGCGGGGATGAAGCTCGATGCCATCACCCTGATCTGGGTACTGTTCGCCTTCTACGTCATCCTCGGCACCTTCTTCGAGACGCTGCCGATGATGGTCGGTACGCTGCCGCTAGTGTTCCCCCTGATCAAGGCGGCCGGCATCGATCCGGTCTGGTTCGGCGTGTTTCTCGTGCTGATGTGCGAGATCAGCCTGATCAGCCCGCCCGTTGGCATGACGCTCTACGTCATCCAAGCGGTGCGCGGCGAGGGCTCGATCGCCGAGGTGTTCCGCGGCACCGTGCCCTTCTTCATCACCATGCTGCTGATGACCGTCCTGCTGATCTACTGGCAGGACATGGCGCTGTGGTTGCCGCGGCTCGCCTTCGACTGATCAGGCCGCTGGCGGGCGATGTTGCGCCCACGGACGTGCGCCTTCGAGCAGGGCGCCCATGCGCAGCACGTCGGTCTCCGCTCCCCACTTGCCGACGACCTGTACCGAAGTCGGCAGCCCGTCCGTGCCGAAGCCGGACGGGTAGGCGCAGGCGGGGTGGCCGGTCAGGTTGAAGGGATACTGGTAGGAGGTCCATCCCTGCCGGGTGATGCCGCACTTCACGCCGTCGATCATGACCTCGTCGTTGGCCGCGTCGTGCGTCACGTCGAGCGCGGTGCGGGCGTTGGTCGGCATCACCAGGAAGTCGTAACGATCGAACAGCGACTGGATCTTGCGGAACAAGGCCGTGCGGGCGAACTGCGCATTGCGGAAGTCCGCCAGTGTGAATTTGGCGCCACGCTCCATGAAGGCGAGCGTCACCGGGTCCATCTGGTTCTGCCACTTTGGCAGATACTGCGCGCAGAAGACGGCGAAGTTCGCCTGGTAGAGCACCCGGCCTTCGTATTCGATCCAGTCGATCTTCTCGGTGACCTCCTCGATCTCGACGCCCATCGCCTCCCAGGCCGCGAGCGAGGCGCGGGTGTTGTCGCGCACGTCGGCGGCCACGCGGGGGTTGGCCGTGCGCTCGATGTAGCCGATGCGGACGCCGGCCAGGTCGCTGCCCGCCAGCTTCGGGGAGAGCGGCTTCTGTGAAGGACCCGACAGGGTCCACGGATCCTTGTCGCTGGGGCCGACCAGCACCGAATGCATGATCGCGGCGTCGGTGACGGAGCGCGCCAGGGGGCCGGCATAGATGTTGTTGCCGTAGGCGTCGCGCGTCGTGTCGTAGGGCACTGCGCCCAGGGTCGGCTTGAGGCCGACCAGGCCCGAGCAGGAGGCGGGGCCGCGTACCGAGCCCGCACCGTCGGTGCCGAGCGACAGGGGGCCGAGGCCCGCGGCCACCGCCGCCGCGCCGCCGCCGCTGGATCCGCCCGGCGTACGTTCGAGGTTCCACGGGTTGCGGGTCACGCCGAACGGGCCGTCGGTCAGGCCCTTGACGCCGAACTCAGGCGTGGTCGCCTTGGCGAAGATGACCGCGCCGGCGGCCCGCAGGCGCTGCACCAGCAGATCGTCAGCGGCGGCCGGGCCGTTGCCTTCGAAGATCGCCGAGCCGTGGCGGGTCGGCGCGCCTTCGACATCGACCAGATCCTTCACGCTGATCGGGATTCCGTGCAGCGGCCCTAGGCGTTCACCGCGTGTGACGGCCTCCTCCGCCTTCTTCGCGTCGCGTCGCGCCCGGTCGACCATGACCTCGCGGAAGCAGTTGATGCGAGGATTGGCCCGCTCGGCGGCTTTCAGCACAGCATCGAGATATTCGACGGGCGAAAGCTTCTTACGGCGTATGAGGGCGGCGGCCTGCACGGCCGGGGTGAAGAGAAGATCTGTGTCGGTCATGGCCGGCACCCTAGCCCATCCTCGACACGGTCTGCACGCTGCGCTACGCCCACTGCCGATGTTCTCGCTTCCCGTCCTGGCGGCGCTCGCGGTCGTTGCCGTCGTGACCTCGTTCGTCTCCGGCATCTTCGGCATGGCGGGCGGGATGCTTCTGATCGGCTTCCTGCTGCTCCTGCTGCCGGTGCCGGTCGCCATGGTGTTCCATGGCGTCATCCAGATCGCGGCCAACGGCTGGCGCGCCTGGCTGTGGCGCCATCACGTCAACTGGAACGTCGTGCTGCAGTTCGGCGCCGGCGCCATGGCCTCGCTGGTCGTGTTCTCCTTCTTCGATTTCGTACCCGACAAGGCGCTGGTGTTGATGGCGGTCGGCGCGACGCCGTTCATTGCGCTCGCGGTGCCGCAGCGCATCGCCCCCAACATCGAGCGCGGCGGCCAGGCCTTTCTCGCGGGCGCGATCGGGGGAGCCATCCAGCTTGTCTCGGGCGTGACCGGCCCGCTGCTCGATATCTTCTACGTCCGGACGGGCATGACGCGGCAGGTCAACGTGGCCACCAAGGCCGCTGCGCAGGTGCTGGGCCATCTCACGAAGGTGCTCTACTTCGCCATGGTGATCGAAGGACCGGCCGGCCGCGAACTGGAACAGTGGCTGGTCATGGGCTACGCCGCCGTCTTCGCGGTGATCGGGACCACCTTGTCGCGCAGCTTCCTCGACCGTATGTCGGACAAGCAGTTCTACCACTGGACCCGACGGGTGATCCTGGCGCTCGGCGCGGTCTACATAGGGCAGGGCATCTGGCTGATGGTGACGCGATGAGCACTGTGAAGGATCAGGTCCGGGCGCTGCTCGACCGGCTGCCGGACGATTGCAGCTTTGCCGATGTGCAGCGCGGCATCGCGGTGATGATGTGGCCCAAGAGCGCCGACGGCAGCCTCGAGCCGCCCCGACGCGTGGACCCCGAGGAAGTGAAGCGTCGTCTGCGCGAATGGATGAAATCGGAGGGTGAAAAATGAAGGACCGCGTCTCGATCGATCTGAAGGACGGCGTGGCCGACGTCCGCCTGATCCGCGCCGACAAGATGAACGCGCTCGATCCCGCGATGTTCGAGGGCATCATCGAGGCGGGCGCGAAGCTCGCAGCCATGCCGGGGCTGCGCTGCGTCGTGCTCTCGGGCGAGGGCAAG
This sequence comes from Reyranella aquatilis, assembly GCF_020880995.1. Taxonomy (GTDB): domain Bacteria; phylum Pseudomonadota; class Alphaproteobacteria; order Reyranellales; family Reyranellaceae; genus Reyranella; species Reyranella aquatilis. Next base: position 40,432 of record NZ_JAJISD010000018.1, on the reverse strand, counting down.
GCCTTCTGCGCCGGCCTCGACATGGGCAGCTTCGCGGCCATGAAGGCAGAAGGCGACGCGGTGCCGGGCGTGCGCGATCTCACTACGCGCACCCACGGCATTGCCAACCGGCCGCAGCAATGCGCCTGGCTGTGGCGCGAGCTGCCGGTGCCGGTGATCGCCGCCGTGCATGGCGTGGCCTTCGGCGGCGGCTTCCAGATCGCCCTGGGACCGGACATCCGCTACGCCACGCCGGACGCGCGCTTCTCGGTAATGGAGATCAAGTGGGGCCTCGTGCCCGACCTCGCCGGCACGCAGCTGATGCGCCATCTGGCGCGCGAGGACGTTGTGCGCGAACTCACCTACACGGGCCGCATCTTCAACGGCACCGAGGCGCGCGAGATGGGGTTCGTGACTCGCGTGGTCGACGACCCGCGGGCGGCGGCGCTGGAAACGGCGCGCGAGATCGCCTCCAAGAGCCCCGATGCCATCCGCGCCAACAAGCGCCTCCTGAACGCAGCCGTCGCGACCGATGCCGCCTCCGGCCTGATGATGGAATCGGTCGAGCAGCAGACGCTGATCGGCTCGCCCAACCAGCTCGAAGCCATCATGTCCAACCTGCAGAAGCGGGCCGCGAACTACCGGGATTGATGCACCACCTCATCCTGAGAGCCTGGCCGGAAATGAATTGAAGCCATCCAAGCACTTACCTCATCCTGAGGAGCGCGCACCGGCGCGCGTCTCGAAGGATGGGCAACAGCGAGGTGCTCGTGCCCACCCTTCGAGACGCGCTCCTGCGGAGCGCTCCTCAGGGTGGTTGTTTCTTGAAGCTGGAGTGAGCGGTCTTACCGCCCCTTGAACACCGGCTTGCGCTTCTCGACGAAGGACGCCACCGCTTCCTTGTGATCCTCGGTGCGCGACGACTGGACCAGGCGCTCGGCCTCGCGATGGTGCGCCAGCGAGTAGTCGATGTGCAGCGCTTCGTCGAGATTGTCCTTCATGTGGCGCAGCGCGACGCGAGGTCCTTCGGCCAGCGACTTGGCGAAGGCGAAGGCCTCCTCCTGCAGCTTGGCGTCGTCGACCACGCGGTTGACGAGGCCGATCTGCTCGCAGCGCTCGGCGCCGACCTTCTCGGAGGTGAACATCAGCTCGCGCGCCCGCATCGGGCCGATGGTGCGCGTCAGCAGCCAGGAGATTCCGTAGTCTCCCGAAAGGCCGATCTTGGCGTAGCCGGTGGTGCAGAAGGCCGATTTCGCCGCGATGCGGATGTCGCAGGCAAGCGCGATCGCGAGGCCCGCGCCGGCCGCGGCGCCGGGCAGCGCCGCAATGGTCGGCTTGCGCACCGCGACCAGCGCGCCGGTGAGATGCGTCTGCCGCCAGCGCAGGTCGGCCAGCCGCTCCTCGTAGCTCATCTGGCCGCGCGGGCCGCGGCCGCCCATGCCCTTCACGTCGCCGCCGCTGCAGAAGGCGGTGCCGGCGCCGGTGATCAGAAGGGCGCCCACGGCATCGTCGTCGCCGCGGGCCTTGATCTGGTTGCGCAGCGCCTCGGTGAGGTCGGGCGACATCGCGTTGCGCGCCTCGGGGCGGTTCAGCGTGATCAGCGCGACGCCGTCGCGGACGCTGCACAAGAGTTCTGTTGTGCCGGTATCGATTTCCATGTGACCTTCTCCTTGCCATGACATTCCCGGTCACCGAACACACCGTCAAGACCGCCCGCCACACGACGGGCTATCTCGCCTGCGGAGCGAAAGACGCCCCTTTGATCGTCTTCGTGCACGGCTGGCCCGAGCTGTCGCTCTCGTGGCGGCACCAGCTTCCGGCCTTCGCGGCGCTGGGCTTCCGCTGCATCGCCCCCGACATGCGCGGCTACGGCCGCTCCAGCACCTACGCGCGTCACGAGGATTTCGCGCAGGAGGAGATCGTGGCCGACATGGTCGAACTGCTGGCGGCGCTCGGCAGGGACAGGGCGGTCTGGGTCGGTCACGACTGGGGCAGCCCGGTCGTCTGGAACATGGCGGCGCACCATCCCGAGAAGGTGGTGGGCGTGGCGAGCCTCTGCGTGCCCTATCTCCCGACTGGCTTCACGCTCGAGACGGTCGTGCCGCTGGTCGATCGCTCGATCTATCCGGAAGCGAAGTTCCCGGCGGGGCAGTGGGACTACCAGTTCTTCTACGAGGAGAGCTTCGACAAGGCCTGCGCGAGCTTCGACGCCAACCCGCGCAACGTGGTGAAGGCGTTGTTCCGCAAGGGCGATCCGTCGCGCGTCGGCAAGCCGGCGCCGACATCGATGGTTCGCATGGCCGGAGGCTGGTTCGGCGGCGGCGCCTGCCCCGACCTGCCGCGCGATCCCGATGTGCTGACAGAGGCGGACGTGGAGGCCTATGCCGCGGCCCTGACCCGGAACGGCTTCTTCGGTCCCGACTCCTGGTACATGAACCACAAGGCCAACGCCGCCTATTCGAAGCGGGCGAAGAACGATGGCAGGCTCGCGATGCCGGTCCTCTTCCTGCATGGCGCCTACGACACGACCTGCGAGACGATGACCTCGAAGCTCGCGGAGCCGATGCGCCGCCACTGCGCTGACCTCACCGAAGGGATCGTGCAATCCGGCCACTGGATGGCGCAGGAACAGCCCGTCGCCGTCAACGCCGCCCTGGCGAAATGGCTGGCGACGAAACTGGCGGGCTATTGGTCCTAGTTCAGGACGCGTTCTTCGCCTTGTGTGCGGCGAAACGGTCGAGGCTCTCGCTCGGCCATAGTTCGTTGCGGTCGTAATACTCAGCGACCGCAGGAACCCCGGTTGGCAGGGCGACCCAGGGTTGCTTGCTCATCGTGAAGATATGGACGTCGGGCGGCAGCCGATCGGGCTCGTCGAGCGTGCCGACCCGTACGAAATGGATGGTCGGTCCGGCGCCGGAATAGTTGCTCCACAGCGCGATGCGGCATCTCGGGCAACGCGCGATCCTCTGACCATTGCCACTGAGCGTCGGCGTGTCGATCACCTCGACCTCGCCGCCCAGTCGCTCGACCCTGTCCGCCTCGATCATCGCGTTCATTGCGAAGGCCGTACCTGTATCCCGCTGGCACCAGCGGCAGTGGCAGCAATGGACGAACAGCGGCTTCGATGTGAGGCGATAGCGCACGTGCCGGCAGGTGCACCCGCCTTCGAACATGTCTGTCCTGCTGGTCATTCCGTTCTTCTCCCGGCTAAGGTCCGCGCCTGAAATCATCTGGGCGGAGAGTAGACATGGCCGGACGGCTGCAGGGCAAGGTGGCGGTGGTGACGGGCGCGGCGCCGCGCGGCGAGGGCGTCGGCAACGGCATGGCGACGGCGCTGCTGTTCGCGAAGGAGGGCGCAAAGGTCGTCCTCGTGAATCGCGGTGCCGAACGGGCCGAGGCGCTGGCCAGGCAGATCAAGGACGAGGGCGGAGAGGCATCGGTCTTCGCGGCCGACGTGGCCAAGATCGACGAAGCCGAGGCGATGGCCGACTTCACCATGAAGAAGTATGGCCGGCTCGACATCCTGCACAACAATGTCGGCATCGGCGGGCCAGGAACGCCCGAGACGGTGACGCTCGAGACCTGGAACAAGGTTCTCGAAGCCAATCTCACGACGACGATGCTCTGCACCAAGTCGTGCCTGCCGCGCATGAAGGAGGGCGGTGGCGGCTCGATCATCATGGTCTCGTCGATCGCCGGCGCCGTGGGGCTGATGGGCAGCGCGGGTGCCGTGGCCTACGCCACCGCCAAGGCGGGTCTGCATGGTTTCACCATGTCCGTCGCGGCCGACTATGCGACGCAGAACATCCGCGCAAACTGCATCATCGTGGGTTCGGTGCACACGCCGATGGTGGCGCATCTCGGCGCCGAGGCACGCGAACGGCGCAAGAAGATGGTGCCGATGCAGGTCGAGGGGACCGCCTGGGACATCGCGCACGGCGCCGTCTATCTCGCCTCGGACGAATCGCGCTGGGTGACCGGAATTCTGCTCCCGATCGACGGCGGGCTGGTGTCGCTCCGGGCCTGGCCGCGATGATCGGCCGGGTCGCTGCGCTCCTCGCGTCCGTCGTGGCGCTGCAGGCGTTGGCGCCGCCCGTTCATGCCCAGAGCCAGATGGAACTCAACCGGGAGGTCGGCACGACCCTTCAGGACGCCGACAGGCAGTTGAACGCCGCCTATACGAAGCTGCGGGCGCGCCTCGGGCCCGAGAGCCGTGCGCGGCTGCAGGCCGCGGAGGAGGCGTGGATCCGGTTCCGCGACAAGGAGTGCGACTTCATCGGCGCGCCGACCACTGGCGGCTCGATCCACGGGATGATCGTCGCCTCCTGCCAGGCCCGCCTGACTCTCGTGCGCGTGAAGGATCTCGAGACCCAGCTCGACTGCCAGGAAGGCGATCTGTCCTGCGTGAGGAACTAGTGATGGTTCCAATGACGTTCTATCGGCCCGCCTGCCGCTCGTGGTGCCATGTATAGAGGCCTGACGCCACGATCACCGCCGCGCCAGCGAGCGTCCAGTGGTCGGGAATGTCGCCGAACACGATGATGCCGAGGATCGTGACGAACACCAGCAGCGTGTAGCTGTAGGGCTGCACCGCGCCCGCCTCGGCATAGTCGAGCGCCTTGATCAGCGCATAGTGCGCAAGCGCACCCAGCAAGGCGATGGCGACCAGAAGAGCCCATCCCGTGGCGTCCGGCCATCGCCATTGCAGCGGCCCGACGAGGGTGGTCGCGCCAAAGGCCACGAAGGCCGACCAGACGAGCGTCGTTTCGGGCGTGTCGGTGCGCGAGCAGAGGCGAATGAGGATCTGGTAGCCTCCCCACAGGACCGCACCGACCACGGGGATCAGAAGCGGCCAGTCGAGTTCGCGGAATCCCGGTCGTACGATCAGCAGCACGCCGACGAAACCCGCGGCGACGGCGGCCCAGCGCGCCGGCCCGGCCTTCTCGCCGAGGAACAGCACGCCGAGCGCGATCACGATCAGCGGCGAGGTGGCGGCGACGGCGTGTGTGTCGGCCAGCGGCAGGTAACGGAAGGCGAGCACGAATACCGCGCTTTCGACCACCGCCAGCAACGCCCGGCCGAGCTGCAGCCCGGGCCGGTTCGAGCGCAAGGCCGCGCGCAGGCCGCGGTGGCGTACGACGAACCAGGCGAACAGGCAGAAGATCCCGTAGCGCACCCACATCATCTGGCCGATCGGATAGTCGGCCACCATCCACTTGGTGATGGTGTCCATGCTGGCGAATCCCAGCATGGCGAGCATGGTGAAGATCGCGCCGCGCGATGTGTTGTTGCGGCCCGCAACGGCCGCGGGCGGCGTCATTCCGCGGCGGCGACGCGATGCGCCGGAGGCCGGAAGGCCGGGATCACGCGTTCGGCGAAGAGCCTCAGGCTCTTCATCGTCTTCTCGCGCCCGTAGTAGGGAGGATAATGCAGCAGCAGCGAGGTCATCCCGGTGCGCGCCTGCATCTCGCGCAGGCGTGCGATCACCGTCTCCGCCGATCCGTGCAGCAGCGTGGTGTTGAGCAGCTCGTCGTAGCTGAGCTGGCTGCCCTTCTCCGAGACGGAGCCGAGATAGCCTGCCGTGCCGGTGCCGCCGAAATGCGCGATGTGGCGGACGATCGCCTCCTCGGTCTCGGCCCGCGCCTGCGCATCGGTGTCGGCAATGTAGACCCAGCGCGCGATGTCGATCTGGCCGGCCGCGGGGTTCTTCGCGCGCTCGGCCGAAGCCTTTGCCAGTTCTCGCTTGTAGAGCGAAGTCTGGGCCGCCAGCGTCTCGATGCCCGGGAGGGTCGACAGCATCAGGCCGAACCCGTTCCTGCCGCAGTAGCCGATCGAGCGGTCGGTGCCGCCCGCCATGTAGAGCGGCGGATGAGGCATCTGCACGGGCTGCGGCAGCAGCTCGTACGGCTCCGCGACGGTGCCGCTGAAATATCTGCCCTTGTGGTCGTAGCGATGCCGATGGAAGGCGTCGAACATGAGGCCGACCGCCTCTTCCACCATGTCCCGGCGGCCCTCGAAATCCTTGCCGAGCCCTGTGAACTCATAGGGTCGATAACCCGAGCCGATGCCCAGCATGACCCGGCCGTTCGACAGGATGTCGACGAAGTTGGCGTTCTCGACGACGCGGATCGGATCGTAGAGCGGCAGGGTGATCACGCCCGAGGCGAGCTTGATGCGGCTGGTCTTGGCGGCGAGATAGGCCATGTAGGCGAAGCAGTCCGGCATGATGCCGTAGCTCGTCGAGAAATGATGCTCGGCGATCCAGGCCGTGTCGTAGCCCAGCCGCTCGGCTTCCACGATCTCGTCCGTGGTGCGCGCGTGCACCGCGCGGTGCGGATAGGGCTCTTCCTTCGGATTGGCGTGGGACGTGAAGAGGATGCCGAATTCCATTGCTGTCTCCCGCAGCTATTCGAGCTTGATGCCGGTATCCTTCACCACCTTGGCCCAGTTTTCGACCTCGCGGCCGCGCCATGTATCGCTCTGCGCGGGCTTGTAGAGGACAGGCTCGGCGCCCAGCTCCTTCAGGCGCGCGGCGACTTCGGGGATCTTTGTCGTCTTTTCGATCTCGACATAGAGCCGCTCGAGGATCTCCGGCGGTGTGCCCTTGGCCGCCAGGAAGCCCTGCCAGCTGCCGGTGACGAAGTCCTTGATCCCGGCGGCCTCGATCACGGTCGGAAGATCGGGCACCAGCTCGTTGCGCGTGGCGCTCGAGACGGCCAGCCCGCGCAGCTTGCCGCTCTTCACGTGCGGCAGCGTGGCGATCATGCCGTTGAACAGGGCATCGGCGTGGCCGCCGGCGACCTGCTGTATCGCCTCGGCGCCGCCCTTCATGGGGATGAAGGTGATCTTCAGACCGAGCGAATGCGCGAACAGGGCGCCGGCCAGGTGCGGTGCGCTTCCGAGGCCGGCGGTCGCGTAGTTCAGCTTGTCGGGATTGGCCTTGGCGAAGGCAATCAGTTCGGCCGCCGTCGTGTAGGGGCGATCCGGTGCCGCGGCGAGCAGGTGTGGCGTGTAGGCCAGCACCGTAACCGCGCTGAAGTCCCGGATGACATCGAACGGCAGCTTCATCACCGACGGCGAGATGGTGAGGTTGCCGAGGTCGGTGAGGACCAACGTGTAGCCGTCGGGTGCGGACTTCGCGATCATGTCGACGGCGATGTTGCCGTTGGCGCCGGTGCGGTTCTCGACGACGACCGACTGGCCGAGTGCCGCCTGCAGGTGCGGCTGCATCAGGCGCGCCAGGATGTCCGACGTGCCGCCGGGCGCGAACGGAATGACGATGCGGACGGGCTTGTTGGGAAAGCCCTGAGCCAAGGCGCTGGTCACGATCGCCGGAGCCGCTAGCGTCGCGGCAGTCCAACTTATGAGGTGTCGACGGCGCAAGTTTCACTCCCGTAAGTACTTGTTTTGCCGGCACTTTAAGCAGCAGATCGATTGAAGGCCAGTAATCGGCTTGACTTCGCTGCGCTGCAGCATCATATACGCGCCAACCCGCAGATTCGCGGGCCCACAAAGATTTCTCGCGATCGCGCGACGCGCCCCATTTACTTGTGACGGCGCCTCATCCCGAGACAATCCCCCAAGACAAGAGCCGTCCCAGCCGCGCGCGGGAACGGGCCTAACGCCGCCACAGATGCGCGTGCCCGGGATGGCATGCCGGGCGGCAAGTAAGGATTTTCAGTGAGTGAAGTTACGTTTGCGGATCTCGGTCTGGCCGAGCCGCTGCTGCGTGCGTTGAACGCGGCGAACTACACGGTGCCGACGCCCATCCAGGCGCGCACCATTCCCGCCCTGCTGCAGGGACGGGACGTGCTGGGCATTGCCCAGACCGGTACCGGCAAGACGGCGGCGTTCGCGCTGCCCGTGCTGCAGCTTCTGTCCGAGTCCAAGGAACGCGCCCAGCCCAAGAGCCCGCGCGCCCTCGTGCTGGCGCCGACCCGCGAACTCGCGGTCCAGATCGCCCGCAGCTTCGACACCTACGGTCGCGGCCTTGGCCTGCGCCTCTGCACCGTCGTCGGCGGCCTGGGCTACGGCCGCCAGATCGAGACGCTGGCGCGCGGCGTCGACATCCTGATCGCCACGCCCGGCCGCCTGCTCGACCTGGTCGAGCGCGGCAACGTGAAGCTCGGACAGGTCAGCTTCTTCGTCCTCGACGAAGCCGATCGCATGTTCGACATGGGCTTCATCCGTGACGTCCGCCGCATCGCCGCGTCGGTTTCGAAGAACCGGCAGACCCTGCTGTTCTCCGCGACGATGCCCAACGACATCGCCAAGCTTTCCTCGGAAATTCTCAAGAACCCCGAGAAGGTCGAAATCGCGCCGCAGGGCCGCACCGTCGAGAAGATCGATCAGCGCGTCTATTTCGTGAACGCCGGCCTCAAGCGCACCCTGCTCAACCATCTCCTCACCGACGAGAGCCTCGAGCGGGTCATCATCTTCACGCGCACCAAGCGCGGCGCCAATCGCGTCGCCGAAGCGCTGGAAGACCGCGGCGTGCGCTCCGAGGCGATCCACGGCAACAAGTCGCAGAACGCCCGCCAGAAGGCGCTCGACAACTTCGCCCGTGGCAAGGCCCGCGTCCTGGTCGCGACCGATCTCGCCTCGCGCGGCATCGACGTGCAGGGCGTGACCCACGTCATCAACTTCGAGCTGCCGGCCGATGCCGAGAGCTATGTCCATCGTATCGGCCGCACCGCGCGCGCCGGAGCCTCGGGCATCGCGATCTCGTTCTGCGACGGCAGCGAGCGCGGCCAGCTCAAGGGCATCGAGCGGCTGACCAACCAGCGTATTCCGGTCGTTCCGATGCCGGCCAACGAGGACATGCCGCCGGCTCCGCCGCCGCGTGCCCGCACCGAAGACGACGATCGCGAGCGCGACGAGCGTCCCCGCGAGGGCCGTGGTGGCCCGCGTGGCGCCGGCCGTCCGGGTGGCGGTGGTCGTCCTGGCGGCGGTGGCCGTCCCGGCGGTCATCGCTCGTTCGGCGACCGTGCCAATCACGATCGTTCGCGCGGCGACCGTCCGCCGGCGCATGCCGACAGCCAGTTCCGCGGCGGCGACTTCCGGGATGCCCCGCAGGGTGACCGTCCGCACGGTGAGCGGCCTCAGGCCGACCGTCCCTATGGCGACCGTCCGCGTGGTCCGCGCCCGCAGGGTGATCGCCCGTTCGGCGACCGCCCCCGTGGTGACCGTCCTCATGGCGATCGTCCCTATGGTGATCGTCCGCAGGGCGACCGCTTCGATCGCGCGCAGGCGGATCGTCCCCAAGGTGATCGTCCGCACGGTGATCGTCCGCAGGGTGACCGCCCGCGGTCGTTCGGCGATCGTCCGAACCACAATGGTGGCGGCCAGTATGCGCCCCGCCCGCACGGTGATCGCCCGCACGGCGATCGCCCGGCCGGCGATCGTCCGCAGGGTCCGCGTCCCCAGTGGAAGGGGCGCCGCTTCGGCGGTGGAGGCGGCGGCGGTGGTGGCCGCGGCCGGGGCCGTGCAGCCTAGCTAGAGAATTCCTTCCTCGCGGAAGATTTCCAGACATTTAGAAAGAGCGCGCTCATATCGGGCGCGCTCTTTCGCTATCGAGGCATCGTCCCAGTCGAAGAAGCCGCCCTTGGTCTTGAAGCCGATGCGGCCCCGGTCGACGTTGCGCTGCAGGACCGGGGGCGGGCCATCCGCGTTGGAGAGGTCGGGCCAGATGATCTTGGCCACGGCACAGGTCGTATCCCAGCCTGAATGCTCCTTCTGGGTGATCGGCCCGGCCGCGGCGTAGCGGAAGCCGAAGGAGAGGCGGACAGTGGCGTCGATGTCCTCGGGCGAGGCCACGCCTTCCTCGATCAGCCACAGCGCCTCACGCATCAGCGCGCCCTGGATGCGGTTGCCCAGGAAGCCGATCACGTCCTTCTTCACCTGGACAGGCCGCTTGCCCAGATCCCTCATGATCGTGCCGACCTTCTCGGCCAACGCGATGTCGGTGTGGACGGAGCGCACGACCTCAACCAGGGGGATCAGGTGCGCCGGCATGAAGAAGTGCAGGCCCATCATCCGGTCCTGGGTCTTCAGTCCCTTGCCGATCTCGCTGATCGGGAAGCTCGAGGAGTTCGACGTCAGCGGCACGCCGGGGCGGGAAAGCCGCTCCATGTCGGCAAAGATCCTCTGCTTGAGCGCCAGGTCCTCGGTCACGGTTTCGACGGCGATGTCGATCTTCGGCCAGGGCGCCTCTTCGAGAGTCGCGTAGGTCGCCAGACCCGATACGTCTTCGGACTTGCCCATCGCCTTGAGTGCCCGGGCCGTTGCCGCGGGCAGGCCATCCCGGGTCGAGGCGGAGCGAGACACGACGTCCACCTTCCAGCCGCCTCCCAGGAACATGGCGATGATCCCCACGCCCATCGTGCCTCCGCCCAGCACCAGGGCGTGTCGTTCGCTTTGCGGCATTCCTTGTCCTCCCGTATCGACGCGTGCCCCTTGCCGGGGCAGTATCCGGCCCAAGTTAACCGGATTTTCAACGCGGGAGAAAACAGATGAGCGCCACCTTCAAGGATCTCGGCATCAGCACCGAAGGCGCGGTCGGAATCGTGGAGATTCAGCGGCCGCCGCACAATTTCTTCGACAACTCGCTGATCAACCAGATCGCCGATGCCTTCGAGGCGTTCGACCGCGACGACAAGATCCGCGCCTACGTGCTGTGCGCGCAGGGCAAGTCGTTCTGCGCCGGCGCCGATTTCGCCAACCGTCCGCAGACCGGCGCAAATGAGACCGGCAAGCATCTCTACAAGGAAGCGACCCGCATCTTCCGGGCGAAGAAGCCCAGCGTCGGTGCCATCCAGGGACCGGCGATCGGCGGTGGCCTCGGTCTCGCGCTGGCCACCGATTTCCGTGTGGCCGCTCCCGAAGCGCGCTTCGCCGCGAACTTCACGCGGCTGGGCTTCCATCCTGGTTTCTCGCTCACGTTCACGCTGCCGCGCCTGATCGGCCAGCAGAAGGCCAACCTGATGTTCTATACGGGTCGTCGCATTGGCGGCGAGGAGGCGGTGCAGTGGGGGCTGGCCGATGCGCTGGCGCCGCTCGCCGACGTGCGCAAGGAGGCGCTCAAGCTGGCTCAGGAAATCGCCGAGTCGGCTCCGCTTGCGTTGATGTCGACCCGTGAGACGATGCGCCGTGGCTTCGCCGATGCGGCGGAAGCGGCCACCGAGCGCGAACTGACCGAGCAGGAGTGGACCCGCAAGACCGAGGACTTCAAGGAGGGCGTCAAGTCCTACGCCGAGAAGCGCCCCGGCAACTGGAAGAACCGCTAGCACCACGTCCTCGGCTTTCCCCTCCTTGCCTCCCCCGTCTGACGGGGGAGCTGCCGGAAGGGCGGAGGGGAAGGCCACAGTGACGTTTTTGGCATCAAGGAACGCTTCATGGCTCAGGTCTCGGGTAAGGTCGCCATCGTCACCGGGGGTGCCTCGGGCATCGGCGAGGCCTGTGCGGAAACGCTGGCGCGCGAAGGCGCGTCGGTTCTCATCACCGACATCGACGACACGCTGGGCAAGGGTGTGGTCGACCGCATCACCAAGGCGGGCGGCAAGGCGCACTACATGCGCCACGACGTGCGCGACGAGGCGGTCTGGCCCGGCATCGTCGCCGAGGCCGAGAAGCGCTACGGCCGGCTCGACATCATGGTGGCCAATGCCGGCATCGGCATCATGTCGCCGATCGCGACCATGACGCTCGCCGACTGGCAGCGTCAGCAGGCTATCAACCTCGACGGCGTGTTCCTCTCGATCAAGCATTCGATCCCGGCGATGAAGCGCGCGGGCGGCGGATCGATCGTGCTGATGTCGTCGGTGGCGGGCCTGCGCGGTGCGCCGGGCCTTGCGGCCTATTCGGCGACCAAGGGCGGCGTGCGCCTGCTCGCCAAGTCGGTGGCGCTCGAGCACGCGGCCGACAACATCCGCTGCAACTCGGTGCATCCCGGCATCATCGCCACGCCGATCTGGGAAAAGATCCCGACCGGCGCCGAGGGCAATCGCCGCAACGCCCCGATCGATCCGCGCGAACGCGCTGCGGCCACGGTGCCGCTGCCACGCGTCGGCGAGGCGCAGGACATCGCCAATGGCGTGCTGTTTCTCTGCACCGACGCGGGCAACTACATCACCGGCCAGGAACTGGTGATCGACGGCGGCATGACCGCCGGCGGGCGCCCGACCCGGCCGCTGCAATAGCCATGGGTGAAGCCGCGAGGATCTGGATCGTCGTTGCCGCCGCGAGCGGCGCGATCTCGGTCATCGTCGGCGCCTTCGCCGCGCACGGACTCGACCTGCGCACGGAAGCCGGGCTCAAGGCGAAGGACTGGCTGCAGACCGGCAGCCACTATCAGATGGTTCATGCGCTCGCGATGCTCGGCGTCTGCGCCCTGGCGGGTGCTGGCCTGCTCAACGCGCGCCTCGCCCTGCTTGCGCTGTGGCTGTTCCTCGCGGGCAGCGTCCTGTTCCCCGGCGCGCTCTATTCCCTGTCGTTCGGCGGCCCGCGATGGTTCGGCGCCGTGGCGCCGATCGGCGGTCTCGCCTTCATCGCGGGCTGGGTGTTGGTCGCGATCGCGGCGCTGAAGCGCCCGATCGGCTGATCAGGAAAGCTGTTCGTCCAGGAGCTTGAGCGCTTCGGCGGCGAAGGCGCGCATGTTGGCGACGCGGTCGTTGGAGCCGGTGCGCAGGGTGCGCGCGACGCTGCCGTGGGGACCGACGATCGCCACGCACGTGTGTCCCGCGGGATCGCCGTAGGAATTGCCGGTCGGACCTGAGGCGCCGGTCTCGGCGAGGCCCCAGGTCGTCTTCAGCCGGCCGCGGACATGCTCGGCCGCCAGCAGCGCCCAGGGCTCGGAGGAGGAGCGGACGCCGGCGCGCTTCTCGCGCGGCACCGCGAGGAAAGCGTCGCCGGCGGGGCGCGTGTAGACCACGGCGCCGCCCATGAAATAGGCCGAGGCCCCCGGAACGGCGAGCAGCGCCGCGGAGATCAGGCCACCCGCGGACGATTCGGAAATGCCGACGGTTTCCTTGCGGGCCTTGAGTTTTTCGCCGACGCGCTGGGCAAGCGGGAGCAGGGAGTCCATCGGGTCAATCCTTCCTGGTGAAGATGTCGAGGACCAGCGGCACCTGCTGGCCCATCCAGATCGCGCGATCGCGATGATCTTCGAGATCGTGCCCGGTGTTGGGATGGATGAACACCGTTAGATCGCCGCGGTTCAGGGTCAGCCACGACAGCAGCGGCTCGAACTGTTCGTTCTTCAGCGCGACCTGGTAGCTAAAGCGCGGATGCGGGCCGACCGGCTTCTCGTGGAAGCGGCCCATCTCGATGGCAAAGCTCTTCTCAATGCGCTCGCGCAGCGCCCACGCCGCGTCGCGCGAGGCCGCGTCGAAGTAGACGTGGGCGTGCCAGTCTTTGATCTGATCGGTTTTCATGTCGCTCACAATATCACAGCGCACAACCCGCCTGTCGAAACCTAGAACCGTTCCCCGAGCCGAGCGGGCTTGCTAGGGTCGGGCATCATGAACTTCGATTTCTCCGACGACCAGAAGCTGCTCAAGGAGCAGGTTCGCAAATTCCTCGCCGACAAGTGCCCCACCAAAGTGGTGCGGCGCGTGCTCGACGGCACCGAAACCCATGCGGAAGATGTCTGGAAAGGCCTCGTCGATCTCGGCGTGCCGGCCCTCGGCATCCCCGAGACCTATGGCGGCATGGGCCTGTCGCCGCTGGAGGTATGCGTCGTCGCCGAAGAAATCGGCCGCGCTGCCGCGCCGGTGCCGTTCGACTCTTCGGTCGTGCTGGCGACCGAAGCGCTGAAACTAGCGGGCTCCGACGCGCAGAAGAAGAAGTGGCTGCCCGAACTCGCGTCGGGCAAGGCGATCGGCACGGTGGCCATCGCCGAGGGCGCGCAGCCCCCGAAGCCGCGCAACACCCGCACCACGTTCGGCGGCGGCCGCCTCAACGGCAAGAAGCTGCCGGTGACCGACGGCGAGGCCGCGACCTTCGCCATCGTGCTCGCCAATACCGGCGGTTCGGGCGAGCGCGCGGTGTCGCTCGTCATCGTCGACCTTACGCAGAAGGCCGTCGCGAAGAAGCGCATCGAGACGATCGATCCGGCGCGCAAGCATGCCGAACTCGCGTTCGACGATGCAGCGGCGGAGCTGCTGGGCGCCGAGGGCGAAGGCTGGAGCCTGCTCGAACGGCTCTACGATGCGGCGGCGGTCTACTTCGCCTTCGCCCAGGTGGGCGGCGCCGAGTCGGCGATGTGGATGGCGCGGGACTATGCGTTGCAGCGCAACGCCTTCGGCCGTGCCATCGGCTCGTATCAGGCGATCAAGCACAAGCTGGCCGACTGCTACGTGAAGCTCGAGCTCGCGCGCTCGAACGCCTATTACGGCGCGATGATGCTGACCGAAGGCGGCGCCGACCTGCCGCTGGCCGCCGCGGCGGCACGCATCGCGGCGACCGACGCCTACGACTTCGCGGCCAAGGAGAACATCCAGACGCATGGTGGCATCGGCTTCACCTGGGAGGCCGACACGCAATTCCACTATCGCCGGTCGCGTCTGCTCGCGCTGTCGCTCGGCGGCCCGATGGCGTGGAAGGACAAGCTGGTCACGCGCCTCGAACAGAAGAACGCGGCCTGAGGAGGGAACGATGGATTTCAACGATACTCCCGAAGAAGCCGCCTTCCGCAAGGAAGTGCGCGCCTGGCTCGACGCCAACGCCACCCGCAAGAGCGACGACACGCAGAGCAACCGGGCGCGCAACGACGATCCCGGGCTGCTGCAGAAGGCCAAGGAGTGGCAGGACAAGAAGGCCAAGGCCGGCTACGCCCGCATCACCTGGCCGAAGGAATTCGGCGGCCGTGGCGGCTCGCCGATCCTGCAGGTGATCTACCAGCAGGAAGAGTCGAACTACCTGGTGCCGCTGGGTTTCTTCGACATCGGGCTGGGCATGTGCATCCCTACCATGATGGCCTATGCCACGCCCGAACAGCTCAAGCGCTACGTGAAGCCGGCGCTGCATGGTCAGGAAATCTGGTGCCAGCTCTTCTCCGAGCCGGCGGCCGGCTCCGATGTGGCCGGCATCCGCACCAAGGCCGAACGCGACGGTGACGACTGGATCATCAACGGCCAGAAGGTCTGGACGTCCGGCGCGCACTATTGCGACTTCGGCATCGTCATCACCCGCACCGATCCGAACGTGCCGAAGCATGCCGGCCTCACCATGTTCTTCCTGGACATGAAGAGCCCCGGCGTCGAGGTCCGTCCGATCAAGCAGATGTCGGGCGGTGCCAACTTCAACGAGGTGTTCTTCACCAACGTGCGCATCCCCGACAGCCAGCGGCTCGGCAAGGTCGGCGAGGGCTGGAAGGCCGCGCTTACCACCCTGATGAACGAGCGCCTCGCCGTCGGCCTGCCTTCGGGCGGCCTCGACATCGACGAGCTGATGGAACTGGCGCGCGAGACCGAGCTGGAAGACGGCGCGGCGATCCGCAACCAGCAGGTCCGCTCGAAGATCGCCGACTGGTACGTCCAGCAGCAGGGCCTGAAGCTGACGCGCTACCGCACGCTCACGGCGCTGTCGAAGGGCCAGACGCCGGGACCGGAATCCTCGATCATCAAGATCGTGGCGGCGCCCAAGATGCAGGACATGGGCGCCTTCGCCATGGAGCTGATGGGCCATGCCGGCATCATGAAGGAAGACGTGCCCTTCGCGGCCGGCTTCCAGGCGCAATGGATCGGCGGCGCGGGTTTCCGGATCGCCGGCGGCACCGACGAGATTCTGCGCAACATCGTGGCCGAGCGCGTGCTGGGACTGCCGGCCGACATTCGTGTTGATAAGGATATCCCGTTCAACAAGCTGACGCGCTCATAGTGCGTCGGCTTGCTGAACGGGGCGAGCGGCAGCGCTTGTAATCAAGCGCGGGAGCTCGCGCGGTGCAGAATAGACAAGGATCTTGATCCATATCCATTCTGCGCGGTGTGGGCTCTCGCGCCTCAGAAGGCGCTGCCGCCCACTAGGGCTTTCTGCGAAAGCCCTAGCCCTGCCGCCCGCTGCACTTAAGCAGCACTAGCGCTGCTTAAGCGCCCACTCCGTGTACTTCTTCGCCTGCGCCTGCGTGTCGGCGTAGTACTTCGCGTACTCCGCACCCACCATCGGCTTCAACGCAAGCCCGACCGCGTCCATCTTCTGCAGCATCTCCGGCGACTGGATCGCCTTCAGGAAGGCCGTCTCGACCACCTTCACGACGTCGGCCGGCGTTCCCTTGGGGGCACCCACCCCACGCGTCGAGGAGGAGATCACCGTGGGCATGCCCAGTTCCTTGGTGCAGGGCACCTGGGGCAAGAACTTGGATCGCTCGACGTCGGTCACGGCGAGGCCGCGCACCTCGCCCGACTGCACGCGCTTGAAGACGCCGCCGACATTGTCGAAGGCGCAGTCGACATGCCCGCCGAGCACGCCGGTGATCTGCTGCGCCCCGCCGTCGAAGTGAACGATTCGGAACTCGCACTTCGCGACTTCCTGGACCATCAGGATGGCGAGATGGTCGTCGCTCAGGATGCCGGTGGTGCAGGCGCTGATCTTGCCGGGCGCCTTCTTCGCCGCATCGACGAGGTCGGCCAGGGTCTTGTAGGGGCTGTCGCCCTTCACCCAGATCAGGCCGGGATCGAGCACCTGGTTCACGATGGGAATGAAGCTGTCGACGTTGAACGCCGCCTTGCGCTCCGGATCGAGGATGATGGTGTTGACCGCCGGCAGGTTGAGGAAACCCAGTGTGTAGCCGTCGGGACGGGCCCGGGCGACCTCGGTGAAGCCGATCTGGCCGCCGGCGCCGGCCTTGTTGACGACGGTGATCGTCTGGCCGAGGTCCTTCTCAGCGGCTGCGGCGAGGATGCGGGCACCGACGTCTGTGCTGCCGCCTGCGGGAAAGGCCACGACGAGCTGAACCGCGCGGCGCGGATAGTTCTGGGCCATCGCCGGGCTGGCGACGGTGGCCGCCGCCGTGGCGGCGAGCAGGGTGCGGCGACGCATGAGCATTCTCATTCCTCCCTTTGTTTGACGACTGGAACGCGCGCTACTCGATATCGCTCTCCCTGAGGGGCGCCAGCGAGCGCGGCTTGAAGATCAGAAAGGCGATCACGATCACCGGAATGGTGAGCAGGGCGAGGGCGACCGGGCGATCGAGGAAGATGCCAAAGCTGCCGCCCGAGATCTCGAGCGTCGTTCGCAGCGACTTTTCCATCATCGGACCCAGGATCAGCGCCAGGATCGCGGGCGCGATTGGAAAGTCGAGCTTGCGCAGCAGATAACCCAGGATGCCGAAGCCCAGCATGACCCAGACGTCGAACAGGCTCTGCTTCAGGCCGTAGGCGCCGATCACGCAGAAGATCAGCACGCCTGCGCACATGTAGCTGAACGGAATCTTCAGCAGCTTGGCCCACAGGCCGACCAGCGGAAGATTGAGGATCAGCAGCAGCGCATTGCCGACGAAGAAGCTGGCGATCACCGTCCACACCAGCGCCGGCTGTTCCTTGAACAGGAATGGGCCCGGGGTGATGCCGTTCACGATGAAGGCGCCCATCAGCACCGCGATGGTCGGCGAGCTGGGAATGCCCAGCGCCAGAAGCGGCACCATCGAGGCATTGGCGTAGGCGTTGTTGGCCGTCTCGGCCGAGGCCACGCCCTCGATCGCCCCCTTGCCGAAGCGCTCGGGCGTCTTCGAAACACGCTTCTCTAGGACGTAGGCCATGAAGGTCGGCACGATGGCGCCGACGCCGGGAATCAGCCCCAGGACGAACCCCACGACCGTGCCGCGGCTGATCGCACCCACGGACTGCCGGCACTCCTGGCGGGTCGGCATCCAGCTCTTGAGCTCCGCCTCGACCATGTGGGTCTGGCGCTTCTCGGCGGCCAGAAGCAGCTCGGCGACGCCGAACAGCCCCATGACCACGGGCACGAAGCCGATCCCGTCGTAGAGTTCCTCGACGCCGAAGGTGAAGCGTGGCGCGCCGCGTACCGGATCGACGCCGATCATCGCGAACAGGAGCCCGATCACCGTCATGAGCAGGGCCGCGAGCATGTTGTTGCCCGCGAGGCCGACCACGAGACAGAGGCCGGCCACCATAAGGGCGAAGAATTCCGCCGGCCCGAACTTCAGGGCCAGCGAGGCGAGCGGCATGGCGACCGCGACCAGCGCCACGGTAGCCAGCGTGCCGCCGACGAACGAGCCGATGGCGGCGATGCCCAGCGCCGACCCCGCACGGCCCTGCTTGGCCATCTGATGCCCGTCGATGCAGGTCACGACAGAGGCGGCTTCGCCCGGCACGTTGATCAGAACCGAGGTGATGGTGCCGCCGTACATCGCGCCGTAGTAGATGGCGCACAGCATGATGATGGCGCCGGTGGCGTCGAGGCTGAATGTGAGCGGGATCAGGATCGCCGTTCCAGCCGCCGGTCCCAGCCCGGGTAGCACGCCGATCAGTGTGCCCAGCATGCAGCCCGTGAAGGCGTAGAGGAGATAGCCGGGCGTCAGCGCCGCCGCGAATCCCTGAAGCAGATGACCGAGGGCTTCCATGCGCTAGATCCCGAACTGGCCGGTCGGCAGGAGGACGTCCAGCCACGTCGTGAAGACGTAGTAGACACCGAAGCTGCCAAGTGTCGCGAAGAGGGCGATGAGCCACCAGCGGCGCTCGCCCAGCGCGATCACCAGCGCCGCGTTGAAAACCAGCATGGCAATGCGAAAGCCCACGAATTCCATGGCGACCGTGACCGCCGCCAGCAGGCCGATGATGGCGAAGCACCGGATTGCGCCCCAGCCGTGCGGCAGGATGCGGGCCTCTTCGGCCGGGCCGTCGGCGGCCGGGGGCGATTCCCGCCAGATCGACACGAACAGGGCGAGCGACAGGACGATACCGATCAGCGCCAGCCAGAACGGAAAGAAGCCCGGGCCGGGGCCCAGGCGGTCGGTCAGCGACAGCAACAATGATTGCCAGAGTGCAAACAGGCAAAAGGCCAGCATCGCACCCGTCGCGACAAGCCGTCCCTGGCGCATGCCTGGCGGCCCTCCCTATTTTCTTTCCTTGTTCTGGGAGGCAGCATAGCCGCAAACAGCACGGGCGCAACACGCGACCCGCGAGGAGGAAACGAATGAACAGGCTCGATGGCAAGGTGGCGTTCCTGTCCGGCGCCGCGCGCGGCATCGGCGGCGAGGCCGCGAAGCTGATGGCGAGCGTCGGCGCCAGAGTGGCTATCGGCGACGTGCTCGAGGAACGGGGCCGGCAGACGGTGAAGGAGATCGAGGCGGCGGGCGGTCAGGCGCTGTTCGTGCCCCTCGACGTGACGCAGGAGGCGAGCTGGGCCGCGGCCATCGAGGCCACAGTCAGGAAGTTCGGCGGCATCGACATCCTGGTGAACAATGCCGGCATCTTCGTCGGCAAGGGCGTCGAGGACGCCTCGATGGAGGAGTGGCACAAACTCGTTGCCGTCAATCTGACGGGCGTCGTGCTGGGCACACGCATCGCGCTGCCACACCTCAAGACCAGCGGCGCGAAAAGTGCGCACGGTTCGGCGATCGTCAATCTCGCATCGGTGGCGGGCCTGGTCGGCTCGCAGCTCGATCCGCTCTATTCGCTGACCAAGGGCGGAGTCACGCTGTTCACCAAGTCGACGGCGCTGGAGTTCGGCCGCAAGGGCTACCGCATCCGCGTGAATTCGATCCATCCCGGCGTCATCGACACCGACATGGGCCAGCAGACCTTCACGATGAGGGCCCGGGCGCTCGGCAGCAACGACACCGAGGCGACGCGCAAGACCTCGCTGACCATGCATCCGATCGGGCGGCTGGGCGTCGCCGAGGACATCGCCAAGGGCATCGTGTTCCTCGCGTCCGACGACGCCGGCTTCATGACCGGCTCGGGCCTCGTGGTCGACGGCGGCTATACGGCTCAGTAGTTCAGAAGATGCCGGCGGCGAGGCCCGCCGCCATGGCCGCGCCCAACTCCTCGCATTGCGCCACGAAGGCGGGTTGCCAGGGACCCTTGCACAGCAGGGGTTCCTGCACCGCCCGCCAGCGCAGGCCGGTGAGGATCGTGTCGATGCCGCGGCGCGTGCCGGTGCCGTCGCTGCCGGCCCGGATGTAGAGGGCGCAAGGCAGGCCTTGTGTCTTCTCCAGACAGGCATTGTAGCTGCGGTCGAAGAAGTCCTTCAGCGCGCCGCTCATGTAGCCCAGGTTCTCAGGTGTGCCGAGGATCACGGCCTGCGCGGCCAGCACGTCGTCCGGGCCGGCCTGCAGCGGAGCCAGGACGCGGACGTCGATCCCCGTTTCGCTGCGCGCGCCGCGTTCCACGGCGTCCCGCAGGGAGAGGGTGTTCTCCGACGGGGCGTGCGCCACAATGAGCAGCCTTTTAGACATGGAGGGGGTTCTACCCCACGCCGACATGCTCAAGAAACTCCTGATCGCCAATCGCGGCGAGATCGCCATCCGCATCGCCCAGGCCGCCGCCGAACTCGGCATTGCCACGGTGGGCGTCCATTCTGAAGACGACACGACCTCGCTGCATGTCCGCCGCGTTGACGAGGTGCGGCCGCTCAAGGGCCGGGGTGCTGCCGCCTATCTCGACATTGCGGGCGTGATCGCGGCCGCGAAAGAAGCAGGCTGCGATGCCGTGCATCCGGGATACGGCTTCCTGTCGGAGAACGCTGCCTTCGCCAAGGCCTGCGCCGCGGCGGGAGTCGCCTTCGTCGGCCCCACGCCCGAGCAACTCGACCTGTTCGGCGACAAGGCGCGGGCCCGCGCCCATGCCGGGAAGAACAAGGCGCCGGTTCTGTCGGGCACCGAGGGCGCGGTCGACGTCGCGGGCGTGAAGGCCTTCTTCGCCAAGCATCGCAAGGCCGGCATCGTCATCAAGGCAATCGCGGGCGGGGGCGGTCGCGGCATGCGGATCGTCACGCGGGAGGACGACATCGAGGAGGCCTTCGCGCGGGCCTCGGCCGAGGCGCAGGCGGCGTTCGGCAACGGCTCGCTCTATGCCGAGCGCCTGATCGCGCGCGCGCGGCACATCGAAGTGCAGATCGTGGGCGACGGACAGGGCGGCATCGTGGCCCTCGGCGAACGCGAATGCACGATCCAGCGCCGCAGCCAGAAGATCGTCGAGCTGGCGCCGAGCCCGCACCTGGCGGAGGCGATGCGTCGGCAGATCGTCGAATCGGCGGTGACGATGGCCATCGCCGTGAACTATCGCAGCCTCGGCACCTTCGAGTTCCTGGTCGACGACGCGACGCCGGACTTCTTCTGTTTCATCGAGGCCAATCCGCGGCTCCAGGTCGAGCATACGGTCACCGAGGAAGTGTGGGGCGTCGATCTCGTGAAAACGCAGTTGCGGCTCGCCGGCGGGGCCTCGCTCGATGAGACCGGCATCCGGAAGGCCGCACCGCGCGGTCACGCCATCCAGCTGCGCGTGAACATGGAAACCATGACCGCCGACGGATCGGCAAAGCCGGGCGGCGGCACGCTCACGGCCTTCGAACCGCCCTCGGGGCCGGGCATCCGCGTCGACACCTATGGCTATGCGGGTTATCGCACCAATCCGAATTTCGATTCCCTGCTGGCCAAGGTGATCGTGCATTCGGCCTCGGCCGAGTTCGCCGATGTGCTGCAACGTGCCGAGCGCGCGCTTGCCGCTTTCCGTCTGGAAGGCGCGCCGTCGAACATCGCCTTCCTGCGGGCGCTGATCGCCCACCCCGATTTCCGCGGCGACAAGGTCCATACGCGCTTCGTCGACCAGCAGGCCGCATCGCTGATCGAGACGGCGGGCAAGCTGAAGGCCGGCCTGTACTTCGAGGGCGCGGCGCCCGTGGCCGGAGGCGTGCGGCAGGCCGGCGCGCGTGTCGACAGCGTCGATCCGCTGGCGGTGCTGGCCTTCGGCAAAGCGAAAGCCGAGACCGCGTCGGCCGGCGTCGCCAACGATGCGCCCGAGGGGACGGTCGCGGTGCCGGCGCCGATGCAGGGCACGATCGTCAGCCTCTCCGTGGCCGAGGGCGACGCGGTGGCGGCGGGCCAGGCACTACTGGTCATGGATGCGATGAAGATGCAGCACGAGATCCGCAGCCCGGCGCGCGGCTATGTGCGGCGCGTCGCCGTCGAGGCCGGCGAGACGGTTTATGAGGGGCATTCCCTGCTGTTTGTTGAGGAGGCCGATGTCGAAGTGAAGGGTGCGGCGGTCGAGGAAGCGATCGACCTCGATCATGTCCGGCCCGACCTCGCCGAGTATTTCGAGCGCCGGGCGATGACGCTCGACGAGCGCCGTCCGGATTCGGTGGCGCGGCGGCGCAAGACCAACCAGCGCACCGCGCGCGAGAATCTGGACGATCTGGTCGATCCCAACAGCTTCGTCGAGTACGGCGCCTTCGCGATCGCCAGCCAGCGCACGCGCCGCACCGTCGAGGACCTGATCGAGAAGACGCCAGCCGACGGCCTGATCACCGGCATCGGGCGGGTGAACGGCTCGCTGTTCGGGCCGGAGCGCAGCCGGGTCGCGGTCGCGCACTACGATTACACGGTGCTGGCCGGCACGCAGGGCAAGAACAACCATCACAAGAAGGACCGGCTGTTCGAGATCGTCGAGCAGCAGCGCATCCCACTGGTCTTCTTCACCGAGGGCGGCGGCGGCCGGCCGGGTGACATCGACGTGCAGTCGGTGGCCGGCCTCAACACCATGGCCTTCCACATCTTCGGCCGGCTGAGCGGCGTGGCGCCGCTGGTCGGCATCAACTCGGGCCGCTGCTTCGCGGGCAATGCCGCGATCCTGGGCTGCTGCGACGTCGTCATTGCCACGAAGAACTCGACGATCGGCATGGGCGGCCCGGCGATGATCGAGGGCGGCAATCTCGGCGTCTTCTCACCCGAGGAAGTCGGGCCGATGGAGGTGCAGGTTCCCAACGGCGTGGTCGATATCGCCGTGGAGGACGAGGCCGAGGCGGTGGCGGTGGCCAAGAAGTACCTCTCGTACTTCCAGGGCGCGCTGCCGGAATGGCGGGCGGCCGATCAGCGCCTGCTGCGGCGTGCGATCCCGGAGAACCGGCTGCGCGTCTACGACGTGCGCGACGTCATCGCGACCCTGTGCGACGAGGACTCTGTGCTGGAAGTGCGCCGTGCCTTCGGCCCCGGCATGGTGACGGCCTTCGGCAGGGTCGAGGGCAAGCCCTTCGGCATCGTGGCCAACAACCCGGTCCATCTGGCGGGTGCCATCGACAGCGACGGCTCGGACAAGGCCGCGCGCTTCCTGCAGCTCTGCGACGCCTTCGACATGCCGATCCTCTTCCTGTGCGACACGCCGGGCATGATGGTCGGGCCGGAGATCGAGAAGACGGCCCTGGTGCGTCACTGCTCGCGCCTGTTCGTGACCGGCGCCAACCTCACCGTGCCCTTCGGCACCATCGTCCTGCGCAAGGCCTATGGGCTCGGTGCGCAGGCGATGGCCGGCGGCTCCTTCCACGCGCCGGCCTTCACGGTCTCGTGGCCGACCGGCGAGTTCGGCGGCATGGGCCTCGAAGGCGCGGTGAAGCTCGGCTTCCGCAAGGAACTGGAAGCAGTCACCGATCCCAACGAGCGCCGTGCGCTGTTCGACAAGATGGTCGCGGCGGCCTATGCGCGCGGCAAGGCGCTCAGTACGGCGACCTACTTCGAGGTCGACGAGGTGATCGATCCCGCTGACTCACGGCGTTGGATCGCGACCGCGCTGCTGGGCGCCAAGTCGCGGCCCGCGCACACCCACAAGAAGCGGCCGAACATCGATACGTGGTGAAAGGAAGCGAAGGGTCCCTCACGTGGTTCGGGATGACACCGTTCTGTCGTCGGCGCAGCTGCGTCAAAGCCAACGACAATGTCATCCCGAGCGTAGCGAGGGACCTTTCCTTGTCCCGGCTTGCCTATTGGGCGATCCAGAACGTGTCGGGCTGGTAGAGGCCGATGTATCCGCCCGGATCCCAGGCGTAGTAGCCTTCCTTGGGCACGTTGCGGATCTTCGGGCCGACCACCACCGGCTGGCGAATGCCGTTCACCGTGCCGATCGAGAAGACCTCGTCGGCATTCGAGGCGAGGATCTTGTGCCAGGCCTTGCGACGGTCCTCGACCGTGGTGCCGCTCTCCCATTCCTTCACGTAGTCGAGCAGCTTGCAGGCCGAATCGAGATCGCATTTCTCGCCCTGCTTGCCCTTCGACTCGACGAACATGCCCCAGCGCGACCATTGCAGCCCGCCCAGCATGGTCGGCGCGAACTCCTTGGGGCTGGTGTTGGGCGTCGGCGCTGCCGTCACTGCGCCCGCGAACGCCGTCATGATGGCTTCACCCGAGGCGGTGCGTAGTCGGAAGTTGTCGCGCGTCTGCGGCTTGGTCAGCATCTTGATGCCGATCTTCTTCCAGTTGTCGGCGATCAGCGCGAGCGCGTCGTTGTCCTCGGTCTCCTCGCTGGCATGCTCGACTACGATGGTTGCCGGACGGCCGTCGGGCAGCAGGCGGAAGCCCTGGCTGTCCTTCCTGGTCAGGCCGACCTCGTCCAGCAGCTTGTTGGCGAGCTTCGGATCGTACTGGGCCCACTTGTCCGCGTACTCCTGCTTGAAGAGCTCGGAGCGCGGCATGATCGTGTTGTTGGAGGGGGTCGAGAGGCCGATATAGACGACCTGGTTCAGCTCCTCGCGATCGATGCCCAGCGACAGTGCGCGGCGGAAGCGTACGTCGCGCATCAGCTTGCGCCATTCCGGATCGCTGGCCGTCAGGTTGGGATAGAGCGCAAGCTGCGAGCCCGAGCCCGCCTCCCACAGGCGCACGTTGACACCCGAGGTCTGGGCGCTCTTCTGCAGGAAAGTGTAGTCGCGCATGTTGAGGTAGCGTGGCTGCAGATCGGCCTCGCCGAGGCCCGCCTTGGCCGGCACGAGGTTGGTCGCCGCCACGGTGAAGATGATGCGGTCGACATAGGGGAGCTGCTGTCCCTTCTCGTCGATGCGGTGGTAGTACGGGTTGCGCACATAGACGAAGCGCTGCGCCGGGGACGGGGTCGTTCCAACCCACGGATTGAGCGTCGGCAGGTCGATGTTGTCGTTGGTGTACATCACGTCGTTGCGGCGGAAGATCGCCACCCAGCTCTGCTGGCCACCCCGGCTGGACTTCAGGATCTCGGCCTCGGGCGTGTACTTGGCGTGGAACTTCTTCAGGTAGTGCGCGGGACGGAACAGGAAGAGCGGGGCGGCGCGCGCCTGGCTCTCGATGAAGTAGGGGTTGGGCTTCTCCCAGGTGTATTTGATCGTGAGCGGGTCGATGATCTCGACCTTGGGCGGCTGGCCGTCGACCAGGAGCTCGACGTTCGGGCCGCCGCTCGAGAGATCCTTGTTGCTGGCGACGTCTTCCCAGAAGAAGCGGAAGTCCTCGGTTGTGAAGGGCTGGCCGTCCGACCATTTGTGGCCGGCGCGCAGCCTGAAGGTGAACTCGCGGCCGTCCTTCTCCTCGTAACTCTCCAGGATGTCGGGCTTCAGCTTGAACTTGTCGTCGTACACGATGAGGCGGGTGTAGCTGTACACGGTCATGAGGCGGGTATCGCGCGCGCTGGCGATGAGCGTGTTGATCTGGCCGCCCTGCTGACCCGGGCCGTCGCCGCCCGCGAACTCCTTCACCACCCAGGGCTGCTGTGGAATGCGCTTCTCGACCGGCGGAAGGGCGCCCGACTTCACCTGGTCGGCGAACATGGGCGTTTCCTTCATCGCGGGCAGCGGATCGGCGGCGAGGGCCGGCCCCGCGATCAACCCGAGAACCAATGCCGTCGTCAAAGCCCGTCTCTTCATCTCACGTCCTCATCGGAGACCCTCGAGGGGTCTGCCATCCTGCAGGTTCCGCCGAGCGAATGTACGGCGGCGATCACATCGTCTGAAGCCGTCAACGTAGAGGTCAGCCGCCCGTGACGCCACGTTGACGTGGCGTCTTGGGACGCGCAAGAAACCGCCACCACTGCGAGAGTCGAGGGAACAATGGCGAGCGGTCTGGAAAACGACTTCGTGACGCTACACGAAATCGTAAAAGCGGCGAAAATCCGGCTCAATCCCAACATCTGGGACTATTTGATCGGCGGAACCGAAACCGAAACCACGCTGCGCCGCAACAGGCTGGCGCTCGACACCATCGCCTTCAAGCCGCGCGTGCTGCGGGATGTGTCCAAGATCGATCCGTCCTCCGAAATTCTCGGCCGCAAGATCCGCCTGCCGGTGATGCTGGCCCCCGTGGGATCGCTCGAATCCTTCGAGCCGGGCGGCGGGATCACGGTCGCCCAGGGCGCCGGCGCGGCCAACGTGCCGATGCTCATCAGCTCGGTGACCACGCTCAAGCTGCAGGATATCGTAAAGGGCGGAGCGGCCCCCAAGATCTATCAACTCTACGTGCGTGGCGACGATACCTGGGTGGCCGATCGCGTGAAGGAGGCGATGGACGCCGGATACGACGCCTTCTGCATCACCGTCGACACCCAGGTCTATAGCCGCCGCGAACGCGACATCGCCAAGCGCTTCGTGAAGTCGTGGCGCTCCTCGGCCACCGGTCAGGATCACCAGGCCGCCTTTTCGTGGAAGAATTTCATCGCCGTCCGCGAGAAGTTCCCCGACGTGAAGTTCATGCTCAAGGGCATCGGCACCGGCGAGGATGCGGAGCTGGCCTGCCAGCAGGGCGTCTGGGGCGTCTACTGCTCCAACCATGGCGGCCGCCAGCTCGACCATGGTCGCGGTTCGGCCGAAGTTCTGCCCGAGATCGTCGAGGCGGTCGCGGGTCGCGCCAAGGTGGCGGTCGACGGCAGCTTCAGCCGCGGCAGCGACATCGTGAAGGCGATCTGCATGGGCGCCGACTGGGTTGGCCTCGGCCGTCTCTACTGTTATGGCCTCGCCGCGGCCGGTGCGGCCGGCATCGAGCGCGTGATCGAACTGCTCGAGGAAGAGATGAAGGAGGTGATGGGCCTGCTCGGCGTCACCTCGCTCTCGCAACTCGACAAGAGCTATATCGCGAGGAGCTGGCCCACCAACCTGACCGGCGTGCACAGCGCCTTCCCGCTGCTCAACCTGCAGGACGAGGGCTACTAGCCCTCGTCACTCTCTCATTGGAGCGCGCCACTCCAGTGGCGCTCATGCCCTTGAGCGCAACTGGAGTTGCGCGCTCCGTTGAAAGATCTCAAGCCTTAGCCGCGGCCTACAAACGGCATCTTGGTCGCCATCACCGTCATGAACTGGACGTTGGCGTCGAGCGGCAGGCTGTCCATGTAGAGGATGGCGTTTGCCACCGCCGACACGTCCATGCGCGGCTCGGCCATGGTCGTGCCGTTGGGCTGCAGCACGCCCCTGGTCATGCGGTCGGTCATCGGCGAGACGGCGTTGCCGATGTCGATCTGGCCGCAGGCAATGTCGTAGGCGCGGCCGTCGAGCGAAGTCGACTTGGTGAGGCCGGTGATCGCGTGCTTGGTCGCGGTATAGGCGACCGAGAAGGGCCGCGGCGCATGCGCCGAGATCGAGCCGTTGTTGATGATCCGGCCGCCCCGCGGCTTCTGGTCCTTCATGATCTTGATGGCTTCCTGCGTGCACAGGAACGGGCCGGTCAGGTTCGCGGCCACGACACTGAGCCACGTCTCGTAGGGCAGTTCCTCGAGCGGCACCGGCGGGGCGCCGCCGCCGGCATTGTTGAACACGAGGTCGAGGCGGCCCCAGGTTTCCTTCACCTTGGCGAACAGGGCCACGATGTCGTCGCGCTTGGTGACGTCGGTCGGCACGGCAAGCGCGTTCGGCGCATTGTTGCCCGCCATCGACGCCGTCTCGTCCAGAGCGTCCTTGCGACGGCCTGCCAGCGCGACCTTGTAGCCGTTGTTCAGCAGGGCGAGCGCCGAGGCGCGGCCGATGCCGCTGCCCGCGCCGGTGACGACGGCGATTTTTCCACTCATGGATTTCGTTTCCTCTCCTCGAAGGAGCGGACCCTAGCAGACCGGTACGCCGCAGTTGAAGGGCCGTGGATCAGCCGAGGGTCTTGACGTAGGCCCGCCAGCCGCCCAGCGAGGTGATGTCCTTCGCGGCCGTGGTCGCGTGGGCTTCGCACAGGAAGCCCGGCACTGACGTGCCGTCGGCCAGGCTGACGCTTCCCAGCCCGAGCGGCGCGGGGATCTGGCGCAGCAGGGCGCCGATCTTCTCGGCGGGCAGGCTCCACACTTCGAGTTCGATCTCGCCGCCGCCCTCGGCCACCCGCACCAGCCCCGGCCGATGCGGCGGACCGCCCGGCAGGGCATAGAAGCGATAGACCGGCGCGGTCCTGGCTGCCTTCTCCAGCCGGCCGCCCAATGCGAGGAGCTGGCCGTTCAGCGGGAGACCGCTCATATGCGCGCCCACCACCGCGACCGGCACGCGATCCTCCACGACCACCGGATCGCGCTCGGGCGGCGGCAGTTGGCTCGTCGTCTTGCCCAGCGGCAGCGGCACCGCGCGTTGCCAGCGTGCCCCGAAGGCGAGCAGGGCGCGCTCGGCATTGGCGTTCGCGATCAAGGTGATGCCGAAGGGCATGCCGTCGGGCCGGAAGCCGGCCGGCACGGCAAGCGCCGACAGGCCGAAGAAGTTCACGAAGTTCGTATAGTGGCCGAGATGCGAGTTGTAGAGCACCGGCTCGCGTTCGAGATCGCTCAGCTTGTAGATGGTGCCGGCGGTTGGCACCGCCAGGAAATCGAGGCCCTTCATCTCGGCGAAGGCGCGCGCCTTCAGCTCGGCCAACCTGTACTGACCCTCGAAGGCATCGACGGCGCTGTACTTGCGTCCGCCCAGCACGATCTGCTGCGTCGTCGGCCAGACGCCCGACTTGTCGTCGGCGCTCTCCATGAAGGCGCCGACCGCCGCCGTGCGCTCGGCGACCCAGGGGCCGCTGTAGAGAAGCTGCGCGGCATCGCGGAACGGCGCGTAGTCGATCTCGACCGGCGTGCCGCCGAGCGCCTTCAGCCGCTCGATCGACTGCGCATAGAGCGTCGCATAGGCCGCATCGCCGAAGAACTCGGCGTCCTTCGTGCCGAGGATGCCGAAGCGGAAGCTCTTGCCGATGGCCGGCGTCGTGTGCGGCTCGGCGGCGACGGCCAGGACCGCATCGGCGTCGGCGCAGGACAGAGCGAACACCGATGTGCAGTCGAGCGAGCGGCAGGCCGGGACCATGCCTTCGTTGCTGAGCAGGCCGGGCGTCGGTTTGAGGCCCACGATGTTGTTGAAGCCGGCCGGCACGCGTCCCGAGCCCGCGGTGTCGGTGCCCAGCGAGAAGCTCACGAGTCCCGACGATACCGCGACCGCCGAACCGGAGCTGGAGCCACCGGGCACATACGACGCGTCGAAGGGATTGCGCGGCACGCCGTAGGGGGAGCGCACGCCGACGAGGCCGGTGGCGAACTGGTCGAGATTGGTCTTGCCGATCACGATTGCACCGGCGTCGACCAGACGCTGCACGACCTCGGCGGAAGTCTTCGCCTCATAGGCGAAGCCGGGGCACGCGGCGGTCGTCACCATGCCGGCGACGTCGAGATTGTCCTTGGCCGCGAAGGGCACGCCGAAAAGGGGAAGCCGCCCGATCTCGCCACGACGCGCATCGAGCGCGTCTGCCTGGGCCAGCAGGTCTGCATCGGGAGCGCGCGAGATCCAGACCTTGTCATCACCGGCCTGGGCAATGCGCTTCAGCACCTCTTCTATGGTCTGCCGCACCGTAAGCGTGCCGTCGCGATAGGCGCCGAGCAGCGCGTGAACACCGAGGTCGAGAGGGGCTGTCATACAAAGGTTTTAGACAAGCGCCGGGCCGAATGCAGCCGCAAGATGCGCGCAGCGATTGGCACGGTCCTTGCCTTTGCGATCAAACGGGAAACGGCAAGGCGAGGGCCAGGACATGATGCGTCGCGCATCCGGGAACAAGCGGGCCGGATTGGCGATCTTGCAGCTTCTCCGGCAACTCAAGCATGATCTCGGCAGGAGCTACCGGCTGATGCGCCGCGATCTCCATGTCGTCTGAAGGCCGGCTCCGCTGCCGGCGATTCCAAGGGAAGAAAGGCTCCGATGGCCGAAGACAAGCGTGACGTCGCGCGCATGGTCGAGGAGGGCGCGAAGACCGCGGGCCTCGCGATCGCGCCGGAATACCTGCCCAACGTGATCCTGAACGTCGAGCGCTCGCTCGCCATCGCGCGGCCGCTGCTGGAGCTGGAGTTGGAGGACGACCTCATGTCGGCCCCGGTGTACCGGCCATGAGCGATCCCCTGTCGAAGAGTGCGACCGCGACGGAAATCGCCGGCGCGGTGATGAGCGGCAAGGTCAAGGCCGCTGCCGTGATCGACGCCACGCTGAAGCGCATCGAGGCGGCCGAACCGGCGGTCAATGCCTTCACCGACGTGGTCGCCGACCGTGCACGCAGGCGCGCGGCGGAGATCGACGCCGGCCTGCATCGCGGGCCGCTGCTCGGTGTGCCCTTCGCGGTGAAGAACCTGTTCGACATCGCGGGCCTGCCGACCCGCGCCGGCTCGAAGATCAATGTCGATGGTCCGAAGGCCGAGCGGGACGGCGCGCTGGTGCGCAAGCTCGAGGCGGCCGGCGCAATCCTGGTCGGCGGCCTCAACATGGGCGAGTACGCCTACGACTTCACCGGCGAGAACGCCCATTACGGTCCGTCGCGCAACCCGCACGATCCGACGCGCATGTCGGGTGGTTCGTCCGGCGGCTCGGGCGCGGCGGTGGCGGCGGGCGAAGTGCCCCTGGCGCTGGGCTCCGACACCAACGGCTCGATCCGTGTGCCGTCCTCGCTGTGCGGCCTGTTCGGCCTGAAGCCGACCTATGGACGGCTGAGCCGTGCCGGGTCCTTCCCGTTCGTCGATTCCTTCGACCATCTCGGTCCAATCGCCCGCTCGGCCGAGGATCTCGCTTTGTCCTTCGACGCGATGCAGGGCTGGGACTCGGATGATCCGGTCTGCACGGACCGTCCGGCGGATCCAACCCTGCCGAGGCTGGTCGAAGGCGTCGGCGGGCTTCGCATCGGAATTGCCGGCGATTACTTTGCCAAGGGTGGCGAGCCCGAGGCGTTCGAGGCGGTGGCCACCGTCGCCAAGGCGCTGGGCGCGACGAAGACCGTGGTCCTGCCGCAGGCCGCCGCCGCGCGCGCCGCTGCCTATGTCATCACTGCCATCGAGGGCGCACAGCTCCATTTGCCGCGTCTGCGCACGCGGCCGCAGGATTTCGACCCCGACACGCGGGAGCGTTTCATGGCCGGCGCCCTGCTGCCCGGCGCCTGGTACGTGAAGGCTCAACGCTTCCGCCGCCAGTACCGCGCCCAGGTGCTGAAACTGTTCGAAGAGGTCGACGTGATTCTGGCGCCGGCCACGCCCTGCACTGCGCCCAAGCTCGGCCAGACCATGATGACCCTGGACGGCGTCTCACTGGCGGTGCGCGCCAATCTCGGCATCTACACCCAGCCGATCTCCTTCATCGGCCTGCCGGTCGCCGTGGCGCCGCTGCAGCGGCCGGGTGGACTGCCCATCGGGGTGCAGCTTATCGCCAAGCCCTACAACGAACAGGCGGCGCTGCGCGTGGCCGCCCATCTGCAGAAGCTCGGCGTCGCCGCCGCGCCGCCCGCCTGAGGAGTCCGTATGGAAATCAACATTCCGGAAGTCGTCGCCGAAGTGACGGCCGCATTCAATCGCTACGAGGCGGCGCTGAACAGCAACGACGTCGCGGTACTGGACGAGCTCTTCTGGAAGAGCCCGCACACGCTGCGCTACGGCGTCGGCGAGCAGCTCTACGGTTACGACCAGATCGCCGCCTTCCGCTCGGGCCGCAATCCGCAGTTCGTGCCGAATCGCGACCTGCTGAAGCTCTGGGTCGTCACCTACGGCCGCGACTTCGGGACGGCCAACTGCGAGTTCCAGCGCCACGGCGCGAGCAAGCCCGGCCGGCAGAGCCACACCTGGATGCGCACACCCGACGGCTGGCGCATCGTCGCCGCCCACGTCTCCCTGCTGGGCGAGGCGACGCCGATGAAGAGCTAGTTTCCGCGCGACCGGTACCGCGCCGCCATCCTACACTCGGCGGCATGAAGAAGCTCCTACTCACCCACGTCCCTCTCGCGCGGCGCCAGTACTACGGTGCCCTTGCACTCGCACGCCTGCAGGAGCTGGTCGAGGTCGTGCTGCACGAAGGCGAGGCGCCGCTCGATCCTCAGGGCGTGATCGGGATGGCGCGCGGTGTAGACTTAATCGTCGCCGACCGCGCGACGGCGATACCGGCGCTCGTGTTCGAGAGCCTGCCGGGTCTACGCGCGGTGATGCGCAGCGCGATCGACATCCGCAACATCGACGTGGCCGCCGCTTCGAAGGCTGGCGTGCTGGTGACGCATGCCGAAGCCGGCTTCGTCCCGTCCGTAGTCGAACTCACGCTTGGATTTCTGGTCGATCTCTCGCGTGGCATTACGCGGGCGGCGACCGCCTATCACGCCGGCCAGAAGCCCGAGATCAGGGTCGGCCGGCAACTGGGCGGCGCGACCGTCGGTATCATCGGCTACGGCCGCATCTCGCGCGAACTGGCACCGGTGCTGGCCCAGCTCGGCATGACCGTGCTGGTGTCCGATCCCTATGCCCAGGTCGACGACCGGCGTTTCGTGAAATTGCCGCTAGAGGAGATGCTGCCGAAGGCCGACTACGTGGTCTGCCTCGCGATCGCCAACGAGGAGACCGAGAACCTGCTCGATGCCGAGGCTTTCGCCCGCATGAAGCCGGACGCCTTCTTCATCAACATGTCGCGGGGCAATCTGGTCGACGAAGCTGCGCTCGCGAAGGTCCTGACCGAGGGCCGCATCGCCGGCGCGGCGATGGATGTCGGCCGTGCGCCGGACCAGATGCCGTCGCCCGAGCTGGCACGCCTGCCCAACGTGATCGCCACGCCGCATATCGGCGGCCTGACGCCGCCCGCCAGCGAAAGCCAGGCAATGGATACGGTCAGCCAGGTCGAGGCGCTGATGAAGGGCGAGGTGCCGCCCGGCGCGGTCAATCTTTTGAGCTGGACCCGTCGGGGTTGAAAAGCCTCGCTGGCGGGCGCATGTGCAATCCATGCGCACCCCGAAGGACCTGATCGCCGTGCACGTCCCGAAGGACGATCTCGGCGACTACAACCTCACCCAGACCGGGTGGTACGCAATGGACGACGGCAATCACGTCATCCTCGGACCCTTCGAAAGTCTCGCGCAGTGCGACCGGGCAATCCGCGACCGGCTGCAGCAACAGAAGTCGTGAGCCGGCGCGGTTGAGTTCGGCCCGGGTCAGTTGCCGGGGCCGCGCTCCATCGAAAAGGGCTGCCAGCGCTGCAGCTTGGACTTCTCGAGCACCATCGGATTGACGCAGGCACGCGGCCACTTGCCGCCCAGGACCAGCGCCAGCTCGGCGCCGACACGACGCTTGCGGGCGGGGTCGAAGCGGCTCGAGGCCGAGGCGACGTGCGCGGTCAGGATCACGTTGTCCATCGCGAGCAGCGGATTGTTGTGGCCGACCGGCTCGGTCTCCAGCACGTCGAGGCCGGCCCCGGCGATCCAGCCTTCCTGCAGCGCCTTGATCATCGCCGGCTCGTCGACCGTCGAGCCGCGGCCAGTGTTCACGAACAGGGCCGTCTTCTTCATCTGGCGGAAGTGCTGCTCCTTCATCAGGTGATGCGCATCCTTGGTGCCGGGCGCATGCATGCTCACGATGTCGGAGCGCTGCAGCAGCTCGTCGTAGCCGACCGGCTGCACGCCGTAGTCGGACATGACCAGCTCCTCGATGTAGGGATCGTAGGCCAGCATCTGGAAGCCGAAGGGCGCGGCGCGCTTGGCGACCGCACGGGCGACATGGCCGAAGGAGATGAAGCCCAGCGTCATGCCCATGAGGCGCGGGAACTGGTAGAGGTGCGGCCGCGCCTTGGTCCATTCGCCCTTGCGCACCATCTGGTCCTGCACCACCAGGCGCCGCCAACTCGCGAGGATAAGCGTCATGGCATGGTCGGCGACTTCCTCGATGAAGGTGTCGGGGACGTTGGTTACCGGGATGCCGAGCTGGGTTGCGGCATCGACATCGACCGAATCGACGCCGACGCTGCCCAGCGAAACGACCTTCAGCTTCTTCGCCGCCTCGATCACTTTCGCGGTGATGCGCGGGCGGCCCTTGCCGTAGATGGCGTCGGCGTCGGCGACCGCCCTGATGAGCTCGTTCTCGTCGCCCGAAATCTCGACGATTTCCGCGCCGATCGGCCCGAGCGTCTCCATTTCCAGCGAATGGTCGGTCTTGCCCGGCCCGGTCGTCACGATCTTGAAACGCGCCACGTGTTGTCTCCTCCTCCAATTTGGCGGCACTCTAGCGCAATCCTGCGGCCGTCCAACCTCGGTGAGTGAACATGCCTGCGCCCAAGAATGTCCTGTTGATCGTCGTCGACCAGTGGCGCGGGCTGATGCTGCCCAAGCTGGGCGCGGACTATCTGAAGCTGCCGAATCTCGACCGGCTGTGCGCCGAGGGCGTGACCTTCCGCAATCATTTCACCCAGGCCGTGCCCTGCGGACCGGCGCGTGCCAGCCTGCTGACGGGCCAGTACCTGATGAACCATCGCGCGGTGCAGAACACGATTCCGCTGTCCTCGCGCTTCACCAACCTGGCGCATGAACTCAGGCGCGGCGGCTACGATCCCGCGCTGGTGGGCTACACGACCACGACGCCCGATCCGCGCCACACCGCGCCCAACGACCCGCGCTTCTTCGTGCTGGGCGACATCATGGAGGGCTTCCATTCGGTTGGCGCCTTCGAGAACCGCGATGCCTATTTCGGCTGGGTCGCCAGCCAGGGCTTCGAGATGCCGAAGACGCGCGAGGATATCTGGCTGCCGAAAGGCGCGCCGGGCGCCGGCGCCACGGGCCGGCCGGCCGTCATTCCGAAGGAACTTTCGGACACGGCCTGGTTTACCGAGCGTGGGCTCGACTATCTGCGCGGCCGGGGCGGCAAGCCTTGGTTCCTGCATCTCGGCTACTACCGGCCGCATCCGCCGTTCATCGCGCCAGAGCCCTACAATTCCATGTACCGGCCCGAGGACATGCCGAAGCCGGTGCGCGCGGCGTCGCCGGCGGAAGAGGGCAGGCAGAACGCGTTGCTCGACTACTATGTGCGCAACGTGAAGCAGGCGAGCTTCTTCCAGGACGGCAAGGATCTCGGTTCGGACATGAGCGAGGCCGAGGTGGCGCAGATGCGCGCGACCTATTGCGGCCTGATGAGCGAGATCGACGATCACCTGGGCCGCGTCTTCGACTATCTGAAGGAGACCGGCCAGTGGGACGACACGCTGATCGTCTTCACCTGCGACCACGGCGAGCAGGGCGGGGATCATTACCTGCTGGGCAAGATCGGCTACTTCGACGAATCCTACCGCATCCCGATGATCATCCGCGATCCGCGCGCCCAGGCCGACAGCACGCGCGGCAGCATCGTCGACCGATTCACCGAAACCGTCGACACGATGCCGACCATCCTCGAATGGATGGGCCTGCCTGTGCCGCGCCAATGCGACGGGCGTTCGCTGCTGCCCTTCTGCGAAGGCGAGGTTCCGGCCGACTGGCGCACCGAGGTCCACTACGAATTCGACTTCCGCGACCTGCATTACAGCAAGCCTGAATCGGCGCTGGGCGTGCCGATGGACAGGTGCTCGCTGGCGGTCGTGCAGGACGAGAAGTTCAAGTACGTGCACTTCGCCGCCCTGCCGCCCTTGCTGTTCGATCTCGCGAAGGACCCGGGCCAGTTCATCAATTGCGCCGCCGATCCCGCCTATGCCGCCACGGTCGGCGAATATGCCCGCAAGATGCTCGACTGGCGGCTGGGCTTCGCCGAGCGAACGCTGACGGGCTATCGCGCCACGCCGCAGGGGCTGGAGGTGCGCGCGGCCTGAGCCGGCGCTAAGCTTGGCGGCATGAACGAAGAAACGTACCGTCGGCCCGCGGCCGGACAACACCATCCGGCGAACCGCTCGCCCGACTACAAGTCGACTGTCAGCCGCTCGCCGTCGAAGCCGGCGATCGTGCTGCCGCATACGCTGTCGGAAATCACCGGCCCGCTGTTGCGCGCGGAACGGCTCGATGCCGGCGAGAACGATCTGACGCGCCGGCGCATGGGCGAGCCGCTGGGCGAGCGCATCGTCGTGCACGGCCGCGTGCTGGACGAGGACGGCAAACCCGTCCCGGAGGCGCTGGTCGAGATCTGGCAGTGCAATGCCGCCGGCCGCTACCACCATCCCGGCGACCAGCACGATGCGCCGCTCG
Organism: Reyranella aquatilis; assembly: GCF_020880995.1. Taxonomy (GTDB): domain Bacteria; phylum Pseudomonadota; class Alphaproteobacteria; order Reyranellales; family Reyranellaceae; genus Reyranella; species Reyranella aquatilis. The sequence continues at coordinate 4,122 of NZ_JAJISD010000018.1, read as the reverse complement.
ATCCCAACTTCTACGGCGGCGGTCGCGCACGCGCCGGCACCGACGGTACGTACAGGTTTATCACCATCAAGCCTGGCGCCTATCCCTGGAAGAACCACTACAATGCCTGGCGGCCGGCGCACATCCACTTCTCGCTGTTCGGTCCCGCTTTCGCCACGCGCCTGATCACGCAGATGTATTTTCCCCAGGATCCGCTGCTGGCCTTCGATCCGATCTACAACTCCGTGCCGGAAGGGGCGCGGCCGCGGCTGCAGGCGGCGTTCGACATGGACGCGACACAGCCGGAATGGGCGCTGGCCTATCGCTTCGACATCGTGCTGCGCGGCCGCAATGCCACGCCGATGGAGAACACATGAGCCGCGCGCTGACCCCGTCGCAGACGATCGGGCCGTTCTATTTCGGCACCGTCGTCAATGCTTACCGGCACGATCTCGCGCCGGCGGGCGTCGCGGGCGAGCGGATCGAGATCGCGCTCACCCTTCACGATGCCGACGGCGCCATCGTGCCGGACGGGCTGCTCGAAATCTGGCAGGCCAACAGTCACGGCCGCTACAATCATCCGGAAGATCGTCGCAACCTGCCGCTCGATGCGGGCTTCGAGGGCTACGGCCGCGCCTCCACCGACACGCGGGGTTGCGCACGCTTCGGCACCGTGAAGCCCGGCCGCGTGCCCTGGCCGGGCGGCGGCCTGCAGGCGGCCCACGTCAACGTCTCGGTGTTCGCTCGAGGCGTCCTCAACCGTCTCGCGACGCGCCTCTATTTCGACGGAGACCCGGCGCTGGCCGAGGATCCGGCCCTCAATCTGGTCGAGCCGGAGCGCCGTGCCACGCTGATCGCGAAGCGTGATGCAACGGGCGTCTGGCGGCTGCCTCTTTATCTGGGCGGTCCGAACGAAACCGTCTTCTTCGACTGCTGAACGCATGACCGTTCGTCTCGTCTCCGCATTGGGCTCTTCGGCCGCGACCGCCGACTGCTTCTCCGACCTCGCGACCTTGCGCCATATGCTGCGCTTCGAGGCGGCGCTGGCCGAAGCCACCGCGGCAGCGGGACTCATTCCGAAGCGCGCCGCATCGGTGATCATCAAGGCCTGCGATCCGTCGCTCTACGATCCCGCCCCATTGGTGGCCGGGGCGCGCCGCACGGCGACGCTCACCGTACCGGTGGTGAAGGCGTTGACCGATCAGGTGCGCGGGCGCGATGCCAGGGCCGCCGACTATGTCCATTGGGGCGCCACCAGCCAGGACGTGATCGACACGGCTATGGTGCTTCAGCTTGGCGAGGCGCTGCCGCCGCTGCTGAAGGCGCTCGATGGGATCGTGCAGGCCTTGGCGCGCCTCGCGAAGAAGCACCGCGCGACACCGATGCTGGGCCGGACGCTGCTGCAGCCGGCGACGCCGCTGGCGCTCGGCCAGAAGATCGCAGGCTGGGCCTCCGACATCGACCGCGCGAAGCGTCGTCTCGCGGCGAGCTTTGCGGAAACGCAGATCGTGCAGTTCGGTGGCGCCTCGGGCAGCCTGACGGCGCTGGGCCCGGCGGCCGAGCGCGTGATGAAGGGGCTGGCCAGGCAGCTGAAGCTCACTTTGCCGCCTGGACCGTGGTTCGCGCAGCGCGTCCGCGTCGCGGCCCTGGCCCAGGATTGTGCGCTGGTCGTCGGCGCGCTCGCCAAGGCGTCGCGCGACATATCTTTGATGATGCAGGTCGAAGTGGGCGAGGCAGCCGAGCCGTCGGGCCCCGGCCGTGGCAGCTCCTCGACCATGCCGCACAAGCGCAATCCGGTCAGCGCGGCGCTCATCCTGTCGGCGGCAGCGCGAGCGCCGATGCTGGCGGCCACCATCGTGGCGGCGATGCCGCAGGAGCACGAGCGCGCGCTGGGCGGCTGGCAGGCGGAGTGGCCGACCCTCTCGGCCTTGGTGGAATGCCTCGGATCGGCAGTGGAGGCGATGGCCGAAGTCGCCGGAGGCCTCGTCATCGAGCCCGACGCGCTCCAGGCCAACATGGACGCGGCGGAGGCGGCGGTCCTGGCGGAGCGCGCGACATTCCTGCTGGCCGCGAAGATCGGCAAGCACGAGGCCCACGCGCTGGTCGAGAAGGCGCTGGCCAAAGGCGGCTCCTTTGTCGAAGCGCTCGGCCGGCTCGAGGAAGAGCTGGCCGACGAGGCAGCGCTCCTCGGCTATTCGCCGAAATTCGTGGATCGCCTGCTGGCCGATCTCAAACGTAGGTGACCGGACAGGTTTAGGCCGACTCTGGCACGGGAGTCGCATCTCACAGACAGCAATTTCCCTGTCTGGAGGCGACCATGAAGCTCTCGCGCCGCACGCTGTTGGCTGGAACCACAGCCCTTTCCCTGCCGCGCACTGCGTGGGCGCAGGAAAAGACGGTCCGCTACGGTATCCCGATGACCGACATCCCGCTCACCACGGGACAGCCTGATCGCGGCGCCAATGCCTATCAATATACCGGGCTCACGATCTACGATCCGCTGATCGCGTGGGAACTCGACGTGTCGGACCGCCCCGGCAAGATGATCCCGGGCCTGGCGACCGAGTGGAAGGTCGGCGAGACCGACAAGACGCTGTGGACCTTCAAGCTGCGCGACGGAGTGAAGTTCCATGACGGATCGGCGTTCGACGCCGATGCCGTGATCTGGAACTTCGAAAAGATCTTCAACAAGGATGCCGCGCAGTTCGACCAGCGTCAGGCCGCGCAAGTGCGGCCGCGCCTGCCGAGCATGGTCTCCTACAGGAAGACCGGCCCGATGGAGATCGAGATCAAGACCAAGTCGGTCGATTCTCTCTTTCCCTATCAATTGCTGTGGTTCCTGGTCTCGAGCCCCGCCCAATGGGAGAAGGTCGGCCGCGACTGGGGCAAGTTCGCCCTGGCGCCTTCCGGCACCGGCCCGTTCAAGCTCGCCCGGCTGGTGCCGCGCGAGCGCGCCGAGCTGGTGAAGAACGAGGATCACTGGAACCCCAAGCGCATGCCGCGGGTCGATCGCATCGCGCTCATCTGCGCGCCGGAGGATTCCGGCCGCAGCGCCGCGCTGCTGTCCGGCGCCTTCGACATGATCGACGCGCCGGGCCCCGACATGGTCGACCGGCTGAAGCAGAGTGGCGCGCGCATCAGCAGCAACATCACGCCGCACGTCTTCAATTATCATCCGTCACTGCTCGAAGGCTCGCCGTGGACCGACATCCGGGTGCGCAAGGCGGCGAACCTCGCGGTCGATCGCGACGCGATCGTCAAGCTGCTGAACGGGATGGTGCAGCCGGCCTATGGCGAGGTCGACAGGACCAGCCCGTGGTTCGGCAAGCCCGCCTTCGAGATCAAGTACTCGCCCGACGCGGCGCGCAAGCTGATGGCCGAGGCGGGCTACAGCAAGGCCAACCCGATGAAGGCCCGCATCTCCATCCAGGCGGGTGGCACCAACCAGATGGTCAACGAGGCCATCCAGGAGATGATGAAGGAGAGCTTCATCGCCATCGACTTCAAGCCGGTCGAACTCGAGGCCCTGATGACGGGCTGGCGGGGCGGCGCCAAGGCTGACATGAACAAGGACGTGACGGCGACCAACGTCACGCACGTGACGTCGGATCCTTTTTATGCCGTGAACCGCTTCTTCGCGTCGGACCAGGTGGCGCCGGTCGGCGTGAACTGGAGCAACTACAAGAACGCCGACGTCGACCGGCTGGTCGCCGAACTGCAGAACACCTTCGATCCGGCCAAGCAGGACGCGCTCGCTGCCCAGATTCACGCCAAGGCCGTCGATGACGCCGTCATGATCTGGATCTATCACGATCGCACGCCGCGCGCTTTGTCGTCCCGGATCAAGGCCTACACGCAGGCGCAGAGCTGGTTCCAGGACCTCGCGCTGGTCGAGATGTAGACGGTGCGTCTTGTGACTTCAAAAGACACCTCATCCTGAGGAGGTCGCGCAGCGACCGTCTCGAAGGATGGGAACGCGCACCTTGCTTGTTGCCCATCCTTCGAGACGCGGCCTGAGGCCGCTCCTTGTATCAAGAGACGGCCGCGTCGGCGTAGAGTTGCGGGCGCGGTCTCGGTGGAGAGCCCGGAGTCTCCTGGGGCCTACAAGCCCGTTCCTGAGCTCGGTGCCTCCACCGTTGATTT
>NZ_JAJISD010000017.1 GCF_020880995.1 Reyranella aquatilis | reverse complement strand
CCGCTCCAGCCGCAACCATTGATCGTCCCTCAGAACTTCTCCTTCCACGCCAGCCTCCAAAAGCCAGCGTTGAATCAGAGCTTCAGCCCAAAGGGAATCCTGAAATTGTCACCACGACCTAGAGTCTTTCCGCCTCCTACATCAAATGCACGATATGCTTGGATAGGAGAGGGAAAGGCTCCAGGCGCTTCGCAAGGAGCGAGTGCCAAAAGCTAGAGTCTTTTCGAGTCCGATAGAATCACCACCACCAACCTCATGCTGAGGAGCGCTCCGCAGGAGCGCGTCTCGAAGCATGGGCACGAACACCACGCCTGTTGCCAATCCTTCGAGACGCAGCCTGCGGCCGCTCCTCAGGATGAGGTGGTGCGGGTTGACTTGAAGCGGAAAGACTCTAAGCCTCGCGACAGCTCTTGCAGGAGAGCTTCGGCGCCGTCCGCCTTCCGTCCTTGCGCGGGCGGGCTTCGGCGTGGCCGCAGACGGAGCAGCCGTTGATCTCGAAATGGATCCAGTGGGTGGGATCGCCGCAGGCCTCGCAGGGCAGGCCGCGCCGCGATTCGATGTGACCGAACCCGGGCGCGTGGCATTTCGGGCAGAGGCACTGCAGGCGTTTGGCGAGCTGCCAGCCGGCCGCGCGCAGCACCTTCATGCGGGTCGGATTGCGGTGCGCCCGCATGTCCGAATAGAGGACCGCCAGCCCTTCGGTGGAGCGCTCGGCCTCGCGATCCATGGTGGCGATCACCTCCTCCTCGGTGGCGAGGCCCTTCACCGGATGGTCCATGTCGGTGCTGCAGGCGACGAACACGCCGTAGCGCGGGAAGCCCATCGCACGCAGGACGGTGAGGCGGGCAGGGTCGCCGACGCGGAAGCGCGACAGCCGCCAGCTCGAATGACGGGTCGGGAAGGTGTCGACCAGCCGAAGTCCGCGCTTGCGGTCGACGAAGGCCAGGATCTCGACGCCGCAGGAGATCAGCGGGACGCGGTCGATGGGCCCGTAACTGCCCTCGCTGGCGACCGCGCAATCGACGTCCATCGTGCGGAAGGCCAGTTCGGCCTTGAGAAGCGAGGTCTCGACCAGCACGTCGGGTCGCGGCACCTCGCCGGAGAAAGTGCCGAGCACGTCGGTGTCCAGCTCGGGCACGGCGACGATGTCGGCGCCGAGCACGCGCCGGAATGCGGGCCCGAGCGCCCGCTCCTTCTCGTGCATCGTCGCCAGCCCGATGCGGGCATGGGCGTAGGGGTGCGGACCAGACACGAACGCGCCGCGGTTGAAGCTTCGCGTTACTCCGCCGCCTGAGGCATCGCCTCGCGCGCGAGTTGCTGCTCGACCAGCGTTGCCCAGTAGGACGCGCCGAGCGGCAGGATCTCGTCGTTGAAGTCGTAGCCCGGGTTGTGAACCATGCAGCTTCCGGCACCGTCGCCGTTGCCGATCCAGATGTAGCAGCCCGGCTTCTTCAGCAGCATCCAGGCGAAGTCCTCGCTGCCCATCGCCGGCGTCGGGTTGCGGTTGACGTTCTCGAGGCCGACCAGCGACGCCGCGGCGTGGGCCGCGAACTCCGTCTCCTGCGTGCTGTTGACGGTCGCCGGATAGCGCTTCTCGTAGCGCCACTTCACGACCTCGGCGCCGAAGCCCGCCGCGACGTTGCGGGAGATCTTCTCGATATTCTTCTCGATCAGGTCCTGCACCGGCTTCTTGAAGGTGCGGACCGTGCCGCGCAGCACGCATTCCTGCGGAATCACGTTCCAGGCGTCGCCGGCATGGATCTGCGTGGTCGAGACGACGGCAGTGTCCATCGGGTCGACGTTGCGCGCCACGATCGACTGCAGAGCCGTCACGATGTGCGCACCGACGACGACCGGATCGATCGTGTGCTGCGGCATGGCGCCGTGGCCGCCGACGCCCTTCAGCACGACCTCGAAGATGTCGTAGGCGGCCATCATCGGGCCGGGGCGAACCGCGAACTTGCCGACCGGGATGCCCGGGATGTTGTGCATGCCGTAGACGCCCTCGACCGGGAACTTCTCGAACAGCCCCTCTTCCACCATCACGCGGCCGCCGCCCTCGTTCTCCTCGGCCGGCTGGAAGATGAAGTAGACCGTGCCGTCGAAGTTCCTGGTCTCGGCAAGATACTTGGCCGCGCCCAGCAACATCACCGTGTGACCATCGTGGCCGCAGGCATGCATCTTGCCCGGGATTGTCGACTTGTGATCGAACTGGTTGGTCTCGTGCACGTCCAGCGCATCCATGTCGGCGCGCAGCCCGATCGCGCGGTTGGACGTGCCCGAGCGCAGCACGCCGACGACGCCGGTCTTGGCCAGCCCGCGGTGGACCTCGATGCCGAAGCTCTTCAGCTTCTCGGCGACCACATCGGCCGTCCGCACTTCCTCGAAGGCCGTCTCCGGGTGGCTGTGAATGTCATGACGCCACGCGGTCATGTCCTTGTGGAACGAGGCAATGCGGTTGATGACCGGCATCCTGAACTCTCCGTTGCAATGTTGCGCCGGATCGTAAGCGAGCCCCGCTACAGATCAAGCGCGCTCGGCCTCCGCCGACGCACATCAGGGCTGACGCGGAAGGGCTCTGCCGCCCGTCAGGTACCGACCGTGTAGGTCCGGTCCTCGATCGGCAGGCGGCCTTCCTCGATGGCGTGGCAGGCCACAGTGCCGCCCTCGATCGGCAGCGCCTTGGGCCGCTCGCTCTTGCAGCGGTCGTTTGCGAACGGACAGCGCGGGTGGAAGGAGCAGCCGGAGGGTGGATTGATCGGGCTCGGCACCTCGCCACCGACCGGGCTGCGCTGGCGGCCGGTCATGTCGAGGTCCGGGATCGTGTCGAGCAGCATCCGCGTGTAGGGGTGCTTGGGCCGGGTGAACAGCGTTTCGGTCGGCGCCACCTCCACAAGACGGCCGAGGTACATTACGCCGACCCGTGTGGAGATGTGATAGACGACCGCAAGGTTGTGGCTGATGAACAGATAAGTGAGCTGCAGCCGGCGCTGCAGGTCGACCATCAGGTTCAGAATCTGCGCCTGCACCGAGACGTCGAGCGCCGAGGTCGGCTCGTCGCATACCAGGAACTCGGGCTCGCTGGCGAGGGCACGCGCGATCGAGATGCGCTGGCGCTGGCCGCCTGAGAATTCGTGCGGGTACTTGCGGCCATCGGCCGGGTTGAGGCGCACCTGGCGCAGCAGCCCGCCGACACGGGCTTCGAGATCTGCCTTGTCCTTGGCGAGGCCAAAGGCACGGATCGGCTCGGCGATGATGTCGAACACGCGCCAGCGCGGATTGAGGCTGGCGTAGGGGTCCTGGAAGATCATCTGCATGCGCCGGCGCAGCGCGGCCATCTCCGCCGCGCTGTGGCGGCCTCCCATGTCGTTTCCGTCGATTTCGATCGAGCCGGCGGTCGGCGGATAGAGCCCGACCACCAGGCGCGCCACCGTCGACTTGCCGCAGCCCGACTCCCCCACCAGGGAGAAGGTCTCGCCCTTGGCAATCTCGATGTCGATCCCGTCGACGGCCTGGACGATCTGGCGCGGCCGGCGCTCGATGGTGCGCACCAGCCATGGCGCGGAGACGTCGAAGTAGCGCTTCAGGCCCGCGATGCGGACGAACTGGCTGCCACCGCCGTCAGGCATCGACCGTCTCCTTGCCGACGGCCGGCCCGACACCGCCGCGATCGTGTAGCCAGCAGGCGGCGCGCGTGGTGCCCGCCGCCATGAGATCGGGCCTCTCGACCAGGCATCGCTGTCCGCGCGCGCCGCAGCGCGGGTTGAAGGCACAGCCCGGCGGGATCTCGGTCAATCGCGGCATGGCGCCGTCGATCTGCGTCAGTCGCTCGCTGCGGACACCGAGGCTCGGGATCGAGCCCATCAGCCCCTTGGTGTAAGGATGCTTGGCGTGCTTCACCACGTCGCGCACCGGTCCGATCTCGGCAATGCGGCCGGCATACATGACCGCGACGCGGTCGGCGGTTTCGGCGATCACGCCCATATCGTGCGTCACCAGCATCACCGCCGTGCCGTGCTCGCGGCAGAGCCGTTTCAGGAGGGCGATGATCTGGGCCTGGATCGACACGTCGAGCGCCGTCGTCGGCTCGTCGGCCACGATCAGGCGCGGCCCCGCGCACAGCGCCAGGGCGATCACCACCCGCTGGCGCATGCCGCCGGAGAACTGGTGCGGATAGTGGTCGATGCGCATCTCGGCGCCGGGGATGCCCACTTCCTTCAGCAGTTCGATCGCCCGCGTCCGGGCTTCGGAAGCCGACAGCGGAAGGTGGGTCTGGATCGTTTCGACCAGCTGGCGGCCCACCGAATAGAGCGGATTGAGGCTCGTAAGGGGGTCCTGGAAAATCGCGCCGATACGGGCGCCGCGCACCTTGCGCATCTCCTCGTAGGGCAGATTGTCGATTCGCCGCCCCTCGAGACGGATCTCGCCTCCGGCGACCCGGCCCGGCGGCTCCAACAGGCCGATGATGGCGTTGCCGGTCAGCGACTTGCCGGCGCCCGACTCGCCCACCACGCCCAGCACCTCGCCGGGCGCGATGTCGAAGGACACATCGTCGACGGCCAGCAGGGTACCGCGGCGCGTCGGGAACTCGACGCGGAGGCTGCGGACTTCGAGCAGCGGCTGATTGTTCGATGCGGCGGCCATCGCGCTTGCCCTATCGAAGCTTCGGGTTGAGGGCGTCGCGCAGCCAGTCGCCCAGCAGGTTCACTGCCAGAACGAGCGCAGCGAGCGTGATTCCGGGGAACACCGTGATCCACCAGTCGCCGGACTGCAGCACCTCGTTGCCGAGGCGGATCAGCGTGCCGAGCGACGGCTCGGTGGACGGGAGGCCCACGCCGAGGAAGGACAGCGTCGCCTCGGTGATGATGGCGAGGCCGAGATTGATGGTCGCGATGACCAGCACCGGCCCGGTGACGTTGGGCAACACGTGCCGGACCATGATGAGTATCGGCGACAGGCCGATCACGCGGGCCGCCTGGACGTATTCCTTGTTCTTCTCGACCATCACCGAGCCGCGGACGGTGCGGGCGTACTGGACCCAGAACGAGAGGCCGATCGCGCCCACGATGACGTAGATCGCGATCTCGTCGTGCCGTTTCACCGAAATGATGCCGCGTACGATGCCGTCGATCAGTAGCGCCACCAGGATGGCGGGGAAAGTCAGCTGAACGTCGGCGACTCGCATGATCAGCGCGTCGACCGCACCGCCGAGATAGCCGCTCAGCAGGCCGAGCGTGATGCCGAGCGTCATGGCCACGACGACCGACGCGAAGCCCACGATCAGCGACAGGCGGGTCCCGTACATGATCGACGAGAGGACGTCCCGGCCCTGATCATCAGTACCCAGAGGAAAAGCCCAGTCGCCGTCGGAAGACAGCAGCACCGGTGGCTTGAGGCCGTCACTGAGGCTGAGCGTCGCCGGATCGAACGGTGTATGAGGCGCCAGAACCGGCGACAGGAACGCCACCGCAATGATCAGGAAGGTTGCGACGGCGGCGACCACCGTCATCGGCGAGGACTTGAAGCTCCACCAGATGTCGCTGTCGGCCGCGCGATGCAGCCATCCGGTTTGTTGCGATCCTGCCGTCATCTCAGTGCCCTGCGACCCGCGCCGTGCCGCCCTGGCTGCGCAGGCGCGGATCGACGACGAAATAGAGGAGATCGACCGTGAGGTTGATCAGCACGAACAGGAGTCCGATCAGCATCAGGTAGGCCGCCATCACCGGAATGTCGGAGAACTGCACCGACTGGATGAACAGCTGTCCGACGCCCGGCCAGGCGAACACCGTCTCGGTAACGATGGCGAAGGCGATCAGGGCGCCAAGCTGCAGTCCGGTGACGGTGATGACCGGCACCAGCGTGTTCTTGAGCGCATGGCCAAAATTGATGGCGCGGTTGGTGAGCCCCCTCGCCCGCGCGAATTTGATGTAGTCGGTCCGCATCACTTCCAGCATCTCCGATCGCACCAGCCGCATGAGCAGCGTGAGCTGGAACAGGCCGAGCGTGATCGAGGGCAGGATCAGCGCCTTAAGTCCCGACCACGTAAGGAAATTGGTGGTCCACCAGCCAATCTGGACGGTCTCGCCGCGCCCGAATGAGGGAAGCAGCCGCAGCCAGACGGCGAACACCAGAATCAGCAGGATGCCGATCAGGAATGTCGGCAGCGAAATGCCGATGAGTGACACGGCCTGGAACAGCCTGCTCGACCAGTGCTTGGGGTAGAGACCGGTATAGACGCCCATCGGCACGCCGACGAACAGGGCGAACACGGCGGCGCAGAGAGACAGTTCGAGCGTTGCCGGGATCCTCTCCAGGATCAGCCGGCCGACCGGCTCCGAGGTCCGGTAGGACAGGCCGAACTTTCCCTGCGCGGCATTGGCAATGAAGTGGAAGAACTGAACCGGCGCCGGATCGTTCAGACCGAGCTTGGTACGCAGTTCGGCGCGTTCCTCCATCGTCGTGTCCTGGCCGACCATGGCGTTGATCGGGTCGCCGACATAGCGGAACAGGGAGAAGGCGACGACGCCCACCGCCAGAAGCACGGCGATCGATTGCAGGAGTCGTCTCAGGATGAAGGCTAGCATTGGATTTCTTTTGAGCCCGCACGCTGCGCCTGCAGGATTGGCGCCAAAACCGAACCGGCCCCGGCCGCACGTTGGGTGCGGTCGGGGCCGATCGTCGAAGTCGTCAGGCCGTCTCTACTTCACCTGGACGAAGCGCAGCGGGAAGCTGTTGTCGGCGGGCTGAACCAGATCGATGTTCTTGCGCGCCGCCCACACGACCGCCTGCTGATGCAGCGGGACGTAGGCGAAATCGTCGACATAGAGCTTGGTGGCCTCGCGGATCATGGCGTCGCGCTTGGCCTTGTCGGTCTCCTGCTCCATCGAGTCCGCCAGCTTGTCGACGGCCGGATTGGAGTAGCCACCGGCGTTGAACTGGCCCTTCTTGGTGGCGGCGTTCGGGGTCTGGATCAGCGCCTCGAAGACGTTGTGCACGTCGTAGGTCTGCGCCGGCGACCAGCCCAGCATGTAAAAGCTGGTATCGCCCGGCTTGAGGTCGGCCTTGCGCAGGATCTTGGCGAAGTAGAGGTTGCGGGTCTGCGCCCGCAGATTCACCTTCACGCCGATCTTGGCCAGCATCGCCACCACGGCCTGGCAGATCTTCTCGTCGTTGACGTAGCGGTCGTTGGGGCAGTCCATGCCCACTTCGAAGCCGTTGGGATAGCCGGCGTCCGCCAGCATCTTCTTGGCCTCCTCGGGCTTCAGCAGCGCCGGCCGCTTGTCGAGGTCCTTCATGTAGCCGTTGATGCCCGGCGCCACCATCAGGTTGGTCGGGAACGACTGGCCGCGCATCACGGTCCGCTTGATCGCGTCGACGTCGATCGAGCGATGGATGGCCTCGCGGACCTTCTTGTCCTTGAACGGGTTCTTGCCCTTGACGTTCGACTCGAGCAGCTCGGGCCGCTCCTGGTCGAAGCCCAGGAACACCACGCGGGTCTCGGGGCCTTCCAGTACCTTGACGTTGGCGTCCTTCTTCAGCGATTCGGTGTCGGCCGGCGGGACCTCGTAGGTCATGTCGATGTCGCCGGCCTTGAGTGCGGCAATGCGGGTCGCCGGGTTCGACACCGGCGTGAAGATCACTTCGGTGATGTTGTGGACGGGCTTGTCCCACCAGTTGGGATTGTTGACCAGGATCGTCTTCTCACCTGCCTTGCGCTCCTTGAGCATGAAGGGGCCGGTGCCCATCGCGTTGCGGGTCGCGAAGTTCTCCTCGTTCTTGGTCATGTCGGCGGAATTGACGGCATTGTTCTTCTCGGCCCAGGCCTTAGACATCATGCCGAGCGCGGCCCATTTGTCGGCCAGCAGCGGATCGGGATACTTGGTCGTGACCTCGACGCGCATGTCGCCGGCCTTCTTGATCTCCTTCACCGAGACGAAATTGCTGCCCATGTTCGAGCCGGGACCGTTGGCGCGATTGAGCGAGAACACAACGTCGTCGGCCGTGAGCGGCGTGCCGTCATGGAATTTGACGCCCGGACGAATATCGAAGAACCAGGTAATCGGGTCGGTCTGGCCCCACTTCGTGGCCAGCGCCGGCTCGAGCTTAAGGTCCTTGTCGCGGCGGATCAGCGGCTCGTAGATGTTCGAATTGAAGGTCAGGAGGAACGTCTCCTGGCGGGCATAGGGGTCCATCGAGCTGACATCGCCCGAATTGGCCCATTTGAAGGTCTTGGCGTCGGCCGCCGGCGTGAAGGCGAGGCTGGCGCAGGCGAGCGCCGTCAGCGCCACTGAATGCCGCAGATTGAAGTGCATGGATCTACCCCCTCGATGGTCCCCGTTGGCCGCCACAGAGGGGCCTCCCCGGCCGCCGCCCCTGCATCAGCGCATATCTCATTGAAGTTGCACCGGGCCCCCGAGCGCGTCAATTGCACAAAAAATTTGCATGGACAGGCACAGTGAACTTCATGCTCAGGCGGGTTATCGTGCGCCCCTCACTGTTCCAGGGGTACCGGCATGAATGACGTTTCTCGCAGCTTCCGCGGCAATTCCAACGCCTCGCGGGACATTGCCCACCACCTGCACCCCTACACCAACTTCAAGAAGCACGAGGCGAGCGGCCCACTGACCATCGTGCGCGGCCGTGGCGTCTACGTGATGGACGACGACGGCAAGGAATACATCGAAGGCATGGCGGGGCTCTGGTCGGCCGCCCTGGGCTTCAGCAACGAGCGGCTGGCGACCGTCGCCTACGAGCAGATGAAGCAGCTGCCGTTCTACCACGCCTTCAACCAGCGCTCCCACGAGCCCGCGATCAACCTCGCGGAAAAGCTTAAGTCGATGGCGCCGGTCGAGATGTCGAAGGTGTTCTTCGCCAACTCCGGCTCCGAGGCCAACGACACCGTCGTGAAGATGGTGTGGTACATGAACAATGCGCTGGGCCGGCCGCAGAAGAAGAAGATCGTCTCGCGCATCAAGGGCTATCACGGCGTCACGGTCGCCTCGGCGAGCCTCACCGGCCTGCCCACGAACCACCGCTCGTTCGACCTGCCGATCCAGGGTGTGCTGCACACGTCCTGCCCGCACTTCTACCGCTTCGGCGTCGAGGGCGAGACCGAGGAACAGTTCGCGACCCGCTGCGCCGAGGAACTCGAGGCGCTCATCATAAAGGAAGGCGGCGCCGACCAGGTGGCCGCGATGATTGCTGAGCCCGTCATGGGCGCGGGCGGCGTCATCGTCCCGCCCAAGGGCTACTACGAGAAGATCCAGGCGGTCTGCCGGAAGTACGACATGCTGTTCGTCGCCGACGAGGTGATCTGCGGCTTCGGCCGGACCGGCAATGTCTGGGGCAGCCAGACGATGAACATCAAGCCGGACATCCTGACCTGCGCCAAGGCGCTGTCGGCGTCGTTCCTGCCGATCTCGGCGGTGATGGTGAGCGACAAGGTCTACCAGGCGCTGATGAGCGAGAGCGACAAGATCGGCACCTGGGGCCATGGCTTCACCTACTCCGGCCATCCGGTGGCCGCGGCCGTCGCGCTCGAAGCCCAGAAGATCTACGACGAGACTGACCTGTTCGGTCACGCCAGGCGCACCAGCCCGGCCTTCGCCAAGCACGTCCAGTCCTTCGCCGACCATCCGCTGGTGGGAGAGGCGATGAGCGTGGGCATGATGGGCGCGCTCGAAATCGTCGCCGACAAGAAGACCAAGGCGCCGTTCGACCTGGTTGCGGTCGGCGCCGGCCTGCGCGTCTACAACCATGCCGTGGCGCGCGGCCTGTTCATCCGCAACATGGGCGACCGCGTCGCGATCTGCCCGCCGCTGGTCATCAACGAGACCGAACTCGGCGACCTGTTCGGCCGCCTGCGCCAGGCCTTCGACGCCACGCTGGCCGACCTCAGGTCGGAAGGCCTGTTCAAGGGCTGATCGTGAGCGCTGGCTCCGAAGGCGGCGGCGCGACGGCCGTTCGCACGCCGCCTTTCGGCATCAGCCAGCGCATCCGCAGCCGCGCGATCTGGGCGGTGTCGCTTTTCACCGCCGCGATCCCGCCCGCCATCGTGGGCCTCGGGATCGCGACCGCCACCGACGACCAGGCGAACGTCGCGATGCCCCTCGCCTTCCTCTTCTGGGCGCTGGGCTTCCTGTTCGCGCTGTGGGCCGCCGTGCCAACCCTGCGGCATTGGGACGGACTGGCCGGGCAGACGCGATGGCTGGGGTCTCTGCCGCTCCTGTCGGTCTCGCTGTTCCTCAGCCTCGCCCTGCTCATGCCGCTGCTTCGCTAGTCGCTGAGAACCGTTCTCAGCCCCAGGCGGACCGCGACCAATTTGTGCCTTCCGTGGAATGTCATTGCGCCTAGAGTGGCCGCGCAGGAGACACCCGCCATGGACTACGAAGCCTTCTTCAACGGCCATCTCGGTCGCCTTCGCGACGAAGGGCGCTATCGCGTCTTCGCCGAACTGGAACGCATCGTCGGCGCCTTTCCCCGTGCGCGCCTGCACCGCGAGGGACAGGACCCGTGCGATGTCACGGTGTGGTGCAGCAACGACTACCTGGCCATGGGCCAGCATCCGGCGGTCGTCGAGGCGATGCAGGCGGCGATCGGCGCCCAGGGCTCGGGCGCCGGCGGCACCCGCAACATCTCGGGCACCAACACGCTGCACGCCGCACTCGAGCGCGAGCTGGCCGCGCTGCACGGCAAGGAAGCCGCGCTGGTCTTCACCTCGGGCTATGTCGCCAACGAGACGACCCTGCAGACGCTGGGCGCGATGCTGCCGGGCTGCGAGCTCTATTCCGACGCTTTCAATCACGCCTCGATGATCGCGGGCATCCGCCACTCCGGCGCCACCCGCCGCATCTTCCGGCACAACGATCCGCGGCATCTCGATGAACTGCTGAGCGCTGCCGATCCCGCGACGCCCAAGATCGTGGCATTCGAATCGGTCTACTCGATGGACGGCGACGTCTCTCCGATCGGCGAAATCTGCGACGTCGCCCATCGCCATGGCGCCCTCACCTATCTCGACGAGGTCCATGCCGTCGGCATGTACGGCGACCATGGCGCCGGTGTCGCCGAGCGCGACGGCGTGCTCGACAAGGTCGACATCGTGCAGGCGACGCTCGCCAAGGCGTTCGGCGTGGTCGGCGGCTACATCGCCTCGACAGCGGCCACGGTCGATTTCGTGCGCTCCTGCGGCTCGGGATTCATCTTCACGACCTCGCTCCCGCCGGCGATCGCCGCCGCCGCGCTCGCCAGCGTGCGCCTCGTCAGCGGCCAGCCGGAGCTGCGCGCGCGGCACCAGGAGCGCGCCGCCACCCTGAAGCGCCGCCTCACGGCCGCGGGCCTGCCGGTGATGCCCTCGACGACACACATCGTTCCGGTGTTCGTGGGCGACGCGGCGCTGTGCAAGCAGGCGAGCGACCTGCTGCTCGACCGCCACGCGATCTACGTCCAGCCGATCAACTATCCAACCGTCCCGCGCGGCACCGAACGCCTGCGCCTCACGCCGACACCGATGCACGGCGACGAAGACATGGCTCGGCTCGTGACCGCCCTGCAGG
This sequence comes from Reyranella aquatilis, assembly GCF_020880995.1. Lineage (GTDB taxonomy): Bacteria > Pseudomonadota > Alphaproteobacteria > Reyranellales > Reyranellaceae > Reyranella > Reyranella aquatilis. The sequence goes on along the minus strand of NZ_JAJISD010000017.1, from coordinate 73,489 downwards.
ATGTGTGGCACACGCTGGGCCTCGGCTCCCGTGCCGCGGCCGAGTAGTCAGGGCCCGGACGGCAACGCTTCCTAGACAATTCTCGAACCTCGGCGTGCAGCGAAGTTGCATCACGGCGGACCTGGAAGCGTCTGAAGAGCTTCGATGCGGGATCTCGTCTCGATTATGAGGCAGGTCGTGGTGAATATTCCTACCCACAAACCGCGACCCTGCATCGATCCGACAAACGCACAGCTTTCTTGAGCGTAGACGCGCCATGCCTCCTGCGCCTTGATCAGGTGGGCTCTGAGTTGCTCGGTCGTATTCCTCGAATCCAGAACGGCGGACAGCGGCCGTTCTGGAAGTTTCTCGAGCGCCGCCTTGAAGGCTTCGTCGAGCTTCCTTTCCTCCTCGCTCAATACCGCCTCGATGCATTGAGCATAGGCCACGGCACCTTGGCCGCTGTCGCAGTTTGCAACATCTGCATGCGCATCGATTGCCAAAAGGAGGACCGCGAGAAACACGCCGATCCGACGCCAGATCATCGCGAACTCCAGTTATGCCGCTCGCGTCACAACTTCTCCTAGCACACACGGTAATGCAACCGAATCGCCTTCTATAAGACGGTTCGATAGTCGATGCCCGTCCACTACTCCACCGTCCGCATCGACCACAGGCGCGAGCGCAGCAGGACCAGGGCGATCAGGACCAGCATCGCCAGCGCCGGGAACAGCAGCGCGGCCTTGAGGCCCCAGATCGAGCAGATCGTGCCGGTCAGGAAGGCGCCGATCGGGCCGCCGCCACTCAGACCCAGCTGGAACAAGGACATGAGGCGTGCGCGGTGCGTCGCCGGCGCAACGATCTGCACCACCGTGCGGCTCTGGGTCATGGTGATCCCGGCGCCCAGGCCCCAGACGAAGATCAGCGCAAGGAAGATCGGAAATGGCGGCAGCGTCGCAAGCGCTATCAGGACCACGGCGCCCGTGAGCACCGCCGCCCCGATCAGTCGTCCGCGCAGCGTGAGCCGGCGCGCAATTCCCGCCAGCGCCATGCTGGCCACGATGGTCGCGGCCCAGAACGCGAGGTTCATGTAGGAGAGTTCGGCCGCTCCGCCGGCATAGTGGTCGCGGATCGCCAGCGGGAGCACCGCCATGAACGGGCCGACATAGAAGACGCCGACTCCGAAGTTGAGCAGCAGCACGGGCCAGATCTGGTCCGACTTCGCGGCGGCCGAAACGCCCTCGCCGATGCTGCGCCAGAAGCCGGGGTGTTCGGTCTTCGGATGGGGCGGCGGGTCGGGCAGTCGGCGCACGAAGATGCATCCCGCCAGCACCATGCCGGAATGGAGCAGCAGGAGCGGCACGGCGCCGAAGCGGTCGGCGGTCGAGGCGCAGGCAATGCCCAGCAGCTGGCCGCCGAACTGCAGCGCCGTCGCCAGCGCCACGGCCTTCGGCAGGCCGCCCCTCGGGGCCACGACCGGCAGGAGCGCGTCGCGGGTGGGGATGGCGAAGGCGCTGATCGCGCCTGCCGCAATGCCGTAAGCGATCAGGAGCGGATAGCTCAGCCCGTCGGACCACAGGACCAGCGCCAGGGCGAGAGGCGGCAGGGCGTAGATCAAGTGATAGGAGAGCAGCAGGCGCCGGGCATTGCCGCGGTCGGCGACTAGGCCGCCCAGCGGCAGGAAGAGCAGCGAAGGCGCCATGAGGGCCGCCTGCGCCACGCCTACGGCGAAGGCGTCCATGTGCAGCACCACGGCGACCAGCCACGGGAACAGCACCATCTGGATGCCGAGCGGCACGAACCAGCTGCCGAGGCCGGCGAGATAGACGGGAAAGGCGCTGGCCGAGGGCTTGCCTTGATCCAAGGCGTATCCACCTATATCTTGTAGGCACTTAGTGCCCGTTGCTCATGCAATAGTCAAAGGCCAGACGCCCGTGTCGACCTTCAATCGCAATACCCTGGTCAAGGTCCTCGAGATCCTCGACAGCAGCCACGCCCAGGAAGCGTTGGCCGCCGCCAAGCTCGCCTCGGCCATGGTCCGAGAGGCCGGGCTCAAGTGGGACGACGTGATCGATGCCTCGGTCCTGCCGCGGGTCGCCGCGCCCGTTCCGGCAAAGGCGCCCGGCAGCGGTCCGTTCGGCTATCGCCGCGAGCGTGAACTGTCGCCCCACGAGCAGTTCTTCATGGTGCTGCTGAGCCCGCGCACCCCCGTCGACGTCAAGCGCAAGCTGCGCGCCTGGGAAGGCCGAGTCCTCGACGGCGAGATCACGCCGCAGGAGAGCGCGGACCTCCAGTTCATGTACCAGAGCTTCGTGGTCGGCTGATCCGGCTCAGGCGGCGAGCAGCACGCTCTTCTCTCGCTCCAGCACGCGCTTCACGGCCGGCCGCGCCAGCATGCGGTCCTTCCAGGCGGTGTAGTTCTTCAGCTCCTCGACCGGCAGGCCGATGCGCTTGCCCCAGCCGTAGAAGACCAGCGCGTAGCCGTCGACGACGGAAAATTTGTCGCCCAGTATCCATGTCTTGCCGGCAAGGAGACCGTCGATCTCCTTGAGGTTGGCGTGGAAGTTCTCGCGACCCACGGCCTTGAGGTGGTCGAACACGGCGGTATCGGTCGCAAAGCGCTCGGGGCGCCCGACATGGGTGAAGTTCGGATGTACCGTGTTGGAGAACCACGCCATCAGTGAGAGAGCGCGGGCGCGCTTTACGGCGTCCGTCGGCATCAGGTGCGGCGCGTACTTCGCCGCGATGTAGTCGAGAATCGCGGTGTTCTCGACGATGGTGCCCTCGTCCACCACCAGCGCCGGCACGCGGCCGCGCGGATTGATCTTGAGGTATTCCGGCGTCCGCTGCTCAGCCTTGGCAAAAGAGAGTTCCTGCGAGTCGAACGTCGCGCCGCTCTCTTCGAGACCGATGTGCGACGCCGTCGCGCAGGTACCTGGCGTGAAATACAGCTTGAGCATGCGTCTCTCCCGGAGATCAGAGCGGCTTGGTCACGCCGGCCGGCCTGTTGCGATGCAGGAACTCGCGGCCGATCTTAACGCGCTTTTCGCCGTCGTATTCGACGATGTCGGCAGTGGCGTAGGTCTCCGACCAGTTGGACGGCAGGAACGAGCCCGAGCCCACCACGTCGATCGGTGCCTTCGCCTCGGCCATGACGCGGCACTTGGCCGGACCGAAGCCCGATGAGGCCACGATCTTCACCTTGTCGAAACCGTTGCGATCCAGTTCGGCGCGCAGATGGAAGATCGCCGCAGCCGACACGCCGGTGCCGACGAGATAGCGAAGCTCCTCCTCGCTGCGATAGCCGCGGATCGATTCGGGCGAGAAGCGCTCCAGCACGGCATAGGACGATGCGGGGTCGAGCCCCTCGACATAGCGGCCGCCGGTCGTGTCGAGGCGCAGCGAGAGATTGCCCTGCGCCGCCAACTCGGGAAAGCGCCGGCAAACCTCGAGCGAATCGGAGATCTCACGCGCGAAATAGTCGACAAGGACGGTCATGCCTTCGGTCGGGAAGGTCTCATGGAACATCTCTGCGGCGCGCAGCGTCGAGCCGGCGTAGCCGATCAGAGCGTGCGGCATGGTGCCGAGCCCGAACTCGCGACCGAAGAAGTGCGCCGTGGCGTGGGTGGCGTTGCCGATGAACCCGACGGCGCCGACCTTGCGCTTGGCGCGGGCCGAGCCGACGGAAGCGGCATAGGCCATCATCTCCGCCATCTCGCGGCCCGCGCAATGGCGCGCATCCATGGCGAGGAAGGCCGACTTCGGCATGTCCGCGCACATGGTCCAGGCATTGTAGGCGGCCACGCAGGCCGGCCCCAGCTTCTGCAGGAAGATCGTCTCCAGGTCGACCAGATGGAAGAAGGAGCCGGTGATGTACATCATCGGTTCGCCGGCACCGACCCACTTGCCTTCGCGGTAGCGCAGGTCGAGGTCGATCTTCGCGTTGCGCGCCCGGCAGGTCTCCTCCAGCCAATCGAGCGCGATCCGCGGCGCGAACACCACGGGCCGTCGCATGAAGATCGCGTAGGTAACCGTGCAGTCTCCGAACTTCCCGACCACCTGCTTCGAGCGATTGAAGTAGTGGTCGGTGTAGCGTTCGATCTCGCCGTTCTCGGGATGCGTCATCGGCCCTCCCCGGGGCTCTTTTTCGCGCCAAACTCCGGTGTCGGTCAGACGGCCGGACGCGCCCTTGCGACCGACAGGCGCTCGGCCTTGAGCTGCTCGGCGAGCAGGAAGGCGAGTTCCAGCACCTGACTCGCGTTGAGGCGCGGGTCGCACTGCGTCTCGTAGCGGTCGTTGAGGTTGTCGACGGTGATGTCCGTCGAACCGCCGATGCACTCCGTGACCTCCTGGCCGGTCATCTCGAAATGCACGCCGCCCGGATGGGTGCCCTCGGCGCGGTGCACGGCGAAGAACGCCTTCACTTCGTTCAGGATCGCGTCGAAGTGACGGGTCTTCCTGCCGTTGTTCGCGGTGATGGTGTTGCCGTGCATCGGATCGCACGACCAGACGACGGACTTGCCCTCGCGCTGCACCGCTCGGACGAGCGGCGGCAGCATATCGGCCACCTTCTCCGCACCCATGCGAACGATCAGCACGATGCGGCCGGCTTCATTCGCGGGGTTCAGGGTGTCGATCAGGCGCAGCGTGTCGTCTGTCGACAGCGACGGGCCGCACTTGAAGCCGATCGGGTTGCGGACGCCGCGCAGGAACTCGACATGCGCGCCGTCGGGCTGGCGGGTGCGATCGCCGATCCACAGCATGTGGGCCGAGCAATCGTACCAGTCGCCCGATGTCGAATCGACGCGGGTCAGCGCCTCCTCGTACTGCAGCAGCAGCGCCTCGTGGCTGGTGAAGAAGTCGGTCTCCGCGATCTGCGGCGTCGTGGCGGAGCTGAGGCCACAGGCGGCCATGAAGTTCAGCGTCTCGTCGAGGCGCGCGGCGAGATCCTGGTAGCGCGCCGAGGCCGGAGAATTGCGCACGAAGTCGAGGTTCCAGCGGTTGACCTCGTGCAGGTCGGCATAGCCGCCCTGGGCGAAGGCGCGCAGCAGGTTGAGCGTCGCAGCCGACTGGTTGTAGGCCTGAACCATGCGCTCCGGATCGGGCAGGCGCGCGGCGGCGGTGAACTCGAAGCCGTTGACGTTGTCGCCACGGTACGACGGCAGTTCGACGTCGCCCACCTTCTCGACATTGGACGAGCGCGGCTTGGCGAACTGGCCGGCCATGCGACCCACCTTCACCACCGGCACGCCGGCGCCATAGGTCAGCACCACGGCCATCTGCAACAGCACGCGGAACGTGTCGCGGATGTTGTTGGCGGTGAAATCGGCAAAGCTCTCGGCGCAGTCGCCGCCCTGCAGCAGGAAGGCCTCGCCGTTCGCCACCTTGGCCAGGGACGCCTTGAGCTTGCGCGCCTCGCCCGCGAACACCAGCGGCGGATAGCGGCGCAGGCGTGCCTCGGCGCCCGCCAGGGCGGCCGCGTCCGGATAGACCGGCATCTGCAGGGCCGGCCGGCTGCGCCAGCTGGTCAGTGACCAGTCGGTCGCGCTCGAGCTGCGGGACTGGCCCTGTGCGGGGTTGCGCGAATCGGCCCTGGACTGGCCCTGGATCGCGGTCATCGACTCCTCCTCGACCCGCGGGCCAAAGGGGCCGGCGGGGTGGGTGAAACTATACGCGCTGTGGATAAAAGGCCAGCCGGCTGGCCGGCCCCGTTCTACTCCGCGGCTGCCCGGGTCGGGGCGGAATCCGCCCGCGCCGTGCGCATGGTGACGAATTCCTCGCCAGCGGTCGGATGGATTCCCACGGTGGCGTCGAAATGGGCCTTGGTCGCTCCCGCCTTCATGGCGACCGCCAGCCCCTGGATCAGCTCGGCGGCATCGTCGCCCACCATGTGGATTCCCACCACCCGGTCGGTCGCGGCCTCCACGATCAGCTTCATGAAGGTCCGCTGGTGACGGCCCGAGATCGTGTACTTCATTGGCCGGAAGGCCGCCGTATAGATGCGCAGTTCGCCGAGCTGCAGCCTGGCCTGCTCCTCGGTCAGGCCGACATTGGCCATCTCGGGCTGGCAGAACACGGCCGACGGCACGTCGTGGTGGTTGGCCTTGCGGGGCTTCTTGCCGAATTCCGTATCGGCGAAGCAGTGGCCCTCCATGAGGGCGACCGGCGTCAAGTTGATGCGGTCAGTGACGTCGCCCACCGCCCAGATGTTGTCGGCCGTGGTCTTCGACCACTCGTCGACTGCGATGGCTCCCGCCTTGTTGAGCTGCACGCCCGCCTTCTCCAGCCCGATGCCCGAGGTGTTGGGCGCCCGCCCCGTCGCGTACATCACGCAATCCGTCTCGAACATGCCGCCGAGTGGCGTATGGACCTCGAAGGGCCCGCTCTTGCCGTCGGCGCCCTTGGCCACGATGCGGCCGATCTCGGTTTCGGTGCGCATGCGGATCCCGCTTTCCTTCAGCGCTTCGTGCACGAAGGTGCGGCACTCCTCGTCGAAGCCGCGCAGCACGCGGTCGCGCCGCAGCACGAGATCGACCTTGGCGCCCAGCCCGTTGAAGATGCCGGCGAACTCGACGGCGATGTAGCCGGCTCCGACGATAGTTATGTGCTTCGGCAATTCGGGGAGGTGGAACGCGTCGCTCGACGTGATCGCGAGCTCGCAGCCGGGGATCGACGGAATGACCGGATGGCCGCCTGTCGCAATCAGGATCTTCTCGGCAGTGATCGTCTCGTCGCCAACCTGGATCGTATGCCGGTCCATCAACCGGCCCCGTCCCATGTGCAGTTTGACCCCGGCACCGTCGAGCAGGCGCAGATAGACCGCGTTCAGCCGGTCGACTTCCTTGTTCACGTTGTCGCGCAGGGTCGCCCAGGAATGGGTCGGGGTGGGCACGGTCCAGCCGAAGCCCGCGGCGTCCTCGAACTCGTGCGCGAACTTCGAGCCGTACATCAGCAGCTTTTTCGGGACGCAGCCGCGGATTACGCAGGTGCCGCCGACACGGTAATCCTCGCAGATGCCGACGCGAGCCCCGTGGGTCGCTGCGATGCGCGAGGCGCGCACGCCGCCCGAACCCGCGCCGATGACGAACAGATCGTAGTCGTAGGCCATGACCATCCCCGAGGAGAACAAAACCTCAACGCGGCCATAATTCGGTCGCGGGCCAGACTATATCGGGGCCTAGACGGGCGGGTAAGGGAAATGGCGCGTGCATTGCCGTCTTCCGACACAACTTTAAGGATAGTCGATGCCGAGAATTGCCCTGATCGCGACAGGCCTGCTGATGATGGCCGGCCCTGCCCTGGCCGCTCCCGACAATGCCCAGACGGCGCCGCCAGCGGCGGCCGCAACGACCGCTCCCAAGCCGACGGCGGCCCGCTCCACCGGCGGCGTGATGCGCTACGATGCCAACAAGGACGGGACAGTGACGATCGAGGAATGGAAGACCGGGCAGCAGGCCCGGTTCAAGAGCCTCGATACCAACGGCGACGGCAAGCTCAGCCAGAACGAGATGTATGCCCGCACGCCCGTCGTCGGAAACAGCGTGCTGCCGACCGACCGCCAGGCCGACCGCCAGTCGAGCAATTTTCAGCGGCTCGACACCGACAAGGACGGCTTCGTCAGCCTGACGGAGTTCATGGTCCAGGCCGACCGCAACTTCGCCCGATGCGACACCGACAAGAACGGGCGCATCGACACGGCCGAGTGCCGCCAGGCGCTGCAGCGCAAGCCGGCCGAGCGCTGACCGATCTGCCCGTCGGATACACGACAAAAAAGGCCGCCGGGGATGCCGGCGGCCTTTCGTTCGATCGGGCGAAGGAGATCAGGAACCTTCGGCGGACATGATGTCGCCGAACAGCTCCCAGGTCTCGCCCTTGAACCGGGCCAGTTGCACCGACTGGATCGGGTAGTAATCGGTCGGGCTGGTGCTGACCGTGATGCCCGGCAGCAGCAGCGGCACCCTGTACTTCTTGAAGCTGGTCGCCTGCTTCATGATGTTCTCGCGGGTCAGCGTGTCGCCGCAACGCTTGAGCGTCTCCTCCATCAGGGTCGAGACGGCATAGGCGAAGATGTAGTTGCCGTCGTCCTGATTGGCGCCCGGCATGTACTTGTTCATCCACGCCCGCCAGGTCTTCATCTCCGCATTGTCGTTCCACTGCTTGTCGGTGGGATCCATCAGGTAGAGCGCCGTGATCTGGCCCTGGCTGTTCTCGAGACCGGCCGGCTTCAGCGTCGAGGCGACCGAGGACGACACGTTGTTCAGGTACTGGATGGGCTTCCAGCCAATGTCGGCGGCCTTGCGGATCGCCTGGGCGGCGAACTTCGGGATCGAGATGTTGAAGAACACGTTGGCGCCGGCATCCTTCAGCTGGATGATCTGGCTGTCGACCGTCGGGTCTGTCGTCTCATAGGTGACGTGCTTCACCACCTTGTTGACGTCCTTGCCGAGTCCCTCCTTGAAGCCTTCCCAGTAGTCCTTGCCGTAGTCGTCGTTCTGCATCAGCACGCCGATCTTCGGGTCCTTCACAGTCGCGAGGATGTGCTTGGCATAGATGACGGCTTCGGTGTGGTAGTCGGGCTGGAAGCCCATCGTCCAGGGGAACTCCTTGTACTTGCCCCACTTGGAAGCGCCGGTCGACACGTAGAGCTGCGGTACCTTCTTCTGGTTCATGTAGCGATGGATCGCAGAGTTTGTCGGCGTGCCCAGCGTGTTGAACAGGCAGAGGACCTTGTCCTGCTCCACCATCTGGCGAACCACCTCGACGGTCTTGGCCGGGTTGTAGCCGTCGTCCATGGTGACGAACTTCACCATGCGCCCGTTGATCCCGCCGCGCTCGTTGACGCTCTTCCAGTAGGCTTCCTCGCACTTGCCGATGACGCCGTAGGAAGAGGCCGGCCCGCTGTATGGATTGGTGTGGCCGATCTTGATCTCCTTGTCGGTCGCACCGTCGTCGTACTTTTTCTGCGCGCGAGCCACGCCCGTGACTGCCAATGCCGCTGCCGCGGATACGCCACCCACAAATGAACGTCTGCTGGTCTTCACCGTCGCCTCCCTCGTTAAGCGCTTGCGCGATTTTTTTGTTCGTTGGACAGAATATCGTCATGCAGAATCGCCCGATTGGGAAGGGGTATTTGCGAACCTCTTTACCGCGAGTGAATGTTGCAGCGCACAACCGCCCGCAAAGAAAAAGGCCGCTGGAACGACCAGCGGCCTTTGCGAAGTCCGTATCCCTGGAAAATCAGGAGCCTTCGGCCGACATGACGTCACCGAACAGATCCCAGGTCTCGCCCTTGAAGCGGGCCAGCTGCACGGACTGGATCGGATAGTAGTCGGTCGGGCTGGTGTTGATCGTGATGCCCGGCAGCAGCAACGGCAGCTTGTACTTCTGGTAGTTGGCCGCCTGCTTCATGACGTTCTCGCGGGTCAGCGTGTCGCCGCACTTCTTGAGCGTCTCGAGCATCAGGTTGGAGACGGCATAGCCGAACACGTGATTGGCGTCCGCCTTGTTGGCGCCCGGCATCCACTTGTCCATCCAGGCCACCCAGGCCTTGAAGTCGTCCGTGTTCTCCCACTGCTTGTCCGTGGGGTCCTTCAGGTACTGCGCCGTGATGATGCCCTGGCTGTTCTCGAGGCCGGCCGGCTTCATGACCGAGCCCACCGAGGCGGACACGTTGTTGAGGTACTGCGCCGGCTTCCAGCCGATGTCGGCCGCCTTGCGGATCGCCTGGGCCGCGGCCTTCGGCGTCGCGATGTTGAAGAAGACATTGGCGCCGGAGTCCTTCAGCTGGATGACCTGGCTGTCGACCGTCGGGTCGGTGACCTCGAAGGTCACGTGCTTGACGATCTTGGCGGTCTCCTTGCCGAGGCCCTCCTTGAAGCCCTCGTAGTAGTCCTTGCCGTAGTCGTCGTTCTGCATGAGGACGCCGATCTTGGCATCCTTGACGTTGGCCAGGATGTGCTTGGCGTAAACGACGCCCTCGGTGTGGTAGTCGGGCTGGAAGCCCATCGTCCACGGGAACTCCTTGGGCTTGCCCCACTTCGACGCGCCGGTCGCGACGTAGAGCTGCGGCACTTTCTTCTGGTTCATGTAGCGATGGATCGCCGTATTGGTCGGCGTGCCCAGCGTGTTGAACAGGCAGAGGACCTTGTCCTGCTCGACGAGCTGGCGCACCAGCTCGACCATCTTCGGCGGCGAGTAGCCGTCGTCGCGCGTGATGAAGTTGATCTTGCGGCCGTTGACGCCACCTGCCTCGTTCACCGACTTGAAGAAGGCCTCGATGGTCTTGCCGATCTGGCCGTAGGACGAGGCCGGGCCGCTATAGGGACCGGTATGGCCGATCTTGATCTCGCTGTCGGTCGCGCCGTCGTCGTACTTCTTCTGAGCGAAGGCCGAGTTGGCCCCCAGCACCGCAAACGCTGACGCACCCGCTACAAAACCACGCCTGCTCGTACGCATTTTTTAACCTCCCAAGTGACAATAGCCTGCCGGATCATCGTCTCGATTCCGGCCAGAAAGAAGGCCACCTTTCGGCAGCTTTCCGACAAAGAGGGTCCGGTCAGGCCCGGGCCCCCCGCAGCTTGCGGTAGGCCATGTAGAGGCCGCCGGCGATGCCCATGGGCATCAGGTAGATGATCGCGATCAGCAGCACGCCGAACACCGTGTAGGCCGACAGGTCGAATGGCAGGCCGAGGTCGTTGCGGATGAACTGGGTCAGCGACTGCGCGGAGTTGTCGACCAGGACGTAGAAGATGCCGCCCAGGACCGAACCCAGCAGCGATCCGATGCCGCCCACGACCAGGCCGATCAGGAACTTGATCGACAGGAAGATGCCGAAGCTGTCGGGCGCCACGAAGGCGATGGCCGAGGCCGACAGCGCGCCTGCGATGCCGGTATAGGCGGCACTGATGCCGAAGGTGACTGTCTTGTAGAGGGCGGTGTCGATACCCATCGTGTCGGCCGCCATGTACTGGTCGCGGATGGCCATCATGGCGCGGCCGCTGCGGCTGTTCAGCAGGTTCGCGGCCGCCCAGAACAGCACGATCATGACGATCAGGCAGAAATAGTAGAGCCACTGGTCTTCGCTCAGCGGCAGGCCGAACGGAACCTCCGGCTTCATCAGCACGATGCCCTGCACGCCGCCGGTCAGCCCCTCGAGCCACTTGTATTTGAGGATCTGCGGGACCGCGAGGGCCAGCGCGAAGGTCGCCAGGGCGAGGTAGTGCCCCTCCAGCTTGAGCGCCGGCAGCCCGAACAGATAGCCGACGATGAAGCAGACGATGGCGGCCGCCGGGATCGTGGCCCAATAGGGCACGTTCAGCTTGTCCATCAGGATGGCGGCGGTATAGGCGCCGACCGCGTAGAAGGCGCCGTGGCCCAGCGAGAACTGGCCGTTGAAGCCGGTCAGCAGGTTCAGGCCCAGCACGGCGATCGACGCGATGATCATCGTGCTGACGAGGAACAGACGGTAGTCGGAAACCACTTCGGGAAACACCGGCCGCAGCAGCGGCACGATGAAGGCGAGGACGATCAGCCCCAGCACCCACTTCTTGGACCCGGACATGGTCAGACCCTCTTCACGACGACGCGGCCGAACAGGCCCGCGGGCTTAACCGTCAGCACGAAGATCACGATGATGAGCGCCACCGTGAGCTTCTCGCCGTTGCCGATGATGTAGACGCCGGTCGCCTTCTCGATCTGGTTGCCGGCATAGGCCACCATGTTCTCGAGGATGCCGACGATGAACCCGCCGGCAACCGCGCCTGCCGGGTTCGAGATGCCCCCGACCAGGGCGCTGGCGAAGGCGTAGAGCAGGATGCCGCCCATCATGTTGGGCTCGAGATAGACGATGTGGGCCACCATGATACCGGCCACCGCGCCGACCGAGGCCGCGAGGCCCCACCCCAGCGCCAGCATCCAGTCGACCCGCACGCCGACCAGCCTCGCCATCTGCGGGTTCTGCGCCGCGGCACGCATGGCAAGGCCCAGCGGCGTGTAGCGAAAGAACACGAACAGAAGACCCAGCACGATCAGCGTGACCACGACGACACCAAGCTGGTGCGGCCCGATCACGCCGGCGATGCCGAAGCTGCTCTTGGGGAAGGGCGACGGGAACTCCTTGATCAGGTAGCTCCAGAAGGCGCCCGCCATCGAATTGAAGATCGCCAGCAGCCCGATGAACACCACGATGATCGACAGGACCGGCGCATTGTGCAGCGGTCTCAATATCAGCCGTTCGATCAGCACGCCCATGGCGAACGAGATCAGCACCGTGAGCACGAAGGCTACCCAGAAGCTCATCCCCCAGTTCATCAACTGCCAGGAGATGTAGGTGCTGAACATCGCCATCTCGCCCTGGGCGAAATTGATGTGGTCGGTCGAGACATAGATCATGACCAGCGCGAGGGCCACGCAGGCATAGATGGCGCCGTTGGCGAGACCGGACGCGACCTGCTGGAGAAACTGTTCCATTTACGTCTGCCTCAGTAGCCGAGGTAGGATTTGCGGACGTTCTCGTCGTTCTTCACGACGTCCGAGGGACCCGACATGACGACCTTGCCGGTTTCGAGCACGTAGGCGTGCGTGGCGAGGTCGAGGGCGAGTGCGGCGTTCTGCTCGACCAGCAGGATGCTGACCTTCTCCTCCTCGTTGATCCGCCGCAGGATGCGGAAGATCTCGAGCACGATCAGAGGCGCCAGGCCGAACGAGGGTTCATCGAGCAGCATCAGCCGCGGCTTCAGCATCAGCGCACGGGCGATGGCCAGCATCTGCTGCTCGCCACCCGACAGCGTGCCGGCCTGCTGCTGGATGCGTTCCTTGAGGCGCGGGAAATAGGCAAAGACGCGCTCCAGCTCGTCCTTCACCCCCTGCTTGTCCTTGCGGGTGTAGGCGGCGATGCGGAGGTTCTCGTCGACGGTCAGGGTCGTGAAGGTACCGCGTCCCTCGGGGACATGGGCGATGCGCTGGCGGACGATCTCCTCCGTCGCCATGCCGCGGATATCCTTCCCGTCGAACCGGATCGTACCGTCGGTCCGGACCATGTTGCAGATCGCCCGCAGTGTGGTCGTCTTGCCGGCGCCGTTGGCGCCCAGCAGGGTCGTGATGCCGCCGGTGGGGATGTCGAAGCCGACATCGTACAGCGACTGGGTCTGGCCGTAGAAGGCCTTCAGCCCCTTCACCTCGAGAAGTGAAGCCATTTACGCGGTCCCCAGATAGGCGCGGATCACTTCCGGATCACGCTGCACTTCCGCCGGCGTGCCGTCGGCGATCTTCTTGCCGAAATCGATCGCCACCACCTTGTCCGACACGGACATGACGAGGCTCATGTGATGCTCGACCAGCAGGACCGTGACATTCTGCAGGTCGCGGACGCGCTTGATCTGGCCCTTCAGCACCTCGATCTCGTCGTGATTCAGACCGGCCGCCGGCTCGTCGAGCAGCAGCAGCTTGGGGCTTGAGGCGAGCGCCCGGGCCAGCTCGACCCTCTTGCGGATCGGGAACGGCAGCGGGCCCGCCAGCGCATGGGCGAAAGGCACCAGATCCATGAAGGCGATCAGCTCCTCGGCCCGCCGGGTGATCGCCTCCTCCTCGCCCTTGACCTTGGGAAACCGCAGGGCGTTTTCCAGGAAGCTGGTCGAGCTGACGCTGTGGCAGCCGACCTTCACGTTGTCGAGGACCGACATGTTGTCGAACAGCGCCACGTTCTGGAACGTGCGGCCGATGCCGATCCGGGGAATGGCATGCCGCGGCCGGTCGAGGATCGTCTTTCCCTCGAACTGCACATCGCCGCTGTTGGGCGTGTAGAGCCGGCTCAGACAGTTGAAGAGCGTCGTCTTGCCGGCCCCGTTGGGGCCGATCAGACCGGCGATCTGGCCGGCGAAGACGTCGAAGGAAACGCCGTCGAGGGCGACGATGCCGCCGAACCTGACGGAAACGTCGCGCACGCTGAGCAGCGGCGAGCCGCGAGATGTGGATGGTCCTGCCATGTGAAATGCCGGTTTCGCGAACAGGCGCATTACACACGCCAAGCCCGCGAAATTACCCTGTCCTCCCAGCTACTTGCGCCCCTTCCCCGGGGTCTGCGTTTGAATTACGATGGCTTATCCCACGTTACCGTGCAACTCAAATGGAACGACGCCATGCTTTGGGCGCGATTGCGCCGCAGGTTGGCGCTGGTTGGCGGTCATTGACACGCCGCTGTTTGCAACCGATACGAAATCTCCCCTTCCAAAAAGCGGGCTCACCGCAATGATTCGCACGTTCCGCTCTGCCCTGTTCCTGACCGCAGCCTGCTTTGCGCTTCCGGTGGCCGCCCAGACGCCCCCGACCCAGGCCTGGCCGCAGAACCGGCCGCCAACCCAGGCCACGCCGCCGGCGCAGCCCGCCCAGCCGGCCACGCCGCCTTCGACCGGCGCCGCGGCGACCCCACCCGCTGCCGGCGGTCCGCTCGGTTCGGCCGCGCCGATCCCCCTTCCCCAATGGTTCGTCGACATCGACGTCAACAAGAAGGGCGAGGTCACCCGCGCCGACTTTCTGAAGTACCGGATGAAGTCGTTCGAATCGCTGGACGCCAACAAGGACAACAAGCTGTCGGTCGAGGAGTTCATCAAGGTGGTCGAGCCGCCGGTGACGCCGGCCGACGCGCCCGGCCTGCCGCCGCTCGAGGAGCGCCGTACCCGCGCCAAGGCTGAGTTCCAGAACCTCGACACCAACCGCGACGGCTTCGTCGATCGCGGTGAGGCCGAAGCGCTGGTGCATTCGGAGTTCAACAACTACGACACCGACCGCGACAACAAGATCACCGAGCCCGAGGTTCGCCTGATCATCCAGCGCTCGCTGCAGCGCGAGGCCGCGGAGCGGCAGCAGGCCGAGGCGCGCCGCCGCCAGGGCATGATGACCCTCAACGAGTTCATCGACATGCAACTGCGCCAGGGCGATGAGCTCGACAAGAACAAGGACGGCAAGATCAGCTCGCAGGACTATCTCGCGATGGCCGGCCCCGCCGATGGGCCGCAGGCCAAGAACCTGCTGCCGTTCGACATGCGCAAGCAGATCGCCATGCGCAAGTTCGCCGAGATTGACACCAACAAGGACGGCCAGATCGATCGCGTCGAGCTCACCGCCCATGCGCTGAAGCAGTTCCTCGAGATGGATCTGAACAAGGACCGCTTCATCAGCGAGGAAGAGTTCAAGAAGGCGCAGGAGGCCGAGGCGGCGAAGATCCGCGCCATCGTCCAGACGATGATGCCGGCGCAACAGCCGGCCCAGCCCCGTCCGGCTCAGCCGCAGCCGCGCGGCGGCCAGCCCGGTGGTCCGGCCCCCGCCCCCGCCCCCGCGGGCCCGCCGCCCGGCCTGCCGCAGGGCACGCGCTGACCCACGGCAAGAATTGAAAAGCCGCGGAGCCTGAAGGTTCCGCGGCTTTTTCATGCGCAGGTTCCGGAAGGCCGCGGGACGCCCTTCGCCTATTCGACGGTGACGCTCTTCGCGAGGTTGCGCGGCTGGTCGACGTCGGTGCCCTTGGCGATGGCGGTGTAATAGGCCAGCAGCTGCACCGGGATCGTGTAGAGGATCGGCGCCACCACGGGATCGATCGCGGGCATGGTGAGCGTCGCCACCGATTGGGGGCCGAGCCGCTTCACGCCGTCGGAGTCGCTCAGCAGCACCAGCTTGCCGCCACGCGCCTTCACCTGCTCGAAGTTCGATGCTGTCTTGTCGAACAGCGAATCGTTGGGCGCCACGACCACCACCGGCACCAGTTCGTCGATCAGCGCGATCGGCCCGTGCTTCATCTCGCCGGCGGCATAGCCCTCGGCGTGAATGTAGGAAATCTCCTTCAGCTTCAGGGCGCCCTCGAGCGCGACCGGATAGGACGTGCCTCGGCCGAGATAGAGCACGTCGCGCGCCTCGGCGAGCACGCCGTCGGCGATCCCCCGGTACTGCGCCTCCATGTTCATCGCCTCGTTGATCAGCGCCGGCAGCTCGATCAGCGCCGCGACGAGACGCGCCTCCTCGGCCGCCGAGATCGTGCCGCGGGCGCGGCCGGCGGCGATCGCGGTGGCCAGAAGGACGGTCTGCTGCGTGGTCGTGGCCTTGGTCGAACAGACACTGATCTCGGGGCCGGCCAGTGTGTGCAGAACGACGTTCGCCTCGCGGGCGATGGCGCTCTCCGGCACGTTCACGACCGCCAGGATGTGCTGCATCTGCGCCTTGGCGTAGCGCACCGCGGCCAGCGTATCGGCGGTCTCGCCCGACTGGGACACCGCGATGCAGACCCCGCCCTCGGGCAGCGGCGGCGCGCGGTAGCGGAACTCGGACCCCAGCTCGACCTCGACCGGCAAACGCGCGATCTGCTCGAACCAGTACTTCGCGACCATGCAGACATAGTAGGCGCCGCCGCAGCCGGTCATGGTGATGCGGCTCACCTTGTTCCAGTCGAACGGCAGGGCCGGCAGTGCCACGGTGCGCGTCGCGGGGTCGACGTAGCTGTGCAGCGTGTCGCCGATCACCGCCGGCTGCTCGTGGATCTCCTTGAGCATGAAGTGGCGGTGGTTGCCCTTGCCCATCATGGCGCCGCTGAGCCCGGTCTGGCGGATCTCGCGCTTCACTTCGGTCTTGCCCTGGAACACCGTGCAGCCGTCGGGACGCACGACCACCCAGTCCTCGTCCTCCAGGTAGCTGACGCGCTTGGTGAACGGGGCGAGCGCCAGCGCATCGGTGCCGATGTACATCTCGCCGTCGCCGTAGCCGACCGCCAGCGAGCTGCCGCGGCGGGCTCCCATCAGCAGGTCGTGCCGGCCCGCGAAGAGGACGGCGAGCGCGAAGGCGCCGCGCAGGCGTCCCATCGCCGTGCCCATCGCCTGCTCGGGCGACATCTGCCGCTCGAGATACGAGGTGATCAGCTGGGCGACGACCTCGGTGTCGGTATCGCTGTCGAACCGGCGGCCCTCGGCTTCCATTTCGGCCTTGAGCTCCTGGAAATTCTCGATGATGCCGTTGTGCACCACCGCCACACGGTCAGTGGCGATCGGATGGGCATTGCGCTCGGAGGGCTTGCCGTGAGTGGCCCATCGCGTGTGCCCGATACCGATCGTGCCCGCGAGCGGCTCGGCCTTGAGCCGCGCCTCCAGGTTCACCAGCTTGCCTTCAGCGCGGCGGCGGTCGATGTGGCCGTTCACCAGGGTGGCGACGCCGGCCGAATCGTAGCCGCGATACTCGAGCCGCTTCAGCGCGTCCACCAGGAGAGGCGTGACAGGCGCTTTGCCGATGATGCCGATGATGCCGCACATGGGGTCTGTCTCGAACGGGAGGGTGACTAGTTCTTGCCGGACCGCTCCGTGGCAGCTCTCTTCGCCGCGGCGGCACGGTCGCGGAGTTTCGCACGAAGGGCCGAGGCCCGCCCCTTCTTTGTGACCTGGCGGGCGCGGCCGAACGCCAGCGCGTCGGCGGGAACGTCCTCGGTCACCACGCTGCCGGCGGTGACGTTCGCCCCCCGGCCGACCTTGAGCGGCGCCACCAGGGAGCTGTTGGAGCCGATGAACACGTCCGGCCCAATGACCGTGCGGTGCTTGCCGAAGCCATCGTAGTTCACGGCGATCGTGCCGGCCCCGATGTTGCTGCCCGTCCCGATGTCGGCATCGCCCAGATAGGCGAGATGGTTCGCCTTGGCGCCCCGCCCCATGCGCGTCGCCTTGAGCTCCACGAAGTTGCCGATATGCACGTCGTCGGCCACTTCCGATCCCGGGCGGATGCGCGCGAACGGCCCGATGATGGCGCCCCTGCCGACGCGCACCCCCTCGATGTCGCAGAAGGCCTTGATCACGGTATCGGCGCCGATGCTGACGCCCGGCCCGAAGCGGACGTTCGGCCCGATCGTGACGTCGGTGCCGAACTTCGTGTCGGCCGACAGCCAGACCGTGCCTGGATCAGTCATTGTCACGCCCCCGATCATCGCGGCCTGGCGCAGTCGCTGCTGCAGCGCCTGCTCGGCCACGGCCAGTTCGACGCGCGAATTGATGCCCTGGAATTCCGCCTCCTCGCCCGCCACGGCGATCGCCTTGTGGCCGGCCGCGCGGGCGATGCGCACGGCGTCGGTGAGGTAGAATTCGCGCTTCACATTGTCGTTCCGGATCGCCCCCAACAGCGTCGCGATCAGCCGGCCGTCGATGCACATCACGCCGGAATTGCAGAAGTCGACCGCGCGCTCCGCGGCGTCGGCGTCCTTGCTCTCGACGATCTTCACCAGCTCGCCGCCCTCGACGATCAGGCGGCCATAGGGCGACGGATCGCGCGCCGTAAAGCCCAGCACGCCGACCGCGGCACGGGCCTTCCCGCAGGCGGCGACCAGCCGGCGCAGGCTCTGCGTCGTCACCAGCGGCGCGTCGCCGAATACGACCAGAACCGGCCCCTCATGGCCCTGGAGCACCCCCAGGGCGGCCCGGGCGGCGTGCCCCGTGCCCAGCGGCTTGCTCTGGACGACCGTCGGATGGGGTGCGAAGGCCTCGGCCACCGCCGTCGCGCCGGGCGCGATCACGCCGACGATCCGGCTCGGCTTCAGGGCGGCTGCATTGGCCAGCACATGGGCCACCATCGGTAGGTTCGCGAGCGGATGCAGCACCTTCGGCAGGGCCGACTTCATGCGGGTTCCGGCGCCGGCTGCGAGCACGACCACGGCAATCGGAGATTTCATGTCCGTCCGATGCCATGAGGCTGGCGGGGGGGCAAGGCGGATATGCTAGAGAGCACGGCATGCAGAAAGATGCCCAAACAATCGTCACCGCCCGCTTCGACACGGTCCTCTATGACCTCGACGGCACCCTGATCGACAGCGCCAAGGACATGCAGCTGGCCGTCAGCAACGTGCTGGCAGACCACGGCCTGCCGGCCGTCACAGAAGACGATGTGCGGATCTTCATGGGCCAGGGCAGCAAGGTCACCATGGGCAAGGCCTTCGCCAAGCATGGCCGGACGCTGGACGACGACACGCTGACCGCCGTGACGCGGGAGTTCGTGCGCTACTACGAGGCCGATCCGATCAGCCATACGACGGCCTTTGCCGGCGTCTCCGACGTGGTCGCCACGTTCGCGCGCATCGGCCTCAAGCAGGGCGTCTGCACCAACAAGTTCGAGAAGCCGTCGCGCATGATTCTCGAGCACCTGAAGCTGATGCCGCCGATCAGTGACGTGGCCGGGGCCGACAGTTTCCCGGTCCGCAAGCCCGACCCGCGCCACCTGCTGATGCTGCTGGAGCGCATGGGCGCCGACCCGAACCGCGCCGTGATGATCGGCGATTCGACCCACGACGCGGAGGCCGCGCGCGGTGCCGGAATCCCGGCCGTCCTGGTGAGCTGGGGCTACACCGCGAAGCCCGCCCGCGAGTTGGAGGCCGATGCGGTGATCGACCGTTTCGATGCCCTGCCCGCTGCGCTGGCGGGACTGGCAGCGGGGCGTTGACGGCCTTCCCCGACTGCCTTATACGCGCGCCTTCCGGGCGCTTAGCTCAGCGGGAGAGCACACCCTTCACACGGGTGGGGTCGTAGGTTCAATCCCTACAGCGCCCACCATCTACCCTCCGGAAAACGTTATCTAAATTCTCCGTTGGCCCTCGTGCCCACCCGCAGCCGAGGCAAGCGTTCCGCTATGGTTCGCCATGGCTGGACGCAGTTTGGGCAGCCACCAATCGCACATTCGCGAATTTCCCTTCGCTGCGCGCCTGCGCCGGGGCCAGCTTTTACGCACCGACGATCGAGCCGAGACCGCCGAGCCCAAGGCGATGGCCGATCGCCTCGCCGTCACGCGGCTGATACGTCTATGCCGCATGGGAGTCAGCCGACTTCAATTGCCGGCTGATCAGCTTCGAGAAGCGGGGAAGCCGGCGCGATCGAGTGCGTGATCGCTCAGTCCGGTATCAAGATCCGGGCGTCGGAGCGCACGCCACGGCCCAGCTCACCGTTGGCGGCTACAACGGCCGCGACGGGGAGTAGCCCCGACGGCCAATTGAAGGTCTGCAGCGCGGCGCCTAGAGTGGCCGCGGCGGGTGCGACACGGCGATTTATCCTGCACACCGGTAGGACGGGCAGCGACGCCCGGACCTAGTTGTGGGGGCGATGCAGGCCCCACCATCCGCCACTCACCCCCGAGCGCCGTTTTATTCCTGGCCGGCCATTCTGTCGGTCAAAGCCGTTTTCTCAACCCGCCCCACGGCGTCAGCGGATTGAAAGCTCGGCGCGCCATCGTGTGACCATATTGAGGGGGAGATCGGTATGGCAAAGTTGTCTTCGGACGTGGAAATCCCGCTGCACTGGGATGTCGTGAAAGGAGAGAAGCCGGGCACGATCATGCTACGTCTTCGGCACAAATCCCTTTCCGCCGTAAAGGCAGACGGCATCCAGGGCGGGAAGAACGTCCTGCTGGTTTTCTCGCAGGAAATGGCGACAAGTCTCGCGAACGATCTTCTCGGGCCGCCAAAACAAAACGCCCCCACTCCGCACCCTGACCTTCAGGGACGATCGGCAGGAGCCTGAGCGCGCCTGTTCTCCTGGATCATCGCGCCGACGGTGGCGCTCGCGCGCAGCCGGACGCCGAACTCGTCGATTGTCCCTACCAGAACCTGTCGGATTTCGATCCGGGCGGACCTTGGCGTGCTCCAGCATATCGAGACGGTCGGGGGAGGCCCGGCACGCTGGTGAACTGCCGAGCCTATCCCGTCGGCAAGGGGAGTTGGACGTTCATGCTGCCCTTCCCTTCCGCCTGTTCGTGTTGGCTGCCTTCTTCGTCTTGGCCGACGTCTCTTTTCGTCGCTCGACGGGACCGTCGCCCTGGAGGCTACGCTTCAGCGCTGCCATGAGGTCGATCACATTGGTATCGTCCGCCTCGCGCGGCTTGGTGGATTTCACCGGACGGCCCTTCTTCTTCTACTCGATCAGGTCGCGAAGAGCATCCTCATAGCGGTCGTTGAACTCGCTGGCATCGAACTCGCCGGACTGTTGGGCCACGATCTTTTCCGCGATATCGAGCATCTGCGAATCTGGCTTCGGGAGATCCGAATGGCCGATTTCGTCGAGGGTGCGGACCTCTTCGGCGGTGCGAAGCGTGGTTAGCACGAGACCGTCCTCCTCGATCTCGATCGCGCACACCCTCTCGCGCGTACTCATGACCAAACGTCCGATGGCGACCATGCCCTTCTTCTTCATCGCCTCGCGGATGACAGCGAAGGCCTGGGACACGCCGCATGGAGTCTCTACCCGCGGCGGCCGGAAGGTGGACCTGCCTCGCTACCCCGCGTTTCCGCGAAGCAGCGCGGCTGCATCGTGGGCCATTCCGAAGACGCCAAGGGACGATCCGCCCGCCGCTTGAACGGCCCACGGGGCACTGCTACCAGCGGCCATGACCAACATGCTGTCGCTCAGGCCCGGAGACCGCCTTCCGGATTTCGCCCTGCCGGGGCTGGACGGCAAGCTCCGCAAGTTCGTCTGGTCGTTCGGCGGCGCTCCTGTGACGCTCCTGGTCGTGGCCGATCTGACGGCCCTCGATCCTACGCAGTTCGGCGACCTGCGTGCCGCCTGCGAACGGGCCTCGACGACGCTGGTGATCGTCACAGGCTCCGAGATCGCGCGGGCAGCGCCCGCCTGGAAAAAGCTCGGCGCCGAGCCGGAACAGCCCCTCCTGCTGTGCGACCCGAAGGGCCAGTATCTGACAGCCCTGCTCGCACAGGGTGGCGCCGTCTCCTTCGGCCAGGCGATGGGACTGCGCCAGCGCGTGATCGTGCTCGATCCCAACCAACGCGTGGCCGCCACCTTCGACACGCGCGCCCTGGCGGCGGCGACTGAAGCGATCGGCCCCCTCGCCGATTCGGTGCGCGCCAATGGCGGCGCCGACCTGCTGCTCAACACCGCGATGGCGCCGGTCCTGGTCCTGCCCCGCGTCTTCGAGCCCGACTTCTGCACCCAGCTGATGCGCCTCTGGGCCAAGGGCGATCACAAGGATTCAGGCGTCTCGAGCCGCTACGGCAACGTCGACATGGCGAAGCTGAAGCGCACCGAGGACTACATGATCGTCGAGCCGATGATGCAGAAGGCGGTGTCCGATCGCCTCGCCTATCGCATCGGGCCGGAACTCACCAAGGTCTTTGCCTTCGACCGGGAGTTCACCTTCGATGCCCATGTCGTGTTGTCCTACAGCGCCGAGGGCGGCCACTTCTTCGCCGCCCATCGCGACAACGGCGCGCCGACCACCGCCGACCGCGCCTTCGCCGTATCGCTGAACCTCAACGACGATTTCGAGGGTGGCGAGTTGGTGTTTCCCGAATATGCAGGTGTGCGCGTCAGCCCGCCCGCCGGTGCGGCCGCCGTCTTCTCCTGCGCGCTGCTGCACGCTGTCGGCCCCGTCACCCGCGGCCGCCGCTATGCGCTCACCACCTTCTTCCGGCAGAAGCGCTGACCCGCCCTACTCGGCTGCCGCCGGAATCCAGCTCTTCTTCTCGCCGGCATATTGGGGGCCGGGATTGCCGTGCACCGTGGTGCGCCACATCAGCCGGCCCTCGCGGTCGCCGTCGAACCAGGTGGCGGCATGGACGAGGCAGCGATTGTCCCAGATCAGCAGATCGCCCTCGGTCCATTCGTGGGCGTAGCAGAAGCGGCGCTGCGTATAGTGCGCCATGATCTCGTCGAGCAGTGCCGCGCCCGCGCCGTGCGGGCCCGGCTCCAGCCCGACGAACGGTCCCTCGAACCAGTCCATCTGGCCCCATTCGCAGAGGTAGAGGGACTTCTCCCCCGTCACGGGGTGGGTGCGCACGACCGGCTGCGGCTGCGAGCGCTCGTGCGGCGCGAAGGCACGCGGCGGGCGGCCCGCCAGCGCGGCCTCGCGCGACCGGCCGGTGCCCGGCTGGGCGTGCAGGCCGACCAGGGTCTCGACCTTCGCCTTCAGCGCCGGCGGCAGCGCCTCGTAGGCCAGGATGCCGTTGGCAAACAGTGTCTGGCCGGTGTCGCGCTGCGCCGGTGTCACGGCATAGAACAGCGAGATGTCGGGCGGCGGCCGGCGATAGCTCTGGTCGGTGTGCCAGCCCTTGCGATGCGGATACTGGGTCGGGATCAGCCCGTCGGCGGCCAGCGGCGGATCGGGCCGCTTGGGCGGCGCCTTGGAGACCGGCGCCATGTTGGACACCAGCAGGATCTCCGGCACCGACACATGCACCGCCTTCAGGTCGGTCAGCGTATGCCGATAGTCCTCGACCTCGGGCCCGAAGACGCGGCTGAGCCGGATCAGCAGGTCCGGATCGTCGGAAATCCCGTTCATGCCCTGGATCAGCAGCAGCCCCCTTGCCGCCGCGAGTTCGGCCGGCAGGCGGCCGGGATCGCGCTCGGCGGCCGCCACGATCTCCGCGGCATCGCCCGCCAACCGCAGGGTGGCGCCGAAGGATGCGCCGGGCAACGGCGCCTCGCGTGTGATGTTCATGCCGATCCTCATGCCAGTGTCATGCCAACGCTCAGGCGCGCTGCCCCGCGTAGGGATCGTTGACGCCGTCGAGCGGCCAGATCGGCCGCCTGAGCTTGGTGAACTTCAGGCGCGTGAGATCGGGCGAGCAGATGCCGCCCGAATCGACCAGCACGATCTCGCGGGCGATCGGCGCGTAGGCGGCGCGGAAGTGCTGCACGCTCTTCACCACCACCACGCTCTTCGTCCGTGGGTCGATTCCCTGGCTGAGAAAGACCTGCAGGTCGATCGTCTGGATGCGGTTGGAGATGGTGACGACGTCGATGCCACCGATGCGCAGTACCGCGGTCGGCCCCATCGACGTCTCGACGCCGGCATTCATCGGCCCGTCGTTCTTGAAAGACCCGTCGGACAGGATCTTCACGCGCGCCCGCGCCTTCACCGGCGCGCCCATCGAGGGATCCGTATGGCCGCCCAGCACGACGTCGATCTCGGCGCCGACGCCGGCCGCGATCGCCTGCTGCACCGTGCCCGGATCGAAGATGGTGCCGAAGGCCACGTTGTCGACCTTGGCGTCGATCAGGGCCTGCAGCACCGGCGTCGTGTCGTTGTAGCCGCCACCGCCCGGATTGTCGGTGCCGTCGGCCACCACCAGCGGTCCCTCCTTGCCGACACCCGCCTTGGCCGCCGCGATCGCATCGGCGATCGGCCGGTAGTTCGAGGTGTTCACGTCGCGCCGCTTCCAGATCTCGTCGAGCAGTTCGGCCGCCATCTCGCGCGCGCGCTTCTCGGCGCCGGGCTCGTGGCTGACCGCGATCGACGGGCCGGTATAGGGAATGTCGGCCCAGGTGAAGCCCGCCTGGACGCTGACGACGTTGATACCCGGCTCCTTCTCGAAGGCATCGGCCCTCGCCAGCAGGTCGCGCATCAGGCCGGGCTGGGTGGTCTTGCCGGAATCCGCGCCCTGCAGCATGGCGGGCTGGACCAGCAGGCACTTCGGCTGCTTCTTGCCCTCCAGCGTCTCCTGGACCAGCGCCGCAGCCTGCACCGCTCGCTCGTAGCCGTCGATGTGCGGATAGGTCCGGTAACTCACCAGCGCATTGGCGTGGCGCGCCATCGTGGCCGTCGCATTGGCATGCAGGTCGAGCGTGGCAACGATCGGAATGTCCGGCCCGACGATGGCACGCAGGGCGCCGAGCAGTGCACCCTCCGCATCGTCCTCGGTCTCCGTGACTGCCGCGCCATGCAGCGACAGGCAGATCGCGTCGAGCCTGCCCGCCTTCTTCGCCGCCCCGAGGATCAGGTCGCGGATATGCTCCCAGGTCTCCCTGGTGAGTTTGCCCGATGGCGTCGCATTGGCCGCGGCGGCCCAGACCGGCTCCCAGCCGTACTTCTTCACCGAATCGATGTAGCCGCCGACCTCGTTCTTCGTGCCCGTGAACCGCGGCACCATCGCCTCGCCCTCGATCAGCCAGCGCTTGCGGTAGTCCTCCAGCGTGGTCTTCAGTTTACTGAAGGTATTGGTCTCGTGCATGAACTGCGCGATCAGGACGCGGTACGCCATTTCGTTACTCCTAACGCTCAGCGCTTACAGTTTGGCGGTCTTGAGCCACTCCGCCTGACCTTCCTCGCCATCGACGCCCATCGATTCGAGGAAGCGGCAGACCATCATGTAGTAGCCGATGGTCAGGGTGAGCTCGACCAGCGCGCCCGGCGTCAGGAAGGCCTGCACCGCCTTCAGCGTCTTGTCGGAGGCGCGGACGTTGCGCACCACGTCGTCGGTGTAGCGCAGCACCGCTTTCTCGTTGTCGTCGAAGGCCGGCGCCTCGATGGTGGCGTCGCGCAGGGCGGCGATCTTCTCCTCGCTGACCCCGACATCGCGGCCGATCCGCTCGTGCTGGAAGACTTCATAGGCGGTGCGGCTCAGGCGGCCAACGCGGATGATCGCCAGTTCCCGCAGCACCGGGTTCAGCTCGCAACGATAGAGCAGTCCGTTGCCCATGCGCAGGAAGCCCTTGGCCCCCTGCTCGGAGTTGGCCAGCATCTTGTAGATGTTGAGCATCGGATTGAGCTTGCCGAGAAGCTCGGCATGCTTGCCGGTGGCGTTCTCGACTTCGTAGTACGGAATACGCGCCATTGGGTCCCCTTTTCAGGCCTCAAGCCTGCAGGGAACCCCTTTCGCGGTCAACGCTCTCAGATCAGGCCGCGACTGACCAGCGGATTGAGCCAGCGCCCCCAGGGGCCCGTCAGGACGATCGGCTTCTCGACCACGATCATCGCGATGCACGGCTCGCCCGGGTCGGCGATAGGCTCGTGACGCACCGAACCGGGGCCCACAGCGAAATCGCCGACGCCATAACTGCCGGTCTCGTCGGTATAGCCGCCCTGGAGCACCACCGTATATTCGTAGCCCGGATGCTTGTGCTCGGGCAGCCCGCGTCCCGACTCAAGCCGCAGCAGCGACACGCGATGGAAGTCGCCCGGCAGATCGAGACGGATCTCGTCGAACTTGCCCATCACGCGGCGCCAATCCATCCCGGGGCGCAGGTGCGGAACCAGCGGGGCCGGCGCCCACTCGAAGCCGGGGTGGCGATGGCGGCGGGAGGAAGGCTTCGGTTCGACAGGGACGTCGTCCAGCCGCGCCAGCGTGCGCTCCAGCACGGTACCGAGCCCGGCGTCCACCGCTCCGGCAGGTTCGCGCTCCAGGAGGGCGCCACCCAGCGCGGTGAGACGATCGACCGTTTCCCGCGATGCCGGGTCCAGCGCCACGTGCAGCGCGACCGCAAGTTCCGGTCCGGCAGGCAGGGCTCCGGCGACGTAGTCCAGCAGAAGTTCTTCGGGGGCCGGATGGCTACTCATGACTCGTCTTTCTCCAGCGCATCCCGCAGGCGCCCGAGCGCGAGACGAATGCGCGACTTCACCGTTCCAAGGGGGAGCTTCAACTCCTCGGCGATCGCCGTATGAGTCTTGTCCTCGAAGAACGCCTTTTCGATCACCAGCAGTTGATCCGGCGAAAGCCCCGAGAGCAGCTCCTTCACGCGGGTATACGTCTGACCCGCCAGAACGGATTTGTCGGCATCCGCGTCTTCCGGCGCAAAAAACGTGAGCCAGTCTTCGACGTCGATGGCGGGCCGGTTGTTGCGCCGCAAAAGGTCGATCCGCTTGTTGCGGGCGATCGTGTAAAGCCACGTCGTCGCGGAGGCCCGGGTGCGGTCGAAGCTGGCGGCCTTGCGCCAGACCATGATCAGCGCTTCCTGCGCCACTTCCTGCGCGGCCTCTGCATCTGCCCCGCCCCGCATGATGAAAGCCTTCATCCTTGGGGCGAAGTGATTGAAAAGTCGGGCAAAAGCCGCACGATCCTGACGGGTCGCGATGGCTTCGATCAGGTCGGCGGCCTCGTCGGCTGAAAGCATCGGGGGAGTTTACCCCGGCCGGCCCTGAGCACCCAAATCCCAGAAAAGCCCGGTCATGAGGCGCAATCCGTCGCGCGCCACCGGCGCCAGCAGATGTTCGTCCGGCGCATGCTGCGAGCAGGCGGCGTAGGAATGCGGCACCCACACGGTCGGCAGGCCCAGAATGTCGGTGAAGACCTCGTTGGGCAGCGACCCGCCGAGGTTGGGCAGCATGTTGGGCTTCTGCCCGGCCGTCTTCTCGATCGAGCTGGAGGCGAACTTCGCCCAGGGGTTCTCCGGATCGAGCCGTGTCGCGTTCATGATCACGTCGCGGGCCTGTTCGACCTGGATCTGGCCGAAGCCGTGCTTCTCGAGGTGCCGCCGCAAGGCCGGGACAATGTCGTGCGGATCGGTGCCGACCACGAAGCGCAGCTGGCAGTAGGCGATGGCGCTGGGCGGGATGGCATTGACCGGGCGGTCGGGATTGCCGGTCTTGAAGGCCAGCACCTCGAAACTGTTCCAGCCGAACACCCGCTCGACCGGGGTCAGCGACTTCTCGCCCCAGTCCTCGTTGATCTCGGGCGCGCCCTCGCCCGCGTCGACATGGGCGTCGGCCAGCGCCGCCCGGATCGAATTGGTCAGCGTCTTGGGCCGCCACTCGGGCACTTTGATCTGGCCGCGCTCGTCGGTGATGGTGGCCAGCGCATGGGCCATGATGATTCCGGGGTTGGCCAGCAGACCGCCCCAGTTGCCGGAATGGTGCCCTCCCTCGCGCATCGTGAGCTTCAGGTTGAAGTTCAGCGTGCCCCGGGTGCCGCCGAAGATGGTTGGACGGCGATGGTCGAGCCGCGGTCCGTCCGAAGCGATCAGCGCGTCGGCCTTGAGCGCGTCCTTATGAGCCTTGCAGAAATCGGCCAAGCCCGGCGAGCCGGTCTCCTCGCCTGTCTCGATCAGGATGGTCGAGTTGAACCCGAGCGAGCCGCGCTCCTGCATGACCGAGGCCAAGGCGGCGATGTTGATCGTGTGCTGCCCCTTGTTGTCGGCCGTGCCGCGGCCATACATCCTGTCGCCCTCGATCACGATCTTCCAGGGCGACAGGCCCGCCCGCCATTGCTCCTCCTGGCCCCGGATCACGTCGCCATGGCCGTAGGTCAGGACCGTCGGCCTGGAAGGATCCTCGACCCGGCGGGCGATCAGGAACGGACCATACTCGCTGCGCGGGTTGGGCAGCACCGTGCAGTCGTAGCCGAGCTTCTCCAGGGACTGGGTCATCTCGCCGGAGACGTATTGCTGCAGGGCGGGCATGGAGCCCTGCTCCTGGCTGGTCGTCGCAATGGCGACCCGGCGCTGCAGCTCCTCGAGGAAGCCGCCGTCGTCGAAGTATTTCTCTGCGCGGGCGATCGCGCCATCCCGTGTCCCGGTCATGCTTTCCCTTGCCAGTTTTCGACGCCACGATAGCAAACTTACAGGGAGAAGAGCATGACCGCTTCGGGCCGCATCGTTTTCAGCAGGATGGAGGAAGTAATCTTCGGCCGGCCCGCCGCCGAGGCGCTGGCGGAGCTGGTCGAGCGCCTCGGCGCCGCGCGCGTCTTCCTGATGGTGAGCGGTACGCTGAACCGCGAGACCGACGAGATCGAGAAGCTGCGCCGGGCACTCGGCAACAAGTGCGTCGGCACCTTTGACCGCATGCCGGCCCATTCGCCCCGCAGCGCCGTGATCGCCGCGGCGGAGCAGGCCCGGGAGGCCCGCGCCGACCTGATCGTCACGCTGGGCGGCGGCTCGATCACCGACGCGGCCAAGGCCGTCCAGCTCTGCCTGTCGAACGACGTGCGCACGGTCGACGACATGGACCGCATCCGCGGCGCGGTGGACGTGAAGCCGCCGACCGTACGGCAGATCTCCATCCCCACCACCCTGTCGGCCGGCGAGTTCTCCGCCATCGCCGGCGTCACCAACGAGGCGACCAAGGTGAAGGAGATGTTCCGCCATCCCCTCACTATCCCGCAGGCCGTCGTACTCGACCCCGAGGTGACGCGTCACACGCCGATGTGGCTCCTGCTCTCGACCGGCATCCGTGCGGTCGACCACTGCGTCGAGGGCGTCTGCTCCAACGAGTCGAACGAGTTCAGCAACGCTTCGTCTCTGCACGGCCTTTCACTGCTGGCGCGCGGCCTGGCGCGGGTGAAGGCGGATCCCACCGACATGGCCGCCCGTCTCGACTGCCAGACCGGCTCATGGCTCTCGATGGCCGGCCTCGCCGCCGGGGTACCGATGGGCGCCAGCCACGGCATCGGCTACGTGCTGGGCGCGGTCTTCGACGTGCCGCACGGCCATACGTCCTGCATCATGCTCCCGTGGGTCATGCGCTGGAACAAGCCGGCCAACGCCGACCGCCAGGCGCTGATCGCCAGCGCCATGGGCCATCCCGGCGAGGATGCGGGCGACGTGCTCGACCGGTTCATCCGCGGCCTCGACATGCCGCGCACCCTCTCCGACGTGAAGATCGGCCGCGAGCATTTCGACCGCATCGCCCAGCAGGCGATGGGCACGCCGTGGGTGCCGCGCAACCCGCGCCCGATCCCGACGCCGGCCGAGGTAAAGGAGATCCTGGAACTGGCCGCGTAGGCTCAGTCCCACTTCCTCTCGAGGAAGCGCCGGATGTCGTCGGTGAACTGCTGCGGCGCCTGAAGCATCGAGAAATGGCTGACCTCGGGCTGCAACAGCAGTCCGGCGTTGGGTATCGCGCCCGCCATGAACTCCGTGTTCTCGCGCTTGATTGCCTCGTCGTGATCGGCGTCGACGATCCAGGTGTGGACCGTGATGCCGGCGAGATCGCGTGCCGTCCAGTTGGGCTGTGTCGCCCACATGGTGCTGATCTCGTCGACGAACTTCTTGTAGTCTCGGGGTGTCGCCGACAGCGCCTCGTATTCCTTCTGGCCGCGCGCGATGAACTCCATGAAGACCGGGCTCTTGGTCACGTCCTTGACCCCGCCGGGATCGGAATTGGCGGCAAAGGCGAAGAGGCGCGATACGCGCTGCGGGTTCGTCATCGCCATGCTGAGCCCGATGATCGCCCCGTCGCTCCACCCCACCACGGCGGCCTGTGGGACTCCCAGAAAGTCCATGAGGCCAATCACGTCGGAGGCCATCAGCGCATATCCGTACGGCTGCGCATCGCGCGTACTGCGTCCGTGGCCGCGGCTGTCCATGACGATGACACGGTGAGTCTTCGCCAGTTCCGGAACCTGGTGGCCCCAGTAGTTCGAGTTGGCGAGCCCACCGTGCAGCAGGATGACGGGCGGCCCGCTCCCGAAGGTCGCATACCAGATCGAGATGCCGTTGACCGGTGCATGACCACTGCTCACGGCGGGAGGGAGCGTCGGCGTGGGCGGAAGGGTCATCCAGCGCGGCACCGGCTGTGCCGAGGCCGAGGTGACGACGAAAGCGAACAAGAGGCTGAGCAGAAGGGTGCGCATGTCCAGACGATAGCGCCGTCACCGGGGCGGACGCCATCCCCGGTCAAGGTGCCGCTTCAGATACGACCCTTCCGCTTCGCCACCGCTTCGGCGAGCAGGCAGAGGATTTCCCACATCATCGTGACGCCGACGAGCGCGGTGTTGCCGCTCATGTCGAACGGCGGCGAGACTTCCACCACATCGCCGCCGACCAGATCGAGACCACGCAGGCCGCGCAGCATCCGCTGCGCCTCGTGCGGGGTGTAGCCGCCGATCTCGGGCGTGCCGGTGCCAGGTGCATAGGCCGGATCGAGACCGTCGACGTCGAAACTCACATAGGTCGGGCCGGCGCCGACGACGCGGCGAGCCTCCTCGATCACCTTCTCGACGCCCAAGTCGAAATACTCTTCGATCGTGATGACCCGCATGCCCTGGTCGAGCGCCCACTGGTTGTCGTCGGCCTTGTAGAGCGAGCCGCGGATCCCGATCTGCACCACGCGCTTGGGATCGAGCAGCCCCTCCTCCACGGCGCGGCGGAACGGCGTGCCGTGCGTGTACTTGAAGCCGCCGAAATAGGTGTCCCAGGTGTCGCTGTGGGCGTCGAAATGGACCATGCCGAGCGGCGGCAGGCCTTTGCGGATGCCGCGCATGATCGGCAGCGTGATCAGGTGGTCGCCGCCGGCCGAGAGCGGCACGACGCCGGCGGCGTGGAGTTTGGCGTAGTGCTTCTCGATGCGGTCGAGGGAGTCGTCGAGGCTGGCAGGATTGACCGGCGCGTCGCCGAGATCGCCGCATCTGGCCAGCTCGTACGGCGCGATCCCGGTCACGTGATGGATGCGCCGCATCATCGTCGAGAGGTCGCGCATCTGGCGCGGACCGTGGCGCGCGCCGGGACGGTTGGTCGTGCCGCCGTCCCAGGGCACGCCGACCATGCCGATCTCGACCGCCGTCGGGTCGCGGAACAGCGGCAGGCGCATGAAGGTGGCGACGTCGCCGAAGCGGGGCACCACGGTGCCGGCAACCGGCTGGGGGAATTCCTGACTCTTGCTCATCCCCCCAGTCTAAGCCTTCAAGACGGCTGCAACAGGGCCTTTCGGGCGGAAACGAACTCCTCGACCGCCGCCACGAACCGGTCGCCTTCGGCGTCTCCGATCATGACGTTCAGGGCCACGAAACCACGGCGGGCGATCCAGATGCCGGCCGCGCTCATGTCGAAGAAGAACAGCTCCTTCGCGTCCTGATTAGAAGACGCGATGTCCGCCGCCGTCCTGATGGGCCGCGACGTGGCGTGCGCCGTCATCATCGAGCCGATGCCGGAGAACTGGAAGGCGACCCCCGCCTTGCTGCAGATGGCGTTCAGCCGCTCGCGGATCCGGTCGCCGCGGTCGTTGAGCTCCTTGGCGGCTTCGGCCGTGTAGACCTCGCCGTACCCCGCGACGCCCGCCGCCATGGTGAGAGCATTGTTGTTGAAGGTGCCGGCATGGGGCAGCGCGTCCGGCTTGGTCGGATCGAACAGTTCCATGATCTCGCGCTTGCCGCCGAAGGCACCGAACGACATGCCGCCGCCGATATACTTGCCCAGCGTCGTCATGTCCGGCGTGATGCCGTGCTTGGCCTGCAGGCCACCCGGCGAGAGGCGCGAGGTCATGACCTCGTCGAAGATCATGGTGATGCCGCGCGCCTTGGTCTCCTCACGCACCGCCTTCAGGAAGTCGACGTCGCCCGGCAGGCAGCCATGGCTGCCCTGCATCGGTTCCAGCAGGACGGCGAAGATCTCCTCACCGTGTTTGGCGAGCAGCGCCTTCGTACCTTCGATGTCGTTGTAGGGGGCAACCACGTAGTCGTAGGGCATGTTCACCGGACTGCCGCCGCTCACGAAGTAGAGCACGCCGCCATGATAGCCGCCGTGGAACACCATGACCTTCGTGGCCTTCGTGCGCCCCTTGCGCTGCGCATAAACACGGGCACCCGCCAGCGCCATCACGTTGCCCTCGGTACCGGAGTTGGTGAAGCGCACCAGGTCGATCGACGGCATGCGGTCGGCGATCAGCTTGGCCAGCTTGCCCTCGTTCTCGTTGCGCCCGCCGAAGTTCCAGCCATGGTTCAGAGCCTTGTCGATGGCAGCCCGGATCACGGGATGGGAATGGCCGTAGATGCCGGCGGTATATTCGCCCAGCACGTCGATATATTCATGGCCGTCTGCGTCCCACAGGCGGCAGCCCTCGCCCCGCACGACAGTCAGCGGAAACGGCGCATTGTGCAGCGTCGTGCGGGTGTTGCCGCCCGGCATCGCCACGCAGGCGTCCTGATGGCGCGCGAAGCTCCGGGGGTTGCGGTCGACATAGGCCTGCTTGGCTTCGGCCAGGGCAGATTGCAGATCCGAATTCACCAGCGCTTGATCGGGCACGTCACTCTCCTCGCGTGAGGCAGGGAGTATCACACGACGTTGAGTTCCCGGATAGGCCGCCCCAATTCAAGGCGGTCATAACCAAAAGTATTGAGATCGAGTGTCCGATACTCCCCGTGCACGATCAGCTCGGCGACGGCGCGGCCCACCGCCGGAGACTGCTGGATGCCGTGGCCGGAGAAGCCCGTGGCGAAGATCAGGCTCTCGATCCGGGGATGGCGGCCGACGATGCCGTTCTGGTCGAACGTATTGTACTCGTAGTAGCCAGCCCAGGAGTTCACGACCTTCGCCGCCTCGAAGGCCGGTACGCGTGCCGCCAGAGCAGGCCAGACCATGTCGTCCCACTCTTGGTGCTGTACCTCGAGCGGCGCGCCGGCCAGGTCGTTGCCTTCGGCCGGCGTGGTGCCTGCGAGGTAGAAGCGCCCCTCCGGCCTGAACCACGTGCCTGACGGATCGATGGTGAGCGGCGTCACACCCGGCGCTTCGCGCACGTCGAACACGAAGACCGAGCGCCGGCGCGGCTCCACCGGTAGCGCGATGCCCGATCGCCCTGCGAGCTCGCCCGACCAGGGCCCCGCCGCCAAGACGACCGCACGCGCCTCCAGACGTCCGCCCTCCTTCAGATCGACACCGGCCGCATCGAACGACACGACCTCGTCGGCGACATAGGTCGCACCGAGTGCGCGCGCCGTATTCCGGAAGCCCTGCATCAGAGACGACCCGTCGAACCAGCCCTCGTTCGCCGTGCCATGCGAGGCGAGCGCGAGCCCCTCCTCCGCGATCCAGGGAAAGCGCGCCTTCAGGGCCGCCGGATCAAGCAGGTCGACGGCACACCCCTCGGCTTTCTGAACAGCGTGGTTCGCACGCAGCACCGCCTCGCCGGCCGGGCTCGCCAAAAACAGATAGCCCGGCTCCCGGAGACCGAGATCGACGCCGAGCAACTCCCGTGCGCGGCGGAGGAACTCGATCCCAAAGCGCGACAGATGGATGTTGAGCGGCGTCGAGAACTGCTGCCGGATCGAACTCGCAGACAGCGCCGACGAGGCGCGCGTATAGGCTGGATCGCGCTCGACCACGGTGATCGTGCCGCCGAAGGCGGGATCGGACTTCAGATGGTAGGCGACCGAGGACCCGATCGCCCCGCCACCAATCACCACGACGTCAGACTTCATGGTTCGCCCGGCACCGTCACCCAGCCTTCCATCAGGCGGCGCGCCGAACGGCTCATCATGACCCTGGCGACGGTCCATTGACCGTTGTCTTCCCGCGCCTCGGCGCCAACGCTGAGCGTGCCCGAGGGGTGTCCGAAGCGGATACGGCCGTCGGTGCCGGTGGGCGCCACGCGGCTCACGATCGTGCCCGGGATCGCCGCGGCGGCGGCGATGGCGACGGCCCCGGTGCCGGTCATGGCGTGGTGAAGCACGCCCATCGAGAAGATTCGCGCGAGCAGGTCGATGGCATCGGCCCCGAGATGCTTGCCGTCCGACGCTCTGTAGGCGGCAGGTTTGGCGATGAAGGCAAGCTTGGGCGTGTGCGGCCGCTTCTCCGTCGCCTCCTGCGGCGTGGCGACGAGGCCCATCGCAACGGCGCCCAGCGCGCGAACGGCCTCAACCCGTTTCAGCAAGTCCTTGTCGCCGTTGACGTCGCCCTGCAACTCGGTGCCCTGGAGACCGAGGCTCGCGGCATCGACGAAGATCGTCGGATTGCCGGCGTTGATCAGCGTCGCCTCGAGCCGACCGACACCCTGCACGTCCAGGATGTCGATCCGATTGCCGGTCGGGAACATGGCACCTCCGCCGGCACCGCCGCCGCCCTCCTCGTCGGCGGCGGGATCGAGGAACTCGACCTTCACCTCAGCCGCCGGAAAGGCCACACCGTCGAGTTCGAAGTCGCCGAGCTCCAGCACTTCGCCCCCCTGCATCGGCACGTGATTGAGGATCACCTTCTCGATATTCGCCTGCCAGATCCGCACCGTCGCAATGCCATCGGCCGGACCGTCGACAAGCCCCATGCCGAGGGCGCAGGCCCCAACGGCGGCGCTGAGATTGCCGCAATTGCCCGACCAGTCGATGACCGGTGCGTCGATCGCGACCTGGCCGAAGCGATAATCGACGTCGCAGCCTTCACGATCCGACTTCGACAGAATCACGACCTTGCTGGTGCTAGACGTCGCCCCGCCCATGCCGTCGGTGTGCTTGCCGTAGCGGTCCGGGCTGCCGATCACCCGCAACAACAGCCGGTCGCGCGCCGCCGGGTCAGACGGCAGGTCCCGCGCCTGGAAGAACACGCCCTTGCTGGTGCCGCCTCTCATGTAGACGGCGGGAATACGAAGCTGCTTCATCGCGCGATGTTCGCGCGAAATCAGCGGCGCCGCCAGACCTGCAGGCGGGCGAACAGGAAGCGGTCGGCGATCAGGTGGGCTGCCTTCACGGCCGCCGAGGTCAGCACGATCACCACGCACAGGGCCGCGGCGGCCGCGGTCGTGCCCGCCTCCTCGATGTTCACCGCCGCCACAGAGGCGAGCTTGGTGTCGGGGGCATAGAGGAAGATCACCGACGACACGGTCGTCATGGCATTGACGAACAGGTAGATGGCGATGTCGAGAATGGCCGGCAGGCAGATCGGCGCCGTCACCCGTACGAAGGTCCGCCAGATCGGCACCTTGAGCGAAGCCGAAACGGCCTCGAACTCAGGATCAATCTGCTTCAGTGCCGTCGCCGCCGTCAGATGGCCGACCGTGTAGAAGTGCGCCACCGTGTTCAGCACCAGGATGCCCATCGTGGCGTACAGGAAACCGAGCGGATTGCCAGGCGCGTTGAAGAAGAAGATGTAGCCAAGGCCCAGCACGAGGCCCGGCACCGCCATCGGCAGGAAGGCAAGGAATTGCACGACCCCGCGCATCATCCCGAAGCCGCGCGTCTTTTCGTTCAGCCAGGCGCCGGTGAACATCAGCAGCGTGCCGAACACCGCCGCGCCCAGCGCCATGCGCACCGAGTTCCAGTACGAATCCCAGCCGTTGGCGTCGAACTTGGCGAAGTCGTAATTGTCGAGTGTGAGGCTGAGATTGTAGGGCCAGTACTTGATCAGCGAGCCCCAGATCGCCATGCCGAGGATGGTGAGGATCGCCGCAGAGACCAGCAGGCAGAACGCCGTAAAGAAGAGATCGCGGCCGAGTTTCGGCCGCGGCACCAGCGGCACGGCGCGGGCGGTCAGCAGTGCCACCTGCTTGCGCTGGACCAGCCGATCGACCAGGAAGGCCAGCGCCGCCGGGGCCAGCAGCACCATGCCGACGACCGCGCCCATCGAGAAGTCCTGCTGGCCGATGACCTTCTTGTACACGTCGGTCGCCAGCACGTTGAAGTTGCCGCCGATCACCTTGGCGATGCCGAAATCGGTGATCACGAGGGTGAAGACGACCAGCGCAGCGCTGATCAGGCCGTACTTTGCGCCGGGCAGAGTGACCGTGAAGAAGATGCGGCGTTTGGAGGTACCCAGCACCTCGGCCGCCTCGTAGAGGCGCGCATCGGCCGTGGCCAGCGCGGTCGTCAGGATCAACGTCGCGTGCGGGAAGCAGTAGAAGACCTGCGCGATGACGATCCCGTCGATGCCATAGATCGAGCCGCCGCCCAGCAGCGCCTTGAAGAAGCCCTGCGTGCCGAAAAGATAGATCAGCGCCAGGCCTGGCAGCAGCGAGGGGGCGAAAATCGGGATCAGCGAGATGCCCTGGAACAGCCAGCGCATCGGCAGCACCGTGCGCGTCAGCGCATAAGCGTAGAGGAACGCGAGCGGGACCACGATCAGGGTCGTGATCGTTGCCACCTGGAGGCTGTTGAGGGCCGACTGGAAAAGAGCCGGCGTCGAGAAGTAGGAGACGTAGTTGGCAAGCCCAACGAACTTGCCGTCGCGATCCTCGAATCCCTTGGCGAGCAGTGCCCAGAGCGGAAGGCCCAGCATCATGAGCAGTATGGCGGCCAGCAGCACGACGCCGGCGCGCATCATCAGGTCGTCGCGCGAAAGGCCGACCTTCAGCCCGGGAACGACCAGGCTCAAGCGAAGACCCTGAGCCGGTCGGGCGGCAGCGCGATGTCGAGCTTCGTGCCGATTTCGACACCGAGATCGCGGATCAGGTTGCTGGAGAAGTCGGCCGTCACGGCCACATCCGCCGCCGCCTGCGCCTTCAGCGTCGCGCGGCAGAAGGCGCCGACGAAATCCAGCTCCGCCACTTCGACCGGTACGCGGTTGGCGATGTTGGCCGGCAGGTCGCGGACGCGCACGTCCTCGGGCCGGATGCAGAGGCTCACCTTCTGCCCCGGTGCAAGGCCCTCCTGCGGAGGACAGGCGAAGTCCACTCCGGCCACCTTCACCCTGTCCGGCGCAACCAGGGTGCCGGCCATGAAGTTCATGGAGCCGACAAAGTCGGCCACGAAGGCGGTCGCCGGACGGCGATAGATCTCCTGCGGCGTCCCGACCTGCTCGATGACGCCGTGGTTCATGACCACGATGCGATCGGCCATGGTCAGCGCCTCCTCCTGGTCGTGCGTTACCATGATGGTGGTGACGCCCAAGGTTCGCTGCAGCGCCTTTATCTCATGGCGCAGCCGAAGCCTGACGCGCGCGTCGAGCGCAGACAGAGGCTCGTCGAGCAGCAGCAGGCCCGGCGACGTGGCCAGCGCGCGAGCCAGCGCCACGCGCTGCTGCTGGCCGCCGGAGAGCTGTGCCGGATACTTCGGACCGGCATCGGGCAAGCCGACCAGCGCCAGAAGTTCGGCGACACGCTTGGCGATCGCACCCTTGTTCTGGCGGCGGTTTACCAGCCCGTAGCCGACATTGTCGGTCACGCTGAGATTTGGGAACAGCGCATAGGACTGGAACACGATGCCGAAGTCGCGTTGCGCCGGCGGCAGCGCCGAGATGTCCCGGCCCTTCTGGCTGATCGTCCCCGAGGTCTGCGGGTCGAGGCCGGCTATGCTCCGCAGCAAGGTGGTCTTGCCGCAGCCCGAGGGGCCGAGGAAGCAGACGAACTCACCCTCGACGACGTCGAGCGAGACGTCACGGAGGGCGGTGAAATCGCCGAACCGCTTGGAGAGATTTCTGACTTCGAGATAGTAGGTCATGGCGGCCACGATCATCCTGAGCGGGCCAGGCGGCTCCCGCTCAGGATGACAACAGAGGATCGATGCCGTTTGGCGTTACTTGGCCTTCGGTGCCGACTTGCCGTCGTAGCGCTTGGTCCACTCCGCCAGGATGCGGTCGCGGTTCTTTGCCATCCACTCGACGTCGTTCTTCACCATCACCTTCTCGAGATTCGGCGGATAGTTCGGCGGCGTGATCGCGACGCCCGGATAGGCCACGATCGGATAGGTCTTGGCGTAGAGCTCGTTGGCCTTCTTGGAGGCCGCCCAGTCGGCGAGCTTCTTGGCCGCCTCGAGGTTCTTGGTGCCCTTGACGATGGCGGTCACCTCGAGTTCCCAGCCCAAGCCCTCCTTGGGGATCACCAGTTCGAGCGGAGCGCCCTTGGTCTTTTCCGAAGCACCGCGCGTGTCGAGACCGATGCCGATCAGGCGCTCGCCCTTGGCGGCCTGGACGCAGGGCGCAGAACCCGAATGGATGTACTGGGCGATGTTCTGATGGAGCGCGTCCATGTACTTCCAGCCCGCTTCCTCGCCCATGATCTGCAGCCAGGCAGCGACCGTCAGGTAGCCGGTGCCGGACGAAGCCGGGTTCGGCATCACGATCGAATCCTTGTACTCCGGCTTGATCAGGTCGGCCCAGCTGGTCGGAACCGGCTTGTTGTTCTTCTTGCCCTCGGCCGTATTGAAGCAGACCAGCGACAGATAGGCGTCCATGCCGACCCAGGTCTGGGGCGTCTTGCCGCTCAGGAACATCGGGTTGAGCGCGGTCGCACCGGCCGGCGTATAGGGCTCGAGCATGCCCATCGAGGCCATCAGGCCGACGTTGGAGGCGGCGAGGCCCCAGATGATGTCGGCCCGGGGATTGTCCTTCTCGGCCATCAGCTTGGCCGCAACGACACCCGTCGAATCGCGCACCCAGGCGATCTCGATGGTGGGGTTGTCGGCCTCGAAGGCCTTCTTGAACGGATCGAGCTGGTCGTTTTCGAGCGCCGTGTAGACGGTCAGCTTGGTCTTCTGCGCGAAGGCCGGCGATGCCAGGCCGAACATCGCGAGAGCGGCGGCGCCCGCCAGCGTGGCGCGCCTGAAGATGGTCCGATCGATCATTTGTTGAAGTCCCCCTGTTCAGCCCCTGTCGAACGCCTGCAGCTACAGGCCATTCGTGACCCTTATGTTACAACAGTCGGCGCGCGGTGCACTCAGCGTTCTTCGGTCAATTTCTCGCCAACCGCGGCAAGCCATCCCCGCACCACCCGCTCCTCGTCCCGTCCCAGCAACCCCGCCAGCCGCCCCTCGACCCCCATGACCCGCGTCCGGCAGCGCTTCAGCAGGGATTCCCCGCTGGCGGTCGCATGCAGGCGCAGGATGCGGCCGTGCGTGGCGTCGGCCGTCTTCTCCACATGCCCGGCCCTGACCAGATTGCGGACGATCACGTTGATCGTCTGCGGCGTCAGGAAGGTCAGCCTAGCAAGCTCCGCGCCAGAGATACCGGGATAGTTCACGACCATGGTCAGCACGGCGAACTGGGGCGGCGTCACGTCGAGGTCGGCCAGAGCCTTCTCCATGGCCGCCCGCACTGCCGCGTGGGCCTGCCGCAGAAGGTAACCCAGGTGACCTTCGGGGCCCCGCTTGCCTTTGCCGGCTTCGGGGATTGGAGAGCCATGCCTTGTCTTCCGCACCATCAGGTCCCGAACACCTTCTTGAGGTCGCTGGTCGGTATCGTGTCGCGCATCCACCAGAAGCTGCCCGCCTTCATGTCGGTCGCGCCCTTCATGAAGGCGGCCAGCGCCAGTCGCGACAGCGCGCCGCCGACGCTGATCCGCTTCACGCCTGTCGCCGCGATCTGCTCGGCCGTGAGGTCGGGATCGCCGGCACTCATCACGACGTTCAGCGGCTTCGTCACCGCCGATGCCACGGTGCGCATGGTCGCGAGATCGCGCAGGCCCGGGGCGTAGAGCACGTCGGCGCCCGCCTTCTCGAAAGCCTGCAGCCGGCGGATCGTGTCGTCGAGGTCCTTGACGCCGCGGATCAGATTCTCCGCGCGCGCGGTAAAGGTGAATGGCACGGACAGCGAGCGCGCCATCTCGGCGCCCGCTGCCACGCGCTCCACCGCGTGGTTGAAGTCGTAGATCTTCTCGCCGCTCCAGTCCTCGATCGAACCGCCGACGATGCCAACGGCCGCCGCATCGCGCAGAATGGTGGCGGCTTCCTTCGGATCGTCGGCGTAGCCGTTCTCGAGATCGGCATTCACCGGCAGGTCGGTCGCGCCGGCGATGACCCGGCAATTCTCGATCAGCTCGTCGCGATTGACCGCATTGTCGCCGTCGACGCGGCCCAGCGCATTGGACATGCCGAGGCTGGTGGTCGCCAGCGCCTCGAAGCCCAGCGACTGCAGCAGCTTGGCCGTGCCGGCATCCCAGGGGTTGGGCAGCAGCAACAGGCCGGGCCGCTCGTGCAGCTCGCGAAACGCCTGTCCCTTTTCCGCCTGCGTCCGCATTTCGTGTCCTCCGCTTTCTGCTAAGGAACACCGATGGACATGTCAGCGCAACGGGAACTCGCCCGCCTCCTCGCCACGCTTCGCCGCGAGCGTCGCAGCCAGAGCGGTCTCGCACCGCATCTCGTGCCGCGGGACAACGCGACGGCCTACCGGATCGCCGGCATGGTCGCCGAGGAGCTGGGCTGGCCGGTGCTGGGCTGGAAGATCGCGGCTATGAAGGAGGAGATGCAGAAGGCGCTGCGGACCGATTCGCCGATCTACGGCCGCGTCTATTTCCTGAAAGAAACGCCACACAGCGCCGTGCATGCAACGCTTGCAAGCCCTATCCCCGAGGTCGAGTACCAGGCGAAGCTGGGCCGCGATCTGCCGCCGCGCGACGAGCCGTACAGCGTCGAGGAAGTGACCGACGCGGTGGCGTCGCTGCACCCCGGCCTCGAACTGGCCGAGTGCCGCTTCATCCACGACGCGTCGTTCCCGCCGCTGCCGGCCATCCTGGCCGATGGTGCCGGCTCAGGTACGATTGTCTATGGCCCGGCCATCGACG
The DNA here is from genome assembly GCF_020880995.1 of Reyranella aquatilis. Classification (GTDB taxonomy): domain Bacteria; phylum Pseudomonadota; class Alphaproteobacteria; order Reyranellales; family Reyranellaceae; genus Reyranella; species Reyranella aquatilis. The sequence continues at coordinate 32,662 of NZ_JAJISD010000017.1, read as the reverse complement.
ACTGGCGCAACCTCGACATCCCCGGCCAGGAGGCGACGCTGTCGTCCAACGGCCGCCTGCGCCGTAAGGGCACGGCCGCAGCTGCACTCGACCATCCGATGGTGCCGCTCACCTGGCTCGCCAACGAACTGTCGCGCACCGGCGTCGGCATGAAGGAAGGCCAGATGGTGAGCACCGGCACCCTCACCGGGATGCTGGCGCCAAAGCCCGGCGAAACCTACGTGGCCGAATTCGGCCCGTTCGGTTCGGTCACGGTCTCCTTCACCTGATGGCCGCCGCCCGGCTCAGGAGGACAGCTCGGCGTCCCGGCTGATCACCATGGCCGCCAGCGTGAGCAGACAGGCCGCCAGCAGGTAGTAGCCCACCCAGGCCAGCGAGAAGTTCAGCGCCAGCCAGGTCGCGATGTAGGGCGCCAGCGACGCCCCGAATATGCCGGCGAGGTTGAAGGTCATCGAGGCGCCGCTATAGCGCACGGAGACCGGAAACGGCGATGCCAGCGCCGCGCCGATCGGCCCGTAGTTGAAGCCCATCAGGGCGAGACCGACGATGTTGAAGGCCAGCGCGCCGGCAAGGCCAGAGGCGAGCAGCGGTTCGAAGAAAAGGCCGAACACGCCGGTGCAGGCGGTGGCGATCAGGAGCACAGTGCGCCGGCCGTACCGGTCGCTCAGCCAGGCTGCCAGCGGAATGGTTGCGGCGAAGAAGGCCACGCCGATCAGCTGAATCTCCAGGTAGCGCTCGCGCGAATAGCCGAGCTTGCTGGTGGCCCAGCTCAGCGAGAACACCGTCATCAGATAGAACAGGACGAAGGTCGCGAGCGCGACCAGCGTGCCGAGGAGCAGTGCGCGCTTGTGCGAGCGCAGCAGGTCGAGGATCGGCACGGCGACCCGCGCCTCGGTGTCCACGGCCTTCTGGAACTCGGGTGTCTCGGTGATCTTGAGCCGGACATACAGGCCGAGCAGCACCAGAAGCAGGCTGGACACGAACGGGATGCGCCATCCCCAGCTCAGGAACTGTTCGTTGGTCAGAGTTTCCGTCAGCAGGAGAAAGGAGGTCGCCGACAGGACGAAGCCGAGCGGCGCTCCCAACTGGGGAAACATGGCGTACCAGCTGCGCCGGTGCGGTGGCGCATTCTCGGTCGCCAGCAGGACCGCCCCGCCCCATTCGCCGCCCAGTCCCAGACCCTGGCCGAAACGGCAAATCGCCAGCAGCAGCGGCGCGAAGACTCCGACCGTATCGTAGCCCGGCAGGAAGCCGATCATCACGGTCGACAGCCCCATCGTCATGAGGGCGGCGACGAGCGTGGCCTTGCGGCCGATGCGATCGCCGTAGTGGCCGAAGACCGCCGCGCCCAGCGGCCGCGCAAAGAAGGCGATCGAGAAGGTGGCGAACGACTGCAGGACGGCCGAGGTCGGGTCGCTGGTCGGGAAGAACAGGTGCGGGAAGACCAGCACCGCCGCCGTCGCGAAGATGTAGAAGTCGAAGAACTCGATGGTCGTTCCGACGAGACTGGCCGTCAGGATGCGGGCCGGCGAGTTGACCTGCTCGCCCATCTACTTGGTGAAGACCATCGCCCGGTCACGCACGGAGCCGTGGCGCAGGGTCAAGAGGTCGAGCACGTAGTTCTGGTAGAGCTTCCACGGCCGCTTGCTGCCCTGCTTGGGCTGATGCGGCAGCGCGCGCTGGATGTAACCGGAGGAGAAATTGACCCATGGCTCTTCCCTAAGCGTCGGATCGCTGTTGTGCGGTGTCGCCTGCCTGAAGCCCTTGCGGTCCATGTAGTTCAGCAGCCGGCAGACATATTCGCAGACGAGGTCGGCCTTCAGCGTCCACGAAGCATTGGTGTAGCCGAAGACAGACGCGAGATTCGGGACGTCGGAATACATCATGCCCTTGTAGATCATGGTGTCCGACGGTTTGACCGGCTTGCCGTCGACTACGAGCTTCGCGCCCCCCAGCGGCTGTACCACGAGGCCGGTCGCCGTCACGACCACGTCGGCCTCCAGCTCGGCCCCCGACTTCAGCCGGATGCCCTTTTCCGTGAACGTCTCGATCGTGTCGGTCACGACCGAGGCCTTCTTCTTGCGGATGGCGCGGAACAGATCGGCGTCCGGCACCAGGCAGAGCCTCTGGTCCCAGGGATTGTATTTCGGCGTGAAGTGGGTCGCGACATCGTAGTCCGGTCCCAGCATCTGGCGCACGCCGCCCAGGATCAGGCTCTTCACCTTCTCCGGCTTGCGCTTGCACATCTGGTAGAAATACATGCCGAGCAGGACGTTCTTCCAGCGCGTCAGCATGTAGGCGAGCTTGAGCGGCAACCGACGCCGCAGCTTGTTGGCGATCGGATCCTGCGCCGGCCGCGCCACGACGTAGGTGGGCGAGCGCTGCAGCATGGTGACGTGGGCCGCGGTTTCGGCCATCGACGGCACGACCGTCACGGCGGTGGCGCCACTGCCGATCACCACCACCTTCTTGCCGGCATAGTCGAGATCCTGCGGCCAGTGCTGCGGATGCACGACCCGCCCCTTGAAGGAATCGATGCCGGGAAACTCCGGCAGGTACCCTGCCTCGTACCGGTAGTAGCCGCTGCACATCCAGAGGAAGCCGCAGGAGACGAACAGGCGCTCCGCTCCGCGCTCGATCTCGACCGTCCACTTCGCGTCCGGTGTCGACCAGGAAGCACCGATCACCCGGTGGCCGTAGCGGATGTGCCGGTCGATTCCGTTGTCGCTCGCGACCTCGCGGATGTAGCTCAGGATCGCGGGACCGTCGGCGATCGCCTTCGGATCCTTCCAGGGCCGGAACCGGTAGCCGAGCGTGTACATGTCGGAGTCGGAGCGCACGCCGGGATAGCGGAACAGGTCCCATGTCCCGCCGCTGGCGGCACGGCCCTCGAGGATGGCGTAGCGCTTGCCCGGGCAGTTCTTCTGCAGATGCCAGGCGGCGCCGATGCCTGAAAGCCCGGCACCGACGATCAGCACGTCGAAATGTTCAGAGGCTGTGCGGTTCTGGGGCGCCGGGGCTATGATCGTGTCCATCAGGACTTCATTGCGGAAAGCATTCCGACTGGCAACTCGCCTTTCCGCGCGCCTGCGGGTGCGGCTACAGGGCCGCGGTGACGATGATCTCGATCAGGTCGCCCTCGGGCATGACCGACTGCACGAACGACCGGACCGGACCGTGATTGGCCGGCATCCAGGTGGCCCAGGCCTCGTCGAAGGCCGGCTTGTTGTCGTGGTCGGTGACAACGATCTCGGCCTTCACGATGCGGGTGCGGTCGAGACCGGCGTCTTTCAGGTAGCCATCGATCACGCCAAGCGCGCCCAGGGTCTGCACGCGGATGTCCTGCGTCCGGTCGGGCGACGTCGCGACGCCCCACAGGAACCCTCCGCCGCCCGGCAGGCGGTAGATGGCGACCGAAGATTTGGCCGGCACCCGCGGGTTGGGGATGCGGATGATGTCGCTGGTGCTCATGTTTGCCTCCCTGACGGTCCCGTCCGCACTATGGCCCCGGCGCGACCGCCGATGAACAGCGACGCACAGCCGATCAGGGTGACGATGGCGGCAATCACGAAGCCCGGACCGTAGCCGCCGAATCCGTCGCGCAGGAAGCCGAACATAGCCGGCCCGAAGGCGGAGGTGAGTTGGATCACGGTGGCGGCGGTGCCGTAGGTGGTCCCGAAGGCCGCGGCGCCGAACTCGCGACGGACGACGACCGGGCCCAGCGTGGTGACGTGCCCGATGCCATAGCCATAGACGAGGCTCGCGACGACGAGGACGGGCACGACCGGCCAGAACGCGATGGCCAGCAGCGAGCCCGCCTGCGCGATCATGACAAAGCCGCCCAGCCGACGCGCGTCCACACGGTCCACGATGCGCGCGAGAATGAGGCGACCGACGAAGGCCGCGACGCCCGACGCGCTGACCAGCATGCCTGCTCCCGCCCGTCCCAGCAGCGGCTCCGCCAGCGCCACGTGATGAGTGATGAAGCCGATCTGGATGGCGAGGCCGAGCGCGAACGCGATCGTGGCGCTTCCCAGGAGGAGCCGCCGATTGCCCGCGTTGGCGATCGGCGCGAGATGGAGCGTTGGTGCATCGGCCCGGCCGGCCTCGCCATCCCGCGGAAGGCCGAGATCGGCCGGCCCGCGGTAACGCAGCACGATCGCGATCAGCGGCCCCAGCAGCGCCACGGCGACGACACCGGCGGCGATCAGGCCGTGCCCGAGGCCGAACTCGCCGATGGCGAGCAGCAGCAGAGGTACGCCGGCGATGGCGCCGACGCTCGCCCCCATGATGGCGAGCGTCATCGACCGGCCCTGGTGGCGCTCGAACCAGGGCGCCACGGTGGTGGTGATGCCCGTCATCGACAGTGTCGACCACCCGAAACCGAGCAGCACAAAGCAGGGATAGAGTTGCCACGGCGCGCGCACCTGCCCGATCAGCGAGACACCCGTCGCCATGCAGGCCAGCCCCAGCAACAACACGGGACGCGGCCCGAAACGGTCGATGCTGCGGCCCACGACGCGCTGGATGCTCGCGCTCACGAGGAAGAACACGGTGATCGCCGACGCCACCTCGGCGATCGGCCAACCGTGCGCCGACGTCACGGCCTGCAGGTACACGCTCGAGCCGAAGAGTCCCAGCGACCAGGCAACTGCGGCGATCACGAAGCAGGCCCCGACGACCCGCCAGCCATGAAACAGGGAACTCAACTCAGCCGCGCCTTGCACGGCAAACGACTCGGATCATGGACGCTTCCTTCGGGCTTCATGTTTGCAGTAGCTTACTGGAACGTCGGGAGCGCATGCCAGCCAGCCGCAACAATTCCACGTCCCGTCGCGTGTCCACGAAAGCCCCCGGGAGGACCTGATGACCACAAGCGTCAAACAGCTGATGGAAGCCGCCAATGCCGCCGTGCCGAAGGTCACGCCGGCTGAAGTCAAGGCCCTGATCGCCAAGGGAAACACGCTCGTCCTCGACGTGCGCGACGCCGCCGAGGTCGCCAACAGCGGAAAGATCGCGAATGCCGTCAACGTTTCGCGCGGCATGCTCGAGTTCCGGGCGGACCCACAGTCGCCCTACCACGACAAGGCCTTCGACAAGTCCAAGACCGTGATTGTCTACTGCGCCTCGGGTGGCCGGGCCGCGCTCAGCGGCAAGGTCCTGAAGGACTTCGGGTTCGCCAATGTCGTCAACCTCGGTGGCTTCAAGGACTGGGTCGACAGCGGTGGAGCGGTCGACAAGTCCTGAGGCTCACTTCTCGGCAAACTTGAGCTGCTGGATCGCCGTCAGCAGCTTGGTGATCTGATTGCGCTGATCCTCGTCGAGCGGCTTGTCGTCGGGCAACGGCTGGAGCAGCAGTTCCACGTCCTCGAGCTGCTTGACCAGATTGTAGGCCTTGTTGGTCTTTTCCTTCTCGGTGCCGACGAGCATCGGATAAACGGCGAGATAGAGCGAGGCGAGGCTGCGGTTCTGCAGCTCCGGCGTCAGGGGAATCGCACTCTTGAAGATGCCACCCAATGCCGCCTTGGCGTCGCCGACCGTCTTGGCCCGGCGCAGCAGGAAACTCATCCCGTCCAGCCGATGTTCGATCTCGAAGCGATGGTTGATCAGGTCGGACTGGTTCTTCTGGGCTATCTCGTGCTCGTGCTGGATCTGCTGCAGAAAGGCCGCACCGCCGGTGAGAACCACCGAAGACAACAGCCACATGCCGACGGAGCTGTTCAGGAATTCATAGACCCTCGAACCGAATCCCGGGGCCGGTGGCGCTGCCGGCTCGACCGCGGGCTTGGCCGCCTCCTGCTCCAGCGACATGCGGATCGAGTGGCGATAGCGCTCTTCGGCCGCGATGCGTTTCATCTCTTCTTCGGTCAGCATCGCCCACTCCTAGTCCTTCATGAACGCGTTGAGATCAGGAGTGGGAACGGTACGGTCGAGATAGGAGAAAGTACCCTTGTCCTTAACCTCGGTGGCGGCCTCGATCAGGCCGGTCATTGCGGCGCGGTACAGCGAGGTGGCGAGGCTGATCCGCTTTACGCCGGCCGCTTCCAGTTCCGCCTTGCTGAATGACTTGCCCCTGATCCCGACCATGAAGTTGAACGGCTTGCGCAGCGCACCGCAGACCTTCTTGACCGAGGCCAGGTCGGGCAGGCCCGGCGCGAACAGCACGTCGGCGCCGGCGGCCTCGAAGGCCTGCAGGCGCTTGATGACGTCGCCGAGATCCGGCTTACCGCGCAGAAAGCCCTCCGCGCGTGCCGTCAGAATGAAGGGCACGGGCAGCGAACGCGCCGCTTCCACCGCCGCCTTGATGCGCACGGTGGCCGTGTCGATGTCGAACAGGGGCTGATCGGGATTCCCGGTCGCATCCTCGATCGAGCCGCCCACCAGACCCACGCCCACCGCCTGGCGGATCGTTTCGGCCGCGTCGTTGGGGGTGTCGCCGAAACCCTTCTCGAGGTCCGCGGCCACCGGCAGGTCGGTGGCGTTCACGATCATCCGGGCATTGGCGAGCGCCTCCTCCCGCGTCACCTTGCCATCGCGCTTTCCCAGCACGCCGGCCTTGGCACCGCTCGAACTCGCGAGGGCCTGGAAGCCGAGACCGGCGAGGACGCGCGCCGAGCCAGCGTCCCACGGATTGGCGATGACGAAGGCGCCCGGCGCGTCATGCAGCGCACGGAACTTTCGGGCTTTCTCGGCCTGACTGACACTCATGAAGGTTTCCCCATACTCTTCGAAAGCGGCGCAGTTTGTCCCGCGCGCGCTTGCGAGGGCAATCGAGATTATTTCGGTGCGGCGCCCGTTTTCGTGGCGATCTTTCGGCGCCATCGCATGTACGGCAGCGTCACGGCGACGGAGATCGCGATGTACACCGAGATCACGACGGCGACGCGAGCCCCCGGCAGGGACGTCGCCACGACCACGGCGACACCGATGTGGCGCATCGCGCATGCCACGGCGAGCGCCGTACGGTCCTCTTCGTTTGGCCCGCCGACCAGATGGCCGATGATCAGGGCCATCAGGATCAGCACTGCGAGGGCCGCCACCCCCTGCCAACTGACCTCGAGCGCGACATGCCAGTTCACGATGAGCAGCGTGAGCGCCGCCGCGGCCAGCACCAGTCCGGCGAGCCCCACCAGACGACCGCCGATCCGCGCGGCGATTCCCGGAAGCAGCCAGCGCACCGCCATGCCCGCCAGCAGCGGCAGGAAGAACGACTCACCCAGCACCAGGGCCGCCCGCTCGGGTGCGAGGTGCGGCAGCCGCGGAAACAGCGGCACGAGCATTTCGAGCCACACCGGCACCAGGATCACCGCCAGGACCGACGAGACGACGACCAGACTGAAGATGTAGGCACCGTCGCCGATGCCAAGCAGCTTGCGCGGCAGCAGCGGGGCCCCGGCCGAAACCGCGAGGACGAGCAGGCCCGCCTCGACACCCGGCGACAGCGGCAGCAGCTTCACCAGCCCGACCGCAGCCAGCGGGACCAGGACGTACATCGCCATCACCGAGCGCAACAGCAGGGCGGGATGGCGGAACAGCCTCAGCGCATCGCGAGGTGTCGAATCGAGGCCGATCCCGAAGATGATCACCGTCACGGTCATCTTCAGGAGTACGAGCAGGACGACCGTCAAATCAAGACTCCCGGGTGTCTGTACGGAGCGGCCATTCCCGACCCGCACCGCGGGGCGCAGACGGGACAAAGTCAGGGCGATCCGGCCGGCCAGGGGGCCTCGCACCCGCTGGGACGGGCGCTGCCGCGGCCTCGATTGCCAACCGAGCCCCGAGCATCGACCAAATGGGAGTTCGAGCTTTCATCTTCTCATTTTTCCGGGTGCCCGGCCCATCCGCTACCACAGAATCTCGCCGCGGGCTCAGTGGCTGCGTACCGGCAATGCAGCGCAACGCCGAGCGGGAGTTCTCGCATTCGTCCGCCGGGCGAGTAGAGTGATCGGCATGGGAGAGAATTGCATGCAGCGTCGCAGCCTGATGACCGCCCTTGGCGCCGTGCTGGCGGCGAGCGTCGCGCGGGGCGCCTTCGCTCAGGATGCGACCAAGCCCTCCTTCACGCCCGAGCAACTCGACCAGATGCTGGCACCAATCGCCCTCTATCCCGATGCGGTCCTGGCCCAGACGCTGATGGCCGCCAGCTATCCTCTCGAGGTCGTCGAGGCGGCGCGCTGGGCGAAGGCCAATCCGTCGCTGAAGGGCGATGCAGCCGTCGCCGCCGTCAAGGACAAGAGCTGGGACGTCAGCGTGAAATCGTTGACCGCGTTTCCCCAGATCCTCGCGCAGCTCAGCGACAATCTCGATTGGATGCAGAAGGTGGGCGACGCCATGATCGCCCAGGAACAGGACGTTGCCGATTCGATCCAACGCCTGCGCGCCCGGGCCGCCGACGCCGGCAACCTGCAGAGTGGCAAAGAACAGACGGTGACCGCTCAAGGCTCGGGAAGCGACCGCACGATCGTGATCGCGCCGACCAACCCCGAAGTCATCTATGTGCCGGCCTACAACCCCAACACCGTCTACGGAACCTGGCCCTATCCCGCCTATCCGCCGACCTACTATCCGCCGCCGCCGGGCTACGGCTACGGGTCGGCCCTTCTCCGGGGCCTGATGTTCGGCGTGGGCATCGCAGCGGCCGGCGCGATCTTCGGCGGCTGGAACTGGGGCCGTGGCAACAGCTACGTGAACGTGAACGTCAACCGGGCCGTCAACATCGACCGCAACTTCAACGTCGCGAACATCAACAACGGCCGCTGGCAGCACGAACCGGTCCACCGCAAGGGCGTGGCCTATCGCGATCCGGCAACGCGCCAACGCTTCAACCAGACGCGCCCCGGCGCCGAGCAGCGCCAGGAATTCCGCGGCCGCCTCGAGAACCGTCCGGCAACCGGACAGGCGAACGCACGCCCGAACCTGCCGAACGCGGGCGGCCAGCATGCCAACCTGCCCAATCGAGCCGGTGGTGGAGCGGCCCAGCGACCCAACGTCACCAATCGGGCCGCCAGCGGGCAGCATCCCAACTTTCAGAACAATGCCGGCGCGCCCCGCGGCGGCGGCGCTATCCGCGGCGTCGACAACGGACAACGCACCAACCGCGAGGCCGCGCGCGGGCGCGCCCAGCAGTCGCGCGCGGCCACACACACCAGCGGCGGAGGCGCGCGCGGTGGCGGGGGCGGTGCCGGTGCGGCACGAGCCGGCGGCGGCGAGCGCGGAGGACGGCGATGAACATCCCGATGCTCAAGCGGATTTCCTGCATACTGATCCTCGCCCTTTGCCTGGCGGGCAGCGTCACCACGGTTGGTTTCGCGCAAGGAGCCAAACCCCAGGGCTTCCCGACCGCCGAAGCGGCCGCGAACGCCCTTACAGAGGCGATCCGGCGCGACGACGGCAAGGCCGTGAGCACCATCCTCGGCACGGATTGGCGCGACCTGGTGCTGGGCCGCCCGGAAGACGAAGACCGGTTGCGGGAAAGGTTTCTCCAGGCCTGGGATGCGAGCCACAAGGTCGTGGTCGACGGCGACAGAGCCACGATCGAGGCGGGCACGACGGGCTGGACCAGCCCCATTCCCGTCATCCGCGACGGCGACCTGTGGCGCTTCGACATCGAGGCGGGCCGAAAGGAGATCACGGCGCGCCGCATTGGGCGCAACGAACTGTCGGTGATCCAGAGCCTGCTGGCCTTGGTCGACGCCGAGCATGAATACGCCGCCCTCGATCCGATGAAGGTTGGCGTCCCCGTCTATGCGCGCCGGCTCCTCAGTTCACCGGGCAAGAAGGACGGTCTCTACTGGGATGCGGGGCCGGGTGAGCCCGAGAGCCCGATCGGTCCGGCTCTGGCCACTGCCCAGGCGCAGGGACAGGGCGGCACGGAGGACGGCTACTACGGCTATCGCTTCCGGCTTCTCTATTCGCAGGGCCCCGATGCGCCCGGCGGCGCCTACGACTATCTCGTCAAGGACCGGATGATCGGCGGTTTCGCGATTCTCGCCTGGCCGATCCGCTACGACGACACCGGCGTGATGACCTTCATGGTCAACCAGGACGGCGTCGTCTACGAGCAGGATCTCGGCCCGGATACCACGGCTAAGGCGGCAGCGATCACCAGTTTCAATCCCGGCAAGGGCTGGGAGAAAGCCGACACAACGCCGCCGTGACGGCACGCCAAGGCAAGCCGCGATATCGCCCTAGCCCGGCCAGGGCAGCGACCAGGTCTTCACGTTGGTGAAGCTCTTCATAGCCTCGAGCACGCCTTCCTTGTAGCCCAGACCCGAGTCCTTGATGCCGCCAAACGGCGACATCTCGATGCGGTAGCCCGGCACTTCCCAGACGTTCACCGTGCCGACCTGCAGCTCGTCGACGAACTTAGTGATGTAGTCGAGACGATCCGTGCAGACGCCCGACGACAGGCCATAGGCCGTGCTGTTGGAGACCTGGATGGCGTGGTTGATGTCCTTCACGCGGATGATCGGGATCGCCGGGCCGAACGTCTCCTCGCGCACCAGCTCGGCCTGCGGGTCGACATGATCCACCACCGTGGGCGGGAAGAGTGCACCCTGGCGGTCGTTGCCGTGCAGAAGTTTCGCCCCATGCTTGGCAACCGCCTCGCTGACGCGGTTCTGGAAGAGCGTGGCGGCGCGCTCGTGGATCACGGTGCCGACATCGGTCTCCGGATCGAGCGGATCGCCGGCCTTCAGCTTCTTCGCCTTGGCGAGCACCCGCTCCACGAAGGCATCGGCCACCTTATCGACGACCAGGATGCGCTTCACGGCGGTGCAGCGCTGGCCCGAGTTCTTGGTGGCACCGGCGACGGCCAGCTCGGCCGCCTTGTCGAGGTCGGCATCCTCCATGACGATCAGCGGGTCGTTGCCGCCCAGCTCCAGGACGATGCGCTTGTAGCCCGCCTTCTCCGCGATGTACTTGCCGACCCGGACGGAGCCCGTGAAGGTCACGAGATCGGCGCGCGGGTCGACGATCATGGCGTCGCCGATGTCGGAGGGATTGCCGGTGATCACCGAAAGCATCTCCGGCGGCAGGCCGGCTTCGTAGAGCGTGTCGGCCAGGAACAGCGCCGTGAGCGGCGTCAGCTCGGTGGGCTTCAGCACGACACAGTTGTTGGTCGCAAAGGCCGGCGCCAACTTGTGCGCCACCATGTTCAGCGGATGGTTGAACGGCGTGATCGCCGAGATGGCATTCAGCGGCTGGCGCAGGGTGAATATCTTGCGCGACTTGCCGTGCGGGGTGAGGTCGCAGGAGAAAGTCTGCCCGTCGTCCAGCATGCAGAGCTGGCCCGCGAAGGTGAAGACATCGTAGGCGCGGCCGACCTCGTAAGCTGAGTCCTTCAGGCAGAGGCCCGACTCCAGCGTGATCAGGCGCGACAGCTCTTCCTTGCGGGAAACCAGCAGGTCCGCGGTCTTGAGCAGGATCTGTTGGCGCTGATAGCGGGTCAGCTTCGGCTTGTAGTCATGGGCGATCTGGAAGGCCTCGGCCACCAGCTCGGGCGTGGCGCGGGGCACGGTGCCGACCAGGCGATTGTCCCAGGGGAAGCGCACTTCGAGGCGCGCCTTGGTCTCGACCTTCTTCCCGGCGATCCGGAGATACTCATGCCGGACGTCGGAGCCCGCCCGTTCGCTCGAACTTGTGATGGTGTCCATGGAACTCTCTCAGGCGACGAGGTTGAGGGCGAGGTCGAAGGCGTCGAAATTGCGCCAGCGATGCGCACCCGTATCAGGGTTCGCGAGCTTGCGATTGCACAGCAACGGCACCCGCTGCTCGGAGATCCCGCCGTGGCTGCGCAACGGCTCGGTGAGCCCCGAAAGATCGTGCCGCGACGCCGAGGTGCCCAGCACCTTGTGCTGGGTCGAGACGACGATGAGATCGCCCAGGCGATCGGCCGGCAGCTCGAATCGGGCCGCCGCCTCTTCCTTGGTGAGCGCCGCCTCGATACCCGGCATTGCCTTCAGCTTGGCCGCCCACTCCTGTGGCGTGTCGCAATAGACGACGGCGAAGGAGCCCAGCGCGCCGTGATGGACGACATAGGGATCGGTGATCGGCAGGATGACACGGGCCTTGTCCTTGCCCACCCAGCCGTCGAACACGTCCTGCAGATAGATCACGTCCGGCTGGCCGTCGCTGCCGAACTTGGCGTTCATGCCGTGATCCGCCGTGACGACGACGGTGCAGCCCATCGCGTCGAGCTTCCCGAGGTAGCCGTCCATCATGGCGTAGAAGGCATTGGCGACAGGCGTGCCCGGCGCGTGCTTGTGCTGGATGTAGTCGGTCGTCGACAGATACATGATCTCCGGTCGGTCACGCTCCATCAGCTTGACGCCGGCGGCGAAGACGAACTCCGAGAGGCCGGCGCTGTAGACGTCGGGCACGCCCATGCCGACCAGTTCGTTCACATGGTCGATGCCGTTATCGGCCAGCGTCGCCTTGTCGGACTTCTCCGACGAGAAGGAGCAGGCCTTGCCGGCGCCCAGCTCGAGACCCTTGCCCAGCAGACCGCGCAGCTTGTCCTTGGCGGTGACGACGGCGATGCGGCAGCCGGCGCGCTGGAAGGCCGGGAACAGCGTCTCGACCCGCAGGAACTTCGGATCGTTCATCATCACTTCCTTGCCCGTGTCGGGATCGAGGAAGTAGTTGCCGCAGATACCATGGACCGAAGGCGGACGGCCGGTGACGATCGAGAGATTGTTCGGATTGGTAAAGCTCGGCACCACGCAATCACCGACGAGGCTGGTGCCCTCTTTCAGCACTTTGGCAAACCACGGCGCCTGGCCCGCCTCGACGGCGCGCTCGATGTAGCCGGGCTCCGAACCATCGACACAGACCACGACGACGGGCTGCTTGGGCAGGCGGTAGCTACGGCCGTTGACGGAAATGTCGCCGCCGCTGACGTTGATGCTGTCGGGTGCCATGTCCTGTTCCCCTATTCCGCTGCCAGCGCCGGACCGCCGTTTGTGACCCGCATCTCGTCCAACACCTCGCGGACTGCCGCCAGGGCGCCGCGCATATGGTCGGGATAGAGGCGGCCGATACAGCCCATGCGGAACGAATCCGCCACGGTGAGCTTGCCCGGATAGATCACATAGCCGCGGTCCTTCAAACCGTCATAAAAGCGCTGGAAGACGAACTTCGGATCGGTCGGCATGTGGAAGGTGATGATGATCGGCGCCTGCAGGTCGTTCGGCAGCAGGGTCTGGAAACCCATGGCGCGCATGCCGTCGATCAACACCTTCGCATTCTCGCGATAACGCTTGCCGCGGCCCGCGACTCCGCCTTCCGCTGCATGCTCCTCGATGGCCTTGCCCAGCGCCACGATCACGTGGATCGGCGGCGTGAAGCGATACTGGCCGGTCTTGGCGAAGCCCTCGGCCTGGTCGAACAGGTCGAGCACGAGCGTGGTCGCGTTGCCCTTGCATTCGGCCAGCGCGGTGTTCCGGCAGACCACGAAGCCGAGGCCCGGCACGCCTTCGAGGCACTTGTTCGAGGAGGCCGCAAGCGCGTCGTAGTGGACGGTGCGCGCATCGATCTCGATGGCGCCGAAGGCCGACATCGAGTCGACCAGCAGGCGGCGGCCCTGCTTCTTCACCAGCGCCGCGAGCTCCGCGATCGGATTGAGAATACCTGACGTGGTCTCGCAATGGACGGCGAAGACATGGGTGATGGCGGGATCGGCCACGAGCATGGCCTCGAGCTTCGCGAGGTCAGGGGGTGTGTCCTCCGGCGTCTCGTAGGTGGCGACGGCGCGGCCGGCGATCTCGGCGATCTTCCTGGCGCGCTGGCCATAGGCGCCGTTGATCACGACCAGCAGCTTGCCGGACTTCGGCACGAAGCTGGTGATCATCGCCTCGACGGCGAAGGTGCCGGAACCCTGGACCGGCACGGTGACGTGGGTGCCCTGTCCCCCGGCCAGCTCGACGATCTTCTCCAGCACCATCTTGTTGATGCCGATGAAGCCCTGATCGCGGGAACCCCAATCGTGGACCATGGCCTGCTTCACGCTGGCCGAGGTGGTGAGCGGGCCGGGCGTCAGCAGCAGCGGATCGCCGGTTTCGGAGGCGGCAGGCTTTGTGTTCATGGCGGCGGATGATCGGCTCGCGGTGTCTATCCGTCCAGTATATATTCCATATGTTAACTATTGGTTTCCTATATATGACGCCCACGCAGCTCCGTGCCTTCCACCTCGTGGCCGAGGCCGGCTCCTTTTCCGCCGCGGCACGCGCTTCCGGCCTCAGCCAGCCCAATCTCTCGGGCCAGGTCACCGCACTCGAGAAGGCCTATGGCGTGCGCCTGTTCGACCGGCGCGGCCGCAGCGTCACCCCGACCGAAACCGGCCGGCAGCTGCATGGCGTTACGACGCGGCTGTTCGCGCTCCAGGAAGAGGCACAGGCGCTGCTGCAGGGCGAGCGCGCGCTGACGCGCGGGCATCTGCGCATCGCCGCCGATTCGGCGCATCACGTCGTACCGATCATGGCGGCCCTGCGCAAACGGGCGGGCGGGCTCACCTTTGCTTTGTCGATCGACAATTCAGCCGTCGTGCTGGAACGGCTACTGCGCCACGAGGCGGACGTCGCTGTGATGGCCAAGAGCCTGTCCGATCCCCGCCTGCACGCCGTTCGGTTGCGCACCGACCGGCTCGTCCTGTTTGCGCCTGCCGGCCACCCGATGGCGAAGCGCGGCCGCATGCCCCTGTCCGGGCTCAACGACCAGGAGCTGGTGCTGCGCGAACGCGGCTCGATCACACGGGAGGTGCTCGAACAGGCCATGGCGGCGACCGATATCAAGCCCGCGTCGATCGTCGAGGTGCAGACCCGCGAGGGCGTGCGCGAGGCGGTGGCAGCCGGCTTCGGCGTCGGTGCGGTATTTGCGAGCGAACTGGGGGAGGATCGCCGGTTCCGGCGCATCGTGATCGCCGACCATGACCTCGCTGTCGCCGAATATGCCGTCTGCCTTCAGGAGCGTCGGAGGGTCGCGCTCGTTCGTGCATTCATGGATGAGGCGACACGGTTGGCCTCCTGAAGCAGCACGCAGCGTAACAAAACCGTCAAAAAACTTTCATCAATCAAGGACCAGGCGTAGGATTCCGCGATCATGCAAGGCGTCGATACGATCCTGAACGTTCTCGGCAGCGTCTGCCTGCTGCTGTGGGGCGTGCGCATGGTGCGCACCGGGTTGACGCGCGCCTTCGGGGCCACGCTTCGCCGGGCCATCGGCGCCTGTTCGCGCAACCGCTTTTCCGCCTTCGCCGGAGGCGTGGTCCTGACGGGCGTCCTGCAGTCGAGCACGGCGACGGCCCTGCTCCTCGCCTCGTTCGCCGGCCGCGGGCTGATCTCCCTCTCGATCGGTCTCGCCGTGATGCTCGGCGCCAATGTCGGGACGACCCTGACGGCACAGGTCCTCTCCTTCCCGCTGGGCTGGATCTCGCCGTTGATGATCGCGGCGGGTGTCATCGCCTTCCTCTCGAACAGCTCGGACCAGGCGCGCCATCTGGGCCGCGTCGCGATCGGCCTCGGCCTGATGCTGCTGTCGCTGCACCTGCTGGAAGCCGCCGCCCTGCCGCTGCGCAACGCGCCCGCCTTCGTGGCCGTGCTATCCGGGCTGCAGGACGAGTATGTCATGGCGGTGCTGGTCGCGGCGGCCGCCACCTGGTTCATCCATTCGAGCCTGTCGACGGTGCTGCTGGTCATGTCGTTCGCCGCCAGCGGCATCATCGACCCAAAGCTCGGCATGGCGATGGTGATCGGCGCCAATATCGGCGGCGCGATCGCCCCCTATTTCGACCAGGCCGCCACCGATACCGAAGCGCGGCGCCTGCCGCTCGGCAACCTCATCACGCGCGTGATCGTCGGCGTGGCTCTGCTGCCGTTCCTCGGCCCGCTTCACCAGTGGCTTCTGGTGCTCGATCCGGCGCCCGGTCGGCTGCTGGTGAATTTCCACACGGCCTTCAGTGTGGTGGCGGCGATCGTCTTCCTGCCGCTGATCGATCCCGTGGCCGCCCTGTGCCGCCGTCTGGTCCCCGACCGTCCGCAGGCCGACGATCCTGGCAAGCCGCGTAACCTCGACCCCAACGTGCTCGACACGCCGGCCGAGGCGCTGGCCTGCGCCATGCGCGAGACGCTCAATCTCGGCGACAGGGTCGCGGACATGCTGCGCCAGACGATGGACGTGTTCGAGAAGAACGACGCGCGCGCCATGAAGTCGATCGAGGCCGCGGACGATGCCGTCGACAGTCTCTACGAGGCGATCAAGCTCTACCTTATCCAGACCTCACGCACCGAGCTCGGCGAGGAGGACGGCAGGCGCTACGTCGAGATCCTGACCTTCGTCACCAACCTCGAACATGCCGGCGACATCATCGACAAGAACCTGATGGAACTGGCTGCCAAGAAGATCAGGAACCGCTATTCCTTCTCAGCCGAGGGCACGGCGGAGCTGCGCGCCTTCCATGCCCGCGTGCTCGACAATCTCAGGCTGGCGATGAACGTGTTCACGACCCGCGACATCACCCTGGCGCGCCGCCTGGTGGCCGAGAAGGCGGCGATCCGCGAGGCCGAGGCGCACGCCGCCGACAGCCACTATGCCCGCCTACGCGAGGGACGCCCCGAGTCGATCGAGACCAGCTCCATCCACATGGACGTGATCCGCGACCTCAAGCGCATCAACGGCCACCTGACGACGGTGGCCTATCCGATCCTCGAAGCCGCCGGCGAGCTGGCCGAGACACGCCTCAAGACAACCGCGACGGAGACGGCGGGCCACGCCGCGCCGTCGCTCTGAGCATCCGGACGGCCTCTACTTCTTCGGATCGGCCTTGGTGTCGTAGCGCTTGGACCATTCGGCGAGGATGCGCTCGCGGTTGGCGGCCGCCCAGGCGAAGTCGTTCACCATCAGCAAATCGGCGAGGTTCGGGGGCAGGTTCTTGACCGGCTTCGAGAATTCCGGCCGGGCCGCGACCGCGCGGGTCTCGGCATACATCTGCATCGCCGCGTCCGAGGCCGCCCAGTCGGCGAGCTTCTTCGCCGCCTCGAGATGTGGTGCGCCCTTCACGACGGCGAAGGCGTTCATCTCCCAGCCCAGGCCCTTCTCCGGAAACACGATCGCGACTGGCGCACCCTGCGCCAGCTCGCGGGCAGCGCGGATGTCGAAGGCGATGCCGACCACCGCCTCGCCGCGCGCCGCCAGCGTCGCCGGCTGGGAGCCCGAATGGGTGTAGCGCCAGATGTTTTCGTGCAGGCCATCCATGAACTTCCAGCCCTCTTCCTCGCCAAAGGCCTGAAGCCACGCCGAGACGTCCAGGAAGCCGGTCCCGGACGACAACGGATGGGGCATCACGATCTTGCCCTTGTAGACGGGCTTGGTGAGGTCGGCCCACGTTTCGGGCTTCGGGATGCCGAGCTTCCTGGCCTCGGCCTCGTTGAACACTATGGCGGCCACCCAGGCCGAATTGCCGAACCAACGCGGCGGGTTGGCGGGATCGCGGAACTTGGCGGGGATCCTGGCCAGCCCGGGCGGCGCGTAGGGCAGCAGCACGTCGGCCTCGGCCAATTGCCCGAGGCTCGAGGCCGCAACGCCCCAGACGGCATCGGCGCGCGGGTTGGCCTTTTCGGCGAGCAGTCGGGCAGTCAGCACACCGTTGGCATCGTGCACCCAGCGGATGGTGATGCCCGGCAGGTCCTTCTCGGCGCGCGCCTTGTAGGGCGCAAGATCCTCGCGCTCGTAGGAGGTGTAGACGACAACTTCCTGAGCCCGTGCGACGCCCGACAGTGCGAGCACCGTCGTCGCGAGAACCACCAGCAGACGCATGCCCCACACTCCCCTTTATCTTGCCGGCACCTAGAGCTTGATGCGCGCACCCCCCGGATCGTACGGCGCCCGCAGCGACACCTTCGCCGCAAGCCTCGTCCCGGCCAGGTCGACCTCGAACCGGCCACCCTCGAGCCAGGCCGCATCGATCGCCGCGCCATCGCCACGCTTCACGTAACCGAGTCCGACCGAAGCGCCGAGTGTATGGCCGTAACCGGCCGAAGTGAGATCGCCCACCGGCTTGCCGTCGCGCAGCAGGGCCTCGCCGCCCCACAGGAGCGGCTCGCGATCCTCCAGCACCACGGAAACGAGCCGTCTCACGAGGGGCTTGCCCTTGGCTTCGAGAAGCGCCGTCTGGCCGATGAAGCCACCCGGCTTGTCGAGCTTGACGGCCCAGCCGAGGCCCGCCTGGAACGGCGTGTCGTCGGGGGTCAGCTCGCGGCCCCAGGCGCGGTAGCCCTTCTCCAGCCGCAGCGTCTCGACGGCATAGTAACCGGCATCGCGCAGACCGAACTCGGCACCCGCCTCGTGCAGCGTCTCGAAGACCGTGACGGTGAACTCGACGGGGACATAGAGCTCCCAGCCCAGCTCGCCCATGTATGTACGGCGCGAGGCCAGCACCGTGGCGTAGCCGACGCCGATCTCCCGGATGGTCGCGAAGGGAAAGCCCTCGTTCGAGAGGTCGGCCTTGCTCACCTTTTGCAGCAACTCGCGGCTTCGTGGTCCCATGATGGACAGGACCGTCCAGCCCGACGTCACGTCGGTCAGTACCGCATTGGCGTCGGCCGGCATGTGGCGGCCCAGCCAGTCCATGTCGCGCATCGGCTGGGCCGAGCCGGTGATGACCAGGAACTTGTCGCGGGCCAACCGCGCGATGGTGAGGTCGCTTTCGAACGTACCGCGTTCGTTCAGCACGCCGGTATAGACCGTGCGTCCGACGGGCACGGCGACGTCGTTGGCACAAAGTCGCTGCAGCACGGCCTCTGCGTCACGCCCCTGCACCAGCAGCTTGCCGAAAGAGGTCTCGTCGGTGACCGTGACGCCTTCGCGCGTGGCGCGATGCTCCGCTGCGACCGCGTCGAACCACCCGCCGCGGCCCCAACCGTACTGCATCTCGGGCGTCTTTCCGGCGCCCGCGAACCAGTTGGGCCGCTCCCAGCCCATCTTGTTGCCGAACCACGCGCCGCGCGCCTTGAGACGGTCGTAGAGCGGCGAGCGGCGGAACGGCCGGCCGCTCTCCTGCTCGCGCTGCGGCCACGGCATCTTGTAGTGCAGGCCGAGCGTCTCGGCGACGCGGCTCCGCAGCCACGAATCGTTGCCATGGAAGCCCGCGAAGCGCCTGATATCGACCGGCCAGAGATCCATGGTCGGCTCGCCGGCGACGA
This sequence comes from Reyranella aquatilis, assembly GCF_020880995.1. GTDB lineage: Bacteria > Pseudomonadota > Alphaproteobacteria > Reyranellales > Reyranellaceae > Reyranella > Reyranella aquatilis. The sequence continues at coordinate 13,469 of NZ_JAJISD010000017.1, read as the reverse complement.
TCCATTCGGCCAGCGCCATGCCGGCGCCGCCGGAGCTGGCGATGCCCATCGAATTGAACCCGGCGCCGACATAGAAACCGCGCAGCTGCGGCGCCTCGCCCAGGATGTAGTTCAGGTCGGGCGTGAAGCTCTCCGGCCCGTTCATGAACGTCTTGATGCCGGTCTTCTCCAGCGACGGCACGCGGATCAGCGCGTTGTCCATCAGGATCTGGAACTGGTCCCAGTCGTCCGGCAGCATGCCGAATTCGAAATCGTCGGGAATGACGTCCTTGTTCCAGGGCTTGGCCTCGGGTTCGAAGCCGCCCATCAGCAGGCCACCCACTTCCTCCTTGAAGTAGATGTAGCCGTCGGGATCGCGCATGACCGGCAGGTCGCGCGGCACGTTCTCCATCTTCTCCGTGACGATATACATGTGCTCGCAGGAATAGAGCGGCACCGTCACGCCGACCATGCGCCCGAGCTGGCGCGCCCACTGGCCACCGCAGTTGACGACGATCTCGGCCTTGATCGGTCCCTCGGTCGTCTGCACGCCGGTGACGCGCGGCCCGGAAGGTCCATCCTCGGTATCGACCGAGACGACCCTCGTCTTCTCGAAGATGCGGACGCCGCCGTTGCGCGCGCCCTTGGCCAGCGCCTGGGTGATGTCGGCCGGATTGGCCTTGCCGTCGCCCGGCAGCCAAACCGCGCCCACCAGATCGTCGGTGCGCATGATCGGATACTTGTCGCCGGCCTGGGCGGGCGTCAGCGGCTCGCAGACGACACCCTGCGCGTTCGCCATCGCGGCGGACCGGCGCAGCAGCGTCATGCGCTCCTCGGTGCGCGCCACGGTGAGCGAGCCGCACTGTTTCCAGCCGGTGGCGAGACCTGTCTCGGCCTCGAGCTTCGAATAGAGCTCGGTGCTGTAGCGGATGAGCCGCGTCAGGTTCTGATAGCTGCGCAGCTGGCCCACGAGGCCCGCCGCATGCCACGTCGTGCCGCCGCTCAGGCGCCCCTGCTCGAGCAGGACGACGTCCTTCCAGCCGTGCTTCGCCAGATGATAGGCGGTCGAGCAGCCCATGATGCCGCCGCCGATGATGACGACGCGGGCCTGGGTGGGAAATCCAGCCATCACAGCCTCCCGGCGACCGCCGCCTCGTACATGCGGCGCATTTCCGGCACGCCCGCCTTGACGGGATTGCCGCCAGCCGTGGGATCGACCGCCGCCATCTCCGCGAAACGGTCGAGATGCTCGGTCTTCACGCCAAGCTCGGCCAGCGTATGGGGGATGCCGACCTCACGACGCAGGTCGAGCGTCCACTGCATGAAGCCATCGAAGGTGGGCGTGCGCAGGTCGAGCCAGCGCGCGAGGCGCACGATCTTCTCCTCGATGGCGGCACGATTGAAGTGCACCACGTAGGGCATGGCCACGGCGTTGGTCAGTCCGTGATGCGTGTCGAGCACCGCCCCCACCGGATGCGACAGCGAATGGATGGCACCCAATCCCTTCTGGAAGGCCGTCGAGCCCATCTGGGAGGCCGCCAGCATGTGCCCGCGGGCCTCGATGTCACGGCCGTCCCTGACCGCCCGCGCGAGGTTCTCCTTCACAAGTCGCATGCCCTCGACGGCAATGCCTTCGGCGTAGGGATGGTACCCCGGCGCACAATAGGCCTCGAAGCAATGGATGAACGCATCCATGCCGGTGCCGGCGGTGAGCTTCGCAGGCAGGCCCACCGTCAACTCGGGATCGGCGATGACCAGTTGCGGCATCATCTTCGGATGGAAGATCACCTTCTTGGTATGCGTCTCGGCATTGGTGATCACCGAGGCCCGGCCGGTTTCCGAGCCCGTGCCGGCCGTCGTCGGCACCGCGATCGACGGATAGATGCCGGCCGGATTGGCCCGCGTGTACCAGTCGCCGATGTCCTCGAAATCCCAGAGCGGCCGCGTCTGCCCCGCCATGAAGGCGACAGCCTTGCCGGCATCGATGCCCGAGCCGCCGCCCCAGGCGATGACCCCGTCATGCTTGCCCGCGCGCAACACGCGCACGCCGGCGTCGACGTTCGCGGCCACCGGATTGGGCTTCACGTCGCTGAACACCGCGACCTCGATCCCGGCCTTGCGCAGCGCGAGGGTCGCCTCGGCGATCATGGGAAGCTTCGCGAGGCCCGGATCCGTGACCAGCAGCGGCCGCTTCAGCCCCACGGCCCTGCACGCGTCGGGAAGTTCGCGAATCCGGCCTGCGCCGAAACGGATGGAGGTCGGGAAGTTCCAGTTGCCGACCAGAGGCGTTGCGGGAGGCATCAGATGATTTCCATGTAGCGGTCGAGTTCCCAGTCCGTGATGGCCTTGCGGAACTCCCGTTCTTCCCATTCGCGCGTTGCGGAATAATGATCGACGAAAGCGTCACCGAAGAGATCGCGGGCGGGCTTCGAGGCCTTGAGCCGCCCTGCCGCCTCCATCAGCGTCCGGGGTAACTGCAACTTCGCCGGATGCTTCTTCTCGTAGGAATTGCCGGTGACCGGCTCGCCGGGATCGATATCGTTCTCGATGCCCCAGAGGCCCGAGCCGATGGCGGCAGCGATTGCGAGGTAGGGATTGGCGTCGGCGGCGGCCACGCGATACTCGACCCGCGTCGACTTGGCCGAGCCCGGAATGACCCGCAGCGACGTGGTGCGGTTCTCGACGCCCCAGGTCGAGGCGGTCGGCGCCCAGAAGCCCGGGATCAGGCGGCGATAGGAATTCACATTCGAGGCGACCATGCCCAGCAGTTCGGGCATCAGGGCGGCCTGGCCACCGACGAACTGGCGCATGGTCTTGCTCATGCGATGCGGCGCCTTCTCGTCGAAGAAGACGGGTTTGCCGCCCTTCCACAGCGACATGTGCATGTGACCGCCGCAGCCCGGCCAGTCCTTCGACCACTTGGCCATGAAGGTGGCAAGCCAGCCGCGCTTCTGCGCGAGCACCTTGGTGAAGATCTTGAACAGCGCCGCCTTGTCGGTCGCCGCCAGCGCGTCGTCGACCCGCAGCGCAGCCTCCAGCACGCCCGCGCCGGTTTCCGTGTGCAGGCCCTCGATGCCCATGTCCATCGCCTCGCACATCGCGAGCAGGTCGCGGTACCAGTCTGACAGGACCGAGTTGCGGAGCATCGAATAACCGAAGAAGCCGGGCGAGATCGGCTTGAGATTGCGATAGCCCTTCTCGCGAATCGACTCGGGCGTCTCGGCAAACACGAAGAACTCGTACTCGAAGCCGACCTTGACCTCGAAGCCGAGCTTCTTCGCCCGCGCCAGGACCCGGCGCAGCGTTCCGCGCGGGCAGATCTCCTCGGCCTTGTCGGCGAACTCGCAGAGGAACATGAGGTTGCCCGGCTCTGTCGCGATCTCGCGGCAGGTTTCCGGCAGGATGCGGACGGTGGCGTCGGGATATCCCGAGTGCCAACCCGTGTAGGTGACGTTGTCGTAGAGCTGGTCGTTCATGTCCCAGCCCAGCACCACGTCGCAGAAGCCGAAGCCCCCCTCGAGCGCGGACCGGAACTTGTCGACGTGGATGTATTTGCCGCGAAGGATACCGTCGATGTCGTGGACGCCCACTTTCACGTGGGTGAGGCCACGCTGTTTGACGATCTTCAGCGCATCGGCCGCCGTCCTGACCTGCCGCGGTTCCATTCAGTTCCCCTCGTTGCCCCTAGGGGCAGACTAGCTGCTGAGGTAGCGCGGAAGCCAGAGGGCAATGTCGGGAAATATCGCGATGACCATGGTGAACAGCACCATGATCGCGAGATAGGGCAAGGTCACGCGCGCGATGTATCCGAGCCCGTCTTCCGTAAGGCCCTGGATCACGAAGAGGTTGAAGCCGACCGGCGGCGTGATCTGCGCCATTTCCACGACCAGCACCAGGAAGACGCCAAACCAGATCGGATCGAAGCCGGCCGCCTTCACGATCGGCATGACGATCGGCAAGGTCATCACGATCATGCTGAACCCGTCGAGGAAGCAGCCGAGGATCAGGTAGAAGATGATCAGCGCGACGATCAGCATGAACGACGACAGGCCGAGGCTCTTCACGAACTCCGCGACCGCCGCCGGGATACCGAGGAAGGCCGCGGCGCTGCCGAGGATCGAGGCGCCCAGAACGATCAGCGCGATCATGGCACAGGTCTGCACCGAGCCGACGGCAATTGCCTTGAGGGCCGCCTTCGACAGTTCTCGCTGGACTCCCGCCACCGCGAGCGCCCCCAGGACACCGACGGCCGCGGCCTCCGAGGGCGTAGCCAGCCCACCGTACATGGAGCCGAGCACGCACAGGATCAGGAACACCGCCGGTCCCAGCTCGCGGATCGAGGTCAGGAATTCGGCGGCGGTCGCGACACGCACCTTGCGCTCGTTCGCCGGGATCAGCTCGGGCTTCAGCGCCGTATGCAGCATGATCCAGCCCATGAAGCAGCCGGCCAGCAGGAAGCCCGGAATGAAGCCCGCGGTGAAGAGCTTGGCGATCGAGACGTCTCCCAGCACACCGTAGATGATCATGATGTTGGAGGGCGGGATCAGGAAGCCGAGCGTGCCGGCGCCCGCCAGCGAGCCCACGGCCACGTCCTTCGAATAGCCGCGCTTCAGGAGCTCCGATAGCGAGATGCGGCCCACGACCTGGGTCGTCGCGGCGGAAGAGCCCGAGATCGCGGCGAAAATGGTGCAGCCGATGACGTTTACGTGCAGCAGCCGTCCCGGCAGCAACGCGGCCCACGGCGAGAGGCCGCGAAACAGCGTTTGCGACAGGCGTGTCCGGAACAGGATCTCGCCCATGATGATGAACAGCGGCAGGGCCAGCAGTTCCTGCGTCGTGAGGATGTTCCAGGTGTACTGCGCCAGCAGCTTGTCGAGCGGGATGTCGCGGAAGACCGCCAGAAGGACGGTGCCGGTTACGGCGAGTGTCCAGCCGATCCACAGGCCACCCGCCAGGAAGGCGAACAGCACGACGAACATTGTAATGACGATTTCGAGCATCGCAGCTAACTCACGCCCCAGGCCATTCGACGATCATTCGGCGACCGAGCCAGCTCGCATGTTCACGTCCTCGAGCGGCAGCCCGAACAGGGCCTGGAAGAAGCGCGCGACGAACTGCATCACCAGAAGACAAATGCCGAAGGTCACGAGGGCCTGCGGAATCCAGAGCGGCGTGGCGCTGGAAATCGACACCTGGTCCGAGGTGAAGCTGCGCCACGTGAAGTTCACCATCGCCACAGCGAGATAACCCGAGAAGGCGACGCCCAGCGCGGCCAGCACCGTCTCGAGCCAGCGCCGCACCTGCGGCGACACCCGCGCCACGACCAGCGTGACGCGGATATGGCCGCCTGCCCGCAGCGTCATGGCGGCGCCGAAGGTGAACGCCGCGGCCATCAGGTAGGAGCTGTATTCCCAGGCGACCGGAATATCCGACGGCACCCACGGAAAGATATCCGACAGCGCACGCAGCAGCACTTCTCCGAGCATCAGGCAGGTGAGCGCCACCAGGCAGGCAGCGCCCAGCCAGCCGTCAAGACGGCCCAGCATGTCGATCCCGTCGAGGAAGGCGCGCAGCGGCTGCGGCGCGCCCGCGTTGGGATTGGGACCGTGGCCGCTCACCCGCGCTTCATCTCGGCGAGATAGGCCTTGATCGGCTTTTCCGCCGCCGGAACGCGCTTGTAGAACTCGGCGATCATCGGCGCCGTCTTCTTCTGCAGCTCGGCCGTCATCGCCGCCGACGGGATCACGAGCTGCATGCCGCCCGCGATCAGTTTGGCATTGCTGTCCTTGTCGGCCTGCAGAGAGGACTGCCAGAACTCGGGCTCCAGCTTCTTCGCCAGGTCGACGATGATCTTCTGGTTGGCCGGCGAGATCTTCTTCCAGGTGTCGTTGTTGATCGTGACGATCTCCGACGACCAGGCATGATTGGTCTGATGGAAGAACTTCAGGAACTCCCAGAACTTGCCGTCGACGGCCGACACCGACGAGGTCGACACGCCGGAAACCGCACCGGACGACAGCGCCGCGATGGTCTCACCCCACGGGATCAGCGCCGGCGCCATGCCGATGGCGCTGCACATCTCCTGGGCGTTCTTGTCGGGCACGCGGATCTTGATGCCCTTGAGCGCGTCGAGCGATTCCGCCTTGACCTTGAGATGCAGGTACTGCGTGGGCCACGGCACCGTGTAGAGCATCGTCTGGTTGTTCTTCTGCAGCACCTTCTCGAACTCGGGCCGGATGTACTTGTGAAGCACCTTCAGCTCTTCGATGTTGTTCGAGATGAAGGGGATCCCTTCGACGCCGAAGATCGGCTCGTCGCCGATCTGCTGGATGTTGAGAATGTCGGCCATCGGCACGAGCCCGTCGCGCACGGCGCGCATCTGCTCAGGGCCCTTGAAGCCGAGCTGCCCGCCCGCCTTGACGTCGATGTCGACGGCGCCGTTGGTCTCCTTCTTCACCTCCTCGGCAAAGCGCTTGACGTTGACCGTGTGGAAGTTGCCGTCCGGCCAGACCGTCGCCAGCGGCAGCTTGAGGGGCGCCTGGCCCATCACCACGGCCGGCGCGCCGACCATCGCCATCGCACCGACACCCATACCCGCCTTCAAGGCATTCCTGCGTCCCAGCTTCATCTCAGCCCCCATTGTCTTAACGTTGACAGTTTTCCCCGTATCCAGCCTCCGGCCTACTCCGCGGCCTGCGATGGCTTGAACTCATAGACCTTCTCGGCCGTTTCCGGCGTGATCAGGCCGTCGGCCAGGTCGTTGGCGACCTGCGTGCGATCGCGATCCCGCGGCGCCCCGATTCCGGCGCCACCCGGCGTAAGCACCATCAGCCGCTCGCCGGGCGGGATCAGCTGGAAGCCCTTGCCCTTCAGCGGCTGGCCGGACTTGAGCGCCACGACGCCCGCCTCGCCGTCGCCGCCGCCATCGCGGCCGCGCGCCGGATAGTCGATGCGGTCGAAGGCGGCGAGCAGGTCGAACGGCTCGTCGATGCCGCTTTCGATTTCCATGATCTGGCCGAGTCCGCCGCGGGTGCGGCCGGCACCGCCCGAGTCGGGACGGAATTCCTTGCGCCAGAAGATCAGCGGCGTCTGCGTCTCGGCGATCTCGACCGGCGTGCCACGCACACCGCTCGGATAGGCGGTGGCCGACAGCCCGTCCTTGTCCGGGCGGGCACCGGTGCCGCCGTTGGAAGTGATGGCCATGCCGAAGCCGTAGTTGCCGCCCTCGCCGCCCTTCACGCGGCCACGCACGTTGATGTTCCACAGGCAGGAGGTACCTTCAGCCGGCACACGCTCCGGCACGACCTGACGCAGGCAGCCGAAGGTCACGTCGGGCAGCATCTGGCCGATCACGTGGCGCGAGGCGACCGCCGTCGGCTTGGGCGCATTCAGGATGCAGCCCTCCGGCGCCGACACAGTGAGCGGCTCAAGCGATCCGGCATTGTTCGGGATATGGGTGGAGACCACACAGCCCAGGCCGAATACCGTGTAGGCTGTCGTGTAGGCATGCGGCACATTGATGCCGCGACGCGAGACGCCGGTGGTGCCGGTGAAATCGACATGGATGCCCGTGTCGGAAATGGTGAGCGCCGCCTTCAGCGTCACCGGCTCGTCGTACCCGTCGACCGTCATGCTGTTGTGCCAGGTGCCCTTGGGCAGCTTGGCGATCTCGGCCAGCACCGCCTCGCGCGAGCGGGCGATGACGTGGTCTCCCAGTTCGTCGAGCGTGTCGATGCCGAACTCGTCCATCATTTCGACGAGGCGTCGGGCGCCGACGTCGTTGCAGGCGGCGAGGGAGTAGACGTCGCCTTCCGTGTCGACCGGCTGGCGCGTATTGGCGCGGATCATCGCCATCAGCGTCTCGTTGGCCTTGCCCTGGTCGAACAGCTTGAGCATGGGGATGTAGAGCCCCTCCATGAACACGTCCGTCGCGTCGGGACCGAAGCCGATGCCGCCGATGTCCATGAGATGGCTGGTGCAGGAGAACAGCGCCACCAGATTGCCGTTGCGGAAGCACGGCGTGGTGATGACGAAGTCGTTGAGATGGCCGGTACCCATCCACGGGTCGTTGGTGATGTAGGCGTCGCCCGGCTTCATCGTCTCGACCGGGAAATAGCGCAGGAAGTGCTTCACCGATTCGGCCATCGAGTTCACATGGCCGGGCGTGCCGGTAACGGCCTGGGCCAGCATGCGGCCGTGCAGGTCGAAGACGCCGGCGGACAGGTCGCCGCATTCGCGCACGATCGGGCTGAAGGCAGTGCGCATCAGGGTCTGCGCCTGCTCCTCGACCACGGCGATCAGCCGGTTCCACATGATCTGGAGGTCGATCAGGCCGACGCTGTTGGACTGGCTCATGGGTTGCTCCTCACGCGTCCTTGCGGTCCATGACGATACAGCCGGACGCATCGATGTGCGCGGCAAAACTGGCAGAGATGTAGGTCGAAGTCTCGTCCTCGGCCACGATCGCCGGGCCGGCGAAGACGCTGCCGGGCGGCAGCTTTTCGCGCCGGTAGACCGGCACGTCGGCGGTCTTGCCGCTGCGGCCGTCGAACACGGGACGCCGGCCGACCGGCTGCGGCGCCGGGGCGCTTCCCGCCTTGCCCTGCATTTCAGGCTGCTTGGCCTCCGTCGAGACCTGGACCGACCAACTCAGTATCTCGATGGCTGCGTTGGGGATATGGCGCTCGAACAGCACGCCGTAGTCGCGCTCGTAGGCCTCGCGCAGGGCGTCGGTATCGCCCGCGGTCAGCGGGCGCTGCGGCAGGGTCACCATGATCTCGTGGCCCTGGCCGACATAGCGCATGAAGGCGACCCGGCGCTCGAAGGTCGGCAGGCCGCGGGCGCCCGGCGCCACCAGCGCCGTCGCCTCCCGGCTCATCTCGTCGAGCAGCTGGCTGGCCGCCGCCGCGTCGAATGCGTCGAGGCGCATGTAGCGGCTGCGCACCAGTTCGAACGAGACGGGTGCGGCCAGGAAGCCCACCGCCGAACCCACGCCGGCATTGGGCGGCACGATCACGCGCTGGACGCCGATCTTCTCGGCCACCCGCGCGGCATGGAGGGGCGCGCCGCCGCCGAAGGCGATCAGCGTGTACTGGTTGACGACGGAGCCGCGCTCGACCGCGTGCACACGCGCTGCACTCGCCATGTTCTCAGACACCATCTCGTAGACGGCATAGGCACCCATCTCGGTGGAGAGTCCGATGCCCTCGGCCACGTCGCGCTCGATGGCGCCGCGCGCCGCATCGATGTCGAGCGCGATCGACCCGCCCGCGAAGTGCGCGGGGTCGATCGTGCCCAGCACGACGTTGGCGTCGGTCACGGCGGGATGCCGGCCGCCGCGTCCGTAGCAGGCCGGGCCGGGCTCGGCGCCTGCGCTCTCGGGCCCGACCGTGACACGCTTCAGAGCATCCAGCCGGGCGATCGACCCGCCGCCCGCGCCGATCTCGACCATCTCGATCACGGGGATGCGCACCGGCAGGCCGGAGCCCTTCAGGAAGCGCGCCGCGCGGTCGACCTCGAACAGCCGCGCCGTATGCGGCTGGTAGTCGTCGATCAGGCAGATCTTCGCCGTGGTGCCCCCCATGTCATAGGAGAGCGCGCGCTTCTCGCCGGCGCGCGCCGCCACTCCTGCAGCAAAAATCGCGCCTCCGGCCGGGCCAGACTCGACCAGTCGTACCGGAAAACGCCGCGCCGTCTCGATGGCGGTGAGACCGCCGCCCGAGGTCACGAGATAGATCGTGCCGCCGAACTTCTCGACGGCCAGCGCCGCCTGCATGCGCGCGAGATAGGAGTCCATAAGCGGCTGGACGTAGGCATTCGCGACGGCCGTGGAGGTACGCTCGTATTCGCGAACCTCGGGACAGACTTCGCTCGACAAGGTCACCCAGAGATCGGGCAACTCGGCCTTCAGGATCTCGCGCACCCGCCGCTCGTGCGTAGGATTCACGTAGGAGTGCATGAAGGACACGGCGACGCTCTCGATGCCGTCGGCCTTGAGCCTCCCGGCAAGCGCCTGCACCGCCCCTTCGTCGAGAGCCAACCGGACCTTTCCGTGGACATCCATGCGTTCAGGGATGGTGAAGCGCAGGGCGCGCGGCACCAGAGGCTTGGGCTTCTCGATCGAAAGGTCGTACTGGTCGTAGCGGCTCTCGTTGGCGATATCGAGAACGTCGCGAAAGCCCTCGGTCGCGATCAAGGCAGTCCGCGCGCCGCGGCGCTCGATGACGGCATTGGTGGCCAGGGTAGTGCCGTGGACGAACACGGTCACGTCGGCAAAACCCTTGCCCGCATCCCGGAGAATGAGACGCATGCCCTCGAGGACCGCCTCCTCGGGGCGCTGCGGCGTCGTCAGCAGCTTGCGTGTAATCCGACGGCTTCCCTCTTCCAACACCACGTCCGTGAACGTGCCGCCGATATCGACGGCAATGCGCAAATCGCTGACCACCTTGCTGCGAACCTCTTTGTCCAGGAAAGCCGGGACGGTAGACCGGGCGTCCCCGCGTTGCAATTCGCAGGCCAGCCCGACTATGGTCCTCACGTGACGGCAGCCGAGAAGACGCTCCGCGCGCAGGTATTCGATCTCCTGCGCCCCAACGACCCAACGCCCGGCTCGCGCCGCTGGCGGACGGCGCACCTGACCATCCTTGGCATCGGCCTGCTCGCCGTGATCCTGCTGTCGATCGACGACATGCTTACCCCCCACCGCTTCGTGCTGCGCGGCGCGATCTGGGGCGTGACGGCGTTCTTTCTCATCGAGTATCTGGCGCGGTTGTGGGTAGCCCCGGAGTGGGCACAGTTCGCGGACATGTCGCCCACCATGGCACGGCTGCGATGGGCGGGAAGTATCCCCGGACTGATCGGCCTGCTGGCCGTCATGCCCGCGGTCATGCTGGCCGGCGGATACAGCATCGTCGGCGCCGATGCCGCCTCGATCTTCTGCATTCTTTGGATCCTGAAGCTCGGCCTGCATGCGCCCGCTTTCGGCACGCTGGCGCGCGTGATCTCCAATGAGCGTGCGCCCATCGCCAGCGTGCTCATCGTGTTCGCGATCCTGTTGATGTCGGCCGCGACCGGCGCGCACATCGCGGAACGCGCGGGTCAGCCGCAGCAGTTCGGCAGCCTGCCCAACGCCATGTGGTGGTCGGTGGTCACCCTGACGACGACCGGCTATGGCGACGTGGTGCCGCTCACGCCCGCCGGCCGGATCATCGGCTCCCTGCTGATGATCAGCGGCATCGCGGTGCTGGCGCTGATGACCGGTGTGCTTGCCACCGGTTTCGCCCAGGAAGAGCGGCGGCGGGAATATCTCCGCGTCTGGGACCAGGTCTCGCGCGTGCCGATATTCACGTCGCTGGGCGTCGTCACGCTCTCGGAAATCGTGGGCAAGCTGCGCACGCGCTACTACCCGGCCCGCGTCACGGTGCTGCGGCGCGGCGATCCCGGCGATTCGATGTTCTTCATCTCCAGTGGCGAGGTGGAGGTCCGCCTGCCGACCGGCGGGACCGTGCGCCTGGGCGAGGGCGCCTTCTTCGGCGAGATGTCGCTCCTCAATCGCCAGCCGCGCGCCGCCTCGATCGCCACGACTGCCCCCACGACCCTGCTGGTCCTCTATGCCAGCGACTTCTACGAGATCGCCTCGCACATTCCGGCCCTGGCCGAGGCGGTCGAGAACGAGGCGCGGCGCCGGCGCGACGAGAACATGGGGCGGCAGTCCGCAAGCTCGCCGCCCGGAGGGGCCACGCCATGATCGAAACCGACCTCCTGGTCGTCGGCTCGGGGGCCGCCGGATTCTCCGCGGCTCTCACGGCCTCCCATGCCGGCCTCGACGTTCTGATGGTCGAGAAGGAGAAGCTGTTCGGTGGGACGACGGCCTACTCGGCGGGTGTCATATGGATTCCCGGCAATCGGCACGGTCGCGCGCTGGGCATCGCCGACTCCAAGGAGGACGCCCTCACCTATCTCCAGCACGAGGCCGGCAACCGCCTGAACCTCGAACTGGCCAATGCGTTCCTCGACAACTGCAATCCTGCGGTCGAGTTCATCGAGAACAACACGCACGTGCGTTACGAGGCCGTGCCGATCTGGGCGGACTATCATCCGACCAAGCCGGGCGCCGCACAGGGGGGCCGCTCGCTGCTGCCGCTGCCCTTCGACGGACGCCGGCTGGGCAAGCGGTTCGGCCAGTTGCGCGCGCCCTTGCGCACGATGATGGCGTTCGGCGGGATGATGCTTGGCCGCAACGACCTGCCTCATGTCTTCAAGATGACGCGCTCGGCGCGGTCGGCGTTGCACGTCGCCGGCATGACGGCGCGTTATGCGGTCGACCGGTTGAACCACGATCGCGGCACGCGCCTCACCAATGGCAACGGGCTGATCGCGGCCCTCGCCCTCTCCGCCGAGGAACGGGGCATCGAGCTGTGGCTCGACAGTCCGGTCGTCGAGCTTTTACAGAGCGACGGCATCGTCACCGGCGCGGTCGTGCGGCGCGAGGGCAAGCCGCAGGAGATCCGCGCGCGCCGCGGCGTGGTGCTGGCCTGCGGCGGCTTCCCGGCCGACGACGAACTGAAGAGCCGCTACTACGGCCACGTCCGGGACGGCCATGCGCATCGCTCGGCGCCGCCGCCGGGCAACCGCGGCGACGGCATCCGGCTCGGCCAGTCGGCCGGCGGCGCGCTGGCCGAGGACGTGGCCTACCCCGCCGCCTGGGTACCGGTCTCGCTGGTGCCGCAGCCCGACGGCCGGACCCTGCCGTTCCCGCACTTCTACGAACGCGGCAAGCCCGGCTATATCGCCGTGGATCCGGGCGGCCGGCGTTTTGCCAACGAATCGGCCTCGTATCACGACTTCGTCCCGGCCATGGTCGAAGCCTGCCGCGGCCGGAACGAGACCAGTTGCTGGCTGCTCTGCGACCACCGGGCCATCCGCCGCTACGGCATGGGCGCCATCGGCCCCGCGCCGCTGCCCCTCGGCCCTCACCTGCGGAGCGGCTACCTGCTGAGTGCAGAGAGCTGGGGCGAGCTGGCCGGCAAGATCGGTGTCGATTCACAAGAGCTGCAAAACACCGTGCGGCACTTCAATGCCAACGCCGCCCGCGGGGAGGATCCCGATTTCGGCAAGGGAACCGACGCCTATCACCGGTTCAACGGCGATCCGACGCATGGGCCCAATCCCTGCCTGGCCCCGCTCGAACGGGGCCCCTTCTACGCCATGAAGCTGATCCCCGGCGACATCGGGACGTTCCTCGGCCTGCGGGTCGATGGCCATGCGCGGGTGCTCGACAGCCAGGGTACCCCCATCCGGGGCCTGTATGCCGCCGGAAACGACATGACCAGCGTCATGGGCGGCACCTATCCGGGCGCCGGTATCACCATTGGCCCCGCCCTCACCTTCGGCTATATCGCGGCCCGGCACGCGGCCGCAGAAGCCGCCCGCTAGGCGCCCCTCAGGCAACGAAAGCTGTCGCAATGTCGCTCATAACGCCCGTTATCCTC
>NZ_JAJISD010000016.1 GCF_020880995.1 Reyranella aquatilis | reverse complement strand
AGCCCGCAAAGGTCGCCATCGTCGCCTGCATGCGCAAGCTCGTGACCATCCTCAACGCAATCCTCAGGGACAAAAAGCCATGGGCAAACGCTTGACCCTCACGACGGTCGCTCAGGATGAGGTGGATGAATCGAGTTGGCGTTGACGAGCGCCGCAGGTCGTTGCAATCCTGTGCCTTCCGGTACTCACCGCTGTCGCGTGCGACGCGGATTGGTCCGGGATGGATCTGGTTCCTCCCGACGACGGGACGACCGCCCTCCCCGGCAGTTTTTGCCATTGGGAGGAAACACCATGAATCGTCGTGACATGCTCAAGGCCGGCCTCGCCGCCGGCGCCCTCGGTCTCGCGCCGCGCCTCGCGTCGGCCCAGGCCGTCACCTATGCGCCGGTGCCGAAGGGCTGGCGCAGCTACGTGCTGACCACCCGGGTCGAGCCGACAGCCGGCGCCACCCGGGCGTGGATCCCGCTGCCGACCTTCGAGGCGCCGGACTGGCAACGCCCCGGCAACGTGACCTGGACCGGCAATGCCCGCGTCGCCGAGCGGGTGCGCGATCCCAAGTATGGCGCCGAGATGCTCAGGGTCGAATGGGCCGCCGACCAGCAGTCGCCCGCGATCGAGATCGTGGCGCAGGTCCAGGCGCAGAACCGCTCGGTCGTGCCCGGCAAGGGCAACGCCGCGCCGCTCGGCGATGCCGAGCGCGCGCTGAACCTGATGCCGACCACCTTCCTGCCGACCGATGGCCTGGTGAAGGAAACGGCCGAGGAAATCGTGCGCGGCAAGCAGGGCGACGTCGCCCGGGCCCGTGCGATCTACGACTGGGTGGTCGAGAACACCTTCCGCAATCCCAAGACGCTGGGCTGCGGCGTCGGTGACATCACCACGATGATCCGCACCGGCAACCTGAACGGCAAGTGTGCCGACCTGAACGCCCTGTTCGTCGGTCTCGCCCGCTCGGTCGGCCTGCCGGCGCGCGACGTCTACGGCATCCGCGTCATGCCGTCGGAGTTCGGCTTCAAGGCGCTGGGCGCGGGATCGGAGGTCGTGTCCAAGGCCCAGCACTGCCGCGCCGAGGTCTGGCTCTCGGGCTCGGGCTGGACGCCGGTCGACCCGGCCGACGTGCGCAAGGTCGTGCTGGAGGAGCCGCCGACCAACCTCGCGATGACCGACCCGAAGGTCGTCGCCGCGCGGCGGGCGCTGTTCGGCTCGTGGGAAGGCAACTGGCTGGCCTACAACGTCGCGCACGACGTGAAGCTGCCGGGATCGAAGGAAGGCCCCATCGCCTTCCTGATGTACCCGCAGGCCGAGAACCGCTCGGGCTTCCTCGATTCGCTCGATCCAGACAAGTTCAAGTATCGCATCACCGCGCGTGAACTGACGGCCTGAGCCTCCCGTTGCGGCGGGCGGGGCATTCCGCTCCGCCCCGATCCGCATTATACGGGCGCATGACCGCATCGACCGACGCGGCACCGCTGAAGGTGCCCGCCAGCCTCGTGCATCGCTACTACTTCGCGATGTCGGTGCCGTTCCTGATCGACCTGTTCACGCTGGTCGTCTATTGCGTGCAGAACGAGGCGCCGGAGGTGTTCCTGCCGTCGCTGGCCGTTTCGACCCTGTTCCTCGTGGTCGGCGTGGGATTCGGCGCGTGGGTCCTGATCCGGCCGATCCGGCTCTTCATCGAGGGTCGCGTCCCCTTCGCCGACATCGAGTCCCGGCTGTCGCGGTTGCCCCGGCATTCGGCCCTGGTGGTCGGCGTGATGTTCGCGCCCATGATGGCCCTGCGTCTCCTGTCCCACCGGCTCGGCATCACCTTCGGGGCCACCCTGCAACAGGTCGAGTGGCCCGACGTCATCGCCAACCTCACGGTCGGCACGGGCTTCGACGTCGTCCTCACCTTCTTCGTGGTCGCCGCCTATCTCGACCATCTTTGCCAGTATCTGTTCCGGGCGCGAGGCGTGAACATCTCGCAGTTCAACGGCCGCTTCAGCCGCAAGGTCGCGATGGCGCTGCTGTTCATCACGTTCGCCACCATGGTCCTGATGGTCGCCGACGTGCTGAGCTATTCCGGCGACCGGCTCGTGCGCGAGGTCTCGTCCGACGTCGCCACGTCGGCGGTGGGCGCGATCTTCATGTACTACTGGATCTCCGAGGCGCTGACGCGACCGATCACGCGGCTGGACGGCGGCCTTCGCCGAGTCGCCGACAACGACTACACGGTGCGCCTGCCCGTGACCTCCAACGACGAGCTGGGCCACGCCGCCAGCCGCTTCAACCAGATGGTGGAAGGCCTCGCCGAGAAGGCCTATCTCCGCGACACGTTCGGCAAGTATGTCAGCGAGGCCGTGGCCACCTCGATCCTGTCGAACCGCAGCAACACCGGCCGCAGCATCGATACGACGGCCGAGGCGACGCTGATGTTCACCGACATCGAGGGCTTCACCGGCCTGTCGGAGAGCCTCGCTCCCGCCGAAGTGGCCGCCCTGCTGAACGCCTATCTCGGCACAGTCGTGCCGGTGATCCAGCGCCATGGCGGTATCGTCAACAGCTTCATCGGCGACGGCCTGTTCGCAAGCTTCGGTCTGCCCCGTGCCCTCCCCGATCATGCCGCGGCCGCTCTCGCCGCGGCGACGGAGATTCAGCAGGCGCTTGCCCGTGCGCAATTCGCGCACAGCCATGCTCTGCACACCCGCATCGGCATCAATACCGGCCCGGTGATCGGCGTCACGATCGGCACCGAGAACCGCCTCAGCTACACGCTGCTCGGCGATGCGGTGAACGTGGCGTCGCGGATCGAGCAACTCAACAAGAAGTTCGGCACCCGCATCCTGGCCGCCGAGAGCACGATTCTGGCGGCCGGTGCTCAGGAAACCTGCGAGCGCCTCGGAACGACCGACGTTCGCGGGCATCATGGCGTGGTGGTGTATCGGGTGGGAGCGGCCCGGTGACGGCCGGCGAAGCGTCCCCCATCGCGTCCGGTGCCGAGATCCGGCGGCTGCGACAGCGCTTTCTGCTGCGTGCCGTCTCCGCTGCGGGCGTGGACATCGTCTTCACCACGGTCTTCGTGGCTTTCGCCGATGCCTGGGCCTACGCGCCGCGTTCGATGGCCGTCGGGCTCCTGCTGCTCCTCGGCATGAACTATCTCCTCTGCCGGCCCCTGTTCCTCCCGATCGAGGAGTTTCTCGCAGGACGGCGCTCGTTCGATGAGGTGCAGCGCCGGCTCACCCAGCTTCCGCTTCTGACCGCCGCGCGCGTCGCCTTCCTGGCTCTGATCATGGTGGGCTTCCGAAGCGCGGCGCCGTTCGTCTCGCCGGATCCTACCCTTCAGGCCCTTCCCAGACAGACGGTCGCCGACGCCATCGCCCTCTGCGTGCTGTTGCCGCTCTTCTACTTCACCTACATCTACTTCGTCATAAGCGACTATCTCGGCGGTCTCTGCGCCTTCATCTTCGAGCGCAGCGGCCGCAACCTGTCGCTCTTCTTCGGGCGATATCGCCTGAAGCTCGGCTTCGCCCTGCTGGTCATATCGCTCGTGCCCATGGCCGCCGTCGTCATCGACCTCGTTTCCTACGAAGGCGAGAAGCTGCACTTCGAGATCGCGACCGATGTCGCCATCGCGATGATGGGCGTGGTCGTGTCGGTCTATTTCATCGGCCGTTCGCTGCTGCGGCCCATCCGGATCCTGTCGCGCGCGATGTCGACGGTCGCACAGGGCGACATGACGGTTCGGATTCCGGTCACCTCGAACGACGAGGTCGGGGAACTGACGGGCCAATTCAACACCATGGTCGAGGGCCTGCGCGAGCGCGAGCGGATCCGCGAGACTTTCGGCCGCTATGTCGACGAAAGCGTCGCCTCGACCATCCTGCAGCGGGGCGGCGACGGGGTGCTCGCCGGCGAAACGCGCGAGGCGACGATCCTGTTCACCGACGTCTCCGGCTTCACGACGATCGCCGAGACCCTGCCGCCGGAGCACCTGATCGGTGCGCTGAACGATTACCTGGAAACCGTCCTCGCCCCGATTCGAGCGCACGGCGGCGTGGTCAACACCTTCATCGGCGACGGTATCTTTGCCTCCTTCAACATGCCGCTCGCCTGTCCCGGCCATGCGGCCGCGGCCATCCGCGCCGCCATCGACATCCAGCGCGCCGTCGCGGGCCGCCGTTTCGGTGAGGCGAAAGTGCCGTTCGCCACCCGCATCGGGATCAGCACCGGTTCGGTCATCGGCGGATCGGTCGGCGCGGGACAGCGCCTCAGCTTCACATTGCTAGGCGACACGGTGAACCTCGCCGCGCGCCTCGAGAAGTTGAACAAGGATCATGGCACGAGCATTCTGCTGTCGGAGACGACGCGCGCCGGCTGCGGCACCGAGTTCGTGTTCAAGCCGCTGGGCAGCACCGCCGTCCGCGGCCGCAGCGCGTCGCTCGCCATCTTCACTGTCGATACCGTCTGAGGTCCGCCGTCCATGAACCCGTCCGCCCTGTCCCCGGATCAGCTCGCCCTTCAGGCGCGCGCCCGTGAACTCGCCGCCGGCCCCGTCGCCGCCCGCGCCGCCGAGGTCGACCGCACCGAGCAGTATCCCTGGGACAATGTCGAGCTGCTGAAGGACGCGAAGCTGGTCGGCATGACGATCCCCACCCAGTATGGCGGCCAGGGCAAGAACTGGCTCGACGCGGTGCTGGCCATCGAGGCGCTCTCCTCGGCCTGCGCCGTCACCGGCCGCATCGCCGTCGAAACCAACATGGGCGCGATCAGCGCGGTCATGGCCTACGGCTCGGAAGAGCAGAAGAAGATGGCGGCCGACATGGTGCTGGCCGGCGACAAGCCCGCCATCTGCATCACCGAGCCCGACGCCGGCTCGGACGCCAACGGCATGACCACGCGCGCCGACAAGAAGGGCAACCGCTACGTCCTGAACGGCCGCAAGCACTGGATCACCGGCGGCGGCGTCTCGCGCCTGCACCTGATCTTCGCCAAGGTCTACGACGAGAAGGGCACCTTCGAGGGTATCGGCGGCTTCCTCGCCATCCGCGACGAGACCAAGGGCCTCAAGATCACCAAGCGCGAGCCGACCATGGGCCTGCGCGGCATCCCCGAGGCGGTGATCGACCTCGAGGACATGGACGTCCCGCCCTCGGCGCTGGTGATCCCGCCGCGCGGCCTGAAGAAGGGCTTCGCCGACCTGATGACCGCCTACAACAGCCAGCGCGTCGGCGCCGCCACCGTGGCGCTCGGCATCGCCGAGGGCGCCTACCGGCTGGCGCTCGACTGGTCCGAGAAGCGGCATCAGTTCGGCCGGCCGATCAACGAGTTCCAGGGCCTGCAATGGAAGCTCGCGGACATGTCGATCAAGCTCGCGGCGTCGCGCGCGCTGGTCCACAACGCCGCGCGCTCGGGCGAAGGCGGCTTCCCCGACATGCTGATGGCCGCCCAGGCCAAGGTCTTCACGTCGGAAAGCGCCATCCAGGTCGTCAACGACGCCCTGCAGTTCTTCGGCGCCCGCGGTTATAGCCGCGAACTGCCGCTCGAACGCATGGCCCGCGACGTCCGCATGTTCACCATCGGCGGCGGCACGGCCGAGGTCCTGCGCAACGTCGTGGCCGGCGCGCTGCTGAAGAAGAAGCTGCCGCAGACGCGCGACGGGTGGGACAAAGCCTAGGCTGGACGATCATCTATGGAATGTGCAGCTCCGCGTACCCAAGATCCGTTTTATCAGGCGTTGATCGACTAGGCGTAACAACGTCCAGGCCGCGAGGTCTTCATGGCGCAGTCTCCATCGCTGATCTGCAAGGGATGCTGGCAGAATTTGCGTCTGCCGGTGCCTCTGCGCGGCATCACCTCGCTGCCATTCCGGGCTTTCGGCCTCAAGCCCAGCCGGATGAACCCCAATACATGTACGTTCTGCGAACTGGCCTTCACCACGATCATGCGGGCCCGCAACGTCGACATCGATGCGTCGGTGATGTTCGCCGACCTGCGGGGATATACGGGCCTCACGGAGACCCTGCAGCCGGAGACGATGTCCGAACTGCTCGATACTTTCTACGACGCTTGCGGCAACGCCATCTGGGCCCAGGACGGATTGCTCAACAAGACGATCGGCGACGCCGTGATGGCGGTATTCAACTTCCCGGTGAAGCATTCCGACCACGCCGCCCGCGCCGTCGCAGCGGCACATCTTCTGCAGGAGGATTGTCGCGCCAGGTTCGCAGACTTTGCACGTAAGCATGGCATCGATGAGCAGTCGCTTGGCATCGGCATAGGGATCGCTTCGGGAGTCATGAAGTTTGGCGAGTTCGGTCACTCCCATCGTGATCTGACCGCGATCGGCACGGTGGTGAATGTCGCCGCACGTGCGCAGTCCGCCGCAGTCCCAGGCGAGATCCTCGTGACGCAACAGGTGCATGACCGTACGCCCGCACTCCCCTGGAAAGACGCCGGGCGAGACTATGCCCTCAAGGGCTTCGATGCGCCCATCAGACTGTACGCAGCCCCCGGAAACACCCGCAGAAACATTGAAGGATCCTAGGCCCTAACGCCCGAACCGGTTCCACTTTCCGTCCCTGCCGCGCATCAGGACGAACTCCCTGCCCTTCTTTGCAGTGTCGTCGCGCGGCGTACAGGCGACCGAGATCCAGGATTCGAAATCCCATCGTGCCGAACAGCTCTCGGTCGCGCAGGGCAGCTCGACTTCAGCCTCGGTCGCCAGCCCATCGCCGGATGGCGTAAAGATCGACAGCGTGCCGCGCGGCGGCTGAAGCGAACAGGCCACCGTCAGGAACCGCGTCTTGTCGGAAGCCCAGACCGGCGCGCCATGGACGGTGAACAGCCGGCCGGTGCGTCTCATCACCAGCGTGTAGTAGAAGTCCTCGTACGCTGGAGTACGGACAACATAGAAGCGGCCGGGATCGTCGAATCTCTCGTAGAGATAGCCGTAGCTGCCGTCGCCGTTGAGACAATCCTGTAGTTCGATACTCTTGCCACCGTCGATCGCCAGGCGAAGACGGTCGCCCCGGCGCGCCACGCTTGGAACGTCTGCCTCGATGCGGCGGGCTTCCTCCGGCCATTCCGTGGCCTGATACTCTTTGTAGTCGAAGCCGGAGAGGCCAACACCAGTACAAACCTTCGGCGCCTCGCCCGTGGCCTGCGCAAGAGCCATGCTCGAAAGCAACAGGATGGCGAGACAGGTCAGGCGGGCGATCATGCCGGCGGCCTAGGACGAACCGGTACAGCCGTTGCGGATCGAGAACCCCGGAACCGAGCGGCATTCGAAATGTTGCGGATGGTACATATCCATCACGACGACATGCACGACGTCTCCGCACTTCACTTCGTAGCTGTCGAGAATTGACGTGTAGGGCCCCACTCCGAGGCTCGAGATACGGCGAAACGCCGGCATCGCCCCGTCCGGACAGATCAGCCGACGCAGATACATCCGCTGCCCTTCGGGCTGGAACACCCGCACTGGATTCTCGCGCGTCCCCAACGGATGCGCGTTGATGGATTCCCAGCCCGGCGTGACCGTCGCCCGCTCGCCGGGCGCCATGATGTCGAAGATTTCTATGCTCCCGGAGGCTTGGGCAAATACAGGCGCCGCGAAAAACCCGGAAAGCGCAATCAGCAGGATCGTCCCGAGTTTCGAAGCCATCGCATCACCCTTCCTGAAAGTCTCCGGACTGGCCGAAGGTAGTCGCTTCGCTCCCTTGCTCCACCTCGGTTCCGCAATGCCAGCCGGTCAGTTCGGCTTGGCGGCTGCTGCCTGGGATTCGTCAAGCAGTTCTTCCCAGAGGCGCACGTAATGGGGATTCTCTTCATCAAGAGCGCACGCCATTGCGACATCGGCAACGGCCTCACCGATCATTCCCAGACGCCTGTGCAGTTGGCCTCGGCCGATGTAGGCGATGGGGTTCGTGGGATTGAGATCAATCGACCGACCATAATCGGACAAGGCCATCTGATCCTTGCGGAGGATCGAATACACATTGGCACGATTGACGTACGCTCGATCGAAAGTCGGATGCAGACGAACGGCCTCGTCCAGATCGCTCAGTGCCTTTTCGTACTGTTTGCCCATTGCATACCCAATGGCACGACTGACAAGCGCTTCGACCTTCTGGTCCGCCTTTGCTTCCACGGCGGTCACCACGGCCGTGCACGCTTCGATGAAGCGACCATCGGGCCTGGGCCGGCCTTGGGCAATCTGAACGGCGTCTTCGAACTTCATGGGTTTGGACTTTATAGTTGTAACTGAAGGTATCAATATACTGATGGTTGCATTTTTACATCCGCCGCCGAAAATCAGCCAGCACACGACGAACCGAGTAGCGTCTCAAGGCTCACCGAGCGCAACGTCGCCTCGGCGATTTCGTCGATCTCGGTCAGGACACGCTGGAGAGCGGCGCCGATTTCCGTGTCCTCGCCCGGCTCCTTGGCGCGGTTGCCCGGCGCGGGTTCGAACAGGGCGACGACGTCCATCAAGGTTGTGCGGCGGCGGTTGCCGGTGAACCGGTAGCCGCCCGACGCACCACGGCCGCCCTGCACGAGGCCGGCGGCGGAGAGCGTGCCCAGAACCTTGGCGAGCGAGTGGGTCGAGACGCCAAAGCGTTCGGCGAGGTCGGCCGACGACAGCGTCTGCGTGGGATCGCGCGCCAGTTCCAGGGTCGCGTAGAGGCCGAGCCGGGTGGCCGTCTGCAGCTTCACGCCCCGCTCCTCACGACAACGCCTTGTCGAGCTGCAGCGACGGGCCGGCCACCATGCCCTGGGCGCGGAAGAAGGACAGGATCAAATGGTCCTTACGATCCACCAGCGTGCGCACATGGGTGACGCCTTGGGCCTTGAAGCGTGCCGCGAGGGCCTCGAACAACGCACTGCCTGCCCCTTTCAGCCGCAGCCTTGGGTCGACCTGGATGGCGAAGACCCAGCCGGCCGGCGGTTGTCCGAATTCCCAGGCGCGCACCTCGCCGGCGATGAAGCCAACCAGCCCCCCCTTGGGTGTTTCCGCCACCAGGAAGTGCCGCTCCGGCGGGCCGCCGGCATAGCGGGCGAGCGTCTCCTGCCAGTAAATCGCCTTCGCCTGCCCGGTCAGGCGGGCATCGAGGGCGGAGATTGCCGACAGGTCGGCCGGCTCGGCAGGGCGGATCGCGATCATTCGGGACAGAATGCGCTTGCTTCGGGAAAAGTAAATAGGTAATTCCGTACTGAATTACAGAATTGGGGAATGCCAATGGACACCGCCGCCGCGCCCATCGACTTCCGCACTGATCCCAGCCGCTACAAGCACTGGAAGCTCACGATCGAGAACGGCGTCGCCTATCTCACGATGGACGTGAACGAGGATGGCGGCCTGAAGCCCGGCTACAAGCTGAAGCTCAACTCCTACGATCTCGGCGTCGACATCGAGCTCGCGGACGCGGTGCAGCGGCTGCGCTTCGAGCATCCCGAAGTCGGCGCCGTCGTCATCCGCTCCCAGCGCGACCGCATCTTCTGCTCCGGCGCCAACATCAACATGCTTGGCCTGTCTACCCACGATCACAAGGTGAACTTCTGCAAGTTCACCAACGAGACACGCCTCTCGATCGAGGATGCGAGCGAGCATTCCGGCCAGACCTATATCTGCTCGATCAACGGCATCGCCGCCGGCGGCGGCTACGAGCTGGCGCTGGCCTGCGAGCAGATCCTGCTGGCCGACGACGGATCGAGCGCGGTGTCGCTGCCCGAACTGCCGCTGCTGGCGGTGCTGCCGGGCACCGGCGGCCTCACACGCCTGGTCGACAAGCGCATGGTGCGCCGCGACCATGCCGACTTCTTCTGCACCACTGCCGAGGGCATGCGCGGCAAGCGCGCCCGCGACTGGCGCCTGGTCGACCAGCTGATCCCGCCGTCGAAGCTCGTCGAGCAGACTCAGAAGATCGCCGAGGACGTCGCCGCGAAGTCGTCGCGACCGAAAGACGCCAAGGGCATCGCGCTGCCGACCGTCGAACGCCAGATCGACGGCGATACGTTGCGCTACAGCCACCTCACCGTCGAGATCGATCGCGAGGGACGCTCGGCGAAGTTCCGACTCAATGGTCCCGCCGCCGCGCCGCCGTCGGACGTGCATGCCGCGGGCGCCGCCTTCTGGCCGTTGGCACTGGCCCGCGAGTTCGACGATGCGATGATGCATCTGCGCCTCAACGAGACCGAGATCGGCACCTGGGTGCTGACCACCCAGGGCGATGCCGCGCTGGTCGAGGCCTATGACGCGCTGCTGGCGAAGAATGCCGGCGACTGGCTGGTGCGCGAGATCGTGCTCTACTGGAAGCGCACGCTGAAGCGGCTCGATGTGAGCTCGCGCAGCCTGATCGCGCTGATCGAGCCCGGCTCCTGCTTCGCCGGTACGCTGCTCGAGGTCGCGCTGGCCGCCGACCGATCCTACATGCTGGACGGCGTGTTCGAAGGCTCGAACCTGCCGGCGGCGACGATCCGGCTGACCAGTATGAACTTTGGCGCCTATCCGATGGGCAACGGGCTGACGCGCCTGCAAACGCGCTTCCTGCATGACCCGTCGCTGGTCGACGACCTCAAGGGCGAGATCGGCGAAGCGCTGGACGCCGCGGCCGCCGACGAAGCCGGCCTCGTCACCTTCACTCCAGACGACATCGACTGGGAAGACGAGGTACGCCTCGCCGTCGAGGAACGCGCCGGCTTCTCGCCCGACGGGCTGATCGGCATGGAGGCGAATCTGCGCTTCCCCGGCCCGGAGACGATGGAGACCAAGATCTTCGCGCGCCTCTCGGCGTGGCAGAACTGGATCTTCCAGCGCCCCAACGCGACCGGCCCGGAGGGCGCGCTGAAGCTTTACGGCACGGGCAAGCAGAGCAAGTACGACCGCAAGCGGGCGTGAACGGTAAACCACGACCTCATCCTGAGATGCGCTCCGCCGGAGCGCGTCTCGAAGGATGGGCAACAGACAAGGTGCTCGTTCCCACCCTTCGAGACGGCGCTACGCGCCTCCTCCGGGTGAGGTGATCTCCTGCAAGCAGGATTAGAAGGAGGCAACAATGGCCATCGACTACAGCCAGCTCATTCCCAACAACGTCGACCTCTCCTCGGACCGTCGCCTCCAGCGCGCGCTGGAGAACTGGCAGCCGCGCTTCCTCGACTGGTGGAAGGACATGGGGCCCGACGGGACCTCGGCCTTCGACGTCTACCTGCGCACCGCCATCTCGACCGACTCCAACGGCTGGGCCAACTTCGGCTACGTGAAGATGCCCGAGTATCGCTGGGGTATCTTCCTGGCCGACCGCGATCCCAATCGCGAGATCGCCTTCGGCGACAACAAGGGCAAACCCGCCTGGCAGGACGTGCCCGGCGAACTACGCTCGACCCTGCGTCGCCTGATCGTCACGCAAGGCGACACCGAGCCCGCGTCGGTCGAGCAGCAGCGGCTGCTGGGCAAGACCGCCCCGTCGCTCTACGACCTGCGCAACCTCTTCCAGATCAACGTCGAGGAAGGCCGTCACCTGTGGGCGATGGTCTATCTGCTGCACGCCTATTTCGGCCGTGACGGCCGCGAGGAGGCCGAGGCGATGCTGGAGCGGCATTCGGGCGATCCCGACAAGCCGCGCATCCTGGGGGCCTTCAACGAGGCGACGCCGGATTGGCTCTCCTTCTTCATGTTCACCTATTTCACCGACCGCGACGGCAAGTACCAGCTCGCCTCGCTGGCCGAATCCGGCTTCGATCCGCTGGCCCGTTCCTGCCGCTTCATGCTGACCGAGGAAGCGCACCACATGTTCGTGGGCGAAACCGGCGTCGGCCGCATCCTCCAGCGCACCTGCGAGCTGATGAAGGAGCACCGCACGGACGACGTGCGCAGCCTGGGCGGCATCGACCTGCCGACCATCCAGAAGTATCTCAACTTCCATTTCTCGGTGTCGCTCGACCTGTTCGGCCAGGAAGCCTCGACCAACGCCGCCAACTACTACACCCAGGGCGTGAAGGGCCGCTTCCTCGAGACGCGGATCGACGACGACCATCTTCTCGTCAACGCGAACTACGAGATCGATACGGTCGAGGACGGCCGCATCGTCAGGAAGGCGGTGCCCGCCCTGCAGGCGCTGAACGAACGGCTGCGCCAGGACTATATCGACGACTGCGCCAAGGGCGTGCTGCGCTGGAACAAGACGATCGAGCGGGCCGGCATCGACTTCGAGCTGTCGCTGCCGCACCGCGCCTTCGACCGCCAGATCGGCGCCTTCGCCGGCATGCGCGTGTCGCCGACCGGCAAGGTCCTCTCCGAGGCCGAATGGAACGCGCACAAGGACCATTGGCTGCCGACCGACGAGGACCGCGCCTACGTCACCTCGCTGATGGGCGCCGCCGTCACCCAGCCCGGCAAGTACGCCCACTGGATCGCCCCGCCGGCCCGCGGCATCAACAACCAGCCGGTCGATTTCGAGTACGTCCGGTTCAACTGACGCTGCCCCGAAACAAAAGACCCGCCTGCGCTTGGGGTCGCAGGCGGGTCGGGGAGCCTCCTGTGTCATGGAGGCCGGGTGGCCGCCTTGGGCGGCGGCGGGATAAACTTGCCCCAGCAGGCAGCACCGCGGTTGTGATCAGCCTGTGGCGAAGGGGCTCACGCGCAGATCAGTTTCACGGGAACTGAACC
Organism: Reyranella aquatilis; assembly: GCF_020880995.1. Lineage (GTDB taxonomy): Bacteria > Pseudomonadota > Alphaproteobacteria > Reyranellales > Reyranellaceae > Reyranella > Reyranella aquatilis. The sequence goes on along the minus strand of NZ_JAJISD010000016.1, from coordinate 94,562 downwards.
GCAAACTGTTCACATTGCTAATGCGCCTTCCGGTCGGGCAGGTTGGTGCGTCAACCACCAGATGCCCACGAGGACCGCCCCTTGAGCCCCATCCAGTTTGCCGCGATTGCCTTCGTCTGCATCATCGCCAGTGCCATCGGCGGAGCCCTGCTCCGAACCCGCCTGCCCGAGGCGCATGTGAGCGGCGATTCGAAGGACGTGATCAAGCTCTCGATCGCGCTGGTCGCCACGATGTCAGCGCTGGTCCTCGCGCTGCTGTTCGCCTCGACACGCACGTCGTTCGAGCGGACCAGCGGGCTCGTCAGCCGCCTGACGGCCGACATCGCCGAACTTGACCGCGTCCTGAAGCACTACGGGCCGGAAGCGGATCCGATCCGGGCGGCACTGCGCGCTGAGATCCAGCCGATGATCGATTCGATCTGGCGTGACGAAGCGATCGCCCGTGGCGCCAAGCTCGACGAATCGAAGGCGCCCGAGGAGGAGGTGCTGTTCATGCTGCAGGACCTTCAGCCGACGAATACCAAGCAGCGCGCCTTGCAGACGCGCGCCATACAGATCAGCACCGACCTGCAGCAGACCCAACTCGCGCTATTCGCCCAGCCGACCGATTCGATCTCCAACACCTTCCTGGTCGTGCTGATCGTCTGGCTGATGTTCATCTTCGGCATCTTCAGCATGACGGCGCCCCCCAACCCGACCCTGTTCATCGTGATCGCGATGTGCATCCTCTCCGCGTCTGCGGCCTTCTACCTGATTCTTGAACTCGGCCTGCCGTTCGGCGGCCTGATGCAGCTATCGAACGAGCCGCTGAGAAACGCCCTGAAGTAGCTGCGCAGCCGACGAGGGACCGCCCTTGGCAGTCCCCCGCGACACGCAGCCTACGGCGCCGGCTTGGACGGGGGCGGACAGTCCGTCGCCACGATTCGCGACGTCGAGCCGTCGGGCTCGAGGCAGTCCATTTCCCGGGCGACCGGTGCGGGTGCCGACACAGGCACCACGGCAGGCGCGGGCGCGGCAGGAACCGGAGCCGCCACCGGCGCGGACTGAGCCGGTGCGGAGGGGGCTACCGGGATGGTCTGGATCGGCACGGGCACGACCGCCCCGCAACGCTGCTCCGCGAGGGACGCCAAGTACTGCTGGCGCGACTGGAGCGCCGCGACTTCCTTGCCGGCGGCGTTCTGGAAATCCATGCCGAACCACAGGATCGGAATGATGAGGCCCGCTGCGCCGGCAATGACGTTCTGCGCGACCTTGCCGCCCTCCTCCGCGCCCAACTCCGAGATTCGCTTGTTGTTCGCCTGGACCTCCGCGCTGATGGCGGCGCAGTCCATAAAGCGATCCTGCGCCTGCACCACCGCCACCGGCGCCGGTGCGCGGCCGGCGCAGCCGGCAAGTCCAAACAGAAGAACAACGGCCATCGCCGTCTTTCCAGCAGACATTTCTCTCCCCCCAGTTGTGTTTTCACTGCGAACGCAGAATATTGGGAGTAAAGAATTGCCCTCGCTGTGTAAATAGCAATACTTTGAAAAAACTACAGAATTCGACACCGGCGTAGTTTACCGCACACTCGAATGTTGAGTCCGGTGCGGTCGTTCTACCATCGCGGCCGTCCCCGGAGCGGAGCCTTTCCTCCAAAGGTTGTCAGGGTCCGGGATCGTCCAGCGCTGCGGCGGCGGCGGCGACCGACGGAAAGACCAGATCGCCCTCGCCGTCTCCCGCGGTCAGATGGAGACCGCGTTCGATGTCACGCCGGACGCGGTCGCGCAGATTGCCGAAGGCGACGGAGATGCCTTTGGCCCGCAGTTCGCGTTCGAGTTCGACGAGCAGTTCGCATGCCATCAGATCGATGTCGTGAATTGCCCCGCCATCGACCACGACGCGCCGCACCGGATGCGCCGCCGCCGCAATGCGGGCCTCGATGCGGTCGCGGAACAACTCGCAGTTGGCGAAGAAGAGCGGCGCGGAGAAGCGGTAGACCAGCAATCCCGGCACCGGTGTGGCATCCGGGCGATGCGCGACGTCATGCCAGCCGCCGTCGGGCGTCCGCCCCAGCACCGCATCGGACGGAAAGGCCAGGGCGCGCAACAGCAGCACCAGCGAGAAGACCACGCCCACGAGGATGCCTTCCATGACACCCAGCGCCGCGACGCCCGCCATGGTGAGCAGGGCGGCCGCAAAGTCGCTGCGGCGGAACCGCCAGAGACGGCGGAATTCGTCGACGTCGCAGAGCCCCCAGGCCGAGGCAATCAGGATGCCGCCCAGCGCCGCCGTCGGCAGGTGATAGAGAAGATCGGCCAGCCAGAGCGTGACACCGGCAACGATAGCGGCGGCGATCACCATGGTGAGCTGCGTGCGGCTGCCCGCCGCCTCGGCAACGGCGGTGCGGGTGTCGCTGGCGCTGATCGGTAGTCCCTGGCTGAGACCCGAGACCAGGTTGGCCGCGCCGAGCCCCAGCAGTTCCTGGTCGGCGTCGACGCGCGTACCGTGGCGGGTGCCGAAGGCGCGCGCGGTGATCATCGTGTCGGAAAAGGACAGGAGCGCGGCAACCAGGGCCACCGGCAGCAAGACGTCGAAATCGGCCAGCGACAGCAACGGGAGCGAGAGATCGGGAAGACCGGTCGGGATGCGGCCGACCAGCGTCACGCCCTGCCGGTCCAGTCCCAGCAGGACAACCGCCAGCATCGATCCCGCCAACGCCAGCACCGCACCGGGCACGCGCGGCGCAAAGCGGCGGCAGAGCAGGATCACGGCAAGGCAGGAGGCGCCGATCGCAAGGCTCGCGAGGTTTGTCTCCCCGAGCTGCCGGATCGTCGCGGCGAACTGGTCGAGCGTCATGGCGCCGTCCACGCGAAGGCCAAGGACTTTCGGAAGCTGCGCGCCCAGGATCACCAGCGCGAGGCCATGCAGGAATCCGGTGATCACCGGCTTGGACAGAAAATTCGCGACGAAGCCCAGACGGAACAGCCCTGCCAGCAGGCAGATCGCCCCGACCATGACGCCGAGGCCGGCCGCGAGGAAGGCCAGTCGCGTCGGATCCCCAATGGCGAGCGGCGCCACCGCGACCGCGACGATGGCCGCCATGGCGGTGTCGGGTCCCACGACGAGATGGCGTGAACTGCCGAACAGGGCGTAGGCCAGCAGGGGCAGCATGCTGCCATAGAGACCCGCCAGCGGAAGGCCGGCCAGTTCGCCATAGGCGAGCCCCACCGGCACCATGACTGCGCCCAGGGTCACACCCGCCGCCAGGTCGCGTGGCAGGAAGGACGCACGATAGTCACGGACGGCCGCGAGGCCTGGCATCCAACGGACGATCTTCATCCAACCTTCTCCCCAGCCTGATCCTAGGCAGGGGACGGGCGGATGGACAGGGGGCGATCCCTCCCGGGGGCCCTTCGTCAGGGGCCGGGATCGGCCTGGATGCGTTCGATCATCGCCTTGAGACGCGGATCGGAAATCACCGTCGCGTGGAGCGGGACGAGCGCTCTCGCGAACGCCGCGACATCGACGTCGTCCACCACCTGCACACCCGCCGCCTCCGCCGTGCGGCGTGCCGCAGCCTCGTTCTCGTCCCACAGGCGGCGATAGTAGGCGACAGACTCGCGAGCGGCAGACCGGATGATCGCCCTCTCCTCGTCCGACAGGGTGTCCCAGATGCGGCGGGAGAACAGCACCACCCCGGGGGACCGGGCATGCTCCGTCTGGCTGAAGAACCTCGCCGCGCGATGGTGCTCCAGAGCGACGAAGGAAGACCAGTTGCCCTCGGCCACGTCCACGATGCCCGCGCGCATCGACGGCGCCACGCGCGCCAGCGGCAGGACGACGGGCTGCGCGCCCATTGCCCGCACCATCGGCGCCCAGTTCGAGGATTGCTGGACCCTGTACTTCACCCCGCGCAGGTCCGTGGGCGAGCGGACCGGCCTCGCGCCGTAGGTCGATCGGGGTCCGCCATCGTAGAAGACCAGTCCGACGACGCCCACGCGCTCAAGGGCGGCGAGGATCTCCAGGCCGATCGGCCCGTCCAGTACACGGCGTTCATGCGCCGTCGATCGGAAGAGGTAAGGCAAGGTCAGGACGGTGGTGGCCGGCACCGTGCTGTTGAGGGTGGCAAGGCTCACACGCGCCATGTCGAGCGTGCCGTTGCGCAGTTCGCCAAGCGTGTAGCTCTCGGTCTCCTGGTCGCCGGCGCCGAGCTTCGAAAGTGTCAGGCGTCCGCCGCTGCGTTCGCGCATCACGTCGGCCATGTGACCCACCGCGCGCACGGTCGGATAGTCGGCGGGATAGATGTCGGAGGACGTGAAATCGCGGGCGGCGGCGGGGCACGCGACGGCCGCGGCGATCAGCCAGGCGGCAAGCTTGACGACCATGGTTCTATGGCATCCTCGGAGTCACTGCGTCATCAACCGAACAATGGGGTAAAAGGTTCCGTCCGCGCGGGATTTTCGCGCGGCAGCATGTGCCTGCGTTCACGACGTCGGTGCAGTGGAACAGGCCGCGACCCGCCGGCAGTGACGTTCGATGTCGCCCGCGACCTCCGGAAAGCCGGGGACCCGCAGGTTGAGGCATCGAAGGGCGTCCCGCTCGCCCGTCGCCATCGCCTCGCCCCCCTGCTGCCATACGCCCGGTCGATGGGCCTCCGGACGCTCGCCGTCATCGAGAAGGTGGTAGGTGGCCAGCGCGGCATTGGCGGCCTCGAGTTCGCGTCGCAGGCGCGGCAATACCGCCGCGGCGAGCCGGCGGACGTCCGTGCATTGGCCCAGGTCCGCGCCGCAGGCGACCGCGGCCATCTGCTCATAGGTCAGCACGCGCACCTGTGCGGCCCCGACGCAGTAGGCGGCGCGAAACTGATCGGCGTCGAGCGGGTCGGCCGCATGGGCTCCGGACGCCCCGCACAGCGCAAGGGCCAGGAGCAGGCATCTGTTCACGCCGCCATGCTAGGGCAGGGCAGCGGCTGCCGGACGACCATCTCCGCATATCCAGGTCTGCCGATTGCACACGAGCAGCCGCGGCCCGAACGGCAACCTTGCGTCGGCGCACTTGTTGTAGGGCTTCAACCGACGGGAGCCTGCAATGAAGACGGTCAGCGATGCCTACGATAGCTACGCCCAGGCCCGCGCTGCAGTGGCGGCCATCGAAAAGGCCGGCATCCCCTCCTCCGACGTCAGCATCATCGCCAACAGGCACGTGGAACCGGCTTATGCCGAGGGGGACGCCGTCTCCGACACGGCGGCAGGCGCCGGTCTCGGCGGCGTGGTCGGCGGCGGGGCCGGTCTCCTCGCAGGCATCGGCCTCCTGGCGATCCCGGGGCTGGGCCCCGTGGTCGCCGCCGGCTGGCTCGCCGCGACCGCGGTGGGAGCGGCCGCGGGGGTCGCGGCCGGTGGCCTGGTGGGCGCGCTGATCGGATCGGGCGTCGAAAAGGAGGTCGCGGCCGTGCAGGCGGAGGCGGTGCGGCGCGGCGCCACCCTGGTCACCGCACGCGTGCCCGACACGGAGGTCGCCCGGATCGAGGGACTGATGTCGGTTCACCGTCCGATCGATCCGGCCGAACGCGCCCGGTCGTGGCGCGACAAGGGCTGGACCACCTTCGATCCGGAATCGCCGGCCTATCGGCCGAACGAAACCGAAATCGAGCGCATGCGCCGCGAATGGCGCGACGACGGAATGGGCAAGCAGGCCTGACGCCGCTCGCCGCCTGGACGGGCGGGACGTCCGATCAGCGGACTTCCGTCATGATCTGCTTCTTGGCCTCGTCGGCGAGGCGCTCCGACTGCTTGCGGATCGTGTGCTCCTCGGTGGGCTTGCCGCCGGCCGCCAGATCGCTGATCAGCTTGTGCATGACGTCGGAATCGCCGGGCTTCTCGAAATCGGCCATCACGACTTCCTTGGCATAGGCCTCCGCGTCGGCGCCGGTCTTGCCCAGCAGGTTGGCGGCCCACAGGCCCAGAAGCTTGTTGCGGCGGGCGTTGACCTTGAACTTCAGCTCCTCATCGTGCTCGTACTTCGCCTCGAAGGCCTTCTCGCGATCATCGAACGTGGTCATCGGCCGCTCCGGTTGGGCTGTTTCTTGCGGGCGGTATATAGCGACCGGGACGGCGTCTTTCCACCCTGCCCTCGCAGTGGCAATGTCCCGCCCCGCAGGGAGGAAAGTCCGTCATGTCACTGGAGAATCTCAAGAATTGGATCGGCCGGACGCAGACCGTGGAGGATCTCGCCGCCCCCTTCCCGGTCCGCGCCCTCACCGCGACCTTCGACGAGAAGGACGCCGATCCGAAGAACGGCGATCCCCTGCCGCCCCTTTGGCACTGGCTCTATTTCCTGGAGATCGCGCCGCAGTCCAAGATCGGATCCGACGGCCATGCCGAGCGCGGCGACTTCCTGCCGCCGGTCCCGCTGCCGCGCCGCATGTGGGCCGGCTCCCGCTTCACTTTCGACGGCGAGCCGATCCGCGTCGGCGAGACCATCGAGCGCCTCTCCGAGATCAAGTCCGTCGAACCAAAGACCGGGTCCACCGGCTCGATGGTGTTCGTCACGGTGCAGCACACGGTCTCGGGGCCGCGGGGCGTCTCCTTCGTCGAGCAGCACGACATCGTCTATCGCGAGGCGGCCAAACCCGGCGAGGCGCCGAAGCCGCCGAAGCCTGCGCCCACCGACGCGACCTGGACGCGCCACGTCCTGGCCGATCCGGTGCTGCTGTTCCGCTTCTCAGCCCTCACCTTCAACGGCCATCGCATCCATTACGACCAGCCCTATGTGACGGGCGTCGAGGGCTATCCCGGCCTGATCGTGCACGGGCCGCTGATGGGCATGCTGCAGATCGAACTGGCGCGGCGCTCCAACCCGGATAAGGTGGTGCGGAATTTCGAGTTCCGCGCCCTGTCGCCGGTGTTCGGCGGCGCGACGCTCGGCGTTCACGGCCGCCGGGAACCGGACGGCTCGGTCACCACCTGGATCGCCGGTCCCGACGGCGGTCTCGCACAACAGGGCAAGGCGACGTTCCGATGAGACATCTCCACCAGGCCGGCTGCGGCTGCCTCGCCGCCCTCTCTCGTCGCAACCTGCTGGGTCTCGGCCTCGGTGCGGCGGCAATCGCCGCCACCGTTTCGGCGACAGGTCCGGCACTGGCCCTCGACGAGGGCTACGAGGCGATGCTGATGAAGTGCATCGATCCGCGTTTCACGACGGAAGTCTGGAAGTACATGTCCTCGCGCGGCTGGCAGAACAAGTACAGCCAGTTCAACATCGCCGGCGGCCCGATCGCGGCGGTGGCGCCGATCTTCCAGGAATGGCGCGCCGCCTGGGAAGCCAACCTCGACATCTCGGTCCAGCTGCACAGCGTGAAGCGCCTGATCGGCATGGCCCATCGCGATTGCGGCGCGGCGGCGCTGGCCTACGGCGACCGCATCAAGACCGACAGGGCCTTCGAGACGGAGATGCTCGGCCAGGGCCTGCGCGCCTTCCGCGAACAGGCGCTGAAGCGGCAGCCGCAGCTGATCGTCGAACTCGGCATCATGGACCTGAACGGCACCGTAGAAGCGGTCAGCTGAGTCTTTCGCGGACGGTCGTCGTGCCCGAACAGAGCCTTCCCTTCACCAGCGAGAGTCCAACCAGCCGGGACGTGGCGCTGGAGCACCAGCTCGCCGTACAGCGCGCGCGCCGGCCGGCCGATCCGCTGTTGTCGCTGGTCGTGCCCGTGTTCAACGAGGAGGAGACGATCGACCTCTTCCTCGACACCGTGACGCCGATGCTGGAACGCGACGGCGTCCGCTTCGAGATCGTGTTCGTGAACGACGGCTCGCGCGACGACACCTTTGCCCGCCTGTTCGAGCGCAGCCGCGCCGACCGCCGCGTGCGCATCGTCAACCTGTCGCGCAACTTCGGAAAGGAAGCCGCGCTCACCGCCGGCATCGACCATGCGCGCGGCGACGTCCTGGTCCCGATGGACATCGACCTGCAGGATCCGCCCGAACTGATCGCCGCCTTCATCGCACGCTGGCGCGAGGGCTACGACATCGTCTACGGCATCCGCGCGGCGCGCCATGCCGACACGCGGGCCAAGCGCGTCTCGGCCGGCTGGTTCTACCGGGTGTTCAATTCCATGTCGCCGGTGCGTATCCCGCCCAACGTCGGCGACTTCCGGCTTGTCGACCGGCGCGCCGTCGAGGTGCTGCGGCAACTGCCGGAACGCAACCGCTTCATGAAGGGCCTGTTCGCCTGGGTCGGCTTCAACTCGGTGGGTGTGCCCTACGAGCGGCCCGAGCGCGCCGCCGGCACGACCAAGTTCAACCTGTGGCGGCTCTGGAACTTCGCCATCGACGGCGTGGTGAGCTTCTCGACCGCGCCGCTGCGCGCCTGGTTCTACGTCGGCGTCGTCATCGCCGCCGTGGCGATGCTCTATGCGCTGTTCATCGTCACGCGCGTGCTGATCTTCGGCATCGACACGCCCGGCTACGCCTCGCTGCTGATCGCCGTCCTGCTGATGGGCGCCATCCAGCTCCTGTCGCTTGGCATCATCGGCGAGTATCTCGGGCGCCTGTTCATCGAGGTGAAGGGCCGGCCGATCTACGTCGTCGAAGGCGTTTACGAGGATGTCCCGCCCCGGCCGCCGGCGACCTGACCTCGATGGACCTCAAGGAAGAAGACATTCTCGGCGCCGGTATCGGCCGCCACTGGTACTACCGCTCCAAGGCCGCCGCGCTCCGTCGGGCGGTGGGGCGTCTCGCGCCGAAGCGCCTGCTCGACGTCGGCGCGGGCTCGGGCTTCTTCTCGCGCCATCTGCTGTCGGAAACGCCGGCCGAAAGCGCGCTCTGCGTCGACATCGGCTATCCCGCCGATCGCGACGACAGCGTCGCCGGCAAACCCGTCCGCTATCGTCGCGACACCGGCCCGACCGATTGCGACCTCGTGCTGATGATGGACGTGCTGGAGCATGTCGACGACGATCGCTGGCTGCTGCGCCACTATGTCGAAAAGGTGCCCGCCGGCGCGCATTTCCTCGTGACCGTTCCGGCCTTCGCCTTCCTGTGGAGCGGCCACGACGTCTTCCTCGAACACAAGCGCCGCTACCGCCTGCCCGAGATCGAGGCCGCGATGAGCGACGCCGGGCTCGAGATCGTCCGCGGCAGCTACTATTTCGGCTTCGTCTTCCCGCTGGCTGCCGCCGTACGTCTGGCCGACCGCAACACCACGGAACCACGCAGCAGCCTGAAGAAGCAGGGCGCCGTCGCGAACGGCATCCTCACAGCCCTTTGCGCCGCCGAACTCCCGCTCTTCCCAGTCAACCGCCTGGCCGGCCTCTCCTGCTTCGTGCTGGCACGAAAGCCGTAGAGCGGAGCACCGGCGTGAGGATGGTGCGCCGAGACTCCTTCCATCTCACATCGCCCCACCTCACCCTTGCAAGTCGGTATCTGCCGGATCGGCTGGAGTAGCCGGCGCAGCAGCGGCGGATACACCGACTCATCCGAGGGCGTCGAAGCTCGTTCCTCATGGTGAGGTCGGTGTTGGAACGCTCGGCTCGAGTCAATCTCCGCCAGAAACGATCTAGGCGACCCAGCGCTGGATCAGCGGTAGCGAGAAAAGGCCATGCTTCAGGCAGAACTCCAGAACGCGGTTGAAGGTGCCCGGCACGCATTTCAGCCTGCCCGAGCCGAGTTGGTGCAGCGACGTCTCCACCACCGATTCCGCGCTTGACCAGAGAAACGCCGGAATCGCCGCGCGCCGTGAATGCTCGTATTCTTCCGTGTCACCGAAGTTGCTGATTGTGTACCCCGGAATCAGCGACTGGATCTCGATGCCATGCGCGCCCACTTCGAGGTTCAGCCTCTGGGAAAAGTCGTCGAGGAAGAGCTTGGTTGCGCCGTACATCGTGTTGCCCGGGGTCCGAATGTACTGAGCCATCGAACAGACGTTGATGATCGCCCCTTTCCTGCGCGCAATCATCGCCGGCAGCGCCGCCCGGCTGAAGCGGACCGGGGCCACGACATGGACCTGCAGCATGGCGAAATGGCTTTCCGGCCGGTTGGTATGGAATAGCTGCGGCGCACCGAAGCCCGCATTGTTGACGAGCAGATCCAGGGCAGGCGCGTCTGAAATGAAGTCGATCACCCTGTCCTGATCGGCGACGCTTTGCAGGTCGGCCACAATCGGCGTCACAGGCACGCCGTGGCGCGCAGCGATGTCCTGGGCCATCGCGATCAGGGCGTCGTGCTGTTTGTCGACCAGCCACAGCCCGTAGTTCTTTGCCGCCAGACCCGCCGCGAAGGCGGCGCCGATACCGCTGGCGGCACCGGTGATGAGGGCCAACCTTGCCTCAGGATCGATTGATGTCATCCCGGATCTTCTGGAAATTGAGCAGCCGGTCGATCGCCCGGTCGAGCCAGCGATCGGGTAGCCAGCGAGGCAGCAGCCAGTATCGCACGCGTTGATCGGGGACGACGTAACGTGCTTTCGGCCGCTTGACGACCAGGGCATCGACGATCCGGCGGGTGACGGCCGATACCGGGAGCGCGGTGTGCCGCGCGTCGGAGAGGTTCATGTGCTTCAGGACCGGATGATAGTCCGTGCCGTCGAAGGTAGTGTTGAGATGCGCGGCCTTGTCCCAGATCGGCGTGTCGACAGAGCCAGGCTGGATCACAATCACGTCTACACCGTAGATCATCAATTCGCGCCGCAGCGAATCGGAGAGCGCCTCCAGGGCATGCTTCGAGGCGGCGTACGGTCCCATGAAGGGATAGGCGATCCGCCCGCTCACCGAGCTGATGTTGACGATGCGGCCGGGCCGGCCCTCCTTCGTGCCGCGCAGGAGCGGCAGGAAGGCCTGCACCATGTGCAGGACGCTCACCACATTCACCTCGAAATGCCGGCGCAGGACGTCGGGCGACACCGAGGTCAGGGGGCCGGGATTCGCAATGCCGGCGTTGTTGACCAGGCCGAACAGCCCGCCGTCGCCGACCTCCCCCCTCACCGTCGCGACGGCCCTGCCGATGGCGTCGGCATCGGTGACATCAAACAGGAGCGGTGTGAAGGCGGTGCCGAGTTCGCGCTGGAGCCTCGCTGCCTGCTCATCGGTACGGACGCTCCCGAAAACCCTGAACCCCCGTCGGCACAGTTCGACCGCCGTGCCATGGCCGATGCCGGTCGAAACGCCCGTGATGACGATGGACTTGGTGACCGTGGACTTCACACAGGCTCCGCCGATCGTTCATTGCCCGAGGAGGGTGTTCTCCAAAGATAACAACAATCCGGCACCGTCGAAAGCGATCATGCCTGGTGCATCGCGCTCTTGGTGCTGCTGCCCTGACCTACTCCCGTACCCGCGCGGGAGAGGCTGCAGGGGGCGAGCGCTGCTTCGCAATCTCCCGGGCCCTGGCATCGGGTTCCGGTGGCAGCATCCCGTCGGCTTCTGCTTCGCGGGCGTCGCCTTCCTCTCCGCAAAGCTGGTCGTCGAGATCGACGACGAGCATCATGCTCGCCCCGCCTCTTCCCCTAACGGAAGAGGGATCTGGCGGTCAGCTCGCGGCGGCCTGGATGTCCTTGGAGACGATGCGCTTACGCTTGGCGTTGATCTCGCGCAGCGTGACCATCATCTCCTCGGCCACGATGTCGCCGGGGATGCCGTCGCCCTCGGCTTCGAGTTCCTTCATGTCGACCCAAACGCCGTAGAGCGGCGCGGTGCGGGAGGTGATGATGCCGGCGTGGAGCAGTGTCTTGATGAGGACGCGGAAGATGTTGGTGCTGTCCTTCAGCGACGCGCGGCGGTCCTCGTCGGTGAAGACCTCCTTCATCGCGTCGCGCACCCACTGCCAGTCCAGACCGTACTTGGCGTAGATGACCTGCTTCTGCTCGGCGTTGATCAGGTTGAACAGCAGGGTCTGGAAGATCTGGGCGGCCCAGTCCTCGACCTTCTTGTGCTCGTCCTCGCTCAGATGGCGGATGGTGCGCGAGGCCCAGATGCGGCCGAAACGATGGTGGAAGGCCTCGTCGCTCATCACCAACTGGACCAGCCGCCGCAGCACCGGATCATTGGTCTTGGCGTTCAGCGTCGCGAAGGAGCCCATGGCGATGCCTTCGATCAGCATCTGCATGCCGACGATCTTCTTGTAGACCTCCTCCGTGGTCACCAGGTCGGTGAGGACGGTGGCGATGGTCTTGCCCACCGGCAGCGGCGCCCCCCAGCGGCGGCCGATATAGCGCGTGAACCCTGCAACATGCCGGGCCTCCTCGCGGGCCTGGTTGGCGGCGTACTCCTGGGCGCCAGGGTCGAGCAGGATGTGGCACAGGCTGGCCGACAGCGAGAGAGCCCCCTGCTCGCCATGGAGCAGGTTGGAGATCGACCAGTGCATGACGTCGTTGCCCAGCCCGATCTTCTGACCCTCGTCCAGCCGGTCGGCCACCGCGCTCTTCAGCTCGACGACCGTGTCGAGCGGCATGATCGAGGTTTTTGCGATGTCGAAGGGCTGGTCGAAGTCGATGTAGGCCTTGTCGAACGGGTCCCAGAAATGGTCATGGGTGGCCGAAATGATGCCGTCGAAGGCGTCCGTGCGGCGGCCATAGCGGGGAACTTCCAGCATCGCCGGAAAATCCTCGCGTCCAACCGTGTCATAGGCCTTGTCGTACGTGATTTGCTGGGCCATGTGAGGCCTCCTGTTTCGCAACCAATATGACGACCCCGTCACCTTTTTCAATGGATTTTTCCCCAGCACCGGAGCATGGCGTTTCCGCCATATTCCGCCCGAACGGCGGGCGATCCGCATCGCCCGCGCAGGAGTGAGACATGTCCCGCCGTCGCCGCATCTACGAGGGCAAGGCCAAGACCTTGTTCGAGGGGCCCGAGCCCGGGACGATCGTCCAGTACTTCAAGGACGACGCGACCGCGTTCAACAACCAGAAGAAGGGCACGATCACCGGCAAGGGGGTGATCAACAACCGCATCTCCGAGTTCCTGATGACCAAGCTCGGCGAGATCGGCGTGCCCACCCATTTCATCCGCCGCCTGAACATGCGCGAGCAGCTCATCCGGCAGGTCGAGATCATCCCGCTCGAGGTCGTGGTCCGCAACGTCGCCGCCGGCTCCTTCGCCAAGCGCTTCGGCGTCGAGGAAGGCACCCAGCTGCCGCGCTCGATCATGGAGTTCTTCTACAAGAACGACGCGCTGGGCGATCCGATGGTCACCGAGGAGCACATCACGGCGTTCGGCTGGGCAGCGCCGCAGGACCTCGACGACATCGTGGCGCTGACGCTGCGCGTGAACGACTTCCTGTTCGGCCTGTTCCTCGGCTGCGGCATCAAGCTGATCGACTTCAAGATCGAGTTCGGCCGCCTCTACGAGGATGACATGGTCCGCATCGTGCTGGCCGACGAGATCAGCCCGGACTCGTGCCGGCTGTGGGATCTCAGGACCAACGAGAAGATGGACAAGGACCGGTTCCGCCGCGACCTCGGCAAGGTCGAGGAAGCCTACCAGGAAGTGGCGCGGCGGCTCGGCATTCTCATCGATCAGGGACCGGGCGACGTGCGCGGCCCCACCACGCTCCAGTAGCAGAGGCGACATGAAAGCCAGAGTCCACGTGACCCTCAAGAACGGCGTGCTCGACCCCCAGGGCAAGGCCATCGGACATTCGCTGAACCGGCTGGGCTTCCCCGAGGTCGGTGACGTGCGCCAGGGCAAGTTCATCGAGCTCGAACTCGCCGAGACCGACCAGGCCAAGGCCAAGGCCCGAGTCGAGGACATGTGCAAGAAGCTGCTCGCCAACACGGTGATCGAGAACTACTCGATCGAGCTGGTGGGTTGATGGCGAAGATGAACCTCATCCTGAGGAGCGCGCACCGCGCGCGTCTCGAAGGATGGGCAACGGACGCGGTGCTCGTGCCGACCCTTCGAGACGCGCTCCTGCGGAGCGCTCCTCAGGGTGAGGTCCTGACTGAAAAGGACAGGCGGATATGAAATCAGCAATCCTCGTCTTCCCCGGCTCCAACCGCGAAGGCGATGTGGCGCAGGCGCTCGAGCTGGTGACCGGCCGGCGGCCCTCGTTGGTGTGGCATGGCGACGGCGACTTCGAGAAGGTCGACCTGATCGTGGTGCCAGGCGGCTTCTCCTACGGCGACTATCTGCGCTGCGGCGCGATGGCGGCACAGTCGCCGGTGATGGCCGAGGTGAAGAAGCGTGCGGCCCAGGGCGTGCCCGTGCTGGGCATCTGCAACGGCTTCCAGATCGTGACCGAGGCCGGCCTGCTGCCGGGCACGCTGATGCGCAACTCGCACCTCAAGTTCGTCTGCGCCGACGTCCATCTCAAGGTCGAGACCAGCCAGAGCCTGTTCACCAACCGCTATCAGGCGGGCCAGGTGATCAAGGTCCCGGTCGCCCACGCCGAGGGCAACTACTTCGCCGACCCCGACACGATGAAGAAGCTCGAGGATCGCGGCCAGATCGCGTTCCGCTACTGCGCGCCCGACGGTACGGTCGACGGACGCGGCAATCCCAACGGCTCGAGCAGCAACATCGCCGGCGTGTTCAACGAGACCAAGACGGTGCTGGGCCTGATGCCCCATCCGGAGAACGCAGTGGAGCCGATGTTCGGCGGCACCGACGGCCGCGGCCTGTTCGAGGGCATGGTCGAGGCGCTTTCGTGAGGAATTCCAAGTGACGGTTGCCCAGGAAAAGAACCCGCCGGTCAAGCTGCCGAACGAGCCGGCGATCACGCCGCAGATCGTGGCCGAGCACGGCCTGGCGCCGGACGAGTACGAGCGCCTGCTGAAGATCATGGGCCGCGAGCCCACGATGGTGGAACTCGGCATCTTCTCGGCGATGTGGAGCGAGCACTGCTCCTACAAGTCGTCGAAGGTCTGGCTTAAGAAGCTGCCGACCAAGGCACCGTGGGTCATCCAGGGCCCCGGCGAGAATGCCGGCGTCATCGACATCGGCGACGGCCAGGCCGCCATCTTCAAGATGGAGAGCCACAACCACCCCTCCTACATCGAGCCCTACCAGGGCGCGGCGACCGGCGTCGGCGGCATCCTGCGCGACGTCTTCACGATGGGCGCGCGGCCGGTGGCCAACCTCAACGCGCTGCGTTTCGGCGATCCGAAGAACCCCAGGACGCGTCATCTCGTGTCGGGCGTGGTGGCCGGCATCGCAGGCTACGGCAACTGCATGGGCATTCCCACGGTCGGCGGCGAGACCAACTTCCACGCCGCCTACAACGGCAACATCCTGGTCAACGCCATGACCGTCGGCGTCGCGCCGACCGACAAGATCTTCTATGCGGCCGCCACCGGCGTCGGCAATCCCATGGTCTATGTCGGCTCCAAGACCGGCCGCGACGGCATCCACGGCGCCACCATGTCCTCGACCGAATTCAACGAGGACAGCGAGAGCAAGCGGCCCACCGTTCAGGTCGGCGATCCCTTCGTCGAGAAGCTGCTGCTGGAAGCCTGCCTCGAACTGATGGCGACCGACGCCATCATCGCCATCCAGGACATGGGCGCGGCCGGCCTCACCTCCTCCTCGTTCGAGATGGCGGCCAAGGGCGGCCTCGGCCTCGTCATGGAACTCGACAAAGTGCCGATGCGCGAGACCGGCATGAACCCTTACGAGCTGATGCTGTCGGAAAGCCAGGAGCGCATGCTCATGGTGCTGAAGCCCGGCCGCGAGGACGAGGCGCGCAAGATCTTCGAGAAGTGGGAACTCGACTTCGCGGTGATCGGCCATCTCACCGACACCGAGCGGATGGTGCTGACCTGGCACGGCGACGTGGTGGGCAACATCCCGATCCCGCCGCTGGTCACCGAGGCGCCGATGTACGAGCGCCCGTGGACGCTGACGCCGCTGCCGGCCGAACTCGATGCGGCCAAGGTGCCGGCCCCCGGCAACTCACCGGCCGACTGGCAGGCCTCGCTGGTCGCGCTGATGAGCAGCCCCGATCTCGCGAGCAAGGCGTGGATCTGGCACCAGTACGACCATCTGATCATGGGCAATACCGCGATCCGCCCGCAGGGCGGCGACGCGGCGCTGGTGCGTGTGCCCGGCGCCTCGAAGGCGGCCGGGCACAAGGGTGCGGGCCACAAGGGTCTCGCCATGACGTCGGACTGCACGCCGCGCTACGTGCAGGCCCATCCCGAGACCGGCGGCCGCCAGGCCGTGGCCGAGGCATGGCGCAACATCACCGCGGTCGGCGCGCGCCCGCTCGCCGTCACCGACAACATGAACTTCGGCAACCCGCAGAAGCCCGAGATCATGGGCCAGTTCGCCGGAGCCATCATGGGCATGGCCGAGGCCTGCACCGCGCTCGACTTCCCGGTCGTGTCGGGCAACGTCTCGCTCTACAACGAGACCGAAGGCCGGCCGATCCTGCCGACGCCGACCATCGGCGCCGTGGGCGTGATCGACGACATCGCCACCTCCGTCGGGTCGCGGCTGGTCAAGGCGGGCCTCGCGCTCGTGCTGATCGGCGACACCAGGGGCTGGCTCGGCCAGTCGATCTACCTGCGCGAGCTGCACGGCCGCGAGGAAGGCGCGCCGCCGCCGGTCGATCTCGCCGTGGAGCGCCGCAACGGCGACTTCGTGCGCGACCAGATCGTCGGCCGCAAGGTCGAGGCCTGCCACGACCTGTCGGACGGCGGCCTGCTGGTCGCGCTGGCCGAGATGTGCCTTTCGGGCAGCACCGGCGCCTCGATCCGGCTGCCGGCCGGCGCTCCCGCCCCGCACGCCTTCCTCTACGGCGAGGACCAGGGCCGCTACCTGATCGCGACCGATGATGGCGGCGCCCTCGTCGAGGCCGCGACCAGGGCCGGCGTCCCGGCCGTCCTGCTGGGCTATTCCGGCGGGCCGGACATCGCGGTCGAAGGGTTGCTCAGCGTTCCGCTGCAGGAGCTGCGCGACGCCCATGAAGCCTGGCTGCCGGGCTATATGAACAGCGCCGCCTAGGGAGTACCGCCATGCCGATGCACGCCGACGACATCGTCCGCCTGATCAAGGAGGGCATCCCCGACGCCGAGGTCGAGATCCAGGACCTGGCTGGCGACGGAGACCACTATGCCGCTACGGTCATTTCCGCCTCGTTCGCCGGCAAATCCAAGATCCAGCAGCACCAGGCGGTCTATGGCGCCCTGGGCGGCCGCATGGGCGGGGTCCTGCACGCGCTCAAGCTGACCACCATGGCGCAGAGGCCCTGAACGCCCTATATTCGGGCAACCCCGCGCCCCGTCGGCGCTTCACGGAGATCGATCATGAGCGAACCCCAGGTGTTCGAGCGCATCCGCGACGAGATCGGCAAGAACGACGTTCTGCTGTTCATGAAGGGAACGCCCGTGTTCCCGCAGTGCGGCTTCTCGGCCGCGGTGGTCGACGTTCTGAGCCAGCTCGGCGTCAAGTTCCACGGCGTCAACATCCTCGTCGATCCGGAACTGCGCCAGGGCATCAAGGAATTCAGCCAGTGGCCGACCATTCCCCAGCTCTACGTGAAGGGTGAGTTCATCGGCGGCTGCGACATCGTCCGCGAGATGTTCGAAACCGGCGAACTCGAACAGGTCTTCAAGGAAAAGGGCGTGGCGCTGGCGGAAGCCGCCTGACGCCGTCCCCGGACGGGCGCCGTGCTTCGCGACGCGAAGCGCGAGCCCCCGCCGCCAAGCAAGGATCGACGAAACCGCGGGCTCGTACCCCGCGGTTTTTCTTTGGGGTCCGGTTGCTGAAATCGGCCGCCGCGCGCCGGCAGTCCCCTCGCCGGATCGCGCCGTCGCGATGTCTTCGCTCGTTGATGCTCGCAGGTCGGCTGGTGTGATCAATCCGTGATCGGCATCGCCGCCTGCGACGCGTGCGATATCGAACGATTATGGTCTGGGTACGGGCCGTGCACGTTGGCGGCACCGACCTTTGAGTCGAAGTTGGGGGCGCGTCATGTCGAACGGCACTTTCACCGAGTTTCTGGACGCGCTGCGGGCATTCGAATCGGGTGTCGACTACGACCGCTATGTTTCGGGACAGATCACCGAATGGCAGATCCGAAGCTGGGTGGGCGACGCCAACTGGAACGCCTACCAGGCCGGCCAGCTCTCCTGGCGCGACATGCAGTACACCTCCGTGAATGCGCTCGGCTTCGTCGGCTATCAGTTCGGCGAGCCGCTGCTGATCGACCTCGGTTACTACCAGGGCAACACCGGCAACCTGTGGACCGGCCAGTTCACCGGCAAGAACGGCGTCGACAGCCTGGCCACCCTCAAGACCGACCTCCAGGAATCCATCATCCTCGACGCCTTCGGCTACAACCTCGACGTGATCGAGAGCGGGCTCGAGGCCAAAGGCACCAGCCTTGACGCGCTGATCGGCAGCCAGCGCACCTATGTGGACACCAGCGGGCAGAGCGTCACCGTCACGCTGACCCTCACCGGCATCCTGGCCGCCGCCCATCTGCGCGGCGCCTGGGGCACGCTGGATCTGCTCAACAACGGCAGCGCCTCGGCCGACGAGTACGGCACCTCGATCCTCAAATACATCCAGCAGTTCGGCGCCTACGACGCGCCGGGCTACTCCACCCTGATCGCCGCCCACGAGACCGGCAAGACGCTCGCCTTCGCCGAGGAGCTCTGGAGCGACGACTTCAACGGCGACGGCACCGTCTCCGACTATTCGGGCTGGGACGGCACGCAGTCGGATGGCGGTTCCACGGGGGGCGGAGGCACCGGAGACGGCGGCGCGCCGGGGGGCGATGGCACGGTCACCGTCACCACCATCGGCTGGATGTGGGGCACCAACACGGTCCTCGCCTTCGACCCCGGCCTCGACGTCCTCGATTTCGGCTGGTTCCAGAAGGACAATTTCTCGATCGCCGAAGTGGGCGGCTCGGTGGTCATCACCATCACCGGCAACAACCAGACCTACCGGCTCGACGGCGTGACGCTCGCCGAACTGAGCCTCGCCAACATCCGCGCCAAGGACGCGGGCGCGATCCAGAAATGGGACGCGGCCCTCGACACCGCGGGGCCCGCGCTACCCAGCCTGTCCCTCGCCGACGTATCGGTGCAGGAGGGGAACTCCGGCACCAGGCTGATGACCTTCACCGTCCTTCTATCGACGGCGGTGAGCGGCCCGGTGACGGTCGCCTACGCCACCGCCGACGGCACCGCCACGGCCGGCAGCGACTATGTCGCAGCCAGCGGCAGCCTCGTCTTCGCGGCTGGAGAAACGTCCAAGACCATCCAGGTGACGGTCAACGGCGACACGGTGACCGAAGGCAACGAGGCCTTCACCATCCGCCTGACCAATGCCGCCGGCGCGACCATTGCCGACGGTTCGGCGACCGGCACCCTCGCCAACGACGATGCGGCCGCCACCCTGCCGGCACTCTCCGTGAGCGACGTGTCGATGCGCGAGGGGAATTCGGGCGCCACCGAACTGATGTTCGTCGTCACGCTCGACAAGGCCGCGACCGCTCCCGTGACGGTGAGCTATGCCACCGCCAACGGCACCGCGAACGCAGGATCCGATTATGCAGCGCTCTCCGGAACACTGACCTTCGCGGCCGGCGAAACCTCGAAGATGGTGCATGTGGCCGTCAACGGCGACACCGCGCCCGAGGCGAGCGAGACCTTTTCGCTCACCCTTTCCAATGCCACCGGCGCGACCATCGCCGACGCCACGGCGGCGGGCCAGATCACCGACGACGACACGATGCAGGATCCGGGTACGGGCACGGGCAGGACCTATCTCGTCAATTCCGTCAGCGGCGCCGATATCGTCGGCTTCGATCCGGCGCTGGACAGGATCGATCTCGGCAATGCCAACATCCATTCCTTCATCGTCATCGACACGCCCCAGGGCTTCGGCTTCTTGAGCCCGTGGAGTGGCGAGACGGTGATCGTGCAGGGCGTGCGCCTCGCCGACCTGTCGGTCGAGAACTTCACGTTCATCGACAACAACCATCTGCGGGAAGCGCTGAGCGGCGCGCTCGCCTGGGAGAACGGACCGGTGCTCGCCGCCGACACCGTCTACATGCGCTCCCATGAAGTCGGGCAGGTGGACCGGGTGACGTTCGATCCTGCGGCCGACGTGGTGAGCTTCAAGTTCTACGGCAGCCGCGAAAACATCACGATGACCGAGGGCAGCGAAGGCGTGGTCATCGCCGATCTCAGCACCGGCCAGAAGCTCATCCTGCTCGGCGTCACGCGGGCCGAACTTTCGGCGAGCAATTTCGAGTTCACCTTCACACAGGTCCGCGAGGACGACGTGTCCGGCAAGATCGGCGTGGGGCAGGTCTCGAATGCCCAGATCCTCGACTTCAATCTGCCGATCGCCGGCGGCGGCTCGGTGGCGGGAGCGTCCGGCGCGACCGATGGCGTGACCGGAAGCGACGGCGGTGCGTTGCCCGCGCTTTCCATCGCCGATCTCTCGGTGACGGAAGGCAATGGCGGACATTCCCACTTCATGTTCGAGGTGATGCTCGATCGGGCGGCCGACGGCCCGGTGACGGTGGCCTATTCCACCGCCAACGGCACCGCCACGGCCGGCGCGGACTATATGGCCGCGAGCGGCACCGTCACTTTCGCCGCCGGCGAGACCTCGAAGATGGTCCACGTGGACATCGCGGGCGACGTGCTCGCCGAGGGCAACGAGACCTTTACCGTCAATCTCTCCGCGCCCACCGGCGCCACGATCGCCGACGGCACCGCCATCGGGACCATCCTCGACGACGACGACACCCCGCTCCTGCCGGCCCTCTCGATCGCCGACCTCGCGGTCGTCGAGGGCAATGGTGAGCACGCCCACTTCATGTTCACCGTGACGCTCGACAAGGCCGCCACGGGGGCGGTGACGGTGGCCTATATGACCGCGAACGGCACGGCGACGGCGGGCTCGGACTATGCGGCCACCAGCGGCAGCCTCACCTTCGCGGCGGGCGAAACATCGAAGACCGTGCATGTCGAGATCGGCGGCGACACCGCGTTCGAGGCGAACGAGACCTTCACGGTCGCACTCTCCAATGCCAGCGGCGCCACCATCGCCGATGCGACCGCGGTCGGCACCATCGTCAACGACGATCCGGCGCCGGACCAGGGCCATGTCGGCAACGGCCAGGCCGACACGTTCGCAATCACCTGGGCCTGGGGCACCAACAAGGCGATCGACTTCGACACCGCGCTCGACACGCTCGACTTCAGCTGGATGGCCCGGGACCATTTCTCCATCGCCGAAGCCAACGGCTCGACCGTCATCACCATCGAGGGAAACAACCAGAGCTACACGCTGACCGGCGTCTCCCTCGCGGAACTCTCCCTGGCCAATATCGTCGCCAAGGATGCCAGCGCCGTCGCGGAGTGGACCGCTGCCCTCACCGCCGCGCATGCAATGCACGAATACGACCTCATGATTTGAGGCTGGCCCACCGGAACATGCCGCCGTGGCGCATGAACGCCCCTAGCCGAAGGCGTACGCGGCCATCGAGAGGTTTCCCAGCGTGAAGCTGCGATGCAGCGCCCTTCCCTTCGCTCCGGGGCCGGCAGCGCCGTAGGCCACGTGCAGCGGCAGGAAGTGCTCGTCGGTCGGATGCGCCTCGCGCGCGTAAGGCGCGCGGGCGCGGTAATCGGCGAGGCCCTCCTCGTCGCCCTTCTCCACCGCATCGGCCAGCCAGTCGTCGAAGGCCTGCGCCCAGGGCTCGGGCTCCGACGGTCCGGCGCCGCGAACCAGCGCCCGAAGATTGTGGATGGCGCTGCCGCTGCCCATCACCAGCACACCCTCCTCGCGCAGCGATGCAAGCTTTCGGCCGAGCGCGATGTGGTGCGCCGGGCCAAGGTCCGGCTGGACCGACAGCTGGAAGATCGGGATGTCGGCCTCGGGCCAAGCCAGCATCGCCGGCACCCAGGCGCCATGGTCGAGACCGCGATGATGATCGTGCGCGGCCCCTGTGAGCTTTGCCACCTTTTCCGCCAGCTGCGGCGCTCCCGGCGCGGCGTAGCGCAGTTGGTAGAGCGGCTCGGGAAATCCGTAGAAGTCGTGGATCGTGTCGGGCCTGCGGACGACCGAGACAGCCGGCAGGTCGGTATCCCAGTGCGCCGATACCGCCACGATGCCGGTCGGGCGCGGAATTTGCTGACCCAGACTCGCCAGGAAGGCGCGCGCGGGTGCGTCGCTCATGATGAGCGTCGGCGCGCCGTGGGAAACGAAAATCGTCGGCATCG
This sequence comes from Reyranella aquatilis, assembly GCF_020880995.1. Lineage (GTDB taxonomy): Bacteria > Pseudomonadota > Alphaproteobacteria > Reyranellales > Reyranellaceae > Reyranella > Reyranella aquatilis. Next base: position 72,404 of record NZ_JAJISD010000016.1, on the reverse strand, counting down.
ACATTGCTTGTTCCTCGTCGGCTCGCGGCAGCCTGCGTGAGTATTGGTGTTGCAAAGGGGGTAAAGAGTAAATCATGCACGTTATGCGGAGATTGCGACAGATCGCGGCCTGTCTGGCCTTGTCGACGGCGGCAGGGGCGGTGGCGGGCCCGACCTCGGCGCAGACCCTGAAGATGGTCGCCCATTCCGATTTGAAGGTCCTGGATCCGGTCTGGACGAGCGCTTTCATCACCCGGAACCACGGCTACATGATCTACGACACGCTGTTCGCCCAGGATGCCGACCTGCGCATCCAGCCACAGATGGTCGACAAGTACGAGGCCTCGGCCGACAAGCTGACGTGGACCTTCACCCTGCGCGACGGCCTGGCATGGCATGACGGCCAGCCGGTCACCGCCGAGGACTGCATCGCCTCGATCAAGCGCTGGGCCGTCCGAGACCCGATCGGCCAGCAGATGACGGCCGCCCTCGCAACGATCAACGCCGTCGATGCCAAGACCTTCCAGATCGTGCTCAAGGAACCGTTCGGCCTCGTCCTCGAGGCGCTGGGCAAGCCCTCTACGTTCATGATGCCCAAGAAAGTCGCCGAAACCGACGCGTTCAAGCAGATCGACGACTACACCGGCTCCGGCCCCTTCATCTTCAAGAAGGACGAATGGAAGCCCGGCGAGAAGGTCGTCTACGTCAAGAACACCAAGTATAAGCCGCGCGCCGAGCCGCCCTCGATGCTGGCCGGCGGCAAGGTGGTGAAGGTCGACCGCGTCGAATGGCTGGCGATTTCCGACCCGAGCACGGCGGTCAATGCCCTGGTCCAGGGCGAGATCGACCTGATCGAACTTCCCGTGCCCGATCTCTTCCCGCTGCTGAAGGCCGACAAGAACGTCGAGCTCTACGGCTGGAACGCGCAGGGCAGCCAGATCATCATGCGCTTCAACCACCTCCAGCCGCCCTTCAACAACCTGAAGGCGCGGCAGGCGGCGATGTATGCGATCGCCCAGGAGGACTTCCTGCGCGCCCAGATCGGCGACCCCGACATCTACCGGGTCTGCAATGCGCCGCTGGTCTGCGGCTCGCCTTACGAGAAGAGCTACGGCAACCTGCTGATCAAGCCCGATCTCGAGAAGGCGCGGCAGCTCCTGAAGGAAAGCGGTTATGACGGCACGCCGATCGTCATGATGCACGCGACCGACCTGCTCTCCGCCAACCAGCTTCCCGCGGTCGGCAAGCAAGCGCTCGAGAAGGTGGGCTTCAAGGTCGACCTGCAGTCCATGGACTGGCAGACGGTCGTGACCCGCCGCGCCAAGAAGGATCCGCCGGCGCAGGGCGGCTGGAACATCTTCTACACGACCACCGTCACGGTCGGCGCCGAGAGCCCGGCGGGCAATTCCTTCACCAGCGGCGGCTGCGAGAAGGCCTGGTTCGGCTGGCCCTGCGATCCGGAGATGGAGAAGCTCCGTTCCTCCTACGCGAAGGAGAACGATCCGGCCAAGCGCAAGGAGATCGCCCTGGCCGTCTCAGATCGCGTCATGGACCAGGGCACCTACATCGTGCTCGGCCAGTACAAGGCGTTCGGCGCCTACCGCAAGGACCGCCTCGCCGGCTGGCTGCCCGGCCCCGTGCCGGTGATGTGGAACATCACCAAGAAATAGCAGCATCACGCCGACAGAGTCGATTGGGGGACCTTCGCCGGACAGGCGAAGGTCCTCTTCACTTTCGTGGGGGACGGGTTCAGGCCACGAAGCCGTCGGCATCGACATCGCTTTATTCCTCGTCCGGCTCGTGGCAGCCTGTGTGAAGTCTGGGAAAAAACAAAGGGAAGCACAAAACCATGCACGTCATGCGGAGACTGGGACAACTGGCGGCCTGTCTGGCCCTGTCGACGGCGGCCGCCACTGCGGCGCCGGCGTCGGCCCAGACACTGAAGATGGTCGCCCATTCCGACCTGAAGGTGCTGGATCCGATCTGGACGACGGCCTTCATCACCCGGAACCACGGCTACATGATCTACGATACGCTGTTCGCCAAGGACGCCGAACTGCGCATCCGGCCGCAGATGGTCGACAAGTACGAGGTCTCGGACGACAAGCTCACCTGGACCTTTACCCTGCGCGAGGGGCTGGAGTGGCACGACGGCCAGCCGGTGACGGCGGAGGACTGCGTCGCCTCGATCAAGCGCTGGGGCGCCCGCGATTCGCTCGGCCAGCAGATGATGGCGGCGACCGGCAGCCTGAAGGTCGTCGACGCCAAGACCTTCCAGATCGTGCTGAAAGAGCCTTTCGGCCTCGTCATCGAGGCGCTGGGCAAGCCGTCTTCCACGGTACCCTTCATGATGCCCAAGCGGGTCGCCGAAACCGACCCGTTCAAGCAGATCGACGACTATACCGGCTCGGGCCCCTTCATCTTCAAGAAGGACGAGTGGAAGCCCGGCGAGAAGGTCGTCTACACCAAGAACACCAAGTACAAGCCGCGCGCCGAGCCGCCCTCGATGCTGGCCGGCGGCAAGGTGGCGAAGATCGACCGTGTCGAATGGCAGGCGATCTCCGACCCGAGCACGGCGGTCAACGCGCTCGTCCAGGGTGAGATCGACCTGATCGAAATCCCGGTGCCCGATCTCTTTCCGCTGCTGAAGGCCGACAAGAACGTCTCGCTCTACGGCTGGAACGCGCAGGGCAGTCAGATCATCATGCGCTTCAACCACCTGCACCCGCCGTTCAACAACGTGAAGGCGCGGCAGGCGGCGATGTATGCGATCGCCCAGGAGGACTTTCTTCGAGCCCAGGTGGGCGACCCCGAGATCTACCGGGTCTGCAACGCGCCGCTGGTCTGCGGCTCGCCCTATGAGAAGAGCTACGGCAACCTCCTGATCAAGCCCGACTTGGAGAAGGCGCGCCAGCTCCTGAAGGAGAGCGGCTACGACGGCACCCCGATCGTCATGATGCAGGCGACCGACCTCCTCTCCTCCAACCAGCTTCCGCCGGTCGGCAAGCAGGCGCTGGAGAAGGTGGGCTTCAAGGTCGATCTGCAGGCGATGGACTGGCAGACCGTCGTGACTCGCCGCGCCAAGAAGGATCCGCCGGCGCAGGGCGGCTGGAACATCTTCTACACGACGACCGTCACGGTCGATGCCGACAATCCCGCAGGCAACGCCTTCACAAGCGGCGGCTGCGACAAGGCCTGGTTCGGCTGGCCGTGCGATCCCGAGATGGAGAAGCTGCGCTCGTCCTACGCCAAGGAAAGCGATCCGGCGAAGCAGAAGGAGATCGCCATGGCCGTATCCGACCGCGTGATGGACCAGGCCACGTACATCGTGCTCGGGCAGTACAAGGCGTTCGGCGCCTACCGCAAGGACCGCATCAGCGGCTGGCTGCCCGGCCCCGTGCCGGTGATGTGGAACATCACCAAGAAGTAGAGCCGACGGCGCCCCTTCCCCGCGGAAGGGGCGCCCTTCAGCCGTTGAAACCCGGAAACACGGCCGCCGCTTCGCGAGCGATGGCAGCGAACGCCAGCGCGGCCGGCGACAGCGTGAACTGAGAGCGCGTGAGCAGGCCGATGTCGCGCCAGGCACGCGGCTGCTCGACGACGCGCGCCACCGCTCCCCCCAGATCCATGCTGCGCAGCGCCAGGCTCGGCAGCACGGCGTAGCCCAGGCCTGCGCGCACCAGGCCGACGGCAGTGGTGAGGGAGTCCATGACATAGGTCGGCTCGATGTCGATACCGGCCGCGGCCGCCGCCCGATCGGCATGCACACGCACGCTCGACTGGTTGGTCACGAGGATGGAGTTGAAGCGGGCCAGCGCCTTCCAGGTAACCGTCGGGCGCCCGGCGAGCGGATGCCGGGCATGCAGCAGCGCCACCAGGCAATCGCGCATCAGCGGCTCGAAGGCCAGATGTTCGTCGGGTCGCAGCAGCAGGCCGAGCCCGATCTCGGCCTGGCCGCTGCGCACGTGCTCGGCGAACGCCACGGCCTGCGCCTCATGGAACACGAGCTTGATGCCGGGATGGACCTCGGCGAACCGCGACAGCGTGGGCGGCAGCAGGCTGCAGCCGACCGAGGGCACGAAGGCGAGACTGAGCGTTCCCTGGCGCGCGTCGCGGAAGTCCTCGGCGCGGCGACGGGTCTCGTCCAGCTGCTGGAGCGTGCGCTGGGCGCTCTGCAGGATCTCGCGGCCCGCCTCGGTGAGTTCGACCCGCCGTGTGGTGCGCCGGAACAGCGACATGCCCACTTCCGCCTCCAGTTGGCGGATCAGCAGAGAGTAGCCGGGCTGGGTCATGCCCATACGGTTGGCCGCCTCCGAGAAGGAGGAGAATTGTGCCCCGAGGGTGAAGGCCCGCAGTTGCCGGATCGTCAAATTCATACCGATTCCAAATCAGTTTATACTTTCTTTATATTTTCCTTATCCATCGGCCGCGATCAGGATTCTTGCGACCTCCTTCCTCAACGATGGCGTGCCGCCCGATGAAAACCGACAAGGATCACCAGAAGACTGCCTCGCCCTGGCCGCGGATCGATGCCGCCCGCGTCCATGCGCTTCTGGGCGAAAGCGCGGAGTTCGCCTTTCTCGACGTGCGCGAGGAAGGCCTGTTCAACACCGGCCATCCGCTGACGATCGTGTCGGCGCCGTTCAGCCACCTGGAGACGCGGATGGCGGCCCTCGTGCCGCGCCGCGCCACCCGCATCATCCTGATGGACCAGCAGGACGACGGGCTGGCCGAGCGCGCAGCCCGGCGGCTCTCGGGCTGGGGCTACACCGACATCTCGATCATGATGGACGGCCTGGAAGGCTGGCGAGCCGCCGGGCTCGAAGTGTTCGCGGGTATCTACGTGCCGAGCAAGGCGTTCGGCGAGTTCGTCGAGCATCGCTACGACACGCCGGCCATCGATGCCCAGGAACTGCGCCGCTGGATGGAACAGGGCAAGGACATGATCATCCTCGACAGCCGGCCCTATACCGAGTTCCACAATTACAGCCTGCCGGGCGGCATCGACTGCCCCGGCGCCGAGCTGGTGCACCGCGTCTTCGACCTGATCGAGCGCGAGGAGACCACCATCGTAGTGAACTGCGCGGGCCGCACCCGCGGCATCATCGGCGCGCAGTCCTTGATCAATGCCGGCATCAAGAACCCGGTGGTCTGCGTGCGCAATGGCACGGCGGGCTGGCACCTGGCCGGCGAGACCATGGCGCGCGGCAGCCGAACCGTGGCGCCGCCCCCGTCGCCAAAGGGCCTGGCGGCTGCCATCGACGCCGCGATGCGCGTGTCGCAGCGCTTCGGCGTGCGCGAGATCGACGCCAAGGGCCTGCGTGCGCTGCAGGCCGACGCGTCGCGCTCGCTCTACTTCTTCGACGTGCGCACGCCCGAGGAATACGAGGCCGGACACATCAAGGGCGCACGCAGCGCGCCCGGCGGCCAGTTGATCCAGTCGACCGATCACTACGTCGCCACCCGCAACTCGCGCATCGTGCTGTGCGACGACAACGGCGTACGGGCGCGCATGACGGCGTCGTGGCTGATCCAGCTCGGCTGGACCGAGGTGTTCGTGCTGACCGGTGGCCTCGTCGCCTGCGGCGCCGCGTTGGACAAGGGCCCCGAGTCGGTCGAGCTGCTGCCGATGGAAGCCGCCGACGGCGTCGAGCGGATCAACGTCCTGGACCTCCATCGCCTGCTCGCCTCTGGCGATGCCGTGGTGGTCGACCTCGCCAACAGCCTGAAGTTCCGCGTTCGCCACATTCCGGGTGCCTGGTTTGCGGTGCGCTCGCGGCTGCACGACGGCCTCGCGCAGGTTGTGGCCGGCGCGCCCCGGGCCAAGCGGATAGTGTTGACCTCGGACGATGGCGCGTTCGCAGCCCTTGCCGCGGCCGATGCCGTGGCCGCCTCGAGCTTGCCGGTGTCGATCCTCGACGGCGGCACTGCCACCTGGGCCGCTGCCGGCCTCCCGCTTGCCAGCGGGCTGGAGAACATGACCTCGGCGACTGACGATGTCTGGTACAGCCCTTACGACTATGACGATCTCGCCAAGTCGATGACGGCCTATCTCACTTGGGAGATCGACCTCATCCAGCAGCTCGAAAAGGACCAAAGCCTGCAATTCCGCTACTTCGCGCCGTCGGCCTGAGCCCACGCGCCGTGAAAAGGTCACATGACATGAACATCGAAGACACGAAATTCAGCCGCCGCCATGTGCTCTCCGCACTGGCGGCCGGCATAGTGGGCAGCCAGGTCGCCGGTCGCGGCGCGTTCGCCCAGGCCTACCCCTCGCGCCCCATCAAGCTGCTGGTCGGTTATCCGCCGGGCGGCGGCGCCGACATCCTGGCACGGATCTTTGCCAACAAGCTGAGCCCGCTGGTCGGCCAGCCGGTCGTCGTTGAGAACCGGCCGGGCGCCGGCTCGACCATCGCGGCGGCGGCTCTCGCGAGCGCGCCACCGGACGGCTACACACTGTTCTTCGCCGAGTCGGGAATCCTGGTCGGCACAACGATCTACGACAAGGTCGGCTATGATCCGTTGACGCTCACGCCGGTCGGTATCATCGGCAACCTGCCCTACTCGCTGGTGGTGAACCCATCGTTTCCCGCCCAGAACGTCCGTGAACTCATCGATGTGCTGAAGGCCAGCCCCGGCAAGTACAGCTATGCCTCACCGGGCGTCGGCAATATCGCCCACCTCAGCGCCGAGATGTTCCAGAAGGAAGCCGGCGTCCAGATCGTGCATGTCCCCTACAAGGGTGGCACGCCGGCGCTGGCGGACCTTGTGGGCGGCCAGATCCCGATCTGCTTCGTGAGCCTGCCGCCCGCGCTTGCACTGGCCAGAAGCGGCAAGCTCCGGCTACTCGCCGTGACCTCTACCAAGCGTTCGCCGGTTTCGCCCGACACACCGGCCATCGCCGAGACGCTGCCGGGTTTCAATTCGGTGGCCAGCATCTTCCTGCTGGCGCCGCCAGGCACGCCTGCGCCCATCGTCGAGCGTGCCAACGCCGCGATGCGCGAGGTCATGGCGATGAAGGATGTGCAGTCGGACTTCGTGGCGCAGGGTGCGACGGTGGAGACCAGCAGCCCGCAGGCCCTCGCGACGCTGTTCAAGGACGAGCTGGCCTCGTGGGGCTCGATCGTGAAATCCGCCAACGTGAAGATGGAATGACCAGCGGACGACCCGACATTCCTTCTCCGCACCGGGTGAGGCAGCGGAAGACCTAAGGGGGAAAGCCACCGCTCTGAACCACTCAAGGTTCAAGGCATTCGCGTGGCTTTCCCCCTCCCGGCCTCCCCCGTACCATGGGAGAGGCTAGGCTAAGCCGCCTGCGCGAGCGGCGCTTCCCGCCAGCGCTGGCTGGCCTCGGCCACACGGCGGCCGAGCGCCTCGAAGGTCTTGAAGTCGCTGGCGCCGATGCCCTCGACGCCCTGGTCGGCATTGGCCTGGCCCATGGCCCCGATCGATGCGCCGACCCGATTGAGGTCCGCGACCGAGCCCTTCGAGCTGTTGTTGCCCGGCGGCAGGCCGAGGCCGACCCACACCATGCCGTGCTGAACGGCGAGCGTGAGCAGCTGGTAGAGCGTGTTGTGCTTGTCGCCGTTCCACGAGGCGGAGACGGTGAAGCCGGCGGCGAGCTTGTTGCGCCACCTTCCCTCCATCCAGCGTCCCGACGTCCAGTCCTTGAACCTGGCGAAGTCGGCCGAGACGCCGCCCATGTAGGTCGGGCTGCCGAAGATGATCGCATCCGCGGCATCCAGCTCGGCCGCGCGGGCCTCTGCTTCGGCGACCGGAATCAGGCTCACCTCGGTGCCCGAAACGGCCCGTGCGCCGGTGGCGACGGCCTCGGCGAGGGCCTGCGTGTGGCCGTAGCCCGAGTGATAGACGATAGCGACTTTGCTCATGACGGCTTCCAATCCTTTGATTTATCTGGGGAAATCGAACTATAGTTTCTCCAGATCAGTTACTTTCACAAAGTGACTGGAAACATTTGGGAAGCCCTCTATATATTCACCAGTAGGTACCGAATCGTAACCTGAAGGTTTTTTCGATGAGCATCCCGACCCCGACTCCGACGACACAGTCCAAGGAGAGCGTGACCTGTCCCATGGACTTCATCCTGCGCATGCTGATGGGGCCGTGGACGACGTACATCCTCTACAATCTTCGAACCCACGGCCCGCAGCGCTTCGGCGAGTTGAAGCGACGGGTGTCGGGCATCTCGGCCAAGATGCTGACGGAGCGTCTACGCACACTTGAAGGCGCGGCCCTGGTGAAGCGCGACTACGAGGCGACCATCCCGCCCAAGGTGACCTATTCCCTCACCAAGCGCGGCGGGGAACTGGATGAGGTCATGGACCGGCTGGCCGAGATCGCGGTGCGCTGGGAGGCCGAGGACGCCGCCCAGCGGGCGGCCCGCGCCGCCGAGGCCAGGGCGCCGGAAAATTTGGGGGAGCTGCGCGCAGCTGAATAGGCCTCAGCCGCACAGCCAGATGTTCAGCGAGAAGCGGCCGTCGCCGAACGCACCCTTGAAGCAGGATACTCGCTCGACCTCGTGAAGCGCCGTCGACGGGAAGACCAGCAGGCTGTCGTGCTCCGGCTCAACATCGATCGTCTCGCCGCCCGCCAGATCGAACAGACGCAGGCGCCCGCCGGTGAAGCGGCGCGGCTCGCGGTGGAAGTAGTAGACCATGGTGAGGCGCCGGCGGCCGCCCGGCGTGTAGTGGTCGCCGGTGAAGGTATCCGTATGCGCCCGGTAGAAGGCGCCATGGCCATGCGCCACCACCTCCATCTGCGTGCTGTTGCGCGGCGTGGCGGGCATCTCGAAGTCCGTCTCCAGCTCGGCCTGCAGCGCCAGCGCCCGGCGGCGCAGGGGGACGGCGAAGTCGCCCAGATCCTTCAGCACGCTGGAATGGCGAACGACGCTGTCGAGCCGGCCCTTTCCCACGGCGGCCAGCCGCGTCGGGATGAAGCGGTCCTCGGCGGCCAGGGCATATTCGAGCAGGCGGGCTGAGCCCGCCTCGCCCAGCCAGCCTGCGAGGATGCGATGGGGCGGAAACCGCCCGCCGAGGAAAGACGGTTCCGACATCAGCCAGCTGTCGGCGCATTAACCAGCTCTGGCAAGGCTTTGTTTCAGCTAATTTTTTCAACACTTGCTGAAATGCCGCCTGAGCTTGCTGAAGCAATACCTGAAGAAAGAGCGCCAACCCGTCGAATAGGTCGATGCCTTGCTATCGTAAGCTAATCCAAACCCTCAGCCGGCCCCACAGCCGCACTGTTCGTTCAAAACATTAGCCAGTGGCCGTCCGAGCCTCTTGAGCAGGGATTCTTGAGACGCTCCCGAGCTTTCCTTCTGCGCGCGGCGAGGGCGCCTTACTTCTTCGTTACCCCCCAGAAGACCGTGACCGGAGGGGGCGGATTCAGCGTCCCGATATTGGAGCGCACGGCGCTCACCCCGAACCATTCGCCAAGCGGCACGTGCGTGACCACCTTGATGGCGCGCTCCTGAACGGCCGTGGCGGCGGCCTTCTTCTCGGCTTCCGTGGCCGCCTTCACGTACTGATCGCGCAGCTTCTCCAGTTCCTCGTCGCAGGGCCAGCCGGCCCGGGCCTTGTCGCAGCTCGCGATCAGGAACGGCGTCATCAGCGGGTCGAGGATGTCGACCTGGGACCAGCTCGTCGAGAAGGCGTTCCAGCCGCCCTCCGAGACCGGCACCTTCTTGGCAAGCCGCACGATCACGCTCTGCCAGTCCATCGACACCATCTCGACCTTGAAGCCGGCCCTCTCCAGCAGCGACTTTGCGACCGGACCGAGCTGCTTGATGACGCCGAGGTCGGTCGGCGCCAGCAGCGTCACCGGCGTGCCGTCGTACCCCGCCTCTGCCAGCAGCGCCCTGGCTTTGGCCGCATTGCCTTCCACGAGGCCTGCCATGCCGGCGTCGGTGGCAAGCGGCGAGCCGCAGGTGAACATCGCCTTGCAGGTCTGCCAGAAGCGCTTGTCGCCGATGTTGGCCTGCAGGAAGTCCTCCTGGTTCAGCGCCAACGCGGCCGCCTGACGGATTTTTTCATTGTTGAAGGGCGGCAGCAGCCAGTTCGGCCGGAAGGCGTACTGGTTGGACACGCGGCCCTTGATGACGCGGACGCCCTTGTCCTTCTCGACGAGCGGCAGGTGATCGGTCGAGACCGCCTCGAGCATGTCGAGTTCGCCCTTCAGCAGCGCGTTGACCTGGGTCTCGGCATCGGGGATCCACACCCACTCGACGCGATCGACGCTCACCACCTTGCCGCCCGACAGGCCCGACATCGGCTCCGAACGCGGCTTGTACTTGGCGAACTTCGTGTAGACGAGCTTCTCGCCGGGCTTCCATTCGTCCTTCTTGAACACGAAGGGGCCGGAGCCGATGTACTCTTCGATCTGCTTGAACGGATCGGTCTCGGCGATGCGCTTGGGCATCATGAAGGGCACGACGACCGAGGGCTTGCCCAGCGCTTCGAGCACCGCGCCGAACTTCTCCTTGAGTACGATCTGGAAGGTCTTGGGATCCACGACCTTGTATTCCTGCAGCGCCTGGGCGAGCTTCTGGCCCATCGCGTCGCGGGCTGCCCAGCGCTTCAGCGAGGCGACGCAGTCCTCCGCCGTCACCGGCTGGCCGTCGTGCCATTCCAACCCGTCGCGCAGCTTGAAGGTCCAGACGAGTCCGTCGTCGCTGGTCGTCCAGGTGTCGACCATCTGCGGCTTCACCTGGAACTTCTCGTCCATGGCGAACAGCACGTCGTAGAGCATGTAGCCGTGATTGCGGGTGATGTAGGCACCGCTCCAGATCGGATCGAGCACCTTCACGTCGGAATGCATGACCACCTTCAGCGTCTGCGCCGATGCCATGGGCACGGCGGACACGGTGGCGAGCGCGGCAACGGCAGACAGCAACAAACGACGCATGCTTTGGCCCCCAATGGAAACGCGAGGACCCAAATTCTAGGGCGAGTTCACAGCCTGTGTCAGCGCGAGAGACCTCGCCCGAGGAAAAAGAAACCTTGCCCGAACGACAGCGCGCGACACGATTCTTGCAGGGTGACGCGCCTCGCGCCTTCGGCGCCTATCCGCTGATCCGACAGGGCAATCGAGTTTGAGGTAAGGGTCCCTCGCTTACGCTCGGGATGACAATTCTCATGGGATTTGCGCAGTACGCCGACCCAGCGAGCGGTGTCATCCCGAGCGAAAGCGAGGGACCTTTGCCCTTCTTCGGAGCGCCAGCCACCACGGCCGCTTCAGGCGCGGGCGACACCCCCTTGGCGGGAGAGGAAGGCGAGCGTCAGAGCGCCAGCTTGTAGATCCGCGCCGCCGTTCCGGAGAACAGCGCCTTCTTCTCCGAGGGCGAAGCGCCCGCCGAGATGCGCTTGAAGGCGTTCCACAGGACGCCGTAGCCGGAGGTGATCTTGTCGACGGGGAAATTGCTCTCGTACATGCAGCGGTCGACGCCGAACAGGTCGATCGTGGTCTCGACCCAGGGCCGGTAGGCCTCGGCCAGTTCTGCCGAGCCCGGCGGGGTCGGGCGCCGGTAGAAGTCGAAAAAGCCCATCGCCATGCCGAGGCCGCCGAGCTTCACCACGATGTTCTGCCGGCGGGACAGTTCGGCCATCGATTTCCTCCAGGCCGCGCGCACCTCATCGTGGCGCCCGGCATAGCCTGCATAGCCCAGCGGGCCACCGACATGATCGAGGACGATGTGCGTCCCCGGGAAGGCGTCGGCCAGTTCGGCGATCTCGGCGAGCTGCGGATGGTAGAGCCAGGCGTCGAATGTCAGATCGCGCTTCGCCAGTTCCCGGAAGCCCTCGCGCCAGGTCAGGTCGCGCGTCTGCTCGGGCGGCGGATCGTTGCGGGAATTGCGGATGCCCGGATCGGCATCCCAGCCGGTCTGGTGGCGGATGCCCTTGAAGCGGCCGTTGCCGGCGGCGATCTGGGCATCGAACACGTCGCCCGCTTTCTCGCCCCGGCGCAGGTCGACATGGCTGACGATGCCGGCACAGGCACGCAGGTTTCCATACAGCCCCGACGCGCTCATCGCCGCCACGCCGTTGGCGAACTCGGTCTCGCCGATGCAGCGCAGCTCCGCCGGCCCGTCCTTGCGGTACATCGAATGGCAGTCGACGAACACCGTGCCGACGATGTTGTGTCCGGTCTGCGTGTCGGCCAACAGGTCGTGGAACAGATAGTCGTTGCCGGCGCGCTGCCATAGATGATGATGCGGATCGACGATCGGCAGGTCGGGCTCGAGCGCCGGTTCGCTCACCTTGGTAACCCACTCGGGGTTGGGATTCATCACATTGCCAAGGCTTTCGGCGGGCTGCGCCATCGTTTCCTCCGTTTTCTTTTTCTCTACAGGATCGGCTCTTCGGCGATCATCGAGACGTGGGCGTGGACGACCTTCCAGCCGACGTCGGGAAAGCGGACCCAGGTCTGGGTCTGCCGGCCCGTCATCTCCCGGCCGCGCACCTTGTAGACCAGCGACACCGTCGCGAGGTCGCGGCCCAGGGTCACGATGTCGAGGCGCAGCCGCTTCTCCTTGGTGCCGGGGCCCGGCGGGCGGGCGACGCGAAAGGCGTGGATGCGGTCGAAGCCGTAGCCGTGCTCGTTGTTGGCGAGGCGGATCGTATGCGGGCTGTTCCAGAACGTGGCGTCGAGCACCTCGACGTTCTTGTCGATCAGCGCCTGCTCGTAGCGCTCGAACAGCACGCGCACCTCTTCGACGACCTCGGGAATGTTCGGGGTAAAATCCGTCACGCTGGCCTCTCTCTGGCTGGGTTTCCGACGACAGTAGCACCGGGCCGCACATCGCGCGTCACCACGGCGCCCGCGCCGACGATTGCGCCGTCGCCGATGGTCACGCCGGGCAGCACGATCGCGCCGCCGCCGATCCACACGTCGGCGCCGATGGTGACAGGCCGGCCGAACTCCAGGCCGGCGCGTCGCTGTGCGGGATCACGTGGATGGTCCGCGGTCAGGATCTGCACGCCCGGCCCGATCTGCGTGCGATCGCCGATCGCGACCTTCACCACGTCGAGGATCACGCAATTGAAGTTGAGGAACACGCCCTTGCCGAGACTGATGTTGTAGCCGTAGTCGCAACGGAAGGGGGGGCGGATGTAGGCGCCCTCGCCCACCTCGGCCATGATCTCGCGCAGCAGTGCCGCGTGGTCGCGCTGGGTCGCGGCAATCGAGCCGTTGTAGCGGTCCATCCACCCGGCGACGCGGCGTGCGTCGGCGGTGAGTTCCTCGCCGGCCGCAACATAGAGTTCGCCCGCCAGCATCTTCTGCTTCTCGGTCGCCAACGCGCCTCCTTCGCGAAGGCGCGATCAGCCCGCCGCCTTCTCCATCGCGCGCGCGACAGCCACCAGGGTCGCATCGCTGCCACGCGGGCCGATGATGGACAGGCCGACCGGCAGACCGTCAACCGTCGTGGCGCCGGGAAGATTGACCTGCGGAAAGCCCGCCAGCCCGCCCTGCGCGCAGAGGCAGGTGATGCGGTCGCGCAAAGGATCGAGCACAGACAGCGGCAGGCCGACCTTCGGCGCGGGGAACGGCGTGGTCGGCAGGCAGAGAATCGTGCCCTCGGGCAGCAGGTACTTCATGCGGCCGCGCACTTCCTGGCGCATCAGGTTGGCCCAGACCTTGTCGCTCTCCGGAATCATCGAGCCGGTCACTAGAGCCTTGGCGACCGAGAAGGCAAAGCGCGGATTGCGCTCGTCGAGCCAGCTCCTGAAGGTGGCATAGGCCTCGGCAGGCTGCAGGCTGCGCTGGGCGCGCGCCCACACCGACAGGCCCTGCGGCGCCATGATCTCCTCGCCGCTCGAACCGATCAGCGCGGCGAGCTTCCGCACCATCGGCTGCAGCGCTTCCGCCGTATCGGCATCCGCGAAACCGAATGCGTCGACGGCCACGATCAGCTTCGAGGGCAGCTTCGACGGAATCTCTTCCCCCAGCATGACGGCGGAGACCCGGGCAAAGGTCTCGGCATCGCGCGCGAACCAGCCGGTCGTGTCCGAGGTTGGCGCCTGGGGCAGCATGCCCGTCACGTCCACACGACCATGCGTCGGCCGGATCCCATGGAGGCCGCAGAAGCTCGAGGGCACGCGCACCGAGCCGCCAGTGTCGGTGCCCAGCGCGGTGTCGCAGATCCCCGCGGCGACGGCCGCGGCCGAGCCCGAGGAGGAGCCGCCCGGCACGCGGCCCGGCGCCGCCACGTTCTTCGGCGTGCCGTCGAAGGCGTTCTCGCCCAGGATACCCAGCGACACCTCGTCGGTGATGGTCTTGCCGATCAGCGTGGCCCCGGCATCGAGCAGGGTCTGGACCGCCCACGAATGCTTGTCCGGGATCGGTCGCCCGGTGGGCCAGTCGTGATTGCCGCCGCCGGTCGGTACGCCCGCCACCGCGAACAGGTCCTTGGCCGCGAATGTGAGGCCGGACAGGGGGCCACCGGCACGCCCCTCGATATGGACACGGGGGCCGGGAACGAAGGCACCGATCTCGTCAGTCATGAACGCTACTCGCTTCTAAGGCCGCTACGGTGGCCCATGCTTCGAGACGCCGGGCTCCGCCCGGCGCCTGAGCATGAGGTCTTGGTCTGGGGAATGCACTTTCCATTCCCGATCTCATCCTGCGGAGCGTCGCCCGGCGACGCGTCTCGAAGGATGGGTGCACACGAAGCGCCGCGGCTACTCAGCCGGCTGAGCCGGCGTGCGACCCTTGGTGCGCCAGCGCTTGGCCCAGCCGGGGCTGAACTTCATGCCCGTCAGCTTGTCGAACCACATGTACACGACCGGCGTGATGAACAAGGTGAGGACCTGCGACACCAGCAGGCCGCCGACGACGGTGATGCCCAGCGGCTGGCGCAGTTCGGCGCCGGCGCCATGACCGACCGCGATCGGCAGCGCGCCCAGCAGGGCGCACACGGTGGTCATCATGATCGGTCGGAACCGGAGGAGCGCGGCCTCGACGATGGCCGTCTCCGCGTCGGCCCCCTGCCCGCGCCGTTCGATCGCGAAGTCGACCATCATGATGGCGTTCTTCTTCACGATGCCGATCAGCATCACCACGCCGATCAGGGCGATGACCGAAAGATCCATCTTGAACAGCATCAGCGTGGCGAGCGCACCGATGCCGGCGGACGGCAGCCCCGAGAGGATGGTCAGCGGATGGATGAAATTCTCGTAGAGGATTCCCAGGATGATGTAGATCACGAGCACGGCAGCAAACAGCAGCATGCCCTGATTGGCGACGGCCTGCTGGAAGACCTGGGCGCTGCCCTCGAAGCTGGTCGCGATGCTGGCGGGCAGACCGACCTCGCGTGCCACCGCCTGGATGTCCTTCACCGCGTCGCCGAGTGCCACGCCAGGCGCCAGGTTGAACGAGATGATGACCGACGGCAGCTGGGCGATGTGATTGACCGTGAGCGAGGTTGGCTTGTCGCTGCGCTTGGCCACCGTATCGAGGGGGACGAGAGCGCCGCTCGGAGTCCGGACCTGCATCCGCCTAAGCACTTCGCTGGTATCGGCGTACTTCGGATCTGCCTCGAGGATGACCTGGTAGGTGTCGTCGGGCGCGTAGATCGTCGAGACCTGGCGCGTGCCGAACGCCGAGTAGAGCAGCAGGCGGATCTGGTCGACGGACAGGCCGAGCCGCGAGGCCGTGTCGCGGTCGACGTCGATCACAGTGGAGCGCGCCCTGACCTGGAGGTCCGAGTTCACGTCGGTGATCGAAGGAATGCGCTTCATGCGCTCTTCCATCTGCGGCGCGTATTCCCGAAGCAGCGCCAGGTTGGAGGAGCGCATCCCGAACTGGTACTGCGCCCGGCTCTGCGTCGTTGCGATGTTGATCGACTGGATCGGCTGGTAGAAGACGTTGATCCCCGGCACGGTCGCCGAGGCGCGACGCAGGCGGGCGATGACCTCGGTGGCCGTCGCGGTGCGCTCGCTCTTGGGACGCAAGGTGATGAAGATGCGCCCCGAATTGACGGTGCTGGCCGCGTTGCCGCCGCCTACCGTCGACATGACGGAGACGACGTCGGGATCGCGCTTGATGACCTCTGCGAGCGCACCCTGGCGCGCCACCATGGCATCGAACGAAGCGTCGTCGGGCCCTACGGTCGAGCCGGTGATCTGGCCGATATCCTCTGTCGGGAAGAAGCCCTTGGGAATCACCTGGAACAGGTAGGCTGTCAGCGCGAATGTCCCGAGCGTGAGCAGCAGTACCAGGCGCGGCAGCTTGACGACACGCTTCAACGACCACGCATAGCCTTCCGTGACCTTGTTGAAGCTCCACTCGAACAGCCGCAGCAGCGCGTTGTGCTTCTCGTGATGGTCGATCGGCTTCAGGAGACGCGAACACAGCATGGGCGTCAGCGTCAGCGACACGATGCCCGAGATGAGGATGGCCATGCTGATGACCAGGCCGAACTCGTTGAACATGCGGCCGACCACGCCGCCCATGAACAGCACCGGGATGAACACCGCCACCAGCGACAGCGTCATCGACACGATGGTGAAGCCCACCTCCTTCGAGCCCTTGAAGGCGGCATCCAGCGGCTTCTCGCCCGCCTCGATGTGGCGGACGATGTTCTCCAGCATGACGATGGCGTCATCGACCACGAAGCCGACCGCCAGAGTCAGGGCCAGCAGCGAGATGTTGTCGATCGAGTGGCCGCAGAGATACATGCCGGCGAACGTGCCGACGACGGAGATCGGCAGGGCAATGGCCGGGATGATCGTCGCGCGGAAACTGCGCAGGAAGAAGTAGATCGCGACGATGACGAGGATGCCCGCGAGGACGAGCGTGAACTCGACATCCTCGATGGCTTCACGGATCGAGACCGAGCGATCGTTCAGGATGCTGATCTCGACGCCGCTCATCATCTCGGCCTGGATCGCCGGCAGCATGGCCCTGACCCGGTCGACCACCTCGACGGTGTTTGCGTCGGGCTGCCGGTAGACCGCAAGCAGGATGGCGCGGGTGCCGTCGAGCCAGCTCGCCACCTTGTCGTTCTCGACGCTGTCGATGGCCGTGGCCACGTCGGACAGCCGCACCGGCGCGCCGTTCTGCCAGCTCACGATCACCGGCATGTAGTCGGCGGCCTTGTTGATCGGACCGGTGGCGTCGAGGATCGAGCTCTGGCGGGAATCGGCGATGGCGCCGACGGGCTTGCTCGAATTGGCGGCGACGATCGCGTTCTGCAGTTCCTGCAGGGTGAGGCCCCGCACCGCGAGCTGGTCGAGGTCGGCACGCACGCGCACAGCGTACTTCTGAGTGCCGAAGATCAGGACCTGGGCGATGCCGGGCAGCGTCGAGATACGCGGCAGGATCGAGCGATTGGCGAAGGCGTCGACATCCGACAGCCGTACCTGGCTGGATTTCAGCGCCAGGAACATGATCGGGAAGTCGGCCGGGTTGACCTTGCGGAAGCTGGGCGGTGTCGGCAGTTCGACCGGCAGGCGGCGCATCGCCGAGGAAATGGCCGACTGCACGTCGAGCGCCGCCCCGTCGATGCTGCGGTTGAGGTCGAACTGGAGCACGATCGAGGTGTTGCCCAGCGAGGAGGTCGAGGTCATCGACGTCACGCCGGCGATGGTCGAGAACTGGCGCTCGAGGATCGAGGCGACCGAGGCGGCCATCGTCTCGGGGCTGGCGCCGGGAAGCTGCGCCTGGACCTGGATGGTCGGGAAGTCGACGCGCGGGACGGCGGCGACGGGAAGCTGCTTGAAACCGAAGATGCCCGCGATGACGATCATCGCCATCAGCAGGATCGTCATCACGGGACGCCGGATGCAGAGAGCCGAAAGCGACATGTCCGCTCTCCGTTGGGGTTAGCCGCGCGGCCGGGCGGCCGTGTTGGGCGCCGTCGGTGCCGCCGTGCCCGAGGGAGCTGAGTTGCCCGAGGGACCCGACGGGCCCGAAGATCCGGGATTTCCCGACGGACCGGGCGATGCCGGTGCCGGCGCGCCGGGCGGCGGCCGGATGGCCACGGGAGCGCCGTTGACCAGGCGAAGCTGGCCGTCGACCACCACCGATTCGCCCTCGGCGAGGCCGCTGCCGATCACCGACTCGCCCGATTGCGTACGCTTGATCACCACCGGACGGACCTCGGCGACCCCATCCTTCACGACGAAGATGTACGGTCCCTGCGGTCCGAGCTGGACGGCCGCGGCGGTGACGGCGATCGCCTCGGGCTCGACACCGAGGATGACCTCCACCTTGACGAACTGGCCTGGCCAGAGGCCCTCGTTGCTGTTGTTGATCCGAGCCTTGGCGGTCACGGTGCCGGTGTTCGGATCCACCGTGTTCTCGATGAAAGCCATCGTGCCGGACTGTCGCTTGTCGCTGACGATCGCATCGACGCGGACAGGACCCTTGGCCATGGCCGCACGCAGGTCGGGCAGCAGGACCTGCGGCAACGCAAAGCTGACGAAGATCGGATCCACCTGGTTGATGACCGCCAGCGTGGCGGTGGCGGTATTGTCGGCCACGCGGACGACGGTGCCGGCCTTGCTGTTGATCGAACCGATCCGGCCCGACACGGGCGCGCGGATCTCCGTGTAGCTCAGCTGGGTGAGGGTCGCGTCGCGGCTGGCCTCGTCGGCCTCGAGCTGGGCTTCCAGCGACTTCAGGTTGGTCGCGCTGGTGTCGCGCTGAACGGCGGTGCCTGCGCCCTTGCTGAGAAGCCCGTCGGCGCGCTCGTTGTCTCGCTTTGCCTGCTGGATCTGGGTCTGCGTCTTGCGGATCTGCGCCTCGATCATGCCGAGCTGCGCCTTGAGGGTGCGGTTGTCGAGTTCGAACAGCAGTTGGCCTTCCTTGACCAGCGCGCCCTCCTCGACGTTCACCTTCATGATCTGGCTGTCGATCCGCGGCTTGATCTGGATGGAGGCGATGGCCTGGACGGTGCCGACTGCCTCGATCACAACGGACATCGGCTTCTTGCCCACGGTCGTGACGACGACCGGCACGTTGCCGCCGGGGTTGGCGCGACCGCGGCGTCCCTGCGGCTGGGCTCCCGCAGCGGGGCTGGCCTGGCTTTCGGCGGCCTTGGCTGCGGAGCCCATGCCTACGTAGGGGCCGACCTCGCGAATCACGTCGTCGCGGTAAACGTAGGCCGCTCCGCCGATCGCAACGATCGAGGCGAAGACCGCCGCACGGACCAATCCCATTGCCTAGACTCCCAAGTCCCCAAGCCCCGGTAGGATTATAATCCTCCGGCCCTCGGGCGATAGACTCAAAGAACCACGATCACAGGGAATTTTAATGCAAAAAACCCGCCACATGAGGGCGGGTTTTTCGTCTCTATCGGGATGTCGGCCGGATCAGCGGCTGTAGTATTCGACGACCAGCGACGGTTCCATCTGGACGGGGTACGGCACGTCGGCGAGCTTCGGCCCGCGCACGTAGGTGCCCTTCATCTCCTTGTGGTCGACCGTGACGTATTCCGGCACGTCGCGCTCGGCGCTCTGCGTGGCCTCGAGGACGCGCTCCATCTCCTTGGCCTTGGACGTGAGCTCGATCACGTCGTTGTCCTTCACAAGGTACGAAGCGATGTTCACGCGGCGGCCGTTGACCTTCACGTGGCCGTGGCTGACCAGCTGGCGCGAGGCGAAGACGGTGATGGCGAACTTCATGCGGTAGATCACCGCGTCCAGCCGGCGCTCGAGGAGCTCGACCAGGTTTTCGCCGGTGTCGCCCTTGCGGCGCACGGCTTCGGTGTAATAGCGGCGGAGCTGACGTTCGCTGACCGAGCCGTAGTAGCCCTTCAGGCGCTGCTTCGCCATGAGCTGCAGGCGGTAGTCGGTCGGCTTGGTGCGACCCTGGCCGTGCTGGCCGGGACCGTATTCACGCTTGTTGAGCGGGCTCTTGGGACGGCCCCACAGGTTGACCCTGAGGCGGCGGTCGATCTTGTACTTCGAATTTGCGCGCTTGCTCACGCGTCACTCCATCGTTGTGCGTCCCGCTTCGCGGGTCCGCGCTGTTGTCCGGATAGGCCTGGGTCCGACGTTTGTCGGGGCGGGAGGCGAGCCCGAACGGCCCTCCACCACGTTCTCCGGAAGAAGCGCGGAACATACTGGCGGATGCGGGCCAGTCAAGCGCCCGTTCCGGCAGTAAAATCAACGACTTAGATCTCTACCAGCACGATTTCGTGGGTCACGGCGGCGGTTTTCTTCACCATCGCGGTGGCCGAGCAGTACTTTTCGTCCGACAGGCTGACCGCGCGCTCGACCAGCGCCTTGTTCAGCTTCCGGCCACGCACCGTGTAGACCAGCTTCACCGAGGTGTAGACCTTGGGATGGTCGTCGGCCCGCTCGGCGACCAGCGAGACCTCCACCCCCTCGATGTCCTGGCGCTGCTTCTTCAGCATCGAGACGACGTCGATGGCGGTGCAGCCGCCCATGCCCATCAGCAGGACCTCCATCGGCCGCGAGGCCAGGTTGCGGCCGCCGATGTCGGCCGCGCCGTCCATGGTGATCGTGTGGCCGCTGCCGCCTTCGGCGACCAGCAGGGCGCCGTCGACCCAGGAAATCTTGGCGGTCGTGGACATGGCTATTCCTCGTGCTTGCTCTTGGACAGGAACTTGATGACGCCGTGGAAGGTGCGGGCCTCCTGCTCGGTCATCTCGGCGCGCTGCAGCAGGGCGCGGAGATTGAGAACCATGGAGGGGCGCATCTCCTTGTTGCGCAGGAAGCCCGACTGGTCGAGCGCACGCTCCAGGTGGTCGAACAGGCTCTGCAGTTCTTCCTTGGTCGCGGGACGCGTCGCGTGGTCGGCCATGCGCGACGGCGGCGTCGCGTCGCCGGCCGTGATCCATTCATAGGCCACCAGCAGCACCGCCTGCGCCATGTTCAGCGAAGAGAACTGCGGATTGAGCGGGATGTTGAGCGCGGTGTCGGCGTGCACCATGTCGTCGTTCTCGAGGCCGGTCCGCTCGGGCCCGAACAGGATTCCGACCCGCTCGCCCTGCCCGATCCAGCCGCGCATGTCGGCGGCGGCCTGGCGCGGCGTCACGATGCGCTGCGCCAGCTCGCGGTTGCGCGCCGTCGTGGCGATCACCCGCTCGAGATCGGCCACCGCCTCGCCCACACTGTCGAACACCTCGGCCTTCTCCAGCACGATGTCGGCTCCCGAGGCGGCGCGCTGCGCCTTCTCGTTGGGCCAGCCGTCACGAGGCGCCACGAGGCGCAAGGTCGACAGGCCGCAATTCAGCATGGCCCGCGCGGCCATGCCGATATTCTCTCCGAGCTGCGGGCGCACGAGGATGACCACCGGCGTTGCGGCGGCGACGTCCCGGCCCTTCGATGCGCGTCCCATGCCGCCGTATAGCGTGCTCAGCGGCCGGCGATAAGGGGCGGACGTCGCATCAGGAACAACAGCGGGATCAGCGCCAGCGAGCAGATCATCATGATGCGGAAATCGTTGAGGTAGCCGATCAGGGCGGCTTGCCGCGTGATCTCGCCGTCCCAGATCGCGAGCTGCGTCGAATCGAGGCTCACGCCGGAGCCGGCCATCGGCCAGCCGGGATGCCAGGGCGTGAACTTCTCGGTCATGTCGGCGCGGTTCTGCTGGGTGTTGCTGGCCAGCACCGAGACCAGCACCGCGATGCCGATGCTGGCGCCGAGGTTGCGCAGCAGCGCGTTCACCGCCGCCCCCTCGGTGCGCAGGCGCGGCGGCAGGGTCGCGAAGGTGAGCACGGTGAGCGGCGGGAATACGAGGCCGAGGCCGAAGCCCAACAGGATGCCGTTCCAGACGATGCGGCTCTCGCTGACATTGAGGTTGAACAGCGTCATGTCGTAGAGCGACAGCGCGGCCAGCGCGAACCCCAGACCGATCAGGATCCGCGCATCCATCCGGCCGATCAGCCGCGACACCAGCATCATTGAAACCATCATGCCTGCCCCGCGCGGCGCCAGCACGACCCCAGTGGTGAAGACGGGGTAGCCCATGAGCTGCTGCAGGAAGGGCGGCATCAGGGTCGCGGTCACGATCAGCACGAGCCCCGCCAGCGCGGTGAAGCAAAGTCCGACCTTCAGGTTGCGGTCGCGGAACAGGTCGCGCGACAGGAACGGCTGGCGGTCGGTCATCATGTGGATCAGGAACATCGCGAAGGCGACGGCCGCCACCAGGGTCTCGCCGATGATCTCGGCCGAATCGAACCAGTCGAGCAGATGACCGCGGTCGAGCATGAGCTGGAACGAGCCAATGGCGACGGCCAGCAGGGTGAAGCCCAGAAGATCGAAGCGCCGCGGCGCGCCGTGCACGTTGTCGCGCACCAGCGCCAGGATGCCGACGGCGCAGAGGATGCCCACGGGCAGGTTCACGTAGAACACCCAGCGCCAGGAAAACTCGTCGGTCAGCCAGCCGCCCAGCGACGGGCCCGCGATCGGACCGAGCATGGTGCCGACGCCCCACATCGCCATCGCCTTGCCCTGCTCCTCGCGCGGATAGGTGTCCATCATGATGGCCTGCGACACCGGCACGAGGGCGGCGCCGAAGCCGCCCTGCAGCGCGCGGAACAGCACGAGCTGTTCCAGCGACTGCGCCGCGCCGCACATCATCGACACGATGGTGAAGCCGATTACGCAGGTCGCCAGGGTCCGTCGCAGGCCGAAGCGCATGGCGCAGAAGCCCGCGAGCGGCGTCAGGATCGCCGAGGCCACGATGTAGGAGGTCACGACCCAGGAGACCTGCTCCTGCGTGGCCGACAGCGATCCCTGGATCGACGGCAGCGCCACGTTGGCGATGGTGCCGTCGAGCGCATGCATGATGGTCGCGGCCATCACCGTGAAGGTGATGAGGCGGCGGCGGCGCAGCACCGCCGGATCGACGGCCGGCGCCATGGTCGCTAGGGCTTGGGTGTCGCCGAGGCGCTGGAGAGCCCAAGCGACTTCGACCATCCGGCCCAAAGGCTGGCGAGCGAGCGCGTGTGACCCGTCTCGACCTCGACGGTGGTGCTCATGCCGACCCGCAGCGGCGGATCGCCTTCGCGGCAGGCGACGGTGAGGCGCACGGGAATGCGCTGCACCACCTTCACCCAGTTGCCGCTGGCATTCTGCGGCGGCAGCACCGCGAACTCCGCACCGGTCGACTGCGAGATGCTGGACACGGTGCCGTGGCACTCGGACTCGGGGTAGGTGTCGACGTGGATCAGCACCTTCTGGCCGGCCCGCACGCGCGTCAGTTCGGTCTCCTTGAAGTTGGCCTCGACCCAGAGATCGGTGTCGGCCACCACCACCATCACCGGCACGCCCGCGGTGGCGTAGCTGCCCGGAACGGGGCGCTTGCTCACGATGCCGTCGATCGGCGATTCGATGGTGGTGCGGCGCAGTTGCAGCAACGCCTCCTCGCGCATCGCCATCATCTGGCGCACGCGCGGATGGTCGTCAGCGCGGATCTTGGGATCGCCCGCCAGCGCCGCTTCGATGCGTTGCAGGTCTTCCTGTGCGGCCGAGATGCGCTGGCGCGCCACCTCGAGGCCCATGCGCGCCTCTTCCAGCTTGGCGGTCGAGGCGACCTTCTTCTCGGCCAGCTCGGCCTGGCGGTCGAACTCCGCCTGGGCGTAGGTCTGCTGGCTGAGGGCGGCCTTGATCTCCTCGCGCTTGGTGCGCCACTGGGCGCGAAGGCCGCGAATCTCGGCGCGCACCGTCTCGGTCTCCGCCTCGATCCGGGTCAGCGCGTGGCGATAGGACTGGTCGTCGAGCCGGAACAGCAGCTGGCCGCGAGAGACCTTCTCGTTCTCCTGCACCGGCACCTCCACGATGAGGCCCGAAAGCTGGGTCGCGATCTGGGCGCGATCGCCCTTCACATAGGCATTGTCGGTCGTGACCGTGCCGCCCGCGGACAGCCAGATGAAAAGGGTGGCGGCGAGCACGAGGGCCGGCAGGGCCCACATGAAGGCGCGCGCAAGGACGCGACCTCCCAACCTCGGACGCCGTGTCTCGGCCGTCGCGATGGGCGGATTCCGGGTGTCCAGATGTTCTCCGTCTCGCACGCGTCGTATGGTCTGCCCCGACCTAGTCTAGGTCAACCGGCCGTCGCAGCATGGCTGCTACGCGACGACCTTCTCCGCCGGCGTCGCACCGTCGCGGAACAGCTTGTAGGTGATGGCGTCGTAGAGCGCGTTGTAGGAGGCGTCGACGATGTTGGGCGAGACGCCGATCGTGCTCCAGCGGCGCCCTTTGGCATCGGCGCTCTCGATCATGACGCGCGTGGTCGCCGCCGTTCCGCCCGCCGAATCGAGGATGCGGACCTTGAAGTCGACCAGCCGCATGTCCTCCAGCTCGGGATAGACCGGCACGAGCGCCTTTCGCAGCGCAGCATCGAGCGCGTTCACGGGGCCGTTGCCCTCGCCCACTTCCATGGCGCGCCGGCCCGCGACGTCCAGCTTCACCGTCGCCTCCGACAACGCCACCGTCTGGCCCCTGGCATTGACGCGCCGCTCCGCCAGCACGCGGAAGCTCTGCAGCGAGAAATAGTCCGGCACGGTTTGCAGCTGGTGCCGCGCCAGCAGCTCGAAGCTCGCGTCGGCGCCGTCGTAGGCATAGCCCTCCGACTCGCGCTCCTTCACGATCTCCAGCAAACGCGCGACGCCGGGATTCTTCGGATCGACCTCGAGGCCGATCTGGCGGAAGCGCGCCATGATGTTTGAGCGGCCGGCCTGGTCGCTGACGACGATGATGCGCTGGTTGCCGACGACCTCCGGATCGACATGCTCGTAGGTCTTGGGATCCTTCTCGACGGCCGAGACGTGCAGGCCGCCCTTGTGTGCGAAGGCACGCGTGCCGACATAGGCGGCGCTGCGGTTGGTCGGCATGTTCAGCCGGTCGTCGAGCAGGCGCGACAGGTGCGTGAGCCGCTGCATCGCGCCATCCTTCAGCCCGGTGTCGAAGCCCATCTTCAGCACGAGGTTGGGGATCAGCGCGATCATGTTGGCGTTGCCGCAGCGCTCGCCCAGCCCGTTGATCGTGCCCTGGACCTGGCGCGCGCCGGCGCGCACCGCGGCCAGCGTATTGGCCACGGCGTTCTCGGTGTCGTTGTGCGTATGGATGCCGATCCGGTCGCCCGGGATCTTCTTGACCACTTCGCCCACGATGCGCTCGACCTCGTGCGGCAGCGTGCCGCCGTTGGTGTCGCACAGCACCAGCCAGCGGGCGCCCGCCTTCTCCGCGGCGGCGAGGCAGGCCATCGCATAGTCGGGATTGGCCTTGTAGCCGTCGAAGAAATGCTCGGCGTCGAACATCGTCTCGTCCATGCGCGTCTTCGCATAGGCGAGCGAGTCGGTGATCATTTCGAGATATTCGTCGCGGTCGACTTCCAGCGCCACGTCGACATGGAAGTCCCAGGTCTTGCCGACCATGCAGACGTTGCGCGCCTTGGTCTGCAGGATGGAGGCGAGACCGGGATCGTTGGCCGCACTTCGGCCGGCGCGCCGCGTCATGCCGAAGGCCACGAACTTGGCGTTCTGGAATTCAGGCGGATCGGCGAAGAACCGGTCGTCGGTCGGGTTCGCCCCCGGCCAGCCGCCTTCAATATAGTCGATGCCCAGCCGGTCGAGCTCGCGCGCGATCGCAGCCTTGTCGGCCACGGTGAAATCGACGCCCTGCGTCTGGGCCCCGTCTCGCAGGGTGGTGTCGAAGAGATAGACTCGGTTGGACTGGCTCATGGCGCGCGCATCATAGTGTCGGGAAACCTCGGGAGATACGCTTATGACCACTCCGACCACCATCGTCGAGCTTCGCACCACGCTCCTGCAGGTGCCGTGGCGGTCGTCGCCGCCGGCGGCGGGGATCCTGGCGCCGGGGCCGCGCGAGATCTTCGTGCTGGAGATCGAGACTCAGGGCGGCCTCGTAGGCATGAGCTACCTGATGCCGCTGCACGGCGGCCTCCATACGCTCGACGCCTGCATGAAGGAGCTGATTGCACCCTATGTGATCGGCCGCGACGCAACCGAGATCGAGGGCATCTGGCAGACGCTCTACAAGAACAACTTCTGGCTGGGCCGCATGGGCGTCACCCTGTTCGCGCAGAGCGCCGTCGACATGGCGCTGTGGGACATCGTGGGCAAGCGCGCGAGCCTGCCGCTGTTCCGCCTGTGGGGCGCGGCGCGCACCTCCATTCCCGCCTACGGCTCGGGCTGCTTCCGCGGGCTGGGGCGCGACGGCATGATCAGGCGTGCCCAGGAATTCACCGCGCAGGGCCTCAAGGCGATCAAGATGCAGGTGGCGCACATCCGGCCGTGGCGCGAGGACGTCCAGAACGTGAAGGCCATGCGCGAGGCGATGGGTGACGGCATCGAGATCATGATCGACGTCAACATGGGCTGGGACGCCGATACCGCGATCCAGGCTGGCCATCGCATCGACGAGTTCGATCCCTACTGGCTGGAGGAGCCGGTGGTGGCTGAGGACTTCGCGGGCTACCGCCGCATCGCCGCAGCATTGAAGACGCGCGTGGTCGGCGGCGAGAGCCACTTCATGCGCAACGACCTGCGTCCCTTCTTCGAGCATCCGGGCACGCCCATCCTGCAGCCCGACCCGATGCGCGGCGGTTATTCGGAACTGCGCAAGATCGCCTCGATGGCCGAACCGCACGGCATCCGCATCGCCCCGCACCTGTTCCACGAGCAGATGGTCCACGTGCTGGCCTCGATCCCCAACGCCAGCTACCTCGAATACATGGACTGGAACGACGATCTCTGGATCGAGCCGGTGCTGCCCGCCAAGGACGGCACCATGTCGCCGCCCGAGCGGCCCGGCCACGGCGTCGTCTTCCGGCCCGAGATCCTGAAGGACCATCGCATCGGCGGACAGCGCCTCAAGGGCTGATTGCGCTTCGCCGGCCGTGCGGCAGCACCTTCCTGGCGGCATCCATGCGAATGCCGCATCGTGAGAGCGGTTGCCGTGCATTGAATATTGTCCGATGGGTGCGGTGTCCGCGGAGGCGCTCCTGCCTCATCAGCCCGTCGGACCGGAGCGCGTCCCCATTAAATCAGTGATCACCGCCGCGTCGCTCGTCGGCATGACAGCCTCGTTCGCGCACGCCCAGGGTGCGCCCATCGAGTTCCGCATGGCCGCGTCCGATGCCAACATAGCCGGCTGCCGCGGCCTCGACGCCCAGCTGTCGCGCGTCCACTCGGTTACGCTCAACGGCGACACGGCCCTGCTGAAGCTGGCGGGCGGCATCAGCGAGACGCTGAAGCAGACGGCCCCGGGCGTCTATACGACCGTCTTCACCCTCTCCGGCGTACGGCTCGACGTCGTGGCGAATTCGGCCACGTCTCCCCGCACCCTTGTCGTGACGGAGAAGAACCGCGGCTGCCGCTGGGACGCCACGACGAAGTAACGTCTTCCAGCGGGCGTACCGGGGGCGAGGCGGGCGCAAAGCCCCGCCCCCGTCCAGCGCTGCGGCACACGGCGATCAAGGGCGGAGGACAAGCGCCACCAGCCTTGATCGTGCCAAACTCCGCGCCTATCTACCGCCCTCCGCCATCGAACATGGACCTGCACCGCAATGGATCTCCACCTGACCGCAACGCCCGCCCGCCTTGCCCTCAGGGAAATCCACGTCCATGCCTTCGATCACGCTTTCCGGCCTCGCCGCCTCCACGCCTGACGGCCGTCCCCTCTTCTCCGACATCGATCTGAGCTTCGACGCGGGCCGGACCGGCCTGGTCGGCCGCAACGGCGTGGGCAAGACCACGCTGCTGCGGATGATCGCCGGCATTCTTCCTCCCCAGAGGGGATCGCTGTCGGTGAACGGCACCGTCGGCCTGCTGCGCCAGACGGTGCAGGTCGCGCCGGACGAAACGCTCGCGGACCTGATGGGCGTGGCCGGCGCGCTGGCCCTGCTGCGCCGGGCAGACGACGGCTGCGCCACCGCCGAGGAACTGGCGGGGGCCGACTGGACGCTGGAGGCGCGCCTCGCCTCGGCATTGGGCCGCGTCGGCCTCGACGCGGCGCCGGCGGCCCTGCTTTCGACGCTCTCGGGCGGACAACGCACACGCGCGGCCCTCGCCGCCCTGATCCTCGCCGAACCCGACTTCATCCTGCTCGACGAGCCGACCAACCATCTCGATCGCGAGGGCCGCGCCGCGGTGATCGACCTGCTGGCCGCATGGCGCTCCGGAGCGATCGTGGTCAGCCACGACCGTGAATTGCTGGAGACGATGGACGCCATCGTCGAACTCACCTCGTTGGGGGCGACACGCTACGGCGGCAACTGGAGCCACTATCGCACGCGCAGGGCGCTCGACCTCGCGGCGGCGCGGCACGATCTCGCCGACGCCGAGAAGCGCATGGGCGAGATCGAACGGACGGCGCAGGCCACGGCCGAGCGCAAGGCGCGCAAGGATGGCGGCGGCCAGCGCCAGCGCGCCAAGGGCGACATGCCGCGCATCCTGGCGGGCGCCCGCAAGAGCCGCGCGGAGAACACGTCGGGCGACCAGATGCGCCTGGCCGAGCGGCGCCGCGCCCAGGCCGCCGAAGACGCGACGGCAGCGCGGCGGCGCATCGAGATCCTGCAGCCGCTTTCCGTCACCCTGCCGTCGACGAACCTGCCGGAGGGCCGGACAGTTCTGCGCGTCGAGACGGTGAGCGCCGGCTACGAACCCGGGCGCGCCCTCATCGACGGCCTGGCCTTCGTCATGACGGGACCCGAGCGCGTGGCCCTCACGGGTCCCAACGGCTCCGGCAAGACGACGGTGCTGGCGCTGATCGCCGGCACGCTCGCGCCACGCTCGGGCGAGGTGCGCAGGACGCGCGCCTTCGCACTGCTCGACCAGCAGGTGAGCCTGCTCGATCCCCGCCTGTCGATCCGCGACAATTTCCTGAAGCTCAATCCCGGCAGCGACGAGAACGCCTGCCGTGCCGCGCTGGCGCGCTTCATGTTCCGGGCCGATGCCGCGCTGCAGACGGTCGCAACGCTGAGCGGCGGCCAGATGCTGCGTGCCGGCCTCGCCTGCGTCCTGGGCGGACCGCGGCCGCCCGAACTGCTGATCCTCGACGAGCCGACCAACCATCTCGACGTCGATGCGATCGAAGCCGTGGAAGCGGGCCTGCGGGCCTATGACGGCGCGCTGCTGGTCGTGAGCCACGACGAGAGTTTCCTCGCGGCCATCGGCATCACGCGGCGCATCGAACTGACCGGGAGAAACTGACCGTCGACCTAAACACCCGGCCCGTCGCAGCGGGCGATGAGCTGCCGGGTCAGCCGCTCGTACTTCGTGTCGCCGGTACGGGTTTCGAGCAAGGCGTCGCGGGCGTCCGCGATCACGATGGTCGCCTGGTGGGGCGTGCCATCGCCGCATCGCAGGTGCTGCAGCACCGGGGCCTTGATCGACCGGCCGACGCCGCGCAGAGGCTCGAACAGTTCGTTCGCCCGCTCGCCGCTGGCGGCCGGCAGGGCGTCGCACCTTTCGTGGTGGACCGACATCCAGAGCCGAATGCTTCCGGCCGACGTGCAGGAAATCTCCTCGATCACGCCGCTGCTCAGAAAGCCCACGCTGAGGCGATCGGCGCAGAGTTCGTAGACGAGCACGTTCATGCCCGCCTCCCCGTCATCGAGCACGCCGCGCTCGCAGTCGCCGGCCGACACGGAAGACGCGAACAGGAACAGGCAGAGCGCGCCGACACCGCCCGCGAAGCGAGGGCGCACCCGCGCGATCACTCGCCGTCGTCCTCGCGGTCGGTGCTCACGGCGTCCCGAGCGCGATCCGTCTCGGCCATCTCGGCCTTGAAGCGCTCGAGCTCCCGACCAGAGAGACGCGTGCGTTGTTCGGTGCGCGCCATGCTGAGCGGGTCGATCGGCCGGCCACCGCGATGCAGTTCGAAATGGAGGTGCGGCCCGGTCGAGAGACCGGTGCTGCCCACGTAGCCGATCACCTGCCCCTGGCGCACGCGCGCGCTGCGCTTCACGCCGGCGGCGATGCGCGACATGTGGGCGTAACCGGTGGCGAGACCGCCCTCGTGGGCGATCTTCACCCATTTACCATAGCCGCCGAACACCCCGGCTTCGATGACGTGACCGGCACCGGCCGCAAGGATCGGCGTGCCCGGCGGCGCGGCGAAGTCGATGCCGGCATGCAGCCGGTTGAACCCGAGCACCGGATGCTGACGCAGGCCGAAGCGCGAGGAGATGCGGCTCATGTTCAGCGGCGTCCGCAGCAGCGACTTGATCACGCTCTCCCCATCGCTGTTGAAGAAGAACTCCTCGCCGTCGAGCGGCTTGAACCGGTAGATGCTGTAGCGCTCGGCGCCGCCACCGGTCGTCAACTCCGCCCACAGCACGCGTCCCTCGTCGGCCGGCATCCCGTCGCTCGTCCAGCCGCGCTCGACCAATACGTCGAAGCGGTCGCCGGCCTTGATGTCGTGCTGGAAGTTCACGTCCCACGAGAAAGCGCGCAGCATTTCCGCCAGCGCCCCATGCGGCACGCCGGCGGCCTCTGCGCTGCCGATCACCGACCCCTCGACCAGGCCCGCGGCACGCTGCAGCCGCGGCGTCACCGCAAAGACCTCCTCCTCGACGCTGTAGTCTCCGTCTTCTCCGCGCTCGAGCGTGAAGGCTCGGTGCGGCTCGGTGCGGATCGACAGGCCCACGAGCAGCGTTGCCTCCTCCGCCTCCAGCCGCTGCAGCTTCAGGAGCAGCGCCTGGCCGATCGGCAGGCGGTCGAGCCGCACATGGCGCGCCAGCGCCGCCACGATCTCCGCGCCGTCGGCGGCCGAAATGCCCAGACGGTCGAGCACGCGGGCCACCGTGTCGCCCTTGCGCAGCTGGATCGCGGCCTCGACGTAGGGCAGGCCGAAATCCGGTGCCTCCGGTTCCGTGGGCGGCTCGGGCAGGACCGACGCGATGTCCTGAATCGAAGGCTCGGGCTCGCCCGCTTCCGCCATCTCGACCTGCGGCGTTCCGGATTCCGGTGCGAGATCGAACGCACTGGCCGTCCGCGGAGCGACCGGCTTTTCCTTCAGCGTCATGAGGCTGACGGCCGCCACCACGGCGAGGCTGCCGAAGCACATCCCGACCTTTCTCCACGGCCGTCCTGCCGCAAGGGCCGGACGAAACTGTTCGAAGGGGGTCTGCGCGACGGCAGCCTGTGAATCCGGCATTCCAGGAAGGTCCTCGGGGACGGCGTTGAAGGGGAAGCAGGTGCCGGAGGTCTCACCGCGCCGGCGGCGGCAGACTTGGTTCGAAAATTGGCAGCAATGTGGTTGCGCGTCGTCTCGACGCGGCGGTGAGTCGATGGCGCCTGTTCAGCCGCGGGACGATGTCGCCAGTCGTTGCAGCGTGGCGTCGGCGAAGCGCTCGGCCGACGACGGTTCGAAGTCCATGAACAAGGCAGGTTCGAGCACCTCGACCTCGATGACGATCAGCATTCCCTCACGCACCACGCCATCGACGCGTGCGTAGAGCGGCATTGCGGGAAGCGTCGCGAGGCACGCCGCGCCCTGCGCCGTCACCTGCGGCGACGGCGTTTCGGCGGTGCGGGTCGGATTGAAGCGCGAGTTGGAGCGGAACTCGCCGGGCGGAGGTCGCTTGCGCAGGGCGTGACTGAACACGCCGTCGAAATAGGCGAGCGACAGCTCGCCCTCGCCGATCTCGGGCAGGAATTCCTGCACGACCACGCCAGAGGCGCGCGCCTCGTCGGAGAGCGCCGCGATCTGCCGGGCGATCGTGGGACGCTGCAGCAGCTCGACGGAATGCCCCGACGCGCCGCTGGCGGGCTTCACCACGGCAAGGTCCCAGCCGGTCTCGTCGAAGACCCGCCCGACCGAACGGGCGTCGCAGGGCACCACGAAGCTGCGCGGCACGCGCACGCCCGCGGCGTCGAGCTTGGCCACGTAGTCCTTGCGCAGGTTCCAGCGCACCAGTTCGATGGAATTGAACAGCCGCGTCGCGGCCGCCATCGCCTCGGTCCAGCCGCGGAACGCGTCGAGCGCCCGGTAATAACCCCAGGTCGAGCGCAAGACGACGGCGTCGGCGCCGTCGAAAGCAGCGCGCGGTCCGTCCCACGGCGCGCCCGTCACGCGACAGCCCCGCCGCTCCAGCGCATCGGCATAGAGACGATCGGAGGCGGTGATCTCGGGGTCGTCGGCGGAAGTGGCGAGAACAATGTGCGGACGCATGCCGCTACATAACCAAAGCTCCGGCGCGCGTCTTGCTTGGGATCGACCATGCCGCCGCCCTTCACTGTGACCTTTTCCGCCGGGTCCGCCGGCCCCTGGCGCGTCGAACGCCTCTCGACGCTCGCGGGCCCCGGGCTTCCCGCCGCCACGCATCTCGCGATGACCGACCTGCCCGGGGCGAGTTGGCGCCTGCGCGGCGTGGTCAGTCATCCGCGCTATTCGACAGCGGCCGAATTGAAGATGCTGGCCGGGGTGCAGGCCGGGCTGGGCCGCCCCGAGGCGACCTGTGCGGCGCTGATCCCGATCCGCAAGTCGGAGGCCTGGTGGTCGATGGCACAGGACGAGCGCCGCGCCGTGTTCGAGGATCGCTCGCGCCACATCGCGCTGTCGATGAAATATCTGCCCGCCGTCGCGCGCCGCCTGCACCATGCGCGGGACCTTGGCGAGCCGTTCGATTTCCTCACCTGGTTCGAATTCGCGCCCGAGCACGCGGCGGCCTTCGACGATCTGCTGGCCGAACTGCGCGCCAGCCCCGAATGGACCTATGTCGAGCGCGAAGTCGAGATCCGGGTGCGGCGCGTCGACTGAACGGGCCGCACCGATTACTTGCAGACGTTCTTCAGTGCCTGCCATTCCGCCGTCGTGAACGGCAGCTTGCCCGAGGGCGGGCGCTTGGTCGCCGCGATACGCTCCTGCGTGGGCGGATGGCTCGACCAGATGCCGGCTTCGGTGGCGGCGTCCTCGGGCTTCTTCTTCAGCATCTGCTCGAAGAAGGTCGAGACGCCGTCGGCACGCAGTCCGCTCTTCTCGAGCAGTCGAACGCCGGTCTCGTCGGCCTCGCGCTCGAAGGCGCGGCCGTTGCGCAGCGCCAGCAGCGCGGTGCCGCCGCTGCCGAAGGTGGTAAGCACGTCCGAATATCCGCCGGTCAGGAGCTTGATCAGCAGGTCGAAGCCGTAGGCGCGCACGAGGCCCTTGGTCGGATGGTAATGCACGACATGGCCGATCTCGTGCGCCAGCACGCCCGCCACCTGCGTGCTGGTCGCCTGGTCGATCAGGTCGGAATAGAAGACGAGGATGGAGCCCGGCAGGGTGAAGGCATTGACCGGCCCGCCCTTGACGACATGCACCGTGACCTCGTGCGGATAGCCCGCCTCCTTCGCGAGATCGTTGGCCAGCCGGTTTATGGCGGCGAGACCCGCCTTGCCCGTGCACTCCTCCTCGTCGGCGATGAGCTGGTCGAGCACCGTCTCGCCGAGCTTCACCTGCCAGGAATAGGGCAGCAGCGGCGCGGCATAGCCGGTGCCGTATTCGATCGCGCTCCAGAACAGGCCGATCAGCGCGACGATCGCCAGCGAATAGGCGCCGAGGCGCGGCGCGACCTTCACCGGCTCGAGCGCCAGCGGCTTCAGCGTCGGCACCAGCGCGGCGAGCTGCTTGCGCCAGGCCGGGTCCTCGATCGCCAGTCGCGCTTCGCTGCCGCGAAGGATGACGGGCGGCACGGCCTCGTGCTGCGAATCGCCGAGCACCGAAAGGTCCGCGACCGGCCAGCGCGCGACGATGCTGGAATCGGCCGGACGATAGATCACCAGTTCGCTGGCCGTGACGCGCAGCAGCACTTCCTGCACACCGGCGCTCTCTCCGTCGTAGTAGCGGGCGGCCATGGTCAGACCCCGCTCACGTCGAACAGGTCGAGCAGGCCCTCACCGTAGGTCGGGCCGAGATCGGTCGGCTGGCGGATGTCGTCGCTGAGCGGCGCGCCATAGATCCAGAGCTGGCCCGCGATCAGCTTCATCGTGCGGTGCATCACCCACGGCCAGCCGATGCCCAGGGTCAGCAGCACGATCAGGTAGTTCAGCACCAGGAAGCCCCACATCTGGCGCGTGGACAGCGCCGTCGCAAACAGGACGTTGCCGGCGCGGCTGCGGGTCACCAGGTAGCGCATCAGATAGGCCTGCCACCAGCAGCGCAGCGGCAGGATCAGCAGGCCGAACACCAAGTAGGCGGCGAAGCCGATCGCCAGCACGACGACGAGGGTGCGCAGGCTGGGATGGGAGAAGAGCTTCTGAACATCCGCGAACGTGAAGCCCAGGCTCTCGATCGTGCCGCCGATCAGGGCGAAGGTGGCGCCAGCCGCGACGATCCAGGCCACGATGTTCAGGAAGTAGTAGCCGAGGTAGCGGCCGTAGATGTCGCCGGCGCTGCCCGCGAAAGCGAAGCCCTGCGTGCCCACCCGCGCATTGACGATGCGCGGGCGCGCCAGATTCACCGAAACGACCGGCGTCAGCAGATAGGCCGTCGAGGCGTTGGCGAAATGCAGGAAGGTGGCGATCGCGCCGTAGCGCCACGCCGACCCCGCCATGCCACAGCGGATGCCGCGCCAGCGCGTGCGCGAGAGCTTGTAGCGCAGCCCGGCATAGTGCCCGACATAGGCCAGCGGAAAGCCGATCAGGAACACCGACAGCGAGAAGATGTCGAACATCCCGAAGCTGGCGAACGGCTTCTCGTGGAAGACGTAGATCCAGACCACGTACATCAGCCCGGCCCAGGCCGCGATCAGCAGCAGCGCCAGCAGGAAGCCGATCAGCAGTTCCCGGCCGCGACCGCGATACTCGAAACGGTCGCCCAGCACCGACATGTGGTTCCAGACATAGCGGCGGATGCGCGTGCGGCCCCAGAAGCGCGACCAGCCGAGCGTCACCAGCATCAACGCAAGATGGCGCAGGTAGATGGCGTAGAGTTCGCCCAGCCGGCCGTCATAGACCGGCTGACTCGGTGTAAGGTCGGGCCGGTTCCAGGTACCGCCCGGCGGGTTCACCGGGCCGGATGCACCCGCCCCCTCGCCCGCGCTCCGGTTGGCCTGCTCGATCGCCGCCTGCTGCCAGGGAGAAGACG
This sequence comes from Reyranella aquatilis, assembly GCF_020880995.1. Classification (GTDB taxonomy): domain Bacteria; phylum Pseudomonadota; class Alphaproteobacteria; order Reyranellales; family Reyranellaceae; genus Reyranella; species Reyranella aquatilis. The sequence continues at coordinate 37,404 of NZ_JAJISD010000016.1, read as the reverse complement.
CGTCACTCAACTCCCTGAACCCCGCCGCTCTGCAAAATTTTCGATGCTGCAACGCAGCATGATCTGGTGTAGGCCAGTCTACGTCAACAGGACTGCGAACCGCCACCCATGACCATGCCCAATCGCGACAAGCCCTGGCTCATCCGGACCTATGCCGGCCACTCGACCGCCGAGAAGTCCAACGAGCTCTATCGCACCAACCTCGCGCGCGGCCAGACCGGCCTCAGCGTCGCCTTCGATCTGCCGACGCAGACGGGCTACGACAGCGACCATGTGCTGGCCAAGGGCGAAGTCGGCAAGGTCGGCGTGCCGATCTCCCATCTCGGCGACATGCGCGCGCTGTTCGACGGCATCCCGCTCGACCGGATGAACACGTCGATGACGATCAACGCGCCGGCCGCCTGGCTGCTCTCGCTCTACATCGCCACCGCCGAGGCCCAGGGCGTGGAGCGCGCCAAGCTGCAGGGCACGACGCAGAACGACATCATCAAGGAGTATCTCTCGCGCGGGACCTACATCTTCCCGCCCGAGCCGTCGCTGCGGCTGACCGCCGACACGATCGGCTTCACCTATCGCGAGGTTCCCAAGTGGAACCCGATGAACGTCTGCAGCTATCACCTGCAGGAAGCCGGCGCGACGCCGGTGCAGGAACTCGCTTTCGCCCTCGTCAACGCCATCGCCGTGCTCGACGCGGTGAAGGCTCGCGGCCAGGTGCCCGACGCCGACTTTCCCAAGGTGGTGGGCCGCATCTCCTTCTTCGTGAACGCCGGCATCCGCTTCATCACAGAGATGTGCAAGATGCGGGCGTTCGCCGAGATGTGGGAAGACATCACGCTGAACCGCTACGGCGTCGCCGATCCCAAGCAGCGCCTGTTCCGCTACGGCGTGCAGGTGAATTCGCTCGGCCTCACCGAGCAGCAGCCCGAGAACAACGTCTATCGCATCCTGCTCGAGATGCTGGCCGTGGTGATGAGCAAGAACGCCCGCGCCCGCTCGGTGCAGCTCCCGGCGTGGAACGAGGCGCTGGGCCTGCCGCGCCCGTGGGACCAGCAATGGTCGCTGCGGCTGCAGCAGATCGTGGCCTTCGAGACCGACCTGCTCGAGTACGGCGACATCTTCGACGGCAGCAAGGAGATCGAGGCGCGCGTCGAGGCGCTGAAGCTGGAGGCGCTGGCCGAGATGGGCCGCATCGCCGACATGGGCGGCGCCGTCGCGGCCATCGAAGCCGCCTACATGAAGCAGCGCCTGGTCGAATCGAACCTGAAGCGCCTCGCCGCCATTGAATCCGGCGAGCAGACCGTGGTCGGCGTCAACGCCTACACCGAGGGTGCGCCCTCGCCGCTCGCCGGCGGCCAGGATTCGATCCTGACGGTCGACGATTCGGTCGAGCGCGGCCAGATCGAGCGGCTGAACGCCTGGCGCGCCAATCGCGATGGTGCTGCGGTGAAGGCCGCCCTTGCCGAGCTGGTCGCCGCCACCAAGGAAGACCGCAACGTCATGCCGGCCTCGATCGCCTGCGCCAAGGCCGGCGTCACCACCGGCGAATGGACGGACGCGCTGCGCAGCGTGTTCGGCGAGTATCGTGCGCCGACCGGTGTCGCGCGTGCCGCCGGCGTCACCGACGGCCGCCTCGAAGTCACGCGGCGGGAGGTCGACGCGGTGTCGCGACGGCTTGGCCGGCGCATCAAGATGCTGGTCGGCAAGCCCGGCCTCGACGGTCATTCCAACGGTGCCGAGCAGATCGCCGTGCGCGCCCGCGATTGCGGCATGGAAGTCGTCTACGAGGGCATCCGGCTCACGCCGGAGCGCATCGTCAATGCCGCGCTCGAGGAGAGCGTTCATGTCGTGGGCCTTTCGATCCTGTCGGGCGGCCACGTCTCGCTGGTGAGCGACGTCCTCAAGGGGATGCGCGAGGCCGGAATCGGCGACGTGCCCGTGGTCGTGGGCGGCATCATCCCGCCCGCCGATGCCGAGGCCCTGATCGCCGCGGGCGTCGCGCGGGTCTACACGCCCAAGGACTTCGACCTCACCCAGATCATGCGCGATGTGGTCTCGGTGGTCGACGGCGCCTGGAAGGAAGCTGCCTAGCCGCTTCTAGCGCGGCACGGCGACGTTGCCCGCCGCGATGAAGGCGGCGAAGTCCTGCTGCCATTGGCCGGCACCTTCCAGCGTCGCTTCGTAGACGGCGCCGCCGATCGCCTCGCCCACCGCGGTGTGCAGCCCGGCATAGGCCTGCTGCGGTCCCGATTGCGGCGATCCCGATTGCGGCGAGGCGACGACGATGCAGTCCGTCCCGGTACCGGTGACGGCGGCGCCCGGCTCGGCGCGGCCCCAGTCGACGATGGCGGCCGTGCGGGCCTCCGAGACGATTGAGAGGGCCTCCACCAAGGCCCCGTCGGTCAGCGGCACCGAGACATGGACCAGTGTGTTGATCGTTCCCGCATGAGGGGCGCGGAGCTTGCGGGCGCCCACCCGCTCGGCGTTCGCCAGGCCGACCGTCGTGACACAGGTCGCCACGATGCCCTCGACGGTGCGCTCGGCGCGGTGATGGCGGCTGATGTCGCGCGAGGTCATGAAGGCGAGCGCATCGGGAAGTCCCGCCTCGGCGCGCCGCGCCGCCAGGAACTCCAGCGGATCGACGGAAGGACCGAGATCGCGGTTGCGCACCTCGACCCACACGACGTCGCGCGCCACGGCGAAGCCGGGATGCAGCAACGACCATCCCAGCGTACGCTGCGGCTCCGCGAATCGCAGCGTCAGGAACGGCGGCGCACAGTCGAGGGTGAAGGGCATGCCCGGCGTCCGGTCCCTCGCTTCAGTCCCGAAGCGTAGCCGTCGCGTGCAGCATCGGCTCGACGACGGCATGACTGAACAGCCAGGTCTCGGCATGGACCGACGGTCCATCGCGGCGCAGGACGCGGGAGAGCGCGATCACGTCGGCGGCTTGCGCCGCGCGAAGCACCGTGACGTTCAGGTGCGATACGCGCGCGTCGAGTCCGGCCGCCGCTCGCAGCGAGGTGTCGACCAAGGACAGCAGCGCCGCCGTGGTCCATCCGCCTGCGGCCGCCGCTGAAAAGCGCAGCCGCACGTCCTGGTCCTGGCACTCCTCGACGAAGGCTCCATGGAGGTCGGCGACGGGCAGCGTGGCTTCGAGCCGCGCCTGAAGTTCGTCTTCGGTCATCTGCCGCACTCTATGCTATCTCCCCGCCCCATGTCCTTCCTCGACCATATCCGCCGTTGCAACAACGCCGACCTCGCGCAGTTCGAGCCCTGGTTCGTGGGCGAGCATCGAGCGGGCTTCGTGCATCGCGACTTTGCCGCCGATGCCTTGCAGGACAGCGGCCTGTTCGGGCACCGCGGGGGCGCCTGGCATCTCGATCCGCGCCTCGATACGCCTGGGACGCGTACCGCCGAGGTCCGCGCCTTTCTCCTCGCCCTGCGCGAGCGCGGCTATTTCAACGGCCTGTGGCGCGAGGAGAGCTATGCCGTGGCCCCCCAGGAAGGCGCGCCCTTGCTGATGGAGATGGAGCGCTCGGCCGTACCGTGGTTCGGCGTGCGCGCCGGCGGCCCGCACATGACGGGCTTCGTACGCCGCGCCGACGGCCTGCACATCTGGGTGCCGCGCCGCTCCTACGAAAAGCCGACCTTTCCCGGCCAGCTCGACAACACGGTGGCGGGCGGTCAGCCGGCGGGGCTCGGCCTGCACGAGAATCTCGTGAAGGAATGCGGCGAGGAAGCCTCGATCCCGCCCGAACTCGCGCAACAGGCGAAGGCGGTCAGCGTCGTGGGCTACTGGAACCAGTCGGGCCAGCAGCTCAAGCCGGACGTGATGACCTGCTTCGATCTCGAACTGCCGCACGACTTCACGCCGCGCGCCAACGACGGCGAGGTCCATTCGTTCGAGCTGTGGCCGGCGCGGCGCGTGTTCGAGACCGTGCGCGACACGACCGAGTTCAAGTACAACTGCAATCTCGTGCTGATCGATTTCTTCGTGCGCCACGGCATGCTGTCGGCCGACGACCCCGACTTCATCCCCATCGTGGCCGGGCTGCGGATGCTGTACACTCCGCGCAACGGTTCAGGCTGAGCGACGGCCCGTCGTTTCGAATACGGTGCCGGCCCGGCCGATACAGCGACGGGTGGCGGCCTCCATGCCACGACATCTGCCGGTTTCGGCGATCCTTGTCCTGGCGGCGTCGTTCGCCGGGCTTTCCGCAATGGCGCAGGACGGCCATCACGGCCAGGGACACGTCGAGAACCACGACTGGTACCAGAAGCTGAAAAGGCCAGGGTCCAACGCCTCGTGCTGCAGCGGCACGATCAACGGCGTCGAAGGCGACTGCCGTCCGACCCGCGCCTATCAGAAGGACGACGGCACCTGGTTCGCCCTGCTCGACGGCCGCTGGGTCATGGTGCCGCCCAAGGTCGTCTTGCACGAACTCGCCCCCGACGGACGCAGCCACATCTGCGCGAACAAGACGGGCAGCATCTTCTGCTTCCTGGGAGGGTCGCCCAAGTCGTAGTCGGCTTGGACGGCGGGCGGCAGGGGCTGTAGTCAGCGCCGAGAGCCCGCACGGTTGCCATGACGCACGCGTCTCAAGACGGCGGCGCGATGTTCGCCTGCTGGATGACCTTGCGCCACTTGTCGGTCTCAGCAGAGAGGCGCTTGCCGTAGTCGGCCGCGCTGCCGCCGATCAGGACGAAGCCCAGATCGACCAGCTTCTTCGCCGTCGCGGGATCGGAGAGCACCTCGTTGAAGGCGGCATTGAGCCTGGCCACGATCGGCTCGGGTGTCCCGCCAGGCGCCATCACGCCGAAGAACACCGCGCCCGTCAGGTCGGCGGGCAGGCCCGCTTCCCCCACGGTCGGCACGTCGGGCAGCATCGGCACGCGCTTGGCCGAGGCCACGACCAGGCCGCGCAACCGTCCGTCCTTCACCGCGAGACCGCTCGGCAGCAGCGTGTCGGAGAACAGCATGACGTGGCCGCCCAGCACGTCCTTCAGCGCGTCGGCGCTGCCCTTGTAGCCGATATGATCGAGCTTGATGCCGAGCGCCATTCCGAGCTGCTCGCCCCACAGATGCGGCATGCTGGCGTTGCCCGCCGACGCAAACGGGATCGGCGAGGTCTGCTTCTTCGCCCAGGCGATGAACTCGGCCATCGTCTTGTAGGGCGCGCCGGGATTGCAGGCGAGCAGCAGCGGCATGTCGACATAGCTGCAGACCGGCGCGAGCTCCTTGACCGGATCGTAGGGCAGCTTGAGTCCGAACGACGTATTGGTGGCGACGGGAGCGGCCGCCATGAGGATCGTGTAGCCGTCGGGCCTGGCCTTGGCGACGATCTCGGTGGCGATGATCGTGCCGCCGCCCGGCTTGTTTTCGACCAGAACCTGCTGACCAAACTTGTTCGTCAGATACTCCGCCGCGATGCGGGCGGACGTATCGGTGGCGCCACCCGGCGCATAGGGCACGACGAAGCGGATCGGCTTGTCGGGAAAGGCCTGCGCCCGCACCAGCGACGGCGCGAGCGCGGGGCCGATCGAGAGTGCGGTGGCGGATGCCAGGAGTTGGCGGCGCTTCATCGTGTTCCTCCGTTTTGTTTCTTGTCTTTGTCCGTACTCTTGTCGGCCGGACGGGCCATTGACAACCGGTTTGACGCGGCGGGAGGCTCGACCAGCCGCGGCACGGTATGCGAAGGTCGTGGCGCAAGGGATCGGAGGACGGGTGACGCGCGACGGGCAGGGGCTGGAGCTGGGCAATGCGGACGCGCGCGCGGTCGCCGCACTCGATTTCGTCACGCAGGAATGGCTGGGCTTCGGCAAGCGCTTCGCCGACTTCATCGCCGCCGCCGATCGCGAAGAGAAGTGCCTGATGCTGCCGCTGGTGGCGGCCAGCCTGGTCCTCACGATGTACTCGCCCGAGGGCCAGGCCGCGGCCACACGCTACCTCGCACGCGCGCAGCGGTTGACGGCGGGCGCCGGCGCGCGCGAGCGCGCATGGCTCGGCGCCATCGAATGGTGGGTCGAAGGCGACACCGACCGCAGCCTGCAGCAGTTCCGCCGGATCGTCGCCGAATGGCCGCGCGACCTGCTGGCCGGCAAGCTGGCGCAGCTGCTGGCCTTCAACCGCGGCGAGGCCGAGACGCTGCTCGAGGTCGGCGAGAAGCTCCTCGCCGGCAATCCGGACAACCGCTTCGTCTGGGGCATGTATGCGTTCGGCCTCGAAGAGTGCAATCGCCTCGACGAGGCCGAGGCCGCCGCGCGCAAGGGGCTGGCGCTCGACCGCAACGATCCGTGGGCGCATCACGCCATCGCGCATTGTCTCGAAGCACGCGGGCGGATGCTGGAGGGGGTGGCCTTCCTCCACTCGGTGTCCGACACCTGGGCCGAGTGCAACTCCTTCATGCAGACGCACAACTGGTGGCACCTCGCGCTGTTCCTGATCGATCTCGATCGCACCGGCGAGGCGCTGGCCCTGTACGACGAGCGCGTCTGGGGCGTGTGGAAGGAGTTCTGCGAGGACCAGGCCAACGCCGTCTCGCTGCTGGCCCGGCTCGAACTGCGCGGCGTCGATGTCGGTGCGCGCTGGGCCGATCTCGCGACCTACCTGAAGCCGCGCCTCAACGAACATCTCTCGGCCTTCCACGACGTCCACTATCTCTACGGCCTGGCGCGCGCCGGCGAACGCGGCGCCGTCACCGAGATGCTGGCGAGCCTCGAGGATCGCGCCGCGCGCGCCCGTCCGTTCGAGCGCGAGACCTGGGCCGACTGCGTCGTGCCGCTGGCGCACGGCCTCGCCGCGCACGCGTCGGGTGACATGGCGGCCGCCGCGCGGCTGCTCGGCCAGGCGATGCCGCACCTGCGCACGCTGGGCGGATCGATCGCGCAGCGCGCGCTGTTCGGCGCCATCCATCTCGACGCGCTCACCCGCGCCGGCTGGAACGATGCGGCGCTGGCGATCCTGCAGGCCGACGAGCGCGAGCGTCCGGGCGTCGCCGCGACCAAGCGCGCGCTGGCCGACGTCTATCGCAAGGTCGGCCGCACCGAGCAGGCGCTGGCCGCCGAGTACCAGGCCGAACGGCTCGCCCGCCAGTATCGCGCCGCCCACGGCAGGACGGGAGAAGCGGCATGACGACGGACCTCACGCAGGCGAGCGCGGCCGACCTCGGCCGACTCTACGCCAAGGGCAAGGCCTCCCCGGTCGAGACGATGAAGGCTGTGCTGGCGCGCGCCGACGCGCTTGCCGCGACCGTCAACGCGCTCTGCCATGTCGAGACGCGCGGTGCCCTGGCCGCGGCCCGCGCCTCCGAGAAGCGCTGGAAGAAGGGCGAGCCGCGCTCCGCCCTCGACGGCGTGCCGGTCTCGGTCAAGGAACTCGTTCGGGTGAAGGGCTGGCCGGCCTCGATGGGCAGCAAGCTCACCGACAAGACTCCCGCCGATGCCGACGCGCCGGCGGTGGCGCGGCTGCGCGCGGCGGGCGCCGTCGTGTTCGCGCAGAGCACCAGTTCGGAATACGGCCACAAGGGCGTGACCGATTCGCCCCTGCACGGCATCACGCGCAATCCGTGGAACACCGCCCTGACGCCGGGCGGATCGTCCGGCGGCGCCGGTGCGGCCGTGGCCGCCGGTCTCGGCCCGATCGCCATCGGCACCGACGGTGGCGGCTCGGTGCGCATCCCCGCGAGCTTCAACGGGCTGATCGGCCTCAAGGCCACGTTCGGCCGCGTGCCCGCCTGGCCGCCCTCGATGACCGGCGACCTGTCCAACACCGGCCCGATGGCGCGCACCGCGCTCGACGCGGCCCTGATGATGAACGTCATCGCCCGTCCCGACGCGCGCGACGGCTCCGCCCTCCCCGCGGACGACACCGACTACACGCGGAAGCTCGGCAGGCTGCCGAAGAAGCTGAAGGTCGGCTTCGCGCTGCGCCTCGGCGACCATCCGCTCGACATCGAAGTCGCCGCGATGGTGACCAAGGCGGCGCGCGACTTCGCGGCGCTGGGCTGCAAGGTCGAGGAGGTCGAGGCGCCGTTCTCGTTCGGCGAGGCGAGCCGCGCCTTCGTGGTCCACTGGCTCTCGGCCCTGCAACGGCTGTTGCAGGTCTTCCCCGAGGCGCGCCACGACGAGTTCGACCCCAGCCTGCTGGCCGGCGCCAAGGCGGGCCTGCGCTGCACGCTGCAGGACGTCGTGAACGCGCAGGTGACGCGGCGCGACCTGACGCTGGCCTGGAACCTGTTCTTCGAGAAGTACGACCTGCTGCTCACGCCCACCGTCGCGGTGCAGCCCTTCGCGGCCGGCACCAACCTGCCGCCAGGCCCCGACGGCAAGCCCAACGTGATGTGGTCGCCCTACACGCCGCAGTTCAACCTGACGCGCCATCCCGCCGCGACCGTGCCGGTGGGCCTGTCGCGGCAGGGCCTGCCGGTCGGGCTGCAGATCGTCTCGGCGCATTACAAGGACGCGCTTGTACTGCGCGCCGCGGCGGCTTTTGCCGAGATCCACACCCTGAGATTCCCTGTCCTTCCGGAGACCAAGTAAATGACCGCCGACCTTGCGATGATGCCGGCCCACGAGCTGGTGAAACTCTTCAAGGCCCGCAAGGCCTCCCCGGTCGAGGCGACCAAAGCCGCGCTCGCGCGCGTCGATGCCTTCAACGGCCAGCTCAACGCCTTCCAGCATCTCGATCCCGATTCGGCGATGCGCCAGGCGCGCGCCTCGGAGAAGCGCTGGAAGAAGGGCGGCAAGCGGCTGTCCGACATCGACGGCGTGCCGATCACCATCAAGGACATGGTGCTGACCAAGGGCATGCCCACGCGCATGGGCAGCCTCGCCACCGATCCCGACGGCCCCTTCACCGTCGACGCGCCGGTGGCGCAGCGGCTGCGCGAGGCGGGCACGGTGCTGCTCGGCAAGACGACCTCGCCCGAATACGGCTGGAAGGGCGTCACCGATTCCAAGCTGTTCGGCGCCACGCACAATCCGTGGAAGATCGGACGCACCTCGGGTGGCTCCTCGGGCGGCGGCACCGCGGCCGAGGCGGTCGGCATGGGCAACCTCGCCATCGGCACCGACGGCGCGGGCTCCGTCCGCATCCCCTGCTCGTTCTGCGGGCTGTTCGGCCTCAAGCCCACGCAGGCGCGCGTGCCGCTGTTCCCGGTCTCGGCGCAGGGCACGCTCTCGCATATCGGGCCGATGACGCGCACCGTGCGCGACGCGGCGATGATGATGAACGTTATCGCCCGCCCCGACCCGCGCGACCCCTATGGCCGTCCCGACGATGTCGAGGACTATCTCAAGGGCTTCGATAAGGGCGTGAAGGGCCTGCGCATTGCCTATTCGCCCCACCTGGGCTTCGTCGAGCGCGAGAAGATCGACCGCGACGTGGCGGTCGCCGTCGAGCAGGCGGTCAAGGTGTTCAAGACGCTGGGCGCCAAGATCGTCGAGGATTCGCCCGACTTCCAGGGCATGGATCCGCGCAAGGTGCTGAACGCGCACTGGCAGTCGAACGTCGCGCTGCTGCTCAAGGGCTTCAGTCCGGAGAAGCGCGAACTGATGGACCCCGGCCTGGTGAAGGCCGCCGAATTCGGCGCCCAGCTCGGCCAGGAGGCCGTCGTCACGGCCATCCACCAGCGCCAGGCGATTTCCGCGATCATGAACCAGTTCATGGCCAAGTACGATCTGCTGCTGACGCCCACCATGCCGATGACCGCCTTCCCGGTGAACGAGAACGCGGCCTGGGGCGGCGACGGCGTGGACATCGGCTGGACGCCGTTCACCCTCACCTTCAACCTGACGCGCCAGCCGGCCGCCACCATCCCCTGCGGCCTCGACCGCGAGGGCATGCCGATCGGCCTGCAGATCGTCAGCGGCCACGCCCGCGACGCGCTCGTCCTGCGCGCCGCGGCAGCCTACGAGCGCGTCCGCCCGATCCCCGCGCCGCCGATGGCGCATCAGATCTGACGTGAGGGCTGGCGCGTCCGATGGCCCTGAGCCGCCAGACGCGCCGCTACATCCTGCTCGGCGTGGCACAGGTCGCGGCGCTGGCTGCCTTGGCTTGGTTCGCCGAGCGGCAGGTGGCGCTGGGCCCGACCGACAAGCTCGGCTGGCGGCCCTTCACATGGCCGCTCTCGACGGAGCGCGCGCCGGCAGGACGCGCCTATAGCGGCGAGGACCACGACGTCTATGTCTGGCTGACGCTCGATGCGCTCGGTCCGCCCGGCGGTGTTTGCCCCGAGGGCATCGCGAACGATGCGGCGCTGGAACGCGCCGTCGACATCCGGATCCTCGACCCGCGCTTCGAACCGGTCGGCCCGGGCGAACGCATCCGCGTCACCGACCTGACCGGCTGGACCCGCGTCTACGTCCACCGCCGCAACAACAAGTCCCTGCGCTACGGCGAGGCCGTCGCCGTGGCCTACAAATGCGACGTCATCACCGCGATCATCGACGGCGACGCGCGCGATCCAGCCCGGCGCAAGTTCGCGCACGAGTTCCTGGAGTCGAACACCGCGCAGGTCTGGATCAATAAGCAGCTCGAGGGGCGATGATTCTGTCGTCCTGAGCGGCGAAGGACTTCGGCGAGCGCCCGCCGTACTCCGGGGCTCGCGGGAGATCCTTCGCGTCGCTCAGGATGACAAGTCCGGTTGGCCGTCGACGTCGCACATGGCCGCTACAACTTCACCGGCACCTTGCGTGCGAAGAAGGCGGCGATGAAAGCGAAGGCCATGCTGGCCAGCCACAGCCAGTAGCCTTCACGCAGGCCGGTCACAGGGTTGGACATGCCGGCCTCGTTGGTGACGACGCTTGTCTCGAACAGGAACGAGCCGGCGAGTGCGAGGGCGGCCAGAGCCAGGATCAGCGCCGGCACGCGGCGGCTGAACAAGCTTGCGATCCAGGAAGCACCGAGCAGCGGGTTGGCGAACCAGCTCGTATGGCCCAACGCGCCGAACAGAAGGATGCTCCATCCCGGCCAGTCCGAGCAGATGCCGGAAACGCAGAACGCGTCCTGCGTCAGGCTCGCGGCGAACAGGATGACGCTGAATGCCAGCGCGACGCGGGTAAGCGGGCGGGCGATCAATTTATGCTCCTCTCCCCCGAAAGGGGGAGAGATTGGGTGAGGGGGTGACGCGCGACCGCCCCTGGCCCCCTCACCTAGCCTCTCCCCCTATCGGAGGAGAGGAACACGATAGGAAGACCACTCAAGCCGCCACGCCGAGCGCGCTGCGGATCGAGTTGTGGAAATGGACCAGCGAGGGCTCATTGCGGCCGTAGATCACCTCTTCCGTCGCGCCGGACTCGAAGCCGATCTGCATGCGCTCGCCCAGCGGGAAGTCCTCTTCCAGCACGGTGCGGATCGCGATGTCGCGGTTCTTGGCCCAGTGCTTCTCCGGCCGGTCGCTTTCGGCGGGCCGGTAGAGGGTGAACTCGATGTCGCAGCGGCCGGGATCGTCGCGGCCGGGAAAGGCCCGCCAGATCTCGATATGGTCGACCTGCCAGATGACGATGGTGTTGGGGAACAGCTGGTAGATCGCGATGATGTGCGGGCGCAGGTTGCGTTCGTCGTCGGGCAGGTCGCGCAGCGCCTCGATCGAGGTGCGTGGCACGCACATGCGGCCGTGACGTCCGGCGCTGTCGAAGGTGCCGCAATTGCCGATGAAGTACGGCGCGATGGTTTTCCGGTGCAGGTGCGGGATGTGATAGCCCTCGAGGAACGTGTCGACGGCGAACTTCCAGTTGATGCGCGGCGTGATGCGATCGACCGAATAGAGCGGATAGGTCTCCGGCCGCAGCGCCGCGAAGTCGGGAACGAAGGAACCCAGCACCGCATCGACGTCGATGTCGGCCGCCTCGCCCGCCTGCACCGGCGTCGCGCGCACGAAGATCATGCCGTGCTTCTCGCCGGCCGGCAGCCGCACCAGCCCGTGCGCGCCGATGTCGAGACCGGCGAAGCCCGCCTTGTCGGTGACGCCGAGAAGCCTTCCCTGCGTATCGTAGGTCCAGGCGTGATAGGGACAGACGAAGGCGCGGGCATTGCCGCAGCCTTCCGCCACTGGCGCGCCGCGATGGCGGCAGACATTGGCGAAGGCACGCAGCGTGCCGTCGGGCCCGCGCACCAGCAGCACCGGCATGCCGGCCACGTCCTCGGTGAGGTAGTCGCCGGCCTTGGGCAGGCGCGAGGACAGGCCCATGAACAGCGGCTGGCTGCGGAACAGCCGGTCGCGTTCGCGCGCGGCGCGCTCGCGGTCTGAATAGGCGTCGACACGATTGTGGAACATCGCGTCGGCGAGATCGGTGGTGCGGCCGTCGATATGGCCGAGCAGCCGCCTCCCGACGGCCAGTTGTTCGTTCCGGTCCATGACGGCGATGTTATGCCTTCGCCGGACCTGCGCAACTCCAACCGTCGATCATCGCGAACACCTCGGCGGGAGTCCTGCCACTCTCGCGCAGCGCCCGGATGGTGAGGTCGCGGTCGCGTTTGGCGAAGCGCCGGCCGGTCGCATCGGTCAACAGCGGATGATGCGCGTATTGCGGCGCAGCGTAGCCCAGCAGCGTCTGCAGCAACGCGTGGACGTGCGTCGACGGCAGCAGGTCGATGCCGCGCGTCACCAGCGTCACACCCTGCAGGTGATCGTCGACCGTGACCGAGAGATGGTAGCTGGTCGGCGTGTCCTTTCGCGCGATCACGAAGTCGCCGAGCAGCAGCGGCTGGCCCTCGATGCGGCCGAGCCCCTCGTCAAGAAAGGAATATGGCCCCGCCTGCTCTGCCGCGCGCGCCGCATGGAAGCGCATGCAATGCTCGATACCGGCGGCGATACGCTGGCGACGGTCCTCGCGCGAGAGGTGCCGGCAGGTGCCGGGATAAAGCGGCCCGTCCGGCCCCATCGCGATGGGATGCGGTGCGCTGGTCGAGGCGGCGATGTCGGCACGGGTGCAGAAGCAGGGATAGACCAGGCCGCGCGCGTCGAGCTGGTCGAGGACGCGACCGTAGTCGGCGAAATGATCGGACTGGCGGCGCACCTCGCCGTCCCAGGCGAGACCCAGCCATTGCAGGTCGGCCAGCATCGCGGTCTCGTACTCGCGGCGGCAGCGGCGGATGTCGATATCTTCTATCCGCACCAGAAACGTGCCGCCGACGTCGCGCGCACGCCGCCAGGCGATGCGGGCCGAATAGGCGCTGCCGAGATGAAGTTCGCCTGTCGGGCTGGGGGCAAAACGCGTGACGGCCGTCATGATCCGACGTTACAGCGCCCCCTCGCCGCGTGCTATGGCGGGAGCAACATGGCCAAAACGGCATCCAAGACCACGCGCACCCCGGCGCCCGGCGTTGTCCTCGACAAGAAGACCCTGAAGAAGGCGCTGGCCGAACTGGCGGCCGCCGATCCCGACATCGCGCGAGCGCTGGCCGAGGCAGGGCACCCCGAGCTGCGCGATATGCCGACGGGCTTCGGCGGGCTGATGCGCTCGATCGTGGGCCAGCAGGTTTCGGTCCATGCCGCCCGCAGTATCTGGCTGCGGCTGGAAGCAGCCGTGCCGTCGATGGAGCCGGCGGACTTCCTGGCGATGAGCGACGAGCAGCTGCGCGCCGTCGGCCTCTCCGGTGCCAAGATGAAGTACGGCCGCAGCCTTGCCACCGACATCGTCGAGGGCCGCATCGCCTTCGACCGGCTGCACGAACTCGACGACACGGCGGCCATTGCCATGCTGACGCAGGCCAAGGGCATCGGCCCGTGGACCGCCGAGATCTACCTGATGTTCGCGCACGGCCGCCCCGACATCATGCCGGGCCTCGATCTTGGCCTGGTCGTGGCGGCGCAGCATCTCAAGAAGCTGCGCACCCGCCCCGACGCAAAGCGGCTTCTCAAAATCGCCGAGGCGTGGCGGCCGTGGCGCAGCGCGGCCGCGCTCGTGCTCTGGCACTATCGCCGCAACATGCCGGACTGGTCGGCGAAGGAGAAGAAATGACCGCGAAGAAGCTCGACGGCCCCAGCCACGGCCCGCAGGCCGGTGGCAAGCCCTGCCATCTCGTGATCCTGCTGCACGGCTACGGCGCCGACGGCAACGACCTGATCGGCCTCGCGCCCGTGCTGGCGCCGCTGATGCCCGACGTGGTGTTCCATTCCCCCAACGCGCCCTATCCCTGCGAGGGCAATCCGATGGGCTTCCAGTGGTTCGGCATCTCGCGCCTCGACCCCGCGGTGGCGGCGGCGGGCGTGCGCTCGGCCGCACCCTTCGTCGACCGGTTCCTCGACGAGACGATGGCGCAGTACGGGCTCGACGAATCCAAGACCGTGCTGATCGGCTTCAGCCAGGGCACGATGATGGCGCTGCATGTCGGCCTGCGCCGCGCCAAGCCGCTCGCGGGCATCGTCGGCTTCTCCGGCATGCTGGCCGGGCCCGAGACGCTCGAGGCCGAGATCAGGTCGAAGCCGCCGGTGCTGCTGGTCCATGGCGACAGCGACGAGATGCTGCCGGCCGTCCTGACCCAGCGCGCGGCGCAGACACTCAACGAGAACGGCGTGCAGGTCGGCGTCCACATCGCCCCAGGCGTCGGCCACGGGATCGACCAGACCGGCCTGTCGCATTGCGCCCGCTTCGTGCTCGAAGCCTTCAAGCTTCAGGTGCCGAAGCCATGAGCGAGGGAGCGATCGGCGGCAGCTGCCGTCCGGGTTTCGAGCGCGTCGCCGAAGCCTTCGAGAGGAACCTGAAGGAAAAGGGCGAGATCGGCGCCTCGGTCTGCCTGACGCTGGGCGGCGAGACGGTGATCGACCTGTGGGGCGGCGTCGCCGATCCCAAGACGAAGGCCCCGTGGACCCGCGACACGGTGAGCATCGTTTTCTCCTGCACCAAGGGCGCCACGGCATTGTGCGCGCATGTGCTGGCGAGCCGCGGCCAGCTCGACCTCGACACGCCGGTCGCCGAGCTTTGGCCCGAGTTCGCGCAACACGGCAAGGAGCGCGTGACCACGCGCATGATGCTCGACCATTCCTCGGCCGTGCCCGCCGTGCGTGCGCCGGTGAAGGACGACGGGCCCTATGACTGGGCCTACATGACGGACCGGCTGGCGGCCGAAGTCCCCTTCTGGGAGCCCGGCACGCGCAACGGCTATCACGGCTTCACCTTCGGCTGGACGGTGGGCGAGATGGTGCGCCGCGCCTCGGGCAAATCGCTGGGCACGTTCTTCCGCGAGGAGATCGCGGGGCCGCTGGGACTCGACTTCTGGATCGGCCTTCCCGAAGCGATCGAGCCGCGCGTCGCGCCGATCGTGCCGCATGTCTACAAGGCGGCCGATGCGGTGACGCCCTTCATGCGCGATCTCGCGACCAACAAGCAATCGGTGGCCGCCCTCTTCTACTTCAACAACGGCGCCTGGCGCTCCGGCGGCGCCAACAGCCGCGCGGGCCACGCCGCCGAGATCGGTGCGGCCAACGGCATTACCAACGCACGCGGCCTGGCCGGCATGTATGCGCCGCTGGCAAACGGCGGCGGTGACCTGGTCGATGCGACGACTCTTTTGCGTATGGGCGAAGTGTCGATGGCGACGCACGACGACGCCACACTGCGCATCCCGACGCGCTTTGCGCTGGGCTTCATGAAGTCGATGGACAATCGCAGGCGCAGCCTCGCCGCCAAGCTGTGGGGTGAGGATTGCGACAGCGTGATCATGAGCAGCGCAGCGTTCGGCCATGTCGGTGCCGGCGGCTCGCTGGGCTTCGCCGATCCGGCCGCGGGCCTGTCCTTCGGCTACACGATGAACCGCATGGGCCCCGGCCTGCTGATGAACGAGCGCGGCCAGTCGCTGGTCGACGCGGCCTATCTGTCGCTCGGGTATCGCAACAAGGACGGCGGCGTGTGGGTGAAGTGACAGTTGGGATTGCAAAACAGAGCCTCACCCAGAGGAGCGGCCGCAGGCTGCGTCTCGAAGGGTGGGAACCCGCACCGCGTCCGTTGCCCATCCTTCGAGACGGCGCGTCGCGCCTCCTCAGGATGAGGATAGTGGGGAATCGTCACCCGGCATGATCCCCGTCTTCCGCCCGCTAAAGGATCCCGCCGTCGCCACGATCTGGTCGGGCCTCGCCGCCTCGACCATCGGCGAGGACCTGTTCCGCGTGGCCGTCGTCTGGATCGCGGCCGAGCAGATCGGCAATGCCGCCGGCTACGTGAATGCCACGCAGTACGGCGCCATGCTGGTGGTCGGCCTGCTGGGCGCTTCCGCCTTCGACCGCTGGCGCGCCGACCGCGCCATGATGGGCGCCAAGTATGCGAGCGCGGTGCTGGCGATCCTGCCGGTGCTCGGCTTCTACGTGTTCGGGATCTCCATTCCGCTTCTCATCGTGTCGGTCATGGGCCTCGCGGCGATGCGCATGGTCTTCACGCCAGCGCTGCAGTCGGCGGTGCCCGTGCTGGTGACCAACCGCGACGCCATGCAGGCGATCAACGGCCTGTTCGACGCGACCTGGCGGCTCGCCCGCCTGATCGGGCCGATGATGGCCGCTGTGCTGAACACACTGCTGCCGGTGATCCACTTCCTGTCGATCACCGCGCTGGGCTTCGTGCTGTCGGGGCTGGCGGTCTGGGCGGTGCGCGACCGGCTGTACGACCCCGCCCAGAAGCCGAGGCCGGGCCGCGGCGGCTGGCGCGGCGCCTGGGATGCCCTGCTCGACGGCGCGCGGCTGATGCTGCGCGAGCCCCGCATGGGCGCCTTGCTGATGATCAATGCCTTCGCCAATGGGCCCTGGAGCGTGGCGCTGCAGCTCTGCATCGCGCTGATGGTCGTGGAGCACGACCCGCACCTGTTCGGCCTGCACGGGCTCGCGTCGCTCGGCATGATCGTAGGCGCCTGCGGCGTGGGCGACGTGGCCGGCAACCTGGTGGCCGGCAGCGTGCGCTTCCGCCGCCCGCTCTCAACCATGTTCCTGGGCTACGTCGCCATGGGCACGGGCTTCGCGCTGATCGCGCTGTCGGCCTGGGGCCTCGACAATCCCTACAAGCTGCCGGCGATGATGCTGTCCGGACTGGTCGCGGGCTTCGGCGGGCCGTTCTATTTCATCCCGATGATCACCCGCATGCAGACCGTGTTCCGCGGCGCCGAGATCGCCCGCGTGTTCCGGCTGCGGCTGGCCGTGATGGCGGGCTCAATGCTGCTGTTCAACCTCGCGGCCACGCCGATGTTCGACCTGATCGGTCCGACCCACACCGAGTTCTGGTTCGGACTGCTTCTGCTGGCGCTGGGCATCGGCGGCTGGCTCTATTTCTGGCGCGCCGAGAACCGCGAGGTCGCCGGCGCGGCCGCCTCAGCCCAGCAGCGGCACGTGCCGTGAGCAGTCGCGCGGCAGCACGCCCCTAAGGCGCGGGTCGGGAAACACTTCGACCTGGAAGGCGTAGGGCACGAAGCCCGACCGCCGGTAGAAGTCGAGCGCCGCGGGATGATCGAGCGTGCAGGTATGCACCCAGAAGCGGCTGATCGGCCGCGACCACGCCCGCGCGATCGCCTCGTTCATCAGGCTCCGCCCGACGCCCGTTCCCACCATGTCCGGCGTGACCCCGAAGAACGCGAGTTCGCATTCGCCGGCCTGGCTGAAATCCAGTTCGAGGATTCCGGCATCCCGCCCGTCCTTGCGCAGGGCAAAGAACTCCACCTGCGGATTGTCGAGGATCGCCTGCAGCTTCGCATCCGCCATCACCAGCCGCGAGAACCACAGCCAGTCCGTCCCCACCGCGCGATAGAGCGCGCGATAGGCCGCGACCGTGCGCTCCAGCGGCTCCAGCGCGACACCCGCCGGAAACGGCTGCGCCGGTCGCTCCGGCGGACGGGCCGACATCTCGAGGCTCGTCACGACCGTGGCGACATGGCCGGGCGGAACGGCGGAATAACCTGAAGGCAGAACGGGTTTGATCGAAGTCATGTTGGCACCTGACTAACCGATGTCGACCGTCCTGAGGAGAGAATTGGAATTCTTCGATTCCGCCCTTGCGGGAAACGCCGTGTATCGATAACCTCGGATAGATACACGGCGTTACCCAGAAGGAGACTTCCCGTGGCCAAGCCATTTCCGACCGACAATCCGTTCCTCAAGGGCTACTTCGCGCCGGTCAACACCGAGGCGGATGCGGGGCATCTCCAGATCACCGGCGAGATGCCGAAGGAACTCTGCGGCACGCTCTACCGCAACGGTCCGAACCCGCAGTTCGCGCCGCGCGGGCCGTATCACTGGTTCGGCGGCGACGGCATGATCCACGCCTTCCACGTCGAGAACGGCAACGTCTCCTACAAGAACCGCTGGGTGCGTACCCCTAAGTGGATGATCGAGAACGCGGAAGGCGAAGGCCTCTCCGGCACGTTCGGCAATCCTCGCTACACCGACCCGCGCGTCTTCGCACTGAACTCGACCATCGCCAATACCAACATCGTCTGGCACGGCGGCAAGCTGCTGGCGCTGGAGGAGGCGCATGCGCCCTTCTCGCTCGATCCGAAGAGCCTGATGCCGGTCGGCCCGAAGGACGGCGGCTACGAGACCTTCGGCGACAAGCTGATCGGTCCGTTCACCGCCCATCCGAAGTTCGATCCCGAGACCGGCGAGATGGTGTTCTTCGGCTACTCAGCCACGGGGCGCTTCACCAAGGAAGTGAGCATCCAGACCGTGACGGAGGACGGCACCGTTACGCGCGCGGAGATGCTCGAAGGTCCCTATCCGTCGATGATCCATGACTTCGCGGTGACGAAGAACTGGATCGTCGTGCCCATCTTCCCGCTCACCTCGTCGATGGAGCGCGCCATGGGCGGCCTGCCGCCCTTCGCCTGGGAGCCGGACAAGGGCACGCACATCGCCTTCATCCCGCGCAAGGGCACCGTCGCCGACGTGAAGTGGGTCACGGCGCCGCCGTCCTATGTCTTCCATCCGATGAACCATTTCGAGACGGACGACGGCAGGATCGTGATCGACGTCATGAAGTACGACGTGGCGCCGCTGTTCCCGCTGCCCGACGGCTCGCCCTCGACCAAGGAGCCGCCGGCCGCCCGCCTGTTCCGCTGGACCTTCGACCTGTCGGGCCAGTCCAACACCTTCCGCGAGGAACAGCTTGACGACCGCGCCGGCGAGTTCCCGCGCTTCGACGAGCGCTTCTGCATGAGCGACTACCGCCACGGCTGGATCGTGTCGGGCAACATCACCCATGCCGGCGTGCGCCGAGGCGAAGGCATCACTCATTACGACTTGAAGAAGGGCACCAACGCCACCTGGAAGGCAGGCGAGGACGACCGGTTCGGCGAGCCGGTGTTCGTGCCCCGTCACGACAAGGCGGAGGAAGGCGACGGCTGGGTGCTGGCGACGATCTTCCGCGCCGCCGAGGGCCGCAGCGACCTCGGCGTTTTCGAGGCGACCGACATCGCCAAGGGGCCGGTGGCGCTTGCCCATCTCAGCAGCCGGGTGCCGGCGGGCTTCCATGGCAACTGGCGTCCCGGTACGCTGTAGGATGATCACCGTCCATCACCTGAACAACTCCCGCTCGCAGCGCATCCTCTGGATGCTCGAGGAGCTCGGCGTCCCCTACGAGGTGAAGCGCTACCAGCGCCAGCCCTCGATGCAGGCCCCCGACGAACTGCGCAAAGTCCATCCGCTGGGCAAGTCGCCGGTCATCACCGACGGCGACAAGGTGCTGGCCGAATCGGGGGCCATCCTCGAATACCTGTCGGAGACCTACGGCGGCGGGAAATTCACCCCGGCGGCCGGCACGCCCGAGCGGCTGCAGTACACCTACTTCATGCACTACGCGGAGGGCTCGCTGATGCCGCTCCTGTTCATGAAGCTGGTGTTCGACCGCATCCCTTCCCGCGTGCCGTTCTTCATGCGGCCGGTGGCGCGGGCCATCTCGGGCGGCGCAAACAAGAGCCTGCTGGCGCCGCAGCTCGGCAACCACTTCATGTTCATCGAGGGCGAGCTGTCGCGCCGCGAATGGTTCGCCGGCCCGGACTTCACCGCCGCCGACATCCAGATGAGCTTCCCGCTGGAGGCCGCCGGCTCGCGCGCGCCCGCGATCAAGGGCATGCCCCGGATCAAGGCCTTCCTCGAGCGCATCCATGCCCGGCCCGCCTACAAGCGCGCCCTGGACAAGGGCGGCGCCTACGACTTTGCCAACTAGCGACAAGCGCTTGGGACTGGGGCCGGCATCGTGCTAGGCCCTGTGCCGACACCAAGAACGTACGAATCCAAGGAGTGAAACGATGGCCCTTCCCGCCCTGCTGCGCGACAACCTCTCGATCCCCGTGGTGGGCGCGCCGCTGTTCATCGTCTCCAACCCCGACCTCGTCATCGAGCAGTGCAAGGCCGGCGTCGTCGGCTCCTTCCCGGCGCTGAACGCGCGGCCGAAGGAGATGCTCGAGGAGTGGCTGAAGCGCATCACCGGAGAGCTGGCGGAGTACAAGGCCAAGCACCCCGAGAAGAAAGTCGCGCCCTTCGCGGTCAACCAGATCGTGCACTCGTCGAACGACCGCCTGCAGCACGACATCGACATGTGCGAGAAGTACAAGGTGCCGATCCAGATCACGTCGCTGCGCGCACCCGACGAGGTGGTCGCCTCGGCGCATCGCTACGGCTGCCTGGTGTTCCATGACGTGACCAACGTGGCGCATGCCAAGCGGGCGCTGAAGGCCGGCGTCGACGGCCTGATCCTGGTCTGCGCCGGCGCCGGTGGCCATGCCGGCCGTCTCTCGCCATTCGCCCTGGTGCCGGAAGTGCGCCAGTTCTACGACGGCACGATCCTGCTGTCGGGCTCGATCTCCAACGGCGCCTCGGTGCTGGCGGCCCAGGCCATGGGCGCCGACCTCGCCTATCTCGGCACGCGCTTCACCGCGAGCAAGGAAGGCAACGCCACCGACGCCAACAAGCAGTGCATCATCGATTCGACCGGCGAGGAGATCGTCTACACGAACCTCTTCACCGGCGTGCACGGCAACTACATGAAGCGCTCCATCGCCGCCGCCGGCCTCGATCCCGATGCGCTGCCGGAAGCCGACAAGAGCAAGATGAACTTCGGCTCCGGCGGCAACATGAAGGTCAAGGCGTGGCGCGACATCTGGGGCGCCGGCCAGGGTGTCGGCCAGATCCACGACGCGCCGCCAGCCGCCGAGATCGTGGCCCGCCTCAAGGCCGAGTACGACGCCGCGCGCGCCGCCCTCTTCGCCGGCGAGACGGTGCCGACGAGCCTGAAGCAGGCCGCCGAGTAACCGGCGATCCGATGCCGCGGCTCGCCCTCCTGGCGCTGCTTCTCCTGCCCGGCACGGCTGCGGCGCAGAGCGGCGTCGAGGGGCGGCTGAATGAACTGCAACGGTCGACGGCGGCGCTGTCGGCCCAGATCGAGCAACTCAAGGTCCAGAACCAGCAGCTCCAGCAACGGATGGAGAAGATGCAGGCGGGATTCGAGCAGCGCATCGAGAGGCTGGAAAAGCGTCCCGCACCCACCCGGCCCGTCCCGCGCACCGGCACCGGGGCGGCCAAGCCGTAACGACACGATGCCAGTTTCCGCTTGCCGGTCCCCGGCCGACGGGCTTATTCGGGGCCATCGCCGGCCGTGACGAACGAGCGCCGGCGACCGAGAGACGGCGACATCCATCCCGAGTGTTCCGCTCCCGCTCACCTTCGTGACAGCGCAGCATGACGGCCGCCTCCGAGTCCCTTTTCCTTCCCTGCTAGCCGTGGCTCCCGATCCAAAGGCCAAGCAGGCCGCCCTGTTCCGTTATGTCGAGTTATTCCTCGACGAGGTGGAAAGTCGCGGGCGCGACGTCGATTCCAAGGAGTGCGAATGGCTGGCCGAGATGCTGGTGCGTCTCGCCGCCGGCCACACGGACTGCGACCACGCCATGCGCCAGCTCGAGATGCTGCTGGCGACCGACATCCCGCTGGGCCGCCCCCCGCGCGATCCGAGCCTGCCGACGATCGCCGAGTATCGCGAACTCGTCCGGCAGCTGCGCGACAGGTCGACGTAGCCAGGCCGGCCCTCGCCGAGGCCGCTCAGACGACCGTGCCGAACACGCGGCCGATGCCGGCGGTGAGCGCCATGGCCAGCGCTCCCCAGAAGGTGACGCGAACCGTGGCGCGCCAGATGTCGGCACCACCTGCACGCGCGCCGATCGCACCCAGCAGCGCGAGGAAGAGCAGCGAGGCGGCGCTGACCGCAGCCACCAGCCACGCCGCGGGAGCAACGACGACCATGAGCAGAGGCAAGGCGGCGCCCAGCGAGAAGGTCGCGGCCGAGGTCAGGGCGGCCTGGAGAGGACGCGCCGCGGTCGCGTCGGAAATCCCCAGTTCGTCGCGGGCATGTGCCGCCAGGGCGCCCCTGGTCATCAGCTGCTCCGCCACCTGTCGCGCCAGTGCGGGTTCGACGCCGCGAGCGACATAGATCTCGGCCAGTTCGTCGAGTTCGAAGGCGGGATTGGCCGCCAGTTCGGCGCCCTCGCGCGCGAGGTCGGCGCGTTCGGTATCGGCCTGGGAACTCACGGAGACATACTCGCCCGCCGCCATCGACATGGCGCCGGCCACCAGTCCCGCGACACCCGCGATCATCACGTCGCCCGGGGATGCGGCGGCGGCCGCCACCCCTACGATCAGGCTCGCCGTCGACACGATACCGTCGTTGGCGCCCAGCACGGCGGCGCGCAGCCAGCCTATCCGCTGGACCAGATGGTTTTCCCGGTGCAGTCGCAGTCTGGTCATGTTCGGTTCCGCCGATCCTTCAGGGACGCTTCGTCAATATAGCCGAGTCCCTCCACATGCCTGGGAGGAGCGAGTCGAGCAGGATGATACTCCTTCGGCGGACCAGCCGTCGGACCTGCAGGAGCGTTGAAGCTCCGCCTTCCCCAATCAGCCCCCGGCCCGACATGGAGAACCGGTCGGGCCTCCGGCATCACCGGGGGTCACGAACGCCCTTCGAGCGCCGCCGCGGTGCTTTCCTCGTTGGCGAGATAGCCGCGAATGGCCGCCTCGCCGTCCAGCGCCCGATCGGGCTCGCGGCCGTCGCCGTGGGCAATCAGTTGCAGGCAGAACCAGCCGAGGCCCGCCTTCGCCGGCACGATGCGCTCCTCGTAGGCTTCGGCGCGATCCGTCTCGCCATGCAACAGGCGGTTGGGCAGATCGGTGTCGACGCACATCGGCCGGCCGAGCCCGATCACGTCGCACGCGCCCTCTTCCAGCGCCGCTTCCATCGCGGCGCGCGTGCGGAAGCCGCCGGTCAGCATGATGGGCACGGTCGCGACCTTCCGGACCGACCGCGCATAGTCGAGGAAGTAGGCCTCGCGGCGAACGGTGCTTTCCTTGGCGCCGCTGCCCATCATCGCGGGCTTCTCGTAGTTGCCGCCGGAAATCTCGATGAGGTCGACCGAGGCTTCGCCCAGCCACGTCACGACCCGAAGGCATTCCTCGTTCGAGAAGCCGCCCTGCTGGAAATCCGACGAATTGAGCTTCACCGAAATGCAGAAGCGGGGTGAGGTCGCCGCCCGCACGGCGCGCACGACCTCGAGGAGCAGGGACGCGCGCGCGGCGATGTCGCCACCCCAGCGATCGTCGCGCCGGTTCACCAGCGGCGTCAGGAACTGGCTGAGCAGGTAGCCATGCGCGGCATGGACCTGCACGCCGGTGAAGCCCGTCTCGTGCGCCACCCGGGCGGCATGGGCGAAGCGGCGCGGCAGGTCGGCCACTTCCTCCGCCGTCATCGCGCGCGGATGGGCGAAGGCGCTCTCGGGCAGCGCCAGCGGCACTGCCGAGGGTGCCACCGGCTGCTCGCAGACACGGCGCGGCGTCTGGCGGCCGGGATGGTTGATCTGCATCCAGAGCTGCGTGCCGTTGGCCGTGCCGGCGCGCGCATAGGCCCGCAGCGCCTCGAGCCCGTCATTGCCGTCGATCACCACGTTGCCCGGCCGTTCGAGGTAGCGACGGTCGACCTGCACGTTGCCCGTGACGACGAGCCCGGCGCCACCTGCGGCCCAGCGTCCATAGAGCCTCACATGCCGTTCGGTGGCACGGTTCATGGGATCGGCCAGCCCCTCGGTCAGCGGCGCCTTGCCGATGCGGTTCTTCAGCACGACGCCGTTTGGCAGGGTGAGCGGCTGGGCGAGATGGAGCTGGTTCAGGGCTGACATGCGGGCCAGTGTGCCAAAGCGGAGCGGTCCCTGCGAGCACACCGTTTCGGCAGCACAAAGCCCGCTCGCCTCGCCCCGGTCGCCGGGCTAGAACGCAGCCCATGATCCGCCGCCTGTACGACTGGGTGATCCGCCTCGCCCAACACAAGAACGCCATCCCCGCGATGGGCGTGGTCTCCTTCATGGAGAGCTCGTTCTTCCCGATTCCGCCCGACGTGATGCTGGTGCCGATGGTGCTGGCCAACCGGGAGAAGGCGTTCAGAATCGCGCTCGTGTGCACGATCTGCTCGGTGGCGGGCGGACTGTTCGGCTACGCGATCGGCTACTACTTCTTCGAGACGCTGGGCGCCTGGGTGGTGAAGACCTACGGGCTGCAGGCGGGCCTCGCGGCTTTCCGCGCCGGGTTCACCGAGTACGGGACCTGGTTCATCCTGATCAAGGGCCTGACGCCGATCCCCTACAAGCTCGTGACGATTGCTTCAGGCGCCGCGCATTTCGACCTGTTCACGTTCGTGTGGGCGTCCATCTTGACGCGTGGTCTCCGCTTCTTCCTCGTGGCAGCCTTGCTGTGGAAGTTCGGCGAGCCGATCCGGGCCTTCATCGAGAAGCGCCTGACACTGCTCACCTGGCTCTTCCTGTTCGCCCTGATCGGCGGATTCGTCGTCGTCCGGTACCTCTTCTAGGATCGCTCCATGGCTGCCGCGCAGCGCCTACCTCTCCCCAGCCAGCTCGGCCTCGTCGCCCTGCTCGGCAGCGGCATCATGCTGGGAGGTGCGCTCTTCTTCCAGTACGTGATGGGTTTCGCTCCCTGCGAGATGTGCCACTGGCAGCGCTGGCCGCACATCGCCGCGATGATCGCGGGCCTCGCGGCCTTCGCCTCGTCGAGCCGCCCGCGCCTCGCCACCACGTTCCTGGTGATCGCCATCGCGGCCATCGCCATCACTTCGGCGATCGGACTGTTCCACGCCGGCGTCGAGTACCGCTGGTGGCAGGGGCCGCAATCCTGCACCGGCACGGTGCCCACCGGCCTCTCGCCCGAAGAGTTGAAGAAGTACCTGTTCGGCGCGAAGATGGTTCGCTGCGACGCCGTCGTGTGGTCGCTGCTGGGTATCTCGATGGCCGGCTGGAACGCGATCCTTTCCGCCATCCTGGCCGTCGGCCTCGCTTCGGGCCTGTCGCGCACGGCAAGCTCACGCTGAGGGTGCCATGAAGACCGCTCACCACCGCAATCCCGGCGACCCAGACGCCCGCGAAGTGATCGAACGAACCATCCGCGTCGATCAGGCCGGCGAGTTCGGCGCCGTGCGCATCTACGAGGGCCAGCTGGCCGCGCTGCGCTGGACCGGCCGCTCGAACAGCGAGACCGGCCGCCGCATCCAGCACATGGCCTCGCAGGAACGCAACCACAACAAGGTGTTCGACCGGCTGCTGGTCGAGCGCCGCGTGCGGCCCACCCTGCTGTCGCCGCTGTGGAGCGTGGCGGGGTTCGCGCTGGGCGCCGCCACGGCGCTGATGGGCGACAAGGCCGCCATGGCCTGCACCGTCGCCGTCGAGGAGACGATCGAGGAGCACTACGCCGAGCAGGCCGCCGCCCTTGGCGACGACGAGAAGGACCTGCGCGCGACCGTCGAGAAGTTCCGCGACGAGGAGATCGAACACCGCGACGAAGCCCTCGCCGCCGGCGCCGAACAGGCGGTCGGCTACGAAGCGCTTTCGGCGGTGATCAAGACCGGCTCCCGCCTGGCAATCTGGCTGTCGACGCGGATCTGAATCATCGGAGCGCGCCGATGCTTCAGTTCTGGTCGAGCTCGCTGTCCCAGTAAAGGAAGTCGCGCCAGCTCTCGTGGAGGTAGCCCGGCGGAAAGGCGCGGCCGTGTTCCTGCAGGAGCTGCGTCGAGGGTTCGACCGGGGCGCAGCGCAGGGCGAGGCCGCTCTCCTTCAGGAGCATGTTGCCCTTCAGCAGGTTGCAGGGGCTGCAGGCGGTCACGACGTTCTGCCAGCTCGTGCGACCGCCGCGCGACTTGGGAATCACGTGGTCGAAAGTGAGTTCGTTGGTCGCGAAGTCGCCGTTGCAGTACTGGCAGGTGAAGC
The DNA here is from genome assembly GCF_020880995.1 of Reyranella aquatilis. Classification (GTDB taxonomy): domain Bacteria; phylum Pseudomonadota; class Alphaproteobacteria; order Reyranellales; family Reyranellaceae; genus Reyranella; species Reyranella aquatilis. The sequence continues at coordinate 11,189 of NZ_JAJISD010000016.1, read as the reverse complement.
GGTCGCGCAGGAAGACGTTGAACCGCGTGAAGGCGGGACGGCGCGCCGCCGGCACGTATTCCTTGAGCGCGATGACGCTGGGCAGCCGCATCTCGAACGTCGGGCTGTGGATCTTGCGGTCGTACTGGGAGACCACGCAGACCCGATCGAGGAACACGGCCTTGACCGCATCCTGCCAGGACCAGACGGACAAAGGAAAATACGACAGTGGCCGAAAATCGGCGTTGAGCACCAGCGCTTGGCAGGACTCAAGGCCCGGGGTCACGGCTAGGTCCGCCGCCTCGGAGTGGGACTACTCGGTAAGTCGATGCGGTCCAACATGCCGGCCATAGTGGCCGGACTCGGGACGAAACACAATATGCGGGAGCAATCGTCACCGACATGTCATGCGGCAGGAGGTCGGCGGCTGAGCCGCTCCCGCGCCCCGGCCTCGGCGCCCAGGGTCGCCGCCGCCGTCGCCAGCGCCAGCACCGACAGCACCATGACCGCCGCATAGCCGCCGGTGAGATCGTGCAGCACGCCGCCGATCCAGGCGCCCAGGAAGCCGCCCAGCCCCATGCCGATGGCGATCAGCCCGTAGATGCGGCCGAAATGCGCGCCGCGATAGCGCAGGGTGGCGAGCGTCGAGATCATCGGCCCGCGCGACCCCATGCTGCCGCCGAATAGAAGCACGAAGGTCCAGAGCCAGAAATCGTCGTCCGGCCCGCGCACCATCGCCAGCGCCCCGACGCCGGCGATCGAGCAGGCATAGGCCAGGATCGCCGCCAGCCGCCGTCCGCCGCGATCGGCCAGCCACGAGAAGCCGATCATGCCGAGCGGCGTCAGGAAACCCGCGACCGCCATCGCCCGCGCGGCATAGGGACCGTCCATGCCGCGCTCGAGCAGATAGACCACGCTCTGCGGAACCAGCGAGAAGATGCCGATCGAGGTCAATGCAAAGGACGAGGTCAGCGCCCAGAAGGGCCAGTCGCGCAACGCCTCGCTCACCGTGACGCCCGGCGCCGCGGTCTCGCGCAGCTTCGCGAGGCCCGGCGCGCCACGCTCGATCTTCTTCCACGGCAGCACCAGCAGCAACGGGATGAACAACGCGGTCAAGGCGGCGAACACGAGATAGGCATGACGCCAGCCCTCGGTGTCGATCAGATATTGCGCCGCCGGAAAGGTCGCCATCGCACCGACGCCCGAGGCCGACCACGACACCGCGAGCGGCACGCCCAGCCGATGGGCCGGAAACCAGCGGCCGATCAGCGACGACGACAGGATGCCCGACAGCGAGGCCGCGCCGAACCCCATCATCACGCCCAGCGAAAGATAGAGATGCCAGAGCTGGCTCGCCTGCGAGGCGAGGGCCGTACTGCCGGCGGCGGCGATCACGCCGAACACGGTCAGCGCGCGCAGGCCGAAGCGGTCGAGGATCCAGCCGGTGATCGGCGCCGCGGTACCGCCGACCAGCAGCGCGAAACTGTAGATCAGCGTGACCGGGCCGCGATTGGCGTCGAAGTCGTGCTGCAGCGCAGGCACGAAGACGACGAACGTGTCGCTGACCGAGCGGCTGGCGATGCCGAGCGCAAAACACAGCGCCACCAGCGCCCACGGCAAAGCCGAACCCATCGATTTACCCTCGACGAGCGCGCGCGGCGATGCAAGCCGATTGCGGGCCCGGCAGGCTTGCATTCTCCGCATGCGCACGCCAGTTTTTGCCGCTGCCAACGCAAGCGAGGACAGAGTGGACGATCAAGTCATCATCCGGACCGGCTTCAACGGCCCGCGCCTCTCGGGCAACGGCGGCTATGTCGGCGGCGTGCTGGCCGCGCACTACAACAAGGCGTACGGCACGGGCGACGATGCGGTCGAGATCACCCTGCGCGCGCCGATTCCCATCGAGACGCCGATGAACCTCGTGCGCGAGGACGCGGCATTGATGATGCGCGACGGCGACACGCTGATCTGCGAGGCTCGTGCCGGCTCTGTCGATCACCTGCAGCCCCCGAAGCCGCCCGCCGACTGGAACGAGGTGATGCAGCAGGACGCGGTCGGCGGCTGTGGCGAGGGCAGCGATTTCCAGTGGTGCCTGGTGTGCGGTCGCGGCCGGGGCGTGGGCGATGGCTTGCGCGTATTCGGCAGCGCCCAGGGCCAGGGTGGCACTTCCCTCTCCTGCTACGTGCCTCACGCCAACCATGCCGATGCCGACGGCCGCATCCGGCCGGAGTTCCTGTGGGGCACGCTCGATTGCCCCGGCGCCTGGGCCGCGCAGGACCCGGACGACTGGCGCCCCGCCCTCACCGGCCGCATGACCGCGAAGGTGCTCGACCGCCCCAGGGTCGGCGAACGCTGCGCCGTCGTCGGTTGGCGAATCGGCGCCGAGGGCCGCAAGCTCTATTCGGGCACGGCGCTCTACACCGAGTCCGGCCGCCTCTGCGCGCTGGGCCACTGCATCTGGATCGTGCTGAAGGAGTAGCGCGACGACGGGAGGTCGATGACGACCCGCCGGAGCGTTCGCGGGGCTGTCAGCGCTCGCGCACGAAGATCACCGCAGCCTCGTCGGCATAGGCCTGGCGCCAGCCCGGCAGTCGGGCCAGCAGGCGGTTGGCCGGCTGGTCGGGCGGCATGAAGGTCCAGTCGATGCGATTGCGCTCGAGCAGCTGCTCCAGCGATTCGCTGCCGCGCAGGCCGATCGTGTCGGCGTAGCGGCGGATGAAATCGCGGCCGAAGAGTTCGCCGCGGCCGTCGATGAAGGTCGGCACGCCGGCATGGATGAGATAGCCGCCGAAATTGTAGTGGTTGAGCACGCGACCGCCGATGCCCGCCTGCTTCACATAGGCCATCGCGGTCGAGGGCATGGTCGAGAGCGGTGGCACGATGCCGCCATAGCGCACCAGCCCGAGCGCAATCGTGGCGCATGCGGCGATGCCGACCGCAACGGCCGCCAATCCAGCCGGCTTGGCGAGTGCCGCCGCCTGGTCGGCGAGCGACGCACCGAGACCCGCGGCGGGATCGGGCCGCAGCCCCGGCCATTGCCGCGCCAGCAGCGGGGCGATCGCCAGGGGCGCGAGCATCGCCAGAAGCTCGGCGTTGCGCGCGTAACTGAGATAGAGGTGCAGCAGGCCCAGCACGATCAGCAGGCGCAGCAGCGGCAGTTTCAACCCGCGCGACAGGGCGGCGTAGAGCGCGATCAACAGAACCAGCTCGGCCAGCGGCTGCTTCTGGAAGTCCGGCGACTTCCATTCCGAGATGAAGGCCAGCGCATCGCCCATGCCGAAGATGCGCAGGGTGACGAGGATCGGTTCGGGCCCGTAGGGCGTGATGCAGGCGACGAGGAAGGCGGCCGCGCCGAACTTCGCCCAGCCGAGGAACAACGCCTTGCGCTCGTCGGCATTACGCGCGCCCAGCAGGGCCTCGATTGCGAAGGCGCCGCCCAGCAGCAGGCCGAGCGTGAAGCCGCCATGGAGATTGGCCCACAGCAGCATGGCGACCAGCAGCAATGGCGCGGGGGCGCGGCGCTCCTCGACGGCGCGCACCAGGCCCGCCATCCAGATCAGCATGAAGGCGAATGCGAGGACATGCGGCCGCGCGAGGAAGTGCGGCAGGGTCATCGCGATGGCGGCCAGCGCGAACAGGCCGGCCGGCAACGGGCGCAGGTCGCGCAGCAGCAGCCGCAGCATCAGCGCGAAGGACGCTGCGAGCGCGGTCGCGGCCAGCACGGTGACGCCACCCCAGCCGCCCAGCTTGAAGGCCATCGCCATCAGCAGTTGCGACAGCCACTCCTTGGCGATCCACGGCTGGCCGGCAAAGGTGAACGAAAATGGATCGACCGTCGGCACCGTGCCGTGCGCCAGCATCCAGTTGCCGACGGCAATGTGCCAGTGGCTGTCGGGATCGGCCAGCAGCGGCAGGCCGCTGCCGTTGGCGAGGCAGATGAAGAGCAGCAGACCCAGCACCAGCGGCCAGGACAGCGACCAGGCCGAACGCGGTTGCGCCACGAGCGAAGCGGCGTCCCCGGAGAGATCAGGGGCTACCGAGAGACCGGACGTGACGGCGATGGGGCGCGCTCCGAAAGAAGGGGAACAAATTCCCCTAATCAATTGATATACATTATTCTTTTGAGACACGCTACTAATTGATCTCAAACTCTCCCGCAGCGCGAAGAGAGCCGGCCAAGGGAATGGGATATAGAGAGCAGGATGCAAGCTGCGCCCCTCCTGAAAGACCTCGTGCTCGTGGGCGGCGGGCATTCGCATGTCCATGTGGTCAGAAGCTTCGGCATGAAGCCGATGCCCGGCGTGCGGCTGACACTGATCGGGCGGGACATCGAGACGCCCTACTCCGGCATGATCCCCGGCTTCGTGGCCGGCACCTACACGTTCGACGAATGTCACATCGACCTGGCGCGGCTCTGCGCCTGGAACGGCGCGCGGCTGATCCATGCCGAGGCGGTGGGACTCGACCGGCTCAACCGGCAGGTGCTGCTGAAGGATCGCCCGCCGGTCTCCTACGATCTCGTCTCGCTCGATGTCGGCTCCTCGCCCAGCATGGCGGCAATTGCGGGCGCCGCCGAGCATGCGACGCCGGTGAAGCCGATCGCCGAATTGGGGCGGCGCTGGCTGGGCTTCCTCGAACGGGTCAAGGACTGGCAGGGCGCGCTCGACATCGCCGTGATCGGCGGCGGCGCGGGCGGCGTCGAACTGGCGCTCGCCATCGACCATCGCCTGCGCCAGGTCGCGCGCGGCGCCCAGGTGTCGGTGACGCTGGCCACCAAGGGCGAGATCCTGTCAGGCCAGGCGGTCGCGGCGCGGCAGCGCATGCGCGCGATCTTCGGGCGGCGCGGCGTGCGCCTGATCGAGCATACCGCCACCACGCGCATCGACGCCGACGCCGTCCATCTCGAGAACGGCGAGCGGCTGCGGGCCGACGACGCCTTCGTGGTGACGCAGGCCAGCGCCGCCGCGTGGTTCGCCGAGACCGGTCTTTCGCTCGACGAGCGTGGCTTCTTCGCCGTCGAGCCGACGCTGGCGTCGAGCGGCGACCCGTCGGTGTTCGCGGCCGGCGACTGCGCCAGCGTGACCGCGCATCCGCGGCCCAAGGCCGGCGTCTTCGCCGTGCGCCACGGCCCGCCGCTCGCCGAAAACCTGCGGCTCGCGCTGCTGGGCCAGCCACCCCGGCCCTTCACGCCGCAACGCCGCTACCTGTCGATCCTCGGCACCGGCGACGGCAATGCCGTGGCCACGCGCGGCGGCTTCGCGATCGAGGGCGCGTGGGTCTGGCGCTGGAAGGACCATATCGACCGCAAGTGGATGCGCATGTACCGCGAGCCGCCCGCCGCGCCGATGGACAGGCGCGCGCGTACCGCGCCGCCCGATCCGGCGCTGGCCGATGCGGACGCGAGGCGCCTGCTGGCCGACATCGGCATGCGCTGCGGCGGCTGCGGCGCCAAGGTGGGCGCGGGCGTGCTCGACCGCGTGCTGGCGCGCCTCGGCCCTTCGCCGGGATCCAGCGTGGCCATCGGCCTCGACGCACCCGACGATGCGGCGATGATCGAAGTGCCGCCGGGACAGGCACTGGTCCAGTCGGTCGATTTCTTCCGCACCTTCATCGACGATCCCTTCGTCTTCGGCGAGGTCGCGGCCGTGCATGCGCTGGGCGACGTGTGGGCGATGGGCGCCAGGCCGCACAGCGCGCTCGCGCTGGCGGTGGTGCCGGCCGCCGCCGAGCGGCTGATGGAGGAAGATCTCTTCCAGATGCTGGCGGGCGCGCGGCGCGTGCTCGACGGCGCGGGCTGCGCGTTGATCGGCGGCCATTCCGGCGAAGGGCCGGAAGCCGCGCTGGGCTTTTCGGTGAACGGCCTCGTCGTCGCATCGCGGGCGCTGCGCAAAGGCGGATTGCGTCCCGGGGACCGGCTTGTCCTCACGAAGAAGCTGGGCACGGGCGTGATCTTCGCGGCCGCGATGCGTGGCATGGCCAGGGCCGCGTGGATCGAGGCAGCGCTCGCGTCCATGCGTACGCCATCGGGCGCTGCCGCACAGACGCTGCTCGATGCGGGTGCCCATGCCTGTACCGACGTGACCGGCTTTGGACTGGCGGGTCACATTGCGGAGATGATCCGCGCGAGCGGCAACGTCGCGGTCGACATCGATCTCGATGCGTTGCCGGCACTGCCGGGCGCAACCGAGCTGTTCGCGCAGGGCTTCGCGAGTTCGCTGCAGCCGGAGAATCTGCGCGCCCGTCATCTCATCGACGGCATGGATCGGGCCGCCTCGCATTCCAAGCTGCCGCTGCTGTTCGATCCGCAAACCGCCGGTGGCCTGCTTGCGGCCTTGCCCGCCGACGCGCCGATCAGCGACGACATGACTCATGTCGGAACAGTGCGCGCACGCGAAGAAAACGAGACAAACATGCGAATCGCGCGCTAGATGCAATGTTGTGCGAGGTTCGGCATCTGCGATCTCGCGATTTGCACAGGGAGAAATGGAATGGCTGCGAAGAAGAAAGCTGCGAAGAAGAGCGTCAAGAAGGCGGCGAAGAAGGCCGTGACGAAGACGAAGACCGCGCCGAAGAAGGCCGTGAAGAAGGCGACGAAGAAGGCAGCGGCTCGCCGCAAGCGCCGCTAGACTGGTGCCGGAGCGTCCCCGAAGCGGGGGCGCTCCGACGCATCGGGAGGCTGCAATGGCGCACGCAAGGGCAAGCATCGGCACGACCAACTACGCGACCGCCATCTCGACCGGCCACGGCGGGCATCACAGGCTCACGGCCGACGAGGGCCCCGAACTGGGCGGCAAGGATGCCGGCCCCGCCCCCTACGATCTTCTCACGTCGGCGCTGGGCGCCTGCACCGTCATCACGCTCCGCATGTATGCCGAGCGCAAGCAGTGGCCGGTCACGGCCGTGCATGCCGACATCCATTTCAGCCGAGACGGCGACAGGCAGCGCATCGACCGCGTGCTGACGATCGAGGGCAACGTCGACGACGAACAGAAGAAGCGCATGGCCGACATCGCCGAGCGCACCCCGGTCACGCTCACGCTGAAGAACGGCCTCGAGATCCGGACGTCGCTGGCGTGACGACTCATGTTCCTCTCCCCCAACGGGGGCGAGGAGTATGAAAAGCTACTTCTTTCCCCGCGCCTTCCAGGCCTCGTAGTCGCGCTTGGCTTCCTCGCCTGCGACCGGGAACAGGCCCTTCAGCGAGCGGCCGCGCGCCACTTCGGCTTCGGCGAACTCCTCGTAGTGGTAGGCGTCGAGCGCTTCCTGGGCGACGGCTTCCACGATGTCGGGCGGGATGACGAGGACGGCATCGCGGTCGCCCACGATCACGTCGCCGGGATAGATGGCGACGCCGCCGCAGGCGATCGGCAGCTGGAGATCGACCGGACGGTGAGCGATCGGGCTGGGCGGCGAGGACGGGCGGCGGTGATAGGCCGGCAGCCCGGTCTTGTGGACGCCGTCGGTATCGCGGAAGCCGCCGTCGGTGACGATGCCGGCGGCGCCGCGCGCCTTCAGCCGACCGACATAGAGATCGCCCGCAGACGCCGCCCGCGAATCGCCCCGCGAATCGATCATCAGCACATGGCCCGGCGGGCACTCCTCCATCGCCTGCGGCTGGACCATGGACCGGCTGGTCGAGGTCGGCCCGTCCTTGTCCTCGCGCGACGGGATGAAGCGCATCGTGAAGGCCAGGCCCACCATGCGTGGCTGCTCGGGCCGCATCGGCCACACATCGTACAGTGTCATGCTGCGCAGGCCGCGCTTGTTCAGCACGCCGGTCAGGGTCGAGGTGCCGACTTTCGCCAGCGCTTCCTTCAGATCGGATGACAACATGGTCATGCTCTTCTCTCCCGCTCGCTTTTGATCTCTCGCTTTAGACGCGACGTTAGCCGATAATTCCGCCCATGCGCGTGGAAATCCTCTGTACCGGCGACGAGATCCTCACCGGCAAGACCGTCAACACCAACTACAGCCACATGGCACGCCGCCTCGTAGAGGTCGGACTGGGCGTCCATTGGGGCACCACCGTCGGCGACGACCGCGAGAGCCTGCTGAAGGCGTTTCATCAGGCCGGCGAGCGCGCCGACGCGGTGATCGTGAACGGCGGACTGGGGCCCACGGTCGACGATCTCTCGCAGGAAGTCGCGGCCCAGGCCTGCGGCGTCGAGCTGGTGCTGAGCGACTACTGGATGAAGCGCATGGAGGAATCCTATGCGCGCCGCGGGCGGGTCATGCCGCCCAACAACGTGAAGCAGGCGATGCTGCCGGCCAATGCCGAGTTCATCGACAATCCGATCGGCACCGCCTGCGGCTTTGCCGTCACGATCGGCAAGGCCCGCTTCTTCTTCACCCCCGGCGTGCCGCGCGAGATGCGCCGCATGCTCGACGAGCAGGTGATCCCGCGCCTGCTGGCGATGAGCGGCCTCGAGGGCGTGACGAAACTCAAGCGATTCCACACGTTCGGCATCGGCGAATCGCGCGCCGACCAGATGCTGGGCGACATCGAGGCCTTCAAGGAAGGCGGCGGCATCAAGCTCGGCTTCCAGGCACACTATCCGCAGCTCGAGACCAAGCTCGCGCTGCGCGCCGACGACGAAGCCTCGCTCGCCGCCCGGCTCGGCCCGGCCGAGGCCGAGGTGCGCAAGCGGCTGGGCAACTTCATCGTGGCCGAGGACGATCAGACGATCGAAGGCGTGATCCTGGGCAAGCTGCTGGAGGGCGGCTTCACGCTGGCCCTCGCCGAGACGGTGACGGGCGGCCATCTCGCCGCGCGGCTCGCGCCGCTGGCCGGCGCCGAGCGCGCCTTCCGCCGCGGCATCGTCGCGCGCGATCTGGCCGAACTCGGGGCCACGTCGGTCGCGCCCGACCAGGCGGCTTCGGTGGCGAAGGCCATCCGCGCCTCCAGCGGCGCCAGCCACGCGCTGGTCGTGCTGCTCGAACTCGACGAGGGTGCCGACCGGCCCGACATGGGCGGCACGATCTGCATCGGCCTCGCCGACCCAAACGGCGCGGTCACGCGCCAGGCCCGCCTGATCGGCGGCCGCGACTGGGTGCGCGTCGGCGCGACCGAACTCGGCCTCGACTGCCTGCGCCGCCACCTGCTCGGCCTGCCGGTCGACGAACGCATCGACTTCGAGCGGCGGTAGCTCCGCATAACGTCTACTCGCGCCGGCCTCACAGCTGGTGCATTCTCCCGCGTCGAGTAACTCATCGCCGCGAGAGGAGCGTTCCATGCCTTTCATCAAGACCCGCGACGGCACCGACATCTACTACAAGGACTGGGGCAAGGGCCCGGCCGTGACCTTCAGCCATGGCTGGCCGCTGACGGCCGATGCGTGGGAAGACCAGATGGTGTTCCTCGCGCAGAACGGCTTCCGCGTGATCGCCCATGACCGCCGCGGTCATGGCCGCTCGAGCCAGCCCTGGGACGGCAACGAGATGGACACCTATGCCGACGATCTGGCGGCGCTGTTCGAGGCGCTCGATCTGAAGGGTGCGGCGATGGTCGGTCATTCGACCGGCGGCGGCGAGGTGACGCGCTTCATCGGGCGGCATGGCACCAGGCGCGTGTCCAAGGCCGTGCTGGTCGGCGCCGTGCCGCCGCAGATGCTCAAGACCGCGGCCAATCCGGGCGGCCTGCCGATGGAGGTGTTCGACGGCATCCGCAAGGGTGTTACCGACGATCGCTCGCAGTTCTTCAAGGACCTGACGACGCCGTTCTACGGCGCCAATCGCGACGGCGCCAAGGTGAGCCAGGGCGTGCGCGACTTCTTCTGGATGCAGGGCATGATGGGCGGGCTGAAGCCCCTGCTCGACTGCATCAAGGCCTTCTCCGAGACCGACTTCACCGAGGACCTGAAGAAGTTCGACGTGCCGACGCTTATCATTCACGGCGACGACGACCAGATCGTGCCGATCGACGCTTCGGCCCGCGCTTCCGCCAAGCTGGTGAAGGGTTCCACGCTCAAGATCTATCCGAAGGGCAGCCACGGGCTCGCCACCATGAACAAGGACCAGCTCAACGCCGACCTGCTGGCCTTCCTGAAGGGATAAGGGAAAACAAGAGATGGCTGTCGTCGAAACCGAGAAGCACGGGCAGATCTTCGTCGTGCGCATGAACCGGCCAGACCGGTTGAACGCGCTCAATCACGAGATGCGGACCGAACTGTCGAAGGCCTGGAACGAGTTCCGCGCGTCCAGGGAACTCGAGGTCGCGATCTTCACCGGTGCCGGCCGCGGCTTCTGCGCCGGCGAGGACATGAAGGAATCGCTGAAGGACGGCGCGCCGGGCGGCCGCCGGCCTGAGATCGAAGACCCGTTCATGTCGGGCAAGCTCGAAAAGCCGGTGATCGCCGCGATCAACGGTTTCGCCATGGGCGGAGGCTTCATGCTGGTCGAGCGCACCGATCTGCGTGTCGCGGTTCGCGAAGCGGTGTTCGAGGTCTCAGAGGCCAAGCGCTGGCTGCTGGGCGGCTACAATCACGGCCACATCGCCAACCTGCCCTACCCCGTGGCGATGGAGATGGCGCTGGGCTTCCGCTTCACCGCGCAGCGCTTCTACGAGATCGGCTTCGTGAATCGCCTGGTCGATGCAGCCGAGCTGATGCCCACGGCGATGTCGATGGCCGAGCACCTGCTCACCCTGCCGCCGGCCAGCCGCGTGAACACCGTCCACATGATGCGCCAGATGCGCCCGGCCCCGAGCGCCGACCAGCAGCGCCTAGCCGACGCACTGCACGATCACGGCGCCAAGAGCGACCTGATGGAATCGCGCGCCGCCTTCGCCGAGAAGCGCAAGCCCAACTTCAAGGGCTGGAACGATCCCGAGGACCGCTACAGGCTGCCGACGCTCGAAAGCGTGAAGAAGAAATAGCTTCTTGAAGCGGCGAAGGCCGGTCCGAACGAAGGGGGCCGGCCTTTGTCATGTGTGGAGGGCCGGCACGTCGTCGCAAGCACAGCGAAGAACCTCACAAATCTATCGGAGAAATCCGTGGTGAGCGCGAGATCCTTCGCGGCGCTCTGGATGACCGGAACAGCAACCACCGGGACTAATCATCTAGAGTCTTTCCGTCTCAGGTTGACCCATCGACCTCATCCTGAGCGACCGTCGTGAGGGTCAAGCGTTTGCCCATGGCTTTTTGTCCCTGAGGATTGCGTTGAGGATGGTCACGAGCTTGCGCATGCAGGCGACGATGGCGACCTTTGCGGGC
>NZ_JAJISD010000015.1:20000-111858 GCF_020880995.1 Reyranella aquatilis | reverse complement strand
CCGCAAAGGTCGCCATCGTCGCCTGCATGCGCAAGCTCGTGACCATCCTCAACGCAATCCTCAGGGACAAAAAGCCATGGGCAAACGCTTGACCCTCACGACGGTCGCTCAGGATGAGGTTGGTGTTTTGGAGGCGCGAAGCGACGCTACGACCGCAACAACGCCCCATAGCCTTCGATCGGTGTACTGATCCCGCTCATGCGCAGGCAGTGCCACAGGCTCGCCTGGTTGGCGCTGATCACCGGGCGGCCGAGGTCCTTTTCCAGCGTGTCGATGATGCCGACGCAGCGAAAACCCGTGCCGCCGATCAGCACGCCGTCGGCGGCGGCGGGGCAGGCTTTCAGGATCTGGGCGTAGAGCGGCTCGATCTCCTGCTCGAAGCCCATGCCCTGCGGATAGAGATCCTGCGGCGGCACGTCCCGCCATTTGCGGCCGGGATCGAGGCGCAGGTGCCCGACCGGCGCGTGGCCGTGATCGGCGTAGTAGCGCAGCGCCGCGGCCATTGTGTCGTCGGGAAACCACGGCGGCACCACCAGGAACGGCCGCCGCACGCCCGCGTGACGCAGCGCCGCCAGCGTGTCGAGCCCGTTGGTCGTGACCTTCGCCGCGCGATGGGCCTGCGTGTCCTCGCCCGCGAGGCCCGCGCCCACGATCGCCGACAGCGCATCGACGGTCGCCTCGTCCCAGCCTTTGCCGCCCACGACGCTGCTCGACGTGTGGGCGAAGACGACGGCCTGCAGCCGCATGGCCGAGAACTGCCTGGCCCCGCGCGCCAGATCGTCGGCGAGATCGACGCCGCTGCGATCCGCGCGCCACTTGGCCCACGGCGTCGACGCCGTCACCCGCGCGGCATGCACCGACACGCCCGGCGGCGCCATCGCCCACCATTCCGCCTCGGGCACCGCCTCGTTGCCGACGATGAACAGCCCGATGCGGGCGCGCCAGCCCCAGTTGTCGTGGTGAGTCACGCTGATGCCTTTCGTGATGACGGTCCGAGTAAGGGTCCCTCGCTACGCTCGGGATGACAATGGGTGTTTGTATTGGCGCATTGCGTCAGACCCAACAACGTTGTCATCCTGAGCGCAGCGAAGGACCTTTCCTCATGTGCGAGCTCTTCTGTCTCTCCGCCCGCAAGCCGATGCGCGCCAGCTTCTCGTTGCGCAAGTTCGCGGGCCATGGCGGGGCCGATACCGGCAATGTCGACGGCTGGGGCGTGGCGTTCCATGAAGGCCACGAGGTGCGGCTCTACAAGGAGCCCGAGCCCGCGAGCCACAGCCCGTGGCTCGACTTCATCGAGCGCCGCACCCTGCCGACGCGCCAGCTCGTCTCGCACATCCGGCGCGCGACGCAGGGCGGCAACAGCCTCGCCAACACCCAGCCCTTCGTGCGCGAGCTGGGCGGCCGCACGCATCTCTTCGCGCACAATGGCGACCTGAAGGACGTGGTGACGCGCGCCGCCGAACCGGCGCATCGCTTCCATCCCGTCGGCCAGACCGATTCCGAAAGCGCCTTCTGCCTGCTGCTGGAGCGCCTCGCGCCGCTGTGGCACCGCCGCGTCCCGCCGCTCGGGCTGCGGCTCGAAACGCTCGCCGCCTTCGCCGCCGAAATGCGCCCGCTCGGCACCTTCAACTTCCTTTACAGCGACGGCGAGTTCGTGTTCGGCCACGGCCATCGCCGCCGCGGGTCCGACGGCTCGATGGGGCCGGGCCTGTGGTTCCGGCATCGGCATCGCGCCGAAGGCGCGCATCGGACAGGCGCCGAGCATGGCACGCCCGAATCCGAAGCCGGCGTTGCACTCCATCCCACCGACGACGCGCAGGACCTGTCGCTGCTCGCCAGCGTCCCCGTCACCGCGGGCCACTGGCGCCCGCTCGCCGAAGGCGAGATCGTCGTGCTGGCCGCCGGCGAACTGGCGGCGACGACGGCAGGATAAACAAGCACCCCGTCTCGCGACTGCAGCGTTCATCCCCACCCTCATCCTGAGGAGGCCCGAAGGGCCGTCTCGAAGGATGGGGAACAGGCAAGGTGCGCGTGCCGACCCTTCGAGACGCGCTCCTGAGGAGCGCTCCTCAGGGTGAGGCGCGTTGGGGAAGGAGCGTTGCGTCCCGCCTCGACCGCAAAATCCCAGCCAAGAACTCAGAACCCGTAAAGCGCCTTCGGATTGTCGACGAGGATCTTCTTCCGCACCGCCGCGTCCGGCACGCAGCGGAAGAAGTGGCGCAGCAGGTCCTCCTCCTGCGGGATCGCCTCGGCCGCGTGGCCGACATGCGGCCAGTCGCTGCCCCAGACCAGCCGGTCGGGATTGGCGGCGACCAGCGCCTGCATGAACGGCGCCGTGTCGTCGTAGGCCGCGCCCGGCCCGGCGCCCTGGCGCGTGTTGCGGTCGGCGCCCGAGAGCTTGCACCAGTAGCGCCCGGTCTTGAGCTTCTCGCAGAAATCGCGGAAGCCGGGCGTGTCCACGCCCTTGTCGGCCATGGTGCGTCCCATATGGTCGATCACGAAATCGAACGGCATCTTCTCCAGCGTCGGCGCCAGTTCCTTGAGATCGCCGGTCTCGACCCAGAGCTGGACGTGCCAGCCGCGCGCGTGCAGGCGCGGCGCCAGCGCCACCAGGTCGTCGAGGTTCATGCCGCCCGAGGAGACCGGCTTGCCGTCCTGGCGCAGCAGGTTGATGCGCACGCCCTTGAAGCCCGCCTCGCTCAGCTCGTCGAGCCGGCGCTCGCTCACCTCGGGCTTCAGGATCGCCACGCCGCGCAGCCGGTCGCGATGGCGGCGCAGCGCGTCGAGCGTCACCTCGTTGTCGCCGCCGGCCGCCAGCGCATGGACGATCACGCCGCGCGCGATGCCCATCCGGTCCCACAGCGCCAGCAGCGCCTCGACCGGCGTCGCCTGCAGCGGCGAGAACTTGCCGCCGTGCACGGCGGGGAAGCGATCGTAGGGACCGTAGACATGGACGTGGCAGTCGGCGCTGCCGGCGGGGAGGGGGAAGGCGTCGAAGGGGGCGGACTGGGTCATGGCCGCGAGCCTAGCCGAACCACCAAAGGAACACAGGCCGGCAACCGGCGTTGTCGTCTAGCGTTTTCGCCCCTCGATCCGTCCTCAAGCGCCCGGAGACAGCCCCTCCCATGAAGCCCGCCGCTCGCCTCTTCGGCCTCGCCGCCACCGTTGCCGCTTCCCTGGCCGCCACCGGCTGCGCCCAGTTCGACCAGGCCTTCGCGCCGCCGCCGCCCAGCGCGCTGTCGCAGCCGATCCCCGCCTCGGAGGTCGAATGGTCGCGCAAGGCCGGCAGCAACACGGTGAGCGGCATCGCGACCCTGAAGGCGGGCGACACGACCCATACCTGCGCCGGCCAGGCCGCCAACCTCATCCCCGCCAGCGCCTATGCCCGCGCCCGCATGACGGCGATCTTCGGCAACGACACGCGCGGCACCCGCGCCGCCAGCCTGGCTCCGGTGAAGTTCGACCGCGACGACCCGCTCTACGTCTCGACCCTGCGCCGCACCACCTGCGACGCCTCCGGCAGCTTCTCCTTCCCGCGCGTCCCCGACGGCGTCTGGTACGTCACGACCGCCGTGAAGTGGGACGGTCCGGGCGACCGCGCCGAGGGCGGCTCGATGATGAAGCGGGTGGACGTGCGGGGCGGGAAGCTGGTGAAGGTGACGTTGCCTTGACTTAGCGAGATCCAGCCGTCGTTTGGATAATCGGTTGACCGGAAAGCTCTATAGCGCGCCGCTAGAGGGCTGGCGCGCTAATTCTCCCTGTTGACCGGCGGCCCGATAGATCGCTCACGATCTTGTCTTTCCAGAGAACTGATCTCGGCAGCGCCTAGTCACTTGATGTATCGGTGACGCCTCGCCCAGCATTAGATATGCTAAATCTAGTGACGATACGCCGTTTGTTGCGCGCTTACTTCTGCGTGTCCGAACAATAAGCGCTGACTAGCAGCCGAACTGCGATTTGAATTTGAGCCACTGGAAAATGAAGCAAAGATCTAATTCGAGGGAAGCAAAAAAAGGCGCTTCGAAGTCTACCTCCAAAATCGCCGAGGTGCGCTTCTATCGCTCCAATGAAAAACCTTATGGTGTCTTAAGTAACCTCTATCGACGTCCGATCGTGTTCGAAGGACAGGAGTATCCGACAGCAGAGCATGCATATCAGGCAGGCAAGGCTCGCCGTCCAATCGTTCGAGACTGGTTGATGAGCGCTCCATCCCCTGCACTGCTAGCGATGGCCGCGCATGGCTTGTACTCTTGGGATATCGCACCTCAATGGTCGAAGGTGAAATTCGATCGTATGAGGAAAGTTCTCGAAGCAAAGTTCACCCAGCATACAGACCTTGCTGACGTATTGTTATCAACTGGGAATGCTCGCCTCGTTGAAGTGGGTACCGTCGATAACTTAGTAAATCGCACGTGGGGAGAAGTGAATGGTAAAGGGAAGAACATGCTGGGGATTCTTCTGATGGAATTGCGCGACAAACTTGAGGTTGGCAACCTCAGCAACATCAAGAATTCAAAATCGCAACCTAAGCCGCGTGTTCGGAACACCGGAAAACAGCATTGAGACAGATGAATTCTGCATCAGGAATTTTTCATGCTGAACTGGGCAAGCTTCCCGCGACCTACGCGGAGGTCTTGTCGTTCGACGTTTCGGCGATCAAAGCAGCGATAGCCGCAGCCGGAACGGAGGGGATTATCGCTGTGGGGTCTGGCGGCTCATTCACAGTCGCTTCTGTGCTTTGCAGCCTCCATGAAGCCTATACAGGTCGCCTCTCGAGGCCCTCTACGCCTTTGGAGATCTCCTGCAATCCTACATTGGCTTCCACGAGCCCAGTATTCTTTGTTTCTGCGGAGGGAAAAAATCCCGATATCTTAGAAGCGATCAAACGCGCGCGAGATCATAGCGCCCGAGCGATCCACCTAATCACCAACCAAAAGAAGAGTCCTCTTATCGATCTGGCTCAGGCTTCATCTGGCCTGCATACGCATGTCTTTGAGCTCAAGGAGAAAGATGGATATCTAGCCACAAATAGCTTGCTGGCGACGGCGACACTGGTTGCACGAGCATACGGCGAACTCGATGGCAGAACTCAGCTCCCAAGCTCGCTCGGTGAGTTGCTAGTCAGTGGTCAGCCGATAGATCAATGGCTGCTCCAAGCAAGGGAGTTTGTACAAGCTTCCGCGCAGAGCAAGAACATCATAGTTGCGTATTCTCCCCTTCTGAAGCCAATCGCAATCGATCTTGAATCGAAACTATCAGAAGCAGCATTGCTTCACTGTCAGCTCACTGACGTGCGATCATTTGCCCATGGTCGACATCTATGGGCATCGGAGAAGCCCGACCAGTGTTCGATTCTCGCTATCGTTGAACCCACTGTGGCGACACTCTGGGAGAAGATGCGAGAATTACTCCCATCTAAATTGCAAACGCTTGAGTTGAGTTTGCCTGGTGCTGCTACCAGTGACCTTGTCGTGGGGCTGGCCGCAGAAATGTATCTAGTCGATCAGATTGCTGCAGCGCTCGGTGTCGATCCAGGGAAGCCAACTGTTCCTGCTTTTGGCAGAGATCTGTATTATTTAAGCCTAGCAAATCTTATTCCGCCGCCGCCTGAGCAGCCGAACCGCGGCGCTGCATCGAAGTATGATGTGTTGGGCGCGCGTTGGCCTGCGATCAGAACACACAGCCGAATGCAGCGAGCTATGGAAACATTCCGTGAGAGCATGTCGGGCCAGAGATTCAGAGCCGTAGTATTTGATTACGACGGGGTGTTGTGCGAGTCGCAGGCCCCTGTGGGATCGCTTTCCAAAGGAATCGTCGACGGTATTCGCAAGCTTCTTGGGCAGAAGATAATAGTCGGTATCGCCTCCGGACGAGGAAACTCTATTCAAGAAGAGCTGCAGCAGTGTTTTTCGCCGGAGGAGCGCTCTAAAATTCAGCTTGGATTGTATAACGGTGGGCGGATTACTACCGCAGATATGAGTGAGTCAGCTTCCGAAAATCAAAGTGAATTTCTGAATCACATAGGCCGAATTGTTGGCCGACTTAGGCAGTATGGTTTGCCAATTGACAATATCCGCGCCACTCACCCCTACCAGATCAGCATCCGCTTTCGGGATGGTGTCAATGCAAGTGAGATGTGGTTCGTAATTGCTGATGCTCTACGTCAAGCAGGCCTTGACCCACTAAACGTCCAACACAGTAAGCACTCTGTGGATATTCTAGAGGTCGGAGTTAGCAAATCACGTCTTGTCGCTCACATTGTGCAGAACTTCAAGCTTGATGCCTATCAAGTGTTGACCATCGGAGACCAAGGCGCTTGGCCCGGAAATGACGCAGCGCTGCTGGAACATCGTTACTCTCTGAGCGTCGATGTACCATCGCGGCGACTCGACCGAGGGTGGAATTTGGCGCCCTTAAGTAAGCGCGACGTGGGCGCGACGCTCTGGTATTTGGATAGAATTACTGCACGTTCTGATGGTACGTTTAGTATAGAGTTCAATAAATAGGACCGTCATTCAGCCGATGAACGATTTTAACGCCCAGCAACTGTTAGCGAAGATAATGGGGTGGTCCCAGGATGAATCGGTGCTTAAGTACGTACCGATTTTGCAATTGCTGGCGGATTTTAAGTACGATCGGTATCAGCGATTTGCGCCGGGACAGCATTTTATAGAGAGCCTCGCTTTATGGCTCCGGCAATTTGACATGGAAGATCGAAAGGCTGCGCTCGACTTTGTTGTTGAAAAGCTGGTGTACTTCTCTGATCAAGAATTATCTCATTTAGTGCAAATTTCGTACCCCGATATCATAGCCGATGAGCGTATGCGTATTGTGGCTGAGGAGTTGAGCGTTTCTAGGCATCTTGTTGGAGCAATCACAAATCATCGCAGGTTTGCAGAGCTGCAACTGAAGTCGTTGTATTTAGGATTGAGCGATGGTGCACGCACTAACGAGTTGCGACGCGCGAGTAACAATGAAATTAGCAACGAGCAAATCTGGCATGCTTATGAGTTGGCCGATGATAAAGCCGAAGATATGGTGGTCGAGCTAGAGAAGTCACTAAATTCTCGAGGTTATAATAGCTCGCGACCACGCTTCAATCTTGTTTGGCTCATCGATGATTTTTCGGGAAGTGGCAACACCTACATACGTTATGACGCGGAGAAAAAAGACTTTAAAGGAAAGCTTAAGAAAATATACGACAGGCTAAATCGAGGGGATTTGGTCGATTCCACAAATTATGAAGTGTTTCTTCTCTTGTATGTCGCTACTAGGCAGGCGATCGATCATATCGAATATTGGGCCGACAGGTTCACCTCTGAGCGAGGGTACAAGCCTTTACATGTGCGTGTCCTCTGTCCTATCGAGCGAAGTGACAAACTAGCGCCAGAGAATTACCCATCGCTTCAGCCAATCCTTACAAAGGATCAGTATTGTGATCAAAGGGTTGCTGACAAACATTTCCGCATTGGTGGAACGGACGATGCGCGCCTGGGCTTTGCAGGATGTGCGCTCCCGGTAATCCTTTTTCATAACACTCCTAACAATTCCCTCTACATACTCTGGGGCCCGGAGTGGACTGAGTTTCGCGGACTATTTCCGCGCGTGAGCCGCCACAGAGAATTCTGATGGCCTACCTGACCAATCCTTTTCTGGATCGTCGATTTGAGCAGATGGGCTCAGACCACGATTTTGTGCGTCTGTTTTCGCCGCGTGTTCTCGACCGACTTCCTGACGAAGCTTTTCTTGCTGGCGTTCATATTTTTCGCAGTCCGCCGGGGGGAGGTAAGACGACGCTTTTGCGCGCTTTTACGCCAGCATGTCTCAGAGCATTTTGGGCGGCCCGGCAATCGGACGGGATGATCGACACTTTCCAAAGACTAAGTGCTCGCAATGTGCTTGATGATAGTGGCCCTTCGATGCTTGGAGTGCTTCTGTCTTGTGCATCGGGCTATGCGGATCTTCCGCCGAGTTTGTCTGCAGTTGACGATAATCTTTTCCGAGCGCTCTTTAATTGTCGTGTCGTATCCCGAACTCTGCGCAGTCTCGTAGCCTTCCTTGAAGAAAGAAGTATCGATGTCTTGCAGAACGTCCGGATTGTCTACGGCGATTCAGTAGAAGAATTTTATGATATTCCCAAGGTTGATTCGGCGCTTGAGTTAATGCGCTGGGCGGAGGGCTGCGAGCGAAATGTATATAAAACGCTCGACGCGTTGGTGCACGATGGTAATTCGAAAGGTCCCGGACATTTGCGGTTTGAAAGCATTCGGTGGCTTCAACGCGCACTGTTTTATATAGGGCCTAAACAGATTGAGTTTGGTCGACTGCTGCTGGTCGACGACGTAAATAAGCTTCGCAAGAGGCAGCGCGCTTTTTTGCTTAAGGAGTTAACGGACCTGCGACCGTCAATTCCAGTTTGGTTGGCTGAAAGGACGGTTGTCCTAGGGGATGAATTGCTGGCGCCCGGTGTGCGTGAAGGGCGCGAAGCTCACGAGTATTCGCTTGAGGATCTTTGGAACTCCGGCCAGAGCCAATTCACTTCATTCGCTCAAAACATCCTTGATAGGCGAATGAATCGCCAAGACGTAATTCCATTGGGAACATTCGAGCAAAATCTACGAGGCGAGATTTATCCCTCTGAAGTTAAAGAAGCTATCGCTATTGGGGCGCAGAAGATTCTGACTTCGTTGCGACGGCATAGATCTAATGCAAAGTATTCAGGTTGGCTGCAGCGTGTCGATGAGTTGTCAAACGTGGCCACGCTGGATGCACTTCAAGACCTTTATGTTGCTCGCGTTTTGATCGAGAGAGACGAAAGAAAGCGCCAGCTGTCGCTGGAGCTGACACCGCTTTCAGATGATGAATTAGTTGAGAGAGATAGCTCCCAGCTTCAAGCAGCTGCGGAAATCATGATGCGAGAGGAGCTGGGCATTCCATATTACTATGGAGTCGAGCGTCTTTGTATATTGGCTAATAATAACCCTAATGAACTTCTTCAACTCGCAGCGGCGCTGTTTGAAAAGATAAAGGCTAAGCGCATTCTTCGTAAAGAGTTTGCCCTCGCTCCCATCGAGCAGGATAAGACGTTACATGAGAGCGCAAGACGGCGGCTTGAGTTTGTTCCGCGCAGCCACACCGAGGGAACGCGAGCATTTGCTTTGCTCAACTCTATAGGAGCGTTCTGCAGAGAGAAGACATTCCTACCAAATGCACCCTACGCACCAGGTGTAACAGGGGTTCGTCTATCGAATGGCGAACTTACAAAGTTACGGCAATTGGAAGGCAAGGAGATCGGCGCATTAGGTGTCCTGCGTAGAGTGATTTCGGAATGTGTTGCGGAAAACCTGCTTTCTCCTAGGCCCAGTGCTGCGAGCACATCAAGACAAGGGGGGACGGTGTTCTACCTGAGTCGAGGTTTGTGTGCTGCCTTTGGGTTGCCATTGCAAATGGGTGGATGGCAGGACGTGTCGGTTAAGGATCTTGCTGGTTGGATGGAAGAAGGGCGCGTTGCTGCCCGAGGGCTCGGGAGCATGTGAAATGTTGTGGCAATCTTATGTGTTTCGAAGGGGAAACGACGTTTTTGAGATGTGGGACGATTTGTTCGCTAATCGCCCTGTTCGCCTTCTCTATATAACTGGGCGAGGATTTGATCTCCGCGCGCAATCTGTATTGCGCGAACTGGTACGTAGTGTTGAGTATTCGCAACCGAAAATCGACAAAGCAACTCTCCTACTCGTCGAATTTTCCGCCTATCATATAAGCGAGGAGCTGCGGTCATTAACTGAAGAAAATGGAAAGGCTCTAGCAGAGATATTTAAGCCAATCGGAAGTGTTGTTAGCGAGTCTTTTAACGCCAATTCGGCGGGTGAGAGTGATATCGGGCCGACTAGTCTATTGCGGATGGCTGCGCAGAAAATTCTCAATCAGATTGATGAATATACAGATATTGTTCTCGATGTGAGTTCTCTTCCGAGAGTCGCCTATTTGGCGATCATGACGGGAATTCTGAAGAAGATACTTCCGGATTTGCAGCGCTCAAATGCACTTTATGCCGGTGGCGTAAATTTCCAAGTTGTAGTGGCAGAAGATGCGTTGCTGGATGCCAATATCCGATCGGAGGATCCGCGCAGCGACCTGACGCTTATTCCAGGTTTCTCTGAAATTCTACATAGCGAGGCTGCTTCTGAATGGCCATCGGTATGGTTCCCAATTCTAGGTGAAAGGCGAGCGAGTCAGTTTGAAAAGGTTTGGGATTATATCCCGCCATCCGCAGAGATTTGTCCGGTTCTGCCTCATCCATCGCGAGATCATCGGCGAGCGGATCAGCTTTTGGTTGAGTATCGAGAATTGCTTTTCGAACGAGCGGATACTCCTCGTTCGAATATTCTTTATGCACACGAAGCCCAGCCGTTTGAAGCGTACAGGCAACTTTTGAATGCAATGATTCGCTATAAGGAGAGTCTTGGTGTCTTGGGTGGTTGTCGACTCCTGGTGACGCCGCTGGCGAGCAAACTAATCACCTTGGGGGCAGGGCTAGCATGTTTTGAAATGCAGGCGAAAGCGGATCAGAATTCCTGTGGTGTTGCCATGCCATATGTCGAGCCGACTCGGTATTCTACAAGTATGGAGCGTGTGCGGGCAGCTAAACCGCTTGTCTCTGCGCTGTTGCTCACTGGCCATGCCTATGACCCAAGCACGTTAGAGAAAATCCAATCGTGATTCATCGTACTTAGTTACTGCCTTTTTCTGGAATATCGCGCTCGGAATATGTCTTGGCGCCACCTCAATTCCCTCCACGATCCCCACCCCTGATCCGTCCGCCCGCGTGCTACAGTACCAGCCCCATGCCGCCTCTCTCGCGCCGCACCTGGAGCTGGACCTTCGATCTGCCGCCGTCCGTGCTGTGGCCGGTGCTGGCCGACACCAACCGCTTCAACGAGGCGATGGGCCTGCCGCCCTATCTGCTGGAGGAGACGCCGCAGCCCAACGGGACGGTGCTGCGCCGCGGCCGGGGCAAGGCGGCCGGGTTCACGCTCGAATGGGAGGAGAAGCCCTACGAGTGGGTGCTGGGTCGCCATTTCAACGTGTCGCGGGTCTTCTCCAAGGGGCCGTTCCGCCGCTTCGGGCCGGTGTTCGATCTCGAGCCTGACGGCAAGGGCGGTTCGGTCGTGTCCTACGCGCTCGAATGGGAGCCGCTCACCCTGATGGGCCGCCTGTTCGGCAAGCGGCTGGCCGAGCAGGCCGGCGCCGCCGTGGGCAAGCGCGTCCTGGAGGCGGTGGCCCATCTCAAGGGCGAGCGCGAGACGCCGTTCGAGCTGCCGAAGCCGGCGCTGCCCGACGGCGCCTTCGAGCGCGCGGCGGCGATGGCAGTGGAGATCGACCGCAGCCCCTACGGCAACGGGCTCGGCCGGGTGCTGACGGGCACGGTGCTGGGCGGCATGGCGAGCGACCTCGCCCATCTCAAGCCCAAGCGGCTGGCGCGCCAGATCGGCGTGGCGCCGCGCGCCGCCATCGAAGGCTGCCTTGCGGCGGTGCGGGCGGGCCTGCTGACCATGAGCTGGGACCTGCTCTGCACCAACTGCCGCGGGCCCAAGCTCTCGGCCTCGGCGCTCTCCGAGCTGCCGCGAGGCGCGCACTGCCCCTCCTGCAACATCGACTACGACCGCGACTTCGAGAAGAACGTCGAGCTCTCCTTCGCGCCCGCGCCGGCGGTGCGGCCGCTGATGGAGGGCGGGTTCTGCCTCTCCGGCCCGATGGCGACGCCGCATGTCGCGGTCCAGCTGCTGCTGGCGCCGGGGCAGCGGCGGAGCGTTTCGGTCGATCTGCCGCCGGGGCGCTACCGGCTGCGCACGCTCCATCCCGGCGGGACGGTCGAGGTCGAGCACGAAGGCGGGCCGTTCCCCGGCCTCAAGGTGACGGCGTCGGGCGTCGAGGCATTGCCGGCGGCCTCACAAGGAGCGGGGGGCGAGGCGGGGACCATCGAGTTCGTGAACGAGGCGGGCTTCGAGCTGGCGGCGCTGATCGAGGACCGGACCTGGACGCGCGAGGCGCTGACCGTGCCGGAGGTGATCTCGCTGCAGGCCTTCCGCGATCTCTTTGCCGCCGCGACCCTGCGGCCGGGCGACGAGGCGGGGGTGAGCCAGGTGGCGCTGCTCTTCTCCGACCTGCGCGGCTCGACGGCGCTCTACGAGCGGCTGGGCGACGGCGCTGCCTACAATGTCGTGCGCGAGCATTTCGCGCTGCTGGCCGGGGTCGTGCGCGACCATGACGGCGCGGTGGTGAAGACCATCGGCGACGCGGTCATGGCCTCGTTCGGCGATCCCGCCGACGCGGTGCGTGCCGCGCTCGCCATGCAGGCCCGCATCGCCGACCAGGATCTGACGCTGAAGCTCGGCGTCCACATGGGCCCGAGCGTGGTGGTGACGCTGAACGACCGGCTCGACTATTTCGGCTCGACCGTGAACATGGCCGCCCGCCTGCAGGGCCAGAGCGAAGGCGGCGACATCGTGCTGAGCCGCGCCGTAGCCGACGATCCCGCCGTCCAGACCGTCATCGCCGACGTCCCGAAGCGCGAGGAAGAGGTCTCACTGAAAGGCTTCGATCGGCCGGTTGGGTTCGTGCGTCTCGGCCCTTCAACCTCCGCGCCTCTCCAGACAACCACCTCACCCTGAGGAGGCGCGAAGCGCCGTCTCGAAGGGTGGGCACGCGCACCCCGTCCGTTGCCCATCCTTCGAGACGCGGTCCTGCGGACCGCTCCTCAGGATGAGGTTGGTGGTGCTTTGGTCGCGGTAGAAGGGGCGACGTCGATCACGTCCCGAAGAACGCCCCCATCACCGCGGCCGCCTCGTCGTTGGCCTTCAGCCCCTGCTTCAGGAACCGCGTCAGCGAGAAGAAGCCGTGGATGGTGCCGGGATAGTTGACGTAGGTCGTCTTCACGCCGGCGTCGATCAGGCGGTCGGCATAGGCGCGGCCCTCGTCGCGCAGCGGGTCGTAGCCGGCGGTGAGGACGAAGGCCGGCGGCAGTCCGGTGAAGTCCTTGGCGAGCAGCGGCGACAGGCGCAGGTCGGCGAGGTCGGTGCCGGCCGGGACATAGGCCTTCCAGAACCAGTCCATCAGGCCTTTGGTGAGGAAGTAGCCCTCGGCGCAGGCCTGGCGCGAGGCGCTCTCCTTGCTGGAGTCGGTCGCGGGATAGATCAGCATCTGGAAGGCGGGGCCGGTTTCCTTCGCGTCGCGCATCGCCTGGCACACGACGGCGGCCATCGCGCCGCCCGCCGAATCGCCGCCGACCGCGAGCCGCACGGCGTCGGCGCCGAAGGCAGCGGCCTCGTCGCGGATGTGCCGGAAGGCCGCGATCCCGTCGTCGATCGGCGCGGGGAAGGGATGCTCGGGCGACAGGCGATAGTCGATCGAGATCACCTGGCAGCGGCTCCTGTTGGCGAGCCGCCGGCAGGTCGAATCGTGCGTCTCGATGTTGCCGATCACGAAGCCGCCGCCGTGATAGTAGATCAGCGTCGGCAGCACGCCGCCGTTCACGCCGAGCGGTTGATAGCGGCGGTAGCGGATGTCGCCGCGCGGCCCCGGCAGCGCGCCGTCGATCACCTGGGCGACCTCGGGCGGATCGGCCTCGCTGTCCTCCGACATCTTGTCGACCGCCGCGCGGCCGATCGCGTGCGGCAGGGTCTCGAGCTTGGGGCGGCCGGACTTGGTGGCGGCGTCCATCAGGTCGAGCAGCATGCGGGCTTCGGCGTCGAGCATATCCAGTCCTCAGGTCAGAAAGCGTCGTGCATGGTCCGCGACGTCGATAGCGCGTTCCCATGTCATGCAGAAGCGGCCGTTCGCAATCGTCTCGATGCGGGCGTGCGGGCAGCGCGCCTGCAGCAGCGCGCGGTGGCGGCCGTAGATGAAGTGCTCGCCGTAGAGCATCAGCGTGGGGCAGGCGAGGGACTGCATGCCGGCCAGCGTGTCGAACCTGGCGAGGGCCTGCATGGCCTGCCAGCGGTCGCGGCCGATCTCGAACTGGGCGACGTTGATGCGGTCCATCCAGTCTTGCGTCGGCTGCATCGGCGCGTGTTCGGGATCTTTCGTCAACAGAAAGTCGATCGAGCGCGGCGCCGGGAATCCGGTGGAATCCTGCGGCCGGACCGCCGCGATGTCGGCGATGTCCTTCGTCGCGGTGGCGTCGTCGCTGAAATAGGGCGTGTTGACCAGCACCACCTTGTCGATGCGGTCGCGCCAGCCGCCGCCCAGCGCGATCGACACCGCCGCGCCCACCGCCTCGCCCAGCGCAAAGGCGCGCTCGATCCCGAGCGAATCCATCGTCTCGATCACGGCCCGGGCGTAGTCTTCTATGCGCGGCTGCCAGTCGATGTGATCCGAGTTTCCGTGGCTGGGATAGTCGATGGCGACGGCGCGATAGTGCGCGCCCAGCGCCTGCAGCAGCTCGACCATCAGCGCCGAACTCTGCTGGTTGATGTGGCTCACCATCACGACCGGGGCCCCGGGGACTTCAGGTCCACAGGCCCGCCAGTGGATGTGCCCGGCGAAGGTCTTCGCCAGGCCGCGTTCGATCGGCAGCGGCATCTTCTATTCGAGCTTCACGTTGGCGGCCTTGATGACCTCGGCCCATTTGGCGACCTCGGCCTTCAGGTAGGCCGTCACCTCGGCGGACGAATCGCCCACCGCGACGCCGCCGACCGCGGCATAGGCGTCGGTCACCTCCTTCGAGCGGATGGTCGCGACCGCAGCCTCGTGGATCTTCTGCCGCGCGGCCGGCGGCGAGTCGCCCGGGGCCACCAGCGCGTACCAGTTGTCGGAGTTCACCCTGGGCAGGCCGAGCTCGGCCATGGTCGGCACGTCGGGCAGCAGGAGCGCGCGCGTGTCGGAGCTGACCGCCAGCGCCTTCACCGCGCCCGACCTTATGTGCGGCAGCAGCACCGGCACGTCGAGCAGCGCGCAGTTCACCGTGCCCGCGATCAGGTCGTTGGTGGCGGGCGCCGCGCCACGATAGGGCACGTGCAGGAGATCGATGCCGGCCTCGCGCTTCAGCAGCTCGGTGGCGAGATGGGTGATGCCGCCGGTGCCCGCCGATCCATAGGTGAGCTTGCCGGGATTGGCCTTCGCGTAGGCGACGAAGCCCTTGAAGTCGTCGATGCCGAGCTTGGTGCTGACGACCAGCACCTCCTGCACGCGCACCACCAGCGTGATGGGCACGATGTCCTTCGCCGGGTCGTACGGCATCTTGGGCATCAGGCTCTGCATGATGGCGCCGGCGCTGGCGCTCACCAGGCCCAGCACATGCGCGTCGCTGCCGGCCTTGGCCACGACGTCGGTGCCGGTGACGCCGGCCGCGCCGCTCTTGTTGTCGACCACCACCGCCTGGCCCAGCCGCTCGCCCATGCCCCTGGCCAGCGGCCGCCCGAACGTGTCGGCCGGCCCGCCGGCCGGGAAGGGGATGATCAGTGTCAGCGGTTTCGAGGGAAAGGCGGTCTGGGCGCGGGGGCCGACGGCCGGCAGGGCGGTCAATCCCAGCCCCAGCCCCAACCCCAGTCCGCGCGACGCGCCGCGGCGGGTGATGTTCATTGTTTCCTCCGCTTCGTTGGCCGAAGTCTGCGCGGCGCCGGCAGGAGTCACAAGGGAGGAGTGGGGAAGGGTGATCCGTCGGGCAGAGGGCGGTCGTACAACCGGCATGTCATCGATCTTGCCGCGCCCCGCCCGCCTCGCCCCGCTCGCCCTGCTCGCGCTCGTGGGCGCCTGCGCCTCGCCGCCCGAGGCGCCGGTCGCGACGGCCTCGACGCCGCCGCTGGTGCTGGAGCAGTTCTTTCCCGGCCGCACCGTCGGCCAGGGCGTCTTCACCAACAGCTGGACCGGCTCGCAGCGCCGCTTCGACGTCGTCATCGACGGCGCCTGGGACGGCAAGACGCTGACCCTGGTCGAGGACTTCGCCTATGCCGACGGCGAGAAGGACCGCAAGACCTGGAAGCTGGAGCGCACCGCGCCCGGCACCTACACCGGCACGCGCGAAGATGTGGTCGGACCGGCCCGCGCCTGGACCGAGGGCAAGGCGGTGCGGCTGGAATATGCCGTGAGCCTGGGCGGCTGGACCGTCGACTTCAGGGACGTCCTCGCCCTCAACCCAGACGGCTCGCTGATCAACAAGGCCACCGTCGGCAAGTGGGGCCTCCGCGTCGGCCGTGTCGAACTCGAACTCCGCCGCGCGCCGGGGAGCTGAATCCGCTTTGAGTTAACCGCACAACCTCATCCTTCGAGACGGTCGTTGCGCGACCGCCTCAGGATGAGGTCGTGGGTGTAATGCCAGTGAGCGCGGAAGGACTCTAAAACTCGACGTCGAGCTCCTCGACTTCCTCCGGTTCCGACTTCGCCGCCGCCGTCCATTCCAGCATCGCGGGGAAGCGCAGCATCAGGTCGCGATAGCCGGCCGAGGCCTCGTCGAGCTTCACGTTGTAGGTGGCGAAGCGGGTGCAGACCGGGGCGTACATGGCGTCGGCCATGGTCGGCGTGGCGCCGAACAGGTACGGGCCGCCGTATTTTTGCAGGCACTCGCGCCAGATCGTGGTGACGCGCTCGATGTCGGCCTGGGCGCCGCCCCAGACCTTGAAGCTCTCGTGCCGCACCTTGAGGTTCATCGGCAGCGCCGAGCGCAGGTTGGCGAAGCCGGAGTGCATCTCGCCGCAGACGGCGCGGCAATGGGCGCGCGCTGCCTGGTCGGTCGGCAGAAGGCCGGCGCCGGGCTTGATCTCGTGCAGGTACTCGCCGATGGCCAGCGTGTCCCACACCTTGACCTGCCCATGTTCGAGGCAGGGGACGAGGAAGGAGGGCGACAGCAGCAGGAGCTCCGCCCGCGTGGCCGGATCGTCCCACGGCGCAATCCGCTCCTCGAAATCCAGACCGGCGATCCGGCACAGGAGGAAGCCGCGGAGCGACCAAGAGGAATAGTTCTTGCTACTGATGGTGAGCGAGGCCTCGGCCATGGACTCCACCCCTCCCGACTGGTGGGACTGTCTGTGTCTTAGGTGCCCGCAAAGATGCAAATTCCGAGCCGGTTCGCCCCTCATGCTTTATGCAATGTACCAGACCGCCGCCGACATGATGCTCCCGGTCCGTCTGTGGGCGACGGCGGCGGGCCAGACGCTCTCCGGCGGAGGCGCTGCGAACCTCGACAGCTGGCGGGCGGCCAGCGCCCTCTGCGAGATGACGACCCGGGCCACCCTGACCCATCGCCGCCCGGACTTCGGCATCAAGGAAGTGAAGTACGGCAACCAGACGGTGGCCGTGCGGGAGGAGGAAGTCTTCGCCACGCCGTTCGGCACCCTGCTGCGCTTCGCCAAGGTCGGCGTCGCGCCACAGCCCAAGGTGCTGCTGGTGGCACCTCTTTCCGGGCATTTCGCCACGCTCCTGCGCGATACCGTGCGCGTGCTGCTGCCCGACCATGACGTCCATATCACCGACTGGGCCAATGCCCGCGACGTCGGCGTCTGGAACGGCCGCTTCGGCTTCGACGAGTATGTCGGGCACCTGATCGAATTCCTCGAGGTGATGGGCCCCGGCGCGCACGTCATCGCCGTCTGCCAGCCCTGCGTGCAGACGCTGGCGGCAGTGTCGATCATGGCCGAGGACGACAATCCCGCCCAGCCGCGCAGCATGACGCTGATGGCCGGCCCCATCGACACGCGGATCAGCCCGACCAAGGTCAATGAACTCGCGATGGGCAAGCCGATCGAGTGGTTCGAGCAGAACCTGATCCATCGCGTGCCGATGCGCTATCCGGGCGCCACGCGCCGCGTCTATCCGGGATTCGTGCAGCTCACCGCCTTCATGAGCATGAACGCGGAGCGCCACATCAAGGCGCAGGCCGACCTCTACCGGCACCTCGCCAAGGGCGAGACCGAGCAGGCCGAGACCATCAAGACCTTCTACGACGAATACTTCGCCGTGCTCGACATGACGGCAGAGTTTTATCTCGAAACCGTCCAGTGGGTGTTCCAGGAGCACAGGCTCGCCAAGGGCGAGCTCGACTGGAAGGGGCGGCGGGTGAACCCCAAGGCGATCCGCCGGACCGCGCTCTTCACCATCGAAGGCGAGCGCGACGATATCTGCGCGCTGGGCCAGACGGTCGCAGCCCACGACCTGTGCTCCAGCCTGCGACCCTATCGCAAGAAGCACTATATGCAGGCCAGTGTCGGCCACTACGGCGTGTTCAGCGGCCGCCGCTGGGCCGGGCAGATCTACCCTCTGGTCCGGAACACGATTTTGGCCAACGAATAGCGGGTCTTTTCAGGCCGGAAATCCGCAGTACATTGGGCCATGGCCGATTTTCCGAAGAAGACCCTCGCCGACTGGGAAAAGCTTGCAGCCAAGGAGCTGCGCGACCGCCCGCTCGATGACCTCACCTGGATGACCCCCGAGGGCATCGCGGTGAAGCCGATCTACACCGCTGCCGACCTGGAGCAGCTCGAGACGGTTGGGACGCTGCCCGGTTTCCCGCCCTTCACCCGCGGGCCGAAGGCCACGATGTACGCGGGGCGTCCCTGGACGGTCCGCCAGTATGCCGGCTTCTCGACGGCGGAGGAGAGCAACAAGTTCTATCGCGCCAATCTCGCGGCCGGCCAGATGGGCCTGTCGGTGGCGTTCGATCTCGCCACGCACCGCGGCTACGATTCCGATCATCCGCGCGTCGTGGGCGATGTCGGCAAGGCGGGCGTCGCGATCGATTCCGTCGAGGACATGAAGATCCTGTTCGACGGCATCCCGCTCGACAAGATGAGCGTGTCGATGACGATGAACGGCGCCGTGCTGCCGGTGCTGGCCGGCTACATCGTCGCCGCGGAGGAGCAGGGCGTGCCGCAGGACAAGCTGTCGGGCACGATCCAGAACGACATCCTCAAGGAGTTCATGGTCCGGAACACCTATATCTATCCGCCCGGACCCTCGATGCGCATCGTGGCCGACATCATCGAGCACACCGCGCTCTACATGCCCAAGTTCAACTCGATCTCGATCTCCGGCTATCACATGCAGGAGGCGGGCTCGACGCTCGTCCAGGAACTGGCCTTCACGCTGGCCGACGGGCTCGAATACGTGCGTGCCGCCAAGGCCAAGGGCCTCGACATCGACGCCTTCGCGCCGCGCCTCTCGTTCTTCTTCTGCATCGGCATGAATTTCTTCATGGAAGCGGCCAAGCTGCGCGCCGCGCGCTTCCTGTGGGCCGAGCTGATCAAGCCCTTCGAACCCAAGAAGGCCGATTCGCTGTCGCTGCGCACCCACTGCCAGACGTCGGGCGTGTCGCTCACCGAGAAGGACCCGTACAACAACGTGATCCGCACCGCCTACGAGGCGTTGGCGGCGGTGCTGGGCGGCACCCAGTCGCTGCACACCAATTCGTTCGACGAGGCGATCGCGCTGCCGACGCCGACCTCGGCCCGCATCGCCCGCAACACCCAGCTGATCCTCCAGCACGAGACCGGCGTCACCAAGGTCGTCGATCCGCTGGCCGGCAGCTACTACGTCGAATCGCTGACCGCCAGTCTGGTCGCCGAGGCGCGCAAGCTGATCCAGGAAGTCGAGGCGCTAGGCGGCATGACCAAGGCCGTCGAGGCCGGGATGCCCAAGATGCGCATCGAGGAGGCCTCGGCGCGCCGCCAGGCCCGCATCGACCGCGGCGAGGAGATCGTGGTCGGCGTGAACAAGTTCCAGCTCAAGGAAGAGCCGCCGATCGACATCCTCGACGTCGACAACGTGGTCGTGCGCGAGGCCCAGGTGAACCGCCTGAACAAGATCCGTGCGACCCGCGACGAGGCCAAGTGCGTCTCCGCGCTGAAGGCGCTGGGCGAGGCCGCGCGCAACGGCACCGGCAACCTGCTCGGCCTGTCGATCGAGGCGACGCGCGCCCGCGCCACGGTAGGCGAGATCTCGTCGGCGCTGGAAGGCGTCTACGGCCGCTATCAGGCGACCATCCGCTCGATCTCCGGCGTCTATGCCGGCGAATGGGAAGGCGATGCCGGTCTCGAGCGCATCCGCACCGACATCGCCGCCTTCGCCGAGGAGGAGGGCCGCCGGCCACGTCTCATGGTCGTGAAGATGGGCCAGGACGGCCATGACCGCGGCGCCAAGGTGATCGCCACCGCCTTCGCCGATCTCGGCTTCGACGTCGACATCGGCCCGCTGTTCCAGACGCCGGAAGAGGCCGCGCGCGCCGCCATCGAGAACGACGTGCACGTGATCGGCATCTCGAGCCAGGCGGCGGGACACAAGACACTGGTGCCGCAGCTGATCGAGGAACTGGCGAAGCAGAACGGCTCCGAGATCATGGTCGTGGTCGGCGGCGTCATCCCCGCCCAGGACTATGATTTCCTGAAGAAGGCCGGTGTTGCGGCGATCTACGGCCCCGGCACCAACATCCCCGCCGCCGCCGCGGAGATCCTGTCGATCCTGCGCCAGCGCGATCAGAAGCGCGCGGCATAGAGCCTTTCTTTCAGACTCCTCTCCCCCTAGCGGGGTAGAGGAACATGAGTGCTACTTCTTCATCGCCTGGCTTTCGCCCGGCGTCATCGGGCGTTCGCGGAAGGAGAGGATCCGGCCGCGGATCGTCCCGAAGCCGGTATGGGCCTCGAGCTTGGCCGGATAGCGCATCTGGGTCTGGTCCATGCGCGCAAGCCAGATTCGCATCGGCCTCTCGCGCTCGGTCTCGGCCTCCTTCGGTGCGCTGTCGAACTCGCCGGCCACGCGCCGGGTGAAGATCTCGCAGATCAGAAGGTCGCCCTGAGCGCCGGGAACGCCGGCCGTCGCGGCGGGCTCGGTGCCGACCTTCTTGATGATGACGTCGATCCGGCGCTTGCCGTCGTTGGTCTGCACGGTGCGGTCGCAGGCGGCGTCCCCGGCCATGCCGACGCTGAGGCCTGCCGACAGCGGATCGAGCGAACCGCGCCGCTGCTCGTCCGAGATCGTGTTCTGCGGCGATGGCTTGTACGCCGGGTTGTGCGTCTCCTGCATCGTGTCGCCGGCATACTGCGCAATCCAGGTGCGCGGCTTGTCGCCGACGACGATCGAGAGCGAACCGGCCGCGGGGCGCGCGCCCTGCGGAGAGAAGCCGCCCCAGGCGCGGTTTCGGCCGTCATAGTGCATGGTGACGGCGCGCAGGATGCCTTCCTTGAAGGTCCGGCTTTCGACGTCGTAGCTCGAGCCGTTGAACTTGGCGGTCACATCGATGCGGAAGCCGGAGAGGCCCGCGAAGGTAATCTCGTAGGCGATGTCGACCTGTCGCGCCTCCTGCGCCGATGCCACGGCGGGCGTGGCTACGCTCAAGGCAATCGCTGCCAAGGCCTTGCGAAATCTCATGCGGTCCCTTTCCGGGAGGGGCTTACTTCGGCCTGCGGGGCACGATAGAAGGCCGACGCTCCCTTCGCCACCCAACATGGTGGCTCAATAAGGCATTTTTCGTTCATGTCGAAAACCGTCACGGACGGCGCTCCCAAGCTGGACGCCTCGCGCAGCTGGGGGGTCATCGCGATCCTGGGCCGGCATTTGTGGCCAAAGGGTGAAACAGGCCTGCGTGTACGGGTGATCGTGGCGCTGGCGCTGCTGGTCGCCGCCAAGGTCACCAACGTCTACGTGCCGATCCTGTACAAGAACGCCGTCGACATGCTGGGCACGCCGGCCGCGCAGGCGGTGGCTGTCCCGATCGCGCTGATCGTGGCCTATGGCGTGGCACGTGTGTTGTCGCAGGCCTTCGGTGAGCTCCGCGATGCCGTCTTCGCCCCGGTGGCGCAGCGAGCCATTCGCAATCTCGCCCTCGAAGTGTTCGGCCATCTCCATGCACTGTCTCTGCGATTCCACCTGGAGCGGCAGACCGGCGGGTTGAGCCGCGTCATCGAGCGCGGCACGCAGGGCATGGAGTTCCTGATCCGCTTCACGACCTTCAACATCCTGCCGACCCTGTTCGAAATCCTACTGGTCGGCGGCATTCTGTGGAGCCTCTACGACTGGCGTTTCTCGGTCGTGACCCTGGTCGTCGTCGGTGCCTACATCGTCTTTTCCATCATGCTCTCGGAATGGCGCATCAAGTTCGTGCGTTCGATGAACGAGGCCGATACCGATTCGAACGCCAAGGCGATCGACAGTCTGCTGAACTTCGAGACGGTGAAGTATTTCGGCAACGAGCCGCACGAGGCGCGCCGCTACGACGTCGGCCGCCGGCGCTACGAGAATGCGGCCATCCGCTCCAGCCGCACGCTGTCGGTGCTCAACGTCGGGCAGGGCGCGATCATTTCGGTCGGGCTGGTGCTGGTCATGGCGATGGCGGGGCAGGGCGTAGTTGCGGGCACGATGACGATCGGCGACTTCGTGGCGGTCAACGCCTTCCTCATCCAGCTCTACATGCCGCTCAACATGCTGGGCTTCGCCTATCGCGAGATCCGCAACGCACTGGTCAACATGGAGAAGATGTTCGGCCTTCTGCAGGTGCAGGCCGAGATTGCCGACAAGCCCGGCGCCCCGCCGCTTGTGGTAACGGGCGGCGAGATCGTGTTCGACCATGTCGATTTCCACTACGAGAAGACGCGGCCGATCCTTCACGACGTCAGTTTCCGCGTGGCCCCGGGCGAGACCGTCGCCATCGTGGGCTCGAGCGGTGCCGGCAAGTCGACCATCTCGCGCATCCTGTTCCGCTTCTACGACGTGGCCTCCGGCCATGTCCGAATCGACGGGCAGGACATCCGCGACGTGCAGCAGGCGAGCCTGCGCGCGGCGATCGGCGTCGTGCCTCAGGACACGGTGCTGTTCAACGACACGATCTACTACAACATCGCCTATGGCCGGCCGGGTGCCACCCGCGAGGAGGTGGAGCAGGCCGCGCGGCTGGCGCGCATCCACGATTTCATCATGGCGCTGCCACAGGGCTACGACAGCACCGTCGGCGAACGCGGGCTGAAGCTGTCGGGCGGCGAGAAGCAGCGCGTGGCGATCGCGCGCACCATCCTGAAGAATCCGCGCATCCTGCTGTTCGACGAGGCGACCAGCGCCCTCGACACGCGCACGGAGCAGGAGATCCAGCGTTCGCTGGAGGAAGTGAGCCGCGGCCGCACCACAGTGATCATCGCGCACCGGCTGTCGACCATCATCAACGCCGATGAGATCGTCGTCCTCGACCGCGGTCGCGTGGCCGAGCGTGGGCGCCACGCCGACCTGCTGGCGCGCGACGGTCTCTATGCCGATATGTGGCGGCGCCAGCAGGAGGCGGCCGCCGAGGCGGAGCGGCATGTCGAGGAGCCGCCCTCCTTCCGGGCCGAGGGGCATCTGCGTGTCGGCGATTAGGCCGGCAGCCACCGGCCACTGGCGTTCGCTCGTCCCCGTCTTCATCGCCTGCGCCGCGATCGGCCTGCAGTCGGGCGCGGCGATGCCGCTCGTGCCGCTCGCCCTGGAACGACAGGGCGAGGACAAGCTCACCATCGGCATCATCTCCGCGGCGTGGGCGATGGGCATGCTCTCGACCGGGCCCTACATCCCGCGGCTGGCGGCCCGCTTCGGTGCCGTACCGCTCATCCTCGCCGCCGTCCTGGCCGGTTCCCTGTGCACGGTCGGCTATACGCTGACCAAAGGGCCGCTCGCCTGGTTCGCGCTCACCTTCGTGCACGGCGCGGTCGGGGGCGTGCCGTGGGTGGTGAGCGAGATCTGGATGAACCTCGTGGTCGAGGAGAAGCGGCGCGGCCGGGTCATGGCGATCTATGCCGCGATGTTCGCGGGCGGCATGGCACTGGGGCCCTTCGTGCTGCAGGTCGTCGGCGTCTACGGGCCGGCACCTTTCCTGACCTGCGCCGGGCTCGCCCTGCTGGTCGCGCTGCCGCTGCTGCCCTACCGGTACCGGGCGCCGGCGATCCGGCATCACGCCGATGGCGGCTATGGCACGATCTTCCTGGGGGCGCCGCTCGCCATGCTCGCCGCCTTCGCGGGGGGCCTGGGCGAGCAGGTCGCCTTCAGCTTCCTGCCTGTCTATGCGGTCAGCTCGGGGGTTGCGCCGGAGACCGGCGCGCTGTGGCTGTCGGCCTTCGTCGTCGGCAACGTGGCCCTGCAGTGGCCGATCGGCTGGCTGGCCGATCATTGGGATCGTCGGGCCGTGCTGGCGAGCTGTGCGCTCGTGAGCGCCGCGCTGGTGATCGGCCTCACTTTCGTGCCGGCGCAGTCGTTCGCGATAGTCGGCGTGATCATGTTGTGGGGCGGCATCTCGTTTGCGATCTATCCGGTGGGCCTGGCGCTGCTGGGACAGCGCTTCAACGGCGGCGACATCGCGCGCGCGAATACCGCCTTCAGCCTGATCTACGTCGTGGGCGGGCTGGTCGGCCGGCCGCTCACCGGCGCGGCGATGGATGCCTTTGGCGAGCCCGGACTCGGCTGGACGCTGGGCTCCTTCTACGCGATCGCCGTGGCCGGGGCGTTGCTGGCAATGCGCCGTCGCGCCTGATAAAGCTCGCCGCCGATGAGTGCGCCCGTTGTGACTTCCGACGAAGCGGTCGATCCGCTTCTGGCGCCACTGCTCGCGGGCGACCGGCGGGCGCTGGCGCAGGCCATCACCCTGATCGAATCGACACGCAGCGATCACCGGGTGCGCGCCGATGCGCTGCTCGCGGCCGTGCTGCCGCATACCGGCCGATCGGTGCGCCTCGGCATCACCGGTGTCCCGGGCGTCGGCAAATCGACCCTGATCGAGCGCTTCGGCCTCTCCCTGCTGGATCGCGGCCGCTCGCTGGCCGTGCTGGCGATCGACCCTTCGTCGAAGCGCGGCGGCGGGTCGATCCTGGGGGACAAGACACGCATGGAGGAGCTGTCGCGCCGCCGTGAGGCCTTCATCCGGCCCTCGCCGGCAGGTGCAACCCTGGGCGGGGTCGCCCGGCGCACGCGCGAGACGATGCTGCTGGTCGAGGCGGCGGGCTTCGACACGGTCATCGTCGAGACGGTGGGCGTGGGCCAGTCCGAGACCGCGGTCTCCGACATGGTCGACATGTTCATCGTGCTGCTGTTGCCGGCCGGCGGCGACGACCTGCAGGGCATCAAGCGCGGCGTGATCGAACTGGCCGACCTGATCGTGGTCAACAAGGCCGACGGCGACCTGAAGGCGACCGCGCAACGGTCCGCCGCCGACTATCAGCACGCCCTGCGCATGCTGCGCTCCCCGACTGCCGGCTGGACGCCGGAAGTCACGACCAGCTCGGCCCAGACCGGAGAGGGTGTGACGGCGATCTGGGACGTCGTGGAGCGGTTCAACGCGGCGGTGGGCGAGAAGGGCATCCAGAAGCGACGCGCCGAGCAGGCGCGCGCCTGGATGTGGAACGAAGTCGGAGAGACGCTGCTGGCCGAACTGAAGAAGCATCCCGAGGTCCGACGCCTGGTCGGTGGCCTGGAGCGCGAGGTCGAAGCCGGGCGGGCGACGCCCGCCGCCGCGGCCCGAACCATGCTAGAAGCCTTCCATGGCCGCTAAATCCTTCCTGAAGCGGGCGCGCCGCGCCGCTGAGGCCCAGAAGGAGCCCTTCTGGAAGCGCAAGACCCTGTCGCAGATGACCAAGCAGGAGTGGGAATCCCTCTGCGACGGCTGCGGCATGTGCTGCGTCAACAAGCTGGAATACGAAGGGACCGGCGAACTCGCCCAGACCGACACCTGCTGCAAGCTGCTGGATCCCAAGACCGCGCTCTGCCGTGACTACAAGAATCGCAAGAAGATCGTGCCGGACTGTATCCAGCTCACCCCAGAAGTCGTGGCCAAGATGGATTGGCTCCCAAGAACTTGTGGGTATCGGCTCGTCCATCTCAAGCAGGACCTGTTCTGGTGGCACCCGCTGGTCTCCGGCGACCCCAACACCGTGCACGAGGCGGGAATCTCGGCCCGGGGGCGGGTGATCCCGGAGGATCAGGTCGAGGACATCAGCGAAAGGGTCGTGGATTGGTTTGCTTGACGGGCACCCCTTGGGCCCGTAAAAAGCCGGCCTTCCCGCCCTCCGGCGGGATCGTTTTTTAGCGGATATTGTCATGCCCCGTCGTTGCGCCCTTTCGGGCAAGTCCGTCCAGTACGGCAACAATGTGAGCCACGCGAACAACAAGTCGAAGCGCCGGTTCATGTCGAACCTGCAGATCGCTTCGGTCCTGTCCGACGCGCTGGGCCATGCGGTCCGCCTGCGCCTGACCCCGCGCGGCATCAAGACCATCGAGCATAACGGCGGCATCGACGCCTACCTGCTCGACACGAACGACAGCAAGCTCTCGCCCGAGATGAAGGTGCTGAAGCGCCGCGTCGTGTCGGCTAAGGGCAAGAAGGACGCGAAGAAGGCGGCGTAAGCCTTTCCCTCCCCGTTCAGATGGGGAGGTGTCGTCGTCACGACGACGGAGAGGTCAGTGCCGGTCGCTCTTCCTCCGGCGCTCTCGGACATTGCGGGCAATGTCCTGTCGCTCAACGGGCTGAGCGTTGCTCAGCCCTAGGGCGCCAACTCAAACAGCATCAGTATGTTGCGCTGAAGCGGGTTGAAATTGTCGTCCGACATCAGCCAGAGCAGCGTCTCGCCCTTGGCGCCGCGTGTTGCCGCCAACCCCTCCAGATTGTCGACCGCATAGGGTGACGACAGGTGCGCCAGTTCCTCCGGCCGCACCGTCGAGCCGGGGGCGAGCTGGGCCGCCTCGAACCGCATCACGCGGACGCGGACGCCGCGGACCATGTCGAAGGCACGCTCCAGCGTGGCGTAGGATCCGTCCGGCAGAACCGCAAGAGCGGTCGGCTTGTAGTCGGGCGCGGTCGAATAGCTGAACGCGTTCCAGGCGTAGCGGCCGCCGGCGTCCGGCTTGCCGATCCAGCCGACCACCGTGCCGGCCTGACGGCTGTACTCCTCGCTGATCGCGACGACGGTGCCGTCGGCCAGGGCGGTCAGCGCCTCGATGCCGCCGTTGCCGGGCTGGCGCCCGATATCCGCCGGTCCTTCCACGGGAAGGGGCGTCGCCGTGAGCGTCGGGTAGCGCCACAGCCGGTGGCGGCGCTCGAACGAGACCAGCCACGATCCGTCGGGCAGGCGCGCCATCGCCTCGGCGTCGGCCTCGGGCTTGCTGTCGATCGGCTTGCCGTCGAGGCCGCGCAGCTGGCCCATGCGGGCGTCCGCCAGGCCCACAAGCATGCCCTTGTCGTCGAAGCGTGGCGTCGCGACCAGCCACCCGCCCTCGTCGGAAATCGAGGTCAGCGTTCGGTTATCCGGCGTGACGTGCAGATCGGACAGGCCGCCGAAGCTGCGCGAGTTCGCGCGCATCTCGAGGCCGCCGCGCCAGACCAGCTTGCCGACGCGCGTCGCCTTGGGCTCGTCGATCTTGAGCGTGAGCGCCGAGCTTTCGATCGTGACCGGCTGCTCCTGCGCCCCGGCTGGCGGCGGCGAGATGCCGGCGCAAGCCGCGACGAGCAGGCAGAGCGAGAGAAGAAAGCGGTTGGCCACCCGAGACAAGCGCCCGCTCAGGCGGCGCGCTTGCCGGACTTGGAGCCGACCTTGGCTGCACCCTTGCGGGCGCCGCGGGCCGCGCGGGCGTCCTTCTTGTCGTCGTCGTCGAACAGCGAGGCGAGCTGCTCCATCATCGTGCCGCCGAGCTGGTCGGCGTCGACGATGGTGACGGCGCGGCGATAGTAGCGCGTGACGTCGTGGCCGATGCCGATGGCGACCAGCTCGACCGGTGAGCGCGTCTCGATCCAGTCGATCACGTCGCGCAGATGCCGTTCGAGATAGTTGCCGGGATTGACCGACAGGGTGCTGTCGTCGACCGGCGCGCCGTCGGAGATCACCATCATGATCTTGCGCTCTTCGGGGCGCGGCAGCAGGCGGCTGTGCGCCCACAGCAGCGCCTCGCCGTCGATGTTCTCCTTGAGGATGCCCTCGCGCAGCATCAGGCCCAGGTTCTTGCGGGCACGGCGCCACGGGGCGTCGGCCGGCTTGTAGACGATGTGGCGCAGGTCGTTGAGGCGGCCGGGATTGCCCGGCTTGCCGGCGGCGAGCCACTGC
Source organism: Reyranella aquatilis (assembly GCF_020880995.1). Classification (GTDB taxonomy): domain Bacteria; phylum Pseudomonadota; class Alphaproteobacteria; order Reyranellales; family Reyranellaceae; genus Reyranella; species Reyranella aquatilis. Next base: position 83,833 of record NZ_JAJISD010000015.1, on the reverse strand, counting down.
TCGCGGCTCTGGCCGCCCTTCCAGGCGCGCGTCGTGAAGCCCAGGATCTCGACCTTCACGCCGCAGCGCTCGAGCGTGCGGGCGAGGATGTCGGCGCTCATCGCCGCCACCGTGATCGGCCGCCCGCGCATCGATCCGGAATTGTCGATCAGCAGCGAGACCACGGTGTCGCGGAAATTGGTGTCGCGCTCGGTCTTGAACGACAAAGCGTGCATCGGGTTGGTGACGACGCGGGTGAGGCGCGCGGCGTCGAGGATGCCCTCGTCGAGGTCGAATTCCCAGGCGCGGTTCTGCTGCGCCATCAGGCGGCGCTGCAGGCGATTGGCAAGCTTGCCGATCACGCCCTGCAGGTGCGCGAGCTGCTGGTCGAGATGGTTGCGCAGGCGGCCGAGTTCCTCGGCATCGCATAGCGCATCAGCCTCGACGATCTCGTCGAACTTGTTGGAGTAGGCGTGATACTGCTGGCCCGCGGGCTCGTTGGACAGGGCACCCGGCGGCAGCCAGGGGCGCTCGGCGCGGCCGGGCTCCTCCTCGTCGCCGGAGCCCATCTGCATCTCGGTCTGGGCCTGGTCGGCGACGGTCTCGGACGCGTCGTCCTGCTCGGAGGCGTCCTCGGTTTCCTCGCCCTGGGCGCCGTAGCCCTGGGTCTCGCTGGAATCGCTCTGGTCGTCGCCGGTCTCGTTCGACTGGCCGTCGGCGTTCTCCTGGTCCTGCGAATCCTGATTGTCGTCGTCCTGCAGGTCGGCCGTCTCGTCGCCGAGCTTCAGGTCGCGGATGAGCTGGCGGGCGGCGCGGGCGAATGCTTCCTGGTTGGTCAGGGCATCGCGCAGCTTCTGGAAGTCGCGGCCGGCGGCGCTCTCGATGTCGGAGCGCCACATATCGACCATAGCCTTGGCCGAATCCGGAGGCGCGGCGCCCAGGATCTGCTCGCGGGCGATCAGGCCGATCACGTCGGCGATCGGCGCGTCCTCTTTGGTCTTGATGCGGGCATGGCCGCGCTGATCCGAGCGCTGTCGCCACAGGGCGGAGAGGTTGTCGGCGACGCCGATCATCTTCTTGGCCCCCAGGGCCTCGACCCGGACCTGTTCCACCGCTTCGAAGATCGCGCGCGCCGCCTCGCCGCGCGGGACGCGGCGCAGGTGGGTCTTGCGGTCGTGGTGGCGCAGTTTCAGCGCCATCGAATCGGCCTCGCCGCGGACGCGACTCACATCCTCGGCCGGCAGATCGCGCGCCGGTACGGTGATGCGGGCTTCCTGCCCCAGCAGCGAACCGCCCTCGGGCACGAAGGCGACGTTCACATCCTTGCGCGACACCGCCCGCATGGTGGTGGCGGTGACGCGACGAAACTCCTCGATGGGAGTGGAGTCCTTGGCCATCCGGCCCTCGCTACTTACTGCTTAGTGCGTCTTGCCGCCCTTGGCGCTGGTCGCCGGCAGATCCTTGCCGAAGCAGCGCTGATAGTATTCGGCGAGCGTGCTGCGCTCGACCTCGTCGCACTTGTTCAGGAAGGTGAGACGGAAGGCAAAGCCCACGTCGCCCCCGAAGATGCGCGCGTTCTCGGCCCAGGTGATCACCGTACGCGGCGACATGACGGTCGAGATGTCGCCGGCGATGAAGCCCGCGCGGGTGAGTTCGGCCAGGGCCACCATGGCGGCGATGGTCTTGCGGCCCTCGTCGCTGTTGTAGTGCGGCGTCTTGGCGGCGACGATGTTCACTTCCTGCTCGTGCGGCAGGTAGTTCAGCGTCGTCACGATCGACCAGCGGTCCATCTGGCCCTGGTTGATCTGCTGCGTGCCGTGATAGAGGCCCGTCGTGTCGCCGAGGCCGACCGTGTTGGCGGTCGAGAACAGGCGGAACGCCGGGTGCGGATGGATGACCTTGTTCTGGTCGAGCAGGGTCAGCTTGCCGTCGACCTCGAGCACGCGCTGGATCACGAACATCACGTCGGCGCGGCCGGCGTCGTATTCGTCGAACACCAGGGCGGTCGGGTTCTGCAGGGCCCAGGGCAGGATGCCTTCGCGGAACTCGGTGACCTGCTTGCCGTCGCGAAGGACGATCGCGTCCTTGCCGATCAGGTCGATGCGCGAGATGTGGCTGTCGAGGTTGACGCGCAGGCAGGGCCAGTTGAGGCGCGACGCGACCTGCTCGATGTGGGTCGATTTGCCGGTGCCGTGATAGCCCTGGACCATGACGCGGCGGTTGTGGGCGAAGCCCGCGAGGATCGCCATCGTCGTGTCGTGATCGAACAGGTAGGCGTCATCCACCTCGGGAACGTGCTCGGTCGGGGCGCTGAACGCCGGGACTTCCATGTCCGTGTCGATCCCGAAAACCTGGCGCGCAGAAACCTTGATATCCGGCATGCCCGACACATTCTGGCGGGCCGCGGTCGTCGTAGAGGCCATCACACGAATTCCTACAAAACAATGCCCGCCAATTGCGGGCAGAACGATAGTCGCAGGCGGGATTGTGCGCTGCAAGCGGCCAAATGCACGGACAGCCCCAAGCAGGGCTAATCAGTCGGCCGGAAGGTGCTCCGAGGCCCGCAGAGTGGAATAGGCGGCGTTGATTTCCTTGAGCTTTTCCTCCGCCTCCCGGGCCCCGCCGTTGGCGTCGGGGTGATGCAGCTTCACCAGTTCCTTGTAGCGGGATTTCACGACTTTCCGGGTCAGCGGCCAGGAAAGCTCAAGGACGTCCATGGCATTGCGCTCGGCCGGGGTCAGCTGCTCGCTGCCGTCGTACTTGGGCGGCGGCTTTTCCCCCAGTCCGGCATCGTCGGCCAGCCCCAGCGGGTCCTTGATGTGGGCATAGGGATTTCCGTTGCGGCGGGCACCCAGCGGCCAGACGGGGCGACGCCACGTCGTGTCGGCGCGGATGTGGGCCTCGATCTGGTCGGGCTCGAGACCGGCGAAGTAGTCCCACTTCTTGTTGTAGTCGCGCACATGCTCGAGGCAGAACCAGCGATACTCGTCGAGCTTGTCGCGGGCGCGGGGCGCACGATATTGACCCTCCAGGCGACAGCCCGGAGCCTCGCAGACGCGCTGGTGCGGCTTCGCACCATCCATTGCAGCCAGTGGGTTCGCTCGCCGTCGGGCCATCGGGCTAATATGTGTTCAAGGACGGGACCCGGCAAGAGAAGCCGGCGGAAGAGGTGAGACGGTCATGGGCAAGGTGGCGACGACGATCGACAGCAAGCTCCGCGAGGCATTCTCTCCGGTGCGGCTGGCCATCGAGGACGAATCCTCCAAGCATCACGGCCATGCCGGGTGGCGCGAGGGGGGCGAGACGCATTTCCGCGTGGAAATCGTGTCGCAGGCCTTCGAGGGCAAGACCCGCGTGGCGCGCCAGCGCCTGGTCTATGCCGCTCTCAAGGCCGAACTCGATGCCGGCCTGCACGCGCTCGCGATGGAAACGCTGACGCCGGCCGAAGACGCAAAGCGCTAGCCTTCCATCTCCACGTCCTTGCCCTCGACGGCGGCGCGCACCGCCTCGGCGTCTGGGCCGGTGTAGAAGTGCGGCACCCAGCGCTTCGTGACCTCGCTGTCGGACGCCCAGCTGTGGCAGGTGTCCAGCATGTAGGGTTTGCGGGGTGGCTTGGGCGCCGCGTTCGGGTCCTTGGGCGGCAGGGTACCCGTCTTCTCGCGATGCGCCCGGTTGAGGTCGCGTGCCTTCTTCGACGAGACGGTCTGGAAGGCGGTGGTCGCCACGGGGCCCAGCAGCTCGACGATATGCGTGCAGCCTTGCACGCCGCCCAGCCGCTCGCGCACCGCGCGGTGGAAACCGCCGCCGATGCGCAGGCCGATCAGTTTCCGGAAGGCCGGCGCGATGTCGCCGCACATCCTGTACGGCGAACTGTCGGTGACCGCCTCGGCATCGACGATCGTGAAGGTATGATCGATCGTCAGGCGGATCGACATGTCGTGCACGAAGTCGCCGGGCTTCAGCGGCCCGCGCCATTCGTTGGCGTGTTCGTAGGTCTTCTCGTCGGTGATCCGGCCTTCGATGTCCCACAGCCCGTCGTCGCGGAAAAAGCCCTGGCAGACGACGCGGCGCGTATGAAGGTGCTGTCGCCCGATCGGTGGCGAAAGCGGCATGGTGGTTCCCCGCTGTGTCAGGTGGAGGTCAATTGCCCGCCTGTATGGCGGCGGGCGGCACGATCCGCAACTCGGCGATGCGCGTGCCCTCGCGCTTCAAAATCTCGAAGCGGAAACCGTAGAATGCATAAACCTGCCCCACTTCCGGGATGCGGCGCGCCTCGTGCAGCACCAGTCCGGCGATGGTCGTGGCGACGCCTTCGGGGAGGCCCCAGCCGAATTCCCGGTTGAGGTCGCGGATCGGCACGTCGCCCTGACAGACCATGCTGCCGTCGTCGCGACGCGCGACGCCGCGGCGGATGGCGTCGTGCTCGTCTTCGATGTCGCCGACGATCTCCTCGATGATGTCCTCGAGGGTCACGATGCCGCGCAGGGCGCCATACTCGTCGACCACGATCGCAAAATGCTCGTGGCGGGCGCGGAACGCCTCGAGCTGGTCGAACAGCACCGTCGATTCGGGAATGAACCACGGCGCTGTCATGATCGCATCGATCTTCACCGCGGCCGGATCGCCGGCGGCCTTCACGGCGCGGAACAGGTCCTTGGCATGGACGACGCCGACCACGTTATCGGCCTCGCCGCGATAGAGCGGGATGCGCGTGTAGGGCGCCGCCAGCATCTGGGTCACGATGGCGTCGGTGGTCTGGTCGGCATCGATCAGAACGACATTGCCGCGATGGGTCATCACGTCGCCCACGGTGCGGTCACCGAGGTCGAGCACCGACCGCAGCATCGCCTTCTCCGCCGGTGCGCTGTCGCCCTCCTGTCCCTCGCCATGCAGCTCGATGGCGCCGCGCAGCGCGTCGCTCTGCTCCTCCGCGTCCGGGGTGCGGTCCGTCCGCACGTTCATCAGGCGCAGGAAGAAGCGCGAGATCCAGGCGACCCCGCGCGCCAGCGGCCCCAGGATGGTGAGCGTCACCATGATCGACGGTGCCAGCGCCAGCGCCACGCGGTCGGCGCGCAGCAGGGCCCAGGTCTTGGGCATCACCTCGGCGAAGATCACGATCAGCACGCCGATCGCCAGGGTGGCGTAGACCACACCGGCGGCGCCGAACAGCGCCGTCAGCACCGCTGTCGAGAGCGATGCGGAGAAGATGTTCACTACGTTGTTGCCCAGCAGCACCGCGCTCACCGCCTCGTCCTTGCGGTCGAGCAGGGCGTTGACGATCGCCGCCCGGGGATGCCCCTGCTGCGCGAGGCGATGCATGCGCGGGCGCGAGGCGCCGGTGATCGCGGTTTCCGCCGCCGACAGGTAGGCGGCCAGCAGGAGACAGACGACGACGAGCGGGATCGCGAAGGAAAGCGGAATGTCGAAATGCAGCTCGGCGTCCATGCCGCTCCTAGGCCGCGATGGCGTCGTCGAGCAGACCGCGCAGGCCCGTCTCGTCGACGTCGCGGGTGACGAAGGATTTGCCGATGCCGCGCGCCAGCACGAAGGTGAGCTTGCCACCCTCGGCCTTCTTGTCGCCGCGCATGTGCTCGATCAGCCTCGCCGCATCCCAGGTGCGGCTGTTGTCGCCGCCGATGGTGCGCAGTCGAACCGGAAGTCCGACGCTGCCGAGATGATGGCGCACGCGCTCTGCATCGGCCGCGGGGCAGAGACCCAGCCGGGCCGACAGGTCGAAGGCCATCGCCATGCCCGCGCCGACCGCCTCGCCGTGCAGCAGGGTCGCGCCGAAGCCGGTCTCGGCTTCCAATGCATGGCCGAACGTGTGCCCGAGGTTGAGGAGGGCGCGCAGGTCGGTGGTCTCGCGCTCGTCGGCGGCCACGATGCGCGCCTTGGAGAGGCAGCTCTGTTCGATGGCGTAGGTTCGTGCCGCGGCATCGCCTGCCAGCACCTTTTCCCCGTTGGCCTCGCACCAGGCGAAGAAGTCGGGATCGTCGATCAGCCCGTACTTCGCGACCTCGGCGTAGCCCGCCAGGAGTTCGCGGCGCGGCAGCGTATCGAGCACGGTCGTGTCGGCCAGCACCAGGCGCGGCTGGTAGAAGGCCCCGACCAGGTTCTTGCCATGACGGGTGTTGATGCCGGTCTTGCCGCCGACCGAGGAATCGACCTGCGCCAGCAGCGTCGTCGGCACCTGGATGAAGTCGACGCCGCGCAGCAGCACGGCTGCGGCGAAACCCGTCAGGTCGCCGACCACGCCGCCGCCCAGCGCGACCAGCGTGGTCTTGCGGTCGGGACGGCGGTCGAGCAGCTCGTTCATCAGCCGGCCGAAGCTCGCGAAGTCCTTGCTGCTCTCGCCGGCCGGCACCGTGACTGTCTCGGTCTTGACGCCTGCCTTCGCGAAGGAGGCGGCGAGGCGCGCGCCATAGAGCGGCTCGACCGTGTCGTCGCTCACGATCGTGACCCGCGGCGCGGCCAGCAATGGCCGCGACAGCTCGCCCGCGCGGTCGATCAGGCCGGGGCCGATCGCGATGTCATAGGCGCGGCCCGCCAGGTCGACGCGGATGGTACGGGGCGAACTCATGCGGTCTGTCCTGTCGTCTGGGACTGCAGATGCGCGCGGAGGGCGTCGATCACCTGCTCGGTCGTGCGCTCGGCCGGCTGGGCGGTCGAATCGACCACGATGTCGGCCTCGGCGTAGATCGGGTAGCGCTGCTGCATGAGCCGCGCGAGGATTTCCTTCGGGTCGCCCTGGCGCAGCAGCGGCCGGTGGGTGCGCTTCTTCACACGGTCGAACAGCACGTCGAGCTCGGCGCGAAGCCAGACGGTGAGGGCCCGGGCCTTCATCAGGCTTCGGGTTTCGGGATCCATATAGGCGCCGCCGCCGGTCGACAGGACGCGTGGCGTTTCTTCGAGCAACCGGGCAATCACCCGCCGCTCGCCGGCGCGGAACTCCTGCTCGCCATAGCGTTCGAAGAATTCAGAGATGGTGCAGCCGGCTGCGCGCTCGATCTCGTCGTCGGCATCGACGAACGGGAGGCCGAGCCGTGCCGCCAGTCGTTTGCCGATGGCGCTCTTGCCCGCGCCCATCAGGCCCACGAGGGCCACGGTGCGCGGCAAGGACAGGGGAGAAGGGGCGTCCATGGCGGGCTGCCCATCCATGTCGCCCATTATGCCCGTGGTTTCAAGCGATTGGCTGCGGCGCGGCGTAGGGAGGCGACTAGGCAATTGCCGCTCTGGAGGAGGGCGGGTAGGTTGCCCGGGTCGTGCCCCTGTTCCGCTCCAGAAACCGATTCAACGTGCCCAACCTTCGCATCGGGCCCATCATCGCCGTGGCCGTGGCGACGCTGCTGGTCGCCGGGCTGGTGGCGCTCGCAGTGGTGGAGCCGCGCCCGCCGCTCAAGCGCTTCGAAGTCCCGGTTCCGAATGAACGTCTTGCGCGGTAGCTGCGGCTTCTTGGCCGCGGTACTTGCCGCCGCGACGTTCCTCCTCCCCGTTTCATGGTCCCCGCCGGCGCGGGCGCAGGTCCCGGACTTCGACAGGGGCCCCAGTGGCTTCCTCACCCCCACCACCGGCGGCATGCCGGCCGATGCCTGGAACGGCACCACGCTGGCCACGGCCAAGCGGCTCGTCTCCGCCCTGCCGGCGGCCCCGCGCAGCCGGGCGCTGCGTGACCTGCAGTTCAAGGTGCTGGTGAGCCAGCTGAATGCGCCGTCACCGGACGGCAGCCCGCCGCCCGGCCTGTTCGCCCGCAAGGTCGACCGGCTGGCGGCCATGGGCGAAGCCGAGAACCTGAACGAGATGGTGCGCAGCGTCGGCGCCTATGCCGATCCCGCGCTCGCGGCGACGACCGTCAACGCCCTGATGATGGCCGGCGAGAAGGCCTCGGCCTGCCAGATCGTCCGCACCGCCCGGCTGTCCGAGCCGTTCGCGCGCCGTGCCGACACCGTTTGCAAGCTGGTGGCCGGCGACAATGCCGGCGCGCTGTCGGCCGCCCTGCCGCTGAAGAGCGGCGATCCGGCCTTCTACAAGCTTGTCGAGATCGCCGCCGAGGGCCTGTCGCCCACAGCGCCGCCGCCGGGCCAGATCGACGGGCCGGCGATGGTCATGCTCGACCTCGCCTTCGTCCAGCCTTCGGCCGCGACCCTGCGGACCACACAGCCGCCGCTGATGCGCTCGCTGGTCGCGCACCGCACGCTGCCGGTGCCGACGCGGCTCGAGATCGCCGAGCGTGGCGAGGCTCTGGCCATCGTCGAGGCCTCGAAGCTGGGAGACCTCTATCTCGACGCGGTGCGCGACAAGGTCGTCCTGCCGGCACCGATGACCCGCCGGGCTCGGCTCGTCGCGGCGGCGCGCGGCGCCCGGAACGCACAGCAGCTGATCAGCGCGATTGCCACCGTCTATGGCGAGGAGCGCGGCGGCCCGCTCTTTCCCACGATCGCGCGCGCCAGTGCGGGGGCGCTGATGAACGTTGCGCCCAAACCCGAGTATGCCGGCGTGGCGCAGGAGGTCATGCGCGGCCTGCTGCTGCTGGGCGATCGCCAGCAGACGCGGGCCTGGACCCGCCTCGCGCTCTCCGCCGCCTTCAACGATGCGCGGGCGATGGGCTCTCTGGAACGATTGCTGCCGCTGATGGCCATTGCGGGCGTCGATGACGCCAAGCGGCTGCCGCCGGAGGATATCAATCGCTGGTACGAGCTGATCGCCCGGGAGAACCCCGCCCAGGCGCAGGTGCGTGGCTACCTGCTGCTCGAACTGTTCCGCGCCATCGGCTTCGACATTCCCGCCAAGTCGACGACGCTGCCGGAGACGCCTGGCAATGCGCGGCTGGTCTCGCCGCCGGCGGCGACGATGCAGGCCCTGCAGGCGGCCGGGACCGGGAAGCGGCGCGCCGAGGCCGCGTTGCTGTCGTCCATCGCGATCGGCGAGACGCCACTCATCGAGCTGCATCCCGCAGCGGCCGGCGCGATCGTGCGGGCGCTGCGGCAGGTCGGCGAGGACCATACGGGGAGGCTGTTCGCGGTGGAGATCGCGATCGCCCACGGGCTGTGAAGCGCAAGCCCGCCTTCGGCCATGCGCGCGAGGTGCTGGCCTTCCTCGAGATGCTGCAGGCCGAACGCGGCGCCTCGAAGAACACGCTGCTCGCCTATGGGGCCGACCTGGCCGACCTCCAGGCGTTCCTGACGCGTCGCAAGCAGGGCCCGCTGACGGCCGATGCGACGGCACTGCGCGCCTACCTGAAGTCGCTCGACTATGTCGGCATGACGCCGCGCACGGTGGCGCGCCGGCTCTCGGTGATGCGCCAGTTCTTCCGCTTCCTGCTGGCCGAGCGGCTGCGCGAGGACGATCCGGCGAGCACGCTCGATTCGCCGCGGCTGGGTCGGCCGCTGCCCAAGGTGTTGTCGCGCGAGGAGGTCGACCGCCTGATCGATGCAGCGCGTGCCCGGGACGCGGTCGATGGCGGACGCATGGCGACCCTGCTCGAAATCCTCTACGCCGCCGGCCTGCGGGTGTCGGAGCTGGTCAGCCTTCCATTGTCCGCCGTCGAACGCGATCCGTCGATGCTGCTGGTGCGCGGCAAGGGCGACAAGGAGCGGCTGGTGCCGCTGTCGGACCCGGCGCGCCTCGCGATCGTGGCCTGGCTGCACATGCGGCGCGGCCAGCTGGCCGAGGGCGAGACCTCGCGCTTCCTGTTTCCCTCACGCGGCCGCACCGGCCACCTCACGCGCCAGCGGTTCGCGCAGCTCCTCAAGGAGGCGGCGCTGGGGGCCGGGATCGATCCCGCGCGCGTGTCGCCGCATGTGCTGCGCCATGCCTTCGCCAGCCACCTGCTGGCCGGCGGCGCCGATCTGCGCTCGGTGCAATTGATGCTGGGGCATGCAGATATCGCCACTACCCAGATCTACACGCATGTGCTCGACGAGAAGCTGAGATCGTTGGTTCAGGAGCACCATCCGCTGGCCCGGCGAAAGCGGCGGCCGGCCGGTTGACAGGATTCGGCGAGCGGGCGACACCTGACCTTCAATGACGACTTACCTCGACTTCGAGAAGCCGATCGCGGAGCTGGAAGGCAAGATCGCCGAGCTCCGTCATCTGCCCAATTCCGGCGACGTGGACATCGCCGAGGAAGTCATGCGCCTGCAGGACAAGGCGCATAAGCAGATCCGCGCGACCTACGCCAAGCTCACGCCGTGGCAGCGCGTCCAGGTGGCGCGCCATGCCGAGCGGCCGCACGCGCAGGCCTATATCGACCGGCTGATCACCGACTACACGCCGCTGGCCGGCGACCGCGCGTTCGGCGAGGACGCCGCCATCGTGGGCGGCATGGGCCGCCTGCAGGGGCGCAGCATCGTGGTGCTGGGCCAGCAGAAGGGCGACGACACCGAATCGCGCATCAAGCACAATTTCGGCATGGCGAGGCCCGAGGGCTATCGCAAGGCGCAGCGCCTGATGCGGCTGGCCGACCGGTTCAAGCTGCCGGTGCTCACGCTCGTCGACACGCCGGGCGCCTATCCCGGCATCGAGGCCGAGGCGCGCGGCCAGGCGGAAGCCATCGCCAGCTCGATCGAGACCTGCCTGGGCTTGGGCGTGCCGTTGGTCAGCGTCGTGATCGGCGAGGGCGGCTCGGGCGGCGCACTCGCCATCGCCTCGTCGGACCGCGTCTACATGCTGGAGAACTCGGTCTATTCGGTGATCACGCCGGAAGGCTGCGCCTCGATCCTGTGGCGCAACAACGCCAATGCGCAGGACGCCGCCGAGGCGATGAAGGTGACCGCCGCCGACCTGAAGAAGCTCGACGTGATCGACGAGGTGATCCCCGAGCCGATGGGCGGCGCCCATCGCGCACCCGACGAAACGATCGACGTCGTGGGTCGTGTGGTCGGCGAAGCCATCGCCGAGCTCGCGAAGCTCGACGGCGACACGCTGCGCCAGCGGCGCCAGGACAAGTTCCTGGCGATGGGCAAGAAGGGCCTCTGACGGCCTTGCCGCTCCGCCTCAGCGTTCTCGACCAGTCGCCGATCCGCAAGGGCGGCACGCCGGCCGAAGCCGTGCGCGACACGCTGGAACTGGCGCAGCTCTGCGACCGGCTGGGCTACACGCGCTACTGGCTGGCCGAGCATCACAGCAGCGAGGCGCTCGCCGGCTCCACGCCCGAGGTGCTGATCACGCGCGTCGCTGGCCTGACCGAACGCATGCGGATCGGCTCGGGCGGCGTGATGCTGCCGCACTACAGCGCCTTCAAGGTGGCGGAGAATTTCCGCATGCTCGAGACGCTGTTCCCCGGCCGCATCGATGTCGGCATCGGCCGCGCGCCCGGCAGCGACCAGCAGACGATGCGCATCCTGGCCGACGGCAAGCCCAACTGGAGCAATGCCGACAAGTATCCCTACCAGGTGCGCGATCTGGTGGCCTGGCTGCATGACGCACTGCCGCTCAACCACGAGGGCACCGGCATCGTGGCCCAGCCGAGCGGCGAGACGGCGCCCGACGTGTGGCTGCTGGGATCGAGCGACGACAGTGCAGCGCTCGCGGCGCATTTCGGACTGCCTTTCTGCTTTGCGCACTTCATCAATCCCGACGGCGGCGACGGCGTCACGCGCGCCTATCGCGCCCACTTCAAGCCCTCGTCGCTGCACGCAAAGCCGATGCCGCTGATGGCGATCTCGGTGCTCTGCGCGGAGACCGATGAGGAAGCCGACATTCTGTCGCGCAGCCGCGAGGTCTGGGCGATGCGCCTGCGCACGCTCGGCAATCCCGGGCCGGTGCCGCCGGTCGAGGAAGCGCTGGAAGCCGCAAAGCAGCCCGGCGCCGAGCGCTGGCTGCCGGCGCTTCGCCGCCGCTCGGTGGTCGGCTCGCCCAAGACGGTCCGTGCCGGTCTCGAACGCCACGCCGCCGCCTACGAGGTCGACGAGATCATGGCGGTGACGATCTGCTACGACTTCGAGAAGCGGAAGCGGTCGTATGAGTTGCTGGCGGAAGAGTTCGGGTTGAGCTGAGAGGGCGCAACCCGCACTACCTCATCCAGAGGAGCGGCCGCAGGCCGTGTCTCGAAGGATGGGCAACGAGCGGGGTGCGCGTGCCCATGCTTCGAGACGGCTGCTGTGCAGCCTCCTCAGCATGAGGCTTTTGGGTGGGCGCGCTGGGTCTTTTCCTTAAAGCCCCGCCAGAGGGAAGCCCTTGCCCCTGCCGTTCTGCGGCCGGCGCTTCTCGATCATCGCGCGGGCCTCGCTCGCGCGGCCGGCTTTCACCATCGCCGAGGTCACGACGTATTCCAGCAGGTCGCGTTGGGCGCGGCTGCCGCCCAGCCGCTCGTGGGTGGCGAGCAGCGGCTCGATCTCGGCGATCGCGCGCGTCCAGTCGCCCTGCGCATAGGCCTCGAAGCCGCGCGCCATCGGTTGCAGCATGTCGGCCGTAGCGCCCTTCGGGGCCTCGATGAATTTTGCCAGCGCCGCGCCGTCGCCCGCCATCGCATAGGCAAGCACCGTGTGCATGTCGACGAAGCCGAGGCCCGGGCGGCCGAACCATTTGGTGTTGTAGTCCGCGATCTCGCGCCAGCGGGCGGCCTGGCGCGGCTCGCCCGCCATCTCGGCGCGAGCGAGGAAGGCGACGCAATCGGTCGCGACGTTGACCTGCGGCCCCCAGGCGACGGCCGGGCTCAGCGCCTCGTCGTAGATACGCCAGGCCTCTTCCCTGCGGCCGGTCTCCATCGACCACAGCGCCAGGTGCCAGTTGTTGTGGACGTGCATCAGCCCGTCCCGCGAATAGTCCTTCATCCACTCCGTCAGAAAGGCGAGGCCGGCCTCGCGCTCGCCCAGTTCGTAGAAGAGATGGCCGCGGATATGCGCGGCGTGCGCGCTCCTGGGGAAAGCCTCCAGCGCGGCATCGATGTTGCGCCGGCCTTCGTCGAGCTTCTGCAGCTCGATCTGTGCGAAGGCCAGCTGCGTGCGGTACCACCAGTCGTCGCCGTAGTGCTTCTCGAAGGGTTCGAGCAGGGCGAGCTGGTCGACCTCGCGCCCCGTCTTGCCGGAAAAGCCGATCAGGCCGAACACGCTGGTCGCCGGCGCGAGCGCCATGGCGTCGCGCGGCCATTCCTTCATGTGCTCGCGGATCGCGTCGAGCGCCGCAGCGCCCTGGCCGGTCAGGATCTTCTCGAAGATCGCGATCTGGCTCTGCTCGCGCGGGCTGGCGCCGGCGGCCAGTTCCTTCGCGCGCGCGAGCGGCGCCTTGGCCTCGTGTCCGCGGCCCAGCAGCTGCTTGGCGCGGGCGAGCGAGATGTGTCCGAGGGCGAAGTTCTCGTCGGCTTCGACGGACTTCTGGAAGGCCGTGTCCATGCCGGGCGTCGCCGCCATCAGGCTCTCGACGCCGGCGAGGTAGGCGTCGCGCGCCGCGGCCGACTGCGTGCCGAGTTCGTTGCCGTAGCGATCCTGCAGAGCCATCACTTCTCCTTGCCCGCCGTGGGATCCCACATTGGCGAGGCCATGGTTTCGCTGAAATTCTTGAACATCAGGTTGAACGAGATGCTGATGCGCTCGCTCTGCCCGTCATTGGCCGGCACCGTGTGCTTGAGCCACGAGGGAAAGATCACCATGCGGCCCTCCTTGCTGGGCGCATTGGCGCCGTTGGCGGTGAGGCGGGTGTACTGGCGCGGCTTGGGCATGATCATCGAGGCCTGGCCGCGCGGATCCTGGAACAGGATCTGCGAGCCGCCCGCGGGGATCGAGACGTAGTATACGCCGCTCAGATAGTTGTTCGGATGATGGTGCATCGGATGGTAGGCGCCGGGCGGATTGACGTTCGCCCAGCAGCCGGTGATCGCCATCGGATACTGATCGACCTGCAGGAAGCGGGCGACGCCGCGTCCCGCCGTCTCGACCAGTTTCGCGAACTCCGCGAAGGCCGGCCGCGTGTGCAGGTCCTGCGGCGTCTGCCAGTTGCTGCCGGCGGGAACCTTGGGGCGGGGCGAGATCAGCCGCTCGATCTCGGCCTTCAGTTTCGCATTGAGGGTGGCCGCGGCGGCCGGCTGGAGATCCACGATCCACAAGGGGGTCGGGAAGATCTCCTGCACTTCCTGCTTCTCGATCATGGCAGCCAATATATCGCGCGATTGCCCGATTGTCCGTTCGGTGGTCCAATCCGCCGCATAACAAGGGCTTGGGAGAAAACAGCCGATGACCCTGTCGATCCATGCCGTGACGCCCGACTTCGTGGCCGAAGTCGGGGACGTCGCCCTGAACCAGGTCTCGCCCGAGGATCTCGCCGCGATCCGCGAGGCTTTCACCAAGTATGCGGTCCTGGTCTTTCCCGACCAGGAATTCGACGACGACGGCCAGCTCGACTTCGCGCGCAGCTTCGGACCACTCGAGACCACGGTGTTCATGGCGCGCAAGGGCCACAATCTGCGTCTGCACAAGAACCTGGCCGATGTCGGCAATCTCGACGCCGAGAACCGCATCCTCGAAACCAACAACCGCCAGCGCCTCTACAATCTCGGCAACCGGCTGTGGCACACGGATTCATCGTTCAAGCGCCTGCCGGCCTACTGCTCGATGCTGCATGCGCGCTCGATCCCGCCGATCGGCGGACACACCGAGTTCGCCGACATGCGCGCCGCCTACGATGCGCTTCCCGATGCCACCAAGCGGCGCCTCGAAGGGCTGGTCGCCGAGCATTCGATCATGACTTCGCGCGGCAAGCTCGGCTTCAAGGACTTCGATGAAGGCGAACGCGAGGCCTTTGCACCCGTGCCGCAGGTGCTGGTGCGCCGGCTGCAGGACTCGGGCCGCATGAGCCTCTACATCGCCAGCCATGCCGGCTCGATCCGTGGCATGGCCGACGAGGAGGCCCGCCAGCTTCTCGACGAACTGACCGCACACGCGACGCAGCGCCAGTTCGTGCACGCCCATCGCTGGCGCGTGAAGGACCTGGTGATGTGGGACAACCGCTGCACCATGCATCGCGGCATGGAGTTCGACGACCAGCGCTACAAGCGCGACATGCGCCGCGCGACGGTCTCCGACATCGCCCCGACATGCGAGCAGATGGGCCTGGCCGTCGCCGCGGAGTGATTCGTGCGTCATCCCCTCACCTGACCTCTCCCCCTAGCGAGGGAGAGGAACATGAAACTCAAACTCCTCTCCCCCGCTAGGGGTAGAGGTTGGGTGAGGAGGCAGCGCACTCCCATCGGAAAGATCGGCCAGGCTGATCGCAGAGCCCAAAGGAAGCTTCCATGACCATCGACATCGAACCGCTCAAGAAGGAACTTGGCCGCAAGATCGAGGACGAGGACGTCGTCACGCAGGCGCCACTCAAGGCGATGATCGCGACCTTCGACCGCGACGACAAGGTGCCGGCGGACGGCGAGGCGATCGCGCCGGGCTGGCATCTCTGCTTCCTGCATTCGTATGCGCGCCGCAACGTGCTGGCCGAGGACGGGCTGCCGACCGAGGGTGGCGTGCTGCCGAAGATCCCGTTGCCGCGCCGCATGTATGCCGGCTCGACCTTCACGTTCGACGGCGACATCCGTGTCGGCGACAAGCTCCGCCGCGAGACGGAGTTCTCCGACGTCCAGCTCAGAGGCGGCGGCACCGGCAGCCTGATCGTCACCAGCCAGACCCGCCGCATCTACACCCCGCGCGGACTCGCCGTGACCGAGGTGGCGAACACGGTGTTCCGCGAGGAGGTGAAAGCGGGTGAGAAGAGCGGTGTGCCGGTGCGCGAGGCCGCACCGACCGATGTGCCGTGGCGGCGCACCATCAAGGCCGACCCGGTGATGCTCTTCCGCTACTCCGCCATCACCTTCAACCCGCACCGCATCCACTACGACCGCACCTACTGCATCGAGACCGAGGGCTATCCCGGCCTGGTGGTGCACGGGCCTTTCGCCCAGCAGTGCCTGTTCGACCTGCTGCGCGACCACAATCCGGGGCGGCCGATCAAGACCTTCGCCATTCGTGCGCGCGCACCGCTGTTCGACACCGCGCCGTTCGACGCGATCGGCCGGCCGACGGCCGACGGCAAGGGGGCGGAACTCTGGACGGTGACCCCTGCGGGCACGATCGCGGCGCAGGCCACGGCGACCTTCGCCTAGACCAGAAGAGGGCATGCAAGCACCGCCCCTGCCGCGGTTCCTGATCCCGCGGCTGCCGTTCTTCTATGGTTGGGTGGTGCTGGGCTGCATCTGCCTCGCGGGCTTCGCGCGGCAGGGGCCGGCGGTGGCGGTGCTGTCGATCTTCGTGGTGCCGATGACCGACGCGTTCGGCTGGTCGCGCACGGAGATGTCGGGCGCGGTCTCGCTGGGCGGCGTGCTGGCCGCCATCATCTCGCCGGTCATCGGCCCGTTCGTCGACCGCCGTGGTGCGCGCCTCGTGCTCTGCCTCGCGGTCGCCGGCACCGGCATCGCCTGCATGGCGCTGTCGCTCGTTCAGTCGCTGCTGCTTTTCTATCTGCTGTTCTGCTTCGCCCGCATGATCTGGGCCGGACCGTTCGACCTCGGCCTCTACAGCGCGCTCAACAACTGGTTCGTGACGCGGCGAGGCATCGCGGCGTCGTTCGCCACGCTCGCGCAGATGTCGGGACTGGTCGGGCTGCCGCTGATTGCACAGTTCGCCATAAGTGGCGCCGACTGGCGTGCGGGCTGGATCGCGGTCGGCGCCACGGTGCTGCTGGTCGGCTTCGTGCCGTGCTGGCTCCTGCTGGTCCGAAAGCCCGAGGATGTCGGCCTGCAGCCCGATCGACTGGCCGACGGCAAGACGCCACCGCCGGTCGAGCCGCGCTGGAGCCGGGCTCAGGCGATGCGCACGCCGGCCTTCTGGCTGCTCTCGCTCTACACAGTCTTCATCTTCCCCGTGCAGGCCGGCGTCAGTCTGCACAATGCGCCGCACCTGATCGAGCGCGGCCTCACGCCGGTGGCGGCGGCCTCGGTGATCGCCTTCGTGGCCATGCTCTCGGGTGCGTCGAGCTTCGGCATCGGCTTCCTGCCGCGCGGCTGGCCGGTGCGCTTCCTGATGGCCGCCTGTGCCACGTTCATGGCTCTCGGCGCCTTCGGGCTGATCTTCGTCTCAAGCGTCGAAACCGCGATGGCGGCCGCGGGTCTGTTCGGCATCGGCATGGGCGGCGTCATGCTGCTGCTGCCGGTCGCCTGGGCGGACTATTTCGGGCGCGAGAGCTACGGCGCGATCCGCGGCGTGGCGCTGTCGCTGCAGGTGACGGCGCAGGCCGCCGGACCGCTGGCGTCGGGCCTGCTGCGCGACTGGAGCGGCACCTACACCGATTCGCTGCTTCTGTTCGGCACGCTGGCGTCGCTCGCGGTGATGGCGGCGCTGGCGACCCGCAAGCCGCGTTCGCTCGCTTTCTAGTCGTTCGCCGCGCCGTAGCGCAGGGGGCGGAAGAAGGCTCTGATGTCCTCGACCAGCATGTCCGGTTCCTCGAGCGCGGCGAAGTGGCCGCCGCTCGGCATGATCGTGTGACGGCGCAGGTTGAAGGCGCGCTCGATCCATTCTCTCGGCGGTGCCGGCGCGATGTCGGCGGGGAAGGCGGCGAAGCCGGTCGGCGTCTCGACCTTCGCGCCTTCCGGCAGGGCGCGCGGCTTCTGCTCGGTGACGCCGCGATAGAGCCAGGTCGAGGTGCCGGCGGTGCCAGTCAGCCAGTAGACCATGATGTTGTCGAGCAGCGTGTCCATCGAGAAACGCTTCAGCGGATCGCCGCCGCAGTCGCTCCACGCCTGGAACTTCTCGACGATCCACGACGCGAGGCCAACCGGTGAATCGGTGAGCGCGACGCCCAGAGTCTGCGGCCGTGTGGCGTGGATGCGCTGGTAGGCAGTCTTGTCGTCGAGCGCGGAGCCCATCTTCGCCAGCCAGGCCTGCTCGTCGGCGCTGAGCGTCGCGGTCTTGAGATCGATGCCGGGCCGCAATCCCATCATGTTGAGATGGACGCCGAGCACGCCGGCCTCGTCCTTCAAGGGGTGATCGAAGGCCAGCCAGGAGGACACGACCGCACCCCAGTCGCCGCCCTGCACGCCATAGGGCCGGCCGTAGTTCAGCTTCTCCGTGACGAGCCGATGCCACAGGCCGGCGATGGCGCGCGGGCCGATTGGGCCCACAGTGCCGTCGGCGCGGATCGGCGGGCCGGAGAAGCCGTAGCCCGGCAGCGAGGGCACGATGACGTCGAAGGCGTCGAGCGGGTCGCCGCCATGCTCCTCGGGATGGGCGAGCACGTCGATCAGGTGCAGGAACTCGACGATCGATCCCGGCCAGCCGTGCGTCACGACCAGCGGCAGCGGGCGCGGCGCATCCTCGACCTCGGTGCCGGGTTCGCGGATGAAATGGATCCGCTGCGGCCCGATGTCGACCAGGTAGTTGGGCCACTGATTGATCGTCTCCTGGCAGCGCTGCCAGTCGTAGCCGTGGCGCCAGTAGTCGACCAGGTCGGCGAGGAAGGCGGGATCGGTGCCGGCGGCCCAGCTGCCGCCGTCTTCGAGGACGGTGGGCGGGCGCCAGCGGCGCAGGCGTTCGTCGAGATCGATCAGCGCCCGCTCGGGAATGTCGACCTTGAAGGGCTCGGGAGTGTCGTAGCGCGTGTCGGCCATGCCCGCAGGCGTAGCGCGGAACTCACCCTTCCAGCAAATCGCGCTTCAGCCGTTCGCGCGCCGCGGCGTCCAGGCCCAGGGCCTTCTCGGCGAAGTCCTCCGGTGTGCCGAAGTCGTCGCGCACCACGTCGAAGGCGGCCTCGAGGTAGGGGGTGCGCGCCTCGATGATGGCGGCGCGGGTGTCGATGTCGAGTTCGGGGTAGCGGCCGATATGGCCGGTCCACAGGTCGTTGGTGCGAAGGTAGTCCTCCATCACTGTCTCCCAGGGAACGCCCAGCAAGGTGAGGAGGAGGGCCGAGGCGAAGCCGGTGCGGTCCTTGCCGGCGGTGCAGTGGAACACCAGCGGCCGGTGCTCACCGTCGCTCAGGGTCGCGAACAGGGTGCGGAAGCCCGGCGCGCAGCGGCGCGGATAGTCGCGATAATGGTCCGTGAGGAACTGCATCATGATGTGCGGATTGGCCGACCCGTCGGCCACCGCGCCGCGGATCTTGTCGCCGACGCCGGGCTCGATGTGGGCGCCGACGATGCGACAGGCCAGGCCGTCGATCAGATGCGGAGTCTCAGCGGCTTCGTTGACGCCCCGCAGGTCGACGATGGTGCGCACGCCAAGCTTGCCCAGCGCGCTGCGGTCCTCGTCGGTCAGGCCGCCGAGATGGGCGGAACGGAACACCGCGTTGCGGCGGACGGTGCGGCCGTCGGCAGTCTTGTAGCCGCCGAGGTCGCGGAAGTTGGAGCCGCCCTTGAGGTGAAGGACGTAGGGGAGAACAGTGTCGGGCATGGGTGTGGTTCTAGCACGCCCTGCCGCCGCCGATCATGTCGATTGCGGGTCAGAATTTTTGCGCCAGCGTCACGAAGAAGGCGCGACGCATTCCGTACTGCGGTGCGCCCACGCCGACGCCCTCGCCGGTGCGCAACTGATAGATGCCGTCGGTCACGTTGATCGCATCGAGGCGGATCTGCGTGCCCTTGCTGCCGCTGATCGGCACCTTCTGCGTCACCGACAGGTTCAGCGTGGCATAGGCCGGCAGGGACGTGTCGTTGGGCGTCACGATGCTGGTGCGCAGGCCGCTGCCGAACAGCATGTCGGCCGAGACGCGCGTGGCCCATTCGCTGCCGGAATTGAAGATGTAGGCGGCGCCGGCGGATCCGGTCCAGCCCTGGTCGTGGTCGGCGGCGATCCAGTAGTTGCCGATATAGGAGAGATCGCCCGGCGAGAAATTGTACTGCGCCGAGGTGATGTTGGTGGCGCTGACCTTGGACCAGGCGAGGTTGCCGTAGAGCGACCACGGGCCCTTGTCGTAGTTGGCGTAGAGTTCGAAGCCCTTCACCTGGGCGTTCGCGTAGTTGAAGGAGGCGAGCTGGATGGGCGCCCCGAACTGGCCTTTGTCGAGATAGTTTTCCGCGAACTTGTAGTAGCCGGCAAAGCCGACGGTCAGGCCGTCGAGCGGCTTCACCGTCAGGCCGACGTCGAAATAGTCGGACCGCTCCGCCTTCACCGGATCGTTCTGGAAGTTCTCCGGCTCGGCGGTGGTGCCGGTACGGACGGCGAGCGAGCCGAAGCCGACCTGGTTGAGCGGCGCGGGCACGAAGTAGCGCGAGTACCCGGCACGCATGCTGATCTGAGGCGTCGGCTCCCAGACGACGTTGATGCGGGGGCTGACCTGGTTCTCCGAGGTCTGGCCGGAGATCGCGTCGAAGCGCGCGCCGAAGTTCACCGTGACGGTCGGCGTCACCTTCCATTCGTCCTGTAGATAGACGCTGTAGGTCCAGCCGACGATTTCCGACCCGTCGGTGAAGCCCACGGGATCGGTACCGGGGATCAGCGCCGTCGGATCGTTGGGATCGGGGACGAGGGGCAGCGCATTGTTCTGGCTGTAGCTCGTGACCCGTTCGCGCTGCACGAGGAAGCCGCCGCGCAGCGTGTGGCTGGGGGCGATCTTCCAACTCGCATCGCCTTGAGCGCCCACCGCGAAGCTCGACCGTTGCGACCAGGGGGCGAGCCCGTTGTAGAGCAGGTCGCCCAGCGCATCCGGCTGGTAGGAGAGCTTGGAGTAGCGTGCAAAGCCGGAGAGCTGAAGGTTGAAGTCCTGGTAGCTCTTCTGCAGCGAGGCGATGCCGAAATAAGTGTCTTCCCACTGGCGCTGATCGAGAATCGCGCTGTTCCAGTCGGAGATGCCGTTGACGGTGAAGGCCGGGACCTGTCCCGGCACGTTCGGGATCTGGTAGCGCGCGCTGGCGCCGCCGCCGATGAAGCTGAGGCGCGTGTTCTCGTCCACAAGGGCTGTGAGCTTTGCCAGCGCATACCATTGCGCGGTGTCGTCGTGCAGCGGCGCCGTCGACGAAGTCGGGTTCTCGATGCCGATGCTGTTGCTGACATACTGGCCGACGGCGAAATAGTCGAACTTGTCGGAGCGGCCGCCGTACTGCAGCGCGGGCTGCAGCCAGTTGTAGGAGCCCGTCATCATCGAGGCTTCGCCCCCGGGATTGGTCGTGCCGGATTTCACCGTGATGTCGACCACGCCCGCGGTGCGCAGGCCGTACTGGGCGGGCAGCGCGCCGGTGATCAGCGACAGCTGGTCGGCGAAGCGCGGCGAGAGAATGCTGCTGAACAGCGCCAGGCCCTCCGGCAGCTGCACGCCGTCGAGCCGGTACTGCAGGCTGCCGTGGTCGCCGCGAACATGGATCTGGCCGAAACCGTCCTGCACCACGCCCGGGGCGCGCAGCAGCACCTGGTTCAGCGTCGCATTCTCGCCCAGTGGTGTGTTGCTGATCGCCGTCTTGCTGAAGTCGTAGCGCGTGGCGCCGAGGCTGGGCTGGATCTCGGCGCGCTCGCGGTCGAGGCGCTGGCCGACCACCTCGATGGCGAGGGAGCCCGATGGATCCGGCGCGGCCGGCGCCGGGGACCCGGGCTGCGCTTCGACGGGAGGCTGGGCCGCGGGAGCGGACGGCTGTGAGGTTTGCGCCGAAGCCGGATGGGCCGCGGAGAGACCTGCGGCCAGAGCCAGTGCCGATACGCCGATCCGCTTCATCCGAAGTCTCCCCACACCAACGCCACCAACGTTATACCATAATGTGTTATATTATAACATCGTTCGGCGTCAATCGATAGGGCGCGGGCAGGAGCCGGTGTATTCAGGTTCCATGAGTCTCGAGATGCGAAGCGGCGGGCCCGGCCGGTCGCCACAGTGGATCGTCGTCGCCTGCTGCGTGCTGATCGTCGCGATCGTGTTGGGCTACACCGCCGTCAATGCGGTGGTCCGGCCGGTCATCTGGTCCGATAGCGGCTGGGGCCTGCTGGGCTGGGACCTGCGTCACGGCCTGCCCTGGAACCACTGGGCCTCGCCTGATCCCCAGGACATCACGAAGGACATCTCGACCTTCATGTCGATCTGGTCGCCCGGCCAGCATGTCGTGCCGGGTGTCCTGGAGGCGCTGGGCCTCAGCCTCGGTCACGCGGTGATCGCGACCGTCGCGGTCTTCTCGGTGATCGGGTTGCTCGGGTGGTGGGTGCTCTACCGCGCCTTCGGCTTTCCGCCGCATGTCATCGCGATCTCGCTGGCGCTGATCGTCTGCAGCCGCGGCTTCGCCTTTCCCTTCGTGATCTTCATCGGCGGCGAAATCCTGCTGTTCGGCATCGCGCCGTGGTTCCTGCTTCTCGTGTGGCGGCTGCGCGCGCTGCGCTGGTTCGCGGTGCCGCCGTTGGTGCTGGGCACGGCGGTGATGTTCTTCGCCAAGCTCTCCGCCGTCGTCCTCGCCTGCGCGGCCATCTCGGCAGCGGTGCTCTCAGGGCCGCATCCGTGGCGGGACCGGAACGACACGGTGCGCCGCGGCGCGATGGCGGCGCTCGCCATCGCGATCGTCGGCATCGCCCTCTACTACGGCTGGTATTCGCGCGGCTGGACGGCGGCCTCGACGATGGCATCGATCCAGTGGTCGGTGTTCGTCACCCACGGCATTTTCATCCTGAGCTGCGTGTGGGGCGCCGCGCTCTCGTTCGGCGAGATGTGGAACTTCATCCTGCTCCACCCCAGCCGCGCGATCTTCGGCTCGCAGCTTGCGGTGGGCTACATCCTCGCGCTGCCGGCGGCGGTCACGCTGTTCGTGACGGTATGGCAACTGCGCAGGCCCCATCGCGACTATCTGGTCTTCGCGGGCCTGACGACGCTGGCCTATGGCACCGTCTTTCTGCTGCTGTGGGCGCGCGGCGCCACGATCGGCCAGGAGGAGCGCTACTTCCGCCCCGTGTCGCTGCTGCTGCTGGTCGGTGCGGTGCAGGCCTTCCTGATCGTGCCGAGCCGGCTGCTGCGGCTGGCGGGAGTCATGATGGCCGTGGTCGGCATGCTCTACGGCCTCGCGGCCCACGCCAGGCATGTCTTCGTCAATCTCGGCCATCCGCTGGGCGTGCGCGACTTCCGGCACTCCACGGCCAACGACGCGGTCGTGAAGTTCATCCGCACGATCGACGTGCCGGCACCCGACCGCGGCTCGACCCTGATCTTCGTGCCGTCGCCCGAGATCGGCCTCGAGGTGCGCAACGTCCGCGTCATGGCAAACCATGCCGACTTCTGGGCGATCGAGGACATGCGGAACCTCAAGTTCCGCGGCCGCGTGCCGCGCCTCTACATCATCGTGCAGCAGAGGCTGGTCGGCGAGGGCAAGGCAAAGGCGATGATGGAACAGTTCGTCGACTACAAGCCGTCGGAGTGGAAGGAGAAGCCGCTCGACGGCTTCGTCTGCTTCTACGTCGTCGACTGAGGCGCGCGCGCCGTGGAGTGCACGTAGAGGGAGTCGGCCACCGGGGCCAGCCACGGCGCGCGGCGCAGAAGTTCGGAGAGCCCGACGATCGCGCGGTGGTGCGGCAGAAAGTTCTCCGAATCCCGCGCCTGGATTCCCAGGCCGAAGAAGCCGTCGATGGCGAGATGCGACGGCCCGATCGCCGCTTCGAAGGCCCGCAGCAGTTCGCCGGGCGTCCAGTAGCGTACGTCGAATGGGCGGGCCGGCGTCCAGGTCTTGCGTAGCTGATGGTAGAGCGAGCGGATGCCGTAGCGGTTGGGCATCTGGATCATGCCCGTGCCACCCGCCGCGAGGATGCGTCCGACCTCGGCCAGGATCCGGCGCGCCTGGTCCTTGCTGAAATGCTGGACGACGGAATAGCTGAAGGCGACGTCGAACGCGCCGTCGGCGAAGGGCAGCCGGCGGGCGTCGGCGCACAGGAAGTCCGCCTCGACGCCCAGTTGCCGGCAGACGCGGCGGGCGATCACCAGGCGGCCGAAATTGTGGTCGATGCCGGTGACGCGATAGCCCTTGCGGGCCGCCGCGACCGACCAGCGCCCCCAGGCGCAGCCGATGTCGAGCAGCCGCCGCCCCTCGCCGTCGGGCAGGCGCAGTTCCGGGATGGGATAGGTGGTGAAGCGGTCGCGTGCGGCATGGAACATCGCGCCACTGGTGGCCCCCTGTATCTCGCGCACGAAAGGATGGAGGGCGGTCGGCGGCGGTGTCGCGCCATCGTCGAGCGCGAGGTCCTCTGCCCGTTCGTCTTCGTCGAGGGCGCGGGCGACGGAAACATGCATCGCCGCGCCGTCGTCCAGCACCAGAACCGGTATGCCGCCGCACACGGGGAAGTGATGCCCCTGCTCGCAGGTCAGCCGATCGCTGGTGGCCGAGAGGCGCGTGCGGTCGCGCGGGCAGACCAGCGCGGCCACTACTTCGGGGCGCACGGCCAGGTCTGTTCGAGGGCCTCGCTCGCCAGCTGGATGAAGTTCTCGTGCAGGCGCGCGGGTATGGCGTTGATGTAGCTGACGACACCGCGCACCAGCAGCCGGCGCGTGGCAATGGCGGGCAGGCAGATGTTCTGGTTCGTGACCTGCAACGTGTCGATGATGCCCGCGCACACGCCGGCGATCAGCAGTCGCGAGGTCGGAATGGGATCGAGCAGGAAGGCCTCGCAGCCGAGCATGATGTAGTTGGCCGAACTGGTGTCCTGCTGCGCGCGCGCGCCGAGCGAGCCGAGCGGAGAGGCGAGGGAAAGACCCACGAGAATTGCGAGAACGCGTGTCAGTTTCATGCGCCAGTCTTCTCTAGGCGCCGCATCGGCGCGGCGCGAATGATACCGCGGCCGGCGGTCATCGGAACAGGCTTTGACCGGCGCCGAGCGGGCTGTGGTAGGTTGCCGGTCTTAACGGGGGGCTTCGGAGTACTGGAATGCCGCTGCGCTGGGAAATCCTGCATGAGCAGAAACTCATCCATGTCGTTGCAGAAGGCGAGGTGACCCTCAAGGAGATGGAGGAGCATTTCGACGCCCTCGTCGTCGCCAACGCACTGGCCTATTCCAAGCTGTTCGACGCGACGGCGCTGAAGCCGGTCTATGACGACAAGGACGTGATGGCGATGGGCGCGCGGCTCAGCGCCTATACCTCGCATTTCCCGAGCGGCCCCCTGGCCGTTGTCGGCACCAGCGACGCCGTGCAACTGGCGTTCCGGCGCTTCGTCAACATCTCGCCGTCGAAGCGGCCGGCGCAGATCTTCAAGACGGAGGCCAAGGCGCGCGCCTGGCTGAAGCAGCAGCCCGCGGCGGTCTAAGGCTTTCTGCTTAGAGCCGTTCCAGGTCACATTGACCCACTTACCTCATCCTGAGGAGCGCGCCGAAGGCGTGCGTCTCGAAGGATGGGCAACAGGCAAGGTGCGCGTTCCCACCCTTCGAGACGCATCGCTGCGCGATGCTCCTCAGGGTGAGGTCGTTGTTTGAATGTTCGGCTTGATTCAATCTCGCCCAGAAGCGCTCAAGGCCTTTCAGGGGCCGTTCATCGTTTCGGATTGAGGACTTCCAGGCTGTCGTACCGGAAGAGGGCCGGGCACATCGGCGGCGGGAAGGTGAACGGGCGGGAAATGCCCACGCCCCTGACCACCAGGACGAAGTCGAACTTCTCAGGCTGGCTCGTCGACAGGGTCACGTGGCATTCGGCCTGCAGCTCGCCGAACGTATAGCCGCTCACGATGAAGCTGCGGCCGACCTGATCGGGCAATGAGATTCCGGCGGCCCGCAGATCCGAATAGACGCTGTCGATCAGACGGTCGTCACGTGACGCAAGGACGCCCGCGAGCTGTCCGACCAGCGGGCCCTTGACGTTGGCGCTCGCAATGTTCCGCTGGACCTGCTCGAGCAGGTAGCGCTTGGCTTCGCGGGCCGACATCGGTTGCGCCTGGGAGGCTTCGGCGACACGACCGGCGCCGCTTGCGTGATTGCAGACGTTCACTGCCTGCTGTTCGAGGCGGCCGAGCGGCGGCTCCGGTCCGCTCGGGCAGGCGCCGACGGTCAGGAACATTTCGTTAGTGTCGACGTACAGCCAGTTATCGGGCGGGCGGGCGAGCAGTTGCGCGATGAAGCCCGGATCCACGCCGAGGTCGGCGGCATAGCGGATCAGGGCCGATGCGCCGGCCCTGCCCAGTCCGAAGCCGCGGGCGATCCCCGCGGTGGTATCGCCCTTGGTCTCGCTCTGGACCACCGTGGCATCCAGCGTGAAGTTGTGGAAGCCGACCTGACCCCCGATTTCGATGACGCGGCTGGGAAGGGCCGTGGGCGACTGGCGGCTGGCCGTGCCGCCCAGGAACGCCATCGCGCAGGCGGAAAGGCAGATGTCGCCCTTGCGCACGATCGTGGCCACCTCGAACTCGCGGAAGAGATAGCCGACCTTCAGGCCCTCGAGCAGGTCGCCGCCGCTGCTGCTGAGTTCGGCGGTTGCCAGCGGTTGATTGGCGATCCGGGTGGTCTTGGACTTGAGGCCGGCCAGCATGAGGCGCAGCTTGTCACTGTCGCCCTGTTCGAGACGGCCGGTGATGCGAAGCGTGTGGGCGACCAGCGGGGCCTTGGGGTTCAGTCCGGGAATCGACTTGCTGTCGAGGGTGATGCTGAAGGCACGGGCCTCCGGCATCAGGCTCCAGCAGAGGAAGCTGATCACGAACGCCGACAGCCACCTAAACAAGGCAGCCGCCGCGTGATGCCACCGGTTCGGAGTGCCTCACGCTAGTTCCCCGTCTCACGGCAACGCCCCGGAAGAATTTCCTGACGTCGGTTGAAAAAACCGTACCATGCAAACTCTTCTGAGTTCACCATCCCTCTTTAGGACATCCGGGCCGGGTCCATGATTGCGCTGGATCAAGGGCGCTGCGGGCAGCTCGGCTAGAGTGGGGTGGCCCAATACGCGATGCGTTGACGTTTCAATAGGATGCATCCAGGTCGGAGGACGATGAAACAGCAGCAGCTTCCGCCGTCGAGTCCGGAACCCAGGAAGGGTTCTGCGCGGCGGATCTATTGGATCTCCATCGCGACGTTGGCCGGATTGATGCTCCTCGCGGCCCTGCTCACGGTCGAGGAATGGCTGGGTTTGATCCCGTCGTTCCAGCGCGCGATGGGGGACCTGTTTTCGCGATACGCACTTCTGGCCGTCGCGCTCGTCATCGCCCTGATCGGCTTCGGCGTTTTCTTTCGGCGTTCGTTGCGCGAGGGTTGGTGGCAGGCGGGTCCTCCCGACGCGCCGCGCCGGACGAGGAGCCGGTTGCTGCTGACCGTATTCTCCGGCTTTGCACTGGGCATCGCAGCGACCGGATACCTCCTCAACAACGACCTGCGTACGGCCTTTCGCGACGAGCGGCTGTCCCAGCAGGCCGGTATCGCCGGCCTGAAGGCGCAGCAGATCGACCAGTGGGTTGCCGAAAGGGCGATCGACCTGGGATTTCTGGTCACGTCCCTCAAGGGATTGCCGTTTGGCCAGATCGATGCGGGCCCGGAACTGCGCCAGTTCGTCGAACTGCTCCTCTATCAGGTGCTGATCGGACATCCCGAACGGCGTGAGATCATGCTGTTCTCGGGCGATGGGCAATTGCTGGTCGAAGTGGGCGGCGCTCCCGGTCACCTGGATCACGGCGGCGTCGGCGGGCTGGTTCGTGAAGCGGCGCGCGACGGCAAACTGAAAATCGGGTCGCTCGAGCTCGATGCGGGCGACCCCCCGGGCCCCAGCATGGCCTTTGCCCAACCGTTTAATGCCACCGCGTCGGCGCCCGGCCAGCCGGCGAGCCAGTTCGTCGTCGTGCTCGCGGTCGACCCGAGCGTCGACCTCTTTCCCAAGGTTCGCGCATGGCCAACCGACAGCCCGACGTCGGAAGTCCTGGTGGTGCGGCGTGAGGGCGACGATGCGGCCTTTCTGTTTGCGCCGCGCTTCTGGGAGCACCCGATCCCGCCCGAAGGACTCCGCCTGCCTTTGTCGACGCCCAATCTCACCGCCGCCATCGCGATCCGCGAAGGAGATGGTACGCGGGTGGCCGTGGACTATCGCGGCAAGAGGGTCATGGCGGCGTCGCGTGCCGCAAATGCGGTTCCCTGGACCGTCATCGCCAAGTCGGACTACGACGAGGTCATGCGCCCGATCGATCGCCGCTCCGAGAAGATCGCCCTCGTGTTCGGCGCGACCATTCTCGTGGCGGCGTGCCTGGTCTGGTCGCTGTGGAGGAGCCAGCAGGAGGAAACGCGCGAACTGGCGGTGAGCAACCTTCGTTTCGTTCACGCCGTGCAGGACATGTTCATCGTGCTCGACGGCGACAACCGCATTCTGGAGACCAACGAGGCCGCGCAGAAGGCTGTCGGGTACACCGCCGAGGAACTGCGGGGCATGGATGCGCGCAACCTGAGGCTGCCCGACGGGACGAACGAGGACGATCAGGGGGACGCGGCGCTGGCGGCGGCCGGTGGCAGGGTAGAGGTCCGTACGATGATCCGGCGCAAGGACGGCAGCACCTTCCCTGCGGAGGTGCGGGTCAGCGCTTTCGAGCTCGACGGACGGGTCTATCGACAGGCGATGGGCGTCGACATCAGCGATCGCGTGAAGCTGGAGCAGGAGGTGCTGCGACTGGCGCGCGTCAAGCGGTCGCTGCAGGCGGCGACCAGTGTCCTGCTGCGGGCCCGGTCCGAAGCCGAAGTCTTCGATCAGATCTGCACCAGTCTCGTCGAATTCGGAGATTATCAGATGGTGGCGGTCGCGGTGCCCAACGACGATGCCGGCAAGACCTTCCGCTTCCCTGCCATTGCAGGAAACGATGACGGCTATCTCGCCAATGCCCACATCACCTGGAACGACGAGCCCACGGGCAAGGGGCCGCTGGGCATGGCGATCAAGACGGGGACTGTCCAGAGCATCCAGGATTTCGCAAGCAATCCGAACGCACGGCCATGGCGCGAACAGGCGTTGCGCCGGGGCTACCGCTCCAGCATCGCCCTGCCGCTGCGGCGTGAGGGGGCGCTGGTGGCGGCTCTCCTGATCTATGCGGCGGAACCGCAGGCATTCGATGCGGAAGAGGTTCAGCTCCTCACGGCTCTCGCCGACGATATCTCCTATGTCCTGTCGCGGGTCGCCTCGTAGCACGCCGCCGTGTCTTTTCGAGCTGCGCGCAGTCAGCCGTCGCCCTTGTGTGCCCGCAAACTCGGTCGCCGCCGTATCGTCGTCGCTTCCCAAGGACTGCAACGGCGATCGAAAGATTTTCGGCCAGTATCGGAATGCGAGAGGCGGGGCTCGCCTCGTCGATGTCGCGTCCCTAGTATCGATGGATACGGACGCGTTGCGTGGTCACTTTGATTTTGTCCGTGACGCAAACTGCTCCGTGAGTGTTCCCCATGAAGAAGTCTCCCGACGGCGATACTGCCAACCGCGGGTCCCGGCAGGCGAGGAAGGCTTGCCTCGGCGTTCTCGTATCGGTGCGGGGAATGCTGATGATGGCGGCAATGTTTTTCGCCACGGCGTCATTTGCGGCGCCGAGCTATACGGACCATCCACGCTATGGCGGATCGCCCCGTGTCGTGCCCGTCTGGATCGATCCGAACTTCAAGCAGGCCGAGCGTGACCAGATGCTGAGCGCGATCGAGGAATGGAATGCCGCCCTGAATGGTGTGGCCCGCATCGACGTGGTGACCTCGCCGGAGGGACCAGCCGCCAAACAGAGCTGGCTGATCAGGAGAGGGCCGGGCAAGGAGGGTGTGCGCGAACTGGGCAGAAGGACCCAGAGCCTGGGAAGCCCTCAGGGCATGCCGCTGGGAGGTGGCGTGTTGCTGATCTTCCCGGATGCGAGCGCGTACCTGCAGCAGCATTCGCTGAGCCTGCGAGACGTCATGATGCGGGAGATCGGGCACCTCATGGGGCTGCGGCACCTCGAGCACGCGGAACTCCTTGCGGAGGACTATGCGCGCGGCGACCTTGCCTGTGTAAACGAGGCGACGGCGACCGCTGTGGCGGCGATGCTGAACGTACCCGCGATGGCGCTGAACTGGTGCGAACCCAGGTAGATCCGGCTCGCTACGGTTGCCCTTGCCG
This sequence comes from Reyranella aquatilis, assembly GCF_020880995.1. GTDB lineage: Bacteria > Pseudomonadota > Alphaproteobacteria > Reyranellales > Reyranellaceae > Reyranella > Reyranella aquatilis. The sequence goes on along the minus strand of NZ_JAJISD010000015.1, from coordinate 53,917 downwards.
GCCGTAACCCTGCAGCCGTCTCGAAGCATGGACACCAGCACCGCCTCTGTTGCCCATCCTTCGAGACTGTCCTTCGGGCTTCCTCAGGACGAGGTGGGTGTTTGATCTGTTTGCATCGAAAGGCTCCAGATTCACGGGCTGGCGTCGGGCGATCAGGATCGCCGCCAAAGATCGTGCGAAGCCGAATCGGTTCGTTCTGCCACGGGCGCAGGAAGCGCTGGCTCCGACGGGCGAGAGGTTTCAGTTCCCCTCCGCCACCACCAATGACATCTCCCGTTCGCGCATGAAAGTCGGTGGAGCGAGAATCCTACACGCGTCCGTGGCAGTGCTTGAACCGCTTGCTTCGAATGCAAAGTGAGGAAATGCGTGACCTAATGTCGACGCCGAATGGTGCGACGTTCAATGCGTCACTCGGGAAGCCCCGCCAGCCGCGCCCCCTGGAGCATCTGCTCGTAGTCGGCCTCAGGGAACAGACGATGGCTTCTCTGCCAGGACACGCTGCTCATGGGGCGTAGTTGAAGCAGTTGTTTCATTGATCCGCGCGCCTCTTCAATGGCTCCACTGTGGGCCAATGCGCTCGCCAGGTGCAGGTGCGTCGAGGCATGGAGCGGATTCTCCTGACGGCTCCGCTTCAGCCAGTGAACGGCTTTCTCATACTGGCCGCGGAAGAGATGGCTGTCTCCGCGCGCTTTCGAGAAAGCATGGATCACCGTGTCGTACGGGCTCAATCGGAGAGCGCGTTCGGAGTGCCGCTCTGCCGTATCATAGTCACCGGCAAAGTTCCTGACTGTGGCGCCTTTGCCGAAGGCAAAAGCGGAATTGGGATTGAGCGAAATCGCGCGATCAAGCCAGGGGATCGCGGTCGCCAGATCGGAGTTGAGGTGGCCCAGAGCGAACGCCGCCTCCGTAAGCACGATCGGGTCACTCGGCTCGAGACGAACAGCTTGGTGTGCGAACTTTATGCCTTCGGTGGTTTCCGACTCTTCATCCTGCATCCAGCCATACATGCGGCGACGCTGGATCCAGCTGGCGAGATAGGCGTAGGCAAGACCAAAGCGTGGATCGAGTTCCAGAGCTTTCCGCGCCATTGCTATTGCCCTGTCTACATTCTCGCGCTCGAGCAATTGCTGTTCTCCCAGCGCACGAAGGAGCCAGTCATAAGCCTGCAGATTCTCCGTAGGCTTGTGGCCGGCCCGTCGAATTTCCGCTTTCACGAGAGAGGGCTCGATCGCGGATACGACCGCGGCCGTGACATGATCCTGGAGATCGAACACTTCCTCGAGCGCGCTGTCGAAGCGATCCGCCCATAGATGCGAGCCTGAGTCGGCCTCGATCAACTGACCCGTTATGCGAAGCCTATTTGCCGCTTTCCGTACACTCCCTTCAAGGACGTATCTGACGCCAAGCTCGCGCCCGACCTGGCGGATGTCGACGGCTCGGCCCTTGTAGATGAAGCTCGAATTCCGCGCGATGACGAACAGTCCGCTGATGCGAGATAATGCGGTAATGATGTCTTCGACCATCCCGTCGGCGAAGTACTCCTGTTCCGGGTCGCCGCTCATGTTCTGGAAAGGCAAGACGGCAATCGAAGGCTTGTCGGGCAGGGGCAACGGTGTTGCGTGCGGCGGCATTGTCGGGGCACCCGCCGGTTGTGAGGCTCGGACATTGGTCCAGGCGCCCGGTTTCCACCGCACGGCGTATGCTTGAACCGGCCGTTCGATGTTCTTGAGAGAAAGACGGCCGAGATCTTCGAACTCTGCGCTTACCCTCCCGACAGTCGCTTCAAAGATCGGGCCGGAAACGATGACGCCTCCGGGGGGTGCCTCTGATTCGAGGCGGGCAGCAATGTTGACGCCGTCTCCGTAGATGTCAGTACCTTGAACGATCACATCTCCGGAGTGGACGCCGATTCGAAAGACCAATCTCTCATCTGCCGGGCGCTCAGATTCAGCAGTCACCATCGACTGCTGAAACTCGATCGCGGCGGACAACGCTTCGACGGCGCTTGTGAACTCCATCAGCGCCCCATCGCCGGTCAGCTTGACAATGCGCCCGCCTCGCCTGGAGACGACGGGTTCGAGCAGTTCGGTTCGGGCGGCTCCGAGGCGCCCGACTGTCCCGCTCTCATCCCTGCCGACAAGTCGTGAGTAGCCTGCGACGTCCGCCGCAACTATGGCGGTGAGCCTGCGTAGCTCGTTAGCCAAAGAGGGCCTCTGCTTTCCATCAAAGTGCTGGGCACAGCACAACGTGCAAGGGCCCTGCGTCACGCGCGACGCGTTCGGCTACCGAAGGCCGATGGCGGTGACGGATGCGCAGCGCCAAGACCGTCAAGTGCGGCAATGGCGCTACCAAGGGAAATCCGAAGCAAGACATCGAATCCTCGCTGCTTGTGCGTTTTCAATCTTGCTGAATCGCGCGCCGCAGGTAAATAAGTATTCGGCTGCGCTGCCGGCTTGCCTGCCCCCGTTACGCATTCGCAACGCAATTGGGATCTCGCATGAAATTATCGCGCCGCAACCTTGTCTGCTCGATGGGGTGGCCTCTGTTGTCTGTTGCGATCCTGCAAAGGAAAGCGTGGGCACAGCATGCTTGGCCGACACGCCCCGTCCGAATCGTTGTGGGTTACGCTCCAGGCGGCGTGAACGATTTGCTCGCGCGCTTGGTGGGCCCCTTTCTGGCGGAACGGTTGGGGCAGCCGTTCCCCGTTGAGAATCGGCCAGGTGCGGCAAGTAACATTGCCACGGAAGCCGTCGCTCGGGCCGCTCCGGATGGATATACGCTCCTGCTCGTCGGTTCCGCGAACGCCATCAACACGACATTGTACGACAAGCTTGGCTTCGACTTCGCCAAGGACATCGCGCCTGTTGCGTCGCTATGCAGCGTGCCGATCGCCCTGCTGGTCAATCCCGCAGTACCTGCCCGGACGCTCTCTGAGCTGATCTCCTTTGCCAAGGCTAATCCGGGGAAGCTCAGCATGGCGTCGCCCGGTAACGGCAGCCCGCAGCATCTTGCGGGTGAACTTTTCAAGATGATGGCCGGCATCGACATGGTGCACATCCCGTATCGTGGAGGCGGCCCGGCGATGACCGATCTTCTGTCGGGTCAGGTGCAGGTGTCGTTCGGTAGTGTCGCTTCGTCGATGCAGTATGTTCGCGGTGGCCAGCTGCGGGCGTTGGGTGTGGCCTCGTCCGGACGTCTGGATGTGCTTCCGGATGTGCCGGCAATCGCTGAGTTGCTGCCCGGCTACTTTGCGATTGGCTGGTATGGGCTCGGGGCACCTGCTGGAACGTCGGCTGAGGTCGTAGCGCGCCTGAATGAGGCCTCGAACGCGGCAATCGCCGATCCGAAAATAAGTGCACGGTTGGCTGAACTGGGGGCGACCCCATTGCCGGGGTCTCCTGCCGATTTCGCCAAGCTGATTGCCGACGAAACCGAGCGCTGGGCCAGGGTCGTGCGATTTTCTGGCGCGAGGCCGAACTGATTACAGGGGTATCGAGGAAGAGCGCGGATACGACGCCGACCAGTCTCGGCATTGACGTCCCAGTATGCGCGCTTGCCTAATGCCGTTGCGCGTGAGCAAAAGGAGCTTTCCGCCCACTAGGCGGCGCTCATCTTCCATTAGGTGCAGTGCCCGGCATTTGCCCGGAAATCAAACACTTCCTGCCGGTGCACGACCATTGCCCAACAAGAAGGCGTCACGAAGTGGATCTTCTAGTCAGTGAGACTGACGATCCTATACGCGCCCGTGGCAGTGCTTGAACTTCTTGCCCGAGCCGCAGGGGCAGGGGGCGTTGCGTGAGACCTTGCCCCAGGTCGACGGATCGTTCGGATCGATGGGGCCGTTGGTGATCGGTCGCGGGCGGTGCAGCGTCGCCACGCCGCCGCCGTCCGGATCGGCGGGATCGTAGGCGGGATCGTCGGCCATCGCCGTCGCCAGCGCCGGATCCTCGTGCACCTCGTGCATGTTGGTCGGCATCTCCGGCATCGGCGGCGCTTCCATGCGGATCTGCAGGGTCGCCAGCAGCGTCACGACCTGTTCGCGCATGTTGGTCAGCAGGTCGCTGAACAGGTTGAACGCCTCGCGTTTGTACTCGTTCAGCGGATCCTTCTGGCCGTAGGCCCGCAGCCCGATGCCCTGGCGCAGATGGTCCAGGTGGAGGAGGTGGTCCTTCCAGTTCTGGTCGAAGATCTGCATCAGCACGCTCTTCTCGACCTGGCGCCAGACGTCGGGGCCGTATTGCGCCGCCTTCTGCGCGAACACGCGCTCGACGGCGTCGTTCAGGCGCGTCTTGATCTCCTCGTCGGCGATGCCTTCTTCCTTCGCCCACTCGTCGACCGGCAGGTCGAGGCCGAAGATGCGCTGCACCTCTTCCTTCAGTTCGCCGATCTTCCACTGCTCGGCATAGACACCCTCGGGGATGGTCCGCTTGACGAGCGTGTCGACCACGTCGCGGCGCATGCCGGCAACGGTCTCGGACACGTCCTCCGTGCCCATCAGCTCGATGCGCTCCTTGTAGATCTCCTGGCGCTGGGCGTTCATCACGTCGTCGAAGCGCAGCAGATTCTTGCGGATCTCGAAGTTGCGCGCCTCGACCTTGCCCTGCGCCGTCTCCAGCGCCTTGTTCAGCCAGCGATGGGTCAGCGCCTCGTCGTCGGCCATGCCCTTCTTCTGGACCCAATCGAGCACCTTGTTGTTGCCGAAGATGCGCATCAGGTCGTCTTCGAGCGACAGGAAGAAGCGCGACGCGCCGGGATCGCCCTGGCGGCCCGAACGACCGCGCAGCTGGTTGTCGATGCGCCGGGATTCGTGGCGCTCGGTGCCGACCACGAACAGGCCGCCCGCCTCGCGCACGATCGCGCGGTCGCGCTCGACGCCGGCGCGGATCTCCGCCTCGACGCGGGCGATCTCGGCGTTGCGCGCCGCCTCGTCGGGGAACTTCGCCATGATCTCGGGCACGCTCTGCTGCACCAGCATCTCGACGTTGCCGCCGAGCTGGATGTCGGTGCCGCGGCCGGCCATGTTGGTGGCGATGGTGACGGCGCCCGGCCGTCCGGCCTGGGCCACGATCTGCGCTTCCTGGTCGTGGAAGCGGGCATTGAGCACGTTGTGCGGGATGCCGGCCTTCTTCAGCGCCTCGGACAGTTCCTCTGACTTCTCGATCGAGACGGTGCCGACCAGCATCGGTTGCTGGCGTGCGCGGCACTCGCCGATCAGCTTGACGATGGCGCGCGTCTTGTCGGCCAGCGTGCGATAGATCTCGTCGTCGGCGTCCTTGCGCGCCACCGGCACGTTGGTCGGGATTTCGACCACGTCGAGCTTGTAGATCTCGGAGAACTCGGCCGCCTCGGTCAGGGCCGTGCCGGTCATGCCCGAGAGCTTCGGGTACATGCGGAACAGGTTCTGGAAGGTGATCGAGGCCAGCGTCTGGTTCTCGCGCTGGATCTCGACATGCTCCTTGGCCTCGAGCGCCTGGTGCAGGCCTTCCGAGTAACGACGGCCCTGCATCATGCGGCCGGTGAACTCGTCGATGATGACGACCTGGCCGTCCTTCACGATGTAGTCGACGTCGCGGGCGAAAAGCTTGTGGGCGCGCAGTGCCTGCGTGATGTGGTGCAGCACCGACACCATGGTGGGCGCGTAGAGGCTGATGCCTTCGGCCAGCAGCCCGTCGGCGCGCAGGATGTCCTCGATCGCCTCGATGCCGGCATCGGTCAGGACGACCGTGCGGTTCTTCTCGTCCTTCTCGAAATGCTCGGGCTTGAGCTGCGGAATCACCGTGTCGGCGCGGCGGTACAGCTCCGAGGAATCCTCGGCCGGGCCGGAGATGATGAGGGGCGTGCGCGCCTCGTCGATCAGGATCGAATCGACCTCGTCGACGATGGCGTGATTGAAGGGCCGCTGGACCATCGCGTCCAGTCGATACTTCATGTTGTCGCGCAGGTAGTCGAAGCCGATCTCGTTGTTGGTGCCGTAGGTGACGTCGCAGGCATAGGCCGCCTTGCGCTGCTCGTCGTCGAGTTCGTGGACGATGATGCCGACGGTGAGACCGAGGAACTTGTAGACCCGGCCCATCCATTCGGCGTCGCGGCGCGCGAGGTAGTCGTTGACCGTGACGACGTGCACGCCCTTGCCGGGCAGGGCGTTGAGATAGACCGCGAGGGTGGCGACGAGCGTCTTGCCCTCGCCCGTCTTCATTTCGGCGATCTTGCCCTGGTGCAGGACCATGCCGCCCTTGAGCTGCACGTCGAAGTGGCGCTGGCCCAGGGTCCGCTTGGCCGCCTCGCGCACGGTCGCGAAGGCTTCCGGCAACAGATCGTCGAGCGTTTCGCCCTTGGCCAGGCGCTCGCGGAACTCGGCGGTCTTGCCGCGGAGCTGTTCGTCCGTGAGTTTGACCATCTCCGGCTCGAGGGCGTTGATCTTCGCCACCGTCTTGTCGAAGCCCTTGACGATCCGGTCGTTGGCCGTCCCGAAGAGTGTCCGGGCGAGCGCGCCAAACATGAAAACCTCGATATTCTAATGACTTAGGCGGGCACACAGGCCCGCCACCCGATTGAGAGATAGAGAGCGGGTCGGGGAGTGTCAACGCAAGCGACCGGCGCGCGGGCCCGCTGCGGCGCCGGCCATCGCTTTGCAGTCGTAGCGTCATCCGCCCGAAACCGGGGCCGCCGCGGCGAACGCCCCGCCAAGGACGCAGGCCTCACGAAAAAGTGCCGCAATTCAAGGCCATTACGCCGACCGTCGGGGAGGCGGCGCTTGCTTGGCCCGAGTGGGCCTGTGTAAACGGTTTGCGCCTTTCGTAATGAATGAATCCGCTGGAGTCCGCCATGAGTCATGACCTGCGTAACCTGCGCCTTGCCCTCCTGAGCGGCGCGGTCGCCCTCTTCGCGGGACCCGTCCTGGCCCAGACTCCACCGGCGCAGGCCCCCAAGCCGCCCGCCGGACAGCCCGCGGCCAAGCCGCCTGCCGCTGCCGCGACTCCGGCCCCGACCGCCGTCAAGGACCCGGTCGTGGCGGTCGTCAACGGCCAGCAGATCCGCCTGTCCGAACTCGAGATCGCCCAGCAGTCCTTGCCGCAGCAGTATCGTTCTATGCCGCTGCAGGCGGTGTTCCCGGCGCTGCTCGAGCGCATCATCGACAGCAAGCTGGTCGTCCAGGAAGGCAAGAAGAACAAGACCAACGAGGACCCGGCGTTCAAGAAGCGCATGGCCTTCGTCGAGGAGCAGGTGCTGCAGGATTTCTGGATCCAGCGCGAGATCGCCCGCCTGGTCACTCTGGAGAAGATCCAGCAGCGCTACCAGGAGCGCCTGAAGTCGATGCCGCCGGAAGAGGAGGTGCACGCGCGCCACATCCTCGTGGCCACCGAGGACGAGGCCAAGGCGATCATCGCCGAGCTGAAGAAGGGCACGCCCTTCGACAAGCTCGCCAAGGAGAAGTCGACCGACAAGGCGTCCGGCGCCGAGGGCGGCGATCTCGGCTGGTTCAAGAAGTCCGACATGGTGAAGGAATTCGCCGATGCCGCCTTCGACCTGAAGAAGGGCCAGACCTCCGAGGCGCCGACCAAGACCCAGTTCGGCTACCACATCATTTCGATCGACGACCGTCGCACCGCGCCGCCGCCGGCGCTGGAGGAACTGTCCGAGCAGATCCGCGAGGAACTGGCGCGCGAGGCCATCACGGCCCAGCTCGACAAGATCCGCTCCGGCTCGAAGATCGAGAAGTTCAACATCGACGGGTCCAAGGCCGAGGCGGCTCCCGCCGCTCCGGCCGCTCCGGCGGCACCCGCCGCCGCGCCGGCCAAGCCCGCGACGCCGCCGAAGTAGGACCGCGCATAAGCCGCCTCAACTAAAACTCACGTTTTGGGGCGTTTCTGGTGTAGTCTCCGCCGCTGGCCGGCTGCGTTTCCGCAGCCGTGCCCCAGGGGAGAACCATGTCCGCCAACCACGCCGTTTCGCCGCTCGCCCCCAAGACGACGCCGACGTTGCCCCGCATCGCCGGCGTAAAGCTGGGCGTCGCGCGCTCCGGCGTGCGTTACAAGGACCGCGACGACGTCCTGCTGGCCGTGGTGCCCGCCGGTGCCACCATCGCGGGTGTCCTGACCAAGTCCAAGACCTGCTCGGCGCCGGTCGACTGGTGCCGCAAGAACCTCGCCCGCGGCAAGGTCCGCGCCATCGTCGTGAATGCCGGCAACGCCAACGCCTTCACCGGCAAGGTCGGCGACAAGGCGGTCGAGGAGACGACCCGCTCCATCGCCCAGGCGCTGGGCTGTCCGCGCAACGAGGTCTTCATGGCCTCGACCGGCGTGATCGGCCAGCCGCTCGACTGGGAGAAGATCGCCGCCGTCGTGCCGGCGCTCATCAAGTCGGGCAAGGAAGACGCCTGGCCGGCCGCCGCGGCCGCCATCATGACCACCGACACGTTCCCGAAGCTGGCGACGCGCCAGGCCAAGATCGGCGAGCGCACGGTGACGGTGAACGGCTTCCTGAAGGGCTCGGGCATGATCGCGCCTGACATGGCGACGATGCTGGGCTTCTGCTTCACCGACGCCAAGATCCCCGGACCGGTGCTGCAGAAGCTGCTGTCCGACGCCGCCGACAAGTCGTTGAACTGCGTCACCGTCGATGGCGACACCTCGACCAGCGACACGCTGCTGATGGTCGCCACCGGGGCGGCCCGGCATGCGCCGATCGAGGAAGCCGACGATCCCGTGCTGGTCGACTTCAAGCGCGCGCTCGACGAGGTGCTGATCGAACTGGCGCAGCTGCTGGCGCGCGACGGCGAGGGCGCCACCAAGTTCGTCACCATCAACGTGACCGGCGCCTCGTCGAACGGGGCGGCCCGCAAGATCGGCCTGGCGGTCGCCAACTCGCCGCTGGTCAAGACGGCGATCGCCGGCGAGGACGCGAACTGGGGCCGCATCGTTATGGCCGTGGGCAAGTCGGGCGAGCGCGCCGATCGCGACAAGCTGCGCATCTCGATCGGTGGCGTGCGCATCACCGACCAGGGCCAGGTCGTGCCGAACTACGACGAGGCCCCGGTCGCGCAGCACATCAAGGGCTCCGACGTGGTGATCGACATCGATCTCGGCATCGGCCGCGGCCGTGCCACGGTCTGGACCTGCGATCTCACGCACGGCTACATCGACATCAACGGCAGCTACCGTTCTTGATCTCGTTCGCAGACGAATGCCCGGGCGGCCCGCCGCCGCTGGGCGAGCGGCCGCTCGTGCTGGTGGCCGCCGTCGCGCTGGTCGATGCCGATAGCCGGGTCCTGATCGCCCAGCGTCCGCCCGGCAAGTCGATGGCAGGTCTCTGGGAGTTCCCGGGCGGGAAGGTCGATGCAGGCGAGACGCCTGAGCATGCGCTGGTGCGCGAGCTGCACGAGGAGCTCGGCATCGAGACGGCGACGAGTTGCCTGGCGCCGATCGCCTTCGCCAGCCACGGCTACGAGAAGTTCCACCTGCTGATGCCGGTCTTCGCCTGCCGCAAATGGAACGGCACCCCGCAGCCGCGCGAGGGCCAGACGCTGAAATGGGTCGCGCCGATGGACCTCAACAAGTACCCGATGCCGCCCGCAGACCTGCCGCTGGTCGGCCTGCTGCGCGATCTTCTGTAATCACGGCACCGGCGCGATCTGGGCGCCGGGACGCCAGCCCACCAGGTCGCGGAAGATCAACGCCTGTGCGGTCGCCGCGACAGCAGTGCCGCCATAGGAGACGAGAAGGGCGGCCGTCCAGGTGATCACGGCGGCTGACTCGCCGGCACCCAGCATGCCGCGCGTGAGCCCGAGCACGACCAGCGTGGCCACCGTCGTGGCCATCGCGCCGCTGAAGAAGACCAGGAAGAGCACGCCGATGATCGTCCAGGCATTGCCGCGGCTGTAGGCCCAGGACAGGCGCGGCGTGAAGGGCTCGTCGATGGCGGTTGCCGCGAGCCCGTAGCTGACCCGCAGCGCCAGGATGATCGAGATCGTGAAGCCGAGACCGATCGGCGCCGCCAGCGCCTGCTTGCGGGCGATCTCGGGATCGGTCGCCGCTCCCGCCGCCAGCAACTCGGGATCGACCGTGCCCAGCGTCAGCACGAAGGCGGCGAGTAGCAGGAAGGTGAAGCCGCCGATCTTGACGAGATGGACCAGGAACGCCGTCTCCCGCGGCGACCAGCCGAGGCCGGGCAGGCGGCCGATGTTCTGCGGGCCCAGCAGGACGAAGCGCTGCCACGCCACCATGAACATCACGGTCGGCACCATGTCGGCGGCCTTCTCGATCAGCACCGGCATCATCGAATCGCGCGTCATCAGCGAGCCGATGAGCCGGATCGCGAGCGACGCGATCCACGGGATGGTCACGAGATGGAAGAACAGGCCGAGGTTGGCGAAGACGAAGGCGAAGCTCTGGGCGACCAGGCCACCGAACGAGAGTTTCCTTGCAGGCACGTCGTCTAGCTCCGTTCCACTTTTTCGCCGGCGCTCAGTTCGGCAGTGCCCAGCGCCTCGGCGAGGCGATGCGCCGCGCTGCCGGGCTTGAGCGGTCTGGGCTGCGAGGCGTGCGGCGCCCAGCCATGCAGGAAGAGCACCTCGAAGCTCGCGACGACCCGGCCGCTCGGCCGCGCGAACCGCTCGCCGTAGAGTTCGGCGGCGCGCAGCAGCACGGCGCGGCCGGTCAGGCCGCGGCGGCGACCGGCCACGAGGTTGCTTTCCCCCATGGCGCTCAGGTCGCGCATCAGCGCGAGCGCGCTTTCGTATTCGACGTCTATCGTCTCGCTGTCGGCCACCGGCAGGGCAAACCCCGCGCGTTGCAGCAGGCCGGCCGCGTCGCGCAGGTCGGCGAAGGGCGATACGCGCGGGCTCAGCCCGCCGTCGATCTCGCTCTCCGCCGCCGCCAGCGCCTGGCGCAGCTGCCACAGCGTGGCGCCGCCCAGCAGGGCGCCCAGGAACAGGCCGTCGGGTTTCAGGACCCGCGCGATCTGGATCAGGGTGCCGGGCAGGTCGTTCACCCAGTGCAGGTCCATGGCGCTCAGGACCAGGTCGAAGCGGCCGGGCGCGAAGGGGAGGAACTCCTCGTCGGCGACGACGGCCGGTCCGCGCGCCCGGGCCGCGAAGCCGCGCCCGAGGTCGGCGCGCACCAGATGCTCCACCGTTGCCCGGCCGGCGAGGGCCGTGGCGACCTCGTCGCCGTGGCTGCCGAGGTCGAGCGCGAGGGGAAAGGTGCGGCGCACGTCGCCCAGCCGGTCGACCAGCCGCTCGGCGATCTCGCGCTTCAGGAAGTCGTGCCGCTCCCACGCGTGGGCAGCACGCTCGCGCCGCAGACGCAGGGTGGCGCGGTCGAACACCAGCAGGGGATCGGAACTCGTCACAGTGGGTATGTAGGGGGAAAGGGCGGCGGCGGGTAGGGGACCGCCTTCCTGTGGGCGCATTTGCCCGCCCCAATCCGCACCATGTTGCCGACGGGTGTCAGCGGGGTCTTTGCCGGCATGGGCCGGGCGGTGCTCGATGCCGTGCTGCCGCCGCTTTGCCTCGGCTGCAACGAGATCGTGGGCGCGCCGGGCGCCCTTTGTGCCCGCTGCTGGCAGGGCTTCTCCTTCATCTCGGCGCCCCAGTGCACCTGTTGCGGCACGCCGTTCGCGGAAGATCTCGGGCGGGATGCGCTGTGCGCCGGCTGCCTCGCGCGCCGGCCGCGCTATCACCAGGCACGCGCCGCGCTCGTCTACGACGACGGCAGCAAGCGGCTCGTCCTGCCGTTCAAGCACGGCGACCGCACCGACATCGCGCGCGCCTGCGGGGCCTGGATGGCGCGGGCGGGTGCGGACCTGCTGGCCTCGGCCGACCTCGTGGCGCCGGTGCCGCTGCATTGGCGGCGGCTGTTCGTGCGCCGCTACAACCAGGCACAGTTGCTGGCGCGGATCGTCGTGCGGACGGCCGCGACCGAACGCAAACCGCGGCTGGTGCCCGACCTGCTGCGCCGACGGCGCTGGACGGGGTCGCAGGCCGGGCTCAAGGCGCGGGAACGGCGCAGCAACGTCCGGGAGGCTTTCGACGTCCATCCGAAATGGGGACCCGAGATTTCCGGCACGACGGTGCTTCTGGTCGACGACGTGCTGACGACCGGCGCGACGGTCGAGGCCTGCGCACGCGTGCTGGAACGCGCCGGAGCCCGGCGGGTCGATGTCCTGACGCTGGCGCGGGTTGTCCGGCCGGCGTTATAATCCGCGAAAGAGGTTAACCATGGCCAAGATCGAGATCTACACCTCGCCGTTCTGCGGCTACTGCGCGCGGGCCAAGAGCCTGCTCGACAGCAAGGGCGCCGAGTACGAAGAGACGGACGTGATGATGGACGACAAGAAGCGTGCCGAGATGCGGTCGCGCACCAATCGCACGTCGGTGCCGCAAATCTTCATCAACGGCCAGCATATCGGTGGCTCCGACGATCTCGCCGCCCTCGAGCAGGCGGGCAAGCTCGACGCGCTGCTCGCGCAGCCGGGCTAGGGGAACTCCGACATGACCGCGTTCAAGGCCGGCCTCATCCAGACCAACGTCAGCAACGAGATGGCCGAGAACGTGGCCTTCCTGCGCGAGCAGGCGAAGCTCGCGCGCGACGCCGGCGCCGACTTCATAATGACGCCCGAAAATACCGGCCTGATCGGCGCCAACCGCACCGAGACGCTGGCCAAGGCGCAGACCGAGGAAGAGCACGCGATGCTCGCAGCCTGTCGCGCCAGCGCGCGCGACACCGGCACGTGGTTCCTGCTCGGCTCGATCCATGTACGCGTGCCCGGTGAGGAGCAGATCCGCAACCGTTCGTACCTGATCGATTCGTCGGGCGGCATCGTGGCCAGCTACGACAAGATCCACATGTTCGACGTCCAGCTCGCGGGCGGCGAGAGCTACCGCGAATCCTCGACGTTCAAGCCGGGTGAGAAGGCGGTCCTGGCCGAGACGCCGTGGGGCGTGCTCGGCATGACGATCTGCTACGACCTGCGCTTCCCTTATCTCTATCGCGAACTGGCGCATGCCGGCGCCACGATGCTGGCGATCCCGTCCTCGTTCACCGTACCGACGGGCCAGGCGCACTGGCACACGTTGATGCGCGCCCGCGCCATCGAGACGGGATGCTTCGTCTTCGCGCCCGCCCAGGTCGGCGCGCACAAGGGTTCCAACCGCAAGACCTACGGCCACTCGATCGCCGTCGCCCCGTGGGGCGAGGTCATCGCCGATGCCGGGGCTGAGAAGGCCGGCTTCGTCATCGCCGACGTCGACATGGCGAAGATCGAGGAAGCCCGGAAGATGGTCCCGTCGCTAACCCACGATCGCAAGTACGCAGCGCCCGAGCTGCACAAGGCCGCAATCGCCAAGGCGGCGGAGTAAGCCTCAGGATGAAGAGCTAGAACGCCTCGAACAGGTGTTCGTAGCTCGCGACGAGGCCCTCCTCGTCGAGGTCGAGCTGCGCGTTGAATCCGTCGGCCACCCCTTTGTCGAGATAGAGCCACGCACGAGGGCCGAGCGCCTCGTAGCGTTGTCGCGACGGCTGGCAGGTGAGCGATGGAGCATCGACGAACAACGCCAGCAGGTCGCCGTCGGCCCGCCCGAGGCGCCGGATCGCCAGCGAATTGCAGAAGGGCGTCGCCGACACGTCGACCTCGTGGCAACCCGCCAGATCGGGCCGGACCTGGCCGTCGACCCGCCAGTCCGTGTCGCCGGTCCGCTCGATGCAGAGCGACGTCCCGGCATCATCGGTGCGCTCGAGGTGGAGTGTCCGCGTGTGCCACGAGGCATCGAGCTCCCAGCGATACCGCAGGCCGTAGCTCTCCTCGCCAGCGTACACCAGCGTCGAACGAACTGTGAGGCCCGAAGCATCGCGCGACAGGGTCATGAGTTCGAGGCCGGGCGCGTCGATGCGCCGCCATCTGCGCAGGAGCTTATGGTTCTGCATGGGAGAACTCTTGCGACGGATCGTGGGCAAATTGCGGCCCGCCGGCTCGACCGGGGTGTCGAATCGCGCCACTCTCGGCGGGCCCACCCTGGAGTCTCCGATGTCCTCTCCCAGCCTGGTGATTCGCAACGGCACCATCGTCGACGGATCGGGCGGCGATCCCTACGAGGCCGACCTCTCGATCGAGGACGGCAGGATCGTCGCGATCGGCAACAACCTGCCCAAGGGACGAGAGGAGATCGACGCGCGCGGCAAGCTCGTGACGCCGGGCTTCGTCGACGTGCACACCCATTACGACGCGCAGGTGACGTGGAGCGAGCGGCTGTCGCCGTCCTCGTGGAATGGCGCCACCACCGTCGTCCTCGGCAACTGCGGCGTGGGCTTCGCGCCCTGTCACGAAGACCAGCACGCCATGCTGATCAATTTGATGGAGGGCGTGGAGGACATACCCGAGGTCGTATTGTCCGAAGGCCTGCCTTGGAACTGGCACAGCTTCCCGGATTTCATGGATGCCATCGCCGCGCGTTCCTACGATGCCGACGTGGCAACCCAGGTGCCGCACGCGGCGTTGCGCGTCTATGTGATGGGCAAGCGCGGCGCCGACCGCGAGCCCGCGACCGAGCAGGATCGGCAGCGGATGGCGGAGCTGACGGTCGAGGGGTTGCGCGCAGGCGCGCTGGGCTTCTCGACATCGCGCACGCTCAATCACCGCTCGGCCGACGGCAAGCACATACCGACCCTGCGCGCGGAGGAGGCCGAACTCACCGCCATCGCCCGCGCCATGCGCGAGGCCGGCGCCGGCTGGCTACAGATCGTGTCGGATTTCCAGGAGGGCGAGGTGGCCCTGTTCCGCCGGCTGGCGAGAGAGTCCGGCCGGCCGGTCACCATCACGCTCTTGCAGTCCAACGCGCGCCCCGAGGGTTGGCGAGAGACCATGGCCGAGATCGACGAGGCCAACCGCGAGGGTCTGCGCATCACCGCCCAGGTCCGCACGCGGCCGACCAGCGTGCTGCTGGGGCTGGAACTGTCGCAGACGCCGTTCACCGGCCGTCCCAGCGCTGACCGCATCGCCCGCCTGCCGTTCGCCGAGCGTCTCGCGCACTGGCGCGACCCCGGGTTTCGCGCGCGCGTCCTCGCTGAAACCTTCCAGGGTGACAAGCAGCGGCGGCTGGTCGACCGCTGGGACCGCATGTTCCCGCTCGACGATCCGCCGGACTATGAACCGACCGCCGAGCAGAGCGTCGCCGCCATCGCCGCGCGGCAGGGCCGTCCGGCCGCCGAGGTCGCCTACGATCTGATGCTGGAGCGCGATGGCAGACAGATTCTCTATCTTCCGGTCACGAACTATGTCGCCGGCAATCTCGACGTGGTGCGCGAGATGATCGACCGGCCCAACACGCTGCTGGGCCTGGGCGACGGCGGCGCCCATGTCGGCATCATGTGCGACGCCACGGCGACCAGTTACACATTGACCCACTGGACGCGCGACCGGCCGCGCGGCTCGCTGCTGCCCGTGTCGTGGGCGATCAAGCGGCTGACGGCGGACAACGCCGCAGAGATCGGCCTGCGCGACCGGGGCCTGCTGAAGGTCGGGCTCAAGGCGGACCTCAACGTCATAGACTACGACCGGATGAAGCTGCGCCGGCCCGAGGTGGTCTACGACCTGCCGGCGGGCGGCAAGCGCCTGATCCAGCGGACCGATGGCTTCGACGCGACCATCGTGTCGGGCGCGATCGTCTATCGCGGCGGCGAGGCGACCGGCGCCTTGCCGGGCCGCCTGGTGCGCGGCGCACGCGGCTGAGGCGCCGTCCTACAGCCGCCGCGCGGCGATCCTCTGCACCATGGCCATCTTTGGCTGACTGATCATCCGCGCCTCGTAGGCGGTCACCGAGAATCTTCCGCGCACGAGGTCCAGAAGCTCGCCATCCATCAGCAGGAACTCGGGCCGGCTCGGTTTGCCGAACCGTTCGTTGCCTTCCATGAAGGTCTCGTAGAGCAGGATGCCGCCGGGCAGCAGCGCGTCGAACAACAGCGGGAAGAGCGGACGGTGCAGGTAGTTCGTCACGACGATCGCACCGAATCGGCGGCCGGCCAGCGGCCAGGGGGAACCGTCCTCGAGATCGGCCTGGATCGCCTCGATCGTCCCCGAGGCGGGGATCGCCGTCACGTCGCGGTCGACCGCGGTCACGCGATGGCCGCGGTCCGCGAAGAACTGGGTGTGCCGGCCGCTTCCGGCCGCGACGTCGAGCACCGCGGCGTCGGGTGGGACCAGGCCGGCCCATACGGCGATCCAGGGGGAGGGCGTCATGACCGGCGTACTCCCGTGCCCTTCAGGTTGAGCAGATTGCCCGACAGGATCAGCGCTGCGCCGAGGATGGTGAGCATGTCCAGCCGTTCGTTGTAGAGCAGCCAGCCGGCCAGTGCGGTCAGCGGCACACGCAGGAAATCCATCGGGACGACCACCGTGGCGTCGGCATGCAGCATCGCGCGCGTCAGGCAGTAATGCGAGAAGGTGCCGCAGAAAGCGATCGCGACGATCCACGCCCAGGCATAGGCGGAGGGCCAACGCCAGACGTCGAGGGCCGGGATGAGGCCGATCACCGACTGGATGACCAGCATCCAGAACAGGATGGTCAGCACGCTGTCGGTGCGGGTGAGCGATTTCACCATGGTGACCGAGATCGCGAAGCCCACCGCGGCTGCGAGCGCGATGAGCTGGCCGGGCACGATCTCGTTGGTGCCGGGCCGCACGATCATGACGACGCCGACGATGCCCAGCACCACCGCGAGGTTCTTCCAGAGCCCCATGCGCTCGCCGAGGAAGGCGACGGCCAGGATCGCCGTCCAGATCGGCATCGTGAACTCGATCGAGATGACCTGGGCCAGCGGGATCAGGGTCAGGGCCTTGAACCAGGCGAACTGCGCGCCGTAATGGGCGACGTTGCGCCCGACCTGTTGCCAGGGCCGTGTCGTCCCGAGCTTGGCGAAGCCGCCGCCCAGATGGATCAGCGGATAGAGCATCGCGAGGCCGATCACCGAGCGCATCTCCATGATCTGGAAGACGTCGAGCTCGCGCGTCGTCTCGCGGCCGGCGATCGCCATGACGAGCATCGCCGTCAGCCAGCCCGCCATCCAGAAGGCGGCCTTGAGGTTCGAAGGCTGGGGCGCGGTCATCGGTGCGGGCGACGAGTTGTCTTGGCGGGCGTGGTGGGCGGGGCGCGACAATCGGGCCTTGCGTCCGGCGCGACAAGCCACCATTTTTCGGTTTGTCATGATTTTGTATCGCTTGCGCTGCGCCAAGGGCCACGAGTTCGACAGCTGGTTCAAGGACAGCAAGACCTATGAACGGCAGGAGAAGAAGTCGCTGATCGGCTGCGCCGTCTGCGGCTCGGACAAGGTCGAGCGCGCCCTGATGGCGCCCCGCATCGGCAAGAAGGGCAAGGACGCCGCCGTACCGGCCACCGTCGAGCCGTCCGCGGAAGCCGCCGTCGCGCCGTCGCCCGAGCAGCAGCAGATCGCCGCGCTGGCCCGCCACATGCCCAAGGAACTGCGCGAGGCCCTGCTCAAGGTCCGCGCCGAGGTCGAGAAGAACTGCGAGCATGTCGGCGACAGGTTCGCCGACGAGGCGCGCAAGATTCACTACGGCGAAAGCGACAAGCGTGGCATCTACGGCGAGACCACCGACGAGGAAGCCGAGGCCCTGGCCGAAGAGGGAATCGAGTTCGGCCGCCTTCCCTGGATCCCGCGCGGCAATTGAGGCCGGGCGGTAGCGTCACATTATCCGGCGCCGCTCAAAGGTCCTTCGCTGCGCTCAGGATGACAATATTGCTGGAATAGGCACGGTGCGCCGATGGCGAAACATCTGTCATCCTGAGCGCAGCGAGGGACCTTTCGTCGGCTCTCAACGCATCGGTGCGCCGGCTGCAGTCCCATACAGCATGTAGTTCACGTCGAGGTCGTTCTTGTTCAGCGACCATTTGCGGCTGAGCGGGGCGTAGACGACCCCGACGATCTCCTGAGGCTCGATCCCGCCGGCCCGCAGGCCGCGCGCGACCTCCGAGGGTTTCAGAAACTTCTTCCAGTCGTGCGTGCCGCGCGGCAGCCAGCCCAGCACGTATTCGGCGCCGACGATGGCCAGCGCCCAGGCCTTGGCGGTGCGGTTGAGGGTCGACAGGAACAGGAGCCCACCGGGCTTCACCAGCCGGCCGCACGACCGCAGAAACAGATCGACGTCGGCCACATGCTCGACGATCTCGAGCGCCAGTACGACGTCAAACTGCGCGCCGCTCTCGGCCAGCGCCTCGGCGGTGCCCTGGCGGTAGTCGATGGCGAGGTCCTGGCCTGTGGCATGCACCGAGGCCGTCCCGACGTTGCGCTCCGAGGCATCGACGCCGGTGACGGTGGCGCCCAGCCGTGCCATCGGCTCGCTCATCAGGCCGCCGCCGCAGCCGATATCGAGGAGCGACAGGTCCTTCAACGGCTCGCCGTTCAGGGCGTCGCGCCCCCAGTGGGCGGCCACGCGGTCGCGGATGTAGCCGATCCGCACGGGATTGAGCCGGTGCAGGGGCGCGAACTTGCCGGCGGGATCCCACCACTCGTCCGCAATGCGGGAAAACCGTTCGACTTCGGCCGGATCGACCGTGCCGGCAGTGGGGATATGCGTGGTTTCGACCATGGCTACCCTTGACCCATATGGCGCCGACGGTGTCTATAGCCCGCTTTCCGGGCAGAAGCTTGCCCTTCGAGTAGGCTCATGGCGCGCATCGTTCTGAAATTTGGCGGCACTTCCGTCGGCGACACCGACCGTATCAAGAACGTCGCGCGCAAGGTCAAAGCCGAAGTGCAGCGCGGCAACGAGGTCGCCGTGGTCGTTTCGGCCATGTCGGGCGCCACCAACCAGCTCGTGAAGTGGGTCAACGAAATCTCCCCGCTGCACGATCCGCGCGAATACGACGTGGTTGTCGCGACGGGCGAGCAGGTCACGATCGGCCTTCTCGCCATGGCGCTGCAGCAGGAAGGCGTGAAGTCACGCTCCTGGGTGTCATGGCAGCTTCCGATCAAGACCGACGATGCCTACGCCAAGGCGCGCATCGTCGAGATCGACACGGAAGAGATGGCCCGCACCATGGCGGCAGGCGAGGTCCCCGTCGTGCCGGGCTTCCAGGGCATCTCTCCGGAAGGCCGCATCACCACCCTGGGCCGCGGCGGCTCGGACACCTCGGCGGTGGCGCTGGCAGCCGCCCTCAAGGCCGATCGTTGCGACATCTATACCGATGTCGACGGCGTCTACACGACCGATCCGCGGATCGTCGACAAGGCGCAGAAGATCGACCGCGTGACCTACGAGGAAATGCTCGAAATGGCCTCGCTGGGCTCGAAGGTGCTGCAGACGCGCTCCGTCGAGTTGGCGATGAACCATCATGTGCGCGTGCAGGTGCTGTCGTCGTTCGACGAGGCGCTCGGCAGCGATCTGCCCGGAACTCTGGTTGTGGACGAGGAAGAGATCATGGCCCAGGGCCTCGAGAAGTCCGTCGTGAGCGGCATCGCCTTCGCCAAGGACGAGGCGAAGATCACCGTGGTCCAGGTGCCGGACCGTCCGGGCGTCGCCGCCGCCATCTTCGGCCCGCTGGCCGAGGCCAACATCAACGTCGACATGATCGTGCAGAACGTCTCGGTCGACGGCAGCGCCACCGACATGACCTTCACGGTTCCCAAGGCCGATCTCGCCCGCGCCGTGGAAAGGCTCGAACGGGCGAAGGCCGAGCTGAAGTTCGCCGAGGTGAAGTCCGACCTCAACGTCTCCAAGGTGTCGGTGATCGGCGTCGGCATGCGCAGCCACGCGGGCGTCGCCCTCAAAATGTTCGAAACCCTGGCCGCCAAGGGGATCAACATCCAGGTCATCTCCACCTCGGAGATCAAGATCAGCGTGCTGGTGGCCGCCGAGTACACCGAACTTGCGGTGCGGGCCCTTCACACCGCCTATGGACTGGACGCGGCCTGAGATTCCGTCCCTAAAGTGCAGTCGGACTCTGCGAATTAGCCGGTAGGCAGTCCGGCGCGGGTCTTGCTATAAGCGGCGCATGGACGCCGCACTCGCCCATGAGCCTTGCCTTGACGCCCGACCGACCAAGTCGGCGGCCGCGGCCTGGCGAGTTTGCGCCTGCGTCATCGACCGCAGCTTCGTCGTCATTCGACTCAAGCATCCCGCGGTCTGACCATGGAGAGATCAACTCCCCTGGCCGGACCGCGAATGCTCCTCAAGCGGCTCCGGGACACGATGGCGCGTGCCGAGTCCGTCGAAGTGACGCTGGGCGAGGTCGTGCGGCTCGTCGCCAACGAGATGGTGGCGGAGGTCTGCTCGATCTATCTGCTGCGCGCCGGCGAGGTGCTGGAACTGTTCGCCACGCAGGGCCTCAACCCCTCGGCGGTCCATAGCACGCGCCTGCGGGTCGGCGAGGGCCTGGTGGGCGACATCGCCGCCCATGGGCGGCCGCTGGCGCTCGACGATGCCCAGCACCATCCGCAGTTCGCCTATCGCCCCGAAACGGGGGAGGAAATCTACCATTCGCTGGCGGGCGTGCCGATCCTGCGCGCCGGCCGTGTGCTCGGCGTGCTGGTCGTCCAGAACCGCACGCGCCGGCAGTACGACGAGGAAGAAGTCGAGACGCTGCAGACCATCGCCATGGTGCTGGCGGAACTGGTCTCGGCCAGCCACGTTGTCAGTCCCAACGAGGTCCAGCAGGTCGACGGGATCGGCCTGCTGCCCCTGCGGGTCGACGGCGTGCAGCTCACGCCCGGCGTCGCCATCGGCCGCGCCGTGCTGCACGAGCCGCGAATCGTCATCCAGCGGGTGGTCGCCGAGAACGTCGAGCAGGAGCTGGTCCGCTTTCAGGAGGCCTTGCACGGTGTCCGGGAGGACGTCGACCGGATGCTCGAGGCACACGACATGCAGTCGGGCGAGCAGCGCGAAATCCTCGAGACCTTCCGCATGTTCGTCGACGATCGCGGCTGGGCCGAGCGGGTGCGTGAGGCCATCGATTCCGGCCTGACCGCAGAGGCCGGCGTCCAGCGCGCCTTCGACGACGTGCGCACGCGCCTGGGGCAGTCGACCGATCCCTATATCCGCGAGCGGCTGAGCGACCTGCAGGATCTCAGCAATCGCCTGTTGCTGCGCCTCACCGGCCGCGTCGCCACCGACCCCGCGTCGCTGCCCGAGGACATGATCGTGATCGCCCGCGACATGGGGCCGGCCGAACTGCTGGACTATGACCGCAACCGGCTGCGCGGCCTCGTGCTGGAAGAGGGGTCGGCGCTGAGCCACGTGGCGATCGTGGCGCGGGCCCTCGACATCCCGGTCGTCGGCCGCGCGCCCAACGTGCTGGCGCGCGTCGAGGCCGGCGATCCGATCGTGGTCGACGGCGACAATGCGCAGGTCCTGGTGCGGCCGGCCGAGGACATCCTGCAGACCGTCCATCTGGCGCTCGACGCACGGGCGGAGCGGCGTCGCAAGTACGCGGCATTGCGCGACCTGCCTTCGACGACACGCGACCAGGCACGTGTCTCGCTCAACATGAATGCCGGCCTGCTGATCGACATGCAGCATCTCGACGATACCGGTGCCGACGGCGTCGGTCTCTATCGAACCGAGATCCCGTTCATGGTGCGTTCGGAGTTTCCCGACGTCGATGCACAGGCCTGGCTCTACGGTCGTGTGCTCGATCTTGCGGATGGACGGCCCGTGACTTTTCGCACGCTCGATGTGGGAGGCGACAAGGTTCTTCCGTACATCGACTCGTTCGGAGATGAAAATCCTGCGATGGGATGGCGTGCCATCCGCATCGGGCTCGACCGGCCGGCGATGCTGCGGCGTCAGCTGCGCGCGATGATCATGGCCGCGAACGGACGCGCCCTCTCGATCATGTTTCCGATGATCGCCGAGGTCACCGAATTGCTACGCGCGCGCCATCTGCTCGAACTGGAACTCGATCGTGCGAAGCGCCGTGGCCAGCCGGTGCCGGAACGCGTGCGCGTTGGCGTCATGTTCGAGGTGCCGGCGCTGGCCTGGCAGCTCGACAGTCTGCTGCCGCACATCGATTTCATATCGGTGGGCACCAACGATCTGATGCAGTTCCTGTATGCGGCCGATCGCGGTAACAGCAGACTTGCCGGGCGCTACGACAGCTTGTCACCGGCCCTCCTGAGACTGCTACATTTTGTAGTGGATAAGGTGCGTCCCGCGGGTGTCGATGTTTCCGTGTGCGGCGAGATGGCGGGGCGTCCCGTCGAGGCGCTGGCCCTGCTCGCCATAGGCGTACGATCGTTGTCGATGTCGCCCGGTTCGATCGGTCCGGTGAAGGCCATGATCCGTTCGCTCGATCTCAATGAGGCCGTTGGTTTCATGAGCTCTGCGCTTGCTCAACCGGATCGGCCGTTGCGTGAGACGTTGCGTCTCTTCGCCGCCGATCATGCGATCGAAATTTAGCGACTCGAAGTCGAATCGCTTTTGCCCTGCCATGGGGCCTCTGCTAAGAGTCGCGACGAGGGGACAATCAGGGAATATCAATGCCGGATCAGGTTGACTGGCGGGCGATGGAGCGCGAGGCCGGACCAGGCCAGGCGGTCGGTCGACTCCTACGCGATCAACGCGAGGCGCGCGGTCTGGACCTGACTCAAGTCGAGAAGAGCATCCGCATCCGGCGTGCCCATCTCGAGGCCATCGAGGAAGGCCGCTACGACCAGCTTCCCGGCGCTGCCTACATTCCCGCGTTCCTCCGCGCTTATGCCGCCCATGTCGGTCTCGATCCGGAAAAGGTCATGACCGCGTATCACCTGTCGGGCGCCGTCCCCATCAAGCGTCCCGTCACGCTACCCGCCGATTTCCCGGTGATGGAGCGGCGGGCTCCGATCGGCCTCGCTGTCCTCACCGTCCTGCTCGTCGTCGCTGCCGGCTACGGCGTGTGGCACTACATGCCGCGCGATCAGGCCATCGTGGCAGAGAAGGTTCCGCCGGTGCCGGACCGGCTGCTGTCGGAAAGACCGGCCGCCCCGGCCGCCCAGGGTGCCGCAAAGCCGGCGGCGCCGTCCAATCCGTTCGTGCCCCAGCTGCCGCCGGCTCCGGGCCAGGATACCCGCACCATCAACGGTTCGCTCCCGGCCCAGGTCTGGCCGGCGCAGCGCGTCGACAGCGGCACTCCGGCTGCGCCTCTGGCGCCGCCGCCCGTCGTCGTGGCGGTCCCCGCACCCCCGCCGCCGGTCGTGATGAACGTGCCGTCGATCGGCCAGGCTCAGGCCGCCCAGCCGCCGGCACCGATCGAGCCGCCGCGCCTCGACCCGCCGAAGCCGGTCGAGGAAGCCACGGCGCGCCAGCCCGATCCGGCCACCCAGCCGTCGCTGCCGGTCCGGGTCAATACCCCGATCAGCGTGAAGACCAACAGCTGGGTCGAGCTGCGGGCTCCCAATGGCGACGTGCTGACGCAGACCTATGTGCGGGCCGGCGAGAGCTACGTCGTCCCGGCCGGGATCGCCTACCGCATTACCGAAGCGCGCTGACGCGGGCTCTCTGGCGGAGGCGAGGCCTCGCCGCTACATTGTCGTCATGAGCATCAGACCGTACCGCGACATCCAGCGCCGCAAGTCGCGGCGGGTGATGGTCGGGTCCGTACCGGTGGGCGGCGATTCGCCGATCACCGTCCAGACCATGACCAACACGTTGACCGCGGACGCCGAGGCGACCATCGCCCAGATCCGCCGCTGCGAAGAGGCGGGTGTGGATATCATCCGCGTGTCCTGCCCCGACGAGGAGTCGACGGCGGCGCTGCCGCGCATCGTGAAGGCCGCCAAGGTCCCGGTCGTGGCCGACATCCACTTTCACTATCGGCGCGCCATCGAGGCCGCCGAGGCGGGGGCCGCCTGCCTGCGCATCAATCCGGGCAACATCGGCAGTGCCGAGCGGGTCCGCGAGGTCGTCAAGGCCGCCAAGGACCATGGCTGTTCCATGCGCATCGGTGTCAATGCCGGCTCGCTGGAAAAGGATCTGCTGGAGAAGTACGGCGAGCCCTGTCCCGAGGCGATGGTCGAGAGCGCGCTCGATCACGCGCGTATCCTGCAGGACCACGACTTCCACGAGTTCAAGATCAGCGTGAAGGCGTCCGACGTCTTCCTCGCGGTCGCGGCCTACCAGCAGCTGGCCGAGGCCTGCGACTATCCCCTGCATGTCGGCGTCACCGAGGCGGGTGGCATCCGGGCCGGAACCGTGAAGTCGTCGATCGGCATGGGATCACTCCTGTGGGCCGGCATCGGCGACACGATCCGCGTCTCGCTCTCGGCCGAGCCCGAGGAAGAGGTCCGTGTCGGCTTCGAGATGCTGAAGGCGCTGAACCTGCGCCATCGCGGCGTCAACATCATCTCCTGCCCGTCCTGCGCGCGTCAGCAGTATGACGTGATTCGTACGGTCGAGGCGCTGGAGAAGCGTGTCGCCCACATCACCACGCCGATGACGGTGTCGGTGATCGGCTGCGTGGTGAACGGGCCGGGCGAGGCGCGCGAGACCGACATCGGTTTCACCGGCGGCGGCTCGAACACCCACCAGGTCTACATCGCCGGCGTTCCGCACCATCGGCTGAAGGACGCCAACGTCGTCGACCATCTTGTCGGGCTGATCGAGAAGAAGGCTGCCGAGATCGAGGCGGCCAAGGCGCACGAGGGCCGGTTGAAAGAAGCCGAGCGACATCGCACCGCCGCGGAGTAGCGGTCCCAGGCTTCCCTTCCCGACGATTTTCCAAGGCGATTTCCCGTGAGCAAGATGCAACCCGTGCGTGGCACGCACGACCTCCTTCCCGACGACTACCGGCGCTTCGCGCACGTCGTCGACACGGCGCGCGATGTCGCGCGCCTCTACGGCTACCGCGAGATGGCGACGCCGATCTTCGAGTTCACCGAGCTGTTCGCGCGCGGCATCGGCGAGACGACCGACGTCGTGTCGAAGGAAATGTACACGTTCAAGGATCGCGGCGACGAATCGCTGACCTTGCGGCCAGAGTACACGGCCGGCATCTGCCGCGCCTTCGTGTCGAACGGCGAGCTCGCGCAGCAGCTGCCGCTCAAGGTCTTCGCGGCCGGGCCGATGTTCCGCTACGAGCGGCCGCAGAAGGGCCGGCAGCGTCAGTTCCACCAGATCGACCTCGAGGTGCTGGGCGCACCCGAGCCCGGCGCCGACATCGAGGTGATCTCGGTCGCGGCCGACATCCTCGACCGGCTCACGATCCTCGATCGCTGCACGCTCAAGATCAATTCGCTGGGTGATCCGGAAAGCCGCGCCGGTTACCGCAAGGTGCTGACCGACTACTATTCAGCACACGCAGACAAGCTGTCGGAGGATTCGCGCACCCGGCTTGCGCGCAATCCGCTGCGCATCCTCGACAGCAAGGACGAGGGCGACAAGGCGATCAATGCGAATGCGCCGAGCTTCTCCGATCACCTGAACGAGGCCAGCCGAGACTTCTTCAAGTCGGTGCAGGACGGGCTCACGGCCGCGGGCATCGCCTTCGAGGTCGATCCGGCCCTGGTGCGCGGGCTCGACTACTACACTCACACCGCCTTCGAGTTCGTGACCACCCATCTCGGCGCACAGGGCACGGTGCTGGGCGGCGGCCGCTACGACGGGCTGATCGCCGAACTGGGGGGGCCGCCCACCGCCGGCATCGGCTGGGCCGGCGGCATCGAACGCCTGATGATGCTGGCCGACGAGCCCCGGCCGCTGCCGCGGCCCGTCGTCATCGCACCGCTCGGCGCGGCCGCCGAGGCGAAGGCCCTGGGCATCGCGCGGACCTTGCGCAAGCAGGGCATCGCCGTCGAGCAGGACTATCGCGGCAACATGAAGCGGCGCATGCAGCGGGCCAACAAGCTCAATGCCCGCGCCGCGGTCATCATCGGCGACGACGAACTGGCAAAGGGCGTGGCCCAGCTGAAGGACCTCGACAGCGGTGCGCAGCGCGAAGTGCCGCTCGACACCCTCGCCGAAGCTCTGAAGGTCTGAGATGTCGCTCCTGCTGAAACTGAACCAGGTCGTGGCGCGCCATGCCGAACTGCAGGCAGCGCTGTCCGCCGGCACGCTCGACTCGCAGAAGTTCGTCGCGGCCTCGAAGGAATATGCCGATCTCGGCCCGCTCGTCGAGGCCGTGAACGAGTGGCACAAGGCCGAGCAGGAACTGAAGGATGCGGAGGCGATGGCCTCCGATCCCGACATGAAGGCGATGGCCGAGGAGGAGGCAGCGGAGCTGCGCAAGCGCCTGCCCGAGCTGGAGCGCACCGTGAAGCGGATGCTGCTGCCCAAGGATGCGGCCGACGAGAAGAACGCCATCCTGGAAATCCGCGCCGGCACCGGCGGCGACGAGGCGGCGCTGTTCGCCGCGGACCTGTTCCGCATGTACCAGCGCTACGCCGCCGAGAAGGGCTGGAAGTTCGAGGTCATGGAACTGTCCGACACCGGCATCGGCGGCTACCGCGAGGCGATCGCCACGGTGACGGGGCGCAGCGTCTTCGCCCGCCTCAAGTTCGAATCGGGCGTGCATCGCGTGCAGCGTGTGCCGGCCACCGAGGCACAGGGCCGGATCCACACGTCGGCGGCGACGGTGGCGGTGCTGCCGGAAGCCGAGGAGGTCGACATCAAGATCGACGAGAAGGACCTGCGCATCGACGTGTTCCGCGCCTCCGGGCCGGGTGGCCAGTCGGTCAACACGACCGACTCGGCGGTGCGCATCACCCACATCCCGACCGGCGTCGTGGTCAGCCAGCAGGACGAGAAGAGCCAGCACAAGAACCGCGCCAAGGCGATGAAGATCCTGCGTGCCCGCCTCTACGATGCCGAGCGTCAGCGGCTCGACGCGCAGCGCGCGGCGGACCGCAAAGGCCAGGTCGGCAGTGGCGACCGCAGCGAACGCATCCGCACCTACAATTTCCCGCAGAGCCGCGTCACCGATCACCGCATCAACCTGACCCTCTACAATCTGGCCGAGGTGATGGACGGGCGGGGGCTGGATGCGATCGTCGATGCGCTGACCGCGGACGATGAGGCTTCGCGGCTGGCGGAGCTCGCGGCCTAGCGGGTGGCAGCGGGCGGCTCCTACGACGCGCTCCTGCGCGATACCGCCGTCGCTCTGACCGCGGCCGGCATCGACAACGTGCGTTTCGAGGCCCGCCTGCTGCTGAGCCACGCCGCGGGTCTTTCGATTGAGCAGCTGATCGCCCGTGGGCCCGACCAGGCGCCGGCGGCGGTGACGACCACGCTGCGGGATCTCACGGCGCGGCGCGTGCGGCGCGAGCCGATGGCCTACATTCTGGGCGAGCGTGAATTCTGGGGGCTCGTGTTCCGGGTCTCGCCCGCCGTGCTGGTGCCGCGGCCCGACAGCGAGACGGTGATCGAGACCGTCCTCGACCTGTTTCCCGACCGCGGCCGGCCGCTGCGCATCGCCGACCTCGGCCTGGGATCGGGCTGCCTGCTGCTCACGCTGCTGCGGGAGTATCCGCAGGCGAGCGGCGTCGGGATCGACGCCTCGTCGGCGGCGCTCGAAGTGGCCCGCGCCAACGCGGAGGCCCTGGGTGTGGCGCCCCGGGCGCGCCTGCTGGCGGGCGACTGGCGAGAGCCCGGCTGGGCCGGACGTCTGGGTGGCCCGTTCGATCTTCTCGTATCAAACCCGCCCTACATCGAGAGCGGCACGGTCGATGGCCTTATGCCCGAAGTGTCCAGGCACGAGCCGCGGCTGGCGCTGGACGGCGGGGCCGACGGGCTTGCGGCGTATCGCGCCATCGCCGCCGACGCGGCCAGCCTGGTGGTTCCGGGCGGCTGGGCGGTCGTCGAGGGAGGCGAGGGCCAAGCGGCTGAGATCGCAACCCTTTTTGCGGCGGCGGGATTCCGGCCCGGGCCACCCCGCCGGGATCTGGGCGGGGTCGAGCGGGTGATCCCGGCCCAATATTAAGTGGTTGGCAATCAAGGGGAATGAGACTAGGTTCCGCTTACCCCTTGGGGGGTACTGGTCCGACCGGTTGTGGCGGCGGACACCAAACCCCCTGAAATCAGCCGTGACGGCGCCCGTGAAGGGCAGAGGGGCTCCAACAACAACATCCGTCCGGCGTGTAACTGGCCCAGGTTTAATGAGACCCAACAATCGTCAGCGGTCGCGCGGCGGTCGCAGTGGTGGCGGCGGTGGCGGTGGCAACAACCATCATCACAAGCCCCAGCATCACAATCCGAATCGCCCGCCCAATCGAAACCAGATTTTCGATAGCAGTGGCCCCGACGTCCGGGTCCGCGGCAACGCCCATCAGGTTTTCGACAAGTATCAGTCGCTGGCTCGCGAGGCCGCCTCTTCCGGCGATCGCATCCTGGCCGAAGCCTATTACCAGTACGCCGACCATTACTTCCGGGTGATCCAGTCGATGGGCGGCTTCGTCCAGCGCAACCCGGGCTGGGAAGGCGGCGAGGACGGGCAGCAGCAGGGCCAGCCGGGGCAGCAGGCCGGCCAGCCGCAGCAGGGCCAGGCCGGCGGGCAGCCGCACGGCGGCGATGGCCCGTCCGGCGAGCAGGCCCCCTCCGAGCATCGGGCCCAGGAGAATCGCCAGGGCGAGCATCGGCAAGGCGAGCACCGACAGGGTGAGCATCGCCAGTCCGAGCACCGCCAGGGCAACCAGCGCCACAACGACCGGCGCCAGAGCGACTTCCGGCCGAACGACCGCGAGCGGGATCGTGACCGCGACGATCACGGCGAGGCCGAGCCCGGTCTCAACGGCGTGGCCTTTCTCCAGAACGGTCGCACGAGCCCGGTCGGCAGCGACCCCTCGATCGAGGAGCAGCCCGAGGTTCCGGAGCTGGTGCCAGCGAGCGGCGGCCGGCGCGCCTGATCGCACGCCCGAAGGACTATCCAGGAGAACGCCCGCTGGCCGCTGCCAGCGGGCGTTTTGCTGTGTCCGGCGTGTCGCTGGGACCTAGAGGTGGATCAGGGTCGGCGCGACGAACGCCAACAGCGTGAAACCGAAGCCGAGCACGCCCAGGCCGACCGACAGGAAAGTGAGCCACACGACCGTCGTGAGCGCGGCCGCACCGGCCAGCACGATGGCGAGCTGGAAGCAGGCCGAGCCGTACTCGAACATGTGATAGGCGGCCATCGAGCGGTCGCGATGCGCCTCCTTTGCCTTGGCGCGGGCGGCCAGTTCCTTGCGGCCCTCGTTGGTGTCGGGCTCGGTCTCGTAGCGCTGCGCCGTCTGGCGCCACCGCTCGGCCTGCGCCTTGAGCGCCGGCGGCACGGTTCCCGGACTGTCCTTGAAGGTGGCCTCCACCTCCTCGGCGGCGGTCCTCAGCGTCGTCTGCCGGATGGTCTTGGACTGGAAGAAGGACCAGATGTTGGAGGCGTCGATGTGGCTCGACAGGGCGTTGGTCTGCGAGCTCTTGCCGCCCATTTCCGACACCGCGAGCAATGCCGCCAGGATCGCCACCAGCAGCGCGATTTTCTTGTTGGAACTGTCGACGTGGCCGTGTCCGCCGGACATTCGGAAGCCTCCCCCTCTGCGTCGATCGTGTTCTTAACGCACGTTTTCAGGGTGCGAAAGCCGCACGCGGTTTGAGGTCTTGTACCCCGCGGATCCGATCCCATATCGCCTTCAGGACGCCTCCCAGGAGGGTCCGCTCTTCCGCCCGCCGCTCGACGGGGGCGTAAAGGAAAGGGTTGAGTATGAATCAGGAAAAATACACCGAACGCATGCGGGGCTTCCTGCAGAGCGCCCAGATGATGGCGCTTCGCGAAGGCCACCAGCGGCTTATTCCAGACCATGTCCTGAAGGTGCTGCTCGACGATCCGGAAGGCCTCGCGGCCAACCTGATTGCCGCTGCGGGAGGCGATTCGCGCGCGGTCTATCGCGCTGTCGAGGCCAATCTTGCCAAGCAGCCCAAGGTCGAGGGCCAGGGCTCCGGCCAGATCTACCTGGCGCCCGAGACCGCGCGCCTGTTCGACCAGGCCGAGACCATTGCCGAGAAGGCCGGCGATTCCTTCGTCACGGTCGAGCGCATGCTGATTGCGCTGGTGCTCGCCAAGGGCACCGACGCGGCCGAGGCGCTGGCCAAGGGCGGGGTGAAGCCGCAGGCGCTCGAAAAGGCCGTGCAGGAGCTGCGCAAGGGCCGCACCGCCGATTCGGCGTCGGCCGAGGACAGCTACGACGCGCTGAAGAAGTACGCGCGCGACCTCACCCAGGCCGCCCGGGACGGCAAGCTCGACCCGGTGATCGGCCGTGACGAGGAGATTCGCCGCACCATCCAGGTGCTGAGCCGCCGCACCAAGAACAATCCGGTGCTGATCGGCGAGCCCGGCGTCGGCAAGACCGCCATCGCCGAGGGCCTCGCGCTGCGCATCGTCAACGACGACGTGCCGGAATCTCTCAAGAACAAGAAGCTGATGTCGCTCGACCTCGGCTCCATGGTCGCGGGCGCCAAGTTCCGCGGCGAGTTCGAGGAGCGCCTGAAGGGCGTGCTGTCGGAAATCTCGTCGGCCGAGGGCGAGATCATCGTCTTCATCGACGAGCTGCACACGCTGATCGGGGCGGGCAAGGCCGACGGCGCGATGGACGCGTCCAACATGCTGAAGCCCGCGCTGGCGCGCGGCGAACTGCACTGCGTGGGCGCCACGACGCTCGACGAGTATCGCAAGCACATCGAGAAGGACGCGGCGCTCGCGCGGCGCTTCCAGCCGGTGTTCGTGGCCGAGCCGACGGTCGAGGACACGATCTCGATCCTGCGCGGTCTCAAGGAGAAGTACGAGCTGCATCACGGCGTCCGGATCGCGGACTCCTCGATCGTGGCCGCCGCGACGCTCTCCAACCGCTACATCGCCGACCGGTTCCTGCCGGACAAGGCGATCGACCTCATGGACGAGGCGGCCAGCCGCATCCGCATGCAGGTCGACAGCAAGCCCGAGGCGCTGGACGAGCTCGACCGGCGCATCATGCAGCTCAAGATCGAGAAGGAGGCGCTCAGGAAGGAAAGCGACGACGCGTCGCGCGATCGCCTGGGGCGCCTCGAGAAAGAACTGTCGGAACTCGAGGAGAAGTCCGCCGCGCTGACCGCGCAGTGGACCTCGGCCAAGGACAAGCTCGCCGATTCCCAGAAGGTGAAGGAGCAGCTCGACAAGGCGCGTTCCGAGCTCGACATCGCGCAGCGCCGGGGCGAACTCGCCAAGGCGGGCGAACTGGCCTACGGCGTGATCCCCGATCTCGAGAAGAAGCTCAAGGAGGCCGAGAGCCAGGAAGTCGCGGGCGGAAAGGGCGTGAAGGAAGAGGTCATGCCCGAGGACATCGCGGCCGTCGTGTCGCGCTGGACCGGCGTGCCTGTCGACAAGATGCTGGAAGGCGAGCGCTCCAAGCTCCTGCGCATGGAGGAGGAGATCCACAAGCGGGTGATCGGCCAGGACGAGGCCGTCGTCGCGGTGGCGAACGCGGTGCGGCGCGCCCGCGCAGGCCTGCAGGACCCGAACCGTCCGATCGGTTCGTTCCTGTTCCTCGGCCCCACGGGCGTCGGCAAGACCGAGCTCACCAAGGCGATCGCGGCGTTCCTGTTCGACGACGACACCGCAATGGTGCGCATCGACATGAGCGAGTTCATGGAGAAGCACTCCGTCAGCCGCCTGATCGGCGCGCCGCCGGGCTATGTCGGCTACGACGAGGGTGGCGTTCTCACCGAGGCGGTGCGGCGCCGGCCCTACCAGGTGATCCTGTTCGACGAGGTCGAGAAGGCGCACCCGGACGTGTTCAACGTGCTGCTGCAGGTGCTGGACGACGGTCGCCTGACCGATGGCCAGGGCCGCACGGTCGACTTCAAGAACACGCTGATCATCCTGACGTCCAACCTCGGCAGTTCGCACCTGGCGGCCCTGAAGGACGGCGAGCCCGCCGAGTCGGTGCGCGAGCAGGTCATGGAGGAGGTGCGCCGGGCGTTCCGTCCGGAGTTC
The DNA here is from genome assembly GCF_020880995.1 of Reyranella aquatilis. Taxonomy (GTDB): domain Bacteria; phylum Pseudomonadota; class Alphaproteobacteria; order Reyranellales; family Reyranellaceae; genus Reyranella; species Reyranella aquatilis. The sequence continues at coordinate 22,008 of NZ_JAJISD010000015.1, read as the reverse complement.
CTGAACCGTCTCGACGAGATCCTGCTGTTCAACCGCCTCAGCCGGGCGCACATGACGGACATCGTCGAAGTGCAGATGCAAAAGCTGCTGAAGCTGCTGGCGGATCGCAAGATCCAGCTGAAGCTCGACGGCAAGGCGATGCAGTGGCTGGCCAACCGCGGCTACGACCCGGTCTACGGGGCGCGGCCGCTCAAGCGGGTGATCCAGCGCAGCCTGCAGAACCCGCTGGCGACCCAGCTTCTCGAGGGCAAGATCCGCGACGGCGACACCGTCGAGGTCGGTGTCGAGAACGGCGAACTGACCGTCGGCGGCGAGCGCGTGATGAGCGACGCTGCCGACTAGGAGCTAGTCGCCCTTGGCGACCTGAGACGGCGCGGGTTCCTTCGGAGCCTGCGCCGTTTTCTTTGGTGCGGGCTTCGGCTGTTCGGCCGGCTTGTCGATGTCGCCGGCGACCGGCGCGCTCTTCAGCTGCGCGAGATACTGCTTAGCCAGGGCCTGGAAGCGCGCCGCGTCCTTGCCGCCCACGGTGCCGCGCATGGCGAACTTCTGGGTGAGCGGATTGACGTGCTTGCCGCCCTTCAGGAACTCGTAGTGCAGATGCGGACCCGTCGACATGCCGGTCGATCCGACGAAGCCGATCACCTGTCCCTGCCGCACCGAGACGCCGGGCTTGATGCCCGGGCCGATGCGCGACATGTGGGCGTAGGCCGTCGCCACGTCCTGCGTGTGCTGCAACTTGACGTAGAGACCGTATCCGCCGTTGGGCCCCGCCGATACGACCTTTCCTGTACCGGCAGCCAGAATCGGCGTGCCGGACGGTGCGGCGAAGTCAACGCCCGCGTGCAGCGCGCTGAAGCCCAGGATGGGGTGCTCGCGCATGCCGAAGCGCGAGGTGATGCGCGAAGCGTCCATCGGCGTGCGCAGGAAGGAGCGCACCACGCTCTCGCCTTGGGGGTTGTAGAAGCCTTCGGCGCCGCCCTGGGGCCGGTAGCGGATCACGGTGACCGTGCGCTTGAAGAGCCGCAGTTCGCCCGCAAGCAGGCGGCCGGGATGGGTGACCTTGCCGTCGCTGGTCACAAGCTGCTCGAGCAGGACGGTGAACTTCTGCCCCTGCTTCAGTTCGCGCTGGAAATCGACGTCGTAGGACAGGGCGCGCACGAACTCGATCATCGCCGCCGAAGGCGCGCCGGCCTTGATCCCGCTCTGCTGCAGCGAGCCGTCGCGCTCGCCTTCCACACGCACGATCCGCGGGCTGACCTTGTAGACCTTCTCGTCGGCCTCGTAGTTGCCGTCGTCGGTGCGGCTGACGATGTATTCCCGCTCGGGTTGAGGCCGGACCGACAATGCAAGCACGCGCGGCGCATCGGGCTGCTCGGGGATCGTCTGCATGGTGAGCTCGATCGTCTCGCCGACCGCCAGGCGCCGCTTCTTCAGTAGCGACTGGAGCTTCTCGGCGATCTGCTTGCGGTCGGCCGGGGCGACGTCGATGTCGGCCAGCAGCTTCTCGATCGTGTCGCCTTTCTCGAGGCGCAACGTGAGATCGTAGATGTCGCTGGCCGGCGGCTCGGCTTCTGCGGCCGCCGCGGGCGCGCCCGGCGGCTTCATCTGGAAGCCCCGGAAGTCGATCGGCGGCGTCGTCCTACCGAAATCGGCGGCGCTCGGTGGCGGCGGGGGCTCGCTGTCGGCGAGGATTACGGGCGCAGATCCGGGCTTTGCGGGGGGCGCAGCGACCGGGGCGGCCGGAACGACGGGGCCGGCGGGGGCGTTGGCAGAGGGCGGCAAGGCCGCAATTTCAGGGTTGGAGCGGTGGCTGAGAACCAGGCCTGCCATGGCCAGGCCAATGATGCCGATCGCGAACAGGACAGGCCGGAAGAGCCCGAAAGTCATGCTTCCGGGGTTTTTCGACCGGTCCGACGGTGGGGGGGAACCCGTCATGACCTCTGACCTATGTGTGCCCCGGTTGGTCCGGGGCCTCGGTTAGGGGTGGGGCCGGGGCGTTAAATCTTTT
>NZ_JAJISD010000015.1:0-17500 GCF_020880995.1 Reyranella aquatilis | reverse complement strand
GGACGATCGCAAGATCGTTCCATCGCTGACAAAACGTGAAGTCAAGCACAATAAGGGCGTTTGGCGGATGCCTTGGCACTGAGAGGCGATGAAGGACGTGGCAGGCTGCGATAAGCTTCGGGGAGTTGCCAGCACACTTTGATCCGAAGATTTCCGAATGGGGAAACCCCATCCATCAGGATGATCGTTGACTGAATCCATAGGTCAACGAGGCAAACCCAGGGAACTGAAACATCTCAGTACCTGGAGGAAAGGACATCAACAGAGACTCCGCTAGTAGTGGCGAGCGAACGCGGACTAGGCCAGTGCTTCGATTGTAAGAACCGGAACACTCTGGAAAGAGTGGCCATAGCGGGTGATAGCCCCGTACGGGTAGAAAGCAGTCGGAGACTCGAGTAGGGCGGGACACGTGAAATCCTGTCTGAACACGGGGGGATCACCCTCCAAGCCTAAGTACTCCTCAGTGACCGATAGTGAACAAGTACCGTGAGGGAAAGGTGAAAAGCACCCCGACAAGGGGAGTGAAATAGACCTGAAACCGAACGCCTACAAACAGTCGGAGGCCGCAAGGCTAACGGCGTACCTTTTGTATAATGGGTCAGCGACTTACTCTGTGCAGCAAGCTTAAGCCGATAGGTGTAGGCGCAGCGAAAGCGAGTCTGAATAGGGCGCTTAGTTGCACGGAGTAGACCCGAAACCGGGTGATCTAGTCATGGGCAGGTTGAAGGTGCGGTAACACGCACTGGAGGACCGAACCGGTTACCGTTGCAAAGGTATCGGATGACCTGTGATTAGGGGTGAAAGGCCAACCAAACTCGGAAATAGCTGGTTCTCCGCGAAAACTATTTAGGTAGTGCGTCGTGTGATTACCGCCGGGGGTAGAGCACTGGATGGGCTAGGGGGACCCAAAGTCTTACCAAACCTAACCAAACTCCGAATACCGGCGAGTACAGCGCGGCAGACAGACGGCGGGTGCTAAGGTCCGTCGTCGAGAGGGAAACAGCCCAGACCGCCAGCTAAGGTCCCTAAGTCATGGCTAAGTGGGAAAGGATGTGGGAATTCCATAACAACCAGGAGGTTGGCTTAGAAGCAGCCATCCTTTAAAGAAAGCGTAATAGCTCACTGGTCTAATTAAGAAATCCTGCGCCGAAGATGTACCGGGGCTCAAGCCATGCACCGAAGCTGCGGACTCGAAAGAGTGGTAGCGGAGCGTTCCGTAAGCCTGCGAAGGGAGACCCGTGAGGGCTCCTGGAGGTATCGGAAGTGAGAATGCTGACATAAGTAGCGACAAAAAGCGTGAGAGACGCTTTCGCCGTAAGTCCAAGGGTTCCTGCGCAAGGTCAATCCGCGCAGGGTTAGCCGGCCCCTAAGTCGAGGGCGACAGCCGTAGACGATGGGAACCACGTCAATATTCGTGGGCCTGCTGGTGGTGACGGATCCGAAAAGTGGCCCGAGCTCGTTGGCGAATGCTCGGGCGGCCCAAGGGTTCCAGGAAATAGCCCCAGCGTATAGACCGTACCCTAAACCGACACAGGTGGACTGGTAGAGTATACCAAGGCGCTTGAGGGAACCATGTTGAAGGAACTAGGCAATTTACCCCCGTAACTTCGGGATAAGGGGGCCTCTGACGGTCTCGTCAGAGGGGCACAGACTAGGGGGTGGCGACTGTTTACCAAAAACACAGGGCTCTGCTAAGCCGTGAGGCGAAGTATAGGGTCTGACGCCTGCCCGGTGCCGGAAGGTTAAGAGGAGAGGTGCAAGCCTTGAATTGAAGCCCCGGTAAACGGCGGCCGTAACTATAACGGTCCTAAGGTAGCGAAATTCCTTGTCGGGTAAGTTCCGACCTGCACGAATGGCGTAACGACTTCCCCGCTGTCTCCAACATGGGCTCGGCGAAATTGAATTCCCCGTGAAGATGCGGGGTACCCGCAGTTAGACGGAAAGACCCCGTGCACCTTTACTACAACTTTGCAGTGGCATTAGAGAATGGATGTGTAGGATAGGCGGGAGCCTTTGAAGCCGGGGCGCTAGCTCTGGTGGAGGCAACCTTGAAATACCGCCCTTTTGTTCTTTGATGTCTAACCGAGGTCTGTCATCCAGATCCGGGACCCTGCATGGTGGGTAGTTTGACTGGGGCGGTCGCCTCCCAAAGAGTAACGGAGGCGCGCGATGGTGGGCTCAGGCCGGTCGGAAATCGGCTGCTGAGTGCAATGGCACAAGCCCGCCTGACTGCGAGACTGACAAGTCGAGCAGGGACGAAAGTCGGCCATAGTGATCCGGTGGTTCCGCGTGAGTGGGCCATCGCTCAACGGATAAAAGGTACGCCGGGGATAACAGGCTGATACCACCCAAGCGTCCACAGCGACGGTGGTGTTTGGCACCTCGATGTCGACTCATCACATCCTGGGGCTGGAGCAGGTCCCAAGGGTTCGGCTGTTCGCCGATTAAAGTGGTACGTGAGTTGGGTTCAAAACGTCGTGAGACAGTTTGGTCCCTATCTGCTGTGGGTGTTCGAGACTTGAGAGGAGCCGTCCTTAGTACGAGAGGACCGGGATGGACTTACCTCTGGTGTACCGGTTGTGACGCCAGTCGCAGCGCCGGGTAGCTATGTAGTGAAGGGATAAACGCTGAAAGCATCTAAGCGTGAAACCCGCCTCAAAACTAGGTCTCGCTGAGAGTCGTGGTAGACCACCACGTTGATAGGCCGCATGTGCAAGTGCAGTGATGCATTAAGCTTAGCGGTACTAATAGCTCGATCGGCTTGATTTCATTCGTTCCGTGCAGCGGTCGACATCCGCTGCTCGGCCTTGTGCACGACTTCTAAGACCTCACCCTTTGTATTCCGACGATCCGGTGGCTCTAGCGAGAGGTGTACACCCGATCCCATTCCGAACTCGGACGTGAAAACTCTCAGCGCCAATGGTACTGTGTCTCAAGGCACGGGAGAGTAGGTCGCTGCCGGATCTTCCGAATGCAAAGGGCAACATTCCGATACGACGATCAATGCACGTGGGATTTGACGCGGGGTGGAGCAGCCCGGTAGCTCGTCAGGCTCATAACCTGAAGGTCGTAGGTTCAAATCCTGCCCCCGCAACCAGCTTTACTTGCTTGGTAAGATCCGCAACAAAGGCCGCTCCCTCACGGGGGCGGCCTTTGTTGTTTTGGCGCAGGCGACGCTGGTCCTTGGTATCTGGGCCTTCGCTGATCTCGCTCGACAGGGCCTTCGCTTGGGCGATCGTCAGAATGCCGGCCAGGTCGCCGTGCACGTCGATCGTCAGCTTGCCGTCCGCCGGCGTCAGCACGATTTTGCTGACCAGTGATCGCAGGCGCTCGGCCGCTTCGGTCCGGGATCCGCCATCGTCGCCGCGAAGCGCGGCGGCCAATCCTGTCACTTGTTCCCGATAGAAGTCTGCCATTTTGGGATGAAGAAGCGGCGGCGGCTCTGCCGCGTGGGCAAGCTCGGTCTCGAGCTGCGCCTTGCGACGTTCGAACCCGTCCATTTTCGCCTTCATCGACGGGTGGTACATGCCGTCTGCAATGGCGTCGACCGTGGATTTGATCTGCTTGTCGATCCGGCCGAGCTCCATCTTGGCTGCCTTCAGTGAGGCGCCTCCCTCCATCCGCAGCCGATTCATTTCCCGCGCGAACTCGTCGCAGAATTCCCGAAACAGGGCCGGGTCCATGAGCTTGCTCTTCAGCGCGCCGAGAACCCGCTCCTCGAGATCCGCCCGCTTGATCGCCAGCCGATTGCTGCACGTGCCCTTGTTCCGGGCGGTCGAGCAGCCGACGTGGGTTGCGGAGATCATCGAGTAGCCACCACCACATACGCCGCAGCGTGTCAGGCCCGACAGCAGATAGCGTGCCCGGCGTCGCTCCCAGATGCCATTTGCCTTGCCAGTCTCGGTGTTCTGCTTGACGGTCTGTTGGCGCGCCTTCGCGGCATCCCAAAGTTCCTGCTCGACGATGCGCAGCTCCGGAGCTTCCTGGATTATCCAGTCCTCACGAGAATTGAGGCGTGACACACGCTTGCCGGTATCTGGATCCTTGATGAAGCGCTGCCGATTCCAGACGATCCGCCCGATGTACATTTCGTTGTTCAGGATGCCGTTGCCGCGCTTCGGGCTGCCGTAGATCGTGGTGAAGCCCCAGTCGCGGGCTGCTGGCCCGGCAATGCCGTCGCGATTGAGCCTTACCGCGATCTGCTTCGGCGAAGCCCCGGCCACATATTCGCGGAAGATGCGGCGTACGATCTCCGCTTCTGCCTGGTTGACGGAGCGGTTGCCTCGGATTGGCTCGCCCTTCGCGTCGATCTTCTTCACCACGTCATATCCGTAGGAGTTGCCGCCACCGGACTTGCCGTCCTCTACCCTCCCACGCAGGCCGCGGCGGACTTTGTCGGCGAGATCCTTGAGGAACAGGGCATTCATTGTGCCTTTCAGTCCGACATGCAGGTGTGTCACGTCTCCTTCGGAGAGCGTGACCATCCTCACATTGGCGAACGCAAGGCGCTTGAAGAGGCCGGCAATGTCTTCCTGATCGCGCGACAGCCGATCCATTGCTTCCGCGAGAACGACGTTGAAGCGTCCACGAAACGCGTCTGCGATCAGCGATTGGATGCCGGGCCGCAGCAGGGAGGCGCCGGAGATTGCCTGGTCGGAGTATTCCTCGACGATCTGCCAGCCCTGCTTCTCGGCATAGACCCGGCAAATGCGGAACTGGTCGACGATCGACGCGTCACGCTGATTGTCGGAAGAATAGCGGGCGTAGAGGGCGACCTTCATTGGACGGCACTCCTAGAGAGTCAGGAGCGACCCGCGCGGCGCTCCTCCATCGTCTTCTCGTACCATTGCCGCGCCGCGCGGCGCGCGAGCAGTCGTACCAACTCGACCAGCCGCGGGTCGGGGCCGTCGGCCGGCATGGCCTTCGGCTCCGGTTCCGTGACCGGCACGACCGGGCGGTCTCCGTTGGGCGGTCTTTGCAGCATGGCGCCGTCCGTGGCGAAAATCACTAGCTTCGGTGCCAAGATCGGAGGCAATGCGAGCCCAGGCAATTCGGTTGTGAGGCGTAAGACCGGCGGTGCGCGGCAGGTGATCGCGCAGGCTTTCGCAGGAACGCCAAGCCTTTCGCAAAGCAGCGTCGCACAAAGACCTATGCGTTTCGGTTCGGCGAACGCTCGCTAAGCAGGATCGAGGTGTCCCCATGCTACGAATGATGATACCTTTACAGGATTAATGTCAATATACGCCTAGTATAGGTAACATGCCGGCTAGCCCTTCGAAGCTGAAGACTCGCGCCCTTGCCCTCGTTCGGAAGAGGGGGATCGCCCGTGCCCGCGATTTTAACGCCGTCGGGGTCCCCCGGGTCTATCTGAAGCGGATGCAGGAAGAGGGGCTCCTGGTTCAGCGGGGTCGAGGCCTCTACCAACTCGCCGACGCCAAACTCTCGCCAGCGCACAGCCTGGCCGAGGCTGCCCGGATCGTCCCCCACGGCGTCATATGTCTTCTTTCGGCACTGCAGTTCCATGAGCTGACGACTCAAACACCTCACGAAGTCTGGATGCTCATCGGATGGAAGAAATGGGCTCCGACGCGACCGCCTGTCTCGCTCCGGATCATTCGGGCCACCGGCAAGTCCCTCACCGCCGGCATTGAGCTTCACAAGATCGAGCAGGTCCCGGTTCCGATCACCGTCCCGGCGAAGACGGTCGCTGATTGCTTCAAGTACCGAAACAAGATTGGACTGGACGTCGCTATCGAAGCCCTGCGCAGCTGTCTTCGCAATCGCCGAGCCACCGCTGACGACCTTTGGAAGTACGCCACCATCGATCGCGTGCAGAACGTGATGCGACCGTATCTCGAGGCCCTCCTGTGAACCGAAAGGGGCGCCCCCGGAACATCGCCGCATCGGTGAGGGCGCGGCTGACGCAGCGCGCCCGCGATAGGCAAGAGAACGTCCAGTTGGCCCTGATCCGCTACGCGATCGAGCGGCTGCTGTATCGACTCGGTCTTTCCTCCCATCGTGAAGAGTTCGTCCTCAAGGGGGCGATGCTCTTCAGTCTCTGGGCGCCTACCCCCTATCGCTCGACCGGCGATCTTGATCTTCTCGGATTCGGCGATCCGGCGCCCGAGCGCATCGTGTCGGTGTTTCGCGAAATCTGCTTACTCGCCGCGGCCGATGACGGCGTTGTCTTCAAGCCGGAGACCCTCCGGGCGCAAGCGGCGCGCCTCGAGGAAGAGTACAGCGGCATCCGTTTGACGCTGGACGCGGAAATCGCCGGGGCACGCTTGCCGCTTCAGATTGATATCGGCTTCGGCGACGTCGTCACCCCTGGCGTTCAGGACATCGACTACCCATCGCTGCTCGACATGCCTTTGCCGCACCTGCGGGCATACCCGCCGGAAACCGTGGTCGCGGAGAAGCTCCAAGCGCTGGTGGCCCTTGGGTTGCTCAACAGCCGGATGAAGGACTTCTTCGATCTATGGGCCATCTCGGAAACCTTCGCCTTTGCCGGATCGACCCTTGCCTATGCCATTCAGGCGACGTTCGAGCGACGTGCAACAGCCATTCCACTGGAAACACCTACCGCCCTGACAGCGACTTTCTCCAATGATCCGACGAAGCAAGCACAATGGCGCGGCTTCCTGCGTCGCACCGCCATCGCTCTTGCGCCAGCTCCATTGCCAGATCTCCTTCATCGCATCGGAGATTTTGTCATGCCTCCGCTGGAGGCTTTGCGAGGAGGCGCCGCGTTTACCAAGAACTGGACGCCTGGAGGGCCCTGGGAGTAGGTGCTCGGTCGTCAGGTGGTCCCACAATTATCTTCGCGGAAAAGAGTGAGAGGGCTGCGCCGGTTCCCGTGACGGATTGGAGGTCGAGAGAAAGTCTCCCGGCCGTCCGTCGTGGAGTATCCCTCATGGCAAAGACCGTTCAGAGGATCACCCTCAGCGCCTCGCGCGACATCCCCTTCAACAAGCTGGTGCTCAGCCAGTCCAACGTCCGCCGCCTGCAGGCCGGCGTCTCGGTCGAGGAGCTGGCCGAGGACATCGGCCGGCGCGGGCTCCTGCAGAGCCTCAACGTCCGGCCGGTCGTCGACGCCGAAGGCGCCGAGACCGGCCAGTTCGAAATCCCGGCCGGCGGCCGCCGTTACCGGGCCCTCGAATGCCTGGTCAGGCAGAAGCGCCTGTCGAAGACGGCGCTCATCCCCTGCATCGTGCGCGATCCTGGCGTCGAGGTGTCGGCGGAAGAGGATTCGCTGGCCGAAAACGTCCAGCGCGTCGCCCTGCATCCGCTGGATCAGTTCCGCGCCTTCAAGACGCTGCGCGACAAGGGCGCCGGCGAGGAGGAGATCGCTGCCCGCTTCTTCGTTGCGCCCGCCGTGGTGAAGCAGCGGCTGCGTCTCGCTGCCGTCTCCGAGAAGCTCCTCGACGTCTATGCCGAGGACGGCATGACCCTGGAGCAGCTCATGGCTTTCGCCGTCACCACCGACCGCGTCCGCCAGGAGCAGGTCTGGGAGGCGCTTGAGCACTCCTACAATAAGGAACCCTACCTGATCCGGCGCCAGCTCACCGAAAGCGCCGTAAGGGCCTCCGACCGTCGCGCGCGGTTCGTTGGGCTCGATACCTACGAGTCAGCCGGAGGCGTGGTCCTGCGGGATCTGTTCGAGGAAGACAATGGTGGCTGGCTCGAGGACGTCGCCTTGCTCGACCGGTTGGCGACCGAGAAGCTGGCAGCGGAGGCCCAGGCGATCGCCACCGAAGGCTGGAAGTGGATCGAGGTGGCCGTCGATTTCCGCTATGGCCACACGAGCCATCTTCGGCAACTCGAGGGTGTGACACTCGAGCTCACGCCAGAGGAGCAGATGATCTTCGATGCGCTGACCGCTGAGTACGCCAAGCTCGAAGGCGAATACGAAGGTGCCGACGAGCTGCCGGACGAGGTCGACGCCCGGCTCGGCGAGATCGAGACAGCGCTTACGGCCCTCGAGAACCGGCCCGTTCGCTATGAGCCGGCCGAGATCGCGCGCGCCGGCGCGTTTGTCAGCATCGACGCCGACGGACAGCTTACAGTCGATCGAGGCTTTGTCCGGCCGGAGGATGAGCCGTCGATGCAAGCCGGCGGCGAAGGGCCGATGGAAGGGGAGACCCATGAGGCCGGCGGGACAATACCTGCCGCTTCCGACGTGCAACGCACCGTCATCACCATTGGCGCCGGCGCGCCCGATGATGACGACGACGGCAGCGACGACGCCATCAGGCCGCTGCCCGAGCGGCTCGTGGGTGAACTGACGGCCCACCGCACGCTGGCCCTGCGCGATGCGGTGGCGAACAACCCGCGCGTCGCCCTGACTGCGCTGCTGCACAAGCTCTGCCTCGACACCTTCCAGCACAGCGCGCCCGGCGCATGCCTGGAAGCCTCGGTGCGGCATGTGTTTTTCCCCGTCCAGGCGGCCGACCTGAAGGACAGCCCCTCCGCCCAGGCGGTGACCGAGCGCCACGCGGCCTGGAAGGCCGAGCTGCCCAAGGACGACGACACGCTTTGGGACTGGCTCGTCGCTCTCGACGACACCCGCCGGGCCGCGCTACTCGCGCATTGCGTCTCGTTCGGCGTGAACGCCCTCTACGAGAAGGGCGACCGCTACGGCGGCCCGGGTGTCTCGGCGCACGGTGTCCAGTACCGTATCGCCCAGGCCGACCGGCTCGCCCGCGCCGTCGGTCTCGCCATGATCGAGGCCGGCTGGCGGCCCACGGTCGACAACTACCTTGGCCGCGTCACCAAGGCCCGGATACTCGAAGCCGTGCGGGAGGCGAAGGGCGAGCCCGCGGCGCAGCTCATCGACCACCTCAAGAAGGCCGAGATGGCGAAGGAGGCCGAGCGGCTGCTGGACGGCACGGGCTGGCTGCCCGAACCGCTGCGGCCCGCCGACAGCGAGGACGTGTCCAACACGCCCACCGACACGGTGGAGGAGCTTCCCGCTTTCCTCGCCGACTGCGAAGGCCAGGATGCCGCCACGGACGAATCGGAGCCGCATCCCATCGCCGCCGAATAGCCGCGACCCGCGGGGCGGCTTCGGCCGCCCGCGTTCTCGCCGCCAATCGTTGGAGAAGCCCGGCCGCTGTGCCGGGCTTTTCTCGTTGAGAGCTTCGTCACTTCCGATGCCCAAGGGGAGAGGGAGAGGACGGCCGGGACGGGTTTGAGCCGGCGGGGTCGAGAGAGAGCGCCCCCTGGTTCGGACCGTTCCCGCTCTCTCGAGGTCTCCTCATGTCGAATCTTTCCATCTCAGCGGCCACGCAGGTGCCGCTGCGCTCACTCGCCTGCGCTTCTGCCGATCTGCCCGCCGGTATTGGCGCGGCGGCGCACCTTCTTCTCCCTCACCTCCAACGCGGCCGTCGCATCGATGCGGTCATCCTGCGTGCCGCCATGGAGCAGGCCTTCGGCGGCTCCGATGCGGCCGGCGCCTGGGACTGGAAGACCGCCTACGACGCCTGTGAAGCGGCGACCGTGCTGTTCCTCCGCAAGTTCGGCCTGGTCATTCGGACTCGGGCTGGGTCGCCGGCTGCCGAACTGTCAATGCTCGGCAAGATCGCGGCGCTTCTGCCCACCCATACGAGGCGCTCCGAGGAGAGCCAGGCGCTGCAGCAGTTCTCGACGCCGATCGAGCTCGCATTCGCCGCCGCCACCGCGGCTGCGATCACCCCGGCCGATGTCGTGCTCGAGCCCTCGGCCGGTACGGGCTTGCTCGCCATCTTTGCTGAACTCGCGGGCAGCCGGCTAGCCCTGAATGAGCTGGTGGAAACCCGCGCGGCCTTGCTTGGGCAGCTCTTTCCCGGTGCTGCGACGACTTGCTACGACGCGGCTCACATCCACGACTATCTCGACGGCGCCGTGCGCCCGAGCGTCGTGCTGATGAACCCGCCGTTCTCGGCCGCGGCGCATGTCGACGGTACTGTCGCGGACGCCGCCCTCCGGCATGTCGCCTCCGCATTTGCCCGCGTCGCCGAGGGCGGACGGCTGGTCGCGATAACCGGCGCCAGTCTCTCGCCGGACCAACCGTCATGGCGCGAGGCCTTCGTCCGCCTCCAGGAACGCGGCCGCGTCGTGTTTAGCGCTGCCGTCGATGGGCGCGTTTATGCCCGCCACGGCACTACGGTCGAGACTCGGTTGACGGTCATCGATCGTGTGCCCGCCGTCGATCCGAGATCGTTTCCGGCATCGCCGGGCATGGCGCCCGACGCTGCCACGCTACTCGAGTGGGTGACCACCACTGTTCCAGCGCGTTTACCTGTTGACGGCGCGGTCGAGCTTCCGGCACCCGTCCATCGCGTCGCGGTCAGACCGAGCCGCAGGCCCGCACAACAGCCGCTCACCGTTGCGGGCAGTTCGCTCGAACGAGCGGGCACCGAACTCGCGTACGAGACTGTCGACTGGAAGCCGGCCGAGGGCGGCGTCCTCACCGAAGCGCTGTATGAAGGGTACGACCTGCAGTCGATCCGGATCGCGGGCGCGCGGCCACATCCGACCCGGCTCGTGCAATCCGCGGCGATGGCCTCGGTCGCGCCACCCAAGCCCACCTATCGGCCGCACCTGCCGACCAATGTCATCGCCGATGGCATGCTGTCGGACGCCCAGCTCGAGAGCGTCGTCTATGCCGGCGAAGCCCACGCCGGCCACCTCGCGGGATCGTGGGTGGCGGATGAGACCTTCGACGTCGTTTCGGCTGCGCCTGACGATGCCGAGAGCGCTGTGCGATTCCGGCGCGGTTGGATGCTGGGCGACGGCACTGGCGCCGGGAAGGGCCGCCAAGTCGCCGGCATCCTTTTGGACAACTGGCTAAAAGGCCGCCGCCGGGCGGTGTGGATCTCGAAGTCCGACAAGCTGATCGAGGATGCCCAGCGTGACTGGTCGGCGCTCGGCATGGAGCGGCTGCTGGTGACGCCGCTCGCCCGCTTCCGCCAGGGAACGCCGATTCGACTGGAGCAGGGCGTCCTTTTTGCCACCTACGCCACGCTACGGACCGACGCGCGCGAGGAAAGGGTTTCGCGGGTCCGCCAGATCGTCGAGTGGCTGGGATCGGACTTCGATGGAGTGATCGTGTTCGACGAGAGCCATGCCATGGCCAATGCCGCCGGCGGCAAGGGAGAGCGGGGCGACCAGGCGCCGTCGCAGCAAGGCCGTGCCGGCCTGCGCCTGCAGCATGCGCTGCCCAATGCCCGCGTGGTCTACGTCTCGGCCACGGGCGCCACCACGGTGCACAATCTCGCTTATGCTCAGCGACTCGGCCTCTGGGGTGGCGAGGATTTCCCCTTCGCCACGCGCGCCGAGTTCGTCCAGGCGATCGAGGCCGGCGGCATCGCCGCCATGGAGGTGCTGGCCCGCGATCTCAAGGCGCTCGGTCTCTATGCGGCCCGTTCCCTGTCCTACGAGGGCGTCGAATACGAGCTGGTCGAGCACGCGCTCACGCCGGAGCAGATCCGCATTTACGACGCTTATGCCGGCGCCTTCCAGGTCATCCACAACAATCTCGACGCCGCCCTGCAGGCCGCCAACGTCACCGGCGAGCGCGGCACGCTCAACGCGCAGGCCAAGTCGGCGGCGCGCTCAGCCTTCGAATCGGCCAAGCAGCGCTTCTTCTCCCACCTCATCACCTCGATGAAGACGCCGACGCTGATCGGGGCGATCGAGCGCGATCTTTTAGCCGGCCATGCCGCCGTCATACAAATCGTCTCCACCGGCGAGGCCCTGCTGGAACGCCGGCTGGCCGACATCCCGACCGAGGACTGGGGCGACGTCCAGGTCGACATCACGCCGCGCGAGTATGTACTCGACTACCTGGCACACAGCTTCCCGACCCAGCTCTTCGAGCCCTTCACGGACAGCGAGGGCAATCTCTCCTCGCGGCCGGTCTATCGCGACGGCCAGCCCGTGCCGTGCCGGGATGCTGTCGAGCGCCGCGACAGGCTGATCGAGCGGCTTGCCTCGCTCGCGCCGGTCCAGGGCGCTCTTGACCAGATCGTGCAGCGCTTCGGCACCGACCTGGTCGCCGAGGTGACCGGCCGGTCGCGGCGGATCGTGCGCAAGGGAGACCGGCTTTGCGTCGAGACCCGTCCGGGTTCCGCCAATCTCGCCGAAGCGCAGGCCTTCATGGATGACGGCAAGCGCATCCTCGTGTTCAGCGATGCCGGAGGCACCGGCCGCTCCTACCACGCCGACCTTTTAGCCCGGAACCAGCGCCTACGCGTTCACTATCTACTGGAGGCCGGCTGGAAGGCAGATACCGCCATCCAGGGCCTGGGCCGCAGCAATCGCACCAATCAGGCACAGCCGCCCCTGTTCCGGCCGATCGCCACCGACGTGAAGGCTGAGAAGCGCTTCCTGTCCACCATCGCCCGGCGGCTCGACACGTTGGGCGCCATCACCAAGGGCCAGCGCCAGACTGGCGGCCAGGGACTGTTCCGGGCCGACGACAATCTCGAATCGCCCTATGGCCGTGCCGCCTTGAGGCAGCTCTACCTCCTGCTGTCCGCCGGCAAGGTCGAGGGCTGTTCGCTCATGGCCTTCGAGGAGGTCACCGGCCTGCATCTGACCGACCAGGACGGCAGCCTGCGCGAGGAGTTGCCGCCGATCACGACCTTCCTCAACCGGCTGCTGGCGCTGACCATCGATCTTCAGAACACGCTGTTCGGCGTCTTCGAGGATCTTCTGCGGGCGAAGATCGAGGGCGCGCAGGCCTCCGGGACCTACGATGTCGGCGTCGAAACATTGACTGCCGAGAGCCTGGTCGTGACCGACCGGCGCTCGCTCTATGCCCATCCGCAGACCGGCGCGGAGACCCAAGTGTTCACCATCCGTCGGCGGGAGCGCAATCGGCCGTTCTCACTCGCCGAGGCGCTGGATCGCGCGGACGACCCGCGCGCCCTGCTGCTGGTCAATGCGCAGTCCGGCCGGGCGGCGGTGCAAGTCTCGGCGCCGAGCCTCATGCTCGACGATGGCGAGGTCGAACGCCGTGTCCGCCTGCTGCGGCCGATGGAACGAACATCCATGGCATTGGCGGCGTTGGACCAGACGCACTGGGAGGGGGCCGATCGCGTCGCGTTCACCGAAGCCTGGGAGCGGGAACTCGTCGAGATTCCCGCCTTTACCGACAGCACTCTTCACATTGTCACGGGTCTGTTGCTGCCGATCTGGAAACGGCTGCCGGAGGACTCCATGCGAGTCTACCGCCTGCAGACGGACACAGGCGAGCGCGTGATCGGCCGGTTGGTCTCGCCGGCCTGGGTGGCGCAGGCCGTCAGCGCTGATGGCGTGAGCATCGCACCGCCTGACGCCTGGGCCGCCGTGCTCGATGGTCGGACCATCCTCGAGCTGCAGGACGGGCTGAGCCTGCGCCGCGCCAGGGTGATGGGCCTGTTCCGGGTGGAGCTCTGCGGCTTCACCGACGGCATGGTCGATCGCCTGAAGGCGATGGGACTGATCTCCGAGATCATCGCCTGGAAGCTGCGCCTGTTCGTGCCGACCGGCGCCGAGGGTCCCGAGATCCTCGCCGGGTTGATGGAACGCTACCCGATCGCGCGCATCGCCGATCGGGTGGCAGCGTGAGGGGCGGCCATGTCGTCGCCCGCCGCCGATCTCGCCCGCCGCCTCGCGCGCAACGCCGAGGCGGTGTGCCGCCACTATCTCTCCAACGGCCATCGTGAGGGCCGCTATTGGCTGGTCGGCGATGTTGCCAACACCCGGGGCCGCAGCCTGTTCGTCCGCCTCAGCGGACCGGACCATGGCAAGGGCGCCGCCGGCAAGTGGACCGACGCCGCCACCGGCGAGCATGGCGACCTTTTAGACCTCATTTGCCTCAATCGAGGTCTGAATCGCCTGCGCGACGCCCTGGACGAGGCCCGCGCGTTCCTCGCCTTGCCGCCGGACCAGATCGCTCCACGGCAGGATCGTCTTCCCGCGCCGCGGGGTTCACCTCAGTCCGCACGCCGTCTCTACGCCATGTCCCGGCCGATAACTGGCACTCTGGCGCAAACCTACCTGCACAGCCGCGGCATCGTGACTGTGCCCGACGGTGACCCGCTGCGCTTCCATCCGCGCTGCTACTACCGCCCCGACGAGGCCAGCCCAACCGAGACCTGGCCGGCCCTGATCGCGGCCGTTACCGACCTCGGCGGCAGGATCACCGGAGTGCATCGCACTTGGCTCGACCGGTCTGGCCAAGACAAGGCGCCCATCGACTCGCCGCGACGGGCCATGGGCCATCTCCTGGGTCACGGCGTTCGCTTCGGTGTGGCCGACGACGTGATAGCCGCCGGGGAGGGGATCGAGACCATGCTATCGCTGCGCAGCGTGCTGCCAACCCTGCCGATGGTCGCCGCGCTCTCGGCCAACCACCTCGCGGCGCTGCTGCTTCCAACGACACTGCGCCGTCTCTATATCGCACGCGATGCCGATCCGGCCGGTGATGCTGCAACGGCCAGCCTGTGCAACCGCGCCGAGGCTGCCGGAATCGAGGTGGGGAGCCTTTTGCCCTGCTTCGACGACTTCAACGAGGATCTCCGCCGCCTGGGCGTCGAAAGGCTCCGAGCATCCCTGCGCCGGCAGCTCGCCCCGCAGGACATCGTTCGCTTCCTGGGCTTGGCGACGGCGGCGACAGGATGAACACGGGCACGGCGAATCGCGTCTTGGCCGGTCGCTCTGTTGCCCTTCGGATCGGAGGAGCGCGCGCCCTGGCCTTCTAGAGGGGCGATCGGACGGCAAGCCGCCCGGTCCCGCAACGACGGTCCTTCGGCTTTCTTCCCCTGCCGGCTGAAGCCGGCATTCCTCGCGAGGCAAGAAAGCCTCGGCTCGTCGTCCTCCGCTGCGCTCCGGCCGCAAGCGGTGCAGGCCCGGTCTGCCTGCCGTCTGTCGACGCCCACGAAGGCCGCGATGGGCGCGGCCGATCCGACAAAGGACATCATCATGGCAACCAACGACGATCCCGAATTCGAGCCCGTGCACGCGTCATCTCCGACCGATCACGTCCTCACCGAGCTGCAGCTCTACGGTCATCGTCCCTTCCAGGACGATCCCGATCCCCGGCCATTGCCGGAAGCGCAGACCATCACCGGCGCCGTCGTCGACATCTTCGATGCGTTCGTCTCGACACTCACCGACACCCGCCTCGAACCCGACCTCGAGGAGCTTCTGTGGTCGGCCGTCAACCTGTTCCATCGCGCCACTGGCCGGATCGAGCGCGAGCTCGACGCCAACGAGCAGGAGCAGCGCCGGAGCCAGAAGGAGCAGAACGGCTCGGAAGTGCGCTCGGTCGAACTGGAGCGACTCGTCGCCGAGGGCCTGACCCTGATCGAACGCCGCAATGCCCTAGAACTCTTCCGCGACCAGGCCGCCGATCGCTTCGAGGTCCATACCGGCTCGGCCTGGCGGCCACGCACCGGGTCGATGGTCAACCACCGGGCGCTCACCGCGGCGATGATCGACAGCCGGGACTTCCTGGCCGCCCGGCGCCGGGCCGACACCGAGCTGCTGGTGCCCGCCGGTCCCAAAATCGCCTTCACCGGGGGTGCCGACTTCAACGACCATCGCCTGATCTGGAGCACACTCGATAAGGTCCGCGTCAAGCATCCCGACATGGTCCTGCTGCACGGCGGCTCGCCGACCGGCGCCGAGCGCATCGCCGCCCGCTGGGCCGACGACCGCGAGGTGGCTCACATCCCCTTCAAGCCGGACTGGACCCGCCACGCCAAGGCAGCACCCTTCAAGCGCAACGACCAGATCCTGGAAGTCCTGCCGATCGGCGTCATCGTCTTCCCGGGCTCGGGCATCCAGGAGAACCTCGCCGACAAGGCCCGCAAGCTCGGCATCCCGGTCTGGCGCTTCGGTTCAGGCGGCGCGTAACAGGCTGTGTGAAAACGCTGGTGCGTCGTTTTGGCGGGGCACCAGCCAGCGCAAACCCCTGGCCATTCTTTGTCAGCTGCGCTGCGCTCGCAGGTTGATGCTGCGGATCATGTTGAAGGTGCAAGTGGACTGGCTTTCATATTCGATGTCTCCCGCACTAGCTGGCGCAGCAGTCGTCACCTTTGCCCTCTTGAATTGGCGGGCAAGGCACCGACCCATAGGAACAGAACACGCAGCAATCACCCTGCTTGGGCTTGAGCAGCGTGTTGCAGGCCGTGCACTCGTAGAAATACTGGCACGCGTTGGTTGGCATCGTCTCGACCTTGGCGACGCCGCAGCTCGGGCAGGTCAGGGTCGATTGGAGAAGGACGGTCATATCGGGGGCTCGATCCAGAAGGTAAGGGCCAACAGGCCGACGGCCAATACCAGAGTGATCTTGCTACCCCAGTCGACTGTCGGGCGATTGCACGTTGCACCGGGGGCGCAAAGCCGCGCCCGCCGCTGACGCCACATGATGAAGCCGGCGGCGCCCAGGCAAATCACGGCGCCGTAGAGCAACTCCTGCTGATACTGCGCCGCGAGGTAGCCGACGCCGACAAGGGAGGCGGCACTTATTCCCAGGAGTGACAGGGCGACGGGCAGGGCACAGCACGAGGCCACCCCGAAGGCCGCAAGCAGACCGCCAGCGGCCAGGACCGTCTTTGCAGTGTCAGCGACGGGTGGTCCACTCGGCGCCGATCCCGTGGTCTTGCTCTCGGTCATGCGCAATGATGTACACCCTGTAGGAACTCCAGACTCAATACCCAAGAAACATCAAAGGAATGTGATGCCATGTCGGCCCCAGACATCTTCTCGATCGGCGTTCTGTCCGAGCGCTCGGGCGTGAACATCGAAACCATCCGTTACTACGAACGCGCCGGCCTGCTGCAGAAACCGGCTCGAAGTCCCGGCGGCTATCGGCTCTATCGGACCGTCGATGTCACGCGTCTTTCCTTCATCCGTCGCGCGAGGGACCTCGGCTTCTCGCTCGACGAGATCCGCCATCTGCTCGACCTTGCCGATCAGAAATTCCGGTCCTGCCGGCGAGTGCATGACATCGGCCTCACGCACCTGACGGAAGTTCGCGCCAAGATCCGGGATCTGCGACGGATGGAAGGCATCCTCGCCACGATGGTCAAGGCCTGTGCCAATGGCACAATGCCGACATGCCCGCTCTTAGAGGTATTGGCATCAGCTTGACTGACCCGCCTATCGAGGCTCCCGCCGTTTCACACAGCCTGGTAAGCGCCGCCTTTTGGCCAACTTCACAGTCGACAGTTACTAGGTCGCGCCATGGTGGTGGTGGAAGGCGCAGCCGTTCGACTCTTGTCACGGAGATCCACCATGCTTGCCATCGTTCTCGGCGTTTTCGGCCTCGGCTTCTGCTGCTGGCTCCTGTTCACGCTCGCCATCTATGCGCTTCCCTTCCTTGCCGTATGTGGCCGGCCACATACGGCAAGTTATGTGGCGTTCCCCGATATGTGGCGCGCACGTGGTAAATGTATCTGTAGAGCCTGGTAGCGGACTCCTTACGCCACATATTTTTGTGTGGATGATCGTCGTCCATCATCGCGAT
>NZ_JAJISD010000014.1 GCF_020880995.1 Reyranella aquatilis | reverse complement strand
CAAAATCAACGGTGGAGGCGCCGAGCTCAGGAACGGGCTTGATGGCCCAAGGAGCCTCCGGGCTCTCCACC
The DNA here is from genome assembly GCF_020880995.1 of Reyranella aquatilis. Classification (GTDB taxonomy): domain Bacteria; phylum Pseudomonadota; class Alphaproteobacteria; order Reyranellales; family Reyranellaceae; genus Reyranella; species Reyranella aquatilis. The sequence continues at coordinate 187,206 of NZ_JAJISD010000014.1, read as the reverse complement.
GAGACCGCGCCCGCAACTCTACGCCGACGCGGCCGTCTCTTGATACAAGGAGCATCGCGCAGCGATGCGTCTCGTCGCGCGGAGTAACCTCCGCGCTGGGGTGGGAACGCGCACCTTGCCTGTTACCCATCCTTTTGCCTGTTACCCATCCTTCGAGACGCGCGCCGGTGGCGCGCTCCTCAGGATGAGGTCAGTGCTTGGATGGATTCAATTCATTTCCGGCCAGGCTCTCAGGATGAGGGAATGTAGTGGGGCCGGATGAGACGGAAAGTCTCTACAGCGCCGGTCCCGCGAGGATGGTGCGGGCCTCGGTGGCGATCGTGTCGGCGATGGTGGCGTAGCTGTCGGCATAGGCCGAGCCGTGGCGCCACACCGCGGCGAGGGAACGGCTGGCGCTCCAGCCGGCCATCGCGAGGCGGGTGACCATGTCGGTGCCGCCGACCTCGGAGCGCAGGTAGAGTTCCGGCAGGATGGCGAAGCCCAGGCCCGAGCCGCACATCTGGCGCAGGCTGTCGAGACTGGTGCCCTCGTAATCCTCCAGCAGCGTGGCCTTGAGGTCGTCGCAGATCTCGCGCGCCTGGCGATGGGCATGGTGGCGGCGGTCGAGGCTCAGGAAGCCGATGCCCGCGAGGTCGGCGCGGCGCACCTTCGCGGCCCGGCCCAGCGGATGCTCGGGCGGGCAGACGATGTGCAGCGGCTCCCTGAACAGCGGCTCGATGTGCAGGTCGCTGCCGGAGACGGGGAGCGGCGACAGCACCATGTCGAGCTCGCCGCGCGACAGCTCGCGCGCCTGCTCGTCGGGAATGCCCTCGCGGATGTAGAGCCGCAGGTCGGGAAACCGCCGGTGCAGCGAGGCCACGATGCGCGGCATCAGGTAGGGGCCGAGCGTCGGCGTGACGCCGAAGCGGATCGTGCCGGCGATGCCGGCCCGCGAGCGCCGCACCATGTCCTCGGCATCCTTGACGTCGAGCAGGATGCGCCGCGCGCGCGTCACCAGGTCCCGGCCGATCGGCGTCAGCTGGACCGGGCTCTCGTTGCGCTCGACCAGGGTGACGCCGAGCCGCGCCTCCAGCGCCCGCAGCTGCTGGCTGAGCGTCGGCTGGGCGATGTGCACCGCGTCGGCCGCCCGCCGGAAGCTGCGGCTGTCGGCCAGGGCCACGAGATAGGAGAGCTGGCGAAGCGTGGTCATGCGGCCGATAGTCTATAGCTATCAAGATAGGCCTATCAATTCTATTTCATCAATCGGCTCGCCGCGTCCATTGTGCCGCCTCACCGACGAGCACCTCCCAGCCACCCAACGCACCCCACGAAGCGGACCCCCGATGACCGAGTTTCTCTTCCAGTCCTTCCTTGGCACGCCGGTCTGGTTCTGGCTGGCCTTCGTGAGCCTGGTGGCGCTGCTCACCGCCTTCGACCTCGGCCTCCTGCACAAGGAGGACCGGGTGATGGGCATCGCCGAATCGCTGAAGCTCTCGGCCTTCTATATCTCGATCGCGCTGGCCTTCGGCGCCTGGGTCTGGGTCGAGAAGGGCGCCGACCTCGGCATGCAGTACTTCACCGGCTTCTTCATCGAGAAGGCGCTGTCGATCGACAACATCTTCGTCATCAGCCTGATCTTCACCTTCTTCGCCATCCCGGCGAAGTACCAGTACCGCGCGCTGCTCTGGGGCATCATCGGCGTGATCGTGCTGCGCGGCCTGATGATCGCGGCGGGTGCGGCGCTGGTCAGCGAGGCCTACTGGGTGCTCTACCTGTTTGCCGCCTTCCTGATCGTGACCGGCATCAAGATGTTCTTCACGACCGACCAGGAGCCAGACCTCGCGAACAACGCCGCCATCCGCTGGATCTCCAGGCGCATGCGGGTGACGAAGGAGCTGCACGGCGACAAGTTCTTCGTCTTCCGGGCCGACGAGCGCACCGGCCGGATGGCGCTGGCCGCGACGCCGCTGTTCCTCGCGCTGGTGGTGATCAACCTCGCGGACCTGGTGTTCGCGGTCGACTCGGTGCCGGCGATCTTCGCCATCACCACCGATACGTTCGTGGTCTACACCTCGAACATCATGGCGGTGCTGGGCTTGCGCGCCCTCTACTTCGCGCTGTCGGCCATGATCGACCGCTTCCACTACCTGAAGCACGCGCTCGCGGCGGTGCTGGTCTTCATCGGCTCCAAGATCTTCGTCTCGGACTTCCTCATGGGCGACGCGAAGTTCCCGCCGGTCGCCAGCCTCGCCGTCACCTTCGGCCTGATCGCCGCCGGCATCGCCTGGTCGCTGTGGAAGACGCGGGAGGGGGCGGTGCACAGATAAGCACAGGCATCGATGGGTCAGGCGCCGAAAGGCGCCCGACTTCGTGGTGCGCTACTCGGCTTGCCAATCAGAAGCGGCATCAATGAACGCCTGATTATCGTGCGCGCGCCCGCCCTTTGAGACCGCAAGCGACTGGCGATGCGCTTCCCTTTTGAACGCCGCCGACCGCACGTCCGGCACCCAGATCTGGATCGGCAGCAATCCTCGCGCGCTCGTCTCGCGGTGTCTCTGCTCCTGCGAAGAGGGCTTCGCTCCCTTTGATCTGGGCATGTAGGGACCTCCTAAAGTCGGCGAGTGTCCAAATGTACTTAGCATCCGGCAGTTAGAAGCGAACCGCTGACCGTCCAGTCATTTGCATGTACCTCATCCAGGGGACAGCCCGCTATAGTGGCAGCCATGGTTGAAATACTACCTGTCCAGAAGCGGAGCCAAATCTTTGGAGATGACAGTTCCAAAACCGGGCACGCCTACTTCGTCTATGGTTCTCTGCACGTTCCCCAGGTGCGATTTCGAGCTGTTGAGCAGAAGCTCAAGTCGGCCCTCGGAGACTATCGTCACGAAATCAAATGGAACGAAACACGGTTTCTAAACGTGAACATAGCGTTCCTTAATGCGCTGATGGATTGCTGGTCTAGCGTCAGCTATCGCTGCATTGTAGTTGCAGCGAATCAAATAAACCAAGCTCAGAAAGCAGAGGGACGAGCCCTGCTCCGGGCAAAGCTGGTCTATGTGCTGCTGAACAGGTACGCGCGAACAACTATGCACGACGAGCCCGAGTTCTACGTGACGTTGGATAAAGACGACTTCGACCCAGAGGTCCAAGAGATCACGTTGAATAGAGCGTTCCTAAGAGATCACGGGGGTGACCACTCGGCGTTTAAAGTCCGAGCGGCGAATTCGAAGGACCACCTGATGCTTCAGGCCGTGGATTTGATTACCGGAGCAGTGGCCTGGGTGTGGAACGGTGGCTTGTCAGACCAACCGACGTCAAATGCCTACAGGCATCGCCATACGCTCGCATCTCTGATTGCGAAGAGGACCCGAATAGCCGGTTACAAGCTGAAGGGGCAGCCGGCGGTACCACAAGGAGACGTTCGCACACTTGGCCACTACACGGTCAAGCAACGAGAGAAGGGCTTCGCCATATTTCATTTGGATCTGACAAAGAGCAGGCATTGGAAACTCCCCGATCGATCCGCATGAACCAGACTACCCGGTCGAAGCGGGGGGCTCGTCGCAGGCGGCGCTTCTCTTGCGTCGTCTATATCTCCACCACCGCCAACGCCTGCGTGAGATCCGCGATCAGATCGTCCGGATGCTCGATGCCCACCGAGAGCCGGATCGTCGTGTCCAGGACGCCGATGCGGTCGCGGACTTCCAACGGCACACCGGAGTGCGTCATGGCGGCGGGATGGCTGGCGAGGGACTCGGTGCCGCCGAGGCTCACCGCGAGCTTGAAGATCTTGAGCGCGTTCAGGAAGGCGAAGGCTTCCTTCTCGCCGCCCTTGATGTCGAACGAGAAGGTCGAGCCCGCGCCGGTGCACTGGCGCTCGTAGAGCGCGCGTTGCGGCGAGCCCTCGGGCAGAAGGCCGAGATAGTGCAGCTTCGCGACGCCGGGATGGGCGGCCAGCCATTCGGCGACGAGGCGGGCGTTGGCGTTGGCGCGCTCCATCCTGAGCCCCAGCGTCTCCAGCGAGCGGCCGAGCATCCAGCATGAATGCGGGTCGAGCTGCGTGCCGAAGCTGCCGCGCAGGGCGCGGATCGGGGCCATGATGGCCTTCGTGCCCATGGCGGCGCCGGCGATCAGGTCGGAATGGCCGCCGACATACTTGGTGAGCGAATAGACCGACACGTCGGCGCCGTGGTCGAGCGGGCGCTGGAAGACCGGCCCCAGCAGGGTGTTGTCGCAGACCAGCACCGGCGCGACGCCCTCCTGCCAGCGCGCGATCTCGCCGGCGAGGCGGCGCAGCAGGGCGATGTCGACCAGCGTGTTGGTCGGGTTGGCCGGGGTCTCGATCATGATCACCGCGATGCGGCCATGGGCCATGGTCTTCTTGCGCGCCTCGGCGATGGCGTCGCGGATCGCGTCGCGGTTCACGCCGTCGATGAAGCCGACCGCCGAGATGCCGAAGCCCGACAGGGTCTTGGCGAGCAGCGTCTCGGTGCCGCCGTAGAGCGGCTGCGAATGCAGGATCACGTCGCCGGGCCGCGCGAAGGCCAGCAGCGTCGTGGAGATCGCCGACATGCCGGAGGAGAAGAGCGCGCAGGTCTCGGCGCCCTCGTAGACCGCGAGCCGGTCCTCGACGATCTCGCTGTTGGGATGGTTGAAGCGCGAATAGACGAGGCCGGCGGCGCTGCCGGCGGGCGGCGTCTTGCGGCCCGCGGCGTAGTCGAAGAAGTCGCGGCCCTCCTCGGCCGAGCCGAACACGAAGGTCGAGGTCAGGAACACCGGCGGCTTCACCGCGCCCTCCGAGAGCGCGGGGTCGTAGCCGTAGGACAGCATCAGCGTCTCGGGCCGGAGCTTGTGGTTGCCGATGTGGGTGCGATAGGGGCGGGGCGCGGTCATGGCGTGTCTCCTCGGGGACGGGTGGACGTGGCCGATCCCGGAGACGAGCGCGTCAGTGTGGCGAAATGAAGTGAGGCCGGCAGCGACAGGTCCTAACCCTTCGTGGATCGAGCCGCGGTGATTGCACCTCAGGGTAGCATTCCGCAGGATTATTCGGTAGAACACTTGCAACCGGTTCGGAGCCCCGGGACTGCGAACCATGGCGGGGGGGGCGCGCGTGGCGTTTGTGGCGAGGTTCGAGCGTTCCCCTGCGGCAGGAGATGCCTGCAGGCGGCGCCGCGCCGCGACCGGCGGGCCGACGGCCCGGTCGCTGGCCTAGGAGGGCCGCGTGCCAGGCGTCGCCACCACGATCCCCATCGACGGAACGCCGACCGACGGCGCCGATCCCTGGATCGACAGTCTTGTCTGGGGCGGTGCCTGGACGGACGGCAACGGCGGCCCCGTAACGATCTACTGGACCGCCGTCTACGGGACGATCAACGGCCAGCCTTCGATGTACTGGTCGTCGGCCGGCCTGGTCGCCCTGAGGGCGGCGCTGGCGACGTGGGAGAACGTGGCGAACGTCGACTTCGTCGAGGTCGCAGCCGCATCCAGTTCCGACGTCTGGTTCTGGCAGGGCACCAACGCGCAGGCGGAGGGCGCGCTCGGCTGGAGCCAGATCCCGGCCTACAACAGCACCGAGGTGCTCAGCGCCGTGTTCAACGGCCAGGCGTCGTCGTGGTCGTCGGCCGGGCTGGCGAAGGGGGGCTACGGTTTCCTCACGCTGGTGCACGAGATCGGTCACATGCTCGGCCTCGCCCATCCGCACGACGGCGGTTCCGCTTGGGACGCCACCGTGTTTCCCGGCGTCGGGGCGGCGTTCGGCGACTATGGCGACGCCAGCCTGAACCAGGGCATCTACACCACGATGAGCTACAACGCGGGCTGGCCCGCGGGGCTGAACGATCCGGTCTCCGAAAACTGGGGCCTGCAGGCGACGCCGATGGCGCTGGATGTCGCCGCGATCCAGTCGATCTACGGCGCCAACACGAGCTACGCCTCCGGCAGCAACGTCTACTATCTGCCGACCTACAATGGTGGCGGCGCCTACTGGACCTGCATCTGGGACACCGGCGGCATCGACACGATCTCGAACGCCGGCTCGAACGGCCGGGCTATCATCGACCTGAACGCGGCGACTGCCGGCAGCGGCGGCGGCGGCCGCCTGTCCTACGGTTACGACGGCGCGGGTGCGATCGTTCATGGCGGCTATACGATCGCCCGTGGCGTCGTCATCGAAAACGCGATCGGCGGCAACGGAAACGACATGCTGACCGGCAACGCGGCTGCCAACCGTCTCGAGGGCGGCGGTGGGCGCGACACGCTGGACGGGCAGGGTGGCGCCGACACGATGCTGGGCGGTGCCGGCGACGATACCTATTACGTCGACAATGCCGGCGACTCGGTCGTCGAGTTCGGCGATGGCGGGGCCGATCTCGTCTATTCGTCGCTCGCCGCCTACACGCTCTCCGACAATGTCGAATACCTGACCCTCACGGCCACGGGGGCCTCCAACGGGACGGGCAACGCCTCCGCCAACACCATCACCGGCACCGCCTACGCCAATGTCCTGAAGGGCGGTGGCGGCGGCGACGCGCTCTACGGTCTCACCGGCGACGATCGGCTGATCGTCAGCGACCTTTCGTTCGTGCGCGCCGACGGCGGCGGCGGCATCGACACGCTGGCGCTGGACGGGGCGGGCCTGGTCCTGAACCTGACGGATTCGCTCTCGCGCGCGAAGCTCTCGGACATCGAGCGCATCGATCTGACCGGAACCGGCGACAACACGCTGCGGATCGACAAGGCGGCCCTGCTGGCCGGTATCGGCGCGGGCGGCGTGCTCACGGTCGAGCGCGACTGGGGCGATGTCGTGGTGTTCGACGATGCGGGCTGGACCAGCGCCGCTATTGTCAGCGAGGCTGGTGGCACGTTCGAACGCTTCGTGTCGGGTACCGCCGCCGTTCTCGTCGAACAGGTCGTGGCGCCGCCGCCGACGACGGGTGTGACCATCGTGGGCACGGCGGGCGACGATATCGTCTCTACGGTCGCGACCGTATCGGGCCAGCCGATGGCCACGCCCTTTGCCGACGTGATCGACGGCGGCGACGGCAACGACCTGCTGGAAGGCGGCGCCGGCGACGACAGGCTCTACGGCGGTGCCGGAGACGACGTGCTGATCGGCGGCACGGCGTCGGCGGGCGGAACCAACCAGCTGTGGGGTGGGACGGGCGGCGACACCGCCTCCTATGCCGGAACCGGTGGCGCGGTGCGTGCCGACCTGGATGCCCAGGCAGGCTATGTCGACGGCGTTCTCGCCGACTATATGAACTCGATCGAGAACCTTATCGGCGGATCGGGCGGCGACGTGCTGGTGGGCAATGCCGAGGTCAATGTGCTGACCGGCGGCGCCGGCGGCGACTGTCTCTATGGGCAGGCCGGCGACGACACGCTCATCGGCGGTGCCGCCGGGTCGGGCGCCGCCAACCAGCTGTGGGGCGGGTTGGGTACCGACACCGCCTCCTATGCCGGCACGACCGCCTCGGTCCGTGCCGATCTCGGCGCGCTCGCGGGCTATGTCGGGGGCGTGCTCGTCGACCAGATGGATTCGATCGAGAACCTCGCCGGCGGATCGGGCAACGACGTGCTGGTGGGCGACGCGGGCGCCAACGTGCTGACGGGAGGCGCGGGCGCCGACTGTCTGTACGGCCAGGACGGCAACGACACGCTGGTCGGCGGCGGGGTCACTGCCGGCCTCACGAACCAGCTGTGGGGCGGCGCAGGCAGCGACACCGCCTCGTATGCGATGACGACCGGGCGGGTCCATGCCGATCTCGGCGCCCAGGCGGCTTATGTCGACGGCGGGCTGGTCGACCAGATGAACTCGATCGAGAATCTGGTTGGCAGCGCGAATGCCGATACGCTGGTGGGCAACGGCGGCGCCAACCGGCTCAGCGGTGGCGCCGGTGCCGACGCGCTGTGGGGTCGCGGCGGCGCCGACGTCTTCGTCTACACGGGCTACGCCGACAGCAACCTCGTCACCGGCTACGACATGATCGGCGACTTCGTGTCGGGCACGTCCAAGCTCGACCTCACCGCGCTCGGCCTCGACGCCAGCCACGTCGTCATCCAGTCGGGCGGCGGCGCGACCAGCCTCTACATCGAGAAGACCGCCGGCACGTTCGACGCCGCGACCGATCTGGCGATCGCGCTGGTCGGCGCCAACGCGATCAACATGGGCGACATCCTGTTCTAGAAGAATCCGAAGCGAAAGCTATTCACGCGCATCGCGCGACTTGTTCCCGCGATGAGTGCGACAGGATTGTGTCTCGGTAAGAGAGCAGACGCTGCGCCGATGCATCTTGCGGTAGCAATCGCCATTTCGATGCAGTAAAAAGTCCTCCAGCTCGGCGGGTCTGGGGAGTCTGCGACCGGGCGTGACGGGGGTACGCGTGGCGTTTCCGGCGAATATCAATCTGTCGAGCCTCAACGGCATCCTCGGTGCAGAGTTCTATAGCAGCGGGTCGAGCCAGAAAGTCGGTTACGCGGTGTCGGCAGGCGACATCAACGGCGACGGCTTCAGCGACCTGATCATCGGCGCTCCAGGCGCCACGCCGAACGGCTCCTATTCCGGCAACACCTACGTTGTCTTCGGCAAATCAACGGGCCTTGCCGCCACGACCAACCTGTCGAGCCTCAATGGCATCGACGGCTTCGTGCTACGCGGGGCGCTGAACGACTCAAGTGGTATGTCCGCCGCTTCGATCGGCGATCTGAACGGCGATGGCTACGACGATCTGATCATCGGCGCCAGCGCAACCGACCTCCTGAACAATACTACCGCGACCAACCCCGGCGCGAGTTACGTGGTGTTCGGCAAAGCTTCGGGCTTCGATGCCGCTCTCGATCTCTCGACGCTGAACGGCAGCAACGGCTTCAAGCTGACTGGAGTGAATGAGAGAGACTTGACAGGGTGGTCGGTCGCCGCGGCGGGCGACGTGAACCACGACGGCTACGACGATATCATTATCGGTGCCCCTTGGGGTGACCCGAATGGCACTTCTTCCGGCACAGCCTACGTGGTGTTCGGCAAGGCTTCGGGCTTCGGCTCCGGCATCAACCTCTCTGTTCTGAACGGCAGCAACGGCTTCAAGATGAGCGGTGCTGCGGGGGGTGACAAGGTCGGTGCCCCTGTCGCGTCGGCGGGGGATGTGAACGGCGATGGCTTTGACGACGTCATCGTGGGTGCGTCCTATGCCGATACGAACGGTCCCAATTCCGGCACAAGCTACGTGGTGTTCGGCAAGGCTTCAGGCTTTGCCGCGAATCTCGAACTCTCCTCGCTCAATGGCTCGAACGGCTTCAGGCTGCTTGGGGTCACGACGGGCGACCAGGCCGGCTTCGCGGTATCGGCGGGCGGCGACCTCAATGGCGACGGTATCGACGACCTGATCGTCGCCGCTCCCGCGGCCGACCCGCATGGGAACACCTCGGGTGCCACCTATGTCGTGTTCGGGAAGACGTCGGGCTTCGCGGGCTATATCGAACTGTGGAGCCTGGACGGCACCAACGGCTTCAAGCTGAGCGGTGTCGCGGCAGGCGACCAGAGCGGCTCGATCGCGTCGGCGGGAGACTTCAACGGCGATGGCTTCGACGATCTGATCATCGGCGCCAGAAACGCCGATCCAAATGGCGGCAACTCCGGTGCAAGTTACGTCGTGTTCGGCAAGGCCTCGGGCTTTGCCGCCAACCTCGATCTCTCCACGCTGAACGGCAGCAATGGCTTCAAGCTGAGTGGCGATGGAAGCGGCAGCAAGAGCGGCTGGTCGGTCTCGTCGGCGGGAGACGTGAACGGCGATGGCTATGACGACCTGATCGTCGGCGCTCCGTACAAAGGATCTTCGGGCAAGGCTTACGTCATTTACGGGCGGGCCGACGGGGCGATGCCTGGGACCTCCGCAGCGGAGACCCTGACCGGCGGCAGATTCGACGACGTGCTGCGGGGCGGCGGCGGCGCAGATTTGTTGCGTGGCCACGAGGGCAACGACCGGCTGATCGTCGGCGACGTGACCTTCTTCCTGGCCGATGGCGGCGCCGGTACGGACACGGTGGAACTGGGCGGGGCCGGCCTGACGCTCGATCTCACCAACCCCGGGATCGCGGTGCGGCTGTCGAATATCGAGCGTATCGACCTCACCGGTACCGGCAACAATACCCTCCTCGTCAACCCGGCGGCCGTCCTGGGCGGCATTGGGGCCGTCGACGGTGGCGAGCATATCCTCGTCGTCACGGGCAATACCGGCGACAAGGTAGTGTTCACCGGGGCCGATTGGCTGTTTGCGGGATCCGTCACGGAAGCGGGTGTCGCGTTCGACCGGTTCGTGGCAGGTGATGCCGAGGTCCGTGTTGCTCAAGGAGTTTCCGTTCCAGGCGTCATTATCATCGGGACGCCGGGCGACGATATCATCTCCCCCACCGTGACCGTGGCGGGCCAGCTGGTGGCGACGGACGGCAACGACACGATTGACGGCGGCGGTGGAAACGACACGCTGAATGGCGGCGGCGGCACCGATCGGCTGTATGGCCAGGAGGGCGACGACGTCCTGATCGGCGGCGCGGCGGCGGCCGGCAGTGCCAACCAGCTTTGGGGCGGGCAGGGCACGGACACGGCCTCCTATGTCGGCACGAGCGGCGTGGTCTATGCCGACCTGGCGGCGCAGAACGCCTATGTCGGCGGCGTGCTGGTCGACCTGATGAACTCGATCGAGAACCTTACCGGCGGATCGGGCAGCAACACACTGGTGGGCGATGGCGGCGGCAACGTGCTGACCGGCGGCGCCAGCACCGACTATCTCTACGGCCAGGACGGCAACGACCTGCTGATCGGCGGTGGAGCGTCGGCGGGCAGCGCCAACCAGCTGTGGGGCGGCGCGGGCAACGACACGGCCTCCTATGCCGCCATGACCGGCGTGGTCCAGGCCGACCTCGGCGCGCAGAACGCCCATGTCGACGGCGTGCTGTTCGACGTCATGAACTCGGTGGAGAACCTGATCGGCGGGTCGGGTAGCGACACGCTGGTCGGCAATGCGCTCGACAACGTCCTGAGGGGCGGCGCCGGCACCGACTATCTCTACGGCCAGGACGGCAACGACACGCTGTTCGGCGGCGCGGCCTCGCCCGGCAGCGCCAACCAGCTGTGGGGCGGTGCGGGCAACGACACCGCGTCCTATGTCGGCATCACCGGTCTGGTTCAGGCCGATCTCGGCGCGCAGAACGCCCATGTCGACGGCGTGCTGTTCGACGTGATGAACTCGATCGAGAACCTGACGGGCGGCTCGGGCAACAACACCCTGGTCGGCAACGGCGTCGGCAACGTCCTGACGGGCGGCGCGAAGGCCGATTATCTCTACGGCATGGATGGCGACGACATCCTGATCGGCGGCGGCGCGGCGCCCGGCACGGCCAACCAGCTGTGGGGCGGGGCAGGCAGCGATACCGCCTCCTATGCCGGCACGACGGGCGCGGTCTACGCCGATCTCGGAGCCCAGACGGGCCATGTCGACGGCGCGCTGGTCGACCTGATGAACGCGACCGAGAACCTCACGGGCGGCTCGAACGCCGATACGCTGGTGGGCAACGGCGTCGCCAACCGCCTCGAAGGCGGTGCGGGCGGCGACGTGCTGTGGGGCAAGGGCGGCGCCGACGTCTTCGTTTACAAGGCCTACGGCGACAGCAACCTTGTCACCGGCTACGACATCATCGCCGACTTCGTGTCGGGCACCTCGAAGCTCGACCTGACGGCGCTCGGCCTCGACGCCAGTCATGTGGTGATCCAGTCGGGTGGCCAGTCGACCAGCCTCTACATCGAGAAGACCGCCGGCACGTTCGACGCCGCGACCGACCTCGCGATCGCGCTGGCCGGCGCCAACGCGATCAACATCGGCGACATCCTGTTCTGAGCCGGCCCTCGACGCGCCGGGATCGCGGATTCGCTGGCCGTAACCGGGCTAAGAAGGCTGGCCTTCAATTCCTCAAGGATGGAGCGAAAGCCGGTCACTGCGACCGCGGAGGAGAGGTCGGCCCAAGGTTGCACAGTGTCCAATCCCGGACACGGTTTCTGCCGGCGGGGCAGGGATGGTGCCGGGCGGGCCGATCCCCTGCTAAAACGCCCCGCATGACGATGCCGGGTTCGCCTGAAGCCACCCCATTGCCTCGTGAACAGATCGACGCAAGCTCGTTCCGGCTGCTGGTGGAGGGCGTGCGCGACTATGCGATCTACATGCTCGATCCGCAGGGCCGGGTGGTGAGCTGGAACCGCGGCGCCGAGCGCATCAAGGGCTACGAAGCCGGCGAGATCATCGGCAGCCATTTCTCGCGCTTCTACCGCGAGGAGGATCGCGCCGAGGGCCTGCCCGCCCGTACCCTGGCCACGGCGCTGGCCGAGGGTCGGTTCGAGGCGGAGGCCTGGCGCGTGCGCAAGGACGGCACGCGCTTCTGGGCGCATGTCGTCATCGACCCGATCCGCGACGCGTCGGGCACGCTGCGCGGCTTCGCCAAGATCACGCGCGACCTGACCGAGCGGCGTGCTACCGAGGAGGCGCTGCGCCGCAGCCAGGAGGAGTTCCGCCTGCTGGTCGAAAGCGTCACCGACTACGGCATCTGCAAGCTCGACCCCGAGGGCAGGGTCACGACCTGGAACGCCGGCGCCCGCCGCATCAAGGGCTATGAGCCCGGGGAGATCCTGGGCCGGCATTTCTCGACCTTCTATACCGAGGAGGACCGCGCGGCCGGCGAGCCGCAGCGTGCGCTGGAGACGGCCGTGCGCGAGGGCCGCTTCGAGAAGGAAGCCTGGCGCGTGCGCAAGGACGGCACGCGCTTCTGGGCCAGCATCGTCATCGATCCGGTGCGCGACGCGGACGGCACGCTTCTGGGCTTCGCCAAGGTCACGCGCGACATCACCGAGCGGCGCGAGGCCCAGCGCGAGCTCGAGCGCGCGCGCGAGGCGCTGTTCCAGTCGCAGAAGATGGAGGCGATCGGTCAGCTCACCGGCGGCGTCGCGCACGACTTCAACAATCTCCTGACCGCGGTGATCGGCAGCCTCGAACTGGTGCGCAAGCGCCTGCCGGCCGGCGATCGCAACCTCGCGCTGATTGACAATGCCATGCAGGCCGCGCGGCGCGGCGGCGCGCTCACCCAGCGCATGCTGGCCTTCGCGCGCCGCCAGCAGCTCGACCCGGAACTCGCCTCGGTCGCGGCTCTGGTCGACGGCATGAAGAGCCTGTTCGACCATACGCTCGGCCCCGCCATCGTGCTCGACATCGACTGCCCCGCGACGCTGTCGCCGGTGCGGGTCGACACGAACCAGGTCGAGATGGCGCTGCTCAACCTGGTGGTCAATGCGCGCGATGCGATGCCGCGCGGCGGCGTCGTCGCCGTCTCGGCGCGCGAGATCGTGGTGACCGCCGCGATGGCCGCGTCGCTGTCGCTGGGGGAGGGCCGCTACGTGCGGCTGCAGGTGAAGGACCAGGGCCACGGCATGGACGCCGCCACGCTGGCGCGCGCGACCGAACCCTTCTTCACGACCAAGGGCGTGGGCAAGGGCACCGGGCTCGGCCTGTCGATGGTGCACGGCCTCGCCGAGCAGCTGGGCGGCCGGTTGCAACTCGAGAGTCGCGAGGGCCAGGGCACCACGGCATCGCTGTGGATTCCCGTGGCCGGCGGCGAGGCAGAGGCACCGGCGGCGCCGGTGCCCGCGACGGATGCGGCGCGGTCGCTCGCGATCCTGGCCGTCGACGACGACGCGCTGATCCTGGTGAACACCGCGGCCATGCTCGAGGATCTCGGCCACGAGGTCACCATCGCCTATTCCGGCCGCGAGGCGCTGGCCGCCCTGGCATCGATGCCGCACGTCGATCTCGTCGTCACCGACCATGCGATGCCCGGCATGACCGGCACGCAGCTCGTCGAGGCGATCCGGCGCACGCATCCGGCCCTGCCGGTCCTGCTGGCGACCGGCTATGCCGAGCTGCCCAACGGCGAGAGCACCAAGGTGCCGCGCCTCAACAAGCCCTTCCTGCAGGCCCATCTCGCCCGGGCTATTGCGGATGTGATGCAGGCGCAGCGATAGCCGCGCTCTCCCGCGGCTCCTCAGCGGACGGACAAGCCGGTCGGCTCAAGTGACACGACTCCATGGCCGCGTTATAGCTTGCGCCCAATCGATGCTGCAGAGCGCCATGAGACCCCTCAATTTCTACAGCGGTGTCTTCTGCATCACGTCGGCAACGCTGATGCTGCAGCTGATCCAGACCCGGATGCTGTCCGTCGTCGTCTGGTACCATCTCGCCTTCTTCGTCATCAGCATGGCCATGCTCGGCCTGACCGCCGGGGCCGTATGGGTCTACCTGAAGGGCTCGCGCTTCACCGCGAAGACCCTCTCGTATGACCTCGCGAACTTCAGCACGGCATTTGCCCTGTCGGCGGTGATCGGGCTCGCGCTGCAGGTGACGCTCGTCCCGACCTCGCGGTTTGCCTTCACGACGGTCGTGATCTGGCTGGAACTGGCGCTGGTCATCGCGGCGCCGTTCTTCTTCTCGGGTGTCGTGGTCAGCCTCGCCCTGACGCGCAGCCCGTTTCCGATCGGCCGCGTCTATGGCATCGACCTCATCGGGGCAGCGGTCGGCTGCTTCGGCGTGCTGGTCCTGCTCAATGAGTTCAACGGACCGACCGCCATTCTCTGCAGTGCGGCACTGGTCTCGCTGGGGGCCGTGTTGTTCGCGAACTCCGGTGTCGGCGCCGCTCCGACGGCGCAGCCGGCGTTCCCGGTCCGGATACTGGGCTGGCATCGCGCGTGGCTCGTGGTCCTCGTCGCGGTGGCGGCGCTCAACAGTGCCGACACGAGGCGGATGGGCTTCTATCCGATCTTCGCCAAGGCGACGATGCAGCTCGATGCCCTGCCCTGGTTCGAGAAGTGGAATTCGTTTTCCCGCATTGTCGCGACGCGGCCGGCGCTGCCGGTGAGTGCGCCGCAACTGTCCGGTCCATCGCCCGCCTTCGTGCCCTCCGGCGCGCCGGTGCCCCAGAGCGGCATGTCCATCGACAGCGATGCCGGCACGGTCGCCTACGGGATCGAGGGCGACCTCGCGCGGGCGTCCTTCCTGAAGAACGACATCACGAATCTGGCCTATCATCTGCCCGACCTGAAGAGCGCCGCGGTGATCGGGGTGGGCGGCGGCAGGGACATCCTCGCCGCGCGCCTGTTCGGGGTTCCGAAGGTCACCGGTATCGAGGTCAATCCGACGTTCATCGACCTCCTGAGACCTGACGGGCTGTTCGGCCCCTTCGTCGGCATGGAGAAGATCGGCGGCATCACGCTGGTGGTGGACGAGGCCCGCAGCTGGCTGGCGCGCAGCCGCGAACAGTTCGACATCATCCAGATGAACCTGATCGACACCTGGGCGGCGACGGGCGCCGGTGCGTTCTCGCTCAGCGAGAACGGGCTCTACACGGTCGATGCCTGGGAGATCTTCCTGCGGCGCCTGTCCGCGGACGGCGTCTTCACCGTGAGCCGCTGGCATGCGGCGCAGGACGTCGCCGAAACCGGCCGGATCCTGAGCCTGGCCGTCGCCTCCCTGCTCGAGCTGGGCGTCAGGGAGCCTTCGAAGCACATCTTCCTCGCCTGGCTGCGGCCCGGCGAGGAAGGCGCCGGAATCTCAACCCTGATCGTGTCCCGGGCGGCCTTCACGGAGGCCCAGCTGCAAAGCCTCACGACGGCCATCGATCGGTTGAAGTTCGAGCCCCTGATCCTGCCCGGTCGGAAATCGCCTTCCGAGACGCTGGACCGTATCGTCAACTTCACGAACCGCGCCGACCTCGAACGCTTCACGGGAAGCTTTCGCCTCGACATGACGCCGCCGACCGACAACCGGCCCTTCTTCTTCAACCAGCTGCCGTTCTCCCAGGTCTTCGCGATCGGCTTCACCGAGGTCCCGCCCGGGGTCCGCAAAGGGAACTTCCTCGCGACCGCCACGCTGGCGGGGCTCTTCGTGATGGCGCTGCTCCTCGTCCTCGCCACCATCGTGCTCCCGCTGCGCAATGCCTTGAACGATGTCGGTCGCCGGCTCGCGGTGGGTGGCACGGCGTACTTCGTGCTGATCGGCGTCGGCTTCATGCTGGTCGAGATCGGCCTGCTCCAGCGGTTCAGTGTGTTTCTCGGTCATCCGACCTATTCGCTGAGCGTGGTGCTGTTCTCGCTGATCCTCTCGGCGGGGATCGGCAGCCTGCTGTCGGACTCTCTCCGCATCGACAGCCCCCTCAGCTTCTCCGTCTGGGTCGTGATGACCAGTGGGTACGTCTTGTCCCAGGCGCTCTGGGTGCCGCCGCTGCTTCTCGCGCTCGACAGCGAGACCCTGCTGGTCCGCTGCCTGGTGAGCGTCGCGATCATCACGCCGGCCGGGTTGCTCATGGGCTATGGCTTCCCGACGGGAATGAGCTTCATCTCGGCGGTCGACAACCGGCCCACGCCCTGGTTCTGGGGCATCAACGGGGCGGCCAGCGTTCTCGCATCGGCGACGGGCGTCGCGTGCAGCATCGCCTACGGGATCGGTGCCACGATCTCGCTGGGGGCGATCTGTTACCTGCTCCTCTTGCCCGCGGCCTTCGTCATCGGATTTCCCGGCACGGCCGCCGGATCCCGTCGTACCGCCCCGGCGGCGTAAGCCCCCGGCGGCCCCCGGTCACGCTCGCCGGCCGATCTTCGGCTCCGTCCCCGCGATCAGTCGGGCGATGTTGGCGCGATGGAGCAGGATTACGTAGAGGCCGCCCGCGATGACGAGCAGGCGCGAGGGCAGCGGCTCCGGCAGGATGCAGACCAGCAGGCCGGCGGTGATCGCGGCCAGCATCGAGGCGAGCGACACGATCCGCCCGATCGCCAGCACGAGCAGGAATACGAAGGCCGCGCCGAGGCCCACCGGCCATGACAGGGCGAGCAGAACGCCCAGTCCCGTCGCCGCCGACTTGCCGCCGGTGAAGCCCAGCCACAGCGAGCGGCTGTGTCCCAGCAGCGCTGCGAGGCCGCAGAGAGCGACGGCCCACGGCACCGCCTCCGGCGAAGCGCCCAGCCAGTGATAGAATGCGCGCGCGAACAGGATCGCGGCCACGCCCTTCGCGATGTCGACCAGCAGCACCGCCAGCGCCGGCGCCTTGCCCAGCGTGCGCAGCACGTTGGTGGCGCCGGTGGAGCGCGAGCCATGCTCGCGAATGTCGATGCCGCGCAGCACCCGGCCCGCGAGATAGCCGGTTGGCAGCGAGCCCAGCAGATAGGCGACGGCGACGCCAACGATGCAGGCGAGCCAGAAAATCATCGCGACGCGGTCCGCTCGTGCCCGCCAGACAAGGACTGGAATTCGTGCATGAAATTGCTCCGTGGAATTCCATGTTTGCCGAATGTCGCGAGCGGCCGCCAGCGCTTGCCCGCTTCACACCTCCTGAATTAGGGTGCCGCGCACAAGATCAGGAGTCGGGAAGGCTCCGGCGATCAGGGAGGAAGTGTAATGCGTAATCCGACACGGCGCGGACTCATCGTTGCGGGTGCAGGCGTTCTCGCGGCGCCGTCGATTCTCTCGTCATCCGGCTGGGCGCAGGGCGCGTTTCCCAACAAGCCGATCCGCATCATCGTGCCCTATCCGGCGGGCGGGCAGACTGACGGCATTGCGCGGGTCTATGGCGAGTATCTCGGCCGCAAGCTCGGCACCTCGGTGGTGGTCGAGAACAAGGGCGGTGCCGGCGGCACGATCGGCGTGGCCGAAGTGAAGCGCGCGCCGCCGGACGGCTACACCGTCCTCTGCACCATCTCCTCGTCGCTGATCCAGAACCGGGTCACGGTGAAGGACCTGCCCTACGATCCGGAGAAGGACTTCACCTATCTCGCCATGACGACCAGCCTCGGCGGTCCCGTCGTCGCGGCCGAGAAGACCGGCGCGACCAACCTCAAGCAGTTCGTCGAATATGCCAAGAAGGTCGACAAGCTGAACTTCGGCGCCTACGGGCCGGGCTCGACGCCGCAGATGCTGATCGAGACCATGGCGCGGCAGTACGGGTTCAAGGTCGAGGTCGTGCAGTATCGCGGCGAGGCGGCGATGTTCGCCGACGTCGCGGCCCAGGCGCTCGACGGCGGCGCGGGCAGTCCGGCCGGTGCGGCGGCGGTGATCGCCTCCGGCAAGGGCAAGGCCATCGCCATGATGGGCGACCGTCTGCCGGCCTTTCCCGGCGTGGCGACGATGACGGAGCAGGGCGCCGTCGGCGGCTTCTACGATACGCGCGCCTTTGCCGTCTTCGCGGTCCCGGCCGCGACGCCCAAGGACATCTCCAGGAAGCTGGCCGACACGCTGTTCGAAGCCGGCACCGACGAGAAGGTGAAGGCGCTGATGGCCAATTACCTGATCGTCGGCCCGCTCGACATGGAAGCGACCAACAAGGTCTTCCAGCGCGACACCGAGATCATGCTCAGGGTCATGAAGGAGATCGGCATCAAGGCCGAATAGTCGGCCGCGCAGAGCGCCGCGCGGTGCCGGAGCCGCGCTCGAACGGAAGGCCTTGCGATGGGATTGCATGACACGCTGGCGGCGAAGTCCGCGGAGATGGGCAAGACCTCCGCGGAGTTCAGGGCCGGGGCCCGGCGCAAGCTCAAGGCCACCGCGCTCCTGCTCGTCGTCGCGGTCGTCGTGGGCTCCTTCGGGGGCTGGCTGTGGGCCCTGCTGCCGGGAGTCGTGGCGGCATGGTCGGCGCTGCAGCTCCTGAGCGCGACCCTGATCGCGTCGCGGCTGGAAGCCATCGAGAGGCAGGCGCCCGCCGGCCGCCCGTGACATGATTGCATCACCGGATTGAGCAACAGCATAGGAACCCACTACCATGACCTTCACCCTCACCAGCGACAGCTTCAAGGAAGGCGCCCCTCTCGGCATGGAGCACATCCTGTCGGCCGAGTACGGATTCGGCTGCGGCGGCGGCAACAAGTCGCCGCACCTGCGCTGGTCCGGTGCGCCCGAGGGCACGAAGAGCTTCGCGGTGCATTGCTTCGATCCCGATGCGCCCACGGGCTCGGGCTTCTGGCACTGGGTGGTCGTGAACATTCCCGCCGGCACGACCGAGCTGGCGCTCGACGCCGGCAACCCCAAGGCGGGCCTGCTGCCGAAGGGCGCGCTGCAGACCCGCACCGACTTCGGCGCCCCGGGCTATGGCGGCCCGTGCCCGCCGCCGGGTCATGGCCCGCACCGCTACGTGTTCACGGTGTTCGCCGTGAAGGAAGCGACGCTGCCGGTGGCGGCGGACACGTCGGCGGCGATCGTGGGCTTCCAGCTGCACTTCAACACGCTGGCCAAGGCCACGCTGACCGGCACTTTCGAACGGACGGCTTAGAAGGCCGAGCGAAGCCCGGCCTTCTACGCCGGTGAGCTCTCTCGTCCGAAAGGCCTCTCAAAAAGCTTGACCGGGTGGCGCCACCGAGCGGCGCTCCCGGACATTGCTCAAGGCAATGTCCTGACGCTTGGCCCGCCCCTGGACGAGCGCTCTTGGCGTTCGTCCAGGGGCGGAAACGCCCACTTGCCGTCCCGGATCGGCAGGGAGGATCCGTCGTCGGTGCCGACCTCGTCGGCGATGCGCTCGTTCGTCACCTGGTTCAGCGCGAGGATGAGGTCGCCGTTCCTCTTCGGGTCGAGGGCGAGGTTGGTCATCTCCTCGGGATCGGCCTGCAGGTCGTAAACCTCGAGGTCGTTCTTCGCGAGCAGCTCCTCCATCGTCTTCGGCGTGTTGAACTGCACCGGTGAGAAATAGCGCGAGAAGCGATGGCGGGCGTCGAAGGCGCTGCGGATCGCCGTCCGGTTGCGGAAGTCGGGCGGATGCGCCGCCAGCACTTCCTGCTGCTGCGCCGGCGGCTTGGTCCTGAAGGCGCGCGTGTCGATGGTCATCGCCGCCCATTTCGGATCGGAATAGGACAGCATGTCGAAGCTGAAGAGGGTTGCCGGCCGCACCGCCTGCGGGCCCGCGGCCTCCGGATTGCGCAGCAGCGGGGAGAAGTCCCTGCCGCGCAGGCCCTGGCGCGCGCGTTCGACGGCGGCGCCCTCCCGG
Source organism: Reyranella aquatilis (assembly GCF_020880995.1). GTDB lineage: Bacteria > Pseudomonadota > Alphaproteobacteria > Reyranellales > Reyranellaceae > Reyranella > Reyranella aquatilis. The sequence goes on along the minus strand of NZ_JAJISD010000014.1, from coordinate 167,178 downwards.
CCGGTGAGGGCCAGGATCGTGGGCGTGAGATCGAGCTGCGAGGTCAGCGCCCGGCATTCCTTGCCGCCGGCGAAGGCGGGATGGACGATCATCAGCGGCAGATGATTCTGCTGGTGATCGGTGTTGGTGCCGAGGACGACGCCGAAGCGGTGCGCTTCCTCGATGGCGCCAGCATCACGCAAGAGGAAGGGCACAAGATCTACGAAACCAACGCCTGCCGGGTGTTCGGCATCGACGGCGATTGAGACCGGGACCCGTGGCCGGCGGTTCGGGGAGAGTCTTCTGTCACGGCCTGTATCCGGGCGACCGGCAGACATGACGGGAAACAATTCCAATCCGCCCGTGCGGCGCGGAGTCTCTATACAAAGGGCATGCCGGATACCGGAACGTCCTTCTCGCCATCGCGCCGCCTGCCGCTGAAAGTACCGCTGGCGGTCCTGCCGCTTCTGGCGGCAGCCATTGCCCTGATGACTGTGGTCTTCGTCCTCGCGCCGCGCGAGCGCGGCGACCTCACCTGCGGCAGGGCCTGTTACATGACGCTTCCCCGGTCGTAACAGGCCGGGCAACGGCAAGGGTGTCTGTCCGCCATCTCCTCGCCACATGCGCACGATCGTTCGAGTTCGCTGCTCCCGGCGCGCGGATCAGCCGGCGAATTGCTGGATGTAGGTGCGCACCCGTTCGACGGGAATGTGGGCGTGGCTCTGGACGACGATGAACTTGCCGCCCGGATCGCTGCCGCGCGGCAGTCGCGCCAGCCGGGTGAAGTCGTCGGCCTTCCACACGCAGGACCGTTCGGAGAACAGGTGGACGTCGCCGCCGTAGCAGGTGTCCCAATCCTGATGGTAGGCCAGCAGATTGCCGTTCAGTTCCGCGACGGTGGTGTAGAGCGAGTACTCCGTCCAGGCCACGGCCGGGATTCCGCGCATGAACCAGAGCCAGAGTTTTGACGTCGCGTCGCCAGTGCCGCTTGCGTCGCGGGTGACATGGGCCAGCGCCTGCGCGGCTAGGTCGCCATGCAGGACGTTGGGCGTCACCGACAGGCCGTGGCTCTGGCCGGCGTAGGGAACACCCACCAGCCCGGCGATGTTGCGCCACCAGTCCTGGCCGCTCTTCGGTTCCCACCGCGACACGGCGCGACCGTCGCGCACGAAGGTGCCGGCATCGAAGTCGCCGACGCAGACGACGTCCGAATCCAGCGTGAGGTAGCCCGCGAACCCCAGACGCGCCGGCACGTGCAGTTTGATCACCTGTTGGCGGAACCAGCCCGGCATCAGGTAGAAGGCGCTGAACGGGGCGAAGAAGTCGCCTTCGGCCCGGACCTCGATCGACAGCTTGGCCGCGCGCGGCAGGCTGGAGCGCAGCAGCTCCAGATCGCGCGCCGGCGAGACGATCAGCAGCGCCAGCGGGCGGCGGTCCTGCCAGTGCAGCGCCAGCGATTCGATCAGCAGGCTTGCGCGCTCAAGATCGTCCCGGTGCCGGCTGCGCCGCACCGCCAGCGGCAGGATGGCCTGACGAACCCCGGAGAACATGCGGGCCGCCACTCAGAAGCGGTAGCCGACGGTGGAGATCACCATGAAGGCGGTGTCGGATGCGGAGATCGGGCTGTCCGCGGCGATGCTGCCGAGCTGCGAGATCCTCGAGCTGACGGAGAAGGTCCAGTTCGGGGCGAACTGGTAGAGGGCGCGCAGCTCGAAGCCGAAGTTCTTGATGCCGGCGCTGGCGCCGTAGGTCGAATAGCCGGAGTTGATCGACTGCAGGGAGGTGACGCCGAAGTAGGTCTGCGTGTAGCTCGAATCTGCCCAGGTGGCGAAGGCGCGGCCCGCGACCATGAAGCGGTCGTCGATCCGCCAGGGCACCTCGATGCTGGTGTCGACCAGCAATCCGCTGTTGCCATCCATCAGGAACTTGGTCGCCGTCACGCCGAGACGGGCTGGGCCCAGATTGTAGTTCACGAAGCCGCGGGCGCCGACCGCGCCCGGGATGTCGCCGAGACCCCTGAGCCGCCAGTTGCCGGGCTCGAACACGCCGCCGCTCTGGTTGCGTCCGAGACTGTAGGTGACGCCGCCGCCGACCTGCAGCCGGTCGAAGCGCCAATAGGCGCTGAGGCCGGTGGGATCGAGCGCGACCGTGTCGCGCCACACGACGTTGAGATAGGGGATCGGCGTCACGACGTAGGTGTCGCCGCCTTCGTAGGCGGGCCGGACGGCGCCGCCGACGCCCAGCGTCACCTGCCAGTCCTTGCCGCTCTTGCGGGCGGCGAACGGATCGTTCAGCGCCTGGCCGGCGGCGGGCGATCCGGCGACGACCGTCGCGACGACGCCGGCCGAGAGGCCGGCGAGTGACAGAAATCTGGTTCCAGTTGTCATGATGCGATGGGCTCCGGCAATGCAGTACGATGCACCGGATATGGCATGCGTACCGGGCCACGACGTGTCCGCGGCCGGGCTCGATTGTCTCTGAAGGTATCTGGAGCCTCTCACGAAACAGGCGGAAACAAATCTGCCGGCGAGCGGCGGCGGCGCCGCCGCGGAAACATCGCGAAACACAATTGGCCCGGTCATCGGCAGCCGTGCCGATGTAGGATGCGGCGCAGATGCAGAGCCCTCACATTCTGATCGTCGAGGACGATCCGGAGATCCGGACCATGGTTACGCGGTTCTTGACCCGGCACGGCTGCAGGGTCACGGCGACCGCGGACGGCTCGTCGATGAGCCGCGCGATCGCGGCGGCGCGGATCGATCTCGTCATCCTCGACATCATGCTGCCCGGCGAAGACGGGCTCAGCATCTGCCGGCGCCTGCGCTCGTCCTCGTCGGTGCCGATCATCATGCTCACCGCGGCCGGCGACCCGGTGGCGCGCGTGGTCGGGCTGGAGATGGGGGCCGACGACTATGTGGCCAAGCCCTTCGACCCGCACGAACTGCTGGCCCGCGTGCGCGCCGTGCTGCGCCGCGCCGCGGCCCTGCCCCATGCCGATAAGGCGGCGGGACCCATGCGGTTCGCCGGGTGGCAGCTCGATCCGGTGACGCGCGAGCTGCACAGTCCGGCGGGCGTGCGCGTCATCCTGACGGGCGGCGAGTTCGACCTGCTCCTCGCCTTCTGCCTGCATGCGCAGCTGACGCTGACGCGCGACCAGCTCCTCGACCTCACGCAAGGCCGCGGAACCGAGGCGGTGAGCCGCAGCATCGACATCCTCGTAAGCCGGGTCCGGCGCAAGATCGAGGAAGATCCGCGCGATCCGGTGTTCATCAAGACGGTCCGCTCGGGCGGCTACGTCTTCACGCCGGCCGTGGAAAGCCCGTGAAGTGGCCGCGGCCGTTCGGCGCGATGGGCCGGCTCGCCACGCAGCTGGTGGCGGTCCTCGTCGTGTCGAGCCTGATCGCCTGGATCGGCATCAGCTCGATCTTCGTCGTGCTGTCGCCCGAGTCCCTCCTGTTCCTGTCGCCGACGGCGACGCGGCACGTCGTCAGCCTGTTCAACGCCCTGCACGGGCTCGAAGCCGTGCCGGCGGCCGACCGTCCGCGATTGCTCTTCGCCTTCCAGCGCCCCGATTTCTCGGCGAACCTCACCGACGCGGCGCCCAGCCTACCGAGCAACCAGCTCGAGACCGAGAAGGAGTTCCGGTCGTGGTTCTTGAGCCAGCTCCCGCCGGGCGTCGACCTGCTCGGCGTCTTCTTCGAGGGCCGCGACGGCACGGTGGTGGCGCGGTTGAGCGACGGCCAACTCGTGGTGTTTCGCGTGGTGCGCGACATCCCGCACTTCCTCAGCCTGCCGATCGTGCTGGTGATCGCGTTCATGGTCCTGTCGATCGTGCTGCTGTCGCTCTGGGCGGTGCTGCGGCTGGCCGCGCCGCTCTCGCGATTCGCCGCCGCGGTCGACCGCTTCGGCGCGGACGGCGACGACGAATCGGTGCTGCGCGAGGAGGGGCCGGAGGAGATCCGGCGCGCGGCGAGGGCCTTCAACCGCATGCAGCAACGCATCCTGCGCCTGATCGAGGACCGCACGCGGATGCTGATGGCGATCAGCCACGATCTCAGGACGCCGCTCACCCGCCTGCGGCTGCGGCTCGAGGACGTCTCCGACCCGAAGCACCGGCAGCGGATGCAGGACGACATCGCCCTGATGGACGGATCGATCGCCTCCGCGATCGCCTACGTTCGCGAAGGCGGCACGCGGGAGGCGCCGGAGATGGCCGATCTCCCTTCGTTGCTGGAGACGGTCTGCAGCCACTTCGAGGATGCCGGCCATCCCATCTCCTACGAAGGGCCGCGCCACCTGACGGTGCAGTGCCTGCCGCTGGCGCTGGAGCGCGGGATCTCCAACCTGGTCGACAATGCGGTCAAGTACGGCACATCGGTCACGGTGCGCCTCGACGCCTCACAAGCGGACAGGGTGTCGATCGACGTAGAGGACGACGGACCGGGCATTCCCGATGCGGAGAAGGCGCGGGTCGTCGAGCCTTTCTACCGCGCCGACGAAGCACGCCACAGGGTCGGCGGCTTCGGACTGGGCCTCGCGATCACCGCCACGGTGGCGCGCCATCATGGCGGTACGCTGACGCTCCAGGATCGTGCGCCGCGGGGCCTGCTGGCGCGGCTCACGATCCCGTCGCCGCTGCCTCAGTAGAGGTTGAGCTTGTAGTTCAGCACCACGCGCAGCTCCTCGCCGTTGGTGACGCTGCCGCCCTGCCAGATCGTGAAGCGGCCGTACTGCACGCGGAACCAGAGTCCCTGCAGCCGGTCGCGGTCGGGCCGCCAGTCGACATGGACGTCCCATTCGCTCTCGGCCAGCGGCGCGCCGGCCGCCGCGGCGCTGGTCCAGCCGTTGTAGAAGTGCGTCGAGACCGCGGCCGGCAGCCCCAGTCCGATCAGGCTGTGCGACACGCCGACCATCACCGCCTGCTCGCCGGCGCGCTGGAAGTTCTGGATCAGCGCGCTGGTGTAGAAGGGGCTGGCGCTCCAAGGCGTCAGGATGCCGAGGCCGGGGCCGGTGACGGAATAGCCGAGCGTGAGGATGCCGTTGCCGTAGCCGAGATCGACCTTCGCGCCGAACTCGCTGGTAGCGAACGGCGTTCCCCCGTTCAGCTGCGACTGGCCGGTGCTGTTCTGGGTGGCGATCTGCGCCGCAGCGAGCGCCGTGAAGCCGCGGCCGAAGTCATGGCCGATCTTGCCCTCGGCATAGAAGATGTTGAGCAGGTCCTGGCTGTAGTAGTTGATGGCGCCCACGCGCGCCGGACCCCAGCTCAGCAGGCCACCCAGCACGCCGACGCCGGCATTCGAGGTCGGAACGCCCGCTGCGCTCGCCATCGACTGGAAGGTGATGGCATCGCGCGGCTTGATCGCGTCGATGAAGCCACCGCCGTAGCGGAAGCTGGGTCCGCCGCTCAGCGTGCCGTCGCCACCCAGCGTGCCGTCCACGGAGTAGCCGGAGAAGGTCTGCGGCGCCATGCGGTTGTCGTGCGGCCCGAGGAACGGCGTATTGTAGAGATAGCGACCGACGGTGATGCGGTGATCGTCGAACAGGTGGGCTTGCCCGTAGAGCTGGCCGAACACCGCGAAGCCCTGCTGGTCGGGCAGCAGCAGCCCGGTGTTGCCATACTGCGGCGGCGCGATCACGGGAAACGAGGTGTAGAGAACGGCGCCCAGCGTCACGAGGTCGAACAGCTTGCCGGTCTCTGCCGAGACCGAACCGCCGCTCGCCCAGGCCTGCTCCATGGTGCTGCTGGCCGGTGAGCTCGACACATAGTCGCGGAAGTAGCTGCGCGCCTCGAAGCTCACGCGGGAATCACGCAGGAACGCCGGCGTGTCCTTCCACCGCTCGCGCAGTTCGGGAAACGCGGTCAGCGGCGGCGGCTTGGGCGGCACGAAGATCCGCTCGATCGCGGTCAGGTCCTCGGCGGGCGTGCGCGGGATCGGATATTCCTGCTTGCTGTTCTGCGCGAGCGCGCTGCCGGGCGGGGCCAGAACGACCGCGAAGGCTCCGGCGGAGGCGAGGATCGAAGCGGCGACGCGCTGCAGGTACCTGGTCCTAGCCAATTGCGGTTTCCGTTGCATGTTCTCCCGCCGCGCGAAGCTTGGTGGCTGCCTGTCGTGGGACTGGAGACTGATGGAGCCGAGTTCCACGCGCGCCGAGGCCAGTGTCTCGGATGGCACCCACGAAGAACGGCAAGATTGTCTCCCATCGGTTTCGGCCCCCGCATTCAAGCACGGATCACGGGTCGATGAATCGCGAAATAATCGAGTGCTGCAGGGAACTGCGGATGGTCGATGCTAACGCAGGCGCATGATTCAGGTGATGTAGACCTGTGCGCGATGGTAGTTGAGGTAGGCTCGCTGGTTGTCGGAGAAGGCCTGGGCCATCCACGGCATCGGCGCCTCCGAGAAGCCAAGCTGTTTCCAGGCCTGTTCGCCAAGGCCGAGGCGGCGAAGGTCGTTCTGATCGAAACGCGGAGAGACCCGAACTTCGCCGCTGTCTTCGAAGGAAATGAAGCCTCGATCGAACAGCAGGTCGGCATCCGGAGTCAGGAGCAGCCCGTTGGCGCCGTCCAGTCGCTGGTCTGCCGTTTCGCATGAACGCCACGGCCTTATGTGACTGGCGATCAAAAGTGCGGGGTTTCTAATGCCGGTGAGCCGGCAGGCTTGCTCTACCTTCTGCACGTTAGATCTGAAGATACCCTGTCCGCGGCGCGCCTGGATGGTCGCGGTGCGAATGGTGTCATCCATCGTCAGATTGGAGCGAATGTCGATCTCGATGCGGTCGTCGAGTTCCTCGACCACATTCTGGAATGTCAGCCGGTTCGCGCCGCCGGTCTCCAGGCGCACGTCGTCGATGTGTGTGTGAGCCCTGACAACTTCGTAGATGTCTCGCGGGATCGCGGCCAGGTACACACCTTGATTGCCCTTGCCGGTCGCATGCTGGAGAGGCGAGTACTTTTCCGGCAGAATCGGGCCAATCAGGTGCAGCAGATCACGCGGGCGAATGGGCGGATCGAGCCGGGTCCAGAAGACCGGTAGCAGCCAGCCCTCGTTGCTCCAGTACGAGCCCGTCGCGCCGAATTCGGAGGGCTTGGGCGCCGTGAAGGCAAAATCCACGACCCGCCCGACATAGCGGATAAGCTGGCTCGCATAGGAGAGGACGATGTCCCCCGGATTTGCCGCACGCATGTTGTCGTAGAAGCGGTTGCGAACGCCGTTCTTCGAGGTTTTCGGCGACCACAGATACTGATGCTCAATCTCCTGATTGAACGTCTGCTTGTGATTGACCCACCAGAACTGGCGCATGGTGGCGTTAATCTAGCCGCTGTAAGGGGCAGCGACCAGGTAGTAGGCGCCGGCTGGCGGGCGGGTGGCACCTCGTGGCGCTCTCGGACATTGTTTCACAGTGTCCTGACGCTCGCGGGGCCGCGCGAAGCCCGCCCACAAATCCCTCTTTCGCTACGGCAAGGCGGTCGGCATAAGCTTTCCCCCGGGGAGGGCCGGATTGCGGTCTTCGTATCGGACAGGGAACGGGAATGACGGCGCTTTGGGGGGAACGCAGGACCGACGTCCTGAGTCTTGTCGCGACGGTCGCGATGGGAGCGCTGGCGGCGGCCTGTGCGAGCGGCGGCGAGTCCTACCAGGCCGAGGCCATGCAGGCGTCCGACAAGGGCGACCTCAAGACCGCCACCAGCCTCGCCCAGAAGGAGGTCGACAAGTATTCGGCGTCCGACCAGTGCTCCTCCACCACCAACTACAATTGCGGCACGCTGGCGCTCGCCTATTCGAGCCTGGCCGAGTACCAGATCCGCAGCGGCGACACGGCCGCCGGGGAACGCAGCTTCGACCGCGCCAAGGGCGCGCTGCAGCGGGTGCCGAAGGACAACAAGCCGAGCGCCACCGGCATGGTCTATCGCGACGTCTCCGAGGCCTTCTGGAAGGCCGGCGACAAGCAGCGCGCGATCGCCGTGTTCCGCGAAGGCACGACCCGCGGCGCCGACGAATGGCTCTACACCTCGTCCGCTGCCAAGGCGGTCGCCCAGCAGGAAGGCCGTCCCGCGGCGCCGCCGCCGGGCACCGCGCCGGCCGGCAGCGCAACCGCGGGCAGCCCGCCGGCTTCGGCCGCGCCCGGCGGCAAATCCGGCGCGACGCCAGCCGTCGGAGGTGACGAAAAGATCAATCCGACTATGGTCAACGATCCGGCGGTGAACCCCTACCGGGTGAACGAACCCTCGGTCGGCCCGACGACCGGTCCGCTCACGCCATCGCCCCTGGCGCCGCTCGCGCCCAGCCCGCTCACGACGCGCTGAGGTCCGGCGGTCAGGGCTTCTGCGGGCGGAAGTCCTGGTCGGGGAAGGGCGTGCCCCTGGGCGCCTGGATGACGATGAAGCCGCGTTCCGTGGCCTGGTGGCAGGCATTGCAGGTCGCGGTGAGGCGGGCATAGGCTTCGCCGAATCCGGCCGCGTTGCCGCTCTTGATGGCGGCCGCCACCGCTTCCATCGGCTCCTTGGTCGTGGCCTCCATCAGCTCGGCCACGTTGGTCTTGCCATAGACCGGCCAGACCGCCGCCGCCCCTTCGAACGACTCCTCCAGCTCGTGCAGCGCGTAGGCGGCATAGGTCCAGTTCTTCTCCTGGCCCGCGAGGCCGAGCTTGGTGTGGCGCGGCTGGATGGTCATGGTCATCAGGTCGCCGAGGCTCGGCTTGAAGGCCTGGGGCGCTGGGGGCGCGGCCGGCGTCGGGGCAGGCGATTGGGCGATGACCAGTCCGGCCGCTGCGAAGGTGAGCGCGCCCGTGAGCAGCGCGAGGGCGATGGGCTTCAGCGACATGACGATTCTCCGCAGTGCCCGCCGGACGTTCCGGATGAAGGCGATGACGTACCGGCGATAGCGCACGCGACGGCGACCAGCCAGTACGCCGTCATCACATGAGCGGGAGCGATCGGCGCCGCCGTCGATGCGCGCGACCTCGCGCGGCATTGATTGTGGGCGGATGCTGCGGGCACACTGTCGCGCAATGAAGCGGAGGTCTTTCCTGTGGGCGGTGGGCGCCGGCGTCGTCTCGGCGTCGGCCGGCGGCTGTGCGTCGCCGGACCGGCTCGCGGCGCTGCCCGGAAATCTCGGCAACCACGGGCGCTTCGCCGGCATGCCGGACGATTGCCGCATCGTGCTGGACGGCAGCAACGACCGGCTGTTCGGCCGCATCGCCTTCACCGCCCTGCGCCGCGAGATGGCTTATGCGCAGGGTCGCGGCGTGCCGGTGGGACCGGCTGCCTATCTCGCGATCTCGGGCGGCGGCGAGAACGGCGCATTCGGCGCCGGCCTGCTGACGGGCTGGACGCGGCTCGGCAACCGGCCCGAGTTCAAGGGCGTGACCGGCGTCAGCACCGGGGCGCTGAGCGCTCCCTTCGCCTTCCTCGGCCCCGACTACGACCGCGAGCTCGAGCGCGTCTATACCGACATCGGCCTCTCCGACGTGATGGTGAGCCGCGGCCTGCTGCGCGGCCTGCTGGGCGATTCGCTCTACGATTCGGCGCCGCTGCGGGCGACCATCCGGCGCTTCGTGACGCCCGCGCTGCTCGCCGCGATCGCACGCGAATACACCGAGAAGGGCCGGCTGCTGTTCGTGGCGACGACCAATCTCGACGTGCCGGTCGGCGTGCTGTGGAACATGGGTTCGATCGCCGCCAGCGGACACGCGCGCGCGGCCGAGCTGTTCACCGAGATCCTGCTCGCCTCGGCCTCCATTCCCGGCATCCTGCCGCCGGTGATGTTCGACATCGAGGCCGGCGGCACGCGCTACCAGGAGATGCATGTCGACGGTGGCACGGTGGCCCAGGTGGTGCTCTATCCGCCGTCGCTGGGCGGAGACAACCTGCTGCTCGATCCGGCGGCGGTCGGTCCCGGTGTGGTCGAGGCGCTGACCGGGCGGCCGCGGCGGCTGTTCATCATCCGCAACGCCCGGCCGGGCGCGGACCCGGAGACGGTGCCGCGCAACATCATGAAGATCGCCGACCGCGCCATCGCCACGCTGATCCAGGCGCAGGGGCTGAGCGACCTCTACCAGCTCTACGTCATCGCCCAGCGCGACGGCATCGACTACAACGTGGCCTGCATCCCGCAGAGCTTCACCGAACGGCTCGACGCGCCGTTCGACCAGACCTACATGCGCAACCTGTTCGCGGTCGGGCGCGACACGATGCTGAACGGCACGGCGTGGTCCGGCGTGCCGCCGGGCTTCAATGCGATCCCCGTTCCCAGCGCCCTGCCGGCCGCCCGGCGCGGCAGGACCGGCGCCTCGTAGAGTCCTCCCGCTTCAAGTCGACCCGCACACCTCATCCTGAGAGGCCGACCGGAAATGAATTGAGTCCATCCAAACACTGACCTCATCCTGAGGAACGTTCCGCAGGAGCGTGTCTCGAAGGATGAGGTCGGTATTGGAATGCTGGGCTCGCTCAATCTCGCCCAGCAACGCTCCAGCGGCCGCTCCTGCGGCGGCCCGTTACGCCACCTTCTTCGCCGGAGGCGGCGACCAGGTGCCGTTGATGATCGAGGGCTGGGTCTCGTTGGGCCAGTACATGCGCAGCATCAGCTGGAACTTGCCCTTGGGCGCGGGCAGCCAGTTCGCTTCCTTGTCGGCGCCCGGCGATTCGTTCTGGATGTAGATGTCGATCGAGCCGTCGGCATTGGCCTTCAGCTTCTGCCGCGCGCTGATCGAGTAGCGATTGATCGGGTTGGCGACGAAGAAGAAGGCGGCATCGTACATGGTGATCGACCAGAAGCCCTTGACCGGCGGCAGCTGGCCCTTGGCGAAGCGGATCACGTACTTGTTGGCGCCGTCATAGTCGCGGCCGTCGGCGTCCTTGGGCGACATCGGATAGATCGCATCCTGCGGCCGGTTGGCGCCCAGCCCGATCGCCGTCACGAGCGCCCGGTTGAGGTAGTCGGTGCCGTAGACGCCGGTGACGGTGTCGTAGAGCCAGCCGTTCACGTTCTTGACCGACTTGTTCACCTTCAGCTGGATCATGATGCGGTCGAAGGCGACATGCGGGATGCGCGACACGAAGTCGGCATGGAGCTTCGTCTTGTCGAAGTCCTGGCCGGGGACCAGCCCGATGCGGGCGAAGCGCGCGACGGCGGCGGCGTCGGCCGCGACCGGCGGGTTGGTCTTCATCAGCTCGGCCAGCAGGGTGAAGTAGGAGACGGCGTCGAGCGCGTTCACCTGCTCGCGCACCGCCGTCTTCATGTCGACCGAGGGATCGACCGTGGCGGCCGGCGGCGTGTAGTCCTTGCCCCACGAGCTGAGCGGCACCAGCTTGCACTGGTCCTGGAGCGCGTGGACGGCGGCATAGTCCTCCGGCGTGCCGGTGCAGTAGATGCGGCCCAGCAGCCAGACGATGCTGGTCGGCGACTTGTATTCCTTGACGCCGGCGGGAAGCGTGCCCTTCCAGCCCGGGCCGGTGATCGCATAGGTCTGCGCGCCGGTGCCGGTGGTGCGCGTGCCGGGCACCTGGAAGACGGTGGTCCAGCCGTCGAGCATCGGGAACAGGTAGTAGCGGCCCTTCATGTCGGGCAGGCTGAGCACCCACGGCTCCTTGCCGACGTCGATCCAGCTCGTCGTGTAGAGCGTGTCGGCGTTGGGCGCGGTGACGTCGCGGAAGCTGGCATCGGGATACTGACGGATGCGGGCGAACTGGCCCATCGGCGCGCGCGTGCCGGCCGGCGCGGCGACGTTGGTCATGATGCGCCGCGTCATCTCCATCGTGACCAGCGGATAGCCGTAGACATAGGCCTCGGTCGCCAGCCAGAACTCCTCCAGCCCGCCGAGGATCGGCACGCCTTCCTGCGCGTGCGCGGGCAGCAGGGCGCCCAGGGTCGAGACGGCGCCGGCGAGGCCGCCGAGGGTTGCGGTGCGACGGGTGACGGTCATGGCTGAACCTCTCTCTGTCAGAAACGAACGGTGGCGCCGATGACGGGGCCGTAGAAGACCTCGTTGAGGCCGAAGGCGGTGGCGCCGCTGCCGGTGTTGTAGTTGACGCCGAGCGCGCGGAAGCCGAGCAGGGCGGCGATCTGGTAGCCGGTGAACTGCCAGTCGTAGGAGTAGACGGCGATCGCCTGCCAGCTCAGCGAGTTGGCGAGGTTGAAGCCGCCGATGTCGCCGCGCACCGTGATCATCTGGTTGGGCGCGAGCTGGTGGCGCAGCCGCAGGCCGACCAGCGGATCGACCCATTGCGTGGTGCCGCTGTCGGCGAGCGCAAAGCCGCCGCTGCGGGAGAGGTTGAAGCGCGTCGTGTCGGCGGTGATCAGCGCGTCGAAGGTCCCGACCAGGTTGACGTTCCAGTAGCGGAAGCCGCCCACCGCCTCGAGTGTGGTGGCGTTGCCCGAGCTGCCGTTCCAGCGCGCGAGCTCATAGACGCCGCCCACCTCCATGATGAACATCTGCATCGTGAGCGCGGCGTTGGCCGTGGCGCTGAGCTTCAGGCCCGCGATCGGATTGCGATAGGCCGCCTGGCTGGTGGTGAAGCCCATCTTGGTGAACACGAAGTCGGCATAGACGCCGACCGGCCCCTTGTCGGCCTCGAGATAGGCCATGAAGCCGATCAGCGAATCGCTCTTCTGCATCAGGTCGATGAAGCTGGCATTGGTGTCGACCGTCTGGCCGTGCGAGGTGGTGCTGCCGCTCACGCTCATCAGCCAGCCGTAGGTCGCGGCCTGGAAGCGCCAGGCCTCGGGATCGCTCGTTGCCGCAGGCGGCCCGGGTGGAGAGGTCATGGCGGGCACGGTCGCGACTTCCGCCGCGGCCCCTGTGTTGGCAGCCGCCGGATCACCCGCCATAGCTGCGCAGGCGCAGACCAGGCCTCCCCCGAAGGCAAAAGCGGCAGCCGCCAACTTCCCGATCACGAGACCTCTCTAAAGCTACAGGACAAAGGTCGAGGCCGGGGTTTGCCAAACCGCGTGGCGGGAGGCCATGATATTTTGCGCCAAAAGTGCAATCATCGACGCGTGACACTGACGGAAGTCCTGACCGGCGGCCGCGAGTCGCCGCGGCGAACTGGCGACGCGGGCCGGACGATGCGGGTCGGCCCCATGATGGGGCTGCCCGGCCTGTTGGCTGGTTTCGGCGTGGAGCTTGCGCCCTTGCTGGCGGAAGCCGGCCTGCCGTCCGACGGTTTCCACGATCCCGAGAACCGCTGGCCGGTCGACCGGTTGCTGCACCTCGCCTCGCGCGGTGCCGAAGCGGCGAACTGCCCGCATCTCTGCCTGCTGCTGGCCGCGCCGGTCGGGCCGGCGGCGCTGGGCGCGCCGCTCGCCCGGCTGCTGGGCGGCGGGCTCTCGGTCGAGCGCGCGCTGCGCGGGCTCGTCATGAACCTGCATCTCAACGGCGAGGCGCTGGTGCCGGCGCTGTCGACCGGGCCGGACGGGGCGCGCTTCAGCATCATGCCCTACGCCCTCCACCGGCGGGGCAACGAACAGCTCGAGGACTTCGCGCTGGCGACCGTCGCCAACATCCTGCGGTTCCTCTGCGGGCCGCGCTGGGCGCCGCTGCGTGTCACCTTCGCGCGACGCGAGCCGGCCGATCGCCGGCCCTACGAGTCCTTCTTCGCCGCGCCGCTGGAATTCGGCGCGCCGCTCGGCGCCGTGGTCTTCGATGCGGCCTGGCTGCCGCGGCGGCCCGTGCCGTCGCCGCACGGTCTCGCCGCACCGGTGCCGCCGCCCGCGGGCGAGGATCTCGACATTCCGATCCGCGCCCGCCGGGCGATCATGGTCGGCCTCGCGCAGGGCAATGTCGGTGTCGATGCCGTCGCCGCCGCGCTCGGACTGAGCCGGCGTACCCTCAACCGGCGGCTTGCCTATCGTGGCACCTCGATCCGCGCGCTCGTCGCTTCGGTCCGGTTCGAGATCGCCCAGCGCCTGCTGCGCGACACCGATCTCACCCTCGCCGACATCGCCAGCACGCTCTGCTACTCCGACGTCGCCGCCTTCTCGCGCGCCTTCAGGACGGGCATGGGCGTGTCGCCGGCGGCGTGGCGCGACACACGCCCGCCCGAAGAGGCGTGATCGGCATTCTACGGCCGCCGCGCTTCAGAGCATGCGCAACGGGCGGACGGATCGTCGCGGAGCGGCCGGATCGGGTTCTTCGGTGACGCGCATCATTGACAAACAATACACGCGGCCAAAGGCTGGCCGCTAGTATCACCCTGCGCTGGAAAGACCCGAACCATGGCCGCTGTCTACGACACCCCCAAGGGAGGCCTCTACGGGGGTCCCTTCGATTCCTCGGGCCTCGATCCCAACGTCCGCGCCATCCTGATGGATTATCGCTGGACGACGGCCTATGGCGGCGACACGCCCGCGACGCAGGCCAACTTCTCGTTCCCGCAGTCGGCGCAGGACTATCTCGTCGTTCCGGGCTATCCGGCGGTCGAGGAGGTCGCCGAATTCTCGCCGATGAACGAGTACGAGCAGGCGGCGACGCGAATTGCCTTCAACCTGGTCGCGTCCTACACGCTGCTCGAGTTCACCGAGATCGCGTCCGGACTGGCGACGAATTCCACCTTCCGCCTGGCGCGCGACATCTCGGTGTCGGTCTCCAATTTCCCGCCCAACGAAGGCACCTACGACAAGTCCGACAGCCGCGCCGCGGGCGACACCTTCATCGGCGAGGACAATGGATGGATCTTGCCGGCGGAGCCGGGCGAGGAGACGGTCTTCTTCGGGACCGACCAGTTCACCACCATCATGCACGAGATGGGGCACGGTTTCGGCCTGAAGCACGGCCACGACCCCAGCTTCAACGGCAAGCTTTCGGCCGATCGCGACGACGTCGAGTTCTCGATCATGACCTACGCGGCCTATATCGGCGCCGACGTGGGGGGTGCCGAGCCGGCGCATGTCGGCTCGTCGGCCCAGAGCTACATGATGTACGACATCGCCGCGCTGCAGGCCTATTACGGCGCCGATTTCACGGCGCTCGGCGACGAACGCACCTACACCTGGAACAACTCGACCGGGCAGCAGTACATCAACGGCGACGAGGCCGAGAACACCGGCACGACGGCGACCGGCAAGATCTTCTCGACCGTGTGGACCCAGGGCGCCACGACGACCTACGACCTCAGCAACTTCGACGACGACCAGGTCGACGACCTGCGGGCCGGGCAATGGCTTCGCTTCTCCAAGGCGCAGATCGCCGACCTGAACATGAATGCCGCGCCCGGCACCGCGGCCTACAACAATCTCGCCAACGGCAACATCTACAACACGCTGCTCTACAACGGCGACACGCGCTCGCTGATCTCCAACCTGGTCACCGGCGCCGGCGACGATCAGATAATCGGCAACGAGCTGAACAACATCCTCACCGCCAACGACGGCAACGACGCGCTGAACGGCGGCGGCGGCGTCGACGTGCTCTATGCCGGCGACGGCAACGACAGCCTGGCCGGCGGCATTTCGACCGGCGGCATCAACCAGCTGTGGGGCGGCGAGGGCACCGATACCGTGACCTACGCCGACCAGACGGTGGTCGTGTATGTCGATCTCGGCGCCGGCGCGGGCTACGTGAAGGAGGACGGCGTGCTGGTCCTCGCCGATGCGCTCGACTCCATCGAGAACGCCACCGGCGGCAGCAGCAACGACACGCTGATCGGCGACGACGGCGTCAACGTGCTGAACGGCGGCGCCGGGCAGAATGCGCTCTACGGTCTCGACGGCGACGACCTGTTCGCCGGCGGCACGGCGACCGGTGGCACCAACCAGCTGTGGGGCGGCGAGGGCACGAACACGGTCGATTATTCGGATGTGGCCTCGGCGGTCCGGGTCGATCTCGGCGCCGGCGCGGGCTACGTGCTGCGGGGCAGCGTCTTCGTGCTGGTCGACCAGATGGACAACATCCAGAACGCGATCGGCGGCGCGGGCGACGACCGGCTGATCGGTGACGACAGCGACAACCGGCTGGACGGCGGCCTCGGGCAGAACGCGCTCTACGGTCTCGATGGCGATGATGTCTTCATCGGCGGGCTCGCCGCGGCGCTGCCGAAGAACACGGAACCGCAGGGCGTCGACACCAACCAGCTGTGGGGCGGGGCCGGCTCCAACACCGTCGACTATTCGGCGCAGGAGCGCAGCGTCTATGTCGACCTGATGCAGCAGCTCGGTTACGTCTGGTTCAAGGGCGTGCTCACCCTCACCGACCAGATGAACTCGATCCAGAACGCGTTCGGCGGGTCGGTCGCCGACACCCTGATCGGCAGTGGCGGCAGCAACTACTTCGAGGGGCTGGGCGGCGCCGACAGGCTCTATGCCGGCGGCGGCGTCGTGACCTTCGGCTACCGCTCCTACGAAGACAGCAACCTGAAGACCGGCTACGACACGATCGTCGACTTCATCCTCGGCACCGACAAGATCGACCTCACCGCGTTAAACAAGGACTTCGAGCATGTCTGGATCGAGAACGCCGGCACGTCGCACTCGGTCTATGTCGTGCAGACGCCCGGCGAGTTCAACATCCTGACCGACCTCGCGATCAGCATCAGCAGCACCGTCGCCGGCCAGCTGACGGAGCAGGACTTCATCTTCTGACGGCCGGGATCGGCTGACGGCGGGGATCTTCCGGCCGTCAGGCCGGGCCGGCGTCCCCGCCCGCGGCGCCGCCGCCCGTGCCGGCCGCCGCGAAGGCGCGCGGCCGGTCCTTCGCCGACTGGCGGAACATCAGGTTCCACAGCACGTCCTTGCCCAGCACGCGGCTGATCTCGCGCAGCGCGAAGAACGGCAGCAGCGACACCGTGATGGCGGCCCACACCGCGGCGATGCCGTCCCACGAGCCGCCGCCGATCTTGGGAATGCTGGCCCGCGCCGTCGCGCCCGAGAGCAGGCCGACCGCCATGCGCTCCACGATGTGGAAGAGGATGAACACCACGGCGAACAGGCAGGATTTGTAGAGCACCGACCAGAACAGCGGCAGGTGCTCGAAGCGCCGGCCGAGCTTCAGGTCCTCGGCGATCAGCATCACCTTGCCCAGCACCGCGGCGTTGATGACCGCGAAGCCCTGCAGCACGAGATGGCCGTGCTGGTGGCCCAGGGCCACGTACTCGTTCAGCAGGAACAGCGCGAAGACCAGCCACAGATAGAGGAACATCACCGTGAAGCGGTGGAATTCCTCGATGCCCTTCTCGGCCAGCCGGTGCAGCCGGCTCTTGTCCTGTTCCATGGATCGCAGTCTTTCGTCGCGGCGGGAGACGCTGCCTTAGCGGGCGGCGCCCCCGGCCGGCAAGCGCGCGCCGGCTTCGCGCCATCCCCGCGCGCCGCCTCGTGCGGCGGCCGCCGGGCGGCCGGCCGGACCTGCGGCCTGTCGGGGGGACGGCGGGAGGCGGGGAGGCGGGTGCAACTCCGGCGGCGCGGCAGCGTTTTCGGGGAGAGACCATGGCCGACCCCGCCTTGGTTTGGCCCGAGACCTTTCGGATGATGGCGCTGCCCGCGAGCGGGCCTGGAGGAAGAAATGCCGAGGATGCCCCTGAGCCCCGTGCCCCTGAGTGCCGTGTCCCCGAACCGCGTATCCCCGAACCGCGTATCTTTGCGCGGCGTGAGCGCGCGCCTCGCGCTGGTGGCCGGTCTCGGGCTGGCGCTGGCGGCCTGCCAAGGCGACGGCTACGGCGCGCCGAGCGGCGCCTATCCGGCCGGGCCGGGCTACTACAACGCCGGCTACTACAGCCCGCCGCCGCGCTACGGCTACGCGCAGCCCGCCTACGGCTACGCCCAGCCGGCGCCGAACTACTACTATCAGAACCAGCCGCAGCAGGGCGCCTGGTACAACCAAGGCGACGGCCGCCGCTACACCAGCGTGACCGTGGTCAACCGCGGCCAGAACGGCTATCGCGACGACGTCGTGCAGCAGCAGGTCGTCTGCGGCAGCCAGTACTACGACGGCTACCGCACCCGCACCGCGCCGCGGTGCTGACGGCGGCCCCTGATCGAGATCGGCCGAACCCCGCCCAAGAGGGCGCAGCCTTTGCCGTGGTCATGGCAGCCCGCCGAACCGACTCACCGTTCCTCATGCCCCTCTCCCCCGTCAGGGGGAGAGGCTGGGTGAGGGGGTGACGCACACCCGACCAAGCGAACGCTCACCGGAAGCCCACTCCACCGGGGTCCCCTTGCCGAAACCGAGCCCGTCTAGGCTCCAACTCAGTGTCAGCGTCGCGCGAGGGGTTTTATTGATCGAATCGTACCGCCGCTTCGTTGCATCGTTGGACCGCCCGTCCGTCCTTATCCGGCTGGCAACCGCGTTCATTACCTCGTGGGCGATCTTCTTCGCGCAAGTTACCACACTCGACCTTGTCCCGCCCGACTCCCTCGACAAGGGCACCTACTGCCTCCAGGCGCTGGGTCACACCGTGATCATGGCAACCTTCCGGATCGCCTTTCCCTGGCTGGTTGCTGTGCAGATCGTGGGCAGCGTCCTGATCGCATTGCGGCTTCTACCCGTCGTCTGGGTAGCACTCGTCGTGCTCCTTCTCTTCTGGCAGCGATTGGTCGATCTTTGCCCGTAGCTGGTCGGCCGCCCCATCGGCTCGGCGTCATCTTTGTCGATGGAGCGACTGGCGCTGCGGGACGTCTCAACCTGCCTGATACGCCGACGCCCGACGAGCTCGGGCTAAGGGGCTTCGAGGTTGTCACCGGCCCGGGCCAAATCGCCCCCGCCAGGACGACGCCCGCGACGGTCAAGGTGCTGGGCGACGCGCTGCAGAAGGTGCTCGACGATCCCAGAGGGCCAGGCCAAGCTGCGTCGCCTCGGCACCGAGGGCCGCAAGATGACCCCCGACCAGTACGACGCCCTCCTGAAAATGGAAGACGCCGCCGCCGCGCAGATGATCAAGGACGGGTTGCTGAAGGCGGAGTAAGGCCTCTCATGCCCCTCTCCCCCGCGGCGTGTAATCACGCCGCCTCTCGGGGGAGAAGCTGGGTGAGGGGGCGACGCACCATCCGGCAAGAACAACGACCGACGGGAGCCTGAACCGTCGGCGCTTCCGCACCCAACTAGTGCCCGTGCTACGCTCCGCCTTGCCCTGAGAGCGTATGCGAGGCTCGTGGATGATCGAATCGTCATCGCCTGATCTAATGGCTGGACTACTCGGCCATGGGGGCCTGATAGCCGCTTCTACGATCTGCGCCCTGAAGATATCGATTCCAGTTGTGTTCCGATTTATCGACCATGACTGCGTCCTGCGCGGTTCCAATCGGCTTGGGATGTGTGTGGGGATGCGAAAGCCACGGAGATTGGAGCGCGTGAGTAGCCGTCGACAGCCGAAGGTGAATTGCAACCACTGATAGACAGGATGAGAGTTTTTCGATATGTTTGCATTTCTAGTGCCTAATAGTGGCCTGTCTGACAGATTTTGAAACAGGGGCTAGAACTGTCCACTATTACTGCCGCCGATCTTACATCTGCGGTTACCGGAGATCCTGACGCCCTCGGCGTTCATCTTGCTTTGATTGAACGCGACGTATCAATCGATGGTCACTGCGTTAAAATTCATTGCCATTGCCTCACGGTCGATGGGAATGCTCGGGTTCAGCCGCGACGACTCGCTGAGTTTATGCGCAATGCTATAGTTGACTATGCAATACCCCGCGCGAAGTTAGCTGACGCCAAGGCTCGTGACGCTAGGTACAAGAGCACAGAAGCAACTGCGGCGTTAGTGGAGCAAGCTCGCCGGTCCTTCACGGACTTGTCTACCACCGGTGAGGGTGGTGAAATGCTGCTATTTCTACTTGCAGAGCGATTTCTGCAGTTGCCACAAATCCTCTGCAAGATGGACCTAAAAACCGATGGTAGGATGCATTACCATGGCGCGGATGGTGTTTATGCAGGTGTTACCGATTCGGGAATACTAAAGTTATATTGGGGCGAGTCTAAGATCTACCAAAAGGTAGCCAGCGCAATATCAAACTGTCTGTCGTCACTCGCCCCCTTTCTTGTCGAACCAGAGGGTGAATCTGCTGAGCGAGAGCGTGATCTTGTTCTGCTCAGTGACAAAGCAGATTTAAGTGATCCTGCCTTAACTGGAGCGTTGAGGCGCTACTTCGATCGGAATTCACCTCTGTCAAATCGAGTGCAATATTGCGGCGTTGCACTAGTAGGGTTTGACGCAGATTTCTATCCTAGTGATGGCGGAAAAGCCGTATCGAAAGAAATCGAGACAGCAGCACGAAAAGAGCTTGAGGGTTGGCGGACTAAAATAGGTAACCGCCTTAGCGCAGAAAAACTTAATCTGTTCGAGATCCACTTCTTCTGTCTTCCTTTGCCGTCTGCAGAAGGATTTCGTGACGCTTTTCTGAAGGCGATGGGGCTAAGAAATGAGTCTTAGCGAGCTTCAAGATTGGTTGATAGCGGAAGGTATCGATAGTGACCTCGACATTGTAGCTCATCGCTCAATTAGAGCTGAGTTAGATAATTTACTCGATGAACCAGAAGAAGCGCCGTCTAGGTCAATTGATTGGCCAAGATTACTATTTGCTGGAAGTCTTTTGGCGCGTTCAGAGCGGCGAGATCATCAAGAGGCCGCTTTGAGAATTGCCACAGGCGCTATATCAATCGCCGCTAGCCAGTCAGTGAAGGACGCTGGTGCAGTCCTTCTTGGCAAGTTGTCAAATTTTCAGGCAATTGAACTAGCCATTAAGCGTGATCTGTTGGCGCCAGGCTTCGAAGGTCGTCTTGGAGTATCGCTACGGCTTGAAACTCAACGAAGGCAGCTAGAGCAATCAATCCTAATTCAATCTAATGGACGATGGCTTCCTGCCAATAAGTTTCAGAATAAGTTCTGGACTGAAGCTGGGAATCAAAGCTGGCTCTCGGCGTCTGCACCGACGGCGTCTGGCAAGACTTTCCTCATATCCCGTTGGCTCGTGGATCAGATACTCACCAGCAATGTCCGTGTCGTAGTCTATCTCGCGCCTACGCGTGCATTAGTCTCCGAGGTCGAGGCAAATCTCATTTCATTGCTGGGGAAGAACAGTGGCATCGAGGTATCGTCTCTGCCAGTGCGTACCAAATACGATGCGGCAGTGTCAGGTGGCGCACGTCTAGTCGTCGTTTATACTCAAGAGAGATTGCATCTGTTCGCTAACTCGATAGGTGATGGCATTGCTGTCGATCTGCTGATCGTCGATGAGGCGCACAAGATTGGTGATAATCAGCGCGGTGTCATCATGCAAGACGCAGTCGAACGTATCAGCCGCTCCAACGGGAAACTCAAAACCGTTTTTGTTAGTCCTGCGACACAGAATCCCGAAGTTCTGCTGGCTGATGCGCCTGTTGGCGCAACCTCACTAGCGATTCAAAGCGACGCGCCAACCGTACTCCAGAATCTTATCGTGGCGGAACAAGTTCCGCGCATGGCGAAGTTGTGGAAGTTGTCCGTCTTGCGGGACGAGAAAGCGAGTCTGCCTATTGGTGTGCTGCGACTCGCCAGTTCACCAAGCGGTCATCCAAAGCAGCTAGCCTTTATTGCTGCGGCTGTAGGGGAGAGAGGCGGCACGCTTGTCTATGCGAATGGCGCCGCTGCCGCCGAGAAGGTGGCAAGTCTCGTTAGCCAACTGCTGCCTGAAATCAAAATCGTAGATCAGGAACTACTAGAACTGGCAGACCTCGCCCAAAAAGGGGTCCATCCGAAATTCGCGCTTGTACCCTTAGTAAAGAAAGGTGTCGCATTTCACTACGGCAATATGCCTTCGTTGCTTCGGTCGGAGATCGAGCGACTGTTCCGCGCTGGGAAGATTCGTTTCCTAATTTGTACGTCAACCCTTATTGAAGGCGTTAATCTATCTTGCCGCAATATTGTTATGAGGGGGCCACGCAAGGGTACTGGTCGTCCAATGAAACCTCATGATTTCTGGAATCTGGCGGGCAGGGCTGGACGATGGGGAAGTGAATTCCAAGGCAATATAATTTGCATAGACCCTGGAGATTCCGAAGCTTGGCCTGATGGAATACCGCGTCGTACTCGTTATTTGATTAAGCGGGAAAGCGATGCAGTACTTGAACTCAATGACGAGGCACTGACGAATTACCTTGCTAACCGTGCAACGAAAGACGTTTCGGAATTGAAGGATGCCGACAAGTTTGAGCAAGTTGGATCATATCTTCTAGCGACTCGACTTCGGCTGGGCTCGCTCGTCAACGCTAACTTAGCGAAGCGCCATGCCCCTAGCGCTATTGCGAAGTTAGACGAGACGCTGGCGTTGCTGGCGAGTCAAATCGGCATTGGAATGGACTTGGTGGATCGGCACCCAGGAGTAAGTGCCTTGGGCCTTCAAAGATTGCTTGATGGCTTTCGTGCATACAGAGGCGATGTGCAAAATCTAATGCCGGCTACGGTCGATAGTTTAGACAGTCTTGATAGATTTGTGACAATTATGAAGAGGATCAATCAATATTTGTATCCTGCTTTTGTTCCGGAGAAGCGCGCCAGGCTCTTCGCACTAATAGTCGTCCAATGGCTCAAGGGACTTTCTCTGGCGGCAATAATCAGAAAAAATATTGATTACCACGTGCAAACGAAGAGGCCATATAGATTGCCGGCTTTGATTCGAGAAACAATGGAATTGGTGGAGCAAGTTGCGCGCTTTAGTGCGCCTAAATATCTGTCTGCTTACGTTGATGTTCTTAAGCTTCACTTGCGTGAGATTGGTCGTGAAGATTTAATCAGTGATGAACTCGATATTGGTATGCAGCTCGAATTTGGTATCTCGTCGCAAACGCTCCTTTCACTCATGGAATTGGGCCTCTCGCGATTCAGTGCTGTTGCTCTTTATGAGCTAATTGCCCGCGACGATCTAAGCAAAGAAGATTGCTTGGTATGGATTAGCGAGCGTGAAGCGAATTTTGAAGGAATGGATATTCCAGCAATTATTCTTCGTGAAATTCGCGAAAAACTTGTAGTCGACGATGCAGGCTGAGTTGATGTTGAAAAATATAACTAGATAAGGGGGTAGTATGCGGCGAGGCCATCCTGTGGATCTTGGTCCACTTAGTTTTAGCAAGAAGGGGGATGCAGCTAAGCATCTAAGAGAGATGCTTGGAAGGTATGACGTTGGCGATGGTGTCAGCTCGGATGACGCAGTCGTCTTGGAAGCGGCGCTTCGTCGTCATCCAGAAGCGAGCGCCAAGATAGGAGTTGGAATCAAGAATTTCAGCGTCCGAGGCGCCGACTTTGGAACAAAGTGCTTCTGGGTCAATCGTACAGACGGGTCGACGGAAGATTTCTCCATAAACGCTTGTATCTATGAGAAAGTTAGAGGCAGATCACGCTAGCGGACGTGCCATTTTTCTTCCGCTCCGCGCTGACTCCCACAACCCACCCACTCGCCCCACCGCCTCGATCCCGCTAAACACCACCCTCACATCGCGTCGGGAGAAGGAGCGCCAATGAAGAACGGGCCGCGGATCATCGTGAATTCGGACGTGCTGGCGCCGGCGGCGATGGCGTTGCTGGAGGCGCGCGGGGCCGATGTGCGGCAGCTGGGCACGCACGCGTCGGAGGCCGAGATGATCGCCGCCGTCTCCGAGGCGCCGACGCACGGGATCCTGGTGCGCTCCACGAAGATCACGCCCGCCGTCTATGACGCGGCGCCCGACCTGTGCGTCGTCTCCAAGCACGGTGTCGGCTACGACAATATCGACGTGGCGGCCGCCAAAGCGCGCGGCATCGCGGTGCTGCGCGCGCACGGCGCCAATGCCCGCTCGGTGGCCGAGCTGGCGCTCGCCATGACGATCTCGCTGCTGCGCTATGTGCGGCCGCTCGACGTGGCGCTGCGCGAGGGCAGGTGGGCGCAGTCGGCCTTCGCGGGTCGCGAGCTCTCGGGCTCTAAGCTCGGCATCGTCGGCTGCGGCGCCGTCGGCTCCTCGCTGGTGGCGCTCTGCCGGCCGTTCGGGCTCGATCTCCGCATCTACGATCCGTATCTCGCGCCCGAGGCGGTCCCCGAGGGTGTCGGGCGTTTCCACGCCTTCGACGAGCTTCTGGCCTGGGCCGACATCGTGACCCTGCATTGCCCGCTGACCCAGGAGACCGACCGCATGATCGATGCGGCGGCGCTGGCGCGCATGCCGAAGGGCTCGTTCCTGGTGAATGCCGGGCGCGGGCCGCTGGTCGACGACGTGGCGCTGGTGGCGGCGCTGGAGAGCGGCCATCTCGCCGGTGCGGCGCTCGACACCTTCGTGGTCGAGCCGCCCGCCGCCGACCATCCGCTGTGGAAGCAGAAGAACGTGATCTTCACGCCGCATATCGGCGGCTCGACGCGCCAGTCGATGGAGAGGGTCGCGGTGCAGGCGGTCGAGAACATCTTCTGTATCCTCGACGGCCAGGCGCCGCCGGCGCGCTGCGTCGTGGGGTGAGGATCAGTCATCATGTTCCTCTCCCCCGTCAGGGGGAGAGGTTAGGTGAGGGGGGGGAGTCGAGGGCGTGCGTGCGTAACCCCCTCACCCAGCCTCTCCCCCGAGTGGGGGAGAGGAGTATGAAAGCAGACTTAAAGGGACAGAGAGGAACTGCCAGATGGCCATCCGCCAGAACGTCATGAAGGCCGCGATGCAGAGCGGCCGCACGGTCGCCAGTTTCAACGTCAACCGCTGGCGCAGCGTCGATGCCGCCGAGATCGCGAAGTTCGCGGGCTTCGAATGGATGTTCCTCGATCTCGAGCATTCGACGCTGAGCGAGGACCTCGCGGGGCAGATGTCGATCACCGCGCTCGCCACCGGCGTGACGCCGATCGCCCGCGTCGGCATGGACCAGTTCTACCAGGCCGCGCGCCTGCTCGATGCCGGCGCCCAGGGCATCGTCTTCCCGCATGTCGACACGGTCGAGCAGGCGACGCTCGCCGCCGCCGCCACCAAGTATCCGCCGATGGGCACGCGCTCGCTCACCAGCCCGCTCGCCCAGGCCGAGTTCCAGCGCAGCGGCGATCCGCAGTCGCTGGCCCAGCTCAACGCCGAGACGCTGACCATCGTGATGATCGAGACGCGCACCGCCGTCGCCAACGCCGCCGCCATTGCCGCTGTCCCGGGCGTCGACGCGCTGATGATCGGCACCTCCGACCTCACCGCCGACTTCGGCATTCCCGGCAATCAGGGTCACGCCGACATCGCGGCGGCCTATGCGACCGTCGGTGCGGCCTGCAAGGCCAGCGGCAAGTTCTTCGGCATGGGCGGCGTCTATTCGAAGGAGCTGATCGAGAAGTTCCTGAAGCACGGCGTCCAGTTCCTGCTGGGCGGCGCCGACGTCTCCTTCGTCATGGACGGCGCGAAGGCTCGCCGCGAGATGATCGCGGCCGCGGGAAAGGCTTAGGCAAGCTTCGTCGGCTTGCATCGCAGAGGCTTTTCGAAAGCCTTTGCGATAGGCTTTCTGCATACCCTCTGTCGTAAAGCGGTATGGATAGGCTTGCACGCGCCGTGTTTCCTCACTAGACGAAATTGCGCGGGGCTTTCCCTCCAACAAACCGGTGTATTGAAATGAAGCGACTGGACTCGATGGACTTCGACGAGCTGCTGGCCCTCAAGGCGAAGGTCGAGGCGGCCATCGCGGCGCGCGTCGAGAAGGAGCGCAAGCGGCTCACCGCGTCGCTCGAGCGTCTCGATGCGATCGGCCTGGGCGGTGCGCCGTCCCGCGGCAAGCGCGGTCCGCGCGCCGGCACCGGCAAGGGCCGCAAGATCGAGCCGAAGTATCGCAATCCGGAGAACGCCGACGAAGTCTGGGCCGGCCGCGGCAACCGTCCGCGCTGGCTGGTCGCCGCGCTGAAGGGCGGCCGCAAGAAGCTCGAGGACTTCGCCGTCGCGCCCTCGAAGTAGAACGCTTTCATGGTCCTCCCCCGTTTGACGGGGGAGGTGGAAGAGCTAGGCGGCGTCCATCACGTCGAGCAGGCGCGGGCGGACGCCGAGCTGCTCGACCAGCTGGTCGAGCTTGCGGCGGGCGAGCGGGTTGGACTGCTGGTGGCGCGTTGCCAGGATCAGCTCGTTCTTCAGCGAATGTTCGAGGCCGGTGAACTCGGTGACACGCACCTTGTAGCCGTGCGCCTCCAGCACCAGGCCGCGCAGCACGTTGGTCGCATGCGCGCCGAACTCGCGGCGGTGCATCGGATGGCGCCACAGCTGGTCGATCGGCGCGGGCTTCGCGCCCTCCAGCAGCGACGCGACCTCGGCCTGGCAGCAGGGGATCAGCGCGATCACCTTGGCCTGGTGGCGCAGCGCGAAGCGGATCGCGTCGTCGGTGGCGGTGTCGCAGGCATGCAGCGCCGTCACCATGTCGGCGCGGCCGCCGGGCAGGGCGGTGTCGGCGATCCCGCCCGCCACGAACGACAGTCGGTCGAAGCCGCACGCTTTCGCGAGCGCCTCGGCGCGCTCGACCAGCTCGGCGCGCACCTCGACGCCCACCAGCGAGCCGTGGCCGGCCGGGCCGACGACGAGATCGTAGAGCAGGAAGCCGAGATAGGATTTGCCGGCCCCGAGATCGGCGAGGATCGCGTCCGGCCGCTCGGCCAGCAGCGCGTCGAGCGAGGGCCGCAGCAGCTGCACCAGGTGCAGCACCTGCTTCAGCTTGCGCCGCGAATCGAGGTTGAGCCCGCCGTCGCGCGTCAGCACGTGCAGTGCCTTCAGGAGTTCCACCGAGCTCGCGCGCGCGCCGCCCGGCCAGATCTCGGCCAGCACCTTCTGCGCGGCGATCACGTCGGGACGTTCGCGGGACGCGGACGGGTTCGCGGGCCGCTGCCGGGACGAATGCTTGGGCGACGAATGCTTGGGCGACGAATGCTTGGGCATGGGCCAAGCTTGTGGGCGAGCCGCGGCATCGGCGCAAGTCCGCGGCGCGGTGCGCCTCAGGCGCCGCGCGGCGCGTCCGGCGGCGGCAGGCGAAGCCAGGCGTTGATGTCGGCGACGTCGTGGATCCACGGCGGCTCCTCCTGCGGCGGCAGGTCCTCGGTCGTCATCATCTGCGTGACCTGCACCGTCTCGGGGCCGGGCAGCGCATCGCCCGGCTCGTCCTCGGGCTCCTCGCCGCAGATGTAGAGCAGGTGGAAGCGGCGGCCGTCGGTGAGGCTGACGACGCAGCCGAGGAACGACAGCTCGACCTCGAGCTGCGACCAGTAGGCCTCGACCCGTTCGAGATCCTCGACGCCGAAACCGTAGGTCTGCTCGGAGGCGAGTTCCACCGCGCGCAGGATCAGGTCGGCCTCGATCTCGTAGGAATCGAGGGCGTCGGGATCGGTCGCCGTGCGTGGCGGCCCACCGCGCCTGTGTTCGTCGGGTCGATGTTCGTCGGGTCGATGTGCGTCGCGGGGAACCGCGAGCGGCTGCAGCAGGGGAAGGACGGACATGGCTCTCTCGCTTTCACAGGTGATGGTTGCCGCGGCAGCCGTTCCAGAACCAGGCGCGGTGTTCCTTCTCGGCCCACACGATCATCACGCCGGCGTAGTTCACGGGATCGGCCACGGTCGGATGCGTCTTCTCGATCAGTCGCCCGGCCGAGAGATGGGCGGTGTAGGACCAGGCGCCGGTGCTGCGCTCGAAGCGGTAATGCTGCACGACCTCGCGCAGCATGCCGGTGGTGCGGCCCCAGGCGAGGATCTCCTCGCGCTCGGCCTCGCGCCGTTCCCATTCGATCGCCACCTCCTCGCGCGTGGCGCCCTTGTTGCTGTTGGCGCGCAGCCGGTGCAGCCCGTTGGCCAGCGCATGCTCGGCGAACAGGGAAGCGGGCTCGGGCTCGAGGAAGCGGATGGTGGTTATGCCGTTGAAGTTGTTGAGGCGATACTCGCCCAGCTTCTGCAGCGTCACGTTCACCTCGGCCTGCTCGTAGGTGAGCCAGTGGCCGCGCTGGATGACCTGCGTGGCATGCGGATAGACGCGCTCGATGTCTGCGGCGTTGACGAGATAGCCGCGCGCGGTCGGATCCTGGTCGCGCGGGATGCGGCCGCGCTTCGGGGCGGGCGGGCGAACGAACGGGGGAGGCGCCGGGGTGTCGGTCATGGCGCGCCTCACCGGGCCCGGATGAAGGAGCGCACCTGTGCCTCCGACAGGAAGCGCGTGACGGCGAAGGCGCGCGAGCCGCACTTGCCGCACACCACGCCCGCCTGTTCGAGCGTGCGCCGGTCGCCCGGCCGTGCCCTGAGCGCCGCCGCCGTGACGACCACGCGGCGAATGCAGCGTTCGCATTCGATGCCGACGGGCCGCGTGCCCGTGGCGACGTCATGAAGCGTCAGTCCAACCATCCGTCACCTCCTTGCCGGAGGCGACTCGTATAGGAACAAAACAGGAACAACAAGCCACGGAATGTGGGGCGTGAAAGCCATGAAAGCACGCCAGATATGGGTTTTCCGGGCCTTGAAAGGGCTTGTATTTAGTTAGCTATTAGCTAATATGAGCCGTGGTGACGGTCACCTACACCAAGTCGGCATCGAAGGTCCTGAGCCGTCTGCAGCCCAAGCTGGCCGCGCGGATCATGGATAAGATCGAGCAGTTCGCTGCCGATCCCCGCAGCCAGGCGAATAATGTGAAAGCATTGGCGGGGTCGCCGTATATCCGGCTCCGCGTTGGCGACTGGCGCGTCATCATGGACGATCAGGGCAACGTGCTCCTGGTTCTCGAAATCGGTTCTCGCGGCGACATCTACAAGTAGGAGGCGAGCGTGCAGATCATCACCACTCCAAACGGCGAGAGCCTCGTCATCCTGCCGCTCGCCGATTACGAACGCCTCGTCGACCAGGCCGACATCGCCCGGGCGAACAGAATCAGGCAGGCCCTTGCGTCGGGTGAAGAAGAGGTCGTTCCGGCGGCGATCGTGCGCCGTCTCATCGCCGGGGAGAACAAGGTCAAGGTCTGGCGCAGCCATCGCGGCCTGTCGGGACGCGATCTAGCAGCCGCCGCCGGCGTCAGTGCGCCTTTCATCTCCGAGATCGAGAGCGGCCGGAAGGACGGCAGCGTGTCGGTGATGAAGAAGATCGCCGAGGCGCTGAAGGTCGATCTCGACGATCTGGTGTGAGCGTCACGGGGCGCACTGCAGCGCAAGGCGGGACCGTCGCCGCCGAACGCTACGGGTGCTGGCGGTAGTCGAAGTCGGTGTCGCTCAGCAGCCAGAACTCGGCGATGCGGCCCTCGCGCAGGCGATAGAAGTAATTCACCTCGGTGACGAAGCGTTCGCCACTGGCGATCAGCGTGCAGCTATAGAGGAAGCGGATCGCGAAGCGGTCCGTGTCGGCGACGATGTCACGAATGTCGTAGACCGGATCCGCGAAATTCCCCACATCCCAGCGCAGGCGGTTGACCACATCGTCGAGCGTCAGCACCTGAGCGCGATGATGGCCGATCGCGTCGGGGTGATAGAAGCGCGGCACGGCGGTGTGGTCGAACGGCATCCACACTTCCTGCATCAGGCGCAGGGCGAACTCGCGAACCGTCCCGGACATGGCGATCTCCGTCGTCTTCGTCTTCGTCACGCCGCGCGGGTGGGGCGTTCCGGGCTGCGGCGATCGGATGAACCGAGCGTACCGTCCGGCATGAACTGCAGGATCAGCACGCAGAGCGCGACCGCGAGTGCGGCCCAGGCGAGCCAGGTGGAGAGGCCGGCGCGCGGCCTGGTCGAGGCCGATGTCGATGCGGAAGTCGATGACCATGACGTGCCGGCGGCCGCGGCGCGGGCGGCCTCGCGCATCTCCCTGGTCTGCGGGATCGCGGCGACGGCGCCCTTGGGCAACAGCGCGATCAGGCGGGCGGCCATCTTCACCACCTCGATCGCGGTCCAGGGATGGCCGGGCAGGCGCGCGATGTGGCGGGCCAGCGCCTCGACCGCTTCCTCGCGCGGCAGTGCGGCCAGGCGCGCCGCCTCCTGCCACGGATCGAGATCGAGGCGCGTCAGCGCCGAGAGCACGGTGAGGTCGATGCCCGACGCGTCGCTGCCGAGCGGGCCGAACAGGAAATCGTTGTAGGCCGAATGGCCCAGGGAATATTCCGGACGCAGGGTCATGGGGATTCTCCGGGGCATCCTTGCCTTGGGGCACGGGCCGAGGACCATGGCGGCATTGCCCTCGCTTGACCAGTGAGATGGCGGCTTCGATGCCGGTTGCCAAGTCGTGCCGCGCCTGCGATGCCCGTGCGGCCGGGACACGCCCCCCGCGCGCCGACGGTGGAGACCGCATGCTCACGCTCAGGATCCGCCACCGCACCACCTATCTCTATCATTCGCCGGTGCAGCTCGGGCCGCACCGGCTGATGCTGCGGCCGCGCGAGAGCCGCGAGCTGCGTCTGGTATCGCACGCCGTGACGGTGTCGCCCGACGCCGCCGTGACCTGGGCGCACGACGTATTCGGCAATGCCGTGGCGACCGCGTCGTTCGTGGGCATGACCGACCGGCTGGTGGTCGACAGCGAGGCCGAGCTGGTGCTGGGCGCCGATCCCTGGCCGGTCTTCGACATCGCCGTCGCCGCCGCGGCCTATCCCTTCGCCTATACCGACGCCGACTGGCGCGATCTCGGCGCGCTGGTGGTGCCGCAATATCTCGATCCCGAGCGCCGGCTGCTCGCCTGGGCCGAGGGCTTCGTGCGCAGCCGGCCGACCGACACGCTGTCGCTGCTCAAGGACCTGAGCGCGGGCGTGGCGGCGCGCGTGGGCTACGAGAGCCGCGAGAGCGAGGGCACTCAGGCGCCGCTCGAGACGCTGGCGCGCGGCCTGGGCTCGTGCCGCGACCTCGCGGTGCTGTTCGTCGAGGCGGCGCGCTGCCTGCGCTTCGGCGCGCGCCTCTGCTCGGGCTATCTGCACCGGCCCGAGCGGCTGGCGTCGGAGATGGAATCGACCCACGCCTGGGCGGAAGTCTATGTGCCGGGCGCGGGCTGGATCACCTTCGATCCGACCAACCGCAGCGTCGGCGGGCGCAACCTCATCCCGGTCGCGGTGGCGCGCGAGATCTGGCAGGTGACGCCGGTCTCGGGCGCCTTCACCGGCGCGGGCAACGCCTATCGCGGCCTGTGGGTCGAGGTCGCCGTTACGCCGGTCTGAACACAAGAAAAAGCCCGCTCCCTTCGCGAGGAAGGGAACGGGCTGGCAGACGTCGGGGAAGCGCCCGCGAGGGCGGCTCCCCCCGGGAGGATTACTCCTCGACGTTGCGCAGATTCTCGGCCGACATCTTGCCGCTGCGGCGGTCGGCGACCAGCTCGAACGAGACCTTCTGGCCCTCGTTCAGCATGCCGAGGCCGGAGCGCTCGACGGCGCTGATATGCACGAAGGCATCGGCGCCGCCCTGGTCCGGCTGGATGAATCCGAAGCCCTTTTGGGCGTTAAACCACTTCACGGTTCCCGTCGTCATGGGAGACCCTTTCACTACAATAGAAATGCGCTCCGGCCGCGCCTGCGGGCAGGCGTGGTTGGAGTGTCGAACTTGCGATTTTTCAGGATCAAACGCGGTGGAGCGGGCTGCCGGACTCTCACCGGAAACGCGGACCAAAATCAGATGTCCGTCTTTCGACGGCGGATGTATGCCCGCATCCGGCGCCGATTACAAGCGGCGGTCGCAGAATGCCTCCGCCTCCGCAACGCCGTCCGCGCCGCCATCTTTCCGACACGGTGGCTTCCCACATCGGCGGCCGGGCTGGCCGAACCTCGATGGGCATGATTTCGTGACTCCGCTTTCGCGTCTGAAGACCGTGGCCGATGCCGCGCTGGAGAGCGTGGGCGCGGCGCTGGATGCCACGCCGCTGTCGCACCGGCGGCATCGCATCGCCGTCACCGGGCTGCAGCGTTCGGGCAAGACCGTGTTCATCACCGCGTTCGCCCACGCGCTGATGACGGCGGCGCGCGCGCCGATGACGGCCTTCCCGTTCTTTCCCTGGCGCGAGCATGTGCGCAGCGTCGAGCTGCTGGAGATCCCCGGCGTGCCGCGCTTTCCCTTCGAGGAGCGCCTGGCGCAACTGCTCGGCGACACGCCCGCCTGGCCCGCGCCGACCACCGGCCTCAGCGGCCTGCGCGTGCGCATCCGCCACGACGATGTCGGCCTGCTGCGCTCGGTCGTCTCGTCCACCGTCACGACCGATCTCGATCTCATCGACTATCCCGGTGAATGGCTGCTCGACCTGCCGATGCTCGGCCAGTCGTTCCGCGACTGGTCGCGGCAGATGGAGGAGCTGGCCCACAGCGCGGGCCGGCGCGATCTCGCGGCGCCGTGGCTCGACGCGGTGCGCGGCCTCGATGCGGAGGCACCCGAGAACCCGGCGGAACTGGCGCGTATCGCCGGCCTCTACCGCGACTATCTGGTGCGCTGCCGGCAGGAGCGCGGCCTCTGCTTCGTGCAGCCCGGGCGCTTCGCGATGGAGGGCGATACGGTCGATCCGCACGCGTCGTTCTTCCCGCTCTCGACCGTGCGCGCGGGCCTGGGCGCGAATTTTGGAGCGGGCATCGGCGCGGCAAAGCGCGGCACTATGGGCGCGGCGCTGCTCGCCCGCCACGCCGCCTATCTGAAGCAGGTGCGCCAGTTCTACGGCGACGTCTTTGGCCGCCTCGGCAAGCAGGTGCTGCTGGTCGATCTCCTGTCGGCGCTGCAGCAGGGCCGCGAGCCCTTCGCCGATCTCGGCCTCGCCATCCGCAGCATCAGCGACGCCTTCGAGGAGCTGAAGCATCCGCTGCTCAGGCTGCTGCCGATGGCCAAGGTCGAGCGGCTGGCGCTGGTCGCGACCAAGGCCGACCACGTCACCGCCGACCAGCATGCCAACCTGGTCAACCTGCTGCGCGACATGGTGGGCGAGCCGTTCCTGCTCGCGACCGCGCGCCAGTCGGGCCTGCTGGCCGTGGCCTCGGTGAAGGCGACGACCGATCTCAAGCTCAAGGTGAACGATCTCGCCACGCCCTTCCTGCGCGGCATCCCGGCCGGGCGCGCCGAGGTGCTGGACATCCAGCCCGGCGTGATCCCCGGCACGATCCCCGCCGCCGACCAGTGGGACGAGACCGGCTTCAACATCCGCCGCTTCGAGCCGCCGCGCCTCGGCCCCGGCTTCGCCGACCGGCCGCTGCCGCACGTCAATCTCGACAAGGTCCTCCAGTTCCTCCTCGCCCGGACAGGCCCATGAGCATCACGCCCACCACGGACGCTTCCGTCCCCCGGCCCCGCCGCCTCGTCGACATGGAGTTCCGGCCGGGCGAGCTGCCGCCCGCGGAGGCGCCGTCGGTCGACGCGCCGCTGCCCGAGGTGACCACGCACCCGCCCGCGATGCGCTGGCCCGCGAAGCTGGCACTCGGCTCGGGCGCGCTCCTGCTGCTGCTGTGGGTGATCGACGGCGCGGTCTCGCTGCTGCGCGGCGCGATCGAGCGCGGCAGCCTGCTCGACTTCGCGCAGTTCGCCGTGCTGGTGGCGCTGCTGGGCTCGACGCTGTGGCTGCTGGCTGGCCAGGCCCGCGCCTACGCGCGGCTGAAGTCGGCGGAGCGGGCGCGCGAGCTCGCCGAGCATCTGACGCGGCTGGGCGGCGTCGGCAGCGGTGGCCGGCTGATCGGCGTGCTGAAGGCTCTCTATGCCGGCAACCCGGCGGTGCTGGGCAAGCTCGACGGCGTGTCCGCCGCGCTGCAGCCGCAGCACACCGACGCCGACGTGATCGATCTCCTGAACCGCGAGATCTTCGTGCCGATGGACCGCCTGGCCGACGAGCGCATCCAGCGCGCTGCCCTTCGCGCCAGCCTGGGCGTCGCGGCCTGCCCGCATCCCGCGCTCGACGCGGTGGTGGTGGTGGGCGTCGGCCTCGCGCTGGTGAAGGACCTGATGCAGATCTACGGCCTGCGCCACAGCGCGCGCGCCGTCTGGCGCATCGTCTCGCACGTCCTGTTCTCGGCCTCCTCGACCGCCGTCATGAGCAGCGTCGTGGAGTTCGCGATGAAGGCCACCCACGACCGCATCGCCACCGCCGTCGTCGGCACCGCCGGCGAAGCCCTGGTCGTCGCCCGCCGCCTGTTCGCGCTGGGCGTGCTCGCGAAGGCGGAGATCCGGCCGCTGCCGGTGGTCAGGTGAGGGGCGTTTGGGCCAGGAGAGGAACGGCTCGCGTCACCCGATGCGCGTGGACTTCATCGCCCCCCGCGATATCGTGCGAGTGGAGGCGCGCGATGTCCGTGGAATTCAAACCCATCCTCAAGCTCGACACGATGTACGGGCATTGCGACGAGCTTAAGATCGAGTTCCGTGACATGGATCTGATCGCCAGCGTCCAATACTACCGGACGGCCGGCACCTTCCGCCGAACCTTCACTTTCGGTTTCGTGGAGGCTCACAGCCTCTATTCCGAGATGCTGCTGCCGCCAACGGCGCGCCACTGCCACGATCAACTATGCGAGGTCGTCGGCCCGACTGGGTAAAGTGCTGTAGATACTTGATCCATTTACAGCACCCTGCGCGCGAGTCCGCGAATGGAAATCCTTAAAATGAACGTCCAGCGCGTTCTTGATCGATGATGGAATCTCAACAGGGTCTGACATATTAGAATCCCACAGTTAGATCTTGAGGATGTTCTTTACATCTAACGCGACGAGAGTTGCCGCACTTATCGCCACGGCGGAGCAACACTGAACTATGCTTATGAGGAATGTCGCGAGAACGCTGACAAGGATCGGAGAGTATTCTCTACCCGTTTTGGCATGAGTAGTTCGGTCAGATCCACCGATCTCATAAAGCGCATATAGAAACATAAAGAGAATTGCGCCGCTCAACATCATGGCAATGATGTCCATGAAGACTACACCTCCGCCAGTTGGAAGTGGCTTTGGCGTTCCGTCTGGCATCTTGCCCAACGGCGCCAATCCACGACTCAGCGCTTCTAGCTGGGCACTTTTGAGTTGGACTGTTGCGATAGCAGAGAGAATGCCAAATACAACGGCGCCCACGTAAGCTAGGCCAACTGCGATCACGTTAAACGCGACAAGCGAACACTTCGTGCCACATGATTCAAATGAGATGGATTTGAAGTGCGACCAGAAAAGATCATTGATCGACGCGCCTAGAACTATCAGAGCCGGTGTCGGTATGCAGGCATAGAATAAAGGCAACACCAGTGGCCAAAGAGCCGCCGCGCAATAGAGCTGCTTTTGCCTTTTAAATTGATCAGATAGAGCGCGAGACATCGTTCGACCTTCGCTCAGATGGAGCACGTCAGTCGGTTTCTCTTGGATGATCATGAGTTGTGGTTCAGTCACGAATCCAGACCTCGTCGTATTTAGCCTAGAGGAATTTAGCAGCTGAAACGAGTGTCGTTCCATTTCAGGCAAGCAATCCGATGGCACTGTGGAAGGTTCCATCGTCTTTCCCGAGGCGAACCCACGAACGTCCAGGCACTTTGTAAGTCGTCGCCATCGCGCTGCTTCGCTTTTTGGGCACGATCATCTGCAGCAGCCGTACATTCCGAGGGTGAAAGCAAAACCTAGGAACACGACCGTATGTATACTGTCGAGAGCGGCGCGATTTTCGTTACTTCCATTTCAGCAAGTTTTTGGAGATATTCCAAGTAAGTCCGCAACTACTGAAGACTATGGGTTTTCTCTAGCAGCCGGTGGCCTTGCCACATCGGTAATGTTCGACCTGTCGCACGAAGCCGCGCCATAGATCGCGGCGCTTGGCGAGCCATCGGGTGCGATCGGGTTCGGGCCAGGATCTGAAAGGGACGCCGTTCCATGGCGTGCGCTTTTCGCTTTCGTGCGTCTGCAGATGGGAGAGCCAGACCAGGGCGGCGGCGGCGTGGGCTTCGTGGGGGAACTGGCCCAGTTGTTCGCAGTCGGGTTCGAGCCAGCGGTCGAAGGTGAGGCCGAGGGTGCGTTCGACGCGGGCGAAGTCGCGGCTGCGGTGGGCGATCTCGGCGTGGCAGGCGGCGACGGCTCTCGCGCGCCAGTTTCTCCCGGCGGCGGCGGGATCGTGGGCGCCGGTCGCGAAGGCGGGCGCGGGGAGGGGACGGCGGTGGCGGCGGATGAGGTCGGCGACGGTCTCCGTGGCGGGGCGGGCGAGACTGTCGGGCATGCGGACAGTATCGGATCAAGGTCCGGATTTGGCAAGGGAGAGCCGGATAAAAGTCCGGAACTGGTTCCGGCCAACTCAATAGCATGAGGGCCGGGAGTGATCGGTCTTTCACCGGCGCTCCCGGACATTGCTGCGCAATGTCCTGACGCTCACGGGGCTGAGCTTCGCTCAGCCCTACCGACGCTCCCCGTCGTTGGCCGCGCTTCGCGCGGCTAACGACCACCCTTCATGAGTTCGTCCCACTCCAGCACGCGGTAGACGCGGAAGACGGTCTTGCGGTCGACGTCGAATTCCTTGGCCGGGCGGTATTGCGCGAGCTTGAGGGTCTTCAGCGAGATGCCGACCAGCAGCTTCACCACGGTCTGGCGCACGCTGGAGCCCGCAATCGGCCTGAACTCGACCACGACATGGTCGTTGACGCTGGGGGCGCGGTCGCGCTCGACGTAGATCAGGCTGTTGGGCTTGCGCCACGGCCACATCGAATCGCCCACCACGTTCAGCGCGAAGACGTCGCCGCGGCCCAGGATGCCCGGTGGGCGCGCGACATGGTCGATCACGGTGCCGTTCATCTCGAACTCGCCGTTGCCGTCGCCGCCCATCGCGGTGCCGTAGAGCGGCACGTCCTGCAGCATGTGGCCGATCATCGGCCGCGCCGGCGCGTCGAAGGCAGGCGCGACGTTGCCCGCGATGTCGCCGATGGGCACACCGCCGGACCCCGCGCTGCTCTCGTCGGGGCTCTCGCCCTGCAGCTCGGCGACGCCGACGGGCCGGCCGGTCTTGCGCGCCGCGCCGGCGGCCAGCTTCGCATAGGTCTTGTCGGTCAGCGTCTTGGCGCCGGTCGGATCGTCCAGGAACTTGCGCAGCGTGCCGTCGCCCAGGCCGGAGAGGGTCTCCCACTGGGCGACGTTGAGGCCGGCTCCCGCCATGAAGCGGCGGAGCGCGCGGCGGCGCTGATTGGCGTCGAAGGCCATGCCGGCATCATGGCACGGACAGGAATAGAATCCGAGCGGAGTTTTTTCCGGAATCCGTCTTGTCACGGAAAACAATCCGGATATGCTTGCCGGTCATGACCTCTCCCACGCTCGAAGCCGTCGCCCGTGTCCGCCGCTGGCTCGCCGCCACCCGGATGCCCCGCGGCGAGGTCGCCGCCCGCGCGGGCGTCGACGAAAAGACGCTGCGGCTGGCCGCGCGGCCCGGCTGGAACCCGACGGCCAACACGCTGGCCCGGCTCGAGGCGCTGATCCCGCCGGAGTGGACGTGATGCACCGCACCGACATGAAGCGCCCCGGCATCAGGCGCGCCGATATCAAGTGCGCCGGAATCAAGCGCACCGACATCGAACGCGCCGATATCAAGAGCCGGGTGCCCGCGCCTGCGTCCGTGCCGGCTTCCATGCCGGCGCATCCGCTGCTGGTCGAGGATGCGCGCGACTGTCTCGGCTTCGAGCGCCAGGCCCACTTCTCGGCGCGGGCCGCGCGCATGGCGACGCGCGACATGCTGGCCGACCGCGCGCGCGAACTGGGCATTGCCGAGCGCGACGTCGAGCGCGCGGTCGATGCGGCGCTGGCGGCTGCCGCTCAGCCGGCGGCGCGGGCGGCGAGGTGACGTTCGGTCGTTTCGAGATGGTGGATCAGCGGCACCAGCGTCTCGCGCACCCGCTCGCCGCGCAGGCTGGCGTCGATCCACGCGGCCGCCGCCGCCGGATCCTGCAGCGCGCCCTCGGGCACGCGGAACTGGGTGCGGGCGGCCTGGAACGCCCAGCGCGCGCGCTCCAGCACGTCGAGATCGTCGGGACTGTCGACCAGGTCCTCGAAGTCGGCGCCGACTTCGGCCGCGTCGCCGATGCGCCGCAGCACGCTGCGCGCCGCCTCGAAGCACGGCGTGCCCGGTTGCGGCGCTTCCTCGGCGAAGCGCGGATTGACGACCAGCGTCTCCAGTTCGAGCAGCAGCGTGCGCAGGCGCGCGACATGCAGGCCGGCGACCGCGGCGCGGCGGCGGCGGCGCGCATGGTCGGTCCACTGGCTCACGGCCCAGCTGCTGAAAACGCTGATGCCGGTGACGAGGATCGCCGCGCCGGTCAGCAGGAAGGCGGTGCGCACGTCGCCGCCGGCATGCGTGGCGCCGGTCGCGACGGCGAGGCAGAAGCCCGCCACGAGCCCGAGGCTCGCCGGCGCGGCGATGCGCTTCAGCCCGTCGCGCCATCCGGCGGCCGGACCAACTGTTGCGTCGGGCCGCAGCACGGCCGAATCGTCGACTCGGCCGCCCCCGGCCGTGGTCGTTCCCAAGTTCATGCGGATTCCCCAATCCCCGCGCCCAGACAAGCACCGCCCCGCACCGGAGTCGAGGGGGGTACCGTCACACCGCGCGGGACAAACTCACTTTTCCCCGAGCCAGACCGGCCACATGCCCTTGCGCGCCTTGCGGGCCTCGAACTCGGCGTCGGCGTAGCGCTGGCTGGCGCGCGGTTCCCACGACAGCGCGTCCTCCAGCTCGTGACCCCAGGCCACGCCCGAGGCCAGCATCGCGCCGCCGAGATCGACCGGCTGCGCCTCGTCGAGCGCGCATTGCGCCACCAGGCGGCAGTCGGAATCGAAGCGGGCGATGCGGCACTTCACCTTGTGGTCGGCGCGCGCCAGCAGGTCCTCGAGCGTGGCGCGGGCGCGCATGCCGCCGACCGTCTCCGCCTTCGCCGCGTCGCGCAGCGCCGGCGCCTGCAGGCCCCAGAGTTTCAGCGGCGCCTTCAGCCCGACCCCGCCCAGCTGCTCGCCGTCGATCGCATAGGCCTGGCCCGACCAGCTCTGCGGCAGGGCGCCGGCACTGGCGCAGGCGGCGGGCTTCGCCGCGGGAGCCGGCGGTGCAGCGGGCGCGGCGGCGGGCGCCGCCGGCTTGGTCTGCGCGAACGCAGGGCCGGCGCACAGCAGCAGCGCCAGCGGGAGCAGGCCGGATCTTTTCGCGAATCTTTTCATGCGCCGACGGTGGCGTGCGTTTGCGGCGACGACAAGGCCGCACGGAGGATCGACATGGCTGAAGAGAGGCGGGGCGACATCGCGATCACGGATCGGACACGGCCGGCGCGCGCGCGGCGCGCGGCGCGGCGCACGGGGCGGCAAGAGGGCGAAGGCTTCGCGGGAGCCGCGCCATGAGCCGCGGCCGTCCCTGGACCGCCGACGATGCCGCGCGCCTGCGGCGGCTGGTGGCGGCGGGCCACACCGA
Source organism: Reyranella aquatilis (assembly GCF_020880995.1). Classification (GTDB taxonomy): domain Bacteria; phylum Pseudomonadota; class Alphaproteobacteria; order Reyranellales; family Reyranellaceae; genus Reyranella; species Reyranella aquatilis. The sequence goes on along the minus strand of NZ_JAJISD010000014.1, from coordinate 127,991 downwards.
CGGCGAGATCGCCGCGGCGATGGCGCGTCATCCCGACCTCGTGCGTCGTCGCCGCCGCGAGGCGGGGCTTTCGCCCGGCCAGTCGCGCGCCGCCACGGTCGCGCTGATGCGCGTGAACCGCCGCCGTCTCGGCAAGAAGGTGGCCGGCCGCATCGATGCCGGCTCCGAGGGGCAGGGCTGATGGACGAGCGTCCGGTGCGCTTCACCGAAGCGCTGGGAGCCGAGATCTGCCGCCGCGTCGCCGAAGGCAATCTGCTGCACGAGGTCTGCCGCGCGCGGCGCATGCCGCTGGCCGGCACGGTGAGGCAATGGCTGCGCGAGAACGCCCAGTTCCGCAACCGCTACACGCTGGCGCGCGAGACGCTGGCCGACGCGCTGGCCGAGGATGCGATCCGCGTCGCGCGCGAGGCCTCGCCCGGCGACGCCACCGCGCGCCGTCTCTATGTCGATGCGATCAAGTGGTACGTCGCGCGCATCGCGCCGGGCAAATACGGCGAGCGTCCCGCGCCCGAGGCGACACTGCGCGTGACGGTCGGCGATGCGATCGAGAAGGGCCGCGAGCGGGTGAAGCGCCTGCGCGAGGTGTGAGAGGAACGCCCTCCTGTCGGTGCGCTGGCGCACCCTGTTCCGCCTTTATTTGTCCGCGTGATCTTTGCCGGCGTGGGCAACCGGTTCGTCGAACGGGCCGTTCTCCACGGACAAGCGCCGCCGTCCCGGCCGCGCACATCCGATGGAGATTTTCGTGAACAACAACAACCAGACCCAGAACCCGAACCAGAACCAGCAGCGCGAGCAGGCCCAGAAGGAACAGCAGCAGAACCAGAAGCAGAACCAGGGCGGCAAGGAGCAGGGTTCGGACAAGAGCCAGGGTCAGGGCCAGAAGCCCGGCCAGTCCGAGAACCGCTGATCCGGTTCGATAAGAGAAGCCCGCCGCAAGGCGGGCTTTTTCTTGCGCGCGGTTCCTGCGCGGCTCGCGGCTATCGCCTCAGAAGGCGATGGTCGTTGGCGTGCCGAAGAAAGCGCAAGGTCCCTCCCTTAGGCTCGGGATGACAATGTTGCTGGAATCGACGCAGTGCGCCGATCAAACGAACAGTGTCATCGCGGGCGGGGGAACCCTCGCCCTGGAGCGTAAGCGAGGGACCCTTATCTTCTATGCGCATCTCCGCCGCGTCAGGCGTCCGTCTTCAGGATCCAGCGCCGCGCCGGTGCGACCCGGCGGAACAGCCGCATCGGCCGCTGCGCCGCCGCGATCAGGCCGAGCAGCCGCCGCAGCTCCGGCTTCTCGCCGCCGGTCGGCATCACGAAGGCGAGCGGCCCGACCTCCTGTGCGCCCGCGGCCTCGCGGATGCGCGCGCCGATCGCCTCGACCTCCTCGAGCGTGAACACGCCCTGGCCGTTGCGCCCGTCGAACAGCTTGCGCCACGGCACCAGGCCGGCGCGGACGAGGAAGGCGAAGAGCGATTCGATGTCGCCGCGCGTCACGTCGCCCTCGGCGACGATGGTGACGAGGGGCGGATTGGATTGGGCGGTCCAGTGGAGGGGCATGTTCGGGGAGAGGTTGGTCGAGTTCACCGGGTCCTATCCTATCCCGGCCGGTGCGGCGCGGGGAGGCGGACGGCGGCAGTTTCTCCGCCGGCAGGTCTCACGGTTGGACGCTGGCCTGTCGCGGCTGGTCCCTTCGTGTCGGCGACGCCGCGCACGAACCTGCTCTTTACGAACCGGCCCTTGTCGTAGAGCTGGCTGATCTCCCATCCGCCGAACGAGGGCGCTTGGCGTCCGGCCCGCCTCTCTGTCCGCTAACGGGCAGAAGGCACGAACGCATTGGTATCTCAGGCGCTTCGGGTGGCATGATCGCGAGCGGGCGACCCCGGTGCACCTCCGCGTCACGCGAGGGCGCGGCGCGGGGCGCGAGAGTCGGGTCATGCCGGTCTATTGGAAGATCGATTCGGAAGCGCAGCTGTTCGACGTCCAGTGCGAGGGGGTCGTCGGCCTCGCCGACCTGCAGCGCATGCTCGACGCGGCCGCGACCTCGGGCGCGCTCCACTACCGCAAGCTGTTCGATGCGGAGAGCGCCGATCTCAGCCTGTCGGAGGACGAGATGATGACGCTCGGCGTCCGGCTGAGGACTCTCCAGGACACCGCTCTGGGGCCTCTGGCGCTCGTGCTGCGCGACGAACAGGCCGTCGCGCTGTCGCGTCTGCTCGGCATCCTCGCCGTCGCGCGGCGGCCCATCAAGGTGGTGCGGGACGCGGCCTCGGCTCGCAAGTGGCTCGAATCGAGACCCGTGCTGCAGGCCCTGTCGGGCGACACGGCCGCTGTCGGTCCGACTTCCGACGTTGGGTTTCAGTCCGGACGGCCCGCGACGTAGGCCCGGACCGCGGCCTTCACCGCCTCGCAGGGCTCCTCGGCGCGGCGCAGGATCTCCGGGTCGCCGAGAAGGGCGCGCCTCTCGCGCAGCCGGTCGCCCAGTCGGCGATCGGCTGCCGTTGCCTGTCTTGTGCAGTTTCACGAAATATGAAAAAACATATCCGTTGGCTAGCGTACCGTAGCGACTTCGATGCCCTGGGAAGTCGGCCGTCGGCGGTTGACCCTCCCTCCCTCGAAAATCCCTGCGGTCCTGACCGTCGATCCAACGGGGGAGGCTGCGATGCGCATGAATGATCGGACTGTTCGGACCGCGCCGCGGGTGCGGCGTGTCGCCGGCACCGTATCGACGCTGCTGGCCATGAGCCTCGTTCTGGCCGCGTCGCCCGCGCTGTCGCAGGGCGCGATGGGACCGGGTGGCGGTGCGATGACGCCCCAGCCTCGCGTCGCACCGGCCGCCCCGCAGGCGCCCACCATCACGCCGCAGGCGCCGGTCGTCGCGCCCCAGGTGCCGCAGATGCCGGTCGTCGCTCCCTCGGTCAACCAGCCCGTCCCGCAGCCGCAGACGCGCAGCGCGACCAGCAACTCCAACCGCGATCACATCGATCAGGATGCCCAGACGGACATCAAGAAGCTCACGACGTCCGGCGGAAGCTCGACCGGCGGTACGAGCGGCCCGCAGAAGACCATCCGTGTCATCAACAACTCTGAAAGTGATACAGCGACCGTTGACGCGCAGTATTCGAGAACGACCGGCGCACCGACCGGTCCCGCGAAGCCGCAGCCCAACTATTCGAACAACCCGATCCCGGGCATCGACGTCGTGGTGCAGAAGAAGCCTGCCGGCAACGCCATCAAACAGACCACCGGTGGCGACGGGCAGACGACGTTCAGGCAGTTGGAACCGGGCACCTACGACGTCGCGCTGCCGAAACTGTCCGGCGGGGGCACGCTGAGCATGACGGTCTTCGTCAATGGCACGCCGGCCTCGCGCACCGACTTCCCGGTCGGCAGCTCGACCGGGACCTTCACGGTCGCCAAGGCCAGCGACACGGTCATGCTCAAGTTCCAGACCAACTCCGGCCAGACACCGGTCAACGGTGTCGGCGGCACGGGCGGCGGGAGGTACACCTTCAAGTAACGCGCGGAGGACGGAGCAGCCTCTCCACTCTGTTCGCGGCGAGTATCCGTGGTGGTTGGCGTTGTGAAGAAAGCGAAGGTTCCCTCGCTCATGCTCGGCATGACACCTCTTGCTTGATCGGCGCGCCGCGCGAATCCCAGCAAAACTGTCATCCCGAGCGTGAGCGAGGGACGTCTGCCTCGTGGGCGATCGCTTTGGCTCCGGTGGCGCGAGATGGACTTCGCTCGGCTCCGCTCCCACGCATCACGGCGACGCCTCGCTAAATTGCATGCACGCCGCAATTGCGCGCAGTTCTTGTGCACATTCATTCCGTGTGTAAGGATGCTTCCGGGAGAGTCGGTTTTGCTGGCTTGGGGGAGAGCTTTCATGCGGAACGGAGTCGGTGCGCGACGCGCACGCGAACGGGGCGTGAAAACTGTGGCCTTGTCCGCGGCCCTGCTCCTGTCGTTGTCGTATCCCGCCGCGTCGCAGGGCCCGATGGGGCCCGGCGGCGGCGCGATGACGCCACAACCGCGCGTGGCACCGCCGCCTCCGCCACCGATACCGCCGCCGGTCATGGCGCCGCCGGCGCCCGGCCTGCAGCCCGGCGCGCCGGCCGGGCCCGCGCCGCGCACCGGCTCGGCCTCCGGCAGCGACGTCGCGCCTCAACCGCAGGTCGCGCCCGCGCCCGTCCCGTCAACACCCGTCCAGCCGGTGCCGCGCGACCGCCCGCCCGCGACGGCGACGACAGCGACGGGCAGTCCGCCGGCCGCCGCACCGGCCGTGCCCTCCGTCGATCGGACGGCGGCGCTCGGCTCGGCGACCCGTGGCCTGCAGCCGGCGCGCGACGTGCCGCTGGTCGCCACCGACGACAAGGGCGGCAACCGCACGCAGGTCCGCACCGACGGCAAGGGCCAGTTCTCGCTGGGCACGCTCGCGCCCGGCGTGCGTGACCTCGCGCTCCCGCTCGCCGACCTGCAGCGCGCGCTGCCCACCGGCACGAAGCGCCTGCCCAGCGTGACCGTCAGCCTGGTCGTTCCGGCCGCGCCCGGCGCCGGGCCGCGCGGCAATCTCGTGGTCCACACCTATGTGCGGCCCGATCCGAAGAAGGACATCCGCGCCCGCATCACCGTGCCGCGCAACGGCGGCGGCACCATCGTCGACTGGGGCGACGGCACGCCGCCGGTCGACACGGTGCGCGACGGCTGGCCGGTCAATGTCGGCGGCGGGCGCGGCCCCGTCGACACGATCGGCACGGTCTCGTTCGTTCGCAAGTTCGAGAAGATGGGATTCATCCAGATGGATCCCTGCACCCCGTGGTGGCACTGCGAGCCGCCACCCGATTCCGATCCGCCGCCGATGGACGATCCGTGGACCGAGATCCTCCCCGAGGGCGACCCGCCGCCCGACGATCCCTTCATCGAGATCGTCGAGCTCGACGATCCGCCGAAGGACGATCCGCCGCGCGACCGTCCGCCCTGGGAAGATCCGCCCAAGGACGATCCGCCCCCGCCCCAGACCGGCGAGAAGGGCACCTTCGACGTCGGTCCGCTGCGGCCGGGCATCCGCGAGATCAGGCTGGGCCTGCCGATCGCCGAGCCGCCGCGGCCGCCGGTCAAGGTGGCGCTGCTGCTGCCGGTCGAGCCGCGCGCCGCCGTCGAGGCGATCAATGCCGGCGGGCGGCCGCCGCGCGTCGGCGAGAAGGACCGTCTGCATCTCGTCGAACACATCTATGCGCCCGACACCACGGCGCAGACGCTGCGCGTGCGCATCAGCATGGCGAAGGACGGCAGTGGCGCCCTCGTGGACTGGGGCGACGGCACGCCGATCACCGACGTCAAGCGCGACGGCAAGCCGATCGCCGCCGCCAGCGTCGACCGCGAGGCGGTCGGCCGCATTCTTTTCCTCGGCCCCAAGAAGAAGCAACCATAGGACACAAGATGAAGAAGAAACTGATCGCGCTCTCCACCCTCGCCTCGGGCGCGCTGCTGGCCGCCCCCGCGCAGGCGCAGCTCGCGCCGCAGACGGTCACCGTCGCGCCGGCCTCGCCCTCGGCCACGTCGCAGTCGACGGCGGTCAACAGCGGTGTCCAGAGCCAGGCCAACACGACGGCCTATGTCACGCTGCCGGGCATCAGCGCGGTGATCCAGCAGACGCTGGCCGGGCCGGTGCTGGCCGGCCCGCGCCGCACGGCCGACCTCGCGCCGCTGCACAGCGGCGTATCCGCCGGCGACGATCCGATGAGCTGGCAGGTCTGGGCCCAGACCGGCGGCGGCCAGAGCGTCAACAGCGTGGGCGTCGGCGGCTACACGATCGGCAGCTACGGCGCGCAGCTCGGCGTGCAGAAGCAGATCACGCCCAAGTTCCTGTTCGGCGTCAGCGGCGCCTGGCAGGGCTCCGACGGCACGCTGACCGGCGGCTTCGCCTCGACCAACTCGACCTTCGGCGTCACCGCCTATGCCGGCTACCAGCTCGACGAGAACTGGAACGTCTCGGCGATGGCGGGCTACAGCGGCGGCACGAACTCGATGACCAACTCGGGCTTCAACTATCGCGCCACCTACGGCAGCAGCCAGTGGAACTTCCAGGGCGGGCTGAACGGCTACTACAAGGTGGGCGCCGTGGTGCTCGCGCCGATGGTCTCGATCCTCTACTCGCCGATCAACAGCTTCGGCTACACCGACAGCAACCTCGTCGTCGTGCCCGGCCAGTCGACCTCGCTGACCCGCGGCTCGGTCGGCGGCTTCATCAGCCTGCCGCTCGACAAGTGGCAGCCCTATGTCCGCGCCACCCTCGAGCACGATTTCAGCCTGCCCACCGGCAGCTGGGTCAACGGCTACACCGGCGGCACCGTGGGCGCCGGCGCGACCGTCCCGCTCAACGACACGATCTGGGCGTCGGTCGACGCCGGCTACAACTCGATCGGCCGCTACGCCCTGTCGTCGTGGTCGGGCAGCGTGCGGCTGAACGTGAGGTTCTGAGAAGGGAAGCCGATACGAAGCGAGGGGAGGGACGTGACATGACCCGACGGATGACATGCACGGCCGGGGCGATGCTCCTTGCCGGCCTCGGCGGCTGGACCTCCTCCGCCTTCGCGCAGGGACCGATGGCGCCGCGCATGGACGTGGCGCCGCCGCCCGCCCGCGTCGCCCCGCCGCCGCCGCCGACGTTCATCCCGCCGCCGGTCGCCCCCACGCCGCCCATGGTGCCCGTCGCGCCCGCGGTGGCGCCGCCACCACCGCCGCCCCCCGCGCCCAAGGCACCGACGGCCACCGCGCCGGTCGTTCCGGCGCCGGTGGCCACCCCGAACCCGATCCCGTCGCCGGCACCGACGGCTCCGACCGCCTCGCCGGAGACGCCGCGCGCCACGGCCACCGCAGCGCCGCCGCCCTACACCGATTCGCAGGTGAAGGCGCTGCGCGGCGTCGGCGTGAGCCAGCGCGGTCCCGGCGTCCAGCGCCAGGTCACCAGCGATTCCAACGGCGTCGTGTCGCTGGCCAGGCTGGGACCGGGCCGTCACGAGCTGACGGTCAATCCCCGGAGTCTCGGAACGGGACCGCAGCCCGGCGCCCAGCCGGTCGCCCTCGTCGGCCTGCTGCTGCCGGCGGTCCAGAAGGTGCGCGAAGGCGAGCGCCGCTACCGCACGTTCGTCGTCCGGGCGGTCGACGGCCAGAAGCCCCTGCAGGTCAGGATCGACGTCGACGCCAGCGGTCAGGTCTCCACCGTCGACCCGGGCACCGGCATCGGCGTCAACGTGGCGGCCGGCGACGTGAACGGCGACGGTCGCGCCGACATCAAGCTGTTCGAGGATCTCGCCAAGCGCAACACGTCCGGCGAGACACGTCTCGTCTTCGTCACGCCGGTCCCCGGCAGCACCGCCGCCGCCCTGGCCGACGCGAACAACATCCTGCAGGAAGTGAGCACGACGCGGCTCGGTACCTCGCCGGGGAACCCGGGCGCGGGCGACAAGCCGACCGCCAACGAAGCGGCCATCAACACGAGCCGCTCCAACATCAAGCGGCCCTCGCTGGAGGCCGTGGCGGGCGAACCCGAAAAGCCGCAGCGGAACTATCAAAACAACCCGATCCCGGGCATCGACGTCGTAGTGCAGAAGCAGCCGGGAGGTGGCGCCATGACGCAATCCACCGGCGGCAACGGCACGTCGACGCTGGGCGTGCTGACTCCCGGAACCCATTCGGTGGTGCTCGACACGAAGAAGCTGCTGGACGTCCGACTGCCCGGCGGGCCCGGCAGCGAGCCGGCGCAGCCGGCCGGCATCCTGATCGGCCTGCTGCTGCCGGCGGTGCAGAAAGTGGGCGAGGCGCCGCAGCCGAGGATGGTCGAACGCACCTTTCCGCGGTCGCTCCTCGCCAACGCGCGCGCGCTGCAGATCGACATCGTGATCCCCGACGGCGGCGGCAGCCCGAAGGTGAACTGGGGCGACGGAAGCCCGACGACTGACGTCGGCCGGGACGGCGTACCGGCCCCCTCGGAATTGCGATTGCGCATCTCCGCCGACGTGTCGACCATACGGGTACAGAGTCTGTCGATCCCGCAAACCGGGTCTGGCGGCCCCGGTACGCCGACCGCCAACGAAGCGCCCATCGTCACGAGCCGCTCCAACATCAAGAAGCCGTCGGTGAAGCTTCCCGAAGTCGGCGTGACGGCGACGGGGCCGGATGGCACGCGGCAGTTGCGCAGCGACGGCGAAGGCTGGACACGGCTGGGCAAGCTGCCGGTCGGCAACACGGTGATCGAGTTCAGCGGCGCGGACCTCGCGTCGGCGCTGAAGAAGACCGCTGAGCCGACGATACCGACGGCGCAGCAGGTCTCGGGCTCGACGGGAATCATCATCGGGGTCGTCGCTGCTGTCAGGATCGACGGCACCGTGGCGGTCTTCACCGGCTCCGTGCCGGCCAGTGACGTGACGACGCTCAAGGCCGATCTTCGCATCGGCCGCGACGGCAATGCGATGGAGGCCAACTGGGGCAACGGCCAGCAGCTGCCGCAGATCCTGCCGCGGACCGGCACGGCGTCGCTGACCGTGCCCGGACCCGACGGCCCGATCCCGCTCGATCCGGCGATGGTGAAGTCGCTGCAGGATCGCGCCGCCGGCAGTGCGCCTGGACTGGTCGACGCCAACAACATCCTGATGGATGTGAGTACGACGCGCTGACGGCGTGCAGGTGATCGCGGCGCGCGACGTGGCCGTTCGTCTCGTCGCGCTCGTCACGCTCGCGGCGATGCTGGCCGGGTGCGGTCAGGGCGGAGCCGCGCGCGACGAGACCGCGGCGGGGATCGCGCGCGCGGCGGGGCTTGTCGCGGCAACATCCGGGGGCGCGGGCTTCGATCTGCAGAGCTGGCGGCGCGACGACGGACGGCCCGGGCCGCTGTTCGTCTACCTCGAGGGCGACGGGCTCGCCTACATCGACGCGCGCACGCCGTCCTCCGATCCGACGCCGGCGGATCCGGTGGCGCTGCGCCTCGCCGCCGCCGATCCCGGACCCGCCGTCCTCTACATCGCGCGGCCCTGTCAGTTCGCGGCCGGCCGCGCCGATCCGCGTTGTAGCGTGCGCGCCTGGACGACCGGCCGGTTCGCCGACGATGTCGTTGCGTCGGTCGATGACGTCATCACGCGCGAGCGGCTGCGCCATCCCGAACGCGCGCTGGTGCTGGTGGGCTATTCCGGCGGCGGCGTGATCGCGGCGCTCGTCGCGGCGCGACGCAGCGACGTGGCGCGGCTCGTCACCGTGGCCGCGCCACTCGATGTGGCCGACTGGACGCGCCGCCTGGGCGTGTCGCCGCTCGACGGCGTGCCGCTGCCGCTCGACCGGATCGACCGCCTCTCGCGGATACGCACGGTCGCGTTCGCCGGCGGTAAGGACAAGGTCGTGCCCGTCGCCTCGGTCGCCTCGGCGATCGACAGGCTCGGCGCGTCGGCGACGCTGATCGTCGAGCCGGACTTCGACCATCGCTGCTGCTGGTCCCGCGACTGGCCGCGCCTGCGCAACGTCGCGCTGGCCGCGCGATAGATCGGCCGGTAAAGCGGCGCCGCGTCAGCCGGCGCGGCGGTCGAGGGCGGCGCTGGCGTTGCGGCGGGCCATTTCCTCGGCGACGGCGGAGGGCACGCAGACCTTGTTCACCGGGTTGAGCACGGTGCCCAGCGACTTGGCGATCACCAGCGCAACCGGGATGCCGACGATCGAGAAGCACAGCGCGAACACCTGGATCGCGTTCAGGATCACGAACAGCACGCCGAACGGCAGGTAGAGGATCATCACGATCGTCGAATAGGCTTCCCACACCGGGTTCTGCTTCACGTTGAGGCTGGCCTTGCTCACCATCTCGTTGCCGAACGGCGCGAGCAGGAACTTGCCGAACTCCATCAGCCCCAGCCCAAGCGGCGCGGTGACGACCAGCAGGGTGAGCACCAGCCCGAGCAGCCAGTAGAAGGCCGCCGTCAGGAACCCGAGGAACGGGACGTGCCACAGGATGTTGCCGAGGGTCCGCATGTGTCTTTCTCCAGCACCGGCCGCCGGCGCGCACCGACACCTTGCCCTGCCGGCGCCGCCCGCTCAAACGCCGCCTTCCCGGCGAGGGCGGCCAGAAGGATTGGGCTGGCAGTCGCCTCCGATTGTCGGCAGGGTTGGCCGGCTTCTGGCGCGTGTCGCCGGATGAGAGGAGGCACGCATGAGCGGCACGCGCAGCCATTGGGAAGAAGTCTATTCCACGAAGTCTGAAACCGCCGTGAGCTGGTTTCAGCCGCACTCGGAGCGGTCTCTCGAGCTCATCGCATCGGCGATGCCCGATCGTGCGTCGGCGATCGTCGACATCGGGGGCGGTGCATCGCGGCTGGTCGATGACCTGATCGCCCGGGGCTACACGGACCTGACGGTTCTCGACGTGGCCGAAGCAGCCCTGGAGAAATCCCGGACGAGGCTCGGCAGAGAGGCCGGCAAGGTCGCGTGGATCGCGGCCGACATCACCCAGTGGCGCCCGCCCCGCGCCTATGCCGTCTGGCACGATCGCGCGGTCTTTCACTTCCTCACCGAGCCGGACAATCAGGCCGCCTACCTCTCGGCCCTGGAGGCAGGCACATCGGCGGGCTCCGCCGTCATCATGGCGACGTTCGCGCTGGACGGTCCCGAAAAGTGCAGCGGCCTTGCGGTACAGCGCTACAGCGCTGCCACGCTGGCGGCACGCCTCGGTCCGGCGTTCAGCCTGACCGGCGAAGCCTCCGAAGCGCACCGGACACCCTGGGGGACGGAACAGCGGTTCAGCTATGCGACCTTCAGGAGGCGGACTTAGAGAGAAGCGGTACCGGGCCGCACGATCTTCTGGCCGCGATGGCGCGGGCGGCCGGAGCGATGCTAGCGTGACAGCATGTGCGGAAAGTTCACGGCGCAGGCTTCGTGGCGCGAGGTGGTCGCCTTCTCGCAACCGCTGACGGTGGGTGACGCCGCGAGCGATGGCGAGGGCGCGGAAGCCGGGGCGGGCGAGGACGGCATCGTCACGTATCGCGTCGGCGCGGCGGTGCCGGTGATCGTGTGGGATGCCGAGGCGGGACGGCGCCGCGTCGTGCCGATGCGCTGGGGCTTTCCCGATCCGCGCGACTGGCGCCGGCCGCGCCCGATCCATGCGCGCTCCGAGACGATCGACCGGAAGGAGCCGTTCCGCACGCCGTTCCATGCCGGCCAGCGCGGCATCGTCGTCTTCCGCACCTTCAACGAGGGCGAGGAGATCACGAAGCCCTCGGGCGCGACCGCGACCAAGCAGTGGACGATCGATCCGCGCGACGGCCGGCCGCGCGGCTTCGCCTTCGTATGGCGGCGCTACGCGATCGAGGGCCAGCCCGCGCCGCTTCTGTTCTGCGTCATGGCGACCGTGCCGGCCAACGAACTGATCCGCCGCACGATCAAGAGCGGCGAGGGCGATCCGCGCATGCCCGCGATCCTCGAGGACGGCGATCCCGCCTGGTCGACCTGGCTGGGCGAAAACGGCGCCGACGCGATGGCGGCGAAAGCGCTGCTGCGCACGATGGAAGGCGTCGGCTGGACCTCCGCGCCGGAACCGCCGAAGCCGCGCACGCGCAAGAGCTGATCGACACGCGCCGCTCGGTCTCGCGAAGACCGGTGAAAGCTCGATCCGGCGGGCACGGTCCTGCGCCTGGAACTCTTTACCGCGTGGGCCGTTGAGGTCGACTCCAGGGAGAGACCGCATGGCCGCGAAGAAGAACGCAGCGAAGAAGAAGTCAGCGAAAAAGAAAGCAGCAAAGAAGAAGGGCGCGAAGGCGGCGAAGCGCAAGACCGCCGCGAAGTCGGCCAACCGGCGCGAACTGATCGACACCGGCACCAACAAGCTGTTCGTTCGCCGCAACGAGCGCGGGACTTCCTTCAAGGAGGTCGTCGACGTCAGCAGGTCCCTGAGGTCCGATCGTCGCCAGAAGGCCAGGACGGTCAGCAAGCCGGGTCAGGGTGACCGCGGCGATCGAGCCCGGCGCTGATCCTCGAAAGAATGAAGAGCTGGGTTCTGGCGGGGGCGATCAGCCTCGTCGCGGCCGTCGTTGCGGCGCTCGCCTTCGGCGCTTGGAAGAACAGCGACTTCGTGGACGGTCAGAGCGACCGGCTCCGCATGGAGGGGACGTTCGTCAACGGCTTCTACGACCAGGGCATCGAGGACGTGGGCTTCATCGCGCAGCCCGACAAGCACGTCACCGCGCGCAGGCTGCTGGATTCGCGTGTCATCTACGACGCCTCCTACACGACCGGCCCGGATCGCTTTCGCGTCGTGCCCAGGGTGGAGGGCGCGCCGCGCTGCCTGCTCCAGTTCGGCGATTCCTTCACCTTCGGCGAGGGTGTCGACGACGACGAGACTTCGGCGGCGCAGATCGTCGCCCGGAGCCGGGGAGAGGTCGAGGTCAAGAGCCTCGGGATCGGCGGCTGGGGACCGCACCAGTTCCTCGCCGGGCTCCAGTCGGGCCGTTTCCAGCGGGCCATCTCCTGCAAGCCGACCGATGCCGTCTACCTGTTCATTCCCGCCCACACGGCGCGCGCCGCGGGACGCGGCAAGTGGGACAGGTTCGGCCCGCTCTTCGTCGTGGACGACGACGGGCGGCCGGTGCGCGAGGGCAACTTCAACACGGTGGGCAGGAGCTGGCGCGAGCTGATCGGCTTCAACCGTCTGACCGAAGAGGAGGAGGAAGAGCTGGCGGCCGCGCTGATCGCGGAAGCGTCGCGCGAACTCGAGCGGCTCTACCCCGGCATCCGCTTCCACGTCTTTACCTGGGACGGCACCACCGAGGGTGTCGTCCGGCGACTGCGCGAGCAGGGGCTGCGCGTCCATACGATCCGCCAGATCATCCCCGACTACAGCGATGCCTATCTGATCGCGCCGCCCTTCGAGTATCACCCGACGCCCGCCGCCTATGAACGGATCGCGGACTACTTCCTGAGTCTCGACCGCTAGAGTCTTTCCACCTCATTTTGAGCCACCGGCCTCACCCTGAGAGGCTGGCTCGAAATGAATTGAATCGCTTCAAGCCCTTACCTCATCCTGAGGAGCGGCCTCAGGCCGCGTCTCGAAGGATGGGCAACAAGCAAGGTGCGCGTTCCCATCCTTCGAGACGGTCGCTGCGCGACCTCCTCAGGATGAGGCAAGGGATTGACTTGGCTGGGAGGACCGGCCGTCTCTGGCCTCTCGTTCATGAGATGAAGGAATGAACCTTCGGGACGAATGAATTTCACAGCGTCCTGCGGCAGCCCCAGCATCTTCAGCGTGTGTGAAGAGGAGGGGGCGATGGTGGGACGCAGGCTGATGGGCTGGCTGGCGGCGATGGCCGCGGCGCCGCTTCTGATGACTTTGCCGGACGGGGCATCGGCGCAGCAGCCGAAGACGCTGAAGGTCGTGATGCATTCGGATCTCAAGATTCTCGATCCGATCTGGACCTCCGCCTTCATCGTGCGCAACCACGGCTACATGGTCTACGACACGCTGTTCGCGCTCGACGGCGACCTCCGGGTCAAGCCGCAGATGGTCGAGAGCTGGAGCGTCACGCCCGACAATCTCACCTGGACCTTCACCTTGCGCGACGGGCTCGAGTTCCACGACGGCCAGCCCGTGACGACCGAGGACGTGCTGGCATCGCTCAGGCGCTGGGCAGTGCGCGATTCGGTGGGCCAGATCCTGTGGAGCAGGATGGCCGAGGCCAGGGCGGTCGATGCGAAGACTTTCCAGTTCGTGCTGAAGCAGCCGACCGGCGTGGTGCTGCAGGCGCTGTCCAAGCCCTCGGGCAATCCGTTCATCATGCCGAAGCGGGTCGCGGAGACCTCGCCCAACGACCAGATCAAGGAGTTCGTCGGTTCCGGACCCTTCATCTTCAAGGCCGACGAATGGAAGCCCGGCGACAGGACCGTCTATGTGAAGAACCCGAAGTACAAGCCACGGCCCGAGCCGGCTTCCGGCCTCGCCGGCGGCAAGGTCGCCAAGGTCGATCGCGTCGAATGGATCGCCATGCCCGACCAGCAGACCGCGGTGAACGCGCTGCAGGCGGCCGAGATCGACATCATCGAGGCGCCGCAGCACGACCTCTATCCGCTGATCAAGAAGGACCGCAATGCCGAGCTGATCAATCCCAGCAAGTGGGGCAACCAGTACATCTATCGCTTCAACCAGCTGCACAAGCCGTTCGACAACGCCAAGATCCGGCAGGCGATGCTCTATGCCTTCAACCAGAAGGACTTCCTCGACGGCGTGATCGGCGAGCCCGAGTACTACACGGTCTGCAAGGCCATGTTCATCTGCGGCGGACCCTATGAGACGACCGTGGGCTTCGAGGACAAGTACGAGAGCAACTTCGCCAAGGCCCGGCAGCTCCTCGCCGAGGGCGGCTACGACAACACGCCCGCGGTGCTGCTGCACTCCACCGATCTCTATGCGCTCGCCAACATGGCGCCGATCGCCAAGTCGCTGATGGAGAAGGCCGGCATGAAGGTCGACATGCAGTCGATGGACTGGCAGACGCTGGTCGCGCGCCGCGCCAGGAAGGATCCGCCGGACAAGGGCGGCTGGAGCGCGCTGATCACCTCGACCTCGGCGCCGGATGCGCTCGATCCGCTGGCGCTGGGCTTCATCGTGGCGACCTGCGACAAGGCCCCGTTTGGCTGGCCCTGCGACGAGGAGCTGGTGCGCCTGCGGGCCGCCTTCGCCGACGAGCCGGACGAGGCCAGGCGCAAGCAGATCGTCGAGAAGATCCAGCTGCGCGCCGCCGAGACGCCCACGCACGCCTTCCTCGGCCAGTTCACCAGCGCCATGGCGCGCCGCAAGGCCGTCAGCGGCAACGTCACCTCGCCGGTGACGGTGTTCTGGAACGTCGAGAAGGAATAGGACGGGACTGAGCGCCATGCCGAGCCGGGTCCTGATCGCGCAGTTCATGCACGAGACCAACACCTTCTCGAAACTGTCGACGACGCTGGAGGACTATCGCCGCCAGCGTCTCGTCGAGGGCGAGGCGATCGTGCCCAACTTCACCGGCACGCGGAACGAGCTGGGCGGCTTCATCGATGCCGCGAAGCTGCACGGCTGGGCGCCGGTCTGGAGCGTCGCTGCCAACACGATCCCCTCGGGGCCGCTGACGCGCGAAGCCTGGGAGCATATCAGCGGGTGTATCGTGGACGCGGCGCGCGGCGGAAAAGTCGACGCGGTCTGCCTCTCGCTGCACGGCGCGATGGTGAGCGAGACCGAGGACGATGCCGAGGGCGCGTTGCTCGAAGCGCTGCGCGGCGTGGTCGGCCCCGACGTGCCGATCGTGGCGACGCTCGACCTGCACGCCAATGCCACCGAGCGCATGGCGCGCAACGCCAACGCGCTGGTGAGCTATCGCACCTATCCGCATGTCGATGGCTACGAGCGCGCGATGCAGGCCGCGCAGCTGGTCGAGGATGCCTTGCAGGGGAGGAAGCAGCCGCGCTGTCTGCTGGTGCAGCCCGCGATGCTGAAGGGCGCCGATCACGGCCGCACCACGCAGCCCGGCATCATGCGCGACCTGCTGGCGCGCGCCGAAGCCTTCGAACGGCAGCCGGGCCTCAACGTGGTCTCGATCCAGGTGGGCTTCACCTGGTCCGACATCCCGTGGGCCGGTCCGTCGGTCGCGGTCAGTCACGAGCCCGGCGCCGAGGACGCGGCGCGCGCGGCGGCCCGCGCGCTGATCGACGAGATGTGGGCGCGGCGGAACGAGTTCTCCTCGTCCTATCGCTCCATCGCCGAGGCGGTCGGGGCGGCGCGCGCCGGCGGCGAGCGGCCGCTGGTGCTGGCCGAGGGCACCGACAATCCCGGTGGCGGCGGCTACAACGACGCGCCCAACCTGCTGCGCGCGCTGCTCGAAGCGGGCGTGCCCAACGTCGCGATCGGCACGATCTACGATCCCGGCACCGTGCGACAGGCGCTGAAGGCGGGCGTCGGCGCACGCATCGACGTGGCGCTGGGCGGCCATACCGATCCGTCGCTGGGCGCGCCGGTGCGCGCGATGGCCGAGGTGATGCATCTCTCCGACGGCAACTTCCGCAACGACGGGCCGATGAATGCCGGCGTGCAGGTCGCGCTGGGGCCGACCGCGGTGTTGCGGCTCGGTGGAGCAGGCGGCATCGACGTCGTCACGACCTCGATCCGCATGCACACGATCGACCTGCAGGTGTTCCTGAGCCAGGGCATCGATCCGCTGCGCCGCAACGTGCTGGTGGTGAAGAGCTCGCAGCATTTCCGCGCCGCCTTCGAGCCGATCGCGCGGCAGGTCATGCTGGTCGACGCGGGCGGTCTCTGCTCGACCGACGCCACGCGCTTCACCTATTCGAAGCTGCGCCGTCCGATCTGGCCGCTCGACCCGGTCGAGACGCCGGTGCCGTAAGCCGCGCCGAGGTCGAGGCGGCCAAGCTTACGCGGATCGCGTCATCACGCAGAGGGGACTTCGGACTCGGGCTCGGGCACGCTGGCGAGAATGGCGGGCGAGTTGAGCCAGCGATGGGCCTGCTGGACGGTCTTGAAGACGCGCATCGGCCGGCGCGGCGCCGCAAGCATGCCCAGCGCGCGGCCGAGCAGAACGTACTTGTCGTCCGCAATGGCGACGGCGAGAGGTCCGAGCTTCACGTCGCCCCTGTGCAGGTTGCGCATGCGGACACCGATATCGACGATTTCCATCGCGCTTATGTTCGTCTCGCCGCGCGTCCCGTCGAACAGCTTGCGGTAGCCGAGTGCCCGCGCGCCCACCAGCGCATCGAGCATGGCGTGGACCTCATGCGCTTCGACGTTGCCGTCGCAGATCACTTCGAAGAAGCGCGAATCCGAATGGACATTCCAATGGAGGGGCATGGCGGTATCCCCACGACTTACACTAGTCTTAAAGAGACTGCATCAACAATGAAGACATAAAATGTGTAATTACACTGCAGTGCGACACCGATTCCGTTTTGGTGCATTGTGCCTCCAGATGATCCGGAGGGCGGGATGGCGGTAAAGATTAGCACGACTGTCGTAGCGGCGCTGACGGCGATGGTTATGGGCCTGGCCGGCTGCAGCGGCGGCAACGATGGAAATGCCGGAAACGGCGGAGCCTACGGGGCGGCGCCGGAGCGCTACATGGGCACGCGGTCGAACGTGAACGCCACCTGGAACGGCCAGACCAGCTCCAGCACCATGCTGGAACAGCGCATCAAGGAGGACTCCGCCCGCGGCGCCACCAGCGGCGGCGGCAACACGCAGTACTGATTTCACCGGCGGGCCCGCCGCAGCGCCTCGCGCAGACGCTCCGCCTCGCGGGCCCAGTCCTTCTCCTCGGCGCTCGCCCGCCGGTCGAGTGAGGCCCTTTCCCGATCGAGCGCCGCCACCCGGCGCTCATGCTCCGCCTTCGCGTGCCCAAGCGCGGCCTCGGCGGCGGCAACGTCCTTCGCGCGGCGCTCCTCTTCCCGGACGCGCGCCTGTTCCTCGCGCTTCTGCCGCGCCAGCCGCCGCTCCTGCTGCTTCGCGTCGTCGGCGCGCCCGGTCGCCTTGCGAGCGGCCGCGGGCTGGCGAGCGGCCCCGTCGCCACGTCGCGTCGGCTTTCCCCGCTTCGCCCCCCGCCTTGCCTTGGGGCAGGAAGCGGCAGCGCCGACCAGAGCGCGTTCGGAAATCTCCGCCGTCTCGGTGAAGTCGTGCGCGGTGCCGACGGGCCGGCGCAGGACGACACCCGGCTTGGCCTGGGTGGCCGCGATGATCGCGGCATCGTCGGTCTGTCGGGCAAACCCCTGATGGAAGAGATCGCTGTCGGCGCCCCACGCCGCCAGCGCGGCCTTCATGGACGGCGCGGCGACGGCGAGATCGAAGAAGCCGGCCGACGTCACGAAGGTCTTGAGCTTGCGGGGCATGGCGGCGCTCCGGCGGACGCGACTCGGGCCCGCTCCTGGTGTGTGGGAGGAGGAGCGGGCCCGTTACGCGTTGCGCAACCTTGGGGATCAGAAGGGCGCCACGCACTCTTCAACGCGCTCGCGGCCAAGAGGTTGCACTCGGAAAGAGAACTCTCGTTCGTCCGCCGCGTCGCTGGCTCGAAACGCCGGACCCCAAAGGGCCCTTACTTAACGCTCCACGGCGGGTACCCCGCTCGCGATGACACCGTTTGTATGATCGGCGCACTGCGCAATTACCAACCCAATTGTCATCCCGAGCGTGAGCGAGGGACCTTTGATCGTTGGTCCTGAAGTCCTTCCGATGCAGATGGATCCAACACCCACCTCATCCTGAGGGGCCGCGCCTGCGCGGCGTCTCGAATGATGGGCAACCGACGCGGTGCTCGTTCCCATGCCTCGAGACGCGCTCTGGAGTTTACCCCGGGGAATCGAGGGGGAGTGCCCTGAGCATGAGGTTGGGGTGGGTTCGTTGTAGATACAAAGGCCGGCGACCCTACCCGCCTAGAGATTCACAAAAGAAAGGGGCCGGTGTATAACCGGCCCCAGTTGGAACGCTGATCTTTCAGTAGCCTACGCTAGGCCGCCTCACCCGCTGGAATCGGGTCGGGCGGCCTTTCTATTAGCCCGTGCCGGCGCCGTACGCGCGCGATCCGGCTGGGGCGACCCTTGTCTTCATGTCGACCTCCAACATTCAATAGCGTAATCGCGGCGCTTGTTATCGTCAACGCCCGCGTCTGCGCGCTAGCGCAGTAAAAGCATGATCGTTACACCGATTTCGGTTGAAATACGAAAATCCGTGTCAGACAAGAAAAAAGTTGACAAATGGCCAAGCGAAGCCCACCTATACTTCGCCCCAGACTTCCCGTGGGCAGGAGTGACCAATGACGGACACCGCCAACAGCCCGGAGACATCGGCCGAAACGCCGAAGCGCTTCCGGTCCGAGATCGAATTTCCTTACACTGACTTGCAGAACGCTGTGGAACTTGCGCAGACGATCCACACCCGCGCCGGCTCATCCTGTGAGGCGGACGAGCTTGCGGTTTGGATGGGGCAGACTGCTACGGGCGGAACCTTTCGGACTCGCCTTGGGGCCGCCCGCATCTTTGGGTTGATCGAGACCGCACAGGGCCGCGCAACGCTCACACAGCTTGGGCGGGACATCATTACTGGGACTCCGGCGCCTCGCGTTATTGCCTTCCTGAATGCGGAACTGTTCCGCGTGATGTACGACCAGTTCAAGGGCAATGTTCTGCCGCCCGCCGCAGCGATCGAACGGCAAATGCAGCAACTGGGCGTCTCACCGAAGCAGACTGAGCGTGCCCGTCAGACGTTCATGAAGTCGGCGACTTATGCAGGCTTCATCGACGCTGCGTCGGGGCGTCTGGTCAAGCCTGGAATCGGCGGGGCCCCAGCCGTCGAGCAAGAGGTCCGCCAGACGCCGAAGAAGGAAGAAGGTGGAGGCGCCGGAGGTGATCTTCCGCCGATCGACCCCATTATTGCCGGTCTACTGAAGCGCTTGCCGAATGCCGGCGATGTATGGCCTGACGACGAGCGGAAGCTGTGGCTTCAACTTTTGGAGGGCAGTTTCAAGCTGATCTACAAGGACAAGCCTAGCGGGGGCGCTTTGGACTAGGCGCCTCTCGCTTGTGAGAGGCGACCTTCTTAACCGCCTCTTTCAGTACGTCCTTTGTCGGCCCGGTCCGCTTTCACGCTTTCGAGGAATCGGCGCGATTGTTCTGGTTCATCAGCTTTATGAGATTCCATCATGTCCCGTCTTTATGCCTTCGCCGACGAAGCGGGTGACTTCAATTTTAGCAATAATCCGCGTGCCAGTCGCTATTTCATCGTCTGCACGATGACTTGCCATTCGTGTTCAAGCCTCGGCGGTGCGCTACTGGATCTTCGACGCGAGCTGATTTGGAATGACGACCCAGTCGGCGAGTACTTCCACGCCACAGAAGACAAACAAGCCGTGCGAGACAAGGTGTTCGCGCTCTTGGAGAAGCACGACTTCCAAGTACAGGCCACCATTATGGAGAAGTCCAAAGCCCAGCCCCAAGTCCGCTCCGCCAACGGTCGGTTCTACAAATATGGTTGGTACTACCATCTGCAGTACGCAGCGCCAAAGTTCCTAGGCAATTCCACCGAGGTGCTGTTCACGACAGCATCGGTCGGCACCGCCAAGGGACAGGCTGTCTTTTCAGGCGCGGTGAACGATGTCGCGCAGCAAGTTATCCGAGGCAATCGGCGCTTCCAGACAAACTTCTGTAGGTCCGTCGCTGACCCGTGTCTTCAAGCGGCGGATTACTGCACGTGGGCGCTTCAGAGGAAATGGGAGAAGGGCGACACGCGCTCATACGACCTGATCAAGGACCGCATAATCCACGAAGTGGATATGTGGTCGCACGGTACGGTGAAGTACTACTGAAAATGAAGTGCCGCCTACAATCCACGCTATCCAGTTAAGGAAGCGCCCGAGGGGGCTTATCGCGAGGTGAAGGCGGCATGGGGATAGTGCACGAGTTTCATTCAGGTTGCACGGCCTATATATAAGTCGTTCCGCCGCAGGTGCCGTCGCCAAGCAGCAATCGAAACGACCGCTTCAACTTCGGCCGCGCTCGGCTCCCTCAGCCCGAGCGCGAGGGAGGGACTCAGCACCGCATCTCGAGGCATATGCGATTGCCCTGCATTGGCCTTGGGGGAGCCGCTGCGGTGCAGCCGATCGCCGCGCCGTCAGACGGACGGGTCCATCGCGGTCCAGCGCAGGCCGGCGGCGTAGCGCCACGCCATGTGTCCGTCGTCGTCCAGCGCGAACAGGTTCAGCCAGCCCTTGTCGAACAGCGTGCGCACCGCATCGTGACGCGCAAGAACGCCCTCGATCGCCTCGCGTGGCGCCTCGATGCAGACCGACAGGCGCAGCGGCTCGTGCGCCGGGGTCTCGCCGTCATGTACCGACTGCCAGGGCAGGCCGGCGCGCAGCAGCCCGCCATTGCCCTCGATCACGCCAATGCCGCCGGTGACGTTGTGCAACAGCTTGTTGCCGCCGCCGAACGCGTCCGGCGCCACGGTCGAACCGTAGTATTGCAGGCTGATCCAGCTCGCCACGACGACCGGCGCGGTGAGGATCAGCTCCAGCACGCCGAAGCCCGCATCCTGCTGCCAGTCGTAGTCGTGCAGGAAGGCGCGGCCGGCCAGCGAGCGGCCGCCGGTGCGCGTCCGCGGCGCGGCGATGAAGGCGCTGCAGCCCGCCAGCCCCCATTCGGGCCGCGTCTCGGACCAGTCGTTGCCGCGCCGGGCGACGGCCGCCGCGCTGCCGGCCCGCGGCAGCCGCAGCGCGCGTTCGGTCCGCGTCAGCGTGCCCGCCGCCTCGAACCAGGCCCGCGCCTGCGCCATGTCGGCGCGATGCGCCGCCGACGGCGCATCGTCGTACAACGTGACGGTGTCCGCGGTCGTGTCGTGCAGCGCGCCGACGAATAGCGTGTCGTCGGGCACCGCGCGGCCGCGCGCGGCGAGGCCCGACCGCACGCCGCGGTCGTTCAGCAGCGCGGCCAGCAGCCGCGCATTCACTTCGCCGGAATAGCCGCCGCAGGCGCCGCATTGCAGGGCGCTGGCATGCGGATTGTTGACCAGCCGCGCCCCGTGCCCCGCCAGCACGACCAGCCGCGCGAAGGGCGGCGCGAGCGACATCGCGCCCAGGATCTTCTCCGCCGCGTCGATGCGCGCCGCGAGGTCGGGCGGCTGCCCGTCGTCGTGGGCATGCCCATGATCGTGCCCGTGATCGTGCCCGTGATCGTGACCGTGCGGTTGCGCGGGCACGAGGCGCGGGGCGGGTTCTTCGGGCGTCGCGCCGACGCGGCCGAGCGAATCGCTCAGGATCCGCCCGACATGCAGCGGTCCCGTCGCCTCGACGAAGGCGAAGGAGGAGACGGCGGCGAGCTTGAAGCGGCCCCAGGCCCGCTTGGCCCGCGCGGCGATGCGCGCCGAGCGGTCGGCTTCTGCGTCGGCATCGCTGCCGGCGGCGGAATGAAGCGCCGGCGTCAGCAGCACCGGCAGCCGCAGTTCCTCGACGTCGGAGGCGAAGCGCCGATGCGCGGTGGCGACGCCGAAGAAGCCCGCGAAGCCAAGCGTGCGGATGCCCGGATCGAGACTCTCCAGCGCGCGCCGGAACGGTTCGGAGCGCACGTCGATGCAGAACGCCGCCTGCAGCGACGGCCGCGCATCGGGCGAAGTGGAGGATGCCGGCGCGGGCGCGGCCAAGGTCGCGGCCAGCGCGCGCTGCGCGGCCCGTTCGGCCGCTTCCTGCAGGATCGAGTCGATCACCAGGTCGGCGGAAGGCGCGACCGGCGCGGCATGGGCCGCGACGGTCTCCGCCCAGCGCGCCGCGATCGCCGGGGCGTACCGCGCAAACAGCGCTTCCTCCCAGACCAGCCGGATCGCCAGCAGGTCGGTCGTCGTGGCATCGCTGCCGCCGGCCAGCTCGGCCTGCCACCGCTTGTAGCGCGCATACTGGGCCCAGCCGCCGAGGCTCATCAGCAGCCGGTGGAAGTAGGTTTCGAGTGCGGCGTCGGCGAGGCCGAGCCGTTCGCTTGCCCGCGCGATCAGCCGCAGCGGATTGACCGGCACTTCCGAGACGTGCAGCGCGAAGCCCGGCAGGCCCGCGATCTCGGGCGACAGGTCGTGCGTGGCCACCGCGCGCCACGCGGCATAGGCGCCCCGCGCATTGCGCGGCGCGGCCCACAGCGCCTGGCCCTCGTCGAAATGGCCGGCCGCCCAGGCGCCCAGCCGTTCGGCGATCAGGCCCGGCCAGTCGATGCCCGACACCCCGGCCGCGAGATCGGCGACGGTCGGCAGCGCGACCGGCGGCGGCACGTCGTGCTCGACCGCCTGCTTCAACGCGGCGAGGTCGGTCGGCCGGAGGTCCGGCGGTGCGTTCGACCAGGCCGCGAGGAGATCGGCCTCGGTGATCGCGCCGGCGGCGATCTTCGCGCGATACGTTGCCCGCGGCGGAGTGACGGCGGCGCCGGCCACCCGCGCGAGCCGCGCGCCGGCGGTGGCGAGATCCTCGCCGCTCTGGCCGAGGAACGGATTGACCGCGACGCTCGAGGCGAGCGGCCAGGCCGGCGGGATCGCCAGCGCCGCGCGATCGGCTGCCGTTGCGATGCGCTCGAATGCGTTGTCGTTGCCGTTGGCGGGAGCCGGCAGGGGAGCGTCGGTGGCAAGGGGCAGGGTGGCGGTCGACATGGCGTGAACTCCGGGTGTGGGGGCTGCGGTGCGGGCGTCAGGTCCGGGAGGGCGTGCTGCCGGTTGGCGGGCGATCGGTGCGCCAGGCGCCGATGATCCGGTCGAACAGCGCGCTGGCGTAGAAGCCGTTGGAGAGATGGACGCGCAGGCCGGCGGCGGCGGGGTGGTAGGCCCACAGCGGGAACATCGCCTGCACGATGGCCACCAGGCCGAAGCTCGCGACCGCCAGCACCAGCAGCCCCGCTTCGAGCGGCCCCGGCGCGGGCGTGACCGGCAGCACGCCCTGGGTGACGAACACCGCGGCCGCGTGCAGCGCGAAGTAGCCGAACGAGGTCGCGAGCGCATAGACCGCGGTGCGCCGCGTCAGCGCGCGCGGGGCGGCGTCGGCGAAGCCCTGCGCCAGCATGTAGGCCACGCCGAAGATCAGGATGGCGCCCAGCACCGCGGCCTGCGGCGACTTGTGGGTGAGGCCGAAGGCCAGACCCACCACCACGTAGATCGCGAGGGCGGCCCCGAAGGCCCGCGCCACGGCGGCGGCGTCGGGCACCGCCACGGGGCCCGGCCGCCGGATCGCCGCGACCCGCTCGACCGCCCCGCCCGCGGCCAGGAAGGCGTGCGCCTTGTAGAGCGAGTGCGCCACGATGTGCAGCAGCGCGAGCGGGAACAGCGCCAGGCCGCATTGCAGGATCATGAAGCCCATCTGCGCCACGGTGGACCAGGCGAGCGAGGTCTTCACCGCGGGCTGGGTCAGCATCACCAGGCTGCCGAACAGGGCGGTGAAGCCACCGACGACGACCAGCACGGCGAGCGCGCCGGGCGCCAGCAGCATCACGTCGGCGAAGCGGATCAGCAGGAAGCCGCCGGCATTGATCACGCCGGCATGCAGCAGCGCGGAGACCGGCGTCGGCGTCTCCATCACCTCGGTCAGCCAGCCGTGGCTGGGGAACTGCGCCGACTTCAGCAGCGCCGCGAGCGCGAGCAGGCAGGCCGCCGCCACGGCGAGCCCGCCGCCGTCGCCCTGCCGGGCCGCCGCCAGGATCGAGCCGATGTCACCGGTGCCGTAGGCCAGCGCCAGCAGCAGCGCGGCGGCACCCAGCGCCACGTCGCCCAGCCGCGCGGTCACGAACTTCTTGCGCGCCGCCCGCTGCGCCGCCGGCCGCTCGGGATAGAACAGCAGCAGCCGGTGCAGCAGCAGGCTGGTGGCGATCCACGCCGCGACCAGTTGCACTAGATGGTTCGCCGCGACCAGGCACAGCACGGCGGCCAGCGTCAGGCACAGCCAGCCGGTGAACGGGCCCTGCCGCGCCTCGCCGTCGAGATAGGTGCCGGCGAAGCGCACGACGATCCAGCCGACGAACGTCACCAGCAGCAGCATGATGGCGCTCAGCGCATCGAGCCGCATCGAGGGGCCGAGCCGGCCGGGGCCGAGCACGATCAGCGCCACCGTCAGCGCCAGCGCGGCCGCCAGCGCCAGCAGCGCCGCGACCTCCGCGAGGCGCGGCAGGTGCGGCGGCCGGCGGCGCCCGCCCTGCGCGAAGCCCAGGCACGCGACGGCCAGCAGCGGCACGAACAGCGGCAGCAGGATCAGCAGGACGGGGAGGGGCAGGAGCGGGAAGGCGGGCGGCACGGTCGGTCCCTTCGAGGCGCGGAGCGGGGTGTGGATCTGTCGGCGCTCTAGGTAGGGCCGCGGGCGGCTCCTGAAAAATTCATTGTTCCGTCGTTATCGTTCGCTTTAAGTGAACGATATGCGGGACCTCAACTTCAACCACCTGCGCTACTTCTGGGTGGTCGCCCACGAGGGCAATCTCACGCGCGCGGCGGAGCGGCTGAACCTGTCGCAATCGGCGCTTTCGGCGCAGATCCAGAAGCTCGAGCGCCAGATGGGCCATCCGCTGTTCGATCGCGTCGGCCGCCGGCTGGTGCTGACCGAGGCCGGCCAGATCGCGCTCGACTTCGCCGACACGGTGTTCGAACAGGGCGAGGAACTGCTCAGCACGCTGCGCGGCCAGCCGGCGGCCAGCCGCCCGGTGCTGCGGGTCGGCGCGCTCACGACGCTCTCGCGCAACTTCCAGCTCGAGTTCCTGCGGCCGCTGGTCGGCCGGCCCGACGTCGAGCTGATCGTGCGATCGGGTACGATGCGCGACCTGCTGGCGCAACTGGAGGCGCACGAGATCGACGTGGTGCTGGCCAACAGCGCCGCGCCGCGCGATGCGCGTTCGTTGCTGCGCAACCATCTGCTGGCCGAGCAGCCGGTCAGCCTGGTCGGCCGCCCGCGCCCGAAGTCGGCGCGCCGCTTCCGCTTCCCCGACGACCTGCACACCGAGCCATTGCTCCTGCCCAGTCTCGACAGCGACATCCGCGTGGCCTTCGATCGCATCCTCGAACGCGCCGGCATCCGCCCCGTGATCCTGGCGGAAGTCGACGACATGGCGATGCTGCGTCTGCTGGCCCGCGAGCGCGAAGGCGTGACGCTGGTGCCGCCGATCGTCGTGCGCGACGAGCTGAAATCGCGAGTCCTCGTCGAGCATTGCCGCATCGCCGGCGTCACGGAAAATTTCTACGCCATCGTGATGAAGCGCCGCTTCCCCAACCAACTGCTGGTCGACGTGCTGAACGCCGGCCGTTCCGGCGCGCCGAAGCCCACGAAGGCGCGACGGTCACCGACAGGCTGAGGCGGCCCGGTCATTCCTCTCCTGGTCGAGCGGCCGCCCACCTCATTTTGATCGCGGCCCTCAGGGCGCGGAACCGCCGCGATCGTCCCGTTCCTTGAAGCGCGGGATACAGGGCGAGTCGCGCTTCGCGAGCTCCTCGGCCAGCATCCGTTCCGCGAAGCGCCGTTGCGCTGCGTCGAGCTGCTCACCGGCAAGCTGCTTGCGGAGGTTCTCGATGTTCTTCTGACGGACGAAGTCCTGCATGTCGTGCCCCCTCGGCAGGAATGCAGTCGCATTACGCCGCCCGCTTCGTCGCAAGATCAACCGCAAGGAGCAGGGTCAGGCGGTTGTGTCCGGTTACGCACACGACGCCGCGCCTCAGCGCAGGATGCGCAGCGAGTCCATGAAGGCGGTCACGGTGAGATCGTCGCGGTCCTCGACGCGGGTCGCGGCCAGCATTTCGTAGAGCCGGCCCCCCATCGCGTAGACGCGCATCGCGATCGTGTGCGGGCCGTAACCGCGATTGGAATTGACGGTCATGGAGAAGGCGACGCCCTGCGCCGGCCCGCTCCGCACGTCACGGCTATCGGCAAGGAAGGAGTTGGGATATCGCGCCGCCAGGGCACGCTGTGCCTCGCGCATGTCGATCTGCTTCGTCGAGCCGGGCGGTGGATCCACGACCGCCAAGCTGATCACGTTGAACTGGCCGACCGCGTCCTTCCACATGTAGCTGTACTGCAGCATGGTGCCGCCGTCGGGCCGCGGCGAGGTCTTCGTGGTGTATCCCCGCGGCAGGTCGATCGAGTAGCGACCGTCGTCGCCGGTCACGCGTTCCATCGGCGCGGGTTGGGCGCGGACGGCGCCAGGCGTGAAGAGGGGCGCAAGGGCTGCGAACCCCACGCCGGCGAAAGTGCGTCTTGCGAGTGGCATGGTCTAGTTCCGGTGCCGGGACGTTAGACCGCCGTTCGCCGGATTGTCGAGAGGTTCGCCGCGTGCTCGCGTGCCGGTTGCGTCAGCTGCCGAACGCCGCGCCCAGCGTGCCGATCAGACCGGCGATCACCAGGAGATAGGCGAACGTCCCGAAGAGAAGCTGGCGCGAGCTGTCGTCCATGGCCGGTAGATCCTCAATCGTATTGCTGTGCCAATCGCTTCGTCGTGAACGACGCAGACTCCGCCGCGTTGCCACGCCGCTGCGCGGGCGCGGCCGGATGCGCTGGGCCTGTGGCCGCCGTGCCACAGCACCGGGGGACGGTAATGGGCGCGTTTGCCGCGCCCGGCGCAAAGCCCTAGGGTCTTCCGCACTGGCGCGTCCGCTCGCGCAAACCGGCGCGCGCCTCCCGGCCGCGGACGCGTCGCCCGAGGAGGGACCGCCATGACCGTCAAACCCATCATCCTGGAAGCCAGCGAGGAAGTTACGCTGCGCCGCGTCGCCTTCGGCGAATCGCCCGAGCGCACGCTGCGGCGCGAGGACATGGTGCGGCTGCGCGGCCTGCGCCTCGTCACCGACGGCAAGGATGGACCCTGCCTGACCGCCAGCGGCCGCGCCCATTTCGAGACCCTGGCCAAGCCGGTCGGCGCGGAGCGCGCGCCCGGCAGCTTCCAGGCCGAGATCGAGCGGATCCGCCGCATGGGGCCGCGCGAGGCATGATCGCGGCGACCCGCTACCGGCTCGACGTGACGCGCGGCCGCGGCGACCGGCCGTTCGGCTGGCGGGTGCTGCGCCGCGACGATGCCGTCGAGGTCGAGCGGTCGACCGAGACCTTCGGCTCGGGTCCCGAGGCGATGGCCCAGGGCGTCCGCCGCGCCATCGCCTGGGAGAGCGGCAGCCCCGGGTGAAAACGGGCCGCTGAGCGTCGCTCCTTGGGCGCTGCCATCACCCGGCGGGCGTGGATAAATTTTTTGCGGCCGCCAGCTTGAAGCCCTTTGAGGTTCGCCTAGATCGTTTTTCGGCGGCGCTGAAAGCGTGCCGCCCGGCGGTCGCCCTGCGGGGGACCGCTTCGCAAACCCATCGCTCAGGAGTGGAGGATGAACATGCGCACGACTTTCGATTTCTCGCCCTTTTACCGCGACACGGTCGGCTTCGACCGGGTGTTCCACATGCTCGATTCGGCGGTCAGCCAGGGCTCGCAGGGCTATCCGCCCTACAATATCGAGAAGGCGGGTGACGACAGCTACCGCATCGTCATGGCGGTCGCGGGCTTCGGCGAGGCCGAACTCAACATCACCCAGAAGGAAGACGAGCTTCTGGTGACCGGCAAGGCCCAGCCAGGCGCGGAGGAGAAGCAGTATCTCTATCGCGGCATCGCTGCGCGCGAGTTCGAGCGCCGCTTCCAGCTCGCCGACCACGTCAAGGTGGTGGGCGCGGGCCTCGCGAACGGTCTGCTGACCATCGAGCTGCGCCGCGAGATCCCCGAGGAGAAGAAGGCGCGCGCGATCCGAATCGAGACCGGCTCCGCGCCGCGCATTACCAAGCAGTAGGCCAGGCGTAGACAAGGGCGAAGGCCCACGTTGGGGGAGGGGCGTCCGTCGCGCCGACGCGACGGTCGCCTCCTCCGGACCGCGGTGCTTCGCCGGACACCCGGTCGCCCACACTCATCGTCGCTACACTCATTGTCGATTGTCGAAAGGAGGTTCGTCATGATCGCGAGGTCGGCAGCCTACCGGCCCGATTATTCGCCCGACCAGGTGCCCTCGACGGCATCGGTCCATCACGCCCCCGTTCTTCCGGCCCCGTTCGCCAAGACGCTCACGATCGACCAGCCGCCGCGCGGCCGGGTGCTGATCGTCGAGGACGAGATCCCGGTCGCCCTGGATCTCCAGAAGGCGCTGCGCGACGCCGGCTATCGCATCGTCGGTCCCGCCGGCAGCCAGGGCGAGGTCGAGCGGCTGGTGCGGCGCGGCCTGCTCGACGCGGCCGTGATCGACGCGGACAGCCGCGCTGCCATGCCGTTCGCCGTCGCCGACTGGCTGGCCGCCGAGGAGGTGCCGTTCGCCTTCATCGTCGGCGAGGGGACCGAACTGCCGCGCGAGCATGCGCTCCGTCCGCAGGTTACGCGGCCGGTCTCGCCCCAGGCGCTGATCGACACGGTCGAACAGATGATCGACGGCGATCCCGCAGCGATGCCGGTGCCGGCCGCCCGGTGGCCGCGTCTCTTCCCGCCGCTCTGACACGTGCCCCGCGCCCGCCGGACCCACCCGCGGGCGCGGGTTTCGGCTGGAAGAGAGCGCGCCGAGGCTCCCTTGAGGCCTGGATAATTGCAGTCGGCGGCCGGCAACGGCCGGCGTTTGCCGCCGACTCGAAAATACTCCGCTACCGCGCCCGTGAGCGCTCGCCCTCGCAATGCCGAGCGTCTAGGTTCCGCCGTGTCCTCCCTCCGGCGCGCGTGATTGCATGTCGACATCGAACACCGATGCACCTTCTCTCAGCCGCGTGACGCGGCCTGCTCCCAAGCGGCTGCGCATCCTGATCGTCGATGGCGACGAGACCTCGCTCGAGAAGGCGCGGCAGGCGTTGCAGACGGTGCTGACCGCCAAGCTGAAGTATGCCGCCACCGCCGCGGCGGCCAGTGCCTTGGTCGCGTCCGAGCGCTTCGATCTGGTGGTCGTCGATGCCGCGGTGACGGGCGGCTTCGCGCTGCTCAAGGAGATCAAGGATCGTCACCGCTGGGTCGCCACCCTGGTGGTGAGCGACGACCAGAGCCCGTCCTTCATGCGTCAGATCGTGAAGTGCCAGATCGACGGGCTGCTGTTCCGGCCGCTCTCGCGCGAGGAGTTCGTCGAGCAGGTCATGCTGCTGGCCTTTGCCGTCTCCGCCCGCCGCAAGCGCCAGCAGAAGCGGGTGCTGGCGATCGGCGCGCATCCCGACGACGTCGAGATCGGCTGCGGCGGGGCGCTGGCCAAGCACCATGCCGCGGGCGACCTGTTGCACATCCTCACGCTGTCGCGCGGCTCGGCCGGCGGCGACATCAATGTGCGCACTGTCGAGGCGCGGCACGCCGCCTCGCTGCTGGGCGCGGAACTGCACATGGGCACGCTGGTGGACACCCGGATCACCGACGGGCGCGAGACGGTCGCGCTGATCGAGGAGGTCATCCGCCAGATGCAGCCGACCCACGTCTATACCCACTGCAACGAGGACACGCATCAGGACCATCGCGCGGTCCATGCCGCGACTCTGGTGGCGGCGCACGACGTGCCGAACGTCTATTGCTATCAGTCGCCGTCCGCCACGGTCGACTTCAAGCCGCAGCGCTTCGTCGACATCACCGACTTCATCGGCGCCAAGCTGCAGGCGATCGACGTCTACGGCAGCCAGACCGAGCGCATGGCGGCGCTGGAGCCGGATGCCATCGTCTCGACGGCGCGCTACTGGGGCCGCTTCGCCGGCCAGATCCTCGCCGAGCCGTTGCGCGTCGTGCGCCAGAGCGACAGCGAGGATGGCCGGGCGTTCGACAAGGCCGGCCTCGGGCGCGTGTCGCTGCGCAAGCAGGCCTAGGCGAGCGCCGTCAGGTCGCGGGCGGTGTGCCCGGCGTGCTGGCGGCGTTGAGCAGCTGGGACACCGCCGTCAGCACCTGCGAGGGCGCGAACGGCTTGGTGATCAGGATGGAGTTGGGCACGCCGAGCGCAGACCAATCGACGCCTTCGGTCCCGGTCATGTAGACGACCGGCATCTCGGGCCGCAGCTGTCGCGCGTGCCGCGCGACGTCCCAGCCGGTGACGTCGCCGCCCAGCATGATGTCGGTGACGACGGCACGGAGGTTCTCGCCCTGGTCGTCGAGGGCCGAAATGGCTTCTTCGCCGGTGGCAACGAGGAAGACGTCGAACCCGCCCTCCTCGAATGTGTCCTGCAGGATATTGCGAATCTCGGCCTCATCCTCGGCGATCAGCACGAGGACCGACGTCTTCTCCATTATCCATACTCCCGAAGCCGATGCTCCGGAAAATCCGGACACCCCGCGGGGCTCGCCCACCTGAGCTCAACGAAACGACGCTATGTTTGTTCCCGCACCTATGGAGAGTGCGACGGGATCGACATCGACGGCGCGGTCCTGATCACTGACGATCGATAGCGACAGGGATTGCCGGCCGGCGACGGCAATCCCCCGCCCGATCTTCATCGTTCGACATGTTCGGGCATCTTCTTCAGCTCGGCCTTCGTCCACCCAGTTACCGCGTGCACTGTCCCGGCTTCGTCGCGCATGAAGTCGAGGCCTGTGAGTGGAACACCGACCGGCTTCGCCCCCAGCCCGAGGAATCCACCGACGTCGATCACGACCAGTGCAGACGGGCCGGTTCCATGAACATGGCCGACGCTGCCGATCTTCTCGTCGCCCGGACCGTAGATCGTCGCGTCGGCGAGGTTGTCCGGCGTGAGTTCGCCCGGCGTCAGACGTACATGCCTGCTGTGATCCATAAGCCTGTTCCTTTCTTCGAGTGTCCGCTCTCCCAACCAGCCCCGCAGGCCGTCGTTCCCGGATTTGCCCGAAGCTTCTGCCGGATGCTTGGCACGCCGACAGAGGAGGAATAGGGTACCGCTCTGCATCGGGCGGCGCGTTCTCGCCCCGCGTGTCGACGCTGAGGCGTTCGGGTCATGAGGCTGCTTCTCGCCCTTATCCTGGTACTCCTGCCGGCGGCGGCCTTCGCCCAGGTATTCCACGCAGCCGACAGCAATCTTCCCGATCACCCGACCGTGCAGGGGATCGATGCCCTGGACCGGGTCCTGCGCGAGCGTACCGGCGGCCGGCTTTCGATCGACATCACATCGGGAACCACCCATTCGGAAAGCTTCATGGTGGCGCAGATGCGGCTCGGCCGTCTCGACATGGCGCGGGTGAGCCTCAATGCGTTGAATGGCGTGGTGCCGCTCAGCGTCATCTCGACGCTTCCCTTCATGTTCGAATCCCGGGCCCAGAAGTGGCAGGTGCTCGACGGCGCCTACGGTCAGGCGCTGTTCGCCTCTCTCGAGTCCGCGGGCCTGGTCGGTCTCGGCTTGTACGATAGCGGGGCCTACTCGTTCTTTGCCCGCACCGGCTTCGTGCTCGGCCCGGGCGATCTCAAGGGCAAACGCATGCGCTTCCAGAAGGGCGACACGTCGGAGGCGATGTTCCGGCGGATGGGCGTGGAGCCCGTCATCGCGCCTTCGCCGGCGCTGCCCACGCTGCTGGCGACGGGCGCCGTCGACGTGGCCGAGGGAAGTCTGCCCGACTACCTGACCGCCAATCACTGGACACTCGCACCCTGGTTCACGGTCAGCCGGCACATCGAGCCGCCGTCGATCCTCGTCATGTCGCTCGGTGCATGGCGGTCGCTGTCCCCGCAGGACCAGGACCTGCTGCGCGATGCCGCGCGCCAGTCGCAGGCGGCGCAGCGTGCGCTGATGGCACGCCACGAGGCGGAGGCCGAGGCGCGGGTGCTCCAGACGGGCGCCAAGCTGTCGCTCGGCTTCGATCGCCAGTCGTTCAAGCGCGCCTTTGCGCCGCTTTATTCGCTGGTCGTCCGCGATCCCGCGCAGATCGCGTGGCTGCGTCGCCTCGCCGACGCTGCGGACCCCGGGCCGGCGAAGTAGGGGACGGGGACCGGCGGAGCCGGAGAATCATCCGGCTCGATGCTTCGACAGGGTCGCTACCGCCCGTGGTCGCCCAACAGGTTGGCGGGGCGCATCATGAGGAAGGCGACGAGCGTAAGGAGGATCAGCACGCCGATGCTGGCGAAGGCGAGGCCCCAGGCCATCGGGGACATGCCGCCGGCGAGGTCGAGGGTCCAGCCGATGATGAGGGGGCCGACGAAGCCGCCCGCGTAACCCAGTGTCGAATGGACGGCGAGGGTGGCGCCGCGGCGTGCAGGCTCGGCGTTGCCGGCGGCGCCTGCCGTGACCGACGAGGAATCGAGCCACACGACCATGCCGTAGGCGATCAGCAGGCCGACCGCGAGCCAGTAGCTGGTCGAACCGGCGAAGCCCACGATGGCGGCGAAGCCGATCGAGAGGATCATCGCGGTGGCGACCAGGCGGCGGCGTCCGAAACGGATCGAGGCCTCGTTGCCCGCGATGCTCGCCAGCGTGCCGAGCAGCGCCAGCACCGTCACGACGAGGGCAGGCGACAGAGTCTCGTCCTTAAGGCCTGTATGGGTGGCGACGAAGGCGAGGAAGGCGACGCCCCAGCCGCGCAGCGCGCTCATCTCGAGCGTATGCACGCAGTAGACGACCGAGTAGGCGAACGAGGAGCTGTTGCGGATCACAGGCCGGAAGTCGAACAGGCCGCCACCCGATGCGGGCTTGGCCGGTGTCTGCTGGCTGGTCGCGGGACGCGCACGACGTGACGGTACGACTGAGGCCACCATCAGCCAGGCGATGAAGGCGGTGGCGGCCGAAAACACGAAGGCCAGGCGCCAGCCGAACTGGTCGGCCAGCACATCGCCCAGCAGGTAGGAGACCGCGCCCGAGATGCCGATGCTCGCGGCGTGTCCGGTAACGGCACGCGACATGAGCTTCGGTGTCACCTGGTCGGCCAGCAGCTTGAGCCCCGTCATATAGGTGCCGGCCCAGCCCAGCCCGGCCAGCGCACGCGTGGCCATCGCCGACCAGAAGCCGTCGGCCGTCAGGCCGAAAAGAAGGTGCCCCAGCACGGTGCAGGCGACACCGAACAGGTAGATGCGCTTGGCGTCGACACGGTCGGTGAGCGTCACCAGCACCGGCACCGAGACCATGTAGGCGCCGAAGAAGATGGCGGTGATCCAGCCGGCCTCGCTGTTGGTCAGTCGCCAGTTCTCCATCATCTGCGGCAGGAGCGCGGGCCAGAAGCCGGCGCCGAGCTGCACGAATATCTGCGCCGCGCAGACGACGGCGACGAGCCGCGCACCGGAGACCAGTGCGGGCGTTGCGGGAGCGGGGTTGTCAGCTGGCATGAGACACCATGTGAGGAGTCGGTCGCCTGATGAGGCAGAGTGCCAGCATGGCCGAGAGGCTGAGCAGCGACGATACGACCAGCACTCCGGCACCAAGATGATCGAGCAGCAGCGCGAAGGCGAGGGGCGCGCCGGCCGAGAGGAAGCGCGAGGGGGCGCCGAGGATGCCGAGGCGATAGCCGTAGTTGGCCGGGCCGTAGAGCGAGAGCGGCACGGTCCCGCGCGCGATGGTGAGGATGCCGTTGCCCGAGCCGTGCAGCACCGCGAAGGCGCTGGCGGCGACGCCGCCGCCTGCCGCGAGGATGACGGCCGCACCGACGGGATGCGTCACGCAGGCCAGTCGCGCCGTCGTCAGAGGGTGGAAGCGGCCGAGCGGTCCGGCTTCGAGCAGGCGCGCGGCGACCTGCGCCGGTCCGATCAGCACGCCCGCGGCGATCGCCTGTGTGGGCGAGGCGCCCGCCGCTTCGAGGATGCGCGGGAAGTGTGCGGCCATGCCGGCCGACACGATCCAGACGGCGGAGAAGGCGAAGGCCAGCAGGATCATCGTGCGGTCGAGCGGCACGACTTCGCTTGCCGTTGCCTTGCCCGGCTGGCCGGCCGCAGCTGCCGCCGGGCGCGGCAGCATCCAGTAGTTGAGCGGCAGGCCAACGAAGAGGTGTACCGCCGCCCACAGGAGACAGGTCTCGCGCCATCCCAGCGTCGTGGCACCCCAGGCGGTGAGCGGCCAGCCGATGGTGCTGGCGAAGCCCGCGATCAGGGTGATGCCGGTGATCGGCTTGCGCGCCTCCATGCCATAGAGGCGACCGAGCGCGGCGAAGGCGGCGTCGTAGAGGCCGAGCCCCATCCCGACGCCGAGGACGATCCATGCCGCGACCAGCAGTGCGAGGGAATGTGCGGCGGCAAGGAGGCAGAGCCCGGTCGCGAACAGCACGCTCGATGCCGCCAGCACGCCATTGCCGCCGGCGCGATCAATCGCCCGACCGACGCGCGGGCCCAGCAGGGCCGACAGGATAAGGGAGGCCGAGAAGGTGCCGAACAGCCAATTGGTCGATACGCCGGTATCGCCCGCGATCCTGTCCGCGATGATCGCGGGCAGGTAGTAGCTCGAGGCCCAGGCCAGGGTCTGCGTCGATCCCAGGACGACGACCGTCAGGAACCGACTGTCACGCATCGAGGAGCGGCGCGATCACGCGACCTTGGGGCCGCAGCAACCCGTCGCCTGTGCGGCGGGCTTGGTGAGCGTGCCACAGCTCGACGAGGCTGCAGGCGAGGGCGCGGCACAGCCGGAGGTCGCCACGGGGCCGCAGCAGCCCGCTGCTGCGGCGGCAGTGCCCGCAAGTGCGGATGTGAGCGAGGCTGGGGCGCCGTTGCACACGCCGGTTTCCGGCAGGACCAGTTCGACCTTGCGGGCCGCCTCGTGGTCGCCCGCGATCTCGGCGGCAATCGAGCGGACCTGCTCGTAGCCCGTCATTGCCAGGAAGGTGGGCGCGCGGCCGTAGGACTTCATGCCGGCGAAGTAGAAGCCGGCCTCGGGCTGGGCGAGTTCGCGCGCGCCGTGGGGGCGCACGCTGCCGCAGCTGTGCTCGTTGGGATCGATCAGAGGCGCCAGCGCCGGCGGGCATTCGAGCGCGGGATCGAGGGACAGCCGGATCTCGCGCAGGAAGTCGAGGTCGGGCCGGAAGCCGGTCGAGACCACGAGCTCGTCGACCGCGACGTGACGGCCCGGGCAGCCGGCGGCCGCGACGACGATGCGATCGCCCTCGCGTGCGATGCGATTCACGCGGAAGCCGCTCTCGGTCTGGATGCGTCCGCTCGTCACGAGGTTGGCGAAGGCGATGCCCAGCGCACCGCGCGCCGACAGCTGGTCGGCCGCGCCACCGCCGAACGACTTTTCCGGAGACTCGCCGCGCAGCAGCCAGACGATCTCGGTCGCGGGGACTTCGTCCTTCAGCCGGGCGAGGTCGATCAGCATACCGACGGCGGAATGGCCGGCGCCCAGCACGGCCACGCAGCGGCCGGCATAGCGCGCTCGGTCGCGGCCCAGCACGTCGGGCATGCCGTAGGCGATACGGTCTTGCGCCTCGCGCTCGCCGATGGCGGGCAGGCCGTTGGCGCCGGCGGGGTTGGGCGAGAACCAGGTACCCGTCGCGTCGATGACGGCGTCGGCGCGCAGCACTTCCGGACCCTTGCCGTTCTGGTAGCGGATCTCGAAGGGTGCGGCGTCGCGGCCCTTGGTCTTCACCTTGTCGAAGCCGGCGCGGCCGATCGCCGTCACCAGGCTCTGCGTGCGGATGCGGTCCTTGAGCGGCGTGCGGGTCGCCAGCGGCTCGAGATACTGCTCCACCAGCTCTGCGCCGGTCGGATAGTGGTCGGGCTGCGGCCGGTTCCAGCCGGCGCCCGCGAGCAGCCGCTCCGCCGCCTTGTCGATGTTGTATTCCCAGGGCGAGAACATGCGGACGTGGCGCCATTGGCGCACCGCATGGCCCACGGCGGGGCCGGCCTCCAGCACGACGGGCTCCAGCCCGCGCTCGAGCAGATGCGCGGCGGCGGCGAGGCCGACGGGGCCGGCGCCGATGACGGCGACCGTCTTCGGACGGGTGATCGAATCGGGCATGTCTGGTCTCCTATACTTCTAGAATATTGGAAGGACTGGGCGCAACAAAACCGTCATCTAGGCGACACGCGTCGCCACCTTGGGCGGACAGACGCCGTCGGCGCAGCATTCCTCGGCCATGTAGCCGAGCAGCTCGTGCATCAACTCATAGTTGGCATGGCAGACGAGCGTCGCACCTTCGCGCACCTGCGTGACGAGGCCCACGATCACCAGTGACTTGATGTGATGCGACAGGGTCGAGGCCGCGACATCGAGCTTGGTCTGAAGCCGGCCGACCGGCATGCCCTCGGCACCGGCCCGCACCAGGGCGCGATAGATCTTCAGCCGGGTCGGATTGCCCAGCGCTTCGAGGCGGGCGGCGGCATCGTCGAGTTTCATACCGTCGAATGTAGGCACGCTACCGAAAGAGTCAACCATATTTCTAGAATGTTAGAAATACGATCGGATGTTGGCGGAGCCTTACGGCGCGCTAGACGACGAGGCCTGCCAGGGCCGTGGGGCCCTCGGGTGGGGTTGCCTGCCATGGCAGCATATAGAGTCGCCGCGCGAGGCCCTGCCGGACGCGGTCGATCTGCGCGCGCTCGCCGTGCAGGCGCCGGACGAGCAGAGGATCGTGCGTCCCGCTTCCCACCAGGCTGCGGTTGATGACCCACGCGTAGGGCTCGATATGGGCGCGGCGCAGATCTTCCTGTAGCGCGGCGGCCTCGGAGACGGGCGTCGTTTCGGGCAATGAGACCAGGATGATCCGCGAATAGTCCGGATCCTGCAGCCTCATCAGGGGCGTCACGATCCGTCCCGCGGCCGGGGTGCCCAGGGCGCCGGCGGTCCGAATCATCTCGCGGTGATAGGCGCCGGCTGCGTCCATCAACAGGAGCGTGTGCCCGGTCGGCGCGGTGTCCAGCACGACGAAGGCGCTGCGCGCCTCCATTACGATGCGCGAGAAGGCATGGAAGACCGCGACTTCCTCGGTGCAAGGGGAGGCAAGGTCCTCGCGCAGCAGGGCGAGCCCTGCCGAGTCGAGGTCGGCGGCGCGGGATGCCATGACCCGCTCGACGTAACGCTGCGTTTCCTCGCGCGGATCGATGCGATCGACCCGCAGGCCTTCCATCGTCGCTTCGATCGTCGAGGCGAGATGGGCGGCCGGATCGGTCGTGCTGAGGTGAACGCTGTGCCCGCGCTTCACCAGGCCCACCGCGAGCGCGGCGGCGATGGTCGTCTTCCCCACGCCGCCCTTGCCCATGACCATGATCAGCCCGCGGCCGGCCGAGGCGAGTTCGTCGACCAGCCGGCCCAGCGCCGGAATCGCCGTTTCCGCCGCTGGCTCCGCGTCGGTGACGGCTTCCACACGGAGTTCAGGCTCGCCGGCAAGGACCTGCCGCAGTGCGTCCAGCCCCACCATGTCGAAGGACCGCAGTGGTACGCGGTCCTGCGGCAGGCCCCGCAAAGCCTCGGGCAACGCGGCGAGGACCTGCTCGCCGAGCGCCTCGATCGATCGCGCGACGGCATCGCCGCGATCCGTCGCGACGAAGATGCCGTTGATGGCGAGATGCTGGTTGGTGAGGCCGAGCGCCTTCAGTTCGGCGCTGGTCCGCGCCGCTTCGCGCATGGCGCCACGATCCGGGCGGCTGACCAGGACGATGGTCGTGCTCTTCGGGTCGCCCAGCGTGGCGAGTGCGGCCTTGAATCTCTCCTCCTGCATCTTGAGGCCGGAATGCGGACCTAGGCACGAAGCGCCGCGGTCGTTGCCCTCCAGGAAGCCGGTCCACGCGCGGGGCAGGCTCAGCAGGCGCAGCGTGTGCCCGGTGGGCGCGGTGTCGAACACGACGTGATCGAACGCGTCGGCGCGGGTAGCCAGGAGGCCCACGAACTCGTCGAAAGCGGCGATCTCCATCGTGCAGGCGCCGGAAAGCCGTTCGCGCACGGACTCGCGTTCGGCGTCGGTGACATCGGCGCCGAGCTGCTCCAGGACGCGACGCCGATAAGACTCCGCGGCGGCTTCCGGATCGATGTTCATCGCCGACAGGCGGAGCACACCCGGCACCGGCCGCGGCTCGTTCGACAGCGTCGTGGCGAACATCTCGTCGAGGTTCGACGCCGGGTCGGTGCTGATCAGCAGAACCGACCGCCCCCGGTCGGCAAGCGCGAGGGCGGCGGCGCAGGCCAGCGTCGTCTTCCCGACGCCGCCCTTGCCGGTGAAGAACAGGTGGCGCGTGGGAGTCGCGAGGAGGCCCAGCGGGATCGTGGAAGGCATGTGTTGGCTCCGAGCGTGAACGGCCTGCCGGAAGGCCCATGACAATCGCGCCTTGGAACACATCAGTCGCACGACCGCCTTGCGCCAGCGCAAGGCAGTGCGGTGAGGGGTGCGACGGGCGTCAGGCCGTTCGCGGGCCGGGCACGTCGGCGCGCCGGGACGGCAATAGGAAGGTGACGATCCAGCAGGCCAGCAGCATCGCCGCCGAGGCGAGGAGGCAGCCCGCGATCCCGCCCCATTGATAGAAGAGTCCCGACAGCAGCGTGCCGGCCAACCGGCCGGCGGCGTTGGCGGCATAGTAGAAGCCGACGTCCTCGGCGGCCTTCTCCGAGCCGGCATAGGCCAGGATCAGGTAGGAGTGCAGCGAGGAGTTGACCGCGAAAGGCAGCGCGAACAGCGCGAGCCCCGCTGTGACGACGAGGTCGGGCCGCAGTCCCGTCGGCTCGGCGAGCAGCAGGGCGATCGCCAGCGGCACGGCGAGCAGGAGGCCCGCCCACAGGCGCGCGCCGGGCACTTCGCGGCTGAGACCGTCGGCGCTGCGCATCACGAGCGCGGGCGCCACGGCCTGCAGCCCGCCATAGGCGATCGTCCAGGCGGCGAGGAAGGCGCCCACTTCCACGAAGCGCCAGCCCGAAGCGTAGAGGAACACCGGCAGGCCGACGACGAACCAGACGTCTCGCGCGCCGAACAGGAAGATGCGCGCCGCCGCCAGCAGGTTCACGCCGGCCGACTTGGCGAACAGTTCGCGCATCGACTTCGAGGCCTTGGCCTTGCCAAGCTCGCGCGGCAGCAGGAGCAGCCCGGCGACGAGCACGACCAGCAGCAGCCCCGCCATGAGCCAGAGCGCGGGCCGGAAGCCCACCGCGTCGAGCAGCAGCCCGCCCAGGAAGAAGCCGATGCCCTTCATCGCGTTCTTCGAGCCGGTGAACCATGCCACCCATTTGAAGAGACGCCCCGCGCCGTCGCCGGCCGTCGCCTTGATGGCTGATTTGGAGGCCGTCTTGGTGAAGTCCTTGGCCAGTCCCGCGATGCCTTGTGCCGCGACCACCCAGGCGATGGAGACGAGGGCGGTCCAGGCCGGATCGAGCGCCGAGAGCAATAGCAGGCTCGCGATCTGCAACACCTGGCCCGTCATCAGCATGCGCGGGATGCCGAAGCGCGTCGCCAGCCAGCCGCCCGCGAGATTGGCGACGATGCCCGCGAACTCGTAGAGCAGAAACAGGAAGGCCAGCGTGAAGGGCGAGTAGCCCAGCTTGAAGAAGTGCAGCAGCACCAGCATGCGCAGCGCGCCGTCGACCAGCGTGAAGCCCCAGTAGGAGGCCGTGACGACAAGGTAGTTGCGCGCCGACGTTGCCATCACCGGCCCGCGTCGATCACCTGGCGGGCGAGGTCGACCATGCGGCAGACATAGCCGACCTCGTTGTCGTACCAGGCATAGACCTTGAGCAGCGTGCCGTCGGTCACCATCGTGCTGGGCCCGTCGACGATCGAGCTGCGCGTGTCGTTGCAATAGTCGGCCGAGACGAGGGGACGCGCCTCGAAGCCCAGGATGCCGGCCAGCGGTCCGCGGGCCGCGGCGCGGAAGAGATCGTTGACCTCTTCTTCGCTGGTGGCGCGCGAGAGTTCGAACACGCAGTCGGTGAGGCTGGCGTTCAGTACCGGCGCGCGCACCGCATGGCCGTTCAGCTTTCCCTTCAGCTCTGGATAGATGACGGTGATCGCCGTGGCGCTGCCCGTTGTCGTCGGCTGCAGCGACAGCAGGGCCGAGCGCGCGCGGCGCAGGTCCTTGTGCGGCGCATCGACCACAACGTTGGTGTTGGTCGGCGCATGGATGGTCGTGATCTGTCCGTGCCGGATGCCGATCTGCTCGTGCACGACCTTGACCACGGGCGCGAGACAGTTGGTCGTACAGGAAGCCGCCGTCAGCAGATGGTGCCGGTCGGGCTCGTAGAGCCGGTCGTTGACGCCGACCACGACGTTCAGCGCGCGCTCGTCCTTGACCGGCGCGGCCACGATCACCTTCTTCACGCCGCGGTCGAAATAGGCCTGGAGCTGCTCGGGCTTCAGGAACTTTCCGGTGCATTCCAGCACCATCTCGCAGCCGAGATCGCCCCAGGCGACGTCGCCCGGCGCGGCCGCCGCGCTGAAGCCCAGATAGGTGCCGCCGACCGCGAGGCCACGATCGCGATCGACCTCGAACGAGGTTTGCCAGCGGCCGTGCATGCTGTCGAACTCCAGCAGATGCGCCGTCGCCTCGACGCCGCCCTTGATCTCGTTGAGATGCACGACCTCGAGACGGTTGTCGCGCCGCGGATCGTCGGCGGGGCGAGGGATGCCGCCCAGCGCCGCGCGCAGCGCGAGGCGCCCCATGCGGCCCATGCCGTTGATGCCGATCTTCATCGCCGTCTCCGCCTCAGGCCGGCACGCGGGCGGTATCGCCGATCTCGTCGAGACGCTTCTTCAGCGCCATCCGGTCGAGCGAGGCATAGGGCAGGTTGACGAAGATCTCGAGGCGCCGGCGGATCATGCCGTAGAGCTCGTTGATCATGGTCGCGCGCTCGATCTCCGAGCCCATGAACTTGGCGGGATCGGGCAGCGGCCACGCGCCCGTCACCGGCCGCTCGCCGAAGTCGGGACAGTGCTGGCCCTGCAGGATGTCGCAGAGCGTGATGACGAAATCCATGCGCGGCGCATCTGGGCCGGTAAACTCGTCCCACGACTTGCAGCGCAGGCCCGCGGTGTCGTGACCGAGCGTCTTCAGCCGGGCTAGCACCTCCTGCATCGGCTGGCGTGCCGGATCGGAGCCAGCCGAGTAGGCGTTGAACCGGCCCTTGCCGACCTGGCCGAGGATCGCCTCGGCCATCAGGGAGCGGGCGGAGTTGTGCGTGCAGAGGAAGAGGACGTTGAAGGCGGGAGTCATGTGAACCTCGGGTTGATCCTCGGGGAGGAGTCGCGCCAGGTCGCCACAGAGGTCCGGTCGTCCGCCACAGCACGTCTCGGTCAGGAAGCTGAAGAGCGCGCGCAGGCCGGCGAAGCGGACCGCATAGATGATGTTGCGGCTCTGCCGGGTGGACTGGATGAGGCCGGACTGTTCGAGAGCGGCCAGATGGAACGACAGCGTCGAGGGCACCTGACCCAGGGCACTGGCGAGTTCGCCGGCCGCCATGCCGGACGCCCCCTTGCTCGCCAGAAGCCGCATCAGGTTGAGGCGGGTCTCTTGCGAAAGGGCGGCAAATCCGGCAGCTACGTCAGACGATTCCATAGTTCTCGAATAGTCCAAATGTGTGACATACGTATTACGCGGCCGCCCGGCGGGAGTCGACGGGCAAACGGCCGGGCGGGGGAGCGGGAGACGGCTGGATGTCCCTTTTCGAGCGTTACCTGACCCTTTGGGTCGCCGCCTGCATCGTCGTGGGCATCGGGCTGGGGCATCTGTTCCCGCAGGCGTTCCACG
Organism: Reyranella aquatilis; assembly: GCF_020880995.1. Taxonomy (GTDB): domain Bacteria; phylum Pseudomonadota; class Alphaproteobacteria; order Reyranellales; family Reyranellaceae; genus Reyranella; species Reyranella aquatilis. The sequence goes on along the minus strand of NZ_JAJISD010000014.1, from coordinate 85,964 downwards.
CCGTCGGCGCGGCCGAGGTGGCGCATGTGAACCTGCCGGTCGCGGCGCTTATCTGGCTGATGATCGTGCCGATGCTGGTCAAGGTCGACTTCACGGCCATCGCCGAGGTGCGCCGGCACTGGCGCGGGATCGGCGTCACCCTCTTCATCAACTGGGCGGTGAAGCCTTTCTCGATGGCGGCGCTGGGCTGGCTGTTCATCGGCCATCTGTTCCGGCCGTGGCTGCCGGCCGACCAGATCGACAGCTACGTCGCGGGCCTCATCCTGCTGGCGGCGGCGCCCTGCACCGCGATGGTGTTCGTGTGGAGCAACCTCTCGGACGGCGAGCCCGACTTCACGCTGACGCAGGTGGCGCTGAACGACGCGATCATGCTCGTGGCCTTCGCGCCGATCGTGGGTCTGCTGCTCGGCCTCTCCGCCATCGTCGTGCCGTGGCAGACGCTGATCCTGTCGGTCGTGCTCTACATCCTGGTTCCGGTCGTGCTGGCGCAGCTGGTGCGTCGCTGGGCGCTGGCCCAAGGCGGGCCGGCGGGGCTGGCGCGTCTATTGGCGCGCCTGCAACCCGCTTCTTTGGTGGCGTTGCTGGCGACGCTGGTGCTGCTGTTCGGCTTCCAGGGCGAGCAAATCATCACCCAGCCGCTGATCATCGCGCTGCTGGCGGTGCCGATCCTGATCCAGGTCTATTTCAACTCAGGCCTGGCCTATCTGCTGAACCGCGCCGCAGGCGAGCAGCATTGCGTCGCCGCGCCCTCGGCGCTGATCGGCGCCAGCAACTTCTTCGAACTCGCGGTCGCCGCCGCCATCGGCCTGTTCGGCTTCTCGTCCGGCGCCGCACTTGCCACCGTGGTTGGCGTGCTGATCGAGGTGCCCGTCATGCTCTCGGTGGTGAAGATCGTGAACGCGAGCAAGGGCTGGTACGAACGCGGCCCTTCCGTCGCCCGCCACCGCGACCCGGCCGGCTGAACCCGGCGCCGGCTTTGCCCTCTGCCCGGGCGGCGTAGCTGCCAATTGGACGAGGGAGGCCGGGAGCGCGCCGCGGTGACGGCGCGTGGATCGGCACCGGGTGTCGTCAGGCGACCGGGAAGGTGACCGTGAAGCGGGCGCCGTGGCCCGTGGGATGGTTGGTGGCGGTGAGAGTACCGGCGAGCTGGGCTGCCAGCGCGTTCACCACCTTCATGCCGAGGCCATTGACCGCCGAATCGGTGGGGACGAACCCGGTCGGGAGGCCCGGCCCGCTGTCGAGCACGCAGAGCTGGTGCTGCGTCGGGTCGATGCGCCGAAACATGACGCTGATTGGATCGCCGGCATGCTTGCGGGCGTTGGTGACCAGCTCGTTCACGATCAGGCCGATCGACAGGACCTGCGCCTTGGACACCTCGACCTCGTCGTGGCTCTCCAGCCGGATCTCGCTGCCAAGACTGCTCGACAGTTCCGCGCAGAGGGTGCGCAGATGGTCGAGGATCGGCACGCGGTCGGTCTTGCCGATCGTGGTGAAGGTGCGATGGACGCGCGCCACCGCCAGCACGCGATTGGCCGCCGCGCGCAACTGCTGCGCTGTCTCGGGCAGGACGGCGGCGCGGCTCTGCAACTGCAGCAGGCTGGCCACGAACTGCAGGCTGTTCATCGCCCGGTGATCGACCTCGTGGCTTGTCATCTCGGCCTGCGCCAGTGCGCGGCGCGCGGAGAGCCGCATCGTCAGCATGTCGGTCACCACGCCGCCCAGCGCGCGGAGCCGGCGCATCTGCTGCTCGTCGATGCGGCGCGAGCGGCGGTCGATCACGCACAGCGTGCCGATCTCGTATCCGTCCGCACAGTGCAGCGGCACGCCGGCATGGAAGCCGTTGGCGAACTGGGTGCGCAGCCACGGCGTCATGACCGGCGCGGCCGGATCGGCACCGCGGCCGGCCTGCGTCGCGTCGAGCCCGTGATGCGACTTGAAGAAGACACGGTCGGTGCCGATGAAGCCCAGCACGGCGATCGGGGCGCTGAAGAGTTCGGCGGCCAGCGCGGTGATATGGTCGAAGGCGGGCTCAGGCGGCGTGTCGAGGATGCCGTAGCGTTCGACTGCCGCGAGGCGCGCGGCCTCAATGCCGGAACGGAGCGCCGGGTCCAAGGAACCGTCGTGCGACGTCGGGCCCTGCGTGGGCGGTACGAGATGCAGCATGAAATGCGCCCCCCGGCGAACATCGCGGGAATGAAGTCCCCTGCCGCGACGCACCTAGACCTTAGGCCGTGCCGCCACCCGAGTCTGTCCAATACTGATCAGGATGACCGGGACCCAGCCCGTCTTCCACCTGGCTAATCCTGCAGCAGCACGGAGAGCAGCGAGCTGTGGACCTGCAGGTGGCCGTTATACTCGATGAAGCCCAGCTTCCTGAACTTATTCATGAAATGGCTGACCCGCGGTCGCGTCGTGCCGATGATCTCGGCCAGCGTCTCCTGGCTGATCTTCGTGGTGATCGGCTGCGGTCCGCCTTCCTTGCCGAAGTTCGCCAGCAGCAGAAGCGTGCGTGCCAGACGTTTCTCGCTGGAATTGAACAGCTGGTCGACCAGGTCCTCCTCGACCCGGCTGTTGCGCGTCAGCAGATGCCTCATGAACAGCTCGCCGAACGCCGGCTCCTCGTGCAGCACGCGCATCATTTCGGTCTTGTCGACCCGCATGACCTCGCAATCGACGAGAGCCTTGGCCGTCGCCAGCCGGAGCGGCTGGCCGATCAGGCAGCCTTCGCCGAAGAACTCGCCGGCACCCATGATCCCGACCACGGCTTCCTTGCCCTGCTTGGACGTGACGACCATCTTCACGCGGCCGCGCATGACGTAGAACACCGCATCCGCCGGCATGGTCTGCCGGAAGATCACGCCGTTCTTGCGATGCTCCGCCACCGTGCGGCCGCGGCTCACCGTGGCCAGGAAAGCCTTGGGATCGAAGCGGTCTGCTGCTTTCTTGGACATGGAGTCTCCTGCGATAGTGACCCCCGAGCCCGCAATGTAGCCTTTCAGACATAGCCCGTCCGATTAATCGCTGGCTTTTGCACGGTCGCATCCCCATCTTGGGGGAACGCGCCGCACCGCGGCCCGAACAGGCCTGCACGTCCGTTCGACGTCCAGGCCGAGCCATTTTCAGAACACCTCCCGGGGAAAATCCATGACTGCTAAGGAAGTCCGCTTCGGCGGCGACGCGCGCGCGCGCATGATGCGCGGGGTCGACATGCTGGCCGATTCCGTCAAGGTCACGCTCGGCCCCAAGGGCCGCAACGTCGTGCTCGCCAAGTCGTACGGCGCGCCGCGCATCACCAAGGACGGGGTCACCGTCGCCCGCGAGATCGATCTCTCCGACCGCTTCGAGAACATGGGCGCGCAGCTCGTGCGCGAGGTCGCGACCCGCACCTCCGACACTGCCGGCGACGGCACCACCACTGCCACCGTGCTCGCCCAGGCGATCGCCCGCGAGGGCGCCAAGTCGGTCGCCGCCGGCATGAACCCGCTCGACCTCAAGCGCGGCATCGACCTCGCCACCGGCTGGGTGATCGAGGAGCTGAAGCGCCGCGCCCGCAAGGTCTCGACGAGCGAGGAGATCGCCCAGGTCGGCACCGTGTCGGCCAACGGCGAGAAGGCGATCGGCAAGATGATCGCCGACGCCATGAAGAAGGTCGGCAACGAGGGCGTCATCACCATCGAGGAGGCGACCACCCTCGACTCCGAGCTCGAGGTCGTCGAGGGCATGCAGTTCGACCGCGGCTTCCTCTCGCCCTACTTCGTGACCAACGCCGCGAAGATGAGCTGCGAGCTTGAGAACCCCTACATCCTGATCCACGACAAGAAGCTCTCGGGCCTCTCGACCGTGCTGCCGCTGCTCGAGCTTGTGGCGCAGTCGGGCAAGCCGCTGCTGATCATTGCCGAGGATGTCGACGCCGAGGTGCTGGCCACGCTGGTGGTCAACAAGCTGCGCGGCGGCCTCAAGGTCGCGGCCGTCAAGGCGCCGGGCTTCGGCGACCGCCGCAAGGACATGATGGGCGACATCGCCATCCTCACGGCGGCGCAGGAGATCTCCGAGGATCTCGGTGCCAAGCTCGAGGGCGTGACGCTCGCGATGCTGGGCACCGCCAAGCGCGTCGTCATCGACAAGGACAACACCACGATCATCGACGGCGCCGGCAACAAGAAAGACATCGAGGCGCGCGTGAAGCAGATCCGCGCCCAGGTCGACAAGGTCGAGTCCGACTACGATCGCGAGAAGCTGCAGGAGCGGCTGGCCAAGCTCGCGGGCGGCGTCGCCATCATCAAGGTGGGCGGCGGCTCGGAGTTCGCGGTCAAGGAGAAGAAGGACCGCGTCGAGGATGCGATGCATGCGACCAAGGCGGCGGTCGAGGAGGGCGTGGTCGCCGGCGGCGGCGCGGCGCTGCTCTACGCCACCCGCGTGCTCAAGGATTGCCGCGGCGCCAATCCCGACCAGCAGGTCGGCGTCGAGATCGTGCGTCGCGCGCTGCAGGCGCCGGTGCGCCAGATCGCGCAGAACGCCGGCCATGACGGCGCGGTGGTGGCCGGCCACATGCTGGACCAGAAGGACGCCAACTTCGGCTTCGATGCCCAGAAGGGCGAGTACGGCGACATGATCAAGGCCGGCATCATCGATCCGGTGAAGATCGTGCGCACCGCGCTGCAGGGTGCGGCGTCCGTCGCGGGCCTGATCGTCACCACCGAGGCGATGATCGCCGAACTGCCCGGCGAGGGCGGCGGCATGCCGGGAGGCATGGGTGGCGGAATGGGCGGCGGCATGGGCGGCATGGGCTTCTAGCGCGGGGCGTCGTCCGGTCGGATCGACCGGACGTGGCCCGGGCCAGGGACCTTCACCGTCGTGCGCGGCGCGAAGCGTGATCCAGACACGACGGTGACACTTGCCGAATCCGAACTCACGTCGCTCCGGGGCGCGCACACGATCCGGCAAACCCCAACCGAGAGGTCCCATGACCCTGCGTCCGGAATATTCGCTCGGCCATTCGGCCTACAACGACTTCCTGTTCGGCTCTCTGGGCCCGGGCGAGGGCGGGACGGAGATCACCGTCCTGTCCGCGCTGTCGCGGCTCGGCATCGATCCGTGGCAGGAGGCAGAGCGTCTCGCGGCGCTGCCGCGCGAGGCCGCTGCGCAGGCGCTGGCTGATACAATCGCGCGCCTGCCAGCCGGTGCCTTCGCGGCATCGCCGGAAGCGGGAGGCGCGATCGCGTCGCGATTGGTCGCGCTGCTGCCGGCGGGTGTCGTCGCGGCGGTGCCGCAGACCGAGGAGGCGCGCGTCGCTTCGCTCGCCGTCGCCCGGCCCGGCCGTGCGGTTAAGGCGGCTCCGGTCGCGAAGCCGCCGGTCGAGGCGAAAGCGCCGGCCGCGAAAACCGGTTTGACCTTCTGGCTGATATGGGCCGGGCTGGGACTCGCCTTCTATTTCCTGATCCTGGCGCTGACGCCCGGCAACAGTTTCGATTCCTACGAGCGCGTGTCGCCGCCGCCCGCTTCCTCGACGCCGTGATGCTTCGGCGTCGCCGCCGCGCGCGGCTCAGGCCGGCAGGCGGTGCCGCAGGAAGAAGCGCACGAACTCGGCGCTGGCATCGGGGCCCTTCGGATCGGTGAACGATCCGTCTGCGCTGCCGCCCGACCAGGCATGGCCCATCCCCTCCAGCAACCAGTACTCGCCGATCGAGTGATCGCGCGCGTCGTGGCGGACGGTGCGTGTGTAGGCGACGCCCTGCGCGGAGAGCCCGCGCGAGACGTCCGTGCGTCCGCCCGGTCCGCCCGACGCCTGTTCGCTCGCCTGGTCGCCGTTGACCGGGCTGACCGTCCTGTCGCGGTCGCCGTGAAAGACGATGGTCGGAACGATCCGTTCGTTGTGCGCGAGCGTGGGCGCGGCCGGCGCGCCGCTGCGCATGGCGGAGAAGGCGCCCGGGATGTCGCGCGCGGCGCCGCAGGCCAGGCCGGAATGGATGCCGACCGCGGCATAGAGATCGGGATAGGTGGCGCCCATGATCGCCGCCGCCGCGCCGCCAGCCGAGAGGCCCGCCACGTAGATGCGCGCCGGGTCGACGGCATGATCGAACACGATTTGTCGCGTGAGGTCGGCGATCATCTGCGGCTCGCCCGCGTCCCGGCCCTGGTCGCCGGCATTGAACCAGTTCCAGCACTTGTTGGGGTTCGCCGACTTGGGCTGCTCGGGAAAGGCGACGAGGAAACCGTGCGCCTCGGCAAGCACGTTCATGCGCGTGCCCGCCGCGAAATCCTCCGGCGACTGCGAGCAGCCGTGCAGCATGACGATCAGCGGCACCGGCTGGCCACGAAGGCCGGCGGGGACGTAGAGCCTGAACCGGCGGCCGCCGCCCGCGCTCCGCACGGTGTGATAGTCGAACGATGGCGCGGCTTGCTGAGCGGGCGGGACGAGGGCGATCGCGGGTGCGCGCGGCGGAGCCGCAAACAGGTCGATGAACGGAAACAGCATCTGCGGGAACAGCATCGGGGTACTCGCTTTACGCTTTTGGAAAGAACTCTTCGAAGAAGGCGTGTCCCCGAACAGACATCGTGGTGGTAACTGTTCCGATGGCGCTGGAGTTCCCATCGGCTTCCCGGGTGTTCTCGCGCATCGGCCCGTCGCGCGCGCCGCGCATGAACGGGCAGCGGGCGCACAAAGAACTGGCCGTGAGCGTCCCTCGTCCCCATGTAGGATGGGCGCGGACCGCGATCGCGCTCCCATCCGTCTGATCTGTTGCATGCTCCGGTGAGGGCCGTCGCCCGGCTCCTTGGTGTTCGCAATCCAAGGAATCCCATGACCGTCCGTCCCGACTATTCCCTGAGCCGTGCGCGCTACACGCCCTTTCTCTTCACCGTGGTCGGCACCGAGACGCCCGAGGCCAGCAACCGTGGCGAGGACATCACCATCCTGACGGCGCTGTCGCGGGTGGGCGTAGATCCATGGCAGGAAGCGGCCCGCCTCGCGCGGCTGCCGCGCGGCGACGCGGCGCGTTCGCTGGCCGACACCTTCACGAAGCTGCCGGATACGCATTGGGCCGAGGGCGACGCCCAAGGAACCGCGCATCGCATGATCGACACGCTGCCCGAGCAGGCGTCGGAGGCACCGGCCAAGCTCGGCGTCTGGATCTTCCTGACCTGGCGCTTCTGGGCCGCCGTGGCGCTGGCACTGGCGATGGTCGCGCTCAATGCCTTCGCCGAGAACCTTGGGCCGCTGATCTGACCTGCGGCGACCGGACCGAATCCATTCGTCACTGTCTTCCTGCGGACGAGGAACGCGACGACAGGGGGCACGTAGGGGTGCATGTCCCATGAATCGTCGATGCAGGTGAAAGCCAAGAGGGCGATGGCGGAACGCGCCCGGCGCCTCTCCAATGGCGTGGCAGAGGCGGATCGTCTGCGACTGCTGGAGCTTGCGGTCGAACAGGAGGACGAGGCCGATGCGCTCGAGCGCAGCGCCGACTGTCCTCGTCGCGGCGGTACGCCCTCCTAACCCACGACGTGGGGGCGCGTATGTTTCTTCACAAGATCGTCGCCCCGCCGCGTGCGGATGGGCATGCGCGACAGTCCGGTGCGTTCGATCAGGCCCAGTGCGCGCAAGCGGATCTCGATGTCGATCGAGGGACGTCGTTGCCCCATGGTGCCGTCGATCGCCCGCAATCCGGCGAGCTCCTCCGGCGTGAGATCTGGCTCGCTCACTAGACGGGCGGCGTCCGCAGCAGGGCGTAGGAGACGATCAGCACGGCGAGAATCACCGGCAACAGGAAGGGTGGATCGTACCAATGGTTCATGCGTGCTCCTCCGGGAGGCGGGAGCACATGCATCTCTCAGCCATCGCAAGCCAGGGACGTGGGCGATGGTGCTCCTGCTTACACGCTGTGCTGCGCCGTGTCGATGAAGCCCGCCGACCGTGACGGTGTGCTCGCGAACGGAGCCGCGAGGTTTACGCCACGAGCAAACCGCTGCCGGCGGTGCTGGTGAAGTCGAGCTGGACGATCAGGTCGTTGAAGTCGCGGTCGCCGCCGCCGTGCAGGTCTTCCCAGCCCCAGGTATTGGCGCCGTAGTTCCAGAGATGGGCAATGTGCTCGCCGCCGACCATCTCGTTGGCCTGGCTGAAGGCCCAGAAGGTGTCGCCGTTGGTGACGTTTGTGAGCTGCATGGCGATCAGGTCGCCGGCATCGACGCCGGTGATCTGCGCCTGTCCGGCATTGCCGTCGCCCGGTCCCGCAATGGTGGTGCCGCCGCCGCCGAGCACGGCATAGGCCCGGCCCGCGGCGGCTGCGGCGTAACCGGCCTGGTCGGGGGCGAGGCCGCCGATCGTGCCGTTGTAGTCGTCGACCTTGTAGAGCATCAGCGAGAGGTCGGCGCCCGCGACCTGGCGCATGCGCACCACGACGTTGACGTCGTCGAGGCCACCCGCGGTCTCGGCGACGGCGACCGCCTGCGCGAGGCGGACGGAGTTGGTGGCATCGGAGAAGAAGTCGGCAAAGCCGAACGAGGCGCTCATGCCGGCCTGCGCGGCGACCGTTGTATTGCCGTTGAAGGTGACGGAGACGCTGTCGCCGCTGGCGACGACGGCCTGCGCGAGCGCTCCCTGTGCCTGACCGTCGAACAAGGCCAGCAGGTCGCCGTCGAAGTCGCTCTGCAGCGACTGCTGCGCCAGCTGGCTGGTCCAGGCGTAGGTGCCGGACGCCGCGCTGCTGGCGTCGGTTGAGCTCGATCCAGTATCGACAGTGGCGGTCACGCTTGCGGTGGCCGTGGTCTGCAGCAGCAGCGTCTGCGCGGCGCCGCTCGTCCAGCCGCCCGATCCGTCTGAATCGACGACGTCTGGCGTGGCGCTGAAATAGACCTGCGAATGGGCGATCTCGGTCAGGGAGCGGGCGAGCAGCAATCCGTTGGGCGAGCCCAGGCCGGAGGCGAGATCGTAGCCGGCGGAGGCCTCGTAGCCGTAGCCCGTGGGGTTGATGCCGCCGTAGTTGGCGCCGCCCAGCGTGAAGCTGGACGTGTTGTTGCCCAGCGTCACGTCGTTGAACGAGCCGGGCGCGATGACCGACGCGAGATAGAGCAGGTCGGTCATGTAGCCGAGGTTGGGCAGGCCCTGGTCGTTGAACACGTAGTTGATCTGCGTGATCAGGCCTGCCCAGAACGGCGTCGCAGCGCTGGTGCCGCCTTCGCCCACCAGATTCTCCATGTTCGCGTCGGGCGTCGTGTAGAACATGTTGCCGCCGGCAGGGGCCACCACGTCAGGCGTGCCGCGGCCGCTGAGGCCGAGGGCGGTGTAGATAGCCGAAGTGAGGCCGTAATCGATTTGGTAGCCCGGCGTGGCCTGGGTCGTGTCCATGCCACCGGAGCCGGAATTGTTCACTTCGTAGGACGAGCCGCTGAAGAAGGTCTGGTGGTCCGTGGTCTCGTACTCGTTCCACACTGTCTCGACCAGCCAATCGGTCGAAAGGGCCGTGCTCGGCAGATGGTTGAGGCCGCCGCTCATCAGGCGCCACAGCGTCGCGGCATCGCCGGCCATGGCGAGATTGTAGATCGGCGTGAAGTTGGCGTCGGTGCCGTTCAGCGTCGGATCCTGCGCCGCCGTGCCGAGGGTCGAGAGCGACGAGCCGCCGACGAGGATGTTGTAGGGACTGGTCTGGTTGTTCTCGACGGTGGTGAGGCCGTTGGCAGTCTGGAAGCCCGAGCCGCCGTCGCCCAGCGCGATCATCGTCGTCTGGTTGATCAGCGCCGCATCGACGTAGAGCTGCATGTAGGCGTAGTAGAATGGCGAGTCAGGAGCGAGGTATTGGCCGTCTCCCCACGAATCGGTGGTGACAGGCGCCGGTCCCACGGACTGCGTGTTGCCGAGATTGGACGCCGTGCCGAAGATCGAGCTCTGGATGGCGGTGAAGACGCCCGCCTGGGCGTTGCCGTTTACCGCGTTGTCGCCCGAGCCGTTGTAGAGGGCGAGGTTGCTGTTGGGATTGACGGCCGCGACGATGCCCACGTCGAGCGAGCGTTCGCCGGAGTTGCTGCTCTGGCCATTGATGCCCCGCACGAAGACGGCTCCGGTGCCGCTGGTGCTGACGGCGGTCAGATAGGCGGTCAGCCGTGACTCGAATTGAGTGCCGCTCTCGTCGCCGGTGAGGGAGGTGCCGACGCCCGGCTCGATCAGGCCGATCGTTCCGGTCTGGTAATCGGCGCCGTTCAGGGGAAAGTCGTAGAGCTCGCCGAACCGCTGCGGGTGGGTGCTCGGGACGTCTGCTCCATTCCCGATGCTCTGCCACCCCTCTGGCAGCGTGACGGAGACGCCCGGTGCCATGTCGCTTGCCGCGGGTGCCGTGGACTGGTCGAGCCAAAGGCCGGCGACCGTAAGCTCGCTCGGCAGCGACAGCGAGCCGTTCCAGTACCAGACCTCGCCCTGCTGGCCGCCGGTCGGCGAATACTTCAACGGCGTATTGGGACCGAACAGCGCCTTCCATTCGGCCTGGGTGTTGATCTCGACCCAGATGGTGCGCGAGGCGGCGGAGGAGATGTAGTTGCTGTTGCTGCTGTCGAGGACCGTAAGTCCCAGCGTGTTCTCGATGAAGGCGACGGAGTTGTTGTACTGCGTGGCGTCGGCGCCGTAGGTCGTCCACAGCGAGTTGGTGTTTATCAGTGGCTGCAGCACCGCCTGCCGGCTGCCCCAGTCGCCGGCCAGCATCGCGGTCGGATCGTTCGCCCGTTCCAGCACCAGCGCCACGTTGATGCCGTAGGAGCTGCCATTGGGGAAATCCCCGCCGTCGGTCATTTGATAAGCCTGCTCGACCGTCTGGTTCTGGTCGGCGATGCCGTAGCCGGCGTATTCCAGGAACGTCGAGTTATCGATGGGATTGTACGTCGTCATGGCGGCACTCGCGGCAGGTCAGGTTGACCGGATAATGCCCAGTCAGCATTTACAGTGCCAAGACAAAGCAGATCGACGGCGATGAATCGGCTACACTTGAGATGCTGGTCGCACATGGAGTGTGGTTCGGCGCCAGCGCGTCGCCGCGTCGACCATGAGGCGGACGAGCGTGCCTCGTTCTCCGAGCCCTGCCTCGATCGTGCCGGTCAGGCCACCAGCAGGCCGCTGCCGGCGGTGCTGGTGAAGTCGAGCTGAACGACGAGGTCGTTGAAGTCGCGGTCGCCGCCGCCGTGCAGGTCTTCCCAGCCCCAGGTGTTGGCGCCGTAGTTCCAGAGATGGGCGACATGCTCGCCGCCGACCATCTCGTTGGCCTGGCTGAAGGCCCAGAAGGTGTCGCCGTTGGTGACGTTTGTGAGCTGCATGGCGATCAGGTCGCCGGCATCGACGCCGGTGATCTGCGCCTGGCCGGCATTGCCGTCGCCCGGTCCCGCAATGGTGGTGCCGCCGCCCAGCACGGCATAGGCCCGGCCCGCCGCCGCGGCTGCGTAACCGGCCTGGTCGGGGGCGAGGCCGCTGATCGTGCCGTTGTAGTCGTCGACCTTGTAGAGCATCAGCGAGAGGTCGGCGCCCGCGACCTGGCGCATGCGCACGACGACGTTCACGTCGTCGGCGCCGCCGGCGGTTTCCGCGACGGCGACCGCCTGCGCCAGGCGGACGGAGTTGGTGGCATCGGAGAAGAAGTCGGCGAAGCCGAACGAAGCACTAAGATTGGCCTGCGCCGCGACGGCCGCGGCGCCGTTGAAGGTGACCGACAGGCTTTCGCCGCCCGCGACGATCGCCTGTGTGAGCGAGCCCTGCGTCTGGCCGTCGAACAGCGCGAGCAGGTCGCCGTCGAAGTCGCTCTGCAGCGACTGCTGCGCCAGCTGACTGGTCCACGCATAGGCGGCGTGCGCGGCACTGCCGGCGTCGATCGAATCGCCACCGGCCGTGACGGTGGCGGTGGCGTCCGCACTCGCGGTGGTCTGCAGCAGCAGCGTCTGCGCCGTGCCGCTGGTCCAGCCACCGGCGTTCGCATCGATCACATCGGGCGTCGCGCTGAAGTAGAGCTGCGAATGCGCGATCTCGGTGAGCGCCCGCGCCAGCAGCAGGCCGTTGGGCGATCCGAGGCCCGAGGCGAGGTCGTAGCCCGTACCGGCTTCGTATCCATATCCCGTCGGGGTGATGCCACCGTAGTCGGCGCCGCCCAGCGAGAAGCTCGACGTGTTGTTGCCCATCGTCACGTCGTTGAACGAGCCTGGCGCGATCACCGACGCGAGGTACAGGAGATCGGTCATGTAGCCGAGGTTGGGCAGGCCCTGGTCGTTGAACACGTAGTTGATCTGCGTGATCAGCGAGGCCCAGAACGGCGTCGCGGCACTGGTGCCGCCTTCGCCGACCAGCGCCTCCATGTTGGGACCGGGCGTGGAATAGAACATGTTGCCGCCGGCCGGCGCCACCACGTCCGGGAGGGCACGACCGTTGAGACCGAGTGCGGCGTAGATCGCCGAGGTGAGGCCGTAGTCCTCCTGGTAGGCCGGCGTGGCCTGGGTCGTGTCCATGCCGCCGGCGCCGGTGTTGTTCGTCAGATAGGAGCTGCCGTCGGGTCCGTTGCCGCCGACGAAGGTTTGCTGATCGGTGGTCTGGTATTCGTTCCATGCCGTCTCGACCAGCCAGTCGCCGAGTGCGGCCGTGCTGGGCAGATGCGAGAGGCCGCCGCTCATGAGCTGCCAGAGCGTTGCGGCGTCACCGGCCATCGCGAGACTGTAGATCGGGGTGAAGCTGGCATCGGTGCCGTTCAGCGTCGGATCCTGGGCCGCCGTGCCGAGGGTCGACAGCGACGAGCCGCCGACCATGATGTTGTAGGGGCTGGTGTTGTTGTTGCGTGGCGTGGCGAGGCCGCCGCCGGTTTCGAAGCCCGAGCCGCCGTCGCCCAGGGCGATCAGCGTCGTCTGGTTGATAAGCGCGGCGTCGATGAAGAGCTGCATGTACGCCCGGTAGAAGGGCGAGTCGGGTGCCAGGAACTGGATGTCGCTCCAGGAGCTGGTGGTGACGGGCGCTGGTCCCACCGACTGCGTGTTGGCGAGGTTTGACGCGGTGCCGAAGATCGAGCTCTGGATCGCGGTGAAGACCGAGGCCGAGGCATTGCCGTTGGCCGTGGTGTCGCCCGAGCCGTTGTAGAGGGCGAGGTCGCTGTTGGGATTGACGGCCGCGACGATGCCGACGTCGAGCGAGCGCTCGCCGGAAGTGCCGCTCTGGCCGTCGATGCCCTGGACGAAGACGCTGCCGGTGCCGCTGGTGCCGACGTCGGTCAGATAGTCGGTAAGGCGCGTCTCGAACTGGCTGCCGCTCTGGTCGCCGGTGAGGGAGGTGCCGACGCCCGGCTCGATCAGGCCGATCGTGCCGGTCTGGTAGTTCGCGCCGACGAGGGGAAAGTCGTAAAGGTCGCCAAAGTCCTGCGGGTTGGTATTGGGTACGTCGGCCGCGTTGCCGATGCTCTGCCAGCCCTCGGGCAGGATCACGGAGACGCCCGGCGCCATGTTGTCCGGTACCGGCACGGTGTCCTGGTCGAGCCACAGCCCGTCGACCGTGAGCTCGCTGGGCAAGGACAGCGAGCCGTTCCAGTACCAGACCTCGCCCTGCTGGCCGCCGGTCGGCGAATACATCAGCGTGCTGCCGGAGCCGAACAGCGCCTTCCATTCGGCCTGGGTGTTGATCTCCACCCAGATCGTCCGTGATTCCGCCGAGCTGACATAGTTGCTGTTGCTGCTATCGAGGACCGTCAGTCCCAGCGTGTTCTCGATGAAGGCGACGGAGTTGTTGTACTGCGTGACGTCGGCGCCGTAGGTGGTCCAGAGCGCGTTGCCGGTGTCCAGCGCCTTCAACGCGGTCTGCCGGCTGCCCCAGTCGCCGGCCAGCATCGCGGTCGGATCGTTCGCCCGCTCCAGAACCAGCGCCACGTTGATGCCGTAGGCGCTGCCATTGGGGAAGGGCGCACCATCCGTCATGTCGTAGGCCTGCTCGACCGTCTGGTTCTGGTCGACGATGCCGTACCCAGTGAATTCGAGGAAGGTCGAGTTGGCGATCGGATTGTACGTCGTCATGGTGGGGCTTTCGCGGGAGAATCGGAAGGCGAGCGATCATGCCGAAGATGGCTTTGCCGCGCCAAGTGGGAGCCCGCCGGACTGCCGCGACCTCCCTGTGCACCGCTGCCTCGAGCGTGCCGGTCAGGCCACCAGCAGTCCGCTGCCGGCGGTGCTGGTGAAGTCGAGCTGGACGATCAGGTCGTTGAAGTCGCGGTCGCCGCCGCCCGCGAGGTCTTCCCAGCCCCAGGTGTTGGCGCCGTAGTTCCAGAGATGGGCGATGTGTTCGCCGCCGACCATCTCGTTGGCCTGGCTGAAGGCCCAGAAGGTGTCGCCGCTGGTGACGTTGGTGAGCTGCATGGCGATCAGGTCGCCGGCATCGACGCCGGTGATCTGCGCCTGTCCGGCATTGCCGTCGCCCGGTCCGGCGATCGTCGTGCCGCCCCCCATCACCGCATAGGCCCGGCCCGCGGCGGCCGTGGCGTAACCGGCCTGGTCGGGGGCAAGGCCGCCGATCGTGCCGTTGTAGTCGTCGACCTTGTAGAGCATCAGCGAGAGGTCGGCGCCGGCGACCTGGCGCATGCGCACGACGACGTTCACGTCGTCGGCGCCGCCGGCGGTTTCCGCGACGGCGACCGCCTGCGCCAGGCGGACGGAGTTGGTGGCATCGGAGAAGAAGTCGGCGAAGCCGAACGAAGCACTAAGATTGGCCTGCGCCGCGACGGCCGCGGCGCCGTTGAAGGTGACGGAGACGCTGTCGCCATTGGCGACGATGGCCTGCGTGAGCGTCCCCTGGCTCTGGCCGTCGAACAAGGCCAGCAGGTCGCCGTCGAAGTCGCTCTGCAGCGACTGCTGCGCAAGCAGGCTGGTCCAGGCGTAGGTGCCGGACGCGCCGCTGCTGGCGTCGGTCGCGGTCGTGCCGGTGTCGACGGTGACGGTGGCACTTGCGGCGGCCGTGGTCTGCAGCAGAAGCGTCTGCGCCGCGCCGCTCGTCCAGTCGCCCGACCCGCCGGCGTCGATCAGGTCGGGCGTCGTGTCGAAATAGTACTGCGAATGGGCGATCCCGGTCAGGGCGCGGGCGAGCAGGACGCCGTTGGGCGTTCCGAGGCCCGTGACGTAGTCGTAACCGTTGCCGGCACTGTATCCCTTGTCCGTCGGCGTGACGAGATAGCCATCGACCGTATAGGTGCCGTCGGCCGAATTGTAATAGAAGGACGAATTGTTGTTGCCAATAGTGACGTCGTTGAACGACCCGGGCGCGATCACCGATGCGACGTAGAGCAGGTCGTTCATGAAGCCGAGATTGGGCAGCCCCTGATTCTGAAAGATGTAGTTGAACTGGATGATCAGCGAGGCCCACATCGGTGCCGCCGCGCTCGTTCCCCAGGCGCCGCCGATGCTGGAAAAGTTCCCGTTTGGCACGAGGTAGTGCATGTTGCCGCCGCCGTTCAGTGAAACGTCGGGCACGCCGCGTCCGCTTGCCTGCTCGGAGTCCGACGTGACCGGCGAGAGACCGTACGCCGTCTGGTACCACGGGGTTGGCTGAGTGACGTCGACGCCGCCGCCGCCGGAACTGTTGCTCGCATAGCCGCTGATGGTCATGTCCGCGTTCGAAACGGTGTACTGGTTCCAGACAGTCTCGACGAACCGGTCGAGGTCGCCACCCGAGGCCGGTAGTATGGTCAATCCACCCCGGATGAGTTGCCAAAGGGTGCTTAGATCGCCTGCCAGGGCCCCCGCGGTGTATGTGTCCAGCGTCTGGTCGGTCATGGCCACCGGCTGGCCCGACAACGAAGTGCCGCCGACCACGATGTTGTAGGCCTGCGCCTTCGTCGTGTCGCGCACGTTGGTCAGGCCGTTGTCGACCAGCCCACTGGACCCGCCATCGCCCGCGGCAGACACGGTCGTCTGGTTCTTGAGCGCCGCGTCGATGTACAGCTCCCAATAGGCCTTATGATAGGGGGAGTCGGGGTGCGGGATCGCTGGGTCAGCGAAGGAACTCGACGTAACCTCCGGCAGCACCCCGTTCACGCCGCCCCAGATCGCGGCCTGCACGGCGGTGAAAACCGTGGCGCCTGCGTTCGGGTAGACCGCCCCTGATCCGTTGAACAGCTGGATGTTGGAGTTTGGATTGACCGATGCCGCAATCGCGACGTCGAGCGTGCGCTCGCCGGAACTGTCGTTCAGGTCGGCAAGTTGTTGAGTATTGGGACTGGCATTCTGCCCCAACAGTCCCTGCACCGAAACCTGGCCAGTCCCGGCAATGCCGAAGCGTTGAAGATAGGAATCAAGGTCCGACTGAAACTGCGACCCGTAGGCATCGGCCGTGGAAAGCCAACTGCCGACGCCGGGTTCCATCAATCCGATCGTTCCGGTTTGCACATTGAGCCCGGCTAGCGGAAAGTTGTAGAGCACGGCGACGTCGGACGGCAACAGATCCTCATGGTTTCCTGAATTGCCCTGGCTCTGGGGCCCGTTCTGCAGGGGCGCCGCCAGATCGGTCGTCAGGTCGCTGGCCGCGGGGATATACAGTTGGTCAAACCACAGTCCGGCGACCCTCCAGTCCGACGGTAGGGTGAGGTCAACGTCCCAGTAGCACATGCCGTCGGTGCCGGCCTGCTGCAGCACCTGATCGGTTGGCCCGGAGCCGAAGAGGGTGTTGAATTGCGCAGGCGAGTCCAGTTGCACCCAGATAGTGCGATTTTCGTAACTCGATGTGTAGTAGCTGTTGGCGCTGCTGGTCCCATTCGGGATCAGCGTGAATCCGGCGTCGGTGAGGTCCTGAACCACCTTGTCGTAATGCGTGTGATCCGCCCCGTACTTCGACCACAGGTCCGGATCCTGCAACGCCTTCTGCCGACTGGCCCAATCGCCCGCCAGCATGGCGGTCGGATCCTCCACCCGATGAAGCATGATGGCCACGTTGATCCCGCAGGTCGTGGCCGGCCCTCCGTTGGTGATGTCGAAGGCCTCGACCGCCGTCGTGGCCGACGTGGTCCGATACCCGACAAACGACATGAAGTCCGACTTGTCGATGACAACCGCATTTTCCATGGCGTGGTGTCTCCCCCCAGAAGCGCTCGACTCGTTTTTCCTCATTATCAGCGACTATTCCAACTGCAAGGCTGCACTTCCGTTCGCGCAGATTATTCACCGCAGGCTCTTTTGTGAGCCACGACACGCCAAGGCCGCAACGAAGCGCCGACGCCGACGTTCTGCCCGCACAGAACAGGAGGCGTGCCGTGGGTTTGCTCGATGTCTTGACGGGAATGCGCAACGGTCCGCACGGCGGCGGGCGCGGCATGTCGCCGATCACCATGGCCCTGCTGGGGCTGCTCGCCTACAAGGCGGTCAAGGGCTTTAGCGCGAGCAAGCCCGCGGGGCCGGGCATGGCGCCGGCCGGCGCGGGATTGGGGGACTTACTGAAGGACGCATTCGGCAATGCCCGGAAGGGCGGCCTGGGTTCGATCCTCAATGGCGGGCTGGGCGACCTGCTGAAGCAGTTCCAGGGCGCGGGCAAATCGGACGTCGCGGAGTCCTGGATCGGCCGCGACGCGAACAAGGAGATCGGTCCGGGCGAACTTGGCCGGGTTCTCACTTCCGAGCAGATCGAGTTCCTGAGCGAGCGCACGGGGCTCACGCGCGAGCAGCTCCTGGCGGGCCTCGCCTTGCAGTTGCCGGCGGCGGTCGACGAGCTGACGCCGCAGGGGCGTCTGCCGGCGCCCGGCGAGCTGGACAGCCCCGCGGACAAGACCGGCTGACGGAGCAACGCCATGGGCCTTCTCTGGATCGTCGTCATCGGCTTCGTCGCGGGCATCGTCGCCCGTCTCGTGTCGCCCGTCTCCAACAAGCCGTCGGGGTTCCTGCTGACCACCTTGCTGGGCATCGCCGGCGCCTTCGTCGCGACCTTTCTCGGCCAGGCGGCTGGCTGGTATCGCGCCGATCAGGGGGCGGGCTTCATTGCCGCTACGCTGGGGGCGCTGCTCGTCCTGTTCATCTGGAACCGGTTTGCGTCGCGCCGGCCTACGCCCTGAGCCCTGAGCCCCGATCCCGCACTTCAGGCCGCTTCGGCCGGCCCGAGCGTGGGATCGTGGTAGTAGAACTCGACCTGCATGCGCAGCTTCGACAACGGCTCGACGCGATGCGCCTGCTGCGGGTGAATGACGCCAGGGCAGGATGGCGTGAGGATGGTCTCGCCGCCGCCGTCCGTGAGGACGAGCTTCAACTCGCCCTCGAGCAGGCGGATCACGCCCCATACGCCGTCCTTGGTGCGATGCTCACGCTTCAGCGCCTCCGGAAGCGTGGTCTCGTCGAACACCGGCGTCGTGCGGTAGGGCGCTGGCGGGAACATTTGGTACCTCTTCCGTCGACACTTCCCACCCTGTGCGGGAGGCTATGTCCGGGCGTTACCCCGGTCGGGCTTGGCTCACCCTAGGCCGCCATCCGGATGTCGTCGGCATGGGTGGGGTAGGGGGCCGTCGCCACCGCCGTGGGGCGGCCAGCCAGCACGTCGGCGAAGCCGTGGTTGACGTCGCGGTGATGGGCCTCGTCGGCCCGCACCACCAGCACCACGTCGCGCAGCGTGGCGTCGTCCGGCAGCTTCCAGTAGTGTCGCGCGATGGCGGGCGCCGCACCGTTGGCCGTGCGGCCCTCGTCCAGCTCGGCGAGGAAGTGGGTGTAGCTGATCACCGCCTCCTCCTCGAAGTAGCCGACGACGCGGTGCGCCGTGCGCGCGCTCACCAGATAGAGTGTGAAGAAGGCGAGGTAGAACACCCATTGTACGCCGAGGATCACGCAGCGCTCGAACAGCGTGGGCTTCGCCACCTCGATGAAGGTCATGAGGTGCATGCGCTCGTTCTCGGCCTCCTCCATCAGCGTGCGGATCCAGCCCTGGTCGTCGCACATGTTCCGCAGGCAGCGCAGGTGTGTGAGCGTCGCGCCGACCATGCCGGGCACCGCGGCCACCGTCTCCAGCACGATGGCGCGATGGCCGTAGCGCCTGGCGAAGAAGGTGTCGGCACAGAAGCGCAGGGTCTTCGTGAAGCCGTAGGCCAGCCGGTCGCCGAAGCCGCGTGCCTTGTGGTGCACGCCGAGATCGACTTCGGGGATCCGGGGGGCCGTCTGGTGGGCGATGGTCATGACACTCTCCTTGCTCAGCGTATGCCCGCGAGCGCCCGGCTTCCGAGCGCCAGCTTGAAGTTCTCCGCGATGCGGCCGGCCTTGGCCTGCATCGAGCGCGCGGCCGCGGGCGGCATCTCTGCCTCGGTGGCCTCGCGCCACAAGGCGAGCCAGCGGTCGAACATCGCCGGCGTGATGCGGTCGCGGTGCCGCAGGTGCGCGGCCATCGGCATGCCCTTGTAGCGGCCGCTGCCCAGCATCAGGGACGACCAGAAGGCGGCGAGCCTGCCGAGGTGGTCGGGCCAGTCGTGGATGGCGTCGTTGAACAGCGGCCCGATCATGTCATCGGCGCGGACGGCGGCGTAGAAGCGATCCACGAGGCGGGCCAGGCCCGCTTCGTCCACGCCGTCGATCTCACCGTCCAGGCCGTCCATCGCCCGCTCCACAAAATATGTATCTTTGATACATATATTATCCTCGACTAAACATGTAAAGCCAATACATGTATTATGAACGCCCGTTCTCCAACGTGTCGCAGGACCCGACCGATGCGCCTGACCCGCTACACCGACTACGCGCTGCGCGTGCTGACCTATCTCGGCGCCCAGCCCGACCGGGTCTGCTCGATCGCCGAGATCGCCCGCGCCTATGGGATCTCGCAGAACCATCTGATGAAGGTGGCGCACGACCTCGGGAAGGCGGGCTACATCGAGGGCGTGCGTGGCCGCGCCGGCGGCATCCGCCTCGCCCGGCCGGCCGATCGGATCGGCGTCGGCGCCGTGGTCCGCCAGACCGAGGAGGGGTTCGCCCTGGTCGAGTGCGGCGCCTGCGCGATCGCCCCGGCCTGCGAACTCACCGGCGTGCTGGACGAGGCGCTGGCCGCCTTCATGGCGGTGCTCGACCGTTACACACTGAGTGATCTGGTCCGACGTCCCGCGAAACTTATGCGCCTGCTGGACATCCAGGCCTCTTGAATTGCCAGTGCAAAGTCTTAGCCTGCGTCCAGATGTTCTTTCGGCCCACCCTCGTGCTGCTTCTCGGCGTCCTGGTCCTTGCGGCTTGGGCGTGCCTGTTGCCGAGCACAGCCGAGGCTCAGCCCTGCCATCCGCACATGCACGCCACCAGTGAGCCCTCGCCTGCACCGCCGCTCGAGGCCGAGGTCCCGGCGTCGCGCACCACGGCTATGGTCTTCGCTCATGTCCACGCGACGCACTTGCCGGTCGCGTTCGACGAGGTTCCGGCCATCGCCGGCGAAACCCAGGTGCACCCCGGCCCCGTCGTCTCGATGGCTGACCGGAGCTGTTGCGGCGCAGGCTGCAAGAACGCGCAGTGCGTCGGCGGCAAGAGCGCCACTGTTGTTTCGCTCGCGGAGCGTTCCTTTCCGGTCAGCGCACGGGGGTTTTTCGCGGCCGAGCCGGTCCCGCTCCTCGGCCGAATGCCCGAAGGCCTCAGGAAACCGCCGAGATCCGTCGTCTGATTCGCCCCTGTAGGGGGATTTCCCGCACGAATCACGACCGAGGGTCATTGTCATGTTCACTGTACGCGCCGTCGCGCCTGCGCCGGCTCCGTTCCCGTGTCCGGCGGAGTCGTAGGCCATGCCGTTGCACTGGACCATCGATTCACGCAGGTCTCTCTTCATCGCCACAGCGGAGGGCTTCGTCGACCGGGCGGATGCCGATCGGATGTTGGATGTGCTCGCGACGTCGAACATCCTGCATTATCGCAAGATGTTCGACGGCAGCGCCGGCGACACCCGGCTGACTGCGGTCGACATCCTCTCCTTCGGCGTGCGCATGCGCGAGCTGCATGCAAGCGGTCCGATGGGACCGCTGGCCGTCGTCCTGCCGCCCGACAAGTACGTGCTGCTCTCGCGTGTCCTCGGCATGCTGGCCGCCGCTAAACGACCGATGCGAATCTTCACGGATCGTACGAAGGCGATGGAGTGGCTGGAGTCCCCGGCCATCCGGGCAAGTACGCCGGTGCCGCACATCGACGGCCCTCCCCGCGGCGACGGCTGATGGACTGGCCGTTCCCGTACCGGCTCAGGGATCCCGCGGACGGGGCCTCGTGGCGGCTTCCGGGCTGTACTCGCGGCGGCGCCAGCCTGCCGGAGTGCTGCCGGCGCGGCTGCGAAAGGCACGGGTGAAGGCGGCGGCGTCGCTGTAGGAAAGCATCGCCGCGATCTCGCGCACCGGAAGGTCGGTGGCGGCAAGCAGCTGCCGCGCCATCTGGAGCTTCACGCGCTGCAGTTCGTAGCGCGCGGTCGTGTTGAAGACCGAGAGGTGGCGATTGAGCGAGCGATGGCTGAAGCCCGCGAGCTTGGCCAGGCGCCCCACGCTGGCGTCGCCGATCACGATCGCGGTGACGCAGGCGCGGCGCACCCGCAGCGGCAGATCGACCGGGTGTGCCTTCGCCATCTCGGCCAATGCCTCGGTGCGCGCGTCGTTCCGATTCCGCACCGGCCGCGACAGCCAGCGGCGGTCGAAGACCAGTGCATTGTGGTCGGCGTCGAAGCGGACCGGCGCCCGGAAGATCCGCCGGTAGGGTTGCGGATCGGCCGGGGCGCGTCGGGCGAGCTGAACTTCGCGCGGCCGCCAGTGGGGTCCGGCCAGCTCGCGCACCAGGTTGTGGCAGGCCATCATCGTGAGGTCGGCGACCTCGGGCCCGCCGGCGGCCAGTTCAGCCAGGGGCACGGTGCTGAGAATGGCGGTGTCGCCGGCCGCGGCAAGATCGGGAACGGTCGCGCGGTCGTGCAGGTGCAGCGCCAGGATCAGCCCGCGCAGGGCTGCGCCGACACTGACCGCCTGGCGCGCGAGCGAACCGATCGCGCCCAGCGTGTCGAGCCCGAACGATTCGCCGACATGCAGGCAGAGATGGGGACAGGCAGTGCGCTGGGCACAGGCGGCGAGCAGCCGTCCCGCCTCCTCGATCGATACGGGCGCCTCCGGGTCCGCCACCATTTCGGCCGGCAGGCCGAGCTCCGCACAGATCGCGTCGAAGGAGAGGCCGAAGTCCGCCACGACGCGCGGCAGGGCGCCGAGCGGCGCCGCGCGCAGCATGCCCTCCTGCAGGATGGGAAAGCCGGTGAGATCATTGATCATGGGTCGTGGCCCGTCAGCCCGTCATGCGCCGCCGTCGCGCGGTTTATTGCAGCGGTGGCGCAAAAGGACAAGTCCCGGGAGGGCTGGGCGGATAGTCTCGGGTTCCTTGGAGAGGACCGATAATGGCGAGAAAGTTCAACGTATCGCGTGCGTTCTTCGCGGCGGCCGCGCTGGTCGTGGCGGTGGCTTCGGCCCCCGCCTCGCAAGCGATCGCGCAAACCACAGCGGCGCCTCCGCCATCGACCGCCTTGAAGGATCCTTGCGAGGTCCGCGCGCTGAACTGGCGTGGCAGGGCCTTCTACGAAGTGCTGTTCATGAACCGCGTTCCCGGCGGACCGGGCGGGAGCGGCAATTACTTCAACTCAATCGGGAGCCCGCTCGAAGCGCCCGGCGAGGTGACGGATGCGCGGTTCCGGGAACTGAACGCCGAGGCGCTGCGGCATGAGTTTGGCAGCGACGGTGTCTTCTTCAACGGGCCCCGGCGTTTCGTGGCGAACGGCGTCACCGGCATCGCCTACAACAACTGTGCGCCGCGGGTGATGAACTCGATCACCTTCTATCTATATGGAACCTTCGAAGTTCCCAATCTGGAGGCATTCGTCACCACCGCGCCGCCGGCCTACCGGCCGTTGGTTTCCAAGCGCACCAATACCTTCATCTTCAATGCCGGTGAGCAGGTGCACGAGTTGATCACGCCTGAGGGCGAGGTCTACACGATGTTCAGCCTCTCCCTGAAAGTGGATCCTGCCAACTCCCTCGAGAGGCTGGCGACCCTTGGGGAGCGCCTGACCTTGCCGGCGGGATGGCGGTACCGGGTCCGGACGCTGGACCGGGAATTGACCCTGTCGTCCAGCTACGACGCCAACCCGCCCAACACTATCGTTCTCGACCAGTTCCAAGGCAACTACCAGCACAACCCGGGCCAGCGGTAGTGGCCTGCATGCCGAGCGGCGATCACCTCTGACCTCAGCGAGACCGGCGTCACACCGGCCTCGATCAAGGCGATGATGGAGGGGCTGCGGTAGACGCGCGACTGACGCCGCGCCCGGCGGTCACGGCTGTCCCGAAAAAGCCCCCGTGCCGCGTCGCCTGGATCACGTCGGCGGGATCGGCTCGGGTCAAGGGGAGAAGCGGCGACCAGCGCGGATGGCCTCAGGTCGCGAAGCGGTCGCGCGCGCGCGTTTCCTCGCGGGACGCGCCGGTTTTTCGCGCGACGACGGGAGAGCGCCACGTTCCCGCGTCGATTTCGGCAATCTGCCGCGCCATCTCGCGCGACACCACGCGCGCGAAGGGGCCGAGGTGGAGATAGAAGGCGGCCATCGTGCCCACCGCCTGGAGCGCGCCGGGATTGACGCGGTGGCAGTCGACCAGCGCCTTGACGTAATGCCCGATCAGCAGCGGATGGTGCCGCATCGCCGCGCGCAGCAGCCGGTAGAGCGAGATCCAGTCGCCGCGGCCGAGGCCCAGCACGCGCCACGGCGGCTTCGCGCCCGGTATCGACTGGCGCGCGGGCCAGAAGCAGTCGAGCTGGCGCGCCGCGCGGCTCACCCGCCCGAAGAAGGCCTGCGGCGTGTAGATGCGATCGATCACGCTCTTGTAGTCGGCAAGCACGTCGCGCCGCTGCCGGAGCGTCTCGAAGTTGAGCCCGAGCAGGCACTGGTCGCCGCCCTCGCGCAGTTTCTTCTGCGTCCAGTCCTCGGGAAACATACGGTTCTCGCGTTCGAGTCGCCGCGTGAGCTGGGTGTTGGCCAGCGCCGTGAGCAGCCCCGCCATGCAGATCGCGATACCGGCATCCTCGATGCAGTCGACCATGCCGTCGGCGACGCCTGCCATCTCGCTGTCGAAGCCCACGATGAAGCCCGCGATCACGAACATCCCGTGGCGATGGATTCGCGCGACGCTGTCGCTCAGCGCCCGGCGGGTGTTCTGCTTCTTCTGCATGGACACCAGCGTATCGCCGTCCGGACTCTCGATGCCGACGAACACCACGAAGAAACCGGCCTCGCGCATCAGCGCCAGCAGCGCCTCGTCGTCGGCCAGGTTGACCGACGCCTCGGTCGAGAAGTTGAACGGGTAGTCGTGCTGCTTCTGCCAGGCGATGAGCGCGGGCAGGAATTCCTTCACCGCCTTCTTGCTGCCGATGAAATTGTCGTCGACGAAATCGACATGGCCGCGGTAGCCGCTGCGGCGGATCGCCTCCAGTTCGGCCAGCATCTGCGCCGTCGTCTTTACGCGCGGACGGCGGCCGTACAGCTCGATGATGTCGCAGAACTCGCAGGTGAAGGGACAGCCGCGCGAGAACTGGACGGCGAGATAGAGATAGTCGCCGCGCTTTAGCAGGTCATAGCGCGGCACCGGCGTCGTGGTGACGTCGACCTTGAACTTCTCCGCTGTGAAGGTGCGGCTCCGATCGCCGGCTTCCCAGGCGGCGATGAAATCGCGGATCACGGTCTCGGCTTCGCCGACCACGACGAAGTCGGCATGGGCATAGACGTGAGGCTCGGAACTCGCATCAGGTCCGCCGACGACCACGGGCTTGCCTCTGCGCTGCGCCAACCCGACCAGTTCGAGGCAGTCGGGCCGTTGCACGTTCATTCCGCCCGTCATCACGAGATCGGCCCAGTCGAGATCGCTTTCCGCGACATCGGCAACATTTCGATCGATCATCCGGCAGGTCCAGCTGGAAGGCAGAAGCGCTGCGACCGTCAGCAGGCCCAGTGGGATTGCGGTATGACGCGCGCCGCCAACCTCGCTGAGTGCCTTGTTGTTCCAGAAGGTGGTGGCCGGAAAGCGCGGCGACACCAGCAGGACGTTGCAGCGTTCATCCGGAATGTGGGCGCTCCCCTGCAGCCAAGAGACCAATGACCGGGCAGCCGATAAGTTGCCGTCCGAACAGGCGCGTCCCTCCAAATGTCGGAAGGGGGACACAAAGGACGAGGGGAGAATGCCGATTTGCTTCTTCTATGCGGGCAGGGGCATGTCCTTCAGCAATTTGTCGAGCGTGATGGGGTAGTCGCGCACGCGGATGCCCGTGGCGTTGTGGATGGCGTTGGCGATGGCGGCGGCGACGCCGCAGATGCCGAGTTCGCCCACGCCCTTGGCCTTCATCGGCGAGGACATGGGATCGGTCTCGTCGAGGAAGATCACCTCCTGGTGCGGGATGTCGGCATGCACCGGCACCTCGTAGTGCGCGAGGTCGTGGTTGACGAAGAAGCCGTGGCGCGCGTCGATCGCCAGTTCCTCCATCAGCGCGGCGCCGGCACCCATGGTCATCGAGCCGATCACCTGGCTGCGCGCGGACTTCGGGTTAAGGATGCGGCCGGCGGCGCAGACGACGAGCATGCGGCGCAGGCGCACCTCGGCGGTCGCGGCATCGACACCGACCTCTACGAAATGTGCGCCGAAGGTCGACTGCTGGTACTTCTTCGCAAGGTCGCCGAACTCGATCGCGTCCTCGACAACCAGCTCGCCGCCCTTGGCCGCGTCGCCGAGCGCGATCGCCCGGCTGCCGGAACGGACCTCGCCGTCGACGAATTGCGCGTCGGCGGCATTGAGGCCAAGCTTCTTCACCACCGCCTCGCGCAGCTTCACACACGCGGCATAGACGCCGGCGGTCGAGGAGTTGGCGCCGAACTGGCCGCCGGAGCCCGCGGACACCGGGAATGTCGAATCGCCCAGGCGCACGACGACCTTCTGCAGCGGCAGGCCCATCATCTCCGCCGCGGTCTGGGCGATGATCGTATAGCTGCCGGTGCCGATATCGGTCATGTCTGTCTCGACCGTGACGATGCCGCGCGCATCGAGCCGCACGCGCGCCGCCGACTTCATGACCGGGGCGCCGCGATAGGCCGCCGCCATGCCGAGCCCCACCAGCCATCGACCGTCGCGTGCCTGCATCGGCTTCCTGCGGGCGGCCCAGCCGAACTTCTCGGCACCGGTGCGCAGGCATTCGGTGAGCTGGCGCTGGGAGAACTTGCGCTTCGGGCTTTCGGGATCGACCTGGGTGTCGTTGCGGATGCGGAACTCCACCGGATCGAGGCCGAGCTTCTCCGCCATCTCGTCCATGGCGATCTCGAGCGCCATCATGCCGGGCGCCTCGCCGGGCGCGCGCATGGAGTTGCCTTCGGGCAGGTCGAGTTCGGAGAGCCTGAGCCGCGTCAGCCGGTTGGCGCCGGCATAGAGCAACCGCGTCTGCAGGACGGCGGTTTCCGGCTTGCCGTCGGGGAGGTCACCCGACCAGCTGTCGTGACCGATCGCCGTGATCGTGCCGTCCCTTGTCGCGCCGATGCGCAGACGCTGGATCGTCGCCGGACGGTGGGTGGTGTTGTTGAACATCAGCGGACGCTGCAGCGCCACCTTGACCGGCCGCCGCGCCGCGCGCGCGCCCAGGGCGGCGAGCAGCGCGTCGGCGCGGACCCACAGCTTGCCGCCGAAGCCGCCGCCGACATAGGGCGACATCAGGTGGATCCTGTCCTTGGCGATGCCCAGTGTCTTGGCCATATCGCCCACGCTCCAGGCGATCATCTGGTTCGAGGTCCACAGCGAGAGCTTGTCGCCGTTCCAGGCGGCGGTGCTGGCATGCGGCTCCATCATCGCGTGGGCCTGGTCGGGCGTCGTGTAGGTGGCATCGAGCTTTACCGGGGCCGCGCCAAAGGCGCCGTCGAAATCGCCGACCGAACTGTCGGCGGGCTCGTCGTCGGTGCCGGCCGGCTTGGCCTTGTCGCGGGACGCGGCGAGGTCGTAGGCGCCCTTGGCCGGCGCATACTCGACCTTGATCAGCCCCGCCGCATGGCGCGCCTGCTCGAAGGTCTCGGCGACGACCAGCGCGATGGCCTGGTGATAATGCTGGATCTCCGGCCCGCCCAGCAGCCTGGCGGTGTTGTACTCGCCCTTGCCGAGCTTGCCGGCATTCTCTGCCGTGACGATCGCCAGCACGCCGGGCGCTGCCTTGGCGGCGGCGAGGTCCATCGACTGGATCCGACCCTTGGCGATGGCGGCGCCCAGCACATGGCCATAGGCCGCGTCGGGTGCCGCGTCGTGACGCTCGTAGGCATAGGGCGCGGTGCCGGTCGTCTTGAAGCGGCCGTCGATGCGGTCGACCGGCTGGCCGACGACCTTGAGCTGGTCGATGGGATTGGTGGTGGCGGGCGTGTCGAATTTCATGGCTCAGCCCCTCGCATCGGCCAGCACGGACGCGAGCGCGCGCTCGGCCAGCGGCAGTTTGAATGCATTGTGTTCCGTGGGTTTGGCGTCCGCGAACAGCTTGCCCGCGACCGCCTTGGCGCCGCGCGGCATCTCCGCGTCGGCGGCGTCGAGGCGCCACGGCTTGTGCGCCACGCCACCCAGCGCGACGCGTCCGCTGCCGTCGGGCTGCACGATGGCGGCCACCGACACCAGCGCGAAGGCATAGGAGGCGCGGTCGCGCACCTTGCGGTACTGCTGCGAGCCGCCGACCGGCCTGGGCAGCGTCACGGCGGTGATCAGTTCTCCGGCTTCCAGCACGGTCTCGACGTTCGGCGTGTCGCCGGGCAGGCGATGCAGCTCCGCGATCGAAATCGTGCGGGTGGCGCCCTGCGGCTTCACCGTCTCGATGCTGGCGTCGAGCACGCGCATCGCCACCGCCATGTCGCTGGGATGGGTGGCGATGCAGGCCTCGCTGGCGCCGACCACGGCATGCTGGCGGTTGATGCCGCCGATCGCCGAGCAGCCGCTGCCGGGCCGGCGTTTGTTGCACGCCATGTTGGTGTCGTAGAAATAGGGACAGCGCGTGCGCTGGAGCAGGTTGCCCGCCGTCGTCGCGCGATTGCGCAACTGGCCCGACGCGCCGGCCAGCAACGCGCGCGACAGTACCCCGTAGTCGCGCCGCACGCGTTCGTCGGCCGCTAGGTCGGTGTTGCGCACCAGTGCCCCGATGCGCAGGCCGCCTTCTTGCGTCGGCTCGATCGTGTCGAGCTTCAGCCCGTTCACGTCGATCAGATGCGCCGGCGTCTCGATCTGCAGCTTCATCAGGTCGAGCAGGTTGGTGCCGCCGGCGATAAACTTCGCCTCGGGCCGGCGCGCCGCCGCCGCCGCGGCCTCCGCGGGCGAACCCGCGCGTTCGTAGGTGAAGGGCTTCATGCCTTGCTCCCCGCGACTTCGGTGATCGCGTCGACGATGTTGGAATAGGCGCCACAGCGGCAGATGTTGCCGCTCATGCGCTCGCGCAGTTCGGCGCCGGTGAGTTGCGGTTTGGCATTGAGGTCGGTGGTGACGTGGCTCGGAATGCCGGCCTCGATCTCGGCCAGTACGGCGACGGCGGAGCAGATCTGGCCCGGCGTGCAGTAGCCGCACTGGTAGCCGTCATGCTTCACGAAGGCGGCCTGCATCGGGTGCAGCCTGTCGGGCGTTCCCAGTCCCTCCACCGTTGTGATGTCGGCGCCGGGATGCATCACGGCGAGCGTCAGACAGGAATTGATGCGCCGCCCGTCCAGCAGCACCGTGCAGGCGCCGCACTGGCCGTGGTCGCAGCCCTTCTTGGTCCCCGTGAGGTTCATCCCCTCGCGCAGGGCGTCAAGCAGGGTGGTACGTGGATCGAGTTCGAGGTCGCGCGGCTTGCCGTTCACGGTGAACGACACCTTGAGCGTCGTGGCCTTCGCGGCTTCTGGCGGCGTTTCGGCGGAAGATTGTGCCAGGGCGGCTGGAACCGTTCCGATCGCTGCCGTGGTCGCGGCTGCGGCGATCATGCTGCGGCGGCGCAACTCCTGTTGCGGGGGGCTTGCCATGGCTGGCTCTCCTTCTGAGGGGGCGCCGGCAATGGATGGCGCTGCGTCGGCCAAACGCACGGCGCGATGCGATCGTTGCGCGGCATTCTTGCCACATCGGCGCGTGCCGCCTGCGAGGAGGGGGCCTCGGCATTTGACATGGCGCAAGGCGGATTGCCTGCCGGGAGCTCATGTTGGACGGGCGCCATCCGCGGAGGAACCCAGATGCGAGCCAGCGAGATCATGACGACCAACATCGTCAGCGTGAACCTCAAGGACACGGTGTTCGATGCCGCCGAGATGCTTCTCGGCGCGCGAGTCAGCGCTGCGCCGGTGGTCGATGACGAGGGACATGTGCACGGCATCGTGAGTGAGGCCGATCTCATCCATCGCGCCGAGCTCGCCACCGGCTCGCGCAAATCCTGGCTGGGGCGCCTACTCGAGACGAACGCCGACGCCGCCCGTGAATTCGTGGCGACACACGCGCGCAAGGTCGCCGACGTGATGACGCGCAACGTCGTAACCGCCTCGGGCGATGCGACGCTGGGCGACCTCGTGGCCCTTATCGAAAAGCACAAGGTCAAGCGCATCCCGATCGTGCGCGACGGGCTGCTGGTGGGCATCGTCAGCAGGGCCAACCTGCTGGAAGCGCTGCTTTCGCGTGAACCGGACGGTGCAGCAACCGCTTCCCCGACCGACGACAAGGCGTTGCGCGACGCAGTATCGAAGGCCGTCGAAGGGCAGCCCTGGTCTTCGCGCTGGCCCACCACCGTCGTCGTCAGCGACGGCGTGGTGCATCTCTGGGGATTCGTCGAGGGGGACGCGGTGCGGCAGGCCTACAGGGTCGCCGCCGAAAACATTCCCGGCGTGCGTCGCGTCAAGATTCACCTGCGTACGATGCCTGCCAGCGTGGGCATGGGTACTTGAGCCCACCGGCGACGAGCTACATGGCTCCCATCGCGCCGAGATCGGCAATGGCACCGGCGATCAGCCGCGTGCCGATGGCCATGAGCAGGATGTCGTTGGCGACGCGCACATACTGGTAGCCAGCGGGCGCCGGCGTAAGCTGGCCGAGGAGGGGTCCGGGCAGCGCATAGAAAGCGACGCTGGTCGGCAACGGCTGGCCGATTGCCCAGAGCTTCTTGGCCTGACCCGGGGGCAGACAGCCATTGTTCTTCTTCGCGAGACCGGGCGGGCAATTGCCCGCTGCGTACAGCGGTTGGTAGTAGCCGTAGATCGCCGTCCGGTCGCGATCCGTAACGATGACGGCAGGTGCGGAAGCCGGGTTTGGACCATTCCCCGGCGCTGCCCCGGCCGCACCTTGGCCGGGATTTCCGGGGGACTGAACCTTGTCCGGTCCTTGCCCGCGACCCTGTCCGGGGCCGTCTTGCCCGGTTGTCTTCGGGCCGCCTTTGTCGGCTTTGTCGGCGCCACGACCGTGGCCTGGATTCTGGGCGGAGGCAGGAGCCGCGAACGTCGTGAAACACACGAGGGCGAGCGCCAGGCTGATCGGCTTCATACAGGGACCTCCAAACAGGCCGACATAGACAGGTACGACTGCATCCGCGCCATAGCTGTGCGTGCCTTGTGGTCGGCACCGAACCAACGTCGCCGGCCGGGAAAGGTTTCGGCTGCGAATGGCTCGCAGGTTGTGGCGAGCAGGAAACCTTCCCATGAGGCAGTCGTTTGATCTGCATCACATCCCGCCTTGAGGCGTCAGGCTAGCGTATCGACCATCGGAAGGAGCCCTCATGCGTAGGCTGCTGCAGATCGCGAGAACAGGCTTGGCGTCCTTGGCGCTGACCTTGGCCTTTGGCGGACCGCTGCGGGCGGAAGGCGGTACCTGGACCGTCGAGCGTGATGTAGTTACACCCAGCTACGCCTTCATCGAACCCCGCACCAGCGACTTCAACATCGATACCGTCGTTCTCGCCTGCGAGCAGGCCGATGAGCGTCGGGTCGTGCAGCTTCAGCTCTACTTGTCCAACGAGGGTCCACTCGTTCCCGCCAACGCCAGGGCCGACCGGCTGAAGACCAACCCGCGCGCGGAAGTCTCGATCGATGGCAGGGTCTTCCCGATCGACATCCTCTTCGCGGGTGACCATGTCGTACTGGCCGACGAGACCGATCGCATGTTTCCCGGGGTGTCGGATCGGCTTCTGGACTCGCTGCAGGAAGGCCAGGTGATGAAGCTGCGGCTGGATCTCGTCGCCGAGCCTGGCCGTGACTCCGACGCCTTCGACGGCGAGACCGTCATTGACCTGCGCGGTGCGGACAGCCGGAGCGTCATCGCCGCAGTGCGCCGGTGTGGTGCCGAAAGCGACCTGCAGAGCGCCGCGCTGGAGCCGCCGCACCGCTGAAGCCGCGCTCACACCTTGCGGTGTGAGGCGCGGAGAATTTCAGCGAAACACCAGCACGGGGATTGTGCTGTGGGTAAGGACCTTGACGGTCTCGCTCCCCAGGATGAGCGCTGCCGCGCCGCGACGGCCGTGCGAGGCCATGGCGATGAGGTCGCATTGTTTGTCTTTCGCCACGTCGATGATGGCTTTCCAAGGCAAGGCCTGTGTGACCTGTACCAGTTCGTGCGGCACGCCAAGAGCCTTTGCCGCGCTGCCAGCTTCCGCGAGATGGCGGTCGGCCGCCTGGCGCGCGTGAGTCTCGTATTCCGCTTTCGTGTCTGATAGCTGGGTGCTGTCCATGGAGAAAATCTGGAACGGCTCCAGCACGGTCAGGACCGTGACCTTTGCGCCTGCATCGCGTGCGAATGCCATCGCATTCTGGACGGCCGTCATAGAGAGCGCCGAGCCGTCCGTGGGAACGAGAATGTGCCGATACATGATCTGAATCCTCCCTCCTTGTATTCCGCGATGCTACCTGTACTGCCGGCCCGCCATATTGATCTGGGTCAATCGCAAGTTGCGGTCACCTCAGCCGCAGGCGTACGGCGCGGGCGCATGCTCTCGCGACCACTGTGAGTGTTCGCGCCTGGGGCAGGTCAGCGCTTGATGATGCTGATGCGGCCGTCGGCTTCGATGTACGCGGCCTTGATCTCGCGGCAGTCCTCGCAACCCTCTTCGCGGATCTGTGCCATCAACTCTTCCTCGGTGACGAATTCACGACGCATGTTGTTCCGAAGCAGGCGTCCATCCTCGACCAGCTTGAGCTTGGGGTCGCGGGTCAGGCGTTCGAAGGCGGGAAACCGGTACTGCAGCCACTCGATGATGTAGCTGCACGACAGGATCACCAGGATGACGATGGCGCTGTCGATCACCGAGCGAGAGTCGGGCAGGAACCCCTGGCCGGCCACTTCCGACACCAGAACAATCACGAGGACGTCCATCGTGCCGATGCCCCCGACATTCCGCCGCAGCACCAGCCGCAGCAGCACGAACACGATGACATACATCAGCACGCCCCGAACAAGCAGCTCGGCCAGCCCTAGTTCGGGCATGAAGATGGCACGCCAGTCGATAGAGAACAGCCCAGGCACTGCTCGCTCCTCCGCTCCAGCGCGCGGCATCAACGTCATGGGCTGCTCAACGTTGCCCGCTCGCGCGCTCGGCCGGCGAGGTTCGTCCGCAAGCGGACAACGTGGGGCAGTGCGTTGCCGCGGCCGCAGCGCTGTCGGGACGAGGCCGTTGTGGCCGCATGTTGGAAACAGAATTAGAAGCACAGGCGCGTGGCAGCGGCGCGGCAGAAGATGCGGAGGACCTGCGGGCGTTGGCGGCGCGGATCGACGCATCTCCGCTTTTGCTCGAGGACGACGCGGATGAGCAGCAGCTGGAGGCGGCGGCGCTCGAGCTGCGCCGTCACTGTCTCGCGCGTGCCCATCGCCAGGCCGATCCCAAGCTGAAGAGCCCGTGCGCGGGCACGGTGGCGCGCCTGCCCTGCGGCAGCCGCGTGTCGCTGGGCTACGAACGCGATCTCGACGTGTCGGCGCTGGAGCAGCGCGGCGGCGAGGACTATCCCACGCCGCCCGGCTGGCGCTCGCTGCGCGTGCTCTGCCGCAGCGGGCAAGCGGCGCTGGCCTGCCTGCTGCATCTCGCCTTGTCGACCGCGCGGGATGGCACGCTGCGCACCCGGCACGCCGGCCGATACTTCGAGACCAAGGCGCTGCTCGACCTGTGGCCGCGCAGCGTGCTGCCGCGCGTGCCGGCGGAGGCCAGTGCCTTCGATGTGCAGGACGTCGACCTGCTGATCGGCGAACCCGCCGCGTGCAGCGGCGGCTTCGAGGTCGCGCGACCCGAAGCGCTGCCGCGGGTGCGCCACGTGCTGCTGCTCGACACGACGATGAGCGGGCCGGCGGTCGATCTCGCCCCGTGGTTCGCACACCACGACGGAGCGATCGCCGCGGTCTTCCGCTCGGGGCTGAAGCTCGACCAGGCCGGCCTGGAGCTGGCCAATGTCGGCATCGTGCAGCTCATGGTGCGCGAGGGCTCGGGGCTCGATCCCGAGGCGCTGGCCGAGAAGCTGCGCCACATCCGCGGCCTCACCGCCACCGGCCTGACGCTCGACGAGCTGGGCGCGCTTTCCGCGCCGTGGTTCCTCGATCGCGACTACTTCCGCCGCTACACCGAGCGCCTGTTCGCCCACAACGCGGCACTGGCGCAGGCGATCGGCCGCGATTCGCCGGTCTTCGAGCCCGACTGCCATCCCTGTCTTGTCTCAGAGACCGCGCCGCCCGCTGCCTTCTGCGCGCTGCGGCTTCGCGACGGCGACCTTGCGGCCCACCGCCGCCTGCTGGCGTGCGTCGAACACGAAGTCGGGCGGCGCGGGATCGTGGCGACCAAGGGCGGCTCGTTCGGCTTTCGCGGCATCCGCTACGAACTGGTCGAGCCGAACCCCGAGGACGGTGCGCCGTTCCTGCGCGCGGCGCTGGGCTTTCGCGGCGGCGCCGGCGTCGCGGCGATGATCGAGCTGTTCGGCGAACTGGCGCGCGGCAACTTTACGGCGGGCCGCGACGTTCATAGCCTCGCATCAGCGAGGTGAAGCATGAGCAGTCTGGATGACGCTGTCAGGGTGGCGAGCGCCCTGCGCGAACAGAAAAAATATCCCGAGGCGATCGACCTGCTTCAGAGGGCGCTGGCTGCCGCCGCTCCCGACGACTTCCACCGCCTCGCCGCCAACCGCGAGGGCGTGCGTGCCGCCGAGGAAGCGGGCCTTCCCGCCGTCGCCAAGCGCTTCGCCGACGCCATCGCGATCCGCGACGAAGAGGGCGAGGAGGAGGAGGCTTAGCCTCTCCTGCCTAGCCGCGTGACGACCCGGCGCGCGTCGCGAGATGCCGGGCCAGCTTGTCCAGGGTCTGGCCGCCATAAGCCACGGCGCCGAAGCCGATGGCCGTGGCGCGGCGCTCCTTCGAGGGGTGCATCTGGCGCAGCGTCAGCACCGTCTTACCGTCGCCCTGCTGGTCGAAGGTCACGAGCATGTGGAACCGGTCAGGATCGGGATCCTTGTCGGATCCGTGCTCTACCTCGATGAAGGATGGCGCTTCGAGGCGCAGGAAGACCATGCGGTTGCCGTAGCGTGTGCCGTCGGGCGCCACCATGTCGAAACGCCAAATGCCGCCCGGCCGGAGGTCGATGGCGTGGGTCTCGACGGCGAAGCCCTCGGGCCCGAACCAGGCCCGGATCTGCTCCGGGTCGGTCCACGCGGCATAGACCAGCTCGCGCGGCGCATCGATCAGGCGCGTGAGTACGATCTCGCGGTCGAGCGGCCAGTCGCGCCACGGGGAAGTGGCCGGTCGGGCAGCGTCCTTCGGGGAGGAATCGCTCATGGTCTCAATGCCTCTTCGTCTTCATGCGGTGGATGTGGGCCTCCATCCGGTCTAGGCGCTTCTCCCATTCGGTCACGTGCCGGTGGATCCACGATTGCGCTTCCTGTAGCGCGCGCGGCTCGATCCGGCAGGTCCGCACCCGCCCGGTCTTCTCGGAACTGACCAGCCCGCTCTGCTCGAGCACGCGCACGTGCTTCAGCAGCGAGGGCAGGGCCATGTCGAACGGCCGGGCGAGTTCGCTCACGGATTGCGGTCCCTCGCACAGCCGGCTGACAATCGCCCGCCGCGTCGGATCGGCGAGTGCCGCGAAAGCACCGTCGAGATCGGATGAATACTTAGCCATATGAGAAAGTATTAACCGATGCCCGATCCCGGTCAATAACAGTTTCACGAATGGATAACTATTGCGCCCCGCCGGACGACACTGCCTGCGCTACGCTCGGGCGGGCAGCGCGCCCTTAGAGGCGCGGATCTGGGCGACGGCCTGATCCCAGGCGGCGAGGCGCTCGGGGCCGGCGGGATGGGTGTCGAGCAGGCCGGTATCCTTGCGATCGGAGGCGCGCGCCATGGTGACCAGCAGGCCGCGCGCCTTGTCGAGATCGACGTTCGAGCGATAGAGGATCACCGCGGAGAGATAGTCGGCCTCGCGCTCCTGCGACTTCGAGAAGGAAATGCGGCCGACGGACCCGCCGGCGCGCGCGCCCGTGCTCGTCATCGAGGTGATCAGCGATTGGGGCAGGTAGGTGCTGGAGGTCGCGACGCCGACCGCCGCGCCCAGCACCGCGCCGATGAGCGCGCCGGTCCTCTGGTTGGTCTGGTTGTTGGCGATATGGTTCGCTGCCTGATGACCGATCTCGTGACCGAACGCCATGCAGACTTCTTCCTCGTTCGCCGTGTATTCGACGAGGCCGCGATTGACGTAGATCAGCCCGTTGGAGCCCGCGCCGGCATTCATCGCGCGGCTCTGCGACGAGGTGATATTCCAGTTGCAGACGCCGACGTTCATCTCACCGCACATCTGCTGGGCCGTCGGCCGGATACGGGCGAGGGCCGAGGCCATGATGTCGTTGACCTGTTCGTCCGTCAGTTCGCGGCGCGCCGGCGGCCCACCCGACGCCTTCACTTCGCTCTGCGCCAGGCTGAGGTTGTTGTCGTTGATTTGGGGCAGCTGATGCACGGCCCCCGCGCAACCGCACAAAGCACAGGCGCCGCCCAGCGCGAAGAAAGATCGCCTCTTCATAGCTCCCCCGTGCTGCCCGTGGTTGCAGCGTCCCGGCGCACGCTACCCAGAGGTATGTCGGCGAGTCAACGACGGCCCGCGCCGGCATCCTGTTTTGTATCAATCGTAACCGGGCGGCGCCGCGTGCGTCCCGGAAACGGCCGTCCGTGATATTCTGTCCACAGCGGTTGCGAGGGTTGCCGGTGACCAGGGACGACAGAAGACTTGCCGAGCTCGAGAAGGGCCTCAATCAGTTGCGCGACGATCTCAACGATCTGTCGAAGGCGCTGAACGTCAATCCTCGGAACACCAGCCTCGTGATCCGGCGCGTCAACCTGATGGGCCGCATCGTGGCCACGCAGTCCAGCGTCGAACAGCTGCGCGGCACGCTGCGGCACGCCTGATCGCCGCGCCTGATTGCCAGGCGATTTCCATTCGACACCTTGCCGCAGCGAAGGGCTCGTCGTCGCACTTCACAGCCGCGTTTCAGCGGTTATAAGGTGCCGATGTCCGATATCGAAACCCTGCGTAAGTCGCTGGCCCATTCCTCCGAAGGGCTCTCCTCCGAAGACAAGAAGAAGATGGCCGTTTCCGCCATCACCACGATCCTCGACGCGCTGGGGCGCGGCGTCGGCCCGTTCGGCGAGTGGGAACAGCGTTGCCTGGCCGCGTCGATCATCGCGCTGCGTGCGAGCAAGTACGACGATTCGCGCGCGCTGGCGCGCCGGGCGATCTGGCCCGAGGAAAACCGCCGCAATTCCGGCGTCGCGCGCCTGCTGCTGCGTCCCGGCATGCTGACGCTGGACGAACTTGCCCGCGAACTGAAGATTGCCCAGGCGATGCCGCCGCGGCGCTTCCAGGCCGCCGCCTAACCAGAACCGAATCGACGTCCGGCGCGCGCTCCTTCCGTCACGCGGAGGAGGGCGCCGGCATTGGCGCGTCCGCCTCACCTGTGTAGACGGGACGCGTCATGTCGACCGGCGATCCAGCACGCGCGAAGACGATGGCCGCAGCGACGGAGAGCGTGCCGCCCGGCCGGTGGACGCTCGCGCGCTGGGCGATCGCCTCGTCGACGCTCGGCTTCCCGCAGGCGGCAGGCCCCGTCGCCTTCGCGCTGGTGGCCGTCGCCCTCACGGGCGACGCAAGCGGCGGCGCGGCGATGATCCTCGCCATGACGCTGGCGCAGGTGGCCGGCGCCATTCCCCTGACGCGGCTCGGCCGCCGCTTCGCGATGGCGGCGTTCCTGCGGCTGCTGGTGATCGCGCGCACCGTGGCGCTGGTGGCGATCGCCGCAAGCGCCGCCTCCGGAGTCTCGCTCGCCTGGCTCATCGCGCTCGCCGCCGCCGCGGGGCTGGTGAACGGTGCGGCCTATGGCTATCTGCGCGCGGTGCTGAACCGGATCGCGCCCGCCGCGGGCCTGTCCCGCGCCCTGGGGATCTCCGCGACGCTGAACGAGCTCACCTACGTGGCCGCGCCCGTGGTCGCCTCGGGACTCGGCTCGATCTCGCCGGTGCTCGGCATCGTGGCGATGGCGCTGGTCGGCGCGCTGCCGGCGCTGCTCGTTCCCAACCTCGGCCCGGCAACGGCCGCTCCGCCGGAGGCGGCGCCGCGCCGCGGGGCGGGCTCGATCCTGCGGCCCGCGATCCTGCTCTGGTTGCTGTGCGCGGCGGCCGGCGGCGCGACCGTGGCCGCGATCGAGATCGGCGCCGTCGCGCTGGCGTTGAAGTTCGGCTACGAGCCCGCGCTCGCGATCCTGTTCACCGTGCCGCTGTGCATCGCCTCGGTGGCGGGCGGCGTGTGGGTCAGCGTGCGCAACCGGCGCGCGACGCGCGGCGTCGTGGTGGCGCAGCTGCTGGTCATGAGCGCGGGCGCCGCGCTCGCCGCCTCGGGTCTTTCCGTCGCCACCACGCTCGCGGGCGCGATCCTGATCGGCCTCGTGCTGGCGCCGCTCGCCACGCACTATTCGCTGGCGCTCGACGCGCTCGCGCCGCCGCACCGCCGGCCCGAGGTCTTCGCCCTCCTGCGCACCGCCAATGCGTGCGGCGTCATCCTCGCGAGCGCGCTGCTGACCGCGGTGTCCCTGTCGACGGCGCTGTCCGCCATCACGGCGGCGATGGTCTTCGCGACCGTCGCGGCAGGCATTGCCTCCGCGAAACGGCGCGAACCCGTGCCGCCGTCGCGCGAATGATCGTCCATACGTCGCCGGGTTGTTCCGATCGGCAGTTTTTCGGCAATCCGCTGGCGTCACATTCGTCCGGCACGTTAGAAGAAGCGCCGGGAGGAAACTGGATGCGAAAGTTTGCCTTGCTGGTGGCGCTGGCGCTGGCCGTCGGTGCCTGCCAGCCGCGCTCGGCGCCGTTGATGGCGACGGCGGACTACGAGCAGCAGGTCCGCAGGATCGCCGCGCCGCCGTCCGACCGGGCGCGTCTCTACATCTTCACCGGCAAGCACCAGGCGCACGCGCTCCTGACCACCTACACGCTGCACGACGTCACCGCGGACCTATACGTCGACGAGACGAAGATCGGGACGGTCAATCCGAAGGAGGCGATGGTGGTCGACATCGTGCCCGGCCGTTACAGCCTGCACTGGCTGCCGCTGAACAACACCGAAGGGCTCCTGTTGAAGAGCAAGCGCTTCGAGACGGAGTTTGCCGGCGGCACCGCGCATGTCCTGTTCGCCAACATAGAGCCGCCGTTCGGTCCCGAGATTGCGCCGGGCATCGTCGTGACGCCGACCAATCCAGGCCCGGCCAACAACGTGATCCCGCCGCTGTTCAAGATCGTGCGTCCCGCCTCCTGTCCGCCCACGATCTGCCTGCCCTGACGCGGCCGCGCCCGTTGCTCCCTGCGGAAATGGATCGGCGTCCTCGCGTTCCCTGACGCTTCCTGCCTGCTATCCTCCTCTCCAATACGAAGAGCGTGGGGACGGAATGGATTTCCAGGAACTGGTGCACAGCCGGCGCAGCGTGCGCGGCTTCGCGGACAGGGCGATATCGAAGGCGACGATCCACGAGATCATCGAGGACGCAAAGCGTGCGCCGTCGTCGATGAACAGCCAGCCCTGGCACGTCCACGTGCTGACCGGCGCGCCGCTCGACGAGGTGCGCCGGCGCAACATGGAGGAGATGGCGGCGGGCAAGCCGTCGAAACGGGACATCTTCACCCACGGGCCCTACGAGGGCGCGCATCGCCAGCGCCAGGTCGACATCGCCAAGCAGCTGTTCGCCGCCATGGGCATCGCGCGCGACGACAAGGCGATGCGCCAGGACTGGGTGATGCGCGGCTTCCGCCAGTTCGATGCGCCGGTGTCGCTGGTGCTGACCTACGACCGCGTGCTCGATCCCGGCGCCACCTGCCACTTCGACCTCGGCGCGCTGTGCTACGGCATCGTGCTGGCCGCGTGGAACCGCGGCATCGGTGCGGTGGTGAACGGCCAGGGCATCGCCCGCTCCGACATCGTGCGCGAGGTCGCCAGCATCCCCGACGACGAGGCGATCATGACCTGCGTGGCGCTGGGCTATCCCGACGAGTCCTTCGCGGCCAACGCCGTGCGCTCCGAGCGCGTGCCTGCCGAGGAATTCGTGCGCTACGTCGGGTTCGACTAAGAGTCCCGGTCCACGTCGGCCCCGGCCGTTGTCTCGCTGAGATCGACCAGCAAGACAAGGAGCATCGCGCCGAAGCCCAGGATCGTGATCGGCGCCGCGAACTCGACGTTCGCGAGGTTGGCGGCGATCCCCCCAGCGCGGCGAGGTTGCCGAGGCCCAGCGGCGTGAACAGCCGGGCGCCGATGGCCGAGGCGGCGCGGCCGAAGAGTTCAGCGGCAACCATCAGGGTAAGGCGGTGACGGTGACCGTCGCGCGGACATCGCCGCAACTATGTGGACGACGCCGCAATTCACGATGACTGATCAACCACCATGCCGCAGCTCGGAGATCGCGCGGTCGTCGCATCCTAATCAAAGGAACCTTCGCTGCGCTCAGAATGACACGCGCCTCCGCATCGGCGCACCCGTGCAGCTTCCGACAGCAGTGTCATCGCGAACGATGCGAGGGATCGTTCGCTGACGCGCCTCAGCCGCGGCCCATCGCGTAGAACTCGGGGTTGGGGCGCATGCTGGTGACATTGGCCATGCGGTTGGACAGGCCGAAGAAGGATGCGATGGCGGCGATGTCCCAGACGTCTTCCTCGTCGAAGCCGTGGCCCTTCAGGGTCTCGATGTCGGCGTCGCCGACGAGGTGCGCCGACTG
Source organism: Reyranella aquatilis (assembly GCF_020880995.1). GTDB lineage: Bacteria > Pseudomonadota > Alphaproteobacteria > Reyranellales > Reyranellaceae > Reyranella > Reyranella aquatilis. The sequence goes on along the minus strand of NZ_JAJISD010000014.1, from coordinate 45,775 downwards.
GCTCACCTTCACCGCGAAGTCGAGCATCGCCTTCTGGCGCGCGGTGATGTCGGCCTTGCGGTAGTTGATGGCGACCTGGTCGGCGATCAGCGGGTCCTTGGCGCGGATGCGCAGGATCGCGCCGTGGGCGATCACGCAGTACTGGCACTGGTTGAGGTTCGAGGTCGCCACCACGATCATCTCGCGCTCGGCCTTGGTGAGGTTGCCCTTCTTGTCCATCAGCGCGTCGTGATAGGCGAAGAAGGCGCGGAACTCCTCGGGGCGATGGGCCAGCACCAGGAAGACGTTGGGCACGAAGCCCGACTTCTCCTGCACCCTCTCGATGCGCTCGCGAATGTCGGCCGGCAGGTCGGCGAGACGCGGGACGGGGAAGCGGCTGATGGTGGCGGCTTCGGCGGTTGCTGACTCTGGCGCGGACATGGCGGAGCTCCGGGACTCTCGTGATGCGGCAGGGGGCGGCGGGCGGCGGCCGCGCGCCCCTCAGCGTTCTTCTTCGTCGTCGCTGTCGAGGCGTTCGACGATGCGGACCATGCGGCCGTCCTCGTCGAACAGGATTTTCAAGCTGTCATATTCGGTCCCGCCGTCCGTGTCCTTCAGGTAATGCCAGTGGGCCACAATTCGATTGCCTTGGCCCTTGACGCGTGTGGCCTTGCCGAACTGCGCCACGGCGTCCTGATAGGTCGATTGTCCAGGCTTCAACCGGTCGACGGCGTCGACCTCCAGCGGCTGGCCAATCTCCCGGGCGCAGGCCCCGAGCACCAGCAGACAGGCGATGGCGGCTAAACTCCGGCGGGAACGCAGGGAAAGGAACGGGCTGAGGGGCAAGCCGGAATCTCCTTGGGGGCTCGGCGGTCGCAACGTCGTCCGACAGAGATAGGAGGCGATCGGCCTGGTGCAAGCCGCCCGCAACGCGCGTGCCTCCGGCTGCGTTGAGGCGGATGGACATTCAGGATTTTGCCGGCTCCTTGCCGGAGCTTCGGCCGGAGCTTTTCCTCGTCGGTGAGTTGGAGGGCTGGGGCATCATCGAGCGCGTGACCGGAGGACTGCAGCAACGCTTCACGGTGAAGGCGCACGGTTCCTGGGACGAGGCGGTGCAGCTTCTCACCTTCACCGAGACGTGGATCTTCGACGACGGGCGGCAGGATACGCTGTCCTGGCGGATCGCCCGCCGGCCGGATGGACGCTATGCGGGCGAAGAGCCACGGCTCGAGGGCGAGGCTGAAGGGGAAGCGCGGGGCTGTGCCTTTCATTGGCGCTACACGCGCGACACGCCGCAGAAGGGCGAGGAGCCGGGCGATCGGTCGTCCATGGTCCTGAACTTCAACGACTGGTTCTACCGCATCGACGAGCGCGTGGTGATGGTCCGCGCCAGCGCCGGGCGGGCGGGGCTTCCCTTCGCTTTCATCCACGCGACCTATCGGCGGATCTGACGGCTGGCCACGTCACGAGCGCAGCTGCCCAGGCGTGGCGGATTCGCGCCCGCAAGCCAGTCTCGGCTTACGCGTTGCGCACGCAAGTGATGCCCAGGCTTGTCGGGTGCTCGCGGCGAGTTCATTCTCATCAACTTGCGTCGTCTCCGCACTGGACCCTCGGCATGCCCCTGCACTGGACCATCGATTCGCGGCAGCAGCTGTTCGTGGCCACCTGCGACGGCGACGTCGAGCTCGCGGAAGTCCACGAGATGATCGACGTGGCCGTGGGATGCAACGCCCTCGGCTATCGCAAGATGTTCGATGGCACCCACGGCGATACCCGGATCGGTCCTCTGGACATTCTCGGCATCGGCGTTCGAATGCGTTCGCTCGAGGGCCTGACGGACACGCACGGCCCCCTCGCCATCGTCATCCCGGAAGACAAGCACCTGCTCCTGACCCGCCTGCTCGGCATCCTCGCTGCCTCCAATCGGCCGCTGCGGGTGTTCAAGGATGTCGAACGGGCGCGCAAGTGGCTGGACGCCGTGGCGGCCGGCGAGGGCGTGAGCAAGCCCGAATCGGCCCGTGCCGTTCTGGCCTAGCCGGCGAAGGATTCCGCTGTCAGGTCCGACATCGACGCCTTCTGCGCTTCCGTAAGCGCGACGCTTCGCCGGGTCCCGGCATCGACATAGACGTGCACGAAATGGCCCACCGCGGCCGGCGTGTCGCTTCCCTTCGGGAAAATGGCGAGTTCGTAGCGCAACGAGCTGTTGCCGATGCGGCCGAGCCGGATGCCGACATCGACCGTCTCGGGAAAGCCCACAGGGGCCAGGAACTCGCAGCCGCTGGCGATGCAGAGGCCGATCGAGGTCTGGCCGGGCGCGCGCAGGATGCCGCGCTCGATGGCCAGCGTGGTGAGCGCCGTGTCGAACCAGTTGTAGTAGACGGCATTGTTGACGTGGCCGTAGGCGTCGCAGTCCGCCCAGCGGCTGGCGACCGGCATCCACCATCGGTAATCGTCCCGCCGCTCGTCCTTCGCCGCCTTTGCGCCCGCCATCACGAACTCCTTGGTCCTCGTCCCGCACTCTCCTGTATCATCGAAGCCGGTCGAGGAGTGGTGTGCAAATGAGCGTTACGGTGCGGAGCGAACAGGCGTGCTTTGGCGGCACGATCGGAGTCTACAGCCATGCGTCGCGCGAGACGGGCACCGAGATGAGGTTCTCCGTCTTCGTGCCGCCGGGCGCGGCGGCGCGGCCCCGTCCGGCGCTCTATTTCCTGGCGGGGCTCACCTGCACGGAAGAGACCTTCATGATCAAGGCGGGCGCCCTGCGCCATGCCGCCGACCACGGGTTGGTCCTGGTGGCGCCCGACACCAGTCCGCGCGGGCTCGGCCTGCCGGGCGAGGAGGACAGTTGGGATTTCGGCACCGGCGCGGGCTTCTATCTCGACGCCGAGGCCGAGCCGTGGCGGCCGCACTACCGGATGTATTCCTATGTGACGCGCGAGCTGCCCGCGCTGATCGAGGCCGGCTTCCCGGTCCAGGCCGGGCGGCGCGGCGTGTTCGGCCATTCGATGGGCGGGCACGGCGCGCTGGTGATCGGGCTGCGCAATCCCGAGACCTATCGCTCGGTCTCGGCCTTCGCGCCGATCTGCAATCCCGTCGCCGTGCCGTGGGGCGAGAAGGCGTTCGGCCACTATCTCGGTCCCGATCGCAGCCGCTGGACGGCCTGGGATGCGAGCCTGCTGATGCGCCAGCGGCCGTTCCCCGATTCGATCCTGGTCGACCAGGGGATGAAGGACCAGTTCCTCGACGGGCAATTGCGGCCCGAGTCGCTGGAGAGCGCGGCCGCCGCCGTGGGCCAGAAACTGGTCCTGCGCCGGCACGAGGGCTACGACCATTCCTACTGGTTCATCCAGAGCTTCATCGCCGACCATCTCGCCTGGCACGCCGAGCGTCTCGGCACCTGACGCGGTTCAGGTCCCAAGCGTGGGCATGCGGAAGAGGAAGGCGGTGGCGTCCGTCGTCGACGTGGCCGTTAGCGTGCCGCCATGGGCACGCGCGATCTCGCTGCAGATGTAGAGGCCGAGGCCCAGCCCCTGCTGGCTGGCGCGGACCTCGCCGCGAAAGAAGGGCTCGAACAGTCTTGCCAGCGCCTCGGCGGGGATCGGATCGCCGTGGTTGGTCACCGACAGTCCGAACGTGCCGTCCTCGATCCTGGCGTCGATCGCGATCGGGGTGCCCGGCGCGCCGTAGACGACGGCGTTGCCGAGCAGGTTCGACAGGAGCTGGCCGATACGGCCGGCATCGCACGAGACCGGCTGGTCCATCGCGATGTGGCTGACGAAGCTGCGGTCGGGCGAGGCCGCGCGCAGCTCGTCGACGACCTGGGCGAGCAGGGGCGTCAGAACGACGTCGTGCCGCTCGAGGTCGATGCCGTTGCCCAGCCGGCCGCGCGCGAAGTCGAGGATGTTGTCGATCAGCGTCGACATGCGCGAAATGCTGCCCTGGGTGAGATGCAGCATCTCGTCGAGCGTGAGCCGGCCGCGCTTCACGAGGTCGGCGCCCGCCTGGATGGAAGCCAGTGGATTGCGCAGGTCGTGACCCAGCACGGCGATGAACTGCTCGCGCAGCTCGGACTCGCGGTTGGCGTGGGCGAGCCGGGCCGACGTCGATTCGGCGCGGGTCTCGGCCTTCTCGCGGGCGATGCGCTCCATCGCGTTCAGCCGGCGCAGTTCGATCATCTTCATGATCTGCCGCGCGGTCAGGCGCAGCAATGCCTTCTGGTTCTCGTCGAGCTCGCGCGGCTGGTAGTCGAGCACGCAGATCGTGCCGAGCGGCAGGCCCTCGGGCGATTCGAGGAGCGCGCCGGCATAGAAGCGCAGGTGCGGCTCGCCGGTGACCAGCGGGTTGTCGGCGAATCGCGCGTCCTCCAGCGTGTCGGGCACGATGAAGAGATCCGGCTGCAGGATGGCGTGGGCGCAGATCGAGGCGGGCAGCGGCGTCTCGCGCACGCCGAGGCCGAGCTCGGCCTTGAACCACTGGCGGCTCGAATCGATCAGGTTGATGACGGAGATCGGCGTGCCACAGATCGCGCTCACGACCCGCACCACTTCGTCGAACTCCTCCTCGCGGGGCGTATCGAGGATGTCGTATGCCCGAAGGGCGGCGACGCGCCGGATTTCGTCGGAGTGTCGGCGGGCTTCCATCAGCCCGTCGTAACAGATCGGTCCGCCTCAGTCCTCTCCACCGGCACCGGTTCGCCGGTCAGCTCGTGCACCGCGCGTGCGACGATCTCCAGCGTGTAGGGCTTCTGGACGACGATCCGGCTGCGATGCTCCATCGGCAGCTGGGCCTGCTCGCCGTAGCCCGTGGCAAAGAACAGCGGGATGCCGAGATCGTTCAGCCGGTGGGCGATCGGGAAGCTGTTGCGGTCGCCCAGGTTGATGTCGAGTAGGGCGAGGTCGGGCCGCGCGGTCTCGATGGCGTCGAGGGCGGCCTCGATGGTCGCCGCGGTGACGACGCTCTCGGCCCCCAGCCGGTACAGGATGTCTTCGGCGTCGAGCGCGATGATCAGGCTGTCCTCGACCAGCAGCACCGTCTGGCCCTTGAGGATCGGTCCCGGCAGCGCCTGCGGATGATCGGGTGCGGAGCGCTTCAGGCGCACCGGCCGCGCCTGGCCGGGACGCGGTTCGACGACGTGGCGCGCGGGGATGCTGAACTGGGCGCGGATGCCAGCGGGGTCGTAGGTGATCTCCGCGGTGCCGCCGAGGTCGTAGGGGATCGAGCGCTCGATGATGGTGGTGCCGAAGCCCTTGCGCTTGGGCGGCGTCACCGGCGGGCCGCCGCTCTCGGACCATTGCAGTTGCAGGTCGCCCTTGGCGTCGAGATGCCACCCAAGCCGCGTGCGGCCATCCGGCACCGACAGGCTGCCGTACTTGGTCGAATTGGTGACGAGTTCGTGCAGCAGCAGCGCCAGCGTCGAATAGGCCTGCGGCTTGAGGAGCAGGGGTTTGCCCTCGGAGACCAGCCGTTCCTTGTCGCCCACGATCGCCGCCGTCTCCGCGTCGATCAGCGCCTGCATCGGCGCGGGCCCCCAATGGTCGTCGGTAATCTGATTGTGGGCGCGCGCCAGTGCGTGAATCCGGCCATCCACCAGTCGCACGAAGTCGCGCACCGCGGGTTCGTCGGGTTGAGACTGGCGGATCAGGCCGCGGATCACGCCCAGGATGTTGCGCACCCGGTGGTTCAGCTCCGCGATCAGCATCTCCTGCCGCGCGCTGGCCTGCTGACGCTCGGCCGTGGCCTCGTCGGCCAGGCGCAGCACCACCTCGATGAGCGTGGCGCGCAGCGTCTCGGCGACGCGGAGCTCGGCGGGACTGAAGGGCTGCGACTTGCCCTGCACCAGTTCCTTCCATTCCTCGAAGCTCTGGCGCGGCGTGAGGCGCGGGCCGTTGGGCCCGTACTCGACCGGTTTGTGCGGATCGCCGCCCCAGCGCACGGCGCGCACCAGCTCGGAACGGAACAGCACGACGTAGTCGCGCGGCGAGCGCGAGATCGGGATGGCGAGCATCCCGGCCGCGGTCGAGGCGAAGGCACCGGCGCCGTCGAGGATCGAGCCGATATGGTCGGTGGCGAACACCTTGCCGGCCGCCGTACCGTTCAGCGCGCGGATGATGCGGCGGAATTCCTCGGTCGGCGGGGTGACGCCGGAGAACGCATAGGAGCCGGCGATCCAGATGCCCATGCCGTCGGCCGGGATGGCGCGCATCAGGATGTCGGCCAGCCATTCGGGGTCCTGCAGCAGCGTCTCGTTCGAGGCGATGGCGCCCAGTAGCTGGTCTGAGATGTCGCGCGCCCGCCGTTCGTAGGCCACGTGCTCCTGCCGCTCGCGCGCTTCAAGCCGCATCGAGAACATCTGCGAGAACAGCTCGCAGACGGAACGGCGCTCGAAACTCGGGCAGCGCGGCGAATAGTGATGGCACGCGAACAGGCCCCACAGCCGGCCCTCCACCATGATCGAGATCGACATCGAGGCGCCGACGCCCATGTTGCGCAGGTATTCGATATGGATCGGCGAGACCGCGCGCAACATCGACAGCGACAGGTCGAGCGGCCGGCCCGTCGGGTCGAGCTGCGGCACGATCGGCACCGGCTCGGCGTCGACGTCGGCGATGACGCGCAGCAGGTTGCGCTTGTAGAGTTCGCGCGCCTGCTGGGGAATGTCGCTGGCGGGATAGCGCAGGCCGAAGAAGGTGCCGATGCCGGCCTTGCAGGCCTCGCCCACGACCTCGCCCGAGCCGTCGGGCGCGAAGCGGTAGACCATCACGCGGTCGAAGCCGGTAAGGCCGCGCACCTGGCGGGCGCCTTCGCGGAAGAAGGTGTTGAGATCAGTGCACTGATCGAGGCGGCCGATCATCGAGCGCACGAGGCTGGTGGAATCCTGGTGCTCGCCGGAAGAGGGCTCGCCCTCGATGACCACGCTACCGCCCGACAGGTGGAGCGCGATGTCGAGGGGCGGGCGGCCCGGGACCACCTCGACGCTGAACAGCCGTTCGACGGAATCGGGGCCGCGCAGCATGATGGTGCGGTTTCGCAGATCGTGGATGGCCTCGGCGCAGAACACGTCCGCCAGCGGCCTGCCGAGGATTTCCTCGGGGCCCTTGCCGAGCCACGTTTCGACATTCGCCGAAGCGCGCGCCACCATCCAGTCTGAGGTCAGCGCGATCAGGAAGCCGATCGGCTGGATGGCGCCCAGGATGTGAATGGGCTCACGGTCGCAATTTGTGAGATCTACACTCTGAAGCGGCTCGTTCACCCAGGACTCCAAGGTCTGCTCCGGGAGCGAGGCCGATTCAAGTCGCATACCCGTATCCACGCTCCCCCGAGCGCTCAATAACGCGGCGGGGCAGCCGAGGTTGCCGAGGGATAGCCGTCGCGTAGATTGTGGGGATGCTCGCCGCGCTCGCGATCCTCGCCATTTCCGCCGTCTATGCCAGCGTCGGCCAGGCCGGAGGGACTGGCTTTCTCGCCGTGATGGCGGTTTCGGGCATTCCGGTGGACCAGCTTCGCCCGACCGCGCTGGCCATGAACGTCGTGGCGGCGGCCTACACGAGCTGGCGTCTGCACGTCGCGAGGCTGATCGACTGGCGCCGGCTGGCCGCGCTCTCGGTACCCGCGCTTCCCGCCGCGTTCATGGGCGGGCTGATCGCGCTGTCGCCGGGAGTCTACACGGCGGTCACGGGTGTCCTGCTGCTGGGTGCCGCCACGATGATGGTGGCACGGCCAAAGGGAGCGCTGTGGGCCGGTGGCGCGGCCTCGACACGGGAGCCGGGGGCGGGATGGACGGCGCTTGGGGCGGCGGCGGGTCTTCTGTCGGGCCTGTCCGGGATCGGCGGCGGCGTGTTTGTGGCGCCGGCCCTGATCGTGCTGGGGTGGGCGCGTCCGCGCGAAGCGGCCGGCCTGTCCGCGCCTTTCATCCTGGGCAATTCGATCACCGGCCTGGCTGGCGCCCTTCTGTCGGGCCAGCAACTCGCCCCGGACTTTGGCCTGTTCGCGGCTGCCGCGCTGCTGGGAGCCGCCGCCGGCACCGTCTTCACGCGACGCCTGTCGGAGCGCGCGATCCGCCTCGTACTGGCGGGTATCGTGGCGATCGCGGGCATTCGCCTGCTCTCGCGGTGAGCGGTTGGCGAGTGCGGATCAGTGATCGCGCGGTTTCAATCGGCGTTGCGGCAGGATCGGGCTGCGATCGTTGCGATACTGGATGCTGCTCACATTCGGCCACAGCGGCTTCGCCATGCTTTCCCCCAACGCCCTTTTCGGTCTTGCGGGAACGATGACCCCTCGGGCTTACGCACTGCTTACGATCCCGAACGAGCCGCCGTCCCGTTCCGAGTCCTGAAACGCCGAGGCTCGCCCCTCACTGCTACAGTCCGGCCGGAACAGCGCCGTGGGCACCGCGTTGGAAGCTTTCGCGTTCGAGAGGGTCAATGAACAATCTCTATCCGATCGTCACGGCGCTGTGCGTCGGCGGTGCGGTCGCCCTCGCGGCATGGCTCGCCCGCCGACGCGCCTGGCCGCAGCGATTGGGTCTGGGCCTAGCCGCCGCGGTGATCGTAACGCTCGTCTTCACCGCCGCCCGGCCGGAGGTTGAGCGGTTCGCCTTCGAGCGCAGCGACGCCTATGCTTGGTCGGTGGTGCGCGCGCGGCTGGTGGCCCAGGACCCGGTATTGCTCGACGTGTTCGCCCTCGATCCGTCGATCGAGGCTGAGTTGAGCAGCGGCCTGTTGTCGGTCCTGCGCGAGTCCCGCATCGGCATGGACGATCCGGCCATCCTGCCGGCTGCCTCCAAGGCCGCCGCCGCGGTGTATCGCGCCAAGGTGCTGCCGGTGGCCCAGCGCGGCTCGGACGAGGCGGTCGCGGCCTGGGGCGACGGCACGGCGGCAACCCTGCAGGCGTTCCGCACCGTCTCGGACGAGGCCTGTGCCGACTACGCGATGACCGGCGTCAACCGCACCCCGCCCAACCTGCGGGTCGATGCGGCGCTGTCGGCGCGCCAGCGGGCGATGGTCGCGGCGTACAGGTCGAGCAATCCCGGCAGCAAGCTACCGTCCGCCGAGGAACTGGGGGCGGCCTACGAGCAGGCGCGCACCCTGGCCGAGCCGCCGTTCGAGGAGGCCGACATGGCCGCGTTCCGCGATCTGAAGGATCAGCCCAAGGCGCGTCAGTGCGATCTGATGCTGCGCCTATTCGGCGCCATCGATCGCCTGCCGCTGAAGCAGAAGGCCGCGATCTATCGCACCATCATGGCGAACGGCTGAGCGGCGCCGGACCTGGCGGCACCCTTACTGCGGCGAGAGCCTGACCGCTGTGATGTAACGCTGGCGGTAATAGTCGGCGTCGAGGTTCGTGACCATGACCGGCGAGCCGCGATGCGTGGCGTGAACGAACTGGTCGTTGCCGGCGTAGATACCGATGTGGGTGAACGTGCCGCGATAACCGAAGAGCACGAGGTCGCCGCGCTGCAGGTCGCTGCGCGCCACCGGCGTGCCCTGGCGCACCATCTCGTGCGGCATGCGCGGGATGCGCTGCCCGAAGACGGCGCCATAGAGATAGTAGACGAAGCCGCTGCAGTCGAAGCCGGTCTGTGGAGACGTCCCGCCGTAGCGATAGGGCGTGCCGAGATAGTTCATGGCGCGCGAGACCAGCTTGTCACCCCACTCGGTGGCCACGGCAGGCTTGGCGCCGGTCGCCGCCGAGGAAGCGGGGACGGAATAGGAAACCGCCTGGACCGTTGCCGGCGCCGGCGTCGCGGCGGTGAAGCCGGCGAATGCTGCATTGTCCTGCTGCCACTTGGCATTGAGCTGGTCGGCCATCCTGTCCGTCGGATCCGACTGGACGACGGGACGCGCCTTGGGCTTCGCGGCCTGCTTCACTTGGGGGGCCTTGACCTGGGCACTGGCGGGAGCGAGTGCGCCGGCCACGCCGAATGCCGCGAGCGTGGCCAGGATCGTAACGGAAAAGGCTTTCGCCTTGAGAAGGGGGCGTGCGCGGAAGAGGGGGCGTCGTCCGTTTCTCAAGGTCATGAAATTCATCTCCGGTTGGAACCACGGGGGTGGGCCTACGGCCGGAGGGCATAGTGACCAAGCGAGCTACCCACGTCCAACAAATGTTGCAAATTTGCCACATTGGTCACAGGCGGGTTAACTAACTGTAATTATTGGATATTTTGCGACATTTCCACAGGCCAGCGTATCAATACGCAGGGTGTGCCAAGGCATACGGAAGCGTCCTATGCCGCAATCGGGCGGCTCGTAACGGCAGCCGCTTCACCGTCATTTGCAGCGCACAGGTCCGGTGACGCTCGCCAGCCGCTTCAGGTCGTCGCGACCTTCTCCCGGCGACGCATCGACCAGTTGCTCTGGATCCGGATCTCCGGGTTTGGAACGGTCCAGCAGGCCCCGCCTTCGTCCAGGAAGACCACCCACAGAAGGTGCGATTCGGGGCCGTAGTCGATGACGAAATGGGCCAGGCCCGGTCCCTTCGACGTCTCGAGCGGCAGGGGCGGATTTAGCTGGGTGATCATCCTGGTTGAACGGAAGCGCACGGCTTCCGTTCCGAATTCTGGTGAAGAAGGGGCCTATCGATCGCGGGTGCTGTTCGATCGGGGCTGGCCAGACCGCGACGACGGCTGCGCAACGCTGCGACGAGGGGGCCGTTCGGGGCGTGGAACGACCGGTTTTCAATGCAACAAGGCAAGGAGAAGACAATGAACAACAAGACCCTCACCGGGATCGCCGCGGCGACCATGCTGTACGTTCTCCCACTCGCGGCGGCGGCTCAAACACCGTCGGTGCCGGAGCGGTCCGGCGTCAACGCGACAATCGGCGTGGCACCGTCCACGCAGGACTTCGTGACCAAGGCCGCGATCAGCGACATGGCCGAGATCGAATCGAGCAAGCTCGCCGTCGCCAAGGGGGACGCGAAGGACAAGGCGTTCGCCGAGAAGATGATCAAGGACCACACCGAGACCTCGAACGAACTCAAGCAGCTCGTCACGTCGGGCAAGGTGAAGGTCAACCTGCCGACGGCCATGGATACCGCGCACCAGTCGAACATCGACAAGCTCAAGGGATTGAGTGGTGCGGAGTTCAAGAAGGCCTACGACGGGATGCAGGTATCGGCGCACATGGATGCAGTCGCCCTGTTCGAGCGCTACGCGAAGAGCGGAGACAATGCCGACCTGAAGGCGTTCGCGGCGAAGACGCTGCCCCATCTGCAGATGCATCTGAAGATGGCGCAGGATCTCGACAGGTAGCCAAGGCCGGCGGTGGCCGTTCCCTTACAGGAACGGTTTGCCGCCGGTGACTGCGATGGTCGCGCCGGACGTGTAGCTCGAAAGAGGATCGGCCAGCATGACATACGCGGTCGCGAGTTCGGCCGGTTGCGCCGGGCGTTTCATCGGATAGTTGCTGCCGAAGCTCGCCACCGTATCGGGGGGCATCGTAGAGGGAATGAGCGGCGTCCACACTGGTCCCGGTGCAACCGCGTTCACCCTGATTTCTTTCCGGGCCAGGATCTGCGCCAGCCCTCCGGTGAAGTTGTGGATGGCGCCCTTAGTGGTCGCATAGGGCAGAAGGGTGGGATTGGGCACGTCGGCGTTGATCGAGGCCGTGTTGATGATCGCGCTGCCGGGCTTCATGTGCGGGACGGCCGCACGCGCGAGCCAGAACATGGCATGGATGTTCGTGCGGAACGTGAGTTCCCATTCCTCGTCGGTGATCTCCTCCAGCGTCGGGAAGGTGGCCTGGTGGGCGGCATTGTTCACCAGGATGTCCAGGCCTCCCAGATCGGTCACCGCCCGATCGACGAGAGCGCGGCAATGGGCCGAGTCCTGGATGTCGCCGGCCATCACGACGGCCTTTCGCCCCGCCTGCTCGACCCAGCGCTTGGTTTCCGCCGCATCCTCGTCTTCGCTGAGATAGGAGATCAGGATGTCGGCGCCCTCGCGTGCGAAGGCGATCGCGACGGCGCGGCCGATTCCCGAATCACCCCCGGTGATCAGCGCGCGCTTGCCCGCGAGCCGGCCCGCTCCCTTGTAGCTCTCCTCGCCGTGGTCGGGCCGCGGTCGCATCGCATCGGTGAGCCCCGGCCTTGCCTGCTGCTGCGGCGGCTGGACCCAGTTCTTTTGCTCGTTCTCGGCCATGTCTCTTCTCCGTTTGATTCCAACGATCGTCCACAAGGGACGCGGGATCGACGGGTTGCAGCCTGAAAGGCACACTGCCAGGCTCGCCTTGCCAAACCAGCGCCGCCGAGTCGCTGCAGAGGGGCAACCTTCCGAACGTTCGACGATTGATGGGGCGATACTTTCTTCGGAGGCTCCCCATGAAGCTGGCACTTACGAGCGGCGCGGTTCTCCTCATCGGGGCACTGGGCGCGCAGGCACAGATGGCCAACGCGCCCGCTGCTGCAGTTCCGTCGCTGTCCCTTTCGTGTCACCTGCTCTATCGCGGCGTGCCCATGAAGGAACCCACCACCTACGAGGTCATCGGGAAGGACCTCTATGGCGTGAGCGGTCCCCTCAGGACCAGGCTGTCGGAAGAAGGTACGGCGATCAGTCTCGGCAAGGCCAAGGAAGCCGACGGCACGGTGGTCGAGTCGTTCGCGTCCCATAGGCTGAACGGCACGACGCTCGAGCGGACCGTGTTCTGGAAGAAGGGGAACGGGCTGATGCAGCAGGCGTTCACCGAAACCTACGACTTCCGGGCGCGGACCGTCAGGAGTTCCAGCGACAGGGCCGATTTCTGCCACGCCGACGGCAAGTAGGGACCGCGCCGGTTTCGCCGCAGGCGTCAGTCCAGTATCTTCAGGGCGCGCCTGATGTCCGATGCCGCCGCAGGCCAGCGCCGGATTGCCTCATCAGCGGTCAGGACTTCGGTTTCCAGGCCCGACTTCGCATAGATCAATTCCCCATCCTCGTTCACTTCGAGCTTTCCTTCGATACCGGACACCGCAATCTGCTGAGCCATCGCCACCTCCTGCTCGAGCTACTACGCCGCCGCTGCCGATCTGTTGCAGCGGGCGCAGCGCGCACGACGCATGAAGGAACGGCGCGGGTTGCCGTTCGGGGTGGCACGACTGGAGAAGGTGCGTTATCACCACGGCATGGCGGCAGAAGCGACACGTCAATCTCTTTCCCAGCGCGTACATCGCTTCGTGCTGGTGCTTGAACGCTACAAGCGCAATCCCAATCGCCGGGAGGCCTATCACGTCCTTTCGGCGATCGATTGCCTGAAGGAGGAGCGTTACGACGCCGGGATGGCCGCGATTCGCGCCGCCGAGCATGTCGAACCCATTCCCGACGGGGTGGTCCTGATGCGCGGCCTGCATGACGACATCACTGTTGCCGAGTTGCGCGAAGCGCTGCGGAAGGTGGTGAGGGTTCCGGACACTTCGGAATCGTGACCGGCGTCGACCCTCGGTCGAGACTGCGGGCGCGGTCGGGATAGGGCCCCGTACCTGATCCCTGAACTGCGCCCCGTAACAGTCCGCTGGGGGGCCAGCCACCGTGCCCATCCCACCGGCTCAACCTGGCTGCCGGGCCGGCCGACCACCGTCCTGAAGAGCTCGGCGGCCTGTTTCTCGGGAGTGATCTTCGCCAGGCGATTGGCGGCCTCGCGCGCCCCGTGCCTTCTCGCTTCTGGTGCCGTCCGCCGCGCCGACCGATTTTGCGTCGGCGTTGCGGCATCGTCGCCGGGCTTTTTCGCCCTCGGTCTCGCGCACCTTGAGGGCGTCATGTCGGCCCCATGCCTCGACTTTATCACACCGATCGACGCAACCCTGGCTCGAACCTCCCGTTGCCAAACCGGATTTCTGTAACCGGAGAGCGCCATGCCAGACACATTCAATTCCTCGGTCGGCATGGAACTCGCTGCGTTGCGCGCGCTGGGTTCCCTCCGCCGCCGCGTTTCCGCCCGGGACAGGCTGCTCCGCGAACGCTGCCAATCTGCGCCGATGCATCGGAAGCCCGTAGCGGAGCCTGTGCGGTTGGAAGAGTGGGGCGCGGACGATTGAGCCACATCAGAAGGCACGAGTCATGGCCGGCGGAGGCGTCGCGCCGGGCGGCCGGAAGTGGACCATGAGCAGCCGCGCGATGGCCGATACTGGTTCGATGCGAGGCTTGGACTCCCGTTCGGGAAGGCAGCGGTATGGCGCGTAATGTCTGGAGAGAGATCGGGGCGAGGCCGGCCGAGGCCTTTCTCATCGTGGCGGAGATCGGACCGGACTTCGGTGGCGGTGCGCGAGAGGACGATCCTTTCGACACGGCGCGTCTGCGGTTCGCCGCCAACCTCATGGTGCGCACCTGCACGCACTCGAATCTCAGGGGCGACTTCGCAGTGCAGCCTCTGCGGGAACCGCAGGCACTGGTCATCCACTGCGCCGTGACGGACGCCGCCGACTTCGCCCAGCTCCGTGAAGTCGTGGGCGCGACAGAGATTGAGGCCGGCCCGTGGCGCGGTCGATGCGACGTCCTGTTGGACGAAGCCCGGCACGAGCGGCTCCTCGCCATCGCCGGCCCGCCGGATTCGCGCGGAGCAGGGCGTCGTGCGCGCGTGGCCCGCGAGCGCGAGTCGGAAGACCCTCGGCACTGGGGGCGAATCTGACGGCGGGACTGGCCTTTTCACTCGATACGGGCTCGACGCTTCATCTCTGCATCGACATGCAGCGTCTGTTCGCCGAGGAGACCCCATGGCGGGTCCCTTGGTTGTCCCGCGTTCTGCCAGCCGTACGCGAGATCGCGAGTCGGCATCCAGCGCGTACCGTGTTCTCGCGCTTCATGCCGCCCACAACTGCCACTGGAGCAACCGGGGCCTGGCGTGATTACTACGCGCGTTGGCCGCAGATGACTCGTTCATCTCTCGACCCGGGCCTGCTGGAACTGGTCGAACCCCTGGCGCGACTGGTTCCGCCGGCCCGCGTCGTCGACAAGCCCGCCAACTCGGTTTTCTCGCGCGCGGGCTTTGCCGCAGTCTTGAGGCGTCGGGGCATCAGGACGATCGTGATGACGGGCGGCGAGACTGACGTCTGCGTGCTGGCTACCGTGATGCAGGCGATCGATCTCGGCTTCCGAGTGGTGCTTCCGGTCGACGCCCTGTGCAGCACGAGTGACGGGGCCCATGACGCGCTGGTCGATCTTTTTCGGCGGCGCTTCTCCGCGCAGGTCGCAGCGACGACCACCGCAGAGGTTTTGCAGCGCTGGCCGCGCAACCGGGAAGAGCGAAGCTCCGTTCTTCTTGAGCAGCCTGCGGCTTGATCCCGTCGCATCTCCCCCAAGGCTGCTTCCTGACGCCCGCTCCGCTCGACGCGGAGCGGGCACTTCTCCGCCTCGCCGGATGCCAGAGCTTCGCGGTTCGCTGGCAACGCCCGGCGAACGGGGCGACTTCCCGTCTCGTGGTCGCTCGCGAACCACGCTGCATGTCTGAGATTGTCCGTGTGCTTGCGGACCATGTTGGCAAGCCCGGTGATGTGCGGTCGCGCGAGTTTCGACGACGACAAGTCGTACCGGCTCAATGCGGCGGCGAGGGCCTCCCACGCCACCGGATCATTTTCCGAGGTTTCGAGCGTGCGCTGACAAGCCGTCTCCAGCAGCTCGACCTGGCTCGACAGGTCGCCCTTCACATTCATGATTGCTGTGACCTTTTCAGTCGGGAACCGAACAATCCGGCGGGACCTCCTCAAGCAGGAGGCTGCGCAGCCGACGGCGTCTTGCCCTATCCAACCTCCGGAAGGGAGGTCGATTCGAGCGCTGTCAGAGAGCACCTCTCGGCGCGCGAGGGCCGACGTGACGGGTGTTGCCCTTCATTGAGCAGGTCGAACGGAAAGGCCGAGGCAAATGGCAGCGAAACTGAAATTATGCCGGATTTACTTGTCCAACTTGACGCCCCTCGCTCCAGGAAGCGACGGCTGATGTCATGAGGATGGGAGGGTACCTGCATCGGCCGGGCGCGGCGGGAGACCGGTAAAGACGCCGCCTCGGGTTGGTCGCCCGCTTCTTGGCGTCGTTCGCTGGGGACGCGGATGACGAGAATTTGGGGGAACGTCAAAACCTTCGCGCGAAAGCAAATTGGTGATGCATGAACGCTTGAGGCAAGCGGACGACGATTCTAAAATCACGCCATGCGCAAGCGATCGGTCACAATCGACGGGCACCGCACCAGCATATCGCTGGAGGATGCTTTTTGGACCGAACTGGTGCGGCTGGCGCGCGAGCGCTCGATGTCGCTCAACATGCTGGTGGCGGAAGTCGACCATGGCAGAACGTCGGACGACGTGAACCTCTCGAGTGCGTTGCGACTTTATGTGTTGAGCGAGCTGGTGAAAAAGCGCGACTCTATTCCCGCCGAGTTGGTCCCGCATTGAGGTTGCCGCCCGGTGGGGCGGGTCAAACGTGCGATCGCGGCGTAATAGGCGCCATGCAGTCGATCCTTCAGCGGGAGCACCGCTTGGCCGTCCAGCGCGCGCGTCGGGCAGCGGTGCTGGTGAATGGTGCGTATTTCTTTGAGGCCGTGCGCTCGGCATGCTTGGCATCATGGCCACGCATCTCGGCCTCAGCCTGCGCGAGCGGCGCAGCCAGGCGATGGCCTTGCTCAACATGCTGGAACGACGGGACAGGCCGACCGTCGCGCTGGGCGACTTCACCGACTGGTTCTGCGGTTCGGTGCGACGCAGTCTTGAGCACGCACTACCCGGGGTAATCAGACACCGCACATTCCCCGAGTGTCTTCCGATCTTTCAGCTCGATCGCGTTTATGTGACGCCCGCTTCCGCATGGATCGATCGAACGGATCATGCCCGCGCCATGTCTTCGACCATCTTCCGGTCATCGCGGAGATCGCACTCTAGAGGCAGATGTCAAATCTGCCTTCATGAACGTTCGCGTTCTCGAGACTCTGTAGTAAGTGTCGAACATGAGCGGACCGTCCAAACTCTCGCCGTGTCACGCCCCACCCGGAATCGATGAACAGGCCTGGAGCGTGCTTACGCCGGACGTGCGCAGGACGCGTGTCAGCGCTGGCCAAAGAGTGCGTACCAGCGATGTCGAGCCCTCGCTGACGTTCTTTCCCATCAGCCTACTGCTGAGCTTCGTATCGCCGCAGAGCGGTGTCGAGATACTCAGCCTCGGCGCAGGAGGTACGAGCGTACCGGATCTTTTGCTCGGGTCCGACGCTCTCGGCCTCGACGCCGTCGTGACCGTCGAAGGCGAGGCCTGGTCGATCCCGACTTCCATTTTGCGCCAGTTGGCTGCAGAGCATCCACCCGTGGAGAAGGCGATGCGTGCGCAGGGCGGTCTGGCCTTGCGCGAAGCGGTGCGCCACGCTGAAGAGCGAACCCGCTCGCTACAGATCTCCAACCTCGCGCGCTGGCTCAGCCGTGCGGTGGCGCTGACTGGTCAGACGAGCTTTGCTCTCACACACGAGACGCTGGCGCGATTGCTGGGCACGCGTCGTACGTCGGTCACGGAAGGGCTCGCCTATCTGGCCGATCGCCGCTTCCTGCTCATCGGCCGCCGCTGGATCACCGTCGTCGATGCCGCTGGTCTCGAGCGACAGAGCCGGGCGGCGCGAGGCAACCATGCGTTGCCGGCATCCGCGGAGCGCAAGCTCTCAGACCCTCCACTCAAGGCCGCGCCAGACGTCGAAGCCTGCTGACAGCCGGCGTCGTCAAAGCCGCTCGCGTGACGAGACGCGCCAGCGCAGGCTGCGATCCTCACGCTCTGCCGTCTGGCGTTCGCGCGCGCGGCGGCCTGCTCCACGGGTGTCGGGCGCGCCGGCTATCTGCAGCAGATCGCGGTGGAGTGGTTCGTCCAGCACAAATTGGGCCTGCGCCTTCCATTCTCCCGCGGAGACAGGTCTGCTCGCCGTCACCAGCCGCAGTCGCTCGAAATCAGCGCTGTCGCCCGTTGCCAACTTGACGAGCGTATCGCACCCGTCGCGGCCACCCTGGAGTGCCACGGGCCCACGCACCGGAAGTCCGCTGCAATAACGCGCCATCAGATTCACCGCGAACCTCACGCGTGCCGTATCGAACGGATCGCTTTCGCAAGGCCCATCCCCGAAGCTATTGTGAAGGCGCCCGAGCAGGAGATGCCAGGCGCCCGGCTTCGCCGCCACCTCAGACCAGGACGTCTTCGCCATTGAGCCCCCCTGTGTTGCTTGTTGCCACGGACTCTTTCAGTAGCCGTTGCTGCCGATCGCGTGCGGAGCGTTCGCGCCGCATGCGTCCCATGGAACGCAGCGATCGCAGTTCCAGCTGAAGGGCATCGCGAGATTGCCGTACCGGCGATGGAGCCGCGTCGGACTGACGGGGTGAAGGGGCCCGTGCTTGCGCAGGTACATGCTGTCCTCTTGTCTGCAGGCGGCTGCAGCCAAACGGTTGCAACGATAGCGAATCAATGAACCGTGAGCGGACGGGTTGCCGTCCGGTAGCGGACGCTTCTCCTACCCGCCTCGACTTCGCTCGTGTCTGCCTCAGTCGAGCTTCCGGGTCGTGAAGAACACGAGGAGCAGGACGCTCACGGCCAGAAGGGTCGTGACGATGACGATCGGCCAAAGCATCGCGAGGATGACCTGCAGCATGTGCATCCAACGGCGCTCGTTGCGGGTTCGTTGCAGCGACAGGTCGGGCCCTCGAACATGACTGATCCGACGGAGCAACCTTTGCGCCAAAGCGCGTTGATGGCCCGCGGCTGAGCTCTCAGCCCTGTTCCAATCAACGACCAATCAACGAGAGGTCACGTCATGAAGAAGATTTTCGCCGCCGCCGCGTTCGCCACGATGATCGCCGCCGCTCCGTCCTTCGCCGCCACCGATGCCGAGTGCGCGGAGATGTGGAAGAAGGCCGATGCCAACAGCGACGGCAATGTCTCGGGCGGGGAGGCCATGCGGTACATGTCGTTCATGCGCGTGGCGGGCATGACCGTCGCGACGGAAGGCACGATCACGCAGACCGAATTCATGAACGCCTGCAAGGCGGACGCCTACAAGGTCAAGCAGGCCGATGCTGGCGCCCCGCTGAAGGGCTCGAACTCGTTCACCGAGGGCCAGGCGAAGGACCGCATCATTGCCCAGGGCATGGACAACGTCACCGGTCTTACCAAGGACGGCGACGGCATCTGGCGCGGCACCGCGCAGCAGGCCGGCAAGCCGGTGCAGGTGGCCGTCGATTACAAGGGCAACGTCGTCACGGCGAACCAGTAATTCCCCCAATCATCACAAAGGACAACAAACATGAAGACCGTTAGCCGCGCTTACGACAGCTATTCCCAGGCCCGCGCTGCCGTCGACGCCGTCGAGAAGGCGGGCATCCCGAGCAAGGACGTCAGCATCGTCGCCAACAAGTATGTCAGCGCTGAATATGCCGACGTCGATGACGTGAACAAGGCCGCTGCGGGTGCGGGCATCGGTGGCGCCGTCGGCGCTGGTGCGGGCCTGCTGGCTGGCCTCGGCCTGCTGGCGATCCCGGGCCTAGGTCCCGTCGTCGCGGCCGGCTGGCTCGCGTCGACGGCCGCCGTGGCCGCGGGCGGCGCGGCCGCCGGTGGCATCGTCGGCGCACTGGTCGATGCCGGCACGGACAAGGAGCACGCCGAGGTCTATTCGGAGTCCGTGCGCCGCGGTGCCACGCTGGTGACGGCGCGCGTCAACGACGCCGACGCCAGCCGCGTCGAGGCGATCCTCGCCAACTATCGCCCGATCGATCCGGTCGCGCGCGGTGCGGACTATCGCAAGGAAGGCTGGACCACCTTCGATCCGAAGGCGCCGGCCTACCGCCCGAACCAGACCGAGATCGACCGCATGCGCGCCAACTGGCCGGGCTGATCCCGCACGTTTCGCCAACAAGGCAGGCAGGAGAGGCCCGGCATCGCCGGGCCTCATTTCGTTGGGTCAGACCAGTTCGCGAACGTCGACGAGGGCGCCGGCGAGGGCAGCGGCCGCGGCCATGGCCGGCGACAGGAGGTGGGTGCGCCCTTCAGGTCCCTGTCGTCCCTCGAAGTTGCGGTTGGACGTGCTGGCCGCGCGTTGTCCGGGCAACAGCCGGTCGCCGTTCATCGCGAGGCACATCGAGCAGCCGGGCTCGCGCCATTCGAAGCCCGCCTCGACGAGCAGGCGATCCAGTCCTTCCTGCTCCGCCTGGCGCTTCACCAGTCCGGAGCCCGGCACCACCAGCGCCCGCACGCCGGGGGCGACCTTGCGTCCGCGCACCACCGCGGCGGCGGCGCGGATGTCCTCCAGGCGACCGTTGGTGCAGGAGCCGATGAATACGACGTCGACCGCCAGGCCGATGAGCTTCTGGCCCGGGGCGAGACCCATATAGTCGAGCATGCGCCGATGCTGGGCGCGGCGCTGCGGATCGGGCTCGTCGTCCGGACCGGGCACCGCGCCGGTGATCGGCACGACTGCCTCGGGATTGGTGCCCCACGTCACCATCGGCGCGATCGCGGACCCGTCGATCGTCACCGTCCGGTCGAAGCGCGCACCGGCATCGGTCGGCAGGGTGCGCCACCAGTCGATGGCGCGGTCGAGCGCGTCGACTGTCGGGGCGCGCTCGCGGCCGCGCACATAGGCGAAGGTGGTCTCGTCGGGCGCGATCAGGCCGGCGCGGGCGCCCATCTCCACTGACATGTTGCAGACCGTCATGCGGCCCGCCATGTCGAGTGCCGCGATCGCATCGCCACAGAACTCGATCGTATGGCCGTTGCCGCCGGCTGCGCCGACCAGTCCGATCATCGCCAGCGCGAGATCCTTGGCCGAAGTGCCGAAGGGCAGGCCACCCGTGGCTTCGACCTTCATGTTGCGGGCCTTGTCCTGCACCAGCGTCTGCGTCGCCAGCACCTGCTCGACCTCCGACGCGCCGACGCCGAAGGCAACCGCTCCCAGCGCGCCATGCGTGGAGGCATGCGAATCGCCGCTCACGATCGTCTGCCCCGGCAACGAGAAGCCCAGCTCCGGCCCGATCACATGGACGATGCCCTGGTGCCGGTCGAGCAGGGGAATGTACGGCACGCCGAATTCGGCGACGTTCGCCTCGAGCGCCGCGACCTGCGCCCGCGACTGCGGCTCGGCGATGCCGCCGCGCCGGTCCCCCGTCGGGACATTGTGATCGACCACCGCGAGCGTGGCATTGGGACGCCGGACAGGCCGGCCGGCGCGGCGCAACCCGTCGAAGGCCTGCGGACTGTGAACCTCGTCCAGCAGGTGACGATCGACGTAGAGCACGCATGTCTCGCCGCTCAGCTGCTCGACGACGTGTGCGTCCCAGATCTTGTCGTAGAGAGTGCGCGGTCCCGGCGCCGTCATGTCCTGCTCCCGTTCGCGCCAACTTGGCGAAGGCGCTTTGCCCTTGCAATCGCCGAG
This sequence comes from Reyranella aquatilis, assembly GCF_020880995.1. GTDB lineage: Bacteria > Pseudomonadota > Alphaproteobacteria > Reyranellales > Reyranellaceae > Reyranella > Reyranella aquatilis. Next base: position 24,455 of record NZ_JAJISD010000014.1, on the reverse strand, counting down.
TCCGGTTCATCAGGAACCGGCATCGTGGCTGATGAACCCGATGTCCCTCGCGAGCCCGCCCTCGATCCGCTCGGCATCGAGGTCGGGAGCTTTGCGCATGACCCGCTAGGCTTTGTGCTGTTCGCCTTCCCGTGGGGCGAGGCGGGCACGCCGCTGGCGCACGACCCAGGGCCCGAGCCGTGGCAGCGCGAGGTGCTGTCCGAGATCGGGCACTCCCTCGGCACCTTGCCCGACGCCATCCGCATCGCCGTCGCCTCGGGCCACGGCGTCGGCAAGTCGGCGCTGGTGGCCTGGATCATCGTCTGGGCGCTGGCCACCTTCCGCGACACGCGCGGCATCGTCACGGCCAACACTGCGACGCAGCTCAAGACCAAGACTTGGCCCGAACTCGTCAAATGGCTGCGGCTCGCCGCCTGCGCGGACTGGTTCGAGGTAGCGGCCACTGCGATCCACAGCGTCGAACCCGCGCACGAGCGCACCTGGCGCATCGACGCGGTGCCGTGGAGCCTGCGCGCCACCGAGGCCTTTGCCGGCCTGCACAACCAGGGCCGCCGCCTGTTCGTCGCCTTCGACGAGGCCTCGGCCATTCCCGATCCGGTGTGGGAGACGATCGAGGGCGCGCTGACCGACCGTGACACCGAGATCCTGTGGCTGGCGACCGGCAACCCGACGCGCAACACCGGCCGCTTCCGCGAATGTTTCGGCCGCTTCCGTCATCGCTGGCATCGCCACCAGGTCGACGGCCGCCAGGTCTCGCTCACCGACAAGGAGCAGATCGCGCGATGGGCCGCCGACTATGGCGACGACAGCGACTTCTTCCGTGTGCGCGTGAAGGGTGAGTTTCCGAGGGGAGGCGCCATGCAGTTCATCGACAGCGAGACGGTGGAGGAGGCGACGCGCCGTCCCGCCGAAAGCCATCTTCGTCAGCCACTGGTGATGGGCGTCGACTGCGCGCGCGGCGGCGACGACCAGAGCGCCATCTGGTTCCGCCGCGGCCGCGACGCGCGCACGGTCCCGGCGATCAAGCTGCGGGTGAGCGACCTTATGCTGCTCTCGGGCAAGGTGGCGGAGCAGGCGATGCACCATCGCGCTGCGGCGGTCTTCATTGACGAGGGCGGCATCGGCGCCGGCGTGGTCGACCGGGTGCGTCAGATGCTGCCGGGCCATCTCGTCGTCGGCGTGAACTTCGGCGGCCGCGCGGATCGCTATACGCTGGGCGACGGCATGCCGCTCACCGCCAACAAGGCGGCCGAGATGTGGGCCTCGATGCGCGCGTGGCTCAGGACCGGCGCCATCCCCGATGATCCGGAGCTGAAGGCCGAGCTGACGGGGCGCGAATATGGCTTCGACCTGCATAACGCCATCCGCCTCGAGAAGAAGGAGGATATGAAGAAGCGCGGCCTGGCCTCGCCCGACAATGCCGACGGCCTCTGCCTCACCTTCGCCTATCCGGTGGCCGACCTGCCCGACGATGCGCGGTTCGACGGGCGCGGCGCGGGGGAGGGCGGAAGCGTCGCCGCCAACACCATCCAGTCCGATTACGACCCGCACGGGGACCTGTAGGCCGGCCGGTTACGCTGGACTCACACCGACTGCAATGGCAAGGTCGGACCAACCGTCCCCAGAGGCGGCAGGGAGGCATCCTGGGAGACCGTTTCGACCGGCCGCCCCGATGTCTGGAGGCCCGCCGTTCTCATCATCCCCGATTGAACGGCGGGCCTTTTCAGTTGGTGCCGCCTAGCCCTTCAAAGCAACTTTTCAGCTGACCGCACGGCGAGCTGATAATGTCCCGGTACTGTCGAACGGTCCGGGAAGAACTCCGATGCTGAAGCGCAGGCATCTGTTGGTTGGCGGAACGAGTGCCGTGGCACTGGCCATGGCAAGAGGTGCTCCGGCTCAGCAGCCGCCCGGCCCCGAGCGCCGCTTACTGAGGCTTACCAACCGCATCCTTGAGGTAAACGGCAAGGCGGCCAAGCGATATGGCGTCGAGCAGCCTTCCGGCGCCTTTGGCCTGACGCTGAACGAGGGGGATATCTTCGACGTTCGACTGGAGAACGGGTTGGACGTGGAATCCGGAGTCCATTGGCATGGGCTGAACCCACCGTGGCGACAGGACGGCGTGCCGTATCTTTCCGGTCCGCCGATCGCGCCGGGTCGATTCGCCGACTACCGCTTTCCGGCCCTGCCGGTGGGTACGCGCTGGATGCACTCTCATTTCGGCCTTCAGGAGCAGAACCTCCTGGCCGCGCCCTTGATCGTGCGCGAAGAGAGCGCCATCCGCAGCGGCATGCAGGAGGTCGTGATCCTCCTCGAGGATTTCTCGTGGACTGAGCCGCGCCGGATCTTCGACGATCTACGTCGCCCCAGGCCTGAAGGCGCGATGAACGGCACGGGCATGAACATGGCGGCTGCCCGACCCGATCTCAACGATGTCACCTACGATGCCTTCCTCGCCAACGACCGCACGCTCGCCGATCCGCAGGTGATCGACGTCGAGAAGGGCGCCGAGGTGCGCCTTCGAATCATCAATGGCGCGGCCTCGTCGAACTTCGTGATCGATCTCGGTGCCGTGAGCGGTACCGTGCTGACCGTCGACGGAAATCCGGTAGAACCGCTTGTCGTGCGCCAGTTTCCGTTGGCGATTGCGCAGAGAGTTGACATCGCGGTGCGCCTGCCCGCCGATGCTACGGCGTTGCCGGTACTGGCGCGCTGCGAGGGGCGGATGTCTCAGACCGGCATTGTGTTGCGCCCGCGCGGCGCCGCCGTCGCCCGTATTCCAGAAATGGCGGCGATGGCCGCGTCGGCACTCGATCTCACGGATGAAGCGAGGCTTCGTGCCCAGAAGCCGCTGGTCAGCCGTCCCGTGGACCGCTCCGTACCGATCGATCTGACCGGGAACATGATGGCCTACTCCTGGGGCGTCGGCGTCCATGGACTCGAAGGCCTGCCGGTAAACGTCGAAAAGGGGGAACGTGTCGAGCTCGTGATGCGCAACACGACGATGATGTCGCATCCCATGCATCTTCATGGCCACTCCTTTCAGGTCAGGGAGATCAATGGGCAAACCCTTGCGGGCGCGATGCGCGACGTCATCCTGGTCCCGCCGCGCACGGTCGTGAAGGTTGCGCTCGATGCCGACAATCCCGGCCTATGGGCCTTTCACTGTCACAACCTCTACCACATGGCCGCGGGCATGTTTGCGACGCTGGTTTACCGCGGCTTCCTCTAGCATCGACTCTTTCCCGGACGGTGCCGCAAGCAAGCAGCGCTTGTCCTGAAGAGAAGATGAGATCTGACCGCTCCCGTCGACGGCTCACCTTTTTCCCTCTTGCATCTCCAAAGTCCGCTTCATCAGTAACTCAGGGGCTCGCTTCTCACAGGAGAGAACCCCTTGGGAATATTTGGTGGCGGCCAGGCCGCTTTTCCTCCGATCTCGCCGCCGGCTCTGCCGCCGGCACCGCCGCCTGTTCCCTCGATGGCCGATCCCTCGGTGCGCGAGGCGCGCGAGGCGCAGAAGAAGCGCGCCGCGGCCATGGCGGGCTATGCCTCGACCATCGCCACTGGCGGGCTGGGAGTCACCGGTAACGCCTCGACCACTGCGTCGGGCGCGTTCGGCGGGGCGGGTGTCGGTGGCGCTGGCGGTGCCGGCGGCAAGACCCTGTTGGGAGGCTGAGCGATGGCGCACGATCCCGCGCTTCGCCGCCACATCGACGCCCGCCTCGCGGTGCTGAAGCGTCAGCGTCAATCGTGGGAACCGGGCTGGCGCGACCTCTCGCGCTTCATCAACCCGCGGCGCGGCCAGTTCTTCACCTCGCCCAACCAGGGCGGGCGCGGCGCGCAGGCCAACGGCGCGATCCTCGACCCAACGGCGCTGTTCGCGCTGCGCACGCTGGTCGCGGGCCTGATGTCGGGTGTCACCTCGCCGGCACGGCCCTGGTTTCGGCTCACCATTGCCGATCGCCGCGTGGCGTCGCTGGCGCCGGTGAAGGTCTGGCTCGACGAGTGCGCCGAGCGCATGCGCATGGTGTTCAACGCCGGCAACCTCTATTCGGCGCTTCCGCTGATCTACGAGGAGTTGGGCCAGTTCGGCACTGGCTGCGCGATCGTCGAGTTCGACCGCGAGGACGTGATCCGCCTCTACACGCTGTCGATCGGCGAATACTGGCTGGGCCTCGACTGGCGCGGCCGGGTCGACACGCTGGCGCGGCGCTTCATGTATTCGTACCGCCAGATCGAGGAGCGCTGGCCCGATCACGGCATCGCCGAGATCACGGACAAGGCGCGCGGCGACGACGCCGACAGCGAGATCGCGATCCTGCACATGGTCGAGCCCAACGCGGGCTTCGAGAAGGGCCGGCTCGACTGGGCCGGCAAGAAGTTCCGCTCGGTCTACTGGCGCGAGGGAGCGGGGCAGGCGGACGGCGAGTTCATCCATCGCGGCGGCTATTCGGAGTTCCCGGCACTGACGCCGCGCTGGGCGCCGGTCGGCAACGACGCCTATTCGAAGGGGCCCGGCCACGACGCTTTGCCCGACGTGAAGTCGCTGCAGATCCTGAAGAAGCGCGAGCACAACGCGGTCGACAAGCATGTGAACCCGCCGATGGGCGCTCACATCAGCCTGCGCGGCTCGGCCTCGTCGGTGCTGCCGGGTGCCATCAACTATTTCACCACCCAGGAGAGGGGAGCGGGGATGTGGCCGCTCTACCAGACCGCTCCCGGCGCCATCGCCGAGGTCGAGCGTCTGGTCACGCGCACCCAGGCCGTCATCAAGTCGGCCTTCTTCGCGGACCTCTTCCTGATGTTCGACCAGATGGAGGGCGTGCAGCCGCGCAACCAGCTCGAGATCAGCACGCGCCGCGAGGAGAAGATGCAGATGCTGGGGCCTGTGCTCGAGAACCTGCACGACGACCTGCTGCAGCCGCTGGTCCAGCGCACCTTCACGATCATGGGCGAGCACGGGCTGTTCAGCGAGCCGCCGCGCGAGCTTCACGGCTATCCGCTCGACGTCGAGCTGATCTCGATCCTGGCCCAGGCGCAGAAGGCCGCGGACCTCGGCAGCGTGGAGCGGCTGTGGGCCTTCGCCGGCAACATCGCGGCGACGCGCCCCGAGGTGCTCGACAAGCTGAACGCCGACGAAAGCATCGACGTCTATGCCGACAAGCTCGGCGCTCCGGCCGCCATAACCGTGGCCGATGACGTGGTCGCCCGGCTGCGCGCCGAGCGGGCGCGCCAGGCGCAGGCGGCTCAGGCCCTGCAGACGGCGTCGGCCGTCGCGCAGGGTGCCAAGACGCTCAGCGAGACCGAGGTCGGGGGCGGCCGCAGCGCGCTTCAATCCATCCTGGGAGTCTGAGCGATGCACGATCCGAACGATGCGCGGCAGGTTCGCCAGGCCGAGCAGCGCGAGAAGCTCGGTCGCGAGCGTGCCGCCGACGATCTCCACGCGGTGATGGAGACCGAGTACGGCCGCCGCTTCGTCCATGGGCTGCTGGGCCTCTGCAATCTCCGCAGCGACGGCTACGTCCCGGGCGGTCCCGAGGCGCAGCGGCACCAGGACTACATGGCCGGCCGCCGCAGCATCGGCATCGAGCTGCTGGGCGAACTCGAGCGGCACGCGCCGCACCTGACCGAACGGATGAGCGAGGAAGCCCGCCTGATGCAGGTCGAGGCGGAACTGGCCGACCTGATCGCAGAGGAGCAGAACGATGGCTGATACGATCGACACGAACACGTTGCCGGCATCGACGCCGGCACCCGAGGCGGGACCGGGCACGCACACGGCCGCCGTCCGCGAGGATGAGGCCCGACAGGCGCCGGCGCCCATGGACGCGGCAGTCGATGAAGCGGCGGCGGCTGCGCCGGCCGACTACTCCGGCCTCGCGCTGCCGGAGGGCTATCGCGTCGACGATCCGGTGTTCGGCGAGGCCATCAAGCTGTTCGAGGGCGAGAAGATCGCGCCCGACACGGCGCAGCGGCTGATCGACTTCACGATCGAGCGCGACAAGCAGATCGCACGCGCGGTCAACGAGCACGCCACGACCTCCTGGACGAAACAGACCGCCGAGTGGCGTACCACGTCGGAGAAGGAATTTTCACCCGAGGCGCTGGGCAATGCCCGCACCGCGCTTGCCCGGGTGTTCGATCGGCAGACCATCGCCACGCTCGAAAGCCTGGGCTTCACCAACCATCCCGGCCTGATCCGAGGGATGGTGAAGGTGGCCAATGCCATCAGGGACGACTCGTTCGTGGGCGGCAATGCCGGCCGCGGCGGCGGCGCGATGGATCCGAAGTCCCTCTACCCCAACTCGCAGCACAATTAGGAACCACGCCCCATGGCAACGCTTTCCGTGACCAACCCGACCCTGGCCGACTGGTCCAAGGTCCTCGACCCCAACGGCGGCATCGCGCAGGTGATCTCGCTGCTGTCGCAGATGAACGAGATCACCGACGACATGGTGTGGAACGAGGGCAACCTGCCCACCGGCCACCGCACCAGCGTGCAGACCTCGCTGCCGACCGGCACCTGGCGCCGCTTCAACGAGGGTATCGTGCCGACCAAGAGCACGAGCACGCAGATCACCGACTCCTGCGGCATGCTGGAGACCTACTCGGAGATCGACAAGGCGCTCGCGGACCTCAACGGCAACACCGCCGCCTATCGACTGTCCGAGGACCGCGCCTTCCTCGAGGGGCTGACGCAGCAGCTCGCCGGCGTGCTGTTCTACGGCAACACCGCGACCAATCCCGAACGCTTCATGGGATTCTCGCCGCGCTACAACACGACGTCGACCTCGACATCGCAAACCGCCAACAACTTCATCTCGGCCGGTGGCGCCGGCTCCGACAACACGTCGATCTGGCTGGTCGGCTGGGGCGACCTCACCGTTCACGGCATATTCCCGAAGGGCAGCAAGGCCGGGCTGTCGATGAAGGACCTCGGCGAGCAGACGTTGCTCGACGCCGCCGGCAACCGCTACCAGGGCTATCGCACGCACTACAAGTGGGATGCGGGCCTGACGGTGCGCGATTGGCGCTACGTCGTGCGCATCGGCAACATCGACGTCTCGGATCTCGCGGGCTCCACGCCGGCCGACCTCGTCAAGCTGATGATGCGGGCGATGAACAAGATCCCCAACATCAAGATGTGCAAGCCCGCCTGGTACATGAACCGTACCGTCAAGCAGTGGCTCGACATCCAGCGCAACATCGGCGCCGCTGTCTCCAGCACCACCAACAACAGCAACATCCGCCGTACGCTCGACGAGAGCGACGGCCGGATCTTCGACAGCTTCGGCGGCATCCCGATCCGGAAGTGCGACCAGATCACGCTGGCCGAAGCGACCGTGTCGTAGGCGGCCGACCAGGAAAGGAACCCGCTCCATGATGTACGACAAGCTCAATACGTTCGGCACCGACCAGGCGGTCACCACGACCGCCGCCTCGACCGACATCATCGACCTCGGTGCCGCCCGCGACATGGGCAACGGCGAGCCGCTCGAACTGGTGATCCTCGTTACCGAGACGGTCACCGCCGCCGGCGCCGCGACCGTCTCCTTCACCCTGGAGACCGACGACAATGCCGGCTTCTCCTCGACGCTGGTGCTCGCCAGTTCGGGCGCCGTCGGCAAGGCGGCTCTGACCGCCGGCACCGAGGTGTTGCGCGTGAAGGTGCCGCTCGATGCCGAGCGTTACCTGCGCACCAACTACACGGTGGCCACCGGCCCGCTCACGGCCGGCAAGTTCACCGCCTTCCTCGCCCACGATCGCCAGGCCTCCAGGGCCTACGCGCCAGGCTTCACCGTGACCTGATCGGAGATACCCAGATGGCCCCGAAGAACGACAAGAGCGAGAAGGCCGACAAGCCCACGGAATACGTGGTGGTCGACAATCCCTTCTACGACGGCGTGCAGCTCCATCCGATCGGCGCGCGCATCCTGTGGTCCGGTCCGCCGGGCCTGTCCCTGGTGCCCGTCGACGCACCGCGCCGCCGCGGCGGCGCCGAGGCGCCGATCTTCGGCGATCCGCTGGCGGGCCGCGGCGACGGCGCGCCGGTCAAGGCCGCCCGGCCCGGCGACCAGGTCGTCCTCGTTCAGTGAAGAAGCAGGGGCTGGTCGAGAGGGCCGGCCCCACCTCTCCCCAGGAGAATTGCATGGCTCAGGATATCGCCTACCAGTCGTCGATCGGCCGCAGCAACGTGGCGGTCTCCGAATCGCGGCCGCTGCCGGTGGTGCTCACCGCCCTCACCGGTACGGCCTTGACCAGGTCGACCGTCACGATGACGGGCGTATCGGCGCCGCTGGTCGCCGCCGACACCACCCGCCGCGTCGTGATCGTCTGCAGCGCGCGGGCCAACGGCGAGGCCGCTTTCGATCCGACCGGCGGCACCTGTGCGCTCGACGCCGGCATTCCGCTGTCGGGAGGCGACACGGTGCAGATCACCGGCAAGGAAGCGCAGAGCGCGATGACGCAGTTCGGCACCAACGGGCAGCTGCTCACCGTCTACACGGGGGCATGACCATGCCTGTCGCGTACCTCAATCGCGTCCGCGGCGGCGCCGGCCGTGCCTTCGACGCCGACGTGCTGTCGTGGGAGGCGGCGGTGGTCGCTGCCGGCGGCTCGGTGTCGCTCGCACGGCGCATCGTGGTCGACCAGTTCGTCTTCAGTGAGAAGGCGTCGGGCGCGTGGGCGCTGACCGACGATTATTGGGGGCTGTGGGCCGAGAATGCCGTGCAGGCGCTGGTGTCGCTCAAGCAGAGGCGGACCGCCTCGACGGTCAATACGCCGGCCTTCACGGCGGACCGTCACTATGCCTTCGACGGCGCGGCCAGCTACATCAACACCGGCTTCGTTCCGGGTACACACGGGATCAACTATACGGGTGCCAGTCAGCGCATTGCCGCTTACGAGCGCGTCAACCTGGCATCTTCCGGCGCGGCCGCCGGCGCCCGCACGGGGACCTCGTCGTCGATCTCGATTTCGCCGCGAAATGCAGGCTCCCTGACCGGTTCGACCAACCACACGGCTGGTGCCGTCAATTTCATCCTCTCGCCCGCCGACAGCCGTGGCTTCAAGGCGATCAGCCGCGCGGGCGGCACCACGGCGCTGGGATACGACCGCGGCGTGCGACTGACCGACGTCACCGGTCTGACGATTGGCGGCTCCTCCGCGCCGACCGTCGCACTCTTCATCGGTGCCTTCAACAGCAGCGACACGCCGGTCTCCTTCCGCGCCGCATCAATCGGCCTGGTCGCCATTGGTGGTCCGCTCTCCGATGTCCAGGAGCTGGCGCAGCACAACGCCGTACAGGCGTGGGCAACCTCGATCGGAGCCAACGTATGAGTCGCTTCATTATCCTGACCGCCCAGCAGGCCGACGCGGTGCGCGGTCCGACGGTACCGCCGGCCGCGCTCAACCCGATCGGGCGGCAGGGCAGCGTGTGGATTCTCGGCGAGGCCGTGCTTTGGGATCCCGCGCACGCAATGCACCACGATGTGCTGGCCGGCTTGCCGCAGATGGATGCCACAGATCCCGCCTTCTCCGCGGAGATCGGCGTATGAGCGGCGGCCGTTACCCGATCGTCCTGCCGCGCGAGGCGCTCGACGCCCTGCTGGAGGATGCCGCCGAGCGCGGCGCGCGCAAGGCGCTGACCGGCATCGGTCTGGGAGATGACAAGGCGCCGGAGCACATCCGCGGCCTGCGCGACCTGTTCAACATGTACCGGACCGTGCGCGATGGCGCGCTGAAGCAGATCGGGCAGGGGCTCGCCCTCGTCCTGATCGGCGCGTTGGTCTTCTTCGCCTCGACCAAGCTCCCCGGCAAGTAGGTGAACGATGAGCAACGCCGCCAATTCCGGGCTCGTCATGTCGAATGCGGGCCTCGCGCTGGTGAAGCGCTTCGAGGGCCTGGAGACCGTGGCCTATCCCGACCCCGGCAATCGCGTCACCGGCGAACCCTGGACCATCGGTTACGGCCATACGCGCGGGGTGCGTCGAGGCGACACCTGCACTGAGGAGCAGGCCACGGCCTGGCTGCGTGAGGACCTGCAGGCCGCCGAGGGGGCGGTGAAGGATCTCGTCGATGTGGTGCTGATGCAGGGCCAGTTCGATGCGCTGGTGAGCTTCGTCTTCAACTGCGGCGCGGCGGCCTTCGGTAACTCGACGCTGCGGCGGTTGCTCAATGGCGGTGACAGGGCGGGCGCCGCCGAACAGTTCAGGCGCTGGAACCGTGGTGCCGACGGCGTGCTGCCGGGCCTCGTGACCCGCCGTGCTGCCGAGCGTGACCTTTTCCTTTCGCAGGAGGCCTAGATGCCGTTTCTTCCCTTGCTGCTCGGCCTCGCGCCGACCGTCGCCTCGTGGATCCTGGGCGACAAGACCGGCGCCGCCGTGGCGAAGGTGACGGGGATCGCCCGTGACATGCTCGGCACCGACAGCGCCGAGGGCATCGAGCGTGCAATCGCGGCCGATCCCAACCTCGCGCTGCAGTTCCGGATGGCCGTCATCCAAGCCGAAGCCGATGCCCGCCGACAGGAGTTCGACACGCTGCAGGCCCGGCTCGCCGATGTGCAGAGCGCCCGCCAACAGACGGTCGAACTCGCCAAGGCCGGTTCGGCCATTGCCTGGGGGGCGGTCGCCGTCAGCGTGCTGGTGACGACGGCCTTCATGGCGGCGCTGTGGTTCGTCGTGCGCCAGGAGATCCCGCTCGCCTCGCGCGAGATCGCCTACATCCTGCTGGGCACGCTGGGCGCCAAGTTCGGCGACATCGTCGCCTACTGGGTGGGTTCGAGCTCGGGCTCGGCGCAGAAGAGCGCCGCGCTCGAGAAGGCCGTCGTCGGGGGAGGGCGCTAGATGCCGGCCGACACCGACATCGGCAACATGGCGCTGAGCCGTCTCGGCACGCGCGCCACCATCGCCGACCTCACCGAGAACAGCACCGAGGCGCGCCAAATCAATCTCTGGTATGCGACCGTGCGCGACGATCTCCAGTCGCTGGTCGACTGGAATTTCAATCGCGTGTCGCAGGCGCTCGCCGCTTCCGGAGCGCCCCCGGCGCGCTGGGCGTCGAGCTACGCCTATCCGTCGGATTGCCTGAAGATGCGGCGGCTCGATTTCGGCGCCGCGAGCTGGGTGGCCGGCGATCCGGCAAGCGGTTTCGAGATCGCCTCCAGCGGCAGCGGTACCTTCCTCTACTGCAACGAGGACAGGGTCTCGGCGGTCTACGCCCAGAGGGTGACCGATCCGGCGCGCTTCACGCCGGGCTTCATTCTGGCCTTCGTCGACTGCCTTGCTGCGGCGGTGGCGCATGCCATCACACAGAAGTCCGACCTCGCGGAGATGCTGGCGAAGCGCGCAGCGGAGCGGATCGAGCGCGCCCGCGCCGACAGTGCGAACGAGGGCATCGCGCAGGCCGAGGCCGACCGGCTGGCGCAGAGCCTGGTGGCGCGCGATTTCGACGGGCTGGGCGATGCATGGGGAGGCGGCGCATGACCACGCCCATCATCCTGCCGAGCTTTGCCGCGGGCGAGCTGGCGCCGGCGCTGCAGGGCCGCGTCGACAACAACAAGTATCAGGTTGGCCTCGCGACCTGCCTCAACTGGTTCATCCACCCGTTCGGCGGCGCCAGCACGCGGGCCGGCACGTCGTTCGTTGGCGAAGTCCTGGACTCCGCGACGCGCAGCCGGTTGATCCCGTTCAGCTTCAACACCCAGCAGACCTACGTGCTGGAATTCGGCGACCGCAAGATGCGCGTGGTGAAGGAGGGCGGGTACGTCCTTGAAGCCGCGGTGGCGGTTTCCGGCATCACCAGGGCCAGCCCCGGGGTGGTGACGACGTCGGCGCCGCACGGTCTGTCGACCGGTGACGCGCTGTGGATCGACGGCGTCGCGGGCATGACCCAGGTCAACCGCCGTCGCTTCTCGGTGACGGTGCTGGGCGGCTCGAGCTTCTCGATTGGCATCGACACCTCGGACTACGGCGTCTGGAGCGCGGGCGGTAGCGCGGCCCGCCTCTATACGATCGACACGCCCTATGTGGCAGCCGATCTGGCGCGGCTGAAGTTCGTGCAGAGCGCCGATACGATGACGCTCACCCATCCGGGTTACGCGCCGCGCAACCTGACGCGCACGGGCCATGCGGCGTGGACGCTGACGGCGATCGGCTATGCGCCGACCCAGCAACCGCCGACCGGCGTCCTATCCGACTATCCGGGCTCGGCCTTCGACTATGTCGTCACGGCGGTCAGCGAGGAGACCGGCGAGGAGAGCGTGGCGTCCGCCGTGGCGAGTTCGGCCGACCAGACCTCGACCGTGCTCTGGACGAACGCGCCCGGCGCCAACTCCTACAACGTCTACAAGGGCAAGAACGGCGTGTACGGATTCATCGGTCGCGCTGGGAGCGGCTCGCCGGGCTTCACTGATACGACGGTCGCCCCGGACACCTCCGACACGCCGCCGGAGAGCAAGAACCCGTTCGACGCGGCGGACAAATATCCGGGCTGCTCGACCTATCACGAGGGGCGGCAGTGGTACGCCCGCACCAACACCAAGCCGCAGACGCTCTATTCGTCGGCCTCGGCGGCTTTCAACAACATGAACACCAGCTCGCCGTCCAAGGACAGCGACGCCATCACCCGTACCATCGCCAGCCGCGAGGTCAACGAGATCCGCTTTCTGCTGAGTCTCAACGTGCTGCTGGTCTGGACCTCGGGCGCCGTCTGGAAGGCCTGGGCGGGCCAGCAGGGCGACGTGATGACGCCGGCTAACTGCGCGGTGAAGCCGCAGAGCTACGAGGGTATCGCCGAGATCCCGCCGATCGCGACGGAGAGCAGCGCGCTCTACGTCACGGCCTCCACGCGCAAGGTACGAGATGTCGCCTACGAGTTCACATCGGACAGCTTCCAGGGCCGCAACGTGTCGATCTTCGCCGGGCACCTGTTCGAGGCGCACGGGATCGAGGAGTGGACCTATGCACGCGACCCGCACGGCATCGTCTGGTGCGTGCGCGCCGACGGCGTGCTGCTGGCGTTCACATACCTGAAGGAGCACGACGTCTACGCCTGGTCACGGCACATCACCGACGGTGCGGTCGAAAGCGTGGCCGCCGTCCAGGAAGGCGCGGAGACGATCCTGTATCTCGCGGTGAGACGCACCGTCGGGGGCCAGACGCGACGCTACATCGAGCGCATGTCGTCGCGATATTTCCCGGACGTCCAGGCCGCGTGGTGCGTCGACAGCGGCGTGCGCTATGACGGATGGAACGACGAGTCCAGCCGGCGACTCGCCATATCGGGCAGCCGCTATGAGGCGGGTGATACCGTCACGTTGTACGCGGTGGGGCACGCTCCGTTCGGTGCGGGTTCGGTGGGTTCGAAATACATCCTGCGCCGCGGGCAGAACCAGGTGACGGTTTCGATCGTGTCGTCGAGCGGTCCGGGAGAGGCCACCGCCACGCTCGACATCGCGCCGCATGTCAGTCTGCAGAACGTGGAGACGCCGGATTGGGCGCTCGCCTCCCTCGCGCTGGACGGCCTATGGCATCTGGAGGGCCGCGCGCTCGCGGTGCTGGCCGACGGATCGGTGCAGCCGACCGCCACGGTGCGCAACGGCTCCATCGTACTGCCGCGCGCGTCGGGCGCCATCCTGGCGGGCCTGCCCTATGTCTGCGATCTCGAGACGCTGAACCTGGAGGCAGGGCAACCGACCTTGCAGGGGCGGCAGAAGGTGGTGAACGAGGTCGTGCTGCGCGTGAAGGACACTCGCGGTCTCAGCGCCGGGCCGACCGCGAGCCGACTGGTCGACATCAAGGAGCGTACGTCGGAGCAGCCTGGGTTTGCGACGGCCCTGACGACCGGCGACCAGCGCGTGCTGATCGATCCGGACTGGAGCGCGGCGGGTCGCGTCTTCGTCCGCCAGTCCAATCCGCTGCCGGCAACCCTGCTGGCGATCATTCCCCGACTCGAAGCCGGAGCCTGAGCCATGGCCCTCACGAACATCGATCGCAAGGTGATCCACACCGGCAACGGCAGCGCCGTCGTCTTTCCCTATGGCTTTCCCGTTCTCGACGCCGCACATCTGTCGGTGATCTACACCGACGCCACGGGCGCGGAGACCACCCTCGCGCCCTCGCTCTACGGCGTGAGCGGCATCGGCGCGTCGGCCGGTGGCAGCGTGACTTATCCGCTTGCTGGCAGCCCGATCGGCCCAGGGACCAAGCTGACGATCGTCCGAACCGTTCCCTACACCCAGACCACGGTCCTCTCCAACCAAGGTGGCTACTACCCCGAAGTCGTCGAACGACGCTTCGACGAGATATACATGGCGCTGCAGCAGATCGCCGAGGTCGTCGGACGCAACACGGTCAGCAGCATTAGCGACCCGGCGACCGAGCAGACCAACTATGGCCTGATTCAGTCGCTGCAAACCTCGCTCGGAGATATGCACAGGCTTACGTCGGCCGGCGATCTCCTGACCCGCGACGGGAGCGGGTACAGGCGGTTGCCGCGCGGCACCACGGGCCAGTTTCTCGGCATCAGCGGTGCGGATGTGGCCTGGCAGGTCCCGTCCTATCCGATCTACTCCGGGGTACGCCAGACGGTGAGCGGAGGCCCCATCACGTCGGCGGGCTTGCCGAACTTCCTGCCAGCCACGACGAGCGGGACGTTGACGGTGCAGACCCAGAACGTTTCGTCGAGCTATCCTCTGGCTGCTACCGCTGCCGCAGGTTGGTCATCCGCCACGGGTGCTCCGCTCGATTCGGTCGGTGTCGCTACCGGTAATCTCACCTGGCCCGCATTGATCGCCGGCCGCGCTGCAACGACGCCTAACTTTCTCTATCTGGCGATCGCAGCGGGAGTGCTGACTCCGGCGTCGACGGTTCTCGCGCCCATCTATCAGTGGGCGGGCACCCCTTCCACTGCCGCTGGCCAATTCACCTTCAATATCTCGGAGATGCGCGGCTATCTCGGCAACGGCGCAAGCGCGCCGCCGGCCACCCTCGTATTCGTCGGGGAAGCGGCAACCGATACAACGAGTGTAATCTCGACAATCGCATACGCATACAATGGGAGGTTCGAATCGGGATTCACTCCGACACTACCCGGAGTGGCAACAATTGTCTCAGCTAGTCATGGAATTGGAATTATCCCCTGCCACAGTGACTTTGTCATTGAATGTACCGCAGCTGATCGAGGCTATAGCATTGGAGATCAACTAACGAAGCAGAGTATTGGGATCTATGACGGAGTTAATGTCGCTCCACTAGCAATGTTCAGAACCTCACGATCGATTGCCGTTACGAGCGGTGCTTCGCAGGCATTTCATGCCGTGACTAAGACAACTGGTGTTCTTGAGGGTGTGCTTACTTTAAGCAAGTGGAAATTCAAGTTTACTGCAGGACGTGGATGGTGATGTCTTTCCATGCCCCGATCTCCCCGGATATTGTGGAGCTTGCCAGTTGCTTGCGAAGAGCGGACCTCGCGGAGGTAGTGGCGCTTGGCCGTGCGCCAGCCGCCGCCTTGGCCGATGGTATCCGGACTGCACGGGAGGCCTGGACGGTGCGGGACGCCGAGGGGCGCATCATCTGCATGGCCGGAGTGTCGCCGTACAGCCTGATCGGCAACACGGGAGTGCCCTGGCTCCTCGGTACCGAGCTGGTGGATCGGCACAAACGCGCCTTCATGGTCGAAACGCGGCGGGTGGTGACACGCTGGCTGACGATGTTCGACGTCTTGCGCAACGTCGTGGACGCGAGGTACGTCGCCGCACTTCGGTGGCTCGACTGGCTTGGGTTCGAGTTCGGTCCCCCCTTTGTCCTGGCGCACGGAGTGTTCCGCCGTGTCTGGAAGGAGTCACCATGAACATCCAATCCAGCAGTATCGCGGAGTTGACGAGCGACGTCCGTCTCCCGCTTCTGCTCGATGAGTATGCGCGCGAGTGCTCGATCGAAGGGTTGCCGCCACCGCAGGCGCGGTTCGAAATCTATCGCGAGCTCGAGAAGCGCGGGTTGCTACATGTACTGGCGGCGGCTCATGACGAACACCTTGTCGGCTTTCTGACCCTTCTCATGCCGACTCTGCCACACTATGGCATTGCCGTTGCCGTAAGTGAGAGCTTCTTCGTGGCCCGCAACCACCGCTCCACAGGTGCCGGGATGAAGTTGCTGCGTGCGGCCGAGGACCTGGCGAGGCGGCTCGGATCGCCGGGGCTCCTCGTCAGCGCTCCCTATGGTGGCGACCTGTTCAAGGTGTTGCCGCGGGTCGGGTATGTCGAGTCCAACCGAGTGTTCTTCAGGAGGGTTGCCAATGAATAGTCTGCTGGCCCCTGACATGAGGATCGAGGCGATGGGCCCGGCGGCGATCGAACGGGTGCGTCGACTGGAAGCGCTGGCACTGGCAATGCCTCAACACCGGATCGAAACGAGGCACGTCTTTCACGCAGGTCTCTATGCGCGCACAGTGATGGTTCCCGCGGGTGTCATGATCACCGGTGTGCTTATCAAGGTTCCGACGCTGCTGATCGTACAGGGGCATGCCGTCGTCCATGTGGACGAGGGGCCGCACGAACTGCAGGGCTACAACGTGATCACCGCAGCGGCAGGCCGAAAGCAGGCCCTCTTCGCCGTTGCCGACACGCATCTTACCATGATCTTCGCCACCGACGCCGGCGATCTCGAATCGGCCGAGCGTCAGTTCACCGACGAACTCGATAAACTCATGACGCGCAAAGAGGACAAAGCATGTCGGGTCTAAGCGCAGCAACCATGATCTCACTCGGTCTGTCGGCTGTGAGTACCGCGGCCGGGTTCGCAGGGCAGTTGAAGCAGCAGGAGGCGTCTCAACAGCAGGCGAACCAGGCGCAGGCACAGGCGGTCTACCAAGCGCAGGTGGCGCGGCAGAACGAGGCAGTCGCCCAGCGGCAGGCTGCCGACGCGCTTCAGCGCGGCCTTGTCGCCGAGATGAGCCGACGCACCCAGCTGCGGCAGCAGCTTGGGAGCCAACTGGCCCGCCTCGCCGGACAGGGCACCGATCTGGAGGGCAGCCCTGCGGACATCCTAGGCGATACCGCGGCCGCCGGTGAGCAGGACGCTATGACCTTGCGCAGCAACGCGATTCGCGAAGCCTATGGGCATCGCCTGCGGGCGATCGGCTTCGGCGGCGAGGCCGCATTGCACAACGCGCGGACCGGCAACGCTGCTTCCGCCGGGAGTACCCTCGGTGCAGGTGCGTCTTTGCTCGCGGGTGCTTCCGCGCTGGCAGAAAAGTGGAACCGGTTTAAGTAGAGGAGAGGATCCTGGGAAACACCCAATGGCCCATCATTCTTTCCTAGGATCGGCCGACGGTGGAAGCCAGGACGTCGAAGCCCGGTGTCTTGCCGAACGACCGGCCGCTCGGTGCTTTCGGCAATCCTGGTTCAACGGCTACGCGGTTCTATGCGATCGGTTAGGCTCTCATCGGCTCCTCGGGAAGACTGCGTGCCGCAGCAAGAAGTCAAGGTCTTCCAGGAATCTGAACGGGAACTGGTTCTTCAGCGGTTGTTGAACAGCCTCCTGGGCGGGCTGTAGGACACTACCTGGCTGTCCGACGACGCTTTTCTCGAGAAGCCGGGGAAGCCGAGATAAATAGCGTGCCGGCATTCGTCGAAACTCTCGAAAGTCTGAGGGACGGGCTCTCGCGGCCGGCCGCGAGCGACGGCGATTGATCGAGGCGCAGGCCATGATCGACTTTCCCGACACGGAGAAGAACGACGGAGGTGCGCGCGTCGGCCGATGCGGCGATGGAGGAGGCGCTTTGGTAAGCGAGGCCGACACTCTCGAATGACGATTTCCGTGACCTCGTCAGGTTCAGGGAAGCGGTAAAGGAAGGCAATGCCGCAATGGTCTCGACGGCCGCACAGGTTCAGTCCGCTGTTCAAGAGCGCTTTAGGTCCTTCAGCCGAACGGCCGACAGGCAAGCGACATGGGAGCGAATGCAGGAGATCACCGGAAGGTCCGGTGACGAGTACGCAAATCCCGCGACGTCGGCCCCTGCCCAATACAGACAACCCGCCGAATAGGCCGTCGGCAAGGGAGAGCGTGGGCCGCGGATCATTCCGACTGGCACTCTAGACAATCGGGCTGGTCCTGGCTCCCGGTGTGGGGACTGGCGAACCCTGGTCTACCCTGTCCAGCGATCATCGCGAGTGGCTACTTCGCCGGCCCGAGCATCGACCCTTTGCCGGGCGGGCAAGGACATGGTTAGTGCCCGACGTGTTTGTGTAGGAGGGAGAAAGATGGTCAAGCCAGTACGCCGTATCGTGACGGGGCATGACGAGAAGGGTAGGTCCGTATTCCTCGAGGATGGGCCTGCACCGTATCCATTCTCGCCATCTCACTCGCCCAATGTCGGACTGACCAACCTCTGGGTCCTCGACTCGATCCCCGCCTCGAATGAGGCCGGCCGTCCTGATCCGACGGCGCGACCTTTCAGGCTCGAGCCGCCGGGAAACGGCAACGTCGTGCGTGTCGTGGAGTTTCCGCCCGACCGGGAACGCAACTATGGCAACCAAGCCGAGGTTTTCAGCCAGTACGGCGCTTCCCAGGCGCATGACAGTGCCGCCCGTCATCCCGGGTTCCACAGGACCCTGAGCGTCGACTATGCGATCGTCATCGAAGGCGAGATCTGGGCGCTGATGGACGTCGGCGAAACGCTCATGCAGGCGGGCGACGTGCTGATCCAGCGCGGCACAAATCATGCCTGGGCCAATCGGAGCGACCGGATCGCTCGCGTTCTCTTTGTGCTGAACGGGGCCGATCCGCTCTAGGAGCGGGGCCATTGCGACGCGCGCGCTGGCAGCTGTCGGCTCGCGACCGACGCACGCGATATGCGGCGGTCGGAAGCCAAACCCGAAGTCGAGTGCGGCTGCAGTCTCTTTGCCGCGAACTCGGGTCAGGCTGCCTCCCGCGGCTGAGCCGCCTGCCAGGCAGCGGCGGCCTCGCGTGCGATGCGGGTGAAGTTGCGGACGAGGCCAGTGGCGGTGCCGGTGCGCCAGGCCATTGCCATTGCCAGCGGCACGGGGGTCTCGGCGATCTGAAGGATGCGCAGGCCGGGCATGTTGAACCGCGTCACCGTCGAGGGCGCTATGGCAACGCCAAGCCCCGCATCCACGAACCCCGCCACCGTGTGGATCTGGTCGGCATATTGGACGATCCGCGGGGAGAAATGCGCGCGCCGGCACATGTCCATCACCCGCGCATGCAGGAGCGGCAAGCCGGCACGTGAGTACATCACGAAAGGCTCGCCGGCGAACTGGCGAAGCTGCATCGCTCGCCGGGCGGCCAGCCTGTGGGTTGAGGGCACCAGCGCGAGGAAGGGTTCGCGGATCAACGTCACGATCTGCAGCGATCGCGAACTGAGGGGTGGCCGGAGCAGCGCGACGTCGAGGCTTCCCGATTCCAGTGAGGTCACCAGGTTCGAGGTCGTGAGCTGCCGCAACTCCAGTTCCACGTCGGGATAGGCTGAACGAAAGCGTGTGACGACGGGGGGGAGAAGCGTGAAAGCATTGGAGGGCGCGAAGCCCACGGTGAGGCGTCCCGTTTCGCCGCTTCCCAGCCGTCGCACATCGTCCACGGCCTGGTCGGCACCGTCGAGAAGACGCCGCGCCCGCTCATAGAGGAGAAGGCCCGCCTGCGTCACCTCGAACTTCTTCTGGGTCCGGTGAAGGAGCTCTATCCCTAGTCGTCGCTCGAGGTTCTGGATCTGGCGGGTCAGCGGAGGCTGGGCGATGCCCAGCGATGCGGCGGCGCGTCCGAAATGACCTTCCCGCACAACCGCGCAGAAGTATCTCAACTGTCTTAGGTCCATTGTCGATACCCAGAAGGTATTGAAGGCGGGTTCCGCGATATTGGACGTGTCCCGCTCAAGTTGGCAACGTCGGGTTGCAGTGCAAGTGATTGAACGATGGCAGAAGTGGGCCTCGTGACGGGAACAGGCGGGTGTAAATTGCGTTCAGAAAGCAATTTACCCGTGGCGAAAGCGACTCTTGCGCGTGATTTGGGCCGGACTTCCGCATTTGGCTTGAACGGCCCGGCACTGTCGGTGATACCGAGGCGGTGACAGTTGGTTGGAGCCTGGCTGGGCTTCCGGCGCGTATTGCGTAGGACCGTCGAAAAGGAAGAAGAACACGAATGGCAAAATCGCACCCAGTCGATGCCCACGTCGGCACTCGCATGCGCCAGCGCCGCACCCTCCTTGGCATGAGCCAGACCAAGCTTGGCGACGCGGTGGGTCTCACCTTTCAGCAAGTGCAGAAGTACGAGCGCGGCTCGAACCGGGTGGGCTCCAGCCGCCTCTACGAGTTCGCCAAGGCGTTGGACGTACCGGTTTCCTATTTCTTCGACGAGATGCCGGGCAACGTCCTGGCGGGTCGACCCATGGCGGCCCGCGTCAAGAAGGGTAGCGGCTTTGGCGAGGCTGGCACTCCCTTCGCCGTCGAGAAGGATCCGCTGGTCAAGCGCGAGACGCTGCAGCTCGTGCGCGCCTACTACAAGATTCGAGAGCCTTCGGTGCGCAAGCGCATCTACGAACTGGTCAAGACCATGGGGTCCTCCGGCTCCCACACCGAGCGCGCAAGAAAGTAAGCTGGCGGTCGGCGCGGACCGGGGTATCCGGCTCGCGACGACCCGCGGCTTCGGCGACCGGCGGCGCCAGGCTCATGCCGCCAGCAGATGCTCCGCGATCTGCACGGCGTTCAGCGCCGCGCCCTTCAGCAACTGATCGCCGGCCACGAAAAGCGAGATCGAATGACCGC
This sequence comes from Reyranella aquatilis, assembly GCF_020880995.1. Classification (GTDB taxonomy): domain Bacteria; phylum Pseudomonadota; class Alphaproteobacteria; order Reyranellales; family Reyranellaceae; genus Reyranella; species Reyranella aquatilis. Next base: position 3,682 of record NZ_JAJISD010000014.1, on the reverse strand, counting down.
TGGGATCGCCGAGATCCTGGCGGATGCGGCCCACCAGGATGTCGTCCTGATGGCTGGCGTCGCGCGGCATGGGGAAGACGTTGCGCTCGCGGTCGTCGACCAGGCGCACGCCCGGCGCGTTGGCCAGCAGAGCGCGCACCCGCGCCTCGCCGATCGGCCTTTCGCACTCGAAGGTGACGGCGGCGGCATGGGCGCGCAGGACCGGCACGCGCACGCAGGTCGCCGACAGCCGCAGGTCCGGATCGCCGTAGATCTTGCGGGTTTCCCGCATGACCTTGGTCTCCTCGTCGTTGTAGCCGGTCTCGGGATCGATCGCGGTATTGTGGCTGAACAGGTTGAAGGCATAGGGGTGCGGCAGCACCTTGGGCTGGAAGGCGCGGCCGTCGAGATAGGCGCGCGTCGAGTCCGCGAGCTCGTCCATGGCGGCGGCGCCGGCGCCCGAGGCCGCCTGGTAGGTGGCGATGGTCATGCGCCGGATGCGGTTGTGCTGGTGGATCGGCCAGAGCGGCGTGATGGCGATGATGGCCGCGCAGTTGGGGTTGGCGACGATGCCCTTGTGGCCTGCGATGGCGCCCGCGTTGATCTCGGGGATCACCAGCGGCACATCGGGATCCATGCGGAAGGCCGAGGAATTGTCGACCACGATGGCGCCCGCCGCGACCGCGATCGGAGCGTAACGCTTCGAGATGCCGCCGCCCGCCGAGAACAGGGCGATGTCGACGCCCTCGAAGCTCTTCTCGGTGAGTTCTTGGACGACCAGCGCCTTGCCGTCGAACGAAAGCTCACGGCCCACGGAGCGGGCGGAGGCAAGCAGGCGCAGCTCCTTCACCGGGAAACGCCGCTCGGCAAGGCAGCGCAGGAACTCGACGCCGACGGCGCCGGTGGCCCCGACGATGGCTACCGTGAGAGGTCTCGAACTCATGTCTGTCTCCTTCGTTGAAGCCGGGAGACGGACGCCTGGAAAGACAAAGGCCCCGTCCGAAACCGGCGGGGCCTTGAGGTTGTCCTATGTCACGTTCGACTCTACGCGCACGTCCTCGCCGGCCCACCGAAGGTGGTCGTTTTGGTCGTGGTGGTTTTGGTCGCGAAACGCATCATGGTGGCAGAGGATATAGGGCAGAGGGGCCGGGGCTGTAAAGAGGAGGGCTTCTCCCGATCGTCCCGACCGAAGCCGGGCGCCGCGGGTTGGAGTGGAGAGACATACTCTCCACGATTGGCCTGCACTTCGTTGAGGGAGGGTCTCTCCGCGTTGCACCTGCGGCGCTCCGGTCGGGACGACGGATTGGAGGAGTGCGGAAGGAAGCGGACGCTAGTTCTTCCGCAGGAACGGCTTGTCGCCGCACACCGTGACGCGGTGGCCGTACCGCCGGTGCGGGAAGTAGTCGAACATCGCATGGTGCTGGACGCAGCGATTGTCCCAGAAGGCCACCGAGTTGGGCTGCCACTTGAAGCGGCACTGGAATTCCGGCGTCTCGATGTGGCGGTAGAGCATCTCCAGCAGCGCATCGCTCTCGTGCTTGCGCAGTTGCGGGATGCGCAGCGTGAAGCCGCGATTGACGTAGAGGCTCTGCTTGCCGGTCACCGGATGGGTGCGCACCACCGGGTGCTCGGCGTTGGGGAACTTGATGTCGTCGCGGTCGGTGGCCTTCACGCGATAATAGTGCGCCTTGGAACTGTCGTGCAGCGCCGTCAGCCCCTGCAGCAGCTGCTTGATCGGCTCGGAGAGCGTGTCGTAGGCGCGGTACATGTTGGCGAACAGCGTGTCGCCGCCGCCCTCGGGCGGCACCTCGGTGAGATAGAGGATCGAGCCCATCGGCGGCTCGACGTCGCACGACACGTCGGTATGCCATTCCTCGCCGGCGACGTGGCGCGACTTCTCGTCGGCCTTGATGACCAGGATCTCGGGATGTTCGGGCAACTCGATCGGCGCGTTGGGATGGACGTGCAGAGGCCCGAAGCGGCGGCCGAACTCCTTGTGCTGCTCGACCGACATCTTCTGGTCGCGAAAGAAGATCACCAGGTTCTCCATCAGCGCGTCGTGCACTTCCTGGAACTGCTGGTTGCCGAGCGGCTTGCCGAGATCGACACCGGAAATCTCCGCCCCGATGCCGGGCGTCAGCTTGCGCACTTCGATCGACTGGTAGGCCATTGGTTTCCTCCCGGAACTGCCGTCCGTTGTCCGAAGGATACGCCCCGCGGCCGGCTGCCGCAGGAGAATTTTGCAGGAGTCCGTGTGGCGGACTCCGGACGGGCCGGAGGATTGGGGCACCGCATGGGCCACCGGCTCGGAATCCGCTAGGATGGCCCGGTGATGAAGATCGACGTCGACCATTATCTCGTGCTGGGCGTGCCGCGGACGGCGGACGCGGCGACGATCCGTGCCGCCTATGTCGATCTCGCGAAGAAGTATCATCCCGACGTCGCCGCCGGGAATCCCGAGTTGGCCGCCTACAATTTCCGCCAGATCACCGCCGCCTATCAGGCGCTGAGCGATCCCGACGAGCGCGCCCGCTACGACGCCAGGGTCCAGTCGGCGCTGGATGCCGAGCGCGCGCGCCGCGAACAGGTGTCCCGGGCGGCGGCGACCGCACGCGCGGCTCAGGCGGCGGTCAAGGCCCGCTCACACCAGCGCCTCGCGGCGATCCTGCTCGGCAAGGCCCGCTCGGCGCCCCAAGCAGCGGCTCCCCGTCCGGCTCAAGGAGCCCGCTCGTTTCCGCCTGGGCCGTTCCAACCGCCAAGCCCCCTCGTGCCACCGGTGGCGCGGCTGTTGCACGCCGACGCGATGGCGCGCCGGCGGGCGGCGGTGATGCTTGCTGCAGTGCTGCTGGTTTTCGTCGGCGTCGCCGGCTACCTCGCGCAGCGCTACGTCCGCACGCCGGGCCTCGAAGTGATGGCCGCCTCCGAAGCGACGCGGCGCGCGGTCGAGTCCCCGCCGGACAAGCCCCGACCGGTGCCGGTGCCGCCGATGCAGCAGCCCAGCCAGTACGGTATATCTCCCGATCGACCGCCCTCGGCACCGATGCCGGGTGTAGTGGCCGATCGCGCGGCCGTCCCGAGGCCGGCGCCGGTCGAAATCACCGATGGGCAGTCAGTCTGCGTCTCCGACGACGGTGCGAAGTTCGCGATCATCAACCGGGGCGGCGAACCGACCGTGATCTACAACGGCGCCGCGCCTGTACGCGCCTCGATGCTGTTTGCCGACCGCCACTTCGTGGTCCTGACGGGGATCGTGCCAACCGACACGATCATAATCGGGATCCGGCGCGGCCAGGAGAACGGTACGCACGTCTACTATGCCGATCCCCGCGGCGCGATCCTCCAGACCTTCGTCGCGCGCTGCGAGGGACGTGCGTACTAGGGTCTTTCCGGTCGAGAAGAGTCACCAGTATAACGACCACCTCACCCTGAGGAGCGCTCCGCAGGAGTGCGTCTCGAAGGGTGGGCGCGCGCACCCCGTTGGGTGCCCATCCTTCGAGACGGCGCTTCGCGCCTCCTTGTATCAAGAGACGGCCGCGTCGGCGTAGAGTTGCGGGCGCGGTCTCGGTGGAGAGCCCGGAGGCTCCTGGGGCCTACAAGCCCGTTCCTGAGCTCGGTGCCTCCACCGTTGATTTTGTGATCCCGAACGGTCGCCTGGGCCGAACCGCGAGCCCGCATGCGCAAGGATGGGAGCCAAGATCCATGT
>NZ_JAJISD010000013.1 GCF_020880995.1 Reyranella aquatilis | reverse complement strand
GAGGATAACGGGCGTTATGAGCGACATTGCGACAGCTTTCGTTGCCTGAGGGGCGCCTAGCGGGCGGCTTCTGCGGCCGCGTGCCGGGCCGCGATATAGCCGAAGGTGAGGGCGGGGCCAATGTCACGAAGATCCACTGAAAATGATTATGATTTTGCGATAACGCAAAATTCATGTGGGTTACCCGTATTGCTATGCGAGTAGTTGCGTGGAAGAGCCGTAGTGACGGGATGTCGCGGAGCTACGAAAGATTTTCAGCCTTTTGGCTACGAATCTGGCGTAAACTTCCTAATTCGACGTCGTATTTGGAGGGTTAAGTGGCAACCAAAGGGGCAGTGATCGTATTTGGAGGCGACGGCTTCTGCGGCTGGCCGACGAGCCTGCATCTCAGCCAGACCGGCTACGACGTCGTCATCGTCGATAACTTCTCGCGACGCTGGATCGATGCCGAACTCGGCGCCGAGTCGCTGACCCCGATCAGCACGATGGACGCCCGCCTGAGGGCCTGGCGTGAGGTGACCGGCAAGGAGATCGCGTTCCACAACATCGATGTCTCCCGCGAATTCGACGAGATCAAGAACCTGCTGAACCGGTACAAGCCGGTCGCGATCGTCCACTTCGCCGAGCAGCGCGCGGCGCCGTACTCGATGAAGTCGGCCAAGCACAAGATCTACACCGTCAACAACAACCTCAACGCGACCAACAACATCCTGGCCGCTGTCGTCGAGACGGATCCCAGCATCCACTGCGTCCATCTGGGCACCATGGGCGTCTACGGCTACGGCACGGTCGGTTCGGTGATTCCCGAGGGCTACTTCAAGGTCAAGGTACCGCTGCCCGACGGCAGCTTCGTGGATCAGGAGATCCTGTACCCGGCCAATCCCGGCAGCATCTATCACATGACCAAGACCCAGGATGCGCTGCTGTTCCAGTTCTATGCCCGGAACGACAAGCTGCGCGTCACCGACCTCCACCAGGGAATCGTCTGGGGAACGCAGACTCCGGAAACGGAACTCGACGAGCGCCTGATCAATCGCTTCGACTATGACGGCGACTACGGCACCGTCCTGAACCGCTTCCTGATGCAGGCTGCCGTCGGCTATCCTCTGACGGTGCATGGCACCGGCGGTCAGACGCGCGCCTTCATCCATATCCGCGACACCGTGAATTGTGTTCGTATCGCGATCGAATCGCCGCCGAAGGCGGGAGATCGCGTGCGCATCATGAACCAGATGACGGAAACCCACCGCGTCCGTGATCTCGCCAAGCTCATCCGCGAGCTGACGGGCGCGCAGATCGAGAATCTCAGCAACCCGCGTGCTGAAGCCGACGAGAACGAGCTGAAGGTCGCCAACAAGAACTTCCTCGAACTCGGCCTCAACCCGACGACGCTCCAGCATGGCTTGCTGCAGGAGGTCACCGAGATCGCCCAGCGCTACAAGGATCGCTGCGACCGCACGAAGATCCCGTGCGTTTCGTACTGGTCGAAGGAGCGCGCCACGGCCGCCAGCGCAGCCGACAAGGTTGCCGCGCAGTAAACAGCGCGACGTCGTTCTCAGGTTGCGAATCGGCGCTCTGCGAGGAGCGCCGATTTCGTTATGTCCTTTAAGCTTGCGTGAGGTGGCCCATGTCCAAGATCTTGATTACGGGAGGTTGCGGCTTCGTCGGTTCGAATCTGATCCGACAGATCGTCGAGCAGGGCAGGGACAGCCGCATCGTGGTTCTCGACAACGAGACCATGGGCTCGCCGCGTGACTTGCCGGATATCGATCTCGACTATCACAAGGGAGACATCTGCGATCCGGCGGCAGTATCGCGAGCGGTGAGCGGTTGCGACACCATCATCCATCTCGCCGCCAATACGCGGGTCATCGAGTCGATCGAGGATCCGACCCTGAACTTCGAAGTCAACGTGCGCGGGACCTTCAACATCCTGATGGCCGCGCGGGATGCCGGGGTCAGCCGGGTTGTCATGGCGTCGACCGGGGGAGCGATCCTGGGAGATGTCGAGCCGCCGGTTCACGAAGGAATGGTTCCCCAGCCGGCGGCGCCCTATGGGGCCTCCAAGCTCGCGGCCGAGGGCTATGGGTCCGCCTTCTCCGCCTCCTACGGAATGCAGGTGACCGCGCTTCGCTTTTCCAATGTCTACGGTCCGCGCTCCTATCGGAAGGGCAGCGCCGTCGCGCACTTCTTCAAGCAGGCTCTCGATGGCAAGCCGATCACCGTCTATGGCGACGGGAGCCAGGTGCGGGACTTCGTGTTCGTGGCTGACTTGTGCCGCGGCATCCTTCAGGCGATCGACGCGAACGTGTCCGGAGCATTCCAGCTCGGTTCTGGCAAGCCGACGACGATCAACGAGCTTCTCACCGAGATGAAGAAGGTCGTTGGAACAGGCCGCTGGCCCGACGTGAATTTTGCCGACTGGCGCGCCGGCGAGGTGCGACGTACCTATTGCGACATCACCAAGGCGCGAACGGGTTTCGGCTTCGAGCCTGCTACTCCCTTGTCTCAGGGGCTCGAGGCGACCTGGCAGTGGTTCCTGTCGCAGGTCGGAGACACCGCCAAGAAGTAGGCTCCGCGCATGATCGGCGCCAGCTTCATGTCTGGCGCCGGTTGCGGTTCAGCTGCCCGAACCCTGGGCGGGAACCTCGTTTTCAGGCGACGAGGTCGGTTCTCCGATGATCGGCGCCGCGGTGCCCTGTGCTGATCTTTACCGCTTCGCGCTCGTTTTCTGCGCCTGCGCCGACCTCGCAGAGGTAGCGTGCCGCCCTGACGACATTCTGGACACGGCGCAGCTGCTGCTGCGCGATCTGGTCGGCATACTCCGATTCGATGAACGCGAGGTACTGCTTCGCAGCGTCGAGGCCGCGGGCATTCAGAATGACCCGCAGCTTCGCGAAGGACATGATCAGGCGGCGATAGGGATCAATGGAGCGCTGCGCCGCGCGTGAGACGAGGGCAATCTCCTGCTCCCCGTCCAGCGGGCCGGCGAACAACGCGGCGACCTCGTCGCGGGTGATGCGGTGCTTGAGCCTGAAGATCGCGCTCGAAGAAATCTCTCCGACATATTCGAACTTCGAGGCGAAATACTCCTGGTGGATGTGAATGAAGGGCAGATCGCCGTTGAGGTAATCCTGCTGGATGACGAGCGACCGCTTCGGGATCAGGCGCGGAAGATACTCATAGGCGGCGAACTCGGAGATCGCCGACGCCTTCAGAACATCGAGAAACAGGATCTCGACCGGCAGCCTGCGATCCTTCGGAGTCTCCCCGATACGTCCGGTTTCGAGGATGTCGCCCAACCTCAAATCGATCAGGTGCCGGGCGTCGCGGATATGGGCTTCGATCAGGGGGCCGAAGGAGTCTCCCGCCTTCAGATCCAGTCCGATACCGTGCCGCTTGAAAGACAGCAGCATCTGCTGGTTCGTGATGCCCAGTTCCAGGGAGATGATGGGACGCCCCCAGCGCGCTGCGATTTCCTCTACGCGCGGGTTCTCCTTGACGCCATTGCCCAGGCACGCACTCGACGCGCCGAGAAAGATTCCCGCATCCACGATCAGCCCGGCGCCGGAGTAGTAGCTCTTGGCGATGTTGAACAGGAAGCGGCGCTCCAGATCAGACATCATCGATGGCACGGAACTCGCCACTTCGGGGATTTCGCCGAGGTAGCCGTCGAAGGGCGGCGCGAGGTGCGCCTGGTGAAGGGGCTTGGGGCGATGCATCGGAGGTGGCAGGTCGCTCGGCATCTCGGGTGCGACGTTCATGAATACCTCCAGATGCTGCAACTATGGTCCGGGAAAAGCTGCATGTCGATAATGGCCGGCGGCTGCTAGGTCAACGAACCAAGCCGTGGGTCGTTCGAATGCGGCGAGGTGTCGTTTGGTGCTTTCGGAAGCAGGCTGTCGAGTACTTCTTCGAGCGCGGATTGCCAGGGACGCGGGGCGATACCGAAGTCCCTGGAGAGGCTCGCGGTGCAGAGTACTGAGTAAGGCGGACGCAGGGCGCTCGATGGTCGGCTGCGCGTCGATATGGGCTCGACGGGCACGGACCTGGCGTTTCGCCGTGCTGCTCCCTGCATCGTGGCAACGGCCACGGCATGCCATGTCGCGGGTCCTTCGTTGGCGAAATGGTAGGTTCCGACGGGACATTGCGGATCTTCGATCAACCGCAGCGCAATGATCTGGAGCGTTGCCGCGAGATCGGTTGCCGAAGTGAGACGGCTGGTCTGATCGTCGACGACCTCGAGATGATCCAGCCTTTGGGCGAGGTTCAGCACGGTCTTTACGAAGTTTTTCCGGAACGGGCTCACGACCCAGGACGTCCGCAGGATTACGTGACGCGGATTTGCCTGCCTGACCAGATTCTCGCCGGCGGCCTTGCTTGCCCCATAGGCATTGAGAGGATGGACGGGATCGAACGAACGGTACGGCTCGGTCGCCGTGCCGTCGAACACATAGTCCGTCGAGAGATGAATGAAGGGCGTACCTCCACGGGCGGCGGCTGCCGCCAGCAGTCCCGGGCCGGTGGTGTTGACCCGTGACACTGCCGGCTCGCCCGATTCCGCGGCTTCGACTTCAGTGTAGGCGGCGCAGTTGATGACACAGGCCCACTTTCCCTCCCTGAAGACGCGGTCGATCGCGTCTTCGTCCGTGATGGAGAGCGAGTTGTGTGATGGGGCGTGCACCGTGAAACCAGCGGGCCATTTCAGTCGGCATAGAGCCGTGCCCACTTGTCCACTGCCGCCCAGAAGCAGAATGCCCCTGGTCTCGCCGGACGTGCTCGGAAAGCCTGGTTTCATTGCCTATGAAGGCGGTCCAGCTACATCAGGAACGCGCGGAGCCCCAGATGGAAACCCAGCATCGTCGCGGCCTGGGTAATGGACAGTATCCACGGATTCGTGATGGGACCGCTCTCATGTTCAGGCTTCATCGTGTGCAGCCTTCAATGCCTGTGATTGCAACCATTGTGCAAAACATCAAGGCAAAATCAAGGTTGGACTGTACAGGAGGTGGCTGGGGGACCTGGATTCGAACCAAGACTAACCGGGTCAGAGCCAGTTGTTCTACCGTTAAACTATCCCCCAAGGACCTTGCGGACCTCGCGCGCCGCACGATTTAGCGATCACGGACGGGATTGGCAAGCGGCGCTCGCCGTCCGCGAAATCCTCGGTTAGCATCCTCCCAACAAAGAGTGGCGAATGACCGGGGAAACCACACTCAGGGGAGGCTGGCACAGCGGTCGATTTGCGCACACGTTCGCTGCCATCGATCTCGGCACCAACAATTGCCGGCTCTTGGTGGCGAAGGCATCGGTCGAGGGTTTTGAGGTGATCGATGCCTATTCTCGCCCCGTGAGGCTGGGCGAGGGGGTGGCGCTTAGCGGCTCGCTCTGTGGCGAGGCCATCGAACGCACGCTGCATGCGCTGGGCGTCTGCGCGTCCAAGATCGAACGCAATCACGTCACTCGTGCCCGGCACATTGCCACCGAGGCCTGCCGCCGTGCCTGCAACGGCGAGGATTTCCTCGGACTCGTGAAGTCCCGCACCGGCCTCAGCTTCGACCTTATCCCGCCGGCCGAGGAAGCGAGGCTCGCGCTGGCGAGCTGCGAGAATCTTCTTGATCCCGACATTCCCTACGGTCTGTTGATCGATATTGGCGGCGGTTCGACCGAAGTGAGCTGGATCCGCGTGATGCCGCGCGACGGACGGCAGGGAGGTGTGAGGACCGAGCTGCTTGGCATGACCTCCGTGCCATGGGGGGTGGTGACGCTGACGGAATCCTGCACTCGCGGGCAGCCGCGCGAGCGCCCGCTGACCCGCGCCTGCTACGACGACATGGTCGAGCGCATCCGCGCCGACCTGCGGCCGTTCTGCGCCCTGCACCGGATCGGGCCGGCGATCGCACGCGGCGAGGTCCAGCTGATTGGCGCTTCGGGCACCGTGACGACGGTTAGCGCCCACCATCTCGGCCTGAAGCGCTATAACCGCACCCTGGTCGACGGTTCGCGGATCGGCCGAGAGGAAGTCTTGCGTATCTGTGAAGAGCTTTCGGTGATGTCGGTCGACCAGCTTACCCATCTGCCCTGCATCGGCGACGACCGGGCCGACCTTGCCTTGGCCGGGGGAGCGATCCTCGAGGCGGTGTGCCGGCAATGGGCTGCACCGGTCATTCGGGTCGCCGACCGCGGTCTCCGGGAAGGCGTCCTGATGGACCTGATGCGCCAGGCCGATCGCGAGGCCGACCAGGCCTGCCGCCGGGGCCACTGAGATGGCTCGCGACAAGAAGGGCAGCCTGCCCACGGGGCGGCGCGCCACGGTGCGTGTGAAGACGGCACGCGGCCGCACCGTTTCCTCGCAGCGCTGGCTGCAGCGCCAGCTCAACGACCCCTATGTCGAGGAGGCCAAGAAGCGCGGCTACCGCTCACGCGCGGCCTTCAAGCTGCTGCAGATCGACGACCAGTTCAAAATCCTGAAGCCCGGGGCGCGCATCGTCGATCTCGGCGCGGCGCCCGGCGGCTGGACGCAGGTTTCGGTCGAGCGCGTCAGCTCGGGCAAGAACAAGGGCGTGGTGATCGGCATCGACCTGACACCGGTCGAGCCCATCGCGGGCGCCACGGTGCTGGCCAAGGATTTCTATGACGAAGATGCGCCAGCGATTCTCACGGAGCTGCTGGGCGGGCCGGCCGACGTGGTGATGAGCGACATGGCGGCGGCGGCGACGGGGGAGACCCAGGTCGATCATATGCGCATCATGGGACTTGCCGAACTCGCGCATGATTTCGCGCGCGAGATCCTGAAGCCCGGTGGCGCCTTCGTCGCCAAGGTGCTGCGCGGCGGCACCGAGCGGACGCTGCTCGACCGGCTGAAGAAAGATTTCGCCAAGGTGCGCCATTTCAAGCCGGAGGCCAGCCGGGCCGACTCGGCCGAGATGTATGTCGTCGGGACCGGCTTTCGCGGCTAGGTTTTCTGGCTCGGTCCAACCTGGGAGATTTCCATGTCGCTTGGCATGTATGCCGCCTCGATTCCCGTCTATCAGCGCCAGCTCGGCGCGCTGGCCAAGGTCCTCGAAAAGGGCTCGGCCTGGGCGGCGGCGAAGAAGGTCGACGAGGCGGTGCTGGGGGCGACCCGCCTGACGCCGGACATGCTGCCGTTCACGCGCCAGGTGCAGATCGCCTGCCGCTTCGCCGAGGAGAGCGCGGCGCGGCTGGCGGGTGCCGAGGTCCCGGCGCCGCATGACAATGCGGAGAAGACTCTGGGGGACCTGCAGAAGCGCATCGCGGCGGTGCAGGCCTATATCAAGGGTTTCAAGGCCGAGCAGATCGACGGCAGCGAGGGACGGGAGGTCGTGCTGACGATCGCCGGCAACCCGCTCAAGCTCACGGGCGAGCAGTATCTGCTGCACTTCGCGCTGCCGAACTTCTATTTCCACTGCACCACGGCCTACGCAATCTTGCGCCAGTCGGGCGTGGAGATCGGGAAACGCGATTTCCTGGGCGCCGTTTAGGGACTCCTGTGCATAACGGCCCCGCGTTACTGCACTTGGCTTGTGCGCGGCGGTGTGTATAAAGGCTCGCCAACCCGGCGGCCCTCTCCGAGGGCCGCCGTTTTCATTTCTCCTTCATGGAGGTTGGTATGCAGATTCAGGAAGCGCTCACCTTCGATGACGTCCTCCTGAAGCCTGCTGCCTCGTCGGTGCTGCCCGGACAGACCGACACCCGCACACGCCTCACGCGGACCATCGAACTCAACATCCCGCTGATGTCGGCGGCGATGGATACGGTCACCGAAGCGGGTATGGCGATCGCCATGGCGCAGGCCGGCGGCATCGGCGTCATCCACAAGAACCTCGATGCCGAGGCGCAGGCCAACGAGGTCCGCCGGGTCAAGAAATTCGAAAGCGGCATGGTGGTGAACCCCGTCACCATCCATCCCGACCAGACGCTGGCCGACGCGCTGGCGCTGATGGAAGCGCACCAGATCTCGGGCATTCCGGTGGTGGAGCGCGGCAGCGGCAAGCTGGTCGGCATCCTCACCAACCGCGACGTGCGCTTCGCCACCGAGAACGCCATTCCGGTGAGCAAGCTGATGACCAAGGAGAGGCTGGTCACGGTGCGCGAGGGCGCGACCAAGGAAGAGGCCAAGCGGCTGCTGCACCAGTATCGCATCGAGAAGCTGCTGGTGGTCGACGCCAACTATCGCTGCATCGGCCTGATCACCGTCAAGGACATCGAAAAGGCCAACAAGTTCCCCGGCGCCAGCAAGGACGAGAAGGGCCGCCTGCGCACCGCTGCGGCGACCGGCGTGGGCGAGGACGGGCTGCGCCGCGCCCAGCTGCTGATCGACGCCGACGTCGACGTGATCGTGGTCGACACCGCGCATGGCCATTCGCGCGGCGTGCTCGAGGCCGTGACGCAGGTAAAGAAGCTCAGCAACTACACCCAGGTGATGGCCGGCAACGTCGCCACACGCGAGGGCGCCCAGGCGCTGATCGATGCCGGCGCCGACGCCGTGAAGATCGGCATCGGCCCGGGCTCGATCTGCACCACCCGCATGGTGGCGGGCGTCGGCGTGCCGCAGCTCACCGCGATCATGGAGGCCGCCGAAGCCTGCCGCGCCGCGGGCGTGCCCGCGATCGGCGACGGCGGCATCAAGTATTCCGGCGACCTCGCCAAGGCGATCGCCGCCGGGGCCGACTGCGCCATGATCGGCTCGCTGCTGGCCGGCACCGACGAGGCGCCGGGCGAGGTGATCCTTTACCAGGGCCGCTCCTACAAGTCCTACCGCGGCATGGGCTCGATCGGCGCCATGGCGCGCGGCTCGGCCGACCGCTACTTCCAGCAGGAAGTGCAGAGCACGCTGAAGCTGGTGCCCGAGGGCATCGAGGGTCGCGTGCCCTACAAGGGCGCGGTCGGCAGCATCCTGCACCAGCTGGTCGGCGGCCTGCGCGCGGCGATGGGCTATACCGGCAACGGCACGATCCGCGAGATGCAGAGCAATTGCCAGTTCCTGCGCATCACCGGCTCGGGCCTGCGCGAGAGCCACGTGCACGACGTCGAGATCATGCGCGAGGCGCCGAACTACCGCGGCGGCATGTAGGGCCGCAGCGCCTCCGCGATCCGCTCCGCCGCGATGCGGTGGCCGAGCGGGCCGGGGTGCGATGACCTGAACATGGCGGCGTAGCCGTCGCGTTTCACGGCCGCGTCGATCGCATCGAACAGGTCGAGCGTGCCGAAGCCCGCCGCGCGGGCGCACTCCAGGACCACGGCCGAGAGACGGCGCTGCTCCTGCGCATACTCCGCATTCTTCCAGACGTACGGATCGTATTCCGCCACCACGAGCGTGGGCACGTTCAGCGCGGCCAGCCGCTTCATCATCGGGCAGGCCATCGTCGCCCCGGTGCCGCGCGGCAGCACGCGCAAATGGTCGATCGACCATTCGTACTGCCAGCCCTTGTGACGCAGGATCGTGTCGACCAGCACCGACCAGCCGAACAGGCGCTGCCAGGGATCGAGCGTCGCGACGGGCGGCGGTGAGGGCGGGACGGGGACGTTGCGCAAGGCGAGCGTGCCGCCGGCCGGCTCGAAGTACGGCTTCTCCGCGCCCCAGACGCGCTTCATCTCAGCTCGCCGCAGGTCGTCGGCGATGAAGACGAGGACCAGCGCCGCCGGCCTGATCTCCGGCACCAGCCTTTCGGCGCGCAGCACAGACTGGTCGAGCCCGTATCCGCTCACGCCGGCGTTGATCGTGCGGCGTCCGATCAGCGGCTGCAACAGCGCCGCCCAGGTCTCGCCGTCGCTCACCTCGTCGCCATGGGCGTAGGAATCGCCGACCGCGAGCACGGGCGGTTCGGCCAGCACCGCGCCGGCCGGGGCGGGCGTGAGGCGATGGCCGTGGAGATCGTAGGTGACGCCGTCGGCGCGGAAGCCCGGCCGCAGCACGAAGCCCAGGTCGCTGTCGCGCTTCAGCCGCCCGTCGCTGGTGCCGCGCGTCTCCTGGCGCTCCTTCAGGATGATGTTAGACCAGTCGAGCAGCGCGGCCGGCCCGCGCACGAGGCGGCAGCCCAGTTCGAGCAGCAGCAGCCCGACCAGCAGCGAGCCCACGACCAGCGCCGCGCGGCTCAGCATGTCAGGGCCCCTTGAGCCCGAGCGCATCCGCGACCAGCCGTGCGATCAGCGCGTTGCCGGCGGCATTCATGTGCCACAGCACGTAGAGGTCGCGCGGTCGCGGCGTGGCCGCCATCGCCTCGTAGGTGTCGAGGGTCGCCAGCCCGTTCTTCCCCGCGCAGGCCAGCAGGCCGGCGGTGAGACGACGCTGCTCGGCCGCGAAGCGCGGATCGTCCCACACGACGGGATCGTACTCGGCGACCAGCAGGAGCTTCGCGCCGCTGCTCTTCTGCAGCTCCGCGAGGCGCGCCGTCAGCAGGCAGGATATCCGCTCGCCGGTGCCGCGCGGATGGACGCGGATGTGGTCGCCGTACCAGTCGTGCAGCTGGTCGAGGCGCCGCAGGATGAAGTCGAAGGCGAAGGAATAGCCCAGCGTCTTCTGCCAGAAGCTGAGCGTCTCGCGCGCCGGCGCACGCGGCGGCACGGGCACGTTGCGCAGGCGGAGCCCGTCGCCCTCGAGATCGAAATAGGGTTTGTCGGCGCTCCACAGGCGCCGCATCTCGGTGCGGCGGATGTCGTCGGCGATGAAGGCGACGACGATCGCCTCGGGCCTGTAGAGCGGCGCCAGCGCCTCGGCGCGCAGCACGATCTGGTCGAAGCCGTAGCCGCTCACACCGCCGTTCAGCACGCGCCGGCCGGTCAGCCGCTGCAGGTCGGACGGCCAGGTCTCGCTATCGCCCACCTCCTCGCCGAAGGTGAAGGAATCGCCCACCGCGAGGATCGGCGCGCGCGCGCCGGCGGGAGCCGGACCCGTATCGCGCAACCCGTTGGCGCCGATCGTGATGCCGGCGGCGGTGTAGCCGTCGCGCGGCACGTAGCCCAGCCGCCCGTCATGCGCCGTGCGGCCGGTATCGCGCTCGGACAGCACCTTGCGCGCGTCGAGCACGAAGTTCGGCCAGGCGAACAGCCAGCTCCACGTGGCGGCGCGCAGGCCAAGTTCCAGCAGGCCGAGCCCGACGAGGAGGGAGAGAAGGACGAGGGCGGCGCGACGGAACGGCTCGGAGCGGGGACGTTGCGCGTCGGGCGTATTCATCGTAGCGGCATGCTTTGCAAGGGAGACAGACGTGACACCGGGCGCGCGGGTGGCGGCCACCATAGAACTCCTCGACGAAATCGTCAGCCATGGCCTCTCCGGTGAGAGAGGACGGCCGGCCGATCTCGTCGCCAATGCCTATTTCCGGTCGCGCCGCTTCATCGGCGGCGGCGACCGCCGCGCCGTGTCCGATCGCGTCTGGAGCATCCTGCGCCGCTACGGGCAGCTCTCCTGGTGGCTCGACCGCACGCGCCATCCCGACCGCGGCGCGCGTGCCATCGTGGCCGCCGACCTGATGCTGGTTGAGGGGCTCGACATGGGCCAGCTCGAGAGCCTGTTCGACGGCGGCACCTACCGGCCGTCGCGGCTCGACGAGGCCGAGTATCGCGCCCTGCGCCAGATGGAAGGCCATTCGCTGCCCCATCCGGATCAGCCCGATTGGGTGCGCCTCAACGTCCAGGAATGGGTCGCGCCGCATTTCCGCGAAGCCTATGGCGACGGCTGGGGGCGTGAGGTCGCCGCGATCGAGACACCGCCGCCGGTCGACCTGCGCGTCAACCGGCTGAAGGCGACGGTCGAGCAGGCGCGCGAGGCGCTGGCCCGCGAGGGCATCGAGACCGACACGATGCGCTATGCCCCCGATGGCTTGCGTCTGCGCCGCCGGCTGTCGGTGGTGAAGGGGAAGGCCTTCCAGGACGGGCTGGTCGAGATCCAGGACGAGGGCTCGCAGCTGGTGGCCGCCCTGGTCGACGCCCAGCCCGGCATGCAGATCGCCGACTATTGCGCCGGCGCCGGCGGCAAGACGCTGGCGATGGCCGCGCGCATGAACAACAAGGGCCGCGTCGTGGCGATGGACGTCTACGAATCGCGCCTCGACCGCTCCGCCCAGCGCCTGCGCCGCGCCGGCGCGCACAATGTCGAGCGCCGCCCCATCGACGCCGACAACCGCAAATGGCTGAAGCGCCAGGCCGGCGCCTTCGACCGCGTGCTGGTCGACGCGCCCTGCACCGGCACGGGCACCTGGCGGCGCAATCCCGACGGCCGCTGGACGCTGCGGCCCGAGGATCTCGCCGAGCTGGTCCCGAAGCAGGCCGCCATCCTCGACGCCGCCGCGAAGCTGGTGAAGCCCGGCGGGGGGCTGATCTATGCCACTTGCTCGGTGCTGCCGGCGGAGAACGAGAAGCAGATCGCCGCCTTCCTCGAGCGCAACGACGGGTTCGAGGTCGTGCCGGTCGAGGCGCTGTGGCGCGACATCCTCCCCACCGAACCGCCGGCCGACGCCGGCAGCACGCCCTATCTGCGGCTCTCGCCCCTGAAGCACGGCACCGACGGCTTCTTCGCCGCCGCCCTGGTGCGCAAGGAAGCGACCCGGGCCGTGGCGGCACCGCGCGCGACCGCCGGGGCGGGCGCGGAAGCGACGGAAGAGGGCGCACCGGACGCCGTCGCCGAGACGGCGCCTGACCCGGCTGCGGAGGCGGGAGTGGATGCGGCTCCCGTGGCCGTTCCGGACGTGGCTCCTCAGGCCGCCCCCGAGGCTCCCGACGCTCCCGAGGGGCCGCGCGAGCCGTCCGCATGATCCGCATCCGCCGCGCCGCCCGCCAGGACGCCGCGGCGATCGGGCGGGTCCATGTCGAGACCTGGCAGGCGACCTATGCCGGCCTGCTGCCCGACGCGATGCTGGTCGCCATGTCGGACGTGCGCCAGTCGGCCTGGTGGTCGCAGCTCCTGCAGGACCCCGCCGAGGCGCGGGGCGTCTTCGTGGCCGACGACGCGGAGATGGGCGTCGTGGGCTTCGGCAGCTGCGGCCCGCTGCGCGACCCGCCGGACGGGCTGCCCGAGGGGCTGGACGGCCGCGAAATCCGGGTGGGCGAGGTCTACACGCTCTACGTCGAGCCCGATTTCCAGAACCAGGGGCTGGGGCGCCGCCTGCTCGACGCGCTGTTCCGCCAGCTCAAGGCCGACCGCTGCGACACCGCCGTCCTGTGGATGCTGGCCCGCAACCCGACCCGCTTCTTCTACGAGGGGCTGGGCGGCGAGCGGGTGGGCGAGCGCACCGACACGATGGGCGGCACCGACGTCGAGGAGATCGCCTACGCCTGGCGCGACCTCGGTGCGCCGCTGATCCGGCGCCGGCTGGCGGAGGACGACTGACCCTTCTTCTACCTCCCCCGTCACACGGGGGAGGCCGGGAGGGGGAAGCGGCGCTGCGCTGGCCAATGGTCTTCGTCCCCCAGGCCACCCGCACATCCTCATCCTGAGGAGGCCCGAAGGGCCGTCTCGAAGGATGGGCCACGCACACCGCGCCCGTTGCCCATCCTTCGAGACGCACGCCTGCGGCGCGCTCCTCAGGATGAGGGCCCTGGTGTGACCTCGGACCTGTTCGATTTCGGCCCGATCCCAGCCATCCACACCGCGACGGTTGCCGCCCCGGCCGGGCACGCTTATATCGCCCCATGACCGACCGTTTGCTGATCGTCGATTTCGGTTCCCAGGTTACCCAGCTGATCGCCCGCCGCGTGCGCGAAGCCGGGGTTTACTGTGAAATCCTGCCCTTCCAGTCCGTCGACGACGCGAAGATCAAGGCGTTCGATCCACGGGGGATCATCCTCTCCGGCGGCCCGGCCTCGGTGACCGAGGGCCAGTCGCCCGCCGCCCATCCCGCCATCTTCAAGGCCGACGTGCCGGTGCTGGGCATCTGCTACGGCGAGCAGACCATGGCCAAGGAGCTGGGCGGCTCGGTCGAGAGCGGCCATCACCGCGAGTTCGGCCGCGCCGAAGTCGAGATCAAGGCCTCGACCCGCCTCTTCGAGGGCGTCTGGCAGCCCGGCGACCGCAAGCAGGTCTGGATGAGCCACGGCGACCGCGTGACCAAGCTGCCGGCCGGCTTCTCCGTCGTCGCCACCAGCGAGAACGCGCCCTTCGCCGCCATCGCCGACGAGAGCCGCGGCTATTACGGCGTGCAGTTCCACCCCGAGGTGATGCACACGCCCGACGGCGCCAAGCTCCTGCGCAACTTCGCGCTGAACATCGCCGGCGCCAAAGGCGACTGGACCATGGCCGCGTTCCGCGAACGCGCCATCGCCCAGGTCCGCGCCCAGGTCGGCAAGGGCAAGGTGATCTGCGGCCTCTCCGGCGGAGTCGACTCCAGCGTCGTGGCCGTGCTGCTGCACGAGGCGATCGGCGACCAGCTCCAGTGCGTGTTCGTCGACCACGGCCTGCTGCGCAAGGACGAGGGCGAGCAGGTCGTCCGCCTGTTCCGCGACCACTACAACATCCCGCTGATCCACGCCGACGCCTCGGAGACCTTCCTGAAGGCGCTGGCCGGCGTCAGCGACCCGGAGAAGAAGCGCAAGACGATCGGCGCGCTGTTCATCGACGTGTTCGAGGCCGAGGCCAAGAAGATCGGCGGCGCCGAATTCCTGGCCCAGGGCACGCTCTATCCCGACGTGATCGAATCGGTCTCCTTCACCGGCGGGCCTTCGGTGACGATCAAGAGCCACCACAATGTCGGCGGCCTTCCGGCGCGCATGAACATGAAGCTGGTCGAGCCGCTCCGGGAGCTGTTCAAGGACGAGGTGAGGGCGCTCGGCCGCGAGCTGGGCCTCCCGGCCGACCTGGTGAACCGCCATCCGTTCCCGGGCCCGGGCCTCGCCATCCGCATCCCCGGCGACATCACCAAGGAGAAGCTCGACCTGCTGCGCGAGGTCGACGCCGTCTATCTCGACGAAATCCGCAAGGCCGGCCTCTACGACGAGATCTGGCAGGCCTTCGCCGTGCTGCTACCGGTCCGCACCGTCGGCGTGATGGGCGACGGCCGCACCTACGACCAGGCCTGCGCGCTGCGCGCCGTCACCTCGACCGACGGCATGACCGCCGACTACTACCCCTTCGACCACGCCTTCCTCGGCCGCGTCGCCAACCGCATCATCAACGAATGCCGCGGTGTGAACCGGGTGACCTACGACATCACGAGCAAGCCGCCGGGCACGATCGAGTGGGAGTGAGGGGGGCGTTCCCGGGTGACTATGCGATCTTCGGCCTCGGCGGCGATCGGATATAAGCGACCGGGAATTATTCGCGCCGGCTTTCGCTATCAAGACCTCGTCGCGATCGAAGTTCTGATCCGGTTTTATAGAGACCGGACGCTGTACCAATGGGTCGAACTTGACTCAGATGATAAGCAGTTTGGTGCAGTCGATGACGTCGTTGCCTGTCGTCCAGATGGCCGCTTCGAGCTCTTACAAGTCAAGTTCACGCCAGATCCGAGCGCCGCAGCCACTGCTTTGAATTGGTCATGGTTGCTCTCGCATCGGCCGAAAGGCACGTCACTTCTTCGAAAGTGGTCACAAACTGTGGGTCGACACGCTCTTGCCGGTGGCTTGGCGAGTGCCGGCCTTCGGACGGATCGCATCCCTGATCCGGCGGTCGCAGCTTGCTTGGTCGGCTCGCGCATCGATTTCAGGCGCGTAGATGCTGAGGTCCAAGCAGAAATCGTAAAGCAAATCGGAAGCACAACTGACGCGGAAGCGTTCTTCGCTGTATTCGACTTCCACCACTCCGAGCCAATCCTTGAGGATTTAGAGAATCGTCTTCGTTCCGACGTTGCCTTCGACATCGATGGGTCGGCTTGGCTTTCGTTCCGGGACGCAGTTGAGTCCTGGGCTACACTCAAGTACCGGCCGGAACCCGATGGGAGGATTCTTCACGAACATCTTCGGCAAGTGCTCTCTCTGCGCCGCCCACGCCCGTTACCTCAGGACTTCGAAGTACCAGCCGGCTATCAGCCCCCAGACGCTGAGTTTGCCGATAGCTTTCTCCGAAAGATATCGGAAGTGGACGGCGTCACAGTACTTGTCGGGCCACCCGGGCGCGGAAAAAGTACATTTCTAAGCCATTGTGTCGAGGAGCTATCAGACGAGGGCCTGATCGTCATCCGGCATCATTACTTTCTCGACCTCGCTGACAAGAGCGCCGGGCGCTTCCATTACAACGAGATCGCTAACTCCTTGACGTCGCAGTTGCGTGCCCAGAGCCCGGGAGCAAGCTATGACCCTAATGATCTTTCCAGCGCAATTGTCTCATCTGGCCAGGCCCAAGCCGACGCTGGAAAGCGACTCGTGATCGTGATCGATGGACTGGACCACGTCTGGCGCGAAGGGCGATCGAAAGAGCACATGGCGCAGTTGTTCGCCGAACTACTACCGATTCCACGAGGCGTCGCGCTAGTAGTTGGAACGCAACCTGCGCCCGACGAAGAACTGCCGGTGAAACTGCTTCAGCACGCGCCGCGAGCGGCATGGATGGAGCTCCCCCTTATGTCGCAGGACGCAGTTAGCCACTGGCTCAAGGAGCAAGATGTGGCCGGACGTCTGATCTTCGCTGCGCGAGACCTTGAAGTGCGTTCCCGGGAGAGAGCGACGCTCGCTGCCGCCTTCTTCGAGATCTCGGGCGGCCTCCCCCTTCACCTGATTTATGCATTCGAGGATCTTGCTCGGACAGGCGCCCCACTAACCGTTGAGATCATCGAAGCGCTGCCATCCTGCCCGAGCGGTGACATCCGTCTCTACTATGCGGCACTATGGTCCAGAGTTGGTGCTCGAGGGCAGGATATTCTCCATGTCCTGGCAGCGCTCCTGTTTGCAATGCCACCCTTAAGTCTTAGACAACTGTTCGCAGAGCCCGGAGATGCTGACGCCCTAGCCCGTATTGATCACTTGCTAAATCATCGCGACTTAGGCGTGTACCCGTTCCATGGTAGCTTGTTCGCCTTCGTGCAGGAGCAGTCAGGCAGTGCATCGGCACTGGCCGCTCACCGAGAAAAAATCCTGACATGGCTAAGTCAAAGTGCTCCGCCTTATTGGCGCTGGGCTTGGCTATGGCTAACGCAAGCGCAGCTTGGGGACGACGTCTCGCTCGTAAACGCTCCCGATCGGCCCTGGGTTCTCGCCGCGTTAGCCGCAGCCTATCCGATCGATCAGATCAGCCGAATCCTGAGAGCAGCTGAGGAGGCTGCGTTTTTACACTTCGATCTACCGCGTACACTAGAACTACGTCTTCTCCGGTTACGCGTGCAGAATGGCGCAGAGTTTCAAACAGACCGATGGGATCTCTTTCTTGCTGCGGCCGTCGAGGTCACCGCCGATCTTTATCCTCTCGCCGAATTGAGAGCCGACCTTCTTGACCTTGACACGACTTCGATGGCTCTGGTGCTCCGTCGCGCAAGTCCCAGCGAACGCACGGGACTTGCGCGTCAGGCGGTGGACGAATTTAACCGTCGCTTAAAGCGCTTATCCAAACGGAGCTTTAATTGGCCGCAGGATTTGCCTGACTCGATCGGTCAGGTGATTGCACATTTAAGTAAGCACGACGGTGCGCGCTTTGTAGCGTTTTGCCAGCAATTCCAGAACCCCGATGCGCCCCTAACAGCGTTCGCCCGTGAAGCCCTCCGAATGCAGCAGCCTAGGAAAGTCCTGGAGCTTGCTGGCATTGCCAGCGGCCCGGAATTCAACACCGAAGTCTTCACCGCCGCTTGCTTAGAGCGTCTCGATCCTTTCAACATCGGCCTAGAGGTGGTGGAGGATCCTCGACGGCATGCGCTTTCTTTGCTCCTCGGAGGGGCGCCGCCGCCGCTAACTACGCCCCTGGAACTCGCTCCTCTTTTCGAGGAACGCGATCTGAGTGGCGGCAATGTGGAAACGCGTTCGCTCTTAAGCTCCTTTTTCTTTCGCGCCTTCTGCGCGGCTTTTGCGAAAGGCGAGGTGCGGCCCGTCGTCGCCGAGCCTTCTGCATCCTCGGATCAAGCCTGGTTAGTGCCGGTACTCGAAAATCTTGCCGATATGGCTGAGGCTGTTGCGAAGGCATGGAGCGAGTACGGTGAGCCACCCACGATGGCCGCGCTCTATGCAGGACTTAACCCAACAGTATCGCCTGAGGGGTCCTATGAGGTGCACGCTCGTTACCAA
Source organism: Reyranella aquatilis (assembly GCF_020880995.1). Taxonomy (GTDB): domain Bacteria; phylum Pseudomonadota; class Alphaproteobacteria; order Reyranellales; family Reyranellaceae; genus Reyranella; species Reyranella aquatilis. The sequence continues at coordinate 178,355 of NZ_JAJISD010000013.1, read as the reverse complement.
GCCTTGCGCCAGGCAATACTCGACATCGGCATTGATCTCCAGGTGCTCAGCCTTGCCGTTGCTCGTGAGAATTTCATCGATGAAATTGACATAACGACAGCATCGGAATCACCATTCTGGTTGAATGAAGGCTGGCTGCATGCCTTCAGCACGCGTCCGTTGCGTCTCCATACGCAGGCCGGAGCTCAAGCGCTAGCTGATCTACTTTTCAAAGAGCTGGACCAAGGGGTAACGCAATTTGCTGAACGAACGGAACTTTGGATTCGCCTTAGCCTCTTCTGCGGTGAGCATGGGTTGACACAAGCTGCAGCTGTTTTTCTGCAGCGCGCCGCCAATGGCCTCATTGGATACGGTTGGAGAAAGGACGTCTTCGGATACGAAGTGCTGACGACACTCGAGCTGTTGCACGAGCATGGCGATTCAGATGCTGTCAAAACATTGCTGAGCCTCGCACCGATTCTTGACCAAATTACCGAATTCACAGACGGTGATGAGACCGACCACATCAAAATTGAGTTCTACAAGCTGTTGGCGCGGTACGCGCCGCAGCAAGCCGCGCGTGCCTATGGGTACTTAATCCACTGCGAAGAGTGGCGCTACGCAAACGAACTACTGCTTGAGCTTGTGTCGACCCTTCCGCCTGGGCCGCGCCGCGAGGCTCTGCTATCGACCTTTATTCAACCGACGGAGCAGCGTTGGTTGGCATCTAGAGATCGCGGAAAGGACTCTGATGGGCTGATCGCCATTGCGCGCGTCAAACGCTATCTCGGCCCAGCCAATGTGGACGACACTGAGAAGCAGAAACCCGAATCTACTTCGTCAATGGAGCCGCAGTTCGATTTATCTAGCTTTGGTCCTGACAAGCTCAATGAACTAGTCTCAGCACTCAAAGAGGCTGGAATTTTCAACCAACGTAATATCCTTCAACGCTGGTTTTCCCACTGGGCCTGTTTGGGCCAAGGCCACGAATTGCTTCGGTCTCTGGAGGCTTCCAGAATTGATGACGCGCTGCGGGATTTTTCTGAGCTTTATGATGAAGCGTTTCGACTTTCTCTCAAACTGGAAGGGCGTAGCGCGGCATTTAAGTGGCTGGTTGTTGGGCATCGCGCAAATTATGGCTGGCAGCGTTGGCACAGTAGTCATGACGACGCGATCGCAAGACTGGATGCAGTCGCGGAACATTACCCGGAGCGTTGGCGTGAATTTGTGCAGGAAACTGCCAGAACGAGAGCGGATCGAAGACGAGATCAACCGCTCGTGCTGGGCCTTAGTCGCCTCATCTACCTGCTTCTGAAAGTTGGAGAGAAAGAGCTCGCTAGGGCTATTGCGGAGAAGATGGTCGGCACACTTCGAGCTGAGACTAAAGAGCAGCCGTTGCCGGTACTCGGATGGGCCTCGTGACGCCGCCGGAGATCGAGCTCCTGCTCCACCGGATGCTTTGGCCTGTCTTTCAAGTGCGATGGGAAGCTGCGCGGCGGCTCGCAGAACTGATAGATACTGGTGACATTGAGGCTGCGCGAGGCCTCATTACTTGGATATCGGAGCGGCGATTAGAAAGTGAAGTAATCATTGGCCTTTCGGTCATCGACACTTTCGATCTTGCTTCGCACTTTAACTATAACGCGGTGGTATCGGCCGTAAGGGCTCCTTCGCATCTTAGCGATACGCTGATGCAGCGCTTATTCAATCGCTCGCCAAATAGCTGCTACGGTTTCGGCGAAGGCACACCAAGAATCAACGCGCATATCGCTGCCTATTTCCATAAGAAGATGGGGCAGGCTATCCCGCTTTCGTTCCAGTCCACGTTCGAATTCCTGCAAGAGAGAACTGGCCTGCCGTTCCTTGCTCGGTGGGAATATGAATGGCAATGGCTTCAAGGCCATGTCGCTGAACCATTGTCATCGAGTCCTCATTGGTTCAGTTGGGAGGATCAACGAGGCATTGGACACTTCGATTTGCGCCAAAGGGAAGTCTATTTGTCGGCTTTCCTGCGTACTCTTGCATATGCGGCTCATGCATGGGGACTGGATCGGGGCGCCGCAGAACGTATCGCTTTGGAGATTTGCCCCCTAGATCGCGGGTTGGCCAGACTAGTCTATGGTGAACGGCCTTCTTGGACGCAGGGGCTGGCGAGTTCAGCGTTATCGCCTGCATCGATCTCAGACTTGGTTTGGAAGAGTGCCGAAGGCCAGTTAGCCAGCGGGCGCGCTCTGTTGTCGGTGCGCGCCGTCGACATTTCTGAACTCGAGTTCAAAGAGATTGAAGTCGATCTCGTTGCCGGTTGCGCCTGTTGGTCGCTTCCCGAAGATCGTGAAGGTCTGTCGCCGCTGGAGCACCTCTGGCTCCGTGTGAGTGATCCACGCGACTTTCAAAGTGTGCTTATCTGGCCACCCAAATCCATCCCGAAGCCACCTTATCCTCTGACTGTCGTCGCGACTCCGGGCGAGTATGCGCGCTGGCACATAGACTTGTTCCCAACGCATCTCCAAGTAGCGTCACCAGAAATGTTCAACCACGAGGCCAAGGTAGAACTTCGGGATAACGGTATCGGTCTCGCTGTTTCTAGGCAGGATGCATCGGCTACCAGGATCTGGAATACTTCTTGGAGCCCAACCAAACCTGATATGCTCAGCAGCAGGATCGGCAGAGCAACAGACGTGCGGACTGCTGACCTCCAATTGTTTCTGGCGCAAAAGAAGCTTCGTACCCGAAGGTTAGCGTATATCCGAATGGGCCGTCGCAAGACTGAATACAGCGACTTCGAGGTCGAGCGTACCGTATTTTGGCTCGATGAAGATGATGGCTGCTAGCCTTGCGACACGACAACATGACTGGGGCCCTCTCAAAGGGAATTAAAAGGCACAATCAGCCGCAACGGCGCGATCCGGCTGAGCCTTGCGTTGCCGCGTCTTTCCCGCCAGCACAGCCCCCGTGGTTCGTCTCGATAACATCAGCAAGCAGAAGGCCATCAGATCCTGTTCATCGACGCGTCGATGGGCACCATAAGGGCGAGAAGGCGGGGCTGGTCGGGCCCAATGGCGCCGGCAAGACCACGCTTTTCCGGGTGATTTCGGGCCAGGAACAGCCCGATGACGGCCAGGTGACGATCGATCCCGGCCTGACCATCGGCTATTTCAGCCAGGACGTCGGCGAGATGTGGGGCATGAGCGCGGTCGCGGGAGTTATGGACGGCGTCGGGCCGGTGAGCACGCTGGCCGTCGAGTGGTTGGAGGGGGAGGCCGACGACATGGACGCCCTCGTCGTGCGCTAACGGCTTCTCATCACACGGATGCGATTGTCCGACACCCGGAAGAGTCCAAGGCCGACGATCTCGCGTTCGGACGCATAACCCAGATCGATGGCGCCTTTCCGCCAGTGAACCGGGCAGGGGCTTTGGCCGTGCCTGTCTGCAGCGCTCGCATGCCGCCCATCGGCAACCTCATCCTCGTCCTCGGCGAGCAGCTGAGCACTTGCAAAGGATTGTTGCTCCTACGGGAATCGCTTGCCGCCGTCAGGCCCGGTCTCTCGAAAGAATCCGGCGGCCCAGCGATTTGACCCGGCGCCAGAGCGGCGACAGCACGCGGCTGGTCAAAGGGATCGCCAGCAGCCCGATGACAAGTCCGGCCACGCCGAAGCCGGCGGCTTCCACTGCCCAGGCGACGACCGGCTTGGCCACGGGAACGGCGCGCGCGACGGCGGCGCCGGCGTCGTGCAGCATATGCGTCGGTCCGCCCAGGCCATAGGCGTCGAGGCCGTGCAGGATGATGCCGCCGCCGACCCAGATCATCGCCGCCGTGCCAATCGCCGAGAGCGCCTTCAGGAGATGCGGCATGGCCCGCACGATCGCGCGGCCCGTGACGCGCAACGGCGCGGCAAGCGCCGATCCCGGCGACAGCCGGGCCAGCGCCAGGCCGAAATCGTCCGCTTTGACGATCAGGGCCACGGCGCCGTAGACGGCCGCGGTGATGCCGACGGCCACGATGGCGAGGATGATTGCCTGTTTCACCCAGCCGCCCGCAGGGAGAGCGGCCAGCGTGATCGCCATGATCTCGGCCGAGAGGATGAAGTCGGTCTTGATGGCGCTCGCGATCTTCCGGTCCTCGAGGGTCTTCGCATCGAGGGCGACCGGCTCGGTGGTCGCCTCGTGAGCCTGCTCCTCGTGCGGGAAAACGACCTCGTAGAGCTTCTCCGCGCCTTCGTAGCAGAGGTACGCCCCGCCGATCATCAGGAGCGGCGTGATCGCCCCGGGCAGCAGGAGGCTGAGCGCCAGGGCCGCGGGGAGGAGGATCAGGAGCTTGTTGCGCAGCGAGCCGAGCGCGATCCGGCCGATGATCGGCAGTTCGCGCGCCGGGCTGAAGTCGGTGACGTAGCGCGGGGTGACGGCCGTGTCGTCGATAACCACGCCGGCCGCCTTGACGCCGGCCTTTGCCGACTGTCCGGCGATGTCGTCGATCGAGGCGGCGGCCATCTTCGCCAGGGACGCGATGTCGTCGAGCAGCGCCACGAGACCGCCGCTCATGGCCGCACCGCACGTCGGATCGACCGGGGAGAGCCGCCCAGGGGGCCCGTCACTGCCATTTTCGAGATTTCCTCTTTGCCAATGCGCCGGCGGGCCGTCCGGGTGAGCTGTTTGGTGGGCGATGGCGAAGGCCTGTTCAAGGCAGGGCTGACGACGCTTCGAGGCCTCACGGCGACCCTTCAGTGAACCGGGCAGGGTCAAACGCCGTATCTGCCTACAAGTTCCTCAATGTCCGCCATCCGCAACCTCATCCTCGTCCTCGGCGACCAGCTCACGCCGACCCTCACCAGCCTTGCCGCGGGCGATCCGGCGCAGGACCGCGTGCTCATGGCGGAGCTGGCGGACGAGGCGGGCTATGTGCGGCATCACAAGAAGAAGATCGCCTTCCTGTTCTCGGCCATGCGCCATTTCGCGGCGGAACTGCGCGGGCTGGGCTGGACGGTCGACTATGTGACCCTGGACGATCCCGACAATCGCGGGTCGTTCACGGAGCAGCTCGGCGCGGCGATCGAGCGGCTGCGGCCGGAGCGGGTGGTGGTCACGGAAGCGGGCGAATGGCGCGTGCGGCAGATGCAGGAGTCCTGGGCGGCGCGCTTTTCGCTGCCCGTGGACATCCTGCCGGACGAGCGCTTCCTGTGTTCGCCCGCGTCGTTCGCCGCCTGGGCTGCGGGCCGCAAGCAGCTGCGCATGGAGTATTTCTATCGCGACATGCGCCGGCGCACCGGGCTGCTGATGGAGGGCGACCAGCCGGCGGGCGGGCGCTGGAACTTCGATGCGGAGAACCGCAAGCCCGCCAAGGCCGACCTGTTCATGCCGCGGCCGCGCGGGGTGACGCCCGATGCGATCACGCGCGAGGTGCTGGCGCTGGTCGAGGCGCGCTTCGGCGACCATTTCGGCGACCTGGAGCCGTTCCGGTTTGCCGTCACGCGGTCCGACGCGGAGGCGGCCTTCACGGCCTTCGTGGAGACGGGGCTGCCCAAGTTCGGCGACTACCAGGACGCCATGCTGGCGGGCGAGCCGTTCCTCTATCACGCCGTCATCGCGCCCTACCTGAACTGCGGCCTGCTCGATCCGCTGCAGGTTTGCCGGCAGGTCGAAATCGAGTGGCGGGCGGGGCGGGTGCCGCTGAACGCGGCGGAAGGGTTCATCCGCCAGATCATCGGCTGGCGCGAATATGTCCGCGGGATCTACTGGCTGAAGATGCCGGGCTACGAGCGCAGCAACTTCCTCGGCCATACGCGGCCGTTGCCCGGCTTCTACTGGACGGGCGAGACGGAAATGGCGTGCGTGCGGGCGGCGGTGACGCAGACCAGGGAGCAGGCCTACGCGCACCATATCCAGCGGCTGATGATCACCGGCAACTTCGCGCTGCTGGCGGGGATCGATCCGCACGAGCTGCACGAATGGTATCTCGCGGTCTATGCCGACGCCTACGAATGGGTCGAGCTGCCCAACACGGTGGGCATGAGCCAGTTCGCCGACGGCGGCCTGCTGGCGTCCAAGCCCTATGCCGCGAGCGGCGCCTATATCGATCGCATGTCGGACTATTGCGGGGGCTGCGCCTACGAGGTGAAGCAGCGGACGGGCCCGCGCGCCTGTCCCTTCAACGCGCTCTACTGGGATTTCATTTCGAGGCACCGCGAGAAGATCGGGCGCAATCCCCGCATGGCGCAGATGGTCCGCACCTACGACAAGTTCGCCGACGTGGAGAAGGGGCGGATCGCCGACAGTGCGGCGGCGTTTCTGGGCACGCTGTGATGGCGAAGCGCTACACCAAGTCGACCCTGCCCGAGAAGACCTGCGCCGCCTGCGGCCGCCCCTTCGCCTGGCGCAAGAAGTGGGCGCGCGACTGGGACCAGGTCAAGACCTGCTCGGAACGCTGCAAGGGCGATCTGCGGCGGAAGGGGCGGGCGATACCTTCGTCGTCCTGAGAGGCCGCTCGGCAATCGACTGAATCAATTCAAGCAATTCCCTCATCCTGAGGAGCGCGCCGAAGGCGCGCGTCTCGAAGGATGGGCAACGGGCAGGTGCGCATTGCCACCCTTCGAGACGCGGTCCTTTGGACCGCTCCTCAGGGTGAGGGCGTTGTTTGTCGTCGCGGTAGGGCAAGGCCACGGGGCCAAGAAAAAGCCGCCCCGGTTGCCCGGGGCGGCTTCGTCGTCTTCAGCCTGTCGCGCCGCTCAGAGCGAGGCGAGCGCGTCGTTCAGGGTTTTGCTCGGGCGCATGCCGGCCGAGGTCTTCTTCTGGTCGGGCGCGTAGTAGCCGCCGGTGTCCACCGGCTTGCCCTGCGCGGCGATCAGCTCGGCGTCGATCTTGGCCTCGTTCTCCTCCAGCGTCTTCGCCAGCGGCTTGAAGCGGGCCGAAAGCGCCGTGCTGTTGTCGCGGCGGGCCAGCGCCTGCGCCCAGTAGAGGGCGAGGTAGAAATGGCTGCCGCGATTGTCCAGCTCGCCGACCTTGCGGGCGGGGGAGCGGTTGTTGTCGAGGATCTTGCCGTTGGCCTCGTCGAGCGTCTCGGCCAGCACCTTCACGTCCTCGTTGCCGGTGGTCTGCGCCAGATGCTCCAGCGACGCGCCCAGCGCCAGGAACTCGCCGAGCGAATCCCAGCGCAGGTAGCCCTCGTGCTGGAACTGCTCGACATGCTTGGGCGCGGAGCCGCCGGCGCCGGTCTCGAACAGGCCGCCGCCGTTCAGCAGCGGGACGATCGACAGCATCTTGGCCGAGGTGCCCAGCTCCATGATCGGGAACAGGTCGGTCAGGTAGTCGCGCAGCACGTTGCCGGTGACCGAGATCGTGTCGAGGCCCTTGCGAATGCGGTCGAGCGAGAACTTGGTCGCCTCGACCGGCGGCATGATGTGGATCTCGAGGCCCTTGGTGTCCTCGTCCTTGAGGTACTTCTCGACCTTCTTGATCAGCTCCGCGTCGTGGGCGCGCTTGGCGTCGAGCCAGAACACCGCCGGGGTGTTGGTGAGGCGGGCGCGGCGCACGCCGAGCTTGACCCAGTCGCGGATCGGCTCGTCCTTGACCTGGCACATGCGGAAGACGTCGCCCTGTTCGACCTTCTGCTGCATCAGGACGGTGCCGTCCTCGGCCACGACGCGGACGGTGCCGGCGGTGGGGATCTCGAAGGTCTTGTCGTGGCTGCCGTACTCCTCGGCCTGCTGGGCCATCAGGCCGACGTTCGGCACCGAGCCCATGGTCTTCGGATCGAAGGCGCCGTGGGCCTTGCAGTCGTCGATGACGGCCTGGAACAGCGTCGAGTAGCAGCGATCGGGGATGGCGGCGATGCAGTCGTGCAGCTTGCCGTCGGCGCCCCACATCTTGCCCGATTCGCGGATCATCGCCGGCATCGAGGCGTCGATGATCACGTCGCTGGGCACGTGGAGGTTGGTGATGCCCTTGTCGGAGTTCACCATCGCGAGGCCCGGGCGCTTGGCATATTCGGCCTGGATGTCGGCCTTGATCGCGGCCTTCTCGGCCTCGGGCAGGGTCTCGATGCGGGCCAGCATGTCGCCCAGGCCGTTGTCGGGATCGATGCCGAGCTTCTTGAACGTCTCGCCGTGCTTGGCGAACACGTCGCTGAAGAACACCGACACGCAATGGCCGAACAGGATGGGATCGGAGATCTTCATCATGGTCGTCTTGAGGTGCAGCGAGAACAGGACGCCGTCCTTCTTCGCCATCTCGATCGCCGAGGCATAGAAGGCGTTCAGCGCCTTGGCGCTCATCACCGAGCAGTCGATGATCTCGGCGGCCTTGAGCGGGATCTTGGGCTTCAGCACCGTGGTCGCGCCGTCGGCGGCGACCAGCTCGATGCGGGCGCTGGTCGGGGCCGCGACGGTCGTGGCGACCTCGGAACCGTAGAAGTCGCCGCCCGTCATGTGGGCGACGCGGGTCTTCGAATCCTTGCTCCAGGCGCCCATCTTGTGCGGGTGCTTGCGGGCATACTGCTTCACGGCGCCGGCGGCGCGGCGGTCGGAGTTGCCCTCGCGCAGGACCGGGTTCACGGCGCTGCCCAGCACCTTGCCGTAGCGGGCGCGGATTTCCTTGTCGGCGGGCGTGGCGTCGCTGTCGGGATAGTTGGGGACGTCGTAGCCCTTGGACTGCAGCTCCTTGATCGCGGCCTTGAGCTGCGGGATCGAGGCGGAGATGTTGGGCAGCTTGATGATGTTGGCTTCCGGCTTCATCGCCAGCTTGCCGAGCTCGGCCAGCTCGTCCGGGATTCTCTGCTCGGGCTTCAGCTTCTCGGGGAAGTTGGCGATGATGCGGCCGGTCAGCGAAATGTCCGCCAGCCTCATCTTGACGCCGGCCGTGGCGACGAAGGCCTGGACGATCGGGAGTAGCGAGAACGTCGCCAGCCCCGGCGCTTCATCGACCTTCGTCCAGACGATTTCGAGATCTGACATACCTGCACCTCCGTGCGCCGCTTTTGGGGTCGGCTGGGTTGATCCAATGCTGAATTTGGCCCGTCTTGTTGCACCACCGGGCGCCTAAACGCAATGTTCCGGCGGGGTACGGCGAGGCCGTCCGGCGCGGACAATCGGCCGCAAGACCGTCATCGCTCCTTGCCATCCACGACGCGTCGGCAGGCGCAATCCTGGACGTCAGGGACAGGGGTTGTCATGGCGTGCCGGATCGGCGAGCGCTCCTCGTCCGATCGCGGGGCGACGCACCGTCACCGTCGGTGCGACAGACGAGGAGCAGGGGCCCTGTCCGCAAGTCGCGCATCCCGTTCCGCGCGCGCGCCGCAGGCTGTTCGACGACAGTCACCTGTCCATCGAACCGTCATTCGTCGGACATGCCTCGGACAGCGCGGTGGGTTCAAGTCTCACTCGCGGTCCAGACCGCCTATGCCGTCGGGGCCGGTCAGAAAGTCGAGGAAGGTCCTCACCTTGGCCGGCAAGTAACTGCGATTGGGATAGACCGCGTGCAGCGTGAGCCTGGGCCAGAGCTCGGGCGGCAGAACGGCTTCCAGCCGGCCCGTCGCCAGATCCTCGGCGACCAGCCACAGCGGCATGAAGGCGAGGCCCATCCCCTCGCGCACGGCAAGGTGCAGGAGCGTCTCGTTGCCGGACAGCAGCACGGGGTACAACTGCAACTCGGGGCCGTCCCTGGACAGGCGTACCCGGCCATCCGGCGCCACCGTGGAATAGGCCAGGAACGGCGCCCCTGCGAGGGCCTCGACCTCCCGGGGCCGGCCCAGGCGATCCAGCAGCGCGGGTGTTCCGACCAGGGCGAAGGAGATCGTCGCCAGGCGCCGCGCGATCAGCGTTTCGTCGAGCGTGGGCGTGACCCGCAGCGCCAGGTCGAAACCCTCGTCCACGAGGTTGACCTTGCGGCCCGACAGGTCGAGATCCAGCGTCACGCCCGGGTTCTGGGCGTGGAACGCCGCCAGAAGCCGCGCAAAGGCCCGGTTCGCCATCCAGACCGGCAGGCTGACCTTGAGCATGCCCCTGGGCTGGAGCGTCGATTGCGCCAGCTGTGCTTCGGTCTGTTCGAGCCCGTCGAGCAGGCTCCGCACGGTGGCAAGGTAGATCGTCCCGGCCTCGGTCAGGCTGACGCTTCGGCTGGTACGGTTCAGCAGGCGCGCGCCGACGCGGGCCTCGACGGCTTGCACGTGCTTGCTGGTCATCGCGGCCGACAGGCCCAGCCGATCGGCCGCGGCGGCAAAGCTGCGCAGCTCGGCGACCATGGCAAAGACGCGAAGGCCGAGAAGGGCGTCCATGAATTATCTCCTGTAGGGAAATATAGCATCAATTCTTGGGCTGATGATCAATTTACAAGAAAGAGCAAATGATCTGTCCATCAGTCAACCGCGCCAGTCCCGAGACGGCGCCAACCGGAAAGAACAGCCATGACCCTGACAGCCACGATCGCCCCCCTCTCCAGCCCGCGTTGGAACGCCGGCCTCTGGGCCGCGCAGCTCGCGCTGGCGGCCCTTTATCTGATGGCCGCCTACATGAAGGGCCTGATGCCGATTCCCGACCTTGTGGCGATGGGTCTCGTCTGGACCGCCGGCGCACCGCTCTGGCTGGTGCGGGGCATCGCCCTCGTCGAGTTCCTCGGCGCCGTCGGCCTGATCCTGCCCGCCGCGACCCGGATCATGCCGCAGCTGACGGTCTGGGCCGCCGCCGGCCTCCTGGCCATTCAGGCCCTGGCCATTCCGTTCCACATGATCCGCGGCGAGTTTGCTCCGCTGCCGTTCAACCTGATCTACGTCGCCCTTGCCGTGCTGATCCTGTGGGGCCGATCGCGCAGGGCGCTCATCAGCCCGCGCTGAGCCGAAGACAGGCAGCCGGTGGCTGACGCGCACACCAGGCGGCTCGCACTTGGGTGCAGGTGTCGTTGAGGCCACCGGCGCGAGCAAAGAGAGGACAATCGGCCGCAAGACCGTCATCGGCCCGCGCTTGCATCGCGGCTGCTTTCCCGCCAGCACGGGCGCCATGATTCGTCTCGATAACATCAGCAAGCAGAACGGCCACCAGATCCTGTTCATCGACGCCTCGATGGGCCTCCAGAAGGGGGAGAAGGCGGGCCTCGTGGGGCCCAACGGCGCGGGCAAGACGACGCTGTTCCGCATGATCGCGGGCCAGGAGCAGCCCGACGACGGCCAGGTGACGATCGATCCCGGCATGACCATCGGCTATTTCAGTCAGGATGTCGGCGAGATGTCGGGCATGAGCGCGGTCGCCGCGGTGATGGACGGCGTCGGCCCGGTCAGCGAACTGGCGGTCGAGATTGCCCGGCTGGAGGCGGCGATGGCCGATCCGGACCAGGCCGACAACATGGATGCGCTGGTCGAGCGCTACGGCGAGGTTCAGGGCCGCTTCGAGGAACTGGACGGCTACGCGCTCGACGCCCGCGCGCGCGAGGTGCTGGCGGGGCTGTCGTTCAGCCAGGAGCGAATGGACGGCGACGTGGGCCTGCTCTCGGGCGGCTGGAAGATGCGCGTGGCGCTCGCCCGCATCCTGCTGATGCGGCCCGACGGCATGCTGCTCGACGAGCCCTCCAACCATCTCGATCTCGAAAGCCTGATCTGGCTGGAGGACTTCCTGAAGAAGTACGACGGCGCGCTGCTGATGACGAGCCACGACCGCGAGTTCATGAACCGCATCGTCGGCAAGGTCATCGAGATCGACGGCGGCACGCTGATCACCTATTCGGGCAACTTCGACTTCTACGAGCAGCAGCGGGCGCTCGGCGAAAAGCAGCGTCAGGCGCAGTTCGAGCGCCAGCAGGCGATGCTGGCCAAGGAGATGAAGTTCATCGAGCGGTTCAAGGCGCGCGCGTCCCATGCCGCGCAGGTGCAGAGCCGCGTGAAGAAGCTCGACAAGATCGAGAAGGTCGAGCCGCCGCGCCGCCGCCAGTCGGTGATGTTCGAGTTCCGCACGCCGCCGCGCTCGGGCGAGGACGTGGTGAGCTTCCGCAACGTCCACAAGGGCTACGGCAGCCAGTCGATCTACTCGGGCCTCGACCTGCGCCTGCGCCGGCTGGAACGCTGGTGCGTGCTGGGCGCCAACGGCGCGGGCAAGTCGACGCTGCTGAAGCTGGTGGCCGGCGCCACCGAGCCCGACGAGGGCAGCGTCGCGATCGGCGCAAGCGTCAAGATGGGCTACTTCGCCCAGCATTCGATGGACCTGCTGGACGGCGACGACACGGTGTTCGAATCGCTCGACCATTCCTTCCCGCAGGCGGGCACCGGCGCGCTCAAGTCGTTGGCCGGCTGCTTCGGCTTCTCCGGCGATGACGTCGAGAAGCCCTGCCGTGTGCTCTCGGGTGGCGAGAAGGCACGGCTGGTCATGGCCAAGATGCTGTTCGACCCGCCGAACTTCCTGGTGCTCGACGAGCCGACCAACCATCTCGACATGGCCACCAAGGAAATGCTGGTCGCGGCGCTGGCGCAGTTCGAGGGCACGATGCTGTTCGTCTCCCACGATCGCCACTTCCTGGCCGCGCTCTCCAACCGCGTCCTCGAACTGACGCCCGAGGGCGTCCATCAGTATGGCGGCGGCTATACCGAGTATGTCGCCAGCACGGGCCAGGAGGCGCCCGGCCTGCATCCGGGCTGACGAGGGCCTCCAGGGCTGGCTATCGCGCCGTGCCTAGAGGCGCGAATTGAACCAGTCCAAGACGGTGGACTGGCCGTTCAGGTTGGCGCCGTCGCCGTAGAGGCTCGCCAGGAAGGTGGCGCGGTGGCTCGCGCCCTTGACCGGAACGCCCGCCATGTCGCGTCCGCCCGACGCCAGGGCCATGCTGACGAGCCGCGGGTTCAGTGCCTCGTCGGCCAGACCGTAGTAGAAGCGGATCGGCGAATCGTAGTCCCAGAAGGTCGTGCTGTTGGCGGCGAGGCGGCGCAGCAGTCTGCTGTTCGTGTCGTGGGTGTAGCGCTCGAACAGGCCCTCGATCAGGAAGTCGGCGACCGGCGGGATCGTCTTCGCGGCCTGCGGATCGATGCTGTAGTCGGACCAGTATTTCTCGGCGAAGGCTCTGTATTGCGGCCTGATCGCGGTCTCGAAGAGATCGGCAAGGCCGTAATAGCGCCGATAGCTGCCGAGCAGCACGATCAGGCAGGGCACGATCCAGGCAGGCGGTGGCGGATAGGAAGCCGCCGTGGACGGCGCGAAGGATTGCGGGCTCGACCAGTAGTGGAACGTGTTCGGCAGGTCGTTGAACGGGCTCTGGGCGGCCGTCGCGGCCACCGCGATGCCGCGCCGCTGCAGGTCCTGCTTGATCCACTGGGTGTTGAGCGCGCCCTGCGACCAGCCGTTCAGGAACAGCGCGGACTGGCGCCGGCCCGATCGCTCCAGTTCGCGCACGCCGGCCTGCAGAACATCGAGGCAGACCTGAACGGTGACGTCCTTGACGGCATAGGCTTCGTCGCGGCCGTTCCGGTAGGCGCCCTTGCCGAGATAGTCCGCGGCGATGACGGCGTAGCCGTTTCCCGCGAGGCGCTGGATGTTGAACAGCGTCTCCAGCGAATCGACCGAATCGCGCAGTTCGTAGCGCTCGACCGCGAGCTTCGTGAGGTTGGAGGGGACCTGGTCGAAAGACAGGATCGTGCCATGCTGCCAGGAGACGACAGGCACGGGGCCCTCGCGGCCGGCGGGCACCGCGAGAAGCCCGCTGACCTCGACCGGCTCGCCGGTCTGCGGCAGCCGCGAGCGCGTGGTGAAGGCCCGCAACTCGACATCGTAGCGCGCGCCATGCCGTTCGGCCGAGAAGGCGCCCAGAACGTTGCCCTCGTTGAACACTGGATAGAACTTCGCCGCGAGCGCATCGAGCCGCGCCCTGGCGATCCGAACGGGCGGCCCTGCGTCGGCCTGCGCCGTCTGGACGGGCGATGCCGACGCCTGCCGCATGGACATTGCGAGCGCGAGCGAACCGGCGGTGGCGCCGGTCGCACCCAGAACCGATCGTCGGCCGACAAGGGCGCCTGGCGGGCGGGAGTGTGGCGCGGGAGGGGCAGCGTTTTCGGAGCTCATGCCATTGGCCTTGGAACGTATCGGGTGCGGATCGGCGCGGCCCGATTGGGTAAAGGGCGCGCCGAGACCGTGCGATCATCGCCCGCCAGCGCGGTGGTTTCCAGACAGCGCGGCGCGCGCATCGGCCAGCGACTTTTATGTCCGCGGGCCTGTCGGCTCCGGCGAGCCCCGTTCGTCGTTCCATCACAAGGCCGATGAGTTCGGCATCACGAAGGAGATAGAGATGCGGGTGATGGTGATCGTGAAGGCGACGGCGGACAGCGAGAAGGGCTTCGTCCAGTCCCCGGAGAACATGGCGCTGATGGAAGCGATGGGGAAGTTCAACCAGGAACTGGAGAAAGCCGGCATCCTTCGTGACGGCGACGGGCTGAAGCCCACCTCGGAGGGCCGGCGGGTGGCGTTCGACGGCGCCGCGCGCACCGCGCGAAAGGGACCTTTCGCGCCCGCGGGTGAGCAGATCGCGGGCTTCTGGCTGTGGGAGGTGAAGGACATGGACGAGGCGGTGTCCTGGGTGAAACGCTGCCCCAATCCCATGCCGGGACCCAGCGAGATCGAGATCCGGCCGCTCTACGAACTGTCCGACCTCACGGGCGAGGCCGGCTGATACCGGAAGCCTTCGGCAGGTCGCACGAGAATTCGTGCGGCCGCCGATGAGGAATCCGTCGTCGAATCCTCGAGGCGGGGCGCGCGGGATCGCGCCGGTCCGGATAGAATGGCTTCATCAACGGAGCTTTCATCAGAGGATTGTGGAGCATGAGTAACGCATCGGACTACACGCCGCCCAAGGTCTGGACCTGGAACAAGGCGAGCGGCGGCCGGTTCGCCAACATCAACCGGCCGATCGCCGGTGCGATCAGCGAGAAGGAGCTGCCCGTCGGCAAGCATCCGCTGCAGCTCTATTCGCTGGGCACGCCGAACGGCCAGAAGGTCACCATCATGCTCGAGGAGCTGCTGGCGCTCGGCCACAAGGGTGCGGAGTACGATGCCTGGCTGATCAAGATCGGCGAGGGCGACCAGTTCGGCAGCGGCTTCGTGGCGATCAATCCCAACTCCAAGATCCCGGCGCTGCTGGATCGCAGCGGGCCGAAGCCGGTGCGCGTATTCGAATCCGGCGCGATCCTGCTCTATCTCGCGGAGAAGTTCGGCGCGCTGGTGCCGACCGATAGCGCCGAGCGCGCGGAATGCCTGTCGTGGCTGTTCTGGCAGATGGGCAGCGCGCCCTATCTGGGCGGCGGCTTCGGCCATTTCTACGCCTACGCGCCGGTCAAGATCGAGTATGCGATCGATCGCTTCGCCATGGAGACCAAGCGCCAGCTCGACGTGCTCGACCGGCGCCTGGCCGAGAGCAAATACCTGGGCGGCGACGACTACACGATCGCCGACATCGCCGTGTGGCCGTGGTACGGCGGGCTGGCCAAGGGCCTGCTCTACGGCGCGGGCGAGTTCCTGTCGGTGCACGAATACAAGAACGTCCAGCGCTGGGCCGACGAGATCGGCGCGCGTCCGGCGGTCCGCCGCGGCCGCATCGTCAACCGCCTGCAGGGCGATCCCGCGGCCCAGCTCCACGAGCGTCACGACGCCAGCGACTTCGACCTGAAGACACAGGACAAGGTGGCGGCGAAGGGCTAGACGCCTCGCGTCTTTCGCTGCGCGCGATGTCGCCGGAGCGGCGACATCGCGGCGGCATCGATCTTGCGTCCTGCGCCGCGTACTCGAACAGCGCAGGAGAATCGCGTGAGCAGCACGAAGCGGCCCAAGGTGGCCTTCATCGGCACCGGCGGGACCATCTCGTCGCTCGGCATTCATCCGCTCGAGTTGCAGGACTACGGCATCCACGACAAGCGGATGCATGCCAGTCAGATCGTCGAACGCTTTCCGGTGGTCAACGAGATCGCCGAGGTGATCCCGGTCGATTTCCGCAACGTGCCGAGCCCCGAGATCTACTTCGCCGAGTGGAAGGAACTCGCGACCCTCTGCCATCGCGTGGTCGCCGAGCATCCCGACCTCGCCGGCATCGTCATCGGTCACGGCACGGCGACGCTGGAAGAGACGGCCTGGGTTCTGAACCTGGTGCTCAAGATCGATGTGCCTGTCGTGCTGATCGGCTCGCAGCGGCCGGCCTCGGGCTTGTCGACCGATGCCGCCATCAATCTCGTGAACGGCGTGCGCACGGCGGCCAGTGCCGACAGCCGGGGCAGGGGCGTGCTGGTACTGTTGAACGACGAGATCCAGGCGGCGCGCGAGGTCACCAAGACCTCGAACTGGCGCATGCAGACCTTCCGCACGCCCGACTTCGGCATCCTGGGACATGCCGACGGCGACAGGATCGCCTACTACCGCAAGCCCGAACGCCGGCACATGCCGGACACCGAATTCAGCATCACCGACCTCGACGCCCTGCCGCGGGTCGACATCGCCTACGCCTATGCCGGCTCCGACGGCAGTGCGATGCGCGCGTTTGTCGCCGCCGGGGCAAAGGGGCTGGTCTCGGCCGGCTTCGCGCCCGGGATGCCCCCGGCTGCCGACCTGGCGGCCATGACCGAGGCGGTGAAGCAGGGGGTCGCGGTCGTGCAGTCCTCGCGCGCCGGCTCAGGGCGCATCCATCACAGCAAGAAGCTCACCGACGCGGGCGTGCTGGCGGCCGACAATCTCAATCCCCAGAAGGCACGTCTGCTGCTCGCCCTGGCGCTCACCCGCACCTCGGATCCAGCCGAGATCGCGCGGATCTTCGCGACCTACTGAAACCAACGACGGTACAGGTCTGGCACGAAGTGTGTATGTTCCTCCAGCCATGGCACACCTTTCTCGACGCAGCTTCGTGGTCTCTGGCGCGGCCACCGGTCTGACAGCCTCGTCCGCCGGCGCGCAGGCGGCGTATCCCTCGCAGACTATCCGTCTTGTGGTGCCCTACGCGCCCGGCGGCGGGTCTGATTTCACCGGCCGACTGGTGGCGCAGAAGCTCCAGGAGATGGGCGCAGGCTATAACCTGATCGTCGACAACAAGCCCGGTGCGGCCGGCATGCTCGGCACCGAGATCGTCGCGCGGGCGCCGGCCGATGGCTACACGCTGCTCTATGCCGACGTGGCGCACGGCATCAATCCCGCGGTCTATTCCAAGGCACGCTACGACCCGGTGAAGAACTTCGTTCCGATCACGCTGGTCGGCGCGTCGCCGCAGGTGCTGGTCGCCCATCCGTCCTTCCCGGCCAATTCCCTCAAGGAACTGCTCGCAATGCCGCGCGACCAGCTCCAGAAGATCGCCGTCGGCACGCCGGGACAGGGCAGCGGTCCGCATCTGACCTATGAGCTGCTGCGCACCAAAGTCGGCCTCGATCTCGTGCATGTGCCCTACAAGGGTGGCGGGCCGGCGCTCAACGACGCGATCAACGGCCAGATTCCGCTGGTGATGAATGCGATGGCGCCGGTCATGCCGCATCTCCAGTCGGGCAAGCTGAAGGCGCTGGCGATCGCCACGGCAGAGCGCCATCCGCGCCTGCCGGACGTGCAGACCTATGCCGAGAGTGCGCCGGGTGTCGTCGTCTACAACTGGTACGGCTTCCTGGCCCCAGCGGGCACGCCGCCGGCCGTGACGAGCAAGCTTGCGGCCGACATATCCCGCGTCCTACTGCTGCCGGATGTGAAGGAGAAGTTTGACGCAGCCTTTCTCGATCCGATGCCGCAGGGCAGCGTGGAGATGGCGCGCTTCCTCGACGGCGAGGTGCGCCAATGGAAGGCCGTGGCGGTCGAGACCGGCATCTCGCTGGATTGACGGTTGTCGTGGCCGTCCTGCCGGCCTATCTCCGAGGCTGGAGGACGCCATGACGAGTATCCGGCGCGGGCTTTCGAGTCTCATCCTGGCGGCTGCCCTCGCTCTGCCGGCTGGCATAGCGAAGGCCGACGATGCGGCCTGCCAGCCGGTGCTCGACGCCGTCATCAAGCAGGCGGGGGTGCCCGTGCGGCAGGTCATCACGATCGAGAGCGCGGCAGCGCCGGGCAAGCCCCTGAGGGGCGAGATCATCCGCCTGGGCGACACGCTCTACATGCGTGCGGGAACCGAGTGGATCGCCAAGCCGTACGACGCCCTCAAAGCCGTCAGAGACTCGACGCAGGCCCTGCAGAAGTCGCCGCATACCTGTACCCGTGTGCGCATCGACACGTTCGACGGCAAGGAAGCGACCCTCTACAGGGTCCAGACGTCGGGCGCGCAGGGCCCCACCGTGTCGGAGATTTGGATCGGCGGGGACGGGCTGCCGGTTCGCCAGCAGACGGACGTGCAGGGCGCCGACAAGGCGCAGCACAAGGTTCGCTTCGAGTATGCCAACGTGACGGCGCCGGCGAACTTCCGCCGTTGAGGCCTACAGCGCGCCTTCGTGCTCCAGCAGCCACTTCTTTCGTGGCAGGCCGCCGCCATAGCCTGTCAGGGCACCGTTGCTGCCGATGACGCGGTGACACGGTAGCACGATGCTGATCGGGTTCTGGCCGTTTGCGAGGCCGGCCGCGCGCACGGCCCTCGGGCTGCCGATGCGCGCGGCGAGCTGGGCATAGGTGACTGTGCTGCCGTGGGGGATCGTGCGCAGTGCCTGCCACACGCTTTTCTGGAACGGCGTGCCGGTCGTCTCGACCGCCAGCCTGTCGATGACGGCGACGTTGCCGGCGAAATAGTCGCGCATCGCTGCCGTGAGGCCGCCGGGATCGTTTGACGGGCGCAGCGTGTAACGGCCCTTGCCGTAGTAACGGTCGAGCAGGAGGCGCATGCGAGGCTCGTGTTCGGTCCAGTCGATCGCGCGGAGGCTCCCACGGTCGTCGGCGACGATCTGCAACTCACCGATTGGAGTTTCCAGCCGGTCGACGCTGAACTCGAGAGGCTCAGCCATGGGCTCGCCCCTCAAGGGCGCGGTAACGGGTGCTGCGGTCGAGCCATTCCATGGCTGGATACTCCCATGCACTCACGATGGATGCTCGCGTTTTCGGACGCGACCACACGTCATCGTTTGACCTCGGTGCCGGAAAATGATCAGTCGCCGCCATGTCCACAACGGTCGGTTGGTCGGCGCTCCTGAAGCCGCAATGGTTGCCGCTCCTGGTAGCGCTGGTGGGCGGCGTCCTGCTGCACTCGATGAACGTGCTGATGCTGGCGACGGTGTTGCCCAGCATCGTCGAGGATGTCGGCGGCACGGCCATGATGAGCTGGCCGACGACGGCCTTCCTGGCCTCGTCGATCGTGGCGGCGACCTGCACGGGACACCTTACGGTGCGCCTGGGTGCGCGCACCGCCTTTTGCGCCGGAGCCGTGGTCTTCGGCATCGGAGCGCTCATCTGCGCGGTCGCGCCGTCGATGGGCGTGGTGGTGGCCGGGCGATTCATCCAGGGTTTCGGCGGTGGCGTGCTGTCGGCCATGGCCTATGTGCTGGTGAGCAATGCGTTCCCCGAGCCGATGTGGCCGCGCGTCGCCGCGCTGCTCTCCGGTGCATGGAGCATGTCGGTGCTGGTCGGCCCCCTGGTCGGTGGCGCCTTCGCGACCTGGGGTAACTGGCGTGGCGCCTTCTACGCGGTGACCGTCCTGGCGGCGCTGCTGGCCGTGGTTGCGGCGCGCGCGCTGCCGCGGGCGCGGGCGGAGAAGGGCGGGCCGGCCCGCGTCATGCCTTTCGGCAGAGTGGCGCTGATCTGTCTGGCGATCGCGGTCATGTCCGCCGCCAGCGTCGTCTCGCTGCCGCTCACCAAGTTCGGGCTCTTCCTCACCGCGGTCGTCCTGCTGATCGTGATGATCCTGTTCGATCGGCGGTCGACCGCGCCGCTTTTCCCCAGCGATGCCTTCTCGCCGCGATCGGTGACCGGCATGGCGATGTCGTTCGCGCTGCTGGTATCGATCGCCTACAGCCCGCTCTCGATCTTCGTCCCGATCTTCCTGCAGGGCCTGCATGGGTTTGACCCGCTGGCCGCGGGGTATACGGTCGCCGGCGCGTCGATGGGCTGGACCGTATCGTCGCTTGTGGTTTCCGGCTGGTCGCCGCGGGCGGCGGGCCGGATGCTCGCCGTCGGCCCGCTGGCGATGGCCGTGGGCCTGGCCGGCGTCGCGCTGCTCATGACGACGAAGCCCGTGCTCGTCCTGCCCGTACTGATCGCGCTGGTCGGGCTGGGCATCGGGGCGTGCTGGGGCTTCGGGGTCCAGCGGCTGATGGGCGGCGCCCGGCGGGGCGAGGGCGATCTCGCCGCCTCCGCGGTGGCCACGGTGCAGCAGACCGGCTTTGCGCTGGGGGCCGCCGCGGCCGGCATCGTCTCCACCCTGGCAGGGCTCTCGCGCGGTCTCAGCACCCACGGCATCGCGAGCGCCGCCTTCTGGGTCCCGGTGAGTTTCGTGCCGGTTGCCCTGATCGCCGCTTTTGCAGGTGCGAGACTGGCTCTTCTCGCGGGCCGCTCCGATGGTAAAAATCAGCCTGTGTCGGGCAGGTAACCAGATGATGCGGCTTTTTCTTTCCCTGATCTTTCTTGTCTTCGTTTCCTTCGGTGCCGAGGCGCAGCCCGTGACGAGGGAGAAGGTCACGGCCGCCTTGCCGAAGCTGCGTGAACTGGCCCGGCAGGCGGTGGCCAAGGGGGAGGTGCCCGGTCTCTCGATCGGCATCGTCTATCGCGACGAGGTCGTTTTCCTCGAAGGCTTCGGCGTTCGCGAGATGGGCCAGGCGGAGGCCGTGAACGCCGATACGGTTTTCCAGCTTGCCTCCGTTTCTAAGCCGATGGCAGCAACCGTGGTCGCGGCGCTGGTGAGCGACGGTGTGGTGACCTGGGATACGCGCATCCGCGATCTCGATCCGGACTTCTCGCTGCCCGACGCCTATCCAACGGCCCAGGTCACGATCCGCGACCTGCTTTCGCATCGCAGCGGCCTGGCCGCGAACGCCGGAAACGACATCGAGGATCTAGGCTTCAGCCGCGAGGAGATCCTGAAGCGCATCCGCTACACGAAGCCGGGCGGAAGCTTCCGGGCAAGCTTCGTCTACAGCAATTTCGGCTTTACGGCGGGCGCCATCGCAGCCACGCGGCCGACCGGCAAGAGGTGGGAGGATCTTGCGGAAGAGAAGGTCTACCGCCCGCTCGGCATGCAATCGACCAGCTCGCGCGCCCGCGACTTCCAGCTTCAGGCCAACCGCTCTTCGCTGCATGTCCGGGTCGACGGGAAATGGACGCCGCTCGTGAAGAGGAATGCCGATGCGCAGTCTCCCGCAGGCGGCGTGAGTTCGAACGCCCGCGACATGATGCAGTGGCTGCGGCTCGAACTGGGCAACGGCCGGTTCGCCGGCCGCCCGATCATCAAGGAGTCTGCACTGGAGCAGACACGGCGGCCTACGATCGTTCGCAACGTCGATCCGAAGACGGGCGTCACCGGCTTCTACGGAATGGGCTGGAACGTCGATTTTCGCGAGCGCGGCGTCGAGTGGAGTCATGCCGGGGCGTTCAGCGCCGGTGCCCGCACCCTCGTCCATATGCTGCCGGCCGAGAGACTCGGGATCGTCATCCTGACCAATGCCTTTCCGACCGGTGTGCCGGAGGGACTGGCCGCGACCTTCCTCGACGAGATCTATGCGGGCAAGGCTTCCCGCGACTGGATCGCCCACTGGAATGAGATCTACGACGACAGCTTCGGGGCCGGCGCCCAGAAGCAGGCCATGGCGCCCTACGCCTCGCCGCCGGCCTCTCCGTCACCGCCGCTGCCGCTGCAGGCCTATACCGGCTTCTACCAGAACGACTATGTCGGCGACGTTCGGGTCATCGAGTCCGGGGGCGTCCTGTCGTTGGTGCTGGGGCCCGCCGGCCGGCGCTTTCCCCTGAAGCATTTCAACCGCGACCTCTTCCTCTATGCGCCCTATGCCGAGAGCCCGGGCTGGACCGTGGGCGTAACCTTCCAGATCGGCCCGGATGGACGGGCGTCGCAAGTCACCTTCGAGAATCTCGACGAGGACGGGAACGGGACCCTGAAGCGGACAAGGGTCCGATGACCCTTCGACGCTGCGATCACGGGCAATTTCTTTGACCCCGGCGTATCGCCGACGTTGAATGGCGGTCGAGAGCGGGGGAGAAACATGACACTGGTCAAGATCGACGCCAACGTCGACCGTACGTTTGCGCGCATGAATGCCGCGACCGAGGGCATGGAGCTGTTCGAGAGCTTCACGGCGCCGCGGGCGACCGTCGCGGAACGCATGCAGGCCGGCAAGGCGTTACGCACGAAGGTGCCGCGAACGTCCCATGCCTCGTTCGAGAAAGCGGCGAACCGGCCCGATCCCGTCGCGATCCTGGAAGAGCAGAACGCCTCGCGCATCCAGAAGCTCGTACCGGTGCGTTTTGCACGGATGCTGGCTTCTCCGTTCGCCTTCCTGCGCGGATCGGCGGCGGTCATGGCCGCGGACCTGTCGACGACACCGGTGACGGGCATGGGCGTCGGCGCCTGCGGCGACATGCATGTCTCCAACTTCGGCGTCTTCGCCTCGGCCGAACGGAACCTGATCTTCGCCATCAACGACTTCGACGAGGTCCATCCCGGTCCCTGGGAATGGGATCTCAAGCGCCTCGCGGCCAGTGCCGCCGTCGCGGTGCGCTTCATGGGCGGCGATCGGGTTGCGGCAGAAGGGGCCGCCCGCTCGATCGTGCGCTCCTATCGCAAGCGGATGCGCCGGTACGCGGAAATGGGCTTCCTGCAGATCTGGTACGACCGGATCGACGAACGCGCCGTCCTCGATACCCTGTCGCCGCGAGCCCGGCGCGGCGCCGAGCGGCTGATGGACAAGGCACGCGCGAAGGGCCACGTGAGCGTCCTCGAGAAGCTGACCGAACAGGTCGATGGCGAGCATCGCATCATCGAGGAAGTCCCGCTGATCGTGCGCGAAACGCATACGGTGGCGGGAACGCCCACCCATGTGGCGTTGGACGACATGCTTCGCGCCTACATCCAATCGATGACCATCGACCGGCGCGTGCTTCTCTCTCGCTACCGCATCGTCGACGCTGCTCGTAAGGTCGTGGGCGTCGGCAGCGTCGGCACGGCCTGCTGGGTCGTGCTCCTGCAGGGGATCGATTCGGACGATCCGCTGTTCCTGCAGGTGAAGGAGGCGAAGCGCTCGGTCCTCGCCCCCTATGTCGATCACCAGCTCAGCTTCGAGAACCAGGGTCGACGCGTGGTCGTCGGTCAGCGGCTGGCGCAGGGGTCGCCTGACATCTTCCTCGGCTGGGGCGAGTCGGAGGGCAAGGATTTCTACGTCCGCCAGCTTGCCGACATGAAAGGCAGCGTAAAGTTCAACGAGAGCGACCCCAGCAGCATCGACGGTTTCGTCGAATACTGTGCCCTGTGCGGCTGGGCCCTCGCGCTGGCCCACGCGAAGTCTGGCGACCCTGCGATGATCGCCGGGTATTGCGGCAACAACGAAACGCTCGACGAGGCGATCGGCAAATTCGCCATGGCCTACGCAAAGCAGACCGACGAGGACCACGACGCGCTCGACAAGGCGCGGCGCACCGGCCGCATCAAGGTCGCCGCACAGGAAGTCGTGAAGTAGGGGGTCGCTTCGCCGCGCGCCGAAGCGACGGCTCGGCGATTCGACCTAGAACGCTCTCCCAGCGACGGACGGGAGAACCAAATGGTCGATCTTCATTCCCTCAAGGACGGGCTCGTCGTCACGGCCTTCTGGGAGGCAAAGCCGGGAGAAGCGGACGCAGTCGCTGCCATCATTCGGCAGTACCTGCCGCAGGCCCAGCGCGAGCCGTGGGTCCATGCGTTCCAGATCCACCGCTCGATCGCGGAGCCTCACAAGTTCTTCTTCTACGAAGTGTTCCATGACGAGGCGGGCTTCGCCTCGCATCAGGAAACGCCGCACTTCAAGGCGCTGATCGCCGGGCAGGCGTTGCCGAAGCTCGCCCGGCGCGAGCGCACGCAGCACCGCTTCGTCATGGCCGGTACGCTTGACCCGTGAGGCCGGCGGGCGGCAAGGACTGCGATCGGGCGCCGCCGCTCAGGCCGCCGCCGCTTCCTTCCAGGGCGCAACTTCCAGCCAGGTGCTCTGGTAGGTCGCGCCTTCGCCCATGTCGGTGTAGCGGTCCGAGCAGAGCATGTTGATCGTGCCCGACACGGCTTCGCCCACCGGGCGTTGACCCGGCACCAGCAGAACGCCCGGCTGTACCTCGTCCGCCACCTTGAGCATCAGACCGATCTCGCCGCGGTCGTTGAACAATCGTACCCGGTCGCCATCCTTCAGGCCGCGCTTGGCGGCGTCTTCGGGGTGCAGGATACAGAAGGGCTTGCCCTCGCGTTCGCGCAGGAAACCCACGCCAGAGAAAGCGGTATGCGCCTGGAAGTAGCCCGGCGCCGTCAGCAGCCGGAGCGGCCACTTGGCCGCTTCCTCCGCCTCGATGGGATCGGCTTCCCAGTCGGGCATCGGTGGCAGACCCTGTTGCGCCAACTGCTCGGAATAGAATTCGAGCTTGCCGGACGGCGTCTTGAAGGGCTGGCCGTCCCAGTCGTGCTTGATGTTCAACGGCACCCCGGCGAACAGTTCATTCCGGTCGACGTTGGAGGCGGGGCCCGTCGAGCCCTTGAAGAGCTCCTCGGCGGCCTCGCGCGGGGACAGGCTGAAGATCCTGTCTGTAAGGCCCATGCGCTGCGCCAGCGCCTGGGCGACGTGGAAGTTAGAGCGCGCTTCACCGGCCGGCTCGACCGCCTTCTGGCCCCACTGCATCCAGTAGGCGCCGTAGGCGCGGTAGAGATCGTCGGTCTCGAGGTAGTTGGCCGCCGGCAACACGATGTCGGCGTAGCGCGCCGTGTCGGTCATGAACGGGTCGTGCACGACCGTGAAAAGGTCCTCGCGCATCAGGCCCTTCTGGACCTTGTGCACCTCGGGGCAGGTCACGACCGGATTGTTGGCGCCAACGAACAGGGCGCGGATCGGCGGATCCTTCATGTTGAGGAGTTCTTCACCGAGTCGCAGGTGATTGACCATGCGGGCCGTGGCGGGGCCCGAGGGCTTGCGGACCGCCGCGTAGTTCAGGTCGCAGGACGCGGCCGTCAGCAGCATCGCACCGCCGCCCTTGACGCCGTAATGGCCGGAGACGCCCGGCAGCAGGGCCACGGTCCGCAGCGCCTGGCCGCCATGGGTGAGGCGGGTCATGCCCTCGCCAAGACGGATCAGCGCGGCCTTGGCCTTGCCGTACATCGAGGCGAGTTTCTCAATGTCGGCAACCGACAGGCCGGTGACCTCCGCGGTCCGCGCCGGCGTGAACCTGGGCAGTACCTCGGCCTCGACCTTGTCGAAGCCCAGCGTGTGCCTGGCGATGTAGTCGCGATTGGCAAGGCCGTCGCGCACGAGGATGTGCATGATGCCGAGCGCCAGCGCCGCATCGGTGCCGATCCGGATCGGCAGGTAGAGATCGGCCGCCCGGGCGCTCCGCGTGCGGCGGGGGTCGATCACCACGATCGGCATGCCGGTCTTCTTGCGCTGGGCCTCGGCGAGCGCCCAGAAATGCACGTTGGTGGCGGCGAGGTCGGCGCCCCAGGAGATCACCAGATCGGAATGCACGACCGATTCGGGATCGGCACCGCCGACCGGACCGACCGTCACATCCCAGGCGGTCTCGCAGCAGGTGTCGCAGACCGTACCGGCCTGCAGGCGGGACGTGCCGAGCGCATGGAACAGGCCGTTCACCAGCCCGCGGTTCATCAGGCCCTGATGGGCGGAGTAGGCGTAGCCCAGGATGGCGAGAGGGCCGCTCTCGCGGATGATGGATTTCCAGCGATCTGCAATCTCGTCGAGCGCCTGATCCCAGGTGATGGGCTCGAACTGGCCCGAGCCCTTGGGCCCTGTGCGGCGCAGCGGGGTGGCGATGCGTTCGGGAGAATTCACAAGGTCGCTGTCGCGGTTGACCTTGCCGCAGGCAAAACCGGCCGTGTATGGCTGGTCGGGGTCACCCTGGATGCGCACGACCTTACCGTTGTCGACATGTGCGATGAGCGAGCACATGTCGGGACAATCGTGAGCACAGACAACTCTAACGGATTTCACTACGCCGCCTCCCGAAGGGTATCGCGGCCGTAATGTAGCAGAAGCGCCTAAAGAAGCGGGCTTACTTCTTTCCGTCGGCCTTCGCCGGAGCGGCAGCGGCCTTCGCGCCGGCGCCGACGCCGGCGTCGCCGATCATGCCGAAGCGGTTCTTGAAGCGCTGCACGCGGCCGCCGCGATCGATGCTCTGGCGCACGCCGGTCCAGGCCGGATGCGTCTTCGGATCGATGTCGAGACGAAGGCTCGCGCCTTCCTTGCCCCAGGTCGACTTCGTCTCGAAGGACGTGCCGTCGGTCATCACCACGGTGATGGTGTGATACTCGGGGTGGATCTTCTCTTTCATGATGCCTTCTCCAGCGCTTCAGGGCCGATTTCCGACCGGCCGACGCAACAGGGGCGGGGGTATACAGTCCCCGGGGCGCGGCGACAAGCTGGTTGTACGGCTCCGCTGCGGACTGTAGACCGGCCGGGCCGATGACCGATTCCATCTTCGAGACCCTCGCCGACAGCCTCCTCGCGACCCTCGAGGAGGCACTGGGTGACCATGTCGACGCCGAACTCCAGAGGGGCATCCTGACGGTCGAGGGCGATGCCGGGACCTGGATCGTCAATAAACATGCACCCACCCGGCAAGTCTGGCTGAGTTCGCCGATCAGCGGTGCCCGCCACTATGCTTTCGATGCGGCGGCCGGCCAGTGGCTAGACACGCGGACCGGCGGCGACCTGCTGGCGGCCCTAGGCGACGAGCTGGGTGTCCCGCTGAACTGGCAGGCCCCATGAAGCGCTTCGGCGGCCTGGCCCTGCTCGGTCCCTATCTCCGGCCCTATCGCGGCCGGACGATCCTCGCCCTGCTGTCGCTGCTGGTCGCCGCCGGGACCGTCCTGGCCTTCGGCGCCTGCCTGCGCGCCCTGATCGACCGCGGCTTCGCCCAGGGGCGGCCGGATATCCTCAACTATGCGCTGGCCTCGCTGCTGGCCGTGGCTGTCGTGCTGGCCATAGCGTCGGGCGCGCGCTTCTACCTGGTTTCGTGGCTGGGCGAGCGGGTGGTTAGCGACCTGCGCCGGGACCTCTTCGCACACGTCGTGCGGCTGGGGCCGGCCTGGTTCGAGGTGAAGCGCTCCGGCGACGTGATGAGCCGGATCTCGGCCGACGCCCAGCTGATCGAGCAGGTGATCGGCTCCTCGGCCTCGGTGGCCCTGCGCAACACCCTGATGTGCGTAGGTGGCGTGGTCATGCTGGTGGTCACCAACCCAAAGCTCGCCCTCTGGACGCTAGCGGTGGTGCCGCTCACGGTCGTGCCGATCATCGTGTTCGGGCGTCAGGTCAAGGCGCTCTCGCGGGAAGCCCAGGCGCGGATGGGCGAAATGGTCTCGGAGGGCGCGGAGACGCTGGACGGCGTGCGCACGGTCCAGGCCTTCGCGCAGGAGGATCGCGCGGCCCAGCGCTTCGGCGTGGCGACGGAACGGGCCTTTACCGCGGCGACGCGGCGGGTTTCGCGTCGCGCGAACATGACCACGCTGGTCATCTTCATCGTCTTCTCGGCCGTCGGGTTCCTGCTGTGGATGGGCGGACACGACGTACTGACCGGGCGGATCAGCGCCGGCGACCTCTCGGCCTTCGTATTCTACGCCGTGTTGGTCGCGAGTTCGGGCGGCGCCATCAGCGAGACGATCGGCGACCTGCAGCGCGCCTCGGGCGCGGCCGAGCGCCTGGCCGAGCTGCGTGCCGAGCCGCCGTCGATCGCCGAGCCGGCAAACCCCGAGCCGCTGCCCAAGCCCGTTCAGGGCGCGGTGTCGTTCGAGAGCGTGTCGTTCCGCTATCCCACGCGGGTCGAATCGCTGGCGCTCGACCGCTTCGACCTGCAGGTCGCGCCGGGCGAGACCGTGGCGATCGTCGGGCCGTCGGGAGCCGGCAAGACCACGGCCTTCAACCTGCTGCTTCGCTTCTACGATCCCGAGAAGGGCAGTGTTCGCCTCGACGGAATCGACATTCGGCAGCTTGCGCTGGCCGACCTGCGGCGCTCGCTGGCGATCGTTCCGCAGGATCCGACCCTGTTCAGTGCCTCGGTGGCCGACAACATCCGCTACGGGCGTCCCGACGCCAGCGACGCCGAGGTCAGAGCGGCCGCAGAGGCGGCGTCGGCACTGACCTTCATCGAGGCCCTGCCCAACGGCTTCGCGACCGACCTCGGCGCGCGTGGCGTGCGCCTCTCCGGTGGACAGCGCCAGCGGATCGCCATCGCCAGGGCGCTGCTCTGCGATCCGGCCGTGCTGCTGCTCGACGAGGCCACGAGCGCCCTCGACGCCGAGAGCGAGCTGGCGGTGCAGCAGGCCCTGGACCGGGCGATGCACAAGCGGACGACCCTGGTCATCGCCCACCGCCTGGCCACGGTGCAGAAGGCCGACCGGATCGTCGTCATCGACGAGGGGCGGGTGGCCGACATCGGCACGCACGCCGAACTCGTGCGCCGGGGCGGACTATATGCCCGGCTGGCCGAACTGCAGTTCAACCTGTCGGCGGCTGCTAGCTGATATTCACCAGTGACCGACTGGAAAACCAGCTTGGATATCGGAGCTACTTCCGAACACTCACTCTCGGGTTAATTGGACTGCCATCAGGAGGCGGCGATCGTCATTCGCGACGAATTTGACTAAGATTTCAACTTCGGTTTGTGACAGTTTCTCTCGGACTGAGGAGGGCATATGGCTGTCGAAGAGTTGAGCAATTCCTCGTATCTCGACTTCACCGGGTATCGAATCGTCCCGGCCGGGACGTCCGTGCAGGCCGCCTACAACATGCGGACCGAGGATATCGACACCAATCCGACGAACGCACACATCAACGTCGCTCTCATCCTGGAGCGGGCCAATGCGGCCACCGACCCGGACGTCTCCCTGCTTTCGCAGAACTGGGCAACCCGCCAGGCGGCGCTTGCCGACCAGACGACACTGTGGGCCACCTATGGCGCCGATGCCGCCACCTATCAGGTCGTCTACAACGCGCTGGACACTGCCGGGTACACGATCCTCGACAGCACCAATTCCTACTATGTGACGTCTCAGGAATCGCGAACCATCTGGGTTCAGCTCGACACGGCGGCGCAGTTCAACAGCCTGTTCAGTTCTTCGCTTCAGGAGTTCAACGTTCCCGGCAGGCCCTGGGACGATTTCGTCTTCTGGAACGGCAATCTCTCGCTTCCGAGCGAATGGAACATCGCAGGGATCTGGTTCGATACCAGCAACGCCCCGGACGGTATGCAACTGACCACCGTCGATACGCCCGCCTTGTCCCAAGGTGCCCAGAGCATCGGGAACAGCACGACGCTGACCTACAATTTTCCCGACGGGGCGGGCGCGACCTCCGCGCCGCAGGCGCCTCAGGATATCGCGGCCTTCTACAATTTCCCGCTGGTTGGAGAGGACGTGGCGACGGGGACGATAGGTCTCATCGAACCGGGTGTCGGCAGCTACCTCGGCAGCAGTCCCGATGGGGTAATTGGTAGCGAGTTCCAGTCGCGACTCGATGCCTACCTCGCCAGCTCCCAGATCGGGCAGACCGGCACCGGTCAAGTGACCGTCCAGGGCATAAACGGACAAACCGAAGTCTCGAGCGAACGCTCGCTCGATGTGGGAATCGTCGCCGCCATCAATCCGAAGAGCGACATCGTTCTCTACAACGGATCGGGACAGAATACGCCGGCAAGCGCCGGCAGTGCCACGGGCATCAATGGCCTGCCGACCACCGGATATGCGCAAGCGTCGGTGTTCACCGCGGTGCAGAGCAGCATCTGGGACCCCAACTACGCCGCGGTGACGTCCAACTCCTGGGGCGATGCGCAGAGCATGACGCCCGGCTCGCCATTCTACGTGGCTTATTGGGAGCTGTTCATCGATGCGGCGCTGCGAAACCAGACCACCGTCATCGCTCTCGGTGACGGGGGCTCCGGCAACGAAACCAGCAACGGCGTGACCAACGTCGAATACAATGTCACGCAGCCCTACAACATTCTGGTCGGCGGCACGTCGCTCTCGAGCTTCGACACGGCGGAGGCCGACGATACGCTCAATCCAGGCCTCTATTCGCTGGCTTTGGCCGGCGATCTTGCGACGATCTGGAGCCTCGTACAGGGAGGCATGACGACGCTTCCGACGGATGCGGCGACCGTCCAGTATTTCGTCGAGACGGTCTGGAACTCTTACTACCTGCAAGGTGACACGATAACCGGCGAGCCCAATCTCTACTGGGACACCGGGTACTACCAGAACTCGACGAGTTCGGGCGGCGTCGATCCCACGCAGCCGATCCCGCTCTATCAGCTGAATTACGGGCTCGCCCCGGTTACGAGCGATCCGCTTGCGGAGACGGGGCGCGGGGTCCCCGACGTCGCGGCAAATGGCGGCGGCAATCTCATGTACCTGGTGCCCACGGCGGACATGGGAGGCACCGACGTCGCCACCACGCCGGACGATGGCACCAGTTCGGCCGCACCGCTGTGGGCATCCCTGGGCGTCCAGCTCAACGCCGTCTTCGCCGATCAGAATTTGCCCAATCTCGGCTACATGAACGACCTGCTCTACATCGCTTCGGCCATCGCGCCGGCCTCGTTCAACGACGTCCTGTACGGCAACAACACGTCCTCTTTCCTGGCCGGCGGCGACTACCGCACCCCCGGCGAGAACAGTGGCTACAGCCACGTGACTCCGACCGGATACGGGTACGAAGCAGGCGAGGGCTACGATCTCGTCTCGGGACTGGGAACGCCCAACGGCATGGTGCTGGCGCGGACGCTGACGACGATCGCCCATACGCAGACCTACGAACTGGCCAACGGCGTTTCGTATGCCGTGATCGATCCGGTCAGCGGCGCCAGCACTGCGTCGCAGACCCTGCTGGTGCAGAACAACTTCATCGGGGCCGGCGTTCTCGTCCAGGTGGACGGGACCGATGCAGTGAGCATGGGGGGCAATAGCGCCTTTGGTTGGACCAGCCGTCTGGCCGGGCAGGCTGTCCAGGGAGACAACTTCGACAGCGAGCTGATGCCCTTGCTCGATGGGGCGATGAAATCGGCGCCCTACCAGATCGGCGTGTCGGCGGGCGACGTGCTGGGCGTTACGGCCAATGGCGTCGCCCTCGACGCCTACCAGGAACTGCTCACCAGCGAATACGGCTTCGTCCAGTTCGGCGATGCCGCGGGCGGCATCACGCTTGCGCGTCCTGTGGCGATCGCCCAGACGGCGGGCGGCGTGCCGGATCAGGAGGCGGTCGTGCGGATCCGTCAGAATGGCGGCGACCAGACGCAACTCGAGATCTACCGGGTCGACGATCTCAACGGAGGCATCGACACCGGCGCGGGCGTCGTGCTGCCGGGCGAGGCGGGCTATGCCGCCGCCGCCGCCGCGCGCAACTATCAGCTCGTCGGCGGCGGCACGGTGATCGACGCGCCGGGGCAGAAGAACTTCCTGCAGGTGGAAATCGCCGACGTCGACCAGGGCGACATCGTCGCGCTCAAGTACACGAACGTGACAACCGGCGAAGTCTACTGGGCCTTCTCCCAGGGCAATACCGGCCAGGCCTCGGCGATCTTCGCCTACGGGCTGAACACCTGGGGGTTCGAGGACCGGCCGCTCACGGGCGATCACGACTACCAGGATCTCGTCGTCCAGCTCGACTTCACAAGCACGGCGGGAAGCGGGCTGCTGGTCGCCTAGCGCACCCTGCGGTCCGCTGACTACCGGGCGGTCGCAGAGTCGGCATGGAGACGGCGCAGCTCGCGGCGCAGGATCTTGCCCGTCGTGGTGAGCGGCAGTTCGGTGACGAACTCGACCTCGCGCGGGTACTCGTGTGCGGCGAGACGCGTCTTCACGAAGCCCGCGAGGTCCGCCTTGAGGGCTTCGGTCGGGGCGATCTCGGGGCGCAGCTGCACGAAGGCCTTCACGATCTCGGTGCGCAGCCGGTCGGGCACGCCGACGACGCCGACCATCGCCACGGCGGGATGCTTCATCAGGCATTCCTCGATCTCGCCCGGGCCGATGCGGTAGCCGCCCGAGGTGATGACGTCGTCGTCGCGGCTCTTGAAGAAGACGTAGCCATCCGGATCGATCGTGCCGATATCGCCGGTCAGCAGCCAGTCGCCGGCATACTTGCGCGCGGTGGCCTCGGGATTGCGCCAGTATTCCAGCATGACGATCGGATCGTGCCGCCAGCCGGCGATCTGGCCTTCCTCGCCCGGTGGCAGGACGTTGCCGTGCTCGTCGACGATCGCGATCCTGCGCCCGGGGCAGGCCCTGCCGCAGGAGCCGGGACGGACCTCGAACCAGTCGGGCGAGTTCAGCAGCATCAGGTTCATCTCGGTTTGGCCGTAGCCTTCCGAGATGGTCGTGCCGAACGTCTCGCGCCCCCAGCTCAGCAGCTCCTCGCCCATGGCCTCACCGCCCGTGCTGATCGCGCGGATGTCGTAGCTCCAGCGATCCTGCGGCTTGTGTACCTGGCGCATCATCTTGAGCGCGGTCGGCGGGATGAAGCTCACGCCGACGCGGTGCTTGGCCAGCATGGCGAAGGCGCGCTCCGGATCGAACTTGGCAAAGCGATGCGCCAGAACAGGAGTTCCATAGTACCAGGCGGGGAACAGGGCATCGTAGAGCCCGGCGATCCAGGCCCATTCGGCCGGCGTCCACATCACCTCGTTGCCGCGCGGCCAGTGGCCGAGCCACTGTTCCACGGCCGGGATGCATCCCAGCATCATCCGATGGGCATGCAGCGCACCCTTGGGCTGGCCTGTCGTGCCGGACGTGTAGATCAACAGGGCCGGATCCTCGGCAGCGGTGTCGACCGTGGCGAAGCTGTCGGAGGCGGCGGCCAGCAGGCGGTCCCAGTCGAGGAAGGCGCTGCCATGCGCACCGGCACCGATCACGATCACCGTCCTGAGATGCGGCAGGCGGTCCCGCACGGCCAGCAGCTTCGGAAGCTGGCTCATGTCCGTGATGATGGCCGAGGCTTCGGCATTCGACAGCCGGTATTCGATCGCCTCCTCGCCGAACAGGGTGAAGAGCGGCAGTACGACTGCCCCCATGCGATAGCCGGCGAGATGGCAGATCGTGAGCTCGGCGCCCTGGCTCAGGAACACCCCGACCCGGTCACCCCTGTTGACGCCCCGTGCGCCCAGCGCGTTGGCGAGGCGCGAACTGGCGGCCAGAAGCTGTCCGAAGGTCCAATTCCGAACCGACCCGTCTGCATTTTCGACGATCATGGCGAGCGAGTCGGGCGCATGACGCTCGCAGACGGCGCGGCCGATATTGAACCGCGGGGGCGTGGGCCAGCGGAATTGCTTCATGGCATCGTCGTAGGAGAGACCGCGCGGGATCATGCCGATTGGACCTGCATTTATGTGCTAGAGCGGACGGGATGCTTCAACGAAAGGCCGGGCATTCCATGAGTATCGCTGGATACCTTCAGGCGTCCATTGGCGTGCTGCAAGACTGTATCGACCATGCGCCGATCCAGAACGTCGAACGCGCCATAGTCGAGATCGGCCGGACCTTCGACGCGGGCAAGCCGCTTCTGGTCTGCGGAAACGGCGGCTCGGCCAGCGACGCCTCTCACATCGCGGGAGAACTGGTGGGACGCTTCCTGAAGGAACGGCGCGGGCTTAATTGCATTTGCCTGTCGGCCGATTCCGCCGTGCTGACCGCCTGGGCCAACGATTACGCCTACGAGAGCGTCTTCGCTCGCCAGGTCGAGGCCTACGGCGCGGTGGGCGGGACGCTGCTGGGTCTCAGCACCTCGGGCAATTCGAAGAACGTGGTCGAAGCCTTCAAAGCAGCAAGATCCATGAACATGACCACGATCGCGCTCACGGGGCAGGGAGGCGGCGAACTCGCCCGGCATGCCGACATTCTCATCGACGTGCCCAGCCGGCACACGCCGCTGGTCCAGCAGGCTCATGCGTGTCTGTATCACTACATCTGTGAGCGCGTGGAGGCCGGGCGGCCCGTCTAGGGGATCGATTCCAGCCACGCGAGTGCGCCGGACGCGTCCGCGGCCACACCAAGCTTCATCCGGTCGAAGGAGGCACCGGCAAGCTTCCTTACGGCCTCTTCGCCATGACCGGTCCTCACGAGGAGGCCGTTGCCGATGCCCGCCGCATGGCCGGCTTCGAGATCGCTCAACTTGTCGCCGACGATCAACGATCCCCCTAGGTTCATGTTCAGGCGTTCCCGGGCGAGCAGGATCATGCCGGGACCGGGCTTGCGCCACTTGTGCGCCTCCGACGCCAAGGGGCCACCGCCATCCTCGTGATGCCCGCTGGCGATGACCAGATCGATTCCGGCGCTCAGACGAGCCAGTTCCATGATGATCCTGTCCTGAACGGCACTGAAATCGGCCCAGCCAAAGTAACCGCGTCCGATCCCGCTCTGGTTGGTGACGACGACGACGCGTACCTCCCGCTCGTTCGCCGCGCGGATCAGGGAGACGGCGGCGGGGATGAGCCGGACGTCCTCGGGTTTCGCGAGGTAGCCCACTTCCTCGACGATGACGCCGTCACGGTCGCAGAACAGCGCCGGCCGGCCATTGGATACGCGCGATGTAAGGGCTTCGCACCACAGCGCGACGCCATCGATCAAGCGACTGTCCGCGAAAGACATCGTCAGCGGTTCACCCTCTGGACGACCCGCCCGGCCAGCAGTTCCTGCGGCGTCGGCGTCCAGATCTCGTCATGCGGCGTGTCGGTCACGCGCTGGGCGAACTCCGGCGTCACGCCGCTCGCGACCAGGAAGCGCCGCACGTCGCGATTGCTTTCGTACATGTCGTTGGCGCTCATGCCGGGAAAGCTTCCCTGGTGGAAGCCGAGACGGCCGGATGGAGAGATCGACCGATCGATGCCGCCGAGGAAGGCAATGGTGCAGGCCGAGGCGCAGCCGGTATCGACCCGGGTGGCGAGCTTGCGGTTGCGGATCATGCGGTTGATCTCGAAGGCAGCACCGATGCGCCCGCCCGGCCCGGCGAGCACGACCCGGCGTACGGACGGGTGCTTGTCGAGTGCGGTGCGCACCGTCTCCGCGCTTCGCGTACCGTAGGCACCCTCCACGTTCAGGGTCGTGCCATCGGGGCTCACCGAGACTGTGAGCGTGTCCAGCGCCTCGTCACCGGTGTAGATCGCCCACAACTCACCGATCGAGGGTACCGCCCGCTCCAGGAAAAGCCCGCCGATGCCGGCGATGGAGAGGGCCGCCGCGACGAAGGTGCCGAGCGCTACCAGCGGACGGGCGCGTCGCCGCGCCGCCAGGACGATCAGGATCACCTGCATGATGGCAAAAAGGGAGGCCGACGCGCAGAGCAGGGCCGGTCCCAGGACGTGCAGCAGCGTGACGTGGCCGGGGCCGAAGACGGCGATGGAGATGCTGCCGAAGCCGACCAGAAGTGCCATCGCCGCCCAGATGCCGCGATAGTAAAGCGTAAAGTCGAACGGCGCCGCGCCATCGCGCCACGGCGGCACCCCGACGGCCTCGAGATGATCGATCATCCGCGCGAGCTTGCCTGTGCGGATGCGCTTCGTGCCGTCGCCATAACCCAGCGACAAGGCGAGTTCCGATGGAAGCGAGCCCGGTACGAGCCGAACCTGGCGCAAGCCGATAGCCCGTGCCGTGAGTTCGGCAAAGGCGATCAGCGTGCGCGCCACGTCGAACCGTTCGTCGCCGGACGCAACTTCCAGCGGCCCGACCGAAAGATGGTCAGGTCTCTGCTCGAGCAGCACGACACCGAGAGGGGCGGCCTCTTCACCGATCACGAAGATCGCGCGCGTGTCGCTCGTCGACGCGAGGGGCGGGAAGCTGGGGAAAAGTCTTGCGATACCCTCGGCGTCGCCAGCAGCGGCGCGCCGTACGGCGCCCACGGAGACCTGTTCCTCGGATATCACGCTGGCTTTCCACTCCCTGAGGCCGCTTTCACGGCCGGTGACGGGACTGTATGCTGCGGCACTTCACGCGGAGCGTCCACATGTCACCCGACGATCATGCCTATCCGCCGGTCGGCCGTGCCCGGCCGCACGAGTCCGGCACGACGACCGTCCCGTCGGTGTGTCCGCACGACTGCACGAGTACCTGCGCGCTCGATGTCGAAAGGCTGAGCAACACCCGGATCGGTCGCGTTCGCGGCTCGATGCGCAACGACTACACCGCTGGCGTGATCTGCGAGAAGGTGGCGCGCTACGCCGAGCGCATCCACCATCCCGACCGCCTGATGAAGCCGCTGCGCCGGGTCGGGCCGAAGGGCTCCAAGCAGTTCGCCGAGATTTCTTGGAACGACGCGCTCGATATCGTCGCCGAGCAGTTCATCGCCAAGGCGCGCCAGCACGGCAGCGAGACGATCTGGCCCTATTACTATGCCGGCACGATGGGGCTGGTGCAGCGGGACGGCATCAACCGCCTGCGCCATGCGATGAAGTATTCCCGCTGGTTCTCGACCATCTGCGTCACGCTTTCCGACACCGGCTGGATCGCCGGCGTCGGCGCCAAGCGCGGGGCCGACGTACGCGAGGTCGACGAGCATTCGGAACTGGTCGTGATCTGGGGCGGCAATCCGGTGAACACCCAGGTCAACGTCATGACCCACGCGATGAAGGCGAAGAAGCGCGGCGCCAAGCTGGTCGTGGTCGACCCGTATCGTACCGGCACCGCCGACCAGGCCGATGTCCATCTCGCCGTGCGTCCCGGCACCGACGGCGCGCTGGCGGTCGGTGTGATGCATGTCCTCTTCAAGGAGGGCTATGCCGACTGGGACTATCTGCGGAAATACACCGACGCGCCGGACGAGCTGGCCGCGCACGTCGCGAGCCGTACGCCCGAATGGGCCTCCGAGATCACCGGGCTCTCCGTCGAGGAGATCGTGTCCTTCGCGCGCCTCTACGGGCAGAGCAAGGCCTCGTTCATCCGCTGCCATCACGGCTTCAGCCGCAGCCGCAACGGCGCGGCCAACATGCATGCCGTCACCTGCCTGCCGGCGGTGACGGGGGCCTGGCAGTACAAGGGCGGCGGCGCGCTCTACGGCCATACCGGCATGTATCCGATCGACAAGACGCTGATCGATGGGCTCGACATGGTGGACACGTCGATCCGCGACCTCGACCAGTCGCGCCTGGGGCCGATCCTCACCAACGATCCCGCGGCGCTGAAGAACGGTCCGCCGGTCACCGGCATGCTGATCCAGAATACCAATCCGGCGATGGTCTGCCCG
The DNA here is from genome assembly GCF_020880995.1 of Reyranella aquatilis. Taxonomy (GTDB): domain Bacteria; phylum Pseudomonadota; class Alphaproteobacteria; order Reyranellales; family Reyranellaceae; genus Reyranella; species Reyranella aquatilis. The sequence continues at coordinate 141,090 of NZ_JAJISD010000013.1, read as the reverse complement.
GAGCTCGAGCTGGTCCACAAGGGGTTCAAGCGCGAGGACCTGTTCGTCTGCGTTCACGAGCAGTTCATGACCGAGACGGCGGCCTTTGCCGACATCGTGCTGCCGGCCACCATGTTCCTGGAACACGACGACTTCTATACGGCCAGCGGCCACACCTTCTTTCAGGTCGCGAAGGCTGTGATCGACGCTCCGGGGGAATGCCGCGAGAACCACTATGTGATTTCCGAACTGGCGAAGCGGCTGGGCGCAAAGCATCGCGGCTTCGACATGTCGGTCTGGGAGATCATGGACGAGACGCTCAAGGTCTCGAAGATGTGGGACGCCGAGACCAACTGGCAGAAGGGCGGCCAGGACTTTCATCTGGGCTTCGAGACGTCGCACTTCCTCGACGGCTTCGCCTGGCCCGACAAGAAGTTCCGCTTCAAGCCCGACTGGGCCGCCTATGGCGGCCGCGGCAAGGAAATGCCGGTTCTGCCAGACCATTTCGACGTGATCGACAATGCCACCGAAGACAAGCCGTTCCGGCTGGTCGCGGCGCCGGCACGCACGTTCCTCAACTCGACCTTCACAGAGACGCCGAGTTCGCAGAAGCGCGAGGTGCGTCCGACCGCGCTCCTGAATCCCGACGATTGCACGGCCATGGGGATCGTCGAGGGCGAACGGCTGGAGATAGGCAACGAGCGCGGCAGGACCATCGTCAATGCCAAGCCGCGCGCCGGCCAGCAGAAGGGCGTCGTCGTCGTGGAAGGCATCTGGCCCAATCGCAACTTCGAGACCGGCATCGGCATCAATGCGCTGACCTCCGCCGATCCCGGCTGGCCCAATGGCGGCGCGGTGTTCCACGACACCGCCGTCTGGATCCGCAAAGCGTCGTGAGCGAGGGATTCCAACCGGCGCCCAACCCGAGCATCGCCCAGACACAGGCGCCTCGGGTCGAGGGCCGCGGCCACGTCCTGGTGATCGGCAACGAGAAGGGTGGCTCGGGCAAGTCGACGACGGCACTGCACATCGCCGTGTCGCTGATGAACGACGGCGCGCGCGTGGCGACACTCGATCTCGATGCGCGGCAGGGCACGCTCAGCCGCTACGTCGAGAACCGCGCTGCCTATGCCGCGAAGAAGGGCATGGATCTGCCCATGCCGCTGCATACGCCGGTCATGATTTCGACCCTGAACGACCGCCGCGAGGCCGAGGCCGACGAGCGGGAGCGGCTGGCGGCGGCGCTGGAGCCGGCGGTGGGGGCGGCGGATTTCGTGATCGTCGACACGCCGGGCAGCGACACCCATCTCAGCCGGCTGGCCCACACCTGGGCCGATACGCTGCTGACGCCGCTGAACGACAGTTTCATCGACCTCGACCTGCTGGCGCGCGTCGATCCCGACACGCTGAAGATCGTGCGGCCGTCGATCTATGCCGAGGCGGTCTGGAAGCAGCGGCAGATCCGCGCTGTCCAGGGTGGCCGCCCCGTGGACTGGATCGTGATGCGCAATCGCCTGTCGTCGCTGGCCGCGCGCAACAAGCGCGACATGGGTACGGTGATCGAGGCGCTGGCGAGGCGCATCGGCTTCCGCGTCGCCGCGGGCCTCAGCGAGCGCGTCATCTACAAGGAGCTGTTCCTGACAGGCCTCACGCTGCTCGACCTGAAGCGCGGCGGTAAGGGACCGTCCCTGACGTTGAGCCATGTCGCCGCGCGCCAGGAAGTGCGCGACCTGGTGGCATCGCTCAACCTGCCGGGGGTCGCTCCTGCAGAAGCGGACGCGCCCGCGACAGAAGAAGCCACGCCAGACCCGCTACCTGCAGAATGAACAGCAGGCCGAACGACCAGCTGTAGCCGTCGGGTGAATAGCCGGTGGCGGTGCGCGGCCACAGGTCGACGACTTTGCCGATCGCCCATTGCCCGGCGAAGATCACCGTGAAGACCACGAGGTTCGAACTGGTGCTGACCCGCCCGGCATACTGCGGCGGGAACGAGCGCGCCAGAAGCGGCATGTACTGGATGGGATAGGCGCCGAGGAAGCCGAACAGCAGCCAGGCCGCAACCGGATAGAAGGACGGCAGGAAGGCGAGCCAGGCACAGACCAGCGCAAACAGCACGCTGACCAGGTTGGCCGAGGCGAAGTCGCTGACGCCGATCCGACGGAAGGCGCCCGACAGCACGCCGCTCAACGCAAAGCCCGCCGTCATCACGGCCGTCGTCCAGAGCTGGATATCGGCACGGGCCTGGTGGCTGGCGATGCCGCCGACGTCACGCAGCCACGGGCCGATCCATAGCGTGATCGCAGCGATGAAGGCCATCTGCTGGAAGGTGAGCAGCGGCTGGATGCGCCAGAAGAAGCCGTTGGTCAGCACGATGCCGGTGATGCGGAACTGGTCGCGCAACGTGCCCTGCGGTGCGGGGACACCACGCTCGGGCACGACCGTGAACAGGATGGCCGAGGTCACGAGGCAGAGTCCGGTCAGCCAGAAGAACAGGCCCTGCCAGCTGATGATCGAGAGCGACCACTGGATCGGCAGGGTTGCGGCCATGGAGCCGAGGCCGCCGGCCATCATGTGGAATCCGGTGATCAGGCCCCAGCGTTCCGGCGGATACCACAGCGTGATCGCCTTGATCGCGGCCATGAGACCGCCGGCGAAGCCCAGCCCGATCAGCACGCGTGCCACGATCAGTTCGCCCAGCGAGAGGCTCAGCCCGAAGAGGGCCGAGCCGATCGCCGCCAGGGCGAGCAAGACGGCCTGTACGCGGCGCGGCCCATAACGATCGAGCATCACCCCGAGGATCGGCTGGCAGCCTGCGAAGAACAGGAAGAAGGCCGAGGTGAGGAGGCCGAGGTCGCCCGCGGTGATGCCGACATCCCGTTCGAGATACGGGAAGATGACCGCATTCACGCCCCGGAAGATGTAGGAGAGGAAATAGGCGAGCGCGAACGGCAGGAAGACGCGCAGCAGCAGCGTGGCGAAGGAGGGGGCGTTTCCGGTCATGCTTCGTGTTGGCGCGAATGCGCGGCTGCACCATATTGAACGCTTGGCAGAGGGTCAAAGGACGTGGCCGACAAACCGATTGTTCCGTCTACCGCAGGTGCGAACGCCATCGATGCCTTCGTGCGCGAGGTCGGAAGGCTGCCGGCCAATCGCGCCCCGGGTGGACGTGGCCGCCTGCTGTTCGCCATGGACGCGACGGCGAGCCGCGAGCCGACTTGGGATCATGCGTGCGCCATCCAGGACGAGATGTTCGTGGCCGCCGATGCGCTGGGTGGCCTCGACGTGCGGCTCGCCTTCTATCGCGGCTTCGAGGAATTCAAGGTGAGCAAGTGGACGTCGGACGGGCGCGAGCTGGCACGCCTGATGGGCGGCGTGCGCTGCGCCGCCGGGCGTACGCAGATTGCGCGCCTGCTGCGCTATGCCGGAGATCAACGGCGCGAGAGCCGGCTCGACGCTGTGGTCTTCGTGGGTGACTGCTGCGAGGAGGATGTCGATGCGGTTGGACACGAGGCGGGCCAGCTGGGCCTGCTCGGGCTGCCGGTCTTCGTATTCCAGGAAGGTGACGACCGCACGGCGTCGCGGCTGTTCCCCCAGATCGCGAAGTTGACGCGCGGCGCCTATTGCAAGTTCGACAGGTCGAGTCCGGATCAGCTCAAGCGCCTGCTGGGGGCGGTCGCCGCCTATGCCGCCGGCGGACGCTCGGCGCTGCTGAAGTACGGGAAGGACCAGGGTGGCGTGGCAGCCCTTCTGACCAACCAGATGAAATGAGCATCGGCCTGCTGGCTGCCGTCGAGGCCTTCTTCGACACCGAGATCCTCCCCCGCCATCGCGAATGGGCGGCGCATGTGTCGACGCACAGGGGGACGCCGCCCTTCATGGCCGGCTTGAAGGAGAAAGCGCGTGCCGCCGGCCTATGGAACCTCGGCCTGCCGGACCGCATGAGCAATCGGGCCTACGCGCCCATCGCCGAGATCACCGGCCGTCTCCCGTGGGCGCCGGAAGTCTTCAATGCCCAGGCGCCCGACGTTCCCAACATGATCATGTTGCAGCACGCGGCCAACCCGGAGCAGAAGCAGCGCTGGCTCGAGCCATTGCTGGAAGGCCGCACGCGATCGGCCTTCGGCATGACCGAACCCGACGTCGCGTCCTCCGACGCGACCAACATCGCCACCACCCTGCGGCGCGACGGCGGCGACTGGGTGGTCAACGGCCGCAAATGGTACATCACCGGTGGCGCCCATCCCGCCTGCGCCTTCGTGATCGTGATGGGGGTGTCGCGCCCCGAGGCGCCGCGCACCGGGCGGCATTCCTGCGTGATCGTGCCGATGCCGTCGCCGGGCCTTCGGGTCGTGCGCGAGCTGCGCTTCCTCGGCTGGGAGGACAGCATCGCCCCCATCGCCGAACTCGCATTCGAAGACGTACGCGTGCCGGCCGAGAACCTGCTGGGCGAGGAGGGTGAAGGCTTCGCCGCCGCGCAGGTGCGGCTGGGACCGGCACGGCTGCATCACTGCATGCGCGCGATCGGCACGTGCGAGGTGCTGGTCGAGCTGATGATGGCGCGGGCCGCCGAACGGCGGACGTTCGGGCGGGCCGTGATCGACTACGATTCGACACAACAGGCCATCGCGCGCTCCCGCATCGAGATCGAGCAGGCCCGCCTGCTGGTGCTGCGCACGGCCGAGCGTCTGGACAGCGACGGCCACCAGGCCGTGTGGCGCGACGTTTCGATGGTGAAGGTCGCGGTCCCGGAGATGGCGCAGCGTATCGCCGATCGGGCGATGCAGCTGTTTGGAGCGATGGGCGGCAGCGACGACGCCCCGATCCATCGCGCCTACGCGGTCGCGCGCATGCTGCGCATTGCCGACGGGCCTGACGAGGTTCATCTGCGGCAGATCTTCCGGCAGGAGAAGCCGGCCCGCTGGACCGTCGCGGACTCGCCCTATATGACGCCGGGCGATGACTGAGAACGGCCGCAAACGGATCTACGCGATCGTATTCGGGCTGATCCTGACCGGGATCACGCTCGCGGGCCTGGAACTGTTGGCCTCGCTCGAGGCACCGCCGTGGCCGGCCCGGGCACTGCGCTCGACGCCGCCGGTCAACGTCCAGTCGAGCGACTTCACCGGCCTCGCGGACAAGCCGTGGATCTTCGAGCCCTACAATTCATGGGGCATGCGCGACAAGGAACGCAGTATCGCCAAGCCGGCCGGCGGCGGCTACCGCGCGGTCTTCATCGGCGACAGCTATCTCGAATTCCAGCTCACGCGCCTCACCGTGCCGGGCGAGGTCGAGCGGCGCTTCATCGAGGCGGGCCAGCCGAAGGCGGAGATGATCAACCTCGGCATCTCCGCCACGGGGCCGCGCAGCTATTACTACCGGATGCGCGACGTGGCCTTCGCCCTGTCGCCGGATGCGCTCGCGGTGTTCTTCTTCTCCGGCAACGACTTCCTCTATGACGGGCAAGGGTATGGGCAGGGCCTCCTGCCCGATCTCGTCAGCGAGGCACCGGGCGGATCGATCCTGGGCAACGTCATGCCCAACGCCAATTGGGTACTGGTCAATCGCCTGCGCCTGTCGGAGATGCTGACCACGAACAAGCCGGTACCGCAGGAGTTCGACACGCTGGCGAAGATCGCCCGCCTGCCGCCGGCCGAGCGCACGCCGGCCCTCGTGCGCCACGTCAAGCGCTACTACTACCCCGATCTTTCCGAGGCGCAGATCGCCGCCATCTTCGGTCGCGACGGCGACGCCTTCTGGCAGGCCTACGCTTCCGGCAAGGTCGACGACGAGTCGCTGCAGGGCTGGCTCCTGAACCTCATGACCAAATCCGAGGTCGAGAAGTCTCCCTATTTCGAGGCGACGACCAAGGAACTGGCGGCACGCCTGGTGAAGGACGGCGACATCCAGGCCACGCTGTCCTGGCTGACGGCGATGGATCGCGCCGCCCGCGAGCGCGGCGTGCCGCTGGTGTTGTTCATCGTGCCGCCGGGCAGCGTCGATCCCGACTATGTCGCCTACTGGAAGCCGTGGCCGCGCTTCTACGCCTTCAACGTGATCGCCGACTACCGGCAGGACCGTCTGCTCGAGGCGCTGGCCCGGACACAGATCCGCTACGTCGACCTGCGCAAGGATTTCCAGGGCGTGCGCGGCGCCTACCGCCGCAGCGACGCGCACTGGACCGACAAGGGCGTCGAGATCGCGGCGGGCCGCGTCTACGAGGAACTGCGCAAGCTCGAGAAGCGCTAGCCGGCGCCCAGCAGACGCGCCGACCAGCGTCCCGGCAGGGTCGTGCCCAGCCAGACCGCCGCCTTGGTCCCGATCGGGAAAGCAATGCGCGGCCGGTTGAGGGCGAGGCCGCGGCGGATGATCGCCGAGGCCTTGGCAGAGGTCATCAGGAACGGCATCGGGAACGGCGCCTCGGCCGTGATCCGGCTGACGACGAAGCCGGGGCAGATGACGCTGACGCCGACGCCGTCTTTCTTCAGCACGTAGCGGATGCTCTCGCCCCACACGCGCACGGCGGCCTTGCTGGCATTGTAGGACGCGGAGTAGGGCAGGCCGATGAAGCCCGCAAGCGAGGAGACGATGCCGATCTGGCCGCGCTTGCGCGCGATCATCCGGGGCAGCAGCGGTTCGACGGTGTTCAGCACGCCGTTGATGTTCACGTCGAGCGTCTTGCGGATGATGGAGAAATCGTCGAGCGAGGAATTGTCCTTGTCGATCGAGATGCCGGCATTGGCGATCACCAGGTCGACCGGATGGGCGTCGTCGAAGGCCTCCAGCCAGGGCAGGAAGCGCTCGCGATCGGTGACGTCGATCGTGGCTGCGACGATCGTGGCGCCCTTCGCCCGACAGGCGGCCGTGACGGTTTCGAGCCGGTCCGCGTCGCGGCCGGTGAGGGCCAATGCCACGCCGGGCGCGGCATAGTCGAGGGCCATGGCTTCGCCGATGCCGCTCGATGCGCCGGTGATCACGATGCTGGAGAAGGATTTCATCAGGGGCTGCCTATCGCTGGGATTTCGAGCGCCAGCCCCAGGCGCTGGCCATTTCCTGGGCCATGCGGGCTGCAATCAGGGAATAACCCCGGCTGTCCATGTTCTCGCGCTTTGGATGGATGTCGTCGACGTAGATCGTGCCCGTCTCGTCCTTGAAGACGTCGAGCATGCTGTGGATCTCGACGTTGCGCTCGCGCAGTGCGAGGAGGCGACGCACGATCTCGACGTAGCGTGGACCGTAGGAGCGGTCGGGGGTGTTGCGACTTTCCTCCTCGGTCAGCGTCTTGTCGACGGCCGGGACCGGCTGCAGGAAGAACATCGATTTGATGCCCGACTCGCGGGCCGAGAAGTCCATCATCCGGATATATTTCGAGTATTGGCCGACCTGCCAATCGAGGTACGCCGACGGTGAGGAGGCGATCTCCTTCGGCAGCCCCATCATGGTGGCGTAGGTCTTGGCGCCGAAGCCGGAATTGTCGTCGGGCGGCTTGCCGGCGAGGGCCACGGCCAGCAGGTACGCGGCATGGGAGTGCGCCGTGACGCCCTGGCTCAGCCAGCCGGCGATCCGGCCCATGAACCAGCTGATCGCCAGGTTGCCGAACCCGTCCTTGGCGATGATCGGGTTCACGCCGAGATAGTTCGCGGCCGGCATTTCGAAGCGGACCCCGAGGCCCGGCGTCATCAGATACTGCTCGTTGTAGCCGTCGAGGGTTACGACCGCGTCGACGAAGTCGCCGTAGATAGAGAACACGATCATCTGCTGCGGCTGCTTCCAGGCGCCCAGCGCGCCGTTCAGCACCTGGAAGGGCTTGCCGGTCGGGCTGACATAGTTGCGGTTGAGCTCCTCCTCGAGAAAGCTCCGCCGCGCGGGATCGTAGAGCTGGGAGAGCTGGGAAGCGACCGAGCCGCCGGAGACCAGGATCACATAGCGCTCGGGATTGCGGGCGACCGGAAAATTGTCGCCGAGCAGGCCGATATTGTTGGCGCCCGGTACGCCGCAGGGATCGTCGTGATGGTGGACAAACGCCAGGTACGGGTGCGGGTACATCGTGTCGACGTACCGGCAGTTTCCGCCGATGGTGAGGTCTTGGATGTAGGAGTTGCGGGTGTTGGCGAACAGTTCCTTCGCCGGCGTGTAGCGGCCGTCGCGGATCGTCAGCCAGGCCGTGGACAGCGCTTCCAGGCCGATCAATGCCACCGCCAGACCAACCAACAATGCCACGGCCTTGAGGCCTGTCTGCCGTGCCCAACGCCGCTCAGCCATGATCGACACGCGCCTCAATAGTCCATTGAATCGAAATGCCGATCCACTTAAGGAGTGATGGTGCCCAAGAATGGGGCAGGGGGCAATTTGATTGCAAGCATGACGGGATACGCCCGGGCGCAGGGTTCGGATGACCGGCGGCACTGGGTATGGGAAGCGCGCAGCGTCAACGGGCGAAACCTCGAAATCCGCTGCCGCGTACCGCCAGGCTTCGATCGCCTCGAGAACCCCGCGCGCGCAGCGGTCGGCGGACGGATGAAGCGGGGCAACGTTTCGCTCACGCTTACCGTCACCAGCGAACGCCAGACCAAGCCGCTCGCCATAAACCGAGCGCTGCTCGCTGAACTTGCGACCCTGGTCGAGGAGGTCCGCAAGAGTACCGGTGCCGCGCCTCCGTCGGCGGATGGCCTGTTGCGCGTCAGGGGCGTCATCGAGGAGGAGGATGCGGGCCAGGAGACCGAGGAGGCTCTGGCCACCCTCGACAAGGCGCTGCAGGCGAGCCTCGATGAGGCGCTCAAGGGGCTGGTCGTGTCGCGGGCCGCGGAAGGCAAGGCACTCGCCGCGGTGATCGACGGGCATGTCGCGGAGATCGAGGCCCTGTGCAGCCGCGCGACCGAGCGGGCTCTGGCGCAGATCGGCACGGTTCGGGCCCGCTTCGAGGCGCAGCTCGCCGAACTGCTGGGGCGCGTGCCCGCCCTCTCCGAGGAGCGCTTCGCCCAGGAAGTGGCGCTGTTGGTCGGCAAGGCCGACGTGCGCGAGGAACTGGACCGGCTGAACGCCCACATCGCGCAGGCCCGCGCCCTGCTGGCCGACGCCCGCGCCGACAACCCGGTGGGCCGGAAGTTCGATTTCCTCTGCCAGGAATTCAATCGCGAGGCCAACACGCTCTGCTCGAAGTCTGCCGACATCGAGCTGACGCGCATCGGCATCGATCTGAAGGGCGCCGTCGAGCGCATGCGGGAGCAGGTCCAGAATGTCGAATGAGGATGCCGCCGCGATCACGCGGCGCGGCCTGATGCTCGTCCTGTCCTCGCCGTCGGGCGCGGGCAAGACAACCCTGTCGCGGCAACTCCTCGACAACGACAAGCAGATCCAGCTCAGCGTCTCGGCGACCACGCGCGCGCGCCGCTCCGGCGAGAAGGACGGGGTCGACTATCACTTCGTCGACACCGCCACCTTCCGCGGCATGATCGAGCGCGGCGAATTCCTGGAGCACGCGCGCGTATTCGACCATTTCTACGGCACGCCCGCCGCACCGGTGGAAGCGGCGCTGATCGACGGCCGTGACGTGCTGTTCGATATCGACTGGCAGGGCACCCAGCAACTCAAGGAAAAGGCCGGCAGCGACCTGGTGACGGTGTTCATCCTGCCGCCGTCGACCCGCGACCTCGAGCGCCGGCTGATCACCCGCGCCCAGGATTCGATGGAAGTGGTGCAGAAGCGGATGGCCAAGGCCGCCGACGAGATGAGCCACTGGGCCGAGTACGACTACCAGATCATCAACCGCGACATCGCCACCAGCCTGATGGAGCTGAAGTCCATCCTGACGGCCGAGCGGCTGAAGCGCGAGCGTCAGGTCGGCCTCTCGGCCTTCGTCAAGGCGTTGCGCGAGGGGCGGTGATCGGCATGCCGATGCCGGTCTGTCCCTGGGAGCGTAGCACCAGCTGGCTGGGCGTGTAGGGCCGACCCGAGAACTCCGCGATCAGGCGGTCGCTGGCGGTTTCGATCGTATCTTCCAGCGTGCGCATGAAGGTCTGCTTGTCGAGGCCTGTCGGGATGGCGGGCAGGAACTCGATCGCGGCGGGGCCCGGCTTCTTGCGCCAGTCACGCCGATTCCACAGCAGACCCACCGAAGTGGCGACGGGCGTCACCGGCAGGTCGAGGTCCCGATAGAGGTAGTAGATGCCGGAGCGGTAGCGCTCGCGTTCGCCCGGGGCCATCAGGTTTCCCTCGGGATAGATCGCGATGTGCCGGCCGCTGTCGTAGGCGCGCTTGGCGAACTGGGCGAGATTCTCGCGCTCGCGGCCGCCGCCGCACGTGTCGACGCGGATCATCTGCAGGCGATAGAGGATCGTTCCGATCAGCGGGTAACGGAAGAGTTCCTGCATCGCGACGAAGGCGATACCGCGGATGCGGGCAGCCAGCAGAATGCCGTCGCTCTCGCTGTGGTGCTTGTTGGCCAGCAGGACCGGGCCCCGAGTCGGCAGGTTTTCCAGGCCCCGATATTCGATGCTCATGCCGCCGATCCAGCGCATGCCCCAGACGACGGCGCGAGCCCAGTGGAACAGCAGGCCGCGCAGCAGGACCGGTGTGGGAATGGGAACGAGCAGGATGCCGATCACGGCCACCAGCAGGGTGCCCAGATAAAAATAGAGGTTGAAGGCGAGCGAACGGATCATGGGCTCAATAATAGTGAGTACTCACTCACTGTCAAGGAGGCCTGCCAGTTTCACGAAGTCTTCGACGGTCAGTTCCTCGGCGCGCGCCGTGGGCTTGAGGCCGAGCCCCTCCAGAATAGTGACAGGATCGGAAAAAACGCCCGCCAGGGACCCTCGCAGCATCTTGCGGCGCTGGCCGAAGGCCGCGGCCGTGACACGCTCCAGCGGCCTCAGATCTGCCAAGCGGTCGGCCGCCGGCCGCGGCGTCAGGCGCGCCACCGCCGAGGTAACCTTGGGCGGTGGCACGAAGGCGGTTGGCGCGACGTCGAACAGGCGGCGGACCTCGCAGACATGCTGGGCCAGTACGGAAAGACGCCCGTAGTCCTTGGTGCGGGGGGCCGCCACGAGGCGATCGACCACCTCCTTCTGGAACATCAGCACCATGTCGGCGATGTCGGTTGCTGCGTGCAGCCATTGCACCAGCAGGGCCGTCGACACGTTGTAGGGCAGGTTGGCCACGATCCGCCGCGGCGCGGGCCCGAGATCCCGCGGCTCGAGGCGCAGCGCGTCGGCCTCCACCAGTTCCAGCCGTCCGCTGGCCACGGCCTGCAGTTCGAGGAGCGGGCCGAACGCCCGCCCGTCCAGTTCGATGGCAACGACCCGGCGCGCCCCTTCGAGCAGCAGGGCGCGCGTCAGCCCGCCCGGTCCCGGGCCGACCTCGATCACGGTCCCATCGTCCAGCGGCGCCGCCGCGCGCGCAATGCGGCGGGTGAGATTGAGGTCGAGCAGGAAGTGCTGGCCGAAGCGCTTGCGGGCATCGAACCCGTGCGCGGCGATGGTCTCGCGGAGGGGCGGCAGGGCCTCGACGCCGTCCATCTCAGTGGCCGCGCCGCCGTGCCATGTCATCGGCCATGTCGATCGCCGCCAGCAGGCTGGCCGGGTCGGCGCGGCCGGTGCCGGCGATGTCGAGCGCCGTGCCATGATCGGGCGAGGTCCGCACGAAGGGCAGCCCGAGCGTCACGTTGACGCCGCCGGCGAAGTCGATGGTCTTGATCGGGATCAGTGCCTGGTCGTGATACATGCAGAGTGCGACGTCGTAGGCGGGCCGCGCTGCCGCATGGAACATCGTATCGGCCGGGGCAGGCCCCCGTGCGGCGATGCCTTCCCGCTGCAGCGCCTCGATGGCCGGAACGATGATGAGGCGCTCCTCGTCGCCCATCGCGCCCTGTTCGCCTGCGTGCGGGTTGAGCGCCGCCACCGCCAGCCGGGGATGTTCTATGCCGAACAGGTCGCGCAATCCCCGCGCGGCGATCCGGCCCGCGCGCACGATCTGCTCGCCGTCGAGTGACTTCACCGCATCGGCCAGCGACAGGTGGATGGTTACCGGGATGACGCGAAGCTGCGGGCAGGCCAGCATCATGGCGACCTCGACGCCACCCGCGAGTTCGGCGAGGAACTCGGTGTGGCCGGGATGCCTAAAACCCGCATCCTGCAGCGTCTTCTTCTGGATCGGGTTGGTGACGATGCCGGCGATGGTGCCGGCCTTGGCAAACTGCACCGCGCGCTCGATCGCTTCGATCGTGGCGGGCGCGTTCGCCACGTCTGGGCGGCCGGGCGTCACGGCCGCGGCGAGGGGGACGGGCAGGACCGGAAGCGCGCTGGGGAACGCTGCGGCGGCTTCCTCTGGCCGGCCGATGCTCCGCACGGGTACATCGACCCCGAGCTGCCTCGCGAGCGCGGCGAGGCGATCCGGATCGTCGAGGATGAAGAAAGGGCGGGCGCCCGAATGCCGCGCCTGCCAGGCCTTGAGGCTAAGTTCGCCTCCGACACCGGCCGGCTCGCCCATTGTCACGGCGAGCGGCGCGGTCGTGCTCATTGCGCCGACATCACGACTTGATGTCGATCGTTGCCTGACGGCGCAGGTCGCGCATGTAGCGGCGTCCGGCGGAGTCCAGCTTCTGGACAAGAATCTGCTGCTGGATGGCGTCGCGCGTCGGCAGACCGTCTCCGCCGGCCTTGCTGCAGAGGGCGACGACCTGGAGGCCCTCGGCGACGCGGAACGGACCCGCCGTGCCGCCGATCGGGAGGCGCGGCAGCTGCTCGTACATCTGCGGATTTGCCTGCAGGTCGCCAACGCGCACGCCGTTCAGATCGCCCGACGTGCTGCCCTTGATCTGGCGGGATTGCACGTGAAGATCGTTGCACTGGCGCACGCCGCTCATGGCCTTCTGGGCGTCTGCCGTCGCGCGGTTGGTTTCCTCCGGCGAAGCGTTCGGCGGCAGCGCCAGCGTCATCTGGACAAGGTTGAGCTTCACGTCATCCGGACGGGCAGCGGCGAACGGCCGGCGATCGACGACGTAGAGGATGTGCCAGCCTGAGCCCGACCGCACCGGCTCGGAATAGGTGCGCGGCTGTACGCGCTCAAGCACCGCATCCAGGGAGGGATCGAGGGCACCGGGCAGGACCCAGCCCAGATCGCCGCCGGATGCGGCGGAGGCGCCCTGCGAGAACTGTTGCGCCACCGCGCCGAACGGCGCGCCGCGGCGGAGCTGCTCCATGATGCGGTCGGCACTGCGCTTGCCCTCGTCGACACCGTCGGCGCGGTCGACCGGGACGAAAATCTCGGCCACGCGGGTCTCCGTCTTGCCGACGTTCGTGCGCATGCGGCTCATCGCGTCGTCGACTTCGGCTTCGGACACGTCGACCTGGGACCGGACCTTGCGGCGAATGATCTTGCCCCAGGCGATCTGGGCCTCGATCTGCTGCTTGGCGATGTCGGGTGCCACACCCACGCTCTGGAGATAGAGCTTGAACTGTCCCTGTCCCAGTCCCGCGGCCCGCTCGATCTCGGCGTAGCGGCTGTTGACCTCGGAGTCGGTGGGCCGCATGCCCAGCTTCCTGGCGTCCTGGATCTGCAGACGCTCGTCGATCATCTGGCGGAGCATCTGCCCGGACATGCGCTGGCGAAGGTCGGGACTGTCCTGCAAGCCAGAAGTCCGGATGGCGAACAAGACCCGCTGCGACAGGTCGAAGTCGGTGATCGCATCGTCGTTGACGCGCGCAACGACGCGCAGACCCTGGCTCGGCGCCGTCTGGACGGAAGCACCCTGGGCGGCAGGCCGCTGCTGGGCAGAGGCTGCGATGGGCAGCGTCATCACGGCGAGGAGGAGGGAGGCGCGGAGGAGGGGCGCGGACATTTCACCAACGGAGCTTGAGAGGGGCATTATTATATTCCGTAGCAGGGATGCTGCAACGCACGCCACTACGGACAGAAAGTGGCAACACACAGGCACGCTTGACGCTCGGCGGTGGGTACGTTAGCCGAACCTCGGCAAAGTTGGGGGCAAATAGTTCAGCCATGCGGACGGCCCGCCGTTCAATCAGCGTCGCAAGCGCCTGGGAACGGGTTTGCTCCGGCGTGGGCTATCATCTCGACAATATGGGTCGATGGCTGATCGTGCGGGCGCCGTCTATCGGGGCTGCCTACGCGGGAATCCTGGCCCCGCGTCTGTCGAGGCTGGAACCGCGCCCCGGCTGGCGGTTCGCCGAGGAGTACTACGACCAGCGTCGCTGGCTCGCCTGCCGCAGGGGCGCCTTGTGGGAGGCGGCGCGCGAGAAGGAACTCGCCGTCCCGCTGACCGTGCGCTGGCACGGCGGCACGACCGTCGATGTCACGCTCGGCAACGACAACAGCCTCTGTCTCTACGTGTGCGGCTCTTTCGAGCCCAACGAATTCGCCTTTGTCGACCGCATGCTGAAGCCCGGCATGTCGTTCGTCGATGTCGGCGCGAACGACGGCTACTATACGCTTTTCGCGGCCCGCCGCGTCGGCCCGACCGGCAGGGTGATCGCCGTCGAGCCCAGTTCGCGCGAGCGCGCGCATCTGCAACGCAATCTCGGTCGCAACGGCCTCGAGAACGTGCAGGTGGTCGCCGCGGCGCTGGGAGCCGAGGCGGGATTTGTCGATCTCCACCTCGCCCACGGTGTCCACGCCGGTCACAACACGCTGGGCGACTTCGCCCATGACGACGTGGTGCGTGCGAGTTCCGAGCGCGTGCCGCTGGAGACGCTCGACGCCGTTGTCAGCCGTCATGGCCTCTCGAAGGTGGACATGGTCAAGATCGACGTGGAGGGCGCGGAGGCCGGAGTCGTGGCCGGCGCGCGCACGGTCCTTTCGACGCACCGTCCGGTCCTGTTGATGGAACTGAACGACCGCGCGCTGCATGCGCAGGGCCAGAGCGCGGAAACCCTGCTGAACACGCTGAAGACCGACCTGAACTATCAGGTCCTGTCCTTCTCCCCGGTCGGCGGCCGGCCGGAACGCGCGGTCGAAGGGGTGCCGCTGTCGTCCAACATCGTCCTGGTGCCGAAGGAACGGGCTGCCGAACTGAAGCTCGGCGGCTAGAGCCTCAGCGGCCCAGCAAAGACCGCAGGCGCGCCCCAAGGGTGGGCGCGCGCGTGGTCGTGGCTTCAGAGCGCCGGTCCTGAATGATGAGTTGACCGACGGGCACGCAGTGCCGGCTGGCTTCCTCGGCAAAGTCGGCGACCGTCCGCACGTGGTCGGTGTTGGTATAGTAGCTGTAGCTGACGGTGCCGGTGCGGTGGTCCGTGCCGAAGGTGAAGTCCTGCTTCTCGGGCGGCGGGACCTTGGCAGGGATCTGGATTTCGCGCATGTCGACCCCGTTGCGCTTGGCCATGGTCTCGACGGCGGCCACGACCTCGTCGAAGCGGGCGAAGTAGCGGGGCGCCGCCTGTACGATCCACTTCAGGAAGTCGCGCATATCGACCGGGATGTCGCCGATCTCGGACTTGAACTTGTTCTGCAGCCAGAACAGTTCGTCGACGATTGCCACTTCGGTGATGAAGCCTCCGGTGAGGCGACCATCGAGAGGCTCTTCTGCAGAAGCTATCTTGGCTTCCGCCAGCCACTTCTTGAACGCCTTGTCGTTGATGTGAGCGTACATGTGCGACGCGCCGTTGCTGTGCCGCGAGGCTCCATTGATGCCGAGCGGCCGGTAGGAATAGAGATAGGCGTCGCTGTTGATCGCGTTCACGATTGCCGAGCTCACGTCGGGCGCACGGAACCAGAAGTAGCGGCCGTACTTCTTCCGCGCCTGCTCGATCGTGGCTCTTGGAACGAACGAAAAAACGAGTGTGGGCAGCTCGGCCTGGTGAAGTCTTCCCGAGTAGGCCTCTGTAAGTGCCCACCTGCTGTCACGGACCTCCACGACGCGGCCGACGCGCATCTGGCCGAGACCACGATGGCTCGGAACTATGAAGTCCGGCCAAAAGTAGTGCACCGACTGCCAGCCCAACGGAAGACCGGGGAATTCGCGATGAAGATGGGTCGCGACCTCGACCGAGTCCGGGAACATGCCGTCGTCGTCGCCCAGATAGTGGACGTAGTCGCCCTTGACGTGGTCGAGCGCGAACTCCCAGTTGTCGAGCATCGACAGGCGCTCGGGCGCGCGGACGTAGCGGATGCGAGGGCTGGCGAAGGCATCGACGACCTGGCGCGTTTCGGGCGTGCTGTGGTTGTCCATGACGACCAGTTCGAAGTTGTCGCGGGTCTGAGCGAGAATCGTCTGGATCGCCGAACCGAGCACGTCGTGCCGGTCCCGGGTCGGGATGACGAAGGAGTAGAACGGCGGAGTCGACGTCATCTGGGCGCTCGTGCGGGACGGGAAAGCTCGGGGCGCCTTGTATTAGGCCGCGACGCCCGCGACAAGGTTCCCGGCTTCAGCCGCCCTTGAGCAACAGGGTATCGACCACGGCGGCGAGAGGCCTCTGCTCGGTGACGAAATGGAAGGGACAACCGGCGGCGGCGGCGGCTTCGCCGTCGCGCTCGTCGTCGCCCACGAAGGCCGTCCGGGTGAGATCCAGGGTCATTTCCCGCTGTGCCTGGAAGAGCATGCCCGGCCGCGGCTTGCGGCAATCGCAGCCGTCGTCCCAGTTGTGCGGGCAAAAATAGATCGGGCCGATGTCGCCCCCGGCGGCGCGCGCTTCGGCCCGCATGCGGTCGTGGATTTCGTGCAGTTTCTCGAGGGTGAGATGGCCGCGCGCGATGCCGGGCTGGTTGGTGATGACGGCGGTTCGCCAGTTGGCCTCTTTCAACCTGCGCAGCGCCTCGAGCACGTCCGGCAACCAGACCCAGTCGCTCCAGTCGCAGACATACTCGGCCCGCGGCATGCGGCGGTTCAGAACGCCGTCGCGGTCGAGCAGGAGGGTCGGGCGGCGCTCGAGGAACGATGCTGTTTCGGGCAGACGCGCTTGCGTGCCGACACTGTAGTAGCGATGACGCGTTACGTTCGCCAGGAGCGCGTGGCGCGCGATCAACTGGGGATAGACCGTCTTCTCGAACGAGCAATCCTCCTCCGGCAACCCGTCGAGGATCGAACGGCGGCCCATCAGAAAGCCGATATCGACTCCCTTGAGGCCTGGAGCCGTTCTGGTCTTGTCGTAGACCGACAGGAAGCCGTCATCGTCGGTCACGACATTGTCGCGTGTGTAGCCGTCGTCGTTGGCATAGACGGTGACCATCGCCTCCGCGTCGCCGCGCGAGAAACGCCGCCACATCGCCTCGACGTCGACCGGGCAATAGTTGTCGCAATAGGCGAGGAGGAAGGTCGGCTCGATTTTCGGGATCGCCTTGCGCAGGCGGGTGCCGGTATCGTCCTCGACCGGCGTGACCGAGTACTCGATCTCGACCCCGAGCCGGCGGCCATCGCCGAAGTACTCCCGCACCGTCTCGGGCAGATAGCCGAGCAGCAGCAGGAACTTCTTCATCCCCTGGTCCCTCAGGAATTCGATCAGGTACTCGAGGAAGGGGCGGCCGTGAAACGGGACCATCGGCTTGGGGATCGATTCGGTGATCGCGCCCAGACGCGTGCCGCGCCCGCCCGCCAGGATAACGGCCTGCCTCGGCCGCAGAAGCTCGCTCCGTCGATCCATCGCGAGCGGCATCAGAAGCGGGTCGCGGCCATCTGATCGGCCGGCAGGGCTTCGAGACGAAGATACTGCGCGAGAATGTGCATGAGGCTCTGGTGGGTGTCCTCGACCACGCCGTAATTGTCAGCCGCGACGTGCAGGCTGACATCCGCCAGGCCGGCGCTGCGGCCGCCGGAGAACCCGGTCAGCGCGATGGTCGCCATGCCGTTCTCGCGCGCCCACTTCACGGCCCGGACGATATTCTCGGAATCACCCGAGGAGGAGATGGTCATCAGCACGTCGCCCGGGCGTGCTGCCGTGCGCAGTTGCTGGACGAAGACCTCGGAAAACTCGAGGTCGTTGGCGATGGCCGTGACGAGCTCGACCGTGGCGGACAGGCTGAAGACGCGGGGACGCAGGCCGGTCCCGGTCGCGATGCCCTTGGAGCAGTCGCAGGTCAGATGGTTGGAGATGGCCGCCGACCCGCCGTTGCCGCAGGCGAAGATCAGCCGGTCCTCTCGGATGGCGCGGGACAGAAGAGCCGCGGCCCGGTCGATCTGATCGCCGCCGACCGACTGCAAGGCAGTCGCAAGATTGACGGCATATTCGAGAGTGTAGGCACCCGCGGAAGGGTATTTCCGGCTGGGGAACTTGGTTTTCATCTGCATTTCCTGCCAAGGGTTGACGTAGCCCCGGCGCATGGTCCAGTTGTCAGCCTCGATTGAGGCAGGCCAGCTTGGTTTTGCAAGCTGTCGATTGCAAGCATGCGGCTCCTCCGGGAGCACCGCAGACTGGCTGCAGGGGAGGTTCGGTTTAGATGAGCGGGAAAGTCCTGGTTACGGGTCACGATGGCTACATCGGGGCTGTGCTCACCCCAACTCTTGTTCGCTCGCGTTACGACGTCGTCGGCTTGGATACCGGGTACTTCTCCAAGTGCCTGCTCGGGACCGAGCCGGCCAAGGTACCGACCATCTCCAAGGACCTTCGCGAGGTCGAGGCTTCCGACCTCAAAGGCTTCGATGCGATAGTGCATCTCGGCGC
This sequence comes from Reyranella aquatilis, assembly GCF_020880995.1. Taxonomy (GTDB): domain Bacteria; phylum Pseudomonadota; class Alphaproteobacteria; order Reyranellales; family Reyranellaceae; genus Reyranella; species Reyranella aquatilis. The sequence continues at coordinate 122,506 of NZ_JAJISD010000013.1, read as the reverse complement.
ACTCAGCAACGATCCGGTCGGCAATCTGAACAAAGGCTGGACCGAGGACATCAATTTCCACGCATCGGTGCGCCTCGCCAAGGCGGCGAAGCAGGCCGGCGTGAGGCGCTTTATCTTCTCGTCGTCCTGCATCATGTACGGCCTTTCCGAGGCGCAGTTCGTCGATGAGACTGCGCCTCTCAATCCCCAGACCGACTATGCGCGCTCCAAGGTGCAGACCGAGCAGGCTCTCCAGGAACTCGCCGACGATACTTTCTCGCCCGTGTATGTCCGCAACGGCACCGTCTACGGTCTCTCGCCGCGCCAGCGTCTCGACACGGTTCTGAATGCTTTCGTGGCGGAGGCCCTGACCACGGGCCACGTCACCATGCACAGCGACGGCGAACCGTGGCGGCCGGTGGTTCACGTCGACGATCTGGCGCGGACCTTCGGTCTCTATCTCTCTGCGCCGCTCGAGACCATCCACAACCAGGCGTTCAACAACGGCGCCGACCATCTCAACTACAAGATCCGCGCGATCGGCGAGGCGGCGGTGAAGGCGGTTCCAGGGGCCAAGCTGACGATCGAGGCGCGGCCCGGCGCCGACCAGCGCACCTACCGGGCGAGCTTCGCGAAGTTCGCGAAGACCTTCCCCGACTTCAAGTTCGAGTGGACGCCGGAGTCCGGCGCCGTCCAGCTTGCCGACGCCTTCCGCAAGGTCGGCCTCGACAAGGTCGCGGTGGCGAGCGGCAAGTTCATTCGCCTCAGCTGGCTGAGGCACCTGATCGACGACGGTCGACTGGACGAGAACCTGAAGTGGCGAGGCGTCAATGGCTGAGATCGATGGTGTGAAGGTCGTTCCCCTGCGCCAGATCGTCGACGAGCGCGGCAAGATCATGCACATGCTCAAGGCGACCGACCCGCACTTCAAGTCGTTCGGCGAGATCTACTTCTCCTGCGCCTGGCCCGGCGTTGTGAAGGCCTGGCACATTCATCAGACGATGACCGTGAACAACGCGGTGATGGTGGGGCGTGCGAAGCTGGTGATGTACGACCTGCGCCCGGACTCGCCCACCAAGGGTGCCCTTCAGGAGGTCTTCTTCGGCGAGGACAACTATGTCCTCGTCCAAATTCCGCCCGGTATCGCCAACGGTTACAAGGCCTACGGCGACAAGATGGTGGTGATGGCGAACTGCGCCAGCGAACCGCACCGGCCGGACGAGATGCTGCGCTTGCCGCCCTTCACGCCGGAGATCCCGTACGACTGGGCCCTCAAGCATGGTTAGATCGTGGCGGCCGCCTCGGCTCGTCACGACGATGACGCCGCTGCGCATCAGCTACATCGGCGGCGGTTCTGACATCGCGGACTTCTATGAACAGGACCGCGGTGCCGTCGTCAGCACGGCGTGTGACAAGTACATCTATGTGACGGTGAAGGCGCATTCGCCGCTTTTCAACGAGGCGTACCGGATCAACTATTCGGTGACGGAGCACACCGATTCGCTGGCCGACATCCGCAACGACATCGTGCGCGAGTGTCTGCGGCTGGTGACAGTGCCGGCCCCGCTGCAGGTCAACATCGCGTCCGACCTGCCGGCCAATTCGGGTCTGGCCTCGTCGTCGGCCTTCGCGGTGGGACTGCTCTATGCCCTGCATACGCTGAGGGGCGAGGACGTGTCGGCCGCGCAGCTCGCGGAAGAGGCCTGCACGGTGGAGATCGAGCGCCTCGGCCATCCGATCGGCAAGCAGGACCAGTATGCCGCGGCCTTCGGCGGGCTCAATCTCATCCAGTTCCATCCCGGTGGTGCGGTTTCCATCGATCCGATCTCGATCGGCGAGGATCGCCTGCGGGTCCTGTTCCGCGACAGCCTGGTCTTCTGGACGGGCATCCAGCGGTCGGCAGCCACCATACTGACGGAGCAGCGCGCCAAGCTGGCCGACACCCGTCCTCTCGTCGCAGCGATGCGGGACGATGCCATGGTGCTGCGGGACAAGTTGCGAGCGAATTGCACGATTGCCGAAATCGGTGCGCTGCTCGACAGCAACTGGCGCCGCAAGCGTGAACTCGCCAGCAGCATCTCCGAGGAACGAATCGATCGCTGGTACGAGGCGGCCCTGGCAGCGGGTGCACACGGTGGCAAGCTGCTGGGCGCCGGCGGCGGCGGGTTCCTGTTGCTGCTCGCACCGCCAGAGAAGCACGCCGCCGTTCGGGCGGCGCTGGGCGACCTGACCGAAGTCCCCATGGCGTACGAGCCTCGCGGCGCGCGCGTTTTGTACGCGGTCACCTGAAGATGGACCTAGCGGGCCGGAGAATTCTCTTCACCGGTGGCGGCGGCATGATCGGCGCCAATCTCGTGCGCCACGTGCTGGGCGAGGATGCCAGGGTGTTCGTCACCGCGCGGTCTGCAGGGTGCCCCCCGAATCTTTCGGAGGTCGTCAGGCGTTTCGAGTGCCTCGAAGCCGACCTGCGCGACCCGGCAGCAGTGCAACGCGCGGTCGATGTCGCGCAGCCGGAAATCGTCGTCCATCTCGCCGCAACGGCCTTCAACCCGCCGCCAGCGGCGAGCGACCATGTCGACGTCAATGTACGCGGCACCGCGAACCTTCTCCAGGCACTGGCAGGGCAGAAGGGCCTGCGGTTCATCCAGGCCGGCAGTGCCGCCCAGTACGGCGACGGCAACGGGCTGAAGGAGGACGCGCCGGAGCGTCCGGCGAACTGGCTGGGCATGACCAAGTCGGCCGCCGCCCAGCTGGTCCATGGCGGGGGACGCCTCCACGGATGGCGAACCGTGGAACTGCGGCTGTTCACGCCATTCGGACCGTGGGAGGCACGGCACCGGCTGATCCCGCATGTGATCCTTTCCGCCCTGGCTGGCGAACCGGTCCGTATCCGGAACCCGCGGCCCGAGCGGGATTTCGTCTACATCGGCGACGTTGTCCGGGCGTTCCATAACTCCATGATCCGGGACATTCCGAGCGGCTCGACCATCAACATCGCGTCGGGGCAGGGACGTTCGGTCGGGGAGGTCGCCGGCGAAATCCTCGCCCTGATGGGCAAATCCGGGTGCCTCTCGATCGAGCCGTCGGAAGTGCGCGCGGACGAAATCTGGCGGTGCAGCGCCGACGTCTCAAAGGCCCGGGAAATGCTGGATTGGCGGCCAGAAGTGCCATTTTCCGGGGCATTGCGGCGCACAATCGATTGGTTTACTAACGCGCCCCAGCATACCAGCAGTATGCGATCATAGGTGAAACTTGGCGCGCTGCATTCTCTGTCAGTCAAGCGATGTCGAGGTCGTCCTCGACCTCGGGAAAATGGCGTTGGCCAACAAGTTTCTCACCAAGACGGAGCTTGAGGCCGGTGAGCCGGCCTACCCGTTGCGCCTCGCGCACTGCAGTTCGTGCGGCCACGTCCAACTGCCCGATCGGGTGCCGCCGGCGGCGATGTTCGAGGACTATCTCTACATGTCCTCCCTGTCCGAGACGCTGGTCAATCACTTGCACGGGCTGGCCGCCGCCGTCGTCGACTGGGCGAAGCTCAAGCCGAACGCGCTGGTCCTGGACATCGGCTGCAACGACTGCACGCTCCTCGAGGGCTTCCGGAAGCAGAGGATGAGCGTCCTCGGCATGGACCCCGCCGTCAATCTGGCGCCGGTCGCGAAGCAGAAGGGGATCGAGGTTGTCAACGACTTCTTCGGTCTCGAGTCGGCGCGCAAGCTGCGCGAGCGCTTCGGGCCGGCGAAGGCGATCACGGCCACCAACGTGTTCCCGCACATTCCCGCGCTCGACGATTTCGTCGCCGGCCTCGACGTCATGCTGGATGCCGACGGCGTGTTCGTCGTCGAGGCACACTATCTGCTGGACCTCCTCGACCAGGCCGCCTTCGACACGATCTATCACGAGCATGTCTCCTACTGGTCGCTCGACGCGATGCAGAAGCTGTTCAATCCGCGCGGCTTCGAGGTCGTCGATTGCGAGCGCCTGCCGATCCATCACGGGCAGCTGCGGGCCTTCATCCAGCGCAAGGGCGTCCGCCCGGCGTCTGCGGCGGTGACGGCACGGCTCGCTCAGGAGCGCGAGTATGGCGTTCCGGAGCGCGCGCCCCTCGAGAAGCTGGCGGCACAGGCCCATGAGGTGCGAAGGCAGCTGCGACGCACGCTCGACGAGCTGAAGGCCAAGGGCATGAAGGTGGCCGGTTATGGCGCGCCCGCGAAGGGCAGCACGTTGCTCACCTTCGCCGGTGTCGACGCCGGCGACCTCCAATGGATTGCCGACCGCAGCCCGCTCAAGCAGGGTCGCTACACGCCCGACAGCCATATCCCCGTCGTGTCGACGGAGCGGATCCTGCAGGACCAGCCGGACTACCTGCTCGTGCTGGCCTGGAATTTCGTCGATGAAATCGTCCGGCAGCAGGCCGACTACAGAAGCCGCGGAGGGAAGTTCATCTTGCCGGTCCCCGAAGTGAAGATCCTGCAATGAAATCCGTACACGCGCCGCCAAACTCGCAGATCGTCCTGCGCCGGAACGGTGAGGAGATCGCCTGCGATCTCTATTCGCCCGAGGGTCGCGAGCTGCTAGCGGCTTTGTGGCTCAAGGTTTCGGCTCACAATCGGCGCATGTACGAGCCGCGCTGGCTTGGGGTGCAGATCATCCAGCTGCCCGAGGACGTCGTGGCGATGCAGGAACTGATCTGGAAGGTGCGGCCGGACGTGATCGTCGAGACCGGCATCGCCCACGGCGGTTCCCTGGTGCTGTCGGCCTCCATCCTCGAGCTGATCGGCGAGGGGCGGGTCATCGGCATCGACGTCGACATCCGTAAGCACAATCGTGAAATCATCGACGCCCATCCCCTGCGTCACCGGATGGAGCTGATCGAGGGCAGCTCGATCGACCCCACCATCGTTGACAGGGTTCGGGCGTCGGTCGGCGATGCCAAGCGGGTGCTGGTCACGCTCGATTCGAATCACACCGCGGCCCATGTGGCGGCCGAGCTCGAGGCCTATGCGCCGATGGTCACCCTGGACAGCTACATCGTGGCCATGGACGGGGCGCAGGCGCATGTCGGGGATATCCCGGCGGCCCGGCCGGGCTGGGCGGACGATCATCCGCTCCAGGCAATCGACCAGTTCCTGGCGAGGCATCCGGAGTTCGTGGTGGACCCTTACTACGAGCGGATGGACATCACGTCCTCGCCCGGCGGATTCCTGCGCCGGGTGAAGTCGTAGAGCGTGGATCGAAAATGAAAGTCGTCATTACGGGCTCGCAAAGCTTCATCGGCAAGGTTCTCGAGACGACGCTCACGGCGCAGGGGCACGAGGTGTTCGGCGTGGACTCGGTGGCGCCCGGCGGTGCCAACAGCCTGGCCGCCGACATCCGGGATCCGGCGCTCGCCGACCGCCTGCCGGAAATGGATGCGATGATCCATCTGGCGGCGATCTCCCGGGAGCCCGATTGCGCGGCCGACCCGCGGCTCGCCTTCGACGTGAACGTGACGGGCACGGCCAACCTGCTCATGGCGGCGCGCAAGCGCAATGCCCGGCAGGTCATCTTCGCCTCGTCGGAGTGGGTGTACGGCGACGTGGCCAACGACGCGGTGCAGTCGGAAGACACGGTGATCGATCCAGCGGCGGTACGGAACGAATACGCGGCGACCAAGCTCGCCGGCGAGATGGCGCTCAATGTGGCGGTGCGGCGCGGTCTGGAGGGCGGTACCGTCCTGCGCTTCGGAATCGTCTATGGTCCGCGCAAGGCCAACTGGTCGGCGGTCGAGGCGCTCGTCAACACGGCACGCACGAGCGAAACGGTGACCGTCGGCAGCCTCGCGACGGCTCGCCGGTTCATTCATGTCCGCGACATCGCTTCCGGCATCGGCGCCGCGCTGGGACGTCGGGGATTCGAGATCTTCAATCTCGCAGGCGACAGGCTGGTGACCCTCGGCGACGTGATCGAGGCGGCGCGGAGCCGGCTCGGCAAGCAGCTTCAGGTGACCGAGCGTGATGCCTCGGCGATCAGCATCCGGAACCCGGTGAACGACAGGGTGAAGCGCGAGCTTCGCTGGGCGCCGCAGACCTCTCTGGAGACCGGGGTCGCGGAGCTGCTCGAGTATTTCCGGGAAGGGGAGAAGTAGTTCGATGACGGCGCGTCCCAACCTTCCCGATCCGGCGGATGTTCGCCGCACGATCCTGAAGATCCTGTTCGAAGGGCAGGCCAGCCACCTCGGCACGTCGATGTCGATGGTCGAGATCCTCATCGCGGCCTACGGCGCCTGCGACGTCGGTGCGATCCGGCGCGGCGAGAACGGCCGCGACCGGGTGTTCGTCAGCAAGGGGCACGGGGCGGCGTGTACCTACTCGGTGATGCACCATTTCGGCCTGCTCGATGCGGCGACGATCGCGACCTACCACAAGAACGGCAGCGAACTGGCCGGCCATGTCAGCCACGCCGTGCCCGGGGTCGAACATTCGACGGGGGCGCTCGGCCACGGCCTGCCCGTCGCGGTCGGCGCGGCGATCGGGTTACGCTCGAAGGGCTTCGACGACGCCCTGGTCTTCTGCGTGATGGGCGATGGCGAGATCCAGGAAGGGGCGGTGTGGGAGGCCCTGATGCTGGCCCACCACCAGAAGCTCAACCGGCTGATTCCAGTCGTCGACAACAATCGCATCTCGAGCATCAAGGCGACCAGGGAGGTCATCAACCTCGAGCCGCTCGCGGATCGCTTCCGCGGCTTCGGCTTCGCCGTGCATGACATTGATGGTCACGACCTCGCGGCCCTGACCGGCGCAATCGCCGCCATACGCGCGGGCGACAAGCCGAGCGTCATCATTGCCAACACGACCAAGGGCAAGGGCGTGCCCTTCGCAGAGAATCAGCCGATCTGGCACTACCGGTCGCTCAACAAGGAAACCTACGAGCAGGCCGTCGCGGCGCTGAAGGGAGACGTGTCGTGAGAGGCAAGATCCTCAATGCGCTGCTCGCCCGCATGAAGACGGACGAGCGCCTGTTCTTCCTGACCGGCGACATGGGCATCAACCTCGTCGAGCCGATCGAGGAGGCTTTCCCCAAGCGCTTCCTCAACGTGGGCATTGCCGAGCAGAATCTGATCGGCGTCGCGGGAGGCCTGTGCAACATGGGCTTCCTGCCGGTGGTCTACACGATCTCGAACTTTCTCATCCATCGTTGTCTCGAGCAGATTCGCGACGACGTCGTGCTGCACGAGAACAAGGTCATCCTGCTGGGAACCTCCGCGGGCTTCGACAACGCCCCGCTCGGGCCGACTCATCACATCGTCGACGAGTGGGGCATGCTGAAGGGGCTGCCGGGCATCGACGTCTATGCGACTTCGTCTGTCGAGTTCGCGGAAAAGGCCCTCGATCTGGCCATCGCGCGAGAGAAGTCGGCGTATGTCCGCATCGCCAAGGGCACGCCGTCCATTCCCGGCGCCGATGGCGACTTCCACTACATCGAAGGCCAGCCCGGTGCCCCGCTGCTCGTCTCGTACGGCAGCCTGGTTCAGGAATGCCTGAAGGCCAGGCAGGCCCGCCCGGAATTGGGCGTGCTGGTCATGAACAAGCTGCACACGCTGGATGCCGTGAAGCTGTCCTCCTTGCTCGCGAAGCACGAGCGCGTTCTCGTCGTCGAGGATCATTTCCCGACGACGGGCCTCTATTCTTCGGTCTGCCAGCTGGCCATGGAGCAGGGGCTGTCCATAACGGTGCAGCCGGTCGCGCCGGAGGGATACTCATTGAAGGTCGGACAGTCCTCGGACTTCTATCATAAGCTCTTTTCCCTCGATGCTGCCGGCATCCTGGACCGACTGGCCGGATCGCCGCGCAAGGGGTGAGACATGGACATTGCCGACACCCGCAAGTGTAACCTGTGGAATCTTGACCGCCTTGCCGACTATCTGGCGATCGCTCCCGATGTCCTGCGGGGCTACTATGACGAGATATCGGAAGACGCAGGATTCCTGGCCGGCATCAATGCGAGGCTAAAGAAAGTGCGTGAGGAGTATGGGTTTATCAAAGCCATCTTCGCGCGCGAAAAGATCGAATCGGCCGACTGGTTCGCCTTCGAGCGCATCCTGATCTATGTGTTGGTCCGCCACCTCAAGCCCGAAACGGTGCTGGAGACTGGCGTCTACTATGGTGGCAATACGTCGTTCCTGCTTGCGGGGCTGCATCGAAACGGGAAGGGGCGCCTTGTGTCGATCGACCTCCCGGACTCGGCCATTCGTGCGGGCGCTTCAGCCGGCGCGGCACCGCGTCATCCTCTGGTCGGCGACTCCGAACTTTATCAGCCCACGCTGAAGCCAGGCTTCATCATTCCGGATTACCTCAAAGAGCATTGGGATTTCGTCGAGGGCAACAGCCTCGAGGTGATCCCGACCCGCTTGGAGACGTTCGATCTCTACCTGCACGACAGCGACCATTCGATGGAATTCCTGACGGCCGAGCTCGATGCGGCATGGCCTCGATTGAGCCCTGCGGCGACGATCGTCGTCGACGACATCGACTGGTCGAACGCTTTTTTCTCCTTCTGCGTCAACCACCGGCTGAGTCCCGTTCTCTTCACCGACAACGGCAAGGACAATCTCCGGGTCAGGTCCGGGGTAGTGAAGATTGATCATCCGCGCAATCGCGAGCGTGCGTTTACAGGTGCAGGGGCAGTTTCTGCGTAGGTGACCGCGATTAGTTAGGGACAGGAAGGTCCAGGAAGGATTGCTTGTCGATATATTCGAGTTGTGGTCACCTTACCCTTGAAGTCGGAGATTGCGCATGAACTTCGACGCTAGTCAGGACAGGCTCTTGGAAGGACTGATTTTAGACTACGAACGGGATGGTTTATGTCTTGTCGGCTTGCCATCGGACGTTGATGAACTGCGCCAAAAAATGATCCATGAAATGAGCGAATGGATTAACTGTGCTTCGCTTGATCTCGGGGCGGCGAAGGATTTGCCAGAGGCGATCGTCCACCTAGCTAAGGTGGATCGGAGAGCTGTTGGCAAGCTCTACAAGGTCTCGCGGCGCTTCCCGGCTGCGCGGCAACTGGCTTGTCATCCCTGGCTCATCGAACTTGCCAAGTCGGTAATGGGAACGCGCCTCGTTTCATGCTGCACCTTCGTGAACGTGCGCATAGATTTGCCGGATGAAGAACGCTTCTTGCTGCCGATCCATCAGGATTTTCCCTATATTCAGGGGAGCTTGAATGGGGTGACGCTGTGGCTGCCGCTATTTGATACCGAGCTGGAGCAGGGGCCTCCTTCGTGGATCAAGGGAAGTCACAAATGGGGGGTTCTGCCTGTTCGCGAGGAGAATTCACCTGGGAGTGGCGCGAAATCCTTCAGCATCGCGAATGCCGACGAGATCGCCGAGCGCCACCAGTTCGAATCGGCAAGTGTCAAGGCCGGGCAGGCGTTGTTGTTCAGTACACTTCTGGTTCACCGCAGCGAGTTGAACACCACGGACCGGCCTCGGCTGAATCTCCAGATTCGGTTCGACGATGCTCTCGCATCGGAGAGCATTGAGCGTAATTATCCGGAAGGACTTTATCTCAATGATTCGTTCAGTGCTTCTTACCCGGAATACGTACAATGACTGAGCACAAGGCTGATCCAACGCGCATGGGCGCAAGCACCGGCTTCGACGCCAAGATCTGGGAAGACACCGTCAAGGTGATTACGGATGGCGGAATCGGTCAGGAAGACGTCATCGAGAACTTCATGCTCTTCCTGCGCAGAGTGAACTTCGGCAAGTTCCTGTCTCATGTGCAGATATTTAACGAAGTGATGGATGTTCCTGGGCACATCGTCGAGTGCGGAGTCTTCAAGGGCATGTCCTTGCTGACTTTTGTGAAGCTCATCGAGGTGCTGTGTCCCGCCGACTCCCTCAAGAGGGTAATCGGGTTCGACACATTCGAAGGGTTCGTCAATCTGGCGGAAAAGGACGGCCTTCCGAACGAGAAAAGGGGAAAGGTCGTAGGCGGTTGGAACTCCAGCGATTTCCTTCCTACCTTGCAGAAGCTGGTCGAGATTACGCAGCGTGATTCGATGGTCCCCAGGGTGAAGCGGGTGGAACTCGTCAAGGGCGATGCGTCGGTCAGCATTCCGGAGTACGTGAAGGCAAATCCGGGGATCCGGATTTCGCTGCTGCACCTCGACATGGACCTTTACGAACCGACGTTGGCGGCGCTCCGTCACCTATACCCGCTCGTGTCCCCCGGTGGAATCGTGCTGCTGGACGAATACGGTATGGACGGCTTTCCTGGAGAAAGCGCCGCTTTCGACGACTTTTTCGGCGCCAACAGACCTCAACTCAAGAAGTTTCCCTTCACTTCAACGCCCGGAGGCTATTTCCGCAAGGTTGGCTAACGGCCGGTATAACGGAAAGTGTTGATGCAAGATGCGTGAAGTCAGCCTGTCGAACTTCGAGGCGTTCAAGGATACCCGTGCAAATGCGAGCGGGGGGCGTCTGGAGTTCGAGATCGCTTCGAAGCAGTGGGACTACGGGCTCGCGCTGCCGCTTTCCGGATTCTGGCAGAAGCTACCCAAGGTCGTCGAGGCGGATATCGAACTCAAGTCGGGCGCGGTTCGCGTCGAGTGCCTGGATCTGAAGAGTCACGGCGAATGCGGTGGCAAGGTCACTCTTGCTGCCCCCTTTCGGGGTAAGGTGAGGGTGCTGCTGGAAAAGCCGGCGGGGCGCCCGGTCCTGATGGTGAGAAACGCCGCGCCGGGCGCGAGCCGGGCAGTCGGTGCCCTGTACGCGGTTGCCCGTCTGGACAACGCCGATCCGGCAGAGTTTCGCCGCCTCAAGGCCGGCACCTGGGACTACTGGCACTATTCATACGATCTGGGGCAGGGCGCGCGAGTCGAGGCGACGATTGACGGCATCATGCCGATGCACCGGCTCAACCAGAAGATCATGTTGCATCTTCTCAAGACGGGCTTTGGTGACATCGCCGGCAAGCGTATCGTCGATGTGGCATGCGCGTCGGGATTCCACACGATGGAGATGGCGCGGCAGGGTGGCCGCATGGTCGGAGTCGACATCGACGCGCCGTCGATCGAGCAGGCCCGGTTCCTCCAGCAATGTTCGGACGTCAAGACGGTTCGCGACATTCGCTTCGAGTTGAGCGGGCTGCACGGCTTCAAGCCGGCGGAGCCGTTCGACATCGGCTTCTGCTCCGGGCTCTTCTATCACCTTCTCGATCCGGTCGGCGGTGCGCAGGCGCTGTTCAATCTGGTCAAGGAGGGGGCCGTCGTGCATTCGCACATCGTGGACAGCCCGGAGGCGATCATGGCGTTGGCGGATTCGTCCAAGTACAAGTGCTGCTTCGATGGCGAGTTCGCGCTGATGCCCAGCCGCAGCATGCTCGAGCGCATCTTCGCCCATGTCGGCTTCAAGGTGAAAAGCTTCTCGCCGCGTGACGTGGTAAGCGATGCGGAGATCGACAGCCTTGCGCCGGAGTTCTCCACGCTCTTCGCCTCGGGCAACACGGCCTATTATCTGCTGACGAAGTAGCGGGCTTCGCCATGTCCACCGGCGAAGCAGGGCAGGTACGGCGGGGCGTCATCGAGGCGATCATCCTCGGGCGCAACGACAACTACGAGCCGCAATGGACTGAGAAGCTTCTCGCCGCCATTGCCTACAACCGAGCGGTACTGACGCGAGACGGCTACGAGTTCCGTGTCGCCTTCGTGGAATGGAATCCGCCGGCCGGCAATCCGCTCCTGGCGCCAATGCTCGTCGAGCGTTTCCCCTACGTCCGCTGTGTGGTCGTGGCACCGGAAGTGCACAAGGCGATCTGCCAGGGGCCCATGCCCATCATGCTCAATCCGGCAATCAATGCCGCGGTGAGGACGAGCGAGGCCGACTACCTGGTGGTGACGGGCGGCGACTGTTTCTTCGGCCGCGCGCTGGCCGACCGCATCGCCCGCGAGGGACTGGTCGCCAATCGCCTCTACCGCGCGGAGCGCGTCAACATCCGCGCCGACATCGACTTCGTCTCCGCGACGCCGGCCGAGATCGAGGATCCGGCGAATATCGTGTCGGTCGACACCTGCTCGGAGCCGCCCTACGACCGGCCGCCCTTTACGAATGCGTCAGGCGACTTCCTGATGATGGACCGGGCGACCATGACCGGCCTGCGTGGCTTCGACGAGGCGATCGACTTCTCCAAGTTGCATCTCGATTCGCGCCTGTGCTGGACCTGCATGGATGCCGGGATGGATTGCGAGTTGCTGGGACGCATCTTTCATATCAGCCACACCCAGTCCTACGTGAATGCTGGCGGAGCCTACGACAGCCAGTCCTATGTGACCGAGGTGAGCCTGCCCTATCTCAATCCGGACGAGTGGGGGCTGGGGCGCTTCGCGTGGACGCGGGACGGCGATCGCGTCTGGCACGTCGGCCTCGGTGCCGCGAATGCGCCGGCGCCGGCGCTGGACGGAGATGCGTCGAGGCGGGCGGAGAAGGTGCGGGCGGGCCTGGTTGCGCTGCATGCCCAACGGAACGACCAGGACCCGGCAGACGGCGCCAGTGAGATCACGAAGCTGCCGCTCGACTGGGTCTGGGTCGCACCGATCGCGAGCCGGGACGAGGCGGGCGTCATCGAGGGTGCCAAGGGTGTCGTGGACAACGTTGCGGCGCTCAGCCTGCCCGACAAGCTGCCGCCACCGAAAAGCAACGAGCGCCGCTGGATATTCCTGTCGCTGGATGTGCTGCAGGGCGACCTCGTCGTTGAGGCCATCGACCAGAATCGCCGGCCGCCGACGCTGGTGAGGGCCAGTCGCGAACCCGTCGGGATCTGGCTGGAGATGCCGCCCGAAAGCAAGGCGGTCCGGTTCGGCCGGTTTCGCGGCAACGGTCCGGCTGTCCGCCTGAAGATCCGCGAGGCGCGGCTGTTCGGGCGCTTCCGACCATCCTCCCGGAAGGAGATCTCCAGGGGCCTCTACGGACGCATGAAGTACCGGCTTCAGCGGTTCTTCGGGCCCTCGTAGAAATCGCGGATTGCCTCGCAGACGTGGTCGATCTCGTCGTCCGAAAGCTGGACAGCGGAGGGGAGCCACAGGCCGCGCCGCCCGACATCCTCCGCCACCGGATAGTCGCCGGGTAGGTCGTAGGCTGCCTGCCGGGTGATCGGCGGATACATGACACGCGTCCCGACGTTGCGCTGCTTCAGATAGTCGATCAGCCCCTCGCGGCGCTCGACGCGAACGTCGATGAACCACGGCGCCGTCAGCGCCAGGTCGTGCGGGAACACCGAGACGCCGTCGATGCCCGCAAGTTTCTCCTGGTAGCGCTTCCAGATCTCCTTCTTGCGGATCACACGGGCCGGCAGCTTGCGCATCTGCTCGATGCCGATGCAGGCCTGCAACTCGGTGAACTTGAAGTTGAAGCCGATCGAATCGTGGATGTCGTTGCCGCCTCCCGAGCGGCCGAAATCCTTCAGGCGGCGCAGGCGGCGCGCGATCTCGTCGTCGTCTGTGATCAGGGCGCCACCCTGGCCGGTGGACACGATCTTGGGCGAGGAGAAGGAGAAGCTGCCGACGCGGCCGGCGCGTCCGACATGGCGGCCGTCGGGAAACCAGGAGCCAAGCGACTGTGCCGAATCCTCAATCAGGGCGATTCCCTTCTCTTTCGCCAGGGCCTCGAAGGCGGCGATGCCGGCCGCCGGCGCGCGGCCGTTGGCCGAGACCAGCATGATCGCCCTGGTCTTCGGGGTGATTGCCTTCTTCACCAGCTCGATGTCTAAGCACAGCGTATCCCGCTCGACGTCCACGAACACCGGGACGGCGCCGAACATCTTCACGGCGTTCGGGCTGGCGATCATCGTGTAGTTGGGAACGATGACCTCGTCGCCGGCGACGACGCCGACCGCCATGGCCGCCAGCGTCAGGCTGATCGTGCCGTTGTTGACCACGATGCAGTGCCGGGCGCCGGTGTAGTCGGCAATCATCTGCTCGAACTGTGTGGTCCGCTTGAATTCCGTGATGAAGCCGTCTTCATCCATGTAGTCGCAGATCGCCTTCTTCTCCTCTTCGCCGAAGAGCGGACGCATCTGCATGATGAAATGGTCAACCATTCCCGACTTCCTTCCAGAACTGTTCTTCGAGGGCGAGGATTGCGACCCTGTCGCGGTCGCGCAGCTTGCGCGCCGGCACGCCGCCGTAAAGCGTCCAGGCCTCGAGATTCTTCTTCGCCAGCGACTGTGCGCCGAGACAGGCGCCGTCACCGAACGTGACGTTGGGCAGCACGGTCGAGTTGGCGCCGACGATGCAGTGTCGCCCCAGGGTAATGTCGCCGACCTCGACGGCGCCCTTGACGCGGCGCGGCACCAGTGGCGTGGCGATGCCGCCGACATAGTCGTCGCTGCCGGCGGCCAGAACGACGTTCGGCGCCAGGGTCGAGAACTGGCCAAACCGGACGGTGGCCTGCCGCCCGCCGATCAGCTTGGCGCCGGCCGAGATGTGGACGTAGTCGTCGCACTCCAGCGCTGTGGAGATGTAGCTGAAATCGTCGATGATGACGTTGTCGCCCAGCCGGACGAGCTCGGGATAGCGGATGCGAACCGTCTTGCCGATGATGACGTTCTTGCCGCGATGGGCCAGCAAGGCCTCATCGAAGAAGAGGTTGTCGCTCACAACCGCCTGCGGTCCCTGTCCGCGCCGACATAGGGACCGTTCTTGACCTCGAGGACTTCGGTTCCGTCCTCGAGGATCTCGTAGCCGTGTCCGCCGCGCAGCAGGATGGCGATGTCGCCCGTGCCGATGACCAGCTCGGCCACTTTCTTCTCGGTGGTGTTGTAGATGGACGCCCTGATCGATCCCTTGCGGACGTACAGCACTTCCTGGGTCCAGAGGACCTCGCGCGGCACCTCGTTGTGGATGTGCGCCTTCAGGAGGGTACCCGCCGGATAGCCCCAGGTGCCGACCTGGATGAAATCCTCGTCCTGCGAAAAGAACTTGAGGCCACCGGCCCAGGCCGCACCGGCCGGGATGTGGCGGGCGAGCACGATGTCGCCTTCCTTGATCTCGACGATGCTCATCGTGCGGCTCCTTGCTCGACATACCAGGCGACCGTGTCCTGAATTCCCTGGCGCAGCCCGCGTGTCGGGCTCCAGCCCAGAAGCCGGGCGCCGCGCGAACCGTCCACGGTCTTGAAGGGGGCGCCGTCGGGCTTGGAAGGATCGAGTACGATCCGGCCCTCGTAGCCGACCGCGTCGCGGATCACTTCGGCGAGTTCGAGGATCGAGATGCCCTTGCCGACACCGATGTTGACGATGTCGGTCGTGGCCGGCGCACCGATGGCCCGGATCATCGCCTCGGCGCCATCGTCGACGTGCAGCCACTCGCGCACCGGCTTGCCCGAGCCCCAGACGACGACCTCCGGGGCACCGGTGGCCTTTGCCTCGGCGAACTTCATGATCAAGGCGCCGAGTGCGTGCGAGCGCTCCGCCTCGAAATGATCCTCGGGCCCGTACATGTTCGACAGGATGAGGTTCACGACGTCGAGGCCGTATTGCTGCGCATAGGCCCACGAACCTACCCAGGAGGCCTTGCGCACGAAGCCATAGGTCATCACCGAATCGTGCAGCGGGCCGTCCCAGAATTCGTCTTCGCGGAAGAGGGTGGCGTCGCCGGGATAGGCGCAGTTGGAGATCGGGTTGACCACGCGCCGGACCTTGGTACTCGTCGCGGCTTCCAGCAGGTTGATGGTCATCAGGAGGTTGTTGCGGAACATCTCCGCCTGATGCTTCAGCCCGAACTGGATGCCGCCGACATAGGCCGCGCAATTCAGCACGTAGGCCGGCCTGACTTTCTCGAACAACGCGAGGGTCTGCGCGCGGTCGCGAAGGTCGACGCCGGCGGAGAGGGAAGTCGAGACAAAGTCACTCTTCGTGGCTTCGAGCTGGCGGATCACCCGCTTGCCGAGAAAGCCCGTGGCACCGAGGACGAGGATCATCCGTGCTCACCGCTGTAGCCGTCATGCTTCAGGTCGTACTCGACCATCAGGCGGACAAGCTCGGGCAGGCTCGTCCGTGGCTGCCAGCCGAGGATGCGGTGCGCCTTGGAGGCGTCGCCCTGCAGGTAGTCGACTTCGGAGGGACGATAGTATTTCGGATCGACGACGACCCGAACCTCGCCGGTCGCGGCATCCACGGCCTGCTCCGAAACGCCTTCGCCGCGCCACTTCAGCTTGATGCCCGCCACACCGAACGCCATCGTCGCGAAGTCCCGGACGGAATAGACCTCGCCGGTCGCGATGACGTAGTCGTCGGGCTCCTTCTGCTGCAGCATCAGCCACATCGCCTCGACATAATCCTTGGCGTAACCCCAGTCGCGCTTGGCTTCGAGGTTGCCGAGCACGAGCTGCTTCTGCCGGCCCTGCGCGATGCGGGCGGCGGCCTTGGTGATCTTCTTTGTGACGAAGGTCTCGCCGCGGCGGGGAGACTCGTGATTGAAGAGGATGCCGTTGCAGGCGAACAGCCCGTAGGCCTCCCGGTAATTGGTGGTCACCCAGTAGGAGTAGAGCTTGGCCGCGGCATAGGGAGAGCGGGGGTGGAACTTGGTCTGCTCGCTCTGGGGCTGGGTGCCGATCTCGCCACCGAACAGCTCGGACGTCGAGGCCTGGTAGAAGCGCGGCTTGATCCCGAGATCCTTGATCGCATCCAGCAACCGCAGGCAGCCGATCGCATCTACCTCGGCCGTGTACTCGGGCACCTCGAAGGAGACGGCGACGTGGGATTGGGCGGCGAGATTATAGATTTCTTCAGGCTCTATGCGACCCAGCAGCCGGTGCAGGTTGCTGGAATCGGTGAGATCCCCAAGGTAAGTGTGGAAATTGGGGTGATTGAGGATGTGGTCGATCCGCTGTGAGGTGAAGACGGAGCTTCGCCTCACGATGGCGTGAACATCGTATCCCTTCGCCAGCAGAAACTCGGCCAGATAGGAGCCGTCCTGGCCGGAGGCGCCTGTGAGAAACGCTCTTTTGGTCATTTTTTCGGGTCGCTGGTCCGCTGGCAACTTTGTGGGGCTGAAACCGCCGATCGGGCCCTTGGGCACTGGCTTAAGCCGGCAGGGCGTAGCATAGAAGAACCGACTACAATAGGGTTTGAAGCCTTGGTTTGATCGCGGCGAGTGGTCTTTCGACGGGCCAGAGCCGGATCGCCGGTGAACCCGGCCGACGAAAAGGGAACACTCGCTTGACGCCTCTACTGCCGTGAGTTAGCCGACCGGGTCGTCAAATGCCAAACGCAATCCCGCCTGCACGCTATGACCGGTTTCCAGGTCGCACGGACGAGCCAAACTCCTGGCCCCGGTCGCGACGGATGGGAGCTGGAGAAGTGGCCGGCGGTCTGGGAAATCACTAAAAGTGACCGAATTGTCTTTGCTGGAACGGTTGTCAGGCTCTTTGCGCGACTCTCTGCGTCGCGGCGCTCGGTCCGGAGAGGGGGAGGAAAAGCCGCTCTCGATCGAGCTCAGCAAGGCCCGCGCCCTCTACCTCCGAGCCCGGATCGTTGCTCGTACAGGCAATATCCCTCTGGCGGCCAGCATGTTCGCCGATGCCGCGGCGCTCGATCCCGAGTTTGCCGACGCCCTCGAAGCCGAGGGCGCCATGCTCGATTTGACGGGGCAGGAAGACCTCGCCCGCGCCCGGTACGATGCGGCGCGGCTGTCGCGCGCGCGCAATCGCCCGGGTCCGCCGGACAGGCCCTTCTATGCCCGCCAGCGCGGTCCCTACGTTTCCGAGATCATTTCCTATAGTTCGGCACGGCAGTCGCTCCGGCGGAACGTCCTGCCCCTGATCGCGCGCGGGAACGCCTATCTGGCCCAGGGCGATGCCGGACGTGCGTTGGCGGACTACGACCGCGCGCTGAAGCTGCGTCCCGGGCTCCCGGAACTGCTCGCCCTGAAGGCGGAGGCTCTGGTGGCCCTCGGTCGTCATCAGGACGCACTGGAGTTGCTGGATGAGGTTCTCGCGGCCCGGCCGCGGGATGCCGGCGCGCTGAACACGCGGGGCATCGTGAACATGGCTCTGGGCAAGATCGCCGAGGCCAACGCCGACTGGCGGCTGCAGCTCGAGATCGCGGGCGGTCGCCCGGCGGTCTGTGCGTATCTGGCTCTTCGCCTCGCCGACTACGAGGCCGCCCTTCCCCACCTGGAAGCGGCGAGCCAGGCCGATCCCCGGGACCCGTACTTCAGGCTGTATCTGAATGCCGCGCGGATGAGGCTGGGACGGCAGTCCCTCGGTGGCGCCCCGGTTACCGAAGAGGGATGGCCCGGTGTGCTGCTTGCCCTGCAGGCCGGCTCGGTCGGCGACGATGCGGTGCTCGCCCAGGCAGATACGATCGGCCGAAGGGCGGAAGCGCTCTTCCAGATGGCCATCCTCAAGGCCGCGACCGACCCTGCTGCAGCGCGCTCGCGTTGGCAGGAAGTCGTCGAGCAGGGGCCCCACGACCTCGTCGAGTATGCGGCGGCGCGCAACGAACTCGCGCGATCCTCCTGAGTTTCAACGTCGAGCCCATCGTCTGTCGCGTGAGGTAGCATGTTCTCCGTCATCCTCTACGGTCGCAACGACACCCACGGCTATAACCTGCACAAGCGTGCCGCGATCAGTTTCAACGCGATCGCCGAGGTCATGTCCGATCCGGACGACGAAATTCTCTTCGTCGACTACAACACGCCGGACGATCATCCGACCTTTCCAGAGGCGATCCACGACACGTTGACGGAGAAGACCAAGAAGGTGATGCGGATCCTCAGGATCCGTCCCGAGCAACACGCCCATCTGAAGTCGAAGACCCACCTGGTGGCGCTCGAATCGCAATCGCGCAACGTGGCTCTGCGGCGGTCGAATCCGCGGAACCGCTGGATCCTGTACACCAACACCGACATGCTGCTGGTGCCGCGCGTCGAGAACGAATCGCTCAGCGACATCCTGGGCGGCGTTCCCGACGGCTTCTATCAGATCCCGCGCTTCGAGCTGCCGGAGATGCTCTGGGAAGCCGCGTTCGACCGGCGCGACCCGGCGGGAAATCTCGCCAAGCTGCGCGACTGGTCGGTTCGCTACCACCTGAACCAGGTGGTCCATAACTTCATGCCGATGAAATACGACGCGCTGGGCGACTTCCAGGCGGCGCTGCGCGAGGACATGTTCGAGATCCACGGCTTCGACGAGTCGATGCTTCTCGGCTGGCACTGCGATTCGAATCTGGCGGCGCGCCTTGCTCTATATCGTGGCCGTGTCGATACCCTGATCGACAAGGTGTTCGGGTATCACTGCGACCATACCCGCGTCGCGGCGGCCAACAACAAGGGCCGGCAGACCCGCATGAACAACCAGGACCAGTACATCTGGGACGTGGCGACGCCCTACATCGCCGCCCAGGCCGACAACTGGGGCTGGCCCGACGTCGAGATCGAGGAGATCAGGCTTGATCGGGATACATCGTACCAGCGCTTCACCGCCGGGCTGGATGCGGCCATGAAGCCGGCCGAGGTGTCCTACTCGTCGACCAGCCTCGAATGGCATCTCTACGACGATCTCACCTACGACATCCCGCACACCCTTCCGTTCGTGTGCGACCAGATGCTGACGTTCCCGCGTTCGACCTCCGTCATGATGGTCGCGGCGCGGGCCGAATTCGTGAGCCGCTTCGCCGTGGCTTGGAAGGCCATGGGCTTCACCGGCAAGATCCTCGTGCCGACGGAATGCGAGGGCCTGCCGACGGACCTGGAGGGAGTCGAGCGGGCCAGCTTCGAGACGCTGCTGCCAAAGACCGATATGTTCATCTTCGAGTTCGGCCTTGCGACCCAGCGGGCCGACGAGCCCGTCCGGGCGGGCCGGCATGCCGGACCGGTCGATTCCAAGCGTCTCAAGGTGATCTCGCGGCTGTTCAGGCAGGCCGCGGCGTCCGAAGCCGAAACGCGGCCTGCCAATCGCCGGACGGCGCGCCGCTTCGTCGGCGTGAACGTGATCTACAACAAGTTCTGGCCGCTCTTCACCGACTATGTCGGCGCCAACATCAACCCCTTCTGCAGCCAGGTGCTTGCCGGGCTGCCGCGCATCGATCCGAGCCTCCGCGGCAAGGTCCTGCGGTTCCGGGGCCGCCGCGCCCTCTAGTTCGGCGGCGGGTAGAACGACGGCGCGTCGGCCTCGAAGGCAGCGATGTAGCTCGCGTAGCTATCGGCCTTCTCGCGGCTGACCTGTGCCTGGCCGGCAAGCAACTCGAGACCGAGATCGACGTCGATCACGGCAGCGAGTCGCTGACGGAATTCCGTCAGCAACTCGGCGGCGCCGTCGGGCTGGCCCCACACCGAGAAGATGGCAGCCAGCTTGCCCAGCTTTTCCGCGCTCATCGCATCGACGGTGTGTCGCCAGTCGGGGCCGGCCGGATCGCGTGCGTAGAAGGCCTCGGCCTGGAAGGGCCGTCCCGTGAGGGTCTGGGCGGGCGAGGTGATGGCGAAGGGCGCGGGGAGAGCTGCCATCGAATAGTTGCGGACGTCGAGGGCCAGCAACTCGAAGCCGCGGTCGCGCATGAAACGGTCGGTATTGTGGAAGGTGTGCTCCGTCGGATCCGTGCCGCCGCATAGATTGACCTCGAGACGCGCGGCCAGGATGTTCAGCCTGTCGAACTTGTCGTCGAAGGAATGCAGGACGTGGAAGTCCGGTCCGTCGATGTCGATCTTGAGAAGGTCGATGTCGGTCCAGCCGAGATCGGCAAGGACATCGGGCACGATGATCGGCTTCTTCGGATCGCCGAGCTTCGTCAGGTTCCAGGCGTTGACGTGGAGCTTTTCCTTGAGGGTGGCCGTGGCCATCCGCTCCCTCTTGAGGTGATAGGCGCGCGCGGCGCTCGTCCGGGCAAAGGGATTGCGGACCTGCGGCGGCTTTCCCGCGGCGGCGTGAGTGAAGGGATGGTCCGCATTCAGGCCGACGAACCCACCCATATATCTGACGTCGGGATGCGTCTCTTCCCGGGTCAGGCGCTCGCACTCGTCGAGGCTGGCATCAAAGGCCAGAGACCGCAGACGGTCTCCGAAGACGCGCCACGCAGGGTCGATTCCGCCCGAGCAGCCGATGTCGATGAAGGTGAAGCGCTCAGAGGAAAGACTTCCGGCGAGGTAAGCGGCAAACGCAGTGCTCATGTCATTCCAGATCTGTCGACGGCTTCGGGAGGCCAGCCTAGCAGAGCCGGCCCGGGCCATATAGCAGGCTCAATCCGCCCGCTGCAGGCGGAAGAAGGCACCCGCGACCGGATCGACGAACAGTGGCGTCCCGGTGAATTTGGCGTGGAGTACCCGGTAGATTGTCGAGGCCTTGGAGGCGTCGGCGACGGTCGCCATGTAGGAGGTGAAGCTCGCCTCCGATAGTTCCCAAACATAGTCCGCGACGACCTGATAGCCCAGGTCCATGGCATGGCCGATCTGCTGACTCAATTCGGCAGCGATCTCCTCGCCGCTCGCCGAGGGCCGATGGATCGGGCCGTTAACGAATGCAAGGAGCTTGATCTTCGGCTTCGACGAGGGAGCGGGGCCGAGTTTGGCGAAGTAGTTCCACTCGCCGTGCCACTCGTAGAAGGTCTCGGAAACGAGCTGCTCGAAACCGTGGACGAGGAAGACGGTTCGGGATGGATCGGCCTGGCCTTCAATACGCTGAAGCGCGCCACGCCAAAGCCCGTCGGCGCCGCGTGCCGGGGCCATGCGATGGATGTTGTAGGACAAGAGCGCGACGGCGAGCAGGAGCGCGATCCTTGGTATCGCCGGGCCGAACCTGAGGGTCGCGGCCGCCACGATCGCGGCCCAGGCCACCGTCAGCCAGATCATGACGTTGATCTGCATCTGCGGATCCTGGGGCTGCGAGTAGAAGTTGAAGACCTCGCCTGCCAGGAAATTCACGCCGAAGAGCGCTGCCAGGATGCGCGGGCTCAGCGATCCGGCGTCGCGCCAGACAAGGACAAGCCACGCCACGGCGATGGCTGCAATCAGGACGGTGGCCGTCAGGACTTCGGTCCGGATGACATTCAGATAGGACGCATCTCCCATGTTGGCGCCGCCCAGGAGATACTCGGTGACGCCGACCCACAGGAAAACGACCTTGCGCATGGCAAAGCCGGCCCAGCCGGATTCGACGGCCTTACCGGTCCACAGGAGATCCCGGACGGTCCCTACATTGCCATTGTGCGGCCCCCAGAGCTGCATCGCGATCTCCGCGGTGCCGACCATGGCGACCAGGAAGATCACGACGCGGAGGAGCCTCTTCCAAAGCGGCCCCGGAGCCAGCGTGAGAGCAAGGAGCAGGGCCGGGAGCGTCGGAAACATCAGCCGCCACTCGAACAGCCAGGACAGGGCGAAGACCACGGCGACGATGGCGATGCGCCCGGGAGTCGGATTGACGAACCAGACGGCGGCGAGCGCCAGCGAGCCGAGCAGAAACGTGTAGGACGGGATGATGTCTTCGTTGCTGATCGACAGGTTGAGGAAGAAGGCGCCGCCGAGGTGGAAGGCGGTGGCGGCCCAGGCGACGTCCCGACGCGCCGTGACGGTACGGACCAGAAGGTAGACGATGCAGAGGCTGATCGCGCCGAACAGGCAGTTGATGAGTGCGATCTGGCGGCGCGGATCGCCCGTCTGCACGCCCGCGAGGTCGAGCAGGTGGCAGAGGAAGGCGACGAACGGGTAGTAGTGGAAGTTCGAAGGATCGAGCGGGGTCTTGACGTAGTCTTTCAGCCACTCCCGCACCGTCATCGCCTTGAAGACGCCGTTGCTGGTCAGGGCTTGGGGATTGTCCAGCCAGCCGACCAGCCAGACCAGACCGGCCAGCGACGCCAGGAAGATGGTGGCGAGATCGACGACGCAGGTGCGCTCCGACCACCAGGGGGGAGCGGGATCAGGTCGCCCGGCGATCGTCGTAAGTGTCTGTTTTCCCAAGATTTAGGGTTTCTGCCACACGGCGGGTGGAGGTGCCAAGGGCGGGTGGATGCGGGAAATGCTACTGGCGCGGCGCGATCGGCGTCAGCCGCACGAAAGGCCCCGCCACTGGATCCACGTAAACCGGTGTTCCGGTGAATTTCGTGTGGAGCATTTCGTACAGGGCATCCGATTTGCCCTTGTCCGCAACCGTCGACAGGGCCGATTCCATCTTCTCGCGGCTCCAGTTCCACACGTCGGCCGCGACCACGTCGTATCCGAGTGCCATCGCCTGCAGGATCTGCTGCTCGAGTTCAGCGGCCAGTTCCGGCCCGGTGAGGCGGGGACGGTTCACGGCGCCGCTGACCAGCGCCAGCACCTTGAACTTCGTAGCTGGCGTCGGCGCAGGGCCGAGCGTGTCGAAGAACTTCCAGTCGCCGTTCCAGTGATAGTAGGTCTGGGAGACCAGGCCCTCGAAGCCGTGAACGAGCAGGAAGCTTCGGGCGGGCGGGACGTGCTGCTCGATGCGCTCAAGCGTGGCCCGCCAGCGCGTATCCTCGCCGCGCGTCGCGGCCAGGGCGTGCACGTTGTAGGCGAGGATGCCAGCTGATACGCAGGCGAATGTCGATAGGGCCGCGCGCCGGTGCGTGCGGGCCGCGTGGGCGACGAGCAGGATCGCCGCGATCGTCAGCCAGGGCATGACGTTGATCTGCATCTGCGGGTCCTGCGGCTGCGAATAGACGTTCATCACCTCGCCGGCGACGAAGGTGCCGCCGAAGACGGCGACGAGGATGCGCGTCTGCGGCACCGACCGGTTGTGCCAGAAGAGCAGCAGGGCGGCGACGGCCAGACCGACGATGACCACGGTCGCCGCGCCCATCTCGCGCGCATACAGGGGAAGCGAGGCCAGGTCGCCCAGATTGCGCCCGCCCAGAAGCGTCTCGCTGATGCCGGCCCACAGGAACCACCACTTGGCGGCGGTGAATCCGGCCCAGCCGGTCTCCACGCCCTTCGCCGTCCAGACGAGATCGACGAGGCGGTAGGGATTTCCGGGCTGGCTCCCCCACAGGAGTTGCAAGACGGCGACGACCGCCACGGAGGTCAGCAGGAACGTCGCGATCCAGCCCAGTCTGGCGAGCGGTCGGCCGGAAGCGATCGCCAGGGCCAGCAGCATGGCCGGCAGGGTGGGGAACATCAGCCGCCACTCGAACAGCCAGGCGAGGGTGAAGATCGCCGACACGATCGCGACGCGCCGCACGGTCGGCCGCACGAACCACAGTACCGCCAGTACCATCGCCGCGAACATCAGCGTGTAGGACGGCATGATGTCTTCGTTGCTGATCGCGAGATTGAGGAAGAAGCCGCCGGCCAGATG
Organism: Reyranella aquatilis; assembly: GCF_020880995.1. Classification (GTDB taxonomy): domain Bacteria; phylum Pseudomonadota; class Alphaproteobacteria; order Reyranellales; family Reyranellaceae; genus Reyranella; species Reyranella aquatilis. The sequence goes on along the minus strand of NZ_JAJISD010000013.1, from coordinate 98,249 downwards.
GAACAGGGTGGCGAGCCACGCGATCGCGCGGTCGCCGGTCAGCCGGCGCGCGAACAGGTACAGCACCGACAGGCAGGCCGCCGCGCTGGCGGCATGGATGACCGCCATCTGGCGACGGGGATCGCCCGGAAAGACACCCAGTACATCGAGAAGCGCGCAGAGACGGCCGACGATCGGGAAGTAGAGATAGTTCGAGGCATCGAGCGATGCCGTTGCCGGCGTCTGAACCCAGGGCTTGAGTTGCAGGGCCTTGAAGATGCCGTTGCCGGTTATGCCCTGGGCGTTGTCGTACCAGAGGATCAGGCCGACGAGGCCGCAGAAGGACAGGAGCCAGACGAGGACGGCATCGAGGGTCCCTCCCGAACCGCCTTGCCCGTTGGATACTTGCCAGGTCGGCGTCGTCGGAACGGGGAGGAGAGGCGACGCCAGCATCGCTCGTCTGTGCCAGATTCGCTTTTCGCTGCCAACGTGTCGGCATGAAAAAGCCCGCGGGACGCGGGCTTTCTCACTCGGAGGATGTCGGAAGCCAGGCCTAGCGGCCCGACCCGAGATACAGAACGTCTGCAACCTGTTCGAACTTCTCGGCCGGCAGCGTGCGCCAGAGGTCGAGAACGGTCAGCCGCTGGCCGTCGCGCTTGCACCACGCCGGATCGATGTCCTTGTACTGCGGCCAGCCGGTGCCGACGATCAGCAGGTCGCACTCGCGGACCGCGCCCTCGAGAGAGGAGGCGCCGACCACCTTGTCCCCCAGCACGGCCAGCGCCGGATCCTGGGCCAACGGATCGTGCACCACCACCACGTATCCCGCATCGGCCAGGTTGGCGGCCAGCTTCACGCTGTGGCTTTCCTCCACTACGGGCGTCTGCGGCTTGTAGGACAGGCCAAGCAGCGCGATGCGCGTGCCGGACTTGGCGAACTTGGCGACGAGGCCCGACAGCCGTTCGATCTGGTAGTTGTTGATGCGGTCGGTCGCCTCGGCCACGTCGGCGCGGGCGCCCAGCTTGCGGGCAAGTGCCGCGAACGCCACGTTGTCGCGCGGGAAGCAGGGGCCGCCATAGCCCATCGCACCCTTGAGGTACTTCGAGCCGATGCGGGTGTCGGCACCCAGCGCCTTGGTGACGACGTCGACGTCGGCGCCCGGCAGGCGATCGCAGATGTCCGCCAGCATGTTGGCGTAGGAGATCTTGGTCGTGACATAGGTGTTGACGGAGATCTTGGTCAGCTCCGCGCTCACCCAGTTCATGCGCTGCACCGGCGGCTTCTTCTCGCACATCTGCAGGTAGATGGTGGCCAGCATGTCGCCGGCCTTGGGATCGCTCTGCCCGACCAGGATCGAATCGGGATAGAGCATGTCGCGCACGACGCTGCCGAGCGCGATGAACTCCGGATTGTAGCAGAGGCCGAGCTCGGGCCCGATCTTGCGGCCCGAGGCGGCCTCGAGGGCCGGTGCGATCTCAGCCGACATGGTGCCGGGCATCACCGTCGAGGTGATGACGACCATGTGGTAGCCCTTCTTGTTGCGCAACGCCTTGCCGAGCGTCTCCATTGCCTGGAGCACGAAGCGGTTCGAGAAGAAGCCGGTGCTGTCGGACGGCGTCGGCACGATCACGAAGCTGGCGTCGCTCTTCTGAACCGCCTCGTTGGCGTCCATGGTGGCCGACAGGCGCTCCTTGTTCGCGGCGATCAGCTCGTTGAGCTGCGGCTCGACGATGGGCATCTTGCCTGCGTTCATCGCGTCGACGAACGTTTTGTTCACGTCGAGGCCGATGACGGTGAATCCGCGGCTGGCAAGGACCGCCGCAAGGGGGGCACCGAGCTTGCCGAGGCCGACGACCGAGACGCGAGGCAGAGTTCCTGAGGTCATTTCCATGTCCGTTTTGAGGGCCGGTACTGATACTGGTGCTGGCGGCCGGATGCCACCCCCATTTGCAGGGTCCTTTACGGTAAAGACTGCTTGCGCGCACCCGTCGCAGGGGCGAAAAATCGTCGCCGATCAGGCGCTTAGGGCGGGGTAACGAGATGAAAGTGGAATTTTCGGCCTTTCCGAAGGCCTTCTCGGGCAATGTGGCGGTGTTCGTCGGGGCCGACAAGCAGCTGCTGGCGACGGCCCAGTCGGTGGATGCGGCATCGGGCGGCGCCGTCTCCCGCGCCTTCGAGGGCGGCCGCTTCACCGGGAGCAAGGGCCAGACCCTGACCGTCCTGGGGCATTCGGGAGATATCGCACGCCTGCTGCTACTGGGCGTCGGCAAGGGCAAGGAACTGGATGCCCGCGCGGCCGAGGGGCTGGGGGGTGTGATCGCTGCGGAAGCCAACGCCGCGGGGCATACCGCCGTCACGGTGGTAGTCGATGCGGTGAAGGGCAGCCGGCTGACGCCGGCCCAGATCGCCGCCCACCTCGCCTTGGGCGTACGACTGCGCTCCTATCGCTTCGACAAGTACAAGACCAAGGACAAGCCCGAGCAGAAGCTCTCGCTGCAGCACCTCACCGTCGTGCTGGCCGGTCCGGCCGACGCGCGCAAGGCCTACGCCCAGCTCGAGCCGGTGGTCGACGCCGTGTTCCTGACGCGCGACCTCGTGAGCGAGCCGCCGAACGTCCTCTACCCGGTCGAATTTGCCCGCCGCGCCCGGGAGCTGACCAAGCTCGGCGTGAAGGTCGAGGTGCTCGGCGAGGCCGAGATGAAGAAGCTCGGCATGGAGACGCTGCTGGCGGTCGGGCAGGGCAGCGGGCGCGATTCGCAGCTCCTGGTCATGACCTGGATGAACGGGCCCAAGGGCCAAGCGCCGATTGCGCTCATCGGCAAGGGCGTTTGCTTCGATACCGGCGGCATCTCGCTGAAGCCGGCCGCCGGCATGGAAGACATGAAGTGGGACATGGGCGGCGCCGGCGCCGTCACCGGTGCGATGCGCCTGATCGCCGGCCGCAAGGCCAAGGCGAACGTCGTCGCGGTCTGCGCCCTCGTCGAGAACATGCCGGACGGCAATGCCCAGCGCCCGGGCGACGTCGTGAAGTCTATGTCGGGCCAGACGATCGAGGTCATCAACACCGACGCCGAGGGCCGCCTGATCCTGTGCGACGCCATGTGGTACGCGCAGGAGAAGTTCAAGCCGCAGGCCATGGTGGAACTCTCGACCCTGACCGGTGCGATCATCGTGGCGCTGGGCCATGAGCGCGCCGGCCTGTTCTGCAACAACACGCAGCTTTCCAACCGCCTGCGCGCCGCCGGCGCGGCGATCGGCGAGAAGCTGTGGCGCATGCCGCTGGGGCCGAAGTACGACAAGCTGATCGAGTCCGAGATCGCCGACATGAAGAACGTCGGCGGCGGCCGCGACGGCGGCTCGATCACAGCGGCGCAGTTCCTGCAGCGCTTCGTGCAGGATGGCGTGGCCTGGGCCCACATCGACATCGCGGGGGTGGCCTGGTCGGGCAAGGGCGACGTCACGACGCCCAAGGGCGCCACCGCCTACGGCGTGCGGCTGCTCGACCGGCTGATCGCCGAGAACTACGAGCGCTGATCCGCCAATGGCGACCGAGGTCAATTTCTATCACCTGACCCGATCGTCGCTGGAAGACACGCTGCCGCGCCTGCTGTCCAAGACCCTGCAGGCGGGGGAGCGGGCGGTCGTGCTGCTTGGGTCAGCGGAGCGGGTGGATGCGTTGAACACCCATCTCTGGACCTACGATCCCGACGGCTTCCTGCCGCACGGCGCCGCCCGCGACGGCGAAGCCGATCGCCAGCCCATCTGGCTGACTCATCTCGACGAGAATCCGAACGGAGCGGCCTTCCTGTTCGTGGCCGATCGGGCGAAGTCCGAGAGGGTCGGCGGTTACAAGCGTTGCTTCGAACTGTTCGACGGCCGCGACGACACGGCCGTCGCCGACGCGCGCGAACGCTGGAAGGAATACAAGACGGCCGGACACGCCGTGGCCTACTGGCAGCAGACCGACAGCGGCGGCTGGGAAAAGAAGGCATAGCTAGCGGCTGTCGCGCGGCCTCAGGTAAGCGCGCCAGGCCGCCGCGAGGCGCTCGCGCAAGGGGATGGGGCCTTCGGGGCGATAGAAGTCCGGCGGATCGGACTCGAAACGTTGCATGTAGCTTCGATAGTCGAGCGGGCGAGCGCGATTGCCCTGCGTCTGGGCGGCGAGCAGGTCGAGGCCGCCATCGACGGACATGACGGGCTCTAGTCTGGCGCGCGCGCCGAGGAGCAGCTCGGCGGCGGCATCCGGCACATCCCAGGCCGACAGGATCGCGGCCAGCTTGGCGATCTTCTCGCCGCTCAGGCTGGCAAGCCTGCTCGTGCCATTGGGTCCCATCAGATCGAGCGCATAGTAGGCCTCGCCCTGGAAGGGGCGGCCGGAATGGGTTTCGGCGGGGGTCGGCCAGACGTAGCGGGCAGGAAGCGCGCGCGAGGAGTAGTTGCGGACGTCCAGCCGGAACAGGTCGAACCCATGGCGGCGCATGAAGCGGTCGGTGTTGTGGAAGGAGTGCTCGTCGGGCGAGCCGTCGCCCACGAAGTTCACTTCCATCTGCACGGCGAGCAGGTCCTTGGGCAGGCGCCCCTCGAAACTTTGCAGGATCTGCCAGTCGATGCCGTCGGTGTCGATCTTCATGTAGTCGAGATCGGTCCAGCCGCGCTCGGCGAGAAGATCGGGCACCACCACCGGCTTGTTGGGATCGGCGAGGCCGGTCAGCTCCCAGGCATTATGCCGGAGCTGCTCCTCGGCCGATGCTGTCTGAAGCCGGGCGTCACGGATCTCGCGTGTGCGCATGAAGCTCATGCGGTCGCGCATCTTCATGATCAGGGGCGCGGCCGGGCCGGCGGACAGATCGACCGGCTTGTCGGCGCTGGGGCTCACGAAGGCCGCCACGTAGGAGACCTCGGGATTGTGCTCTTCCGCCGCGAGACGCTTGCATTCGCTTGCGCTCGCATCGATGCCCAGCGCCTTCAGCCTGTCGCCGAAGGCACGCCATTTCGGGTCGAGGCCGCCGGAGCAGCCGATGTCGAGCAGCGCGAAGCGTTCCGCCTTCAGCCCTTGGGCGACCAGTGCAAGGAACGACATCGCGTGCCGGACTCAGACCGTGGCGACCGGAGTCGCGGGCGAGCCCACGGCGCCGGGCAGGCGCAGCGGTGGCGCCGTCAGCAGGAAGCGCGACCGCTTCCGCTCACGCAGCCATAGCGCCAGGTCCTTCAGCCACCAGATCTCGCCGAGGTTGAGGCCCAGCTTGAACAGGCAGTGATTGTGGATCGGTAGCGACGGGTGCTCGGCATCCTCGGGGCCGGGCCGGGCCGGCACCGCCTCGACGCCGTAATTGTCGGCGATCAGCGCGGAGATCTGGCTGTCGGTGATCCACTGCAGCAGCTGCTTGTCGCGGCCGTCGAGGACGCAGCACATCGCGTGGGCGCGCGCCGGGTCGACGTTCTTGTTCATCTTCATGATCTCGTCGGTGAAGCCGGTGTACAGCAGCAGCATGTCGCCGGGCTCCACCACCACCTTGTCGGCCTCGAGCACGCGCCTGAAGTCGTCGTAGCTCACATACTTGTGGTCGCGGCCGTAGTGCTTCTCGAGGTCGACCAGTACCGCGCGGCCCTGGATCGCCTTGGCCGCCATGTTCTCGACGCCGAGCTTGTGGGCGTAGCTGAGATGGCCGCAGCCGTCTCGGCCGGCGTCAGGCTGCGGGCCGACCACGTCGGAGCCGGGCTTGAAGCCGTTGTAGTAGAGCGGCTCGGGTACGCCGTCGCCGTCGGCATCGAACAGGCCGCCGACATGGGCCAGCGTGTCCCACTGCGTCGAATACTGCAGGGTGAGGATCACACGGTCGTCGCTCGCCACGTCGGCGAACAGCGGGTTCAGGCTGTTGGTCAGGAAGTTGAAGCGCCAGCCGTTCTCGTCGCCGGTCGGCGAGAGGACCGGCGGCAGGCGGCGCGGATTCAGGACGTTGCCGCCGGGAAAGTCGAGCGGCAGGCTGAGGCAGAACGACAGGCCTTCCTTCACCTCGGCGATGCCCTCCAGCACCTTCTTCGGGGTGATCAGATTGAGGCGGCCGAGCTGGTCGTCGTCGCCCCAGTCGCCCCAGGTCGATCCTTCAGGACGATGCTTCCAGCGCTTCATGATGCGTTTCTCCCTCTTGCCGCCGGGACACTACAAGGGCCGCCGCAGCGCGTCATCACGCATGGCTACCCCGCGCAATTCAACCGGCGTTCGCGCTGCGGATCGCCTATGATCGCGGGGACGAGGTGTCCATGTCCGCTGCAACCGCCACGCCGCCGCTTCGGCATGATTTCCGGGTGATCAGCTTGATCGGCGTTGCCCACGGCGCTAGCCACTACTACCAACTCGCCTTCGCGACGATGCTCCTGATCGTCCGCCAGGAAGTGGGGCTGAGCTACGCCGATGTCGGCCTGCTCGCCGGCATTTTCTACGGCGTCTCCGGCGTCGCGCAGACGGCCGCCGGCTTCGCTGTCGACCGGTTTGGCGCCCGGCCCATCCTCGCCGGAGGCCTGCTCGTCGTCGGCCTCGGCCTCGCCTGCATTTCGTTCGCGCATTCCTTCGCGGGGTTCGCCTTCATCGCCGTGATCGCCGGCCTGGGCAACTCGGTCTTCCATCCGGCCGACTTCGCGCTGCTCAATTCGTCGGTCAGCCAGAACCGGCTCGGCCGTGCGTTCAGCATCCATGGGCTCGGCGGTTCGCTGGGCTGGGCCGCGGCGCCGGTGATGTACTTCCTCGACAGCCTGTTCGGCTGGGTGGGGGCGGCGCTGATCGGAGCGCTGCCCGGCATCGTCCTTTCGGTGCTGGTCTTCATGCATCGCGAGGAGCTGGTCGACCATCGCGTGAAGGTGCGTGCCGCCGCCGCGCAGCCGGGCGCAAAGCCGGGGCTGGCGCTGTTCCTGCAGCCGGCGCTGCTGCTCTGCCTGGCGTACTTCGCGCTGATCGCGGCCAACACCGTGGGGATCCAGCAGTTCGCGGTGCCGGCCTGGAGCAGCATGTTCGGCGTCACCGAGAACTATGCCGCCTTCTGCCTGATCGTGTTCATTGTCGGTTCGGCCGGCGGCATCCTGGTGGGCGGCTACTTCGCCGACCGCGTGCGCCGGCACGATCTCGTCGCGGCGTTCGGCCTGCTGGCGGCGGCCTGTCTCACGGTGCCGATCGCCACCCAGACGGTGCCGGCGACCTTACTGCCGATCCTGCTGGCGCTGGCGGGTGCGGCTGGGGGCATCACCAATCCGTCGCGCGACATGATCGTGCGCAACGCCACGCCGCCCGGTGCCTCGGGCAAAGTCTTCGGCTTCGTCTATTCCGGCCTCGACATCGGCTCGTTCGTGGCGCCGCCGCTGTTCGGCTTCCTTATGAACAGCGGCCTTCCGGCCGTCATCTTCTGGATCGCCGTCGGGCTCTATACGTTCAACGCCGGGATGGTGATGCTGATCCGGCACAGCAGCACGCCAAAGCCGGCCTATCCCGCCGTCGCGGAATAGGCGTCAGGCGGCGGCTTCCAGCGCTTCCTGCGCTGTCAGCCAGCGCTTCTCGGCATTCTCGACCTCACGCTCGAGGCGCGCCTTTTCCTTCTGCAGCTCGGTCACGACGCTGCCCGGTCCGGCATAGATCGCCGGGTCGCCCAGCTTGGCGAGCACGCCGTTCAGCTGCTCGGTGAGGCGGGCCAGCATCTTCTCCGCGCTGTCGACGGCCTTCTTGAGCGGCGCCTTGTTGGTGCGGTTGTCGGCAGCCGCCTTGCGCTGGTCCTTCTTGCTGCCCGCATCCGCCGGTTTCTCGGCCTTGGGGGGGCGGGCGCCGCGCTCCTTCAGCAGCTTCGCTTGGTACTCATCGATGTCGCCGTCGAACGGTTTCACCGTGCCCTTCTCGACGACCCAGAGCGCGTCGGCGACCATCTTCACGAGATGCGTGTCGTGGCTCACCAGCACGACGGCGCCCTCGAAGTCGTTGATGGCGTCGACCAGCGAGGCGCGCGCATCCATGTCGAGATGGTTGGTCGGCTCGTCGAGCAGCAGCAGGTGCGGCGCGGTGCGGGTGGCCAGCGCCAGCAGCAGGCGGGTCTTCTCGCCGCCCGACATGACGCCGACCTTGAGATTGGCGCGGTCGCGCGAGAAGCCGAAGCGGCCGAGCTGGGCGCGCACCTTGGCCTCGCCGGCGCCCGGTCCGAGCGCGCGGGCCATGTGATCGAACGGAGTCGCCTCGAAGTCGAGGCTCTCTTCCTGATCCTGCGAGAAGTAACCGACGCGCAGCTTGGGTGTCTTCTTCAACTGGCCTTCGCGCGGCTCCAGGCGCTGCGAGATCAGGCGGATGAAGGTCGACTTGCCGTTGCCGTTCTGGCCGAGCAGCGCGATGCGGTCTTCCATGTCGATGCGCAGGTCGAGGTTGCGCAGCACCAGCGGCCCGTCGGGATAGCCGACCGACACGTCGTCGAGCGTCTCGATCGGGGAAGCGAGGATGTCGGGCGAGGGGAAGTTGAATGAGATGCGCTCGTCGATCGGTACCGAGGCCACGGGCCCCAGCTTCTCGATCATCTTCATGCGCGACTGCGCCTGGCGCGCCTTGCTGGCCTTGGCCTTGAAACGGTCGACGAAGGCCTGCATGTGCTTGCGCTGTGCAGCCAGCTTGGCCTGCTGGGCGGCGTCGTTGGCGAGTCGCTCGGCGCGGGTGCGCTCGAAGAAGTCGTAGTTGCCGGTGTAGGCCACGAGCTTCTGCTGGTCGATGTGGACGATGTGGTCGCAGACGTCGTTCAGCAGGTCGCGGTCGTGGCTCACCATCAGAACGGTGTTGCGGAACCGCTTAAGGTACTCCGTCAGCCAGATCATGGCCTCGACGTCGAGATGGTTCGACGGCTCGTCGAGGATCAGCAGGTCGGGACTGCTGAACAGCGTGCCGGCGAGCGCCACGCGCATGCGCCAGCCGCCTGAGAACTCGCCGCAGGGGCGGGACTGCTTCTCGTTGTCGAAGCCCAGGCCGTTCAGGATCGAGGCCGCGCGCGAAGGTGCAGCGGCCGCGCCGATTTCCTCGAGACGGGCATGGATCTCGGCGAGGCGCACACCGTCCTGGCAGGTCTCGTCCTCGGCCAACAGGGCACTGCGCTCGACGTCCGCGGCCAGCACGGCGTCGATCACCGCGATGTCGCCGCCGGGAGGGTCCTGCGGCACCGAGCCGACCCGTGTCCTGCCCATCAGGTTGATCTCGCCGCTGTCGGCCTCGATCTGCCCCTGGATCAGGCGCAGCAGGGTGGACTTGCCGGCGCCGTTGCGACCGACCAGTCCGACCTTCCAGCCGTCCGAAAGGGACGCGGAGGCGCGGTCGAAGAGCACCCTCTCGCCGTGGCGGAAGGAGATGTCGTTGATGTGGAGCATGGGCGGCGGGCATTTACCATGCGATTTGGCCGCAAACCAAGGACATTGGCCCCGCTTGCCGGCCATGGGCACCGCGTCTATAAGGCGCGCCCACACGCTGAAATCACGGACAGCACGAGGGAATTCATGGCCGTCGAACGTACTTTCTCGATCATCAAGCCGGACGCGACCCGCCGGAACCTCACCGGCAAGATCAACGCCCGCTTCGAGGAGAAGGGCCTGCGCATCGTCGCCCAGAAGCGCATCCACATGAGCCGCGCCCAGGCCGAGCAGTTCTACGGCGTCCACAAGGCCCGTCCGTTCTTCAATGACCTGTGCACCTTCATGACCTCCGGCCCGGTCGTGGTGCAGGTCCTGGAGGGCGAGAACGCCGTCGCCAAGAACCGCGAGATCATGGGCGCCACCAACCCGGCCAACGCTGACGCCGGCACGATCCGCAAGGACTTCGCCGAGTCGATCGAAGCCAACTCGGTGCACGGCTCGGACTCGCCCGAGAACGCCGCCATCGAGATCGCCTACTTCTTCGCGGGCTCAGAGATCGTCGGCTGAGGCGAAAGCCCGCCAGACACAAAAAAAGCGGCCCATCGGGCCGCTTTTCTTTTGCGCGGTCGGTGACGCCGCGTCAGCTCAGGATGGCGAACGCGATCAGCAGCGCAATCGAGCCGCCGATGCCCATCACGAGGGCCAGCAGGGGCAGATGGCCCACGAGGCCGATCGCCATCGAGACCAGCACCAGGACGATCCAGAGGATCGAAAAGGTCACCAGCTTGTTGAACGACGTGTAAGTCGCCAGGTGAGCCGGATAGTCGTCCTGCGCTTCAGCCATGTCTCGTCCCCGTTGAAAACGTTGGCGAGGTTATAACCAACTAGGGTTGGGGAGAAAAGAGGAGCGTGGCGTCGCACGCGATGCCTTGGACCATGACCTTGCCGCCCGAAATGTTCACGCGCCCCTCGGCGAACCAGCGCACGACCAGCGGATAGAGCCGGTGCTCCTGGCGCAGGATTCGCGCCGACAGACTCTCCTCTGTGTCGCCGGCCAGTACCGGGACTGCGGCCTGCGCGATGATCGGGCCGGAATCGAGATCGGGCGTCACAAGGTGGGCCGTGCAGCCGCTCACCCGGACTCCGGCGTCGAGCGCCTGCCGCTGCACGTGCATGCCCTTGAAGGCCGGCAGCAGCGAGGGGTGGATGTTGATCAGGCGGTCCGCCCATCGGGCGGGGAACCAGGGGCTGAAGATCCGCATGAAGCCCGCCAGCACAACCAGCCCGACGCCATGCCGTTCGAGTTCGGTCGAGACGGCCCGGTCGAAGCTCTCGCGATCGGGGTGGTCCCTGTGGGAGACGAGGGTGGTCGGAATGCCCGCGGCCGCAGCGATCCCGAGACCGGGCGCGTCGGCCTTGTTGCTCACCACGCAGGTGATTTCGGCCGGATAGTCCGCCGCCCCGGCCGCTTCGATCAGGGCGGCGAGATTGCTGCCGCGGCCGGAGATGAGAACACCGACCTTCAGCTTCGCCATAGGCTTTCGGCGTGCTCGACCACGCAGTCGGCCTCGTCCGTCGGGGCCTTCTCGATGACGCCGATCTCGCTCACCGTCTCACCGGTCTCCTTCAGGGCCGCGGCGACGCGGGCGGCATCTGCCGGTGCGACCACGACGATCATGCCCAGTCCGCAATTGAAGGTGCGCAGCATGTCGTCGGTCGGCACCTGGCCGACCTCGCGGAGCCACCGGAAGACCGTTGGCACGCCCCAGGTGCGCGCGTCGAGGCGGGCGCGCAGTCCGTCGGGCAGGCAGCGCGGCACGTTGCCGGGCAGGCCGCCGCCGGTGATGTGGGCCAGTCCCTTGATGGCGCCCGTGCCGCGGATCACCTTCAGGAGCTGCTTCACGTAGATCCGGGTCGGTTCGAGCAGCGCCTCGCCCAGGGTCGCTTCCGCGAACGGGGCACGGTCGGAATACTTCAGCCCGCTGCGCTCGACGACGCGGCGCACCAGCGAATAGCCGTTGGAATGGGGGCCGCTCGAGGCGATGCCGAGGACGACATCGCCCTCCGCGATGTCGGTGCGCGGCAGCAGCGCATTGCGCTCGGCGGCGCCCACCGTGAAGCCGGCGAGATCGTAGTCGCCATCGACGTACATGCCGGGCATCTCTGCCGTCTCGCCGCCGACCAAGGCGCAGCCGGCGCGCCGGCAGCCTTCGGCGATGCCCGCCACCAGACGACGGCCGACATCGACGTCGAGGCGGCCGCTGGCGTAGTAGTCGAGGAAGAACAGCGGCTCGGCGCCCTGCACCACGATGTCGTTTACGCACATGGCGACGAGGTCGATGCCGACCGTGTCCGGCACGGCCGCCTCGATGGCGACCTTGAGCTTGGTGCCGACGCCGTCGGTGCCGGAGACGAGGATCGGATCGGTGAAGCCCGCCGCCTTGAGGTCGAACAGCCCGCCGAAGCCGCCCAGCCCACCCATCACACCGGGGCGGTTGGTGCTTCTGGCCAACGGCTTGATGTGCTCGACGAGGTCGTCGCCCGCATCGATGTCGACGCCGGCGTCCTTGTAGGTGAGGGGGGCCCGATTGTGGCCAGGGGCGTCAGGCTTCAAGCCGGCTTCTTTCATGCTAGATAGGTCGCCGCGAACATAACCAAAAACCGGACCCCCGCAATGCCGATAGGCCGCGTCTTTTCCACGATTGCTGCCGCGCTCCTGGCGGTCCTCGTCGCCACCGTGGCCTCTGCGCAGGCTCCAGGCGGCACCGGCTACGACGTGACCGGTGTCGAGGTCGATGCCACGGGGGCCGACCCTGTGCAGGCGCGGCAACAGGGTATCCGCGATGCCCGCCGCAAGGCGCTGGGGCTGCTGGTGAATCGCATGGTGTCGGCGGAGGATCGTGCGCGATTGCCGCAGATTGACGACGCGCAACTTGAAAACATGGTGCGCGGCATCGAGTTCGTGCGCGAGCGCTCGGCGCCCGGCCGCTACATCGCCACGCTCAACGTCGTTTTCGCGCCCGATGCGGTGAAGTCCTATCTGGGCGGCGCCGGGGCCAGGATCGTCGAGACGGTGCCGAGGCCAGCGCTGGTGATTCCGCTCTGGAAGGGACCGTCGGGGGTCGAGCCGCTGAACGACCGCAACGCCTGGCGCGAGGCCTGGCAGCAGCTCGACAGCGCCGGCAGTGCCGTGCCGGTCACGCTGCTGCGCGGCGATCCGGCTGACCAGGGCGTGCTTTCGGCGGAACAGGCCTATGTCGGCGACGTCTCGGCGCTGGCGCGGCTGAACGAGCGCTATCGCGCGCCGACCATCATCGTGGCCACGGTCGATGGCGACAAGAGCGGCGGACCCCTGACGATCGGCGGCATGCGGTACGACACGCAGACCGGTGCCCGCAGCGAAATCGCGCGCGTCCCGGTCGCAAGCGCGGCGGACCTGGCGGCGGCGGTGAAGGCGATCCACGCCAAAGCCGATCAGGACTGGCGCAGCATCGGCACCGTGCGGCGCGATTCGCAGGATTCGCTCGACGTGGTGGTGCCGATTCGGGCGCTTGGCGACTGGGTTCAGGTGCGCCAGCGCCTCGGCTCGATCCCGGCCGTGAAGGCGGTGACCGTGAAGACGCTCGAGTCCGATCGTGCCGACCTGAAGCTCGACTTCTTCGGCACGACCGAGGAGCTGCAGCGCACCCTGGCACAGGCCGGCCTCAGCCTGTCCCAAGAGGCGGGGCGATGGCAGTTGCAGGCGCGTTAGGCGCGGCCCGGGGAGTCTGATCGATGGGGCAATCACCCGCTTTGGGGCGCTGGCTGTTCTGGGGCGCGGTCGCTGCGGCGGTTCTGCTGCTGCTGTGGCTTCTGAACGACATCCTGCTGCCGTTCGTGGTCGGCATGGTGGTGGCGTACTTCCTCGACCCTGTCGTCGTGCGCCTGGAACGGGCACGCCTGTCGCGCACCATGGCCACCACGGTGGTCACGATCCTCGCTGTCCTCGCTGCCGTCGGAATCGTGATGGCGATCCTGCCGCCGCTGTTCGGTCAGATCCAGTCGCTGATCACCAGCGCCCCGGAATACATCGTGAAGGCGATGGGCCGGATCCAGCCGCTGCTCGAACCGCTGCGCAACCGTCTGGGCTTCGATCCGCCCAGCATCCACGACCTGCAGGCGGAAGCGACGCAATGGGCCGGCAAGGGGCTCGCCTTCGCCGGCGGCCTCGTCGGCGCGGTGGCCGAGCGCGGCGTGGCGATCATCAATCTGCTCGGCCTTCTGTTCATCACGCCGGTCGTGACCTTCTACCTGCTGCGCGACTGGGAGAAGCTGATGGCGGCGATCGACGGCACGCTGCCGCTCGACCATGCCGACACGATCCGCAAACTCGCGCGCGAATCCAACGCCGCCATCGCGGGCTACATGCGCGGCCAGGCGCTGGTCTGCCTCTCGCTGGGGACGTTCTACGGCATCGGGCTCACGCTGGTGGGATTGCAGTTCGGCCTGGTCATCGGCCTGATCGCGGGCGCGATCTCGTTCATTCCCTTCGTCGGCACCTTCGTGGGCGCGGTCATGGCGCTAGGCATGGCGCTGGCGCAGTTCCCGCCCGAATGGATGGGCGTGGTGAAGGTCGCGGTCGTGTTCCTCCTCGGGCAGACACTCGAAGGCAATTTCCTCTCGCCCAAGCTGGTCGGCGACCGCGTCGGCCTCCATCCTGTCTGGATCATGTTCGCGCTGCTGGCCGGCGGCTCGCTGTTCGGCTTCACCGGCGTGCTGATCGCCGTTCCGGTGGCGGCGGTCCTCGGGGTGATCGTTCGGCACTTCGTGGCACGCTACCGCGAAAGCGATCTCTACCGCGGTAGCTCGAACGGCTGAGCGGGCCTTGGCGAACCAGCTCATCCTCGACCTCGCGCTGCCCCCGCCGACCTACGCGCGGGAGGACTTCGTGTTGGCGGACGGCAACCGCGAGGCGCTGGCCTGGATCGATCGCTGGCCGGACTGGCCGGCACCGGCCTTGTCCCTGAACGGCCCGTCCGGATGCGGCAAGACCCACCTGGGTCGCATCTGGGCGGTGCGCAGCCACGCCGTCGTGATGGAGGGAAGCGACCTCGTCGGAAAGAGCGTGGCCGATCTCACAGACCTCGCGGCGGCGACGCCGGCGATCCTCGTCGAGGAGGCGCAGCGGGCGCCCGAACGCGGGCTGTTCCACCTCTACAATCTCATGCGCGAGCGCGGCGGCTTCCTGCTCCTCATCTCACCGGAGCCGCCGGCGCGCTGGTCGATCGTCCTGCCGGATCTCGCCTCGCGGCTGCGTGCCGCGCCGGCCGTATCAGTATCGCCGCCCGACGACGAACTGCTGGGCTCGATCATCCTGAAGCAGCTGGCCGACCGTCAATTGCACGCAGGCGCCGGCGTCGTGCAGTATCTCGTCTCGCATATGGAGCGTTCGGCGGAAGCGGCGCGCCATGTCGTGGCCGCGCTCGACCGGCGGGCACTGACGGAGCGGCGTGAGATCGACCGGCGGCTGGCGGCGGACGTGCTGGCGGATCTCGCGGGCGCATCGTGAAAGGGAGTAGGCAATGAAGACGATCCTGGCGGCCCTGGCGCTCAGCCTCGTGGCCTCGGCGGCCTCGGCGCAGCAGGGGACGGTGATGGGGACCTGGCTTTCGGAATCGGGCGTGGCGCAGATCAGGATCGCGCCCTGTCCCGATGCTGCCAGCGGCCCGATCTGCGGCTTCGTGTCGAACCTCATCAATCCCAAGGGACCGGACGGTGCTCCCGTCGCGCCGGATGCCGCCACCGACTATCGCAACGAGAACGCCTCGCTGCGCACCCGCAAGGTGATCGGCATGCCGCTGATCTGGGGCTTCAAGAAGACCAACGATCCCAACACGTTCGAGGACGGCAAGGTCTACAACGGCGAGGACGGCAAGACCTACAGCGCCAACATCAGCCTGCTGCCCGACGGGAAGCTGCGGTTGCGCGGTTTCGTCGGCACGCCGATGTTCGGTAAAACGCAACTTTGGACACGCGTAAATTAGAAAAAAGGAAACGTAGATGGATATGGGTATCAAGGGCCGCAAGGCGATCGTCTGCGCGGCGAGCAAGGGACTTGGCAGAGGCTGCGCCGAGGCGCTGGCGGGCGAGGGCGTCGATCTGGTGATCAACGCGCGCACCAAGTCGGAGCTCGAGGCGACGGCGGAGGAAATCCGCAAGAAGTACGGCGTGAAGGTCACGGCGGTCGCCGTCGACGTCACCACCGACGAGGGCCGCAAGCAGGTCCTGGCGGCCTGTCCCGAGCCCGACATCATCGTCAACAACGCGGGCGGACCGCCGCCGGGCAACTTCCGGGACTGGAACCGCGACGACTGGATCAAGGCGATCGACGCCAACATGCTGACGCCGATCGAGTTCATCAAGGCGAGCGTAGACGGCATGATGAAGCGCGGCTTCGGGCGCATCGTGAACATTACCTCCAGTTCGGTGAAGGCGCCGATCGACATCCTGGGGCTCAGCAACGGCGCGCGCTCGGGTCTCACCGGCTTCGTGGCCGGCGTCGCGCGCACCACGATCCGTCATGGCGTGACCATCAACGGCCTGTTGCCCGGCCCGTTCGACACCGACCGCCTGCGCGGCACGACCAAGGCGCGGGCCGCCAAGGCCGGCCGCAGCTTCGACGAGGAATACGCGGCGGCCGCCAAGGCGCATCCGGCCGGCCGCTTCGGCACGGCCGAGGAGTTCGGCATGATGTGCGCGTTCCTGTGCAGCGTTCATGCGGGCTATATGACCGGCCAGAACATCCTGATGGACGGCGGGCAGTACCCCGGGACCTACTGACGGCTTCGGCGTCGGTCGAGACGTTCACGCAGAGAGCTTCGTCCTCGGTCCATCCGTAAGGCGCCGAAGCGGATGGGGCTCAACACCTCGGCGACAGGGATCATTCTTCGAGGCCCTGTCGCCGGGGCTTCATTCGTCTCGCGCATCACCAATGAAGCGCCTCCGCAACTGTGGACGGCGCCGGTTGCGGTCGCGTCGCCTCGACGACCGCATGAACGACTTCGTCGCCCAAGGGCGAGCACCTTCACACCAATTTCAGCGACCAAGCAGGGGACAATTCCATGGAACGTATCAAGGTCCGTGACTTCGACGATGGCGTCACGCTGTTCACGATCAATCGCCCGGAACGGCGCAATGCAATCTGCTCGAAGACGGCCATCGAGCTTCAACAGGCTTTCGCCAGGTTTGATAAGTCGACCCAGCGCGTTGCCGTCATCACGGGCGAGGGCAACGAAGCGTTCAGCGCGGGTGCCGACGTCAACGATGTCCCGGAGCTCTGGCGCTGCATTCCGACGGCAGGAGTGGGGACCGAAAAGCCCGTGATCTCCGCCGTGGCGGGTTGGTGTGTCGGCGGTGCGATCCTGTTGCCCATGATGAGCGATCTCGTCGTGGCGGCCGATAACGCGAAGTTCTCCTATCCCGAGGCAAAGCTCGGGTTGACGCAGGGAATGATCGTTGCAATGGCGGCTCGCATTCCCCACAAGATCGCGATGGAAGTGATCATGCTGGCGCGCATTCTCGATGCCAAACGAGCAAAGGAAGTCGGCTTCATCAATGACGTCGTGCCGGTCGGGCAACACGTAGACGCGGCCTTGTCCATGGCGCGAGAGCTTGCCGGTATGGCGCCGCTTGTCCTGAAGACGCTCAAGCGCTTTGTGACCAACTCCATCCTGCCGCTGGGGCCGAGCGAACAGATGGCGCGCGCACGGCGTGACCTGGAGGTCGTCAGCAGCAGTCACGACTACCAGGAAGGATTCGCCTCCTACAAGGAGAAGCGTACTCCGGTGTTCGAGGGCCGGTAGCGCGCGTGCGCGCGACGATATCCCTTTGATGGGATGTCAGCGATTGTCGAAATCGCGAGGGCGGACAAAGGCCAGTAGTTCGCAGGTTCCGGGGCCGAGGCTGCTCCAGGGACCTGGGGGCAGGCGAAGGCTCGCCAAGGCGCCGGTGGGATACTTCTCCCGCAGGAGCTCCAGCACTTGCCGCGGGCCGTGTCCGGCCAGGGCGACCGCCAGTTCGCCGATGCCCTCGTTGTGGCCGATCAGCAGGATGGTTTCGATATCCTCGGGCAAAGCCTGCAGTCTCTCCAGCAGCTCGTCTTCCGACGCCAGGTAGAGCCCTTTCTCCAGCGAGATGGGCGGCGCCGGACTGCCCAGGGCGCCGACCAGCGGTGCCAGCGTTTGGCGCGTGCGCATGGCCGTGGAACACAGGATCAGGTCGGGCCGCGGGGCATGATGGGCGATGTGCTCCGCCATCGTCTGGGCAGCCTGCTCGCCGCGGCGGTTGAGCGGCCGGTCATGGTCGGCGAGGCGAGGGCTGTCCCACGCCGATTTTGCATGCCGCAGGAGAAGAATCGTCTTCAGGCTGGTCATGTCAATAAATCCATCCGGAACAATGGTTTAGTGAATTGCCATGACACCGACATGTAGAGACGCTACCGTCCCTGTGCATAATTTCAGGGAGAGTGCCCCGGTTGGGGTCCACATGGACGCGCTCAACTCCGCCGATCCGGCTTCGCTCGAGATTACACCCGACAGTCCCCGACGCTTCATCAATCGGGAACTCTCGTGGCTGGCCTTCAATACGCGCGTCCTCGAGGAGGCCACCAACAAGCGCCATCCGCTGCTGGAGCGGGTGCGCTTCCTCTCGATTTCGGCGGCCAATCTCGATGAATTCTACATGGTGCGCGTGGCCGGCCTGGTCGACATGCTGCAGACGCGGTCGACGCTGCTCAGCGACGACGGGCTGACGCCGGCCGAACAGCTCGCTGCCATTCTCGACCGCGCCTCGATCCTGATGGCGCATCAGCAGGACGTCTGGGCCGCCCTTCAGGACGACCTGCGCGAGGCCGGTATCGCCGTACTCGACGCGGGTGAACTCACGGAGGCGGAGCGGAGCTGGCTCGACACCTACTTCATCGACCAGGTCTTTCCGATCCTGACGCCGCTCGCGATCGATCCGGCGCATCCGTTCCCCTTCATTCCCAACGGCGGCTTCTCGGCCATCCTCAAGCTGCAGCGCCGCGACGACCGGCGTCCGCTGATGGCGCTGCTGCCGCTGCCGCCGCAGGTCGACCGCTTCGTCCGCCTGCCGGGCAGCGACATCCGTTTCCTGCCCCTGGAAGACCTGATCGATATCTATCTGCCGCGCCTGTTCCCCGGGTACGAGGTGATCGAGCGCGCCTTCTTCCGGCTGATCCGCGACAGCGACGTCGAGATCAACGAGGAGGCCGAGGATCTCGTGCTGCTCTACGAGAGCGCGCTGAAGCGCCGCCGCCGCGGCGATCTCATCTCGATCTCGGTCAACAGTGCCATGCCGGCCGAACTGCGCGACTTCCTGTTCGACCAGCTCGAAGTGCCGGCGCAGACCCAGAGCGTCCATGTCTTCCATCTCGATCGCATGCTGAACATCGTCGACGTGAAGGCCGTGATCGTCGACGACCGGGCCGACCTGAAGTTCGAGCCCTACAATGCCCGCTTCCCCGAGCGTATCCGCGATTTCGGCGGCGACTGCTTCGCCGCGATCCGCGAGAAGGACATCGTCGTCCATCATCCCTATGAGAGCTTCGACGTCGTCGTGCAGTTCCTGCGCCAGGCGGCGCGCGACCCGGCCGTCGTGGCGATCAAGCAGACGCTCTATCGCACCAGCGCCGACTCGCCGATCGTGAAGGAACTGATTGCGGCGGCGGAAGCGGGGAAGACCGTCTCGGCGCTGGTCGAGCTCAAGGCGCGCTTCGACGAGGAAGCCAACATCCGCTGGGCGCGCGACCTCGAGCGCGCGGGCGTGCAGGTCGTCTACGGCTTCATCGACCTCAAGACGCACGCCAAGGTCTCGATGGTGGTGCGGCGCGAGGCAAATTCCATTCGCACCTACGTGCATTTCGGCACCGGCAACTATCACCCGATCACGGCGCGCATCTACACCGACCTGTCGTTCTTCACCTGCGACCCGGCGATGTGCCGCGATGCCGCGCGTCTGTTCAACTACATGACCGGTTACGCCCGCCCCGAGCAGATGGAGAAGATCGCCTTCGCGCCGGTGACGTTGCGTCCGACGCTCTACAGCCTGATCGATGCGGAGATCGCGAATGCCCAGGCGGGAAAGCCCGCCGCCATCTGGGCCAAGCTCAACTCGCTGGTCGACCCGGCGTTGATCGACCGGCTCTACACCGCTTCGCAGGCCGGCGTGCAGATCGATCTCGTGGTGCGCGGCATCTGCTGCCTGCGGCCGGGCGTGCCGGGGCTCAGCCAGCATATCCGCGTCAAGAGCATGGTCGGGCGCTTCCTCGAGCATGCGCGCATCATCTGCTTCGGCAACGGCAAGGCGCTGCCGTCACTGCAGGCCAAGGTCTTCCTGTCGTCGGCCGACTGGATGCCGCGCAACCTCGACCGCCGTGTCGAGCTTCTGTGCCCGGTTGA
This sequence comes from Reyranella aquatilis, assembly GCF_020880995.1. Lineage (GTDB taxonomy): Bacteria > Pseudomonadota > Alphaproteobacteria > Reyranellales > Reyranellaceae > Reyranella > Reyranella aquatilis. Next base: position 78,456 of record NZ_JAJISD010000013.1, on the reverse strand, counting down.
AAACCCGACCGTGCACGAACAGGTGCTCGACCAGATCATGGTCGCGAACCTGAAGGATGACGGCCAGAGCTGGCTTATGACCCCCGACGGAGACTATCGCCGGCCCCAGACCAGCAAGGAGCCGTTCATCGCGCATCACTATTTCATGACGAACCCGTCGCTCTCCGGCCGCGGCAGCGCGCTCAAGCTGAGCGGTGCTGTGCCGCGGCTGGTCTTGAGTTCCTGACGTGAAGCGGCGACCGGGCCAGCGGCGTCGGGTCGCGCCCCTTCCGACGCTGTAATCCCTCGCGGATTCGGCTAGACGGGGCGCGCATGGACGGCCACCCGATTGCAGGCGCCTCCGCCGCGCGCAGCCCCCAGGAAAAGGGCCGCGTCGGCATCATCGACGTCGGCTCGAATTCGATCCGTCTGGTCGTCTACGAGCGCGCAAGTCGCGCGCCTCTTCCTGTCTTCAACGAAAAGGTCCTGTGCGGTCTCGCGCGCGGTCTCGACGCCACCGGCCGTCTGAACCCCGAGGGGGTCGAGATGGCGCTGGCCAACATCGATCGCTTCGTGACGCTCGCCCACAACATGAAGGTGACGTCGCTCGACCTGCTGGCCACGGCGGCGGTTCGCGATGCCGCCGACGGTGCGGACTTCATGCGCCAGCTCGCCAGCCGTCCGGGGATCGTCGCGCACACGGTGAGCGGACAGGACGAGGCTCGCTATTCGGGCTACGGCGTGATCTGCGGCATTCCCGATGCCGACGGCGTCATGGGCGACCTGGGCGGCGGCAGCCTCGAACTCGTTTCGATGTCCAAAGGGCAGCTCGGCGCGTCCAGCACCCTGCCAGTCGGTCCGCTGCGCCTGATGTCGTCCGGCAGGGGCGATCCCCGCAAGATCGTCGCCGATGCGATCGAGAACGTGCGCTGGCTGCGCGAGGAGCAGGGCAAGACCTTCTACGCCGTGGGCGGCGCCTGGCGGTCCTTCGCGCGCCTGCACATGGAGCAGGCGGGCTATCCGCTGCACATCATCCACCAGTACGAGATTTCGGCGGAGGAGGCGCGGGCGGTGGCGCGCCTGATCGCCGTGCAGAGCGCCAAGTCGCTGGAGAAGATGCCGGGCGTGTCGCGCCGACGCGTCGACACGTTGCCGCTCGCCTGCCTGGCGCTCGACAAGCTGCTGGTCGCGCTGAAGCCGAGGAGCGTCGTCTTCTCGGCATTCGGCCTGCGCGAGGGCTTCTACTTTTCACGGCTGAGCGAGGCGGAGCGGACGTCCCATCCGCTGATCGCCTTCGCCGAGGAGCAGGGTGTCGGCTGGCGCCGCTTCGACCTGTCGCCGCAGGAAATCTTCGACTGGCTGACGCCGGCCTTCGACGACGAAAGCGCGGGCGATCGGGTGCTGCGGACCGCGGCCTGCCATCTGAGCGACATCTCGTGGGACGATCATCCCGACTACCGCGCCGACCAAGCCTACTTCCGCGTGCTGCACCTTCCGGCGCCCGGCATGAGCCACCGCGAGCGGGCGATCCTCGCGATGGCGCTGACCTATCGCTACAAGAGCGACCTCAAGGCCGCGATGATCGACACGGCCCTGCGCCTGACCGACGGCAAGGCCCGCAGCTACGCACGGCGCCTCGGCGCCTGCCTCCGGCTCGCCTACAATCTGAGCGGCGGTGCGCCGGGCCTCCTGCCGCAGCTCCAGCTGCGCCGCACCGACCGCGAGCTGCGGCTGCTGGTGCCGGCGGCTCTCAAGCGCAGTTTGGGCGATGTCACGGCCCGGCGCCTCGAGACCGCGGCGCAGGCCTTCGACCTCAAGCCGATGATCGTGTCGGCCTGAGCGTCACTGGAGCGCGCCACTCAAAAGGTGCGCTCCCGGGAAACTCAGGATTCCGATGGCAGCCTGATGAGCTTAGGCTGGTCGCCCGCCAGCGCCAGCGCGAGGCGGCCTTCGATCAGGTCTACGGCGTCGCCACCGAACACGTCCTGCCGCCAGCCCTTGAGGGCTGCGATGTCGCGCTTGCCGGCGGCCAGGCGGTCGAGTTCGTCGGCGCTGGCCACGAGCCGGCCGGCGACGCCGGCCTGTTCCGCCTTGAGGCGCAGCAGGGTGCGCAGCAGATCGACGATGGCGCCGGGGGCGCGGATCTGCTCCGGCGCCCGGTCACGCACCGGCAGCTCCGATTCGGGCAGGGCGCGCGCCCGCTCGATCGCCTCCATCAGTTCGCGGCCCTGCCAGCCCTCGGCGAAGCCACGGCCGAGGCCGCGGGTAGCGGCCAGTTCCTCGATCGACTTCGGGGCGTGGGCGGAGATCTCCAGGAGCTGTTCGTCGCGCAGCAGGCGCTGGCGCGGGATGTCGATGCGCTGCGCCGTCCGCTCGCGCCAGGCGGCAACCTCCTTCAGGATCGCCATGACGCGCGGCGAGGCGCCGCGCGGCTTCAGCCGGCGCCATGCCTGCTCGGGGTCGGCGCGATAGGTCGCCGGGTCGTTCAGGACGGCCATTTCCTCGGCGATCCAGGAGAACCGGCCGGTCTTGTCGAGCTGCTTCTTCAGCTTCTCGTAGACCACCCGAAGATGGGTGACGTCGGACAGGGCGTAGGTGATCTGACGCTCGCTGAGCGGGCGGCGGCTCCAGTCTGTGAAACGGCTCGACTTGTCGATCTTGGCCTTGGCCAGCCGGGTTGCGAGCGATTCGTAGGAGGCGGCCTCTCCGTGGCCGCAGACCATGGCGGCGACCTGGGTGTCGAACAGGGGGCCCGGCACCTTCTGGAGGCGCAGGTAGAAGATTTCGAGGTCCTGGCGGGCGGCGTGGAAGACCTTCAGGACCTTGGGGTTCAGCATCAGCTCGTCGAGCGGGGCGAGGTCGATGCCCTCGGCCAGCGTGTCGATCGCGGCCGCGTCGTCGGGGCCGGCGACCTGGGCCAGGCAGAGCTTGGGCCAGTAGGTCCGCTCACGCATGAACTCGGTGTCGACGGCGACAAACTCGGTATCGGCGAGAGGCTTGCAGAAAGCCGCTAACTCGTCGGTCGTGGTGATGAGCTTCATTGGGAACGATCTATAGACCCGGCGGCGGCTCCGGCAAAGTTGCCGTGAACGGAAAGTGGCCAATCCCTTGACTTGGCTCGGCTTTGGGTGCCTTTTGCCGGGCCTCAAAACCCGGAAAATACGTAATGTCTTCAGTCTACCGAACCCATACGTGCGGCCAGTTGCGGCCCGAGCATGTCGGCCAGCAGGCCCGTCTTTCAGGCTGGGTGCAGCGCAAGCGCGACCACGGCAATCTGCTGTTCATCGACCTGCGCGATCACTATGGCGTGACCCAGGTGGTGGTGGACGTTTCGAGCCCGGTCTTCAAGACAGCCGAGGGCGTGCGTAACGAGAGCGTGATCACCGTGACCGGCAAGGTCGTGGCCCGCGAGCCCTCGACGGTGAACGCCAAGCTGGCGACCGGCGCCGTGGAGCTGGATGCCGCGGAGATGGTCGTCCAGTCGATGGCCGAGCCGCTGCCGATCCCGGTCTATCAGGAGAACGACACCACGCCGGAGGAGCTGCGGCTCAAGTACCGCTTCCTCGACCTGCGCAAGGACAAGCTGCACAAGAACATCATGCTGCGCAGCCAGGTGATCGCCAGTCTGCGCCGCCGGATGATCGACCAGGGCTTCACCGAGTTCCAGACGCCGATCCTGACCGCCGACAGCCCCGAGGGCGCGCGCTCCTACCTGGTGCCGAGCCGTCTGCATCCCGGCAAGTTCTACGCGCTGCCGCAGGCGCCGCAGATGTTCAAGCAGCTGCTGATGGTGTCGGGCTTCGACCGATACTTCCAGATCGCGCCGTGCTTCCGTGACGAGGATGCGCGCGCCGACCGCTCGCCCGGCGAGTTCTATCAGCTCGATTTCGAGATGAGTTTCGTCACCCAGGAAGATGTGTTCGAGGCGATCGAGCCGGTGCTGGGCGGGGTGTTCCAGGAGTTTGCCTCCTTCAACCGCGAAACGCCGCGCAAGGTCTCGGCCTTCCCGTTCCCGCGTATCCCGTTCGCCGAGGCGCTGCTGTCGTTCGGCACCGACAAGCCCGACCTGCGCAACCCGCTGCGGATCTTCGAGGTGGGCGAGGTCTTCGCCGGCTCCGACTTCAAGGTGTTCGCCGGCATCGTCGCCAAGGGCGGCGTGGTGCGTGCCATCCGGGCGCCCAAGGCCGCCAGCCAGCCGCGCAGCTTCTTCGACAAGCTGAACAGCTGGGCCCAGGGCGAGGGCAAGCCGGGTCTCGGCTACATCACCCTGGAGAACGGGGCCGGCAAGGGCCCGATCGCCAAGTTCGTGGCCGACGAGCGGCTGGCCAAGCTCAAGGAGCTGACCGGCGCCGAGGACGGCGATTCGGTGTTCTTCGTGGCCGACACGGCCGACACGGCCTGGAAGTTCGCCGGCCAGGCGCGCACCAAGATCGGCCAGGAGCTGGGCGTGATCGACGAGGACCAGTTCGCACTGTGCTGGGTCGTCGACTTCCCGATGTTCGAGTACGACGACAAGCTGAAGAAGATCGACTTCAGCCACAACCCGTTCTCGATGCCCCAGGGCGGGCTCGAGGCGCTGGAGACGCAGGACCCGCTGACCATCAAGGCCTGGCAGTACGACATCGTCTGCAACGGCATCGAGCTGTGCTCGGGCGCCATCCGGAACCACAAGCCGGAGATCATGTACAAGGCGTTTGGCATCGCCGGCTACAGCAAGGAAGAGGTCGAGGCCCGCTTCGGCGGCATGCTCAACGCCTTCAAGTTCGGCGCGCCCCCGCACGGCGGTGCCGCACCGGGCGTCGATCGCATCGTCATGCTGCTGGCCGACGAGCCCAACATCCGCGAGATCATCACCTTCCCGATGAACCAGTCGGCGGTCGACCTGATGATGGATGCGCCGGCCGAAGTGCCCGCCGAGAAGCTGCGCGAGCTGCACATCGGGTTGCGTCTGCCGCCTGCCAAGAAGGACTAGGTCTGGTACGGAGAGTGCAAATTGACTGAACCGGAAAGGTTCAGTACGATCAATGAGTTATAGTCTTTTTATAAAGAAGATTATGAGCTCATTTAAGCTCTCCGTTTTCCTCGTCCTGCCATTGGTGGTGGGGCAGGCCCTGCTCACGGGCGCCTGCGGCGTTCCCGTCGCCGTGTCTGCGGCGAGCTATGCGGCGGACGGCGGTCTTCTGGCGACTTCCGAGAAGACCTCGACGGACCATATCGCTTCGGTCGTGACCAAGCAGGATTGCGCGGTCTGGCGCGTGTTCAGGGGCCGCCAGATCTGCTCGGCCCGCGCCGACGGCACCGATCCCTACAATACCGATTACACAGAACCGCAGCGCTCCGTGTCGGAGAGCGGCGTCGAATACACGGCGCCGCTGCGGCCGGCGCCCAACGCCCCGGCCACGAGCTGGGATGCCGCGGCCTACAAGACGCCGACGGCGCTACCGTCCGCCGCCGAGGGGCCGATGACCGCCAGCGCCGAACCGGCAGCTGCCAGCGCGCCCGCGACGGCGCCGGCAAAGGCGGCGGCCTCGACGACCCGGTCCAAGTCCAAGAAGCCGAAGACCGCGCAGCGCTCGCCTAAGAAGCCTTCACGAGGTCCGGCGGCGACTGCCCCCTGAGCAGGAAGGCCTCGAGATTGTCGAGCGCCTTGAAGCCCATCGCGTTGCGCGTCTCGACGGTGGCCGAGCCCATGTGCGGCAGCAGGAACGCGTTCTCCAGGTCGTAGTAACCTTGATGGATACGGGGCTCGCCGTCGAAGACGTCGAGGCCGGCGGAGGCCAGGTGGCCGCTCCTCAGGGCCGCGATCAGCGCCTCGTCGTCGACCACGCCGCCGCGCGCCGTGTTCACCACGATGGCCCCCTTGGGCAGCTTCGCGATCCGCTCGGCATTCACCCACTTGGCGGTCGCCGGCGTCATCGGCGCGTTGATCGACAGGAAGTCGCAATGGGGCAGCATGTCGTCGGCATTGGCGTGGAAGACGGCGCCCTTCTCGAGGTCGGGGGCCAGCCGGCTGCGGTTCGAATAGTGAATCTGCATGCGGAAGGCGCGCGCCCGGTCTGCCGTCGCCTGGCCGATACGGCCCATGCCCAGGATGCCCAGTCGCTTGCCGGTGACGTGGGTGCCCATCAGCTGCGTCGGGGTCCAGCCGACCCATTTGTGGGCCCGCAGCATGCTCGCCCCCTCGTGCGCCCGGCGCGCCGCGCCCAGCAGGCAGAGCAGGGTGATGTCGGCGGTGGCGTCGGTCAGCACGTCGGGCGTGTTGCTGACCACGATGTTTCGCTTGGCTGCCGCGGCGACGTCGACATGCTCGTAGCCGACCGAGAAGGTTGCGATCATGCGGACGGAGGCGGGCAGGGTGGCGATCGTCGCGGCGTTCAGGGCATCGCCCGCCGCGCACATGATGGCGTCGAACCCGTCGGCGGCCCTGGCCAGGGCGGGACCGTCGTAGAGCCTGTCCTCGGGGTTGAGCTGGGCGTCGAAGTTTGCCGCCAGGCGTGCCTCGACGTCGGGCGGGAAGTGCCGGGTCGCCAGGACCCGGGGCTTGCCTTTGCTCATCGAAAAATTCCTCCCTGTGTAGCCCTGACGCAGGCGATCATTCTGGTATTCCGCGCGCATGGATATTACGCTTGGCAGCCCGGCTACAAGGCCTAGCCTCCCAAGCCCTCGTCAGTTGACCACGCATAGTTTTCGCCGTCCTCGCATCCAAACAGCGGTCGTTGTCGCCGCGGTCGGCGCTCTTGTGTTGCTGGGCCTGTGGATAAGAGGCGCCGACGCGCAGCAGCCTGACTTCCCGCTCGTTCCGCACCGGGCGACCTACGACATGAAGCTGTCGGTGGCGCGCGCCAACAGCGGGATCATGGAAGTCACGGGCCGCATGGTCCTCGAGACCGTCGAGGCCTGCGAGGGGTGGGAGGTCAAGCAGCGCATCAAACTCAAGTTCCTGCGCAACGACGGCGACGAATTCTCGACGGATTCTAGCTTTACAAGCTACGAGACCAAGGACGGTCTGGCGCTGAGGTTCAGCGTGCGCAACATCCAGGACGACGAGGTCGAGGAGGAGTTGCGGGGCACTGCCGATCTCGATGCACCGGGGGCCAAGGGACGGGCGTCGTTCTCGCTCCCGGAGGCGCGCAGCTTCGAGCTTCCGGCCGGCACGCTGTTTCCGACGACCCATCTGGCCCTCGTGCTCCGCCACGCGCGGGACGGTGACAAATCGGCGTCCTACCTGGTGTTCGACGGCGCGCGCCTCGACGGTGCCTTCCAGGTCAACGCGGTGATCGGCCGGCCACCCCGGCAGACCGGAGCGCCGGTGGTCCGCGGCGACGTCGCGCTGCTGCGCAATCAACCCTCATGGGGCGTGCGCTTCGCCTTCTTCGCGACGGGTGACCAGGGCGCCCATCCCGAGTACGAATTGGCCCTCGACTTGCTGGGCAACGGTATCGCCCGCTCGATGTTGCTCGACTACGGCGAGTTCGCCGTGGATTCACGTCTCGTTCAACTCCAAGCCCTGCCGAGGCCACGATGCTGAATTGCCGCCTGCTGGTGCCTGCCGCCGTTCTCGCCTGCCTGGCCACTCCGGTGATGGCTCAGGAGATGGCGCCCCATCGGGCCGTCTACGAAGTGGGCGCGATCGAGAACGGGAAGCCGAGCGACGGGACGCGCGGGACCTACGCCTACGAGCTGAAGCAGACCTGCGACGGCTACGTCATCTACCAGCGCCTGCGCCTCGAAGCCTCCGGCCAGCGTTCGGCGGTGGTGAGCGAACAGCAGACGCAGATGACCGAGAGCAAGGATGGCCGGAGGCTCACCTTCGAACATCGCTCGGTGGCCGGCGGCAAGCAGACCAGCCTGATCAAGGGCGATGCGGTCATGTCGGATGACGGCACGGGGCAGGCGCGGTTCACCGATCCCGAGGGGCAGACCGTGGCGCTGCCCAAGGGGACACTCTTCCCGGTCGCGATTGCACGCGCCACCATCCGCGCCGCCAGGGCGGGCGAAAACAGCTTCGATGCGCTGTTCTTCTTCGGCGACAAGGTGAAGCCGCCGCAGCAGGTCAATGCCGTCATCGGCAGGGTGCCGAAGCGATTGGCCGACGTGAAGATCCCCGACGGCGGGGAAGAGATGGTCGACGGCCGCACCCGCATCTACTACCGGGCCGGCTTCTTCGACGCCGAATCGAAGGGCCAGGGCGAGCCGGCCTTCGAGATGAGCAGTGTCACGCTCGACAACGGCATCGAACTCTACGGCACCCACGAGCAGGGCGAGGGCGGCATCGAATACCGCATCACCCGCCTCGAGCCGATTCCAAAGCCCGAGTGTGGCAAGTAAGCGCTTCCAGGCGCGCTGCTGACGCTGTCGTCCTGAGCACAGCGAAGGATCTGACAGACCGACCAGGGAACTCCTTCGCGAGCGCGAGATCCTTCACTTCGCTCAGGCTGACAATATTGCGCGTTAAGCAGGCCACAACCACGCGGCGCCGCGAACGCCGCTGGAATCGCCATGCACCGGTGGGCGCAGCATGGTCGCGATGCGGTCGCGCTCCGAGAAGATGTAGTCCTTCCACAATTCGGGAACACGCTCGTAGAGCTGCGGGATCTTCGAGAGGCCGCCGCCCAGCACGATGACGTGCGGGTCGAGCAGGTTGATCACGTTGGCGAGCGCGCGGGCGAGGCGGTCGCAGTAGCGCTCGAAGCACGCTGCCGCGATGGCATCTCCCTTCGCGGCAGCCTCGGGAATGTCGGTGGCGCGCAGTTCGCGGCCGGCCGCGCTCGCGTACTGGCCCTGGAAGGCCGGGCCGCTCAGCCAGGCCTCGACGCAGCCCTTGCGGCCGCAATAGCACTGCGGGCCGGGCCGCTCGTCGTCGCGGGGCAGGGGCAGCGCGTTGTGCCCCCATTCGCCGCCGATCGCCTGCGCCCCGACCAGCGGCCTGCCGTCTATGACGATGCCGCCGCCGACGCCCGTCCCGAGGATCACGCCGAAAACCACCGGCGCGCCGGCGCCGGCGCCGTCCGCCGCCTCCGAGACGGCGAAGCAGTTGGCGTCGTTGGAGAAGCGGACATCGTCGCGACCGAGGCGCTTCTTCAGGTCGACGTCGAGCGGCCGACCGTTGAGCCGCGTGGAGTTCGCGTTCTTCACCAGGCCCGTCGCGGGAGAGATCGCGCCGGGATGGCCGATGCCGATGCGGCAGCGGGCGCCGGCCTGGGCCTCGAGATTCTGGACCATGACGGAAAGCGCATCGAGCGTCGCATCGTAGCTTTCGCGTGGCGTGGGCACGCGCAGGCGCACGCGTTCGGCGCCGCTATCGTCCAGGACGATGCCTTCGATTTTCGTGCCGCCGAGATCGATGCCGATGCGCATGGGCTCCTACGGGGTTGCGGGCAGGAACTTGAAGGGATCGGCCGGCTTGAACTGGCCCGACGTCTCACCGGAAAAGACCTCGCCGTCCTGAATGGTCAGCTTCTTCACGGGAGCGCCGGGCTTCAGGTCGAGCCTGTCGAACGAGACCCAGAACGTGTTGGGTCGCGTGGCCGAGTCGAAATAGTAGACGAGGTTCTTCTGGTCCGAGACGGTCCGCCAGATCGTCGACGAGATGTTGGGCTGGTCCGGCGTGGTGATGCCGAGCGGCACGCTGACCGCCCGCATCACGCTCATGACGCTGGCCACGGCCTGGTAGGTGAAGGACTGCCCCGGCACACCCTTCAGGTAGTTCTCGTCCTTTGCGCGCGGGATCGCGGACAGCAGGAAGGAGGCGCGCGCGAAGCGATCGGCCGCCCGGTTGGTGCCGGGCAGGAAGGTGAGGCCGCCGATGCCCTTCCAGTAGGTGTCGAGCGCCAGCTGCTCGTCGTAGACCGGCGAGTTGGTCATGACGGTGTACTGCTTGCCGTGATGGATCACGAGCTTGCCGTTCACATACTCGAGGATGGCCGAATCGCCCGAGGCGTCCGAGAGGGAAAGGTGGAGCGTCGACGGCGCGCCGTTGGGCAACGCCGGAGCGAAGACGTTGAAAGGCTCGGCCCGGAGCGCCTCGACGGCCTCGACCACAGTGGCGAAATTGTCGAGCACGTATTGCAGCCAGGTGGACAGGGAAAGATCGGGCTTGCCCGGCACGGGCTTGGGATACTGCGATTCCGCGAGATAGAGCAGGTTTGCGACCAGCCCTTTCTCGTTCATGCCGTCGGTGCTGCCGGCCTCGTAGCCCGATACGATCACGCTGCCGTATTTCGAGGTCCATTCGGCGGACTTGGGACCGGCCGCGCCGTTGCGCTTCATGCCGGCCGGCAACGTCCAGAGGTTGGAGGACATGTCCTCCTTCCAGTCCATGTTGCGCCCGGTGAGGACGAGGTTGCCCTCGCCGACATAGAGCGTTCGCGTGCAGGCCTGCGCGGGAGTCGAGAGGGAGGCCGTGAGTGCGGCGACGGCCGCCATGCCCGCAACAAGCCGCCTCATCGTTCTTCTCCCTGTTTGCTTGCCGTCGATCTCACAGGAAGCGTGCCCTTATGTCGATGCTGTTCTCCACGCCGATCTTGTCGAACGTCGAGGCCAGCCATCCGGTTGCGGCGGCACGGCCGGCCTGGAACAGGTGGTCGAGGAACTCCGGCTCGATGTTGAACTTGCTGACTGCCCCGAGCGGCGCCAGGGTCGGGGCGTCGCTGATCGAGTGGATCAGGAGTTTCCGCAGGCGTTCGCCGAACTCGCCGGTCACCGCGCCCTTGTCGATCAGCTCCTGCACGAAGGCGATGGCGCGCATCTCGGCCATCAAGGCGCCGCCGAACGTGATCTCGTTCAGGCGGTCCGCGATCTCGGCGTTGGACCGCGGAACCTCTGCGCGACCGGGCGGATCGACCTCGACGATGACGACGTCCTCGCTCTCGCTGTTGTAGATGAACGGCCAGATCGGCGGGTTGCCACGAAAGCCGCCGTCCCAATAGGGTTCGCCGTCGATCACGACGGCCTCATGGATGCTGGGAAGGCAGGCCGATGCCAGCAGGGCGTCGATCGACAGTTCCTCGCGCGTGAAGATGCGCACCTTGCCGGTCGCCACGTTGGTGGCGGCGATGAAGGCCTTGATCTGGTGGCAGGCGCGGACGGCGTCCTGGTCGAAGTGGCGGGTGAGCAGGTCGCGCAGCGGATCGTATTTCAGCGGGTTGCGCTGCCAGGGCGTGAGGGTGCGCTGGATCAGGTCGGCCCACAGGGCGCCGGGTGAGTCGTCGAGGTTCCAGTTGCCCTGCAGGCGGTCGAGCGGCGTTCGCCGGATCGGACTGGCGATCGACATGCTTCCCAGCTCACCCCAGAAGGCGGCCAGTGCGGAGCGGGCGCCGGCCGGACCGCCCTTGGCCCACCCCTGCAGGAAGATGGCGGCGTTCATGGCGCCGGCGCTGGTGCCGCTGACGGCTTCGAACTCGAGCCTTCCGTCCTCGATCAGCGCATCGAGAACGCCCCACGTGAAGGCGCCGTGGCTGCCACCACCTTGCAGGGCGAGGTTGATGCGCTTGGTCGCTGTCATGCGTGTATCCTCATCGGCGGCGGGGCGTTAGACTCTCCGCCTGTAGAGAAGCGAGCGGAACGGGCGGCATTATGGCGGAGGAGAAGGGGCGCAAAGCGTGGCGAAAGCGCCCGTCTACGATCCTGTGGATGCTGTCGCTCGGCCAGCTCATCACCTGGGGGCTCGTCTACTACACGTTTCCCCTGTTCGTGGTGCCGATGACCGAAGAGCTCGGCTGGTCACGCAGCGCCATGTTCGGTGCCCTGTCCGCGGGGCTGCTCACGGCGGGGCTGTGCTCGATTCCCGTGGGCGCCTGGATCGACCGTGGGCATGGCCGCCTCCTCATGACCGGCGGTTCGGTGCTGGCCGCGGTGCTTTTTCTCCTGTGGTCCCGCATCGACTCGCTGCCGATGTTCTACGTGCTGTGGGTGGGACTGGGCGCCTGCCAGGCCGTCACCCTCTACGAGCCCGCCTTCGCGGTGATCACGCGCGTGTACGGGCCGCGCTACAGGCAGGCCATCCTGCTGATGACATTCCTCGGCGGATTGGCCAGCACCTTCGGCATTCCCTTCGCGCAGTTTCTGATCGGAGAGATCGGATGGCGGCTGGCGCTCGATGTGATGGCGCTCATCGTGCTCGGGGTCGCCGCGATGCACTGGCTGATCGTTCCGGGACCGCAGGAAGAGGCGGTGCCTATCGCCGCGCCGAAACCGCTCGAGGAGGGGGGCGCCAAGAGGAGTCCGCTGGCGACCGCGATCCGCGTGCCGGCCTTCTGGGGGCTGGTCGTGGCCTTCGCCGGCTACGGACTCGCCTTCTCGGCCATGAGCTTCCATCTCATCCCGCTGCTCGACGACCGGGGCGTGCCGATCGGCGTCGTCATGGCGATCATCGCGCTGATCGGCCCCATGCAGGTGTTCGGTCGGGTGCTCCTGATGGTGGGGCAACGCCACATCACCACGATCCAGCTCGGCGCGCTGATCTACTTCGCCTTCCCGATCTCGATGGGCTTCCTCGCGACCGGCATAACCGACGTCTATCCGCTCATCCTCTTCGCGGTCGTCTACGGCATCGCAAACGGTCTGGTGACAATCCTGCGCGGCATGGCGGTGCCGGAGTTCATCGGTCCGGAGGGCTACGGCGTGGTCTCGGGGGCGCTCACGATGCCGACCAACGTCATGCGCGCGGCGGGGCCGGTGCTGGCGTCGCTCGCGTGGGGGGCGTTCGGCGGGTACACGCCGGTTCTCTGGGGGCTGGCCGGCATCATGCTGATCGCGGCCTGCGGGTTCGCGGCTGCCGCTTTTCTCTCGAAGCGCGCTTGAAACGCCAGCTTTTGCCACAATCGCACATCAACTGACCTCGCGTACTATAATGAAGCGAGGCGACATGTTTGATGCGAAGCGTTTGCTGGAACAGTTCATGGGCGGCCAGGGCGGTGGCCTGGGCGGACTGGGTGGTATCGCCGGTGGCCAGCCCGGTGGCCAGCCCGGGGGGCAGGGCGGTCCGGGCGGATTCCTGAGCGGCGCGGGCGGCGGCGCGCTGGCCGGCGGGCTGGCGGCGCTGCTGCTGGGCAGCAAGACCGGCCGCAAGATCGGCGGCGAAGCGCTCAAGCTGGGCGGCATGGCCGCGGTCGGCGCCCTGGCTTACAAGGCCTACAACGACTGGCAGGCCGGTCGCCAGGCCCCGCCGGTCGCCCAGGCGCCGAGCGCGCCGGTGCCGATGCTGCCGGCCCCCAGCGGCACGCCGTTCAATCCCTCGACCGAGGCGGGCCAGCAGACCCTGGCGCGCCACCTGCTTCGCGCGATGATCGCCGCCGCCAAGGCCGACGGCCATGTCGACGCCCAGGAACAGGCTCGCATCTTCGCCGAGATGGACAAGCTGCCCCTCGATGCCGACGACAAGGCCTTCGTGATGGACGAACTGCGGGCCAAGCTCGACGTCGACGCGGTGGCCGCGGCCGCCGCGACACCGGAAGAGGCGGCCGAGATCTATGCCGCGTCGCTGCTCGCCATCGACGTCGACAATGCCGCCGAGCGCGGCTACCTCGGCATGCTGGCGGCGCGCCTCAAGCTCGACGACGCTCTGGTCGCGCATCTGCACGGCAGTGTCGCCTCGGCGACCGGCAAGGCCGTCCCGGTCGCAGCCTGACGCAGACAGAAGAGGCCCCGTCGCTTCGGCGCCGGGGCCTTTCCTTTGTCGGGCGTGCTACTCGGCCGCGAGTCGCTGCATCCTCGGCTTGAGGTGCTGCACTTTCGGCAGCACCTCCTTCGACAGAAGCTCGAGCGAATGGCGCCAGGCCTGCGGGTTCTCGACATAGTCGAAGCCGAAGACCAGCAGCTGCCCGAACCCGCCGACCTCGTCGTAGATCTTCTCGATCTTCTCGACGACCGTCCGCGGCGAGCCCACGATCCAGTTGTGCCTGGCGCAGTATTCCGGCGTCACGTCCGAATCGGCGTCTGCCGGATCGTGCTTCAGGTATTCGAAGAAGCCGAACTGGGACAGCAGCGGCAGGAAGTATTCCCGCATCATGCGGCCCATGTGCGAGCCCACCGACAGGCGCATTGCTTCCTCGTCGGTGTCGGCCACGAACACCTCGCGCACCATGCGCCACTGGCCGCGATCGGGGGTGCGACCGGATTTGGCGGCGCCGGTCTCGACCGATTCCCAGTGGCTCTTCACGTAGGCCGGATTGAGGTTGAGGCTCATCGGGATGTAGCCCTTCTCGCCGGCGAGCTTCAGCGTGTCCGAGCCCTTTGAGAGGCCGGCGACGCCGATCGGCGGATGCGGGGCCTGCAGCGGCTTGATGTGCGGTTTGAGGAAGCCGAACATCGTGTCGGGCTTGGTGACGTGCCAGTACTTGCCCTTGTAGTCGAACGGCTCGTTCGCCGACCAGAGCTTCAGGATGATGTCGAGCGCCTCGCGCGTCATCTCGCGGTTGGTGCCGGACATGCCATCGACGTTGAACATCGCCCAGTCGCTGGGCAGGCCGGACGCGGCGACGCCGAAGTTGAGCCTGCCGCCCGAGATGTGGTCGAGCATGGCCACGCGGTTCGCGAGTTCGGCCGGGTGATGGTAGGGCAGCAGGAAGCCGCCGGGCCCGAGGCGGATGTTCTTGGTCTGCATCAGCGCCTGCGCCACCAGCAGGTCGGGCGAAGGGTGAGGCTCCCACGGCGCGGTGTGATGCTCGCCGATCCAGGCTTCGGTGAAGCCCAGCTCGTCGAGCCAGCGAATCACCTGGAGATCCCATTCGTGGCCGTCCTTCAGCGACCGCTCGGGTGGATGAGACGGCATGGTGAAGTAACCGAACTGCATCGTTTCCTCCTTGGTTGTTGTTCCTGAAATTCGACTACCAAGCGGGGGAGCGCACAAGAGACAGAAATTGCATGACTGGCGCGGTATCAGACCCGTCCCGCGCGGACGGCGTTGGCCAGCAGCGCCCTGACGCCGAGACGGTGGAAAGGAAGAATGACGAAGAGATAGGCCCTGCCGAACAGGTTGTGCGGGCTCACCGCCGTCGACAGCACCACCCGGTCCGAACCGTCGCGGGACAGCTTGCGGACCGACACCCGGAAATCCAGATGACGGTCGTCGCCGCCGGTGACGATCTCGGTGTCGTTCTGCGCGTACAGCGTGAAACGGGCGATCTTTTCGCCGACCGCATAGGCGGGCTTGATCTCGATCGTGTCGAATGCCGACGCGGTGCTCCTGCGGAGACCGAAGGGGGCCACGATCCAGCCTCGCAGGATGAGAAGCCAGCGCGCCCATCGCGGATGATGGGCGAAGAGCGCGAGGTAGATTTCCGTGATGGTGAGATCGGGCCGGCGCAGCGGCGCTTCATGGGAGTCCCAGTAGTAGGACTGGGCGAGGCCCTCGAGGAATGCGCTTTCCGGCGGTTCGCGACGGCGCATGACGGTCATGCCTCCACTCGACTAGCATTGGGCGGCGGAAGCAAGGGGACAAGGCAGGATGGCGGACGACGTACTGATCCTGATCGACCAGCAAAAGGCCATGCTTCATCCCAAGTGGGGACCCCGCAACAATCCGGATGCCGAAGCGAATATCGCGCGTCTGCTGGCCGACTGGCGCCGGCGCGGCGCACCGACCGTCCATGTGAAGCATGACGGGACGCGGCCGGACTCGCCGTTCCGGCCGGGCCAGGAGGGCAACGAATTCCTGCCGCTCACGGCCCCGCGCGATGGCGAGATGGTGGTGGCCAAGACGGTGCATAGCGCCTTCATCGGCACCGGCCTGGCGGCCGGCCTGCAGGCGATGGCGGGTGCGGGTGGAGAAAAGCCGCCGCTCGTGATCTGTGGGGCCCTGCTCGCCAACTCGGTCGAGGCGACCGTGCGCGTGGCCGCCAACCTGGGATTCCGGGTTCGCCTGCCGGGCGATGCCTGCTGGTCGTGCGACAAGCGTGACCTGACCGGTCGGCTCTGGCCGGCCGAGGACGTGCATCAACTGACTTTGGCGCTGCTGGACGGAGAGTATGCGGAGGTGACGACGACCGAGGCGATTCTCGCCGGCACGCGGTGACCGCGGCAGGTGTTTCGGTCCGGTATCGTCACAAAAAAAGCCGCGCCGGGCGATCACCGGCGCGGCTTCGTTCGAACGGGCCGGATCAGCCGAGCTGGATCCAGGTCGTCTTCATCTGCGTGAACTTGTCGAAGGCGTGCAGGGACTTGTCACGGCCGTTGCCCGACTGCTTGTAGCCGCCGAACGGCGTGGTGATGTCGCCGCCATCGTAGGTGTTGACCCACACCGAACCCGAGCGCAGGGCCTTCGAGAACTTGAAGGCCTTGTTGATGTCGGAGGTGAAGATCGCGGAGGCGAGGCCGTAGATCGTGTCGTTGGCGACGGTGAGAGCCTGCTCGGCATCCTTGACCGGGATGACCGATAGTACCGGCCCGAAGATCTCCTCCTGGGCGATCTTCATCCGGTTGTCGACGTTGTCGAACACCGTCGGCTCGATGAACGAGCCGGCATTGTCGATGTGCACCTGCTTGCCGCCCATGGCGAGCTTCGCGCCTTCCTTCTGGCCGGCGTCGATGTAGCCCATGACGCGCTTGGTCTGGGTCTCGTCGACCATGGCGCCCATCTGGGTCTTGGGGTCGAGCGGGTCGCCCGGCATCATCTTCTGGCCGATCGCCATGACCTTGGCGAGGAACTCGTCCTTGATCTTGTCCTCGACGATCAGGCGCGAGCCGGCGGTGCAGACCTCGCCCTGGTTGAACCAGATGCCGAACGCCGTGCGGCGGGCGGCGACGTCGAGGTTCGGGGCGTCGGCCAGCACGATATTCGGCGACTTGCCGCCGCACTCCAGCCAGACCTGCTTCATGTTGGATTCGCCGGAGTAGCGCAGGAAGTACTTGCCGACTTCGGTCGAGCCGGTGAAGGCCAGCACGTCGACGTCCATGTGGCGGCCCAGCGCCTGGCCAGCGGTTTCGCCGAAGCCCGGCAGCACGTTGAACACGCCCTCGGGGATTCCGGCCTCTGCCGCCAGTTCGGCGAGGCGCAGCGCGGTGAGGGGAGACTGCTCGGCGGGCTTCAGGATCACCGAGTTGCCGGCGGCCAGTGCGGGCGAGATCTTCCAGCAGGCCATGAGCAGCGGGAAGTTCCACGGCACGACGCAGGCCACCACGCCGGCGGCCTCGCGCGTGATCATGGCGATGACGTTGCCCGGGGTCGGGGCGACCTCGTCGTAGATCTTGTCGATCGCCTCGCCGAACCACTGCACCGTGTTGGCCGAGCCCGGGACGTCGACGGTGGTCGAGAAGGCGATCGGCTTGCCCATGTCGAGGGTCTCGAGCAGCGCCAGCTCCTCGCGGTTCTTCATCATGAGGTCGGCGAGCTTCAGCATGATGCGCTTGCGCTGGGCCGGCGCCATGTTGGCCCAGGTGCCCTTCTCGAAGGCGGCGCGCGCGGCCTTCACGGCGGCATCGACGTCGGCCTGCTCGCAGGCGGCGACCTTGGTCAGGACCTGGCCCGTGGCCGGGTTGACGCAATCGAAGGTCTTGCCGGTCAGCGACGCCGTGAATTTGCCGCCGATGAAGGCCTGGTTCCGGTAGCTGAGGCCGCCAATGCGGCCTTTCCAGTCGTCGCGCGAAAGCTGGGCGCTCATAGTCTCTCTCCTCCTCGTTGGATTGCGCGGGAGCCTATCCCACGAAAAAGCCGCCCGGAAGGGCGGCTCGGTCGTCGAACCTGCAGAGCGGCAGGTTGCTACTTGATCTTCGATTCCTTGAACACGACGTGCTTGCGCGCGACCGGATCGTACTTCTTGAGTTCGAGCTTCTCGGTCTTGGTGCGCGGGTTCTTCTTGGTCACGTAGAAGAAACCGGTGTCGGCGCTGGAGATCATCTTGATCAGGATGGAAGTCGGCTTGGCCATGTCGATTGTCCTTAAGCCCTGGAGGGCGAATTCGCAGAGGCGTGCAAAGTAGTCAGCAGGCGTGCCGTGTCAAGCGCAGAGCCTAGGGACGGGCGGCGGCCTGGTAGGTCGCAGATTGCACGGCATGGGCATAAAGGGCCCGATCCCGCAGCAGGCGGACGGCCAGATCGACGTCGGCCTCCGGGGCGGCATCGCCCGGCGGGCAGATCTTGCGCAGGTCGGCGACCTCCTGCTGGGTCGGGTTGCGCAGCGCGTGCCAGCGCATCAGCGAAGCATGGTTGGAATCGACTGTGGCCGTGCCGACCTTGCTGGCATCGCCGACCTTGGAGGTGCAGATGTTGGGCAGCACGCCCAGCTCGTTCCAGGTGTAGCCGGACGGGGCCTGCAGACGCGACCAGGTGAGGATCAGTTCGCCTTCGTTGGCCAGACGGACGACCGTCTGGACGGTCCCCTTGCCATAGCTGGTGGTCCCGATCACCACGGCGCGGCCGCGGTCCTGCAGGGCCGCCGCCACGATCTCGGCCGCCGAAGCCGAGCCGCCGTTCATCAGGACGACGATCGGGAGCTGGCCGGCATTGGGGCGGCCGTTCGAACTGCGGTAGGTGCGCCGGCTGTCGGGGTGCCGCCCGTTGGTCGAGAAGATCGTGCCGTCGCCAATGAACACTTCCGACACCGACTGGGCCTGGTCGAGCAGGCCGCCGCGATTGGAGCGCATGTCGATGATCACCCCGGTCAGGTCCTTGCCGATGTCGGCCCTGGCCTTGTCGAGGGCGGCGCGCAGATTCTCGGTCGTCGCGGTGTTGAAGCCGGTGAGGTGGATCAGCGCCACGTCGCCGCGGCGCTCGTAGACCACCGTCGTCGGCACGATCCGGCCGCGCCTCATCGGCACGCTGATCTCGGCGCCCTGCGAGGGGCGCAGCACGGTCATGGTGACGGCCGCACCGACCGGGCCGCGCAGCTTGGCCACGACGTCCGATAGCGGGCGGTCCATCATCGATTCGGAATCGATGGCGAGGATCTGGTCGCCGACCTTCACCCCGGCCCTGTCGGCGGGAGAGCCCTCCTGGACGGCACGAATCAGGATCTTCTTCTCGTCGGTCCGCTCGACGGTGATACCGATGCCGCCGCCGCCGTCGCGCTGGAAGCGGTTGTCCCGCGCCTCGTCCGGATCGGCATAGCGGCTGTTGCGGTCGAGCTGCTTGGTCGTCGCGGTCATCGCCTGCCGGATGAGCGCCTGCCGGTCGGTCTTCTGCAGAGCAGGTGACGCATCGAGCGAACCGGACATCAGTTCGACCAGGGTCGTTCCCCAGGCCCGCGCATCCGCGGTGTCGGCGGGGACGGGGCGGACCAGGATCTCCTTGCCGTCGCGCTTCACCACCAGCGTTCTGTCGCTGGCCTCGAGGACGAGCGACGGGTCGCTGCTGACGAAGCCGCGATAGGCTTCGACCGAAAGATTGCGGAAATTGGGCTCGTAGAGATGGCGGTCGCCGATCGCCCGGTAGGCCTGGAGCATGACCCGGTCGAAGCCGGCGTCCGCGGCAACGGAAGGGGGGCGGTTCTCGGCCTGACGCTCCGGGACATCCGGGGCGGTGGCGCAGGAAACCACGAGACACGCGGCCACGAGCGACAGGGCCGCGCGTGGCAGCATGGATCCGAGGAAAGGGAGCTGAAGCAAATTCATACCCTGCGCCAACACCATACCACAGGCCGTCGGCAGGCGGCCACGACCTTCAGGCCGAGGGGTCGAAGCTCCCGGTTGCGGCCTTCGGCGCGGCGATCTTCTGGGCCCAAAGCAGCGCAATTACGGCGCCCTTGATCTTCGGCAGCAGGAAGAGGGCGAGCACGACGGACAGCGGCAGCCACAGCAGGGCGTGCACCCACAGCGGCGGCTCGGTCCCCCAGCGTTCCACCAGGAGGACCAGGGGAACGACGATGTGACCGACGATGAAGATCGTAAAGTAGGCGGGCGCGTCATCGGCGCGAAACGGTTCGAGCGCCAAGTCGCAGCAGTCGCAGCGGCTCTTCATCTTGAGGTAGGAGCTGAACAGGCGCCCGCTGTTGCAGCGCGGGCAGCGGCCGTGCCAGCCTCGTATCAGGGCGGTCCAGAAATCGACCGGAGCGTAATCGCCGTTCATGGAGGCAGGATGGGCCCCCGGCTCACTTTCGTCGGCGTGACCCTTTGTCCCGTGGCGGCCCGCGATGCGCGACCGGACGCCGCGGCGGACCACGACGATCCTTGCCCGGGGGCGCCCGGAAGCTGCGCGGCGCGGCCTGCCGTTCGACCCGCTCGATCACGTCGACGATCTCGAACATCAGGCCGCCCGTGGCGGCATCGGCCTCGACCAGCTTGAGCTGCAGCCGGTCGCCCAAGCCGAACGTCTCGCCGGTCCGCTCGCCGATCAACACCTGGCGGCCCTCGTCGTGGCGGAAGAATTCCTGACCCAGCGAGCGGATCGGGATGAGGCCGTCGGCGCCGGTTCCTTCCAGCGAGGCGAACAGGCCGAACCGGGTGACGCTGGAGACGCGACCGGGGAAGACGGCACCGACATGTCCCGCCATGAAGTTGGCGACGTAGCGGTCCATGGCGCTGCGCTCGGCCGCGACCGCGCGGCGCTCGCACATCGACAGGTGCTCGCCGAACTCGGTAAAGCGGCCCTTGTCGTCGGCAACGAGGCCGCCTTCGCCCAGTCCGTAGGCGGCGATCAGCGCGCGATGGACGATGAGATCGGGGAAGCGCCGGATCGGCGAGGTGAAGTGCGCGTAGCGGGCGAGGGCCAGGCCGAAATGGCCGAGATTGTCCGGGCTGTAGACCGCCTGGCTCTGGCTGCGCAGCACCGTCTGGCTGACCAGCTGCGACACCGGCTTGTCGGCAACCTCGCTGAGGATGCGGTTGAGGTCGGCGGGGCGCAGCCGCTGGCCGGTCGGGACCTTGAGGCCCAGCGTGCCGAGGAACTCGCGCAGGGCCTCGAGCTTGGCGAGGTCGGGCTGGTCGTGGACGCGGTAGAGGCAGGGCGCGTGGCGCTGCTCCAGCGCCTGGGCCGCGGCCACGTTGGCCAGCACCATGAACTCCTCGATCAGCTTGTGGCTGTCGAGGCGTTCGCGCACGCCGATCTTCGCAATGTGGCCATCCTTGCCCAGAGTCACCAGTCGCTCGGGCAGGTCGAGATCGAGCGCACCGCGCGCCTCGCGGGCCGCCAGCAAAACGCGATAGGCGCCGTAGAGCGGGCGCACGACCCGGTCCATCAGCGGCTCGATCTCCGCGTCCGGCATGCCGTTCATGGCGTGCTGCACGCGGTTGTAGGTGAGACGGGCGGCCGAGCGCATCATGGCGCGGTGGAACTTGTGGCGCTTCAGGTGGCCCTGGGCGTCGATCCACATCTCCGCCACCAGCACCGGCCGGTCCTCGCGCGGGACCAGCGAGCACCAGTGGTTCGAGAGCTGCTCGGGCAGCATCGGCACGACGCGGTCGGGGAAGTAGACCGAGGTGCCGCGGCGGTAGGCGGCGCGGTCGAGCGGCCGGTCGTGGCGCACGTACCAGGCGACGTCGGCGATGGCGACGAGCAGGCGCCAGCCGCCGGGATGGTCGGGATCGGGTTCCGCGAACACCGCGTCGTCGAAGTCGCGCGCGTCCTCGCCGTCGATCGTGACCAGCGGCACGTCGCGCAGGTCGAGGCGATCGCCCATCGGGGCGGCCCGGGCCTTCTCGGCCTCCTCGAGCGCGGCTTCGGGGAAATCGACCGGGATGTCGTTGGCGGCGATGGCGATCAGGCTGACGGTGCGCGGATCGCTCATCGGGCCGATGCGCTCGACCACGCGAGCCCGCCGCGTCAGCGCGCCGCCGGTCTCCTCGATCCAGACGATGTCGCCGGGCAGGGCGCCGTTCCGGTCGTTGGGGCGCACGTCGAACTCGCGACGCAGCTTGCGGTCGGTCGGCGTGACCAGACCGAGCCCGTGGCGGCCGTCGGGCTCCTCGTAGAGGCCGAGGATCTTCTTCGGGCCGCTGCCCAGCCGGCGGATGATGCGCGCCTCGTAGGTGTTCTTGCCGCGGCGCTTCAGGCTCGCGAGCACGCGATCGCCGACGGCCGGCGCCGGCACGGTGCGCGAGGAGGGCACCACGACCTCGATGCGCGGCGCCGGTCCGTCCTTCTCATCGTCGTGGCGGCGCGGCACCGCCAGAAGATGGCCGTCGCTGTCGACGGTGACGATTTCCAGCACGGCGGTCTCAGTGAGCGCCTGCGGGTCGCGGAAGGTCTTGGCGCGGTCGGGCGCGATGTCGCCGGCATCGCGCAGGTCGCGGAGAAGTTCCTTGAGCTCGATACGCTGGTCGCCCTTCAACCCGTAGGCGCGGGCGATCTCGCGCTTGCCGACAGGCGTTTCGTTCTCGCGGATGAAGGCCAGCAGTTCGTCGCGAGTCGGGACCTTGCCCTTAGCCATCGGTGCCGGTTCGGGGCGGGGCGTCGTCCTTGGCCTTCGCGGCTTTCTTCTTCGCCGCCGGCTTCTTCTTCGCGGCGGCCTTCTTCGCCTTGGGCTTGGAGCCGGCGTCGTTGGCCGCCGCGGGCGCGGCCTTCTTCGCGCGTGCGGGCTTTTTCTTGCCCCCGCCCTTGGCGGCGCGCTCGGCCAGCAGCGCGATCGCCTGGTCGAGCGTCAGGTCTTCGGGCTTGATGTCGCGGGGAACCGTGGCGTTGATGCCGCCGTGCTTCACGTAGGGGCCGTATCGGCCGTCGTATAGTTCGACGGGCGCCTCGTCGGACGGGTGGTTGCCGATGCTGCGGATCGGCTTGGCGGCGGCGCGGCCGCGCGGGTTCTTCGCCTCCGCGAGCAGGGCCACGGCGCGGTTCATGCCGATCTCGAGCACGCTCTCGTCGGATGGGATCGATTTGTATTTCGGCCCATGCTTCACATAGGGGCCGAAGCGGCCGACGCCGGCCAGGATCACTTCGCCGTCCTCGGGATGGGGGCCCAGTTCGCGCGGCAGGGAGAGCAGCGCCAGCGCCTTCTCGAGCGTCAGGTCGCTCGGTGTCATGTCGCGCAGCAGCGACTGGCGCTTGGGCTTCTCCTTGCCTTCCGGCTCGCCCAGCTGGACGTAGAGACCGTAGGGGCCCTTGCGCAGGGTCACCTGCTTGCCCGTCACCGGGTCGACTCCCAAGATCTTGGGGCCGTCAAGATTCTCGCCGCTGGCTGCATCGGCCTCGGCGTCGACGATGCCGAGCTTTCGCGTGAAGCGGCACTCGGGATAGTTCGAGCAGCCGATGAAGGCGCCGAACTTGCCGAGCTTCAGCCCGAGGCGGCCGTTGGCGCAGGACGGGCAGTCACGCGGGTTCTTTCCGCCATTGTCGTTGGCAGGAAAGAAGTGCGGGCCAAGCTCCTCGTCGAGCTTGTCGAGGACCTCGCTGACGCGAAGATCCTTGGTCTCGCCGACCGCCGCCGAAAAGGCCTTCCAGAACTCGCGCAGCACCTCGTGCCAGTCGATCTTGCCGCTGGAAATATCGTCCAGCTCTTCCTCGAGATGGGCGGTGAAGCCGTATTCGACGTAGCGCGGGAAGTAGGTCTGCAGGAAGGCCGTGACGATGCGGCCGCGATCCTCTGGAATGAATCGCTTGCGGTCGAGGCGCACGTAGTTGCGGCGCTGCAGGACCTCGATGATGCTGGCGTAGGTCGAGGGGCGGCCGATGCCGAGCTCCTCGAGCTTCTTCACGAGGCTGGCTTCCGAGTATCGCGGCGGCGGCTCGGTGAAATGCTGTTCCGGCACGACCTCGCGCCGTTCCATCGCCTCGTTCTCCGCCACGTCGGGCAGGATGGTGCCGGACTCGTCGTCCTCGTTCTTGTCGTCCTGGCCCTCGTCGTAGAGTGCAAGGAAGCCGTTGAACTTCACGACCGACCCGGTGGCGCGCAGCTGCACGGTCTTGTCGCCGCTGGCGATGTCGACCGTGACCTGGTCGAGCACGGCGCTTTCCATCTGGCTGGCGACCGTGCGCTTCCAGATCAGCTCGTAGAGGCCCAGCTGGTCCCTGTCGAGGTAGGCCGCGACGTCCTGCGGCGTGCGGAAGAGATCCGTCGGGCGGATCGCCTCGTGCGCTTCCTGGGCATTCTTGGCCTTCGACGAATAGATGCGCGGGCTGGCCGGGACGTAAGACGCGCCATACTTGGTCTCGATCAGGCGGCGGGTCTGGCCGATCGCCTCGGGCGCGAGCTGCACGCCGTCGGTACGCATATAGGTGATGAGGCCGACCGTCTCGCCGCCGATGTCGACGCCTTCGTACAGGCGCTGGGCGATGCGCATGGCGGTGGCGGCGCCGAGGCCGAGCTTGCGCGAGGCTTCCTGCTGCAGGGTCGAGGTGATGAAGGGCGGCGGCGGGTTGCGCCGGACCTGCCGACGGTCAATCGACGACACCGCGAAGGCGCGGCGCTCGATCTCGCGCTTGGCCTGCTCGGCACGTTCCTTCGTGTCGAGGTCGAACTTGTCGAGCTTGCGGCCGTCGAGATGGGTGAGACGGGCCTTCAGCACCTGCTTCTTGGCGGTGCCGAAATAGGCGTCGACCGTCCAGTACTCGCGGCTCTTGAAGACCTCGATCTCGGATTCGCGCTCACAGATCAGGCGCAGCGCGACCGACTGTACGCGGCCGGCCGAACGGCTGCCGGGCAGCTTGCGCCACAGCACCGGCGAGAGGGTGAATCCCACCAGGTAGTCGAGGGCGCGGCGGGCGAGATAGGCGTCGATCAGCGGCTGGTCGAGGTCGCGCGGATGGGCGACTGCGTCGAGCACTGACTGCTTGGTGATGGCATTGAAGGTGACTCGCTTGACGTCGACGTCCTTCAGCGCCTTCTTGCGCTGCAGGATGTCGAGCACGTGCCACGAAATGGCCTCGCCCTCGCGATCCGGGTCGGTTGCGAGGTAGAGCTTGCCGCCCTTGCTGACGGCGTGGGCGATGGCGTCGATGCGCTTCTGCGACTGGGCGTCGACCTCCCAGTCCATGGCGAAATCTTCATCGGGTCGGACCGAACCATCCTTGGGCGGCAGGTCGCGGACATGACCGTACGAGGCCAGCACGGTGTAGCCGGGGCCCAGATACTTCCCAATGGTCTTAGCCTTGGCCGGGGACTCGACGACCAGTACGTCCATCGCCGGAACATGCTCCAGTTCAATATCAAATACCGGAGCTAAATCACTGATTTAAATCAGAGAAACGCGGTTACCCCGGTGCCTCTCCAGGCGACCCTCCAGCTCGAGAGCCATCAGGACCTCCGAAACGGCGGCGGCGGACACTTGGCACCGGCGCACCAGTTCGTCAACCGCGGTGGGAACGGCCCCCAGTGCCTGCACGATCCGTGCGGAGGCTTCGTCGCCCGGGATTTCCTTTGCATTCTCAGGGGCTTGGCGGACTGTGGAGGGGCGGCCGAGGACGCTCAGAATATCGTTGGAGTCGCGCACCAGAATCGCCCCATCACGAATGAGGCCATTGGATCCGGCGTAGCGAGGATCCATGGGCGACCCCGGCACGACGAACACCTCGCGTCCCTGTTCGGCGGCGCGCTGCGCGGTGATCAGCGAACCCGACCGCTCGGCGGCCTCGATGACGACGACGCCCGCCGAGAGGCCGCTCACGATGCGATTGCGGCGGGGGAATGCGCGGGCCGTGGGCGGGGCGCCGAGGGGAGCCTCACTGAGGATCAGTCCGCGCTCGGCGATGGCGGCCTGTAGGGCGGCATGATGCGGCGGATAGACCTGATCCACCCCGCAGGCGAGCACGGCGACTGTCCCGGTTTCGAGTGAGGCTTCGTGCGCGGCGGCGTCGATGCCCCGGGCCAGGCCCGACGCGATCACGAAGCCTGACGCCCCGAGGGAGGTGGCGAGATCGGCGGCAAAGCGCCGGCCGGCCAGCGAGGCATCCCGCGCGCCGACGATCGCCAGCATCGGCCGCGCGAGCCATGCGGGATCGCCGAGTGCCGAGAGAACCGGAGGTGCGTCGGGCAATGCGGCCAGCGCGGCGGGATAGTGGGCATCTCCGAAAACCAGAAACCGGCCGGCCTGGGCTGCGAGGGCGGCCTCCTCGCGCTCGATCGAGGCCTCGGCCACCGTCGCGAGGGTCGTGCAGGCGGCGCGGGCGGATCCGAAATGCGCCAAGGCCTCGTGGAAGGTGACGGGGCCGATGCGGGCGCTGCGCGCCAGCCTTAGCCGGGCGCGGCGCTCCTCGGGCGCGAGTTCCATCTCGGGCGTGCCATCGAACATGAGGAGAACATTAGGGTCGTGTTATCCACATGTAAAACAACTGATGGTAGCAATCTCGATTCGTTGCCTTAAGCGCGGGTGCGGCGGCTGAGCAAGCCGCCGGCGGCACCCAGCAAGGCGAGCAATGCGGTGAGCGGACCGAAGCCCTCGAAGCCGACGGAGCCGATCATGACCGCGCCGAGTGCGGCGGCGCCAATCCAGCCCACGCTCGCCGACGTGCCGTTCAGCCCGAGCACGGTGCCCCGCACGTCTTCGGGGACGGAGGCGAGCGACGCCATGAAGGACGGCCGTCCGAGGGCATTGAACAGCACATAGACGAAGCCGACCGCGACCGAGACGGCGGGGCCGGGATGCCAGGTGAAGAGGACCAGCGCCGCCACGCCCGAAAGCGCCATGGCGACCGCGAAGGTGAGGAGCCGGTCGCGCAGCCGGTCGGCGAGCTGGCCGCCCGCCACGGTGCCGGCGATGTTGCCCAACGCGAACACCGCCAGCGGGATGGCGAGTTCGATCAGCGTCATATGATAGGTGACCTGCATGAAGGTGGCGAAGTAGACGACCGCGAGCCCGTAGCAGATGCGCTCGGCGACACCGGTGCCGAGCAGCCCCAGGACCCGCGGCGAGAGGGCGGACCGCATCGAGGGACGGGCGCCCGTACCGCGCGTATGACCCGCGCTGCCGCGACCCAGCGTCAGGAACAGGCCGACCACTGCCGCGATGGCGAGGCCTGCGACGCAGAGCAGCCAGCCGCGCCAGCCCACGATCGAGCCGATCGCGGCGGCCATCGGAACGCCGACGACGAGGGTGAGCGACTGGCCGCTCATCACCCAGCCGAGCGCGCGGCCGCGTTGGCTGTCGTGCACGCGAGAGGAGACTTCCGCGAACACGACGCCGGTGAAGGCGCCGGCACAGCCTCCGCCCGCCGCCGCCCAGACCGCCACCCAGAAGAAGGAGCCGGCCGCCGCCTGCGCCACCAGCGTGAGGGCGAGCGCGAAGGGGGCCGCGATCAGGATCGGCCGGCGGCCGATGACGTCGGACATCCAGCCGCCCAGCGCCGAGGTGATGCCCCAGGCCGTCGCCGTCAGCGAGACGAGGTTGGCGACGAGCGGCATGGCGACGTCGAGGTCGTGCGCCATCTCCAGGAGGAACGGCGCGCGCGTGGTGCCGCTCGAGGTCGCAGCGAAGGATCCGAGGCAGGCGGCGCCGATCAGCGCCCACGGGAGGCTGCGGGGGGAGGAAACGCTCATTCGTCGCTGCTATGACAGGAATGCCGGCGGTGCGCATCGGCCGGCTCGATATACGAGCCATGACTTGAGTTTGCGACGGAGCGAGCGATGACGAGATGGTGGGCCGCACTGGCCGGCGTGCTGGCAGCGACGGGCGCGATGGCCCAGGACAGAACGCGGCTCGAAGTCTATTCGACGCTGGAGATCGAGAACCTCAACGATTTCAAGAAGAGCTTCGAGGCGGAGAACCCCGACATCGAGATCCAGTGGAACCGCGACTCGACCGGCATCGTCACGGCGAAGATCCTGGCCGAGCAGGGCCAGCAGCGCGCCGATGCGATCTGGGGGCTGGCCGTCACCTCGATGCTGCTCCTCGAAAAGAAGGGCCTGCTGGAACCCTATGCGCCGAAGAACCTGGCGGCGATCAAGCCGTCGTTCCGCGATCCCGCCAATCCTCCCGCCTGGGTCGGCATGGAGGCCTGGGTCGCCGCAGTCTGCTTCAACACCATCGAGGCGCAGAAGCTCTCCCTGCCGAAGCCGCAATCCTGGTACGACCTGCTCGACCCGCGCTTCAGGGGCAAGCTCACCATGCCGCATCCGGCATCGTCGGGGACGGGCTTCTTCCACGTCTCGGCCTGGATCCAGATGTTCGGCGAGGCAAGGGCGTGGGAGTTCATGGACAGGCTGCACGAGAACATCGCGGTCTATGAGCACTCGGGTACCCGGCCCTGCCGCCAGGCCGCCGCCGGCGAGTTCCCGCTCGGCATCTCCTATGAGCTGGCGGCGGCGAGCGCCCGCCAGAAGGGCGCACCGATCGAGGGTCTCATGATGAAGGAGGGCGGTGGCTGGGACATGGACGCGGCCGCCATCCTGCGCGGGACGAAGAAGCCCGAGGCAGTGCGTCGCCTGATGGACTTCGCCGCCAGCCGCAAAGCGAACGAGCTCTACGCCTCGTTCGTGAGCCAGGTCGCGATGGAAGGCGTCGCCTCCAACATCCCCGACTACCCGGCAGGCGTGGCCGCCTCGATGATCCGGAACGACTTTGCGTGGGCGTCGGAGAATCGCGCCCGCATCCTGGCGGAGTGGGCGAGGCGCTACGACGGCAAGGCCGCGAGGAAGTAGTCAGGCCGCCGCCTGCTTCTTGCCTTCGCCGATCCTGGGTTCGGTGCCATTCAGAAGTCGCGCGATGTTCTCGTGATGCCGCGCCCACACCAGCGGAACGAGCAGCGTGAGCAGCAACGCGGCCCTGTGGTCGGTGAGGAACCACGCCGCCGCGGCAGCGACCACGACGCTGAGCAGGGCGGCGAGCGAGGAGTAGCGGAAGGCGGCGGCGATCGCCAGCCAGGCGGCACACGCGATCGCGCCGACCGGCCACGACAGGCCCCACATGATGCCGAGCGTCGTGGCCACGCCCTTGCCACCCTTGAAGCCCAGCCACACCGGATACATGTGTCCCAGCACCGCGCCGGCGGCCGCGCCGACGGCGGCAAGCTGGCCCACCTGGTCGGCGATCAGCACCGCGATGACACCCTTCAGCGCGTCGAGCAGCAGGGTGGCCGCCGCCAGTCCCTTGCGGCCGGTGCGCAGCACGTTGGTGGCGCCGATGTTGCCGGATCCCACCTTGCGGATGTCTCCCAGCCCGGCGCCGCGCGTCAGCAGCAGGCCGAAGGGGATCGAGCCCATGAGGTAGCCCATGAGGAATGGGCCGGCCATCAGGATCAGGGTCGACACCATCGTACGTGTCCTACGGGCTCAACAGCCGGCAGTTCGTCGAATCGACATAGGCGGTGGTCGGCGGTCCGACCAGTTCTGTCGTGATCTGCTCACCGGGCTGGATGGAGACGGGGCCGTAATAGGCGTCTTCCAGGGCGCGGGTGCCGTTCATGAATGTGCAGACGGCCTGGGTGTCGATGGGGCGCTGGGTATTCGACTTCAGCACGATCGTGACCTGCCAGTAGCGCGACGGGCCGTAGGTCAGATTGTTGGCGCCGATGGTGACGAGCGGCTGCGGCGTCGAGAAGGTGGGCACCGGGCGTGGACCGGTGCGGCGAGCCTGCGGCTGCGGCTTGGGGCCGATCGCCTCGGGCGGGCGGTAGGTCGACCGGCTCGGGTCGAATGCGGCGTTCGGATCGACGCTCGGGGCGCTCGGCGCTCCCAGCGGCTGCGGGGCACCGCCAAGCGTTGCGGTACCGCCGCCCGGCACGCCGAGCGGCTGCGGCGCGAGTGGCGCGGCGCTGATGGAGGAGCCCGTGCTCGGCGGAGGCGACAGGGGAGCAGGCGCGGCCTGCAGCGGTGTCGGCGTGGGGGTGGGCGCGGGCGTCGCCGCCGGCGCCTGTACACCGCCGACCTGCGTCTGCAGCCGGTCGTAGCAGGACAGGCGTGCCTGGGTTTCGGTGATCTCGCTGCAGATCTGGATATGCCGGGTCAACGCGTCGAGAAGGTCCTCGCGCGACCCGCCGCGCTGCTGCGCGTGGGCCGTGCCGGCGAGTGCGACAGTCGCGACGCCGAGAAGAAGTGAGTGCCGGAGCATCTGCGGTTCCCCGTTGAAAGACAGAACGACCATAACAGACCAGATGGCCGTTTGAAGGCGTCGGTTAGGCGGTGGTTGCGAAGCTGTCGTCGCGATAGATGGTGCGGCCGCCGACGATCGTGGCCAGCACGCGGCCCTGCACCGGGCGCTCGTCGAACGGCGAGTTCTTCGTCTTGCTCCAGAGATCGTCGCGATCGATCTTCCAGGCGTAGTCGGCGTCGAACAGGACGAGATCCGCCGGCGCGCCCTTGGCGAGTTTGCCGGCCGGCAGTCCGAACAACGCCGCGGGCTTGCTGGACAGCAGCTGGAAGAGGCGCGGCAGGGTGAGGTGCCCGCCATGGACCAGCTCCAGCGAGATCGGAAGCAGGGTCTCGAGCCCGATGCCACCCGGCTCGGCCTGCGCGAACGGAACGCGCTTGCTGTCCTGGTCCTGCGGCCGATGGTCGGAAACGATGGCGTCGATCGTACCGTTCTTCAGTCCTTCGACCACGGCGAGACGGTCCTTCTCGGCACGCAGGGGCGGCACCAGCTTGCCGAAGGTGCGGTAGTCGCCGACCGCGAGGTCGTTCAGCGCGAAATAGGGCGCCGCGGTATCGCAGGTGATCCTGAGGCCGCGCGCCTTGGCGGCGGCGATCGCCTCGACCGACTCTGCCGTGGAGATCTTCGTGAGATGCAGCCGGCCGCCCGTCATCTCGGCCAGCCTTATGTCGCGCTCGACCATCATCACTTCGGCAAGCGGCGGACTGCCCGACAAGCCGAGCCGCGTCGCGGTCGCACCGCTGGTCATGGTGCCGCCCGAGAGGGTCGGCTCCTGCGGCAGGTGGACGATCAGCGCATCGAAGGTCTTGGCGTAGTAGAGCGCGCGGCGCATCACCTGCGCGTTGCCCACGGCGTGGTCGGCATCGGTGAAGGCCACGGCGCCGGCCTCGGTGAGCAGGCCGATCTCCGCCAGTTCCTTGCCCTCGAGGCCCACCGTCAGCGCGCCATAGGCATACATGTTCGCAAGCTTCACCTGGCGCGCGCGGCGCGCCACGAACTCGATCAGCGAGGCATCGTCGAACGGAGGTTCCGTGTCGGGCAACAGCACCATCGAGGTGATGCCGCCGACCGCAGCCGCCACGCCGGCGCTTTCCAGCGTTTCCTTGTGCTCCTCGCCCGGCTCGCCGGTATGGACGCGCGTATCGACCACGCCGGGCGCGAGATAGAAGCCGCGGCAGTCGACCGACTGGATGCCGTAGGGTGCCCCCGAGGCGAAGAGGTTGGGGCCGAAATCGGCGATCTTGCCGTCGCTGATCAGGATGGCGCCGAGATACTCGCTGCCGCCCGTCGGATCGACGATGCGGGCGTTGATGTAGGCCGTCGAGCCGGCGTGCGGCGGGGCGGCCTTGTCGATCTTGCCGCTCATTCGCCGTTTCCGATCTGATTGCGGTTGCCGCCGATCAGCGCATCGAGGCAGGCCATGCGGACGGTGACGCCCATCTCGACCTGTTCGTGGATGACGCTGCGATCGAGGTCGTCGGCGACCTCCGAGTCGATTTCGACGCCGCGGTTCATCGGACCCGGATGCATGATCAGCGCATCGGGCTTGGCGTACTGCAGCTTGACCCGGTCGAGGCCGAAGAAGTGGAAGTATTCGCTGATCGAGGGGACGAACGAGCCCTGCATGCGCTCGGTCTGCAGGCGCAGCATCATCACGATGTCGACGTCCTTCAGGCCGGTCTTCATGCTGTAGTGGACCTCGACGCCCATCTTGTCGACGTCGGTGGGCATCAGCGTCGGCGGGCCGACCACGCGCACCCGGGCGCCCATGATCTGCAGCAGGTGGATGTTCGAGCGCGCCACGCGGCTGTGCATGATGTCGCCGCAGATCGCCACGAGGAGGCCTTCGAGGCTGCCGCGCCGGCGCCGGATGGTGAGCGCGTCGAGCAGGGCTTGCGTCGGGTGTTCGTGCTGGCCGTCGCCCGCGTTGATGACGGCGCAGTTGACCTTCTGTGACAGAAGATTGACCGCACCCGACTCGTGATGGCGCACCACGATGGCGTCGGGTCGCATGGCGTTCAGCGTCATCGCCGTGTCGAGCAGCGTCTCGCCCTTGCGCACGGAGGAGGTCGCCACATCCATGTTGATGACGTCGGCGCCCAGCCGCTTGGCCGCTACCTCGAAACTGGTGCGGGTGCGCGTCGAATTCTCGAAGAACAGGTTGATGATGGTGCGACCGGCCAGCCGGTCCCGCCGTTTATCGACGGACCTGTTCTGGTCGATGTAGGTTTCGGATAGGTCGAGCAAGCCCGAAATCGTTTCAGGCGAAAGACCTTCGATGCCGAGTAAGTGGGGCAACCTCGGCACGCCCGCGCGATTATTTGTCACTAAAGCGCGACGTTAAGCACGCACGCGCGGCGCTCGCAAGAAAGCGTTTTGGTGGATAACCGTCAGGCGCTCGGACGCGGTCCGGTATAGCGGGCGCGCGGCCGTATCAGCGCACCATGTGCAGCCTGCTCGATGGCATGCGCGATCCAGCCGACCGTGCGTCCGAGCAGGAAGATCGCCAGTGCGGAGTCCGCCGGCAGACCGAGCAGGCGTTCCAGGACGACGGTCGCGAAGTCGACGTTCAGCTTTCGGTCGATCTGCTGCTCGACCGCGGCCGCCACGCGCTCGGCGAAGGCCAGTTCGGGGGCACCGGCCGCGAACTCGCGCATCAGGGCGAAGAGGGCGACGGCCCGGACGTCGCCGTCGGGATAGAGCTGGTGGCCGAATCCCGGGATGTAGGTGCGCTCGCGCACCCGGCGGGCGACCTCGGCGTCGATGTCGCCCGCCTGCCTGAGATCGGCGAGAAGGCTGGCGACGCGTCGCGTCAGCCCGCCGTGCCGCGGGCCATTGATCGCGACCAGCCCGGCGATCGTCGACGCGTACAGGTTGGCGCCGGTCGAGGCCACGACACGGGCGGCGAAGGCCGAGGCGTTGAATTCATGGTCGGCCGAGAGGACGAGCGCGGCGCGGATGAGCGGCGCATGCTCGACCGGCACGTTCCACGCGGTGGCGACCTGCTCGTGGACCGGACGGTCGGAGAGAGGCTGGCCGGTCACAGCCGCCGCCAGCAGGCGCAGGATGCGCGCTCCGGTATCGAGCATCGCGGCGCGATCCTCGACCCAGCTCGGATGATCCCAGCGTGCCGCGGCCGGCAGGAGAACCAGGCAGGCATCGACCGGTGGCAGGGCGGATGCCGCCTGCCAGGCGCTGCGCAGGGTGGCGGAGAGGGGCGGCAGGTTGCGTGCGGCGAACGGTCGGTCGTCGCACTCCCAGAGCAGCTGCGCGACCTGCTCGAGCGAGCTGTTGCGGGCGAGTCGTGTGGCCTCATGGCCGCGATAGAAGAGGCGGCCGCTTTCGATCAGGGTCAGCGACGATTCCAGTACCGGCGTGCCGAAGTCGAGGGCGTTCGCGGCGATCGACTCGGCCTTGCGGCCGACATCGCGCCGTCTCTTCAGCTGGGCCACGTCGTCGGCCCGGTAGCGCCGCTCGCGCTGGCCGTTCGTGCCCTCGGAACGCAGCAGGCCGCGACTCACGTAGGCATAGAGGGTCGCGGCAGAGACGCCCAGACGGCGCGCTGCTTCCTTCGAGCTCAGCCATTCAGTTGCCATTTCTTATTATGTATTAATTCAGTCAATATTGACAATATATGTGCTGGACCGAATGTTGAGCCCGCAACAGCAAGGGGTTTTGCGATGCTGCAGACACGGGTGGATAGCGGTCTCGATGGGGTGATCGTGGCCGATACGGTGATGAGCGAAGTCGATGGCGAGGCCGGACGGCTGATCGTCCGGGGGCAGGCGATCGAGGATCTGGCCGGGGCGCGAGGCTTCGAGGGTGTGGCAGCGTTGCTGTGGGACGGGTTCGCCGAGGGCGGGGGTGACGAGACGGCGGTGCGTCAGGGCTTGGCCCAGGCCCGCGTGCGAGCCTTTGCCGAGGTGCCGAAACTGCTGCCGGCCGCGCGTGGTCTCACGCCTGTCGAGGGGCTGAGGGTCGGGCTCGGCATGCTGGCCGACAGCGAGCCGATGCCTCACCACTATCTGGTCTGCGGCGCGCTGCCTGTGTTTCTCGCGGCTCTCCTGCGCGCGGCAGAATCAAAATCCGCGCTGGCTCCCGATCCGACGCTGACGACGGCACAGGACCTCCTGCGCATGATCCGCGGCAACCGGGCCGAGGAAGCCTTCGAGAAGGCGCTCGACACCTACCTCGCCACCGTCGCCGACCACGGCTTCAACGCCTCCACCTTCACCGCACGCGTCGTGGCCTCGACCCGGGCCGGTCTGATTTCCTCGGTGCTCGCGGCACTCTGCGCGCTGAAGGGGCCGTTGCATGGCGGCGCGCCGGGGCCGGTACTCGACATGTTCGACGAGATCGGCACGCCCGACCGCGCCGAAGCCTGGCTGGACGACGCCTTCGCCAGTGGCACGCGCCTGATGGGCTTCGGCCATCGCGTCTACAAGAAGCGCGATCCGCGCGCCGACGTACTCAAGAACACGGTGGCGACGTTGCCGCAGACCGCAGGCCGGCTCGCCTTCGCGGTCGAGGTCGAGCGCAGCGCCATCGCCTCGTTGCGCAAGCACAAGCCGAAGCAGCGGCTGGAGACCAATGTCGAATACTATACGGCGCTGCTGCTGGAGGCGCTCGAGGTGCCGCGCAGCGCCTTCACCGCCCTGTTCGCTGTCGGCCGGGCCGCCGGCTGGTGCGCCCACATTTTCGAGCAGGAGAAGGGCGGGCGGCTGATCCGGCCGCAGTCCACCTATGTCGGGCCGCGGCCGCAATAGGCCGGATCAGCCACGCCGTATCGTCGACCCGCGCCAGGTGCGCGCGCGGGTGCCGGTCGCGTCGAACACCCAGAGGATCACGTCGGCACCCGCCGACGTGAAGGTGGCGGTGAAGTGGCGTCGCCAGAAGCTGCCATCGGCGTGGGCGAACAGCGCTTCCGTGCCGAGCTGGTTGGGCCGCACGGTGAGAGACGCCGTTCGCGGCATGGCGCGGGCGTCGGCCGAACTCAGGATCGCCACGCCCTCGGTCACCGGGCCGAACGCCATCGTCTCGCCGCGCTCGTCGGTCTGCATCGGCCCACCGTCGATCCGCAGCCAGACGGCGAGGCTTCCCCCGGCGGCGCGCAGGGCGAAGTGGAGCGCGAAGGGCGTGCCGTCGTCGTAGTTCTCCGGCGGTGCCTTGGGCGGTGGGAAGATATCCTCGAGCGGGATGGCGCGATGAAAGCGGGCGGCGCCGGCATAGGTGCCGAGCCAGCCGTCCCATGGATTGGGCTGGCCGTGCACGGGCGGCGCGGCGAGCAGCGCGGCGGCGGCAAGTAGCCCGCGCCGCCCCAGCATCAAAGTCGCCGGACAGGCGACCGGGCGGCGCTATCCGGCAACCGCGGCCTGCTCGTCATAGGTCTGGAAAAATCGACGGCCCGATCCGCGCTGGTTCTCGTAGATCGATCCTTGATGGTCGGCCGGTGGTAGTGGCATGCGCACCGGCGCGGGCCGCACGCGCGGCTCGATCGTCGGTTCGCCCAGCACCATGCGGCCGTTGAACTCGTCGAAATTGGCGACGCCCATCAGCGGCCAGGCGTCCGCCGCGGCATATTCGTGGAGCAGGAGTCGGCGCTGCCGGTTGGACCGGTTCAGCGCCGAGCCGTGGACCAGCCGTGCGTGGTGGATGGTCATCGAGCCCGCCGGACCGGTCAGAGGCACCGCCTTGCTCAAGTCGACGTTGCTCGCGTCGGGATCGAAGGCGCCGCAGAAGCGGCCGTTGGCGTGATGATCGTGAACCGGGCCCAGGTGCGTGCCCGGCACGACCATGAGCGGCCCGTTGGCCTCGTCGCAATCGTCCAGATAGATGCCCGTGGCCAGCACGTCGTCGTTGCTGTGCGGATAGAATGCCCAGTCCTGGTGCCATTCGACCGGCGAGCCGTAACCCGCCGACTTCATGTTGAGCTTGCCGCCGTGCAGGCGGATGGCGGGCCCGATGAGCTGCGACAGGAGGGACGTGATCTTGGGATCGCGCGCGAGGTCGCGGAAGAAGGCGTGGCGCTTGAAGATGGCGGGCTTCAGCCGCCGCACGCGGGGCAGCGTGGCGCTGTGGCTGGGTTCGAGGTCGTAGAGATCGTCGTTGGCGGTGACGCCGCGGGCCTCCGCGACCAACTGGTCTGTGAGACGCCGCAACTCGGCGAGCTGCGCGCCCTCGATCAGGCGCGGGATGACCAGGTAGCCGTCGCGGCGATAAGCCTCGATTTGTTGATCGCTGAGCATGGCTAAACCATAGCACGACCGCGCCGCATCATCGATAATCACTGCCATGCCGAGCCGTGCCCTTTTTCCGACCCTCGTCTATCGCGAGTCCCTCGTCGACCGCAGCTGGCGGCGCTTCAATCAGGACCTCGCCGACGAGTGCCAGTCGCTCGCGATCTCGGATGCGGCCGGCCAGCGCTGGTCGGCGAAGAACTACCTCGGCGGCTACACGTCCTACGGGTCGCTCGACCGGCTGCATCTCGTCTCGTCGCTGTTCGACCGGCTGCGTCGCAGGATCGACGGCCACGTGAAGAGCTTCGCGCGCGACCTTCACTACGATCTGGCGGGCCGCGCGCTCGCGATGACCGACTGCTGGGCCAACGTCATGCCGGCAGGCACGGTCCACTCCATGCACCTCCACCCGACCTCGTTCGTGAGCGGTACCTACTACGTGTCGGTGCCGAAGGGGGCGGGGGCGATCAAGTTCGAGGATCCGCGGCTTGCGCACCAGATGGCCGCCCCGCCGCGCCGGGCCGATGCGCCGGAGGCCTTCCGGTCCTTCGTCAGCGTGGCGGCGCAGGAGGGTGATCTCGTGCTGTTCGAGAGTTGGCTGCGCCACGAGGTGCCGCCGGCGCACTTCTCGGGCGAGCGCATCTCGATTAGCTTCAACTATGCCTGCCCGCTCAAGACGGATCGCTGAAGGACCATCGATGCGCATACTCGCCTTCGTCATCGCCCTGATCGCTTCTGCCGCCGTCGCCAGAGCCGCCGACGAACTGCCGATCTTCGACGCACACATGCACTACAGCCACGACGCCTGGTCGGTCGTGCCGCCGCACGAGGTGGTCGAGATCCTGAAGAAGGCTGGGATCAAGCGTGCCATGGTGTCGAGCTCGAACAACGAGGGCACCAAGATGCTGCAGGACGCGGCGCCGGGCCTGATCGTGCCGGAGCTTCGTCCCTACCGGTCGCGCGGCGAGATCTCGACCTGGGCAAGGGATCCGACCCTGATCCCGTACCTCGAGGACCTGCTGTCGAAGCGCAAGTATCGGGCGATCGGCGAGTTCCACATCTATGGCGCCGATGCCGACCTGCCCAACGTGCGGCGCGTGGTCGAGCTGGCGAAGCAGTACGGGCTGTACCTGCATTCGCATTCCGACGCCGACGCCGTGACTCGCCACTTCCAGCAGGACCCGAACGCAAGAGTCCTGTGGGCGCACTCGGGATTCGAGCGGCCCGAGAAGGTGCGCGAGATGCTGCGCCGCTATCCGACGCTGTGGTGCGATCTCGCTTTCCTGACCGCGCACGTCTCCAACGGCAAGGTGGCGCCGGGCTGGCGCGAACTCTTCATCGAGTTTCCCGACCGCTTCGTGCTGGGCAGCGACACCTTCACGCCGGAGCGCTGGCACTACGTGATCGAGAATGCCCGCTGGTCGCGGCAGTGGCTGTCCGACCTGCCGCCGGAGGTCGCGCGCAAGATCGCGTACGAGAACGGCGATCGCCTATTCGGAGGCGGCCAATGAGGCTGGCGGCGGCGCTGCTCGGGCTCTGCCTGGCGACGCCGGCCTGGGCCGACTGCCCGCTCGATCTGGGCCGTGGCATGGGCTGGGTCGTGTATTCCGATCATTACCTGATGGCGTTCCGGTCCGATCCGGCGCGCATCGAGGTGGGCGAGCCCTTCGCGCTCGTCCTCAACGTCTGCACCAAGAGCGGTGCCCCGGCGGAATTGCTGGCCGTCGATGCGCAGATGCCCGATCACCGCCATTTCATGAACTACAGGGCGAGCATCAAGTCGAACGGCGACGGTCGATTCCGGGCCGAGGGCATGCTGTTCCACATGCCCGGCCGGTGGGAGATCACCTTCGACGTGCGGGCGGGCGAGGAAAGCGAGCGCCTGACGCACGACATCATCCTCAAGTGATCCGGTTCCTGCTGCTGGTGTCGATGCTGGCCCTGTGGGCCGGCGGCGCGCCTGCGCAGCCGTTGCTCGACTGGACCGCCGAGGAAATCCGCACCGTCCGGCAGCACGGGCCGTGGCCGCCGCCACCGGCGCGCGATCCGTCCAACCGGGTGTCGGGCACGCCGGCCGGGATCGCGCTCGGGGAGCACCTGTTCAACGATCCGCGCCTGTCGGGCGATGGCCGCATGAGTTGCGCGACCTGCCATCAGGCCGGTCGCGAATGGAGCGACGGGCTGGCAAAAGGGAAGGGTGCGGTCGACCTCGATCGCCGCACGCCGTCGCTGTGGAACATCGGCTACCTGCACTGGTTCGGCTGGGACGGCGCGGGCGATTCCCTCTGGGCGCAGAGCATCCGTCCGCTATTGGATCCCCGCGAGATGAACGGCGGGGCGGCGCGTCCCGGCGAACTCCTGCGCAGCGACCGCGCCCTGGCCTGCGGGTACGAAAAGGCGTTCGGCGAAAAGCCCGGCCCGGACGACGAGCGGCTGCTGGTCGACACGGCCAAGGCCTTGGCCGCGTTCCAGGCGACCCTCGTCAGTCCGCGCACACCGTTCGACGACTTCCGCGACGCGCTCGTGGCCGGCGATCGCGAGCGCGCGGCGCGTTATCCGCTGGCGGCCCAGCGCGGGCTGAAGCTGTTCATCGGCGAGGCCAACTGCAATCTCTGTCATCTCGGCCCGCGCTTCACCAACGGCGAGTTCGGCGACATCGGCATTCCGTTCTTCGTGCGGCCGGGCGAGGTTGATCCGGGGCGTCTGGGCGGGCTCGCCCGGCTGGCGGCCAGTCCGTTCAACCTCCTGGGCAAGTACAATGACGATGCGACCGGCGCCAGCACGCGGCGCACGCGGCATGTGCAGCGCCAGCACTCCAACTTCGGCGAGTTTCGCGTTCCCGGTCTGCGTCAGGTCGGGCGCGGCGGGCCCTACATGCACAACGGCAGCGTGCCGACCCTCGAAGACGTCGTGAAACACTATTCGGAGGTTAGTCCGGATCGCCTGCACAGCGACGGCACGCCGCTCGTGCGGCCGCTCGGCCTGACGACGGAGCAGAGCGCCGACTTGGTCGCCTTCCTGCGCTCGCTCGATGCCGACCCGCCGCCGGCGCCGGCGCCGGCGCCAAAATCACTCTGTCCTTGAGATACGAAGTCGCGCGCCAGTGACTAACGGAGCCGCGCGATCGCGCTTTCCAGGATCCAGGCCGCCGCCGCAGCATCAACGCGTTCGGCTCGCTTCGAGCGCGTCATGTCGTAGTCGTCGATCATGCCGCGCGTGACGGCAGCGGTGCTGAGGCGCTCGTCCTGGAAGACGATCGGCAGGGCGGCGAGGGCGGGCGTGCCGTGGTTCTGGATATTGGTCACGAATTGGCGCACCGATTGACAACGCGGCCCTTCGGTCCCGTCCATGTTGAGCGGCAGCCCGACCGTCAGAGCCTTGACCTCGTGCTTGCGCACGAGCTGGTCGAGCGCGGCGAGATCGGCGGCGAGCTTGGTGCGCTTCAGCGTGGTGAGCGGCGTCGCCAGCATGCGCATTACGTCGGAGGTCGCGATGCCGATGGTCTTGGTCCCGAGGTCGAGCGCCATCAGGCGCCCGTCGCGAACGAGCAGGCTCTTCAATT
Source organism: Reyranella aquatilis (assembly GCF_020880995.1). GTDB lineage: Bacteria > Pseudomonadota > Alphaproteobacteria > Reyranellales > Reyranellaceae > Reyranella > Reyranella aquatilis. The sequence continues at coordinate 38,797 of NZ_JAJISD010000013.1, read as the reverse complement.
CCGCAAAATCGACGACGGGCATGTCAGGCAAGTTTCCCAGTGAGCCAGGTTTCGGCATCGTCGGCGACGCGGTCCCAACCGGGTTGGCCGAGCACCCAGTGTCCCTGACCTTCATACTCGACATAGTCCGAGACGTGGGCGAAGCGCTGCGCGGTTCGGCGAACGACTCCCGGCGGCACCAGTCGATCCTTTTCGGCGCCGACGAACAGCAGAGGCACGGTCACTCTCCGCGGATCGACGAACGCTGCTTTTCTCTTGTCGAGCCATGGCAAGCCGATCTCGAGCAGGGCTCGGCCCGATTCGTGGACGAAACCCGCATGCTCCGCGGTGGCGGTGACGCGGTCGGACGTGTTGAACGTGTAGGTCAGCGCTTCCCCGAGCGTCGCGCGGTGCGGCTTGCGCCACCAGCCCCAGCGCGCCTGGATGCGGGCGAAGGCCATCAGGTTGGAGGGGCGCAGGGCCAGCACGCTGGACGGCGGTGCCGGGGTAAGGAGCACGCCCGCCCGCGCGAGACCTCTGGCACAGAGAAGGAGGGCGATCAGACCGCCCATCGAATGACCGATGACGACCGGCTTGTCCGGCAGCGCGTGAATGGCGGCTTCGAGATCGGCAACATAGTCATGCAGGCTGGTTTCGCCCAGCGCGGCGGGAGGCGAACCTGGTGGCACGTCGTGGTATCGCAGGGAGTGCGCGATCGTTTGCCAACCACGTCCCTCGAGCATGGGGCGCCAGCGATGCCACACCACGGACGTTCCCCACATGCCGTGAATCAGGACTGCCAACCGGGCCATCTCAAAGGTTATAAGGCGTGCAACGGGTCGGGTCGACAAGCGGCCGCAGCAAAGGTGTTCGGATAAGGTGACAGATACGCTCTACGCCCTGCTGGCCATTGCCGTGGTCCTGACGGTCGTCAGCGTCCTGGTGCCGCTCGCGGAACGGTTCAGGCTGCCCCACACGGTCCTGCTGGCCATCGCCGGCATGGGCATGGGGTTCCTGGGATCATGGATCATCGCCGGCGGGCTCAGGCTCGGCGTCTTCACCGATGCCTTTATCGGTCTCGACAAGTTGGAAGTGGGAACCGAACTGTTCCTGCCCCTGTTCCTGCCGCCGCTCCTGTTCACGGCCGGCCTCACGATCGACGTGCGCCGCCTGATGGACGAGATCCATGCGGTGCTGTTGCTCGCGATCGTGGCCGTACTCGTGTGTATCGCGTGCGTAGCAGGCGTCGTGCATCTGGCGACCGGCATGGACATCGTCGTCTGCCTGCTCCTGGGCGCCGTGGTCTCGACGACCGATCCGGCCGCGGTCATCGGCATCTTCCGCGACGTCGGGGCGCCGAAGCGGCTGTCGATCCTGGCGGAAGGCGAATCGCTGCTGAACGATGCGGTCGCCATCGCCGCCTTCGGGCTGTTCATGGGCATCCTGGTCGCCCGGGCCTCGACCGACGGGAGCGGCATGCCGGCCGATCCGACCTCGGCGATCGCGGTGTTCCTGCGGGAGTTCGTGGGCGGCCTCGTGCTCGGCTTCTCGATGGCGCGCATCGCCATCATGATCCTGCCGCGGCTGGGCGAATCCGATGCGGCCATCGCGTCCGTGACCGTGAGCCTCTGCTATCTCAGCTTCATCATTGCCGACAAGTACATCCACGTTTCCGGCGTTGTCGCCGTGGTGATGGCCGCGCTGACCATCGCCGCCTACGGGCCGACCCATCTTCATCCGAGGCAGTGGACCGCGCTGCGTCAGGTATGGGCGCAACTCGAATTCTGGGCGAACTGCCTGATCTTCGTCCTGGCCTCGATGGTCGCGGCCGACGTGCTGCTGAAGATCACCTGGCTCTATGTCTGGGGCGTTCTCGCGGTCGCCATCGGCGCTTTCGCGGCCCGCGCTCTGGTCGTGTTCGGAATGTTGCCGGTACTGGAGGGCTTCCGGCTCGTCCAGCCGGTGAACCGGCGCTACAAGGCGATCCTGGTATGGGGCGGCCTGCGCGGTGCGGTGACGATCGTGCTGGCGATGGTCGCGGCGGGCAACGAGCAGCTTCCTGAACCGGTGCGCGACTTCATTGCGATCTCGGCGGTGCTGTTCGTGCTGTTCACGCTGTTCGTGAATGCGACCACCCTCGGCCTGGTCATGCACCTGTTCGGGCTCGACAAGCTCAGCCGGCTGGAACTGGCGCTGCGCGACCGCGTGCTGGCGCTCTCCCGCGTCAATGTCGAGAAGCATCTCCAGCAGATCATTCGCCAGCACAACGAACGGACGGACGGCTTTGCCGTGGATCCGGCCTCGGCGGGCGATCCCTCGGTCGAACCCGTGCCGCCGGAACTGGCGCTCGATCTCGAGGAGAGGGTGAAGATCGGGCTGGTGACGCTCTGCACGCGCGAGAAGGAACTCTATCTCGAGCTTTTCGAGCAGCAGATCCTGTCGCGACGCATGGTGGCCGTCCTCGCGGCGAATGCCGACCGGCTCATCGATACCGTTCGCGACAAGGGCGCCAAAGGCTACGAGCAGTGGCTCGAGGAGATTTCGCGCCCGGACCGGGGATTCCGCTTCGCCTTGTGGCTGCACCGGCGCTTCGGCTTCGAGCGGATGCTGACGGATAGGCTGGCGGATCGCTTCGAAATCCTGATGGTGTCGCTCAGCGTCCTCAGCGAACTCACGACCTTCAACGCCAACTCGATCGCGGACCTGCTGGGACACGACGCGGAGGCAAGCCTCGCCGCGGTGATCGGCAATCGCCAGCGCGGCGTCGAAGGCGCGCTCAGGGCGTTGTCGCTGCAATATCCCGGCTATTCCGAGTCGGTGCAGCAGCGCCAGCTGGAGCGCGCCGCCATCCGCTACGAGGGGGCGGAGTACATCCGGCGACTGCACGAGGGCATCATAAGCCGCGAGGTCTACAACGACCTGCGCGACAAGCTCGCGGAACGGCGCGGTGCAGTGAGCCAGCGTCCGCCGCTGGATCTGGGCCTGGAGCTGCAGGCCATGATCGGTCGAGTGTCCCTGTTCGCCGGACTCGACCAGCACACGATCGTCGAAGTCGGCAAGCGGTTGCGGGCGCTGGTCGCCTTCCCGGGAGAAACGATCATCAAGGTCGGCGGACCGCCCGATGCCATGTACTTCGTTGCGGCCGGCGAGGTGACGGTGCACACCAAGACGATAGTCGTGACCCTCAAGGAGGGCGATTTCTTCGGCGAGATGGGCCTGCTCAGCGCACAGCCCCGCAACGCCGACGTGGTGGCGAGCGGCTACACCCATCTGCTGGTTCTCTATCGCCGGGACTTCAACAAGCTGCTCGCCGGCCGTCCCGAGGTGAGGGCGGCCGTCGAGAAAGTCGCTGCGCAGCGCGTCGCTGCGAACCGGGCCGAGCCCGCCCGCTAGGCTGGTTGCTCCCTGATGGCAAAGGCGCTACCAACCGCGCCTAAGACGCTGTTTTTGAGCGGTTTTGGAGTGTTTGGATGTCGCTCGACAAGGACACGGTGGCGCGCATCGCGCGGCTTGCCCGTCTCAAGGTGCCGGATGAGGAGCTCGCGCCGCTGGCCGGCGAGCTGTCGGGCATTTTTGCCTGGATCGAGCAACTGAACGAGGTCGACACGAAGAATGTCGAGCCGATGTCGTCGGTGTCGGACGTGACGCTGCCGATGCGCGCCGACAAGGTCACGGACGGCGGTGTCGCGGCCAAGGTCCTCGCGAACGCGCCGGGTGGGGCGGTCTACATCGATCCGTCGGACAGGAATGCCGGCGGCTTCTTCACCGTGCCTAAAGTGGTGGAGTAGGCGATGGCTGCCCTGACCGATCTCACCATCGCCCAGCTTTCGGCGACACTTGCGAAGAAGGAGGCCAGTGCCGTCGAGGTGGCGGACGCCCACCTCGGGAAGCTCGACGAGCATCGGGCGCTGAACGCCTTCATCACCGAGACGCCGGACAAGGCACGGGAGATGGCGAAAGCCTCGGATGCGCGCCGCGCCCGCGGCGAGGCGGGCCTGCTCGAAGGCGTGCCGCTCGCCATCAAGGACCTGTTCTGCACCGAAGGCGTCCAGACAACTGCCGCTTCCGCCATCCTCAAGGGGTTCGTTCCCCCGTACGAGAGCACGGTCACGGCGAACCTGTGGAAGTCGGGCGCGGTGATGGTCGGCAAGACCAACCTCGACGAATTCGCCATGGGTTCCTCGAACATGACCAGCCATTTCGGTGGCGTCGAGAATCCGTGGAAGCGCAAGGGCGACAACCGCAAGCTGGTGCCCGGCGGCTCGTCGGGCGGCTCGGCCGCGGCGGTGGCAGCCTACATGGTGCCCGGCAGCACGGGAACCGATACCGGCGGCTCGATCCGGCAGCCGGCTTCCTTCTGCGGTATCGTCGGCTTGAAGCCGACCTACGGCCGCTGCTCGCGCTGGGGTGTCGTGGCGTTCGCGAGCTCGCTCGATCAGCCGGGTCCGTTCGCCCGCACCGTGGAAGACACCGCGCTGATGCTGCAGGCCATGTCGGGCCACGATCCGAAGGATTCGACCTCGGCGCCGCTGCCGGTTCCGGATTTCGCCGCCGCGGCGCGCAATCCCGACATCAGGGGCATGAGGGTCGGCATTCCGAAGGAGTACCGCGTCGACGGGACGTCCGAGGAAATCGTGACGCTGTGGGCTCGCGGTGTGGACATGCTGAAGGCCGCCGGCGCCGAGCCGGTCGAAGTCTCGCTGCCCCACACCAAGTATGCGCTGCCGGCCTACTACATCGTGGCGCCGGCGGAATGCTCGTCGAACCTGGCGCGCTACGACGGCGTGCGATTCGGATTGCGCGTGCCGGGCAAGGATCTGACCGAGCTGTACGAGAACACGCGCGGTGCCGGCTTCGGCAAGGAAACCCGCCGCCGCATCCTGATCGGCACCTACGTGCTTTCGGCGGGCTACTACGACGCCTACTACAGGAAGGCGCAGCAGATCCGTGCCCTCATCGCGCGCGATTTCAAGCAAGCCTTCGAGAAGTGCGACGTGCTGCTGACGCCGACCGCGCCCACGGCTGCCTTCGCCGCCGGCGACAAGATGGACGATCCGGTGACCATGTATCTCAACGACATGTTCACCATCCCGGCGTCGATGGCGGGCCTTCCGGGCATTTCGGTGCCGGCCGGTCTCGACAAGGACGGGCTGCCGCTCGGCCTGCAGCTGATCGGCCGCGCCTTCGACGAGGAGACGCTGCTGCGTGCGGCGGCCGCGCTGGAAAAGGCGGCGGCTTTCAGCGGCCGGGCGACGGGATACTGACCCCCCGGATCATCGCATGAGCTCGATCGAGCCGACGGACCTGCTGGCAGCCTTCTTCCTGGTGGCGATGCTGCTGGGCATGGTGCCGACGGTGGCGTCGCTCGTGCAGTATGTGATCATCGGCTGGCAGAGCGTCCGCAACAACTACTCGAAGTGCGCCGACTACACACCGCGGGTCGCCTTCGTCCTGCCGGCGTGGAACGAGGCCGACGTCATCGGCTCGAGCATCGATTCGCTGATGAGCCTTCACTATCCCGAAGGTCACTGGCGAATCTACGTCGTCGACGATGCCAGCACGGACGATACGCCCGCGGTAATGCGCGAGAAGATGGCGCAGTATCCGGGCTCGGTGTTCCACCTCCGGCGTGAGGTCGGAGGGCAGGGCAAGGCTCACACGCTCAATCACGGCCTCAGCATCATCCTCTCGGAGGACTGGGCCGAGGCGGTCATGATCATGGACGCCGACGTGCTCTTCGAGCCCGTGACCCTGCGACGGATGACGCGACACCTGGCGGATCCCAGCGTGGGTGGCGTGACCGCCTATGTGAAGGAGGGAAGCTTTCCGGGCAACCTTGTCACCCGCTTCGTGGCCTTCGAGTACATCACGGCGCAGGCGGCGGCCCGGCGCGCACAGAACGTTCTCGGGGTGCTCGCGTGCATGGCCGGCGGCGCCCAGCTCCATAGCCGGGAGAACCTGATCGCGATCGGTGGCCAGATCGACACGAGCTCGCTGGCGGAGGACACGTTTACGACCTTCAAGACTCAGCTCGCGGGGCGGCGCGTCGTGTTCGACGGCAATGCCATCGTCTGGGCGGAGGAGCCCGACAGTCTGGCCGCGCTCTGGAAGCAGCGGATCCGCTGGGCGCGCGGCAACCTTCAGCTCACCTCGGCCTTCCGGAACCTGTGGTTCAGGCGCAGCCAGCATCCCAAGCTCGGCGGCGTCACCTTCGGCGTCCTGTGGTTCAGCGTGGCGCTCCTGCCGGTGTTCATGATCCTGGGCTCGATCGGCATCATCGGTCTCTATTATCTTCGTCCGCCTTGGGCCTGGTCCGCGTTCACGGCGCTGTGGAGTGCCACGCTCGTCGTCTATCTGTTCGAGACGCTGTTCTCGCTGATGATCGACCCGGAGACGGGAAAACGTGCGTGGCTGGAGGGCCTACTGTTCCCCGGGCTGGTGTCGATCATCATCATGCTGATGATCCTGGTGCCCCCGTCGGCCAATCCGCTCTTCAACGGCCCCTACTGGTCGGGCGATGTCGGGTGGTCGTGGCGTGACATTCCCGTCCAGGTGATGCTCGCCTGGCCCGGCATCTCGACCTTCTTCGCCTGGCTCGTCTTTCGCGCCGACCGCGCGGGGGCGCCGCATTGGCTGCGCAACCTGCTCCTGATCGTGATCGGCTATGGCCCGGTCATGTGCGCCATCTCCTTCGGCGCCATGGCGGCGCAATACAAGAATGCGGACCTGCGCTGGGACAAGACGGTGAAGTCGGGCAAGGCGAGGATCCGGAAATGAGCGTAGACAAGGAGTCCGAATACGACCGGCTGATGAGGGCCGACCGAAAGGCTGAGGGGCGCCTCATCTGGAGCGAGCTGATCTCGCTGGTCTTCGTCGCGGGCCTCGTTGCGGCCTATATGCTCTTCTTTCCTGCCTGAGCGGGGTACGCGCTCAGCCGCCGTTCCCTCTGAGCGCCTGACCGCTCAGCTCGACGATCTCGCCGTTTGCGAGCGGCGTCGCCACCTCGGTTGCGCGATAGCGGCGCATCCAGTCGGGGGTCGCTTCGAAGCCGGCCGTCAAGCCGATCATGAAGGCACGGAAGAACTGACCGTGACCGACCGCGACCACGAAGCCTCCGTCGAGACCCAGCAGGCGATCGTTGAAGGCACGCAGCCGGGCCATGAAACCGCCGAACGACTCGGCATCCGGCCCGTCGAGATAGTCGGGGTCGCAGCGGTCCCAGTAGGCGTCGATCATCGGTTTGCGCGTCACGGCCGTCGTACCGCGGCAGCGCTCGGGGCTGAGATAGGTCAGTTCCGAGATGTCCCATGTCTCGCAGGGCGCCTGAGGCCAGCGCTCCTGAACGGGGCCGCAGGTCTGACGCGCACGCAGGAACGGAGACACGACCAGCAGGTCCGGTTGCCGGTCGATGCGGCGGGCCACGGCCCTGGCCTGTTCGAGGCCGAGCGGCGTCAGAGGAACGTCGCCATGGCCGACCGCGGGGAGGCCGGCATTGGAGGTGCTCTGGCCGTGACGAACAAGCCAGACGGCTAGCGGCGGCACAGCTTCTCCCACTCCGTCGAGTCGCAGTAATGCTCGGTCCAATAGCGCACGACCATGATCTCCCTGAACGGCAGCAGCCCATCCGGCATGTCCCGGCCCAGGACGTCGTCGACCATGAGCTTCGGCATGTCGATGCCCGAAGCGGTGGTGAGCGGCAGAGTGCCGGGAAAGCGCGGGTTGATTTCGAGCAGCTTGAAGACTCCATCGGCCGCACGCTTGAACTGGATGTTGGCCACGTAGCGGATGCCGATCACCTGGGCGATTCGAACGGCCGATGCGATCAGCTCCTCATTGCGCAGGGTGCGGGCCGTGACGGCGACGCCCGAGTCGGTCTTCATGCGTTCGCGCGGGACCGCGGCCATGACCCGGCCGTCGCTGTGGACGTAGACATCGACGGAATACTCCTCGCCCGTCAGGTACTCCTGCAGCAGCAGAGACCCGTCCATCGCCTGGGCCTCCAGCTCGCGCCGGCTGGCGATCTTTTCCGCGCCGCGCGAACCCGCACCGCTGCGTGGCTTCACGAAGCGGGGGAATGTGTCCACGCGCGCCGCGACCGCCGGCGTCAGGGGCTCGCTGTCGGGAACGGGGGCAAGTCCCCGCAGTCGGTTGATCAGCAGGTTCTTGTCGCGGCAGACCTCAAGCGCCTCGAGAGGCGAGATGGGAAGCGCCACGCCCAGCACCTCGAAGTCGGCACGCGCGGAGGCGAGCGGCACGAACTCCGAGTCGACCGTCGGAAGCAGCAGCTCGATCGACCGGGCGCGGCAGGCCGCGTGTAGCGCCGGCGCGAGCTCGGGAGAATCGCCGCGCGGCACGATCAGCCGCCGGTCTTCCGGGACGAGGTAGAGTCCTGCCGCGCAGGGGTCTATGTCCGCCATGTGGAGTTCATGGTCGGCGGACAGGCTTTTCCAGACGCTGATGGCCGACGGGCCACCCGCACCGGTTATCAGGATACGCATCGATCCGTCCTCTTGGTCCGGTGCCGCGGAATCGCGGTCACCCTGCCGCCGCCGACCGCGACTCCCGGGGCGACGGTGCGTCACCCTCCGTGTTGTCGAGCGCGCTGTCGCGCTGGCGCACGACGGTCATGGGTTCGGCGAGCACATGCCCGGCATATCGGCCCCAGTAGCGCGCGGTCGCCAGGATGACATCGTCCTGCAGCAAAGGGCTGCGGTTGACCTGGCTGTCATAGGCCCGGATGGCGCGCAGCTTGTTCTCGATGAACGGGGTGATGTCGATGAAGAAGTTGGGCCGGAAGTCCACGGTCGAGGAGGGCGCCTGATAGCAGTAGACGTTGGGCACGCCGCGGGCGGCGACCAGCGTCGCTGCATGCACGGCCCGATGGTCCTGGTGCGTGTCCTCGGCGGCATGCGTGTAGACGTGCGTCGGCCGGAACTCGCGGATCGCCGCCTCGATCAGCTCGATCGTGCGGGTGCCTTCGGAAATGAGGGTATCGGTGAAATCGCCGAACTCGAGCCGTGCGCCCAGCAGGGCGGCGGCATTGCGGGCCTCCTGGGTGCGCGCGTTGGTATCGCCACCGGCGGCGCCGCGGCTCAGGGTCAGGATGGCCACGGCGTCGCCATCGGTCCGATGCTTCGCCAATGTCCCGCCGCAGCCGATTTCGACGTCGTCGGGATGGGCTCCGATGGCAAGAACGCGGCGTTGCTGGCGCTGGCGCCGCCTGCGGGCCTCGGCGGCAAGCTGAAGGACCTGGTCCGTGAAATGCTCGACGTTGACGGGCTTGAACATCAGGCATTCGATGCGGCACTGCACGGCCATGCGGATCGCCTCCGGGCAGTTCGACCGCACGACGACCAGGGTGGAACTGTAGCGATTGAGCGTCTTGGTCTGCTTCAGAAACTCGAAACCGCCGGCAATGCTGGGATCGACCGCCACCACGTCCCATTCGCGCTCGGCCATCATGCGTTCGGCGTCCGAGGCCGCGGTGACATAGCCGACATGAAGGTTTCGTTCCGTCGAGAGTCTGAGGCGGCCGAGAGCCGCATCGGATTCATCGTCGTCGACGAACAGGATGTTGAGCGGTTCCTTGACCGGCGCCTTCACCATGCGGAGCTGATTTGGCTGCGGAGGCTTCTTCATCGCTTGGGTCATTTGGGCATTACCAGTTAATGCGAAGGCCGGCGGTTGCACGCGTGTCGGCATTGATCGAGTTGTAGGCAATCGAGCCGGTCACTCCGAAGCGCTCGGTCACCGGGACGATGGCGCGCGCATGGAGGTCGACGTTGTTGATCATCGGGCTGTAGCCGACGCCGAAAACGACCAGCAGATTCTCCGGGCCGCGATAGGTGACGTCGAACACCCAGCTGAAGATGTTCTGATAGTTGTTGAAGATTCCCTGGGCGGAGCTGAAGACGCTGGGGCCCACTTCCCAGGAATCCGAGAGAATGAGGCCGAGGCCGGTCCTGATCAGGCGGCCGTTCCACTGCGTCGCCCCGAATGCCTGGCGATAGGTGCCGAAGCACTTGATGCGATCGGTCACGTAGAAGCCGACGCCGCCCTCGATCCAGTGCTCGGACGGCAGCGTGGCGTGCGTGCGATAGTCGTAGGTCAGCGACAGGTTATAGAAGGTCGGCACCGCGTGATAGAAGCCGAGGCGCACATCGTTAGACGGCAGGACCGCAAGACCGATCGAGCTCACCGTCACCAGCTCGTTCGTGAAATGATACTCGCCGATTTCGATCGTGTTGAAGGCGTCGAGCCCGATCAGCGCCGAGGCGCCGAAGCCCCATGAATTGCCGTTCGTCGTCGATACATAGGCGCCGCTGGTGTCGAAGACGTACTTGTAGACGTCGTTCACCTTGGTGAGCGCGTACTTCGCTTCGTCGTTGTTCGGGTCCTTTGCCAATACGGTCTCGAATTCAGACCGCGCCTTCTCGCGGTTGCGGTTGGCAAGCTGGAGCCAGGCGAGTCCGTTCAGCGCGTCCGCATCCCAGGGATCCTTCTTCAGCATCCGTTCGTAGATCAGGCGGGCGTCTTCGAGGCGTTGCTGGCTGCGGTCGACCCTCGCCAGCCCCAGCAAGGCCGCGCGGTCGTCCGGATCGCGGGCCAGCAGGGCGCGGTAGACCTGTGCGGCCTGCGACGCATGCTTCGGTTCGAGCGTGAAGGCGAGTTCCAGCGCGGGATTGGGTTCCGTCGGAGCCAGTTCGTAGGCACGGCGCAGTTGCGCAATGGCCTCCGTGCGGTCGCCGGCATCGCGCGCCATCACGCCGAGGAACATGTAGACGCGATAGTCCCGGGAGCCGGCGCGTTCGCACGCCGCCAACAGCTCCCGCAGCCGGGGCAGTGGTTTGGGCTGCTCCCCGAACAGACGCTGAGCCTCATCGACATCGCAGGCCTGCTGGGCTTCCACGGCCCATGGGGTCGACGACATCAGCCAGGCGGTAAGGACGACGCTCCAACCGCGACGCACCATTTCCCACTTACCCGACCCGGCAATGGCAGCCAGCCCGGTCCCAAGAGCCGCCCCACGCGGCCTACGCTACACCCAAGGACGCGTCCCCACGCGTCCTCCACACGCACCATGCGGTAGCACGAAACAGCATATTCGTTAATCTCAATCTTGGTGCAATTTATTAAATTTTGCATGAAATCGTTCACGAAATCGCCATCGGCGCCGCAGAGCACCCGATACCCTTCCGGGAGTTCCGCACGGTGCAGACAGAGGGAAATTCCCGGCCGGTGCACGAGCGGGCGGTGAAGACGACTGCCATTCGGCCGCGTAAGCTCATCGTCAAATCGGGAGTGAACGAACATGGCGGATTTCGATCTCGTGGTGCGTGGCGGCAACCTGGCGGACGGTACCGGGGCCGCGATCAGGGAAGCCGACGTCGCGGTGAAGGATGGCCGGATTGCCGCTGTCGGCAAGGTGAGCGGGCAGGGCCGGGAGGAGATCGAAGGCAAGGGCTTGCTGGTCACGCCCGGCTTCGTCGACATCCATACCCATTATGATGGCCAGGCCACCTGGGATTCTTACCTCCAGCCGTCGAGCTGGCACGGCGTCACCACGGCGGTGATGGGCAATTGCGGTGTCGGCTTCGCGCCGGTGAAGATCGAGGACCGGCAGCGCCTGATCGAGCTGATGGAAGGCGTCGAGGACATTCCCGGCGCCGCGCTTGACGAGGGCCTCAACTGGTCGTGGGAGTCGTTCGGCCAGTATCTCGATGCGCTCGACGCCAAGCCGCGCGACATGGATCTCGGCGCCCAGCTGCCGCACGGCGCGCTCCGCGTCTTTGTGATGGGCGAGCGCGCCGCGCGGCTGGAAGAGGCGACGCCGGAAGAAGTGGCGCAGATGCGGGCGCTGACGGCGCAGGCGATGCGCGACGGCGCCCTTGGCTTCTCGACCTCACGCACCTTGAACCATCGTACGGTGAAAGGCGATCCGACGCCGTCGCTGCGCGCCTCGGAAGAGGAACTTCTCGGCATCGCGCTCGGCATGAAGGATGCCGGCCGCGGCGTGATCGAATTCATCTCCGACTTCAACACGCCCAATCCCGAGAGCGAGTTCGAGATGCTCGACCGGCTGCTCACCGCCTCGGGCCGTCCGTTCTCGGTGTCGCTGGCGCAGCGCCATTCGCGTCCCGACGGCTGGCGGCGCCTGCTCGGCCTGGTCGAGGGGCTGGTCGCCAAGGGCCACAGCGCCAAGGCGCAGGTCGCGCCGCGCCCGATCGGCGTGCTGCAGGGCCTGCAGGCGAGCCGTATCCCGTTCTCGATGTGCGCCGCCTACAAGGAGATCCAGCACAAGTCGGTGGAAGAGCGGCTGGCGATCATGCGCGATCCGGCCTTCCGCGCCCGCATCCTGAAGGAGAGCAGCGAGCCGATGCGCTCCGAGATGGCACAGCGCCTCACCGACTTCGACCGCATGTTCCCGCTGGGCGATCCGCCCAACTACGAGCCGCCGCAGGAGACCTCGTTCGGCGCCCGGGCTGCGCGAGAGGGCCGCGATCCGCGCGAGCTGATCTACGATTATTTGATCGAGGGCGAGGGCAAGAACTTCATCTTCGCGCCGTTCGCGAACTACGCCGCCTACAATCTCGATTGCTGCAGCGAGATGATGCAGAGCCCGCATACGCTGATCGGCCTCGGCGACGGCGGCGCGCATGTCGGCCTGATCTCGGATGGCTCCTATCCGACCTATCTGCTCCAGCACTGGGGCCGCGACCGCAAGCAGGGAAGGCTCGACGTGTCCTGGCTGGTGAAACGCCACACGCAGGACAATGCCAAGGCGGTCGGCCTCGGCGATCGCGGTGTCGTGGCGGTCGGCAAGAAGGCGGATCTCAACGTCATCGACTTCGACCGGCTGCGCGTCGAGGCGCCGGTGATGAAGTGGGACTTGCCGGCCGGCGGCAAGCGCCTGCTGCAGCGCGCGACGGGCTACCGGGCGACCATAGTGTCGGGTCAGGTCACGTATCGCGACGGCGAGGCAACCGGCGCGTTGCCGGGCCGCCTGGTGCGCGGCGCGCAGGCCGGTTGATCGGGCCCGCGCGGCACTGACAACGAGGGCGCCTGGTCGCCCTTGATGGTCCCGGGGCGACTAGTCGCCCTTGATGTCGTTGTCCTTGATGACCTTGAACCAGCGCTCCTGCTCGCTCTTCTGGTAGGCCGCGAACTCCTCGGGCGAGGTCGTCAGGATTTCCATGTTGAACTGGTCGATGAACTTCTGCGTCACGTCGGGCGCGAGCACGGCCTTCTTGATCTCGGCATGCATGCGGTCGACGATCGGGCGCGGCGTGCCGGTCGGCGCGTAGACGCCCCACCACGAATAGGACGGGAAGGCCTTCACGCCCTGCTCGATGAGAGTCGGCGTGTCGGGCAGCGCCGGGGTGCGCTTCTCGCCGGTCACGGCGAGCGCCCGGACTTTGTTGGCACGGACGTGCGGGCTGAAGGAGGTCAGGCTGCCGATGGCGACGTCCGTGACTCCGGCAAGGATGTCCTGATTGAGCGGTCCGCCGCCCTTGTAGGGAATCAGGTTGAGGTCGACGCCGTTCTCCTTCTTGATCAGCGTCATCAGCACCAGCGCCTGGCTGGCGCCCAGCACGCCGACATTGACCTTGCCCGGCCGCGCCTTGGCGTCGGCGATCACCTCGGCGAAGGTCTTGTACGGCCGGTCGGGATGCGCGCAGATCGCCTGCGGCGTGCGCCCGATCTGCATCACGTTGAACAGTTCGGAATCCTTGTAGGGCAGTCCCGACGCGAAGGCGGGGTTGAGGATGTGGCTGTCGAAGGTCAGCATCCAGGTCTGGCCGTCGGGCGCCGACTTGGCCGCGATCGCCGAGCCGACGGCACCTGTGCCACCCGGCTTGTTGTCCACGAGGATGTTCCAGCCGGTGTTCTCGATCATCTTGGCCTGGATGATGCGCGCCACCGGGTCGGTCGAACCGCCGGGCGGGAAGGGCACGATGATCTTGAGGGCACCCTTGGGCCAGTCGGCGGCGCCCTGGGCACGGGCGAGGGCCGGAGCCCCCAGAGCGGCGGCAGCCGCGCCAGCCAGCAGCGTACGGCGTTTGAACGTCGTCATGAAATCCTCCCTGCGGATACGTCTTGTTGTGAGCGATTTCAGGCTCGCTCCTGAGGCATGCTTTTACTTCAGCATCTTCGACGTCGGGAAGCGCGATGTTGTGCCGAAATTGTGGCGTGACGGATCGATGGGAGCGTCGGCGGAGGCTCGATCCTTTTGCCAAGCGGGTCGTCATTGGCTATCTACCGGCCATGTCGCTGATCAAAGGTGAAACCGGCGAGTGGGAGATCGTGCTAGGGCTGGAAGTCCATGCCCAGGTGATTTCCGACGCTAAACTCTTTTCCGGCGCCCCGACCACGTTCGGGGCCGATCCCAACACGCAGGTGTCGCTGGTCGACGCCGCCATGCCCGGCATGCTGCCCGTGATCAACGAGCGCTGCGTGGAGCAGGCGATCCGGACCGGGCTCGGCCTCAATGCCAAGATCAACCTGCGCTCGATCTTCGACCGGAAGAACTATTTCTACCAGGACCTGCCGCAGGGCTATCAGATCTCGCAGTACAAGGATCCGATCGTGGGCGAGGGCGCGGTCGAGATCGACCTGCCGGACGGCAAGACCCGCACCATCGGCATCGAACGGCTGCACCTCGAGCAGGACGCCGGCAAGAGCCTGCACGACCAGCATCCTAGCCAGACCTATGTCGACCTGAACCGGTCGGGCGTGGCGCTGATGGAGATCGTCAGCAAGCCGGACATGCGCTCGGCGGATGAGGCCGCGGCGTATCTCGCCAAGCTGCGCTCGATCGTACGCTATCTCGGCACCTGCGACGGGAACATGGATGAGGGCTCCATGCGCTGTGACGTCAACGTATCGGTGCGTAGGCCGGGCGGCGAACTGGGCACGCGCTGCGAAATCAAGAACGTAAACTCGATCCGCTTCGTGAAGCAGGCGATCGAGTACGAGGCGCGTCGCCAGATCGAGGTGATCGAAAGTGGTGGCACGATCAAACAGGAGACTCGGAACTTCGATTCGGGACGCGGCGAGACGCGCTCATCGCGTTCGAAGGAAGATGCGCAGGATTATCGCTACTTCCCCGATCCCGACCTGCTGCCGCTGATCTTCACGCAGGAGTATGTCGACCAGATCCGCGCCACCCTGCCGGAACTGCCCGACGCGCGGAAGAACCGCTACATCAAGGATTACGGCCTCTCGCCCTACGACGCGGGCGTTCTGACGGCGGAGAAGGAAACGGCCGAGTTCTTCGAAGCCGTCGCCAAGGGTCGCGACGCCAAGCAGGCGGCGAATCTCGTGACGGGCGATTTCTTTGCCATGCTGAAACGGCGGAGCGCGACCGTCGAGACCTCGCCGATCAGCGCCGCCAACCTGGGCAAGTTGCTCGACCTTCAAGCCGACGGCACGATCTCGGGCCGCATCGCCAAGGACCTGTTCGTCGCCATGGAAGAGACGGGCAAGGATCCGGCTGTCCTGGTCGAGGAGCGCGGGCTGAAGCAGGTGACCGACACCGGCGCGATCGAGGCGGCCATCAAGGCCGTGATCGACGCCAACCCGGGGCAGGTGGCGGCCTACAAGGCGAAGCCCACCATGTTCGGCTGGTTCGTCGGCCAGGTCATGAAGTCGACCGGCGGCAAGGCCAACCCGAAGGTCGTCAACGAGCTGCTGAAAAAAGTGCTGGACGCCTGACCATGACCGTCAGGCTCTACGCCATGACCTGCGGCCGACTGGTCGGCCGCCTCAAGGACATGATCGAGGGCGAGGACGGTCAGGTCGCGCTGCCCATTCCCTCCTACCTGATCGAGCACCCGAAGGGCCGGGCGGTGTTCGACACCGGCATGCACCCGCAATGCCGCACCGACGCGGCCGGCCGCATCGGAGAGCGTGCGGCACGTATCTTCGGCTTCGAGCATTTCGGGGCCGACGACGACGTGCAGTCCCGCCTGGAATCGATCGATCGGGATCCCGGCAAGGTCGACTTCATCGTGAACAGCCACCTGCATTTCGACCATGCCGGCGGCAACGAGCTCGTGCCCAATGCCACCATGGTCGTGCAAAGGCGCGAATGGGAAGCCGCGCAGGATCCGGAGCTGGCCGCCAAGATCGGCTTCTTCCGCGCCGACTTCGATCATGGCCACCCGGTGAAGCAGGTCGACGGCGAGCACGACCTGTTCGGCGACGGCTCGGTGGTCTGCATCCCGACCTACGGCCATACGCCCGGCCACCAGTCGCTGAAGGTGCGGACCGAGGCGGGCGAGATCGTGATCACCGGCGACGCCTGCTACTTCTGCCGGACGCTGCGCGAGCGCCGCCTGCCGCGCTTCGTCTACGACCGCGAGCAGATGCTGGCATCGCTCGACCGGCTGGAAGCCCTGGAGAAGGGCGGCGCCCGGTTGTTCTTCGGCCACGATCCCGACTTCTGGAAGGATGTGCCGCAGGCCCCGGTGCCGGCCTTCTGAAACGAAGGATTTCGGTGGAGCGGGCCAATTGAGTGGCGCGCTCCCGTGACTCAGTTCTGCGGGATGAACTCGATCATGAGGCCGCCGGTCTGCTCCGGCGCGACCAGGACACGATCGCCTTCGGCCAGCGCGAAGGGCACATTGTTGGCGCTGAGCAGCCCCTGCAGCGGGCGGGCCCGCTCGATGGCGACGGCCGCACCGACGACCGCCGGCAGTTCGGTCGGCATCATCATTTCGAGTGCCTTGTATTCGAGCTGAAAGGCCAGCGGCGACCAGATCAGCAACTCGACCGAGCCGGCTTTCACCATGGTGCAACCGTCGAAGATCTCCTCGACGCTGGCGCCCCATGCGGTCTTCAGGGCTTTGGCCGTGTCCTTCGGCGTCTCGGCGATCGCGTGGATCGCCATCATGCCCAGCGCACCGTTCGGATGGACGATCCATTCCGGTTCCATGAACGCGTCGGGAGTCTCATGCTTCACCGGGAACCAGGGCAGGGGGCCGCCACTCTCGCCGACGACGACGCCGGCATCGACCTCGAAGCCGTCCTCGGTCTCCCAGGAGTGAGTGCGCTCCTCGCCGTCCAGTTCCGGGACGTTGAGCGCCAGGGAGATGACAGGCGGGTGCCCCTGGAGCAGCTCGATATAGTTCGGGACGTCGTCGCGGTCGGGCTGGAAGCAGATGCAGCGCGGCTCCACATCGTCGGGCGTCAGGTTGAAGCCCAGACGGCTCAGGCGGGCTGCGATCTCCGCCGGGTCCGAAGCCGTGAGGGAGAGATGGTCGATATCGCGTGCTGAAATTTTCATGCCCGCTCATATAGGCTTACACCCCCCTCGCTCAAGTGCGATGCTGCGGGGTCCCATTTCACTGGAGGAAACGATGTCCAAGATGACGCTGTACGGCATTTGGCTGAGCGGTCCGACCTACAAGGCAGGTCTTGCCCTGTCCCTGATGGGCCAGCCTTTCGCCTACAAGCATGTCGACCTGCGGGCCGGCGCCCACAAGCAGCCGGAGTATCTGGCGATCAACCGCTTCGGCCAGGTGCCGGCGCTGGTCGATGGCGAGCTCAAGCTCTGCCAGTCGGGCTCGATCCTGCTCTACCTCGCCGACAAGTTCGGCAAGATGGGCGGCAAGACCGCCGAGGAGACGGCGCGCGTGCGCGAATGGCTGTTCTGGGAGTTCGATCGCCTCGCCTCGAACATCTACCGTCCGCGGGCCATCAAGCGCGGCTTCATGAAGGCCGACGACAACGTCCATCAGATGTACGTCAACCAGGCGGGGGACGCGCTGAAGGTGCTCGACGGCGCGCTCGCCAAGTCCGACTTCCTGGTCGGCAGCGAAGCGACCATCGCCGACGTCGCCGTCTATGGCGACGTGGCCTATGCCGAGGAAGCGGCGATCGACCTCTCGCCCTATCCCAACGTGAAGGCCTGGATGGGCCGCATCGAGAAGCTGCCGGGCTTCAAGAAGTACGAGGACGTCCTGCCGAAGCAGGACGCTGCCTAGGCTCCCGCAGCCTCTTCCATCTCGACCCAACTCGCCTCGACCGTGGAGCGGTCGAGGTCGCGGGTGATGAAGACCAGCCGCGACCGGCGGTCTTCATCGGGCCAGCGCGCGAGCAGGGTGGGCGGATGGAAGGTCCGGTGCACGCCGTGGATCACCAGCGGCTGACTCTCGCCGGCGACGTCGAGCACGCCTTTCACGCGCAGCAGGCGGTCGCCCCAGGCCGCCCGCACGGCCATGAGCCATTGGTTGAAGCGGTCCCAGTCCAGAGGTTCCTCGAAGGTCAGGCAGAAGGAGCCGATATGGGCGTCGTGGCGGGAGCGGTCGTGAGTGTGGTCATGGCCGTGATGGGCGTGATCGTGCGCTTCGGCATTGAGCCACGCGCGGACGGCGTCGCTCTTGCCGGTGGCGTCGAACGGACCTGAGTCGAACAACAGGGCCGGATCGACTTCGCCCTGGACGATCTCGAAGAGGGCGGCGCCCGGATTGAGCGACGCCAATCGCGACCGCACGCCGGCGCTGGCCGCCACCTCGGCGATGTCTGTCTTGCTGATCAGCAGCCGATCGGCGACGGCGGCCTGCTTCAACGCTTCCGGATGCTCGTCCAGTTGTCGCGCGCCGTTCACCGCATCCACCGTGGTCACGACGCCATCCAGCCTGTAGTCGTGGCTGATCATCGGGTTGTTCAGCAGCAGCTGAAGGATGGGAGCGGGATCGGCGAGCCCGGTCGTTTCCAGCAGCACCCGATCGAACGGAGGCGTCTCTTCCCGCGCACGGCGTCGAGCGATGTCACGCAGCGTCTTGTCGAGATCACCCTGGATCGTGCAGCACACGCAGCCCGATTGGAGGAGCACCATGTCGCCGCCGACCTGCTCCATGAAGAGATGATCCAGCCCGACTTCTCCGAACTCGTTCACGAGAACGAGGCTTCGCGCCATGCGCCGGTCGGCGAGGATGCGGTTGAGAAGCGTGGTCTTGCCGCTGCCGAGGAAGCCGGTGAACAGGGTCACCGGCATGCGCTCGGCCGACTTGTCCCGGTCGAACAGGCTCATCTCATGAAACCTTCAGGAATGCATATGTAACAAAGTAACGAATGTCGCTTCTGCTTGACGCTACAAGCTGAGGATATGACGCTTCTCTCATCAACAAGAAAAGGAGGGGCGTTCATGGACTCGAGATATCTTCAGGACAAGGAAGAGCTCAAGCAACCGCGCCGGGAGATCGACGAAGACCGTCGCTCCTTCCTGACGGCGGGCCTGGTCGGCGGCGCCGTCGCTGCCGGCACGCTGGCGGCCGGCATGGCGCACGCGCAGCAGGTCGCACAGGCGCCCGCGCTGTCGGACAAAGTCTGGTGGCCGCATCCGAAGTGGGGCAAGGACGACCAGGCCGGCGCCTCGAACTACATGACGCCAGCAAAGGTCCTCGACACGGTGAAGCTGATCAAGGACGGCAAAGTCTACCGCATTGGCCGCATCTACGAATCGGCGATGCCAAAGTTCGGCGAGCGCGCCTTCACCCTGCGCATCCCGGGCAGTCCCACCGGCGGTCCGTTCGGCGTCAACAAGCTGATCTACAACGACGAGTATCTGTCCACCGAGATCGGCCAGACCGGAACGCAGTTCGACGGGCTCGCCCATATCGGCATCCAGATGGGCAAGGACGGCGACAAGAGCGAGATGCGCTACTACAACGGCGTCACCGATCAGGAAATGAACAGCGCCTACGGCATGAAGAAGCTCGGCATCGAGAACGTGAAGCCGTTCTTCACGCGCGGCCACCTGTTCGATCTCGAGGCCCTGAAGGGCGCGATGATGGAGGCCGGGCAGGAGATCACCGTCGCCGACCTGAAGGCGGCTCTGCAGAAGCAGAACATGCAGGAGTCCGACATCAAGGAGGGCGATGCAGTGTTCTTCAACACCGGCTGGGGCAAGCTCTGGATGAAGAACAACGACAAGTTCAACGGCGGCGAGCCCGGAATCGGCCTGGAAGCGGCCAAGTGGTTCATCGACAAGGGCATTGCGCTCACCGGCGCCGATACCTGGGGAACCGAGGTCGTGCCCAATCCCAACAAGGACTTGGCGTTCCCGGTCCATGCCGAGCTGATCACCAAGAACGGCATCTTCAACCACGAGAACCTGGATTTCACGGGGCTGATCGCCGACCGCAAGTACCAGTTTGCCTACATCTTCTCGCCGGCGCCGATCCGGGGAGCGACGGGCTCGAACGGCGGGCCGATCGCGGTCACCTGACCGACCGGCGCCGGGCGTGCGTCAGGTCGAGTAGTCGCCGGCGACGAACTTCGACTTGGCGTGCGTGCGGCTGAGCTTGCCCGACGAGGTGCGCGGCAGGCCGGGCTGGCGCTTGATGAGCACGACCCGGCCGTCGACGCCGACCGCATCCTTGACGGCCTGCTTGATGTCTCCGAGCAGCGCTTCCCGCTCGGTCTGTTCCGTCGGATGGGCCTCGACCACGACGACGACCGACTCGGCACCGGCGCCATCGACCGAGAAGGCGCAGGCGTCACCGCGGCGGATCTGGGGCAGCGATTCGACCGCCCATTCGATGTCCTGTGGCCAGATATTGCGGCCGTTGACGATGATGAGGTCCTTGGCACGGCCGGTGATCACCAGTTCGCCCTGGTGCCAGTAGCCCAGGTCGCCGGTATCGAGCCAGCCGTCGCGCAGCACGCGCGCGCTCTCGTCGGGTTTCTGGAAGTAGCCCGGCATCACGCTGGGGCCGCGCACGAACAGGCGGCCGATGCAGCGCTCGCCCAGGATCGCGCCCGCCTTGTCGCGGATTTCCACCGCATGTCCGGGCAGGACCTTGCCGCAGACCACGAAGTCGCGCGTCCGGCCCGACTGCGGATCGACGAAACGGTCGACCTTCATGCCGGTGAACGGTGGTGTGAAGCTCAGTCCCACGCAGACCTCGGCCATGCCGTAGCTCGGCATGAAGGCGCGCTCGTCGAAGCCCGCCGCCTTGAAGGATTCGGCGAAGCGGCGAAGGACCGGAAGCTGGATCATGTCGGCCCCGATGCCCGCAAGCCGCAGGCTCGACAGGTCGAGTTCGGCGAGGGGCGCGGTCTGCGCCCGGCGCGTCAGGAGGTCGTAGCCGAAGCTCGGGCTGTAGGTGATGGTCGCGCGGCGACGCGAGATCAGAGAAAGCCACTGCATCGGCCGCCGGGCGAAGTCGCGCGGCGCCAGGAGGTCGACGGTGCGCTGGGCGCACATGGGCGCCAGGACGAAGCCGATCAGGCCCATGTCGTGATAGAGCGGCAGCCAGCTAACGCCCGAATCGGCGTCGTCCAATCCCTGCGCGGCGATCGATCCGTCGATGTTCGCCATGAGCTGGTCCTGACGGATGTCGACGCCCAGCGGCACGCGGGTGCTGCCAGAAGAGAACTGGATGTAGCAAGCCATGCCGGCACCGAGCGGCCGTAGCTCGACCCTGGGTTCGGGGAGCGCGTTGAACAGCGAGATGGGCCCCGCAACCCGCGCGGATGTGCCTTCGGCGGCGCTCCTCGCGAACTCGGCCAGTTCGTCGGGGGCAAGGATGCCCACGGCCTGGGACGCCTCGATCTGCTTGCGAAGCTGGGAGATGTATTGGGCCTTGGCGCCGAAGCCGACCGGCACCGGGACCGGGACCGGCACGACGCCGGCATACTGGCAGCCGAAGAAGGCAATGCAGAAGCCCGGCCAGGTGTCGGCCACGATGAGCAGCCGTTCACTGGGTGCGAAGCCGGCCCCGATCAGGCGGCGGGCGAAGGACCGGGCTTCCTGGCGGAGCTGCCGGTAGGACAGGGGGGCGAGCAGGCGGCCGCGCGCATCGAAGAAATTGAGCCCCGTCTCGCCACGGGCGGCGTAGTCCAGCGCCTCGCACAGGCTGCCGAAACCGCCGCGCCGGAAGGGCAGGGAGGCATTCTGGGTCGGTGTGGGGGCTACCACCCAGCGGTCGGGGTTCGACTGCAGGGTCGAGGCATAACGTTGCACGCGGACTTCATCTCCTTCGGCCGGGACGGCATCCGAAGCAAGCGCAGGCAGGATTCCACGGATCGACGTCAAGACGATCTCCCAAACGGTTCGCACGAAGCGCGTCACCGCTCGGTTGACCGTCCCGCTGGATCATCCCGTCCATCGGAAGAGCGACGCTATCGCCGGCAGGTCTTCTGGCTCGCGGGTCTCGGCTCCTGCCCGTCTTCCCGGACTTGCGTCCAGTGACATATGGGCTCTCGCTCGCCGCTTACAGCTGCGGGTACAGCTGCCGATTGGCCTTTTGAGGGGCGGCACGGCATTCCCTGTTCGCCTCCGGTTAAGGAGGACCGTCGATAGTCCCTCGTTAGGCTTGCGCAGGACGTCGGTCAATTGCTTTGATGCCGCAAAGACCGGGAGGAGAGTGCAGGTATGTCCGTCATTCGTCTGGCCGCTGCGGCGGCGCTGGGGGTCGCGCTGGCCTTGCCCGCTGTGGCGCAGGGCATTCCGAAGGTTCAATCCCCCGAGGAAGTCGGTTTTCTGTCGACCCGCCTCAAGCGGCTGAGCGACCGGCTGAACGAGGGCGTCAAGAACAACGAACTGCCGGGCGCGGTCGTGCTGATCGCCCGAAACGGCAAGATCGTGATGTTCGAATCCTATGGCTTCCGCGACAAGGAGGCCAAGGTCGCGATGACCAACGATACGATCTTCCGTATCGCCTCGATGACCAAGCCGATCGTGACGCTCGCGGCGATGATGCTCATGGAGGAGGGCAAGCTCACCCTGGCCGACCGGGTATCGACCTACATTCCGGCCTTCGCGGACACCAAGGTCGCGGTGCCGAAGAAGAAGGACGACGGCACGGTCGAGATGGTGCTCGAGCCGCAGTACCGGCCGATGACCGTTCACGACCTGATGCGGCACACGTCGGGCCTCACCTACGGCGCGGCCGGAGCCAATCCGGTGAAGCAGTCCTATCTCGACATGAAGGTCGCGGACCGCAACCAGACCAATGCGGAGATGGCCGACAAGCTGGCTAAGCTGGCGCTGCTCTACCAGCCGGGCACGACCTGGGAGTACTCGATGTCGACCGACGTGCTGGGGCGCGTCGTAGAGGTCGCCTCCGGCATGCCGCTCGACAAGTTCATCGAGGAACGCATCACCAAGCCGCTGAAGATGGGCGACACCGCCTTCGAGGCCAGCGCCGACAAGAAGGCGCGCGGCGCCAAGCCCATGAAGGAGGGGCCGAAGAACGAGCTGCCGGCGATTCCCGACATCACCGAGAAGTTCACCTGGCGCTCCGGCGGCGGCGGCATGGTCTCGACCGCGGCCGACTATGCGCGCTTCCTGCAGATGTTCGCCAACGGCGGCCAGCTCGACGGCGTGCGCCTCGTGTCGCGCAAGACCATCGATCTCATGACGGCCGACGCGCTGCCGCCCGACATCAAGATGGGCGCAGACATGTTCCGCTTCGAGGCGCTGGAGCCCAGCGCCAGGATGGGGCAGGGCTTCGGCCTGGGCTTCGCCGTTCGCAACGTGCAGGGCGTCAACCCGCTGCCCGGTTCCCCCAACGACTACTACTGGGGCGGCGCCTACGGGACTTACTTCTGGCACGATCCGCGCGAGCGCCTGTATGTCGTTTTCATGATGCAGTCGCCGCAGGCACGACTGCGCTATCGCTACCTGATGCGCGACCTCGTCTACCAGGCCATGGTGAACTGACCGTCACCCTTGACGCTCCGCCGACGGGCAACCACGTTGGCGGAGCCTCGACAGTCGGTCGCGGCAGGAGGCTTTTGTCATGCAACAGCAGGAACGCGAGCTGATTTCAGGATTGTTCGACCGGCTGAAGCCGTTCGAGACGCAGCCGCGCGACGCAGAGGCCGATCAGTTCATTCGCGGGCTGGCGGCGCAGCAGCCCGCTTCGGCCTATCTGCTCGTCCAGACCGTGCTCGTCCAGGAGCAGGCGTTGAAGGCCGCGCAGGAGCGCATTGCCGAACTCGAGGCGAAGACGGCTGCCGAGCCGCCGGCCGCGCCGAGTTTCCTTGGCAGCGCACCCCGGCTCGGCCCGTGGGGCGCTGCCGCTGCACCGCGCACCTCCGTGCCCACGACGGCCCCTTCGACGCGTTCGTCGCTGCAGGCCGCGGTCTCGCCGCCGGCGCAGCCGCAGCAGCCGGCGGCGGCCGGCGGCGGCTTCCTGCGGACGGCCATGATGACCGCCGCGGGTGTCGCCGGTGGGGCACTGCTGTTCGAGGGCATTCGAAACCTGATGGGCAGCAACCCGGGGCCATTCGGCCAGCAAGCCGCCATGGGCGGAGCGACCGGATCGACGCCGCCCGAACTGCTGCCGCCCGAATCGCTGCCTTCGCAGCAGCAGGCCTATGCGGACGGCGCTTCAGCGCAGGACGATTACGATACCGCATCGCTGGATGATGGCAGTGGTACTGGAGATGACGACAGCTGGGCGTGATGCGCAGCCGCGATGAGCAATATACGGGGGACGTAAAGAGATGATCGAGCTTCACACCTGGGGCACGCCGAACGGCCGCAAGATTTCCATCATGCTCGAGGAGTGCGGGCTGCCCTACAGCGTGCACAAGGTCGACATCTCCAAGGGCGAGCAGCACAAGCCCGATTTCTTGCGGATCAGCCCCAACAATCGCATTCCCGCCATCGTCGATCCGGACGGTCCGGGCGGCAAGCCGTACAGCCTGTTCGAATCGGGTGCGATCCTGATTTACCTTGCTGACAAGACGAAGAAGTTCCTGCCGGCCGACGGCGCCAAGCGCTACGACGCGATGCAGTGGCTGATGTGGCAGATGGGCGGCTTCGGGCCGATGCTGGGCCAGGCCCATCACTTCCTGCGGGCGGCCCCCACCAAGATCGAGTACGGCATCAAGCGCTACGTCGACGAAGCCAAGCGGCTCTACGGCGTGCTGGACAAGCAGCTTGCGGGCAATGCGTTCGTTGCCGGCGAGGAATACACCATCGCCGACATGTCGATCTTCCCGTGGGCCGCGCGCCACGAATGGCACACGGTCAACCTCGCCGATTTTCCCAACGTGAAGCGCTGGTACGACATCGTGAATGCCCGTCCCGCCGTCACCAAGGGCATGGCGGTTCCGTACCTGAACTGATGACGCGCGGGCAGCGCACTGGGGCGCTCGGGGCGGGCTGTCTGTTCCTGGTTTTGTCGGCGTGCGGTCAGCCGGCAATCCAGCCGGCGACCTCCGCCTGCGTCGCGCCGCTCGTGCCTGCGCTCGAAGTGAACCTGTATTTCGGGCGCGAGAAGCCGGGCGGCGGCGAGGTCAGCGACGCCGAATGGGCGTCGTTCGTTGCAGAAAGCGTTACGCCCCGGTTTCCGGCCGGTCTCACGGTGATCGATGCGCGTGGCCAGCATCGCGATCCGCAGGGACGGATCGGCAGCGAGCGCACCAAGCTGATGGTGATCGTGGTTTTCGATGCGCCTGCCCATCGGGAGAAGGTCGGGGCGATCGTCGAGGGATACCGTGCCCGCTTCGGCCAGCACGGCGTTTTCAGGGTCGAGCAGCCCGTCTGCGCCGGCGGGTAGCGCGGTTCACGGCACGGCCGAAGCGCGATAGATTGCCGCCACAACCCTTCAACAGGAGTCAGCCCATGGCCAAGGATGCCAAGTCACGCAAGACCGCCGCTCTCGCCACACCGACGGATTTGGGCGCCAACGCCACCAGGGATCTAACGGGCGGTTTGAATATCCTCCTGGCGGATGTGGTGGCCCTCTACTGGAAGACCAAGAACTTCCATTGGCACGTCTCGGGCCCCAACTTCCGCGACTATCATCTCCTGCTCGACGAGCAGGCGACGGAGCTCGACGCGATGGTCGACGTGATCGCCGAGCGCGTGCGCAAGCTCGGGGGCACGACCCTGCGTTCGATCGGCCATGTGGCGCGCCTCCAGCGCGTCCTCGACAACGATGCCGACTACGTGACGCCGCTCGACATGTTGGCCGAGCTGCGCGACGACAACCGGCAGCTTTGCGTCCACATGCGCACGCTCCATGAGCTGTGCGACGAGCACAACGACATCGCAAGCGCGAGCCTGATCGAGAACTGGATCGACGAGACCGAGAAGCGCGTCTGGTTCCTGTTCGAGACGACGCGCCGCACCGAAGGTTGACTCGAATCCTTCCCCTTTGCGGAGTCCGCAAAGGGGAAGTGCCCTCGTCTTACGAGGACGATGGGGCCATGACCCCTCCGTCGCATGAGATGCGACACCTCCCCATCCGAATGGGGAGGGCTGCTTCGGCTACTGCCGCTCGGCCCAGCCGATCATCTTGCCGATGAAGGCGTCGCAGGCATCCATCTGCGACTTCGCGACGAATTCGTTGGGCTGGTGGGCCTGCGAGATGTCGCCGGGGCCGCAGATCACGGTCGGGATGCCGTGGCTGCGGAAGATGCCGGCCTCTGTGCCGTAGGGCACGGCATAGGTGCGATTGCCGCCGGTCCATTGCAGCGCGAGCTTGGCGGCTTCCTCGTTCTCCTGCGGCAGCAGGCCCGGCACGAACGAGCGCCGCTTCATCTTGATGTCGGCGTCGGGATGCTTCGCCTTCATCTTGGGCAGTAGCAGCTCGGCGACATAGGCTTCCGCCCGGCGCTGCACTTCCCACGGATCGTCGCCGGGCAGGGTGCGGTAGCCCCAGTTCAACGTGCACTCGCGGGCGAGGATGTTGCCGGCCGTCCCGCCGGTGACGATGCCGACGTTGATCGTTGTATGGCCGGGCACGGTGTCGATGTCGGTGCGCTTGCGGCCGGCCAGCTCTACCTGCAGCTCGTTCAGCCAGTGGATGAAGTCGCCGGCGAAGTGGATGGCGCTGACGCCGAGATGCGTCATCGAGGAGTGGGCTTCGACGCCGGTGAAGGTGGCGATGATGCCGCCCCCGGCATTCTGCGCGTTGACGACGCCCATCATGGTCGGCTCGCCCACGATCACGGCCTGCGGGCGAGGGACGTTGCCGACCAGCTTCTCGGCCAGCGCGTGCGCACCGAGGCAGCCGATCTCCTCGTCGTAGCTGAAGGCGAAATGCATCGGCACCTTGAGCTTTGCCTTCTTGAGCGCCGGCACATGGGCCAGGCAGACGGCAATGAAGCCCTTCATGTCGCAGGTGCCGCGGCCGTAGAGATTGCCGTCGGCCTTTTCGGTGAGGGTCCACGGATCGGTCTCCCAGGGCTGTCCGTCGACCGGCACGACGTCGGTATGGCCGGACAGGACGATGCCGCCCTCGGCCTCGGGACCGATCGAGGCGAACAGGTTGGCCTTGGTGCCTTCCTCGTTGGGGACCAGGGTGCTGCGGATCCCGTGATCGTCCAGATAGGCCTGGATGTACTTGATCAGATCGAGGTTGGAATTGCGCGAGGTCGTGTCGAACGCGACGAGGCGCTGGAGCATGTCGATGGAGGCGGAGGTCATGGACGGACCGTCGCACGCTTCAGGCCAATGCGCCAAGACCCTGTAAATACTTGCGAAATTTCTCCGTCGTTTGACACCCTCGGACGCCGCCGCTAGAACCGCCCGGCATCCGTCGTGGTTTGGGTCGCCGGGGTCTTAACGGGTCCGCGGAGGGGTGGCCGAGTGGCCGAAGGCGGCGGTTTGCTAAACCGTTATAGGGAGATAATCCCTATCGTGGGTTCGAATCCCATCCCCTCCGCCATTACCCTGTTTTCCCTGATCCAACGCCGTCCAGTCCCCGCCGGAAAGGCCCGTAAAACGGCCATTTCTGGTCTAGGAATGTCCGCCACTGTCCATTAGTGTCCAGCCGAGCCCGGTGGACACGCCGGGGGACTGACCGGGGCGAGCCCCGAAAAAGGCGGACAATGGGCAATCTCACATCGGCACAGGTCAACAAGGTGGCGCGCGGCAGCGAGCCCGGCCCGGCAAAGCTATTCGATGGCGAAGGGCTGTTCCTCAAAATCACGGCAGCGCGCACCGCGTCATGGGTATTCAGGTTTGAGCGTAACGGCACGCGCCGCGAAATCGGCCTAGGTAGCCTGTCGGCTATCGGCCTGTCGGACGCGCGCGAAATCGCGAGCGAGCATCGCCGCACCGTCGCCATGGGCGGCGATCCGGTATCGACCCGGCAGGCCGCGACGCAGGCCGCCGCCGATGCGATGACCTTTGACGATGCTGTTACCGAATTCATCGCCGCGCATGAGCCGTCATGGAAGAACCCCAAGCACCGGCAGCAATGGCGCAACACGTTGACCACCTACGCGAGCCCGGTCATTGGCGCGCTGGCGCTCCCCGCCATCACGGCCGACCATGTGGCGAAGATCATCACGCCGCTTTGGTCGTCAAAACCTGAAACGGCTTCACGACTTCGCGGCCGACTGGAACGCGTGCTTGATTGGGCGAAGGCGCGGGGCTTGCGCGACGGCGAGAACCCGGCGCGCTGGCGTGGGCACTTCGCGCTGATGCTCCCGCCGAAGCGCACCGTTCACAGGGTAGAGCATCACGCGGCCGTCCCTGTGGCCGATATGCCGGCAGTCTATGCCGGCTTGTGCGACAGCGAGGGCACGGCCGCGCTGGCTCTGCGGTTCAACATTCTATGCGCCGGCCGGCCGGGCGAGACGACCGGCGCGACGTGGTCCGAAATCGACATGGCCGCGAAGGTGTGGACCATCCCGCGCGAGCGAATGAAGCGCGACCGCGAGCATAGGGTGCCGCTATCGGACGAAGCCATCGCAGTCCTGAAACAAGCCGAGGCGCGGCAGCGTAGCGAATACGTCTTCCCCGGCGGAAAGCGCACGCGCGGCAAGGAAACCAGCCTATCGCTTGCCAGTCTGTCCAAGGCGCTGCGGCAGGCCGGGGGAGGCGAGGCCACCCCGCACGGCACCAGCCGGTCATCCTTTGACGATTGGGCGACCGAGCGCGGCTATACCCCGGCGCTGATAGATCGCGCGTTGGCGCACGTCGAGAAGTCCGCCACCGTCGCGGCGTACCGCCGAACCGACTTGCTCG
The DNA here is from genome assembly GCF_020880995.1 of Reyranella aquatilis. Classification (GTDB taxonomy): domain Bacteria; phylum Pseudomonadota; class Alphaproteobacteria; order Reyranellales; family Reyranellaceae; genus Reyranella; species Reyranella aquatilis. The sequence goes on along the minus strand of NZ_JAJISD010000013.1, from coordinate 9,873 downwards.
AACAGCGCCGGCCGATGATGACCGCATGGGCCGCGTACCTGACGGAACGCGACCATGGCTAAGAGGGGCCGCCCCAAGGGCGCACGGTCCGCGCTGACGCTGGCCGAACGCTTCGCGGCCGTGGCGAACGGCGGCGACCCTCACGCCGACCGGGCGCTAACGGCCACCGAACTGGCCGCGCTGGTGCCAGCCGATGCGCGCCCGGCGGGCGTGAGCGTGCGCAAGCACCTGTTGGCCGTGGCCGCGCCCGCAAAGCACAAGGGCGATGAATTCGAACGCCTGCGGAAGCTGCGGCAGCGCCGGGGATACGAATTCGACGCGGACTGAATTTAATGTCCCCACCTTTTTGAAAAACATCTGATAGATGGTCTGTCGGCTCGCGAATGGAGGGGCCGACGATGACCCGACCGACTACCGAACGACTGGACGTGTTCACGTCCCGCGCCGCTGACGCGGCCATTGCGGCCGTGCTGGATCAGAACCGCCGGCTTTCAGCGGTACACGCCGAACTGATCGCCACGCTTCGCGACGAACACCGGGCGGACCTTGTGTCGCCCTTGCTCCCCATCGACAAGGCGCACAGCTACCTTCGAATTTCTCGCGCGAAACTTTACGAACTGATCGAAGCCGGCACGCTGGCGCGGACCAAGATCGGCGGCCGGGCGTTCATCCTGCGAACGGACCTCGATGCGCTCATTGCAGCCGGGCGCGAGACGCCACGGCAGGCAGCGGCAGCGGCAGCGGCAGCGGCACCGCGCACGCGCGCAAGGCGGGCGGCGTGAGCCTGCAAGCCGGCACGCTTCACATGCCCGCCCCGGCCTTCGTGAAGCCCCTTACGGCCCCTGTGGTGGTCTTCATGGAAGACCCGGCCGCGCCTGTCGCGATCATGCTGAACGCGTGGCGCAAATGGCTTCCCGCTGCCATCGCGGATGGAACTGCCATGGCGCATTTCAGGAAATACCAAACGCGCATCGCCGGGCTGAGTTTGAAGCGGATCAAGCGCACGACTGCCCGGTGTGTAGCGTTGCCGCCGTCGCTGCCCGCGCTGGCGGCCGGCTGGCCGCCCGATGAAAAGGTCCGCATGGCCGTGTTGGCGCTGCCATGGACCACGGACACCGATGCGATCACGCGCGAGGCGGCGGCATTCATCGGCGCGGTGGTCAATGCCGCCGGGCGTGAAGGGCAGGCCGCGCCACACCCGGCCGTATCGTTCAAGTATCGGGCATTCGCCATCGTCGTGCCGACCCGGCCCGCCGACTGTCCGGCCGTGATCGTGCCGACCCATCCCGGCCGCGCGGTGTTCATCATCGCGCTGGACGAACTCACGACCGAATTGCCGCGAGCGCGCGCGCTTCAAAAGGCGTTGGCGAAGCCGGCAAGCACGGTGCGGTCGTGAACCCCGGCGGCAAAGGCGTGGCCGCCGTGAACGCGGCCATGCGTGACGCCAAGCCGGGGCGATACGTGATTGACGAACACAACGCGGCAATCGACCTGTTCAACGAAACGCTGGGCGACCTTGTGGCCGGCTGCGTTGCGGCCGGTTGCCCGCCACAGGACGTGGCGACGATCCTTCACCGCTTCGGCCGAATGATGGCCGATGAACACGCGCGCCGGCAGCACGCCGAAGCGATGGCGAAGCAAGACGCCGCACGGCGTGCCGTGCTCCTGACGCCGACGCCGGCCGAAGACCTCGCGCCGCCACGGCGGCGACGGCGGTACAATGGCGGCCAGTCGTGAACCGGCACGAACGGCGGAAGGCCGCAGCGATGCGCGCACGAAAGGCCGCCGTGGTCGAAGACCTCGACGCGGATCAACTGCGCACCGCAAACAAGATCGCGGCCGGGCGGCGGGTGTACCTGTTGCGACAGCCCACAGCCGATATTTTGCAGTCGCAAGACCCGAACGATCGGCTGGTGGCCGCCATGCTATTCGACAGGTTCACCAAAGGCCCGGCGCTGCGCTGCCTTGTCTGTCAGACGCCTATCATAGCGGGCGGCGAAGCCCTGCCCGTCATCGCCCTTCGGCTCCTCGATATCAGTAACGGCCGGCAACAGATTATCCAGATCGCCTGTCAACGATGCCAAAGCGATCCTGCCGTTATGGAAATCGCCATGGATGCCGCCCGCTTGGCCTTCCCTGAATTCCATTGGGACGGGGCGAACGCGCAACACATTTCCGAGCCGCCGTCTACGTTGCAGTAGCGCGGTTGTAGTTTCAGGAATTCTACTACCGCCGCCGCGCCTTGGTAGGGCACGGCAACTAGGCGAAGACCGCACGGCCGGAACCGGGGAACAGGAAAGAGGAAAAAGGAAAGAGGGCCGCCGGGTCGCGCGCAATCCCGCACGCGACCCGGTCTTAACACCCTAGCGCGTTCGCGCGTCTCTCTGAGCAAGGGGGCACGCGAACGCAGAGAGACTTTACCATGAGTGTTCCACAAATCGAAGCACCCGCCACCCCGGCCGATCAACTCGACGTGGTGACTGTCATTCGTTCGACCAGCCCGGCGACGGTGGGCAAGCAATACCAATTGGTCAACGGCGAAGTCGTCAAACATCAGGTCGCGAACATAACGGCGGGCGTGGCTTATTCCCATATGGCCGACACCGCCGCCGCGCTGGCGAAAATCCTGCGATGGGTTTCGCAGAAAACCGACCGCGCCATTTGCCCGGCGAAGTGGCACGGCGATACGGGCGCCAGCGAAGGCCGGCCGTTCGATATCGTGACCGAGGGAGAACTTGCGCGCATCACCGGCCACCATGTCGGCTCGCCGGAACTGGCCGGCATCCTGAACAGGGCAGGCCGCCGCCGTGTCGCTGCAAGGCTTCGGCGCGGCCTCGATCCATCGGTGTGGCTTCTGCTCGACCTTGACGATGCCCCCGGCATTCCGGACGAATGGCGCGCGATGACGATGGCGGAACGCATCGCGTTTCTGGCCGCCATCATTCCCGGCCTCGATACCTGCGAGCGTGTGGAACTTCGCGGTTCATCGGCCCGCGTGATCGCGCCCGGTAAACAGCCGGGCGGGGCGTCACATGCTTATGTCCGCGTGAGCGATCCGCACATGATCGCGACGCTTAAAGCGTTCGTGTCCATCGCGATGGTGACGCACGGCCTGTCCTTCCCCTCGCCGCGTTTCTCGCGCACCGACGGTTCGGTCATCGGCCATGCGCATCGCACGGTATTCGATCTGGCCCCGTGGGGGGCCGGGCGCTTGATCTTCTGCGCACGGCCGACGCTGTCGGATGGCATGATCGCGGCCGGCTGGACGGTGGCCGATGCGGACGTGCGCATCGTGAACGAAGGCGGCGGTGTGCTGGACCTGTCCGGCTTCACGATGCCGACACCTGAAATGCTCGACACGTTTCAGGAAATGACAGGGGAGCGGATCAGCTACGCCAACGAAGGCGGGAGCATCGCGACCCGTTCGGCCGGACTGCTCACACTCGCCACCGAAATCGAAAGCCGGGGCGTGGTGCAGACGTTCGGCGCATGGCTGGCCGGGATGCGCGACGGCGAGACGATGCGTTGTGAGGCGTGTTTCAGGTATTCGGTTTCCGAAGCGGCTTTCATCCGCCGTACTGGACCCGAAGCCGGATACCTTCACGACGTAGGGACCAGCACGACCTACACGTTGGATGTTGAAGCCTTGCGCGCCGAAGCGGTGGCCGACCTTAGCGAACGGCTGCACGAAGTCCTGTCGCCCGAAACCGTCGCGGCAGCGGTCGCCGAAAGCCGGGCCGACCACGCGGCGGACGCGGTCACGACCGAAGCGTCAGCGATGCGGGCGCAAGGCGAACGGGCGCAAGTCGTCTACGCAACGGGCGTTGAACATCTGCTAGTGCAGCGAGTGCTTGAGGAACTGCCCCGGCTTAATCCGCCGATGTTCCGACATGCCGGCGGGCTGGTGTACGTCAGCAAGTCGCGTGAAGTCCGCATGTTCGACAACGAAGGCCGGCCGACGCTGCTAAAGACAACGGCCATGGAACGGGTCCGGCCGCTGTTGCTGGGAACCGAACTCGCGAAGAACCTCGATTTCGTGAAGCTGAAGCCGGGGGCGATGCCCCGGCGCACACTCGACAACCCCAACCCGGTGCGCGGGGCGCCGGTCGTCACTTCAATCGACGTGCCGCGCGTGATCGTGAGCAAGGTCATGGAAACGACCATGGAAACGGTCCCCACCATTTCAGGAATTATATCAACTCCGACCATGCGTCCGGATGGATCGTTGCTGACTGCCAATGGCTTCGACAACGACACGGGGTTTTGGCTGGATCATGATTTGGTCCTGTCGGTTCCTGAAACGCCGACGAAGGCGGACGCGTTGGCGGCGCTTGAAGTCCTTCGCGAATTGCTCGCCGGCTTTCCCATGGATGACATGTCGGCAACGGTCGCGCTGGCTCACATGATGGGCGCGGTACTGCGGCCGGCCTTCCCCTCGATGCCGGGCTTGATGATCGAAGCCCCGGCGGCGGGGGCGGGCAAATCGCACCTCACGAAGACGATTGGTTTCCTCGCGCATGGTGTATTGCCGGCCGTGTCCAACTGGCCGAAGGGTGAAGAATTCGCGAAACATCTTCACGCCATGTTGGTCGCTGGCGTTCCGTTCATCGCATACGACAACGCGAACGGGGTTGATATCACGGGCGACCTGATTTGCTCGATGCTGACCGAACCGCAAGTGAAAGTCCGCATCCTAGGCGAGACGCGAGAGATTACAGCACCGACAACGGGCGTTGTGCTGACGATCAACGGGAACCATCCGCGCATCAAGGAAGACGCAACGCAGCGGTTCCTTACCCTCTACATAAATCCGGGAATGGCGAACCCTCGCGAGCGGGTGTTTGATACGCCTGACCCTCTCGACCTGTTGCGACAGGATCGTGGTCGGTTCGTGTCGGCCGTGTTGACCATCGCGAGGGCGTACCGCGCGGCCGACGCGCCGGGTGCGCTGTCTTACGGTTCGTTCGAAGCGTGGTCCCGGCTGGTGCGGTCGGCGCTTGTTTGGCTGGGCTGTCCCGACGTGCTGGAGACAACGCGCGCGGCCATCGCCGAAGACCCCGAATTGCATAAGCTGGTGAGCGTCGTCGGCATCGTCGTGGCCGCCATGGGGACGGCCGCCATGGGGACGGCCGCCATGGGGACGGATGGCATGGTGACGGATGGCATGTGGACGGTCAAAAAACTGATCGCAGACATTCAGGCGGGCGACGCGATGCGGCTTCAAACCCTTGGCGGACTGGTGGGGGCTGGCGGTGAACGGGGCGTACTGCCCGGCGCGGACGCCATCGCCGGCAGGGTGGGGCACTACCTCCGCACCGTGCGGGACCGTGCTGTGACAGTGGACCACGACGGCAGGCGGTTGGAAGTGAAGCTGTCACATGCCGGGGAGCGCGGGCGTGACGGGCGCGTAAAGCCGGACCGCAACGGGGTCATGCGCTGGGCCGTGGTCAAGGTCCGCGACCTTGGCCCTAGCACGCCGGGGGAGGGCTAGGGCAAAGGGTGCGGGGGATGCTGGGTATGCGGGGCATGGTTTCCATCATGCTGATATTTAGAAAACGAACTCGTTTTACTTCACCTGACAACAGTTGAAATCATACCCCGCATACCCAGCATCCCCCGCACCCGGCAGACCAAGGCGACAGGCAATTACCCCCTAGGGGGAGGGTAAATTCTTCTCATGAATTAGCATCAGCCGAGCAACAAGCCTTTTTCCCTGCCCCGTGTAACCGCAAACCCCTGCAAATAGTCACCCCAGCCCCCGGCAAGAGAGGCCGCCAGATGAACCGACGCCAGCGCGACAGGCTCCACAGGGCAAGGGCCGCCCAAAGCCCACAGGCGGCCGAAATTCCGGCCCCGCCTACGGCTTTAGAGGCCGGGGCGACTGGCACCGGACCGGCCCCCGACCGGCAGGCCACCCCGGCCGCCGATCCGGCCGCGATGGGCGACCGCCCGGCGACCGGGGGCCGCCGCCGTCGCCGGCATGGCGCGAGCCCGGCAGGCCAGCCCGAGCCGGTCGCAAGCCCGGCGGCAGCACCCGGCGAGCCCCCGGCCAGCGCCCCGGCAGCGGTGCCCCCGGCAGGCCGTGGCGAGCCCGCCACGGCAGCACCGGCCGCCGCCCCGGCACCCGACGCCCCGGCCGACCGGGAAGCCGCCCTAGAGGCCGATTTCGCGGCCTTGCTGGCCCTGCGACCGGCGGGCGGCTGGTCGGCTATCGAGCGCCGGCAGGTGCGCGCGTTGGCTGAACGAATGGCCGAACTGCGGGCGATCAATCGGACGATTGAGGCCGAAGGGTTGATGGTGCCCGGTCGCGGCGGCAGGCTGGCCGCGCACCCGCTGATATCGGTTCGCAAGGCGACCGAACTCGCGATCAAGCGGGCGCGCACCGATCTGGGCTTGAATATCAGTGTCGGTGAAAGCCGCCGGCAGGGCCGCGCCCAAGCTGCGGCCGGCGATGAATTCGGCATCATGTCCGATGGCTCGATATCTGCCGTGCTGGCGTTCGCGATGGACCCCGATTGCCTGCTAGCCCGGCCCGACGGCCACACCTTCGAAGGCGAGGAACTTTTGCACGCCCGGCTCTGCGAGGCTGGCGAACTGGACACCGACGGCGACCCTATCGAGGGCGGCAGGGTGTACGCGGCAGCAAACCGCGCGGCACCGATGCGGCAGAGCCCGGCGACCGGGACACGCTGACAGGGTCGCAATCCTGAAACGAACTCGCGGACCACTAATCGCGGGTCGCCACGTTTCAGGACAGCGCGAGGCCGCCTAATGCCTCGCTGCGTGTACCCACGCACGCCAAACGATCACGAACGAAGCATTAGACCCCGTCGGCGCCGGCCTAGAGAAGCTGCGTTTGCTTCTTCGCACTAGTGTCCTCTTTGCTCACTTGCTTTAGACCGCCCCCCGCTTCCTGCGGCGGTAGCTTGAGGCTCTTGCCGGCGAGCAATTCATCGACCGTCACGATTTGGATTTTCTGAAACTTGCCCCAAGCACAATCGAAGGTCCCCGCCTTGGCCGCTTCGGCTTTCATCGGGCCGGTAGGATCGCGAAGCGTAATGAGAATACCGACCGGCGCTTTCTCTCGTTGGACGACACCTACTAAATCACGAACGTCTTTGACGCTGGGATGATCGCCACCCTTTACCGATACGATGCCGGCTTCGGTCTGCTTTCCATCGGGCTTGCAGTAGTAGTAGCCATCAATTCCGGTGTCGGCGCCCTTCTTCTTGCCGCCATAAGGGACAGCATTGACGAGCGTCACGGCCCACCATTGGAATTGATACTTGTCGCGCGTCGCCAGATCGACGGCAGCTTCAAAGTCCTTCGGCGTTCCTTCAACGGTGAATTGAATTCCAGGAAACGCGGCCTTCAATCGGTTTTCGATCAAGCCGATAGCAAGGTGCGTTACATCAATTCCAATCCATTGCCGGTCGAGTTTCTGTGCCGCATGAATTGTCGTGCCGCACCCGCAGAAAGGATCAAGCACGACATCGCCGGGATTTGAAGATGCTTCCACAATGCGCTCTAGCAAAGCGAGCGGCTTTTGTGTTGGGTAGCCAAGGCGCTCTTTCGTAGTGGGGGACATGTTTATGTCCGTCCATATATCTTGAACCGCCGCGCCTTCTTGGTCGTCGAGGTATTCCTTGAAACCGTCTTTCCGTGGGCGGCCGTCTTTCTGCAACAGGATCAATCCCTCTGAGTAGAGGCGCTCTAATTCCTCAGTAGAGAAACGCCATTGACGGTTGTCACCCGGATGAGTGCCGCGCCACTCGACCGTGCGAGTTTCGGAGAAGTGTGGCGCGGTAAGTTGTTCCGCTTTGAATTTGCCCTTCTCATCTTCGTATTTGTAGCGGGACAGTTGCTCGGGAGAGTACGCGCCATGCACGACGTTGAAAGTTTTGGTCGCGGTCTTTGAGTAGAGCAAGATGCGGTCAGCGATCCGGCCGTAACGCTTCGGATCGTTGTGTGCTGTTGTCCGCTTCCAAGTAATTTCGTTCAAGAACCGCTCGGGACCGAATATCGCGTCAAGCACCAGTTTCAGGTAGTGGCTGGCGGTAGGGTCGCAATGAAGATAAAGCGACCCTGTCGGCTTTAGGACGCGGTGAAGTTCGATCAATCGAACGGCCATCATGGCGATGTAGGCCATGATGGCGCTGTCACCGAGAAACTTGCGCATCGCTGTCAGGAGGTTCGCCGCGTCCGCGTTGCCAGACTTGATTACATCTTCAAACGCCGCTTCGGCGTTTTCACCCCATTCCCATGTATCTTCGAACGCCTCGATTTGTGCTTGCGAGCCCTTGCCCGAATGCGCCTTGAACAACACGTTGTACGAGGCATTGGAATTGAAAGGCGGGTCTAGGTAGACGAGGTCCACCGTCTCATCCTTGATCGCGTCTCGCAGCACTTTGAGATTATCACCGTAGTACAGCGTGTTCGGCATTCTGTTTCTGTCTCCTTGAAACAGAATACTTGAAACAGCCGGCGCCTTCTATCGCGCTCCGCATTGCCGCGAGACTTACCAGTACGAACCGACGCACATTGCCCGGCTGGCTCCGCGCCCTGTAGAGAGTTTCAGAAAATGAATAGAACCCTCTCGACCTTAGCCGCGCTGTTGGTCGCCACGTCGGCGCATGGGCAGGCGATCAACGGCCCGGCCCGCGTGGTGGACGGCGACACGCTCAACGTCGGCGGCGTCACCGTTCGCCTGTTCGGTATCGACGCGCCGGAAGCCGGCCAGACGTGCGGCGACTGGCTCCCCGGCCCGAAGGCCGCCGCCGCGCTGTCGGCTTTCATCGCGGACCGCAATGTCGCGTGCGAGGCGCGCACGGTGGACCGTTACGGCCGCACCGTCGCGACCTGCACGGCCGGCGACGGCGATCTAGGCGCGCGCATGGTGGCCGCCGGTTGGGCTTGGGCGTTCACGCGCTATAGCCGCGACTACGAACGGCAGGAAGCGGCGGCACGGGCCGCAGGGCTTGGCGTTCACGGCAAAGGGTGCGAGACGCCTTGGACGTGGCGGGCGAAGGGGCGGCAATGATGCGCGATATCCTGAAACCGATTTCGGCCGCGCTGGTGCTGGCCGGCTGTTCGGCCCCCGAACCGTCCGCAATCGCCGAAGCGGATTGCGAGCGCGACCGCGTAGTCGCCTTGCGCGCGCTGGACGAAGCCGACCGCGCGGCGGGTCGCATCAAATCCGAACGCGCCGGCATCGCCATGGCACAGGCTCGCGCGATCCTCGTTCGCCGGTTGGCGGCGGCGGACTACGCGTGCGCGGTGCCCTTGGGGATTGTTCGTCGGCCCGTCGGAAGCGGGGACTAGACGGGGGACCGGAAAGCGCGCCCGGCCAGCAAAGGCCCGGTTTATATGGCTTTTGCCGATGTGGCGCGCTTCCATCCCCTCCGCCATTACCTTGAAGCCCAGTAAAATGGGCGCTCTGGGCGTGTCTCCTCGCAGGAGTTCCACACAGCGTAAAATCCGTCAGAGTTCGTGCAGCTTGCCGGTTCCGGGGGCGAGCGCTGTGGATGAGCCAAGAAGGGTCGTGCGGGTGTTTCGCGGCTCGCCGGGAGACCGTGAGGACGAACGCCGGGCAGCCGAGGGCGTTGTTGACGGGATTAACGACATTCCTGCAAATCCCCTCGGCCATCATGTCGAGCTTGTCAGATGGGAAACCGTTGTTGCTGCCTTCGGCAGGCCGCAGGGGCTCATGAACCCAGAGCTTGAACGCTGTGGATCGTTCACTGGCATGCTCTAGGCTGTGGTGACAATTTCTATTTGAGCCAGAGCATGATGCTGGCGAGCTTTACGAAGCCGAGGAAGTTTGCCGCCAGCTTGTCGTAGCGAGTTGCAATGCGTCGCCATTGCTTCAGTCTG
>NZ_JAJISD010000012.1 GCF_020880995.1 Reyranella aquatilis | reverse complement strand
ATCCAGGCGATCCTTCGCCACATCGATACCTACGAACATGGATCTTGGCTCCCATCCTTGCGCATGCGGGCTCGCGGTTCGGCCCAGGCGACCGTTCGGGATCACAAAATCAACGGTGGAGGCGCCGAGCTCAGGAACGGGCTTGATGGCCCAAGGAGCCTCCGGGCTCTCCACCGAGACCGCGCCCGCAACTCTACGCCGACGCGGCCGTCTCTTGATACAAGGAGGCCGCGCAGCGGCCGTCTCGAAGGATGGGCAACAGACAGGGTGCGCGTTCCCATCCTTCGAGACGCGCGCCGGTGGCGCGCTCCTCAGGATGAGGTAAGTGCTTGAAGCGATTCAATTCATTTCGAGTCAGGCTCTCAGGATGAGGTCGGTGTTTGAGCCGCAGAGCGGCCTCATCGCGCGGCGGGATTTGGCCGCAGGCAAACGCCCGCGCTATCGTCCTGGCCTAAGAAAATAACGGAGACGTCCCGATGGCGATGGCCGAAGCCGCTGCCCCGCTCACTGCCGAAGATCACGCCCGCACCATGGCCGAGTACAGCCGCGCCGGCGAAGCGCGCGCGCGGGCGCTGGGCAATCGCGGGCCGATCCGGCTCGATGCCAATGGAAAGCTGGCGCAGGACATCCTCGACGCCTACTGGACGCACGGCTTCTATGTCTTCGAAGGCGTGGCGGGACCGGAGGAACTGGCCGAGCTGCGGGCCGACGTCGATGCCATCCTCGAACGCGCGCCGGTCGAACCGGGCGCGACGGTGGATCGTCACGGCCGACCGGCGTTCGGCGAGGGCGTGCTGAAGCCGCCCTATCGCTGGGCCAAGCCCTTGAGCGACCCGCTCGGCGGCACCACCAAGAACAACGGCCGCCATCCGGTGGCGATGAGCCAGCCGACGCTGGCCGCCGACGCGCCCGCCTGGACCGTCGAACTGCTCGACGGCAACCTCTACCTGATGAACGCCGCGTTCCGGCTCTACGGCCATCCCGGCCTGCTGGCCGCGGCCGCATCGATCCTCGGCGACGACTTCGTTCCCTACAACGAAGTGACCTTCATCAAGGAAGCGGGCCTCGGCCCCTCGGTCGCCTGGCACCAGGACGGCACGACCCATTGGGACGCCGCCGACTGGGACATGGGCGCCCACGGCTTCAACTTCATGACCCAGCTCTATCCCAGCACCGCGGGCAACTGCGTCTGGGTGCTGCCGGGCAGCCACCGCCACGGCAAGGCCGATATCCGCAAGCTGGTCGCCGAGAGCGGCTCCGACCGGATCGAGGGCGCGGTGCCGATGCTGGCCGGCGCCGGCGACACGATCGTCACCAACCGCCAGCTGCTGCACGGCTCCTTTGCCAACTCCTCGCCCGACCGCCGCGTGACGCTCAATGCCGGCTTCTTCCCGCGCAAGCGCGTGCTGAACGTCACGACGAAGCGGCTGACCGGCGAGACCGTGACCTACGACGCCGAGCGCATCGACCGGCGTCTGCGCATCCTGCTGCTGGCGATCGATGCGCGCCGCCAGCGCTTCCCGAACGAGAAGAGCCATGTCTATCGCCCGCTGGCCGACCGGCAGGACGAGATCCGCTGGAGCGAGGCGATGCGCGACACGGTGCTGAAGAACTATAACCAGCTCGACATGTTCATCTGAGGGGATGCGGTTCGGCGTCTTCCTGCTGCTCGCGCTCGCCGCCCAGCCCGCACTGGCACAGACACAGGCGCAACAGGACGCACCGCCCGCCCCCGACGACGAGACGACCGCCTATTGCCTCGGCGTGAACCGCCAGCTCGCCGAGCGCTTTCGCCAGATGCAGCTCTGGGGCTGCGGCAAGGCGGCGGGGATGCAATGGTGCCGCGACGCCAGGGCCTCGGCGCCGGAGGCGATGCGGGCGCGCGAACGGCTGGTGATCCGCTTCGCCAACGAACTGACCCGCAAGGGCCTGCTCGACGTCGAGCGCCCCGCCGAGGCCCGCGGGCGCCTGACGCAGATCGTGGCCGACGGCTCGACCGACGCCGCCCGCTGCTTCAACCCGGACGGCGACCGCGACGAGCCCGCCTGCGAGCGGCTGCAGCGCTGCGTCGAAGCCGAGAAGCGCGTGGGGGAATAGGGACCCACCCCCCACCCGTCATCCTGAGCGGAGTGAGCGAAGCGAACGCAGTCGAAGGATCTCTTTTCCGACGCACGGTGTGTCGAGGCGAAAAGAGATCCTTCGACTGCGTCGCCCTTCGGGCGACTTCGCTCAGGATGACGGATATAAAAAGGCACGACATTCAGCGAGGACACGGATGACCCAGTCGACATGGCGCGAGCGCGCGGGCACGCCTTTCACCTGCGAGAAGCAGCCCGCCCACGGGCCGCGCGGCATGGCGGTCTCCAACCATCCGCTGGCCTCGGCCGCGGGCCTCGAAATGCTGGCGGCCGGCGGCAACGCGGTCGATGCCGCCGTCGCCATGCAGTTCGCGCTGACCGTGGTCGAGCCGATGATGGTCGGGCTGATCGGCGGCACGACCTGCCACATCCGCCTGGCCGACGGCAGCCACCGCATCCTCGACGGCATGAGCGCCGTGCCGAAGATGGGCCATCCCGACATGTACAAGCCGGTCCCGGGCGCGCCGCCCGAGGTCTACGACGTCGAGGGGCAGGAGAACCTGGTCGGGCCGAAGTCGGTCGCGACGCCGGGCTCGCTGCGCGCCTGGTGTCTGGCGCTGGAGCGCTTCGGCACCATGAGTCTCGCCGACGTGATGCAGCCCGCGATCCGCCACGCCGCGCGCGGCTTTGCGGTGACGCCCTATCTCTCGGACTGCATCAAGGATGCGGGCCCCGACCTCTCGAAGGACAAGCTCGCCGCCGCGCTCCTGCTGCCCAACGGCACGCCGCTGAAGCCCGGCGAGCGGCTGGTGCAGGCGCAATACGCCGAGGCGCTGACCCTGGTCTCGCAGCAGGGCGAGAAGGCGCTGCATGGCGGGCCGCTGGGCGACCTGCTGGTGGAGTGCATGGAGAAGACCGGCGGCTTCGTGCGCCGCGACGATCTCACCGGCTACAAGGTCGAGGAGCGCGCACCGATCCGCGGCCACTATCGCGGCTGGGAGATTTTAGGCCCGCCGCCGCCCGCCGCCTCGGGCGTGCACATCACGCAGATGCTGAACATCCTCGAAGCCTACGACATCGAGAAGATGGGCTTCGGCACCGTCGACACGCTGCACCTGCTGGCCGAGGTGCTGAAGATCGCCTTCGCCGACCGCGCCGAGGCGAGCGGCGACCCGGACTTCGTGAAGGTGCCGGTCGAGCGCATCGTGAGCCGCGACTATGCCGACCAGCGCCGCAAGCTGCTGGACATCGCCCGCGCAACGCAATGGACGGGTGGACTGCAGGCGGCCGAGGGCCAGGACACGACCCATCTCACCGTGGCAGACGGCAAGGGCAACGTGGTCAGCACGACGCAGACCATCAACAGCCTGTTCGGCGCGCGCTTCATCGTGCCCGGCACCGGCATGATCCCCAACAACTACATGAACAACTACGACCCGCGCCGCGGCAACGCGCTGTCGATCGCGCCGGGCAAGCGCGTCACCACCTCGATGTCGCCGATGATGGCGCTGCGCGACGGCAAGGTGCGCTATGCGCTGGGCCTGCCCGGCGGCCGCAAGATCTTCCCGTCGGCGCTGCAGGCCCTGCTCAATCTGATCGACCACGGCATGACCCTGCAGGAAGCCGTCGAGGCGCCGCGCATCTGGACCGAGGGGCCCGTCCTGGAAGTCGAGCACGGCATCCCCGCCCCGGTGCGCCAGGGCCTCGAAGCCCGCGGCCACACGCTCAAGATCATGCCGACCGTCGCCGGCGGCATGAACGCCATCCAGTTCCACGACGACGACACCATGACCGGCGCCGCCTGCTGGCGCGCGGATGGCACGGCGGCAGCGCTGGGCGGCGGGTTGGCAAGGGCGGGCGTTAGGTTCGTGTTGCCGGGGTGAGAAGTGAGACTTTTCAGCAGCCATATCTCTGCAAGCACACTGTCGGCGGACTAGATCTTCCCAGAAACAACCGCATCACGGTTGAAAACATCAACAATAGTGGGCGATAGTGGGCCACTCACTACAACCATGGATACACGCTTATGGCCGCGACCGGTGTGCGATTACCAGCCGTTCCCTCACTCAGCGCTCTACTTCCGAAAGGCACTGAGAGCGGCAAAGAATTCGCCCGGATTGTCGGCCTCCTGCTATTTCAAGATGCGCGCCGTGTTGGCAGAGAATTCATCATGTTTGATGATGCGTCAGGAGATTATGAAGGACTGGACAGTTTTTCCCGACGCTCGAAGTCAGAAAACGTAATTGGCTATCAGTACAAATTCTTTCCGTCTCCTCTCTCGGACGAGCACAGAAAGGAGATTCGAGCTTCGGCACGTAACGCAAAGACTAGATCAAAAAATCTAAAGCTCACAAAATATGTAGTAGTTACACCTGATGACCTAACCAATTCAGGTCGTCGCGCGGAAGGTGGAGACGTCACATGGTTTGAAAATTTGCGAAATGAGTTCAAGAGTACTTTCGAAATCGAACATCTGGGCCATAGCAAGCTGCAGAGCCTTTTCTTGCAGTCCCCGCATCTGTGTCTATTTTACTACCCGCGACTAGTCCCACGCGGTGAAAAGCAGCGAAAGTCAATTCAGGAAATCCGATCGCTATACGACCTCAATCTCAAGAAGAGATATGGCCGCATCGAATTTGTCGGCATGTCAGTTTACAAAGAAGAGGCCTCACGTCGGATCCCCCTTGAGAATATCTATATTCCACTTTCTGTTGTTTCGGAGCGATCGCCGGAAGAGTCGGATGATACCCCCAGGGTTGATCCCGGCAGCTTTCTAGCCCCTGGCAACAAAACTGTTCTTCTGGGCGATCCGGGCAGCGGAAAATCAACGCTATTATCTTTTCTAGCTTTATGTGGGATTAGCGAAGCGCTTCAAAAGCGATGCAACACTCAATCGGACTCAAGGCTAACGGTAGTAGTTGTCTTGCGACGATATGCAGACGAACTCAAAAAGCGCAGAAACTTACCACTTCTAGATTTTCTCGTTGAGACAGTAAAAGCAGATTTCAATTTAGATGCTTTTAGTACGGACTTCCTTGAGTATTATTTTGAGAGTGGCCAAGCCGTCATCTTGTTTGATGGCCTAGATGAACTTCCAAGCTCGACCCTTAAGACAGTCATCCGCAAAAGAATTGAAGCATTCAACGAAACGTATCCAGCCAACACAATTGTTGTATCTTCACGCATCGTTGGATACGAGGCCGAGGTTCGATTCGATGATGCATTTTCACATTATAGAGTCGCGAAACTGAGACTACCCGAAATCAAGAGATTTATTCTTGATTGGTATGCAGCGCGCTTAGAAGACGAGAGCGACAGAAAGCGAAATGCGGACGACCTCGTTAAAGTCATCACAAACCCCGACAACGATGCGATTCGGAGCCTTGCAAGAAACCCATTGCTGCTAACAATTGTCGCTTTGGTACATCGCATTGATGCCGTTTTGCCGGATCAACGGGTTGTTCTTTATCAGAAATGCACCGAGACACTCCTAAACACTTGGCACAAGGCGAAGCAGAAAGACGAAGAAATAGCAAAAGGTAGAATTGAAAGAAGGAATCGGCATCGAATCGAAGCAATCGCTTACTGGATGCATCGCCGAAGCATAGCAGAACGATCCCGGGCAGTTGCACCTTACTCCGACCTCGTAACATTTCTCACGCAACATATTACCGACAACGAACAGCCGTCTTCCGAACCGGCTGAAGACCAAGCGGAGGCATTCCTAGAGTTCATCAAGACTGGTGCAGGCTTACTCATCGAAGCTGGCGATACTTTGTATAGCTTTATTCACATGACCTTTCAGGAGTATCTTTCGGCAACACACCTGATTAGCTTTGGGGAGATGGATGGTACCGATTCGATCTGGAAGGAACTGGGCGGCGATTTAGACAACCCTAGATGGCGCGAGGTTGTACGATTGTTGGTAGCAAGCCTTAGATCGACGTCAGGCCAGAAATTCTTTGTCGACAAGCTGCTTGATTTTCCGACGGGCTCTTTTCCGAGCCGGGACAGGGCTCTTCTTATTGTTGGCCTCCTGCGAGATGGGATTGAACCGGCGGAAGAGAAAGCTCAAGTCATTGTCGAGAAAGCACTACAATCGCTGCAAACCCTTGACTCTCCTGATGACATCGTATCGCTGCAATCTAGCATTCGGGCTTGGAGCACTAAAGATGCAGCACATTCCGCCATCACTGAAGCTGCGGCCTCCAAAGTATTCGAATCATCCGCCTCCAGGCAAAAATTTATTATTGCGCTTGCAAGACCGGCGCTAGATCTTCGTCCCTCGGACTCCAAGGAACTAAGCTCCTTGGTCAAAACATACAGCGACCAAGCTAGCGCTTATGAGAGCCTGATTTTGGGCACACCAACCACAATGCTTGGCTGGGAACCTCTTATGGCTCTTCACGACTTATGGGCAACTCAAAGTCCTGAAACCAATGCAGCGGCAGCAATCGGCCTAGGCCTTTCAGCGTTGCTAGACTCTACTCACATTCCTGCGCGCCTACTCAGGCGCGAGTTAATTGTGTTTGGCACCGGAGAATACGGACCGCACAATGACCACTTTCAAAACCTAATTTCTATTGCTATGGCGGGGACAAATATACGTCCTGAATTGAAGAAGGCCCTTTTTAATTCATTTCGAAGGTCAAATTCGCCTCGAAGGCGCCGCGTTAGACCCATCTCAAGCTTGATTGCTCCACATACGAATGGGCTAATTCGACAGGAAATGGATGGCAAGCGCGACAATTTCGCGATGCTCGAACACATTCGGCCCTTTTTGGAGGCGAAGGTCGAGAATTTAAATGTCAGGTCCCTTGGCTCAGCGGCGAACAGGTCAAAGCGAGGGGACCACGCACGTGAAGAGATTGATCTGATTAAAGATACTTTCCGTTTGGGTATGGAAGAATCGCCCGGCAGTTACTGGGACATGCTATGGGCTTCCGAGATATTCTCTGAGTATGTTATCGCCTCGGTCATAAGCGCTCTTAACCTTCGCCCCATCGCACATTGGAAAGAAGGACTCCGAGGCTCCCTCAAGGCCAGAATTCCAGCGTTGGTTGGGAGATTTTTTGATGAAGCGGAATGGGAAACTCTCAGCGTACGATTGAAAGAAGGAAATTTTAGTTCCGATGATCAAGATTTTGCAGCTTGGTTAGTGCTCCTAGATTTATGGGTGTGGCAACGAGATGGATATGTGAAGCCAACTGATTCTCCCCTCATTCGGATTGTGGAGGCCGCACAATATTCTGAGCACTCACTGTTGAGGTTTTCGGTAGCTCTTTGGCGAGTTTCTCACCAATTGCCAGGAGCAAATGAAGACATGCAGAATCTCACAGCTGCAGCTAACTCACGGTTGAGAACTCAACTAGAGAGCTTCGGCTGGCCACATCCGGAAACAAAGGAAAGTTCTCAAAGGGGGAATCGGCAGCGGCGTTCTACAAAAAGAAAGTAAGTTGCGACCCTCGCAAGTCTTCACAAAGTCGCAACCCAGATTCGCGCTTAAACGCTTCTGCTCCGGCTACATCTCGCCCTTTCAGTGAAACACCCGCCCTGAATCGATCACCAGCGTCTGACCGGTCGTGCTGTTGGTCCGGCACATCGTGACGACCTGGTCGGCGCAGTCGTCCTTGTTGGCGGGCTTGCCGAGCAGCGAGGCGCTGGCGTTCTTGGCGACCACCTCGGGGCGCAGGTTCGCCGTCGCGCGGGTACCTTCGAGCAGGCCGGGGGCCACGCAGTTCACCAGCACCTCGGGCGCGAGTGCCACGGCCATGCACTTGGTGAGATGGATGAGGCCCGCCTTCGAGACGGCGTAGGCGATCGAGGAGCCGGTCGGCCCCAGGCCCGCGACCGAGGCGATGTTGACGATGCGGCCTTCGCCCTGGCGCTTCATCACCGGGCCGACCGCCTTGGTGAGCAGCATCGGGCCGGTCAGGTTGATGTCGATGATCTTGGTCCATTCCTCGTAGGTGAGGCCGTCGAGATCGGTGAAGGGGATCGACTTGTTGTAGGCCGCGTCGTTCACGAGGATGTCGAGCCGGCCGAACCGCTTCACCACGTCGTCGACCAGCTTCTGCACCTGGTCGCGCTGGGTCACGTCGCAGGCGAAGGTCGCGGCGCTGACCTGGTGGCGTTCGAGATCGCGCGCGACGCCCTCGGCCTGGTCCTTGCTCTTCGCGTAGACGACGGCGATGTGGCAGCCCTCGGCCGCCAGCGCATGACAGATGCGCTGGCCCAGCCCGCCATTGCCGCCGGTGACGACGGCCACCTTCCCCTTGAGATCCATCCGTTTCCCCCTTGGCTGCCTTGCGACCCGGGCCGGGTGCAGGCCTTCAACCGTGCGGTATATATAGGCCAGTTCACAGCGTTCGCGGAGCTCGTCCGGTGTCCCTCACAGCCGATCAGAAACTCAGGCAGCGTGCCCGGCAGGTCATTCCCGGCGGCATGTACGGCCACCTGCGCACCGACCGGCTGCCCGAGGGCTATCCGCAGTTCTTCGAGCGCGGCGAGGGCTGCCATCTCTGGGACGTGAACGGCAAGCGCTACGTCGACTTCATGTGCAGCTGGGGGCCCATCGTGGTCGGCCACGGCAATCCGGTGGTGGCCGAGGCGGTGGCGCGGCAGATGGCGGCGGGCGACTGCCTGAACGGCCCGTCGGAGCGGCTGGTCGAGCTGGCCGAGCGGCTGGTCGGGCTGATCCCGCACGCCGACTGGGCGCTGTTCGGCAAGAACGGCACCGATGCGACGACGACCTGCGTGACCCTGGCGCGCGCCGCCTCGGGCAAGCGCAAGATCCTGGTGGCCGAGGGCGCCTATCACGGCGCCATCCCGTGGTGCACGCCGAACCAATACGGCGTGACGCCGGAGGATCGCGCCCACATGCTGACGTTCAGGTTCAACGACACCGGCAGCCTCGAGAGCGCCGTGCAGCGCGCCGGCGACGACCTGGCGGGCATCGTCGTCTCCGCCTTCAAGCACGATTTCGGCAAGGACCAGGAGATGCCCGACGCGGCCTTCGCCCGTCGCGCGCGCGAACTGTGCGACGCCAACGACGCGGCGCTGATCGTCGACGACGTGCGCGCCGGCTTCCGGCTGACGATGCGCGGCAGCTGGGACCTGGTGGGAGTGCAGCCCGACCTCAGCGCCTGGAGCAAGGCGATCGCCAACGGCCATGCGCTGGCCGCCGTCACCGGCAATGACCGCTATCGCGAGGCCGCCTCCAAGCTCTACGTCACCGGCTCGTTCTGGTGCAGCGCCGTATCGATGGCGGCGGCGCTGGCGACGCTCGACGTGCTGGAGAGCGTCGACGGGCCGGCGCACATGCGCGCCATGGGCCAGCGGCTGCGGGACGGCATCGCCGCGCAATCGGCCGAGTTCGGCATCGGCGTGCGCCAGAGCGGTCCGCCGCAGATGCCGACGGTGCTGTTCGACGACGATCCCGACTGCGAGAAGGGCAACTTCTTCACCCTGGAGGCGCTGAAGCACGGCGCCTACCTGCACCCGCGCCACAACATGTTCCTGTCGACCGCCCACACCGAGGCCGACATCGACTTCGCCCTCAATGCGACCCGCGAGGCGTTCAAGGCGCTGGCGGCGCGGTGAACGTTTCCCCCGCACCCCCTCATCCTGAGGAGGCTGGCGGGGAATGAATGCAGCTAAAGCGAGAGGCTATGAACAGCCCCCATGACCTCATCCTGAGGAGCCGTGCGTAGCGCGGCGTCTCGAAGGATGGGAACGCGCACCCCGCCTCTTGCCCATCCTTCGAGACGCGCCGCTTCGGGGCGCTCCTCAGGATGAGGTGAGTGCTCAAATCGATTCAATTCATTTCCGGTCGGCCTCTGAGGAGGCTGGCCGGGAATGAATGCAGCTAAAGCGAGAGGCTATGAACAGCCCCCATGACCTCATCCTGAGGAGCCGTGCGCAGCACGGCGTCTCGAAGGATGGGAACGCGCACCCCGCCTGTCGCCCATCCTTCGAGACGCGCCGCTTCGCGGCGCTCCTCAGGATGAGGTGAGTGCTCAAATCGATTCAGTTCTCTCCGGCCAGCCACTCGGGGCGAGGTCTTTGTTGCAAGCTCGCCGTGGTTCTTTCCGTTCGAGAAGGCTTTAACTCCGCCCGCCGTTCTTCCACCAGCGGTTCAGGCTGGCGGCGTCGCCGTTGTACATGTTGCGGTCGCAATGGCCGACGCCCTCGACGTGGCGCGGCTCGCTGCCGTAGGCGAAGTTCTGCGAGGTCTCGTCGGCGACGTACTGCCAGAGCGTCCACTTCGACCAGGCGTTGGGCAGCCGGGGTTCCTCGCGATAGTCCGCGAGCCACAGATCGCAGCGCGACAGGAGCGAGCCCGGCAGCACGGGCGCATCGAGCCGGAGGCGCTTGCGGCCGTAGACTTCGCCGTTCGCCCAGGCGGGATGGGCGTAGAGCATCGGCAGCCGGCCCGTGGCCTTCTGCACCGTGCGGACGAAGGCTTCGGCCTGGTCGAGCCGCATCGTGTTGCGCGGGTTGGCGTCGTTGGGTTCGAGATCGAGCGCCATCACGGTCTGCGGGCCGGGCTGGCAGGCCGAGAGGAACGCTTCCGCCTGGCGTTCGCCGGAATACTGGCGCGTGCCGAAATGATAGCCGCCCCAGAGCAGGCCGGCCGCCTCGGCCTGGCGCCGCCGCGAGGCGTAGGAGGGATCGAACCAGTCGCCGCCCTCGGTCACCTTGTGGATCACGGCCAGGATGTTGCTGCGGCGGACCGCGGCGAAGCTGGTGACCTTCACGTTGTGGCTGATGTCGATGACGGCATCGAGGCCGGGCCGCGTCTGGCCCGTCGCCGAGGAGGAAGAGGCGGTCGGGGTCGGGCCACCGCAACCGGCCAGCGCCGGCAGGGCGAGGCCCGCCAGCATGCTTCTACGGGAGATCATCTCGGGAGCGTTCCTACTTGGCCTTCTTCAGCACGTTGGTGGCGGCCACCGAAACGCCCGCCCGGTTCTCGGTATAGAAGAGTTCGAGCGTGCCGTCGTCGAGAAGCGTGCCTTCGATGGCGCTGCCGCCCTGCCCGATCATGCGCACGCGCTTTCCGTCGGAGCCGATGACGCCGATGATCGGCTCGGCCTTCGATTCCGAGGAGAGCGTGCCCCAGAAGCGGCCCTCGTCCTGGCCGTCGATCTTCACCGTGATCTTGAGTTCGACCAGGCGGTTGCCGTCGACGATCGTCGCGGGCGACGTCACCGGGAAGTGAGCCGGCAGGCCGCTCACGATGCTCCTGTTCGTCCCCGTCCACGTGCCCGTCATGTCGACGGCGGCCGGCTGCGCGTGCGCGAGGCCGGCGGCGCAGGCGAGCGAGAGGCCGAGGGGAAGCAGGAGGGAGACACCGCGCATGGTTTTTTCCTTCGGGGTTGTCGGGGGCGCCATCATGCCCAAACATCGGCCGGCGTAAAGCCGGGCCATCGTCGCGGCAGTCGACAGGCGTTAACCCGCGCGGGATACTTGGCGCAATGGAATACGACTTCATCGTCGTCGGCGCCGGTTCGGCGGGCGCCGTCGTCGCCAACCGGCTGTCGGCCGATCCGAAGAACAAGGTGCTGCTGCTGGAGGCCGGACCCGCCGACCATCCGTGGACCCGCATTCCCGTCGGCTATTCCCGGCTGATTACCAATCCCGCCGTCAACTGGCTCTACAGTTCCGAGCCCGAGGCCAGCACCAACGGCCGCCGCATCCCGGTGCCGCGCGGAAAGCTGCTGGGCGGCTCCAGCGCCATCAACGGCCTCGCCTTCGTGCGCGGCCAGGCGCAGGACTTCGACACCTGGGCGCAGATGGGCAACCAGGGCTGGGCCTACGAGGACGTGCTGCCCTTCTTCAAGCGCATGGAAAGCTACGAGGAAGGCGACGAGGCGTTTCGCGGCCGCGGCGGCCCGTTGCGCGTCACCAATCCCCCGCCGCTGAACCCGCTCTACGCCACGGTGATCAAGGCGGCCGGCGAAGTCGGCATCCGTCACAATCCCGACTACAACGGCGCGAGCCAGGACGGCATCGCCATGAGCCAGGCCACGATCGCCTCGGGCTGGCGCATGAGCACCGCGCGCTGCTACCTCGACCCGGCGCGTCGCCGTCCCAACCTGCGGATCGTGACGGGCGCCCTCGCCTCCTCGCTGATCCTCGACGGCAGACGCTGCACCGGTGTGCGCTACCGGGTCGGCGAGACCGCGCACGAGGCCCGCGCTGCGCGCGAGGTGGTGGTGAGCGGCGGATCGATCAACTCGCCGCAGCTGCTCGAACTGTCGGGCATCGGCCAGCCGGACCGGCTGCGCGCACTCGGCCTCGAGGTCCGCCATGCGCTGCCGGGCGTCGGCGAGAACCTGCGCGACCATTATGCGCCGCGCACGCGCTGGACCATCGGCCGCAAGGGCGTGACCTTCAACGATCGTGGCCGCGGCCTCGGGCTCGTCAACCAGGCGCTGCGCTGGGCCTTCCGGCAGGACAGTCTCCTGTCCATGGTCGGCGCCCCCTTGCGCGCCTTCGTGCGTTCGCGCGAGGGCCTGGCCGCGCCGGACCTGCTGCTGGGCTGGGTGCCGATGTTCACCGAAGCCGGCCCGCGCGGGCCGCGCATCGCGCGCCAGTCCGGCGTCTCCTGCTACGCCCATCCGATGCGGCCCGAGAGCAAGGGCCACATCCACATCGTGTCCGCCGACGCCCGCCAGGCGCCGGAGATCCGCTTCAACTTCCTGTCGGCGCCGGTCGACGGCGAGCTCACGGTACGCGCCGTCCGCATCGCGCGCGCCGTCATGACCGCGCCGGCGATGGCACCGCTTCAGGTGACGGAGATCGCCCCGGGACCGGGCGGCAACAGCGACGACGAGATCCTCGACTGGGTGAAGCGCGCCGCCGAGACGACCTATCACCCCGTGGGCACGTGCAAGATGGGCTCCGACGCGATGGCCGTGGTCGATTCACGGCTGCGCGTCCACGGCATCGAGGGCCTGCGCATCGCCGACGCCTCGATCATGCCGACGCTCACCTCCGGCAACACCAACGCGCCCTCGATCATGATCGGCGAGAAGGCGGCGGACATGGTGTTGGAGGGCCGAGCATAGCTCGGCCCTGCGAGCGTCAGGACATCGCCTTGCGATGTCCGGGAGCGCCGAAGAAAGAACGACCACTCACGAGTTAACGCCCGCGGAACGCTCGCGCGAGCTGGTCGCTGAGGGGCTTCACCAGGAACGAGGCCACCGTGCGCGGCGTGGTCTGGATGAAGGCCTCGACCGGCATGCCGGCGAGAAGCTGCAGACCCTGGAGGCTCGCCATCCCGCTTTCGGCGACGCGGATGCGCACCGAGTAGTAGGGCTCGGTCGTCTTGTCGTCCTGCGTGACGTCGGCGCCGATATGGATCACCTCGCCGTCGACTTCCGGCGTCGTGCGCTGGTTGAAGGCGGCGAAGCGCAGCACGGCGTGCTGGCCGACATGGATCTGGTCGATGTCCTGCGGCGCCACCTTGGCATCGACGATCAGGGACTCGGAGTCCGGCACGATCAGCATCAGCGGCTCGCCCGCCTGGACGACGCCGCCCACCGTGTGGACGTTGCGCTGGAACACCCTGCCGTCCTGGGGTGCCACGAGATCGATGCGCTTCAGCTGATCGTCGGCCGCGATGCGGCGCTCGGTCATCTCGGATTTCTTGGCGCGAATCTCGGCCAGTTCCTTGCCGACCTCGGTGCTGAGGTCCTGGTCGATCTGGTGGATCTTCAGTTCCAGTTCGGCAATGCGGCCGCGATTCTGCGCCAGCGACGCCACGAGCGCCGAACGCTCGCCTTCCATGCGGGCCGAATCGCGCTCCAGCTGCGTGACGCGGCTGATCGGCACGAGGTTCTGCTTCCAGAGCGTCCGCACGCCGTCCAGTTCCTGAGCCAGCAGCTTCAGTTCCTTGCCCTTGGCGACTTCCTGCGCCTGGATGCCTTCGATCTGCAGGTTGAGCTGCTGGATCTGTTCGCGCAGCTGGGCCTTCTGGCCGTCGCGGGCGGTGCGGCGCATCTCGAACAGCTTCTGCTCGCCGCTCATCAGGCGCGCGACCTCCGGATCTTTCGCACGCGAGGTCAGCTCGGGCGGGAAGTCGACGGTCTTGTCGTTGTCGCGCTCGGCCTCGAAGCGCGCCTGGCGGGCGGCCAGTTCCTCCAGCGCCTTGGTCACGATGCCGAGGTTGGACCGGGCCTGCGTGCCGTCGAGCCGGACGACCACGTCGCCCTGCTTGACCTTGTCGCCTTCCTTGACGAGCAGCTCGCCGACCACGCCGCCGGTCGGGTGCTGGATCTTCTTCACGTTGGTGTCGACGACGAGCTTGCCGGGCGCGATCACCGCGCCGGAAAGCTGGGTCGTGGCCGCCCATCCCCCGATCCCGAACACGAGGACGAAGCAGGCGACCATGCCGATCAGCAGCGGGCGCCGCGTCAGCGCCGGGATCGAAACGGCGGGCTTCATGACGGCTCTTTCGCGCGCGCGACGGGAGCGACGGAGCCGAGCGTGGCCCGCAGCGGCACCGGCGGCGTTGCCCCGGCCGGGCCACCCGGAGCCCCCGGAACGCCCGGCGCCCCCGGCTGCGGCGCCGCCGCCTTCAACGTCTCGCGCAGCACGGCGTCCTTCGGCCCGAAGGCCTGCTGGCGGCCCCCGCGCATGACCAGCAGCTGGTCGACGGCGGCGAGCGCGCTGGGACGGTGGGCGATCACGATGGCGATGCCGCCGCGCGCCCGCACCGACATGATGGCCTTGGTCAGCGCCTCCTCGCCGTCATGGTCGAGGCTCGAGTTGGGCTCGTCGAGCACGACGAGGAACGGATCGCCATAAAGGGCGCGCGCCAGGCCGACACGCTGGCGCTGTCCGGTCGACAGGGCGGTACCGCTCTCGCCCATCTCAGTCTCGTAGCCGTTGGGCAAGGCGAGGATCATCTCGTGCACGCCCGCCGCCTGGGCCGCCGCGATCACCTTCTTGGCATCCGGCTCGGGCTCGAGACGCGCGATGTTCTGTGCGACCGTGCCGGCGAACAGTTCCATGTCCTGCGGCAGATAACCGATATGCTCGCCCAGAGCCTCCGACGACCACTGGTCGAGCGTGGCGCCGTCGATCCGGACCTTGCCCGTCACCGGCCGCCACACGCCCACCAGGGTGCGGGCGAGCGAGGACTTGCCCGAGGCGCTGGGGCCGATGATGCCCAGCCCCTGTCCGGCCTTCAGGGAGAAGGCAATGTCGCGTGCGACCAGCGTGTTGACGCCCGGCGGCGCCACGCTGACGGCCTCGACGGTCAGGGTCGCCTTGGGCTTGGGCAGCGCCATCATCTCGCGGTCGTCGGGGATACGGGCCAGAAGGTTGTTCAGCCGGTGCCAGCTCTGGCGGGCCGCCACGAAGACGCGCCACTGGGCGATCACCTGCTCCACCGGCGCGAGTGCCCGGGCCGACAGAATGGAGCCGGCGATGATGATGCCGGCCGTCGCCTGCCCCTTGATCACCAGATAGGCGCCGACCGCCAGCACCGCCGACTGCAGCGCCATGCGGAGCGCCCGCGAAAAGCTGCCCATGCCGCCGGTGATGTCGCCAGCCCGCTGATGGGCGCTCACGTAGCGGCGGCCGTAGTCCGCCCACTGGTGCGCGAACCGGCCGACCATGCCCATGGCGTGCAGCACCTCTGAATTGCGCCGGCTGGCCTCGGCCAGACCGTTGCGCCGGGCGGAGAGCGAGGAAACCTCGATCGAGGGCTGGCGAACCTTCACCTCGGTCATGAAGGTGATGGCGACCAGGATCAGGGCGCCGACCGTCGCCGTCAGGCCGATTAGCGGATGGAACAGGTAGCAGATGCCGAGGTAGAGCGGCATCCAGGGCAGGTCGAACAGGGCCGGCGGACCGCCGCCGGACATGAAGGTGCGGATCGCGTCGAGGTCGCGGACCGGCTCAAAACCGTTCATCTGCGGCGCCCGCAGCGGCAGCTTGACCAGCAGATGGTAGATTCGCCGGTCCAGCGCCTCGCTGAACCCGCCGGCGATCCGGATCAGGACCCGGTTGCGCACGATGTCCAGCACCGCCTGGAAGCCGTAGAGGCCGAGCGCCAGCACGCACAGCGCGACCAGGGTGGGCACGCTGCGGCTGGGCAGCACCCGGTCGTAGACCTGCAGCATGAAGAAGGAGCCGGTGAGATACAGGACGTTCAGGACGGCTGTAAAAACCGCCACGCCCAGGTAGGAAGAGCGGCAAGACCTGAGGGTTTCCGCCAGCTCGGTGCGTGGCGATCCGGCAGGAGATGGGGCCTGCGCCATACTCGTCTGATCCTTTGTCGGCAGCCCGGCCGTCCCCGGACGGCGAGCCGACCAGACCCACTACCATCGACAAACTGCGGCTGTCTCTCCCTTTCGACTGCAAAAAACCGCTTTTGACTGCGATTGAGAGTCTTTACGTAGGGGCCATGGCAGGCCACGGCTGGACCCTCTCTCGAGGTTGCAGTGGCCGCCTTCGTCGCCCATCTTCAGTCTGCAGCCGCAGGATCGGTGCGATCGCCCCGCCCAGAGTTCGATAAAGTCACACGGAACCAGTCAGTATGCCTTCAACGCCTCCGGTCGGAGTGGTGATCGCCAATTACAACAACGGCGCCTTCGTGGGACGGGCGATCGAATCCGTTGCGCGCCAGTCCTGCCGCGACCTGCGCACGATCGTGATCGACGACGCCTCGACCGACCGGTCGGACGAGGAGATCCGTAGCTGCCTCGCACGCCTGAACGATTCCCGCTTCGACTACATCCGTCTCGACACCAACGTGGGACAGACCGGCGCCATCAAGCGCGGCCTCGCCCAGCTCGACACGCCCTTCGTCGGCTTCCTCGATTCCGACGACAGGTGGTACGAGAACTTCATCGAGCGGCATCTGTGCGTGCACATGAACGCCGCGTTCCCCGTGTCCCTCACCTATTGCGATTCGCACATCATTGATGCCGACGACCGGCTGCTGGCCGGCACCGCCTGGTGGTTCGAGAAGGGCAAGACGACGGGCGGGACCTTCGACGCCAACGTCGTGCCGCGCATCGATCCGGCGACCGGCGATTTCACGTTCCCGACCAACGGACGGGTGACGTTCCATCCGCAATGGACGGCGCTCAGCGCGACCAACAGCATGGCGAGCATGATGTTCCGGCGCAGCTTCGTGGACCTCGTGCTGGTCGTGCCCGATAGCGACCTCAAGCTCTATCTCGACTACTACCTGTCGACCTTCGCCGGCCTGCTGACGGGATCCGTCGCCATCCACGATGCGCTCTATGCCTATCGGATGCACGGCTCGAACAAGCATTCGAACGCCTCCGTCATGGGCGGCACCTACAATTCATCGACCAAGGACTGGGGTCCGATCCGCGACCACATCCTTCGCCTGGTCGAGCGAATCCTCGACGAGGAAGCGACCTCCATCCGCGCCGCGTTCGGCGAGTGGCGCCACGCGAACTCGAAGGCGCTCGTCCGCCGCGCGCTCGACGCCGAATCGCCCGGCAGCAAGGGCGCCTGGATCCGCTTCCTCGATTCGATGGAAGCGCGCCTGGCACCGCTCCTGGGAGCGGGGAAGCCGGGCTCGTCCGGGCGGCAGTGGCGCCGCGGACACTGAGGGCGGAGCGGCCCTCCGCTAGGGAGCGCCCTTCAGGCCGAGCGAGGCCAGATAACTCCAGCGCACCGTGCCGTTCCTGAACCGTATCCCGTCGAGATACTGCGCCACGGCGCGATCGATCAGCGCCGGCGACGGCCTCTCCTTCGTGGTGCCGTCGGCAAAGGCCACGATCTCCTTCCAGCCCTCGGGCCGCGGGATCGAGACGATCGTCGATGGCGTGTCGAGGTTCTTGTAGGTCCAGAACGACCAGCCGATGCCATGCCGCTCGTGCAGGCGGCGGAATTCCTCGTTCCATTCGTCGGTGAGTTCGCCGGTCTCGCCGAGGAACAGCGGCACGTCGTACAGGTTGGCGAAGTTCAGGTGGCGCTGGATCGAGTCGCGCTTCGTCGACGCCCAGAACGAGTGATAGGTGTAGGCGAGGTTCCTCGCGAAGGGCGGCCCGAACATCGCGAAGCTCGAGCTCCACTGGCCGCCGGCCAGAATGACGATGCGCTCGGGATCGACGTCGCGGATCGCCGCCGTCGCGCGCTTGTAGAAGGGCTCGAGCCGCGCGTTGAGCGTCGCCACGTCGTGATAGGGCGCGATCGGCTCGTTCAGGATGTCGTAGCCCAGGATCGCCGGGTTGCCGCGATAGCGCTGTGCCACGGCCCGCCACAGCTTGATGGTGAGGTCGCGGTCGCGTCGGACGTAGAACATCAGCGGATAGCCCGGGCCGTCGTCGTGATTGATGCCGGTCTGGCCGCCGGGCGCCGCATGCAGGTCGGGAATGACGTAGAGGCCGGCGGCGGCGGCCCAGCCGACGACCCGGTCTAGCAGCGCCCAGCCTTCGCCCTCGATCTCCCCATCCACCCCCATGAACAGCCGCCAGTGCAACGGCACGCGCACCATGTTGAAACCGACCGACTTGATGAAGCGGATATCGTCCTCGGTGATGTAGCTGTCGCGATACTCGCGCCAGAAATCGGCGGCGCGCTCGGGTCCCAGCAGCCGATCGAACGCGCCGTAGATCTGGCGCGGCGACTTCGCGACCTCGAACTTGAACATGTAGCCTTCCGGCATCAGCCAGTTGCCGAGGCTGATGCCCTTGAGGCGCAGGATGCGGCCATCGGGCTCGACGAAGTTCTTGCCTTCGATGCGCACCAGCGCTTCCGCATGGGCGACGGGAGCGGCGAGACCCATCATGAGCAGAAGGGCGACGAGGAGGCGCATGACGGGACTGTAGCAGGCCATTAAGGTTCGTCCCGTCATGATTCTCGCGTCTCTCCTGCTCCCGATCGCCGTCGCCGCCATCGTCTTCCTGGTCCAGCGCGTCCGCCTGCCGGCCTTCCTCGCGATCATGGCCACGGTCGTCGTCTACGGCATTGCCGCCGACATGACCTTCCAGTCGGTCGGCAAGGCGTTCGGGCTGGGCTTCACGACGGCGTTGGAGCAGACGGGACTGCTGGTCGTCGCGGGTGCCCTCGTGAGTGCCCTGCTGTTGCGCACGCCGCTCGGCACGGGCACGTCGGCGGCCGCCGGCCTGGTCGCGGGCCTCGGCGCCTCCGCGTCCGGCGGGCTGGCGCTGCTGCAGCCGGCCGGGCAGGACGCGCCGCGCCGCGCACTGGGCCTCGCATTGACGCTCTTGGCAGTGGCCGCCCTGCTCGCCCCTTCGCCGCTCGCGGTCGCGGCGGCCTCGGTGATGAAGGCCAACATCCGCACCGAATTCGTGATCGCCCTTCCCGTGGCGGCGGCGGCCGTGGCGCTGGGCTGGTGGCACGTGGCCCGCCAGGTCCCCTCGGCACCGGTCGAAGGGCAGCTCTCCTGGGCCTGGCTCTGCGTCGGCATTCCGCTGGTGCTGCTGGTGCTGCAGTCGGTCGCGCAGATGCCGACCGAGCCGCTGGGCAAGGGCGGCGCCCGCGAATTCTATGTCGGCATCTCCAAGCCGCTGATGCTGACGGCCATCGCCCTCACGCTGGCCGTCGTCTTCGCCCGCCGCTGGGAGCCTTCGGCGCTGGCCGGCCGCTCCTGGGCGCCGCTGCTGCTGGCCGTCGGCGCGTCGGGCGGCCTCGCCCGCGTCTTCGACGAGACCGGCATGTCGGAACTGCTGGCCGAATATGCGCTGCACCCGCGCTACGGCGTGCTGACGCCGTTCCTGGCGGCCGCCATCGTGAAGACGATGCAGGGCAACTCGCTCACCGCCGTGCTCACCGCCTCGGGCATGGTCGAGCCCCTGCTGCCGGCGCTCGGCCTCGACAGCGCCTCGGGCCGGGCCATCGCCGCCGCCGCCGTCGGCGCGGGCTCGATGGCGATCTGCCACGTCAACGACCCCTTTTTCTGGATCGCCGCCCACATGGGCCGCCTGTCGCCCGGCCGCGCGCTCTACGTGATCTCGCTGGGCAGCGCCGTCATGGCGATCGGCGCGCTGGTGGTAATCGCGACGATCAGGCAGTTCATTTGAGTTCAATGGAGCGCGCAACTCCAGTTGCGCTCATGTCTTTTTCCTCAAGGCTTGAGCGCCACTGGAGTGGCGCGTTCCAATGAATCGATTCGAACGTTAAGCGATCAGCCCCTCTTCCCGCGCCTTGATCTGCAGGGCGAGGTAGCGCGAGTAGATGCGGCACTGGGCGAGGCTGCCGGCGATGAACCACAGGCCGGGCTGCGGCGTCGGCTTGAACATGTTGGCGAGTTCGCCGCCGGCATCGAAGCCCCAGACCGGTCCGATCCGGTCGGCCACCGCGTCGCCCAGGAAGGCGCGTACCGTCTCCTGCTGGTTCTCGTAGCCGGTGGCGACCACCACCAGCTCGGCCTCGCGCAGCGTCCCGTCCTTCAGGCGCACGCCGCCGGCCTCGAACCGGTCGATCTCGTCGTACTGCATCAGGTCGATGCGGCCATCAACGATCATGTCCGAGCAGCCGACGTTGAAGTAGTAACCGCCGCCGCGGCGCAGATACATCATCTGGAAGCCGGTATCGTCCTCGCCGAACGTCAGGCGAAAGCCGCGCTTCTCCAGTCCCGACAGGAGATCGCGATCGACCCGGCGCATCTCGGCGGTCGAGAGCTGGTAGGCGCGCTGCAGCACCGGATAGGGCGAAGCCGCGGCCAGCAGGTCGCAATCCTCGAACGGCAGGCCCTCGGTATAGATCGCATAGACCTTCTGCGCCTCGCGGATCGACACGACATAGGTCGGGCTGCGCTGCACCATCGTCACATGGGCGCCGCTTGCGCACAGATCCTGCGCCACGTCGTGGCCGCTGTTGCCGGTGCCGACCACGATCGCCTTGCGCCCGTTCCACGCCGTGCCGTTGGTGTACTCGCCGGAATGCATCACCGTGCCGGCGAAGTCGTCGAGGCCCGGGAGCGACGGCTTGATCGGAATGGCACTGACGCCGGTGGCGAAGACGACATGGCGCGGATGCAGCACGCGCTCGGTGCCGTCGCCGCGCTTCAGGGTCACCGTCCAGCGTTGCGCGGCTTCGTCATAGCTGCCGGAGGTCAGCTGCGTGTCGGCCCAGTAGTTGAGGTCGAGATTCTCGACATAGGATTCGAACCAGTTCGCCAGCTTGTCCTTGGGAATGAACACCGGGAAGGTCGGCGGGAACGGCATCAGCGGCAGGTGATTGACGTGCACCTCGTTGTGCAGGGTGAGCGAGTGATAGCGCCGCCGCCAGTTGTCGCCGATCCGCTGGTGGCGATCGACGACCAGCGTGTCGACGCCCAACGCCCGCAGGCGCGCGGCGGTGGCGAGGCCCGCCTGGCCGCCGCCGACCACGAGCACGACGGGATCGCGATCCTCGTAGGCCTGCGCCTTGACGCGCTGGTCGAGCCAATTGGCGCCGCCGAAGTCGCGGCTGTAGCGCTCGGCATCGCTCAGTTCGCGCGGCCGGCCGTCGGGCCAGCCGTGCAGTTCCTCGAGCGTGGTGAGCAGCGTCCAGGCGCGCCAGGTTCCGCCGTCGTCGACCAGACGCGCGACGGCGTTGGCCCGCCCGAAGGCCGTCTCGAACTCGAAGATCGTCTCGATGCAATCGACGCCGGCCCGCTTCACGCGGCGCGGCGGCGTGCGCGAAGCCGGAACGTGGACGTCCCTCGCCGCGGTCCGCGCCAGCAGCGGCGCCAGCGCGGCCGCGATCGCGGTCCTTCCCGAGTGAGTGACGACGTCCCAGGTGAAGGCCAGCACGTCGCGCCAGTGTCCTTCGGCCAGGAAGGTAGCCGCGACGGCCGTCGCATCCTGCGCCTGGAGGGCGGCAGCAAAAGAATCGAGCCAGTGCGAGGCGATCTCTCCCGCCTCGTCCGGAACTTCGGCAACTTGTACGGACATGAACGCTTGCTCCGGATGAGGGTCAGTCGAGCTTCACGCCGGAAGCCTTCACGGCAGGCTCCCAGAGCTTGCGGTCTTCGGCGAGAAACTGGTCGAAGCCGGCGCGACCCGGCGGCGGCAGGTCGAGGCCGAGATCGTCGTTCCAGCGCTTCTGGATGTCGGCCGACTTCAGCGCCTCGGTAATGGCCGCTTCGAGCCGCGCGAGGATCGGCTCGGGCGTCCCGGCGGGCGCGCCGATTCCGTACCACGAGGTGGCGACATAGCCCGGCACGGTCTCGGCGATGGCGGGAATGTCGGGCGCCGCCTTGGAGCGCTGCGCCGAGGTGACGCCCAGCCCCTTCAGCTTGCCTGCCCGGACCTGCGGCAGCATGGACGGCATGTTGGCGAACATCATGTTCACGATGCCGGCCATGAGATCGGAATAGACAGGGCCTGCACCCTTGTAGGGCACGTGGATGATGTCGACGCCGGCCATCTTCTTGAACAGCTCGCCGCTCAGGTGCAGCGAGGTACCCGGACCCGACGAAGCGAAGGAATACTTGCCCGGCTCCTTCTTGCAGAGCGCGATCAGCTCCGCGACGTTGTTGGCGGGTAGCGACGGCGTCACGCCCAGCAGGTTGGCGAGGATCGCCACGCGCGAGACCGCCACGATGTCCTTGTCGGGATTGTAGGGCAGCTTCGTGTAGAGCATCGGGTTGAGCGTATGGCTGGCCACCGAGATGAGGCCCAGCGTGTAGCCGTCGGGTGCGGCGCGCGCGAGTTCGACGGTGCCGATATTGCCGCCCGCGCCGCCCTTGTTGTCGACGACGAAGGTCTGGCCGAGGATCTTGGAGAGCTGGTCGCACATCAGCCGGCTCACCGTGTCGGTGCCGCCGCCCGGCGCGAAGGGGCAGATGAACTTCACCGTCTTGTTCGGCCACATGCCCTGACCGAGCGCGACGGCAGGCACGATCGACGGCGCGGCGAGAGCCGCGACGAGCAGGCTACGTCTCTTCATGGGTGTTCCTCCGCTTTTTCTGTTTCGTCGAGCGTAGCACAACCGCCCCGCACCCCAAGCCGTCGACGGCTCCATTCGCACCGCTTCGCGCCGCCAGGAGGCCTCGTGCGCTTACAGAGCGAAAGATCGCGGGGCTGGCGCGGACACCGCATGGGCGAAGAGCGGCGCGCTTTGGTAGACTCGCTGCAATGGACTCGCCGATCCGGGAGCTTCTGCGTTCGCCCGACTTCCTGCGACTGTGGCTGGTCGGCGCCTTCGCCAATGCCATGCGCTGGCTCGAGCTGCTGGCCTCGGGCCTGTTCGCCTGGGAAGCCACGCACTCGGCCTTCGCGGTCACCGTCGTGGTGGCGCTGCGGCAGGTCCCGCAGCTCCTGTTCGGCGCGTTCGCGGGCGCCCTCTCGGAGGCGCTGAACCGCAAGCTGATCTTCATGCTGGCGCTCGTCGTGCCGGCGCTGATCTCGACGCTGCAGGCGACGCTCGCTGCTACCGGACATCTGGAAGTCTGGCACGTCGCGGTGGCCAACCTCGTCTCCGGCACCATGTGGTCGACGGAGATGTCGACCCGCCGTCGCATGGTGGGCGAGGTGGCGGGCCCGCATCGAATCGTCACCGCCATCGCACTCGACAGCGTGACCTCGGCCGCGACGCGGGCGATCGGCCCGCTGCTGGGCGGCATCGCGTTCCAGTGGCTGGGCATGAAGGGCGCGTACACGATTACCGCTCTCGTTCAGTTCGCCGGCGCCTTCGCGATCGCCGGCCTCGTCCACGCACAGGTGACGCGGCGGCTGGATTTCGTGCGGATCCCGCACGAGATCGCCGAGGGGCTGCGTTTCGCCTGGACGCGGCCCACCATCCTGCTGGTGTTCGGCATCACCATCGTGACCAACGCCTTTGCGTTCGCCTATTCGGGCCTCGTCGCTCCGCTCGGGCAGGGCGCCTTCCAGGTCTCTCCCGCGCTGGTGGGCTTGCTGGCGGCGGGCGAGCCGCTGGGCGCCCTGATCGGCGGCGCGCTGATCGCGGCGGGCTTCCTGCGCATGGACCGGCGGCTGGCCTTTGCCGGCGGCGCAGCCCTCTTCATGGCGGCCCTGATCCTGATGGCCCTGTCGCCCTTCTACTGGCTGGCCTTCGCCCTGTTGGTGCTGGGCGGCTTCGGCACGGCGGGCTTCGGCAACATGCAGTCGACCCTGATGCTGACCGAGGCGCCGCCCGAGATGCGCAGCCGGCTGATGGGCGTCGTGACGATGTGCATCGGCACCGCCCCGCTCGGCCAGCTCGCGGCCGGCGCGATCTCCGATGCGATCGGCCCGCGCGGGGCGGTGATCGCGATGGCTGTGACCGGACTGGTCCTCACCGCCCTGATGGTGGCGGCAGTTCGGAGACGGCCGCCGACGCCGCCTCCGCCGTGAGCGGCCGGGCCGCTCGCCCCGTTACTTGAGGAACTTCAGGCACTCGCCCGCGGCTTCGGCCGCGGCGCGGGCGTTGTCGCGGGACATCGAGCCGTTCATCACCATCGGGCGGGCGACGCCGGTCAGGGCGTCCTTGATGTCGGTCTTGGGCGTCATGGTCGGCGCGACCTTGCTGTAGAGGAGCTGCCCGTCCTTGGAGAGCTGGCCCGCGCAGGCGGACGCGGCCGCCTGATCGGCCGCATGGGCCGAAACCGGCAGGAGAACGAGGCCGAGCACGGACAGGAACTTCAAACGCATCAATCATCTCCCAAAACGCCTAAGCGGCGGGCGGGACTTTAGGAAACTCCAGGGGGCATTTCACCGGTCGCGAATGCATAGGCGACGCCCCGGCCCGGAAGATGTCCGCTGGCGTGCATCGCGGATAGACGCCATAATTGCATTCGGCCCGCACAATTCGATTGCGGGAGGCGAGGACGGATACCGGTGCGGAACGGCAACGAAACGACGAGGGTGGCATCACCACGGACTGCGCCGAAGCCGCGCCGCCTCGATGGACGCGCCCTGCGCAGCGAGCGGACCAAGCAGCTCATCATCGAAGCCTATCTGGAGCTGCTGCGCGAGAGTTCGCAAATCCCCACGGCAGCACGGATCGCCAAACGCGCCGGCTATTCGGTGCGCTCGATCTTCGAACGTTTCGACGACCTGCTGGGGCTCAGCCTGGCCGCCGCCGACTATGCCTTCGCCGAGGGGCTCGCCCAGGCCGCGATCCGCGACCTCGACGGCACGCGCGAACAGCGCCTGCGGGCGCAGGTCGAGACCCGTGCGGGCATTTGCGAACGCTGGCTGTCGCTATGGCGGGTGCTCCTGCACCATCAGCACGAGTCGAACTTCCTCAAGACGCGGATCGGCCTCATGCGCGACGCGGTGTGGGCGCGGCTCGCCCTGATGTATCGCGCGGAACTCGATCCGCTGCCGGAGTCCGACCGCCGGAAGATCCTCATTGCGCTCGAGCAGCTCACGGATTTCGAGAGCTGGGGCCGCATGCGCGAGCGCCATGGCCTGTCCGTCGAGGAAGCGATCGACGCCTGGATCGCCGCGATCGACAGGCTCCTGCCGGCGACGCCAGTCGCACGCTGACGAGGCCGCGCCGGGTCAGCGCGCGTTCGCGGTGGCGGACGCCGGCGGGACCTTGAACTTTCTCGACTGCAGGAGCTCCTCCATCTCGGCGATGCCGCGCGCATAGTCGCCGCGTTCGCAATCGATGCTGGCGGCGATACGGGTCATGTTGCGACGGCCGTCGGAATGGGCGCTGCGGCCCGCGCTGTAGCGGTCATAATGGTCGATGAGCTGCTTGCAGCGCGACGCCTCGGGGGAGGTCGGTTCCGCCACCGCCCGACCCGGCAGGGCCAGACAGACGAACGCAGCAACCAGGAAAAGGGAAAGGAAGGGGAGAAGGTAGGTCATGCCCTGAGCAACGAAGCGGGGTGCTGCTTGTTGCGTGCGCGGCAAGGTGCCGCCTTTCCGCGGTTGAGCTGGTAGAAGGGAGACAGCCCAACGGCTTGGTTTTCAGGGGAACCCGGAAAATGCTCACGCTCTATCACGGCTGGCGGTCATCGGCCTCGCGGCGGGTCCGCCTGTGCCTCGCCGAGAAGAACCTTCCCTTCGAAAGCAAGGTGATCGACCTCACGAAGATGGAGCACCATGCGCCGTCGTTCCTGAAGCTCAATCCCAACGGTGTCATTCCTCTCCTGATCCTGGAGGACGGGCGGTCGCTCTACGAGAGCGGCACGATCTGCGAGTATGTGGACGAGACCTGGCCGGAGCCCCCGCTGCGTCCCGCCGACGCCTACGGCCGCGCGGTGATGCGGAACTGGATCCGCCACGTCGACGGGCTGATCGGCAACCTGATCATCTTCAACTGGGCGCATTCGATGGCGAAGGTCGCCACTCAATGGTCGGACGCCGAACTCGCCGAGAAGCTCGCCAACGTTCCCAGCAAGGAGCGACGCGAGGCGTGGCTGCGCACCGCCCGCCGGCCCTACACCGACGAGGAGCGCCAGGAAGCGCGCACCAGGCTGACGGTCGGCCTGGTCGACCGGATGGAAGAGACGCTGCGCCAGAGCCGATGGCTGGCCGGCGACGACTATTCGCTCGCCGACATCGGCGCCGTGCCCTTCATCAAGCGCATCGACGAGGAGATCGCACCGGAGGAGATCACCGGGGCGAAGCATCCGCGCGTCGCCGAATGGTGGGCCGCAATCCAGGCGCGTCCGGCATTCGCCGCGGCCAGGATCGGGCCGTTCACGGCATGACGCGGACGGTCACCTTCGATCTGCAGGCACGAGGGGGGCGAAAAGGGCCGGGGCTCGAACTCGCCTCGACGATCAGGCGCGCACCAGCGTCTTGATGGCGAGCGCCGGCTTGCCGGAT
The DNA here is from genome assembly GCF_020880995.1 of Reyranella aquatilis. Taxonomy (GTDB): domain Bacteria; phylum Pseudomonadota; class Alphaproteobacteria; order Reyranellales; family Reyranellaceae; genus Reyranella; species Reyranella aquatilis. Next base: position 181,975 of record NZ_JAJISD010000012.1, on the reverse strand, counting down.
TTCTCGGCAACCTCGCGATCCTGCTCGGCGATGATGTCGCGCGCCGGCAGGTCTTTTTCGAGCCCCTGGAGGGCATCTGACGGCACGCGGCGGTTCGAGCGCTGGCTTCCGTCTTCGTAAGTGACGTTGAACAGCACGTATTCCGTGCGCTTGCTGGATTTCTTGCCCATCGGGGCCTCCAAGTGTTCAGGTCCGTCGACATCGAAGGGGTTCAGGGCGCGTTTCCCCGTCGGGAGCGCGTGCAGGAAGCGTGCTTTGGCGTCTGGACCCTGAAAGCGGTCGCGCGCGCCAGGGACGGAAAACAATATCGGACGCAGCCACCGCTACGGCCGCGCCCCGGCCGTGGAGGCCAGCGAAAAAGAAAAACCCCGCACCCAGAGGGTGCGGGGCCTTTTGCTGGGCTGGAGCGTGGCTGCCGCAGGCGGCAGCCAGCTCGTCAGCCGGCAGTCTTCAGATTGTCGGCAGCCATCTTGCCGCTGCGACGGTCGGCGACGAGTTCATACTCGACCTTCTGACCTTCGTTCAGCGTGCCCAGGCCCGCGCGCTCGACGGCGCTGATGTGCACGAAGGCATCGGCACCGCCGTTGTCCGGCTGGATGAAGCCGAAGCCCTTCTGAATGTTGAACCACTTCACGGTTCCCGTAGCCATGGGTAACCCTTTCACTACTTTAGATATGCTTGCCCGCGCAGCGTCCCACAAAAAACAAAGGGAACGCGCAGCCGGCCGTCGAATTCGCACTGGTTTTCGGGATCAAGAGTTCGTGGAGCGGGTTGCCGGCAGGGCCGGGAACGCGGACCAAATCAATCGTCCGTCTATCGACGCGCTGGATATGGCCCTTTGCCCGGGCTTTTGCAAGGACCGATTGGACGCCCCTCCCGGGCCCGATAAGCTCGCCGCCCCGAACAGGGGGAGGATATAGCATGCCCGGCAGCCCCAAGGTGCTCATCGCGGGGGCAGGCCCCGTCGGCCTCACGCTCGCCAACGAACTGGTCCGCCACGGCATTTCGGTGCGCATCGTCGACAAGGCGGCGCAGCGCACCGACAAGTCCAAGGCCCTCGTCATGTGGAGCCGCACGCTCGAACTGTTCGACGATGCGGGCTATGTCGGGGCGTTCCTGTCGGCCGGCCTGCAGGCGCACGGTGCGCAGATCTCGACCGGCAAGCAGGTCGTCGCCCGCGTATCCCTCGATCTGATCGACAGCCGCTTCGCCTACGGGCTGATGATCCCCCAGAGCGAGACCGAGCGCATCCTCGAGGAGCGCCTGGCCGCGGCGGGAGTGACGGTCGAGCGCTGCGTCGAACTGGGCGGCTTCACGGACAGGGGCGATTCGGTGGAGGCGAGCCTCATCGCAGCCGGGGGCGCCCGCGAGACGGTTCGGGCCGACTGGCTGGTGGGCTGCGATGGCGCGCATTCGACGGTGCGCCACGGGCTCGGCTTCGCCTTCGAGGGCTCCACCCTGCAATCGCGCTGGGCGCTGGCGGACGGCCATGTCACCGGCCTCGAACCGCAGGATCACCTGCACATCTTCTGGCACCGCGACGGCATCCTCGCCTTCTTCCCCATCGTCGGCGATCGCTGGCGGGTGGTCGCCGACCTCGGCGCCGGCGAGGGCGAGGGCGGCGACACAGATCCGACACTCGACGACATCAACGGGCTGATGGCCCGTCGCGGATCGCCGGGCATCGTCATGACCGATCCCATCTGGCTCGCGGCGTTTCGCATCAACGAGCGCAAGGTGAAGGACTACTCCCGAGGCCGCGTGTTCCTCGCCGGCGACGCCGCCCACATTCACAGTCCGGCCGGCGGCCAGGGCATGAACACGGGCATCCAGGACGCCTTCAATCTCGCCTGGCTCGCCCTGGTGATCGAGGGCGCCGCCAGGCCGGCACTGCTGGACAGCTATTCGGCGGAGCGATCGGCGGTCGGCGAGAAGGTCCTCCGGAACGCGGGACGGCTGACCGAAATGGCGACGATGCGCAATCCGCTGTTGCAGGACATCCGCAACACCATCGTGCGCTTTGCCGCCAGTTTCCCGCAGGTCCAGCACAAGGTCGCAGACCAGCTGGGCGAAATGGACATCGGCTATCCGGAAAGCCCCCTCACAGCCGCGAGCGGGCAGCTTCCCGATGGCCCGAAGGCGGGTGAACGCTGGCCGCACCGGCTGGCCGGAGGCGCCGGCGGGTGCCGCTTCACCGTGCTCGGCCCTCCCGATCTGGTGGCCGGATTGGTCGCCAAGTTTCCGCGGCTCGCCGTGGCGGCGCCCGGACAGAGCGCCGCAGATACGATGACGCTGCGCCTCATCCGGCCCGACGGATATGTGGGATTTGCCGGCGGGCCGCAGGAGGCGGCCCGGGCCGAAGCCTATCTCGCGGCGCTGGCCTGCTGATCGGGTGACGCCGGCATCCCCGTCCGCGGCGTCATCAGCCAGCCCCGGGCATCAAGGGCATCGGCAAACACGCGGAAGGGGCGCGGTCCGACCCGCTGCTTCAGCAGGATCGCCATGTCGATGTTGAGCGTGCCCTGGACCACCAGCGCGACCGGACCCGCCTCGCCATCGCTTCCGTATTCCAGCAACATGCGGGCGACCGATTGCAGGTCGTCCCGGTCGAGGACGAGATCCCCGCCCCTGATGTCGACCAGCTTGGCGTGCCCCTTGGTTCCCTCGATTTCGGTTGCCAGCAGATAGCCCTCGATATCCTCTCGGCCGATGGCGCCTTCACCGTTCACGGTGAGAATTCCGAAATGATCACTCCGCGTCCAACGAAGCGGCATGCTCAACCCCCAACGCCCGCAACAACAAATTCTCTCAAAAAGAGCAAACTGCGCTGTCGCGAAAAGGTTGCGCCCTGACGTCAGGAAACCTGAGGCAGCATCCGCTCGATGGCCGACGCCCATACGTCGAGAGCGGCCTCCCAGGGCAGACCGAAATCCTCCCGCAGGGCTCCCCAGCTCTCGAAGCTGGTGAGGGTCGCCAAGGCGAGGACGAGAGTGTCGCGCGACTTGGGATCCAGGGCGGCGAGTTCGGGCCGGTACATCAGTTCCAGCCGCTCGACGTTGGCGCGGCGAACCGCCAGCACCCGCGCACGGATGTCGGGCGGCTGCTCCTCGACCGGCTTGCCCGTCAGGATCCGCCACAAGGGAAGCCACTTCTCGCAGGCCTGGGCGCGCGTATGCACGTGCGAGCGGATGCGTGCCGCCCGATCACCGTCGACATCCCGGGGCTCGGCCTCGGCCTGGCCGACCGCGATGGCATAGTCGGCGGTGGCGAGGCTGAGGGCTTCCAGGTCGGTGAACCGCTCGAAAATCGATCGAACCGAATAGCCGGCCCGCGCCGCGATCTCCGCCGCGGTCGGCATGCGCCGGTGCTCCTGCAGCAACAGCAGGTAGGCTTCGATGATCAGGTGCCGGGTGCGCTCGCTGCGCAGGCGCCTTCCGTCGAAACGGATCGGCTCCGAGACGGCTTCGACTGCGTCGGGCGGGACAGCCTCATGCGAGGTCACGGGTTCGGGCTCCCACTTGAATGAGGGATCAGCAATAGGCCCGCCGCCCGTCAACGTCACCCCCTCCTTTCGCATCTCTGGCGTTTCAGCGGACCCGCTGGCAGATTTGCCCGCCATGCCGGTTCACTGGACCATCGATTCGAAACATCGTCTCATGACCGTCGTCGCCGAGGGCGACGTCACGCGGCCCGAGTTCGAGGCCTATCTGGACGTGATCGACAACGCGGAACTCTACACTTACCGGAAACTGTTCGACGGCGGCGCCGCAGACACCAGCATGGGCGCCGAGAACATCCTCGCGGTGGGGGTACGCATGCGATCGGCCCACCAGACCCGCGCGGTCGGCCCGCTGGCCGTGGTCGTGCCCGAGGACAAGATCGCCATGGTGTCCCGCGTCCTCGGCATGCTGGCGGCGGCGGACCGGCCCATGCGGGTGTTCCACGAGGCCGGACCGGCCCGCGACTGGATCCTCAAACAGCCCGTCTAGGGAACGCGACGGGTGGCGCCCCCCCCGGCCCAACACGGCTGAGCGGTGGCGGACATCCGGGGCGAGACAAAGCGCCGGGTTGTGACGGCCGGTCCCGGCCTGTAGGCCGCTCTCCCGATTGCAGGAACCGAGGCGCCAATGGCCGACACCGACGACGACTATGTCTACGACGAAGCCAGCGGCGAGTGGATGCCCGCCGCGGAAGCCGCTGCGAAGAAAGCGGCGGCCGAGGCGGCGGCGCAAAGCGTGGAGGTTTGCGATTCGGTCGGCAAGGTGCTGGCCGACGGCGACAGCGTCATCCTCGTCAAGGATCTCAAGGTGAAGGGCGCCAACCAGACGCTGCAACGCGGCACGGTCATCAAGAGCATCCGCCTCACCGGCGACGCCCAGGAGATCGACTGCCGCCACGACACCATCAAGGGCCTGGTGCTGCGCGCCGAATTCGTCCGCAAGCGCTGAGACGAGGAAAGGCCTGAGCGCCGCGTTCGCTCAGGGCATGGTCCCCGGCGGACGGCGTTCGCCGGGCCGGACACGGCGATCCTCGTCTTCGGGCCCGACGCTGCGACCGGTGTCGCTGTCGCGCGGCTGCACCGTCTCGCCGGTACCGATATCGCGTTCGATATCGTTGGGGGATCGTTCACGCGGCTTCGGATCGGGATCGGCGGCCATCGCGGTCTCCTCGTGTCTGGACGAGGAAGTGAACGGGCCGGGAGCTGGTCCGGTTGCCGGACCGATCCCGCCCTTCAGGAACGGGTTACTTGCGACGCCGCCGCTTTGCGCGCGCCGTCGCCGGCACGACCTCGTCGCGATGGAGATTGTCGTGACGGGCGTCCATCAGCCGGTAGTCCATGACGAGTTCCTCGCCGGCCTTGATATCGCGCAGCGCGTAGTAGGTGACGTCGCCGTCGTCCGAGCCGATGTTGGGATTGGCGTCGTGGTTCATGTACCAGCCGGTCGAGATCCGCAGGAAGTCGATCGGCGCCCAATAGCCGCCGGTGGTGCGGATGCCGAAGCGCTTGATGAGCTGGGCCTGCGGCGAGGCATGGGCCCTGGCGAGCGGTATCCAGCGGCTGTCCTTGCCGTCCCACACCCGGACGAGCTCGTCCTTCTTGATGTCGATGTCGGCGAAACAGCCGAGGCCATGGATCGAAGAGGCGCCGAGATGGACGAACGCCTTGCTGACTTTGCGCTTCATGGACTCTCTACTCTCGGGAATGCCCGCGCGCCCGGCACACTCTCCGAACGCGCGCGGCAGGCAAGCGTGACGGAACTCAGGCCTTCACGATGAACGGCTTGGCCGCGGCATCGTAGTCGGCATAGCCCAGCGTCGCCCGCAGGTCGGCCGGCGACAGAGCGGCCTTGCTCTCGGCCTCGCCGGCCTTGAGCGCGGCCAGTCCGGCCTTCATGCCGGCAGCGGCGGGCGACAGCATGCCGGTCGGATAGGTGCCGATCTTGAAGCCGAGCTTCAGGGCTTCGGTCTGCGAGGGCGTGGCGCGCGGCGCACCGGGCGACAGCACCGCGAAGGACGGACGACCCTTGGCGGCGGCGACGCCGCGCCGGATCTCCTCGTCATCGGCCGGCGAATCGAGGAACAGGATGTCGGCGCCCTCCTCGACATACATCTCGATGCGCGCCACGGCCTCGTCGATGCCCTGCGTCGGGCGGCAGTCGGTTCGCGCCAGCACGAGGATGCCCGATTCCTTCGCGGCCTGGACGGCGGCGCGGATCTTCATGCGCGCTTCCTCGCGCGGCAGGCAGGGCTTGCCGGCGGCGGTGAGCGCGCGCGGCGTGATCTTGTCCTCGATCAGCACGGCGGCGGCGCCGGCGCGGCCATAGGCGCTCACGGTGCGCTGCACGTTCATCGCATTGCCGTAGCCGTGATCGCCATCGGCCAGGACCAGCAGGTCGGGCGCGGCACCGCGCACCATGTTGAAGGAATCGAACATCTCGCCGAACGAGACGAGGTCGAGATCCGGACCGCCCAGCCGGCTGGCCGCGACGCACGAGCCCGAGAGGAAGGCCGTCTTGAACCCCTCGCCATAGGCCAGCTTGGCCGTGAGCCCGTCCCACACCGCCGGCATGACGACGAGGCCGGGTTCGGCCAGCAGGGCGCGCAGACGTTGGGGGGCAGTGGTCACTTCGGATCTCCTCGGGTTTCCGCAAAGGGCGGCGGACGATAGCAGACCGTGCAAGCAGGTCGACACAGCGAGTGCACAGGGTCTAGGCTTTCAGCCGCACTGCAATCCCACGGGAGATTCACGAGCACCGGAGCAATCGTTGTCGGGAGGAAACCAGAATGAAAGTCGACAAGACGCGTTTCGTTTCGATCTGCCTGGCCGCGGGCCTCATCGGATGGGCCTCTCCCGGATGGGCCCAGAAGAGCGGCGGCACGCTCCGCATACAGCACATGGACACGCCGCCCAGCGCCTCCATCCACGAGGAATCGACTGTCTCGGTCGCCGTCCCGTTCATGTCGATCTACAACAACCTCGTCGTCTTCGACCAGAACGCCCCGAAGAACAGCCTCGACACGATCGTGCCCGACCTCGCGACGAGTTGGGAAACGAAGGACGGGGGCCGCAAGCTGGTCTTCAGGACGCGCGACGGCGTGAAGTGGCACGACGGCAAGCCGTTCTCGGCCGCCGATGTCGCCTGCACCTTCGACCTCATCCTCACGCCCGACAAACTGCGTCGAAATCCGCGCAGCGCCTGGTACGGCAACGTGGAGAAGGTGACCGCGGACGGTCCCTCCGAAGTGACCTTCCACCTGAAGCAGCCGCAGCCCTCGCTGCTCGCCCTGCTCGCGTCGGGCTATTCGCCGATCTATCCCTGCCACGTCCCGGCCGCAGACATGCGGCGCAAGCCCGTCGGCACCGGCCCGTTCAAGCTGGCCGATTTCCGGATGAACGAGGGCATCAAGCTGGTGAAGAACCCGGACTACTGGAAGCCCGGGCGTCCCTATCTCGACGCCATCGAATTCTCGATCATCGCCGACCGATCGACGCGCATGCTGTCGTTCGTCGCCGGCAAATTCGACATGACCTTCCCGGCCGACGTCACCGTGCCGCTACTGAAGAACATCAAGCGCGACGCGCCCCAGGCGCAGTGCACCATGCGCGAGAGCGGCGTCAGCACCAACCTGATCGTCAATCGCGAGGTCGCGCCCTTCGACGATCCGAAGATCCGCCGCGCCATGGCGCTGACCCTCGACCGGGAGGCGTTCATCCGCATCCTGAGCGAAGGCGAAGGCAAGATGGCCGGCGCCCTGCTGCCGCCGCCGGACGGGGTCTGGGGCCTGCCGGAGGAGAAGCTGAAGGGGCTGATCGGCTACGGCGACGTCGAGAAGGCGCGCGAGGAAGCCCGCGCCCTCATGAAGGAGGCCGGCTACGGGCCGGACAAGCGGCTGAAGATCAAGGTCAGTACCCGCAACATCGCGACCTACAAGGACCCGGCGGTGATCCTGATCGATCAGCTCAAGCAGATCTGGATCGACGGCGAGCTCGAGATCATCGACACCAGCGTCTACTACAATCGCGTCTTCAAGAAGGACTATGTCGTCGCGCTCAACCTCACGGGCAGCGCCGTCGACGATCCGGACGTGACGCTGTTCGAAGGCTATGCCTGCGGCTCGCTGCGCAACTACAACAACTACTGCGATCCGGAGATGACCAAACGCTTCGAGGAACAGTCGCGCGAGACCGACCGCAGGAAGCGACAGGAACTTGTCTGGGAGATCGACCGCAAGCTGCAGGAAGACGTGGCGCGGCCGATCATCAGCCACGGCCGCATCGCCGGATGCTGGCAGCCGCAGGTGAAGAACGTCACGCTGCACATCAATAGCATCTATAACAATTGGCGCTTCGAGGACGTCTGGCTCGAGCGGTAGTGCACGTCAGACGCCCGCCTTCAGCAGTAGCTTGCCGGCGACGCCACGACCTTCGAGGCGGCGATGCATCTCCGCGGCCTCGGCCAGCGGGAACACGCCTTCGATGGGCACCTTCAGCCAGCCCTCGTCGAGGGCCGCCAGCACATGGTCGACCCCGGCGCGCCATGCCGGCGAGGCCTGGTCGATATGGCCGAGATGCAGACGGGTGAAGGTCTGCGAGCGCGGCAGGATGCGCTCGCGGATGTTCTTGAAGGGCTGCCCTTCGGCTTCGCCGATGCTGATGACATGGCCCAGCATCTTCACGACGCCGAAGGTTCGGTCGAGCATGGTGGCGCCATAGGAATCGATCGCAAGGTCGACGCCCTTGCCCTCGGTGAAGTCGAGGACGGCGCGTTCGAAATCCTCCTGCGACGTCACCACGACCCTCGACGCGCCGTAAGCCAGCGCCCTCGCTTCCTTCCCGGGCGTGCCCGTCGTGCCGATGACGCGCGCACCTGCCCGGACGGCAAGCTGGGTGCACATCAGGCCGACGCCGCCCCCGATCGCATTCACCAGCACGGTCTCGCCCGGTCCGATGCCACCGTAGATCGTCCACATCATGTGCCAGGCGGTCAGCGCCTGGATGGGAAACGCGGCCGCGACATCGAGCGGGACCGAGTCGGGGAGCTTGATCAGTCCTTTGGCCGAGGCGATGCACTTCTCGGCGTAGGCGCCGCCCTTCTCCGGAAAGGTCGCGACACGATCGCCCACCGTCACGCCCGTCACATCCGGCCCGAGGGCCGCCACGGTGCCGGAGACTTCGAAGCCCAGCACCATCGGATAGGTCATGGGATGCGGATAGATGCCCATGCGAACCTGCGTGTCGGCCCAGTTGCAGCCGGCATAGGCGACGTCGATCGACACCTCGCCCGGCCCCGGTACGGGATCGGGCAGATCGGCCAGCACGAGTTGCTCGGGGCCTCCGGTGGCATGGATGACGACCGCTTTCATGGGCTCCTCCGGTGGGATCGATGCCGGAAGGCCTTGCAGCTTCGATGCCAGGGCGCAGCCCCGAGGGCTCAGCTTCGGCCCGATGCCAGGATCTCGCGCAGCCGGGCCGTTGCGGCGCGGCCAATCGTGAGCGGATGGGCCATGCCGTCGAGCACGAGGCGGCCGGTCGAGCGCGTCGGCGCTTCGAGGCTGCGCAGCCGGTCGCGGTTGATCATCACCGAGCGGCCCAGGCGAACGAAGGACGGCGCCGGCAGCAGCTCCTCGAAATGCGCCAGCGTGCGCAGGATCATCACCGCCGGCTGACCGGCGACGAAGACGCGCGTGAAATCGCCGTCAGCCGTAATCGCCACGATTTCGGCCGGCGTCGCGAACAGGGTCCGTCTCGGCGTCCTGAGCTCGATCACGCCCGGGCCCGGCGGCAGCGCCGAGAGCGCGCGCTGCCGCGCCGCCCGCTCCAGCGCCGCCTCGAGACGCTGCGGCTCGACCGGCTTCAGCAGGTAATCGACGGCATTCACGGCAAAGGCCTCGACCGCATGCTCGGCGAAGGCGGTGACGAAGACGACGATGGGCGGCCGCTCCAGCGAGTCGAGAAGGTCGAACCCGTCGCTGCCGCCGCCCAGTTCGATATCGAGGAAGACGAGGTCGGGGTGCTGGCTCGACATCAGGGCGCGCGCGGCCTCGGCGCTCTCGGCCTCGCCCACGATCTCGACATGGGCATGCGCGGCCAGCAGGCGGCGCATGGCACTGCGGGCCAGCGGCTCGTCGTCGACGATCACGACCCGCACGGTTCGCCCCTCAACTCGAGCGTCGCGACGACCCTCTTCTCTTCGGGCCGCTCGCCTTCCTCCCGCAGCTGGAAGGCGTGGCGTTCGGGATAGTGCAGTGCCAGCCGGCGCCGCACATTCTCCACGCCGATGCCCGCACGCGGGCGCCGCGCCGCGCCGGCAGGCGCGAGCGTGCCCGCATTCGAGACCTCGGCCCGAAGCACATCCCCGCTCACGGCGATGGCGATGCGCAGATCCAGCCCGTGTTCACGCCGCCCGTGCTTCACCGCGTTCTCGACCAACGGCTGAAGCAGGAAGCTCGCGATGCGGCGCGGCCCGGCGTCCGGCGCGACGTCCAGCCGTGCCTGCAGGCGATCGCCGAAGCGGGCCTTCTGGACGGCGAGATAGGCCGACAGGCCCGCGACCTCGCCCTCGACTGTGACAACCGTGTGATTGATGCCGTCGAGCGAGTGCCGGAGGTAGGCGGTGAGGTTGCGGAGCATGTCTAATGCCGCGGTCGGATGCTCGGGGATCTCCTCGGCGACACCATTCAGGGCGTTGAAGAGGAAGTGCGGGTCGAGTTGCAGACGAAGCCGTTCCAGTTCGGCCCTCAGGGCCTCGGCCTCCGCGCGCATCCTCCTGCGGTGCTGCGCCTGTTCCGCCAGTTCCGCGCGCAGCCAGAAGTAGGCGAGGCTCCATCCCGCGAGGGCAAAGAAGTAATGCACGAACGGGACGAAAAACTCTTCGACCCCGCGGCGGTCCGGCGGCACGATCCAGGGAAGCATCTCGTGGACCAGGACGATCATGGACGCGGTGATCAACCCTCCCAGAGCCGACAGCAGCCCGATCAGCGCAACGCCGGGTATCGAGACGCGCCGGGCAAACCGAGGCGAGGCGTAGATGCCGCGCAGGCCTATCGAGAAGGTCACGAGACAGAGGACGATCAGGCCCGTGCGTGCGAAGGCGACGGTGAAGCTGTGGTAGGCGACACGCTGGGCCAGCACGTCGGCGATCGCGAACAGTCCCCACCCGCCGATCTGGGCCTGCCAGAACGGGGACAGGCCGTTCCACCGGGCAGTCACGAAGGCGATCAAGGTCGGGAGGCTCCGGTCGGGACGGCTGGGTCGCCGCCGAAGATTGGGCATTTGGCGGAGAGAGGCAAGCCACGCGTGATCCGCGCCGCCCCTCCCGTTCACCGAGTTTTCTGCCGCGTTCGTCGACTGGCGCCCGGCCTGTCGCTGAAACGCCCCGATGCCGATGGCATCTGTTCACGCACACGAGGCGCAGGCAACTGAGCGGAGAGACGAGATGGCGACGGTGAAATACACGGTCAAGGACAACTGGGGTTCCGGCTTCATCGGCAACATGACGGTCGACGGCGGCACGAGCGGCGTGCATGGCTGGACGATCGAGTTCGACGCCGGCTTCGCCATCACCAACATCTGGGGCGCCGAGATCGTCAGCCGCGTCGGAACCCACTATGTGCTGCGCAACGCCTCCTACAATGGCGACGTCTCGGCAGGCGGCAGCGTCACCTTCGGCTTCCAGGCGACGCCCGGCGCCACGGGCGGCACGGCGGCAACCGGCCTCACGCTGAATGGCGCGGGTGAGGAGCCGCCGCCGTCCCTGCCGACGATCTCGGTCGGCGACGCATCGGTGGTCGAAGGCAACAGCGGCACCGTCCAGATGAACTTCACGGTCAGCCTGTCGAAGGCGGCGAGCGGCCCGGTGACGGTCGCCTACGCAACCGCCGACGGCACGGCGACGGCGGGCTCGGACTATGTCGCCCGGTCCGGCACGATCACCTTTGCGGCCGGCGAAACGCAGAAGACGATCAGCGTCACGGTGAATGGCGACAAGGTCGCCGAACTGAACGAGACGCTGGCGCTGAGGCTTTCCTCCCCGAGCGGCGCCACCATCGCCGACGGCGCAGCGGTGGGCACGATCACCACCGACGACGTTGTCGTCCCCAAGATCACCATCGCCGATGCCACGATCAAGGAGGGCGACGGCGGCACGCGGGACCTCGCCTTCACCATCACCCTCTCCGAAGCCACCACCGCGCCGGTGAGCGTGACCTACGGCACCGAGGACGGCACCGCCAAGGCGGGGTTGGACTACGTCGCCCAGACCGGCACGGTCACCTTCGCGCCCGGCGAGACCTCCAAGGTGATCAACATCAAGGTCAGCGGCGATACGGCCATCGAAGGCAACGAGACGCTGAAGATCAATCTGACGGGCGCGACCGGCGGCAAGATCGCCGACCGCCTCGGCATCGGCACGATCGTCAACGACGACGCCACGATCTCGATCGCCGACGCCAGCGTGACCGAAGGCCATGCCGGCACAAGCGAGATGTCCTTCACGGTCACGCTGTCCTCGGCGACTTCGAGCCCGGTCACGGTCGGCTACGCAACCTCCAATGTCACCGCCAAGGCTGGCCAGGACTATGTCGCCCAATCGGGAGTACTGACCTTCGCCGCCGGCGAGACGTCGAAGGTCATCCGCGTCCAGGTGACGGGCGACACGGCGGTCGAGGCCAACGAGACGCTGCGGGTGACCCTCGCATCGCCGACCGGCGCCACGCTCCGGGACGGCAGCGCACTCGGCACCATCGTCAACGACGATAGCGCCACGCCCCTGCCCTCGCTCTCGATCACCGACGCCTCCTCCGCCGAGGGAAGTGCGGCGGCGCCCGGCCAGACCAGTTTCACCGTGAGCCTGTCGGCGGCTTCCGCCACTCCCGTTACGGTGAACTTCGCGACGGCCAACGGCACGGCCGTGGCCGGCAGCGACTATGTCGCGCAATCCGGCACGCTCACCTTCGCCGCCGGCGAAACCCAGAAGACCATCCAGGTCGCCACGATCGGCGATGCAACCGTCGAAGCCAACGAGGGCTTCAGCATCGTGCTCTCGAGCCCCAGCGGCGCCACCCTCGCCGACGCGACCGGCACCGGCACGATCGTCAACGACGACGTGGCGGCCGGTCCGACGCTCGCCATCTCCGACGCGACCGTGATCGAGGGCAATCCCGGCAGCGGCGCTGCGCCCGGCTGGCTCAGCACCTCGGGCAACCAGATCGTCGATTCGGCCGGGCATTCGGTGCAGATCGCCGGCGTGAACTGGTTCGGCTTCGAATCCTCGACCTTCGCGCCGCATGGCCTTTGGACGCGTGGCTACAAGGACATGATGGACCAGATGGTCGATCTGGGCTTCAACACGATCCGCCTGCCCTTCTCCAGCGAGATGCTGCATACGACGGCGGCGCCCAACGGCATCGACTTCAGCAAGAACCCCGACCTGCAGGGCCTGTCGGCGCTGCAGATCATGGACAAGATCGTCGACTATGCCGACCAGATCGGCCTCAAGATCATCCTCGACCATCACCGCAGCAATGCCGGCGCCGGCACCTCCGAGAACGGCCTCTGGTACAACAGCCAGTACACGCAGGCGGCCTGGATCAACGACTGGAAGATGCTGGCGGCACGCTATGCCGACGATCAGTCGGTGATCGGCGCGGATCTGCACAACGAGCCCTACAACGGCACCTGGGGCGGCGGCGGCGCCAACGACTGGGCGCTGGCAGCCGAGACGGCCGGAAACGCCATCGGCACGGTGAACCCCAACTGGCTGATTTTCGTCGAGGGCATCGGCACCTACAAGGGCCAGAGCTACTGGTGGGGCGGCAACCTGATGGGCGTGCGCGACCGGCCGATCGACCTCGCACTCGACAACAAGCTGGTCTACTCGGCGCACGACTATCCCAACTCGGTCTACGAACAGTCGTGGTTCCAGGGTCCGGACTTCCCGGCGAACCTGCCCGCCAAGTTCGACCAGATGTGGGGCTACATCTACAAGGAAGGCATCGCGCCCGTGTGGATCGGCGAGTTCGGCACCAAGCTGGTGGATCCGAAGGATGCGCCGTGGCTGGAGGCGATCACGTCCTATCTGGGCGGCGACTTCAACAATGACGGCACGTCCGACCTGGCACCGGGACAGAAAGGACCGAGCTGGACCTTCTGGTCATGGAACCCGAACTCGGGCGACACCGGCGGCATCCTGAACGACAACTGGAACACCGTGAACCAGACGAAGATGGGCTACCTCACGCCCATCGAGTACCAGTTCCACGAGGATGCGCCGGGCGACGGCAGCAGCGGCGGTCCGACGGCGAGCTTCGTGCTCACTCTCTCCGAGGCGGCGACGCAGGAAGTGACGGTCGACTACCAGACCGTCTACGGCGAGGCCGGCGCCTCGGACTTCATCGCCAGCAGCGGCCACGTCACCTTCGCCGTGGGCGAGCAGAGCAAGACGATCACGATCGAGATCAGTCCGGACAAGCTGGTCGAGGGCAACGAGCATTTTGGCGTCGTGCTGAGCAACGCCGTGGGCGCCACGATCACGCGCGCCACCGGCACCGGCACCATCGTCGACGACGACACCGCGACGACGACGACCACCACGCCGACGACACCCACGCCCCCTACCGATCCGACGACGCCTTCCTCGGGCTCCGGCGATCTCGAGGCCATGTTCGCCATCGTCAATTCCTGGTCGGGCGGCTTCAACGGCAGCGTCACCCTGGAGAACGACGGCACGGCGGCGGTCACCGGCTGGCAGGTCAAGATCGAGACGACGAACCAGATCACGGACCTCTGGAACGCCGTCATCGTGTCGCACGATGCGAGCGGCTACGTGATCGGCAACGCCGCCTACAACGGGACGATCGCCCAGGACGGCGAGACCAGCTTCGGTTTCGTCGCCACAGGCGCGCAAAGTCCGTCGACGGTGCATATCGACCTGCTCCACCTGTGAGGGGTGACGCCGCCATCGGCAGCGTCTCGCCCTGCAATTCCCGCGTCCTGCGGGCGCTTCCGGTCATCCCTCCCAGTGCCTAAAGTCGGCGCCGGGAGGATTGGTTCATGAAGTTCAGCTTCTCGAGCGAGCAGGAAGAGTTCAGGTCGAACCTGCGCCGCTTTCTGGGCGAGCGGTCGCCCACCAAGGAAGTGCGGCGCCTGATGGCGACCGAAACCGGCTTCGAGCCTGCCGCCTGGCGCAAACTCAACGGCGAGCTCGGCCTCACCGCCGTCCGCATCCCCGAAGCCTATGGCGGCCAGGGATTCGGCTTTGGCGAACTCTGCATCGTGCTGGAAGAGATGGGCCGGTCGCTGCTCTGCGCGCCGTTCTTCTCGACCGCCGTGCTGGCCACCGGCGCGATCCTCAATGCCGGCACGGAAGCCGAGAAGCAGGCGCTGCTGCCCGGCATCGCCGCCGGCGACACCATTGCCACCCTCGCCTGGGTCGAGAATCCGGCCCATTGGGATGCCGCCGCCACGACGCTGACCGCCAAGCCGTCCGGTTCGGGCTACGTCCTCGACGGCTTCAAGAGCTACGTCCTCGACGGCCACACCGCCGATCTCATCGTCGTCCTTGCCCGCGCCCCGGGCAGCAGCGGCGACAAGGGCCTCTCCCTCTTCACCGTCAAGGGCGACGCCAAGGGCCTGTCGCGCAGGCTGCTCAAGACGATGGACGAGACCCGCAAGCTCGCCCGCCTCGACTTCAAGGGCGTCGAAGCCACGCTGCTGGGCGAAGCCGGCGCCGCCGCCGTGCCCTTCGCGCGCACCATGGTCGAGGCCGCGGTCTGCCTCGCCAACGAAATGGCCGGCGTCTCCGACCGGCTGCGCGAGGATTCGCTGGAATACGCCAAGATGCGCATGCAGTTCGGCCGCGCCATCGCCTCCTTCCAGTCGATGAAGCACAAACACGCCGACATGCTGGTCGATGTCGAGCTGGCCAAGTCGGCCGCCTACTACGCCGCCGCCGCGCTCGACGAGGGCGACGACGACATCGTGGCGGTCGCGTCGCTCGCCAAGGCCGCTGCCAGCGACGCGGCCGTGCAGACCGCCGTGCATGCCATCCAGATCCATGGCGGCATCGGCTTCACCTGGGACAACGACACCCATCTTTGGTTCAAGCGCGCCAAGAGCTCGGAGGTGCTGCTGGGCGACGCCCATCACCATCGCGAGCAGATGATGCAGCACTGGGCCGCCTGAGGAGCAGGATGATGAGCGAACTCACCGAAGACTCCGTCCGCGCCGAGGTGCGCGCCTGGCTGGAAGCCAACTGGAATCCCGAACTCGGCCTCGTCGAATGGCGCAATAAGCTGGCCGATTCGGGCTGGGGCGTCCCGACCTGGCCGAAGGAATGGTACGGCCGCGACCTGCCGCAGGGCCTGCAGGCCGTGGTCGACGAGGAATTCGCGCGCGTCGGCGCGATCGGCGTCGCCAAGGCCGGCATCCGCACCCTCGCCGCCGCGACCATCCTCGCGCACGGCACCGATCTCCATAAGGAGAAGTTCCTGCGCCGCATCCTCACCGGCGAGGATACCTGGTGCCAGCTGTTCAGCGAGCCGGGCTCGGGCTCCGACGTCGCCGGCGCCGTCACGCGCGCCGAGATGCAGGGCAACAAGTGGATCGTGAACGGCCAGAAGGTCTGGACGACGTCGGCCCACCATGCCCACTGGGGCCTGCTGCTGGCCCGCACCGATTGGGACCAGACCAAGCACAAGGGCCTGTCCTACTTCATCATCGACATGCACCAGCCCGGCGTGAACGTGCAGCCGCTGAAGCAGATGAACGGGCACGCCTCGTTCAACCAGGTGTTCCTGACCGACGCCGTGGTCGAGCCGGAATTCCTGGTCGCCAACGTGGGCGACGGCTGGGCCGTGACGACGACGACGCTGATGCACGAACGCCGTGGCGCCGACGGTCTGCGCACCTGGGCGATGGGCTCGGACCGCAAGGGTCGCGCCTACGACGAGGAGCGGGCCGAGATCGCCACGACGATGGAGCCCTACAAGTGGTATCCGCAGCGCGCCGGCCGGGTCGACCTGATCCTGCCCCGCGCCCGGGAGACGGGCCATCTTGGCGATCCGGTGGTGCGGCAGGAGATCGCCAAGCTCCTGATCATGTCCAAGTCTGCCGAATGGACGGCGCGCCGCGCCCGCGCCGCCGCGCAGCAGGGCAAGCCGCAGGGACCGGAAGGCTCGCTCGGCAAGCTCGTCGCCAGCCATGTCGCCCGCGCCGCGGCCCGCATCCACACCCAGCTGTCCGGCGCCGACGCCCTGCTGAGCGGCACCGACAGCCCGATGAACGGCACCATCGCCGAGATCCTCGTCTCGGTGCCGGCGACCTCGATTGCCGGCGGCACCGACGAAATCCAGCGCAACATCATCTCCGAGCGCGTCCTCAAGATGCCCAAGGAACCGAGCATCGACACGACCAAGCCGTTCCGCGACGTGCCGCGCAATACGGTTCGGTAGGTCTTCAGACGCAAGCGCCTCGCCTCCCCATTCAGGCGGGGAGGTGTCGGCGCTATCGCCGACGGAGGGGCGTGACCCCGTCGCCCTCGTCGGACGAGGGCACTTCCCCTTTGCGGAGTCCGCAAAGAGGAAGGGACTGAACTACTCGACGCGAATGTTGCCGGCCCGCGCGATGGCACCGAAGTCGGTGCGCTCCCGCGTGATGAAGGCCAGCGTCTCGGCCGGCGTGGTGATGCGCGGTGAGGCGCCCAGCTCTCGGATGCGCGTGGCAATGGCCTCTTCCTGCAGTGCCTGGTTGATGACCGTGTTCAGCTTCTGGATGACCTCGTCGGGCGTGCCCTTGGGCGCCATGAAGGCATACCAGGCCACCCATTCGCGCGGATCGAGGCCGAGTTCCATCATGGTCGGCACGTCGGGCAGCTTCTCCGAGCGTTCGCGCGAGGTGACGGCCAGGGCGCGCAGCTTGCCGCCGGCGATGTGGCCCGCACTGGCGCCGAGACTGTCCACGGTGATCGGCACCTCGCCGCTGATCACCGCCATCAGCGATTGCGGTGTGCTGCGGTAGGGCACGGCCGGCATGTCGAGCTTGTGGCGGATCTTGGTGTCCTCCGCGACCAGATGCGGGATGCTGCCGGACGCGGGCAGCCCGTAGCGCCACTGGCCGGGCTCGGCCTTCGCCTTGGCGATGAACTCCGGCATCGTCTTGAACGGCAGCGTCGGCGTCACCACCCAGACCAGCGGCGAGGTGACGGCCACCGAAATGGACGCGAGATCGTCCACCGGATCGAGCGGCATGTTGGGATAGATGCTGCTGCCGATCGAGATCGCGCCGACATGGGCGAACATGAAGGTATAGCCGTCGGGCGCACTGCGCTGGACTTCCTGCATGCCGATGATGCCGTTGGCGCCGGGCTTGTTATCGACGACCACGGGCTGGCCCAGCAGTTCGGCCAGCCGCGGCGCCAGGATGCGGGCATAGACCTCGTAGCCGCCGGCGGCGCTGGGCACGAGGAGCCGAAGCCGGCGATTCGGCCAGTCGCGCCCTTGCGCCCATACCGCGGGTGCCGCCAATCCCGGCGACGTTGCCAACAGACCGAGTGTGGCGCGACGTGTCAGGCGCATGTTCGTTTCCCCCGTCCCCCGGCGGATCACTGCACCCGACCACGAGACTCTTGATATCCGACGCAGGTCGTTCGCCTGCTTTGCGCCAGCCTATACGCTGCAAACGACTTCGCAATGCCAAGAACGACACGACCGCTCTGCGACGCAAGCTCGTGCTTGGCGTTCCAGTGGCCCGCCCGCTACTGTCGGCGCCATGACATCCAGCCCGATCACGATCTTCCGCGCCCGCCGCATCCTCACCATGAACCCCGCCCGTCCCGAGGCCACGCATGTGGCCGTGCGCGAGGGCCGCATCCTGGGCGTCGGCCCGCTGGAAGAACTCGCGGGCTGGGGCGCCTACACGCTGGACGACAGCTTCGCCGACAAGGTGCTGATGCCCGGTCTCGTCGAGGGCCACAGCCATGCCGCCGAGGGCACGTTCTGGCGCTACACCTATCTCGGCCGCTTCGACCGCATGGATCCGGAAGGCAAGGTATGGCCGGGCGCCGAGTCCATCGAAGACGTCGTGACGCGCCTGCAGCAGGTCGAGCGCAAGCTCGCCTCACCGACCGAAGTGCTGGCCGGCTGGGGCCTCGACCCCATCTACTACGGCGACCGTCGTGTCGTGCGCGCAGATTTCGACCGCGTATCGACGACACGCGCGATCGGCGTGATGCATGCGAGCGGCCACATCTTCAACGTGAACACGCGGGCGCTGGAACTGGCTGGCCTGATGCGGCCGGGCGTCAACCATCCCGGCATCCCGCTCGGGTCCGACGGCCTGCCGACCGGCGAGCTGAAAGGCCCCGAGGCGATGACGATCGTCGGCGCCCATGTCGGCTTCGATCGCGAGGCGCTGGCCAACGACGAGGACGGTCTGCGCCGCTTCGCCAAGCTCTGCGTGCGCCAGGGCGTGACCACCGCGACCGATCTCGCGAACCTGTTGCCCGACGATGCGGTCTCGATGATGGCACGGGTGACCGGCGAGGCCGGGTATCCGGTGCGCATCGTGTCATTCCGCCGCTTCCAGGCGCTGACTCCCGAGCAGGTCGTGGACATGGCCGTGAAGCTCAAGGCCCGCTCGACCGACCGGCTGCGGCTCGGTGCCATCAAGCTGTTCGTCGATGGCTCGATCCAGGGCTTCTCGGCCCGCCTGCGCTGGCCCGGCTACTACAACGGCGCGCCCAACGGCCTGTGGTACACGCCGCCCGAGGCGATCAGCGGCCTCTACAGGCTGGCGCTGCAGAAGGGCGTGCTGGTGCACAGCCACACCAACGGCGACCAGGCGACCGAGATGGCGCTGGATTGCCTGGAAGGCGCCCTGCTCGACCAGCCGGCGCGCGACCATCGCTTCACCCTGCAGCATTGCCAGCTCGCGGACGCGGCGCAGTTCCGGCGCATGGCCCGGCTCGGCATGTGCGCCAACCTGTTCCCCAACCATCATTTCTATTGGGGCGACCAGCATTACGAGACGACGGTCGGACCGGAGCGGGCGATGCGCATGAACGCCTGCGCCACCGCGCTGGCCAGCGGCGTGCCGCTCGCCATCCATTCGGATGCGCCGGTGACTCCGCTCGGGCCGCTCTTCACCGCCTGGTGCGCCGTCAACCGCCGCACCGCCAGCGGCCGCACGCTCGGCACCAGCGAGGCCATCTCGGTGGCCGACGCGTTGCGCACCATCACGCTGGGCGCCGCCTGGACGCTGAAGCTCGACGGCGAGGTCGGCTCGATCGAATGCGGCAAGCGCGCCGATTTCGCCGTGCTGGAGGACGATCCGCTGGAGATCGCGCCGGACAAGCTCAAGGACGTGCGCATCTGGGGCACGGTCCAGGGTGGCCGACTCTTCCCCGCCAACGGAGTGTGAGGGGGACGGCGTGAGCGAGACGCGACCGGGCGGGCGGCTGCCGGTCACGGTGATCGGCGGCTATCTCGGCACCGGCAAGACCACCCTGGTCAATCGGCTGCTGCGCGCCGCCGACGGACAGCGGCTCGCCGTCCTGGTCAACGATTTCGGCGCGACGCCGGTCGACCGCGACCTGATCGTGTCGTCGGACGGCGACACGCTGGAGATTTCCGGCGGCTGCATCTGCTGCAGCTACGGTTCGGACCTGATGGACACGCTGATGGCGCTGCCCGAGCAGCGGCCCGACATCGAGCGCGTCGTGCTGGAAACCAGCGGTGTCGCGCTGCCCGGCATGGTCGCCAGCGCCGTAACGCTTCTGCCGGCCTATCGCGTCGACGGGATCGTCGTGATGGTCGATGCCGAGACGGTACGGACGATGGCGGACGACGCCTATCTCGGCGACACGATCACGCGCCAGCTCGGCGCGGCCGATCTCGTCGTCGCCAATCGCTGCGATCTCGTGGACGAAGCCTCGCTCCGGCAGACTCTCGCCTGGCTTGCCACGCAAAGCCCGGCCGCGCGCATTCTCCCGGCAACGCGCGCCGACATCGCGCCCGACCTGCTGCTGGGTTTGCGCGATGCCGCCCTGCCCCGCCTGTCGGCAACGCTCACGACACCCGGAGCCCCCGACGCGGCATCGCTCTACGACTCGCTGGAGCTGGACGTGCCTGCCAATGTCGACATCACCGAACTTGGCCAGCGGCTGAGCGCACCCGGCACGGGCGTCCTGCGCGCAAAGGGCATCCTGAACCGGCTCGCGCTGCATGTCGTCGGCCAGCGCTTCGAGATCGACTCGGCGCCGGCCGGCGCGAGATCCGGTCGGCTGGTGGTGATCGGCCTCCGGGCACGGCTCGACCGCCGCGCCGTGGAGCAGGCGGTTCAGGCGAGCTTGTCGACGTCGTTGCGCAGCGGCTGACCGGCGCGGAAACGCGCAAGGTTCTCCAGGAAGATGCCGAAGATCGCCTCGTTCTGGCCCAGCGAATGGCTGGCGGTGTGCGGCGAGACCAGCACGTTGGGAAGATCCCACAGCGGCGACGCCGGATCGAGCGGCTCGCGCTCGAAAACGTCGAGATAGGCGCCGCCGAGCTTGCCGCTCTGCAAGGCGGCGATGACGTCCTTCTCCACCGCGACTTCGCCGCGCGCGACGTTCACGAAGTGCGCGCCGTCCGGCATCGCCGCGAAGGCCGCAGCATTGGCGATGCCGCGCGTCACCGGCGAGGCCGGACAGCAGAGGATCAGCCAGTCGGCCTGCGGCAGGACTTCGTGCAGGCCTTCGTAGGCAACGACTCTTTCGCACGGCTCGACCGGCTGGGCGGTGCGACGCACGCCGATCGAGCGCATGCCCAGCATCGCGAGCAGCCGGGCGATGTTCTGTCCGATCGGCCCCATGCCGACGATCACGGCACACTGGCCCGCGAGGTCGCGTGGCGAGCGCTCGCCCAGACGCGGCTCCCAGGCGTGGCGGCGCTGCGCATCCGCGAGCAGCGGGAAGCGGCGGTTGATCGCGATCACGGCGCCCAGGGTGCTGTGGGCCACGGTGACGGCGGTGGCGCCCGAGGCGGTCGTCACCTTGACGCCGCGCGCCCGCAACTCGCGATAGATCGGACGCTCCGCGCCGGCCGGGTGGATCTGCAGCCATTTGAGGTTGGGCGACTTGCGCACCACCGCGTCGAAGCCCTGCAGCTCGGGTGTCGGATGGGTGGGACTGGATCTTCCCGTGACCTCGCGGGTCATGAAGGCGATGTCGGCGGCGCTCGGGCCGTCGGCCGCCAGCGCCTCCTCGGCGGTCAGGAAAGACAGCGTGCCCGGGGGCACGGTAGCCGCGATGCGCTCGCCCCAGATACGCTGCGCGTGGGACGACAGCAGAAGCGTGATCATGACGACAGGATAACCCACGCTCGACCGCAACGACAGGCGTGGTACGGTCGGGCATGCTCAAGCTCTACTACTCGCCCGGCTCCAGCTCGATGGCAGCCCATATCGCCCTCCACGAGGTCGGCGCCCCGTTCGAGAAACACGCCGTCTCGGTGCCACGCAAGGAAACCCGCAACGCGGACTTCCTGTCCGTGAATCCTGTCGGCAAAGTCCCCGTGCTGATGATCGACGGCCGGCCGCTCACCGAGGTGGCGGGTATCCTCTATTATCTCGCCCGCACCTATCCGGCGGCGAACCTCCTGCCGGCCGGCGACATCGAAGCCGAGGCGCAGGTGATTTCCTGGATGTCCTATGTCGCGTCGACGATCCACCCGGCGATCCGGCAGGGCGTCGCGGAGGCGCGCGAACTCTACGCGGTCGCGGACAAGCGTCTGGCCGGCCGCACATGGATCCTGGGCGATCGCTACTCGATTGCCGACATCCATCTGTTCCGCGTCTACTGGCGTTTCCGCGACCAGCTCGAACGCCAGCCTGGCGATTTCCCGGCGCTCGAAGCGCACCGCGCCCGCATGCTGGAGCGGCCGGCGGTCAAGAAGACGATCGAGGTCGAGGCGAAGGGCTAACCTGCGTTCAGCGCCCGCCAGACCTTTTCCGGTGTGGCCGGCATGTCGATGTGCTTGCCGCCCAGCGCATCGACGATCGCGTTCATGATCGACGGCAGCGCACCGGCGCAGCCCGCCTCGCCGCAGCCCTTCACGCCCAGCGTGTTGGTCTTCGCCGGTACGGGATGGCTCTGGATGGTGAAGCTCGGCGCGTCCTGCGCGCGCGGCAGGGCGTAGTCGGTGTAACTGCCCGTCAGCAACTGGCCCTGCTCGTCATAGACCGTGCGCTCCATGATCGCCTGGCCCAGCCCCTGCACGACGCCGCCATGCGCCTGGCCCTCGACCAGCAGCGGATTGATGAGGGTGCCGAAGTCGTTGACCATGAAGTAGCGCACCAGCTCGATCGTGCCGGTATCGGGATCGATCTCGACCTCGCAGACATGGCAGCCGTTGGGGAACGACGAGGGCGGCGTGTCGGAGACATGCGCGACGTCGAGCGTCTGCGGCACGTCTGCGGGCAGCGCGAGACCGTCGTGCAGCTTCTTCGCCAGTTCGAGGATACCGATGCCGCGGTCGGTGCCGGCGATCCTGAAGCGCCCCTTGTCGAACTCCATGTCGACGACCGACGCCTCGAGCACGTGCGCGGCGATCTGCTTGCCCTGGTCGATCACCTTGCGGCTGGCTTCGAGGAAAGCCTCTGCACCGACGAGGCCGGAACGCGAACCGCCGGTGCCGCCGCCCGCCTTGAGCTGGTCGCTGTCGCCCTGCAGCAGCTTGAAGCGCTCGAACGGGATGCCCAGCAGGCCTGTCAGCACCTGCGCGAACGGCGACGCATGACCCTGGCCGTAGTCCAGCGTGCCGCTCAGCATGGTGACGGAGCCGTCGGGCTCGAAGCGGATGCCGCCATGTTCCTTGCCGGCGGGCGCCGTCACTTCGAGATAGCTGCCGACGCCGCGACCACGCAGCTTGCCGCGCTTGGCGCTCTCCCGCTTGCGGGCCTCGAAGCCGTCCCAGTCGGAGATCTGCAGGGTCTCGTCGAGGATGGCGCGGAATTCGCCGGAATCGTAGACGTTGTTGGCCGGCGACTTGTACGGCATCTGCTCCGGCGCGATGTGATTGCGCCGCCGCAGCTCGATGCCGTCGATGCCCATCTCGCGCGCCGCCGTATCGATCAGGCGCTCCATGAAATAGTTGCCTTCGGGACGGCCGGCGCCGCGATAGGCGGCGACCGGCGTGCAGTTGGTGAAGGCGATCTTCGAATTCACCTCCATCGCCGGCGTGCGGTAGACGTCGATCAGGTTCTTCACCGCATTGGTCGTCGCCGGCATCGGCGGATAGATGTAGGCGCCGGCATTGCCGTAGCCCGTAAGACGGACCGCGAGGAACTTGCCGTCCTTGTCGAGCGCCAGTTCGGCGACGCGCTTGTGGTCGCGGCCGTGATGATCCGACAGGAAGCTCTCGGAGCGCTCGTCCGTCCACTTCACGGGACGGCCGAGCTTCTTCGCCGCCAGCAGCAAAGGGCCGTATTCCGGATAGGGCGGCGCCTTCATGCCGAACGAACCGCCGACATTGCCTGTCAGCACCTGCAACCTGTCGGGCGTGACCTTCAGCACGTCCTTGGCGAGGCCGCCGCGCAGTCCGAACACGCCCTGGCAGCCGACGTTGAGGATCCAGCGATCCTTCGCGGCGTCGTAGGAACCGATGGCCGAGCGCGGTTCCATGGCGCTGACCACGATGCGCTGCGAATCGATGTCGAGCCTGGTGACATGCGCGGCCTCGGCGAAGGCCCTGGCGACGGACTCGGCATTGCCGAAATAGAAATCGAGCGCGAGGTTGCCCGGCGCTTCGGCATGAAGCTGCGGCGCGCCCTCGGCGAGCGCCGCCTCCGGGTCGGTCACGGCCGGCAGTTCCTCGATATCGAGCATCACGGCTTCAGCGGCGTCCTTCGCCTGCAGCGCCGTCTCCGCGACGACCATCGCCACGACCTCGCCGACGAAACGCACCTTGTCCTTCGCCAGCGACCAGCGCGGCGGCGTCTTCATCGGCGTGCCGTCCCGCTGGGGGATGTTGAGCGGGCACATCAACGGGCCGAACCCCGCCTCGTCAAGATCGGCGGCCGTCAGGATCGCGAGCACGCCCGGCATGGACTTGGCTTCGGACAGGTCGATGCCCTTCAGCA
The DNA here is from genome assembly GCF_020880995.1 of Reyranella aquatilis. GTDB lineage: Bacteria > Pseudomonadota > Alphaproteobacteria > Reyranellales > Reyranellaceae > Reyranella > Reyranella aquatilis. The sequence goes on along the minus strand of NZ_JAJISD010000012.1, from coordinate 157,365 downwards.
GCCCGTGCGCGTTGCGGCTGCGCACCATCACCGCATGCGCCTGGCCTGGAAGGTTGATGTCGTCGGTGTAGCGGCCCTCGCCGCGCAGGAGAGTCGGATCCTCCTTGCGCAGCACCGGCTGGCCCACGCCGAACTTCACGAAGGCAAGACTGTCATCGAACGTGTCCATACGCGGATCCTCGCAATTTCCAAGCCACCTCACCCCGGGAATCGCTCCCCGGGGTGAGGTCGTGTCCGTTCCGTCGTCTCTACTTGAGCGGCGAGTAGTTGGTCGGCAGCAGCAGAGTGGAGTGCATCTCCTGCAGCTTGGCCGGACCCTTGGCGAGATAGGCCTGCCACGCCGGATCCTTCATGGCCGCGGCACGGGCCTCGAAGCGCTCCTGCAGGTTCTTGTAGCGCCAGAGATGGATCCACTCGTTGGGCTGCGGGAACTCGCCGGTCCAGGCGCCCCAGATCGGTGAGTACTTCTCGCGCGCCGCCTGGACTTCCTTGAAGTCCTTGCCGTATTGCACCGCGCCGCCCAGGCCGCAGCGGTAGATGCGCAGCTCGTAGACGTTTCCGGTCGTGCCGTCGTCGGGTCTGATGTCGACCACGGCATTCATCAGCCGCAGGTCCTGGCGCACCACGCAGGTCTTCACGATCGGAATGTACTTCTCGGTCCAGTCCTTGTTCTTCTGCAGCTCGGCGCGCAGGCGCGTGCGCTCCTCGTAGCTGTCGTACTTCCACAGATGCCAGATCTGGTTCAGCGCGCCGAACTCCGACGTCCAGTAGCCGTGGTTGACGCCGTAGTTGTTGCCGCGCGCCGGGCGGCCGATCGTCTCGGCGGCCTTGAGGTATTCCGGCATCTTGCCCGGCGCCAGCGTGTAGGTGCGAAACTCGTAGACCATGGGATTGTCTCTTCCTCTCAGGGATGCGGGTTCTTCGGCGGATGCGCCCTGACCGCTTCCTCGTTGATGTCGGCACCCCAGCCGGGCCGGGTGGGCACGATCAGCTCGCCATTCTGGATCACCGGCGGGTGAGTCACCAGATCGTCCTTCCATGGCACGTCGTCGATATCGATTTCCATGATGCGGAAGTTCGGCATGGCGGCGCAGAGATGGGCGCTCATCAGGGTCGACATATGGCCGTAGAAGTTGTGCGGCGCGCAGTTGATCTCGTAGGCCTCGGCCATGGAGGCGATCTTCAGCGACTCGGCGAGCCCGTTCCACGGCACGTCGATGATCGACACATCGATCGAGCGGTTCTCGAAGTAGGGCCGGAACTGGCGGCGGCCGAACAGCGATTCGCAGGAGGCGATGGGCATCGAGGCGCGGTCGCGGATCAGGCGAAGCCCCTCGGGATCGTAGGAGTCGATCTCCAGCCAGAAGAGGTTGTAGGGCTCGCAGGCCCGCGCGACCTTGATGTATCCCTCGGTCTTGAAGTTGAAGTTGGTGTCGAGAAGGATGCCCATGTCAGGACCGGCGCCCTGGCGGAAGGCGGCCAGCCCGTCGGAGATCGCAGCCAGCACCGCGCCGTCGGCGTTCAGTTCCGGCCCGCCCGGGCTGCGGCCGAAGCCGGGCTGGTACATGTTCGGCGGATCGAGATCGAAGCGGAAGATGTTGGTCTTGAGCGCCTTGAAGCCGCGCTCCTTCACGTGGCGGCCCAGCTTCACAAGGTCGTCGAGCGAGCGCACCGGCTCGACGCCCATCACCTCGGCATTGCGGAACCGGTAGCTGCCGCAATGCGACCAGTAGAGCGGCAGGCGGTCGCGCACCGGCCCGCCGAACAGTTCGCAGACGGGGATGCCCAAGGCCTTCGCCTTGATGTCGATCAGCGCATTCTCGATGGCGGCCATCGCCTGCTGGTTCATGCCGCCCGGCGCCTGGCGGGTGATGGCGTAGATCGTCGACATGATGCGCTCGACGGGGCGCGGATCCTGGCCGATCAGTCCCTGCGCCATGCGCCGGATCACGGCGGTGAGGCCCGCGCTGCCATAGCCTTCGTTGTATTCCGACCAGCCGACCAGTCCGTCGTCGGTCGTGATCTTTAGGAAGGAGAAGTCGCGCCAACCGGCGTCGCAATGCAGATCCTCGATTTTCGCGATTTTCATGGTGTTTCCTCCCGCGGAGCCGGGAGCATAGACCAGCCGGCAGAGACAGCGGGATGAAACAATACTTCTTGTCAGAGCCAGTCTTCAGACGGTCCGAACGGTGCCGCCATCGATGACGAACTCGGCGCCGTGGATCGCGGCGGCTCGATCGGAGGCCAGGTAGGCGATGAGGTCGGCGACCTCATAGGGCTCGGCCGCGCGCCCGATCGGGATGCCGCCCAGACTGTCGAGGACGACTTGCCGCGCCTCCTCGATCGTGCCGCCATTGGCCGCCTGCAGGCGCCTCAACAGGTCGACGGACGACTCGGTCATGATCCAGCCGGGGGAAACGGTGTTGACCCGCACACCCTTCGGCCCGAGCTCGTTGGAGAGCGACTTGCTGTAGGTTCTGAGGGCGGCCTTGGCGCTGGCGTAGGCGGTCGTCGCCTCGGGAAGAGGCAGGACCGACTGGATCGAGGTGACGTGCACCACCGTACCGGTGCCCCGCTCGATCATTTGCGGGATGAGAAGCCGATCGAGGCGGACCGTCGCGAGTAGGTTCAGGTTGAGCTCGGCGAGCCAGTGATCGTCGGTCAGGGCAACAAAGCCGCCGCCCGGCGAGGACGACCCGCCGATCACATGGGCCAGGATGTCGACGCCACCCAGATGCTCCAGCGCGGCATTGGCCAGGAGTTCCCCTCCTTCCGGCGTCGTCAGGTCCGCTTGCACGAACTCGACGCCGTCGATGGGCTCGGCGTGTCCCCGGGCGGCGGTGATCACCCGGGCGCCACCGGCCAGGAAGCGGGCGACGGTGGCGCAGCCCAGCCCCTTGGTGCCGCCGCTGACGAGCACGCGCTTTCCCTCGAACTCTGTCGGATCGGCCTTGATGGTCATATCGCGATCTCCAGGGCCTTGATCGCGTCGTGTTCGAGCGTGAAGCGGTAGGTGAAGCGGATCGGGCTGCCCTTGAAGTCGCCATGGGCAGGGCCTTCGACCACGACCTGGCCGTTCTCGTGGTGTGCGGCATCCGGCGTGAAGATGGCCTTGACCGCAATCACCTCGTCTTCGAACAGGGTCCGAAGCTCGGCGTGGCCCTTGTTGCGCCTTCCGATGTCCAGGATGACCGCATCGGCGGCGAAAGGCTTCAGCATCCCATCCACATCGAGCCGCGCGTTGGCCTCGACATAGTCGGCTATGGGTTTGGGTAGTTCGATCGGCATCGCTCGGCTCCATGACGTGACGAGATTGATTTAGAGGCGGCGATAGATCACGATAATCGGGTCAAACTGCCATGTAGTGTTGCGAAAATCGGGACAATGGCGAATCACGGTCTGATCGAATTTGATGCCGTTCTCGGCATTGCCCGGCGCGGATCGTTCCGGGCGGCGGCGCAGGAACTTGGCCTGTCGACCACCGCCCTCAGCAACCTCATCGGCAAGCTCGAACGCCGACTCGGGGTCCGGCTGTTCAATCGCACCACGCGCAGTGTTTCCCTGACGGATGCCGGACGAAACTTCGTCGATCAGGTCGGTCCTGCCGTACGCACCCTGCACGATGCGATGAGCGCCGCCCGCTCGCAGCAGGAAACCCCCTCGGGGACCCTCCGGATCAATGCCTTCGCGACCGGGGCACGAGAGGTGCTCGGTCCACTCCTCCTGAAATTCCTGCAGCGCTATCCCCAGGTTCACATCGATCTCGTCACCGAGGGCCGGATCGTGGACATCGTCGCCGAAGGGTTCGATCTCGGCCTGAGGAGCGCCGACCTGGTGCCGAGCGACATGATTGCCATTCCCGTCGGTCCTCCCCGTCGCTTTGCCGTGGTCGCATCGCCCGACTATTTCAAAGACAATGGCAAGCCCCGCGTGCCTCCCGACCTGCTGCGCCACGCATGCCTCCGCATCCGACTGCCGAATGGCGCGCTGCATCGCTGGCAGTTCGAAAAGGATGGGCAATCCATCCAGATCGACGTTCAAGGACCCATCACGCTGGACGAGGCCAGCCTCTCGCGCATCGCGGTGCTCGACCATGTCGGCATCGGCTACTTCATGGAGTCCGACGTGCGCGAAGACATCGAGGCGGGGCGTCTCGTCCGGATCCTTGAGGACTGGACACCACTGCTGGCACCCCTCTGTCTCTACTATCCCGGCAGGCGCAACCACTCGGCCGCGTTCAAGGCATTGATCGACATGGCGCAGGGCCGTGCCAACTGACGCCGATTCGCAAAGCGCACGCGTTCTCGATCGCGGCCAACGCCCGCCCGATCACGGACAGGCCTGCGACGAGTGATGTGGATATCGCGTTGAACGGTGTCGACGGTGGTCTTGTCGATCTGACATAGGATGAGGCAGCCCCCACGAAGCCGAATGCAGCGGGCGCTGCAAATCGAAGCCATCGCGAGCAGCCAAGGAGTGGTTCATGTCTACGCCTTCCGTTCCGGACAACCGTGCACGTGCCCTCTGCGCCGCTCTCGCGGAAGAGACGCCCGGGATGTCTGCCGGCTCGTGGCGGATGCTCGATACCGTTGCGTCACGCATGAGACTCGGCTTCTTCGAAGTCGAGGCGATCGCGAAGGATTGCGCGCGGCGCGGATGGACTCAGCTCGCCGCCGATACGGTTCGGTTGAAGGATGAAGGCCTGGCGATCGTGCTGCAGGGCCGACGCGCCTAGAGAGCGCACGCCCGCCCGAAGAGTCCGGGGCCTCGAACCTGCACCAGGCTGACGCGGGCTCGCCTCCGATTTGTCACGGCAATTCACCGCCCGGCGGCGATTTGCCGATTGTTAAACGGGTGCGGGAAGGGCACGGGCTTGGCATGCGCTCCAACCAGCCGGTGAACATGGACATCGATCAGCTTCGGGGATGGGCGTCGATCATGGACAAGGCCATGATCGCGAGCCTGGTCGCCACCCTCCTGGCCGTGACGGCGCTGGGCATCACGACGTTCCTCTCGTTCCGCTACAGCGGTGCCATTCGCGCTCATGAGCAGGCGGCGATCGATCAGTACAAGGGCTTGGCGAGCCAGGCCGCACAGCGCGAGCGAGAAGCCTCGGCGGCGCGCGAACAGGCAGCCAACCTCGAACGGGCCATCGCCACCGAGCGGGATCGTACGGCAAAGCTCGAACGGGAAGTCTCCCTCGCGCGGGATCAGGCGACGGCGCTGGCTCAGGAAGCGGAAAAAGCGCGCGAGCGGGCCACGGCGCTCGAACAGGCCGCCCGCGAAGCGACGGAGAAAGCAGCCCGGGCACCGGCTGAAGGCAGCGCCGCCCCTGAGACTGCGCGACCTCCACTGTTCGATGCGGCAGAAATCCGGCGGCGCCTTGCCGACCTCGGGAAGTTGGTTAGGGACGCGACCACGCGTACGCCGGATCCGGCTCCCGAGAAAGCGGCAGAATCGACGCCACCGCCTGGAGCGGAACCGGCCGCACCGCAGTCGCCGTTCGTCACGAGCCTGCGGAAGTTTGCCGGGACACAGGCAGCGATCTTCCTGGTCGGTCAGATCTCGGACGCGCCCGCCGTCGGCGCGACGATTTCCGCCGATCTCGCCCAGGCCGGCTGGCTGCCGCAGACATGGACCTGGGGCGGCGTGGCCGGCATCTACGGCGTCGTCGTGCTGGTGCGCGACGGCAGCGACGCGACCGTGCACGAGGCCGCGGCGACCCTCGTGGCAGCGCTGGGCACAGCCGGCTTCAGCGCCACCAAGGGCGACTGGCCGGCGAACTGGGGCCGGTTCCGCGGCACGCTCAACGGACCGCAGACGCCCGGCCCGACCGAGGCCGCCATCCGCATCGTCATCGGCGAGAAGGCCCGCAAGACACCCTGATTCCGGCGATGGCAAACACACGGCTTTGAAGGCATTCTGTGCCTCAGGATCGGAGTTGTTGATGCCCCTCCTTGGCAAGGGAATGCTGATCACGCTGACCGAGGTGTCGGCGCGGGACGAGCGCGACTACAACGAGTGGTACAATCGCGAACATATCGACGAGCGCGTGAACCTGCCGGGGTTCCATCGCGCGCGCCGCTACGTCGCCGTCCGCGCCACGCCGAAGTACCTCGCGACCTACGAATGCGACACGGTCGACGACCTGGCCACGCCCGCCTACCTCGACAGGCTGGCCAACCAGACCCCGTGGAGCCAGTCGGTCATGGCGCGGTTCACGCATTTCACCCGCTTCACCCTGCGCATCCAGGCCGACCGGACGCACGGTGTCGGTGGCGTCCTGGCGACGGTGAGGTTCGTGCCCGACCCGCGCCGGCGCAAGGCGCTGGTGGAATGGCTGTCCGAACAGGCGCTGCCGAAACTGATCGCCCGGCCCGGCCTGCTGGGCGCCGCGGTCGGGGAGAACGACCTCGAAGTGGCCCATGCGCCCCTGCAGGACAAGAGCATGGACCATCCCAAGGCGGAAGAAGCCGAGTGGATCGCCCTGGTCGAAGGTACCGACGTGGCGGCCGTGGGTGCGGCCACGCGCACCCTCTTCACCCAGCGGCGACTCCGGCCGTTCGGCGTCGAGATCGCGCCGACGATCGGCACCTGGCGCTTCCTGTTCGGCAACCAGCGATGACGTTTCTTTGACCCATCGTTGATCGTTCCATCGACTAGGGTCCGTCCGTGTCCAATCAGCGTATCATCTCCTGGCTGAGGCTCGCGACGCTGGTCGCGCTCTGCCTGCCCGCGATCCACCTCGCCTGGCGCTGGTACACGGGCGATCTCGAGCCGCGCCCCGTGACCTTCGTCACCCATGCGACCGGGGACTGGGCGGTCGCGTTCCTGCTGGTCTCGCTGGCGCTGACGCCGGCGCGGGCGATCTTCGACTGGTCGCCGCTGATCCACATCAGGCGTCGCGTCGGGGTCGCGGCCGCGCTCTATGCCGTCGCGCACCTGCTGATCTATGTGCTCGACCAGAAATGGAACCTGGTCGTCGTCGCCACGGAGATCGTGAAGCGCTTCTACCTGACCATCGGCTTCGTGGCGCTGCTGGCGCTGGTGGCGCTCGCGGTCACCTCGACCAACGGCTGGCAGAAGCGGCTAAAACGTAACTGGAAACGCCTCCACTGGCTGGTCTATCCGGCGGTCGCGCTGGCGATCCTCCATTTCTTCATCCAGTCCAAGGTGAAGATCGGCGAGGCCGCCTTCGCCGCCGGACTTTTCGCGTGGCTGATGTTGTGGCGCATCCTGCCGCCCACCTTGCGCACACGCTTTATCGGCCTCTTGCTGCTCGCGGCCGGCGCGACGCTCACGACCGTCGTGTTCGAAGCAGCGTGGTACGGGCTGGTGAACAAGATCGACCCGATGCGCGTGCTGGCCGCCAATCTCGATCCGGACCTGGTGCCACGGCCCGCGCAGAAGGTGCTGGCGGTTTCGCTGCTGGCGGTCGTGCTCGTCGCGCTGCGGCGCGGCCTCGCGGCGGCGAGCCGGCTCTGGACGCAGCGCTATATCCGACCGACTATACCGACTTCCTGACCGGGAAGAGGATATGACCGCGGAAGAATGGACGGCCGTACGGCTGAGCCTCCTGATCGCCACGACTGCGACGCTGTTCAGCCTGCCGCTGGGCATCGCCATCGCCTGGCTGCTGGCGCGCGGGCGTTTCTGGGGCAAGAGCCTGCTCGACACGCTGGTTCACCTGCCGCTGATCCTGCCGCCGGTCGTGACCGGCTACCTGCTGCTCCTCTCGTTCGGCCGTCGCGGCCCGATCGGCGGCTTTCTCGCGGAGGAGTTCGGCATCGTCTTCTCCTTCCGCTGGACCGGTGCGGCACTCGCCTGCGCCATCATGGGTTTCCCGCTGATGGTCCGCGCCATCCGCCTCTCCATCGAGGCCGTGGACCAGCGGCTGGAGGCGGCGGCCGGCACGCTCGGCGCCAATCCGCTCTGGGTGTTCGCGACCGTCACCCTGCCTCTTTGCCTGCCGGGGATCATCGCTGGCGCAATCCTGGCCTTCGCCAAGTCGATGGGTGAATTCGGCGCCACCATCACCTTCGTGTCCAACATCCCCGGCGAGACCCAGACCCTGCCCTCGCTGATCTACACGCTGACGCAGGTCCCCGGGGGCGACGCCGCCGCGATGCGCCTCACGCTCGTGTCGATCGCCATATCCATGCTCGCGCTGCTCGGATCAGAACTCCTGGCCAAGCGCATCGCCACGCGGCGGCAGACGGCATGAGCCTCGACGTCGACGTCGACCACAGGCGCGGCAGCTTCCACCTCGAGGCGCGCTTCACCGCGGCGCCCGGGCTGACGGCATTGTTCGGCCGCTCGGGCTCGGGCAAGACCAGCCTGGTCAACATCGTCGGCGGCCTGATCCGGCCCGACCGGGGACGCATCGCCGTCGACGGGCAGGTCCTCGTCGATACCGAGCGCGGCCTCTTCGTCCCCGCGCATCGACGGCGCATTGGCTACGTCTTCCAGGACAGCCGGCTGTTTCCGCATCTCAGCGTACGCCGAAATCTTCTCTATGGGCGCTGGTTCGCGCGCGGCGGTGGCGGGGCAAAGGCCGATCTCGGCACCGTGGTCGACCTGCTGGGCATCGGTCATCTGCTCGAGCGCCATCCGGACTCCCTCTCGGGCGGCGAGAAGCAGCGCGTCGCCATCGGCCGCGCCCTGCTTGCGAAACCGAGGCTGCTCCTGATGGACGAGCCGCTCGCCTCGCTGGACGAAGCGCGGCGTGCCGAGATCCTTCCCTATATCGAGCGGCTGCGCGACGAGGCGGGCGTGCCGATCCTGTATGTCAGCCATTCGGTCGCCGAGGTGGCGCGGCTCGCCACGACCGTGGTTGTCCTGGCGGACGGCAAGGTGAGCGCAGTGGGGCCCGTCCAGGACATCCTGCCGCTCGCCGACGCGACCGACGGCGGCGCCGTGCTCGATGCGACGGTGAGCTGCCACGACGAGGCTTTCCAGCTCTCCATCCTGCAGAGCCTCGCGGGCGAACTGCAGGTCCCCCGCCTTCCCGTCCCGGTCGGCGCGCCGGTCCGCGCCTATATCCGGGCCCGCGACGTGATGCTCAGCCTGCAGCCGCCCACGGACATCAGCGCCCTCAACGTGCTGGCCGGCACGATTGCCGGGATCTCCCCGGCCGGAAGCGCGCAGGCCGATATCCGCCTCGACTGCAACGGCGCCACGCTGATGGCCCGCGTCACGGCCAAGTCGGTCGACCGGCTGGGGCTGGCCGCCGGCCGGCCGGTCTATGCCGTCGTCAAGAGCGTGTCATTCGAACGCGGTTAAGTGCGCTACAGTGCGGGCGGGCGCGTGACCCGCAATGAAGCCTCGAGGAAGCGAAATGAAATCGATGCCGCTGCCGCTGACGCCGCGATTCATCACTTGGACGCTGGCGACGTTCTTCGCCGTGCTGCTGGGCATGGCGTGGGCCATGGACCCCCGCTCCTGGTGGATCGGCGTCGGCTTCGCGATCGCCCTGTTCCTGACCCTCGTCGGCTTCTACGACTACTACCAGACCCGGCACGCAGTGCTGCGCAACTATCCGATCGCCGCCCACCTGCGCTTCATCTTCGAGGCGATCCGGCCCGAGATGCGCCAGTACTTCTTCGAAGGCGAAAAGGACGGCATGCCCTTCCCGCGCGACCGCCGCGCCATCGTCTACCAACGCGCAAAGTCGATGCTCGACGTCCGCCCCTTCGGCACCAACTACGACGTCTACGCCGAGGGCTACGAATGGATGACGCACTCGATCTCGCCGACGCCCGTCAGCAAGGAACCGTTCCGCATCACCATCGGCGGCCCCGAGTGCACGCAGCCCTACTCCGCCTCGATCTTCAACATCTCGGCCATGAGCTTCGGAGCGCTGAGCGCCAACGCCATCCGCGCCCTGAACGGCGGCGCCAAGCTCGGCGGCTTCGCGCACGACACCGGCGAGGGCGGCTACAGCCCCTATCACCGCGAGGGCGGCGGCGACATCATCTGGGAGATCGGTTCCGGCTATTTCGGCGCCCGCAACGCCGACGGCACCTTCTCGGCCGAGAAGTTCGCCGCGGGTGCCGCCAACCCGCAGGTCAAGATGGTCGAGCTGAAGCTCAGCCAGGGCGCCAAGCCCGGCCATGGCGGCGTGCTGCCGGCCCCCAAGGTCAGCGAGGAGATCGCGCTGACGCGCGGCGTGCCGGTCGGCGAGGATTGCATCTCGCCCTCGCATCACACCGCCTTCTCGACGCCGATCGAGATGATGAAGTTCATCGCCGAGATGCGCCGCCTGTCGGGCGGCAAGCCGGCCGGCTTCAAGCTCTGCGTCGGCCACGAATGGGAGTTCATGGCGATCTGCAAGGCGATGGTCGAGACCGGCATCTATCCCGACTTCATCGTCGTCGACGGCAAGGAGGGCGGCACCGGTGCGGCGCCGATGGAATTCCTCGACCATATCGGCAAGCCGATGCGGCAGGGCCTTCACATCGTGCACAACGCCATGGTCGGGATCGGCGCCCGGCACCGGGTCAAGATCGGCGTGGCCGGGAAGATCATCACGGCGTTCGACATCATCCGCGCGATGGCGCTGGGCGCGGACTGGTGCAACTCCGCGCGCGGCTTCATGTTCGCCGTGGGCTGCATCCAGTCGCAGTCCTGCCACACCGACCGCTGCCCCACGGGAGTCGCCACCCAGGATCCGACGCGCCAGCGCGCACTGGTCGTGCCCGACAAGATGGAGCGGGTGGCGAACTTCCACCGGGCCACGCTGCGCGAGCTGGCCGAGATGACGGCCGCCGCCGGCCTCGACCATCCGACCGACTTCAAGCCGACCCACATCTCCCGGCGCGTCTCGGCCAGCGAGGTCAAGACCTTCGCCGACCTGTTCCCGGCGCTCGCGGAGGGTGAGCTGATCTCGGGCACCAGCGACCCGCGCTGGCGCAAGGCCTGGGACATGGCGCACGCCAATTCGTTCCGCGCGACGGCCTGATCGGAGCAAATCTGTTGCGAATTCCCTTTGGTTGGCCCAGCAATTGGTCAACCAAGAGGAAACGACCATGACTGCTCCATTCGATTTCGCGCCCCTGCTGGCGCCCGGCACGCCCGCTCCCGCAGCCAAGTGGAACGGCTTCCCGAAGTACAATTTCATCGGCGGTCACAACGACGCCAAGAACGTGCCCGTCCAGGCGCTGATCGACGCCGCTACGGCGGTCCTGACGCGCGAGGGCGCGACGCTCGCGACCTATGGGCTGAACAGCGGCCCGCTGGGCTACAAGCCGCTGCGCGAATTCCTCGCGGCCAAGCTCAAGGATCATGCCGGCATCGAGTGTGCGTCGGACGAGATCCTGATCACCTCGGGCTCGATGCAGGGACTCGACCTGATCAACAGCCTGCTGGTGACCAAGGGCGATACCGTCATCATCGAGCAGGAGACCTACGGCGGCGCCCTCACCAAGCTGAACAAGATCGGCGCCAACGTGGTCGGCATCCCGCTCGACCAGGAAGGGCTGCGCCTCGACGTGCTGAAGCAGAAGCTCGAGGAGCTGAAGCAGAAGGGCATCAAGCCCAAGTACATCTACACGATCCCGACGGTGCAGAACCCGACCGGCGCCATCATGGGCGAGGCCCGCCGCGCCGAACTGCTGAAGATCGCCGCCGAGTACGGCGTCATGATCTTCGAGGACGAGTGCTACTCCGACCTGATCTGGAGCGGCAAGCGTCCGCCCTCGCTCTATGCCATGGCCAAGGGTGAAGGCGTCATCTTCATCGGCTCCTTCTCCAAGTCGATCGCGCCGGCGCTGCGGGTCGGCTACATCGTCGCCAAGTGGGAGATCCTCGGCCGCATCCTCGGCCTCAAGCAGGACGCGGGCTCCGGCGCGCTCGAGCAGATGGTGCTGGCCGAGTTCTGCACGCAGCACTTCGCGAGCCACGTCCCGAAGCTCAACAAAACCCTGTCGGCCAAGCTGCAGACCCTGCGGGAAGCGCTGGCCGAGCATTTCGGCACCGATGCCGAGTTCGGCGACCCCGAGGGCGGCATCTATCTCTGGATCAAGCTGCCCGACCAGGTCGACACGACGAAACTGGCGCAGGCAGCGCTGGCCGCCGGCGTGTCGCTCAATCCCGGCCAGGAATGGTCGACCAACAAGGAATACGCCCGCTCGCGCCTCAGGCTCTGCTTCGCCAATCCCGAGCCGGAGACGATTCGCAAGGGCGTCGAGGTGCTGGCCGACGTCTGCCGCCGCGAGTTCGGCGTCCCTCTGCGCTCGGCCAACGTCGAGAAGAAGTAGGTCGCCACCCGCGTTCTTTCTCCTCCCCCGTCATACGGGGGAGGCCGGGAGGGGGTAAGCAACCAGCGCGTTTGTCGCCGGAAGAGTTCAGGCCGCAGCCCCCCGCCCTTCGTGCACCTCCCCCGAGTGACGGGAGAGGCACGCTACGGCGCACCTACATCTCCTGTGGCACCATCACCATCCAGGAGACGCCGAACTTGTCGGCGACGCAGCCGAAGCGCGGCGAGAAGAACGTCTTGCCGATCGGCATCTGGATCTGGCCGTCCCTCGCCAGTGCCTCGAAGACCCGGTCGGCCTCCGCTTCGGTCGCGACATCGAGCGCAAGCGAAAAGCCCTGGAAGTTGGTCTTGCCATCGCTGCCCATGCCATCGGAGCACATGATCATCGCATCACCGATCCGCAGGCTGGCATGCATGACGGATTCGGGATTGATCTTCATGTGCTCCATCACGCCGGCGTCGGGATTCTCCCTGAAGCGCATCATCATCTCGATCGTGGCGCCAAGGCGTTCCTTGTAGAACGCCAGCGCCTCCTCGCAACGGCCGTTGAAAAACAGATACGGCTGGACCGCCATGTCATCCTCCCGGTTACTGGTTCCTCTCGAACTCGGTATCGATCTGGATCTGGATGGGATCCGTGAAGAGCGCCGGCAGCCCGTAGTCCTGCGGGCTGATCGTGGCCACCGCATGCACGCCGATCCGCGGTTTGCCCCCGAAGCCCTTGCCCGCACCGCCCAGCTCGACGTCGAAGGTGACCGGCCGGGTCTTGCCCATGAGCGTGAACTGCCCCTCGACCCGGCCGCGCGTCCTGTCGACCGGCTTGAACGACGTCGAGACGAAGGTGGCTTCGGGGAAGGTCTTGGACTTCAGGAAGTTCTCGCCGGCCAGTTCCTCGGCGAAGCCCTTCACGTTGGTCGTGATCGAGGCCGCCTCGACCGAGGCCGAGAGCTTCGACGTCTCGATTGCAGCGGGATCCCAGGTGAGCGAGCCCCTGGCCCGGTCGAAGCGGAACACGCTCTGCGAATAGCCGATATGGGAGACCCGGACGATCACGGCGGTATGCTGTTCGTCGAGCGTATAGGCGCCGGCGCTTGCCAGGGCGACGTCGCGCTCAGCAGCGAAGACTCCCGGCGGCAGGGCTGCCGGCGTCTGGGACTGCGCGGCCACCGGACCCAAAGCGAGAACAACGGCAAGCGCGCGGATGGTGCGGATCATGGGATCCTCCTCGACAAGTGTGTGTTCACTTCTCGACGACGGTCTTCAGCTTCGCGAGGCCTGCGGCAAAATCCCGGCCGATCATGTCGTCCATGTCCATGAAGGTGCCGATCAGCTTGGTCATGAAGGTGCTGGGACCGTACATCGCCCAGGTGACAATCGTCTGACCGCCCTTCGGTTCCACGATGAGTTCGGCGGTGTTGTGACCTTCGAAGGGCTTCAGGAAATCGAGCTTGATCACGACCCTGTTCGGCGGCTTCGAATCGACGATCTCCATGCGGCCCTTGCCGACCTGGTCGTTGCCGTCCCACTCGTAGACCGCGCCCTTGCCGCTCTCCGCCCCGCTGTAGGTGCGCTTCATCTGCGGGTCGCGCCCCTCGTACGGCGACCACTCGGTCCAGCGCTTCAACCCCTCGATATAGGGAAAGATCTTCTCCGCCGGCGCGTTCATCGCCATCGACCGCTCGACCCGGAACGAATCGGGCTTGGTCGCGGCGTAAATCAGGATCGCAGCAACCGCCAGGACGACCAGGGCACCGACGAGGGCCAGTATTCTGCGCATGCCAGCCTCGCATCGCTCAATTAATTAACCAATAGGTTAAAATTAGAGCGATGGAGAGACGGGCGTCAACCGCGCTTTCGTGCAGTCGGGCGCCGCTCAGGCGAGGGCGAAGCCCTCGTATCCGTTGGCCACCACTTTCTCGCAGGCCTGGATGTAGGCCGGCAGTCCGCCGATATAGGGCATGAACACGCGCGGCTTGCCGGGAATGTTGGCGCCCACGTACCAGGAGCTGCAGGTCGAGCGCAGCGTGATGTTCGACACGTCGCCGACATGGCCGACCCACGCTTCCTGCGCCTGCGGCTCGGCCTCGATCACCGTCTTGCCCTTGCGGCGCAAAGCCTCGAGGCAATCGGCGATGAAGTCGACATGCTGCTCGATCGAGGGGAGCATGTTGGTCAGCACCGAGGGGCTGCCGGGCCCGGTGATCATGAACAGGTTGGGGAAGCCCACGACAGTGAGGCCGAGATAGGTCTTTGGCCCCTCGTTCCATCGCTCCTTCAGGGAGACGCCGCCGCGACCGCGGAAGTCGACCTTCAGCAGCGCGCCGGTCATGGCGTCGAAGCCGGTCGCCAGCACGAGACAGTCGAACGTGTAGTCGCGGCCCTTGGCGCGCAGGCCATTGGCGGTGATGCGCTCGATCGGTTCGTCGCTGATGTCGACCAGCGTCACGTTCGGCCGGTTGAAGGTCGCCCAGTAGCCGGTATCGACGCAGAGGCGCTTGCAGCCGATGATGTTCTTCGGCACCAGTGCCGCCGCGGTCTCCGGATCCTTCACCACCTCGCCGATCTTGGCGCGCACGAAGTCGGCCGCGAACTTGTTCGAATCGTCGTTCAGCAGCAGATCCGAGAACGAGGCCATGAAGCCCAGCCCGCCATAGTCCCAGCGCTCCTGGAACTGGCGGTTGCGCTCCTCCTCCGGCGTTTCGACGGCCGAGGCGGGATTGATGGTGAAGTCGATGCCGGCCGGCTTGGTCTTGGCGCGCCGGCGCATCTCCGGATAGTTCGCCTTCACCTGCCGCACATAATCGGGATCGAGCGGCCTGTTGTGCGCCGGCACCGTGTAGTTGGCGGTGCGCTGGAAGACGGTGAGGTGCTTGGCCTGCTCGGCGATCACGGGGATGGACTGGATCGCCGACGAGCCGGTGCCGATCACGCCCACCGTCTTGCCGGTGAAGTCGACTCCCTCATGCGGCCAGTTGCCGGTGTGATAGGTCGGCCCCTTGAACTCCTCGAGGCCCGGGATCTTCGGCGTGTTGGGCGACGACAGGCAGCCCATGGCGGTGATGACGAACCGCGCGGTGACGCTTCCCGCCGTGCCGGAGGCGCCGGTCCGCTCGGTCTCGACCTTCCAGATGCTGGCGGCCTCGTCGAACGTTGCCCGGGCGACGCGCGTCTCGAAGCGCATGTCGCGGCGCAGGTCGAAGCGGTCGGCGACATGGTTTGCGTAGCGCAGCAGCTCGGGCTGGGTGGCGTAGCGCTCCGACCATTCCCATTCCTGCTCCAGCTCGGACGAGAACTGGTAGGAATACTGGACGCTCTCGACGTCACAGCGCGCACCGGGATAGCGGTTCCAGTACCAGGTGCCGCCGACGCCCTTGCCGGCCTCGAACACGCGCGCCGTAAAACCCTTCTGACGAAGGCGGTGCAGCATGTACATGCCGCCGAACCCAGCGCCGATGATCACCGCATCGAAATCGATCGACATGCGTCCTCCAGGATTGCGAAAGCCGGTGGAAAGTCCTTGGCAAAATTTGTGCGGGACAGGGCGTGACCTTGCAAGCCTCCCTGTGGCACCTCTTCTCGCGGAGAAGAATGGAATGGCCGAGAACGACTATCCGGCAAGCTGGTATGCCGCCACGCGAGACGAGAGCCGCGCTCGGACGCCCCTGACCGCACGGGAGGAGGCCGATGTCGCAGTCGTGGGGGGCGGCTTCGCGGGCCTGCACGCGGCGCGACTGCTGGCGCGACAGGGCAAGCACGTGGTGGTGCTGGAACGCCGGCGCATCGGCTGGGGCGCGTCGGGTCGCAACGGGGGTTTCGTCGGCGCGGGCTACGCTCAAAGATCCGGCGCGCTGATCGACCGGCTGGGCCTCGACCATGCGCGCAGGCTCTATGCCCAGTCGCAGCGCGGCGTGGCGATCGTGCGCGAAGCCATCGTCGAGCTCGGCCGTCCCGACATCCTGATGGGCAGCGGCAAGCTCAGCGTCTCGCGCACCGACCAGGGCGCAGGCTTCGCCGACCGAACGCGCACGCTGGCCGGGCAGCTCGGCGCCACGTTCGAGCCCTGGCCGGCGGTGCGCGTGCGCGAGGTCCTCGACACGAGGCGCTACCATCAGGCGATCCACGATCCGACGTCGTTCCACATCCATCCGCTGAACTTCGCGCTGGCACTGGCCGCCGACATCGAGCGGAACGGCGGGCGGATCTACGAGAGCACCGAGGCGCTGGAATCGACGCGCGACGGCACGGGCTGGCGACTGCGCACGCCGAACGGCAGTATAAGAGCGCAGCATGTCGTGCTGGCCGGCAATGCCGATCTCGGTGCGGTGCAGCCGCGAATCGCACGCGCGGTGCTTCCCGTTGCGACCTACGTGGCCGTCACCGAGAAACTCGGCACGCGCCTCGGCGAAGCGATCCGCTGGGCGGGCGCCATCTCCGACACGCGGCGCGCCGGCGACTACTACCGCGTCGTCGATGGCGACCGCCTTCTGTGGGGCGGACGAATCACAACCGACACCAACGAACCGCCGCGTCTTCGCGAGATGATGCGCGGCGACATCCTCTCGGTCTACCCGCAGCTCGGCGAGGTTCGCATCGCCTACGCCTGGCCCGGCATCATGGGCTATGCGCCGCACAAGATGCCCCAGGTCGGCGAGATCGAGCCGGGCCTCTGGGTCTGCTCGGCGTTCGGCGGGCACGGGCTCGCGCAGACGGCAGCCGGCGCGGACGCCGTGGCGTCAGGCATCCTGGGCGACCCGGCGCGCTGGCAGCTGTTCGTACCGTTCGGCACCGGCTGGGCCGGCGGGCCGGCCGGACGCGCGGCAACGCAGCTTGCCTACTGGGGTCTGCAGGTGCGTGACTGGTGGGACGAGAAGCGTCAGGCACAGAACGCGGAGACGTTGCGGACATGACGATCGAACGGATGGGAGAGTCACCGCGACGCCGCGAGGATGCGCGGTTCGTCACCGGCCAGGGTGCCTATCTCGACGATCTGAAATTCGACGACGTTGCGCAGGCCGTCGTGCTGCGCTCGCCGCACGCTCATGCAATCGTCAAGGCGATCGACACCCGGGCGGCCCGCGGCATGCCCGGCGTGCTGGCCGTGCTGACGGCCATCGAGGCCGAGGCCGATGGGCTGAAGCCGCTGCGGCCCTATGCCGAGGCCAACATCCAGACCGGCGAGCCCTTCGCCTTCGCAGCCCAGCCGCTGCTCGCCTCGGGCAAAGTGCGCTATGCCGGCGAGCCGGTGGCCCTGATCGTCGCCGAAACGATCGCTCAGGCGCTCGATGCCGCGGAGCGGGTCGTCGTCGACTATGAGCCGTTGCCGGCCGTCGTCTCGGCAAGGGAGGCCCGCGCGGAAGGCGCGCCGCAGCTCGCCGACGAGATTCCGAACAACACCTGCCTCGACTGGCACACCGGCGACACCGAAGGCGCCCACGCCGCCTTTGCGGCCGCGGCGCATGTCGTCTCGCTCGAGCTCGACAATCATCGCATCGTGATGAACCCGATGGAGCCGCGCGGCGGCGTCGGCACCTTCGACCCGGGGACCGGCCGCTACACGCTGCACGTCTCCAGCCAGAACATCCACATCAACCGCAACTTCGTGGCGCGCTCGCTCGGCGTCGAGCCGAAGGACGTGCGCTTCAGGGCGCACGATGTCGGCGGCGGATTCGGCGCCAAGAACTTCGCCTATGTCGAGCACGCGCTGGTCCTCTGGGCGGCGCGCAAGGTCGGCCGGCCGGTGAAGTGGATCGCGAGCCGGAGCGAGGTGTTCCTGTCGGACCACGCCGCGCGCGACATGCAGGCCGAGGCTTCGCTGGCGCTCGACGGCGAGGGCAGGTTCCTGGCGCTGCGCATCGCCAGCATCGCCAACCTCGGTGCCTACATGGCCGGCGCCGGCGGCGGCGTGCAGACCTTCCAGTACATCCATCTGCAGGGTTCGGTGTACCGCATCCCCTCGATCGCGCTGCATGTCGTGGCCGTCGTTACCAACACCGCGCCGATCGGCGTGACGCGGGGACCGGGCTTCGCCGAGGCAATCAACATCGTCGAGCGGCTGATCGATGCGGCCGCGCGCCAGACCGGTTTCGACCGCACCGCACTCAGGCGGCGCAACATGGTGCCGCCCGAGGCGATGCCCATGACCAACGCCTTCGGTTTCCAGGTCGACAGCGGCCACTTCGCCGAATCGCTCGACAAGGCCCTGCTCCGCGCCGACTGGACGGGCTTCGAGGCGCGCCGGCAGGAGAGCGAACGCGGCGGTCGCCTGCGCGGGCGGGGCGTCGCCTATCACATCAAGGCGACCGGCGGCCCGCCCGACGAGAATGTCGACGTGCGCTTCGAGGCCGACGGCACGATCTCGCTGATCACCGGCACGCAGCATATCGGCCAGGGTCACGAGACGACCTTCCCGCAGATCCTCAGCACCCGGCTGGGCATACCGAACGAACGCATCCGCCTGGTTCAGGGCGACACCGACGCGATCCCGTTCGGCGGCGGCCACGGCAGCTCTCGCGCCACCTATATGGGCGGCACCGCCATCTGGCGGGCCTCCGACGAGATCGTCGCCAAGGGCACGGTGCTGGCCGCCGAGGCGCTGGAAGCCGCGGAGGCCGACATCCGCTTCGAGGAAGGGCGCTTTGTGGTTTCCGGTACCGACCGCGCCATCGGCCTGATCGAGGTCGCCGCGCTCGGCCGCGAGAAAGGCAAGCCGCTTGACACGTTCCACGCCTGGAAGCGCGAGCACATGACCTTTCCCAACGGCGCGCACGTGGTCGAGGTCGAGATCGATCGCGACACCGGCCGCGTCGATCTCGCGCGCTACACCGCCGTCGACGACTACGGCGTGCTGGTCAATCCGATGATCGCCACCGGCCAGGCGCACGGCGCCATGGCGCAGGGCGCGGGCCAGGCGCTGCTGGAGCATGCGACCTACGACGGCACGTCGGGCCAGATGGTGGCCGGCTCCTTCATGGACTATGCACTGCCGCGCGCCGACGACCTGCCGTCCTTCGACCTCGGCTTCAATCCCACCCGCTGCACGACCAATCCGCTGGGCGTGAAAGGCTGCGGCGAGGCCGGGGCGATCGCGGCCTTCCCGGCCATCGCCAACGCCATCCTTGACGCGCTGGCGCCGCTCGGCGTGAAAGGCTTCGATGGCCCGGCAACGCCCGCCCGGATCTGGCAGGCCCTCCAGGAGGCACGATGAGACGCGAAGCACCGGCGGCGGCCCGCAACCGGCAACCGATCCTGGAAGTCCTTCAGCCGCGCCTCCCGACCGAGGGACTCGTGCTCGAGATCGCCAGCGGCACCGGCGAGCACGTGGTGCACTATGCCGCGGCCCGGCCCGGCCTCGTCTTCCAGCCCAGCGACCCCGATGCCGATGCCCGCGCCAGCATCGACGACTGGGTGCGGACCCTCGGCCTCGCCAACGTGCGGCAGGCTCTGGAGATCGACGTCACCCGGCCGGTCTGGCCGGTCGAACGGGCCGACGCGGTCCTGTGCTGCAACATGATCCACATCGCGCCTTGGGATGCCGCGATCGGACTGGTCGAGGGCGCGGCGCGGCTGTTGCCGACCGGAGGCCTGCTCTTCACCTACGGTCCCTATCGCCGGGAGGGCCGCCATACTGCACCCAGCAACGAAGCTTTCGATGCCGATCTCCGGCGGCGCAATCCCGCATGGGGTGTGCGGGACCTGGAAGCGGTCGTCGACCTCGCCGGCAAGGCGGGCTTTTCGCCTCCCGAGATCGTCGAAATGCCCGCCAACAATCTGTCGCTGCTCTTCAAGCGGCTGTGACCCCGCTGGGCGGTGGCAATCGCGCATGGGATGCGCTAACGCTGGGCCGGCCTCGCGGGGAGCATCGTCGGAAACATGTCGAATCGTAACGATGAAGCCGTAGTTTTTGCAGTCACGAGACCGCTTCGGGCACTGGCGCCTGTCATGGCCGCCGTCGCGCTGGCCGCGCTGCTCGCCGGCTGCAAGCCCGAGAACAAGTTCCAGCCCCCGCCGCCCGCCGAAGTCAGCGTCGCCGTTCCGGTCAAGCAGGAGGTGGCGCCGTTCGAGGTGCTGACCGGCAACACCGTCGCCTTCGCGACCGTCGATCTCGTCGCCCGCGTCGAGGGCTTCCTGACCTCGCAGAACTACGTCGACGGTTCGGAGGCGAAGAAGGGCCAGCAACTCTTCGGCATCGAGCAGACGATGTACAAGGCCAAGGTCAAGGAGGCCGAGGCCCAGCTCGACGGCAACAAGGCCCTGCTGGTCCAGGCCGAAGCCGAGTTCACGCGCCAGGAAACCCTGCTCCGCCAGAACGTCTCCGCCCAGGCCACCTACGACACCGCCAAGGCCAAGCGCGACAATGCGCGGGCCAATGTCGAGAATGCCGAGGGCAATCTCACGGTCGCCCAGACCAATCTCAGCTACACCACGGTAAACGCCCCGTTCGACGGCATCGTCAGCAAGCACTTGGTCTCGGTCGGCGAGCTGGTCGGCGCCACGAACGCCACCAAACTGGCGACGATCGTCCAGCTCGACCCGATGTACGTCACGTTCAACATGAGTGAGCAGGACGTGCTGGAGATCCGCCGCAACCTGAAGGATCGCCGGCTCGACGTCGAGGAACTGAGCAAGATTCCCCTCGAGATCGGCCTGATGAACGAGGAAGGTTTCCCTCACAAGGGCTTCCTGAACTACGTCTCGCCCGAGCTCGATGCCACGACCGGCACGATCCTCGTGCGCGGACTGTTCAGCAATCCGACCCGTGCCCTGATCCCCGGCTTCTTCGTGCGCGTGAAGGTGCCGAAGGGCCTCGGGCCGACGCCCTCGCTGCTGGTCCCCAACCGGGCGATCTCCGAGGACCAGGCCGGCAAGTACCTGCTGACGGTCGGCAAGGACAATGTCGTCACCCAGACCCGCATCACGACGGGCCAGCTCCTTGCGAACGGGCTGCGTGTCATCTCGACGGGACTGAAGGAAGACGACCAGGTGGTGCTCAACCTCAACGGCGCCGCGATCCCCGGCGCCAAGGTGGTTCCCAAACTGACGACCATCCCCGTCACGACCGACGGCACTCCCGCCGCACCCAAGTGAACGGCCGGGAAACGCCGCCATGATCTCCGCGTTCTTCATCAACCGGCCGGTCCTGGCCAACGTCCTCGCCATCATCATCGTGCTGATCGGCGGCGTCGCCCTGGTGACCCTGCCGGTCGCCCAATATCCCAACGTCGTGCCGCCCACGGTCCAGGTCACCACGACCTACCCGGGTGCCAGCGCCGCGGTCGTCGTCAACGATGTCGCCCTGCCCGTCGAGCTGCAGGTCAACGGCGTCGAGAAGATGATCTACATGCAGTCCTACAGCACGGACGCAGGAACCTACACGCTCACGGTGACGTTCGAGATCGGCACCGATCTCGATTTCGCGCAGGTGCTGGTACAGAACAAGGTCAGCGCCGCGCTCGCCTCCCTGCCCATGCCCGTGCAGGCGCAAGGCCTCATCGTCGAGAAGAAGTCGACCTCGATCCTGCAGATCGTGTCGCTGACCTCGCCAGACCAGCGCTACGACAGCCTCTATCTCAGCAACTATGCGACCATCAACCTGGTCAACGAGCTGTCGCGCCTGCCGGGCGTCGGCAACGTCAACGTGCTGGGCGTCGGCCAGTATTCGATGCGCGTCTGGCTCGATCCGCAGAAGCTCTACACGTTCGGCCTCACGCCGGCGGACGTCAGCCGGGTCATCCAGCAGCAGAGCCAGGACGTGACGGCGGGCCAGGTCGGCCAGCCGCCGGCCCCCAAGGGGCTCGATTTCCAGTACACGATCGACGTCGTCGGCCGCCTCAGCACGCCCGAGGAGTTCGGCAACATCATCGTCAAGGCCGACCAGGGCAACGGCGGCAAGATCGTGCGGGTGCGCGACATCGGCCGGGTCGAGCTGGGCGCGCAGACCTATTCCCAGACCTCGCACATCAACGGCAAGCCCAACTCCGGGATCGCGATCTACCAGCTGCCCGACGCCAATGCACTCGACGTGGCCAAGCGGGTAAACGCCAAGATGGCGGAGCTCTCCAAGTCCTTCCCGCCCGGCCTCGCCTACGACGTGCCGTTCGACACCACCCGCTTCGTGAACGCCTCGATCCACGAGGTCTTCATGACCCTGATCGAGGCCGGCATCCTGGTCCTGATCGTGATCGTGATCTTCCTGCAGGACTGGCGCGCGATGCTGGTCCCGGCGACCACGATCCCCGTGACGATCATCGGCGCCTTCGCCGCCATGGCGGCGATGGGATTCACCATCAACACGACGACGATGTTCGGAATCGTGCTGGCGATCGGCATCGTGGTCGACGACGCGATCGTCATCGTCGAGGGCGTCGCCCATCACATCGAACGCGGGATGACCCCGCACGATGCGTCGATCAAGGCGATGGACGAGCTGTTCGGCCCCGTGATCGGCATCACGCTGGTGCTGATGTCGGTGTTCCTGCCGGCCGCCTTCCTGCCCGGCCTGACCGGCCAGATGTTCGCCCAGTTCGCTCTGGTGATTGCGGCCACGGCGCTGATCAGCGCCATCAACGCCGCGACGCTGAAGCCGACCCAGTGCGCCATGTGGCTGCGGCCCGCGACGCCGCCCGAGAAGCGCAACGTCTTCTTCCGCAGCTTCAACAGGGTCTACGGCAAGCTCGAGGACGCCTATGCGGGCCTGGTCGGCGCCATGGTGCGCCACGCCGGCATCATGGTGGTGATCGCGCTGATCGCAGCCGGCATCGGCGGCTGGGGCGTCGCCCGCCTGCCGACCGCGTTCATCCCCAACGAGGACCAGGGCTACGTGTTGATCGGCGTGCAGCTTCCGGACGGCGCCTCGCTGGAGCGGACGTCCGCCACGCTTCGTCAGGTGTCCGAGATCGCCATGGCGGCGCCGGGCGTCGAGAACGTGGTGGCGCTGGGCGGCATGTCGGTTCTCGACACCAATTCGGCGCTGGCCAACGCCGCCGTCTCCTACGTCATCCTGAAGGACTGGGACGTCCGCCTGAAGGCCAAGGACCAGGACCTGCGTTCGATCGTGCTGGGCCTGATGGAGAAGCTCAAGGTCCTGCAGGACGGCAGGGCCTTCGTCATCGTGCCGCCCGCCATCCAGGGCATCGGCAACGCCGGCGGCTTCCAGATGCAGATCGAGCAGAAGGACGGCAGCTTCGACTACGCCAAGCTGCAGGCCGTCACGGACACGATGATCCAGAACGCCAGCACGCAGTCGGCGCTCACCAACCTGGTCACCTCGTTCCGCGCCGGCGCGCCGCACGTACGCGTCGAGATCGATCGCGTGAAGGCCGAGTCGCTGCGCGTGCCGGTCGGGGACGTCTTCTCGACCCTGTCGAGCTACATGGGCTCGTCCTACGTCAACCGCTTCAACAAGTTCGGCCTGAGCCTGCAGGTCTACATCCAGGCCGATTCGCAGTACCGCACGCGGCCGGAGGACATCCTGAGGCTTCAGGTGAAGAACCTCGACGGCCAGATGGTGCCGCTCGGCGCCATCGCCGAACTGAAGCCGGCGCTCGGTCCGCCGCTGATCAGCCTCTACAATCTCTATCCGTCGGCCGCGATCGTCGGTTCGCCAGCTGCGGGCTTCAGCTCGGGCGAAGGCATCCAGCTGATGGACCAGATCGCCAAGGCGATCCTGCCGCCCGGTACCGGCTACGAGTGGACCGCCATGGCCTATCAGGAGAACATCGTCGGCAACCAGCTGATGTATGTGTTCGCGCTGGCCATCCTGCTGGTCTATCTCTGCCTCGCCGGCCAGTACGAGAGCTGGATCGCGCCGCTCGGCGTCATCCTCGCCGTCCCGCTGGCCCTGAGCGGCCCGGCGATCGCGCTCACCTCGGTCGGCCTCGCCAACAACATCTACACCCAGATCGGCCTGATGCTGCTGATCGCGCTGGGCGCCAAGAACGCCATCCTGATCGTCGAAGTGGCGCGCGACCGCCGGGCCGAAGGCATGGAAATCGCCGAGGCCGCGATCGACGCGGCGCGCACCCGCCTCCGTCCTATTCTCATGACCTCGTTCGCCTTCATCCTCGGCGTCGTGCCGCTGGTGACGGCGACCGGCGCCGGGGCCAACTCACGCATCTCGCTCGGCATGTGCGTGATGAGCGGCATGATCGCCTCGACCTGCCTGGCGGTGCTGTTCGTGCCGTCGTTCTTCACCGTGCTGCAGCGCTTCGAGGAGCGGCGCAAGGCGAAGAAGAACAAGGCGAAGCCGACCGCGCCGCCGCCCGAGGGCCTGCCCGCCGCCGGAGATTGATCCGGCGACGGGCGGCCGAGGCTCAGCCTCGCAGGCTCACTTCCGCGACCTTGTCCTTGTAGTCGGACTTCGGATCGACTCCGAGCAGCATCTTGATGCCGGCCAGCACGCTCGACGCATCGAGCCAGATCTCGGCGCGTTCGGCATCGAGCCGCAGCAGGGCGAGCTTGGGATCGCTCTTGCCGCCCTCGAACCAGGCCGCGACGTAGCGGTTCCACAGCCGGTCGATCGTGGCGGGATTGTTATCCAGCGTGAGACCGCCGTGCACGGTGGCGAAGAGATCGTGGCCCTTCGAGGTGAAGGTGGCGATCGCGCGATTGCCTTTGCCGGCCCCGAGCTTCTCGACGATCGCGTTGTCGCGGCTGGTGAAGAACCAGATCGGCCCGCGCTCGCCGTCGAGCTGCGCGGTCATTGGCCGGGCATGTCCGTCCTCGACGCCGTCGAGGCCCAGCATCATCGTCATGTCCGACTTCAGGGCGGACCAGAACTTCTCTTCGATTTCCTTCGGCGTCGGCATCGCTGCGCTCCTTTCACGTTCGGGGATACCGCGCGCCAACGCACGGGAGAGAGCGCCGTTGCAACCGGGCGATCGGGCTATGCCGAAGCGATCAGGCCCGCCAGCACCTTCACGATCTCCTCCGTACGGAACGGCTTGTCGAAGGAGGGGCGGTCACCGTGCCGAAGCGGCATCAGGGCGGTCGACCTGCCGCTGGCGAACACGTAGGGCACCCGAAGCGCCTGCAGCGTGTCGGCGACGGGAAACACCAGCTCGTCCTTGTGCAGGCGAATGTCGAGGATGGCCCCGTCGATCGCGTGATCGGCGATCAGCTTGAAGGCAGCCTGGACGCTGTTGGCCGGACCGACGGGAAGGGCGCCGGCCGAAAGCAGACTCGCCCTGAGGTCCAGCCCGATGGCCGGATCGTTTTCGACGATAAGGATCGTGCGGCCGTCGAGAAGCGCCAAGAACCGTACTCCAGTCAGCGCAGCAGGAACGTAACAGCGACTGCAAAGTTGCGACCCCGGTTCTCCGCGCTCCAGACAATTTGCGCGCCACCGCGAGTTCACGGGTATAAGGACTCCGCAGAGCCCCGCCGCGGAAGAGGGCACAAGGTCCTGTCGGCGCCGATGGAGAGCAGACAATCCGCATCCTGTTGATCGAGGACGATGCCGATCTCTCAAGTCGACTGCACAAGGGTCTGACGAAGGCCGGGTTTGCCGTCGATTCGGCAGCCGACGGCGAGGCCGGATGGCAGATGGGCGAGACGCAGGACTTCGACGCGGCGGTGCTCGATATCGGCCTGCCAAGCCTGACAGGCATCGAGGTGCTGAAGCGCTGGCGCGCCGCGGGCCGGAATTTCCCGGTACTCCTGCTGACGGCCCGCAGCGGCTGGGCGGAGCGCGTCTCCGGCCTGAACGCCGGCGCCGACGACTATCTCGAGAAGCCCTTCCACATCGAGGAGGTCGTTGCCCGGCTGCGTGCGCTCGCCCGGCGGTCGGCCGGAGCTGCGAATCCGGTGCTCCATCACCGGGACATCGACCTCGACACCATCACCGGCCGCGTGACATGCGCGGGCCGCCCGATCGATCTCACCGCACAGGAACTCAAGATCCTGAGCTATCTCATGCACCGGCCGACGCGTATCGTTTCCCAGGGCGAACTGGTCGACCATGTGTATTCGTTCGACGCTCCCCGCCAGTCCAACACCGTGGAGGTCTACGTCGCCCGGCTGCGCCGGAAGCTGGGACACGGTTCGATCCGAACGGTCAGGGGACTGGGCTATCGCCTCGGAGACGAAGGCGATGCTGCGGAATAGCTTTCGCGCCCGCCTGATCGTCGGTGCCGTCCTGTGGATCTCGATCGGCCTGCTGATGAGCGGCTTTGTCCTGTCGCGCCTGTTCGACGAGCTGGTGGTCCGCCAGTTCGACCACGACCTCACGGACCACGCCGAAGAGCTGCGCAGCCTTCTGGAACGCCGCTCCGACGGCACCCTCGCCATCCCGCGATCGCTCAGCGACCCCCGCTTCGCCGTACCGGGTTCCGGACTGTACTGGCAGATCGAGGGAGCCGGAGGCCAGGTGCTGCGCTCACCCTCCCTCGAACGTGAATCCCTGCCGTTCGACGCCGCCGAACTGGACCACCCGCGCAGAGTGATCACCAATCTGGGACCGCTTCGCCTCTACCAGCAGCTCGTGCCCGCGGGCGAAGGCGATCCTCCCCTGCGACTGTCCATCGGCGTGGCGCAACGCACGATCGATGCGGAACTCTCGCACTTCGACCTGGCCCTGGCGGCCTCTCTCGCCGTGATCGCGATCGGCCTGAGCGGGGCGGCCGCGCTCCAGGTGACGCTGGGCCTCAGGCCTCTCGGCCGGCTGCGGCGGGCCCTGACCGAGGTCAGGGGCGGGCGGGTCGAACGCCTGCCCGACGACCTGCCCCACGAGGTCGCTCCCCTGGTTCAGGACCTCAACGCGATGATCGGCAGCAACAGCGAGATGCTGCGCCGTGCGAGGACTCAGGCGGGGACCCTGGCCCACTCCCTGAAGACCTCGCTCGCCGTCCTCCTCGACGAGGCCCAGCAACTGAAGGCGACCGGGCAGTCGGACTCCGCGGCGATCGTCGAGGCCCAATGCCTGAAGATGCAGCGCCAGATCGACTACGAGATGGCCCGCGCGCGCGCCGCCGCCCGCGGCACGTTGGGCCTGGCCTGCGCCGTGAAAGAGACCATGGCCGGCATCGTCTCCGCGCTCGCTCAGCTCAATCGGCGGCGCGGCATTGAAATCCAGCTCGATGCGCCGGAGGACCTTACGGTTGCCTGCGATCCACAGGACTTCAGCGAGATCATCGGCAACCTGGCCGACAATGCCGCCAAGTGGGCGCGCTCGACGGTCCGGCTGTCCGCCGGACTGTCCGGCGGACTGGTCATCCTGTCCATCGAGGATGACGGCCCGGGCATTCCCGAGAAGGACCGCGAGACCGTCTTCACGCTCGGAGCGCGGCTGGACGAATCTACAGCCGGCTTCGGCCTGGGGCTCGCGGTGACACGCGAGCTCGTGACGCACTACGGCGGTCGGGTCTGGATCGAGACCTCTCCCCTCGGCGGCACCAGAGCCCGTGTCGAACTGCCCGCGGTGCCCGGGTGACCGGCTAGACGATGTGGAAGTCGGCCGGATTGAGTCCGACCACACCGGTCAGGGTGGCGACCGCCACGGCATCCACCCCGCTGCCACCGGTCGCGTCCCAGTAGAGCGTGCCGAGCCCCGGGCCGGCATCGTCGAAGATGAAATAACCGGCAGCGCCACCCATCGCGGCGGCGGAGCTCTGAGCGTTCACCACCGTCGCCGCATCGCCCGCCAGCAGCCCTCCCCCGAAGCCGGCGGCCGAGAACTCGAGCAGGTCGGTTCCGACCAGGAAATCCGCGATCCTGTCGCCTTTGTCGGCCAGGGTGGCAAAGACGAACGTGTCGCTCCCGGCGCCGCCGGTGAGTGCATCCGCGCCGGCGCCACCGATCAGCCGATCGTCACCCGCACCGCCGCTGATCACGTCCCTCCCTGCGCCACCGATCAGCATGTTGGCGGCATCGTTGCCGACCAGCGTGTTGCTCAGGGCGTTGCCGGTGCCGTCGATGGCGTCGGCGCCGGTCAGCGTGAGTTTCTCGACGAACTTCACGCCGTTGCCCGCTCCGAGGTCGAAGCTCACCGAGCTATAGACCCGATCGACTCCCCCGGCATCTGTCGCGGATAGCGGGTCGATCGTCGTCGTCTCGAATACCTGATCCCCGGCATCGTCGACGTAATAGGTGTCGCCGCCCGCACCGCCCTGCAGCACGTCGGCACCCGACCCTCCGTCGAGCCTGTCCGCACCGGTCCCGCCCACAAGCGTATCGATGCCGACTGCACCGAACAGCGAGACACCGAGGTCGTTGGCGTGAAGCGTCAGGCCGGCACTCCCGCTGACCCGCAACGTCTCGACCGACTGGCCATCGGCGAGGCTGTAGTCCACCGTGCTCCAGACCGTGTCGCTGCCCTGTCCGTCCGCCTCCACGACCTGGTCCGCGGCATTGTCCACGTAGTAGGTGTCGTTGCCGGCACCCCCGATCATGGTGTCTGCGCCGGCCCTGCCGTCCAGCAGGTTCTTTCCAGCATTGCCGACCAGAACGTTGTCGAGATCGTTGCCGTAGCCCGCAAGGCCGGCCACTCCCGTCAGGCTCAGCTTCTCGACGAAGCGCAGTCCCGCAGAGCCGTTCAGATCGTAAGAGATGCTGCTGTAGACCTGGTCGACGCCGCCTGCGTCGGCGGCATCGGGCGCGTTGCTGACCGTCTCGTACACCTTGTCGCCGGTCGAGTTCACGAAATACGTGTCGTCGCCGGCGCCGCCGAAGAGCGTGTCGCTGCTGGCGCCGCCATCGAGCGTGTCGTTGCCCAACGCGCCGTACAGCGCGTCTTTGCCGGCTCCACCCGACAGGAGGTTGTCGGCGTCGTTGGCCTTCAGGGTGTCGTTGCCGATGCCGCCCGTGGCGTCCTCGATGTGGGTCGTGGTGACCGCCGTCATTCCGGTGGTGATCGCCGAAACGATGTTGCTGCTGTTGCTGGTGAGCGACACGACCGCGCCGCGGCCCAGGGCGCCGACGAGACCCTGGTAGACCGACTCGTAGCCGTTCGCGATGGCGAAGATCGGGATGATGTTGGCCGCCTCGATCGCCGCACGGACCTGCGGCACCAGGGGATAGTCCTCGAGCGCACCGTTGCCGGGCGTCTGGTTGTCGCCGTTGTTGGGCGTGGTGATGCCGCCCGCCGCCCCATCGCCGCCCTGATGATAGGGCGCATCGGTGAACAGGACCACGAAGCGGGCGGAATCCACCCTGAAGCCCGTTTCGGACGCGTGCAGTGCCACCTGCATCAGGCACTCGATCTGGGACTCGGGCTCGTCGGCACCGTAGCGGATCGCGAGAGCGTTGTACGTCGAACTGAGCGCGACAGCATTTGCCGTCAGCCCCAGTTCGAGATTGTAGACCCACTCGCCGGTTGCGCCGAACGGCGACACAGGCTTGTCGACGAAAGACGTCACGCCGAAGCGGCTGTCCACCTGCACGGCCTGCAGTGCCGAGACGATCTGCGGCACCACCCCGCGCACCGTGGCGATGTCGTCGCCGAACGAGCCGGAAAGATCCTGCAGGAACTGCACGTCGAGCGGCGCAGCGCTCGAACCGCCCCCCTTGAAGTGGCAGATCTCTCCCTGGACGACGCTATCGCTCGCGCCGCTCAGGTCGATGTAGCTGTTGCCCGTCGCGTCGCTGGCGTCGAGCTTGTCATGGCCCAGGAAGTCCTCGATCTCGACCGCTCCGCCGGCCACCTTGTAGACGTCATTTCCCGCACCGCCCGACAGCGTGTCGCGACCCGCCCTTGAGATCAGAATGTCGTCGCCGTCGCCGCCAAGTTCGAGATCGTCGCCACCGGCGCCATCGAGCTCGTCGTTGCCGCTTCCACCCGACAGGCGATTGCCGCTGTCGTTACCGATCGCGACGTGCGCCGAGCCGGTCAGGCGGATGTTCTCCACGTTTGCCGGTACACCACTCAGGTTCACGCTGCTGACGACCGTGTCGATCCCGCCGCCTGCGTCTTCGACGACGATGTCGCCCGTGTCGTCCAGGTAGTAGGTGTCGTCCCCGGCGCCGCCCCGCAATGTCTGGACGCCCGCGCCGCCGATCAGCACGTTGGCCAGGGCGTTGCCGGTGCCCACGGAACCATCGCCCGAGATCTCGAGGTTCTCGACGTTATCGGCCAGCGTGACGCTGAAGGTCGCGACCTCCGTGTCGGTGCCACCGCCGAGCCCTTCCGTCACGACGTCGGCGGCGGTGCGCATGATGTAGCGGTCGTCACCGCCGCCGCCGATCAGGACGTCGCCACCGCCGCCGCCGTCCAGCGTGTCGTTGCCCGTCCCGCCGGTGAGAGTGTTGCTGGCGGCGTTGCCGGTGCCGGTATGCGCGCCGCCGGTCAGGACGAGGTTCTCGATCTCGCCGGGAGACAGCGTGTAGTCGAACGACGCGACGACCGTGTCCGAGCCGCCACCGGCTGCCTCGACGATGGAATCGAGCAGGTTGTCGACATGGTAAGTGTCGTTGCCGGAACCGCCGATCATCGTGTCAGCGCCCGTCCCGCCGTTCAGGACGTCGTCGCCGGCCGTACCCGTCAGCACGTTGTTCAGGGCGTTGCCGGTCGCCCCTCTCGCCAGGCCCGTGAGGGTCAGGTTCTCGACTTCGCTGTCGAGCGTGAAGTCGACCGAGGCGATGACCGTATCGACGCCCCCGCCGACCGATTCGACGACTGCGTCACCGGCATTGTCGACGATGTATGTGTCGTCTCCGAGGTCTCCCGCCATCGTGTCGGCGCCGCCCGCGCCATCGAGCGTGTCGTCGCCCACGGTGCCGAAGAGTTCGTTATCCTGCGTATTGCCCGTGCCGTGGCGCGCATCGCCCTGCAGGACGAGAGCCTCGACGTCGGCCGTGAGCGTATGGTCGACGCTCGCAAAGACCGAATCGTACCCTTCGCCCGGCAGTTCGCTGACGACGTCACCGGCGGCGTCGACCACGTAGGTGTCGTTGCCCAAGCCGCCAGCCATCTGATCGGCGCCGCCGGCGCCATCGATGACATCGTCGCCGTCGCTTCCCGTGATCTGGTTGTCGAGTTCGTTGCCGGTGCCGGCGCCCGCCTGCGTCAGGACCAGATTCTCGACCTCCACGCCCAGCGTGTAGTCACCGGCCGCCAGGACGGTATCGGTGCCGCCGCCGAGCAGCTCGGCGACCGTGTCGAGCGGCGTGTCGACGACGTATGTGTCGTCGCCCTCCCCGCCGGTCATGAGATCGGTGCCAGCGCCACCGTCGAGCCAGTCGTTGCCCGCGTTTCCGGACAGCGTGTCGTCTCCACCGTCACCCTCGATCGTATCGTCCCCTCCGCCCCCGCTGATGGTGTCGTTTCCATCAAGGCCGAGGATGGTGTCCGGGCCTTCGCCGACGACGTAGTGCCCGCCATAGCCGACATCGATCGTGTCGTCGCCATTGGTGCCGTAGATGTTGGAGTCAGGCTGCCAGTTCGAATCCGAGAACAGCAGATAGGCGCTTTCGCTGCTGCCGGGAGCACCGATCATCAAGTCGGCCGTACCGTCGCCGTCGACGTCGGACGTGATGGCAACGGTCGCGCCCGTCAGGCTGCCTGCATCGCCGACCACCTTGGCCCCGCCGATTCCCTGGGCCACGAGGGCCAGGTCCACGGTGCCGGCACCCCCACCCCAGACGACATAGGCCGCGCCGCCTTGGGAGCCTCCTTCGCCGTTGTCCGGCGTGCCGATGACGAAGTCGCTGATTCCGTCGCGGTTCAGATCGGCTCCACCGGCGACCGAAAGCCGGGCGAGATCGCCACCTGATTCGGCCAGGACCCTGAAGCCACCGACCCCGTTGGCGACGTCGGCGAGGTCGACCTCTGCCGTCCCGCTCTTGCCGAACACGACGTAGGCGCTGTCGGAACCGGGCGCACCGACCAGAATGTCGGCCTTGCCGTCCCCATTGACGTCACCGAGCCCTGTGAGGACGGACCCGGCATGGTCGCCCGCCATGCCCTTGATGCGAAATCCGCCGCTGCCCGCGGCAACGCTTCCCAGCAGGACGGGCGTCGTCGTGTTCTTGCCGAACACGACGTAAGCCGCTCCCGAATCGACGCCGCCCGCATCGCTGCCGGCCGCCCCGATGAGGATCTCGGCCTTCCCGTCGCCATTGAGGTCGCCCACCGTACCGACGGTCCGGCCGGCCCCATCGCCGGCCGCTTCGCCAACGATCTTGTAGCCACCCGTTCCCGACGCGACGTTGGTCAGGCGGACGATCGTGTCCGTCGCCTTTCCCCACACCACGTAGGCCGCGCCGGCGTTGGCGCCGCCGGCGTCGTTGCCCGGCGAGCCGACCACGAACTCGGCCCTTCCGTCGCCGTTCAGGTCGGTGACCGAGGTGAGTGCAGTTCCGGCCGCGTCGCCGGCAGCCTCACCCTTCATGACGAATCCGTTTCCGCCGGCGGTGAACGGATCGCCGAGGTCGACCCCGCCGGGTGCCGCCATACCCCAGACCACGAAGGCCGCGCCGGCATCCACCGCCGCCCCGTTCTCCATGCCAGGCGCGCCGACGAGGATTTCGCCCAGTGCGTCACCGTTGAGGTCGCTGATGGAACCGACGGCCGCTCCGGCGCGGTCGCCCGCGTTCACCCCGTCGATGATGATGGTTGTGGTGGAGTCGGCGATCATGGCCGTCGTGCCTGGAGTGGCGGCTCCGAGATGCACGAAGATGCGACCGGCATAGACCGCCTTGTCGTTGTCGCCCGGCGCACCGAAGATGAAGTCGGGCAGACCGTCGCCGTCGAGGTCGCCGATGGTTCCGAGCCAGGTCGTGCCCGGCGACGTCGAGACCGTAATGCCGAAATCGCCCGTGGCATCGGGCAGGAAGCGCAGAGCCTGCCCTTGGGACAGGGCGGTGCCCAGAAAGACCTTGGTTTGCGGAACGGGCATCGGAGTCTCCTGTTAGAGCCGCCTGCCGGTACCCGCCGAACCTGAACCTCACCTGAAAATGCCCCCGGGCTCACGGACACGTTGTCGCAAGCCCGCCTCACCAGCCGTCGCGCTGCACTCGTATCGAACATGGCGGGGCCGCCATGAATGCGATGACCGCTACCGGCTCAGGGGAAGGCAACCCTCGACCTCGACGCCCGTTTCGCCCTGGCAATTCCGCAGACACCGCGAAACGCGAGGAGACGTCAAATGGGCCGCTCGATCCTGCTCTGGCTGATAGGGGTTCCCATTCCCATCATCATCCTGCTGGCGCTGTTCTGGCGCTAGCCGACCGTCCCGCCGTCTTCTCGAAACGTCCGGGGCAGCGACGATTTCCCCGAAACGGATCGAGAGAGAGCAGCGCGAGATCGTCGCTCAGGTCGAAGTCAGGCGCTGTGCGCTTCCGGCTGCTCCTGCTTGAGCAGGGATTCGCGCACGGCTTTTAGGATTGCATCCGACCGCTTTGGGTCGGTCACGACGCGGGAGAGGGCCAACGCTCCAACCATCGCGCAGACGGCCGCGATCGCACGGTTCTCTTCCTCGTCAGCGAGCGCCCGAGCGACCATCTCGAAAAAACTCTCCACATGAGGCGACATCGCGGCCCGCGCCGTCATGTCCGCGCGGCCGACGTCGGAAACGAGGGCCGCTATCGCACAGCCGTTCTGTGGTGCGTCCCGGTGCGCGCGACTTAGATAGCCACGGACGATGGCCGCGAAGTCCGGCTTCCCTTGCGCGCCGGACCGGCCGTGGGCTTTCGCCGCGCCCTCCTTCAACGCCCGCCGGAGGGCTTCGACCAGGAGATCGGCACGGGACTCGAAGTGCCCGTAGAAGCCGCCATTGGTAAGGTTCGCCTTGCGCATCAACGTCGACACGCTGACCGATTCCAGCCCCGCCTCACGGATCTGCGCCGCGGCCTCGGTCAAGATGCGTTCGCGCGTCCGTGCCTTTGCCGCCTGGCTGTGACCCATATCATCGTCCGGTTTGTCGCTTGAATTTCTGCATTATGTTCATCATCCTCCTGGATGTCGACCATAATCCAGATAAACCACAGTGGAAATCGGGGAGAGAAGCCTATGTCCGAAGCGGCTGCGACGGGGTGCGTTCGGTACGAGCGCCATGACCACATTCTCAGGATCGTCATAGACAATCCCGCCAAGAAGAACGCTTTCAGCCCCGAGATGATGCTGGAACTGTCGGAGGCAATGACGCTCCTCGACACCGACCCGGATCTCTGGGTGGGTGTGTTGTGCGCCAACGGCAAGGATTTCACGGCCGGCCTCGACATGCCCAAGTTCTTCGGACCGGCAGCCACTGCCCGGCCGCGGCCGCCGGAAAACATCGACCCGTTCGGGATGGCAAACACGTGCCGCAAGCCGATCGTGACGGCCGTCCAGGGGATCTGCTTCACCGTCGGCATCGAGATGATGCTGGCAGGCGACATCGTCGTAGCCGCCGAGGACTGTCGCTTCTGCCAGATGGAGGCCCGGCGCGGCATCGCCCCGCTGGGCGGCGCCCACTTCCGGTTCATCAGCCGGAGCGGCTGGGGCAACGCCATGTACCATCTGTTGCTGTGCGACGAGTTCTCCGCGGCCGAGGCCTACCGCGTCGGCCTCGTCCAGGAAGTCGTGCCGGTCGGCCGCCAGGTCGAGCGCGCGATGGAACTCGCGACGATCATCGCCCGCAACGCACCGCTCGGCATTCAGGTCACCAAGGAAGCGGGCCGGAAATTCATCGAGGCCGGCGAGCGGGCCGCGATCGACTACGTCCCCAGGATTCGCGAGCGCGTGTTCGGAACCGAAGATGCAGCCGAGGGTATCCGATCCTTCGTCGAAAGGCGGGCCGCGGTGTTCAAGGGCCGCTGACGGCAGGCGGGTTTCGGCTCGTCCGATGCGCGCCCGGTCAATAGTCAACACGCGCGCTTCTTGCGTCCTGGCAGCGTCGTCGTGACAATGCGTCGATGATGGCACTGTTGCCAGCCGAGAGTGTCGGCCGCGGAGGGGGCGCCACAGACCCGGCGGCTTTCCTGGTCGCATTCGCGTCTTGCCGGAGGGGAAACGTCGGATGAAGTCTGCTTTGTGCAGGAAGCTCGGAATCGAGTTTCCCCTGTTCGCTTTCAGCCATTGCCGCGACGTCGTGGCGGCGGTGTCGAACGCCGGCGGCTTCGGCGTGCTGGGCGCCGTCGCCCACACCGCGGAGAGCCTGGAAATCGATCTCAAATGGATCGACGAGCACGTCAACGGCAAGCCCTACGGCATCGACCTGCTGATCCCCAACAAGATGGAGGACAAGGAGGGTGGGCTGACGGCGGCCGACCTCGAGGCGCGCGTCCCCCCCGAGCATCGCCGGCATGTCGCCAGCCTGCTCGCCCAACATGGCATCGATACCGCCGATCTTTGGTCTGCCGGCCAAGGCGGCCACGACTATACCGACAACATGCGCGAAGGCGGCGCGGCTCGCCTTCTCGACGTCGCCTTCAGCCATCCCATCAGGCTGTTCGTGAACGCGCTGGGCGTGCCGCCGCCGTCGATCATGAAGCGCGCACGCGACAAGGACATCCTGGTGGGCGCCCTCACCGGCGCCAAGGAACATGCGGTCAAGCACGCCAAGGCCGGGGTCGACATTCTCGTGGTCGCCGGCACCGAGGCCGGCGGGCACTGCGGCGAGGTCTCGACCATGGTGCTGGTACCCGAGGTGCTGCAGGCCATTGAGGACTACAAGGACATCCACGTGCTGGCGGCCGGCGGAATCGCGACCGGGCGGCAGATGGCGGCGTGCATGGCCATGGGCGCAGACGGCGCCTGGACCGCCTCGGTCTGGCTGACGACGGCGGAGGCCGAGACGACCCCGACGGTGAAGAAGAAGATGCTGGCGGCGACCTCGCGCGACACCGTGCGGTCGCGCAGCCGGACCGGCAAGCCGACACGGCAGCTGAAGTCGGCCTGGACCGATGGCTGGCATGGCGAGAGCGCTCCCGATCCGCTGCCGATGCCGCTGCAAGGCCTCATCAGCCGACCGGCACTGGCCAAAATCGACAAGCTTGCCGCCAGCGGTCATGAGGGAGCCCAGCGGCTTGCCACCTACTATGTCGGCCAGGCGGTCGGTCTCATGAACACCGAACAGTCGGCGCGTTCGGTCGTCTACGATTTCATGAAGGATTATGCCGACGCCGCGCAGCGCCTGGCGGGCACACTCGAAACCTAGGCTCGGAACCCGACACACGACCGCCCCGTAAGCTGCGAGCCCGCAGTGCCGGCGCGAGCTTGCGCTACACCCTCGTGCCTGCCGAATACGGCATCCAGCCGTATTCATGGTGAGGTCTGCCGGGAATTGGCCGTGCGACGACCTAGCCTTATCGCTGCATGGGCCGATAGCCTCGAAATCCTCTGACAGAAACCAATGCGCAAAGACGCAGGGACGAGTCTCCCCGCCGCCGACGGTATACGAGAGGTCATGCAGGAGACCATCAGGCTGTTGTCGAGCTTCTGAAATGAGGGCGCATCGAACTCCATGAACATCAGCGTGGCCATGTTGTGCGGCCCGCGACGGCCGACCGTTGTCCGTGCCAGGCACAAGCGGACAATTTTTCGCTGGATCGATGAACTCAGGGGCTCAAGCGAAATTGGCACCCGTTCTGTGCTTGATTCTGACAGTCAGCCAAAAACCAGACGGATTAGACGGCTGATGATATTGTTCCACGCCTCAGGATTCGTCGGTTGCTCGACTATCTCGTCCACAATCTTACCCAACGTGAAGGCTTGGATCAGGACTGCGGCCGCCCGCGCATCGAACTCGCGGTTCATTAGACCTCTATTTTGACCCATCTGGAAGATGTCAGCGAGAGCGTCTGTCAGCCGCTCCTGCTCGTGCGCGAGCTTGGCGGCGAAGCGCGGGTTCATGGTGGCGAGACTGATCATCTGGATGCGTGTCGCCCGAAGTCCCGTCCTCTCCCGGACGTGCGCTGAACGGGCGACTGCCTCGAGCCCTTGCATTAGTTCTTCCTGAGACTTGGCAGTGGACACGATATCCGCGAGGGATTTGACGCTCTCGTTCACGCCGACAGCAAATCGAACGATCATCGCGGCTTCGATCACATCGGTGAGATCTTCGAAGTGGTGGTAGAGGGACCCCTTCGAGACGCCCGACGTGTCTAGAATGAGGTCCGCCGTGATGTCCGCCGGCGAAGTTACCTCCAGCAACTGGAGCGTCGTCTCAATGAGCTTCTGCCGTGTAGGGTGGACCTTTTGGGGGGCTGCCTTTGCCTGTCGCCCAACCGGTCCACTGCGCACCATCTGTCTCTTCCTTGTCGAGTTTGCATCTAAAGAGCACGTATATTTGTGGTTTGACTATGCATCTAGGAAAGTGAGACTAGACCATCAGTCTAACCGATAAGTTTTATCGCCACATTGAGTTCGGCGCCTGGAACTGGTCGATCAGCGTCGCTTCCACGAACGAGACACTCCATGTGCCGTGCCTGCTTCAGTACGATCGCCCTTCATGACGACCTCTTCGAGGGCGGTGCCAACAGTGTGTTTGGCAACTTGGCCGGTGCTCCGAAGCCGACCCGGCGTACGCTCATGGCGCTGTCGGTGGGGGCAGCCGGTGCTGCCGCGACGATCATTGCGCCGCGCGGCGCCCGGGCCGCCAACGGCGCCGAGGTCATTTTCCGCGGCGGCAAGGTCCTGCCGATGCCTGGCGCTGCCCCTGCGCAGGCGCTGGCAATCGGCGGCGGCAAGATCCTGGCGGTCGGCAGCGAGGATGAGGTGGCGGGCCTGAAGTCGACGGCCACGAAGATTGTCGACCTCGGCGGTCGGGTGCTCATGCCGGGCTTCGTCGATCCGCACAACCACTCGGTCATGTCGGCGGTCGTCCTCGAACTGCTGACCGACGTCGGCTACACGACCTATCCGACGCGCGCCAAGCTGATCGAGGCGCTGCGCGCCATGGCCGCGCGCACGCCGGCCGGCGAGTGGGT
This sequence comes from Reyranella aquatilis, assembly GCF_020880995.1. Classification (GTDB taxonomy): domain Bacteria; phylum Pseudomonadota; class Alphaproteobacteria; order Reyranellales; family Reyranellaceae; genus Reyranella; species Reyranella aquatilis. The sequence continues at coordinate 119,273 of NZ_JAJISD010000012.1, read as the reverse complement.
CGCGGCGTCGAACTTCGACAACCTGCTGCAGGGCGGCGGGCTGACGCGCGCCGAGCTGGATGCGGTCTCGACCGACCGGCCGATCTTCGTCTGGTACACCAACGGTCACGATGCCTGCGTCAACAGCCTCGCGCTTAAGCTGGCCGGTATCGCGGAGGACGTGGGCGAACTGCCCGGAGGCGGTCACTTCGGACGCGCGCCCGACGGCAAGCTCGACGGCCAGGTCTTCGAGGAAGCGGCCATGTTCAAGTTCCTGCCGCTGATGCTGCCCAAGATCACGATGGCGGTCGCGGGCAAGGCGCTGGAGAGCTACCTTCGCAAGGCGGCGTCGGCCGGCAACACCACGCTGCACGAGCCAGGCACGCTGAAGTCGGAGTGGGTCGCGGCCTTCGCCAAGGCGTCGCCAGGCTTCGCCTGCCGCACCAGCGCCAGCCTGATGTATGAGGACATGAAGGGCTACGAGCCGTTCCGGGCGCTCGGCATCGGCCCCCGGGCGACGGTCCTGCCCGACAGCCTATTCTCGCTGTACGGCGTGAAGATCGTGGGCGACGGCTCCAACCAGACCAGGACCGGCGCGCAGACCGTCGCGTACCTGGGCGGCAGCGCCAAAGGACAGCCCAACTTCGACGCGGCGGCCATGAAGAAGATGGTTGCCGACGTGAAGGCGTTTGGCTCGACCGTTCAGATACACTGCAACGGCGACCATACGCTCGACCTTGCGCTCGACGCGATCGAGGCGGCCTATGGCAGCTCGACAGCGCAGGGCATCAACCGGATCGAGCACTCGACCATCATGCGTCCGGACCAAGTCGCCCGCATGAAGGCGTTGAACGTCCAGCCGAGCTTCCTGATGAACCACGTGCGCTTCTACGGCGCAGCCTACCGCGACCAGATTTTCGGGCCCGAGCGCACCTTGCTGACCGACAACGCCGGAAGTTGCGTGCGTGCCGGGATTCCGTTCACCCTCCACACCGACTCACCGTGCTCGCCGGTCGGGTCGCTCGCCTTGGTCGAGACAGCCGTTACGCGCAAGTGCGTCGTCGACAACTCCGTCATCGCGCCTGACCAGGCGATCACCCTCGACCAGGCGTTGCGCGCGGTAACGATCGACGCCGCCCGCCAGATCGGGCAGGGCGATCGCATCGGCTCGCTGGAGAAAGGCAAGGAAGCCGACCTCGTGCTGCTTGAGTCCGACCCCTACGCCGCGGCCCCCGACAAGCTGGCCGCCATCAAGGTCAGCGAGACCTGGGTGGCCGGTCAGAAGAAGTACGGAGGCTAACCCGTCGGCCGCCGTTTCGAGGTCGACTTGGGGCCGCGACGGTTGGGCGATCACGAGCCTGTTGTGCCACGACCGGGCAGGCCGACATCATTTCAACGGCGGGATGGCGTCCCCGAGAGGATTCGAACCTCCGACCTCCGGTTTAGGAAACCGCTGCTCTATCCGGCTGAGCTACGGGGACGTGGCGCCCTTCTAGCTCAATCCAAGCATCCGGGGGAACCCCGATCCGCCGCCGGGGGCGGTTTGTTGCCAGCCGGATGAGCCCGTACTACCGTCGCCGCGACGTGTGAAATCAGGGAAAGCGGCATGATTCGGTGCGTGCGGATTTGGACGGGTGAAGACCAGAACTCGCACGTCGAGGAAGGCTGGATCGACCTCAAGCCCGGCGCGCACGGCGACCTGCTGAGCGGCAAGATCGACGTCACCAGCGCGTCGCTGCAGGAGACCCAGCCGGGCGGCAACTATGCCTGGCACACCGCGCCGGTCCGCCAGCTGGTCATCACCCTGAGCGGCACGCTCGACTTCAAGACCCGCGGCGAACAGCATTTCACCCTGGCGCCCGGGGACATCCTGCTGGCCGAGGACACGACCGGCGGCGGGCACACCTGGAGACTGGTCGACGACCAGCCCTGGCGGCGTCTCTACGTCGTGCTGGGCAAGGATGCCCCCGTGCCGTTCAAGCGCGCCACCCCCAAAGACCGCCGATAGGAGAGTTCGATGGCAGACAATCATTCCGGCGACTTCGACGTCGTCCTGGTCGGCGCCGGCATCATGAGCATGACGCTGGCCACGTTCCTCAAGGAGCTGCAGCCGCATCTCAAGATCAAGATCATCGAGCGGCTCGAGGGCGAGGCGCAGGAGAGCTCCGGCCCGTGGAACAACGCCGGCACCGGCCATGCCGCCAACTGCGAGCTGAACTACACGCCGCAGCGTCCCGACGGCAGCGTCGACATCTCGCGGGCGCTTGAGGTCAACGTCGAGTTCGATATGTCGCGCCAGTTCTGGTCCTACCTGATCCGCAAGGGCGCGATCCAGCGGGCGGACTCGTTCATCCATCCCGTGCCGCACATGAGCTTCGTGATCGGCGCCGACCGCCAGGCCTTCCTGAAGAAGCGCCACGCGGCGATGAGTGCGCATCACTGCTATCGCGGCATGGAGTATTCCGAGGATCACAAGCAGATCGCCGAGTGGGCGCCGCTGATCATGGAGGGTCGCGACCCCGGCCAGCCCGTCGCCGCCACGCGCATGGTCACGGGCGCGGACGTGAACTACGGCGCGCTCACGACCAACCTGCTCAACTACCTGCGGCGCCAGGACGGTTTCTCGATCGAATTCTCGCAGCAGGTCACCGATCTCCATCGCCGCACCGACGGCGGCTGGACGATCGGAGTCAAGGACGAGAAGACCCATGCCAAGCGCTCGCTGGGCGCGAAGTATGTGTTCCTGGGCGCGGGCGGCGCCGCGCTGACGCTGCTGCAGAAGTCCGGCATCCCCGAGGCCGACGGCTTCGCCGGCTTTCCGGTCAGCGGCATCTGGCTGCGCTCGGGCAAGCAGGAGATCGCCACCCGCCACATGGCCAAGGTCTACGGCATGGCGGCGACCGGCTCGCCGCCGATGTCCGTGCCCCATCTCGATACGCGCTATGTCGACGGCAAGCGCTGGCTCCTGTTCGGACCCTTCGCCGGCTTCTCGACCAAGTTCCTGAAGCACGGCTCGATGTTCGACCTGCCGCTGTCGCTGCGGCCGGACAATCTCCTGCAGCTGCTCGCCGTGGCGCGGGACAATCTTCCGCTCGAGGAATACCTGATCGGCCAGGTGCTGCAGACCAAGGCCCATCGTTTCGATGCGCTGCGCGACTTCTATCCCGCCGTCGACGAGAAGGACTGGGAGTTCGACGTCGCGGGCCAGCGCGTCCAGATCATCCGCAAGGACGTGGCGCGCACCGGCAAGCTGGAGTTCGGCACCGAGATCGTCCATTCGGCCGATTCCTCGATCGTGGCCCTGCTCGGCGCCTCGCCCGGCGCGTCCACCGCCGTGTGGATCATGGTCCACATGCTGGAGAACTGCTTCCACGAGCAGCTCACCGGCCACTGGGTGCCCAAGCTCAAGGAGATGATTCCCTCCTATGGCCAGGACCTGAAGACCGACGCTTCGCTGGTCGAGCGCGTGCGCAAGGATACGGCTGAAGTGCTGGGCCTGCACACGGTCTGATGACCGACCCGCGGGCCCCGCTCACCGAATCCCTGGAAGTCCTGCTGCGCTTCGGCGCGCTGATGCTGCGCGCCGGCGACACGGCCTTCCGGGTGCGCGATGCCATGCATCGCCTGGCCCAGGCACTCGGCATCGAGCGGCTCGAGGTCGAGCTGTCGACCGTCGGCCTGACCGCGACGGGGTGGACCGGCGGCGAGGCCACGACCCTGACGCGCGAGACCGGTCCGCCGGGTGTCGATGCCTCGAAGATCGCCGCCCTCGAAGAGCTCTCGCTCGGCGCCGCGGCCGGCCTCGACACCGCGACTCTCGGCGCCGAACTCGACCGCATCGAAAAGGCAGCGCCGCTGCACGGATTGCTCCCGGTCGCCCTGTCGATGGCGGTGGCCTCGACGGCCTTTTCCTATCTCAACGGCGGCGACCTGCTGGCGACCGGCGCGGCGGCGGTGAGCGGCGGCATCGGCCAGGCGGCCCGCACCCTGCTCTCGCGCCAGGGCTTCAACCAGTTCGCGATGACCGCGCTGTGCGCCGTGCTGGCGTCCGGCCTCTACTGCCTGATCGTGATCGGCTTCGGTGTGCGCACCTTTGCCTTCGCCCACGCCATCGGATTCATCTCGTCGGTTCTGTTCCTCGTGCCGGGCTTCCCGCTGGTCGCCGCCCTGCTCGACCTGACGCAGCACCAGACCAAGGCTGGCGTGACGCGCCTGTTCTACGGCGTGCTGCTGACGCTGAGCGCGGCCTGCGGCATGTCGGTGGTGGCGATGCTGGCCGGCCTCGCGCCGGCACCGGCCGCACCGCCGCCCGGTGCGATCGAGCCGCTCACCGTGCTGGGCCGGGCGCTCGCCTGCCTGGCCGGCGGCTATGGCTACGGCATCCTGTTCAACAACCCGCATCGCACGGTTCTGGCGGTGGCGCTGCTGTCGATGGTGGGCAACGAGGTGCGGCTCGGACTGCACGATCTCGGTCTTGCCCTGCCACAGGCGACATTCTTCGGCGCGCTGGCGGTCGGACTGGGCGCCTCGCTGGTGCGCGGCCGCCTGCACGCGCCGCGCATCGCGCTGACGGTGCCCAGCATCATCATGATGACGCCCGGCCTGTTCGCCTTTCAGACGATCGTGTTCCTGAACCAGGGCAAATCCCTGGCGGCGGTCGAGGCGGCCGCGACCTGCGGCTTCGCGGTCGGTGGCATGGCGATGGGTCTCGTCGCCTCCCGCTTTCTCACCGAACGGCAGTGGCGCTACGAGCGCTAGGTTTTCCGAGCAAACTGGAATCGCACCACCCACCTCATGCTGAGGAGGCCCGAAGGGCCGTCTCGAAGCATGGGAACGAGCACCGCGTTTGTTGCCCATCCTTCGAGACGCGCCGCTTCTCGGCGCTCCTGAGGATGAGGTGGGTCGTTGATCTGTCTACGTCGGAAGGACTCTAGCCCCTCTGTCGGATGAGGCCGACCGGATCTGAGCGACAGACCGGTCGCCTACTCCGTCGCGACGTAGGGGTGGACCATCTTCGATGGATCGACGACCTTGTCGAACTCGGCCTCGGTCACGAAGCCGAGCTTGAGCGCGGCTTCCTTCAAGGTGAGGTCGTTGTCGTCCGCATAGTGGGCGATCTTCGAGGCCTTGTCGTAGCCGATCACCGGGGCGAGCGCCGTCACCAGCATCAGCGAGCGGTCCACGTATTCCTTGATCTTCTTGAGATTGGGCTTGGTACCCTCGACCAGGAACTTGCGGAAGTTGGCGCAGCCGTCGGTCATCAGCGTGATCGAGTGCGTGATGTTGTAGATGATCAGTGGCTTGTAGACGTTCATCTCGAGATAGCCGCTGGCGCCGCCGAAGCCGACCGCCACGTCGTTGGCCATCACCTGGACGGCGATCATGGTCAGCGCCTCGGCCTGGGTCGGGTTGACCTTGCCCGGCATGATCGACGAGCCCGGCTCGTTCTCCGGGATGTGCAGCTCGGCGAAACCGGCGCGCGGGCCGCATGACATCAGCCGGATGTCGTTGGCGATCTTGTAGAGCGAGACGGCGAGCGTGCGGAACGCGCCCGACAACTGGACCAGCGCGTCGTGCGCGCCCTGCACGGTGAACTTGTTGGGCGCGGTCACGAACGGCAGGCCGGTCAGCTTCGCGATCTCCGCCGCCGCCGCCACGTCGAAGCCCGGGGCCGCGTTGATGCCGGTGCCCACCGCCGTACCGCCCAGCGCCAGGCGATAGACGCCCTTCAGCGCATCTTCGACACGCTCGATGTTGTCGGCCAGCATGCCGGCATAGCCCGACCATTCCTGGCCGAGCGTGATCGGCGTTGCATCCTGCATGTGGGTACGGCCGATCTTGACGATGTCGGCCCATTCCTTTGCCTTGGCGTCGATCGCGTCGTGCAGCGCCTTCAGCGACGGCAGCAGGCGCTCCTTCGTGTTGACGGCGGCGGCGATGTACATGACCGACGGGAAGCTGTCGTTCGACGACTGCGACATGTTCACGTGGTCGTTGGGATGCACCGGCTTCTTCGAGCCGAGCGGCGTTCCCGCGAGCTGGCAGCAGCGGTTCGAGATCACCTCGTTCACGTTCATGTTGAACTGGGTGCCGCTGCCGGTCATCCAGACGTGCAGCGGGAACATGTCGTGATGCTGGCCGGCCAGGATCTCGTCGCAGGTCTCGAGGATCAGCCTGTGCGCGGTATCGTCCAACCGCTTGCCCGCATGGTTGGCGTTGGCGCAGGCCTTCTTCAGTGTCGCATAGGCGGTGATCATCTCGCGCGGCATCAGGTCCTTGCCGATGCTGAAATGCTCCAGCGACCGCTGCGTCTGGGCACCCCAGAGCTTGTCGGCCGGAACGCTCACCTCGCCGAGGCTGTCTGTTTCCTTGCGAACGTCTGCCACGGGGCACCTCATCTGATCTGGAGCCGCAACACTAACCCAAACCGCCCGGCTTCGTCAGTCGTCGGATCGCCGGGCTTTCCGCAGCGATTTGACGGCGCCGTGACGCTTCTTGTCGTCGACGCGACGGCGCTTGGCGGCCCGGCTCACCTTCGTCTTCACGCGCGGCGCCGGCTTGTAGGTCGCCTCGCGAATCAACTCGACCAAGCGGGCGAGCGCCTCCTCGCGATTGCGCAACTGGCTGCGCTGCCCCTGGGCCACGAGGACCAGCACGCCGTCGCGCGTCAGGCGCCGGCCGGCCAGCCGCTCCAGCCGTTGACGAACGTCGTCGGGCAGCGACGGCGAGCGTCGAACGTCGAAACGCAGCTGTACCGCCGTGGATGTCGTGTTCACGTGCTGCCCGCCGGGACCCGCCGCCCGCACGAAGCTTTCCTGGATTTCCTCCGGGTCGATCGCCAACGAGCCGGTGATCCGGATCGGCGCCGTCCCGGTAGCGGTCATTCCTTGCCGCCGGCCCGGCGCAGCATCGCCTCGATCGATCCGCGATTGGCCTGCTTGGCGTAGCCCAGCGCCGTGCGCCCGGTGAAGTCGCGCGAATTGGGATCGGCCTTCTTCTCCAGCAGCAGCCGCACGATCTCGGCGTAACCGCGCGACGAGGCGATCATCAGCGCCGTCTGGCCCTGCCGGTTCTGCACCCGCGTGCTGGCGTTGCGCCGCAGCAGGATCTCGACGATCTCCACATCGCCCTTCTCGGTGGCGCGCATCAGCGCGGTGTAGCCCTCCGGATCGACGGCATCGGGCATGGCGCCGCCCTTCAGCAGCGTCTCGACGACCGGGATGTGTCCCGCGCGGACCGCGACCGTCAGCAGAGGCGAGCCGTTGTTCGCGGTCTGGTTCGGGCTCTCGTGCTTCAGCAGCGCCTGCCGCACCTTCTCCGCATCTCCGTCGAGCACGGCCCGCACGATCTGCTTCTGGCCGAACAGGTCGGAAGGCGCCGGCTGCGCAACGGCCGCGCCGGCCGACAGCGTCATCGCGAGAGAAAGAAACGTGCGTCGGATCATGCCTTGCTCCCTCGGGTTTCCTGGTAGCGGATCTCTATGCGATCCCAGATCTGCGCCTCGAGCGAGACACCGTCGAAGCGGTTGATCTGCTGCAGGCCGGTCGGCGACGTGACGTTGATCTCGGTGAGATAGTCGCCGATCACGTCGATGCCAACGAAGATCAGGCCCCGCTTCGCCAGTTCCGGTCCGATGATCTCGCACAGCTCGACGTCGCGCTTGGTGAGCGAGGCCTTCACCGCCTTGCCGCCGACATGCATGTTGGAGCGCGCCTCGCCGGCCGCGGGCACGCGGTCGATGGCGCCGACCGCCTTGCCGTCGATCAGGATGATGCGCTTGTCGCCCTTGCGCACCTCGGGGAGGTAGCGCTGGGCGATCACCGGCTCGCGGCTGCGCTGCGAGAACATCTCGAGCAGCGAGGCGAAATTCTCGTCGTCGGGCCGCACCCGGAAGACGCCGGCGCCACCGTTCCCGAACAGCGGCTTCAGAATGATGTCCTGGTGCTCGTCACGGAACTCGCGCAGCGCGCGTGCGTCGGCGGTGATCAGCGTCGGCGGCATCACGTTGTCGAAGTGCGTGACGAACAGCTTCTCCGGCGCGTTGCGCACGCTCGCGGGATCGTTGACCACGAGGGTCTTGGGATGGATGTGCTCGAGCAGGTGCGTGGTCGTGATGTACGACATGTCGAACGGCGGATCCTGGCGCAGCAGGATGACGTCGATCGTGGACAGGTCGAGCATCTCGGGGGAGCCCAGCGTGAAGTGATTGCCCTTCTCGCGCCGCAGCTTCATCGGCTGGGCGCGCGCCATCACCTTGCGATCGCGGAAGACCAGGTCGGCCGGCGTGTAGTGCCACACCGCGTAGCCGCGCTTCTCGGCCTCCAGGCCCAGCACGAAGGTCGAATCGCCGTCGATGTCGATGGTCGAGACATGGTCCATCTGGATGGCGACGCTGAGCTTCATGGGCTGATCCTGACTATCCGGGCTCGGGACGATGGGCGACGGGTTTCAGTTAAGGCCGCGACGCAGTTCCTGCAACAGCGCCGAGGCGCGCTGCCGCAGCCCCGGATCGCCGTCCAGTTCGAGGATTCGCTGGAAGGCGGCGATGGCGGCGCGCCTCTTGTCGAGGCGGGCATTGATCTGGCCGGCTTCGAACAGCAGTTCCTCCCGGTCCGGTGCGATCGCCAGCATGCGGTCGAGCGAACGCGCCGCCGCCGCCCAGTCCTCGCGCCGGGCGAGGCGAAGGCGGACGTTGTTTTCCAGGCGCAGCAGCACGTCGCGGTCGGAAACGGCGTCGAAATAGGCCGGCATGAGCTCCGCATCGCCACCCAGGACCTGCCGCAGCAACCGGCGCAGGTCGGCGGCGTCGCGCACCGCGCCCTCGTGGAAGGGATCGACGACGTGCCGCGCGCTGTCGATGCCGATGCGGATCAGGAAGTGGCCCGGGAAGGCCAGTCCCTCCGCCGTCCATCCCTGGGCGCGGGCAACGTGCATGTAGAGGATCGAAAGCGCCACCGGCAGGCCCTTGCGCCGCTCGATGACGCGCACGAGGTCGGCGTTCTGAAGGTCGTCGTAGGTTTCGCTGTCGCCGCGATAGGCGTAGGAACGCGCAATCACCTCGGCAAGCGCCTCGGGCGTGGCGCCGCGCCGGTGGACGAGATCGGCGAGATCGGTCGCCATCGACGTCACCTGCTGGCGGAAGGGCGCAAGATCGATGCTTTCCCCGCGGCCAAGCACGCTCAGCAGAAATCCCGCTTCGAGCAGGTCGATCCGCTCGCCGTCGCCGGCGCACAGACCCCTCAGACGTTCGAAATCATTCGTCACGCATCACTCCGGCGCTTGCCAGACGTCGGGCAGGTGACGCGGCCAGACACCGCCGACCAGCACCGCATCGAAGCGCACCGAGCACGCGGCATAGCGCGGATGGTGGGCGATGAACAGGCTGGCGGCCCGGGCAACGCGCCCGAACTGGCGCGTTCCCAGCGCATCCGCCGCCTTGGCGAAGTCGCGACGCGCCTTCACCTCGACGAACGCCAGCACGTTGCCGCGACGCGCCACGATGTCGATCTCGCCCAGGCGGGTCTTGTAGCGGCGCATCAGGATCGAATAGCCGCCGAGCCGCAGCCGCCACACCGCGCGCCACTCGGCGGTATGGCCCATGCGATAGGCCTTCTGGCGTGTCTGCAGGGTCATGGGGCGCCGCGCTTCATCTCGAGGGCGCGGGCATAGACGTCGCGCCGCTTCAATCCGAAACGTGCGGCGATTTCCGCCGCCGCATCCTTGACCGACGCGCCGGCCATCGCCTCGCGCAGCGCCTCGTCGACTTCGCCCGCGCTGCGCTCGGTTTCGGCCGAAGGCGCCCCGATCACGATCACGATCTCGCCCTTCACGTCCGGATGCGCGGCATAATGCGCGGCGAGCTTGGACAGAGGCGCGCGGCGGACCTCCTCGAACAACTTGGTGAGCTCGCGTGCGACGGCCGCAGGCCTGTCGCCCAGCAGTTCGAAGAGATCGGCCAGCGCCTCGGGCAGCCGGTGGGGCGCCTCGAAGAAGACGAGGGTCGCCGGAATGGCCGTCACCTCCCCGATGGCGCGGCGCCGTTCGGTCGCCTTGGCGGGCAGGAAGCCCGCGAAGAAGAAGCGGTCGGTCGGCAGGCCCGACAGGGCGAGCGCCATCGGCACGGCCGACGCGCCGGGCGCGGAGGTCACCGGATGACCGGCGTCGACGGCGGCGCGGACCAGACGGTATCCCGGATCGGAGATCAGGGGCATGCCGGCATCGGAGACCAGGGCGACGGCCTTGCCCGCGGCAAGCGTCCGCACGACCCGGGGTTCGGCCTTCTCCTGAGTGGCATCGCTGTAGGCGATGGTCGGGGCGGCGATGCCATAGTGGGTGGCGAGTTTGGCGAACACCCTCGTGTCCTCGCAGGCGATCAGGTCGGCCGCTTGCAGCACGTCGAGTGCGCGCAGCGTGATGTCGCGCATGTTGCCGATCGGTGTGGCAACAATATGCAGCCCCGGGGCGAGCGGCGGTTTACGCGGGGGCTGCTCGTCGGTAGCTTGGGGCCGTTCGTCCAAGTCCATCTGCTTCCGATCGCCGGAGTTTCGCGCCGATGCGTAGGTCATTCCTCGTGCTCGCCACCGCCGCCCTCTTCCTGGGTGCCTGCAGCGAGCCGCCCAAGACTAGCACGCCTGCCGCGCGACCGGTGACCGTTGCCGCACAAGCCGGTTCGCCGCTCACCGCCTCGGGCAAGGCGCGCATCGCCCTGCTGCTGCCGCTCAGCGGCCGGGCTGCGCCGATCGGACAGGCGATGCAGCAGGCTGCCGAAATGGCGCTGTTCGACAACGGGTCGAAGGAACTGGCCCTCTCCGCCTATGACAGCGGCGACAGCGCCGAGACCGCCGTCGAAGCCTACCGCAAGGCCCGACTCGACGGCGCCGCTCTCGTCCTCGGACCGCTCTACGGTACGTCGGCCTCGGCCCTGGTGCCGCTGGTCAACCAGGGCGGCATGAACGTGGTGGCCTTCTCGAACGACGAGCAGGTCGCCCAGCGCGGCGTCTGGATCATGGGCATCGCGGCGCCGCCGCAGGTCCGTCGCGTGGTCGACCACGCCTTCGAGGCAGGCATCCGCCGCTTCGCGACCTTCGCGCCGCAGACGGCCTATGGCGAGCAGATGGCCCGCACCCTCGAAACCTACGTGAACACGCGCGGCGGCACCGTCGTCGGACGCGAGTTCTTCGACCCCAGCGGCAGCGACATCCCCGCACAGGCCCGTCAGCTCGCCGCGTCGGCCAAGGGCGACGGTGGCAAGCTTGCCGTCCTGGTCCCGGTCGCGCCGCCGGCCCTCCCGGTCGCGCTCGCCTCCCTCGCCACCAACGGTCTCGATGGTCGCGCGGTACAGCTCATCGGTACGGGCGTCTGGGATTTCCCCGGCGTCGGCTCCGAATCCATGCTGCGGGGCGCGTGGTACGCCGCGCCCGACCCGGCCAAGCGTGCCGATTTCGAACGCAGATTCGTCTCGACCTACGGCCGGCCGCCGCATCGCCTGGCAACGCTTGCCTATGACGGCGTCGGCCTCGCCAGCCATCTCGCGCGGCTGAAGCCGGGCGGCGACTTCTCGGCGGAAGCACTCACCAATCCCAACGGCTTCTCCGGCGTCGATGGAATCTTCCGGTTCCTGCCGGACGGACGCTCCGAGCGGGCGCTGGCCGTGATCGAGATCCAGGGCGAGCGCGGCGTGGTGATCAGCCCCGCGCCCACGACCTTCGCGGGCCAGCCGACGAACTGACCATGCCTGATTCTCCCCGGGCGGGCCTGCCCCGCGCCATCCTGTTCGACATGGACGACACGCTGATCCGCGCCTACGCCCAGCCCGAGGAGGCGTGGACCCGCCTGCTCCATGTCTTCGCGGCCCACCTCGATGCCCACGACGAGGCCGCCATCGCCCGCGTGCGCACGGCCGTGATGGAAGAGGCACGCGCCTTCTGGAACGACCGCGCCGAGGCCGCGAAGTGGCGGCTCGACATTCCCGGTGCCCGTCGCCTGTCGGTGCGCCGCGGGCTCGCCCGCCTCGGTCGCCCGGACGATGCGCTGGCCGACCGCATCGCCGATTCCTTCACCGAGCTGAGGCGCAGGGAATACCGGCTCTACCCCGACGCCCATGCCACGGTCGATGCGCTGCGCGACGCCGGCGTCCGGCTGGCGCTCGTCACCAACGGCGCGTCGGAGACGCAGCGCGCCAAGATCGAGCGGTTCGAACTGGCCCATCGCTTCCACCACATCCAGATCGAGGGCGAGTTCGGCCAGGGCAAACCCGAGCTCGCCGTCTATCGCCACGCACTGGAGCGGCTGGGCGTTGGCCCCGAGGACGCCTGGATGGTGGGCGACAATTACGAGTGGGAAGTCGTGGCGCCGCAGATGCTGGGCATGTGCGGTATCTGGTACGACCCGTTCAAGGCCGGCGTGCCGGCCAACGCCACGGCGCAGCCGACGCGCATCATCAACCGGCTGGCCGAACTCGTCGAATAGCGCCGATCAGGCGGCCGAGCGCGGCGGCACGCCGATGGCGGCGCGGTCGTACACCGCCTTCACTTCGGCGCTGCGACGGCCGAGTTCGTAGCGCAGCGTCGTGTAGAGGTTCACCGGGAACGGCATGTTCGCGTTGAAGTCGATGATCAGGACGACGCGCGTCTCGTCGGTCTGGTTCTTGACCCAATGCTCGCGCGTGTCGTCGAACACAAGCGGCACGCCCTCTTCCCAGAAGAAGTGATGACCGCCGATCTCGATCCAGCACTTCTCCGGCTCGCTCGGCACGATCAGCGGATAGTGGAAACGGATCACGCCGGCGGCGGACCCGCGGTGCGGCTCGATCTCCGCGCGCCCCGCCAGGATGCTGAACAGCGCGGTGTGCACGCCGGGCAGGCGATTGATCGCCGCCATCGTATCCGGCACTGCGGCTGTGTTCGCCGTGATCTCATGGCCGTAGATCTTCAGGATGAACGTCCGCCATGCCCGGCCCGGCACGTAGAGATCGCGCGGATGGACTTCGTGCAGCGCCGGAATCTCTTCATGGTGGCTGAGCAGGTAGTTGAGATCGGCCTTGATCTTGTCGTGAACCTTCGAGAGTTCCGACAGGACCGGGAAGGCCTTCAACGCCTCCTCGCCGGCCAGCGGCAGCTTCGGCATGTTGCGCAGGATCCAGTCGGAGAGCCTGAGGTTCAGCTTCTCCAGTGGCTCCTGGGGGACCCAGATGTTCTTGGTGAGATAGAAGCGACCCTTCTGTCCAACGCCCTGCGGTTCATCCATCGTCGTCATTGGGGAGCGATCCTGACTGCCTCGATCTTTTGCACGAAGCGCGCTCATAGCGCCAAATCCATTCTTCGCGTGGTGGCATTTCTGGGACAAACGTAACCGCGATGCAAGACGGTCAGGAGGCCGCAGCGATCGGCCTTTCGGCACCGGGGCGCAAATCGACTATGGTGGCGCCATGAAGATTGGAATTAATCGATGATCGATCAGGCAACGGCCACCGGCGCATCCGCGGAGGCGATCCGCGCGCACTACGACGTCGGCAACGACTTTTACCGGCTGTGGCTCGACGAGACGATGACCTACTCGTCGGCGATGTGGCGCGACGAGAGCGACACCGGGCCGCTGGCCGAGGCGCAGCGCCGCAAGATCGACTGGCACCTGCGCCACGCCGGCGCCGATCGTTCGCCGAGCCTGCTCGACATCGGCTGCGGCTGGGGCGGCATGCTGCGCGCGGCGGTCGCGACGCGCGCTGACCACGCACCGCCCTTGTCGCGCGGCGTCGGCCTGACCCTGAGCGATGCGCAGGCCGAACTGGCACGCGCCGCGATCCGCGAGGCCGGCTCGCCGCCCGTCGAGATCCGCGTCGAGAGCTGGGCCGACCACAAGCCGGCAGAGCCCTACGGTTCGATCATTTCCGTAGGCGCCTTCGAGCATTTCACCAAGCCGCGCGACGATTCGGCGACCAAGACGGCGATCTACCGCCACTTCTTCACGCGCTGCCGCGACATGCTGGCGCCCGACGCGCGCATGACCCTGCAGACCATCGCCTACGGTGATCCCGACGACAAAGTGCCGATGGGGCCCCTGGTGGAAGACATCTTCCCCGATTCGGAACTGCCGCGCCTGCCGGAGATCCTGGCCGCCGCCAACGGTCTGTTCGAAGTCGAACGCTTCCGCAACGACCGCAACGACTACGGCCGGACCTGCGAGATCTGGGCCGCCAACCTCAAGGCGCGGCGGGCCGAGGCGATCGAGATGGTCGGCAAGGACCAGACGAGGCGCTACGAGCGCTATCTCAAGTTCTCGGCCTGGGGCTTCTTCTCGCACCGCCTGCATCTGCTGCGCTTCCGCCTGAAGCGCCGCTAGGAGGAGCCATGGACGCTCTCGCCACCTTCGCCGCCAGCGTGATCGCCGACCAGCCGCCAGCCGGGGCCAGCCCCGCCCTGCAGGCGCTGTGGTGGGTACGCCGCGGTGACTGGGCCCAGGCTCACGCATGCGTGCAGGCGCACGAGGGCGAGGCCGATTGCGACAGCGTGCACGCCCATCTCCACCGACAGGAGGGCGACCTCTCGAATGCCGGCTACTGGTACCGGCGCGCCGGCCGACCCGTGGCGCAGCAGTCGCTGGAGGCTGAATGGGCGGCGCTGGCAACGGAGCTGCTCGACCGCCCGTAGGCGGCGACCCGGCCCCGCCGAAGTCACGGCCTGTTGAGGAAACGGACCGCCCCACACCGGCGTTAGGCCCTCAGGAGGCCTGCCATGCTGGGTATCATCGTCGTGCTGATCATCTTCGCCGGATCGCAGGGGCTCGCGCGACGCGCCTCCTGACGCCGCGTTCTACCGGCTACTTGTCCTCCGGCTTCAGCATCAGCCGCTCGACCCTGCCGCCCTTCACCAGGTGCGTGTCGAGCACCTCGTCGACGTCTTCCTTGGTCGGCACCCTGTACCAGATCCCTTCCGGATAGATCACGAGCGTCGGCCCGAGTTCGCAGCGGTCGAGACAGCCGGCGTTGTTGATCCGGACGTTCTTCAACCCCAGCGCCTTGGCCTTGCTCTTCATGTGGTCGCGCAACGCCTCGCCGCCCCGCTCGGCGCAGCAGCCGCGCGGATGGCCGGCCGGGCGCCGGTTGGTGCAGCAGAAGACGTGGGCCTCGTAGTAGGGCTTCGGGTCGCCCGGCTTTTCACGCGCGCTCATGAACTCCGCCCTACTCTTTCTTGGTCGATCCGCCGGTGGCGATGTTGGCCAGCTGGGACCAGAAGACCTGCTGCATCTGCTGCATCTGGTCCATGCCCTGCATCGAGGCCGGCAGCCAGGTCTTGAAGATCGTCTCGGGGTTCATGGCGCCCAGGCTGTTGCGCAGGCGCTCCTCGATCTCGCCCATGATGCGATCCTGCATGGGCTTGATGTCCGGCAGGCCCATGAAGGCGCGAGCCTCCTCGGGCGTACAGGTCACTTCGACATTCACCTTCATGGGCCACTCCGTTTTGGGGACCTTAGCATGCTATGACCGGGTCATGACGACCCCCCGGTTGGCCCCCTGGTTGGCCCAGAATCCGCGCGCCTCCCGCGCCCTCGAATTCGGTCGCGAACAGCAGTTCGTGATCAATCCCAACGGGATTCCCGAGCTTTGCGAAGACCTGAGGGCCTGCCCCGTGCACAAGCCCACGCCGCTGTACGAGCTGCCGGCGCTCGCGGCACGGCTGGGCGTGGGCGAGATCCGGGTTAAGGACGAGAGCCAGCGATTCGGCTTCGGCGCGTTCAAGGCGCTGGGGGGCGTGATCGCGGTCGCCAATGTGCTGAGCAGCGCCGTCGGCGAGGCCTACCGGTCCACGCCCTCCTTCGAAAGCGTGATGAAGGGAGAGCATCGCGAGATCACCGGCAGGTTCGTCTTCACCGCAGCCAGCTCGGGCAACCACGGCCGATCGGTCGCGGCGGGCGCGAAGCTGTTCGGCAATCGCTGCGTGATCTTCCTGCCCAAGTTCACCAGCGCAGAGAAGGAGGCCGCGATTCGCGCCCGCGGCGCCGAGGTGATCCGGGTCGACGGCGACTACGATACCGCCGTCGCGGAATGCCGCCGGCAGGCCGAGGCGAGAGACTGGACGATCATTTCCGACACCTCCTGGGAAGGGTACGAATCGGTGCCGCGCAGCGTGATGCGCGGATATTGCGTGCTCGTCCACGAAGCCGCCGTCCAGCAATGGGGCCAGGCTCCGACGCATGTCTTCGTGCAGGCGGGTGTCGGCGGGCTGGCGGCCGCCGTGATCGGCTATCTCTGGGCGGTGTGCGAGAAGCGCCCGGTCTCGATCGTGGTCGAGCCCGAGAGCGCGGACTGCTGGTTCCAGAGCAACCTCGCCGGCAAGCCGACACTCGCCAGCGGTGACGCCGACACGGTGATGGGCGGCCTCGCCTGCCGCGAGATCTCACCCGTGACCTGGCCGATCATCGGCGCGGCGGCCGACTGGTTCATGACCATCCGGGAAGAAGAAGTCCTTCCGGCGCGCCGCCTCTACGCCAGTCCGCTCGGCCACGATCCCGCGATCATCTCCGGCCCGTCGGGCTGCGCGGGCCTCGCGGGCCTGATGCGCGTCTGCACCGACGCCGAAGCGTTCAAGGCCGTCGGCCTCGGCCCGACCTCGCGCGTTTTGCTGATCAACAGCGAAGGCAACCTGGGCGAGCCGCTGCCCTGACGACCATGCCGGTGCCCTTCGAATACAAGCGTGCATCCGCGGACTTCGAGCAGTTCATGCTCGACGCGCGGGACATTTCCTTCCTGGCAACCACCCATCAGACCTACACGATGGTGCAGGGCGTGTTTCAGGCCTTCCGCCGCCGCCTCGACGTGAGGGACGCGCTGCTGTTCGCCAACGTCCTGCCGCCCGTTCTGCGCGCGCTCTTCGTCGCCGACTGGAACCTCGACGAGCCCCACCGCCCGTTCGAGGATCGGGCAGTCATGACCCGCGAGGTGCAATCGCTGCGACCCGACCATAACCTTGCACCGGCCTCCTCGATCCGCGACGTGGCCGCCGCGCTGCGCAAGAATATCGACCAGGCCGAACTGGACCGCGTCCTGGCGCGGTTGCCGGCGGGCGCCCGCGAGTATTGGCAGGCCGACTGACCATCAGTTGTCCTTTCCATCTCTCTGCGCGTCGTGGTAGCAAGCCGGGCCGGGCCTTCCGGCAGGGGGAGAAACGAGAGAATGAACTCCGGGAAACTGGCGGCCGTCGGCCGCCTGATGATCGCTGTCGGCCTGCTGGCCACGACGGCCGCCTGCGCCACGGTGGTCGGCGGCACGACCCAGGAAGTCTACGTCGATACCGAGCCCAAGGGTGCCACCTGCACCGTGAACCGGCAGGGCACTGCCATCGGCTTCATCAAGCCCACGCCCGGCAAGACCACCCTCTCGCGTTCCAAGGAAACCGTCACGCTCGCCTGCAATCTCGAAGGCTACGAACAGTCCAACGAGGTCCTGGTGTCGAGCTTCACCGGTGCCACGGTGGGCAACATCCTGCTGGGCGGGCTGGTCGGCGTCGCCATCGACGCAGCCTCCGGCGCCAACAACAAGTATCCCGAGCGCGTGATGGTCATCCTGACGCCCGCGACCTTCCCGAGCGACGAGGCACGCGACGCCCATTATGCCGGCATCCGCCAGCGCATCGAGGCCGGCGCCAAGGCGGAGATCGACCTCGTCAACACGCGCTGCAGCTCGACCAACCGGGAACTCTGCACGATCGAGGCCAAGCAGATCGCCGACGCCCGCGACAAGGCGCTGGCCGATCTCGACAAGCGCCGGCTGGCCGCCAAGGTCGTGCCGGGCTGACCTCCAGCTGCCGGCATCCTTGTCTCGCTGCACGAAGCGACGCATCCTGCGGTCACATCACAGGAGTTTCGGTTCGTGCAGCTTCAGCTCAAGACCTGGCAGTTCGTCGAAGACTATCTCAAGACCAAGACCGGTATCATCATCCCGATCGGCTCGACCGAGCAGCATGGGCCGACCGGGCTGATCGGCACCGACGCGCTGACCGCCGAGATGATCGCGCGCGGCGCGGGCGAGAAGGCCGGCGCCCTGGTGGCGCCGACCATTTCCGTCGGCATGGCGCAGCATCACCTGGACTTCGCCGGCTCGATCACGCTGAAGCCCACGACCCTGATTGCGGTCGTGCGCGACACCGTGGTCTCGCTGGCCCGCCATGGATTCACGCGCTTCTTCTTCGTGAACGGCCATGGCGGCAACATCGCCACCGTCACCGCCGCCTTTTCCGAGATCTATGCCGAGCGCTCGATGGAGCGCATGAGCAACCAGCCTTCCATCAAATGCGCGCTGCGCAACTGGTGGGACGGGCCGGGCATCAAGCGGCTGAGCGCCGAGCTCTACCCGACCGGCGAGGGCAGCCACGCCACCGCGTCGGAGGTCGCCCTCACCTGGTACAAGTATCCCGAGACGATCCAGCGCAAGGAGATGGAGCCGCGCATCGCCCCGACCGGCAGCTTCGCCGACGCCGAGGACTATCGCCGCGCCTTTCCCGACGGCCGCATCGGCTCGGACCCCAACCAGGCGACGCCGGAACACGGCAAGCGGTTCTACGACACCGCCGTCGAGGAGGTCGCACGCGACTATGCAGCCTGGGTCGCGAAATAGGCGCCAGTTCGTCGGCGTTCGCTAACGCCTGACACGCTCGCGATGAAGGATATAGAGACCTGATCCGACGATCACGGCGATGCCGGCGAGCGCCAGGGTGTTGGGGACCTCGCCCCACACCGCGTAGCCGATGGCGAGCGCCCACAGGATCGACGAGTAGCGGAAGGGCGCCATCACCGAGATCTCGCCGCCCGAGCGCAGCGCGATCACGAGGAACTGGTATCCCATGGCGAGGAGCAGCGAAGACGAGACGAGATAGCCCCAGGCCCGCGCATCGATCGGCTGCCAGCCCTCGATCAACGCCCAGATGCAGCCCACGATCGCCACGGTGATCGCCGTCGAGAAGGAGACGACCAGCGTCGGCACGGCCGGCGGAAGATGGCGGGCGACGACGTCGCGACAGGCGCTGAGGCAGGTTCCGGTGAGCGCCACCCAGGTCCAGCCGTTGATGTCGCCGGGCCGCGGCTGGATCACCAGCAGGACACCCGCGAAGCCGAGCCCGACCGCCGTCCAGCGCCGCCAGCGCACATCCTCCTTGAGCACCAGGACGGCCAGCACCGTGAGGATGAGCGGCATCGAGAGGTTGACGGCCGTGGCGATCGCGAACGGGATCTGGAACAGCGCGATCAGGTAGATGATGGCCGCGGCGGCCTCCAGCCCGCTGCGCAGCATGACCTGCGGATGCATGGCATAGGAGATCTTGCGCCAGGTTCCCGTCGCCAGCAGCGCCAGCGCGCACCAGAGCGTGGCGAACAGGCCGCGCATGCCGATCGCCTGCACCGACGGCATGTTCTCCGCCGCGAGCTTGATCAGCGCATCGTTGAAGATGAAGACGACGACCGACGCCAGCATCGCCACGATGCCGCGGGTATTGTCGACCATGACGGTGCTGCCGGATGCCGTCGGGCTACCTGGCCATCTTCTCGATGAGCTTCCACTGCTCGATGGAGACCGGCACGACCGAGAGGCGCGACTGGCGCACCAGGCCGAAATCCTTGAGCTTCGGCTCGGCCTTGATCGCCGCCAGCGTAACGGGTTTTTTCACCGGGCCCAGGACCTTCACGTCGACCGTGACGGCCTTGCCGGCCTCGTCGGTGGGATCGGGATAGGCCGCCTTCACGACTTCGGCGAGGCCCACGATCTCCTTGCCCTCGTTGGAATGGTAGAAGAAGCACTGGTCGCCGGGCTTCATGGCCTTGAGGTTGAGTGCGGCCTGGGCGTTGCGCACACCGGTCCAGGACGTCTTCTTGTCCTTGATGAACTGCTCCCACGAATACGCCGACGGCTCCGACTTGATGAGCCAATAAGCCATGTCATTCCCCCAGCATCATTTGCCTTCACGGCGCAGCGGACGCGCCAGCAGGCCCCGGATCGCCTCGTCGAGATCCGCGCCCCGATGCAGGATAGCATCGACGGCGGTGCAAATCGGCATCTCGATGCCGAGCCGGGCGGCCCGTTCGAGCACCGCCGGCGCGGTCGCCGCTCCCTCCACGACCTGCCGCCGGCCTTCCATGTAGCGTGCGAGCGATGTGCCCTTGCCCAGCGCGGCGCCCAGCGCGCGGTTGCGAGAGAGCGGACCGTGACAGGTGAGCACGAGATCGCCCAGGCCGCTCAGCCCCGTCAGCGTCTCGAGATTGGCGCCCATGGCGAGGCCCAGTCGCGCCATCTCGGCAAAGCCGCGCGTGACAAGCGCGGCGGCGGCGTTGTGGCCCAAACCGCGCCCCTCGACGATGCCGGCCGCAATGGCCAGCACGTTCTTCACCGCGCCGCCCAGCGACACGCCCACGACGTCGTCGGTCCAGTAGGGCCGGAACATGCCCGCGGCGAGCGCGCCCGCGAGGTCCCGCCCCAGGCCGGCATCTCCGGTCGCGATGCTGACCGCCGTCGGCAGTCCCTGCACCGCCTCTTCCGCGAAGCTCGGCCCCGACAGCATGGCGACCGCCCGGCCCGGCAGCACCTCCGCCAGCACTTCGGGCATCAGCAGGCCGGTCGCAGCCTCGATGCCCTTGGCGCAGATCACGACGGGCGCGGCCCCCGGCAGATCGCGCGCCAAGGCCCGCACGGCCTGCGCCGGACAGACCAGCAGGATGACATCGCAGGCCTCCAGCTCGCCCAGCGTCGCCGCCGCCTCGATGCCGGCATCGAGCGGCTGGCCCGGCAGGTAGATCTCGTTGCGGCGCTGATCGGCGATCGCCGCCGACACGGTGCGATCGCGCGACCACAGGGTGACCCGACGGCCGGCGCGTCGCCCGAGACAGGCGAGCGCCGTCCCGAAGGCACCGCCGCCGACGATGCCGATATGCGAGAGCCCCGTCACAGGCTGAGATTGAGGGCGATGGAGATGCGCTGCGCGGTGCCGCGGTAGGGCCGCACCTGGTGCAGCACCCAGGACGGGAACATCACCAGCCGTCCCGCCTTCGGCACGATCGTCTGGTTGGTGCCCACCGACAGACCGCCCGGCAACGCGAAGGCAAGGTGCGGCGCGTACATCGCGGGCGCCGGTCCACGCGGATCCATGAACTCGAGCTCGCCACCCAGCGACGGATCGGCCTGGATGCCGCCGTCGTCGACGTAATAGACGCCCGACCAGTAGCTGCCGGGATGGGAATGGAATTCGTTTCCGTGGCCGCTGCGGTTGATGTTCGCCCACATGTTGGCCTGCCACATGATCGAGACCGGCTGGCCGGCGCGGTCGACTGTGGCGCGGTTGGCGACGTTGCGCGCGACCGCCAGCAGCTTGATGGCCGGCACGCCGGCCCACTTGTCGACGTCCCAGGTCGACTGCCAGCCGCCCAGCGTGCTGTGCGACTTGCTGGGCTGCTCGGCCTCGCGCTTCAGCAGCGTCGGCGACAGGGCGGCATTGAGCTGCGCGCCATCGGGAAGGTCGATGACCAGGATCGGCGTCGGAAAGGCGGCGACGGTCTCGAAGGCGAGCGGCGGGTTGCTCATGACGGCAGTCTACACCCGATTGGCGGCGGCGGGGTCGAGCGGCCAGCGTGGCCGCGGCCGGAAATCGAGCGTGTCGACCTGGCCGAGACGCAGCCGCTCGGCGCCCGCCCAGGCGATCATCGCGCCATTGTCGGTGCACAGCCTGACCGGCGGCGCGACCAGGGTCGCTCCGTGCGAGGCCGCGACTTCCTCGAGGCGGCCGCGCAGATAGACGTTGGCCGCGACGCCACCGGCCACGACCAGCGTGGCGGAGGGCGCCAATCCCAGCGCATTGGTGCAACGGTCGGCGAAGACATCGCCCACCGTGCGCTGGAAGGACGCGCAGAGATCGGCGACGGCCTGGCGATCCCCCGCCGGCAGTTTCTCACCCGTCTGGCGCACGGCCGTCTTGAGTCCGGAGAAAGAGAAGTCGCAGCCCGGCTTGCGCCACATCGGCCGCGGCAGCGCGAAACGCTTCGGATCGCCTCCGACCGCCGCCTTCTCGACCGCCGGGCCGCCGGGAAAACCCAGGCCCAGCAGCTTGGCGGTCTTGTCGAAACACTCGCCGGCCGCATCGTCGATGGTCGTGCCGAGCCGCGTGAAGTCGCCGGGTCCGCGCACCGTCAGCAGCTGGCAATGGCCGCCCGACACAAGCAGCAGCAGATAGGGAAACGCGACCGGCTCGGTCAGGCGCACCGACAGCGCATGCCCTTCGAGATGATTGACGGCGATGAAAGGCTTGTCGTGCGCGAAGGCCAGCGCCTTGGCGGTCATGACGCCGACCATCACGCCGCCGATCAGCCCCGGCCCGCCCGTCGCGGCGATGCCGTCGAGATCGGCGAGGCCGACGCCCGCCTCGTCGAGTGCCTGCGCGACCAGCCCGTCGATCCGTTCGAGATGCGCGCGCGCGGCAATCTCCGGCACGACACCGCCGAAGCGGCGATGCTCTGCCAGCTGGCTGTAGACGGTGTTCGAAAGGATCCGGCCGACCGGCTGCGTGCCGGCCGGCGCCTCGATCACGGAGACGGCCGTCTCGTCGCAACTCGTCTCGATGCCCATGACACGCATGACGCGCCTACAGGCTGAGATTGAAGGCGATGGAGATGCGCTCGGCCGTGCCGCGATAGTGCCGCACCTGGTGCAATAGCCATGACGGGAACATCACCAGCCGGCCGGCCTTCGGCAGCAGCGCTTCGTTGACTCCGCCCGACAGCCCACCCTGCATGGCGAAGCCGAGGTGCGGCGCGTACATCGTCGGTCCCGCCCCGCGCGGGTCCATGAATTCGAGCGCCCCACCCAGCGAGGGATCTTCGGCGATGCCGCCATCGTCGACGTAATAGACGCCCGACCAGAAGGCGCCGGGATGGGTGTGAGGCAGGTTGCCGTGGCCGGTGCGATTGATGTTCGCCCACATGTTGGCGCGCCACGTCACGGCGAAATGGCCAGGATGCGGTCCCGCGCCCGCCGTGCCCGACCGGTCGGTGGTCGCCCGGTTGGCGGTGTTGCGTCCGATCGCCAGCAGCTTCAGCGCCGGCACGCCACCCCAGCGATCCATGTCCCAGGTCGACTGCCAGCCGCCTTCGTTGGAGGCCTGCTTGCCCGGATGGGACTTTTCGCGCTCCTGGATGACCCGCCGCAGGTCGGCGTTGAGCGCCGCCGAGTCCGGAACGTCGTGGATGACGATCGGCGTGGCGAACAGCGGAACGATCTGGAAATCCTGGCTCATGCGGCCCTCTATCCGCCGACTATCGCCCGGCGGCAACAGGACACACAACCGCGCCGGCGACAATGCAGAAAGACCGCAACGACGGGGTCGCGGGACCCGCCGATGCATCGCTCATCTGGCGTGAGCGGGCGACCTACGCTAGAGCAGCCCGCATGACCGTACCCCTCCTTCGGCTCGGCACGCGCGGCAGCCCACTCGCCCTCACACAGACCGGCCTCGTGCGTGACGCGCTGGCCAGGGCCGTTCCCGCGCTCGCCGGCCCCGGCGCCATCGAGATCGTACCGATCCGCACCACGGGCGACGTCATCCAGGACCGGCCGCTGTCGGAAGCCGGCGGCAAGGGCCTTTTCGTGAAGGAAATCGAGGAGGCGCTTCTGCAGCGTCGTATCGATGCAGCCGTGCACAGCATGAAGGACATGCCGACCGCGCAACCCCCGGGCCTCGCCATCTCCGCCTTCCTGCCGCGCGAGGATGCACGCGACGTGCTGATCGCCGGCGACCTCGAACGCATCGACGCGCTGCCGCAGGGCGCGATCGTCGGAACCTCGGCGCTGCGCCGCAAGGCGTTGCTGCTGCACCGTCGGCCCGACCTGCAGATCGTCACCTTACGCGGCAACGTCGACACGCGACTGGCCAGGCGCGCCGACGGCACCGTTCACGCGACCATCCTGGCGCTCGCCGGCCTCAAGCGCCTGGGCAAACCCAATGTCGGCGCGGCCATCCCGGAATCGGAGATGTTGCCGGCGGTCGGACAGGGTGCGGTGTGCATCGAGGCCCGCGCCGACGACGCGCAGATCCGCGGCTGGCTCGCGGCCATCAACCATGAAGCGACCGCCGTCCGCGTGCGCGCCGAGCACGCGATGCTGGCCGCGCTCGACGGATCCTGCCGCACGCCGATCGCGGGCCACGCGACCCTGACGGATGGCACGCTGCACCTGCGCGGGCTGATCGCCCGCCCCGACGGCTCGACGGTGATCGAGACCGAACGCCGTGGCGCCGCCGCCGACGCCGACGCGATGGGCCACGATGCCGGCGAGGAACTGAAGCGCCGCGGCGGACCGGGCTTCTTCGCGGACTGAGCCCAGCTTTGCTCGGCTCCCTACGCCTTCTGGCAGACGAAGGCGTAGCCCGGGAACAGGTTCGACTTCTCACGCTCGAGCTGTTCCCAGCGGGCGAGGTCGGACATCGTGCGCTCGGTCGGGAAACGCGCGCGATACAGTTCGAGCGGGCCGGCATTGGCCGCCGCGCTCTGCGACGCACCGACGTTGAACTCGAACCCCAGGAAACGCAGCCCGCTGCCTTCGAGGAAGGTGCGCAGGCGCGAGATCGTGAAGCGATGCTCCTGCACGTGGAAGCAGAGGTCGCGCAGCAGGCTCGCGCTCCAGAAATCCTCCCAGGCGGTGAGCGGCCGCAGCCGCCGCCATTCGCCGCTCATCACCTTGCGGCGGAACTCGCGCAGCCCGTCGAGCGTCGAGGGCAACCGCGCCATCTCGATGTCGCGCCGCGCCTTCACCACCAGCGCACGCGCGCTCTCGCCGTAGAGCCCGAGCCGCAAAAAGGCGCCGGGCCGCAGCATGTCGGAGATCGCCTGCAGGCCGGCCTTCGGATCGGCCATGTGATGCAGCACGCCCACGCACTCGGCATGGTCGAAGGTGCGACCCAGTTTCGGCAGGTCAAGAATGTCGCCGCGCAGGAACTCGATGTTGTCGACGCCGTAACGCGCCGCCATGCGCTTGCCGTAGGCGAGGCTGGCGCGCGAGAGATCGACGCCGGTCACGTGGGCGTTCGCGTAGGACGAGGCCACGGTCAGCGGATGCTGGCCCGTGCCGGCACCCGGCATCAGCACTTCCAGCGGTCCGTTGCCGAACTCGACGGGGGTCGCATGCGGGAAATCGCGCATCAGGGCGGCACGCACGTCGACCGTCGGCCGACGCGCGAGATGCGTCCAGCGCGGATAGGGATTGGTCTCGTACATCGCCTGGACCGACAGCGAGACGGCATCGGTGATGGGCGCGATCTCGGGAATCGAGACCTTGAGGCTCTGTTCCTCGACGACCTCGGCGCGGGCCACGGCGGGCGGGCGAAACATGGTCGCCGCGGGCTCGTCGACGATCGCCGGATCGTCGGGCCAGACATACTCGTTGAGCCACGCCTGCTCGGCGAGCGAGGCGATCAGCTCGCCGACCTGTGGGCCGGGCTCGGCGGCCGCGACGGCCTTGCGCAGCGCCAGCAGCTTGCGTTCGAGATCGGCGTCGCGGTTCAGCGACTTGCGCAGGAAGGCGTGCAACAGCGGATCGGCGGCGAGACGCTGCAGGTCGTTGTCGGCCGGCCAACCGACCACGAGCTGGTTGGCCGCGCCCCAGCCGACCGCGTCCCAGTTGGCGCCCTCATCGGCATAGGCTTCGAGCAACAAGGTCCGAAGCTGTGCGTTGGGTTGCGCGGTGCGGGCGCGTTCGAGGATCGCATCGAGCCCCATGCGCGCCTGCGCATCGCGCGGCGAGGCGGCGAGCGCCTGGCGATAGGCCGACAGGGCTTCGTCGAAGCGGCCGGCGGCGAACAGCTCGTCGCCGATCGTGGAGTAACGATTGGGGGTCAACTTGGTCTTCGTTCGGTGGACGCTTCCCTATAGCACGCCCTCGCGCGGCGCACGCTCGACCTCCCGGAACGCCTTCCCTAGACTTCTCGGCATGGCTTTCGGCTCACGTCTGCTGCTGATCCTGTGCAGTCTCACGTCCCTGCTCTCCGCCTGCGAGACGGCGCCGGTTTCGGGGCGCTCGCAGATGATGCTGGTCAGCGAAAGCGAGGAACGGCAGATGGGTCTGCAGGCCTATCGCGAGGTGCTGAGCAAGGAGACGCTGTCGCGCGACGCGCAGGCCAATGCGCTGGTCGAGAAGGTCGGTCGCCGCATCGCCGCCGCCGCCGAGCGGCCGCCACAGGAATTGTGGCGCGCGCCGAACTTTCGCTGGGAATTCAAGACCGTCGACAAGAACGAGCCGAACGCCTTCTGCCTGCCCGGCGGCAAGATCGTGGTTTATACGGGCCTGCTGCCGATCACCCGGACCGAGGCGGGCATGGCTGTCGTGATCGCCCATGAGGTCGCCCATGCCCTGGCGCGCCACGGGGCGGAGCGCATGAGCGACCAGATGGTGGCGTCGGTCGGCACCACGGCGGCGGCGGTGGCGCTCTCGGCCACGGTGAGCGGCCGCAGCCGCACCTATCTGCCGGCCATGATGGCCGCGGTCGGCGCCGGCGCGACGGTCGGCTACATCCTGCCGATGTCCCGGGCGCAGGAATCGGAAGCCGACCGGATCGGTCTCGTGCTGATGGCGCTGGCGGGCTACGACCCGCGCGAGGCCGTCGGCCTGTGGGAGCGCATGCGGGCCGCAAGTTCCGGCAAGCGACAGGCGGAATGGCTCAGCACCCATCCCGCGGACACGACGCGCATCGCCGATATCCGGCGCTGGCTGCCCGAAGCCATGCAATATTACAGGCCCAAATGACCGACACGCTGGAATACGACGCGACCGGCCTGCTCTGCCCCCTGCCGGTGTTGCGCGCCAACCGCAAGCTGCGCGAGCTGGATGTGGGCGGACTGCTCACGGTGCGCGCGACCGATCCCGCCGCCGAAGCGGACTTCCCCGCCTTCTGCCGCCAGACCGGCCACGAGCTGGTCTCCGCGACCCGCGAGGGCGAGGTGCTGGTATTCGTCATTCGGAAACGCTAGACGGCGGCATCGCAAGACGGCCGTTCGACAGACAAGAGAGAGTTCATGCCGCAGACCACCTTCAAGACGATCGATTCCACCGACATGGCCGGCAAGCGCGTGCTGGTGCGCGTCGATCTCAACGTGCCGATGAAGAACGGCAAGGTGACCGATGCGACCCGCATCGAGCGCGCGGCGCCCACGATCAAGGAACTGGCGGCCAAGGGCGCCAAGGTGATCGTGCTCAGCCATTTCGGCCGCCCCGACGGCAAGCGCGTGCCCGAAATGACGCTGCGCCCGCTGGTCGAGCCGCTTGAGCAGGCGCTGGGCAAGCCGGTCGGCTTCGCGGAGGACTGCATCGGCCCGCTTGCCGAGGAGGCCGTGCGCAACATGAAGGCGGGCGACGTGCTGCTCCTCGAGAACCTGCGGTTCCACAAGGAGGAGGAGAAGAACGAGGCGGGCTTCATCGACAAGCTTTCGCTGCTGGGCGACGTCTATGTGAACGATGCGTTCTCGACCGCCCATCGCGCCCATGCCTCGACCGAGGGCCTCGCCAACCGCCTGCCGGCGGTCGCCGGTCGCCTGATGCAGGGCGAACTGGAGGCGCTCGACAAGGCGCTGGGCAGCCCGAAGCGGCCGGTGTGCGCGATCGTCGGCGGCGCCAAGGTCTCCACCAAGCTCGACCTGCTCGGCAATCTCGTCGGCAAGGTCGACAAGCTGATCATCGGCGGCGGCATGGCCAACACCTTTATGCATGCGGAGGGGATCAAGGTCGGCAAGTCGCTGTGCGAGAAGGACCTCGCCGCAACCGCGCTCGAGATCCTGGAGAAGGCCAAGGCGGCGAAGTGCGCGGTGCTGCTGCCCGTCGACATCATGGCGGCGGACGAATTCAAGGCCAACGCCCCGCATGTCGTGGTCGACGCCGACGCCTGCCCCGACGACAAGATGATCCTCGACGTGGGCCCCAAGACGATCGCGCTCTATCAGAAGGAACTGGCCGACTGCGCGACCGTCGTCTGGAACGGTCCGCTCGGTGCCTTCGAGATCAAGCCGTTCGACACCGGCACGATGGCGCTGGCGCAGGACGTGGCGCGCCTCACCGCGGCGGGCAAGCTGCTGTCGGTGGCCGGCGGCGGCGACACCGTGGCGGCGCTGGCGGCGGCCGGCGTGGAGGAGAAGTTCTCCTACGTCTCGACCGCGGGCGGCGCCTTCCTCGAATGGATGGAAGGCAAGACCCTGCCCGGCGTTGCGGCGCTGATACGGGCGGCGTAGCGTCGGCGCCATGAGCGCCCCCACGACACCTCCCGACCGCCCGCGCCTGCCGTGGGATCCGCCCGAGCATTTCGAGAAGCGGGTTCCCGACGGCGACAATCGCGAGCGGCTGGTCTGCGGCCGCTGCGAGTTCATCCACTACCAGAACCCCAAGGTCGTCGCGGGCGCGGTCTGTACGTGGGAGGACAAGATCCTGCTGGCCAAGCGCGCCATCGAACCGCGCAAGGGCTTCTGGACCCTTCCCGCCGGCTACATGGAACTCGGCGAGACGACCGAGCAGGCGGCGCAGCGCGAAGCGCGGGAAGAGGCCTGCGCCACCATCGAGATCGACCGGCTGCTGGCCATGTACAGCGTGGCGCGCATCGGCCAGGTGCAGATCATGTATCGCGCCAAGCTGGTCACGCCCGACATCGCCTGCGGCGTCGAGAGCGAGGAAGTGGCGCTGGTCGACTGGGCCGACATTCCATGGGACCAGCTCGCCTTCCCGACGGTGGTCTGGGCGCTCGCCCACTTCCACGAATCGCGCGACAAGTCCGACTTCTCGACCTACTCCAATCCCACCGGCGACCTCGCCCGCATGTGGCCGCCGAGGAAGCCCGCGGGGGTTTGAGCTCCTTCTGCCCCATTCAGATGGGGAGGTGTACGCGACGGAGGGCAATGAGGAACGATCGTTCTTCGACGCTCCCGGACATTGCAAGCAATGTCCTGCCGCTCCCTGGCCGAGCTCTGCTCGGCCTCAACTACCCCGCGCAAAGGGATTGTCGTCGCCGTCCCAGTACTTCTTCAGCAGCGGGATCTGCAGGAACGCGAAGACCAGCGTGAGCGGGAAGCTCAGGAACATCTTGCTGGCGATCCAGGTGTCCGTGGGGAAGTTCCGCCACATCACCTCGTTCACGATGGCCAGCACGAAGAAGAACATCGTCCAGCGCATGGTGAGCTGATACCAGCCCTCGTCGGTGAGCTTGAAGGCTGCACCGAACAATGGCTTCAGCAGCGGTTTCTGGAACAGCACCAGGCCGCCGCCCAGGATCACCGCGAACAGGCAGTTCACGATGGTGGGCTTCAGCTTGATGAAGGTCTCGTCCTGCAGCCAGATGGTGAGGCCGCCGAACACCAGAACGAAAAAGCCCCCGACCAGCGGCATCACCGGCCAGCGCTTCTCCAGCCAGCGATAGCAGGGAAGCGCGACCGCGGTGGCGACGATGAAGATACCCGTGCCCCAGTAGATGCCCCAGCGGCCGTTGGCCGCGAAGAACAGAACGAGCGGTCCCAGTTCCAGCGCCGTGGCGTAGAGTTTGCGCATGCCGTTGTCGTCGCTGCTCTTCTCGCTCATGCCGGCAATCCCATCAATCCGCGCGCGAAAGCCCGTGCCTCGAAGGGCCGCAGGTCGTCGATGCCCTCGCCGACACCGATGGCGACGACCGGCAGCTTGAACTTCTCGGCCAGCGCCACCAGCACGCCGCCCTTGGCGCTGCCGTCGAGCTTGGTGAGGACCAGCGCATCGACCGGCGACATGGCCTTGAACGTCTCCACCTGGGCATGGGCGTTCTGGCCGGTCGTGGCATCGAGCACCAGCAGGCAGGAATGCGGCGCCTCGGGATCGAGCTTGGCGAGCACGCGCACGATCTTGGCGAGCTCTTCCATCAGGTTGGTCTTGTTGTGCAGGCGGCCCGCGGTGTCGATCAGCAGCACGTCGGTCTTCTCGGCGCGCGCCCGCTCCAGCGCCTCGTAGGCAAGGCCCGCGGCATCCGCACCGGTCTGCTTGGAGACGACCGGCACGCCGGCGCGATCGCCCCACACCTTGAGCTGCTCGACCGCGGCGGCGCGGAACGTGTCGCCCGCCGCCAGCATCACCGAACGGCCCTCGCCCTTGTAGAGGCCGGCGAGCTTGGCGATGGTCGTGGTCTTGCCGCTGCCGTTCACGCCGACCACCAGCACGACATGCGGCTTCCGCGCGGCATCGATGGTGAGCGGCACGGCGACCGGCTTGAGAATCTCGGCGATGTCCTCGGCGAAGGCGGCGCGCACCTCCTCGTCGGTGACTTCCTTGCCGAAGCGTTCCTTGCCGAGCTTGGCCACGAGCCGTCCGGCAACGGCGACACCAAGATCGGCCTGGATCAGGACATCCTCGAGATCGTCGAGCGTCTGCTGGTCGAGCTTCTTCTTGGTGAAGAGGCCGGTGATGCTCTCGGCGACCTTCTTGGTCGACTTGGACAGGCCCTCGCGCAGGCGCGACAGCCAGCCCTTCTTCTCGACCGGCGGTGGCTCGATCGATTGCGGCTCGACCGCTTGTGCCTCGGCCACGATCGCCGTCTCGACGGCCGCCGGCTCGGGCTCCAGGGTGGTCTCCACCGGCGCGGGGATCGGCTCCGGCGACGGCGCCGCGACCGGTGCTTCCGGCGCGGCCGCGGCGGCCGGCTCGACCGGTTCGGGCTTTTCGACCTCGGGCTCGGGCGCCTTCGGCGGCTCGACGGTCGGCGCTACCCGGGAGCGCAACCGCGCAAACCAGCCCTTCTTTTCGGGTTCCGTCTCGCTCACCGCGGCACCTCAGGAAAGCAGGGAGCGGTCGAGTTCGCCCCGGTAGGCGAGCGATATGCCGCCGGTCATCGAAACATGATCGTCCCGCAGCCACTCGATGGTGAGTGTGCCGTGCTCGACGACGACATCGACCTTTCGGCCCGTCAGCCCGCGCCGCGCCGCGGCGACGCCGGCCGCGCAGGCGCCCGACCCGCAGGCGAGCGTAAGGCCCGCACCGCGTTCCCAGACGCTGAGCCTCACCTTGTTCTCGCCGATCACCTGGGCCACGCCGACATTCACGCGCTCGGGAAAGAACGGATCGTGCTCCAGCTTCGGACCCAGTTCGGTGATCGGGATCGAAGTCAGATCGTCGACGAAGAAGGTCGCGTGCGGGTTGCCGACGTTGGTGCCGACCGGATCCTGCAGCGGGCCGAGGCCAACCGGCATGTGGTTGGTGTCGCACGCCATTGCGACCGGAATCTCGCGCCAGTCCATGCGCACCAGTCCCATGTCGACGGAGATCACCGGCAGGCCGTTGGCACCGCGGCCGACCTTCTGCGATTCGAGCAGCCCGGCGATCGTCTGGATCGTCGCCTCTTCGGCCTTGAGTTCGTCCATCACCACGGAAGCGACGCAGCGCGTGGCGTTGCCGCAGGCCTGCGCCTCGCTGCCGTCGGGATTGTAGATGCGCATGAAGACGTCGGCCTCGCCCTCGGTCGGCGGCTCCAGCACGATGAGCTGGTCGCAGCCGACGCCGAGGCGCCGGTCGGCGATGGCGCGGCGGCGCGGCACCGTCAGATCGAGCGCGTGCCCACGCGCGTCGAGCACGACGAAATCGTTGCCCAGCCCGTGCATCTTGAGAAACGGCGTTCCAGCCATGCGGCGCTATATGGCGGTTCGGCCCGGCCAGCGCAACGAGCGCGCCCGCACCTGCCCGGCCTGCGGCCCCCCGATCTCGCGCACGTCGAGGGTGGGGAGTCGCTTGGTGTAGATCGTGAGATGCAGGATGCCGAGCGCCTCGTAGGGCATCGCGGGCTCGACGAACAGGCCGCGGCCGGCGTCCCAGGCCGGTGTGGCGTGATGCACCGGCCAATTGCAGCGGCTGGGCAGCGGTTCGCAGGCGAAGCCGCGGTCGTAGACCAGGACGTTCAGCGCCACCTGGTCGGTCATGTCGGCGGACCGCTGCAGCGCCGCGCCCAGCAGGTCGGCCCAGCCCTGCCAATGGGGCGCGCCGGCTGCGAGCGCGAAGACGCCGGCATTGATCAGTGGGTAGCGGATCAGCCGGTCGGCGACATCCCGGCCGAAGCAGGCCTCGAACGCCGCGCCGTTGATCGTGGAGAATTCTTTCCACGCATGCCGATAGTGCCGCATCGAGCGATGGATCTCGGGCGCCACCGCCAGCGCACCGGTCCGCGCGGCGGCCAGGAACAGGTCGATCGCATCGCCCTGCTGCACCCAGCAGTCGCCGTCGATCCAGAGATAGAGATCGAAGCCGGGGAAATAGCGCGGCAGGAAGGGGCGCGCCGTCAGCGCCTTGTAGCCGTCCTTCAGCGTCTCGCGCGCCGGGAAGTCGAAATCCCAGTCGGGCACGACGAGGATCGCGCCGCGATCGCGACACCAGGCGCGCTGCTCCTCCGTCAGGCCGCAATCGAGCACGCCGAGCGCCAGCCTCCGCCCTTCGTCCGTCGCCTGCAGCGACATGATGCAGTCGCGCATCAGGTCGAAATAGGCAGCGTCGCCGCCGGTGATGGCGATGGCTCGTTCAGGGGTGGCTTTTTCGGAAGAAGCAGTCACGTCGCGAAGATGGCGTATCGACGGGCTTTGCGCCACAGTCCGCCACCAACCGGAGGAACCGCATGGGCAAGCACGTCGACTACTATGTCTCGCTGAATTCGCCGTGGACCTATCTCGGCTCGGCGCGCTTCGACGCCATGGCGAAGAAGCACGGCGCGACCGTCACGATCTGGCCGGTGGATTTCGGCTCGATCTTCGCCGTGTCCGGCGGCCTGCCGCTGCCCAAGCGCTCGCCGCAACGCCAGGCCTATCGCATGATGGAGCTGAAGCGCTGGCGCGACCATCTCGGCGTGAAGACGACGCTGGAGCCCAAGTTCTTTCCCGCCAACGAGGTGCCGGCCGCCAAGTGCGTCATCGCGCTGCGCGAGCAGGGCCGCATGGCGGACGCGATCAAGGTCGCGCACGCGGTGCTGACCGGTCTCTGGGCCGAGGAGAAGAACAGCGGCGATCCGGACACGCTGAAGGCGATCATCGACGGATGCGGCCTCGACGGCGCCGCCGTGATGAAGGCCAGCGAAGCGCCGGGCATCGCCGAGAAGCGCGACGCCTATACCCAGCATGCGATCTCGCAGGGTGTCTTCGGCGCCCCGTCCTACGTCATCGACGGCGAGATCTTCTGGGGCCAGGACCGGCTGGAATTCGTCGAGCGCAAGCTCGCCGCCTGAGCTTCCCGTTCAGGAGCCGCCGAGGAAGGCGGCTCCTGCGACGGCGATCGAATTGTTGACGACATGCGCCACGATCGTCGGCACCAGCGAGCCGGTCCGCCAGCGCAGCCAGCCGAACCAGAAGCCCAGCGGCAGCACCAGGAGAATGTGCACGGGCTCCGTATGGGCGGCGGCGAAGGCCAGCGAACTCAGCACGAAGGCGACGAGGTTGCTCCAGCGTCCAGCCAGCCAGCCATAGAGCAGCCCGCGGAAGACCAGTTCCTCCGCCAAGGGTGCCAGAACGGCCAGAACGGCCAGGGTCTTTAGTATCTCGGAGGTTCTCTGGATACCTTCCGTAACCTGCCGGACCCCTTCGGGCTGCAGGCCGGTCTGGCTGACGGCGAAGCTGAGGACGGTCGTTCCCACCACGCCGAAGACGATCGGGCGCCAGCCGACCGGCCGCAGGCCCAGGGCTGCCGGGGCATCGCGACCCAGCGGCAGGACGGCGACGAGGAGGCCCAGCAGGCAGGTCCCGAAGAAGGCCGAGAGCACCAGCAGGTTGCTCCGACCCGGCAAAAGCCAGAAAACGACCAGCCCGATCAGGGGCGCGACGGCCACGAAGATCAGCATCGCCCAGCCCGGAAGCCGCGGAGAATTGTTGTTATTCAAAGAGTTAGCCGGGTCATCCAAGCGTTTTGACTCCTGACGCGCCAAGCCTTATACCCCGCCGGCTCAATCGGTCGTGCCGATTTACAAGGTTCCCCCTTCGGGGAGCTCCGCTGATCCGCGAAGGTTCGCGCATCGGCGCGATACGTCTTTGAGCGAACGGGAGCACGATGTTCGAGGGTCTTAGCAAGCGTCTGGGCGACGTATTCGACAAGCTGAGGGGGCGCGGTGCGCTGTCCGAGGCCGATGTCGACGCGGCCCTGCGCGAGGTGCGGACCGCCCTGCTCGAGGCGGACGTGGCGCTGCCCGTCGTTCGCCAGTTCGTCGACGAGGTTCGCCCCAAGGCGATCGGCGCCGATGTCATCCGCTCGGTCACGCCGGGCCAGATGGTCATCAAGATCGTCAACGACCACCTGGTCGAGATGCTGGGCGGGACCGTCGCCGATCTCGACCTGGGCGCCATTCCGCCGGTCGTCATCCTGATGGTCGGCCTGCAGGGCTCGGGCAAGACGACCTCCTCGGCCAAGATCGCCTATCGCCTCAGCCAGGGCCCGCAGGGCATGGCGGCCGAGATGTTCGGCGGCACCTTCTCGACGCGGCGCAAGGTCCTGATGGCCTCGCTCGACACGCGTCGCCCGGCCGCGCAGCACCAGCTCAAGGTGCTGGGCGAGCAGACCGGCGTTCCGACCCTGCCGATCGTCCCGCTCGAGATGCCGCTCGCCATCACCCGGCGCGCGCTCGAGACCGCCAAGCGCGAAGGCTTCGACGTCCTCATCCTCGACACCGCCGGCCGCCTCTCCATCGACGAAGAGTTGATGAAGGAAGTGGCCGACATCAGCGACCTGGCCAAGCCGAAGGAGACGCTGCTCGTCGCCGACGCCATGACCGGCCAGGACGCCGTGAACGTGGCCAAGGCCTTCAACGACCGGCTGGCCGTCACCGGCATCGTGCTGACCCGCGTCGACGGCGACGCGCGCGGCGGTGCGGCGCTGTCGATGCGCGCCGTGACCGGCCGTCCGGTCAAGCTGATCGGCGTCGGCGAGAAGTTCGACGCACTGGAGCCGTTCCATCCCGACCGTATCGCTTCCCGCATCCTCGGCATGGGCGACATCGTCTCGCTGGTCGAGCGCGCCGCCGAGACGATCGACAAGGAAGACGCCGAGAAGCTGGCCGCCAAGGTCCGCAAGGGCCAGTTCGACATGGACGACCTGCTCAACCAGCTGCGCCAGCTGCGCAAGATGGGCGGCCTGTCGGGCCTGATGGGCATGCTGCCGGGCGCGATGCAGGCCAAGGCCGCGATGTCCAAGGCCAAGATCGACGAGGGTCAGCTCAAGCGCCAGGAGGCGGTCATCCTCGCGATGACGCCGAAGGAACGGCGCAACCCCGACCTGATCCACGCCTCGCGCAAGAAGCGCATCGCCAAGGGCTCGGGCGTGCAGGTACAGGACGTCAACAAGCTGCTCAAGCAGCACGCCGACATGCTCAAGATGATGAAGCGTGTGAACAAGCTCGGCGAAAAAGGTTTCATGCGCAGCCTCGGGGGCATGGGTGGCCCACCGGGTTTCCCGCGCTGAGGGTTCGACGAAGTCAGACAGATCAGACGTAGGCCAAATCAGACGAATCGAAGAGAGGACTTGAGAGAATGATCGCAATCCGCATGACCCGTCACGGCGCCAAGAAGCGTCCGTTCTTCCACATCGTCGTCGCCGACTCGCGCAGCCCGCGCGACGGCCGCTTCATCGAGAAGCTGGGCACCTACAACCCGCTGCTGCCGCGCGACCACGCGCAGCGCCTGACGCTCGACAAGGAGCGCATCGCCCACTGGCTGAAGGTCGGCGCGCAGCCGTCCGACCGCGTCGCGAAGTTCCTGTCACAGGCCGAGCTGATGAAGCCGCGCGAGCGCCGCGAGCAGACCAAGAAGTCCGCCCCGCGCGCCAAGGCGCAGGAGCGCATGAAGGCCGAGGCCGCCGCGGCGGCGGCCGCCGCGCCGGCAGCGGAGGCTGCGGCCACCTGATCGGCTGGTGGTCCCGGTGAGCAAGGGTCGCATCCTGCTGGGTGTCGTTGCGGCACCCCACGGAGTCCGCGGCCTGGTGCGCATCCGGAGCTACACCGAGGATCCGATGGCGATCGCCTCCTATGGCGCACTGTCGGACGAGAAAGGGACGAAGGAGTACCGGGTCGAGGCGCTGAGCTCCGTAAAGGGGGCGGTCCTGGCCCGGATCGAGGGCGTAGCCGATCGCACGGCGGCCGAGGCAGTCCGGGGTTTGCGGCTCTACGTGGAGCGCGAGCGGCTGCCGGAGACGGGCGAGCGGGAGTGGTATGAGGCGGACCTGATCGGGCTCGCCGCGTTCGACCGGGAGGGCCGGAACTGGGGGAAGGTCATGGCCTTCCACGATTTCGGCGCCGGGCGGACGATGGAGGTGTCGGGAGGCAGCGCATCGAGGAATTCGGTGATGCTGCCCTTCACCGACGAGGCAGTGCCCGAGATCGACGTCGAGGGCGGCAAGGTAACGGTCGATCCGCCGGCAGGTCTGCTGACGGGTGGGCCGGCGAAGGAGGAGTAGGAGACGGTGTGGCGCGCGACAGCGCTGACGCTCTTCCCGGAGATGTTTCCGGGCCCGCTGGGCGAGAGCCTGGCCGGCCGGGCGCTCAGGGAGGGCGTGTGGTCGCTGGAGGCCGTCGACATCAGGCGGTTCGCAAGGGATCGCCATGGCACGGTGGACGATGCGCCCTTCGGGGGCGGCGCCGGCATGGTGATGAAACCCGACGTGCTGTCGGCGGCGATCGAGGCGGTCGCCCAGGCAACGGGGGGGCCGGAAGTGCCGAAGGTCCTGCTCTCGCCGCGTGGCGCGCCGTTCAGTCAGGCGCGCGGGCGGGAGCTGGCGGCGGGGCCGGGCGTGGTGCTGGTGTGCGGGCGGTTCGAGGGCGTCGACGAGCGCGTCATCGAGGCCCACGCGCTGGAGGAGATTTCGGTCGGCGATTTCGTGCTTTCGGGCGGCGAGATCGCGGCCATGGCGATGATGGATTGTTGCGTACGGCTGCTGCCCGGTGTGATGGGCGCGGCCGATTCGGCGAACGAGGAGAGTTTCGAGGACGGATTGTTGGAGTACCCGCACTACACCCGGCCCGCGACCTGGGCTGGCCCCGATGGAATTGAACGGCGCGTGCCGGAGGTTCTGCTCTCGGGCCATCACGGCAAGGTCGCCGACTGGCGGATGAAGCAGCGGGAAGAGATCACGCGGAGGCGGCGGCCCGACCTGTGGGCCCGTCGCCGGACCGCGGCGGGAAACGATGAGAAGTGACGAAAGGATGGATGCGATGAACATTCTCGACGCGATCGGCCAGACGACGATCGACAAGGTGCAGGAAGAGCGGCCCGTTCCGTATTTCGAGTCGGGCGACACGCTGAAGGTGCACGTGAAGGTGCAGGAAGGTAACCGCGAGCGGCTTCAGGTCTATGAAGGCCTGTGCATCGGCCGCAAGAACGCCGGCGTGAACTCGTCGTTCACGGTGCGCAAGATCAGCTTCGGCGAAGGCGTGGAGCGCGTGTTCCCGCTCTACAGCCCGAACATCTGGGAAATCGAGGTCGTCCGTAAGGGCGTCGTGCGTCGCGCCAAGCTCTACTACCTGCGTGATCTGCGCGGTAAGGCGAGCCGCATCGCCGAGGACACCGAGGCCCAGCGCGAACTGATCGCCACGCAGGCCGAGGAGGCTCTCAAGCGGCCGCGCCGCGAGAAGCTCAAGAAGGAAAAGCCGAAGGAAGAGAAGAACGTCCGCGCCGCCAAGGGCGGCGGAAAGAAGTAGCAGGCGCACCATGGCGTTCCGCAAGAAGTCGGCCACGCCGCCGGCCCCGCCGCCGCCACCGCGGACCCTGTTCGAGAAGATCTGGGACAGCCACGTCGTTCATCGCCAGGACGACGGGACCTGTGTCATCTACATCGATCGTCACCTCGTCCACGAGGTGACCAGCCCGCAGGCCTTCGAGGGCCTGCGCATGGCGGGACGCCCGGTGCGCCGTCCCGACGCCACCATTGCGGTCGCCGACCACAACACCCCGACGACGGACTTCAGCCAGGGCATCGAGGACGAGGAATCCCGCGTCCAGGTCGAAACGCTCGAGAAGAACGTCGCCGACTTCCACGTGCCCTACTTCGGCCTGAACGATCCGCGTCGCGGCATCGTGCACGTGATCGGCCCCGAGCAGGGCCTGACCCTGCCGGGCATGACGATCGTGTGCGGCGACAGCCACACCTCCACGCACGGCGCGTTCGGCGCGCTGGCCTTCGGCATCGGCACCTCCGAGGTCGAGCACGTGCTCGCCACGCAGACGCTGATCCAGAAGCCGGCCAAGAACATGCGCGTGTCGGTCGAGGGCAGCCTGCCGCTCGGCGTCACAGCCAAGGACGTGATCCTCGCCATCATCGGCAAGCTCGGCACGGCCGGCGGCACCGGCTACGTGATCGAGTATGCCGGCCGCGCCATCCGCGAGCTCACGATGGAAGGCCGCATGACGGTCTGCAACATGTCGATCGAGGCGGGCGCCCGCGCCGGCCTGATCGCGCCGGACGAGACGACCTTCAAGTACCTGCAGGGCCGCCCCTTCTCGCCGAAGGGCGGGGCATGGGACCTGGCGCTCAGCCAGTGGCGCCGCCTGCCGTCCGACAAGGGCGCGCACTTCGACGTGCAGCTCGACCTCAACGCCTCGGACATTCCGCCGATGGTGACCTGGGGAACGAGCCCGCAGGACGCGCTGCCGATCACCGACGTCGTTCCCGACCCGGCCAATGCGCCGGACGAGAACCGCCGCGAGGCCTGGACCCGGTCGCTGGCCTACATGGGCCTGACGCCGGGTACGCGCCTCGTCGACGTGCCGATCGACCGCGTGTTCATCGGCTCCTGCACCAACGGCCGCATCGAGGATCTCCGCGCCGCCGCCGAGATCGCGCGCGGCCGCAAGGTCGCGGCGAACGTCTCGGCGATGGTCGTGCCGGGCTCCGGCCTGGTGAAGGCCGAGGCCGAGAAGGAAGGTCTGGACAAGATCTTCATCGAGGCCGGCTTCGAATGGCGCCTGCAGGGCTGCTCGATGTGCCTGGCGATGAACGCCGACCGCATCGAGCCCGGACAGCGCTGCGCCTCGACCTCGAACCGCAACTTCGAAGGCCGTCAGGGCCGCGGCGGGCGCACCCATCTGGTGAGCCCGGCGATGGCTGCCGCCGCCGCCATCCGCGGCACGCTCGCGGACGTTCGCGACTTCCAGTAACCGCCGTTTCACGACGGATGAAGGACGGGCGGTGCCGCAGGGCACCGCCCGTTTCTGTTTGCAGTCGGGAACGCCTGTGGCCAATGTTGCATTGTCGTTTTCGCCGATCCTCCATGGGAGAAAGACATGGCCAGCGTCCCGAATTCAGGCTCCGCCGCCCCGCCTCCGCCGCCGGTCTGGGATGCGACGCCGCCGGGCACCACCCCAGTCGGCTACGGCGGCTTCTGGATCCGCGTCGTCGCCTACATCATCGATGCCATCCTCGTCAGCC
The DNA here is from genome assembly GCF_020880995.1 of Reyranella aquatilis. GTDB lineage: Bacteria > Pseudomonadota > Alphaproteobacteria > Reyranellales > Reyranellaceae > Reyranella > Reyranella aquatilis. Next base: position 79,906 of record NZ_JAJISD010000012.1, on the reverse strand, counting down.
TGGTGCTGGGCGTCGTGATGTCCGTGTTCGGCATCAAGTACATGGACTTCGACAATCCGGAGAAGATCGACCCGACGGCGAACCTGCTGTCGATCCTGGTCTTCTGGCTCTATTTCGCCCTGATGGAGAGTTCCGAGAGGGGCGCCACGGTCGGCAAGATGGCCATGGGGCTGAGGGTCGTGACCGGCGACGGCAAGCGCCTCACCTTCCTCAATGCCACCGGGCGCTATTTCGCCAAGATCCTCTCCGCCCTGATCTTCTGCATCGGCTACATCATGGTCGGCTTCACCGAGCGCAAGCGCGGGCTGCACGACATGATCGCCAATACCCTGGTCATCAAGACCCGCTAGACGAGAATCGCCGGCTTGACCCCGGCCCGGAAAGCCCGTTTATTCCGGCCTTTCCGGGAGGTCTCATGGAAAAATTCACGACGCTGAGCGGCGTCGCTGCGCCGCTGCCCATGGTCAATGTCGACACCGACATGATCATTCCGAAGCAGTTCCTGAAGACCATCAAGCGCACGGGTCTCAAGAACGGCCTGTTCTACGAGATGCGCTGGACGGCGGACGGCCAGAAGAAGGACTTCGTCCTCGACCAGCCGGCCTACCAGAACGCCAAGATCATCGTGGCGGGTCCCAATTTCGGCTGCGGCTCGAGCCGCGAGCACGCGCCCTGGGCGCTGCTCGACTTCGGCATCCGCTGCATCATCTCCGAGGACTTCGCCGACATCTTCTACAACAACTGCTTCAAGAACGGCATCCTGCCGATCAAGGTGCCGAAGGAGATCGTCGACAAGCTGATGGACGATGCGAGCCGCGGCTCCAACGCCATCATCGAGATCGACCTCGAGAAGCAGGAGATCAAGGGTCCGGACGGTGGCACCGTCCACTTCGACATCGATCCCTTCCGCAAGAAGTGCCTGATGGAAGGCCTCGACGATATCGGCCTGACCATGGAGAAGAAGTCGGACATCGACGACTTCGAGCGCCGCCAGAGCGAATCGCAGCCCTGGCTGCACGCCGCGACCTGACGAACAAAAAACCGACCTCATCCTGAGGAGCGAGCGCAGCGAGCGTCTCGAAGGATGTGCAACGGACACCGCGCCTGTTGCCCATCCTTCGAGACGCGCCGGAGACGGCGCTCCTCAGGATGAGGTTGTTTCAAATCGATCGAACAACGCTCCAACAATCCGAATACCAAACCCAACGGAAGACCTGACCATCATGGCGTCCAATCGCAATCTGCTCGTGCTGCCCGGCGACGGCATCGGCCCCGAGGTGATGAACGAAGTCCGCAAGATCATTGCCTGGATGGGCAAGAAGCGCGCGGTCGGCTTCGACATCACCGAGGACCTGGTCGGTGGCGCCGCGCTCGACAAGCACGGCGTGCCGCTCAGCGACGACGCCATGAAGACCGCGCTGGAAGCCGATGCCGTTCTGTTCGGCTCGGTCGGCGGCCCGAAGTGGGACACCGCCGACTTCAGCAAGAAGCCGGAACGCGGCCTGCTCCGCCTGCGCAAGGAGATGGACCTCTTCGCCAACCTGCGCCCGGCCAAGGTGTTCGACGCGCTGGTCGACGCCTCCTCGTTGAAGCCCGAGATCGTCAAGGGCCTCGACATCATGATCATCCGCGAGCTGACCAGCGGCGTGTATTTCGGTGAGCCGCGCGGCCGCCACGTCAACGCCGCCGGCGAGGTCGAGGCCTTCGACACGCAACGCTACACGGCCCCCGAGATCCGCCGCGTCTGCGCCGTCGCCTTCGAACTGGCGCGCAAGCGCAAGAACAAGGTCCTCTCCTCGGAGAAGGCCAACGTGATGCACACCGGCGTGCTGTGGCGCGAAGAGGCGACCAAGCTGCACAAGGAGAAGTACTCCGACGTGAAGCTCGACCACATGTATGCCGACGCGCTCGCCATGCAGCTGCTGCGCGCGCCCAAGGAATTCGACGTGATCGTCACCGACAACCTGTTCGGCGACATCCTGTCGGACGAGGCCTCGATGCTGACCGGCTCGCTCGGCCTGCTGCCCTCGGCGTCGCTGGGTGCGCCCGACGCGACCGGCCGCCGCAAGGCGCTGTACGAGCCGATCCATGGCAGCGCGCCCGACATTGCGGGCAAGGGCCTCGCCAATCCGATCGCGCAGACCCTCTCCTACGCGATGATGCTTCGCTACTCCTTCGATCTCGGCAAGGAGGCCGATCTGGTCGAGACGGCCGTGGAGAACGTGCTGAAGGCGGGCTACCGCACCGGCGATCTCCTGGTCGGCAAGACCGACGGCGTGAAGAAGGTCGGCACCCAGGAAATGGGCGACGCGATCGTCAAGGAACTGGATCGCCTGAGCTGATCGGCGGCCGGCAGGAACGCCGGCTCAGCCTCTCAGGATCGACCCCAGCACGCCGCGCAACACGGCGCCGCCGACACTGGCGCCGATACTGGCGGCCTTGCCCTTTCCGAACACGGCCTTCGCCGCCTCGCGCGCGGCGATGGTGGCCATGCTGCGTCCCGCCGCCTTGGCGACCGTCACCCCCACCGAATCGCGCTGGCGCCCAGCCGGAGCCTTTTTGGGTTCGGGCGTCGGCGCCTGCGGCTGAGGCTGCGCCGTCTTGAGGCGTGGCTGGGGCCGCGGCTCCGGTGGCACCGGCTGCTCGACCTGCGGCGTTGGCGTCGATGGGCGCGGTCCCCAGGGACCCGTCGTCGCCGGCACCGTTGGCGGCACCGATCCATATTGCCCGCGGCGACGCGGGGCGCCGTCCGGGGTTACCGATGGCGGGGGCGCCGAGGCCGGGGGCGCAGATGCCGGTGCGACGCGGCCGGTCAGCACTTCGTAGGCCGACTGGCGATCGACCGCCCGGTCGTACTTGGCGCCCAGCGGGCTCGCCGCCATGACCGCGGCGCGTTCCTCCGTCGTCGCCGGCCCGATGCGGCCCTGCGGCGGCGCGATGAAGCAGCGCTCGACCGGAAACGGCACGCCCTTGGGGTCGAGGAAGGACAGCAGCGCCTCGCCGACGCCGAGTTCGGTGATCACTTCCGCAGCATTGAACGCCTTGTTGGGGCGAAACGTCTCGGCCGCCACCTTCACCGCCTTCTGGTCGCGCGGCGTGAAGGCCCGCAGTGCGTGCTGCACGCGGTTGCCGAGCTGGCCCAGGACCGTTTCGGGAACGTCGAGCGGATTCTGGGTGATGAAGTAGATGCCGACGCCCTTGGAACGGATCAGGCGCACCACCTGCTCGATGCGCGACAGCAGCGCCTTGGGCGCGTCGTCGAACAGAAGATGCGCCTCGTCGAAGAAGAAGACGAACTTCGGCTTGTCGAGATCGCCCACCTCCGGCAACGCCTCGAACAGCTCCGACAGCAGCCACAGCAGGAAGGTCGCGTAGAGGCGCGGACTCTGCATCAGCCGGTCGGCCGCCAGGATGTTGATCGTGCCGCGGCCGGTCGCGTCGCAGCGGATCATGTCGGCGAGATCGAGCGCCGGCTCGCCGAAGAAGCGCTCACCGCCCTGCTGGCTGAGCGTCAGGAGCTGGCGCTGGATCGTGCCGACTGATTGCTTGCTGACATTGCCGAACTCGGTCGTGAGCGTGCCGGCATTCTCGGCGACCCATTGCAGCAGCGCCTGGAGATCCTTGAAGTCGAGCAGCAGGAGGCCCTGATCGTCCGCGATTCTGAAGACGATGTTGAGCACGCCTTCCTGCGTCTCGTTGAGCTGCAGCAGGCGGGCCAGCAACACCGGCCCGACTTCGCTCACCGTCGTGCGGATGGGGTGGCCCTTCTCGCCGAACAGGTCCCAGAAGACCGTCGGGAAGGCGCGGCCCGCATAGCCCTCGATGCCGAGCTGCGCGGCGCGCTCGAGCGCCCGCGGATTGTTGCCGCCGGCCTGGCTGACGCCCGAGAGATCGCCCTTCACGTCGGCCATGAAGACCGGCACGCCGAAGGCCGAGAAACCCTCCGCGATGGTCTGCAGCGTCACGGTCTTGCCCGTGCCGGTGGCGCCCGCGACCAGCCCGTGGCGATTGGCATACTTCAGGAGCAGGTACTGGTCCGCCTCGCTGGCTCCCACGAAGATCGCGTCGTCGCTCATGCCGTCTCCTGTGCGCTCGCCCCGACTTTAGCCAAAGCGGCCGGTCCATAGTAGGTTACCGGCATGTCCCTGCCTCGTCTCGCTCTCGCCGTGATCGGCGATGAAATCGGTCCCTCCCTCGACGAAATGATCTCCTTCTGCGGCGAACACGAGGTGCGCCGCCTCGACATGCGCACCGTGGATGGCAAGAACCTGCTCGGCCTGTCGCTCGAGCAGGGCAGCACCATCGCGCGCCGCCTGGAGAAGGAAGGGCTGTCAGTGCCCACCTTCGTCTCGCCGCTGCTGAAGTGGCCCGCACCGGGCAAGGGCAGCGAAGGCGGCCCGGTCGACTTCGCCTTCGATCCGGCCGACTGCCCGGCCGACGATCCGCTGGTCCATGCCTTCGACATGGCCACCGTGTTCGGCGCCGAGAAGATCCGCGTCTTCAGCCACCTCCGCTATCCCGGGTACAGGCCCGCCGACCTGATCGGACGTTTCGAACGGCTGGCCGACCTCGGCCTCACCTACTCGATCGCCGTCGAGATCGAGAATGAGCCGGTCTGCAACATCGGCTCGATCACGGACCTCGCCGAGTTCTTTACCGCCCTCACCGAGGCGACCGACCCCAATCCGCCGCCGGCGCAGTTGAAGCCGCTGATCGACATCGGCAATGCGTGGGCCGTCGGCAAACCGCCGACCGATGCGGAGATCGCGCAGCTGGCGCCGCTGGTGGACCTGATCCATCTCAAGGACCGTGACACAACCGCCAAACGCACCGTGCCGTTCGGCGACGGCGACATTCCCTGGTCGGCTGAACTGACTCGGCTGCTCACCGCCGTAGCGACAGGCGCGCATCCGGTGCGGGAAATCCACGCCAGCATCGAGACGCACTGCCCGCAGGACGGGCGCAACGCCACCGCCCGATCCGTCGCCGGCCTGCGCCGCATCGCTGCCGAGATCGGCGTCGAGGTGGTTTAAGCCGGCGTGAGAATGAAGCCGGCGCGCGGGAAATGGACGACGACATCTCCCACCCTCTCGTCGTGCCGCCTGATCGAGACGCGGTCGTTCGTGAGACCGACCAGCACGCCGCTCACCGGCACCTTGCCGGTATCGTCGGGCGTGACGCCGATGGTCTGACCGGCCTTCAGGCCGCTGGGATCTCCGGCATCGACGCTCGTCGCTTCCGGCGCTGCTTCCCTGGCGATGGCGATGGCGTCGGCCGCCGTCATTTCCGTCGGGCTGCCGCTGCCGGCCGCCTTCATGCGCTCCGACCAGGCCGTGATCAGCGGCAGCCGGTCGAACGGCGGCACCGTCTTTCCGCCCCCCATCCGCTCCTTGATGAACCAGACGGGATTGTAGAGCGCGCAATCGGCCAGACAGGGCGCGTCGCCCAGCAGATAGGGCCTGCCGTCGGCCAGCATCTCTTCCGCCAGGACGAGCTGGGCGTAGGTCTGCTGCAGCGCCATCGGCGCGGCGGACTTGAGCGAAGCGGGGTCGAACGAGCGGCCGGAGAAGGCGCTGCGGTCCTTGAGAAAGGCTTCCGGCAGCTTGTCGCCCAGCGCCCCCATGACGACGCCGACGGCCGCCCAGAAGATGTTGCGGTCGATCCACATGGCGAGCGCCCGGGCAACGCCCTCCTTGCCCTTGGGCAGGAGCGGCGGCGCGGGCACGCGCTTCTCGATCTCCAGCATGATGAGCTGCGTGTCGCAGTAGATGTCGGCGCCGACCTGCATCACCGGAGTCTTGCGATAGCCGCCGGTCAGCGGCATCAGGTCGGGCTTCGGCATCATGTTCGGGATCACGACCGACTTCCACGCGGCCTGCTTCACGCCGAAGGCGATGCGCACCTTCTCGGAGAAGGGCGAATTCGGATAGTGGTGCAGGATCATGTCGCTCATGAGCGCAGCGCCTCGATGTTGGCCGCGTAGCGTTCCGGCCCGCCGGTGAACACGGCGGTGCCGGCCACGAGCACGTCGGCACCCGCCTTGATGCAGCGCTTCGCGGTCTCGACGTTGACGCCGCCATCGACCTCCAGGTCGATCGGCTTGCCCAGCGTGTCGATCGCCTTGCGCAGGGCCGCGATCTTGGCGAGCTGGCTTTCGATGAAGGCCTGGCCGCCGAAGCCGGGATTGACGCTCATCACCAGCACGAGATCGAGATCGCCCAGCACATGCTCGATGGCGGACAGCGGCGTCGCCGGATTGAGCACGATGCCGGCCTTGCGGCCGAGGCTCTTGATGAGCTGGATCGTCCGATGGACGTGCGGGCCGGCCTCGGGATGGAACGAGATCACGTCGGCGCCAGCCTCGACATAGGCCGGCACCAGCGGATCGACCGGCGAGATCATCAGATGCACGTCGAAGGGCTGTTTGCTGTGCTTGCGCAGCGCCTTCACGACCATCGGCCCGATCGTGAGGTTAGGCACGAAATGCCCATCCATCACGTCGACATGAATCCAGTCGGCGCCGGCCCGGGTGATGGCCTCGATCTCCTGGCCGAGCGCGGCGAAGTCCGCCGACAGGATGGAGGGCGCGATGCGGACGGGCTGTTGCGGCATGACTTGACCTTTGACGGGGCTCAGGTGCCGGGCCGGGTCGGGGCGTCCCAGCCCTTGCGCCGGAAGGGATTGGTCGGGAAGGAGCCCAGCAGCTTCAGCTCGTCGGAGAAGAAGCCCAGTTCCTCGAGCGCCAGCGCGACGTTGGCCTGCTCGGGATGGCCTTCGACCTCGGCATAGAACATCGCCTGCTCGAAGCGCGCGCCCGAGAGATAGCTCTCCAGCTTCACCATGTTGACGCCGTTGGTCGCGAAGCCGCCCAGCGCCTTGTAGAGCGCCGCGGGACGGCTCCTGACCCGGAACAGGAAAGCGGTCATGCACTGCACGGTCCGCCAGTCCGGATGGGCCTCCTCGCGGGAAAAGACCAGCATGCGGGTGGTGTTGTGGTCCGCGTCCTCGATGTTCTTGGCCAGGACCTTCAGGTCGTAGATGCGGGCGGCGAGGGAGGAGGCGATGGCGCCCACGCTGGCGTCGCCGATCTCGGCGATCTCCCGCGCGGCCCCGGCCGTGTCGGCATGGACGACAGGCTGCAGCTTGTTCTTCTTCAGGAAGTTCCGGCACTGGGCCAGCGCCTGGACGTGGCTCTTGACGGTCCGGATCGACTTCAGGGACGCCCCCGGAAGAGCCACCAGGCAATGCTCGACCCGCTGGAAATGCTCGGCCACGATCTTGAGCTTCGTGTGCGGCAGCAGGCTGTGCAGGTCGGCCACGCGGCCGGCGATCGAGTTCTCGACCGGGATGATGGCCAGCTCCGCCTTGCCGGCCTGGACGGCGCCCATCGCGGCGTCGAATGTCGGGCACGGCAGGGTCGTCATGTACGGAAAGGCCGCGCGGCAGGCCATGTCGGAATTGGCGCCGGGTTCGCCCTGGAAGGCGATGATATTGCTGGCGGCGGCTTTCCCGCCCCGTCCCTTGGCCATTTATCCTGCTCCCCGCATCGCGTTCCGACGCCCATCGATAGGCGAAAAACCCCGTAATATCCGGCACTTGCGACGTTCCGCCGCGCGAGCTGCCAGACGCGATGGAATACTACTGGCGGCCGTGCGGGCATGCTACAGCAGCGTCCGTAGAATTCGCCGTTTCGGGATTTGACTATGGCCAGTTTCAACACGATCGCAGGCTGCGTTTTGGCTTCCGCCCTCTTCGCGATGGTGGTCGGCAAGGTGTCCAATGCCGTCGTGCATCCGCACAAGCTGGACAAGCCGGCCCTCGCTGTCACCGACGACGCCCCCGCGGCGGCGACCGCCGCCGCCCCCGCGGCGATCGAGATTCCGCCGATCGGCCCGAAGCTCGCCGGCGCCAACGTCGAGGCCGGCAAGGCGCTGTTCCAGAAGCAGTGCTTCAGCTGCCACACGGTCGACAAGGGCGGCGCCAACAAGGTCGGCCCGAACCTGTGGGGCATCGTCGACCGTCCGAAGGCCAGCCATGCCGGCTTCGGCTATTCGTCGGCCCTGACCGCCAAGGGCGGCAATTGGACCTACGAGGACATCGACCACCTGATCTTCAAGCCGAACGCCTATGTGCGCGGCACCAAGATGGCCTTCGCCGGCCTCCCGAAGGAGCAGGATCGCGCCGACGTGATCGCCTACCTGCGCACGATGGCCGATACGCCCGCGCCGCTTCCTAAGTGACCTCACCCACTCCGGTTCCGGCTGAACTGGTGGCGCTGGCCCATCAGTTGGCCGATTCCGCACGGCCGATCGCGGCCCGCTATTTCCGGACCGGCGTCACGGTCGACGACAAGACCGACCAGAGCCCCGTCACCATCGCCGATCGCGAAGCCGAGACGGCGATGCGCGATCTGCTGACGCGCCACGTGCCCGAGCATGGCGTGTTCGGCGAGGAGCACGGCGCGGTCCGCACCGATGCCGACTATGTCTGGGTGCTCGACCCAATCGACGGCACCAAGGCTTTCATCACCGGCCTGCCGCTGTTCGGCACGCTGATCGGCCTCTTCCATCGCGGCAAGCCGGTACTCGGCATCATCGACCAGCCGATCCTTCAGGAACGCTGGCTGGGCGTTGAAGGCGAGCGCTCCACCCTGAACGGCAGGCCGATCTCGGTGCGCGCCTGCGCGGGCCTCGCCAGCGCCTACATGTATTCGACCGCGCCCGGCATGTTTGCCGACGGCTACGCCCGGCCGCATCAGGCGCTCACCGAGAAGGTGAAACTCTTCCGCTGGGGTGGCGACTGCTACGCCTACGGGCTGCTGGCCGCGGGCCACGTCGACCTCGTCGTCGAGGCGGACCTCAAGCTCTACGACTATGCCGCGCTGATTCCCGTCATCACGGGCGCGGGCGGCGTGATCACCGATTGGAAGGGCCGGCCGCTCGACATGCATTCCGAGGGAGCAGTCGTGGCGGCCGGCGATCCCGCCGTTCACCGCGCGGCGCTGGACGTCCTCTCGGCATAGGTCTCGCGATCGACATCGTACCAGATGATGTCGGTGAAGCCCTTGTAGTCGACCCTCTTGCGGTAGCTGAGGCCGATCCGCTCCATCACCGCGCGTGAAGCACGATTGCTCTCCAGCGTGATCGCGAAGATCCGCTCGAGTGCGAGCGTCTCGAATCCGTGGGCGAGCGCCGCGCGCGCCGCTTCGGCGGCATAACCCCGGCCCCAGGCGTCGGGATGCAGCGACCACAGCACCTCCACGCCATCGAACTGCTCTATGTAGTTCAGCCCGGCATGGCCGATCAGCCGTCCCTCGCGAAACACGCCCCAGGGCGCATAGCGGCGCTCCTGCCAGGAAGCGGCGAAGCGCTCGATCGCGGCATGCGCCAGCGCCACGAAATCACCGTCCTGGACCTTGCCCGGCGCCGGCGGCAGCCACTTCGCCACCTCCGGATGAAAGCGCATGGCTGCGTATTCCTCGGCATCGGCAGGCAGCAAAGGTCTGAGCGTCAGGCGCTCGGTCGTCACGATCGTCATCGGAGGAAAGTTTACACAACTTTACCGGCGCGAGATGGGCGCGAAACGCCGAGCCTCCATCTTGGCTGCACGGGGACAGCAACCCGAAACCAGATGGAGACAGACATGACGAACCTCAGCATCAAGACGGCGATGGCGGCCCTCCTCGCGGGCAGCCTGGCGGTGACCGCCGGCGCGCCGGCCTTTGCCCGGGCGGACGGCGGGTCGGTCGATCCGGCCAAGTTCCAGGAGCGCATCGAGAAGCGCGTGGACAAGGCCCTGAACGGCACCGACGCCACGCAGGACCAGAAGAAGCAGGTGGTGAGCATCCTGCAGGCCGCCTTCGCCGACATGAAGCCGCTGCACGCCCAGCGCGTCGAGAACCGCAAGGCGATGCGCGCGGCACTCGAGGCCCCGACCATCGACCAGGCGAAAATCGAGCAGATCCGCGCCGACCAGATGAAGATCGCGGACGCGAGTTCCAAGCGCTTCACCAAGGCGCTGACGGACGCCGGCAACGTGCTGAACGCCAACCAGCGCCAGGCCTTCTTCAAGACCTGGGGCGAGCACAAGCACGGCCCGAAGAAGGGCTGATGCAAGAGGCTGACGGCAGATGACATCGGGGTCGCGCCGGTTCGATACTGAGCAGATGGCCGAACGAATCCTGATGATCGACGACGACGACCGCCTCGCCGGGATGGTTTCGGACTATCTCGGCGGGGCGGGCTTTCGTGTGACCGTCGCCGGCACAGGCCGCGACGGCGAGGCCCAGCTGAAGCGCGAAACCTTCGATGCGGTCATTCTCGACCTCATGCTGCCCGATGCCGACGGGCTCGACCTGTGTCGTCGCCTGCGCGCCGGCAGCGACGTGCCGATCCTGATGCTGACGGCGCGCGGCGAGCCGATGGACCGCGTGGTCGGCCTCGAACTGGGCGCCGACGACTATCTCGCCAAGCCCTTCGAGCCGCGCGAATTGCAGGCCCGCCTGCGCGCCATCCTGCGCCGGCGGGGCGGAGGCACTTCTCCGAAGGGGGACGTGCTGCGCTTCGGCCGCCTCGAGATCGACAAGGGCGCGCGCGTCGTTCGGGTCGATGGCGAGGAGCGCTCCATCACCTCCCATCAGTTCGCCATCCTGCTGGCGCTCGCCGAACGCGCCGGCCGCGTATTGTCGCGCGATGCACTGATGGACCTGCTGAAGGGCGAGAAGCTCGAAGCCTTCGACCGCTCGGTGGACGTCCATATCAGCCGCATCCGCGCCGCCATCGAGGACGACCCGAAGAAGCCCCGCCGCATCCTGACATTGCGCGGCAGCGGCTATGTCTTCGCCCGGGACCAGGATCGCTAGGATATGCAGCGCCTGTACCTGCAATTCTACGTCACCATTCTGATCGTGCTGGCGGTGTTCGTCGGCGCCGCGGTGCTGCTCTGGCGGGTTGCCGACGACGACAATCGCACGCCGCAGTATCTTGATGTCGCGGCCGAATTGACGGGCGCCCTCCTGCCCGAGGCCAATGCGCCGCGCCCCGAACAACAGCGCGCGATCGAGGCGCTGCAGCGCAAGCTGCGCTTCGACATCGCGCTCTACGAACCCGACGGCGACATGATCGCCATGGCCGGCAAGCCGCCGCCGCGCTTCGAGCCCAAGCGGAACCGAACGGGCTGGCGCCGCGGGCCGGGCGGGCCGAACTTCGTCCTGCAGTTGCCGGACGGGCGCTGGCTGGTGGCGCGTCAGGTGCGCGAACGGCCCAACCCGATCTACTGGATCGCCGCGGCGCTCGCGCTCGTCGCCATCGCCGTCGCCATCGCTTCCTTTCCTGTAGTGCGCGGCCTCGGCCGGCGGCTCGAAAGATTGAGAGCCGGTGTAGACCGCCTCGGCCATGGCGATCTCGGCGCCCGCGTTAAGGTCGAGGGTCGCGACGAGGTGGCGGCGCTGGCCGCCAGCTTCAACCGCTCGGCGCAGCGCATCGAGGAGCTGGTCGCCGCCCACCGCCTGCTGCTGGCCAATGCCAGCCACGAGTTGCGCACCCCGCTCACGCGCATCTCGGTCGCCGCGTCGCTGCTCGGCGAGAACGCCGATCCGAAGACGCGCGAATCGCTGAAGCGCGACGTGGCCGAACTCGACCAACTCATCGAGCAGATCCTCCTGGCGAGCCGCCTCGAAGCCCTGCCCACGCTCGAGCAGCGTGAACCGATCGACCTGCTGGCCCTGGCCGCCGAGGAAGCCTCTCACTACGACGTCGAGGTGAGCGGCGAGCCGGTGATCGTCTCCGGCGACCGCACGCTGCTGCGCCGTCTGGTGCGAAATCTGGTGGAGAATGCCCAGCGCTACGGCACCGGCAAGGACGGCGACGAGTCCGTGGCGGTCTCGGTGACCCGCGAGTCCGATTGCGCCGTCCTCGAAGTGACCGACAAGGGACCGGGCGTGCCTGAGTCCGAACGCCAGCGCATCTTCGAGCCCTTCTATCGCCTGGCCGGCGCGGCCGAGAGCGGCCGCGGCAGCGGTCTCGGCCTCGCCCTCGTCCTCGATATCGCCCGCCGCCATGGCGGCGACGCCGTCTGCCTTGCGGCAGAAGGCGGCGGCAGCCGGTTCAGAGTGGATCTGCCGGTAGCGCCTTGAACGCAATTGTCTGTTCTACCTGCCGGCGCGCCGGTGCGGTCGCCGCACGACGGAAGCCGACAAGCGTTTGCTGGGCGCGGGCAAGCAACCCGCCGCACGTGCTCCTCGAAGCGAAAGTCAGCCCTTACCTGTCCGGTCGCTGACCGCTAATAATGTCCGGTAAACGAGCGTTTACCGGAGGAGCAGGGTCCATGGATTTCAACATTCCCGCGGAGATCGCAGCCTATCTGCGCGAACTCGACGAATTCATCGAGCGCGAGATCCGGCCGCTGGAGCGCGAGAACGACAACATCCGCTTCTTCGACCATCGCCGCGAGCATGCGCGCACCGACTGGGACAATGACGGCCAACCGCGCCACGAATGGGAGGAGTTGCTGGCCGAGATGAAGCGCCGCGCCGACAAGGCCGGACACTTGCGCTTCGGTCTGCCCAAGGCGCTGGGCGGCAAGGACGGCTCCAACCTCGCCATGGCGATCATCCGCGAGCATCTCGCGCACAAGGGGCTCGGCCTGCACAACGACCTGCAGAACGAAAGCTCGATCGTCGGCAACTTCCCGGTGGCGCTGCTGCTGCACCGTTTCGGCACGCAGGAGCAGAAGGACCGCTACATCGAGGGCATGTTCAAGGGCACCGAGCGCATCGGCTTCGGCCTCACCGAGCCGCTGCACGGGTCCGATGCCACTTTCATGGAGACCACGGCGACGAAGCAGGGTTCCGACTGGGTGATCAACGGCATGAAGCGGTTCAACACCGGCATGCACACCGCGACCGTCGACCTGGTCTTCGCGCGCACCTCCGGCAAGCCCGGCGATGCGCGCGGCATCTCGGCGTTCCTGGTGCCGGTGAAGACCCCCGGCTTCAAGATCGAATACATGTGGTGGACGTTCAACATGCCGTCCGACCATGCCGAGGTGTCGCTCACCAACGTCACCGTGCCGGGCTCGACCATGCTGGGCGAGGAAGGCCGCGGGCTCGACGTGGCGCAGACCTTCGTTCACGAGAACCGCATCCGCCAGGCCGCCTCGAGCCTCGGCGCCGCGCAATACTGCATCGACCTGTCGGTGGCCTATGCCAAGAACCGCAAGGTGTTCGGCAAGGCGCTGGCCACCAACCAGGCGATCCAGTTCCCGCTGGCCGAGCTGCACACCGAGGCCGAGATGACCCGCGGTCTCGTGCGCAAGACGGCGTGGCATCTCGATCGCGAGCATCACATGAACGTCAGCGAGTGGGTGGCAATGTCGAACTACCGCGCCAACCGGCTGGTCTGCGACGCCGCCGACCGTGCCATGCAGGTCCATGGCGGCATCGGCTATTCGCGCCACACGCCGTTCGAGCACATCTATCGCCACCACCGCCGCTACCGCATCACCGAGGGTTCGGAGGAGATCCAGATCCGCCGCGTCGCCGGCGCCCTGTTCGGCTTCTGGGGCGCGCAGAAGACGTCGACGGCGGCGAAGGCGTAGTTTGATCCATCGCTCAAGAGTCCTCTCCGCCACGAAGTGGGGGAGAGGAAGGGACCCATTGCGCAGCAATGGGTAGGTGAGGTGGTGTTCCATGCGAACGAGATGGCTGCGTTGAAGAAGCGAAGACCCACCTCACCTCCCCCGCGCCTCGCGCGGGTCCCCTTCCTCTCCCCCCGCTGCGCGGGCGGAGAGGACGCTTGAGCGCAGGGGTGTCTTCAAAACCATCTGGACGCCGCTACACGGGCGACCTCATCATGTTCGGCACGGCCATGCTGATGGGATCGAGCTATCCCTTCGCCAAGGACGTGCTGCAGGTCATGAGCCCGTTGCTCTACAGCGGCTCGCGCTACCTGATCGCCAGCCTCTTCCTGTTCGTCATGATGGCGCTTATGCGCCGGCCGCTCGGCCTCCCGCGGCGCGACTGGCTGCCCCTGTTCCTGCTTTCCCTGGTTGGTGTCACGCTGTTCCAGGCCTGCTGGGGGCTGGCGATGACGCGCACGGCCCCGAGCCTGGGCTCGATCGTGATGACCACCACCACGGCCTTCTCCGCGATCCTTGCCTGGTTCGGCGGGCGCCGGCTCCCGGCGCTCGGATGGGCCGGCATCGTGCTCGCCTTCGCAGGCGTCGTGCTGGTGGTGAACAACAGCCTGTCGTCGGTCACGCTGTCGTTCGGCAGCCTCGACGGTACCCTGCTCTGGATGCTCGCGGCCTTCGCCTGGGCGCTCTATGTCGAGCGCTGCGCCCCGTACAACCAGCGGCTGGGGGCGCTTCCGGTCATGGCCTGGACGACCCTGTTCGGCTCGCTGGTGCTGGTGCCGATCGCCCTCGTCTTCGATTCGCTCGGGGAGTTCGCGAAGCTTGACGACCGGCTGCTGGGCTTCTGGTTCTACACCGCCATCTTCCCCGTGGGCGTCGCCTTCCTCGGCCTCACGGCCGGGCTGGAGCGGCTCGGGGTCAGCCGGGTCATGGTCTATATGTACCTGATCCCGGTGGCCGGGGTGGGCCTGTCGGCGGCCTTCTTCGGCGATCCTCTGACGACGGCACGGGTGCTGGGGGGCCTGATCGTGCTGGCCGGCGTCATTCTGACGCGTGTGGCGCTCGACCGTGCCGCCCGCGTTCCTGTATGAACCTCCCCATGGCCACGACCACCACTCCCTTGACCACACCCGGCACCGGCGGACGACGCGCGTCCGTGGAGCGGGCGACCAAGGAAACCCGCATCGCCGCCGCCATCAACCTGGACGGCACCGGCGTCTACGACATCAAGACCGGCATCGGCTTCCTCGACCACATGCTCGAGCAGCTCTCGCGTCACAGCCTGATCGACATCACGCTGCGCGCCGAGGGCGACCTGCACATCGACTATCACCACACGACGGAAGATGCCGGCATCGTGCTGGGCGAGTGCCTGTCCAAGGCGCTGGGCGACCGCAAGGGCATCCGCCGCTACGGCAGTGCCACCATCCCGATGGACGAGACGCTGACCGAGGTGGCGCTCGATGCGTCGAACCGGCCGTACCTGATCTGGAAGGTCGAGTTCACCAAGCCCAAGCTCGGCACCATGGATACCGAGCTGTTCAAGGAATGGTTCCAGGCCTTCGCCCAGCTGGGCGGCCTGACCCTGCACGTGTGGAACCACTACGGCGAGAACAACCACCACATCGTCGAGAGCTGTTTCAAGGGCATCGCCCGGGCGCTGCGCGTCGCGGTCGAGATCGACCCGCGCCAGACGATGGCCGTGCCCAGCACCAAGGGCGTCCTCTAGGGCCCGATCATGTCCGTCGAACCATGACCGTCGCCATCGTCGACTACGGATCCGGCAACCTCCGCTCCGCCGCCAAGGCCTTCGAGCGCGCCGCGCGCGAGGCGGGCACGGATGCGCGCGTGGTCGTGACCTCGCAGCCGGCCGAGGTCGCCGCTGCGGACCGCATCGTGCTGCCGGGTGTCGGTGCGTTCGCGGACTGCCGGGCGGGCCTGTACGGCGTGCCCGGCATGGTCGACACGCTCCAGCGGGAAGTGATCGAGCGCGGCAAGCCGTTCCTCGGCATCTGCGTCGGCATGCAGCTGATGGCCACGCGCGGTGTCGAGTACGGCATCCACACCGGTCTGGACTGGATCGCGGGCGACGTGGTGCGCATCGAACCCCAGCGTCAGGCGGGTCAGGACCACCTCAAGATTCCGCACATGGGCTGGAACGAACTGTCCGACCTCAAGCCGCACGCGCTGCTCGAAGGGATCCAGCCGCGCGACCATGCCTACTTCGTGCACTCCTTCCAGCTCGCCGCCACCCAGCCGGCGACGGTGCTCGGACTGACCGACTATGGCGGGCCGGTAACGGCGATCGTCGGGCGCGACAACCTCGCAGGCACCCAGTTCCATCCCGAGAAGAGCCAGGCCACGGGCCTGCGACTGATAGCCAACTTCCTGCGCTGGAAGCCCTGATCCGGTAACCAACCGACGCACGGTGCGTTTATCCTCCATTCATCGACGGAGGAAACCCATGCCCGCGCGTCCCCTTCGTTTCGACGCGCCCGTCCTCCATGCCATCGAGGCCTGCCACGTCTGTGCCGAGGCGTGCATACTGTGCGCCGACACGAGCCTCGACGAGGCCGCTGCCAGTCTTGCCCGCTGCATCCGGCTGGCGCTCGATTGCGCCGAGGCCTGCTCCACGACAGGCGCCGCGATGGCGCAGCGCACCCCCGCCAACGGCGCCCTGCTGAGGCCGATGGCCGAGACCTGCGCCGCGCTCTGCGAGGCCTGCGCCGCGGAATGCGATCTGCACGTGGACGAGCACGACCATTGCCGGCTGTGCGCCGAGGCCTGCCGGGCCTGCGCACGGGCCTGCCGGGCCGCAGCGATGTCGCTGGGCCCGAACGGGTTGCTGCCCGGCAAGTAGCCTGAAGGCCCGGGGAGATCGGGCTTGTCCGGCGAGGGCCAATCGCCGATCCTTCGCCTGCATGTCTCTCGGCCCCTTCGACGCGCTGTTCGGCTTCCTCGGCAGACTTACAAACGGCGACCTTCACTACGCTGGCCTCCTCGTCCTGGTGGTCCTCCTGGTGTCGCTCGAAACCGGCATCTGGTTGGGCCGGCTCGGCGCGCGCCGGCACGTTCCGACCGAGGGCGAGAAATCCTCGGTCAACTTTGCCACGGCCGGCATGATGGGACTGTTGGCCTTCCTGCTGGGCGTTTCCCTGTCGATGGCGTCGGACCGCTACCAGCAACGCCGCGATTCGGTCCTGGCCGAGGCCAATGCGATCGGCACGGTCTGGCTTCGCGCCAGCGTCGGCACCGGCGCCGAAGGCGTGGCGCTGCAGAACCTGCTGCGCGAGTATACGGCGGTCCGCATCGCGGTGGTGGCCGGCTCCAACACCTCGCCACCCGAGGAACTTCTACAGCGCACGAACAGCCTTCAATCCGAAATCTGGGCTCTCGCCCGCACCGTGGCCGAACGCTCCCCCACGCCCATCTCGGGCCTCCTGCTCACCTCGCTCAACGAGATGATCGACCTGTCGCTGACCAACCGGCGCAATCTCAATGCCCATGTGCCGGCCTACATATTGCGGCTTCTCCTGACCGTCTCGATCTTCGCGGTCGGCGCGGTGGGATACGGGTTCGGACTCGTCGGGAGCCGCCAGCACGTGCTCTCGATCCTGCTGCTCGGCATCTGGACCCTCGCCATCGTGCTGATCATCGACATAGACCGGCCGCAGAGCGGCGAAGTCCGCATCGATCCGGCACCACTGGTGTGGACGCTTCAGGGATTCGGACCGGCTAAGTAGCGCCGGCCGAACAAACCATGGGCGCTACAGCCAGCTCATCTCCTGGCGCTGCCGGGCCTCGAAGGCCTTGATGTCCTTGTCGTAGCTCAGGGTCAGGCTGACCTCGTCGGCGCCCTTCAGCAGGCAGTCCTTGCGAAAGGAATCGATCTCGAACCGGTCGATCTTGCCGTCCGGGCCGGTCACGGTCTGGGCCGCGAGGTCGATGCGGATCCTTGCGCCCGGAGAGGCGTGCAGCAGGCGCCGCAGTTCGCCTGCGCGGGCGGCATCGACGCGGATCGGCAGCGCGCCATTCTGGAAGCAGTTGTTGAAGAAGATGTCGCCGAAGCTCGGCGCGATGAAGGCGCGCAGGCCGTTGTCGACCATCACCGTGACGGCATTCTCGCGCGAGGAGCCGCAGGCGAAGTTGCGCTCCGCCACCACGATCTTCGCGCCGGCGTAGGCGGGCATGTTGGTGACGAACTCGGGCCGCGGCGCCTTGTCGGGCGTGTAGCGAAGATCGTGGAACAGGGCCCCGACCTGCATGTCGCGCGGCTTGCCGAGGAAGCGCGCCGGGATGATCTGGTCGGTGTCGAGGTTCGGCTGATCGATCGGAATGGCGACCGCGTCGAGCGTGGTGAAAGCTTCCATGGCGATGCTCCCCTAGGCCAGCTTGCGGACGTCGGCGAAATGGCCGGACACGGCGGCGGCCACCGCCATCGCCGGGCTGAGCAGATGCGTGCGCACGCCCGGCCCCTGGCGACCGATGAAGTTGCGGTTCGAGGTCGAGGCGATACGCTGCTGCGGCTTGCCGGTGTCGCCGTTCATGCCGACGCACATCGAGCAGCCGGGTTCGCGCCATTCGAAGCCGGCGTCGCGGAAGATCCTGTCCAGCCCCTCGGCCTCCGCCTGCTTCTTCACCAAGCCCGATCCCGCGACCACCCAGGAGGGGATCACGACCTTGCGGCCCTTGGCGACCTTGGCGGCGGCGCGCAGGTCCTCGATGCGGCTGTTGGTGCAGGAGCCGATGAACACGCGGTCGACCGGCACCTGCTCCAGCGGCGTGCCCGGCACGAGGCCCATATAGTCGAGCGCCCGCTTCATGCTGTCCTTCTTGGCGGCATCCGGCGCCGTCGAGGGCTCGGGAATGCGGCCCGTGATCGAAAGCGCATCCTCCGGGCTGGTGCCCCAGGTGACCATCGGCGCGATCGAGGCCGCGTCGAGGCTGACGTCGCGATCGAAGACCGCCCCCTCGTCGCTCGGCACGGTGCGCCAGAAGGCGACGGCCTTGTCCCATTCGGCCGACTTCGGCGCGAAGGGCCGACCCTCGAGGTAGGCGATGGTCGTATCGTCGGGTGCCACCATGCCGGCCTTGCCGCCGGCCTCGATGGACATGTTGCAGACGGTGAGACGGCCCTCGATCGACAGGCCGCGAATCGCGCTGCCAGCATATTCGATGACATGGCCGACCGCGCCCGCGGTGCCGATCCTGGCGATGATGGCCAGGATGACGTCCTTGGCGGTAACGCCTTCACCCAACTCGCCATCGACGCTGATCCGCATCGCCCTGGGCTTGCGCTGCCACAGGCATTGCGTTGCCATCACATGCGCCACTTCCGACGAGCCGATGCCGAAGGCGAGCGCCCCCAGCGCGCCGTGCGTGGAGGTGTGCGAATCGCCGCAGACCAGCGTCAGGCCGGGCTGCGTCACGCCCTGTTCCGGGCCGACGACATGGGCGATGCCCTGGCGCTCGTCGCCGAGATCGAACAGGGTGACGCCGCTTTCGGCGGTGTTGGTGCGGATCGCCTCGACCAGCTTGCGATGGTGCGGATCGGCGATGTCGGCCACGTCGCGGCTGTCGCTGCGCACATAGTGGTCGGGCGTCGCGAAACCGCGATCCGGACGGCGCAGCTTCATGTTGCGCTCCCGCAGCTTTGCGAAGCCTGCAGCCGAGCCGTCATGCATGAGATGACGGTCGATATAGAGCAGCGTGTAGCCGTCGTCGCGATCGACGACGACGTGACGCTGCCAGATCTTCTCGAACATCGTGCGTGCGGCGGCCATGCACTTCCTCCTCAATCATTCTTTCTCCTCTCCCCCGCTAGGGGGAGAGGTTGGGTGAGGGGGCAACGCACCCACTCACCCCCTCACCTAGCCTCTCCCCTATCGGGGGAGAGGAATTAGAACGAGGTCTGATCGTTACTCGGCGGCGGCCTTGACCGGGTCGCGGAACGCCGTGCGGCGCTCGTCCCATTCGGCGGCGCCGAAGCGGGCGAAGGTCTTGCCGGGCGAGCCGCTGACCGGCGGGAACTTGCCCTGCTTCAGGTCGCCCAGCAGGCGGTCGCAGGTCGAGATGATGCCGCCCAGCAGCAGGCCGGGGACGATTGCGATCGCGTAGCCCATGCGCTCGGCGACATCGAGGTCGATCTCCGGTGTCTTGCCGCCGCGCACGACGTTCAGCAGGCAGGGGCCGTTGACCCGCTTCGGCACCGATTCGATCTCCGCCATGGTCTGCGGTGCCTCGACGAAGGCCACGTCCGCGCCGTTGGCCAGCGCCGCGTTCGCACGTTCGATCGCCTCCTCGAGGTTCACCACGGCGCGCGAATCGGTGCGGGCGATGATGCAGAAGTCCTTCGACCTGCGCGCGGCCGCGGCGGCCCGGATCTTGGCGATGAAGTCCTCGCGGCTCACCAGCTCCTTGTTGTCGAGATGGCCGCACTTCTTCGGGAACACCTGGTCCTCGATGTGGATGGCGGCCACGCCGGCCCGCTCGAATTCCTGCACCGTGCGATAGACGTTCAGCTCGTTGCCGAACCCGGTGTCGCTGTCGCTGATCAGCGGGATGTCGATCGAGTTCACGATCCGGGCGGCATTGCCCACCATCTCGCTCATGGTGATCAGACCGTAGTCGGGATAGCCCAGCGTCGCCGAGGTACCGGCGCCGGTCATGTAGACGGCGGGAAAGCCGGCCTGGGCGATGGCGCGGCCGGTGATGCAGTCGATCGCGCCGGGCGCCACGATCATCTTCCTGGACGCGAGCAGTTTGCGCAGATTTGCGGCGTTGGACATGACTTTCTCCTTCAGCGTTTGCGTTTCGGGGCCGGCGACGGGCCGGAAGGCGACTTGAACTGCTCGGGATGCACGGTGAAACGAAGCTTGAGATGCTCGGGCACCGCCAGCATCTCGACGTATTCGACGGCCCGGCCCTGCTGGTCGATCATCAGGCTGCGCAGGTCGATCAGCGCCGCGCCCACCTTGACCCCGAGTCGCGAGGCCACCAGCGGTTCGGCGAGCACGGCCGAGACGAGCTGTTCGGCGCCGCAGATATGGGCGCCGGCACGCGCCAGCAGCTGGAACATCGGAATGCGGTTGAGGTCGGTCCTGGTGAAGGTCTCGCCCAGCGCGGCCGGGACATAGCTGGTGAGATGCATCACCGGCGTCCCGTCCTGGGAGCGCACGCGCACGGCGCGCTGGACCGGCTTCTGGTCAGCGTCCCAGAGTTTGTCCCGCGCATAGCCGCGGGCCTGCACGTAGCCGAACTCGACCACCTTGGCGACCGTCTCGGCGCCGTAGGAGACGATATTCTCGATCACCGACGTCATCGGCATGCGCATCGGCTGGCCGATCTGCGCCCGCACGACGGTGCGCCGTCCGGCCCCGCGCTCGATCAGGCCGGCATCGTGCAGGCTCGCAATCGCGCGCCGCACGGTAATGCGCGACACGCTGAACATGCGGGTGAGCTGTTCCTCGGTCGGCAGCGGCTCGCCCTCGGCATAGCGGCCGGTCGAGATGCCGTCCGCCAGGACGAGATAGATCTGGTGATGCAGGGGCGAGCCCATCTCGCGGGCGACGGCGATCCGGTTCATGGCTTCTCGTGCGCCTCCGGCGCGGCGCCGCGATGCAGGCGCTTGTCGATGGCCAGCAGGGCGGCATTCGCGCCGATGGCGAAGACCGAGATCAGGACCGCGATGGACAGGATCGTCTTCACGTCATGCAGGTCGATCGCCGTCATCAGGAGGAACCCCAGGCCCCGCTGCGAGGCGAAGAGCTCGCCCAGCATCGTGCCGAGCAGGGTGAGCGAGAAGCCGATGCGCAGGCCGGAGAAGATCTCCGGCAGGGTCGCGGGGACCAGCACGTACCAGCCGGTCTGTGCCGGGGTGAGACGCATCGCACGGCCCGCCCGCAGATAGGTGCGGTTGACGTTGCGCACCGCATTCATGGTGAAGAGCACGACCGGGATGATGCCGTGCAGAGCGCCGAAGGCGACCTTGGCCGGCATGCCCAGCCCGAACAGCAGCAGGATCACCGGGTAAAGCGTGATCTTCGGCACCGAGTAGAGCGCGACGAGAATCGGCTCCGCGACCTCGCCGGTGAGCTTGTGGCCGCCCAGCACGACGCCGATCAGCACGCCGCCGCCGCAGGCGATGGCCAGCGCCTGGAGGAAGGCGAGCCCGGTTTCGCGCAGATGCGGCAGGAAGCGGGCCTGCCCGATCATCTCCCAGAGGTGGGCGAGAGTCGGCGCCGGCGCCGTCACCGCCGAATCGCCGGCGATCTCGTGCAGGACCTGCCACAGGGCGACGAGCGAGATCGCGACCAGGATGGGATCGCGCCAGATGCGCAGGTTCAGCAGGCCGCCCCTCATGCGCCGCGCCGCCGCAGCATGCGGCGCTCCCAGGCGAAGACCATCATGTTGAACAGCGTGACGATACCCAGCACGAACAGGATCAACGCGTACATGCGCGGATTGTCGAAGTTGTCGTAGGCGAAGGCGATCTCGTGGCCGATGCCGCTGGTCGACAGGATGAATTCGCCGGCGATCACGCCGATGAAGGAATAGGCGACCGCGAGCTTCAGGCCCGACAGGATGTGCGGCGCTGCGGCCGGCAGGCGGACGCGCCAGATCTCCTCGACCAGCGACAGGCGATGGATTCGCGCGGTCTTCAGCAGCACGCGCGGCACCCGGTCGAGCCCCGCCATGGTGGCGAGGATCATCGCGACCATGGCGAACAGGGTCGCCAGCACGATCAGCGGCACAGGCCCCAGGCCGAAGATGACGATCAGCAGCGGGTAGAAGGCGAAATGCGGGATCGCGTAATAGGCCGCGAGGAACGGGCTGAAGGCGCGGCGCAGGAACGGCACCCAGTTCAGGACGAAGCCGATCACGAAGCCGCCGACGATGGCGATGCTCATGGCGATCGCCACGGCCGACAGGGTGTGCTGCAGGTGCATGCCGATCTCGTCGGACCGCAGCGTCTCGACGAGGGTCGTCACCATCTTCGACGGCGCGGTCACCATGGTCGGTGCGATCGCGCCCGTCCGGCAAGCCAGTTCGAGGGCGCCGACGGCGCCCACCAGCAGGATGGTGCGAATCCAGCCCGCCTTGCTCATCGGGCCACCGTCCCCTGCCCCATCGCCCGCAGTGATTCACCGCGCAGGTAGGACCAGAGGCGCGCCGTGACGGCGCCGAAATCCGGACGTTCGGCCAGCCGCGAATCGCGGTCGCGCGGCCAGCCGGTCTCGACGATCTCGAGGAAGCGGCCGGGCCGGGCCGACATGACGCCGATGCGGTCCGACAGGAGGTTGGCTTCGTCGAGCGCGTGGGTGATCAGCAGCACGGTCGCGGAGGTCTCGCGCCACAGGCGCAGCAGCTCATCGCCCATCAGCAGGCGTGTCTGCTGGTCGAGCGCGCCGAACGGCTCGTCGAGCAGGATGAGGCGCGGCTGCATCACCAGGGTGCGCGCGATGCAGACGCGCTGGCGCATGCCGCCGGAAAGCTGGCTGGGATAGGCCCGGCTGAAATCGCGCAGGCCCATGAAGCCGATCGCGAAATCGACCCGGCGCTTGCTTTCCGCCGCATCGACGCCGGCCCGCCGCAAGCCGAAGGATACGTTGTCCTCGACCGTGAGCCACGGGAAGCTGGCATCTTCCTGGAACACGACACCGACGCCTTCGGGCACCTCGCCGCGCACCGGCTTGCCCTCGAACTCGACCGTGCCGGCCGACGGCATCGCGAGGCCGGCCAGGACGTCGAGCAGGGTCGACTTTCCGCATCCCGACGGACCGACGACGCTGAAGAACTCACCGGCCCGGAGGTCGAAGGAGATCGGCCCCAGCGCATGGACCTCGCCATGGCCCGCACGCGGCGGGTAGACGCGCGTCACGCCCTCGAGACGGGCATGGACCTTGTGGCTGGCCGCGTTCTCGACCGCGGCCAGACGCGGCGCGCCGGCCATCACTGGGTCTTCGCCGCGGCGGCGGGCACGAACTGCGGGTCGAGGGTCGCCTTCCAGTCCACGGGCAGCTGCAGCGCGCCCACCGAGCCCAGCGCATCGGCCATCGACTGCATCAGCGGCATCGCGAGCTCGCCCCGGCTCCACCACGTCGGGTTCATCTTCTTGATGTTGTCGATGGCGTTTGTCGTGACGTCGAGCGGCAGGTTGTAGGCCTTCGCCACGATCTCGGCGGCTTCCTTCGGGTTGGCGTGCAGGAACTCGACGCCCCTGCGGCGCGCCTCGATCACCGCCTTGAGCTTCGGCCCGTTCTTGGCAATCGCCTCGTCGGTCGCGATGCCGACGGTCTGGGCATAGGCCGGCAGCTTCTCGTCGAGCCAGCCCAGCGTCTTGTACTTTGTGCCGGCCTTCTCCTTCTGCGAGTAGATCGGCTCCGGAATGATGGCGACATCGACCTTGTTGTGCTCCAGCGCCGTGAGGCCGGCGCCGAAATCGCCGATGGCGATCATCTTCACGTCGGCGGCGGTGATGTCCCAGGACTTCAGGGCGGAGAGCGTGATCGCCTCGCTGACCGATTTCGGACGCGAATAGACGAAGCGCTTGCCCTTGAGGTCGGCCGGCTTGTCGATCGCCTCGCCGGGACGCGTGACCCAGAACGAGCTTCGACCGTTGGTGCCGCCGCTGATGATCTTGATGTTGAAGCCCTCCTTGATGGCGCTGAGCGCCGCCGGAAGCGCGACCTCGGCGAACAGCGTGTCGCCGGCCATCATGTTGCGTACGGAGGTACCGCCGCCCTTGGAGGTCAGGATGCCCTTGATATCGACACCGGCCTCCTTGAAGTAGCCCTTCTCCATCGCGATGGCGTAGGGCACGCCATAGAGCAGCGAGCCGTAGTGGGTGACGACGATGTCCTCGGCGCGCGCGGCGGCGGCCGACAGCAGGCCCAGGCTGGCAATTGCAAACGCGCGGATGGCGGCCTTGAAAGCGCTCATCATTCCCTCCCAGGGATGTGGTGGCCGACACCTCATGGGCCGGCTCTTCTATTGTTATGACATTAGGACATTCGATTCGGAGCGAGTCAATCCGGCGTCTCACACCTCGCCCGCCGGGCAGAAGACCCTTCGGTCGCCATCGAACGCAGCGCGGGTGTGGCCGAAGCCAACTCGATTGCCACACCACGGAGGCGCCGGTATCGTCGACCCGGTGACGAGTTCGATAGTCCGCTTCGCTGCGCTGATCATCGTCTTCTGCCTGGTCTCGACGGCAGCGCAGGCGCAACGGCGCCAGCGGCAGGCAGCCGCGACGCAACTACAGAATGGCCAAGTCTGGGAATCGCCTGCAGTCGCGCTGGAGTATCGGATCGACCGCAACTGGTCGTTCCATCTCGACACCCAACTGCGCTTCGATCAGAACATGAGCCGCCTGCGGACGCTGCAGGTCCGGCCGGGCTTCGAGTATGCACTCTCGCCCAACTGGGCCCTCGCCGCGGGCTATGTCCAGTTCACCCGCTATCTCCCCGGCGCACGACAGTCGCGCGGGCCCTTCCAGGACATTCTCCATCGCTCGCGCATCGAGGGCCTCCCGATCGTGGCCCGATGGCGGTGGGAGGAACTGTTCTTCGACGACAGCCGGCTGCTGGTCCGCACGCGCGCTCTGGCAGGTGTCCGGATCCCGTTGTGGCGTTCGCCGTGGGAACTCGCGATGTCGAACGAGGTCTTCATCAACGTCGGCACGGACCGTCCCACCCGGACAGCGGGATTCGCGCAGAACCACGCCTATGTCGGGTTCGGACGCCAGCTTTCGGCCTGGGCCAAGGGGTCGTTCGGTTACGAACTCGATTCGATCCGGAGACTGAACGGCTCGTTCCTGAACGAGCACAATATCAAGCTCAACCTGGCCTTCAGCCTGAATTGACGGCCGCCGCCCGGGCATCGCTTCGGCTCGCAGCCGACGGAAGAGACTTCCGGTGCGGGTTGCGCGCGGCGGCGTCCCACATGAGGCGGGGATCGAACGCTTCAGCCGCGAAGATTGTGACGATGACGACCGCGCAGAAGGCTAGCGCCCCCATGCCGGGCTCGATGGTCACGGCACGCCCGAACTGGACCAGCGCGCCCAGCAGCGACTCCATGAAGATGTCCACCATCGACCAGCGGCCGATCCAGGCGACGATGAAATAGAGCCGCGTGCGCTGGCGCAGCAGCACGCCGGCTTGCTCTGCCGTGCCGGTGAGCGAGGTCGCGCCGATCATGCTCACCAGCCCGATCAGCTTGAACAGCGGCACCAGCACACTGGCAAAGAAGACCAGCAGGGCGAGCGGGTACATCTTCGAGGCCACCAGCTCCTCGACGCCGCCCATGATGGTGCTCGGCTCGCCGGAGCCCAGCTGGATGACCGTCAGCACCGGATAGACATTGGCCGGGATGTAGAGGATGACGCCGGCAATCACGAGCGCCAGCGTCCGGTTCAGGCTGTCGGGCTTGCGCTCATGCACGTGCGCCCCGCAACGCGGGCAGCGACCGTCATGTTCGGCCGGCACGCAGACGAGCTTGCAATCCTCGCAGCTCGCGGCACCCGGCCGGTATTCGAGCGGGGCGGCGGCCGGCATCGGCGCATGGGTCTGGCCGCGCCGCTCGATTTCCTCCCACACCGCCTGCGGATCGAGCGACAGCTCGGCCCACACGACCACGACCGTGAGGATGCCCAGCGCATAGACTGCCGGTCCGAGCTGGATCGTCACCAGGTCGCCCAGCTTGGTATAGGCGACGAATACCCCCAGCAGCAGGACCTCGAGCATTGCCCAGGTCCCCATGCGACGGGAGATGAGGAATACTCCACGCAGGTTGGGCGGCAGGGTCCGCATGCGCAGACCGATCAGCACGTAGAGTGTGCCCGCGAACTTGGCGAGCGGTGCCAGGGCCGTCGTGAAGGCTACCGCAATGGCCAGAGGCCACAATCCATGGCGCACAAGCTCGGCCGGACCGGAGAGCAGACTGGTCTCGTGCACGATGCCGGCAGTCGACACCTTCATCAGCATCGACAGCCACAACACCGAGAACAAGACCAGCGACGCGAAGGTAAGCGCCAGGCAATGGCCGGTCGGATCGGCGCGCGTGGCCCTGAGCTCGGTGCCGCAGCGCCCGCAATCGGAACGCATGTTGGCGGCCATCGCCGGCACGATCTGGAACAGGCCGCAGCCCGGACATTCGCGCAGCTGGGGCGGCGTCACCAGAGGACCCGGGTCGCGCTGCACCGCGAAGGCCCGCAGCATGGCGCTACTGCAGCAGCGAGGCGATGCCGTCCGACAGCTCGCCCAGCGCGTCGCTCATGGCGGCGACATGGCCCGGCGTATCCGGCGTCGGCACCGGCCGGGTGATGGAGAAGTTGCGCGCCGCCGTGCGCGACGGCCGGTTGAACTGGATCGCGACCTGGGCCAGCAGGACAACGTTGCCGGCCTTGTCGGCGTCGAAGCGCTGGATGTCGATGCCGACCGTCGCAAAGGGATCCGTCGTAATCGAGCCTGCCTCGCTGTAGACTTGGCTGCCCGGCAGGCGCTGCGAGAGTTCGAGCACGATGGTGCGGCCGATCATTCCGCCGACCGGCTCGCCCCACCAGGCGTTGGAGCGGACATCGAGCTTGAAGTCCTCGGTCGAGCGGACGATCTCCTTGCGGTCGAGATAGCCCGGCAGGCCGATGTCGCGGATCTGCACGATCCGCGGTCCGCGCGTCAGCACGGGGCCCGGCCGAACAGCCAGCGTGTAGAGGGTGGGCTCGGGCGAGGAGCCGCAGGCCTGCAGCGCCGGCGCGGCGAGTACCGGCAGTGCGAGAATGCCGAAACGGCGGCGGCCGAAGCGAGTGGCGATCATTCCTTGCCCGTGTTGGTGCGGCCCTTGATCAGGGCCTCTGGGTGACGCGACAGAAGATCGGCCAGCGCACGGATCGAGCGCGCTGCGTCCGTGACCTGCGGCAGCAGGCGATCGAGGTCGCGATGGAACTTCGACGTGTCGCCATAGCCCTTGTCCACCGAGCCGATCAGCCGGTTGGCCTTGGTCACGGCCTCCTGGAGCTGCAGCGCGATGTCGGGCAGCCGCTTCAGCGCCGGCGTGCCCTCGACGTCGAGCTTGCGGGCGATGTCCTGCACGTCGAGCATCGCCTTCTCGAGCGCGGCCAGCGTCGCCTTGACCTGCGGCCCGTTGACGGTCTGCTCGATGCCGGTGGCGGCGCCGAGCAGGCTGTTGCCGATCTTGTCGAAGTCGATGCGGTTGATCTTGCTCAGCAATTCGCTGGCAGAGGCGGTGATGCTGTCGAAACCACCGATCTCGGCCGCCGGAATGAGATAGTGGTCCCCGACCTTCTCGAGTTCTCCGCGGGCGGCGTCGGGCACCACCTGCAGCGAGATGATCTTGGAGTTGCTGATCAGGCTCGGCGCCTGCAGCGTGGCCCGCAGCCCGCGGTGGATCATCTCCTCGGCGATGTTGATCGGCTCCAGCCCCTGCGCCTTGGCGAGATTGCTGATGCGACCGGCCTCGACGCGATAGTGAATGGGCGCCACGACGCGATCCTGCTTGGGATCGTAGACCAGGCCGACGCGGGTGACCTCGCCGATCTTCAACCCGTGGAAGGTGACATCGGCCCCCTCGGTGACGCCGGCGACAGAGCCGGGGAAGTAGGAGATCAGCTTGATCTGCTGGCCGAAGCCGGCCGACTTGGCCTCCTCGATGTTGGCGTAGAGCTTGAAGCGATGGTCGGCCTTGCTGATGGGGGCCGTCGAATCGTGCGCGGTATCGAAGGCGATGCCGCCCAGCAGGACGGCGCGCAGCGATTCCATCTGGATGTTGATGCCGTTCGAGCCCAGCGAGACCGACAGGCCGGAGGCGTTCCAGAAATTGCTGTCGTCGCGGACGTAGCGATCGAATGGCGCCCGCACGAAGGCGTGGATGGCAACGCGGCTGGCGAGATCGTGCAGGTCCCAGCCCAGCACCGTGCCGACCTCGATGTCGCGAAAGAAGACCGGTGCCCCCAGGCTGATCGAGCCCAGCCTGTTGGTGTCGAGCCGGAAGGTCGTGCCCTTGACCGAAGCCTGCAGGATCGGCGGATCTTCCTGCCCCACGAAACTGCGCGTCGGCGTCCCCTTGTCGGTCGAGGGCCGCATGCCGATGTAGGAACCGGACAGGATGGTTTCGAGGCCGGAAATGTTGCCGGCGAAGAGCTGCGGCTTCACCACCCAGAAGATCGTCTTGTCGGTGAGCAGCGGCTCGGCTTCCTTCACCGTCTCGATCGTCACCAGCACCTTCGAGAGGTCGGGCGGGACCGTGATCGATTTCACCGTCCCCATGACGACGTTGCGGTACTTGAGCTGCGACTGGCCTGCTGTCAGGCCGGCGGCCGTGTCGAACGCGACCGTGATGGTGGGGCCGCGCTTGGAAAAGGTATCCCACGCGAGCCAGGCGGCGATCAGCGCGGTCAGGATGGGGACGATCCACACCAGCGGGATGCGTCGACGGTGGCGCACCGAGGCCGACGCAACCGGACCACCCCCGATGGGTGGCCTTGTGGCGGATCCAGGCGGGGGTTGATCGCTCATCGTTCCTCGTTCGCCCTCTACGCGGGCCCTCAGCGCTCCCGGTCGTCGATGTCCCGGGCCAGGACTTCGCGCTTGCCGACATGGTTGGCGGAGCTGACGACGCCCTCGCGTTCCATGCGTTCGACGATGCGGGCCGCCCTGTTATAGCCGATCTGCAGGTAGCGCTGGATGAAAGAAGTGCTGCACTTGCGCTCGCGGGCGACGAGGGCGATGGCCTGGTCGTAGAGCTGGTCGCTCTCGCCCTCCTCGCCGTCGCCCGGGAGGCCGCCACCCTCGCCCTCGGACTCGGGATCGTCGGTCACCGCGTCGATATAGGCGGGCGCGCCCTGGGCGCGCAGGTGGCGAACCACTTCCTCGACCTCGCCGTCGCTGACGAACGGGCCGTGCACGCGGGCGATCTTGCCGCCGCCGGCCATGTAAAGCATGTCGCCCTGGCCCAGCAGCTGCTCGCCGCCCTGCTCGCCCAGGATGGTGCGGCTGTCGATCTTGGAGGTAACCTGGAAGGAGATGCGGGTCGGGAAGTTAGCCTTGATGGTGCCGGTGATGACGTCGACCGAGGGACGCTGCGTGGCCATCACGACGTGGATGCCGGCGGCACGGGCCATCTGGGCGAGACGCTGGACCGCCGCCTCGATCTCCTTGCCGGCGACCAGCATCAGGTCGGCCATCTCGTCTATAATGACGACGATGAAGGGCAGCGGACGGAGGTCGATCTCCTCGTCCTCGAAGGTGGGCTTGCGCGTCTCGGGGTCGATGCCGGTCTGGACCTTGCGGGTCAGCACGCCACCCTTGCGGGCGGTCTCGGCCAGCTTCTCGTTGTAGCCCGCGATGTTGCGCACCCCGACCGCGCTCATGGCGCGGTAGCGGTCTTCCATCTCGCGCACCACCCACTTCAGGGCCACGATCGCCTTGCGCGGCTCCGTGACGACGGGCGTCAGCAGATGCGGGATGTCCTGGTAGACGCTGAGCTCCAGCATCTTAGGGTCGATCATGATGAAGCGGCACTTGTCCGGCGGCAGCCGGTAGAGCAGCGACAGGATCATGGTGTTGACCGCGACCGACTTGCCCGAGCCGGTGGTGCCGCCGATCAGCAGGTGGGGCATGCGGGCAAGGTCGGCGATCACCGGGTCGCCGCCGATGTCCTTGCCCAGCGCCAGCGGCAGGCCGAGACGGCCGTCCTCGTAGTGTTTCGTCGACAGCAGTTCGCGCAGGAACACCGTCTCGCGCTTGGCGTTCGGCAGCTCGATGCCGATGACGTTGCGGCCCGGCACCGTGGCGACGCGCGCCGACACCGCGCTCATCGACCGGGCGATGTCGTCGGCAAGACCGATGACCCGGCTCGACTTGGTGCCCGGCGCCGGCTCGAGTTCGTAGAGCGTCACGACCGGCCCCGGCCGCACCTTCACGATCTGTCCCTTCACGCCGAAGTCGTCGAGCACCGTCTCGAGCAGGCGCGCGTTCTGCTCCAGCGCTTCCTCGTCGATCTTGGGCTGCGCGTTCACGCGCGAAGGCAGCGACAGGATGTCGAGCGGCGGCAGCTTGTATTCCCCGACCCCGAGATCGAGTTCGCGCTGGCCGGCCTTGGCGGCCCGCTTGCCCTGCGCCACCGCGGCCTTGCGCGGGACGATCTTCACGGCCGGCTGGGCCGCGGCAGCCACGGGCTGCTCGAGATCGAGGGCGCTGTCGGGTGTGAACGGGTTCTCGTCGACCTGCTCGTCGATCACGGCCTCGTCCGGCAGCGGTGGTGGGGGCGGCGCGGCGGCACGCGGCGGCGCCTCGAATTCCTCCTCGGCGAGCGGCTGGCGATATTGCGGGGGTGCGGCTGCGACTTCGGGGCCGCCGAAGCCCGGTTCGATGCGTTCCGCATTGGCGGCGGACGCCGGCGCGGAGCGCCGCATGAAAGGCTCAATGCGCAGGCCGCCGGTGAGGCGGCTGAGGAAACCTCGCTCCAGCGTGCGCGCCGGCGCGGCTTCGTCCAGCACCGGCGAATGCAGCCTCGCGCCTTCGGGCGCCGCCGGGATGTCGTCGGCCGGCCGCTCGATCGGCGCGTAGGGCGCGTCGACCATCAGCGAGTCGCGCGCCGGCATGGCCGTGCCTTCCTCGGGAATCTGCTCGTAGCGGTTCTCGAAGCGGGCCGGATCGTACTGGCTGGCGTCGATCTCCCCCGGGATTTCGGCGTAGCCGATATGGGGCGCCGGCGGCTCGCTCTCTTCCTCGAGGTTCTGCGGCTTGCCGCGCCACAGGCCGACGGCCGCCCGCGCCCCCCACACCGTCCACAGGAACGGCGCGCGCAGGATGCGGAAGATCAGCGGCAGGTCGGTGCGATTCATGCCCAGCGCCGGGGCCATCGCGATGAAGGCAAGGGCGGCGCATACCGGCTCGATCAGCGTGAGCGCGCCGCCGCTCGAATGGGTCAGCACCAGCTCGCGAAAGCGGCCGACCAGCGCCAGCCCCACCAGTCCCCCCGGACCGGCGTGGGTGGCGGCGCCACCGACGTCGCCCAGGCCGACGCAGGCCACGCTCATCATCAGCAGCGCCAGCAGCAGCAGCGAGAGCCGCAGCCCGAAGAAGCCGAGATGATGGGTACGCACCATGCGCACGCCCCAGGTGATGAAGGCGACCGGCGCGAGGATGATTGCAAGACCGAAGGTCTGGAGCAGCAGGTCCGAGATGTAGGCGCCCGGAAGCCCCAGCAGATTGTTGGGCGCGCGTGCCGTGGCGTGGTTGAGCGAGGGATCACCCGGGCTGTAGGTGAACAGCGCCATCATCAGCATCAGGCCGAAGCCCGCCGTCGCGACGCCCACGATCTCCATCATGCGGCGGCGCAGGAAGTCGCGTCCCCCTTCCGGCAGAATGGAAGTCCGGGGCTGCAACGCTGACGAGACGCTCAGCATGGCCATGCGCGGTGACGCTCCCTACAGGACAGCCGCGAGGCGCTGCAGCCCCTCGCGCGTGGTCTTCTCGTCGTGCACCAGCGCCACGCGGATGTAGCGGTGCGAGGTGTTGATGCCGTTGGTCTCGCGGCAGGCATAGGCGCCGGGCAGCACCTTCACGTGCGCCTCGCCCCACAGCTTGCGCGTGGCCTCCTCGCC
The DNA here is from genome assembly GCF_020880995.1 of Reyranella aquatilis. Lineage (GTDB taxonomy): Bacteria > Pseudomonadota > Alphaproteobacteria > Reyranellales > Reyranellaceae > Reyranella > Reyranella aquatilis. The sequence continues at coordinate 47,652 of NZ_JAJISD010000012.1, read as the reverse complement.
GTCGCCGACGTCGAGCCACAGGAAGAAGCCGCCGCCCGGCGTGTAGTAGGCGAATCGGTTGTGCAGGATCTGCTCGGCGACGCGGAAATTCCGCTGGTACCAGTCGCGAGTCTGGACCGGATGCGTCTCCTCGCGCCACAGCGCGGCCGACGCCTTCTGGACGGCGAAGGGGATCTGCGGGCCGCCATAGCTGCGCCAGCGCAACACCATCGCCACGAGCTTGGGATCGCCGGCCATGAAGCCCGAACGCAGGCCCGCCGCGTTCGAACGCTTCGACAGCGAATGGAAGACCGCGAGATTGCGGAACGGATCCTTTCCGCCGGTCTCGTCGATCTCGAGCGCCGCTTCGAGGGCACCCGGCGGCGGTGCGCCGGTGTAGATCTCGGCGTAGCACTCGTCGACCGCCAGCACGGTGTCGTACTTGCGGCAGAGACGCAGCAGGTTCTTGAGATAGTCCTTGCCGGCGATCGCGCCCTGCGGATTGGCCGGTGAGCAGAGATAGACGACCGACATCCGCCGCCAGGTCGCCTCGTCGAGACTCTCATAGTCCGGCAGGAAGCCGTTCGAGGCCTCGGCGTTGACCAGCAGCGGCTCGCCGCCCGACAGGACCGCGCCGCCGAGATAGGCCTGGTAGAACGGGTTGGGCAGCGCGACGATCGGCTTGGCTCCGCCCTTCTCCTGCGGCGTCGCCACCGTCGAGATGATGTAGACGCCTTCCTTGCTGCCCGCCGTCGGATGGACGTGCACGTTCGGATCGAGCAGGCCCTGGGGCAGCTTGTAGCGCCGCGTCAGCCATTCGCAGATCGCGAGATTGAGGTCCGGCAGGCCCTGGTTCGGCGGATAGCGGTTCCAGCCATCGACCTCGTCGATCACGATCTGGCGCGCGAAGGCCGGCATCGCGCCCTGCGGCTCGCCGACCGACATGTTGATCATCGACAGGTGCGAAGGCGGGGTGATCGGGGCAATGAGCGAGTTCAGCCGCGCGAATGGGAAGTCGGTCAGCGTCTCGGTCAGGCGCGGATTGAACATTCTCGTATCCAATGGGCCAAAACCGGCCCCAATAAAGCAACGGTGCCGACCCAACACGGCCAGCCTATCGCCATATTCTATGGAACAAATTTGCCAATCACAACAATGGAATAGGCTTGTTTCTTGAGACAAAGGAAGGGGTTGATGTCCCTTCCCGTCCCAGCCACTAGCGCTAGAGGGCCGCCGCGGCGTTACTGGACGCGTTCGCCGTGCAGCGCGGTGTCGAGGCCCTCGACCTCCTCGTCCTGGGTGACCCGGAGCCCGATGGCGGCATCCAGGATCTTGAGAATGATCCAGGTCACGACGGCGCAGAAGGCGCCGATGACGACCACGCCGTACAGCTGGGTCAGGATCTGGCCGGCATGGCCGTCGACCAGCCCGACCGGCTGCCCCTTGGCCACGTCGTTGATCGCCCGGGTGGCGAAGACGCCGACCAGGATCGAGCCCAGGATGCCGCCGACGCCGTGCACGCCGAACGCATCGAGCGAATCGTCGTAGCCCAGCTTGTTCTTCAGCACGATCGAGGCCCAGTAGCAGACCGCGCCGGCGATCACGCCGATCACCATCGCGGCCCAGGGTTCGACATAGCCGGCCGCCGGCGTGATCATGCCGAGTCCGGCGACCGCACCGGTCAGGATGCCGAGGACCGACGGCTTGCCGCGGGCTGCCCATTCTATGACCATCCAGACGAGGGCGGCGACGGAGGCGGCGATGTGGGTGTTCAGCATCGCGCTGCCGGCCAGTTCGCCCGAGGCCAGCGCCGAGCCGGCGTTGAAGCCGAACCAGCCGACCCAGAGCAGCGACGTGCCGATCAGGGTGAGCACCAGATTGTGCGGCGCCATGTATTCCTGGCCGTAGCCGTGCCGCTTGCCGATCACCACGCAGCAGACGAGTGCCGCGATACCGGCATTGAGGTGGACGACGAGGCCGCCGGCGAAATCGAGCACGCCGGCCGCCCCCAGGAAGCCGCCGCCCCAGACCCAGTGGGCCACCGGGACATAGACGAGCAGCAGCCACAGGCCCATGAACCACATCATCGCCGAGAATTTCATGCGCTCGGCGAAGGCGCCCGCGATGATTGCCGGCGTGATGACGGCGAAGGTGGCCTGGTACATCAGGAACACGTTCTCCGGCACGGTCTTGGCGAGCTCGTGGGTGCTTCCGAGGAGCCCCTTGCCGAAGGCGCGCGACAGCGAGCCGATCCAGCCATTGAGTGCGCCGCCGTCGGTGAAGGCCAGCGAGTAGCCAACCGCGAACCACAGCACGGTGACCAGCGCCGCCACGGCGAAAGCCTGCACCGAGGTCGCCAGCACGTTCTTCTTCCGCACCATGCCGGCATAGAAGAGCGCGAGGCCCGGAATGTTCATCATCAGGACGAGGACCGTGGCCATCAGCAGCCACGCCGTGTCGCCGGTATCGATCTGCGGCTTGTCGGCGGCCCAGGCCGCCGGGGCGAACGTCATCGGGCACGCCAAAAGCGCGCCGAAGCGCAGGACCGTCCTGATCATTTCTTCCCCCGTGTCTTGTCTTGCTTGCTTGTCGTCTTGGTCTTGTCGTTCTTCGAAAAAGTCGATGGCTAGAGTGCGTTGGAGCCCGATTCGCCGGTGCGGATGCGCACGGCCTGCTCCACCGCGGTGACGAAGATCTTGCCGTCGCCGATCTTGCCGGTGTGAGCGGCCTTCTGGATCGCCTCCACGGCGCGCTCGACCTGGTTGTCGTCGACCACGATCTCGATCTTCACCTTGGGCAGGAAGCTCACGAGGTATTCGGCGCCGCGATAGATCTCGGTCTGGCCCTTCTGGCGGCCGAAACCCTTGACCTCGCTCACCGTCAGCCCCGACACGCCGACGCCGGTCAGCGCGTCGCGCACCTCGTCGAGCTTGAACGGCTTGATGATGGCGGACACGAGCTTCATGCGATTTCCCCTCCGGCCGTCTTCGGCATTGGTCGACAGACTGGCGTCTGCCGTTCGCGTCGTCAAACGCCGGACAGAAAAAGGGCCCGGCGAGAAACTCGCCGGGCCCGAGGGTCCGCCGCGACACGGAGCGGCGGATGAGAGGGAACCAGGAGGAGAGGGGTTCCCGATCTCGAGGGAAGACGATCCTAGTGGATCGTCTCGCCGTGCAGGTTGATGTCGAGGCCTTCGACCTCTTCCTCGGTCGTCACGCGCAGCCCGATCAGGGCATCGACGATCTTGAGGATGATGAAGGTGGCGATGGCGCACCAGGCGATGCAGACCAGCGCACCCCAGAGCTGCGTCAGGACCTGGCCGGCATTGCCGTCGATCAGGCCCTTCTTGCCTTCGCCGCCGATCACCTCGACCGCGAACACGCCGGTCAGGATGGCGCCGACGAAGCCGCCGATGCCGTGCACGCCGAAGGCGTCGAGCGAGTCGTCGTAACCCATCGCCTTCTTGAGGCCGGTGGCGCCCCAGAAGCAGATCAGGCCGGCGACGATGCCGATGGCCAGCGATCCCATCGGGGTCACGAAGCCGGAGGCCGGAGTGATGGCGACCAGACCGGCGACCGCACCCGAGATGATGCCGAGCACCGACGGCTTGCCGCGCGTCACCCACTCAGCGAACATCCAGGCCATGGCCGCCGCAGCCGAGGCGAACTGCGTCACCGCCATCGCCATGCCGGCGTTGGGGCTGGCGCCGACCGCGGAACCGGCGTTGAAGCCGAACCAGCCCACCCAGAGCAGGGCGGCGCCGATCACCGAGTAGACCAGGTTGAACGGCGCCATGTTCTCGGTGCCGAAGCCCTTGCGCTTGCCGATCACCAGGGCGCAGACGAGGCCCGCGACGCCGGCGTTGATGTGCACCACGGTGCCGCCCGCGAAGTCCAGCACGCCCCAGTCGCCCAGGAAGCCGCCGCCCCACACCCAGTGGGCGATCGGCGCGTAGACGATCAGCGACCACAGCGCCATGAACCACATCATTGCCGAGAACTTCATGCGCTCGGCGAAGGCGCCGGCGATCAGGGCCGGGGTGATGATGGCGAAGGTGAGCTGGAAGCACATGAAGACGGTCTCGGGGATCGTCTTGGCGAGCTCATGCACGCCGTCGAGCGTGAGGCCCGCCATGAAGATGCGGCTCAGGCCGCCGATGATCGTGCTGCCGGGCGTGAAGGCCAGGCTGTAGCCGACGATCAGCCAGAGCACGGAGATCATGCAGGTGATGGCAAAGCTCTGCATCACCGTCGACAGCACGTTCTTCTTGCGCACCATGCCGCCGTAGAACAGCGCCAGGCCAGGAATCGTCATCATCAGGACGAGCGCGGTCGATACCAGCATCCACGCCGTGTCGCCCGTGTCGAGCTTGGGCGCTGCCGCCGCAGCCGCAGGAGCGGCGGCCGGCGCGGCGGCCTGGGCCAGCGCAAGCGCCGGCAGGAGCAGCGTCGCGGCCGCCCCAACGCCCGCAAGCACCGAGTTGGTCTTGAACTTCATCATGGTCCCCTGGTTCTTGAGTTGAGTGCGTTGCCTAGGATCAGAGCGCTTCGGCGCCGGACTCGCCGGTGCGGATGCGGATTGCCTGCTCGACCGGCAGGACGAAGACCTTGCCGTCGCCGATCTTGCCGGTGCCCGCCGCCTTGCGGATGGTCTCGACGGCTCGCTCGACCATGCTGTCGTCGATGACGACCTCGATCTTCACCTTCGGCAGGAAACTCACGGCGTATTCGGCGCCGCGGTAGATTTCGGTCTGGCCCTTCTGGCGGCCGAAGCCCTTCACTTCACTGACGGTCAGCCCCTGGATGCCGAGCGACGTCAGGGCGTCCCTGACCTCGTCCAGCTTGAAGGGCTTGAAGATTGCCACGATCATTTTCATTTGCGCCTGTCCTCCACCGGGCGGCACGCCCGCCCCCAAAGTTCAATTCCTCGCGAGCAAGCGCCGTGCCAAACGCGCTGTGAAATAGCGGCTCGCGATTGGCACGCGGCTTGCAGCAATTGGGGCGGAAACAAGTCATAAGTCTTTGGGGTGGTCATGTTGCTTAAAAAATCCGCTGTTCTGGCTACTGCGCTGATCACAATGTGTGCAGCGAGTGCGGCCCATGCACAGGGCACGCCGAATCCGCAGACCGTGGAAGTCACGCCCACCGCGCCGGCCAAGTCCGAACAGCAGGTTGCTCAGGGTACGCCCGATCCGGCGACCTCGGCTCCTCCGGAGAAGGAGACCTGGAAAGCCCCGTGGGGCGGCAACTTCACGGCCGGCTTCGCCGTCCTCAACGACTATTCCTATCGCGGTATTTCCCAGACGCAGCGCCAGGTCGCGATCCAGGCGGCCTTCGGCTACGAAACCGCCCCCGTCAGCGAAAAGGTCCCCCTGACCGCCTATGTCGGGGCCTGGGGTTCCAACGTGAACTTCCCCGGCACCGGCACCACCGCCGAGATCGACCTGCTCGCCGGCCTCAAGCTCAAGCTGATGGACGACAAGCTCACCTTCGACCTGGGCTACATCCGCTACAACTACCTGAGCGCTCCCTCGAGCCTGTTCTACGACTTCAACGAGTTCGGCCTCGTCGCCGGCTATGACTTCGGCGTCGCCCAGGTCAGCGCCGCCGTCCGCTACAGCCCCAACTTCTTCGCGAACTCCGGCAACGCCTGGTACAAGTGGGCCTCCGTCACCGTGCCGCTGTCCTTCATCCACGTGAACGACAACGTGGCCTTCAAGGCCTTCGGCACGATCGGAAACCAGTATGTCGAGCGGAACATCAACTACGGCATCCCCAACGACAATTACTGGGACTGGCAGCTCGGCGTCGTCATGTCCGTCTACGGCTTCGACGTCTCGGCGGTCTACACGGGCACCAACCTCAGCGTTCAAGACTGTCTCGGCACCCAGAACTGCGCCAGCCGCGTGATCCTCGGCATCGCCAAGTCCTTCTAGGCCGCGACGAACCGATCCATGCAGCCATAGAGGGTTGCCGCCCCCCGGGGCGGCTGCCATCTATGGCTGATGGACAGGCGCCCTTCCGACCGTTCCCCCTTCGACCTCGCCATCGTGGGCGCAGGTCTCAACGGCAGCCTTCTCGCGCTGGCCGCCGGCGAATCGGGCCTCTCTTCGGCCCTCATCGACCGCGTACCGCTCTTCGCCATGACGGAACAGGGCTTCGACGGTCGCACCACCGCCATCGCCTATACGAGCCAGCGCCTGTTCGCGGCTCTCGGCCTCTGGGACGAACTCGCACCCAACGCCGAACCGATCCGCGACATCCGGATTTCCGATGCCGGCCATGACGGCCGCGCCAGCCCCCTCTTCCTGCATTTCGACCATCGCGAAGCCTCCGACGATCCGGAGACTGCCGCGCCGATGGGCTGGATCGTCGAGAACCGCTTCCTGCGGTCCGCCATCCTGCGCCGTCTCGCTGCCTGCCCGAAAGTCGAACTCGTCTCGCCCGATGAAGTGGTCGACAGCGATCGCGGCCCCGTTCGTGCCGGCCTCGTGCTGAAAAGCGGGCGGCGCATCGCCACCCGGCTGATCGCCTCGGCCGAGGGCCGGTTCGGCGCGACCCGCGAGGAGGCCGGAATCGGGGCACGGAGCTGGTCCTACGACCAGATCGCCATCGTGCTGGTCGCCCACCACGCGGAGCCGCACCGGGGCGTCGCCCAGGAGAAATTCCTGCCCGGCGGCCCCTTCGCCATCCTGCCGATGACCGACGGTCCCGGTGGCGAGCATCGCTCGTCGATCGTCTGGACGGAGCGGACGGCGATCGCCCGCCGCCTCCTCGAACTCGACGAGCCCGCTTTCCAGGCGGAGTTCGCGCGGCGCTTCGGCGATCATCTCGGTCCTGTGGCGCCCGCCGGCACGCGCTGGTCCTATCCGCTGCGTCTTGTCCATGCCGAGCGCTACATCGACACGCGGCTGGTGCTGGTGGGTGACGCTGCCCACGGCATCCACCCGATCGCGGGCCAGGGCTACAATCTCGGCGTCCGCGACATCGCCGCCCTCGTCGAGGTGATGGCCGACGCCAAGCGGCTGGGCCTCGACGTCGGCGGTGCCGACACGCTGGAGCGCTACGCGCAATGGCGCCGGGCGGACAATCTGTCGATGGTTGCCGCCACCGACCTGCTCAATCGCCTGTTCTCGAACGACATCAGGCCGTTGCGGCTCGTTCGCGATGCCGGTCTCGCCGCCGTCAACCGCGTGCCGGCGCTGCGCAAGTTCTTCGTCCGGCACGCGATGGGCCTGATCGGCGACCTGCCCAAACTGATCCGCGGCGAGCGACCCTAGGTCAGGGCGTCACCAGGCTGCGGAAGTCGGGCGAGGCGATCAGCTTCTGCAGCGTGTTCTGGACGGCCGGGAAATAGGCATCGGCGACGCGCTTGCAGGCAGTCACTGCGGCGAACGCGCCATCGAACACGTAGTGTTCCTCGACGCTGACCGACCTGCCGTTGGACGACCGGACCGTGAGCCCGATGTCCCAGTAGGCGACGGTCGAGGAGAAGGCGAGCTTGTCGACGGTGCCGGTCAGGGTAACGGTCCCGCTGTCGGCGTAGACGCCGGCGATCTTCAGTTCGTCGACGAAGGCCTTGCGGATGTAGGCGGCGAAGCCCATGCCGTCGGATGCCGTGATCGGGCCGGCGGCGCGACAGCCATCGGCAAACTTCTGTGCCTCCGTGAAGGCGCCGACCGCGATCCGGTTGGGGGCCAGGCTCTTCAGCGCCACGACATTGTCGGCCGATATTCCATAGCGCGGCGCCGAGTAGGTCTCGCAACCCGCCACGAACAGGGCCAGCACCACGAACAGCAGATTGCGTGCAATCATCTCTTCCCCCAAACATCTCCAGCGCGATTTTCAGATGCGCCTTGCTATCGGACGTTTAGGGGACGCGAATTGGCCGTGTCAACAAACCCGACCCGCCAACTGGACTCTTCGCAAGCCCCACCCTATCTGAGGGACCCCATTTCAAGGACCCTCCATGGCCAGCCCACAGACCTCGGCGCAAGTGCCCGTCACCGTGCTCACCGGCTATCTCGGCGCCGGCAAGACCACGCTGCTCAACCGCATCCTGAGCGAGCAGCACGGCAAGAAGTACGCCGTGATCGTCAACGAGTTCGGCGAGCTGGGCGTCGACAACGACCTCGTGGTGAATGCCGACGAGGAAGTGTTCGAGATGAACAACGGCTGCATCTGCTGCACCGTGCGCGGCGACCTGATCCGCATCATCGAAGGCCTGATGAAGCGCAAGGACAAGTTCGACGGCATCCTGGTCGAGACGACCGGCCTTGCCGATCCCGGTCCCGTCGCGCAGACCTTCTTCACCGACGACGACGTCAAGGCCCGCACCCGCCTCGATGCGATCGTCACCGTGATCGACGCCAAGCACTTCTTCGGCCAGCTCGAGCAGGGCAGCGAGGCCGAGCAGCAGGTGGCCTTCGCCGACGTGATCCTGCTCAACAAGACCGACCTGGTGAGCCCGGAGGAGCTGAAGAAGGTCGAAGACAGGATCCGCGGCATCAACCGCTACGCCCGCATTCATCACACGGAGAAGAGCCGGATCGAGCTCGACGCCATCCTCGACAAGGGCGCGTTCGATCTCGGACGCATCCTCGAGTTCGAACCGGACTTCCTGCACAGCGGCCACGACCACAACCACGAGGACGAGGTCCGCAGTCTCTCGATCACCGCCGACCGGCCGGTCGATCCCGACAAGTTCCAGAAGTGGATGGGCGCGCTGCTGCAGATCAAGGGCGGCGACATCTTCCGCAGCAAGGGCATCCTCGCCATCGACGGCGCACCGCGCCGCTACGTCTACCAGGGCGTCCACATGATGATGGACAGCGACTGGGGCACGCCATGGAAGGATGGCGAGAAGCGCTCGAGCAAGCTGGTCTTCATCGGGCGCAACCTCGACGGCGACAACCTGCAGCGCGGCTTCGAAGAGTGCCTGAAGTAAGACCGTGAAGATCGACCTCGCAAATCCGGCCTGGCAGCAGACTTTGCCGCCGGCCCGCTCCCTCGCCACCGACGCCCCCGTGGCGGCCTGCGCCTTCAATCGTGACGGTTCGACCGTGGCCTTCGCCTTGGGCGACGGCTGCGTCCGCCTGCTTCCCGCCGACATCCAGCAGGCAGCGCCCGAGGCCGCCGCCCCCCTGCACACGGGCGTCGCGCTGTCGCTGGTGGGCGATCCGGCCGGAGACGGGTTCGTGAGCGGCGGCGACGATGGTCGCGTCCTGCGCCTTGCCGCCGACGGCACGGCGACGGAGCTGCTGGCCCAGAAGGGCAAATGGATCGAGCATCTCGTCGCCCACCGGACGGGTGCGGTCGCGGCCTCGGCCGGCAAGAGCATGTTCCTGTTCCGCGACGGCGAGGTCCGCGAGTTCGGCCCGCATCCCAGCACGGTGGCCGGCCTCGACTTCAGCAAGGACGGCAGCCGCGTCGCCTGCGCGCACTACGGCGGCATCACCGTCTGGAGCCTGAGCAAGGAAGTCGTGCTGCCGCCGCGCCGCTTCGCCTGGCAGGGCAGCCACGTGGCGCTGCGCTGGAGCACCGACGGCAAGTTCATCGCCACCGGCACGCAGGAGAACGACATCCATGTCTGGCGGGTGGCGCAGGCCACCGACATGCGCATGCAGGGCTATCCCGCCAAGGTGAAGTCGCTGTCGTGGACCGCCGACGCGCGCTTCCTCTACACCTCCTCGCAGCCAGTCTTCACGGCCTGGCCGTTTTCCGGCAAGGGCCCCGAAGGCAAGCCGCCACTGCAGTTCGGCGACGAGGGCGCGGGCCTGATGACCGTGGTCGCCGCCCACCCCACGGCCGAGTTCGTGGCCGGCGGCTACGATTCCGGCGAGCTGCAGCTCGGCGACATCCGCACCAAGCGCTCGGTCGTGCTCAAGATGGCGGATGGGTCCCCCATCACCTGCCTCGCCTGGTCGCCCGACGGCTTCAAGCTGGCCGTCGGCAACGATCGTGGCGACCTCCTGACAATCGATCTGCGGCGGTAGGCCTATCCCTGCCGCACCAGTGTGCGGTGACAGACGAGGCAGAGGATGCCCGCGATGCCCATCGCGGTCGTCATCGGCGCGATGGTGCCGTCGAACGTCTGCCCGACGATGGCGCCGAAGATCGCGCCGGCGCCGAACGTCATGACGCCCATCAGCGACGATGCCGTGCCCGCCATGTGCGGGTAGCGCTGCATCGCCATCGCCGTCGAATTGGGCGCGATCAGGCTCAGCGTCGCGATCTGGAAGACCAGGCAGACCAGGAACGGCCACAGGCCGATCGTGCCGTACTTCGCCTCGATCCAGCCCATGACCATCGCCGCCGTGCCGGACACCGCGGGGACGATCACCGCGACGCGCAGGATGCGCCCGGCCCCGAGCAGGCGCACGAACCGCGCATTGAACAGGCTGCCGATGGTCATGAAGACCACCATGCCGCCGAACACCACGCCAAAGTAACGAGGCGAGATCCCGTAGCGCTCGATGAAGACGAACGGCGACCCCGAAATGTACGAAAACAGGGCGGCGAACATGAAGGACGAGGTCAGCGCGTAACCAATGAAGGTGCGGGTGGCGAGCAGTTCGCCGAACCGTTTCAGGATCTGGCTGAAGACCAGGGGCTGGCGATACTCCGGCTTCAGCGTCTCGGGCAGCTGGAACCAGGCGACGACGAAGGCGATCACGCCAGCCGATGCCAGCACCCAGAAGATCGCCCGCCAGCCGGCGAACCACATCACCTGGCCGCCGAGCACCGGCGCCAGCATCGGCGCGATGGAGGAGCAGGCCATCATCAGCGACATTGCGCGCGCGGCGTGATCCTTCTCGGCCAGGTCGCGCACCATCGTGCGCGCCAGCACGACGCCGCCGCAGGCGGCGAGACCCTGCAGGAAACGCAGCCCGATGAGATGGCCTGCCTCGGCGGCGAACGCACAACCGACACTGGCCAGCACATAGACCGCGAGTCCGCCCAGGATGACCGGGCGGCGGCCGAACCGGTCCCCCGCAGGACCATAGAAAATCTGCCCCACACCGAAGGCGATCATGAAGGCCGACAGGGTGAGCTGGATGTCGCCGGCCGAGGACCTGAGGTCGACGGCGATCACCGGCAGCGCGGGCAGGTACATGTCGATCGACAGAGGCGTGAAGGACGACAGGAGCGCAAGCACCGCCAGAAGCAGCGGCGTCAGGGTCGGACGAGTCGGGGGGTTCATGGCGCGGTGGCTCTACAGGCATCCATGGGCTCACGCCATGCTATAAGCGGACCATGACGTCACTGCCTGACCTGTCGGAAACGCAGATCCGCCGTTACGCGCGACATATCGTGCTGGCGGAGATCGGTGGCATCGGCCAGTCGAAGCTGATCGCGGCGAAAGTGCTGGTGGTCGGTGCCGGCGGCCTCGGCGCACCCCTCCTGCAGTATCTGGCCGCGGCTGGTATCGGCACGCTGGGTGTGATCGACCACGACACGGTCGATCTCTCGAACCTGCAGCGCCAGGTCATTCACCGCACGTCCGACGTGGGCGTCTCCAAGGTCGACAGCGCCCGTCGTGCGCTCGCCGACATCAACCCCGAGGTGCGGGTGCAGGCCCATGACGAGCGCCTCACCGGCGACAATGCCGAACGCATCATCGCGGGCTACGACATCGTCGCCGACGGCAGCGACAACTTCGCCACCCGCTACCTGCTGAACGACGCCTGCTTCAGGCTGAGGAAGACGCTGGTCTCGGCCGCCATCCTGCGCTTCGACGGCCAGATCTCCACCTACAAGGCGTGGCAGGGCGCCGGCCATCCCTGCCTGCGCTGCATCTTCCCCGCCTCGCCCTCGGAGGACGCCGTGCCAAGTTGCGCGCAGGCCGGCGTGCTGGGCGCGCTGGCCGGGACGCTGGGCACCCTGCAGGCCACCGAAGTGGTTAAGGAGATCCTTGGGGTCGGCCGCTCGCTCTCGGGCTCCCTCCTGCTATACGACGCACTCAATGCCTCCTTCGAGACGCTTGCCGTCACCAAGCGCGGCGATTGTCCCACCTGTGGCGGCGCGGCGGAGGCGTCCCGGTGAGCGACGACGGCGTCTCGGTGATCCTGCGTTCCGACGACTACGAGAGCGTCCACTACGGATTGGCCATGGCGGCGGCGGCGCTGGCGGTGAACAAGAAGGCCGTGCTGTTCCTGACCATGGGCGGCATCCGCGCCCTCCAGGGCTCCCCGCCCCCTTTGCGCGACTGGGCGCGCGACGCCGCCAACCGCGCGCGCGGCGTCGGCGACTTCGAGACGCTGCTGCAGGCCTGCGTCGAGCTTGGCGCGCGGCTCATCGTGTGCGAAATGGGCCTGCGATCGCTCGACATCGATCGCGCGAGCCTGCGGGCCGACATACCGTTCATGGTGGCCGGCCTCGTCACCTTATTGGAAGAAACCAAGCCGGGCATGCACCTGGTATCGCTTTGACGCTGTAGGAGACTTCATGACATCCGCCCCCTTCGACGTGCTGGGAATCGGCAACGCCATTGTCGACGTCATCGCGCGCTCCGACGACGCCTTCCTCGGCCAGCACGGGCTCGTGAAGGGCAGCATGATGCTGATCGACGAGGCGCGCGCCGAGCAGCTTTACGACGGCATGGGTCCGGGCATCGAAGTCTCCGGCGGCTCCTGCGGCAACACGATGGCCGGGATCGCCTCGTTCGGCGGCAAGGGCGCCTATATCGGCAAGGTGCGCAACGACCAGCTGGGCAAGGTGTTCGGCCACGACCTCAAGGCGACCGGCGTGGCGTTCGACACTCCGGCCGCGACCGAAGGCCCCGCGACCGCTCGCTGCCTGATCCTGGTGACGCCCGATGCCCAGCGCACGATGAACACCTATCTCGGTGCCTGCACCGGCCTCGGCCCCCACGACATCGACACCAAGCTGGTGGCCTCGGCGCAGGTCACCTACGTCGAGGGTTATCTGTGGGATGCACCGGCGGCCAAGCAGGCCGTGCTGAAGGCCTTCGACGCCGCCCGCGCCGCCGGCCGCCAGGTCTCGATCACGCTCTCGGATTCCTTCTGCGTCCATCGCTATCGCGAGGAGTTCCGCGACCTGGTCCGCAACAAGGTCGACATCCTGTTCGGCAACGAGGCCGAGATCAAAGCCCTCTACGAGGTCGAGACCTTCGAGGAAGCGCTCGAGGCGGCCCGCAAGGAAGCCAAGATCGCCGCCCTCACGCGCAGCGAGAAGGGCTCGGTGGTGATCAAGGGCAGCGAGACTTACGAGGTGCCGGCGGCGCCCGTGGCGAAGGTCGTCGACACGACCGGCGCCGGCGATCTCTATGCCGCGGGTTTCCTGTTCGGCTTCACCCACGGCAAGCCGCTGGCCGAATGCGCGCGGCTGGGCGGCATCGCCGCGGCCGAGGTCATCTCCCATGTCGGCGCCCGCCCCGAGCAGCCGCTCAAGGGCCTGATTTGAGCGCTGACGCCCCGGCGAAGGGATGGCGGGAGTCGCTTGCGACCTACCGCCATCCGCGCGTCGTACAGTTCCTGTTCCTCGGCTTCTCGGCCGGGCTGCCCTTCCTGCTGGTCTTCTCGACGCTGTCGGCGTGGCTGCGCGAGTACGGGATCAGCCGGACCGCGATCGGCTTCATCAGCTGGATCGGCATCACCTACTCCTTCAAGTTCGTCTGGTCGCCGGTCGTCGATCGCGTGCCGCTGCCGCTGCTGACGCGCTGGCTGGGCCGCCGCCGCGCCTGGATGCTGCTGGCCCAGAGCGGGATCGCCGGCGGCCTGCTCGCCATGGCGTACTGCGATCCACGCACCGACCTGTGGTGGATGGTCGTGTTCGCGCTGGTCGTTGCCTTCTCCTCGGCCACACAGGACATCGCCCTCGACGCCTGCCGCATCGAGGCGACCGATGCGAGCCTGCAGGGCGCGACCGCGGCGACCTATCAGCTGGGCTACCGCGTCGCCGTGCTGGCCGCGGGCGCCGGCGCCCTCTACGTGGCCCAGTTCGTCTCGTGGACGGCGGCCTACCAGACAATGGCGGCGCTCGGCCTCGTGGGCATCGTGACGACGCTCCTGATCTCGGAACCGGAGCGGCGGGCCACCGCGGGAACGACCGAGCTCGAAGGCAAGGTCGCGACCTTCGCCGCGGGGCTCGGCACCATGCCCGGCTGGGTCCGCAAGGCGCTGATCTTCGTCTATGGCGCCATCGTCTGCCCGTTCGTCGACTTCTTCGCCCGCTTCCGCTGGATGGCCGTCCTGCTGCTGCTGTTCATCGGCCTGTTCAGGCTGTCGGACATCGCCATGGGCGTGATGGCCAACCCGTTCTACATCGACATGGGGTTCAGCAAGGACCAGATCGCCGACGTCTCCAAGATCTACGGCTTCGTCATGACGATCCTGGGCGCGCTGCTGGGCGGCGCGCTGGTGTTCCGCGTCGGCGCGGCGCGCCTGCTGGCGCCGGCGGTGTTCCTGATCGCGGCGAGCAACCTCACCTTCTCGTGGCTCGCCTGGGTCGGCCAGCCCGACCTGATGATCCTCACCATCGCGATCAGCATCGACAATCTCGTCGGCGGCATGTCCGGATCGATCTTCATCGCCTTCCTGTCGGGCCTCACCAACACAGCCTACACCGCCACGCAGTACGCGCTCTTCACCTCGATCATGACGCTGCCCGGCAAGCTGCTGGGTGGCTCCTCGGGGTGGGTCGTCGACAAGCTCCAGGAAGAGTTCACGGCCACCCACAAGTTCGGCGGTTACGCGATCTTCTTCGTCTACACCGCGCTGCTCGGCCTGCCGGCCCTCGTGCTGGCGCTGATCGTTCGCCGCCACTTCGAGCAAAAAGAAACCCCTCCTTCCTGACGGAAGAAGGGGTGAGTAAGTCGGCTGCGGGTATCGGGACCGAGCCGGGGAACCGGCCCGTTCCGGGAGCGGGGCGTGGGGCGCCTTGCAAAGAACGGGCAAACCCTCTCTAGGCCAGCGACACTACAATGCCGTTACCGCGCATGTGGAAAACCCAGTTATGACGCGGTCAGCCCGGCGTCGAATCGAGCGCGTAGCCGGCGGCCCGGACGGTACGGATGACGTCGGCATGGTTCTCGCTGTTCAGCGCGATGCGCAGGCGCCGGATGTGGACGTCGACGGTGCGGGCCTCGACATAGACGTCCTTGCCCCAGACCGAATCGAGCAGCTGCTCGCGCGAGAAGACGCGGCCAGGATGTTCCATGAAATGCCGCAGCAGGCGGAACTCGGTCGGCCCGAGATGCAGCGGCTTGCCACCACGCGTCACCCGGTGGGCCACCAGATCCATGACGATGTCGGCGTAGGACAGCGCCTCGTCGGCCAGCGCCGGGCGGATGCGCCGCAGCACGGCGCGGATGCGCGCGACCAGTTCGGTGGGCGAGAAGGGCTTCGGAACGTAGTCGTCGGCACCGGCGTCGAGGCCGCGCACGCGATCGCCCTCCTCGCCGCGCGCCGTCAGCATGATGATCGGCACGTTGGCCGTCGCCGTCTGCCGGCGCAGCTGACGGCAGACCTCGATGCCCGACATCAACGGCAGCATCCAGTCCAGCAGAATGAGATCGGGCACATCCTCCTGGACAGAGCGCAGCGCCTCCTCACCGTCGTAGGCGACGGCGACCCTGAAGCCCGACTGTTCCAGATTGTAGCGCAGCAGCTCGACCAGGGCCGTCTCGTCCTCGACGATGAGCACATGCGGCTTCATCGACGAGGTCTGCGCGTCGCGGCGCGAGGGGCTGGCGGCGGTCATGCTCACGGCGCGGTTCCCGCCGGGGCATCCGACGTAGCGTAGATCGCCGCGCTGCCCTTCGGCCGGGCCTCGTCGAAGCCGTGGCCGGTGGAGCGGAAGCTCACCAGCTCGGCGATGTTGGTGACGTGGTCGCCGGCGCGCTCGATGTTCTTGGCCATGAACATGAGGTGCGTGCACGCGGTGATCGTGCGCGGGTCCTCCATCATGTAGGTCAGCAGCTCTCGGAACAGGCCCGTGTAGACCTGGTCGATCTCCTCGTCGCGCTCCCACACGTCCCGCGCCTTGGCCACGTCGCCGTGCGCGAAGGCATCCAGCACGTCCTTGAGCGCCGTGCGCACCAGCCGGCCCAGCCGCTCGATGCCGGTCACCGCCGCAGCCGGCGGCGTCGCCTGGCTCAGCACGATACTGCGCTTGGCGGTGTTCTTGGCGTAGTCGGCGATGCGCTCGAGGGCCGCCGCGATCTTGATCGACGAGAGGATGACGCGCAGGTCGACCGCCATCGGCTGGCGCAGCGCCAGCAGACGGACCGTCTGCTCCTGCACCGCCTCATCCAGCGCGTCGACACGCGCGTCGTCCACGATCACGCTCTCGGCCGCCTCGGTGTCGCGCTCGCGCAGCGCCGCCAGCGACCGCGCCAGCTGGCTTTCCGCCAGGCCGCCCATCTCGCTGATCGTGGCGCTCAGCCGCTCCAGCTCCTCGTCGAACCGCTTCAGGGTATGTTCGGGCATGATCTGTCCCTTCTGTTCTTCGTCGCGCCGGATCAGCCGAACCGGCCGGTGATGTAGGCCTGGGTGCGCTTGTCGCTCGGCGTGGTGAACAGCGTCGCCGTCGCCCCGAACTCGACAAGCTCGCCGAGGTACATGAAGGCGGTGAAGTCCGAGACGCGGGCCGCCTGCTGCATGTTGTGGGTGACGATGACGATCGTGTAGTCCTGCTTCAGCTCGTCGATCAGCTCCTCGATCTTGGCCGTCGAGATCGGATCGAGCGCCGAGCACGGCTCGTCGAACAGGATGACCTCGGGCTTCACCGCCACGGTGCGGGCGATGCAGAGGCGCTGCTGCTGGCCGCCCGACAGGCTGAGGCCGCTGGCGCCCAGCTTGTCCTTGACCTCATCCCACAGTGCGCCGCGGCGCAGGGCCTGCTCGACGCGACCGTCGAGTTCGGACTTCGGCAGGCTCTCGTAGAGCCGGATCCCGAAGGCGATGTTCTCGTAGATCGACATCGGGAAGGGCGTCGGCTTCTGGAACACCATGCCGATGCGCGCGCGCAGCAGGTTGATGTCCTGGTCGTCGCGCAGCAGGTTGTCGCCGTCGAACATGACTTCGCCGGTGGCGCGCTGGCCGGGGTAGAGGTCGTACATGCGGTTCAGGATCCGCAGCAGGGTGGACTTGCCGCAGCCCGACGGCCCGATGAACGCCGTCGCCTTGTTGGCGTAGAGCGACAGGGTGATCCCCTTGAGGGCCCGGCTGTCGCCGTAGAAGAACTCGAGGTTCTTGATCGAGATCTTGGGCGTCAGCTTGGCGACGTCCGCCTTCGCGTGAGTCGCGACGGGGGCGGCAACGGCGGGCGCTTGCGTGGATGGCATGGACATTACGACTTCCTCGCGGAGGTGAGGGAACGGGCCAGGATGCTGAGGCCCAGGACGGTGACGGTGATCAGGAGCGCGCCGGTCCAGGCGAGCTTCTGCCATTCGGCGTAGGGCGACAGGGCGAACTGGAAGATGACCACCGGCAGGCTGGGCATCGGCTGGTTCATGTTCATCGTCCAGAACTGGTTGTTCAGTGCCGTGAACAGAAGCGGCGCGGTCTCGCCGCTGATGCGCGCGATGGCCAGCAGCACGCCGGTCACGATGCCGGCCTGCGCCGCACGATAGGCAATGCGCACGATCATGTGCGCGCGCGGCAGGCCGATCGAAGCCGCCGCCTCGCGCAGCGTGTCGGGCACCAGGCTCAGCATGTCCTCGGTCGTGCGGACCACGACGGGGATCACGATGACCGCAAGAGCGACCGCGCCGGCCCATCCGGAGAAGTGACCCATCGGTGCCACCATGATCTCGTAGACGAACAGGCCGATGACGATCGACGGCGCGCTGAGCAGGATATCGTTGATGAAGCGCACCACGCTCGACAGTTTGTCGTGGCGGCCGTACTCGGCGAGGTAGGTGCCGGCCAGGATGCCGATGGGCGTGCCGATGATCACGGCGAGCGCCGTCATCACGAGACTGCCGACGATGGCGTTGAGCAGGCCGCCTGCTGCGCCCGGGGGCGGCGTGTTCTCGGTGAAGACCGTGAGCGAAAGCCCACCCAGGCCCTTGTAGATCAGGACGCCGAGGATCAGCACCAGCCATCCCAGTCCGAAGATCGTCGCGGCGAACGCCAGCCCCTTGGCGATGGCATTGCGGCGGCGGCGACCCGCGTACAGCGGATTGGTCAGGGCGGCCGACTTGGTCGCAGTGGCAGTCATGGCGTTACCTCCCCTGTCGCTGCAGGCGCATCAGCATGTAGCGGGCGATGGCAAGCACACAGAAGGTGATGAAGAAGAGGATGAGTCCGAGCGCGACCAGAGACGAGGTGTAGAGATCGCCCACCGCCTCGGTGAATTCGTTTGCGATCGAGGCCGAGATCGTCGTGCCGGGCGCGAAAAGCGAGGCCGAGACGTGATGCGCGTTGCCGATCACGAAGGTGACCGCCATCGTTTCGCCCAGCGCGCGTCCGAGGCCGAGCATGAAGCCGCCGATGACGCCGACCCGCGTGAACGGCAGCACGACGTAGCGGAACACTTCCCACGTCGTGCAGCCGACACCGTATGCCGCTTCCTTGAGCACCGGCGGCACCGCGTCGAACACGTCGCGCGAGATCGAGGTCACGAAGGGCAGCACCATGATCGCGAGGATCAGGCCCGCGGTGAACATGCCGATGCCGTAGGGCGGGCCGGCGAAAAGCGTGGAAAGAACCGGAACGTTCTCGAAAGTGTCGATGAACAGAGGCTGCACGTACTGCTGCAGGAACGGCGCGAACACGAACAGGCCCCAGATGCCGTAGATGATGCTGGGAATGCCGGCCAGCAGTTCGATCGCAATGCCGATCGGGCGGCGCAGCACCTTCGGGCAGAGCTCGGTGAGAAAAAACGCGACCATGAGGCCGACGGGGACCGCGATCAGCATGGCGATGAACGACGTCACCAGGGTGCCGAAGATCGGCGCCAGGGCGCCAAACCGCTCGGTCACCGGGTTCCACGACTCGTCGAACAGAAAGCCGATACCGAAGGTGCCGAGCGCGGGCGCCGCACCGACGATGAGGGCGATGATCACGCCGCTCAGCAGGGCGAGCACGGCGAGCGACGCGCCGCGTGTCAGCCCATGGAACAAAGAGTCGGTCAACCTGAGGCGCCGCAGCACGGCTGCCCGCGACGCCGACACGGCCGCCGGCGCGCTGGCGCCCTTCAATGCAACTTCACTCACGTCCCGCTCCCCCGAAGCCATAAGCCTCCCCAAGAATGAAGGGCGGGTGTTGCCACCCGCCCTATCGCGATCCTAGTTCGTCGGCGAGTACAACGGCTTGCCGTCGGCGCCCTTGATCTCGGCCTGCCACATCTTCTGGATGTCGTTCACGACGTTCTGCGGCATCGGGACGTAGTCGAGCGAGTCCGCCATGGCGTCGCCCTTGGCGTAGGCCCAGGCGAAGAACTTCAGCGCCTCAGCCGATTCAGCCGGCTTCTCCGGCTTCTTGTACATCAGGATCCAGGTGGCGGCCGCCATCGGCCAGGACTTGTCACCGGGCTGGTTGGCAAGGATCACGCCGAAGCCGGGCTGGGACTTCCAGTCGGCATTCGCCGCAGCGGCCTGCACCGTATCCGAGCCCGGGGCGACGGCCTTGCCCGCCTTGTTGATCATCCTGGTGAAGGTCATCTTGTTTTCTTTGGCGTAGGCGTACTCGACATAGCCGATCGAGCCCTTGGTCTGCGCCACGTTGCCGGCCACGCCTTCGTTGCCCTTGGCGCCGATGCCGACCGGCCACTGCAGCGCTGTGCTGACGCCGACCTTCGCCTTCCAGTCCGGGCTCACCTCGGCCAGGTAGTAGGCGAAGTTGTAGGTCGTGCCCGATCCGTCCGAGCGACGCACCGGCACGATCGCCTGCTTCGGCAGCTTGACGTTGGGGTTGAGCTTGGCGATCTCGGCGTCGTCCCAGCTCTTGATCTGGCCGAGGTAGATCTTGGCCAGCGTCGGCCCGTCGAGCACCAGATCGCCCGGCTTGACGCCTTCGAGATTGATCACCGGCGTCACCGAACCCATGACCATCGGGAACTGGACCAGGCCGGACTCCTCGAGATCCTTGCCCGTGAGCGGCGCGTCGGTGGCGCCGAAGGTCACGGTCTTTGCCTTGATCTGCTTGATGCCGCCGCCCGAACCGATCGACTGGTAGTTGAGACCGTTGCCGGTCTCCTTCTTGTAGGCGTCGGCCCACTTGGCATAAATCGGGTAGGGGAACGTCGCGCCCGCACCAGAAATGTCGATGGCATGGGCGGCGATCGGGGACAGCGTCAGGGCGGCTGTCGCGAGGACGATCTTGGTCAGGTTCACGGGGTTCTCCTTCGTTGAATTTCGAAGCGCCCGTCATCTAGGAGCCGTACGTCTCCCTCCTATGACGGATATGTGACACTTGGATGACAGTGAAGGCAGACGCCTGAGGATGAACCCGCAAGCGGCGAAAAGAATTGTTCTAAATCAATAAGTTGTCCCCGCTGCGCTGGACGGGCCGACTGTCACACGAATTTAACTTCATGCCCTCGCAACGGTAACGCTGGCTGAGGATGGTGCGCCTCTTTCGTGAGCGCCCCATGTCCGAAACCCCTTCGATCGAGCGTCGCCGCCGATGGCTTTCCGTCCTGGCGAGAGCACCCGGCGCGCGGCTGCAGGCGCTGTGGTACGCGCTCGGCGCCACCCCGTCCCATATCGTTTTGCGGCGTCCCGAGATCGGCCTGGTCATGGTGCAGGGCCGCATCTCCGGCACCGGCGCAGCCTTCTGCGCCGGCGAAATGACGGTCACGCGGGCCGCGGTGCGCCTGGACAGCGGCGAATTGGGTTTCGGCTATGTTCGCGGCCGCGACACGCACCATGCCGAGACCGTTGCCGTGGTCGACGCGCTGGGCCAGCGGGCCGACTGGACGGCCAGGCTCGAAGCCGAACTCGTGGCACCCCTGGTCCGCGAGGCCGAAGCGCGGCATCGGCTGATCGCCGCACGCGCCGCCGCCACCAAGGTCGACTTTTTCACCGTCGCCCGTGAGGCCGGCACATGACCACCAACTTGCTCGCGCCGGGCCTTGCCGATCCGCCGCATGACGCGCAGCGACTGTTCCGCGGCGTGCTCGAGGCCTTCTCCCATCCCGGCCGCATCATCGAGCTGCGCGATCCGCCCGCCGGCCCCGGCACGCTCAGCCCTGCCGCCGTTGCCTTCCTGCTGACCCTTGCCGACCGCGAGACGCCGCTTTGGCTGGACGCTGGCCTCGACAAGCCGGACGTGCGCGATTTCCTGCGCTTCCATGCCGGCGCCCCGCTCGTCCCTGCGCGCGGGGCCGCGACCTTTGCGGTCATCCTCAGCAGCAGCGGTGACCCGTTTGCCGGCTTCGCCATCGGCACCGATACCTATCCCGATCGCGCCGCCACACTGGTGATCGAAGTGCCGTCGCTTGAAGGCGGTCCGGCCTGCACCTGGCGGGGCCCGGGCATCGACGGTGAGGCACGCGTCGCCATTGAGGGACTGGGCGCCGACTTCTGGCCCGCCTGGGCCGCCAACCACGCGCTCTTTCCCTGCGGCGTCGACCTCGTCTTCGCCGCCGGTTCCCGACTCGTCGCGCTGCCGCGCAGCGTCGCCGTGGAGGCCTGACCATGTACGTCGCGGTCAAGGGCGGCGAGACCGCCATCGCCCATTCACTCGAACTCTTGGCCGACAAGCGCCGCGGCGATCGCGAGGTCGCCGAGCTTTCGCTGGAACAGATCGACCAGCAGCTGGGACTCGCCGTCGATCGCGTGATGACCGAGGGCTCCTGCTACGACCGCGGCCTCGCATCGCTTGCCATCAAGCAGGCGCGCGGCGACCTTATCGAGGCGATCTTCCTGCTGCGCGCCTATCGCACGACCCTGCCGCGCTTCGGCGCGTCGGAACCGCTCGACACCACCCACATGGTGGCGGAGCGCCGCATCTCGTCCACCTTCAAGGATGTGCCGGGCGGCCAGGTGCTTGGCCCGACCTACGACTACACCCATCGGCTTCTCGACTTCGCGCTGGCTGCCTCCGGCGAGCGCCCGAGCGCAGCCACGGCGCCCGCCGAACCCACCGATCGCCTGCCGCGCGTGGGCGACATCCTGCAGCGCGACGGCCTGCTCGAACCGCCGCCGGCACGGACGGCGGCCGAGGCACAGGACCTGACGCGTCAGCCGCTGGTGTTGCCGGCCGACCGGCCGTTGCGCCTGCAGAACCTCGCGCGCGGCGACGAAGGCTTCCTGCTGGCTCTCGGCTACTCGACGCAGCGCGGCTACGGCAACAACCATCCCTTCGTCGGCGAGATCCGCTACGGCCACGTGCCCGTGTCCTTCGTGCCGGAGGAACTGGGCTTCGCGATCGAGATCGGCGAGATCGAAGTGACCGAGTGCGACATGGTCAACCAGTTCGCCGGCTCGCACGACGTGCCGCCCCAGTTCACGCGCGGCTACGGCCTGGCGTTCGGCCATGCCGAGCGCAAGGCGATGGCCATGGCGCTTGTCGACCGGGCGCTGCGCGCCGGCGAACTGGGCGAGGCCGCGAACTCGCCTGCCCAGGACGAGGAATTCGTGCTGGCCCACAGCGACAATGTCGAGGGATCGGGCTTCGTGCAGCACCTCAAGCTGCCCCACTACGTCGATTTTCAGTCCGAGCTGGTGGTGGTGCGCGCCCTGCGTGCCGAGGCCGAGAAGCGCCGCGAGCAGACCGTGCTCAGCCAGGCGGCGGAGTGATCCATGCCCGACACCGACATCCAGGGTTCCGCCTACAACTACGCCTATCTCGACGAGCAGACCAAGCGGATGATCCGCCGCGCCATCCTGAAGGCGGTGGCGGTCCCCGGCTATCAGGTCCCGTTCGGCGGGCGCGAGATGCCGCTGCCCTACGGCTGGGGCACCGGCGGCATCCAGGTCACGGCCGCCATCATCGGCCGCGACGACACGCTGAAGGTGATCGACCAGGGCGCCGACGACACGACCAATGCCGTCTCGATCCGCCGCTTCTTCGCCCGGGTGGCCGATGTCGCCACGACCACCCGCACAGAAGAAGCCACCATCATCCAGACGCGCCATCGCGTACCAGAGACGCCGCTCAGAGACGGCCAGATCCTGGTCTTCCAGGTGCCGATACCCGAGCCGTTGCGCATGCTCGAGCCGCGCGAGACCGAAACGCGGACTCTGCACGCGCTATCGGAATACGGCGTCATGCAGGTGAGCCTCTACGAAAGCATCGCCCGCCACGGCCGCATCGCCAAGACCTACAACTATCCGGTGATGGTGAACGGGCGCTACATCATGAGCCCCTCGCCGATCCCCAAGTTCGACAATCCCAAGCTCGACCGCAGCCCCGCACTGCAGCTCTACGGCGCCGGCCGCGAGAAGCGCATCTACGCCGTGCCACCGCACACGCCAGTGAAGAGCCTGGACTTCGACGATCACCCGTTCGAGATCGAGACCTGGACCGAGAGCTGCGCGCTCTGCGGGTCCAAGGAAAGCTTCCTCGACGAAATGATCGTCGACGACGCCGGCAAGCGCCTGTTCGTCTGCTCCGATACCGACTATTGCGAGAGCCGGCGATGAGGGGTCCGCTCCTCTCCGCCTGCGGCGTCACCAAGCGCTTCGGCGGCCGTATCGCCTGCCGCGACGTGAGCTTCGATCTGTGGCCCGGCGAGGTGCTGGGCATCGTGGGCGAATCGGGCTCCGGCAAGACCACGCTGCTCAATTGCCTGGCCGGCCGCCTCGCACCCGACGGCGGTTCCGTCACGTACGAAACGCTGTCCGCCGGCATCGTCGACGTGCACCACCTTTCAGAGGCGCGGCGGCGCCTGCTGGCGCGCACCGAATGGGGCTTCGTGAACCAGGACGCGCGGGATGGACTGCGCATGGGCGTGAGCGCGGGCGCCAATATCGGCGAGCGGCTGATGGCCGTTGGCGCGCGCCACTATGGCGAAATCCGGCGCGAGGCCATCGACTGGATGACACGCGTCGAAATCGATGCCGACCGTCTCGACGATCGACCGACGACCTACTCCGGCGGCATGCGCCAGCGTCTGCAGATCGCCCGCAACCTCGTGAGCAAGCCGCGGCTGGTCTTCATGGACGAGCCGACCGGCGGCCTCGACGTCTCGGTGCAGGCCCGCATCCTCGATCTGCTGCGCGGCCTCGTCGAAGGGCTTCATCTGTCGGCCGTGCTGGTGACCCACGATCTCGGCGTCGCGCGTCTGCTGACGCACCGGCTGATGGTGATGCAGGGCGGCATGGTCGTTGAACAGGGACTGACCGACCAGGTGCTCGACGATCCGCAGCACGCCTACACGCAGATGCTCGTCGCCTCGATTCTGCCGGTGTGAGCCCATGACCTCCTCCCGACCCGCTCTCCGCGTCTGCGGCCTCACCAAGTCTTTCATCGTGCATGCGCAAGGTGACTTGGCGCTGCCAGTCCTGCGCGACGTGGCGCTGTCCGTCTCGCCCGGGGAATGCCTCGCGCTGGTCGGCCCATCGGGCGCCGGCAAGAGCACCCTGCTGCGCTCGCTCTACGGCAACTATCGCGCCGACGGCGGCTCGATCCGCGTGCGCCAGGACGAGGCCTGGACCGAGCTGGTCGGCGCCGAACCACGCACCGTCCTCGACGTGCGTCACCGCACGATGGGGTTCGTCAGCCAGTTCCTGCGGGTGATCCCGCGCGTGTCCGCGGTCGACGTCGTGGCGGAGCCGCTGCGGCGGCGCGGCAGCGAACCCGCCGAGGCGCGACGGCGCGCGGAGTTCCTGCTCGCCATGCTCGGCATTCCCGCGCGCCTGTGGTCGCTGCCGCCCGCGACTTTCTCCGGTGGCGAGCAGCAGCGCGTGAACATCGCGCGCTCGCTGATCGTCGACTACCCGATCCTGCTGCTCGACGAGCCGACGGCCTCGCTCGACGCCGCCAACCGCGACGGCGTGGTCGAGCTCATCCGTCAGCGCCGTGATGCCGGCGCCGCCATCGTCGGCATCTTCCACGACACCGGCGTGCGCGACGCCGTGGCGACCCGCGTCCACGAAGTCCTCCCCCCTGCCCAGCCGGCCGGCGTTTCCCCAGGAGTTGCCGCATGAGCCTCGAGACCGTCCTGACCAATGCCCGCGTCGTCACCGCAGATGCCGAGTTCGACGGCACCGTCATCGTGCGCGACGGCCGTATCGTCGAGATCGCCCAGGATCGCTCCTGCGCGGCAGGCGCGATCGATCTCGAGGGCGACTATCTCGTGCCCGGTCTGGTCGAGCTGCACACCGACAACATGGAGAAGCATTTCGCGCCGCGCCCCGGCGTGAAATGGCCGAGCGTCTCGGCTGTCATGGCGCATGATACGCAGATCAGCGCCGCCGGCATAACCACGGTGTTCGATTCGCTGGCACTGGGCGACGTCCACGGCAAATCGGACCGCGTCGAGAACCGCGAGCGCATGATCGAGGCGGTCTGCATGGCCACCGACCGGCGCATGACGCGCGCCGAGCATCGCATCCACCTGCGCTGCGAGATCACCGCCGAGGACGCGGTCGAAGCGGTCGACAAGTGGATCGACCTGCCGTTGGTCGGCCTGGTGTCGATCAACGACCACACGCCGGGCCAGCGCCAGTTCCTCGATCCGGAGAAGCTGAAGCAGTACTACAAGGGCAAGCACGCGATGACCGACGAGCAATTCGAGGAATTCTCGATCCGCGTCACCGAGCTTCATCACCGCAACGCCGCGAAGCATCGGCGGGAGATCGTGGGCCGCGCCCAGGCGCGCGCGCTACCGATCGCCAGCCATGACGATGCGACCCACGGCCATGTCCAGGAAGCCGTCGCCAACGGCATGACGATCGCCGAATTCCCGACCACGCACGAAGCCGCCAGCGCCTCGCGCGAGGCCGGCCTCGCCATTTTGATGGGCGCCCCGAACCTCGTGCTGGGCGGCTCGCACTCCGGCAACATCGCGGCCATCGACCTGCTGCGCGCCGGCCACGTCGACATCCTGTCGTCGGATTATGTGCCGGCCAGCCTGATGGAAAGCGTGTTCAAGCTGCCCTCCTCCGGCATCGGCCTCTCGCTGCCGCAAGCCGTGAAGCTCGCCTCGCTCAATCCCGCGCGCGCCGTCGGCCTCGGCGATCGCGGCGAGATCGCACCCGGGCGTCGCGCCGACCTGGTGCGCGTGCGCACGGTCGATGGCGCTGCCGTTGTACGCGCCGTCTGGCGCGAGGGCGAGCGCGTCGTCTGAGCCGGGAGGTCGCGATGGAAGGCTCGCTGGTCTACGTCATGGGCCCTTCCGGCGCCGGCAAGGACTCCGTCCTTAGCCGCGCCCGCGCCCTGCTCCCGCCAGAGGCGCCCGTCGTGTTCGCCCACCGCTACATCACCCGGCCAGCCGATACCGGTGGCGAGAACCATGTGGCCGTGACGCGCGCGGAGTTCGCGATGCGCCGCGCCCACGGCCTGTTCGCCTATCACTGGGGCGCCCATGGCAACGACTACGGGGTCGGCCGCGAGATTCACGACTGGCGCGCCGCCGGACTGACCGTGGTGGTGAGCGGTTCGCGCGATCACTTCCTGCGAACCGGCGGGCTCGATTCACAGGCCCGACCCGTCCTGATCACCGCCCCCGCCGATCGGCTGAAGCAGCGCCTCGCCGGACGCGGCCGCGAGAACGCTGCCGAGGCGGCGAAGCGTCTGGAGCGCGCGGAGGCCTACGAGATCGCCGACCCACGCCTGGTGACGATCGTCAACGACGGCACCCTCGACAAGGCGGCCGAGGCCTTTGTCAGGCTGCTCGCCAGACTTGAGTGGTCAGGCGCCTCCCTCCGCCGAGCCTGAAACGTGCCAGAACGGTGAACAGCCTGTCGGGCGCCGGTTGGCGGAAGACACAGAGGTCGCGCACCGCCAGCGGCTGGTCGATGAAGGGGGCGAAGCGGTCCTGAAGCTCGGCGAGGATCGTCGCGCGTTCCCCCGGGTCCTTGACATGGCCGGTGAGCGTAAGATGGAAGCGCCCCTGCTCCATTACATAGGGATAGCCCCAGCGCCGCAGCAGCTCGTCCTGCCGGGCGCTCAGGCCCGCCGCCCGCCGACGGGTCAGTTCGGCCACCCCGGCCGGCCGGCGGAAGGCATCGAACTCGATGACGCAGCGGTCGGCGAGATCCTGAAGGACGGCACATCGCTCCGCCGGTACGAGGGCGAGGAAATCACCCAGCTCGACCAGCGCGAGCAACGGGACATCGATCTGGCGTTCCGTCGCGGCGAAGGCACCGACCGCATCGAGCAGGTCGCGTTCGGTGACGTCGTCGGCCAGCGCCATCGGCGGCTTCAGGGTGCCGTGGAAGCCGTACAGCCTCGGATCCGCGACCAGTTCGGACAGCCGCTCACGGGGAATGCTCCCGACCGGGGGGATGTCCCGCGCCTCGCCCGTGTCCGGGCTGCGACCGAGCCAGCGGCTGGCGACGATCGCCAGCGCCTCTTCCGCGCGCGGCGCGTAGTAGAGCGCGTAGCGGGGCCGCTCCGCGGACGGATCGCTCATTTACCTATTCCTGCGCGGCGGCCGATCATGGCGAAGCGGAGCTGGCTGGACACGACGTCGATGGCCGCCACGGTGACCAGGATCATCAGGATTATGAAAGAGGTCTGCTGCAGCTCGAGGGTGCGGATCGCCTCGGCCAGGTGCAGGCCGATGCCGCCGGCGCCTACGATGCCGATGATGGTGGCCGAGCGGGTATTGGACTCGAAGTAGTACAGGACCTGGCTCGCCAGAACGGGAAAGACCTCGGGCAGGATGCCGAAGCGGATCCCCATGAGATGGCTTCCGCCGGCCGAGGCGATGCCCTCGACGGGCTTGCGGTCGGCGGCCTCGATCGCCTCCGAGAAGAGCTTGCCAAAGCTGCCGATGTCGGCGGTCATGATGGCGAGCGCTCCGGCAAAGGGGCCGAGGCCCACCACGTTGATCCAGATCAGCGCCCAGATGAGGATGTCGACGCTGCGGATCGTATCGAGCGAGCGGCGCGCGAGGAACCGGACGAGGCGCTGGGCCGTCACGTTGCGCGCCGCCAGGAATCCGACCGGCAGCGCCAGCACCGCCGCCGCCAGGGTTCCCAGCAGCGCAATGGCCACCGTCTCGATCAGCGCCACGCCATAGGCCCGTGCATGCGCCCAGGAGCCCGGGTCGGGCGGCAGCATCAGCCCGGCGATCTCGAACAGGCGGCCGACGCCCGTCAGGAGCGTACCGCCGAAGAAGCCGAGCTGGCCCATGCCGAACAGCAGGAGCAGGAACAACGCGGCGGCAATGCCGATCATCACGAAGCGCTGGCGGCTCCAGCGAGTGAAATGCTCGGGGTAGCGCGCACGCACGGCGTCCATCAGTTCCTTCCTTCGAGGCCGATCAGCCGGTGCCGCAGGATCGATGTCAGCGAGTCGATGACCGCCACGGTGATCAGGATGAGCACCAGGATCGCCGAGACGTCAGAGTAGTAGAACTTGCGAATGGCCTCGATCAGGTCCTGGCCGATACCGCCCGCGCCGACGAAGCCCATGACGGCCGCGCCGCGCACGTTGATCTCGAAACGCAGCAGCGTGTAGCTGGTGAAGTTCGACAGGACCTGCGGCAACGCGCCGAAGCGCATGGCTACATGCCAAGGGGCTCCCGTAGAGGAAATGCCCTCCACCGGCTTCATGTCGATGTTCTCGACCACCTCGGCGAACAGCTTGCCGAGCGCGCCGAGCGTATGGATGACGACGGCGAGCACGCCCGCCATCGGCCCGAGGCCGAAGGCGATCACGAACAGCAGGGCGAACACCAGCTCGGGCACGGTGCGGCACAGCTCGCAGAACCGGCGCACGATCACGCGCGTCCAGCGGCCGGGCGCGACGTTGGCGGCGGCCAGGAAGGCGAGGCCCGCCGCCGCGAGCGCTCCCAGGAGCGTGCCGACATAGGCCATCAGCAGCGTCTCGGCGAGCAGCCGCAGCCAGCGCTGCAGGCCCCAGAACCATTCGCCGATGTCCGTCCAGACAGGCTGGCCGTTCTCCAGGTAGAACAGGCGAATGATGTAGCTCGGGAAGCGATGGATGTTCTCCAGCAGCTTGCCGGGCGAGACCTCCGCCGAGATCGAGGCCAGCACCATCGCGACCGCGACACACGCCACGAAGAGCAGCGCGTTGGCGCGGCGGCTGCGCACCGAGGCGTCATAGGCCGCCATCAGCGGCCGAAGCTGCGCCTCGGGCAGCCGGACGATCGTCGTGCTCACGGCCGGACGGGCTGGGAGAACCGCTCGACGCCGATCAGCTCTTCTGCTTGCGCAGCGCGTCGACGAACTTGATCAGCTCGACAACCGGCTCGTAGGCGGCGGCGTCGACCTTGGTGAAGCCGCGGTCCTTGCCGTCCGAGAGCTTGTCGAACGCCGCCTTGGCCTTGGTCGGTGCCTCCTCGAAGGCCTTCGAGATGGCAGCCTTCAGGTCGGGCGGCAGGCTGGCGAGATAGGCGAAGGGCGAATTCGGGATCAGGTCCGACTTGTAGATGATGCGGAAGTCTTCCTGCTTGGCCAGCCCCTTCGACACCATGCGCGTCAGGTTCGAATCGTTCTCGGCATTCCACCAGTTGGCGGCGACATCGACCTGCTTTTGCTGCAGCGCGATGACCGCGTTCTCGTGGCTGCCGGCGTAGGTCACGCGGGCGAAGAAGGTCTCGGGATTGAGCTTGAGCTTGTTCAGCGCGAAGCGCGGAACGTTGTTGCCCGAGGTCGAGTTGGGGTCGACCAGGCCCAGGTTCTTACCCTTGAGATCGTCGATCGTCTTGTAGGGGCTGTCGGCCCGAACATAGAAGACCGAGTAGTAGCCGATGGTGCCGTCGTTGTTCACCGTGGTGGCGAAGGGCTCTACCTTGACGCCGGTGACGATGGCGCGCGCATAGGACGCCGGGCCGTAGCCCGCGATGTGGATGCTGCCGTTGCGCTGCCCCTCGATCACCGCGGCATAGTCGTTGGCGACGCGCAGGGTCACCTTGGTGCCGAGCTGCTGGGAGAGATACTCGATGAACGGGCCGTAGCGTTCGGTCACGCCCGACGCGTTCTCGGCCGGGATCACGGCGAAGACCAGCTCGGGATAGGCGCTCTTCCACGACTGGGCGTGGCCGGCGCCGGCGAGAGCGAACGAGGAGGCAGCGAGGGCGGCGCCCAGCGCAAAACGACGGGTGAGCATGCTTGTTCTCCTTGGATGAAGGTCGATGGGCGGGAAATCAGGAGCCGGCGAGCGCGAAGCCCGGCTGCGCGACGGCCGGCTGGGGAACGGGCGGCGGCGCGGCGTGCCCCATGACGTCGCCGGCCTCAAGCCCGTACAGCTCGCGTGCGGTGCCTTCGGTGAGGGCGGCTGGCACATCGTCGAAAACGACGCGGCCGCCGGCCATGCCGACCAGCCGGTCGCAATAGCCGCGCGCCAGGTCGAGGCTGTGGAGGTTGCAGATCACGGTGATACCGAGATGCCGGTTGATGTGCTGCAACGCGTCCATCACCACCTTGGTGTTCCGGGGATCGAGCGAGGCGATGGGTTCGTCGGCGAGCACGATGTCGGGCTGCTGGATCAGCGCACGAGCGATGGCGACCCGCTGCTGCTGGCCGCCCGACAGGGTTTCCGCACGCTGGCCGGCCATCCGCGCCATGTCCAGGCTCTCGAGGGCCGACAAAGCCTGCGCCTTTTCGTCGTCGCTCCACATCTTCAGGAGCGCTCGGGTCGCCGGCAGGTGAAAGGCCCGGCCCATCATGACGTTGGTCAGCACATCGAGGCGGCCGGCAAGATTGAACTGCTGGAAGATCATGGCGCAGCGGGCGCGCCAAGCCCTCAGCGGCCGGCCGCTGAGGGCCGTGATGTCGGTGTCGCCGAACAGGATGCGGCCCGAGGTCGGATCGCCCAGGCGATTGATCATGCGGAGAAGGGTCGACTTGCCGGCGCCGGAACGGCCGATAACACCGACCATCTGTCCGGTCGGCACGACCAGCGAGACGCCGTCCACGGCATGCTTGCCGCCGAAGCTCTTGGTAACGCCTTCCAGTCGAAGCATCCCGCCTCCAAATCCCACGGGGGCTCGGTAGCGTCCGGAGGCTTCGCCCGCGCTACGGTTGCGTTACAGACAGAAGACAGGTGTGGAGAAACTCACGAGGGCTGAACCCCGGAGCGCCGGCGGCGTTGAGAGCCGGGGAACAGGGAGTAAGGCTGGCGTGATGAGTGTCCTGGCTTCTGTCGTCTTGGTCGTGGCCGTCACATCCGCAGCGGCATGGCTCGCGACGTCGCGCTGGCCCCATAGAACACGGCGCTGGCAGGCCACGTTCGCCGCCCTCAGTGTTCCATTGCTGTCGGTCGTGCTCTTCGCGATCGCGGTCCTGACGGCCCTTGCCGATGCGCCCGGCGCGGGCGAACGTGGAACCGTCGGAATGGTCATCTTCTCGATGGTCTTCTTTCTGCTTTACGCCGTCGTCGCCGGCCTCGCGATCGGCATTCCGACCGCCGTGATTTCGGTCAGGATGCTTCGCCGCTCTTGAAGGTCGGTCGGTTGGCCAGCGCACGACCGGGCGCATCCATCGCCCATTTCACCGATGCGTAGAGATACCAGCCGATGGCCAGAAGCAGTCCACCCATCATCACGAAGCCCCCTGGCTCGTCGCCCCTCGGATAGAAGTGCGCGGTGAACATGGCCGCTATGATCACCGCCGCCATGAAGCCGACGACATGCGCGAGGAATTTCCATCCGAAGACGCGCACAAAGCCGTCGCGCTCGGAAGAAGTGACGAGGATCGGCCGGCCGGTACGGCCCTGACGATAGACATGGCTTCTGCCATGCGGCCGGAACTGGGAAGCCATCGCCCATCCCAAGGCCTCGACGATGCTCATCGCCAATGAACGCACCGGCTCGGCGGATCGTTCCGCTCAATCTCCGCTGTGCAATCGCTCGAAGCTACGCGACTACCATGGCGGCCTGCGTCGGTTTCATGAGATAGCCGACGCCGCGGATCGTGAGGATCTCGATGTCGGAGCCCGCACCCGCGAGGAGGCGGCGCAGGCGATGGACATAGACTTCGACCGCATTGGAGGACTTGTCATGCGCACCTCCGAAGACCAGCGCATCGAGAACGTCGTGGACGAGGACCCTCTCCCCGCGCTTCAGGAAGACCTCCAACAGCTCGGCCTCCCGCGCCGGGATGGCGAATGTCCTGCCCTTGATGACGGCGCAGCGGCTGTCGGCATCGAAGGCCACGTTCCCCATTGCAAGCACCTGACGCGGCGCGTCCGGCGTCCGCTGCATGAGCGACCGGAGACGGGCGATCAGTTCGGCCATCGCGAAGGGCTTGATCATGTAGTCGCTTGCGCCCCTCTCCAGGCCGGTCACGCGATCGTCCAGGGCGTTGCGCGAGGAGAGGATGAGCACCGGCGTCGAATCGCGGCGCCTTCGCAACTGGTCGAGCAACGCCAGCCCGCTTGCGTCGGGAAGCCCCAGATCGAGCACAATGGCCGCGTACCGTACGGCCTGGATGGCGAGCCTCGCGTCTTCGGCCAGGCCCACGATATCGACGTCGATACCCGCGCGCTTCAGCGCATCCCCGATCAGCCCGGCGAGTTCCCGGCTGTCTTCGATGATGAGAACGCGCATCGCCCCCTCCTCCTTAGACCCGACGGTCAACTGCGTGGCGGCAGATCGATCCGTGCGTTTCTGAGTGCCTGTTCGAGCGCGGGAATTCCGCTCGTATCGCCCGCCTTGCATTTCTCGAGCGCGACACGCGTATCGAGGCCCTGGGGTTGCTGACCGCGTTTCGAGTTCATATCGAGATACCGCTCGTACTTCACGGCCAGCGCCCCGCAATAGTTGGCATCGGCGGGCTGGGCGGAGGCCGCGATGGGCGACAGCGTGATCGCGACCATCGCGGCGCTGAGCAATTTCATCCTGGTCATTCTGATCCTCCAAGTCTCTCGAAGAGCGGCGCCAGTGAAGGCCCGGACGGAGGCTCGATTGCGGCGGTCCGATTTCAGGAAGCTTACGCCGCGTTACTTGTGGCCCAGCAGTCGCAGCGCCTGCAGCATCGTCGGCGTCGGCATGCCGGGGTTGAGCCTGTCGGGCGGCGCGGCGGCGGCCATCGCCCGGTAGGCGGTGGCAAGCGCCTCGCCGTCGGCGAGGGAGGGCCAGGACTTCACGACGTCGAGACCCGCCCGGATCATCCGGGGGGTGACGACGATTCCGCATGGTTCATTCGCCTTCGATGTCATGCGCACACACTCACGCGTTGTTCGAAGCGACTATGTCGACTGAAACTTACAGGCCGCTTTCGCGACGTTGCGCACGGGATGCATCAGGCCTGCCGCACGGCGGGTAGCGTGACCGTGAAGGTCGACCCCTTGCCCGGCACGCTCTGGATGTCGAGCCGGCCACGGTGACGGTTCACGACGTGCTTGACGATGGCAAGGCCCAGTCCCGTGCCGCCAAGCTGGCGGGATCGTGCCGCATCCACCCGATAGAAGCGCTCGGTGAGGCGCGGCAGGTGGGATGCTGGGATACCGTCGCCCTCGTCCGCGACCGCGATCGTGACACGCTCCGGGCCGGACGGCCGCGCAATCACCCGGACCTCGGTCGAGGGCCGCGCATACTTGACCGCGTTGTCGATCAGGTTCTGGAAGACGATCGTGAGTTCATCCGGATCGCCGACGGCGCGCGGTAGGTCAGGTGCGATATCGAGAACGACCGTCACGCCGCGCGACGAGGCCTTGAGCTGCAGCAGGTCGAGCACGGAGCGCAGCACCTGCGTGAGATCGACGTCGGCGGCCGGCCGCGCATGCTCGTGCTGCTCGATGCGCGACAGCATCAGCAGGTCATCGACCAGGCGGCGCATGCGGTCCGCCTGTTCGGCCATGATGCCGAGGAAGCGTTCGCGCGCCGCGGCATCCTCGCGCGCCGGGCCGCGCAGGGTTTCGATGAACCCTGCCAGTCCGGCGATCGGCGTCTTCAACTCGTGGCTGGCATTGGCAACGAAATCGGCCCGCATGCGCTCGGCGCGGCGCAACGCCGTAGTGTCGTGCAGGACGATCAGGGCCAGCGAGCCGTCGGCCGCCGCCCGCGGCAGCCGACGCAGATGGGCGACCATGTCGAGCTCGGGCGGCCCCGCCAGCACCAGTTCGACCACGCCCTGGTCCGGTCCCGAGAAGTTGCCGTCGGGACCGGTCTCCAGCAGCGCATCGATGGCCGCCAGGAGCTGCGGTTGACGCAGCAATGTCGAGACGTCGCGCTCCGTCCCGCCGGAGCTGCCCAGCAGCAGGGCGGCGGCAAGATTGGTGCGCACGATGCGACGCTGCCGGTCGACCGACACCAGCGGATCGGGAAGGCCGTCGACGATCGCCTGTGCCGAGGCGGCGAGATTGTCGATCGAGGCGCGCTGCCGGCGCCAGCCGGTCGAGAGCGTCGCGGCCGCGGTCGCCAGCTCCTCGGTCGCGGGGGCGAAGGACAGGCGCGGCATCACCGGTTCGCGTTCGTCGGAGAGTTCACCCACGAAGCGGGCAAAGCTCGCCAGCGAGTTCAGGTAGCGCTGGATCAGGAGGATCGTGACCAGCCCGATGCCCGCCATCGCGAACAAAGTGCTGCGACCCGACAACTCACCCGCGCCGTAGAGGATCGCCAGCGCGCCCCACGACGGCGCCAGCGCGACGGCGTTGGCGGCCAGGGTGCGGCGGAGCGGGATGCCGTTGTCGGCCATGGACCGACTATAGCCGGGTCAACTCATCCGCGGCGCGAAGAAGCGTATGCTCGCGAGCCCGAACAGGAAGCCTGCGATATGCGCCACCCACGCGACCGATTCGCCGCCGGCGCCGGGCGTACCGCCGAATATGCCGAAGAAGACATTAAGGCCGATCCAGATGCCGGCGACCGGCAGCAGCGACGTGAGGCTGCCAACGTAGCGCATGAGCATCAGTACGGCGCCGAACACGCCGCTGATCGAACCCGAGGCGCCCACCACCGGATCGATTGAATCGGGATAGACCAGGATGTGAACGAAGCCCGCTACGACCCCGCACACCAGATAGAAGAGCACGAAGCGGCGCACACCCAGCAGCCGCTCCACCGGCGCGCCGAAGGCCGCGAGGGTGAGCATGTTGATGCCGAGATGCATCCAGCCGCCATGCAGGAACTGGTAGGTGACCGGCGCCACCAGCAAGGAGAAGAGATCGCGGCCGCTGTCGGTCGTGTAGGCAGCGGGCACGAGGCCGAACTGCAGGATGATCTCCTGGTCGGCCTGTTCGCCCAGGAGCTGGCGCAGCAGATGGACGGCGACATTGATGCCGATCAGCCACAGCACGGCGGGCGGCAGGTTGATCGCCCGCTCGCCCGTTCCGCGCCCTCCGGGGAGGCGGCGCTCGTCGTGGTCAAAAGGCATGCGCCGCTCCGGTCGGTTTCGGGCTGTCAGCTCTTCGGCCGCTAGCTCCTGGGGCCACCCTGGCCCAGCGCACGCAGGCGCAGCCTGAGCGCGTTCAGCTTGATGAAGCCCTCGGCGTCGCGCTGGTTGTAGGCGCCCTGGTCTTCCTCGAAGGTCACGTGCTGCATCGAGTACAGCGAGACCGGCGACTTGCGGCCGACGACCGTGGTGTTGCCCTTGTAGAGCTTGAGACGCACCGTGCCGGTGACGTTCTCCTGGCTCTTGTCGATCAGCGCCTGCAGCATCTCGCGCTCCGGCGAGTACCAGAAGCCGTAGTAGATCAGCTCGGCGTACTTCGGCATCACCTCGTCCTTGAGATGACCGGCGCCGCGGTCCAGCGTGATCGATTCGATGCCGCGATGGGCGGCGTAGAGGATCGTGCCGCCCGGCGTCTCGTAGATGCCGCGGCTCTTCATGCCGACGAAACGGTTCTCGACCAGGTCGAGGCGGCCGATGCCGTTGGCCTTGCCCAGCTCGTTGAGTTTCGTGAGCAGGGTCGCGGGCGACATCTTCACGCCATCGATGGCGACGGCGTCGCCTCTCTCGAACTCGATCTCGATGTAGGTCGCCTTGTCGGGCGCACTCTCGGGCGAGATGGTGCGCTGGTAGACCATCTCGTCGGCCTCTTCCCACGGATCTTCCAGGATTTTGCCCTCGCTGGAGGAGTGCAGGAGGTTGGCGTCGACAGAGAACGGGGCCTCGCCGCGCTTGTCCTTGGCGATGGGAATCTGATGCTCCTCGGCGAATTCGAGCAGCTTGGTGCGCGAGGTCAGCTCCCACTCGCGCCACGGCGCGATCACCTTGATGTCGGGCTTCAGCGCATAATAGGAGAGTTCGAAGCGGACCTGATCGTTGCCCTTGCCGGTGGCGCCGTGACAGACCGCGTCGGCGCCGGTCTTCAGCGCGAGGTCGATCTGATGCTTGGAGATCAGCGGCCGGGCGATCGAGGTGCCGAGCAGGTACTGGCCCTCGTAGAGGGCGTTGGCGCGGAACATCGGGAAGACGAAGTCCTTAACGAACTCCTCGCGGACATCCTCGATGAAGATGTTCTCGGGCTTGATGCCCAGCAACTCGGCCTTCTTGCGCGCCGGCGACAGTTCCTCGCCCTGGCCCAGGTCGGCGGTGAAGGTCACCACCTCGCAGCCATAGGCCGTCTGCAGCCACTTCAGGATGACCGAGGTGTCGAGGCCGCCGGAATAGGCCAGGACGACCTTCTTGATGTCGCCCTTCTTGTAGGGCCCGGTATAAGAAACGCTCATGCTGGCCGCTTTCATGTCGATTCGGTAAAGGCGCGCGGAATATAGCGGTCGACCCCACCGGGGCAAGCGCGCGCGCCGCAAAGACGCTATAATCGGGGCGAGAATAGCATCCCATGGTAACCGCTCTCGACCGCCTCTCCTATGCCGCCCGCCAGACCGCGCGGGTCGCCTGGTATGCTGGCCACTACGCAGCCGGCCGCAGGATGCTGAAGCCCATGCCCAAGCCCGATTTCGCCATCGGGCCGACGCCCGGCCGGGCCGAGCTGACCGCCGACATGCGCGCGCTGTTCCAGCGCGAATGGCGGGACGTGGCCGCAGGCCTGTTCCCGGCGCCCCGCCTCCTGGGGCCGGAGCCGGCAGAGTTCCTGCGGCGCAGCCTGCTCTATTTCCGCGACCTGCCCCAAGTCGACGCCCGCCGGCACGGCGCCCTCGACGACGAGCTGCCGCCCGGCACCCAGGCCGACGGGCTGCCCGACTATTACCGGCAGAACTTCCACTTCCAGAGCGACGGGTGGCTCTCGGAACAATCCGCCGCGCTCTACGACACGCAGGTCGAGGTGCTGTTCACCGGCGCCGCCGACGTCATGCGACGCCGCGCCCTGGCGCCGATCGCGACCTGGCTTGCGGGCCGCAACCAGCGTGACGTCCGCGGCCTCGACGTCGGCTGCGGCACCGGCCGCCTGCTCGCCGCCGTGCATGGCGCCTGGCCCGGGATGAAGCTCACCGGCATCGACCTCAGCCGCCCCTATCTCGACGAGGCGCGCCGCCTGATCGGCCGCACCGCCCGCGTGAAGCTCGACGAGGCGGCTGCCGAGACGCTGCCGTTCGACGAGGCGAGCCTCGACCTCGTCGTCTCCTCCTTCCTGCTGCACGAACTGCCGAAGGAGATCCGCGCCAAGGCGATCGCCGAGATGGCGCGCGTCGTGAAGCCTGGCGGCCTGGTCGTGATCGTCGATTCCCTGCAGAAGGGCGATCGTCCCGACTGGGACGGACTGCTCGACCTCTTCCCGCACTATTTCCACGAGCCGTATTACGCGGAATACACCGCCGGCAGTCTCGAAGGCTGGTTTGCAGCCGCCGGGCTTCAGCCCGTTTCGACCGAACTCGCCTTCCTGTCGAAGATCGCCGCCTTCACGAAGTAGCTACAGCGCGACCTTCACGCCGCGCTGGCGGAGGCTCGCGCTCTTGAGCTGGCCGCAGGCGGCGGAGATGTCACGGCCGCGCGGCGTGCGCACGGGAGCACTCAGGCCGCCGTCGTTCACGATCTCGGCAAAGCGATGGATGCGGTTGTTCGAACTGCACTCGTACGGCGCACCCGGCCAGGGGTTGAACGGGATCAGGTTCACCTTGGCGTGGATCGGCTTCAGGATGCGCACCAGTTCGCGCGCATCGGCGTCGCTGTCGTTGACGCCCTTCAGCATCGCATATTCGAAGGTGATGCGCCGGCTGTTGCGGGCGCCGGGATAGTCGGCGCAGGCCTTCAGCAGCTCGGCGATCGGCCACTTCCGGTTGATCGGCACCAGCGTATCGCGCACCTCGTCGCTGACGGCATGCAGCGACACAGCGAGGTTGACGTCGAGCGCCTCGCCGACCTTCGGGATCATCGGCACGACGCCGGAGGTCGAAAGGGTGATGCGGCGGCGGCTGAGGGCGATGCCCTGGTCGTCCATCACGATCTTCAGCGCCGTGACGACGTTGTCGAAATTGTAGAGCGGCTCGCCCATGCCCATCATGACGATGTTGCTCA
The DNA here is from genome assembly GCF_020880995.1 of Reyranella aquatilis. Taxonomy (GTDB): domain Bacteria; phylum Pseudomonadota; class Alphaproteobacteria; order Reyranellales; family Reyranellaceae; genus Reyranella; species Reyranella aquatilis. The sequence goes on along the minus strand of NZ_JAJISD010000012.1, from coordinate 9,264 downwards.
GCATGCGCTGCGCGTCGGCGGTCGGCGTCGGCCATTCGCCGTAGCTGTCGCGCGCCACCATGAACTGGCCGACGATCTCGTCGGGCGTCAGGTTGCGCACCAGCGGCTGGGTCCCGGTGTGGCAGAAGGTGCAGGTGAGCGTGCAGCCGACCTGGCTGGAAACGCAGACCGAGCCGCGATCGGTCTCGGGAATGTTGACCGTCTCGGCCTCGTTGCCGTCGCCGAAGCGCAGTAGCCACTTGCGCGTGCCGTCGACCGAGCGCTGCTCGGTGACGATCGAGGGCCGCTCGATCACGAACTGGTCGGCCAGACGGTCGCGCGCCTTCTTGGCGATGTTGGTCATCCGCCCGAAGTCGGTGACGCCATGCCAGTAGATCCACTGCCAGATCTGGGCGGCGCGGAACGGCTCCAGCCCGGCCTCGACCAACGCCGACTTCAGCCCGTCGCGCGACAGGCCGATCAGGTTGCGGCGCAGATCGTTGCGCCCGTGCGCGACGGCGCCGGGCTCCAGAATCTGCAGCGGTTCGGTGGGCAGAACGGACATCGAGCGGCTGAGATAGTCGCCACGCCCATGCGGCGCAACTGCGCCGGCCTAGTCTATTGTTTCGACTGCGCTTTTTGCCGCAGCCGCTGCTTGCGCTTGTACAGCGGCTCACCGAACACCGGGACCTCCAGCGCTTCGGTGGGTGCCCCCTCGCCCACGGGGCGCGGGGCGTGGCGGCCCAGGCTGATCAGGCGGTCGTACATGACCAGTGCCCCGGCCGTGCCGAGATTGACCGAGAATCGGGTCGGGATCTTGACCACGTAGTCGCACAGCGCCTGAACGCCCGGCGACAGGCCCTCGCGCTCCGAGCCCAGGATGTAGGCGGCCTGGCGGGGATGGCGGAAGCTGGGAAGCTCGATGGCATCGTCGGTGATCTCGATGCCGACCAGGCGGCAGCCCAGCGGCAGGCGGAAGCTTTCGAGGTCGGCGAAGCGGTATGTCGGCACCGACTGGGGCGTATCGGAGGTGTCGGCCAGCGCCCCGGCGCGCACGTCATACTGGGCCCTCACGGTGAAGACGAAGGCCGCGCCGAACGCATGGGCGGTCCGGAACAGGGTGCCGACGTTCATCGACTTGCTGGGCCCCTCGATACCGATGCCGAAATAGCCTTTCATGGCCCCTAGATTTGTTGCAGTAATGAAATGCAGGCGCTGCCATCCCCCCGGTAGCGCCCCGCCCGTCGCCAAACAAGGCCCTGATGACCGCTTCTTCGTCGTTGGATAACGTTCGCGCCCAGTACGAGGCGCTGCCCTATCCGGCTCGCGATCCACGCGACGAGGCGATCCGCCTGATCACGGGCACGCCCAGCCACATCCTCGAGATCAACCACTACCTGTTCGCGGGCCGTCTGAACTTCATCCGGCCGTTCCGGGCGTTGGTCGCTGGCGGCGGCACGGGCGACGCCTGCATCATGCTGGCCCAGCAGCTGGTCGACCGGCGCTGCCCCGGCGAGGTCGTCTATCTCGACCTGTCGACGGCTTCGCGCCAGATCTGCGAGGCGCGTGCGAAGGCGCGCGGCCTGCGCAACATCCAGTTCCTGACCGGATCGCTGCTCGACCTGCCGACGATGAACATCGGCCAGTTCGACTACATCGACTGCACCGGCGTGCTGCATCACCTGCCCGACCCCGCGGCCGGCATGCAGGCGCTGGCCAGCGTGCTGCACCCCGAGGGCGGCATGGGCGTCATGCTCTACGGCGAATACGGCCGCAGCGGCGTCTACCCGCTCCAGCAGATGCTGCAGACGCTGGCGCCGCTGTCGATGGCCATCGAGGACCGGCTGGCGATGGCCAAGCGCCTGATCCGCTTCCTGCCGACGACCAACCTGTTCCGTCGCAACCCGTACCTCAACGACCACGTGACGGGTGGCGACGCGGGCCTCTACGACCTGCTGCTGCACAGCTGCGACCGCGCCTTCACGGTGCCGCAGATCGGCCAGATGGCGGCATCCTCGGGCCTGCGCGTCGTCGCCTTCCTCGAGCCGGTGCGCTACGAGCCCTCGACCTACATGAGCGATCCGGTGATCGCGCGCCAGACGAGCTCGCTGCCACTGCTCGACCGCGCCGCCTTCGCCGAGCGCCTCGCCGGAAACCTGCGGACCCACGTCTTCTATGCCACGCGCGCCGGCTTCGACACGGTGGCCCGGCCCGAGGACACGTCGGCCATTCCGGTGCTGCGCGAGATGGATGCGCAGAAGTTCGCCGCCGGCCTGCAGCCCGGCGCCCCGCTGGTGGCCAATCTCGACGGCTTCCCGTGGCGGGCCCAGCTTCCGCCGCTGGCGCCGCGCATCATCTCGCAGATCGATGGCCGTCGCACGGTCGCGGAGATTTACACCTCGCTCGGCAGCCAGGGCGGCCTGCCGCAGTGGGAGGATTTCTACACGCAGTTCGAGGACCTCTACGTCAAGCTGAACGGCGTCAATCACCTGCTGTTGCGCTTCCGCACCTGAACCGCGCGCCGCGAGATCCGCAATGAGCGGTCATGTCCTCGCCATCGCGCTCGGCAACTCCCTCCTCTGGTCGATCTATCTTCTGCTGACGCGCCACGTCGTGAGCGGCGCGCAGCTCGACGCCTGGGCCTACACGCTGGTGCAGCTGCTGAGCGCCGGCTTGGTCCTGCTGTGGGTCGGCCGGCGCACGCCGGGAAGCTGGGCCGACCTGCTCCTGCCCTGGACGGTCTGCTACGCCTTCATGCGCGTGATCATCAACGGCTGCACCGCCGCCGCCATCGTGTGGCTGGCGGTCACGCAGAGCACGCTGATCTCGACGGTGAGCGTATTGATCGGCGCGGGAACGGGCTGGGCGTTGACCCGGCAGGCGCCGGCGCGGCACGACTGGCCGGGCCTGGCGCTGCTCGCCGTCGGCATCGCAGCCTTCGTCGCCGCGCTGGCCTCCGAGACCGCGTGGCGCGGTGTCGCCTGGCTGCTGGCTTCGGAAGCGGTGGCGGTCGCCGCCTCTTGGATGATTGCCTATCACCCGCGCAACCAGGCGAACGATCCGGCGGCGCGCAGTCGCTTCACCGGGGAGATCCTCGTCGCCGCGTCGCTGGCGCTGATCCTCGTCTGGACGCTGGCCGGTCTCGCCGGCGCGATGGCCTCGCCCTGGGCCGGCGGCGGCGACGCCTTCGGCCGCATCGAGCTCTGGCTCTACGCGATCCTGGCGGGCCTGCTGTTCCGTGCGCCGGGCACCTGGCTCGGCTTCTGGACCATCAACCATTCGGGCGTGCAGACCTACCTGATCGCCCTCACCGCGATGCCCTTCTTCGCCATCGCGCTCGAAGCGATCCTAGCCCACGCCGGCTGGCTGACGCCCGCCAGCCTCACCATGCCCGAATGGCTGGCCGCCGGCGTGATCCTCGCCGGCGCCATCTGGCTGATCGTCGTTCGCGTGAAGACCCCTACGCCTTCCTGAGCGCGTCCGGATTGAGGACGTTGATCGGCGCGCCGTCGAGCCAGGCCTCGATGTCCTTGATCGTGCCTTCGTAGAAGTGGCGATAGCTCTCCTCGACCACGTAGCCCAGATGGGGAATGAGCGTGACATTGTCGAGCTTGGTGAGCGGATGGTCGGCCGACAGCGGCTCCTTGTCGTAGACGTCGAGGCCGGCGTGCAGGATCGTGCGGTTCTTCAGCGCCGCGATCAGCGCTGCTTCATCGACGATCGGACCGCGAGACGTGTTCACCAGGATCGCGGTCTTCTTCATCTTGGCGAGGTCGGCCGCGCCGATCAGGCCGCGCGTGCGGTCGGAAAGCGCAAGATGGATGGAGACGAAGTCCGAGGTCGCCAGCAGCTCTTCCTTGCTGACATACGTCGCACCGCCCGCTTCGGCCTTTTCGGGCGTCAGGTTCTGGCTCCACGCCACGACATCCATGCCGAAGGCCTTGCCGTACCGCGCCGCGCGACTGCCGAGCTTGCCGAGGCCCAGGATGCCCAGACGCTTGCCCTCGAGCACCACCATCTGCTCGATGCCGTCATGCCACTTGCCCTGCCGCGCCAGCCGTTCGGCCTTGGCGAGGTCGCGGGCGCACATCATCAGCAGCGCCCAGCCCAGTTCCGCGGTCGGTGCATTCGACGTGCCGCCGGGCGTGGTGGAGATCGGGATGCCGCGCTCGGCCGCCGCCTTGTCGTCCAGGCTCGCGGCGCGCGCACCGGTCAGCACCATGAACTTGAGGTTGGGCAGCTTCTCGATCAGCGCCCGCGGGAAGGCCGTCCGCTCGCGCAGCAGGCCCAGCATGTCGAAGGGCGCCAGTTTCTGCGCGGCATCCTCGACCGAGGCGAAGGGCTCGTGGAAGACGGTGATCTCGACACCGCGTTTCCTGAGGCGGTCCCAGTCGGCCATGCGCAAGGCCACCTTCTGGTAGTCGTCGAGCAGGGCGAGCTTCATCGTTTGCGGCATGGCGTTTCCTGGGGGAGAATGATTTCAAAGGCACTATAGCCGCGGGAGGCGGCCATGAGCATCACCGTAACGCCAGCGCATCCTGATTTCGTCGCCGAGATTGCCGGCGTCGATACCGCACGTCCGCTTGGCGCCGCCGACCGGCAGGCCATCGAGGATGCGATCGACCGCTATGCGGTGGTGGTCTTTCGCGAGCAGAGGCTCGACGACGACACGCAGGTCGCCTTCGCCCGCAATTTCGGCCCGATCGCCTCCTCGGCCCTGAAGCTGCGCCATCGCGACATCAAGCATCGGATCGAATCGAGCGATGTCGCCGACATCTCCAACCTCGACGGCGACGGCAACGTGCTGAAGCCCGATGCGCGACGCCGGCTCGACGGGCTGGCCAACCGGCTGTGGCATACCGACGCCTCGTTCCGCGCCGTCCCCGGTGCACTGTCGATGCTCTATGCCCACGTCATTCCCGAGGAAGGCGGCGATACGGAGTTCGCCGACATGCGCGCCGCCTACGACGCGCTGCCCGAGGCCAGGAAGAAGGAACTCGAAGGGCTCGTCGCCGAGCATTCGATCTGGCGTTCGCGCGAGCAGCTCGGCGTCGTGCAGTATAGCGAGGAAGAACGCGCCTCGCTGCCGCCGGTCCCGCAGCGGCTGGTGCGCACCCATCCGGGCTCGCACCGCAAGACCCTCTATCTCGCCGCGCATGCCTCGCACATCCTGGGCATGCCGGTGGCCGACGGACGCCTGATCATCCTCGATCTGATCGAGCATGCCACCCAGCCGCGCTTCGTGCATGCCCATCGCTGGGCGAAGGGCGATCTCGTGATCTGGGACAATCGCTGCACGATGCATCGCGCCCGGCCGTTCGACACGACGAAGGTGCGCGACCTGCGCCGTGTCACCACGCGCGACGTCGCCTCTACGCTCGAGCAGGCCGCCTGAGCGACCGTCGGCCGCCTCAGACGGCGAGATTGTCGATGAGCCGCGTGCGGCCGAGCCGGGCGGCGGCGATCACGCGGGCCGGGCCGGCGACATGCTCCAGCGGCTTCAGGCTGTCGGCATCGACGACGGTGAAATACTCGACGATGTCGAAGCCGCCGTCGCGCAGCGCCTGCGACGCCGCCGCGGAGGCCTCCGCACAAGACTTCGTGCCGTCGCGCACCGCGTCCGCGACTGTCACGAGCTGCTTGTACATGCCCAGCGCTTTCGTCCGCTCCTCGGCGCTGAGGTAGCGGTTACGCGACGACATCGCGAGACCGTCCTTCTCCCGTACCGTGGGCATGCCCACGATCTCGAACGGCATGGCGAGATCGCGCACCATGCGCTTGATGACCTGGAGCTGCTGGTAATCCTTCTCGCCGAAATAGGCACGGTCCGGCATCGCCATCAGCAGCAGCTTGCTGACCACCGTGGCGACGCCCTGGAAATGGCCGGGCCGCAGCGGGCCGCAGAGACCGTCGGTTATGCCGGCCACCGTCACGGTCGTGAGCTGCTCGCCGGGATACATCTCGTCCTTGGTCGGTGCGAAAGCGATGCGGCACTGCGCGTCGCGCAATTTGTCGAAGTCGCCTTCCTCGTCGCGCGGATAGGCGGAGAAGTCCTCCTTCGGTCCGAACTGGGTCGGATTGACGAAGATGCTGGTCACCGGCACGTCGCCGCGCTCCAGCGCGCCCTTCACGAGACTGACATGGCCCTCGTGCAGCGCACCCATCGTCGGCACGAGGCCGATCGTGCGGCCGGCCTTCCGGAAGCCGGCAACCGCGCGGCGCAGGTCCGCCACGGTGCGGACGACGAGCAGGCCCGGTTCGGTCGATGTGTTCATGTCTGGCCTCTCACGCAAGGACGAGTCCGCCGCCTAGACCAGGTCCGCGGCAAAAATGGGACGCGCAATCTATAAGAAGCCTGGATCAAAAGGGACCGAAAGCATCTTGCCCGGACCCTTGCAGGACCGGGATGCGAACCGGACGCCCGGTCTCAACAAGATGATGCGGTAGAAATTGGAGCGGGCGAAGGGATTCGAACCCTCGACCCCGACCTTGGCAAGATATTGGTCCATCTTCGCTAGACTAGCCTCCGATAGCCAGTAGCCCGCAAAAACAACTAGTTAGAGCGACCCACCTACGCCGCACTACCCGCATCTAGCCTGCTATTCGCTTTATCTCGCTTACAAGGCGCTTACATTCTTGCCGCAATTTGATAATGTAAGCAGGCAGCGCAGGAGAGCGATAGTGTCGAGGTTGACCAAGCGGGCGGTCGAAGCCCTTGCTACCACCGCGGAGGGCCAGGAATTCCTTTGGGACGGTGAGATTCGCGGCTTCGGCGTCCGGGTAATTCCGTCTGGCCTGAAGACCTTCGTCGTCCAGTATCGCAACGCGGCGGGCAAGAGCCGCAGGATCAAAATCGGCCGGTTCGGCATCATGACCGTTGAAAAGGCCCGTGAGCTTGCGAAGGTGAAGCTTGGCCGCGTCGCTGAGGGCATTGACCCCGCCGAGGAACTGGAGGCTGGGAGGGACAACATAACGGTCGAGGCATTGTGCGACTGGTATCTAACGGAAGCTGAAGCGGGTCGGATCCTTGGCCGCAAGAACCGCCCAATCAAAGCATCGACGCTGGCGATGGATCGGAGCCGGATCAACACTCACATAAAACCGCTGCTCGGCAAGCGGTTGGTGGGCAGCCTCCGCGTCGTCGACATCGAGGGCATGCAATCCGATATCGTGGCCGGAAAGACTGCCGCTACGGAGCGGCGGCCGGGACGGGGTGGAGTCGCCCGGGGTGGACCGGGCGTGGCAGGCCGGGCGGTCGCAACGTTCCAGTCGATTCTCAGCCACGCCGCGCGCCTGGATGTCATCGAGAAACATCCGAGCCAAGGCGCACGACGTCTCGCCGGCAAGAAGAAGCAGCGACGCCTCAGTACCGGCGAGATCAAGAAGCTCGGCGCGGCCCTACAGTATGGCGAACGAAACGGCGAGCACAGCACTGGACTGGCGGTTGTCAGGTTTCTGCTGCTGACAGGCTTTCGCATCTCCGAGGGCCAGCAGATGCACCGCGATTGGCTCCACGCCGAAAAGGGCTACGTTGCCTTCCCCGACACCAAGGCGGACGCTCAGATTCGGGCGATCGGACCGGTTGCTGCCCGCCATGCCGCGAACCAACCGAAGCAAGAAGGCAGCCCGTACGTTTTTCCTGCCGACGTTGGCGACGGCGCTTTCACTGCGGGCAAGGCCTGCTTGGAGCGACTGTGCGCGATGGTAGGCATTACAGGTGTCACGCCGCACACGCTTCGTCATACGTTTGGAAGTGTAGCCGGTGATCTCGGCTTCTCGGAATTGACGATCGCCGCGATGCTGGGCCACGCGGCACAGTCGGTAACGCAGGGCTATGTCCACATCGACGAGGCTCTCAAGCTTGCCATCACTCGCACCTCGGACACGATCGCGCAGTTGCTGAACGAGGGTGCGCAGGAGGCGCGTGCACCCCGTAATCGCTCGCACAGGGCTATGTCTCGCGGCGCCGAAATCAGCGCAGATTAACCAGGATAGCGGAGCCAGAATCTACAAGCGCGGGGGCTCCACCCACCGTACTACTCCAAGGGTCATGTACACCAATTCGTCGCCACTCGGCCAAGACTCCACCCTGGAGAAGCCATGAAGCTCGCAACCGCCTTGATTTTGTTGGCGCTCCCGGTTGGCGCCCAGACCGTCACAGACGGCGATACGATCAAGATGGACGGAACCACCTATCGCCTCTGGGGCATCGACGCCCCAGAAAGTAAGCAAGAGTGTGCAGACAGTTGGGCGGCCGGCAAAGCCGCAACAACCTATCTCTAAAGGACGATATGGCCATTGAGGAAGCACTGCTTTGAACCAGCTACCCAAGGTTTGTGTCTTCTGTGGGAAGCCTGTTCGCGATCCATTGACCGAACGGAAGCGAGCACGTGAGCACGTGTTTCCATCTTGGGCACTGGAAGAATTCGGTGTGACGCGCGACACTATCGAGTTCTCGCTATTCGAGGCGATGTGGGATGACGGGGCATCACTTCAGGTAGTCGGAACCGAGCTTTCCGAGGACGACCCCATCGAGACCCAACAGCCCCGCATTGCGTGCCTCGCGCACCGTCGCCCAGCGCGCCGAGCCATATGTGGCCACGTTCTTCGTCTCGCGGGCCCGCCAGACCGACATGCCGATCGCCACCGCGATCGAGATCAATCCTCCCGAGGCCGCGATGCAGGCGCCTTCGACGAAGATGGAAGGCGCATAGGCGTCATATGCATACCACCACCAGAAGAAGGCCGGTGGGTGGTAGACAGGAACGCCGGCGAGTTCGAACCAGGGCGGCCCGAGCTGGAGCTGATAGCCCAACCGCCAGGCCGTCCATTGCGTCGCCGCCCACAGGGTGACGAGCACGATGGCGAAAACGAGGGTGATCTGTCCCCAGAGGATCTTGGTCGCGGACATGCCAACGTAAAATCAGCCGGCCGAGCGTAGCTCTACAAGTGCAGCGGAAAATGGAGCGATCGCTCGGCGGGATTGGCGTGCGATTCGGAAACTCGATCAGACCCCTCCCTGCCTTGGCTTGGCTTCTCTGGCCGGCTCCCCGGCAACCCTCTTACCTCTCACGAACACCAATGACCGTGCAGGGCTGGAATCGAACCACCAACACTACGATTTTCAGGTGGCTGGGCCGCCCAGCCAAATCAACAGCTCAACTAGGTCGCATACTCATAAACGATTCCCAAATTTTGGAAAAAGTGATTCAAGGTTCCGAAAGGAGCCTTGGTGATGGCGCGCTACGATCTGACCGAGTTTGAGTGGAGAACGATCCAACCGTT
>NZ_JAJISD010000011.1 GCF_020880995.1 Reyranella aquatilis | reverse complement strand
CAGACTGAAGCAATGGCGACGCATTGCAACTCGCTACGACAAGCTGGCGGCAAACTTCCTCGGCTTCGTAAAGCTCGCCAGCATCATGCTCTGGCTCAAATAGAAATTGTCACCACAGCCTAGGTGCGACTCAGTCTTCCTTGATTTTTCTCGCGCTGAGCTGCCCCGGAAATCTCCCATCCAACTCGCGCCAGAACTCGTCCCGCATAAAAATCGACCACTTGCTCTGGAAATAATTGACGTTTGGACGATCGACATCGATTTCACGCCACAGCGGCGGCAGATCGGGAGTGATCGCCTTGAATTTCACTGCGCCCCAAATACCTCGCCCGGCGAGGGCGCGACTCTCCCGGCCATCCGGCGCTCGAACAAGGCGGGGAACGGTTTCCGAACGATCCCAATCGATGAGTTGCGCGCGCGATAGGACTTCGACGAACCAGTAATTCTTCGCCGGCTGCATGCTGGCCGGTACGCGAAGTTCCATCGGGAAGTAGGCAAGGCAGCCCGGAGCTAATTCGTCGAGGATTTCCCGGCCATGGCTGGAGACAAAAATGAAATATTGGGTAGGGATGCTGATATCTGGAACCTTGAAGCGCCCAATGAACCGAGGCTCTACCGGAATATCGTTCTGCTGAAGCGGCACGCCGTCGACCAACTTTTGCCAAGCGCTATCGGGTGGAACCGTTATTCGATCCCATTCCAACGGTGACATGTCCAGAACGTAGACCATCTCCTATCCCTATAGTCTTGGTGTAGGTCGGTAACGGCACCCTACTGGCAAGTGCGATGGAGATTAATCACACCGCCAGATCCGTCGCGAGGTGGAACAGGCAGTCGCCGCGCTCGCAGCGGGCGGGGACGCGTTTGCAGAGGACCAGGCCGGCGCGCTTGAAGTGTACGATCTCGGGCTCGCGCCACGGCGTATGGTGGAAGTGTATGCGGCCGGCCGGCTGGCCTTCCTTCACCTCGTCGCCCAGCTCGACCAGCGGCTCGAACAGGCCGCCGTCCGTCGCATAGACGTAGTAGTCGTCGCCGCCGATTTCGGTGAAGCGCGTCTTCGTGGGCGCGGGCACCGGTCCCTGCAGCAGGCCGACATGGGCCAGCACGCGACGCATCCCGTCCTCGGCGACCTTGAGCGAACCCGGCGTGACCAGCCCGCCGCCGCCCAGCTCCGTGCCCATGCCGACCACGCCCTGGCGATACGAGGCCGAGGTGAAGGTGCGGCCGCCGCCTTGCGGTGCGGCCGAGATGTAGCTCACCGGCGCGCCGAAGGCCTTGAGCAGGCCCATGACCTTCTCCATGCGCGCGGCGTCCTGGTGGCGCGGCGCCAGCGCACTCGGAATGTAGGTGAGCGAGCTGCCGCCGGAATGGAAGTCGAAGGCGTAGTCGAAGCCGGGCAGCAGCGCATGCTCGATCCAGTAGGCGATCTGCTGGGTGATCGTGCCCTCGGCATCGCCGGGGAAGGAGCGGTTGAGGTTGCCCTCGTCGATCGGCGAGGTGCGGCGGCCTTCCAGCGCGGCCGGGAAATTGGCTGAGGGAAGGATCACCAGCCGGCCCTTGATGTCTTTGGGGGAGAGGCTGCGGATCAGGTTGCCCAGCCCGATCTGGCCCTCCCATTCGTCGCCGTGGTTGCCGGCCTGCATCAGCACGTTAGGACCATCGCCGTTCTTGATGCGAACGATGGGGATCGGGATCCAGCCATAGGCCGAGCGGTGGACCGAATGCGGCACGCGCACGAAGCCGGTGGCCTTGCCCTCGGCATTGAGGTCGATGTCCGGCGTGAGGCGGCTCATCGCGGTGAACTCGGTGGACTTGAGCGTTGCGTCGGTCATGTCAGCGTCTCTCGCTACGGGGATCGAGGGCATCCTGCAGTCCGTCGCCCAGGAAGTTGAAGGCGATCACGGTCAGGAAGATCAGAAGGCCGGGCCACAGGGCCAGCACGGGCGCTTCCTGGAGAAGCTCCTGTGCGCCGGTCAGCATGTTGCCCCAGCTCGCGGCCGGCGGCTGGATGCCGAGGCCGAGGAACGACAGGGTCGATTCGAACAGGATCAGCGTGCCCACCGACATGGTGGTGGCGACGACCAGCGTGCCGGCCGTGTTGGGCAGGATGTGGCGGAACATGATGCGCCCCGGGCGGGCGCCCAGCGCCACGGCGGCGCGCGTGAAGTCGCGGGCCTTCAGGGACAGCGTTTCGGCCCGCACCAGCCGTGCCACTGTGGTCCAGCCGGTCAGGGCGACGATCACCACGATGCGATAGAGCGAGAACATCTCCGACTGCGCGACCTCGGCCGGAATGCCGAGCTTCCTGGGATCGATGGCCGCCAGCACGATCAGCAGGGGCAGTAGCGGCAGCGAGATCACGCCGTCGGTAAGCCGCATCAGGAAGGCGTCCAGTCGTCCCCCGAGATAGCCGGCGACCACGCCGATGACGGCGCCGAGGATCGCCGAGAGCAGCGCGCCCGAAATGCCGACCAGCAGGGAGACGCGACCGCCGTCGAGCAGGCGCTGGAAGAGGTCGCGGCCGAGATCGTCGGTGCCCAGCCAGTGTTGCGCCGAGGGCCCTTCGAAGCGGCGAAAGAGGTCGGTCTGGGTGGGATCGATGCCGCGCAATTCGGCGATCAGCGGCGCGGCCAGCGCCAGCACCAGCATGACGGAGAGGAACGTCAGCGAGGCCCAGGCGAGGCGGTGCCGCAGCAGGCGGCGCCAGGCGGCGGGACGGGCCGCCACGGCGGTCATGGCGCCGCTTCCGCCAGCGAGACCCGCGGGTCGACCCAGGCATAGGCGAGGTCGGCCAGCAGGTTGCCGGCAATCGTGGCGGCCGTGGCGACCAGCAGGCCCACGAGGGCGAGGTTGTAGTCGTTCTCGAGGATGGCCTGGTAGATTGCCTTGCCCATGCCGGGCCAGGCGAACATCGTCTCGGTAATGAGCGCGCCGGAGACGAGGCCGCCGAAGGAGAGGGCGAGGATCGTCAGGACCGGTGAGAGGGCATTGGCGAAGGCATGACGCCACAGAACGAGCCGCTCCGGGGCGCCCTTGGCCCGCGCCGTGCGCACATAGTCCTGCCGCAGCGCCTCGATCATCGCGCCGCGCATGAAGCGGGTGTAGCCGCCGAGTTGAACGAGGGTGAGGGTCAGGACGGGCAGCGCCAGGTGGCGCAGTTGCTCGGCCAGCGCCGTCATCCAGGGAGTGCCGGCCCGGATGTCCGCCATGCCGCCAGCCGGCAGCCAGCCAAGCCTGACGGCGAACAGGCTGATCAGCAGCAGCGCCAGCCAGAAGGGTGGAGCTGAAATACCGCCGAAGCAAAGCAGGTTGATCAGGTAGTCGGCGCGGCTGCGCGGATGGGCGGCGGCCCACATGCCGAGCGGCAGGGCGATCGCCACCGACAGGACGAAGGCAACCCCGGCCAGCAGCAGCGTATTCAGGAGGCGCGGCCACAGGACCGAGAGGACCGGCTGGCCGAAGGAGCGCGAGTAGCCGAAATTGCCCTGCAGCGCCTGCAGCAACCAGGCGAGGTATCGTTCGAACAGTGGCTTGTCGAGACCGTAGGCGGCACGCAGGCGTGCAGCGTCGGCGCTGGTCATGGTCGGGTCGCCCGAGATCATCATGTCGATCGGATCGCCCGGCATCAGGCCGATCAGCAGATAGACGACGAGGCTCATCAGCAGGAGCGTGACGGCGGTCTGCATGGCGCGCGCCGCGAAGTAGCGGGTCATGCCCTCATCCCGCCAATCCTGCCTTCATCTAGTTTTCCCAGCGCCATTGCTCGACCCACAGGGTCGAACTGTTGAGCGTGCCGGTCGGCGTCACGCCCTTGAGCGGCTTCGGAATTACAAAGGGATCGACACGAAAGAACAGGGGAAGGGACGGCAGGTCGTCGGCCGCCAGCTTCTGGATTTCGGCGAACAGGGCACGTCGCTTGACAACGTCAAGTTCGCGTTCAGCGGCGTCCAGGGCCTTGTCCATCTCAGGATTGGCGTAACCGGGATAATTCTGTCCGCTCCAGCCATTGTCGGCAGAAGGGATTTCCTTGGAGTGGAGCGAGGAGCGGGGGACGCCCTCGGGGCGCTGCACCCAGGCGTACATGCCGAGCCCGCTGTAGGTCCGCCTGCCCATGGCCTCGAAGAAGATGCGCGGCGTCTCGGCCTTGAGGCGGACCTCGATGCCGACCTGACGGAGCTGGCTCTGGATCACCTGCGCCACCAGTTCGCGGACGCGGTTGCCGGCGGTGGTGCCCAGTTCGATGGAGAGCTTCTCGCCGGCCGCATTGTGGCGGACGTTGTTGCGCAGGGTCGAGAAGCCCGCCTCGTCGAGCAGCTTGCGCGCCGCTGCCGGATCGTATCCGTACTGGCGGGCCGTCGGGCTGAACATCGGGTCGAGTTCGCTGATGCCGCCATGGGCGATCGGCTGCTTGCCCTCGAACAGCTTCTCGGAGATGGCCTTGCGGTCGATCGCCAGCAGCATGGCCTGCCGGACGCGCCGGTCCGCCAGCAGCTTGTTATCCAGATTGACGTCGATGTGCTCCCAGATCAGCGCCGGCTTGTAGACGACGTTGTACTTGTCCTTGTGGCGCTTCTCGAAGGCGATGGCCTGGTCGAGCGACAGGCCGAGTTCCCCCAGCACATAGTCGACGCTGCCGGACAGGAGGTTGGCCTCCAGCGCCGCCGTATTCTCGATGATGCGCACCGTGATGCGCTTGAAGAAGGGCTTCTGGCCGGTCCAGGTCGGGTTGGGCTCCAGCACCACCCGGCTGCCGGGCACGATCTCGGTCAGGCGGTAGGGGCCGAAGGCAAGGCCGGGATTGGTCGACTGCGTGTCGTAGGCGGTCCGGTTGCGATACTCGGCCGGGTTTGCGTCGAAGATCGGTTTCTCGATATGCGCCGGCAGGAGCTGCAGGCCGATGCTGTTGTAGTCGAAGGTGACCCGGTCGATCGTCATGGTGAAGCGACGGTCGTCCTTCACGTCGAGCTTGATGATTCGCTTGTAACCCTCTGACGAGGCGACACCGGAAAGCGGATGCTTGCCCACTTCAAGGGTGAACGCCACGTCCTTCGCCGACACCGGCGTGCCGTCGCCCCAGCGCATGTTGCGCAGTTCGACGTCGATCTCCATGCCTTTCTTGCCGTCGGCAAGATCAATGACGCGCGCCTTTCCGTTCTCGATGGTGGGCAATTCGGTGCAGACGAGGCACACCAGCTTCCAGTCCGCGTCGTAGGCGGTGACCGGCCGCGCCGTCATGTTGGCGATCAGCGACTTGGCGAGCATGGAACTGATGATCGGGTTCCAGGTGCCCGGCATCTGGGTCATGGCCACGACGAGTTCCTCCTTGGCCTGGGCATTGGCCGAGGCAGGAGAAACGAGGGCGCCGAACGCCAGGGCGAGGGAGAAGAAGCGGCGGATCATGTCCGCCGCACCGTAGCAAAGAGCCGGCTAGCGGCCCAGCGGACGCGGCACCGGCGGACGGCCGCCGTGGCTCGCCGACCACTTCTCCGGCGCCTCCAGGAAGGCGCGCGTCTCGACGAGGCCCTTTTCGTCGAAATACTTGTGCTTCTCGGCCGCTTCGAGCGCGTCCCACCAGGTGGCAAGCGCGTGCAGCTTGACGCCGGCCGCGGCCAGCATCTCGATGCTCTGCGGGAAGATGCCGTAGTGGAAGACCACGAAGCAGTCCGTGACCTTAGCCTCGGCCTTCTTCAGCGCCTCGATGAAGACCAGCTTGCTGCCGCCGTCGGTCGCGAGATCCTCGACCAGCAGGACGCGCTTGCCCGGATTCAGTTCGCCCTCGATCTGGGCCATGCGGCCGAAGCCCTTGGGCTGCTTGCGCACGTAGATCATCGGCTTCTTGGCCAGCGCCGCCAGGAAGGCGGCGAAAGGGATGCCCGCGGTCTCGCCGCCGGCCACCACGTCGATCTTGCTCCAGCCGATGGTCTTTTCGATCATCTTGTGGGCGTGGGCCATGATCTTGGCGCGCGCTTCCGGGAACGAGATGATCTTGCGGCAGTCGATGTAGACGGGGCTCGCCCGGCCGGAAGTGAAGATGTAGGGGTTTTCCGGGCGGCAGTGGATCGCCTCGATCTCCAACAGGAGTCGGGCCGTGTCCCTGGCTTCCGCCGTCCCGCTGCTGCGGTCGGATTTTCCCTTGCCGTTCAACTTCTTGGCGGCCTTGCCTGTTGTGGCAGGACCGGTCGATTTGGCCTTCTTCTTCGTCGCCATGCTGACTTTTCCCCCACGCCGCTTGCGACAAAATGACGGGCGTGTGTTTAGCGTTCGCACAAAGGACCGGCAAGGGCGTGGCGTCGAATCCTGCGCGGAACACTGCAGATTTTAGTCGGTTTCGAGCGAGGACTTCCTCTTGGTGGCGGCAACCGGCAGGTGCCAGCCCCGGTAAATCGACATCAGCCGGAGGAAGAGACAGATTCCCGCGCCGGCGACCGCCGTCGGGAGGGTCGGGAGGTCCAGCCAGAACCCCAGAGCGACGGCCCCGGCGCCCGCCAGCGCGGCCACGGCGTAAAGCTCAGAACGCAGGACGGTGGGGACCTGAAGGGTGAGCAGGTCGCGGGCCACGCCCCCGCCGATGCAGGTGACCATCCCCAGCAGGGCTGCCATCAACGGGCTCAAGCCGTAGTTCAGGGCCTTCTGGGTCCCGGTGACGGCAAACAGGCAGAGGCCGGCGGCGTCGAACAGCTGGACCGGCGTGCGCACCCGGTCGATCAGCTCGGAGGCGAAGAATCCCGTCAGCCCGGCTCCCACCGTCACGGCGAGGTAGCGCCAGTTGTCGAAGGCTGCCGGCGGAACGGCGCCGATCATCAGGTCGCGGACGATGCCGCCGGCCACCCCGGCCGCCCAGGCGACGACCAGCACGCCGAACAGGTCCAGCCGCTTGTGGACGCCCCGGGTCGCGCCGCTGATGGCGAAGACGAACGTCGCGGCAAGGTCCATCGAATCGAACAGCATGCGCGCACATTACAGCGATTGCCGCCTGCCGCCGAGATGGCAGAGTGCGGTCATGGGACCGACATGACCGAGACGACCGCTCCGCCGCGCAGCCTTCGCCGCTTCGTCCGTGCCCGGGCAAGGTTGCTGATCGCCCTCGCCGCCGGCCTGGCCCTGTTTCTCCTGCTGCCTGCGGACATGCGCATCGAGACGCGCGGATTGGTGAGCTGGGATCTCACGGCGTTCGTATACATCGTCTCGACGCTCCACATGATCATGAAGTCGACCGTGGAAACCTGCTATGCCCGCGCTGCCTACTACGACGAGGGCGACTGGATCATCCTGCTGGTCGTGATCGTGAGCGCCGCCGCCAGCTTCGCGACCATCTTTTCGGAGCTCGCGATGCTGAAGACGCCGCATGGTTCTCTTTTCCACGCGCTTGCGATTTCGGGTGCAACCGTCGCCCTGTCCTGGACGTTCACGCACCTCGTGTTCACCCTGCACTATGCGAACATCTATTATCGCCCCGACGACGACGGTCCCGGGGGACTGGAGTTTCCGGGCGACCGGCCGCCGGATTACCGGGATTTCCTCTATTACTCTTTCGTGATCGGGTGTGCGTCGCAGACCGGCGACGTCGGCACCGTGTCGCCGGCGATGCGCAAGGTGACCCTTGTCCATGGCATCGTTGCCTTCACCTTCAACACCGCGATCCTCGCGCTCACCATAAACGTCGGAGCAAGCCTCGTATCATGAGCAGCAAACGTGCGGATGTCGGCATCGGCAAGGATATCCTCGCCCTCGTCCTCTTCGTCGGCCTCTGCCTCGGAATCGGCGGGCTGGGCGGGGCCGTGACAGCGGAGAGCGTCACTACCTGGTACACCACCCTCACCAAGCCGTCGTTCAATCCGCCCAACTGGATCTTCGGTCCGGTGTGGACGACGCTCTACATTCTGATGGGGGTTGCGGCCTGGCGGGTGTGGCGCGCGGCCGATCCCGACATCGCCCGCGGACCGTTGGCCGTTTTCGCTCTCCAGCTTGCCGTCAACCTGGGCTGGAGCGTCGCCTTCTTCGGGCTGCACAATCCCGGGCTGGCGGTGATCGTCATCCTGGCGCTCGACCTTCTGGTGCTCACGACGGCGCTGATGTTCCGGCGCATCGACCGGCTGGCCGCATGGTTGCTCGTGCCCTATCTCGCCTGGATCTCGTTCGCGACCCTGCTGAACGTCACCATCTGGCGCATCAACTAGCGGCGGGGCATATCGTCAGTCCGGCGTCCCGACCTTCCACACCGGGAAGGGGTCGGGGAACCGCGCCCACAAAGCCGGGCCCATCTTCATCTCGGCATCGGTGAGCAGGCAGGCATCGAGGCGGCCGGTCAGTTCCCGCCTGTCCATGCCTTCCGTCCCGATGAAGACGATTTCCTGCCGGCGGTCGCCGTAGGGGCTCCTGAAGGAGTTGCGGATCGTGGCGCGCCAGGTCGAATCCTGCGGCCAGTCCTCGCGGCGGACCGCGGCCCACCACGCCCCGGCGGCCTCGTGCCGCAGCATACCGCCTGCCTGGGACACCGAGCCGGCGAGGTTCATGCGGGAGGCCAGCCAGAAGAAGCCCTTCGAGCGGATCACGCCATCCCAGCGGCCGTTCAGCAGTGCGTAAAGGCGCATCGGATTGAACGGACGCCGTGCCTTGTAGACGAAGCTCCAGAACCCGTAGGTCTCGCTCTCGGGCGTGTGGATGCCCTGCAGTTCCTTCATCCAGCCGGGCGCCTGGCTTGCCTTCTCGTAACTGAACAGCCCCGTGTCGAGTATGGCCCCGGGGGCCACGCGTCCGTGCTCCGTGGTGACGATGCGGGCCGTGGCGTTCAGGCGGCGCAACATGTTCGTCAGGAAGCCCAGTTCGTCGGCCGTCACCAGATCCGCCTTGTTGACGACGATCACGTCGGCGAATTCGACCTGCTCGACCAGCAGATCGACGACGGTCCTCGTGTCCTCCGGCTGGGCGGTCTGGCCGCGCTGCTGCAGGAAATCGGCCGAACTGAAATCCTCGAGGAACGCCTTTGCATCGACCACGGTCGCCATCGTATCGAGTCGCGCGACGTTCGCGAGACTCTCGCCGGCTTCGTCCTCGAACTCGAAGGTGGCGGCCACCGGCATCGGCTCGGAAATTCCAGTCGATTCGATCAGCAGGTAGTCGAAGCGACCTTCAGCGGCCAGCCGCTTCACTTCGTGCAGGAGATCCTCGCGCAGGGTGCAGCAGATGCACCCATTCGACATCTCGACCAGCTTCTCCTCGCTGCGGCTCAGTTCGGCGCCGCCCTGTCGCACGAGGGCGGCGTCGATGTTGATCTCGCTCATGTCGTTCACGATCACCGCGACCTTGCGGCCCTCGCGATTGTTCAGGACATGGTTGAGCAGCGTCGTCTTGCCTGCCCCCAGATATCCCGAGAGCACGGTCACCGGCAGCCTAGTCATCGAGGGTCTCCGCATCGAGGCACAGGAAGAGGCGTGTTAGTCGATGCCGCGCGACGGGCGGCGAGCGATGGACGATCGCGTCGTTGCCCGCCTGGACCACGCCCTTGAACAGGCCCACGGAAAAGCGCGGCAGCTCGTTCAGCGGACCGCGATAGCGCCGCTGGGCGCGCAGCGCCGCCTCGGCGCGCTCGGGCGGCAACCACTGGGTTCCAGGGCCTCTGTAGGTCGTGTTGAGGCGGAGACCGACATAATCGCGATGGAAGCGCCAACAGGCATCGTGATCGATGGCTTCGAGGCGGACGTTGACCGCCGCGCAGCGCGCGATCCGGGCGAAGAGGTCGACCAGCATGGCGATGTCGTCGATCAGCCAGTCGCGCTCCGGGGAGGCGCTCAGGGCAACCGCATCGGCCAGCCGTTGCAGCGGCGCGGTCGCGTGCCCCGGAGCGGCGACGAACTGGCCCTCCGGCAGTTGGGCGGGGCGAAGGCCGTCGAGCCACTCCGCCAGGCCGGCGGGGGCGGAGCGGCGCCAGATCGCGAGCGTCGTCGTACCCGTGGCGATCCCGGCGAGGCAGTCCGCAGACGCGACCTCGAGGACGGGGGAGGGCGGCGGGACTGTCGGCCGCATCAGGACTGCGCTCGAACGGCTCATGCTGAACCATGTCTGGGTGTGATATATTATAACGTACTACTTCTAGCCTAGTCAGAGGGATCGGCAAAGCGCTGAATCAGTCTTCGGCGTGGTGCGGCGTGTCGTCGTGGCGGCTGATGTCGCTGCCGTCGTCGCGCTTCAGTTCCATGAAGACCACCGACGACAAGACGGTGATGATGCCCAGCACCAGGAAGGCCTGCTGCACGCCGTAGATCATGGTGGCTGCATGTGTATGGAGCCCCACCGGAACGAAAAGGGCGGCGATCAGGGAGGCGCCGGCCACGCCGAAGCTGATGGCGAGCTGCTGGCCGGTGGCGGCGATCGTGCTGGCGCCGCTGGTCTGCGAGCCCGAGACGTCGGCGTAAACCAGCGTGTTCATGCTGGTGTATTGCATCGAGGTGAAGAAACCGAGCACGAAGGCCTGCAGGACGATGCGCCAGATCGGCGTCTCCGCGCCCACCGTGGCGAACGACATGATGAGCAGGCCGACCACGATGGTGTTGAACACCAGCACGTTGCGGTAGCCGAGGCGCGCCAGGATCGCGGGCATGAAGGTCTTCAGGCCGATCGAGGCGATGGCCTGCGGCAGCACCAGCAGGCCCGACTGGATCGGCGAGAAGCCGAGCCCGACCTGGTAGAGCAGGGGAAACAGGAACGGAATGCCGCCCAGCCCGAGGCGTGTGAAGAACCCGCCGTTCACCGCCGCTCGGAAGGTCCTGATCCTGAACAGTGCGAGATCGAGCAACGGGAACGCCGTCAGCGAGGCCCGGATGCCATAGCCCGCGAGCAACAACGCGGACACCGCGAGCAGGCCGAGGATCTCGCCGCGCGACAGCGAATTGTCGCCGAAAACTTCCAGTACATAGGACAGGAGGGCGATCCCGCCGCCGAACAGGATGAGGCCGAGCACGTCGAGCGGATGGGTCTTGTCCTCGCGATAGTCGGGCAGGTATCGCCGGATGAAGTAGAGGCCCACGAGCCCGACCGGGATGTTTACGAAGAACACCACGCTCCAGTGCAGCCAGTGCACAATTGCGCCGCCTGCCACTGGCCCGATCATCGGCCCGATCAACGCCGGGATCGACACGAAGCTCATGGCGCGTACCAGGTCGGCCTTGCCGAAAGTGCGTGCGAGGGTCATGCGGCCGACCGGCATCATCATGGCCCCGCCGGCGCCCTGGATGACGCGGCACGCGACCAGCATCTCGAGACTGGTGGACAGGCCGCAGAGCAGCGAGCCTAAGCAGAACAGGCCGATGGCTGCGGCGAAGATGCGCCGCGTGCCGAACCGGTCGGCCATCCAGCCGCTCACCGGGATGAACACCGCAAGGCTCAGCGTGTAGCTCGCCAGCACCGACTTCACATTGAGCGGCGTCACGTCCATGGCCTCAGCGATGGCGGGCACCGCCGTGTTGAGGATGGTCGTGTCCAGCGACTGCATGAAGAACGCCACGGCGACGAGCCACGGCAACAGTCGCTTGATGTTGTCGGCGGGTGGGGCGTTCGAGGGCATACTCATCGTCCGGGATCAGTGTGAGCCCGGAGGGGCGGCGGACGCAACGCGGCATCCGCGCCAGAATCGCAACGGAGGCCGGCATGTCCCGCTTGTTCGCTTTGTTGTTCGTGTTCCTGTCGGCGGCCGGCGCAATGGCGCAGTCCTTGCCCGCGCCGCAACTCGCCAATCCCGCCTCGGTGAACTGCACGCAGCAGGGCGGTACGCTCGTCATCAAACTGCAGCCCGACGGCGGTCAGTTCGGCGTCTGCGTCTTCGTCGACAACTACCAATGCGAGGAATGGGCGCTGCTGCGCGGCGAATGCCCCAGGGGCGGCCTGCGCGTCACGGGCTACGTCACGAAGGCCGGTCGTTACTGCGCCATCACGGGCGGCCGCTACACGACCGTCTCCGCGCCGGGCGTTTCCCCGGAGCGCGGCACGTGCTCATTCCCCGGCGGCAATACATGCGATGCCGATGCCTGGTATTCGGGCGCCTGCGCCCGATAGGTCAGGCAAGGGCGCTGGACAGAGCCAATCTCAGTTCATCGAGGCTATAGGGCTTGTGGAGAACCTGCGATCCGGCGAGCTCCGGGGGCAGGATGGAGGTCCCATACCCGGTCGCGAAGAGGAAGGGCACGCCCCGGTCCTTCAGAGTCAGCGCGACCGGAAAGCTGGTCTGGCCCGACAGGTTGATATCCAAGACCGCCGCGTCGCAGGCGATCGTGCGGGCCGCTGCAACGGCCTCGTCGAGCCGTGCGCAGGACGCCGCGATCTCATGGCCCAGTTCCGCCAGCATGTCTTCGAGTTGCATGGCAACCAGAGCCTCGTCTTCGACCACTAGGATGCGTCGCCTGGCCGGGATGTCGCTCATGCGCAAATTGTAGTTCAACGGCGTCGGCACGGCGACACCGTGAAGGCTAGGCCGAACGTGTCCCGAACGCCGGAGGCGCGGCCCGCCACTGTGGGGGGCCGCGCCTCCGGCGCACGTGCTAGCGGGTCGGGGTGGTGTAGGTGGTGGTCGTGGTCGTGGCGGCGGGCGCGTACGGGTCGGTCGAGTAGGTGGTGGTGCGCTGCGTGGTGGTGGCGGCGGGAGCCTCGACGACGCGTTCGGTGCGGACCGAGCAGCCCGCGACGGCGATACCGGCGGCGGCAACCAGTACGATGGATTTGAACATGACTCTCTCCTGCTGCTGTGAATGATCGGCGGCAACGGGAGCCCCGAAGTGCGGTTGCGGGTATGCGCGAACAACCCGCTGTGCGACCGGGTCGCGTTGCAGATCGGCCACACCGCCGGATAGGCTCGCTCCATGACCACCGAAACCAGCCCCGCTTTCGACGCGATCATCATCGGCGCCGGCATGTCCGGCCTCTTCCAACTCCACCGCCTGCGCGAACTCGGCCTGAAGGTGAGGATTTTCGAGGCCGGCACGGGGGTCGGCGGGACCTGGTACTGGAACCGCTATCCCGGCGCGCGGTTCGATTCGGAGAGCTACTCGTACGGCTATTCCTTCTCGAAGGAGCTTCTGGCCGAATGGGACTGGACCGAGCATTTCTCGCCGCAGCCCGAGACGCTTCGCTATCTCAACCATGTCGCCGACAAATTCGATTTGCGCCGCGACATCCAGTTCCGCAGCAAGGTCGCGGCCGCGCACTGGCATGAGGAATCGCGGAACTGGGCGGTAACGCTCGAGGACGGGAGCACGCACACGGCGCGCTTCCTGATCACTGCCATTGGGCCGCTCTCCGCCTTTACCATGCCGCGAATCGAGGGTATCGACAGCTTCAAGGGGCAAAGCTGCCACACGGCACGATGGCCGCACGAACCGGTTAGCTTCGAAGGCAAGAGGGTCGCGGTCATCGGCACCGGCGCGACCGGCGTGCAGACCATCCAGGAAGTCGCCAAGACGGCGAAGAGCCTCACCGTGTTCCAGCGCACGCCCAACTGGTGCGCGCCACTGCACAACCGCAAGATCGAGCCCGACGAGATGGCGCGCATCCGCGCCGACTACCCCGAGATCTTCCGGCGCTGTCAGGAGACCTTCGCCTGCTTCCTGCATACCGCCGATCCGCGCGGCACGTTCGATGTGTCGCCGGAGGAGCGCGAGGCCTTCTTCGAGAAGCTATATGGCGAGCCCGGCTTCGGGATCTGGGTCGGCAACTTCAACGACATCCTGACCAACAGGGAAGCCAATGCGCTGATCTCGGACTTCGTCGCCCGCAAGATCAGGAGCCGGGTCAAGGATCCCAGGGTTGCCGAGAAGCTGATCCCGAAGAACCACGGCTTCGGCACCCGCCGCGTGCCGCTCGAGACCCGCTATTACGAGGTCTACAACCAGCCCAACGTCGAACTGGTCGATCTCACAGAGACGCCGATCGAGCGGATCACGCCGACCGGGATCCGGACCAGCGCCCGGGAATACGAATTCGACATGATCATCTACGCCACCGGCTTCGACGCGCTGACGGGCGCGTTCGACCGGATCGATATCCGCGGCGTCGATGGCCGCAGCCTCAAGGAGGAATGGGCAGGCGGCGCCGAGACCTTCGTCGGCATGTCGGTGCAGGGCTTTCCCAACATGCTCATGCTGCTCGGCCCGCATACCGCGCTGGGCAACATTCCGCGCAGCATCGAGTACAATGTCGAATGGGTGACGGACCTGTTGCGTTTCATGCGCGACCGCGGCCTGACGCGCCTCGATGCGCGGCCCGAAGGGGTCGCGGAGTGGATGAAGACGGTGCACGAGGCGTCGGTGGGCCTGCTGTCCAACGAGGTGAATTCATGGTTCACCGGCGTGAACACCAACGTCGAGGGCAAGCAGACCCGCCGTATCGCTCGCTACAGCGGCAGCGCACCGGCGTATCGCGCGCGCTGTGACGAGGTCGCCGCCCACCAGTACCGCGAAATGGACCTGCGCTGATCGACCCCCATGAAGCCCTGCGGGGTGTGTCTTCAATCGAACATTGATGTAGTATGGGGTAAGGCCCGATTCGACCGACGGCCGGCTCACGGAAGGATTGAGATCGTGAACGTTGTTCGCTCGTTGGTATTGGTGCTGTCCCTGGTCCTCGGTATCGCATTCCAGGCCGCGGCCCAGTCTTCGGTTCAGTCTCCGGCGGTGCCGCCCGCGGGTTTGAGCCAGCAGCAGTTCGACTCCCTGGTCGAGGCCATCAGCAATTCGGTTTCGGAGAAGCTCAAGGCCGAGGGAGCAGGGGCCCCCGCGAAGCCGGCGGCACCGGCACCAGCAGCGTCCGATTCCAAATCCAAGGCCAAGGCGCCGCCGCCGCCGAAGATCGTGCATGTCGAGCCGAAGTCGGGACCGGACCCCTTCGTCGCCTTCATCAACGGCACGGAGAAGGTCATCCACGCGCTCCCCGTCGTCGGAGCCCAGCTTGCCCTCATTCCCACGCTGCTCGACCAGCGGGCACAGGGCGGTCGCGGGCCTTCGACGTTCCTGCTGCTTCTCTGCGCGGTCGCCGTGGTTGCCGTTGCTGCCGAAGGGCTGCTGCGCCTGGTGCTGCATCGCCTGAGGTCCACCCTCGCGACCAATGCCGGACCGGAAGGAGGCGTGCGCTCGCTTGGCTATCTTGCCGGTCTCGCCGTTCTGGATGGTCTCGGCGTCCTGGCGGTCTGGCTGATCTGCAATGCCGCTACCGGGATCTGGTTCACCGGCTCGACGGGGCAGGACAAGCTGGCGGCGGCCGTGCTGGCCGGAATCTTCTCCTGGCGGCTCTACGTCCTGCTGTTCAGGGTCGTGCTGCAGCCTGAGTTGCCCGCGGCCCGCCTCTGCGCCGCCGGAAATCACGAGGCCAAGACGCTGTACCTGCGGATCGCTGCAGTGATGCTCGTGATCGTCCTGATGCGGATCCTGGGGCAGGTCCTCGCGGCGATTCGCACGCCGGACGATGCGATGGCGAGTTTCCAGGTGATCGGCGGCATCATCTATCTGGCGGCGTTCCGCTGGCTCGCCTTCCGGTCGCGCCTCGCTGCCGAACAGTGGTTCGGAGGACTGGGACAGCTGGCGCCGGTGATCGCCATCGTCGGCCGCAAGTGGATTCCCATCGCGCCGCTTTTCTTCATCGCGCTTGGCGCCACGCTGATCTACGGCGCCGTCTCTGGCTACAGGCATGTCGGCTCTGCGATGATCCTGACGCTCAATCTCGTCGTCGGTGTCCTGATCTTCGAGACGTTCATGCAGGCGTTCGTGCGGCGCCTCGACTCTCAGCTCGAAGGCAAGACGCCGGCAGGCAGTACGCCCAAGCTGCCCGACGTGGTGGCGCGATGCATTCGCGTCGCCGTGCTGATCGGTGTGGCGGTCGTCATCGCCGAAAGCTGGGTGGTGCAGGTGTTGGGGCTGGTGAACGAAAGCGAATGGGACCAGCTCACCAGTTCCTCGCGCACCGCCGGCGTGACGCTTTTCGTGGCCTTCGTCGCCTGGGAACTCTTCAAGTACATGACCGAGCCCTATATGGGCACGAAGACCAAGGATGCCGCGCAGGCGATCGCCGACGGCGACGCGAGCGCGGCGCCGGCGTCGCGGCTCAGCACCATGATGCCGCTGATGCGGCGCACGGCGGCGGTGCTGATCGTCCTCGTGGCCGTCATGGTCGCGCTGCAGGATTTCGGCATCAACATCACCCCGCTGATCGCCGGCGCTTCGGTCTTCGGCATCGCGATCTCCTTCGGCAGCCAGACTCTGGTGAAGGACATCGTGTCGGGCCTGTTCTACCTGTCGGACGACGCCTTCCGGGTCGGCGAGTACATCGACTGCGGCAAGGCCAAGGGTACCGTCGAGGGCTTCACGCTGCGCTCGATCAAGCTGCGCCACCAGAACGGGCAGGTGCACACCATTCCGTTCGGCCAGCTCGGGCAGATCACGAACTTCAGCCGTGACTGGATCACGGTGAAGTTCAACCTCCGCTTCGCGCGCGACACGGACATCGAGAAGCTGCGCAAGGCCTCGAAGAAGATCGGCGCGGAGATGATGGAAATGCCCGCGCTCGCCGACCAGATCCTGGCCCCGTTCAAGATGCAGGGCGTCGCCGACATCGCTGGCAACGCCCTGGTGGTGCGCTTCAAGTTCACGGCCCGGCCTGGCAATCCGGCGGCCATCCAGCGCGAGGCCATGAAGCGGATGTTCAGCACCTTCCCCGCAATGGGCTTCGAGTTCGCCACGGAGGGAGCGAGCGTGGTGGTTCATACCGGTCCGGCTGCCGCCGGCGACGTCGCCGCGGAGGCGCACCCGGCGCCGACCGCTCAGGCGCCTGCCGCTCCAGCTCCGGCGGCCCCCGCAGCGCCTGCCGCGCCGCCGCCGGCGACCGTCCCGGCGGCCGCCACCTAGTCTCGAAATCGTCATTTGCAGGCGGGTTGCAACCGGCAGCCCGATTGTGCAAAAGCGCCTCCCCATCCACTTGAGGAGCCGCCTGATGAAGACCGAGCCGCATCCCGAGAGCCATCGCGATCCGCGGACCCTGCGACCGCTCCCGCGGTTCATCTTCGCGTCGCGCTGGCTGCAGCTGCCCCTGTATCTCGGGCTGATCGTGGCGCAGGCCGTCTACGTCTTCCTCTTCCTCAAGGAACTCCTGCACCTCGTGGTGGAGAGCCCCAAGGTGACCGAATTGCAGGCCATGCTGATCGTGCTGGGCCTGATCGACGTGGTGATGATTTCCAACCTGCTGATCATGGTCATCGTGGGGGGCTACGAGACCTTCGTCTCGCGCATGGAGCTCAACCGCCATCCCGACCAGCCGGAATGGCTGAGTCACGTCAATGCAAGCGTGCTGAAGATCAAGCTCGCGATGGCGATCATCGGCATTTCCTCGATCCACCTGCTCCGGACCTTCATCGAGGCGGGGACGCTCGGCAAGCCCGACGCGACCTACACCGAGGCCGCCATCATGTGGCAGTCGATCATCCATGCCCTGTTCATCCTGTCGGCCATCGGCATTGCCGTCGTCGACCGGCTGTCGCAGCCACCGCCGGGCCATCACTGATTGGGCTGCCGTTCTTCCAGCCGTTTGCGGATGAAACTTGCAACGTAGAACCGCGTTTGTGCAGTCGAATGACGGGACAGCACGCGACAACCGCAATCCCTGCCGGAGGCCGCTGAGATGCGGGATCTCCTGTTGGGCGTGTCCACGCTCGTCGTCCTGATCGTCGGCATCTTCTTCCTGGCGGCGGTCCTGCAGCGCGGCCAGTACCAGCCCCCGTCCCAGGGATCGTATCTCCCCGATTGCGCCCGGGGAGATGTCAAGGCCGATCCCCGCGACTGCGATCCTCAGAGATAGGCCCCAGCGATAGCCCTGAGCGACGGGCGGGCAAGCCGATCACCGCGGTGGTGCGTCGTATCGCTCGGCAAGCTGCGGGATGCGCGTCGTGCCGTCGTAGCAGACGATCTGGACATCGTGCGCCATGTTGCCCTTGCCGTCCGACTTGTAGGTCGTGACGAGCCCCTTGTAGCTGTCGCGTGACAGGCCAGTCCGCACGGAGATGGGGGTGACCGCCTGACCGGCCTTGGCGAGGTCGGCGGCGATTCGGGTCACCATCTGCATCGCGTCGAAGTGGGCCATCGCAAAGGCATCCGGTTCCGCCTTGAAGGCCTTGCGATAGGCTTCCGCGAACTCCTTCATCGGTCCTTCCGTGGCGGACGCTGGAGACGCTGCCGTCTCGGCGCAGACGCCTTTGAGCTCGGCAGGCTCCAGCAGGGCGGCAGTCGACGGCTGGTGCATCGCGATGCTCGCCACGATCGGCACGCCAGGCAGGGCCTGACGGGCCTGGCGTACTGCCAGAACCGAGGAGGCGGCCGCGAGGTGCAGGACGATCGCGTCGGGATTGGCTGCCTTCAGGCGGACCATCAGCGCGGCAAGATCGGTGGCGTCGGACGCGATGGCCTCCTCCAGGACGGGTTTCGTCTTCAGCGCGGTGAAGGCTTTCGCCAACTCGTCCCGGGCGGCCTGACCGTCGGCCATGCCCTGATGGATCACGGCCGGGCGTCGGGCACCGAGCTTGTCCACGACATAGCGGGCCTGCGCGGCTTTCGCGACGGCGTCGCTCGGCAGGAAGCGGAAGAAGTAGGGATTCCCGGCTTCTGACAGCCTCGGATTGGTCGAAAGCGTAAGGATGGGGACCCCGAGGCTTTGCGCCAGCGGCATGACCGCAAGCATCTGGGGACCGAGCAGGGGACCCATGACGGCGGGCGGCAGCGGCCGCCGGACGGCGCGTTCCCAGACGGCAACGGCGTCTTCGTTCGAGGTCAGCGTGTCGAGCACGCGGGATTCCAGCCGCACCTCGCGGATCTGCCGCTCCGCGAGGCCGGCCCCGTTCTTCTGGCTCGCGGCCTCGATGGACACGAAGCCCGAGAGTGGGGCAAGCACCGGCAACGGCACAGAAGTCTTCTGTGCCGTTGCCGGCGTTGCGAGGAAGGCGAGGAGGACGGTCCCGATTACTGCGCTGCGCCGCCGGCCCATGGAGACATAACCTCGTTCATGCCGGTCAACTCGCCGGTCCTAGGATCGCGCACGATACAGGAGGGATTGGCGAATCCCAGCGGCGAGACGGGATTGTCGACCTCCACCATCGGCAGCTTCGCCGCGATCGCTTTCTTCACCTCGTCGGGCAGGTCGCGGTTCACCCGGATCGGGCCGACGCCCGAGATATCGACCCTCGGCTGATGGAAGGCGGCTTCCACATCCATTCCGCGGTCGATCATCATCAACGAAAGCTGCGAGACGGCCGGAACGATGCGCCGTCCGCCCGAGGCTCCGATACAGAACCACGGCTTACCGTCCTTCACGACCACGACCGGGCAGATGTTGCAAAGCGGCTTCTTGCCCGGGGCGATAGAGTTGGGACGGTTGGGCTCGGGATCGAACCACAGCATGCCGTTGTTCATGGTAATGCCGGTCTTGGGCAGCATCACGCAGGAGCCGAACAGGCTCATCAGGGTCTGGGTCAGCGCCACCATGTTGCCTTCGGAATCGGCGGCGCAGAAATGCGTGGTGCAGGTGTCGGTGGGCTTGTCGCCCAGCGTCTTCAGCCGCTCGTCGTAGGCCTTGTGCATGCCCTCGGCGATGGCAGCGAAGAAGTCGGCGCCGGGAGCGCCCTTGCCCCGGGTCGCGGCGCCCGCCAGTTCGATGGCGCGGCGCAGGGTCGGGCCGGCGGTGAGGCCGCCCGCAACGTTGATGGTGACGCCGTTGTGCTCGAAGGCGAGGGGATCGACGATCTTCGCCTCGTAGCCCGCGAGATCGTCATAGGTGATTGCCGAGCCGCCAGCCTGCAGATCGGCGGCGATATCGCGCGCCAGGCTGCCTTCGTAGTATTCACGCGGACCGCCCTCGGCCAGGCGCCGCATCGTCTCGCCGAGATTGCCGAGCTTGATGTAGCGGCGGGTGCCGGCCCAGTCGCTGGCGGGGACGCGGCCGTCGTCGCAGAGATAGCTGGCCTTCGAGGCGGGGAACTTCTCGAGGTGCTTGGCGCCATTGGCGATCATCACCTGCATGTACCAGTCGAGCTCCATGCCGCGCTGGGCCAACTCGACACCGGGCTGCAGTACGTCCTTCCACTTCAGCGAGCCGAAGCGGTCCAGCGCCTTGGCAAGGCCCGCGACCATGCCGGGCACGGCGATCGAGTGGTAGCCGACCTCGTTGCGCTGTTCCTTGATGTCGGGCCAGGCGAACGGGTTGGCAGGTCCGGGGCCGACGATCTCGTAGACCGAGGGGTCCAGCTTCTTCGCCGAGACCGGACCGTAGTCGACGGTCCAGGCGCGGCCTTCCTTGGCGCTCCAGATGGTCATGAAGCCGACACCGCCGATACCGCTCATCCACGGTTCGAGGGCGCCGATGGCCATGCCTGTCGCGACCGCCGCATCGATGGCATTGCCGCCCTTGCGCAGGATTTCGGCGCCGACTTCGGCGGCCTTCACGTTCTGCGCGACGACGACACCCTTGCCGCGGACCGCATGCTTGGTGAATTTCAGTTGCCGTGTCAGCGACTCGCTCATCTTTGCTCCTCAATTGGAGGCGAGACTGTAGCGGGGCCTCATTTGGCCACAAAGCCTGTTAGACTGCAGGGCGGATTGGCAGAGAGATCGCAGGCTTGGCTGAATTGAACCAGATCGACCTGCGGGCACTGGCCGGGGGCGATAAACGCACATGGGATGCGTTCGTGATCGCCGCCGCGCCGTTGATCAATGCCGTGGTGCGCCGCACCCTGGGCCCCTATCGACTGAGCGAAGAAGACGTCATGGACGCCGCGCAGGACGTCTTCGTCCGGCTTTGCGCCCAGGATTTCAGGCTGCTGAAAACCTACGACCCGGCGCGGGCCGGACTGCCCACCTGGCTGTCCGTCGTGTCCCGGTCCTGCGCCATCGATCATCTGCGCCGCCGCCGGCAGGCCACCGAGCCGATCGATGACGTGCCGGAGGCCGCTTTAGGGGTCGAGGACCGCCATGTGGAGAAACTGAAGATCCCCGCAGGCCTGCTCACGGCGCGGCAGACTCTGGTTCTCAGCTACCTTTACGATGAGGAGCGCGATGTCACCGAAGTGGCGAAACTGCTGTCCGTGGATGCCCAGACCATCCGCAGCACGCATCACAAGGCCCTGCTGCGGCTAAGGGCGTATTTCCGCGAGGACGAGCCGTCCGGCGGGGGATGAATCGCGATGTTTTGGCGTATCATTGGCAGGAGCGATCCATGACCATCGAGCGAACCCCGAGGAGCGACAAGGAGCTGTGGCGGAGCCTCGCCAGCCGGCCCGCCGTCGTGCCGGCAGCGGTGAGCGAGATGGATCTGGCCGCCTGGCTGGAAGGCCGCCTGTCCGAGGAGGCGGCTGCGCCGGTGGAGGCGGCCGTCGCGGCCGACCCCGGCCTGCGCCGCGCGGCGTTCGATCTGGCGGACATTCTCGGGAAACCTTTGCCGGCCGCACCCGAGCGGATGGTGGTTCGTGCCCGGGCGCTGGTCGGCTTCGAGGCTGCGCGCACGGCGCCGGCCGGCGGCCTGCTGGGACGCTGGTTGAAGGGCGGAAGGCTCTTTGCGGGCCAGGGCTACGCGCTGCAGCAGGGCTTGATGGCCGTCGCTGCCCTCGTCGTGGCGACCGGAGGATTTGTGGTGGGTGGCGGATTGAGCGAATCGCTTGCCCAGCAGCGGGAGGGTTATGCCCGGACGGAAACCGCCAGCACGATGACGGCCACGACCTCGAACGAGGTCAGCGAGTTCTTCGCCGGCGACGGTATCTGAGATGTCCTCGCGTGTGATCCAGGCGCTCCTCGGCCTCTCGCTTTTGATGAACGCCTTCATCCTGGCGGGCTTCGTCTATCGCAGCTGGATCGATCCGCCGTCCGAGTGGCAAGGTTTGCCGCCACCGCCGCCGCCCCGGGGCGCGCCGGGCCACCCGGGGCAGCCCGGCGGGCCGCGGCTCAATCCGGTCGAGATGGTGGCTCAGGATCTCGATCTCGACGGCGAGCAGCGAAAACTCATGCAGACGCTGTTCGACCAGTACGCCAAGGCGCGCCGCGACCGGCTCCAGGACATCCAGCGTTTCCGCGAGCAAATGAGCGCCGAGCTGCGCAAGACATCCCTCGACATGGCGAAGGTGGATGCGCTGATCGACCAGGTGAGCCGTCTGCGTGCCGAGCAGCAGAAGGAAACGCTGCGGACGCTGACGCAGCTCGATCCCGCCCTGCGGCCCGATCAGCGCGAACGGCTGCAGCGGCTGCTGGTGGAGCGCATCGTTCCCCCGCCGCCGCCACCGCCTCGCCCGCCGGCCGAGGGGCCGCCCCGCCCGCCACGTTAGGAGGCCTGTCATGAGCACACGCCTTGGTCGCCGCGGCTTCATGGAGGCGGCTGCCGCGTTCAGCGCGGGCATGTCAGCCAATCTGTGGATGGCGCCGCCGGCCCGCGCCGCATCGGCGATGGGCTTCGACGATGCGCGGCACCTGCTGGCGCGCACGTCCTTCGGCGTCACCCCGGCTGAGATCCGTGCCCTCGAATCGATCGACTACCCTGTCGCCGTGGATCGCCTGCTCGACTCTCCCCGTCGCGTGGCCATTTCGTCGGCACCGGCCTGGGTGGGGCAGGGACCGGCGGAACTGCGCCGGCGGGAGCGGGCGGCCGAGGCGCAGCGCAAGCAGGCTGCCGACGGCAAGCAGTCCGATGCGGTGCGCCCGGTGCAGGAGCAGGGGCGCGAACTGAAGAACTGGTGGGTCGCGGAGATGATCGCGACCGACCAGCCCCTGGTCGAGCGAATGACCCTGTTCTGGCACGGTCACTTCACCTCCTCGCTGATGAAGGTGCGCTATCCGGCGTCGCTGTTCCGGCAGAACGCGTTGTTCCGCCGGGAGGCGCTGGGCAACTATGCGACGCTGCTCAAGTCGGTCGCGCGCGACCCAGCGATGCTCATCTATCTTGACGGCATGCGGTCGGTCGCGCGCCAGCCCAACGAGAACTTCGCCCGCGAGCTGCTTGAGCTCTTCACCCTGGGCGAAGGCCATTACAGCGAGGCGGACGTGAGGGCGGCCGCGCGATCCTTCACCGGCTGGAGCGTCGATCGGGAATCCGGACAGTTCATGGAACGGGCCGGTCAGCACGATGACGGCGAGAAGACCTTCCTGGGAAAGACCGGGCGCTTCAACGGCGACGACATCCTCGAGATCCTGCTCTCCCATCCCCGGACGGCCGAGACGATCGTCGAGAAACTGTGGCGGGAGTTCGTGTCGCTCAAGGCCGACCCTGCCGAGGTCGCTCGGCTTGCCGCCCTGTTCCGCGAAAGCGGCTACGAGATGAAGCCGCTTATGCGCGCGCTGTTGCTCTCGCCGGCCTTCCGCGATCCCGCCAATCGCGGCACCCTCATCAAGTCGCCGGTCGACCTGATCGTGGGCACCGTGCATGTGCTGGGATTGCCCGTTCCCGAGAAGACCGGCCTGGTCCGCATGCTGCAGGGGCTGGGGCAGACTCCCTTCGATCCGCCGAACGTCAAGGGCTGGGCGGGCGGCGTGAACTGGATTTCGACCTACACTCTGCTGCTACGCCAGCAGTTCCTGCGCCGCATGATCGAGGCGACGACCGTGGCGCCGATGGAGGGGGGGATGCAGATGGCCAGCCGCCCGAACCGGCGCGCCGACCGTCGAGAGCAGCTTCCGCCGGTCGATGGCGGCGGCATGCAGATGATGGAACCGCCCCGGCCTGTAGAAGGGCGCAGCCTGCGAAACGCCGGGGAGGAGGTACGCCTCGGCTCGACGCTGGCCGGTGCCGACGGGAACTTGCTGTTGCGGACGCTGCTGCCGCGTCAACCGATCGACGGCGTCAATGCGAACGGGACGGCGGGCGCCATCGTCGCATCCGCCCTGCTCGACACGACCTATCAATTGAAGTGAGGAGAAGGCGATGGGCCGGACTCTCCTGCTGGTCGAACTCAAGGGCGGCAACGACGGGCTGAACACGCTCGTGCCTTATGCCGATCCGAAGTATCGCGAACTGCGGCCCGCCATTGGTGTGCCGCGCGAACGGGTGGTCCAGCTCGATGAGAGAGTCGGCCTGCACGAAAAACTCCTGCCGTTGATGGAGTCGTGGAAGGCGGGCGATCTGGCGATCCTGCAGGGCGTTGGATATCCCTATCCCAACCGCTCGCATTTCCGGTCGATCGAGATCTGGGACACGGCGTCGGCGGCGTCGCAGACGCTGAGCGAGGGATGGGTCGCCCAGGCCTTCAACGGAACCCCGCGCGCCAAGGGCATCGGGGTCGACTGCGTCGTGGCCGACACCAATGCGCTGCCCTCGACCGGCCCGTCGCTGCGCACCATCGTGATGCAGGATGCCGAGAATTTCCTGGATCAGGCCGGCGCGATCGGCGCAGGGTCCGGGATGAGCGACGACGGCAATCCGGCACTCGCTCACCTTCTTGCGGTCCGAAACGAGATCAATGCCGCGGCCGCCGGCCTTCGCGACCGGCTGCGGGCCGCACCGGCGCCGGCCGAGGCCTACGGCCAGGAGTTCCTGCTGGGCCGGCAACTGGATCTCGCCACCCGGTTGCTGGCCGCGAAGGTGCCGGTGGTCGCCATCAAGGTGGCGCTGGGCGGCTTCGACACGCATGCAAACCAGGCGCCCACGCACGAGCGGCTGCTGTCGTTTCTTGCCACGAACCTCGCGATCCTGCGCCGGAACCTGATCGCCGCCGGCCGCTGGCAGGAGGTCGTCGTGGCGACCTATTCCGAGTTCGGCCGGCGCGCCCGCCAGAATGCCAGCGCCGGGACGGATCATGGCACCTCGGCCCCTCACTTCGTGCTGGGCGGCCGCGTGAAGGGCGGCCTGCACGGCGTGTATCCGTCGCTCACCGACCTGCAGGACAGCGACCTGCTCCACACGGTCGACTTCCGCAGCGTCTTCGCCACGCTGGCCCGGGGTTGCTGGGGCCAGTCGTGCGATTTCGGGCTGCGCCAGCCGCAACGACTAGACTTACTCGTCTAGCCGAGCGTAGCAGTCCGCCGTCCGAGGAGTTCATCGCGTACCGAGCCGCGATCGGCCTCGATGCGGATGTACCAGATGAGCAGCGCCGCGATGATCTTGATGACCACCGGGATGGCGATATAGACGAAGATCAGCGCCCCGGCGCTGTACTGCCCGATCGAGGGGTTGAAACCCAGGAGCGCGGCGACCGGCAACGAGCCGGCCGCACCAATTGCCGTCGCGAGCTTGGTCGAGAGCGCCCACAGGCCGAAGTAGGCGCCGGTGTCGCCCTTGGTGTCCTTGCCTTCGTCGGAGTTGATGATGTCCGCCAGCACCGACGGCGGCAGGCCGTAGTCGGCGCCGATGCCGAGACCCGTGATGATGGCGATCGGCATGAACCAGATGAAGTCGCCGGCGCCGAGCACGACCCCGAACGACATCGACACGGCCGTCAGGACCATGGCGATGAACCAGGCGGCCGTCTTGCTGAAGCGCCGCGACAGCATCATCCAGAGAGGCACGCTGGCGGCGGCGGCGCCGAAATAGACCAGCAGGATGATCCCGGCCTGCAGCTTGTTCCCCTTCAGCACGTGCTCAACGTAAAAGAGCATCACCGAGACCGCGACGCCCAGCGCGGCGCCGTTGACGATGAACACAAGCAGCAGGCGACGAAAAAGCCTGTTCTTCAGCGGCGCGAAGAACGGAATCAGCGTCTTGATCGTGGTGCTGCGTTCCATGTTGCGGGTCGGCCGGCCAAGCCACGGCGCCAGGCCGATCAACCAGTCGCGGAAGTACCGCACATGGATCTCCGGATTCTCGCGGACGACCGGTGGATGCACGGAGGGCGGCGACCAGAGGAGGGTCGGCAGGGAGAACAGCACGGCGATGGGGATGAAGATCAGCCCCATGTAGACGTAGCCGGCATGCTCGCCCATCTGGGCGGTGAAGTAGGTGGGAAGCACCACCGCGAGGGTCATGCCGATCAGGCCGAAGACCTCGCGGCCGACCGTGACGCGCGTTCGCTCGTTGTAGTCGTCGGTCAGTTCGGCGCCATGGGCGTGATAGCTGATCGACACGCCGGCATAGCCGAGGTGAACGACGAACAGGGCGACGAAAAGCCAGGTCGCCAGCAGGCCGGGTTGCGTGAACAGCGACTGCGGCGGATGGAACAGCATGTAGAAGCCGCCGATCAACAGCGGCAGCATCAGGGCGACGAAGGTGAGACGCCCGCGCGGCCCGCGGTGGGTGAACTTGTCACTGATCAGGCCGATGACCGGATCCTGCACTGCGTCGATCACGCGCGTGGTGATGAAGATCAGGCCCATGATGCCGAGCGGCACCTTGAGGATCTCGCCATAGAAATGGCTGACGTTCAGGACGACCGGCAGGGCCGCCATGTTCAATGGCAGCTGATTGGTCGAATAGGCGACCAGACGATCGAATCTCAGGCGTATGGACGAGGTCGAACCGCCCCCGGACTTTGGCGCATGCACGCTGATTTTGCCTTCCTGTTTGGCTCACCTTGAAGCGGCGGCCTTTATTTCCGACCGTTATATATGCCTGAAGTGCGCCTGCAAAACGTCCGTGCGGCGCGCCGAGAAGCCTGCGGCACAGTAGGCGAGATAGTAGCGCCACATCCGCTGGAAACGCTCGTCGAACCCCATCTTTCCGACCTGTTCGGAGACCTTGTCGAAGCGGCCGAGCCAGGTTTCGAGGGTGCGGGCATAGTCCAGTCCAAAACTGTAGAGTTCGGCGACCTTGAGTCCAGCCTGGCGGCACTGCTCGCGCAGGCTCGTCGGCGAGAGCAGCATTCCGCCGGGGAAGACGTAGGTCTGGATGAAGTCGGGGTGCTTGCGGTAGCGGTCGAAGAAGTCATCGGCGATCACGATGGCCTGCACGAGGGCCGAGCCGCCGGGCACTACGTGTCGTTTCAGGGCAGCGAAATAGTCGGGCCAGAACCGCTCGCCGACCGCCTCGATCATCTCGATCGAGACGATGTAATCATAGCGGCCCTCGATGTCGCGATAGTCGCGGAACTGCAGGTCGACGCGGTCGGCCAGCCCGGCCCGCTCCAGCCGCGCACGCGCGTATTCGAGCTGCTCCCTGGAGATCGTCACGCCGGTCACCCGCATGCCGCGACGCGCCGCGACCTCGGCGAAGCCACCCCAGCCGCAGCCGATCTCCAGGATGCTGTCGCCCTGACGGGCGCCCAGCTGGGTGAGGATGCGCTCGTACTTCGCGATCTGGGCTGCTTCGAGGGGCTTGCTCTCCTCTCCCTCGTAGAGCGCCGACGAGTAGGTCATCGAAGGATCGAGCCACAGGCCATAGAAGTCGTTACCCAGGTCGTAGTGGGCATGGATGTTCTTCTTCGATCCCTCTCGCGTATTCTCGTGCCGGCGGTGGAGGAACTTCAGGATGAGGTCATGGAAGACATTCGTCCGAGCGATCTTCCCGAGCTCCTTTTCGTTCGCAAGAAGCAGGTGAATCAGCGCCGGCAGGTCCGGCGAATCGCAGAAACCTTCCATGTAGCCTTCGGCGAACCCCATATCGCCGTCGAGCAGCACCTTGCGGAAGAGGCGCCAGTCCCTGACCTCGATCTCCGCGCGGGGTGTCGCATCGGCATTGCCGAACACACGCACCTTCCCATCGGGGAGCTTCACCGTCAGCCTGCCGACGGACAGGCGTTCGAGGGATTTCAGGACATACCGGGCGGCGAGAGACATGCGGTCCGTTGCAGAAGTCAGCGGGTCACGAGCTCCGGTGGCGGTGCTGGCTTGCGATAAAATCTCGCGCGCTTCCGCCACAGATGCAAGGCCTGCCAGTGGATCCGGAAGACCACCGCCAGGGTCATGGTCGGGTTGCCGATGAAGCGCCGCAGTACCGAGCGGTCGCCCAGCGCCTCGTGCCGTCCGCCGACCGAGGTTGCGAGCATCAGCCCGTGTCCGTCATGGTAGTTGACGTCGACATGGGCCCGCTCGGCGTCGAGGCGGAAGCGGAAACGATAGCCGCCCTCGATCGGAAGGAACGGCGACACATGGAAGACCTTGCGTCCCTCCAGCCAGGCCTCCGGATTGATCGGCGCGCGGTCGTCGTGATGGACGAGATAGCAATGGCTCTCGCCGAAGGTGTTGTTGACCTCGCAGAGGACGGCCCGCAGGGCACCGGCCCGGTCACGGCAGAACCAGAAACTCACCGGATTGAACACGTAGCCGAGCATGCGTGGCATGGTCATCAGCATGACCTCGCCGTCGCAGAGCTCGGCAAGGCCGTGCTCGTGCAGGATGGCCCGGAGCCACGTCCTGAGGTCCGAACCGTCGCGAGCTCCATGATCGGCCCGCCGGAAGGAGACGAGCCCCCTGCGGTCGAGCTTGAGCCAGCGGCCCGCCGCGCCTTCCAGGGCATCGAGGTTGAGACACAGGTACCCGACCTTGTAGCGGAAGGCATTCTCGCGCGGTCGCAGCCGGCGGTGCACGACCGTGGCATCGACGATCGAATGGGCGGAGAGCCCCGTCACGTCGCCTCCGGCGCCACACGCGCCGCGACCGGGATCGGCAGCGGCGGGATGGTCGGCCGCTCGGCCACGACCCGCGGCGGATCGCCGATCCGGCGATGCTCGTCGGGGCGCGCCCAGGGCCGCTGGACGCCGAGCTGCTCGGCCACGTCGAGGCCGGCGGAGAGCGCATCCTCGTGGAAGCCGTAGCCGCAGTAGCTGCCGCAGAAGAAGGTGTCGCGGACGCCCTGCAGGAGATGAAGGTCGCGTTGTGCCCGGATGGCGGCGGCATCGTACATGGGATGCTCGAAAGAGAAGCGGGCATGCGCCGTAGCTGGTGCCGGGGCACGGCCGGGATTGACCGAAACGAAGAGCGGTGTGCTGTCGGGCAGGTTCTGCAGCCGGTTCATCCAGTAGGTGACGCTCACGTTGCTGTCCCGCGCGCGGCTGTCGGCGACATAGTTCCAGCTCGCCCAGGCACCGCGCCGCCGCGGCATCAGGCTTTCGTCGCCATGCAGCCAGACCTCGTTCTTGGAGTAGGCGAAGCGGCCGAGCAGGCTGCGCTCCCGGTCGTCGGCGTCGGTGAGCAGGCCAAGTGCCTGGTCTGCGTGGCAGGCCAGCACGACCCGGTCGAAACGGTCCCAGTGGCCTGCCGCATCCCGTACTTCGACGCCCTCGGGCGTGCGGCGAACGGCACTGGCGGGCGTGGAAAGGCGCGCCCGGGCGCGCAGCGGGGTCACGATGCGCTCGACATAGGAGCGGCTGCCGCCGCTGACCGTGCGCCACTGGAGCTGGGGTCCTACGGTCAGCAGCCCGTGATTGTTGAAGAAGCGCACGAAGGTCTGCGCCGGGTAGTCGAGCATCTGCCCCAGCGGCGTCGACCAGATGCACGACGCCATCGGCAGCAGGTAGCGATCCCGGAACGCGGTGCCGAAGCCGGCTTCGGCGACGAAATCCCCGATCGTAAAGTCGAGATCCTCGCTCCGGTCCAGCAGCGTCGGCGCCAGGCGGTTGAAGCGCAGGATGTCGTGCGTCATGCGCAGGAACGACGGGCGTGCGATGTTGCGGCGTTGCGCGAAGTAGCCGGCAAAGGAGCTGCCGTACTCGAACCCGCCCTCGTCGAGGCTGACCGCGAAGGACATGTCGGAATCTTCGGTCGGCACGCCGAGGTGATCGAACAGCGCGACGAGGTTTGGATAGTTGCGATCGTTGAAGACGATGAAGCCCACGTCGACCGGACGGGGCCCCTCGGGCATCGGCGCCTCGACAGTGCAGGAATGGCCGCCGAAACGGTTCTCGCGCTCGTAGACGACCACGTCGTGGCTGCGACTGAGGAGCCAGGCGGCTCCGAGGCCGGATACGCCGGCGCCGATGACGGCGATTTTCATTGTACGAAGACTCCCCTCGGTACTTCTACGCTGATTTCTTGACGGTTTGGAAGGCGGCCAGTGCGCGGTCCCGTGCCGCGCCATGCTCGACGACGCGTCCGGGGTAGACGGAAGCGGGCAGCGGCTTGGGGGCGGTCCAGGGGCTGTGGACGACCGCGTCGGGCAGGTCGGCAAGTTCGGGCACCCAACGCCGCACATATTCGCCCTTGGGATCGAACTTCGCGCCCTGCAGAACCGGATTGAAAACGCGGAAGTAGGGCGCGGCGTCCGCGCCGCATCCTGCGACCCATTGCCAGCCTGTGGCGTTGTTCGCCGGATCGGCGTCGACCAGCGTGTCCCAGAACCAGCGCTCTCCCGCGCGCCAGTCGATCAGCAGGTCCTTGGTGAGGAAGGACGCGGCGATCATGCGCACGCGATTGTGCATCCAGCCGGTCGCCCATAGTTCGCGCATGCCCGCGTCGACGATCGGATATCCGGTCAGGCCCTTCTGCCAGGCCACAACTGTCTCTCCCGGATCGGCCCAGGGAAACGTATCGAACTCCGGCCTGAAGTTGCGTTCGGCCAGGTTTCCGTTGTGGAACAGCAGGCTGTAGGCAAACTCCCGCCAGCCCATTTCCGACAGGAACTTGTCCACGGCGGCGGACGCGCCGCGGTTGGTGGCGGCTCGCCAGACCTGCCGGGGACTGATCTCCCCGAAGGCGAGGTGCGGGGAAAGGCGGGACGTCCCCTCGACGGCCGGCAGATCGCGGGCGTCGCGATAGGCGTCGAGCGCTATGTCGAGAAAACGGGAGAGGCGGGCCAGCGCGCCGGCCTCACCGGGTGTCCAGGCGGCGCGCAGTCCGCCCGCCCAGTCGGGCGTGGTCGGCAGAAGGCGCCAGTCTGCGAGCAGATCGGTCGCAGGCCAGGTCTTCGGTACCGGCAGGCTCTTCGGTGCGGGGAGCGGTTCGTCGGGTGGGGGAAGTGCCCGGCAGGCACGCCAGAACGGCGTGAAGACCTTGAAGGGATCGCCGCTCTGGTTCTTCACTTCCCACGGCTCGAACAGAAGGCTCGCCTTGAAGCTTTCGGCCCTCAGGCCGCGCTCGGCGAGTGACTTCTTCAGGTGCGCGTCTCGATGGCGCGAACCCTCGTCATAGGCCCGGTTCCAGAAAACTGATGTGGCCGCGCACTCCGTCACGAGGTCGGACAGCACACGCCCTGCGGGCCCGCGGCGCAGCGTCAGGCGCGACCCGAGCTTGCGAAGCGATTCGTCGAGCGAATGCAGGCTGTAGTGGAGCCACCAGCGTGAGGCGCTACCGAGCGGGCGACGTCCGACGGTCTCGTCGTCGAGAATGAAGACGGGCAGCACGGGCTGGCCGGTGCGCAGCGCCTCGACCAACGCCGGATTGTCCGAGACGCGGAGGTCGTTGCGCAGCCATACGATCGAAACCGACATACCGGGCATACGCAGGGCGGGGCCGGCCGGATGATCGGTCAGGACCTCGGGCAGTTGGGGGCCGGTCGCATTTCGAGGGTCTGCAAGTCGGCCGTCACGGTCACGAGGCCGGTATCGACCGTCAGGCGATCGAGAACGCCATTCTCGAAGACCTGGGCCGTCACGGAAAACATGGGTCTCTGTGCCTGCTGGCGGCCACGGGTGAAGCTCATGACCAGAGGCCACGACTTTCCCTTTGGGAGCGCGACCGGCTTGTCGGACGGCCGGGCCGGACGGAGCCTGTCGTTGCCGAGCTGCGTCACGTCGACCAGAAAGACGTCGCCCACCACCTCCGGATCGAAGGTCAGCGCCGGAAAGGCGGTGGCGTTGGCGCGCAGCCTCTCGATCAGGTGATCGATGGCGGCAACGGGCAGGAGCGTGGCGTTCGGCAGGGAAAACTGGAAGGGTGGGACGCCGGGCTGGACGATCTCGGTTCGCAATTCGCCGCCGTCTTTCTGGACGCGGCCCTTGGTCTCTCGCGTATTGCCGTTCTGAACCTGCACGGTTCGATAGCGAAGGTTGTTGCCGCTGCGGGTTTCCTCGGCATCAAGCTTGGAAGACAACGCCATCTTCCAGGAGGCCGTGAGCGCGATCTCGGAAGCGATATCGCGCTTCAGGTGCCAGCCCGCGCAATCCTGGGAAATGTCCTGCACCGCCGTGCCGATCCGCGGCGCATTGGCGGCATTGCCCAGTCTCAACACATACTCCGCCCGGTGGGGCTGCATCTGCGCGTAGGCAAGTTGCGGCCCGCACAGAAGCGCGGCGACGGCGAGACACACGAAACGATGCATCGAGTCACCTTGCGCACCGGCCCGCACCCGGTCAATCGTGCTTCGCATGAAATTGCGCGAGATCGTGGCCGGATTCGGGCGGGACCCGTTGGATGGGGATGGCCTGCGGGTGCGCGTGCACATGCCATGAACAGGCTCGCGTTCATGTGTGCCGGCGAGCCGCTCGAAGCGCTGCCGATGGGCGCTCTCTACTGGCCCGCGGAACGGTTGCTGGCGGTCGCCGACCTCCATCTCGAGAAAGGTTCTTCCTACGCCGTCAACGCGCGCAAGCTGTTGCCGCGCTACGACACGCGCCAGACGCTGGGCGCGCTCGCGGCCCTGATCGACGCCGTCCGACCACGCACCCTTGTCTGCCTGGGCGATTCGTTCCACGACCGGGCCGCGATCGAGCGCATGCCCGAGACCGAGAGGATGGCGATTGCGCGCCTCACGTCGCGGACCCGCTTTGTCTGGATCGCCGGCAATCACGATCCCGCGCCGCCGCCGGAGGGATGGGGCGAGGTGGCGGGGGAGATTGCGGCCGGGCCCCTGGTGTTCCGGCACGAGGCACTGTTCGGGCCGGCCGAGGGCGAGGTGTCGGGTCACTATCATCCCGTGGCCGCGCTCACGGTGCGCGGACGAGGCCTGCGGCGGCGCTGCTTCCTGACTGATGGAAGGCGCATCATCCTGCCGGCCTTTGGCGCCTATGCGGGCGGTCTCAACGCCCTCGATCCGGCGATCGCCCAGCTCTTTCCTGGGGACTACGACGCGCTGGTGGTCGGCCGGGAGTTTGTTCGGCGATTGTCGTGGCGGCAATTGAGGCCGGATGCCTCGCTGGCCGTCATGAAATGGGAAAGACGCGCCACCGATCGGTGACGGGGCGTCCCCGCGATTGAGGGGCCGCCGCCGGCGCTCTGACGACCATGGCGTGAAACCGACGAAACAAACCGGCCTCCTTCGGCAATCCGCCGGAAACCAGGGCCCATGACACTGGTGCCATCCAAGGTGGCACGAGGATCTCCCATGAGCTTCGCCTCGCTCGCCGCCGGGATCGGTCCAGCCGGTCACAGCACGTGAGGGGAAGTGTCATGGCAGCCATCAGAGGCACTATTTTCGACGACGAACTGTTCGGCACGAGCACAGCGGATTTCCTGTACGGTTTCGCGGGCTCCGACTCGCTGTTCGGCGGATTGGCCAACGACGTTCTCGTCGGTGGGGCCGGTGCCGATACGATGGCCGGCGGGGAAGGCAACGACACGTACTTCGTCGACCAGGTCGGCGACGTGGTGATCGAAATGGCAGGCGAGGGCACCGACACGGTGATTTCGACGGTGTCCTACGTGCTCTCGGCAGAGGTCGAGAACCTGACCCTGCGCGGCAGCGCGAACCTCGGCGGGACGGGTAACGGGCTGGACAACGTGCTGGTCGGCAACAGCGGCGCCAACGTGCTGACCGGCGGGGCCGGCAACGACAGGCTGAACGGCCAAGGCGGCGCCGACATGCTGATCGGTGGGGAAGGCAACGATGTCTACTTCGTCGACCGCACGGGCGACTTGGTGGTCGAGGCCGCGGGCGAAGGCATCGACGGGGTCCTCTCGACGGTGTCCTACGTGCTCTCGGCGGACGTAGAGAACCTGACCCTGCGCGGCAGTGCGAACCTCGACGGAACGGGTAACGGGCTGGACAACGTGCTGGTCGGCAACAGCGGCGCCAACGTGCTGACCGGCGGGGCCGGCAACGACAGGCTGAACGGCCAAGGCGGCGCCGACACGCTGATCGGTGGCGCGGGCAACGACACTTACGTCGTCGACCGCACGGGCGACGTGGTGGTCGAGGCCGCGGGCGAGGGGATCGACAAGGTGATCTCGACCGTGACCTACGCCCTGTCTGCCCACGTCGAGAACCTGACCCTGCGGGGCGGCGCGAACCTCGCGGGGACGGGCAACGACCTCGACAATGTGATGCTCGGCAACAGCGGGTCCAACGTACTCCACGGCGGGATGGGCAACGACACGCTCAACGGCCGTGCAGGAGCCGATACGCTGATCGGTGGCGCGGGCGACGACATCTACGTCGTGGACCAGCCAGACGACGTGGTGGTCGAGTTGGCTGACGAAGGCACTGACCGGGTGATCTCGGTCGTGAGCTACGTGCTGGCGGCGGAGGTGGAAAACCTCACGCTGGGCGGGACGGACGCGATTGCAGGTACCGGCAACGGACTGGAGAACAGCCTGGT
The DNA here is from genome assembly GCF_020880995.1 of Reyranella aquatilis. Lineage (GTDB taxonomy): Bacteria > Pseudomonadota > Alphaproteobacteria > Reyranellales > Reyranellaceae > Reyranella > Reyranella aquatilis. Next base: position 198,687 of record NZ_JAJISD010000011.1, on the reverse strand, counting down.
CGGTAATGGCGGAGACAATCTCCTGGATGGCGGTGCCGGGAACGACTTCCTGTACGGCGGTCTGGGCGCCGACAGGCTGATCGGCGGCGAAGGCGACGACTATCTGCAGGCCGAAGCCGGGGCGAATACGCTGATCGGAGGATCCGGGGACGACCTCTACGTCGTGGAGGACGGCGACGATGTCGTGATCGAGAACGCGGGCGAGGGATTCGATACGGTCGTCTCGTGGGTGTCCTTCGCGCTGGAGGCGGAGGACGAGATCGAGGCTCTCACTCTCGTCGGAGAGGGCGACAACTACGCCACCGGCAATGCGTTCGCCAACACACTATCGGGCAATGTCGGGCGCAATGTGCTGGATGGCGGCTTGGGTGCGGACACGATGGCCGGCGGTGCCGGCGACGATACATACCATGTCGACAATGTCGGGGACCTCGTCGTCGAGGAGGTCGATGGCGGGCGGGATACGGTACTGGCGTCGGTGAACTATACTCTGGGTGCAAATATCGAGAACCTGACTCTCACCGGCAACGATCTCCTTAAAGGCTTCGGCAACAGCCTCGACAACATCCTGACGGGAAACGGCCGCAGCAATGTGCTCGATGGCGGCGCGGGCGCCGACACGATGATCGGAGGCATCGGCCAGGACATCTACTATGTCGACGAAGCCGGCGACGTGGTGGTCGAAGCGCTTTCGGAAGGTGTGGACGACGTGATCAGCACGGTCAGCTACGCCCTTGCGGCCAACGTCGAGAACCTCGAATTGATCGGTGTCGACGATCTCAATGCCACCGGCAACTCGCTTCGCAATGAACTGTTCGGCAACAGTGGGGCCAACGTTCTCGACGGCGGCGGGGACAACGACATCCTGAACGGCCGGGCGGGTGCCGATACCATGATCGGCGGCGGCGGCGACGACAAATACTTCGTCGATGACGCGGGCGACCTGGTGGTGGAACTGGCCGCGGGCGGCACCGATACGGTCACGAGCACGATCAGCTACACTTTGGGCGGCCATGTCGAGAAGCTGACGCTTGCAGGAAGCGCCAATATCGACGCCACCGGAAACGGTCTCGCCAATGTGCTCACAGGCAACGCGGGCGACAATGTGCTGGACGGTGGCGCTGGCGCGGACTCGATGGCGGGCGGCACCGGCAATGACACCTACTACGTGGACAGCGCATTGGATGTCGCGACGGAAGCGGCCGCCAGCGGCACCGATGCGGTGGTGTCGTCCTTGACCTGGAGACTGGGCGCCAACCTGGAGCTCCTTACGCTGATCGGCAGCGGCAACATCGACGGGACAGGCAACGAGCTGGACAACGCCCTGTTCGGGAATGCCGGCGATAATGTTCTGGATGGCGGTGCGGGAGCCGACGCGCTGACGGGCGGAGCGGGCAACGACACTTATGTCGTCGACAACGCGTCCGACACGGTGGCGGAGTCGGCCGTTGGCGGTACCGACACCGTCATTGCCTCCGTGTCCTGGACGTTGGGCGCCAATGTCGAGAACCTGACGCTGGGCGGCAGCGCGAACATCGACGGCACGGGCAATGAGCTGGCCAACATCCTCCTCGGCAACGCCGGAGACAATATCCTGGACGGCGGTGGCGGAGTCGACACGCTCGCCGGCGGCGCTGGCAACGACACCTACTTCGTCGGCAGCACGTCGGATTCGGTCACCGAGGAAGCCGACGCCGGCATCGACACGGTCGTATCGTCGGTGTCGCGTACGTTGGGTGCCAACATCGAGAACCTGACCTTGACCGGAAGCGGCAACTACGCGATCACCGGCAACGGCCTCGACAACGTTCTGATCGGCAACAGCGGGCACAACGCGCTGGATGGCGGGGCGGGCGCCGACACGATGGCGGGCGGGGCCGGCAACGACAGCTACTACGTCGACAATGCGGGCGACGTCGTCACGGAGGCCGAAGGTGCGGGCAGCGACTGGGTCCGGGCGGCGGTGAGCTGGACGCTGGGCGCCAACTTCGAATACCTGACGCTGGAAGGTGCAGCGAACATCGATGGCACTGGCAACGCGGAGGCCAACTTCCTAAACGGAAACTCTGGAGCGAACCGGCTCGAGGGCGGCGCCGGGGCCGACGAGATCGACGGCAAGGCGGGCGCCGACACGATGGTCGGCGGCACCGGCGACGATTTCTACTATGTCGACAACATCCTGGACACGATCGTCGAGGCCACGAGCGAGGGCCTCGACAGGGTCAACTCGTTCGTGACCTTTACCCTGGGAGACAACGTGGAGTGGCTCACACTGTCCGGAAGTGCGGCGATCAACGGCACCGGAAACGCGCTCGACAATAACCTGTTCGGGAATCTGGCTGCCAACACGCTCGTGGGCGGCGCGGGTGACGATACGCTGAACGGTGCCACCGGTGCCGATGTCCTGGTGGGCGGGACGGGCAACGACAGCTATGCCGTGGACAACGTGCTCGACGCGGTGACGGAACTGGCCGGGGAAGGCACGGATATCGTCTATTCCACAGTGAGCTTCGCGTTGAGCGACAACGTCGAGAATCTCACGCTCAACGCCGGCACAACGGGCACCGGCAATGCTCTCGCCAACATCATCCGGGGCTCCAGCGTGGACAATGTCCTGAGCGGGGGCGGCGGCGACGACTATCTCGACGGACTGGCGGGTGTCGATACGCTCAACGGCGAGGCCGGCGCGGACACGTTGCTCGGCGGCAACGGCGCCGACACCTTGAATGGAGGCGCAGACAACGACAGCCTCAACGGCGGTCTCGGAACGGACACGCTCACAGGTGGGACCGGCGCCGACAGCTTCCTGTTCAACACCACTTTGGGCGGAAGCAATTCCGACACGATCACGGACTTCAGCTCGGTCGACGACACGATCGTCCTCGACAACGCGATGTTCACCGGCCTGTCGGACGGTGCCCTTGCCGCGGGTGCCTTCCGGATCGGGTCTGCGGCGCTCGATGCGGACGACAGGATCGTATTCAATGCGACGACCGGCGCCCTGTTCTACGATGCCGATGGCACGGGAGCGGGGACTGCCGTCCAGTTCGCCACGGTGACGGCGCCGGTCGGCGGTCTCTCGGCTGCCGACTTTCTCGTCGTCTGACCGAGCGGCAAGGCCGCGAAATCTAATCTGCGATGTAGAGGATCCGCAGGTCCTCTTTCGGGACATAGTTCCGCACCGTCGCCTCGAAGCGTTGGGGGCCCGTCCGCCGAAGCGGTAGCTCGGTGCAGAGCGTCGTTATGCGCACATTGCCCACCGTGTTGCCCTCGACGACGATCGGACCGCCTTCCAGAGTGAGGTTGAACGTCCCGATGGTGCCGCCGCGCCAATTGCGCGCCGTCTGGAGAATGTAGCCCAGCGTATAGCCCGTCAGCAGCGGCGCGTCGGCGCCTGCGGGGCGCCTGGCCTCCTTCACCCGGCGGTCGGCGGCGCGGATCGACTGATCGGTGGCGGCATCGATGCAGAAGGCACGCAACGGATCCTCGCCGCCCGAGCCGCCGATCTTGCCGTTGTCCTCGATCACGATGAACCGGCTGCCGATCACGGGCTTGTAGCTGTGCTCGACCACGGTGACGCCCGGCGCGAAGGTTTGCATCCAGTGGAAGGTGATGCGGACGGACCAAGGCAGCCGGAAACCGTCGCCGCCCTCCAGCGGCTCGAGGGCGCCCAGTGCCTGCAGCTTCTGGCGCGCAACGGGGGCGAGCGGTTTGTCTTCGGCCGATGGAAAAATGCCCGGCTGAAGCACCAGCGACGGACCGCCGATCTCCTGCAGCGCCGCGGCAATGTCGCGCCCGTCAGGTAGCAGTGCCTTGATCTCGACCTCCGGCTTGATCTCGCGGCCGTCCGCCCAGACCCGGAAGCGCAGGAAATCGGGATCGGTCGGCGGGCGCATCGCCACGTTGTGGGCGCCGCTCTTCGTCGTCATTCCGGCCGGCGTGTCGCTCGGCACCTCGGGCATCGGAAAGGCCACGCGCAGCGTCACAGGCTGGCCGGTGTCGTTGCGCATTTCGTAGCGCACGCGGACCTCCGACGGGGACAGGGTGAGGTCCTCCCGCTGCATGGAGATCGCCTCGGTCTTGACCAGCACCAGTCCCCCGGCGGCGAGTTCCGAGGACGAATCGTTGGCGCCAGCCGGGCCGACGAAGGCGAGCGCCGTCGCCAGGGAGAGGGTGGCGCGGGAGCGAAGCAGCATCGCCCCTACTTCGGCAGTTCGTATTTCAGCGTGACCTCGCCCAGGCCCTCGATCCTGCCGACGGCGGTGCTGCCGGGCGGGACGAACTGGCAGGCGACCATGCTGCCGGTCGAGACGATCATGCCCTTCTTCAGGCGCTTGCCGTGGTCGCCGAGCTTGTTGGCCAGCCACGCGAGCGCATTGTAGCAATGGCCCAGTACGTCACCGGAATGGCCCTCGCGCACCACCTTGCCGTCGAAGGAGACGGAGCCGTTCAGATTGCCGAGATCGAGCTTGGCCCAGTCCTTGTTGGGCTTCGCCAGCAGCGAGCCGCCGTTCCAGCCGGCATCCATGATCAGCGGGTTGACGGCGAGGCGGCTGTAGTCGGCGCCGCGATCCTCGATCAGCTCGAAGCCGGCGCGCGCCTCGCCGACATACCGCGCGATCGAGTCCCGGTCGTAGGGCTTGTCCTTCGGCGCGGGAACGTCGGCGTTCACGATCAGGATGATCTCGAGTTCGGCGCCCAGCCGCGTCCAGCGATCGGCGCGCACGGTCGCCTTGTGCTCGAACACGCGCTTCTTGCGGATCGGACCATAGGCCGGGCCCTTGAGGCCGGTCTGCGCGAGGATCTGCGGCGAGGTCAGCGCGATCTTGTAGCCGACCAGCGGTCCCTGCTTGACGACCTGCTTCTTCAGGAAGGCGTCCTGGACCTTGTAGGCAAGCCGCTCATCGTCGGTGGCGAACTGTTCCGGCCACCAGCCAACGACGGCCCGCGCCTTGTCCACCTGGTGCAGCCATGTCGCCGCCTTGGCGATGCTGAATGCCATCTGTTCCTCCCCCTTGCTTGATCGCGTCGTCCCCGCATAGTGCCATCATGGCGGCAAAAGCGTTGCAGAATTTAGGACCCGTCCGCAGCGGCGCGGTGGTGGGTGTCATCCTGGCGGGCGGCGAGGGGCGACGCATGGGGCCGGGCCCGCTGAAGCCGCTGCGACCGCTGGCCGGCAAGCCGATGATCGCCCATGTGGTCGAGCGGCTGCGACCGCAGGTGATGGATCTGGTGATCGTGGCCAACGACCCGGACCCAGCCTTCGAGGCGCTTCAGGTCCCGGTCGTCGCCGACGCGCCCGACATCCAGGCTGCCGCCCAACTTGAGGGGCGGCGGCTCGGGCCTCTGGCCGGCATTCTGGCCGGCATGGAATGGTCGCTGAAGCATCATCCCCATGCCGGCTGGATCCTGACCGCGCCCGCCGATGTTCCCTTCCTGCCGCTCGACCTCACGGTCCGGCTTTGCGGTCTGATGCATGTGCCCGAGCCCGACGTGCTGATGGTGCGCCACGGCAAGCGGCGCGAGCACACGCTGGCCATATGGTCGGTGAAACTCGCCGCCGACCTGCGCCGGGCGATCCTCGAGGAGGGGATGCGCCGGGTCGAGACCTTCGCGCAGCGCTATGTCTTCGAGGAACTGGTCTGGCCGGGCAATGCGGCACCGTTCCTCAACGTCAACACGCCGACCGAACTCAGCGAGGCGATGCGTCGTCTGGAGCGAGCTCGATCACGTTCCCGTCGATGACGACCTTGCCGGCATTCTCGAAATTGACGGTAATGCGGTGACCGATCATCGACTGGATCTGGCCCAGGCCCCAGTCGGGCCGGCCAGGATGGCGCACGAAGTCGCCGGGGCTCAGCAGGCCGTTACCGGGCTTATCGAACAAGTTTCCGTTACTCCCGTTGGCGGGTACGATGGAGCGCGCGTGACGCCTTGCCGCCTCAATCCGGAGTATAGAGTAGGCGTCGTCATGTCATGGAGGACACAATGAACAACACCCGTATCGCCATCGCCTCGGCTCTCGCCGCCGCGCTCGTGCTGCCGGCTGGCACCAGCCAGGCGCAGGGCAACATGGAGAAGTGCTACGGCATCGCGAAGGCTGGCAAGAACGACTGCCAGACCGCCAAATCGTCCTGCGCCGGCACCTCGAAGAAGGACGCGCAGCCGGACGCCTGGGTTTCCGTGCCGAAGGGCGCGTGCGAAAAGATCATCGGCGGCAAGCTCACGCCGAGCTGAGGATGCTCCCGGCCGCCGGCATCGGGCTGCGCTCGCCGCATTTCGCGGAGATCGCGCGTGACCGGCCGGCGACCGGCTTCCTCGAAATCCACGCCGAGAATTATCTGGGCGCTTCCCCGGCGCGTGATGGCCTCGACGAACTCCGCCGGGACTACGCCATTTCGGTCCATGCGGTGGGCCTGTCGCTCGGGTCGGTCGACGGTGTGGACGAGAGGCACCTCGACCGGGTCGCTGCGCTGGTGGAGCATCTGCAGCCCGCTCTCGTTTCGGATCATCTCGCGTGGAGCGTGGCCGGCGGCCGGTACTTCAACGATCTTCTGCCGCTACCCTACACCCAGGAAGCGCTCGAGGTCGTGGTGCGCAACGTCGACCGGGTGCAGGAACGTCTTGGCCGGCAAATCCTCGTGGAGAACCCCTCCTGCTATCTGGCCTTCGCGCATTCGACCCTGTCCGAGCCGGAGTTCCTCGCCGAGCTTGCCCGGCGCAGCGGATGCGGCCTGTTGCTGGACGTGAACAACATCGTCGTGACGGCGCACAATCTCGGGCTCGATCCAATCGATTGGCTGCGGGGACTGCCGGCGCCCGTCATCGGCGAGTATCACTTGGCCGGGCACACCGTGAACGATGCCGACGGGGAACCGATCCTGATCGACGATCACGGCAGCCGGGTGGGCGAGGGTGTCTGGACGCTGTTCGGGGAGGTCGTGCGCCGCTTCGGGGCGAAGCCCGCACTGGTCGAATGGGACACAGACCTGCCGGCCGTGGATGTCCTCCTCGCCGAGGCGGACCGGGCGCGCGACTGTCTTAACGCGCAGGAGGGCGCCGATGCCCGGGCTGCGTGACCTGCAGACGGCCTTCGCTGCCCATCTCGGCGGCGAGGATCGCGCCGACCTGGTGGATGCCGTCATCGGGGATGGGATTGCGGCCGCTTCGCGCCTGCGCGTCCATCGCCATCACGTCCGGCGGAGCCTCGAAGGTGCCCTGGCGAGTACCTTCCCAACGGTGCATGCGCTCGTCGGGGAAGATTTTTTCCGCGGTATGGCGCAGGCCTTCACCCTCCGCGAACTGCCGAGGCAGCCCGTTCTGGCAGAGTACGGCGAGGGCTTTCCGGCGCATGTCGCGGACTACGGCCCGGCCGCCTCCTTGCCCTACCTCGCGGACATGGCGCGGCTGGACTGGGCCCTCAATCTCGCCTTTCACGCGCCGGGCGCGGGCCGGCTGAGGGCGGAGGACCTGGCCGGCGTCGCGCCGGACCGGCTGGTCGGATCGAGGCTGCCGCTGGCAGCGGGGGCGACGGTGATCCAATCGCCCTATCCGATCGACCGGATCTGGCGGGCAACCCGGCCGGGGGCGCTGCCGGAACCGGTGAGCCTGGAGGAGGGGCCTTCGGCGCTGCTCGTCCTGCGCCGGGCCGACGACGCGGGCTTCCTGGCGCTGAGCCCGGCCGAGGTCAGCTTCGTTCTAGCGCTGGACGGCGAGGCCCGGGTCGAGGAAGCGGCGGTGGCCGCATTTTCCCTCGACCAGCGGTTCGACCTCTCCGCAACCTTCGCGAGGCTCGTCGCGGCAGAGGCGTTTGCTGCGTTGCAGCAAAAATCCCCCGGGTGGTGACGGAAATTGCTACAATTTCGTGAATAACGGCTGCGCAGGGTTTTTGCTGCACTGCATGGCTGAATCGTCCTCCGGCCTCTAAACGTTCTTGCAGCCGGAGGGCCCGTCCCTATACTCCGCGCGCTTTTGAGACAGGTCCATCGCCCCTTGGTGGACCGCATATGCTGCGAGTGGAGTTGCCGACGATGTCGATTACGTTGCCGCAGAACTATCGGCCGACAGAGCGTGAAGCGTTCATGAATCCGATGCAGCAGGAGTACTTCCGGCAGAAGCTGCTGAAGTGGAAGGGCGAGCTGATCGAGGAGTCCAACCAGACCCTGCAGAACATGCAGGAAGAGAGCCTCGCGCAGCCCGATCTTGCCGATCGCGCGACTGCCGAGACCGACCGCTCCCTGGAACTCAGGACCCGAGACCGCTTTCGCAAGCTCATCTCCAAGATCGACCAGGCGATGAAGTCGATCGAGGAGGGCACCTACGGATACTGCGAGGAGACGGGCGAGCCGATCTCCCTGAAGCGCCTCGAAGCACGCCCCATTGCGACCCTCTCGGTGGAAGCCCAGGAGAGGCACGAGCGCATGGAGCGCACGCGCCGCGACGAAGGCGCCGACTGAGCTAAACAAAAAGGCCCGCATCGAGCGGGCCTTTTCTTTGGGATGTGCGCTGCGGGCGGATCAGGCCCTGGCTTCGGCCTGCATCTCCTGACGCTTGAGCGCGCGGCCGGCCTGGCCGTCGCCTTGCTTGCCGTCGCGCCAGACAACGGCGCCGTTGCAGAGCACCGTGTCGATGCCCTTGGCCGGCGAGATCGGCTTCTCGAACGTCGCCGTGTCGATCACGGTAGCCGGATCGAAGATGCAAATGTCGGCGTAGAAGCCGGGCTTCACCTCGCCGCGCTTGGTGAGATGGAAGCGCTGCGCCGAATAGGACGTCATGCGGCGCACCGCGTCTTCCAGCGGGAAGAGCTTGAGGTCGCGCGAATAGTGGCCCAGGACGCGCGGGAAGGTGCCCCACAGGCGCGGATGCGGATGGGCGTCGAAGGGGATTCCGTCCGAGCCGATCATGGCGCCGGGATGGGACATCGCCGCCTGCACGTCCTTCTCGTCCATCATGAAGTAGATGGCGCCGGCCGGCTGGATGCGGTCGGCGGCTTCCTTCATCGAGCAGCCCATCTCCTCGGCGATTTCCTTGAGGTCGCGGCCGCTCAGGCCCGGCACCTTGTCGGACCAGGTGATCAGCACCTTGTCGGCGCGCTCCAGCATGTCGGAGCGCAGGATCGTCGAGCCGGCGACGTAGGGGTAAACGTCGAAGGCGATCTGCTGCTTCTTCATCGCCTCGTTGAACAGCGGCAATGTCTCCTTCATGCGGCCGAAGTTGGAGCGGCCGGAGCATTTGTGGTGCGAGACGATGATCTCGGCGCCGACGCGGCGGCCGATCTCGAAGGTCTCGTCCATCGCCTTCAGGATGTGGTCCCCCTCGTCGCGCATGTGGGCGGTGTAGACGCCGCCCCACTTGCCGAGCGGCGTGGCGACTTCCACGACCTCGTCGGTCGAGGCGTGGCTCGACACCGCATAGAATAGTCCGCTGGACATGCCGATGGCGCCCTGTTCGAGGCTCTGGTCGAGCAGCTCGCGCATCTGCCTGATCTCGCCCGTCGTCGCGACCCGGTTGAGATCGTCGCCCATCGAGTTGATGCGCAGCGTGCCGTGGCCGATCAGGAAGGCGCCGTTGATGGCGGGCTTCGCAGCGTCGACCTTGTCGGCGAATGCCGCAAAGCTCGCCGAGAGATTTTCCTTCTTCTTGATGATCAGCGACATCCAGTGGCCGACATCGGGTCGGACATAGGGCGCGGCCGACACGCCGCAATTGCCGCAGACCACCGTCGTGACGCCCTGGCTGGCCTTCATGGCCATGCCCGGATTGTCGATCAGGGCGGTATCGTCGTGCGTGTGCACGTCGATGAAGCCTGGCGCCACCACCTTGCCCGCGGCGTCGATCTCATTGTCGCCGCGCAGTGTGCCCGGCGCCTCGACCGCGGCAATGCGATCGCCCTTCAGGGCGACGTCGGCGGCGAACAGCTTCCTGCCCGTGCCGTCGGCGACCTGGCCGTTGCGGATGACGATGTCGTAGTTGGCCATGGGAGCTCCTAGGCTTCGTTGCGGCCGAGCCGCATGTCGAGGTCGAAGGGGTAGAGCGGACGCTTGACCCGCTCGTACTTGAACAGCTTTAGGTCCGACGCGGTGCAGCCGTCGCCGTCGCACATCACGATGTGCTTGGCGATCGGCTCGAAGCCGGCGCGAAAATGCTGGCGCGACTTGATCAGCACGTACTTCTTGCGCCGCGGATCGATGCCGCAATGGGTGAAGACGCCGAGATCGTAGGGCTCCGCGCGCTTCTCCGAGACGACGATCTGCATCTTGCCGGTGTCGAGCACGGCCGTGCGGCCCATGCGGACAGTGGTGCCGGTGGCCATCGGGCCGGTCACGACGAACTGGCCGTCGGTGATGGCCTTCACCTTGCCGGTGACCTTGAGCGGCTTGCCCTTGAGGCCCATGGCCGGCATGTCGATCTTGCCGCCGAGTTCGAGGGTCACTTCGGCGCCGACACCGGCCTTGATCATCTGCTCGACGCAGGCGGGATCGCAGATCGGGCCGGCGCAGGCATCCTCGAGTTCCTGCTTCATGGCTTCCTCGATGACGCTCATCACGTCCTGGGTGCCGCCCGAGGCCGTGTTGTCGCCGTGGTCGGCCATGACGACGGGATAGTCGGTGTAGCCCTTGGCACGACCGACCTGGACCGACAGGGGCTCGGGGTGGAACAGGAAGCCCTCGCGCTTCTCCCAGGCTGTGTCGAGGATGCGATTGAGCAGGATCTCGCCCTCGGCCGTGCGCTTGTCGCAAACGATGACAGAGGAAAGGGCGAGGTGGGGGATGTCGGCTTGCGGAAAGCCGCCGAACACCGAGGCGTTCAGCACCTCGCCGGTATCCTCGGCCTGGTTGGCCATGCCCATCAGTGTCTTCATCGGCTCGCGCGAGGGCGTGTGGACCAGCGAGCTGCTCATGATCGGGCGGTTGCCCCAGATCATCTTCGGTTCGACTTCGCCGGCCAGGGTCCGGATCAGGGTGCGGCCGGCGCGGCGGGCCGTGTCGGCCATGTCGATGTGGGGGTAGGTGCGGTAGCCCGTCATGATGGTGGCGCCGTTCACCATCGCGTCGGTCATCTGGGTGTGGAAATCGAGCGCCACGGCGATCGGCACGTCGGGGGCGATCTTGCGAATGCGGTTCAGCAACTCGCCTTCGCCGTCGTCGTAGTGCTCGGCCACCATGGCGCCGTGCAGGGCCAGCAGGACGGCGTCGCAGCCCTTCTTCACCTCGTCGACGATGGCGGTCGTCATCTGCTCGTATGCCGCTTTCGTGACCAGGCCCGACGGATGGGCAGACGCGGCCATCGGAACCGTGAATTCGGCGCCTGCCTTGCGGGCGATCTCAATGAAGCCGCCTAGGGAGGTGTTGGTGCCCTCGGCTTCCTTGATGGCCTCGGGCCCGTTCAGGGCGCCGAGGCCGCCGCCGCGGGCGAAGGATTCGATCGGCGTGGGCAGGGGCGAGAACGTATTGGTCTCGTGCATCATCATCGCGACTACGAACTTCTTGGCCAACGACCCCTCCAATCCGGGCTTTAAGTCTCTGAACACATTACAAAAATGCACCCCTCGCGCGTTTGCTGAAGCAATGCAGTTATTGCAACGCTGCATCGCGCTATTCTTGTGCGTTGCAAAAACAACACACCCGGTGCTGGACATCAACGAACGCTAAATATGTGAATTCAGGGCTCTTTTTCGCTCTTGCATTCTCTTCGCAGGTGCACCATTCTTAGGGGGCAGCAAACGCTACCTCGGTAGCCTCTTTGTTTGCTGTATGCCCGTCTTGGGCGTTTCCTCCCTAAACTCGGGCCGTGCTTGTCACGGCCCTTTTTTTTGCCTGAGCGGATTTGTGGGCGGCGCAGCGGCCTTCCTATTCAGCGGCGAGGGGCCGGGGCAAAAGGGTTTCCAGCGCCTGCCGGCCCATCTCTTCCAGCAGCCCGGTGATCAGTTGGGCGAAAACACCGGCCACCGGCAGCCGCTCGTGCCGGGCCTCGTCCATGTAGAGGGCCCGGTTGATCTCGATCTGCAGCGTGTGGCGCGCAAGGGCGGGGCGGCCATAGCGTTGCGTCGTGAAACCGCCGGCGTAAGGCTGGTTGCGCACGACGCGCAGCCCTCGTGCACGAAACCAGCGCTCGGCCGTGGCCACGAGCTCGGAGGCGCAGGCCTCCCCGTGATTGTCGCCCAGCACGATATCGACCCGCTGCTCGCGGTCGCGCGAGCCGAACCCGGAGACGGAAGAGGGCATCGAATGGGCGTCGATCAGCAGCGCGCCGCCGAACGAGCTGTAGGTATTCTCCACCAGCTGCGACAGCGTCTGGTGATAGGGACGCCAGCAGCTTTCGAGGCGATATTCGATCGTTTCCGCCGGTACGCGCCCGCGATAGATCGCCTCGCCGCTCGCGGCGACGCGCGGGATCATGCCAAGGCCGGCGGCGACGCGGGTCGTGCGGTGATTGAGGGGGCGCGGCAGCGGCCCCTCGAACATGCCGGGGTCGAGTTCGTAGGGCTCGCGGTTGGCATCGACGTAGGAGCGCGGAAAGCGCGCCGCCAGGAAGGGCATCCCGAGGGCGGGTGCGGCGGCGAAAAGTTCGTCGACGAAGGCATCCTCGGCGCGGCGAAGGGCGGAAAGGGGAACGATGGCCTGCTCGAGGAAGTCCGCCGGATAGAGCGAACCGCTGTGCGGCGAGGCGACGACCACCGGGACCGTCTGGCGGGCTGGCAGCCGGCAGTCCAAGGCTTCGTGGTCGGGCAGGACCGGTAGAAAATCCATTTCATGGTCATAGCCGCTCGAACCGGGCACGTCACGCTTCACGCTCTTGCCAATCTGTTTCCCGCGATGTAGACGACCGCTCTTCCGCGCTACCGGGCAGTTCGAAACCCCGGCGGCATCCGGCGATGGGCGCGTAGCTCAGCGGTAGAGCACTGTCTTGACATGGCAGTGGCCACAGGTTCGATCCCTGTCGCGCCCACCATCGCCTCCGACTACGGTCGGTTCGAAAAAGCCCGCTACGGCAGAAAAATTCGTACTCTCAGCACTAGCCCTGAGGTCCCGGTCACGAGCCTGATCAGGCAGGGCCGGATGAGTACCTGTCGAACCACGCGACGCCCGACTGTGACCGTCTTTGCCTTGGGGCCCGCATGGATTCCGAGGCGGAGCCGCATGGCTAGGCTGCAGCCTCATGATGCATGAGACAAAGTCGTACGGCAGCGAGTCTTGCCATGGCAACCTAGTTCAGGGCGATGCGGTCGCAGCGAGTGCAGACGTGCCTGAATTGCTTGAGTTTTCCGATGCATCGTTCGATTAGGTTACGCTTCTTTTATGTCCGCTTCGAGTAAGGGACCGGCTCAGTGCTGTTGACCTTGGGCGGGATACAGGCCTTGCACTCCTAGTCCTCCATGACCTCGCGGATCCAGTCGGCGTCATAGGCACGATCGGCGAGCGCGACAGCCCTCCATCTTTCTCAATGTGCAAGTTCAGCTAGGTACGGCAAATGCTCTTCAGCGCGGATGGGTTACCTATACTGATTATCCACTCACTCGAATTGCCATTGGAGAGAGCGCACGAGTGGCCGCTTATGGGCAGGTCTTTGGTTGCGTATTGCGCCATCAAGCGAGTTCCACAGGTAGAAATCCGACTGTGCGTCACCTCAGGCCCAGAACGCCGACACGCGCTCGATGACCCAGAACATCGCCACCGTACCTATGGCATATGGGGGCAAGTATGAAACCCAGGCAGGCCGGCGCGCGATCGCCAGATCGAGCAGGCGGCGCAGAAGCAGGACCGCAACGACAAAGATCAACTGCCCCGCCTCGACGCCAACGTTGAACATTAGCAGCGCCAGCGGGATCGCGGTTTGTGGCAGGCCCACCTCCGCGAGCGCACCGGCGAAGCCAAAGCCGTGCAGCAAGCCGAAACCGAATGCTACGACCCACGGCGCGCGCGCCGTCAGCCCCGGGCGGCCGCGAAGCCCATGCACTACCTCGGCGGCCACAAAGACGATGCTCAGCGCAATGGTCGCCTCCAACGGGGGACCGGGCACATGCACCCACCCGAGTGTGGCGGCCATTAGCGTCAGGCTATGCGCCAGCGTGAAGGCCGTGATGGTCAAGAAGATTCGCCGCCCGCCGTGCACGATGAGCAGCAGAGCCAACACGAAAAGCAGGTGGTCGATCCCGCTTAGGATGTGCTCCACCCCCAACACCAGATACGACCACGCCACCTCGCCGGCGACGGTCGGCCCCTTGACGGTGAAGCTCGGGCTTTGTGGGAGCAGTCGTTCGACCTGGGCGGTGCCGTCGGCGCGTTCGACGCGCACGATGACGTCGGTGACGCCGGCGCTCAGGCCCTCGATGCGGATCGTCTGGCCAGCCAGCCCACCGTGACGCTGTATCCGCCACCGCTCGACGAAGGCCCCGTCGGTGAGCAATGCCAGCGGCGGCGTCAGCTGGGTCGTATCAGCCGGCCAGACCACATCCACCGCGAGCCGCGCAGTGCCCCGCGCCGGCACCTTCCACAGCACGTCGTAGCGACCTTCGCCTCTTTCGTTCAACTCGAGGTAGGCTGGGCGAAAGACGTCGGCGCAGGCTGCCCACGAAAGACTGCACAGCAGCATTGTGAGCGTCCAGCGTAGCATCCGCTTTGTCACCGTCTCATCCCGCGGGCTTCGGCTTCTTTTCGCCGGCTTCCGTGCGTATGGTGTAGCCGGCACGTAGCTTCCTGTAGAAGCTCTCCTTCGCCTGCGTCGCGCGATCGCGCAGAAGATCGCGCACGACCGTGTCGCGAACCTCAGGCAATGTCGCGGCACGGCCATCCACGCGGTGCTCGACCTTCACGAGATGCAGTCCAAACCCCGAGCGCACCGGGCCCGCCCATTCACCTGTCGGCAGGCCCTTCAGACTTGCGGCGAACTCCGCGCCGAATACGCGCGCCACCTCGCGCCCCGGGGCCGAGTCAAGCACTGCGGGCAGCATCGTCGAATCACCATCAACCATGCGGCCTCCGGCCAGCGCGGCCCGTGCCGCGTCGATGTCGGCCTCTAGGCGTGCGCCGCGCTGCGCCGGATTGAGGTAGACTTGCCGCAGAGTATAGCGCGGCTCGATCGCATACTTGTCCTGATTCGCTGCAAGCCAGGCTTCAAGAGTTGTATCGTCGGGCACTTCCGGCGTGACGCCTTCGGCGATAAATTCCATCTTCTGCGCGACGAGCCGCCGCACGACCGGATCGTCGAGATCCAGCCCTCGTGCCCGGCCCTCGCGGTACAGAATCTCTTCGCGCACCCATTGGTCGACCAACCCTCTCAGTTCGTCAGCCGAAGGAGGGCGCTGCCAGACGCGCTCGAATTTTGCTTGCAGGCTGTCAAGCTGCCCCTGGGAAACGACGATTTCGCGAGGTGCACTTGATGCGTCGCCGTTGACCCAACCGTAGACCGCGAACAGCACCACGCCCATCAAGGCGAAGTGCAGCAGCGGCTCGCGCAACAGTTTGCCCACTTCAGTGAGTTGGGTCTAGGAGGCTGGCTTGTACCAGATCGGGGAAGTATAGGCCCTCTCTTGGATCGCAGCCGGAACGTCGGTTGGGACAGGACGACCGAAATACTTCGCGTCATAAGTGGTCCAGCGCGGCGTCGGGATTTCGAGAACGCGGCCGTAGTAGAACGCGCTCTGCTTTGGATCGAATTCGGGATCCGTCCAGACGGCGATCAACTCTGGGCTGCCGATGGTGTTGGTCCAGTTGGCATTCGCCACATCCACGGTGTTGCCAACTGAAGGTACCTTCCCGCCTGCGCCTGGCTTCCGGTCACCGGACCACACCACATCGTAGACTTTCTCGTGGGCTACGCCCTTCTCGTCAATCCAGCCCTTGACGATCTGGTAGCGATCAAGATTGGCACCAATTGGATCCTTTAATGCGGCCAAAAGGAATGTGGGAGCCTTGCCTGCAGGCGGGGCACCGAGATCCCCGCCCATGGGGACGCCCTTCCCATAGCCTGCGATGGCAGGATTGCGGCTCTTGGCATCTGCTTCTGTGAACTCATAGCCGCCAAACAGACGGACGACCATGCGGGTACCCGTCGTCGCATAAACCTCTCGGCGTTCCATTGCCTCAAAAATGGACTGTCGAGAATTCTCCGTTGCCCAAACCCCAGCATAGCCTGCCGAGACAACATCTCTGTCATTGACGGTAATGCCGGTCTTACTGTTGTTGACGAATGTGTTCGTCAGCCGTTCGGGGCTAGGCTCCATTGGCGCAACCTTGCCCCAGAAGTTGTCTTCCTCGACCGCAGGCAGCCCTGTATGCGCATCTGTCGATCCAATCATTCCAAACTTGAAGGGATTGACGCCAAATTGCTTTTCCATTTTGAGTCCGAGCTTCAGCCCGGACCGGGCATACTCATGCTCCAGCATCTCCGGCTTCTTCGCCTCGCTCATGTCGAGATTGCCTTTGTCCCATTTCTCAAAGTTGGCAAACTCGTCATTGGGTGACAGCCAAGGATGGGCCTCACCGTCGCCCTTCATCTGAGTCACTTCATAGATTGGTTCCCACCGATTCCGCGCTTCCGCATACTCCTGATCGACCGGCTTGTTCGTAAACGGCTGGATGAACGGAAACATCAGGCCATTGCTAACATTGCCATTGTGGGCGATGGCAAGCACATCGCCACCCGTCTTCGACTCGTACTCGGCCATCCACTTCCAGAGGTCCGTTTCCCGCGGGCTCCCCAAAGGCGCAACTGTCGTGAAGGGAAGCACCTGGCGTGCAAGATCACCACCATCCTTGAAGATGACGTTGCGATGAATGTTGAATGACCCTTGGGCTGTCCATTCGTATCCGATGAAGGCTGTGAAGCGGCCAGGATCGTTGTGCTCCTCCGCAGCTTTAATCGTTTCCAGCCAAGTGGACTTGAATGCCGCCGTGTTCGGCGCATAGACGAGTGCTTTGGGGAAATTGCCATTGGAGAATGCAGCAATGACCTGAAGAGCGGCTTCCTGTCCCCGGCCCTCCTTCATCATATCATACCACTTGCGTCCCTGCGGATCCGCAATGATGTTGGGCTTGCCCGCTACGAGGTCCGGGAATAAGCCCATGTTGTCGGAATGATCGGCCACCACCAGAAAATCGAGCGGACGCGACAGCTTAGCTTGCTGGCCTGTGCTCGTTGTAACCTGTTCCCCCTTGGCAAAGCGATAGGCCTCCCGCGGAGACAGGCGAGCCCCAAAAATCCCCGCGTCGAAGGAGACAGCTGTATGTAAATGGGTGTCCCCGAACAGCGGCCGCGTTGGGAAATTACGATCAACATACGGTGAGTATGGCCGCTTGTCCGGAAAGAACTTCTCGATCCTCTCCTTCGTGATCTGGCCGACATCACCGTCGGCCTGGGCCGCAAACGATGAGCCAAGTATCGTGGCTGCGAGCAGCGCTGCCTTGAGTGTGGCGTACTTCATGGTTGCTCTCCTACGATACGGTGCTGGAGGTGCGGCAAGCGCAAGGATTTATGCCACCAGCAATGATCTGTTCATTCAGGCTGTCCGGGTTCAGTTTAGCAATGGCGCATTCCATGGCAAAATCTACAGGTACCGACCGTCAACGCACCTATTGAATGCTAACTCTCCCTTGTCGGCAAATCGTGCAGTTACGCGTGAGCCTGTTTGCCAAGCCTCAAAGGTAGGCCACGAAGGCCTTCATCCAAAGAATGATGCTCGCCAGGGTGCCAATGGCGCCCGCGCCCTCCGGAACGACGGTGGCCGTGCCGACCACGCCGGGCAGCACAAAGGCCGGGTCCACGTCTCCGGGAATGTTGATGAGGGCCGGGTAGGTCGTGCTGTTGCCAACCGCCTCAGCCGTGAACAAGGATCCGGACACAGCCACCTGCCCCTGCCTGATGCCCTGTGCCGCAGTACCCATGCGAGAGTGGAACACCTTGCCGGGCAGATTTGCGAATACGAGATGGACAGGCGCGCCTGGACGGATGCTGGCGTAGCCGGCCTGGTCGAACACGCCGACGATCGAGATGTCTCCGGCGACGATGAAGGACATCACCGCCTTTAGGGGCACCGCCCGGGCGCCGATACTGAGGGACATGCCGCTGACGTATCCGTCACTCGGCGCCTTTACCGTGGTCTGTTCGAGTTCCCACGTAGCGTTCTCCAACTGAGCCTGCAACTGCGCGACCGTTGTATTCTGTCCCTCGATCTCAGAACCCAGCACAAGCCGCGCATTGGCCTCACGGGCCCTAGCGGCCTGTAGCTGGGCATTGAGAAGGGCGACCTGTGCGACTGCATCCTGAAAACGAAACTCGCTAGACGCGGATGTGCGGGCAAGCTTCTCGATGTCGTCGCGCCGCTTCTCTGCATATGCTAGCTGTGCAGTGAGCCCGGCAACATCTGCAACTGCGAGATCGACCTGCGCTTTGTACTGGTTGACCTTCTGCTCAGCCTCGGCGACTGCAGCCTTAAGCTGTTTGACCTTGAAATGGTAGGGTGCCGGATCAATCCTGAACAGGATGGACCCTGCCTTCATGAGAACGTTCGGCTCGGCCTCGATGGCGACGACAGTGCCCGACACGGTGGGTGTAACCTCGACGACCCGGCTGACAACGACGATTCGGCCGGACGGCGTCATAGTGTTGAATAGCGCCATGAACACGCTGAGGATGGCGGCGCCGACCAGCACGGTCAGGATTCGCCACGGCCAGTTCCAGGGTAGCAGCTTGAATCGAAAGAACACGGTCCAGGTGAAAGCGAAATAGGCGACTGCTACGATGACCAAAGTGGCTAGTCCTCCGCGCGAAGATCAACCGCCATGTATCGGATGACCCGCTTGTTGCAGCCGAATTTGTTGGAACGGATAAGCCATTGCAAGGCGGACTGCCTTCCAAGAGTTCCACCTCGCACGATTTCCGGTGCCACGGGGATTTCGCGCCCAGAGAAACGAAATGACTTTCGTAAAGGCTAGCTTGTGTTCGGCCAGGGCAGTCAGGAAGCGGGCAGCAGGCCAACCCTCTTTGTCGGCACGTGCGTCAAGAGTGGCCCACATCTCAAATTGGTGGCGGAGAGCCTCATGGCGTAGGTCGTGGAAGTTGCAGTCAAGCACCTTGGCCCTCCGGCAGGACCCGATCTCACGACTGACGCAGGGCCTTTGCTGTCAGGAGGAAAACTGGCCCGCTGCCTTGCCACCGATGTCGTTAAGGACGCCAATAGCGGCGGTGCTGAGGGGAATTGTTCGGGGGTGACCATTCTTGGTCTCTGGAATGAGACCGGTCCTACGAGCGCCAACGTGCTCCCAGCGTAGCGTCAGCAGCTATCCCGGCGTATGGCCGTTTCCAGAGCAAATCGCACCACCGCCGGGACCAGCCGGTTCTTGACCTTTGCAAAGGCCTCCCGCAGCTGCGAGGCTTCCTCGTCGGTGAGAGCCGGCAGTTCCGGGACAGGCCCTGAGGCGGGGCCTTCAGCTCGGCCAATGGATTCGCAGAAAGGGTTCCATCGGTGTTACTCAATCCGGAGGGCATCTTGAAACAGAGCCATTTCCTTGCGGACTGGAGCTGGGGCCACCTCGGTCAGCCGCTGAGCGCGGTACTCGGCAAACTTGTCGGGGGTCGCTGCAGCTAGGGACATTCTGGCCACCGCGCTCCGGCGCATGCGGCTAATCCGAGCCGCCTCAGGGGCTCGTCCTCGCTTGGTGATGGTGATTGTCCGGACGTACCTCTCCAAGAGATCGTCCACGGTGGAGCTGCGGAGTGCCCGGTTATCCACAGCGGTGAAGCCACGCTCCTGCTTGGCCTCAATATCCCTAGCCCACGCTATGGCATCCTTTCGATAGGAGAAAGTGCGCGGTAGGGCGGGTTGACCCTCCCGCCTGACCTGAACCTGCCACTTTCGACGATGCTTCGAAACGTAGCCATTCTCTTGATCCCGCTGTGACACCGGCGTGACCGGGGGAGCTTCTGAGGGGGGCAAAGGTTCGGAAGGTGGGCGTTTTTTGCGCGGAGCTCAGCGGTAGAGCACTGTCTTGACATGGCAGTGGCCACAGGTTCGATCCCTGTCGCGCCCACCATCGCCCCTTCTTTCCAGCAGCCCTTGATCGGAAGTCCCCGCCGGGGCACCAGTAGGCCATGGCTGGAGTTCCGATGTTCGATTTCTACTCTCTCTATTCCCATGAATTCGTGCGCGTGGCCTGCTGCGTGCCGCGGACCCGCGTGGCTGATGCGGCCTACAACCTCGCGGAGACGCTCAAGCTCGCGGCGCAGGGCGACAAGACGCGTGCGGCCGTCATGGTCTTCCCCGAACTCGGCCTGTCATCCTACGCCATCGAGGACCTGTTGCTGCAGGACGCGCTGCTCGACGAGGTCGAGCGGTCGATCGCCAAGGTGGTCGAGGCGTCGCGCAAGCTTTTCCCGGTGCTGATCGTCGGTGCGCCGCTGCGCGTCTCGGGCCGACTCTACAACACCGCCATCGTCGTGCATCGCGGCAAGGTGCTGGGTGTGGTCCCGAAGACCTACCTGCCGAACTATCGCGAGTTCTACGAGAAGCGGCACTTCATCTCCGGCGCCAACACGATCACCCGCGAGGTCGAACTGCTGGGCGAGACAGTGCCGTTCGGCACCGATCTCCTCTTCAAGGCGGCCGGCATCGACCTCACCTTCCATGTCGAGATCTGCGAGGACGTGTGGGTGGCGATCCCGCCGTCCAGCCACGCGGCCCTCGCCGGCGCCGAACTGCTGGTGAACCTGTCGGCCAGCAACATCACGATCGGCAAGGCCGAGGCGCGGCGCCTGCTGTGCGGCAGCCAGTCGATGCGTGCGGTGGCCGCCTACGCCTACTCGGCGGCCGGCCCCGGCGAATCGACGACCGATCTCGCCTGGGACGGTCATGCCGCGATCTACGAACTGGGCGACCCGCTGATCGAGTCTTCTCGATTCGAGAAGGACTCGACCATGATCCAGGCCGACATCGACGTCGGCCGCATTCGCCAGGAACGCCTGCGCTATAACGGCTTCGCCGATTGCGCCCTGCAGGAGAAGGAACGGGTCGAGCGTTTCCGGACGCTGCCGTTCGCCTTCGATCCGCCGGCGGACAGCGTGGCACTCGATCGCGCCATCGAGCGCTTCCCCTATGTGCCGTCGGATCCGGCCAAGCTGCGGGACAACTGCTACGAGGCCTACAACATCCAGGTCCAGGGCTTGGCGCAGCGGCTGCAGTCGAACCGCACCGAAAATGCCGTCATCGGCGTGTCGGGCGGCCTCGATTCAACCCATGCTCTTATCGTTGCCTGTCGCGCGATGGATCGCCTGGGCCTCAGCCGCAAGAACGTCTTCGCCTACACGATGCCGGGCTTCGGCACCTCCGACCAGACCTACCGGAACGCGTGGCGTCTCATGAAAGCCCTGGGCGTTACCGCAGCGGAGATCGACATCAAGCCGGCCGCGACGCAGATGCTGGCCGATATCGGCCATCCGTTCGGCAAGGGCGAGAAGGTCTACGACATCACCTTCGAGAACGTGCAGGCGGGCCTGCGCACCGACTATCTGTTCCGTCTGGCCAACCAGCAGCGCGGGATGGTGGTGGGCACTGGCGATCTGTCCGAACTGGGCCTTGGCTGGTGCACCTACGGCGTGGGCGATCACATGTCCCACTACAATCCCAATGGCTCGGTCTCGAAGACACTGATCCAGCACCTGATCCGCTTCGTCGCCGCGTCGGGCGACGTCAGCCGCGAGACGGCCGACATCCTGCACGACATCCTGAACACCGAGATCTCGCCCGAACTCATCCCCGCGGGCGAGAAGGGCGTGGTGCAGGCGACCGAGAGCTTCGTTGGTCCCTATGCACTGCAGGACTTCAATCTCTTCTACCTGACGCGTCTCGGCTATCGCCCCTCGAAGATCGCCTTCATGGCGTGGAACGCCTGGCACGATATCGAGAAGGGCGCCTGGCCCGCCAACCTGCCGGAAGGAACGCGTCGCGCCTACACGCTCGAGGAAATCCGCAAGTGGCTCGCGTTGTTCCTGCGGCGCTTCTTCACCAACCAGTTCAAGCGCTCCGCGGTGCCGAACGGGCCGAAGATTTCGTCCGGCGGATCGCTGTCGCCGCGCGGCGACTGGCGCGCGCCGTCCGATGGCAGCCCGGACATCTGGCTCGAGGAGATGAAGGCCATTCCGGAGGCTAAGGGCGAGTCCAAAGCCACTCGGAAACCGAAGACCAGATCGAAGTGAGCCAGCGGTTTTTTCCCTAGGCGCTCGCCGTCGTTTGCCTGTTCGGGCCAAAATGCTACCAAGGCCGAAGATGCAGCGTAGGGAGGGTTCGATGCCGCTCGAGATCAAGAAGACGGTCCAGCAGATGGTCGACGAGGCCAACAGCCAGATCGAGACACTGTCGCTTGCCGAAGCGATGAAGATCCACGGTCAGCCCGGAGTCACCTTCATCGACATCCGCGATCCGCGCGAATTGTGGCGCGACGGCACGATCCCCGGCGCGATCAACGTGACGCGCGGCATGCTGGAGATGTGGATCGATCCGAAGAGCCCCTACGCCAAGGACTACTTCCAGACCGGCAACAAGTTCGTGTTCTTCTGCGCCGGCGCCTGGCGCTCGGCGCTGTCTACCAAGACCGCGCAGGACATGGGCCTCACGCCGGTGGCTCATTTCGAAGGCGGCTTCGGCGCCTGGAAGAAGGCCGGCGGGCCGGTCGAGACGGTCGAGCCCAAGAAGTAGGCCGGGGCGCCGTGAGCCCCGACGAGCCCGTCGTTCCGCAACCGGTCATCGACGACATTCCTGATTTCACGTCGATCCCGGCCCTGGTCGCCCGGCACGCGCGCAGCCATCCGGACAAGCCGGCGGTGAAGTGCGACGGGGTCGTGCGGAACTGGAGTGCCTTCGACGGGCGCATCAACCGGATCGCCCGTCGTTTGTCGGAGATGGGGCTGGGGCGGGGCGACAAAATCGCCATCCTCGCCACGAACTCGATCGAATACCTCGAGACCTTCATGGGTGGCCTGCGGGCCGGCGCCTGCGTCGTGCCGCTGTCGACCATGGCGGCCGCCGATGCGCTCGAGAAGATGCTGGACGATTGTGATGCCAAGGTGCTGTTCCTGTCGGAGCAGTACCGAACGCTGGTCCAGCCCTACGAGTCGCGGCTGGGGAAGCTCGTCGAGGGCGGCCGCATCGCCTACGACTTCGCGGCGCCCGGCTGGCAGGATTTCGAGGGCTGGCTCGCGCCGGCGAGCGACGCGCCTTTCGAAACGGCGATCCAGCCGCTCGACGACTTCAACATCATCTACAGTTCCGGCACGACCGGCCTGCCCAAGGGCATCCTGCACTCGCACGCCCTTCGCAGCCAGCTTCCCGTCCGGTTCCCGGCCTTCGACTACGGCCCCGACACGATCTCGCTGGTGTCGACTCCGATCTATTCCAACACCACGCTGGTTGCGCTGCTGGCGACTGTCGGTGTCGGCGGCACGTCGATCCTGATGCGCAAGTCCGACGTCGTGAAGTTCCTGGAACTGGCCCAGGCTGAGCGCGTCACGCATGCGATGCTGGTGCCGGTGCAATACCAGCGCATCCTGGCGCATCCGGATTTCGACAGGTACGACCTCAGCGCCTTCAAGACCAAGCTGTCGACCAGCGCCCCTTTGCGTGCCCAGGTGAAGGCCGACTGCGTCAAGCGCTGGCCGGGACGCTTGATCGAGATCTACGGCCTGACCGAGGGCGGCGGGAGCTGCATGCTCGAAGCCAACCTGTATCCGGACAAGCTTCACACGGTTGGAACGCCAGGCTTCGGCGTCGAACTCAGGATTCTCGACGAGCAGGGCCGCGAACTGCCGCAAGGCGAGGTCGGCGAGATCGCCGGCCGCGCCGAGATGATGATGAAGGGCTACTACAAGCAGGACGAAAAGACCCGCGAGCTTTTCTGGCACGACGAGAAGGGGCGCCTTTTCTTCAAGTCCGGCGACATGGGCCGGATCGACGAGGACGGCTTCCTGATCCTGCTCGATCGCAAGAAGGACATGATCATTTCCGGCGGGTTCAACGTCTATGCCGCCGACATCGAGGTCCTTCTCCTGAAGCATCCCGACGTGATCGACGTCGCGGTGATCGGCGTGCCGAGCGAACAGTGGGGCGAATCGCCGATGGCACTGTGCGTGCGCCGCGACGGTGCCGACGTAAGCGAGGACGCCGTACGTGATTGGGCGAACGGCCAGCTGAGCAAGACGCAGCGTATTGTCGCCGTCGAGTTCCGCGACTCGCTTCCGCGCAGCACCATCGGCAAGATCATGAAGCGCGAGCTGCGGGCGCCCTATTGGGAAGGCCGGACGGCCAAGATTTGAGGAACAGCATGACCGAACCCACCCTGCGTTCAGCCCATCTCTTCACGCTGACCCTCCAGGTCGATCCGAACTTCACCGATGTCGGGGAGACGCCCTACGGCCGCCGCCGCATCGCGACGGTCACGGGCGGCACCTTCGAGGGCGAGGAACTGCGCGGCACGGTGCTGCCGGCGCCGGCTGGCGACTGGCTGCTGCAGCGCCGCGACGGCATACTGCAGCTTGACGTGCGGCTGACGCTCAAGACCGACGACGGGCATCTCGTCTACATGAGCTATCGCGGCATGCGGCACGGGCCGGCTTGGGTGATCGAGCAGCTCAACAAGGGCGAGAAGGTCGATCCCAGCCAGTACTACTTCCGCGCCACGCCGTGGTTCGAGACGGCCTCGGAGAAGTACCGCTTCCTCAATCGCATCGTCTGCGTCTCGACCGGCCGCCGCGAGCCGGCCGGCCCGGTCTACGAGGTCTTCCAGATCCTCTGATGGTCGACCTCTCGACCCTGGCCCTGTTCGCCGTGGCGGCGCTCGCGCTCACTCTGACGCCGGGCCCCGACATGCTGCTGATCGCCTCGCGCAGCGCGAGCCAGGGCAGGGCGGCGGGCTTCGCCACCCTGGCCGGCATCCAGGCCGGCACCTACTGTCACGCTCTTGCGGCAGCTTTCGGCCTGTCGCAGCTCTTTCTGATCGTGCCGGTTGCCTACGACGCGGTGCGCTATGCCGGTGCGGCCTATCTTCTCTATCTCGCGTGGGCGACCGTGCGGTCCGGCGTCGTGACGGCGGCACCCGAGGCCGGTGCGACGCGTCCTGCTGCCGGCACGATGTTCCGGCAGGGACTGCTCACCAACCTGCTCAATCCGAAGATGGCGCTGTTCGTGCTCGCGCTGTTTCCGCAGTTCGTGCAGCCGGAAGCGGGCTCCGTGGCGGTGCAGGTTCTGGTTCTGGCGACCGTGCTGAATGCGATCGGCGTGATTGTGAACGGCGCGGTGATCCTAGGGGCTAGTCGCCTCGGCCGTCTGTTCGCGGGACAGGGCCGCTTCCGCCGCCTGTCGCAGTATTTCCTCGGCGCGATCTTCGCAGGTCTGGCGACTCGGCTGGCGTTCGACGGCAGGACGTAAGGATTCTCTATCGTCCTGAGCCCGTCGCGATCTTCTCCAGCACCGGCAGGATGTATTCACTGAACTTCGCCGGATTCTCGCTCATCGGGAAATGGCCGAGTTCCTTCATCACCTGGACCTGGGCACCCGGGATCTGCGCTGCGGTTCGCAGCGTATCCTCGGCCGTGCAGGAGAAGTCGTACTCGCCAGTCAGCAGGTAGAGCGGGCAGATGCCGGTGTCGATCGTCTTGACCTTCTCCCGCAGGTCGCCGTCGACGCGATAGAAGTAGAGATCGCCCTTGAAGATGCCGGGGCCGCCCTGCATGTACATCCAGAGCGTCTCGTGGCGGCTCACCGGCGGGCTCTGCGGCGCGATCAGCCCCGAGATGAGCGCGGCGCAGACCTCGCCACCATGGACGTCGGGGCGATGCAGCCACGACGTGTCGTACCAGGGCTGCTGGAAGTCGGCCGCCTCAAGCGCCACCAAGGCACGGAACTCGGCGGCATGGGCGATGGCGAGATTGAGCACGATGCGGCCGCCGATCGAGCAGCCCATCACCACCGGCTTTTCCAACTCCATGGCCTGACAGAAAGCCCGGATGGCGGCGGTGTAGGAAGCCGTGGTCAGCCGGTACTCGGTCTTCTCCCAGCCATCGGGCGGCGTCGACTTGCCGTGCCAAGGCAGGTCGAAGGCCAGCACGCGATAGCGGCTCGTGATCTCGGGGTCGGCCAGCAGATGGCGGAACTGGCGATTGTCGGCGCCGGCCGTGTGCAGGCAGACGAGGGGAATGCCCTGTCCGGCTTCCTCGAAGTAAATACGATGCGGCGTGCCGTCGATGTCGAGCCGCACGTAGCGGCCGATCATGGGATCGAGAACGGGCGCCATCAGTTGGTCTCCGGCAGACGGCGGGGCAGGGCCAGCAGGTCCTTGAAAAACTGTAGGTTCTGCAGAAGGGGGCGCAGGTCGCCTTCCATCGAGGCGGCGCCGCGCTTGGTGAGGGCGAACAGGTCGTGCCACCCCGGTTCGGGCATGCGACGCCAGTGCCTGCGCCAAGCCTCATCGGTGCCGCGAACGGTGAAGGACGTCGATTTCATCAGCCGTGGACCCCGCTCCAGCGCGGCAAGCGCGCCCTGGCGAAGGCTGAGGTGGAATGGCTCAGACCCGATCTCGATACGGCACTCCACGTCGAGCCAGCGGCCGCGTCTCACAAGGTCGGCATCGCCGGCGAGGAGTTCGGGAAGTCTTGCGAAACAATCTGCAGGGATCATTCCTGCAGTATGTACTCGATCGTCGATCCGTCGGAAGCCTTGAAAGCGGACTTCACCCAGCGGCCGCGGTCGTCGAACCACTGATCCATCTGGACGTCCCCGGTGTAGGTGTACCGGGTGGCTTCCAGCGTGCCGTTCGCTGTCTTGATCGTCTCGCGTCCCCGCGGGGTGATCTGGACCTTGGCCAAGGTGCCGTTCTGCGAGTTGAGCATCGCGGACTGCTTGACCTGGTTAAGGTTCCAGTGCGTCGAGGGAAGGGTGGTCGGCGGCAGCGTCGCCTGGTTCGGCGTTCCCTGCTGGAAGCCGACGTCGCTCGCCGTCAGCTTGGGCAGGCTGCCTTCGCGCACGACCGCCACGCCCGTCCCGTCCTTGCGCGCCTTGAGCGTGTACTTGGTGCCATTGTCGTCGGTCTGGGTGGCGATCGATTCGAAGGTATTGCCGTTCCAGACCTCCTGGCCGCGATGCATGTAGCGATACATCGTGAGGCCGAGCGCCTTGACCGCGAAATCGATCGAGGTCGTGACCGTACGCTTGTCGCCGTTCTGCTGGAAGGTGAGCGTGTGCGTGCCGATACGCTCGCCATTTCGGAATGCGGCGAAAACATGGCTCTGGCCATAGGGGAAGTCGGCGGTGGCCTGGGCGGCGGCCGAGCCGCAGCCCATGAGCATCAATGCAAGGATCAGTCGGCGTTTCATCGGGTGACTCCTGGTCCTTATACGCACGGCGCGGCCGACGGATGCCCTGTCAGACGACCCGATCGGCCTTAAGCTTGGCGATAACGGCCTTATCGTACCCCAGTTCCTGCAAGATTTGTTCCGTGTGCTCGCCGAGCTGGGGCGCCCGGCGGCGGATGGTCAGGGGCGTGCGGGAGAGCTTAACCGGCTCCTGTAGCACGGGGACGGCCATTTTGGCGCCCGGATACTCCATCGGATGGAAGAACTTCGCTTCCTGGACGTGCTTGTCGTCCAGCGTCTGCTGCGGGGTGTAGACCGGGCCGGCCGGAATGCGGTTGGCCTCCAGCGCGGCCAGCGCCTCGGCGACCGTGCGCGTGTCGCACCACTTCTGCATGATGGCCGACAGCGCCTCACCGTTGTCCCCGCGGGCCAGATCGTCCTTGAAGCGCGGATCGGCCGCCAGCGTCTCGTCGCCCATCAGCTTACACCAGCGCACGAACAGCGGCTGGCCAATGGTCATGGCGTAGATCCAGCCGTCCTTGCACTTGAAGGTGTCGGACGGGCCCGCGGTGAAGCCCCTGTTGAGGGTGGCGATGCGGTTCAGGTCGAGCATCGCCTGCTCGATCAGATGGCCGTTGGTGATGTTGATGGCCGTGCGCAGCAGGGCGGTCTCGACCTTCTGGCCCTTGCCACTCTTCGCCCGATCCATCAGGGCCGCGAGCACGCCCACTGTGTTGAGGAGGGCCGTTCCGAAGTCGACGAAGGGCGCGTTCATGCGCGTCGGCGTCTCGCCGTCGCCTGAGAGGTACATCGCGCCGGACATCGCCTGGCCGATCGTGTCGAAGCCGACGCGGGTTTTGTATGGACCCTCCGAACCGAAGGTCGAGGTCGTCGCCAGGATGATGCGCGGATTGATGGCCGAGATGGTCTCGTAGTCGATGCCCATCTTCTGCAGGTCTTCGTAGGGAAGGTTGGCGATCACCACGTCCGCCGTGGCGACCAGCTTCTTCACGATCTCCCGGCCCTCGGGCTTCATCGGGTTGAGGGTGAGGCCGAGCTTGTTGCGGCCCATCTGGAGGAACATCGCGCCTTCGCCACCCTCGACGACCGGGGTCACCCAGCGATCCTCGCTGCCCTCGAGCTTCTCGACGCGGATCACCTCGGCGCCCAGGTCGGCCAGCATGGTGCCGCAGAACGGACCTGCGATGTAGCGGCCGAAATCGAGTACGCGGATGCCTTCGAGAACGCCTGACATGTGACCCTATCCTCCCTCGCGCCGGCCATGAACGGGCCGGCTGCGACGGAGCATTAGCAGAGGTCGCCGGGCGGTTCTATTCGTGTCGGCCGCCGGGAAAGCCGGCGGTCCGCACTCAGTCGAAGAAGGTGTTGGGCTTCAGGAAGACCGCCAGCATCAGGCAGCCCTCGTCGGTCCAGGCCTCATGGCGACTGCCCGCTCGTCGCCAGACATAGTTGCCGGCGCGGCAGACGCCCGCGTGATCGGCGAAGGACCCTTCGAGCACGTAGGTCTGCTCGATCGCCACGTGCTCGTGCTGCGGCAGGCGGGCGCCGGGTGCCCAGCGCATCAGAACCGTCGAGAGCCCGGTCTCCTTCTGCTCCATCAGGATCTTCCACTCGATTCCCGGGAAGCGCGTCGGCTGCCACGGCACATCCCTGACGTCGACATAGGTCGAGTCGGGGACCGTGCCCGCCAGCGTCTCGGCGTTCATGCGGCGACCTTGCGTCGGGCGGCATTCAGCGTGCCGCCGCGCATGAGATGGCCGGGCAGGGGACGGCCGACGATTTCCTCGGCGAGCTTCGCGACGTCGATCAGGCGCTCGATATCGAGGCCGGTCTCGACACCCATTTCCTCGCACATGAAGGCGAAGTCCTCGGTGCAGATGTTGCCGGCCGCGCCGTCGGTCGCGGCAAAGGGGCAGCCTCCCAGCCCGGCAACTGAGGCGTCGAATTTGGTCACGCCCATGCGCAGGCCGGCATAGGCCGCCGCGGCGCCAGTGCCACGCGTGTCGTGGAGATGGAGCGAGATCTCGAGATCGGGCCACTTCGAGCGCACGGCGCCGATCAGCCGCTCGACGGAGGCGGGCGTGGCCCAGCCCATCGCGTCGGTGAGCTTGATGCCCTTGAGCTTGAAGCCCGCCAGTTCGGCCTCGTCGAGCGCGAGTTGCACGCGCTGCAGGATGAGGTCCGTGGAGAGCTCACCTTCGTAGTTGCAGCCGAACGCGCCCAGGATGGTGCCCCACTCAACGGGCATGCCGCGATCCTTGAAGGTCTTGAGCGACATGCGCTGCTCGACCATGGCGTCGGCGACCGACTTGCCGATGTTCTTGCGGGAGAAGGTGTCGGAGGCGGTGACGCGGACGCCGCCGTCGACATGCAGAGGGCCCCGGAGCGCGCGCTCGAGGCCCTGCTGGTTCAGCCACAGCGCGCTGTATTGCACGCCGGGTTTGAGGTTGATTTTCGCCGCGACTTCCTCGGCGTCGGCCATCGTCGGCACGCGCTTCGGATTGACGTACGAGACGCAAGCGATGTGCTTCAACCCGGTGTCCGCAAGCGCCTCGATGAGGCGGACCTTGTCGGCCACCGGGATCATCTTCTTCTCGGACTGGAAGCCCTCGCGAGGACCCTCCTCGTTGATCGTCACTCGCTTGGGCAGGTCCGACATGGTCTTCCTCCGGATTCTTGGAGGAGGGCGTCAGCCCTCACTCTTCCACGAATGCTTCCTTGCGCGCCTTTTTGAAGCTGGGCAAGGCCATCAGGAGGAGCAGGAGCGCCGTCGTGACGAGCAGTCCAAGGCTGATCGGCCGCTGCAGGAACACCATGGGATCGCCGCGCGAGAGCAGCATGGCGCGCCGGAAGTATTCTTCCATCTGCGGTCCGAGAACCAGACCCAGCAGGAACGGCGCACCCTCGCAACCCAGCTTCACGAAGACGTAGCCCAGGATGCCGAAGACCGCGACCTGCATAACGTGGAAGGTACTGTTCTGCAGGCTGTAGGCGCCGATGCAGCAGAAGAGCAGGATGGCCGGCGCCAGGAAGCGGTATGGCACCGTCAACAGCTTCACCCAGATGCCGATCATCGGCAGGTTGATGATGACCAGCATGGCATTGCCGATCCACATCGAGGCGATCATGCCCCAGAACAGGTCCGGCTTTTTGGTCATGACCTCGGGCCCCGGCTGGATGCCCTGGATGATCATGGCGCCGACCATCAGCGCCATGACGGCGTTGGACGGAATGCCCAGCGTCAGCATCGGGATGAACGAGGTCTGGGCGGCGGCATTGTTGGCCGCCTCGGGCGCGGCGACGCCTTCGACCGCACCTTTGCCGAACTGGCCGGGGTTCTTCGAGATCTTCTTCTCGAGCGTGTAGGCCGAGAAGGCACCCAGGGTCGGACCGCCGCCCGGCAGAACGCCGAGCGCCGAGCCGAGAAGGGTACCGCGCAGGGCCGCGGGGACGGCCCGCCGGACCTCGTCCATCGTCGGCCACAACGACGTCACCTTGATGGTGCCGCCGGTTCGGGTGAGATGCCGTTCGAGGTTCACCACGATCTCGGCGATGCCGAACAGGCCCATGGCGATCGGCGCGAAGTCGATGCCGTCGCTCAGCTCCGGAATGTCGAAGGTGAAGCGCTGGGCGCCGGTGTTGACGTCGGTGCCCACCAGACCGAACAGCAGGCCGAGGAACACCATCGCGATCGCCTTGGTCACCGAACCGCTGGCCAGGATAACCGCCGCGACGAGGCCGAGCGCCATCAGCGAGCAATAGTCGGCCGGGCCGAACTTCTGCGCCATTCGCGTCAGCGGCTCGGCGAAGAGCACGATGATGAGCGTGCCGACGGTGCCGGCGAAGAACGAGCCGACGGCGGAGATCGAGAGCGCCGCACCGGCACGCCCGTTTCGAGCCATCTGGTAGCCGTCGAGACAGGTGACGACCGACGACGCCTCGCCCGGCAGGTTGACCAGGATCGACGTCGTCGAACCGCCATAGGCAGCGCCGTAGTAGATGCCGGCGAGCATGATCAGCGAGGCGGTCGGCGGCAGGTGGAAGGTGATCGGCAGCAGCATGGCGATGGTGGCCACCGGGCCGATGCCGGGCAGAACGCCGATCAGCGTGCCGAGCAGACAGCCCAGCAGCGCGTAGGTCAGGTTCTGGAAGGTGAAGGCGACGCTGAAGCCCAGCGAGAGATTGTCGAGCAGTTCCATCTCACCAGACTCCGCGCAGGATGTAGATGTTCATGCCGAGCCCGACCTTGAAGACGAGCGTGCACAGCACGGAGAGGACGACGATGTTGCCGATGACCTCGGTGAGCTTGAACTCCTCGCCGGCCAGCGAGGCGATCATGATCAGCACGACGAGGGCGGGGATCAGTCCGGCGCGCTCGAAGAGCAGGGCGAAGCAGACGATGCCAAGCGTCACCAGGGTGATCGGCTTCCATTTCGGTCGCTCGACCGGCTCGCTGCCGCTCACGATCGCGATGATGCAAACCAGCGCTCCCAGGCCGATCAGCGTCAGGGAAAGCATGCGTGGTACATAACCCGGTCCCATGCGAACCGGTGTGCCGAGTGCGAGTTTTTGCCCGAAATACAGGGCAATCAGTCCAAAGCCGATGAACATCAGCCCGGACAAGAAGTCCTTGCTCAGGAATCGATTCAACGATGCCTCCCCAGAAACGCGCCGCCTTCACTGTGCTATTGGGTCCGAACCCCCGGACCGCCAACAGCTAAACACAATTCGGCCGCTTTGCCCAAGTGCCAAGTGCATTACAAGTGATAAGTGCACTATCGCAGAAGCAGACGGACTGCGATTAGGGCGAGACAAGCGGCGAACAAGCGCCGAAGCAAAGCGACGGGCGCCCTTGCGGACCACCGGGCGGCCATCGGCGCGACAAAGAGCGCGGGCAGCGACAGCGTCGCAACGCAGAACAACGAGACATCGCCCAGCGCATCGAAGGGACGGCCCTGCGTATGCCGATCCATCAGCAGGAACACGATCGTCGCCGGAGCGGCAATCACCAGATTGAATAGCGCTCCGGCGCCGATCGCGCGTTTGATGGAAAATGAGAAGAGCGTCAGGATCGGTGTACTCAAGGTGCCGCCGCCCACACCGACGGCCGCCGCCAGGCCTCCGGCCACCGCCGGCGGGATGTGCGAAAAGGGAGGGCCCGGTTGCCGCTGCCCAATAATGAGGCGGTCTCCGGCCGCCATCTTGAGGGCGAGCCCGGCCGCGACCACGGCGAACAGGGTGGTCAACACTTTCGTCGGCGCGAGAGGCCCGAGTGCCAGCCCGATCACTGCGCCGAGCATCAGGGCCGGAAGCCAGGATCGAACGAGATCGGGGTCGATCGTACCTGCCCGCCAGTGGGCTCCGGCGGCGGTGACGGAGGCGACGAGAATGCTTGCCTGGGCGGTGCCGACCGCCAATGGTACCGCCAGCGGTTCGGCGATGTCGTTCAGGGTGAACACCTCGAGAAGGACGGGCACGGCGACGATCCCGCCGCCAACGCCCAGCAATCCCGCGAGCAGCCCGATAAGGACGCCAGTGGCCAGCAGCACGGCCCAGGCGGCTGGCGGGTAGGTCGAAAGCAGCGCTTCCAAGTGTTCGTGTTCCCCGTTGGTCGATGTTGCGTGTACTCCGGCGTCCGAGCAAACTCCCGGCCAAGGTAAACGCTCGTTCAGGAGGCTATTCGGGTGGCACGGCGGGGCGACGATTTCATCGGCACGATGGCGGTGCAGGAAAAGCACCGGTTCGACGAGCAGCCGCTCGCGAGGTTCATGGCCGCCAATGTCGAGGGCTTCACGCCGCCGCTGACGGTCGAGCAGTTCAGGGGCGGGCAATCCAACCCGACCTACCGGCTGACCGACGGGGCCGGCCGACGCTATGTCCTGCGGCGCAAGCCGCCGGGCAAGCTGCTGCCCTCCGCCCACGCCGTGGATCGCGAGTTCCGGGTCATCTCCGCCCTCAACCGCACGAACGTGCCGACTCCTCGCGCCTATGCGCTGAGCGAGGACGCGAGCATCGTCGGTACGCCTTTCTACATCATGGAGTATTGCGACGGCCGGGTGCTGTGGGATCCGACCCTGCCGGACGTGCCCCGGGAAGGGCGCCTGGCCATCTATCGCGCCAAGTTCGAGGCGCTCGCCCGGCTTCATCTGGTCGATTACGCCGCGCTGGGCCTGGCCGATTTCGGCCGCCCCGGCAGCTACGTCGCCCGGCAGATTTCGCGCTGGGGCAAGCAGTACAAGGCGTCGGAAACCGAGAAGATCGAGTCGATGGACCGGCTGTTCGAATGGCTGCCGGCCAACCTGCCGGCAAACGACGAGACCGTGCTGGTGCACGGTGATTTCCGCCTCGACAACATGATCTTCCATGCCAGCGAGCCGCGTGTGCTGGGAATCATCGACTGGGAGATTTCGACCCTCGGCGACCCGCTGGCCGAACTTGCCTATCTCTGCATGCTCTGGCGTACGCCCAGGGACTGGAACGGCCTGCTGGGGCACGACCTCGGCGAACTCGGCCTGCCGACCGAGGCGGAGATGGTGAACTACTACAGCACGCTCGCCGGCCGCGCCGTTCCCGAGCCGGCTCTCTGGGAATTCTACATGGCCTACAATCTCTTCCGGGTGTCATGCATCCGGCAGGGCGTCTATGCGCGGTCGCTCGACGGCACGGCGTCGAACGTGCGGGCCGCGGAGTCCGGCAAGTTGGTGAAGCCCGCGGCCGATCTCGCCTGGTCCATCGTCGCCAACATGGGCGGAGCATCACGATGAGCAAGCGCAAGACCGTCGGTGCCGGGGAGGGACTGCCGGAGGCGACGGAGCGCGAAGCGCGGCCGCCGGTCGAGGCCATTCGCGCCGCCGCTTTCGCCCAGTTCGCCGAGCGCGGCTATCCGGTCGTCACCGTGCGCGACATCATGAAGGCCTGCGGCCTCACGCAGGGCGCCCTGTACAATCACTTCAAGTCCAAGGACGAGCTGCTGCACGACATCATCGCCTCGACCCAGGGCGAACTGGAGCGGCTGTGTCAGGAGGCGGTCAAGGGGGCGGGCGCGGATCCGCGGGCGCAGCTCGCGGCCTTCGTGCGCGTGTACGTGGTGCGGCATTGCCGGCTGAGGATCGAGGCGCTGGTTGCCAACCGCGAGATCGGCTGGCTCGACGCGGCGCGCGTGTCCGACATCCGTCGCAGTCGCCGCGCCATCCGCGACATCGTCGTGACCATTCTCACCCGCGGGGTTGAGAGCGGCGTGTTCGATCCGCCTCGCGTCGACGGCAAGCACGACCTGAAGGCGATCGCCATGGCGCTGCTCGACCAATGTACCCATGTCTCGATGTGGTACGGTCCGGGCGGCGACCTTGCGGAGGAGCAGATGGCGAAGCTCTACACAGAGATGGTGCTGCGGGTCGTCGGTGCCAGGCTGCAGGACTGAGTATCCGGAAAGCGGGAGCAGGAAGGTCATGTTGGTTCGCGTCGTTGCCCTCGTCGCGTTGCTGGCCGTGCTTGGCGCCTGCACGCCGGACTCCGGCTCGGCTCCTCCGGCAGGTCGCGCCACCGCCCTCGCAGCGGCGCCCGACGGCATCCCGGCGGCGCGCTGGCATGCCGTCCTGATCGCCGGCGACAACGACAGTCCTTCGTTCGACAACGGAATAGACGCGCTGCGCGACAAGCTCTCGGCGCGTGGCGTCCGTGACATCAGGATCCTGACCTCCGATCCTGGCCGCAATCCCTCTGCCCAGGTCGCCAGTGCGGCGAACGTCTCGAACGCCCTGCGCGGTGCCGGCGGGGCGGGGGCCTGCCTCGCCTTCATCACCAGCCATGGCAACGAAACCGGCGTCGTCTTGCGTCTGGCCAACGGCGTGATCCGGCCGGGCACGCTCGACAGTGCGCTGGATGCCGGCTGCGGCACGCTGCCGACGGTCGTGGTCGTCTCG
Source organism: Reyranella aquatilis (assembly GCF_020880995.1). GTDB lineage: Bacteria > Pseudomonadota > Alphaproteobacteria > Reyranellales > Reyranellaceae > Reyranella > Reyranella aquatilis. The sequence goes on along the minus strand of NZ_JAJISD010000011.1, from coordinate 163,411 downwards.
GCCTGCCACAGCGGCGTCTTCTTGACGTCGGCCATGCGACAGCCCAACCGGGTGGTGCTGACCGCCGCCGCGGCCGACCGCGTGAGCTTCGGCTGCGGGGCCGGCGACCAGTTCACCTACTACGACCAGTGCCTGCTGCAGCAGTTCGACGGAGCCTCGACCTGGAGTCAGCTCGCCCAGGCGACGCGGGCCTGTGTCCAGTCGCTGGAGAAGAGCATGGGCATCCGTACGCCCTCGCAGCCGCAGGTTTTCGTCGGATCGTCGGTTGCCGCTCTCCGGTTGCCAGGACGCTGACCCCTTCTTTCGGGCGCTGGACTTTCCGGCCCGCCGGGCATTTGCCTTTTCCTGAAGGAGCCCTTGTCCTCCGGCGCCCTTCCGGCCGTCCCGTCCAACGGGGCCATGGCGGAGGCGACATCCGCCGAAGCAGATTTTCGGGGGCGAGCTGTCGAAATCGAGCGGGGCCGACGCACATACTCCCGAGCGCCAATCGTCGCTCGGCCGGAGAAGCATCTCCGGCCCTGAATCGAAAGGGAATGTTCCGATGCATTACATGCTTCTGTTCAACGAGACGGCCGCCGAGCTCGGCAAGCGTACCGATCCGGCGCGGGCGGACGCCTATTGGGGCGGCTGGACCGCCTACATGCAGGCCATTGCCCAAAGCGGCGCGATGGTCAGCGGCAATGGCCTCCAGCCGCCCGAAGTCAGCACGACGATCCGCGTCGAGAACGGCAAGCGCCACGTGGTCGATGGACCGTTTGCCGACACCAAGGAAATTCTCGGCGGCTACATCATTCTCGACGTTCCAGACCTCGACGCTGCGCTCGAATGGGCGGCGCGTGCGCCATGCGTCTCGGCCGGGTCCGTGGAGATCCGTCCGGTGATGCTGCCGCCCGCCGCCTGATGGATGGGGAGCGCCGCGCCGCCGCCCGCGAAGCGGAGGCCGCGGCGCGATCCTCGTACGGCAAGCTCGTGGCGATTCTCGCTTCGCGCACGCGCGACATCGCCGCGGCCGAGGACGCACTGGCCGACGCCTTCGCCGCCGCGCTTGCGCAATGGCCTCGCGACGGCGTGCCCGCGAACCCGGTGGGCTGGCTGATGACGGTCGCGCGCCGCAGCGTCGGTCATGCCGAGGGGCGGCGCCGGACGGCGGCGGCGGCCGAGAACGTGCTGCGCATGCTGGACGAGGAACGCGACGAGGTTCGGCCCGATTCCTTCGGAGACGATCGGTTGGCGCTGATGTTCGTCTGTGCCCACCCCGCGATCGACAGCGAGGCCCAGGCTCCGCTCATGCTGCAGACCGTTCTCGGACTCGATGCCGAGCGGATCGCTGCGAGCTTTCTCGTGTCCGCAGCTACGATGAGCCAACGGCTCGTGCGCGCCAAGCGGAAGATCCGCGATGCCGGGATCGCCTTTTCCATTCCCGATTCCGGTGAGGTGCCGGCGCGGATCGCTTCCGTACTGTCGGCCATCTACGCCGCCTATGGCACCGCCTGGGAGGATGTGACCGGTGCCGACAGCAAGCTTCGGAACCTTGCTGCCGAAGCGATCTGGCTCGCCCGGCTGCTCCGTCAGCTCTTGCCGGAGGATCCGGAGGTCATGGGGCTGCTCTCGCTCATGCTCCACTGCCAGGCGCGCAGCGCCGCCCGCCGCTCAGCAGAAGGCGCGTTCGTGCCGCTCCACGATCAGGACATGACGGTGTGGTCGCGAAGCATGATCGAGGAAGCGGAGACCCATCTTCGGTCCGCTGCGCGCTTGGCCACACCGGGCCGGTTCCAGACCGAAGCCGCAATCCAGTCGCTTCATGCCCACCAGCGCATGACCGGCGAACGTTTCGCCGAGCCGCTGGTATGCCTCTACGACGCCCTTGCCCGATTTGCGCCGACAACGGGTGTACTGGTCGCCCGCGCGGTCGCTCACGCCGAGAACGGCGATTCCGCCGCCGCACTGGCGCAACTCGACGAGATCCCGAATGTGGGCCGCTACCAGCCATATTGGGCTGCGCGTGCCCGCGTCTCATGGTTGTCGGGCGACGAGGATGCGGCCTGGACATCGGCAAGGAAAGCGGCGGGCCTGAGCAACGACGCCGGCGTGCGGGCCTTCCTGCTCGCCGGCGGATTTCGCGGAACAGGCCGCTGAACCTCAACTCGAGGCAGGCTTGGCTCGAGGGCGCGTCCGAGCCGTTACCCGCCGATCACCGCGGTGAAGTCGCAGGTCACGTGGTGCGGGCTGTCGCCCGAGAGCTGAAGCGTGTGGCGGGCGGGACGCGAGGCCTCATCGGGAAACATCTTCACCCACTCGTCGTTCAGCGCCGCGCGGCCCGTCGAGGGCTGCTTCATCCAGAAGTTCACCTTGATGATGTCGTCGGGCGTGCCGCCGGCCGCCTCGATGCAAAGCCGGATGTGCTTGAAGATATTGGTGACCTGGGTGGCGAGGTCGGGTGGGACCGTGCGGGTGCCGGGCTCGGTGCCGTTCATGATGCTCGACATCACGATGTTGCCGATGCGGCTCGCATTAGGGATCGGATTCTGGTGGCTGTAGCCGGGATAGTTGACGCTCTTGCGCTTGGTCATCGCTTCTCTCCCTTTCAGGGCGGCGAGCATCGCATTTCCCGTCGCCCCGGCAAACGCGCCTTCGAGCGGGAGCGTCGCCGGCCGCCGGCTACAGCCGTTCGAGCGCCATGTCGCGCAGCCGTGCGCGCTGGATCTTGAAGCCGTTGGCCGAGGGTGTCCTGGGGAAGTCGTCGACCGCGAACACCCGCACCGGCACCTTGTAGTTGGCGAGGCCCTGCCGGCAGTGCGCGATGGCGGCGGCTTCGTCGAGCGTCGCCCCCGGGGAGAGGATCACGAAGGCGACCGCGCGGACGCCGTCGGGACGCGGCACCGCGATCGCCTGGCACCCGGCGATGGAAGGCAACTTCTGCAGATGGGTCTCGATCTCGAGCGGATTGACGAGGAAGCCCGAGAGCCGCAGCACGTCTCCCATCCGGCTGAGGAACGTGAAGCCGCCACGCCCGTCGAGTTCGGCGAGATCGCCTGTCCGGACATAGCCGTCGGCGGTCACGGTCTCGGCCGTCGCCGCGTCGTTTCCGTAGTAGCCGACCATCAGGGAAGGACCGGCGCATTCCAGCATCCCCGGCTGTCCGACGCCCAGTAGTTCGCCCGTTTCCGGATCGCGCACGCGGACATGGCCGAGCGGCGAGGTGGGAACGCCGCCGCCCTTCTTGCGATGCGCGACGTCGGAGTCGATCGGCTGCAGGGAGTAGAGGGCCTGTACCTCGCTCATGCCATAGAGACCGCAGAGACGCAGGCCGCGCTTCTCGGCGGTTTCAGCGATGTCGTCGAGCGAGGCATTGAACGCGGCGTAGCCCGCCCACTTCACCGAGGGGAACGGACGATCGCCCGGCACCGCGTCGAGCAGGCGCGCGTACAGGTCGTCGCTGCCGAACAGGGTGGTCGGGCGGTGATCAGCGATCAGGCGGGCGATCTCGTCGATCTCATAGGATTCCACCAGCACGCAGGGCTTGCCCGCAGCGAGGGTCGCCATCGTCTGGTCGAAGCCATAGACGCCGCACAAGGGCAGGATCGACAGCGACAGCGTGTCCGGCGCGGTGAAGCCGAAGGCGCGGGCGACCTGCTGGGCATGGCTGGCGATCGCGCCCTGGCGATGCAGCACGAACTTGGGCGCGCTGGTCGTGCCCGAGGTCGTGAAAATGTTGCAGGGAGCGCTGGCCCGCGCGTTGTTCAGGCCGAGCCGCGGACGCGACAGCAGGCGCTCGTAGGGCACGCGTCGCAGCCGTGCTATGGCGGACGGCACAGAAGCGGGTTCGTCGCCCACGGTCACGATGGCCGCAAGCCTGTCGAGCGCGTCCGGTTCGATGTCGGCGAGGATCGACAGGAAGTCGATGCGCCGGAAGCCCGGGGCGCAGGCCAGCACCTTGGCCCCCGAACGGCCCACGATGTCGGCGACCTCGACCGCGCGATAGCGGGTGTTCACGGCAACGGCGATGGCGCCGAGCCTAATGCAGGCGAGATAGAGGATCGGGTAGGCCGGTACGTTGGGCAACCACAGCGCCACGCGATCGCCCGGTCCGACGCCGAGGTCCGCGAGGCCCTGGGCGGCGCGGCGCGCGCTCTCGGTCAGTTCCAGGAACGAAACCGTCCGGCCTCCATGAGTCAGGGCCGGAGCGTCGGGCGTTTGTCCGGCGACGTCGGCGACCAGCGTCCAGACATCGGCGGCGGGTTGGGCGAGAGGCATGCGCGCGGAGACTACCCGAAGACCGCATCATCTCAAGCGCCGCGCCTTGACCCGGCATGCACCTTGCCTGACGCTCGGCAGTGGGGATGAGGGGGTGTCATGCTGCGTCGAAACCTGTTTGCTGCTCCGTTGATGTTTGCCGCTGCGTCGGCGCGCGCCCAGCAATGGGTCCCGAAACAGCCGATCAAGATCCTTGTGGGCTATGCGCCAGGCGGAACGGCGGATCTGGCCGCCCGCATCGCGGCCGAGACCATACAGCGCCAGCATGGTTACACCGTCATCGTCGAGAACAAGACCGGCGCCGGCGGATTCATCGCCCTGAAGGCCGTGGCCCAGGCGCCGGCCGACGGCTACACGGTGGGCATCGGCATCATGGGGCAGCTCGCGGTCGGTCCGGTGGTGCCCGGGTCGCAGATTCCGCTCGATCTCGACAAGGAGCTGACCCCGATCTGCAATCTGGTCGGTGTGCCGATGGCGCTGATCGTGCGCATGGATGCACCGTTCACGACCATCCCGGAGTTCGTGGCCTATGCAAAGGCCAATCCCGGCAAAGTGAGCTACGCCTCGACGGGGCTCGGCTCGACCAACCAGCTTGGCGCGGAGTTCCTGGCGGCCGAGGCGGGCGGGCTGAAGCTGATCCACGTTCCCTATCGCGGGGGCGCGCCGGCCATCGCCGACGTGGCGGCGGGCAATGTCGACTTGTTCTTCGGCAACGTGTCGGAACTGATCGGGCAGGCGCGCGGCGGCAAGGTCCGCGTGCTGGCGCTGGCTTCGGCCAAGCCCACCGCGCTCGCGCCCGAACTGCCGCTGCTGACCAAGGACATTCCGGCGCTCGACATCAACAACTGGTTCGGGCTCATGGGACCGGCGGGCCTGCCGGCGGAGATCAGGAGCGGGCTCGCGAAGCTCTTCATGGATGCGATTGCCGACCCCAAGAATGGCGAAACGCTGGCCAAGCAGGGGCTTGAGCCAATCGGGCAGGGGCCCGATGCTTTCGCCGCCTACATCATCAAGGACCGCGAGCGCTGGGCGAAGGTCGCCAAGCAAGGCAATGTGAAGGCCGAATAGCAAAGGACGTGTAATGAGTGCGCCGCTTTCCCTCGGCATCGACATCGGGGGAACATTCACCGACCTCGTCATCCACGATCCACGCACCGGCCGGGCCGTCATCTGGAAGGAAAGTACGACACCCGACGATCCCGCCCGCGGGGCGCTCGAAGGCACCCGGCGGGTGCTTGAGAAGGCAGGCGCCAAGCCGCAGGACATCGGCCGCGTCGTGCATGCCACGACGCTGTTCACCAACGCGCTGATCGAACGCAAGGGCGCGAAGACCGGCCTGCTCACCACGGCCGGCTTCGGCGACGCGCTGGAGATCGCGCGCGAGCGCAAGTACGAGCTCTACGACCTTTTCATCGAGATGCCGAAGCCGCTGGTGCCGCGACCATGGCGCCGCGAGGCGAAGGAACGGCTGGCGCCGGACGGCACGGTCGAGGTCGCGCTGGACGTCGATGCGGCGCTCGCCGAAGTGGCTCACCTCGTGGAGCAGGGCGTCGAAAGCCTCGCCATCTGCTTTCTTCATTCCTATGCCAACGCCGCGCACGAGCGCGCGATCGGCGCGGCCGTTGCCGAGCGCTTCCAGAACCTGTCGATCTCGCTCTCCTCAGACATCGCTCCGGAAATCCGCGAATATCCGCGGGCCAGCACGACGGTGGCCAATGCCTATGTGCGGCCGCTGGCCGAGATCTATCTCGAACGCCTGGAACAGGCATTGCGCACCGAGGGAATTCCCGGCGGCCTGTTCCTCATGCTGTCCAATGGCGGTCTTACCCATGTGAGCGAGGCCAAGCGCGCGCCGGTGCAGTTGCTCGAGAGCGGTCCGGCCGCGGGCGCGCTGGCCGGTGCCTGGTTCGGACGAAATGCCGGCCTCGAACGCGTGCTCGCCTTCGACATGGGCGGGACGACCGCCAAGCTGGCGCTGGTCGACGACGGTGAACCGCTGGTCGCATGGGGCTTCGAGGCGGCGCGCGAGAAGCGCTTCCTGCGCGGCTCCGGCCTGCCGATCCAGATCGCCACCGTCGAACTGATCGAGATCGGCGCCGGCGGCGGCTCGATCGCGCATCGAAGCGACCTCGGCACGCTGAATGTCGGCCCGGAGAGCAGTGGCGCCCAGCCGGGCCCGGCCTGCTACGGCCGCGGCGGCACCGAAGCCACGGTGACGGACGCCGACCTGACCCTGGGCTATCTCAACGCCGACTTCTTCCTGGGCGGCGCGATGAAGATCGACGCCGTGGCGACCAGCGCCGCGTTCGGCAAGCTGGCGGGCGCGCTGGGCGTCGAGCCGGGCCGGGCGGCCTTCGGCGTCCACGACGTCGTCAACGAGAACATGGCCGGCGCTGCGCGCGTGGCGATCGCCGAGCGCGGTCGCGTGCCGTCCGAATATGCGCTGCTGGCGACCGGCGGCGCGGGGCCTGTCCATGCCTGGCACGTCGCGCGCAAGCTCGGCGTCAGTCGCGTCGTGTGTCCACCGGGGGCCGGTGCAGGCAGCACCATCGGCATGCTGATGGCGCCGGCGCGCGTCGATCGCGTGGCGAGCTTCACCACGGCGCTGGCCGGCGCCGACCTCGCCGCGGCGGGACGCATCTTCGCCGGTCTCGAAAAGGAATCGCTCGACCTGCTGCATCTCACCGGCGCCGACGTGGCCGGCCGGACCGTGCGGCGCCTGGCCGACATGCGGTACATCGGGCAGGGCAGCGAGATCACCGTCGTGCTGCCGCCGGAGCTGACCGAAGGGGCGGTGAAGGTGGCCTTCGAGGCAGCCTACAAGGCGCTGTTTGCGCGCGTGCCGCCCGGCGCCGCCATCCAGTTCGTGGCGCTGCGCCTCTCGGTCAGCGCGCCGATGCCCGGCACCGGCGGCGAGCTCGAACTGCCGCGCCATGCCTCGGACAACGCGCTCAAGGGCACGCGGCCGGTGTTCTTTCCCGATGAAGGCAAGACGCTGCCGACCCGTGTGTGGGATCGTTATGCCCTCGAACCGGGCGTCAGCATCGACGGGCCCGCCGTGTTCGAGGAAAACGAAAGCACCTTCATCGTCGGGCCGAACGCCACGGCGCGGCTGCTGCCCGACGGCTCCATCCTGGCGGAGGCAAACTGATGTCACGCACCTTCGATGCCATCGAACTCGAACTGCTGTGGCGGCGGCTGATCTCGCTGGTCGACGAGGCTGCCGCAGCGATGGTGCGCACCTCCTTCTCGACCCTGGTGCGTGAGAGCTACGACTTCTCCTGCGTCGTGACCGATGCCACGGGCCAGTCGCTGGTTCAGGCGAGCGAGAGTATCCCGAGCTTCATCGGCACGCTGCCCGAGACGGTGAAGCACTTCCTGCGCCACTTCCCGGAGGACCAGCTTTCGCCGGGCGACGTGCTGATCACCAACGACATCTGGCTGGGCACCGGCCATCTGCCCGACGTGACGCTCGCCAAGCCGATCTTCCGCAACGGCAGGCTGATCGCCTTCAGCGCGACGACAGCGCACGTGCCCGACATCGGCGGCAAGATCCGCAGCCCCGAGCCGCGCGAGGTCTTCGAGGAGGGGCTTCAGATTCCGCCGATGAAGATGATGGCGGCCGGCAAGACCGACGAGACGCTGGTCGCGCTGATCCGCAAGAACGTGCGCACGCCCGACCAGACGATGGGCGATCTCTATGCCCAGATCGTCGCGCTCGATCTCATGGAAGATCGCCTGCTGGTCTTGATGGAGAATTACGGGCTGCCCGATCTCACCGACCTCGCACGCGAGATCCAGGGACGCTGCGAGGCGGCGATGCGGGCGGCGATCCGAGAGCTGCCGGACGGGACGTATCGCAGCGAGCTGAAGACCGACGGCATCATGGACAAGCCGATCACCATCAGGATGGCGCTCACCATCAAGGGCGACGAGATCCTGATCGATTTCGCCGGTACCGACGCCCAGGTCGACCGGGCGATCAACTGCGCCATGTGCTACACGAACGCGATGTGCATGTATGGGGTGAAGGTCTGCACCAACTCCAGCCTGCCCAACAATGAAGGCGCATGGCGGCCGATCACGCTCAGCGCGCCGCCGGGCTGCATCGTCAATCCGCAATTCCCCGCGCCGGGCGGTTCGCGCATGCTGATCGGCCATTACATCCCGATGCTGGTGTTCGGCTGCCTGGGCCAGATCGTGCCGGACCGCGTGATGGCGGCCTGCGGCTCGCCGATGTGGGGCATGAACCAGTCGGGCGTGCGGGAAGGCGGCAAGCCCTACGCCAACATGTTCTTCTACAACGGCGGCATGGGCGGCAATACGCAGCGCGACGGCGTGACCTGCCTGTCGTGGCCGTCCAACGTCAGCTCGACCTCGATCGAGATCAGCGAGCACATCGCGCCGTTGCGTTTCCATCACAAGAAGTTGCGTCCCGATTCCGGCGGCGCCGGCCGTCATCGCGGCGGGCTTGGGCAGGAGATCCTGATCGAGAGCCGCAGCGAGACGCCGATCGCCGTTTCCTTTCTGGCCGAACGCACGATCTTTGCCGCGTTCGGCATCGAGGGCGGCAAGGACGGCGCGCCGGGTGAACTGCGCATCAACGGCGAGAAGACGGATCCCAAGAAGCAGTATGTGCTGAACAAGGGCGACACGGTTTCCCTGGGCACGCCGGGCGGCGGCGGGCATGGCGATCCGAAGCTGCGGTCCGAGGCCGCGCTCGCGGCCGACATCGCGGCGGGATACGTGACGGTGCAGTCAGTCTATCAGGGCGACGACTAACGAATTAGAACGGCTCCGTGCCCGCCACGATCACCCGGTGCATCAGCCGCCGTTCGCCTTCGGGATAGTCGGCGTTGGCCTTGTGCATCGTGCAGCGATTGTCCCAGATCACGATGTCGCCCTGCCGCCAGACATGGCGGTACTCGTATTTCGGTTGGGTCGCATGGGCGATCAGTTCGTCGAGCAGCGCATCGCTCTCGGCGCGGTCGAGGCCGACGATCTGCTCCATCCGGTTCGGGTTGAGGTAGAGCGACTTGCGGCCGGTCTCCGGATGGGTGCGCACCAGCGGGTGCGTCGCCTCGGGCATCGCGGCCATCTCCTCGGCCGGCCGGGTCGAGATGCGGCTGAGCTTGCGGCTCGAATGGTACTTGTGGATCACCTTCAGTGGATCGATGCGGGCCTTCATGTCGGCCGGCAGATCCGCGTAGGCGTCGTACATGTTGGTGAACTGCGTGTCGCCGCCACGCGACGGGACTTCTACACCGTAGAGCATGGTGAGCGAGCAGGGCGCCCGCATGAAGCTGTCGTCGGTGTGCCAGTTGGCACCGTTCACGATCTTCTTGCCGTCACCCAGCACGTCGCGGTCTTCACTCGAGATGATGTTCACCTCGGCGCATTCCGCCGTGCGGGCAAGCTGCTTGCGCAGCATCGGCATGCCGAACTTCGACATCGCTGCGAGGAACGCCGGCGGGTCGAGTTTCTGCCCCCGGATGCAGATCACGAGATTGTCGTGGAGCACGTCGGTCAATGCCGCCTGCGTCGCCTCGTCGGCGGGCACGTTGAGGTCGATGCCGCTCACCGCCGCGGCCATGTGGTGGCCGAGTTTCTCGGTCTGGAAAGTCATGGCGTTGCTCCGGTGATGCGGGATAACGTGCGCGCCGATTCGACGAATCTCAAGGGGGACCGCCATGAAGATCGCCTATTCCGCTGCAAGCCCGTATGTCCGGAAAGTGATGGCGTGCGCCATCGCGCGCGGGCTCAACGACAGGATCGAGCGCTGGAAGATCGGCACGACCGATCCCGCACTGGCGCCGGTCAATCCTCTCTCGAAGGTGCCGACGCTGATCACCGACGACGGCATGTCGATCTACGACAGTCCGGTGATCTGCGAGTATCTCGACAGTATCGGCAGCGCGCCGAAGCTGTTCCCTGCGCCGGGCGCGGCCCGCTGGAAGGCGCTCACCCAGGAGGCGCTGGCCGACGGCATCCTCGACGCCACCCAGCCGCGCCGCCGCGAGATCGCGCTGCCGCAGGACGAGGGCCGTCAGGGTTACATCGCGCTGCAGCAGGGCAAGGTCGCGCGCGCGCTCGACGAGCTGGAGAAGCAGGTCGATTCCCTGGGCGACCTGACCACGATCGGGGAGATCGCGATCGGCTGTGCGCTGGGCTATCTCGACTTCCGCTACGCCAACGAGCCGTGGCGCCCCGGTCATCCGAAGCTCGCGGCCTGGTACGAAAAGGTCGTGAAGCTGCCGCCCCTTGCCGAAACGATGCCGGTGGGGTGACAGTCGCCCTCCTGGGCGGAGGGATGCGATGCCGGCACGGACGGGTGAGCAGTTTCTGAAGGGGCTTCGCGGCCAGCGCGATGTATGGGTCGACGGCGAGAAGATCGCCGATGTCGTCGATCATCCCAAGCTGCGCGGTGCGGCCCACGCGCTCGCAGAGGTCTATGATCTCCACCACGCGGAGGCCGCGACCTGCCTCGCGCCCGATCCGGAGACCGGCGAGCCGATACCGGTCAGTCATCTGATCCCGCGTTCGCGCGAAGACCTGACCAGGCGCCATGCGGCGTTACGACAGGTGGCCGAGTATTCAGTCGGTCTGATGGGTCGTACTCCCGACTACATGAACGTGACCTATGCGGGATTCGCCGGCCGCCCCGACGAATGGGGTGCGCACGGTAACGAGGCCGGCGTCGAGCGGCTGGTCGCCTACCAGAAATTCCTGCGGCGCGGAGACGTGGCGCTCACGCACACGATCGTCCAGCCCACGGTCGACAAGGCGACCGGCGACGCGCCCTCGGCCGGCAACCAGCATGCCCTGCGCAAGGTCGGCGACACCGAGCACGGCATCGTCGTGCGCGGCGCGCGAGTGCTGGCGACGCTGGCGCCCTTCACCGACGAGATCGCGGTCTATCCCGGCGCACCGCTGCCGCAGGGCGCGGAGGACTATGCGCTGTCGTTCTGCATTCCCGTCGGGACGCCGGGCCTGAAGTTCCTCTGCCGCGATTCGATGTCGGCGCCGGACAACCGCTTCGACTTCCCGCTGTCGGGCCGCTTCGACGAGCAGGATGCCTTCGTGATCTTCGACGATGTCGAGGTGCCGCGCGACCGGCTGTTCATCGACTGCAATCTCGCCGCCTACAACACGGTGATGACGTCGAGCTGGCAGCCCAACATCATGCAGCAGACGATGATCCGCGCCTGGACGAAGCTCGACTTCGCCTGGGGCCTCGCGCTGCGCATGGCTGCCTCGATCAACGCAGCCGATCCCGAGACGCAGCGCCTGATTGGCGAGATCTGGACATACGCCGAGTTCACGCGTGCGGCCATCGTCGCGGCCGAAGCGGAGGCGCGCGAATGGCCGTCTGGCCTGTGGACCTGCGGCGTCCGCCCGCTGCATGCCTTGCGCGCCACCCTGCCTCTCTGGTTTCCGCGGGTGAACGAGATCCTGCGCCTGATCGGCTCGCACAATCTCCTGGCCGCGCCGACCGCGGCCCAACTTGCGGATCCGGATCTTCGACCGCTGATCGACCGCTACCTGCCGGGCGCCAAGGGCATGGCGGCCGAGGAGCGTATCCGCATCTTCCGGCTCGCCTGGGATTTCGCCGGCAGTGCCCTGGCCAGCCGCAACGAGCAGTACGAGCGCTTCTACCTCGCCTCGTCGGCCCGCAACCTGGCCCGCCACCTGCAGTTCACCGACCGGAGCCGGGCCGACCGGCTGGTGCAGCGCTTCCTGGACGAGGAATACTGAGGAGACGGGGCGAGGAGGGGCCGATGAGCGATATCGACACCAAGCCGCAGGCGGTCGAGCGGACGAAGACCAAGCAGCCGCCGCTCTACAAGGTGATCCTGTTGAACGACGACTATACGCCGCGCGAGTTCGTGGTCGTCGTGCTGAAGGCGGTGTTCCGCATGACCGAGGACCAGTCCTACGCCGTGATGATGACCGCCCACCAGCGCGGTGCCTGCGTCGTCGCGACCTACACCCGCGACATCGCCGAATCCAAGGCGAGCGAAGCCAACGACATGGCACGCGGCGCGGGCCACCCGCTCGAGTTCAGCACCGAGCCGGAAGAGTAGCCGCCGCCGGTTGCCCCGTTGCGCGGGCCGTTTCCGGCGAACCGCCGTCGCAGTGTTCGCGGGTATTCTCGGCGGCAAAGGGCGTGGATCGGGAGCGAGATCCGCAAGTATTTGCAATCATTGACGAATCCAGGATTTTCGGCAAAAAGGCTTCGGGGAAGTTGGGTGGAAAATCAATGGGTTGACGGGCAGCCCTCCGATCCGTATTTTCCGCCCGCTTTCGGAATTCACCCCGGCACGGCCGGGGCTTTTTGTTGAGTTAGGGCCATGAAGATCCGTCATTCTCTCAAGTCGGTGAAGCTCCGTCACAAGGACTGCCGCATCGTGCGCCGCAAGGGCCGTGTCTACGTGATCAACAAGACCAATCCGCGCTTCAAGGCCCGCCAGGGCTGAGACGCGTCGGCGTCTTGCTGAAAAAAGCGGCGGGAGCTTCGGCTTCCGCCGCTTTTTCATTTGGCGTATGAGCGAAGCATGGAGATGCCGCCGCTCGATCCCGCCATTCTCGCCCGCCGCTCGGACATCGTCGCCGCGCTGCGGGCCATCGTTCCGGGCGAGGGCGTGATCGACGACCTCGACGGCATGCGGCCCTACGAATGCGATGCCCTGTCGGCCTATCGCCAGATGCCGATGGTCGTGGTGCTGCCCGAGACCGCTGCCCAGGTCGCCGCGATCCTCCGCTATTGCCAGGACAACAAGGTCAAGGTCGTGCCGCGCGGCGGCGGGACCTCGCTGTCCGGCGGCTCGATGCCGATCGGCGACGGCATCCTGCTCGCGATGGGCAAGTTCAATCGCGTGCTGGAGATCGACTACGCCAACCGCTGCGCGCGGGTGCAGCCCGGCGTCACCAATCTCGGCGTCACCAAGGCGGTCGAACACGAGGGCTTCTACTACGCGCCCGATCCCAGTTCGCAGATCGCCTGCTCGATCGGCGGCAACGTCGCGGAGAATTCCGGCGGCGTGCACTGCCTGAAATACGGCCTCACCACCAACAACCTGCTCGGCATCGAGATGGTGCTGATGAATGGCGAGATCGTGCGGCTGGGCGGCAAGCATCTCGACGCCGGCGGCTACGATCTGCTCGGCCTGATGACAGGCTCCGAAGGATTGCTGGGTGTCGTCACCGAAGTCACCGTGCGGCTGCTGCGCAAGCCTTCGACGGCGCGCGCCGTGTTGCTGGGTTTTCCGACCGAGGCGGGGGCGGCCGACTGCGTTGCCGCCGTCATCGCCTCGGGCATCATCCCCGGCGGCATGGAGATGATGGACAAAGACGCAACCAAGTGCGCCGAGGCCTATGTCGGCGCGGGCTATCCGCTCGACGCAGAGGGGCTGCTGATCGTCGAACTCGACGGGCCGCCGGTGGAGGTCGACTATCTGGTCGAACGCGTCGCCGATATTGCGAAGGGCCGTGGCGCCACGACGATCCGCGTCAGCCACGACGAGCAGGAGCGGGTGCTTTTCTGGGCCGGCCGCAAGGCGGCATTCCCGGCCGTCGGCCAGATCTCGCCCGATTACATGTGCCTCGACGGCTCGGTGCCGCGCGGCAAGCTGGTCGAGGTGCTGGCCGAGATGCGCCGGCTCTCCAAGCAATATGGCCTGCGGGTCGTGAATGTCTTTCATGCCGGCGACGGCAATCTCCATCCGCTGATCCTGTTCGACGCCAATGATCCCGACGAGCTCAGGCGCTGCGAGGAGCTGGGCGCCGACATCCTGCGGCTCTGCGTGCGGGTCGGCGGGGTGCTGACGGGCGAGCACGGCGTCGGCATCGAGAAGCGCGACCTGATGGGTGTGCAGTTCACCGAGATCGATCTCGACCAGCAGATGCGCGTGAAATGCGCCTTCGACCCCGACCACCTGCTCAACCCCGGCAAGGTGTTCCCCCAGCTGCGCCGCTGCGCCGAGCTGGGACGCCTGGTCGTGACGCAGAACAGACTCCCATTCCCCGACATTCCGCGGTTCTAAGAGTGTTGCACTTCGCCCTCACAGGAGCGCGCAACTCCAGTTGCGCTCATGCTCATGAAAGAATGCGCAACTGGAGTTGCGCGCTCCCATGACCAGCACGATCAAGCCGCGCGACGCGAAGGAGCTGCGGCAGGCGGTGGAGTGGGCGCTGAACGAGGGCGTCACGCTCGACGTGCGCGGCGAGGGCAGCAAGCTGGCGCTCGGCAAGCCGATGCAGTGCGACCAGATGCTCGATCTCTCCGGTCTCTCCGGCATCGTCGACTACGCGCCGGAAGAGTTGGTCGTGACGCTGCGCGCCGGCACGCCGATGCGCGAGGTCGAGGCGCTGCTCGCCCAGCGCAACCAGATGCTGGCCTTCGAGCCGCCCGACCTCGGCCCGCTGCTCGGCCGGGAACCGGGGCAGGGCACTCTCGTCGGCGCCGTCATGGGCAATCTCGCGGGCTCACGCCGTCTCTCGGCCGGTGCGGCGCGCGACCACCTGCTGGGATTCAGCGGCGTCAACGGGCGCGGCGAGGCCTTCAAGTCGGGCGGCCGCGTGATGAAGAACGTCACCGGCTACGATCTCTCCAAGGTGGTGGCGGGATCGTGGGGCACGCTCGCCGTTCTGGACGAGGTTTCGGTCAAGGTGCTGCCGGCACCGGACCAGACCGCGACGCTGCTGCTGCTTGGCCTCGACGATGCGTCGGCAGTGCGCGCCATGTGCTCGGCGATGGGTAGCCCGCACGAAGTCTCGGGCGCCGCCCACCTGCCGGGCCGCACGGCGCTGCGCCTCGAAGGCGTGGCGCCTTCGGTCGAGGCCCGGCTCAAGGGCCTGCGCGAGCTGATGGCCGACGCCGGCGCGAAGATGCAGGAGCTCGGCACCCTGGAGAGCCGAACCTTCTGGCGCGAGGTGCGGGACGTGACGCCGCTGAACGCCGCGCCCGATGCCGTTGTCTGGAAAATTTCCTGTCCACCCACGGAAGGGCCCGCGATCATGGCCCGCATCGAGGCCAAGCGTTCCGGAGCGCAGGCCTACTACGACTGGTCGGGCGGCCTGATCTGGCTGGCGCTGCCGCCTTCGGACGACGCGGACCATGTGATCGTACGCGGGGCGCTGGGCGCGACGGGCGGTCATGCGACCTTGATCCGGGCGCCGCAATCCGTGCGTGCCGCGGTGCCGGTGTTCCAGCCGCAACCCGCCGCGCTCGCGGCGTTGGCCGGGCGGGTCAAGGAAAGCTTCGACCCCAAGGGTCTCTTCAATCCAGGCCGGGTGGGCTGACGTGCAAACCAATTTCACCCTGGCCCAGCTTGCCGATCCCGAGAACGCGCGCAGCGAGCACATCCTGCGCAAGTGTGTGCATTGCGGCTTCTGCACCGCCACCTGCCCGACCTTCGTGCTGCTGGGTGACGAGCGCGACAGTCCGCGTGGCCGCATCTACCTGATCAAGGCGATGCTGGAAGGCGACCGGGCGCCGACGCACCAGGAGGTGCGGCACGTCGATCGGTGCCTGTCGTGCCTGTCCTGCATGACGACCTGCCCCTCGGGCGTGAACTACATGCACCTGGTCGACCATGGCCGGCACCGCATCGAGGAGAGTTACGAGAGGGCGCCGGCCGATCGCCTCATGCGCGGGCTGCTGGCCTGGCTGATGCCGCGGCCCGCGGCGTTCCGCTGGGCCATGGTGCTGGGCCGCCTTGCCAAGCCGCTGGCACCGATGCTGCCCGCGACCAGCACCGATCCGGGCGGCGCCACTTTCCTGCGCCGCCTGCGCGCCATGCTCGACGCGGTGCCCGACACCGTGCCGTCGCCGTCGCCGGTCGACCGGCCGCAGACCTTTCCGGCCAAGGGGATGCGCCGCAAGCGCGTGGCGCTGATGCCGGGCTGCGGCCAGCAGGTGCTGGCGCCGGAAGTGAACGAAGCGACGGTGCGGCTGCTGACCCGCCACGACATCGAGGTGGTGAACGTTGCGGGCTCCGGCTGCTGCGGCTCGTCGGTCCTGCATGTCGGGCAAAACGAGCAGGCGATCGCGCTGGCCAAGGCCAACATCACCGCCTGGCTGCGCGAGATCGACGGGGCGGGGCTCGACGCCATCGTGATCAACGCCTCGGGCTGCGGCACGACGGTCAAGGACTACGGCAACATGCTGGCCGACGAGCCCGAGTGGCACGAGAAGGCGCTGCAGGTCGCAAAGCTCGCCAGGGACGTGAGCGAAGTGATGCTCGATATCGGCCTCGTGAACGTGGAGCCAAAGGGACTGACTGTCGCCTACCATTCGGCCTGCTCGATGCAGCACGGCCAGAAGGTGATCGAACCGCCCAAGAAGCTGCTGCGCGATGCCGGCTTCGTCGTGAAGGACGTGCCGGAAGGCCATCTCTGTTGCGGTTGGGCGGGCACCTACCAGGTACTGCAGCCCGAACTGTCGCGCCGCCTGCGTGACCGCAAGGTGGCCAACATCGAGAGCGTGAAACCCGATGTGATCGCCGCCGGCAATTTCGGCTGCATCGGCAACATCGCCGCGGGTACCGGCATCCCGATTGCCCATACGGTGGAATTGCTCGACTGGGCGACGGGCGGCCCCAAGCCCGCCGCGCTCGGCTGACCGAGGGAGTTCGAAGGATCCTTGATATTCCGGGGCTGCAGGAGAGGACTATGATCGTTCTTCGCACTTGCCTCGCCGCCCTGCTCAGCTTGATCCTCACGATCGACGTACAGGCGCAGAGCGCCGGGAGCGGCACCGTGCTCGATACACTCTTCGCGAAGCTGCAGGCAGCCACCGATCCTTCCGCGATCCGCTCGCTGGAGGCGGCAATCTGGGAGCAGTGGGTGATGGTGCCCGACATGAGCCAACGCGCGATGATGATGCGCGGCATTGCCGAGATGCAGCAGCAGGAGTTCAAGACCTCGATCGATACCTTCACGCGCCTGATCGACGTGGCACCGGATCTCCCGGAAGCATGGAACAAGCGGGCGACGGTCCACTGGCTGATGGGCAACTTCACGGCCTCGCTCGCCGACATCTGCGAGACGGTGAAGCGCGAGCCTCGCCACTTCGGTGCCTACTCGGGCCTCGGCATGATCCGCGCCGAGATGGGCGAGAACGCGCGCGCCATTGCCGCTTTCGAACTCGCCCGCAAATGGAACCCGCACATCGCGGGGATCGACGGAGAGATCAATCGACTCAGGGCGCTGGACGGAGACGGCAGCGGCGGTGCCGATCCATTGGGCTGCGGACGCCCGTCCACCTGACTGTAGTGCACCGACCGCGTAAGGTCGGCGTCAGCGAACCTGATCATCATCGCTTGGCGCTGCATTTCCCCGAGTGCCGCGTCGGCGCCAGGAAGCGGGTGCCGAGACGGTTCGTGCTCGCGGCTCCCACAGCTGCGAACGAACGGTCGACCCCACGCAGCGATACCTCCCCGCTGCGTGGGGCTCGCTTCCCTCCAGATTCGCTATGCGTGCACGGCAGTCGAGGTGACACGGCCGGTGCTTGCCCATCCGGAAGGGTAGGGGCAAAGTCATTTCACGTTTCAATTCAGGAGTGATTCCATGGCCACGCTGTATGTCGGCGGCCGTCTGTTCGACGGCGAGAAGGTGCAGGACGGGCAGGCGGTGCTGGAGGAAGGCGGCCGCATCAAGCGCGTGGCCCCGGCAGGCGAGTTCAAGGGCTTTGCCGGCGAGCGGGTCGACACGTCCGGTGCCACGCTGATCCCCGGCATCATCGACTGCCATGTCCATTCGCTGTCGGGCGCCGAGGGCAATCCCGGCGCCGTGCAGGATCGCCTGAGCGCGGCCCAGCTGACCGTGCGCGGAATGGAGTTCATGCGCCAGACGCTGGAAGGCGGCGTCACTGCCGTGCGCGATTGCGGCGGCAAAGACTATATCGAGTTCGCCATTCGCGACGCCTACAATGCCGGGCGCTTTCTCGGCCCGACGATGCGTTGCGCCGGCCGCATGATCTGCATGACCGGCGGTCACGGCAATCGCGTCGGGCGTGTCGCCGATGGTGTGGACGAAGTGATCAAGGCGGTGCGCGAGCAGGTCCATGCCGGCTCCGACCTGGTGAAGATCATGGCCACGGGCGGCGTCATGACCGCCGGCGTCAATCCCGAGGATGCGCACTACAGCGCCGAGGAGATGAAGGCCGGCATCTCGGAGGCGCATCGCTTCCACAAATGCTGCGCCAGCCATGCGCAGGGTGCACTGGGCATCCTGAACGCCGTGCGAGGCGGCATCGATTCCATCGAGCACGGCATCTTCATGGACGAGGAATGCTGCCGCGAGATGAAGGAACGCGGCGTCTGGCTGGTGCCGACGCTGGCGGCCGTGAAGAACATCCTCAAGGGCTACGACGAGGGCGACCGCTCGATCCCCGACTATGTGATCGACAAGAGCCGCCGAGTGTTCGACCGGCACATCGCCGCGACCAAGATGTATTACTCGGCTGGCGGCCGCATCGCCATGGGCACCGACGCCGGCACGCCGCACAACCGCCACGGCGAGAATGCGCGCGAGCTGGAGTTCATGTGCGACATCGGCATCTCGAGCCGCGATTCGCTGTTCTTCGCGACCGCGAGTGCCGCCGACCTGATGCGCCTGGCCGATCACGGCCGCATCAAGGAAGGCAACGTCGCCGACTTCGTGGTCTGTGACGGCGATGTGCTGGCCGACATCAAGCGTGCGGCGCGCAAGGAGAACCACCGGCTGGTGGTGAAGCGCGGCATCGTCGCCCGGGACAACCGCGCGGCCTTCGCCTCGCAGGCTGCCCGCGTCGCGGCGGAGTAGGGACCAGGGCAAGGCGATCCCGGAGCCTTCGTGGAAGAAATCTTCCTCATCCTCGTCGGGATCGCCTGGGCGCTCGGCACGCCGCTGATCGCCATCATGGCGCTGGTCCGCACGTCGGGCCTGCGTCGCCAGAACGAACGGCTTGCCGCAGATCTTGCGGCCCTGAGGCGCGAGGTTGCGGCATCGCGCGCGCAACCGCTGCCACCACCTGCCCTCGCGACGCCGCTGGAAGACACGCCTGTCGACGCCGCGGTGCCGCCACCCCCGGCGCCGCCGTTCATGCCGGAGCCCGGGCCTGACCCGGAGGCGTCGTCGAAGGCCGAGCCGGACGCCATCGTCATCGGCGCGGATCTGCCAGTCGCGGCAACGACCGCGGCGCCGCCGGTCGGCCCGCCAATCCTGGAGCCCGTCGGGGCGGGATGGGAGCAGAGGCTTGGGGCGCGTGCCTTTCTGTGGGTGGGCGCAATCACGTTGGCCCTCGCCGCCATCTTCCTCGTCCGCTACTCGATCGAGGAGGGCTATCTTTCACCCGAAGTCCGCGTGATCCTCACGGCCCTGTTCGGTTTCGCGCTGATCGCGGGCGCAGAGCGGATACGGCCGCGCGACGATCGCGTGTCGCAGGCCCTTGCCGCCGCCGGTGTCGCCGCGCTCTACGGCTCCCTGCTGTCCGCCGTGGCGCTGTACGGGATGATCTCCAAGGTCGCCGCGGGCGGCGGAGCCGCGGCGCTAACCGCCTTCGCCATCACGCTCTCGCTGCGCTATGGCATCTTCGTCGCGGGCCTGGCCTTCGTCGGCGGTTTCCTCAGTCCCGCGATCATCGGCAGCGAGCAGCCCAATACGCCGGTCCTGTTCGGCTATCTGCTGGCGATTGCCGCCGGCACCCTGACGGTCATCCGCGTGCGCGGCTGGTGGATGCTGGGCTGGGGTGTGCTGGCGGGTTCGGCGCTGTGGACCGTGATCTGGATGCTGGCCGATCCCGAACAGCCCGAGTTGCACTGGGTCGGGCTCTTCCTGGTGGCCCTCGCCGGGCTCTTCGTCTGGGCGTCGTGGCGACGCATCCTGGAGCGCGAGAATCCCCCGAGGGACGTGCTGGCGCTGGTCTGGGCCTCGCTAGCGGTCACAGGCGGCTTGCTCGTATTGGCGATTGCGCAGGATTCCGGTCAGCAGACGACGGGTTGGCTCGCGCTGGCAGCGCACGGGGTCGGAACCCTGGCCTTCGCGCGCTGGACGCCGCGCTTCCAGTTCGTGGGCGGACTCGCGCCGGCGCTGTCGCTGGCGGCGCTGGCCTTGTGGTGGTGGACGGCAGGCGGCGTGCCGGCCCATTGGGACGTCGACCGGTTCGGCTGGCTGGCAACCTGCTTCGGCGGCCTCTATGCGGCAGCCGCTTTTGCGCTGCTGTGGAATGCGCCGCGGCCGGGCTTCTGGGCGGCGCTCTCGGTCTCGGCCGCGCTCTCGCACTTCCTGTTCGCCTGGTATGTGCTGCGCGGCACGTCGCCGGGCGTGCCGTGGGGACTGATCAGCATCGGCCTCGCGGTGCCGTTTTTCGTCGGCGCCGAGCGCCTCACCCGCTGGCGCGAGACGATGCCGGGCGGCACCGAGGCGCTGGGCTTCCTTGCCGCCGGCGTCACCTTCTTCATCGGCACGGCCATCCCGCTGGAACTCAATCGCGAGTGGATCACCGTCGCCTATGCGGTCGAGCTGGCGGCCGTCGCTGCCATCGCCGCGCAGCTCGGCCTCGTGGCCCTGCGGCGGCTCTGCTGGCCATTGCTCGTCATCGTGGTCGTGCGCTTCGTCGTCAATCCGGAGATCCTGAAATATCCGATCGGCCTCACGCCCATCTTCAACTGGATGCTCTGGGGCTACGGTATCTCGGTCGCCGCCCTGGTCGTGGCGCTGCGCTTCCTGCGGCCGACCGGCGACGTGCGGCTCGTCCGTTCGGTGGAGGCCGCGGCAGCGTTGCTGGTCTTCGTCCTGCTGACGCTCGAGGTGCGCAGCGTCTTCCAGCCGACGACCATGATGACGCTGGGTGCGAGCTTCATGGAGCGCGCTTTCTACGTGCTGGTGTGGGGCGCCTTCGCCCTGGCGGCGCTTTGGAAGACGCGGCTCGACGGCGACGTCGTGGCGCTGTGGGCGTGGCGCCTGAGCAGCGCGCCGGCCGTCGCCGTCGTGCTCTTCCTGCAGGTGCTGGTGGCCAGTCCCGTGGTCCAGCCGGCGGATGTCGGCCGGCTGCCGATCCTCAACGGACTCCTGTTGGCCTATGCGGTACCGGCGGCCTTGGCGGCGCTGGCGCGGCGCTGGGTGGCGGACGTGGAGCCGGACCGGCGGCTCGTCATGGTCGTGGGTGGCGTCGCCTCGATCCTGGCCTTCGCCTATGTCTCGTTCGAGGTGCGCCACTTCTTCGATCCGGGCTTCGAGCGGCTTGGCTTCGAGGCGCGGGGACTCGAACTCTATGCCTACTCGATCGCCTGGCTGCTGTTCGGGGTGGCGCTGCTGGCGCTGGGCTTCCTGCGGAAGGCCGCGGCGCTTCGCCATGCCGGCATGGCCCTGGTCTGCATCGTGGTCGCCAAGGTGTTTCTGATCGACATGGCGGGGCTGCAGGGCCTGTTGCGTGTCTTCTCGTTCCTGGGCCTCGGCGCGGCGCTGATCGGCCTCGGCTACGCCTATCGCCGCCTGGGCTTCGACAGCAAATGACAGAGCTCTTTCCCGAACTCGCGATGTCGCTCGACGCGCTGCGGGCGCTGCAGCTCGAGCGGCTGCGCGCCACGCTCCGCCATGCCTACGACAACCAGGCGCCGTATCGCGCCAAATGCCAGGCGGCGGGCGTTCATCCGCAGGATCTCAGGACCCTCGACGATCTGTCGCGCTTTCCGTTCACGGAAAAGGGCGACCTGCGCGACGCCTATCCCTACGGCATGCTGGCGATCCCGCGTGAACGCTGCGTGCGCGTCCATGCCTCGAGCGGGACGACGGGACGGCCGACAGTGGTGGGCTATTCCGCGAAGGACATCGCCACCTGGGGCGAGCTGATGGCGCGCTCGCTTTACGCCGGCGGGGCGCGGCCGGGCGACATCATCCACAATGCCTACGGTTATGGCCTCTTCACCGGCGGCCTGGGCGCGCACTACGGCGCGGAGCGGCTCGGCTGCACGGTCGTGCCGATGTCGGGCGGCTTTGGCGAACGGCAGGTCCAGCTCATCCGCGAGTTCGGCGCCCGTGTCGTGCTGATGACGCCGTCCTACATGCTGGCGATCGCCGACGAGTTCGAGCGTCAGGGCATTGATCCGCGCGACACGGCGATGCGCATCGGCATCTTTGGCGCCGAGCCCTGGACGGAGGCGATGCGCGCCGAGATCGAGCGGCGGCTGGGCATCGACGCGGTCGATATCTATGGCCTGAGCGAGGTCATGGGCCCGGGCGTCGCCTGCGAGTTCGTCGAGAGCAAGGACGGGCCCACGATCTGGGAGGATCACTTCTATCCCGAGATCATCGATCCGGTGTCAGGCCGGCCGGTTGCCGAGGGTGAGCCCGGCGAACTGGTGTTCACGACGCTGTCGAAGGAAGCGATGCCCGTCGTGCGCTACCGCACGCGCGATCTCACGCGGCTGATGCCGGGCTCGGTCACCGCGATGCGGCGCATGGCCAAGATCACCGGCCGCAGCGACGACATGCTGATCGTGCGCGGCGTCAATCTGTTCCCGAGCCAGGTCGAGGAACAGATCCTGCGCGACCCGGCGTTGAGCGGGCATTACGTCATCGAACTCTCGCGCAGCGGCGCGCTCGACGACCTGCTGGTGCGCGCCGAGGCGCGCGAGGCTCAGGAAGAAGAGGAGAGGGCCCGGTCCGTCGCCGATCTTGTACAGCGCCTCAAGGGCATGTGCGGGCTGACGGCCGAGGTGGAGATCGCCGCGCCGGGCGGGATCGAAAGATCCCTGGGCAAGGCACGCCGGGTCATTGACCGGCGCCCCAAAGTCTAGACGCGGCGCCTACAGGCCCGTCGCCAGGCGGATGCGGGCCTTGAGCAGATCCGTGTCGTGCGGAAGCTGACTGACCTCGGCCTCGATCAGCGACGAGGTGGAAGTGGGGGCGGCCTTGGCCCGGCCGGTCGCCGCATCGACGACCACGGCGAGGGTGAGGAGCGCGGCCACGACGACCAGCAGATCGACCAAGGAAAAACGCATCCGGCGATACTCTTGGGGAATGGCGATGGCCCGGGGCTTGTTCTGGCCGGTTTGCATGATGGCCTCTTGGAGTTTCGTCTGGGCTGGAATGGTTGCTTATGATTGCCGTTTCAGTCGGCCCCGGGACCGGACTGCGGCGATAACAAGATGGATTGTGTCAACCGCGTCCGATCGTGGCTCCGGCGACGGCTGCGAAGGTCAGGATTGAGGCGGCAATTACCAGGAAGTCGATCCAGCCGAGTGATAGGCGACGGCGCTTCACGACCGGTCTCCGGACTTGCTGGGCGGGTTATCGCCGCGGGGCGGCGACGCCGGACGGTACTTCTCCAGCACCGGCATGAGCCTTTCGGCCGACACGTTCAGCGCGGTGGCGAGAGCCTGGACGTGACTCTTCATCTGCGCCTCGGTCGGTTGCTGCCGCTCGGCGTGCTGGGGCGGACCGACCTTGCGGAAGGCCTCGCGCACCCGGTCGGTGGGCAGGCCGAGATCGGACGCGATCTGCTCGACCGGGGGCCCGCCGCGGGCGGGCACTCCCTGCCCGGAAGGGCTTTGCGCGAGCACGCCACCTGCGAAGATGACGACGCAGCCGAGGGCGAGGAGAGCGTCAACGGTGGCGAAATTGCGGCGAGCCATGGAACCTCTCGTTGTGTCTTCACGAGAGCTTACGGGGACACGCCGACGATCATCCCTCGCCCGAAATCGTGCGCGGGTCGTGCGGTGTGGCCCAGGCCGTCAGACGTAGGCGATCCGCAGGATGTTGGTGGCGCCAGGGGTGCCGAACGGGACGCCCGCAGTGACGACCAGGCGCTCGCCTTCCTGGGCGATGCCCTGCTGGCGGGCGATGCGGACGGCGCGCTGGACCATGTCGGCGAAGTTGTGCGCGTCTTCCGTCTGCACCGGAAGCACGCCCCAGGTGAGCGTCATGCGCCGGGCGGTGTCGTGGTTCGGCGTGAGGCACAGGATGCGCACGTCGGGCCGCTCGCGGGCCGCGCGCAGGGTCGTCGAGCCGGTGTTGGTGTAGGTGACGATCGCGGCGGCGGAGAGCGTATGGGCGCATTGGCGGGCGGCCGCGCTGATCGCATCGGCGGTCGTCGCCTCGGGCTCGCGGCGGCTGGCATCCATGAGGCGGCGATAGAGGGGATCGCCTTCGACGCTCTTCAGGATGCGGTCCATGATCGTGACGGCTTCGACCGGATAGTCGCCGGAGGCGGACTCTGCGGACAGCATCACGGCGTCCGTGCCGTCATAGACGGCGGTGGCCACGTCGGACACTTCGGCGCGAGTCGGCGTCGGCGAATGGACCATGGAATCCAGCATCTGGGTCGCCACGATTGCCGGACGACCAGCGACGCGACAGGCGGCGAGGATGCGCTTCTGCAGCGGCGGCACGGCCTCGGGCGGCATTTCCACCCCGAGGTCGCCGCGTGCGACCATGATGCCGTCGCTCTGCTCGATGATCTCGTCGAGATGCTCGATCGCCTGCGGCTTCTCGAGCTTGGCCATCACGGCGGCGCGGCCGGCGACCAGCTTCTTCAGCTCCGCGATGTCGTTGGCATGCTGCACGAAGGACAGCGCCACCCAGTCGACGCCGAGCGACAGGCCGAACACCAGATCCTTGTGATCCTTCGGCGTCATCGGCGACATCGGCAGGACAAGGTTGGGCAGATTGACGCCCTTGCGATCGCTGATGGGGCCGGCGACCTCGACGACCGTGTCGATCGTCTCGGCATCGTGCTCGACGATGCGCAGGCGGACCTTGCCGTCATCGATCAGCAGGAGGCCGTCGGGCTTCGCGGCCTTGAATATCTCCGGATGGAGCAGGGGGATGCGCTTGGCCGTGCCCGGTGCCGGATCCATGTCGAAGCGCAGCCGCTGTCCCTTCTTCAGTTCCATCGGACCCTTCGCAAAGGTGCCGAGGCGCAGCTTGGGGCCCTGCAGGTCCATCAGGATGGCGATGGGGTGCTTGTATTCCTTCTCCAGCGCGCGGAGCTGCTGGACGCGCTTGCGATGGTCCTCATGCTGTCCGTGGCTGAAATTCAGGCGAAAGACATCGGCCCCGGCCTCGAACAATGTGCGCAGGCGCTCGGTGGTCGCGGAAGCGGGGCCGAGGGTGGCGACGATCTTGGTGAAACGGCTGCGATGCATCGGTCCAGTCTACTTTGCCGGTGACGACACTTTGAAGTCGCCCGCCTGTTCGTAGACCTTTACGACGGCAGCGTCATCCAGCTTGCCCCAGCCGGCGCCCGCCGCCGCGATGAACAATTGATGAGCGGCAGCGGCCAAGGGAAGCGGCAACCGCAGCTCATGGCCGGTATCGAGCACCAGGCCGAGATCCTTCACGAAGATCTCGACGGCGGAGAGCGGCGTGTAGTCGTCGTCGAGCATGTGGGGTACGCGATTGCCGAACATCCAGGAATTTCCGGCGCTGGCGGAGATGACCTCGTACACCGCGCGCGTGTCGGCGCCGGCCTTGGCCGCGAGCGCCATCGCCTCGGCAGCCGTCGCGATGTGCACGCCGGCCAGGAGCTGGTTCACCGTCTTCACCAGTGAGCCGATGCCGGCCTTGTCGCCGAGACGAAACACTTTCGCGGCGGTAGCCGAGAGGATCGACTCCGCCGCGGCGTAGGCCTGGGCATTGCCCGAGGACATGAAAGTGAGTTCGCCGGACTCAGCGCGCGCCCGGCCGCCG
The DNA here is from genome assembly GCF_020880995.1 of Reyranella aquatilis. Taxonomy (GTDB): domain Bacteria; phylum Pseudomonadota; class Alphaproteobacteria; order Reyranellales; family Reyranellaceae; genus Reyranella; species Reyranella aquatilis. The sequence continues at coordinate 137,485 of NZ_JAJISD010000011.1, read as the reverse complement.
GACATCGGCGCATCGAGCAGATCGTGGCCGCTCGCCGCCAGGCGCTCGTCGAGCTTGCGCACGAAGGCGGCGGGGCAGGTGGCGCACTGCATCACGAGGCCGCCCTTGCGCAGGGACGCTGCGGCGCCGCCCTCGCCATAGAGGACGGTCTCGACCTGCTGGGCGTTGACGACGGCCACGATCACCACGTCGGCGCCTTTGGCGGCCTCGGCCGGCGTGGCGGCCGTGGTGCCGCCCGCGGCCACAAAGGCGTCGCGCGCGGCGGCGCTGGGATCGACGCCGATCACCTTGTGGCCGTGCTTCAGCAGGTTCTTCGCCATGCCGAGGCCCATCGAGCCCAGGCCCACGAAAGCGACGACGGGTGTGTTCTTGTCGGTCATGGATCAGGCCTCGATGCCGTATTTTTTCGCCCAACCGAGACCGGCACCGGTCGTCGTCCTGGGCTTGTATTCGAGCCCGACATAGCCGTCGTAACTGAGGCGGTCGAGCACATCGAGCAGGTAGAGGTGATTGACCTCGCCGAGATCGGGCTCGTTGCGATCCGGGTTGCCGGCGATCTGCACATGCGAAGTTATGGGAAACAGGCGCTCCATCCGCTTCTGCAGGTCCCCCTCGGTGACCTGCAGGTGATAGAGGTCGAGCTGCAGGCGCAGATGCGGCGCGCCGACTTCGTCGATGATCGCCTTCACCTGGTCTGTCGTGTTGGTGAAGTAGCCCGGAATGTCGCGATGGTTGATCGGCTCCAGCACGATGGTGATGCCGCTCTTGGCGGTGCGATCGCAGACTTTCTTCAGGTTGGAGACGAAGGTGCGGTGCATCGCTCTCACGTCGGCGCCCGGCGCGATCATGCCCGACATCACGTGCAGGGTCCGGCACTCCAGCACCTGCGCATAGTCCAGCGCCTTGTCGATGGCCGCCGCGAACTCGGCTTCACGGCCGGGCAGAGCCGCCAGTCCGCGCTCGCCTTTGCTGGCGTCGCCCGGCGGCAGGTTGAACAGTGCCTGCGTCAGCTTGTGCTTCTTCAACTCGGCGGCGATGTCGGCGGCCGGCGCCTCGTAGGGGAACAGGATCTCGACGGCCTTGAAGCCGTGCGCGGCGGCGGCGCCGAAGCGCTGCAGGAACGGCACTTCCTGGTAGATCCAGGAGAGATTGGCAGCGAGCTTGGGCATTCTTCTTGGTCCAATCAGGAAGGATAGGCTTCTTCGACGTCGCGCACTTCGCGATCCGACAGGATGCGGGGCTTGAAGCCCTGTAGCAGCAGATGCAGCTTGGCCGTCTCTTCCAGTTCCTCGATCGAGGCCGAGGCGGCCGACAGCGACGTTCCCGCGACCACCGGGCCGTGGTTGGCCAGCAGCACGGCGCGATGGCCCTTGGCATAGTCTCGGATGGCGTCGGCCAGCTTCGGATCGCCCGGCTTGAAATAGGGGACCAGCGGCAGCTTGCCGACCCGCATCACGAAGTAGGGCGTGATCGGCGGCAGGGTTGTCTCGGCATTGTGGTGGCAGGACGGATCGAGGCAGGAGATCGCCACGGCATGCGTGCAATGGAGATGCACGATGGCGCCGTCCTTGGGCCGCACGTCGTAGACCGAGCGGTGCAGCAGCGCTTCCTTGGTCGGGAGATCGCCCGCGACATGCTTGCCCGAGAGGTCGATCTTGGAGAGCTGGCCGGGCTCGAGTTCGCCCAGCGACGAATTGGTCGGCGTCATCAGCCAGCCGTCGGCGATGCGGGCGCTGATGTTGCCCGAGGTGCCGGGGCACAGGCCGCGCGCGGCGAGCTTGGCGCCCAGCGCGCAGATCTGCTCGCGCATCTTGGTTTCTGCGGTGCTCATGGCCGGTCGAACGCCTTCGTGAAGAAATCGGGGGCGCCGAAATTGCCGGACTTCAGCGCAAGCAGGATCGGCTTCGCACCGACCGAGGCGGTCCACGGCACGCCGGGATCGATCTCGGGGCCGATGCGCAGTGCCGTCACGTCGAGCGCGCTCACGACGGCGCCCGACGTCTCGCCGCCCGCGACGACCAGCCGGCCGACGCCGGCAGCCACCAGGCCGCGCGCCAGCCCCGCCATCGTCTTTTCGATGGCCTGGCTCGATGCCTCGACGCCGTACTTCGCCTGCAGGGCCTTGACCTTTTCGGGCTTGTCGCTGGCCGAGAGAAGGATCGGCCCGCTGCCGAGCTTGTCCTTCGCCCAGTCGAGCGCCTTGCCGGCGACGTCCTCGCCGCGGCAGATCGCGTCCGTGTCGAGGGCGAGATGCGGGCCCTTGAAGGTCGCGATCTGGCCGAGTGTCGCGGCCGAGCAGGAACCCGCCACGACTGCGCACGCACCCTCGACCTTCGGCAGAGCGCCGGCGCCGGCGCGATGGGCGAGCAGGCCGCGGCGGCGATAGGCGGCCGGAAGACCGAGGGCGACGCCCGAGCCGCCCGTCACGAGGACATCGTCGCCGATCGCCTCGCCGATGATGCCGAGATCGGTGTCGGCCACCGCATCGACCACGACATGGCGCACGTCGTCGGCCGCGAGCCTGTCCAGCGCCGCGCGCAGCACGGCCGAGCCCGACTGGACCTGCTTCAGTGCCACCAGGCCGACCTTGTGGGGCGTCTGCCGTGCGAGCACGCGCACCAGGCTGGCGTCGGTCATCGGCGTCAGCGGATGGTGCTTCATGTGCGAATCTGACAGCAGCAGGTCGCCCACGAACAGGTGGCCGAAGAAGGTCGTGCGGCCGTTCACCGGGAAGGCGGGGCAGTAGATCGCCTGCTTGGCCTTCAGCGCGTCGAGCAGGGCGTCGCCGACGGGGCCGATGTTGCCGGCGTCGGTCGAATCGAAGGTCGAGCAGTACTTGAAGAAGAACCGCACGCAGCCCGCGTCCTGCAGCGCCTTCAGGGCGTCAAGCGACTGGGCGACCGCGTCGGCGGCGGGGATCGAGCGTGTCTTGAGCGCCACGACGACGGCATCGACGTCGTCGGGGATCGTGCCTTTCGCCGGCACGCCGATTGTCTGGATCGTGCGCATGCCGCCCTTGACCAGCATGCCCGCGATGTCGGTTGCGCCGGTAAAGTCGTCGGCGATAACTCCGAGAATGGCCATGGTCCGACGTTAGGCGATGACCGTTGCCGGCATCCAGAACTTTCGGCGCCGGGCGCGCCGACGCGCCTCGTCCTCCCCGTCATAGTGATGCAACGGCGGTGCAGCATCGAAAGTGTCGCGGAGATCGAGTGCGTTCACGTTCACGATCCCGATGGCGCCGCTTTCGCCCGGCATCACGGCGCCGACATAGGTGCCGCAGCGGGCGCAGAGCAGGTAGTCGGTGATGCCGAGGCCAAACCGATAGCGCGACAGCGTGCCCGGTTCGGCGCGAAATTCGACGCTACCGCCGGGATCGCCCATGGTGCGGGCGCCGTGGCGCCGGCAGAAGCTGCAGCCGCAGCGACCGACGCGCATTTCCTCCGGCTTCTTGTCCGACGTGAGCGCGATGGCGATCGCGCCGCAATGGCAGGACCCTGGATAGGTCGTCATGGTGCGATCAGGGTGACTCTGAAGTCGTTGACGTTGGTGCGCGTCGGCCCGGTTATCAGGCTGTCGCCCAGTCTCTCGAAGAAGCCATGACCGTCATTGTCGTCGAGCAGGGCCTGCGGATCGCAGCCCCCCGCGCGTGCGCGGGCGAGCGTGTCGGGCGTGAACACGGCGCCGGCGATGTCCTCCGCCCCGTCGACGCCGTCGGTATCGGCCGACAGGCCCCAGATGCCGGGCGTGCCGCCCGCCGCGATGGCCTGGGCCAGCAGGTATTCGACGTTGCGGCCCCCACGGCCCTTGCCACGCACCGTGACGGTGGTCTCACCGCCGGACAGGATTGCCACCGGCTTGCCGCCGCGCTGCGCCGTGTCGATGGCCAGGCGGGCGTGCGCCGCGCCCAGTTCGCGGGCTTCGCCTTCGAGATTGTCGCCCAGCATCACGACGTCCACGCCGTGCGCCTTGGCCACGGCCGCCGCGGCGTCGAGGGAGCGCTGCGGCGTGGCGACCATGATCGTCTCGACGTCGTTCAGGCGCCGATCGCCGGGCTTCGGCGTCTCCTCGATGCGACCGGCCGCGCCGTCCTGCAGATGCTTCAGCACCGGGGCGGGCGGATCGATGCGGTACTTGGCCAGCACGGCGAGCGCATCGGCGAACGTCGTCTTGTCGGCGACGGTCGGACCGGAGCCGATCACGCCGGGATCGTCGTTCGGCACGTCGGAGATCAGCCAGGAGAGGACGCGCGCCGGTTGGGCAGCGATGGCGAGACGGCCGCCCTTGATCGCCGAGAGATGCTTTCGCACCGTGTTCATCTCGACGATGTTGGCGCCCGATTTCAGCAGGGCGCGATTGACGTTCTGCTTGTCGGACAGCGTCAGCCCCTCGGCGGGAAGCGACAGCAGCGCGGAGGCCCCGCCGGAGATCAGGCAAAGCAGGAGGTCGTCGGCGCTGAGTCCCTGCACGCGCTCGAAGATGCGGCCGGCGGCCTGGCGGCCCTTGTCGTCGGGCACGGGATGCGCGGCCTCGACGATCTCGATTCGCTTGCAGGTCTCGCCGTAGCCGTAGCGCGTGACGACCAGTCCTTCGAGTGGATGCGGCCACTGATCCTCGACCGCGCGCGCCATGGCGGCGCTGGCCTTGCCCGCGCCGATGACGATCGTGCGCCCCTTCGGCGGCTGCAGTTTCGCGATGTAGGGGGCGAGGCAGGTCGCGGGACGAGCGGCGGCGAGGGCGGCATCGAAGAGAGCGCGCAACAGGGCGCGGGCATCGGCATCTTTCATTTGCCCGATCTTCGCACTATAGGGGCGCGATGCAACCGTTGCTCGGGCCGGGCGATCCGCCTCCGTTTTCCGTCTTCAACGAGCAGGGCAGGGCGCCGCTGTTGTTGCTCTGCGACCATGCCAGCAAGGCGGTGCCGCGGGCGCTGGGGGATCTCGGCATCCCCGGGAGCGAGCTCGCGCGCCACATCGGCTGGGACATCGGCGGTCTCGACGCCGCCATCGAACTGGCGAAGACGCTCGATGCACCGCTGGTGTCGTCCGGCTATTCCCGTCTCGTGATCGACTGCAATCGCTGGCCGGGCGGCGAAGGCTCCACACCCGAGATCAGCGACGGAACCGTCGTGCCCGCCAACCGAGCGCTTACGAAGGAGCAGGTCGACGCCCGCGCCGAGGCCTGTTTCTGGCCCTATCACCGCGAGGTCGACCGGCTGCTCGATGCGATGACGGAGGGCGGCCGCGCGATCTGCCTGCTGGTGATGCACAGTTTCACGCCGGTGATGAAGGGCTTCGTGCGCCCCTGGCACGTCGGCGTGCTGTGGAACGATGATGCGCGCCTGCCCGAACCGCTGCTCGCGGAACTGCGCCGCGACGCCTCGCTGGTCGTGGGCGACAACGAGCCCTATTCGGCGCGCGCCTCCTACGAATACACGCTGACCGCCCATGCCCGGCCGCGGGCGCTGCCGCATTGTTCGCTCGAGGTCCGGCAGGATCTCATGGGCACGCCGGAAGATGCGCGGGCTTGGGGCCGGCGGCTGGCGCCCGCGATCTCAAGCGCCGTCGGAAAGGCTCTCTCATGAACTGCGTCGAACTCTCGGAAGCGCCGCGCGATCTCGTGCGACGTCACCTCGCCGATGCCGCGAACGGCTGGAGCGTCGGGACCTGGGGCGCCATCGGCGAATTCCAGTACGACGAGGGCGAGCCCGGTCTCGTCGTCGACGCAGAGAACCTGTCGGTGTCGAGCCGGCGCGGGGCGTTGCGGGTCGGCGACCTCGCGGAGGTCAAGCCGTTCGCCCTGGTCGACGAGAAAGGCCGTACCCGCGAAATCGCCTTCTGCTCGGCGCGGCCGGCGAGCGGGCGGACGGTGATCCATGCGCTGGACGCGGTGACGTTCGATCTTGGGATCGGCGTTCCTCATATCGACATGCTGGTGCGCCTGCGCGAGGACGACGCGGAAACCCGCCGCGCCCTGGAGGCGGGGATCGGCAGGCCGCTGCTGACGGCGGAGAATCCGGCCGGGCCGGCAATCGGCAAGGCCAGCCCTACGCGGGTCTTCGCGTCGGCCTTCGCCACGCTCGAAGTCCATCAGCCGATCCCGCCGCCGGGCGGCCGCTCGCCGGAAGGACCTCACAGCCACCTGCTGCCCCATCACCTCAAAGAGGGACGGATGCATGCGCCGGGATCGCCCCTGCCGGCTGGTTTATACTGCGGCCTGAGCCTATATCCCCGGACACGCCTTTAGCCTGTGGTTCAGGAGAGCATCATGGACGACAAGACCCGCACCGAACTCGAGGCCGCTGCTTTCCGGCGTCTGGTGTCGCACCTGCAGGAACGCACAGACGTCCAGAACATCGACCTGATGAACCTGGCCGGTTTCTGCCGCAATTGCCTGTCGCGCTGGTATCGCGAGGAAGCCGGCAAGCAGGGCATCGAGATCGCCGATCCCAAGGCCCGCGAGATCGTCTACGGGATGCCCTACGAGGAATGGAAGGCCAGGCACCAGAAGGAAGCTTCGGGCGATCAGAAGAAGGCCTTCGAGAAGGCGCAGCATAAGCACGGCTGACGTAACGCGGCCGCCGCCCCGGCCAGGCGGCCGGGGCTAGCCCGGCCAGTCGTCGATCGCGGCGGCAAAGCGTGAAAGTTCCTCAAGCAGTCGCTTCTGACCGTCGTCGCCGAGTATCCTGAGGCGGCTGCGCTGAACGTCGAAAACCCGTGGGATGGCCTCGTTGATGACGGTTTCTCCCGCCGCGGTGAGTTGTACCCGCAGCGTCCGGCGATCGCTCGGCTCGGCGAGCCGGGCGATGAAATTCTGGGATTCGAGCTTGTTCAGCCGGCTCGTCAGACCGGCCCCGCTCAAAAGCAGCGATTGAACCAATTGCTTGGGCGTGAGGCAGTAGGGCGTGCCGGCGCGCCTCAGAGCCGTCAGAACGTCGAATGTGCCGCGGGTCAGGTCGAAGGGGGCGAGAGCTTCCTCGATGAAGGCGGTGCACTGCATCTGGATCCTCGCAACGAGGCCGTAGATCTGCACCGGGCTGGTATCGATGTCGGGCCGTTCGGTGCGCCACTGCGAAAAAATCGCATCGACCTGGTCGCGGGCGGCCCGGGCACTTGCCGTCGGCCGCCGGCCCTGCCGCTTCGGCTTCGCGGCCGTGGGCCCCGGAGTGCGTTCGCTTCGTGGCTTGCCGCTGACCATCTTTCCTCCGTTGGCAAGGGCGAGGCCCCGATGCCGCCCAGGCTGCCGTTGGTCCGTGGCGGACCCCGCCCTCCGTGAAAGGGTTTGCACGGCCACGCTCAGGGCGTCCAGTCGATCACCCGGCGCTCGATCCATTCGATGCCGTGAAAGAGAGCGATGCTCAGCAGCGTAAGCAGCGCGATGGCGGCGAAGGCGAGAGGGGTCTGCGACTGCGACGTCGAGATGAGGATAAGATAGCCGAGCCCCTCCTGTGCCGCCACGAACTCGCCGATGACAGAACCGATGACGGCGAATGTCACCGCCACCTTGCAGCCCGTGAAGAAGTGCGGCAGCGCAACCGGAATGCGCAGGCGCCGAAAGATCATGTGCTGCGAGGCGCCGAGCGACCGCATCAGGTCAAGCATGGTTCGAGGAGCCGCTTCCAGGCCAGCGATCAGATTGACCAGGATCGGGAAGAAGCACACGAGGATGACGATCACGATCTTGGGCCACTCCGAGAGACCTAGCCATAGGATGATCAGGGGAGCGACCGCGACCTTGGGCACCGATTGGAGACCGAGCAAGATCGGATAGAGCAGCCTGCGGGCGGTCGCGTTCAGGGCGATCAGGACCGCCAGCGGCAGCGACAGCGCGATGGCCAGAAGGAATCCCACAAGGGTTTCGCGCAAGGTCACGAGACTGTTGAGGCCGAGTTCGGGCGCCCATTTGAGCGCCGTGCTGCCGATCTCGCTCGGGGCCGGCAGGATCCAGGCGGGAATCGCGAACACGCGGACGGACACTTCCCAAGCGACCAGAAGTATCAGGTAAACCGCGGGGATGGTGGCGCGGTCGGCGAAGCGCGAGGAGGAAGATCCGCTCATCGCTCAGGCCCTGCGGTCGAAGATGATATCGCGGATCTGCTGCTTCAGTTCCTGGAAGCGCGGCAGTGCGGGCGTGTCGGCATTGCGCGGGCGCGGCAGGTCGATCTCGATGTCGGCGCGGATCCGTCCGGGTCTCGGGGACATGACCAGCACGCGGTCGCTGAGCAGGATCGCCTCCTCGATGTCGTGAGTGATCAGGAATGCGGTGCGTCCCAAGTCCTGCCAGAGGCCGGACAGTTCGAGCGACAGCTCCTCACGCGTCAGCGCATCGAGCGCGCCGAACGGCTCGTCTAGCAGCAGCAGGCGCGGATCGGCGAGCAGTGCCCGGCAGAGCGCCGCGCGCTGGCGCATGCCGCCGGACAACATCTGGGGACGATGGTTGGCGAAAGCGCTGAGGCCGGTCATCTCCAGAAGGCGCAGCGCGCGCTCGCGCGCTGCCGCCTTGGGAAGCGCGAGAACGTCGGCGGGAAGCAGGACGTTTTCCAGCACTGTGTTCCAGGGGAACAGCACATGCTCCTGGAATACGATGCCGACCTCATGGGAGGGCGCATCGAGCGGTGTGCCGTAGCGCATCATCGTGCCGCCGTCGGGCATCTCCAGGCCGGCGACCAGCCGCAGCAGGGTGGACTTGCCGCAGCCGGAGGGGCCGACGACGGCGACGAAGCTGCCGGTCGGGATATGCAGGTCGATCGGCCCGAGCGCATGGACCGACGTTCCTGCTGCGCCGGGGTAGTGCTTGCTCACCCCTTGGAGATCGATGGCCACCACGTCCGCCGCCGGCCGCCATCATTCGACGAAGCCCGGAGCGTAGAGCTGCTCCGGCTGCACGGGCGACTTCAGGGTGAAGTTGGCAGACATGACCTCGACGGTGCCCGCGATGCTCTTCGGGTTGATGCTGCCCAGCGGCTGGCCGGGCACGGTCGCGAGCTCGCCGACCAGCTTGGTCTCGCCCTCGATGATCGCCGGGGCCAGTTCCTTCTGGTACTTGGCCATGATGGCGGCGGCTTCGGCCGGGTTGGCGAAGGCATCCTTCATGCCCCTGATCGTCGCCTTGACGAAGGAGCGCACCAGTTCGGGCTGCTTGGCGATCGTCTCCTCCGACGCGATCAGTCCGTTCCCGTAATAATCCAGGCCCGAATCCTTGTAGGCGATGCGCACCGTTTCCTTGGGCGCGATCGCCGCCGCGATCAACGGCTCGCCTACCGAGAACTGGCCGATCGCGTCGACGCGGCCGTTGGCAAGGAGCGAGGGCAGGGCGGAGCCTTCCGCGACGACCCACTTCACCTTATTGGCGTCGATGCCGGCCGCCTTGGCGAAGGCCGGGAACAGCAGGCGGACCGAACTCGACGCGGTGTCGGCGATGGTCTTGCCTTCCAGGTCCTTGGGCGAGGCGATGCCCGTTCCCTTCACGCCGAAGATGGCCTGCGGCGGCCGGGCATAGACGATCGAGACCAGCTTCACCGGCACGCCGTCATTGCCGCGCGCCAGGACCAGCGAGCCCGCATCGGCGAAGCCGATCGTCGCCAGGCCGGCGGCCACCTTCTTGATCGCATCGGCCGAGCCCTGGCCGCGCAGGAAGGTCACGTCGAGGCCGGCTTCCTTGTAGTAGCCCTTCTCGCGCGCGACGTAGAAGTAGGCGTGGCGTCCGTTGAAGCCGAAGTCGGTGATGAAGTTCACATCGGTCGCGCGGGCCGGCGCCGCACTGGCCGCGGCCATGCCGGCGACAAGGCCGATTGCGGCGGCGAGACGTCCAAGCAGTTCCATAGATCACACCCTCGTTCGAACAGGGAAGGCCCCCGGCAGGCTGCGGCGCCATCGCCGCCACTGAGCGTTCCGATTGCCTTTGCACATTTCATTCCATATCGAACGAAAAGCATACTGCAGTTCAGCGTGCCGCTCCGAGCCCGGTGCTCATCTCTTGGTCAAAATGACCAATAAACAGCCTGAAATTCGGTCTTTATGGGTGGATACGATGTCGCCCAAAGGGCTCGGAATGGCAAACCGGCCTCTATTCATTCGATATCGAATAATCTACGAAGGGTCTTCGAAACGCGTGATCGAGGTGAAGCGGATGGATCGGCAGACGCGAATCGCAGTTGTCGGCGGCGGGTTGGCGGGGCTCACGGTGGCGGCTCTGTTGCAGCGCAATGGATATCCTGTCGCCGTCTACGAGCAGACGCCGAACTTTTCGCGGATCGGGGCGGGCATCATCCTCGGGGCCAATGTCGCCAAGGTCCTGCGGTCGCTCGGCCTCGAACCCAGCTTCACGGAAACCGGCATTCGGCCCGATGCCTTCGTCAGTCGCGCCTGGGACAGTGGCGAGACGCTCTACGAACTCGTCTTCGACGCCGCCTGCGAAGCGCGGTTCGGCGGTCCCTTCGTCAACATCCATCGCGCCGACCTGCATCGCATCCTGCAGACGCCGCTTGCGCCGGGAACGATCCGGTTCGGTCATCGGCTGGCGGGACTCGAAGAGACGCCGGGCGGGATCACGCTGACTTTCGACAATGGTGCCAGCACCGAGGTCGACATCGTGATCGGCGCCGACGGCATTCGCTCGCGCGTGCGCGACGAGATCCTCGGGCACGAGCAGCCGCGCTTCATCGGACGCATTGCCCCGAGGGCGGTCTTCCCGGCCGAGCGTCTCGGCGACCTCGCGATCCGCGATTGCACCAAATGGTGGGGCCCCGATCGCCACGTGCTGGTCTATTACATGACGGCGCGGCGGGACGAGGTCTATGTCATGGCCGCCATCCCGGCCGATCGCTGGGACGGCGATGGCACGCCGATCCCTGGCACGCGCGACGACTTCGTGTCGGCGCTGGAAGGCTTCCATCCCGAGCTGCTGCGGGCGGCCGAGGCGGCGACCGACGTGTCCGTCTGGCCGATCATGGATCGGCCGCGTAACGACACGTGGCACAAGGGCCGCGTCGTTCTGATGGGAGACGCCTGCCACGCCGTGCGGCCGTTCATGGCCGCGGGCGGCTCGATGGCGATCGAGGATGCCGCCATTCTCCATCGCTGCATCGTCGAGGCGACCGACACCGAGGCGGCGTTCCGCCGTTACGCGGCCAACCGCATCCCGCGGGTGGCCGAGGTGCAGCGCATCTCCATCGCCAATACCTGGATGCACGGGCCGACGGAGGTTGACTGGTTCTTCGCCTACGATCCCAGCACTGCCCCGCTCGACGCCGCCGCCTGATCCCGGAGCCGCCAATGTCCGCATTCGATTCCGCTGCCGCCACCGACATCCGCCCCGACGCGATGAAAGTCCGCGATCTCGTCGGCTATGGCGAGACGCCGCCCCATCCGCACTGGCCGGGCAATGCGCGGATCGCCGTCAACTTCAACCTCAACGTCGAGGGCGGTGGCGAATCGACCTTGGCCAACGGCGATGCGGTGTCGGAGGGGATGCTGAACGACATCGGCGTGGAGACTAAGGCGAGCCGCCGGGTGCCGCTCGTCGAATCGGTCTTCGAGTATGGCAGCCGCCGCGGCGCGTGGCGGCTCCTCGACATCTTCGCGCGTTTCTCGGTCCCGGTGAGCGTGCTGGGCGTTGCCCGGGCGCTGGAACAGAATCCGCTGCTCGCGCGGGCCTGCGTCGAACGCGGTCACGAGATGGTCAGCCACGGCTATCGCTGGATCGACTATGGCGAGGTCGATGAGGCGACCGAGCGTGCGCACATCCGCCAGGCGGTGGAGATCCTGACACGCCTCGCCGGCAGTCGTCCGGTGGGCTGGATGACCGGGCGCCCCGGCGAGAACACACGCCGGCTCGTGGCCGAGGAGGGCGGCTTTCTCTACGATCGGGATTCGCTTGCCGACGAATTGCCCTACTGGGTGGAAACCGCAAACGGGCCCCATCTGGTGATCCCGTATTCCTACGAGACGAACGACAACCGGTTCGACGCGAACTCCGGCTTCTCGACCGCCCAGGATTTCTTCGAGTACATGCGCGACGCCTTCGACATCCTCTACGAGGAGGGTGCTGCGGGGGCGCCGAAGTTGCTGTCGATCGGACTGCACGATCGGCTGATCGGACGACCGGGCCGCGCGGGCGGCCTCGTCAAGTTCCTGCAGCATGCGACGGCCCGCGAGGGAGTCTGGTTCTGTCGCGGCATTGACATCGCACGCCATTGGCGGGCGCGGTTCCCGGCCCGTGCATAGAAGGGCCCCCTGCCGTGCGCCGTCCCCGTTATCCCCACCTTTCATCGCATCGTCATCATTGAGCCGACGGGTCCGCTCCCCCTATGGTCCGGCGGTCGAGAGCAAGGAGTAGGGACATGCCGGACGGCAGCGACATTTCCAAGAAGACGAAAGCCGGCCCGATCTCCGCAGACCGCCTGAAGAGCTTCGTCGAGCGTATCGAGAAGCTCGAGGAAGAGCGCAAGGCCATCGGCGGCGACATCAAGGACGTCTACAGCGAGGCCAAGGGCGTCGGCTACGACGTCAAGACCATGCGCAAGATCATTTCCCTGCGCTCGATGGATGCGGCCGACCGGGCCGAGCAGGAGACGCTGCTGGATGTCTACAAGCACGCCCTCGGGATGGTCTGAGACCGCTCGGACCGACTACGGAAAATTGATTTCGCACGCCTCGGGCAGGCGCTAGGGTCTTCCACGGCACGAACGCTCCACCAAGGAGCCGGCCGTGGAGGAAGCCCATGCGAAATACCGTTATCACCGGCGTCTGCCTTGCCTTGAGTTTCGGCGCACCACAGGCGTATGCCCAGCTTGCCGTCTCTTCGAACGATCACAAGATCGTCCAGGAGAACGGGGTCAACCGCAATCTGCCCAATCCGCCGCCCGACACGGTCACGATCATGGATCTCGGGGCGCTGCCCGTTAAGGTGGTCGGCACCGTCTCGAACGTGCCGGGCAGCGTCGTCGGCCCGCCGCTCTCGGTCGCGATCACCCCGGACGAATCGATTGCGCTGATCGCCTCCTCGTCGAAGATCGACCCCGCCGACCCGACGAAGCTCGTGCCCGACGATCGCGTGACCGTGATCGATCTCAAGGACCGCAAGATCCTGGGAACGCTCAACACCGGTCCCGGCGCGGCCGGCATCTCGATCACGAAGGACGGCAAGCGAGCCTACGTGGCCAACCGCATGGCGGGCTCGATCTCGATCCTGTCGATCGACGGCAAGGACGTGAAGCTGGTGAAGACGGTGCCGCTGATGGATGCCAAAACACTGCTCAGCCACCTGGCGGTCTCGCCGGACGGCGCGACCGGTGTCGCGACGCGCAACGGTGACGCCAAGGTCGAACTGATGAAGCTCGGCGGCGACAACATCACCTCTTCTTCCGTGCTGGATGTCGCGCCGCGCCCCTATGCCGTTTCTGTGACGCCGGACAGCAAGACCGCCGTCGTCGCGAGCCTCGGGGATCCCAAGGCCAATGGCATCCTCACCGTGATCGACCTCGCCACCGGCAAGATCGTGGGCACCACCGACATCGGTCACGAGAACCTCGAAGGCATGATGATGTCGAGCGACGGACGATGGATCGCCGCCGTCGCGCATGCCGGCTCGACCCGGCCCAAGGACGCGCCGCAATTCAAGCCCAACGGCATGGTCGTGCTCTACAAGCTCGACGGCACGGGCCTCACCAAGACCGGAGAGGCGCCGATCGGCGGCTGGTCGCAGGGCGCCTCGTTCTCGCGCGACGGATCGGCCATCGTCGTGCAGAACATGAACGAGAAGAACCTGCAGGTGTTCAAGAACGACAACGGCAAGCTCACGGACACCGGCCAGAAGATCGATGTCGGTGGCGGTGCGGCGGCTGTCAGGAGCTCCACCGACCGATGATCCGGCGGCGGAGTATGCTGGTCCTTCCGCTCGCCGCTGCCGCGGCGGGCGGGACACCGTCGGCGCGCGGGCAGGGCTTCCCGTTGCAGCCAGTGCACGTCGTCGTGCCGTTTCCGCCGGGCGGCGGCACCGATTCGCTCGCCCGTGCCATCCAGGAGCCGATGCAGAAGGCCCTCGGCGGCACGGGAGGCGGCACGATGATCGTGGACAACAAGGGGGGTGGCGGCGGCAGCATCGCGCACGAGTTCGTCGCCAAGCAGCCGGCCGACGGTCACTGGCTGGTGGTCAGCGCCAACAACCTGCCGCTCTATCCGCACATCGTCGCGAAGCTCGGCTTCGACGCCCGGACAGCCTTCGTGCCGATCGGCTTCATCGCCAAGCAGGAGTCGATCCTGGTCGGCAGTCTCGATGCACCCTGGCCCGACCTCAAAGCGATCATCGCGGCCGCCAAGGCTTCACCGGGCTCGGTTCAGTACGGCACGGCGGGGCTCACCACGCCAATGCATCTGTCGACTGAGCAGTTCGCCATGCTGAACGGTATCAGGCTGACGCATGTGCCATTCCGCGGCACCGGCCCGCTGGTGACCGACCTGCTGGGCGGCCATATAAAGCTCGGCATGTCGAGCATCACCAGCGTGGCGCAGCAGATCGCCGCCGGGAAGCTGAAGCCCTACGCGATGGCCTCGCTCGAGCGCTCGTCGGTCGCCCCCTTCATACCGACTTTCAAGGAACTGGGCGCGGGCGATGTCGACGGCACGATCGTCTATACGCTGCTCGCACCGGCCGGCACGCCGCCGGCGGTCGTCACCCGTCTGAACGAGGCGCTGAATGCTGCGGTGGCGACGCCGGAACAGAAGCAGGATCTCTCCAGGCGCGGCTTCGTCGCCATGGGCGGCACGCCACAGCAACTCGGCGACTGGCTGAAGGTGCAGGAACCCATCTGGGTGCCGGTGCTTCAGGCGGCGGGGATCAAGCCGGAGTAGAGGTCGCCTGAGCGGCTTGGCTCCGGCACGGAGAGAAACGGCTTGATCGACGTCAAGGCGGGCCTCCTTGTCATCTTCACATTGCCCTATCCCGCCGCGGAGAGCTGAATGCGCTCAATACTGGTTACTGTCGACGATACTCCGTCCGCGATCGCTGCGAGGGCGATCGCCGCTGGACTGGCTCGACAATGTGGGGCTCGGGTGAGGGGTGTGACGGCACTGGACGTCAGCGATCTCGAGGGCGCGGAAGCGGTTCCCATGGGTGGCGCGCAACTGGGCTACGAGCGGTACCGGCGTCGGCAGGAACTGGCAAGGGAGCGCCGCGAGCGCGTTGCTGGACTACCCGCCATGTTCGAAAGGGCTCTGGCCGAGTCCGGCATGCATGCGCCTTGCACGACGCTCGATGCGGACATTCGCGTCGGACTGCTTCGACTCATCGAAACATCCGATCTCGTCGTCACCGGGCGGGACACCGACTTCCATCTCGAGCCGCTCGACGGAGTGACTCCGCTCGTCGACCACATCATTGCAAAGGGATGTCGTCCCGTCGTGGTGTGCGGCCCCGACTGGAACGAGCGCGGGCCGGTCATGGTAGCCTACGACGGAAGCGCCCCGTCGGCGAAGGCGCTGCAGATCGCCGCTTTGATGGGGGTCTTTGGTTCTGCCAACGTTCGGGTCGTCTCGGTATCGCGCGAGGCTGCGGCGGCCGTGACGGCTGCCGAGCGCGCCCGCTCGTACCTGCGTCTGCATGGTTTCGATTGTGAACTCGAAGCTGTCGAAACGACGGAGAATCCGGCCGACGTTCTGCTGAGACGCGCGTCGGAGACCGGCGCGCGATTGCTCGTGATGGGAGCCTTCGGTCACCGTGGCTTTCGCGAGATCCTGTTCGGTTCAACGACGAGGCGCCTGTTCGACAGCGCACCGGTTCCACTCTTCATCTACCACTGACCACGTAGGGACCCGGCTTCGCCATTGATCCAGATCAAGGGCGGACTGGGGGGCATTCTCCAGAATTGCACACCATGTGAGATGGCCCTTTTGGCGATGTCTCGCACCGTGTTCAGCCATTTTGGAGAAGCGAGATGATTACGATCCGCAGGACCTACATGCCGCTGTCGACCTATCCGCAGGCCGTTCCGGATGAAGCAATCCGGTCGGCCGCCGGTTTCGCCGCGGCGCTGGGAGGGACGGTCGACGTCACGACTTTCTCGGTCGACATTCCAAGAGTGCAGTCGCCACTGGCTAGCCTCGTGATCGACATTCCCGCGCTGGTTCAAGCGGCCGAAGACAAGAGCAAGGCCGAATGCGTCCGGCTCGAGACCCTGGTGCGCGGGGTCGCCGCCGCTGCCGCCATGAATTGTGCCAGCAGGAAGGTCCTGCTGAGTGGGGTTTTCGAAGCGGCTGCCGCCGAAGCTCGATACTACGACCTCGCGGTACTTCCCTGGTCCAAGGAGGAGGCTACAGCCCGGGACGTGATCGAGGCTGTCGTATTTGGGTCCGGCCGGCCCACCATTCTGGTGCCGCAGTCGGGCCATACCACGTCGAAGCTCGAGCATATTGCCGTGGCGTGGGACGCAAGCCGCGTCGCCGCCCGCGCACTCGGGGACGCGCTGCCTCTTCTGGTACCGGGCGGTCGCGTCACGGTGCTGACGGTCCGGGACGAGAAGCCCCTTGCCGGTGCATCTATCGCCAGTCTTCTAGCGTCGTCGCTGGGCAAGCGGGGGATCACGGCGCATCCCATCGAGATCGACCTTCGCGACAGGACGATTGCCCAGGCATTGCAGGAAACGACGCTGGCGGAGGGGGCCCAGTTGCTCGCGATGGGAGGGTTCGGCCATTCCCGCATCCGCGACTTCGTTCTGGGGGGCGCGACGACCGGTGTGTTCGACGATCTGCGCCTCCCCGTGTTGCTCTCGCACTAGTACCAGATGTTCATCGGCAGGCCGTGACGGTCGCGGTCGTGCTCGGGGCCGAGGCGGGTCGCCTTGCCCTCGGCGATCAGCAGGGCCGTGCGGCAGACCGCGATGGCGTCGAGGACGTCGTCGTGGGCTGCGCCCGAAAGCGTCTGCGGCGTCCACTTGAAGCCGTGCCGCGCGAGCAGGGCGAGGCGTTCGGCGAAGCCCTCCGGCTTGCGCTTCTTGGAGAGGACCGGCTTGCCGCCGTTCATGCGGGCGAAGGCCAGTTCGGGGTGCGCTTCCCGCACGATCGCCTGCAGGGCCGGGTGCCCGCGCATCAGCGCATCGACTTCGCGCATTTTGGGAAAGAGATGGAACGTCTGCCGGGTCAGGCCGATCCCGAGGCTCTTGCTGAGCGCATTGGCATCGGCGTGGGTGGTGCAGCCGAGTGCCGGCCGACAGGGCGTGGGGAAGACCGAGCTGGTCTTGCCGGGGAGGAGCCTGCGGGCCTCGACCTCGCAGGCGCGCGGCGGGCGCGGCACGTCGATGAAGCCGATCGGCATGTCCACGGCCAAAAGGGAAAGACCCTCGCAGGCTTCCGCGAGGGTCTTCAAGACTCTGATGTCCAGGGTGCCGTCGACGTCGCGGCGGCAGACCACCCAGCCGGTGCGGCAGCCGTCGGCGCCCGCGACGATCAAGGGCGTTCTACCAACTCGCCATCCGGGCGGTGAGGTCGTGGTCGAGGACCGAGAGGAACTCCTCGGTGGTCATGTAGGGCTGGCCCTTGTCGATCAGCAGCGCGAGATCCTTGGTCATCTTGCCGCTCTCGACGGCCTCGACGCAGACCTTCTCCAGCGCCTCGGCGAACTTGACCACCTCGGGCGTGCCGTCGAACGTGCCGCGATACTTGAGCCCCTGCGTCCATGCGAAGATCGAGGCGATCGGGTTGGTCGAGGTCGGCTTGCCCAACTGGTGCTCGCGGTAGTGACGCGTCACCGTGCCATGTGCGGCCTCGGCCTCGACGGTCTTGCCGTCGGGCGTCAGCAGCACCGACGTCATCAGGCCCAGCGAGCCGAAGCCCTGCGCCACCGTGTCGGACTGCACGTCGCCGTCGTAGTTCTTGCAGGCCCACACGAATTCGCCGTGCCACTTGAGCGCCGAGGCGACCATGTCGTCGATCAGGCGGTGCTGGTAGCCGATGTTCTTCGCCTTGAACTTGTCGGCGAACTCCTTGTCGAAGACCTCCTGGAAGAGGTCCTTGAAGCGACCGTCGTAGCGCTTGAGGATGGTGTTCTTGGTCGACAGATAGACCGGCCAGCCGCGCATCAGGCCGTAGTTGAACGAACTGCGCGCGAAGCCAATGATCGATTCGTCGAGATTGTACATCGTCATGGCGACGCCGCCCGCCGGAAAGTCGAACACCTCACGCTCGATCACCGTGCCGTCCTCACCCTCGAAGCGGACCGTCAGCTTGCCCTTGCCCGGCACCACGAAGTCGGTGGCCCGATACTGGTCGCCGAAGGCGTGGCGGCCGATGACGATCGGATGCGTCCAGCCCGGCACGAGGCGGGGGACGTTCTTGCAGACGATCGGCTCGCGGAAGATCGTGCCGCCGATGATGTTGCGGATCGTGCCGTTGGGCGACCGCCACATCTCCTTGAGCTTGAACTCTTCCACGCGCTGCTCGTCCGGCGTGATCGTCGCGCATTTCACGGCGACGCCGTACCGAAGCGTGGCCTTGGCCGAATCGACCGTCACCTGGTCGTTGGTGGCGTCACGGTTCTCGATGCCGAGGTCGTAGTACTTCAGGTCTATGTCGAGGTAGGGAAGGATAAGCTTGTCCTTGATGAACGACCAGATGATGCGGGTCATCTCGTCGCCGTCCATCTCGACGATCGGATTCTTCACCTTGATCTTCGGCATCATGCTTCCTTTCGCATCGTCAACGCCGATGCGGGCGCGGTTCTAGCCAAGCGGCGTGGGCGCTGCAACGCGGCCTGCCCGCGCACGGTCTGCAAACGTCAGACGCGGTCCAGCCGCTTTTCGAAGCCTTCGGAGCGGGGCATTGCTGCAATCGCGGGCAGCACGTCCTTCAAGTCGTTCACGAAGGCGACATGGTCGAGATGGGTGGGTTCGGCGAAGCCGCCGCCCACCACGCCCTTGAGGAGCGCCGCCAGCGGCTGCCAGTAGCCGCCCTGGTCGATGATGACGATCGGCTTGCTGTGCAGGCCGAGGGTCCGCCACGACAGGACCTCGAAGAATTCCTCCAGGGTGCCGATGCCGCCCGGCAGGACCACGAAGGCATCGGAGCGCTCGAACATCTGGAGCTTGCGCTCGTGCATGGTCTCGACGACCACGGTCTCGGTAAGCGCCGGATGGCCCGCCTCGCGCTGCAGCAGGAAGTTCGGGATGATCCCGACCGCCCGGCCGCCGGCGTCCAGGGCTGCGTTGGCCACCAGACCCATCAGCCCGACGCCGCCGCCGCCATAGACCAGCGTGACGCCCTCTTGGGCCAGCAGGCGGCCGAGGCCGACCGCGGTCTCGCGGGTGGCGGGATCGGTGCCGAAGCGGGCACCGCAGAAGACACAGAGGGAGGAGGGGGTGAACTCGGGCACGAAAGCTGCTTTTCTGGGACGAACCAGCGCGTTTCAGCGCGGGTGTGACATGGTATTGTTACGCAAAGGCTGGCTGCGACGCCAATGGGGATGGTGGTCGCACCTTGGGGAGGGCGATGTCACGAACTGTTTTCGGGCTGGTCGCTGTGGGCGCCGTGGTGATCGCGATTGCCCTGGGCGTGGCCTGGCGCGGAAAGATGACCGAGCAGGCCGCCATCGACCGTCCGGCCCAGGTCCTCGGCACCGCCGCATCCGGCGGCCCGGCGACAACTGCCGCCGCGAACGGCCCGACGAGTGGGGGCACCGGGAGCGCGCCCGCAGGCTCACCGGCCGGTGCATCCCCGACGGTCACGCCGCCGACGAACGCGGGCGTGCCGACCTTCGACGTCGCCCGCATCGGGACGGACGGGCGGGCCGTGATCGCCGGCCGCGCCGCGCCGGGGGCCAAGATCGTCCTGCTCGACGGCGGCCGGGAGATCGCCAAGGCCGAGTCGGACGCGCGAGGCGAATGGGTCGTCATCGTCCAGGATCCGCCGCTCAGCGTGGGCCAGCACGAGCTGCGCGTGGTCCAGCACATCGAAGGCAAGGCGCCGCTCACCTCCGAACAGTCGGTGGTCGCGGTGGTGCCGGAACCGCCGGCGGCGAGCGCGTCGGCCCAGCCGCGCGCCGAGACGCTGGTGATGATCTCGCCGCCGACCGGCGTGGCCACCGTGGTGCAGCCGCCGACCACGGCGGGCCTGCCCAAGTCGGCCGACCTCTCGCTGTCGACGGTGGATTATGACGATCAAGGCCATGTCACCGTTTCGGGACTTGCCGCACCGGGTACCGTGGTCAGGGGCTATGTGAACGACAAGATGGTGGCCGAAGGCGTGGCCGCGGCGGACGGCCGGTGGCGGCTCAGGCCGGCCGAACCGGTCGCGCAGGGCAAGCATCTGCTGCGGCTCGATCGGATTGCCCAGGATGGCAGGCCGGTCGCACGGCTCGAGTTGCCGTTCGAGCGCGTCGTCGTGGCGCCGGTCTCGAACAGCGACGCACGGCGCCTGCATATCGTGAAGGGCGACAATCTCTGGAACATCGCCCAGGCCCATTATGGTGCGGGCTGGCACCACACCGTCATTTTCGCCGCAAACAAAGATCAGGTAAAAAATCCCGATCTGATATATCCGGGGCAGATTCTCAGCCTGCCCAAGGTCAACTGACCTTCGCAAACGGAGCGCGTCCGACACATGATGGCAAACTTCCTGGTGCCGATCCTCGCGGACGGTTGGCGCTTCATCGGCCTTTTCGCGGCCGCGACGTTCCTCGCGGCCCTGACCGGGGCGGCGTGGCTGTTCTGGCCGCTGATGGTTGTGACCCTGTGGTCGATCTACTTCTTCCGCGATCCGCCGCGCGGTGTGCCGCAGGATGACGGGCTGCTGATCGCGCCGGCCGACGGGCTTGTCCAGATGGTGGTCGATGCCGTGCCGCCCGCCGAGCTTGGACTGGGGGACAAGCCGCTGACCCGCGTGTCGATCTTCCTCAGCGTGTTCGATGTCCACATCAATAGAAGCCCCTGCGCCGGCACCATCGAGGTGGTCGCCTATCGGCCCGGCAAGTTCCTGAGCGCCAATGCCGACAAGGCGAGCGAGGACAACGAGCGGACGGCGCTCGCCCTGCGTCGCGCCGACGGGCGGCTGATCGGCTGCGTGCAGATCGCGGGATACGTGGCCCGCCGTATCGTCTGCTACGTCAAGCCGGGGCAGGCGGTCGTCGCCGGGGAACGATTCGGCCATATCCGCTTTGGTAGTCGTACGGACCTTTACCTGCCCGAAGGCGCGCGCCTGCTGGTTTCGCCGGGGCAGCGCATGATCGGCGGGGAAACCGTGATGGCCGAACTCGATCCCGTCGTTGCGGGGCCGCGCGTCGCCATTGAATTCTAGCGTCCGGGAGCAGCGACATGGACAGCGAGCGGCGTTCACAGAGAAGCGGATTGCGCGGTTTTTCCATCAACCGCCTGATCCCCAACGTCCTGACGCTCGCCGCACTGTGTTCCGGCCTCACCGCCATACGGTTCGGGCTGCAGGGGGAACTTCGCCTGGCCGTGATCGCGATCATCGTGGCCGCGATTTTCGACGCGCTGGACGGTCGGGTTGCCCGGCGACTTGGCGTCACCAGCCGGTTTGGTGCCGAACTCGATTCGCTGTCGGATTTCCTCTGCTTCGGCGTGGCGCCGGCGATCGTCCTGTACCTCGCGTCGCTCTCCCATGCCGGTGCGCTGGGCTGGGTGGTGACGCTGATGTTCCCGATCTGCTCGGCGTTGCGCCTCGCGCGCTTCAACACGGCGCTGGAAGCCGACACGCCGCCGCCGGCCTGGACAGGCTCCTTCTTCACAGG
The DNA here is from genome assembly GCF_020880995.1 of Reyranella aquatilis. Classification (GTDB taxonomy): domain Bacteria; phylum Pseudomonadota; class Alphaproteobacteria; order Reyranellales; family Reyranellaceae; genus Reyranella; species Reyranella aquatilis. The sequence continues at coordinate 115,753 of NZ_JAJISD010000011.1, read as the reverse complement.
CGTCCCGGCCCCCGCCGGCGCGCTCCTCGCGCTGATGCCGCTGATGGTGAGCTTCGAGATCGAGGCGGCCTGGCCGCGTCATGCGGTGGTGGTCGGGGTCGTGCTGGTGGCCGTCGGCGGCCTGATGGTCAGCCGGCTGCCTACATTCTCCTTCAAGAAGGGCCGGATCCCACGCCATCTCGTGTTGCCGGCGCTCCTGGCGGCGGCGCTGGTCATGGGTGTGCTGGCGAGCGCTCCCTGGATCGCGCTCTCGCTGATTGGGCTGGGCTATCTGTGCCTGATCCCGTTCAGCATCGTCTCCCATCGGCGCCAGACGCTGCAGGATCGCAAGGCCGCCGAGGCGTCTGCCGTCGTGCCGCTGCGCTCCGTCGACAAGGGCATCCCGCCGCGCGAATAGCCCGGGGGCGCCGATGCTCGATCCCGTCCTGCGCCGCTGGATCGACCCGCCGCTTACGCGCACTGGCGCATGGATCGCAAACCGCGGTGTTTCGGCCAACGGCTTGAGCCTTGCCGGCCTCGCCATTGGGCTGTCCTGCGTGCCGCTGCTGGCGTTCGGGCACTATGGACTGGCCCTGGGGGCGATCCTGATCAACCGCCTTTTCGACGGGCTGGATGGGGCCGTCGCCAGACAGGGTCAGCCGTCGGCCGTGGGTGGCTATCTCGATATCGTCTGCGACATGGCCTTCTATGCCGCGATCCCTCTGGGCTTCGCCCTGGCGAGGCCTGAAAACTCCATCTGGGCGGCTCTGTTGCTCGCCTCCTTCGTCTGCACCTGCGCTTCCTTCCTCGGACGAGCCGTCATGGCAGCCGGCCGGGGAGAGCCGGATACCGGGGCGAGGGGGCGGAAGTCGTTCTTCCATGCGGCCGGCCTGATGGAAGGGACGGAGACGATCCTGGCCTTCGTCCTGTTCTGTCTCTTCCCGATGGCCTTCCCGTGGCTTGCCGGGTGTGTGGCCTTGCTGTGCTTCTGGACGGCGGCGGCGCGGGTCATTTCGACTTGCTTCGCAGAGTCGAATTTCTGATTTCGGAAAGTTTCGAAGGCGCTCCGATTCGCAGGGCGATCGCGGAAGGCCCGTCAAAATTCCTCATAAAAATCATATTGTTAGAAAAGATGACACAAATTGGTCTAGTTTCAATTGACCTGCCAATTCACTTTAAGTACGGTTGCTAAGTGATTCGGTGTGGGCCGCTGGGCGGCCGTCAATATTGAGCTGGAGATAGAAATGCTTTCGATTTTCCGCCGCTTGATGAAGAACACCGATGGCGCCACGGCGGTCGAGTACACACTCATCACGTCGCTGATCGCCGTCGCCGCGATCGCCTCCATGCGCTCCGTGAGCGGCAAGGTGAGTCATGTTCTCGGCGCGGCGACCAACGCTCTCAACTAACCGGTAGTCGAAGGCCTTGCCGCAGCTTGGAGTTCTGCTCCAGGTCGCCTGCCTGCTGACCCTGTCCATGCTGCTGTTTGCTGCCGCTTGGCAGGATCTGCGGCGCCTGCGCATCGGCAACGGGGTTTCGATCGCAATTGCCATCCTCTTCGTGATCTGGACCGGTGCCGGGGGCTTGGCGGCGGGCTCCTTCCCGTTGTCGTCCTTCGGCCTTTCACTGGCCTGTGCGATCGGACTGTTCGCGCTGGGGGCCACTGCCTTTGCCGCAGGCATGTTCGGCGGAGGCGATGTGAAGCTTCTCGCCAGCGTCGGTCTGTTCGCCGGCCCGGAGCTGGCCGTCGACCTGCTGCTGGTCACCGCTCTGACAGGGGGACTGATGGGATTGGCGGCCATGGCAGGCGCGCCGATCGGTCCGATGCCGGCGGCACGAGGAGAGGCGACGCTGCGGGACCGGATGCGAACCCGCATCCCCTACGGCCCGGCCATCGCGGCCGGCGGACTCTGGGTTGCAACCCGGCTGGCTCTGGGTTGAGATCGGCCTCGACGAAAGGAAAACCCATGTCTCCGCTCACGCCCAAGATTCTCCTCTCGGCCCTCTTCGCGTCGGTGCTCGTCTCCCCGGCCATCGCGCAGACTCCGGCGGGATCGGCGTCGGTGGTGCGCAGCAGCGTCGATATCCTGGCAACGCCCGGCGGTCCGGAGTTTCGTGATCCGAAGACCGGTCAGGTCTGGACGCCGCAGAACGTCGGGCAGGGCCCGATCGGCAAGCCGACGCCGGCCGACCTCGCCTTTGACCCGCTGGCGCAGGCGGCGCGCATCGAGGGCCGCGTGATCCAGCGCCCGGTCTTCGTCCCGCTCGGCTGGTCGACGCCGTCGGCCGGCCCTACCACGCCCCTCGTGACGCTCGACAATGCGAGCCTGCGCGCCGTCCCGGCCCGACGGTGGCAGGTCGTGCTCTACGTCGACAACAACAGCGCGGGCACGCTGGCTCCGATGATCGATTGCCGCTTCACCAACGCCGGCAAGCTGGTCGAGGACACGCGGGTGCTGATGCCGGGCATCGGCGCGGGCGTGCGAGGCGGCATCACGATCTACGGGCCGAAGACCGACCTGTTCGTCGATCGCGCCAACTGCCGGATCGTCTCGCCCTGATGTCTATCCCTGGACCGAGTATCCGCCGTCGACCGTGATGGCGGCGCCGGTCACATAGTCCGATGCTTCGGCGGCCAGGAAAACGGCGATGCCGGCGAAATCCTCCGGCGTGCCCCACCGCCCGGCAGGCGTGCGCTTTAGCACCGAGTCATGCAGCGCCGGCACGTCGCGGCGCGCCCGCTGGGTCAGCGCGGTGTCGATCCAACCGGGCAGGATCGAGTTCACCTGGATGTTGTCCTTCGCCCAGGCGGTCGCCATGGCCTTGGTCATCTGCACGATCCCGCCCTTGCTGGCGGCATAGGCGGTGGTGAAGGAGGCGCCGAAGATCGACATCATCGAGCCGATGTTGATCATCTTTCCGCGCCCGCCCTTCTTCATCTCGGGATAGGCGGCATGGCTGCACAGGAAGGCGCTCGTCAGGTTGCTGTCGAGCACCTGGTGCCATTCGGACAGCGTGTATTCCTGAGGCTGCTTGCGGATGTTGATGCCCGCATTGTTGACCAGGATGTCGAGGCGTCCATGGGCCTTCACGGTGTTGGAAATGAGCGCGCGGCACGATGCCTCCTGGAGAACGTCGACCGCGATGGCGCTGGCCGCTGCGCCGAGCGCCTTCAACTCCGCGACGGCCGCGTCGTTCTTCTCGGCGTTGCGGCCCGCCACGACCACGGTCGCGCCGGCCAGTGCCATGCCCTTGGCCATGCCGAGACCGATCCCGCCATTGCCGCCGGTGACGATCGCCACCCGTCCCGAAAGATCGAACAGTTTCATCGCGTTGCCTCCCCTTTTCGTACCGCCTCTATAGCCGAGCAAAGGAACCGCCAACAGGTCAGCGCCGTTAGCCCGACGTCATGCTTACGAGTTCGCGGGACGCTGGCCGGGCTGACCGGCGTACTGCGGACAAGGGTGGCGGCGGTCGCGAGACCGCCGCCATTTTGTTTGCGCGTTCCGCGACCATTGCACTTCACCCAAAACAAAACCGCCCCGGGGCGGGGCGGTTTAAAGGCCGGCTGCGATACGATCCGTCTGCGGCTATTTCTTCGGGGGCTCGTCCGCAGAAGAGCCCTTCTTTCCACTCGTCGCCGCGTCCTTGTCGATCAGGTTGAGCAGATCCTCGGGCAGCGGCTCGCTGGCGATTTCGTCATACATCGCGTGCAGCTGCTTGTGCAGCCACATGTCGAAGGGGCGATCTGTTCCCTTGGGCTTGGCTCGCGCCGCTTTCTCGGCGCGACCGCCCTCCGGCTTGTCGTCATTGGTCGCCATAACACTCTCCCCGGAGGCGGCAATCCTCTCCGCGGGATCCTGTTCGACCCATCCAAATCTCCCCCTGGGACCGCTCATCACTATGTCGCACTCAAACGCGAGACTGAAAAGGGGCCTTAGTGGGCAGAAGCGTGCTTGTCTTCGTTGCGCCGCTCCACCGAAGCGCGAGCCGGTTCCGTTGGCCGCCGGGTCTCGCCCTCGAGAAGCAGGCGCTCGAGCGTATCGCGGGCGCGCGAGATGCGGCTCTTCACCGTGCCGACGGAGACGCCGGTATGTTCGGCGATCGTCTCATAGGGAAGACCTTCCAGGACGGCGAGGAGAAGAGCCTCACGCTGGGCGGCCGCGAGCTTACCGAATGCCGACATGAACTCGCGCATAACCAACCCGCTGTCCTGATGAGGGGGATGAGAGAGAGTCTCCGCGATCGCGGTGTCGACGGGAACGGTCGGACGGCGACGGCGCAGGCCGGAGATGAACTCGTTGCGTTGGATGCGGAACAGCCAGGCCGCCAGGTTGGTCCCGGGCTGAAAGCTGTTGCGGCCCGTGAGTGCCTTGATGACGGTATCATGGACCAGATCGTCCGCCTGGTCCCGGTCACGCGTCAGCGAAAGGGCATAGATACGCAGGCGGGGCAGGATCGTCTTCAGCTGTTCGTGGAAATCGCCGGCGTCCTGGGTCTGCGTGGTCATTTTGTTGTCTCCCGAGAAGTTGCGTCGTCTGGTGAACCAATGTCTGGCGGGCAGTTTGGTTACAGCAGGTTGTCGCAATTTTTATAACCCTTTGAAAAACAACGAAAAAAGATACGAATTTTATTGCAACTTCTCGGAAAGAAACTTGCGGGCGCGCGATACCCTGGCCTTGAGGGTTCCGACCGAACAACCACAAAGGCTGGCCGCCTCCTCGTAGGAGAAGCCGCCGGCGCCGACGAGGACCAGAGCCTCCCGCGATTGCGGGTTGAGCTTCCACAGTTCCGAAGACAGTTCCTTTAGGGCGAGGGTGGCCTCGGGGTTGTCGACGGCGGGCAGTGGCGTGGCGGCTTCATTGTCGATCGTCAGGGGACGCCGTCGCTGCGTACGCAGGTCCGAGTAGAACCTGTTGCGCATGATCGTGAACAGCCAACCCTTCAGGTTCGTGCCGGGTGTGAACTGTTGCTGCTTGTCGAGCGCGGCCAGGATGGTGTTCTGCACAAGGTCGTCGGCGGCCTCGCGTTCGCGGCACATGAAGCGTGCAAACGCACGCAGGTCAGGGAGAAGCGCGACGATCTCGTCCTTCATCACGCACTCACTTGGGGATCACGGCGCCAACCCGAAAGGGCAAATCGTCATCGATAACCACATATGGGAGCCGTACGTCGGGAATGCACACCGGGAATCGTTGCCGCAGGGAACCGAGCGTCCCGTCGAGCGTTGTTGGGCCGACCAATCCACCATCTTTTGCGACATGCGGGGAGGATCGTATGGGACGTGCAGCCATCCTGTGGTTTCTTGGCGTGCCAATACCCGTGCTTCTGCTGATGTGGGTACTGGGCTGGCTTCACTAGCGCTTGCTCGGGGAAACGGGGGAGTCATGAAACTACCAATATCGATAGCGTGTTTTTCGATGGTCGCGCTCGCGACGGCGGCGTGCGGCAATCGTCCCGTGGACAGGGCGTTGACGGGCGGCGCGATCGGCGCAGGCACCGGCGCCGTCGTGGGCTCTACGGTGGGCAATCCGGTCGCGGGGGCCGTGATCGGCGGCGCGGCGGGAGCAACGATCGGCGCGGTGACGGCTCCCGAGCGATAGCGTACGAGCCAGGCGGTCGGGCGGGGATGCGAGACCGCGCGGAGCGGCAATCCGACCCGTCCGCAGTCTAGTGCGGCCGATCTGCGCGGGCATTGCCTCTCCGTTGACGAGTTGTCTACGCGCCCACACGGCGTAGTGTAGGGGCTCCGACAGGACGGGCAGTCGGCGCGACGAATTTCGAGTGATGAGGAGAGCGAAGTGGCTGAAGAGCAGGTGGCATCGAAGAAAGTGTCGGAGGCGATCACCAGGACGCTTCCTTTCCTGCGTCGGTACGCCCGCGCCGTGACCGGCTCGCAGCAGCAGGGAGACGAATGGGTTCGCCTGTGCGCGGAGGTTGCGGTCCAGCAGCCCGAACTCATCGCTGCGGCCGAGGACACCAAGGTTGGCGTGTTCGCGCTCTTCCATCGGTTGCGCCAGCCGTTCGGGGAGATCGAAGAGGCGGCGTCCGGCGGCGAGAGCGTTCGCGGGCGCCTCAAGGAATCATTGACGGACATGGCACCCATGCAGCGCCAGGTGCTGCTCCTGACGGTGCTCGAGGGTTTCACCGTGGCAGATGCGGCCCACATCCTGGGCGTGAGTGCCGACGAAGCGGAGCGGAGCCTCGAGGAAGCCCGCCGCGAATTGCAGCGCGTCGCTTCCGTTCGCATCCTCGTGATCGAGGACGAGGCCGTCATCGCACTCGACGTCGCCGACATCGTTCGCAACGCCGGCCACGAGGTGGTGGGCATCGCCGCAACCGAAAAAACCGCCGTCGAGCTCGCCAAGAAGCACTCGCCGCATCTCGTGCTGGCGGACATCCAGCTTCGTGGCTCCGACAGCGGCATCTCTGCGGTCAACCAGATCATGAAGTCGATGTCCGTACCGGTGATTTTCGTCACGGGCTTCCCGGAACGGCTCCTCACGGGTAAGCAGGTCGAGCCGGCCTTCGTGATCTCCAAGCCGTTCGACCCCGATCTGCTTCGTGCGGCGATCGCCCAGGCGCTCGATACCGTATCGATCTGAAACGAGTCGGTTCGTGGCGCGATGGTCGCTTCGCTCCAAGCTCGTCACGCTCGTTGCGCTGGCGTTGCTGCCCGTCCTCGGGCTGGCGGCTTGGCAGGCTGAGAAGGAGGAGGCAGCCGGCATTGACCGACGGGCGGCTGCCCTCGGGGCGGTCGCTGACATGTCCGTAGCCCGCTACAGCGGCCTTTTCGAAGCCTCGCAGAGGATGCTCGCGGCGGCATGTGCCGACGAATCGATCGAGAGAGCGGCCAGTGGCGAGGCCGCAGCCGCCGGCCGATGCGACGGCTATCTGACCCGGATTCTTGCCGCCTATCCCGATCAGTATTCCACGGCGTTGGTGACCGACGATCAGGGTGTCGCGCGTTGCGCGACCGCTCCGACGGCCATAGGCATGAGCTTCGGCGACCGCGACGTCTTCCAGAAGGTCCGATCGGCCAAGGGCTTCGTCGCCGGCGACACAATCGTGGGCCGCGTCGCCTCCCGGGCGATCGTCCCCATTGCGTTGCCGGTCATGCGGGATGGCGCCTTCAGGGGCATGTGTGTGGTCGGCATCACGCTCAAGGCGCTGGCCGAGACTGCCGCCCAGGTGGGAGGCCCTTCGGGCATCGGCGTGGCGGTGGTCGACCGATCCGGTGCGGCGATCGGCGGCGACCCGCAGTCGATGCGGCGCTTGCCGGTGCCGGCGCGGCTTGCGGAAGTGCTGATCGGCGGCCGGGTTGCCTTCTCGGACGTGGGGCAGGACGCGTCCTTCTACGAGTTCCGGGTGAGACCTGTCGGTGGTAGCGCGCTTTTTGTCGTGGTGTCGGCGCCGAGCAAGGAAGGTGCGGTACCCTTGTCCGCGGCCTGGGCCAATTTCCTCCTTATTGTACTAGCGGCGATCGTCGTCCTGCTGGTGATCTGGTTCGGAGCGGACCGCTGGTGCGTGCAGCCGCTGCGCTACATCCAGGACTTCGCCGACAAGGTGGCGCGGGGAGAGAATATCGTGCTGTCGCCGTCGCGGCCCTGGTCGCCGGAGATGGCTTCGGTGGCCGCCGGTGTGAGCGCGATGGCGGAAGCGATCGCCAGCCGCGAGGCCGCGCTGCGCGCGAATGTCGAGCAGCGCGACCACATGCTTCGTGAGATCCATCACAGGGTGAAGAACAATCTCCAGATGATTTCGAGTCTGCTCAACCTGCAGGCCGGAGAGATCAGGTCTCCGCGCATCCGGCGCTTCTTCGGCGACGCACAGAACCGCGTGCTCACCCTGTCGATCCTGCATCGCCACCTGTACGAGCGGTCGAGTTGGTCGCTGGTCGACTTCCAGCAATTCATCAGCGACTTGGTGCGGCAGATCTCGGTGGGCCGCATTCCCCAGGGCCGCCAGGCACCGCGGTATCATATCCGTGCGCCCATCATGGCGGTGGGCCCGGATACGGCGATCCCGATTGGCCTGATCGTGACCGAGGCCGTGAGCATCGCCCTCAGCCACGATTTCAGCCGGACGCCGATGCCCGAGATTCGCATCGAAACCAGCGAGCATGGTGAGGAAGTCCAGCTGGTGATCGAGGACAATGGCGTGGCGCGCGACATCGGGATGCCCGTGCCCGAGGGAAGGGGCGGTTTCGCTCTCACGCTGATCCGCGGCCTGGCGATGCAGCTTGGCGGCGAGGTCAGCATCGAGCGCAAGCCCGATGGCGGCAACCGGGTCGTGGTGACGTTCCCGACACCGGCGGCGGACGATCCGGCCAATGCCTAGCCTTTTGCGATCCGCCCGATCGACCGGCGTGATCGCGGGCATCACGCTGGCGGTGCTGATAGCGACCGGCCTCATGCTGGCCTTCACCCACTCCAAGTCCGCCGCCCGCCAGCAGCGGCTCGTCGTCGCGAACTACGAGACGATGGGGCTGATGCGCGAGATGGTGATCGCGGTGCAGGACGCCGAGATCGGCATCCGCGGCTTTCTCCTGACCGGCGACGTCACCAGCCTCGAACCCTACGAGCGCGCGCGGCTGCGCATCGAATCGAACATGCGATTGCTCGAGGACATGGTGGCGGGGGACCCCGACACGACGCGCCAGTTCCAGGAGTTCCGCAGCGTCACGGCGCAGAAGTTCGAACAGCTCAACGCGACGGTCAACGCCCATCAGGTCAACGGCCGCGAAGCCGCGCTGGCGCTCGATCGTACCGGCGCGGGGCGGGCGATGCTCGGTCAGGTCCGGCTGCTGGGTGATGCATTGGTCGAAGGGCAACGGCTCCTGCTGGCCAGGCGCGTGACGGCGCTTCGGTCGGAGCAGGAACAGGCCGATATCGCTGGGCTGCTCGTCATGGGCGGCGCCTTCGTCTGCCTGATCGTGGGCATCTACATCGTCGTGAGCAGTGCGACGCGGCTGGAGCGCAGCCAGGTTGCCCTGGCGGGGCGCTCGCAGCTGCTTCAGGCGACCCTGGAGAGCTTGCGCGATCCGATTTTCGCAATCGACGACGAGCATCGGGTGGTGGCCTGGAACGAGGCCTTCGCCGGGCTGGCCCAGTGGGAGCCGGGCAAGCAGGCGCCGCCGACCCTCGATCAGCTCCTGTCGGACCGCTCGCCCGCGACGCAGGCGCTGCTGCGGCCGCTCGATCTCGGTGCAGCGTCGTCCAACGGCTCCGCGGTCATCCGCGTCGCGCATGGCGGCCACGACTACGAGATCTATCGCGGCGAGATGTCGGGCGGCGGTGCCGTGGTGCGTTGCGTCGACATCACCGAGAAGCTGCATGACGAGGCGGCGCTCCGTCAGGGCCAGAAGATGGAGGCCACCGGGCAGCTCACCGGCGGCATGGCGCACGACTTCAACAACATCCTCCAGGTGATCCGGGCCAACCTCGACCTGCTGAAGGGGGAGGTCGGAGACAACGCCGCCATGGCCTCGCGCGTTCAGAGCGCGACGGCCGCGGCCGACCGTGGCGCGCGTCTGACCCAGCAGCTGCTTGCCTTCGCGCGCCGCCAGCCCCTGACTCCGCAGCCGACGAACGTGGCACGGCTGGTCGGCGACCTGACCGATCTGATGCGACACTCACTGGGCGAGCGCATCGCCATCGAGCTCAGGGTCGCCGACGATCCGTGGAACGCGAAGATCGATGCGGGCCAGCTCGAGAACGCGATCCTCAACCTGTCCATCAATGCGCGGGACGCCATGCCCGATGGAGGTACTGTCCGGGTCGAGGTTTCGAACGCCACGCTCGACCGCCGCTATGCCGCGCTGCATCGCGACGTCACCCCGGGGCCCTACGTGCTGGTGGATGTAAGCGACACGGGCACCGGCATGCCGCCCGAGGTCGCCGCCCAGGCATTCGATCCCTTTTTCACGACCAAGGGAGACGGCAAGGGCACTGGCCTGGGGCTCAGCATGGTCTACGGCTTCGTGCGCCAGTCGAACGGTCATATCCGCATCGACAGCGCGATCGGCCAGGGGACGAGCGTCAAACTCTATCTTCCGAAGACCGAAGATCCGGTTGCCGAGGAAAGATCCGATCAGGGCAGTGCGGTGAGCGGCACCGAGCGGATTTTGGTCGTCGAGGACAGCGAGGACGTCCGGCGTGCGGTGGTCGACATGCTAACGGGCTGGGGCTACCGGGTCGAGGCGGCGGAGGATCCCGATGTCGCGGCGGCCATCCTGGAGAAGGACCCGGCCTTCGACCTGCTATTCACTGACATCGTGATGCCCGGAACGATAACCGCGGTCGAACTGGCGCAGCTGGCGCAACGACTGCAGCCTGGTATCGGCGTTCTCCTGACGTCCGGCTTCGCCCGCGGGCTCATCCCCGACCACACCCGTTCCGGCTATCCGATGATCGCCAAGCCCTACAGCAGCGACGCCCTTTCGGCAAAGTTGCGCGGTGTCCTGGCCAACCGGCGTCCGGTGCCGCCACCGCCGCTCCGGTCGCCGTCCGAGGAGGCCGGTTCGTCACCGGAACCGCACCGGCCGCGGCGCGTGCTCTTCGTCGAGGACGAGGTTGTGCTGCGCATGTCCACGACGGACATGCTGGAAAGACTTGGCTGCTCGGTGTCCGGCGTCGGCAGCGGGGAGGCGGCGCTGGACCTTCTTGCCCGCGAACCGGGCTTCGACCTGCTGCTGACGGATGTCGGGCTGCCCGGCATGAGTGGCGAAGAACTCGCAGCAAAAGTGAGGGAAGAGTATCCCGCGCTGCCGGTCGTCATCGCCAGCGGCTACGGACGCTCGGGGACGCAGGCCGAGCGCACGCAGTTCATCTCGAAGCCCTATTCCTCGGTGGACCTTCAACAGGCCCTGGACCACGCCGTCCGAAGCGCTTCCTGAAGTTCTCCACCGGCCTACTCGACGAATCACGCGCGACTGCTGCAACCGGGCACGATTTTGCGGCGTTCATCTGGCGAGCGTGGGGCAATCGTGGAGGGAAAGATGAAGTCCAAGCAGGTGCCCGAAGCGTCGAACATGGTTACGCCGGACCAGTCCGATCACAGTCCGCTGGCTGGCGAGCTGATGGATCTCTACGCGGCGATGCTGATCGTGATTCCGGTCGCATTCCTCCTGAAATCCTTCTGGGTCTAGCCGACCGACCGCCCCGTCGGTCGGCCGGCAACCTCCGCCGGCCGGGGTCGTTATCAGCTCCCATCCAGGAGGACATTCACATGCGTTCACTCGCCATGCTCGCGGCCTGCGCGGGCCTCACCGCCGTTTCCCTGCCACTGGTCGCCAGCGCGCAGACGACGGGCCAGACCACGACCCAGAGCGATGCCAAGACGATCTGGGAAAAATTCAAGGGCAGCTGGGGCCAGACAAAGGGCGCCGTGAAGGAGCAGTGGGGGAAGCTCACGGATGACGACCTGCTCGCCATCGAGGGCCGGCGCGATCAACTCGTAGGCAAGATCCAGACTCGCTACGGCATCTCCAAGGAGGAAGCCGAGGTCCAGGTCGGCCAGTGGGAGCAGCGTCGCTTCCGCGACATGTAGGGAGTGCTCACCATGATCAGAGCCTTCATCCTCGCTACTCTGGCCAGCGGCGCCGCAATGGCCTCTGCAACCGCGTTCGCGCAGGCGCCCGGAACCGTTGGTGCTGGCGTGTCCGCGAACGGCCTGACGCAGTTCAAGGACGAGCGCACCGGCAAGGTTTGGACGCCGGAGAACGTCAGCAAGGACAATCAGACCCTGCAGCAGCAGGCGGCAACGCCCCAGACGCCCGCCGACAAGGCCTTCGACCCGAACAGCCAGACGGTCGGCACACAGGTCGTCGTTCAGCGTCCGAGGGGTAGCCTGATGGGTACCGTCCCCATCACCGCAGGCCCGACGGTGCCGGTGATGGTAATCGACAGCCCCTGGCTGCAGGCCGTTCCGCAGCAGAATTGGCTGTCCGTCCTCTACGTGACGAACAACAGCGCCAATGTGGTCGAAGGCGTGGTGGGCTGCACGTTCACGAACGGCGGCCGGCCGGTGCAGGACACGCGGGTCGTGCTGCAGCCGTCGGGGCCGGGTGAACGTTGGGGCTTCCCCGTCTACGGTCCGCCGGTCACCACTTTCGTGGATCGTGTGACCTGCAGGCCTCTCTCACCCGGCTGACCGTCCTCCGTTTCGACTGTCGCGGGCCGGCCTTCCGAAAGGAGGGCCGGCCCGTTTCGCTTACAGTGAAAGACGGCTACGGTGCGCGTCCGGGGCTTAAGGGAACCTGACATGCGTAACACTGTATTGGGACGTCGGACGGCACTGGCAGGCGGTGTCGCCCTGGCGAGTGCGTCGTTGATTCGGCCGCGCGAGGCGAGGGCGGCCAAGGGGCTGACGGTCGTCCTCGAGTCCGAGGTGACGATCCTCGACCCGCACGCGACCACAGCGGCCATCACGCGGACCTTCGGCACGCACGTCTTTGACACGCTCTTCGCCATGAACGACAAGGGCGAGATCAAGCCGCAGATGGTCGAGAGTTTCGACAGCAGTCCCGACAAGCTGACCTGGACCTTCGTGCTGCGCGACGGGCTGAAGTGGCACGACGGCAACCCGGTGACGGCCGAGGATTGCGTCGCGTCCCTCAAGCGCTGGTCGGTGCGCGATCCGCTGGGCAAGATGCTGATGGCGGATACCGAGACGCTGGAGGCCAGCAATCCCAAGACCATCAAGTTCGTCCTGAAGCAGCCGTTTCCTCTCTTGCTGGACGTGCTGGGCAAGCCCAACGCGCCGCTTCCGGTGATGATGCCTGCCCGCCTGGCCGCAACGCCAGCCGACCAGCGCATTCCCGAGCCCATCGGCTCGGGCCCGTTCCGCTTCGTCAAGGACCAGTGGCGGCCCGGCAATGCCATGATCCTGGAGCGCAATGCCGCTTATGTGCCGCGCAGGGAGGCCCCGGATTTCCTGACGGGCGGCAAGAACGTGAAGATCGACCAGCTCACCTTGCGCGTGATGCCCGACCAGTCGACCGGCGCCAACGCGCTGATCGCCGGCGAGATCGATTACATGCAATACCTGCCGTTCGACATGCTGCCGGTCCTCGAGAAGGAGAAGAGCGTCAAGCTGCTGGGCCTGGGAGGCATACACCAGTTCCAGGGCAACTTCCGCCTGAACCATGCCTTCCCGCCGTTCGACAATCCGGCGGTGCGCAAGGTGATGTGGAAGCTGGTCGATCAGAACGCGACGCTCACTGCCATCGGCGTCCCCGACAAGTACCAGACCAAGGACTGCCCCTCCTTCTGGATGTGCGGCACGCCGCTCAGCACGGATGCCGGCGCCGGCGGGGCCAAGTTGGACCTGGCGGCGGCGCGCGCAGAGCTCAAGGCCGCCGGCTACAAGAACGAGCCGGTGATTGTGCTCGAGGTCGCCGGCTCGATCAGCCAGACCGCATCGCGCGTCCTGGTGCAGAACATGAAGGACGTCGGCTTCAACGTGGAGCAGCAGCCGCGCGACTGGCCAACTGTGCTCGCGCGCCGCGCCAAGAAGGACGGCTGGTCGATGTTCCCGGTCTACTCCAACGGCACGGACATGTACTCGCCGCTCACGCACTTCTATGTGGCCGCGACCTGCAACGACTTCCCCGGCTGGTCCTGCGACAACCGAATTCCCGAGCTGCTGAAATCCTACACGCGGGCGAGCACGCTGGAGGAGCGCAAGAAGATCGCGACGGAGATCCAGGTCATCGCGTATGAACTCGTGCCCTCGCTCATGTGGGGCCAGTTCACCATCCCGGCGGGCTTCCGCTCGGATCTGAAAGGACTGATCCAGTCGTCCTATCCCATGTTCTGGGAAGTCGACCGGTAGGCAACCTGACATGCGACCCGGCGTTACCCGCCAACGGGACCGGAGGGTGTCCGTCGGCCCTTCAACGCCGGGTCGTTTTGTGGATGACCGCCGCATGGCAGACCGGGAGCGCGATGCCCGGCTCCTGCTCGCCATTAGGAGAGGGAATGAGCGTCACTCATAACGCTGCCGAGAGCCGCTACGAGATGAAGGCGGATCATGGTCTCGCTATTGCGGTCTATCGCCAGCAGGGCGATGCGCGCATCTTCACCCATACCGAGGTTCCGCCCGAGGATGAGGGCAAGGGGTTGGGGGCCAAGCTGGTTAGGGCGGCACTCGACGATACCCGCAAGCAGGGTTTCAAGATCTTACCGGCCTGTAGCTTCGTCGTGGCCTACCTGCGCCGCCACCCCGAGTTCGACGACAGCCGGTCCTGATCAGGGCCTGACGACGAGATAGGTCACGAGCGTCGTCACGGCCGTCGCTACCGTACCCCATGCAAGGTCGACGGCGCTGACCGCCATCGGCCACCCGCGCAGGGTCGCCAGGTTGGTGATGTCGTAGGCTGCGTAGACGCAGAAGCCGAACAGCCCGCCATAAAGCAAGGCGCTGGTCCAGGTGCCCGCACTCAAGGCCGGGGGGACGGCAAAGACTGCGATGCCGGCAGCGTGAATCAGATAGAAGAGAATGGCGACGCTCCAGATCGGCTGATCGAGGAGCATGTGGCCGAGGCGCGCCTTGTAGAATTCGCGACTGACGACCCCCAGCCAGATTCCATCGACGATGGCCAGCACGACGAGCGCCACGAGATAGCTGACCGCCAGTGTTTTCATGGCACCAGTCTAGCCTATCCGTGCGGGATAATCAGGTACCAGGCGAGCGCCATCGCGGCGATGGCGCCGATCGAGGATAGGGCCAGAACGAGAAAGACGCGTCCGGTGACGACGCCGCTGCGGGCTTCGGTAGGGGTGACTTCGGGCGCCATGGTCATCTCCAGCGTGTACGGATACGGGCGAGGGCGACACCTCGTTGATCGCTTCACCAACGACATTCGGCGCAGCGGGGTTGCCCGCTGGAACCGAGGCTCTCTTTCCCGCGTTAGCTGCACGACAACTGCCAATGCCGAAGGAGCGCACACATGTTGTATTGGGCCCTGATGTTTCTCGTGATTGCCCTGGTGGCCGGAATCTTTGGCTTCGGCGGCATCGCCTCCACCGCGACCGGCATCGCGCAGATCCTGTTCGTGATCGCGCTGGTCCTCTTCGTCGTCAGCCTGCTGACGGGTTTCGTCCGCCGCAATTCCTAGGCGGCGCGCCTCTCAGGAGGCGAAGTGTTGGCGGAGCAGGGAACGGGCTTCGTTCCCTGCGTCGCGATCCCAGCAATTGATGATGGCCACACGGAAGCCGCCGGGGGGCATGGCATGGCGATCCGGCGCGATCTCTTCGTGAAAGGTAATCTGGACGCTCGATATGGCCGGCATGCACTCGACCCTCCGCAGCAGCGCCTGAGGCGGATGCCGGTAGCGCCCGCCATGCGGCATGAAGAGGACGACGCTGAAGCCGGTCCGTCGTTCGCGATCCGCGAAGTTCCACTGGCCGTTCCGGTAGAGCTCCACCAGCGCATCGACCCAGCCCTCACCGTAGAGATCGGGCCATTGGTCGGCGAAGCGCAGATGCACTTCGATGATGCGTCCGCCGATCGTCTCGAGGTTGGCCATGCCGCTGTAACCGGACAGATGTTGCCGGCACCAGTCGCCGGCCCAGTCTTCCACGCCCGGCTCCGACAGCGCGCCGATCTCCCAGTAGTCGAAGGTACCGTCGCCCGACGAGATACCGCGCGCGTGCCGCCACCAGCGCGGCACGCCGTCAACCAGCGCCACGTCGCTGCTGATGTGATCGCCTTCGAGCAACGGCATCCACATATGCCCCGGCTGGTACGCGGCTTCGTAGTCCTGTGACGATCGTAGAGTGCGGCTGCCCACGCCCATGCCCTTGAGGTTGTAGATGGGCTTGGAGAAGACGGGATAGGCGGAGGGTGCGATGCCATGCGGCGCAGCGTCGAGCCCCTGGCGGCACGCCACCGCGAGCTTGTCGTAGACCCAGCGATAATCGGGGTTCCAGAGCCACGCGTCCGAGTCCTCAGTCGGTATGAATACGTCGGCCGGACACACCACTCTCTCGAAATATTGTTTGCGCCAGGGGTCGATCTCGCAAATCGGCACTTGCTTGCCTCATGGAGACGGGCGGACCTTCACAGGGTGACCGCGGGGCGCCGACCTTGCAACCGATCCACGCGGCACCACGTTAGGCCGTGCGGAGGTCCAGTGCCCAATCTCACGTTGCCGTCCGTGCTGGCGCACGGCCTCGATCGGTTCCAGACAGTACGTTCGCGCACCGAGGAACTCGCCGCACCCTTGTCGGCCGAGGACCAGACGGTGCAGTCGATGCCCGATGCCAGCCCGACCAAATGGCATCTCGCGCACACGACATGGTTTTTCGAGACCTTCGTCCTGCGCCCGCACGCGACGGGTTACCGGCCATTCGATCCGGCCTTCGATTATCTCTTCAATTCTTACTACGAGGCCGTCGGCCCGCGACATCCTCGGCCGCAACGTGGGATGATCACCCGGCCGGGTGTTGAGGAGGTGATGGCCTATCGCCGGCACGTCACCGGCGCCATGCTGGAATTCCTCGCGGGTGAGCATGACGCTCATGGACTGATCGAACTCGGCCTGCAACACGAACAGCAGCATCAGGAACTGATCCTGATGGACATCAAGCATGCGCTGTCCATGAACCCTCTGCGGCCAGCCTATCGTCCGGCGAAGCCGCCGGACTTGCGGGCGGCTGAACCGCTGGCCTGGCGCGAGTTCGAAGGCGGGTTGGTGGAGATCGGCTATGACGGTCGAGGCTTCGCCTTCGACAACGAAGGGCCGCGTCATCGCTGCTGGCTGGATTCCTTTGCCATCGCGATGCGCCCCGTGAACTGCGGCGAGTATCTCGCCTTCATGAAAGAGGGCGGCTATCGCCGCGCCGAGTTCTGGCTGTCGGCCGGATGGGATTGCGTCAACCGTAATGGCTGGGAAGCGCCGCTCTACTGGGAGCAGAAGGACGGCGCCTGGTGCGTCTTCACCCTGTCGGGACTGGAGCCGGTCGATCCCGCGCGTCCGGTCTGTCACGTCAGCGCCTTCGAGGCGGCGGCCTTCGCCAAGTGGGCAGGCAAGCGGCTGCCACGCGAGGCCGAATGGGAGACCGCGGCCGATGCCCTGCCAGAATGCGGCGCAGTCTGGGAATGGACCGCCAGCCCCTACGTCGCCTATCCGGGTTATCGCGAGCCGCCCGGCGCGATCGGCGAATACAACGGCAAGTTCATGGCCAGCCAGATGGTGCTGCGCGGCGGCTGCAGCGCCACGCCCGAGGGGCATGTCCGGCCAACCTATCGCAACTTCTTCCCGCCCGACGCGCGCTGGATGTTCGGGGGAATTCGTCTGGCGGAGGACCTTCGATGAACGTGCCGCTTTTCGCACTCGACGACCGCATGCTGGCCGATCGCGAGGACTTTCGCCGCGCCGTTCTGACGGGTCTGGGTCGCGTGCCGCGCGCCATACCGGCGAAGTATCTCTACGATGCCCGCGGATCGGCCCTGTTCGACGAGATCTGCGACTTGCCCGAGTACTATCCGACGCGGACCGAGGCGGCGATTCTTCGCGAGTGCGCGGACGAGATCGCCCGGCTTGCCGGCCCGGGATGTGCACTGGTGGAGTACGGCAGCGGCTCCAGCGTCAAGACACGCATCCTGCTCGATGCGATGCGCGACCTGCACGCCTATGTGCCGATCGACATATCGCGGGAACATCTCGATGCGACGGCGGCTCGCCTGCGCAAGGATTATCCGGGACTTCGGGTCGATCCGGTGACCGGCGACTACATGCAACTCGCTTCGTTGCCGCCGGCGATCGACGGTGGCCGGCGGATCGGCTTCTTCCCCGGATCGACCATCGGCAACCTGATGCCGGAGGAGGCGGTACAGTTCCTCAGGCGCGCGCGTCGCGTCCTGAGGGGCGACGGCGCCTTGGTGCTCGGAGTGGATCTCAGGAAGGATCCGAAACGGCTGCACGACGCCTACAACGACTCCGCCGGCGTCACTGCCCGATTCACCCTCAACCTGCTGCGGCGCATGAACCGGGAACTGGATGCCACCTTCGACCTCTCCGCCTTCTCCCACGACGCGTTCTATAACGAGGCCGAGGGACGGATCGAGATCTATGCCCGCAGCCTGCGGTACCAGTCCGTGAGGGTGGCGGGCCAACGCTTCGCCTTCACCAAGGGCGAACGCATCCACACCGAGTATTCATACAAGTACGATGAGGCGGGTATCGCTGCCTTGGCGGATCAGGGAGGGTTCGCCATCCAGGCCCTCTGGAAGGATCCTGACGACCTCTTCGCGGTCGCGTTGCTGCGCTAGAGCCCGCAAACAGGCAGCCCGCCCCTGACGGATCAGGAGCGGGCTTGGAGTAGGGCCAGACGGGGAGAGAGGCACTGCTGAGCGGGGGCAGAGGCAGCGCCAGTTATCCGGCCATGAAAATTGAACGCCGTCGCCCGGCGAAAGTTGCAAGCCGCCGGGAAAGAATTTTGTCGGCAGTTAAGTCCTTGATTTCCTTGAAAATCAGGGAGCGTCGCCGAGCCGTTCAGGTGGGATGCCACCATCGACCGCCCAGCACGACGCCGGCCGACAGGAGCCGCTTGTCGCCGATCAGTGTTTCGCCGATCGAATCGGCATAGTCGAAGCGGCCGGTCGCCTGATCGATGACCGTGGCGTCGCCCACGGCACCGACCTTCAGGGTCCCGAGTTCCGGCCGCTTGATCGCGGCCGCGGCATTCACGGTCGCGAGCTTGATGACAGTCGCCAGATCGACACCTAGGCACAGGAACTTCGACATGGTCGTCAGCAGGTCGAAGGCCGGGCCCTCGATCGAGATCGCGTGCACGTCGGACGAGATCACGTCGGGCAGGAAGCCGCCCGCCAGCATCTTGCGCGTCGTGCCGAAGCCGAAAGAGCCGCCACCATGGCCGATGTCGAAAATGACGCCACGCGCGCGCGCCGCGAGGATCTCCTCACGCACATCCCCGCCGGGTGTGACCGGGGCGTTGGGGAAGGGGCGAAAGCAATGTGTGAGAATGTCGCCTGGACGCAGGCGGCTCACGACCTCGAGACGCGACGGCGGCGGCGAGTCGAGATGCGCCATCAGCGGCAGCCCGGTCTCCTCGGCGACGTCGAGGGCGATGTCGAGCGGCATGATCCCTGAATCGCCGCTCGCCGACTTGCCGACGCGCACCTTCACGCCGAGCACGAGGTCCTTGTGCTCGCGCGCCACGCGCACGGCCTCGCGCGCGTTGAGCAGCCTCATGTCTGCCGCTTCCCCCACCATCACCGTCTTGGAGAAGGCGAAGATGCCCGGGAAGGAGATGTTGAGGAACGGCAGGATGCGGACCGGCGAGGTCTCGATCACGTGCCGGCGGAAGCCATGGAAGTTGCCGGGCCCGGCACTCCCGGCATCGATGAACGTCGTGACGCCGCCGGTGCGGGCGACCAGTTCGGCTTCGACACCGAGCGAGGTGCCGCCCCAGTAGACATGCGTGTGCAGGTCGATCAGGCCGGGGGAGACGATCCTGCCGGAGACGTCGCGCGTGTCCTTGCCCGCGAGGCCGTCTCCAATGGCGGCGACCGTGTCGCCGGCGAATGCGATGTCGGTCACCCGGTCGATCCCCTGCGAGGGATCGATCACGCGGCCCCCCTTGAGCACCAGATCGTTCATTTGCGTTTCTTCCTTCCGACGCGTGTCACTTCTTCATCCTAGCCCACTCGCGGCCCAATGCCCCGGCGGTCGGCAATTCCAGCCCGTCTAGTCCGAGCCAGTCGGCCATCAGCCGGAGTTCCTCGCGCATCGGCGCCGCGACCTCACGCGCCTCGATCCCCTGTTCGAGATGGGCGGCCGGCACCACCAGTTTCGAGCGGGCGCGGTCGGATTTCAGGTCGACGCGGCCGACCAGCCGGTCGTCCAGCAGGAAGGGCAGCACGTAGTAGCCGTGCTTGCGCTTGGCGACGGGCGTGTAGATTTCGATGCGATAGAAGAAGTCGAAGATCCGCTCGGTACGGTCGCGCTCCCAGATCAGCGGGTCGAAGGGCGCCAGCAGCGCCCGCGCCTCGATGCGCCGCGGTTGACGTGCCGTGGGGTCGAGATAGGCGGGTCGGTTCCAGCCTTCGACCTCGACCGGCAGCAGGTCGCCCGCCTCGACG
Organism: Reyranella aquatilis; assembly: GCF_020880995.1. Classification (GTDB taxonomy): domain Bacteria; phylum Pseudomonadota; class Alphaproteobacteria; order Reyranellales; family Reyranellaceae; genus Reyranella; species Reyranella aquatilis. The sequence continues at coordinate 95,662 of NZ_JAJISD010000011.1, read as the reverse complement.
AGTTCAGCGAGCCGGGCCTTCGTATCGGCGACGGGCAGCCTGAAATAGTCGCGCAGGTCGAATTCGGTGGCGACTCCCAGAGCGCGGGCTGCGATGCGCAGCAGCTCGCGCTGCGCTTCCTCGGGCGACGGCGTGGGCAGAGCCTGGATCTCCGCCGGCAGGACGCGTTCGGTGAGGTCGTAGACCCGCTCGAAGGTGCCGCGCCGCGTCGCCGTGGTGACGACGCCGGCAAAGAAGAGCCATTCGAGCGCGAGCTTGCCGTCGTTCCATCCCCACCAGGGCCCGCGCCGGGGCCCGCCATCGGCAAGCTCGGAGGCTGCGATCGCTCCGCGGTCCTCGACCTCGCGGCGGACCTCCTCGATGTACGCGGCCTTCTCTCGGCCGAACCTCTGCAGGCTGCCCTTGCTGGCGCCCTCGGCGGCGCGCGCCATGCGCCAGCGCAGCAGCGGCTGCGAGGCGAGCGGAAGCAGCGACGCTTCGTGCGCCCAGAACTCGAACAGCCCGCGACGGCTCTTGCGGCCCCAGGCGAGGCCGTCGAGTTGCGCGCTGTCGTAGTTTCCGAGCCGTGAGAAGAGCGGCAGATAGTGCGCCCGAGCGAGCACGTTGACGGAGTCGATCTGCAGCAGGCCGAGCCGGTCGATGACACGCTTAAGATGCCCGAGATTGCCGGAGCCATCGGGCCGCTGGCTGCCGAACCCCTGTCCCGCCAGTGCGATGCGCCGCGCCGCGGCCGCCGAAACTCTCTGACGCTTCACGGAGCTGCCTCTAATGCTTGGACACCGGTTTACCGAGTCCGGCCGGCGTCTCCTACTGCTTCGTGGCGAAGGTTATCAACCGGCCGCGCGAGCGGTGCCAGCCATGCCAGCACGCGCGGTTCGACGGCGAGCAACGGCGGAGCGCCGGGGGCGTTTACGGCGGCTCTGGAATGGGAGGGCAGGTTATGAATATTCATCGCGGCCGGCTGATCGATCACCTCCACCTGAAAGTAAACGATCTCGATGCGTCCAAGCGCTTCTACAAGGCGGCGCTCGCGGCCCTCGAAATTCCCCTCGTCGAGGGGGACGGTCACTTCTTTGCCGATGAGTTGTGGGTCGATGTCGGTCCCGCGATCGCTCACGTGCACTTCGCCTTCCAGGCGAAGGACCGCGCCATGGTCGATCGCTTCCATGCAGCGGTTCTTGCGGCCGGCGGGCGGGACAACGGCGCGCCAGGGGAGCGGCACTACCATCCGGGCTACTACGCGGCTTTTGCGCTTGATCCCGACGGCAACAATGTCGAAGCGGTGTATCACGGGCCGCACGAGCGCTCTGCCGCCAGCGTCCGCATCGCCTGGTAGGTTCAGTTCGGCTTGACCATCGCCTTCAGTGCCTGCTCGTCGATGAACTTGGCCAGCAGCTCGGCACCGAGCGCCGACCAGTGCGCGCCGGTGGGCGAGAAGAGGTCCGCCTTGTTGCCCTTGTAGCTGTTGACCAGGTCCATGGAGTCGATCACGGGCACGCCCATCTCGCGCGCCACGGCGGCCCCCTCGCGGGAGTACCGCAGCAGTAGCCGGTTCTGCCCGATCTCGTGGATGCCGCCCATGATCACGTACAGCGGCTTGGCGCCGTTCTTGCGGATCAGGTCGATGAATTCGCGCAGGGTGCGGTTGAAGTTTTCCCGGATCTCCGGAACGATCGGATACTCCGGCACCGGCGCGGGGTTGGGCGGCGGGGCGAACAGGTTCAGGTACTCGAAGTAGCGCACGATCATCGAGTTGCGCTTCAGCCAGCGCGATTGGTCGAGGTTGGTCGCGAACAGTCCGTGCCGGCCGGCATCGACCGCCTCCTTGAGGCTGATGCCTTCCTCGGCGAGGTGGCCGGCGTTGGCTTCCTCGTTGAGGCCCGAATAGATGATCACGACGTCGGGCTTCAGTCGCGGCAGGTCGCGCTTGGCGCGGGCCAGTTCCTGGCCGATCGACCAGACGATCGCTCCGGCATTGAGGACCTGCGACTTCGGACCGGCGTACTTCCGCAGCTCTTCCTGCAGGCGGATCGGCCAGGCCTGGTCGGTTTCGAGGTTGAAGCAGAAGGTGGTCGAGCCGCCATAGGCGATCACGCGGATCGAATTCGGCGGCTTGGGCTCGAACACGTCCTCCTTGTTGCGGAAGCCGTAGTTGTTCGTCTCGGAGTTCGAGTTGTAGGCGTTGGTCGAATGGATGGCGCCCAGCTCGGCATCGTAGCTCCACAGGCCGTAGGTCTTGCCCGGCACGCCATACTTGAAGTGCATCACCGCGTAACCGGCGCCTTCGATCGCCAGGACGATTGCGACGGGAAATCCGACGATCAGAATCAGGCTGAAGAGTATCTTCTTCCAGAGGGGCAAGTTGGCTGTCGTCGTCTTCGCCGTCTGCGTCATGCGCTTCGTCCCCACGCTCCCCCGATGCGTCGAGACTATCGGTTAGCGGCTGCCGGCATTCAACAAGCGATGCCGCGCTACTTGCCCTCGATCCGTTTCAGCGCCTTCTCCACCGCCTCGGCCTGCCGGTTGGAGACGTGTCCGTTGGCCTTGAACTCGAGAACGACCTTTTTCAGGAACGCACTGCGTTCGGTGTGAAGCTCGGCCCGCTTCATGAGGGCCTCGTGAATATGGGCAGGGCCGCGGGCGCGGGCATCGCGTCGCAGGCGAAACATCCGAACGACGATCGCGACGACCAGCGCCGTGACGATGACAATGAGAATTTCCGTCAGCTGCATGATTTCCAGGCGGCCACGTTGGCGGTGAGATGGTCGGCCCCGAACATCGAGCAGACGAGCGCCTCGCAGCGGCACGCGTCCCCGAGTGCGGGCAGAAGGGCGGCCAGGCTGGTCAACGGCGCGTCCGTCTCTTGCTGACGGCGCATGAAGCCGAAGGGCGAATGGGCAATGAACCGGACGCCGCGCCATTCCCGCGGCAGGTCGAGCAACGTCTGGCTGACGGGGACCTGCACGATCGCGTCGGCGAGCAGGCCCTCCGCGGCCAAATGTTCGAGTCCCCGCAGAAGATCGCCCTCCACCGAGAAGCCGAAGCGGCGGATCGTGCCGGCGCGCTGAAGATCCCTGAACCAGGCGCCGACTTCCTGCAGCCCCGGCCGGTCGGGCATGTAGTTGTGAAGCAGCAGATCGTCGATGTAGGAGACGCCCAGTTCGGCGAGGCTCGTCTTCAGGCTGCCGGCCAGACTCTCGATCTCGTAGGTCCGGACCGGCTGGAAGCTTCCCGAGCTGGCAACGCGGCGCACCTGCGCCTTGAGCCCGGGCGCAAAGGCAAGCAGCGACCGTGCAACGGACTTCGCGAGACCAAGCAAGGGCGTGTTGCGCACCGGCAGGATGCCGCACTTGGTGACGATGCGAAGGTTTTGGCGGCGATGGCCGCGCAGTGCCATGCCGACGACGCGCTCGGCCTCGCCCCAGCCGTAGGACCGGGCGGTGTCGAAATGACGGACGCCCGCGGCGAGCGCGCGTTCGAGCGCGGCGGTGCCGGCACGCCGGGAGACCCGTCCCATGATGGCGGCGGTGCCGAAGCCGAGGGCCGGGATGGTCATTGGTAGCGCAACTGCAGCATCAGCCGGTCGCCGTCTTCCGGCGGCAGCGCCTTGTGATAGCAGGACGCATCTTCGAGGAAGCCGAAGCCCGCCGGACCCTCCAGGGTGCGCTCCGATTCGGGCCCATAGGTTCGAAGCGCCTCGACATCGTCGAGGCGCGCACCGCCCAGCAGGTGGCTCGGGCGCTTGTGCCGGCTGCTGGCCGCGATCAACGCATGCGCCCCATTCCGCGCGGTCGTGTCGAGCAAATAGAAGTTCGCGTACATGAAGTTGAAGCCGTCGACATCGTAGTGATAGTCGATGGTTTGGGAGGCCTGCCGTCTCTGCGCGGCGGAAAGCTGATTGGCCAGGCTCCAGAAGAGCCAGCTCGATACCTGTCGCGGCCGGTAGCCCAGGAACAGCGACGCGGCTTCGTAGAGATAGGCGTCGCCGGCGATCACACGCACCAGCTCCAGCCTCGACGAGTCCTGCACCGTCACAATCGCGAACTTGCCCCGCGATTCGGAGAGCGTGGTGTAGGTGCCGACCGGCTTGTCGTTGACGTGAAGAGGCAGGCTCCGTGCCTGTTCCTGCAAGGTGGCCACGGCTGCACCATCGAGACGTGGCCCCAGCGAGTAGGACTGGCGCTGCATCTCCTCGACCTGCTCGGCGGCGCGCCGCGACGACAGGACATGATCGCAGCGAACGACGTCGATCGTCCCATGGGTCGGCTTGTAGAGATCGCCGATCCGCAGCGGCGTGGTCGGGACGATCACGTCCTTCAGGCGGTTGAGAGCCGAATAGGTGTCACGCACGGTCGCAAACCGGCCCAGAGCATAGTGGGGTTCGCGCACCACTTTGCCCGCCAGACGCCTGACGCGGTCGAACTGTGAGCCGAAACCTGCCATGCCGCTCACTATGGTCCCTGCGCCCGCCGTCAGGCGAGCGCCATCTCCGCGCGCTGGGCCATCGCCAGCAGCGGCCGGTCGTGCAGGCGAGGGGCGACGATCTGCATTCCGACCGGCAGGCCGTCGCGGCCGGTGCCGCAGGGTATGGAAATGCCGGGCACGAGGGCGAGGTTGAACAGCGGCGTGAAGGCGGCGTGACCGCGCGGCCCGACTTCCCGGTTCTCGATGACCTTGGGATAGACCTGTTCCACCGGCCAGGAGACGCAGGTCGTCGTCGGTGTCAGCAGATAGTCGTACTCGGTGAAGAACTGCGCCACCGAGCGGGCGCAGGCGTCGGCGAACCGGAAGGCGGCGACAACGTCGGTGCCCGGCACCGACCGCCCGCGTTCGATCAGGCCCGAGATGTTATCGCCGAACAACTCGCCGTCGGCGGCCTGGTGCCGACCATAGAGGAGGGCGGACGCCGAGCTGTTGACCGCCGCGAAGGCGGTCTCGCTGGTCTCTTCGGGCCAGGCGACGTCGGCTTCCTCGATCCGCCAGCCGGCGGCGCGCAGCCTGGCGACGGCTGCCTCGAACGCCGCCATCACGTCGGGATCGACGGCCACGCCGAGGCCGAGGCGCGGACTGACGGCGACGCGCGGGCTGGCGGGCGGCGGTATGTCGAGCAGCGCCACCGAATGGGGATCGCGGCGGTCGGGACCGGCCATCACTTCGAATGCCACCTTCGAATCGGCGACGGTGCGGCCCATCGGCGCCGTCACACCGTACAGCGGGCCGTAGGCGCCGCCGAAGCCGAAGGGCGAAGGGATGGCGCCGGCGGACGTCTTCAGTCCCACGACACCGCAATGCGAGGCTGGCCGGCGGCCCGAGCCGCCGCCGTCGGTGCCGAGTGCGATCGGCGAGAAGCCGGCCGCGAGCGCCGCGGCCGCACCGCCCGAGGAGCCGCCCGGCGTCAAGGCGGGGTTCATCGGATGGCGCGACGGTCCGTAGACCTTGTTCTCCGTATGGCCCTTGGCCGCCATCTCCGGCGTGTTGGTCATGCCGAGGAAGATGCCGCCCGCTGCCTTGAGCCGCTCGACCGCGACGGCGTCGCGTGGCGGCTTGAAGTCCTTATAGAGCAGCGAGCCGTTAGTGACGGTACGGCCCTGCACCCAGGTCGTGTCCTTCACCGTGTAGGGCACGCCGAGGATGGCGCCGTCGAACCCCTGCTTGCGCCGCGCATCGACGGCATCGGCAGAGGCGCGAGCCTCGGCGGGATCGAAGTCGACGATGGCGGTGAGCTGGCCGTTTCGCGCCTCGACGCGCGCGATGGCCATTTCCGCCACGTCGCGGGCCCTGGTCTTGCCCGTCCGCACGGCCGCGGCGATGGCGGCGGCGCCCTGATCCAGCAACTCGGTCATCTGCTTTTCCCCGAACCTTGAACTTCCTTAGCATGATAGCGTGCGCCGCCATGACGTTGGAGAGCGACCTCTATGCGCCGGTGAAGGCGCTCCTCGAAGGACAGGGCTATGTCGTCAAGGGCGAGGTGCGCGGTTGCGACGTGGTGGCGGTCCGCGGCAACGAGCCGCCCGTCGTCGTCGAGCTGAAGCGGACCTTCGGGCTGGGGCTGGTGCTGCAGGGCGTCGACCGGCTGGCGCTCACCGATCTCGTCTATCTGGCCGTCGGCCAATGGCCCAAGCAGATGAAGAACGTGAAGAAGCTCTGTCGACGCGTGGGACTGGGCTTCATCGTGGTCAGCCAGGACAAGGCCGACGTCGTTCTCGACCCCGCGCCCTACGTGCCGCGGCAGAACAAGCGCAAGGCGGGTCGCCTGCTGGGAGAACATGCGCGCCGCGTCGGCGATCCCAATCTCGGCGGCCAGGCGATGCGCGCGCCGTTGATGACCGCCTATCGCCAGGAGGCGCTGCGCTGTGCCGAACTGTTGGCGGCGAAGGGACCGATGAAGGTGGCGGCTTTGCGTGCGGCCTGCGACGCGCCGAAAGCGGCCCAGATCCTGCAACAGGATGTCTATGGCTGGTTCGAGAGAGTGGAGCGCGGTGTCTATGCGATCACGCCCAAGGGGCGGGAGGGGCTCGAGCGGTTCGACCGCAAGCCGGGCTGAATGCTGATCGCGCAGCTTTCCGATCCGCATGTGCGGCCGCGCGGCGAACTCTACCAGGGTGTGGTCGATTCGAACGCGCAGTTCGCGGCGGCGATCGCGCAGGTCAATGCGCTGGATCCACGACCCGACCTCGTGCTGTTGAGCGGCGATCTGGTCGATCACGGCCACGCCGACGAATATGCGATGCTCGGCCGGCTGCTGGCCGATCTCACGGTTCCGGTAAGGGCCATTCCGGGCAATCATGACGAGCGCGACGCCTTCAGGAGAGCCTTCGCCGGCCAGCGCTGGCTGCCGGCGAACGGTCCCGTCGACTACGTGTCCGGCGATCTCGGGCCCGTTCGGATCGTCGCCCTCGACGTCACCTTGCCCGGACTGCACCACGGCGTGGTGAGCGAGGAAGGCGCGGCCTGGCTGGATGGCGTACTGTCGGCCGAGCCCGCACGGCCCACCATCGTCATGATGCACCAGCCGCCGTTCGATACCGGCATTCCCTACATGGATCCCTATTCGTGCCGAGAGGGTCACCGGCTCGCCGAGGTGCTGGCGCGGCATCCGCAGGTCGAACGCCTCCTGTGCGGCCACGTCCATCGTGTCATGCAGCTTCGTTTCGGCGGCACCACGCTCTGCACCGCTCCTTCGACGACGACCGCGATCGCCCTGCAGCTGCGGGCCGATGCCAGGCCCGCCTCGCATGTCGAGCCGCCGGGGATGCTGCTGCACCATTGGCGGCAGGGGACCGGCCTGATCACACACTACGTGCCGATCGGGACATTCCCCGGGCCTTACCCCTTCGCCTGAGCCTTGCGGCGGCCTCCGAGCTTGAGAAGCTTCGCGGCGTTGCCGCCGAGGATCGCCTGCCTGTCGGCGGCGGTGAGCTTGGCGCCCGAAACGAACTCGATCGGTTGGTACATGCCCATGTCGAATGGATAGTCGGTGCCCATCAGGATGTGATCGCTGCCGTATGTCTTCACGAGGTACTCGAGCTGGCTCTCCTCGAACACGATCGTGTCGAAGTACATCTTCCTCAGGTACCAGCTCGGCTTCCGCTTGATGCAAAGCCGACAGTCGGAGCGTGCGCCATGGGCATGGTCCATGCGGCCGGCATAGGCCGGCAGGAAGCCGCCGCCATGCGCGACGCAGATCTTCAGCTTCGGATGCGCGTCGAGCACGCCTCCGAAGATGAGGTGGCTGACGGCCATGGTCGAATCGAGCGGATTGCCGATCACGTTGCTGAAATAATGCTCCGAGAACCGGCGGCCATCGGGGAAGCCGTTGGGGTGCAGGAAGACCAGGACACCGAGTTCTTCGGCCTTGGCGAAGACCGGCCGGAACCTCTCCTCGGAAAGATCGGCGCCGGCGACGTTGGTGCAGAGCTCGACGCCGCGCAGGCCGAGCGTCTTCACCGCGCGCTCCAGCTCCGCCACCGCAAATTCGGGGGCCTGCATCGGCACCGTGCCGAGGCCGACGAGTCGGTCGGGGTGCCTGGCGACCGTTGCGGCAATGTTGTCGTTGATCAGGCGCGCCGCGTCGCGGCCGAGCTCGGGCGGCGTCCAGTAGAAATACTGCGGCGGAGCGGGGGAGATCGCCTGGATGTCGACGCCCATGCGGTCCATGTCGGCGATGCGACGCTCGACCGAGGTGAGCATCGGCCGCACGGTTTCGGTCTGGGCCTTCTGGACCGCGCGCGTGGCCTCGTTGGAGAAACGGCCCATCGGCTCGTCTGGCGCGATGCCCGAGGCCGCCACCAGCGCAGCCGCCTCGGGCGAGACGATATGGCAATGAATGTCGATGACCGGACCCGACGTCTTTCTTGCGCCCCGCTTCGTTGCGGTGGCCTGGCGGTGTGGCTTCGGTGCGCAGGTGTAGAGCATGACGGCGATCCTCCGGTGCTGAGGCAACGATAGTCCCATCGGGACCAATCCGCGTCATCCGGGCAGGATGTCGACCGGCATGGATGCAACCCCGGGCCCGTTCGGGCATTATCCCGCCCTGATGCGCACCCTCGAGATCGTCCACCGCACTCGTTACGAGTATTCCGAGCCGGTCACCCTGGGGGATCACAGGCTGATGTTCCGGCCGCGCGACAGCCATGACCTGCGCCTGCTGCACACCGGCCTGGCCATCGAGCCGGCCGCGCAGGTGCGGTGGATTCACGACCCTTTCGGCAACTCCATCGCCATCGCATCGTTCGATGGTCCCACCCAGGTCCTCGAACTGGTCAGCACGATCCAGCTGGAGCATTTCGGCGTGCCGCCGGAGCTGCCGCCGATCGAGGAGTTCGCCCGCACACTGCCCTTCAGCTATGCCGCCGAGGAAGCGCCCGACCTCGCCCGCTATGTCGAGCGTTCCTATCCCGACCCCAGCTCGATCGTCGGTCCCTGGACGAAGCAGTTCATGGAGGGCGAGGGCGGCAACGACACATTCGAACTGCTGAAGCGGCTTTGCATGGGCATCCAGCAGAAGCTGAAGTATGCGATGCGCTTCGAGATCGGGACGCAGGTGCCGGCCGTAACCCTGGAATCCGGTGGCGGCACCTGCCGCGACTACGCGCTTCTCATGATCGAATGCTGCCGTTCGCTCGGTCTCGCGGCGCGGTTCATCACCGGCTACCTGTACGATCCCGCACTGGATGCGGCCCCGGGCGAGGCGACGACCCATGCCTATCCGCATGCCTGGATGGAAGTATATCTTCCCGGCGCGGGCTGGGTGGAATTCGACCCGACCAACGGCATCATCGGCAGCGAACGGCTGATCCGGGTGGCGGTGGGCCGCGATCCCGAGCAGGCCATGCCGATCAAGGGCACATTCACAGGGCCGCCGGAAGTCACCGTCAATGCGTCCGTCGACGTCCAGGTTCACACCCTGTCCCCGGCGCCGCTGCCCGATCCGGCCGTCCCCCTGCAAACCGACCTGCAGGCGCCGGTACCGGCGTCGCCTCCCGCACTCGCCCCGATGGCGCCGCAGGCCGATCCGTCGGCCGCCGAGCCGGTCCCTGCCCAAGCCCTTTGACATCGCCCGACGACAGCGGTTGAGTGGGGCAAACGGCGGTTTACGCCGGGTGCACTCGGGGGCTGCGTTCTGGCTATTTCAATCGACGGGGTGGTGAGGGCGCTCCTTGGTCTGGGCGGAGCTCTGCTCGTCTGGCTGGCCTGGCCGGTGGCGCGGAGCGCTTGGCAGGCCCAGCAGGCCGACCGGGCGACGACGGCCCTTCGCCTCAACTACGAACTCAAGCTGCCCGATCTGTTGACTGCGATCGATGCGCTGGACCGGGCGGTCGTGTCCGATCCGATTGCCAGCCGCTATCTTCAGCGGTCCGAGCTTCTTGTCGGCGCGGCGCTTTCCCCCAATTTCGCGCCGTCGGCGCAGCAGCGCACGGAGTGGCTTAAGCGGGCCCAGGAGGATCTCGACATCGGCCTGGGCCGCGATCCGGCGCGCGGCGTTGCGTGGGCTCGCCTGTCCGCCGTGCGGTACGTGCTGGAGGGACCCTCGCAGCGGACGGTCGCTCCCCTGCTGATGTCCATTGATACGTCGCCGATGCTGCTGCCGCTGTGGCCCGCGCGCCTGACCCTGATCCTCGACAACTGGCAGGTCCTGACCGTCGCCCAGCGCGAGAAGATCGCGGTGTACGTGGCGCGCACCTGGCAGCTCTCGCCGCGGCGCGACTGGTTCGCCGATGCCATCCGCAGCCCGGTCGACGAGCTCTTCGTCCGCTACTTCGTGCGCAACGAGCCGGGCGCCCAGGACGAAATCTCGCGCATGCTGGCGGAACGCCGGAAGCGCAAGCCATGACCGAATGGACGGAGAAGGGCCACGAGCCCGGCGTCGTTGTCCTGCGCGACTGGCGCTGGTTTGCCCGCCGCGCGGTCGATCGTGCGGCGGTGTTCTTCTTCTTCGCGATGGTGACCCTGGCGGCCCTGCCGATGGGCGCCAACCGCGACTGGGCATGGGCGCCGCTCTGCGTCATGCTCGGGCTGATCGCTATTCCCATCGCGCTGGACATCGGTCCCCGCGGCGGGCACGCCGTGGGCAGCGTCGAGCGACTGCCCTTGCTGGGCCTGATCGGCTGCTGGGTTTTCGTCGCGCTCTTCGCGGTCTGGCAGACGACGACGTGGACGCCGCTCACCGCCGATGCGTGGCTGTTCCAGCGGGCGGCCGAGATCCTGGGCAGTGCCCGCGAGCCGATTCCGGCGATCGCCGCCGATGCGGCCCGAAACTCCCTCCTGAAGTGCATTGCCTGCGCCCTGATCTTCCTGATCGCCCGCGCGGTCTGCCGCGACCGCGACAATGCCCGCTGGTTCCTGATGGCGCTGGTGATCAGCGGCGTGCTGGTGGTGGCCTATGGAATCGCCATGCAGATGGCGACGAACTCCTGCTACCTCGGCAGTTACCTGCGAAAGCAGTTCGAGCTGACGTCGACCGATCGGTGCCCGATGGGTGGCACGTTCGTGAACAGCAACTCGTTTGCCTGCTACATGGGAATGGCGATCCTGGCCGCGGTCGCCCTGGTGTTCAGCAAGCATCGCTCGCGCGATTCGATGAACGTGCCCTACGGCTACGACGACGAAGACGAGGAGGTCGGCCTCATCGACTGGTTCACCGGTCCCCGGGTCGTGCTCCTCGCCGTTTCCCTGCTGATGCTGGGTGGCATGATGATGTCGGCCTCGCGCGCCGGGTTCGGCGCCACGGCGGTGAGCCTGCTGGCGTTGGGACTGCTGCTCATGCGGGGCCGCTGGCGGTCGCGGCCGGAACTCGGCCGGGTCTTCCTGGCAGGGGCGGTGCTGTTCGTGCTGGTCGCGATCGTCGCCGGCAGCGCGCTTTTGTCCAAGTTCGCCGTCTCGGCCGACGATTCGTCACGGCTGCGCATCTGGTCGGCGGCGTTCCAGGCGATCGGCCTGTCGCCTTGGATGGGTTGGGGCCTGGGCAGCTTCGGCGACGTCTTTTCGCTCTTCCAGCCGGCAAACAGCCTGCAACCCAACGACATCGCCCACTCGACGCCGCTCGAAACGGTGGTCGAATTCGGGGTGATCGCCTCGATCCCGGCGATGGCGATCGTTTTACTGCCCTGGGCGGTCTGTTTCCGCGGCGCGCTGAGGCGCCGGGTCGACAATCGCTATCTTCCCGCCGCCGCCTTCGCCATCGCGGCCGTTCCGATCCTGCATTCGCTGATCGACTTCAGCCTGCAGATGCCGGCGATCGGCTTCGTGACGGCAGCCCTGCTGGGAATGGGTTGGGCGCAGGCGTTCCGCCGCAGCGAAAGATGAGGCGGCGCTTTACGCCCCTGCGGCCGCCATTCTATAATCATCGTAAGTGCAACTATGCGTTTCGTTCCGCAGACTGAATGACGGGCTTGGGTGTGCACCGGGGGGACGTGGGTGCGGAAAGCGATCGTCACGGGAGTAGACATGCCGTCCGATGAGGGGGCGTCGGCGCGGACCCCGCGCATGCGTTCGGCGCCGCAGCGGTTCATCGAGACATGGGTCGACGCCGTTCTCGGTTTCCTGTTTTGCGTCGTGCTGCCGATCCCGCTCTATGCCAACGACGAGCCGTTCGTCGGTCCGTTCGACGCCTCCGAACTGACGATCGTCACCACGGCCATCGCCTATGCGATCGTCTGGTACTGCGGCCGCCGGCTGGACGCTTTTCCCGGCGCCGGTCTCAACGTCGCGCAGGTCGCGCCGGTGGCCATCATCACCTACGCGCTGATCGCGGCGGTCCTGCTGCTCCTTCGCCTCGACTATTCGCGCGTGCAGTTGTTCGGCAGCGGTCTCCTTACCGTGTTGTGGATGGCCGTGATCGCCCAGATGCGCGGCCGCTACCTGGTGCGCAACTACGGCGTGACGCCGCATGCCGCGATCGACGCGCTGCCGAGGCTTCCGACCTGCCGCTGGCTCGATTTCGACGACGTCCGCCAGCGGCGGCTGCGCGTCGATGCCATCGTGGCCGATCTGAGCGGGGAGCTCGGCAAGGGCCAGCTGGCGGCTTTGGCCGATGCCGCCATCGCCGGCGTGCCTGTACTCGACCGTCGCTACGTCGTTGAGAACATGACCGGCCGGACGCCGCTCAGCGGCCTTTCGCCCAACGAATTCGGCTCCCTGCTGCCGTCGCGCCAGTATCTCGTCGTCCGCCGCGTCATCGAATTGGGATTCACGGTCGTCTTCCTGCCGTTGCTGTTGCCGATCCTGGCGGTCGTCGCACTCATCGTGCGGTTCGACAGCCCAGGTCCGGTGTTTTTCCTGCAGACACGCATCGGACGCCGCGGCCAGCCCTTCCGGATGATCAAGTTCCGCACGATGTTCGTCGGCGTGCCCGGTCCGAGCTTCACGACGTCGGCCGATCCCCGCATCACGCGCACCGGGCATTTCCTCCGGCGCTGCCGTCTCGACGAACTGCCCCAGCTGTTCAACATCCTGAAGGGCGACATGAGCTGGGTCGGCCCGCGGCCCGAGGCGGCGTCGCTGGAGCAGGGCTATGTGCGCGACATCGAGCATTTCGCGCTGCGCGGCATCGTTCGGCCGGGGGTCACGGGCTGGGCGCAGATCAACCAGGGTTATGCCCACGAGGCCGACGCGATGCGCTCGAAGCTCGAATACGACCTCTACTACCTCAAGCACTGCTCCCTGTGGCTCGATCTGGTGATCGTGCTCAGGACTTTTGCCGTGGTGTTCCGCGGCACCGGCGCACGCTAGTCTCCGGCGCGACATCATGTGCGGCATAGCAGGCATCCACGCCTATCTCGACGTCGCGCCGCGGGTCGACCGCGGCGAACTCGTTCGCATGAACGAGCGCATGGTCGCGCGCGGGCCCGACGGCAGCGGCCTGTGGCTCGCCGACGACGGCCGCACGGGCTTCGGCCATCTGCGGCTCGCGATCATCGACCTGTCTGAGGGCGGCGCGCAGCCGATGCATACGAATGACGGCCGGCTCACCATCACGTTCAACGGCGAGATCTACAATTACCGTGAACTGCGCACGGAGCTGCAGGCGAGGGGGCGCACGTTCCGCAGCGGGTCGGACACCGAGGTGCTGCTGCAGCTCTATGCCGAGTACGGCACGGCCATGGTCGCGCGCCTGCGCGGCATGTTCGCGTTCGGCATCTGGGATGCCGACCGGCGCACCCTGCTGCTGGCGCGCGATCCGCTAGGGATCAAGCCGCTCTACTGGGCCGACGATGGCTGGACGGTTCGCTTCGCCTCGCAGGCCAAGGCGTTGCTGGCGGGCGGCGCGGTCTCGCGCGATCCCGATCCCGCCGGCATCGTCGGCTTCCATCTGTTCGGGAGCGTGCCGGAGCCCTTCACCGTCTGGCGCGGCATCCAGTCCCTGCCGGCGGGAACGACGCTGACGGTCGATGCGGCCGGCCCCGGGCTGCCGCAGCGCTACTACGATGTCGCGACGGCGCTGGCCGAGCGCGCGAACACTGGCGCGACGGAGCCCGATTCGCGGCGGCGAGTCGCTGCCGCGGTTCGCGAATCGGTGCGCTATCACCTCGAGGCCGACGTGCCGGTTGCGGTGTTCCTGTCGGCGGGCATCGATTCGGGCGCGTTGCTGGGAACGATGGCGGGGCTCGGCGTCGGCGACATCACCGCCGTGACGCTGGGCTTCCAGGAATTCCAGGGACTGCCGCTCGACGAGGCGCCGCTCGCGGCCGAGGTCGCGGCGCGCTACGGCGCCCGTCATATCGTCCGCACGGTCGACCGCGCCGAGTTCGAGCGCGACCTGCCGGCGCTGCTGGACGCGATGGATCTGCCAACCGTCGACGGTATCAACACCTGGTTCGTCGCCAAGGCGGCGCACGAAGCCGGGATCAAGGTGGCATTGAGCGGGCTTGGGGCCGACGAATGCTTCGGCGGCTACCCGTCCTTCAGCGATGTGCCGCGCAGCGTCCATTGGCTGCGGTCCGTTTCCTGGATCCCCGGCCTCGGCGCGCTGGCGCGGCGCGCCTTGACCGGCGCCATGTCCGCGGGGCTCAGGCTGCATCCCAAGGCGGCGGGCGTGCTTCAGTACGGTGGCGACTGGGCTGGTGCGTATCTCCTGCGCCGCAGCGTCTACATGCCGTGGGAACTCGACGAGGTACTCGACCCGGCGCTGGTCGAGGACGGATTGCGCCGGCTTGCGCCGCTCAGCCACATTGCCGCGGCGATCCGCACGGGGGGGCCGCTCGGCGATTTCGACCGGGTGGCTACACTCGAGACCTCGCTCTACATGCGCAACCAGCTTCTGCGCGATTCCGACTGGGCGGGCATGTCCCACGGGGTCGAGATCCGCGTCCCCTTCGTCGACCCATTCTTCCTCGCGGCCCTGCCGCCCGGGCCGGTGCTGGCCGCCATGAACGCCAAGGACGCCATCGCCGAGGTGCCCGAACCGCCCTTGCCCGACAGCGTTCGCCATCGACGCAAGACTGGCTTCTCGACGCCGGTGGGTCGCTGGTTGCGCGAAGCCTCGGGTGCACCCCGGCAGCAGGGCATCGATCTCTCCGCCGCCTCGCGCGCCTGGGCACTCGATGTCTGGCGTGCCGGCTGGGCCGGCCCGGCGGCGGCCTAAGCGGCGCGATGGCTTCCCGTATCCTCGCCCTCGTGGGGGATTGCTACGGCGCGCGCGGGGGCATCGCCCGGTACAATCAGGACCTGTTCGACGCGCTGGCCGACGGCAGCGTCGAGATCCTGATCCTGCCACGTCATGGCGATGCCAGCGGAATTTCGCTGCCGGCGGGTGTCCGCCAGAACCGTCCCATCTTCGGCCGGCTGCGCTTCTCACTGGCCGCGATCTCGGCGGCGTGGCGCTTCCGTCCCGTCGATGCGGTCTTCTGCGGGCATGTCTTCATGGCGCCGCTCGGGTACCTGCTCGCACGGCTTCTGGGCGCGCGCTACTGGATCCAGGCACATGGCACCGACGTGTGGAAGGACCGCCGCGGCCTGGTGCGGCAGCTGATCGGCCGCGCGGATCTCGTGAGCACCGTCAGCCGCGAGACGCGGCGCATCCTTCTCGACTGGGTCGATCTCGCGCCCGAACGAGTGCGCGTTCTGCCCGACACGGTGCAGGACGTGTTCACGCCGGGCCCTGCGTCCGACGCCCTGCGGTCGCAACTTGGGCTCGGGCCGGGGCCGATCCTGCTCACCGTCGGGCGGCTTGCCGCGAGCGAGCGCTACAAGGGCCACGAGCCGGTCTTCTCGGTGCTTTCGCGCCTGCGGGAGAAGTATCCGAACCTGATTCATGTGGTCGCGGGGGATGGGGACGACCGGGCCCGCCTCGAACGCGTGGCGGCCGAACTGGCGCCGGGGATGGTGCGGTTCCTGGGCTTCGTGCCTGACGCCGATCTGCCCGACCTCTACCGGCTGGCGGACCTGTACGTGATGCCCAGTACCGAAGAAGGTTTCGGCATTGTCTATCTCGAAGCCGCGGCCTGCGGTCTGCGGGTCGTCGGTGGCAAGGGCGGCGGTACCGCCGATGCCATTCCGGACGAGCGCGTGGGTGTGATCGTGGACCCGGCCGATCGCGACGCGCTCGCGCACGCGATCGAGCGGCAACTGCAAATGGGCCGCGCCGACCCGGAGGCGGTGGAACCCTATCGTCGCTCGCACTTTGTCGCCGCGGCGCGTGCACTCTACGCTCGCCTTTCGGGCCAGCCGCGTCGTATGACTCCGGGCCCATGATTTCCAGCGATCGCCCTTCGCAGCGGCTCATCCTTGAGGCCGGACGTGCCGATCGTCAGTACTGGCGCGATCTGTGGCGGTATCGCGAGCTGTTCTTTATCCTCGCCTGGCGCGACGTGGCGGTACGCTACAAGCAGACGGTGATCGGTCTGGCCTGGGCATTCGTGCGGCCGTTCATTACCATGGTCGTGTTCACGATCGTTTTCGGCAAGCTCGCCAAGCTGCCGACGGAGGGGGCCGCACCCTATGCGGTGCTGGTGTTCGCGGGGCTGCTGCCCTGGACGCTCGCTTCGTCGATCCTGAGCGACGCGTCGGGCAGCGTGCTCACCAACTCCCAACTGGTGAGCAAGGTCTATTTCCCGCGCATCATCATCCCGTTCGCAACGGTGATGGTCGGACTGGTCGATTTCTGCGTGAGCCTCGTCATCCTGGCGGGGGTCATGCTGTGGTATGGCGTCGTGCCCGACTGGCACATCCTCATGCTGCCGTTGTTCGTCGCGCTGGCGGTGCTGGTCGCGATCGGGCCGGCCCTGTGGGCGGCGGCGATCGTCGTCAAGTACCGGGACTTCCGCTTCGTCATCCCCTTCGTCGTGCAGATCGGCCTCTATGTCTCGCCGGTCGGCTTTTCGGCCAAGGTGGTGCCGCCGGAATGGCAGCTGCTCTACAGCATCAATCCGATGGTCGGCGTGATCGACGGGTTCCGTTGGGCCATCCTGGGTGGAGACAGTCCGCTCTACCTTCCGGGGTTCGCCGTCAGCCTGCTGGTCACGGCCTTCATGCTCTGGCTGGGCATCCGCACCTTCCGCCGCACCGAGCGCGGCTTCGCGGACCTGATCTGACCATGTCCGACACAGTCATCCGCGCCGACAAGCTCGGCAAGAAATTCATCATCGGCCACAAGGTCCAGTATGGGGGAATCCTCGGCGAGGCACTGGTGCGCAGTGCCCGCGGCCTGGTGAGGCGGGGCGCCGACATGCTGCACGGGCGCGCGGTCGTCGAGGGCGACGAGGTCGAGGAATTCTGGGCGTTGCGCGACGTCGATTTCGAGATCAAGCGCGGCGAGGTCGTCAGCATCATCGGCCACAACGGCGCCGGCAAGACGACGCTGCTCAAGATCCTGTCGCGCATCCTCGAGCCGACCCTTGGCCGGGTCGAGCTGAACGGCCGCGTCGCTAGCCTGCTCGAGGTCGGCACCGGCTTCCACCAGGAGCTGACCGGGCGCGAGAACATCTTCCTGAACGGCGCGATCCTCGGTATGACGCGCAGGGAAGTGCAGGCGCGCTTCGACCAGATCGTCGACTTCTCGGGCGTGGAGAAGTTCATCGACACGCCGGTGAAGCGCTACTCCGTGGGCATGTACGCGAGGCTGGCCTTCGCGGTGGCCGCGCATCTCGAGACCGAGATCCTGTTCGTCGACGAGGTGCTTGCGGTCGGCGATTCGGAGTTCCAGAAGCGCTGCCTCGACCGCATGTCGGCGGTCGCGAACGAGGGCCGCACCGTGCTGTTCGTCAGCCACAATCTTGCGGCCGTGGCGGCGCTCACCAAGCGCGGCATCGTGCTGAAGGGAGGGCAGCTGCTGTTCGACGGGCCGATCGACGCCGCCATCTCCCGCTACTCCGCCTCGCTCAGCAAGGGCAAGGCCGATCGGGACTGGGGACGTGGTCATCATTCGGCGATCGTTTCGGCCGACCTTCTCGATGCCCAGGGCATGCCGACTGATACCTACGAGCCGGGCACGCCGTTCAACCTGCGTGTCGAGGTGGAAACCACCAACATGCCGGGTCTCGGCCTCGAGCTTCAGTTGCGCGACGCCAACAACCTGCCGGTCGGCTTCTATTCCTCCAGCATCTTCTCGCAGGTTGCGCTGCCCAGCGAGCCCGGCCGGCACGTCTTCACACTGAGCCTGCAGCCGCTGTTCCTCGCGTCGGGCGACTACAGTTTCGACATCGCGACGAACTCCCTGACCATCGTCGTCGACCATGGCGTGTCCAACGCCATACCGTTCAACGTGGCGGCGTCGAGTCCGGGCGGCATCGCCTACGACTTCAAGCAGAGCCTCGGCAACGGCGTGGTCGCCCTGCAGCTCGCCGCGCCTCTGCGCATCGAGCGCAAAGAGCGCGAGCCGGCCTGACCGCCGAAGCCATGGCACGCGCGGTCTGCATCGTCAGTCCCGGCAATCTCGCCTCCAACCCGCGGGTGCTCAAGGAAGCGGATGCGCTGCACGGCGCGGGCTACGACGTCACTGCCATCGTCTGCAACTACAACGCCGCGCTGCGGGAAGCCGACGACGAGATCGAGGCGACGGCGCCATGGAAGGTGATGCGCGTTCCGCGCTCGGCCGACGAAGGGGTGACCGCGCGGGCCGCCGCGGCTCTGGCCAAGGGACTTTCGGCCATGGGGCTGGACGTTCCACTTGGTGTGGCGGCGCGCAGCGCCCGAGCGCCGGTCTCCGCGCTCCTGCGCCGGGCGCGCGACGTGAAGGCCGATCTCTACATCGCCCACTATGTTGCAGCCCTTCCGGCCGCCGCGGAGGCGGCCCGCCGGCACGGCGCGCTGCTGGGGTTCGATGCCGAGGATTTCCATTCGGGCGAAGGCACCGGCAGTGCCGACGATGCCTTCCGCATGCGCATGATCGGCATCGTCGAAGGCGCGATCCTGCCTTCGTGCGCCTGCCTGACCGCCGCCTCGCCGCTGATCGGCAAGGCCTATGTGGAGCGCTACGGGATCGCCCAGCCAGCCACCGTCCTGAACGTCTTTCCCCTGTCGATGGCGCCGATCGTCCCGCGGATGCGGGACGAGGGGACAGGGCTGCGCGCCTACTGGTTCTCGCAGACGATCGGGCCGGATCGCGGCCTGCAGGCCTTCATCCAGGCGATGGCGCAGACCACGGCGCGCGTGACGCTCGACATCAGAGGCAGCAACCGCTGGGGGCATGGCGATGCGCTGCTGGCGCTGGCGGCGTCGCTCGGCATCGGTGACCGTGTGAAGCTCCTGCCGATGGCGCCGCCGTCCGAGATGGTGCGGCTCGCCGCCGAGTACGACATCGGCCTGTCGCTGGAGACCGATGTCAGCGAGAACCGCCGGATCTGCCTCACCAACAAGGTCTTCACCTACCTGCTGGCGGGGGTGCCGGTCATCATGAGCGACACGCCGGCCCAGAAGCTTTTGGCCGCCGATCTCTGGCGCGCGGCCAGGCTCTGCTCGTTGTCCGACCCGGTGGGCCTCGCCCAGACGCTCGACGTGCTTGCGTCACCGCCCATCCTCGCCGAGTCTGCGGAGATGGCGTGGCGGCTGGGTCGCGAGCGCTACAATTGGGACAGGGAGCAGGACGTGCTGCTGCAATCGGTGGCGGCCGCCTTCGCGCGGCAGGAGACGGCACGCTGATGCGCCTGTTGCTGACCGCCGATCCGGAGATCGAGGTTCCGCCGCGGCTCTATGGCGGTATCGAGCGTATCGTCGACGTACTCGTGCGCCGCCTGCGGCTGGCGGGCCACACGGTCGGGCTGGTGGCGCGTCCCGGCTCCGAGTGTCCAAACGATGCGTTCTTTCCCTGGCCGGGGCTGAGTTCGCTGTCGCGGCGGGACACGGTGCGCAACACGCTGGCGCTGTCGCGGGCGGTGAAGTCCTTCAGGCCCGACGTGGTGCACAGCTTTTCGCGCATCGCCTATCTGCTGCCGCACCTGCGCGGACGCATTCCGCTGATCATGTCCTTCCAGCGCGAACCGACGCATCGCACCGTCAGGCTCGCCGTCCGGCTCGCGGCGCCGGGGCGCATCACCTTCACCGGCTGCAGCGAATACATCGCGCGGCGCGGCCGGCCGGCCGGCGGTGAATGGCACGGCATTCCTAACTTCGCCGACACCGAGGGGCTGACGCTCGGCGCGACCTCCGTGCCCGACGACGCGCCCTTGGTGTTCCTGAGCCGGGTCGAGGAGATCAAGGGCGCGCACTGGGCGATCGAGATCGCGCGCCGCACCGGCCGCCGCCTGATCATCGCCGGCAATCATTCCGATCGCGACGATCCGGAAGGCCGGTTCTGGCGCGAGAAGATTGCGCCGGAGATCGGCAAGGGCGGCATCGAATATGTCGGTCCGGTCGACGACGTGCAGAAGAACGCGCTGCTGGGCCAGGCGAGAG
Organism: Reyranella aquatilis; assembly: GCF_020880995.1. Classification (GTDB taxonomy): domain Bacteria; phylum Pseudomonadota; class Alphaproteobacteria; order Reyranellales; family Reyranellaceae; genus Reyranella; species Reyranella aquatilis. Next base: position 75,334 of record NZ_JAJISD010000011.1, on the reverse strand, counting down.
CCATGCTGGTGCCGATCCAGTGGGATGAGCCGTTCGGCATCGTGTTCGCCGAATCGCTGGCCTGCGGCGCGCCGGTGATTTCCTGCCCGCGCGGCGCGCTGCCGGAGATCGTGCGCCCCGGCGTCGATGGCTTCCTGATCAAGTCGATCGAGGAGGGCTGCGAGGCGGTGGAGCGGGTGGGTCCGCTCGACCGCGCCGAATGTCGCCGCCGCGCCGTCGATCACTTCTCCGCCGACGCCGTGGTCGCGCGCTACATCGATCTCTACGGCAAGGTGCGCGCCCGTCTGGCGCGCTCATGACCTGCCGCCGATGACCCGCCGTCTCGCCCTGGTCAGCGGACACTTCCCGCCGAGCAATCTCGTGGGCGCGCAGCGGGCGCGGCTGTGGTCGCGCTATCTCCCGGAGTTCGGCTGGGAGCCGGTCGTCGTCACGGGCGATCCGGCCGAGTACGAGGAGCGTCCAGACCCGGATCTCGAGCTGCTGGTCGCACCGGGATTGAGGATCGTCCATGCGGCGACACTGTCGACCCGTCCGGTGCGCCTCGTTGGCGATATCGGGATCCGGTCGTTCTGGGGCTGCTATCGTGCGCTTTCGCGGATGGCGAGGGCGCGCGAGATCGACTTCGTGATGGTGACGATCCCGTCCAATTTCCTGGCGCCGGTCGGACGGCTCGTGCATCTGCGCCACGGCCTGCCGTTCGGGATCGATTATCAGGATCCCTGGGTCAATCGCTGGACGGGAGCTGAAAGACGCTTCAGCCGGGCCTGGACCTCGAACAGGCTGGCCGAGATCCTCGAACCCTGGTCGGTACGCGACGCCGCGCTGATCACCGGCATGGCGCCGGGCTATGTGGCCGGCATGCTGGAGCGAAATCCCGCGGTCGCGTCGAAGTCGGTGCTGGCCTACATGCCGATGGGCACGGCTCCGGAGGACTATGCGCTGGTGCAAGGGCTCGGCCGCGCGCCCTTCCTGTTCGATCCGAGGGATGGCAATTTCCATATGATCTATGCCGGTGCGTTGCTGCCGGCGGGCTTCGTCGTGCTCGACGCCTTCCTCGCCGGCTTGCGCACCCTGCGGCAGCGCGCGCCGCACGTGGCGTCACGACTGCGGGTCCACTTCGTCGGCACCGGCAGTTCGCCCGACGATCCGCAGGGCCATCGCGTGCTGCCGCGCGCACAGGCGGCGGGTGTGGCAGAGATGGTGGACGAGCATCCCCATCGAATCGGCTACGTCGATACGCTCAATCATCTGATGCACAGCAGCGCCGTGCTGGTGCTCGGCTCGACCGAGCCTCACTACACGCCGTCCAAGGTCTTCCAGGCGATGCTGTCGCAGCGGCCGGTCTTCGCGCTGCTTCATCGCGACAGCACGGCGGTGTCGATGATCCGCTCTGCCCATGTCGGTGAGGTGCTGACCCTGGCGGAGGGCGACCTGCCGTCACCGGACGGCGTGGCGACCTCGCTGCAGGCCTTCATCGAGCATCCCGCCTACGACGCGGCGTCGGTCGATCGCGGCGTCTTCGAGGGCTACTCGGCGCGCGAGTCGACGCGCCAGTTCGCAGAGGCGCTGGATAGGGCCTGCGCGGCGGGGCCTCGTCCATGAAGCGGCGCATCGGCTTCCTGGTCAGCCATCCGATCCAGTACTACGCGCCGATCTTCCGCGAACTCGCGCGGCGCTGCGACCTCACCGTCTTCTTCGCCCACAGGCAGGATGCAGCCGGGCAGGGCAAGGCGGGCTACGGGGTCGCCTTCGACTGGGACGTGGATCTCCTGTCTGGCTACGAGAGCCGGTTCCTGAGAAACGTGGCGCGCGTGCCCTCGACGCAGACCTTCGCCGGCTGCAATACGCCGGAGATCGCGGAGATCATCACGGAGGGCCGCTTCGACGCCTTCGTCGTGCCGGGCTGGTCGCTGCGCTCCTACTGGCAGGCGGTGCGGGCCTGCCGGCGCGCTCGCGTGCCCGTCATGGTCCGTGGGGATTCCCAGCTTGCCGGCCAGCGTGGCGGTGCGGTCGGCAAGGTCAAGGGCGTGGTCTTTCCCCACATGTTGAAGCAGTTCGACGCCTGCCTGTATGTGGGGCAGCGCAATCGCGAGTACCTCCAGCACTATGGTGTGGCGTCCAGTCGACTGTTCTTCTCGCCGCACTGCGTGGACAACGACGCCTTCAGGCAAGCGAGCGACGCCGCGCGGGGCGCGGGTGGAGGGCGCGCGGGCGGGCGCCGCCGGCACGTGCTGTTCGTCGGCCGCCTGGTCGGCAGCAAGCGGCCGATGGACGTGGTGCAGGCGGTCGCGCGGCTGACGTCGAGCGGGCAGCCCGTCGACCTCGTGATCGCGGGGGCTGGGGAGCTTCAGGGCAGCATGGAGGAGGCGGCTCGCGCCGCCGGTTTGGATGCGCAGTTCCTGGGATTCGTGAACCAGAGCCGACTGCCGTCCGTCTATGCCTCTTCCGACGTGGTCGTCCTGCCCTCGATCGCCATCGAAACCTGGGGCCTCGTCGTCAACGAGGCGATGGCTTGCGGCGTGCCCGCAGTCGTATCCGATGCGGTGGGCTGCGGTCCCGACTTGATCCAGCCGGGGGCGACCGGTGCGGTCGCTCCGCTCGGCGACGTGCCCGCGCTCGCAACGTCCATCGCCTCCGTGCTGGCGTTCGATCCCAGCCTGACCCGGCGGGCACTGGCCGAGCGCATGGAGATTTATTCACCGGCGCGCGCCGCCGGCGGTGTACTGGAAGCCGCCGATGCACTGGCGGCCAGTACTGGGTTAAGGTGAGTCGCGTGAGCGATATCTCCATCGTCATCCCGACTTTCAATCGGCTGTGGGCCCTCCCGCAGGCCGTGGAATCGTGCCGGTCGACCGGCATACGCACGGAGATCGTGGTCGTCGACGACGGCAGCACCGACGGCACCTGGGACTGGCTGCAGGCCCAACGGGACATCGTGGCGATTCGGACCGACAACTGGGGCAAGGACTGGGCGGTCGAAACGGCCCTCGCCGCCGCGACGGGCGAATATGTGCGTTTCCTCGATTCCGATGACTGGCTCAGCGAGGACGCCAACGCCGATCAACTCGCGCTCGCGCGGGAAAAGGCGGCCGATATCGTCGTCGCGGGCTATGAGGATTACGACGAGGAGAGCGGCGAGCGGCGCGTCAACGCCTGGGACGATTGCGACGACTTCATCGCCCAGCAGCTCGGCGAGGGCTGGGCGTCTCACTATTCCGCCTTCCTGTTCCGCCGTGACCTGATCCGCGGCATCCCGCACCGGCAGGACTTCGCGCTGCGCGACGATCGGCTGTTCATCCTCGAGGTCGCGATGCGCCATCCGCGGCTCGCCGTCTATCGGAAGCCGGCCTTCGTGCACCGACGCCATGCCGGCGACCGGTTGCAGCACACCTCGGGCTTCAAGCGCGACCTGCGCTATTGGATGCACATCTCGATCTATCGCAAGGTGCTTGGGCTGCTCGAGCAGCGCGGGGAGTTGACTTCGCGCCGCAAGCAGGCGGCCATCCAAACCCTGTGGCCCAATGTGCGATCCTTTGCCCGGGCCTATCCGCGAGAGGCGGCGGAAGTCGTGGACTGGATCTACAGCCTGGATCCAGGGTTCGTGCCGCCGGTGCGGCCCGCGCTGGCGCTGGCCTACAGGCTGCTGGGATTCGCCACGACCGAGCGCCTGCTGCGTTTCCGGTCCCTGCCGCAATGATGCCGCCGGATGCCACTGACCCCGGGAAGCCGGGCAGGCGGCTGCGGGTCGTGCACTGCGTCGGTTTCTATTTTCCCGACTCGACCGGTGGCACCGAGGTCTATGTACGTGACCTCGTGACGGCCCTGTCCGCCCACGCCATCGACAGCACCATCATCGCCGCGACGGACGGTTCCTACAATCGCTACACGTGGAACGGCGTCGAGGTCGTGCGCTATCCCATCGATGCGACCGAGATTCCGAAGGTCCGCGACAGGAGCGTTCGCAAGCGTCGGACCATGTTCCAGGAACTGGTGGAATCGGCGAGCCCGGACCTGTTCCATCTCCATTCCTGGACCAGCGGCGCCGGCCTGCGGCACCTTCGGCAGGTCGCGCGCATGGACATTCCCAGCGTCGTCACGATGCACGTGCCATCGCCGATCTGCATGCGCGGCACCATGCTCCTGAACGACGAGAAGCCCTGCGACGGGTTGATCGACGACCGGCGCTGCGCGCAGTGCTGGGCCTTGGATCGTGGCCTGCCGGCGCCGGCCGCCTATCTCCTGTCGCGGCTGCCGCGCTGGGACGTGAGCGACAGCGTCATTAGCCGCATTTCGCAGAGAGCCGCGACCATGCTGTCGGCACGGGCAGCGGCGGCCACCAAGGCCCGGCAGCTTCGTTCGATGGCGACACTCAGCGAGCGCATCGTGGCGCCCAGCGAATGGGTGCGGGCTGCGCTCGCCGAAAATGCCATTCCGCCCGAGAAGATGGTCGTGTCGGGCCAGTCGGCCAGCGCCGAGTTCTCCGACCGCAAGCCACGCCCCCTGGAAGGGGCGAACCGGCGTGAGATCGTTATCGGTTTCCTCGGGCGGCTCGAACGCTACAAGGGCGCGGACATGCTGGTGCGCGCCCTCGAGCTGCTCCCGCCGGACCTGCCGGTGCATCTGAGGATCGCCGGTGTCGGCCAGGACGCGCGATTTGCGAGGCGCATGGAAAGGGCTGCGGCCAAGGATCCGCGGATCCGCCTGATGGGGCTGGTCCGGCACGAGGAGGTGCCCCAGTTCCTGGCCGACATCGACGTGCTGGCCGTGCCCTCGCGCTACATGGAAACCGGGCCGATCGTCGTGCAGGAGGCGAGGGCGCTCGGCATCCCCGTGATGGGTGCGGACCTGGGCGGCATCTCGGAGCGCGTCCATCATGGCGTGGATGGCTGGCTGCTGCCGTTCGACGACCCGCGGCCGTGGGCGGAGGCGATCCGGGTGGCCGCCACCGACCGCGCGGAGGTCGCGCGCCTGTCGGGCAACATGCGGCGCACGCGATCGATCGACGACGTCGCCGACGACATGGCAAGGCTCTATCGCGAAATCATGGCCGACCGTTCGGTGGCGGCCCGGGGCGGCTGAGAATGCCTTTGCGCGCGCCTCTCAACCTCTTCTACGAGGAACCCGATTCGGACCGATGGGCGCCATTCGACCGCTATCCGCGCCGGCTCGTGCGCTGGGCGCTGCGCGGACCGAAGCAGCCCGGCGGCACGATGCGCGTCTATCTCAACCTGTGTGCCGGCCTCGACCGGCTGAACGTGCCGTACCGCATCAACGATTACCGCCACATCCGCGAGAACCCGCATGAACTGGCCTGCGTCATCGGCCAGCCGCATGTCCTGGCGAAGCTGCCCCAGGAGACGCCCATCCTGTTCGGCACCTCAATCTACAACCATCCCAGTGACGATCCCGACCTCCTCTGCCGTCGCCGGATCCGTCGCGTCCTGGTACCGAGCCCGTGGGTCGAGAAGATGTTCTCCGCGGTGTGGCCGGAGCGCATCAGCGTCTGGCCGTCGGGCATCGACACCGACCGCTGGTCGCCGTCGCGTCGCGCCAACAAGGATGTGGACGTTCTGATCTACGACAAGATCGTGCGGCATCGCAGCCGGTACATGCGCACCATCGTCGAGCCCATCGTCGCTGAATTGCGGCGCCGGCGGCTCAGCGTGGAAGTGCTGCGCTACGGCTTCTACCGCGAGGAGCGGCTGCACGATCTCAGCCGGCGCACGCGCGCGATGATCTATCTCAGTCATCACGAGACGCAGGGGTTGGCTGCGCAGCAGATGCTGGCGTCCGACGTGCCGCTGTTCGCCTGGGATCATGGCGGGCTGTGGAAGGACCCGAAGTATGCGCCGCATCTCGTGCGCTTCGGGCCGGTCACCTCGGTGCCCTATTGGGACGAGCGGTGCGGCATGAAGTTCAGGGGCAGCGGCGACCTGCTGGCGGGCTTCGACCGGTTCTGGTTCGGCGTCGAGGCGGGCCTCTACGCCCCGCGCGAGATGATCGCGGAAAGGTTCACGCTGGAGAGCCAGGCCATGGCGTATCTGTCGTTGGTCGATCTCTACGGCACCGGCTAGAGGACTTTCAGCTTCGTCCGCGTCCAAGGCGGCGCAGCAGGGCGCGCGGCAGGCCGAGTTCGAGCAGGAAGCGCCGGGTCACGTCGAATATGCCGTAGGCCAGCGCCCTGACACTCGAATTGCGATGGATGACGATGCGAAGGTTCATGTCGATCGTGTCGGTGTACCAGCTCTTGTAGCGCCCAAGGGTGCGCATGAAGTCGAACAAGGTGCGCGACCGGGCATGGTGCTGGACGAGCGCGAACAGCAGTGCGGCGCCGACCCTCTCGTTGTGGAACGACCGGTCGCGCGCCGGCATGTAGTAATAGGCTTTACGCGCATCGACGAAGCCGAAATGCCCGGCCACGACTCGCCCGTCGAGCAGCAGGAGCGAGAGGTCGAGATGCTCGCGCATGCCTTCGCTCGCGACCAGCGCGTCGAAGAATTTCCCTTCCTTGTCGCGGCCGAGCGGGCTGCCCGGCCAGGTGCTGACATGCAGCGCGCGGAAGGTCGGCCAGTCCGCCGCGAAGTCTTCGCAGCTCAGTCGAAGGTCGCCCCCGCGCGCTTGCAGCGCCGCCAGGCGGCTGCGCACGCGACGAAGGCGGCCGACATCTTCCGTGGCGTGGCCGGGACGCAGGTCGCGTACGGCCACCGGAGTCAGGATGTGGGTACGCACCGTCCAGTCGTGTCGTGACTGCGCGGCGTTCACCATCTGGAAGGTCGTGGGATCGCGGCTGCAGAATTGCTGCAGGTCGAGCACGTCCCAGCGGTCGGCCCGGTCAGCGAGAAAGGCGAGGATCTCATCGACGGCACGACCGCGGTGGATTCCTTCGCGCACCAGGATGTTCTGGTAGTCGGCGAGGCCCGCGACGATGGTTTCGGCCACCTTCACCGCGATCCCGAGCGACCGGGTGCGCCGGATACAGAGCGGGGCGATGGCCGCGACCGCACCGCCCGGTGCCTCGCGGGCTACGATGATGAAGAGTTCGTCGTCCGGCCGGCAGTGCCGGAAGAAGAGGAAGCTCCATTCCCAGCGATAGAAGATCTCCGGGAGCTCCATGCGCTCGGCGAGCTCGTTCCACGTCGGTCGCAACCGCTCGAAGTCCTCGACCGTGGTCACGAGTTCGAGGGCGAGCGTCATCGTCAGGTGCGCTCCGGCTTGCGCGACACGTAGTAGATCCAGGGATTGGGATCGTGCGCCAGGCCGGGATCGTCGCCCGGCACGAAATCCCGGCTCTCGTTGCCGGCGCATGAGATGTCGACCATGCCGAGCCGGCGCAATTCCGCGACGCCGAGATCGGGTCGGATGTAGTAGAGCGCAGAGGAGCGAAAGGAGTGCGTCCCGTCATGGACGCGGCCCGCGGCCAGCGGCATGCGGTACTGCAGAAGTCCGTTCTTCGCCCAGAACACGCTCGACCATTTGAGCGACCGCAGCGTCTCGCGCAGGTTTGAATGGATGCGGAAGCGGAAGCGCTCGATGATCGCCGGAAGGTAGTTCGCGTTGTGGCTCGAGTAGACCATCAGCCCGCCCGGCCGCAGGACCCTCCTCATCTCGCCGAGCGCCATTCCGCGCTCGTGCACGTCGAGATGGTCGATGCCGTTGTAGCTGAAGAGCACCAGGTCGCAGCTCTCGTCCAGCACAGGTTCGAGGCGGCGTGCATCGGCCACGGCGAAGCGGAATGCGGGAAACTCCTCGTGGCATCGCGCGATCATCGCCGAGGAGTAGTCGACGCCGAGATACGAGCGGACGAGAGGGGCGAAGTGACGGGTGGTTCGGCCGCCGCCTACGCCAATGTCGAGCATGTCCATCGAACCGAGCGACGGGCGCAGCCACGACAGCAACGTCTCCTCCGGTTTCTGCAGCCCGTCGGGACGGGCGTAGAGCGCAACGATATCAGGAGACTCGTAGGTGGCGTGGGTGAGATCCGAGGCGAAGCCGTTCATGCCCGGCCCCATTCGGAATCCCAGTCGGTGATCGTGCCCATGCGGCCGATCGTGCCGAGCTGTACCGGAAACAACCGGTCGACGAGGCGCGGGGGAAGTCGCCGGCGCAGCGCCAGCACGAAACGGAGATAGGAACGGTCGAAGTCGAAGGGGCGGCTATGCGGCCGGTGACCGACCCGTGCGATCAGCCGGTCGGGATAGCTGCGGGTCACCATGAGCGAGGGTGCGTTCTGGCTGGCGAAGGCACCCAGCATGCGTCTCTTGTCGGCGAGTTCGGATGGCGCCATCCGAAGCTTCAGGATCGGCCGGCCATCGACGCCGTCGGGCGGCCCGTTGTAGGCGACCAGGCCGAACAGCCAGCGGGCGCAGAGCGCGAGGACACGGTGCGGCGTGTGGAGCAGGGAAACGCAGGGGCTGTACTCGGGCGCCTCGAACACCGCGAAACGGTCGGCAGGCGTCACCAGCAGATCGACGAGCGCGGCGACCATGTCGTGATGAACGTGCCCGCCCTCGAACGCCGGCATGACGATGGCCGTCGGCTGGAAGTCGTCGATGATGGCGCGCAAGACGATCGAGGCGGCGCGCAGCTTGGCGGGATCGCGCTTCTCCAGCGGCGGCATCAGGTCGAGGAACAGGAGGTCTGTCCCACCAAGTCCCGCGATGCTCCAGGCCGCGCGCGCCTCGGCTTCGCGCCGCTCCGGCAAGGCCGGCGTCTCGTCACGGGCGAGGTAGACGACGCGGGTGACGCCGCCCAGCCGGCTGTTGCGAAGTCCAAGGCCGCCGGCCGAGATCACGCAGTCGTCCTCGTGCGGCGCGAGGATCAGCAGGCGCCCCGGCGCATCCCACGCCATCCAGCGCTCGATCGTGCGGAGGCGCAGCAATGCCAGCGCGGCAATGGCCAGCAGCACGGAGTAGAAGAGGGCGAAGGGCAGAGCGATCCAGGAGAGACCGGGCACTCCGGTCGCCAGCCAGAACAGGAGGGCGGCGGCGGCCAGCAGCGCCACCACGATCGACGGCCGGAAGTCGATGCGGAGCTTCATTCGATCGCGGAGCCCATTCCTGCAATACCTATGCTATCAATCGCCCCGTTACATCAAGCCCTTGCCTGGTCACTGGATACGCCTTGCGCCTTCTTCACGTCGTTCCGACCTATCTGCCGGCCACCCGATATGGCGGCCCGATCCGGTCGGTCCATGCATTGTGCCGTGAGCTGGCGGCGGCCGGGCATGACGTGCAGGTCTTCACCACCAGCGTCGATGGTCCTGGCGACAGCGATGTGCCGCACGAGGTGCCGGTCGATGTGGAGGGCGTGAAGGTCACCTATTTCCCGAGTCGGGTGCTGCGCCGCCTCTACTGGTCGCCGCCGATGGGGAGAGCGCTGGCCCGGGACACTGCCGGCTATGACGCCGTTCACCTGCACTCGGTTTTCCTGTGGCCGATTCTGGCGGGCGCCCGTGCCGCGCAACGGGCCGGCGTGCCCTATGTGATCTCGCCTCGCGGCATGCTGGTGCCGGAGCTGATCCGCCGGAAGAGCCGCTGGGTGAAGGAAGGGTGGATCCGTCTGATCGACCGGCCCAACCTCGAGCATGCTGCGGCCGTGCATGCGACCTCGGCCATCGAGGCGCAGCATATCGCGAGCTTCGGCTGGCGCCTGCCGCCCATCGCCATGATCCCGCACGGCGTCGACGATCCGCCGCCGCCTTCGTCAAAACCTCTGTCGCCGGATATCGTGGCGGCCCTCGCGGACGGCCCGATGGTCCTCTCCTTCGGCCGGCTGAGCTGGGAGAAGGGCCTCGACCGGGTGATCGCGGCGCTTGCGGAGGCGCCCGGGGTGCGCGCCGTCATAGCGGGCGACGACGCGGATGGTCATGCCGCGTATCTCGCGTCGGAGGCCGCGCGGCACGGCGTGACCGATCGGGTGACGGTCATCGCGCGCCATGTATCCGGTGCGGACAAGGAAGCGCTGTTCGCGGCCGCGCGACTGTTCGCGATGACGTCCCTGTCGGAAAACTTCGGTATTGCCGCCTTCGAGGCGATGCGCCGCGGGGTGCCGGTGCTCGCGACACCCGATGTCGGCATGTCGGAAATCGTCCGCGAGACACAGGCAGGCCTGGTCGTCGAGGCCACGCCGATCGCCATCGCGGCCGGGCTGCGGGCGATGTTCGCGGATGCCGATCTCTGCCGCCGCCAGGGCCAGGCCGGCCAACGCCACGTCATCGATCACTATGGCTGGCCGGCCGTGGCGCGCCGCATGGCGGAGCTCTACCGCTCGATCGCCGAGGAAGCACAGCGGGGCGCGGCAGCATGATGCAACTGCTGGAGCAGAGCCCATTCGATCCGGCCAAGGAACCGCGAATCGTCATCATCGCGGACTGGTTGCCGCCCGATTTCGGCGCGGTGGGGCAATACATGTTGATGCGGGCGCAGGCGCTGGCGGAGCAGGGACACGATGTGACGCTGGTCGGCCTGTCGACCGCGCGGGGCTCGACGATCCGGAAAATGAGGGGCCGCGGCCAACTGGCGGAGATCCGTCTTTCGGCGCGCCCCGTCCCGCGCGGTTCCCTTGTCGGGCGCATGGTGTGGACGATCGAGACCAACCTCCGCCTCATCTTTGCAGCGTTCGGCGCGCTGCGTGCCGCCGATGGAATCCTGTTCACGGGCTCTCCGCCGTTCCTCATCCATCTGCTGGTGCCGCTCAAGCCGCTCTGGCGTGCGAAGCTGGTTTACCGGATCACCGATTTCCATCCCGAGTGCCTGATCGCTGCCCGCGACCGGCCGTCCCGCGCGCTGGGGGCGCTTCTGGGACTGACGAATTTCTGGCGCCGCCGGGTCGAGGGGTTCGAGGTGCTCGGGGAGGATCAACGCCGCCGCCTCGCAGAGACGGGTGTTCCGGCCGATCGGATCGTGCTGGTCCGGGACGGCTCGCCCGTCGAGTTTCCCGCCGATGCGCCCGTCGAACCCCTGCCTGTCGAATTGGCCGGCCGGTGCGTGCTGCTGTACTCGGGCAACTACGGCGTAGCCCACGAGGTGGACACCGTTGCGCGGGGCTACGAGCGCCATCACCGGCAGGGAACCGGCCGGGTCCGCCTGTGGCTTAGTGCCACAGGTGGAGGGGCGGAGGATCTCGCCGCCCGGTTCGCCGCCGCGGGCCTGCCATTTCATCGCTCCTCGCCGGTTCCGCTGGAGCGCCTCTCAGGTCTCCTGCGTGCGCCTGCCGCTCATCTGGTCACGCTTCGCGACGCGTTCGTTGGGTACGTCATGCCGTCCAAAATTTACGCATGCATCGAATCGGGCAAGCCGGTGCTCTTCGTCGGGTCAGCCGCTTCGGATGTCGATCTGCTGGCGCGGAACTCCCCGGCCGGTTACTGGCGAGTGCCTTGCGGCGACGCCGTCGGGTTCGCCGCAGCGCTGGAGGATCTGGCCGACCGTTGCGCGGCGGGCAGCGTTGAAATTGCGTCTTAGCTGCTAATAACGCCTTGAAAAAGCCTGATCCGGCAGCGAACACACGCTGGAGGAAGGTCGCAAGTTTTGGCACCCCGCGTTTAATCCCCTTCACGTATGGGTGTACCGCAGGGGCGGCCCTTGGCTTTCTGCATACAGTTCGCTATTTTGTTTATCGACTTGGGTGGGACCGAACCGGGGTTGTCGGGGCGGGCCAAGTGGGTGGTGCTTCCAAAAAATGATCATGAAGTCCATTCGGGCTCATGATCGGGTTGGGTCGAATGTTCAAAATTGCACTTCGGACGCAGGGTTTAGCGGCGGTGTCGGTCCTAGTGTGGGCCGCGGTTGCCGGCGCGCAGGTCGGCCCCGAAGTCGCCCAGGCGCCTCCCGGACCGTCGCAGCCCAGCGGTGGACCGAGCCAGGGAACAGGTCCCATGCAGGGCGCCGGTCCGATGCAGGGTGCGGGTCCCGGTGGCCCGGCCGGCGGTGGGCCGGGTGGCCCCGCCAGCGACCCCCAGCAGGCGCAGCAGGGTCCGCAGCAGGGTGGCGGACCGCTCCAGAATGCCGGTCCCTTGCAGGGTGCGGGCCCGGTCCAGACGGCCGGCCCCCTTCAGAGTGCCGGTCCGCTCCAGAGTGCCGGACCGCTGCAGAGCGCAGGTCCCCTTCAGACCAATGGCCCGCTGCAGAACGCCGGTCCGTTGCAGCCGGCCGCTCCGCTCCAGAACACGGCGCCTGACGGCGGCCCGCCGGGCGGACTCGAAAGCCTGACGAACACGGGCTCGCCTCTGATTCCGCCGCCGGACAACAACCCGGTGAACTTCGGAGGCGTGCCGTTCGGCCCGGCGGGTGGGCCGACGATGCAGCAACTCATTGCTCAGATGCTTGGCGCTCCAGACGGGACGTCCTCTACGACGCTCGTTTCGATGGTCAACACGCTGTCTCCCCCGGGGGCACCGCCACCCGGCACATCTCCGGGTGCGCCGCCGTTTCCGCCCATCACCACTCCGCTGCCGCCTGCTCCTCCGATATTGGTGCCGGTCATTCTTCCCCCGGTCATCTATGATCCGTCGACGTCGCAGCAGCAGAGCCAGAGGTAGCGCGCCGAAGCGTCTGGGTGGAAATTTCTTCCAGCCGACTCTAGGACCGCTTCCCGGATGGCCCTCGGAACCCATGCGAATTAGCGCGAATCGATCGCAGCTGACCTGGTCGCCTGTTCTCGGCTGGGTTCTGCTTGCCTGCGCAACGTCGGCGGCGCAGGCCCAGACCGAGACCTCGTCTCCGGCTGCCCAGATCCTGCTCGAGCAGGCACCGGTGATCGACATTCCCGATGTGCCTGTTTCGGTCACGGGTGCCTTCAATGCGCCCGGCGAGGTCGGCATCGCGATCGGTGCCTTCACCCTCTATCCGTCGATCGAGGTTCAGGCCGGATACGACAGCAACGTCTATGCGACGTCCGCGCCCACGGTAGGGTCCCCCTACACTTTGATCCGGCCGGTGGTGGAGTTGAAGTCCGACTGGCTCAACCACTCGTTCCGGATCTCGGCAGGGGCGGGTGTCGGCATCTACGCCAACGCCAGCACACAGAATTACTGGAACGGTTTCGTCCAGATGGATGGCCGCCTCGACATCCGGGAGGACTTCTACGCCACCGGCCTGGTCGCGGTGCGGCGCCAGACCGAAGCGCTCGGCACGCCGAACGCGCTGGTGGCGACGTCGCCGACGGTCGTGGACACGATCCCGGTCGAGGTCGGCCTCTATCAGCGGTTCAACCGCTTTTTCTACGACTTCAAGGCGGCCGCGACCCGTTACAACTATACCGACAACAGCATCGTGAGCTCCGGCGGATTGCCGGCGGCCAGCCGAAATCGCATGGAGTACGACGAGCGGGTCCGGCTGGGCTACGAAGTGGCCGACGGGCTTGACGTGTGGGTGGCGCCCGGGCTCAACCAGCGCATCTACGATCAGTTCGTGAATGCCTTCGGTCAGCAGCGCGATTCGACCGGCTGGAACGTCAATTTCGGTGCGACCTTCAAGTTGACGACGAAGAGCATCCTGGAAGGCTATGTCGGCTACTCGACCCAGACCTACATCGCCGATGGCACAACCACCCCGGCTTTCACGTTCGGTCTTTCGGGAAGCTGGAACGGCTATGATCCGCTGACGATCCGGCCCTCCTTCATCCGGACCATCAACGAATCGCCTTACAGCAACTACACGAACTACGTGTCCACCGTGCTCGGCATCGATTTCACCTACGATATCCACGATGCCTGGCAGATGGTCGGCGGCACGGGTATCAACATTGCCGATTTCACCCCGGCGCCCGGCTCGGGTGCAGGACCGCGCACCGATTACTACTGGCGCGCGTCCCTCGGATTGCTGTATGCACTGCGACCGCAGATACAGCTTGGGCCGCTTTACGAGCACACGACCGGCTGGTCGACCAACGTGCCTGCCGGCGGCCCGTCGTATACCCGTGAAGTGATCTCTCTCAGGCTTGTTGCAAGACGGTGATCTGGTGAACTTGCGTCCTTTCCTCTCCCGTTGCCTCGGGCCGCTTCTGGTGGCGATCGCGCTGACCGTGAGTGCCTGCGATCCGCAGCCGCCCGCCTCGACGATGACCATCCAGCAGCCGTCGCAGGGCACCCAGAACCTGCGGCTCGGCGAGTACCGCGTGGCGCCGGGCGACCGGCTGCGCGTCGTGGTGCTGTCCGACACCGAGCTGTCGGGGGAGTACGAAGTCGATTCGACGGGCATGATCTCGCCGCGCATGGCCGGCCGCGTCGTGGTGCTGGGCATGTCGATGCCGGAGATCGAGGCGATGCTGGCCGACCGCTATCGCTCGGGCGGCTACCTGCGCAATCCACGCATCAGCGTCGATCTGGTTTCGCGCCGTCCGTTCTACATCGTCGGCGAGATCGGCCGGCCGGGATCGTTCCCCTACGTGTCGGGGATCAACGTCCTGCAGGCGGTCGCCATCGCCGGCGGATACACGCGTCGCGCGTCCAAGACGCGCATCACGATCCAGCGCTTCAACGCGCAGCAGGGTCAGGAAGAGACGGTAACGGAGGACTCACCGGTGGGGCCGGGCGACATCATCCGTGTGCCGGAGCGTTGGTTCTAGGTTTGGTTTGCGTACGGCGTAGTCAGTAGAGCGTTCTTGGGGATGGGCGATGTGGGATCGCCCGTCGGGTGGGGTTACGTGCGGCGGCAGTTCCGGTAGCGGACTGCCGTGGTTCGAAACTCGAATGGGTGTCGTCGCGAGTTTTCTTTTTCGCGGAGTGTTGTGGGATGGGATCGTTACCGAGGGCGGACCACATTGTGGATGAGCCCAACCAGAATCGTGTCGTGGCAGCGCCTGACGCCGGGGCACTCGCGCCCGTCCGTCCGGTCGAATCGCCGAACGAACTTTGGGAGTGGCTTCGCCTGCTCAATCGCCGCAAGGCATTGATCCTGGGGTGCGGCCTCATCGCCACGGCACTGATGGCGCTGATGATCGCGCAGGCCACGCCGCTCTACAAAGCGTCCTCGCGCATCATGCTCGATACGCGGACGTTCAAGGTGGTCAGCACCGAGGCGGCGCTATCGGGTGTCGACACGCTGAACATGGGCGCCATTCAGAGCGAACTGGAAGTCATCCAGTCCGAGTTCCTGATTGGCCGCGTCGTCGACAAGCTCGGGCTCGCCAACAATCCCGAATTCAACGGCACCAAGCCGCCGGGCTTCATCGACAATGCGCTGCAGCCATTGCGTGAC
Organism: Reyranella aquatilis; assembly: GCF_020880995.1. Lineage (GTDB taxonomy): Bacteria > Pseudomonadota > Alphaproteobacteria > Reyranellales > Reyranellaceae > Reyranella > Reyranella aquatilis. The sequence goes on along the minus strand of NZ_JAJISD010000011.1, from coordinate 60,140 downwards.
CTCTGGAGCACCGGCATCTCGACGCTGCTGGCGCCGCCGCCCAAGCCGCAGCAGGCCAGCGCCGCGCCGGCGCCCGCGCGCACCGGCCGTCCTGCCGAGGACAGCGACCCGCGCCGCCGCGCCGCGATCGGCGCGGTCGCCGGCCGCCTCAGCGTCACGCTGCTCGGCCGCACCTTCGTCATTCTGATCACCGTCGAGAGCCCGGACGGGACGATGTCGGCGCGCATCGCCAATGCGCTGGCAGAAGCCTACCTTGCCGATCAGATCGAGACCAAGAACGAGGCAAACCGGCGGGCTACCGAATGGCTCGAGCAGCGTCTCGCGGAACTGCGGCGCAACCTGCAGGTCGCGGAAGAGGCGGTCGCCGCCTATCGCCGCGACAAGGGTCTGGCCGGCAGCCCCGAAGGTGCCGTCTCGACCCAGACGCTTTCGGATCTGAACAGCCGCTACACCGCCGCCAAGGGGCGCCGGATCGAGCGCGAAGGCCGCCTGATCGCCCTCAGCAAGGCGAGCCTCAATCCGGGTGAACTCGCCAACATTCCGGAAGTGTCGGGCAACACGACCCTGGCCGCGCTGCGAATCCAGGACGTCGAACTGACCCGCAAGAGCGCCGAACTGTCGTCGCAGCTCGGAGAGAACCATCCGAAGATCCAGCAGGTCCGCAGCGAGCTGGCATCGATCCGCGCCCGCTTCATTACCGAGACGCAGCGCATCACGCTGGCGGTCCGCGCCGAACTCGACGCGGCCAAGTCGGAGGAAGACGAGCTGAAGGAACTGGTCGACAAGGCTTCGGTAGTTTCCGGTACGGCCAGCCAGTACGAGGCTGAGCTCAAGCAGCTGGAGCGGGAAGCGCAGTCCAACCGTACCCTGTACGAAGGCTTCCTGACCCGCTTCAAGGAACTGCGCGAGCAGCAGGACATCCAGCGCGCCGATGCCCGAATCCTCGCCTATGCCCATCCCTCCGGCGCGCCGTCGTCGCCGAACTACAAGACCGGCCTGATGGCGGCGTTCATCATCGGCTCGCTGCTCGGCATGGCCGGTGCGGTCGCCGCCGAGAAGCTCGACCGCGTGTTCCGCTCGGCCTCCCAGGTCGAGGAAGCCACCGGCGTGGGCGTGCTCGGCATGGTTCCGGAGGTCAAGGGCCCGGCGACCACGCGTTCCAACGTCGTCAGCCACGTGCTGGAGAACACGACGTCGCCGGCGGCGGAGTCGATACGAGCCGTGTTCACGGCGATCAGTCTCGGCAGCCTGGACCGGCCGCCGCGGATCATCGCGATCACGTCGTCGACGCCGAGCGAGGGCAAGACGACCTTCGTGGCGGCGCTCGGCGGCCTGCTGACGAAGATGAACGCCTCGCGGCGCGTGCTGATCGTCGATCTCGACCTCCGCCAGGCCCGCCTCTCGGCGGCGCTCGGCCTCAAGGACCGCGGCGGCACAATCGACGAGTACCTGATGGGCATCAAGACGTTGGAGGAGTGCACCCGGCGTCACGACCTCTCGGGCGTCGACTACATCTGCGCCCGCCCCAACACGCCGAACGCGCCAGAAATCCTCGAGTCTCATGCGATGAAGGCAGCGCTGGGCGTTTTCGCCGAGCGCTACGATCTCGTGATCCTCGACGGCCCGCCGGTCATGGCGGTGTCGGACGCGCGCATCATCTCGCGTCTGGCGGACTACACGGTGTTCATCGTGCAGTGGGCCAAGACGCCGCGCGAAGTCGTCAAGACGGCGATCTCGGCCCTGATGAACGTTACCAACCATGTCGGTGTCGTCATCAACCGCGTAAACCTGGCCAAGCATGCCCGCTACGGCTACGGCGACCACGGCGACTACTACTCGCGCTACCGCGGCTACTACGGCTCGGGTGCCGACATGGCGGCCAGCGCCGCCAACCGTCCGGCGCTCAAGCTGGCCTCGAAGAAGTCCTGAGGGCGCGTTTCGCGTCCCGGCGCAGTCGCCCCTCCCGCAAGGGAGGGGCGTTTCTTTTTGATCGAGGGGATTCGCAGTGCTTCGCGGCGGCGGCCGAGAAAAACGCGATCAGAGGCGCCAGAGCGTAATGCCTGCGGGTGTCGCCGACCGGTCGAGCAGTCCCGGGACGTCCGCGACGAAGCCACCCGGGCCGGCCTTCAGCAGGGGCCTCACGAGAGACCAGCCGCCCTCCCGGTACAGGCTGTGGGCGACGGCCAGCACCACGGCGTCGGCCGGCTGCAGGCGGTCGAGCGGCGTCAGCGCAAGGTCATATTCCTCACGCAGCAGGTCGCCGTCCGCCATAGGGTCGTGCAACTGAACGGCGATCCCGAAATCCTGCAGTTCCCTAACGATGTCGACGACCCGAGTGTTACGGATGTCGGGGACGTTTTCCTTGAAAGTGACACCCAGCACCGTGACGGTGGGGCGGCCGTTCCCGGCGTGCCGCATGACGCTTCGCACCACGCGGTTGGCGACATGGAGACCCATGCTGTCGTTGACCCGGCGGCCCGAGTGGATGACATGCGGGTGATAGCCCACTTCTTCGGCCTTGTGGGCGATGTAGAAAGGATCGACGCCGATGCAGTGCCCGCCGACGAGGCCGGGCTTGAAGGGCAGGAAGTTCCACTTGGTGCCGGCCGCGTCGAGCACGTCACGTGTATCGATGCCGAGACGATCCGAGATGAGCGCGACTTCGTTGATTAGCGCGATGTTGATGTCGCGCTGGGTGTTCTCCAGCACCTTGGCGAACTCGGCCACCTTGATCGAGCCGGCGCGGTGCGTCCCGGCCTTCACCACGGCGCGATACGTGGCATCGACGATCTCGAGCGTCTCCGGCGTGTCGGCCGACACGATCTTCAGGATGCTGTCGAAACGCCGCTCCTTGTCGCCGGGATTGATGCGCTCGGGCGAGTAGCCGACGTTGAAATCGACCTTCCATCTCAGCCCGGATGATTTCTCGAGCACGGGGATGCAGACGTCTTCCGTAACACCGGGATAGACCGTCGATTCATAGACCACGATGTCGCCGCGCTTCAGCGTTCGGCCGATGGTCTCGGAGGCGCGCTTCAGCGGGCCGAGGTCGGGTTGCTTGCTGGCATCGATCGGCGTGGGAACCGTCACGATGTGGAAGTCGGCGGCGGCCAGATCCCGGGGATCCGACGAGAAGCGCAGGCCCGGTGCCTTGAGCATTTCGGGCTCGACCTCGCCGGTGCGGTCGTGGCCGCCGGAGAGTTCGGAGATGCGGCGCTGATCGATGTCGAAGCCCAGCACCTGGTAGCCGATGCGACCGAAGCCGGTGGCGACAGGCAGGCCGACATAGCCGAGCCCGATGACGGAGATCTGACGTTTCATCGCGACAATTTTTGACAGGTCACGGCGCCGCTGGCATCCAATTTCAGCCGTCCTTTGCGTCCGGAGGCTCTTCGCGGGCGAACTGCCGGAGCTGCGCGATCATGCCCGCTCCATAGAGCCCCAGGGTCACCGCGATCCAAACGAGGCCGAGAAGATCGCCATAGCCGAGGTTCAGGCCGGCGACCTCGAACAGGGTGGGCGGCTTCACGAAGAATGCAACGTTGAGGGCGAGCGATACGCCTCCGTCACACTTGATCTCACCTGTGGGCCTGGATCGACCATCAATCCCGGCATTGCTCCCAGCAGGTCGACCGGAGCCTGCTGTTCTAGGTCTTGCAGGAAGACCAAGAGACCGTCCACGTCCGAGACGTCCAGGCTCGCGCCCTGGCAGGTCGGGCCGTTCGCGTGACTGCCGTTGTCATGCGCTCCCGACGTTCGCCATTTTGGCCAAACAGGTCCAGCGTACGATCAGGTGCGGCAAGCGACCGTACGAGAGCGGCGCCGCTCCCGCTGGATGCGTCGGTGATAACGATCGTTGCGAAGTCCATGCCTGTCAGCGGCCGACGATGGCGCCGACGATCGAGGAGTTGCTACGGATGCTGGGCAGTTCCTCGGCTACCGCGTCGATCACGCTGTTGATCTGCACCGGGGTGTGCTCCGACGTGACGAAGAAGCGGAGGCGCGCCTGGTTTTCAGCGACGCCCGGAAACACCGCCGGAACGACGTTGAAGCCCCGCTTCAGCAGTTGCTCCGAGAGCATGATGGTCTGGCCGGAATTGCCGACGATCACCGGCACCACGGAGGCGCCAATGCTCAGTCCCGTATCGAGACCGCGCGACCTGGCCTTCGCGAGCAGCGAGCGTCCGTTGCGGCGCAGCGCGGCGGCGCGTTCCGGCTCCCGCATCATCACGTCGACCGCAGCGGTGGCTGCCGCGGCGACGGGAGGCGAAAGGCCGACGCTGAAGACGAAGCCCGGCGAGGTGTACCGGAGCAGTTCGATCAGAGCCCGGCTGCCGGCGACATATCCGCCTGCCGCGGCCAGCGTCTTGCTGAGGGTGCCCATCCAGATCTCGACGTCCGCGGGATCGATGCCCTGTTCCTCGGCAATTCCCCGGCCGGTCGCGCCGAGCGCACCCGTCGCGTGTGCCTCGTCGACCATCAGCCAGGCATTGTATCGCCGCTTCAGCCTGATCAGGCCGGCCAGGTCGGGAACGTCGCCGTCCATGCCGTAAAGCCCTTCGACGACGATCAGCGCCCGGCGATAGCGCGCCCGATTGAGGCGGAGCGCCCGCTCGAAGGCGTCGAGATCGCCGTGCGGACAGAGAATGCGCTTCGCGCCGGAGAGCTTGGCACCCTCGACGATGCTGTTGTGGATAACGGCGTCAGCCACGATGAGATCTTCGGGGCCAAGCAGTTCGCCGATCACCGACACGTTCGTGCCGTGCCCGCTCACGAAGGCGATCGCGTCCTCGGTTCCGCTGAGGCGGGCGAGGGCGGCCTCCAGGTCGCGATGGACCTGTCGTTCGCCCGACGAAAGCCGGCTGGCGGACACGGAGGTGCCGTAGCGGTCGATCGCGGCCTTGGCCGCCGCCGCCACTTCGGGATGGCCGTTGAGCCCGAGATAGTCGTAGGAGGAGAAGTTGACGATGGTACGCCCGTCGATCGACGTGGTGTTCGACGCGCGGCCGTCGTGCAGCCGGTAGAAAGGGTTGCTGATGTGGGTGAGGTCACCCACCGCCTTCCAGACCTTAAGGATCTCGTATTCGGGCAGGCTGGAGAAATCGAATTCCCTGCGGGCACCGCCCGCCGTGGGATTCGGGCGGGTTGGGGCGGCGGCGGTCTGGCCCAAAGCCTGCCGTACGCGATCGACGGTTTCCTGTGCGGCGTTCGATCGCGGCTGGTTCATAACGGGCCGTCTATCTGCTTGACCCTCTGGAGGACGGCGCTGACGGCCGCCCTTTGCTCGGAGGGCGAGGCCGCCTGGGCTTCCTCGGCCAAGTGGCTGGCGGACAGCGCTGCAAGCGAGCCGGGAACGGCATCGCGGGGCGCTTCGCCCGTCACCAGCGGCGTGACACGTCGCGCGACGTCGGCCGGCGTGATGCCGCTCGCCAACGACATCATCGGCAGCTCGATCTGCAGGGATGCTTCGACCGTCGTGCGCAGTTCCAGCATCATCAGCGAATCCATGCCGATGTCGGCTAGCGGCCGATGGCGATCGATCTCCTTCGGGGGCAGGCGAAGGACACGCGCGATCTCGTCGACGACGATGTCGAGAAGCGCAGCGGTCGCTTCCTCCGCGGGCATCGCGCGCAGGCGCTCGAGGGTGACGGCGGCCTGGCCGGACTGCCGCGAGGCTCCACCGGCATCGATGGCGTTGAAGGTCGGTGCGCGAACTGCCGCCAGTTCCCGCTTTGCCATCGTCCAGTCGACGCGGGCGATCGCGCAGACGTCGGCAATCTGCCGGCCATCGGCGTCGAAGGCCCAGTCCAGCCCGTTGAGCGCCATGCGCGCGGGCATGAGCGTCGAGGCGAAGCGGCGCTTGAGGCTCGCATTCGCCTCGATGTGGCGTGCGAGATAGCCAGCATCTTCGATCGCTCCCCAGGCCACGGCAAGCGCAGGTAGTCCCCGGGCACGCAGGCGTCGGGCGACACCTTCGACGTAGGCGTTGCCGGCGACGTAGTTGAACTGGCCCGGGTTGCCGAACAGCGTGGTGGCCGACGAGAAGAGCAACAGGTAGTCGAGTTCGAGCCGATCGGCGAGACGTTCGAGATTGAGTGCGCCGCTCGCCTTGGGGCGTAGAACGGCTTCGATCGATTCCCGATCCGTGCCCTGAATCAGGCGGTCGTCGAGAACCATGGCGGCGTGGACGATACCCTTGATCGGCCGTCCCCGGCCGAGCTGATCGATGAAGCGGTCGAGGGCGCCCGCGTCGGTGACGTCGACCGCTGCGACTTCGACGCTCACACCCTTGCCGCGCAGGGCTTCGACCTGTTCGGCAACGGCATCGGAGAGATGCCCCGAGCGGCTGACGAGCGCCAGGTGACGGGCGTCGCGGTCGGCGAGCCACTCGGCCGTCGCAAGTCCAAAGCCGCTGGTGCCGCCGATCACGACATGCCAGCCCTGCGCGTCGACGGGGAAGCTGTTGACCGGCGCTGCGGCGCCGCTCGCCTGGCGTGCGGGCGACACGATGATCTTGCCGATATGGCCTGCACGCTGCATCAGCCGGAAGGCCTCGGCGATGTGCGCCCCGTCGAAGATGCGGTGCGGGAGAGGCGAGAAGTCGCCCTGCTCAAAAAGCCCGACGATGTCGGCGAAGAGCTGCTGCGAGAGCGACTTGTGGGCTCCGATGAGTTGGTCGACGTCTACTCCGAAGTAGCTCAGGTTGCGGCGAAGCGGCCGCAGGCCGAGATGCGTGTTGGCGTAGAAGTCGCGCTTGCCAAGCTCGATGAACCGGCCGAACGGCTTCAGGCAGTCCATCGAACGGATCATCGCCTCGCCCGCCAGCGAGTTCAACACGACGTCGACGCCCTTGCCGCCTGTGAAGCTCATGACTTCCTCGGCGAACGCCAGGGTGCGGGAGTTGCAGACAAAGTCCGCACCGAGATTGCGCAGAAGTGCGCGCTTCTCGCCGGTCCCCGCGGTGGCGATGATCGTTGCGCCGCGACGCTTGGCGACCTGCAGGGCGGCGAGGCCCACCGCGCCGGCGCCGCCATGAATCAGGACGGTCTCGCCGGCTTCCAGACGCGCCAAGTGGACGAGCGAATAGTAAGCCGTCAGGAAGGCGACGGGCAGGGTGGTGGCGTCCTCGAGTGAAAGCTGGCTTGGCAGTTTGCTCACGGCAAAGGTGCGGGCGATTACGTGGCTGGCGAAGGCACCTGGCACGAACGCGAGCACACGGTCGCCCACGCTGAAGTCGTTCACCCCGGGGCCGACGCTGACCACGGTGCCGGCGCACTCCATGCCGAGGCCGGGCCCCGCGTAGCCGTCCTCCAGTGCCTCTTCAGGCAGCAGCCGCAGATTCCACATGACGTCGCGGAAGTTGAGACCCGTCGTGGCGACCTCGATTTCGACCTCGTCCGCTTCGGGAGTCTTTCGCGGCTCCGGAACCCAGCCCAGGACGCCGCGGCCCGCGCCTTGGCGCGGCGCCAGGCGCAGTGCTACCCCGTCGGCAGGCGTCTCCAGCGGGCGTGGCGGCGTGGCGCCCCGCTCGACCCGGAAGACGATGCGCTGCCTGCCCGCGAAGAACAGTTCACGTTCTTCCCCAGGTGCCAGCATTTCCTCCGCGGCTTGCTCGACGACGCGCTGCCTCGGCTTGCCGGCGAGGCCGACACATCGGATATGCAGGCCGGGATACTCATTGCGGGCGACGCGGGCCGCAGCAACGAGGGCACACCAGAGGGGCTGTTCGAGCGGGGCGGTCTCGTCGTTGCCGAAGTCGACCACGATCCAGAGCCGGGCGGGTGCATCCGCCAAGCGTCTGCACAGTTCGCCAATGTCGTCGAGATGGCCACCGAGGGTCGCGACGGGATCTCCGCCGTCCCCGGATGCCGGGATCGCCAGCACGAAGTCGGTGGGCGCAGGCCGGTCCGTCCGCGAGGCGTCACCCGGGGCGGTCGCCATGCGCAGGTCAGCCGCTGTTTCGCCCTGCCACGCAAAAATGACAGGCTCGGAAGAGGCCGAAGCGGTCCGATCCGCCGGCCCGCCTGAGCGACCGCGGACGATCACGCCGATCCGCGCCTCGCCCTGGACGGCCGATACGGACACGCCCGTGAATCCCGCGCCGGCGAGCTCTTCGATCCATTCCTGATCGGTCAGCAGGGCTCCGACAGGAAAATCTGTACTGGCAGAGCGGCTCCACCAGCGGCGCCGGCTTCCGCGAACGATGTCCCAGAAAATGCCAGGCGCAAGTTCGCCGGCGATGATCGGCGCCTGCGGCCGCAACAGCCGCGTAAGGACTGTGAGCCCTTCGTCCCGAACACAGGCGATCTCGCTCAGTGCGTCGATCGCGAAGGCCAGATCCAGTGACGCCGGCGCGAGCGTTTCGAGATGCGCCCACGCCATGCAGCGCACCAGCGGTGCCTCGTGGGCGATGGTGGCCTTCGCCTGTTCGAGACGATCTTCGTCGAGATCGGTCAGGATGATCTCGACGTTCGGAAGCCGTGCACTGAGATCGACTGCCGTGGAGGAGTGGTCGGCGCCCACCATCAGCAATCTCAGGAGGTGCTTGCCGTCTTGGCGCGACACGGCAGCCAGCACATCCGTCGTCACGGCATCGCGAAGCCAGCCGATCTGGTTCGAGGCTACTCCCAGATTGCGCCAGTGAGCCGAGCCGAGTTCACTCACGGCGCTGGGATCGCCCTTGCTCAGCCGGCCGATAATGCTCTCGAGACGCGAGACGCTGGCCGCCTCGGCCGCCATGGTCGGATGACGCACCAGGAGCGTGCTCGCGATGGAGTCTATCTCCGGAAGATCGCACGTGGCCGAGAGCGTACGCACGCCGTCGCGTTCGGCGGCAAGGTTCTTGGCTTCGAGGTGCCAGAGGAGGGCTGACCGAAGATAGCTCGACCAGGGAGAATCGTCGTCCGACGCGGGCTCGTCCACGCGCTCCGGGGAACTGTCCTCCAGCAGCGCTGACCAGCTCGCGCGCAACGCTCCGGCCTCCACCAGGAGGAGCGCCTCGGAGAGCGCGGCCGCCTTGCCGGCGGGGCGTTCGAGGTCGACGTTGCCGGGCGTAAGGGTGGACGGCGTGCCGGGACGGTCGAGCATCCAGGAAGCCGTGCGATAGCTGAGCGACTTGGGATCGACGGCCAGTTCGGCCGGTGCCTCGACAAGCCTGACGTTCTGAGCCGCCACGACGATCCTGCCGTTCTCGTCCCAGAGATCGATGTCCACCACCATCGAGCTGAGCGACTGTCGGAGCGTACGCGCGGTCACCCGGGTGGCGATGGCGCCGCTGTCGAAAACGCGGACATTGCCGAAGCGGACAGGCAGCATGCGCTTCATGGGCATGTCCGCCACGCCGGCTTCCTCGGAAGCGAACAGGGCGTGGAATGCGGCATCGAGCGCTGTGATGTCGATAATCTTCGTCCCGGCCACGAGTTCGCCGGGATCGTCCAAGGCGGCGATTGCCAGCTTGGGCTGCGGGAAGACCACCTGCCGGGTCCGTTGAAAGGTCGGTCCGTACTCGAAGCCGAGCTCGCGCGCCCAAGCGTAGACGCTTCTCCGCGGGACGACGATCGCATGGTCCGGCGCTTCCGGAACGACGACCGTCTTTCCGACGATGGGTGAGCGCCCGACGATTCCGCGCGCATTGAGAGTCCAGCCGCTGCCGCCTCCGCCGCGCTGCCGCGAAAGGAGCTCGACGATTCCGGTCTCGTGGGCAAAGCGAACCGATGTCTCGAAGGAGGTCTTTCCCTCGAAAACGAGAGGACGGAGGATGTCGAGATCGCGGAGTTCCAGGGCCCCTTCGGGATAAATCTGCCGCGCCGCGGCCAGCATCGTCTCGACATAGGCCGTCGCGGGAAGAACGGGAACGTCGCCGACCTTGTGATCGGATATCCACGGGAAGAGGGCGGGATCGACCGTCGAGAACCACTCCGCACCGTCCAGCCGCGGACGCGCACCCAGGAGTCGATGGTTGTGCGCCTCCGCAAGAAGCGGGGTGGTGGCTTCCTCGGTCACAGGAAGTTTGAGGTGCGTGTGTTGCCAGGGATAGAGCGGCAGGACGACGGCCGCGGCAGGTGCGGGACCGAAGAAGCGCTGCATCTCGACTTTGCCGCCGGACAGGGCAATCCTGGACGCCGCGCGCTCGATCGGATCCGACGCCTTCTGACTGTCGCCCTCGCTCATCGTCTCGACGACGACACCGCGCGTCCCCGACTCGCGCAGCACGTCGCGTACGTAGCTCGTCAGAATGGGGCGAGGTCCGATCTCGACGAACACACGCATCCCGTCGCTGAGCAGGACGTTCAGGGCGGGTTCGAACTGCACTGGCTCGCGGACGTTACGCCACCAGTGCTCGGCGCCGAGCATCTCCGGTGTGGCGATCGTGCCGGTCACCGAAGACACGAAACGCTTATGGACCGGCAGCGGTCTCAGCCCCTGCAGTTCGCGCAGCAGCGGCGCCCGCACGGGGTCGATCAACGCGCTGTGGAATGGATAGTCGAGATCGAGGCGTCGCGCGCTTATCCGCATGTCGGACGCCGCCTGCAGCACGCGGTCGATGTCGGCGATGCTTCCGGACACGGTGACGCTTCGCCAGCTGTTGACGGCGGCGATCTCGACGCCGGCTGCGCCTGCGGTCTTGAGGAAACGGCGCGCCTCGCGGTCGCTCAACATGAGCGCGGCCATGCTGCCGCTGCCGCGAACGCCTTCCTGATGGCGGCTGCGGGCAATCACCACGTCGATCGCCTGGTCCAGACTCAGGGCGCCGGCGCACCACGCTGCGGCAATCTCGCCGACGCTGTGTCCGAGCGTGGCCGCCGCGACGACGCCGCGCTCTTCGAGCGCACGCACGGTAGCAACCTGCAGGGCGAGCAGCAGAGGCTGCGAATAGGTCGCCCGCCGCAAGCGGACAGCCAGGTCTTCGGCGAACAGCGTATCGACGATGGACCAGTCTTGGACCTTCGAGAAACGGGCGTCGATGTCCCGCAGAGCGTTCTGGAAGACCGCATTCGTCCCCCAGGCGTCGCGTCCCATACCGGCCCACTGCGAGCCGTTGCCGGAGAACAGGAAGGTCAGTGGCTGGTCGCTGCCCAGGGCTTGCCCGGTGAGAACGGATTCCGAATCTTCTCCCCTCGCGAAGGAGGCGAGATGGTGACGGATCTCGTCGGTCGTCCGCCCCCGGGCGACGAGGCGGTGCGGCAGTGCATCGCGAAGGTAGGCGCTGGCCGAAATGAAGGAGGCGGCGTCGCGCGTGGCAGCGGGCCACTTCTCGACATAGTCGGCGGCCAGGGCCTTCAGGGCCTCGCCGCTGTGCGCCGTCAGCAGCAGGGGAGGCGGCGTTGCGGTGTTGTTGACCTGTACGAGGTGGGCGACCGTCCGGTCGCTGCGCAGGATGACGTGAGAGTTGGTGCCGCCGAATCCGAACGAGTTGATGCCGACGAGTTCCGGTCCACGCTGGTCCGGCAGTTGGCGGTTCTGGCCCACGACCTGGAGGTTGAGGTCGTCGAAGGGGATGTCCGGATTGGGCGCCCGCTGGTGCAGCGTCGCCGGGAGGAGGCCGCGATCCAGAGCGATCACAGACTTCAGGAGACCTGCCAGTCCCGAGACCGGTTCCAGATGGCCGACGTTGGACTTGACCGAGCCGATGGGGAGCGGGTGCGTCCTCTTCTGGCCAAGGCCCTTGCCCAGGGCGTCCGCCTCGATCGGATCGCCGACCCGTGTGCCGGTTCCATGCGCCTCGACGAAGCTGAGGTCGGCAGGATCCACGCCGAAGTCGCCGTAGACCTGCTCGAGAAGCCGTCGCTGCGAATCGGCGGAGGGCAGTGACATGCCAGTTGTGCGACCATCCTGGTTCACGCCGGAACCCACGATCACGGCATGCACGCGGCTGCGGGCCTTCAGCGCCGACGACATCGAACGGAGCACGACGACAATTGCGCCCTCCGCGCGCACATATCCGTCCGCCGAGGCGTCAAACGGGCGGCAAAGCCCGGTCGGCGAAAGCATCGACGCGCGTGAAAAGCCGATGTAGGAAAACGGCGACAGAAGGAGGTTGACGCCCCCGACGATGGCCGTGTCGATCGAGCCGTTGCGAATGGCTTCTGCGGCCATGTCCAGGGCGACCAGCGACGAGGAACAGGCCGTATCGATCGCAAGGCTCGGACCCCGCAGATCGAAGGTATATGAAATTCGGTTTGCCATGATGCTGAGCGAGTTGCCCGTCATCATGTGAATTCCGGCCGCCGACGGATCGGCAAAGAAATGAGCGGCGTGGTCGACCGAAGAGGCACCCACGTAGACGCCGATAGGTTGGCCCGCCAATGTCGAGGGGCGGATACCCGCATGGGCAAGCGCATCGTGCGCCACCTCGAGCAGGTGCCTGTGCTGCGGATCGACCTGCTCCGCTTCACGCGGGCTCATGCCGAAGGCGGTTGCGTCGAAGCCCCAGATGTCGTCGATCACGCCGGCGGCGAAGGAGTAGCTTCGTCCAATCTGGTCTGGGGAAGGGTGAAAGTACGCCTGGGTCGGAAAACGGTCCGGAGTGATCTGGCTGACGCTGCAACGATTGTTGCGAAGCAGCTTCCAGAATTCGTCGCTGTTCCGAGCACCCGGGAGGCGGCAGGCGTAGCCGACGATGGCGACCTCGTCGCGACGTGTCATTCCGAGGCCTGCCTGCCGGCGTACTTCTCCGTGGTGTTCGACCGTACGCAAGTCATCTGAAATCCCCAGCTCCCAACGGCGATGCCTTAGCCACTTTCATGGTCAACTTCAAACCACTATGCCGCGATTAAACGGTGATTGTGGTGTTCTTGCGTCAGCCGTGCCGATCAGTCTCTGCTTCCCTTCGGACGGCGGTTGGGGTTGGTATATTGGACGCTGCCTCGCAGCGTTACTGAATCGCAGCATCTTCTGGGGACAACGGGAAAGTGAGAGACGCGTCAGCTTCGAAAGCGACCCCGGCAGGCCACTTTGATTGAAAAGCGGGCCCCGCTCCGAGCGGACGGTCTCCCTGTCTCTCGAGTTGCAGATCGTGTGCAATTCGATATCCCGGCAGCGGTCGATACGTCAGCAGGCGGTTGGCTGCGCCTCCGCTATCAGATGGCTCTGTGCCGGTCGGCGGCGCGACCGGTCATTCGCTTCGATCTCGGTGGCGAGGAGATTCAGGTGGCGATGGGTGCGGGGCTGTTCGGGGCGGGTGAATGGGTCGGTCCGATTCCACTCCTTGCCCGCCACGTCCGGATTGCCCTGCCGCCCGGATTGCCGGCCACCGGCTTTTCGCTGACCTCCTGTGAAGTGCTGGCATTCCCCAAGGTCCTGGCGCTTGCCGGGAGGCGGAGCGTCTTCAGGACGATTGCCGCGGCCGGATTGCGGTTGCTGGGCCGGAGGGCAGACGCCGTCGGCCTGCTCGAAGAAACGCTGAATGCGACGCCGATGTCCCGGTATCATGAGTGGCGCACCAGTAGCGAGCGACCGCTCGATCCACAGGGCCTGGACGCCAGCGAGGAAGGCTTGCGGGAGGGCCCGCATCTCCGCGTGCTGATCGGCGCTGAGGGCGGACGCGGCCGGGAAATGCTGGCGGCCACGCTGGCATCGCTCCGGCGTCAACCCTACGCGAATTGGTCGCTTTTCGTTGTCGGCGATGCCGTATCGCAGGCCGGCGATCCGCCATGGACGTGCATAGAGGGTTCGGACAGCGCAGCACGACTCTGGGCCGGTCTCGAATCCACGGACCTCGTCCTGCCGATACTCGCAGGGGATACCGTTCCCGATTTCGCGCTGGCCACCCTTGCCGGTTTCGCTCTTTCTCATCCCGGCGCGTCGCTCTTCTACGCGGACGAGGACTCGGTCACCACCAGCGGGCGGTATGTCGCTCCGGAACTGAAGCCGGACTGGAGCCCGATCCTTCAGAACGCCCGCGCCTATGTCGGCCGGGCCGTCTACTTCAGGCGGCACGGCCTCGAAGGGCAGGGTTTGCTTTCGGCGGCGGATTTCATGCGGCCTCTGACGTGGAATGGGCTTTTTGCGCGCGAACGAGGACCCGTCGGGCACATTCGGCGTGTCCTCCTCACGAAGAGGGTCGAAGCTTGGCGGCCTGACGAGGCCGTCACGGCCATTCCAGCCCGGACTCCTGTGGCGGAGCAGCAATCGACCGCAACGCTCATCGTTCCGACGCGGGATCATGCCGACCTTCTGGCAGTATGCCTTGCCAGCTTGGGCAAAACGAGCCCGGACGATCTCGAACTGGTGATCGTTGACAATGGCAGCGAGCAGCCCGCTGCGCTCGAGTTGCTCGAGCAGTTCCGCAAGAAGCCCAACGTTCGCGTTCTCGACGCTCCAGGGCCGTTCAACTTCGCGTCCCTCTGCAACCGCGGCGCAGCGCTGGCGCACGGGAGCGTCCTCGTCTTCCTCAACAACGATACAGAAGTGTTTCAGCCCGAGTGGCTCTCTCGCCTCGTTCGGTGGGCGGTACAACCTGATATCGGCGCAGTCGGACCGAAGCTGGTGTACGGTTCCGGCCGGGTGCAGCATGCCGGGCTGGTGCTCAGCCTCGGGGGATATGCGGCGCACATCGACGCCGGCGCGAGCCCGGCCGAAGAAGGTTATCTTGGGCGCCTCTCGGTCCCGCACGAGGTCTCCGCGGTCACCGGCGCCTGCCTGGCCGTCGAGAAGGAGAAGTTCGACGCCGTTGGCGGGTTCGATGCGAAGAAGTATCCGATCGAGCTGGGCGACGTGGACCTTTGTCTGCGTCTGGCCGAGCGCGGATGGAAAAGCGTGTTCACCCCTGAAGCGGTCCTGATCCATCGCGAGTCGGCGTCGCGTGGCAAGACGGCCGCGAAACGCTACGCGTGGGAGCGGCGGCACTTCCAGTCCGACTGGAAGGACGTCCTGGCCGACGATCCATATTTCCACCCGGCGCTGTCGCTTGCGGCGCTGCGGACGAGCCTCGACCGCTAGCGGTGCGTATCCAGACACCATCGAGGTATGCCCCGTACGGCAGGAAATCCGACCGGATTCGACGCCGCCTTCAGCGCGCGCTGGAGGCGGCTGCCGCATGGCTCGGTGGGTTCCTGGTGGAAGGCGTTCTGCTTGGGAAAATACTGGGCGGCGTGCTGTGGCCTGCGGCGTTGCACGTTCTCGCGCCCCGTCTGGCGGTGATGGAGCTGGGCTTCGATCGGGATTTCTATCTTCGGCAGTTCAGTGACGAGCGCCAGCGCGAGCGCGTCGCTCGCGCGCCCCTCCTGCACTATGCGCTGATCGGCTGGCGGACGCAGCGTGCGCCAGCGCCCGGCTTCGATCCGGCATTCTATCAGCGTCGCACCTTCGATCGGCCGTCGGGAATGGACCCCTTGTTTCATCATCTGGGAGGGCCCGACGCGCGCAAGTCACCCAGGAACGAGGTGGAAGCGCGAGCCGATCGCGCGCCGTGGCGGGAAGGGGCCGAAGCGGTCCTGGTGTTTCATCACGGTCGCGGCGGTGGCAGCAGCCATTTCCTGGAGATTTACGAGCGGACGATCGAACGGGAAGGACGCAACGTCTTGCGCGCCCGCGCCGTGTTGCGCGCGCCTACTCTGACGGTGGTGAACGACAGGACATTCGATCTGGCAACGGGCCTTGCCCGGCTGCTCGACTTCGGCCGCCGGCACGGCGTCAGCAGAATAGTGGTCAATCACATCGTCGATCGGCCGACCGCGATGATCGGATGGGTTCGGGATCTCGCGAAGGGGCTCGACGTACCCTACGACGTCATCCTCCACGATTATTTCATGCTGTGCCCGAGGGTCGATCTCATCACCGGAACAGGCGAGTTCTGCGATGCCGCGCCCCCCGAGGCCTGCCTTGGATGCGTGACCAAGTACGGCGCGGAAGCACAGGACTTCGACCCGCTGTCGTGGCGGCGCGACCATCTCGCCTTTCTCGCGGGAGCCGGCTGCGTCATCGCGCCGAGCCGGGATCTGGCGACGCGGATGCAGCGCTTCCTGCAAAGGGAGATCGCCGTCTGGACACCCGAATGCGAATCCGGATTTCCCGCGGAACGGATACCCCGCCTGGCGCCGGACGAGAGTCTGCGTGTCGTCACCCTCGGGGCGCTGAACGTCGCGAAGGGCGTGCGTGTCGTCGCGGCTTTGGCGGAGGCGGTGGACAAGGCCTCGGCGCTGCTCGACATCGCCGTTCTGGGGGGTGTGTCGGAAGCTCTTCCGGCGAGCGTCTCGGTCAGTGGTCCCTATCGGTCGGAAGAACTGGGGAGGCTGCTCTCGCGGGCATCGCCGCATCTCGTCCTGCTGCCGGCCATCTGGCCGGAGACCTGGTCCTTTGTCCTCACCTCCGCGCTCGAACGAGGATTGCCGGTCGTCGTGTTCGACATCGGCGCACCCGCGGCGCGCCTGCGCGCGCTGGGACGCGGCCATATCCTGCCAGTGGACATTTCGAACGACGCCGGCAAGCTCATGGCCGCGCTCCTCGAACTGCGCCAATCGTGGATCGTGCGATGAATGACACGCGTTCGGCCAGGACCATGGGCGAAGTCCTTATCGAGGCGCTGCAGCATTCAGGTCTCGCTTCCTTCGCGGCGAGTATCCTCCCTGGGTGGGCTGACCAGCTCTGTGTTCGAAACGGCCTTCCGCGTGGCACGGTCGATGTCGATCACTATGAGCGCATGTCGGGAAGGAGGTTTGCGTCCCCGGCTGCCGCCACTTTTCATTATCTGTCTGTCGGATCGGCGAGGGGCTGGTCTCCCCGAGCGGATTTTTCGCCGGCGCGATATCGCCGTCTCAATCCGGATGTCGAACTTCAGGGGTATGAGCCCTTCGCGCACTGGCTGAGGTTCGGTCAGGCAGAGGGGAGGGACGCGAAGGTCCCCGAGGACCCGGCGCCGCTCGACCTCGCACGTCTGCTCGCGTACCGCCGCCCCGATCGCAGCGCGGCAAAGGTCGATGTGGTCATGCCCGTATACGGCAGCCGTGCGCTCGCGTTGCAGGCGATCGACAGCGTGCTCGGGGCCGAAACGCGCGAGGCCTACGAACTAGTGGTGGTCGACGACGCATCGCCCGATCCAGCGCTGCGTCGCGAACTGGAGGCGCTGGCGGCGGCTGGCCTGATCACCCTGCTCGTAAACGAGCGCAATCTCGGCTTCGTGCAATCCGTCAATCGCGGCTTTGCCGCCCATGCCGACCGCGATGTCGTCCTGCTGAATTCGGACACGAAGGTGTTCGGCGATTGGCTCGACCGCTTGATGGCGGCGTTGCGAACGGCGCGCACGGCGACGGCGACGCCGCTTTCCAACGCCGCGACCATCCTCAGCTATCCCGCGACGCTCTGCGACAACCGCCTCCTGCCCGATGACCGGGTCGCGAAATGGGATGAGTTCTGCGCGGCACTCGACAGGCCGCCCGTCGAGATTCCGACGGGTGTGGGATTCTGCATGGCAGTCAGCCGGCGCTGCCTCGATCAGATCGGCGCTTTCGACGGCGAGCGCTTCGGGCGTGGATACGGCGAGGAGAACGATTTCTGCCTGCGGGCGACGGCGGCGGGGTGGCGTCATGTGGCGGCGACCGGGCTGTTCGTCTGGCACCGTGGCGGGGCGTCATTCGGGGGCGAGCGGGACGCGCTCATCGAGGCGGCGCAGGCCATCCTCGAGCGGCTCCATCCCGGCTATGCCGAAACCGTGGGCCAGTTCATCCGGCGCGATCCTCTGCGTGCTGCCCGGACGGCCATCGATCTGGCCAGGATCCGGCGCGATCCGCGCCCGAAGCGCCTCCGCCTGGGGATAAGCAGGGCGCGGCCCTCGACCGAACTACTCGAAATCGTCCTGACACCCGATCTTCCCCCCTATCGGGGACAATATCGACTGATCCCGGCGGGGAGTGGCGCCTATCCCAATCTGCCCCGCTGCAGCCAAACCTCTCCTGTCTCGTACCTTGTTACCGTTCTTGAGGGCCTCGGCGTCCAGGAGTGCGTCGTCGGAGAGGAATCCGATGCCATTCAGCCTCTATTATCGCTGCTCAGAGAGGCTTGCCGGGGCTGCGGCGTCGATTGGAACTCCCGGCGATGAGGGCCAACTGTTGCCTCGCAGCAACAGTCCGGCACTTTGCGAAGACTAGGGCGCAACTGTCGCCGGGCAGGGCCCACCGCTTGTGGTAAGGTTCACGTAATACGGCGTCGTTTTACCTTCAGTGCTGGGGAGAAATATGAAGAAAGCTGGTTTGGCTTTGCTCGGACTGGGCAT
This sequence comes from Reyranella aquatilis, assembly GCF_020880995.1. Classification (GTDB taxonomy): domain Bacteria; phylum Pseudomonadota; class Alphaproteobacteria; order Reyranellales; family Reyranellaceae; genus Reyranella; species Reyranella aquatilis. The sequence continues at coordinate 41,932 of NZ_JAJISD010000011.1, read as the reverse complement.
GCTGCTGCCGACCGTGGCCGGTGCGCAGGCGATCAATGCACAGGAAGGCTTCTACATCGGCGCCGGCGGCGGTGCCGCGTGGTTCATCGGCTCGAACCCCAATACGACGACCTCGACCGGCTGGTCGGCCGGCGGCAAGGTCGGTTACGACTTCGTCGGTCCGCGTCTCGAACTCGAAGCCGGATACGGCGAAATCCCGACCTCGGCCAACATTCCGGGCACGGCGATCAACGGTAAGGTCGGCCAGCTCACCGTGATGGCGAACCTGCTGTATGATTTCATGCCGACCTCGATCATCACGCCGTATGTCGGCGCCGGTGTCGGCATCGCTTTCATCGACAGCAACGCCGCGCTGGGCAGCACCCAGTTCGCCTATCAGGCGATGCTGGGCGTCGCCTACAACGTGAGCGAACAGTTCCGCTTCATGGTGGAAGGCCGCTACGTCGGCACGACGAACCCCAGCGTGAACACGCCGATCGGCAATGTCACGTTCCAGAACCAGAACATCCTGGCCCTGGCGGGCGTGACCTACAAGTTCGCCGCGCCGCCGCCGCCGCCGCCGCCGCAGGCTGCTCCGGTCGCGCCGCCGTCGTTCATGGTGTTCTTCGACTGGGACCGCGCGAACCTCTCGGCCCAGGCGCTCACCACGATCAAGCAGGCTGCCGGCGCCTATAAGACGAAGGGCAATGCCCGCATCACGGCGACGGGTCACACCGACACGTCGGGCGCGCCGGCGTACAACATGGCGCTGTCGCTGCGTCGCGCGAACGCCGTCAAGGACGCCCTGGTTCGCGAAGGCGTGCCGGCGACCGCGATCGCGGTGGTTGGCCGCGGCGAGCAGGGCCTGCTGGTCCAGACCGGCCCGAACGTCCGCGAGCCGCAGAACCGCCGCGTCGAGATCGTCATCCAGTAAGCTGCCACAGCTCTGGGCGACCGAGAAAAGGAAAAGGCGGCCCTTACGGGCCGCCTTTTTTGTGGATGACCGGACGGCCGTCTCATTGCTGCCCTTTCGAGCTTCTATCGTCAGCCAAGCAGGGGGGCAGACGCATCGTGGACGTGGTGAGATTCGAAATCGAGGGGCCGATTCTCTTCACGCCCCTTCGACACGGAGACGAGCGCGGATTCGTCTCGGAGACGTTCAGCGTCCGTCGTCTCGAACAGCACACCGGCCCACTCTCAGTCGTGCAGGACAATCACACGCTGTCGCGCGCGGCGGGTACGTTGCGCGGGCTTCATTTCCAGGCCCCGCCCATGGCCCAGGCCAAGCTGGTGCGGGTGGTGCGAGGCGCGGCCTACGACGTAGCTGTGGATATCAGAGTCGGTTCTCCGACATACGGGCGTCATGTCGGTGTCGAACTGAGCGCCGCGAACTGGCGGCAGTTCTGGATACCGAAGGGCTTTGCCCATGGGTTCTGTACCTTGGAACCTGACACCGAACTCGAATACAAGCTCACAAGCTACTATAGCCCCGAGCATGATCGCGGGATCGCCTGGGACGACCCCGATCTTGCGATCGCCTGGCCCCACAAGGCTGACGGTCCGCTGCTTTCGGCTAAGGATCGCACGCAGCCGGCTTTTTCCACACTGCCGGCCTATTTTCAGTGGTCCCCAAGCCAGAAGTGATATGCTCGACGACAGGGTGCCTCCGGTTCTTCGGAACACGGGGCGGAGGCACGATCTGGATCACTTCACCTGTCGTGAGTGCGTGACCGCATGTCGTTGTCAAAGCTCGTCGTCCTGCTCGTAGGTGCCTTGGCCCTGGCCGGGTGTGCTCTTCCCTCAGCTGGTCCGACGAAAAGTCAGGTCGAACGATCGAGCGATCCCACACTCGACGTCTATCTCGTCAAGGTCACGCCGGCGGTAGTGCGGGCGCTGGCGCAATACAAGACCGACGGTTTCCCGGGATCCTTCCGATTGCAGAACCATCGTCCGACGGTGGCTCTGCAGCCGGGCGACGTGGTCGGCGTCAGCATCTATGAGGCCGGCGGGTCACCCTTGTTCGGCAACTCGACGGGTGGCGCCGCGACGCAGCTTCCGTCTACGGGGGCGCAGGGCACGAACCTGCCCGGACAGTTGATCGAGCCCGACGGCCAGATCCTCATCCCGTTTGTCGGTCGGGTGCGGGTGGCCGGTCGTACGCCTACCCAGGCCGCCGACGAGATCGCCCGCCTTCTCGCGCCCGAGACCGTGAAGCCTCAGGTCCTGGTCACGGTCCTCAACAACAATTCCAATACCGTCTCGGTGGGCGGTGAAGTCAACAAGGCGGGTCTCGTTCCGCTGACCCTGCGCGGCGAGAGGCTGCTGGACGTCATCGCGCAGGCGGGTGGGCCGCGCTACCCGGCCTTCGAAACCGACGTGCGGGTCATGCGCGGCGGCACGGTTGCGTCGATTCCGCTCCAGCAGGTTCTGGTCAGCCCGCCTGACAACATCGTCGCGCGGCCCAACGACACCGTGGTGCTCACGCGCAATCCCAAGACGTTCGTTGTCCTTGGCGCCGTCACCAAGGTCGCGCAGTATGGAATGGAGGCTGAGCGGGTGACCCTCGCCGAAGGCATTGCCCGGGCCGGCGGAACCATGGACGCCTATGGTGACCTTTCAGGCATCTACCTGCTGCGCAACGAACCCTCGGCGCTGGCCCGCTCGGTCATCGCCTCCGACACCGCCGCGGTGGACACGGCCTATGTCCAGACGAGCGAGACCCGCAATCTGAGCGGGCCGCAGACCCGCGTGATCTATCGCATCGACCTCACGCAGACCAATGGTTACTTCTTCGCGCAGAACATGGAGTTGCGCGACAAGGACATCGTGCTCGTGGCCAATGCCGAGACGGCCCAGATCCAGAAGGCTCTGACGCTGTTGCGCGGCTTTACCGGCGCCTACTTCGACGTCAGCCGCGGAGCGACCTACTACGCGCCCCAATAGCGCAGGTCCGGGCGACCGACCTGGCACTGACGAGGCATACATCGCGCCCCATGGGGCATGGCTTCGATGGAGCATGAGAAGGGCGTGCGTCGGGCCAGGGTAAGGCTCTGGCCTTCCGGGAGCCCTGCGGGATCGTCGGCGCCGAGCGGAGGGCGACGCTTCAGAGCCTCAAGGATCGTTCTCGTAGCCCGGTCGGGCAGGGGTCAGGATCAGCCCGTCGGCAGGGTACGGAATACCCGGCAGACCGTCAGGAGGCCGGATCGCCTGACCGTAGGACGGCATGTCGCTGCCCGGCAGACCGGTGGCATAGGGGTACAGCGGAGCGTCTGGCGTACTGCCGACGGTCGAACCGACTGCCGATCCTCCGATCGGCTGGCCTACGGTCGATCCAATGGCACCGCCGACCGCTCCTCCCTCGGCTCCCTGACCCCCTTGCGCGACCTGTTGCGCCAGCGCGGGCATGGCCAGGACGAATCCCGTGAGCAGGAACAGCGATGCCTTCATGGAAGCCCTAATGTGCCCGCAGGCTGGTGACCGATGATCGGGAGTTTGGCGCGCCCCGGCGCCCGCGACAATCCTTCTTGCCGCCGACCTCATCTCGCGAGCGTTCTCAGGGTCTCGTCGACCACCGCGAAGTGCCGGGGCCAACTCGGCGCTGACCGTGCGCCTTGTCTCCGAATCCGCCGCGGCATAGTCGAGTATTGCGGCACGCCACGCTTCGGTGTCGGTCGCCGGCAGGTAGTCCGGAGTGTCTGCGCCGACTTCCTGGAACACCGGCAGGTCGCTACTGAGCACGGCGTGCCTTGACTGAGGGCCTCAGCGAGAGAGAGGCCATATCCCTCGGCAAAGGAGGGGAGCAAAAGGGCGCGCGCTCCCTCGATCAGGCCAGCGATCGCCGCATCGGGCAATCGTCCCAGCTCCTCGACCTTGCCGCGAGGGGGTGCGTTTCGCCCATCATCTCGATGATGTGGCGATTCTTCCATCCGCGGCTTCCCACGAGGAGCAGTCTGGGTGTCTCCTGTCCGTGCTCGGCGTACAGTTCGCGCCACAGGTTCAGGACCAGGAGGTGGTTCTTGCGCGGCTCGATCGTGCCCAGCATCACCAAGTAGGGCTCCGTGGGCGGCTGATGCGAGACATCTACCTTCCTGCAACGGGTGATGCCGAGCGGCGCGACCACGAGCTTTTCCGGCGCCATGTCCCTGCCGAGCCGTTCCTTGAAAGAGACAGCCGTAGCCCATGAATTCACGATGATCGCGTCCGCCAGCCGGGCGGCATTCTCCATGCGGCCGCGGTTGCGATCCTCGGCACCGTCGGGGAAATTGGCCGGCATGAGGCTCGGAAGGATGTCGTGAACGAAGTAAACAAGCTTCAGGTCGCCGGCCGCTTTCGGCCCCGCGATAAGCGAGGAATGCTCGATCTGAAGTTGGGATGGAATGACGTAGATCGAGCGCCCTCCATGCGCCGCGACGAGCCTTCGCAGATCGCCCCAAGGTCTCAAGATCAGCACGGTGTGAATCCAGAGCGCGAGCAGGACGATGCGGAGATAGGCCCGCGTCGATCCCACGTCGCCTTCCCAGTAGCCGGCGATTTCCCGCACGAAGCGGATGGCCAGACGCCCGTCCACGGATCGAAGCCGGCGGAAGGCGTCGAGAACGGTAAAGTGCAGCCGATCCGCCGCAGTCGCGATGAGATGCTCGGCGTACGCCAGTTCGACCCGCGGGATGCCCGTCGGCGTTCTCGACCACGCGGCGAAGACCAGCCTCGACAGGTCGAGGATCAGCTGCGGCGGCACCGGGGGGCGAGGTGGATCACTTCTCACGGGCAGGTCCCAAGCCACAGAGTTAATTGGATAATTCAAGGTTATCCAGTCCGCCTATCGCCGGCCGGGCGCGACCGTCGCTCGAGCCAAGGGGAGTATCCCTCCCGGTCTTCGTCCGCTGATCGAAATCGGCCCCTCCATCCCCTTTCTGCAAGGGGGTGGATCGCGGCATGATCGGCCCTCGAATGTGGATGTGAACAGTCACCGGGGATCTCAACATGCAGCGGCTCAAATTCGGCGCCTTTCTGGCCCCGCACCATCCGATCGGCGAGAACCCGATGCTGCAGTTCCGGCGCGACCTCGACCTCGTCGAGCAGCTCGACGGGCTGGGCTACGACGAATTCTGGTGCGGCGAGCACCATTCCAGCGGCTGGGAGATGATCGCCTCGCCGGAGATGTTCCTCGCGGCCGCCGGAGAGCGCAGCAAGCGCATCAAGCTCGGCACGGGCGTCATCTCGCTGCCCTACCACCATCCCTACAACGTCGCGCAGCGCATGGTGCAGCTCGACCACATGACGGGCGGCCGGGCGATCTTCGGTTCGGGCCCCGGCGCTCTCGCCTCCGACGCCCATACGCTGGGCATCGACCCGATGCTCCAGCGCGACCGGCAGGACCATGCCATCGGTATCATCCGTCGCCTGTTCAGGGGCGAGCGGGTCACCGACAAGACCGACTGGTACACGATGCAGGATGCCGCCCTGCAGCTCCTCCCGCTTCAGGAGGACATGCCGTTCGTGGTCGCCTCGCAGATCAGCCCGTCGGGCATGACGCTGGCCGGCAAGCATGGGATCGGCATCATCTCGATCGGCTCGATGTCGAACGAGGGGCTGTTGGCGCTGCCGACCCAGTGGAAGTTCGCCGAGGACGCGGCGAAGAAGCACGGCCAGACGGTCGACCGCCGGAACTGGCGCGTGCTGCTCTCCTGGCACGTCGCCGAGACGCGCGAGAAGGCGCGCGAGGAAGCGCGAGTCGGACTGCACCGCTGGCACAACGAGTACATCGTCGGCACGCTGCAGCGGCCCGGCGCCGAGCCTTTTGCCGACCCGGACGAGGCGGTGGACAAGACCGCGTTCACGCCGGGATCCGCAGCCACCATCGGTACGCCCGACGACCTCGTGAAGGTGATCAAGGACGTCTATGCCAAGAGCGGGGGCTTCGGCACGGTCGTCGGCTTCGTCCATGACTGGGCCAACCCCGAGAACACCCGCCGCAGCTGGGACATGGTGGCGCGCTACGTCATTCCCGAGATCAACGGCTACGTGACCAAGCTGCGCGAGTCGCAGAAGTTCCTGATCGAGAACCGCGGTGTCTTCGAGCGGGCGCAGCAGGCGATCATGGCCAAGATCATGCAGACCGATGGCGGTGCGGAAGCGCTCAAGGCGACCAAGTCGCCGCGCTTCGCGGCGGCCTCGGCGGCGGTGCCGGACTTCGAGAAGGAAAACGCCCGCTAGCCGAACTCACGAAGGGGCGGCGCCCGCGGGCGCCGCCTCAGTTCTGCTGCTGGCGCCAGACGAAGATCGAGCTCATCGTATAGTTGAAGGTGGCGCCGACGATCACGCCGGCGATGCCTGCGATCCACCAGCTCTCGTTCGACACGAAGAGCCAGGACGCGACGCCGATGTTGGCCAGCGCGCCCACGCCGCAAACCACATAGAACTTCAGCAGTCCCCCCAGCGCCGACAGGCCGCGCAGCTTCATGTCGCTGTACGTCAGGAGGTTGTTGATCAGGAAGTTCGACGTCATGGCAATCACGGTCGCCAGTGACTGCGCCACTTCGAAGCCCAGTCCTGCCAGCATGCCGATCCGCAGCACGACGAGGTGCAAAGCGAGGCCGATGGCACCCACGATCATGAAGAACAGGAAACGCACGGAGATGGCGCCGCCGGTCAGGCGGTGTACCAGCAGGCCCAGGAAATCCATCATGGCCCGGCTGTCGAACTTGGATAGGCCTTCCTGCCGTGAGCGGAAGTGGTAGGGGACCTCGGCCACGCGGACCTGGCCGCGCGTACTGGCGAGTATGTCCAGCAGGATCTTGAATCCGGACGAGATCAAGCTGGGCGCGACCGTCTCGAACACCTCGCGCTTCAGCGCGAAGAAGCCGCTCATCGGATCCGAAACCTGTCGGCCGATCACGATCGAAGAGAGGTGGGTCGCGACCTTGCTGGCGAAGGCACGGCGAGCCGAGAAGCCCTCCTCGGCGCTGCCGTCGCCCACGAACCGGCTGCCGATCACGATGTCGGCCTCGTCGTTCTGCAGCTTGGCGATCATGGCGGGAAGGATGGTCTCGTCATGCTGGAGATCGGCGTCCATGACGGCCACGTAGGGGGCCGCCGAACTCAGGGCGCCCTCGATGCAGGCACCGGCGAGGCCGCGGCGGCCGACACGGCGGAGGCAGCGCACGCGCGGATCGTCCTGCGAGAGCTGCTTGGCCACCTTCCAGGTGCCGTCGGGGCTGTCGTCATCAACGAAGACGATCTCCCAGGCAATATCGCCCATCGTTTTGTCGAGCAGGGCGACGAGACGAGGCAGGTTTTGCGACTCGTTGAACGTCGGCGCGACGACCGTGACCGTCGGAGAAATTGATTGCATCCGCAGGCACTATATTGCGGCCCCCGGCACCGTCCTACTGCGATTTCCGATGCAGATGGTTCTTGTCTGGCAAGACGGCGGCCCTAGACTTCGGCCAGATTTCCGGCGGCCGGTGCAGTGGATGGTTCGATCGTTTGGGGGAGCGGGCAGGGGCCCCGACCGTCTCGTGGCGTGGGCGCCGACTCTTTGCCTCGGTCTCGTCGTCGTCCTGGTGCTGGCCTACACGGCGGCGGGCGCGATCGTACGCCCGAACATGTACTCCGACAGCGGCTGGGGGTTCGTCGGCTGGTACACGCAGGCCCGCGCCTCCGCCTTCAACTATTCGCTGGGTCCCGACCTTTCGGACATTTCGCGTGAAGTCGAAGCCTTCATGAGCACATGGACGCCGGGCCAGCACGTGTTGCCGGGGCTGGTCGAGAGGCTGGGCATGAGCCTCGGCCTCGCGATCATCGTCGTGGTCGCGGCGTTCTCGGTGCTTGGGCTGTTCGGCTGGTATGCGCTCTATCAGGCTTTCGGCTTTCCCGCGCCGACGATCTGGGTGACGCTCCTCATCATCGTCTGCAACAGGTTCTTCAACCTGTCCTTCACCAACTATTCCGGCGGCGAATCGCTGCTTTTCGGCGTCGCGCCGTGGTTCATCCTCATGGTCTGGCGGCTGCGCGACTTCCGTTGGTTTTCCGTGATCCCCTTCGTGGCCGGAACGGCGGTTCTGGTCTTCGCCAAGCTGAGCGGCATCATCATCGGTGCTGCGGTCGTGGGCGGCGCCGCGGTTTGCGGCGAAAGGGCCTGGGCGACCTGGGACACGCTGCGCAAGCTGGTCGTGGCCGGCATCGCCATCGCCCTGATGGGCGTGATCTTCTATTTCAGCTGGTACACGCGCGGCGTCACTGCGGCCTCGATCCCGACGACCCTCCATCCCGACGGGCTTGTCTTCTACGTCTCGCTGGGCGTCGCGTGCCTGTGGAGCGCCAGCCTTTCGCTTCTCGACCTCGGAAACTACCTGTTCCTCAATCCCGGGCGGCAGGTGCTGAAGTCGATCGACGCCGTGGTCTATGCCTTCTTTCCTCTGGCGGTCGCGACTTTCGCGGTGTCCTGCGTGCGGCTGCGTCACGGCTACGGCGAGTATCTGCGCTTCGCCTTCGCCACCTGCGGCGCGATCCTGGTCGTGTTCCTCGGAACTTGGATGGCCGCCAAGTCGGTGAGCTTCGACGAGCGGCACTTCCGTATTCCGGCGCTGCTGCTCTTCATCGGCGTGGTCCATGCCTTCATCTCCAGCCGCTCGTGGAGTCTCCGGGTTTCCTTCGCCGCGGTCGCGGGCCTGGCGTGCCTGTACGGGGTCACCTCGTTCGTAACGCGCACCATTGCCAATTCGCATTACCCGATGGGCGACCGCGGCTTCCGGCAGATGAATGCGACGGCCGAGGCGATCGCCTTCATCCGCACCATCGACCTGGCCGGGCCGGATGCGCGGAAGACGCTGATCTTCCTACCCTCGCCCGAGATTGCGCTGGAGGTCCGCAATGCGCGGAACTGGTCCAACCTCGCCGATTTCGACTCGCTAGAGGACCTGAAGGCGCAGGCCTATCGCGGCCGCATCGACCGACTGTACGTCTTCGTGCAGAGGAAGCTGCTGGGCAATGGCAAGGCCGATGCCATCCTGCGGTCCTTCGTCGACTATCCGATCGACGGCTGGACCATGGTGCCGCTTGGCGACATGGTCTGCTTCTATCAGGTCCGCAGCTAGCGGGCATTGCTGTACTTGTAGAAGCGGACGATCTCGATCGGCATCAGATTGCCCTCGGAGTAGCGGTTGCTGACACCGCCGAACAGGCTGTTGACCGGACTCGCGAAGGAAACGAGGAAGGCCAGGATGGCGATCCCCCGCAGATCCTTGAGGCCGAGGCGGGCCCAGGCGGCGACGGCCATCGACACATAGACAAGCGGCAGGGTGTAGGCGAGGCTTCGGTCGACGTCGAGCACCATGAACGATGCCGCCACGATCGCGCCGGTCACGCCGAGGATCGCCAGCAGCGAGAACCACCAGCGGTTCCGCACCAGCAGGATGCAGGCGACGAGCGGCCACAGCCACAGGCCCGCCAGCACGTGCGGCAGCTCGTACTGCAGGTTCGGCAGGTTGATCGGAAGGACGCCGAAGCCGACATCGTTGCCGGCGCCGATCGGGATGTGCAGCCCGAAGCCGAACATCAAGACGAGGCGGATGGCCCCCGCGACCAGGATGGCCGTGGCCACCGTGATGGTCTGGAGGTTGAACCAGTCGGGCCGGCTTCCGTCGCTGTCGCGCATTGCCCAGTAGATGACGAGCAGCGGCGACACGATGACGGCGCGCTCGTCGGTGAAGCAGGCAGCGATTACGGCGGGAAAGATCACCGCGGGATGGCGAAAGGCCACCGCCACGGTGAGGAAGGCGAAGGCGAAGGCGTCGCCCATCCCGCCCAGCTGCAGGAATGCCGCCTTGCCCGCGTAGATCGAGGAAACGCCGAAGACGCTTGCGAGCGCCACGATCCGGTCACGGAACAGGTCCATGGCGATCTTGCCGACCAGGAAGAGCATCAGCACGCCCAGCCCGAACTGGATGGCCAGCAGGCCGCGCCAGTCGATGTGGAGGACCTTCAGGGTGAGCGGCAGGGTCAGCCGGAACGCCAACTTTGCGTCGTGCAGAGCATGGTCTTTGTACTGGTCGCCCACGGTAGCCAGCGGGTTGGCGGCCTGGCGCTCCAGCACCGGCCAGAAATTGACGATCTGGCTGTCGGTGCCGAGGAAGAAACTGATGCGCGGGAAAGAGATGAACAGCGACAGCCCGAGCGCGACCGTCACGCCCCAGACCAGCCACAGGCGGCGGCCGGCAAGCAGGCCGAAGGCCCGCTCGAGCGTCGACATCACCGCGTCGTAAATCTCTTTCAGCATCAGATGTTGAGCCTGTTGAAGATGAAGTTCGGTAGGTTGCGCACGACGAACATGATGAGCTGCCACTTGCGCGGCAGGTAGGCGACCGGCGTGCCGCGCTCGATCGCGTTCACCGTGCCCTCCGCCACCGACTCGACGGAGGCGAGCTTGCGGCCCTGCGCCTTGTACGGGGCGGTCATCGGCGTGTCCGTGGGGCCGGGCTTGATCAGGACGATCTTTACCCCTGTGCCGGCGAAACGGTGCTGCATGCCTTGCGCGTAGCGATCCATCAGAGCCTTCGAGGCGCCGTAGACGTAGTTGGCGCGACGGCCGCGATCCCCGGCGACCGATCCGATCAGGGCGAGGGTGCCTTTGCCGGCGCGTTCCATTGCGCCTGCGAAGGCCTCGGCGAACAGAACCGGGGAGACGCCATTGACCTCGAGCGATTCGCGCGCGCGGGAGATATTGTCCTGGCAGGGTTGCTGCTGCGACAGGACTCCATGGGCAATCAGAGCAACGTCCACCGGCGCCTGCGCCGTCCAGCGCGCCACGGCGTCGGCGATGGCCTTCGTCGACAGGAAGTCCATCGTCTCGACCGACACCCCGACATCGCCGCCGCGTGCCTGCAGATCGGCGGCGATGCGCTCGGCAAGGGCGACGTTGCGCGCGACCAGGATCAACTCGACCGGCCCCTGGCGTACCCACAGGCGGCAGCAATGCTCGGCTATGGCGGAGGTCGCGCCGATCACGACGATGCGCTTTTTCTTGTCCACTCAACGCCCCATCAGACGGCGGGACATGCCGGAGCTCATCCCTGGATCGCGGAATCTCTCAAGCTCCGATGCCTTTGGATAGCTCGCCTCGAACAGGTCGCGCGGCATGCGGGCGTCCTTGGCGAGATAAAGCCGCCCGCCGGCCGCCCGAACCACGGCGTCGAGTTCGACAAACAGCCGCTCGGTTCGTGCCCCTCTGTTGGGAAAATCCAGGGAGAGGGTGATGCCCGGCATCGGAAAGCTCAACAGGCCGGGCGAGGCACGCTCGCCAAAGGTCTTGATGACCGCCAGGAAAGATCCCTGGCCGGACTTCGCGATGATGTCGAGAATCTCGCGCAGGGCCGCCGGTCCCGCGTCGCGGGGCACCACGAGCTGGTACTGGTAGAAGCCGCGCGGCCCGTAGAGCCGGTTCCAGTCCTGCACGTCGTCGAGCGGGAAGAGGAAGGTCTCGAAGGGCCGCCGCCTGGTCCCGCCGCGGTAGCTGTTCAGGTGATAGTAGAGCGTGTTGAAAACCGGCAGCGAAAGCTGGTTGAAGAGCGAGAGGGGCGGCGTGAAGGGAACGGCGCGCCGGCGCGGCACCGGCGGTTTTCCCGACTGTTCGACGGCCGGATTGGCGCGCAGGAATATCCCGCGTGTCCGCCGGCCGGAGGTGCAGTCGAGCCAGGACACCGTATGCTCCCAGAGCGGCTCGGAATCGTCCGCGAGGGTCAGGAATTCGTCGAGGGTGCGATATGGCAGGATCTCGGTGTCCAACCACGGTCCCGTCACGGGCTGCAGCTGCAGTTCCGCCACGGCGATCAGCCCGGTCAGCCCGATGCCGCCCACGGTGGCGGCAAACAGGTCGGGGCGTACGCCGGGGCTGCATTCGACGATCTGGCCGTCGGTTCGCAGCAGCCTGAGGTTCCGGACGTGATGGCCAAACGACCCCACGCGATGATGGTTCTTGCCGTGCACGTCGTTGGCGATCGCGCCGCCCACGCTGACGATCTGGGTCCCCGGGATCACCGGCAGGCTCCAGCCGCGGGGGATCATGGCGCGCTGGATTTCGCGCAATTGCACGCCGGCCTCGCAGACGAGCCGGCCCATCTCGGGGTCGAAGGAGTGGAAACGGTCCAGGCGCCTGGTGTCGAGCAGCGTTCCGCCGGGGTTCAGGCAGGCGTCGCCGTAGCTTCTGCCCATCCCGATCGGAATCGCGGGCCCGGTGTCCTGCAACTGGCGGGACAAGGCCGAGTAGTCCGACAGTTCGACGACTTGATGAGGCTCCGCGCTCAGGCGTCCCCAGGAGGAAACAGGTCTCATCCGTCCTGTGCCCAGAAGCGAATTGATCGCGCCGATGCTACTTCCTCCGCCGGGTGAAGGCCACGCCAATAACGCCGCCGGCCGGCCTGGGCGGGCGCTGAGGGATTGCCAGAGTCCGGGAGAGTGCGCATAGATGCCTGCCATGCGGGGTGGCTTGGGGCAATGAGTTCGTCTGCGTCGGGCGGGATGATCGTGGGGCTGATCCAATTGGTGCGGCCCCGCCAGTGGGTGAAGAACGGCTTCGTCTTCGCGCCGCTGGTCTTCGCCCGCGAATTCACGAATCCGGCCTCCATCAAGCTGTCGCTCCTGGCCTTCGCGCTGTTCTGCGCAGCATCGTCGGCCTGCTACATCGTGAACGACCTGCACGACATCGAGCGCGACCGGCGTCATCCGACCAAACGCTTCTCGCGCCCGCTCGCCGCCGGCCGCGTCTCGCGCGGCGGCGCACTGGCGCTGCTGGGCCTGATCCTGGCGGCGCTGGCGGTGGCCGCGGTCTTCCAGCCCTACGTCATGGCCGTGATCGCGGGCTATCTGGTTCTCAACATCGCCTATACCTTCGTGCTGAAGCAGCAGCCGGTGCTCGACATCTTCAGCATCGCGATCGGCTTCGTGCTGCGCATCTGCGCCGGCGCCGTGGTGCTCGACCTGCCGCTCTCCGGCTGGATGCTGATTACGACCCTCTGCCTCGCGCTCTATCTCGCCGCCGTGAAACGCCGGCAGGAGCTGCTCGGAAGCGGCTCGGACGGCCGTGAGGTGCTGGACAAGTATTCGCCGGCGCTCATCGAGCGATATGCCGAGATGTCGGCGACGGGCGCGTTGGTGTTCTATAGCTTGTTCGTCATGTCGGCGAACCAGAAGCTGACGGCGACCATCCCCTTGGTGATCTTCGGCCTATTCCGCTACTGGTACGTGGTCGAGCGGCTGGGCGCCGGCGAATCGCCGACCGATGCGCTGCTGTCTGACCTGCCGCTTCTGGCGACGGTCCTTGCCTGGGTCGGAGTCTGCGCGCTCGTCCTCTACGCCTAGGGGCGGCTACCTTCGTGCGAAGGTATAGAAGCGGTGGCCGACGAAGCTCGTGACGGCGGGCGCCAGCACGCCGATCAGATGGGCAAGGTCTTCGGCGTGCCAGGTGAAGCCGATCGCGGGAAACACGATCCGCGCCAGTCCGACGCTGATCAGCCACACGAAACCCATTGCCACGAGATTGACCAGCACGAAGCGGCGGACCTCCGAGGCGACCGACCGGCCGGAGGCCTCGAAAACGAACCGGCGCGCCAGCAGATAGGCGGTTGCCATGCCCAGCGTGTAGGCAAGCGCCACGGCCGCCTCGAAAGACATGATGTGATTGAGCGCGTAGCGACTGATCAGGTTGACGAGGGCGGCAATGCCGCCGGTGACCAGGAATTTCAGGAACTGGAGGTTCATCGACCCCAGTCTAACGATTCTCGGCGCGCCAGACGCCGGGATCGTCGATCGCCTGCGCCATCAGCCTGCCGTAGCGCACGCTCTCGGAAATGCCGCGATCCTCGGGATAATAGAAGCAGGTGTCGGCGATCTGCAGGCCGTCGATCGCAGTCTGCACCTTCGGGATCTTCGCGAGGAAGCCCGGCTCGCAGACGGGCTGGGCATAGTTGAGGCGGCCGACCTGGCTTGCGAGGAGATCGCCGGCCTGCAGGGCGGGGTTGAGCTTCTGCAGGTAGCCGAAAGCCTCGGCGACGAAAGCCTCTGAACTGCGGCCGAATTTGGGATGCGTCTGCGGCATGTAGTAGGGCACGTAGACGACGGTCTCTGACAGGTGCCGCAGGTTCGAGAATTCGACGATGCCGGGGATCTCGATGTCGGCGTCGCTGATGTTCAGCCAGAAGTGCTTCGTGACCGGCTTGCCGAGTTTGAAGAGCACGCAGACGACGCCGATGTTGCGGATCGCGTCGTACTTCGCCTTGGCCTCGGCCGACAGGCCCGGCACCAGTTTCGACACGAAGGGTGTTGGCACGGTCGAGATGACGGCGTCGAACGACTGGGCGGCGCCATCGACGACCAACCCTGTCACGCGGCCGTTCTCGCTGGTGATTTCGCTGACTCGTGCGCCGAGCTTCAGCATGCCGCCGTGGTTCTCGACGGCGTCGACCAGCGTATCGATCAGTGTCTGCGAACCGCCGTCGATGTAGCCCAATTCCTCCTGCAGGAGTGAGGCGCGCGAGGTACCGACGCGCTTGATGCGCGTCCAGATCCAGGCAGCCGAGATGTTGTCGGCATACTCGAAGAACTTGAGATCGAAGAGGCGCCGCCACAGCACGTCGTAGGCGCGCTGCCCGCTCCATCGGACGATCCAGTCCCGCGCATTGACCTTCTCCAGCGACGACCAGTCGTTCCGCCGGGTCGACAGGAACATCTGCAAGCCGTAGCGGATCTTCGAGATCAGCCCGAGCTTGGGAAAGGTGAGAAGGGCGAGCGGATCGCCCCAGCGATGGTGCCTGCCGTCGACGAAATAGCCCATCGACGTCTTGCGCCAGACCATGCGGTCGCCGATGCCCAGTTCCTGCATCAGCTCGAAGGTCGGCCGGTCGGACTTGCAGACGAAATGGTAGAAGCGCTCGATCGACAGGCCGGCGAAGTCGAAATGGGCCGCCATGCCGCCCGCCACGCGGTCGGCTTCGAAGACCGTGACTTCGTGACCGGCCTTGAGCGCATGGTAGGCAGAGGCCAGTCCCATGGCGCCCGCACCGATGACGGCGACGCGGGCCATCCTCAGAACTCCAGGACGACGCTGGAATAGACCGGATCGCGGAAGGTCTCGCGCAGACCCTCGAGGATCGGAGTCGATTTCACGCCGAAGAGGCGCGGCCAGTCGATCACCTCGAAGGTTTCCGGAACCACCAGCGCCGCCAGCTGGCTCACCGTGAAGGGCGGATTGGAATCCACCATCGCATAGAGTTGCAGAAGGGTGCGGAACAGGCCGTAGGGGATGCGGATGATGGCGGCCTTGGCGCCGCTCGCCTCCTTGAGCGCCCGGATCAGGTCGATATAGGCGATCTGCTCCTGGCCGGAGATGTTGAACACCTGCCCCGGCCGAGGCTCGGCGATGCAGGCGGCGATGATGTTGCAGAAATCGCCGACATAGAGCGGCTGGCGCAGGTACTGGCCGTGGCCCGGGATCGGGAACACCGGCGTGCGCGCCATGAAGCGCGCCAGCCAGCCCAGATGCTTGCGGTCGAACCAGCCGTACATCAGCGTCGGGCGCAGCACGCAGGTCGGGATGCCGCTGTCGAGCGCGAGCTTCTCCTGCGCCTTCTTGGACTCGGTGTAGAAATCGTGCGCCAGCGAGTTCACCACCGACGAGCTGATGTGGACGATCTGGCCGACGTCGTGCCGTCGCGCGGCCTCGAGCACCCGTTCGGTCGCGACCACGTTGTTGGCGGTGAACGGCGCCTCGGTGAGTGCCGCGATCTGGGCGTGGCAGAGGACCAGGGTTCCGGCGCCGGCCAGAGCCTGCTGCCAGCCATCGTCGGTGGCGAGGTCGGCCTCGACCAGGCGGACGTCAGGATGGAGTTTCCTGAAAATCGCGTTGTTGGCGGGATGCTTGTCGATGCCGATCAGAGGCCCCATGCCCCGCGCCTTCAGGCGGGGGATGAGATTCTGCCCGGCGAGGCCAGCAGCGCCCGTGATGACGATCGGGCCTCCTTCAGGCATTCAGCGACCTCGTGCGGCAGGTCGATTTCGGAGCCGATGCGCTCGAAGCTCGTTTCCCGAGGGACCTGGAGGGACAAGGGGCCCGGGAAATGGCATCGCACGAGCAGTTTCGATCACGATCTGGAAAATTGCGGGCCGGGAAATCCGGTAGAGTGGCAGTCGCGTCATAAACCTGTGCGGCTCAACGTCTTGAGCTCCTGAACTGTTAACTTGGAGTCATTCAGGAAATCGGTCAACGCCCACGCCGGCCAGCATTGCGTCTTACTTGCTGCCTCATTCGTCCATCAGAGAAATGCGCCGCTTCTGTGGCGTGATGGACCGAATTTGGATGCCTCCGTGGGAAGGATTCCGGGGGAAAATGGGCTAAGCTGCTCTTATCCATTTTTGTGACTTGTGCGCCTGTTCGCAGGTGCGTACTAGGTGCGATCTTGATGTCCATCAGTGAGGCTGGGAGCAGGCGAGTGGATACTTTTGCGGGTGGTGGCTCAGTCAAATTGGGCAGCGCAGCGCTCGAAGAGATCCTTTGTAGGGTTGCTCCCGTCGGAATCCTCGGAAACCTCGTTCCTCACGCCGTCGATGCCTGGTCGATCGAGTTTCCGGACCTTGGCTCTCTGCCGCGCTTCGAGGACGAACCGGCGCGGCTTCGGATCTGTATCGCCACGGAAGACATCGTCGGTCCGGTCCGCAACGGGGGCATCGGAACGACCTACTCGGCCCTGTCCGAACTGCTCGCAAAACTCGGACACGACGTCACGATTCTCTACCTCAAGGGGCAGGAGGTTGAGAACGGGACCATCGAGCAGTGGATCGAGTTCTACGCCGCGAAGTCCGTTCGCTTCGTGCCGGTTCCTAACTATGCCGCCGTCGACCGCTTCCAGACCGGCGCCGATCGCTGGCTGCACGCGCCATACAACATGCTGAAGTATCTGACCGACCATCCGATGGACGTGGTGCACGTCTCCGAATGGCGCGGGTCCGGTTATCTGTGCCTTCTTGCGAAGCGGCAGCACCTGGCCTTCCAGGAAACCCTGTTCGTAGTGAAGACGTCGTCTCCCTGGATTTGGAACAGGCTCTACGGCTCGCAGCCGCTGGACCGGGTGGACGATCTCGCCAAGGTCCATGCCGAACGTCGCAGCGTCGAGTTCGCCGACATGGTCATCGGCGGCAGCCTTCATCTGCTGCGCTGGATGGCCAGTCAGGGGTACAAGATCCCTCGCGACCGCACTTTCGTTCAACCCAACGTGGCCACGTTTGATCATCTCAGCGGTCTGATGAACGCCCGCAACTGGGAGCGCGGCAAGCGCCACCCGATCGACGAAGTGGTCTTCTTCGGGCGCCTGGAGGCGCGCAAGGGGCTCTTCACGTTCGTGCAGGCCATCAAGCGCCTGCTTCGCCAGGGCCAGGCGCTGCCCAAGAAGATCACGTTCATGGGCAAGCCCGGCGCTCGACTCATGGCGAGGCCGGACCAGGACATCATCGACTACATCGCGGAGGAGACCAAGGATTGGCCGACGACGGTCGAGGTCCTCAGTGACTTCCAGCAGTACGATGCATTGCAGTATCTGCTGAGCGGAAACCGACTGGCGGTGATGCCGTCGATGATCGAGAACTCTTCGCTCGCGGTCTATGAAGCGGCGATCTGCGGCATCCCGTTCATCGCTTCGGCCTCCGGCGGGACGCCGGAGCTCGTCGCTTCGATCGATCACCCCCATGTTCTTTGTGAGGCGCATCCCATTCCGCTCGCGGAAAAGATCGAGGAAGCGCTGAGGCTCGGCGGGTATGTGGCGCGGGCCAGTTTCGACAATGCCGAGAACCTGGAGCAATGGCGTCGGTTTCACCTCGATCTTGGGCGTGGGCTGTTGAAGCAGCTGTTGCCGCCGATCAGGAAAGGCGCCGAGATCCTCTCGACCGTATCGGTGTGCATCTATCACGCCGGTTCCGACGAGAAGCTGCAGGCGACGCTGGCTTCCATCAAGGAGCAGGATCACCCGCCGGAAGAGATACTGATTGCCGTCGACACGGACAATGTCGACGGGCTGGCGAACGCCCAATCGGTTGCGTCCGCCGCCGGGGTGACGGCCACCATCGTGCCAGCCTTCGACTTCGACGCTGGCCATGCGTTCAATCTCCTCGCCGGGCAGGTCAGGTCCGAATACATGCTGTTCCTGTGGGCGGGATCCACGATCCGTCCGATGGCCTTGCGCGCGCTCACGAAAGTCGCCGCATCGAGCAATGCGAACCTGGTGAACTACTTTTTCCGGGTGACGCACGTCGGGGATCAGTCGAGCCGCGACTATCTCAGTGCGATCGTATTCGGCAACGTCGCCCAGAGTTTCTTTCGCACGGACGTGACTTCGCTGCCGCTGCTCGTGCGGCGCCACACCTTTGCCGAACTGGGCGGCTTCAGCACGGACTATCGCGTCCTGGCGCACGACCATGAGCTGGTCGCCAAGGCCCAGATCAGTGGTGTCCATTGCGAGACGGCGCTTCTGGAACTTGGCACGGTTCCGGCCTGGGAAGAGGAGTGGCTCAAGGCGAAGTGCTACGACCAGTCGGTCGCGCAGTTCAGGGCGATCCGCCCGGAACTGGCGGCGACGCCGCTGGCGCTGCGCGAACTGCTTCTGATGGCGAAGGGGCTGCAGAAATCGGGCGGTCGTCGCAAGGTTCCTGGAAAGGCGCAGACGGTCAAGAAGGTCGAGGCCGAAGTCGAGGGACCCATCGGAAGATTGCTGATGGCCTTGTCGCGCGACCTGCATGAGGAGCCGTCCGACGGTGGGCCGAAGAAGCCTGCGCCAGCGGGCCAACAGGCCAAGCAGCCCGGCGGACAGGCGGGCGCCGGCAAGTCGCCAGGCCAGACTGCAGAAGCCGGTCGCCCACCCTCCAAGGCGCCCGGTTCCCCTGGCGGCGGGCTGGTCAAGTCCAAGGTCGTTGCGGCGGATATCCGCAAGGACAGGGTGGCTGCGAAGCAGGCCTCCCTGCGCGGCGCCGGTCTGGTGCAATTGATCGACGAACTCTCGGCGGACCCGCTGGAAGTCCCTCCGGCCAAGCCGGCGGCGCTGACGGCACGCGCGCGAATCAGCGACCCCCGTCCGCCCGTGAAGCCGTCGCGGCAGGCCGGGCCTCAACCGGATCGGCTGCATTCGGGCGAAGGCAGGAACTACTCGGGACGCTTTCTCGGCGTGCACCAGGGTATCGCCTACGGCTGGGTGCGGAATGACGACCAACCCAAAACGCCGGTCGTCGTCGATGTCATGGTCGACGGGAATGTTCCCCAGGAAGTTCGGGCCGATATCGATCTGCCCACGGCCGTGGTCATGCCGCCGCAGATGCGGGGCCACGGTTTCGCGATCCCGCTTTCCAAGAAGTGGCGAGGCCTCTTCAGCAGGAAGTCGACGAAAGACGTTTTGCTGCGCATCAATGGCACCGATATCGAGATCGCGCGGCTCGCCATTAGGCGTAACGCGGACCAGCTCGAGGAAGCCGGCTACGACGGCCATTGCGACGCCGCCGACGCCGTCGATGGAGTGCTGCGCGGATGGGTCTGGCAGCCATCCGATCCCGACGCGGTCGTCGACATTAGCGTCTTCGTGGACGGCAAGTTCCTGACCCGCGTGGCGGCCGGCAGTGTGCGGGACGACGTGCGGGCGGCCGGCATCGGAAGCGGGCATTACGGCTTCGCCGTGCCAGTGCCCAAGCCACTGTGCGACGGCACGCCCCGGCAGATCGACGTCGTCGTCGCCCATGCGGGGTTGCTCCTGAAGGGCGGACAGTTGACGATGGTCGGGGAACGGTTTTCCGTCAGGGAACGAAGCTGGCGGCTCCGGGCCGCCTGAGGCGTCTACAATTCCTCGAACTGGAGGTTCTGCGCGTATCTCGCCAGGAGCTCCGCATCGAAAGCGCCGGCATAGGCCTCGAACACGAACAGGCGCGCGCTTTCCTGGTCGAGCTTGTTTGCTGCCATGTCGGCCCGGGTGGTGTCGCGGTGGTACCGCACGGCGGGTGACTGCAGGGCCCCAATGCGCAGACCGGCAGCCTGAGACTTCGCGAGCGTCACCCAGTCGATAGAGGGATAATCGTATCCCGGATCGCGAAAGCCACCCGATTCCAGGAAGGTGTCGCGCCGTACTGCCATGGCGGTGTCGCCGAATGCGTTGAAGAACAGGCCTGCCGAATGAGCCTGCCCTATGAACATGAGTCGCCCCGTGGACGGAGCCTCCTCGGAATCTCCATCATCGAACAGATCGAGCGCCGTCACGACGATATCGAAGCCTCCGGCGGCCACGGCCCGCGCCAGACGCTCGACGCCCGATGGCAGGTAGTAGTTGTCGTCGTCCAGGAAAAGCACGGTTTCGTTGCTGGCTTGCGCGAGCCCTAGGTTGAGGGCGGTCGCCTGCGGCACGGCTCTGGCCAAACGGACGATACGCAGATGAGGCCGATTGCCAGCCCGCGATCGAATCTCCTCCTCGATCGAAGGATGGTTGCTCGCATTGTCGAGTACGATGATCTCGACGGGGGTACCGTCGATGCTGTCCGGGATGCTCGCGAGTGCTCTTGTAAGCTGCACCACGCGGTTGAAGTGGACCACGCACACGGTGACACCCCGGGCAGGTGGCGCCTGAGACGCCGGTCGAAGGGAGCATTGGGCGAGTTCGATCACCAGCCGGCCCCAATCCGTCATCGGCGGTGCGGTCCCGGGCGCGGCGACTGGCTCGCCGGCGAGGACGCTGCGCAGCGCGGCCTCGGTCCGGTCGACCAGACCCGGGCCGCCGGCCGAGGCGGTCGGAAGAACGATGAGGTGATGGGCTACAGACCGGAGGACATCTGCATCCTCGTCATCGTCCACGAAGGTAATCGCCAGGCGACCTTGTTTGCGGACGTACGACAGAGCCTCGGCGCGGTCTCCCGTATCGATCACCTTGAAGGGGAAGCTCCAGCGACTTCCTCGCATGCCGAGCCATTCCCTGCCGATCCCCTGGACGTCGCTGCGTGCGGGACCGAGGAGGGTCACCATCCGATCTTCCAGCAGCCCGTCGCTCGCGACACGCTGGATGGCCTCGGTGAACTCGACGATTCCGCTGCCGCGCCGGACCGGACCCACGAAGACGATCTCGGCGATCGCGCCTGTCGTCGGTCCTTCGGTTCGATCGGGACGGCGGGGCAGGGACGCTTCGATCATTCGCAAGGTGTCGGCGGGCAGGATCGCCTGCAGAGCCTCCCCGATCGGACCGGGAGCAATCAGTGCGTCGGCCATGGCAAGCGCCTGTCGTTCGAGGGCGTCGGCGATCAGTGGCGACAGTCCGGTTGCCTGGTCATCGGTGCGGAGGAAACGACGGCGGGACGGCGTATCGCACCACAAGGCAACGCGGGTGCCGGAAAAGGCCTCGCCGCAAGCCCTGGCCATCAGCACGCCCTGCGCCAGGCCCCCGTTCAGAGGTGCGATCACGAGATCCGGATCGAGGGCGGCCAACTTCTCTCCGAGACGATATGCGGCGAGCATCGGCTCGGCGGCCACGGCGCGATTGAGACCGGTGAGCGTGGGGGAGGCTCGAAGGTCCTCAGCCGCTGCACCGTCGTAGAGGCTTACATCGTGACCCAGCTGTCGCAGCAGCGCCGCCAGTCCGGCAAATCGATTCGTGCTGCCGGGCCAACTGGCGGATCGGTCCCGGTCTACGAGGGCGATCTTCATCGATCGAACTACAGGCGTGCGACGAAAGAGGCGTCGAGTGCGACGTCTTCGATGGTCAGGGACGTTATCTGTCCGGCAGGAAGCGGAAAACAGAATCCATGATAGCCGTCGCGCCGGCCGTCGACGACTTCGGCGCGATAGAGGGTCGCACGTTGGCGTCCGATGAAACGACCATTGCAGTAGAGTTGCAGGTTTCGACGAAGCTCCGGTCGCGCGGTATCGAGAGCCCAACCACTTATGCGACCTGGGAACAGGCTGTCGATCTGCAGTTCATACGAAGCGGCACGATGCTTCTGGGCGCCGCTTCCTGCTGGTGCAACGATCGAAGCAGGAGGCAGTTCGACCGTGGATCGTCCTTGCAAGACGTACACCGCAGCGGCTTCTCCCGAGGCGGGGATGGGCAGCGAGAATCCGCAATGTCCATCGCCCATGCCTGCCCTCTGAACATCGGCGCGATAGCGGTCAGCCAGCGTCACAAAGCGGCGGCCACCGGGATTTTGCAGCGCGACCGTCAGCCGCTGCAGCGGATTGCGACGATCGAATGCCCAACCGTGCAGGCGGCCACGGCTTGGCCCATCGACACACCCGACGATGTGTGGGCGTCGTAGCAACTTGAAGAGGCCAGCAATGATTCGTGCCGGCATTATTGCCGTGGTGCTGCAAGCGACTCCAAAGCGACTGCTGAAGGTCATCATGAGCTTTTTGGAAATGACTCCGTAGCGTCAACTTTATAGACTAGATCATCTGCTCAAAGGGCTGATCTGGGGGAAGAGTATGCTGCTTTTTATCGACCAACCGAAACATATCCGCGTGCTCCGGAGCATTCCGGACTCGTCGGGCGCCATGAAGCGGGAGCGTCTCGGGCTGATCGCCAAGGGCACGCTGGAGCCGACGCCGGAACTCGAAGCCGCGGTGCAGCCCGAGGAGAAGGAAGAACTCGCCAAGGCAATCGAGATGTTCCGCAATGCCCAGGGTATCCAGAAGCGAGCGGCAGCCCTCGGCTTCCCGGAAACAATGCGGATCGTGGTGGACTACGTTCAGAGCGAAGCCAGCGAGAGCGAGAAGAAGATCATCATCGCAGCTCTGATGGAAGGTGTGCGGCTGATCCGGAAGGCTGCCAAGCAGGAAGCCGAACAAGGCATATAAAGTCGTCTCAGCGGGCGGTAGCGGCATGCTCCGCCTGAGCAGGGCATGCCGCGAACTGACTGGAGCAGGATCTTAGCGTCGCGCCGTTCCCGCACATCAGGGGTCTTGGCATCTTCGTTGTCACTAGCCGCGATACGCGTACCTTCCGATAGCCTTGTCTGGCTTGGGTGACGCGTCCGAGTAGGCGCCGATCAGATATCGGCGTCGGCGGCTTCCGGGATCGGTGCTCCCTTGGCACGGCAAGCAATTTCGGCGCCCCTGAGGGCTTCACGCAGCCGCGGCGAGCGCTCGGAGTCCGCTTCCTCCGGGTATTCCGACCTTACGAATTCGAGATAGGCCTGGGCTGCCTTCGCGCCCTGCAGCTTGCGGATGAGCCGGGCTCTCGACAGTGCCATGAGGAAACGCCGGGCGGGGTCGGTCGAGCGTTGCAGCGCCACGGCGGAGAGCCGAAGCTGCTCCGACGCGTCCAGTCTTTCCTCGATCCGGAGCGTCGCCTCCTGGGGGATCTGCTTCTTGCAGAGAAACACGGCTGTCGAGCCAATCTCGCCGACGAAGGTGAAGTACTCGGAGAGGGCCTCCTGATAGGTCTTCACGTACGGCAGCAGATCGTAGAAGTAGTCCTGCTGGATGACGATCGAGCGGCCCGGAATCAATCGGGAGTAGTAGTTTTCGACGACGAACTTGTTGATCTCCGGCAGCTTGAGCACATCGAGAAAGAGGATCTCGATGGGGTGGTTTATGGCTCCGGTCTCCTGGATGTCGCCGAGCCGCAACTCCACGACATTGACGACAGGGGCGATGTTGCCCTGCACCAGATCCGAAAAGGAATCGCCGGGAGCCCCGCTGAACTCGAGGCCGTTCCGCTTGAAGAAGAGGGGCATGGTGGGCGTGACGATGCCCCGTTCGAAGGAAACGATCGGGCGCTGCCACTTCTTGACCGACGCCGGAAGATTGGGATTCTCGTGCAGTCCTTCCCCGAAACACCGCGTCGACGCACCCAGGAAGATGCCTGCATCGACGATCAGGCCTTCGCCCTCGTAGTACCTCGCAGCCAGCCCGTAGAGGAACCGACGCTCGGCGACGGACATCATCGACGGCACCGACAGTACCGACTTCGGCAGCACTCCAACTAGTCGATTGAAGGGCGGCATGAGATTTGTGGTTCGCAGGCTCAGTTTTGAGGGCTGCATTTCAGTAGTAGAGGTGTCGCTCATGGTCACCTTGATCTTCCCTAGAAAAGTCGCAAAGCTCAGCAGAGTGAGAGCGGGATGCAGTCCTCACGTTGTGATCCGGCCGTTTCAGCGCGGACTGTTCGCCAACCGTGGCCAAAACTATCAAGTAATGGTGAACAGGTGTAACATGCTATACGTACAGCCCTAGTGACGCGTTAATTTGTCGAGGATACTATCGCGTAGCTACTTCAGAGCAAAGGCGCGAGGCTGGCTGGAGCTGCCTCAGGCTGTCCACGGATTTTACCGCACGCGTCGATCGAGGAGCATCGGGTTTATGCCTGATACGCATGATTCTCCGTTCAGCAGAGATACACAGCAGGGGACTCAGCGTCCTCGTGAAATGCCCCCGTTTACCTCCGACGACAGCGACTTCGCTGATCCAATCGTGCGGGGGCCAGCTGGCATACAGACCGTTCTGCCGGCGACGAAGGAAAAGACAGATGGTCGCGCGCTCAATGTGGATTTGCCGCCGCTACCGCAGCGCAAGCCGCGATCGCGACGAAAACTGGCATGGTCTTTTCTGCTGTGCGTCATTTTGCCGACCGGGCTTGTTGCACTCTACTATTACCTGTTCGCTGCAGACCAATACGTCGCTGAGTTCAAGTTCGCCGTCATGGAGTCCAGCCCGGTACTTCCGGGAAGTCCACCTCCGATTAACGCTACATCTCCAAGTGCTGCCATGGGCGGAGCTGGCGGGTTTGCTCTGATGGGCGGCGCAATGCTGGGCGGCTCTACCGCGACGATGCAGAATTACGTCGTCACCGATTACCTGCTCAGCAGACAGGTCGTTGAGGAATTGCAGCGCCGTATCGACGTTCGCTCGCTTTACGACAGCGATGTGGTCAAGAATGATCTCTGGGCACGCTTTGCCAGGAGCCTACCGATGGAGCGGTTCCTTGTTTACTGGAACCGGATGGTCACGGCGAACTACGATCCGATGACGGGACTGGCCGTTGTGACTGTCAGGGCGTTTTCGCCACAGGACGCTCTGTTGATTGCCAATACAATGGTTATGCTTTCGGAAGATTTGGTAAACGGTGTCGCGAAAAGACCGCAGATGGACTCCGTGCGATTCGCCGAAGGCGAGGTCCGGCGGGCCGAGGAGCGTCTTAGGGCGGCACGTCAGGAGCTGACGGATTACCGGCTCAAAGAGGGGCTGATCGATCCGAGTGGGGCTCTTTCCACGAATGTAGCGCTAGTTCAGACCTTGCGCGGCCAGCTCATACAGCAGCAGGCCGACCTCGCCACTCTTCTGAGTCAGCAACAAAATCCGAATACGCCTGCGGCACAATCCCTACGCTCTCGCATTGCCGCCACCAAGGATCAATTAGACAAGATGGTGAAGGAGGTTTCGAAAGACAGGGAAGGCAACAAGGTCCTAACCGACCTCGTCGGACGCTACGAGCGGTTGGATCTGGAGCGTCAGTACGCGCAGGCGGGATACGTAGCGGCACAACAGGCGTTCGATCAGGCACGGGCTAATGCCGCGGCGCAGCACCTGTATCTTACCCCCTATGTACGTCCGGTACTTGCCGAGAGTTCGACATATCCTAGGCGGGGTCAATCAACACTCATTGCAGCGCTGGCTTTTTTTGGTATCTGGATAGTGGGTCTCATGGTTGTGCGTGCCGTCGGCGAGCATGTCTAATGCGGTGTATAGACGGAACGAACTGCGGATCCTAAGGGAGTACTGAAGTGGCTTCGCCAATTGCACTAATTACCGGCGTCACAGGTCAAGACGGCGCGTATCTTGCAGACTTGCTGCTCAAGAAGGGCTATGTCGTCCACGGCATCAAGAGGAGGTCTTCCAGCTTCAATACACCCCGCGTCGACGATATGCTGGAGCGGCAGGTCAAGGAGGGATTGCCGTTCTATCTGCATCACGGCGATCTCACGGACAGCATGAGTCTGGTGCGACTGATCCAGAGCGTTCAGCCAACTGAAATCTACAACCTTGGGGCGCAAAGCCACGTTATGGTGAGCTTCGAGACTCCGGAATACACGGCGAACGCAGACGCGACAGGCGTATTGCGTCTTCTCGAGGCCGTTCGAATTCTGGGTATCGAGCGCAGCGTCCGCTTCTATCAGGCGTCGACATCGGAGCTCTATGGAGCGACGCCGCCGCCGCAAAGTGAGACAACGACGTTTCATCCGCGCAGCCCCTATGCCGTGGCGAAGCTCTACGCGTACTGGATCGTGGTAAACTATCGGGAAGCCTACGGTATCCATGCATCCAATGGTATCTTGTTCAACCATGAAAGCCCGCTGCGTGGCGAGACTTTTGTCACACGCAAGATTACGAGAGCGGTGGCAGCCATCGTTCAGGGCAAGCAACAGGAGTTGCTTCTCGGCAACCTGGATGCCCGCAGGGATTGGGGGCATGCTGCGGACTATGTCGAGGGCATATGGCGGATCGTGCAACACGACGTTCCCGATGATTTCGTTTTGGCGACCGGCGAAGCCCATAGTGTTCGCGAATTTGTCGAACTGGCGTTTCGCGAAGTCGGAATCGATATTTCCTGGGAAGGTCAAGGCATAGGGGAACGAGGCATCGACAGAAAGACCGGCCAGACGCGCATTAGGGTGGATGCGCGGTACTTCCGTCCGACGGAGGTTGACTTTCTGTTGGGAGACCCTTCGAAGGCTCGGCGTTTGTTGGACTGGAAGCATCGCATCAGCTTCCAAGAGCTCGTAAGAGAGATGGTTGAGGTGGACCTTGCTCTCGGCAAAACGAGTCATTCCGTTGTTGGGCCCAAAGGTGTCACCTTACGGCTTTCTGAAGTCAGGGATTGAGAGTCACAGGCAGAGTTGAGGATAGTTGGCCATGACGTTTTCACTGAAGGGCAAGTCTGTCTGGGTTACCGGCCATCGGGGCATGGTTGGTAGCGCGCTGGTACGGGCGTTGAGCAAGTCAGAGGATTGCCGGATATTGACAGCGACCCGACAGGAGGTCGACCTAAAGGACTTGTCGGCCGTCCGACGCTGGATGTCCGACAATCGCCCTGACGTCGTGATTGTTGCGGCGGGTAAAGTCGGTGGCGTTCTCGCCAACAACTCTTTCCCGGCGGACTTTCTTTACGAGAACTTGGCGATCTCGACCAACCTCATACACTCTTCGTTCGAAGGGAAAGTCGAGAAGCTGCTTTATCTTGGCTCGAGCTGCATCTATCCGCGCCTGGCCGAGCAGCCGATAGTGGAAGAGTCGCTTCTCGCGGGTCCTCTGGAGCCAACGAACGAGGGGTATGCTGTCGCGAAGATCGCGGGCATCAAACTGTGCCAGGCCTATCGCAAGCAGTATGGCTGCAATTTCATTTCCGCGATGCCTACCAACCTCTACGGCCCGAACGATAACTTCGACCTCGCCTCGAGCCACGTCATGCCCGCGCTGATCCGAAAGATGCATGCGGCCAAACTCGCCGACGAGCCCGTTACGCTCTGGGGCACGGGAACGCCCAAGCGGGAGTTCCTCCATGTCGACGACATGGCCGATGCCTGCCTCTTTCTGCTAAAGAACTACGACGGATTCGGCCATATCAACATCGGAAGCGGGGTCGACTACAAGATCAGCGAACTGGCCGAGATGATTGGAGATGTCGTTGGCTACCGCGGCGGCTTCAACTATGACACCACGAAGCCGGACGGGATGCCGCGCAAGCTAATGGATGGGACCAAACTGGCGGCCATGGGTTGGCGCGCGAAGATCGACATCCACGAGGGTATTCGCAAGGCCTACGACTGGTACCTCAAGAATGTCGAGCAGACTGGATCGGCGCCCAGGCCTACTTGACGGCTTCCATGTTCAGGCTGACCAGCGTCCCATTGGTCTTGTCCATGTGCGGCAGGTAGGCTTGGCTGTAGTCATCAAGATTGTGGTGTTCCGTAGAACGCCAATCCCAAAGCCGGCAATGTGAGAATCCCACGCCCTTCAGGCGTGCTTCGAGCGTTTCCTGGTCGAAGAGGACGTAGTGAAAATCATGGTCGTTGCGCTGGCCGCCGATGATCAGTCCCATGATGTCGTTGATGCCGTTTGCCAACTTGCCTTCGAGATAGAGCCGGCTGCACGCCTTGAAGTCGGGGACCGCCAGGCGCAGGACCCCGCCGGGCCGCAGCACGCGATGCCATTCCCGAAGCACGTTGTCGACTTCGTGGCGCCCGAAATGCTCGAGGACGTGAGACGCATAGATGAGATCGACCGTTTCGTCCGACAGGAAGTCGAGACGGTCGATCAAGGCGACGCGATCTACATTGGGGTATTCCAGTGCATCGACGTGATAGAAACCCGGGATGTGTTTCGGGCCGCATCCCAGGTGAAGCTTCAGCGGCCCGGCGCTGATGGAAGAATCGCGGAACGCGGTTGATTCGTCGCGAACTGCCTCGGGTGAGTTTGGGTTCATCTTGAAGTCCTCCTGGTGCGCACTCCGGCAAACCTTCCAGGCGCACCGCAGCGCGATAGGAATATCTCACTTCAGCCCATGTCTACAATGCGGCAGGGAGCGCTTCTTCAGCTTCCAAAGGCCTCATGCGCGAACGTCGCAGATACTGCTTTTCGAGCTCGTTGCGTAGAATTCGGCTGCCGTCGGCACCGATCTGCACGTCGTTCAGATACTCGACGTGAAGATGCCTTTCGAGTTGCTCCAGGCTGCCGGCGACCGCGACGTTCGTCAATTCGCTGTTCCCCAGCGTTGCGGCGAAGGACGCGTAGTTGCTTCCCGTGCTGATGATGCGGCTCGCGCCTACCAGGAGGTTGAAGTCTAGGAAGGCCTTCTGGATCGGATAGCGCATGCGGAACGCCCCGGCATCCACAAAGTGACGCCTGCCGAACGTCTTAACGAAGTGATCCAAGGTATCGGGGCTGTCGGAAAAATAGACGATCTTCTGCCCTGCGGTGATCGCGGCTTCTATCGACTTGTAATAGAACTCGTTCAAGGCAGTCCGGCAGACATAGTGGCCCATCAGGAGAGCAAGCCGTTCAGGAGTGAGCGCGCCTTCGGCAAGCTTCGGCAGGTCCTGTCGGAGCATCTCGTCAACATCGCCGCGGCGAACGTGAAGACCGACATATTGTTCGTCACCGATACGCTGACCGGCAATCCCGATCGACCGCGTGATCGCGGGATCGTGGGGCAGGCGATCGTAAAGTTTGCGGAGGGTATTGTAGGTGTATTCCCGCGTTCGAGGCTCGTCGGCGAACGAGAAGACAACCGCATCCTGCTCATAGAATGTCGAAGGGTTCTCGGCAAAATAGGCCCTGTCGAAGGCCCGGGGCCGCATAGCCGCAAATTCCTTGTCCCGCAGGCTGCGCCGGGGGAGGGGGTAGCTGACCGGTCCCTCGAGAAAGACGAGATCGTCGCCACCGCCGGCCGCGTAGAAATCCCGCAAATTGAAGATCAGTGAAGGGCTGTAATCCGTGCCGTCGAACTGATGCCAGAACACCGGCAGGGAGGGCCAGACCATGACGACGCGCGCGTCGATCTGGTCGGCGAACCGCCATGCGTAAAAAAGATGCTTGAGGCGCGCGATTAGGCGATCACCTCTACGGACGAAAATAGTTGAGCGCGTCATCTGCTCGAACCCGTGTACTGTGCTGGGAACAGAGCAGGAAGTTGTATCCCAGCAGGAAGGCTGAGGCCATCCTGCCGCGCGATATTCACGACTTGCCGCAAGACCCTAGTCGATCACCATTTTTTATAAGCCAGTTCCTGGCAGAAGGCCACTCCAGTGCGGCGAAATCACAGGATAGGCCGCGAAAACCGATGGTTTCATACTCGGCCGATTCGTGGGCCCAAGCGCAACGTTTGTGACGCCACGGACGCGAAGCTATAAACTCGCGGAAGGTTCCAACACCTTAGGTATCGGAGCAGGCACCATGGTGCACGCTTCGATCTTCTAGCATTGGATCGAATATATGCTTCAAGAGTATGTTGCCAGGAGCAGGGCATGCATCTGAGTTCCGCGAGATCGCGCCGGCGGCGTCCGACGTTCTTCATGAAGCGAAGCGATCGCCTGATCGCGCGACTGAAGCACCTACTGTACGGCCTGCGATTCGCGAGGCAGGTCGACGGTCAAATGATCATGGCGTGGACGCCATTGCCAAATTGGTTTCAGCAGTTTGATACCAAAGATTACCACGTCAATCTGCTATTCGACATTCGAGAGTATTACGCGTCTGGCGGTAGCCGCGATCTGATCTTCTTTGACTCGGTGACGCCTTTTCCGGCGGGCCTGCTCAGCCTGCAGGGCCCTGAGTTCGAGACGATGAGGCCCTCGAAGTTCGAGCGCGAATTCTTTCTGAAAGATAACCCGACAGTCTACAGCGGCGTATATCACGGCTACCAGTTCGCCGATGAAGGAAAGAGCCAGGCGGCGTTGGATGCCGAGGTCCGCGAAATCTACGCGGAGCTTCCTCACGACCCCGTCGTGGCGCGAATTCTTGCTAGTGCTAAGGTGAGAATGAATACCGAGAACTACGCCGTGCTTCACGTCCGCAAGGGCGATGTCGGTGAGATGCTCAAGCGAGATCTTCCGCTGCTGGCGGAAGATGCGCTCGATATGAAAGCGCTGCGCCTTACTCTTAGTCACTACGTGAGCAGAACTGCGCCGTTCGAACTCTACTACCCGGAAATTCAGAAATGTATCGACGGTGGTCTCAAGCTACTTTTCACGTCCGACTCGCCGGAAACTCTAGGGCATTTCGCGGAGAAATTCGGCGCCAAGCACTTTATCGACATCAACCGATTCGTGCGGGCAAGATATCCGATTCAAAAGGCGTTCCTCGACTTCAACATGATGATCGGTGGCACGAAGGTCATCAGTACAGGCAGCACGTATGCCGCGTTCGCCGCAAATTTGGGGGGCAGCCCGTTGATCAGCGTGGCGATGACCGGATCTGTTGATCAGTCTGTTCAGTTTCTTTTCGATGAGTACTGTCCCGCTCTCGCCACAAACGCGAAAGTGAGGCGGGTTCTGGAGGAGGAGATTGCGGGCGTGTATAAAACGAAGGGTAAGACTCCGAACCCTTCGCTTGCGCCGCCTGGCTAGTGGCACTAGCTTCCGCTGCTCTCGTTCGCTGCCGCACTCTTGTTGGAATACACACCGGGCTGTGAGCCCGATTGAGCACGGTCGTGACGGCCATGATGCGAGGTGTATTTGCAGGACGGCAGCTTTCACAGTGCTCATGTCATGTCCATTTGTCCTTGCTCCCAACTCAGGACAGGAATCGAGTGGCTGAGCCTTCACGGAGTAGTGCTCCAGCTTCGAACCGTTGGCTGCCCTAAGCGGCTGCGGTATAGATTGCCAAGAAGGAGCCCAACATGATCGCAATTAATTTTCCTCATGAAAGCGATCTGACGCTCAAGGACGACGGCATGAACGGAATGGCTCTTCAGGCTGCCGTTGCGATCACGACTGCCGTTATTGCGAAGGGCGAGTCGGGTCTCGATCATGCGACTATCCGAGCCCTCTTCAGGAATATCGCGACCGATGCGAAGACCATCATGGCAAGGAAGTAGGGACCCAACCGCTTGAAGGCCAAAGCGGGTGCGTTTGCCCTTCCCAGTCGAGTGAAATGCATGGAAATGGTTTGCACAGGGATTGATGCCGGCTTTTGCGTGCAGATTGGATCCATCAGGCCCATTTTTTACGGGCGACATTCAGCTGGATACGCCAGAAGGATTTCTTCAGAAGCTTCAGCATCTGCGTGCGAATCGACGTTCGATGGGCGTCAACGAGTGGAGCACCCGCTCCGCCATTATCGATCGAGCGCTGGTGGAACTGGGGAGTAGGCTTGTGATTGAACCCAATGCTGCACTTCGGGATCTTCGGACGGAGGATCAGCAAACGATGGTGTCGAGGGGGCGTCGTGGAGAGACCGGGGTGGGCAAGTGACTGGATCCCGGGCCCGTAATTTGTTTGATGGCTTGCTGTCTTGGGCCTCAAACCTCATCTTCCTGATGGGGACCTCCTTCGGCGAGCGTTATCGGCGAAGCAAGCTCTCGATCCTGCTGGCGATCGGCGAGCCGCTCGGCGTAATCGCGATATTTGCCGGGACGCATTCTCTGATCACCTCTAGGGCCCCCTTTGGCCCCTCAGTGGTCCTCTTCTTCGCGACGGGCATTCTGCCGTTCTATCTGTTCTTTCACATCTCTTGGCGCATGCGCGCCTGGGACCACTTGCGCCGGTTGCCGAGAGTGACGGAAGTCGACCTGTTTCTCATTCATGTCCTGGATGAGTTGCTAACCAAGGTCGTCATTATCATCATCCTTGGGTTTGCAATCTGGCTGACCGGCATAGAACAGGCAATTCCGCAGGATCCTTTGCGGTGCCTGCTGGCATTGCTCATTATCGCTGTGCAAGGGGCAGCCGTCGGGCTGCTCAATGCCGTGATCGCCGGCTTCTTTTTCTCGTGGCTATACATTTACGCCATACTAATCAGGGGCTGGATGGCTTTTTCCGGTGTGCTGTTCGTGGTGGACTACATGCCACCCGCGCTGCGTGAAATCGCAATCTGGAATCCCATCACTCACGCCATCACATACTATAGGTTTGGCTACTATGCTGATTATCCGCACCGTACACTAGAGATGGAATACTTGCTGTGGTCCACGGCAGGCCTCTTTTTCTTCGCTATCGTAGCCATTGTGAGCACGAGGCCATATCGCTCGACTGTGTAGTGGTCTCCGCCTCGGGGGCAGCGGCGGACGTTCTACAAATGAAGGGTAATGATGACGGCCTTGAGGTGTCGGAGGTTATACGCCCGCGTGCATCCGAACTGAGTACTGACGGGCACCGCGGGCAGATCGCAGTATCTCGTCGAAGTCGGAAATCTCTAGCGCCTGTATTGCTGCTGGGCGAGTTTCGAACTTGCTATCTACGCCGGAAATTGCAGATTTATACTTTGGAAGAGATATGGCAGCCATCACGGGGTCACACGCCATGCACCGCTTACTCACCATTTTAATCCTGCTGGTAACGTCTGTCTTTGGACAGGCGCGCGCCGCTGATCTCTTCACAGAAGAGATGGTGGCCTCGACGGGCCTCCAAGTATGGCGGCTTGCCCCAATGCCGGCTGAGGATGGGATCCAGAATTACATCCACCACCCGGTCTCTATCGCCTACAACACCGACAGCGCCAGGTCGATACAGTCGCGATCGAAGCACGTCCAGTACGCTTGGCTGCAGTGGGCTAACAGGTGCGATCTATGCGCCTCGAACACTTTCAATCACAATCCGAACAGTTTCGGTCCCGTGCTCTACGCTAAGGGTTTGCAGGCTAGAACGAGTTACACGAGCTATGAGCGTGCCGATGCCGCCACGATGGCGGCCCTGCTCTCCGCCTTGGGAGAGGACTGGCGCGGCGTAACCAGAGCCGCGGGAATACCGGACGAGCACGTAATCTCGTATGCGGCCGCCGCAGCCGACCCAGAAAGATATTTCACCAATTTCCACGTCGTTGGGAAGCGATCCTTCATGACGGCTACCGATCTTGTTGTCCTTGCCCCGGCAGTTCTTTCCTCCGGAACGGCGCGGGTCTGGGGCATCCTCTGCGATTGCGAATTCGCCGACATGCGGCCGGCGTCGCTACTGACCCCATTCATGGTCAAGATGGCGGAGGCGGTTCACGCGAGAGGCTATAAGTTGGCACTTGCCCCCAATGATCCGCTCGGCTCCGGCATGACAGGCGGCTATTGCGGAGTCGGCGTGGGAACAAGGAATTGCGATGTCACCAACCTCCCTGAGATCGCTTCGATTGTTGACGGTATCACGATGGTGGCCAACGTTCCTCCGCCCAAAGGCCACACATTCAGGTCCTCGCTGGACGCCCGCCTGGCGTTGTTCGGTGGGCCGAAGAAGTCGCTCATGCTGCAGTTTGTCCTGGGGATTGACAAAACCACTCTGGACAACGCCCGCGAGGCCCACGACTTCATCAAACGAAACGGCATCCGAGA
Organism: Reyranella aquatilis; assembly: GCF_020880995.1. Classification (GTDB taxonomy): domain Bacteria; phylum Pseudomonadota; class Alphaproteobacteria; order Reyranellales; family Reyranellaceae; genus Reyranella; species Reyranella aquatilis. The sequence continues at coordinate 7,931 of NZ_JAJISD010000011.1, read as the reverse complement.
CGTGTTATTTTCACCTGTCTACGACCGTGCGACGGGGGAACGATGCAGCCATACGGGGCAGAAGATCGGCATCGTACTCGGTCTGCCGCCTTGCTAAGGCCGATGCGCAGGTTGATTAGGCATCCAAACGCCGTGCGAGCGAAAGACTGCGTTGGACAATTTGCTTCGTACCGGGCCAGCCGTTGGAGTGGTAGGCTCAGATCATGACGCTGAAGGCGCTTTGCGACTTCTCGCTGCATCTCTTGCTCGATGCTATCGCTTGGTTCCACAATGACTCAGTCGAGTACACCATTGCTGCGATGATTCTACTCGCCATGATAGTGCAGGGTCTTCAAGCCGCGAATTGAGCGCGGCGATAGACGCCGCCGCTCAACTACCGATACTGTTCTGCTTCTTGGCAGAATTCGACTTTCGAGACTACGTCAGCGGCGGTTCAATCGGTCTTGGCCTGCGGTGACGACAATGCGGACGGTGTGCTGTCGGCTGCTACGGCAACATATTCCGTATGTCTCGAACAAAGTTCCTTGGTTGCCGCCCAAGCCGCCTTACTGCGCGCGTTGAAATCTTCCGCCTTAAGCTTGGCGCGGCTCGCTCGAAGTTCATGCAACTCTCTCAGGATGCCTGCTGGCGTCGCTAGATCTGGCCCATGAGGATCTTTTCTCTCCAACGTGTTGGCGGGGCGACCTTGGAATTGTCCGTGGAACCAATACTCGGAAAGGAACTGCAGGCTCTCGGGGCCGAACTCGTAGTTTTTCCCAAACCAGCTCAACCGTCCGAGCGTCTGATAGATCTTTCCATTATAGGCACACCAGATGAAGTTATCGCGGTCAGTACGCATCCGTGACAGTCTATTGTCGGTAATTCCTGCACCAGCAAACTTGTCGAACTCCTCTTTGACGGCGAAGAAGCAGTTTCCATTCGTTACGGCGATGAGTTCGTATCCCTTCGTCTTGGCGAGTTCGACCAGGGCGGCCGCCGAACAGCCCTCATTGATGCTCATGTCCCGATCTTGGATGAAGACCACACAATTAGGCACTGTAGGGTTAAACTCGATCACCACAACCCTTGGCCGGTACTCGACAATGGATTCCCAGATATGCCAGTCGATGCCGTCGACGTCGATACTCAGTAGATCGAAGTTCTTTGGAATCGGAGTCGTCGCGAGGTGATAATCGATGGTATCGACGCCCTTCTCGAAACCAATCATGGCGCAGAGGGGGATGACCTTATTGTTGCCGGGATAGTTCTCTCGGATCTGGTGACACCGTTCCGGGTTGCCCTCGATCATGACGGCGCTCCAGCCTGCATTGCGGATCAGGTTGCAAGTGTTTGACAGGAACACGCCGTCCCAAGCGCCGAACTCGACGCACCACTTGTTCTGAGCGCCAATGATGCGGAAGATTTCCGCTAGAATTCCGTCTTCTCCCCCCTGCGAGTAGACGTTCTTATAGGCCTTCGCCAAGGCATTGTTGTTTTCCGAATCGCCCCGCGGGAGGACCTTGATCACCGGCATACTTGGTCACCATTTTACTTTTGCTACTGCAACCGTAGTGACTGCCCCGGAGCGGGTCAATATGGTTACCATAGGGGGCTCCAGTACACTGTCCGCCCTCTAAGCTCCTAATTGTCGCAGGTCTGATAGCTGGCCGCGCCTTCACGCCAAACAAGAGGAAATGTGTCTAGAATCTTACACCAGTCGGCAATGGCTGTGCTTCACTTGTCAGTTATCTCGTGACCTGTTTCCCCCAAACTCTCCTGTAGTGGACTAGGGTCCGTTCGGGGAGAGCAAACATGAAACGGAAGTGATCTAGCGAAGAGTAGATCAGCGGAATGCTTAAGCTGCACAGTGCTGGGGCGAAGCCTTCGGAACTTTGCCGCCTGCACGGGATCAGCGAAGCGACGGTGTAAACCGGCGAGGCCGATACGGCGTCATCGAAGTATGCATTGAGACCAGGGCTCCCTTCGTCGTGCGCGGGAGGTGAACCGGCGGCGGTCACTCGTCGTCGCCAGCGATCAGCTCCGCAGCAGCCGCTGGTTCCGGCCGCTCAACGCGATCGATGACTTCAACACTCCGCGAGGGCCGGCAAGAGCACTAGGACGGACGCTGTGCTCGATGGGGCGCCGCACCATTAGCTACCAGAGAAAAAAGTGGAGCAGACTCAACCTGCCGACGGATGAATAATGGGCAGCGGGTCGCACGACTTCGTCCAATGACCGGAGAACTCATTCGAGTCTTGACGGGACAACATCAGATCAAGCCTATTACACACTGTTGCCAATCGCGTGGCAGCCTAACCTCGGCAGACGCTCCACTTATCGATGCGGAAACTCTGTTCAGACAACCAGGGCCACTTCACAGTCCTCCAGCGACAGAATAAGGGATGTCTATGGCAGCCGTAGCACGAGACCCGTCTTTTGCACTCAGTTACCTCCAGTACATGAATGAGTTTGGCTTCCCGAGAGGGGGCATCATTCATGTGGGCGCAAACAATGCCTTGGAGTGCAAGTTCTACAACGCCTATGGCAAGGTCCCTGTAGCCTTCTTCGAGGCGATGCCGGACGTTTTCGCAAAATCCAAGGAAACGCTTGAGCGGTTTCCCTTGCAGCGTATATTTCACGCATGCTGCGCCGATGTGGATGGAAAGCCGGTAACGTTTAACATTTCCAACAGTCGTGGGATGGCTTCGAGCATGTTGCCAGCCGGACGGCTCACGGAGTTGCACCCCGGCATTCACTATATCGACAAGGTCGAGATGAAGACAAGCCGTGTGGAAACGATCCTGCGGCAGCATTATACGCCAGAAGACTTCAACCTCGCTGTGATCGACACGCAAGGGGCAGATCTTCTTGTGCTGAAAGGGTTCGGAGCGTTCCTTGATCGCCTGGAGGGGATCTACGTCGAAATCTCGGAGGAGCCGCTATATGAGGGCGGTGCGCGCTTTGATGAGATACGGCAGTATCTTGTCGACAAGGGATTTGTCCTCACGAAGATGTATTATAATGCAGTGTTTTGGGGGAATGCTTTCTTCACTCGGCGAGCCCCTATCTATCTGCATGAAACTCGTTCTGCCGTCTCCGTTGGTAAGCCTGTTTCGATGAGTAGTACGCATCTGACATATAAGGCTGAGAACGGGAATGATGGCAATCCGCTGCAGCGGCACAAGCTGTTCAGCACCAAGAGCCAGAAGGATGCTTGGTGGAAAGTAGACTTGGAGGCTCTTACGCCGATCAAGAAAATCTACCTATTCGATTATGCTCCACAGGCTGCTCGGTCCGCATCTATGGTCGTCGAGGTCAGCGAAGACGGAGAGACGTTCGATATCGTATACGACCGGAAGGTCACGCCTCGGCTTGGCGCCGGCCCAACTGTAATCCACTTGGCCGGCAGGAAGGCCCGCTGGGTGCGGGCACGCCTCACCGATAGGGAATACCTGCAAATGCAGCAGATCGCTGTCGTGGCCGACGACGAGGCCGTTGCCCGGCATGGCATGGGGGTGGCCAAGACACAGGCCGCAGTCTAAGTCTCCAAGTAGCTAAGGCACTCTGGCGCCAAGTCTATGCACGAGACAATTCAGCTACTCCCCCGAGATTCAGACAGTGGCGTGAGTTCTGGAGATGAGGCTGCTGGTCTTCACTTGACGAGAGCGGCGATGACAAAGCGGAAGCAGCACAAGCCTTAGTCAAGACGCGGGTTGTGCTTGAGGCAATAAAGGGCGAGCAGACGGTTGGCAAACTGGCGAGCCAATTCGGCGTCCATCCGACGATCGTGCATCAATGAAAGGAGGCACCGGTCGAAGGGCGGCCGAGGCCGTTCAGCGTGGCCGCACCACTTTAGAGCCGGTAGATGCCGGTCGCATCAACGAGCTACATGCCAAGGTCGGCGAGTTGAGCGTGGAACGGGGCGAGGCACCTCAAACTGATGGCCAGGATCGCCCTTCAGTTCTTGGAGACACTACTCTACGCGGCAGGGGATATGACGTGCACCTGAAGGCCAGAGGTCATGCGGTGAGCGTCAAACCGGTTTGCCGCCCGATGTGACTGATGGGCTTGATACTGATCTGCCAGCAGCCTCGGACCAGAATCCTAGCGAACAAGCATTATCCATCTCTGCCGCGGCGCGTTGGCAGGGATCGGCTCAATCAGGACGGTGTGCTGATATCACCGACATCTCGGTGGCCACGGATTCTGGTCGAAATGTATCGAGCAACGCTATGCCTTGCGGTCCGGGCTTACCCGGCCCTCCCCCCCCCCCGACAGCCCTTGCAGTGGAATACGCCTCAATTCAAACCGACTGGCAACCTGCAGCTTGAACTACCGCCAACTTTTTACACCTTGAGAGTAGCTCTTTGGTCAGGTAGCAAATACACCTAGCTGGCTGGGGGCGAGTTCTCTTCCTTCGCTACCTTTGGCACCAAGGTGCTCATGGCATCGGCCGCGATATTCTTAAAGAGCGCCCTGATGGTCGCGTAATCGGATGGCTTTATGGAGTCGCTCTTAGCGATGATGGCCGTTGTAATTGCAACGGCAGCCTGCAGGGACATTCCACGCGAGCCATCGGCCGTAAGCGCGAATTTGCTTCCGGCCGGAAAATTGACTTCGGTCATCTTGCCCTCGCTAGTTGTCTTGTCACGGTGATTGAGCTGAAATACTGCGCGAAACACACAGCGCACATCCTAAATGAGCGCGTTGGTATAAGAAAGACATTCCAAGACCAAATGAGAGCCGGCCCAGGGAAGTGGGAAAGCACGCCAAATGGAGTTTCTGTCGGGTCGCGTGCAGAAAAATGTCCCTCGCTCCAGAGAGACGATGGTGAAAAATCTTCGCGGGAACCATGTACCGGCCTTCAAGGCGAAGGTGGCTCTCGCTGCGATCCCGGCCGAGGTGACGCTGGCTCAGTTAGCTGAGAATTTTGACCGCCACCTGTACGAGATGAAAACGTAGAAAGATCAACTTCAAGAAGATACTGCCGACGTGTTTGATCCGGTCAGGGGTAGTGGAGAGATGCAACCCGAAGTGGATGTGAGATCGTTACATGGCAAGATCGCAGTGCTGACGCTGGAGAGCGGTTATCGAGAAAGAGCGCTCAGCAAGGCCGGCCTGTTAAGCCCAAGGCCATTATCGACTGCAAGTACAAGCTGCCGATCGCGAGACAGCGAAGGCTCCGCGTATCTGCTGCGTCGGATGTCGGCGGTCGACTTGGAGGTTGTGCGGTCAAACTAGGTTTGACCAATCGACTTTACCTACATCCCGACGGCTCATGGCTCCGTCTATCTGGTCGGCGTGCTCGATTGGTTGAGCCCCCGCGCGCTGTCGAGGCGGCTGTCAATCAACATGGAAAAGGAGTTCTGTGTTGAGGCTCTCGAGGATGCTTCGGCGCATCGCAGCAAGCCGGAGTTGTTCAATACCGACCAGGGCAGCCCGCTCACGGGCGCGGCAATTAGCGGCGTTCTGGTGAAAACCGGCATGGCAATTAGCATGGACGGCAAAGGGCGATGGCGCGAGAATGTTTTCGACGAGCGGCTATGGCGTAGTTTGACGAACCCCGCGAACTGCACGACGAATTCAATCAGCAGGGTTATCGGGGCGGCATGATCTTTCGTAATTGCGTTCGGCAGGGTGGGGCTTGTCCCAGAACGGAAAACCAGGTCACAAGCTGTTTGACGTTGGAGGCATGCGACGGAGAGTTTGCCTCCATGAGGTCGAGCGGATCCTTGGCAACAGTGCGGGAAGGAGGAACGTGGGCCCGCTCAGCGGGCAGTTGATGGTATCGAGTGCTACTGGACCCCTATTTCGAGTGCCTCGTGCCTGTGTATGGCAGAAGGCAGTGAGCGACGGCAGGTTTCGTCCTGTGTCGCGGCATTTTATCCCGGTGCTCGTTCGTTGGTCGGAGGAGGGCCTCCTCCGATGCGGAAGCACCTGACGGCGGAAGCGATGATAGTTCTCAAGTCAGTCGAAAAGACCTTTGGCGCGGGCAAACATCGTCGAAAGATCCTCGATGGAATCGAAGCGGAGTTCGAGCCGGGGCGTCACTATGTGATTCTTGGCGCTCGAGGCGCAGGCAAGACAACGTTGCTGCGGATTATCGCGGGAATCGCGAGTGCAACGCGCGGCAATGTCCAGCGACGCGGAACGATCTCTTTGCCTCTCGGCACAGCCGCTGGCTACGCGTTGGGGAAGACGGCGCGGGAATTAGCGGCTTTCTTTGCGAACCTCTACGAGGTCGATCCAAACGACGTCGTTGCTTTCGTTACGGCGTTTTCGGATTTGAACGATTCCATAGACCTTCCGGTGGCATCGCTGCCGCCGTCGCAGCGTGCGTTGCTGAGCTACGCGATTGGCTATGCAATCCCTTGTGACTTCTATCTTTTTGATGATTCCGTCACATTTGGGTCAGCGAGTATACGAGCGGCTTTTCTGCGAGCGTTCGAGTCCCGCCGTGCCTCCAGCGCCACGATTCTCGCCACCCGGAACATTCGAGACGTTGGAAAGTTGGGCGAGATAGGGTGTCTGTTACACGATGGACGCTTGCACACATTCGGCAGTGTCGAGAAAGCGGTCCAGGTCTACCAGCGCCTGGAGATCGCGGCTCTGGATCCTGGCCGTGCTTACGCTCAAGGGCTCATCGGAACGAGCGGGCCGAAGAGTGCGCATTCGTACCTCAAATCGCATCTGAAGGAGAATGGGAACGACGTTGGAGCCCATGAGCTGCTGGCGAGCTTGTCCGTGCGCCTGGGTGCTTCATCCGATGCGCTGACTGCCTCGCATGAGGCTTTGAAGCAGGGGTCGACATCCGCGGATATGCATCTGATCCAGGCGAAAGCGGCGGCGAGCAACGCAAGGTTCCTCGAAGCCATGGAGCGCGCGAACATTGTTCTGGAGATGGTGCCTGACCATCGCGAAGCGCGGGTTGTGGTTGCGCGGTGTCAGGAAGCCCTGGGAAATTTCGAGGACGCTGCTCAAATATGGTTGAGCCTTTCCGATGAGGCATCAGCGCTGAGAGCCTTCATGAGAGGCGGCAATTGGAAGGCCGTGCTGAAGTTGACGAGGCGGTCCCTCGAGACAAAGCCACGCGACACTCGTTTGCTGGCAATGCAAGCGCGGGCGCTATTGGAGGTTGCTGATTGGGAGGGTCTTGTTCGGGGGATTGAAGACCTCGCTGATATCCAACGAGAAGAGGCGCTCAACATCGTTTATAGGCTTGTACGGAGCGAGAACTGGAGCGCCGTTCGGGAGGTGCTCCCGCGGCTTGGACGATTTGACCTCTCTCTCTTTCGGGGTACTCGAAACGTAGATCTCATTATCCGGCTGCTCGGACGAGGAAGCGCTGCCGAACATGCAGCGGGCCGTCACGTCGAAGCCCAGCAGTTGATAGATGTAATCGCGGCGATAGACCCAGGCCTTGCTGTTCCGCTGCCGCAGGCAAAGGCTACCTCAACTGTCCCGGTGGGGACGGTTGGGCCTGAACAGCCTGCGCTGGGAACGGCTGAAGAAATCGTGCGGGAACTTTATCGACTGAAGGTCGGTCGAGGCAGCGTAGAGCTTGTCGAGTTCAATGAACGGAACCGGGCCGCTTGGGTGGCGGCCAAGGCGTTGGTTGGAGATATCGACGGCGCCGTTCCCGAGGACAATAGCAGAGCGAGCGATCCGAAGGACTAGGTGCATAACAGTCAGACTTGTCCAAGCGGCCGAATCCGTTTGAGGATTTGAAACTCTTCAGTCACGAGCCTCACACCCGGGCGTATATGTCCTCGTAGCGGACGATGTCGTCCTCCTCGACATAGTCGCCGGTCTGCACCTCGACCACCTCGAGGAGCTCGCTGCCGGGATTGGCGAGGCGATGGACGCCGCCGATCGGGATGTAGGTCGATTCGTTCTCGCGCAGGGTCATGACCTTGCCGTCGAGCGTGACCTCGGCGACGCCCTTCACGACC
>NZ_JAJISD010000010.1:28687-239301 GCF_020880995.1 Reyranella aquatilis | reverse complement strand
AAATCAACGGTGGAGGCACCGAGCTCAGGAACGGGCTTGTAGGCCCCAGGAGACTCCGGGCTCTCCACCGAGACCGCGCCCGCAACTCTACGCCGACGCGGCCGTCTCTTGATACAAGGAGGCTGCGCAGCAGCCGTCTCGAAGGATGGGCCACAGACACGGTGCTCGCGCGCACCCTTCGAGACGCGGCCTTGCGGCCGCTCCTCAGGGTGAGGTTGTTTTTAAGTCGCCAGCAGGTTCAGCTTCCTGAGCAGTTCCCGCTCCTGCTCCATCGTCCTCGCCATCTCCGCCTGATAGGCCGGTCCGTCGAGCAGCAGCAGCGGCTGGTCCATGTTCTCCAGGAACTCGAGATGCTTGGGCTCGCCCGCGGCCTCGCGGAAGGCGTCGGCCAGGATTTTCACCACCGCGGGGTCCATGCCCTTGGGGCCGATGAGACCGCCCGGACTGTCGACGGCGATTTCCAGGCCGAGCTCCTGGACCGTCGGCACGTCGGGGAAGCGCCTGGCGCGGCTCTTGGTGAAGACCGCGAGCAGGCGCAGCTTGCCCGACATGACGAGCGGCGCCCAGCCGGAGGACTCCGAGGCGAAGTCGATCTCGCCGCCCATCAGCGCGCGCAGCGTGTCGGCGGTGCCGCGATAGGGTGCGTGCGTCCAGCTGAGGCCCTGCTTCAGGCCGAGGCTCTCCATCGCGAGATGCTGCGTCGAGCCGGCGCCCAGCGTGCCCCAGTTCAGCTTGCCGGGATTGGCCTTCGCATAGGCCAGCAGCTCGGGCAGCGTCTTCCACGGCGCGTCGGGGCGCACGACGACGCCCATCACGAAGCCGGTGATCTGCAGGATGTAGGTCAGGTCCCGGATCGGGTCGTACTTGAGCGAGGCGTTCACCATCGGCTGGCGCAGCACGCTCATGTGCATCTGGCTGATCGTGTAGCCGTCGGGCTTGGCATCCTGCAGCGCCAGCGCGCCCAGCACGCCGGCCGCACCGCCCTTGTTCTCGACGATCACCGGCTGGCCGAGCTTCTTCGCTGCGGACTCGGCGAGGATGCGGAAGCCGGCATCGGCCGGACCGCCGGCGGCCCAGGGGATGATCAGCCGGATCGGCTTGTCGGGGAACTTGGCCTGCGCGCGCGACGGCGCGGCGAGGCTGAGCGGCAACAGCGCGGCGCCACCGAGGGCGGCCCTTCGTGTCAGGCGGATCATTAACGTCTCCCCAATAGCTGGCCTTCCCCGGCCCTTCCCCACACGCAGGCTATCGCCGCGCGCGGGCGGCGTCACGGGCGCTGCAAGGAGCGGGCCGCACAAAGAAAATCGGCCGGCTTTGCGGGCCGGCCGATTCGATATTCCCTCGCTCGGGAGCGATCAGGTCTGCTGGATCGCCGAGAGGATCCAGTTGCCGCCCTGGCTGCGCAGGAAGGTCCACACTTCTGTGGCCTCGCTACGCACCTGCTCGTTGCCCTCGACCACGCGGCCGTCGGCGACGTTGCGCATGACGTCGATCATGCTGAAGCGCATCGCGACCGTCGCGTAATCGATCGGGCCCTCGCTCCAGGCCTCGGACAGGTCGCCCTGCTCGAGCTTCACGTCCGTGACCTTGTTCTCGACGCCGCGGCTCGCGTTGGCCGACAGCTCCTGCGAGAAGTAGCCCAGCATTTCGGGCGTCACGAGGCTGCGCAGCCTGGCGAGGTCGCCCGCGCTGTAGGCGGCCTGCACGTCCTTCAGCAGCGCCTCGAAGGCATTGTAGTCGGCCTCGAGGATGGCGAGCTGCGGCGTGGCGAAGCCCGACGCGGCGCCGGCACCGGCACCGCCCAGCATCGACTGCAGGCCGGAGCGGGCCATCGGCGTCGCTTCCGGCTGGGCCGAATTCGGCGACGGCGGAGTGCCGCCGCCGGCACCCGCGCCCGCGAAGGCCGCGGCGGGCGTGCCGTTGCGCGACTTCCACCAGCGGACGGCGAAGTAGACGATGCCGCCGATCAGGGCGATCTGCAGCAGGAAGCCCAGCATGCCCGCCAGGCCGGCGAGGCCCGCGCCGAAGCCGCCGCCGAACAGCATGCCGATCAGGCCGGCGCCCAGCATGCCGCCGAGCAGGCCCGACAGGAACGGATTGCGCTGCATGAAGCCGGGCTTGGCGCCGGCCGCGGCGGTGTTGGCCGGGCTGGCCGACGGGCTCTTCTGCTGCGGCGTGGTGCTGCGCTCGACCGGCTTGGAGGTCGGCGCGGTCTGGGTCGGCGCCGGGGCATCGCCCGACTTGCTGCCGCGGCTGCCCGAGCCGCTGCCACCGCCCGCGCGCGCGTCGGCGGGCGACGGCGCCAGCGACGGCACCGCAATGATCAAAGCCGCGAGGATCGCGAGCCAACGAAACCTGGTCATCTGGACATCCCTGTTGCCACCGGGTTCATCCCGGCATTTTGCACTCGTTATGTTAGGGGTCTCGGGCCGCAATTCAAGGGCGCAACCACGCCTCGCGACGAGCCGTTTGCGCATTCATGCACAGACCATTTTCCGCCCCGATCACGATCCTGGCGCTGGCGCTGTTCCCGGGAACGGCTGTGGCCGAAGGCTGCCTCGACAAAGTGCGCGAGCTGGCCCGCAGCCAGAACATCTCGACGGATCCGCCGACCGCCTCTCCCGACAAGGCGCCGGGCGCGCCCGGCCAGGGCACGGGTCCGGGTGTCACCTCGCGCGACCTCGGCCGCTCGGGCGGCGTGATCGAGCCGCCCGCCACCCCGGACCGCTCGGTCATCAAACCACCCGCAACCACCGACAGCCGCATGCCGACGATGCCCGACGTCACGCCCAAGCAGGCGGCGCCGGCCTCCCCGGAGGCCGGCAAGGACGGGGCGACGAAGGACCGAGCCGCCGACCGGACCGCGCTACAGGCCCTGCTGGTCGCCGCGCGCGCCGAAGCCGAGCGTGGCCAGGAGGCCGGCTGCCTCGACGCGCTCGAAAAGGCCCGGAAGCTCCTCGAGCGCGCGGAAAAGTGAGGCGATCCAGCTCACGTTCTCGAGGTCGATCGGCCCCAGGGCGAGGAAGAGAGCGAGCCCCGCGACGGCCAGCGCCGCCGCGACCGTGACGCGCCGCGCCGTCGTGTTCGGGCGCGCCGGCACCACGCGATAGAGGACGCGGCCGCCGCGCAGTTCGACGCGTTGCGCCACACGGCGTCGCCGGCGCGGCTCCGGCTCGCGCGGCAGCAGGATCTGGCGCACGGACACGGCATCGGGCGCCGACTTCTTCACCCAGCCGTCGGCCGCATCGGCCCGGGCGCTCTCCAGCGCCACATGCGCATCGGGCGCGGGCTCCTTCTCCTCACCCTTCCACGCGTGCGGCAAGGCAAGCGCCAGCTTCATCATGGTGAAGACCAGCCACGCGGTTGCGAGCGGCAGGCCGACGCGAAAGACAAGGTGCGTATCGGGTGTCGTCCAGGCCCAGACGCTGGTCGCGCCGCCGGCGACCATCATCGCGATGCCGGCAACGACGACGGCCACCGCGGTGACGCGGAAGAGGAGAAGCGACGACATGCGATCAGCTAAAGCGGCGTGGCTTCAGCGCGTCAACAACAACAGGATCGCCGCATAGTGGATAGAAGCGGCGAGCAGCACCGAAGCATGCCACAGCGCCTGCTGGTACGGCAGCCGACTCGACAGATGGAAGATCGTGCCCAGCGAATAGACCACGCCGCCTGCGAGAAGCAGAAGCAGCGTCGTCGGTTCGACGGAAGCCAGCAGCTCGTCGATCGCGAGCACGCCGATCCAGCCCATCAGCAGATAGAGCAGCACCGACAGCGATTCGATACGGCGGGGCTGCAGCAGCTTCGCGGCGATGCCGAGGGCCGCCATGCTCCACATCACCGCCGTCAGCCCGCTCGACCACGGCTCCCGCAACTTCAGCAGCGTGAGCGGCGTGTAGGTGCCGGCGATCATCACGAAGATCGCGGCGTGGTCGAGGCGGCGCAGCCACTCGCGGCGCGGACTGGTGATCCGCAGATTGTAGGCCGCCGAGCAGCCCAGCATCGCAAGCAATCCCGCGACATAGACGAGGACTGCCGCCATCCGCCCCTGCCCCGGCGACTGTGCCGCCACGATCACCATCGAGACCGCGCCGACGATGCCCAGCAACAGGCCCAGCGCATGCACCGCCGCGTCGGCGCGCAGAGGACGATCGAACGTCGGTTCCGCCATGACGCCACGATGCGGTCGCGCGCGACCGGCGGCAACGGCTAGAATGGCCGCAACCGTTCCGGAGGAACCCGAAGATGAGCCCGTCCGACATCGCCTACACGCCGATCCTGCCCGAAGGCTGGCCCCGCCCGCGCGGCTTCTCGCATGCCGTCGTGGCCACCGGCACACGCAGCGTGCGAATCGCCGGCCAGCTCGGGCGCGAACCCGGCCAGGCCAGCATTCCCGCCGACGCCGATGCCGGCGCACAATGGCGCATCGCGCTCTCCAATCTCGTCACCGTGCTGAAGTCGGCGGGTGGCGAGCCGCAGCACCTGGTGGCGCTGCGCGCCTACGTGACCGACATCGCGGAGTTCAACGCCGCCGGCGCGGCGGTCGGCGCCGCCTGGGGCGCCACGCTCGGCCGTCATTTCCCGGCCATGACGCTGGTGCAGGTTTCGGCCCTGATCGATGCCAACGCCAAGGTCGAGATCGAGGGCGAGGCGATCCTGCCCTGATGTAAACGTTCGATACCGCACGGAGCGGGCGCTTGTGTGGAGGCGGAAATGCAGGCAACGGCTTCCTGACACATGCCGATCTCCAGTCGCTTCGTCGTCACCTCCACGATCCTTCTACTGGGCGTGGGGTTGCTGACTCTGCTGGGGATCGTCGGCACCACGATCTGGCTGGGCCAGCGGGCCCAGGTCTACTTCGCGCTGGTGAACGAGGCGCGAACCACCCGCGCCGCGGCGGTCGAGCTGCGCAGCGCGCTGCAGACGGCCGAGTCCAGCCAGCGCGGTTTTCTCGTCAGCGGCAACGAGATCTATCTCGCGCCCTACGACAGCGCCAAGGGACAGGCCGAGCGGCAGCTCGAGACGCTGCGCCAGGCGCTCGCTGGCGACCGCACCTGGGAACCGCTGATCCGGCGGCTGTCCGCCGTCGTCGCCGAGAAGATGCGGGAGATGGATGACACGATCGCGCTGCGTGCCAACCTGCGCGACGCCGAGGCGATGGCGCTGCTGCGGAGCAATCGCGGTAAGGCGCTGATGGACGAGGCCAATGTCTTTCTCTCCGGCATCATGCGCGCCGCCGAGGAGCGGTTGTCCGACGGCATCGCCGAGCAGCGCGAGAACGCCGTGATGCTGCGCTGGGTCTCGATCGTCGGCGGTCTGGTCATCATCCTGGTGGTCGCCGGCGTCGCCTTCACGGTCGTGCGCTACGCCCAGGAGATCGCACAGGCGCGCGACGAGGTGCGCCTGATGAACGCCACGCTGGAGGACCGCGTGGCGCGCCGCACCGCCGATCTCGCGCAGGCACGCGACCGCGCCGAGGTGCTGCTGGCCGAAGTGAACCATCGCGTGGCCAACAGCCTCACCCTCGTGGCCTCGCTGGTGCGTCTGCAGGCGAACGCCCTCACCGACCGCGCGGCGCGTGCGGCGCTCGACGAGACCCAGGCGCGCATCCTCGCGATCTCACTGGTCCACAAGCGCCTCTACAGTTCCGGCGACGTGCGCTACGTCGAGCTGAACGAATACCTGTCCAGCCTGATCGAGCATCTGGAGACCTCGATGCGTGCCGAGGGCCGCGGCGGCATCGCGGTCCGCCACGAGCTGGAGCCGCTGCAGCTGCGCACCGACGCCAGCGTCAACTTGGGCGTCGTGGTGGCCGAGTGGCTGACCAACGCCTTCAAGTATGCCTATCCCGAAGGCGCCGGCGAGGTCCGCGTGAAGCTGAGCCGCCGACACGACGGCCGCGGCGAACTGGTGGTCGAGGATGACGGCGTGGGACGCAAGGAGGGCGGCGCGCCGAAGGGTACCGGCATCGGAACGCGCGTCGTGAAGGGCATCGCCCAGACCATGCGCGCCGAGGTCCACTACCTGCCGCGCGAACCCGGCATGGCCGCCCAACTGATCTTTCCGCTGTCGATGGACTGACCTACAGTCGCCACAGACGGACGCGTCGTCGGGGGTAGACGCGGCCATGCGAAGAGGATCGCGGGGGCATATGATTTCGGGGCGGACTCTGCCGGGCCTTGTTGCCGCGTGCCTGCTGGCCGCGAGCCCGATGGGGCACGCCCAGAGCCCGACGCCTCCGGGGCCGCAGGGCATCGTGGTCCCGACCGTCTTCCCGCCGTTCGACGCCAACGCGCCGACCTGCACGCCGCCACCGGGCCTCCACCGGGTTCTGGCCTTCGCACAGGACAACGAACGCGAGTTCATGCAGGGCGTCGCCCGCGGACTGGCGCTCGCCGCCCGCGACCGCGGTCTCGAATACCGGATCGCCCTCGCGCGCAACGACGCGGCGCTGATGATCGAGCAGGTACGACAGTTCCGAAGCGCCGGCGTCGGTGCCGTTGTCACCGCGCCCGTCGATCCGGCGTCGCTGGCGCCCAGCCTGCAGCAGCTCATGTGGGGCGGGAGCTATGTCGGCGCCGTGGTTCCGCCGCCGGCCACCGAGATCCTGAACGCGCCGCAATACCTCACGGGCAAGGTGCTGGGTGACGCAGCGGCGGCGTACATCCGCGACCGGCTGCGCGGCCGCGCCAAGGTCGTGCTGCTCACGCACGACAGCCTTCAGTTCCTGGCGCCCCGCTTCGTGGCGATGCGCGACTCGCTCAAGACAATACCCGGCGTAACCATCGTCGCCGATCTGTCGCCACAGACGGTGAACAAGGAAGGCGGCAACGCCGCCATGCGCACCATCCTGCTCGCCCATCCGACGGTCGACGTCGTGCTGGGCGCCGATACCGTCGTACTGGGCGCGCTCGAAGCCCTGCGCGCGGCCGGCAAGGCGCGCAACGACCAGTTCCTGGGCGGCATCGACGGCGAGCCCGAGGCCGTCGCCGAGATCAAGAAGGGCGGCCCCTACAAGGCCAGCATCAGCCTCGCCTCCCCCATCTTCGCCTATGCGCTGGGGCAACATGCGGCCGACTGGCTGGAGGGCAAGAGCGTGCCGCAGGCCATGGACATCCTGCCCAGCGCCCTCTCGCTCGCGAACATCGCGCGCTACGAGGCCGACGTCGCCGATCCCGGCAGCGTCTATCGCGACCCCGTGCGGCGCGCCGAGTATCTCAGGATGTACGGCAACATCTGCTACGACACGCGCGACCAGTACGTGAACTTCCCCTGGTCGTCGGAGCGACGGCCCTAGCCGCCACCGCCCATGCTGAAGCCACCACCCGTGTTGCCTCCGGTTCCCGGCCCCGTGTTGCCACCCGGCTGAGTGCCCCCCGTCGAACCGCCTGGCTGGGCAGGTGCGCCGCCGCCGACCGGCCGCGATGCATTGGTTGTTGTGACGGCCTGATTCGCGACCAGCTGCAGATAGGCGAGCCACGGCGCCAGCTTCGATGAGGGATCGGCATAGGGAAGTGCCTGCGCGTTCAGCGTCTTCACGGCCGCCTCGATCAGCACCTTGTCGCCCGGGCCGATGACGTTGCCCGTCGTCTGCGTCTGCTCGAACAGCGCGAGATAGGCCTGCAGCGTATTGGGGGGCAGGATCACCGGTTCGAGCGGAGCGGCGCCGCCGGCCGGCACGAAGATCTGCGAGCCGTAGCGCACGGCGCGCTGCGTCCCCGCCGCGTTGCTCGCGGTCATGCGGTCGCCAAACAGGAAGGTCGCGGTGGTCGAGCCGTCGGCGCTCACCGTCACCGTCGCGATTCCACCGCGGACACCGATATGGGCACTCGGGGTGCGGATGATGACGTCGCTCTTCTTGCTGATCGCACCACCCACGAAGCGGAAGGCGCCCTTAGTGACGCTGATGGTGAGATCGCCGGCGGTGCGATTGGGATCGTAGACGAACTTGTCGATCACGAGGTCGCTGTTGGCGCCGACCGTCAGGCCGGAACCGTCGAGGAAGACGAGATGCGCGCGATCCGCTGCACCGGTCGTCACGCGCTCGTTGCCGACCACGTCGATGCCGACGCGTAGGGTCCGCGTGGGCATCGCCGGCGGGGTTCCGCGCGGATCGCCGCTCGCCGCGGTGGTCACGCCCACGTTCTGGGCCGAAGCGGACGTCAAGGGCGCCGTGGACAAGGCGAGCGGCAACAGGACCGACAGAAAAACAGCGCATGATTGCCGTGGGGACATTTACCGCTCCCTCAGAATCGCCAGCCAATGCCCAGAAGGCTGCTGAACGAGTTGAAGCTGTAGTTGTTGATTGAGGCGGAACGTTGGAAATACGTGGTCTGACCTACCAGGGTCAGACGGTCGTCCAGCGGCACCGACAGGAGCAATCCAAGATTGACGTCCGTCTGGCTTCGAACGGTGCCGGGCTGGATGAACGGGTCGGGCTGGTCGTAGGTCGCGAAGGCCAGCGCCGCATTGCCTGCTAACGTCCACTTGCGACCGTTGATGCCGACCGGATCCTCGAACCGCAGCGTCAGCGAGCCGCCCAGGCCCGCCTCGCCGTAGCTCTGGAAGCCCGTCATCGCGATGTATCGCGTGTAGTTGCCGCCCAGGGACGCTTCCAGGCTGGGCGTCAGCTCGGCACGGAGGTTGGCCGCCACCGTTCCATTGTTGCCGGAATTCTGGGAATTGAACGGCACGACCGCGTTGTCCACGAAGTCGCGCCGCTGCCCCAACACCACGATTCCCGCGCGCATTTTGTCGGCCACCGGCACCGAGGCTTCGAGACCGGCGCCCCACGCCCAGTAGGTCGGCAGGTTGCCGACCGTGATGTAGCGGCCGCTGACGAACGGCTTGAGCTGCACGCCGCTCAGCGGGCCGTCGATCAACTCCATGCGCGGTCCGATGCCGAGGTCCAGCAGCATCACATCGGCGGCGGTCACCTGGAACTGCTTGGCCGTGTAGAACGAGAAGTCGGTTTCCAGCGTGCCGCTGTCCTGCCGGCCGAAATCGTAGCGGTGGCTGAGCGAGGCGGCGCCGATAAAGGCAAAGTCGCTGCGCCGCTGAAAGGTCGGATCGGGCACCACGGTCGCGCCGTAGGATTGCAGCGTACCCGTCGGCAGGCTGGCGGGATTGTCGGAGTAGCGGATACCGGCCACGAACTCGCCCGTCAGGCGCGACGGGCCCCAGCGCCGGTCGATGTCCCGGATGAACTCGGACGACCGTTCGGCGATTTCCTTGGTCGCCTTCGCGGAGCTGCGCGCCTGGTCGAAATAGGTGCGCGCCGCATCGTAGGACCTGAGCTTGTAATAGAGGACACCCAGCTCGAATTTCACCCGCGGCTGGTCGGCGTCGATGACCAGGAACCGTTCATAGGCGGTGATCGCACCTTCGTAGTCCTCGGCCGCTGCGGCGGCCTGCGCATACTTCAGCAGGACCTCGGCATTATCCGGCTGGCGAAGCGTCTCTTCGAAAGCCGCACGGTACGATGCGCGCCTGGCATCTGTGACTTGTGCAAGAGCGGCGTTGGAGAGCGACAGCGTCGCCAAAAGAAACGATACACGTAGAGCAAGGCGCATCGGCAACCGCGTACTCCGACAGTCGTCCCTCTCCCCATGACATTGTGACCAAGATCACGGCATACTGGAAGGCCGAAGGCACCTGATCGTGAAGGATGCTCGCGCATCGCCGTTCCGCAGGCCGTTTGCGTTCCGGGTGACCGTCGGAGGCTGCGGCGACTCGTTCGCCCGCCAACGATTTCACCGGATGAACCCGCGGGATCGCCGACGTCGGGGCCCGTGAGGGCCACGAAACAGCCGGAGGAGAAAAATGCCGGACCAGAGCGGCTACTGGGACCGCAGCGCAGCGAAGACCTTCACCCATCCGTTGAGCGATGACTTCACCGCGGCGCTGGAGCACAGCGACCGGATCCTGGATTATGGCTGCGGCTACGGCAGGAGCCTGCGGGCGCTCGCCGGACTGGGGTTTCACAACACGGTTGGCGTGGATTTCTCGCGTGAGATGGTGGCGCGCGGGCGCCGCGAGTGCCCCGGCCTCGATCTGCGCCATATCGACCGTCCTGCGATCGGCGAGCCAGACGGAAGTTTCGACGCGGCCATGATCCTCGCGGTCCTGACCTGCATCGTCGATGACGACGACCAGGCGGCGGTCCTGACGGAGATTCGCCGCTTGCTGCGCCCCGGCGGTCTCCTGTTCATCAGCGACATGCCGCTGCAGGAAGATGCGCGCAACCGCGCGCGTTACGATGAGAGGCCACACGGTCCCTACGGTGTCTTCGACACCGGCGACGGCGGCATCGTGCGCCATCACACCGACGACCATATGCAGGGTTGGCTGTCAGGCTTCGAGCCGATCAGCCGCAGGCGGATCCGGCTGACCACCATGCACGGCAATCCAGCGACGGGCGTTCACTTCCTCGCTCGCCGGATGTGAGCGCGACCTCTCCGTCAAAATCCCTGAGCGCTGAGCCCCGGGTGATCGTCGGGCCGGCGGCCCAACGGCCAACGGAACTTGCGGTCCGCCTCCGCGATGGGATGCTCATTGATGCTGGCGATCCGGCGTCGCATCAGCCCGTCGGAGTCGAATTCCCAGTTCTCGTTGCCGTAGGCGCGAAACCAGGTGCCGCTGTCGTCGTGGAATTCGTAGGCGAAGCGGACGGCGATGCGGTTGCCGGCAAAGGTCCACAGTTCCTTGATCAGGCGATAATCGAGCTCGCGCGCCCATTTGCGCCTGAGAAACGCCTCGATGGCGTCGCGGCCCGTGATGAACTCGGCGCGGTTGCGCCACTGGCTGTCGGGCGTATAGGCGAGTGCGACCTTCGCCGGATCGCGGCCGTTCCAGCCATCCTCGGCGAGGCGGACCTTCTCGATCGCTGTCTGCTCGGTAAAGGGCGGCAAAGGTGGGCGGGACATAGCGAGGCTCCTCCAGTGCTCAGATGATCTTGCGCGCGCGCAGGTCAGCCAGCGCGGAGGCATCATAGCCAAGCTTACCCAGAACGGAGTCGTTGTGCTCGCCCAGTTCAGGCGCGATGCCGGGTTTCGCCGGCGTTTCGGAGAATTTCCAGGGCGTCCCGTGCACCTTCAGCTTCTTGCCAAGCTTCGGATACTCGACCTCGGTGACGTATCCGTTGGCCACCACGTCGGGATCGTTTGATGCTTCGAGCAGCGTGTTGATGGGCGCGGAGACGATGTCGGCGCCGCGCAGTCTCGCCACCCAGTCGTCGCGCGTGCCGGTGGCGAACAGGCCGTCCAGCGTGGCGAGCAGTTCAATGCGCCTGGCGTCATTATCGATGATGACCCCGAGATCTGCGAAACCCGCCTTTTCGAGACGCTCGTAGAAGCCGAGCGCGGTCATCGCATCCTTCCAATTGTCCGGACCGGTCAGCTGGAAGACCAGCGGCTTGCCGTCGCGATCGTCGAAGCTGGCGCTGATGCCAGGCCGCTCCCGCGTGCCCGTGACACGCGCCTGCCCGGTGACGGGATTCTGGTTGCGCCACATCGCAGTCTGGAGCGTCCAGCCCATCAAGCGAACCTGCCCGCCGAGCAGTGAGAGATCGATCTTCTGGCCCACGCCCGTCGTGCGCGCGTGCGTCAGCGCCGCCAGCGCGCCGCCAAAAGCGAGGATCGCGCAGGTCTCGTCCGCCACCGACACGACGCCGGTCTTCATCTTCTGGCCGGCCGTCGAGTAGGCCTCAGCGATGCCGCCCAGCGCCTGCGCCATCGAATCGGTGCCCGGCAGATGGGCGTGCGGGCCGTCGGGTCCGTAACCGGAGATCGAGACATAGACGAGCTTCGGATTGACCTTGCGCAGCTCCTCCCAGCCGAAGCCGTTCTTCTCGGCCGCACCCGGCCGGAAGTTCTGGCCGAAGATGTCGGCCTCGGCGACCAGCTTGCGCAGGATCTCCCGCCCCTCCTCGCTCTTGAGGTTGAGCGTCACGCTCTTCACGCCACGATTGTTGGCTTCGAAGAAGGTGCTGCCCATGCCGGGCAGGACCGTCATGCGCCGCGACGGGTCGCCGCCCTGGGGCGATTCGATCTTGATCACGTCGGCGCCGAGATCGGCCATCAGCATCCAGGGCACGGTACCCGCCTGCGCCGTGGAGCAGGAGACGACCTTGACGCCCTGCAGCGGGCCGTGGGGGACAGACATTGACGGGGCTCCTCTATGAGGCGCCCACGCTAAAGCAAGATCGCCCGATCGTCTCGCCCGCCCACACTATGCGCGAGCATCGCGAAATCGCACGAGCCGGCCCCTCGCCTCGTCCCACAGCGTCAGGCGGGCCGCGGCCAGTCCCGCGCGCAGGCCGAGCGGTGGCACCACGCGAAGCCGCTGGACCGCCTCATGCGCGGCCGCCAGCCGGTAGTTGGGAACGCGCTGGTTCAGATGGTGGACGTGGTGGAATCCGATGTTGCCGGTCAGCCATTGCAGCACCGGCGGGAGATCGAACCAGGACGAACCGTCCATTGCGGCGTCGACGTAACGCCAGGAGCCGCGACCGGACCAGCGGGCGCCGGGAAACCGGTGCTGCAGCGTGAACAACCAGACACCAAGGATCGACGCGACGGTAACAACCGGCACATGCACCAGCAGCACCTCGCGCCAACCCAGCAGCAGGGTGAGCGTCGCGAAAAACGCGAGCAGAGCGGCATTGGTGAGATGGACGGAGCGACGTTCGCGGGCCCAGCCCTGTGGCGTATCGAAGGGCACGCGGTAGAGCAGCAGGAAGACCAGCGGCGGCAGGACGAGGTTGGCGAGCAGCGGATGACGCACGAGCCGATGGAGCAGCCTTTGTCGCGGCGACAGATCGAGATAGGCGCGCACCGTCAGGCACGACGAATAGATGTCGCTGCCGCGATCGCTGCGATCGAGATTGTTCCATTCGGCATGATGGAGCGCGTGCTGGCGCCCCCAGCTCAGGAAGGGCGTGAGGGTACATAGGCTGCACAGCCGGCCAACGAGGGCGTTGGCCCGGCGGGACGCGAAAAACGAGCCGTGGCCGCAGTCGTGCTGGACAATGAAGACCCGCACCATGAGCGCGCCCGTGGGTATGGCGAGCGCCAGGGTGAGCCAGACCGAAACGCCGAAGGCGAGATGCATCGCCACACATCCTGCCAGGAACGGACCAAACGACGTGACGAGCTGGACGATGCTCCGCCAGGCAACCGGTCGTGCGAACGCGCCGGCCGCGCGGCGCAGCTCGATATCGGAAGGGGTCGCGGGGGGCTGAGGCTCCATAGGTCACCTCATGGGATCTGGTCGTCCCGAGCGCCTTCGCCGTCGAAGACTTGCTGTATTTGGGCCTTGCGCGCCCGCATGCAAGAGACCATATGAGGCTGGTCGATACACGGACATCTGATTTGGTCCGCGCACGCTGGCATAGTCCAGCGGTCCGCTCCACGACACTTGATCCCGAAAAGCAGTGCAATTTCGACGGGCTTCAGCGCGCCTCCGCTTCTTCAAACGCGGAGACTGCGCCCGGACTCGCATACTCAAAAAGTCAGCAAAGGGGTCTCCCATGACAACGACTACGGGAACCGTGAAGTGGTTCAATATTCAGAAGGGCTTCGGTTTCATTCAGCCGGACAATGGCGGCACCGACGCCTTCGTGCACATCAGCGCGGTCGAGCGCGCCGGCATGAGCATGCTGAGCGAGGGCCAGAAGCTCGAATTCGAGCTCGTGGCCGATCGTAAGAGCGGCAAGATGGCGGCGGAAAACCTCAAGGCCGCTTCCTGATCAACGGCCGCCGATAACGGCGGCCGGCCCTCCTCCCTGCGTGCCACCACGGATGTACTGGGGCGCGCGGACAGGAGCGGCAACGCGACAGGGCCCCGTACCTGAAAAGGTGCGGGGCCTTTCGTTTGTGCCCGCCCTCCGGCTAACTCGTCTTGAACAGTTTCGACATGGCCGACATCAGGTCTTTCGATCCCCTGTCCATCAGCATCGCCTTCGGCAGTTCGTCGAAATGCTGGCGTCCGCTCACGGTGAGGCAGGGTCCGTCCTTGTCGTCCTGGATCAGACGCAGCTTGCGAAGCCGCGCGAGGTCCTCGGCGCGCATCGCGCGCACGGTCGACTGACCGAATGCAACCCGCCTCAGGGTGACTTCCTCGTCGGGCGTCAGCACGGCGATCGGCGTGCGTGGAGCTTCGGCTTTGCGTTCAATGGCCATGGGTGTCTCCCTGTCTGGCGCTTCGATGCATCTCACGGGGAAATACGATAGCAGCCGCCCGGAAAGGGCTGGCCGATCGTTCCCACAGGATGCTTCGGAATAAGGAGGCGCCGACGCAGACGTCGCCGAATACCCTTGTTAAATGGGCGCTTGGCGCTTCCGCGGCAAGCACTCATTCCGGCCGGGGGGGGGGCGAGGCTTCAGGGACCAGACAGGATTTCCTGCGTGAGGCCGGCGCAGGGCACGTCCTTGGCACTGCCGAAGACGGGTGTGGGAATCGGGATTACACGGCCGAGCGAAATCTGCGGCGTGCGCAGCTTGCCCTGGACCATGACGGCCCCGTGAAGGTCGAGCAGGTCGAAGCTCTTGGGATCGGAATCGATCTCGGCCTGCACCGCCTGGCTCTTGAGCGAAAGCTGTCCCTTCACATGAAGTACTGACTTCTGGGTATCGAGCAGGGTCCGATCGAACGAGACGTTGCCTTGCTGGAAATTGAGCCGGCTCACGGCGCACTTGATCGGAATGCGGTTGTCGCCCGCCACGTAGAGCACCAGCGCGTCGAAGATCTGCAGGCCTGCCAGGCTGACCATCAGGCTGCTGACAGAGCCGCCGCCGAGGGCAAAGGCCATGTGCCCGTTGGCCGTGCCCATGACGTGGGCAAGCGACCGCCCGTTGCCGGCGAGCTGCACGCGGCCCTGGATCTTGCCCTGCGTGGCATCGAAATAGCGCGATTCGCGGAAGAAGTTCCTCAGTTCGATATCGGTCAGCCTGAGGCTGGCCCGCACCTTGGGATCGTCGGTGCGCGCATCGATGCCCAGTTCGCCCGCAATTGCGCCGCCGCCCAGAACCGACAGAGTGAGCGGCTTCACCGTGGCGTTGCCGTCCTGGATCAGGACGCGGAACGAAAGCGCCTGCACCGGCAGCCAGGGCGGTGCGATCACCCGCTTCGCATCGAGCGTGACGTCCATGTTCATGGCGCGAATCTTCTCAACATGCAGCGGCACGTTGGGAAACAGATCCCCCGATGCTTCGAGCTGGCTTTGAGTCTGGGCCTGCTTGGGCGAAACGTTGGTCTTGCGCGCCGGCGTGGCGCCCACCAGCGGCGCGAGATCTTCGAACACCAACTTCTGCGAGACGAGCTTTGCGGTCAGGAATTCAGGCTTCCGTCGCTCGTCGATCGTCACTTCGCCCGTCAGGTCGCTCTCGCCGACCCGCCATTTGGACTGGACGAACTTCCAGAGGCCGGGCTCGCGCTCCAGCTTTCCCACGATCGTGTAGGGCGGCGTCGGCGGGCCCGGGATGCCCAGCAGCGGATAGATGTCGGAGAGATTGGGGCCGGAAAGGGTGAGATCGACGTTGGCGCCGGTCCACTTGAACGGGTCCTGCACCGTGCCCTTCATCGTCATCTTGGTGGCGCCAAAGCTCACGTTGAGATCGAGCGGATATGGCTGTTCGGTATCCCGCAGCATCAGCACGGAGCCGCCGACGAACCGCATCTCCAGAGGCTGCCCTTCGAGCTTGCCCTTGAGCGACAGCTCCGCCTCAGGCCCGTCGCCCGCCTTGCCGGCGGCGGTCGACACCGTGCCGTCGAGTTCCAGCTTGCGCTTGGGATCGCGGTACCCAAGCTTGCCCTCGGTCACCTCGAACTTTCCGATCAGCGGCGCATCGAAACGATTGTCGGGTTCGAGCGCCTTGGCGGCGCCGGTCACGACAGGCGTCTCGCCCATGCTCCAGTTGAGCTGTTCCTTGTCACCGACTTCGACCTGGACCTCGGGCTTGCGCAGAACGAGGCGCGGCAAAACGAGATTGCCGCCCAGCAGCGGCCACAGGCGGATGTCGAAATCGACCTGGTCGACCTTCAGCATATAGGGCGCCTTGCCCCACTTGGCGTTGGCGACTTCGATGCCCTCGAGCCTCACGTTCGCCGTCCAGCCCCACTGCACCACGACCTTTGCGATGCTCGTCTTGCGGCCCGTCAGGTCGCTGGCGCGTGCCTCGACCTGTCCCCGGAGATAATCGGATGTCGCAACCAGATATATTCCGCCAGCGGCGACGATCAGCAGGCCCAGCAGAATGCCGGCCGTCCATCCCAGTACCCTGGCCCAGCGTTTCATCCCGGCGAAACGGCGCCGGGGCCCCGGGGTTGCGCGTCCTCAGTCGCGGGGCCGCAGACGCGATTGCCCGAGGCAGAGAAGCGGCGTCACGACGAGTTCCATTGCGAGCGCACCAGCGACCGAGGGCGACAGCGGATCGCCCAGGACGACACCCAACAATCGGCAGAGTCCGCCGACCACCACCACCGTGGTCAGTAGGCGAATCCGTGTGGTCTCCCGCTCAATCCGGGGTATTGCGGCCCAGAACAGAAGACCGATGCCGAGCAGCAAACCCGACAGATAGCGTCCGTGATTCACGGCCGCTCCTACCGGTCCAAGAAACGGCTGCAGGACGCCCCACGAACCCGCAACCACCGGGACGATACCAGCAACGGCAAAGCTTACCTGCGCGGCACGTCTGCCGACCGTGTATGTGCCCGCCATCGGACCCTGCCTTTCCCGGCCGCAGCCGGTTCCGCCTGATGCGCAGGAACCGGCCCGACCGAACATCGGCCTGAGGTCCGTGCGCGATGGATCAATCGCCCGCGGCGATGTTCCGTTCCCGGGCGATGCCCGCAAATGTGTCGACCGTGCTGTCGAAGAGCTTCGCGAACTCCTGGCCGTCGAGGCCCACAGGATCGAAGCCCAACTCGGCAAGGCGATCGGTAATCGCCTTGTCCTTCAGCACAGTCTCGAGGGCGGCATGGACGCGCGCCTGCGCGGCGGCGGGCGTTCCTTTCGGCGCCAGCAGTCCCTGCCACGTTGCCTGCACGAAGCCCGGCGCGATGGTTTCCCCGGCTGTCGGCACGTCCGGGAAGGTCGGAAACCGCCTGGCGCCCGTCACGGCCAGCGCCACGAGTTGCCCGGCGCGCGCCTGCTGGGCGCCGGCGGCGAACGTCACGACGATGCCGTCGATGTTGCCGGCGATGAGATCCTGCAGGGCGGGCCCGCCGCCCCGATAGGGTACGTGCGTCACGCGCAGGTCGCCGGCGGCACGCAGCAGCAGCTCGCTGGTCAGGTGCTGGCTGCTGCCGAGGCCGGGCACGCCGATGTTGAGCTTGCCGGGATTTGCCTTCGCTGCCGCCGCGAAGGCCTGCGCCGTGGCGAGCCCGGAGCGCGGATGGGTGAACAGGCCCTGCGGACCCGAGATCGCGAGCGACACCGTCGAGAAGGACGGATAGAGGGCCGGCGAGCCCGGAATGGGGAGCGCTTCGGTCGCCGCGAAGGTGTCGTTGACCAGGGCGAACGTGTAGCCGTCGGGCTGGGCGCGCGAGGCGGCAAGGGTGCCGACGCGGCCGGAGCTGCCGCCGATGTTCTCCACGATGACGGTCTGCCCGAGTTGCGCCCCGAGCGGCGCCTGGATCACGCGGGCGAACAGATCGACGCCGCCACCCGGCGGCCAGGGCACGATGATCTTCACCGGCCGGTTGGGATAGACCTCCTGCGCGCGTGCGACGAAGGGAGCTGCGAGGGTGGCACCGGCGAGGCCGGCGATCAGGGTACGTCGCTTGAACATGACTTCTCCGTTCGCCGCCGCGTGGCAGCGGGGCGTTTGGTTCGATGGATTGTTTCGGGATCAGCTTGTGTCGTGCGTCAGCGACGACAGGATCGGCGGGATGAGGAAGGATCGATCATGACGCCAAAACTGGCGACGCCGTGCTTCAGGGTCAATGAAACGGGTTTGTCGATTTGATGCGCGCCGGAGAACGAACCTTCTGCGTCTGCGTGGCTGCGCGAGAAGGGTTGCGTGGATCGCCTACTTGGCGGCCGAAGGGTTCACCAGAACCGGCGTGGCCCGCGACTGCGCGGCGAACAGGCGCTTCAGGTTCTCCACCTTGGGCCGGTCGTGGATGTAGATGTAGGGCTGGCTGGGATGCAGGGTCGCGTAGTCCTGGTGATAGGCCTCGGCGGGATAGAAGGCCGACAGGTCGTCGATCCGGGTGACGATGCGCTTCGGGAAGACGGCGGCCTTGTCGAGCTGCGAGATATAGGCCTCGGCAACGCGGCGCTGCGCGGCATCGGCGACGAAGATCGCCGACCGGTATTGCGGGCCTACATCGGGTCCCTGCCGGTCGAGCTGCGTCGGATCGTGCGCCACCGAGAAATAGATCTGCAGGATCGTACCGTAGCTCACGACGGAGGGATCGAACGTCACCTCGACGACTTCGGCATGCCCGGTCCGCCCGGAACTCACCAACGGATAGGTGGCGCTGTCCTTCGTGCCGCCAGCGTAGCCGGAGACGGCCCGGCTCACGCCCTTCACGTGCTGGAAGACCGCCTGGACGCCCCAGAAGCAGCCGCCCGCCAGCACTGCGGTCTCGCTCGCGCCCGCCGGGGCCACGGGCCGATCGACGGCGGGCGGCGGAAGGACGACCACCGATTCGGCATTCGCCGCCGCACCCATGAAGAGCGCGGCGAGCGGGACCAGAAGGAGGGACAACAGGTTTCTGGTCATCACTCACTCCTGTCCTTCGATGGTCAGTCCGGCACCTCGGTGCGGCCCAGCACGACGTCCTCGTAGACGTGCAGCGAGGGCAGACCACCGGTATGGATGAACAGCACCTTGGCATTGGGCTTGAAGTGACCCTGGCGCGCGAGGCCGATCAGGCCGGCCATGATCTTTCCGGTATAGACCGGGTCGAGCAGGATGCCCTCGGTGCGCGCGAGCATCTGCACCGCCTCGATCATCTTCTTGTTGGGCACCGAGTATTTCGGCTGCCAGTAGCCGCCGAAGCTCTTCACCGCCGACGCCGGCACCTTGATGTCGAGGCCCAGCAGGTCGACGACGGCCTGAGCTTCCTTCAGCACCAGAGGCTCCTGGTCGGCGGGATCGCGGCTCACGCCCACGCCGATCAGCGGCACCTTGATGTTGTTGCCGAGGAAACCCGCGACCATGCCGCCATGCGTGCCCGAGCTGCCCGAGCCCACGATCACGGCATCCGGCGAGAAGCCCATGTCGAGCCACTGGACCTGCATCTCCTGCACGCAGGCGACGTAGCCCAGGCCGCCGATGGCGTTGGAGCCGCCGCCGGGAATCACATACGCCTTGCGCCCGAGCGAGGCCACTTCCTGCGCCACCCGCGACATCGCCTCGCCCATGTTGGTGCCGCCCGGAACGACGGTGATCGCCTCGACGCCCATCAGCTCGAACATGAAGTTGTTGCCGCCGGCTTCCTTCTTGTAGGAGCCGGGCACACGCTCCTCGATCACGAAGCGGCACTTCAGCCCTTCCTTGACCGCGGCCGAGAGGGTGATGCGGCAATGGTTCGACTGCGGCGCGCCGCAGGTGACGAGCGTGTCGCAGCCTTGGGCGATCGCATCGCCGGCCAGGAACTCGAGCTTGCGGGTCTTGTTGCCGCCGGGGAACAGACCCAGCATGTCGTCGCGCTTGATCCAGACTTCCGGGCCGACGCCGCCGGGGCAACTGGCGGCGAGGGCCTTGGTGAAGTGCGGCAGATGTTCGATGGGCGTGGGCGCGTTGGTGTAGATGCGACGCGGAAAACGAGACAGGTCCATTCAATCAGCTCCAGCTAGGTATACGCGCCCTCGCCCGCCACCGCGGACGAAGTCTTCAAGTCACTCCGTGATGACGCCGCAGACGATGCGGTCGCCGGCATTGCCGGTGGGGTCGGTCTTGTAGTCGTCGGGCCCGGCATGAATGATGATCGCCGAGCCGTCGGCGTCGAACACCGAATTGGGCTGCCCCTTGGCCAGCGTGATCATGTGATTGGCGACGTCGATCCTGAGTTCGCCGTTGGCCGGGATGAACAGGTTCGGCATGTCGCCGGCATGCGCGCCTTCAGTGGCTTCCATGCCGTGCTTCTTGGAGGCGGGATTGAAATGACCGCCGGCGCTGGTGAACGGGGCCTCGCACTTGCCGACCGCATGGATGTGGAAAGCGTGCTCACCCGGCGCCACTCCCTTCAGCGACATCCTGAGCAACACGCCGTGCGGCGTCTGGACGAGCTGCACCGTGCCGACATCCTTGCCCGAGGCATCCTTGAGGGCGGCCTTCGCCGTCGGGCTCTGGGCCTGTGCCGAAAACGAGACGGCCACGCCGGCCGCAGCAATGAGAGTGCACATCATCGGGGCGATTCGCATCGTTCTCTCCTTCAGGGATGGTCGACCGGCGCTACCCTACTCCAGGACCTTCGGCGGCCGGTAGAGCGGAAAGCCATTGAAAGGCTTCGATTTGCCGTGCTCGGGCACCTGATAGAAGTTCGATTTGCCGGCGTTGTGCAATCCGCCATCGACACGCAGCGCGATGCCGGTGACATAGGCCGCGGCGTCGCTGAGGAGGTAGACGATGGCGGCCGCGATTTCCGACTCGGTGCCGTGCCGCTTGGCGGGAATCCGATCTCTCACCGAACGCAGTGCCTCGTGCGCCCGCTCCGGATAGCGGTCGAGCCCCGAGGAGGCGATGAAGCCCGGCAGCACCGAGTTCACGCGTACGCCGGCATGCGCCCATTCGATCGAAGCCGTATACGTGAAGTTGGTCTGGCCGGCTCGGGCGGCGCCGTTGTGTCCCATGCCGGGATTGCCCATCTCGAAATCGGCGCCGACATTCACGATGGCGCCGCCCTGCGCCTCCATCGAGGCCAGATAGACCGCCTTGGAGACGAGGAAGGTCGCGGTCATGTTGTTGGCGACCACCGCATTCCAGCCGTTCAGCGAGATGTCCTTGAGCTGGGCGGGGAACTGGCCGCCGGCATTGTTCACCAGGCCGTCGATCCGGCCGCCGCTCCAGTCCATGACGCCCGCGATCGCCGCCTTGACCTCGTCCTCACGGCGCAGGTCCGCGGATTGGATGAAGGTATCGGGATCGCCCAGCTCCTCCTTCACCCGCTCGAGCTTTTCCCGCGTCCGCCCCAGCAGCGCGATCCGCGCACCCAGTGATTTCAGTTCATGGGCGGTACAGCGGCCGAGGCCGCTGCCGCCGCCGGTGACGATGATGGTCCTGCCGGCGAACAGGCCGGGCCGGAACACCGATTCGTAATGCACGCTCGCGCTCACCGACCTACTCGACCTTGATGTTGGCGGCCTTCACGACCTCGGCCCACTTCTTCATTTCCGAGCGCAGGAAGGCGGCAAGCTCGTCGGGAGTCGAGCCGATCGCGTCGGCCCCGAGATCGGCGAACTTCGCCTTCATCTCCTCGGTGCGCATGATCTTGGCGACCTCCGCGTGCAGGCGCACGATCACGGCAGGCGGTGTGCCGGCAGGCGCGATCAGCGCGTTCCATTCGGAAATCTCGCAATCGGGCACCCCGGCTTCGGTCAGCGTGGGGACGTCCGGCGCCGCCGGCGACCGCGCCGCGCTCGTGACCGCGAGCGGACGCACCCGGCCGCCGCGCGCCTGCGGCAGGGCCGCGCTCATGTTCCCGAAATAGAAGGGAACATGCCCGGCCGCGACGTCGGCCACCGCCAGCGCGCCGCCCTTGTAGGGTACGTGCTGGATGTCGGTGCCGGTTCGCATCTTGAAGAGTTCGGCCGCGAGATGCTGCGCGCTGCCGTTGCCCGACGACGCATAGGAGAGCTTGCCCGGCTGCGCCTTCGCCAGCGCCACCAGCTCGGCAACGGTCTTCGCCGGATGAGACGGTGTGATCACCATCAGTTCCGGCACCGTGACCAGCAGCGAGACGGGCGCGAAGTCCTCCGGCGTACGGAACGGCATCTTTGGAAACAGCGACGGGTTCACCGCATGGGCAAAAGCGCCGATCAGCAGCGTGTGGCCGTCGGGAGCGGCTTTGGCCACGATCTCGTCGCCGATCATGCCACCGGCGCCGGGCTTGTTTTCGATGACGATCGTCTGGCCGAGCGCCTCCTGCAGCCTGGGCGCAATCAGCCGCGCGGTGGTGTCGGCGCCGCCACCGGCCGAATAGGGAACGATCAGGCGGATCGGCTTGGACGGATAGGCCTGAGCCCGCGCGTGGGCAGGCACGAGGGCCGGAGCGAGAGCCAGAGCGGCCGCTGCGCCCAGAGTGCGCCGACGTGAAAGCTTCATTCGTTTCCTCCGCAAGTCTTGCGGCGGAGCCTACACCCTAGCGGGCCCGCAACGCGAGGCGTCCCAGATAGCGCTGCAGCAGGCGCATCAGCGCAAAGCCGGCCTGAAGGGTGATGCCGAAGCACAGGATGCCGATGGCGAACAGGACCATCTTGTCGCCCAGCGTCGGCATGAGCTCCGCTTCGCGCAGGATGACGGCAATCCCCTCCGGCACGCCGATGGCCGCCCCGGCGCTCGACGACATGACCAGCACGAAGAAGGCACGCGTGACGTTGGGCAGGAACAGCAGGGCGCCGAGCGGCGAGCCGTCGCGCAACTGGCGCAGTGCCTCGCCGCCATTGTCGGCGACATAGGCGGCGGCATAGGGCACCAACGACAGCGCGACGGTCATGATGCCGGACGGCGCCACGTTGACGCCGAACAGGGTCGCGTCCGACGGGATGATGTTCAGCAGGAAGAACATGACGACGAAGGTGGGCGCGGCCCGCATCAGTCCGATGACCGCCGTGGCGAACGCGCCCGACGCGCCGCCCGCCAGCTTCATCCAGGTGAGCAGCCCGCCGACAGCGAGGCCGACCAGCAACGCAATGGCGGCGATCTCGAAGTTCACCACCATGCCGGCGAGGAGCTGCGGCACGAAATCGGGCGATATCCGGCTCATGCCGACACCACCTGCCGGCGCTCCAGCCATATCCGCAGCTTGCCGCACAGCCAGACGACGACGATGACCACGCAGACATAGAAGACGAGCAACAGCGAATAGGTACTCGCCCGGCCACTCGCGAAGGAGGTGATGTCGGTGAGTGCGCTCAGCAGTTCCGGCGCCCCGATGAAGCTGGCGATCGGCGTGCCCTTGGCGGCGTTGATCAGGAACGACACGATCTGGGTCGCCGAGCGGCTGACCGCGCGGCCGTACAGGTCCGCGGTCGGTACCGCGGGCCCGCCGCGTTCGGTCCGAAGCGTGTGCATCGCCTCGGCGATCGCCTGGCCCGCATTGGCTCCGTTCATCAGGCCCAGCGCCACAATCGCCGCGCCGATGGCGACGGCCGACGAATAGGGAAACAGCGCCAGGGCCACGGCCGCGGAGATGACGAGGGTCAGCACGACCGGCGAGGATTGCAGCACGACGGTAAGCGCTCGTGCCGGCCAGCGCAGCAGGAACGAACGCGAGCTCTGCATCGCGCCCAGTACGAGCGAGAACAGCAGTGTCGCCACAAGCGCGCCGGCCACGAGGATCAGTGAATTGACGATACCCGCCTTGAACAGCAACCAGGCCGGCATGGTCTTGAACATCGGCAGCTGCAGGGCGATGCCCGTATGCTTCTCGATCCAGCCTTCGAAGGCCGCCACCTGCGCCGCGATCGGCGTCGGCTCCAGAACGGCGCTGAGCGGCGGCAGCACGCAGGCCGGGTTTTCGGCGCCCGTGGCTGTGTTGCACTCCGGCCGGTTCCACACTGCGCGCTGGCGCTCGAGAAAGCCGAGGCCGATGCGGTTCTCCTTCGCGATGTCGAGGAAGACCCCGTCGCGATGGAAGATCTGGCTGGTGAGATCGAGCGCCCGGGCGAGTTTGTCGCTGCCGGCCAGAGCCACCGCCATGCCCCAGGGGAGCTGCGCGAAGCCGAACTTCCGGTCGTAGCTGCCGGCGAAGGCGGGATCGGTGAAATAGTAGTCGAAGAAGCTGTCGTCCTGGGCGGCCAGGGTGCAGGTCTCGTCGCGCAGCTTGTCCGGCAGTACGCCCGCCTCGTCGAACAGCATCAGGCGGGCATTGTGCGAGACGATCTGGGCGTTTGAGCCGTTGCCGACGGTGACGCAGATGGTGCGGCTGGCAACGTCGGGCCAGTCCCTGATCGTGAGACCCTTCGGTCCGACGATGATCGTCTCGGACTGGAAATAGTGCGGTCGGATGAACCGCACCTGGCCGTCGCGCTGGGCGTTGTGGCCCATGGTGGCGATGGTGAGGTCGATCTTGTCGTCGGCGAGCAGCGGGATGCGCGTCGCGGCGTTGACGCGCGTGAAGACCGGCTCGACACCGAGATGCTTTGCCAGCCGACGGGCGACATCGACGTCGTATCCCGAGCGGACGCAGCCCTCGCGCGTGCCGAACAGGGGATAGTATTCGCGGACGCCAACGCGGATCTTGCCCTCGCAGAAGATGCGGACCAGCCGGTCGAGGCCGGGCTGCGCGCACGCCCCCGGTACGGCGGCGGCCGCCTTCGCCTCGTCGAGCAGCTTCACCAGCGCCGCATCGGGCGTTTCGGCGTGCGACGGCAGGGTGGCGAGGGCCAGGAGCGACGCCAGGGCAGAGATCACGATGCGCCGCAGGAAAATCATCCGTGGGCTCCGGCCGCGGCGATCTCGACGATGTGCATGTCCGCGAAGACATGCGGACCGTAGCGATGGATCGATCGTCCCTCTTCCGCCGCGAGGATCGAGGGCGTCATCAGATCGATCTTCTCCTTGGCGACATGGACCAGCACGGTCCTCACGATATGCATCGCGAGCGCGTGCCGGCGAAGGATGCGGCGCGACCGCTCGACGTCCACGAATGCGTTGTGGGTGATCAGGGCGCGTCCGCCGGCGGTGATGTGTTCCGCCAGCTCCTCGAGGAACGGATCGAGCAGCTCGCGGCCGTCGATGCCGCCGGAACTCCACGTCGAGAGCCGCCCGGCCACCTCGAAATGATCCATCGGAAAGTGCGGGAGATTTGCGACGACGAGGTCGAAGCGCCGGCCGGCGACCGGCTGCCACATATCGCCCTGGTGGATCTCGGCCTGGTGGCCGAGTTCGCAGAGCAGCGACCGGCCCGTCGCAATCGCGTCCGCCTCGATGTCGACGCCGCAGAGAGAGACCGCGCCGAGATCGCCCAGCACGGCCAGCACGACGCCGCTGCCGCACCCGATCTCCAGCACCCGGGCGCCACGAACCCGCGACGGCTCGGAGCGGATCGCCTGGACCAGCGCCGCCGTGTACTCGCTCGGCCGCAGCGCCGTGACGGCCGGAGAAGGCTTACGGACGCGCAGCATCGATCAGCGCGACATCTGCAACGGCACCAAGCGCGCCGGATCGACGGCGGAGAGGCGCTTCACCATCTCGTACACGACCGGATCGTCGGGATACTCCGCAGCGATCGCCTGATAGAGCGTCAGGGCGAGCGCGAAGTCCTCCGCGACCATCGCCGAATAGGCCGTGCGGGTGAGTTGGCAGAGCCGCAGCGTCGCCTCGTCCGGCTCGAACTCCGGACCCATTCCATAGGCGCCGACCAGTTCGTAGATCGGGATCCTGGAGCGGCGGCCCTTCACCGTGACGTCGTCGATCGGCCGAACGCACAGTTTCTCGCCGGCTTCCTTGAACACGGCGTGGCTGATGCAGATCCGCGTGCCGTATTCCTTGTTCACGCCCTCGAGGCGCGCCGCGATGTTCACGCCGTCGCCCATGACGGTGTAGCTCATGCGTTCCTTGGAGCCGATGTTGCCGACGAGCACGGCATCGCTGTGGATGCCGACGCGTATCTTCAGCGGCTTGGTCCCCTGGGCTTCCCACCCCGCGTTCAGCGCTTTCATGCCCTCGCGGATGCGCAGCGCGGCGAAGCAGGCTTTCCGCGCATGGTCGTCGAGCAGCGCCGGCGCGCCCCAGAAGGCCATGACCCCGTCGCCGATGAACTTGTCGATCGTGCCGTGTTCCTCGTTCACCGCGCGCGTCACGACAGAAAGATAGGCCGAGACCCGCAGCAGCAGCTCCTGCGACGGCACCTCCTCCGACAGGGTCGAGAAGGCCTCGAGGTCGGAGAAGAAGATCGTGAGGAAGCGGCTGTGGCCGCCCAGCTCCAGCTTCTGGTCGGAATCGAGGAGCTCGCGCACGAGGCCAACGGGTACGAACGCGGCGAAAGACTTCACAGCCGCGTCGAGCGTCTCGATCGCCTTGGACAGGACGGCGACCTCCCGGATCGGCGACTGCAGCGGCGGAAGATTGTCGCTCCCGAGATCCTGGATCTTCGTCACCTTGAGCGCCAGTTTCTCCAGCGGCGAGGAGATGACGCTCGACAGGAAGTAGATGATGCAGACCTGCAGCAGGATGGCGATCACCCCGAACAGGGCCAGCCGCCTGTTCTGCTCGTCGAAGGCGCTGGTGAAGTCGGACAGCGGCGTGATGACGAAAAGCTGCCACTTCTTGCCGAACGCCGCCGGCATCGTCGTCAGGCTCGCAACATAGTCCTGACCGGCGTGCTTGAAGGAAAACATCCTGTCGGTTTCGCGCGGCCGGTTGCCGAAGGCGATGGCCGGCAGTTCGTGTCCGATCGAGGCGATGTGCTGCAGTTCGACCCGGCCGTTCTGGGTGGCGTAGGTCTTCAGCCGCTCGGAATTTGCGATGACCCGCCCCTGATGGTCGAGAATGTAGGACAGGGTTCCCGGGCTGATCTTGCGCTCGGCGAGATAGGTGGAGAGCCCGTCGAGCGTGATGTCGGCCGCGGCGACACCGCGCAACGCGCCATCCACGTAGAACGGCGCGCCCACGGTGAATCCCACGAGACCCAGGGTCGCAAAGACATCGACGTCGCTCACCGACAGTTCGCCGGTCTGCTGCGCGGTTCGATACCAGAGGCGCGAACGCGGGTCGTAGGACGTCGTCTGCTCCGAACTGCCCAGTTCCTTCTGGTCCTTGTCGAGGAACAGGTAGTGGTCGATCGGCGACGAGCCGCGCTGCGGCGTGATCCAGCGGTCGGCATAGACGGTGCCGACGGGCGGCAGCTTGCCCTGGATCTCGACTGTGGGGTCGATCTGACGGGCCTGCCGGAAAACGCCGTCGGTCAGGCCGACATACACGCTGATGATTCGGTCGCTGTGCTGCAGGATGCTGAACAGATACTTCAGCGACCGGTTGCTTTCGTAGAAATCGGGCTCCTCGCCGCCCACCGCAGCGGCGCTGCGAACCAGGGATTTGATCGGATCGAACAGGTACTGGATGTTCTCCATCGCATCGACGCTGAAGCGGCGGACCAGTTCGTCGGCATTGTCGCGCGCGATCTTCTCGTTCGACACGAAGTTGACGGCGACGATCGCGAAGAAGACCGGCACCGTCAGCAGCACAAACATCGTGAGGATGCTTGGACGCAGCCGCATGTTTTTCGCGAAGAGGCTTGGCATTTGCGCGGCGGGAAACGTCCTGGAGGGCGGTCGCGTCACTATAAATGAGTGACGATTCAGCGTCCACGCTCTCCCCTGACGCCTGCGGACGCCGGTTCTAGAGCGGCGGGCGCTTCAGATGCCAGTCGGTCCGCTGCTGATAGGCGTGTCCCGCCGCGAGAATGGACTCTTCTTCGAAGGCCCTGGCGACGATCTGGAACCCGACGGGCACGCCGTCCGCCGTCATTCCGCCGGGCAAGGTGAGAGTGGGATGACCGCTGAGGTCGAACGGCGCGGTATAGCGGAGCCGGGACGCGACCGTCTCGGGATCCCGTCCCGCGGCCTGCAGGGCCTCGGTCGACCAGACCGCCCGGCCCATGACCGGCATCAGCAGCAGGTCGACCGACGCCAGCAATTTGTTGAGGTCGCCGGTCAGCGCGGCGCGGCGCAGCTGCATCTTCGCGAGGTCCGTCGCGGAGAGACGCAGACCCTGGTCGAGCAGGCCCGATAGCACGGGCCCGTATTCGCTTGCGCGCGACGGATATGTTCCCTCGTGGGCCACGGCGGCCTCGACGGCGCACAACGGCACCCAGTCGCGAGACCCCTGGTCGAAGTTCGCCGGCAGCTTCACGTCGACGATGGAAGCACCCGCTGTTCTGAAGGCGGCGACCGCATCTTCGAGCGCCCGCTGCGCGTCCGCATCGAGTCCATGCATGTTGGTGGCGAGACCGATGCGCTTGCCGCGCACGCCCGCATCGATGCCGGCCGCATAGTCCGGCACCGGCAGGCCGACGGCCGTCGGATCCGCGGGATCGGCGCCCGCGATAACGCCCAGCACGATCGCCGCGTCGAGCGCACTGCGGGTCATCGGCCCGACATGATCCAGCGACTCGGCGAGCGGAAAGACGCCGGCACGACTGACGCGGCCCCAGGTCGGCTTGAGGCCCGACAGCCCGTTCATGGTCGAGGGGAAGCGGATCGAGCCGCCGGTATCGGACCCCAGGGACGCGAAGCAGAGTCCGGCCGCCGTGGCCGCCCCCGAGCCCGACGAGGAGGATCCCGTCCAATAGGCGGCGTTCCAGGGGTTGAGCGGCGCGGGGATGGCGGGGTGATGCGCACCGTAAGCGCCCTCGGTCATCTGCAGCTTGCCGAGGATCACGGCCCCCGCCTCTTTGAGGCGCGTCACAACGGTCGCGTCCGCGGACGGAACGTTGGCGCGATGGATCGCCATGCCGGCGGCGGTCGCGACGCCCTCGGTGTTGCAAAGGTCCTTCACTGCGACGGGTACCCCGTGCAGCGGACCGCGCGAGCGCCCAGCCGCCGTTTCGGCATCGAGCCGCCCGGCGTCGGCCAACGCGCGGTCGGCGGTCACGGTCGCGTAGCTCTTGAGCCCAGGATCGATCTCGCGAATTCGGTCCAGCATCGCCCCCGTGAGTTCGGCGGACGACAGCTTGCGCGCCTTCAGGCGGCGCGCGACCTCGTCGAGCGACAGATAGTGCAGGTCGGATGGCATGCGGGCTTCCTCACAGCGACTTTTCCATGACCTGGATAATCTCGCCGCGATAGTCGCGCTGCTCAAGCGCCTTCCAGCCCAGCCCTTCGTAGAGCGAGGGGGCAGTGCTCGTGAAAAGGTAGAGACGGTCGTAGCCGATGCGCCGCGCCGCATCCTCCACGGTTCGAACCAGCGCCGAGGCTATGCCCTTCTTGCGATGCTCCACCGGAACATAGACGCTGGCGAGCCAGGGGTTGCGCGGATCGCCATCGAGATCGTCGAATATCAGCGAGGCCGTGCCGACGATGCCGTCATCGTCGCCGAGGGCGACGAAGGCGATCGGGACGCGATCGACGTTCATCTTGCCCTGGATTTTGGCGCGGCGCCGATCGAGCGTCTGGCCGGGGTTGAGATGTCCCCACTCGCCGAAGCCCCAAACCGAAACCTGTTCGGCCAGATCGGGACGTTCGACGAGGGGAACCACTCGCATGATCAGTCGGCAGCCTTGAGATTGACGGCGGCCGAGCGGCCGCGCTCGGTCGCGATTTCATAGCCGATCTTCTGGCCTTCGTTCAGTCCATTCAAGCCGGACCGCTCGACCGCGCTGATATGGACGAACACGTCCTTGCCGCCGTCGCTCGGCTGAATGAACCCGAATCCCTTCGTGGCATTGAACCACTTGACCGTGCCTGTAGCCATTTCTCTCTCCTGGGCAGTTTGACGAGCAAACAAATGCGCGCTGGCGGAGCGCTCGCTGCTCCCGCCTTCGACAACCGGGAATTTGGGTAGAAGCTCGGGGGAAAGTCCGTGGCCGCTGTGGGCTGGGCTGCCAAAGCATGGCCAAGTTCGCAAGTCGTGGATCGCATATGAGAGACGTAACGCCGCCGGGTCAAAATGGCTGCGTGCCGTTCCTCACATTGTTGCGCCAATCTTCCACGGCTCGAACTCGTCGTCCCCGATTCCCAAAACTTCCGATTTGGTTTTCTGGCCCGAGGCCGTGGCAAGAATAAGGTCGAAGATGCGGCGACCGCTCTCCTGGATCGTCTCCTCGCCATCGACGATCGTCCCGCAGTTGATGTCCATGTCGTCCGTCATGCGCCGATAAAGTGAGGTATTCGTCGCAAGCTTGAGCGATGGCGTCGGCTTGCAGCCGAACACGCTGCCGCGGCCGGTCGTAAAGCACAGAACATTGGCGCCGCCGGCGACCTGCCCCGTCGCCGAGACCGGATCGTAGCCGGGCGAATCCATGTAGACGAAGCCCTTGGCCGTGATCGGCTCCGCATACTTGTAGACGTCCACGAGATTCGTCGTGCCGCCTTTGGCGACCGCACCCAACGACTTCTCGAGAATCGTCGTGAGGCCACCCGCCTTGTTGCCGGGCGACGGGTTGTTGTTCATTTCACCGCCGGTGCGAGCACAATGATCCTCCCACCAGCGAATGCGCTCGACGATCTTCTCGCCCACTTCCTTCGTCACGGCGCGCCGCGTCAGGAGATGCTCGGCACCATATATTTCTGGCGTCTCCGACAAGACGGCAGCGCCGCCGTTGCGCACCAGCAGATCCACCGCCACGCCCAGCGCGGGATTGGCGGAGATACCGGAATAGCCGTCCGAGCCGCCGCATTGCAGGGCGAGGATGAGTTCGCTCGCCGGAATCGGTTCCCGCTTCACGTCGTTCGCTTCGGGCAGGAGTTCCTTCAGGAATCCAACGGCGCGCATCACGGTCTTCGAGACCCCGCCTTCGTCCTGGATCGCCATCGGAATGAGCTTCGGACCTTCCCTGAGGCCTTCCGCATTCATCAGGCCGGAAATCTGGTTGGTTTCGCAGCCCAGCCCCAGCACCACGACCGCCGCCATGTTGGGATGGCGGGTATAGCCCGCGAGTGTGCGACGCAGCACATCCATCTCCAGGCCGGACGCGGCCATCCCGCAACCGCCGCCGTGAGTGAGCGGCACGACGCCGTCGATGTTGGGGAAGTCACCGAGCAATGGCTCAAGACGAGACGCGATCATGCGGCTGGTCGCCGCCGAGCAATTCACCGTTGTGACGATGCCCAGATAGTTGCGCGTCGCGGCGCGGCCATCGGCCCGGCGATAACCCTGGAAGGTGGCGGGCGGCACGATGAAGTCGGTGGGATGGGCGTCGGCGCAGAACGCATAGTCGCGCTCGAAGTCGCCCATCGCGCAATTGTGCGTGTGAATGTGGGCGCCGGGCGCGAGGTCTTCCGTCGCGAAGCCGATGATCTGGTTGTACTTGCGCAGCGGTTCGCCCTTCTTCACCGCCCGCGTTAGAATCTTGTGGCCCGGGGGCACGCGCGTCGCGGCCGCGACATCGCCCTCGACCTTCGTGCCGGGCAGGACGTCCATGCGCGCCACGACGACGTTGTCGGCGGGATGCAGGCGGATTGTGAGCGGGGCCGTCATCGTGCGTTCCTCCTGGGTCGTCGCCCGCTTTGTTCCGGGGCGACGTTTCCCGCCGACCTTAGTACGGCGTCAGCCGGCAGCAACAGCTTCCTGCCATCGCGCACGGCCGCGACGAACGAAAAACGGGGCGCCGAAGCGCCCCGTCCATTCGCGTCACACCGATGTGCGGGCTAGTCGCGGCCCCAGCCCCAGCCCGGTGTCCAGCCAGGACTCCAACCCGGGCCCCAGCCCGGAGCCGATGCCACGGTGCGGGTCACCCAGTGGCCGTCGACCCAGACCTGCCGGCCGTGATGCCATGTCCAGTACCCCGGCGCCCAAACGCGCTGGACTGGCGGTGCGTAGTAGCGCGGCTGCGGCGGCGCGCCGAAATAGATGCCGAGCGACTGCGCGGCTGCTGGTGCGACGACCGCGGGTGCAAACGCCGCCGTCGTGAAAGTGGCGGCGGCGGCGAGCGCGGTGAGAGCGATACGCTTCATCATTGTCTGCCTCCGTTCCGGGCGGCCGATGTGCCGCCCCGTATCGATAGATACGCACGCAGGCCCTCGGGAGTGGCCATCACACCTGGGGAATTCGCGCGCCGATTCGGCCGCTTTTCCGTCACGGCTCAGGTTGCAGCCATCAGCAGTATGATCACCCCGGCCACGCTCATGAGGATTCCCGTCAAGCCGAGCACATGCAGCTGCTCGCCGCGCAAAAAGAAGAAGCTCATCACCACGCCCATCAGCGGAAAGAGCGCGACCAGCGGCGCCACGATCGTGATCGAGCCCAATCCCAGCGCGGCATACAGCAGAAAGGTGGCACTGCCATTCGCGAAGCCCACGCCCAGGAACCACAGCACGCCGCTGCGCATCGCGGGGCCCTCCCGCAAGGCGCGTCGGCCGACCAGGCTGACGATCACCACGCTCGATAGCGCGTAGCCGATCGCGGCGGCGGCCAGTGGCTCGGGCCACAAGGCCAGTCCCGTCTTGATTGCGGGCTGGATCGCCCCACGCACCAGTGCGGCCGCAAGCGGCAGGCCCAACACCCAGACCGACCAGTGACGGCCGCCGGTGCCGCCGCGCAGCGCCAGCAGCGCCACGCCTCCGACCACCATGGCCAGGCCGACCAGTTGCAGAAGGCCGAGATGCTCGCCGAGGAACAGCACCGCGCCGAGCACGGCAAAGATCGGCGTCACGTTGCCGACCGCGCCGGCGACCGCCGGCCCCAGTCGCTCGTTCGAACGCACGGAGAGGATCGACACCACGACAGGGAAAATGCAACCGACCCCTGCAAAGATCAGCGCCGCGTCCAGATCGAAGGTCCGCCAGTCGACGAACACGAGCGCGGCCATCCACGCCACGACCAGCGCCCCGCCGATCGAATACAGGGGCGAGCGCCAGGACGGCATGGTGCGCAACCCGAACTGCGTCAGGATCAACGCCAGGGCGAAGCAGAATGCCGCACCCAATGCCAACAGCATCGGGGCCAGATTGGCCGTGCCGCTCATCGTCTGCTATGTCCGCCGGCTTCGAGAATGGACGAGGAATAAATGGACACGCTCACCTACTGGAACGGCACCTGGCACGAAGGCAACCCGGCGATCCTGGGCCCGCGCGACCATGCCTTCTGGCTGGGCTCCATGGTATTCGACGGCGGGCGCGCCTTCGAGGGCTGCGGCCCCGACCTCGACCTCCATGCGGAACGCGTCGTGCGGTCGGCACGGGCCATCGGACTGAACCCGAGCCTGACCCCCGGGGAGATCCTCAAGCTGATGCACGAGAGCGTGCGCCGCTTCGGCCCCAAGGCCGAGCTCTATGTCCGGCCGATGTTCTGGGCCGGCAAGGGCGGCGCCGGTCCGATCTCGGTCGATCCCGACTCCGCGCAGTTCCTGCTCTGCACCTATGTCTCGCCGATGCGCGCCGGCACGCCGCTGACCCTCGGCCTCTGCCGCTCGATCCGCCGGCCCGCGCCCGAGACGGCGCCGACCGACGCCAAGGCGAGCTGCCTCTATCCCAACTCCTCGCGCGGCGTCGCGGAGATGATGAAGCGCGGCTTCAACAACGGCGTCGTGCTCGATCCGCTGGGCAACGTGGCGGAGACTTGCAGCTCCAACATCTTCCTCGCCCGCAACGGCGTCGTCGCCACCCCGGTGCCGAACGGCAGCTTCCTGGCAGGCATTACGCGGCTGCGCACCATCAGGCTGCTGCGCTCGGCCGGCATCACGGTCGAGGAGCGGACCATCGCGCCGGCCGAACTGGACGATGCGGACGAGATCTTCACCACCGGCAATGCCGGCAAGGTCCAGCCGGTCAGCCGCTACGAAAGCCGCGACCTGCAGCCCGGTCCGATTGCCGCCCGCGCCCATGAACTCTATCTGGCCTTCGCGCGCACGCAGCGCGTGATCTGACGGGCCGCCGACCGGGCGCCACGCTTGCAGGACGGTCGCGAATCGATGACTGTCCGGCCATGAATTCCGAGCAGCGCGATTCCAGCTTCCTTGCCGGCGGCGGCGAGATGGGTGCGCTCATGCTGGCTCATGACTGGAAGGCGACGCCGCTCGGCGATCCCGCCGGCTGGCCGCAATCGCTCCGTACGGCGATCCGCCTGATGCTGAATTGCGGTCACCCGATTTACATCTTTTGGGGACCCGATCTCCTCTGCTT
The DNA here is from genome assembly GCF_020880995.1 of Reyranella aquatilis. Taxonomy (GTDB): domain Bacteria; phylum Pseudomonadota; class Alphaproteobacteria; order Reyranellales; family Reyranellaceae; genus Reyranella; species Reyranella aquatilis. The sequence goes on along the minus strand of NZ_JAJISD010000010.1, from coordinate 205,349 downwards.
CTACAACGATGCCTACCGTCAATCGATCGGCCCTGAACGGCATCCGTCCTCGCTCGGCCAGCCCGGACGCACGGTCTGGGAGGAGATCTGGCCCATCATCGGACCCCAGATCGACCAGGTCATGGCGGGTCGCGGGGCCACCTGGCACGAGAACCACCTCGTGCCGATCACGCGCAACGGGCGGCGCGAGGACGTCTACTGGACCTACAGCTACAGCCCGATCGACGACGCCGACGCGCCCTACGGGGTGGGCGGCGTGCTGGTGGTGTGCAGCGAGACCACGCAGAAGGTGCTGAACGAGCAGCGGCTGATGCGGGAGATCGAGCGACAGCGCCGCATGTTCCAGAAGGCGCCGGGCTTCATCGCCGTGCTGACCGGCCCCGACCATGTCTATGAATATGTGAACGACGCCTATCTCGCGATCGCCGGCCAGCGCGACTTCATCGGTCGCAGCGTGCGCGAGGCGCTGCCCGAACTCGAGGGCCAGGGCTTCTACGAACTGCTCGACCGCGTCTACAGCACCGGCGAACGGTACGTCGCCCACGCGATGAAGGTCCGGCTCGCGACAGATGCCAGCACCCGGTACATCGATTTCGTCTACGAACCGATGCGCGACGAGGCGGGTGCCGTATACGGAATCTTCGTCAGCGGCCACGACATCACGGGGCGCCGGATTGCAGAGTTGCAGTCGCTCCTGAACGAGGAGTCGCTGCGTCTCACGACCGAGGCTGCAGAGATCGGTATCTGGGACGTCGATTTCGTCACCAACACGCTGACCTGGTCGCCGCGCACCAAGGCGATGTTCGGCTTCTCATCCGACGCGGTCTGCACGCTGGACGATTTCTACGCAGGCCTTCACCCCGAGGATCGCGAAGCCACGACCCGCGCCTTCCAAGCCGCGCTGGATCCGGCGGTCCGGGCCACCTACGACGTGCAGTACCGCACGATCGGGCACGACGACGGCGTCGTCCGCTGGATCGCGGCCAAGGGCAAGGGCCTGTTCGACGCCGCAGGCAACTGCTACCGCGCGGTCGGCACCGCGATCGACATCAGCGCCGCAAAGCTGGCCGACGCGCGCCACGCCTTCATGCTCGAACTCAGCGACGCCTTGCGCGGCAGCGACACCCATGCGGCTTTGAACGAGGCCTGCGCCCTGATGGGCCGGTTCTTCGGGGTGTCGCGCGTGGGCTACGGCCATCTCGACCCGGTCGAGGACATGTTCGACTACTCCGAGTGCTGGACGAACGGCCGCGCCCAGCCGCTTCTCGGCCGTGTTCCCGCGCACGCGTTCGGCGTCAAGATCGTGAACAGGCTCAGCGCAGGCGAGACGGTCGTGATCGCCGATCTGCTGAACGATCCGCTGAGCGACGAAGAGGAAACGCGCGCGACCGCGCGTGCCGTGGACACACGCGCCATCCTGGTCGTGCCGTTCCTGCGCGCCGGGCGCCTGCGGACCATCGTCTACCTCAATGACCGTCCGATCCGTCACTGGCGTCCCGACGAGGTCGCCTTCATGGAGGAAGTGGCCGAACGCACCCGCCAGGTGATCGAACGCGGCGAAGCCGAGGCGGCGTTGCGCGCCCTGAATGCCACGCTGGAGGCGCGGGTCGAGGCGCGTACGGCGGAACTGCGCGCGGCCGAGGAAGCCCTGCGACAGTCGCAGAAGATGGAGGCGATCGGCCAGCTCACCGGCGGCATTGCCCACGACTTCAACAATCTGCTGCAGGGCATCACCGGCAGTCTCGATTTGGTGCAGCGCCGCGTCGGTCAAGGTCGGCTGGGCGATCTCGACCGCTTCATCAGCGGTGCCATCGCCTCGGCCAATCGCGCCGCCGCCCTCACCCATCGCCTGCTGGCCTTCTCCCGGCGCCAGCCACTCGATCCGCGCCCGGTACAGGTCAATCCACTGGTGGGTTCGATGGAGGAGCTGCTGCGACGGACCTTGGGCGAACGAGTCGAACTCACCCTTGCACTGGCCGACGGGCTGTGGCTCACGCGCTGCGATGCCAACCAGCTCGAATCGGCCATCCTCAATCTGGCGATCAACGCACGCGACGCGATGCCGTCGGGCGGACGGCTGGTGATCGGCACGCAGAACCGCCACACCGGCGCTGCCGAGGCGGCTGCGCATGCCGACCGGCCGGCCGGCGATCATGTCGCCATCTCCGTGACCGATACCGGAACGGGCATGGATGCCGAGACGATCGCACGGGCCTTCGAGCCCTTCTTCACCACCAAGCCGATGGGCCAGGGTACCGGCCTCGGCCTCTCGATGATCTACGGATTCGCACGCCAGTCCGGCGGCTATGCCTGGATCGACAGCGCGCTGGGACGCGGTACGACCGTGCATCTCTGCCTGCCGCGCTTCGAGGGCGAGGCCGGCGCCGAGGAGACCGAAAGCGGCACCTCCGAGGATGCGACGATCGAGACCGGCGAGACCGTTCTGGTCGTCGAGGACGAGCCGGTCGTGCGTAATCTCGTCGTCGAGGTGCTGGGCGATCTCGGCTACCGCGCCATCGAGGCGGTCGACGGCCCCAGCGGCGTCGAGATCGTGCAGTCGGCACAGCGGATCGACCTGCTGATTACCGATGTCGGGCTGCCCGGACTGAACGGACGGCAGGTGGCGGACGCGGCTCGGGCGCTGCGTCCCGACCTGAAAGTGCTCTTCATGACCGGCTATGCGGAGAATGCCGCGCTGGTCTTCGGGGCGCTCGATACCGGCATGAGCGTGATCACCAAACCTTTCACCATGGATGCGCTGGCAACGCGCGTACGAGAGATCATCGAGGCTTAAGACTATGGACGAGCAGCGCGATTCGGTGGCCGAACTTCCCCTCGCCCGGTTCCTGGCACGCTGCCATGCGGAGTTCTCCAGGGACCGGAGCGGCGAGGTCGCCTCGTACATTCCCGAGCTCGCGCTCGCCGATCCGGCGCACTTCGGCATCGCCGTCACGACGGTCGACGGCTATGTCTACGAGATCGGCGACAGCACCGTGGAATTCACGATCCAGTCGATCTCCAAGGCGTTCGTTTTTGCCCTCGCGCTGGAAACGGTCGGCGCCGAGCGCGTCGAATCGATCGTCGGCGTCGAGCCGAGCGGCGATGCCTTCAACTCGATCCGGTTGGGCTCCGACAACCGGCCCTTCAACCCGATGGTCAATGCCGGCGCGATCGCCTGTACCGGGCTGATCTGCGAACGCGAGCAGGACGGCGCCTTCGACTGGCTGCTGCAGGCGCTGAGCCGCTTTGCCGGACGGCGCCTTGAGGTCGACGAGCCGACCTTCCGGTCCGAGCGCGAAACCGGCGACCGCAATCGCGCGATTGCATATCTGCTCCGCAACCACGGCGTCCTCCAAGGTGACGTCGACAAGGTGCTCGACGTCTACTTTCGCCAATGCGCGCTGCGGGTCTCGGCGCGGGACCTCTCCGTGATGGCGGCGACGCTGGCGCACAAGGGCCGCAATCCACTGACCGGCGAACAGGTGGTTTCCTCCTACGCCGTGGCCCGGACGCTTTCGGTGATGACCAGCTCGGGCATGTACGACTCCGCCGGCCGCTGGGTCTATCGCGTCGGCATCCCGGCCAAGAGCGGCGTCGGCGGCGGCATCGTGGCCTCCCTGCCATCGCAGCTCGGCCTCGGCACCTATTCACCCCTGATCGACGACCAGGGCAACAGCGTCCGCGGCCTGCGGACCTGCGAAGCCCTGTCGACGCACTTCGGGCTGCACATGCTGAACCGGGTCGGCGACGTGCGGACCTGCATCGCCGCCAGCTACGACGTCGGCAGCGTCTCGTCGCGGCGCAGCCGGCCGCCGCGCGAGCAGGCCATCCTGGAAGCGCACCATGGCGATGGCGCGATCCTCGAACTGACCGGCGCGCTCAGCTTCGGCAACATCGAGTATGTCTCGCGGCGCATCCGCAACCTGCGCGCCGGCCTGCGCTATCTCATTCTCGACTTCCGCCGCGTGCCGTCCGTCAGCGAGGCATCGCTGCGACTGCTCGCCGACGTCCTCGACGACCTCGCGCAAGCGCATGTCGAGGTGGTGTTCAGCGGCATTCCCCGCGGCACACCCATCGAGCAGTCGTTGTCCGAATGGCTGACCGACCGGCCCGCCGTGCGCAGCATCGGGCTGCTCGACGAAGCCATCGAGTGGGCCGAGGACCGCATCATCCACAGCGAGACCGGCGATCTCGAACTCGGCACGTCGACCGATCTTCATGAGCAGGAACTGCTGCGCGGATTGGACGACGACGAGCTGTGCGCACTCAAGGCTCTGCTGGTCCAGCGCGAATACAGGACCGGCGAACGGCTGATCTCGGCCGGTGAAACGGCCTCGTCGCTGATGTTCGTGATGAGCGGCATCGTGAGCGTCCGGCTGCAGAGCGGCGTGCGCCTCGCCACCCTGTCCGCCGGCATGGCGGTCGGCGAGATGGCCCTGCTCGAGACCGCGCGATCGGCGGACGTCTGGGCCGACACGAAGGTGGTCTGCCTCGACCTGGCGCTCGACGCTTTCGCCCGCTTCCGCGCCAGCCATGCGCGCGCCGGCGAGAAGATCATGGCCAACCTCGCCCGCCTGCTGGCCAAGCGCCTGATCGTCGCCAACAACAAGATCGAGGTCCTGGCGTCCTACTGAGGCGCCAGCGCCGCCGCCTCGGCCCGGATGCGGATCCACATCATCGCCGCGTTGAGGACGGTGAAGACGAGCCCAAAGGCCGTAAGGCCGAAGGCGAGAGGCAGGACGAGGATTTCGCCGGCCACCACCCAGTAGTTCGGGTGCGAGACGAAGCGATAGGGCCCGCGCCTCACCAGAGGCTCGCCCGGCAGGACGACGATGCGCGTGGTCCAACGGCCGCCAAGCGACGCGATCACCCAGACCCGGGCCAGCTGAAGGACGACGAAGACGCCGAGCCACACGAGGTTTACCTCCTGCCCGGCGGGCGCCCGAAGAACGGCGAAGTACCAAAGGCCCAGCAGCCAAGCCGCGTGCATGGCCACGATCAGCGGATAGTGCGCCGCTCCCGCCTCGCGCCCGCCGCGGGCCAGCAGCCGCTTCGTATTGCGGCGCGCCAGCACCAGTTCCCCCAGGCGCTGCGCCGTGACCAACGCCAGGATGATGGCGGCCCAGCTCATCGCCGCGCGCTCACGCCGCGCGGACCAGCGACAGGCAGCTGCAGGTGAAGCCGGGCCCCAGCGCCGTCAGCACGGTGCGCCTCGGGAGCCCGCCGGCCAGCAGCCGCTCCAGCACGAAGAGCACGGTGGGAGCCGACATGTTGCCATACTGGCGCAGCACCTCCCGCTCGTGATCGAGCGTACCGGGCGCGAGGCGCAACGTGGTCTCCAGCGCCGTGATCACCTTGGCGCCGCCCGGATGGCAGGCAAAGCGGTCGATCGATTCCCGCGCCACTCCGAGACGCGCCAGGATGCCCTCGACCGCCGGCCCGACCTGCTGCTCGGCGAAGGGCGGGATGGAGCGGTCGAACACGACGCCGAGCCCGGTCGGGTCGACCTTCCAGCCCATGATGTCGAGCGTGTCCGGCCACAGATGTTCGCCAGCGCCTTCGATCCGCGCGAGACCGGCTTCGTCCGCGCCGGCGCGCACCACGCAGGCCGCCGCGCCGTCGCCGAACAGGGCGGTCGCGACCATGTTGGCCGGCGTCAGCTGGTCCATGCGAAAGGCCGCGGTACAGATCTCGATTGCCACGAACAGGACGGTCGAACCCGGCCGCGCGGACGCGAGGCGTCCGGCGAGCGCCAGCCCCGAGACGCCACCCGCGCAGCCCAGGCCGAACACCGGCACGCGCTCTACGTCGGGGCGGAACCCCATGCGGCGCGCCGCGCGCGCTTCGAGGCTGGGCGTGGCGACACCGGTCGACGAGATGGTGACGATCGTGTCGACATCGGACGCGGCACATCCCGCTTCCGCGAGCGCCCGGGTGGCGGCCTCGACGAACAGGTCGTGCGCGCCCGCGAGGTAGGCCGCATTGCGCTCCGGCCAGCCCAGCGTCGAGAGATACCAGTCGAGCGGCATCACCGTGTGCCGCGCCTCGATGCCCGAGGTGGTGAAGACCGGCGCCATCCGCTCGAAGGCAGCATAGCGGTGCGCGAAGATCCCGCGCGCGGCTTCGGCGGCCTCCGTCTGGAGCAGCCGGTGCGGCGGCAGAGCGTGGGCGACGGACAGCAGGGAGACGGGAGGGGGCAATGGATGATCCTTCGCCGCATAACACCCCGGCTGCGAGAAGGTTCAAAGTCACGTTTTCCTGACACCGGGCCGCGCGGGCGTCGTTCAGCGGCCCGGGCAATCCCTGCAGAAACATCATGCCTGCGGCGGTGAAAAGCGAAGGTTCCGCCCGGGGACGGGCTTGCCTGCGCCCTCTGCCGAATCGATGCTGCGGCAAAAGTGGAACCAAGCAACCCCCATGGGAGGGCGCCATGGCCGCCTCATATGACTTGATCGTGCGCAATGGCACGGTGATCGACGGCACAGGCAGCGAGCCGCGCGACGCCGACGTGGCCATCGAAAACGGTAGGATCGCCGCCGTGGGCCGCATCGACGGCAGCGGCCGAGAGGAGATCGACGCTCGCGGCCTCACGGTGACACCCGGGTTCGTCGACATCCACACGCACTATGACGGCCAGGTCACCTGGGACGATCGCTTCTCCCCGTCCTCCGGGCACGGCGTGACCACGGTGCTGATGGGTAATTGCGGCGTCGGCTTCGCACCCTGCCGGCCCGAAGACCGCGACACGCTGATGAACGTCATGGAAGGCGTCGAGGACATTCCCGAGCTGGTCATGCGCGAGGGCGTGCCGTGGAACTGGCAGAGCTTTCCCGACTATCTCGACGCCCTGTCGAAGCGGCAGTGCGACATCGACTTCGCGACCCAAGTGCCGCATGCCCCGCTGCGCGTCTTCGTGATGGGTAAGCGCGGCGTCGATCGGGAGCCGGCCAACGCGGCGGACATGGCCGAGATGTCGAGACTCGTCCAGGAAGGGTTGGAGGCCGGCGCGCTGGGTTTCTCGACCTCCCGCTCGCTGTTCCATCGCACGCCCGACGGCGCCCTGACGCCGACCATCACCGCGGGCGAGGAAGAGCTCGCCGCGATCGCGCGCGGCATGCGCCGGGCCGGCAAGGGCGTGATCCAGCTCCTCGACGATTTCGCGGATACCACGGCCGAGGGCGCCACCGAGTTCGCCATGCTGCGCCGACTGGTCGAACTCTCGGGACGGCCCCTCTCCTTCACCCTGCTCGACATCTCGCTCTACCCGGGCCGCTGGCAGACGCTGCTGCGGGAAATCGAGCGCGCCCATTGCGACGGGCTGCCGATCCGCGGCCAGGTCGCGGCGCGTCCGGTGGCCGTCCTCTACGGGCTCGAGCTTTCCTTCCATCCGTTCTCGACCTGCCCCAGCTATCGTGAGGTCGAAGGCCTGCCGCTCGAGGCCAAGCTCGCAAAGCTGCGCGATCCGGCGATGAAGGCGAAGCTGCTGCAGGAGCAGCCCTCCTACCGCAACCCGCAGATGCTGGCCTTCATGCGCAGCGTCGCCAACATGTTCGTACTGGGCGATCCGCCCGACTACACGCCGCCCGCCGACCGGCGGCTCGATGCCCGCGCCGCGGCGCTCGGCATCACGCCGCTCGAACTCGCCTACGACCTGCTGGTGAGCGGCGACGGGCGCACCATCCTGTTCCATCCCGGCGCCAACTACACCGACTGTTCCGACGCCAACATGGCGAGCATGTTGCGCCACGAGCATACGGTGATGGCGCTGGGCGACGGCGGCGCGCATTATGGGCTGATTTGCGACGCGAGCTATACGACGCACGCGCTGACCTACTGGACACGCGACCGCAAGGGCGAGCGCTGGCCGCTGCCCTGGGCGATCCACCAGCTCACCGACGTGCCGGCGCGCGCAGTCTGCCTCGGCGATCGCGGCCGGCTGCAAGTCGGCTACAAGGCCGATCTCAACGTGATCGATCTCGACCGGCTGAAAGTCTCCGCGCCGCATCCGGTCCACAATCTGCCGGGCGGCGGCCGCCGCCTGGAACAGAAGGCCGAGGGCTACCGCGCCACGATCGTCGGCGGTGAGGTGACCTATCGCGATGGCGAATTCACCGGTGCCCGCCCGGGACGCCTGGTGCGCGGTGCTCGTTAGGAGTGGTGGCTTTCATTCTCCTCTCCCCCGCCAGGGGAAGGGAGAATGAGAAGAGAACGCGTTAGCGAAGCGCGAACCCCTCGTATCCGTTGGCCGCGATCTCCTCGCACTTCTGGCGATACTTGGGCGCGCCGCCGGCATAGGCCATGAAGGTGCGCTTGAGGCGGCCGGGCACGTTCTTGTTCACGCCGGTCATCCAGGAATCGACCTTGGTGAGCAGCAGCCGCGATCCGGTGTCGTAGACGTGGGCGGTCCAGGCCGATTCCGCTTCGGGCGTCGCCTCGATGCGGCTGAGACCCTTGTCGCGCATGTAGGCGAGCAGGTCGGACACGAACTCGACGTTCTGCTCGATGCAGCGCGGCAGGTTGCAGAAGGTCGCCGCATTGTGCGGGCCGACCAGCGTCAGCATGTTGGGGAAGCCCGCTACGTTTAGGCCCAGATAGGTGTGCGGCCCGTCGGCCCATTTGTCGCGCAGCTTCGCGCCGTTTCGGCCCTGGAAGTCGATGCGGTCGAAAGCGCCGGTGATGGCATCGAAGCCGGTCGCGTAGATGATCATGTCGAATTCGTAGTCTTGGCCGCCGACGCGCAGGCCCGTCTCGGTGACCCGCTCGATCGGCGTCTCGCGGATGTCGACCAGCTTCACGTTGGGCTGGTTGTAGACCTCGAAGTAGCCGCTCTCGAGCGGGACGCGCCGCGTGCCGTAGCCGTGGTTGGTCGGGATCAGCTTGTCGGCGATCTTCTGGTCCTTCACGCGGGCGCGGATCTTCTTGATCACGAATTCCGTCAGCGCGTCGTTGGCCGCCTGGTCCATCAGCACGTCGCGGAAATTGCCCTGCCAGAAGGCGAAACCAGGCGTGTTGTAGAGCTTTTCGAAGAAAGCCTCGCGCTCCTCCGGCGTCACGTCGGTCGAATGGCGGGGATCGGCGGTGTGGACGAAGCAGCCCCAGTTCTCGCGGCACTGGGCGAAGATCTGGTCGTAGCGCGAGCGGATGTCGGCCATCGTCTCGGGCTCGATCTTCGAGTTGCGCAGCGGCGTGCACCAGTTGGGCGTGCGCTGGAACACCGTGAGATGCCCCACCGTCTTGGCGATCTCGGTGATGGCCTGCACGCCCGAGGCGCCGGTGCCGATCACCGCGACGCGCTTGCCCTCGAAGCTCACGGGATGATGCGGCCACAGGCCGGTATGCCAGGACTCGCCCTTGAAATCCTCGATGCCGGGAATGGTCGGCATGGTCGGCGACGACAGCGGTCCGATCGCGGTGATGAGGAATCGCGCTCGGGCACGGCCCCCGGTCTCGAACGTCACTTCCCATTCGTTGGCGGCGTCATCCCAGTGCGCAGCCTTCACGCGGGTGTTGAAGGTGATGTCGCGGCGCAGGTCGAACTTGTCGGCCAGGAACTCGCAGTAGCGCAGGTTCTCGGGCTGGCCGGAAAAGTGCTCCTTCCAGTCCCATTCCTTCAGCACTTCCGGCGAGAAGGAGAAGCCGTAGGTCCAGCTCTCCGAATCGAAGCGGGCGCCGGGATAGCGGTTCCAGTACCAGGTCCCGCCGACGCCGCCGCCCGCCTCGTAGACCCGCGCCTTGAAGCCCATCTGCCTGAGCTTCAGGAGCTGGTACATGCCCGACAGCCCGGCGCCGATCACGATCGCGTCCCAATGCTCGACAGCGTCCCGGAACTCGCGCGGCGCCGCCGCTTCAGCCGTAATGCTCATGGCTTCCTCACCTGATTTTGGCGGCAGTATAGCGCGGACGGCGGGACCGCCTAGCGCGCCCGGACGGTTCTTACTGCAGCCGTTTCGCAGAGCCGTAGAGGTTGGCGAGCCGCGCGATCAGGAAGGCGACGTACATGACGCCCAGCACCTGCTCGATCACGATCAGCGAGCGCGCCATCGGCGTCGCCGGCGTGATCTCGCCGAAACCGGTCGAGGTCAGCACCGTGAAGGAGAAATACATCAGGTCCGACCAGTTGAGCTTGCCGCCCGGTCCATGCGCGATCGTGGCGGTGAAGGCATTGGGCTGGAACACCTGCAGGAAGCCGAACAGGCTGGCGAACGACAGGGCGATCAGGATGTAGGCCGCCACCGCCCCGAACACCTTGTCGGTGGTGATCGGCCGCCGGTCGAGGACGTAGCGCAACAGGGCGATGGTGATCGCCCCGATGAACAGCGCCGTCGCCCCCAGCGCGATCGGACGCAGGCCGCTGTAGCCCAGGCGGTCGGCGATGAGGGCATCGACGGTGATGAAACCGAACACCCCCAGCCCCCAGAGGACCGGCCGCTCGAGGCGCAGCGCCCAGACTGCCAGGACGAGCACCACGAACAGCGCCAGACCCAGCACCGAACCGCCGATCGCCGAACTCGCCAGAAGCGGATTCAGCAGCGTGAAGAAGCAGAGCGCCGACACCAAGGCGCTGCAGCGATTGCGCCGCACGTAGGCGATGCGGCGCAGCATTCGACGTCTGGTCATGCAGGCATGGGCTCCCGCCCCTGTTCTCCCCGATCTTCGCCCGGCAAGGTGCAGGGCGCGGCAACCAAACGCAGAGAGCCGGCGTTCCTCTGCCAGATGGAGGAATTTATCATGTTCCGCAGGATCTTGGCTTCCCTAGGCCTGCTCGTGTTGGTCCTGACGGCCTGCGACCAGCAGGTGCTGATCGCCGGTCCTACCAAGGATCCGGGCCACTATGAGGTCGTGGGGCTGGTGGCCGAATGATTGCGGGGACCTAGCCCCGCGAAAGCGTCCCGAGGACGCCGACCACCAGTCCCAACACCAGCAGGCCGACACACGCCATCATCGCGATCTGCGCCCGCTTGAAATGATGATGGTGTTCCGCCGTCAGCTCATGCGGCTTAAACCGCCGGCTGAAATGGCCGAAATGCCAGATCGCGCCAAGCGCCGCGAAGATGCCGAGCAGCCAGAACGGCGCGAACAGCATCCAGATTTCCACGTCGGTACCCAAGAATATCCCCCTCAAACGGACTCTCTCTTAGGCCGGATCGGCTAGCGCGCAAACCACGGATTGAAGGGAGAGCGACGCCAGCGCCGGTCGTCGAAAAGCGCCAGGAAAAGTTGGGCGAACATCTGGCCCAACCGCGGATCCTCGGGGCTGGCGGCCTGCGTCCAGGCCGTGGTCTGCGACAGAGCGAGATCGTTGCGGCAATAGATGCCGAAGACATAGACCCGGCCGGCCGGGCGCGGCTCCGCCGGCTTCTTGAGAAAAATCTGGCCGGCGCAGACGCGCGCGGCAGTGAGGTCGTTTGCTGGATCGAACACCAGGACCAGCCGGTAGTCGGGACGCATCTCCTCCGGCGGCTGCTGGTAGGTGAAAGTGAGCGCCGGGCGCGGCTTGTTGGCCTGCATCACCGGCAGCATCCGCTGCTTGGCCTCCTCGGCCGGCATCTGCGGGAAGGGATTGCCCGCCACGATCACCCTGAAGAAGCGGCCGTCGGTCGCCGCCCAGAACTCGGAGAAATCGTATTCGGGCGCATAGTCGAAACCGCCCACGGTCTGCGCCCGGCCGGCCGGGAGGCCGCCCAGCAGCATCATGGTCACGAGGAGAACACACCGGAGGACGGGCATTTGTGGGAGCTTTGCGCACGACGAAGGCGTTTGTGTGCCCGTCGAACGGGCCCCACCGGGATTGCGTTCCGAGCCGCAACTGGAGCTGAACAGATGATGAAAGTGGTTGTCGTTTCCGTCCTCGCGCTCTCGCTCGCCGCCTGCGGCGACACCTGGGGCCAGCGCGCTGTCACGGGTGGCGGCATCGGCGCGGGCACGGGCGCCCTGGTCGGGGCGCTGACGCCGATCGGCCTGTTGCCGGGCGCCCTGGTGGGCGGTGCGGTCGGCGCCGGCGTGGGCGCGGCGACGACGCCGCGGCGCTGAGCCGGACTCGTTCCGGGTGGCGTCAGCGCAAGCGGACGCGCCGATGCTCTGCGAGCTCGGCCGGCCGTTCGCCTGTCATCGCCGCCCGGGCAAGCTTGAAGAGCTGCACGGCCTTGTTGGACTTAACGTCCCAATACTCTGCTTCGGCCACGAGGACGGCGACCAGAGCCAGGTCGGGATCGTCTACGCCGCCAGGGAACCAAGCCCCGGCGGCCGGGCTCCAGAGTTCCCTCGCCTTGCCCGGGTCGTCGATCACGCGCGCGGAACCGCTCACCGACACGTAGCAGTCCGAATCGGGCTTCGCGTAGGAGACGTTGACGTCCGGCGACCTCGAGAGGTCGGCCACCGGTTGGCTCGAGCGGGACATGAAGAACCAGATGACACCGCCCCGATCGGCCTCGCCGTTCTGGGTCGTCATCGGCCGCGCATAGAGCCGTCCGTCGGCGCCGCGCACGGTCAACATGCCGAAGCGGATGTCCTCGATCATGTCCCACAGGTTGCTGGTATCGACGGTCTGCGCGGTCATGGGGGTCACTCCTTGCCTCGTGTTCGGGACACAACGACCTAGCCGGATGGCAGTTCCGCACGGGCCATGAAGGCTCTAGGCTTTCGGCATGAAAATCTGCCTCTACGGCGCCGGCTCGATCGGCGGAATCATTGGAGCGCACCTCGCCCGGGTGAAGGGCGTCGAGGTGAGCCTGATCGCACGCGGCGCCCATCTCGACGCGATCCGCCGGAACGGGCTGCGGCTGATCTCGCCGCACGAGGACTTCACCGTGAGGGTGAACGCGACCGACGATCCGGCACAGCTCGGGCCGCAGGACGTCGTGTTCATCACCCTGAAGACGCACCAGTACCTCGCCGTGCTCGACAAGGTGACGCCGCTGCTGGGGCCGGTGACGACACTGATCCCTCCCACGACCGGCGCGCCTTACTGGTTCTTCCACAAACTGGCCGGCCCCTTCGAGGGCAGCCGGCTGAAGCGCATGGACCCCGGTGGCCGGCAATGGTCGACATTCGGGCCGGAGCGGGCCTTGGGCTGCGCCTATTGGGCCGGCGGCGTCGTGCCCGAGCCGGGCGTGGCGCATCTCGAAAACGAGGTCTGCTACCTGCCGCTCGGCGAGCCGGACGGATCGACATCAGCGCGCGTCACGGCGCTCAGCGCGGCGATGACGGAAGCCGGCCTCAAGGCACCGGTGAAGTCCGACATCCGCGCGGAGATCTGGAGCAAGATGATCAATAGCCTGACGTGGAACCCCATCGCGGTCCTGACGCTCGCCGACAATGGCAGCATCGGCCGCAGCCCCGGCGCCGTCGACATCGCCCGCCGCATGATGACGGAGGCCGAGGCGGTGGCCGCGAAGTTCGGCGCGACCATGGCGACGCCGATGGAGAAGCGCATCGAGTTCACCATCGGCCTGGGCGATCACAAGATGTCGATGCTGACCGACCTCCAGGCCGGCAAGCCGCTCGAGATCGACGCGCTGGCCGATTCGATCGCCGACCTCGGCGAGCTCGCCGGCGTGACGACGCCCACCATCGACATGATGCTGTCGCTGCTGAAACTACGAGCCTCTTCGTAGCAGTGCGCCTCGCCCGTGGCGCGCTCCGTGGCTACCAGCTTTCCTTCCACGGCCTGATATCCATCTCGAACGTCCACGCGCTGCGCTTCTGGCAATGGAGCTGCCAGTAGGTCTCGGCGATGTCGTCGGGATTGAGGATCGCGTCGGGCCCGGCATTGTAGCGGTCGGGGAAGTTGGTCTTGATCCATTCGGTGTCGATGGCGCCATCGACGATGACGTGCGCCACATGGATATTCTGCGGCCCCAATTCGCGCGCCATCGACTGCGCCAGCGCCCGCACCGCATGCTTGCCTCCGGCGAAGGCCGAGAAGCCGCGGCCGCCACGGATCGAGGCGGTGGCGCCGGTGAAGATCATGGTGCCGCGTTCGCGTGGCACCATCGCCTTGGCGGCCTCGCGCGCCGTCAGGAAACCAGCGAAGGCCGTCATCTCCCAGACCTTGCGATAGACGCGCGGGGTCGTGTCGCGGATGTCGAAGCGGACGTTGCCGCCGATGTTGAAGACGAAGACCTCGATCTCGCCGATCTGGGTCTCGATCTGCCGGAACAGGGCCTCGACCTGCGCCTCGTCGCGGGCGTCGGAGCCGAACGGATGGACCTTGCCGCCCTCCTCCACGATACGTGCCACAAGCGACTGCAGCTTGTCGGCGCTGCGGCGCGTCACGACGGCGGTGTAGCCCTCACGCGCGAAGCGGCGGGCGATCGCACCACCCGTCGCATCGCCCGCACCGATCACGACGCAGACCTTTTCCTTCGCCATCGCCCATCTCCCTTGTCCCCGCAATCTGTCGGCCACCGACGGCGGGCTCAAGGGAGATTAAGTCATGCTCCCCTGAGCCGGAGATCATTCCGCCGGCATGGCATGGGCGCGGCGCAGTTCGGCGGTGGTGAGGCCCGCGCCATCGGGACGCCACCCCGGCGGCCCGAACAGGAACATCCAGGCCTCGCGCATCGACTTCGCCGCGGCGAGATCCTTCGCAAGGCCGATCCACGGGCCGAAGTTCAGCACCAGCGGGTTGTGCGAGGACACGGAAGGCGACACCAGGCCGAAGTCGCACTTCACCGCCTCGCGTTCGGCCACATAGGTCCCGAACAGGCGATCGAACACGATCAGCACGCCGCCGAAGTTGGCGTCGAGATACTCCGGATTTCGCGCGTGGTGAACGCGATGGGCCGAGGGCGTGTTCAGCACGTACTCCAGCCAGCCGAGCTTCGGGATCCAGTCGGCGTGGATCCAGAACTGATAGAGGAGATTGAGGAACAGGGCCGTCAGGACCGTCTGCGGCGTGAAGCCCAGCAGCACCAATGGTGCGAAGAAGAGCGAGGTGCCGGTGAAGCGGCCGATCCAGCCCAGCCGGTAGGCGGCGGCGAAGTTGAACTGGTTCGGCGAGTGGTGCACCGAATGCGAGGACCAGAACCAGCGCACCGTGTGGCTGGCGCGATGGAACCAGTAATAGAAGAATTCCAGCCCGACGAAGAGCAGCAGCACCGACCAGATGCTGTCGAGCGACTGGGTGAACAGCCGGTGCTCATACAGCCAGTCGAGCCAGGGCGCGGCCAGCGTATAGGGAATGAATGCGAGCAGACGCCGACCGGCGAGATCGGCGATCGAGCAGGCCCAGGATTTCCAGTCATAGGCTTCGGCGCGGGTCCGCGACTGCCAGATGCCTTCGACCAGCGCCGCGGCCAGCACCAGCGGCAGGATGACGAGATAGAGAGTGGCGAGTGACTGCACGACAGCCTCCGTGTTTGCTGTCGTCTAATATATGAGCGATGCTCATGTTTCCTTACTCGCCTTCCCAAGCCCGGTCCCGCCATGGTCGTCCGTCGCCAACCCCCTGAATCCAAACGAAGAATGCCGCGCCAGGCCCGCGCCACGCAGACCGTGGCCTCCATCGTCGAGGCGGCGGCTCAGATTCTTGAGAAGGGCGGCCTGGCCGCGTTCACCACCAACGCGGTGGCCGAACGGGCGGGTGTCAGCATCGGCACGCTCTACCAGTACTTCGGTGACAAGAACGCGCTCGTGATGGCTTTGGCACGCCGGGAGATGGAGGCCGCTCTCGCCGACGTCGCCCGGGCGCTACAGGGCGAGGTCGATCCCTCCGTCGAGGGCCGCATCCGCGCGATGGTGCGGACCATCGTCCACGCGTTTCGCGGCCGGCAACGGGCACGCAAGGCCGTGATCCAGGCGATCCTGTCCCAGGACGGCGGGATCTCGCTGATGGCGCCTGTCGCGTCCTTCATCGCCCGCACCGGTGAAACGGTTGGGCGGTTCCCCAACTCGCTGCTGGGCCCCCTCACCCGCGAGCAGGTTTTCGTGGTCTCGCGATCCCTGATGGGCGTCGTTCGCGCCGCGGTGCTCGAGGAGCAGCCGTTCCTCGCCAGCCGCGACTTCGAGGACGAGATCGTACGATTGATCGTCGCCTATCTCGACGCGATCAGGGCCGATCCCGATCAGCGTCGAACCATAGCTTGAGCCGGTCGAGTAAGGCGAACAGGACCTGCTGATCCTTCTCGGACCAGTCGCCGAAGGCGCGCGCCAGCCCCGGCGTCAGGACGGCCACGGCGGCGCGATGCTTGGCGAGGCCCGCCGGCGTAAGGACGAGCAGCTTGGACCGGCCGTCGCCGGCGTGGACGCGCTCGCGCAGCCAACCCTTGGCCACCAGTTTCTGCACATTCTTGGTCACGCCCGGCTGCGGTTGCTGCAGAGCGCGGGCGATGCCGGTCACCGTCCTGGCCTCCTCGGGCCGGCGGCTGAAATGGTTGAGCAGCACGAACAGCGGCAGCGGCAGCCCGAGCGGCTTCAGCAATCGGTTGCCCTCGGTGGTGGTCAACTGATCGATGATGGCGATCCAGTTGATGATGCGGAAAGGAAGCGGCGGTTCGGTCACACCGTCACGAAACTCTTCAGTGCCCGACGGGGTGACGGGCCAGGGTCACCAGCATAGCCCAAACGGAAGAACATCTGCAGCGTCGCGCCCGTTGGGATTCCGGTTTCCCTCTGAATGGCCGCCCGCAGTTCATTCATTTCGGGATATTCTTGGAGCGTCTGGCTGTGCGGTTGCATCGCGACGCCAAGCGCGGTGGCCGCCAACTGCAGGCGGACATAGGCGCGACCGACCGCGATCTGGGTGGCGCGCGTGTTGTCGCTGCTGGCGATCCAGCCAAAGGCGCGGGCGCTGGCGTAGCCGGACAGGGCATAGTCGCGGCCGCCGTTCCAGGCCATCGTTCCCGGCGTCATGGCCTTCTCCGGCGTCATCTGCCCGGCATTGCGCAGCGCCCAGATCATGGGCCCCTTGAGGGAGATGCCGTCGCGGTGGGCGGCGATCTCGGCGGCGCCGATTCGCGCCACGGCGATACTTTCCTTGTGGGTCCGCGCCGTGTTCATTTCCAGTTCCGAGCCCGCGATGGCCAGTGCGCGCAGCCGGTCGACCTTGCCTGCTTCATCCGCGATCGAGAGGGGCAACACCGCCGCGCGATAGCCAGCGAGCAGCGCCGCCTTGTGGGCAGGATCGAGCGCGCGGGCCTCGAACCGGCCCTTGACGGTGCGTCGCCGGGGCACTTCGGCGAACAGCGGATCGATCGCCGCGTCCGGCTGCCTCGTGAACACGACCCGCGCGACCGGCCTGGCCAGCGTCCAGCTCCCGTCGGGAAAAAGCTCGACCTCGGCACGATATCCCTCGGCCGCAGCGGCCATCGCCAGGATCTCGAGAAAGCAGCCATGGCCAATCAGGATCTGGCGCGAGAACGGATCGGTTTCGGGCAGGAGCCGCGCGGCATCGACATGGAGCAGGATCGTGCCGGGACGAGAGAGATCGACGGTCCAGGACTGCAGATTGTGAGGATTGGGCGCCAGCAGCGCCCAGGCGAGCGCCCGCCGGCGCGGATCGTCCTCCTCGGGGCCGGGGCCGCGCCATCCTTCGATGGCCGCCGCCGGCATCGCGTCGAGCCGCGGTACTGCGACGGCAGCCCCTGCAGCGAACACGAGGCCGCCCCCCAGGATACGGAGAAACGTCTTTCGCGAGATGGCCATTGCACCCTCCATAACATTCTGAGGAATGTATTTATATTCCCGTGAATGTTTATGGCAAGCCAAAAGCATTCCTGAGCATATTTCTCTATGGGATCCGGGCCGCCGGCTCCGCAGCGTCCGTTCGCCGGTCCCGAGCCGCCATGCGCGCATATTCGGCGACCTCGTCCTGCCATTCCTGGCGCTGCGAATCGGCCGAGCTCGCCGTCCGCCTCCCGGAGAAGTCGAGATGGACCCCGCTCTCCTGCGGAAACAGGCGACCCGTCAGCAGTCGTGCATAGGTCGCGGCCGAGCGGCGCGGCGTACTGGAGCCGGGGATCGCCCGCGCCACGACCGGCAGGATCGTCGACCAGGCCCAGCGTTCGAGGGCGGAGCGGTCGCGCGCGAGCCCCGTGCCCGGCATCAGGCCGGGATCGTAGGCGAACCAGCGCGGGCCGCCCGGCACCGTACTGCGGGCGCGGGCATAGACATGCAGGATGGCGACCAGCTTGGACGTGGCATAGCGATCCATCCCCTGCTGCTTCTCCGACGCGTTGGCATCGAGATCCCCGCGCGCCACCCGGTCGATCCCGCGATAGAGCCCGCCCCGGAATCCGAACAGTCGGGCGGTCCCGCTGGCCGGATCGTGCGTCCCGCTTGCGGTGAAGACGACCGGCGCACCGGGCGCGAGAGCGGGCAGCAGCCGTTCGACCAGCACCGCATGCCCCAGCCAGTTCGCCTGCAGGGTCTCTTCGTAGCCGTCGACCGTCAGGCGCCGGCCTCCCGGGATCTGGACCCCGGCATTGGCCGCCAGCGAGGCCAGGCGGCCGCCGGCGAGACGGGTCATGACCGCGTCGGCGAAGGCGACCGTCGAGGCCAGCGAGGCGAGGTCGAGCGGCAGGATCTCGAGGCGCTCTCCTCGGGCGAGCCCGCGAAGCGCGGTCGCCTCCGCCGGCCGGCGCGCGCCGACGACGACCTGGCTTTCCGGGTCGTCGAGTAGAAAGCGCACCAGTTCGAGGCCGATCCCCGAGGTGCCTCCGGTGACGAGATGGATGGCGGTCATGTCTTTGACTCCGGCTGACGTCCATTGAAAATGGAAACCCGCCCGCCGACCGTCCATTCGCATCGGAGCCATGCCGTGCCGGCTGCCCTGAAACCGCGCAAGAAGCCCACTCAAACGCGCTCGACCGTGACGGTGGACGCCATCGTCGAGGCGACTATTCGCATTCTGCGACAGGACGGATGGGCCGGATGCACGACCACGCGGATCGCGGCGCTGGCCGGCGTCTCGGTCGGTTCGCTCTACCAGTACTTCCCCAACCGCAATGCCATCGCCGTCGAGATCGTCCGCCAGCGCACCCGGGCCTATCTGGCCGCTGTCATCGACGCCGACCTGTCAGACGCCGGAACGCCGGAGGAGACGATCGACGCCGCCATCGCGGCCTTCGTCGTCGAGAAGCGCAAGGGCCTCGACGTCTCGTTCGCCCTTCGCGACGCCTTGCCCGAAGTGCAGGGACGCCAGGCGATCATCGAGGAAGCACGCAGGTTCGTCCCCGCCCTCCAGGCCAAGCTCGAGGCCGCCGGCGCGAGGATCGCCGACCCGATGCAGCTTGCCGTGGCGCTCGCCGCCGTCGAAGGCGCCGTCTGGGAGATGATGGCCCAGGACGAGGCCGCGATCGGAAGACCGGAAGCAATCACCGCCCTGTCCCGGGTGTTCCGGGCCGCGGCGGGCGTCAGCCCAGCGGCAGGGGGACGTTGAGCAGAACGCCGAACTCGCGCGCGAGGTCGCAGCTCACGCGCGCATGAACCTTGCCCTGCTTGTCGAAGAAGCGGCCGGTCTCATTTACCGGGAACACCCCCTCGTGCCAGATGCCGGGGTGGATGTAGATGCCGACGCTGCCGTCCGACCAGAAGGCCTTGAAGGTCTCTGGCTTGAGATCGTCGCCCGGCAGCGCCACCGGCACGACGAACGGCTTGCCGTCGAGCGGCCAGAACAGCTGGCCTCCGTCCGGATGATAGTTGCAATGCCAGAGGAGTACGCGGCCCCGGCTCAGCTTCACGCCGGGCTGGGCCTTCTCGGGAAGATCGCGGAAGCCGATGACATAGTGGCCGCCGACCGCCTCGTTGCGGCCGATTAGCTCGTTGCCGCGCCATTCGCAGGTGAAGATGCCCTCGGTCGTGCCGCCTTCGATGCCGGTGCCGGCATCGAGCTTGCGCGAGCCGTTGAGCGGCCAGGGCACGATCTCGATCTTCTGCTTCTTCGGGTCGCGCACGACCTCGCCGTATCCCTTGATCGTGTCGCGGTTGGCGCGGATCAGCGGAACGTCGAGCAGCCGCAGTCCGGGCGGGATATCGGGATTGAGGTAGTCGAAGACGACGCCGTCACTCATGTCGCAATCCTACGCTGCCTTGCCCAGATCCTCGCCGGCCAGCGCACGCTCGATCAGCCTCACGACGTTGTCGCGGCCGTAGAGCTTGATGAAGGCGCCCATGCGCGGCCCCTGCTCGCTGCCGAGCAGCACCTCGTAGAGTGTCTTGAACCACTGGCGCAGTTCTTCCTTGGCGAAGTGCCGCTTGCCGGCCTCGTAGACCTCGTCCTGGATGACTTCGGCCGTCGCGTCCTCGGGACACCTGCGCAGCGTCTCGAGCAGGTCTTCCAGCGCCGGGCGTTCGCGATCCGTGGGCAGGCGGAACTTCTTCGAGGACTTCACGAAGTCCTGGTAGTAGGCAACCGCGCCGGCCAGTAGCCGGTCGAGATAGGGCGCATTCTCGGGCGTCGCACCGGGCACGTAGCGCCGCAGGTATTGCCAGAGGACGTCCTTGTCCTCGGTGTTGGCGACGCCCGCGAGATTCAGCAGCATGCCGAAGGTGACGCCGGCCGCGGAGTTGGCGGGCGCCGTGCCGTCGTGGATGTGCCAGGCCGGATTCTCCAGCGCGCGCGCCGGCTCCTCCTTCGGCAACTTCTCGACCAGCGACAGATAGTCGTCGATGGCACGCGGGATCACGTCGAAATGCAGCCGCTTCGCACGCCGCGGCTGCTGGTGCATGTAGAGCGCCAGCGATTCGGGCGAGGCGTAGCGCAGCCATTCCTCGACCGAGAGACCGTTGCCCTTCGACTTGGAGATCTTCTTGCCTTCCTCGTCGAGGAAGAGCTCGTAGTTGAAGCCCTCCGGCGGCCTGCCGCCCAGGATGCGCACGATCTTCGCCGAGAGTTCGGCCGAAGGGATCAGGTCCTTGCCGTACATCTCGTAGTCGACGTCGAGCGCGAACCAGCGGCCGGCCCAGTCGGCCTTCCACTGCAGCTTGACGTTGCCGCCGGTGACCGGCGTCTCGACCATCGAGCCGTCCTCGTCGCGATAGACGATCGTGCCGGCATCGGCGTCGGTCTTGATCACCGGGACCTGCAGAACGCGCCCGGTCTTCTGCGAGATCGGCAGAAAGATCGAGTAGGTCGCGCGGCGCTCCTCGCCGAGCGTCGGCAGCATCACCGCCTGCACCTCGTCGTAGTGGCGCAGCATGGCGAGCAGCATCGTGTCGAAGCGACCGGACTTGTACCAGTCGGTCGCCGACTGGAACTCGTACTCGAAACCGAAGGAATCGAGGAAGGCACGCAGACGCGCGTTGTTTGCCGCGCCGAAACTCGGATGCTCGTTGCTGAACGGATCGGGCACCACGGTCAGCGGCTTGCCGAGATGAGCCGCCAGCATCTCCTTGTTCGGCACGTTGTCCGGCACCTTGCGCAGGCCGTCCATGTCGTCGGAAAAGCAGAACAGCCGCGCCGGCACGTCGGACAGGCGCCGGAACGCCTGCCGCACCATCGTCGTGCGCACGACCTCGCCGAACGTGCCGATATGGGGCAGGCCCGACGGGCCGTAGCCGGTCTCGAACAGCACATAGCCCTTCGCCGGCGCTTTGCCGCCGATGCGGGCGACGAGCTTGCGGGCTTCTTCAAACGGCCACGCGCGCGCGGCCTCGGCAAGGGAGCGATCGATTTGGGACATGGATCGGCGAAACTAAGTGCGAGGGCCAATTGCGTCAATTGCAGCAGCGGCCCAAAGTGCCGCGCCTGCCATGCACAGAAGCCCTTTCCTGCTCAGTCTCGGCGGCCTTCTGGCAATGGCCGCGGCGATGGGCGTCGGCCGCTTCGTCTACACCCCGATCCTCCCGCCGATGGTCGAGGCCATTCCCCTCACCAAGTCGCAGGCCGGCTTGATCGCCTCGGCGAATTTCGTGGGCTACCTCGCGGGCGCGGTGCTGGCATCGATGCGACTACCCGGCAGCCGGCGGCTCTGGCTGCTGTCTTCGCTCGCGGCAACTGCGATTTGTCTCCTCGACATGGGCTTCGCGTCGACGATGCCGGTTTTCCTGGCCCTGCGCTTCCTGGCGGGCGCCGCCAGTGCCTTTGCCTTGATCTTCAGTTCCGCGCTGGTGATCGATCGGCTGGCAGCGACCGGGAACGGTGCGCTCTCGGCGGTGCATTTCGCGGGCGTCGGCGTCGGTATCGCCGCCTCCGCGGCCGTCGTGGCACTGCTACTGCAAGCGGGTGCCGAGTGGACGACGCTCTGGTTCGCGAGCGCGGCGATGGCCGCGGCCGCAAGTCTCGCCGTCCTCTGGCTGGTGCCGCGCGACCAACCGACGGGGCAAACCGTGCAGAGGCCCGACGGTACGCGGCTCGATCTAGACTTCGCGGCACTGCTCGCGGCCTACGGCCTGTTCGGCTTCGGCTACGTCATCACCGCCACTTTCATCGTCGACATGGTGCGCGGGACGCCCTCGCTCGCCCATCTCGAACCGTACATCTGGATCCTGTTCGGTCTCTGCGCCGCGCCGTCGGTGGTGCTGTGGACGGCACTGGGCCGGCGCTGGGGCATCCTGCGCATCTATGCCGTGGCCTGCGTGGTCGAGGCGTCGGGCGTTGCCGCCAGTGCGCTGTGGCTGCATCCGGCGAGCATCCTCGTCTCGGCGGTGTTGGTCGGCGGCACCTTCGTCAGCCTGACGGCGCTCGGTCTCGTCGCCACCCGTTCGGGCGGCGGCGACCCGCGCGGCCGCATCGCCCTGATGACGGTCTCTTTCAGCATCGGCCAGATCGTGGGACCGGCCTTCGCCGGATATGTCTACGAGGCGACGGGCAGCCTCGCCACGCCGCTGCTGGCCGCCGTCGCCGCGCTGCTGCTCGCCGCCCTCCTCGCATTGCTGGCCGACGCGAGGCGCCGCGCCGTCAGCCCTTCCACGTAAAGGGGAAAAGCTGCTGGCGCACGAAGCCGTTCGGCATGTAGTCGCCCAGCACGCCGTACTTTCCGGGGAAACGCCGCTCGGACTTCACCGCCGTGCCGAAGATGTAGTCGATGAAGGCGAAGTGGGCGGCGTAGTTGCGATCGATCGCCTCGCGCTCCGAACTGTGATGCCAGTGATGGAAGTCGGGCGTCACGATCAGCCACTTCAGCGGCGCCTTCGCGAAGACGGCCGGCACCCGGACGTTGGCGTGGTTGAACACCGCCTGGAAGCCCACGATCACGATATAGACGTCTGTCACGGCCTGGCTGAAGCCCAGCACGTAGAGCACGCCCAGGATCGACACCCGCGTGGTCAGCAGTTCGAACAGATGCAGACGCGAGCCCGCCATCCAGTCCATGTATTCGGCGCTGTGGTGCACGGCGTGGAAACGCCACAGGAACGGGATCTCGTGATAGGCGCGATGCGTCCAGTACTGGACGAGATCGGCGACCAGCAGCACCAGAAACAGGGCCGCGAAAAACGGCAGGCCGCCCACCCACTTCTGCAACGGCGCCCACACCAGCCAGCCGAACAGGCTGTGGATCGCGAAGTTCACGATCAGCAGCGCCAGACCCACCAGCAGGTGGTTCACGATGAAATGCGTGAAGTCGGTCTGCCAGCCCGGCCGGAACACCGGCTGGTCGCGATGCAGCGGCACCAGTTTCTCGATCAGGATGAAGATCATGCTCGAGCCCAACAGGTCGAGGATGAACCAGTCGAGACCGATGTAGGGGGTGTTGTCGGGAAAATCCGCTACCGGGACGCGATGCCCGCCCATCGCCGCAGCGAGCGCGATCAGGGCCAGCGCCGTGCCGTTCAGCCAGCGATTGCGCCGCTGGACCAGATTGGCGATCGCCATGCCGCCCGCGATCACCATGCCGACCAGCAGCACCTGCCGCAGCAGGCCCACGTCGTACTTCTTGCGCAGGTCCGGCGTCGTCAGATACTCGGGAAAATGAAAGGCCAGCACCGCCAGCACGGCGAGGCCGCCGAGGGTGAGCGCGATGATCCCGGTGATCTTGCCCTTGCCGACCGGCAAGGGGCCGGACTGGTGAAACACGGCGGTGGTCTTCTTGACGACGGGCGGTGCTTTCATGCCCTGCGATTCTAGTGGCAACCGACGGTCGCTGCACCGGACAATTGCCCTGTGCTATTCACCGCCCGGTGACAATCCCCGCGACCTCCTCCTGGCCCGCCCTGGTCGCGACTTCGCGCGGCGCGCTGTGGCGCGCGCCCGACGGGACGGTGGAGCGCCTGTCGGGCGGCGATGCGAGCCTGAGGGCAGCCGGGCACCTGCCACTCGTCTGTCACGCGCCCGCCGTCGCGGCGCGGCTCGGACTGGAAGATCTTCCGGCACACGACCTGCTCGAACTCTTCGCCTTCGTCCGCCCGGCGCGCTTCTGCCTGCCGACCGTGCGCGGTCTCTGCGAAGCCCTCGACCTCGCCGTGCCGTCGACGCCGGAGGAAGAAGTGTCGGCGTTGCCGCAGATCGCACGCGCGCTGATCGACGAACTCGACGACATGGCGGCGCTCGCCTCGTCCGAGATGAAGGACACGGCGCTCGCCATGGCTCGCGGCCAATGGAGTTGGGGCGACGCGGTGCTGGCGGCGCTCGGCATCGATGCGGGTGGCAGGAAGCAGCGGCCGGGCGCCGGCCTCGACGTGTGGAAGAGCCTGCCGGTCTGGGAGGAACCGCCGCCCGCGCCGCCACCGGGCAGCCAGCCGGTCGAACCGCGCGAGGCGCGGCTGCGGCTGGCGCAGCTCATCTCCGCCGGCGCCAACATGGCGGAGGCGCGGCCGACCCAGAGCGACTATGCCTCCGCCGCCAGCGAGGCGTTCGCGCCGCGCACGGAAGAGGACAAGCCGCACGTCGTGCTGGTGGAGGCCGGCACCGGCGTCGGCAAGACGCTGGGCTATGTCGCGCCGGCCAGCCTGTGGGCCGAGAAGAACGGCGCGCCGGTCTGGATTTCGACCTACACCCGCAACCTGCAGCGCCAGATCGATACCGAACTCGACCGCCTGCATCGCGACTCGGCGGAGAAGCGGCGGCGGGTCGTCATCCGCAAGGGCCGCGAAAACTATCTCTGCCTGTTGAACTTCCAGGAAGCGGTGATGCGCACGGGTCTCGTGCCGGAGAACGCGGTCGGGCTCGGCCTGCTGGCGCGATGGGCACTGGCCAGCCGCGACGGCGACATGATCGGCGGCGACCTGCCGGCGTGGCTGCTGGATCTGGTGGGCCGCAGCCGCATCCAGCGGCTCGCCGACCGCCGTGGCGAATGCATCTACTCGGCCTGCGAGCATTACCGGAAATGCTTCGTCGAACGCACGATCCGGCGCGCGCGCCAGGCCGACATCGTGATCGCCAACCACGCGCTGG
This sequence comes from Reyranella aquatilis, assembly GCF_020880995.1. Classification (GTDB taxonomy): domain Bacteria; phylum Pseudomonadota; class Alphaproteobacteria; order Reyranellales; family Reyranellaceae; genus Reyranella; species Reyranella aquatilis. Next base: position 180,079 of record NZ_JAJISD010000010.1, on the reverse strand, counting down.
TGATGATCCAGGCGGCAATGGGCGGCCTCGACGACGGCACGCGGCCGCTGCGATACGTGTTCGACGAGGGCCATCACCTGTTCGACGCCGCCGACGGCGCGTTCGGCGCGCATCTGAGCGGCGTCGAGGCATCGGACCTGCGCCGCTGGCTGCTGGGCGCGGAGGGACGCCGCGGCAGCCGCGCGCGGGGATTGGAGCGCCGCCTCAGCGATCTTCTGGGCGAGGACGTCGAAGCCCAGAACGCCCTGCGCCGCCTCCTCGATCTGGCCCAGCAACTCCCCTCGCCGAACTGGCAGACCCGGCTGGCCGATGGCACCGTGCTCGGCCCCGCCGAGGAATTCCTGGCGCTGGTGCGCCAGCAGGTGCGCGCACGTTCGGCCGGCGACGACCAGGGCTTCGGCCAGGAATGCGACGTGCGACCGCTCAATCCCGGGCTGATCGCAGCGGCGGACCAGCTTGCGGAGGCGCTGGAGAAGATGCTGCAGCCGGTGCGACGGCTGCGCCAGGCGCTGCGCGCCAGGCTCGAAGGCGAGGCCGACAAGCTCGACTCCAGCCAGCGCTCGCGCATCGAAGGCGTGGCGCGCTCGCTCGCCAACCGCTGCGAGCTCACGCTCGAATCCTGGCGCGCCATGCTGCGCGGCCTGCACAATGACGCGGATCCGGCCTTCGTCGACTGGTTCGGCGTCGAGCGCGTGCAGGGCCGTGAATACGACGTCGGCATGTACCGCCACTATCTCGATCCGGCCGAGCCGTTCGTGAATGCGGTGATCCGCCCCGCACATGGCGCGGTGATCACTTCCGCCACGCTGCGCGATTCGCTGGGCGTACCCAGCGCCGCCAATGACGAGGACGTCTCGCGACTCGCCGACTGGACGGTGGCGGAGGCGCGCACCGGCACGCGTCATCTCGCAGCGCCGGCGATGCGCGCCGCGATGGCCTCGCCGTTCGACTATCCCAACGCGACCAAGGTCCTCGTGGTCAAGGACGTGAAGCGCGATGATCCGGATCAGGTGGCCGCGGCCTATCGCGAGCTGTTCCTCGCGGCAGGCGGTGGCGCGCTGGGCCTCTTCACCGCGATCGGCCGCCTGCGCGCCGTGCACCAGCGCATCGCGCCCGCGCTCGAGGAAGCGGGCCTTCCGCTCTATGCCCAGCATGTCGGCGGCATGGATGCCGCGACCCTTGTCGACATCTTCCGGGCCGAGGAGCATTCGTGCCTGCTGGGCACCGATGCGGTGCGCGATGGCGTCGACGTGCCCGGTCGCTCGCTGCGCCTCATCGTGTTCGACCGCGTACCCTGGCCGCGCCCCGACATCCTCCATCGCGCGCGCAAGGCGCACTGGAAGGCGGCCGGCGCAGGCGCCAACGGTTATGACGACATGCTGGCGCGGTTGCGCCTGAAGCAGGCTTATGGCCGGCTCGTTCGGCGCAGCGACGATCGCGGCGTGTTCGTGATGCTGGACTCGCGTCTGCCCAGCCGTTTGCTCAGCGCCTTTCCGCCCGGTGTGATCGTCGAGCGGTTGGGCCTTGCCGATGCCGTGTCAGAAACGCGGCGATTCCTGGAAAGTTGAGCCCGCGGCAACGATCATCGCGAGGGGCAGTTTCTCCGGTATCGACCAATCACGGAGGAACTCATGAACAAGCTTGTTGCGATCACCGCCGCTACCCTGCTCATCGGCGGCTCCGCCATGGCCCAGTTCGGCGGCAGCGCGGGCGGATCGGCCGGCGGGAGCGCCGGTACGGGCGGCGGCGCCTCGGTGGGAGGCGGCGCGACGACGACGGCACCGGGTGCCGGCGCAGCGGTGAAACCCGGCCCGGGTGGCGCCTCGGGGGGAGCGGGTATCGGCGCGACCGGAAGCGGTACCGCACCCGCCCCGGGCGGCAGCTCGGTGAACCAGGGTATGGCGCCTGCCCCGTCGGGATCCGGCGGCGCGTCGGGCGGTGCGACCGGCACCACGCGCTGACGAGTACCACTTCCAGCGACGGCCCGCTCCCATGGAGCGGGCCGTCTGCCGTTTGCGCCCTTGGCGAAGGGCCTCATCGCCGCTCATAATCCGCTCGGGGAGCGGTGAATGATGGCGAGATCGAAAAGCAGGGCAGCCGGCGTTCGACCGACCCTCCATGAAGCCGCGGAAATCGTCGGGATCCAGGTGCCCGTCGGTCGGATCTTCGCCCGGCGACTGCATTGGCAGACCGTCCTCGACGCGGGATCGAACCCGGCGATCTATCGCCTCTACAATGCGCCGCCGCGCAGTCGTGTCGATCCGGGCAATGCGATGCTCGTCGAAGTCGATGGCGCGAAGCAGAAGATCCAGGTGGCACCGGGCACCTCGACCGACATGCGCGCCAAGAAGATCCGTGTGAAAGCCGGCACCGGCGGTGCCACCCCCTCGGTGGAAGGCTGGTACGTCCTTGTCTCGTGAGGGTCGCCGGGTCGGGCCTGCCTCCTCCCGGTGCAATGGCGTGGCCGGGATCGCTTCTGGTACAAGGACCTGACTTGAAGCGGCTTTTCAGCCCAGCCCGGGAAGACATGCGCCTTTCGACCAAGCTCCTCCTCACGGCCGCGGCCTTCGTTGTCGGCGGCGCCGGCATCTACGCCTTCGCCTATTATCTCTATCCGCCTCCCACCATGCGCCCGGCGGCCACGCCCGCCCGCCCGGCCTCGCCGCCCGCGGTCGCCACGCCGTCGGGTCCCACGGTGGCCCAGCTCTTCGACGATTGCGTGCGCGGCGCCTGGCCCACCACCAAGGATGCGGAGGCCCGGAACGTCGCCTGCTCCAAGGCACTTCAGACCCGCCAGCTGAAGCCGCCGGAAATCGCGCTGGCCCGCCTCACGCGCGGCGTCGCGCGGACCATGCTTGGCGACAAGGTCCTGGCCGCCGAGGACTATTCGGAGGCATTGAAGCACTATGACGGCGTGGTCGATCCGAGGAATCCGGACGCGCTGAACCTCTACCGGCGCGCGACCTCGCTGCACGCGGTAGGGGAAACCGATCGTGCCCTCTCAGACTACAGCGACGCCATCCGCGTCGATCCCAACAATTCGCTCGGCTATCTCGGCCGCGGTGTCCTGCTGGCCACGCGCAAGCGTGCTTTCAATCGTGCCATCGAGGACTTCGACAAGGTGCTCGTGCTGGAGCCCGACAACGTCGATGCTCTGATCGCCCGCGGCAACGCCTACAGTCAGCTCGGCGACAACGGGCGCGCGCTGGCCGACCTCGATCGCGCGATCATTCTCGCGCCGGACGATCCGCAGGCCTATGTCATTCGAGGTCTCGCCAACAATCGCCGCGGTGAGCCGCAGCTGGCGATGCAGGACTACAATACGGCCCTGCAGAAGGCGCCGCGTTATCCGCAGGCGCTCGCCAACCGCGCCGCGCTGCTTTCGGCCGAGGGCAACTACAACCAGGCGCTGGCCGACCTGGACCAATCCATCGCAGCCGATGCCGACAATCCCGTCGCCTACTACAATCGCGGCTACGTCCATTTCGCCAAGCACGAATATGACAAGGCGCTGGCCGACTACGACAACGCCATCAAGCTCGATCCGTCGATGGGCTTGGCCTACAACAACCGCTGCCTGGTCCGCGCCATCACCGGCAAGGACCTCGCCGCCGGCCTGCAGGATTGCGACACCGCGCAGAAGCTGATGCCGCTGAACCTGGACGTCCGGATCACACGCGGCTTCATCTATCTCAAGCTACGCGATCCGCAACTGGCCATCCGGGCCTACGATGCGGCTCTCGACGTCGATCCCAACCGGCCCCTCGCCCTCTATGGCCGCGGCATCGCCCGCATCATGAACGGCGAGACTCGCGAAGGCGAGGGCGACAAGGCGGCCGCCTTAACCCTCGACCCCGAGGTCGCCGACCAGTTCGCGGTCTACGGCATCAAGTAAGGTCAGGTCAGTAGCCGGCCGTACGGTCGACCACCTCCTTCAACGGTTCGCCGTCGAGAAATCGCTTCAGGTTCTCGACGAAGAGCCGCGAGACGAAGCGGTCCCGCTGCGGGTGCGGGCCGCCGATGTGCGGCAGCACGACGATGCCCGGTGCCGTCCAAAAGGGATGCTCCGACGGCAGCGGCTCCTGCCGGAACACATCGAGCAGCGCGCCGGCGATCTTCCCGTCCTTCGTCGCGGCCATCAGATCGCCGTCGTCGACGATCTGGCCGCGGCCGAAGTTCAGCAGCCAGGCCGTCGGCTTCATCCGGGCCAGCCGCTTCGCATCGATGAAGTTCTCGGTCTCCGGCGTGGCCGGCAGCAGCAGGAGTACGAAGTCCGACTGCGCAAGGACCTCGTCGGTCTGCGACGGCGCGAGCACTTCCGCAACGTTGGGAATACGGGTCGGCCGCCGCTTGGTGCCAATGACGTGCATGCCGAGGGCGACCGCGATGCGCGCCACCTCCTGGCCGATGGCGCCGAGGCCCAGAATGCCGAGCGTCTTGCCGGTCAGCGGCTGCGCCACCGTATGAACCCACTTGCTTTGCTTCTGGTACTCGGCGACCCGCGCATAGGGCTTGGCGACATGGAAAAGCGCACCGATGATGTTCTCCGGCATCGATTCGGTGTGCGTACCGCGCGCGCAGGTGAGCGTCAGTGCCGGCGGCAGGTCGGGCAGCGCCAGCCAGTTGTCGACCCCGGCACTCATCGCCTGCGCCCAGCGCAGCCTCGGCATGGCCGGCAGCAGGCCGGGCGGCACCGCTCCCGCCATCAGCACCTCGGTGCGGGCGAGTTGTTCGGGCGAGGGCTTCTCCTTGCGCGGCAGCGTGTCGACCGCGACGCGGTCGGCCAGTCCCGCCGCCTGGATGGCGTCGAGATAGGCCGTCGCGGCGTCCGTCCAGAGCAGGACGTGGGCGCGATTGGTGGCAGACATCGGTCCTAGAGCCCCTGCCCGCCGGCGACCGCGATGGTCTGGCCGGTGACCCAGGAGGCAAACGGCGAGGCGAGGAACAGCGCCACGTTGGCGACCTCCTCGGCGTGTCCCATGCGGCCGAACGGGATCGAGGCCAGCGTGCCGTTGTAGAGCGCGGGATTGTCGGTCTTGCGCCTGTCCCAGACGCCGCCGGGAAACTCGATCGAGCCGGGGGCGATGCAGTTCACGCGGATGCGATCCTTCGCGTACATCGCCGCCTGCGTGACCGTGTAGTGGATCACCGCCGCCTTGATGGCCCCGTAGGGTGGCTGGCGCGCCGCCGGATGAAGCGCGGAGATCGACGAGATGTTGACGACGTTGCCTTGCGACTTCTTCAGCTCCGGCAGCGCCTCCTGCGTGGCATGCACGATCGAGAGCATGTCCACCGCGAGGCTGGCGGTCCAACCCTTGTCGTCGTCGGACGAGCCGAAGGCCGATGCGTTGTTCACCAGGAAGTCGACACCCCCCAGCGCTCCGATCGCCTCACGCACATAGCCGCGCACGGCGTCGCCCTTGGAAAGGTCGGCGCTGGCGGCATGGGTCTTGTGCCCGTGCTTGGCGAGTTCGGCGCGGGTTTCCTCGAGCGTCGTGGCGTCACGCGCGCAGATCGACACGTCGCCCCCGCAGGCGGCGAAGCCCATTGCGATGGCCTTGCCGATGCCCCGGCTGCCGCCGCACACGATTGCCTTCTTGCCCGTGAAATCCAGCTTCATCGCTTCCTCTCCCTCCGACTCGGCGCAGGTACTGCACCGTGACGTCATGCAACGGGGGTCACGGTGGCGGTCGCGGTATCCCAAATCAAGCCGGGCGTCCCGGTGTCCGGAACGACAAGCGGTTTTCCCGCTCACGTTGGAGTGACGAAAATTTTCATGGAGAACGCGCGCCTGCCCCTGCATCATGGCGAGAATCGCCCGGAAGCGGCGAACGGGGAGCGCGATCGAGGTGCGGACGGTTTGGGCGCTCATGGCGCCGGTGCTTCTGCACCTGATTCTGGCTGCACCGGTACTTGCCGGCGAACCCGTGTCCGGCGTCGACATCCTCGTCCGCAGCAAATCAGACGGCCGGATCGTGATCCAGACGGTAACCGACGACCGCGGCTCCATCCTCATCAAGGAGATGCGGCCCGGACCCTACAGTGTCGAGGCCGGAAGCAAACTTCCCGCGGCGCTCATCAGGCGCAGCGGCTCGTGGGGCGTGGCCCTGATCCCCCTCGCAACAAAGACCGCTACGCCGCAGAACCATCGCACCAAGCCCACAGCGCATGGCATGCACGTCGACATCGTCGTGCCCGACGGAGCCCCCATCACCTTCACGATCATCCTCACTTACTGAGCCCGTCGACACGCGCAGCGCGAGGGTCTCGTGTTGAACAGCGAAACGAGTCCGCTAGACTGCCTCCCAATAAAGAAAGCACAGGAGGCTACGTTCAAATGACCAGGATTGCGATTCCACGCCGGCGTGCGCTGCTGCTCACGGGCGGCGCCCTTGCCGCTCCCATGATCGCATCGGGCATTGCCCGGGCGCAAAGCGACTGGCCCAACCGGCCGGTGAAGTACATCGTGGTGTTTCCGGCCGGCGGCCCGACCGACACCCTTTCCCGCATCGTCTGCCAGGAACTCTCCGAGCTCACGGGGCAGCAGTTCATCATCGAGAACCGCGCCGGCTCCGGCGGCAACATCGGCGCCGACGTGATCGCCAAGTCTCCGCCGGACGGCTACACGATCGGCCTCTACACGATCGCCGCGCACGCCATCGCGCCCACGCTCTATACCAAGCTGCCGTTCGATGCCGGCAAGGATTTCACGGGCATCGCGATGCTGTGGGCGGTGCCCAACATGCTGATGACCCGGCTCGATTTTCCGGCCAACACCATCCCCGAACTGATCGCACTGGCGAAGGCCAATCCGGGCAAGTACTCGTTCGCCTCGTCGGGCGCCGGCACCAGTCCTCACCTCACCGGCGAGATGTTCAAGCAGATGGCCGGCGTCAACCTGCTGCACGTTCCCTACAAGGGCAGCGCGCCAGCGCATCAGGACATCCTCGCGGGCCAGGTCGACATGATGTTCGACAACATTCCCGGCCCGCTCGGCCTGATGAAGGGCGGCAAGGTGAAGGGCTTCGCGGTGACGTCGAAGGAGCGCCATCCCGCGGTTCCCGACAAGCCGACCTTCGCGGAGTTCCTGCCGGGCTTCGAGATCACCTCGTGGGGCGGGGTCTGCGCGCCGGCCGGCGTGCCGCCGGCCATGGTCGAGAAGCTCTCGGCCCTCACCAAGCAGGCGCTGCAGAAGCCCAGCGTCAAGGCCGCCTTCGACCAGCAGGGCGCCGCGCAGATCTGGATGACGCCCAGCGACACGATGGCCTTCCGGGCCGCCGAGGAAAAGAAACTCGCGCCGGTCATCAAGGCGTCGGGAGCGAAGGTGGAGTAGCTTCGTCGCCCTGAGCAGTCCTTCCGAGGGTGACGATGCCATCGAAGAAAGTCCTGGTCGCCGGTGCCACCGGCCTCGTCGGCTATGCCGCCATGAAGCACTTCGCAGCTGTCGAAGGCTGCGAAGTGATCGCCGTGTCGCGCCGCCGGCCCGACGAGACATACGGCGCACGCTGGCTGCCGCTCGATCTCACCGATCCGGCCGCCTGCGAGGCGCTGGCGCCTGAGTTTGCGGGCGTCACGCACCTCGCCTATGCCGCGCTCTACGAGCGGCCCGGGCTGGTCGCGGGCTGGCAGGAAGAGGAGCAGATCCGCACCAACGACCTGATGCTGCGCAACCTCATGGCACCGCTCGAGCGTGCCGCTCCCGGATTGAGGCATGTCGCGCTGCTGCAGGGCACCAAGGCCTACGGTGTGCACGTGCGGCCGCTCACCGTGCCGGCGCGTGAGAACCGCTCGGAGATGCACGAGCAGCCGAATTTCTACTGGAACCAGGAGCGCTTCCTGCGCGAGCGCCAGCCGGGGAAGGGCTGGAGCTGGTCGATCCTGCGGCCCGTGCTGATCGTCGGCGATTCGGTGGGCAGCGCCATGAACGTCATTCCCGCGCTCGGCGTCTACGCCGCCTTCATGCGCAAGGCCGGCAAGAAGGTGCTGGAGTATCCAGGTGGCGTCGGGCGCGTGGCGCAGGCCGTCGATGCCGACCTGCTGGCGCGGGCGATCGCCTGGTCGGGCGAGGCGGCCACCGCCCGCAACGAGATATTCAACGTCACCAACGGCGACGTCTTCGTCTGGCCCAACGTCTGGCCCGCCATCGCCGACGCGCTGGGCTTCGAGCCGGGCGCCCATGTGCCACTGGCGCTCGACCGCGAGATCCGCCCCCGTGAAGCGGAATGGGCCGAGATTCGCCGCGCCCATGGGCTTGCATCGGGCACGCTCCGGGACTTCGTCGGCCTGTCTTTCGAATATGCCGACTACACGATGGGCTTCGGCCGCACCGAGCCCGGGCCGCCGGCCATCGTCTCGACCATCAAGCTGATGCAGGCCGGCTTCACCGAGGTGATGGACACCGAGGCGATGTTCCGGAAGTGCTTTGCCGCGATGCAGGCGAAAAGGCTGCTGCCGCGTCCCTGAACCGCGGCGGCCGCTCGCAGGACGGCTGTCGTCAAATTGTCATACGGGCCCCGCACCTTCCCCGGCCATTGGGACGGCTTGGAGGCCTGCATGAAGAGCGATCTGGACCGCGAGACGCTGGAGGAGCGAATCCGTCGCGAGCTGGCGGACGGCATCGACGAGGAGCTGGAGCTCGAGCTGGGCGACGAGATGCTGGCGCGGATGAGCGAGCCGGGGCGGCCCTCGTCGCCGCAGGACGGAATCGACCGGAAGCTCTACTTCACCGAGCTCCTGCGGCTGCAGCGCGAGCTGATCAAGCTGCAGTCCTGGGTGGTCGACCAGAAGCTCAAGCTCGTCGTCCTGTTCGAGGGCCGAGACGCGGCCGGCAAGGGCGGCGTGATCAAGCGCGTCGCGCAGCGGCTGAACCCGCGCATCTGCCGGACGGTGGCCCTCTCCGCTCCCTCGGAGCGCGAGCGCACCCAGTGGTACTTCCAGCGCTATGTCACCCATCTGCCGGCGGCCGGTGAAATCGTGCTGTTCGATCGCAGCTGGTACAATCGCGCCGGCGTCGAGCGCGTGATGGGGTTCTGCAGCGAAAGCGATGTCCAGGACTTCTTCCAGACGGTGCCCGAGTTCGAGCGCATGCTGGTGCGCTCGGGCATCATCCTGCTCAAGTACTGGTTCTCGATCACCGACGAGGAACAGAACCTGCGCTTCCTCATGCGCATCCACGATCCGATGAAGCAGTGGAAGCTGTCGCCGATGGACCTGGAGTCGCGGCGGCGCTGGGAGGAATACACCAAGGCCAAGGAGGAGATGCTGGCGCGGACCCACATCCCGGAGGCGCGCTGGTGGGTGGTCGAGGGCAACAACAAGCGCCGCGCCCGGCTGAATTGCATCCACCACCTTTTGCAACAAGTGCCGTATAAGGACGTTGAACAGCAGCCGATCGTCCTGCCGAAGCGCGAGCACAAGCCCGACTACGCCCGAACGCCGGTCGCTCCCGAACTCTATGTCCCGGCGGTCTACTGATGGATTTCTTCAGGCGCTTCACCTTCCTCGTCTGCGCTCCGGCCTTCGACGCAGACGACCTCGAAGGGCTTCGGCTCGGCGAAATCACCGTCTCCATCGAGAAGATGGGCTTCCAGGTCGTGCGGGCTCGCCGCATCGAGGATGCCGAGATGGTGGTCCAGACCGACGCCGCCATCGGCTGCATGGTCGTCGACTGGGGCAAGAAGGGTCTCGACGGCAAGGCCGCTGCGATGATCAACATGATGCGGCGCCGCGGACTGGAGATGCCGATCGTCATCCTGGTGCGCCGCAAGCGGCTGCAGGACATCCCCGTCGAGGTGATGGACTACATCGACGGCTACATCTTCCTATCCGAGGAGACACCGGAGTTCATCGCCAAGAACCTCGTGAGCCGCCTCAAGCAGTATGCCGAGACGCTGAAGACTCCGTTCTTCGGCGAGCTGGTCGACTATGCCGAGGAAGGCAACCAGCTCTGGACCTGCCCCGGCCACAATGGCGGCATCTTCTACAACAGGAGCCCGATCGGCCGGATCTTCGTCGAGCATCTGGGGGAAGCGGTGTTCCGCGACGATCTCGACAATTCCGTGCTCGATCTCGGCGACCTGCTGGTCCACGAGGGTCCGGCTCTGAAGGCCCAGAAGGAAGCCGCCGCCATCTTCGGCGCGGAAAAGACCTACTTCGTCCTGAACGGCACCTCGTCGTCCAACAAGATCGTGCTGCAGGCCCTCATCGCCGAGGGCGACCTGGTGCTGTTCGACCGCAACAACCACAAGGCGGCCCATCACGGCGCGCTGTTCCTCGGCAACGGCATCCCGATCTATCTCGAGACCGACCGCAACGCCCACGGGCTGATCGGCCCGATCTTCCACGAGGCGCTCGACGAGGCGGCCATCCGCGAGAAGATCCGCACCAACCCGCTGGTCAAGGACAAGGAGGCGTGGAAGCGCGAGCGGCCGTTCCGGGTCGCCGTCATCGAGCAGTGCACCTACGACGGCACCATCAACGACGCCCGCCTGATCGTCGAGAAGATCGGCCATCTCTGCGACTACATCCTGTTCGACGAGGCCTGGGCGGGCTTCATGAAGTTCCACCCGCTCTATGCCGGCCGCTTCGCCATGGGACTGACCAATCTCGGCCCGGACAGTCCCGGCATCATCGCCACCCAGTCGGCGCACAAGCAGCTCGCGAGCTTCAGCCAGGCCTCGCAGATCCATGTCCGCGACCGCCACATCAAGGGCCAGCGGCGGCGCATCGAGCATCGCCGCTTCAACGAGTTCTTCATGCTGCACGCCTCGACGTCGCCGTTCTATCCGATCTTCGCGTCGCTCGACGTCGGCGCGCAGATGATGAAGGGGCGTTCGGGCGAGGTGCTGTGGGACGACACGATTCGCCTCGGCATCGAGATCCGCAAGAAGATGCGTGCCATCCGCCGCGAGTTCGAGGACAAGGAGCGCGACCTCGCCCGGCGCTGGTTCTTCGAGCCCTTCGTGCCCAACCGCGTCACCGTCGGCGGACGCGAGCAGGCCTGGGAGGAAGTCGCGACCGACGACCTCGCCGTCGATGCCCGCTACTGGGAACTCTCGCCCGGGGCCGGCTGGCACGGCTTCACCCATGTAGCCCCGGGCTATGCGATCACCGATCCCAACAAGCTGATCGTGCTGACGCCGGGCTTCGACCGCGAGACGGGTCGGTATGCCAGTCACGGCATTCCGGCCCCGGTCGTCGCGCAGTATCTGCGCGAGAACCAGATCGTGCCGGAAAAGAACGACCTCAACTCGCTGCTGTTCCTGATGACGCCGGGCGTCGAGTCGAGCAAGGCCGGCACCCTGCTCAGCGCCATGGTGATCTTCAAGCGGTTGCATGACGAGAATGCGCGCCTTGAGGACGTGATCAGCGAGTTCGTGCGGCGCCGTCCCGGCCGCTACGCCGGGCTGCGGCTGCGCGATCTCTGCGCGGAAATGCACGCCTTCTTCCGCGAAGCCAACGTGAGCTTCCTGCAGCGCGCGCAGTTCGCACCGCAGCACCTGCCTGATCCGGCGATGCCGCCGCACGAGGCGGTGCGCCAGCTCGTGCGCAACAACGTCGACTACGTGCCGATCGACCAGGCGGCCGGGCGCATCGCCACCACCATGTTCGTGGTCTATCCGCCCGGCATCGCCAGTATCGTGCCGGGCGAACGTCTCGACGAACGGGCCAAGCCGATGCTCGACTATCTGCGCATGTTCGAGAAGAGCGCCAATCTCTTCCCCGGCTTCGACGTCGAGATCCAGGGCATCTATCGCGAGATCGACAAGAACGGCGTCGTGCGCTTCTACACCTACGTGGTGCGCGAGTAGGCGATCTCGACCGGCGGCGTCGTGGTGCCCGCGCCGATGGCGCGCTGCATCAGGACGCTGTCGGCCCATTTGCCGTACTTGAAGCCCACACCTTGAAGCAGGCCGGCGCGGCGAAAACCGTGCGCCTCGTGCAGGCTGAGCGATGCGACGTTGTCGGCGTCGATATAGGCGAACATCTGGCGATAGCCGACACTGGCGCAGGCCTCGATCAGCGCCGGCAGGAGCTGGCGGCCGATCCCGGTTCCGACGTGCCGGGGATGGACGTAGATCGAATGCTTGACCGCGTAGCGATAGGCAGGACGCTTGCGGAACGGCACCGCGTAGGCATAGCCCACGATCGCGCCGTCTCGCTCAGCTGCGAGATGCGGCAGCCGGCGCCGCAGCATGTTCTTGCGCCGGCGCTTGATGTCGTCGGCCTGCGTCGGCTCGATGTCGACTTCCCCGAGGCCGCGCGTGATGTGATGCGTGTAGATCGCGATCATGGCCGCCACGTCGTTTTCCGTCGAGGGACGTACCACCAGGCTGCCCTGCGGCCTGTCGAGCGCGGACTCGCCTGCTGCTGCCATCATCCGATCCTCCTGTGAGACGCCGGGATCAAACACGCCTCCATGACCGTTTCATGTCGGCAAAAAAAGAGGGCCCGGAGAGTTTGCACTCTCCAGGCCCCCAGACGCCCCCTCTAAACTCGCTGGCGCCGCGGCGATCTCTCGAACCGCGTCGCTCCATGCCCGCGAAGATACGGGCGGATGCGGTTCCCGCACAGGGGTCGCTTGGTATCAATTGTTGACGGAGACGTTACACGGCGGTGCGGGGCCGGCCGGAAAAGCTCGCCCGCACGTGATCGGCCAGATCGCGGGCGGCCGGCCCCAGTCCCGGCGGCGCATAGAGGTTGATGCGGAATTCCGGCAGCGTCGGCAGCTTCGCCTCGCGGCCCAGGATGACGAAGCGCTCGGGGACGGAGGAGCGCAGCAGCGGCGCCACCGCCAGTCCCGCCTCCAGCACGGCATAGACCGGCTCCAGCCGGCTCACCTCGCACACGGCGCGCCAGTCGCGTCGTGCCTTGCCCAGTGCCTCGACCGCGACGGGACGGAAGACGCAGGTCGGCGCGCCGAGCGACACCGGAAGCGGATCCTTGAGGTGGGCGTCACCATCGGCCGCGCCGACCCAGACCAGCCGGTCGGTGCGCAGGGTCTCGCCGTGCCGGCCGCAGTCGGTCTCCGTCGTCATGGCCAGATCGACGCCGCCCGACTTCAGCTCCTCGCGGATCACGCGCGAATCCTCGCAGACGAGGCTCACGCGCACCCTTGGCTGCGCCTTGGCGAAGCGCCGCAGGATCGCCGGCACGAAGCTGCCGATGATGTCGTAGGGAACGCCGAAGCGGACCTCGCCCTCGAACTGCGGCGCGCGCATCGACGACCAGACCTCGTCGTTCATCGCCACCAGGCGGCGCGCCTGTTCGAGCAGCCGCTCGCCGGCCGGCGCCAGCGCAAGCCCTCGCCCCTGGCGCATGAACAGCCGGCAGTCGAGCGCCTCCTCCAGACGCTTGATCTGCTGGCTGGCGGCGGCCTGGCTCATGCCGAGCGCGGTAGCCGCGCGCGTGACCCCGCCGGCTTCAACGACGGTGAGGAAGGCGCGCACCAGCGCCATGTCGAGATCCCTTCGCATTCGAACATATAATCATTTCCGAACGATCCCATCAAAAACATTCGTTTTTGTTATTCCTCGGCTAGCCCTAGCGTACCGTCATGACCGCGAAGATCTCGGGCCTCTGGCTCCCCCTCGTCACGCCGTTCAAGGACGGCGCCATCGACTTCGAAAGCTACGACCGGCTGGTGAACCACTACATCGCCAAAGGCGTCGACGGGCTGCTGCCGCTCGGCACGACGGGCGAAGCGCCGGCGCTCGACGAGGACGAGATCGCCGCCGTCATCGAGCGCACCCTGGCCGTCGCCGACGGCCGCGTGCCGGTGTTCGCGGGTGTAGGCGGCAACGCCACCGCCAAGGTCGAAAAGGAACTGAAGCGGCTGCGTCACCTGCCGATTGCCGGCATCCTGTCGGTGTGCCCCTACTACAACCGTCCGAGCCAGGACGGGCTGGTTGCGCATTTCCGGCGCATCGCCGATGCCACCGACAGCAATGTCGTGATCTACAACATCCCCTACCGGACCGCGGTGAACCTCTCCAACGATTCACTGCTCGAACTGGCCGAGGTACCGAACATCGTGGGGGTGAAGGACAGTTCAGGCAGCGTCGAGCAGTCGCTCGAGCTGCTGCGCCGCAAGCCGGCGGACTTCGCCGTACTGACCGGCGAGGACGCGCTGTTCTTCACCATGCGTGCCAACGGCGCCGAGGGCGGCATCCTGGCGGCAAGCCACGTGATGAGCGAAGGCTTCGTCGAGGTCGAGCGCTGCTTCCGCGCGGAGGATCTATCGGGTGCGCGTAAGGCCTGGGCCCCGCTCAGCCGCTTCGTGCCGATGCTGTTCGCCGAAGCCAATCCCATGCCGATCAAGCATCTCCTGTGGCGGCAGGGTCTGATCGCATCGCCGGAATGCCGGCTGCCGCTCACGAAGATCTCCGACGGACTCGCCCGCCGGCTCGATGCCGTCTTCGCCGAGAAGAAGGCGGCGGCCTAGCCGCGCGCCTTCAGCAGGTCGCGGATCTCCGTCAGCAGCTCCTGCTCCTTGGTCGGCGGCGCGGGCGGCGCAGGCGCGGCCTCCTCCTGCTTGACCACGCGGTTCATGCCCTTGATCACGAGGAACAGGACCCAGGCGATGATCAGGAAGTTGACCGTCACCGTCAGGAAGGTGCCGTAGCCCAGGGTCGCGCCGGCCTTCTTGGCGGCGTCGTAGGTGGCGGCCTGGCTGGCGGCCGGCGTCAGGCCGATGAAGTAGTTGGTGAAGTCGAGCCCGCCGGCGATGCGGCCGATGATCGGCATGATGATGTCGCCGACCAGCGAGTCGATGATCTTGCTGAAGGCCGCGCCGATGATCACGCCGATGGCGAGATCCACGACGTTTCCGCGCATCGCGAACTTCTTGAATTCCTGCAGCATCGACTTTCTCCCCCTTGTCGTCGTCAGGTGACGCGCAGCCATACCAGCAAAGCAGAAACCGTGACGACCGAGAAGGCCGTCGTCAGCAGCACGGATGCCGTGTTCTGTTCGACCGAGATGTCGAACTGCTTGGCCAGCACGAAGGCGTTGGCCGCCGTCGGCAGCGACGCCATCAGCAGCGCCACTTTGCCCGCGATCGAATCGATCGGCACGAAGAACGGCAGGATCAGCAGCGCCGCCAGCGGCTGCAGCAGCAGCTTGATCAGCGTGGCGAGCCCTGCTTCGGCCAGCCCGCTCTTGATCGACTTGTCGGACAGAAAGAGCCCGATGGCGAACAGCGCGCAGGGCGCGGCGGCGGCGCCCATGAGGTCGAGCCACTTCTCGACCGGCAGCGGGATCGGCAGGCCGATCCAGGAGGCCAGGATGCCCAGGCCGATGGAAACCGGCAGGGGATTGCGTGCCACGTTGAAGGCCGCCCGCAGGAAGGTGCGAACCGGGCCGTGGCCGGCGGCGACCTCAAGTTCGATGAGCATGACCCCGAACACCATCGAGACGACGGCCGTCACGATCACGGTCAGCATGGCCGGGGGCAGCCCCTGCTCGCCGAAGGCCGCCAGGCAGAGCGGCACGCCCATGTAGCCGACATTGCCCCAGGAAGCTGCGATGCCCTGCAGGCTCATCGCGGCAAGTCCGCCGCGCGAAACCAGCCGCGTCGTCACCATGCCCACGACGAAGGTTGCGACCACGGCAATCGTGAACCCGGTCATCAGGGCAGGGTCGAGCACGGCGGCGACCGGCGTGCGCGCCAAGGTGCCGAAGAACAGCACCGGCAGGGCGAAATAGCTCACGAAGGCGTTCAGTGCCGTGGTCGCCTCTGGCCCCAGGATGCGCCATCGGCCAGCCAGGAAGCCCGCCAGGATGACGCCGAAGATCGGGAAGGCGACGTTGAGAATGGCCTGCAAGGGCTGTCCGTTTGCAGCTGCACTAACCTATTAAGAATTTGACATAAACGGCACAAATCACATAGCATTTTAAGGGTAAAGCGAGGCCGCACTCGTCCCCCCTCCTTCGCAAGCGGCCCGGGAGATAATCATGCGTCTTTTGATCGCCAGCATGGCCGCCCTGGCTGCGGTCGCCTTTGCCGCTCCGTCCTTCGCACAGGACGAGACGATGCCCGCCCCGACGGCGAAGCCCAAGGCCGGCCCGTCCGCCGCGTCTTGCAACAAGATCAAGAGCAGCTCGCAGCGCAGCGCCTGCCTGAAGAAGGTCCAGGTCGCCAAGGCGCAGCCGGCGAAGAAGACCAAGAAGCCGTCGGCCACGCCCGCGGCGCCGAAGTCACCCGACGTCGGCCAGCTCAATGCCCCGACGAGCGCGCCGACCGCCGCCGCGCCTTCCTCCGGCCCGGTCAGCGTTCCGCCGCTGCCGTCGAAGACGATTTAACGCGCCTCTCCCGAGAACCGCGCTAGTCTCCGCTCTCCCCAACCCCGGGAGAGCGACATGGCCCATTCGGCCAACCTGATCACGACCGACGACCTCGCACGCCAGCTCGGCGCCCCCGCGCTACGCGTGTTCGACTGCACCACCTATCTCAAGCCCGGGCCCGACGGGCGCTACATCGCCGAAAGCGGGCGCGCCAACTACGACAAGGGCCACATTCCAGGCGCGGCCTATCTCGACCTCCAGGCCGATCTCTCCGACAAGAACTCGAAGCTGCGCTTCACGCTGCCCTCGCTCGAGGATCTCACCAAGGCCTTCGCAGCCAAGGGCGTGGGACACGGCACCTTCGTGGTCCTCTACAGCCACGCGTCGCCCGTCTGGGCGAGCCGCATCTGGTGGATGCTGCGCGCCGTCGGCTTCGACGAGGTGGCGATCCTCGACGGCGGCCTCGACAAGTGGAAGGCGGAGGGACGCCCGCTCTCGACCGAGCCCGTGACCCACCCGCCCGCCACGCTCTCGCTGCGTGGCCGGCCGGAGATCTTCGTCGACAAGGATGCGATCAAGGGCGCGATCGGCGATGCCTCGATGCTGACGCTTAACGCGCTCAGCCACGACCAGCACAATGGCGCGGGCGGCGTGGTCTACGGCCGTCCCGGCCGCATCGCCGGCTCATCCTGCGTGCCGGCCGCAAGCCTCTTCGGACCGGACAAGGCCCTCAAGCCCATCGCCGAGCTGCGCGCGGCCTTCGAGGGCGTCGGCGCCGCACCTGACAAGCGTGTTCTCGTCTACTGCGGCGGCGGCATAGCGGCCACGCTCGACGCGTTCGTGCTCACCGCCCTCTTGGGTCACAGGAACGTCTCGGTGTACGACAATTCCATGCAGGAATGGGCCAACGATCCGGCCCTGCCCATGGAAGTTGGCTGACGAGGGAGGAAGAAATGACGGCCTATATCATCGTGGAGATCGACACCAAGGACGAGGCGCTGATGGCCGAGTACCGCAAGCACACACCGGGCCTCGTCGCCAAGTTCGGCGGCAAGTTCATCGTGCGCGGCGGCAACTGCACGAGCCTGGAAGGTGGCTGGACGCCGGCCCGCGTCGTGGTGCTGGAGTTCCCCGACCGCGCCAAGGCCGAGCGCTTCTATCACTCCGAGGAGTACAAGCCCGTGCTCGCGATGCGCCTCAAGGCCGGTCATTCCAAGGCGATCCTGGTCGACGGCCACAATGGCTGAGGCCGCCTACCGGGCGGTCGGCACGCTCTACAATGCGCTGATGACCGGCCTGGTCATCAGCCTCGTGTCGCGGCGCGGCAGCGACACGGCGCGGGAATACATCTTCCGCCACTTCCGCCGGCAGCACCTCGAGAAGTTCCTGCCGGGCCTTCAGAAGCTGGGCATCGCGGGCGAGAAGGACGCGCCGGCCTGCGCGCTCTACCACTATCACTCCAACGCGCTGGGCGGCGTGAAGACCGGCTATCTGCGCGAGAGCGACAGCAAGGCCTGGGTGCGCTATCCGCCGCCGCGCTGGATGTGGAAGGGCACCGCCATCGCCGCCGTGCCGCACGAAGTCTCGGCGGCCTTCCTGTATGCCTGGCACGGCCACAACGGCGTCTCCTTGAAGAACCCCGGCCTCGGCTTCGTCTGCACCGGCATGACGGTCGACGGCAAGCCCGGCCTCGAAGGCTACTATTGCGACTATGGCCGTCCGCTGAAGGAGGAGGAGCGCGTGCGCTTCGCCTATGACGAGGAGATGCCGCGCATCGACTGGAAGACGCAGCCGAAACTCGAGACCGCCAGCTGGCCCGAGGAGCGCCGCCTGCGCACCTTCCGCTCCTACGCGATGGGCTACGTCCAGACCATGCTGCCGGTGCTGCAGGACCAGCTCGGCCCGAAGGACGCGCAACTGGAGATGGGCCGCGTCGCGCGCCTGGTCGGGCTGCAGTTCCACGAGGAGACGGCGCGCGAGCTCGACCTGCCGACCGACGTCGAGACCGGCGACCTCGACAGCGCCCGGCTGTTCGCACGCTGGCTGACCGCGGTCCTGACGGCCGAAGGCGAAGCGGTTACGGCGGAGGAGAAGGACGGTGCCGTCACCGTTCGCATGGAAGGCTGGAAGCTCGCCCGCGAGCTGCAGCTTGCCGACCCGCTGGCCGGCTTCGACGCATGGAACGAATTGTGGCTGGGCGCGGCCGGCGCCCATGACCGCTTCCTCAAGGTTGAGACCAGCCGCAGCTACGGCGACAAGGGCTGGCAGGCAGCCTGGCGAATCGCACCGAGATAGCCGGCGGGCAGCACCCGCCCGGCGACGCGCTCGCCGAGCGTCGCAATCTCGACCCAGCGCGCCTCGTGATGCTCATGACTGAGTGCAATCGTGCCCTCGGTCCCGAGCGTGCAGACATAGGCAACGATTCGCACGAAACGCTGGGGCAACACCTCGAACAGATGCTCGTCGACGAGCATGCCGACTGCCACGGAGAGCCCCGTCTCCTCTCGCACTTCGCGCACCAGCGCGGCGCGATGATCCTCGCCCGGATCTGGCCGCCCGCCGGGCAGGTCCCATTCGTCGCGCTCGTTCAGGAGCAGCAGCACGCGGCCCTGATGCAGGACGACGCCCTTGATCGATGTCGGGTAGTTCAGATTCATGGGAGCGCGCCACTCCAGTGGCGCTCATGATGCGCCACTGGAGTGGCGCGCTCCAACGAGAAAGGCCGGGGATCGCTCCCCGGCCTTTCCGCAATCTTTGAGAAGACTGGACTTAGAAGTCCATGCCGCCCATGCCGCCGTCGCCGCCCGGCGGCATCATCGGGGCCTTCTTCTCCGGCTTCTCGGCGATCATCGCCTCCGTCGTGACCAGCAGGCCGGCCACCGAAGCGGCGTCCTGAAGGGCCGTGCGGACGACCTTGACCGGATCGATGATGCCGGCCTTGACCATGTCGCCGTAGTCACCCTTCTGGGCGTCGAAGCCGAACGAAGTGTCCTTCTGCTCGAGCATCTTGCCCGCGACGACGGCGCCGTCGTAGCCGGCGTTCTCGGCGATCTGGCGGACGGGCGCCTGCAGCGCGCGACGCACGATCTCGATGCCGACCTTCTGGTCGTCGTTGGCGGTGCGGATCTTGTCGAGCGCGCGGATCGCGTAGAGCAGAGCCGAACCGCCGCCGGCGACGACACCCTCTTCCACCGCAGCCTTGGTGGCGTGCATGGCGTCGTCAACGCGGTCCTTCTTCTCCTTGACCTCGACTTCGGTGGCGCCGCCGACCTTGATGATCGCAACACCGCCGGCGAGCTTGGCCAGACGCTCCTGGAGCTTCTCGCGGTCGTAGTCCGAGGTGGTCTCCTCGATCTGCGCACGGATCTGGCTGATGCGGGCCTGGAGGTCCGCCTTCTTGCCCGAGCCGTCGACGATCGTGGTGTTTTCCTTCTCGACGATGACCTTCTTGGCGCGGCCGAGCATGTCGAGCGTGACGTTCTCGAGCTTGATGCCGAGGTCCTCGGAGATCAGCTGACCGCCGGTCAGGATCGCCATGTCCTCGAGCATCGCCTTGCGGCGGTCACCGAAGCCCGGCGCCTTCACGGCGGCGATCTTGAGGCCACCACGCAGCTTGTTCACGACCAGGGTCGCCAGGGCCTCGCCCTCGACGTCCTCGGCGATGATCAGCAGCGGCTTGCCCGACTGCACGACCGCCTCGAGCACCGGCAGCATCGCCTGCAGGCCCGACAGCTTCTTCTCGAACAGCAGGATGTACGGCGAGTCGAGCTCGGCGATCATCTTGTCGGCGTTGGTGATGAAGTACGGCGAGAGATAGCCGCGGTCGAACTGCATGCCCTCGACGACGTCCAGCTCGGTGTCCAGGCTCTTGGCCTCTTCCACCGTGATGACGCCCTCGTTGCCGACCTTCTTCATCGCTTCGGCGATCATCTTGCCGATCGACTTGTCGCCGTTGGCCGAGATGGTGCCGACCTGGGCGACTTCGTCCGTGCCGGTGATCTTCTTGGCGCGGGCCTTGATGTCCTCGACGGCCGCCTCGACCGCGAGGTCGATGCCGCGCTTCAGGTCCATCGGGTTCATGCCGGCCGCGACCGACTTCACGCCTTCGCGCACGATCGCCTGGGCGAGAACGGTCGCCGTCGTCGTGCCGTCGCCGGCGATGTCGTTGGTCTTCGAGGCCACTTCGCGCACCATCTGGGCGCCCATGTTCTCGAACTTGTCGGCGAGCTCGATCTCCTTGGCGACGGTGACGCCGTCCTTGGTGATGCGCGGGGCGCCGAACGACTTGTCGATGACGACGTTACGGCCCTTCGGGCCGAGCGTGACCTTCACCGCGTCGGCGAGAATGTCGACGCCGCGCAGCATGCGCTGGCGGGCGTCGGCGCTAAAACGGACTTCCTTGGCTGCCATTTTCTATTCCTCTCGAAATTTGTGTTTGGTTCGGACGATGCGAAGCGGCGCCTTAAGCGGCCTTCTTCATCGCGGCGGAGGCGTCGATGATGCCCATGATGTCGGACTCCTTCATGATCAGGAGTTCCTGGCCGTCGATCTTGATCTCGGTGCCCGACCACTTGCCGAACAGGACGCGGTCACCCTTCTTGACGTCGAGAGCAACGAGGTTGCCCTTCTCGTCGCGGGCGCCCGGACCGACGGCGACGATCTCGCCTTCCATCGGCTTTTCCTTGGCGGTGTCGGGAATGATGATCCCGCCCTTGGTCTTGCCTTCTTCCTCGACGCGCTTGACCACGACCCGGTCGTGAAGCGGACGGAACTTCATGGTTCTTCCTCCAGTGGACTGTTGACCCTGCGCGACCGGACGGCCGCGGTGAATGTGTTGCTGTCAGCACTCTCCAACGGTGAGTGCCAATGGCGCAGGGGATTTAGGGTCGACGGCATCGTGAGTCAAGGCGATGCGCAAAAGGTTCCCAAAGTCGCTTCGCACTAGCAGCAATCCGAGCCGAGTGCTGCTAACCCATTGATTTGGCAAGATTTTTGCTGATTTTTCGGAGAGGGTGCGTGACTATTCCCGGAGGCGCACCGTGTCAAGGAGAGCCTAGATGGACAGCAGTTTTGTTGCGCAGCTCAAGGATTACCGCATCACGACCGCCGAAATTCTCTACTGGATGCCCGATCACAAGCACGTCCTGCAGAGTTTTGTCTGGCAGAACCTCGATCTGGCCCCTCGGTTTCCGGCCCTGACGAAATTCCTCGAATTCTGGGATCGCAACATCGACGGCAAGCTTCACAAGGTGACAGTCGCCAATGCGCAGCTGATCAAGCCGGCCGAGTTCCGCTTCGCCAGCGGTCTATACGCGCTTCACTGAAAGGCGCGCCGCCTCGTATTCGGCGGCGGTGCGCTCGACCAGTTGCGCGACCGATGGCACGTCGGTCACCCCGGAGACGGAGTGGCCAGCGCTCCAGATGTCCTTCCAGCGCCTGGCATCCGGACGGTCGCGCTCGGCGGCATTGATGTCCTTGGAAATGTCGATGCCGCCGCGAACTGGCAGGTTGTCGGGATCGAGGCCCGCCGCGGCGATCGAGGGCCTCAGCATGTTGGTTTCGAGACCCGTGAAGGCCCGGGTCAACAGCACGTCGTCGAGCCGGCTCGCCACCAGCATCTCCTTGTAGGCGTCCTTCGACAGACTCTCTCGCGTGGCGATGAACTTGGTGCCCATATAGGCAAGGTCACAGCCCAATGCCTGGGCAGCGGCCACTGCATGTCCGTCGGCCATGCCGCCCGCCATCACGACGATGCCGTCCCAGAACTGACGCACCGCCCGCACGAAGGCAAAGGGATTGGCCCAGCCGGTCTGGCCGCCGGCGCCGGCCGTCAGCAGCACCAGCCCGTCGACGCCGGCCGCCACCGCCTTCTCGGCGTGGCGGACCGAGGCGACGTCGGCCAGCACCAGGCAACCCGCATCCTTCAGGGGCTTCATCACCGGCTCCGGCGAGCCCACCGAGGTGATCACGATCTCCGCCTTGTGGCGCAGCACGGCCGCGAGGTCGTCGGGCACGCGCGGGTTGGACCGGTGAACGATCAGGTTGGGGCACCAAGGCGCCGGCGCACGGCCGTCCGCATCGGCGGCGCGCCGGGCGTCGTCAGCCATGCCGGCCAGCCAGACATCGAGTTCGTCGACGGTCCGGCAGTTGGCGGTTGGGAACGAGCCGATCACGCCCGAACGGCAGGCTGCCGTCACGAGGGCCGGACCGGAAACCAGGAACATCGGCGCCGCGATCAGCGGCAGCCGAAGGCGGTCACGCAGGGAGGCAGGCAGGGACATGGCGCGAGCTTAGCCCAGCACGGGGCGGCACCGAAGGTGCGCCGTCGGACCGCCACGCGAACGTGGCGGTCCATCGATCGCGACCCTGTCAGGCCGCGGCCGAAAGGCCTTCCTGCTCCAGCACGCGCTTCACAGCCGGGCGGGCCTTCATGCGCTCGTAGTGGGCGGCGACGTTCTTCGGCAGCGGCATCTTCATGCGGCCGGCCGCCCAGAAGCTGACGTAGAACAGGGCGGCATCGGCCACCGAGAACTTGCCGGCCAGGTACTCCTTGCCTTCGAGCGCCTTGTCCATCAGCGCCAGGCCCTTCTCCATGATCTCCTTGCCGCGCGCCTTCACCTTGTCATGGTCGGCTTCGGTCGGCGCGAAGTTGGCCGGCCGGAACATGCGGCTGAAGCCCTGCATGTGCATGGTCGACACCGCGTAATCCATCGCCTCCAGGGCGCGCGCTTCGCCGTCGGCATCGGACGGCAGCAGGCCGGCCTCGGGATTCTTGCGGGCGAGCCACACGGCGATCGCGGGGAACTCGGTCAGCACGGAGCCGTCATCGCGCTGCAGCGTCGGCACCTTGGACTTCGGGTTCAGCGCCACGAAATCCGGACCGTACTGTTCCTGCTTGGCGCCGTCGACCTTGTGCACGTCGTAGGGCTTGCCGATCTCCTCCAGCAGCACATGGATGCCGATCGAACAGGCGCCGGGCATGTAATAGAGCTTCATGATTCTCTCCCTAAAGCAGGTGATTGGTGGGGACGGTCCACGCTAGCATCGGGACCCTAGGGGGGGGAAACGACAATGGTAGATAATGGACTGAAGGCACTCGTCGGCAGCGAGCCCACGAAGATCGGCACCTTCCTGTTCGAGTTCGCCACGCCGGGCATCGGCCAGATCCTGAAGGCGGCCGGCGCCGATTTCGCCGTGCTCGACATGGAACATACCGGTTTCGGCTTCGACACCGTCCGACAGGTCGTGCGCTACATGCAGGCTGCAAATCTGCCGCTCGTCGTGCGCGTACCCTCGCAGTCGCGTCATCACATCTCGCGCGCGCTCGACACCGGCGCCGACGGCGTGATGGTGCCCATCGTCTCGTCGGTCGAGCAGGCGAAGGCCGTGCTCGACGCGGCGAAGTACTGGCCCGACGGCACGCGCGGCGTGGCGCTCGGCCTCGCGCACGAGCGCTTCGCGATGCGTTCCGAACCGTTGCTGCCGCGCTTCGCCGAACAGAACGCCCGCACCGCCATCATCCTCCAGGTCGAGGATCCGCGCGGCGCCGCGGCGGCCGACGAGATCGCCGCGATGCCCGGCGTCGACATGCTGTGGCTTGGCCACAACGACCTCAGCGTCGCGATGGGCGAGCCCGGCGCCTTCGACCATCCCGATTTCCTCACCGCCGAGCGCGCGACGATCGCGGCCGCGAAGAAGCACGGAAAGTCCGCCGGCCGTCTCGCCGTCGATGCCAGGCAGGCCGCCCAGTTCGTGAAGCTCGGTTACGACTTCGTCTCGATCGCCGGCGACGTCTGGCTGCTGCAGCAGGCGTTCGCGGCGGGTGTCGAGACGATCCGCAATACGTCGTCCTGACACGAGCACAACCTCATCCTGAGGAGCGTCGCGCAGCGGCGCGTCTCGAAGGATGGTCAACAAACACGGTGCGCGTGCCCACCCTTCGAGACGCGGTCCTGCGGACCGCTCCTCAGGGTGAGGTCGTTGTTGGGAAGACTAATTCCTGATCCGCACCGGCAGCGAGCGGATGCCACGGATGAAGTTGGAGTAGAGACGCACCGGCGGCGCGACGACCTCGATGTCGAGATCGCGCTTCAGCAGCTCTTCCCACAGGATCCGGATCTGCATCTCGGCGAGCCGGTCGCCGACGCAGCGATGGATGCCCGCGCCGAAGGACAGGTGATGGCGCGCCTTCGGCCGGCCGACGACGAAGCGCTCGGGCTCGTCGATCGCCGTCTCGTCGCGATTGCCCGAGACGTACCACATCACCACCTTGTCGCCGGCCCGGATCTGCTTGCCGGCGAGTTCGCAGTCCTTGCGGGCGGTGCGGCGCATGTGGATCACCGGCGTCGCCCACCGGATCGTCTCGGAGACGAGACTGGGCATCAGGCCCGCGTCGGCCCGCACCTTGGCGACCTCGGCCGGGTTCTCGATCAATGCCATCAATCCCGAGCTCATCGAATTGCGCGTCGTGTCGTTGCCGCCGACGATCAGCAGCGCGAAGTTCCCGATGAACTCGCGCGTCGGCATGTTCTTCGTCGCCTCGCTGTGCGCCATCATCGAGATCAGGTCGAAGGTCGGCGGCTTTGCCACCCGCTCCTGCCAGAGGCCGGCCATGGTCTCGGCCATGACCTTGAGTTCGGCCATGCGCGCTTCGTTGGTCTTCACGATCGCGTCCTCGGCCTCGATGTTGCAGATCGCCACATCGGACCAGAAGGTGAGCTTGCGCCGCTCCTCCTGGGGAAAGTCGAACAGGGTCGCCAGCATCATGGCGGTGAGTTCGGTCGAGACGCGGTCGGCCCAGTCGAAGGTCTCGCCGCGCGGCAGGCCGTCCAGCACCTGGGCGGTGCGCTGGCGGATCAGCCCCTCCATGTTGGCGAGGTTGGACGGCGCCACGATCGGCGCCACCGTCTTGCGCTGGGCGGTATGGCGCGGCGGATCCATGCGGATGAAGTTGGGCAGCTCCTCGCCCTGGGGCTGGTCGGTGATCTGGATACCCCCCAGCTCGGACGCGGAGGAGAAGGTCGCCGGGTCGAGTTCGACCCTGGTGATGTCGGCATAGCGGGTGACCGACCAATAGGGCCCGAACGGGCTCTCCGGATGAAAATGAACCGGGTCCTCGCGCCTCAGGCGGGCGAAATGCGGGCCCCAGCTGTCCTCGCGGTAGAGAAGCGGCTGGCTGACATCGGCATGTTCTACGACATGTTCTTGCATGGGTCCTCCCGGTCTCCAAGGCCGCCCCCGGGGTTGCCCCAAGTCAAGCGCTTTCGTCACGACGGCGCCTTATTTGGCTCGTTGACAGCGCGCAGGGCGAAGCGCAAACCCTCGCCGCGCCGCCGTACAGGCGGCGTTCGATATCATGGCACCAGCCGAAACCAGCCAGTCCTCCTCCACCGAACCCGCCACCAGCGCCCCGCACGCCCCTCACCCGGCCGGTGCCGCGCTGGTTGTCGGTGCGCTCGGTGTCGTGTTCGGCGACATCGGCACCAGCCCGCTCTACGCGCTGCGCGAGACGTTCCTCCACGGCTCCGGAATGGCGCCGACGCCGGAGCATGTGCTGGGCGTGCTTTCGATGCTGTTCTGGGCGGTCACGCTCACCGTCACCATCAAGTACGTCGTGCTGATCATGCGCGCCGACAACAAGGGCGAGGGCGGCGTGCTGGCGCTGGCGACCCTGGCGACAAGGGGCCTGAGCGGCAAGGCACGCAAGACCCGCCGGGCCATCCTGGTGCTCGCCGTGATCGGGCTGGCGCTGTTCTACGGCGACGCCATGATCACCCCGGCCGTCTCGGTGATGAGCGCCGTCGAGGGAATGTCGGCCGCTGAACCCGCCCTCACGCCATTCGTCCTGCCGCTGTCGCTGATCATCCTGATCGCCCTGTTCGTGCTGCAGGCTCGCGGAACCGCCGATGTCGGCCGGTTGTTCGGCCCGGTCATGCTGGTCTGGTTCGTCGTCCTGGGCGTTCTGGGGGCATGGCAGGTCGCCAAGAACCCGTCGGTGCTCGAGGCCATCAACCCGATACATGCCTACTATCTCGTCACCG
Source organism: Reyranella aquatilis (assembly GCF_020880995.1). Taxonomy (GTDB): domain Bacteria; phylum Pseudomonadota; class Alphaproteobacteria; order Reyranellales; family Reyranellaceae; genus Reyranella; species Reyranella aquatilis. The sequence continues at coordinate 153,755 of NZ_JAJISD010000010.1, read as the reverse complement.
ACCAGGGTTTCGGCATCTTCTGGGCGTTCGGCTCCATCGTGCTGGCCGTGACCGGCGCGGAAGCGCTGTATGCGGACATGGGCCATTTCGGGCGCAAGCCCATCCGGATCGGATGGGTCGGCCTGGTGATGCCGGGACTGCTGCTGAACTATTTCGGCCAGGGCGCGCTCATCATCGAGAATCCCGAGGTCGTCCGGCAGGTCTTCTTCGAGCTCGTTCCCAAGGACTACATCCTCGTCCTGGTCGTCCTCTCGACGGCGGCGGCCGTGATCGCCTCGCAGGCGGTCATCACCGGCGTCTTCTCGCTGACCCGCCAGGCCATCCAGCTTGGCTACCTGCCGCGCATGGAGATTCACCACACGTCCGATACCTCGATCGGCCAAATCTACATTCCGCGCGTGAACTGGCTGCTGATGTCGTGCGTCGTGGCCCTGGTGGTGGGCTTCGGCTCGTCGGGCGCGCTCGCCGGCGCATACGGCCTGGCCGTCACGGGCGCCATGCTGGTCGACGCCGCGCTCGCCATGGCCGTGGCCATCCTGGTCTGGCGCTGGTCCTGGCCGCTCGCCGCGGCGGTCTTCGGCTTCCTGGCGATACCCGACCTCGCCTTCTTCATCGCCAACGCGCTCAAGATTCCCGACGGCGGCTGGCTGCCGATGATCGTGGCCTCTCTGATCTACTTCACCATCATGACCTGGCGACGCGGCCGTCGGCTGGTCGCCGCGGAGCTGAGCGAGGGCTCGCTGCCGCTCAAGCAGTTCCTCGAGCGCATGGAACGTGCACCCGACCGAGTCGCCGGCACCGCCGTCTTCCTGACCGCCGACGCCGGGCACACGCCGGCCGCCTTCCTGCACAACCTCAAGCACAACAAGGTGCTGCACGAGCGCATCATCATCCTGCAGGTCGACACGATGGATGTGCCCGTGGTGCCGGAGGCCAACCGGGTCGAGGTCGAGCGGCTCGGCAAGGGCTTCCATACCGTGATCGCCCATTACGGCTTCACCGAGCAGCCCGACATTCCCGAGGCGCTGCGCGCCTGCCGTCCGCATGGCATCGCCTACGACGAGATGGAGACCTCGTTCTTCCTCGGCCGCGAGACCCTGGTGCCGTCGCAGCATTCCAAGCTCGGCCGCTGGCGCCGCGACTGGTTCATCTCGCTCTCCCATTCGGCCTCGGCCACCAAGACCTTCTTCCGCATCCCGCCCAACCGCGCTATCGAACTCGGCAACCAGATCCAGATCTGAGGCCCCGTCATGCCGCGTTCCCCGCTCGTCCTGCTGCCGGGCCTGCTCAACACGCGCCGCGTCTACGATCATCAGGTCGAGGCGCTGGCCGACATCGCCGACTGCACGATTCCCGAGCTCTGGCATCACGACACGATGGCGGCCATGGCCGAGGCGACGCTCAGCTTGGCGCCGCCGACCTTCGCGCTCTGCGGCTTCTCGATGGGCGGCTACGTCGCCTTCGAGATCGTCCGCCGCGCGCCGCACCGTGTCGAACGCATTGCGCTGATGGACACCCAGGCCGGCCCCGATTCGCCGGAGACCGCGGCGCGCCGGCGCGGCTTCATCGAGCAGACCCGCATCGGCCGCTTCCATGGCGTGCATCCGACCCTGCTGCCCCAGCTCGTCCATCCCTCGCGCGCCACCGACCCGGCGGTCACGCAGCCGCTGCTCGACATGGCGACCGAGGTGGGCGGCGACGGGTTCGTGCGCGAGCAACAGGCCATCCTGGGCCGCGCCGACAGCCGGCCGCTGCTGGTCGAGATCGAAGTGCCGGCGCTCGTGGTCGTCGGACGCCAGGATCTCGTGACGCCGCCGGCGCGTGCCGAGGAGATCGCCACCGACATCGCCAACGCGCGCCTCGTGGTGATCGAGGAGTGCGGGCACATGGCGCCGCTGGAGAAGCCGGCCGAGGTCTCGGCCGCCCTGAGGAGGTGGTTGACGCAATGAACACGATCTACGCCCGCGAGGACGATCTCGGCGCCGACGAATACATCGATGTGGTCGCCAAGTCGGGACTGAACCGTCCCATCGGAGACCGGCCGCGCATCGAACGGATGCTGAAGCAGGCCAACCTGATCCTGACCGCGCGCCAGGACGGAAGGCTGGTGGGCTTCGCGCGCTCGCTCACCGACTTCTGCTTCTGCTGCTATCTGTCCGACCTCGCGGTCGACAGCGCCTGCCAGGGGCAAGGTATCGGCAAGCGCCTGATCGAGATGACCCGCACCGAGGCAGGTGGAGCGAACACCACGACGCTGCTGCTCTCGGCGCCGACGGCCATGACCTTCTACGAGGGCATCAGGATGCCCAAGGCCGACAACTGCTTCCTGTACCGCCGCCAGCAATAGGACCGGCTATCGGGCCGAGACGCCGGCCTCGGTGATGATCATGTCCATCGGAACGTCGTAGGCCTGCGGGAAGATGGTGTGCAGGGCGAGGCGCTCGTAGCCCACGCCCACGATGCGCGGACGGCACGGCAAAGCGGCCAGCGTTCGGTCGTAGTATCCGCCGCCGTGGCCCAACCGGTAACAAGCCGCGTCGTAGCCGACGACAGGCGCGATCACGACATCGGGTATCACCGCCGTTCCCCCGGCCGGCACCGGAATGTTCCAGACACCGGGCCGCAACGGCTCGCCGCGGCCCCAGGTGCGGAACTCCAGCGGCGAGCGGGGCGCAACGACCACCGGCAGCGCCGCGGTCGCGGCGCGCCTCGGCAACTCCTCGATCCAGGCCCGCAGGTCGGGCTCTCCGCGAAATGGCAGGTAGGCGGCGACGATCCTGCCGGAGAGATCGCCCAGCTGCCGGTCGAGTTCGCGGGCGATCCGATCCGAGAGGCTGCGCCTCTCCGCGGCCGGGATGGCCCGCCGCAGCGCGACCAGCCGCTCGCGCTCGACCGTGCGCCAGCGCTTCACATCCTGCTGCTGGCGAAGATCCTCATCGGACAAGGTACCTGAAGTCGGATCGACGAGATGCATCAGGCAGGCGGGAGAACCGTCGTCCTCCGTCAGCCCGTCTCCGTTGGCTGGGTTGGGTCCTGGGATCGCCACGGCCTTGCCTTGGCAGGTGCCGTCCGCGTCAGGGGCCGCGCTGGGCCGCGAGCGCGCGCTGCAACTGCAGGTCGAAGCCGTTCAGCGTCTGGGTGAAGGGCCCCGCCTCGGTTCCCTGCAGCATGAGCTGCACGGTGATCTGGCGCCCCGTCCGCATCTGCTGCAGGAGCTGGCCGGACTTGTAGTCGTCGAACTGGCAGATGCCCTGGCCGCAGATGCTGGTCGAGATGAACGGATTGGAGTCCACCTGGACGCTGGCGCGCACGCCCTGCCCGTCGCCCACGACCGAGATCTTGTTGTAGGCCGCCGAGTAACGCATCACGAGGAACTGGCCGAGCAGGCTGTTGCCGTCGATCGTGGCCTGCACGCCGCAATCCTTGCCGCCCTGCATGGTGCAGGACGTCACCCACTTGTCGGGCGGCTGGTCCTGCGCGACGGCGGCCTGCGAAAAGGCCAATGCGGCGACGGCGGCACCGGCGGCCCCGAGTACGGATCGCATCATCTTTCGCCCAGCTCCTGCGTTTGCCAATGTTCCAGGGGGCACCTATGTAGCGCTGCGATCACACGCTGACAAAGGAACCCTTCGCATGTCCGAGAGCCTGAAACTCGTCGCCTTCTGCGGCAGCCTGCGCAAGGCGTCGTTCAACCGCCTTTCCCTGCAGGCCTTCGTCGAGCGTCTTCCCGCCGGCACGACCTGCGAGACGATCGAGATCGGCGACTGGCCGCTCTACGACGCCGACCTCCAGGCCAAGGGTTTCCCCGACAAGATGCAGGCGGCGCAGAAGACCATGCTGGAGGCCGACGGCATCGTGCTGGTCAGCCCGGAATACAATTACGGCATCTCGGGCGTCCTGAAGAACGCCATCGACTGGCTGTCGCGCATGACCCCGCAGCCCTTCGCCGCCAAGCCGGTCGCGCTGTTCGGCGCCTCGATGGGCGTGCTCGGCACGGCGCGCGCGCAGTACCAGCTGCGCCAGACGCTGGTGTTTCTCGACGGCCGCCCGGTCAACAAGCCCGAAGTCATGATCGCGCAGGCGCAGAACAAATTCGCCGACGGCAAGCTCACCGACGAGATGACGGGCAAGCTTCTCGGCGATCTCGGCGCGGCGCTGGCGCTCGCCTGCCGCCAGGCCAAGGCGGCCGCCACCGTCAAATAGGGCGACGTTCAAGCAGGTCGGCGGATCCTTCGGTCCACACCGAAGGAACGCCGGCCGCGTTCGTGTTAGCAGGGAAGCATGGCGTCGCGACTGCCCCTCCTCACCCTGCTGATCGCCGTCACCTGCCTCAGCCAGTTCTACCGCGTGTCCAACGGCGTGATCGCGCCGGAACTGGTGCGCGACCTCGATCTCAGCGCGCGTCAGCTGGGCTGGGCGGGCAGCGCCTTCTTCTTCGCTCTGTTTGCGGTGCAGATCCCGGTCGGCATGTGGTTCGACCGGTTCGGCGCGCGCCGCACCGTGGCCGCGCTCTCGCTGCTGGCGATGCTGGGCTCGCTGTGGATCGCCCGCGCCACGGACGCCGCCGACCTGATCGCCGGGCGCACCATCGTCGGCGTGGGCTGTGCCGCCTCCTTCATGTCTGTGGTCTTCCTGTGTTCGCGCTGGTTCGAGCCGGCCAAGCTCGCGACGCGCCTCTCCTGGGTGTTCGCGGCCTCGAACATCGGCACCCTGGCGGCCGCGACGCCCCTCGCCTGGATCGCCGCCACGGTCGGCTGGCGCACCGGCTTCGTGGGTCTCGCTGTCGTCACGCTCCTGGTGGCGTTGGGTTTCCTGCTCTTCGTACGCGACAGGCCGCCGGAATATCGCGGCCCCGTGCCCGCCCGCGAATCGGCGGGCCAGATCCTGCGCGGCCTGTGGGAAGTGTGGCGCACCCCCGGCCTCGGGCCTGTGCTCTCCATGCACTTCTTTGCCTACGCGACCATGCTGACCGTGCTGGGCGTGTGGGGTGGCCCCTATCTCTACGACGTCCACAAGCTCGACGGCGTGGCGCGCGGCAACGTGCTGCTGGCCATGGGCGTCGCGCAGATCCTGGGAATCCTGGCCTACGGGCCGATGGATAGGGTCCTGCGATCGCGCAAGCGGGTGGTCTTCGGCGGGGCGGCGATCTCGATGATGCTGCTCGCGACCCTGGCGGCACTGGCCGAACCGCCGCTCTGGCTGGCCGTCACCCTGCTGATCGCCGTCTGCTTCTTCTGCGCCTACGGCACGGTGATCGTGGCCCAGGGCCGCGCCCTGTTTCCCGATCGCCTCGCCGGCCGCGGCGTCACCACCGTCAACATGGCGCAGTGCCTCGGCCTCGCCGTGCTGCCGGCCCTTGCAGGTTACATCGTCGAGGCCTTCGGTGCCGGCGACACCGCCTACCGGTGGGTGTTCGGAATGCTGGCGGCCGGTCTGGCGCTGGGTTCGATCGCTTACGTGTGGGCGCGCGACAGTTTCACCGCTCGCGCGTAAGGTCGCCGCTTACACGGAGGCTTCCATGCCCGCATCGATGCTTCGCGTCATGCTGCTCGTCGTTGCAATGCTCGGTCTGGCCGGCGGCGCGATCGCGCAGGGCCAGCCGCAGCCTGCTCCACCGCAACGCGTACCGGCGCCGGACCGCCACGCCGGCACGGGATTGAGCTTTCCGCCTCAGATCGCGGGCGCCACCAGGTACGGCTCGACAGACTACGGCAAGACCGCCGGCAGGCCCGAGCTTGGCTACGGCTGGAACTACCGCATCGGCGACCAGCTCATCGCGACGGTCTACGTCTATGACCTCTCCATCAGATCGATCCCCGACGGCCCGGCGAGTCCCGTAGTCCAGCAGCAGTTCCAGACGTCGCTGCAGGAAATCTACCAGCTCGCGAAATACAATCGCTACGAGGACATCAAGACGGCGAAGGGCCCGACCGACTGTACGCTCGGCAGCATCGTCTTCCGATGCATCATCCTCTCGGCACTCCGCAGCGCCGACAGGAAGCCGATCTACTCGGCGCTGATGCTGACCGGCTATCGAAACAACTTCCTGAAGCTGCGCCTCGACTGGATCGAAGGCTCGGCCACCAGCCAGTCGATGGTCGACACCTTCACGCAGACGCTGCTCGGCGCCATGACGCGCTGACTATTTCGTCGCTTCCTTCAGGTAGGCGACGAGGTCGGCGAGCTGGCCGGCATTCTTCACGCCGTTGTAGACCATCTTGGTGCCGGGCACCTTGCCCTTGGGATCGCGGTTGTAGTCCGCCAGCGTGGCATCGTCCCAGACAATTCCGGAATTCTTCATGGCCTCGGAATAGTCGTAGCCCGCGCTTGAACCGGCCTTGCGACCGAACAGGCCGTGGAGATTGGGCCCGGTGGTCTGCGCGCCGTCCTTCTCCACCGTGTGGCAGGCCTTGCACTGGGTGTTGAAGACGCGCTGGCCCTTCGAGGCCTCGCCGGATTGCGCGGCGGCCGGGCCACCCGCGATCGCCAGCCCGGCGACGATCACGGCGGCGGCAGTGATCCAATTCTTCATACGCTACTCCTGATGCTTCCGCGCGAGGATGCACTATATCGGTGGGATGCAGCAAAGCCTGTTCGAGCCGGAGGGCGGAAAGGAGGCGCTGGCGTCCGGCGCCGCGGTATTGCGCGGGTTCGCCGCGAAGCGTGAGAGCGCGCTGCTGGCGGCGATCCGGGCGATCGAGGCGCGATCACCGTTCCGGCACATGGTGACGCCGGGCGGCTTCGAGATGTCGGTGGCCATGACCAACTGCGGCACCGCCGGCTGGGTCACGGACCGGGCCGGCTATCGTTACCAGTCCACCGATCCGGTGAGCGGCAAGCCCTGGCCTGCCCTGCCGGCGACTTTCCTCGACCTCGCCGATGAGGCGGCCACGGCGGCGGGTCATCCGGGTTTCGTGCCCGACGCCTGCCTGATCAACCGCTACGAGCCCGGCACCAGACTGTCGCTGCACCAGGACAAGGACGAGGCCGACTACGCCCATCCCATCGTCTCGGTGTCGCTGGGGCTACCGGCCAACTTCCAGTTCGGCGGCCCGAAGCGCAGCGATCCGGTGCGCCGCGTCGCGCTGGAGCACGGCGATGTCGTGGTATGGGGCGGTCCCTCACGCCTCTTTCATCACGGCGTGCTCACTCTGAAAAACGGCGAGCATCCGATGACCGGGGCCCGCCGTTTCAACCTCACCCTGCGCCGGGCGCTGTAGAAAGCGCTCGGCCAGGTTACCGGCTTCAGCCGGCCACTACTCCGGCTTGATGTTCTGTTCCTTGATGAGTTTCGTCCAGCGCTTCTCTTCCTTCTCGAGGAAGGTCTTGAACTCGGCCGGTGTCGAAGACCGGATCTCGACGCCCTGCGACTTGAAGCGCTCGATCATCTCGGGCTCGGCGGCGATCTTGGCGATCGCCTTCTGCAGCTTGTCGACGATCGCCTTGGGCGTGCCGGCCGGCACCACCATGCCCTGCCAGAACACCGCTTCGAAGTCGGGCAGGCCAGCCGCCTCGACCACGGTCGGGATGTCGGGGAAGGCGGGCGAACGCTTGAGGCTCGAGATGGCGATGGCCCGGGTGCGGCCCGTGGCCAGCACCGGCTTGGCCTCCAGCGCGGCCGAGAACATCATCTGCGCCTGGCCCGAGGCGACGTCCTGGCCGGCCTGCGCACCGCCCTTGTACGGGACGTGGGTGATGTTGAGCCCGGCCTGCGCCTTCAGGAGTTCGGCGGCGAGGTGGTTGGTGGCGCCGATGCCCGAACTCGCGATGTTGAACTTGCCCGGGTTGGCTTTCACATAGGCGATCAGCTCGGCCATGTTCTTGGCGGGAAACTCGGCGTTCACGTGCAGGATGAACGGCGTGAACGACATCAGCGAGACGAGCTCGAAGCTCTTGTTGGGATCGTACTGGACCTGGCCCGTCAGCGTCGGATTGATGACCAGCGAGGTGCCGGCGGCGTAGATCGTGTAGCCATCGGGCGCCGCCTTGGCGACGAAGTTGGACGCCACGGTCGTCGCCGCGCCGGCCCGGTTGTCGACGATCACCGGCTTGCCGAGCTCGGTCGAGAGCTTCTCGGCATAGACGCGCGCCACGGCGTCGTTCACGCCACCCGGCGGATAAGGCACGACCATCGAGATCGGCTTCTGCGGCCAGTCGGTCTGCGCCGAGACGGCCAGGGGCAGCAGCAGCGCGGCGAGGGCCGACGCCACGAATACGGAACGCTTCATTTTGTTTCCTCCCGGGATTTTCTTTATTCGGCGACGAAGACGGGCAGCGTCACTTCTTTGTTAACCGGCTCGAAGCCCAGCTTCACGCGCAGCCCGATCTTCAACGCCGACTCGGGCACGCCGTGCAGCTGCGCATTCACCCGCACGCCGGCATCCATGTCGACCAGGGCCACGATGTAGGGCGTCGATGCCTTGAAGAAGAAGTTGAACGGATGGTGGCATGCCGTCCAGGCATGGAGGCTGCCGCCGAGCGGGGCCTCCTTGAATTCGCTCTCCATCGAGAAGCAGTGCGAGCACACCGGCCGCGGATAGTGGCGGACCTTGCCGCAGGACGAGCAGTGCTGCAGCAGGAAGCGGCCCTCACGCATGCCGTCCCAGAAGGGCTGGCTATCGCGCGTCGGTGTCGGCAACGGACGTTCGGGAGCCGGCGGAGCGGCCGGTACGGGAGCCTGGCTCATGCCGCCCTCCTCAGGATGGCGATCGAGCCGTCGCCCATGTCGCCATAGCCGGTGACGAGCCCCAGCTCGGCATCCTTCACCTGCGCCTTGCCGGCCTCGCGGCGCAGCTGGCGCGTCAGTTCGATCACGTGGTTGAGACCCACCACATGGCCCTGACTGAGCAGACCGCCATGGGTGTTGATCGGCAGCTCGCCGCCCAGCGCGATACGGCCGTCCATCACGAACGGACCGCCCTCTCCGGTCTTGCAGAAGCCCAGGATCTCGAGCTGGCGAATCACCGTGAAAGTGAAGCAGTCGTAGATCTCGGCCACGTCGATGTCCTTCGGCCCCACACCCGCCATGGCGAAGGCGCGCGGCGCGGACTTCACCAGGCCGAACTCCAGCAGGTCCGGCCGCTGGGCGATCGAGGCCGGCGAATCGGGATGGCCCTCGGCGGTGCCGGCGATGGTGACGAGAGGCTTCTTCAGGTCCTTTGCCCGCTCGGTCGCGCTGATGACCACTGCCGCGCCGCCGTCGCTTTCCAGGCTGCAGTCGAACAGCCGGAACGGATCGGCAATCATGCGCGAGGCGTGATGATCCTCGACCGTGAGCGGCTTGTTCATCACCACGTTGCCGTTGAGGATCGCGTGCTGGCGCGTGACGACCGCCACTTCCGCCATCTGTCGCGCCGTCGTGCCATAGAGTTCCATGTGGCGGCGCGCGCCCTGAGCGTAGAGCTGGGCCGGCGCGAACATGCCGATCGGCGCCTCGAACTCGGCGGCCTGCGCGAACACCGGGAACTGCTGCAGGCGGGTCGAGACACGCTGCCCGGAGTAACCCGTGCGACCGACCGAGATCAGCACGTGCTTGCACACGCCGGTCGTCACCGCCATCGCCGCCATCTGGATGCCGGCCACGCAGGTCGCCCCACCCATCGGGATGAATGCCGACAGGGTGAGATCCTTCAGGCCGAGATTGGCGATGAAGTCCTCGGCGATGGCGCCGCCCGGAAAATACGGAATGACGCCGTCGACGTCGCGCGGATCGATGCCGGCATCGTCGAGCGCCCTGAGACTGGCCTCCAGTTGCAGCGCGAGCCCGCTCTTGGACGTGCCGCGCGTATACGCGGTCTCGCCAATGCCGCTCACCGCCGCCTTGTCGCGAAGCGGATGCACCATTTGATTTCCTCCGGCGCGCATTGTGCCGGAAGCGGTGCCTCAGGCAATCAGTCTGCGCGGATATTTCCCGCGACGATCACCTCGCGCCAGCGCGGCAGCTCCTTGGCGATCAGCGCGGTATAGCCCTGCACGCCCAGGGTGCCGGGCCGGATGCCGAGCTTGTCGAAACGCTCCTTGATCTCGGCGCTCTGCAGGGCCGCGGCGATCTCCGTCTCCCATCGCCTGGCGACCTCGGGCGGGATGCCGGCCGGCGCGGAAAAGCCGAACCAGTTGGTCGCCACCACTTCGGGAAATCCCGCTTCGCGAAAGGTCGGCACGTCCGGCAGGGTCGGCGCGCGCTGATCCTCGCTCACCGCCAACGGCTTCATGCGCTTGGAGGTGAAGTATCCCGTCGCCGTCGGCAGGCTTTCCATCAAGGCCGTGATCTGCCCGCCCAGCAGGTCGTTCATCGCCGGCGCCGAGCCGCGATAGGGAATGTGAGTGAGCTGCGACTTGGTCGACAGCGCCAGCAGCTGCCCGACCAGATGGTTCATCGTGCCGTTGCCGCCCGAGCCGTAGGTGACGTCACCCGGCTTGGCGCGCGCCATGTCGATCAGCTCCTTAACCGACGCGATCGGCGACGTGCCGTTGACCGCCAGCACCGTCGGGAACGTGCCCACCAGATGGATATGCGTGAAGTCGGCCAGCGGATCGTAGGGCACCTCCTTGTAGAGGACGGGCCCGATGCCGTGCGAGGCGGCGCTGGAGATCATCACGATGTGTGCGTCACCACGCGCCTTGGCCACGATGTCGGCGCCCAGCATGCCACCGGCGCCGGGCTTGTTCTCGACCACGATGGGCTGGCCGAGCCTGGTGCCGAAATACTCCGCAAGCGCGCGCGACATGATGTCGGCCGCCCCCGCGGGCGGAAAGTTGACGATCCAGCGAATCGGCTTGGTCGGCCACGGCGCCGCGGCGGTCTGACCCGCGGCGAGGCTCGGCAGGGCGGCGGCGGCCGCGGTGCCGGCGAGCAGGAGATGACGTCGGGAAAGCATGGTTCTTGCTGAGCCTCCGGGGCCGTCGGGCTGTTATTGGCCGACGGCATGGTGCAACATGCGTGCCGGCCGCCGCCGGCGACTGGAGTGATGATGGATTTCGACCTTGTCCTGCGCGACGTGCGGCTCGCCGACAGCGCTCCCGATCAACCGACCACCGATATCGGCGTCACGCAGGGCCGCATCGCCGCCATCGCCCCCAAGCTCGGTGGCAGTGCCCGGGAAGAATACAAGGGTCATGGCCGGCTGGTCTGTTCGGGCTTCGTCGACACCCACATCCATCTCGACAAGGCCTGCATCCTCGGCCGCTGCGAGCACAACACCAGGCGCATGCCGCACCTCGCCATGGAGCGCGTGTCGGCGGTCAAGCACACGATGACGGTCGAGGACGTGATCGAGCGTGCGTCGGCGACCATCGAGAAATGCATCGGCCATGGCGCCACACGCATGCGCCCCCATTGCGAAGTCGACCCCAAGATCGGGATGCGCGGCTTCGAGGGTGTGAAGGCCCTGGTCGACAAGTACAAGTGGGCGATCGACATCGAGCTCTGCGTCATGCCGCAGGAAGGCCTGACCAATAATCCCGGCACCGACGAGCTGATGGTCGAGGCACTGAAGAATGGTGCGCGGGTCGTCGGCGCGGCACCCAGCTACGACAGTGACCCCGCGGCCCAGATCCATCGCGTCTTCGAACTGGCGCGCGAGTTCGATGCCGACATCGACATGCATGTCGACAGCGGCCCCACCGCCGAGCATCTCGACACACTGCTGGTCTGCGATCTCGCCGAGAAATACAAATGGGGCGGCCGGGTCGCCGTCGGTCACGTCGGCAAGCTCTCCACCATGCCGTTCCAAGACCTCGACAAGGTCGCAAGGCGCATGGCCGACACCGGCGTCGCCGCGACTGTGCTGACCGCGACAGACCTCTATCTCGGCGGCCGGCACACCGACCACAACGTGCCGCGCAACGTGCTCGACCTGAACTTCCTCACCGAGCGCGGCGTCACCTGCTCGGTCGCCTCGAACAACATCCTCAATCCGTTCACGCCGTTCGGCGACGGCCAGCTGCTGCGCCAGGTCAACATGCACGCCATCGTCACCCAGCGCGCCAACGACGACGAGGTGAAGGCGCTGTGGGACATGACGACGTCCTCGGCCGCCCGGCTGATGCGCAAGGACGATTACGGCATCGCCGTCGGTCGCCCGGCCGACCTGGTGGTGCTCGACGCCCCGGATGCGGTCATGGCACTGCGGACCATCGCGCCCGTGCTGGCCGCCTACAAGAACGGCCGCCGCACCGTCACCCGCACGCCGGTCGAGTTGCACCGGCCCTGACTTTCATCCAGTGATCTGAAGCGTTTCTGAAAAGGGGAAATGATGTCCAAGAACGAGCTGGTCTCGCTGTCGTCGGTCGAGATGCGCCGCCGCATCGGCACCAAGGAGATTTCACCGGTCGAGTTGCTCGACGCCTGCCTCGAGCGCATCGAGGAGGTGAACCCCGCCGTCAACGCCGTGACCGCGATGTGCGTCGATCGCGCGCGCAAGGAAGCCAAGGCCGCCGAGGCCGCGGTGCGCCGCGGTGAGGACCTGCCGCTGCTGCACGGCCTGCCGACCGGCATCAAGGACCTCGAGGAGACCAAGGATCTCCTCACCACCTACGGCTCGCCGCTCTACCGCGACTACGTGCCGGGCTACGACAACGTCATGGTGGGCCGCGTGCGCGCCGCCGGCGCCATCGTCGTCGGCAAGACCAACGTGCCGGAGTTCGGCGCCGGCTCGAACAGCCGCAACCCGGTCTGGGGCGCCACCGGCAATCCCTTCAACCCGATGCTCAACGCCGGTGGCTCCTCGGGCGGTTCGGCCGCCGCGCTCGCCACTGACATGCTCCCGGTCTGCACCGGCTCGGACACCGGCGGCAGCCTGCGCAACCCCGCCTCGTTCTGCGGCATCGTGGGCTTCCGCCCCTCGCCCGGCATGGTCGCGGTCGAGCGGCGCGCCATGGGCTGGACGCCGATTTCCGTGCTGGGACCGATGGGGCGCAACGTCGCCGACGTCTGCCTGCTGTTCGCCACCCAGGTGGGCCAGCACGACAGCGACCCCCTCAGCTTCCCGCTCGAACCCGAAGCCTATGCCGAACCGTGGCCGGTCGATCTCGGCAGCCTCCGCGTCGCCTACACAGAGGATTTCGGCGGCGCGCCGGTCGACAAGTCGATCCGCCAGACCTTCCGCGAGAAGATCAAGGCGATGAAGCCGTTCTTCCGCAGCCTCGACAAGGTCGATGTGGACTACGGCGGCGCCGACCGCTGCTTCGACGTGATCCGCGCGGTGAGCTTCCTGTCGCGCTACCAGGATGCCTACACCAACAATCGCAAGATGCTGGGCCCGAACATCATCGCCAACTACGAACTGGGCGCCAAGCTCACCCTGGCCGACTTCGCCTGGGCGCACGGCGAGCAGACGCGCATCTTCCGGGCCTTCCAGGAGATCTACAAGGAATACGACCTGGTCATCGGCCCGACCGTCGGCTTCTCGCCCTTCCCCTGGAAGCAACTCTACATCGAGGAGATGGACGGGAAGAAGCTCGGCACCTACTACCACTGGATGGCGACGAAATACTTCGTCACCCTCACCAGCAACCCCGCCGTCTCGCTGCCCTGCGGCGTCGACAGCCAGAAGCTGCCGTTCGGCCTGCAGGTCATCGGACGCTTCCGCGGCGACGGCGAGGTGCTGGGCGCCGCCCACGCGATGGAGCAGGCGTTCAAGACCAACCCGGTCCTCGCCCGGCCGTTGCCCAACATCGCCAAGCTGCGCAAGCCGGTGCCGGCGCTGAAGTCGATCGTCACCCATCCGCCGAAGCTCAACGCCAAGGTGGCGAAGGGCCCCGCACCGGGCGCCCTCTAGGGATAAAGAGGGCCGGCCGCAAGAGAGGCCGCAAACGCCCGGCACCGCTTCGCGGTTGCCGGGCGTTTTTCTTTACAGGACTTCATCTTTTCGCCCGGACGATGCCACTTCGGGCCGCGTACCTCGTTCTAGAGGGAGCGTTCCTGTCGCGAGACAAGGTTCGACCCCAAACGGAGGTAGCGATGAATAAGCTGAAGTTCGTGATGGCGGCGGGCCTTCTGGCCGCGACCGCTGCCTGTACCCAGACCGGCTACGACAATTCGTACGCCTACAACAACGGCTACAATACGCGTCCGGTCTACAACAACGGCTACTATGCGGCCCAGCCGGCCTATAGCGGCAACTACTACGCCTACAACAACAACAGCGCCTACTACCGGAACGGCTACAACACCAACAGCCGCTATTCCTACCAGGGCCGCCGCGGTCCGAACGGCGACTACGATCGGGACGGCGTGCCCAACCGCCGGGACATCGATGCCAACGGAGACCAGATCCCGGACGTCTTCCAGCGTTAACCGGCTCTCTCCCCAATCGCCATCGACCGGCTCCCGAACTCCTTCGGGAGCCGGTTTCGATTCGGCACCGGTATCGAGTACCTTCCCGGAATCCGCCGCTTCGCTCACATCCGCAGCCATTTGGATTAGCCTTCGACAGATCCCGCCTCCGCGTTGCCTCCTATGCGTGTTTTACTTATCATCATGCTCGTTTTGGTAGAATCCAGAACAAAGGAGGGATGATGCGCTGCGTGAACTGGCTCACCGCCGCGAGCCTTGCGATAGTGACGGCCGGTTGCGAGCTGCCCGCGGGCGGTCCCAAGACCTACAGGCCGGCCATCGAGGACGAAGCCCCCTCATCCGGCGTTCGAACGGGCAGCAATCCGGGTCTGCCGGCGCAGTCACGCCCGGCGCCGCTCGAATACTCGCCCGTGGCCCCGGCGCCGTCACCACAGCCGGCGGCCTCTGAGAGCTCCTCCCGGCCGCTCCTTCACCGGGACGAGCCCAACCGCAGGCCAGTCCAATACGGTCGCGATCGCGACTGGAACGGCGATGGCATTCCCGACCGTTACCAGTACAAACAGCCCGAGCCGCCGCGCAGCCTCCTCCATTCCAGCGGGCCGGACCCGAGAAACAGCATCCTGGGTCCGCCGCCCGTCCCGCCTCCGGCCAGTAGCACACTGGGCTCGCCGCTCGGTCCGCTCCGCTAGGCGCCGCCGGTCACCAGTCGATCACGGATGCCTTCAACAAATCCCGATTGCAACAACACGGAGACATCGTCGCTTGCCACTCTCCTCTCATGGGAAGGTCCCGCTCGCGAACGGCGGGCTTCCCGGTGGAGGGAAAGAAATGCGCTGCGTCAGTTGGCTCGCCGCCGCGGGCCTCGTGATGGTAACGGCGGGATGTGTCGAACAGTCGGGCTATCCGACCACCTACGGCTATAGTCCGGGCTACGGCTCGTCGAACTACGGTTACTCAGGCTACTCCAACAACTATGTCAGCCAGCCGAGCTACTACCGGCCGGCGCCGAGCTACTCCTACTACACGCCGCCGCCGCGGCCGCAGGTGGTCACCCAGACCCGCTACGTGCCGGTACCGGTGGCCCAGCCATCGCCCTACCGGCGCATGAGGGACAGCGACCGCGACGGCATCCCCGACCGCTACGACCGGGACCGCAACGGCGACGGCGTTCCCGACAAGTACCAGCGTTCGCGTTGGTAACGGGCCAGGCAAGGCCTGGCCTCCCGGACTTCGCGATATCGCTTCGCGATGTCCGGGAATGCCGAAGGAAGACTGGGCCAGCGTGCCCCTCCGTCGCTTGTGACGCGACACCTTCCCATGCGACGGGAGAGGCGGCTATCTAACGGCGCTTGCCGCGGATTTCGGCATCGTGTTGGCCGAGCGTCGGCGCCGGGCGGCGAACCCCGCCCGGCGTCGCCGAGAGCTTGAGCGGCACGCCCAGCGTCTTCTGTCGGCCCGCCATTGCATGCTCGACCTCGGCCACCATGCCGCGTGCCAGGATCTGCGGATCGGCGAAGACCTCGTCGTGGTGGAGCACCGGTCCGGCCGGAATGCCTTCCTTCTCCAGCGCCGCCATCCAGTCGTCGGTCGTGCGCTTCACGATCTCGGCCTGCAGGATGCCGACGATCTGTTCGTTGTTCCGCACCCGGTCGGCATTGGCCTTGAAGCGCGGATCGTCGGCGAGTTCGGGCTTGCCGATCATGGCGCACAACTTTCGGAAGAAGTTCTGCTGCGCCCCGCCGATGGTCAGCCAGCCGTCGGCCGTCTGGAACACCTGGTAGGGCGAGGAGCCGCGATGCCCCTGCCCGAGCTTCTCCGGCCGGATGCCGTTGGCGAAGTAGTTGGCCGCCTCGTAGACGCCCAGCGACACGGTGGCTTCGAGCAGCGAGGTCTCGACCCACTGGCCCTCGCCCGTCCTGTGCCGCGCCTGCAGCGCGCTCAGCACGCCGATGGTGAGATAGAGCCCGGCGCCGACGTCGGAGATGGCGAGTGGAATGCGATAGGGTGGGCCGTCCTTCGGGCCGGTGACCGACATCAGTCCCGACATCGCCTGGATGATGAGGTCGAAGCCGCCGCGCCCGGCGTATGGGCCGGTCTGGCCGAAGCCCGAGATCGAGCCCAGGACCAGCCGCTTGTTGCGGGCGTGCAGCGCCTCCCACCCCAGGCCCAGCCGCTTCATCACGCCCGGACGGAAGTTCTCCAGCACGACATCGGCGCCGTCGACCAGGTCCCAGAAAACCTCGAGATCCTCCTCGTTCTTCAGGTCGAGCTTCAGGCCGCGCTTGTTCCTGTTCCACAGCATGAACGGCGCCGACTCGCCCTCGAGAAAGGGCGGCGCACCGCGCATCGAATCGCCCTGGGGACTCTCGATCTTGATGACGTCGGCGCCCATGTCCGCGAGTTGCATGCCGCAGAACGGGCCGGAGAGATGGGTCGTTAGGTCGAGCACGACCAGACCGTCGAGAGCGCCTGCCATGTTGCTATCCCAGAAGATTGCGGAGATCGTCGAGCGTGTTCGCCCACTTGCTGACGCCGAGATGGTTCGACACGAGCCGACCGGCCTGCACAATCAGGAAGCGCGGCGCCCCGCTCTTGCGCGGGATCTGCTTCAGGATCGGCGCCAGGTCGCCCGGCCAGTATCGCTCCTGATAGGCGTCGCGGAAGCGCGCAGCCTCGACCTCTTCCCAGATGACCTGGCGGAACTCGGGCGAGGCAACCCAGGCTTCGAGATACTCGCGCTTCCAGCGCACGCAAGGCGGGCAATCGGGGCCGCCGACCAGGATCACCCTGATCTCCGCCGGGGCGGCCCGGACCGGCGCGGCTGCCGCCGCTGCGACGGCAAGACCCGCGAAAAGAAGCGCGCGGCGATTCATATCCGGTAATGTAGGCCCGCATGGCGCGCCCGACCAAACCCTCTCTCGTCACCCTGGGTGATTTCTTCAAGTTCGCGGTAGCGCGTTTTCGCGCCGCGAGGCTGGCCTACGGCCACGGCACGACCAATGCCGTCGACGAGGCCGCCTTCATGGTGCTGGAGGCGCTTCGGCTGCCGATCGACCGGATCGACCCGTGGCTAGACCTCGTGCCGACCCCGGCCGAGAAGGCCCGGCTCGTGACCCTGATCGAGGCGCGGGTCGCCCTGCGCATGCCCGCGCCCTATCTGCTGGAAGCGGCCTACATGCAGGGCGTGCGCTTCCACATCGACCGGCGCGCGCTCATCCCGCGTTCCTTCATCGGCGACCTTCTCGCCGGCGGCGCGCTGCCCATCGCCAAGCCCCGGCGCATCCTCGACCTCTGCTGCGGCTCGGGCTGCCTCGCAATCCTCGCCGCACTCGCCTTCCCGCGCGCCAGGGTCGATGCCGTCGACCTGTCGCCGGGCGCGCTGGCGCTGGCGCGGCGCAACGTGGCGACGCATCGGCTGGGCGACCGCATCACGCTCCATCGCGGCGACCTCTTCAGGCCGCTGCAGGGCCAGCGCTACGACCTGATCATCAGCAACCCGCCCTATGTCGATGCCGGCGGCATGGCGATGCTGCCGCCGGAGTTCCGGCATGAGCCGCGGATGGCGCTGGCGGCCGGCGAAGACGGGCTCGACCTCGTTCATCGCATCCTGGTGGATGCGCCGAAGCACCTGACAAAAAGCGGTGGCCTCGTCTGCGAGATCGGCCGCGGCCGCGCCCCGCTGGAAGCCGCCTACCCCAAGCTCCCCTTTCTGTGGCTCGACACAGAACTCAGCGAGGGCGAGGTCTTCTGGCTGTCGAGAAGCGATCTGGCGTGATCCCCCGGCAAAGCGGCATCGTTGGAGCGCTCCGCTAAGCCGCATCTCCCAGGCATATCCCCAACGCCCGCGCCGTGCGGATCAGGGTGCCGTCGGGATCGACGGTCCGCGACCGGCCGACGACCTTCGACAGCGGCACGTCGATCACCTGCCGGTTCCACCAGGCCACCATATGGTCGCCCTTGCCTTCGGCCAGGAGATCGACGGCGCGCACGCCCAGCGCCGAAGCGAGCAGCCGATCCTCGGCCGTCGGCATGGCGCCGCGCTGCACATGGCCCAGTACCGTGGCCCGCGCTTCCGCCCCGGTCGCCCGGGCCAGCCGCTTGGCCAGCCATTCGCCGACGCCGTGATCGGGTGCGTCGGCGGACGGATCGGCCGCTTCGTCCGAATGGCCGGCTGCTTCCGCCACGACGACCAACGCCGAGGTGCGCCCCACAGCTCGCAGGCGGGCGATGTGGGCAACGACGTTCTCCAGCGTCCAGCGCACTTCGGGGATGAGCACGACGTCGGCGCCGCCCGCGATCGCCGCGGCGATGGCGATATGACCGGCATCGCGCCCCATCACTTCCAGCACCATCGTGCGCTCGTGGCTGGTGCCGGTCGGCTGCAAGCGGTCGAGTGCCTCGGTGGCGATGGCGACGGCCGTGGAGTAGCCGACGGCGCGCTCGGTGTGGCCGACATCGTTGTCGATGGTCTTGGGGATGCCGACGAAGGGAATGCCCGACGGCGCCAGCAGCTTACGCAGGATGGCGAGACTGCCGTCGCCGCCGACGCCGATCAGCCCGTCGAGGCGAAGCTGCTTCAGGCCGTCGAGCATCTCGCCCGAGCGGTCCATCCGGCTCCCGTCAGGCATCAGAAAGGCGAAGGGATCGCCACGATTGGTGCTGCCGAGGAAGGTACCGCCCTGGCGCGCCAGGGCCGCACTCAGCCGGTCCGGATCCAGCGGCACCGCCTCGACTGGTCGCTCCAGCAGTCCGAGCGTGCCGTACCGCACGCCGACCGTCGTCCATCCGTGTCCGTGATGGGCGCGCAACGCCACCGCGCGGATGGTAGCGTTGAGGCCGGCGCAGTCGCCGCCGCTCGTCAGGATGCCGATCCGTTTCGTCATCTGCTCACTCCGGGCAATCCAGGGCCGACAGGTTGAAGCTGCCAATCAATCTTGAACCGCCAACGCGGCAGTGCAGGATGACCGCATGAAGAAACATTATGTCACCTTCGCGAGATACAATGCCTGGGCAAATGCCCGTCTGTACGCCGCTGCTGCACGGCTCGGCGAAGCCGACTATCGAGCCGACCGCGGCGCCTTCTTCAAGTCGATGCATGGCACCCTCAATCATCTGCTGGCGACCGATCGCATCTGGATGAAACGCTTCACCGGCGAAGGCGATGCACCGGAGCGCCTGGACGCGATCCTGCACGACGACTTTACCGGTCTGCGCGCGGCGCGCGAAGCCGAGGACCAGCGCATCGTCGCCTGGATCGACAGTCTCGACGAGGCGAGGCTCGCCGGCGTCATCCGCTACCGCCGTGTCTCGACGCCGGACGAATTCGTTCAGGAGCTCATGCCCGCCCTGAACCACTGGTTCAACCATCAGACCCATCACCGCGGTCAGGCGCACATGATCCTGACCGGGCTTGGCCAGGATGCACCGGAACTCGACCTGCTCTTCTATCAGCGCGAGGTCATCGCCGGCCGGGCGTGAGCGAACGAGCAGCCGGCCGCAGGCCTCACTTCAGTTCGCAGATCGAGCGCTGCCGGCCCGGCCCCGGCCAGCGCGAATCGCAAATCGCCAGCGTCTGGCCTTCGATGCCGTAGAGCACGCTGCTCCAGGTCCCGTCCTCGACGGGCTGCACGATCATCGCCGCGAAATCGCGCAGACCCACGACATAGGCCGGGCCCCTGTCCAGCCCGTCCACGCGCACCGGCGCCTTGGGATTTTCCGGCGAGGGGGGCGGCTGGACGTGCGACAGCTCCATGCCGCCGGTGCCCACGGCAAGATGAGGCGGATGCGGCCCGTCGAAACCGATCGCCTGGAACCGATGCATGTGTCCGGCGATGACGGCCGTGACGTGGCGCGGCAGGCCTCCGCGGAACACGCGATGGATCGCTTCTCGTTGCGTCTCGTTGATGAAGCCGTAGGGCGTGAGCCCGATCGGGCCGCCCTTGTCGCGCCTGACCACGGCCCAGACGGGCCGGTGTGTCACCAGCCAGGTCGGCGTCGGATCCTCGGCCAGCATCCGCGCCACCTCGCCATACTGCGCGAGGTAGGTCTCGAGATTGTAGAGCACGGCATCGGCGGCGTTGGCGGAATCGATGGCGATGATGTTCAGCCTGCCGAGCTTCAGCCGGAACGGCCCGTTTGAGGTGATCGGGAAGGGCTGGCCGGAGAAGGGCAGCGCGGGCGGCTTGGGCCATGCACCGGGCCGCCAGTCGGCCGGCAATTGCGGCGGACACTCCTTCTGGTGACGGCCGGGACCCAGCAGGGGTGAGTTGGCATCCAGCAGATAGAACCAGCCGGGACCGCCGCGACTGCAGAGTTCGTGGTTGCCGCGACTGAAGAGCCACGGCGCCGCCACCAGCAGCCGGGCGGCCGGCCGGAAGAAATCGTCGCGCCAGTTGCTCCACTTGTCGGGATTGGGACTGCCCTCGATGTTCTGGCTCCAGTAGGCGGCCCCGATCGGCAGGCTGGCCTCGTCCTCGTCGTCGAGGTCGCCGGTGTCGTACACGCTCACCTTGAGCGGCGCGGCGTAGCCGGTGAGGCTGGTGGGAAGCACGAGGCCCCGCTCGGTGCCGCGATAATTGTAGTCGCCGACATGCACGATGAGATCGGGGCGCTTGTGTGCCTCCTCCTCGGAGAGGATGCCGAACGGCCAGACCTTGGCGAAGCCGTCGCCGCCGCAATATTGCGGCTTGGCGAGCGTCTCGCCGCGACAACCGCTGTCGCCGATCAGCACCACGCGGCGCGGCGTGCCGAGCGAGACGACCGGCAGGTCGATGCGGCGGTCGCCCAGGAAGACGCTGGCCGCCTCGCCGACCGGATAACGGGCCTCGCAGACCATCACGGCGTCGAAGTGACCGCCCGGCGGACGGCGACGCAGAGTCATCGTCGTCGATCCACCGCCCGCCGTCGTGCGCAGGACGGGACAGGCCGTGGCGCCCTCGGCCACGCTGCGGACGATCGGCAGGGGCAGGCCGTCGCTTCCCTCGGCCAGCAGCACGAACGCAAAGAAGTCGCGGGAGGGAACCTGCGCCTGCGCGCCGAAGCACGCCAGCACGAGGCAGAGGAAGGGGACGAAGGCGGCAGGGCGCATGACTGAACTCCGGAAGCACCGCAGTGTAGCAAGCCTCGACGGGGGAAAGTCCCCGGCGTTCAGCGCCGGCCCGTTCGCTGAAGCGGGCCGGTCCGGCTCCAGCGCCGTCCGAGCCAGCGCAGGAGAGCGAGCGTCATGCCCAGCAGGCTGCAGGCCAGCGCAACCATTGCCGCGTCGTGGAGGTGCAACGGTCCGAAGCCGAAGAGGCGCCGCACCGGAGGGATGGTCACGGTGGCGGCCAGAAAGGCGATCGTGAGCACCTGTATGCCGAGCAGCACCCGGTTGCCCCCGGTCAGGAAATCGAACGGGTGTCCGCGGAAGGAGCGGTTCGCGACGATCAGTCCGAGATTGGAAAGCACCAGAGTAAAGAAGGTCAGTGTGCGGACATCGTCCTCCGGCATACCACGCTGCACGGCAAGAAGGTAAACCAAGGAGGTCACCAGCAGCGCGGCAACGCCCTGCAGCACGCTCGCCACCAGCATCGACGGCGAGAACAGTCGGGCATCGGGCGCACGCGGCGGCCGGGTCATCACGTCGGGCTCCTCGTGCTCGGCCTCGAAGGCGACCGAGCAGGCCGGATCGATGATCATCTCGAGGAAGGCGATGTGCACCGGCAACAGGATGAGCGGCAGTCCCGTCAGAAGCGGCAGCAGCGCGATGCCCGCGATCGGCACATGGACGGCCACGATGTAGCCCATGGCCTTGCGCAGATTGTCGTAGATGCGACGTCCGAGCCGAACGGTTCGCACGACCGAGCCGAAATCGTCATCGAGCAGGACGATCGATGACGCCTCGCGTGCCACGTCGGTGCCGCGCCCGCCCATCGCGATGCCGATGTCGGCGCGCTTGAGGCTCGGCGCATCGTTGACGCCGTCGCCGGTCATCGCCACGACGTCGCCTCTGGCCTGCAGGGCTTCGACGATCCGCAGCTTCTGCTCGGGCAGGATGCGCGCGAACACGCCGACGGTCTCGACCCGGGTCCGCAGTTCAGTGTCGGAGAGGCCCAGCAGATCCTGACCGGTGAGCACCGTGTCCGCGGACAGGCCGGCTTCCCGGGCGATGGCCCTCGCGGTGGTCGGATGGTCGCCCGTAATCATCACCACACGCAGACCAGCGGCCAGGCATTCGGCGATGGCCACCGGCACTTCGGGGCGCAGCGGATCCGCCAGCCCTACCAGACCTGCCCACTGGAAGGAGTAGCCGCGGGGGGAATTCGGCAAGGACTCCTCGTCCGACCAGCCGTGCGCGACGCCAAGGACACGAATGCCCTGTGCGCCGAGCGATTCGACCATGTCGCGAACGGCGCGAGCCTGCTCCGGCAAGAGCCGGCAGAGATCAATGATCGCCTCGGGTGCGCCCTTCGCGGCCACCGCGAGCCGCGCGGTGCCGGGCAACCGCCAGACCTGGGTCACCGCCAGCAGGTCGGCCGACAGGCCGTAGCCGCGGACCAGCGAGCGGCTCTCCGGTTGCACCGATGCCGCCTGCGCGATGGCGCGGTCCATCGGATCGAAGGCTTCCGGCACGCAGGCGAGTTCGGCCCAGCGCAGGAGCTGCACGCGGTCCGACCCGTCCGCGGGAACGCATGCCGCCACCGTCATCTGGTTGCGCGTCAGGGTGCCGGTCTTGTCGGTGCAGAGGACCGTGGCAGCCCCCAGCGTCTCGATGGCGGTGGCGCGGCGGGTCAACACACGGGCCTGCGAGATCCGCCAGGCGCCCATGGTCATGAAGACCGCGAGCACGAGCGGAAACTCCTCGGGCAACATCGCCATGCCCACCGCGATGCCGGCCAGCGCCGCGTCCAGCCACGAGCCGCGCAACAGCCCGTAGGTCACGATCACGGCCACGCTCGCCAGCAGACCGCCCATGGCGAACAGCCTGACCAGCCGCCGCGTCTCCAGCGACAGGCGCGGCGTGGCGGCATCGATCGAGGCGAGCGACTTGCCGATCCGGCCGATCTCGGTCGCCGCGCCCGTGGCAAGGACGAGCACAACGCCCGTTCCCCGCACCACCAGCGAGCCCGAGAAGACGGCAGGGATGTTATCTCCCCCGGGCCGCAGGCCCTCTCCCTCGGCTTCGGAACCGCGGGCGCGCTTGGCCACCGCCACCGATTCGCCCGTCAGCATGGACTCGTCGACCAGCAGCTCGCGCGCCTCCAGCAGCACGCCATCGGCGGGAATGCGGTTGCCTTCGGCGACCAGCACGACATCGCCGCGGACGACCTCCCGTCCCGGGATGCGCCGTGATCGGCCGTCCCGGATCACCAGCGCACGCGGGCTGGTCATCGCCCGCAGGGCATCGAGAACCTTCTCGCTGCGAATCTCCTGAACGATCGAGATGGAAACCGAGAGCGAGGCGAAGGCCATCAGCACCGCCCCGCTGACCAGGTCGCCGAGGGCGACATAGACCGCCCCGCCCGCCAGCAGCAGGCCGAACATCGGCTCGCGCAGTATCTCGAATGCGATCTGCCAGAGGCGACGCGGACCCGCGGACGGAAGCTCGTTCGGCCCATCGGCCACAAGACGGCGCCCGGCCTCCTGCTCGGTGAGGCCTGTGAAGTCCGACGTCATGAGGGGCCGACGCGCCGGCGAAAGGGCGTCGTCGCAATCCTCGTCATCGTCCCGATCGCATGCACGAGGCTCCCCCAGGCGGACATGAGCACTTGATCACGCAATGCCGTTGCGACGACATTGCGCCAGATCAAGCGCCGCCGGAAGGCCCGACTAGAGGTCGATCTTGTCGATGCCCCAGTCAACGCCCGGCAGATTGGGCAGCTCGCGCCCGTCATCCTTGCCGATCTCGGCCCTGATGATCGCCTCGAGCTTGCCATTCATGGCGACCAGCAATTCGGCATTGGCCTTGCGATCGACCGCCAGGTTGTTGGTCTCCATCGGGTCGCTCGACAGGTCGAACAACTCGACGTCGTTCCACTTGAACAGTTCGTCGAGAGTCCTGGGACTGTTGTGGTCGAGCGGCGAGAAGTAGCGCGTGAAGCGATGGCGGCCGTCAAACGTCGACCGGACGTGGCCGCGCTTGCGCAGATCGGGCTTGAAGCCCTGACGCTTCGCCTCCTCCTTCGGATCCTTGCCGGCAAGGAAGGCCTTCGCGGCGAAGTCAAACACGGCGGCGTCGTTGCTGGCCAGCCCGCTGTAGGTGAACAGGGTCGCGGATCGTGCGGCGTCGATCGGCTGACTGCCGGGATTGGCGAGCACGGCAGACAGGTCGCGCCCCGGCAGTTCGCGCCCGGCGAATTCGCCGGCCTGATCCTTCTTGACGCCCGCCATCGACAGCAGCGTCGGCACGATGTCGATATGGCTCGACAGGGAGCGGCACTGCTGTCCGCCCCTCACGTCGGGATGGACGACCAGGAACGGCAGGTGGGTGGTCTCGCGATAGGCGAAGGGTCCCTTGCCGCGCAGGCCATGGGCACCGGCCATCTCGCCGTGGTCGGCTGTGAAGACGATGATGGTGTTGTCGGCCAGGCCCAGCGATTCCAGCTCGATGAACAGGGCCTCCATCGAGCGATCCACGTTGCGGATGCAGTTGATGTAATAGTCGTTGAAGCGCTTCCAGCGCGCATCCTCGAGCGGCACGTTGCCCAGGATATAGTCCCAGATCCGGTCGAACTCGCGATGCGCGGGCGGCCGGCCGGGCGCATCGAACGGCTGCCGCAGCGTCGCCGGCACGGGGATAT
Source organism: Reyranella aquatilis (assembly GCF_020880995.1). Taxonomy (GTDB): domain Bacteria; phylum Pseudomonadota; class Alphaproteobacteria; order Reyranellales; family Reyranellaceae; genus Reyranella; species Reyranella aquatilis. Next base: position 128,681 of record NZ_JAJISD010000010.1, on the reverse strand, counting down.
CCCAGGACGACTTGTACAGCGCATGTTCGGGGGCGCGCGCCGCGTGCAGGCGCAGCCTGCCGGTGTCCTGGACGTTCTCACCCGGCGTGTCGGTGTTGAAGTACATGACGTCGTGCGGATTGACGAAGCTCACCGTCATGCACCACGGCTTGCCCTCGTCCGACAACGGCCGCCCCGACGTGCGCAGCCAATTGATGGCGCTGCCGGCGGTCAGATGGTCGAAGGCGTAGCCGCCCAGAGTGTGCCCGATCAGGTCTCCGGGCGAGAAGTTGTCGGCGAAGCCGTACTTCTCCATCTCGGCCGTCATGAAGGAGCCGATCTCGCGCGTGTCGGTCGCCTTGCTGAGATGCCACTTGCCCTTGTAGGCGGTGTGGTAGCCGGCCTTGCGCAGCAGATGCCCGAGCGTGGGATGCGCGAGCGGCAGGTCCCGCATCCACGGCACGTCGAGATTCTCGAACATGCCATTGTCGGGAGTCTGCAGTCCCGTCATCATCACGGAGCGCGACGAGGTGCACATCGTCGCCGGACACTGGTGGTTCGTGAACGCTACTCCGCGATTTTGCAGGCGCTCATGCCCGGGCAGGGACAGGCCCCGGGGCCACTGCGCGTGATAGCGTTCCTGGTCGGTGAAGACGAACAGGATGTTCGGCCGCGCATTCCGGTTGCTGGCGGGAACAACCGCGGGCGCCGCCGGTGTCTGTGCCCGAGCCGTGCGGACGAGCGAGGGCGCGAGGAACGTGGCGAGCGCGGCGCCGGATGCCGTCGTGAGGAAGGCCCGCCGTGCCGGGTCTGGCCTGGATGCTTTACGCTGTGTCATGACAATACTCGTGTCGGAAACTCTCCCCGCAGAAATTGTATGATCCATCCAAAATTGAACGACAAGTGCAATTGAAAGCCGACATGGAGCGTCTTCCCGACATCCTGCAGCCTGCAGATTCCGGCGCACGGCTTTCCAAACGCGAGCGAACGCGCCGCCAGCTGATCGCTGCGGGGATCCGGGTATTCTCGGCACGCGGCGTCGCAGCGACCTCCCTGCCCCAGATCGCGGCCGCCGCCGACGTGACCATCGGCACCGTCTACAATCACTTTCGCAGCAAGACCGATCTCGTCGGCGCGGTCGCCCTCGACATCGCCGAGACGATCCGCAGCCGCAGCGCACCGGGCCGCGCGCAGCTCGAGACCGCCGCGGAACAGATGGCCGCCGGCTGCCGCCGTTACCTCGGCCTGGCGAAGGACAGTCCGAGTTGGGCGCTCCTCATCCTCGACGTCGCCTCGATCGATCCGGCATTCCGCAAGACCATCACGGGCTTCGTGGCGACGGAGCTGCGCAAGGGCGTGAAGTCGGGCGAGTTCACCGTCGACAGCGAGGCTGCGGCCCTCGACCTGGTGATCGGCACCACCATGGAAGGCATGCGCAACATCGCCCTCGGCGCGGCCCGCAAGGGACACGCCACGGCGGTCACGGCAGCCATCCTGCGCGCCCTCGGCGTCCGCCCGGCCCGCGCCCGGCAGGTCGCCGCCAAGCCGCTGCCTCTCTTCTGAGGGCGCTCAGTCTGCGCGCGAATTGAAGGCCGCGCGGCCGTGGCCCGACGCGTACCGTTGATGTTCCTGTGGATCGATCAGCTGAATACTCGCGGGCATTGGTGGGCGCACCAGGGCTCGAACCTGGGACAAGCTGATTAAGAGTCAGCTGCTCTACCAACTGAGCTATGCGCCCCCACTGCCTAGCAGGGTCATTGCCCGGAAGGCGGCGGCTATACCAAGGCTGTTCCGCCTTGTCGATAGCCCTGTTCGAAGGAATTTTGCGGCCGGCTACCGGGTCCGCGGCAGTTGCGCATCGCGGTAGACGTTGACCCCGATCAGCAGCCCGCAGGCGAACATGACCGACAGCAGCGCCGTGCCGCCGTTGCTGACCAGCGGCAGCGGGACGCCCACGACCGGCAGCATGCCCATCACCATCGCGGTGTTGATGAACACATAGAGGAACAGCATTGCCGTGACGCCCAGCGCCAGCAGGCGCCCGAAGTGATGCTGGCTGCGGAAGGCGATGGAGAAGCCCCAGATCACGACCAGGGTGAACAGGCCGAGCAGCACGAGGGCGCCCGCCATGCCCCACTCCTCGACAAAGGTCGTGAAGATGAAGTCGGTCTGCTTCTCGGGCAGGAAGTTCAGCGAGGATTGCGTGCCCTTCAGGAACCCCTTGCCGAACATGCCGCCCGAGCCGATGGCGATCTTCGACTGGGTGATGTGGTAGCCGGCGCCCAGCGGGTCGCGATCGGGATCGAGGAAGGTCAGCACGCGCTTCTTCTGGTAGTCGTGCATCAGCGACCAGGCGATGGGCAGGCAGGCCACCGCGCCGATGCCGGCCGCCAGGAACATCCAGATCCGCACGCCCGCCACGAACAGGAGCGCGCCGCCGCCCATCAGCACCATCATCGCAGTGCCGAGGTCCGGCTGGACCATGACCAAGCCGACCACCACCAGGATCATCATGAGCGGCGGCAGGGTGTAGAGGAACTGCGAGGCCTGCTCGCGCCGCAGCCCGTGATAGTAGCGCGCGATCACCAGGATGACGGCGACCTTGGCGATCTCGGACGGCTGGATCTGCATCGGGCCGATCACCAGCCAGCGCTGGGCGCCCATGCCGATCTTGCCGATGACGTCGACCGCCACCAGCATCAGCACCGACACGATGTAGATCGGCCAGGCGAGCGACAACCAGACCTTGGGATGGATCAGCGCCACCACCAGCATCAGAACGAAGGCCGAACCGTAGCGCACGGCATGGCGCGCGGCCCACGGCTCGAACCGGCCGCCGGCCGCCGAGTAGAGCGCCAGCACGCCGACGCCGGCGATCGCGGTCAGCACCAGCACGAGGCCCCAGTTGATGCGCCAGATCTTCTCGGCGAAACCGACCGGCGCCGGCGCGTCGAGCGCCGGGCTGCTGCCCATCGTCGCGAGGGTCATCGCGACGCCATCTTCTTGAAGCGGTCGGTGCGGCGCGACGGATCGCGCTTCATGGTCTCGACCAGAACGTCGCGCCCGATCGGACCTGCGGTCGCGCCACCGGCCTGCCCGTGCTCCACGATGACGGCGCAGGCATAGCGCGGATTGTCGACCGGGCCGTAGCAGACGAACAGCGCGTGATGGCGCAGGTGCCAGGGCAGCGAGGCCTGGGTGATGCCCATCTCGCGCTCCCGCTCGGTGATGCGCTTGACCTGGGCAGTGCCGGTCTTGCCGGCGAAGGTGAACTCGGCCTGCTTGACGCGCAAAGCATTGGCCGTGCCCTGGCTGCTGTTGACCACGTCCGACATGCCCTGCCGCACGATCGCCAGGTGCTGCGGGTTGAGGCGCAGCGACGGCGCCGTCGGCTTGGTGCGCGGCGGCGGCGGCACCAGCTCCTCGCGCGGCGTCGCCTTCGCCAGCAGCAGGTTCGGCTGGACCTCGTAGCCGCCATTGGCGATGCGCGCCGTCATGATGGCGAGCTGCAGGGGCGTCGCCGTCATGTAGCCCTGGCCGATGCCGAGGTTGAACGTGTCGCCATGCTGCCACGGCTTGCCGATCTTCTCCTGCTTCCAGGCGCGCGTCGGCTGGTTGGCGGCGGATTCGCCCGGCAGGCCGAGCTCGCTCACCTTGCCGAAGCCCAGGCGCTGGGCCATGTCGCTCACCCGGTCGATGCCGGCCCGTCGCGCGGCCTCGTAGAAGAAGCAGTCGCACGACATGGCGATGGCTTCGCTGACATTGGTCGAGCCGTGGCCGCCCTTCAGCCAGCAATGGAACTTGATGTTGCCGAGTTCGAGGAAGCCCGCACACGGCAGGCGCGTCCACGGGTCGATCACCTTGGCCTCTAGGGCGGCCAGGGCCGTCACCATCTTGTAGGTCGAACCCGGCGGATACACGCCGGCGATCGCCTTGTTGTGCAGAGGCCGCTCGGGATTGTCGAGAAGGTCGCGCCACTCGGTCTGGGTGATGCCACGCGCGAAGGTCGAGGGATCGAAGCCGGGCGTCGAGACCATGGCGATCACGTCGCCGGTGACGACGTCGAGCACGACGACGGAGCCGCTCTTGTGCTCCTTCATCTTTTCCGTGGCGAATCGCTGGATGTCGAGGTCGATGGTCAGCAGCGCGTTGGCGCCGGGCTGGCCCTCCGTGCGGTCGAGCTCGCGCACGACGCGGCCGACGGCGTTGACCTCGACCTGGACGGCGCCGGCGCGACCGCGCAGGTCGTCCTCGAGCGACCGCTCGACGCCCTTCTTGCCGAACCGCATGGTCGCGAGCTGCAGCACCGGATCGTCGCGGCCGGCAAGATCCTCGTCGGCAACGCGGCCGGTGTAGCCCACGATGTGGCTCATCAGGTCGCCTTCGGGATAGTCGCGCGACTGGCCGAGATCGATGAACACGCCGGGCAGGTCGGGGGCATTGAACTCGAGCCGGGCCACCTCCTCCCAGCCGAGATTTTCGCGCACCACGATGGGCTGGGCGCTGCGGCTGCGGCGCAGCTCGCGGAGGAGCCGGATCTTCTCCGCCTCGCCGAGGCTGAAGATCTGGTCGAGACGCTCGACCAGCAGGTCGGCGCCGCGGCCGCGATCCGACGTCGCCATGGCGCGGAAATTGTTGCGGTTGACGGCGAGCGGCACGCCGCTCCGATCGAAAATCTGGCCGCGCGACGGTGCCAGCAACCGCATGTTGATGCGGTTCTCTTCGGCCATCGTGGAGAAACGGTCGGTCTCGACGACCTGCAGCTGGTACAGACGGCCGGCGAGCGCGGTCATCAGCACCGCCTGCGCCCCGCCGAGCACCAGCGCGCGGCGCGTGAACAGCCCGCTGCGCTCGCCGTCGCCCTTGCGGAAATTCTTCATGGCGTCGTCTCCCCCGTCCGCGCGCCGCCGCGCGACAGTTCGGGGATGTTCAGCGGGTCGCGGGCGCGCACGCGCGCGAGCAGCGGGGCCAGCAGAGGATAGATCACGATCACCACGACATACTGCAGCATCGCCGGCACCGGATCGATGGGTGCCCAGGTCCAGAGGGTGGTGAAAGCCCAGACCAGCGCCACGAAGCCCCAGCAGACGATGCAGAAGCCGATCCACTGGAACAGGAACGGAACGCCCACCAGGTAGCGGCGGTTGGCCACGACGGCCGCCCGGATCAGCACGAAGCCCAGCGCGCTGATGCCGACCGGGGCGCCGGGTCCCCCCAGCAGCAGGTCCAGCAGCACGCCCAGGGCCAGCAGCAGCGGTCCCGGCAGCCGCTCGGGCGTCGCCAGGCTGAACTGAAAGACCACCAGCGCCGGCAGGAGCGGCAGCGCATCCGAAATGTAGGGCGCCCGCAGCGGCGCCAGCGTCAGCAGCACGAAGAACAGCAGCACCGTGCCCGGAAGCGCGGCGCGGCCCCAGCGGTCCAGAAGAGCGAGCGTGCCGTCGGTGCGCATGTCAGCGAGACCGTACGGCGGTGCCGCCCGGCGGCGCGGGTGGCGAAGACGGGGCGCCGGGTCCGACGAGGCCGGTCACGCCGTAATCGACGACGCGCACGAACTCGAGGCGAGAGAAATCGGTGAAGGGCCGAACGCGGATGCTGCCCTCGCTGGTTTCCACGACTTCGCCGACGGGGATGCCGACCGGAAAGCTGCCGCCATGGCCGGAGGTCACGATCCGATCGCCGGTCTGCACGCCCGCGACGCCCTGCACCAGATTGAGGCGGAGCCGGGGGGAATTGTCGCCGGCCAGGATGGCCCGCTCGCGCGTACGTTCGATCAGGACCGGCAGGCGCGAGTTGACGTCCGTCACGAACAGGACCCGCGAACTGTTCTCGCCCACTTCGGCGATACGCCCGGCCAGACCTTCACCCGTCACGACCGCCTGCCCCGGCGCCACGCCGACCCGGCGACCGACATTCAGCAGCGCACCGCGCATGTAGGCGCTGACGTTGTCGCCCACGAGTCGAGCGGTGATGAAGGAGGCCTCCGGACCTTCGCGGAACTTGGCGAGGCTGCGCAGACCCTCGTTCTCGTTCTCAAGGCGCCGCGCCGCGGTCTGCCAGGCAAGCAGCCGGGTATTCTCCTCGCGCAGGCGGGCATTCTCTTCACGCAGCGAGGCGAATTCGCGGAGATCGGCAATGGCCCGGTTGGCGTAGGCCGCCGGGCGAGCGATGGCTTCGAGGACCGGGCTCGCCACGTCGAGCGCCAGCACGCGGGCATGCTCGACCAGGACGGTGTCGGCCTTGCCGACCAGCATGATGCCGAAGGCGGCGATCACGAGCAGACCGAGAGCGAAGCGCTGCACCACCGTGCGCACCTGGCCCGCGACTACCTCGAAGTCGTCCCGAATCGCCATTTCCTGCCCATTCTAACCCAAGCGGGCGGCGGCGCGGCCTGTTAGTACATCGAAGAAAGGACGCCGCGAAGTCGCACGATGTTCTCGACAGCATGGCCCGTGCCAAGCGCCACGCAGAGCAGCGGATCCTCGGCCACGGAGACCGGCAGGCCGGTCGCCTGGCGCAGCACGGTGTCCATGTTCGCGAGCAGCGCACCGCCGCCCGTGAGCACGATGCCCTTGTCGACGATGTCGGCGGCCAGTTCCGGCGCGGTGTTCTCCAGCGCGACCTTCACGGCCTCGACGATGGCGCTCACCGGTTCCTGGAGGCTCTCGGCGATCTGCCGCTCGGTGATGACCAGTTCCTTCGGGACGCCGTTCATCAGGTCGCGGCCCTTGATCTCCATCGTGCGGCCCTCGCCGTCGTCCGGCGGGCAGGCGGAGGCGATGGTCTTCTTGATGCGCTCGGCCGAGCTCTCACCGACCAGGAGGTTATGGTTGCGGCGGATGTAGGCGATGATCGCCTCGTCCATCTTGTCGCCGCCGACGCGCACGGAGCGCGGATAGACGATGCCGCCCAGCGACAGCACGGCCACCTCGGTGGTGCCGCCGCCGATGTCGACGACCATCGAGCCGGTCGGCTCGGTCACCGGCAGGCCCGCGCCGATCGCCGCCGCCATCGGCTCCTCGATCAGCCAGACCTTGCGGGCGCCGGCGCTCTCGGCCGATTCCTGGATGGCGCGGCGCTCGACCGCGGTGGAGCCGGAGGGCACGCAGACCACGATCTGCGGATGGGCGAAGCTGCGGCGATTGTGCACCTTCGAGATGAAGTGCTTGATCATCGCCTCGGCGACTTCGAAGTCGGCGATGACGCCGTCGCGCAGCGGGCGGATCGCCTGGATGTTGCCGGGGGTACGACCCAGCATCATCTTGGCCTCTTCGCCGACCGCGAGAACCTGCCGCTTGCCGCTCTGCGTGGTGAGGGCCACGACGGACGGTTCGTTGAGAACGATGCCCCGACCCTTCACGTAGACCAGCGTATTGGCCGTACCAAGGTCGATGCCCATGTCCGCCGAAAATAGCCCGATGACGCGCGACAGCATTGAGTTAAGTCTCTGTAATTACGGCGAAATCTTGAAATTTTAGCGCCATTCCAAGGTCCGGCGCCCGAGGTGCGACCGGGTTTAGACCGGCAAGGCAAGGCTCGCAAGGCGATTCAAACGGCCGCACCGATGGTCACCGTTTGTGCTCGCTGGCGATTCCCGACGACTGAAAGTGCCTATGCGAGCACCCCTCGACCGGCCGCGAGACGTCGCTCCTGTCGCTCCAGCCAGGCCACCACGTCGGCCCGGCGGCCGGCCTCGATGTGCGCCCATTGGTGCGACTTCAGTTCCTCGCCCCGGCCGGAGCGCCAGTATTCCTTCACCACCAGCATCGTCCACGGCGCAGCACCGGTGGCGCGCCCCGTCGTCACCTCGACGGTGAAGCCATGGCTCGCGCCGGCGTAAGAGTGCCGCTCGCGCTGCCAGTCGACGCCGTCGATGCTCCACGACGTCCTCAGCGCGCGTGTCGTGCCGGGATCGAGCAGGCGATCGACGATGCGAAAGAACGACGCGTCGCCGATCTTGCGCACTAGGACAGCCCCTCCGGCAAACGACCGACCAGAGCGCCCCGCAGGGGCGCGTCTCGAAGGGCGAGCAACGCGCACATCGTTCCCGAAGTCACCCTTCGAGACGGCGCTACGCGCCTCCTCAGGGTAAGGCCTGTGCCGATCTCGCGCACTCAGAGGCCCATCATCTTGGCGATGGTGTTGCGCTGGATGTCGTTGGTGCCGCCGCCGATCGAGCCGACCCGCACGTCGCGGAACAGGCGCTGGATGTCGTGCGCCATCGTGTAGCCGGCGCCGCCCATGATCTCCATGGCGAGATGGGCGCACTTGAACTCGCCGTCGGTACCCTGGATCTTGGCGATCGCCGTCTCCTCGACGGGATCGAGGCCGGCATCGAGCATGTCGGCGAGGCGATAGGTCAGCGCCTGCGTCGTGCGCAGCAGGATGCGCATGTCGGCGAACTTGTGCTGGATCGCCTGGAACTTCGAGATTGGCTGGCCGAACTGGATGCGCTCCTGGGCGAAGCGCTTGGCGTACTCGATGGCGAAATGCATGTTGCCGCAGGCTTGTGCCGCGAGACACAGGCGTTCGAGGTTCAGCCCCTTCATCAGACCTGACCAGCCGCGATTCTCCTCGCCGATCACATGGTCGGCCGGCACGAACACACCGTCGAAAAATATCTCGTTGGCGTGCGTCGTGCGCCGGCCGAGCGTCGGCAACGGCTTCATGGTGAGGCCCGCCGCGCGCGCATCGACCCAGAACAGTGTCACGCCCTTGTGCCGCGCTTCGCTGTCGGTCTTGGCCACGACCATCAGATAGTCGGCGACGTGCGCGGCGCTGATGTAGAGCTTCTGCCCGGTGATCCGGTAGCCGTTGCCGTCGCGCACCGCGCGCGTCTTGATGCCCGACGCATCCGAGCCGGTGTCGGGCTCCGACAAGGCGAAGGCCGACTTGAGCTTGCCGGCACAGATCTCCGGCAGGTAGCGCCGCCTGAGATGCTCGCCCGCCGTGAGTTGCAGGTGCATGCCGCCATAGACGACGGTCGGCAGGTAGAGCGAGGACGCGCCGCTGTAGTGGCGCGCCAGCGCCTCGACCAGCACGACGAGATCCTTGCGGCTGCCGCCCATGCCGCCATAGGCCGGATCGTAGGGCAGCGCCATGTAGCCCGCTTCCGCCAGCGCATCGAACGCTGCGTTCGGGAACGCCGAGTCCTCGTCGAGCCGCCGGATCTCCTCCGGCGGCAGTACGCGGGCCAGCAGCTCGGCGACGTTGCGCCGGATCAGGACCTGCTCGTCGGTCAGGCCGAATTCGTCGAGGGTGCTCATTTCACTTGGGCTTCGTGTCCTGGCGGTACAGGTAGTAAGCCCAGCCGCCGACGCCGGCGAGAGCCACGAAGACGAGGATTTCATAGAGAGACATGATCAGTCGAACACCACGACGCCGCGCGCGACCTCGCCCGCCATCATGCGCTTGAAGCCCTCGTTGATCTCTTCGAGCCTGTAGGTGCGGCTGATCAGGCCGTCGATGTTCAGCCGCTTGTTCATGTAGTGGTCGACCAGCACCGGGAAATCGAGATCGGGCCGCACCGAGCCATAGAAGGTGCCGCTCATCGTCTTCTCGCCGAACACCATCATCATGGGCGAATACTGCGCCTTCACCGTGGCCGCGGAGATGCCGACCGCGACGCCGTGGCCGCCCGGGGCCAGCGCGTCGAAGGCCAGCGCCTGCGTCCGGTCGATCGACACCGCGTCGAAGGAGTAGTCGACGCCCAGACCGCCGGTGATCTCCTTCACCTTCTTCACCGGATCGTTGTCGGTCGCGGTGTTGATCGTGTGGGTGGCGCCGAAGGTCTTCGCCATCTCGAGCTTGTTGTCGAGGATGTCGGCCGCGATGATCTTGGAAGCGCCCGAGAGCATGGCACCCTGCACCGCGTTGAGGCCGACGCCGCCACAGCCGATCACCAGCACGGTCGAGCCCGCTTCGATCTTGGCGTGGCGCGTCACGGCGCCGACGCCCGTCGCCACGCAGCAGCCGACGAGCGCGGCCTGCGCCCACGGCATGTCCTTGCGGATCGGCACCACCATCTCTTCCGGCACCACGACCTCCTCGGCGAAGGTGCCGATGCGGGCCATCTGGTTGACGCCCTGGCCCTTGTGCTTCAGCCGCAGCGTGCCGTCGTGCTGCGCACCCGGCGGTACCGAAGCGCGGCCGATGCAGAGAACCGTGCGGCCCTGCGAGCAGTACCGGCAGCGCCCGCAATGGGGACGGAACGAGAAGATCACATGGTCGCCGGGCTTCACCGTCGTGACGCCCGGGCCGCACTCTAGGATCTCGCCTGCCGCCTCGTGGCCCGGCACGATCGGCAGGGGGGACGGCCAGTCGCCGTTCATGATGTGCCAGTCGCTCTGGCACACGCCCGAGGCCTTCATCCTCACGCGCACTTCCTGCGCCTTGGGCGGGTCGAGTTCGCACTCCACGACCTGCAGCGGCTCGTTGGGCTTGAACAGAACGGCGGCCTTCATGCTTTTTCCTCCCGAAGCGTTGCCGACACTATATCATCGCGCCATGAGCAAAACCCTCCTGATCACCGGCGGCGCTTCGGGCATCGGCGCCGAGACCGCCCGTCGTGCGGCCACGCGCGGCTACGCCATCGCCATCAACTACCGGACCCGCGACACCCAGGCCAAACAGGTGGTCGCCGACATCGAGGCCAAGGACGGCAAGGCCATCGCCCTGCGCGGCGACATGTCCCGCGAGGCCGACATCGTGCGGCTGTTCGAGGAGACCGAGAAGGCGCTGGGGCCGATCACCCATCTGGTGAACAGTGCCGGCAGCAACGGCAAGCGCGGGCGGGTCGACGAATACGACGCCGCGGTGCTGGCCAATCTTTTTGCCACCAACGTCACCGGCCTGATGCTGTGCTGCCGCGAGGCAGCAAAGCGCATGTCGACCCGGCACGGCGGCAAGGGCGGCTCGATCGTCAACGTGTCATCGATGGCCGCGACGCTCGGCGGGCGGCTGGGCTCCTCGGCCTATGCAGCCAGCAAGGGAGCGGTCGATGCGTTCACCAAGGGCTTTGCCCGCGAGGTTGCGGCCGAGGGCATCCGCGTGAACTCGCTGCGGCCGGGCATGGTGCTGACAGAGATGACCGAGGGACGGCTGAAGGATCCGGCGTTTCGGGCCAACATCGAGAAGTCCATTCCCATGGGACGCGTCGGCACATCGGCGGAGATCGCCGAGGCGGCGCTGTGGCTGCTCTCGGACGAGTCGTCCTTCATCACCGGCGCGATGCTCGATGCGTCGGGTGGTGGTTACATCATTTAGGCGCGCAACTCGTTGCGCGCCGGCGGGCGGCAGCGCCTTCACAGGCGCGGGAGCCCGCTCAGTACAGAAAAGACAAGAAAAAGGCGCCGGGTTTCGGCGCCTTCATTCTTTCTGGACCGTGCGGGCTCTCGCGCTTGGTTACAAGCGCTGCCGCCCGCCGGCGTCCAAGGCGCGCTAGTTGCGCGCCTTGTCCACCAAGGCCTTCTCCTTGATCCACGGCATCATCGCGCGGAGCTTCTCGCCGATCTCTTCGATCGGGTGCTCCGACATGCGCTTGCGCGTGGCCTTGAACGAGGCCTGGTTGACCTTGTTCTCCAGCATCCAGTCGCGGGCGAAGCGGCCCGACTGGATGTCTTCGAGGACGCGCTTCATCTCGGCCTTGGTCTCGGCCGTCACGATGCGCGGGCCGGTCCGGTACTCACCGTACTCGGCGGTGTTGGAGATCGAGTAGTTCATGTTGGCGATGCCGCCCTCGAAGATGAGGTCGACGATCAGCTTCACTTCGTGCAGGCACTCGAAGTAGGCCATCTCCGGCGCGTAGCCCGCCTCGACCAGCGTCTCATAGCCGGCCTTGATCAGCTCGACGAGGCCGCCGCACAGGACGACCTGCTCGCCGAACAGGTCGGTCTCGCACTCTTCCTTGAACGAGGTCTCGATGGTGCCGGCGCGACCGCCGCCCACCGCCGAGGAGTAGCTGAGCGCGATCTCGAGCGCGTTGCCCGAGGAGTTCTGCGCCACCGCCACGAGGCAGGGCACGCCGCCGCCGCGGACATACTCGGAGCGCACGGTGTGGCCCGGGCCCTTCGGCGCGATCATGAACACGTCGAGGTCCGGACGCGGCGTCAGCAGGTTGAAGTGGACGTTGAGGCCGTGCGCGAAAGCGAGTGCCGCGCCCTGCTTCATGTTGCCGGCGAGGTCGGCGTTGTAGATGTCCGACTGCAATTCGTCCGGGGTCAGCATCATCACGATGTCGGCCCACTTGGCGCCTTCGGCGGGAGTCATCACGGTGAAGCCCGCGCCCTCGGCCTTCTTGATCGTGGCGGAGCCGGCCTTGAGCGCGATGCGCACGTCCTTGACGCCCGAATCGCGCAGGTTCATGGCGTGGGCATGGCCCTGGCTGCCGTAACCGACGATCAGGACCTTCTTGCCCTTGATCAGGTTCACGTCGGCATCACGATCGTAGTAGACACGCATTGGCGCCATTCCTCCTGGCTGACTTCTCGCAAAGAACGGGGGTTAGTAGACAAACCGGCCCGTAAAAACCAGCCTCGAATGCTGCTTCCCTGCATGGTCGCCCTGCGTCGAACCCCGGACGCCCCTCGCCAGCGAACCCCGGTTCTACATATGGTATGGGGGTGCCGCTCCCGCCCAAGCCTCCGAGAGGAAAGCTTCCTGATGTCGTCTCTTCGCTCCGCCCTCGCCCTCCCGCTCGCCGCCCTCGCGCTGGCGGCCTGCTCGCAGCCCTCCGACGCGCCCACCGGGCCGGCGCTTGCCATGCCGGGCATCGACTACGCCGTGGAGAACTCGACGCTGCACGGGGCCGCCCGGGCGATGCGCAACCACACCTGGCTGTGGACCCGTGGCAACGGCCCGGCCCAGATCCACTATTCCACGGCGGACGGGCGCGACCTCGTCTGGATGGTCGGCCAGCGCCGCATCTTCCAGGGCCAGTGGATGGTCGAGAACACCAGCGATTCCAGCGGCCAGCAGATCACCCAGATCTGCCTGCGCTATCCCGGCGTCAACTTCGGTGGACTGAGCGCCACACCGACCTGCCGCCCCGCCGGCACCTTCCTGGGCGAGATGCAGCAGCGCGAGGGCGGCGATCCCCTGCAGATGAACGGCCGTACCCAGGCGCTGTTCGTGATCGACAAGACGCCGGCCAACCTCGCCGAGATCGAGGCCCGCGTCGCCTCGATCAAGGGCCTGTCGAACTACTGACCGAGATGGTTGAAGGGGGCGCGCCGCAGGAGTGGCGCGCTCCCTTGAAAAGCCTAAAGCGCCTCGCCGCCGCGCGACATGGCGACGATGCCGGTGCGGACGACGTCGACCAGGCCCAGGGCCTCCATAAGGCCGATGAAGGTCTGCACCTTGTCGGTGTTGCCGGTGACCTCGAAGACGAAGGAATCGGACTTGGCGTCGATCACCTTCGCGCGGAACACGTCGGCCAGACGCAGCGCCTCGACGCGCTTCTCCCCGACGCCCTTGACCTTGACCAGCGCCAGCTCGCGCTCGATGTGCGGCCCCTCGACCGTGAGATCGCGCACGCGATAGACTGGCACGAGGCGGTCGAGCTGCGCCTTGATCTGCTCGATGATCATCGGCGTACCCTTGGTCACGATGGTGATCCGCGACTGGCTTTCCTTCGCGTTCGTCTCCGCGACGGTCAGGCTCTCGATGTTGTAGCCGCGGCCCGAAAAAAGACCGACCACGCGCGCGAGGATGCCCGGCTCGTTGGCCACCAGGACGGAGATGGTATGGGCGACGATCGTATCCTTGCTCACACCAGCACCATGCCTTCTTCCGAAACCGTCGTGGACTGCCTGTCTTCCGGACCCAGCAGCATCTCGTTATGCGCCGCACCCGACGGAATCATCGGGAAGCAGTTCTCCTTTTCGTCGACGATGACGTCGACGATGACGGGATGCTTCAGATCGATCATCTCCTTGATCGTGTCGTCGAGCTTGGCGGGATCCTCGCAGCGCAGGCCCTTGGCCCCGAACGCCTCGGCAACCTTCACGAAGTCGGGCAGCGATTCGGAGTAGCTCTCCGAGTAGCGTCCACCGTGCAGCAGCTCCTGCCACTGGCGGACCATGCCCATGTAGTGGTTGTTGAGAACGAAGATCTTCACCGGCAGGCGATACTGCGCCGCCGTCGAGAGCTCCTGGATGTTCATCAGGATCGAGGCCTCGCCGGCGACGTCGATGACCAGCGCCTCGGGATGGGCGATCTGCACGCCGAGCGCGGCAGGGAAGCCGTAGCCCATGGTGCCGAGGCCGCCCGAGGTCATCCAGCGGTTGGGCTGCTCGAACTTCAGGAACTGCGCCGCCCACATCTGGTGCTGGCCCACTTCGGTCGTGATGTAGTGGTCCTTGTCCTTGATGTGGTGATAGAGCCGCTCCAGCGCGTATTGCGGCTTGATCACCTGCTTGTTCGGCTTGTAGGCGAGGCAATTGCGGGCGCGCCACGTTTCGATCTCGGCCCACCAGGCCTTGAGCGCCTTCTGGTCGACCTTGGGCTGCCGCGCCTTCCAGAGCTTGATCATCTCCTCGAGCACGGCCGTCGCATCGCCCACGATGGCGAGATCGACATGCACGTTCTTGTTGATCGACGAGGGATCGATGTCGGCGTGGATCTTCTTCGAGCCCGGCGAGAACTTCGAGAGGTTGCCGGTGATGCGATCGTCGAAGCGCGCGCCGATGTTGATCATCACGTCGCAGCCGTGCATCGCCAGGTTGGCTTCGTAGGTGCCGTGCATGCCCAGCATGCCGAGGAACTGCTTGTCCGACGCCGGGAAGGCGCCCAGTCCCATCAGCGTGTTGGTCACCGGAAAGCCCGTCAGGTGCACGAGCTGCGTCAGCAGCTTCGAGGCCTTCGGCCCGGAGTTGATGACGCCGCCGCCGGCGTAGAACACCGGACGCTTGGCGGCGGCCATCATCTCGACCGCCTGCTCGATCTTCTTCGGGTCGGGCTTGATCTGCGGCCGGTAGCTCTTGTGCGTCACCGCGACCTTAGGCGGCGGCACGTACTCGTGCTTGTTCATCAGCACGTCCTTGGGCAGGTCAATGACGACCGGGCCGGGACGGCCGGAGCGCGCCACGTAGAACGCCTCGTGGACCGAGCGCGCCAGGTCGCTCACCGACTTCACCAGGTAGTTATGCTTGGTACAGGGGCGCGTGATGCCCGTCGTGTCGGCTTCCTGGAAGGCGTCGTTGCCGATCAGGTGGGTCGGGACCTGGCCCGTCAGGCAGACGATCGGAATGGAGTCCATCAGGGCGTCGGTCAGGCCGGTCACGGCATTGGTCGCGCCCGGGCCCGAGGTCACCAGCACCACGCCCACCTTGCCGGTCGAGCGGGCATAGCCCTCGGCGGCGTGCACCGCCGCCTGCTCGTGCCGCACCAGGATGTGGCGCAGCCGGTTCTGCTTGAACAGGGAATCGTAGATCGGCAGGACGGCGCCACCCGGGTAGCCGAAGACGACCTCGACTTCCTCGTCGATCAGGGCTTTCACCAACAGATCGGCGCCGGTCGTGGCGGACTCCTCGGGCTTCGTCACAGTGCTCTCCATCTGACAAATGTGCCGCAAAACGGGGGTTTTGCGGCGCGGCGGAACATAGTGGCCGGGTCGGAGGCGGTCAATCCAAAAAGTTCGAAACGCAAAGTTTCAGGCGTCTGGATTGTCCAAATATTTCTCAATCGTGCCCAGAGCTTGATCAGCCCTTGGGTCGAATACCAGATCTGGTGTCATCTGGTGCCTGAACCACGTCATCTGGCGCTTGGCATACTGCCGCGTATGGTCGATGGCGATCCGCCGAACGTCGGCCAGCGACATCTCGCCCCGGAAGTGGCGGAACAGTTCAGGGGCTCCATGCGCCTTGAGCCCCGGCCAGGCCGGATCGGGCCGGCGGTCGAACACCGCCCGCGCCTCGGCGACGATGCCGCCGGCAAGCATGATGTCGAACCGTCGCTCGATGCGCTCGCGCAGCCAGGTCCGGTCGGGCACCAGGAGCACGGTCAGGAAGCGCCAGGGTGCGGCCGAGGCCTCGCCTTCCTGCCAGGCACTCAGGGGGCGGCCCGTGGCCTGCCAGACCTCCCAGGCACGGACATGGCGCTGGCGGTCTCCCGGCTTCAGGCGGCCGACGATGACGGGATCGTGCTCGGCGAGGCGCCCCCGGAAGGCGTCGGGACCGAGCGCGACCCAGTCCGCATTGGCCTGCTCCCGCAGTTCGGGGGCCGCGTCGGGAATCGGCGAGATGCCCTTCATCAGGGTGCGCAGGTAGAGGCCCGATCCGCCACACAGGATGGGCAGGCGCCCGGCGGCCCGCGCCCGCTCGATCTCCGCGCCCGCCATGGTGCGCCAGCGCGCCGCCGAGACGGTCTCGGCCAGCGGCAGCACGCCATAGAGGGCGTGCGGCGCCCGTGCCTGCTCCTCGGCCGTCGGCTGCGCCGTCAGGATCGGAAAGGCATTGTAGGTCTGCATCGCGTCGGCATTGATCACCGTTCCGCCCCGCCGTTCGGCGAGTTCGAGCGCCAGCGCCGACTTGCCGCTGGCGGTCGGTCCGGTGACGACGATGACGGGAGCTTGGGCCGGCGAAATCATGAGCGGCCGCACTGTTTGCAAATCCGCGACCCCACCGCTAGAGCCGGGGCGTGAAAAACGTCCTCGTCCTGATATCCGATCCCGCTCGCCCCGCCGTGACCGATGCGGCCGTGGCCTCCGCCCTAGAAGCCCTGAAGGGCGCCGGCGTGGCCGTGGGCACTCCCGAGTGGCTGGCGCCAGGCATCGCCTGCGACCTGCCGTTCGAGGGCACGGCCGTCGCGCCCCGCCTGCCCGATGTCGATGCGGTGGTGCTGGCCGCCGAGGGACGGCGCAAGAAGCTGCTCGTCGCGGACATGGAATCGACCATGATCCACAACGAGATGCTCGACGAACTGGCCGACTTCCTGGGCCTGCGCGAGAAGATTGCCGGCATCACCGCCCGCGCCATGAACGGCGAGATCGATTTCGCCGGCGCGCTCGAGGAGCGGGTCGGCCTGCTCAAGGGCCTCCCCGTCGGACGCCTCGACGAGGCCGCGACGCGCATCCGCTACATGCCGGGCGGCGCCACGCTGGTCGCCACCATGAAGAAGCACGGCGCGTTTTGCGCGCTGGTTTCGGGCGGCTTCACCTACTTCACCGCAATGGTGCGCAAGACGCTGGGCTTCGATCTCGATGCCGCCAACGTGCTGGAGCATGACGGCAGCTCGCTGGCCGGCACGGTCGGCCGCCCGATCCTCGGCAAGGAAGCCAAGCTCGCGACCTTGCAACGGCTGGCCGGCGAGCGCGGCCTCGGCGTCGCCGATGCCGTGACGGTCGGGGACGGCGCCAACGACCTGCCGATGCTGAAGGCCGCCGGCCTCGGCGTCGCGTTCCACGCCAAGCCGGCTGTTGCCGCCGAAGTCCAGGCACGCATCGACCATGGCGATCTCACCGCACTGCTCTACCTTCAGGGCTATCGCCGCAGCGACTTCGAAGAGAGGAAAGACCCATGACCGACATCCAGCAGATCGTCCTCGCCAGGCGCCCCGAGGGCGACGTCACCGCCGATTGCTTCCGCAGCGAGACCGTCGCGCTCCCCGCCCTGGCCGACGGCCAGATCCTGGTGGCGCAGCGCTTCCTGTCGCTCGATCCCTACATGCGCCCGCGCATGACCGAGCTGCGCTCCTACACGCCGCCCTTCGAACTCGACAAGCCGCTGACCGGCGGCTCGGTCGGCGAAGTGGTCGAGTCGAAGAACCCGCGCTATGCCAAGGGCGACATCGTCATGGGCATGCTGAACTGGGCCACGCATACGGTCCATGACGGCAAGGGCCTGCGCAAGATCGACGCCGCCGGCCTGCCGCTTTCGGCCTATCTCGGCGTGCTGGGCATGCCGAGCTTCACCGCCTGGTACGGCATCAAGCACATCTGCAAGCCCAAGGCCGGCGAAACGGTGTTCGTTTCCGCCGCGACCGGCGCGGTCGGCCAGGTGGCGGGCCAGCTCGCCAAGCTGGCGGGCGCCCGCGTCGTGGGCTGCGCCGGCGACGAGCAGAAGTGCCAGTGGGCGGTACGCGAGGCGGGCTACGACGCCTGCTTCAACCACAAGACCGAGCGCGACGTCGGCGCGGTGCTCGACAAGCTCTGCCCGCAGGGCATCGATGCCGACTTCGAGAATGTCGGCGGCAAGATCTTCCACGCCGTGTTTGCGCGCCTGAACAATTTCGGCCGCGTCGCCTTCTGCGGCGCCATCTCGGAATACCAGGACGCGACGCCGATCGCGGGCCCGGAGAAGATGTTCACCATCGTCCAGCGCCGGCTGACGCTGCAGGGCTTCATCGTCTCCGACCATGTGGCCCTGATGGGCGACTTCGTGAACGAGGTCGGCGGGCTGGTGGCGTCGGGCAAGCTCAAGAGCCGCGAGACCGTGATCGACGGCATCGCCAGGGCGCCCGAGGCCTTCATGGGCCTGCTCAAGGGCGAGAACTTCGGCAAGCTGGTGGTGAAGATCGGTTAGCCGAAACCGCCGCTTTGGAGCGCGCCACTCCAGTGGCGCTCTTCCGTTGTCCGCCCGCGAAGCATGAGCGCCACGGGCGGGCTCGCTCCAATAAGCAAAAAGGCCGCGCAGTGCGCGGCCTTTCCGTTTGTCCGAGGTGAACCCTACTTCTGCAGCCGCAGCGCTGCGAACCTGGGGTCGCCCTGGCGTTCGACGAAGAGCAGCACGGAGCGCTTCTTCTGCTGCTGCAGCTTGGTCACGAGATCGGTGACCTCCTGTGGCGACGTCACCGGCTTCTGGTCGACCTCGAGGATGACGTCGCCCGCCTGGAGTTGCTTCTCGGCGGCCGGGCTGTTCGGCGCCACCTTGGTAATGATCACGCCCTTCACCTGGTCGGAGAGCCCATAGCGCTCGCGCAGCTGGTCGGTGACCTTCTGCAGCGAAAGGCCGAGCTGCTCGATGGTCGAGGTCACTGCCTGGTCGGGCTCGGCCGGCTTCTTTCCGCCCTGCGCCGAAGTGTTCTGCTTCTCGGCCTCTTCCTGCTCGCCGACACGAAGCTTCAAGGGCACTTCCTTGCCCCCGCGCCAGACCACGACGTCGACGGTGTTGCCCACCCGGGCATTGGCCACGATCTTCGGGAAGCGGCGCAGGTCGAGCACGTCCTGGCCGGCGAAGGAGATGATGATGTCGTTGCGCTTCACGCCCGCCTTGGCGGCCGGGCCGTCGGCCGTGACGTTCGCCACCAGCACGCCGCGGGCGCGATCGAGGCCGAACGAATCGGCGATGTCGTCGGTCACGCTCTGGTAGCTGACGCCGATCCAGCCGCGCTTGACCTTGCCGAACTCGCGCAGCTGATCGGCGACCTGCTTCACGAGGTTCGACGGGATCGAGAAGGCAAGACCCGCATTGGTGCCGGAGGGCGAGTAGATCGCGGTGTTGACGCCGATCACCTCGCCGTCGGTGTTGAACAGCGGACCGCCCGAGTTGCCCTTGTTGATGGCGGCGTCGGTCTGCAGGTAGTCGTCGAGCGAATCGTTCAGCGAACGGCCGCGCGCCGAGATGATGCCGGCAGTCACCGAATGGCCCATGCCGAACGGGTTGCCGATGGCGATCACCCAGTCGCCGACCCGTGCCTTGTCCGAATCGCCCCATTTCACCGCCGGCAGCGGCTTCTTGTTGGGCGGCTCGACCTTGAGGACGGCGAGGTCGATGCGGCTGTCGGAGCCGATCAGCTTGGCCTTGAGCTGGGTGTCGTCGCGGAAGATGACGGTGATGTCCTCGGCGCCCTGGATGACATGGTTGTTGGTGACGATGTAGCCGTCGCCGTCGATCACGAACCCTGAGCCGAGCGAGGTGCCGCGGCGCTTCTGCTGCTCCTCGCCACCGCGCTTGTCGAAGAACTCCTTGAAGAGCTCCTCGAACGGCGAGCCGGGCGGGAGTTGGGGCATGTCGCGCAGGCGCGGACCCTGCTGGGGCACGTTCTGCGTCGTCGTGATGTTGACGACGGTCGGCATCAGCTTGTCGACCAGCTCCGAGAAGCTTTCCGAAGGCTGGCGAGCCCAGGCCGGCTCCGCCGCCGCAAGGCCGAGCGACGCGATGGCCGCGAGAGCGGCTCCTCTGAAATAGCCTTGAAAATCAGCTAGAATCACGACCGACCTCCAACGGCGCTCAAGGCCAAACGGTCGGTACGGCCGGCGCCGCGCGTTAGAGTTCCTGTCTACCTGCGGCCCGATTGTGGCGCAAATAAAGAGGTCGTTATCAGGCCCGTATTTGCTGGGTTTTTCGCGTGTCCCGAAAAAGAAACCGGCGGCGTGGCAGGAGTGCCACAGCCGCCGGTCCGGTACGGTTCTTGCCGGTCTTTACTTCCTGGGCGCAGCCAGCCCCGACGGGTCGTTGAAGTAGCGGAAGAAGTCGTTGTCCGGGCTCAGCAGCATGGTCGAGCCGCCGGAACCGAACGCCTGCTTGTAGGCCTCCATGCGCCGGTAGAAGGCGTAGAAGTCCTTATCCTTGCTGAACGCCTTGGCGTAGATCTCGGTCGCGGCGGCATCCGCCTCGCCCTTCAGGACCTGCGCCTTCAGCCCGGCATCCGCCTTGATCACGGCGACCTCGCGGTCGGCCGTCGCCTTGATGCGGGCATTCTCCTCGTCGCCCTCGGCGCGAAGCTGGCCGGCCTCGCGCTCGCGGTCGGTCTTCATGCGGTTGTAGACCGACTGGGAGTTGGCCTGGGGCAGGTCGGCACGCTTGATGCGCACGTCGACCGTCTCGACCCCCAGTTCCATGGTCTTGCCGTTCACCCGCTTGGTGATCTCGTCCATCAGGTTGGCGCGCTGGTCGGTCAGCACCGCATGCAGCGGCACCGACGACAGGACGCCGCGGATTTCCGAGTTGATCAGCGAATCGAGCAGCCCGCGCAGGGTGGTCTCGCCGCCCGGCACGGTCTGCGCATAGCGCTTGGCCGCCACGATCTTGTAGCGGGCGTAGGCATCGACCACGAGGCGCTTCTGGTCGCCCGCGATGATCTCGAACTCCTCGGCTTCGTAGTCGAGCAGCCGGCGGTCGATCCGCTGGATGTCCTGCACCACCGGGATCTTGGCATAGAGACCCGGCTGGGTCTTCGGTTCGCCGACGATCGCGCCGAACTGGCGGACGAGGACCTGCTTGGTCGGATCGACCGTGTAGAAGGTCTGGGTCAGGAGAAAGCCCACGATCGCGAGCGCGATCAGGGCGAAGATCGAACGGTTGCTCATCGCGTGGCTCCCGGCAGCGGCTGAGGCGCCGGTCGGGGTTGCGGCCCCACCCCCGGCGTCTGGCTCGACCGCAGCTCAGGCAGCGGCAGATAGGGCAGGACGCCACCATTGTTAGTCGTGCCCTTGTCGACCAGCACCTTGTTCACGTTGCGCAGGACCTCTTCCATCGTGTCGAGATAGAGCCGCTCGGTGGTGATGTCCTTGGCCTTGGCCCACTGTTCGTAGACCTGGTCGAAGCGTTGGCCATCGCCGCTCGCACGCGCCACGATCTCGGCCTTGTAGGCCTCGGCGCGCTGGACGATCGATTCCGCCTCACCCTTGGCGCGCGGCAGCTGCTGATTACGGTAGGTATTGCCCTCGTTGATCAGCTTTTCCTTGTCGGCGCGTGCCGCCTGCACGTCGCGGAAGGCCGCGATGACCTCCTGCGGCGGGTCGACCCGCAACAGCTGAATCTGCGAGATGCGCACGCCCAGCCCGTATTCGTCGAGGATACGCTGCAGCAGGTCCTTGGTGTCCTGCTCGATGCGGCTGCGACCCTCGGTCTGGGCATATTGCAGGTTCGACTTGCCGATGATCTCGCGCATCGCGGCCTCGGCGCCCGCGCGCACGTTCTCCTCGGGATTGCGCACGTCGAATGCGTACTTGAACACGTCCTTGATCTGCCAGAGGACGGCGAACTCGATGTCGACGATATTCTCATCGCCGGTCAGCATCAGGTTCTCGGTCGAGGTCGGGCGCGGGCCGCGGGTATAGGGCGTCGAAACCTGGTTGCCGCGCGAGCCGATGACGGTGCGGCGCTGGTCCTGCACGTTCACGACCACGACGTTTCCGATCGGCGCGGGCAGATTGTAGTGCAGGCCGGGCTCGACCGGCTTACCGTAGGGCTTGCCGAATACCAGTTGGATCGCCTGCTGGTTGGGCTGCACGCGGAAAAAACCGGTCGCCAGCCAGATCACCAGCGCGCCGAGCACCACCAGGGCGATGCCCTTGTAGGTGCCGAAACCGCCGGGCATGAGGTTCTTGAGCCGCTCCTGGCCCTTGCGGATGACGTCTTCCATGTCGGGGGGACGCCGCGAACCGAAGGGGCCGCCACCGCCGCCGCCCCCACCGCCACGGTTGCCACCGCCACCACCCCAGGGACCGCCGCCTCCACCAGAGCCGCCGCCTCCACCGCCGCCGCCCCAGGGGCCGCCGCCGTTGTTATTCCACGCCATCGTTCACCTCAGGGCCCCTGCTTGTCGCGCGTTCGCGCGTTGTCGCTTTTGATTTCCACACGAGCTGCATATATGTGACGGCAGGCCCACCTTCAATCAAGCGGCGGACGTGAAAATGCGCCGCGGCGGAAGCAGCAGAACATGGCGGAAATAAGCGAATCGGCCATCCGGAAGGTTCTCGAAACCGTCATCGATCCGGCGACCGGCCGCAGTGTCGAAGCGCTGGGCATGGTGAGCGGCATCGCCACGCGCGCCGGTCATGTCGCGGTGACGCTCGATGTCGATCCCGCCCGCGGCACCGCCCTCGAGCCGCTGCGCCAGGCCTGCGAGCAGGCGATCCGGGCCATGCCAGGCGTCCTTTCCGCCACCGCCGTGATGACCGCCGAGCGGGCGGCGCCCCCGCCCCGCCCGGCCGCACCCTCAGCGCAAGGCAATCACGGCCATGCGCATGGGCACAACCACGGCGCCCCCGCCGGAAAGACCACGGGCGGCGGCGGCCGCATCGACGTGCCGGGCGTGAAGCACATCGTCGCCGTGGCCTCGGGCAAGGGCGGCGTCGGCAAGTCGACCACCGCAGTCAACCTGGCGCTCGGCCTCGCCGCAAACGGCCTCTCGGTCGGGCTGCTCGACGCCGACATCTACGGCCCCTCGATGCCGCGCATGCTGGGCGTGACCGAGAAGCCCGAATCGACGGACGGCAAGCAGCTGAAGCCGATCGAGCGCTTCGGGCTCAAGACCATGTCGATCGGCTACATCGTGAACGAGGACACGCCGATGATCTGGCGCGGGCCCATGGTGTCGAGCGCGCTGGAGCAGATGCTGCGCGACGTCACCTGGGGCGACCTCGACGTGCTGGTGGTCGACATGCCGCCCGGCACGGGTGACGCCCAGCTCACGCTGGCGCAGCGCGTGGCGCTGGCCGGCGCCGTCATCGTCTCGACACCGCAGGACATCGCGCTGGTCGACGCGCGCAAGGGCCTGAACATGTTCCGCAAGGTCGCCGTGCCGGTACTCGGCATCGTCGAGAACATGAGCTATTTCCTCTGCCCCAAGTGCGGCGAGCGCTCGGAGATCTTCGGCCATGGCGGCGCCCGCGAGGAAGCCGTCAAGCTCGGTGTGCCGTTCCTCGGCGAGGTCCCGCTGCATCTCGACATCCGCACCACGTCCGACAGCGGCCATCCCATCGTCGTGTCGAAGCCCGACAGCCCGCACGCGCAGGTCTACAAGAACATCGCCGGCCGGATGTGGAAGCAACTCAGCGCCAACCAGCGCGGCGCCCGCAAGGCCCCGAACATCGTGGTGCAGTAAAGGCCTGCCGTCCTGAACGAAGCGAAGGACCTGGCATCGCCACAGTGATTCCGCTCGAAAGTTACTTGCGGCGCCCGCTCGGCCGCCAGCCCACGCGCCATTTGCCGATCATGCCGTGCACGCCGATCATCGAGCCGGCGACGAGTTCGAGGGCGAGGAAGCGGCGATCCTCGACCCAGCCGGGGAGCTGGATGTTCAGTGCGAGGTCACGGCGGAAGCCGAACTGGTTGTAGTACTCGGGATCGCCCACCAGGATGATGCGGCTGTGGCCCAGCATGCGCGACTGCGCCATCGAGTGCCACATCAGTGCCTTGCCGTAGCCCATGCCGCGCAGCTCGGGCGAGATGGCGAGCGGGCCCAGCATGACGGCCGGCCACTTGTCGCTGATCAGGATCGGCCAGTTGCGAATCGACGCCACCATCCGGTCCTTCTGGTCGATGGCGACGAAGCAGAGTTCACGAATCGGCTTCACGCCCTCACGCAGCCGGTAGACCGTCTTCTGCTGGCGATCGGGTCCGAAGGCCGCCTCGTTCATCGCCTCGACCGCCCCGGCGTCGCGCGGCCGCTCGCGCAGCAGCCGCAGCCGGCCGGGATCGCGGATCACGCTTCCTGTCCGAGCGCGGCCATCAGCTCGCGCCATTCGCGGGCGCTGAGACCACTCGACTTCTGGTCGACCTTCTCGCCGGCGAGCATGCGCTTGACGATGGCGAGGCCGGTCTTGGAGAGGTGCGTGCCTCCCATGCGGTACTCGACGAAGGCGTCGTGGCTGATCGGGCACCAGCGCTTCAGCGTGTCGAGCATGGTCTCGGCATAGACGCGGATCTCGTACTGCGCATGGGCGTCGGCGCGCAGCGAGAGGAAATGCATCAGGTTGTGGAGGTTGGTCTTCCAGTACCACTGCGTATAGAAGCCCAGCGACAGGTTCATGCGGGCGAGTTCGCGCGCGAGGCCCGAGCGCTCGGGGTCGAGCGGCGCCCCGCCCTCTCCCTCGTTCAGCATCTCGAGATAGTGCTCGTAGACCAGCTCGGCGTCCTTCTTCAGCAGGCCGAAGACCCGCTCGGCTTCCTTGCCCGTCAGCACCTGGTCGCGGCCCTGCCGGTTGTTCGCGCTCTGGGCCGCGAGATGCTCGGGCCTGGGCAGGTAGAACTCGTTGTCGAGGATCGAGTAGCGCGCGGAATATTCGTTCACATTGGCGGTGCGATGGCGGATCCACTGGCGCGCCACGAAGATCGGCAGCTTCACGTGGTACTTGATCTCGCACATCTCGAACGGCGTCGTGTGCCGGTGCCGCATCAGGTAGTTGATGAGCCCGCGATCCTCGCTCACCTTCTTGGTGCCGCGGCCGTAGCTCACGCGCGCCGCCTGCACCACGGCCGCGTCGTCGCCCATGTAGTCGACGACCCGGACGAAGCCGTGATCGAGCACGGGCAGCGCCTGGTAGAGGATTTCCTCCAGCGCCGGAGCGACGGGTCGCAAGGTCGGCTGGGCGCCGGCCCTGGCCTGGTCGATTTCTGCCTGCTGGTCGCTGGAGAGGGGCATCGTTTCGCGGTCCTTGTTTGCGCCGGACTTTATGGGCGCAGCGGACGGTGGGCCATGGGAAAACTTCACGCGACCGGGCGCGGACTGGGCGCCGGGGATGGCCTTCAAAAAGCCGGGCGGAGCGCCTATATAGAGCGCGTCGGGAAACCGACTATGGCGATAAACGCCGCGTGAAATAAGCGTTTCGGACCCGGGGGCAGTACCCGGCGCCTCCACCATTCTTCTCCGCACCCGGGACTTCCCGTGGGGCGGAACCGATGGGGGCGAACCAGGATCGACGAGCGTGGTAAAGGCGCGGTTTTTGCCCGGTATGGTTCCGCCGTGACGGGCCATTCACAAGTGCTAACGATAACACCGTTACACTCGCTGCTGCCGCCTAAACAGCGGACGTAAGCGCGGTCCGGGGGGCACCGGGCAACAGAAGCCCCCCACTCATTCCCCGGTCATCTCCGCTTTCCTTCCCGGCGATTGACCGCTATTGCCATCGTTGACTCTCCCGCACCGCGGGCCGATGCTTTCACGAAATTTCCGACAGGCCATGAACGATCGCTTTCACTACGACGCTCTCGTCGACGATGCGCTGCGCAGCGTCGTGCGACGCGTGCTGACTCAGGTCGCGGAATCGGGCCTCCCGGGCTCGCATCATTTCTACATCAGCTTCCGCAGCGGCGATCCCGGCGTGGAACTGCCGGAGTATCTGCGCGCGAAGTATCCCGAAGAGATGACGATCGTTCTGCAACACCAGTACTGGGATCTCATCCTGCACGACGATTCGTTCGAAGTGACGGTGAGCTTCAACAAGCAGCAGGAGCGCATCAAGGTTCCGTTCGCGGCCCTCTCCGCCTTCGTCGATCCGTCGGTGCGCTTCGGCCTGCAGTTCGACCGTCGCGACAAGACGGGCGAGAAGCTCGATGGCGCGCCCGCTCCCGTAGGCGCTTCCGAGCCGACACCGCTACCGGTGCCGGAAAAGCGGCCCGCGGCCGCGCCCACCGAGGGCGAGGACGGTCAGGCGCCCGCCGAAGCCGCCGCCGACGATGCGGCCAAGCCCGAGGACGCCGCCTCCAAGGTCGTCAAGCTCGACAGCTTCCGAAAGAAGTAGCTAGACGCCGCGCCCCGGCTGCGGCAGGAAACCGGCGCCCCGACAGGGTCGCCAGGAGAAGACGCATGCCCGAATTCCAGTTCCAGGAAATGTTCCCGAGCCACGAGGACACGACGTCCTACCGCAAGCTCACTTCGGACTTCGTCGGCACCGCCAAGTTCAACGGCCGCGACGTGCTGACCGTCGAGCCCGAGGCGCTGACGACGCTCACCGCGGCCGCCTTCCACGACATTTCCCATCTGCTGCGCCCGGGCCATCTCCAGCAGCTGCGCAACATCCTCGACGACGGCGAGGCGTCCGACAACGACCGCTACGTGGCCCTCGAATTGCTGAAGAACGCCAACATCTCGGCCGGCGGCGTGCTGCCGATGTGCCAGGACACCGGCACCGCGATCGTCATGGGCAAGAAGGGCCAGGCGGTGTGGACCGGCGGCGGCGACGAGGAAGCGATCGCCCGCGGCGTCTACAAGACCTACACCGAGACCAACCTGCGCTACTCGCAGGTCTCGCCGCTGTCGATGTTCAAGGAAGTGCAGACCGGCACCAACCTGCCGGCGCAGATCGACATCTACGCGACCGACGGCGACGCCTACAAATTCCTGTTCGTCGCCAAGGGCGGCGGCTCGGCCAACAAGACCTACCTGCACCAGCAGACTCCGGCCGTGCTGAACGAGGCCTCGCTGCTCAAGTTCCTCGACACGCAGATCCGCACGCTGGGCACCGCGGCCTGCCCGCCCTACCACCTGGCCATCGTGGTCGGCGGCACCTCGGCGGAGATGAACCTCAAGACGGTGAAGCTCGCCTCGACGCGCTACCTCGACGATCTGCCCGGCGAGGGTAACAACAAGGGCGTGGCCATCCGCGATCGCGAGATGGAGCACAAGGTGCTGGAGCTCACCCGCCAGATGGGCATCGGCGCTCAGTTCGGCGGCAAGTATTTCTGCCACGACGTGCGCGTGATCCGCATCGCCCGCCATGGCGCATCGGTGCCGATCGGCATCGGCGTCTCCTGCTCGGCCGACCGCCAGGCCGTCGGCAAGATCACGAAGGACGGCGTCTTCCTCGAACAACTCGAGACCAACCCGGCGCAGTTCATGCCGGACGTCGAACCCAAGCAACTCTCGGGCAACGTCGTGTCGGTCGACCTCGACAAGGGCATGGCGCACACGCTGTCGGTGCTGACGAAGCATCCGGTGAAGACCCGCGTGAACCTCACGGGCACGCTGATCGTGGCCCGCGATTCCGCGCACGCCAAGCTCAAGGAGCGGCTCGACCGCGGCGAGGGCCTGCCCGACTACTTCAAACAGTTCCCGGTCTATTACGCCGGCCCGGCCAAGACGCCGACCGGCATGGCCTCGGGCTCGTTCGGCCCGACCACGGCCGGCCGCATGGACTCCTACGTCGATCTCTTCCAGGCCAACGGCGGCTCGATGGTGATGCTGGCCAAGGGCAACCGCAGCAAGCAGGTCGTCGACGCCTGCAAGAAGCACAAGGGCTTCTATCTCGGCTCGATCGGCGGCCCTGCCGCCATCCTGGCGCAGAACGTCATCAAAAAGGTCGAGGTGCTGGAATATCCGGAACTCGGCATGGAAGCGATCTGGCGCATCCAGGTCGAGAACTTCCCGGCCTTCATCATCACCGACGACAAGGGCAACGATTTCTTCAGCGACCTGAAGATCTGAACCCCGCCTTTCCTCCCCCCGTTCGACGGGGGAGGAGAGGAAATCAGCCGCGGCAGCCTTCTTCCTTCGCGCACCAGCGGTCGATCCAGGCATCACCGGTATGGGCGCTGATGACGTGCAGCCAGGCTCCGCGGCAGCCGAGGACGCGGAAGGTTTCCTCGCCGCCTTCGAGTGACGCGAGCTTCGGCCCCATGACACCAGGCCGGCTCCGGACATCGACCGGACCGCTCACCCGCGCATCGACCATCAGCAGGTCGGCCGGCATCCAGCCCTGGGCCTCGCCGTCGGCCGTCGAGATCCGCGCCCAGCCGCCCTGGCTGCCGGAAAGACGCACGATCGTCCGCGCCCCATCGGTTCCGGACACGCGCGCCTGGACGCGGCCGACGACCGGGGCGCCCATGGCCGGCTCGGCGCGCAGCGGCACGAACTCGCCCGGCTGGAGCCATGTATAGGAATCGGTCGGCGTGCATGCATCGCCCTGCCCGGTGCTGACGTCGACGGAACGCTCGACGACCGCGAACCCCGCAAGCACGGCGACCGTGCCGATCATGGCGCGGATCATCGTAGCCCTTCCCACTTCCGGCCGACGGCTCCCCAGCCAACGACCCCTTCACCCGTCGCCGTTGTAGGACCGGGTTGCAGCGACGTCGTGGCGCGCTTTGTAAGAATTGTTTCGCATCGCCTGCGGTTTCGGGATCGATCGGCCCGGCCACGCGCTACACTGGCGGTCATGGACCTCGCCAAGCAGCACCTCGACATCGGCCTCTTCTCGACCAACCGCGACGACCAGCTCGCCTTCTGGCAACAGACCGTCGGCCTGCCCTACGACCACATGGGCAAGCTGGGCGGCGGCATGCAGCAGCACCGCCACCACATGAACGGCTCGATCCTGAAGATGAACCATTCGCGCGGGCCGCTCCCCGACGCGCCGCCCTCGGGCATCGTCGGCCTGGAAATCGCGCGAGAGGGGCTGACCGCACCGCAGGCGCTGGCCGATCCCGACGGCAACAAGGTGACGCTGGTGCCGAAGGGCCTGAACGGCGTCGAGGGCATCGCGATCCTGCTCAGGGTCAACGATCCGGCCGCCCATGACCGGTTCTGGACGCACGCCATGCAGTTCGAGCGCGCCGGCGAGGGCCGCTATCGCTGCGGCGACTCGCTGGTCGTGGTGGCGGAAAAGGGCAAGGTCGAGAGCGCGGTCGGCCAGTGGCGCGGCCCCGGCTATCGCTACATGACGGTGCAGGTGTGGGATTGTCTCGCCGAGTATGCCGGCATCCTCGAACGCGGCGGCACCTCGGGCGGCGAACCGCGCGTACTGGGCGACACGGTGCGCTACGCGTTCGTCTGCGATCCCGACGGCAACCACATCGAAATCAGCCAGCGCGCGTCGCTCACGGGCGGCACTCTCTGACCCGTCGCCCCTGCGGGGCACCTCCCCATTCAGATTGGCAGGGGTTGGCGCCTTACGCAGACGGAGGGGTCATCGCTTCGATTGAAGCGAGACGAGCGAACTAACGCTTGTTCCTACGCGCCTTGCGGGCGGCGTAACGGGCGTCGCGAGCGGCCTTCTGCTCGGCCTCGGTCAGCACCGGCTTGGCCTTGCGGCGGGCCAGGCGCTCGGCCTCGGCGGCAGCCGCCGCTGCGGCGGCCTCCGCGGCTGCGGCGGCGGCAGCCTCTTCGGCGGCAATCCGGGCAGCCTCACGCTCGGCCGCGATCCGCGCCTCCTCGGCCCTCCTGGCTTCCCGGCGCTCGGCCTCGCGGGCTTCGCGAGCCGCCGCGACGGCAGCGCGCTCGGCCTGCTTCTTGAGGAGTTCCGGATCGTTAGCCTTGGCCTTTGCCTTCTCGAGCAAGGCCTGCTTGGCCGCCGCGGCGGTCGCCAGGCGATCGCCGAAATCCACGTTCCTTCCGCTCATGGTCCTTTTCTTTACTCCGCCGCCGCAGCGGCCTGCTTCTTGGCCCGCTTGCGATCCTCGAGATTGAGGAACCGCTTGCGGAGCCGGATCGATTTCGGGGTGATCTCGACGAGTTCGTCGTCCTCGATATACGCGATCGCCTGCTCGAGCGACATCTTGCGCGGGGGCGTGAGGCGGACCGCCTCGTCCTTGCCCGCAGCACGGATGTTGGTGAGCTGCTTGCCCTTAAGCACGTTGATCTCGAGATCGGTGCCGCGGCTGTGCTCGCCGATGATCATGCCCATGTATACGGGCACGCCGGGCTCGATGAACATCGGGCCGCGATCCTCGAGCTTCCACATCGCGTAGGCGACCGAGATGCCCTCTTCGTTGGCGATCAGCGCGCCGTTGCGGCGGCCGGCGATCGGGCCGCGATAGGGACCGTATTCGTGGAACAGGCGATTCATCACGCCCGTGCCGCGCGTGTCGGTCAGGAACTCGCCGTGATAGCCGATCAGGCCGCGCGACGGGGCGTAGAACACCAGGCGGGTCTTGCCGGCGCCGGACGGGCGCATGTCCTGCAGCTCACCCTTGCGCAGCGAAATCTGCTCGACGACGGCGCCGGTATAGGCGTCGTCAACGTCGATCACGACTTCCTCGATCGGCTCCAGCCGCTGGCCGGTGACCGGATCGGTCTTGAACAGCACCTTCGGGCGGCCGACCGCGAGCTCGAAGCCCTCGCGGCGCATCGTCTCGATCAGCACGCCAAGCTGCAGTTCGCCGCGACCCGCGACTTCGTACGAATCGGCGTTCTCGGTGTCGGTGACGCGGATCGCCACGTTGCCCTCGGCCTCGCGCATCAGGCGCGCGCGGATCATCCGGGTCGTGACCTTGTCGCCCTCGCGGCCGGCCAGCGGCGAGTCGTTCACCATGAAGGTCATGGCGAGCGTCGGCGGATCGATCGGCTGCGAGGTGATCGGCTCGGAGATCGTGAGGTCGCCCAGCGTGTCGGCCACGGTCGCGACCTTCATGCCGGCAATGGCGACGATATCGCCCGCTTCCGCCGATTCAAGCGCCACGCGCTCGAGACCACGGAATGCCAGGATGCGCGTGATGCGGGTCTGCTCGAGCTCCTTGCCGTCGCGGCCCAGCGCCTTGACCATCGTGTTGGGCTTGATCGAGCCCGACAGGATGCGGCCGGTCAGGATGCGGCCGAGAAAGTTGTCGGCCTCGAGCGTCGTCACCAGCATGCGGAAGGCGGGATCCGGGTCGATCTTCGGCGCCGGTACATGGTTCACCAGCAGCTCGAAGAGTGGCGTCATGTCCGTGTGCTCGGCCTCCAGCGAGGTCGCGGCCCAGCCCTGGCGGGCCGACGCGAAGAGCGTGGGGAAGTCGAGCTGCTCGTCGGACGCTTCGAGCGCCGAGAACAGGTCGAAGACCTCGTCGTGGACTTCATGGGCACGGGCGTCCGAGCGATCGACCTTGTTGATCAGCACGATCGGCTTCAGGCCGAGGCGCAGCGCCTTGCCCAGCACGAACTTGGTCTGCGGCAGCGGGCCTTCGGCCGCATCGACCAGCAGCACCACGCCGTCGACCATCGACAGGATGCGCTCGACCTCGCCGCCGAAATCGGCGTGGCCGGGCGTGTCGACGATGTTGATGCGCGTGCCGCGCCATTCCACCGAGGTCGCCTTGGCGAGGATGGTGATACCCCGCTCGCGCTCGAGGTCGTTCGAGTCCATGGCGCGCTCGGCCACCTGCTGGTTCTCGCGGAAAGTGCCGCTCTGCTTCAGCAGGCAATCGACCAGAGTGGTCTTGCCATGGTCGACGTGCGCGATGATCGCGACGTTGCGGATATCCATGATGATTTGTCCGGAGGGGGTTGGATTGGGCGCGCTTATACGCACGCTCTGTGACGGCGGCAAGGCAGGGAGAGAGGCGTCTTGCCGCTGCCATGGGCCGCTGTCACAGTCCGGCCATGCGCAAACGGTCGGTCACCATCGATGGCCATCGCACCAGCATCTCGCTGGAAGATGCCTTCTGGGCCGAGCTTCAGACCCTGTCCGGGGAGCGCGGACTGCCGTTGAACGCCCTGGTCGCCCAGATCGACCATGCCCGGGCCGGCACCGGCGGAAACCTGTCGAGCGCGCTGCGGCTCTACGTGCTCGAGGAACTTAAGCGGCGCACGATCAGTCGAGCCTGAAGCCCTTGGTGCGCACGAATGCGCCGAAATCGGCCCGCTCCGGCACCGAATATTGCCGCGCCTTGTCTTCCGACCAGCCATAGGCGGGGTCTTCGCCGAATTTATCCACGAACCGCTGGGATTTGTAGGGCTGGGTCTCGTTGCGCCGCCGGTCGTAGGCCTCGATCTTCTCCCGCAGCCCGGTCTCGTCGTAGCGGTCACGGTGAATCGACACGTCCAGCCCGAGCCGGGGACTCATCACCCCCTCGAAGGACGGCCAGCCCACGCCGAGCCCGGCAACCGGAAAAACATGCTGCGGCAGGCCCAGCACGTCCGAAACCTGAGCGGCCTGGTTGCGGATCTGGCTGATCGGGCAGGTCCCGAGGCCGACGCGGTCGGCGGCGGCGATGAAGGTGGCGAGCGCGATGCCGGCATCGACGGCGGCATTGAAGAACGGGTCGAGATGGTCGTTCACGAACGGACGGCCACGCCATTCGAACAGCAGCCGGTGGCGGCGATTGTTGGCGCAGAAGACCAGCAGCGCCGGGCCGGCCGCCGCCCAGGGGTTCTCCGGAATGAGGGCCTGGAGCTTTTCCCGCTGGGCCTTGTCGGTGACGATCACGATGTCGGCCTGCTGCAGGTCACTCTTGGAGGGCGCCGACAACGCCACCGCGCAGAGCGTGTCGAGCAGCGCGGGATCGAGCGGCCGGTCAGAATAGCGGCGCACCACGCGCCGGTTGGCCATCTCGGCCAGGACCTCGACGCCCCGCGGCGCCTCGTTCAGCGCCGGCGCGGAACCGAACCGCGCCTTCAGGACGGACTTGAGACGATCGAGCACGGCTACTCCTCAGCGACCGAAGATGTTGGGGATGGGGATCGGGATGTTGGGGATGATGGACCGCGGCACCTGCTCGAGCTGCTGGACGCCCGGCAGGGTGCTGATCATGCCCGGGGGGTCCTTGGCAGTGCCGCGCGAGACGTTGAGCGACGGCGAGGACATTGAGCCGCGCGCGCTCGTGATCAGATAGGGCGCGGACCCATCCTCGGCGATGTAGAAATTCACCGTCGTATCGGTGGTCGAGGCGACGAGATTGGTGCGCGTGGAAATCCGTGCCGTCGCGCGATTGCCCTGCACTGCGAGGCCCCGGTCGGTCAGCACCCCGCCCGCGATGTCGATATGGCCCGAAATCGGGCTGTCGTGGTTCACGAAGCGGTTCAGCACCAGCGAGATCGCGTTCAGCATGCTGGTGGGCGACATGCCGCGCTGGCCGATCGCGCCCAGCATGTTGCCCAGCGTCTGGTCGATCACCGTGCTGGCGGCGCCCGCCGCCATCGAGCCCAGCATCTGCAGCGCCTTGTCGGCGCCGATAAAGATATGACCGCCGAGCTGGGCGCCGCCGGCCATCGAGGCGCGGATCTGGTCCGCCGTCGTGCCGCCGCCGCGCACCGTGATTCCGGTGGCGTTCAGCTTGCCGTCGACGGTCACCTTGATGGCGCTGCCGAACTCGTTGGTGCCCGAGGTGCTGCGCAGCATCTGGCCCAGGAAGATGTTGGTGGCATCGCCGCGGAAATCGAAGGAGAGCGCGGGTTGCGTGGCGTTCACGGTGCCCGCCATGGCCAGCGAGCCGCCGAACAGCGAGCCCTTGAACTGCTGCACCGTGAGGATGCCGTCCTTGAGCGTGGCAGCGAGTTCGGCGTTGCCGATGCGCATCGGCCCGCTGATCAAGGTGCCGGCGGCCAGCTTCAGCGAACCGTCCATGCTGCGCAGGGGCCCGGTGTCGATCGGCTTGGCCGCGGCCGCCTGCCCGCGGCCCGCGGGCCGCTGCGCCGCGCTTCCCCCGCCGCTGCCGCCGATCCGCTCGAGGTCGAGCATGGTGGCGCGCAGGTCGGCGTTGACGGTCGTCCGGCCGGTCAGCCTGGCGTCGATCGAGCCGTCGAGCGACTGGCCGTTGAGCACGAGGTTGCCCTTGTAGCTTGCCGATTGCGGCGCGCCCTTGGACGCGCCCGGCAGCGCCAGGGTACCGGTCGCCTTGACGCTCTGGCCCGCCATGCTCACCGCGACGTCGCGCAGGGTGAGCTGCTCGAGGCTGCCCGCGATGCCGCCGCTGGCGCTCACCGCGCCGAGGTCCGACGGCGCCGTGGTGCCCGCGACCTTCAGCACCCGGCTGAGGTCTGGCGCCTCGAAATTGAACGCGACGTCGGGCCGCGGCGTCGGCGCCGAATAGTTGGCGATCGTGCCGCGCACCGCGAGGCGCCCGCCTCCGAGATTCGAGACCTTGATGTCGTTGAGGCGCAGCGTGCTGCCCTGCAGCGCCACGTCGACATCCAGGCCCTGGACCGTCTCCTTGTTGTAGATCAGCCGGGCGACCTTCGCCTTCAGTCCCACCGTCGGCCCGACGGCGGCGGGCCCCGACGCCCGGGCCGGTGCGGCCGGCGACGGCGCCGCGCCCTGCGGCGCCGATGGCGACTTCGCCAGGAAGGAATCGAGGTCGAGCGTATCGAGATTGATGCTGGTCACGATGGACAACGGCACACTGAAGGTCACCGTCACGCCGCCGCTGCCCTTCAGGTCGTCGAGTTCGAAGACCGCGTCGCTCACCTGCACGTTGCCGCCGGTGGAGGACATGCGGCCGCGCAGGCTGAGCTTCTGCAGCTTGGACGGCGGCACGGACGAAACATCGACGGCGAGCCAGGCCAGCGTCTCGCGCAGCTTGGGCCCGACCAGGCTGAACTGTCCGGTGACTCCGGGCCGCGCGGCGTCGCCGGTCAGGGTGGACTGCGCCTGCAGCACCATGTCGCCGGGCAGGGTCGCGGCGAGCTTCGGCACCGCGACGGCGCCGCCCTTGGCCTCGAGTTCCAGTGCCACGTTGCGGACCGGCTGCCGGTTGTAGATCAGTTCGCCGATCTCGAAGGCGAGCTTGGCGTTGATGTCGCCGAACAGGCTGCCGCCCGGGGCGCTCGCGCCCGTCGAAGGAGTCGCGGCCTGGGGCGCGGCCGGCCCGGACGGTGCAGCCGCCGCGGCCGGCGCGGTCGAGGACGGAGGCGCCTGCAGTGCCGCCAGCCAACGGTCGAGATCGAGCTTCGGTACCACCAGCTTGCCCTCGACCGCGGACCTCGGCTTCAGCGTGACGGCGATCGAACCGGATCCGCTGTCCTGTCCGAGCGCCATCTTGAAGTCGCGCGCGGAGACGGCGGCCTGCGACAGGTCGACGGCGCCGTCGAAGCTGAACTTGCCGGCGAGCAACGGCGGCAGGATGGGCTCGGGCTGGCCGGCGAGTTTCACCAGCGTGCCGACGAACGTGGTGAGCGATTCGGCGGACACGGAGGCGACGCCGACGACTCGCGCCGCCGCCCCGAGTTCGCTCAGCTTGCCCTTGAAGCCGAGCTTTCCGCCGCCGGCCTCCAGCGAGACATCGGCCGTGTGCCCGTCGGCGCCGCGCGCGCCGACCGCGAGGTCGATCTTCAGGGGGGCGCCGTTCACCGTGGCGCCGCCGGCCAGCGTAT
Source organism: Reyranella aquatilis (assembly GCF_020880995.1). Lineage (GTDB taxonomy): Bacteria > Pseudomonadota > Alphaproteobacteria > Reyranellales > Reyranellaceae > Reyranella > Reyranella aquatilis. The sequence goes on along the minus strand of NZ_JAJISD010000010.1, from coordinate 93,041 downwards.
AGGGTCCGTCGATCGACCCCACCGACGCCGAGAAGTTCGCCTTTTCGCCGACCACGGAGAGGCCGGCCTTCGAATCGCTGAAGATCAGCGTGCCGTTGTCGATGGTCAGGCGACCGAGCGACAGCGGCCGTGCCGAGCTGGGCTTGGCGGCGGCGGGCTTCGCTTCCGCGACCGATGGCGCGAACTCCCAGTTCGGCTTGCCCTGGGCATTGATCTCCAGAACGATCTTTGGCTCGACCAGCGTCACCTCGCCCACCTCGATCCGGCCGACGAGCAGAGGAAGCAGCGAGGGCTGCACCGTGACCGACTTGACCTCGACCATGTTGGCGTTCTTCGAGCCGGCGGCATTGAAGAACTTAACGCCCGTCACGGAAACGGTCGGCGTGGGCAGCAGCGAGAGCGAGATGGGTCCGTCGATCACGAGGTCGCGGCCGGTCGCCGCCTTGACCTGCTGGACGATCAGCGGCTTGTAGGAATTGACGTTTACCAGAGCGGGCGCGGCGATGAGGCCGGCGAGGAGCAAGGCGACGAAACCGCCGCCGCCCATCAGGAGACGCTTGCGTGTGGTTGGTGTCATGGCAGGCCTCCCCGGTCCGGCTCGCCTTCAACACTAGCGTATCGGCTCCACGCGCGGCATAGAGAAATCGAGGAACGATCCATGGCCGACATCGTGAACCTGCGACGCGCCCGCAAGGACAAGGCGAAGCGCGAACGCGAAGCGGAAGCCGACGCCAATCGCCGGCGCTTCGGCCGCACTCGCGCGCAGAAAGAAGCCGACAGGGACACGGCAGAACGCACCGTACGCACGCTCGACGGCAAGCGGCTGGAGCCGGAGCAGAAAGACTGACTGCTGCTACGCTTCCCTTGTCGTCCTGAACGAAGCGAAGGACGGCGATCAACGCGCCGTTCGGTTGATCGCCAGGCGTTCGAAAAAGGTGCGCGTGCCCTGGTCCGCGCCGGGCCCCGCCACGGCGCGCACGTTGGTGAGTTCCAGCCGACGACCGCTCGCCGCATCGATCAGAACGGGATCGAGCGGCCGGTTGTCCGCACGGTCGACCAGCTCCATCGGCTTGCCGCCGCGCGCGGCGGCGCCGAAGCGGTCGCCCCACTGCTTCAGCCCGACGATCACCGTGAACAGCGCCGCACCCTTCTCGGTAAGGCGATACTCGTGGCGCAGCGGACGCTGGCGATACGCGGTCTTGCGGAAGATGCCGGCCTCCACCAGCTTCTTCAGCCGCGCGGTCAGCACGTTGCGCGCGATGCCGAGATTCTCCTGGAAGTCGTCGAAGCGGCGCACGCCGTAGAACGCGTCGCGCACGATCAGCAGCGTCCACGGCTCACCGACGACGTCGAGCGCCGAGGCGATCGAGCAGTTCATCTGTTCGTAGGAGGTCCGCCGCATGACCGAAAGTATAGGGCGACGAACGCGCGGCGCAATCTAGGGACGCGGGCCGAGTCTCAGGATCAGATAGCCCACGATTGCCGACAGCAGCGAACCTGCAAGAACGCCCAGTCGAACCTGCGATTCGAACTGGGGATCGGGAAAGGCCAGCGTGCCGATGAACAGGCTCATCGTGAAACCGATGCCGCCGAGGATCGAGACGCCGTACAGCGAGCGCCACGATCCGCCCGCCGGCATCGACGCAAGGCCGAGCGCGATCAGCAGGCCGGCGCCCAGCACGATGCCGACCTGCTTGCCGATGAACAGTCCCGCCAGGATGCCGAGCGGTATGGGCGCGGCCAGCGCCGACAAGGACAGGCCCGCGAGGGGCAGGCCCGCGTTGGCGAAGGCGAAAACCGGCATGATGAACCAGGCCGACCAGGGCTTGAGGACGTGCTCGAGCCAGATCGCGGGCCGCGCCCCGTCGGCCTCGCCGGCCGACTTCAGCGGGATGAACATGGCGAGCGCGACGCCGGCCAGGGTCGCGTGCACGCCGGACTTCAGGACGGCGACCCACAGCACGGCACCGATCAGGATATAGGGCGCGAGCCGGCGTATGCCGAGACGATTGAGCCCCGCCAGAACGAGCAGGCAGAAGGCGGCCGCCACGATCGACAGCATCGACAGATCGCTGGTGTAGAACACCGCGATCACCAGGATGGCGCCGAGGTCATCGACGATCGCCAGCGTGGTCAGGAACACCTTGAGGGCCAGCGGCACCCGGCTGCCGAGCGCCGCCAATACGCCCAGGGAGAAGGCGATATCGGTCGCCGCGGGGATCGCCCAGCCGCGGAGCGCCACCGGATCGGACCAGTTCAGGGCGGCATAGATCGCCGCCGGCACGACCATTCCGCCGACCGCGCCGGCGATCGGAAGGGCCACCTGAGAGGGCCGCGAGAGTTCGCCCTCCACGACCTCGCGCTTGATCTCCAGCCCGACCAGCAGGAAGAAGACCGCCATCAGCCCGTCGTTGATCCACAGCAGCAGCGGCTTGTAGACGCCGAACCCCTGAAGCTCGTACCCGACCTTGGTTCCCAGCAGCGCCTGCACGGCCTCGCGCAGCGGCGAATTGGCGAGCACCAGGGCCAGGATGGCGGCCGCGAGCAGGGGCAGGGCGGAGGCGGCCTCGCTGTCGATGAAGGCCTTGAAGCGATTGGTCGGCGGATGAGCTGCCACTTCCGATCTCCCTCAAAAGCAGAACGCCCGGGTCTTGCGACCCGGGCGTTCCTTAACGGTCGGTCCGGTCGGGCTAGTCGCGCGACTGGCCCATGAAGCTCATCAGGAACTGGAACAGGTTCACGAAGTCCAGGTACAGGCTGAGGGCGCCGAACACGGCGACCTTCTCGATCATGTCCGTGCCCCAGGCCTCGGAATACTGTTCCTTGATCTTCTGGGTGTCGTAGGCGATCAGGCCCGAGAAGATCAGCACGCCAGCGGCCGAGATGATGAAGCTCATCGTGCCCGACGGCCAGATCATGTTGACGATGCCGGCCAGCAGCAGGCCGATCACGCCCATGAACAGGAACTTGCCCATCGCCGTTAGGTCACGCTTCGTCGTGTAGCCGTAGAGGCTCAGCGCGCCGAACGCGGCGGCGGTCACGAAGAAGGTGCGCGCGACGCTGGCACCGGTGTAGCGGAACAGCAGCAGCGACAGGCTGACGCCCATCAGTGCCGTGACCGTCCAGTAGACCGCCTGTACCGCGGCGGTGCTCATCTGAGCGGCGCGGAACGAGACGAGCAGCAGCAGGCCGAGCGGCGCGAAGATCGCGATCCAGCCCAGCACGTTCAGGCCGACGACGCGACCCGACTGCACCTGGAAGAACAGGCTGGCGAGTTCCGGCGAGCTGAACAGACCGAATGCCACGATGCCCGACAGCGCGAGCCCCGAAGCCATGTAGTTGTACACCCGCACCATGTGGGCGCGGAGACCGACATCAAACGACGCCTGGTCGGCGACTGTGCCGGCGCGATTGAAGGTGCCGAAGTTCGGATTTGCCATTTTGGTTCAAGCCTCCAAGGGGGCCTCGTTGTTTGCCGAGCCCCTTCGCGAATAATCTGGGGTTACAGCGCGACTGAATCAATAGCCAATACGCACGCCGGGATTCCAATTTGGCCCCGTGTTGGGAAACGATTAACTCACTCGTTGCGCAACAAGGCAAGAGGCCGTTGCCTCAATGCCGCCAAAGTTCCTGCCAGCCCGAAGGCCAGGGTGAGTGCCATGGCGCCCAGCGCCACCGCCACCGCAACGGTCGGCAGGAAGGTCCATTCGAGATTCATCAGGCGGCGGACCACCAGGTAGGCTGCCAGCGTGCCCACCCCCAGGGCCGCGACGGCAGTGGCGAGGCCCAAAAAGGCGAATTCCCAGGCGAAGGTCCCGGCGATGCGCGCCCGGGTCGCGCCCAGCACCTTCATGACCACGGCCTCGTGAACGCGCCGGCGCTGGGTGGCAAGCATCGCCCCCGCCAGCACCAGGACGCCCGCCAGGATACTGAGGAAGCCGATGACCCGGCTGGCCAGGCCGATATTGCCCAGAACCCCGGCGGCCGTCTCGATGGCGTCGCGGATCCGCACCACGGTCACGTTGGGGAACTGGTCGGTGACCGCCTTGAAGATCGCCTCCTCGGCCTCCGGCGTCGCCTTCACCGTGGCGAGGAAGGTATGCGGCGCCTTGTCGAGGGTGCCGGGCGAATAGACGAAGACGAAGTTGATGGACAGCGTCGTCCACACGATGCGCCGCAGCGAGGCGATCTTGGCCTCGATGTCGCGACCGAGGATGTTCACCGTGATCGTATCGCCCAATCCCAGCCCGAACTGCTTGGCCAGGTTTTCGTCGAACGAGATGAGCTGCGGACCGCGATAGTCCCGCGGCCACCATTCGCCCTCCACGATCCTTGACCCTTCGGGGGGCGTCGCCGAATAGGTCACGCCGCGGTCGCCCTCGACCGCCCAGCGCGCGTCGGACGGCACGGCGATCTCGCTCACCGGCTTGCCGCCGATCTTGACGATGCGGCCGCGCAGCGACGGCACCTTGTCGAGGGTCCCGGCTCCCGGAATCGCGGCGATCGCCTTTTCGAAGGCCGGCATCTGGCTCGACTGGATGTCGACGAAGAAGAAAGCCGGGGCATCGCCCGGAATGCGCTTGGTCAGCTGCTCGCGCAGATTGCCTTCGATGAGGGCCGTGGCCACCAGCACGGTGAGACCGAGCCCCAGCGAGAGCATGACGATGGGCGTCGGCGCCCCCGGCCGATGCAGGTTGGCCAGCGCCAGGCGCAGCGCCGCGAACTTCGGCTTGCCGACCCACGCCGCCCCCAGCATCAGCAGCCGTGCCAGCAGCGGGAAGGCGATGAAGGCGCCGACCGAGCCCAGCACGAAATAGGCCGCGATGCGGCGGCTGTCGGCGGTGAAGATGGTGAAGGCCGCAAGCGCCATGGCCGCGACGGCGATCACCAGCGCGTCGCGCCAGGCCAGCCGTCCGCCCTGATGGACGACGGCACCGCGCATCAGCGTCGCAGCCGACACGCTGCGGGCGCGCATCAAGGGTACCAGCGCAAAGAGCAGCGAGACCAGCAGGCCGAATCCCGCCGCCGTCGCCAGCGGCCCGGCATAGAGCGCCACGCGGGCGCGCACCGGCAGCACGTCTGCGATCAGCGACTGGGCCACGAACGGCAGCACCGCGCCGATCACGAGGCCGATCCCGACGCCCAGCGCCGTCAGGGCGGCGAGCTGGATGAAGTAGGTGGCGAAGACCAGCCGCTCCGGCGCGCCCATGCATTTCAGGGTGGCGATGGTCCGCAGTCGCGCGGCGAGGAAGCTCGACACGGCATTGCCCACGCCAACGCCGCCGACCAGCAGCGAGGCGAGACCGATCAGGCCGATGAACTGCGTCAGGCGATCGAGCCAGAAACGGATGCCGCCGCCGGCATCGTCGAGGCCGCGCAGCCGCCAGCCGGCGTCGGGAAAGCGCGCCTTAAGAGCGTCGATGACGGCGCGGTCGGACCGGCCCGGCGGCAGGCGCAGGCGGTACTCCCAGTTGAGCAGGCTACCGGGCTGTACCAGCCCCGATTCGACGGCGGCATCCAGCGGGATCATCAGCCGCGGACCGAGGCTGGCGAAGGCATTGAGGCCACGGTCGGGCTCGCGGGCGATGATGCCGCGCACCTCGACGGCCACGTCGCCGATCCGCAGCATGTCACCCGGCGCCATGTTCATGCGGCGCAGCGCGGATTCCTCGACCGCGGCGCCCCAGATGCCGTCGCGCCTGCCCATCGCGTTGGCGAGCGTGCCGCCATCGGCCATCTCGACCTTGCCGTAGAGCGGATAGGCCGGTTCGACCGCCTTGAGCTGGACCAGCGTCGGCCGGCCGTCGGCCTTGGTGGGCCGCGCCATGGCGCGGCTGTCGAGCCAGCGGACCATCTGGCCCTGCTCGCGCATGAAGGCCATCTGCTCCGGCGTCGCCTCGCGATAGAGCAGCGAGATCGCCACGTCGCCGCCCAGGATCTCGCGGGCGTCGGCGCGCAACCCCTCTTCGACGGCGCGGCTGAACGAGAGGATCGCCGCGATCGCCCCGACGCCCAGCGCCAGGCAGGCGATGAACAGGCGGAACCCGCCGAGGCCGCTGCGCATCTCGCGCCGGGCGAGGCGGAAGGCAAGGTTCATCGCGAGACCGTCACTGCGCGGCGAGCGCGCGCAGGCGATCGTCGGCGACCAGCAGGCCGTCGGCGATGCGCAGCACGCGGTCGCAGCGTTCGGCCAGGCCCATGTCGTGCGTGATCAGGATCAGCGTCGTATTGTCGGCGCGTGCGACCTCGAACAGCAGATCCATCACCTGCCGGCCGGTGGCGCCGTCGAGATTGCCGGTCGGCTCGTCGGCCAGCATGAGTTTCGGCCGCCCGACGAAGGCGCGGGCGACGGCGACACGCTGCTGCTCGCCGCCCGAAAGCTGCGCCGGATAGTGACCGATGCGATGGCCGAGGCCGACGCGCTTCAGCGCGGCTTCGGCAAGGTCGAACGCGTCGGAGCGTCCGGCGAACTCCAGCGGCAGCGCCACGTTCTCGTGCGCCGTCATGGTCGGAATGAGATGGAATCCCTGGAAGACGATGCCGATATGGTCGCGCCGCAGCCGGGCCCGGTCGTCGTCGTTCATCGGGCCCATGTCCCTGCCCACGACCTCGACCCGGCCGGAAGTGGCGCGCTCCAGCCCGCCGGCCACCATCATCAGGCTGGACTTGCCGGCACCCGAAGGCCCCACCACCGCCGCAATCTCGCCGGCCGGGATGTCGAGGGTGATGCCACGCAGGATATTGACCGTGCCGGCGTCACTCGCCATGTCGAGATGCACGTCGGTCAAGCGAACGATGGGAAGCGGCTCGGCCAAGCGGGCTCCTGGGACAGGCAAGGAATGAAACTGCAAACTCGATATGGTGGTTTTACGGCGGCGGTCAATTCACGGATCGCGGCCATCCTGGCTCTTGTCCTCTGCGTGGCGGTCGCGACGGGCATCGCGACGGCCCATGCACAATCCGGGCAAACGGCGTCCGAGCCGGTGAAACTCGCGATCCTGGGGGACAGCCTGGCCGCGGGCTATGGCCTCGCCCCGGCGCAGGCTTTTCCGACACGCCTTCAGGCGGCGCTCAAGGAGAAGGGCCGCAACGTCACCGTCATCAATCACGGCGTCTCGGGCGACACCACGGCGGGCGGGCTGGAGCGCATCGACTGGATGATGGGCGACAAGCCCGACATCGTGATGGTCGAACTGGGCGGCAACGACATGCTGCGCGCCCTCGATCCGGCCAGCACGGAGAAGAATCTCGACGCCATCATCGGCAAGCTGAAGGAAGCGGGCGCCACCGTCTGGCTGGTCGGCATGCTGGCCCCGCGCAACTTCGGTCCGGAATACGTCAAGCAGTTCGACGGCCTCTTCAAGACGCTGGCCGACAAGCACGGCGTGCCGCTCTATCCCTTCTTCCTCGACGGGGTGGCGCAGGACCCCGCGCTCAACCAGCCTGACGGCATTCATCCAAACGCAAAGGGCGTCGACGTCATTGTCGAGCGCATCCTGCCCTTCGTGACGAAGAACCTCGACGATGCCGCGTCTGTTCGTCGCCCTGCCCGTCCCTGACGAAATCGCCGACGCATTGTCGGCTCTGCAGTCCGGCGTTCCCGACGCACGCTGGGTGCCGCAGGAGAACCTGCACGTGACTCTGTGCTTCGCGGGCGAGGTGCAGGGCGGCACGATGCGCGACTTCGAGGAGGAACTGGCCGACATCGCCGGCCCGCCCTTCTCCGTGACGATCGCCGGCGTCGAGCAGTTCAGCAGCGGCAAGCAGCCGCGCGCCCTGGTCGCTCTGGTCGAACGCAGCGACCGGCTCGACTGGCTGCAGCAGAAGGTGACGGCGGTCGCGCGCAACTGCGGCATCGAGGTCGAACGCCGCAAGTACCGGCCGCACGTCACCCTGGCCCGCTTCCCGGTAGGCGCCGAGACGGGCCACCACTTCGCGCAGTTCATGGCGAGCCACGGCACCTTCCGGCTGGAGCCGTGGGTGGCCGAGCATTTCACGCTCTATTCAAGTCGCTCCGGCCGTAGTGGCCCGATCTACACGGCCGAGGCCGAGTATCCGTTGACGTTTTAGTCCAGGAGGGGGTTGCGTCGTCTCCACCACGCGCCTGCAGCGCTGCGGTCGAGACGACGGAATTTTCTTCTTCAACTGACGTCACACGAACGTCAGCAACCGCCGCGGATTGCCCACCAGGATCGCGTCGATCTCGGCCTCGCTGTAACCGCGCTTCTTCATCATCGGCACGACGTTGCGGAAGATGTGGCCATAGCCGTGGCCGCCGAAGCTCGCGAGGCGGGTGCGGTAGCAGATGTCGTGGCTGATCACGACGCGCTCGAGATGGCCGGCCTCGATCAGCGCGCGGATCAGCCGGAGCCGCGTCGCGTCGTTGGGCATGTCGATGTCGGAGAGGCCGTAGTAGCTCGATTCCTGGCCGAACAGGTCGAACTCCACCGTCACGCCCGAATCGGCCAGCTTCAGCAGGCGCGGCTCGTCGAAGATGGTGCGGTCGATGTGGCTGATGACGATGCGCTCGGTCGGGAAGCCGGCGGCCATGGCGAAGTCGGCAATCTCCTGCGGCTGGTCGGGATCGCGGCCGGGATGGACGTTGATCGACGCGCCGGTCTCGGTGGCGGCGATGAACGCCCCCCGCATCACGCGCTTTTCGGTGTCGGTCCATGGCGCCTGGCAGCCGATCTCGCCGATCATGCCGGCGCAGACGTCGGTGCCCCACGCCCCGTCGTGGATCTGGCCGATCATTTCGGCGGCGAAATCCTCCACCGTCCGATCGTGGTTCCTCGGATCCTGGTAGTCGTTGACGTAGTAGCCGCAGCCCATCACGAGATGCACGCCCGTCCCGGCGGCGATGCGGCGTAGCCCGTTCGGGTCGGGCGAGAGGCCGCCGCAGGACAGCTCGACGATGGCGTCGCCGCCCTCGTGCTTCATCATCGCCACTTCGCGGGTGGCGATATCCTCGAGGTCGAGCATGTACTTGCGGCCGGCACGCTTGATGCCGCGGCCGTAGTTGATCTGCCAGACGTTCTCCAGGGTGATCTCGGGACCGAGATCGTTGTCGGAGCGCGTGCCGGGCGGGCGGATGTCGCAGAGCACGTGTTCGTGCATCAGCGTACGGCCCAGTCTCTCGGGCTCGATCGGCCCGAGAACGGTCTGGATCTTTCCCTTCAGTTCAGGCCGGCTCATTGCGGCTCCAGCTTGGCGGCCTCGACGACCCTCTTCCACTTCACGTATTCGCTCTGCATGTGCTTGGCGAGGTCTTCCGAGGAGCCGCCGAGCTCGGCCGCGCCGGCGTCGCGGATCTTCTTGATCACGTCGGGCGACTTGGAGGCCTTCACCAGCTCATCAGAGAGCTTCTTCACGATCTCCGGCGGCGTGCCGGCCGGCGCGGCGACGTACCACCACGGCGCCGCGTCGAAGCCGGGATAGCCCTGCTCGGCGATCGTCGGCACGTCCGGCAGCGAGAACCAGCGCTTGCCCGAGCTGACGCCCAGCGCCCTGAGCGCGCCGGACTGGATGTGCGGCAGGTAGGGCGGGAGATTGTCCATGGTGCTGGGAATGTGGTTCGCGAGCAGATCCTTCAGCACCAGCGAGCTGCCGCGATAGACGACATGCTCGACCTTGAAGCCGGCTAGCGACTGGAAATACTCCATGGCGAGATGGCCGGTGCCGCCGACCGCCGGCGAGCCGAAGCTCACCTTGTTGGGACCCTGCTTCTTGCAATACTCGACATACTCCTTGGCCGTCTTCACCGGCATGTCGGGATGCACCGCGAGCACGTTGGCGACTTCGCCGAACAGCGCGACCGGCGCGAAGCTCTTCACGCTGTCGTAGGGCATGCTCTTGTAGAGGAACTGGTTGGTGACGGCCGTGCCCACCGTGCCCAGCAGCAGCGTGTAACCGTCGGCGGGCGCCTTGGCGACGATCTCCGCACCCACGTTGCCGCCGGCGCCGCTCTTGTTGTCGACCACAAAGGTCTGTCCCCAGACCTCCTGGAGATGCGCCGCGGCGATGCGGCCCAGCAGATCGGTGGTGCCGGCCGGCGCGAAGGGCACGACCACGCGCACCTGCTTGTTGGGATAGGTCGACTGCGCCCAGCCGTGTCGGGCCAGCATCGGCGCCGCGAGCGGCGCAAGGGCGGCACCCGCAATGAGCGTACGGCGCCCTATCATCTTCCCGGAGGTTGTCTTGTTCGTCTTGGACATAGCAAAGCTCCCTGATTTCAGGCGACTATATCGCCCGGCAATTGGGAGATAAATGTGACCGCAGGATTGATTGGCTACTCGGATCGCATCTCGGTACGGAGCGGCGAGACGATCGCTTTCAAGGTTTCGAGCGCCGGCCCCACGCCTTATCACGCGATGCTCGTGCGCATCGTGCGCGGCGATCCCAATCCAGACGGCCCGCCGCCCAAGCTCGAGGACCTTTCGGACCTCTTCGACGGCCGCTTTGCCTCCCGCGTCCAGCATGCCTGGCCCGGCTCCTACGGCCTGGTCGAGGCGGCCAGGGACGCACGTTTGCCGGCCTCGCTCCATGTCGAGGCATTGATCTGGCCCACGCTGCCCGAGGACGGGCCGCAGACCGTGATCTCGCGCCGCGATCCGGCCAGCGGGGCGGGCTTCGCCCTCGTTCTCACGCCGGAGGGCATGGCGTTCGAGACCGGCAAGGATCGGGTCGTGGTCGGGAAGAAGCTGCGCGGACGCATCTGGTACCGCGTCTGGGCCAGCGCCGATCCGGAGACCGGAACGCTGCGCGTCGGCCAGCAACCGCTGGTCCGCGCCTTCGGCACCGACGACGAGGGCGAAGCCAGCGGCAAGGCCACGGGCCTGGATCTCGACTCCGCCTCCCCTGTGCTGATCGCCGCCGAGGCGGCCACGGACCGGCCCGCACGGCGCTGCTTCAACGGCAAGATCGAGGCGCCGCGCGTGCAGGGCTTCGCTGCCTGGGACTTCACGCGTCACATGGATTCTATGGAGATCGAGGATACAGGCCCCAATGGCCTGCACGGCCGACTGCTCAACCTGCCGACGCGCGCCATGAAGGGCTCGGCCTGGACCGGCGCGGAACGCGACTGGCGCCGCGCGCCGCATCACTATGCGGCGATCCATTTCCATGACGACGACCTGCACGATTGCGGCTGGCTCGACGATTTCAGCTTCACGGTTCCGAAGGACATGAAGAGCGGCATCTACGGCATGCAGCTCACCTGCGGCACGCAGCGCGACGTCATCCCCTTCGTCGTGCGCCCGCAGGTCGGCAAGCCGCAGGCCAAGGTCTGCTACCTCGCCGCGACCTTCACCTATCAGGTCTATTCCAACTTCTCGCGCGGCATGTACGACGACGCCTTCCGCAAGCGCGTCTCCGACTGGAAGGCCTACCCGCACAATCCCGACGAGCACCGCGACTACGGACTCTCGACCTACAACCACCATCGCGACGGATCCGGCGTCGCCTATTCGTCGCGCCTGCGACCACTCCTCACCTGGCGGCCGAACTTCCTGAGCTTCAACGACGAGGCCGGCTCCGGCCTGCGCCACCTGCCGGCCGACACGCATCTCACCGGCTGGCTCGATCGCATGAATGTGCCGTTCGACGTCATCACCGACCACGACCTCGACGAGAAGGGCGTCGAACTGCTCTCGTCCTACAAGGTCGTCCTGACGGGATCGCACCCGGAATATCACACCGAGGGCACGCTCGACGCGCTGCAGGCCTATACTGAAACCGGGGGGCGGCTGATGTATCTCGGCGGCAACGGCTTCTACTGGCGCGTGGCCCTGTCGCCGAAGGTGCCGGGCGCCATCGAGGTTCGCCGCACCGAGGGCGGCATCCGCACCTGGGCCGCCGAGCCCGGCGAATACTATCACGCGTTCGACGGCGCCTATGGCGGCCTGTGGCGGCGCTCCGACCGCGCGCCCAATCTCCTGTGCGGCATCGGCTTCTCGAGCCAGGGCACGTTCGTGGGCGATTCCTACCGTCAGTCGCCGGCGGCGCGCGACAATACCCATGCCTGGATCTTTGAGGGCGTGAAGGACGAGTTGTTCGGCGGTTACGGCTTTTCGGGTGGCGGCGCGGCGGGTTTCGAACTCGACCGGCTCGACCACCGGCTGGGCAGTCCGCTCAATGCCGTGGTGCTGGCCTCGTCGGAAGGCCACGACCGCCGGAACTTCGTCGTCGTGCACGAGGAGCGGCTGGGATTCACGACGACCATTCCCGGCCAGACGCTGGAGCAGCTCATCCGGGCCGACATGACCTATATCGAGAAGCCGAAGGGCGGCGCGGTCTTCTCGGTGGGCTCGATCACCTACTGCGGCAGCCTGCCCCACAACAAGTTCGACAACGACGTGTCGCGGCTTACCTTCAACGTGCTGAACCGCTTCGGCGAGCTCCGCCTCAAATGGCCCTTTTGACCTGGGGGGTCAGGCGGGCCAGCAGACCACGCGTGGCGGACTCGATCATGCCGATGGCGCGCTCATAGTCGTCCGTCGTGCCGCCGAACGGGTCCGGGATGTCGAGGATGCCGAGCGGCGGGGCATAGTTCATGAGGAGCTGCGGCTTGTCGGCGAGATCGCGCGGCGCCAGCCAGCGCATCTCTGCCAGGTGCCCGCGGGTCATGCCCAGGACATAGTCGAAGTGCTCGATGTCCCCGCCCGTGATCTGACGGGCGCGGATGCCGCTGATGTCGTAGCCGCGCGCGGCGGCCACGTCGATCGCCGCCGGCGTGGGCGGCTGCCCGACATGGCTGGCGCCGGTACCGGCCGAATCGATTTCGAAAGCCTCGGCGAGGCCCGCCTTGGTGGCGAGCGACCGGAATACGCCCTCGGCCGTGGGGGAACGGCAGAGATTTGCAGTGCAGACGAACAGGATGCCGATGGTCATGGTCGTGCACCCTAGCACGGCGCTAGATTGACGGCATGCATCAGGATTTCTTCCCGCCGGGCATCGCCGTGCTGACCGGCGCCGGCATCTCGAAAGAGAGCGGAATCGACACGTTCCGCGACGCAGACGGGCTGTGGAGCCGCGTCAACCTCGAGGAAGTGGCGACGCTGGAAGCCTGGCACCGCGACAGGAAGAAGGTGCTCGACTTCTACAACGAGACCCGGAACCTGTTCCGGGCAGCCGACATCCACCCCAACGACGCCCACAAGGCGCTGGCCTGGCTCGAGCGCGAGTACGAGGGCGAGGTCACGGTCATCACCCAGAACATCGACCTCCTCCACGAGCAGGCCGGCTCGAAGAGGGTGATCCACATGCATGGGCGCGACGGCGAAGTCCGCTGCATGGCCTGCGGCACGGTGTTCGAATCCGAGCAGGACCTCACTCCAGGCTCGGTCTGTCCCGCCTGCAATGCCGTGGGCGAGCTCAGGCCCAACATCGTGTGGTTCGGCGAGATGCCGATGCATCTCGAGGAGATCTACGAGGTGCTGGAGCGCTGCGGCCTCTTCCTGGCGGTGGGCACGTCGGGCGAGGTGTATCCCGCGGCCGGCTTCGTCCTGCATGTCCGCCGCCATGCGCCGCGCGCCCATACCGTCGAGCTCAACCTGGAGCCGACCGGCAACAAGAGCCTGTTCCACGAACACATCTACGGCCCCGCGACGGCGACCGTGCCGCCCTATGTGGCGCGGGTGCTGAAGCACGGCTGGAAATAGAAGAAACGCAAACGGAGGAAGACATGCCCGACATGACCCACGACATCGCGAAGGGCCCGCACGGCGCGCACCACATCGCCCCAGACGTCCACGGGCAGAACTTCTACGCGATCGACCGGCAGTTCCAGGACCTGATGCGGCTCTACATGGAGCCCGGCCTGCGGGCGCAGATGACGCCGCATTTCGGGCGGCTGGGCGAACTGGCCGGGGGCCGGCTCGACGAACTGGCGATGATCGCCGACAAGCATCCGCCGGTGCTGCAGCCGCGCGATCGCTTCGGCCGCGACGAGGACTGGATCGACTACCATCCCGCCTATCGCGAGATGGAGAAGATCGCCTACGAGGAATTCGGCCTGCACGCGATGAGCCATCGCGCCGGCGTGCTCGGCATGACGGAGCCGGCGCACCCGCTGGTGAAATATGCCTTCACCTATCTCTTCGTGCAGGGCGAGTTCGGGTTGATGTGCCCCGTCTCGATGTCCGACACGTCGAACTTCACCATGAAGACTCACGCCTCGCCCGAGCTGAAGCGCCTGCTCATGAACCGGCTGCTGAGCCAGGACCCGGCGGACATGATGAAGGGCGCGCAGCTGATGACCGAGAAGGCCGGCGGCTCGGACGTCGGCGCGCTGGAGACCGAGGCCGAGCGCATCGGCGTCGGTGCCGACGGAATCGAGCGCTGGAAGATTTACGGCCAGAAGTGGTTCTGCAGCCACGCCGACGCCGACCTGGCGCTGATCCTCGCGCGCCCGCGCGGCGCGGCGGCGGGCACGAAGGGTCTCGCCATGTTCGCCCTGCCGCGACGCCTCGAGGATGGCTCGCGCAACAGCTATCGGATCGTGCGCCTGAAGGACAAACTCGGCACACGCTCCATGGCGTCGGGCGAGATCGTCCTCGACGGCGCCGTCGCCTATCTGGTGGGCGACGTGAACCACGGCTTCAAGCAGATGATGAGCCAGGTCAACCTGTCCCGGCTGAGCCACGGCGTGCGCGCCGCGGCGATGATGCGCCGCTGCCTCAACGAAGCGCTGGCAGCCGCGCGCGGCCGCCGCGCCTTTGGCAAGGCCACGTCGGAATATCCGCTGCTGCGCCGCCAGCTGATGAAGATCATGCTGCCGACCGAGCAGGCGCTGTCGATGTTCGCCTTCTCCGCCGATGCGATGGGCCGCGCCGATAAGGGCGACAGGGACGCCGCGAACCTGCTGCGTATCCTGACGCCGGTCTACAAGTTCCGCGCCTGCCGCGACAACATCCCGGTCGCCAGCGCGGCCCTCGAGGTCCGCGGCGGCATCGGCTACATCGAGGAATGGGTCACGGCGCGGCTGGTGCGCGACGCCCAGATCGGCACGATCTGGGAAGGCACGTCCAGCATCAACGCACTGGACGTCGTGCAGCGCGCCGTCGGCAAGTCGGGTGGCCACAAGACGCTCTCCGCCGCGCTCAAGTCCAAGTACGAGCCGAGCGGCGCCCTGCCCGGCCAGTACAAGGGCCTTCTGGGCGCCACGCTCGACCGGGTCGAGCGCTTCGTCGAAGCCGTCGCCGCCGACCCGAAGCAGGAAAAGCGCTCCCGCCTCGCCGCCGGCGCGCTCTATCACGCCACGACGGCGGCGCTCCTGGCCTGGGAAGGCGCCACCCTCGGCGCCGAAGGCGGCGACGCTCGCCGCCTGCTGCTATCGCGCCTCGCGATAGAGCATCGCCTCGCCCCGCAGGATCCGCTGTCGCTGAGCGAGTCGGGCTGGGAAGAAGAAGCCATCAACCTCCTCCTCGACGACGCACCGGTGCCGTTGGCAAAGGCGGCGGCGCTGGTAGCGGCGTAGCAGCCAAAGGTCCCTCGCTACGCTCGGATGACAATCGTGGGTTGCTGGCGCAAACAATCCATTAAGATAAGGTTGTCATCCCGAGCGTAGCGAGGGACCTTTCCTCTAACGCTTCAGTACCTCGTCCGTATGCTCCCCGAGCAGCGGCTCGCGATAGATGGGGTTCGACGGCTCGTCCTTGAAGCGCACCACCGGGCCGAAGTGGAGGCGGCCCTGGTCGTCCGTCACCATGAAGCCGCGTTTCTGCAGATTGGCGTCGGCGATGGCCTCGGGGAGCGTGTTGACCGGGCCGTAGCAGATGTCGAGCGTTGCCAGATACTCCATCCAGTGGGCGAGCGGCTTCGCGCGGAAGGTTTCGGCGAGGAAATCCATCACCGGCTTCTGGTGGGCGCCAGGCCATTCGCAGAGAGAGGCCATCTCGGATTTGCCGAGCGCGCCCAGCAGGTTCTTGATGAACTTCATCTCCTGGCCCGCGATCACGAGCTGGCGGCCGTCGGATGTGTCGTAGACGCGATAGAAGGCCGAGCCGCCGGTCGTGCGCTGCTGCTTCACGTCGGGCGCCTTGTTCTCGGCGAAGGTCGTGCCGACCACGTTGGCGCAGGAGGCCATCAGCGATTCATGCATCGAGACGTCGATATAGTCGCCACGGCCGGTGTCCTTGCGGCGCAGCAGCGCCATCAGCACGCCCGCCAGACCATGAAGGCCGCTCACCAGATCGGCGACAGGAATGCCGGGGATCGCGGGACGTCCGTCGTCGCCCAGGGTCAGGCTCAACACGCCGGTCATCGCCTCCAGCGCGAGATCGTGCGCGGCGCGGCCGGGATAGGCGCCGTCCTGCCCGAAGGCACTGATCGAGCAATAGACGATGCCGGGGTTCTTCGCCGCGACCGCGTCGTAGCCGATGCCGAAGCGGGCGGCGACGCCGGGACGGAACGATTCGACCAGCACGTCGGCCTCGCAGGCGAGACGAAACAGATCGGCGCGGCCCTGCTCGCTCTTGAGGTCGAGCACGACGCTCTTCTTGCCGCGGCCCATGTTGCGGAAGAACACCGAGGTGCGTTCGTCGGGCGGCAGGATGTGACGGCCGGGATCGCCCTCGCCCGGCGGCTCGACCTTGATCACCTCGGCGCCATGATCGGCCAGCGAGGTGGTGAGATAGGGGCCCGGCAGGAACCAGGAGAGATCGACGACCTTGATGCCCTGAAGTTTCATGACGACTTGCCCAGCAAAGCTTCGTTGTCGGCACCAAGCGGCGAACAGGCGGACTGCGCCAGCCGCTCGCCGTCGATGCGCAGGGGATTGGCAAGAATGCGCAGGTCACCCTTCACCGGATGCGATACGGCGGTGACCATGCCGGTCTCGCGCGCAAAGGAACTGTCGAGCGCCTGGTCGAGACGATGGACGGGCGCGGCCGGCAGCAGCCCGTTCATCGATGCGAGCCACTCGGCCGTCGTGCGCGTGCGAAACGTCGCGTCGAGTTCGTCCGACATGGCCGCCCGATTCTTCGCGCGCGTATTGGGATCGGGGAAACGCGGATCGGTCACCAGATCGCCGCGACCCGTCACCTCGCACAGGTTCAGCCAGAATTTCTGCGTCATGCACATGATGAAGATCCAGCCGTCCTTGGTCGGGAAGGTCTGGACCGGTGCCAGCGAGAGATGCGCGCTGCGCGGCACCCGCGGCGAGACATCGCCCTCGTTCAGGTACCATAGGCCTGGATAGGTGAGCTGGTGCATGGCGACGTCGTAGAGACAGGTGTCGACGTCGCAGCCCTGTCCCGTGGTGCGGGCGCGCAGCAGGCAGCTCAACAGACCGACGATGCCGGTCAGTCCGCTCATGCTGTCGATCATCGAAACGCCGACGCGTGTCGGCGGCCCGTCGGGCTCGCCGGTCAGTTCCATCAGCCCGGCCTCGGCCTGCATCAGGAAGTCGTAGCCGGGCCAATCCCGGCGCTCGTTGTCGCGGCCGTAGGCGGAGATGTGCAGGCAGACGATCGCGGGCTTCAGGTGCTTCAGGCTGGCATAGTCGATGCCGAGTTTGGCCGGCTGCGTGCCGCGCATGTTGTTCACGACGCAGTCGGCGCCCTTCACCAGCGCCTCGAACTGCCGTCGCCCCTCCGCCGACTTCATGTCGAGGGTCACGCTCTTCTTGCCGAGGTTCCAGGCCTGGAAATACTCGCTGTCGTTCTCGCCGAGCTTGTAAGGCCCGACCTGGCGCGAGGGATCGCCGCCCTGCGGCGCCTCGATCTTGATCACCTCGGCGCCGAGTTCGGCAAGGAACATCGTGCCATAGGGGCCGGCGCCGAACTGTTCGAGAGTGAGGACTCGGATGCCTTCGAGGGGCTTGCCGTTCATGGACGCGGCCTCACGCGATCGGGTTCCGCTTGACCAGCTGCCGCGCGATGATGATGCGCTGCATCTCGTTGGTACCCTCGCCGATGCAGGTCAGCGGCGCGTCGCGATAGAGGCGCTCGATGTCGTACTCCTTGGAGTAGCCGTAGGCGCCGTGGATGCGCATCGATTCGATGCTGTTTTCCAGCGCCGCCTCGGATGAAAAATACTTCGCCATGCCGGCCTCCATGTCGCAGCGCTCGCCGCGGTCGAAGATGGCGGCGGCGTCAAGCGTCAGCAGGCGGGCGGCGCGGGCGCGCGTGGCCATCTCGCCGAGCTTGAGCTGGATCGCCTGGTGCTCGCAGATCGGCTTGCCGAAGGTCTTGCGCATCTGGGAGTAGCTGGTCGCCAGCCGGAGCGCGCCCTCGGCGATGCCGACGCCCCGCGCGGCGACGTTGATACGGCCCAGTTCGAGGCCGCCCGCGACCTGCGCGAAGCCTTGGCCCTCGACCTCGCCGATCAGGTGATCGGCCGGGATCCGGTAATCCTCGAACACCAGCTCGCCGGAATCGATCGACTTGTAGCCGAGCTTCTCGAGCTTGCGGCCGACTGTGAAGCCCGGCCCCTTGGGCGTGATGAACAGGCTCATGCCGGTATGCCGTGGATTGGCCTCCGGGTCGGTCTTCACCAGCATGGCGAAGCAATGGCCCTCGATGCCGTTGGAAATCCAGGTCTTGGTTCCGTTGATGACATACCCGTCGTTGCCGTCGCGCTTCGCCACCATGCGGATCGACTGGAGATCCGTGCCGGCATCGGGCTCTGTGAGCGCCAGGCCGCCGCGGATCTCGCCGGTGGCGAATTTCGGCAGCCAGCGCTCCTTCTGGCGGGGCGTGCCGAACTTCTCGACCGCCAGCGCCAGCATCAGGTGGGAGTTGAAGATGCCGGTGATGGCCATCCAGACCGAGGAAATACGCATCACGATCTCGGCGTAGGTGGTGGCCGGGAGGCCAAGGCCGCCATACTCCGGACTGATCGTGGCGCCGAACAGGCCGAGCTCCTTCATCTGCTCGACGATCTCGGCCGGCCACTTGTCGGCATGGTCGAATTCCTTCACGCGCGGCGCCACCTCGCGCTCGATCCACCGGTCTATGGTGGCAAGCAGCTGCGCTTCGTCGGCCTTGTCGATCGTCTTCATTCGGTCCTCCCGGAGGGCATCATGCCCGACGGCGGGGAGTGGACAAGGCCGGGGAACCTCAGGTCGAAACCGGACGAACGCGAAACGGGACGGCCGCGACGCCGGACGGCCCCTAGGCGCGACGACACAGGTCGTGCATCATCCGCGCCCAACAACAAATTCCGCAATGAAGGAAAACAGGAAATGAGGAGACGTCACTTCACGGCCGGCCTGGCGACGCTGCCGTTCGTGCCGACCTTCGCCCTCGCACAGGGCGACGACTGGCCCAACCGAAACGTCCGCATCGTCTGCCCCTTCACGCCCGGCGGGTCGCAGGACAACATCGCCCGCCGTCTCGCGGTCAAGCTCAGCGACGAGTTCGGGCAGACCTTCGTGGTCGAGAACCGCACCGGCGCCGGCGGATCGATCGCGGCCGACAACGTCGCCAAGTCGCCGCCCGACGGATACTCGGTGCTGCTGGGCAACATCGGCAGCCATGCGCTGGTGCCGCATCTCTATCGCAAGCCCGCCTACAACGCCGTCACCGACCTCGAGACGGTGGCCTGGATCGGCACGCAGCCCAACCTGCTGTGCTGCCATCCCAACTTCGAGCACAACACGCTGCAGAAGCTGATCGCGGCGGCGAAGAAGGAGCCCGGCAAGTATTCCTTCGGCTCGTCCGGCCTCGGCACCTCGCCCACGCTCACCATGGAACTGTTCAAGCAGAAGACCGGCGTCGACATCACTTTCATCAGCTATCGCGGGGCTGCGGCGGCGGCGGCCGACGTGCTGGCCGGTCACGTGCCCATGGTGATTTCCAACATCGATTCGCTGATGGGCCAGGTGAGCGCCGGCAAGCTTAAGCCGATGGCCTCCAGCGGTGCCAAGCGGTCGCCGGTCGTGCCCGACACGCCCACCTTCGCGGAGGTCGTGTCGCCGGATCTGGTCGTGACCTCCTGGTCGATCTGGGCGGTGCCGACCGGCACCCCGGCCAAGATCAAGGACAAGCTTCGCGTCGCGACCGAAAAGGCGCTGAAGTCGCCGGACGTGCTGGAGAGCATGAAGGCCGGCGGCTTCGAGCCCGGCATCATGACGGTCCCCGAGATCGACGCCTACATCCAGACCGAGATCAAGCGCTGGGGCGAGGTCATCCGTGCCGCGGGCATCAAGCCGGAATAATCACCTCATCCCGGACCTGCTGGCGCCCGGTCTCGACCTGGTGTTCTGCGGCACCGCGCCCAGCCCGATCTCGTTCAAGGCGCGCGCCTACTACGCCAACCCCGGCAATGCCTTCTGGCCGACCCTGCATGCGGTCGGCCTGACGCCGGAGCGGCTGGCACCGCAGCGCTTCCCCGAATTGCTGGCGCTGGGCCTCGGCCTCACCGATCTCAACAAGACCGAGGTCGGGTCGGACCACGAGCTGACGCCGGCGGCCATGGACGCAACGTCGCTGCATGCCAAGCTGCGCCGCTACCGACCCGCCGCGATCGCCTTCACCTCCAAGAACGCGGCGTCGCTCGCGCTCGGCATCAAGACACCCGTGTATGGGCGGCAGGTCGAACTTCTCGAAGGCGCCGTCGCCTTCGTGCTGGCCTCGCCCTCGGGGCGCGCCCGCTCCTTCTGGACTCTGGCGCCGTGGAAGGAGGCTGCCGACTTCGTCGCTGAACGGCGTCGCCGGCGGGAGCGCGCGGCGTGAGGATCGGTCGCCGTGCCGCGCTGGCAGGCCTGCTTGGCATGCCCGCCCTCGCCGGGGCCCAGGAAGCATCGACCAGCCTGCGCGACCTCGCCGCGCGCGCGACCATCTACCTCTTCCCGATCTACGAGATGTATCGCGCCCGCTGGCGCGCGACGGTCGATGAGCAGAACCCGCAGCGGCAGAGGCTCAATCGGTTCCGTCATGTCCCGACCCTCGCCGACGCCCGCACGCGCGAGATGACAGCGCCCAATGCCGACACACTCTATTCATCGGCCTGGCTCGATCTCTCGCTTGAACCCCTGTTCCTCACGGTACCGCCGGTCGGCGACCTCTATTACAGCTATGCCTTCATCGACCTGTTCACCGACAATTTTCTCGTGGTCAGCCATCGGCTCGGCAGCAAGGGACGGGCCACGCACATGATCGTCGGCCCGACGTGGAATGGCGATGCGCCGGGCGACGTCGTGCTGGTGCGGGCGCCGACGACGTCGGTCTGGCTTCTGGGCCGCATCCTGGTCGACGGTCCCGAGGAACTTGACCGTGCGCGCATCCTGCAGAGCCGCGTGCTGCTGGAAACGCCGGACATGCGCAACGAACGGCGTATCCTGGAGACCGGCGAGCTGATGCGCTTCCGCACGCAGGCACCGCCCGAACCCGTCGCAGACTGGCCGGCCGCCCATCCCGACGAGCCTTTCGACCTGTTCGACGTCGGCATGCGGGCGCTCGGCGAGAGCCCCTTGCCGGCGCGCGACGGCCCGCTGTTCGAGGCGCTGGCGCCGCTGAAGCTGAAGCCCGGACGCAAGTTCGACCAGCGCGCCTTCACCGAAGCCGAACGTCGCGCCATCCGCACCGGCATAGAGCAGGGTCATGCCGACATCCGCGCCGCCGCCGGAAGGGGCCGCACGATCGACGGCTGGACCTATGGCGAGCGGCATTTCGGCAATTTCGGCGACGACTATCTCTATCGGGCCGCCACCGCGCTGACGGCGCTCGGCGCTCTGATGCCCGGCGAGGCGGTCTATGTGACCGGCTCCCAGGATGCGGACCGGCAGCCGCTCCTGGGCACCGAGCGCTATGTGCTCACCTTCCCCGCCGGAGGCCTGCCGCCGGTGAGGGCCTTCTGGTCCCTGTCCGCCTACGAGGTCACGCCGGAAGGCCGTGCCTATTTCAGCGAAAACGTCATCGACCGATATTCGGTGGGCGACCGGACTCCCGGTCTGGTTCACGGCGCCGACGGATCGCTCACGATCTACATCCAGCGGGACCGGCCGTCGGCCGATCGGGTGGCGAACTGGCTGCCCGCCCCCGCGGGACCGATGCGCCTTGTGCTGCGCGCCTTCCTGCCCGAGCAGGCGCTGATCGAGGGGCGATACCGGGTCCCTCCGGTGCGGCGCAACTCCTCTCCCTGACCGGCGTTCTTCCAGCGAACACGCAGGAGCCCTCATGACCGACATGTCGCGCCGTTCGCTGGCCGCAGGCGCCGGCTTACTGGTTGGCGGCTTTGCGCTGGGCGCGCGCGCCCAGTCGACCGCCCCGCAACTGGCCACCTCTGTCGCTGCCCCGAAGGCGACGCCCAAGCCGCTCGTGATCAATCCCGACAAGGTCAAGGGGCTGTCGGCCGACCTCCTGCGCAGACATCACGACACCGAGTATGCCGGCATGGTGAAGAAGCTGAACGCGGTCAGCGAGGAATTGGCGCGCATCGACTTTGCGGACGTCACGCCCGAGCGGCTGGGCGAACTCAAGCGCGACGAGCAGGCGGCACAGAACGCGATCATCCTGCACGAGATCTACTTCGAGGGTCTTTCCGAGACACCCGGCCAGCCGTCCGGTCTGCTGGCCCAGGCCCTGTCGCGCGACTTCGGCAGCCTCGATCGCTGGAAGGCGGAGTTCGGCGGCATCGGCAGGTCGCTCGGCGCGGGAACGGGCTGGGTGGTCCTCGCCTATGCACCGCGCGACAAGCGTCTCTTCAACTACCGCGCCGAGAACGATTCCATGGCTCCGGCCGGGGGCGTGCCGCTGCTCGTGATGGACATGTACGAGCATGCCTACGCCGCCGACTACGAGAAGGACGTCGCTCGCTACATCGAGGCCTTCGTCCAGGCGATCAAGTGGACGAACGCGGAGCGGCTCTACCGCGAGGCGATGAGGGTTTGATTATCATGTTCCTCTCCCGCTGACGGGGAGAGGAGGAAGAAGAGGAAGCGCGTCAGGCGTTGGGCTGCACGCGCTGCGATTCTTCCTCGGCCTTGGCTTCGATCGCTTCCATGTCGTCGTCGCTCAGGCCGAAGTGATGGCCGATCTCGTGGATCAGCACATGGCGCACGATGTGCGGCAGGTCCTCGCCCGATTCGCACCAGTAGTCGAGGATCGGACGGCGATAGAGGAAGATCCGGTCGATATCGTTGGCGACGTGGCCCGCGCCGCGCTCCATCATCGAAACGCCCTGATAGAGACCGAGCAGGTCGAACGGCGTGTCGAGCTCCATCTGCTTCTCGACTTCGTCCGACGGGAAATCGTCGATCTGGATGCGCACGTTGCCGATATGCTTGCGAAACTCCTCGGGGATCGTCGCGAGCGCCTCGGCGGCGATCGCTTCGAAATCCTCCAATGTGGGCGCCAGGCCGAAGCAGGGCGTGCGCCGAGGATTGTTGAAGACCGGCATGACTCCCCCATATAGGACCGGCGCGCCCGCGCCAAGCGCTCCGTCGTGACCGTTTGCGGCCCTTGCTGTCCGGAGGTTTGGCGCGGTATTCGCATCGCCTTCCCGACCGATCCCGACTAAGCTCGCCGCCGCCCATGCTTCGTTTCCTCGTCCGCCGCCTGATCGTGGCACTGCTCGTCGCCGCGACCGTCATGACGCTCGCATTCATCCTGACGCGGCTGTCGGGCGATCTCGCCATTTCCATCGCCGGTCCGAACGCCACGCAGACCGACATCGAGGCGGTCCGCAAGGCCTATGGCCTCGACCGGCCCGTGCTGACGCAGTTCTTCGATTGGGTGGGCCGCGCCGTCACCGGCGATCTCGGCAACAGCTATTTCTTCCAGACGCGCGTCTCGACGCTGATTGCAGAGCGCATGCCGGTGACACTGACCCTTGGCCTGACCGGCCTCTCGCTCGCGCTCCTGATCTCGATCCCGATGGGTATTCTTGCGGCTGTGCGTGAAAACACCAACTTCGATCGCGCGGTACAGATGATCGCCC
Organism: Reyranella aquatilis; assembly: GCF_020880995.1. GTDB lineage: Bacteria > Pseudomonadota > Alphaproteobacteria > Reyranellales > Reyranellaceae > Reyranella > Reyranella aquatilis. The sequence continues at coordinate 69,161 of NZ_JAJISD010000010.1, read as the reverse complement.
TGATCGGCCAGGCGATGCCGTCCTTCTGGCTCGGTCTGCTCCTGATGATCGTCTTCGGACTGACGCTGGGCTGGCTGCCGATCTCGGGTACGGGCTCATGGGAGCATTTCGTGATGCCCGGCATCGTGCTGGCCTTCTCCGCAGTGCCGGCCCTCACGCGCCTGACGCGCGCCGGCATGATCCAGGCGATGGGCAGCGACTATATTCGCACCGCGCGCGCCAAGGGCCTGTCGCGCGCCTCGATCCTGCTGAAGCACGCGCTGCGCAACGCCGCCATTCCGGTCGTGGCGATCGCCGCCGTGCAGCTCGGCTTCATGCTGGGCGGCTCGATCGTGATCGAGCAGGTCTTCGCCCTGCATGGTGTCGGCTTCCTCGCCTGGGAGAGCATCGCCAAGAACGATTTCCCCGTGGTTCAGGCCGTCGTGCTCGTCCTCGCCGTCATCTACGTCGCCCTGACCATGGTTTCGGACTTGCTGAACGCCGTGCTCGACCCGAGGCTTCGCGCATGAGGATGGGCGCATGAGCACCGCCGTCACGGTCAATGCCGGCCCGCGACGTGGCTGGAAGAGCGCCGGCACCTGGATCGGCGCGATCATCGTGGGCATCGCGCTGTTCTGCGCCGTCTTCGCGCCGCTGATCGTGCCGCACGATCCGTTCGCCCAGGACCTCAACCGCCGCCTTCTCGTGCCGTTCTGGATGGAGGGGCACAATCCCGACTTCATCCTCGGCACCGACCAGCTCGGTCGCGACTATCTCTCGCGCCTGATCTGGGGCTGCCGCATCTCGATGCTGATCGGCATCACCGTCACCATCGTGTCAGGCCTGATCGGCATCACCATCGGCGTGCTGGGCGGCTTCTTCGGCGGGCGCATCGACGACGCCGTGCTGTTCGCCATCACCACCCGCCTCTCGATCCCGGTCGTGCTGGTGGCACTGGCCGTGGTCGGCCTGCTCGGCACCTCGATGACCCTGCTGGTGCTGACGCTCGGCCTGCTGTTGTGGGACCGCTTCGCCGTCGTGGCGCGATCGACCTCCATGCAGGTGCGCAACCTCGACTTCGTGGCCGCCGCCTGGTGCGCCGGCTGTTCGCGCTTCCGCGTGCTGTCGCGCGAGGTGCTGCCCAACATCGCGAGCCACCTCGTCGTGGTGGCGACGCTCGAGATCGCGCTCGCCATCCTGCTTGAGGCGACGCTGTCGTTCCTCGGCCTCGGCGTGCCGCCACCTCTGCCCTCCTGGGGCCTGATGATCGCGGAGGCGAAGGACTACATGTTCTTCAGCCCGTGGGTGATCGTGATTCCGGGCGTGGCGCTGTTCGTGCTGGTGCTCGGAATCAACCTGCTGGGCGACGGGTTGCGCGACGCCTTCGGCACTAGGTCCCGCTCATGAGCGCGCTGCTCGAAGTCGAAAAGCTCGAAGTGGGCTTCGGCGGCAACACCTCGGCGGTGCGTGGCGCCTCGCTCACGGTCGAGCGTGGCGAGACCCATTGCCTGGTGGGCGAATCGGGCTGCGGCAAGTCCGTGACGGCTTTGGCTGTGATGAACCTGCTGGCCCGCGGCGGCCATCGCACGGCGCAGCGGCTCAGCTTCCAGGGCGAGGACCTGCTGAAGCTCGACGATCGCGGCATGGCGCGCCTGCGCGGCAATGCCATGGCGATGATCTTCCAGGAGCCGATGACCAGCCTCAATCCGGCCTACACGATCGGTTCGCAGATGACCGAGGTGATGCGCCGGCACAAGAAGGTGAGCCAGCGGATCGCCATCGACCGCGCCGCCGATCTTCTGGGCCGCGTCGGCATCACCGCACCCGGCCTGCGCCTCGGCCAGTTCCCGCACCAGCTTTCGGGCGGCCTGCGCCAGCGCGTGATGATCGCCATGGCGCTGATGTGCGAGCCGCAGCTCCTGATCGCCGACGAGCCGACCACGGCGCTTGACGTCACGGTGCAGGCGCAGATCCTGCGCCTGCTGGCCCAGCTGCAGCGCGACCTCGGCCTCGGCCTGCTGCTGATCACCCACGATCTCGGCATCGTGGCGCGCGTCGCCCATCGGGTCTCGGTCATGTATGCCGGCGAAGTCGTCGAGAGCGCCGCGACCGCGCAGCTCTTCGCCGATCCCCGGCATCCCTACACGCAGGGCCTGCTGCGCTGCGTGCCGGTGCCGGGCAAGCAGCGGCAGGATGAACCGCTGGGCTCGATCCCGGGCACCGTGCCGCGCATCGGCCCAGGCTTCGAGGGTTGCGGCTTCCGCGACCGCTGCAGCTTCGCCGACGCGACCTGCGCCCGGAGCGTACCGCACCAGGTCGCTGCGCCGGGCCACGACTATCTCTGCCGGCTGGCGCCATGAGCACGACGACCACACCCGCGATCGAACTCCGCTCGGTGGGCAAGACTTTCCGCGTCGCCGGCGGTGTCCTCGGCAAGGACCGTCGCGTCGTCGCCGTCGACGGCGTCTCGTTTGCCGTGCCGCCGGGCGGCGTGCTGGGCGTCGTGGGCGAATCGGGCTGCGGCAAGTCCACGCTCGCGCGCCTGATCCTCGGCCTGCTCGAACCCGACTCCGGCGATATCGCCGTCGAGGGCCAGCGCATCGTCGACATGGACCGCAAGGCCCGCGCACGGCTGATCCAGCCGGTTTTCCAGGATCCGTTCTCCTCGCTCAATCCGCTGACCCGCATTCGCGACATCGTGGCGATGCCGCTGCAGGCGCAGGGGACCTTCTCGCGCGCCGAGATTGCCCGGCGCGTCGACGAGATGCTGAGCCGCGTCGGCCTGCCGGGCGAGATGGGCAATCGCCTGCCGGCCGAACTCTCCGGCGGCCAGCGCCAGAGGGTCGCGATCGCCCGTGCCCTGGTGCTGCGGCCGCGCATCGTGGTGTGCGACGAGCCAACCTCGGCACTCGACGTCTCGGTACAGGCGCAGATCCTGAACCTGCTGGCCGAGCTGCGCCGCGACCTCGGCCTCACCTATCTGTTCATCAGCCACAATCTCGCGGTCGTCGAGCACGTCGCGAGCGAGGTGGCGGTGATGTATCTCGGCCGCATCGTCGAGAAGAAGCCGACGCAGGCGCTGTTCCACGACCCGGAGCATCCCTACACCAAGGCGCTGTTGGCCTCGGTGCTGACGCCGGAGCCCGGCCTCGGCGTGCCCGATGTGGGCCTGGGCGACGTCATGCCTGATCCGGCCAACATCCCGCCGGGATGCCGCTTCCATCCGCGCTGCCCGATCGCCGAACCGCGCTGCGCGACGGAAACGCCGCCGCTCAGGCCTCGACCTGGCGGCGGCGTGGAGTGTCTGCTGGTTCCCTAGGATCTCTGGAAAAGAGATCCCTGGGCTACGCCCGGGATGACACGCCTTCGGCGTGTCACTTCCACTTCGCGAAGTAGAAGCGCGGCAGCTCGTCCGGGAAGGTCTTGAAGTCCAGCGCCTTGGAGAAGGCGTAGGTGTTCACGTAGGTGTTGATCGGCAGCCAGTAGGCCTTCTCGGTCGCAATCTTCACCGCCGCGGAGTAGGCCTTCTTGCGTGCCTCGGTGTTGGACGTGGCGCCACCCTCGGCGACCAGCTTCTCGAGCTCGGGGTCCTTCGAATAGTTGTCAAGCGCCCCGGCGCCGAACATCACCGGCAGGATCGCCGACACGTCGTTGATCGAGTAGCTGCCCCAGCTGCCCATGTAGAGCGGCGCCTCGCCCTTCTGGGCCTTCTGGATGGCCGGCGCGACCTGCAGCTGGGTGATCTTGGCGCGGATGCCGACGGCGTTGAGATAGTTCTGGATTGCCGCGCCCCACGAAGTCGGCTGCACGTAGCTCACCATCTCGACGTCGAAGCCGTTGGGGAAGCCCGCTTCCGCCAGCAGTGCCTTGGCCTTGGCCGGATCGTAGTCGTACTTCACGGCGGCATCGGCATCGCAGCCGAACTGGCTGGGGAAGCAGGGCGCCGGCGGCACGCGGCTGCCGCCGCCGACCAGCTTCTCGGCGAACTGCTTGCGGTCGACCGCGTGCCAGATCGCCTGGCGCACCTTGAGGTTGGTCAGCGGATTGCCGGCGCCCGAGCGGCCTGCGGCATCGATCGAGAGGTAGCCGACACGCATCGATTCCTGCCGGACGGCCTGCAGGAACGGCATCTTGTTGATGTCGTTGGCCTGGTCGGGGTTGATGTTCCAGATCCAGTCGGCCTTCTGCGCCAGCACCTCGGTCACCGCGGTGGCGAGGTCGGGCACGAAGCGCACATGCAGCTTCTTGATCGCCGGCACGCCCTTGGGCGAGCCCTTCCAGTAATCGTCGAAGCGTTCGAAGAAGATCTCCTTGCCCTGGTCGTTCTTCACGATCTTGTACGGGCCCGCGCCGACCGGCTTGGCCGAGAAGCCCTCGGGACCGACCTTCTCGCGATAGGCCTTGGGATGGATCGGCGTCACCATGGCGAGATACTCGAGCGCCGCCGGGGTCGGACGCTTCATCTTGATCCGCACCGTCCAGTCGCCGGTCTTCTCGGCCTTGTCGATCCAGGCATAGTTCGACGGCGTCGCGACTTTGGACGCGGGATCGGCCGCCATGTTGATCGTGTAGACGACATCGTCGGGCGTGAGACCGCTGCCGTCGTGGAACTTCACGCCCTGCCGGATCGTAAGATCGAGCGTGTTGTCGTCGGTGAACTTCCAGTCGGTGGCCAGCGACGGCTTGATCTCGAAAGTCGCGGGATCGCGATGGACCAGCATGTCCCACGCCTGGTGCGCGAGGATCAGGCCGGTGCGCTGGCTGTTGAAGTACATGTCGACGTTGGGCACGGCGTCGTTGAACAGGATGCGCAGCTGGTCGGCGCTCTTCTGCGCGGACGCCGGCACGGCGGCGCCGGCGCCCAGCACGGCGGCCGTCGTAGAAATTAGGGCGGTACGTCGGGTGATCTTCAAGAAAGCCTCCGGTTTGTTGGCACGAGCCTAGGCCGCTGCGCTGCGATGAGGCAAGCTTCACGCCAACCAAGGAGAATGCAGATGACCGCCAAACTCGCCGGCAAGGCCCGAAGCCAGGCCCTCGCCACCATCAAGGGCTGGAAGAAGGTGCGTGGCCGCGATGCGATCCAGAAGAGCTTCAGGTTCGCCGACTTCAACGAGGCCTGGGGATTCATGACTCGCGTCGCGATGGCCGCCGAGAAGGCCGACCATCATCCCGAATGGTCGAACGTCTACAACAAGGTCGAGATCGTGCTCTCGACCCACGATGCCGGCGGCGTGTCACTGAAGGACGTGGCGCTGGCCCGGGTGATCGACGCGGTCGCCTGATCGCTAGGGTCGCGGACCCGAGCGCACGACCTCGTCAAAGTGCTGGCGCACGCGAACGGCTGAGTGTTCGAGCAGCAGACGGGCCGCGCGCCCGGCCCCCTCCGGATCGGCGGCCGAGACTCGATCTGCAAGGCGCCGCCAGTCGGCCGCCGACTCCGCACGGCCTGCCGGTGTCAGGAAGCTGCTGGCCTGGCCGCGGATCAGCTGCCACATGCCCATTCCCGCCAGCCGTTTGTACATGTCGGGCAGGTGGTTGTTGCCGCAGCGCTCCGTGAGGAAGGTCTGGATTCGAACCGACTGGCTGGCGAAGTCCTGCGGTGAGGTGTCTATCGTTGCCGCCATCCTTTCCAGGTCGGCCACCAACACCTCCAGTTCGGCTTTCTGATCCGGACCCGCCTGGCGGGTGTAACGCTCGGCCGCGGTCGCGAGCAACGCGGCGCGCAGTTCGAACAGGTCATCGAGATCCCGGCGGGAGAATTCGGCGATGCGCGCGCCCGAGCGCGGGATGCGCACCACGTAGCCCTGCCGCGCCAGCGCAATCAGCGCCTCGCGCACCGTGGCGCGGCTGACCGCGTGGGTCTGGGCGAGCAGTTCCTCCTTGAGACGATCCCCGGGCTTCAGTCGACCCGTCATCACGTCCTCCAGCACGCGCTCCGCCAGTCGCTCGGGCAGCGACTTCACAAGCCGTCCGAGCGGGGTCTCGGAGTCGGGGCTGACGTCCATGGCAATGAACCTATCTTGTCTGACAATAAACAGTATATTGACCGATCATCAGGGCGCTGGGTAGGTTCGCAGCCCGGGAGAAATGACATGAACTCACTCGAAATCACCCCTCTGGGCTTCGCGGCGGGCGCGGAAATCCGTGGCATCGACCTTCGCAAGCCGCTGACCAACGCGCAGCATGAGGAGATTAACAAGGCCTGGCTCGAGCATATCGTTCTCGTCTTTCCAGAACAGGACCTGACGCCGGAGGAGCAGATTGCCTTCTCCCGCCGCTTCGGGGTGCTCGACAATCACGAGTCCCAGGCGCCGTCGACGCTGCATCCGGACCATCGCGAGATCCTGGTCCTCAGCAACAAGACGGTCGGCGGCAAGAAGTCGGGCACCTACAATTCGGGCCGCAACTGGCACACCGACCTCAGCTACACGTCGCGTCCCGCGAAGGGAGCGATCCTGCACTGCAAGGAGAAGCCGCCGGTCGGTGGCGACACGATGTGGGCCAACCTTTATCTCGCGCTCGAAACGCTGACGCCGCCCATCCGTGCCCTGCTCGAGAACCTCGAGGCGGTGCACGACGTCTCGATGGTGCGCGGCATCGAGCAGCGCGATCCGACCGTGGTCGCCGAAATGAAGCGGCGCAATCCGCCGATCATCCACCCCGTCGTGCGCACGCATCCCGAGACCGGTCGCAAGTCGCTGCTGGTCAATCAGCGCATCCGCCGCTTCCTCGGCATGTCCGACGACGAGAGCCAGAGCCTGCTCGCAATGCTCAACGCACATGCGACATCGCCGGAGTTCGTCTACCGCCATCGCTGGAGCCTGGGCGACGTGGTGATGTGGGACAATCGCTGCAGCTGCCACGTGGCACTGGGCGACTTCGACCAGACCAAGCCTCGCGTGATGTACCGCTGCTCGCTGGAGGGCGAGGTCGAGTCGGGCCGCATCGCCGAGAACGTCGCAGGCGCCGATCGGGAATCCATGCTGCAGGCCGTCGCCGCGGTTTCCTGAACCGCGCCGCCACGACCCGGCAACAGGGCTAAACCCAGAAAAGAAGACGAATCGGGAGGACGAAGATGCTGCGTTCGAAGCTGATGGGGCTGCTGGCCGGCGGCCTGCTGGCGCTTGCCTTGCCCGCCGCCGCCCAGACACCGGCCTTTCCCGACAAGTCGATCCGTCTGGTCGTCGGCTTCCCGCCGGGCGGCGCGACCGACGTCATCGCACGGCTGATGGCGCAGGGGCTGACGACAGAACTCGGGCAGAACGTGCTGGTCGAGAACAAGGGCGGCGCGAGCGGCATCATCGCCTCGGAGATGGTCGTGAAGTCGCCGGCCGACGGCTACACGCTGCTGTTCGCGCCGAGTTCGCACGCCACGCTGGGTGCGCTCTACCCGAACCTCTCCTTCGACCCGCTGAAGGACTTCACGCCGATCGCCACGGTCGCGCGCACGCCCTATCTGCTCGTGGTGCATCCCGACCTCGGCGTGAAGACCGTCGCCGACCTCATTGCGCTGGCGAAGTCGAAGCCGAACGGCATCGCCTATGCGTCGACCGGCATGGGCACGGCGCAGCATCTCGCCGGCGAGATCCTGCAGCGCACCGCCGGCGTCCAGATCCTGCACGTGCCCTATCGCGGCAGCGGCGCGGTGCGCGCCGACATCCTCGCCGGCCGCATCCAGACGATGTTCGACAACGTCGCCGTGATGCTGCCGTACGTGCAGCGCGGCGAGATGCGCGCACTGGCCGTGACCGGTCCGAAGCGCAGCGCGCTGGCGCCCGATCTTCCCACCCTGCGCGAACTCAACCTCGCCGCCGCGGAGATCGAGGGTTGGTTCATCGTCCTCGGCCCGGCGGGCGTACCGGAGCCGGTGGTGAAGCGTCTCAACGAGGCGGTGAACAAGGTGCTGGCCGCGCCTGCGACGGCCGAGCGGCTCGCGACGCTGGGCGCCGAACCGCTCGCGGGCCCGCCGCAGGACGTCGTGACGCTGGTGAGCAACGACCGCGACCGCTGGGGCAAGGTGATCCGCGACGGCAACATCAAGCCGGAGTAGGAAATCTGCATATCGCCTGTGCGGGTCACATGCACGTGAGGGCTGTGACATGCGACGGCGCTGTCCCCGTCACCGCGCCGCAACCTCTGGAAATCGGCGAAGCCCTTCCCAGATGGTGCGCTCAGTAGCGTTCACCACCGGAAAGTCAGCCCACCGATGTTCAAGACCAGAATCGCCCTTTCGGCGTTTTTCGCCGCGATGGCAGTCGCGCCCTTGGCGACCCAGGCCGCAGGGCTGCCGAGCCCCCACGAGAACCTTCAGGACCAGGCCCTCGAAGAGTGCACCGTCGAGGCCCCCAGCGACACGCCGCTCGCCAGCGGACGCATTGTTGCCGTGGACAAGGAAGCGGGCCGCGTCACGATCGACTATCGTCCACTGCCACTGCTCCCGGAGGGAGGCGTTCGCGTCTTCGCGGTCGAAGATCCCTCGTCGCTCAAGGGTCTGGGCCCGGGCGATCGCGTCCGTTTCGAACTCGAACGCGATGGCCGCGGTTTCGTGGTCACACGGCTCGAGAACAGCAACTAGCTAGCCAGCGAGCCGCCGACGGGCGTGACGCAGCAGTTCGCCGTCGCCGGGTCGATCCATGGTTTCCACGCCGGCCAGCTTCTTCGCAAGCTGCTCGGCGTGGCCGACCCGAACGTACTTCTCGAAGTCCTGCCTCGGCCCCAACGGACCGGCAATCATCCAGGCCTCGACTTCGGTCAGCTCGGCAAGGATCGCCTCGAAATACTCGCGGTCGTCGCGAACGCGGCCATTGCCGTCGGCCCGCACTTCGCACTTCTCCACCTCACCCGATCCGAAGCGAAAGATGTGTGCTTCGTCGGCGTTCAGCCATACGGCGGCATGCGGTGCGCTCACAGGCCCCTCCGCGTTCGTCGGCCGTCCGATCGGCACGACCACCGGGGTGAGCAATCACGCATGGGGCACTTCCGGACCTGAGCCGGGGCCCGCGTACCCCGCAGGTGATCGTATTGCTCACTTGCATCTTCCTTCTCCTGTTCTTCGCCGCCTCAGGACAGGGAACGCCACCGCAGAAGGCGTGGTTGCCGGCAGGTTGCGGGGGCCGGAAACCGGCTCGTCGTCTTTCAGGGTTTCCGGGGCGCGAAAGGGGATCATCGATTTGAGTGGCCTCCCTCGCACCCGAAGCGGATGCTTTGTGCAACCAATCCGGAGGAAACCAACGTGGCAAAGAGACGGAACCTCATCCTGGGCGGGCTCGCGGCGACGGCTGCGATGGCAAGCGGTATCGGCGCGCGGGCTCAGGCCTTCCCGACCAAGCCGATCCGCTTCATCGTTCCGTTCGCGGCGGGCGGCAATGCCGACGTGACGGCCCGCCTCGCGGGCGAGGGCATGTCGCGCAAGCTCGGGCAGCCCGTCCTGGTCGACAACCGTCCGGGAGCGGGCGGGGTGGTCGGACAGGAATTGGTGCTGCAGGCGCCGCCGGACGGTTACACGATGGTGATCGCCGCTTTCGGCACGCTCTATGTTTCGCCCTTGATGGCAGGCAAGCCTTCCATGGTGCCGTCGTTCGCGCCGGTCAGCATGCTGAGCACGGTTCCGATGATCGTAGTGGTGCCGGCCAACAGCCGATTTACCGATTTCCAGTCGCTGCTGGCGGCCGCCAAAGCCAAGCCCGGCACGATCAGCATGGGACACGCCGGAAACGGGACGCCCAATCACACCGACATCCTGCGCCTGCAGGAAAACGAGAAGGTGAGCTTCTCGATCGTGCCCTATCGCGGCTCGGGCGTGGGGCTGAATGACGTCCTGGCCGGCCAGATCGACAGTTACGTCGACCAACTCAGCAGCTCACTGCCGCATCTGCAATCGGGCAAGCTGCGCGCGCTCGTCGTGATTGGCGAGAAGCGCACGCCCGAGCTGCCCAACGTGCCGACGCTAGCGGAAGTCGGCTGCACCCCGTTCGACGGCGGGACCACGCTCGGCGTGTTCGTGCGCCAGGACACGCCCGCGCCGATCATCGCGACGCTCAACGCCGCCGCCGTGACCGCGCTCGACGACCCTGCAATCAAGCAGAAATTCGTCGATCTGGGCGCAACCGTGCGTCCCTCGACGCCCGAGGGCTTTGCCGCCTTCATGAAGACGGAAGAGGCCGGGATCGGCGATCTCGCGAAGAAGGGCCTGCTGAAGCCGGAATAGCCCGGACGAACGGCCTACTTGGTCCTGGCCGCGCCCTGGCCTGTTGGGTCGCCGGCCTTGCCCTTGGCTTCAGCCGCCTTGAGCGAGTCCGCCTCGTCGGAGTCCAGCGCCTGCGCGGCGTCGCGGGCGGCCGAGTCCACGCTGCCCTTCTTGAGGAACTCGGCCGTGCGCTTGTTGTAGTCGGCGGTGGCGCTGTAGCTGCCTTCGCCCTCGATCTTCCCGTCGGCCTTTGCCTTGTCCATGTCACCCTCCGTCATTGTCCTGTGCGGACAACGCGGAGGCCGGCCGGAGGTTACGTGAGCAGTCCGATCTCGCGATAGAAACGCGCCACGCCGGGATGCAGCCTCTCGCGTCCGGGGACCACCGCGACGGTATTGGCCGCCGTGGTGTCGACCAGTTGCGGCGGCGGGTTGCCGGCCTGGTGCAGGGCGTGCAACGCCTTCGCGATGAGATAGCCCGCCGCGTCATCGAGACCGGGGCGCGCGAGCACGAAGCTCCACGAACCGATCGACGGGATCGCGGTCGTCTGGCCGGTGAAGCTGCCGGCGGCCTGGGTCACCGGCTTGAGGAACGGGTGGCGGGCCAGGATGCGCCGGATCTCGCCGGCATCGGGTGCGATGAAGCGCGCCCCGTCGCGGCTGTTGGCCATCGTGACGAAACCCGGCCAGCCGTTGCCCCCGCCCCACAGCGCGGCGACCCGCCCGTCGAGCACCATGGCCGGGCCGTCGCCCGCGCGTTCGAGATAGATCGGCCGGAAATCCTTCGCCGCGTCGAGACCGAGCCCGTCCATGGCATAGCGGCCGAGAATGACCAGACCCGAGCCGCCAGCCCCCCATGCGATCGACTGGCCCCTGAGGTCCGCGATCGTGCGATAGGGCGAGTCGGCCCGAACGACGAACATCCCGGCCGTCGGGTACATGGCCGTCAGCACGCGCAGATCGGCCGGCGCGCGGCCGATGCCCTGCAGCGACTCGTGCACCACCTCGCCCTGCACCAGCGCGATGTCGAGCGTGCCGGCTTCGAGCATCGGCACGTTTTCCGTACTGCCCCTGGTGTTGATCGCCTCGATCTGGAGTGTCGGATCGAAACGGCGCACGCCCTCTACGAAGGCTGCGCCATAGACCGGGAACCCGCCGCCCGGCGTGGCCGTGCCGAGGCGAATCTTCATGGTCTGCGCTCGGGCCGGCCCCGCCGCGAGCAGCAGACCTGCCGCCCCGCCGGCCTGCAACGCGACCCGGCGGCCAAGACGTGTCTTTGTGGTGCAATGCTCTTCATGCGAGTGTGCTGTAGGCCCCTGGAGAGAAGACATGCCTGACCGCCCTGAACTGATGGCCATAGGCGACTCCATCTACAACGGCACGCGCTCGCTGACCACCAACGCCGAGCTTGCAGCACTCGCCGTGCCGGCTCAGGTCGCGCGGGCCTTCGGCTGGGACTTCCGGACACCTTCGTATCCCCGCGAGATCCTGTTCGACCTGGAAGATCTCTTCCGCTCGGGCCGCTTCGATCTCGACGGGCTGAAGCAGTCGGTGCTCGCGAACGCGCAGGCCTGGCTAGACCAAGGCCGCTGGTCCGACGAAGACTGCTTCGACAACATCTCGATCGCCCAGACCACGATCGCCGACCAGGCCGCCCTCACCTACAACAACAGCGTCTCGAAGACCGCCGGATTGATCGACAAGGTGCGGGACGCCGAGGGCTTCGATTTCGTGGGTGTGGTACCGGCGCTCTACGAGGCGATCAACGCGAGCTTCCTGCTCAATCCCTCGAACGATCCGGCAAGCGTATTCGCCGACAGGACGCCGCTCGAGATCGTGGCGGAACGCCGGCCGAAGCGGCTGCTGGTCAACATCGGCATCAACGACGGCATCTGGACGATCTGCCTGATGGCGACGAAGGACCAGTTCGCGCCCGACGCCATCGCCACCGACATGCACGATCTCGGCGTGCGCCTGAACGACATGCGGCAGGCGGGACGGATCGACCGCGTCTATCTCAACCTGCTGCCCAAGCCGAGTTGCGTGGCCAACCTTATGCCCCGCGTCGATCCCGGCGCGTTGCCGCGCGGTGCCGACTACTTCCCCGAATATCTCGGGCGGCTCGGCCAGATCGGCGGCCTGAGCGGCGCCGAGATGAAGGCGCTGGACCAGGGCGTCCGCGACCTGAACCGGCGGATCGCCGACGACCTCACGGAGACCTTCGGCGGCGACGGGCTCGCCTTTGTCGACGCCTACGCGATGATGGAGCTGCACGACAACAAGCACTATCGCGAGACCCGCGAACACGAGGTCTGGATCAAGGACTGGCGGATCAACAACGTGCCGCTGCAGCGCTGGCCGCACAAAGGCGGACTCTACGGGCTCGACAACCTGCATCCCACCGCCGTCGGCTATGCGATCCTGGCGCAAGCGGTCTGCCAACGCATCGAGGCAGTGGAGGGCCTCGCCCCGGTGGCGCCGATCGACCTCGCGGCAGCGTTCCGCAGCGATTCGCTTTTGACCGATGTGCCGCGCCGCCTCGACATCAGCCTGTTGCTTATCAACCTCGTCGTGGCCTTCGCCGCGCTGGCGCGCCCGGGCGCCTAGAGCCGTTCCAGGTCACATTGACCCACTTACCTCATCCTGAGGAGTGCTGCGGAGCAGCGCGTCTCGAAGGATGGGCAACAGGCAAAGTGCGCGTTCCCACCCTTCGAGACGCATCGCTGCGCGATGCTCCTCAGGGTGAGGTCGTTGTTTGAATGTTCGGCTTGATTCAATCTCGCCCAGAAGCGCTCTAGGACTTCTTGGTCTCGATGTAGGGTTCGACCTTGCCCTTCAGCTTGATGGTGAGCGGATTGCCCTTGCGGTCGACGGTCTTGCCGACGGCAACGCGGATCCAGCCCTCGCTCACGCAATACTCCTCGACGTTGGTCTTCTCCTGGCCGTCGAACTTGATGCCGATGCCGCGCTGGAGAAGCGCTTCGTCGTAGTGCGGGCTCTTGGGATTGGTCGAGAGGCGGTCGGGGAGCGTATCGGTCATTTGTTTCCTATAGCATCAGCGCGTAGACGATGCCGGCTATCGAACTGGCCAGCAGGACCGGGATCATCCCGAAGCGGAAGCGGAATACAGCAACAGCACAGGCTGCCGCCAGTGCCACGGCGGCGATGTTTGCCGAGCCCATGACCGGCAGGTCGACGGTGGCGCCCAGCAGCCGGACCGTGCGCAATTCGGCGAACAGCACCTGCAGGCCGAACCAGACGGCGAGATTGAGGATCACGCCGACGATCGCCGCGGTAATGGCCGCAAGCGCGCCCGACAGCGCCTTGTTGGCGCGCAGCGCCTCGACATAGGGCGCGCCGACGAAGATCCAGAGGAAGCAGGGCACGAAAGTCACCCAGGTCGTGAGCAGGCCGCCCAGCGTGCCGGCGAGCAGCGGGCTCAGCCCGCCATGGTCCCGCCAGGCGCCCAGAAAGCCCACGAACTGCGTCACCATGATGAGCGGACCGGGCGTCGATTCGGCGAGGCCGAGACCGTCCAGCATCTCGCCGGCGGTGACCCAGCCATAGTGCTCGACCGCCTGCTGGGCGACGTAGGCCAGCACCGCGTAGGCGCCGCCGAACGTGACCACCGCCATCTTGCTGAAGAACACTGCGATCTGGGTGAAGATGTCGTCGGGCCCGCGCAGGAACCACAACAGGGCCACCGGGACGAGCCACAGCGCGAGGAAGATCGCGCCGATCGACAGGGTCCAGGCGAGATTGGGTCTGGCGTGCGCCGGCGTCGCCTCCCCCAGCAGGGACTCGGCATCGCCCAGCGCCGGGCCCTTGCCGACCCCATGGCCGCCGGCCTGGAAAGCGGTCGAGCCAAACCTCGTGGCGGCGTAGCCGATCACGCCGGCCGCCACGACGATCACCGGGAAGGGAACGCCGTAGAAGAAGATCGCGACGAAGGCAGCGGCCGCCAGAAGGCGCATGGCGTTGTTGCGCAGTGCCCGCCGGCCCACGCGGATCACCGCCTCGATCACGATCACCAGCACCGCGGCCTTCAGGCCGAAGAACAGGCCCTGGACCAGGGTCACCTTGCCCAGCAGCACGTAGATCCAGGACAGCGCCATGATGGCGACCATGCCCGGCAGCACGAACAATGTGCCGGCGAGAAGCCCGCCCGCCGTGCGGTGCATCAGCCAGCCCAGATAGGTTGCCAGCTGCTGCGCCTCGGGACCGGGCAGCAGGGTGCAGTAGTTCAGCGCCTGCAGGAAACGCTGCTCGCCGACCCACTTCTTCTCCTCGACCACGATGCGGTGCATCACCGCGATCTGGCCGGCCGGGCCGCCGAACGACAGGGCGGCGACCCGGAGCCAGACCTTCATGGCCTCGCCGAATGAAACGCCGTGCGGCTTCGGCTCAGTCATGACTTCCTCGCGGTCGGCGGCCAGTCGTGTCCCTCGTCGACGGCATCGCGGCACCAGCGATAGAAGGCGTCGTAGAGCGCAAGCCCGGCCTCAAGCTGCGCAAGATCGTCGGCATACATGCGCGACAGGCCAAGCGAGGCGGCCAGGAGCCCCGCCGATTCCGGCGCCAGTTCCGGTCGCGCCGTGTCGGCACCGCGCACGATCGTCGCAAGCCGCTTCAGCGGCTCGGTTTCGAGACCGAACTCTTCGACCATCAGATCGAAGGTGCAGCGCTCGCCGCGATGGCTCCAGTGCACGTTCTCGTGATCGACATCGAACGGCGTGGCACCGAAACGGTCGGCGACGTCGAGAACTTCCGCGGGCGCGACATAGAGGAACACCGCCTGCGGGTCGACGAAGCGACGGATCAGCCACGGACAGGCGATACGATCGACCTTGGGCCGGCTGCGCGTCACCCAGACGGTTCGGCCCTGGGAATCGCGGCGCGGCAGGCGCTCGGCCGGGACGGTCGGCAGCCGTGCCGCCTGCCACGCCACGATGCCGCCTTCGAGCGCGTCGGCTGGCACGCCCTCGTGGCGCAACCACGCGGCAACGCCGTGGCTGAGTTTCAGACCTCTCTTGCACACGATCACGGCCGGGCGGCCGGCAGCCACGAAGGCCGGCCCCCAGGCGGGAACGTCCGCCCAGGGGCGGCGCACCGCGCCGGGAACGAGTTGGGGGTTGGCGGCGAAGTCTTCATCCGTGCAGACGTCGATCACCAAGGGTGAATCGGGGCGGCCGATGAGACGGGCGAGTTTGTCCGGAGAAATCGTGTTGGGCGAAGGCATGCGCGGCGTCCTTGTTGAGTGGAGCAGGACGCGATGCTTCGGCTGTCGCCTCGTGGGGAGATCGCGATCCCCATCGCGCCCTTTTTAAAGGGAGTGCAAATAGTGTCAAGCTTGCCCGATTGCCGCGGCCGCGGGCTGACGGTAGTTTGCCCTCGGGATATTGGGACTGTCAGTGCGGATATATACCGGGGGTTTCATGGCTTGGGGTCGTCTCGTTCTTGTTGCATTGGCCGTGGTGGGTACGGTCGTGGCGTGCAGCCAGGCCTCGCGCGTCGTGCAGTCGACCGCGCAGATCAAGCGCGCCTATTGGGGGCTGCCGCAGGCCGGACCGGGCGCCGACGTGACCAGCATGGTCACGTGCCCGGGCGGCTATCCCTGCGACGTGTTCGCCAATGGCCCGGCCTATAACGACAACCGTTACGATCTCAACAAGAAGCTGACCGTCATCTGGACGTGTCAGCCGCAGAACTTCGTGCTGGCCGAGGTCGCACCGCCGACCTTCAAGGTCCGCATGGCCTGCGTCGGCGCCGCTCCGATCGTGCCGCGCCGTATCGACATTCTCGAAGCCTCGTGGGGTGGGCCCTCTTCGACCATCGACGTGACCCAGCAGGTCCGCGAGATCTGCGGCGAGGGCTCGACGCGCTGCCAGGTGCCGGCGATGGCCTACATCTTCGGCATGCCCGATCGCCTCACCAAGACCCTTCGCATCCGCTACACCTGCAACGGGCAGACGACGCCGGGCCGTCAGGCGACCGAGAACAGCGTGGCCGACCTGCGCTGCGAGCAGCCGGCCGACCTGGGTTACTGACGCGGACGAAGTGCCTCAGCGCCGGTCGGCGGGAACGCCGGGCGGCGGGGGGCTGCGGCGGCATTCGCCATGGAGCAGCCCACCGTAATTGGCACCGAGCGGCGTCATCGAGAAGGCGCCGTCGTTTCTGTTGTACGTCATCGTGAAGTTCGGGAAGCTTGCCCGCACGGCCTGGAACGTGATCGCGACGTTCGTTCCGTCGGCCATCGACGTGCCGTCCCAGACACCCGCCGTGTTGCGTCGATCGTCGAAGACGACGCTGAAGTTTCGCACCTGACCGCCCTGGTCCGTGACCTTGCAGGCGAGCCAGCGCGACTCCGCCATCGCCGGCGCGGCGACGACGGCCATGCCGGCCACCGTCACCAGGAATGTCGCAAGCCGCATCTGGGTGCTCCCCGGCTGCTTACTTCGGCGCCATGCGGATCGCGCCGTCCAGGCGGATCGTCTCGCCGTTCAGCATCGGGTTCTCGACGATGCTCATGGCAAGCTGCGCATATTCCTTCGGATCGCCGAGACGCGAGGGGAACGGCACCTGCGCGCCGAGGCTCTTCTGCGCTTCCGCGGGGAGGCTCATCATCATCGGGGTGAGGAACAGGCCCGGCGCGATGGTGCAGACGCGCACGCCGAGGCTCGCGAGGTCGCGCGCGATCGGCAGGGTCATGCCGACCACGCCGCCCTTCGACGCCGAATAGGCCGCCTGGCCGATCTGGCCGTCGAACGCCGCAACCGACGCGGTGTTGACGATGACGCCGCGCTCGCCGCCGTCCAGCGGTTCGGCCTGGCTCATCGCGTAGGCCGCGATGCGGATCACGTTGAAGGTGCCGATCAGGTTCACCTGGATGACCTGGCTGAACATCGCCAGATCGTGCGGGCCGGACTTGGAGATGGTGCGGCCGGAGCGGCCGATGCCGGCGCAGTTCACGACGACGCGCGGCGTACCCAGCTTCTCGACGACCGTCTTCACCGAGGCCTCGACGCTGGCGGCGTCCGCCACGTTGGTCTTCACGAAGAGGCCGCCGATTTCCCTGGCCTTCTGCTCGCCCAGCTCGTCCTGCAGGTCGAAGATGGCAACCTTGGCGCCTGCGGCTGCCAGCGCCGACGCCGTGGCGCCGCCCAATCCCGAAGCGCCGCCCGTGACGATGGCGGCCTGACCCTTGACGTTCATTGCTGTCCTCCGTGCCCATTCTCGAGCAGTGGGGCGCTTTTAGCACTTCCATCCCCCTTGCCAAGCCGGGTGCCCGACCCAACCTCTTCCGGCATGAGCGACGTATCCGATCTGGCGAGGAACGAGGCGACCGTCCGCCGGAACTTCTGGGAGAAGGCCCGCCGCACTCTGGGCCGGGTCCCCTTCACCGAGGACGCGGTCGCAGCCTTCTATTGCGCCACCGACAGCGCGACGCCGCTGCCGATCCGCGCCACCCTGTTCGGGGCACTGGCCTATTTCGTGCTGCCGTTCGACGCCATCCCCGACCTCCTGCTCGGCCTCGGCTTCACCGACGACGCCGCCATCATGGTGGCTGCCTTCACCGCCGCCCGCATGCACATCACCGAGGCGCATCGCGCCCAGGCGCGCGCGTGGCTGCTCAAGGAGCAGAGCCAGACGGAGGCTTCTCGGGGGGCTTCTCCGGCGGGCTGACCGCCGCCGCGCGGCGACGCTCGCGCGCGACCACGTGCTCGCGATGGGCGATGTAGAGCGCCGAGGCGATGACGATGGCGGCACCGACATAGGTCCAGACCACAGGCATCTCGCCCCACATCAGCCAGCCCATGAACACCGCGAAGGGCAGGCGCATGTATTCGAACGGCGCGATCGCCGACATCTCGCCCGCCTTGAAGGCCTGGACCCAAAAGTACTGACCGACCGTCGCGGTCGAGGCGATGCCGATCGCCAGAACCCAGCCCCAGAGATCGGGCCAGCGCCACACCCATATCGCTGGTGGCGCCAGCAGCAGGGTCGAGAAGATGGCGAACTGCGTCAGGATCATCAGCGGCGACTCCGAATCCGACAGGCGCTTCACCAGCAGGATCGAGATCGCCACGCAGGCGGCATTTGCCAACGCCACCAACGCGCCGAGTTGCAGGCTCCCCTCGCCCGGCCGCACCATCACCAGCACGCCGGCGAAGCCCACGACGGTCGCCGTCCAGCGCCGCCAGCGGACCTTCTCCTTCGCGATCAGCGCCGCCACGACCACGGAGAAGAGCGGCTGGGAAAAGGCGATGGCGGTCGCATCGGCCAGCGGCAGCATCGAGATCGCATAGAAACCCAGCACCATCGAGGTGGTGCCCATGAAGGTACGCCAGAAATGCCCCTTGATGCGTTGGCTGAGCCACGGCTTCACGCGGCCGGAGAGCATCAGCGGCAGCAGCATCACCACCGAGATGACGGCCCGGAAGAACGCTGTCTGGACGCTTTCGACCTGCTCGGACAGCAGGCGGATCATCACGCCCGTCGAGGTGAAGATGAAGCCGCCGCTCACCAGCCACAGCGCGCCTTGCACGTTGGGCGGCAGGCGCCGCAGCCAGTCCCGCATCAGATCTTCCGCTCGTGACCGACCCAGTAAGGCTCGCGCAGCGTCTTCTTCAGGACCTTGCCCACGGGGCTGCGCGGCAGCGTGGCGACGAAGTCCACCGTCTTGGGCGCCTTGACGCCGCCCAGCTTCTCCTTGGCGAGCCGGATCAGCTCGTCGGCCTCCACCGTCATGCCGGGCTTCAGCTCGACGACGGCCTTCACCGCCTCGCCCCACTTCTCGTCGGGCACGCCGATCACCGCGCAGTCCTGGACGGCGGGATGGCTCCACAGCACCTGCTCGACCTCGCCCGGGAAGACGTTGAAGCCGCCGGAGATGATCATGTCCTTCTTGCGATCGACGATGTAGACGAACCCGTCCTCGTCGATGACGCCGATGTCGCCGGTATGGTGCCAGCCGAAGGCGGACGCCTCGGCGGTCGCCTCGACGTTGTTGTAGTAGCCCTTCATCACGAGATTGCCGCGCACGACGATCTCGCCGCGCTGGCCGCGCGGCAGCAGCTTGCCGTGATCGTCCATGACCTCGAGCCGCACCAGCGGCGAGACCTTGCCGCAACTCGCGAGCCGGTGGCGGTTGTTGCTCTCCAGCGCCGCCACGTGGTCGGCCGGCGAGAAGAAGGTGCAGATCATGCAGGCCTCGGCCTGGCCGTAGGTCTGGGTCAGCACAGGACCGAACACCTTCACCGCCTCGATCAGCTTGTCGACCGACATCGGCGCCGAGGCATAGACGAGGTGCTGCAGCGAACTGTAGTCGTACTTGGCCACGTCGGGATGGGCGAGCAGCATGTAGATCAGGGTCGGTGGCATGTAGACATGCGTGACCTTGTGCTTCTCGATTGCGGCCAGAATGCCGCCGGGATCGGCCGTGCCCATGAAGATGTTGGTGCCGCCGAACGGCAGCAGCGGGAACGAGCACACGCCGGCCGCATGCGTCATCGGCGCCACCATCAGATGGACCGGCGGCGACTTCACAGGCATGCAGGCCCAGAAGATCGAGTTCATCGTCTCGATGTTGCCGTTGGTGATCTGCACGCCCTTGGGCCGGCCGGTGGTGCCGCCCGAACTCGCGAGGAAGGCCACGTCGTCCGGCGCGTCGGGCAGGTCCGGCGCCAGTTCCTTCTGCGCCGCCAGCCACCCATCGAAGGATGGCGTGTCGATGCAGATGAAGCCGGTGATGCGCGGACAGGCCTCGCGAATGCGCGGCAGATAGGCCTCGAAGCTCGAATGGTAGAACAGCACCTCCACGTCGGTGTTGTTCAGGATGTAGAGGTTCTCCTCCAGCGCGTTGCGCGCATTGACCGGCGCCCAGGTGACGCCGGCGCGCACGATGCCCAGCAGGCAGGCATAGGCCATCGCATGGTTGGGACTGTAGACGGCGGCCTTCGAGCCGCGCCCGAGACCCATCGCCAGCAGCCCGTTGGCGACGCGATGCGTCTGCCCGCGCACCTCGCGATAGGTCCAGCCCTGCGTGCCGTCATGCAAGCAATGCCGCTCCGGATAGAGATCGGCACCACGGTCGAAGTAGTCGATCAGCCGCATGGCATCCCTCTCCCTATGCTCCGGCTTCGGGCAGCGTCGTGTCGCCCGGCCCCAGCGGCCGCTCCATGAGGACGCTGTCGAGCCAGCGGCCGAATTTGAATCCGACGCTCTTCAGCGTGCCGACCATTTCGAAGCCGCAGGAGGCGTGGAGATTGATCGAGGCCACGTGCGCGGAATCGCCGATCACCGCGATCATCTGCCGACGGCCGTCGCGGGCGCAGAGGTCGATCAGCGGCACGAGCAGTGCCTTTCCGACGCCCTGCCCGATCGCGTCCTTGTCGATGTAGATCGAGTTCTCGACGGTGAAGCGATAGGCCGGGCGGGTGCGATAGAGGCCGGCATAGGCGTAACCCAATACGCGCCCTTCCTTTTCGGCCACGATGTAGGGCAGGCCGAGGTCGAGCACCGCCGCCCGGCGCTTCTTCATCTCGGCGAGGTCGGGCGGATCGACCTCGAAGGAGGCCGTGCCGTGCAGCACGTGATGTCCGTAGATTTCGGCGCAGCGCGCCACGTCGGCCTCGGTCGAGGCCCTCACCGTCAATCCGCTCACGTCTTCAAATCCCCACGCCGGTTCAGGCGGGGACTATAGCGCGTCAGTTCGCGCCGCGCCGTATCTGGCCGGCATCCGGCCCGTCGAACTTGAACAGCGAGGCCGCGAGCGGCAGGCCGGTCTGCAGGCCGTTCAGGGCCACGTCGACCCGCTGGCCGCGATTGTCGATGATGCTCCAGCCGCGCAGAACCATCGGGTTCTCGTTCAGCCGCACGATGACCTTGCCTTCGTTGGGCTTCTTGGTCTGGCTCATGGTGAGCTGCAGCATGCCGTCCGTGCGGTCAACCTTCTCGACCGTCAGGTCGCCGCCCTGCAGCACCATCGGCTCGCGTACCAGGAACGACGCGGCCGTCCAGCCGATCGGCCACTGGCCGAAATCGCGGTTGGCGATGTCCCACATCGTCACCTGGCTGCCGTCGGCCACGATCTTGAGCTGCGAGGGCGGGTCGTATTCGAAGCGCATGCGGCCGGGGCGGCTCACCGAGAGCGTACCCTGCACGACCGTGCCGCCGGGGTTCGACTGGACGAAGCGGGCCTGCATCGTGCGAATGCTGTTGAAGTAGCGCTCCACTTCCGCGACCTGCGGGTTGGAGGCCGGCGCCTGGGCCTGCTGCACCGGAGCCTGGGCGTGAGCCTGAACCGTTCCGAGAGTGAGGAGAGCGGCGGCGGAAAGGGCGGTGAGCAGCGTGCGCATGCCGCGGATATGACGGTCGAATACGGCGGAATCAAGCATCGGCAGGTACTTCCCAATCAGATGAACGGCCGTTTACCATGGAGGCAACAGCAGGAGGTAACGCCATGCATGTCGGAATGGCTGCAGTCTTCCAGAACACCGGCCGGGCGCTGAGCGACCGCCAGATCTACCTGAACGAGCTGGCGCTGGCCGACATGGCCGAGCCGCTGGGCTTCGACTCCATCTGGTCGGTCGAGCACCATTTCACCGACTACACGATGTGTCCCGACGTGGTGCAGTTCCTGTCCTACATGGCCGGCCGCACCAAGCACGTCCGGCTGGGCTCGATGGTGGTGGTCCTGCCATGGCACGATCCGATGCGGGTCGCCGAGCAGATCTCCATGCTCGATCACCTGTCCGGCGGCCGCATGATCCTGGGACTGGGCCGCGGCGCCGGGAAGGTCGAGTTCGACGGGTTCCGCCTCGACATGGGCGACAGCCGCGAACTGTTCGTCGAATACGGCGAGGCGCTGCTCAGGGGCCTCGAGACCGGCGTGATGGAATACCAGGGCAAGCACTACAAGCAGCCGCCAGTCGAGATCCGTCCCGCCCCCTTCAAGAGCTTCCGCGGCCGCACCTACGCCGCCGCCGTCTCGCCGGAGAGCGCACGCATCATGGCGCGGCTCGGCGTCGGCCTGCTGATCATCCCGCAGAAGCCGTGGCGCGAGGTCGAGAAGGAGCTGGCGGAGTACAATGCGCTCTATCGCGAGATCAACGGCAGCGATGCGCCGCAGCCGATCTCTGCCGGGTGGACCTTCGTCGACGAAAGCGCGGAGCGGGCGCGCGAGATGGCCGTCAGATACATCGGCGGCTACTACCGCACGGTACTCGACCACTACCAGTTCGCCGGCGCGCACATGAAGAACCAGCGGGGCTACGAGTACTACGCCAAGATGAACGAGAAGCTCGCGGTCTATGGCGACCAGAAGG
Source organism: Reyranella aquatilis (assembly GCF_020880995.1). Taxonomy (GTDB): domain Bacteria; phylum Pseudomonadota; class Alphaproteobacteria; order Reyranellales; family Reyranellaceae; genus Reyranella; species Reyranella aquatilis. The sequence goes on along the minus strand of NZ_JAJISD010000010.1, from coordinate 46,671 downwards.
CGATCGAATTCTTCGCCGACCTGCAGGTCTACGGCACCCCCGAGCAGGTCCACGACAAGATCATGGCGATCCACAGGCAGACCAACAATTGCGGCTATGTCGGCGTCTTCTCCTATGCCGGCATGCCGCACGAGGAGGCGGCGCGGAACATGGCGATGTTCGCCCGGACCGTCATGCCCGAACTGAAGAAGTTCGATGCCGGCGCGCCGGTCGACCGCTCCATGCCCCTGCCCGACCTGCGCTTCGCCGCCGCGGCCGCGGAGTAGCAGGCAGGCGCGAGCCCGCGGCGCCTGCTACGATGCGGCATGGATGCGATACCGGCCCGGCCGGCCGAACTGAATGCTGGCTGACCTCAAGGCGGCCTGGCGCCTGCGCAGCGGACAGGCCGGAGTCCGCCGACTCGCGCTTCTGACCCTGCTGGTGATGCTGGCCGGCGCCACCGATGGCATCGGCCTCGCGCTTCTCGTGCCCCTGCTGAACTCGCTGGGCGCCACCGAGGCCGGGCCGGCAGCCGGCCTCTACGCGCTACTGCCGCGTTCGCTGCCGGCGCTGCTGCTGCTGTTCCTCGCCGTGGTGCTGCTGCGGGCCCTGGTCTCGCGCGCCCGGCAGATCGCGACGGCGGAGCTCTCCTTCGACTTCGCGGTGGCGCTTAGGGTTCGCGCCTATGCCGCGATCGCCCATGCGTCGTGGTCCCATCTTCGCCGCCAGCGGGCGGCCGATTTCCACGCCCTCTTCTCGACCGAGATCGATCGCGTCGAGTACGCGACCCACCTGCTGCTCGACACGCCGGCGCGACTGTCCATCCTGGCCGCGCACTTCGTCGTCGCCTTCGCCATCGCGCCGGGCTTCACAGCGCTGGCGCTCGCGTTCGGCGCGGCGCTCGCCTGGCTGATGCGTCACCGGCTGACGGAAAGCCGGCGCCTCGGCGAACTCTCCTCACAAGCCAATCTGCGGGTGAGCCGCGAGATCACCGAGTTCCTGCAGGCCCTCAAGCTCACCAAGGCCTATGGCGCCGAGACGCAGCATGTCGCGGCTTTCGAGGCCGCCGCGCGCGGGGCCGAGGGCGCCGATCTCGCGGCCGCGCGCCTGCAGGCCAACACCCGCCTGCTCCTCGACTGCGTCGTCGCCGTGGCGCTGGCAGGCTTCCTGTGGCTGGCAGCCGTGTGGGCGAAGCTGCCGCTCGCCGACCTGCTGGTCCTGATCCTCGTCTTCCAGCGGCTGCTGCCGATGCTGCAGAGCGTGCAGGAACTCAGCCAGCAGTTCGTCCACGCATCGCCGGCCTACCGGTCCGTCGCTGCTGCAATCGAGGCGTGCGAGGCCGCGGCTGATCCCGCGGCGGCCCCGGATGCGCCGCCCATCGCCTTCGAGCGGGAGATCAGCTTGGAGGATGTCCGCTTCGGCTACGGCGGCGATCATCCGGAGGTGCTGCGGGGCATCGATCTCTCGCTGCCCGCGGGCTCCCTCACCGTGCTGTCGGGCGCATCCGGGGCAGGCAAGAGCACCATCCTCGACCTGCTGGCCGGCCTGCTGGCGCCGCAATCGGGACGCATCCTGATCGACGGGCGGGAACTGACGCCGGAGATCGCACCGGCCTGGCGGCGTTCGGTCGGCACGATGGCGCAGGAGGCCTTCCTCTTCCACGCCTCGATCCGGGAGAACCTCGCCTGGTCCAGCCCCGGCGCCTCCGACGAGGCGATGCTCGAAGCTCTCCGCCTGGCCGGCCTCTCCGGGTTGATCGCCGCGTTGCCGCAGGGACTCGACACGGTCGTGGGTGACCGCGGCGCCAGCCTCTCGGGCGGCGAGCGTCAGCGATTGGCGCTCGCGCGCCTGCTGTTGCGCGCGCCGCGCCTGATCCTCCTCGACGAACCGGCCAGCGCCCTCGACGCCGACAACGAGGAGCGCATCCTCGAGACGATCGCCGGCCTAAGGGGACGCTGCACGATCCTGCTCGTGACCCACCGGCCCCACGCCATCGCGGCCCCCGACCGTCACGTGGCGCTGGCCGGTGGCAGGCTGGTCGATGGGGAGCTGCTCGACGGCAGGCTGGGATGAACGGCACGGCCTTCCGCTTTCTCGCCGCCGGGTCGTTGCGCTACCTGCGAAGCGCGGCGAAGCACGTCGTGAAAGGCGTGCTTGGCCGCCCGCATCGCTACACCGACACCGACGTCCTGTACCGGCAGTATGTGCGGCAACTCCTGGGTGGGCCCCGGATCGCGAGGATCACCTGCCGCTGCTCGACACTCGAGGGCGCGGGATCGCAGGCGTTGCTCACCATGCGGGCCATCCGGTTTGCCCGTGCCCACGGCCTCACCTACTGCCACACGCCGTTCCGCGAACTGCATCACGCCGACCGGCCGATGCCCGAGTGGGCCGCCGCCTGGGAAGCGCAGTTCAACCTCGGCGCCGGTGAAACGACCGACACGCGCGATGCCGTCAACTTCGCGTTCACCTTTCCCGTCCTTCAGGCCCTGTTCGGCGTCAGCGACGACGAGAGGCCGTTCGAACAGGCGCTCGTCGGCGAGTTCCGGCGCAAGTACAGGCTGGACAAGCCGCGCACCGTGCAGCCGCTTCCGAGCGTCTGCATTCATGTACGCCGCCGGAACCGTCATGACTTCCACGCCGAGGATTCGACCGACATGGCGTGCGTGGCCGCGGTCGTTGCGCAACTGCGCCGCGGTCTCGGCGAATTGGGGCTGGCGTACACGCTGCGTGTCTTCTCGCAGGGCGACCGCTCGGAGTTTCGCGCGCTCGACTTGCCGGACGACTGTCTGTTCATCGACGCCGACCCACTCTGGAGCATGCGCGAGATGATCGACTCCGACCTGCTGGTGACGACGCGCGGCACCTTCAGTCACGTGACGGGCCTGCTGTGCGACGGTGTCGTCCTGGCAGACGGATCGTTTGCCTCGCAGCCGGGATGGCTGACCTACGACGCCGGCGGTGCCTTCGACACGGCTGCGCTGGCGTCCGCCGTTTCGGCGAAGATCCGCTCGGCGAGCGGCAGGTAGCGGGCCAGCACCGGCTCGAACTTGGTGTACTCGCGCAGCGCCTTCACGATCGCGAAAAGGCGCAGCCTGAACGGCGGCAGGGAAGCGCGCGGATCGATCAGCGGGCTTTCGAAGCGGGACGCCTTGGCGTCGCGTGACCTGAACTCGAGGGCCAGACTGAGACGTGGCTCGACCCCGCCGGCATTGGCGCCACCCCAATGGACGAGGTCGCCCCTCCAGCCGATCAGCGAGCCCGCCGGAACCGGCAAGGCAATCACCTCCTGCAACAGGCGGCGGAACGCCCTGGGCGCCAGGTCCCGCTGTTCTTCCACCGCGGTAGAGACTTCTCGCGACGCGGCGGCGGGCAGCAGGAACATGCAGCCATTGTCGACAGTGGCATCCGACAGCGGGATCCAGAGAGACAGGAACGTCTCGCCGCTGTCACGGTAGTCGTCGTGCGGGCTCCACCCGGCCGCGCCTCGTCCACCCCACACCCAGTGCGCCCAGACCACCGTGTTCTGGAAATAGCCCTCGCCGACCGTGCGCTCGAGAAAGGCAGCGACGGCAGGCGAACGCGCGATGGTCCAGAAATCGTCGAAGACGAAAGCGAAGGCCACGGGCCAGCCGTCGGCGCGCACCGCCTCGACGATGCGCCGCATCCGGGAGATCCGGCCGGGATCGAAAACACCGTGCAGCCTGAAATAGCCATCCCGGGCGAGGCGGCGTTCTTCACGCGCCGAATCCTCCTCGCAGAGCTGCGCCGCCTCATCGCCCACCCGCTGTTCCTCGCCGATGGATCCGAAAGGCACGAGCTGGCGCCACCGGTCGGGATCCAATGCCTCTTCAAAGCGCCTCTGCATCGCCTCGGGCGGAAGTTCGGACTCTTTGAGAAGCGCCTCTGCGGCCAACGCGAGCTGCTGCGGCGAGGCGCGCATCACCCGGCCGATCGCGCATGGGCAAACAAGGGGCGCAGATCGTCGGGCAGGTCCGTCAGGAAGTCCGGCTCGAAAACCAGCCGCTGCAGGGTTTCCTTCCGGAAGTTGACCGGATCCTGGTACCAGCGGCGCGCGTAGGTCGCATAGACCATAGGCCGTACCTGGTCGGAGCGGTTGGGGGTGCCGCTGTGGAAGGTGCGATAGTCCCACAACATGCAGGAACCGACGGGGATGACGGGACGCAACGGCTCCTGGTCCTCGTGTTTTCCGCGACGATGGCTGCCCGGCCAGATTGCCGTGGTTCCCGACAGCTCGTTCATCTCGATGAGGGGCAGGCCGAACGTCAGCGCGTAAGCGGGCAACAGGCGCGAAATCTCCGAGCTGAACAGGATCGGCCCGTCGTGATGGATGTGCTGATCCTCGGCACCGCTCAGCGACAGGATCGCACCGAAGGCGTCGATGATCGCTGCCTTGTCGAGGATCGTGCGCACGAGTGCCAGCACGTAGGGGTTGGCGAATATGCCCGGCGCGCCGAGGCCGCCGGAGAACCGCAGCGGGATCATGAAACGGCGGGCGCCCACTTCGAGCGAGTCGGCCGCCTCCTGGTCGCGAATCTGATCCTTGTAGTTCTGGAAAAACTCCACATGAAGCGCGCGGATGGTTTCCGGCGGCACGACGTTGTCGAGGATCACGTAGCCGTGACGCGTGAAACCCTCGAATGCGGCTTCGATCAGCTTCGACTGCGCGAGATCCTCGGTCGAAACGCCCTTAAAATCGAAACGATTCATGCGCGTCGCCTGTTACCCTGCCCTGCCGGTGCGGTGGTATGTGTGCGACTAAACTGTCCCAACAATCGAGGAAGTCAAGGCATTCTGCTATGAGAGTGCAGGCTGTCCATCCCGGGCTGCCGGCAGGAGTGCTCATGAACGCCCGTCACCGCTATCTCGTCTACGGCCTCGTGATCGAGAGCGAGTTGGCGCTGACGTCGGTGCATGACGCGGCCGCGGACGACCGCCCCGCCGACATCACGATCCTGACGGGATCGCCGGATTACTTCGCCGCCGTGGCCCGGCCCGCCCCCGGCGATCCCGAGGACTGGATCGAGCATGCCGTGTTGGACGACGGGCGTGTCTACCTGAAGGCGAGCGAGGTCTTCGAAGCCATGATCTCGGCGGACGGCCGGACCGCAACCTGCCGCAAACTGAGCGACGTCGAGCAGAGAGCCCTCGAGGCCAATCTCCTGAACTTCGTGGTCAGCGCCTCGCTCACGCTGCAGGGCGAGGAAGCGCTTCACGCCACTGTTCTCGACATGGGCGGTCGGGCGGTCGGACTCCTCGGCGAGAGCGGCGCGGGCAAGTCGACCCTCGCCGCCTATCTGATCAGCCGCGGCGCCGACCTGATCACCGACGACATGCTGCGCGTCGAGTTCATCGACGGGGCAATGCTTGCCCATCCCGGCCCCTACCGCCTAAAGCTTCTCGAAGGGCCCGCCACCAGCTTCCTGCCCGATGCCATGACCGACGGGCACTTCAATGCGTTGAGCGGGAAGATCATGGTTCGCCCCCGCAGGGACTCGCGCCGTCATCGCGGGTCCGCGCCGCTCGCCGCCCTGTTCCACATAGGCTCGCCCGACGAGCAGGCTGCAACGGTTTCGAGCCGGCAGCTGAGCGGTCTCGAGCTGGCCCGCACGCTGCTTTCCTCCGCGATGGACACGCGTTACGCCAAGAGCAGCCGCATGGAGCGGCAGATCCGCTTCGCCGCCCGCGTTGCTGACCTGCTGCCGGTGCACGCGTTGCGCTATCCGCGGACCGTTGCAGCGCTGGACGGCGTGGCCCGTGAAATCCGGCGGGCCATCGGCGTATGAAATCGCTGGCCGCCTTCCTTGCGCTGAAGGGCAGCGACCGGTGGCTGCTGATGGAGGCGAGTCTCATGCTGGCGTGCGTGCGCGGCGCGCTGCACGTCGTATCGATCGACCGATTGCGCAACTGGACGGGCCATGTCCGGCCGGGCAGGCGTCCCGCCGATCGCATCATCTGGGCGGTACGCGCGGCGGCCCGCCGCGTGCCGGGCACCACCTGCCTCAGCTCGGCCTTGTCGTTGCAGCGCATGCTGTCCTCGAACGGGCACCGGTCGCAAATTCATATCGGCGTCGCGCGCGAGGCATCGGTCTTCATCGCCCATGCCTGGCTGGTTCACGACGGCAACGTCGTGATCGGCGAGGAAGAGCACGAGCGCTACACGCGGCTCACCGCCTGGGAAGCGCGCGAGCCGTACGGCTCGGCGGGCTGACTTGTTCGCGGCGATTCTCGGGATCGGCCGTCAACTGCCCGACATCCCGCGATCGGTGGGCAGCCAGGGGGCGGCGAAACCAACGCCCGTCGGCCGCTCCGGGCGTGTCGCTCTCCTCTGCGCACAGGGCGGCGTTCACGCGTCGCTGGGAGACCGCCTGTGGCTCACCGGACGCATTCGCCTCGACGCACGGGACGAACTGCGCACGCGCCTCGGCAGCCTTTCGGCAAACACATCGGACGCCGGCCTTTGCCTGGAAGCCTATGCCAGATGGGGCGAGGCCTTCACCGACTACATCGCCGGCGACTTCGCCTTTGCCCTCTGGGACGAAGAACGCCAGCGCCTGTTGGCGGTGCGCGACCGGCTGGGCGTGCGAGCCCTCTTCCAGACGAAGACCCAGCAGGCCTGGTTGGTCAGCGATTCTCTCGACTGGCTCGCGGCATGGGAGGCAGGCCGGCCGCTCGACGAGTACTGGATTGCGGACTTCCTCACCCTCGGCGTCTCGCGCGAGTTCGAGCGCACGATCTATCGTGACATCAAGCGGGTGCCCCCCGGGCACCGATTGAGGCTCGACGACGGGGGGCTGTCGCTCCGCCGTTACTGGAAGCTCGATCTCGCCGAACCGCTCTATCTCCCCAGGGCCGCCGCCTACCACGAGCGCTTTCGCGAGCTGCTGTCGCGTGCTGTGAGCGACCGGCTGCCCGCCGGCAAGGTCGGGATCGCCATGAGCGGCGGCGTTGATTCCACGACGCTTGCAGCCACCGCCGTCGAGGTCACGGGCAATCCTTCCCGCATCGTTGCCGAATGCGAGCACTACGAGCGGCTGATGCACATACGCGAGGACCACTACGCCACCCTGGCCGCCCGGCACCTCGGCATCGAACTGCGCATCCGGCCCGCCGACGACATCGCCCACGATCCGCAATGGCGATCCCGCAGTCTCCGCACCGCCGAGCCGACGGTCGCGCGGCTCAACGCGCACAACATGCAGCAGGTCGGGCGCGAGATGGCCGCGCTTTCGCCGGTCTGGCTCGACGGCGAAGGGCCCGACAACGCCCTCACACTCGAGCGGAATGCCTATCTCGGTTGGCTCTGGCGTCGGCGTTCGTGGCTGAAGCTGTCGCAGACGGTCCTCCAGTACGGCTTCGCCAAGGGTTTCTCCGGCTGGCGCCAGACGCTGGCGCGTCGTACCGGGATGAGACACGTCCCCGAGCTGGAGCCTTTTGACGTCTTGCCACCGTGGCTGCGGGAGGATTTCGCAAAGAAGCTGAACCTTGCGGAACGCCAGAAAGCGCTGGGTCTCGGGGGCGACTCGTCCCATCCCTGGCACCCGTTGGCCTTCGATTCTTTCACCAGCCCGGCGTGGCAGAGCTACTTCGACGATCATGCCTTCGAGGAATCACTGGCGGGCTTCGAATGGCGCTACCCCTTTCTCGACCTGCGCGTCCTGGAATTCATGCTGGCGGTGCCGCCCGTTCCCTGGGGCTGGAAGAAGCGCCTGATCCGCACTTCCATGCGGGGCCGTCTCCCCAGGGCAGTGCTGGCCCGAGAGAAGACACCGCTCGGATGCTATCCGGAGATCGCCACCATGCGGGCCACCGGCCTGCCGTCGCTGCCCGAGGGGCATGGAGTTGGACGCTTCGTGGATCCCGCCTCGCTGCCGATTCTTGCCGCACAGGACCCCGATCTGGCCTTGTCGCTCGGGGTCTATGCCCTCGATGACTGGCTCGCCGAAAAGTGCCAATGTTAGGCCAAATCAAAGGTTTATTGCATTTGCCCGGCAAAGAAACTGTTGTTAGGTTTGGCGCTGGCATTTCTCGGGTCGCAGGTATGAACGGGTCGTCCGGCATCTACAGAAAAACGACACGTCAGGTTTCCTGCAAGATCAATGACGAGGTCGCGATTTTGGACCTGGATCGTGCGATCTACTTTGGCTTGCAGGGGGTGGGCGTCCATATCTGGGACGCGCTGGAACAGCCCAAGTCCGTCGCGGACCTGTGCAGTTCCGTGATGGCCGAATTTGATGTATCGGAATCCGTCTGCAAGGCCGATATCGAGAAAATCCTTGCAAGCCTCGAGGCGGAAGGCCTCGTGGAGGCGACTCTTCAAGAAGACCGCCGTTGATGGAAGGACGATCAATGGTCGAGAAATCGACGCAGAACGGCGACGAGGGCACAGAGCCTGCGCCGGACGCGGCCAAGAAGCCCTACGATCCGCCCGTCTTCACCAAGCTGGGCGCCCTGCGCGACGTCACGATGACGATCTTCTTCGCGCGAGGCAATCGCGACGGCCGCAAGAGTCGGTACACCGGGCGCGGTGGCGTGAACGGACTGTCCGGGCATTGCTCCCCCTGAACGGGACATTCGCGTTGACGCCGCCGGCCAAGTGGTGACGGCGGAATTCGAAGTTCTTCGGGAGGTGGCGCGGCCACGCCCCAACCTGGAACGCTTCCGGCAATCGCTCGGAGACGGCGTAGACTACGCCGCTCTCGTCACGCTGGCCGCGTCCCATGGCGTCCGGCCAGCCCTTCTCGATTGCCTTGGCAAGGTTTCATGGGGCTCGATGCCGGCCGCCGAGAGGGCCGAACTCGAGCGATTTCGCCAGTATCATCTGGCGCGGACCCTCACGCTCGCGGGCGATCTGGCCCAGCTCGCTGCCGACCTGGCCGGGCGATCCATCCGCTTCGTCGCCTTCAAGGGCCCGACGCTCTCCCTTGCCCTCTATGGCGACCTTGCGGGGCGCGAATACAACGACCTCGACCTGATCGTTCCCCCGGAACAGGTGGACGTCGCGGAAGACGCCATCCTGTCGATGGACTATCGGAGCCCGCAGGGAGACCGGACGTTCCGTCGGATGTTCCTCTCGCCGCAGCGGCAATACGCCTTCGTGCGCGACGAGGCCCACACAGCGATCGACCTGCATTGGGCCTTCAGCGGTTCCCACGTTCCCTTCCCGCTGGCGGCGGCCGACGCCTGGGAGAGTGCGATTCCATTGACGGTCGGCAACCGCACCGTGCCGGTCCTGTCGACGCCCAACCTGGCTCTCCTGCTGGCCGGGCACGGCACGAAAGAAGGCTGGACGATGCTGAAATGGGTGAGCGACTTCGCCCGGCTGGTCGACCGGCACCCCGATCTGGACTGGGAAGAGCTGTATCGGCGCGCCCGGGAACGTCGCTGCGGAGAGGCGGTCCTGCTGGCCTGCTCGGTGGCCCAAACCCTGCTTGAGGTACCCATTCCCGAGGCATTGGGGGACTTCGTCGCGGGCAGCGACCGGGTGCGCCGACGGACCGCCGCGGTGGCCGCCTCCCTGCGGGACCCTGCCTACGCGCCGCGCGGGATCGATCACTTCACCGATCTCCTCCTGTGCGACCGGTGGATCGACCGGACCGCCGCCAGGCTCAAGCTGACCTTCACGCCGACGGCCGGCGACCATGCGGCCCTGCAGCTGCCGCCCGCGCTCTGGGGTGCCTACTATGTGACTCGCCCGTGCCGGCTCGCCTTCAGGGCCGTTCTCGGCCGGGCTTGACACAGCGCAAGGGCCGCCCCCTTTCACACGGCTAGAACCGCGACCGATTAGGCTTCGGTCCGGAAATTGCGGAAACGTCATTGCTCCGGTCCAGACGGCGCGCCAGAAAGCGTCGTCCCGCCGGGGCCCTCAGAGGAGATTGCGCGATCAATACGTCAGTCACCCGCCCTCCTTTCGAACGGATCGCGCTCCTGCTGCAGGGCGGCGGCGCCCTGGGCTCCTACCAAGCCGGCGTCTACCAGGCGCTGGCCGAGGCCAACCTGCATCCCGACTGGGTGGCCGGCATCTCGATCGGCGCCATCAATTCGGCGCTGATCGCCGGCAATCCGCCCGAGACGCGGGTCGAGAAGCTGCGTGCCTTCTGGGAGACCGTGACCCAGCCGCCCCTGGGTCTGCCCGTCATGAAGGGCTTCGAGTTCACCAGCGACATGCACCATCAGGTGGTGAACCAGATACGCTCCTTTGCAACGCTGATGTGGGGCGCCCCGGAATTCTTCAAGCCCCGTTTCCCGCCGCCGATCTTCCTGCCCGCCGGCAATCCGGGCAACCTCGCCTACTACGACGTGACGCCCCTCAAGGCCCTGCTCGAACGGCTGGTCGACTTCGACCGGATCAATGCCAGGGAAATGCGCTTCAGCGTCGGCGCCACCAACGTCAGGACCGGCAACTTCATCTATTTCGACAACGACACGCACACGATCGGCCCGCAGCACGTCATGGCGAGCGGCTCCCTGCCTCCGGGCTTTCCCGCGGCCGAGGTGGACGGCGAGTTCTACTGGGACGGCGGCGTCGTCTCCAACACGCCATTGCAATGGGTGCTGGACGCCCGCCCGCGTGCCGACACCCTCGCCTTCCAGATCGACCTGTGGAGCGCGCGGGGCGACCTGCCGCGCGACATGGTCGAGGTCGACACGCGCATGAAGGACATCCGCTATTCCAGCCGCACGCGTGCCGGCACGGATCAGTTCCGGCAGATACAGGCGTTGCGCCGCGCCATGGCCAAGATCCTGGCCGACATGCCGCCGGAGCTGCGGCAGAGCCCAGAGGCCGAGCTGGTCGCGAAGGAAGCCGACAGCAAGGTCTACAACATCATCCACACGATCTATCACGCGCGGAAATACGAGGGCTCCTCGAAGGACTACGAGTTCTCGCGGCGGACGATGGAGGAGCATTGGGAGTCGGGTTACTCCGACATGACCCGCACGCTCGAACATCCAGAAGTCTTGCAGCGTCCGGAGAGCCCGGACGGCGTGTTCACCTTCGACCTGGCCCTGCAGGGCCGCAAGGAGCCGCAGAAATGAAAATCGACGACGTCCGCAAGAACGCCTTCGCGATGCCGCTCAACAATCCGAGCTATCCGAAGCCGCCGTACAAGTTCTACAACCGCGAATTCGTCGTCATCACGTACCGCACCGATCCCGAGCTGCTGCGCGCCGTGGTGCCGGAGCCGCTGGAGGTGGTCGGCGACACGGTGAACTACGAGTTCATCCGCATGCCCGACTCGACGGGCTTCGGGGACTATACCGAGACCGGACAGGTGATTCCGGTGCGCTTCAAGGACAAGGACGGCACCGTGCAGGAAGGCGGCTACGTGCACGCCATGTACCTCGACGACAATTCGCCGATCGCCGGGGGTCGCGAAATCTGGGGTTTCCCCAAGAAGCTCGCCACGCCGAAGATCAGCCACGAGAACGAGACGCTGGTCTGCACCCTGCACTATGGTTCGGTGCTCTGCGTCAACGCCACCATGGGCTACAAGCACCGCGAACTCGACCACGCGCCGCTGATCAAGGCGCTGGCCAAGCCCGCCTTCATGATCAAGATCGTCCCGCACGTCGACTGCACGCCGCGCATCTGCGAACTCGTGCGCTACTACTGCGAGGACGTCACGCTGAAGGGCGCCTGGACCGGGCCGGCGGCGCTCCAGCTATTCGATCATGCGATGTGCGACGTCTCGCGCCTGCCGGTACGCGAGGTCGTCTCGGCCAGCCATTACGTCACCGACCTCACGCTGGGCCTCGGTGAAGTCGTGTTCGACTATCTCGCGAAGTAATCAGGGACAGAGAAGGATCAAGCCATGTCGCGTTTCACGGGAAGAATTGCCATCGTCACCGGCGCCGCCTCGGGCATCGGCAAGGAAATCGCGCTGCGTCTCGCGGCCGAGGGCGGCACGCCGGTCATCGCCGACCTCAATCTCGATGCCGCAACCGCGACCGCGAACGAGATCAAGGCCAAGGGCGGCGACGCCTTCGCCGTCGCCATGAACGTGACTGACGAGGCCCAGGTCGAGAAGGGCGTCGCCGACACCATCGCCAAGTACGGCAAGATCGACATCCTGGTGAGCAACGCCGGCATCCAGATCGTGAAGCCGCTGGTCGACTTCCCCTTCGCCGACTGGAAGAAGCTGCTGTCGATCCACCTCGACGGCGCTTTCCTCACCACCAAGGCGTGCCTGAAGCACATGTACAAGGCCAAGTACGGCCGCGTGATCTACATGGGCTCCGTGCATTCCAAGGAAGCCTCCAAGCTCAAGGCGCCCTACGTCACCGCCAAGCACGGCCTCATCGGCCTCAGCAAGGTGCTGGCCAAGGAAGGCGCGGAGTACAACGTGGCGTCCAACGTCGTGTGCCCGGGCTTCGTGCGCACGCCGCTGGTCGAGAAGCAGATCCCCGAGCAGGCGGCGGAACTGAAGATCACCGAAGAGCAGGTGATCAAGAACGTCATGCTGAAGGACACGATCGACGGCCAGTTCACCACGACCGACGACGTGGCCGACGCCGTTCTCTTCTATGCCGCGGCCAAGAGCACGGTGCACAGCGGCCAGTCCGCCGTGGTCAGCCACGGCTGGTTCATGCAGTGACCATGTTCGTGCAGTGAACCTGCCGAACTGTTGCCCTGCGGCCACGGTCGCTGGGCGAGTGCCGTCGGGTTCCCCGGGAACGGCAACTTGATCCACGCAACCCTCGTTGGTGAGGCATGCGTCCGTCAGCCCCGGACGCGGTCACCCAACGAGGGATTATTGAAGATGAAAAAGGCGCTTCTCGCTGCTGCAGCATTGATGGCTGTCCCCATGGCCGCCAACGCGCAGTCGATGTGGAGTCCCGGCCCGTCCAACCCCGGTATCTACATCGGTGGTGAAGGCGGCCTGAACTGGCTGCTCAACAACAACAACTACAACATGGACCTCGGCTTCGCCGCCGGCGGCTTCGTCGGTTACGACTTCGTCGGTCCCAGGATCGAGCTGGAAGGCGTCTTCCGCTCCAACAACGGCCGCGGCACCGCCAACTTCGGCAACATCTTCAGCAACACCAGCGGCCGTATCGAGCAGCTCGCCATCATGGCCAACCTGCTCTACGACTTCGTCCCGGGTGCAACCATCACGCCATATATCGGTGCGGGTGCCGGTATCGCCTTCGCCGATGCCTCGATCAACGGCTGCTCGCTCTGCAGCACGCAGTTCGCCTATCAGGGCATCATCGGTCTCGGCTGGAACGTCGACCAGAACTTCCGCGTGAACCTGGACGGCCGCTACTACGGCACGACCAATCCCGGCTGGTACCAGAACAACAACATCACGACGATGCTGAGCGTGGCGTACAAGTTCGGCCAGCCCGCCGCCGCCCCGCCGCCGCCGCCGGCGGCACAGACCGTCGCCCCGCCGTCGTTCATGGTGTTCTTCGACTGGGATCGCGCGAACCTGAGCGAACAGGCGCTGACCACCATCCGCCAGGCCGCTTCGGCCTATAAGCAGAAGGGCAACGCCCGCATCACCGCGACCGGTCACACCGACACGTCGGGCACCGAGGCCTACAACATGGCGCTGTCGCTGCGGCGCGCCAACGCGGTCAAGGACGCGCTGGTCCGCGAGGGCGTGCCGGCGACCAACATTGCCGTCGTCGGCCGTGGCGAGCAGGGCCTGCTGGTGCAGACCGGCCCGAACGTCCGCGAGCCGCAGAACCGTCGCGTCGAGATCGTGATCCAGTAAGACCGGGTCGCTTCGGAACAAGGGAACGGCCGGGCATCCCCCGGCCGTTTTCTTTTGGCCGCGACTCGCTAGACTTCTTGAAACGATCGGGAGGGACAGGCATGACGCACGCCTTCGACATTGCTCCGCTCGACGCCACCTTCGGCGCCGTCGTCACGGGCGTGAGGCTCGCCGAACTCGACGACGCCGGGTGGCGGGATCTGCACGCCGCCTGGCTCCGCTACGCTCTTCTCGTCTTCCCCGGCCAGCACCTCGAGCGGCATGAGCAGATCGCCTTTGCCCGCCGATTCGGGCCGCTCGAGTTCGAGATGGCCGCGATCAGCAACGTGCGCCCGGACGGCAGCCTGCGGGTCGAAAGCGACAACGACGACATGATGAAGATCCTCAAGGGCAACATGGGCTGGCACGCCGACAGCACCTATATGCCCATCCAGGCCAAGGGCGCCGTGTTCAGCGCCGAGATCGTACCGACGATCGGTGGCCAGACCGGCTTCGCCGACATGCGTGCGGCCTACGACGCGCTGGACGAGGCGCTGAAGGCGCGCATCGAGACGATGCAGGCCCGTCACTCGCTGCACTACAGCCAGTCGAAGCTCGGCCACCAGACGAAGAAGGCCGACGGCGAATATAGCGGCTACGGCCTGCACGACGGGCCGGCGCCGCTGCGCCCGCTGGTGAAGACGCACCCCGAGACCGGTCGCAAGTCGCTGCTGATCGGTCGGCATGCCCACGCCGTGCCCGGAATGGCGCCCGACGAGTCCGAGGCCTTCCTCCAGGCGCTGATCGACTTCGCCTGCCAGCCGCCGCGCACCTACCATCACGACTGGGCGCCGGGCGACGTGGTGGTGTGGGACAACCGCTGCCTGCTGCATCAGGCGACACCCTGGGACATGACCCAGAGGCGCATCATGTGGCACAGCCGCATCGCCGGCGATCCGGCCAGCGAATCCGCCGTGGCCGACTAGGCTCGGTCCGCCGACCTGCTTCTCGGCCGGGTGCACCGCCTGTACCATCGACCCAGAATGAGACAGACCCGCCGCGACCTGCTTCGATGGTCCGCCGCACTGGCCACCGCCCTCGCCGCCGCAGGGCCGGGCAGCCGAGAGGCGACCGCCGCCACGACGGCCATCCGGCTGATTTGTGGACTAGGCGTCGGCAACCCGACCGATCTTTGCGCCCAGCTCATCCAGGATGGCTTTTCCGCCGCTCTCAAGGAACCGGTCGAGTTCGACTACACGCTCGGCGAAGGCGGCCGCCGCGCGGCCCTCGAAGTGATCGGGGCGGAGCCGGACGGCCGCCTGCTGCTGATCGCCGAGATCCTGAGTCTCGTGTTGCTCGAGACACCGCCCGAGCCGCTGCTGTCGCGGCTGCAGCCGATCGCCAAGATCACGCGCGGCTTCTCGACGGCACTGGTCGTCAACGAGTTCTCAGACATCCGGGACTGGACCGGCCTGGTCGCCGCCGCGAAGGCCGACCGGCTGAGGGCTGCAACCACCGGATCCGATTCGACCATTGGCCTGCTGCTGTCTCTCGCCGAGCGCCGGATGAACCTGTCGTTTCAGCCCATCGACGTGAGCGGCAGCACGGCGGCGATCGACATGCTGCTGACCCGTCGCGCCGATCTCGCGGTGATGGATACGCGGTCCGCGCTGCTCCACAACGCGCGCAACCGCACCAGACTGCGCGTCCTAGCCACCTCGGGGGCCAACCGTTCGCCGCAGCTTCCGGACGTCCCGACCCTTGCCGAACTGGTGGGTGATCCCAAGGTCGCCTACACGATCAGCTTCGCCCTGTTCGCGCCCGCAAAGACCGCACCCGCGGTAGCGAGCCGGTTGACCTCGGCGCTGCTCGGATTGCGCGACGACAGGGCGCTGCAGACCCAGGCCCGGCTCGCCGCCATCCCGATGCAGTTCGACGGTCCTTCCGCCGTCGTCGCCGCGATCGCGCGCGACCGCCGCGTCGCCTCGGGCCTCGGCCGCTAGCGGACTCGGCCTGGCGAGGCTCTTTCGCTGGGTAGTCGCATTCGTGACTGGCCGGATTGACGGACCGCCAATCCGGCCCAGTATTGCGGGAACAGGCATCGCCCGAGGACTTCCATGGACAGCGTTCAGTCGGCCCCTATTCTCAACGCTCCGACCCTCAGCGCTCCCGAGCGGGCGCGGGCCCTGCAGCCGCTGCTCGACCGGGATGGCCCCGAGATCGACCGTCGCCGCGAACTCACGCCGGACGTCGTGGAGGCGCTGATCGCCCAGGACATGCTGCGCCTACTGCTGCCGCGCAGCCTCGGCGGACAGGAGTTGCCGCTGATCGATTTTTGCGAGGCCGTTGAGGCGATCGCCTGGGCCGACGCCAGCACCGCCTGGTTCGTCAACCAGTCAAACGTTTCCTCCGCGACCTCGGCCGCCGCCATGCCGCACGAAGCGGCGCTCGCCACCTTCGGCAGCCCGGGCGTGGGCCTCGCCTGGGGCGCGCGCCACGGCGCCAGCAGGGCGATCCGCGTCGAGGGCGGCTACCGGTTGACCGGCACCTGGAGTTTCGCCAGCGGTGGACGCCATTCGACCTGGATGGGCGCGCACAGCGCCGTGCAGAACCCCGACGGCACGCCGCACCTGCGCTACGGCCGGCCCGACGACCGCAGTTTCGTGTTCCGGCGCAGCGAGGCACGGATCGTCGACGACTGGTTCGTGCTCGGCCTGCGCGGCACCGGCAGCGACACCTACACGGTGGAGAATCTCTTCGTTCCCGACGCGATGGCGCCGGCGCGCGACGCGCTGCAGGAACGGCGTGAGACCGGGCCGATCTACACGATCGGCTCGACGCTCCTCTATGCCAGCGGCTTCTGCAGCGTCACCATCGGCCTGGCGCGGCGTCTGCTCGAGGCCTATGTCGACCTGGCGCGCGGCAAGCACAGCCGCGCATCGATCAATTCCATGGCGTCCAACAATGCCATCCAGCGCGAGATCGCCCTGCTCGACGCCCGCCTCTCGGCCGCCCGCGCCTTCCTGCATGCCGAGGTTCGTGCGAATTACGACGCAGCCTCGACGGGCACGCTCGATATCGACCGGCGGATGCGGCTGCGGCTGGCCACGACGCACGGCATGAACGAGGCGAGCGACGTGGCGATCGCCGCCTATCGTGCGGCGGGAACGACGGCGATCCTGGACAGCGCCCCGTTCGAGCGGCGCTTTCGCGACGCCATGAGCGCCAGTCAGCACCTGCAGGGCATGATGGGCCATGTCGAGATGGTCGGGCGACACATCCTGGGTGTCGAGAACAAGCTCCAGAACATCTGAGGCGGTGCCGGCGCGCTCCTGCGCCGGGCATGATCGGGACGGGCAATCAGCGGGCTCGCCCGTCCTCAGACGATCAGGAACTCGTTCGCACTGAGGGTCGGCGCGCCGTGAATTATGGCAAACTGCGTCGCACCGCCCGCGAGGGCGCCGTTGCTGTCGTAGGATAGCGCACCGGTCGTCGTGTCATACACGATCTGCGCGGCCGAGCCGGTGGCGCTGTCGAGCGCGAATGCCGAAGCACGCAGTTTGCCCATGGCCAGCCCGTCGAAGTAGGTCTGGTGAAGATAGATGGAGTCGTCGGCAACCACGTAATCCATGATCGTATCCACGTTCGTCGCGCCGTCGAGCGGGGCGTTGAAAATGAACGTGTCTCTTTCGGCGCCGCCGGTGAGCTGGTCCATCCCGGTGCCGCCGTTGAGCCTGTCGTTGCCATGGCCGCCGTTCAGCGTATCGTTGCCGCCATCGCCGAACAGGTGATCGGCACCACCTCCGCCGGACAGCGTGTCGTTGCCCTCTTCGCCATAGAGGCGGTCGCTTCCGTGGTCGCCTGATAGCGTGTCGTTGCCGGCGGCACCATAGATCCGGTTGTTAAAATCGTTGCCGCCGAGAACGAGGCCGGTGGCGCCGGCATTCGCCCACAGGGACTCGATCTCCTGGCCCGCGGTCAGGGTCAGGTTGACGCTGGTATAAATTGAATCGATGCCCTCGCCGGCCACCTCGGTCACCACGTCGCCAGCGTCGTCGACGTAGTAGACGTCGTTGCCGAGCCCGCCGCTCATCGCGTCCGCCCCGGTGCCACCCACGAGCCGGTCGTTTCCACCGCCGCCCGTCAGCGTGTCGTTGCCGTCATCGCCGAACAGGTGATCGGCACCACCTCCGCCGGACAGCGTGTCGTTGCCCTCTTCGCCATAGAGGCGGTCGCTTCCGTGGTCGCCTGATAGCGTGTCGTTGCCGGCGGCACCATAGATCC
>NZ_JAJISD010000010.1:0-28587 GCF_020880995.1 Reyranella aquatilis | reverse complement strand
CACCACGTCGCCAGCGTCGTCGACGTAGTAGACGTCGTTGCCGAGCCCGCCGCTCATCGCGTCCGCCCCGGTGCCACCCACGAGCCGGTCGTTTCCACCGCCGCCCGTCAGCGTGTCGTTGCCCGCGGCACCATAGATCCGGTTGTCAAAGTCGTTGCCGCCGAGAACGAGGCCGGTGGCGCCGGCATTCGCCCACAGGGCCTCGATCTCCTGGCCTGCGGTCAGGGTCAGGTCGATGCTGGTATAGATCGAATCGATGCCCTCGCCGGCCACCTCGGTCACCACGTCTCCAGCGTCGTCGACGTAGTAGACGTCGCTGTCGAGCCCGCCGCTCATCGCGTCCGCCCCGATGCCACCCACGAGCCGGTCGTTTCCACCGCCGCCCGTCAGCGTGTCGTTGCCCGCGGCGCCGTAGAGGTAGTCGTTCCCCGCCCCACCGTCGAAGGTCTCGTTCAAGGCGGTGCCGTAGATCGTGTCGTTGCCCGACGTGCCGTTGACCGCGTCCAGGGTGATCGCCGCACCCGAAACGGAGTCGATGTTTCCGGTGGCGTCCACGACGCTCAGCACCGAGGTGACCGTGCCGCTGACGAAGGACGACATGTTGACGACACCCGCCGCGGCCGCCACGGCGATCGTGTGGCCGAGCGAATCGGTGAACGTCACCGTCGCCGTGACGACGTCGGGATCGATGCCTGAAACGGAGAACGCAACGGCGGTCCGCTCGACAGCATTGATGGCCGTATCGGGGATCACCAGAAGGAGATTGCCATCCGCGTCCGCCGTCCGGTCGATCGTGACGCTGTCGCTGCCCGAACCACCCAGATTGAGGGCCGCATCGGTGTAACGGTCGGGCACGACGGCCACCGAACCCGTGCCCGCGAACCCGTCCGTAGCGGTGAACTGAGCCGTCCACACCAGCGGATCAACCGTCGCCGCGAGACCCGTGATCGTGCCACCCACCACGTCCAGGTCGGCCTCGCTGAAGTCTGTCGGCGCCTCGCTGAAGGTGAAGGTCACCAGCGAGCTCGCGGCGCCGTCGCTCAGCGACGCCTCGGCGATTGTTACCGCGACGGTCGGGTTCGTCCGGTCGATCGTGACACTGTCGCTGCCCGAGCCGCCCAGGTTCAGGGCAGCATCCGTGTAGCTATCCGAGATTACGGCCACGGAGCCAGTGCCCGCAAAGCCGTCCGTCGCGGTGAACTGCGCTGTCCACACCAGCGGATCCACTGTCGCCGCAAGGCCGGTGACAGTGCCACCCACCACGTCGAGATCGGCCTCCGTGAAGCCCGTCGGCGCTTCGCTGAACGTGAACGTCACCAGCGAGCTGGCCGTCCCGTCACTCAATGAGGGTTCGTCGATTGTGACAGCGACAGTCGGGTTGGTCCGATCGATGGTAACGCTGTCGCTCCCCGAGCCGCCCAAGTTGAGGGCGGCATCGGTGTAGCTATCCGAAACGACTGCGACCGAGCCGGTGCCCGCGAAGCCGTCCGTCGCGGTGAACTGGGCCGTCCACACCAGCGGATCCACCGTCGCCGCAAGGCCCGTGATCGTGCCACCGACCACATCGAGGTCGGCTTCGGTAAATCCGACCGGCGCCTCGCTGAACGTGAACGTCACCAGCGAGCTCGCCGTGCCGTCGCTCAACGCAGGCTCAGCAATCGCTACCGTCACGGTAGGATTGGTCCGATCGATCGCGACACTGTCGCTGCCCGACCCACCCAGGTTCAGCGCCGCGTCGGTATAGCTGTCGGAGATTACGCTGACAGAGCCCGTACCGGTGAACCCGTCCGTCGCTGTGAACTGAGCCGTCCAAACCAGCGGATCGACCGTCGCCGCAAGGCCCATGATCGTCCCGCCCACGACATCGAGGTCCGCTTCGGTGAAGCCCGTCGGTGCTTCGCTGAAGGTGAACGTCACCAGGGAGCTCGCCGTGCCATCGCTCAGTGAGGCTTCAGCAATGTTTACGGTAACCGTCGGATTGGTCCGGTCGATCGTGACGCTGTCAGTGCCCGAGCCGCCAAGGTTCAGCGACGCATCCGTGTAGCTACCGGAGACGACTGCCACCGAGCCGGTACCTGTAAAGCCGTCCGTCGCGGTGAACTGCGCCGTCCACACCAACGGATCCACCGTCGCCGCAAGGCCTGTGATCGTACCGCCGACAACGTCGAGGTCGGCCTCGCTGAAGCCTGTCGGCGCTTCGTTGAACGTGAACGTCACCAGCGAGTTGGCCGTGCCGTCGCTCAGCGACGCCTCGGCGATCGCCACCGCCACCATCGGATTGCTCCGGTCGATCGTGACGCTGTCAGTGCCGGACCCGCCCAGGTTCAGCGACGCATCCGTGTAGCTGTCGGAGACCACCGTCACCGACCCCGTGCCAGTGAACCCGTCCGTCGCCGTGAACTCTGCCGTCCACACCAGCGGATCCACTGTCGCCGCCAGGCCCGTGATCGTACCGCCGACCACATCGAGGTCGGCCTCGCTGAAGCCCGTCGGTACTTCGCTGAAGGTGAACGTCACCAGCGAGCTGGCCGTGCCGTCGCTCAGAGCCGGTTCGTCGATAGTGACAGCGACAGTCGGGTTCGTCCGGTCGATTGTGACACTGTCAGTGCCAGAACCGCCCAGGTTCAGCGCCGCATCGGTGTAGCTGTCGGAGACGACCGTCACCGAGCCCGTGCCCGTGAATCCGTCCGTCGCCGTGAACTGGGCCGTCCACACCAGGGGATCGACTGTCGCAATTAGGTCGCTGACGACGCCGCCGACCACGTCGAGGTCGGCTTCGCTGAAGCCCGTCGGCACTTCGCTGAAGGTGAACGTCACCAGCGAGCTGGCCGTCCCGTCACTCAGCGAGGATTCCGCAATCGCCACCGTCACCGTCGGGTTCGTCCGGTCGATCGTGACGCTGTCGTTGCCCGACCCGCCCAGGTTCAGCGCCGCATCGGTGTAGCTGGCGGACGCAACAGTTACGGAGCCCGTGCCCGTGAACCCGTCGGTCGCCGTGAACTGTGCCGTCCACACCAGCGGATCCACTGTCGCCGCGAGGCCGGTGACCGTACCGCCAACCACATCGAGGTCGGCCTCGCTGAAGCCCGTCGGTACTTCGCTGAAGGTGAACGTCACCAGCGAACTGGCCGTACCGTCGCTCAGCGAGGCTTCGGCGATGGTGACGGTGACCGTTGGGTTTGTCCGGTCGATCGTGACACTGTCGCTGCCCGAACCGCCCAGGTTCAGCGACGCATCGGTGTAGCTGTCGGAGACCACCGTCACCGAGCCCGTACCGGTGAATCCATCCGTCGCCGTGAACTGGGCCGTCCACACCAGCGGATCCACCGTCGCCGCAAGGCCGGTGACCGTACCGCCAACCACATCGAGGTCGGCCTCGCTGAAGCCCGTCGGTGCTTCGCTGAACGTGAACGTCACCAGCGAGCTCGCCGTCCCGTCACTCAGAGCCGGTTCGTCGATAGTGACGGTGACGGTCGGATTGGTCCGGTCGATTGTGACGCTATCGTCGCCCGAGCCGCCCAGATTCAGCGACGCATCCGTGTAGCTGTCGGAGACCACCGTCACCGAGCCCGCACCAGTGAATCCATCGGTCGCCGTGAACTGGGCCGTCCACACCAGCGGGGCGACCGTCGCCGCCAGGCCCGTGATCGTACCACCGACAACGTCGAGGTCCGCTTCCGTGAAGCCGACCGGCGCTTCGCTGAACGTGAACGTCACCAGCGAGCTCGCCGTCCCGTCACTCAACGAGGCTTCGGCGATGGCAACGGTGACGGTCGGATTGGTCCGGTCGATCGTGACACTGTCCGTGCCAGAACCGCCCAGGTTCAGCGACGCATCGGTGTAGCTGTCGGAGATTACGCTGACAGAGCCCGTACCGGTGAACCCGTCCGTCGCCGTGAACTGAGCCGTCCACACCAGCGGATCGATCGTCACTACAAGGCCGGTGACAGTGCCGCCCACGACATCGAGGTCCGCTTCGGTGAAGCCCGTCGGTGCTTCGCTGAACGTGAACGTCACCTGCGAACTGGCCGTCCCGTCGCTCAATGAGGGTTCCGCGATGGCGACCGCAACTGTCGGATTGGTCCGGTCGATCATGGCGCTGTCGGCGCCCGAACCGCCGAGATTCAGCGACGCATCGGTGTAGCTGTCGGGCACCACGCTGACCGAACCCGTGCCCGTAAACCCGTCGGTCGCCGTGAACTGTGCGGTCCACACAAGTGGATCGCCCGTCGCCGTGAGGCCCGTCACCGTGCCGCCGACAACGTCGAGGTCCGCTTCCGTGAAGCCGACCGGCGGTTCGCTGAACGTGAACGTCACCAGCGAGCTCGCCGTCCCGTCACTCAGAGCCGGTTCGTCGATAGTGACGGTGACGGTCGGATTGGTCCGGTCGATTGTGAAACTGTCAGTGCCGGAACCGCCGAGGTTCAGAGATGCATCGGTGTAGCTGTCGGAGACCACCGCCACCGAACCGGTGCCCGTGAAGCCGTCGGTGGCCGTGAACTGTGCGGTCCAGACCAACGGATCCGCCGTCGCCGCCAGGCCGCTGATCGTGCCACCGACCACATCGAGGTCGGCTTCCGTGAACCCGACCGGCGCTTCGCTGAAGGTGAACGTCACTTGCGAGCTGGCCGTGCCGTCGCTCAGAGCCGGTTCGTCAATAGTGACAGCGACAGTCGGATTGGTCCGATCGATCGTGATGCTGTCGCTGCGCGAGCCGCCCAGATTCAGGGCAGCGTCAGTGTAGCTGTTGGAGACGACGGTGACCGAGCCGGTGCCGGCGAACCCGTCCGTCGCCGTGAACTGTGCCGTCCACACCAGTGGATCGACTGTCGCTGCGAGGCCGCTGATCGTGCCGCCCACGACATCGAGGTCGGCCTCGCTGAAGCCCGTCGGTACTTCGCTGAAGGTGAACGTCACCAGCGAACTGGCCGTACCGTCGCTCAGCGAGGCTTCGGCGATGGTGACGGTGACCGTCGGATTGGTCCGGTCGATGGTAACGCTGTCAGTACCCGAACCGCCCAGATTCAGCGACGCATCCGTGTAGCTGTCGGAGATTACGCTGACAGAGCCCGTACCGGTGAACCCGTCCGTCGCGGTGAACTGAGCCGTCCACACCAGCGGATCAACCGTTGCGGTCAGGTCGCTGATGACGCCGCCGACAACGTCGAGATCGGCCTCCGTGAAGCCCGTTGGCGCCTCGCTGAAGGTGAACGTCACCAGCGAACTGGCCGTCCCGTCACTCAATGAGGATTCGGCGATGGCCACCATGACCGTCGGATTGGTCCGGTCGATCGTCACAGTGTCGCTGCCCGAGCCGCCCAGGTTCAGCGACGCATCAGTGTAGCTGTCGGACACGACGGCCACCGAACCTGTGCCCGTGAACCCGTCCGTCGCGGTGAACTGAGCCGTCCACACAAGCGGATCAACCGTTGCGGTCAGGTCGCTGATGACGCCGCCGACCACGTCGAGATCGGCCTCCGTGAAGCCCGTTGGCGCCTCGCTGAAGGTGAACGTCATCAGCGAGCTGGCCGTCCCGTCGCTTAGCGAGCCTTGAGAAATCGCGACCGTCACAGTCGGATTGGTCCGGTCGATCGTGACGCTGTCAGTGCCCGAACCGCCCAGGTTCAGCGACGCATCGGTGTAGCTGTCGGAGACGACCGTCACCGAGCCGGTACCGGTGAACCCATCGGTCGCGATGAACTGGGCCGTCCACACCAGCGGATCCACCGTCGCCGCCAGATCGGTGATCGTGCCACCGACCACATCGAGGTCGGCTTCCGAGAACCCGACCGGTGCTTCGCTGAACGTGAACGTCACCAGCGAGCTGGCCGTCCCGTCACTCAATGAGGGTTCGTCGATAGTGACAGCGACAGTCGGATTGGTCCGGTCAATCGTGACAGCGTCGGAACCGGAGCCGCCCAGGTTCAGAGACGCATCGGTGTAGCTGTCGGAGACCACCGACACGGACCCCGTGCCCGTGAACCCGTCCGTCGCCGTGAACTGCGCCGTCCAAACCAGCGGATCAACCGTTGCGGTCAGGTCGCTGATGACGCCCCCGACAACGTCGAGATCGGCCTCCGTGAAGCCCGTCGGCGCTTCGCTGAACGTGAAGGTCACCAGCGAGCTCGCCGTGCCATCGCTCAACGAAGCTTCGGCGATCGCCACCGTCACGGTGGGATTGGTCCGGTCGATTGTGACGCTATCGTCGCCCGAGCCGCCCAGATTCAGCGACGCATCCGTGTAGCTGTCGGAGACCACCGTCACCGAGCCCGCACCCGTGAATCCATCGGTCGCCGTGAACTGCGCCGTCCACACAAGCGGGTCGACCGTCGCCGCAAGGCCCGTGATCGTACCACCGACAACGTCGAGGTCGGCCTCCGTGAAGCCCGTCGGCGCTTCGCTGAACGTGAACGTCACCAGCGAGCTCGCCGTCCCGTCACTCAGAGCCGGTTCGTCGATAGTGACGGTGACGGTCGGATTGGTCCGGTCGATCGTGACACTGTCAGTGCCCGAACCGCCCAGGTTCAGCGCCGCATCGGTGTAGCTGTCGGAGACGACCGTCACCGAGCCCGTGCCCGTGAATCCGTCCGTCGCCGTGAACTGGGCCGTCCACACCAGGGGATCGACTGTCGCCGCCAGGCCCGTGATCGTGCCGCCGATCACGTCGAGGTCGACCTCCGTGAACCCGACCGGTACCTCGCTGAAGGTGAAGGTCACCAGCGAGCTGGCCGTGCCGTCGCTCAACGACGCTTCGGCGATTGCGACCGCAACTGTCGGATTGGTCCGGTCAATCGTGACAGCGTCGGAACCGGAGCCGCCCAGGTTCAGCGACGCATCGGTGAAGCTGTCGGAGACGACGGTGACAGAGCCCGTGCCGGCGAACCCATCCGTCGCGGTGAACTCAGCCGTCCACACCAGGGGATCGACCGTCGCCGCGAGGCCCGTGATCGTGCCGCCGACCACGTCGAGGTCCGCCTCACTGAACCCGACCGGTACCTCACTGAAGGTGAAGGTCACCAGCGAGCTGGCCGTCCCGTCACTCAACGAGGCTTCCGCGATCGCCACCGTGACCGTCGGGTTGGTCCGGTCGATGGTAACGCTGTCGCTGCCCGAGCCGCCCAGATTGAGGGAGGCATCGGTGTAGCTGTCGGAGACGACGGTGACCGAGCCCGCACCCGTGAAGCCGTCCGTCGCCGTGAACTCTGCGGTCCACACCAGCGGGTCGCCCGTCGCCGCCAGGCCGCTGATGACACCGACCACATCGAGGTCGGCTTCGGTAAATCCGACCGGCGCTTCACTGAACGTGAAGGTCACCAGCGAGCTGGCCGTCCCGTCACTCAGCGAGGATTCCGCAATCACCACCGTCACCGTCGGGTTCGTCCGGTCGATCGCGACGCTGTCGCTGCCCGAGCCGCCCAGGTTCAGTGCCGCATCCGTGTAGCTGTCGGAGACGACGGCCACCGAACCCGTGCCCGTGAACCCGTCCGTCGCCGTGAACTCTGCCGTCCACACCAGCGGATCGATCGTCGCAGTCAGGTCGCTGATGACACCGCCGATAACGTCCAGGTCGGCCTCGCTGAAGTCTGTCGGCGCCTCGCTGAAGGTGAACGTCACCAGCGAACTCGCCGTGCCGTCGCTCAGCGACGCCTCGGCGATGGCCACCGTGACCGTCGGGTTCGTCCGGTCGATCGCGACACTGTCAGTGCCCGAGCCGCCCAGATTCAGGGCAGCGTCAGTGTAGCTGTTGGAAACGACGGTGACCGAGCCGGTGCCGGCGAACCCGTCCGTCGCCGTGAACTGGGCCGTCCACACCAGGGGATCGATCGTTGCGACCAGATCCCCGATCGTGCCGCCGACCACGTCGAGGTCCGCTTCCGTGAATGCGGTAGGTGCCTCGCTGAAGGTGAACGTCACCAGCGAACTCGCGGTGCCGTCGCTCAACGAGGATTCGGCAAGCGCCACCGTGACGGTGGGATTGGTGCGATCGATGGTGACGCTGTCGCTGCCCGAACCGCCCAGGTTCAGCGCGGCGTCCGTGTAGCTGTCCGAGACGACCGTCACCGAGCCGGTGCCGGTGAACCCATCGGTCGCGGTGAACTGAGCGGTCCACACCAGCGGATCGCCCGTCGCCGCGAGACCCGTTACCGTGCCGCCAACGACGTCGAGGTCGGCGTCCGTGAAGCCGACCGGCGCTTCGCTGAACGTGAAGGTCACCAGCGAGCTGGCGTCCGTGTCGCTCAACGAGGCTTCGTCGATGGCCACCGTCACGGTCGGATTCGTCCGGTCGATCGTGACGTTGTCGCTGCCCGAACCACCAAGGTTCAGCGCAGCGTCGGTGTAGCTGTCCGAGACGACGGTCACCGAGCCCGTGCCGGTGAACCCATCGGTCGCCGTGAACTGCGCCGTCCAGACCAGCGGATCGCCTGTCGCCGCGAGGCCCGTCACCGTGCCACCGACCACGTCAAGGTCGGCGTCCGTAAAGCCCGTCGGCGCTTCGCTGAAGGTGAAGGTCACCAGCGAGCTGGCGTCCGTGTCGCTCAACGAGGAATCATCGATGACGACGGTGACCGTCGGGTTCGTCCGATCGATGGTGACGCTGTCGCTGCCGGACGCGCCCAGGTTCAGCGCCGCGTCCGTGTAGCTGTCCGATACAACGCTGACCGAGCCCGTGCCGGTGAAGCCGTCCGCCGCCGTGAACTGCGCCGTCCACACAAGCGGATCGCCGGTGGCGGCCAGTCCGGTGATCGTGCCCCCGACCACGTCGAGGTCGGCGTCGGTAAAGCCCGTCGGCGCTTCGCTGAAGGTGAACGTCACCAGCGAACTCGCGGTACCGTCGCTCAACGAGGATTCAGCAATCGCCACTGTTACGGTGGGATTGGTCCGATCGATGGTGACGCTGTCGCTACCAGACCCGCCCAGGTTCAGCGCCGCATCGGTGTAGCTGTCGGAGACCACCGACACGGACCCCGTGCCCGTGAATCCGTCCGTCGCCGTGAACTGCGCCGTCCAAACCAGTGGATCGACTGTCGCTGCGAGGCCGCTGATCGTGCCGCCCACGACATCGAGGTCTGCTTCGGTGAAACCACTCGGCGCCTCGCTAAAGGTGAAGGTCACCAGCGAGCTTGCGGTGCTGTCGCTCAATGTGGATTCGGCGATGGCAACGGTGACGGTCGGATTGGTCCGGTCGATCGTCACAGTGTCGCTGCCCGAGCCGCCCAGGTTCAGCGACGCATCAGTGTAGCTGTCGGACACGACGGCCACCGAACCTGTGCCCGTGAACCCGTCCGTCGCGGTGAACTGAGCCGTCCACACAAGCGGATCAACCGTTGCGGTCAGGTCGCTGATGACGCCGCCGACAACGTCGAGATCGGCCTCCGTGAAGCCCGTCGGCGCTTCGCTGAACGTGAAGGTCACCAGCGAACTGGCCGTCCCGTCGCTCAGCGACGCCTCGGCGATGGTGACGGCGACCGTCGGATTGGTGCGATCGACGGCCACGCTCGCGGCGGGGGACGCCGCGCCTTCGTTGCCGGCGATGTCGATGAGGCTGGCCGTAACCGCGATCGTGCCGTCGCCCTGGAGGGCAATCGTACCGGGGGGTACCAACACCGACGCACTGCCGGCGAGGAGGTCGTCTTCGGTGAGCACGTAGGTGACAGCCTGGCCGCCCCAGTTGACCTTGAGCGAATAGCCCAGCACCGCCTCGCTGCCGGACAGGTCGACCACGACGGCCGTGCCATCCGCGGTCTCGGCCCTGTTGAGTCCGTCGAGGCCACTCTCCGGAACGGTCGGCGCGGCCGCCAGTGCCGCCGGCGCCACCCGATCCACCGTCACCGACGTCGCCGCCGAGGTCGCTCCGACATTGCCCGCGATGTCGGTCAGGCTGGCCGTCACGTCGAACGTGCCGTCGCCCTGAGCCGCGATCACACCGACGGAGACCTGGACCGTGGCGCTGCCGGCCAGAACCTCGGCCCCGGTCACGGCGCGGCTCACGATCTGGCCGCCCCAGTTTACGAACAACGTGTCGCCGGCCTCGGCCGCCAGGGCCGAAAGGTCGACGACGACCTGCGTACCGTTCGAGGCCTCGCTCGCGTTGATCCCGCCAGAGCCGTTCTCAGCGACTCCGGGCGCGGGCGGCGCCGGCGGCGCGACGGTATCGACCGAGACGATGGTGGCCGGCGAATTCGCGCCGATGTTGCCGATCGTGTCGGTCAGGCTGGCAGTAACGTTGAACTCGCCGTCGCCCTGCGCCGCGATCGTCTCGGGCGTCACGACAACGCCGACGCTGCCCGCCAGGATGTCGCCGGTCGTCAGGACCTGGCTCACGACCTGGCCACCCCAGTTCACCGTCAGCGTGTCACCGGCAACCGCGCCGGTCCCCGAGAGACTTACGAGCACGACCGTGCCGTCGGCCGCTTCGGCAGCGTTGACGCCACCGCCCGCATTTTCGGCGACCGTCGGTGCCGCGGGAGGCGGCGGCGCCACGCCGTCGAAGGCGGTCAGCTGATTGCTGTTCGCCGTGAGGCTGCCGGCCGACACGTTCACGAGGTCGATCAGCGAATCGCTGCTGTCCGGCGAGCCGCCGGACGTCCCCTGGATGAAGACGAAGGTGTGCCCGATGCCGCCGATCGTCGCCTTGAAAGCGAGCGCGCTGCCGGTGGTGCCGATGTCATGGGCCTGGAGGTACTGCACCGCCGCCGCCACGTCGGACATCGACTGCAGGTTAACCGCAGCGGCATAAGTGGTCGTGTCGTCGAAGGTGACGATGCCGTTGGAGATGGCGTGCGACTTGACGGTCGCGCCGGTGTTCAACTGCAGTGTGGACGCCGCCGCGCGCGTGAAGGAGGTGACGACCGCGACGCCGGAATAGCCGAGTTTCTCGGTGACGTTTGCGGTCGCGCCGTACGCATAGTCGGTAACCGTGTCGTAGCCGACGATCGTGCCCGCCGTACCGGAGCCGCCGATGGTGAGCGCCGAGGATCCGGCGGCGAAGCTGTAGATGTCGAGGCCGCCTCCGCCGGTCAGCGTGTCGGCGCCGCCGGCGCCCGTCAGCGTATCGATCAATCCGCTGCCGACGATCGAGTCGGCACCCGCCGAGCCGGTCACCGAAATCACGTCGGTGCCCGACGTCCAGTTCGAGAAGGTGAACCCCGACAGGTCGAAGGATCCGGCCGCAGGCAGCGTGACCGCGAAGGTCTGGGTCGAGGAAGTTCCCGTGATGGTCGACGTGGAGGAAATCTTGCCGGCGCCGAACTGGGTCGAATTGAACGTGGCGGTCGACGTTCCGGACGTATTGACGAAGGTGATTCCCTCGACGTTGACGAAGCCATCGATGCCGTTGGTCGCCGCGGCGGTGAGGCTGATGCTTGTGCCGGCGCCGGCCACGCCGATCTGGATCGAGTCGGTGTCCGCACCGCCGTCGTAACGGTCCGTGGCCTGGACCTGTGTCGTGTTGCTGACGATCAGCGTGTCGTTGCCGGCGCCGGCCAGGATCGTCGTGCCCTGGGTGGCGCCGATGAAGCTCTCGGCTCCACTCGAGCCGTTGACCGTGATCGTATCGGTCCCGGAGGTCCAGGTTGGGAAGGTCCAGCCGGACAGGTCCGCCGAGCCGCCGGCATCGACGTTGACCACGATCGCGTTGGTGAAGGCGGTGCCCGTGACGGCGACCGTCGAGGCAATCTTGCCCGCGCCGAACTGGTTGGCGTTGAAGGTCGCCGTCGCCGTGCCCGACGTGTTGACGAAGGCGATGGCCTCGACGCTGAGGAATCCGTTGACCCCGTCCGTGGCGCCGGCGCTGAGATCGATGCTCGTACCCGCCGCGGCGAGCCCGACCTGCAGGATGTCGTTCGAGGCGCCGCCGTTGTAGCGGTCGCCCGATGTGACCTGGTTGGATGCGCTGACGACAAACCGGTCGATCAGACTGCTTGCGACGATCACTTCGTCGCCGGTCGAGCCGGTGACGGTGATCGTGTCGGTGCCCGAGGTCCAGGTGGCGAAGGTCCAGCCCAACATGTCGAGCGAGCCGCCGGCGGACAGGTTGATCGCCAGCGCCTGCGTGGATGCCGTGCCGTTGAAGACGACACCGTTGGAAATCTTGCCGGCACCGAACTGGCCCGCGTTGAAAGTCGCGGTCGACGTTCCAGAGGTATTGGTGAAGTTGACGGCCTCGACATTGAGGAAGCCGTTCACGCCGTCGGTGGCTCCGGCGCTGAAGTCGATGGTGACACCACCGCCGGCAAGGCCGACCTGGAGGATGTCGTTGCCCGCACCGCCGTCGTACCGATCGCCCGCCGAGACCTGCGCGGTCGCGCCGACAAACAAGGTGTCCGTCTGGCTGCTGCCGACGAAGATCTCGTTGCCCGTCGAGCCGGTCAGCGTGATCGTGTCGGTACCGGAGGTCCAGCCCGCGAACGTCCAGCCCGACAGGTCGAGCGAGCCGCCCGTCGTCATGTTGAGGACGAGCGCCTGTGTCGAGGCCGTGCCCGTGATCAATGCCGTGTTCGAAATCTTACCGGCGCCGAACTGGGCGGACCCGAAGGTCGCGGTCGATGTGCCCGAGGTGTTGACGAAGGCCACGCCCTCGATGTTGACGAAGCCGTCGATGCCGTTGGTCGCCGCGGCCGTAAGGTTGATGCTGGTGCCGACGCCAGCCACGCCGATCTGCAGCGTGTCGTTGTCCGCACCGCCGTCGTAGCGGTCGGCAACCTGCACCTGAGTCGTGTTGCTGACGATCAGCGTGTCGTTGCCGGCGCCGGCCAGGATCGTCGTCCCCTGGATCGCCCCGGTGAACGTCTCGGCCCCGCTGGAGCCGTTCACGGTGATCGTGTCGGTACCGGAGGTCCAGGTCGGGAAGGTCCAGCCGGAAAGATCCGCCGAGCTGCCCGAATCGACGTTGACCACGATCGCGTTGGTCGAACTCGTGCCGGTGATGATGGCTGCCGACGAAATCTTGCCGGTGCCGAACTGGTTGGCGTTGAAGGTCGCCGTCGCCGTGCCAGCCGAGTTGATGAAGAGGATGCCCTCGACGCTGACGAAGCCGTTCACGCCGTCGGAAGCCGCGCCGCTCAGGTCGATCGAAACGGCGGCCGTCGTCGCCCCGACCTGTATGACGTCGTTGCCTGCACCACCGTCGTAGCGATCCCCGACGGAGACCTGGTTGGAGGCGCCCACGACGAAGCGGTCGATCTGGCTGGTGCCGACGATGCTCTCGCTGCCGGTCGATCCTGTCAGGCTGATCGTGTCGGTGCCGGACGCCCAGCTGACGAAGGAGAGACCCGACAGATCGAGCGAATTGCCCGCCGCGAGATTCACCGCCAGGCCCTGGGTGCCCGCCGTCGTGCCGGTGATGGTCGCGGCCGTCGAGATCTTGCCGGCGCCGAACTGGCTGGCGTTGAAGGTCGCGGTCGACGTAGCCGACGTGTTGACGAAGGAGATGGCCTCGATGTTCACGAAGCCGTCGACGCCGTCGCTCGCGGCGGCCGTCAGGCTGACGGCCACGCCGGCGCCGACCGTACCGATCTGCAGCGTGTCGACGTCCGCACCGCCATCGTAACGGTCGTTTGACTGGACCTGGGTCGTGGCGCTGACGACCAGCGTATCGTTGCCGGCACCGGCCAGGATCGTGGCCCCCTGGATCGGGCCCGTGATCGTGTCGGCCCCGCTCGAGCCGTTGACCGTGATCGTGTCGGTACCGGTGGTCCAGTTCGTGAAGGTCCAGCCCGACATGTTGAGCGTGCCGGCCGGCGCCATGTTGACCACGAGGGCCTGCGCCGCTGTGGTGGTTCCCGTGATCGCCGCAGCCGCCGCGATCCTGCCCGTGCCGAACTGGGCCGAATTGAAGGTCGCGGTCGAGGTTCCCGACGTGTTGACGAAGGTGAGCGCCTCGACGCTCAGGAACCCGTTGACGCCATCGGAAGCGGCGGCGCTGAAGTCGATGCTGGTGCCGGCACCCGCCACGCCGACCTGAAGTATGTCGTTGCCGGCGCTGCCGTCGTAGCGGTCCGCTGCCGACACCTGGTTGGTGGCGCCGACGACGAATCGGTCGATCTGGCTGCTGCCGACGATCGTCTCGTCACCCGTCGCCCCCGTCACGGTGATGATGTCGGTTCCGGAGGTCCAGGTGGCGAAGGTCCAGCCCGACATGTCGAGCGAACCGCCGGCCGACAGGTTGACCGCCACGGCCTGAACCTGGCTCGTTCCGGTGAACAGCGTCGTGTTCGAGATCTTGCCGGCACCGAACTGGGCAGCGTTGAAGGTCGCCGTCGTCGTTCCCGAGGAATTGACGAAGGTGACGCGCTCGATGTTGACGAACCCGTCGACGCCATCGCTGGCCGCGGCGCTGAGATCGATGGCCGTGCCCGTCGTCGTGCCGATGCGCAGCGTGTCGGCATCGGCGCCACCGTCGTAGCGGTCGCCGGCCTGCACCTGGTTGGTGGCAGTGACGATCAGCGTGTCGGTGCCGGCGCCCGCCAGGATCTGGACGGCTTCCGTGGCGCCCGTGAGGGTTTCTGCGCCGGTCGAGCCATTGACCGTGATCGTGTCGGTGCCGGAGGTCCAGTTCGCGAAGGTCCAGGCCGACAGGTCGACCGACCCGGCGGCCGCCACGTTGACCGTCAGCGACTGGGCGGCGCCCAGCGTTCCGGTGATGGCGGCCGTGGTGGCGATCTTGCCGCTTCCGAACTGCGCTGCGTTGAAGGTTGCCGATGCGGTGCCGGACGTATTGACGAAGGCGATGCCCTCGACGCTCAGGAAGCCGTTGACGCCGTCGGCGGCGGCAGCGCTGAGATCGATGCTCGTACCCGCGCCCGCGACGCCCACCTGCAGGATGTCGTTGGACGCACCGCCATTGTAGCGGTCGGTCGCCGAGACCTGATTGCTCTCGCTGACGACGAACCGGTCGACCTGGCTGCTGCCGACGATGATCTCGGTGCCGGTCGAACCGGTGAGGCTGATCGTGTCGGTTCCCGAGGTCCAGCCGGTGAACGTCCAGGTCGTGAGGTCGATCGACCCGCCCGACGCCACGTTGATCGCAATGGACTGGTCCGCCGCCGTGCCGGTGATCGCCGTGGCCGTCGCGATCTTGCCTGTGCCGAATTGCGCGGCGTTCAGGGTGACGGTCGACAGGCCCGAGGTGTTGGCGAAGGTGATGCCCTCGACGCTGAGGAAGCCATTCACGCCATCGGCGGCGGCGCCGCTGAGATCGATGCTCGTGCCGGCGCCCGCGCCGCCGATCTGAATCACGTCGTTGCCGGCGCCACCATTGTAGCGGTCGGCGGCGGATACCTGGGCGGTGTCGCTGACGATGAAGCGGTCGATCTGGCTGGTGCCGACGATGATTTCGTCGCCGGTCGAGCCGGTGATCGAGATCGTGTCGGTGCCGGACGTCCAGCCGGAGAATGTCCAGGCCGACAGGTCGAGCGACCCGCCGGCAGAGAGATTGACGGCGACGCCCTGGGTCGCCGCGCTGCCGGTGATTACCGCCGCCGTCGCGATCTTGCCCGAGCCGATCTGCGTCGCGTTGAGCGTCGCCGTCGACGTGCCGGACGTATTCACGAAGGTGATGCCCTCGACGCTCAGGAAACCATCCACGCCGTCGGAGGCGGCGGCGCTGAGATCGATGCTCGTGCCCACGCCGGCCGTGCCGACCTGGATCACGTCGTTGCCGGCGCCGCCGCTATAGCGGTCGGCTGCGGAAACCTGGTTGCCGTCGGTGACGACGAAGCGATCGATCTGGCTGCTGCCGACGAGGATTTCGGCCCCGGTCGAGCCCGTGATCGAGATCGTGTCCGTTCCCGAGGTCCAGCCGGAGAAGGTCCAGCCCGACAGGTCGACCGACCCGCCCACCGCTGCGTTGATCGCGATGGCCTGGGTCGAAGTCGTACCGGTGATGACCGCCGCATTCGAAATCTTGGCCGTGCCCAGCTGCGCGCTGCCGAGCGTGGCCGTCGACGTGCCCGACGTGTTGACGAAGGTGATGGCCTCGATGCTGATGAAGCCATCGACGCCATCCGAAGCGGCGGCGCTGAGATCGATGCTGGTACCGGCGCTTGCGGTGCCGATCTGCAGCACGTCGTTGCCCGCGCCACCGTCATAGCGATCGGTTGCGGAAACCTGGTTGCTGTCGGTGACGACGAAGCGATCGATCTGGCTGCTGCCGACGAGGATTTCGGCCCCGGTCGAGCCCGTGATCGAGATCGTGTCCGTTCCCGAGGTCCAGCCGGAGAAGGTCCAGCCCGACAGGTCGACCGACCCGCCCACCGCCGCATTGATCGCGATGGCCTGCGTCGAGCTCGTGCCCGTAATCACCGCCGAATTCGAAATCCGGCCCGCGCCGAGCTGAGCGCTGGCGAACGTGGCGGTCGAGGTGCCCGATGTATTGATGAAGCTGATGCCGTCGATCCCGACGAATCCGCCGATTCCATCCGCGGCGGCGGCGCTGAGATCGACCGTCACGCCGGTCGTCGTGGCGCCGATCTGGATGACGTCGTTGCCGGCGCCGCCGTCGTACCGGTCGGCTGCCGAGACCTGGTTCGTGGCGTTGACGACGAAGCGGTCGGCCTGGCTGCTGCCGATGAGGATTTCGTCGCCGGCGGCGGCGTTGATCGAGATCGTGTCGGTGCCCGACGTCCAGGTGGCGAAGGTCCAGCCGGAGAGATCGACCGACGCGCCGGCATTCGTATTGATGATCAGGGCCTGGGTCGACGATGTGCCGGTGATTGCGACCGTCGTCGAAATCCTGCCGGCGGCGAACTGGGCGGCGTTTAACGTCGCCGTCGACGTGCCCGAGGTATTGACGAAGGTGATCGCCTCGAAGTCGAGGAAACCCGCAATGTCGTCGGTCGCCCCGGCGCTCAGGTCGACCGCGACCCCCGCGCCTGCTGTCCCGATCTGGATGACGTCGACGCCCGGGCTGCCGCCGGCACTGAACGTGTCGGTGGCGCTCACCGTCCCGGTCGCCACGACATAGGTGTCGCTGGCCGTCGTCCCGATGAAAGTGTCCGTGCCCGCCGTCGCCGTGAAGGTCGCAAGGACGCCCGCGTAGGCGGCGACGCCGGAGGCGGTGAGAGGCGGAGGAGGCGACGCGCCGGCTGGAACGTCGAGTTCCCAACGCCCGCCTTGGTTGGCATCGCCGACGAGCCCCGTCGAGGCCAGCACGGGAACGCCGGTTGCCCAGGCAAGCGCCGCGACGAAGGCCGCGCCCGCCGCCCCGCTGGCGGCGTGACAGGCCCACAGGCGGATCTCGGCCGTCGATGAAAGTACGTGTGCGAGCGCCGCCAGGTCTCCGGCGTGATTCGTCAGCGTCTCATGCGTGACCGACCCGGCCGCAAAGTCGATGCGGCCCGATTGGCCATGGGCGATGACATGAATGACCGCAATGTCCCGCCGCGCCAATACGAACTCGGCCATCTGCGTGACAGCAGGACGCGATGCGTCCAGCACCATGGGCTCGATGCCAAATTGCAGGCTGCTGGCAAGGAGGTCGACGTCCTGCACCGCAGGGTCGATGAACGCCACCTGACTCGGTTTGACCATGATGCCCCTGAGCGGACGTGACTATGCAATTACGCACATCACGAATGCGGTAACTTAGAACCACTTAGGGCAAGCTGCACCGAAGACGCAAGAATGGGAGAAGTCACAAAAGCGTATATCGGTGGTTATTTTTTCAGACAGAATGAAGACAAACTTCAGCCCCAATCGACATGGGGCAAGGCCGCACGGTCAGGGTGTCGGCCTGGCGGCCCTGCCAGTGGACAAGAGCCGGGCGCAGAATCGCCTGCGGAATATCCGCAATTTCAATGCAATGGTTTACTCGCGACGGGTCCCCCGAGGGGGCGCCGGAACTGGACTCAGGGAGCTGGCGCCGCGCCTGCGGCAGCGGGCGCGGCCTTTTCGACGATGACCTCCCACGGCGCCCCGAGGGCTGCGCCGTCACCATTGAGGAACGAGAAGGACAGCCTCCCCGCCGAGGCAATGGCCACACCGTTCATCGCCATCAGGACCCGGCTTCGCTGCTTGCCCCGAAAGGAGAAGTTGACCGCCGAATCGAAGATGGCCGTTCCATCCAGCTCGACCTTCAACCGGACGGACTGATCGTCCGGCTCGCCGGCCTCCCGGGCGAACATGCCGACGAGGGTGAGCGACATCGCGGTCGGGAACGAGGGGGCCTGGACCTGCTCCAGCAGGTGGAACAGACTCAGCCGGCCGGTCTGGCTGTCGACGGAACTCGACTGCGCACACGTCATGAACAAGAGCTTCATTCTTTTCCCCAGCTCGGTCTTCCGGTCTTCCAGTACCGCGGAATGACCGGTCGGGACCAGCCCAAGCTAGACCGTACCCAGCCCCATGCCGCCGTCGACGCGCAGGATTTCCCCGGTGACGAACTGCGCTTCGTCGGAGGCGAGGTAGAGCGCGGCGTAGGCCGTGTCGAAGCCGGTCCCCATCTTGCGCCGGAGCGGCACCATCGCATTCCGCTCGGCGCGGACCGCGTCGGTGGTACGCCCGGTCGCCTGGGCGATCCCGGTGACGGCCATGGGCGTGTCCATGAATCCCATCATGATGGCGTTGGCCCGAATGCCGTAGCGTGCATTGGACTGGGCCACATGGGTGGTGAGCCGGTTCACAGCAGCCTTGGAAATCTCGTAGGCGAGTTGCGTCGCCCCGCTGGTCGCGGCCAGCGAGGAGATGTTGACGATGGCTCCGCCCTCCTGCTCGCGCATCAGCGGGATGGCCGCCTTCGTGGTCTGCCACATGCCCTTGAGGTTCACCGTGAGAATGCGATCGAGCACCTTCTCCTCGAGCCGGTGCGCCGGCGCATCGCCGCCGCCGCCGATGCCGACATTGTTGATCAGGATGTCGATCCGGCCGTAGCGCGAGCGCGCTTCCTCGACGATGCGCGCGCAGTCGGCCGCCTTTGTGATGTCGGCCGCCATCGACGACAGGACGGGCGCGCCGCCCTCGCGTGCGAGTTCGTCGGCCGAGATTTGCGCGACCGTCTTTTCGGCGCGCTCGGCCACGCGATCGACGCAGAGCACCGTCGCGCCCTCGCGCGCCAGCAGCAGCGCGATGGCCGCCCCGTTGCCGATCGTCTCGCCCGGCGTCTGTCCCGCGCCGACAACGACGGCGATCTTTCCTGCAACGCGCTTGCCCATGTCATGTCCCTCTGAAAATCGGAATGTGGCGTCGAACGAGGACGGGCCCGGGGCTTTCGCCCGGGCCCGTCCCTCGTCCGGTCACGTCTTTGGCGCGTGACGCCTCAGGCGGTCTTGGTATTGAGAATCTCGAGTTCGCTCTTGGCGCCCGCGATCATGCAGGACAGGTCCGACGTCACCATCACCATGTCGAAGCCGCGCTTGATCGCGCCGGCCGCGAACTCCGCGGTCGCGCAATGCATGACGCACTTGATGCCGGCCTTGTGCGCGGCGGCCAGGATCTTGTCGCAGGTCGCGATGTGCAGCGGATCGGGATTGTCGCCGCGCGGCGGCAGGCCCAGCGCAAACGACAGATCGGCCGGGCCGATATAGACCGCGTCGAGGCCAGGCGTGGCGCAGATCGCATCGAGGTTGGCGATGCCTTCCTTGGTCTCGATCATCGCCATGACGACGATCTCGTCGTTGGCCTTGGAGACATAGTCGGCGCCGCCATAGTGGACCGCGCGCACAGGGCCCGAGGAGCGCATGCCGACCGGCGGATAGCGGCAGGCGGCGACCGCCTTGGCGGCCTCCTCGGCGTTGTTCACCAGCGGCACGATGATGCCGTAGGCGCCGAGGTCGAGCGCCTTCATGATCGCGGCCGGCTCGTTCCAGGCCACACGCACCACCGGCACCGTGTCGGTCTGGGAGATCGCCTGCAGCATCGGGGCCACGTCCTTCATCTCCGACAGGCCATGCTGCAGGTCGACGCACAGCGCGTCGAAGCCCAGCCGCGCCATCACTTCCGCGGTGAAGGTGTTGGCCACCGAGAGCCAGCCCAGCGACACCCACTGGCCGGCCTTCCACTTCTGCTTGATCTTGTTCTGCCGCATGGCTTCCCCCCGCTCGTTTCACTGGAACCGTTGAGCCGCAGAATGGCACCGGATGCAAGCGCGTGCATCCAGCCAGTTTCGCGGCAGTCAGTCGGTTCGCCCGACCACCGCATTGAGGCTCGCGACCAGATCGGCAATGCCGTAAGGCTTGCGTACGACGGGAACGTGCCTGTAGGGCGCGGGGATCGCCACGCTGTCTCCGAAACCCGTCGCAAACACGAATGGCACCCCAAGCGCGGCCAGCGCTTCCGCCACTTCGGCCGCCGAGCCGTCCGCCAGCATCAAATCCAGCACGGCGACATCCGGCCGGAAGCTCGTCAGCAGCCGAAGGGCGTCACGGATCGACGCCACGACCCGCACATCGACAGCCCCGCTCTCCAGCAGGGCCTGCTCGGTATCCATGGCGATCAGGAACTGATCTTCGGCCAACAGGACGGATTTCGCGTCGAGCGACGCATTCACTTCGCTATGATCCTCTCCACACGTATGCGGCGCGTTGGGTAACATGGCGGACAGACGGCGTCGGTCTACAAGTCGACAGTCCGCAAGACCTTGTCCGGAGACGAAGATCATGACGGCTCCCACGCCACAGCAGCTTCTCGGCAACGGTCTGCTGTCGATCCTGAAGGAAGACGATCGCAAGCGGCTGGCGCCCCACATGATGGTGATGGACCTCGAAGTGAAGGACGTCCTGCAGAAGGCCGGCGAGGACGTGGTGCAGACCTGGTTCCCGTGCGACGGCGCACTCGCGAGTTTCTGCGTTTGGGTCGAGGAAACCGGTTCCAGTGTCGAGGTCGCGCTGGTGGGCCGCGAGGGCGCCATCGGCGGGATCGTGTCCAATGGACGGCTGCCCGCCTTCGCCACATCGGAAGTCCGCGCCGCCGGTCGCTTCCTGCGCATCCGAACGTCGGCGCTGGAAGCGGCCAAGCTCGAATCGCTGGCACTGCGCCACTGGTTCGCACGCTACTCCGACTGCATGCTGGCGCAGGTCTTCCAGACGTCCGCCTGCAACGCCTCGCACACCATCAGCCAGCGCACCGCCAAGTGGCTGCTGGCGGCCATGGCACGCACCGGCGAGACCGAGTTCCGGATGACGCAGGACCAGTTGGCCGAGATGCTGGGCGTGGGCCGCACCTTCGTCACCCGCGTGGTGCGCCAGTTCCGCGACCAGGGCGTCATCGAGACGCGGCGCGGCGTATTCCGGGTAAACGATGCCGCCGCGCTGCGCGAGAAATCCTGCAGCTGCACCGCAGCTATCGAAGAGCATTTCGATGCGGTGCTGCACGGGATCTATCCCGTCGAGTAGCCGGGCGGCCGGGGAAAGACCGAATCAGAAGGAGTGAGAATCACTCTGCCTCTGAACCGCGGCCGCTGAGGTCGCTGCGGAACATCGGTTTCGTTGCCAGCCGGCGTCCCTCTCCTTAGTTTAGCCGACGTTGGGAAGTATCGACGACAGCAGGGTGGTCTGGCCGCGCGAAAAGGGTTGGCCGGACCGTTGGGGAGGCCGTCGTGACATCGCTGGTTGCTGATCTGGGCGGTACCGCCGGTTTCGGGGAGTTTTCGCTCTCGCGAAATGACGATAGCTCGACGGGGCTGATCGACCTCACGCCGATCTTCGGCGCGCAGGGCATCAATTTCTTCGGCCGCTACTACACGGGCTTCTATCTCAACAACAACGGCAGCGTGACCTTCAACGCCGCCTCCAGCAGCTTCACGCCGACCGCGATCACGGGATCGACCAGCAATCCCGTCATCGCCGCCTACTGGGCCGACATCGACACGCGCGGCGGCACCGTCACGCCGACGCCGGGCGGCACATCGACCGGCACGAACCTGCTCTGGTACGACCTCGACTCCGTCACCCAGACCTTCACCGCCACGTGGGACGATGTCGGCTACTACAGCAGCCAGACCAACAAGCTGAACGCCTTCCAGCTCAGCCTCCACAAGATCAACGCGCAGGGCGATTTCGACATCACCTTCCGCTACGAGAACATCGACTGGACGACCGGCGGTGCGTCCGGCGGCAGCAACGGCCTCGGCGGCACGCCCGCCAGGGCCGGCTACAGCGCCGGAAACGGCGTCGAGTATTTCGAGCTTCCGCAATCGGGTAACCAGGCGGCCCTGCTCGACCTCGAGAACGCCAGCAATGTCGGCACACCGGGCACCTACGTCTTCGCCGTGCGCAACGGCGTGCCGACGGTCGGCGTCACCGTCGGCGACGCATCGGTCGATGAGGGGAACGCCGGCGATTCGCGCCATGTCAGCATCCCGGTCTATCTGACGGAAGCTTCCACCTCGACCGTCACCATCCACTACGCCACGGCCAACGGGACTGCGATTGCCGGGGAGGACTATGTCTCCACGAACGGCATCCTCACCTTCGCGCCCGGGGTAACGCAGCAGAACATCCTCGTCGCCGTGACCGGCGATGCGATCGTCGAAGGCAACGAGACCTTCACCGTCACCCTGTCCAATCCGTCCGACAACGCTTCGATCCTCGACGGCAGCGCAACGGGCACCATCGTCAACGACGATACCAACCCGGCGTCGCTGTCGATCGCCGCCACCAGCGCCGACAAGGTCGAAGGCCAGTCCGGCAGCTCGGCCTTTACCTTTACCGTCACCCGCACCGGCGACCTGAGCGGCGCTTCCAGCGCCCAGTGGGCCGTCACGGGCGCAGCGGTCAGTGGCGCGGACTTCTCGGGCGGCGTGTTGCCGAGCGGCACTGTGAGCTTCGCCGCCGGCGAGAGCTCGAAGGTCATCAGCATTGCCGTCGCGGGCGATACCGCCGTCGAGTCGGACGAAGCCTTCTCGGTGACGCTGTCCAATGCCAGTGCCGGCGCCGTCATCGGCACCGCCTCGGCGCAAGGCACCATCCGCAACGACGACGCGTCGCTATCGATCGCCGCCACCAGCGCCAACAAGGCGGAAGGCCAGTCCGGCAGCTCGGCCTTCACCTTCACCGTCACCCGCACCGGCGACCTGAGCGGCGCTTCCAGCGCCCAGTGGGCCGTCGCGGGCGCGGCGGTAAACGGTGCCGACTTCACAGGCGGCGTGCTGCCGAACGGCACGGTCAGCTTTGCCGCTGGCGAGAGTTCGAAGGTGATCAGCATTGCCGTCGCGGGCGACACCACTGTCGAGACGAACGAAGCCTTCTCGGTGACGCTCTCGAATGCCTCCGCCGGCACCGTCATCGGCACCGCCTCGGCGAACGGCAACATCCGCAACGACGACGCGTCGCT
Organism: Reyranella aquatilis; assembly: GCF_020880995.1. Lineage (GTDB taxonomy): Bacteria > Pseudomonadota > Alphaproteobacteria > Reyranellales > Reyranellaceae > Reyranella > Reyranella aquatilis. The sequence continues at coordinate 5,322 of NZ_JAJISD010000010.1, read as the reverse complement.
GTCGATCGCCGCGACCAGCGCCGACAACGCCGAAGGCCAGACCGGCACCTCGACCTTCACCTTCACCGTCACGCGCACCGGACTGCTGAGTGGCGCCGCCAGCGCCCACTGGGCGGTCAGCGGGGCGGCCGTCGATGGCGCCGATTTCGCGGGCGGGGTCCTGCCGACCGGCACGGTGAGCTTCGCCGCCGGCGAGAGCTCGAAGGTGATCAGCATCGCCGTCGCCGGCGACACCCTCGTCGAGTCGAACGAAGCCTTCTCGGTGACGCTGTCCAGTCCCAGCACCGGCGTCGTCATCGGCACCGCCTCGGCCAACGGCCTCATCCGCAACGACGATGCCTCGCTGTCGATCGCCGCGACCAGCGCCACCAAGGCGGAAGGCCAGTCGGGCAGCTCGGCGTTCACCTTCACCGTCACCCGCACCGGCGACCTGAGCGGCGCCTCCAGCGCCCAGTGGGCCGTCAGCGGGGCCGCGGTCGACGGCGCCGATTTCGCGGGCGGCGTCCTGCCGACCGGCACGGTCAGCTTCGCCGCCGGAGAGAGCTCGAAGGTGATCAGCATCGCCGTCGCCGGCGACACCCTCGTCGAGTCGAACGAAGCCTTCTCGGTGACGCTGTCCAACGCCAGCGCCGGCACCGTCATCGGCACCGCCTCGGCGAACGGCCTCATCCAGAACGACGATGCCGCGCTGTCGATCGCGGCGACCAGCGCGGACAAGGGCGAAGGCGATCTGGGCGCCACGCCTTTCACCTTCACCATTACCCGCACCGGCGACCTGAGCGGCAGTACCAACGTCGGCTGGGCGGTCACCGGCTCCGATGTCTTCGACGCCGATTTCATTCCCTCCGACGCCCTTCTCGGTTCCGCCGACCTGCTGTCCCAGTTCGCTTCGGACCTCGGCCCCTTCTTTCCCCAGATCCCGTCCGAAGGGGACAGTGGCCTTCCGGCATTCTCGCTCTTCGGCGGCGTGATGCCGTCCGGCACCGTAAGCTTCGCCGCCGGCGAGACCTCCAAGACCGTCACGGTCTGGGTGCTCGGCGAGACGCTGGTGGAACGGGACGAGAGTTTCCAGGTCACCCTGTCCAACGCCAGCGACGGCGCCGTCATCGACACCGCTTCGGCCGTCGGCACCATCCGCAACGACGAACACCCCGACCTGGTCCTGTCCGGCGTCAGCTACACGCTGCCGGGCAATGTTCCGAACCTGCTCCTGATCGGCACCGACCATATCGACGGGACGGGCAATGCGCTGAGCAACATCCTCATCGGCAACACGGGCGACAATACGCTGAGCGGCCTTGGCGATACCGATTACCTGTATGGTCTGGACGGGAACGACATCCTGATCGGCGGTGCCGCCGGCGCCGCGCCGAACCAGCTCTGGGGCGGAGACGGCACCGATACGGCGTCGTATGCCGGCACGACCGGAAACGTCTATGCCGACCTTGCGGCACTCGCGGGCTACGTCGATGGCGCGCTGGTCGATGCCATGAACTCCATCGAGAACCTGGCGGGCGGATCGGGCACCAACACCCTGGTGGGCAACGCCGACGCCAACGTGCTGACCGGCGGCGCCGGCATCGACTATCTCTACGGCCAGGGCGGCGACGATGTCCTGATCGGCGGCGCGGTCCCGGGCGGCGGCACCAACCAGCTGTGGGGCGGGGACGGCAGCGACACCGCCTCCTACGCCACCACCACGGGCGTGGTCTATGCCGACCTCGGCGTGCAGGCGGGCTGGGTCGGCGGCGTGCTGGTGGACCACATGAACTCCATCGAGAACCTCGTCGGTGGCTCGAACGCCGACACGCTGGTAGGCGATGCGGGCGCCAACAGATTGACGGGAGGGGCCGGCGCGGACGTGCTCTGGGGTCGCGGCGGCGCCGACGTCTTCGTCTTTTCAAGTCATGCCGACAGCAACCTCGTCACCGGCTACGACACGATCGGCGATTTCGTCTCGGGCGTCAGCAAGCTCGACCTGCGGGCGTTCGCCACCGACGCGTCCCATGTCGTGATCCAGTCGGGTGGAGCCTCGACCAGCGTCTACGTGCTGCAGAGCCCCGGCCACTTCGACGCTTCCACGGACGCCGCCATCGCCCTCGTCGGGCACAACGCCATCGCGATCACCGACATCCTGTTTTCGTAAGCCTTCGAAATCTCTCGTGCCGCATCCGCATCAGGGACGACGGCAGGCACGGGAACGTGCGGGAACGGTGCCGCCGGGCGTTTACCGGCCCGTCGTGCCGTATCCCAGCATGCGTGAGCGCAAAATGGCGTCCCGCGACGGGCTGCGACACCCCGACCGGGGGACGCATCGACCAGCGCAAGACTTCGGCAAGTCGATCGCTGAAACAGCCTTGCTGAAGCAGTTTGACAACGCCAGAACTCCAAACGCCATATCGGTCCTTCGATGGAGAAGGAGAGGCTTCAACCACCCCAGGATAGGCCGTCCTCCCGATCCAAACGGTCACCAACTCTCGCCGCTGACTCTCCCAAGGGTTCTTCTGGGGAACGCCGGATAACGCATGTTTGCCAACCTCGCGCTCGCGACCTTGATGGTCAGCCTCACCGTCGCCATCCACCTCGGCGGCCTGCTCGTCCTGCTGTGGGTGCTGCGCGACAGGGCGCATCGCATGCGGGCTCACGAAAGCCGCCTCGTGCAGCTCGGCGTCATCCTGTTCGTGGTCCTGGGTCTGGTCGCTATCCATTCGGTCGAGATCTGGCTATATGGGGCCGCTTACTGGGCGATCGGGGCCGTGAGCGACTTCGAAACGGCACTCTATTTCTCGACCGTGACCTTCACGACCCTGGGCTACGGGGACGTGGTACTCGACAGCAAATGGCGGCTGTTCGGCGCCATCGAGGGCGGCAACGGGCTGATCCTGTTCGGCTGGTCGACAGCCTTCCTGCTTTCCGTCACCAGCCGGCTGAGACTGCTCGAGCATGACTGGCTGGAGAAGACCGGCTCGGATTGAGGCGTCTGTGCCGGGGCCGATGAGAAGGTCCGGGCCGGTGCCGGCCAACGAGCGCTGCGAACGAGACAGGCGTCGCCTGTTACACGCTATCCCCATGTTCCGCCGGTTCGACGGAAACGGGTAAGCGAGCGCTTGATAGGCGACGATGTCGGAAGAGAGTGGTGCCCCGAGACGGAATCGAATTTCCTTCCATCTAGCTGAAATCACGCTCTTTTTTTTGAAAGCGCATTTCTAGTGTACCCACCGATGTACCTAGAGCGTAACGGCTCTGCGGTGGTGGCGATACGAGGCGACTGACAAATTACTCTGGACCGCCTCGACGAGAGGAGAACTTTACGGCTTGTGCAAAGAGCGCACACGAACACCCAATCACGCGGCAAGTTGCAGCCGGTGTTAGAAAGCGCTTACGCGTTAGCTTCGGGATGTACGAGCGCAACGGCATCGCGGAAGATGCCATTCCGCGAAGCGTTCACCTCTCGACCACGATTGCCGGCGAAAGTGCCAGTGCCAGCATGGAGACCACTTCGAGCCTGATGGAACGACTAGCGGCTTCTATCGAGGACTTTTACCAACTCATCGATCTTCGATTGGCGTTCACGCTGTGACCCACCGTCAAAAGCTTGTGCCACGCAGTGTCGGAGGTGGTTGCCCAGAAGTTCCTGCTCAACCTTTTCCAGCGCGGCACGTACCGCTCGAATCTGCGTAAGAATATCGATGCAATAACGATCTTCATCGACCATTCGGGCGATGCCTCGAACCTGCCCTTCGATTCGGTTCAGGCGCGCGAGTTGCGATTTCTTTGGTTTGTCGACCACAGTTTAATGGATATCTGTCCCGGGTATAAATTGCAAATCCCGTCCCACAATTGCTGCTCTGTCCGCACGAACGGTCACTCACCCTCGCGTCAGCCCGGTGGCGATAGGTTGCGTGCGTATATTCTTTCCAACGTACAATCAGCAATCGAAGCTCACGCACCAATATTCGACCATACACTACACTGCTTCAGTGTGCCAGATTTTTGCTTCTCATGCCTATCACTCGGTTTCTTCCACTTGCCTCCATCACAAGTTGAAGGTTTCCGCATACTCCGGAGCTTGCGCTTCCCAACTCAATTCCGTCCGGATCCTGTGGCACAGGGTGTCAGATGCAGAAACCTCACCATGCACCACGAACGTCTGCCGGGGTCTATGTCCACCCGGAGTAAGCCACCGAATGATCTCATCGGCATCCGCGTGCGCCGAGAGCATATGCATCGCCTCAATTGACGCATTCACAGGGACGACCTGACCGTGGATCGAGAGCTGCCTGGAGCCCGCCAGAAGCTGCGCCCCACGTGTTCCGGATGCCTGAAACCCCGTCAGCAGTATGGTGTTACGTTCGTCGGAGGCCAGCGCCTTGAGATGGTGCAAGATTCGGCCACCGGTCGCCATACCGCTTGCGGAGATGATTATCGAGGGCATTGCTTGCCGATCAAGCGCTTTGGACTCCTCTGCGCCGCGGACATAGTGAGCCGTCGCGCACAGTTCCCGGCATTCTCCAGCCGCAAGCTTGTGATCGCCTAGGTGCCGACAGAAGATCTCAGACGCATCTACAGCCATCGGACTGTCGAGGAAAATGGGTACGTCCGGAAGGGCCTTTTTTTTCTTCAAGCGATGCAAATAGTACAACAGCGACTGTGCTCGTCCGACAGCGAAAGCTGGAACGATCACGGTTCCGCCTCGCTTTACCGTCGCCGTGACGGTCTCAGTCAGGCTAACCTCCGGATCTACATCGTCATGCTTTCTGTTGCCATATGTAGACTCTACGACGAGGTAATCAGCCAGGAGCCGCGCCTCGGGTTCAAGCATGATTGGGTCATCTGGCCTGCCTAGATCGCCGCTGAACAGGATCGATGTCTCCCCCTGGTTCAGCCGGATCATAGCAGCCCCAAGTATGTGGCCGGCTGGGAACATTTGGGCCGTTACGCCGTCAATCGGTGAGAATGCCTTTCGAAAATCGACTGCTTCGATGTGTCGGATGGCTGATTCGGCATCAGCCACTGTGTAAAGTGGGAGCGCCGGCTTGTGTTTTGAGTAGCCATGCCGATTGGCGAACTCCGCGTCACGCTCCAATAGGTGACCACTGTCTTTGAGCAAGATACTGCAAAGATCCTTTGTCGCCGAAGTGCAATAGACGCGCCCTCTGAATCCGTTCTTGACGAGTAGTGGTAAATACCCCGTGTGATCTAGGTCGCATACTCATAAACGATTCCCAAATTTTGGAAAAAGTGATTCAAGGTTCCGAAAGGAGCCTTGGTGATGGCGCGCTACGATCTGACCGAGTTTGAGTGGAGAACGATCCAACCGTT
>NZ_JAJISD010000001.1 GCF_020880995.1 Reyranella aquatilis | reverse complement strand
ACTGATGGCGCGCCGCCGTCAGCTCATCGAGATGATCGGGGCCGAGAGCAATCGCCGCCGCATGCTCACCGTGCGGCGCACCCTCAAGACCGTCGATCGCGTGCTGGCCACCCTGAAGGCCCAGCTCGAACAGATCGACGACGACATCGATACCGCCGTCCGGGGAACCCCGGCCTGGCGCGAGGCCGAGGACCTTCTGATCAGCGTTCCCGGCATCGGGCCCAGGATCGCCCGCACCCTGATCGCCGAACTGCCTGAACTGGGCCGTCTCGGCCGACGCGAGATCGCTTCCCTGACCGGTGTCGCCCCGTTCAATCGCGACAGCGGCACCTTGCGGGGCCGTCGCACCATCGCCGGCGGACGGCCTGTCGTGCGGGCCGCCCTCTATATGAGCATCCTCGTCGCAATCCGGCGCAAGCTCCCCTTGGCGATGACCTATCATCGCCTGCGCGCCGCCGGAAAGCCCGCAAAGGTCGCCATCGTCGCCTGCATGCGCAAGCTCGTGACCATCCTCAACGCAATCCTCAGGGACAAAAAGCCATGGGCAAACGCTTGACCCTCACGACGGTCGCTCAGGATGAGGTAGGTGCTTGAAGGGATTCAGTTCATTTCCGGCCGACCTCTCAGGATGAGGGCGGTTGTTGATTTTCCTGGGGGAAGAAAAGCCCGACCGCTCAGCCGCCGGTCACGCTCATGTGGCGCGGGACGGCGGGGCCGCTGTTGCGGCGGTCGATGATGAAGTCGTGGCCCTTCGGCTTGCGCGCGATTGCCTCGGTGATGGCGCGGTCGAGTACCTCGTCGCTCTCCGATGCCCGCAACGGGGCGCGCAGGTCTGCCGCATCCTCCTGGCCCAGGCACATGTAGAGCGTGCCGGTGCAGGTGAGGCGCACGCGATTGCAGCTTTCGCAGAAATTGTGGGTGAGCGGCGTGATGAAGCCCAGGCGTCCGCCGGTCTCCTCGACCCTGAAGTAGCGGGCGGGACCGCCCGTCCGGTAGTCGGTCTCGGTCAGCGTGAAGTGCCGCCCGATCTCGGTGCGCGCCAGCGACAGGGGCAGGTACTGGTCGAGCCGCGCCGCGTCGCCGATCTCGCCCATCGGCATGACCTCGATCAGGACCAGGTCCATGCCGCGGCCGTGGCTCCAGCGGATCATCTCGTCGAACTCGCCGTCGTTCACGCCGCGCAGCGCCACCGCGTTGATCTTGATCGCCAAGCCGGCGCGCTGGGCGGCATCGAGCCCGCGCATCACCTGGTCGAGGTCGCCCCAGCGCGTGAGCTGGCGGAACTTGTCGGGGTCCAGCGTGTCCATCGACACATTGACGCGGCGCACGCCGATATCGGCCAGTTCCTGGGCGTACTTCGCCAGCTGACTGCCGTTGGTGGTGAGGGTGAGTTCCTCCAGGGCGCCACTGTCGAGATGCTTCCCGAGCCCGCGGAACAGCGACATCACGTTCTTGCGCACCAGTGGCTCGCCGCCCGTGAGGCGCAGCTTCTTGACCCCGCGGCGCACGAACGCCGTGCACAGCCGCTCCAGCTCCTCCAGCGACAGCACTTCCGCCTTGGGCAGGAAAGTCATGTCCTCGGCCATGCAGTAGACGCAGCGGAAATCGCAGCGGTCCGTCACGGAGACGCGGAGGTAGGAGATGTGGCGGCCGAACGGGTCGATCATGGCTCTTCGGTTACAATGTTGCCCGGATAATGGGCATGCGACATTGCCCCTGCAAGGGGGCGTTTCCGGCCGGCCGGCTCAGGAGAGGAGCCGCAGGAGGTTGTCGACCGAATCGGCCTCGGCGGCCGGCTTGTCGGTCCGGATGCGGCTGATACGCGGAAAGCGCATGGCCACGCCCGATTTGTGCCGGGTCGAGCGGGCGATGCCGTCGAAGGCGATCTCGAGCACCAGCTTCTGCTCGACCTCGCGGACCGGGCCGTAGCGGTTGACCGTGTGGTCGCGCACCCATTTGTCGAGCCAGCGCAGCTCCTCGTCGGTGAAGCCGAAATAGGCCTTGCCGACCGGCGCTAACTCGCGGCCTTCGGCACCGTCGCGCCAGCAGCCGAAAGTGAAGTCCGAATAGAACGAGCTGCGCTTTCCGTGGCCGCGCTGGGCGTACATCATTACGCAGTCCGCGAGCATCGGGTCGCGCTTCCACTTGAACCACGGACCCTTCGGCCGCCCGGCGACATATGCGCTGTCGCCGCGCTTCAGCATCAGCCCCTCGATGCCGTCGGCCCGCATCTCCTCGCGCTTGGCGGCAAGCTCGGCCCAGTCGGCGAAACTCACCAGAGGCGAGAGGTCGAAGCGCGGGCGTTCCTTTTGGGCGATCCAGGACTCCAGCCGGGCGCGGCGTTCGTCGAAGCCGAGGCCGCGCAGGTCCTCGCTCTCGAGCCACAGCACGTCGTAGAGCCGGACATGGGCGGGATGCTCCTTCAGCATCTTCGGCGTCACCGTCTTGCGGTTCAGCCGCTGCTGCAGGTCGTTGAACGGCGCGACCGCGGACTCGCGCCGCACCAGTAGTTCGCCGTCGAACACCCCCTCGAAGTCGATCGCCTCGATGATGTCGGGAAAGGCGCCCGACACGTCCTCGCCCGCGCGGCTGTAGAGCCGCTTCAACCCGCCCGAGGCCGCGACCTGCACGCGGATACCGTCCCATTTCCATTCGGCGCGGAAATGCGCCGGATCCAGCGCGTCCAGTTCGGCGCGGTCGATCGGGTTGGCCAGCATGGCGGGCAGGAAGGCCGCGCCGGCGTTGCTGCTGGGTCGTGGCGCGCCGTTCAGCAGCCAGTCGAACAATGGCCGGTAGGGTGCTTCCAGCCCGTGCCAGACCTCCTCGACGGCATCGACCGGCTGGTCGCCGATGTTGGCGACCGCCTGCTTCGCGAGGCGCGCCGAGACGCCGACGCGCAGCGCGCCGGTCAGCAGCTTCAGCAGCGCCCAGCGGCCGGTCGAATCGAGCGCGTCGAGCCAGCGCTTCAGGATGGCCGGCGTCTGCGTGCGCGTCGCGCGCTGCAGCGTCTCGACGACCTCGCCCAAGGTCGGCGGCGGGCCGGCGGCGGGATCGGTCTCCCAGATCAGCGCCAGCGTCTCGGCGAGGTCGCCGACATAGTCGTAGGACAGGGCGAACAGCTCCTCGCCGATCTTCTCCTGGCCGAAGCCGCGGAGTAGGGCCGGCTTGGCCGACGAAAAATCGAGACCGCCCGTCAGCGCCGCCAGCGCCCAGCCGCGGTCGGGATCGGGCGTTTCGCGCAGATAGGTCTCGATCAGCCGCAGCTTGGCGTTGCGGGCCGGCTGGAAGGAGAGAGAGTCGAGAAGGCGCGCAAAGGCCTGCACGGTTCAGGAATCCTCTTCCTCGCGGCCGGCGAGGTGCAGGGCCTCGGCGTCGATGCCGATACCGCGCGCATAGTGGACAAGCGCTTCCTCGCGGCCGTGCGTCACCCAGACCCTGGGAGCGCCGACATCCTTCAGCGTCTGCGTGAGTTCGGGCCAGTCGGCATGGTCGGAGATCACCAGCGGCAGTTCGGCGCCCCGTTGCCGGGCGCGCGCGCGCACGTTCATCCAGCCCGAGCACACCGCTGCGATCGGTTCGGCGAAGCGCCGCGACCAGCGGTCGGCGATGGCCGACGGCGGACAGAGCACGATGGCGCCCTTGAAGGTTTCGAGGATCGCCTCGGAGACGGGCGCTACGTCGCCGAGATCGACGCCATGCTCCTGGTAGAGCCTGCACAGGGACATCAGCCCGCCATGCAGCCAGATGCGCTTGTCGTAGCCCGCCTCACGCAACAGCCGGATGACCCTCTGGCACTTGCCGAGCGCATAGACGCCCACCAGATGAGTGCGCTCGGGAAAGGTGGCGACGGAGCGCAGCAGCTTGCCGATCTCGCCGGTGTCGGAGGGATGATGGAAGACCGGCAGCGCGAAGGTCGCCTCGGTGATGAACACGTCGCACGGGACGGGCTCGAACGGCGGGCAGGTCGGATCGGGGCGGCGCTTGTAGTCGCCCGACACGACGATGCGCTGGCCTCTGTATGCCAGCACTGCCTGCGCCGAGCCGAGGATGTGGCCGGCCGGCGCGAAGCCGACCTCGACCTCGCCGATCCGCACGCTCTCGCCGTATCTCAGCGCCTGCTGCTCGGTATCGGGCATGTCCTGGAAGCGCGTGCGCATGATCGCCAGCGTCTCGGGCGTCGCCAGCGCCTTGCGATGGCCCGGCCGCGCATGATCGCCATGGCCGTGCGTGATCACCGCACGCGGCACCGCGAAGGCCGGATCGATGTAAAAATCGCCCGGTTCGCAATAGAGGCCGCGCGGCGTCGGATAGAGCCACGTCCGGGGATTGAGGGTCTCGGTTGCCGTCGTTATTGCCATGGCTCCTGATGCATCCTACCCCACGGATATGGGGCTTCCCGACCTGTTTGCACGCTGGTTCGAAAGTCGCGGCTGGGCGCCGCGGCCGCACCAGCTTGCGCTGATTGATCTCGCGCGAAAGGGCAAGGGCGCGCTGCTGATCGCGCCGACCGGCGGCGGCAAGACGCTGGCTGGCTTTCTTCCGTCACTGATCGAACTCACGGAGCGCCGCCAGGCCGGCGAGGACCTTGCCTACAAGAAGGGGCAGGGCGAGCTTCACACGCTCTACATCTCGCCGCTAAAGGCGCTGGCGACCGACATCCGCCGCAACCTCGAACAGCCGATGGCGGAGATGCAGTTGCCGGTGCGCGCCGAGAGCCGCACCGGCGACACGCCGCAGAGCCGGCGGCTGCGTCAGCGCGAGCGGCCGCCCGACCTGCTGATGACGACGCCGGAATCGCTGGCGCTGCTGCTCTCCTATCTCGATGCGGCCAAGTTCTTCGCCAGCCTGAAGTGCGTGATCATCGACGAACTGCATGCCTTCGCGACCAGCAAGCGCGGTCACCATCTGGCGCTCTGCCTGTCGCGTCTGGCGACGCTCGCCCCGCAGGCGCGCTTCGTGGGGCTTTCCGCGACGGTCGCCGATCCGCCGGCGCTCGCCGAGTTCCTCAACCTGCGCGACGAGCCGGTCGAGATCGTGGTGGGCGAGCCCGGCGCGCCGCCGGTCGTGTCGATCATCGATGCGCAGGAGCGAATCCCGTGGGGCGGCCACATGGGGCGCCACGCTGTACCCGAGATCTACAACATCATCCGCCAGCACAGGACGTCGATCATCTTCGTGAACACGCGCGCCCAGGCGGAGCTGGCCTTCGACGCGCTGTGGCGGATCAACGACGAGAACCTGTCGATCGGGCTGCATCATGGATCACTCGCGGTCGAGCAGCGGCGCAAGGTCGAGGCCGCGATGGCGGCCGGCAAACTCCGTGCTGTGGTCGCGACTTCGTCGCTCGATCTCGGCATCGACTGGGGCGATGTCGACCTGGTGATCCAGATGGGCGCGCCCAAGGGCGTCAGCCGACTGATGCAGCGCATCGGCCGCGCCAACCACCGGCTCGACGAGCCCAGCCGCGCCATGATCGCCCCGGCCAATCGTTTCGAGGTGCTGGAATCGCTGGCCGCGCTGGAGGCCGTCGAGGCGCGCGAACTCGACGGCGATCCGCCACGACCGCCCTGCCTCGACGTGCTGGCGCAGCACATCGTGGGCACCGCCTGCGCCCAGCCGATCGACCGCGAGGCCTTCTTTGCCGAGGTGCGGCGCGCGCAGCCCTATCGCGACCTGCCGCGAAAGGATTTCGACGACACGTTCGATTTCGTGGCGACCGGTGGCTATGCGCTGGCGGCCTACGATCGCTGGCACCGGCTGAAGCAGCTGCCCGACGGACGCTGGATGCTGGCCTCGCCGCTGGTGGCCAAGCAGTTCCGCATGAATGTCGGCACGATCGTCGAGCTGCCGCTGATGAAGGTTCGGCTGCGGCGCGGTCCGGTCCTGGGCGAGGTCGAGGAGGGCTTCGTCCAGGGGCTGGTGCCGGGCGACACGTTCGTCTTCGCCGGCCGACTGCTGCGCTTCGAGGGCGTGAAGGAACTGGCGGCGATCTGTTCGCCGGCGACCGGCGGCGATCCCAAGGTGCCGGCCTATGGCGGCGGCCGGCTGCCGCTCTCGACGTTCCTGGCCAACCGGGTGCGCGGGATCCTGCAGGATCCGCTGAAGCATCCCAAGCTGCCGGCCGAGGTTCAGGAATGGCTGCGCATCCAGGTCTTCCGCTCGATGCTGCCGCCGGCCGACAAGCTGCTGGTCGAGGGTTTCCCGCGCGGCGGCAAGCAGTTCCTGGTCGCCTACTGCTTCGAGGGCCGCAACGCGCACCAGACGCTGGGCATGCTGCTGACGCGGCGCATGGAGCGGATGGGACTGCGGCCGCTGGGCTTCGTCGCCACCGACTATGTGCTGGGCCTGTGGGGATTGCGGCCGGCCTCGCCGAAGCAGATCGAGGAGCTGTTCGACGAGGACATGCTGGGTGACGATCTCGAAGCCTGGATGGACGAATCGAGCATGCTGCGGCGGTCCTTCCGCAACGTCGCGGTGATCGCGGGCCTGATCGAGCGGCGGTTCCCGGGGGAGGAAAAGTCGCGCCGCCAGGTCACGTTCAGCTCAGACCTGATCTACGACACGCTGCGCCAGCACGAGCCTGGCCACATCCTGCTGCGCGCCACGCGCCAGGATGCGGCGTGGCAGCTCGCCGACCTCAAGCGGCTGGGCGACCTGCTGAGGCGCGCCAAGGGCCGCATCGTCTATCGCCGCCTCGACCGCATCTCGCCCCTCGCCGTGCCGGTGCTGCTGGAGATCGGCCGTGAAAGCGTGCAGGGCGGCACCGCCGAGGACGAACTCCTCGACATCGCCGCACAGGAGCTGATCGACGAGGCGACGCGGCTCTGACGGGTTTTAAGGCTCGGCGAGCCGCCGGTACTTCACTTCGAGGCGCGTGAGCACCGCGAGATTGCGCGTGGCCTCGGGACCGGCCCAGCGACGGTTGATGGCGCTGGCCTCGCGCACCCGTTCGAGCGTGCGGCGATAGGTTTCGAGCCAGGTGGCGCTGTCGCTGGCCTGCACGCCCTCGCGCATCGCCTGGCTGAGCGTCGTGTCGATGTTGATCATGCGGCAGGTGTAGCCGTAGGCCGCGAGCTTGAGGTCGGGCGAAGCGATCCAGGCCTCCAGCGTTATGGGCACATAGCGAGGGCAGTCTTCCAGTGCCTGCGCGGCCGCCGGCGTGGCGAAGGCCATGACGACGAAGAAGATCGAGAGCGCGCGCACCGCTGCACTCAACGCGGCCGCGGCCGGGCGCGGGCGGTGGGTTCGGCCACCAGCGGATCGTCCGGCCAGTAGTGGCGGGGATAGCGGCCCTTCAATTCCGACTTCACGGCCTTGTAGCCGTTCGCCCAGAAGCTCGCGAGATCGCGCGTCACCTGCACCGGTCGCCGGGCGGGCGACAGGAGGTGGATCGTGAGCGGGACCTTTCCGCTGGCGATACGCGGCGTCTCGGTCAGGCCGAACATCTCCTGCAGGCGCACCGAGAGCGTCGGCTCATCGGGATTGGAATAGTCGATCGCCACCCGCGATCCGCTCGGCACTTCCACATGAGTCGGCACGAGGCGGTCGACCTCGCGTTGCCTGTCCCAGGGAACGAGCACCTTCAAGGCGGCGGCGAGATCGATCCGCGCGAGATGATCCCGCCGCGACGCGCCGTCGAGATGCGGCCCCAGCCAGTCTGCGAGCGAGGATAGAAGTGCCTCGTCGGAGAGATCGGGCCACTCCTCGCCGGCGTGGCGGCGCAGGAAGCCAATGCGCTCGCGCCAGCGCACGAGATCGTCGCTCCACGGCAAGGCGCCGATCCCCAGCTGGCGCACACCGTCGAGCATGGCGGCCCGCACCCTGTCGGCATCCGGCCGGGCCAGCGGCTTGTCCTCGAGCGCCAGCGCCCCCAGCCGGCGGCGTTGACGGGCCAGCACCGCGCCGTCGCGGGCGCTCCATTGGACGAGCTGTTCGTCGAGGATGCGATCGGTATAGAGATCCTCGATCTCGGCCGCGGTGATCGGGGCGGCGAGGAAGATGCGCGCTTCCTGGGCCGCGCCGTCGAGATCGGCGACGACGAGGAACTCCTCGTTGGCCAGCGGGTCGCCTTCGGACAGCACCGCGCCGCGCCCGCCCGACAGAAGGTAGCGCCCCGCCGTGCCCGGACGGCGGCGACCGATGCGGTCGGGATAGGCCAGCGCCAGCAGCGGTCCGGTCATGGCGATGTCGGGACGCTCGTCGCCCGCGTTGCGCAGCATCAGGCGGCGGGCCGCCTCATGGATCAGGCGTAGCGGGCCGTCGCGCCGGCCGCCCAGCGCAATGTCGACGCGGTGACGGAGATCGGCGTCGCGCTGGCCGGGGGGCAGCCGCAGGAAATCGCGCTCGCCCAGGATGGCGGCGATCAGGGCGGCGATTCTGCCCTGTCCCATCTCCCGTCCCTTCAGCACCAGATGGGCGATGCGCGGGTGCTGGCCGAGGCGCACCATGGCGCGGCCGTGCGGGGTGATCGCGCCGCGGGCGTCGATGGCCCCCAGATCGGCCAGCAATGTACGCGCCGTGACGAGCGAGGCGGCCGGCGGCGGGGTGAGCCAGGGCAGGCTCGCGGCGTCGCCGGTGCCCCAGGCGGCGAGTTCCAGCGCGAGGGGCGCGAGGTCGGCGTCGAGGATTTCCGGCGGCGTGAACGGCAGCAGGCCGCGCTGGGATTCCTCCGGCCACAGCCGATAGCAGACGCCGGGTTCTAGACGGCCGGCGCGTCCGCGACGCTGGTCGGCCGAGGCCTGGCTGACGCGCACGGTTTCGAGGCGCGTCATCCCCGAGCGGGGCGAAAATTTCGGGACACGCATCTGTCCGCAGTCGATCACGATGCGCACGCCCTCGATGGTGAGGCTGGTCTCCGCGATCGACGTCGCGAGTACGACCTTGCGCCAGCCGGGCGGCGAGGGGGCAATCGCGCGGTCCTGGTCGGCGGGCGAGAGGTCGCCGTAGAGCGGCGCGACGTCGACGTTGGCGCCGATGCCCTGCAGCCGCTCCTCGACCCGGCGGATCTCGCCGACGCCCGGCAGGAACACGAGCGCGCTGCCGGTCTCCTCGGCCAGCGCGCGCCGCACAGCGGCCGCGACATTGTCCTCGATGCGGCCAGCGGGCTCGCGGTCGAGGTAGCGCGTATCGACCGGAAACATGCGGCCCGCACTCTCGATCACGGGGGCGCCGCCCAGCCGTGCCGACACCGGGCCGGGATCGAGCGTCGCCGACATGGCGACCACGCGCAGATCCTCGCGCAACGCCGCCTGCGCCTCGCACACCAGGGCAAAGGACAGGTCGGTTTCGAGGCCGCGTTCGTGCAACTCGTCGAAGATCACGCAGCCCACCGACTCGAGCGAGGGATCGTCCTGCAGCAGGCGCAGGAAGAGGCCGTCGGTGACGACCTCGATGCGCGTGCGCGGCCCGATCTTGCTGTCGAAACGCACGCGATAGCCCACCGTCTCGCCGACCGCCTCGCCGAGGCTCGCGGCCATGCGCCGGGCGGCGGCGCGGGCGGCCAGCCGGCGCGGCTCCTGCATCACGATCCTGCGGCCGGCGAGCCACGGCGCGTCGAGCAGGGCCAGCGGCACGCGCGTCGTCTTGCCCGCGCCCGGCGGCGCCACCAGCACCGCGGCGTTGCGGCTCTCCAGCGCGGCGCGCAGCCGCGGCAACGCCTCGTCGACGGGAAGTTGCTCCATCGATCCCTGTTAGCGCGCAAGCGGATGGACGGGAAGGAGGGGCGGGTTCACTCTGGGGGCCCGAAAATCGAGGTCGTGCAATGGCTGTTGTCGTCGAGGCGCTGGATCATCTCGTCATGAATGTGCGCGACGTCGAGGTCGCCGCCGCCTGGTACGAGCGCGTGCTGGGCATGACGCGCAAGGTCACCGAACCGTCGCCCGGCCGACGCGTGACCTCGATGCATTTCGGGCGCCAGAAGATCAACCTGCGCCCCGAGACGGCCACCCAGAAGCAGTGGTTCACGGGCCGGACGGTGGCGCCCGGCAGCGACGATCTGTGCTTTCTCACCGCGTCGCCACCGCAGGCCGTCGCCGACCACTTCCGCGCCTGCGGCGTGGAGATCGAACTGGGGCCGACCGAGAAGAGCGGCGCGATGGGCACGATCGTCTCGGTCTATTGCCGCGATCCCGACGGCAACCTGGTCGAGGTCTCTTCCTACAAATAGAGACCGAGCGGCCAGAGTCCTTCCGATGGAGATAGATCAAGTACCTGCCTCATCCTGAGGAGCGCCGCGAAGCGGCGCGTCTCGAAGGATGGACAACAAACGCGGTGCCCGTGCCCATGCTTCGAGACGCACTCCTGCGGAGCGCTCCTCAGCATGAGGTTGGTGTCGGTGATTTTATCGTGTTCAGAGCGACCCTAAAGCAGGAAGGTGTTCGTGCGGTCGAGGAAGTCGTGCATGTGCACGATCATCTGGTCTTCCTCGAGCAGGCAGACTCCATAGGCCGGCGGCTCGTGGCTGCCGGGGATACGGCCCTCGATGACGAAGTCGAGCGCGACCTGGTGGCTGGTGGCGCGCAGCGTCGAGAGCGGGATGCCGCGCCAGGCGCCGGCGATCGGCCGGTGGAGATGGCCGAAGAACAGATGGCGGATGTTCCGGCGGCCCTCGATCGCCTTGATGAAATGCTGCGGATCGAGCAGCGAGATGTCGTCCATTCGCTTCAGCCGCACCTTGAAGGGCGGGTGATGGATGAAGATCATCACCGGCCTGTCGCCCAGCCGGTCGAGCGTCGCCTTCAGCCAGGCGCCGCGCTTCTCGCAGAAGGTGCCCCACGGCTTGCCGGGCTCGTTGGTGTCGAGGCAGATGCCCGTCACGCCCTCGCCCATGTCGAGCGTGTATTGCACGAAGCCGTTCTCGTCGAACTTCGCCTGCGGGAAGGTCGTCCGGAAGTTCTCGCGATCGTCATGGTTGCCCACCAGCAGGTGATAGGGGATCACCAGCTTGTCGAACTCGCGCTTCAGTGCGGCGTAGGCTTCCATCTCGCCCTTGTGGGCGAGGTCGCCGGTGACGATCGCGAAGGCCGCATCGGGATGGTTGCGGTTCACGTCGGCGACGCAGAGCGCCAGACGGTCGATCGGGTTGAGGCCGTAGAGCAGGTTGCCCGGCGGCACGAAATGGGTGTCGGTAATGTGAATGAATTTTTGCACGTCGTTCCTCTGACATGACAGGCGGAGCAGGGGATCCCGCTCCGCCCGCATGTTTCGTCTGGCGTTATTTCGGCAGCAGCGCCTGCGTGTCCGAGGTCATCTTCTTCAGCGCGTCGGCGGGCTTGGCGCTGCCGTTCACGACCGTCTGCAGATGATCCTTGATCACGTCGGTGATCTTGAGGCCGTTCTCGCCCGGGAAGGCGTACCAGGCGGTCATGCTGGGGAGCTGGCCGATGGCGACGCGATGGTTCGGGTTCTGGGCGTAGAAATCACCCAGCATCTTCGGATCCTTGGCCGGGATGGCGTTGGCCGGGAAGTAGCCGGTGCCCTTGACCATGATGGTCGCGCCGACCGGGCCGGTGGCGAACTTGATGTATTCCCAAGCGGCTTTCTGCTTGGCCGGATCCTTGGCCAGCATCATGGCGACGTTGCCGCCGGCCGGCAGGCGGGAGTCGGCCCCGGCGCCCAGCGGGAAGGTGGCGGTGCGCAGGTTGAACACGCCCTGGGCCTGCTTGGTGACGCCGCCGAGGCGCGACGTCGAGTGCGCCCAGATGCCGAGGCGGCCCGCGACGAAGTCCTGCAGCGAGGTCGCCTGGCTCACGTCGCGCATCCCGCCGTCGGTGATCATGAGGCGCAGCGTCTCGATCGCCTTCTGGCCGGGCGGCTGGTCGAAGGCGACCTTCTTCTCGTCCGCCGTCAGCATCGTGCCGCCGTTGGAGAAGACGAGGGCCTGCCACATCCAGTTGCCGGTGATGTCCCAGTCGAAGTGGAAGCCGGTGATCTTGTTGGCCGGATCGTTGATCTTCCTGGCGAGCGCGAAGATGCCTTCCCAGGTCTTGGGGAAGTTGTCGGGATCGCCGCCGGCCTTTTTCACGAGATCGGCGTTGAAATAGATGATCGGCGTCGAGAGCGAGAAGCCCATGCCGTACTGCTTGCCCTTGACCTGGCCGAGCGTCAGCAGCGCGCCGTCGTAGCCCGCCTTGGCCCAGTCCTTTTCGGCAGCGATGAAGGGATCGAGCGGCTGGGCGATGCCGCGATCGGCCAGGATGCGCTGGCGGTTGAGGCCCTGGAAGGTGACGTCGGGGAGTTGGCCGGTGACGGCGTTGCGCAGCACCTGCTGCGTGGCGTCCTCGTACTCCTTGGTCGGCTGGGTGAATTTCACCTTGATGTTTGGGTTCGCCGCCATGAACTGCTTGGCGATCTCCTCCTGCACATCCTTGAAGATGTCGGGGATCGCGTACTGGACGGTTATTTCGGTCTGAGCCGCGGCGGGACCGGCCACGAATGCGGCGGCGAGCGCCGCCACCCCCAAGAGCTTGCGCATGACTTCTCCCTTCGTTGAACGTTTCCTCTCATCACACGGCTATGTTGCCGTTTCCTTTCACCCCTTCATGCCGCTCAGCGTGACTCCCTCGATGAAGCGCCGCTGGGCGGCGAGGAACAGCAGGACGAGCGGTGCGGTGATGACGACCGTGCCGGCCATCAGGGGACCGAAATCGCTGCCCGCCTCCTCGTTGCGGAAGAAGAGCGTACCCAGGGGGGGCGTGGCAAGGTCGCCGGTCTGGATGACGATCAGCGGCCAGAAGAAATCGTTCCAGTGCGAGACGACGGAAATGACCCCGAAGGCCAGCATGGCGGGCATGGCGAGCGGCAGCATGATCCGCCACAGGATCTCGAATTCGCCCAGCCCGTCGATCCGGGCGGCATGCATCAGGTCGTCCGGCACCGTCTTGAAGAACTGCCGCATCAGGAAGATGCCGAACGCCGAAAAGACGAACGGGACGATGAGGGCGGCATAGCTGTCGAGCAGGCCCACTTCATAAAGCATGACGTAGCGCGGAATGGCCGGCGCCTGGGCGGGGATCATCAGCCCGATCAGGACCATCGTGAACAGGATGTCGCGACCCTTGAAGCGCAGCTTGGCCAGCGCATAGGCGGCGGGCAGGGAGACGACCAGCTGCAGCAGGAAGATGCCGCCGGTCACGATCACGCCGTTCAGCAGGTAGCGCAGCAGCGGCACCTTGGTGAAGGCCTTGCCGTAGTTATCGGCCGCGGCCCAGTTGTTGGGCAGCAGGCTGAGCTTGGTCGAGAAGATCTCGTTGGGCGGCTTCAGCGAGGTTGAGATCATCCAGACGAACGGCGTCAGCATGATCACCAACCCGGCAATCAGCAGGAGGTGACGCAGAATGTGGCCGAGGATCGACCCGCCGGGTTTCATGCGGGGCGCCTCATCCGCAGTGCCTCATCCATAGTGCGTCCTCTTCTCGCCGGCCTTCACCTGCAGGAGGGTGAGGGCCAGCACCACCACGAGGAACACCACGGTGATGGCGGCGCCATAGCCGGTCCGGAAGAAATTGAAGGCCTCGGTGTACATCGTATAGAGCAGCACCTCGGTCGACTTGTTCGGTCCGCCCTTGGTCAGCACTTCGACGGTGTCGAAGACCTGGAAGGAGCGGATGCCG
This sequence comes from Reyranella aquatilis, assembly GCF_020880995.1. Taxonomy (GTDB): domain Bacteria; phylum Pseudomonadota; class Alphaproteobacteria; order Reyranellales; family Reyranellaceae; genus Reyranella; species Reyranella aquatilis. The sequence goes on along the minus strand of NZ_JAJISD010000001.1, from coordinate 1,189,121 downwards.
GACACCACGGTGACGAACAGGGTCGCCGGCCCCAGCATCGGCCAGGTAACACAGCGGAAGCGTTCCCACGCCGAAGCCGCGCCGTCGATCTCGGCGGCCTCGTAGAGGTCGGCGGGGATCGACTTCAGCCCGGCCATGAACAGCACCATGTTGAGCCCGGCCGATTGCCAGATGCCGATGCCGGCCAGCGTGAACAGTGCGCGGCTGGGGTTCTTCAGCCAGTCGCCGCCGGTGATGCCGACCTGTTCCAGCACGATGTTGATCAGGCCGACGCTGGGATGCAGCAGGAACTCCCAGACCACCGCCATCGCGATCAGGGTCGAGGTCACGGGCAGGAAGTAGGCCGCGCGGTAGAAGCCACGGCCGAAGGTGGCGCCCTCGATCAGCAGCGCGAGGCCGAGCCCCAGGAAGACCGAGCCCGGCACCGTGACGAGGCAGTAGACGGCGGTGTTGCCGAACGATTTCCAGAATACCCGGTCGGCAAAGAGCTGCTCGTAGTTGCCCAGGCCGATGAAGTTCATCGTCGGCGCGCCGAGCTGCCAGTCGGTGAGCGACAGGACGAACACCGCCAGTGTCGGACCGGCCAGCAGCACGATGAAGGCTAGCCAGGCGGGCGAGACCAGCGCCAGCGCGGCGCGGCGCTCGGCGGGCGTGGCGTCGTTTGCCGCCGGCGCCGTCACCGGACCCGCCTTCCCTCGGAGTCGAACTTCAGGACGCGGTGGGGCAGCGGCTTCAGGCCGACGGCTTCGCCGCGCTGCGGGTCGCGTTCCGCATGGGCATCGATGCGGGCGATCAGCGGTGTCGGCTGTCCCTTCACCTCGACGTGGACGAGGCTTTCCGAGCCCATGTGCTCGACCAGCCGGACATGGCCCGCGATTGCGCCGGCCTCGTAGGGGGCAACGAGCTGCATCGCCTCTGGGCGTACGGCGTGGAAGCCGCCCTCGACCGGCATGACGTTGATCTTCGGGCTGCCCACGAACTCGGCGACGGCGAGCGTCTCGGGATCGTCGTAGAGCCGGCGCGGCGGCGCCACCTGCTCGAGCCTGCCCGCCAGCATGACCGCGACGCGGTCCGACATGGTCATCGCCTCGGCCTGGTCATGCGTCACGTAGATCATCGTGGCCCCCAGCCGGCGCTGGAGCTCGGTGAGCTCCGACCGCATCTGCACCCGCAGCTTGGCGTCGAGATTGGAGAGCGGCTCGTCGAGCAGGAAGGCCGCCGGGTGGCGGACCATGGCGCGGCCCAGCGCCACGCGCTGCTTCTGGCCGCCCGAGAGCTGGCCGGGCTTGCGGCCAAGCAGGGGGCCGATGTCGAGGGCCTGCGCGGCTTCAGCCACGTCCTTTGCAATGGTCCTGCGGGCGGCGGCGGTGCCAGGCAGCATCGAGCCGATCCAGGGCAGGCGTTGCCACACGTTCATGCGGCGCATCGAGAGCGGCAGGCCGATGTTCTGGGCGACGGTCATGTGCGGATAGAGAGCGTAGCTCTGGAACACCATCGCGATGTCGCGGTCGCGCGCCGGCAAGTCGTCCACGCGGCGGCCGCCGATCACGATCGCGCCGGCGTCGTTGCGCTCCAGTCCGGCAATGATGCGCAGCAGGGTCGACTTGCCGCAGCCAGACGGGCCGAGCAGCGTCAGGAATTCGCCGTCGGCGATTTCCAGCGAAATATCCTTGAGGACCTCGACAGGACCGAAGTTCTTGCGGACTGCTTCGATGGAAATGGTCGCCACTCGGCGGTCGCCCCCCACACCTTCGATTCAGCCTAGCCGACTAGTGTTACAGCCGCTATTGGCCCGCCACAGGCGGGGGAGGCGGGTCGATCGGGTAGAACCCGTACGGCTTCGGCCGGCCCGGATGATTTACGCAGAGCATTTCCGGCGAAACGATCGGGCCGAGCTTGATGCGCTCTTCCTCGCATTTTTCGTAGGTGAACGGTCCGCCGAACACCTTCGGGCTGCTGGCAAGGATGATGTAGGATTTCTCGAGGTACCAGCCCGGCCCCGTATAGGCCTGGGGGGCGGTCGGCGTCGAACAGGCGCCGAGCGTTGCGGCCAGCAGGGGAGCCGCCAGCAGGGTCGCCCAGCGACCGATCGAACGTTCCGACATCAGCTCAGTCTCTCCCCCCGGGCACGAACGCTGCCCGCGTGCGGTCGGCAAGGTAGGCCATGGCGGCGATGGCTTCAATGCACTCGCTGCGCCGGTGCTCCGGGCGTGCACGGCGTCCACCTTGCGGACCCGCAGCATCGGGGCTGCACCGGGCCCGACCGCAATCGCTCTGAAATTCAAGCGGGTAGAGTAACGACCTGAAGTCGGCTATTGCGACGCAACGAGGGCTTTCGCCGGAGCCCGCGACCGGTCTAATAATGCGCCGATAGACGAAAGCATCCGGGGGGATGCTGGGCCCGCTCGCGCGCCAGCAGGATAGAGTCATGGGATTGCCTGAAAAGCAGGGACTGTACGATCCACGCAACGAACACGACGCGTGCGGCGTGGGCTTTGTCGCCGACATCAAGGGGCGCAAAACCCATGACATCGTGCGCCAGGGTCTGCAGATCCTGGTCAACCTCGACCATCGCGGCGCCGTGGGCGCCGACCCGCTGATGGGCGACGGCGCCGGGGCCATGATCCAGATTCCCGACGCGCTGCTGCGCGACTGGGCGCGCAAGGAAGGCGTCGATCTGCCGGAGCCCGGCCACTACGCGGTCGCGATGTGCTTCCTGCCGCAGGATGAGAAGGCAAGATCGTTTGCAATCAAGCGCTTCGAGCATTTTGTTAAAGTAGAAAAGCAGAAGCTCGTCGGCTGGAGAGACGTGCCGACCAACCTCGACGGTCTGGGCAAGGCGGTCATCGCGTCGATGCCGGTCATCCGCATGGCCATCGTCGGGCGCAGCTCGAAGCTGGCCGACCAGGACGCGTTCGAGCGCAAGCTCCTGGCGATCCGCAAGCAGACCCAGAACCCGCTGGCCGACCTCGAGAAGAAGCAGAAGCTGCCCGGCCTGTCGCAGCTCTACATGCCGTCCTTCTCGTCGCGGACCGTGGTCTACAAAGGGCTGCTGCTCGCCCACCAGGTTGAGAGTTTTTATGAGGATCTGAGGAATCCTCTTTGTGCATCAGCGCTTTGTCTCGTTCATCAGAGATTCTCCACGAACACGTTCCCGTCGTGGAAGCTGGCGCATCCCTACCGGTTCATCGCCCATAACGGCGAGATCAACACGGTCCGCGGCAACGTCAACTGGATGTATGCCCGCCGGCGGACGATGGAATCCGACCTGATCGGCGCCGACCTCGACAAGATGTGGCCGATCATCCCGCACGGCCAGTCGGACACCGCCTGCCTCGACAACGCCCTCGAACTGCTGGTCGCCGGCGGCTACTCGCTCAGCCACGCCATGATGATGCTGATTCCGGAGGCCTGGGCCGGTAATCCGCTGATGGATGGCAGCCGCAAGGCCTTCTACGAGTACCACGCAGCCTTGATGGAGCCGTGGGACGGACCGGCCTCGATTGCCTTCACCGACGGCCGCCAGATCGGCGCCACGCTCGACCGCAACGGCCTGCGGCCCGCGCGCTTCCTGATCACCGAGGACGACCTCGTCGTGATGTCGTCCGAATCGGGCGTCCTGCCGATCCCCGACAACAAGATCGTGCGCAAGTGGCGCCTGCAGCCCGGCAAGATGCTGCTGATCGACCTGGAAGAGGGTCGGATCGTCGAGGACGAGGAGCTGAAGCGGACGCTGGCCGAGGCCGAGCCCTACGAGGAATGGCTGAAGGAGACGCAGCACAAGCTGGAAGAGCTCTCCGAGATTCCCGACGCGCCGTCGCCGGTGCCGTCGAACGATCCCTCGACCCTGCTCGATCGCCAGCAGGCCTTCGGCTACACCCAGGAGGACATCAAGTTCTTCCTCGAGCCGATGGCGAGCGAGCCGGACGATCCGATCGGCTCCATGGGCACCGACACGCCCATCGCCGTGCTCTCGAAGAAGCCCAAGCTCCTCTACAACTACTTCAAGCAGAACTTCGCGCAGGTCACCAACCCGCCGATCGATCCGATCCGCGAGGAGCTGGTGATGTCGCTGGTCTCGATGATCGGCCCGCGCCCCAACCTGCTCGGCCGGCACGCCGGCATGCACAAGCGGCTCGAAGTGGCGCAGCCGATCCTGACCAATGCCGAGCTGGAGAAGATCCGCTCGATCGAGGATCTGCTCGACGGCTCGTTCCGCACCGCCACCATCGACACGACCTGGCTGGCGTCGGAAGGCGCGGCGGGGCTCGAGAAGGCGCTCGACCGCGTCTGTGCCGAAGCGACGGACCTGGTGCTGGCCGATCGCAACATCCTGATCCTGTCGGATCGCGCGGTATCGGCCGAGCGGGTGCCGATCCCGGCGCTGCTCGCGACCGCGGCCGTGCATCACAGCCTGATCCGGCGCGGCCTGCGCACCCAGACCGGCCTCGTGGTCGAGACCGGCGAGGCGCGGGAGGTCCATCACTTCTGCTGCCTGGCCGGCTACGGCGCCGAGGCGGTGAATCCCTATCTCGCCTTCGAGACGCTGGAGGCGCTGCGCATCCAGAACGGCCTGCCGCTGAAGCCCTACGAGGTTCAGAAGAACTTCATCAAGGCGGTCGGCAAGGGCCTGCTCAAGGTCATGTCCAAGATGGGCATTTCGACCTACCAGTCCTATTGCGGCGCCCAGATCTTCGACGCCGTGGGCCTCCATTCCGGCTTCGTCGAGAAGTACTTCACCGGTACCGCCACGACGATCGAGGGCGCGGGCTGGCAGGAGATCGCCGAGGAGACGGTGCGCCGCCATCGCAACGCGTACGGCGACAACCCGGTCTACCGCAACATGCTCGACGTCGGCGGCGACTATGCGTTCCGCCTGCGCGGCGAGGACCATGCCTGGACGCCGGAGAGCGTGTCGCGCCTGCAGCACGCGGTCCGCGGCAATTCGTCGGCCGAGTACAAGGCCTTCGCCACCACGATCAACGAGCAGAGCGAGCGGCTGCTGACGATTCGCGGCCTGATGCAGTTCAAGTGGTCGGACAAGCCCGTTCCGGTCGAGGAAGTCGAGCCGGCTGCTGCAATCGTAAAGCGCTTCGCCACCGGCGCCATGAGCTTCGGCTCAATCAGCCGCGAGGCGCACACGACTCTCGCCATCGCCATGAACCGGATCGGCGGCAAGTCGAACACCGGCGAGGGCGGCGAGGAGGCGGATCGCTTCAAGCGCCTGGCCAACGGCGATTCGATGCGCTCGGCGATCAAGCAGGTCGCGTCGGGCCGCTTCGGCGTCTCGGCCGAGTACCTGGTCAATGCCGACGACATCCAGATCAAGATGGCGCAGGGCGCCAAGCCCGGCGAGGGCGGCCAGCTGCCCGGCCACAAGGTCGACGAGAACATCGCCCGCGTCCGCCGCTCGACGGCCGGCGTCGGCCTCATCTCGCCGCCGCCGCATCACGACATCTATTCGATCGAGGATCTGGCGCAGCTCATCCACGACCTCAAGAACGTGAACACGAAGGCACGTGTCTCCGTGAAGCTGGTCTCCGAGGTCGGCGTCGGCACGGTCGCGGCCGGCGTCAGCAAGGCGCGCGCCGACCACGTCACGATCTCGGGCTATGAGGGCGGCACCGGCGCTTCGCCGCTCACCTCGCTCACCCATGCCGGCTCGCCCTGGGAGATCGGCCTCGCCGAGACGCAGCAGACGCTGGTGCTGAACGGGCTGCGCGGCCGCATCGCCGTCCAGGTCGACGGCGGCCTGCGCACCGGCCGCGACGTCGCCATCGGCGCGCTGCTGGGCGCGGACGAGTTCGGCTTCGCCACCGCGCCGCTGATCGCCGCGGGCTGCATCATGATGCGCAAGTGTCACCTCAACACCTGCCCGGTGGGCGTGGCGACGCAGGATCCGGTGCTGCGCAAGCGCTTCACCGGCCAGCCCGAGCATGTGATCAACTACTTCTTCTTCGTGGCCGAGGAACTGCGCGAGATCATGGCGCAGCTGGGCTTCCGGACGCTGAACGAGATGATCGGCCGGGTCGACCGGCTCGACATGCGCAAGGCCATCGACCATTGGAAGGCGGGCGGCGTCGACCTCTCGAAGCTGCTCTACCAGGCGCCGGCCCGCGAAGGCATCGCGATCTGGAACGCCGAGCGTCAGGACCACGGGCTGGACAAGGCCCTGGACCACAAGCTGATCGAGGCGGCAGGTCCGGCGCTCGACGGCGGCCACCCGGTCCGGATCGAGCTGCCGATCACCAACGTCAACCGCACCGTCGGCGCGATGCTCTCGGGCGAGGTGGCGCGGCGCTACGGCCATGTCGGACTGGCCGAGGACACGATCTCGGTGCGTCTCACCGGCACCGCCGGCCAGAGCTTCGGCGCCTTCCTGGCGCGCGGCGTGTCGCTGGAACTGTCGGGTGACGGCAACGACTATGTCGGCAAGGGTCTGTCGGGCGGTCGCGTCGTCGTGCGCCAGCCCAGGGACTGTGCGCGCGATCCGCTGAAGAACATCATCGTGGGCAACACGGTGCTCTACGGCGCCATCGCGGGCGAGGCCTACTTCGAGGGCGTTGCGGGCGAGCGCTTCGCCGTGCGCAACTCGGGCGCTGTCTGCGTCGTCGAGGGCACCGGCGACCATGGCTGCGAATACATGACAGGTGGCGTCGTCGTGGTGCTGGGCGACACCGGCCGCAACTTCGCGGCCGGCATGTCGGGCGGCATCGCCTACGTCTACGACCCGAAGGCGCGCTTCAAGGACCTTTGCAATCCCGCGATGGTCGACCTCGAGAAGGTCGGTCCGGCGTCGGGCGAGAGCGAGGAGACCGGAAAGCCGCGTCAGCGGGCGGTGGATGTCGAGGACAACGGCATGGGCGACGTGCTGCGGTTCGACGCCGAGCGGCTGCGCATCCTCGTCGAACGCCATCTTCTCCACACCGGCAGTGCGCGGGCACGCGCGCTGCTGGAGGATTGGGACAAGGCGCTGCAGAGCTTCGTGAAGGTCATGCCGCGCGACTACAAGCGGGCCCTGTTGCAGGCCCGCGAGCGGGCGGCGGCGAAGGCCGTTGCTGCGGAGTGAATCGGGTTCCTCTGCCCCGCTAGGGGGAGAGGAGAGGAAATCAGCGAGCTGAAGGATATCGGACGATGGGCCTAGCCACAGGCTTCCTCGAGATCGAGCGCAAGGACCGGTCCTACGAAAAGGTCGAGTCCCGCCTCAAGAACTACAGAGAATTCGTGCTGCCGATGCCGCCGGCCGAGGTCTCCCGGCAGGGCGCGCGCTGCATGGATTGCGGCATTCCGTTCTGTCACAACGGTTGCCCGGTCAACAACATCATCCCCGAGTGGAACGAGCTGGTCCGCCGCGACCGCTGGAAGGACGCGCTCGAGGTCCTGCACTCGACCAACAACTTCCCGGAGTTCACCGGCCGCATCTGCCCCGCGCCCTGCGAGGCCTCCTGCACGCTGAACATCGACGACAACCCCGTGACCATCAAGTCGATCGAATGCGCGATCGTCGATCGCGGCTGGGAAGAGGGCTGGATCCAGCCCGCTGTTCCTGCGCACAAGACCGGCAAGCGTGTCGCCGTCGTCGGCTCCGGCCCCGCCGGCCTTTCCTGCGCCCAGCAGCTCGCGCGCGCCGGCCATTCGGTGACGCTGTTCGAGAAGGCCGATCGCATCGGCGGCCTGCTGCGCTACGGCATTCCCGACTTCAAGATGGAGAAGCACCTCATCGACCGGCGCATGCGGCAGATGGAAGCCGAGGGCGTCGAGTTCCGCACCGGTGTCGAGGTCGGCGCGACACTCTCGATCAAGTCGCTGCTCGAAGGCTACGACGCCGTCGCGCTGACGGGCGGCGCCGAACTGCCGCGCGATCTCGAAGTGCCGGGTCGCGAGCTCGACGGCATCCATTTCGCGATGGATTTCCTGACGCAGCAGAACAAGCGCAACGCGGGCGACGACGAATCGCGCGCGGCGCCGCGCGGCACGCTCAGCGCCAAGGGCAAGCACGTCATCGTCATCGGCGGCGGCGATACCGGCTCCGATTGCGTCGGTACGTCGAACCGCCATGGCGCCGCGTCGGTGACGCAGCTCGAAGTCATGCCGCAGCCGCCGGTGCGCGAGAACAAGGCGCTGACCTGGCCGGACTGGCCCCTCAAGCTGCGCACCTCGTCGAGCCACGAGGAGGGCGCGGCCCGCGACTTCGCCGTGCTGACCAAGCGCGCGATCGGCCGCAACGGCAGGATCGAGGCGCTGGAATGCGTTCGGGTCGAATGGGTGAAGGGCGCGGACGGCCGCATGGCCATGCAGGAGGTCGCGGGCAGCAGCTTCGAGCTGAAGGCCGATCTCGTACTTCTGGCCATGGGCTTCCTCGGCCCGCGCAGGCCGGGCCTCGTCGAGCAGGCCGGCGTCGCGCTGGATCCGCGCGGCAACGTCGCCGCCAACGTCACGGACTACCGGACGTCGGTGCCCAAGCTGTTCGCCGCCGGCGACATGCGTCGCGGCCAGTCGCTGGTCGTCTGGGCAATCCGCGAAGGCCGCCAGTGCGCCCGGTCGATTGACGAAAGCTTGATGGGTTCGACCACGCTGCCGCGTTGATCTGCCGAACGGATGGTTCGCGTGGTCAGCCGGTTGCCCTAGGATGCGCCAGATGAAGCTGCTGCTGATCCAGGGCGCGAACATGGAGTATCTGGGCAAACGCCAGCCCGAACTCTATGGAACCACCACGGCCAGGCAACTCGACGCGCTCATACGCCGGCGCGCGCGGGAACTCGGCGTATCGGTCGAAATTCTTTACACGAACATCGAGGGCGAGGCGGTGTCGGCGATCTACAAGGCCGACCGCGCCAGGTTCGACGGGTTGCTGTTCAATCCCGCGGGCTTCCTCCATGCTGGCTATGCTCTGCGGGATTGTCTGCGGTCGATCGCAATGCCCGCGATCGAAATCCATATGACCAACATCGAGAAGCGCGGGTTCGGGTCCATCACCGCGGCGGCAGCCGTCGGCATGATCGCGGGATTCGGAACCGATTCCTACCTGCTGGCGCTCGAAGCGATGGTGGCGCGACTTCGCTCGGCGGCTGTCTGATCTTCGGCCTCGCCTTCGTACTTGCCGATGTAGAAGGCGTCCTGCCGGTCAGCCTCGTTTGCCGGGGCCTCCAGCCTGTCGAGATAGGGCGCTTCCCTGCGCCGCAACTTTTCGGCGCCCGCGAGCATCAGGTGCAGCGCCCGGAAGCCTGCCAGGTTCAGCACGGCATCGCCGAGCTTGCGTTTCAGGGGGCTCCGCGGCGGCGGCGTCACGTAGTAGCGCTCGCCGCCCCATTCCCGGAACGCAGCGGCGAGCTGCGGCATGTAGCTCCGGCCCGCCGCCACGATGGACAGCCGGATCAGACTGTCCATCAAGCCGTTGCGCAGGGCTTCCGCGCAGGCCCGGTGCTCGGGATGGTCGCGCAGGATCGCCGCCCACTTCAGCCAGTAGCGCGCCGACCATAGAAGCTGGTTGGTGTCGTCCCCGGCATGGGTGATCCGCGGCGCTCCATGGACGCGGATATAGTACATGCCGACTTCGCGGCCGATCACGTGCAGGCCGGACAGGATGGCCCGTCCGCACAGGTCGAAATCCTCGTAGAAGCTCAGGGTCTCGTCCCATGTCTCCGTGTCGAACAGGCGGCGAGGCCACAGGATCGTGGTGTGCGTGATGGTGCGCAGCGCCGTGGGCTCGAGGAACTGGATCAGCGTGTCGGTGTCGGAGCGCTCCGCCGCGGTCCAGACCGGTGGGCTGAATACGATGCTGTCGTCGCGGACGGCGAAGTCTCGCGAGCGCCCGGCGACGAGCGATTGAGGAGGAGCGGCCAGGGTGGCCGCCAGGAGTTCCGCCAGGTGCGAGGGGTGCATCAGGTCGTCGTCGTCGTGGAAGAAGATCCACTCGCCCGATGCAACGGCCACACCGGCGTTGCGCGCGGCGCTGGGCCCCTTCGACGAGGGATGATGGACGACCTTCACCTCGGGAAAGGAGGTCGCGAGCATCGAAAGCGTATCGTCGGTCGATCCATCGACGACGACCACGATCTCCTTGTCGCGCAGGGTTTGCGATTGCACGCAGACGAGCGCGCGTCGCAGCAGCGAAGCGCGGTTATGCGTCGGTATGACGATGCTGACCCTGTTTCCCACGACTTCCCGACCCCTGCCCGACATAGCCTGTCAGGCAGGGACTTGTCCGGACGAATGTGGCTACCAGGTGCCCGTATGAAGGGTGCTGGGAGAAAATTCACCGAAAGTTGACCCCGAGGGAAACGCAGAGCGTGTGCGCCAGGCGCGCTCGACCTTCACGCGCCAAAGCCGCTCCGCTCCGGTGGGCTCGCTTCCCTCCGGCTGCCAGTCGATCGTCACCGTGCCCTGGATCTGGAGAAGGTCGCCGTTGCTGAAATCGATGAACAGCAGGCCCGCCCGGGGATTGCCCAGGAGGTTTCCCAGCGTGTTGAAGAAGCCATTGCCACGAAAATCCGGAATCACGAGCGTCTCTCCCTGCACGGCCACGAAGCCCGGCCGTCCACCGCGATGAGACATGTCGAAACCGCCTTCTGTCCCGAGTTCGTCGCGGCCTCGGCTGGCGACGAAGAACGTGTCGGCCGACTCGATGAGATCCCGCGCGGCTTCGTCCAGTCGGTCCAGGTCGACCGACGCAGCAACGACGCCCCGGCCGTCGGTCTTCGTCGCCGGGACCGAACGTGTCTGGATGTATTGCGGGCAATTGCCGAAGCTCTGCGCGATGCGCACGGTCAGCCCCTGGTTACGGCTGACGATGCTGCCGTTGGCGCGATTGCGCCGCCGGGTCGCGAGGTCGAGACCCAGCAGACCGATCTCGGTACCCGCCGCGAAGCCGGGTTCGGCCGGATCGTCGGCTTGCGGCAGCGCGTCGATCCGCAAGGTCGTCGGATCGGGCGATGTGATGAAGCCACGTGGACCCGTCAGCACCGAGGCCAAGGGCCAGCCCCGCTCATCGGGCGTGGCGGTGAACAGGTAGGTGAGGAGGGGGAAGAACGCGCGGTGCTGTTCCGGCATGAACGGGCGAATGGGCGCGATGCGTCCGGGCGTGAGGCCGGCCCGCAATTGTGCCGCCCGCTCGTCGGCGTTGAAGGGCAAGAAAGTGGTCGTGTCGATGCTCATCACAGGCCCTCCTGTTCGATGCGGGCGTCTGCCTGGTCGGTGACCGCGCCGCAGGGGCAGCTTCCATTCAGCATGCCGGCTCTCCTTGAGGGGGCGAACATAGGGCCGGTCGATTGCGGCGATAACAGCACGAATGCTAAAGTAATAATTCCAATTACTGGAAGAATAACATGGACCGGCTCGACGAGTTGGCGATCTTCGTGCGCATCGTGGAAGATGGAAGCCTCGTGCGGGCGGCGCGCCGGCTGCGGCGCTCGCCGCCCGCGGTCACGCGCGCGCTTGCGGCCCTCGAGGACCGGATCGGCGCGCGGCTGATCGACCGGACCACGCGCCGTCTCGCGCCCACGGAAGCGGGGCGCAACCTGTACGAGCAGGCGCGGGCCGTGGTGGCCGGTTACGAAGCGGCGACGGCGGGCGCGCGCGAGGCGCCGGTGCGCGGCTTGCTGCGCATCGCCGCGCCCGTCCAGTTCGGACGACGACACGTGTCGCCCCTCGCGGCCCACTTTCTCGATACGCATGCGGAAATCGAGATCGAACTGCTGCTGAACGACCGCAACGTTGATCTGATCGACGAGGATGTCGACGTGGCGGTGCGGATCGGGGCGCTGGCCGATTCCAGCCTGACGGCCCGGCGCGTCGGGCACGTGCGTCGGCAATGGGTGGCGAGCCCCGACTATCTGGCGCGTCGCGGCGTGCCGAAGAATCCAGCGGATCTGGCGCGGCACGAGGCCCTGCTGGGTACGTCGCTTGGTGCAATGGACTGGAGTTTTGCCAGGCGTCGCCGCGGGGCGCCGCTTCGCCTGGAAGGGCGGTTCCGCACCGATGACATCGAAACCAGACTACGCGCGGTTCGGGACGGGCGGGGGATCGCGCAGTTCCTGTCGTATCAAGTGGCTGACGACCTCGCGGCCGGCCGCCTGGTGCGCCTGCTGCGCGCCTTCGAGACGGCGCCGTTGCCTGTCCACTTGCTGACGAAGGGCCGCGCCCACCGCGCTCCGAAGATCGACGTATTCCTCGAATTCGCGGCAAGCAGATTGTCGGCCCTGCCGGTACTGCATCCGGATTGACACATCGTGTGAAGCGCAGTTATTCCGCACCCGAATGATCAACTGATGGGAGACCGAGATGTCGTACGTCGATGGCTTCGTCCTGGTCGTTCCCAAGAAGAAGCTGGCTGCCTACACGAAACTGGCTCGCATGGCCGGCAAGGTCTGGCGCGAGCATGGCGCTCTCGACTATCGCGAATGTGTCGCCGACGACCTGAAAGTGAAGTTCGGTCTTCCATTCACCAAGCTGGTGAAGACCAAGCCGAGCGAGACGATCATGTTCTCCTACATCGTCTACAAGTCGAGGGCTCATCGCGACAAGGTCAACGCCCGGGTGATGGCCGACCCCCGCATGCAGGAACCGCCCAAGGATATCCCGTTCGATCCCAAGCGCATGGCCTATGGCGGCTTCAAGACGATCGTCGCTGCGTAGCGTCTGCGAATTGACCGTGCGGTGCGACGATTGCCCGCCGCGGCGGATGGGGATGGCGGGCGCCGCGTTCGCGTAGCCCTCTCATGTCGAACATGCGGAAGGCACTCCTTGTGGGTGCAGCAATCATGACGGTGCCGCTGGCGACGAGCATGTCGGCGGCGGCCGATGCGCCCCGGGTGGGGATCGCCTCCGCGGTCGCGGGCGATCCGACTGGCAAGCCTCCGGACGAGATCGAGCGGGTCCTTCATGTCGGCCTCGACGTCCAGGCGGGCGAGGTCATCACCACCGGCAGCGCCGATCGCGCCCATCTCCTGTTCCTCGACGGGACGGCACTGACGATCGGCAGCGAGGCCCAGGTCACGCTCGACAGGTTCGTCTACGATTCGGACAGGAAGCTGGGCGAGCTTGGCGTGACGGCCACCAAGGGCGTGTTCCGGCTGGTCGGCGGCAAGATCAGCAAGAAGACGCCGGTCATTGTCACGACGCCGTCGGGCACAATCACCATCCGCGGCGGCATCGCCCTGTTCAGCGTCGAGCCGACCAGAACGACCGCAACCTTCGTGTTCGGTTACGAGATGACGCTGACGAGCCAGGGGCGAACTCGGAGAGTGACCGCGCCGGGCTTCCAGGTGAGTGCGATGCTCGGCCAACCGCCGGGACTGGCATCGCCCGTTGCGCGGCGAGGACTTGCCGACAGTATCGGCCGGCTCGAGGCGAACGGCGGCAAGCGCGACGGCGGGGCCGATCGGGCGGCCAAGGCAGCCGGGCTTGCGGAAGCCAATTCGGCGAGAGGGCCCAATGCGGCAGGCCCCGTTCAGGGCGGTCCGGCACCGGCGTCGCAGATGCCCGGTGGTCCGAACGGACCCGGCGGCCCACCCCGGATGGGGGGCTTCGACCCGCAGGGGGCTGGACCGATGCAGCCTTTTCCGCCGGCGGGAGCAGGAGTCGCGCGCACTGCGCCTTAGGCGCTACTTGACCGCCACCAGCCGTATGCCGCCGAGTTCGCGCTTCGTGATGAGGTCGACGAAGCGGATGTAGGATTCGTGGAAGGCGTCGTGCCCCATGGGTGTGCCGGCCACGCGTGCCTCTTCGCGGAGGCGCTGATACATGGCGAGCCGTTGCTTCAGGATCGGTCCCCATTCCTCCGTCAGGTCGGTCGCCGCCTCGACCCGGAATCCGGCAGCGCGCGCAAGTTCGCCGTAGGTCGCGAGCGTTTCCAGTGGCTGGATCGCCATGCCGTCCCACATGAGCTTGGCGTCCGGCACGGACAGCGGCTTGTTGGCGATCCAGTCGGTCATGGCCAGCCGGCCGCCTTTCCGCAGAACCCGGAAAGCCTCTGACAACGTCTTCGCATGGTCGGGGACATGGCAGAGCGCTTCCTGGCTCACCACGACGTCCACGCATTCGTCGGCCAACGGCACGTCCATTACATTGCCTTGCCGGACGCGGGCGCGTTCCTGCAGGCCAACCAGCGCAATGAGCTCTTCTGCGGCCTGCGCACGCGAGGCCGTGAGCTCGATGCCGGTCACGTCGGCGCCATAGCGATGGGCGAGGTAGCGCACGGTGCCGCCCAATCCGGCACAGAAATCCGCGACCTCGGTGCCCGGGCCGATGGAAGCGGCCGCCGCCAGCGCATCGGTCGCAGCGATGCCTCCGTAGTGATCCTGGTCGTGGGGCCAGAGTTCCTCGGGCGTGACGCCGTCCAGGTGGCCACGCGCCGCCTGTAACTTCGCCTTGATGATCTGGCCCGACATCGGATGCCGGTCGTAGAAATAGATCGCCTGGGCGGTCGCGTCGTTCATGGGCTCCCCCGGCCGGAGCGCCCGACCCTTATTGCTTGGCTGGGAGCATCTTCAGGACGGCGCGTCGCGCGTCAAACGGTCAGTCCGGCGTGACGCCGAACCGGCGCTGCCAGAAGTCGCGCGAACGCCGCTCGCCGACGTCGCAGCCCAGTTCGTATTCGGGGCGCACGAACCGGGTGTAATCGTCGTCAGCCTTGACGGCCCGACGACCGCCGGCGGACTGCGCGAGCTGCACGCCGTCGCGTGACTTGCCGAGTTCGCCGATGTCGAAGTCGTTCAGCGGACCGATGTCGGCCACTTCCTGCAGGAGCTTCTTGCGGATGGCGCGGGGAAAGTCCTCGAAGCTGCGCGCCACCTCGACGAAGGAGCGCGGGCCGCCGGTGACGCAGTGCAGGTAATACCTGTCGAGATCGTCCTCGGCGGGGAAGCCGAAGGGATTGGGCCGGCCGTTCATGATCGGCAGGCCGTTGATCACGATGCGCTCCTTGAGGGCGTCATGGCGGATGTCGGTGACGAGCCCGCCGTCGTTGTTCGATCCGTCGCCCGAAATGTCGAGGACCTTGCGCTCGGCCTCGTAGGGGCTGCGGCTGTACATCGGAATGGCATAGCGGATCGCGCCGCTGATCGAGGTGCGGCGCGCGATCGAGATCGGTGCATCCGCGAGGCGCTGGGAGAAGGCTGCGATCGCGGCCTCCGAATCGAGCAGTGTCCAGTCGATGAGCAGCTTCTGCACCCACGAATCGGACCATTCGAAATAGGCGACGGCAATGCGGCCATGATTGCCGCCGAGGATCGCCTTGACGATGACGGGGTCGCTGAACGCCTCGACATAGCCCTGGCGCTGCAGCCGTGCTTCGTCGGGATCGATGCTGCCCGAGATGTCGATCGCCAGAACCAGCGCGAGGTCGACTTCCTTGCGCTCCTGCGCAGCCGCCGGCAGGGCCAGGAAGAGAAGGGCGATCAGACCAACCAGTCGGGCCACGGCGACCTCCGCGTTCGGTTACGCTTGCGAGGCAAGAACCATACCGCCCGTCGGAAGCCCGTGTCAGCCGCGCACTGGACGGGCCATGGCGTCGGTCGCTAGCCTCTTCCCAAGGAAGCAAGGGAGCAGGCTCATGGATCTGGCGCTGAGCAGGGAAGACGAGGCCTTCCAGGATGAAGTCCGGCGTTTCCTCGACGAGAACCTGACCGAGGACCTGCGGGAGGCGGGGCGCAAGACCGGAGGCGTCTTCGCCGACTTTGCAGCCGGTCTGCGCTGGCATCGGGTCCTCGCCCGGCGCGGCTGGTCGGCGCCGAGCTGGCCGAAGGAGTATGGCGGTACCGGCTGGAACGCCACCCAGCGCTACATCTTCAGCCGCGAGTGCACTGCCGCCGATGCGCCCCGCATCTTCTCGATGGGCCTGCGGATGGTCGGACCGGTGATCATGAAATTCGGCACGCCGGAGCAGAAGGCCAAGTACCTGCCGCGCATCCTCTCGGGCGATATCACCTTCTGCCAGGGCTATTCCGAACCCGGTTCGGGCTCCGATCTCGCCAGCCTCAAGACCCGCGCGGTTCGTGATGGCGACGACTACGTCATCACCGGCACCAAGATCTGGACGACCGGTGCGCATGTCGCCGACCACATGTTCTGCCTCGTCCGCACCTCGACCGAAGGCAAGCCGCAGGACGGCATCTCCTTCGTCCTGATCGACTCGATGAAGACGCCGGGTGTTTCGGTTTCCCCGATCCTGACCCTGGCCGGGGACCACGAGGTCAACCAGGTGTTCCTCGACAACGTCCGCACGCCGATCGCCAATCGGATCGGTCCGGAGAATGCCGGCTGGACGGTGGCGAAGTACCTGCTCGAGTTCGAGCGTGGCGGTGATGCCTACACGCCCAACCTCCATGCCCGCCTCGACGACGTGAAGCGCATCGCGCGGGAGGAGGCAGCCGACGGATCGGGCCGCTTGATCGAGGACCGCGGCTTCGCCGAACGGCTGGCCGAGACCGAGATGGAAATCCAGGCACTGGAGATGATCGAGATGCAGGTCCTCTCCGATCTAAGCCAGGGCCGCAACCCCGGCGCCGTTTCCTCGGCGATGAAGATCCGGGGCAGCGAGACGCTGCAGAAACTCGATCATCTCGGCGTCGAGGCGCTGTCATGGTACGCCGCGCCCTTCGAGCCGGAGGCGCGGGAGCTCGGCCACAACGAGCCGACCGTGACACCGTCCTGGGGCGTCACGGCGATGCCGCTCTACCTCAACAACCGGGCCTCGACGATTTATGCCGGTTCGAATGAAATCCAGCGCAACATCATCGCCAAGGCGGTGCTCGGACTGTGAGCCGGCCGGCGAGGGGCTTGTAAGGTGACAATTCACTGCACATCTGTAGGGCTATGACCGATCCCTATTCCGTCCTAGGCGTGCCGAGGACCGCCTCCGAGGACGACATCCGCAAGGCGTTCCGCAAGCTCGCCAAGAAGCACCACCCCGACCTCAATCCCGGCGACAAGGCGGCCGAAGCCAAGTTCAAGGAAATCGGGCAGGCCAACGACATCCTCTCGGATCCCGAGAAGCGTCGGCGCTTCGACGCGGGCGAAATCGACGGCACGGGCCAGGAGATGCCGCCGCGCGGTTTCTATCGCGACCAGGCGGGCGGCCGTGGCGGCAAGTACGAGCATGCGGGCGGCCATGAGTCCTTCGTCGACATGGGCGGCATCTTCTCCGAGATGTTCGGCGAGCGCCGGGGCGGGCATGGACCGGGCTTCGGCGGCGGCGGCTTCGACATGGGCGGCATGCCCGTCAGCTACAGCCTGCGCGTGCCGTTCCTCGTGGCGGCGCGCGGCGGCAAGCAGCGCGTCACGCTGCCCGACGGCAAGACACTCGACATCGACGTGCCGGAAGGCACGACCGACGGCCAGACCCTTCGCCTGAAGGGCCAGGGCATGCCGGGCTCGCAAGGGCGGCCGCCCGGCGACGCCTATGTCGAGATCCACGTCGAGCCGCACGCCTTCTTCCAGCCGCGCGACAACGACATCCATGTCGAGCTGCCGGTGACGGTCACCGAAGCCACTCTCGGCGGCAAGGTGAAGGTACCGACGGTCGGCGGGGCGGTGATGCTGAACGTGCCGGCCGGGTCGAACACCGGCACGTCGTTGCGCCTCAAGGGCCGCGGCCTGCTTGACCGCAAGTCCGGGCAGCGCGGCGACCAGTACGTGAAGCTCAAGGTCGTGCTGCCCGAGACGCCGGACGACAAGCTGAAGGAGTTCCTCGCGAGTTGGGAAGCGGGTCGCGGCTACGATCCGCGCAAGGAGATGGAGCAGTTCACATGACGAGCCTCGACGACCTGCTTCGCCAGCATGGCC
Source organism: Reyranella aquatilis (assembly GCF_020880995.1). Lineage (GTDB taxonomy): Bacteria > Pseudomonadota > Alphaproteobacteria > Reyranellales > Reyranellaceae > Reyranella > Reyranella aquatilis. The sequence continues at coordinate 1,171,340 of NZ_JAJISD010000001.1, read as the reverse complement.
GGTTGACGGCCGTTCACGTCGAACGCTGGGTGGCCCGCGGCCTGTTGCGGCCGGCCGGCAGCGGCGACAGCTGGACCTTCGAACAGATCGACGTCGCCCGCGCGCGCCTGCTGGGCGAGCTGGTCGACGAACTCGGCTTCGACGACGAATCGGTGGAAACCGTGGTCGATCTCGTCGACCAGGTGCACACCTTGCGCCGCCAGCTCGATCTCCTGGGCCGTGCGATCGCCGAGCAGCCCGCAGCGGCGCGCGAGGCGATCGCCGTCTCGCTCGACCGTCTTTCCCGACGCTAGCTCAGCGCGCGGCCCGGCCGAGGGCGCGCATAGTTTCGAAATGCTGCGCCATGGTCGCCGGCTTGGCCGACCCGACACTGCCAACGACGGTGTCGCGGACCGGGGCATAGCCGACGAAGCCAAGAATGTTGCGCTTCAGGTTCTTCACTGCGTGCGCGCGGAAGTACCAGCGATACACGATTTCCGGCATGCCCATGGTGACGACCAGCCGGGCGCTTCGCCCTTGCAGGTGCTTCTGAGGGAAACCGCTGGGGCGGTAGGCGAAGGCGAAGCTCGGTCGCAGGGTCTGCTCGAAGAACCCCTTCAGCAGCGCCGGCATGTCGCCGAGCCAGAGGGGGAAGACGACGACGAGGTGATCGGCCCGCCGTATCGCCTCCTGAGCGGCCACGATGTCTGCCGGCGCCGTTCCGGTCTCGAAGTCGGCCTGGGAGCGCAGCAGGTCGAAATGCAGCGCGCCGATGTCGAGCCGCTCGACCGTGTGGCCGCCGGCGGCGCCCCCTTCGGCATAGGCATCGGCGAGGGCGCCACAGAGGCCCTTGCGGGTGACGTCTGGATGTCCGTTCAGGATCAGGATGCGAGAGCCCATGCGGGACACGCTCGCATGGGCAGACCGACCGGTCCTTGACGTGGATCAGCCCGGATCGTTCTGGAAAAGGCTTCCCGCGCGGCGGTCAGCTCATTCGGGCTCGACACCGGCGCGCTTCACCGCATCGCCCCAGGCGGCGCAGCCGGTTCTCATGATCTCGCCCATCTCGGCCGGCGTGGTGCCGGTGGCGATCAGACCCATGTCGAGCAGCTTCTCCTTGCCCTCGGGCGTCTGCACCAGCTTGCGGATCTCCGCGCTCAGCCGTTCGACGATCTCCTTCGGCGTGCCGGCCGGCGCCATGATGGCGTTCCAGCCGGTGAGGTTGATCTTGTAGCCGGCCTCCTCGAAGGTCGGGACGTTCGGCAGGCGTGGCCAGCGCTGGGCGGAGGTGACGGCGAGCGGTGTCAGCTTGCCGCCGTTGATCGCACCGCCGCTGGCGGCGAGATCCTGGATGGTCATCGGGATGTGCCCGGCGACGACATCCTGCACCGCGGGGCCCGCGCCCTTATACGGCACGTGGGTCATGTCGAGCTTCTCGGCCTGGTTCAGCATCTCGCCCCAGATGTGCGAGGACGAGCCGTTGCCGAAGGACGCGAAGTTGACCTTGCCCTTGCGCTCGTTGGCCCAGGCGACGAAATCCTTGACCGTCTTGAGGCCGAGCGACGGCGGCACGACCATCGCCAGCGGCGCGAGACCATGCTGCGTCACCGGCATGAAGTCCTTGAAGCCGTCGTAGGGCATCTTCTTGTAGACGTACGGGTTGATGCACATCATCGACGAGTTGACGTAGACGAACGTGTAGCCGTCGGCCGGCACGTTCTTGACGATCTCCATGCCGACCATGCCGTTGGCGCCGGGCTTGTTGTCGACGATGACCTGCTGGCCCAGGACGCCCGAGAGTTTCTCGGCGAAATAGCGCGACACCACGTCGGTCTGGCCGCCCGGCGGGTAGGGCGCCACCAGCTTGATGGGCTTGTTCGGCCATGCGGCCTGGGCGAACGCCGAGCCGGCGAACAGGATGAGCGCGCCCGCCAGCGCGGCGACCGATTTCTTGGACATGCGTTTCTTCTCCCTTTGGAACGACCCTAGCGGGAGCTGAATGCAATGCCAATCGTCAGGCCGTGACGAGCTTCACCGGAATGCGGAGATAGCTCTGCCCGTTGTCGTCCGGCGGCGGGAAATGGCCGGCCCTGATATTGACCTGAACCGACGGCAGCAGGAGGACCGGCGCAGCCAGCGTGGCGTCGCGCTTCTTCCGCATCGCGACGAACTCTGCTTCCGCCACGCCGTCGTGCACATGGACATTGCGTGCGCGCTCGTCGGCAACGCTGGTCTCCCAGGCATACTGATCGCGGCCGGGAGCCTTGTAGTCGTGGCACATGAACAGGCGGGTCTCCGCCGGCAGGGAGAGCAGGCGGCGGATCGATCGATAGAGGGTCGCAGCGTCGCCGCCGGGAAAATCGGCGCGGGCGGTGCCGTAGTCGGGCATGAAGATTGTGTCGCCCACGAAAACCGCAGCTCCGATGCTGTAGGCGACGTCGGCCGGCGTGTGACCGGGCAGGTGCATCACCTCGATCGCGAGATTGCCGAGCGGCAGCGTCTCGCCGTCCGCCACGAGCTTGTCGAATTCGCGCCCGTCTTCGCTCACGTCGCTGGCGTTGAACACCTTCCTGAAGATCCTCTGCACATCGCGGATGTGTTCGCCGATGACGGTACGAGCGCCGGTCCGCGACTTGAGAAACGGCGCGGCCGTCAGGTGGTCGGCGTGGGCATGCGTCTCGAGAATCCAGTCGATGGACGCCTGCCGTTCCGCGGCCTTGGCGAGGACGCGCTCGGCCGACCGGGTCGAGGCTTTTCCCGACTTGGGATCGTAGTCGAGGACCGGGTCTACGATCGCAGCGCGCTTCGTCTGCGGATCGGTCACCAGATAGGTCACCGTGAAGGTCGCCTCGTCGAAGAAGGCGTCGATGATGGGCTTGGACGGCATGATTTCTCTCCTCAGTGGTCTTGACGGATATATTAGTAATAGCTAAATTAGCAATACCTAAAATGAAGACGAAACAGAACATCGATCCCAAGGCCCTCCAGGCGAAAGCCGGGGAGGTGGCCGGCATCCTCTCGGCGCTCGCCAACGACCGCCGTCTCCTCATCCTCTGCAAGCTCGTGGAGGTGGGTGAGGCGACCGTCGGTACGCTGGCGGCCGAGGTCGGCCTGTCGCAGTCGGCCCTGTCCCAGCATCTCGCCCGCATGCGGGAGGAGGGGATCGTCGCCTTCCGGCGCGAGGCGCAGACCGTCTGGTATCGGATCGGGGACGTCCGGATCGAGACGCTGCTGTCGACCCTTCATCGTCTCTATTGCGCGGATTGAAGAGCCGCGCGGAAAGGAACTCATATGTCTTTGCAAACCATCGATGCCGCCACTGCCCGCCGGCTCGTCGCCGAGGGCGCCGTGCTCGTAGACGTGCGCGAGTCCGACGAACGGGCGCGCGAGCACATTCCCGGCACCCGGCACACGCCGCTGTCGGCCCTCAAGCCGGTCGAGGCGCCGGGTGCGAAGGCGGTCATCTTCCACTGCCGCTCCGGCGCGCGGACCGGCGCGAATGCCGGCCGTCTCGCGGAAGCAGCCGGCTGCGAGGCCTATCTCCTGGAGGGCGGACTCGACGCCTGGAAGCGCGCCGGCCTCCCGGTCTCGACCGATCGCAAGCAACCGATCGAGATCATGCGCCAGGTCCAGATCGTGGCTGGCAGCCTGGTGGTGCTCGGCGTCGTGCTGGGGCTCCTGGTCGCGCCATCCTTCTTCGCGCTTTCGGCGTTCGTCGGCGCGGGCCTCGTCTTCGCCGGCAGCACCGGATGGTGCGGCATGGCCAAGCTGCTGGCCGTGATGCCCTGGAACCGCGTGACGCGGAAGGCGATGGCGTGATGTTCGCCCCGGTCGCGGCACTCGCCTCGGGCGGTGTGGTCGGCCTGGTACTCGGGCTGATCGGTGGCGGCGGTTCCATTCTCGCCGTGCCGCTTCTGCTCTATGCCGTCGGTATGCCCTCGGCCCACATCGCCATCGGCACCGCAGCCGTCGCCGTGGCGGTCAATGCGGCGGCCGGGCTGGCGCTGCACGCGCGCAAGGCGCCGATCCGGTGGCCCTGCGCCATCGTGTTCAGTCTGGCCGGCGTCGGTGGCGCCTTTGCAGGCGCGGCGTTCGGCAAGGCGGTAGACGGGCAGAAGCTCGTCGCCCTGTTCGGCGTCCTGATGATCGTCGTCGGTCTGATGATGCTGCGGCCCAAGGACAAGGGTGGCCAGACGTCGGCCTGGCTGACGCGCGAGAACGCCGCATACATGCTGCCGCGCCTCGTGCTGCTGGGCGCGGGCGTGGGCCTCCTGTCCGGCTTCTTCGGGATCGGCGGTGGCTTCCTGATCGTCCCGGGACTCATCCTGGCGACCGACATGAAACTCGAGGATGCGACCAGCGCATCGCTGGTGGCCGTGACGGCCTTCGGACTCTCGGCGGCCGCGAGCTACGCCTGGTCGGGCCTGGTCGACTGGAACGTGGCGGGACTGCTGATTGCCGGCGGCGTCGCAGGCGCATTGGCCGGTACCAAGGCCAACGCCATCCTGGCGCGCCGCAAGGGGGCGCTGACGATGCTCTTTGCCGTGTTCGTGATCCTGGCGGGACTCTACGTCGGGGGCCGGGGGCTGATCGACCTTCTGCAGGGCTGATCAGCCGCGTCGTTGCAGGGCTGTCCAGACCTTGGCGGCGGTGAGCGGCATGTCGATGTGGCGGACGCCGAACGGCCGCAGCGCGTCGAGAACGGCATTCGCCACGGCCGCCGGCGCCCCGTTGGTCGGCAACTCGCCCACGCCCTTGAAGCCGAGCATGTTGTTGGGCGATGGCGTCACGATCGTCTCGACCTGGAGAGACGGCACGTCATCGGCGCGGGGCAGGGCATAGTCCATGAGAGTGCCGCTCAGGAGCTGGCCGCTCTCTTCGTCGTAAAGAGCCTCCTCCATCAGGGCATTGCCCAGCCCATGCACGATGCCGCCATGCATCTGACCGGCCAGCAGGCGGTGATTCACCACCGTGCCGCAGTCTGCGACGGCCAGCAGGCGGTCGACGTGGGTTTCCCCGGTTTCCGGATCGACTTCGACTTCGCAGACCATCACCCCGGTGGGGAAGGAATCGATCCTGTCGGCGAACACGGCATCGCCGTCGAACGGCTTCCAGGCGGCCAGCTCGAACAGTCCGATGCGACGGTCGGTGCCGACGACTTCGAAGGCGCCGTCGCGATAGGCGATGTCGGCCGGCGCGGTCTCGAGCCGCTCGGCGGCGAGATCGCGGCCACGCTCGATCACGACATCGGCTGCGCGCTTCAGGGTGGTGCCGCTGATGATGGTCGAGGAGGAGCCGCCGGTGCCTCCGCCGCGCGGGATGCTGCGTGTATCGCCCTGCCTGATCTCGATGCGCCCGACCGGGACGCCGAGCGCTGCGGACAGGATCTGTGCGAAGACGGTCTCGTGGCCCTGGCCCTGGCTTTGCGTGCCGACGCGCGCGACCAGCCGGTCCGCCTCGACATTGACCACGACATGCTCGTCGGCGATACCGCCGGTGCCATGGAGATGGCAGGACAGGCCAAGCCCGCGATACTTTCCCGCCGCCTCGCTGGCGGCGCGTCGGGCCGCGAAGCCTGCCTCATCGGCCGTTGCCAGGGCGGTCTCGAACAGTCTGGTGCAATCGGCGGCGTCGTAGGTGTAACCGCTGGCGGCTGCGTAGGGCATCTCGTCGGCGCGCAGCAGGTTGATGCGCCTTAACTCGACCGGCGAGCGGCCTGTCTCGTGCGCCGCCAGGTCGACGAGACGCTCCAGCAGGAAGAGCGCCTCGGGCTTGCCCGCACCGCGGATGGCATCGACTGGCACGGTGTTGGTGAAGGCGCAGTCGAAATCGACGCGGATCGCGGGAATGCGATAGAGGCCCGAAATCACCTTGGCGAGGCCCGTGGTCGGAATCGTCGGCGCGAACATCGAGACATAGGCGCCGTAGTTCGCCTCGGCCTTCACGCGCAGGCCGATGAAGCGTCCTTCCGCATCCAGCGCCAGTTCCGCCGTGGCAACGAGGTCGCGCGCATGACTGTCGGCCTGGGAAAGCTCGGCGCGCTCGCAGGTCCAGCGCAGGCCGCGGCAGAGTTTTCGCGTGGCCCAGGCGATCAGGGTCGATTCCGCCGATATCGGATATTTGGGACCGAAGCCGCCGCCAACATCCTCCGTGACGAGACGCAGCTTTTCCTTCGGCAGGTCGAGGACGCGCTCGCACATCAGCCGATGCGGAATCTGGACGCCCTGCGAGGAGAAGGTCACGGTGACGAGGTCGTCCGTGGCGTCGTAGCTCGACCAGGCCGCGCGCGTTTCCAGGTAGTGAACGATCTGACGTGGCGAGCGGATGGAAAGCGTGGAGACGTGAGCGGCGCGCCCGAAGGCGGAGTCCGTCGCGGCTCGATCGCCCTTGCCCCAGCGGCACATCAGGTTGCCCGGAACATCCTCGTGAACGAGGGGCGCACCGGGCGCCAGCGCCTGTGCCACGGTCACGACCGCCGGCAGGACTTCGTAGTCGACGGCGAGGACCTCTGCGGCATCGCGCGCCTGTTCGAGCGTATCCGCCACGATCATGGCCACGATGTCGCCGACATGCCTCACCTTGCCGGCCGGCATGGGAAGATGGAGGGGCTCGCGATGGCGGTTGCCGGCTTCGTCCTTGAGCTCGCTGATGGCCGGAAGATGCCCCACCTTGTCGGCGAGGAGATCGGCCGCCGTGAAGACTGCCGCGACACCCGGGAGAGCGAGCGCGGGTCCCGTGTCGATGCCTGAGATCCGGGCATGCGCATGCGGCGAGCGCAGAAACAGGACATTCGAGGCTTGGACCGGTGCCGTGTTCGCGGCATACCGCCCGGCGCCTGTCAGGAAGCGTCGATCTTCACGGCGCGTGATCGGTTCTCCGAGCTTGAGGGCGGTACTCATCGGCCCAATGCAGGCAGAATCGAGGCGCGGTGCCCGGCTGGACGGGTTGTTGTAGTCTTTGCCACCAAATGCTCTCAGTCGTTGGTTAGGGAGCTTTATACACCGGTTCGGGCAACCATCAGCGACGATGAAATCTAGGCTTTGGATCAAGTCTGCCTTGGCAGTAGCCCTGACGATGCCCTGCGCCGCATCGGTTGGCCATGCCCAGGCGCCGGCGGAGCGGACGACGCTCGGGCGCGCGATCGAACTGGTCGACGCGCATCTCGCCAAGGCACGGCAGGAGCCGAACGCCGACCTGAAGCGGCGCCTGGAGATCGAGGGCTATCTCGCGCTGCTCTCGCTCCCGTCGAACCGTCGCCCGTACGAGGCGGCGGACAGGCTGAGAACGATCGACGAGGCGCTGGGCGACAAGCCCGTATCCGGCGATCGCGAGGTGATCGAGGGCGGGCTGAACGTCGTGAAATCGCTGGCCGAGGAACGCGACGACCTGCAGCGCATCTTCCTGGTCGATCGGCAGTATTCCGGGCTTTCCTCAGGCGAAGGCGTCAACCAGCAGTATTTCTGGCAACTCATGCGCGCCAACGATCCCGACGCGATGACCTGGTACTTCCAGTCGATGCAGCCGGGCGTTGGGGAAACTGCGGGCATCGTCAATCGCGGTCTGGGCATCAGCCTCTTGTGCCAGCACGGCTATAGATCGCTCGCCCGGCAGGTGGCCGTCCGTCTGACCGAGCCCGAGCTCGACTACACGATCGGTCCACGATTGGCGGACCTCGGCGCCACGGCCGAGGCTGAGCAGCGGGCGAACCGCACCATGACGCAGACGACTCGCCGCGCGCCCGCGGGGCCGGAGATCCTGATCCGCCTCGCGGTGGCCGCCAGCCGCCGCGGCGATGGCGCCGAGGTGGAGCGTCTCGCACGCAAGGTCATCGAAGCCGTCGAGCCGCGCCAGTTCTCGCCCGAGCGCCGGGTCTCCACGGACTATGGCGATTGCGACTGGACGCTCGGTCGAGACTTCGCGCGGCGCTGGCAGGAACGCAGCGTCTACTGGCAGTCGGCCTTCAAGCTGACGGCCGATCCTTCCGGGACGACTCCGGGACGTCCCTACCTCGTGGCACTCGCCGAGACGGTCGCCGGCGCCGGTGGGGGCGATGGCTCCGTCGAACTGATCGACCAGCTGATCGCCATCTTCGACAAGAGCGCGCGCGAGAACGGCATCGACCTCACCAATGCGGCGATCCTCGCCGCCGGCGCCGAAGGCGATACCGCACGCCGAGAGATCGGGCCGGTCCTCGCGTGGCACTGGACCCGTCAATCGCTGATCCTGGCGCGCCTGGCAGCCGGTGGAGCGATCGACGAGGTTACCGCGAAGGCGCTCAGTCTCGACTGGGCGGTTGGCTTTCTGGCGTCCTATCCGCACTCGGCCCTGGCGAAGCGCATCGGTGACCTCTCCGAGACGGAGCGGCAGAGCGTCGAGCGGATGAATCCCCAGCTTCTTGGCCGTCTCCAGCTCGTCGCACTGGTGCTGGAAGGCCGGATCGCCGATGCCCACGCGCTGGTCGAGTCGGACCCGGCCGCGAGCGAATTCGACGGGTCGCGCATCGTGCCCCTGATCGAGGCCCAGGAAAATGCGGGCCTTCGGTCGCGCGCGACCGCTGCCCTCGACGCCTATCTCGGGGTGTTTCCGGCAAAGGATCTGGCGGCTCTTCGCCTGCTGCTCATGCAGCGGCAGACGGAGAAGGCGAAGACCATGCTCAGGGCTTTCGTCGCCGGCGGCGCCGGAGCCTTCGGCGTCTCGGACATCTTCGTCGGTGTCATGCTGCTGCACGAGCTGGGCGACGACATGGATGTTCCGACGCTGGTGGGCCTCCGCAAAGGTGCTGACGGTATCGAAGCGTCGCGGCGCCTCATCGAGATCGCCGATGCGCTGGCCTGGGACGGAAGACCCGCCGAGATCGAGGCGGCCATCCGCCAGCCGCCCCGGGAAGTCGCTCAGTTGCCCGCCAAGGATATGGCGTGCCTTCGCGATACGCTGCAGGGCCTGCTCGCGGTCTCCCTGGCGCGGCGCGGCATGCTCGAAGAGGGCATCCGGCTGGTCGCCGACCGCAAGCTGGAGCAGCGCCAGTTCTGCTGGGTCGGCCGTGGCTACGACAGCAAGCCGATCTTCGACGTTCGCTTCCTGGTGCAGGAGTGGGTCCGGCGCGGCCACGCCGCGCCGTGACCCGTCGCAGCTGTCAGGCGGCCAGCGCGTCGCTGATCACCTTCAGGGCGCTGTCGATGTCGGCCCTGTTGACGTCGAGGTGCGTCACGGCCCGAATGCGATTGCCGGCCGCGGTGCCCATGCCGACGCCGCGTTCCTTGCAAGCCTCGACCAGCTTGGCCGGCGTCCAGCCGGGCTTGGTCACCTCGAAGAAGACCAGATTGGTCTCCATGCGCGGCACGTCGATCTTCAGGCCCTTGATGTTGGCGATGCCTTCCGAAAGATGGCGGGCATTGTCGTGGTCCTCGGCGAGCCGGTCCCAGTTATGTTCCAGCGCATAGAGCGCGGCTGCGGCGATGACACCGGACTGCCGCATCGAGCCACCCAGCATCTGCTTCTGACGCCAGGCCTCGTGGATGAACTCCTTCGATCCCGCAAGGCTGGCGCCGACCGGTGCGCCGAGGCCCTTGGTGTAGTCGAGCCACAGCGAGTCGACGCAGGCGGCGTAGTCGCTGGCCTTGGTGCCCGACTTGACGACCGCATTGCAGAGACGCGCCCCGTCCATATGCAGGCTGAGGCCGGCCTCGCGCGCGACCTTCGTCACGCCCTGCATGGTGGCAAGCGGCCACACGGTGCCGCAGCCACCGTTCGACGTGTTCTCGATCGACACAAGCCGCGACCGCGGCGCGTTGCGGCTGTTGGGATCGCGGATCGCTTCCTTGACCTGCTCGCCGGTGAAGACGCCGTAGGGACCGTCGAGCATGCGGATCATCACGCCCGCGTTCGCGGCGGTGCCGCCCGACTCGGCATTGATGATGTGGGCGGTGCGGTCGGCGATCACCTCGTCGCCCAGGCGGCAGTGGACGCGGATGGCGATCTGGTTGCCCATGGTGCCGCTGGGAAGGAAGACCGCGTCTTCCTTGCCGAGAAGTTCGCACACGCGGTCGCGCAGGCGGTTGACCGTGGGGTCTTCCATCTTCTGCTCGTCGCCGACTTCGGCATCGGCCATGGCCTTCCGCATCCCGGGCGAGGGCTTGGTCTTGGTGTCGCTGTAGAGGTCGATGAAACGGTTTTGCATGGCGTGTTGTGATCTCCTGCGCCACCATAGCGGCAATCGCCAGAGGGAGGAAACATGAGCCAGTTTGCGGCCCAGCCAACAGCTTCGGCAATGCCCGATGAGCTGCTCTATGCCATCGACGGCGCGATCGCGACCGTGACGCTGAATGCACCACAGCGCATGAACACGATCTCGGGCCCGATGCTGAAGCAGCTCACCGATGCGCTCGTGAAGGCCAACGAGGACCGCGCCGTCCGCGTGGTGATCCTGACCGGAACCGGCCGCGCCTTCTGCGCCGGCCTGAACCTCGAGGCGCAGAACAAGGGCACCGACAATCTGAGCGTCGGCTCGGGCGCGACGCCGACCAATATCGACCTGCGCAACACGCCGCCGCCGGTCCTGCATGCGATGGACAAGCCAGTGATCTGCGCCCTCAACGGCTCGGCCGCGGGCTACGGGCTGGACCTTGCGCTGGGTGCGGACATAAGGGTGATGGCGCAGTCGGCCAAGCTTGCCGCCTCATATGCCAAGCGCGGCGTGCTGCCGGAGTCGGGCGGCACCTGGTACCTGCCGCGCATGCTGGGCTGGGCGAAGGCGGCGGAACTGATCTTCACGGGGCGGACCCTGAACGCCGCACAATCGCTGGAGATCGGGCTGGTGAACAAGGTCGTGCCCGATGCGGATGTCATGGGCGCCGCCCGCGACCTGGCGCTGGAGATCGCCGCGAACGCGCCGCTCGCCATCCAGGCGGCGAAGCGGATGATGCGCATGGCCTGGAACGAGCCCTTCAACGAGCACGTTCATCATGTTTTCCTCCAGCTTCTGCCGCTGATGCAGACGGAAGACATGAAGGAGGGAATCAAGGCATTCCTGGAGAAACGGGAGCCCAACTTCACCGGCCGGTAGCACGTCGATTTCCTCGACGGATTTCGCCGACCTGCCTCCAACGCTTGCCCCACACGGGAGACCCTCGATGAGCCGGATCTTTGCAGCAACCACCGTGGCCCTCCTGTTCGTTGCCGGCGCAGCGCAGGCCGACCCCGTCGTCTATGCCTGGACCGGCTACGGCACGAATGTTCCCGGCAGCGGAAAGTGCCCGACATACAAGATGGTGGTCGAGGTCACCGTGGATGGCGACCAGGTCAGGGGCAGGTTCCAGCAGGAGGGGCGGCCGGAGCGCGTTTTCCAGACCACGCTCGGCAGGAATGGAGCCATCAAGACCGCTGCCATGGTCGGCGGCGGCGGCATGATGGACGTCATCGGCCAGATCAAGGACGGCGATTCCCGGATCAAGCTCGACGGCTACTGCGTCTTCGAAGGCAAGCTGACGAAGAAGTAGGCCGTCATTCCATCACGATCGCGACGCGGCCGGTCACGCTGCGCTCCAGAAGGGCACGCATCGCCTGAGGTGCCTCGGGAAGGGCGAAGGTACGGTCGACATGCGGGCGGCAAAGTCCCTGCTCGCACCAGTCGCGGATTCGCTCCGCCAGGGCAAGCGTGCGATGCGCTTCCTCGAAGCGCGCGTCGTGCGGACTCCAGCCGACATAGTAGCCGTAGTTGAAGCCCGTCACGGCCAGCGTCTTGACCAGCAGGATGTTGGCCGGAATCTGCGGAATGGTGCCGCTGGCAAAGCCGATGGGACAGATGCGTCCGCCCACCGCCATGCAGCGCAGCGACTGGGTGAAGACATCGCCGCCGACCGGGTCGTAGACACGGTCGACACCACGGCCGCCGGTGATCCTGAGCACCTCCTCGCGGAAATCCGTGGCGCTGTAGTCGATCACATGGTCGGCGCCGTGCGCCTTGGCGAACTCCGTCTTGCGCGCGCCGCCTGCGGTGGCGATTACCGTCGCGCCGAGGATCTTGCCGATCTCGACCGCCGCCATGCCGACGCCGCCGGCCGCGGCGTGCACCAGCAGCGTGTGGCCGGACCGCACGTCCAGCCCCTCGGGCCAGGTCAGCGCGCCGGCCGATGTCGGATAGGAAATCGCGAGCTGGATGGCCTCGACGAAGCCCACGGTGCGCGGCTTGGGGAAGACGTTGACCTCGTGCGCGACGACTTCCTCCGCGAGCCCGCCCCAATCGAGCACGGCCACGACCTCGTCGCCCACCCTGATGCGCTTGCATGCCGGATCGACCTCCGTTACGACGCCTGCCGCTTCGGTACCGGGCGCGAAGGGGAAGGGCGGGCGGCGCTGGTACTTGCCCGCAATGACCAGCGTGGTGGCGAAGCTGACGCCGGCCGCGCGCACGCGGATGCGCACCTGGCCGGTCTTCAGCGGGACGGGCTGGATCTCCTCCAGTCGCAGGTCTTCGGGACCGCCCCACTGGCGGCAGATCATGGCCTTCATGAGAAGCCTTCTATCAGGCGCCGAGGGCGCCGACGATGGCGACGGAACAGACGTTGCGCGCCGGGAAACCGCCGAGGTTGTGGGTGAGGCCGAGACGGACATCAGGACGCTGCCGGGCGCCGGCGCGGCCCTGCAGCTGCAGATACATCTCGTAGATCATCCGGATGCCGGACGCGCCGATCGGGTGGCCGAAGCATTTCAGGCCGCCATCGATTTGGCACGGAACCTTGCCGTCCGAATCGTAGAAACCGTCGAGCACGTCCTTCACCGCGCCGCCCTCCGGCGAGATGAACAGGTCTTCCAGCGTCACCAGCTCGGTGACGGAAAAGCAGTCGTGGCATTCCACCAGGCTGAGCTGCTCGCGCGGACGCTCGATGCCGGCTTCGCGGTAGGCACGCTGGGCGGCGACGCGGGCGGTTGCGAAATAGCTCCCGTCCCAGGTGTTGTGTTGTTCCTCCACGCCATTGGAGCCCGCGATCTGGAGCGCCTTGACCGAGACGATGTCCTTCTTGCCGAGGCTGCGGGCGATCTCGGGCGTGGTGACGATGGCGGCGGCCGCGCCGTCGCTCACGCCGCAGCAATCGTAGAGGCCCAGCGGATCGGCGATCAGCGGCGCGTTCAACACATCGGCTTCGGTGATCGCACGCTGCAGATGAGCCTTTGGATTCTTGACGCCATTGGCGTGGCTCTTGACGGAGATGTGGGCCATCGCCCGCTTGAGGTCGTCCCGACTGACGCCATGCTTGGCGCGATAGGCCGAGGCGAGCTGGGCGAAGCTGCCGGGGGCCGTGAGGTTCGCCCACCAAAGCGGCGGCGTCGATCCGGCATTGAGCCCGGGCAAGCCGCCGAAGCCGGTGTCCTTCAGTTTCTCGACGCCAAGCGCCAGCGCCATGTCGCACGCGCCGGCCGCGACGGCATAGACCGCCGAGCGGAAGGCATCGGAGCCGGAGGCGCAGTAGTTCTCCACGCGGCTGACGGGGATGTAGTCGAAGCGCAGCGTCTCGGAGAGCGGCAGGCCCGACTTGCCGACATGGACCTCGTCGAGGCAGGTCGAAAGCCAGGCCGCATCGATCCGCTTGCGCTCGATGCCGGCGTCGGCGATCGCCTCCTCGAAGGCGCCGACCATCAGTTCCTCGGCACCCTTGTCCCAGTGCTCGCCGAAGCGCGTGCAGCCCATGCCGACGATGGCGACCTTATCGCGAATCCCAGAGGCCATGCCGAGATCTCCCTAGAAGAGCTGCACCGGCAATCGCTTGACGCCGCGCAGGATGAGCGAATCGTGCCATTCTGGATCGCCGCCGGAAAGCCGGATGCCTGGAAGGCGTTCCGCGAGCCGGGTGGTCGCGATCTGCGCCTCCAGGCGGGCGAGCGGCGCCCCCAGGCAGAAATGGATGCCGTGACCGAAGGTGAGGTGGGCATTGGGTTCGCGGCCGATGTCGAAACGCTCGGGATCGGCGAAGGCCTCGGGATCGCGATTGGCCGCATTCATGAAGGCAAAGACGCGCTGCCCCTGGCGAATCGTCCTGCCGCCCATCTCGATGTCTGCCCCCGCGACGCGGGCAAGGGCGCCCGAGGGGCCGTCGTAGCGCAGGAACTCCTCGACGGCGCTTTCGGCCAGGCTGGTGTCTGAAACCAGTCTTTCCCACTGATCGCGGTTCCTCATCGCGTACAGAAAGCCGTTGCCGATCAGGTTGGTGGTCGTCTCGTGGCCCGCGAACAGGAGCAGGATGCAGGTGCCGATGATCTCGTCGGTCGTGAGGGCTTCGCGATCGTCGCGCGCCAGCAGGAGGTTGCTGATCATGTCGTCGCGCGGCTCCGCCGTGCGCGCCGCGATCAGGCCGAGGAAATAGTCTGCCATGGCCTTCGCGCCGGCTTCGGCGCGCAGGTACTTGTTGCCGGCAACCTGCGCGGTGCCGATGAACAGGGCGATGTCGTCCGACCAGATCTTCACCCGCTCGAGGTCGGCTCGCGGCACCCCCAGCAGGTCCATGATCACCGAAGCCGGCAGCGGATAGGCGAAGTCGGCGATGTAGTCGACGGTCTCGCCGCGCCGGGCCTTGGCTTCCATGCCGTCGATCAGGTGGGCGACGATGCCCTCGATGCCGGGCCGCAGGTTGGAGACCGAGGTTGGCGTGAAGGCCTTGTTGAACAACCGCCGCAGCCGCGTGTGATCGGGCGGATCGCGGAACACCATCCAGTGATTGAGATAGCGAACCAGGCTGTCGATCGAGCCGCGCTGGTACTCGGCATTGGTCTTGAAGAAGGGCGTCAGCCGGTCCGCCGAAATCTGCCTGTTCAGCGCCACCTGCTTCACGTCCGCGTGGCGCGTGATGATCCAGGCCTTCATGGCGGACGACCAGTGGACCGGATCCTCGGCACGCAGACGCGCGAATTCCGGGAACGGATTGGCGTTGGTCGCGGGGTTGCCGAGATCGAAGGCGTAGGTCACCGGGCGAGGCTAGCGCTTCGCGGTTTACCAAACAAGCGTTTGGTTGGTACAAGGGCCCATGTCCCGAGAGACTTTGATGGCCGTCTCCGCCCGCCTGTTCGCCCGCGGGGGCTTCGATGCCACCTCGATGCGCGACATCGCGGGCGAGGCCGGGATGCTCGCGGGCTCGATGTACTATCACTTCCCCTCGAAGAACGACCTGATCGCCGCCGTCTACGAGCGCGGGGTGGCGGAGATCGGCGGCGCGGTCGATGCGGCGCTGGAGGGACGGCAAGAGCCGTGGGAGCGCCTGGAGGCGGCCTGCATCGCCCACCTGGATTCCCTGCTAGCCGATCGGGCCCATGCGGCCGTGATGACCGCCGATCTCAGCCGGCTCGATCCGAGGCTGCGGCGCCGGCTGGTGAAGATGCGCGACGGCTACGAGCGGCGCTTCATCGGCCTGGTCGCGGCCCTGCCGCTGGCGCCCGGCATCGATCGAGGCCTTTGGCGCCTTCAGCTTCTGGGAGCGCTCAACTGGACCCCGACCTGGTACAGGGCGGATGGCAAGCCGCCAGCGGCTATTGCCCGGGCCCTGGTCGCAGCGCTGAAGCCTTCGGCTACGGAGGCATCATGACCGCGGAAATTAGATACGTGCGGCCGGGCGATGAGGCGCTGTTCGAGCGCGTGGCGCCGGAAGTCTTCGATCATGCCCTGGAGCGTGACCAACTCGCCCGCTATCTCGCCGCGCCCGGTCATTATCTTTTCGTGGCGATCGTCGATGGGCAGATCGTCGGTCAGATCGCCGCCGTCGTGCACTGTCATCCGGACGGTCGACCGACCGAACTCTACATCGACGAGGTGGGTGTGACGCCGGCGTGCCAGAGGCAGGGAATTGCCCGGAGGCTTCTCGACGCCATGCTCGCGCACGGGAAAGAACTGGGCTGTCGGGAAGCCTGGGTTGGTACCGAGCCCGACAATGTCGCGGCACGCGCTCTCTACAGGTCCGGAAGCGGGCCAGCCGAACCCTTCGTCATGTATGTGCTAAGGCTCTAGCCTGCGGGGTGCGCCGCCGGCCGCCTTTGCGAGGCCGCTTCCCGACCACGCGCCCGGTTCTACTTTGCCCACGGTCCGAAGGGCGGCATGTCCTTCGAGGGCTTCAGAGGAAAGTCGGGCGCGCGCTTCTCGAAGAACGACTTGATGCCCTCCTGCGCATCGGCGCCGGCTGCGAGATGGCCGACGCATTGCAGGTCGAGCGTCACGGCGTCGAGCGGATCCTGCGCGCCCCACATGCTCCACATCAGGCGCCGGTTGACCGCCGCCGCCACGGCGGAGGACGTCGCGGCGGCAAACTTTGCCGCCAGCGCCTGCGCCGCTGGCAGCAGTTCGTCGGGCTCATGAACAGAGCGGACGAGGCCGCCCTTCAGCGCCTCGTCCGCACCGAACAGTTCGGCGGTCATCACCCATTCCTGCGCCTGCTGCATGCCGACGAGACGGGGCAGGAACCAGGAACTGCCGGCCTCCATGGCCATGCCGCGCTTGTTGAAGACGAAGCCGATTCGCGCTGTGGTCGACATCATGCGGATGTCCATGGGCAGGCACATGGTGATCCCCACCCCCACGGCGGCGCCGTTGATCGCCGCCACGATAGGCTTGAGGCAATTGAAGATCGCCAGGGTGATCGAATCGCTGGCTTCGCGCTTCTGCGGCTTGTTGCCGTCGTTCCAGACCTGGAAAGCGCCCGTCCCGCCGGAGATGTCGGCGCCGGCGCAGAAGGCGCGGCCGGCGCCGGTGACGACGATGGCACGCACCTCGTCCATCGAATTCACGCGCTGGAAGAAGTCGATGAGTTCTCGGCTCATCGTCGTCGAGAAGGCGTTGAGCTTGTCGGGACGGTTGAGCGTGACCGTCATCACGCCGTTCGCGAGAGCGGTCTGCAGGGTCTCGTAATCCATGGTCGAAGGGCCTCCCGGCGTGTTCCGCCCAGCAAGACGGAATGTCGTTGCGCGACTGATTGGTTTGGGAAACATTCGCCGCAACACTCGCCGACT
Source organism: Reyranella aquatilis (assembly GCF_020880995.1). Taxonomy (GTDB): domain Bacteria; phylum Pseudomonadota; class Alphaproteobacteria; order Reyranellales; family Reyranellaceae; genus Reyranella; species Reyranella aquatilis. Next base: position 1,154,378 of record NZ_JAJISD010000001.1, on the reverse strand, counting down.
GCAATCCCGGAGGAAGCCAATGTCGCATCTGATCAAGACCGTCGAAGACGGCGTCATGAAGATCGTTCTGAACCGTCCCGACGCCATGAACGCGCTGAGCCGCGACATGATGCAGGCGCTGTCCGATGCGCTCGAGGAAGCGGCCGGCAGCCGCGCCATCGGTTGCGTCGTGGTGCGCGGTGCGGGCGAGAAGGCGTTCTGCGCCGGCGGTGACGTGAAGTCGATGGCCGCTGGTCGTGATCACGACAAGACCTACGAGGACAAGGTCCACGACATCCGCGAGCGCATGAAGGTCTCCGAGCTGCTGCACGAGATGGGCAAGCCGACGATCGCCATGGTGAACGGCGTCGCCGCCGGCGCCGGCCTGTCGCTGGCCCTCGCCGCCGACATGCGCTTCGTCGGCAAGAGCGCGCGCATGACGACGGCCTTCGCCAAGGTCGGCTTCTCGGGCGACTTCGGCTCGCACTACTTCCTGCACAAGCTGGTGGGCACAGCCAAGGCCCGCGAGCTCTACTTCACCGCCGAGATCCTGAACGCCGAGCAGATCGAGAAGCTCGGCCTCGCCAACCGCGTGATCGACGACGCCAACCTCGATGCCGAGACGATGGCCTTCGCGAAGAAGCTGGCGGCCGGTCCGCGCGTCGCCTGGTGGCACGTGAAGAAGAACATGAAGGTTGCCGAAGAGGGCACGCTGTCCGAGGCGCTCGACAGCGAGGCTGCGCGCATGATCCGCACCGGCGAGACGGAAGATCACAAGGAAGCGGCTCGCGCCTTCGTCGAGAAGCGCGCCCCGGTCTTCAAGGGCAAGTAGGCTCGGTCAAGGACGCTTGTCCTTGAGCCAGGCGGCAAGGCGGGCCAGCGCGCCCGCCAGGCCGCCCGGCAGCGCCACCATGGCGGCGATCAGCAGCAGGCCATAGAGCAGGGCCGAGTAGCCCTTGCCGAGCCCCGCCGTGACGTCGGGGAAGAACTGCAGGAAGAGCCCGCCCAGGATGGCGCCGGCGAGCGAGTGCATGCCGCCGATCACCAGGCCGAACAGCATTTGGACGGACAGCGCGAAATTGTAGCTGCCCGGTCCCACGAATCCGAACTGCCAGGCCGACAGGCAGCCGGCGACGGCGAGGTAGGCGCCGGCGATGCCGCTCGCCGCCGCACGGGTCTGCGGCACGCGAATGCCCTGGGCGGTCGCCGCGAGATCCTGGTCGCGCGCCGCCTTCATGGCGCGGCCGGAGCGGCTGTGGATGAGATTGTGCGCGAGCCAGGTACCGGTGCCCAGGATCGCAACCGCCATCAGGAAAGCCCAGCGGTCGTTGCTGAGCAGGTCGGTCGGTGGCGGCGGGAAGTCGAGATAAAGTCCCTGGACGCCGCCGGTCCAGTGCTCGAGCGGCCGCCAGCGCAGCAGTTGCGGAAAGGCGATGACGACGGCGTAGGTGACAAGGGCCTGCGTCCAGAGCGTGTGCGCGCCGGCGACACGGCCGATGCCATAGCCCGCGGCGAAACCCAGCAGCGGAGCCAGCGCGAGACCGGCATAGGGCGAAAGCGCGGTGTGTGCGGCCAGCATCGCCGCGCCATAGCCGCCAATGCCGAACAGGGCGGCCTGCGCCAGCGAGAACTGCCCGCTCACGCCGCAGACGATCACCAGGCCCATGAGCGCGATGGCCCAGATCGCCGCCTGCGTGAAGCGGAAGACGATGAAGTCCGGCAAGCAGAAGGAGAGGGCGGCCGCTGCCACGAAGCCCATGGTCCACACGGTCCGCATGGGACTACGATAGCCGGTACAACAACCGAATGGGAGCGAAGCAATGAGGCTGAGGCAATGCGTCTTCGTCTGCAAGGACCTGGAAAGCTCCGCCGAGGAGCTGTGCGACATCCTGGGCATCGAGGTCGCCTATCGCGATCCGGGCGTCGCCAAGTGGGGGCTGGCCAATGTGGTCTGTCCGACCGGGCATGATTTCCTCGAAATCGTCTCGCCGTTCAAGGAAGGGACCTCGGCGGGGCGCTATATCGACCGCCGCAAGGGCGATGGCGGCTACATGGTGATCATCCAGGTGCCCGACGCCGCCGCCGAGCGCCAGCGCGTGACGGCCCTCGGGGTCCGCGCCGTGGCCGAGAAGGACCTGCCGGAATACCAGTACACGCACTTCCATCCGTCGGACACGAACGGCGTGCTGCTGTCGCTGGACACGACCTTCGCGCCCAAGGGCACCGATCCGGCCCTGTGGTGGCCGCCGGCGGAGAAGGATTGGCTGAAGCACGCGCGCTCGGACGTCACCAACGGGCTGGCCGGCGTGGAGATCCAGCATGACGATCCGGACGGCGCCGCCGCTTCCTGGTCGCGGATCCTGAACCGGCCGGCGATCGACAACATCATCCGCCTCGACGGCTCGCAGATCCGCTTCGTGCCGATCGTCGACGGACGCGGCCCGGGCGTCTCGGCCTACGACGTGAAGGTCGTCGATCGCGAGCGCGTGCTGGCGGCTGCCGAGAAGCGTGGCCGCAAGATGGGCCCGGCTCAGGTCGAGGTCTGCGGCTGCCGCATTAACCTGGTTTGATGCACGGCGCGCCATCAGCTGATAATGGCGTAACCGATCTGGGCCGCCTGTGGGCAGTCGAGTAGGCTCACAGGCTACGAACAGGGCACATGTACGGTATCCCTCCCTTTGTTTCTGCGCAGCTTATTACCGCCCTTGGGATCGGCGTGGTTGCCGGTGCGCAGATAGGGTTCGGATCGGCACTGTTGACGACCGGCTTGATGTTCGGAGGGGCGGCTGTAAGCGTCGTGATCTCGTCGTTCATCTGGCCAACACAAGAAGCAGCGGGTTGGAAGCTGCTCCTGGTCGCGATGGTCTGCAATCCCCTGGTGTGGTTTGCTCTATTGCTTGCCGGGGCAGGTTGGCATTGCTTTCCCCGCGGAGGCGAACTCTTCGCCTGCCTTGGTCCCATGGTTGCCGTCCTCGTCATTGTCGTTTGCCTGCTGCCACCGTCGGCTGGGTTGCTATGGCGCGCGTGGAAGCGGCGTCGTGGCGGCGTGCGTGGTTTCTGACTCCATGCTGCGGATCCGACCCTTCGTCATGGGCCACCTGGTCGCCGCCCTTCTCGTGGGCGCGGGAGCGGGGGCCTTCCTGGCGGCCGAGGCCATGCTGATCGGTGGCCTCGGAATGCTGGCCGGCGCGATCGTGAGTTCGCTGGTGTGCCAATGGAAACCCGGCGTCGAGGCGCCGGCCTGGCAGCTTTGGGCGGTCGCCGTTGTCGCCAACCCGGTTTTTCTGGGAGCGCTCGTCTTCATGGCCCTCGACTGGCAATGCGTCGTGGGCGTCCAGCGCGGCTGGGGCTGCCTCGTCGCGGCGATGGCCATCATCGTCGCGAGTCTGTGTTTCCTGCCGCCGCTCGGCGGCCTCTTGTGGCGAAGCTGGAAGCGCTACCGCGCGGGACCGCGGTCATAGGAGCGCGCAACTCCAGTTGCGCTCAAGCTTCGTCGAGCATCAAAGAAAGAGCGCAACTGGAGTTGCGCGCTCCCTTGACGCTTCCAGCGCTAAGCCGCGAGCGACTTGGCGAGGCGGCCGCGGATCATCTCCTCGGCTTCGCGGACGATACGCTCGACCAGTTCCTTGCAGGACGGGATGTCGTTGATCAGGCCCATGCAGGTGCCGGCCGACCAGATGCCGTGTTCCATGTCGCCGGTCTCGTAGACGACCTTGCCCTTGGCGCCAGCGACGATCGGGCCGATCTCCTGGATGGTCTTGCCCTCGCCTTCCATCTCGATCGTCTTCTTGGCGACGGAGTTGCCATAGACGCGGCTGGTGTTGCGCATGGTGCGGAGGATCAGCGACGTGCTGCGCTCGTCCGAGGCGACGATCTTCTCCTTCACGTTCTGGTGGATGGGCGCTTCCTTGGTCGCCATGAACCGGGTGCCCATGTTGATGCCCTCGCAGCCCAGCGCGAGTGCGGCCACGAGGCCGCGCGCGTCGGCGAAGCCGCCCGAGGCGATCATCGGGATCTTGATGACGTTGGCGGCGGCCGGCAGCAGCACCAGGTTCGGCACGTCGTCCTCGCCGGGGTGGCCGGCGCACTCAAAGCCGTCCATCGAGATCGCGTCGACGCCGGCCTTCTCTGCCGAGAGGCCGTGGCGGACCGCGGTGCACTTGTGGATCACCTTCACGCCGGCTTCCTTGAGCTTGGGCAGGAAGGGCTTGGGATTGTTGCCCGCGGTCTCGACGATCTTGATGCCGGAATCGATGATGGCGTCGATGTATTCGCCGTAGGGGCGCGGCACGAGCGTCGGCAGGATGGTGAGGTTCACGCCGAACGGCTGGTCGGTCATCTCGCGGCAGCGCTTGATCTCCTTGCGCAGATCCTCGGGCGTCGGCTGGGTGAGGCCGGTCAGGATGCCGAGAGCACCGGCATTGGAGACCGCGGAAGCGAGTTCGGCGCGGCCGACCCACTGCATGCCACCCTGCACGATCGGGTGCTTGATGCCGAACATCTCGGTGAAGCGCGTCTTGATCATATGGACTTTTCCCCCTGGGTAAGTTCCCCAAGCATTAGCGAACCCGGAGGCCGGGGGCCAGCCTACGGATCGCACCGTGGACATCCCGTCCGCGATGCGGATCAGGTGTGGTCGATGAAGGAAATCGTGTCGTCGAGGCTGGGCGCGCGCTTGCGCAGCAGTTCGGAGAAGGAGCCGACGATGTCGATGTGATCGACTTCCGGATAGAGCTTCAGTTCGGCCTTGCCGCCGGCTTTGCGCCAGGCCGCCGCAAGGCGCTCGCTGTTGAAAGGCTTCACCGTCGTATCGGCGGTGCCGTGCAGCAGCAGCAGGGGAGGCAGAGGCGCACGGGCGTATTCGATCGGCTGGGTTTCGCGTCGGTTCGGCCCGCCGAAGATCTCCTGCAGGCGCCGCGACGTGAGGGGCAGGAAGTCGTAGGGGCCAGCGATGCCGATACCCGCCGGCAGCTTCATGCGATCGACGCCTGCCGCCGCGAGATAGGGCGTGTTGGCGACCATCATGACCGAGATGTAGGCGCCGGCGGAATGGCCGGCGACGAACAGCTTGTCCGCTCCCACCCGGCTTGCCGCCCAGGCCGTGGCGGCCGCGCCATCGTCGAGGAAGGTCGGGTAGCGCACCTCGGGATAGACACGATAGTCGGGAATGATGGTGGTGATGCCGCGGGCCGCCAGCGCCTGGCCGACGAAGAGATAATCGCCTTTCGCGCCGGAGTCCCACGAGCCGCCGTAGAAGAAGATCACCGACTTCCCGTCCGCGCGCGGCTCCTCGGGCGTGTAGATGTCGAGCTTCTGGCGCGGAAGGCTGCCGTAGGGAATGTCGGCGTCGAGCCTGTAGCCTGAGCGTGAGACTGTCGTGTTCAGGAGCGCGGCAGGAGAGCAGCCGCCGAGCAGGCCGAGAAGTCCGGCAATGAGGCCTCGCCGCGCCAACGTCATGCAGAGCGGGTCATGCAGAGCGGGCGAGGTCGCGCACCTGCTCGGCCAGTGCCAGCGAAGCGGTGAGGCCGGGCGATTCGATGCCGAACAGGTTGATGAGGCCGGTCACGCCATGCTCGGCGGGGCCGGTGATGGTGAAATCCTGCGCCGGCGCACCCGGCGGCACGATCTTGGGGCGGATGCCGGCATAACCGGGCTGAAGGGCACCGTCCTTGAGGCCCGGCCAGTACTTGCGCACGGCGGCATAGAACTTGTCGGCGCGATGGGGATCGACGCTGTATTCGATGCTGTCGATCCATTCGACGTCGGGACCGAACTTCGCCTGCCCGCCCATGTCGACGGTGATGTGCACACCGAGGCCGCCCGGCACGGGCACCGGGTAGATCAGGCGGGAGAAGGGCGAACGGCCGGTCAAGGTGAAGTAGTTTCCCTTGGCGTAGTACGCGGTCGGAATGTGCTCGGATGGCATGCCCACGATCTTTTTTGCCAGGCCGGGGGCGTGCAGGCCCGCCGCGTTGATCAGCAGTCGGCAACGCAGGTTCATCGGCTCGGTTCCACCGACCTCGATCTCCACGCCTCCATCGACGACGCGGCCGCTCTTCACCGGACTGTTGAAGGCGAACATCGCGCCGTGGCTCTCGGCGTCGCCCTGCAGCGCGAGCATGTACGAATGGCTGTCGACGATGCCGGTGCTGGGCGAGAGCAAGGCCGCGGTGCATTGCAGGTTGGGCTCCATCGCCATCGCCTCGGCGGCGCTCAGGAAGCGCATGCCCTCGACGCCGTTGGCCTCGGCCCTTCCCTTGATCTCGGCAAGCTTCTCGCTCTCGGCCTGGTTGGTCGCCACGATCAGCTTGCCGCAGTTGAGATGCGGCACGCCGTGGTCCTTGCAATAGGCATAGAGCATGCGCCGGCCGGCCACGCAGGAACGGGCCATCAGGCTGCCCTTGGGGTAGTAGATGCCGGCGTGGATGACCTCAGAGTTGCGCGAACTGGTCTCTGTGCCGATGGCGTCGGCCGCCTCCACGACGATGACCTCACGGCCGGCAAGGGCAAGAGCGCGGGCGACGGCGAGGCCGACAACACCTGCGCCAATGACAACGCAGTCGACGGTTTCGAACGGGGACGAATTCATGGTCGCATGCTAGAACCCGCCACTCTTTCAGTCACCAAGGGCGGGTGTCGCAGCATGAAAGGCGCGTTGGTCACGGGGGCGGGGGTACGGATCGGCCGCGCGCTGGCCATGGCGCTGGCGGCCGACGGCTTTTTCGTCTTCGTGCACCACAAGGACTCGGCTGCCGGGGCGCGGGAGACCGTGGCCGCCATCCGAAAGGCCGGCGGCAAGGCGGCGGCGGTGAAGGCCGATCTTGCCTCGGTGAAGCAGACCGAGGCGCTGATCGGCAAGTGCAGGGCACCCGGCGTGGCTCTCACCTGCCTGGTCAACAGCGCCTCGCTCTTCAAGCTGGACCGGGCGCCGACCGCGACGGCGGCCGATTTCGACCTGCACATGGCGATCAACCTGCGGGCGCCGCTGCTGCTCGCCCAGGCGCTGGCGCGGCAGCTTCCCGCCGGCGAGACCGGTTTGATCGTGAACGTGCTCGACCAGAAGCTGTTCAATCTCAACCCCGACTTCCTGACCTATACCCTTTCGAAGGTCGGCCTCCAGGGGCTGACGACCCTGCTGGCGCAGTCCTTCGCGCCGCGGCTGCGGGTGGCCGGCATCGCGCCCGGATTGACCCTGCGCAGCGGTAGCCAGACCGACGCACGCTTTGCCGAGCAGCATGCCGCGAACCCGCTGGGCGTCGGCGTGACGACGGACGATCTCGTCCGCGCGCTCCGCTTCATCGTGGCGACGCCGAGCTACACGGGCGATACGCTGATCGTCGATAGCGGCGAGCACCTGACCGGTCGCCCCCGCGACATCGCCTTCGACAAGAAAAAGAAGAAGTGACCATGGCCACCACCTCCCAGCGACGGATCTTCATCCGCGACCTGCGCCTGCAGGTCTCGATCGGCATCTACGATTTCGAACTGGCCAAGCCGCAGGCGGTCGTCATCAACGTCGATCTGCTGCTGGCGGAGCCCGAGCGCGCAGCCGACGACAGCATCGCCAACGTGCTGAACTACGACATCATCCACGACGGCGTCGTAGCGCTTGCCGGCAGCCGGCACTTCAACCTCCAGGAAACGCTGGTCGAGGCCATCCTCGACCTTTGCCTCGCCCAGCCGCAGGTCGTCGAGGCCCGGGTCTCGACCGAGAAGCCCGACGTCTACGGCGATTGCCGGGTCGGTTACGAGGTTGTCCGCCGTCGCTCTCCGGGCTGAGCGGCGCGGTCGGTGTCTCCTTCCGTCGGTGCGCTGCGCCGCGCCTCCCTCGTGCTGCTGCTGGCGGCCCTCATCTGGGGGTCGATGATCCCGGTGCTGGCGGCCCTGGCCGAGCACTACGACAACTGGCTGCTGTCCTGGTCGCGCTACATCCTGGGCCTGCCGGTCCTTTGGCTGGCCGTGCTGCTCAGCAAGCGGCCAGCGGCGCCTCCTCGCCCGCTGCAGTGGGGGCGGCTGCTGAGACTCGGGACGGCCATGACGGCTTTCTCGGTGCTCTACACGTTCGGCGTCGCGCATGCCCATCCGGCGACCTCGGCGATCGTCCTGATGTGCGGGCCGATCTGGGCGACGCTGCTGTCGCGCGTGATGCTGGGATCAACCACGCCGTCCGGCTTTCTCTTCACGCTGGTGCTGGTGGTCGCAGGCGGCATCGTCGTGGTCCTGGGCACGCCGGGCCGGGCGCCGGGCTCGTTCGGTCTCCAGGGCGGGGAGGGGCTGCTGGTGATCGCCCAGCTCTGCTGGAGCTGGTATTCGATCCGGGCCCAGCAGTGGCTTTCCGATCGCGGCCAGATCGCGTTGTCGGCGCTCACCTCGACGGTCGCAAGCGTGCTTCTCGGTCTGGTCTGCGCAGTCGTCTGGGCGCTGGGCGGCCTGGTCTGGCCGACACGCCCGCCGACGCCGGTCGAGTGGGGCATGGTGGCCTGGATCGGTGTGCTGGGGGTGGCTGTCGCCGTGCTCCTCTGGAATACCGGCGTGTCGCTGGTCGGCGTGCCCGTGGCCTCGCTGTTCGCCAATTCCGCGCCGGTGTTCGCCATCGGCCTCGCGGCCCTGATGGGGCGCGAGCCGAGCTGGATGCAGGTCGCGGGCGGCTTCGTCGTGCTGGCGGGTATCGCCCAGCATCAGATCCGCCAGACGCGCGCGGCGCGGCGATGACCCAGATTGCCGGCCGTGACCGGAACCGCATGCTGGGCGCCTTCGCCGCCATGGTGTTCGTGGGGCTGAGCTGGGGCGCGAACGTGCCCGTCTCCAAGGTCATGCTCCAGCACTTCGACGTCGTGCCGATGCTGGCCGTGCGCACTCTGGCGGCCGTGGCCACGCTGGCGATGGTCCTCGTCCTGGTCGAAGGGGCCGGCAGCCTGAGGATCGACGTCGGCCTGAAGCGCTTCCTGCTGATCGGCCTGATGATGAGCGGCTTCTTCGTGATCTTCACGATCGGCATCCGCTTCAGCAATCCGATATCGGCGGCGGCGGTCCAGGTGGCGGGCCCGCTGGTGGCGGCGGTGACGGTGCGCCTCGTAACCGGCATGCGCTTCGATCCGGGGTTCGGCGTGGCGCTGGCGCTCACCCTGTCTGGTGGGGCCATACTCGCGGCCGGCAGCCTGTTCGGCCGGGGCGCGCTCACGCTCGGCGGCGGCGAGATCGTGGTTCTGCTCTCCAACGCCCTGTGGACCCTCTACAGCCTCAAGGCGCAGGCCTGGTTCGACCGGGCCAGCCAGCTCCACCGCGCCTATGTCGCGTCCCTGTCAGCGCTGGGGTGGATGGTTCCGCTCAGCCTGGCCCTGGTGGTCATCGGCTGGGCGCGGTCGCCCTTCGCGGTGGCCGACGCCTGGATCTGGACGCAGCTCCTGCTCATCGCCGTGTTCGCCAGCGCGATGGGCGCCTATTTCTGGAACATCGGTGCCAGCCGGCTCGGTGTCGCAATTGCGTCGCTCTGGGTCAATCTGGTGCCGTTTTTCGCCGTATTGTGGTCAATGGCGTATGGCTTCATGCCCAACGTCTACCAGATCGTCGGCGGGCTGGTTGCCCTGAGCGGGGTTGTCTACATGCAATGGCGCAAGCTGCAAACGATGAAGCGCTGAGATAGGCTGCCGCCCGCCCATGACCCTTCCTTCGCTCAAGACCCGTCATTGCCGCTGGCTTTCCGTTCCCGGAAAGAGCGACACACGCGGCAGCATCAACTTCCTGGAGTTCGATCAGGAACTCGGCTTCGCGCCGCGCCGACTGTTCTGGCTGCACGGCATCGCTCCCGGTCAGTGGCGCGGACGCCATGGGCACCGTGAGTCGCACCTCGTCACACTGGTGATGAACGGTTCCTGCCGGGTGCTCCTGGACGACGGCAGCGTCAGCGAGACGGTGTCGCTCGACGATCCGGGGCGGGCGCTGCACATCGGCCCGATGGTCTGGCATGAACTGACGGACTTCGCGCCGCAGACCGCCATCCTGGTGGTTGCCTCTACCCTCTACGACGAGGGCGAGTACCTGCGGGACTACGAGGCCTTCAAGCGCGAAGCGGCGAGGGGCGCATGATCCCGTTCCTGGACATGAAGTCGGTCTATGCGGAGCTCAAGCCCGAACTCGATGCCGCCTATGCGCGCGTGATGGAATCGGGATGGTTCGTGCTTGGTAGGGAGGTCGAGGCCTTCGAGGCGGAGTACGCCGCCTATTGCGGCACGAAGCATTGCATCGGACTGGGCAACGGCCTCGAGGCGCTGGAACTCGTGCTGCGGGCCTGGGACCTCGGCGCCGGCGATGAGGTCATCGTGCCGTCCAACACCTACATCGCGACCTGGCTCGCGGTGACCGCGGTGGGCGCCCGGGTCGTGCCGGTCGAGCCGACGCCCGGCGGGCCCAACATCGATCCCGACAGGATCGCTGCCGCGGTGACGTCCCGGACGCGGGCGATCATGCCGGTTCACCTGTACGGCCAGCCGGCCGACATGGATGCGATCATGGCGCTCGCGGCCAAGCATGGGCTGAAGGTGATCGAGGACGTGGCGCAGGCGCAGGGCGCGCGGGTACGCGGGCGACGCACCGGCTCGCTCGGTGATGCCGGCGCCCACAGCTTCTTTCCCAGCAAGAACATCGGCGCCTTCGGAGACGGCGGTGCGGTCACGACGGACGACGCGGCGTTGGCCGAACGTCTGCGGGTGCTCCGGAACTATGGCAGTCGCGTGAAGTACGTGAACCTGGAGCGGGGCTTCAATTCTCGGCTCGATGAATTGCAGGCGGCGTTCCTGCGCGCCAAGTTGCCCAGGCTCGATGAGTGGAACGACCGCCGTCGGATCATTGCGGCACGCTACGACGACAGACTGGCCGATATCCCGAGCCTCGCATTGCCCAACGTTCCTCAATGGGCGGAGCCGGTCTGGCACTTGTATGTCGTCCGCACGGCTCGCCGTGCAGACCTGGTCAAGGCGCTCGAGAACGCCGGGATCGGGTCGCTGATCCACTATCCGATCCCACCGCATCTCCAGGACGCCTATGCCGACCTCAAGCAGGGGAAGGGCAGCTATCCTCTTGCCGAAAAGCTGGCTGACACCGTGCTCAGCCTGCCCATGGGGCCGCACATGCCGCTGGAGGCGGTCGACGAAGTCTGCTCGATTGTCAGGCAGGCGCTGGCCTGAGGCTCCGGCGCGGCGCGGCGCGGCTGCCGCGCTACGATCGGCTCAGCCCAGGCCCAGCCGCTCGCCCCGGTAGGCGCCGCTCATCACCCGTTCCCACCAGGCGCGATTGTCCAGGAACCAGCGCACCGTATCGCGCAGGCCGCTCTCGAAGTCGTGCCGGGGGCGCCAGCCCAGTTCGCTCGATATCTTGCTCGCGTCGATGGCGTAGCGTGCGTCATGGCCGGGCCGGTCGGTCACGAACCCGATCAGGGATTCGTGCGGGCGATGTGGGCTGTCCGGCACCATCTCGTCGAGCAGGCGGCAGATGCCGAGCACGACGTCGATGTTCCGGCGCTCGCTGTCGCCGCCGACATTGTAGGTCTCGCCTGGACGCCCCTTGCGCAGCACCAGGGTGAGGGCCTCGGCATGATCCTCGACGTGAAGCCAGTCCCGCACGTTCTCGCCCTTGCCGTAGACGGGCAGGCTCTCGCCGCGCAGCGCGCGGATGATGATCAGCGGGATCAGCTTCTCGGGAAAATGATAGGGGCCGTAATTGTTCGAGCAGTTGGTGGCAAGGGTCGGCAATCCGTAGGTGTGGTGCCAGGCGCGGACGAGATGGTCCGAGGCCGCCTTGCTGGCGGAATAGGGCGAGTTGGGCGCGTAGGGGGTCGTCTCCGTGAAGCGCCCGGTCGAACCCAGGGAGCCGAAGACCTCGTCGGTCGAGATGTGCTGGAACCGGAAGCGCGCCCGCGTGCTCTCGTCGAGCGTGCGCCAGTAGGCGAGGACGGCCTCCAGCAGGGTATAGGTGCCGACGACGTTGGTCTCGATGAAGGGGGCGGCGCCGTCGATCGACCGGTCGACGTGGCTTTCGGCGGCCAGGTGCAGGACGGCCTCGGGCCGGACGTCGGCCAGCACCGCGTCGATCGCGCCGCGATCGCAGATGTCGACCTTGAAATGGCGGTGCCGGTTGCTGGTGCGGGCCTCGGCCAGCGATTCGAGATTGCCGGCATAGGTGAGCTTGTCGACATTGGCGACGGTCCAGTCGGTGTCGCGGATGATGTGGCGCACGACCGCCGAGCCGATGAAGCCCGCGCCGCCGGTGACGAGTATCCTCATGCCCGGCCTTCTAGGCGGAGATCGCGGCGGAGCCAAGGCGGCTCCGCGGCGTCTTCAGTGGTTATGGAGGATCTGGCCGAGGAAGAGCTTGGTCCGTTCGTTCTTCGGATTGGCGAAGAACTCCTCCGGCTCGTTCTGTTCCACGATCTCGCCGCGATCCATGAAGATCACGCGGTCGGCCACGGCCCGGGCGAAACCCATCTCGTGGGTCACGCAAAGCATGGTCATGCCCTCGCGGGCCAGTTCGATCATGACGTCGAGGACTTCCTTGACCATCTCGGGATCGAGGGCAGAGGTCGGCTCATCGAACAGCATGATCTTGGGCCGCATGCAGAGCGCACGGGCGATCGCCACGCGCTGCTGCTGGCCGCCCGAGAGCTGACCGGGATACTTCAGCGCCTGCTCCGGGATACGCACCCGGGTCAGGAGGCTCATGGCGATCTCCTCGGCCTCCTTCTTCGGCATCTTCTTCACCCAGATCGGCGCCAGGGTGAGGTTGTCGAGGATCGTGAGGTGCGGAAACAGGTTGAACGACTGGAAGACCATGCCGACTTCACGGCGGATCGCCTCGATGTTCTTCACGTCGTTGGACAGCGTGACGCCGTGCACCACGATGTCGCCGCGCTGATGTTCCTCCAGCCGGTTGATGCAGCGGATCAGCGTCGACTTGCCCGAACCGGAAGGGCCGCAGATGACGATCTTCTCGCCTTCCTTCACGTCGAGATTGATGTCGGACAGTACGTGGAACTGCCCGTACCATTTGTTGACGCCCTTCAGCTGGATGACCGACTCGGCTTTCGAGAGATCGCGGGCGGTTGCGGCCATGAATTGCTCCCTGACGGCGCCTAGCGGCGCGTACCCTTGTTGAGTTCGACCTCGAGATACTTGCTGTACCGCGACATCGAGTAACAGAAGATGAAGTAGACGAAGGCGGCGAACAGGTAGACCTCGCCTGGAAAGCCCGCCCAGTTTGGATCGACCAGCGCCTGGTTGGCGGTGTTGAGGAAGTCGAAGATGCCGATGATCAGCACCAGCGACGTGTCCTTGAAGAAGCCGATGAAGGTGTTGATCAGCGGCGGGATCACCACCCGCAGGGCCTGTGGCAGGATGATCAGCAGCGTCTTCTGCGGATAGTTGAGGCCCATCGCGTCGGCGGCCTCGAACTGGCCCTTGGGCAGGGACTGCAGGCCGCCGCGAATGACCTCTGCGATGTAGGCACCCGCGAACAGGATGACGGCGACCTGGGCGCGCAGGAACTTGTCGATGGTCGTGCCCGACGGCAGGAACAGCGGCAGCATCACCGAGGCCATGATCAGCAGGCTGATCAACGGAACGCCGCGGATCAGCTCGATGAACCCCACGCAGAGACCCTTGATCAGGGGCAGGTTGGAGCGCCGTCCCAGCGCGAGCAGGACACCGTAGGGGAAGGCGAAGGCGAGGCCATAGGTGGCGAGGATCAGCGTCACCGGCAGACCGCCCCACAGGCTGGTCTCGACGTAGCTGAGCGGCGCGATGCCGATGCTCCACTTGGGCAGGACGCCCAGGATGCGCAGGACGAGGCCCACCGCGCCGATGCCGATCAGCGCGTAGTAGGCCATGCGCTCGGACGGCGTCGCGAGCGCGCTGCGCAGCGCGAGGCCGGCACCGCCGCAGACCAGCGCCACGAACAGGATCAGGCTCAGCGGGATGTGGATCTGGCCGAACATCAGCAGGAAGGTGACGAACGAGCCGATGCCCCAGATCACGAGAAGGCGCCAGTTCCACATGCGGCGGTCGGCGCTCAGTACCAGCATGGCCAGCATGGCGATGACGGCGAAGAGCGGCCGCCAGTGCTGCTCGTAGGGGAAGGAGCCGAAGAAGATATAGCGGAACTTCTCGCGGATGAGCGCCCAGCAGGCGCCGCCCCCGCGGCATTCGCTGCCGGTAGAGGCCGTGAAGTTGGCCGTGAACAGGGCCCATTCGAGGAACCCGTTCAGCACCCAGACGACGGCTACGATCAGCACGATCGTCGTGATCCCGTTGCCCCAGCTCGAGAACAGGTTCTTGCGAGCCCACCCGATCATGCCGGTGTCTTCGACGGGAGGGGCGAGCGGCTTGCGGTCGCCGGCAGGCATGGCGTCGGTCATGCTCAGCGCTCCGTCAGGGCGATGCGTTTGTTGTACCAGTTCATGAACGCCGAGATCGAAAGGCTGACCGAGAGATAGGCAGCCATGATGATCAGGATGTTCTCGATCGCCTGGCCGGTCTGGTTGATCGTCACGTTGATCGAGGCGACCAGATCCGGATAGCCGATCGCGATGGCGAGCGAACTGTTCTTGGTGATGTTGAGATACTGGCTGGTCATCGGCGGGACGATGACCCGCAGCGCCTGGGGCAGCAGCACCAGTCGCATCGCCTGACCGCGCGACAGGCCGAGCGCCGCCGCCGCCTCGCTCTGGCCCTTGTGCAGGGCCAGGATGCCGGAGCGCACGATCTCAGCGACGAACGCAGAGGTGTAGAGCACGAGGCCCACCAGAAGTGCGGTGAACTCCGGCTGGATCACGGTGCCGCCGGCGAAGTTGAAGCCCTTCAGTTCCGGCCAGCTCATGTGGTGCGGCGCGCCGCCGGCCAGCCAGACAAGGGCGGGCAGGCCGACCATGATGCCGAGGCTCGCGGAGATGACCGGGAAGGGCTGTCCCGTGGCTTCCTGCCGCTTCCTGGCCCAGCGGGCCACCAACCAGGCGCCGGCGATTCCGACCAGGAACGCCAGGCCCATCCACTTGTGGATGGGGTCGGCCATCGGCACCGGGAAATAGACGCCGCGATTGCTGAGGAAGACGCTGTTCCACATCAGGGAGATCGCCTGACGGGGGCCGGGAAAGGCCTCGCTGATCAGCTTGTAGAAAAGGAACAGCCACAGGAGGAGCGGCACGTTGCGGAAGGCCTCGACGTACCAGCTGCAGATGCGGCTGAGCAGCCAGTTGGGCGAGAGCCGGCCCACGCCGATGATCGTGCCCAGAAGGGTGCTGAGGATGATGCCGAGGACGGCGACGCGCAGCGTGTTGAGGATGCCGACCCAGATCGCGCGCGCGTACGTACTCGCCGGCGAATACTCGATCATGGTGTCGCCGATCTCGAACCCGGCTTCACGCTCCAGGTAGTGGAAGCCGCTCGCGATCTTCTGACGCTGGAGATTGTCGATCGTGTTGCTGACCAGATACCAGGCGAGAAACCCGACAAGTCCGACCACGACGATCTGGAACACCCAGCCGCGGATGACCGGGTCGTTCCATGGAGCCACTTTCACCCGTGGCGCAGAGCCGAGAGACTCGACTGCCATACGCTATTCCCCCTGCCCGATGCGGTTTTTCCGCGCGGGCGTTGACTGCCCGATATTGCCCCCAGTGTAGGTGGGAATTGTCCCGGTGCAACCGGACAAACCCCACCCCGGGCGGTGTGCCCGCCTTCCCATCAACGGATTGGCGGCGCGTACTGGAGACCCCCTTGGGTCCACAGCGCGTTCTGGCCGCGCGGGATCTTCAGGGGCGAGCCCATGCCGACGTTGCGGTCGAAGCTCTCGCCGTAGTTCCCGACCTGCTTGACGATGTTGTAGACCCACTTCTCATCGACGCCGAGCGCCTTGCCCATGCCCGGCGTGACGCCGAGGATGCGCTTGATGGCGGGGTTGTCGCTCTTCAGCATCTCGTCGACATTTTTCGAGGTGATGCCGTACTCCTCAGCCTCGAGCATGGCGTAGAGCGACCAGCGCACGATGTCGGCAAATTGATTGTCGCCGTGGCGCACGACCGGTCCCAGCGGCTCCTTGGAGATGATCTCCGGCAGGATCACGTAGTCGTCGAAGGTCTGCGGCGGCGGCACGTTGGCCGCCCGCGTCGCGGCCAGGCTGGACGCGTCCGTCGTGTAGACGTCGCAGCGGCCCGAGAAGAAGGCCGAGCGGATCTCGTCGACCTTCTCGATGACGACCGGCTTGAAGGTCATCTTGTTGGCGCGGAAATAGTCGGCGAGGTTGAGTTCGGTGGTGGTGCCGGGGGCGACGCAGACCGTGGCGCCGTTCAGCTCCTTGGCGCTTTTCACGCCGAGCTTCTTCGGCACGAGGAAACCCTGTCCATCGTAGTAGTAGACGCCGGTGAAATCGAGGCCGAGCGCGGTGTCGCGGGTCAGCGTGTAGGTGGCATTGCCCATCACGATGTCGACTTCGCTCGACTGGACGGCCGTGAAACGCTGCTGTGAGGTGAGCGGGACGTACCGGACCTTCTCCGAATCGCCGAAGATCGCGGCCGCGACGGCGCGGCAGACGTCCACCGAAAGACCCTTCCACTTGCCCTGGCTGTCGGCCAGCATGAACCCTGCGGTGCCGATGCCGACCCCGCAGTTCAGGGTTCCGCGGGACCTGACGGCATCGAGATCCTTGCCCGCGTGTGCCGTTCCGGCGACTCCGAAGAACGCCGCGGCCAGACCGGCCGCCGCCGCCACGAACCTGTTTCGCATTTCACCTCCCTGTCGTTCTTGGTCACCACAATGCCGCCTTCTTCGTGAGGCTTGCAAGCCGCAGGCCAAAACGGTGAGGGATCAGCGGATCGGCGGGGCGTACAGCATGCCGCCGTCACGCCATGGGTTATTGAGGCCGCGCGGGATCTTGAGCACGGTGTTGGCTCCCAGATTCCGCTCGTAGCTCTCGCCGTAGTTCCCGACCTGTTTCACGATGTTGTAGGCCCACTTCTCGTCGACCCCGAGCGCCTTGCCCATTCCGGGCGTGACCCCGAGAATGCGCTTGAGGACGGGATTGTCGATCTTCACCGCCTCGTCGACGTTCCGGGACGTGATGCCGTATTCCTCCGCCTCGATCATCGCGTAGACGGACCAGCGGACGATGTCGGCGAACTGGTGGTCGCCATGCCGCACGGCGAGGCCGAGCGGCTCCTTGGTGATGGCGCGCGGCAGGATCGCGTAGTCGGAGGGATTGGGCGCGTAGGCGGCGCGGGTGGCATAGAGGTTGGACAGGTCCGCGGTGAGGACGTCGCAGCGGCCGGCAAAGAAGGCGGTGCGCAGTTCGTCGACACTCTCGATCAGGACCGGCTTGTACGTCATCTTGTTCTGCCGGAAGAAATCCGCGACGTTGGCTTCGGTCGTGGTGCCCGGCTGGATGCAGATCGTGGACCCGTTGAGATCGCCCACGACCCGCTTGCCCAGCTTGCGGGGCAGCATGAACCCCTGGCCGTCATAGTAGTAGATGGCCGCGAAATCGGCGCCGGCGTCGCGGCTCAGCGTCATGGTCGAATTGGAGGCGAGGAGGTCGACCTCGCCGGCATCGAGAGCCGGAAAGCGCTTGGCGGCGTCGAGGGGAATGTACTTGACCTTGCTCGCGTCCCCGAACAGCGCGGCAGCCGTCGCGCGGCACATGTCGATCGAAAGCCCTCGCCAGGCGCCCTGGCTGTCGGCATGCATGAAGCCGACGATTCCGGGATGAACACCGCAGTTGAGTTGTCCCCGGGCCCTGACGGCATCCAGTACGGGACCGGCAGTTGCAGCCGTTGTCACGAAAGCTGATACGCCGGCGATTATCGTTAGTACGATTTTCAGCATAGTGTCCCCCGACACTTCCCCGATCCCACAGTTCCGCATCCCACACGGGTTTGCAACGCCCAAACGAAAACCGCCGCCCTTGCGGGCGGCGGTTGACCTCGTCCTGCGCGGATCCCTAGCGGATCGGCGGAGCGTACTGCAGGCCGCCCTGGGTCCACAGCGCGTTCTGGCCGCGGGCGATCTTGAGCGGCGAGCCGGCGCCGACGTTGCGGTCGAAGACCTCGCCGTAGTTACCGACCTGCTTGATGATGTTGTAGACCCACTTCTCGTCGACCCCGAGGGCCTTGCCCATGCCCGGCGTGACGCCGAGGATGCGCTTGATGGCGGGATTGTCGCTCTTCAGCATCTCGTCGACGTTCTTCGAGGTGATGCCGTACTCTTCGGCCTCGAGCATCGCGAAGAAGGCCCAGCGCACGATGTCGGCGAACTGGTTGTCGCCATGGCGCACGACCGGTCCCAGCGGCTCCTTGGAGATGATCTCCGGCAGGATGATGTAGTCGTCCGGCGTCGGGGCGTTCGCGGCGCGGGTGGCGTAGAGGCCCGAGGCGTCGGTCGTGAACACGTCGCAGCGGCCGGCGAAGAAGGCGGCGCGGACTTCCTCGATCTTCTCGATGACGACCGGCTTGAAGGTCATCTTGTTGGCGCGGAAGTAGTCGGCCAGGTTGAGCTCGGTGGTGGTACCCGGCTGGACGCAGACCGTGGCGCCGTTCAGCTCCTTGGCGCTCTTCACGCCGAGCTTCTTGTTCACCATGAAGCCCTGGCCATCGTAGTAGTTGATGCCGGTGAAATCGAAGCCGAGCGCGGTGTCGCGGGTCAGCGTGTAGGTGGTGGTGCGGACCAGCAGGTCGACCTCGCCCGACTGGAGCGCGGTGAAGCGCTGCTGGGCGGTGGTCGGGATGAACTTGACCTTGTCGGCATCGCCGAAGATGGCGGCGGCGACGGCGCGGCAGACATCGACGTCGATGCCCGTCCACTTGCCCTGGCTGTCGGCCGATGCGAAGCCCGCGACACCGGTGCTGACGCCGCACAGCAGCTGGCCGCGCGCCTTGATGGCATCGAGATCCTTGCCCGCGTACGCCGTGCCGGCGGCGCCGACCAGACCGGCGGCGAAGATGCCGGCCATGACTTTCTTGAACATATGACTTCCCTCGTGGTTGCCTCTGCCGTCCCGTCGGCTGCTGAGTGCAGCCGTTCGGGATCGATGGCGCAATTCCTAGGCGAACAACTGAAGGCGCGCAACGGCGCCGCGCGCCGGACTATGGCACCTTAGAGGCGGTCGGCGGCGCGGGACGAGAAGGGGTTGGAAGACCACGGCTCGGCGCCCTGCAGCCCGGGATAGCGGTTCTCGCCGCCGCTGCGGCCGCGGTCGGCCGCGCGCTTAATCTCCTGCTGCCACTGCCGGTAGGAGACGAGCTGCTCGCCGGTGAGCGCATTGTGGCCGCCCTTGTCGGAAATGTAGGGCGCGGGATCGACGAACTGGCCGTTCACGATCACGGAAAAGTGCAGATGGGCCCCTGTCGAGCGGCCGGTCGACCCGACATAGCCGATCAGGTCGCCCTTGCGGACGCGCGTGCCCGGCCCGACGCCGTCGGCGAAGCGCGACATGTGGGCGTAGAGGGTCTCGAAATTATCCGCGTGCCCGATCTTCACCGTGCGGCCGTAGTTGAAGTACCAGCCCTGGTGGTTGATGACCCCGTCGGCCGCCGCGTAGATCGGCTCCCCGGTCTTGCCCTCGAAATCGATGCCGTTGTGGAAGGCATTGCTGCTCTTGCGGCCGTAGTAATGGCGGGTGCCGAACGGAGAGGACATGCGGGCGTCCGGACGCGGATTGGCCAGCGCCGTGCCGCCGAGGCGACGGCCCTGATCGTCGAACCAGCCTTCGGGCTGGTTGGGAGGCGCGAACCACCAGAACGACTGCTTGGCGGCGCCGTCGCCCAAGCTGGCGACGAGGACGCGGGGCGTCCCGTCCACGGTGCGGCCCTGAACGACGTCGATCTTCGCGGCGGCGGTCGAGAAGCCGGCGAGGGCCTGGGTGAGTTCCTTCAGGGCGGCCGGGTTGGCGCCTGTCGGGGCGAGGCTGGAGGCCAGGGTGGCGCTGCTTGTCTTCACGGTCTTGACCGAGTCGGCGACCACGGAGCGCGCACCGGCACCGGACGTCGGAGCCGACCCGGGCAGGCTGGAGACGCGCTCGTCGTCGTCCTCGGTCGCGCCGGGCGCGAGCTTGAAGCCGAAAGAGCCATCGGCGCCGCGGGCGAGGTCGACCGCGAGGGACTTGTTCGAATAGAGCTGGAGGGAGACGAGGCGCTTGGGCTGGCCGGTGCCCTGGGGGGCGAGCACGGCGCGGCCGGAGCTTGCGGCCTTGACCTCGGGCTGGCTCAGCGCCTTGCTGACGGCATCGGCGGCGGCCTGGGCATCGGTGGGGTCGACGCGCAGCAGGATGAGCTGCTGGACGACCGAGCTGTCGGCCGCGATCGAAAAGGCCTGAACATCTTCGCTCGGTGCCGACGAAGACGGAGCGGCGGCCCGGGCGGCCGGCTTCTTGAGCTGGTTCTTCGGCGGGGCTTTCACCTGCGCCATGGCGCCGGCGGCGCAGAACATCGATGAGATCGCAAAGGTCGCTGCCACGAGGGTGCGGACGGTTCGCCAGCAATAGGCGCGTTTGGGACGCGTCATGTTGGACGTCATCAGTCGGCCTCTCCGTTCATTGAACGCTACTGATTTACATTTGAGGCTACTGGCGATTCATCGACCTCCCCCGGTCGATGCCCCTCGCGTGCCCCGCTTGCGCGCCACTGTGGCCACGGAGTATCCACAAGTCCAACAAAAAGTTGCAAAAATGCAACACCCGTGAAAACCCCTTAACATGTTGTGATTGTTATATTTTCTTCATTTTCTGAAAATCGACCGTGAAAAGTCACAGTGGGCAACCTGCCGGATTTGCTGCATTTGCGAAGAGTGCACGGGGCGGGCGCCGACCGGGCGGGCAACAGATTGATCGGCGCAACGCTTCCGCCCCGCCCGAAGCGCCTGCAGTATGGGGCGCGCGGCGGAGCCCATCGGGTTCGCCGATGGTGTTGCGGCGTTGGCGTAGAGGGAGAGCGATGATGGCCGATCCGATCGAGCTACTGGTCCAGGGGCGGGCTCATGATCTGGGGGGAGGCTTCGCCGTCCGCCGCGTGCTGCCCAGCGTCAAGCGCCGCACGGTCGGACCCTTCATCTTCCTCGACCATTTCGGTCCCATGGACGTGCCGCCCGGCGGCGGTATGGAGGTGCGGCCCCATCCGCATATCGGCCTGGCGACGGTGACCTACCTCTTCGACGGCGGAATCTACCATCGCGACAGCCTGGGCTATTCCCAGGCGATCCGGCCGGGCGACGTCAACTGGATGACCGCCGGCAGCGGCATCGTCCACAGCGAGCGGACGGAACCGGAGATGCGCGCCACCGGCTTCCGGATGCATGGCGTCCAGACCTGGGTGGCGCTTCCGAAGACCCATGAGGAGACCGCCCCGGCCTTCGAGCATGTCGAGAAGGCGCGTCTGCCGGCGTGGAGCGAAGGCGGCGCTGACCTGCGCCTGATCGTCGGCACCTATGCGGGCCGGACCGCGCCCACCAGCCACTTCTCGCCGATCTTCTATGTCGGTGTGGAGATGACGGCCGGCGCCGCCCTGGCCGTAACGCCCGACCACGAGGAGCGGGCAATCTATGTCGCCGAAGGCATGATCGTCGTGGGCGAGAGCCAGCTTGGCGTGGGCGACCTCGCGGTGCTGGCGCCCGGCCAGACGGTGGAAGCGCTGGCCGGGCCGGACGGCGCCAAGGCCATGCTGCTGGGTGGCGCGACGATCGACGGTCCGCGCCACATCTGGTGGAACTTCGTCTCCTCCAGCAAGGAGCGGATCGAGAAGGCCAAGGAGGACTGGCGCGAGAAGCGCTTCGCCATGGTGGCAGGGGATCCCGAGTTCATCCCGCTGCCCGACCGGTAGGACTGTTTACTTCTTCTCGACGTTCCAGAAGACGGTGATGGGCGATTCGATGTTGCCCGTCACGCCCTTGCGCCGCGCCATCGGCTGAAGGAACTGGCCGAGCGGGACGGTGACGCCCTGCTCGAGGATGCGCTTCTGGACCTGCTCCGCGATCTGCAACTGCTTCTTCGGGTCGCCTTCGCCGACGAAGGCCACGCGCAGCCGCTCGATTTCCTCGTCGAGCGGCCAGCCGAACTGGGCGCGATCGCCGCTTGCCTCGGCATAGTGGTTGTTGACCGGGTCGATCAGCAGCACCGCGGCGGCCGCGGTCATGGCGATGTTCCATCCGCCCTGCGCGACCGGATCCTTCTTGGCGCGCCGGGCGACCAGCGTCTGCCAGTCCATCGACTGCATGTCGACCTTGAAGCCGCCGCGCTCCAGCAGCGTCTTGGCGACCGGCGCGAGGTTGGTGAGCACGGCCAGGTCGGTCGATTGCAGCAGCACGATCGGCGTGCCGTCGTAGCCGGCCTCCTTCAGGATCTTCCTCGATTCCTCGAAACGCGATTCCAGGATGCCGTCCGTGCCGGCCGAATTCTCCAGCGGCCCGCCGCAGCTGAACATCGCCTTGCAGATCTTGTAGTAGCGCGGATCACCGATGACGGCCTGCAGGAAGTCCTTCTGGTTGAACGCGATCATCGCGGCGCGCCGGTAGCGCACGTCGTTGAACGGCGGTTGCTTCCAGTTGAAGCGCAGGATGTAGGTCGATCCGAGCTGGTCGGGGATGATGATCTCGACGTTCTTGTCCTTCTCGATGACCGGCAGCAGGTCGTGCGAGGGCTGCTCGATCATGTCGATCTCGCCCTGCTGCAGGGCATTGATCGCGGTCTGGGTGTCGGGGATGGAAACCCATTCGACCCGGTCGACCTTGGCGACCTTGCCGCCGGCAAGACCCGACGGCGGTTCGGCGCGCGGCCTGTAGTCGGGATTGCGCAGATAGACGACCTTCTCGCCGGGCTTCCATTCGTCCTTCTTGAAGATGAACGGCCCCGAGCCCGTCGTGTCGGAGATCTGCTGCGAGACCGGCGTCTCGGCGACCCGTTTGGGCATGATGAAAAGCGGTACGGACGATGGTTTCGCAAGCGTCTTCAGCATCATGCCGTAGGGCTGCTTCAGGACGATCTGGAAGGTCCGGTCGTCGATCGCCTTCATCTCCTGCGTCTGCTTTCCCAGCAGCCCGCCCAGCGTGTCCTTGTCGGTGAATCGCTTGATCGAGGGCAGAACGTCCGCCGTCGTGACCGGCTGGCCGTCATGCCACTTCAGGCCTTCCCGCAGCTTGAACGTCCAGGTCAGCTGGTCGTCGCTGACGGTCCAGCTCTCGACCATCTGCGGCCGCGGCTCGAGCTTGGCATCGAAGGCAAACAGGGTGTCGTAGATCAGGTAGCCGTGGTTGCGGACGATGTAGGCGGTCGTCCAGACGGGATCGATGATCTTGAGGTCCGAGTGCATGACCGCCTTCAGGGTCTTGCTCGGTTGCGCGGAGGCAGGCGCTGCCGCGACCAGTGCGATGGCGGCAAACAGGGCACGACGCAGCATTGCGATCTCCTTAGCCGATGGCGGGTGGGTTCCAGGTCGTTTCTTCGTCGAGCGGGTAGACGGGTCTCGGCAACTTGGTCCAGGTGAAGTTCGCCAGCACCGGCGAGGTCAGGCCCGGGCAATCCACTTCGTAGATCTGTTCCGGCTTGAAGAACTCGTCGAAGCCGCCGCGGAAATGGCCGCGGCTCTTCACGACGACGGTTCGCGCCTGTGCGATGTCCAGGCCGAACATCTCGAACTGGCGCGGGTCCATGCACTGGCAGCGGATACTGATGACCACGACGAGAATGCCGCCGAGATCGAGCAGGGCCGAGGGACCCATGTCGGCAGAAACGTTGCGGAGGACCCCGCGCCGGCCGACATACTGACCGTCCGACAGTTTCACGACCTTGGCCTCGCAGTCGAACGGCAGGGAGAACTCCTGGTGCTCCTGCGTGTTGAAGGAGGCGTTGAAGATCGCGCCTTCGCCCAGCGCGTGCGCCTTCGCGGCAAGCGCGGCGTCGTTGAAGACACCGAAGATGACGCCCTGGACCTTGGCGCCCTTGAGGGCGCGCAGCAGGTAGGTCGTGTTGCCGCGACCGCCACCACCGGGATTGTCGGCGACGTCGGCCAGGATGATGGGCTTGCGCCGCTTGTCGCGGCCGACCGAACCGGCGAGTTGCACGGCGTCGGCCAGGGTCATCATCTCGCGCTTGAAGCGTTCCCGCATGCCCCAGGCCCGTTGGGCGATGTCGAGGGCGAGGTTGGCGGCGGCCTTGCGGTTGCCGTTGCGCGCCGTGACGACGGCGGTCAGACCGTTCTTGGGGCTGTCGCTGTAGGCGAAGCCCGCCATCACGGAGACGTTGAGGATGTCGCCACCCACCTTGGTCTGGCCGTAGCGGATGAGGTCCGCGTAGGGGCCCTTTGCCGTCAGCAGCGAAATCTGCGGCGGGACCAGCGGCAGCTTCACCATCTCGATCGCCGTGCGCGTGCCCGCCAGCAGCTCGCGCATGTGCGTGGCCGCCTCGACGCCGCGCTCGTAGATGTCGACGTGCGGGTTCTCGAGATAGCCCACGAAGACGCTGAGATTGTCGATCATGCGGCGCGAGACGTTGGCGTGCAGGTCGAACACCGACACGATGGGCACGTCGGGGCCCGCGACGCGGCGCAGGATCTCGAACAGGTCGCCATCGGGATCGTCGGTGCCCTGGGCGAGCGCCGCGCCGTGGCAGGAGACGAAGATCGCATCGACCGGCAGCACCGACTTCAGGCCGGCCTCGATCTCGGCGAGATAGGCCTTGAAGAACTGCTCCTCGACCGGGCCGCCGGGCTGGGCCAGCGAGACCCGCAGGGGAACCGGCGTCCAGTTGCCGGTGCGATCCATCTCGTCGAAGAAGCCCGGCAGATCCGGCATGGTGATCGATTTGCCCGAGCGGGCCTCGCTCACGATGCGATTGCCGCGGATGTCGACATCGTGTTCGAAATCCTCCGCCGTCGTCACCGGCGAGAACCGGTTGCACTCGATGGCGAAGCCGAGAACGGCGATACGCGGATTGTCCTGGGACAATTAAACCTCCTGGCGCTGTCGCGCGAGGAACGCGTCGACCAGCGTATTGAATCTAGCGGCCTGCTCGAAATAGGGCGAGTGGCCGGCATCGGGAAGGGTCTCGGCTTCGCCGCAGGGCAGGCTTGCCGCGATGGCGCTTGCCAGGAAGGGCGGGAAGACGACGTCTTCGCCGCCCGCGATCAGAAGCGTCGGCACGCGGAACGTCTTGAACTCGGCCAGGGTGCGCGTCGCGGTGCGGCGCAGGCCGGCGCGCAGCTTCTCCTTGTCGAGCGCCCCCGCCATCTCGTCGATGCTGCGATAGAGAAGATGCAGGTCGGGAAAGCGCCTGGCCGCGCGCTCGCCCATCGCGGGGTGGATGCCGCGCGCCACGCCGTCTCCGATCGCCGCCTCGGCTTTCGCCAGCCAGGCATCGTAGGCACTGCCGCCCGACGGATCGGCACCGCGCCGGTCGATGGTGCCGGAGGTCGAACTCATCACCAGCGCCTTCACGCGATCCTGATGCGCGAGCGCGTATTCCAGCATGGTCCAGCCGCCCATCGACTGCGCGACGAGGCGGACGTCGGCAAATCCGAGATGATCGATCAGGGCCGTGAGGTCGCCGGCATAGTCCGCGGGATCGACGCCCGATGGCACCGGATCGGACGGCGCAAAGCCCCGATGAGCGAAGGCGACGCAGGTGTAGTGGGGCGCGAAGTGCGCCACCTGCTGCCACCAGCTCAGGTGATTGCCGCCCAGGCCATGAGCGAAGAGCAGGGCCGGCCCGCTGCCCGAGATCTCGTAGTAGAGATTTCCGAACGGGCGCTTCAGTCGACCGACGGTGCGGGGTGGCGCGGCGTAGGAACTCATCGGGGGCCTCTCCTTCAAAAGACGAACGGGGAGGCAACCTGACCGCCGAGTCTTCCGGCGATGTCGCCCACGAGCCTGCCGGGTTCGCCTGCGTCGAAGCTTGCGACCGGCTGCGGCTCCCCGAACAGGAAGACCTCGCGACCGCGCACGCCCAGCAACCGGCCGGTAATGGGCCCGCCCGCCGGCAGGCAGAGCGCCGTCACCAGGCTGGCGACGTCGGCAGGCTGGCTGCCCGCGAGCGGCAACACCGCGTTGGCCGTGATCTCCTCGTCGGCGAGGTCCATCGCCGTAACGCGCGTCAGCGCGAGCAGGCCTGCCTTGGCGCTGGCATAGGCAGCGTGGCCGGGAGCGCCGGAAAGGCCCACCGACGAGACGATGTTGACGATGCGGCCTGCCTTGCCCCGGTTGCGCATCACGCCCGAAGCGGTGCTGGTCAGATGGAAGGCGGCAGAAAGATTGGTGCGGATCACCGCGTCCCAATCGGCCGGATCGGCGTCGAATACAGGGGCATCGCGCCGGATCGCGGCGTTGTTCACGACGATGTCGATGCCGCCGAACGTCCTGACCGCGAGGTCGACCAGCTGGCGGGCCACGCCGGGCGAGGCGACGCTCTCGGTGAAGGCGAGAGCGCTCGTACCGCCCGCCTTGTCGTTCAGTTCCCGGGCGGCCGCGCGCGCCACCTCGGGATCGCTGCCGGCGCCCGAGATCGAGGTGCCATTGTCGGCCACGACGACCCGAGCGCCTTCCGCCACCAGCGACTCCGCGATGGCGCGACCGATGCCCCGGCCCGCGCCGGTGACGATGGCCACTCTTCCCGGCAGCAGATCGCTCACAGGTCCGCTCCGGTCTTCTTCCCGGCAGTCGCCATTTCGGCTGCCGTATAGAAGGCATCCGCGTGTATGTCGGCGCGGCGCATGCCGCGCTGCTCCAGCATCAGCGTCGCGGCCTCGACCATGACCGGCGGGCCGGCGAGATAGGCCTTGCAGCCATCGACCTCGTCGAAATCCTGCGCGACGGCCTCGTGTACCAGACCCTGTCGCAGGGGCGAATCACCGCCTTCGCTGAGGACGGGCATGAAGTGCAGCGTCTTGTGCTTCGCCGCGAGCGCGGCGAAATAGTCGTGCAGGTAGAGGTCTCGTTCGCTGCGGACACCGAAATAGAAGTAGATGTGCTGCGGCAACTCCTTCTGCAGGGCACGCTCGACGATCGACTTGATCGGCGCCATACCGGAGCCGCCCGCCACGGCGATGATCGGGCCGCGATGGCTCTCGCGCAGGTAGGACGCGCCGAACGGGCCCTCCACGCGCACGCCATCGCCGACCTTCAACCTCTCCCAGACATGCGCGCTGGTCGCGCCGCCCGCGGTCCGGCGGACGTGGAACTCGAGGACCGGGTCGCCCGGCACGTTGGCCATCGAATAGTCGCGCGGCGGACAACCCTCGAACGTCACCGAGGCAAACTGGCCGGCCGAGAAATCGAAGGGACCGCCCGAGGCGATCGCGAGCCGGATGCGCTTGATGTCGTGCGTGGCATCGTCGAGGGCGACGACCTTGCCGGCGAGGATGCGGCGCGGATGGACGATCAGGTCGTCCTCCTCCAGCCAGGCGACTTCGCTGTCAGCCCCGGGCACGGCGCGACAGGCGAGAATCAGGCCGCTCGCCTTCTCGTCATCCGAAAGCGCGAAGTCCGAATAGCCCCGCATCGTCACCTCGCCCTTCACGAGGCGCGATTTGCAGGCGCCGCAGTTGCCGGACTGGCAGCCGAACGGAAAGGCGATGCCGGCGTCGAGCGCGGCGTCCAGGATGGTTGTGCGCGGCGGCACATCGATCGTGCGGCCGGCGGAGGCGATGTGGACCTTGAAGCTCATTTCCTTCGGCAATTCGTTTGGGCCGTAGTGGGGCAGGCGTTGTACCGCACGTAGGCCGCAGTCGCCGCTGGTACTTTCGACGGCCGAAACATGAGCCCGGATCGGTCCAAGGCGGAAGGTGCGGGCGCCGGTGCGTTCGGTATAGTCCGCCGGCCATGAGTTCAGCCCATCCCGACTTCCATCACGTCCCCAAGGATTTCGTCCACGATTCGGAGATCCTGGAGATCCTGCGCGCAAACCCGCCCGAGGCGTTGAAGACGCTGAACGGCGAGCTGCTCGACATCGACTCGACGCGCGGCTATGCGCGCTTCCGCTTCGAGGTCGTGCCGGCCTTCTGCCACTCGCAGGGACGCGTCTGCCAGGGCGGCTTCCTCACGGGCATGGTCGATACGGCCATGGCCAACGCCGCCATCGTCAAGGGCAAGCTCGGCGTCGCCGTGCCGACGCTCGAACTCAAGATCAGCTTCTTCGAGGCGATGGGACCGGGCATCGTCTATGCCGAGGGTCGCGTGATGCGCTGGGGCGGGACGGTCGGCTTCCTCGATGGCGAACTCAAGGACGAGAAGGGCCGCCTGATCGTCCACTCCACCTCGACGATCAAGATCGTGCGGCCGAAGGTGAAGGCCTAAGTTTCGTGAAGGATGGTTGCCGGGAGCGCGCCACTCCAGTGGCGCTCTTTCTCGGTGTGTAGCAAAGATCATGAGCGCCACTGGAGTGGCGCGCTCCCAACTATGAGTCTTTGAACCGCGCGTTCCAGTGCTCGGCGATCTGGCGGCGGGTGGCAAACCAGGCGCCGCCCTTCTGCCTCATGTGCGACACGATGCGGTCGAGGGCGGCGATGCGGCCGGGGCGGCCGATCATGCGCAGGTGCAGGCCGATCGACATCATCTTCGGTGACTTCTCGCCCTCGGCCCACAGTGTGTCGAAGGCATCGCTCGTGTAGTCGGCGAAGTCGCGGGCCGACACGAAGCGGTGGAAGCCCTGGTGATAGTGCATGTCGTTGGTGTCGAAGCTGTAGGGCAATACCAGGTGGCGCTTGCCCGCGAGCTCGACATGGAACGGCAGGTCGTCGGAGTAGTCGTCGCTGTCGTAGAGGAAGCCGCCTTCCTCGACCAGCAGCCGGCGCGTGTTGGGCGAGGGCGTCGAGCGGGTGTGCCAGCCGACGGGCCGCGTGCCGGCGATGTCCGTCAGCGCCTTGACTGTGCGGGCGATGATCTCGCGCTCCTTCGCCTCCTCCATGTGGGCATGCTTCTCCCAGCGCCAGCCGTGACAGGAGATTTCATGGCCGCGCGCCACGGCGTCCTGGATCAGCCAGGGCGACAGTTCGGCAGCCAGGCCGCAGGTGCTCACCGTTGCCGGCACGCCCAGCCGCTCCAGCGAATCGGCGATGCGCCACCAGGCTGCCTTGGTGCCGTACTCGAAATGCGATTCCATGCACCGGTCGGGCACGCCCACGACCTCGTCGGTGACCTCGTAGACCTTCTCGTTGTGGGCGTCGCCCGCCGACAACGACATCTCCGCGCCTTCCTCGAAGTTGATCACGAAGGAGACGGCGACCCGGGCGCCGCCGGGCCATTGCGGATCGGGTGGCGTGCGGCCGTAGCCCTTGAGGTCGCGCATCGCGGTCACGACTCGCGATGGCCGATGATATCGGCCAGGGGGCCCGCAAGGCCCTTGGAGTCCTTGGCCGCGGGGCGGCGATAGGTGCCTTGCGTCGCCTTGCGCGGATTGAGGCGCACCAGCCCCTCGGCCATCGTCACCGCGGCCTGGATGCCGTCGACCAGCGGCACCGGCACGCGGTCGCGGATCGTGTTGGCGAGCCCGGCCAGCGGCGCGCCGGCCAGAATCACGACGTCGGCGCCGTCGTTCTTCACCGTGCCGAGGGCAATGTCGATCAGCACCTGCTCCTTCTCGTGCTGTACGTCGTCGATCGAGCGGAAGCCTTCGTCCGGCGTGCGGATCGCGGCGCAGCGGCCGGACATGCCATGCCAGTCGACGATTTCGGCGAACCACGGTTCGAGCGCCTTGGCGAAGCTCACGATCGCGAACTTGCGACCGAGCGTGCAGGCCACCAGCATCGCGGCCTCCGCCATGCCGACCACGGGGAAGTCGAACAACTCGCGCGCGCCGCCGAGGCCGGGGTCGCCGAAGGCGGCAACGATGGCGGCGTCGAAGGTGCCGCGGCGTTCGGCCAGCATCTCGAGCATCATGGCGCTTCCGATGGCGGCCTCGGCGCGGGTGGCGATGTAGGGCACGCCGCGCGGCGCGGTCATCGGCAGCAGTTCGGTGCCGGGGCTGGCGACGAGCTTGCCCGCGGTCACGAGCCGGTCGGTCACGCCGGTAGACGTGTTGGGATTGGCGACGAGGATTTTCATTCGGCCGTTCCTAGAAATCAGCGAGCTTGCGCAAGCCCACGAGACGGTCTCCGATCACGAGCGCCACGATGGCGAGCAGCACCAGCCCGGCGGAAATCGCCGCGATGGTCGGGTCGGGCCGTTCCTCGACATATTGCAGCATCTGGATGGGCAGTGTCTTGGTCCAGGCATCGGTGAAGAACATGGAGATCGGGTAATTGTCCATCGACGCCAGGAACGCGAACATGCCCGACGTGAGGAACGCCGGGGCGAGGGCCGGCACCAGCACGCGCGTGAGCGCGGCGGGGTAGGAACAGCCCAGCGTCCGTGCCGCGTCGATCAGCGAGAAGTCGAAGAGCGAGAGTGCGCCGACCACGGTGCGGACGATGTAGGGCAGCGTGATCACCACGTGCGCGATCAGCAGGCTGGCATAGACGTCGCGCAGGCCCATCGCCTTGAAGCCCTGCAGCATGGCGATGCCGATGACGAGACCCGGCAGCATCAGCGGCGATACGAGGAAGGTCGAGATCGTCTCGCGGCCGGGGAAGCGGCCGCGCACGAGGGCAATGGCGCAAAGTGTGCCCAATACAAGGGCGACCGCCGTCGAGGCGGCAGCCACTTGCAGGGAGACTAGGAGCGCGGGCAGCAGGCCGCGCATGCCGGCGAGACGTTCGTACCATCGCAGCGACCAGTCGGGTGGCGGCAAGGTGAAGACCGTCGAGGAGCCGAAGGAGACGGCGATGGTCACGACCAGCGGCGTCATCAGGAAGACGACGGTGAAGGTTGCGATGAACCAGACGACGTACTGCGAAGTGCGCTCGAGGGCGGTCATGTGGTGCTGCCTCCGATCCGCCGCGCCAGCCAGGTCGATCCGACGACGATGGCGACGGCCAGGACCAGCAGGATCACTGCCGTGGTCGAGCCGAGCTGTTCGTTGCGCATCAGCAGGAAGGAGCGACCGGTGAGCGTCGACAGGGTCTGGAAGCGGTCGCCGATCAGCAGCGAGGGGATGACGAACATCGACACGCTCATCGAAAAGACGAAGGCGACGCCCGAGACGATGCCTGGGAGGGTCAGCGGCAGAGTGACATGGGCGAAGCGGTAGAGCGGCGTCGCGCCCAGGGTCGCGCCGGCCTCGCTGAGACGGGGATCGATCAGCTTCACCACCGAATAGATCGGCAGGATCATGAACGGCAGGAAGATGTTGGCCGCGCCCAGCACCAGGCCGGTCTCGGTGAACAGAAGTCGCTGCGGCTCGTCCCAGAAGCCGAGGCCGACCAGGATCTGCGAGACGATCCCGTCGCGGCGCAGCACGATCTGCCAGGCGAAGGCCTTGACCACGGCGCCGACCGACAGCGGCAGGATGATCGCGACCAGCATCACGATCTGCAGGACCGCGCCGGCGCGGGCCAGCGCGAAGGCGGCGGGATAGCCGATCAGGAAGCAGACGACGGTGACCCAGGCGGCGACCCGCAGCGTGTTGCCGACGACGCGCCAGTTGAAGGGGTCGCCGAGGAACGAGACGTAGGGCTGGAGCGTGAAGCCGGTCGGGCCGGTCAGGCTCTTCATGAACAGCCAGAGCAGCGGGAAGGCGTAGATGACCAGCAGGTAAAGGACCGCCGGCGCCGCGAGGAGCGCGACGGGATCACGCCAGGGCGAGGGCGCGCTCTTCGGGGTCATGACGCCGGGTAGATCAGCGTGTCGGCGACGGCCCAGCCCAGGCGCATCTCTGTGCCGGGTGCGGGCAGGCCATCGGAAAGGTCGGCCGTTTCGACCATGAGATGGTCGCCGTCCCGGGCCTCGAAATGCAGCTGCACCTTGGAGCCCTGGAAGACGGCGTCGCGCAGCCGCGCCACCAGCGCATAGTCTCCCGGTGCATTGACCTTGATCCGCTCGGGGCGCACTGCCAGCACCACCGATGCGCCTGGCACGAAGCTGCCCGGCGCGCGCAGCTGACCATAGGCGGTATCGACGACGACATGTTCGTAGTCCTGGCCGACGACCGTGCCTGAAATCCGCGAGGAGAGACCGACGAATTCGAGCACGAAGGCGGTGGCGGGCGACCGGTAGATCGTCGCCGGTTCGGCCAGCTGCTCGATCGCGCCCCTGTTCATCACCGCGATGCGATCGGACATGGTGAGCGCCTCGTCCTGATCGTGCGTGACGAACACGGCGGTGATGCCCAACTCGCGCAGCAGGCGGCGCAGCTCGATCTGCATGTTTTCGCGCAGCTTGCGATCGAGCGCGGAGAAGGGCTCGTCGAGCAGCAGCAGCTTCGGCTTCACCGCCAGCGCGCGGGCCACCGCGACGCGCTGCTGCTGGCCGCCCGAGAGGGCGCGAACGGAACGGTCGGCGAAATCGGTCAGATGGACCAGCGACAGGAAGCGCCGCACTGTCGGGCCGATCTCTCCGGCGGGATGCTTCCGCGCCTTGAGGCCGAAGGCGATGTTCTCCGCGACCGTCAGATGCGGGAACAGGGCGTAGTTCTGGAAGACGACGCCGACATCGCGGCGGTGCGGCGGCCGGGCGCCGATCTCCTCGCCGTCGAGCCGGATGGAGCCACGATCGGCGGCCAGAAGACCGGCGATGATTCGTAACAAGGTGGTCTTGCCGCACCCTGAGGGGCCCAGCAGCGAGATGAACTCGCCGGCCGCAACCCGAAGGTCGACACCGCCGAGGACGGTAACGCCGCCGAACGCCTTTTCGGCGCCGGCGACGTCGAGGAAGGAATCAGAGGTCACGTGGCGGCTGCGCGACTACATCGCCATGTCCCGGTCCCAGCGCTTCACCCAGTCGGCGCGATTGTCGGCGACGAACTTCCAGTTGATACCGAAGATCGTCGCGTTTGTCGGCGCGCCGGCCGGCACCGGCGTGTCCTTGTTGGTCGGCAGCGAGTAGGTTGCGGCCGACAGCTTGGCCTGGATTTCCGGCCCGATCATTTCGTTGATGTAACCCGCGGCCAGTTCCGGCTGCGGCCCGCCCTTCACGAGTGCGACGCCCGACGGCATGGCGAAGATGCCTTCCTTCGGCACGGCGATGTCGACCGGCGCGCCCGCGGCCTTGCGCTCCAGCGCCACCTGGGAGATCGCGCTCGAGATCATGAAGCCTTCGCCCTGTTCCAGAAGATTGTAGGCCTGCGGCATCTGGGTGTAGGCGGTGAGCAGGTTGGGCTTGATGGTGACCAGCTTCTTGAAGCCGGCATCGACGTCCTTCTGGGCATCGGCCATCGGCTTCCCGGTGGCGAGGAAGGCCGCCATGAACAGGTTGGCGAGGCCCTCGGTGTTCTGCAGCGAGGGCAGGATGACCCG
Organism: Reyranella aquatilis; assembly: GCF_020880995.1. Classification (GTDB taxonomy): domain Bacteria; phylum Pseudomonadota; class Alphaproteobacteria; order Reyranellales; family Reyranellaceae; genus Reyranella; species Reyranella aquatilis. The sequence continues at coordinate 1,121,062 of NZ_JAJISD010000001.1, read as the reverse complement.
GCCCTTGTACTTGGGATCGTAGGCGTCGGCCCACGAGGTCGGGGCCGTCTTCATGGCCTTCGGGTTGTAGGCGATACCCAGCCAGGGCTGGAGATAGTTGCACCACATCCCGTCCATGTGGACCGTACCCGGCTTCAGCGCGGCGAGGTTCGGCACCTTGGCGACAGTGAGCGGATCGAGCAGCCCCTCGGCGACCGCCGGGATCATGACCGGATCGTCCATCATGACGACCGACAGGTACTGCTTGTCCTTGTTCTTCTGCATCTTCTCGAGATTGACCAGCGAGCGGGAGCCTTCGAACACGACCTTGCAGGAGAACTTCTTCTCCACGACCGGCGCGATGATGGTCTCGACGAAATTCTTGTGGCTGGCGGCGCCACCGACGACGAGTTCCTTGCCCTGGGCGCGCAGGATGCGCGGCGCCGCGAGCGCGGCGGTGGCGGCACCCGCCGCGGCGAGGACGGTGCGGCGGTTGAGGATGGCGGTCTTCGACTTGTTCATGTGCAATTCCCCCTGATCGGGAGGGGAACTAGCAAGGACCGTGCCTAGCCCTTCAGTCGCGCCACTTCTTCTTCCAATTCCTTGATCCGCCGCGTGAGCTGATCGACCGCCGGCGCAATTTCAGCCTCGCTGTAGCGGGGCACGATGTGTTGTCGGCAATTGATGTCCCAGGCTTCGATGCTGAAGGCGATCGCCCGCATCGGCCGCGCGCGATAGTGTGGATCGACCAGCCGTTCCATCAATTCGAGATCGCCTTCGACGATCCGGGCGCGACCCCAGAGCTTCACACGCTGCTGCGTGGCGAAGTGAAGGATGAAAATGTGGGCGCGATCGTTTTCGCGCAGGTGGCCGAGCGAGATGTACTGGTGATTGCCCGCGAAGTCGGCGAAGGCCAGCGTATGCGTGCCGATGGGCTTCAGGAACCCGGGCGGGCCACCGCGATGCTGGATGTAAGGCCGGCCGTCGGTGCTGGCCGTCGCAAAGAAGAAGGTATCGACGATCGCGAGGAACTGCCGGAGATCGTCGGTGATCTCCGTGTTCCATGTCCGGCCCTCGAACCGGGCGCGCGACCCCAGACGCGTCTGCTCCGCCTTCACGGCGGGAGAGAACATCACGTCTTCGGGATCGCTCATCCCGGTTGCTCCATCGTTACCCCAGTTTCTTGCCGAGGCGTCCGGCGGTTTCCTGGATGAACTGCCAGGCGACGCGGCCCGAGCGGGAACCGCGGGTGATCGACCATTCGACCGCCTGCTTGCGCAGCTCGTCCTTGGGCACGTCGAGTCCGTAGAACGCGCAATAACCTTCGATCATCGAGAAGAAGGTGTCCTGGTCGGCATTGTGGAAACCGAGCCACAGGCCGAAGCGGTCCGACAGCGAGACCTTTTCCTCTACCGCCTCCGACGGGTTGATGGCCGTCGAGCGCTCGTTCTCGATCATGTCGCGCGGCATCAGGTGGCGCCGGTTCGAGGTCGCATAGAACACGACATTTTCGGGCCGGCCCTCGATGCCACCGTCGAGCACCGCCTTCAGCGACTTGTAGGCGGCATCCTGACCGTCGAACGAAAGATCGTCGCAGAACACGATGAAGCGGCGGTTGGAATCGCGGATCATGGTCAGGAGCGCGGGCAGGGACGGGATGTCCTCGCGATGGATCTCGACCAGGGCCAGCGGGCCCGGCGGGCCGCCCATCTCTCGGTTCACATGGGCGTGGACGGCCTTGACGATGGAGCTCTTGCCGGCGCCGCGGGAGCCCCAGAGCAGGGCATTGTTCGCCGGGAGGCCCTTGGCGAAGCGCCGTGTATTCTCGACCAGGGTCTCCTTCTGGCGGTCGATGCCGACCAGGAGATCGAGGTTCACGCGGTTGACCTTCGGGACCGCCTCGAGGCGGGGGCCGGCCGCGTGCCAGACATAGGCTTCCGCCCCATTGATGTCGGCGCCGGGAGGGAGCGGGGGCGCCAGACGGTCGAGGGCTGCCGCAATGCGTGAAATAGTGGCTTTAAGGTCTTGATCCATCGTCGCCGGCCGCTGAAAAGGGGGGCGACCATATCGTCCCCCGCTTGCATTGCAAAGCGGGGCAAGACCGCTATAGTCCGCGCGCTTTTTCGACGGCCGGAAGATTCGGGAGCAGACGATGTTGATTTCGCAGGCGTGGGCGCAGGGTGCAGGTGGCGGCGGCGGGGATTTCCTCGTCCAGCTCTTCCCGCTGATCCTCATCTTCGTCGTCTTCTATTTCCTGCTGATCCGGCCGCAGCAGGCCAAGGTGCGCGCCCAGCGCGAAATGCTCGCCGGGGTGAAGCGCGGCGACCGGGTCGTCACCGGCGGCGGCATCATCGGCCTCGTGACCAAGGTGATCTCGGACAACGAGGTCCAGGTGGAACTCGCCGAGGGCGTCCGGGTCCGCATCATCAAGCAGACCATCACCGACATCCTGACCCGCGGCGAATCGGTGCGCGGTCCGAAGGACAGCAGCGAGGAAGACGACAAGCCCATGCTGCCGCCCCCGGCCCCCGCGCCTGAGCGGAAGAGCCTGCTCGGCAGCCTGTTCGGCGGCGGCAAGAAGTAACGAGCGCGAGAGGCCAGGTCGGCATGCTCAATCTTCCGCGCTGGCAGACGATCGTCATAGCCGGCATCACGCTGTTGTCGGCGCTGTTCGCGCTGCCGAACCTGCTGCCGTCCAGCGTGCTCGACCACATGCCGCACTGGTACTCGAGCAGCCGCATCAATCTCGGCCTCGACCTCCGCGGCGGCGCGCACTTCCTGCTGGAAGCCGATCTGCGCTCGGTATTGAACGAGCGGCTGACCAACCTGTCCGACTCGATGCGCGCCGAACTGCGCAAGCAGCAGGTGCCCTTCAAGGACGTCACTGTCGAGCCGGGCCGAGCCCTCGTCGTCAACCTGCGTGACGAGTCCACGCGCAGCAAGGCCATCGAGGCGATCCGCGCCGTCGATCCGTCGCTCGTGATTTCCGGCACTGGCGACACGATCCGGGTTGCCTACTCCGACCAGGAGATGGCGAAGAAGAAGAAGGAGGTGATCGACCAGTCGATCGAAATCCTTCGCCGCCGCGTCGACGAAACCGGCACGCTCGAGCCGACCATCACGCGTCAGGGCGACGAGCGCATCCTGCTTCAGGTCCCGGGCATCAAGGATACGACCGACCTCAAGCGCAAGATCAACCAGACCGCCAAGCTCACCTTCCATCTGGTCAACGAAGATGTTGCGGCGACCGGCCAGAACATTCCCCAGACCGTGCCGCCGACCACCTACCTGGTGCCGACGCGCGAGGGCATGCAGGAGTTGCGGCGCACCAATCCGAAGGCCTGGGAGGACATCCAGTCCGCCAATCCGCGCCTGTCGCCGGAGCAGATCTGCCGCCGCTACCAGCCGCAGTGCCTGCCGGTGCTGAAGCGCGTGGTGGTCGGTGGCGAGGACCTCGACGATTCCAAGGCCACCTTCGAGCAACAGCAGGGCGGCCGCCCGATCATCAGCTTCACCTTCAATTCGGCCGGCGGTCGAGCCTTCTGCGCCGCCACGCGCGCCAACATCGGCAAGCGGCTGGCCATCCAGCTGGACGGCGAGATCATCAGCGCTCCGGTCGTGCAGAGCGCGATCTGCGGCGGCAGCGGCATCATCACCGGCAGCTTCACGACCCAGCAGACCCAGGAGCAGTCGCTTCTGCTTCGCTCCGGCGCGCTGCCCGCGACGCTGACGATCATCCAGGAAAGCACTGTCGGTGCCGACCTCGGCGCGGATGCCATCCAGGCCGGCACGGTGGCGGCGCTCGTCGGCACCCTCCTTGTGGCGATCTTCATGTTTGTGGCCTACGGGCCGGTGTTCGGGGGCTTCGCCAATCTCGCCATGCTGGTGAACCTGTTGATGGTGTTCGCCGGCATGTCGATCCTCGGCGCCTCGCTGACCCTGCCGGGCATCGCGGGCCTCGTCCTGACGGCGGGCCTCGCGGTCGATGCCAACGTGCTGATCTACGAGCGCGTGCGCGAGGAAAAGGCCCTGGGCCGCTCCCCGTTCAGCTCGCTGGCGACGGGATACGAGAAGGCCATGTCGGCCATCATCGACGCCAACCTCACGACCCTGGTTGCGGGCGTACTGCTGTTCGGCTTCGGATCGGGACCGATTCGCGGCTTCGCGACGACCCTGACGCTCGGCATCATCACCTCGATGTTCAGCTCGACGATCTTCACGCGCATGCTGCTCTCGGTCTGGGTGCGCTGGCGGCGTCCCTCTGAACTCGTGATCTGAGGCGCAGCCATGTGGAAGCCCGTCCGCCTGTTCGCCTTCAAGAGGAAGTTCGACTTCCTCGGTCAGCGCCGCATCGCGCTGATCCTGTCGACCCTGATCAACATCGTCTCCATCGTCGGCGTCTTCACGATCGGCCTCAACTTCGGCATCGACTTCAAGGGCGGCATCGCCATCCAGGCCAAGGCCAAGGACGGCAAGGCCGAACTCGACCAGCTGCGCAACACGGTGGGCGCGCTCGGCGTCGGCGAGGTGTCGCTGCAGGAATTCGGTGATCCCAGCACCGTCCTGATCCGCGTCCAGCGTCAGGAAGGCGACAACCAGTGCGTCGCGGGCGCCCAGCGCGTGATGCAGAAGCGCGCCGGGCCGGGCTGGCTGGTCAAGCCGGGCGCCGCCGGCACGGGCGACGTCGAGTTCACTGCGCCGGCCGCGCTCGACGGCGCCAACTGGCGCGATGCGGTGAGTCGGGTCGGCCTGACCCTGCAGGAACGCCAGCTGCCGCGCGGCACGACCAACACGGCCAAGGTCGACATGTCGGTCGAGCAGCGCGCCGAATGGTGCCAGCAGGTGGCGATCAAGCTGGTCGAGGATGCGATCGGCACCAATTACGAGCTGCGCGGCACCGAATCGGTCGGCCCGAAGATCGGTGACGAGCTGATGCGGAGCGGCATCTGGGCCGTGATCGCCACGATGGTTGCGATCGCGATCTACGTGTGGGTGCGTTTCGAGTGGCAGTTCGCGGTCGGCGCGCTGATCGCCATGCTGCACGACGTGATCTCGACCATCGGCATCTTCGTGCTGTTCCAGCTGGATTTCAGCCTGACCGCGCTCGCCGCGGTGCTGACCATCGCCGGCTACTCGATCAACGACACCGTCGTGATCTTCGACCGCGTGCGCGAGAACATGCGCCGCTACAAGAAGATGCCGCTGCTCGATCTCCTCAATCAGAGCATCAACGAGACGCTGTCGCGCACCATGATGACCTCGGCCACGGTGTTCGTTGCCGTGGGTGCACTGGTGCTGTTCGGGGGGCCGGTCCTGCACAGTTTCTCGATAGCTATGCTGTGGGGCGTCATCGTCGGTACCTACTCGTCGGTCTGGGTCGCCTGTGCGGGCCTCGTCTATCTCGGCCTGCGCGCCGACCAGCTTCGTCCCGCCGACGACAAGGCCGATAAGGCCGACAAGACGGAGCAGGCAGGGGCGTGAAGCCACCGGCCCCGGGACCTGCCGACAAGAGTCTGCCGACGCCGGACCCGAAGCAGGTCCAGTACATTCGCAGCTACGGTCCCGGCCGCTTCCTGATCAGCGAGCGGGAATGGCAGTCTCCGGTGCTGGTGACGCCGGCCGCGACCTATCCGTGGAGCGTGACGAGCGCCGCGGAGCTTTCCCTCGAAAGCCTGGCGCCGCTCCGCGAGGCCGCGATCCCGACGGAAATCCTCGTGCTGGGCTGCGGCGCGCGCGCGGTCTTCGTGCCGCCCGACCTGCGCGCCGCTCTCAAGGGCGCCGGCATGGGGATCGAAGTGGTCGACACCGGCTCGGCCTGCCGCATCTACAACGTGTTGCTGGCCGAGGGACGCCGGGTGGCGGCGGCGCTGATCCCGCTGTAGCGGGCGGTGCGCCGGACCCACGAAAACGGGGCCCCGCGGGCCCCGTTCCTTTTCCAAGGTGACGTCGGTCAGATCGGCGCGTTTTGCTGCGCCACCATGCAGTAGAGCATGCCGATCGAGAACATGGTGTTGAAGCGGCTGGCATAGAGGGCGCGCGGTGCCGCCGCCGCCTTCTCCTCGGCGGTCGCCTCGACCAGACCCAGGATCTTCTGCTGCGCCGGCCAGATGATGAACCAGACGTTGAAGGCCATGACAAGGGCCATCCACATCCCGATGCCGATCATGACGAAGCCGGGCCGCAGGGTGAACGCCTCGACGAGGTACTTGTTCATCGTTGCGAGCAGCAGGCCGGTGATGACGGTCGCGAGGGCGGCGTAGCGGAACCACCAGAGCACGGTCGGAGCGATGAACTTGGTGATGGCGGTGCGGCTTTCGACCGGCTGGATCTTCGGCATGGTGGGCACCTGCACGAAGTTCAGGTACCAGAGCAGCCCGATCCACATGATGCCGCAAACCACGTGCAGCCACCGCATGATGACCGTCGCGTAGGAATGATCGATCTTGATCGACTGTCCGGACAGCACACCGGCGCCGACGACGATCACAACCAGGAGCACGATGCCTGCGGAAACGGTGCGCCCAAGAGAGGTAAACAAGGCACCCATGATGAATATCCCCTTTTATCTTATTGAGAGGATTGAAGAATCCCCGATGGTCATATTGTAAACTCAACCCTGCCTGCGTTCAACGGTCGCACCCTGTCGTTATCCCCGATGTCCGAATCCCCGCCGAACAGTTACAGCGCCCCCGAGGCTTCGCACCGCTACGTGCTGGACATTGTGCGCGCTGCGGACCGCGAGCGTTTCCTCGGCGCACTGTTCGCGCCGGAGCCGCAGCGCAGCGGATTGCTGTCCCTGCTGGCGTTCGACCATGAGCTGGCGCGCACCCGCAATGTGACTCGGGAACCGATGTTGGCGCGCATCCGGCTGGAATGGTGGCGCGAGGCGATTGCCGAAGCCGTCGGTGCCGGGAAGCCACGAGCGCAGCCCATTGTCGAATCGCTCAGTGAAGCCGTGCGCCGGCATGGTCTCCAGCGCGAAGCCCTGGTCCGGCTAGTCGACGCTCGCGAGGAAGAGATCGAGGGGCCGCTGGACGTGATGACGGCCGGGCAGGCGCTGGCCGATCTCGAACTTTCGGTGCTGGGCGTGGAGGATGCCGCCTCGCGGCAGGCCGCCCATGCGATCGGTGCGGCCTGGCTGATGGGCGAGGGGACCGAACGCGACCAGCTGGTCGGCGATGCCCGGGCCCTGCGCGGCAAGGTCGATCCCCGTTCCCTGCCGATCCTGCTGCCGGCTCTGTCCCTCGACCGGCCGATGGGACCGCTGCGGCGGCCGCTGGCCTATTGGTGGGCGGCGAGACGCGGGCGATACTGACGGGCAACCCCGGAGGAAGCGTGGCGAAGACCAAGGCCAATGGCATCGAGATCGAATACGAGACGTTCGGCAGGAAGGGCGACCCCGCCCTGTTGCTGATCATGGGCCTGGGGGCGCAGCTGACGCTGTGGCCGGAGTCGCTGTGCGAAGGGCTGGCGGGCCAGGGCTTCTTCGTCGTGCGTTACGACAACCGCGATGTCGGCCTGTCGACCGATTTCGACAAATGGGGTGTGCCCGACCTGATGGGGGCCTTCGCCAGGCTGATGAAGGGAGAGAAGGTCGAGGCGCCGTACCTGCTGGGCGACATGGCCGCGGATGCGATCGGCCTGCTCGACGCGCTGGACATCGACCGTGCACACATGGTTGGCGCCTCGATGGGCGGCATGATCGCCCAGGTGATCGCCGGCACCTATCCGCAGCGCACGCGTTCGCTGGTCTCGATCATGTCGACCAGCGGCCGCATCGGGCTGCCCATGGGAAAGCCGGAGGCGGTCGCCATGCTGTCTTCGCTGCCCGAGGGGCCGGCGCGCGAGCAACTCATCGCCCACGGCATCAAGCTGCGCAGCGTGATCGGCAGTCCGGGATATCCGACCGATCCGGCGAGGATGCGCGCCCTGGTCGAGCGCAACATCGATCGCCGCTACTATCCTGCTGGCGCTGCGCGGCAGTATCTCTCGATCATGGTCTCAGGCCCGCGCGTCGATCTGCTGAAGACGGTCAAGGTGCCCACTCTGGTGCTGCACGGCGAGGACGATCCGCTGCTGCCGGTCGAGTGCGGTCGCGACGTCGCGAGCCTGGTTCCGGGCGCGAAGATCGAAACCTTCCCCGGCTGGGGCCACGATGTTCCCGAGCAGATGGTGCCGAAGCTGGTCGGCAGCATCTCCGGTTTCTGCAAGTCGGCGTGAGGAAAGACTCCCATGAAATTCGGCATCTTCTACGAGCATCAGCTTCCGAGGCCCTGGGGCGAGAAGAGCGAATATCAGCTCCTGCAGGATTCGCTGACCCAGATCGAGCTCGCCGACCGGCTGGGCTACGACTACGCCTGGGAGGTCGAGCATCACTTCCTTGAGGAGTATTCCCACTCCTCCGCGCCCGAAGTATTCCTCGGCGCGGCGAGCCAGCGCACCAAGCGCATCCGGCTGGGCCATGGCGTGATCCAGCTCACCACCAACAACCCGCACCGCGTCGCCGAGAAGGTCTCGACGCTCGACCTGCTGTCGGGCGGCCGGGTCGAACTCGGCATGGGCGAGGCGGCGGGGCCGGCGGAACTGCATCCGTTCAACATCCGCGTGCGCGACAAGCGCGAGCGCTGGGAGGAGGCCGTGAAGGCCATCGTCCCGATGTTCACCAAGGAGAGCTGGGAGTTCCACGGCCAGTACTACGACTTCCCGGCGCGCAACGTGATCCCCAAGCCGTTCCAGAAGCCGCATCCGCCGCTCTGGGTCGCCTGCTCGAACATCCAGACGATCGGCAAGGCCGGCGAATGGGGCATGGGCGCGCTGGGCTTCACCTTCGTGACGCCCGAGGCCGCGCGCGCCTGGGTGCACCGGTACTACAACAACCTGCTCAACAACTCGAACAAGCTTGCCGACTATCCCAGCAATCCCAACGTGGCGATGGTCTCGGGTTTCATGTGCGCCGCCACCGACGAGGAGGCCGAGGCCAAGGCCGCGGGCTGGACCTTCTTCATCTTCGCGCTCTCCTATTACGGCCGCAAAGGCGTCGACGCGCCGGGCACGTCGAACCTGTGGGAGGAATACCAGGCGTGGCGCGGCGGGCCCGAGGAGAAGAAGGCGCTCGATTCGGGCCTGATCGGCTCGCCCGAGACGATCCGCCGGAAACTGCGCCAGTTCCAGGCCAGCCGCGTCGATCAGGTGATCCTGCTGAACCAGGCCGGCAAGACCAGCCACGAGGACATCTGTTCCTCCCTCGACCTCTTCGCGCGCGAGGTGATGCCGGAGTTCCATGCGGCGGAGGCCGAGCATGCCGTCTGGAAGCAGAAGGTGCTGTCGCGCGAGATCGTGCTCGAGGACCTGGATGTCGCGAAGTACGACATCTTCAGCCACCAGAACGAACACATCGTCCGTCTCACGCCGGAGCAGCTGAAGCAGAAGATGGCGGAGAAGGAAGCGGCGGCGAAGCGCGCGTCGGCCTGACGTGCGCTACTGCGTGGGCGGCACCTGGGTGCGGTACCAGTCGAGGATCTCGGCGCCCGTCCACATCACGACGCCCTCGTGGCCGAGGATGTAGTCGTACAGCATCTCGAGATACTTGATGCGGTGCGGCACGCCCGTGAGATAGGGGTGGATCGAGATCGCCATGACGCGCGGCGCTTTCAGCCCGTCGAGATAGAGACGATCGAACTGGTCGCGGCCGCGGCGGTAGATCTCGTCCGACGGCTGCTGCTGGACGGCGCTGATGACGACGTCGTTGATCTCGACCGTGTAGGGAACGGAAACGATCTCGCCGTGTGCCGTCCTGAGCGGCAGCGGTTGCTCGTCCATCACCCAGTCTGCGACATACTCGATGCCGGCCGCGGCCAGCAGGTCGAGCGTCTCGTCGGTCTCGGTGAGGCCGGGGCTCTCCCAGCCCCGCGGAGGCTTGCCGGTCAGCGCCTCGATGGCGCGGATCGTATCGGTGATGGCGGCCTTCTGGTCCTCGACCCTGTGCATGGGCTTCTGCACCCAGCCGTGACCCATGAAGTCCCAGCCGGCCTCGTGCGCGGCCTGGCAGGCCTCGCGGTAGAGCTCGCAAGCGGTACCGTTGACGGCAAAGCTCGCCTTGAGCTTGCGCGCGGTCAGCGTCTCGAGGAAGCGCCAGAAGCCGACCCGCATCCCGTACTCGTGCCACGCCCAGTTCGGCACGTCGGGCAGCAGCGGGACGCCCATTGGCGGCGGCAGCACGGTCCGCGGCATGGCGCCGGCCGGCGACCAATTCTCGACGTTCACGATCGTCCAGACGGCGACCCGCGCCTTACCCGGCAGGGTAAGCTTAGGCCGCTTATGGATCGGCAGGTACGGCGTCCGCCCGCGGACGCTGTCTCCGGTTTCGCGCGGCATTTGTTCAGTCCTCTGTGTGTCTGCCCGGAAAGGGGCCGCTCAGCGGGGCTGTAGCAAGGTTCGGGCCCAGGCGTCGTCGAGGCCCTCTTCACCGTTTGGCGCAGGTGCGACTAGGGCAGTCCCCAGGCCGGTCCGAGGGTTTGCCAGACGATGGTGCGGGCCCGTTCGAGCGCCTCCGCGTTGGGTTCGTAGCGGAAGACCTGACTGGAGGCGCGGAAGGTCCCGCTGGAGCGGCCGTCGAAGCCGTGATGCGCACCGGGAATGTTGTGGAAGACGATCTTGCCGCCCGCGAGACGGCGGCACTGGCCGTAGCTGTCGCGATGCTTGCCCCAGTCGTCGACGTCGCCGTAGAGAATCTGGACCGACGTCGGGCCGGTCCTGGCATAGTCCGTCGTGCACCAGCCCTCGCAGCCGGGATAGAAGGCGAAGACGGCGATGGGTTGTGCCGGAGCGTTGGAAAAGCTCTTCGCGGAATTCAGCACCTCCGTCCCGCCGCGGGAAAAGCCCATGACCGCGAACCGCGTTGTGTCGATTCTCGGCTGCTCCGTCCGGGCGAGATCGAGGACGTCGCGCGCATCGCCGCTGTACTGCAGGCTGCAGCCGGTGCCGCTCCAGTCCTGGCGGTTGCGCGCCGCGGCGCTGCGGACCTGTGCCACCGCGACGCCGCGCGCGGTGAGCCAGTCGGTCCACGTGCTGCGGGCGTTGGGGCGTGTGCCGCCATTGCCTTCGATGAGGATCACGAGCGGCGCCTTCTGGTTGCCGGGTGGCAGCGACCAGAGAACGAACTCGCGGAAATCCTCGGGTTTGGCGAAGGCAGCGGCAGGGAGGAGCGTCGAGGCGATCACCAGCAGCGCCAGGCGAGACATGGCCAGCATCCGGTTTCGCATCGACGTGCTCCTCCGGCCGGACCTCAATCCGCCTTGTTCGGGTTGATCAGGAACTTCTCGCCGGTGGCGCGCTTGGCGTAGGCGGTGAGGTTCTTGAGGTCGAGAGCCTCCGGCAGCGAGATGGTCTTGGTGTAGTGGCTGGCGAAGGTCGTCTTGAGCGAGTTGACGACACGCTCGCGCAGGCGCGTCTGGTCGGGGCGGCCGATCTTCTGCAGGAACGGCGTCAGCAGCCAGCCGCCCACGCCCCAGGCCATGCCGTAGTTGCGCGTGAGTTCGACAGGAGCGGTGTTGAGGCTGCCGTAGACATAGACCTGCTTGTGCACGGACGAGCCGTAGCGGTTGTAGGTCGTCGCAGTCTTGTTGATGGCGATTTCCATGGCCGTGAGGATCTGGCTGGCGAGCTTGCCGCCGCCGATCGCATCGAACGCGATGGTGGCGCCGGTCTCGACCAGCGCCTGCACGAGATCGTCCTGGAAGGTCGCGGCGCTCGAATCGACGACGTGCTTGGCGCCGATCCCCTTCAGCAGCTTGGCCTGCTCGGGGCTGCGCACGATGTTCACGAGTCCGATCCCGTCCTCGTTGCATATCTTGTTCAGCATCTGGCCGAGGTTGGAGGCGGCGGCCGTGTGGACCAGCGCCTTGTGGCCTTCGCGCTTCATGGTTTCCGTCATGCCGAGCGCAGTCAGCGGATTGACGAACCACGAGGCGCCTTCGGCGGCGGTCGTGCCGGCCGGCAGGGGCTGGCAGTCGCGGGCGTTCAGGACGCGGTACTGGGCATACATCGAGCCGCCGACCATCGAGACGAGTTTGCCCTTGAGCGCCTGCGCGGCCTCGGAGGAACCCGTCCTGATCACGGTACCCGCGCCTTCGTTGCCGACCGGCATGGATTCGTCCAGCCGGGTCGCGAGGAAGGGAAGGGCGGCCGCGGAAACCGGCGCCGTCACCTTGACGGCCTCACCGCTGCCGCTCGACGTGGCCTTGGTCAGGTCGGCAGGGCCGGTGAGCAGGCCGAGGTCCGACGGATTGATCGGCGTGGCCTCGACCTTGACGACCACCTGGTCGGGGCCGGGTTCGGGCACGTCGACCCGGACGAGCGACAGTTCGAGCTGGCCTGCCTTGGAGATCAGGGAGCGAAGCTGCAGTCCCGTAATCTTGTTGGTGTCGCTCATCGTTCATCTCCCATTGCTGAATTGGCGTCCAGCATAGCACGACGGGACAGCGGGGAAGTCCCTTGCGAGCCCGTATGAAAGAGGGGAGAACGGCCGCCCAGGCATCAGCGGGGCGGAATCTCAGAGAACGACGGATGCGTTTTCGCCACGCTCGTAGACGACGTGGGCCCGCCCGACCAGCAGGGGGTCGAGAGCGCCGATCTTCTTGGGATCCTTGCCGTCGTAGGGAAGCCGGTGCAGCAGGTATCGCATTGCGTTCAGCCGCGCCCGCTTCTTGCAGTCCGACTTTATGACCGTCCAGGGCGCATCGGCCGTGTCGGTGTGCTGAAACATCGCTTCCTTCGCCTTGGTGTAGTCCTCCCACTTGTCGAGGGACGCCAGATCGATGGGCGACAGCTTCCAGTGCTTGAGCGGGTGAACCTGTCTTTCCTTGAAGCGTCTTCTCTGCTCCTCGCGGCTCACGGAGAACCAGAACTTGATGAGATGCAGTCCGCTGCGCGTCAGGTTTCTCTCGAACTCGGGCGCCTGGCGCATGAACTCCTTGTATTCCTCGTCGGTGCAGAACCCCATCACCCTTTCGACTCCCGCTCGATTGTACCAGGAGCGGTCGAACAGCACGATTTCACCGGCGGTCGGCAGCTCCTGCACATAGCGCTGGAAATACCATTGGCCGCGCTCCGTCTCCGACGGCTTCTCGAGGGCCACGACCCGCGCGCCGCGCGGATTGAGATGCTCCATGAAGCGCTTGATCGCACCGCCCTTGCCGGCAGCATCCCGGCCCTCGAAGAGTATGACGACCTTCTGCTTTTGCTCCTTGGTCCAGCTCTGAAGCTTCAGCAGCTCGACCTGCAGCCCGTACTTGGCCTTTTCGTAGCTCCGGCGGAGCATGAGATTGCGGTAGGGATAGCCGCCCTGTCGCCAGTCATCGGCCAGTTCCTCGTCGGGGTGGGGCCCCGCGACCGCCTTCTCCGCTTCGGAGGTCTGGAGGGCGCGCTTCAGGGCGATGGCGTCGTCGGGAGATGCGCCCGCCATGATCGCCTGAAGCGCTTCGGCCAACTCGTGCTTTCGGTCGGGAACCATCAGCCCGAGGATGTCGCGCACCGCGATTTCCTTCGACTCCTCCGCAGCCTCGACGGCTTCCTTCTCGACCGACTTCTGGATCGCGCGGGAAGACCGCGCTCGTGCCGTGTCGCCGAGTTTGACGGAACGCCGGGAGGCTGCGCGCGTGCGGCTTTTTTTCTTCATGCCCGAGACCCTGGAGACGTGCTTTGAACCAATTCCGGATTGTAACTGAGAACCGCACGCCCGGTCGCGGAATGATCCAGATCAAGCCGAGAGGTCGCGCGGCTGGCGAGCCGTGCGCGGCTAGGCTCTCCGCATCAGATAGGTGTCCATGATCCAGCCGTGTTTCCGCCGCGCCTCGCTGCGCCGGCGGTGGATCTCTTCGACGACCTCATCCAGTTTGCCGGCGATCAGGATCTCGTCGGCCGTGCCGAGATAGGCGCCCCAGTAGATTTCCATGTTCTGGCCGGTGAACTGGCGATAGGTGTCCTCGCCATCCAGCAGGACCACCACGCTCCGGGCATCCGCAGGAAAACCCTCGGCCAGCCTGCGGCCGGTGGTCAGCAGGACGGGCTCGGCGATGCGGTTCAGTGGGATCTTGTGCCGGGCCGCCAGTGCCTGAACCGCGCTGATACCCGGGATGACCTCGTATTGGATCGCGTGCGTTCCTGCGACGGCAATGGCTTCGATGTTGCGGATCGTGCTGTCGTACAGCATCGGGTCGCCCCAGACGAGGATACCGGCGGTCTCGCCGTCCGCCATGTCGGCGATCATGCGTTCGAACACGGCCTGCTTGGCGGCATTCAGCTCATCGACGCAGGCGCGATAGTCGGCCGGCTGCGTATCGCGCGGCGGGCTGGGCGCCTCGACGAAACGATGCGGATGACCAGGGGCGATGTGGCGTCGGCAAATCACTTCGCGCAGCGCGCGTAGCTTGGTCTTGGCCTGTCCCTTGTCCATCAGGAAGAAGACGTCGGTGCGGTTGAGCGCCTTGATGGCCTGGACCGTCAGATAGTCGGGGTCGCCGGCCCCGATACCGATGATGAGGATCGTCTTCACGTTCTGCCCTGTTGCGTCGCCCGGTGGCGGAGCTTAGCCGGTCCAGGCCCGTCTGGTCGTCGAGAAGGCGAGCACGGCGGAGAAGGCCACGATGCCCAGCGCCACGCAGGCGTAGAGGCCCGACACGCCCCAGCCGAAATGGTCGAGCGCGAGCAGGCTGCCGCCGCCGGCGATGGTGATGCGCGTGATGTTGGCGCCGACCGGCCAGATCATCTCACCCGTGCCCTGCGAGGCGAAGTAGAGCGCCATGGCCAGGCCGAAGAAGCCGTAGGCGGGGCCGACGATGCTGAGATAGTGGCGGCCCGAGGCCAGCGCGCCCGGATTGGTCGTGAAGAGGCCGAGCCAGAGGTCGGGCCAGATCGCGACGATCGCGCCGATGGTCGCGGCAACGGCGCCGGCCATCAGGGCACCGGTCCAGGCCATGCGCTGGGCGCGGGCATATTGCTTCGCACCGATGTTGGTGCCGACCAGGGCGGTGAGGGCCGCGCCGATTCCGAAACTGATCGGGATCAGCATGTATTCGAGCCGCGAGCCGATACCGTATCCCGCGATGGCGGCGTCGCCCTCGCGGCCGATCAGGCCGGTAACGACCAGCACGGTACCGTTGGTCAGGATGACCACCAGGCAGGCGATCAGGCCGACCTTCAGGATGTCGCGGAAGGCCCGCCAGCGGAAACCATCGACCGGCCAGCGCAGTCGAAGCGCCGCCTTCTCGCCGGTGAGCTTGGAGAGCATCCAGAGTGCGGCGAGGGCGAAGGCGATCACGGCGGCGATGGCAGGGCCGCGAATGCCGAAGGCGGGCAAGCCGAACCAGCCCAGCGTGAGGGCGCCGGTAAGCGGGATCTGGATGGCCGCCGTGACGACCAGGGCAAGGCCCGGAGTCTTCATGTCGCCGGTCCCGCGCAGCACCGAGGCCATCGAATTGGCGACCCAATGGGCGACGCAGCCGGAGAACAGGATGGTGGCGAAGGCCTCGGCCCGGTCGAGCGCGGCACCGCTGCCGCCGAGGGCGCCGTAGATCTGGCGGCCGAAGCCCACGAAAACGAGGCCGAACAGCGCCGCCATGCCGATGGCGATGGCGAGTGCATGCGCCGCCGCGGCCTCGGCGCCCGCCTTGTTTCCCGAGCCCAGGGCGCGGGCCACCGAGGAGGAGATGCCCCCACCCATGGCGCCAGCCGACATCATTCCGAGCGTCATCTGGGTCGGGAAGACGAGCGCCAGCGCGGCGAGGTCGATCACGCCGAGCTGGCCGATGAAGTAGCCGTCGGCGATGCTGACGAGGCTCTGCATGGCCACGTTCAGCACGTTCGGCGTCGCTAGGGCGAGGATGGTGGGCACGATCGGCCCGGCCAGCATCATCTGCCGGCGTTCTGCGGGAGTCATCGCAGGTTACGTAGCACGAGCCGCGCAACGTGCTCGCGAACTTATCTCATGGGCGGGGTAATTTTGTCAGCGACGCGCGCGCTGCGAAACCACGGCCTCGGCGAGCTGGTCGATCGTTACGATGTTGGCGGCTACGCTCATGGGGATGGTGACGTCGAAACGGTCCTCCAGCTCCATGATCACGTCCATGATGGTGAGCGAATCGACGGTCAGGCCCTTGGAGATGACCGTCTGCGGGGTGATCGGCTTGCTGCCGACATTGTAGGGGGCCAGCAGCGTGAAGATCTCGCGCATCACGTCGAACTGCAGCGAGGGTGCGCCGCCGGTGGGGGCGATCAGTTCCTGAACGGCCTGCATGCTTCACTCCGTCGGGGGAAGGGGATGAGGCATTTCACTCCGGCGGCCCCCGCCTGTGAAATAACGTTTGGTTACCCACTGTTGCGGGACGTTACGGAATGTTTCCGCCGTTCAGGCCGCGTGAACGATATTGAGCCGGTGCCGGGCTTCGTCGATCGGCATTTCGACATAGGGCCAATAGTCCCATTTGTCGGAGAGATCGGTGTTCACGAGGGCGCCGCGCTCGATCGCCGCGAACATCCGCTCGGCGGCACCCGGTTCACCGAGCACGCCGACGGTCGTGTAGCCCTCGGCGGTCGGCCGGGCATTGAAACCGGCACTGAAGATCAGCACGGCGAACAGGATCAGGTAGAAGGGACGGGTCTGCTTGAAACCGGCGGTGAACGACGCGACCTGCAGTTCGCCCGCCGGATCGGTGCCGTAGCCGCCCAGCACATGGCAGAAATCGTGATAGAGGCCCGCCTCGGGGAAGCCGAACCGCTCGCCCGGCATGCCGAACTTGTTGGACTGGAAATACTCCCACATCGACCGGCCGACCGTGCCGGCCGGCAGCCTCTCCCAGGCGCGGTAGCGCGCGGCCAGCTCGTTGTCTTCCATGAGACCGCGCATGCCCAGCACGCTCTTGGCCAGCGCCAGGACGCCGTGCTGGTCGAGCTGATTCCTTAGAATGTCGCCGACCTGGCTGCGCCGCAGCAGGTCGAGCTTGAAAAGCGTCGTGTGATGCTCGGCGAGTCGCCGCTGGTTGGCGAGTTCCGGCGTGGCGATGCCCAACGCTTCCGCAAAGGCCTCGACCCTGCTGACGGTTTCGCGCGAGGGCACTCCGTCCGCCAAGGCCAGCACCATCAGCCCATGGACGAACTGGTGGCGGAGGTCGACCGACGGGAAGCCTGCGGCCAGTTCGGCTGGCGTGATCGGCGACAGCGTAGTGATGTCGGCATCGATGTGAAGAATCACCCGCCGCGCCGCTTCCA
Organism: Reyranella aquatilis; assembly: GCF_020880995.1. Taxonomy (GTDB): domain Bacteria; phylum Pseudomonadota; class Alphaproteobacteria; order Reyranellales; family Reyranellaceae; genus Reyranella; species Reyranella aquatilis. The sequence continues at coordinate 1,103,821 of NZ_JAJISD010000001.1, read as the reverse complement.
TCAGCGCGAGTTGTGCCTTTCCCGGGGCGCCCGATGCCGAGGCCACCGTCTTCATGGCGCGCAGCCCGAGAAGAGCGGCGGCGGGCTCCGGCTGCATCAGGCGCATGATTGTCCCCGTTTCACTCCGCTGCGAGAGGTGTCGGCTTCAGCCACTCGTCGAAGTCGCGCAACGCCCGCACCGCCATCGCCTGCTTGCGCTCCTTGCCCTTGAAGCTGCCAGCGATGGGCGGGAACAGGCCGAAGTTGATGTTCATTGGCTGGAAGGTCGTGGCGTCGGCGCCGCCGGTGATGTGTCCGAGCAACGCGCCCATCGCCGTGGTCGGCGGCGGCGGCGCCTGCACCCGGCCCAGTCGCTCCGCCGCCGCAAACCGCCCGGTCATCAGGCCGACGGCGGCGCTCTCGACATAGCCTTCGCAGCCGGTGATCTGGCCGGCGAAGCGCAGTCGCGGCATGGCCTTCAGGCGCAGCGTGCCGTCCAGCAGGCGCGGGCTGTTGAGGAAGGTGTTGCGGTGCAGGCCTCCCAGCCGCGCGAACTCAGCGTTCTGCAGGCCGGGGATTGTGCGGAAGATGCGGGTCTGCTCGCCGTGCTTCAGCTTGGTCTGGAAGCCCACGATGTTCCACAGCGTGCCCAGCGCATTGTCCTGGCGGAGTTGCACCACGGCCCAGGGGCGATGGCCGGTGCGCGGATCGCGCAGGCCGACCGGCTTCATCGGGCCGAAGCGCAGGCTCTGCGGGCCGGTCGAGGCGATGACCTCGATCGGCTGGCAGCCCTGGAAGTAGGGCGTGTTGTGCTCCCACTGCTTGAACTCGGTCTTCTCACCGGCCAGCAGCGCCGCGACAAAAGCCTCGTATTGCGGCTTGTCCATCGGGCAATTGAAGTAATCCGCACCGTCACCGCCGGGGCCGCCCTTGTCGTAGCGCGACTGCTTCCAGGCGATCGACTGGTCGATGCTCTCGTAGTGCACGATCGGCGCGATGGCGTCGAAGAAGGCCAGCGAGTCTTCGCCAGTCAGTTGGGCGATGGCGTCGGCGAGCGCCGGTGAGGTGAGGGGACCGGTCGCCACGATCACGCTGTCCCACTCCTCGGGCGGCAGGCCCGCCACCTCTTCGCGCTCGAGCGTGACGAGCGGGTGCGCCAGAAGAGCCTCCTGCACGGCGGCCGAGAAGCCGTGCCGGTCGACCGCGAGCGCGCCACCCGCCGGCAGTTTGTGCGCGTCGGCGGAGCGCATGATCAGCGAGCCGGCGCGACGCATCTCCTCGTGGATCACGCCGACGGCGTTGTTGGCGGCATCGTCCGAGCGGAAGGAATTGGAGCAGACCAGCTCCGCGAGGCTGTCTGTGAGGTGTGCCTCGGTCCCCCGCACCGGCCGCATCTCGTGCAGCACCACCGGCACGCCCGCCTGGACGAGCTGCCACGCGGCCTCGCTGCCTGCGAGGCCGCCACCGACGACGTGTACGGGCTTGATGCTTGACGCCATGCTCTCGGACCTGAAACCGTGCGCCTCCCTTACAATGGAGAGCCCGGCATGACCATCAAGTTCCACAATCCCAAGTCCGTCTCCGTGGCCGGCAAGTACAGCCTCGGCGTCGAGGTGCCGCGCGGGGCGCGCGTGCTCCACGTCTCGGGGCAGGTCGGCGTGGATTCTGCGGGCAAGCTGCAGGACGGGATCGAGGCCCAGAGCGACCAGGTCTGGAAGAACATCGGCGAGGTGCTGCAAGCCGCGGGCATGGATTTCCGCGACATCGTCAAGCTCACCGTCTTCCTGACCGACAGCCGCTTCATCCCGGCATTCCGCGAGGTGCGCGGCAAGTACGTCGGCCAGGAGCCCTATCCGGCGTCCACTTTGCTGGTCGTCGCGGGGTTGGCCGATCCCTCGATGCTGGTCGAGGTCGAAGTGGTGGCGGCCAAGCCCTAGACCGAATGGAGCGGGGGTTGCTTCACCTCGAGGCCGTTTCCCGCGACGCCTTTCATGCGAGCGTGAACGCGGCATCGGAGGCTATCACCGGGGCGGGTGGCTGGGTCTCCGGCCATTCGCTGCTCTCCGATGCGATGGCGGTCCTCCAGTTTGAGATCCCGGGCGACCGCCTGCGCGAGCTGGTGGAAGAGCTTGGCGCGCGCGGGCTGAAGACGGAGCTTCCCCTCGAAGCGTCGACCCGCACGAAGGATGTCGCCGGACGCCTGACGCTGCACTTCAGTCGGGGCAGCGGCGACGTGCGGCGTGACGTACCGCCGTTCCAGTAAACCTGGTTGCTGCAGAGGCGCGGTGAAGAAGGTTGGGTCTCGAAGCGAACGCCGGGAGCGGCCTGGTTGGGGTCTCGCCCAACTGATGCGACCCGCTGGGGCCGCTCCCGCCGTGCCGTTCGTGGGTGCCGCTATGCCGTAGCCCGAACGATTGCCCCGGCAATCCTTGCGGCACGTTGCTTGGGTGGAAGCATCTAAACCTCCCTGCTGCATGCGATGCCCGATTCACGCACCGGTGGGCGCTGCTGTCAATCCAAACCGGTGACAGCGGACTCGCTCCGTGCCGGGGCTGGTGCCATTATCGGCAGCGAATGGTCAAAGCAGGCGAGCGTTGATTTCCAGCACCAAGAAGAAGCCCGTGGTCGGGGTGATCGGCAATTCCGGTGTCGTGAACGACCGGCACAACGTCCAACTCGTCGGGCAGCGAAACATGCGGGCGGTCGCCGAAGTCGCCGGCGCGCTGCCGCTGATGTTCGCCGGCACGCCGGACATCACCGACATCGAGGCGCTGCTGGGCGCTGTCGACGGCATTCTCCTCACCGGCGCGCGCGCCAACGTCCACCCGACGCGCTTTGGGCTGGAGCCGCATCCCGCCCACGAGCCGTACGACCAGGATCGGGACGCCATGGCGCTCGGGCTGATCGAGGCCTGCGTCGAGCGCGGCGTGCCGATCTTCGGCATCTGCCGCGGCTTCCAGGAAATGAACGTGGCGTTCGGCGGTTCCCTGCATCCGGAGATCCGGGAGATTCCGGGCCGCATGAATCATCGCATGCCGCGGCTCGAGAATGGCGAAGTGCATCCCGATCCCACGGTGGTGTTCGCTGACCGCCACGAGGTGAGGCTGGTACCGGAGGGCTACTTCGCCACGCTGCTGGGATGCGACTGCATCCGGGTGAACTCGCTGCACGGGCAGGGGATTCTCGATCCCGGCAAGCGCGTTGCCATCGAAGGCGTGGCGGAGGACGGCACGATCGAGGCGATCTGCATTGCCGACGCGCCCGGCTTCGCCGTGGGCGTCCAGTGGCACGCCGAATACGATCCCCAGACCAACCCGATCAACCGCAAGCTCTTCCAGGCGTTCGGCGCCGCGTTGCGCGAGCGCGCCGAAAGCTGATCAGCGGCGCCGGGCGGCCAAGACCGCCGGATTGACGACATGGCTCGGGGTGCCCGCGACGTAGTCGACGATCTGGTCGAAAATGTCGCTGAACTGCACCTCGTACTCGTCGCGCGACACATAGCCGATGTGCGGCGTGGCGATGACGTTGGGCATGTTGAGCAGCGGATCGGCGGTATCGAGCAGCGGCTCCTTCTCGAACACGTCGACTGCCGCCATGCCGGGGCGCCCGGCCTGCAGGGCGGCGACCAGCGCCCCGGGTTCGATCAGCGGTGCGCGGCTGGTGTTCACCAGGATCGCCGTCGGCTTCATCTCGGCGAGATCGGTGCGGGTGACGATACCGCGGGTCGCATCCACCAGCCGCATGTGCAGCGAGAGCACGTCGCATTCCCGGAAGAAGGTCTGCTTGTCGGGCGCCACCTCGTAGCCGTCCCGCCGCGCATCCTCGCGCGTCTTCTCGCGCGACCAGACGAGGACGCGCATGCCGAAGGCGCGACCGTAGCCCGCCACCGTCGCACCGATGCGGCCGTAGCCGTAGATGCCCAGCGTCTTGCCGCGCAATGTCGAGCCGACACCCATCTGCCAGCGGCCGCTCTTCAGCGCTTCGATCTGTTGCGGCAGCAGGCGCGACGCGGCCAGCGCCAGTGCCCAGGTGAGTTCCGCGGCCGCATAGGACGGGGTTCCGGCATGCTGACTCGAGGAGACGACGATGCCGAGCCGCGTGCAGGCATCGATGTCGATGTGAGGGTAGACGCTGCGCTGGCTGATCAGTTTGAGCTTCGGCAAACGCTCCAGCAGCGGCGCGCGGATCTGGGTGCGCTCGCGGAACAGGACCAGCACCTCGGTGTCGGCGAGCCGCTTGGCCAGGCGATCAACGTCCTGCTCATGATCGTTCCACACCGTGACGTCGTGGCCTGCGAGCTTGGCGAAGCAGGGCAGGGTGCGCAGCGTGTCGAAGTAGTCGTCCAGGATCGTGATCTTCATGGCGCGATGCTGGCCGCCCGCGTGTGCTTCCGTCAAATACGCGGCGGATTGCCAAGGCATACTCCCCGTATATGGAGCGTGCAGGAGAAATGCGGATGAATGCCCGTGGAAATCGCGGCACACTGGCCGCGACATGACGGACACACTGAAAGTCGGGTTGGCGCAGCTCAATCCCAAGGTCGGCGATGTCGCCGGCAATCTCGCGAAGGTCCGCGCTGCACGCGCCGAAGCGGCCCGTCAGGGCGCCGACCTGGTGCTCTTCTCCGAGATGGTGCTCGCGGGCTACTTCCCCGAGGACCTCGTCCTCAAGCCTGCCTTTCAGCAGGCCTGCCACGATGCCGTCGAGGCGCTGCGTGCCGATACGCGCGACGGCGGCCCGGCGCTGTTCGTCACCACGCCGTGGCGGGAGGAGGGCAGGCTCTACAATGCCGTCGTCGCCCTCGACAAAGGCGAGATCGTTGGCAAGCGCTACAAGGTCGATCTGCCGAACTACGGCGTCTTCGACGACAAGCGCGTCTTCTCGCCCGGACCGATGCCGGGGCCTCTCGTCTTCCGCGGCGTGCGCATCGGCGTGCCGATCTGCGAGGATGTGTGGACGCCCGACGTCGTCGAGTGCATCGCCGAGACCGGCGGCGAGATCCTGCTGGTGCCCAACGGCTCTCCCTACGAGGCCGGCAAGACCAACATTCGCGTGCAGCTCGGCGTCAAGCGCGTCGTCGAAAGCGGCCTGCCCTTCGTCTACCTGAACCAGGTGGGCGGGCAGGACGAGGTCGTCTACGACGGCGCCTCGTTCGTCCTCGGCGCCGACCGGTCGCTCAAGGCCAAGCTCGCATCGTTCGCGGAGGAGGTCGCCACGGTCGAGTTCCGCCGCACCGCGGACGGCTGGGACTGCCAGCCCGGGCCGGTCGCCCGCGAGTTGGACGGTCTCGAATCGATCTACCACGCGATGGTACTGGGTCTGCGCGACTATGTGAACAAGACCGGTTTTCCCTCGGTGGTGATCGGCCTCTCGGGAGGCGTCGATTCGGCGATCACGGCGGCTGTGGCAGCCGACGCGCTGGGGCCCGAGCGCGTGCACGCGATCATGATGCCGTCGCCCTATACCAGCCGGGAGTCGCTGGAGGATGCCGAGGCTTGCGCCCGGGCGATCGGCATTCGCTACGACGTGGTCGATATCGGCCCGGCGATGGAAGCGTTTCGCGGCATGCTGACGCCGCTGTTCGGCAATCGTGCCGAGGACGTGACAGAGGAGAACATCCAGAGCCGCGCACGCGGCGTCACCCTGATGGCGGTGTCGAACAAGCTGGGCGGCATGGTAGTGACGACCGGCAACAAGTCCGAGATGGCGGTCGGTTACGCCACGCTCTACGGCGACATGTGCGGCGGCTTCAACGTGCTGAAGGACGTCTACAAGACGACGGTGTTCGATCTTTGCCGCTGGCGCAATGCGAACCTCCCGATCGGTGGGCTCGGCCGGCCGGTCTCCGTGATTCCCACGCGCATCATCGACAAGCCGCCCTCGGCCGAATTGCGGCCCGACCAGCAGGATACCGATTCGCTGCCGCCCTACCCGACGCTCGATGCCATCCTGAAGGGCCTGATCGAACGCGACCTCGACACCGCTGCGCTGGCAAAGGAGGGGCACGATCCTGCGATCGTCGATCGGATATGGCGGCTGCTGGAAGGTGCCGAATACAAACGCCGCCAGGCGCCGCCGGGCGTGAAGATCACCTCCCGCAGCATCAGCCGGGAGCGGCGCTACCCTATCGTGAACGGATTCAGAGGATAGAGGCAGGAGTTTCGACGTGAACGACGAGCTCGGGCGGCTGGCGACCCGCGAATATGACGTGACCCTGCCGGATGGTACGCAAGGTCGGCTGGCTTTCGCCCTGTGCGATATCGCCCGGGACAATGCGCTCGCCCAGCATGCCCGGCGGCGGCAGGCCGTCGCCTTCGGCTTGCTGAGCTTCGAGGGTTTGCCGGATGCGCCGCGCAACACGCTGCTCTGGGTGCGCACCAAGGACGGGATGGAGATGACGACCGCCGACGGCGACGACCAGCCCGGCGGCGAGTTGCAGCGCGTGGTGGCGCGGCACTTCATCGTGTTCTTCGATGAGATCAAGGACGTGGCGCCGGAACTCGCCTTGCTGCCATTTCACCTGAAGGATGGCGACTAGGCTCTGGATACGGAGCCAGCGACTTCAGACACCCTGAGGATGGACATGCTGATCGTACAGATCTCCGACACCCACCTGAAGCGCGAGGGCGAGCTGCTCTACGGCCGCCTCGACACGCAAGCCTATCTCGAGCGCGCCGTTGCCCACGTGAACGCGCTCGATCCGCGGCCGGACATCGCGCTGGTGACGGGCGATCTCGTCGACAGCGGCAAGGCGGAAGAATACGCGAACCTGAAGCGCGTGCTGTCGGCACTGGCCGTCCCGTTCTATCTGATCCCCGGCAACCACGATGCGCGTGATGCGCTGCGGCAGGCCTTTCCCGGTCATGCCTACCTGCCGCGGGACGGTTTCCTGCACTATGTCGTCGAGGATTTGCCGCTGCGGCTGATCGCGCTCGACACGCTCGTCGAAGGCAAGGGGCACGGCGCGCTTTCCGCCGGCCAACTCGACTGGCTGGCGGCGCGGCTGGCCGAAAGCGACCGGCCGACGCTCCTGTTCATGCATCATCCTCCGTTCGACGTCGGCATCGCGCCACTCGATGCAGCCCGTCTCCAGGAAGGATCTGGGCGTCTGGCAGAAATCGTACGGCGGCACGACAATGTCGAGCGCGTGCTGTGCGGCCACGTCCATCGGCCGATCACGGTGCGTTGGGCCGGGACCCTGGCGTCGATCGCGCCGAGCACCGCCCATCAGGCTTCGCTCGACCTTCGCGACGGTGCCAAGCTGTCGATGACCATGGATCCGCCCGGTGTCGCGCTGCATCTCTGGCGGCCGCCCACGGGACTGATCACCCATGTGAGCTATGTGGGAGACTTCGAAGGCCCACGCCCCTTCCGCTAGGCCCAGCACTTCAGAAGGACTGAACGTCTACGGCTCTCTTTCGGACTGAGATGGGGGCCTGAGGAACTTGCGTGCTGCTGGCGACGTTTGCGGGGTCCATGACTGCCAATGCTCAGGGACTGATCAAGAGACTGGGGCCCGGTGTCATCACCGGTGCCGCCGACGACGACCCGAGCGGGATCGCCACCTACTCGCAGGCCGGCGCTCATGCGGGTTTCGGTCTTCTCTGGACGGTAGTCCTCACCTGGCCGCTGATGATGGCGGTCCAGTCCGTCAGTGCCCGCATCGGACGGGTTACCGGCCGGGGGCTTGCCGCCAACATGTGCCGGAGTTTCCCGCGCCCCGTGGTCCTGGGAGCGGTCCTGCTGCTGTTCGTCGCCAACACGATCAACATCGGCGCCGACCTCGCGGCGATGGGCGCGGCGGTGGCGATGCTGGTCGGGTGGGGACAGGTGGTCTTCACTTTCGTCTTCGCCATCGCTTCGATCCTGGCGATCGTGTTCATTCCCTACAGCCGCTATGTCGGATTCCTGAAGTATCTGACCTTCTCACTGTTCGCCTATGTCGGCGTCGTCTTCACCGCTCATCTCGACTGGCGTGCGGTGGGCGTGGGTGCGCTGGTGCCGAAGTTCGCCTTCGACAAGGAGACGCTGACCTTGGTGGTGGCGGTCCTGGGCACCACGATCAGCCCCTATCTCTTCTTCTGGCAGAGTTCCCAGGAGGTCGAGGAGGAGGAAGGCGACGACGAGGCGGGGCCGCTCAAGGAAAATCCCGAGCAAGCGCCGCGCGAGCTGACGCGCATCGGCTGGGAAACCGGCATCGGCATGGCCATATCGAACCTGGTGGCCTTCTTCATCATGCTGACGACGGCCGCGACGCTGAATGCCAATGGCAAGACCGACATCGAGAGCACGCAGCAGGCCGCCGAAGCGCTGAAGCCGATCGCGGGAGAGGCCGCCTTCCTGCTGTTCAGCCTGGGAATCATCGGCACTGGCCTGCTGGCCGTGCCCGTGCTGGCGGGATCAGCCGCCTATGCACTCGGCGAGGTGCGGCGCTGGAAGGTTGGGCTGGAGCATGACTTCGGCGAGGCCAGGCCCTTCTATCTCACGATCGCGGCCGCCATCCTCGTGGGGCTCGGCGTCGTGCTCCTGCCGATCGACCCGATCAAGGCGCTGATCTGGAGTGCGGCGTTGAACGGCGTGATCGTGGTGCCGATCATCGGGTTCATGATGATCGTGGCGTCGCGGCGCGAGATCATGGGCGAGTTCACCGCAGCACCCTGGCAACGCGTATTGGGCTGGCTGACGCTGGCAGTGATGGCAGCTGCCGCCGTCGGCATGTTCGTATTGATGTAGCGCTGCGACTCCCTAAGGTGGCCGCCATGAAACTCTATTCCGGTCCTCTCAGCATGTTCGGCGCCAAAGCCGAGATTGCCCTTCGCGAGAAGAGCATCCTGTTCGACCTCGAGATGGTGCCCTTCGAGATGAAGACGCTCTACGAGCCGAAGCATCCGGAGGTCGTGCGCATCAACCCCAAGCGTCAGGTGCCGGTCCTGGTCGACGGCGATCTCGAACTCTTCGATTCGACGCAGATATTCGAGTATCTGGAATCGCTGAAGCGCGATCCCGCTTTGTGGCCGTCTGAGCCGAAAGCGCGGGCACGGGCGCGTCTGCTGGAGCACAAGTCCGACGAGGTCTATTTCCCGCACATCATCCGCCTGATGAGCGATCCGAAGGCGCCCGGCGCGCACGATGCCGCGTCCCGCTTCTACGCCGACATGGAAGGGACGATCGGCGAGCGGGAGTGGCTGGCGGGGGCCTATGGATATGCGGACATCGCCTTCTACATGGCGCAGCTCTTCGGCGAACGGATGGGCGCGCCCATCGCCGCCGAGTTCCCCCGCCTGCACGCCTGGCGCGATCGCATGAGCGCGCGGCCGGCCGTGAGGCAGGTGGCCGGGGCGATGGGGCGTTACCTCCTGTCGATCGGGCGGACCCTCCCGCCCTTCATGAGCAAACTGGGACTCTGACCGTGGCGAGGAACAAGATCCTGTTTCTGCCGGGCGCCGGCGGCTCGCCGCACTTCTGGAAGCCGGTCGCCACGGCCCTGCCGTCGGATTGGCCGAAGGAGCATTTCGGCTGGCCGGGTCTCGGCGCTCAGCCGCACGATCCCGCGGTGCGTGGCCTCGACGATCTCCAGAAAATGGTGACGGACCGCATGGACGGCCCGGTCGACCTGGTCGCGCAGTCGATGGGTGGCGTTCTGGCGGCGCGGATCGCGCTTGAGCACCCGGAGCTGGTGCGCCGGCTGGTCCTCTGTGTCACGTCAGGCGGCGTCGACATGGCGGGACTGGGCGCCTCGGACTGGCGTGCCGACTATCGCAAATCGTTTCCGCGGGCGGCCGCCTGGATCACCGACACACGTCAGTCGGAGCCGCTGCCGGTCGAAAAAATCGCCGCGCCGACGCTGCTGATCTGGGGCGACAGCGACCCGGTGAGCCCTGTCGCTGTCGGCGAACACCTCCTCGCGCGCCTGCCCGATGCGCGCCTCGAGGTCGTGCCGGGTGGCGATCACGACGTGGCCAGCACTCACGCCGACCTCGTCGCTCGCCTGATCGCGAAGCACCTGGCCTAAGGCTTCACGGTCTTCTTCAGGACCGACTCGTAGACCTGCAGGATCGCCGAGCTGTCGTTGTTGCCGAGACCCATGCGGCGGGCCATGCGCTGCAGGTTGTGCGTGGCCGATCCCTGAGGGAGCGGTACATCCAGTTCGTCCGCCAGTTCCATCGCGAGATGCAGGTCCTTGTGCGCGAGGTTGAGCGCGAAGGAAGGCGGCGAGAACTTGCCGGAGAGAGCACGCTCCGAGAAGGACTTGAAGGCCGAGGAATTGCCGCTCGAACTGGAAATCACCTGCACCAGCTTGTGCGGATCGAGGCCGGCGGTGACGCCCAGCATCAGACCTTCGGCCGCGGCGGCGGCGTTGCAGAAGGCCATCATGTTGTTGACCAGCTTGGCGACCGTGCCGGTGCCCAGCTCTCCCATGTGGATCACGTTGGCGCTGAAGGACTGCAGGACAGGGAGCGCGTCGTCGAACACTTTCTTGTCGCCGCCCACCATGATGGCGATGGTCGCCGCCTCGGCGCCGACCGTGCCGCCGCTCACCGGCGCGTCGAGCATGGCGACACCCTTGGCGGCCATGGCGGCGCCGATCTTCTTCACCATCGACGGGGCGTTGGTGCTGAGGTCGATATAGGTCTGGCCCTTGCCTGCATTCGCCAGGATGCCGTCGGCGCCCAGGGTGACCGCCTCGACGTCCCTGGGCATGGGCAGCGAGGTCATCACGATATCGGCACCCCGGGTCACGTCCGCGATGGACTTGCCGGCCGTGGCCCCCAGATCGGTGCAGGTCTTCACCGCCTCGGGGTTCAGGTCGAAGACCGTGACCGAGTGATTGCTGCGCTTGATGAGGTTCCGGCACATGGGGCCTCCCATGTTTCCGACACCGATATACCCGACCTTCATGCGTCCCTCCGGAAATCTGCAGTTGCCGGGACTATACGACAGAAACCCCGGTCCCTTGCTATAAGGAGCGCAATACTGGGAGGAACGACGCCTCATGGCGCGAAACAAACTGCACCCGATTCCCCATCCGCCGCGCACGCCGCTGCTGGGCAACATGCTGACCGTGGACGGCGGGGCGCCGGTCCAGGACCTGATGCGGATTGCCCGCGAGCAGGGACCGATCTTCTGGCTGGACATGATGGGCACGCCGCTCGTCGTCGTGTCAGGCGCCGACCTGGTGGCCGAGCTGTGCGACGAGAAACGGTTCGACAAGGCGGTCCGCGGCTCGCTGCGCCGGGTGCGCATGCTCGGCGGCGACGCCCTGTTCACCGCCGAGACCCAGGAACCCAACTGGCAGAAGGCGCACAACATCCTGCTGCCGACCTTCGCGCACCGGATGATGCAGACCTATCACGAGGGCATGCTCGATATCGCTGACCAGCTTGTGACCAAGTGGGAACGGCTGAACGCCGACGAGGAGATCGACGTCGTGCGGGACATGACCGCACTTACGCTCGACACGATCGGCCTGTGTGGGTTCAACTACCGCTTCAACTCGTTCTATCGCAGCGACAACCATCCCTATGTCGAATCGCTGGTGCGCGCGCTCGAGGCGGTGATGAAGATGCGCGGCCTGCCGCTTGAGGACATCACCCAGCGCAAGACCCGCAAGAAGCTCGAGGAAGATGTCGGCTTCATGAACGGGATCGCCGACCGGATCATCCGCGAGCGCCGGGAGATCCCGGCGGACGACACCACCAAGCCCGACCTGCTGGGCTTCATGCTGAGCGGGCAGGACAAGCAGACGGGCGAGCGGCTCGACGACGTCAACATCCGCTATCAGATGAACACCTTCCTGATTGCCGGTCACGAGACCACGAGCGGGATGCTGTCCTTCGCCATCTACTTCCTGCTGAACAATCCGCACGTGCTGCAGAAGGCCTATGAGGAGGTGGATCGCGTACTCGGGCGCGACGTGAATGCAAAGCCGACGGCGCAGCAGGTCAACCAGCTCGTCTATATCGGCCAGATCCTGAAGGAGTCGCTCAGGCTGTGGCCGACCGCGCCGGCCTTCGGCCTGTACCCGTACCAGAACGAGACGATCGGCGGGAAATACAAGCTGCGCAAGCGCACCTTCGTGACGGTGCTGACGGCGATGCTCCATCGCGACAAGACGGTCTGGGGACCGCAGGCCGAAGTCTTCAACCCCGACAATTTCGCGCCCGAGCGCGAGGCCAAAATGCCGAGCCATGCCTTCAAGCCGTTCGGGAACGGCCAGCGCGCCTGCATCGGCCGGCAGTTCGCCATGACTGAAGCGACGCTCGTGCTTGGCATGATCCTGCAGCGCTTCCGGCTGGTCGATCACACGCGCTACCAGCTCAAAATCAAGGAATCGCTCACCATCAAACCCGAGGGGCTGGTGATGAAGGTGCGGCTGCGGCCCGATATCGTGCGCGGCAGCGGTCGCGCGGCCGTCACCACGACGCCCGCACCGAAGAAGGCTGTCCGCAAGGTGGCTGCCAGCCACGGCACCAAGCTCGCCGTGCTGTTCGGCTCCAACATGGGTACTGCCGAGGAACTTGCGCGCACGATCGCCGAGGATGCCGAGGCAGCGGGCTTCGGCACGACCCTGGCCGGCCTAGACGACATGGCGGGCAAGCTGCCGACAGAGGGCGCCGTCGCCATCGTCTGCGCCTCCTACAATGGCGGGCCCCCGGACAATGCCGTCCAGTTCCTGGAGAGCCTGAAGGGAGCCGCACCCGGTGCGCTCGCCGGCGTGCGCTACACCGTGTTCGGCTGTGGCAACCGCGACTGGGCCTCGACGTATCAGGCGATCCCGCGCCAGATCGACGAGTTGATGGCGGCCAGGGGAGCCGAGCGGCTTTATGCCCGCGGCGAGGGCGATGCGAAGGAAGACCTCGATGGCAACTTCCAGGACTGGTACGGGCCGATGCTGCCGGCCGTCGCGGACAAGCTCGGCATCAAGCTCGACGCCGACGACGGCGCCGCGCAGGAGCCGCTCTACCAGGTTCGGACGGTCGACAGGGCGCCGGTGAACCCGATCATCGGCGGCAGCCATGCCTTGCCGATGCAGGTCCTTGCCAATCGCGAACTGCAGAACCCTGCAATGTCTGGCCGCAGCACGCGCCACATCGAGGTTCTGCTGCCCGATGGCGTGAGCTATCGCGCCGGCGATCACCTCAGCATCGTGCCCCAGAACGGTGCGGCGCTGGTCGAGCGGGCGGTCCGGCGCTTCGGCTTCGCTCCCGGCGCGCATGTCGAGCTGACCGCGGCCGAGGGCAGGCGTGCCTCCCTGCCCACGGGGGAGGCGATTTCGATTCATCGCCTCCTGTCGGATTATGTGGAGCTGCAGCTCCCGGCGACGCGCAAGCAGATCCAGACCATGGCCCTGCACACGCGCTGCCCCTTCACCCGGCCGAGGATCGAGGCGTTGCTGGAAGAGGAGAAGTTTCGGGCCGAGATCCTGGCGAAGCGGAAGTCGGTGCTCGACCTGCTGGAGGAGTTTCCGGCCTGCGAGCTTCCCTTCGCGGCCTTCCTCGAGATGATGCCGCTGATGGTGCCGCGCTACTATTCGATTTCGTCTTCCCCGGTCGCCGACGGCGCGCGCTGTTCGGTGACGGTTGCGGTCGTCGAAGGGCCGGCGCGGTCCGGGGCGGGCGTCTACCACGGCGTATGCTCGAACCATCTCGCGCGTCAGTCGGCTGGCTCCACGGTCCAGGCCTTCGTGAAGGAAACCAAGGTGGGCTTCCGTCTCCCGGTCGATCCGGCCGCGCCGATCGTGATGATCGGGCCTGGCACGGGCTTGGCGCCGTTCCGCGGCTTCCTGCGAGAACGGGCGGCGCTCAAGGCGCAGAACCGGAGGCTGGGACCCGCGATGTTGTTCTTCGGTTGTCGCCATCCCGAGCAGGACTTCATCTATGCGGACGAGCTGAAGGAACAGGCGGATGCGGGAGTCGTTGATCTACGGGTCGCCTTCTCGCGACACGACGGAAGAAAGACCTACGTGCAGGATCTCCTGACCGAGAATGCCGACAAGGTTGCGGCCCTGATCGAGCAGGGCGCCATCATATATGTCTGCGGTGATGGTGGGCGCATGGAGCCGGACGTGAGAAAGGCGCTGATCGCCATCCATCGGGCGAAGGCCGGCGTGAACGAAGCGGCTGGCGAAGCGTGGATGGCAGGGCTCTCGGCCGACAATCGCTACGTGTTGGACGTGTGGGCGAGCAGCTGAGCCGCGACGCCGAGCGCGCCCGCGCGTTGTGGCGGGTCAAGCTCGCCGCGACGTTGCTGCTCGTGGCGACGGGCGTGCTGTTCGTCGTGGCCCGCCACTTCGAGCCGGTCCACTGGATCTGGGGCTATGTCGCGGCCTTCGCGGCGGCCGCGACGGTCGGAGGGCTGGCCGACTGGTATGCCATCGTGGCTCTTTTTCGCCGGCCTCTGGGCCTGCCGATCCCCCATACGGCGATCGTTCCGCGCAATCACCATCGCATCGCCGAGAACCTGGGCGAGTTCATCGAGACCAACTTCCTCGCGCCCGAGCCCGTGGAGGCTCGCCTGCGGGAAGTCGACTTCGCCGCTCTCGTCGCCGACTGGCTGAACGATCGCGAGCGTAGCGCGTCGCTGGCCGGGTTCATCCTGCGCCTCGTGCCCCAGGCGCTGTCCGCCGTCGACCAGTCCGGCCTGAAGGGCTTCCTCGGCCAGCGCGCAATGGCCGAGCTGCAGCGCATCGAGCTCGCTCCCCTGGCTGCCGGTCTGCTGAGTGCGGTCACGGAAAAGGGACGACACCAGAAGCTGCTCGACGAGCTGCTGGTCGCGCTGGAGAAGGTGCTGGCGAACGAGGAAACGCTGGCGGCGATGCGCGAGAAGATCCGCCAGGAACTGCCGGCGCTGTTCAATCTCTATCGCGCCGATGCCTACCTCCTGCGCAAGATCGTGGCCTCGACGACCGCCTTCATCAGAGATGCGCGTGCCGACAAGAGCCATCCGCTGCGACAGGAATTCGACAGTTTCGTTACCGGTTTCATCGTCCGCCTGCGGACGTCTTCTGCCTTCGCCCGGCGCGCCGAGACCCTGAAGCGCGACCTGCTGGCGCGGCCGGAGATCGCGGCCATGGCGGAGGGCGCCTGGGACAGCGTGCGATCCTTCCTCGAACAGGATTCGCGCAGCGCCGACAGCCAGGTTCGCCGCCAGCTCGAAGCCATGCTGGTCGATGTCGGCAGCCAGCTTGCGCGCGATCCCGCCATCCGGGCCGAAATCAACCGCGGCATGGTGCGCGTTCTCGCGGATTTCGTGCAGAGCCAGAAGAGCGGCGTCGGTCGCTTTATCGCCGACCAAGTGAAGTCCTGGGACATCGACGTGCTGATCGGCCGCATAGAGCTGACGGTCGGTCGGGACCTGCAGTATATCCGCTTCAACGGCGCAATCATCGGGGGGCTGGCCGGTTTGGCCTTGCACGCGCTGGAGCAGGGGTTGAAGCTGCACTTGTAACCCACGGGAGGTTCATATGGCCGATGCGACGCAGCCCTTCACGGACATGTTCAAGAAGCTTGGCGAGCAGCTCAAGGTGCCAGCCTTCGACGTGTCGAAGATCATGGAACACCACCAGAAAAACCTCGACGCGATGACGCGGTCCTGGCAGGCGGTGGCCGGCGGGGCGAGCGAGATCGCCGCCAAGCAGCGCGAGATCTTCGAGGCCGCGGTGAAGGACGTCACAGAGATGGCCAAGTCCTACAAGCCGGGCGGCAGCCCGCAGGAAGTGATCGAGAAGCAGACCGAGTTCGCCAAGAAGGCGATGGAGGCCGCCATCGCCAACACGAAGGACATCGCCGAGCTGGTCCAGAAGTCCAGCACCGAGGCCTTCAAGATCGTCCAGGAGCGGATGAAGGAATCCTACGAGGAAATCCGCGCGACCGTCGAAAAGAAGTCGTAAGACTTTCTCACGGAAGCACGCCACTCCGGCGGCGCTTAAACTTCGTCGATAGCCAGGACACGAGCGCCACTAGAGTGACGCGCTCCCATTGAAGCTGCGGGTTCTTCAGCCCCGCCGCCAGTCCGGGAAGACCAGGCTCTTCCAGCCGGAGCGGTCGAACTTCTTCCATTGGCCTTCGGGCTGGGCGAGGCGATCGGCGACCGCATAGACGGCGGCCGGATGGTGGCCGAGCCCGCAGTGGCTGCCGTAGACCTCGATGTTCTCGACCTGCTCGCTTTCCTCGTTGATGCAGGTCTGCCAGGCGCAGATTCCGTCGGTGCGGCTGAACACCGACGTCGTCGGCACCGGCGGCGGCATTGCGAGCCCGCCGGCCATCTTGTGTTCGCTGGCCTCGACGCTCTGGCCCGAGGCGAACTCGTAGACGCGCCACGCGTTCGTCGCCTTCGGGCTGCCGGCAAACGGGCTCCCGAGGCTGATCACCGAACGCACCTTGTCGGGGACCATCTTCGCGATCTGGCGGGCGTAGATGCCGCCCAGGCTCCAGCCGACGAGGCTGATCCTGCGTTGGCCATAGCGCTCGTAGAGTTCCTCGACCCGCTCCAGCATGCCCTCTTCGATGCCGGAGCGCAGGCCGAGATTGCGTCCCTGCTTCCAGCCGTGTGCGGCATAGCCCTGACCCTTGAGGAACGAGCGCAGTGGCCGCGTCGACAGGTCGCTGGCGAGCAGGCCGGGCAGGACCAGGACGGGATGGCCGTCGCCGCGAGGCGCGGCCGAGAGCCACGGCCGCAGCATCATGAAGGCGCCGAGTTCCTGCAGGGCGCGTCCCTCGAGGAACAGCAGCGTACGCGAGGGGGGACGCAAATCTTGGGCGACAGCCGTCATGAGGGCTCCTTTGTTGCGCCGTGAATCTCACATATCGGAACGCGAATTGCGACTTTCAACCTGAAATGACCGCCCGCTTCAGCTCGTCGGTGGCCTCGACAAGATAGTCTCCCAGCCGCGCCACGTCCGGCACCGCGCGCCGGTCGGCGGTCAGGCCGAAGTTCAGCGCATCCATGTAGCTCTGCACGGTAATGTTGAGTGCCGCACCGTGCGCGGGGATCGAAACGGGATGCAGCGCCGTCACCTTGGCGCCGGCGCAATAGAGCGGCATCGGCGGGCCGGGTACGTTGGAGATGGTGACGTTCATCGGCATCGGGAGCTTGTCGGCCAGGCCGCTGCGTCCGTACACAAGCATCACGAGCTGCAGCAAGATAGGCGCCCCCACGAAGGCGAAATCCTGCGGCACGGCATCGCGGAACGTGCCGGCAATCTGCTTGGACTCGGTCGAGGACTTCACGATGGCGCGCAGCCGCTCCGCCGGATCGGCGATCTCGGTGGCGAGTTGGCAAAGCATCCCGGAGACCTGGTTGTTCTGCCGCGTGTCGCCCGGCTCGCGCAGGCTGATGGGCACGCCGGCGATCAGCGGCTTGTCGGGAAGCTGGCCCTTCTCCTGCAGGTAGCGCCGCAGCGCGCCGCTGCACACCGCCATCACCACGTCGTTCAGCTTGGCGCCGCCCGCCTTGGCGATCGCCTTGGCGTCGTTCAGCGAGATCGTGCGCGCTGCGTAGCTGCGCTCGCGCGTGATGGTGGCATTGAACGGCGTCTTCGGCGCACTGAGCGTCGGAAGCTGGCTGGCGAGGCTCTGCAGGGTGCTGAGTGCCTTGGGCATTTCGCCGGGCTTGCCGAGGAAGGCACTGGCCATCGAGTTCATGATGTCGGGGGCGGCCTGCAGCATCTTCAGCTGCTGGCGCATCATGTTGCCCATGATGTCGGCCATGCCCTTGATGGGATCGACGGCCGTTGGCGAGCTCGGGGCCGAGGCGGCGCCCGCCGGCTTCGGCGGCGGCGGGGCCACGTCGCGCGGCGTCGCACTCACATCGTAGAGCGCCTTGTTGATCGCCATGCCCGCGCCGCCGTCGATCGCGGCATGATGGACCTTGGAATAGAGCACGCCCTGGCCGTTCGCGAGGCCGGTGATCACGTAGAACTGCCAGAGCGGGCGGCTGCGATCGAGCGTGTTGGCGTGAAGCCGCGAGATCACCTCCTCGAGTTGCTCCTCCGTGCCCGGCGACGGCAGCGCCGTCTCACGCAGATGGTAGTCGAGATCGATCGTGGCCTCGTCGACCCAGCCGGGATGGTCGAGATCGTAGAGGGAGGGCGCCAGACGCTTCGAGAAGATCGGGATCGTGTGCAACCGGCTTTCGAAGAACTTCCGGAAGTGCTGGTAGAAGCTGCCCTCGAAGCCGGGCGGCAATTCGAAGTAGGTGAGGCCCGCCACATGCATGGGCGTCTCGGGCGTTTCCAGATACAGAAACGAGGCATCGATTCCGGAAAGCTGCTGCAGGTCCATTGGCGTCCTCCCCGTGGTCCGCCTTGCTTGTCGTTGGACAATTTGTCCTCCGTCCGGTCCCGGTAAGGCAAGAGCCGCCGGAGGGGGCATCCTTCTAAGTTATTGATATATAATCATTATCAATTTTCTTCGCCGCAGCGCACAAATTTATGTTGCAACGCACAATGGCGATCCCATATACGCCCCATCGCCATTTGTTACCACACCAACCAATTGCAGGACCTTACGCCATGACCACCCAGACCGCTGCCATCGAGAACGTCATCGAGCACGCCAACGAGACCACCAAGGCCGCCGGCGAGCGCGTCCGCGAGTTCGCCCAGATCGGCGTCCGCAAGGCCACCGAGGGCTTCGAGAAGATCAGCCAGGCCGCGCAGAGCGCCTCGGAGGAGCTGAACACCCAGTACGCCCAGGTTCGTGATGGCGCCACCAAGGCCAGCCTCAAGCTCCTCGACGTCGCCAAGGAAGACGCCGACG
Source organism: Reyranella aquatilis (assembly GCF_020880995.1). Classification (GTDB taxonomy): domain Bacteria; phylum Pseudomonadota; class Alphaproteobacteria; order Reyranellales; family Reyranellaceae; genus Reyranella; species Reyranella aquatilis. The sequence continues at coordinate 1,085,084 of NZ_JAJISD010000001.1, read as the reverse complement.
CCGGCTTCGCCGCCATGCGTGACTTCCTCTCGGCCAAGTCGCCGCTCGAGGCGTTCGACGTCTCGGCCAAGTACTGGCGCGGCCGTCTCGAGACCCGCATCGCCCAGGCGCAGGACCTCGGCGCGTTCGTCCGCAAGTCGGCCGACGACGTCGTCCGCCCCGTGCAGGAGCGCATCGAGAAGTTCACCAAGACTGCGGCCTAAACTGCCCCAGGCTTCGAGTTCGAAGGCCCGTCCGCGAGGACGGGCCTTTTTTCGTGCGCCGACGGTATAGTGCGTTCAACGACGTTCTGGGAGGAACGACATGGACCGCTTCTGGCTCAAGAATTATCCGCCGGGCGTGCCGTCGGACATCGATCCGACCGCCTATGCCAGCGTCGTGACCCTGTTCGAGGAGAGTTTCTCGAAGTATCGCGATCGCAAGGCCTATGTCTGCATGGACAAGGCCCTGACCTTCGGCGAGATCGATTCACTGTCGCAGGCGCTGGGCGCGTGGCTGCAGGGCAGGGGCCTGAAGCGCGGCGCGCGCGTGGCCATCATGATGCCGAACGTGCTGCAGTATCCGGTCGCCGTGGCGGCCGTCCTGCGCGCGGGCTTCATCGCCGTGAACGTCAATCCGCTCTACACGGCGCGCGAACTCGAGCACCGCTGAAGGATTCCGGCGCGGAAGCCATCGTCATCCTCGAGAACTTCGCGACGACCCTGCAGCACGTCGTCGCGGAGACCGGCGTCAAGCATGTCGTGGTGGCGTCGATGGGCGACCTGCTGGGCTTCCCCAAGGGACTGATCGTCAACTTCGTCGTCCGCAACGTGCGTAAGATGGTACCGGCCTGGTCGCTGCCGGGCCATGTCACGTTCAACGACGCCGTGAGCGCGGGTCGCCGGCTGACGCTCGCGAAGCCGCAGCTCGGCCCCGACGACGTCGCGGTACTGCAATACACCGGCGGCACGACGGGGGTCTCGAAGGGCGCGACCCTGCTTCATCGCACGCTTGTCGCCAACCTGCTGGCGTCAGAAGCGTGGATGCAGCCGGGCCTCAACCGCCGGAAGATCAGCGGCCAGACCACCATCGTCTGCGCTCTGCCGCTCTACCATGTCTTCGCCTTCGTCACCTGCGGCCTGCTCGGCATGCGCACCGGCGCGCTCAATATCCTGATTCCCAACCCGCGCGATCTCGCGGGCACGGTCAAGGAGCTGGCCAAGTACCGGATCAACATCTTCCCGGCGGTGAACACGCTGTTCAACGGTCTGGCCAACAACGCCGACTTCGCGAAGCTCGACTTCTCCGAGCTGGTCATCTCCAACGGCGGCGGCATGGCGGTGCAGGAGGCCGTCGCGAAAAAGTGGCTCGCGGTCACCGGCTGTCCTATCTGTGAAGGCTACGGGCTCAGCGAAACGTCTGCAGGAGTGACCTGCAATCCGACCGATTCGGAAGCCTATACCGGTACGATCGGCCTGCCGCTGCCCAACGTCGAGATCCGCATCCTCGACGATGGCGGCCAGGATGTGCCCCTGGGGCAGGCCGGGGAGATCGCGATTCGCGGGCCGCAGGTCATGCGCGATTACTGGCAGCAGCCGGAGGAGACCGCGAAGGTCATGACTCCCGACGGCTTCTTCAAGTCGGGTGACGTCGGCATCATGGATGCGCGCGGGTACACGAAGATCGTGGATCGCAAGAAGGATATGATCCTCGTGTCCGGCTTCAACGTCTATCCCAACGAGGTCGAGGCGGTCGTGGCGGCGCATCCGGGCGTGCTGGAATGCGCCGCCATCGGGGTGCCGGACAAGAATTCCGGTGAGGCCGTGATGTTGTTCGTGGTCCGGAAGGATCCTGCGCTCACGCAGGAAGCGCTGATGGCCTACTGTCACGATGAGCTGACGGGCTACAAGCGGCCGAAGGTCATCGAGTTCCGCCAGGAGCTTCCCAAGACGAATGTCGGCAAGATCCTGCGCCGCGAATTGCGCGACGGGGTGATCAAGCAGCGGGCCTGATCGCGCAGGCAACCTGCAACCCGCGGCGCTGTTTCCCGTTCTGGCCCCCAGGAATTTACCTGGAGGACATCCTCATGAGCGCTTCGAAGATCCTGGCCGTGGCCGCCTTGGGCCTCTCGGCCGCCGCCTGTAGCAGCACTACCTACGAAACCCGCACCGCTCGTGCCTATCCGGTGAGCAGTTCTGAGCAGGCCTGCCTGGACTATGGTTTCCGCGCGGGCACGGACAACTACAATCGCTGCGTCTCGCGGGAAGCCGCGGCCCGTGCCCAGGGGCGGGTCCCCGTCGGGTACACGGTCGCCAGCCTCGACGCCGACGCCCGGAACGCCTGCTATTCCTACGGGCTCACGCCCGGCAGCACGATGTACGATCGCTGTGTGGGCCGAGAGATCGATGCCCGGCGCTACCGCGACCAGGCCGCCGTGACGCCGGTTCCGGCACCGGGGAGCGTCTATTACCCCTCCCAGACCACGACCTACTATCAGACCGCCCCGGCAGCCCCGACCTATTACGGACCGGCCACGACCGTCTCGACCACTACCTACAGCACCCCGCCGGTCGCCTATCAGCCCACCCCGCCGGCAGGCGTTGAGGCCTTCCGCGACGAGTATGGTTTCCGCTATGATGGCCAGGGAAACCGGCTCGACCGCAACGGCAACATCATCAGCCCGCAGTCGACCACACCATGAGGGGGTTTGATGGCTGCGAGAGCTTTGGTGGGTGCGGCGCTTGGTGTGTCGCTTCTCGCAGCCTGCGACCCGCTGCCCCAGCCGCTGTATAGCGAGACCACGCCGCCGCCCGCGTATCGGGTGCAGCCAGGCGGACTTCGGGTCGACAATGAGGGCTTTGCAATGGATCCCGAGGGCTACCGGATCGACAAGAGCGGTGCCCGCGTCGGTATCATCGATGTGCCCGCCAAGACCGCGGGCGACAATTCCAACGCAGTCGCCGGTTATTACATCAGCAACACCGGGGCGAATGCCCCGGGCCGCGTGGCGTCGACGGACGGTATCTCGACCGGTCCGAACAGCATGAACCTGCCGACGCCGGCCCAGATGCCGCAGCAGGCGCCGATCGCACCGGCGCCCGCGAACGTGCCGCCCCCGGCGGGGTATCGCTGAGCGGGCTCTATTCGATCCTGATCCCGGCGGCCCGGATCACCGGCGCCCATTTCGCGATCTCGTCGTTGATGAACTTCGCCGTGAGTTGAGGCGTGGTGTCGGTCGTCGGCACGGCGGCGATGTCTTCCAGGAACTTGATGGTGGCCGGATCCTTCATCACCCGGCGCGCCGCCTGGTCGAGGACGTCAACGACGGGTTGCGGCACGTTTGCCGGGCCAAGGATGAGATTGAAGGTATAGGCCTCGTAGCCCTTCACGCCGGCCTCGATCATCGTTGGAATTTCGGGCGCGACGGGCGCGCGCTTGGAGTAGGCGTAGGCCAGGATGCGAACCTTGCCGGCCTTGTGAAGCTGAAGCGTCGTGCTGAATGTCTCGAACATCCAGGCGGTCTGGCCCGCCATCATGTCCTGCAGCGCCGGTGCCGACCCTTTGTAGGGGATGTGCTCGACGTCCATGCCCCCGACCTCGCGTTTGAAGTACTCGCCGGCCAGGTTGATGATCGAGCCCGCCCCCGATGACCCGTACGAATACTTGCCGGGGTTCTTCTTCATCAATTCGACCAGGCCCATCACCGTGTCCGGCATGTCCATGCGCGCAACGAGGACCAGCGGATTGACGCAGATCGACGCGATGGGTGTGAAGTCCTTCACGGCGTCGTAGGCCGGCTTCACGAAGGCCGTCGGATTGATGGCGTGCGTGGAGGAGGGCGCGCACAGCAAGGTGTAGCCGTCGGGCTTGGCGTTCTTCACGTCGACCGCGCCGATCGAGCCGGCAGCACCCGCCTTGTTGTCGACGATGACCTGCTGGCCCAGGATGGCGCTGAGCTTCTCCGCCGCCATGCGACCGATGATGTCGGTGGGGCCGGCCGGCGCGAACGGGATGACGAAGCGGATCGGCCTGTCGGGGAACTTGCCCTGCGCGCGGGCGATGGACGGGGCGACCAGCGCGGCCGCTCCGGGGACGATCAGTTGACGGCGCTTCATTTCGTTTCCTCCCTTGTTTTTCCGAAGCCTAGTTCAGTGTCTCGTCGAACAACTCGATCATGGCATTCCACGAGCGGCGATCGGTGGCCGCGTGGTAGAAGAACCCCCTCATGCCGCGCGAATCGGCGGCCGGGTTGGTGAAGCTGTGGCCGGCGCCGCCATAGAGCTGCAGCCGCCAGTCGACGCCCCCGCTCTTCATCTCGGCTTCGAAGGCAGCGCGCTGCTCGGGAGGAATGATCGGATCGTCCGCACCGATGCAGACCAGCACCCTGGCCTTGATGTTCACCGCATCCTGCGGCCGCGCCGTCGCGAGGCCGGAATGAAAACCGACGACCGCCTTCACGTCGGCGCCGCTGCGCGCGATCTCCAGCGCGGTGGTGCCGCCGAAGCAGTATCCGATGGCGGCGAGCCGCGCGGGATCAACCTCCTTCTGCTCCTTCAGTACATCCAGCGCCGCCCGGGCACGGCTGCGGATGCCTGTCGGATCGGCCATCCAGGGCTGCAGCCGCGCCATGGTCTGGCTGGGATCTGCAAGCGGCTTGCCGTCGCCGTGATAGTCCATGGCGAAGGCCGCATAGCCGAGGGCTGCGAGGCGCGCCGCGATCTTCTTCGTATGGTCGGTGAGGCCCGGACCCTCGTGGCAGACGAGGACTCCGCCACGACGCCCGGGCTTGCTGTCGTCGACCACATACTGGCCGATCATGCGGACGCCATCGGCGCGGTACTCGATACTTTCGGTGCGCATCGTCGTTCGTTTCCTCCGCAATTGCCGCAAGACTAGCGGAGCAGGCCTGACCCGCCAACGACTGGCCGCCAAGGTCCTACCCGAGGCCACGCCACGATTTCGCCGGCTGACCTGCCGATCGTCCGTTATGCGCCCGGCCCCGCCGGGCTTCCGCATGTGACCTGGAAAGTGTTGCCACGGGCCGCGAATTGCGCAGCAGGAACCCATCGTATAGATTGGGATCATGTCGCAGATCTTTCTTCCCGCCGCGCGCATCGCGCGATGTATCGAGGCCTGAGGCCCGCCAGGGTCCTGTAGCCTTCGTTCGTATTTGAGTCGGGAGAAGGGGCGATGTCCCTCGTCGTTTACAACACGCTGTCGCGCGAAAAAGAGCCGTTCGTGCCGCTCGATCCGTCGCATGTCCGCCTCTACGTCTGCGGCCCGACGGTCTACGACTACGTCCATATCGGCAATGCGCGGCCGGTCGTCGTGTTCGACGTGCTCTACCGACTGCTGAAGCGGCGCCATCCGAAGGTCACCTATGTCCGCAACATCACGGACATCGACGACAAGATCATGGTACGCGCCGCCGAGAACAAGGAGTCGATCGACGCGCTGACCGAGCGTACGGCGACCGCCTACCAGAGCGACATGAGCCGCCTCGGGGCGCTCGCGCCCGATGTCGAACCGCGCGCTACCAAGTATGTCGGCGAGATGATCGCCCTCATCGAGCGGCTGATCGCGCGTGGCCACGCCTATGAGGCCGAGGGACACGTCCTGTTCGACGTGCCGAGCATGGAAGACTATGGCCGCCTGTCGCGCCGCTCGCATGACGAGTTGATCGCGGGCGCCCGGGTCGAGGTCGCGCCCTACAAGAAGGATCCCGCCGACTTCGTGCTGTGGAAGCCCTCGACGGACGCCCAGGCGGGCTGGCCGAGCCCGTGGGGCCGCGGCCGTCCGGGCTGGCACATCGAGTGCTCTGCCATGAGCGGCGCACTGCTCGGCGAGACCTTCGACATCCACGCCGGGGGCCTCGACCTCATCTTCCCGCACCACGAAAACGAGATCGCGCAGAGCCGCAGCGCCTTCGGTCACGCCATCATGGCGAAGTACTGGATGCACAATGGCTTCCTGAACATCTCCGGGGAGAAGATGAGCAAGTCGCTCGGCAACTTCTTCACCGTGCACGAGCTGCTCGACCAGTATCCCGGCGAGGTGATCCGGCTGCTGCTGCTGTCGGCGCAGTACCGTCAGCCGCTCGACTTCACGCAGGAAGGCCTGGCCCAGGCCAAGGGCACGCTCGATCGCTGGTACGGGTTGCTGCGAGGCAAGACGCTGGAGGAGAAGCCGAGCCCGGCTTCGGTCGAGGACGCGCTGTCGGACGATCTCAACACGCCGCTGGCCATCAGCGCGTTGCACCAGTTGCGCGATCCGTCGGAGCTGAAGGCGGGCGGCTTGGCGCTCGGGCTGCTGCAGCAGGATCCCGAGGCGTGGTTTCGCTGGATGCCGGCGTCGGCCGCCGAGGGCCCATCCGATGCCGATATCGAGGCCGCCATCGCGGCGCGTCAGTCGGCGCGCAAGGCCAAGGACTTCAAGGAGTCCGATCGCATCCGCGACGATCTCAAGGCGAAGGGCGTGATCCTCGAGGACGGGCCGAAGGGTACGAGCTGGAAGCGGGGGTAGGCGCATTCCCATGCGCCAGCTGGCGGCGCCGCCTTCAGAGGCTCGGCGGCACGCTCGGTTCAGAAACGTTTTGGACTATGCGTTCGGCATCGGTCGCTCCGGGCCGAGCTCGTGGCATCTGATCGTGACCGACTTCGGCTTCAGGTCGCGCAGCGCCTTGAGGAAGACGGCCATGTGCGGCGTCGCAAAATGGTCCTTCAGCGCCTGCTCGTCCTTCCACCATTCGCGCACGCGCATCAGGCCCGGCTCGAGCATGTCGAACGCATAGTCGTAGCCGGCGCAGCCGGCTTCGGCACGCGAAGCCTCGATCATCGGACGTGCGATGGCGACGACGTCGTCCGTCTAGGCGGGATCGAACCGCGCATCGGCAAGCACGATCAGCATGGTGTCCTCTCTCTGCGCTTCTCGAATATGACGCTCTGTACGGCGCGGCCGAAATAGCCGTTGGCGTCGGCCAGTCGCGCGGCGGCGATGCCCACCGAGTCGGGTCCCACCCAGGTCTCGGCGTCGAGAAGGATCCACTCACCGACAGGCTCGCGCCCGAGGCTGACGCTGAGGTCGGCGTTGATGAAGGTCCAGTCCTTCATGTCGAACACCGACGAGGTGCCGTTGCAGAAGTCCGCCGCGATGACCGCGCGCATCAGCGGGGAGATCGCCGTGCCTTCAACGATCGGCCGTGTGGCGCGATACCAGACCGCGGCGGGACCGGGGATCCGGAAGCCGCCCTTGGCCGTGCGCATCTCGATGCCTTTCAGGAAGGGCGTCTCGGTCGCGAAGAAATCGGGCGGGCTGCAATGCTCCGGCTGTGGCAATTCCAGGGGCGGCCCGCCGGCGATGGCGGGCATCTCCTTCGGATCGATGCGGATGCGCAGTGCGCTGGCTCGCACGACCTCCTCACGGTCGGCAAGCAGCCGCACCGACACGAGCTGGATCTTGCGGCCCTCGCGGACGATCTCGGTCTCGATGGCGAGCGGTGCCACCGGCACCGGTCGCATCAGGTCGACGGTGAGGCGCGCGATGCGCATGGGCACGGGCGAGGGAAGGCGTTCGACCGCCCAGCAGATCAGCGACGACGGCGCCGCCCCATGCTGCAGTTTCGGGCTCCACGGCCCGCCGGCGAAGGCGCTCGTATCGGCGATGGCGCCTTCGACGCGGTAGATCGATTCCATACGCTTCAGCTCCGGATGAACCGGAGCAGGTCGTCGTCGAAGCGCTCGCGGTCGGTGATGAAAAGCCCGTGGGGTGCGCCTTCATAGACTTCGACACGACTCCCGGCAATCGCGGCCCCGGTGCGCCGCGCGTTGCTCGCCATCGACGGCAGATCGCCGGAGCCGTAGACGACCAGTGTCGGCACCTGGAGCGCGCGCAGGTCGGACCGGAAGTCGGTTTCGCTGAAGCTGCGCAGGCATTTCTCGAGCGCCCGGGGATCGGCCTGGTACGCCATGTCGAGCGCCCACTTCACCGTCTCGGGTGCCGCGTCCTTTCCGAGCAGGCCGGGCGCGCCGGCCGCCAGATAGGCTTTAGAATCGGCCGCGAGGGCGGCGGCGAGTTGATCGAAGACACGCCGGTCGGTCCCCTCGGGGTTGTCTGCCGTCTTCAGTGCATAGGGCGTCGTCGGGGCAACGAACACGGTGCGCGCGATGTGCTTGCCGCCATGTCGCGCGAAGTAGCGCGCGATCTCGCCGCCCGCCATCGAATGGCCGACCAGCGTCGCGTTCGTCACCCCGGTTCGCGCCAGGACCGCTGCGAGATCGTCGGCGAGTGTGTCGAAGTCGTATCCGCTTTGCGGTTTGGTCGAGCGTCCATGTCCCCGTCGGTCGTACACGACGACGCGGTGTCCGCGGGCTGCGAGGAAGTCGACCTGAGGTTGCCAGATCGCCCCTGCCAGCGACCAGCCATGCAGGAAGACGATGGGCGTTCCGGTGCCGGTGTCGCGGACGGCGATTTCCTGTCCATCGGGCGTGTCGACGAATCCATCGGCCGCGTCCGAGGCCGAAGCGGTGGTCAACGAGCTTGCGGCCAGGGAAGCGATCAGGGTTCGGCGGTTCATGACGGTCCTCCTTTCGGGATGTGCCTGAAATGCGCTTGGAAGGTCGTGAGGTCGATGACGCGGCAGGTAATGACCGGAGCAGATGGCTTGACGATCATCTGTATTTAACATACATGTTAAATATGGATGTCCTCTCCCAGACCTTCTCGGCCCTCGCCGATCCCACCCGCCGCGCCATCCTGGCGAGGCTCGCGGCCGGCGGCGCCACCGTCGGCGAGCTTGCCGAACCCTTCGACATGTCGCTGCCGGCGGTATCGCGTCACCTCAAGGTGCTGACCGATGCCGGGCTGATCGAACGTCATACCGAGGCGCAATGGCGTCGCTGCGAACTGCGCGGGGAGGGGCTGCGCGCCGCGGCGGACTGGATCGAGCACTACCGCAGGTTCTGGGAGGCGAGCTTCGACCGGCTCGATGCCTTCCTGAAGGACACCGACCCGAAGACGAAGAAAGGAAAGCCGAATGCCCGACGCAAGGATCGATAGTGACACGCTGCACGTCAGCCGCATCTTCGATGCGTCTCGCGACCGCGTGTTCGAGGCCTGGACCCGTAAGGATCAGTTCGTCCGATGGATGTGCCCGCCCGGGGTGGAGATCACGCTGTGCGAGATCGACGTTCGACGCGGCGGTGCCTGGCGCATCGACGGGCGCAATGCCCAGGGAGTTTTCTCCTCATCGGGCGTCTATCTCGATGTCGTTCCGCCGGAACGGCTCGTCTTCACATGGGCACACCATGCCGACGGCGATTTCGCGGGCGCGCGGGGCCACGAGACGACGGTGCGGGTCGAGTTTCGCTCTCTGGGCAATCGGACCCAGCTCACCCTGATCCACGGCCCGTTCGCCGACACCGAGGACTTCCGCTGCCATCGCGAGGGCTGGGACGGCTCGTTTGGCAAGCTGGAGACGCTCCTGCGAGGTGCGCCATGACCATGCACCCCGTCGTATCCCACGAGGCCTGGCTGGCGGCGAGCCGCGAGTTCCTGGCCCGGGAGAAGGAGTTCACGCGCCTGCGGGACGAGCTGTCGCGCCAGCGCCGCGAGTTGCCCTGGGAGCGGGTCGAGAAGGACTACTCGTTCGATACAGCGGAGGGACCCGCGGGCCTTGCCGACCTGTTCGGCGGCCACGGGCAACTTCTGGTCTACCACCTGATGTTTGGCCCGGACTGGACCGAGGCCTGCAAGAGCTGCTCGTTCTGGGCCGACAACTTCAACGGCATCGACGTCCATCTCGCGCACCGCGACACGGCATTGGTCGCCGTCTCGCGAGCGCCGCTGACCACGCTCGAGGCCTATCGCAAGCGGATGGGCTGGACCTTTCGTTGGGTGTCATCCGGCGGAAGCGACTTCAACTTCGACTATGGCGTGAGTTCGCGGCCCGGCGAGTCGGAGATGCCTTACAATTTCGGAACGATGACGGTGGGGCCGGGCGAGATGCCGGGGTTCACTGCCTTCCGGCGGGGCGAGGATGGCGCGATCTATCGTACCTACTCGACGTACGCGCGCGGCGTTGACATGCTGAATGGCGCCTACCACCTGCTCGACCTGACGTCGAAGGGCCGCGACGAAGATGGACTTTCGTTCACGATGGAGTGGGTACGGCGGCGCGACCAGTACTGATGCGAGGAGGCTCGTCATGAAGGCGATCTGGCGCGGCAAGGTGATCGCCGAGAGCGATCGCACGCTCGAGGTGGACGGCTACCGTTACTTTCCGCGCGACGCCGTCAGGATGGAGCTTCTCAGCCTCTCGCCGAAGACGGGCGGCGATCTGAAATGCCCGCATGGCGTCCAGTTCTACGATGTCGTCGAAGGCGAGGCGCGAAGCCCTCGCGCGGCCTGGTCCTACGAGGCGCCCCAGGAGAAGATGAAGCCGGTCGATCACTGGATCGGCTTCTGGGAGGAAGTCGCCGTTCGCTGACGGTGCCGGGCCAACGAGCGGCCAAAAAAAACGGCCGGCGAATGCCGGCCGTCTGGACTTCGGTCCGGAGCGTCTAGCGCGCCGGCGAGATCGCCGTGATCGTGAGCGGCGTGGTCATGCCGATCACGACATCGCCGACCTTGATCTTCTTCAGCATGTCCTGCTTGGCGATCGAGTTGGCGGCATAGGTGCGGACCGGGCCGCCGCGGCCGTCGATCACCGAGACGGTATTCTTGGCGAGATCGACGCCGACGACCGTGAGCGTGAAGCGGCCGGCCTCGACGTCGGTCTGGTTCGTCTGGCCCATCTGGTCCTTGCGGGCGAGCTGTGCGCCCGGGCCTTTCTGGCGGAGGTTTAGCATGGTGATCACCTCGGAATAGGTGACGTTCGCCATCGAGCCGTCGTCAATCGACGCCAAGTTCTTCACACTGTCGGCCACCGGCAGGATCACGAGCTGGCCGGTCGGCGTCGTGAACGCCACGGTGCGGCTCTCCGGATCGGCCGTCTCGATCTTGACCCGCTGCGTGACCACGTCGTTGAAGGCCACGCCCTCGCGCGGCACCGCCGTCACCTGGGCCGACGCCTGCCGCTCCGGCAGGCTCGTGCCGACCGCCAGGACCGCCGCGAACAGGGAGACGCCAGCGGTCATCTTCATCGAACGGATCGTCATTGCCGTGTACCTCGCAAAACCCCTAACGCGCCGGACAATAGCGATCCGAACCGCCGAAGCAACCACCAAGGGCGTGAGCCGCTCAGGCAAAATGTTTCAGCACGGCGTTCGCGACGGCCTCGGGCCGGTCGAGATAGGCGAGATGACCCGCATTCGCGATGGTCTCGACACGCGCTGCCCCCTTGATCGCCCGCGCGAACGTGCCGGCATAGACCGGCGGCAGGATGGCGTCCCGATCGCCCCACAGGATCAGCGTCGGCGCCTCGATCAGGCCCAGCCGCTTCTCCAGCCTGGTGTTGCCAAGCGGCCAGAAGGCGCGGGCGGCAGCTTCCGAGGCCCGGGTCATCTCGATCGGCCATTCCACCGAATTGGCGCCTTCCGGCGGGGCGACGAGTTCGTTCCAGGTCGCCGCCTCGGCACACATCAGGCCGGGCAGCACGTCCTTGCGCTGGGCCCACGGATCGGCGGCGGGCTCCTTGTCGTCGAACAGACCGAAGGGGGCGATCAGCGCAAGCCTACCCACACGCTCGGGGAAGATCGCCGCCATTTCGGCCGCGAAGGCGCCGCCGACCGAGGCGCCCACGAGGTCGGCGCCGCCGAGACCCGCCTTGTCGAGCAGCTGGCGCACCGCCAGCACCCAGTCGAGATGCGTGTCGAGTTCGGTATGGCCGGTCGCGCCTGGATAGCCTGGCAGGGACGGGGCGACGACCGTCCGGCTCTCGGCCAGCCGGTCGAGGAAGGGGACCCAGCGCGGCAAGCCGCCCAGACCGGCGAGGAAGCCGACCTTGGGGCCCTGGCCCTTGGTCCAGACGCGGCAGGCGTGGCCGTTGACCTCGACGGTCGCGGTCGCAGGTTGGGACACGAGCTTACTCCGCGGCCGCGGCGTGGGGACGGAAGGCGGGGATGGCCGCGCGTTGGCCCTTGTCCATCGGCTTGGGCCACCACTTGTCCTCCCACTCGCCGAACAGGTCCTTGACCTTCGGCATCACCTTCTCGGCGAACAGGCGCGTGTTGTACTTGGTCGTGTCCTTGCTCATGTTGCCGTACTGCAGCAGCAGCATGAGGTGTCCTACGTTGAGGCTCGTGGCGACGTGGCGGATCTGTTCTACCACCTCGTCGGGCGAGCCGATGATGACGTATCCGCCGTCGACGATGTCTTTCATGTTGGTGGCCTTGAGGCTGAGCTTGCTCGAGTAGCTCGCCGTGTTGGCTGCCTTGCTCACCATGCTCTGGATGCCAGCGCGCTGCGTGGCTTCAGTCGTGTAGCCGGGCGGCGTCGCGAAGCGCGCATCGACATGCAGGCAGCGGCCGTAGAAGTATTCGGCGGGCTCGGTGTAGAGATCGAGCGCCTGCTGGCGGCTCTCGGCGACGCCGACGAACTGCAGGAAGCCCGCGCGGTACGGATTTCGGTCCTTGCCGAGCTTCTCCATCTCGTTCCAGAAACCCTGCATCGTCGTCAGGCCGGCTTTGTAGCCGTAGTAGGAGAGATAGCAGTAGACGTAGTCCATCTCCGCGCACCACCGCCACGTCTCGACCGAGCCGCCGCCCGGGATCCAGATCGGCGGATGCGGATCGTTCTGGATCGGCCGCGGCCAGATGTTGACGTAACGCTGCTGGTTGTAGCGGCCGTTGAAGGCAAAGGTGTCCTTCTCGGTCCAGGCGCGCTTCACCAGGTCATGCGCCTCGAGATAGCGTTCGCGCAGCAGGCTCGGATTTTGGCCGTAGGCGTAACAGGTATCCATCGGCGAGCCGACGGGGAAGCCGGCGATCAGCCGGCCGCCCGAGATGCAGTCGATCATCGCGAATTCCTCCGCGACGCGGGTCGGCGGATTGTAGAGCGCCAGCGAGTTGCCCATGACGCAGAGCGCGGTGTCGGTGGTGCGGCGCGCGAGCGAGGAGGCGATCAGGTTGGGCGAGGGCATCAGCCCGTAGCCATTGGAATGATGCTCGTTCACGCAGACCGCGTCGTAGCCGAGTTCGGCGGCGTATTCGAGCTCGTCCATGAAGTCGTTGTACATGTGGTGCGCGCGCCTGGGGTCGAACAACGACGAGTGGATGTCGACCCAGACCGAGGGATGCTTCTGATTGAAGTCGTCCGGGAGCTCCGTGTACGGCATCAGGTGGAACCACATGAGCTTCATGGCGCGCTCTCCCTAAACTCGACCTGCTTGGTAAACGCTCGTTTACTTGCCGAGCGTGGCGCGACTTTTGGGAGCCGGCAATGCGGGATTTCCGCAGGGCAGGGGTAATATTGTTGTTTTTCCACTGTGCCAATCGTTCCGATTCGTATTTTGTGCATTGCACTCTCGCTTTCGCAGCAATAGTTTCGCTGCAACGCAGGAGGATTTGCCATGTCCGTCGTCGCTTTCGCGGCTCGCCCTCATCCCACGGCCAACCAGCCGAAGAAGGATCTCTACGAGGTCGGCGAGATTCCGCCGCTCGGGCATGTGCCCAAGAACATGTACGCCTGGGTCATCCGGCGCGACCGCCATGGGCCGCCCGAACAGTCCATGCAGCTCGAAGTCGTGCCGACGCACGCGATCGGCGAGGATGAGGTGCTCGTCCTCGTGATGGCAGCCGGCGTGAACTACAACGGCATCTGGGCGGGCCTCGGCCTGCCGATCTCGCCGTTCGACGTGCACAAGCAGCCGTTCCACATCGCGGGCTCGGACGCCTCGGGAATCGTCTGGGCGGTCGGCGCCAAGGTGAAGCGCTGGAAGGTCGGAGACGAAGTCGTCATCCACTGTAACCAGGACGATGGCGACGACGAGGAGTGCAACGGCGGCGATCCGATGTTCTCCACCAGCCAGCGCATCTGGGGCTACGAGACGCCCGATGGGTCGTTCGCCCAGTTCTGCAAGGTGCAGGCGCGCCAGCTCATGAAGCGCCCGCTGCATCTCACCTGGGAGGAGAGCGCCTCCTACACGCTCACCCTCGCCACCGCCTATCGCATGCTGTTCGGCCATCGCCCGCACATCCTGCGGCCCGGCCACAACGTGCTGGTCTGGGGCGCGGCGGGCGGCCTGGGCTCGATGGCGATCCAGTTGATCGCCACGGCCGGCGCCAACGCCATCGGCGTGATCTCCGATCCGTCGAAGACGGACTTCGTGATGTCGCTGGGCGCACGCGGCGTCATCAACCGCAACGACTTCGACTGCTGGGGCCAGCTTCCCGACGTCGACGACCAGGCGGGCTATGCCGAATACATGAAGAAGTGCCGCAAGTTCGGCGGCGCGATCTGGGAACACACCGGCAAGGGCAACGACGTCGACTTCGTGTTCGAGCATCCCGGCGAGCAGACCTTCCCGGTCTCCTGCTTCGTCGTGAAGCGCGGCGGCATGGTGGTGTTCTGCGCCGGCACCACGGGCTTCAACCTCACCATGGACGCGCGTTTCGTCTGGATGCGCCAGAAGCGCATCCAGGGCAGCCACTTCGCCAATCTGCTGCAGGCCAGCCAGGCCAACCAGCTGGTGATCGAGCGCCGCATCGATCCGTGCATGAGCGAAGTCTTCGAATGGGCCGACATTCCCAAGGCCCATACCAAGATGTGGAAGAACCAGCACAAGCCCGGAAACATGGCGGTGCTCGTTTCGGCCAAGCGCCCCGGCCTGCGCACCCTCGAGGACGCGCTGGAAGACTAAGACTCTTGCCTCCCCCGGTCCCGCGGGGGAGGTCGCCTCAGGCGCCTGTGAAGGCGCCGCGCCGGAGGGGGCGAGCCCCGATCCGGTCTGTTTCTTTCCCCCTCCGCCCCTCCGGGGCACCTCCCCCGTGTGACGGGGGAGGAGATGATGTCGAGTCCGCCATGTCCTTGATCCTCCCAGACCTTTTCTCCCTGTGCGCAGACGCCGAGGCCGCGGCCGAACGGCATGAGACCGCCGCGCGCGAAGCGGTGCGCGGCCTTGTGGCGCCGCAGGGCAAGGTTGATCCCAAGCTGCTGGAACGCGAGCAGTTCGCCTCGCACGGCTACGCCTGGATCGCGACCTATGTCGCGGCCCTGCGTCAGATGCGGCGATGGGCCGAAGCGGGGGCCGGCGGGGAACTCGAGAAGCTCATCCTCCAGTCGGCCTATGGCGAGTATCTCGCGCAGCTGAAGGGCGGCATCGCCATCAGCCAGGTCGAGATCGTGCGACCCGGCGACCTCGGCCTCGACGGCGCCGCGCTCGAGACTCCGGCCGTCGCAAAGCTGATCGCGGCCAATACCGCGGCGGTGCGCGGCCGCATCGCCGAGCTGATCGCCGACGGTCTCGACACCGGCGGCTTCGGTTCGCTCGAACTGGGCGACGAGGCACTGGAGGAGGTGCGCCGCCAGTTCCGCCGCTTCGTCGATACCGAGGTGGCGCCGCACGCCCACGGCTGGCATCTGCGCGACGAACTCATCCCGCTGCCGGTGGTGCAGCAGATGGCCGATCTCGGCGTGTTCGGTCTCACGGTGCCCGAGGAATGGGGCGGGCTGGGCATGGGCAAGCTCGCGATGTGCGTCGTCACCGAAGAACTGTCGCGCGGCTATATCGGCGTCGGCTCGCTCGGCACGCGCTCGGAGATCGCGGCCGAGCTGATCCGCTCCGGCGGCACCGAGGCGCAGAAGAAGAAGTACCTCTCGCGCATCGCGTCGGGCGAGCTGCTGCCGACGGCGGTGTTCACCGAGCCCAATACGGGTTCCGATCTCGCCAGCCTGCGCACGCGCGCCGTGCTTGACGGCGACACCTACAGGATCAACGGCAACAAGACATGGATCACCCATGCAGCGCGTGCCGACATCATGACCCTGCTGGCGCGCAGCGATGCCTCCAAGCCCGGTTATCAGGGCCTGTCGATGTTCCTCGCCGAGAAGCCGCGCGGCACCGACACCGAGCCGTTCCCCGCCAAGGGCATGAGTGGCGGCGAGATCAAAGTCCTCGGCTATCGCGGCATGAAGGAATACGAGATCGGCTTCGATGGGTTCGAGGTGCCGGCCGCCAATCTGCTGGGCGAGAAGGAGGGCCAGGGCTTCAAGCAGCTCATGGCGACCTTCGAGAGCGCGCGCATCCAGACCGCCGCCCGCGCCGTCGGTGTGGCGCAGAACGCGCTCGAACTCGGCCTGCGGTATGCCAAGGAGCGCATCCAGTTCGCCAAGCCGCTCTACGCCTTTCCGCGCGTCGCCGGGAAGATCGCCTGGATGGCGGTCGAGACCATGATCGCCCGCCAGCTCACCTACTTCGCCGCGCGCGAGAAGGACTCCGACCGGCGCTGCGACATCGAGGCGGGCATGGCCAAGCTACTCGCCGCGCGCGTCGCCTGGAGCAATGCCGACAACGCGCTGCAGATCCACGGCGGCAACGGCTACGCGATGGAGTATCCCGTCAGTCGCGTCCTGTGCGATGCGCGCATCCTCAACATCTTCGAGGGCGCGGCGGAGATCCAGGCACAGGTCGTCTGCCGTGGCCTGATCGAGGGGCGCAACTAGGCCCGCCCTCGGGGCGGGCCTGGGTGATATTGCCTGGACCGCCCGATCCCGGTCGTCGTTCAGGCCTCGGACGATCTTGCCACTCCGTCAGTCGCGGCTGGCGAGGTACCACAGCGGTATCAGCAGGACGGTGACCAACTGTAGCCGGACGCGCCACGCCATCAGGCGGTTGCCAAGGCGTGCGCCGGCCGGCGCGTCGGCATCTTCGCGCGCCATCGAGAGCACGCCGGCGAACATGACCAACAGGGTTGCGAATGCGGAAACAAGGACGAGCACGAAGAGCAGGTTTGCCAGTGTCATGAGGGCTCCAGACCGACGCCGCGGTCGGTTGCCCGACAGGTGGTTGCGCAGGTGATTGACGACAAGTCCTTCCGCGGGACAGAGCTGCGATGTCGCATGCGTGATCCGTCGCGGCTCCCGGCGCGTAATTGGTTCAGTGTCCACCGGGAGCAAAGAATGAATTCAGTCTATCGCGCCGTCATGGACTCCAGCGTCAACCCGCTTCGGACGCTGCCGGCGGCCCAGCGCTTCCAGCTGATGCTGTTCCTCAGCGTCATGTGGACCAACATCTTCTGCCTCAGCGCCGGAGCATGGATCTGGTACGGCGAACTGATCGTGTTCCATGTGCTCGTCGCGGCCGGCGTCATCATCACGGGTCTCGTCTTCCAGCAGGCCGCGATGACTTCCGCCTATCGCACCTACCGTCATTTCCCGCTGAAGGACGGCACTGCCCGCTACGACGACGTGTGGGGCGGCTAGCGCGGGGAGTTCGCGGATCGAGCGTTCGTACGGCAGCCTGAGAATGGAGCCCCGGATCAACCATGCCGACGGCATCATCACGATCGCCGATGCGAATACGACCATCGGCTATTGCCGGTACGATGAGTGCGGGGCGATCGAGTATCTTTTCGTCGGCCCGCCGTTTCGGCGGCGTGGCTATGCGAGGCGGATGCTCTCCATTGTCGAGGAGCGCCTGGGCAAGACGCTCGACTTCAAGCCGCCATTCAGCCCGCTGGGCCGTCTGCTCGTGGAAGCCTACCGTAGAGAATCCGGTACCGGGGAGCCGCAGTCCGGTGGCGCGGCGCGCGCCGATCGCGAAGCGACCGGGGCATGAGCCCGCACTCCGTTAATGATGTGTCCGAGGCGATCCCGCCGGGGGGCATCGCCATCGTTGTCGGTGCGTCGGGCGGAATCGGCGGGGCCTTGTACAGGCGCCTTTCATTGCAGTCGTGCTTTTCTACCGTGCTTGCGCTGGGGCGCGGAATCTCGCCCGCGCTCGATCTCACGGACGAGGAAAGCATGGCCGCAGCCGCGCGCCATGTGACGGGTCTTGGGGGCGAGCTTCGTCTTCTTATCGACGCGAGCGGATTGCTCCATGGCGACGGCATGGCACCGGAGAAGAGTTGGCGCGATCTCGACCCCGCGCACATGGCGAGGGCCTTTGCCGTCAACGCGATCGGCCCGGCGCTGTTGATGAAGCACTTCCTGCCGCTGCTGCCGCGCCAGGGCCGCTCTGTATTCGCCACCCTGTCGGCCAGGGTCGGCAGCATCGGCGATAACCGGCTGGGCGGGTGGTACAGCTATCGCGCCTCCAAGGCGGCGCTGAACCAGTTCGTCCGGACGGCCAGCATCGAACTCGGCCGGCGACAGCCGGCGGCGATCTGCGTCGCGCTCCATCCCGGGACGGTGTCGACGCCTCTCTCGGCGCCGTTCGTGAAGGCCGGCCTCGACGTCCAGACGCCGGAGGAGGCAGCCGCCCGCCTGCTCGACACGATCGAGGGCCTTGGCCCGGGCAGCAGCGGTGGCTTCTTCGATCACCGCGGCGATCCGGTGCCCTGGTAGCGGCACGGGACAGTGCGCGCAGTTTCTATTCGCGCTTGTCCGCCACGTTGATGCCCATCACCTGCTTGGCCGGGAACTTCCTGAAGGTGCCGAGATGGCCGCGCATGCCGAGCTGGAACGCCTCGACGTAGGCGAGCTTGCGCGTCAGGTAGTTGTGCTGCTCTTTCGGGTCCAGATAGAGATTGAACAGCTTCGGATAGGCGTAGCGCTCCAGCACGCCGGTGAAGCCGCCCGTGCCGAACGCGTCCGTCGCATCGTCGCTCGTGGCCGACAGCACCATCTTGTATTCGCCGCAGCGCAGGCCGGAGAAGGTCTGGCTCAGCCAGTAGTAATGGTACTTGCGGTTCGACAGGCCGTCGGGCGCCAGCAGGAACGAGGTCTGGTCGACGCCGTCGATGTAGCGATCCGACGGCAGAAGGTCCGAGGCCCCGGCGAGGCCGAGCGCCGTCGGCACGATGTCGTTGAAGTCGAACAGACCATCGCTCTGGCGGCCGGCCTCGATCGTGCCCGGCCAGTACATCAGGCCGGGAACGCGCACGCCGCCCTCCCAGGTCGAGCCCTTGGCGCAGCGGAACGGCGTGAAGGCGGCGTCCGGCCATGTCTCCATATGCGGACCGTTGTCGGACGAGATGAAGATCAGCGTGTCCTCGAGCTGGCCCGACTTGCGCAGCGCCTCGACGAGGCGACCCATGATCTCGTCCAGTTCCAGCAGCGTGTCCTTGTAAGGGTGCTTCGCCGGCGACTTGCCGAGATACTTTTCACCCGGATAATTGTCGAAGTGCGCGCCGCGCGTGCAGTGGTAGAGCAGCCACGGCTTGTCGGACTTGGCCTGCTTCTCGATGAACGCCTCGGAATACCTGCACCACTTCTCGTCGAGCTCCGAGAGGACCGGGATGGTCACCTCCTCGACGTTGGTCAGCTCCTCGCCCTTCTTCGCGTGCACGAAGCAGCGGTTGAAGGGCATGTTCTTGATCCACTCTGTGCGCGCCGCCGAATAGACGATCTCGGGAAAGAAATGCGGGTCGCGCCATTCCGTGTACATGTCGGACACGGAGAGGAAGCCGTAGAAATCGTCGTAGCCGACATGCTGCGGCTGGCTTTCGACGTTCTCCCCCAGATGCCACTTGCCGACCGCCTGGGTCGTGTAGCCGGCCTGGCTCAGCAGCATCGGCAGGGTGATCTCGCCCTGCAGGCCGCCGGGCTCGCCGTACATCGGCGGCCGGTGCAGGCCGTGGCGGTTGGGCACACGGCCGGTGTGCAGCGTGGCGCGCGAGGGCGAGCAGGAGGGTTCGGAATAGCAGGAGGTGAGCTGCAGGCCGCCGCGCGCGATCTTGTCGAAGTTGGGAGTCGGCGCGCCCACGGCCACGCCGCCGCCGTAGCAGCCGAAGTCGCCCCAGCCGACATCGTCCATCAGATAGATCAGGATGTTCGGCTTCTTCTTGCGAGCCGCCAGCTTGCGCGCCGCCACCTCGACGTCAGCCTTGTGCACGAAGCCCGGCTCGAGATGGGCCGCCTTGCGGACGGTCTGCGTGGCGATGGCGTCGAACGTCGTCATGTTTCCTCCAGTCGATTTTGGCGCACGCTACTAGCTTGCGGCGTCCGTGGCGATGGCGCGTGCCAACGCATTGAGCGGTGCGCCGAAGCGGGCGCCGGCCTCGGCCTCGCTCATCGCCGAGCGCACGAATCGCATCGAGATACAGCCCAGCACGCGGTCGCGCTTGCGGATGGCGACGGCGATGCCCTGGAGGCGTCCCGATCGCGGCAGGATCGCGAACGCATGCCCGTCGCGCCTGATGCGGGCGAAGACGGCCGCCAGTTTCGCGTCGTAGCGCACGCCGAGATCGCGCAGGATCGCGCGGCGCTCTTCGTCCGCGGAGAAAGCGAGCCAGGCGCGACCGAGCGCTCCGGACAAAATCGGGCTGCGCCGATAGAGGGCAGTGCGTTCGAACGACATCGGACTCTCGGCGGCCGTCGAATAGCGGATGGTGATCGCGCGATGGCTGATCGAGCCGAGATAGAGCGGCCATCCGTGTTCCTGCGTGAAGCGTTGCATGTGCGGCGCCGCCGCGTCCACGAATCGATCGATGAAGCGTATCCCTTGCGCCAGCCCCAGCACGCGGTCGGTGAGCCGATAACCGATCAGCCGCGACACCTGGGTCGCGTATCCCAGTTCCACCAGGGTGCCGAGCAGGCGGGCGACGGTGGGGCGGGGCAGGCCCGTTTCCTCCGCGAGCGTCGCGATCGTGCCGTGCGGACGGCGGCTCAACGCCTCCAGAATCGCGAAACTGCGGCGGACGGGCTCGATCGGCATGCCGGGAACGATATTCCGTAATACGGACTCTGTCGACTTAGGACCGGCGGGGCGTCGCGAAAGCGTCTAGCGTCGCGCCCATAAGAAACGGCGAGGAAACATGTTCGGCAGACGACAGTTCGCCAAGGCGATGGGCGTTGCGGCCTTTGCGGTTCCCGCCATCGGGCGCGCGAAGAAGTTTCCGGCCGGCCGCGTCACCATGGTCGTGCCGTTTCCGGCGGGTGCGGCGACCGACATCAGTGCCCGCGTCTATGCCGAGCGACTCTCGGCGATCTGGGGCCAGCCGGTCGTGATCGACAACAAGGGCGGCGGCAACGGCATTCCGGCGGCCGAATCCGTCGCGCGTGCCAAGCCGGATGGTCTGACGTTGTTCGCGACCTCGGCGATGACGCAGGTCGTCAATCCAGCGATCTACGACAAGCTGCCCTACGATCCGATCGCGGACTTCGCGCCGATCTCGCGCATGGGGACGTCGCCCTTCGTGCTGCTGGTGGACCGCAACAGCCCGATCAACACGGCGGCCGAACTGACGGCGAAGCTCAAGGCCGAGCCCGGCAAGCACAATTACGGCGCCGGCGCCTTGCCCGCCCGCGTCGCGTCGGAGCTGTACAAAATGGCGGCCGGCGTGGACGCGGTCTATGTCGGCTACAAGAGCAACCCACAGGCCATCCCGGACGTGCAGAGCGGCCTTCTCACCTTCATGATGATCGATACGGTCAACGCCAAGATCGCCATGGACCGCGGCGCGCTCAAGGGATTGTTCGTGACCGACAGCGAACGCTATGCGGCCGTGCCGGCCATGCCGACGGCGGCGGAAGCGGGGCTGCCCGAGGTCCTGCTGACGACCTGGACGGGGTTCTACGCACCGAAGGGAACGCCGGCGGAGATCGTCGACCGCATCAATGCCGACCTCTACGCCGTGTCTGCCATGCCGGAAGTCGTCGAGCGCCTGGCGGCGCTGGGCGGCACGCCGAAGCTCATGCGACCGGCCGAGTTCGCCGCCTTCGCCAGCGCCGAGAAGGAGCGCTGGGGGCAGATCATTCGTCGCGCAAACATCAAGGTCGAATAGGAGAACCCATGTCTGGATCCCTGAACGCCAACGCCGGACCGCGCTATCGGCACACCGCCGACGAGAGCGCACCGTACGAGACCATCACCCTCGACAAGCTGACGCCGATCCTCGGCGCCGAGATCAGCGGCATCGACCTCAGCCAGCCGCTGTCCAACCGACAGCAGGACGAGATCCACCGTGCCCTGGCGGAGAATCTCGTGATCTTCTTCCGCGACCAGCACATCACCCAGGACCAGCACCTGGCGTTCGGCCGCCTGTTCGGCGACCTGCACACGCATCCCGCCGCGCCGAGCGAACCCGGCAAGCCCGAGCTGATGATCATCCACGCCGACAAGGATTCGCCGCGCGCCAACGGCGAGGGCTGGCACACCGACGTGAGCTGCGACCTCGAGCCGCCGATGGGCAGCATCCTCTACATCAAGAAGTGCCCGCCCAAGGGCGGCGACACGCTGTTCGCCAGCATGTATGCCGCCTACGAGGCGTTGTCGGACCGCATGAAGGCCTATCTCGACGGGCTGACCGCGGTCCACGACGGCGAATCGGTCTATCGCGGCCTCTACAAGAACTACAACGTCGTCGACAAGCCGGAGTATCCGCGCGCCATCCACCCGGTGGTGCGCACCCATCCGGTGACAGGCAAGAAGGCGCTCTACGTCAATCGTGGCTTCACCCGCTCGCTGGTCGGGCTGCCGCGCGACGAGAGCGATGCGATCCTGCGTTACCTGTACGAACACATGGAAAACCCGCTCTTCCAGTGCCGTTTCCGCTGGCAGGAGAACTCCATCGCCTTCTGGGACAATCGCTGCGTCCAGCATCGCGCGATGTGGGACTACTGGCCGCACACCCGCAGCGGCAACCGGGTCACGGTGGCAGGCGACAAGCCTTACTGATATCTCTGGCGGGTGCTGGTCATATTCGATTGCGACGGGGTGCTGGTCGACAGCGAGCCCCTCGCTAACACCTGCTTTGCCTGTGCGCTCGAGCGCGAGGGCCTCGACTGGACGGTCGAGGAGACGATGCGCCGCCTGATGGGGCGTTCGATGAAATCCTGCGTGGAGATCGTCGAGGGCGAACTCGGCCGGGCGCTGCCGTCCGACTTCGTCGACCGGCTGCAGGCGGACACGTTGCAGGCTTTCCGCGATGCGCCGCTCCAGGCCGTTCCGGGCGTCGTCGAGGCGATCGACGCGATCGAGGCGGCGGGGATCGCGACCTGCGTCGCGAGTTCGGGCGGCCTCGACAAGATGCGCGTGACGCTCGGAATCACCGGCCTCTGGTCACGCTTCGAGGGGCGCATCTTCAGCGCGAGCCAGGTCTCGCGCGGCAAACCGTTCCCCGATCTCTTCCTTCACGCCGCCATCCAGATGGACGAGCAACCGTTCGGCTGCACGGTGGTCGAGGATTCGCTGCCGGGCATCCAGGCGGCGCGTTCCGCGGGCATGCGCGCCCTGGCCTATGTCGGTGCCACGCACAGCGACCCCGAGGCACTGCGCGCCGCCGGCGGCCGGACTTTCGATTCGATGTCATCGCTGCCGATGCTGGCCTGGGCGCCGCGGGTATGAGCCGGACTGGTTCCTGGTCGATGGGGACGGGCAACGGCGAGCGCGTCGTCGTCGTGGGCGCCGGGATGGCCGGACTGGTCGCGGCGAGGCTTCTGCACGATTCCGGTTTCACCGTCAGCGTGCTGGAAGCGCGCGGGCGCGTCGGCGGCCGGACCTGGACCGACGATCGCGTCGGCGCGCCGGTCGACCTCGGCGGCTCCTGGGTGCATGGCGTGGATGGCAATCCGCTCACCCTGTGGTGCGGGAAACTGGGGATCGACCTGGTCGAGTCGCAGGGCGAGCGTCTGCTGATCGACAGGCGCGCGACCTCGCCGACCCGTGAAGGCCAGCGACGCCGCGCGGTGATGGGACGGATGGCCTTCAAGGCCGCCATCGAATGGGCGACCTGGAAGAGCAAGGCGCTGACGCGCGTTCGCGGCCCTCGCTCGATCTCCGTGCGCGAGGCCGTCGAGCCGCTGCTCACCGCATCGTGGCTGCCCGAGATCGACCGGTTGGTCGTGGCCACGTTCGTGGAGATGAGCGAGGGCGTGCAGAGCGCGCCGTGGGACGCCGTGGCCGCGGAGGAGTGGTTTCCGACCGAAGGTCTCGAGCGCAACGCGCAGCCCCGGGGCGGCTACAAACAACTGATCGACGATGTCGCGCCCGGCCTCGACATCCGTACCGGCGCCGTTGTTGAGCGGGTACTCTGGAGAGGCAACGGCGTGACGGCAATCCTGCAGGACGGCCAGCGCATCGAAGCGGATCGCGCGGTGATCGCCGTGCCGGTTGGGCTGCTGCGCGCAGGCTTGCCGGCGCTGGACCCGGCGCCGCCGGAGCGGCAGCGTATTGCCATCGGCCGCCTGGGCTACGGGGCGGGAATCCTGGGCAAGCTCTATCTCCGCTTTCCGCGGCGCTTCTGGCCGGACCAACCCAAATGGTTTGGGCGGCTGCCCGATTCCCCGCAGCAGCGTGGCGGCTTCAACACCTGGGTGAGCCATGAGCAGGAGACCGGCCTGCCGATCCTGCTGAGCTTCTGCAACGGCCATACCGCCATCCGTCTCGACCGCGAGGCGAGCGACGCGGAGGTGACGGCGGTCGCGATGCGTTCATTGCGCGCGATGTTCGGCGACGACATTCCCGAGCCGGAGGCGATGGTCTTCCCGCGCTGGCTGAGCGATCCCTGGTCGCGCGGCGGCTATTCCTATCCCGGCGTCGGCAGCGATCCCGACGACTGCACCACCCACGCGCGACCGCTCGGCAACCGTGTGTTCTTCGCGGGGGAGGCGACCGAGCCGGTCGAGTATGGGACCGTGCATGCGGCCCTTTGGTCGGCCGAGCAGACCGCCGAGACGATTTTCCGTCTCGCCACCGGAACCGATGCGTCGCGCGACGCGCGGCCGTGGGCTGGCGCCCGTACTGGCGCGGGCCGGCACAATGCGGGATAAATCCCCATGACCCTCGCCAATGTCCTTTTCGTCCTCGTGCTGGTGTCGGCGTTCGCCACGCTCGGCACGCTGTTCGCTGGCCTGATCAACATGAGTCAGAATCAGGATGCCAACATCGAGGGCAGCCGCCGCAGCAACAAGTTCATGTGGTGGCGCGTGCGGCTGCAACTGCTCACGGTCGTGCTGATACTCCTTTGGTACTTCGCGAGCAGGAGCTAGCAGATGGCCGTCACCCTCAATCGCATCTACACGCGCGGCGGCGACGCCGGACAGACGTCGCTCGGCCGTGGCGAACGCGTGCCCAAGCACGACATCCGTGTCGAAGCCTATGGCACCACTGACGAGGCGAACTCGGTGATCGGTCTTGCGCGCAATGCCATCGCGCGTGCGGGCGCGTCCGATCCGCGATTGGCCGAGGCCGACGCGATGCTGGGCCGCATCCAGAACGATCTGTTCGACCTGGGCGCCGATCTCTGCACGCCCGAAGGCAAGGCCAAACGCGACGAACAGGCGCTGCGCATGGTTCCCTCGCAGGTCGAGCGCCTCGAGCGCGAGATCGATGCGATGAATGCCGAGTTGCAGCCGCTCAAGTCTTTCATTCTGCCGGGCGGCAGCGAGGCGGCGTCGTGGCTGCATCTGGCGCGCACCGTTTCGCGGCGCGCCGAACGGTGCATGACGCGTCTTGCCGCCGAGCAGACGATCAACCCGGAGGCGATCAAGTACGTCAATCGCCTGTCCGACCACCTGTTCGTGTTGGCCCGCCGGCTCAACGACAATGGCGCGGCAGATGTGCTCTGGGTGCCGGGCGGCTCGCGCTAATCACTCCAAGCTGTTGAAAGATAGAGGAAAAATCTTTCACCCTGCGGTTTTGTGCAGTGCGCCATAGCCTTGACACGGTCGGCTGAACACCCCTACACGAAAACCCCTTCGCCGGACGGGACAGTCCGGCCGCAACTCACCGATAGGCGCAACGCGATGAAAGTGCTGGTCGCGGTCAAGCGGGTCATCGACTACAACGTCAAGATCCGCGTAAAGGCCGACAACACGGGTGTCGAGACGGCTAACGTCAAGATGTCCATGAATCCCTTCGACGAGATCGCCGTGGAAGAGGCGATCCGCATGAAGGAGAAGGGCGCCGCGACCGAGGTCATCGCGTTTTCCGCGGGCCCGGCGCAGTGCCAGGAGACGATCCGCACGGCGCTCGCCATGGGCGCCGACCGCGGCGTCCTCGTCCAGACCGATGCCGAACTGCAGCCGCTGGCCGTCGCCAAGCTGCTCAAGGCCGTGGTCGACAAGGAACAGCCCGGCCTCGTGATCGTCGGCAAGCAGGCGATCGACGACGATTCCAACCAGACCGGCCAGATGCTGGCCGCGCTGCTCGGCTGGTCGGTCGGCACCTTTGCCAACAAGCTGAACGTCGCCGACGGCTCGGTCGAGGTGAAGCGCGAGGTCGACGGCGGCCTCGAGAACATCAAGATCAAGATGCCGGCGGTGATCACCACCGACCTGCGCCTGAACGAGCCGCGCTACGCGTCGCTGCCGAACATCATGAAGGCGAAGAAGAAGCCGATCGAGACCCTGGCGCCGGACGCGCTGGGCGTCGACGTGGCGCCGCGCCTCAAGACGCTGAAGGTCGAAGAGCCGCCGAAGCGCAAAGCCGGCATCAAGGTGAAGACCGTCGCGGAGCTGGTCGAGAAGCTGCGCAACGAAGCGGGAGTGATCTGAAATGGCCGTCCTCGTCGTCGCCGCGCATGACGGCAAGACCGTCCGCGCCAATGTCGCCAACGCCGTCGCGGCCGCGGCCCAGATGGGACCCGAGGTCCATGTGCTGGTCGCCGGCAGCAATGCCGGAGAGGCCGCCAAGTCGGCGTCCGAGATCCAGGGCGTGGCCAAGGTGCTGCAGGCCGAGGATGCGGCCTACGCCAACTGGCTGGCCGAGGATATCGCGCCGCTCATCGTCAAGCTTGCACCGGGCTACAGCCACGTCGTGATGGCGGCCGATTCGGTCGGCAAGAACGTCGCGCCGCGCGTCGCCGCTCTGCTCGACGTCGCGCAGGTGTCGGAGGCCATCCAGGTCGTCTCCCCCGACACGTTCGTCCGCCCGATCTATGCCGGCAACGCCATGGCGACGGTGCAGACCGCCGACCAGATCAAGATCGTCACCGTCCGCCCGACCAACTTCAAGGCGGCGGCGGGCGGCGGTTCGGCCGCGATCGAACAGATCGCCGGCACGGGCGCGGCGGGTCTCTCCTCGTTCGTCGGCGCCGAGCTCTCCAAGAGCGAGCGTCCCGAATTGACCAGCGCCAAGATCGTCGTCAGCGGCGGCCGCGGCCTGCAGAGCGGCGACAACTTCAAGATGCTCGAGACGCTGGCCGACAAGCTCGGCGCCGGCCTCGGCGCCAGCCGCGCCGCGGTCGATGCGGGTTACGTGCCCAACGACTACCAGGTCGGCCAGACCGGCAAGGTGGTCGCGCCCGACCTCTACATCGCCATCGGCATCTCCGGCGCGATCCAGCATCTCGCCGGCATGAAGGACAGCAAGACCATCGTGGCGATCAACAAGGACGAGGAAGCACCGATCTTCCAGGTGGCCGATTACGGCATCGTGGGCGACCTGTTTCAGATCGTCCCCGAGCTGACTGCCGCAGTCGAGAAAAAGTAAGCAAACCCGAGGACACCCATCATGATCAAGCGCATCGGCGTCATCGGTGCCGGCCAGATGGGCAGCGGCATTGCCCATGTCTGCGCGTTGAAGGGCTACGACATCCGCCTCGTGGATGTCGACCAGCCGCACGTGGACAAGGGTATCGACGCGATCGGGCGGAACATGGACCGGCAGATCGGCCGTGGCATGATCCGTCCCGAGGACAAGGATGCGGCGCTCGGCCGTATCGCCACGGCCACCGACTACAAGCCGCTCTCCGATTGCGACCTGATCATCGAGGCGGCGACGGAGAACGAGGCGGTCAAACGCGAGATCTTCAAGAAGGTCTGCGACGGCCTTCCCGCGAACGTGCTGCTGGCGACCAATACCTCGTCGATCTCGGTGACGAGGCTCGCATCGGTCACGGATCGGCCCGGCAAGTTCATGGGCATGCACTTCATGAACCCGGTGCCCCTGATGGGGCTGGTCGAGCTGATCCGCGGCATCGCCACGGAGGAGGAGACCTTCCGCACCGTCCGCGAGGTCGTGGTCAGGCTGGAGAAGAAGCCGGTCAATGCCGAGGACTTCCCGGCCTTCATCGTGAATCGCATCCTGCTGCCGATGATCAACGAGGCGGTCTATGCGCTGTACGAAGGTGTCGGAAACGTCGAGGCGATCGACACCGGCATGAAGCTGGGCGCCAACCACCCGATGGGCCCGCTCGAACTCGCCGATTTCATCGGACTCGATACCTGCCTTTCGGTCATGCAGGTGCTGCACGAAGGGCTGGCGGATTCGAAGTACCGCCC
This sequence comes from Reyranella aquatilis, assembly GCF_020880995.1. Classification (GTDB taxonomy): domain Bacteria; phylum Pseudomonadota; class Alphaproteobacteria; order Reyranellales; family Reyranellaceae; genus Reyranella; species Reyranella aquatilis. The sequence goes on along the minus strand of NZ_JAJISD010000001.1, from coordinate 1,056,848 downwards.
GTGCCCGCTGCTTGTGAAGTACGTCGAGGCCGGCTGGGTCGGCCGCAAGGTCAAGCGCGGCTTCTACGACTATTCCGGCGAGCGCCCGGTTCCGACGCGCTGACGAGGCGGGCGGCGCGATGCGCATCGCCGTCCTGCAGTTTGCCCACGAGACGGTGACGTTCCTTCCGAACGACACGACGCTCGCCGATTTCATCTATCCCGGCTCGCCCGCCAGCGGCGAAGCGCTGCTGACGCACGATCCCCGGTCCTACATGGGCGGGTTCGTGAAGGTGGCGCGCGAGTATGACGGCGTCGAGCTGGTCGGCATCGAATCGCCGCTCTGGCCGCGCACCGGCACCGGCTCGGGCTGGATCACGGAGGAAGCCTACGAGACATTTCTCGGCCGCATGATCGCGGGCCTGAAGGAGCAGGGGCCGTTCGACGGCGTCTATCTCAGCCTGCACGGGGCGATGGGCGTCCGCGGCGTGCTGCGACCGGAAGCGGACATCGCCCGCCGCGTCCGCGAAGTGGTTGGGCGCAAGGCCTTCATCGTCGGAACCTTCGATCCGCACGGCAACGAGGACGCCGAGTTCCTGGCCCAGGCCGACATGGCCTTCACGGTGAAGTACTTCCCGCACTACGACAGCCACCTGCAGGGCGAGCGCGCAGCGCGCATGCTGGTGCGCGCGATCCGCGGCGACTACCGGCCCGAGACCGTCACGGTGAAGGTGCCGATCATCACGCCGACGGTGCTGCAATGGACCGGCGCCTCGCCGTGGATGGACCTGGTGCAGCGTGCGCTGGTCTGGGAAGCGCGCGAACCCGACGTCTACGTGAACGTCTTCTTCGGTTTCCCCTTCGCCGACGTGCCCGACGTCGGGCTCACCTTCCAGGTGATGACCAACGGCAATGCGGCGCTGGCCCGAAAGGTCGCCGACGACATGTCGTCCTGGGCCTGGCGCCGCCGCGAAGCGCTGCTCAACACGGCGAAGGTCTATCCGATCCCCGAGGGCGTCAGGCTCGCTGGGGAAGCGATGGCGCGCGGCGAGACGCCGGTCGTACTGGCTGACCACAGCGACCGCTCGGGCTACGCGACCTGGATTTTGAAGGAAGTGATCGAGCAGGACCTGTCTGATGTGCTGATCGCGACCATCGCCGACGCCAAGGTCATCGATGCGCTGAAGGCCGAAGGCGTGAAGGTAGGCGATCCGTTCGACCGCGAGATCGGCGGCCTCGCCGACGAATCCGCCGGCCAGCCGGTGCGCGTCACAGGCACGGTCGTGGGCGCGCACGAAGCCTATGGTACGTTGTGGGTAAGCGTCGCCTTCGGTCGCGGCAACGTCGTGCTGATCAGCCGATACCTCACGCAGATTATCGAGCCCTCGCAACTCGCGGGCCCCGCCTTCGACCTTGCGCAGTTCAAGGCGATCGCCATCAAGTCGCGCGTGCACTTCCGCCGCGGTTTCGACGATAGCGGTTTCGCGAAGACGATCCTGCTGGTCGAGCCGGTCGAGCCGTTCCTGGGCACCGTGCGACTCGACGGACTGCCCTACCGCAACGTCGACCTGAAGAACTTCTATCCCTACGGCGACGTAGATTTCCCTTAGGCGAGACCTTCATGACCAGTCCGCTGTTCCACCCCTTCGCGACCAAGTCGCTGTCGCTGCCCAATCGTCTCGTCATGGCGCCGATGACGCGCTCCAAGAGTCCCGACAGCGTCCCCGGCGCCGACGTCGCGGCCTATTACCGCCGCCGGGCCGAAGGCGGTGTCGGCCTGATCATCACCGAAGGTACCACGGTCGACCGCCCTGCGGCGTCCAATGACACCAACGTGCCCGACTTCCATTCGCCGGCAAGCCTCGAAGGCTGGCGCCGCGTCGTCGCGGAAGTTCATGGCGCGGGTGGCAAGATCGCGCCGCAGCTCTGGCACCAGGGAATGATGCGCAAGACCGGCACCGGCCGGAACCCGGAGGCACCGTCGGACGGCCCGTCCGGCCTCTCGGCTTCGGGCAAGCAGGTCGGCCCGCCGATGAGCGAGGCCGACATCGCCGACACGATCGACGCCTTCGGCCGCGCGGCCGGCGTCGCCAAGGAGATCGGCTTCGACGCGGTCGAAATCCACGGCGCACATGGCTACCTGATCGACCAGTTCTTCTGGGAAGGCGCCAACAAGCGTGACGACGCCTGGGGCGGCGACTTCGTGCAGCGCACGCGCTTCGCCGCCGAGATCGTGAAGGCGATCCGCGCGCGGGTGGGCGCCGATTATCCGATCATCTTCCGCTTTTCGCAGTGGAAGCAGCAGGACTTCACGGCGCGGCTGGCGCCGACGCCGGGTGAGTTGGAGCGCTTTCTCGAACCGCTCGCCGAAGCCGGCACCGATATCTTCCACTGCTCGACGCGCCGCTTCTGGGAGCCGGAGTTCGAGGGCTCGCCCCTCAATCTCGCCGGCTGGACCAAGAAGCTCACCGGAAGGCCCACGATCACCGTGGGTTCTGTCGGCCTAAAGGGCGCGGACTTCGTGCAGACCTTTCGGACACGCGAGGATTCGGAGATCGGCGATCTCGGGGAGCTCGAGGCGCGACTGGAGAAGGGCGAGTTCGATCTCGTTGCGGTCGGACGGGCACTGCTCGCCGATCCGCACTGGGCCGCGAAGGTGCGTGAAGGTCGCTTCGCCGAACTGGCGCCGTTTTCGGCTTCATCGTTGGCGACACTTTCGTAGCGGGCCGCTCGACCGAAGGAGTGCATCCATGCTCAAGATCCTCAAGCCCATCGTCGCGGCCGGCGTGCTCGCCGGGCTCCTGCTGCCGTTCGCGCCGGCGCAGGCGCAATGGGTTTTTGTCGCCCGAAAGGCGCTGGGGCGCATTCACCAGATGACCGAGGGCAACCAGCCGAACGGCCGGGCCGGCTACGACTTCGCGACCGTCCTGCTTGACGCCCCTGCCGACAGGATCTTCTCGACCGCGCTCGAGCTTGCGCGGAAGAACCAGTCGGTGCGGGTGTTGATGCAGGACCCCGGACAGCGGCGCATCCAGATCGCCGAAGGCGACCGTACGGCCACGCTGAACGTCGTGCCGTTCAACGAAGAGGTCTCCCAACTCATGATCGCGGGCCATGCGGGACCGGGCGAAGGTTCGACCACGTCGCTCGTCGTCCAGGCGGTGCTGCGCGTCTGCAAGGAAATGGGCAAGCACTGCGAAGTGAGCAACTGAGCTCACGCCTGCCAATCGAGGCCGATATCGAGGACGCTGGCGCTGTGGGTCAGCCAGCCGGCTGATATGAGGTCGACGCCGCTGGCGGCGATGGCAGGCGCGATCAGTGGCGTGATGCGGCCCGAGGCCTCGGCGATGGCGCGTCCGTCGATCATGCGAACGGCGACGGCGAGCTGGTCCGGCGTCATGTTGTCGAGCAGGACCGCGTCGACTCCGGTCGCAAGCGCCTCTTCGAGCTGATCGAGCGTATCGACCTCGACCTCGATCTTCACGAGATGGCCGACGCCGCGGCGGGCCGCGAGGATCGCGCGCCGGATGCCGCCGGCCACGGCGACGTGGTTGTCCTTGATGAGGACGCCATCGTCGAGGCCGAAGCGATGGTTCATGCCGCCGCCCACGCGGACGGCGTACTTTTGCAGGGCGCGCAGCCCCGGCATCGTCTTGCGCGTGCAGCAGATGCGCGCCTTGTGGCCGCGGACGGCCTCCACCAGTGTCGCCGCCGCGCTCGCGACACCGCTCAGGTGGCCCAGGAAGTTCAGGGCGACCCTTTCCGCGGTCAGCATGCCGCGCGCCGGACCGGCGATGGTGGCAATGAGGTCGCCGGGCGCCAGGCGCGTGCCGTCCGGCCGCTGCACGGAAACCTCGATCGCCGGGTCGACCAGCCGGAAGGCGGTTGCCGCCGCGTCTAGGCCCGCCACGATGCCGGGCTGGCGCGCCACCAGAGCGGTCCTGGCTCTCTCTGACGGCGGTACGATCGCGTCCGTCGTGAGGTCGCCGGCGCGGCCGAGATCCTCAAGGAGAGCCGCACAGACGACCGGTTCGACCATGAGAAGGGGGAGGGAGGGGATCGTCATCGCCGCCTCAGACTTCCAGCATGCGTTCGACGGCGCGCCGGGCGGGCTCGGCCACGTCGGGATCGATCGTCACCTCGTGCCGCATCGTCTCGAGCGCGTGGCGGATCTTCGGCAGCGTGATCCGCTTCATGTGCGGGCAGAGGTTGCATGGCCGGATGAACTCGGTGCCGGGATGCTGCACGGCCACGTTGTCGCTCATCGAGCATTCGGTCACGAGCACGACCCGCGCCGGCCGCTCGAGGCCGACATAGTCGATCATCGCCGCGGTGGAGCCGGTGAAGTCGGATTCGGCCACGACCTCCGGCGGGCATTCGGGATGGGCGAGGACCACGATGCCGGGATGACCGGCGCGCAGCTGCCGGATATCCCGCGCCGTGAAGCGCTCGTGCACCTCGCAGTGCCCTGCCCAGGTGACGATCTCGACGCCGGTCTCCGCCGCGATGTTCTGCGCCAGATACTCGTCGGGCAGCATGATGACCTTGGGCACGCCGAGGCTCTCGACGATCCTCCTCGCATTGCCGGAGGTGCAGCAGATGTCGCTCTCGGCCTTAACCGCAGCCGAGGTGTTCACATAGGTGACGACCGGCACGCCGGGATAGCGCTGGCGCAGCAGCCGGACGTCGGCGGCGGTGATGGAGGCTGCAAGCGAGCACCCCGCACCGAGATCGGGGATCAGAACGCGTTTGGCCGGATTGAGGAGCTTCGCCGTCTCGGCCATGAAGTGGACGCCGGCGAGCAGGATCACCCCGGCATCGACCTTCATGGCCTCGCGGGCCAGCGCCAGGCTGTCGCCGACGATGTCCGCCACACAGTGGAAGATTTCGGGCGTCTGGTAGTTATGCGCGAGGATCACGGCGTTGCGCTCACGCTTCAGCGCCAAGATGGCATCGATGTCGTCGGCGAAGGCCGGCCACTCGATTGACGGAATCACCGACTTTACGCGCTCGTAGAGTGGGGCAGTGCGGGCCATCAGGTCTGATGAAAACGCTAACGACATCTGGCGTCTCCTTATGCTCATTGGGAGCATTATTTATTTATACTAGAAATGAGCATTAATGGCGTCAAGTTTTCAGAGAGGACGGGAGAGGGGAAGCTTGGTGCCGGCGACGGCGCGCTCGAGGACTATCTCGCGGCGGAAGCGGAACAGCTTGGCGGGCCGCCCGCGCGCTTCCGAAGTGATGCCACCCGTCGGTTCGACCAGGCCCTGCTGGTCGATCAGGCGACGGAAGTTCTGCTTGTGCATCGGCCGTCCGGCCAGCGCCTCGACGGCGCGCTGCAGCTGCAGCAGCGTGAACTCGGGGGGCATCAGTTCGAAGAAGACAGGCCGGTATTTGATCTTGGCCCGCAGCCGCGCAATGCCGGTCGCGAGGATCCGCCGGTGGTCGTGGCGCATCGGCATCCCCGGCACGGGATCGGCCCCGGCCGACTTCGCTTCGCGCGCCTTAGCCTCGGGCACCAGGCCCGCCTCGTAGAGCAGCTCGTACCGTTGCAGGACGAGGTCCTCGTTCCAGTTTTCCAGGCCGTCGCCGAAGGTCATCTGGATGCGCTGCTGGCGGTCGCGTCGAGCCGATGCGTCCGCACCTTCGGCCCATGTCGCCAGGCGCGGCAGGATCGACTGGGCGACCAGCGGCGATGGGCCGGTCCGCCAGTCCTCCCAGGGGAAATAGCGGTACCAGCTCCGCCACTCCGGATCGCGTGGACCTGCGGAGAGGCGCTCGCGGGTGAGCCCGAGATAGCTGATCGACACCACGCGCCGCTGTCCGTCGGAGGCCGGGCGGTTCGGATCGGCAAACGTGTAGAGCTGCTCCACGTAGCCCAGCGGATGATGGGTCTGTCGCTCGACCCAGGCCCGGACGCCGCTCTGGAGGGTGGGGTGTTCGGTGGCGAAAGGTCCCGACGGCAGCAGCGCACCGTCGTCCAGGGTCAGGACCTGCGGCTGGTTAGCCGTCAGGGCAACCAGCACCGCGTTGAGTTCGATGGCAACGGTGTCGGGGGTCGCGGGAGACGGCGTCATGTCGGCCGCATTATGCACGAATGCAGGCCGGCTTCTCGCCCGTCAGCCCTTGTCTGCCATGGCCGCCTTCATCAGGGCGATCGATTCCGGCATGTCCCAATCGGCATCGCCCTCGATGCGGCCGAGTTCGCGCCCCCCGGCGTCGACCAGGATCGAGGTCGGCAGCAGGGTGACGTCGAGCCCCTGCATCGTCTTGCGGCCCTTGTCGAAGTAGATCCCGAGGTTCTTGAGCTTTTGGTCATTGTAGAAAGGCGCGACCTTGGGTTTCGTCGGACCGTCGATCGACAGCGGCACGATGAGGAACCTGTCCTTCGGCAGCGCGGCCTGCAGGCGGTCGAGGCTCGGCATCTCCTTGACGCAGGGCGCGCACCAGGTCGCCCAGAAGTTCAGCAGCAGGACCTTGCCCTTGAGGTCGGCGAGCTTCAGCGGCTTGTCGTCGGCGTCCTGGATTTCGAGGTCGGGCAGGGGCTTGGGCGTCCTGGCGAGCTTGAAGCGCTCCATGGCGCCCTTGGCCATGTCGGGCTTGACGCCGGCCAGGCTCGGCGTGGCCGTCGTCGGGATCGCGAGCGCCGCCAGGGCGCCGCAAAGAATGTAGCGTCGGCCAAGGAGGAAATTAGGGACAGGATGTGCCATAAGCCGCGTTCCTAAAGGATCAGTGGCGTTAATTCATGGCACGGAAGAACACGACTGCGCGAGCAGCCAATCGTCGCTCCAACACGATGTGGGGTGGCCGCTACAAGCTCGGCCCCGCGGAAATCATGGAGAAGATCAACGCCTCCATCGGTTTCGACCGGCGGCTCTACGCGCAGGACATCGCGGGCTCCGTCGCGCACTGTGACATGCTGGTGGCCCAGGGCATCCTGACGGCCAAGGACGGGCGCGACATCAAGCGCGGCCTCGCTCAGGTCAAGGCCGAGATCGAGAGCGGCAGGTTCAAGTTCTCGACCAAGCTCGAGGACATCCATTTCAACGTCGAGCAGCGGCTGACCGACATCATCGGGCCGACCGGCGGGCGGTTGCACACCGCGCGCTCGCGTAACGACCAGATCGCGCTCGACGTGCGCCTCTGGGTGCGCGACACGATCGACAAGTTCGAGGAGATGCTGCGCGACCTGCAGGCCGCCTTGATCGACCGGGCCGACGAATATTCGGCGACCATCATGCCGGGCTTCACCCACCTGCAGACGGCCCAGCCCATCACCTTCGGCCACCACCTGATGGCCTACGTCGAAATGATCGGCCGCGACCGCAGCCGCTTCGCCGACTGCCGCGCGCGTCTCAACGAATCGCCGCTGGGCGCCGCGGCGCTGGCGGGCTCGCCGCATCCGATCGATCCGCGCAAGACCGCCAAGGCGCTGGGGTTCGATCGGCCGATGGCCAACTCGCTCGATGCCGTGTCGGATCGCGACTACGTGGTCGAGTTCATCGCCGCCGCCTCGACGACTGCCATGCACCTGTCGCGCCTCTCCGAGGAGATCGTGATCTGGTGCTCCGCGCCGTTCCGCTTCATCGCGCTGTCGGATGCCTTCACGACCGGCAGCTCGATCATGCCGCAGAAGCGCAATCCCGACGCCGCCGAGCTGACGCGCGCCAAGGTCGGCCGCATCGTCGGCGCCTTCGTGGCGCTGTGCACCATCCTGAAGGGCCTGCCGCTGACCTACGGCAAGGACATGCAGGAGGACAAGGAGCCGCTGTTCGACGCCGCCGATTCGCTGGAACTCGGCATTGCGGCGATGACCGGCATGATCCGCGACCTCAAGGCCAATCCGGAACGCATGCGCGCCGTGGCCTCGGCGGACTATTCCGTGGCGACCGATCTCGCCGACTGGCTGGTGCGCAAGGTCGGCCTGCCGTTCCGCCAGGCCCATCACGTGACGGGCCGTCTGGTCGGCATCGCCGCCGACAAGGGCATCGACCTCGACAAGCTGTCGCTCGAGGAGATGCAGGCGGTCGAGCCCAAGATCGACCGCAGCGTCTATCGCGTGCTGACCGTCGAGGCCTCGGTCAACGCCCGCAAGAGCCTGGGCGGCACCGCGCCGGCCAACGTCGCGCGGGCCGTGGCCGAAGCGCGGCGTCGCTTCCTCGGCAAGGCCGGGGGGCGCTGAGGATGAGCTTCTTCGCTTACAAGGGCGGCGAGATGCACGCCGAGGGCGTCGCGCTGGCGGTCATCGCGGCCCAGGTCGGCACGCCGTTCTACTGCTATTCGGCCGGGGCGCTGCGCGCCGGCTGGCAGGAGTTCGCCGACGCCATCAAGGGGATGAAGGCCAGCGTCGCCTACGCGATGAAGGCCAACAGCAACCTGGCCGTCATCCGCCTGTTCGGCGAGATGGGCGCCGGCGCCGACATCGTCTCAGTCGGCGAGATGAAGCGGGCGCTGGCGGCCGGCATTCCGGCCCAGCGCATCATTTATTCCGGCGTCGGCAAGAAGCCGTCCGAGCTGATGGCGGCGCTCGAAGCGGGCGTCGGCCAGATCAACGTCGAGAGTTCGGCCGAGCTGGAGACGCTGAACGCGGTGGCGGGCCAGCTCGGCCTCAAGGCCGACATCACCATCCGGGTGAATCCCGACGTCGACGCCAAGACGCACGCCAAGATCACGACGGGTCGCAAGGAGAACAAGTTCGGCATCGACATCGACCTGGCGCGCGAGGCCTTCGCGCTGGCCGGCCGCCTGCCCAACCTCAACGTCGTCGGCGTGGCGATGCACATCGGCTCGCAGCTTACCTCGCTCACGCCCTATCGCGACGCCATCGTGCGGGTGCGCGAGCTTATCGGGCAGTTGCGCGAGGACGGACACTCGATCGAGCGGTTCGACATCGGCGGCGGGCTGGGGATCGTCTATGCCGACGAGAAGCCACCCTCGATCGCCGAGTTCATGGCGGTGGTGGCGCGCGAAACCGAGGGACTTGGCTGCGAACTCTCCTTCGAGCCGGGCCGCCGGCTGGTGGGCGAGGCGGGCGTGCTGGTGGGCGAGGTCATCCTCGTGAAGCCCGGGTCCGCCAAGACTTTCGTCATCGTGGATGCGGCGATGAACGACCTGATCCGGCCGACCCTCTACGAGGCCTGGCACGATATCCTGCCGGTCAGGCAGCCGCGCCCCGATGCGGCCACGATCCGTTGCGACATTGTCGGTCCCATCTGCGAATCCGGCGACTTCCTCGCGCAGAATCGTGATCTGCCGCCGCTGGTTGCCGGAGACCTCGTCATGGTACGCTCGGCGGGCGCTTATGGGGCGGTGATGGCGTCGAGCTACAACAGCCGGCCGCTGGCGCCCGAGGTGATGGTGGATGGCACGAGGTTTGCGGTTACGCGACCGAGGCCCACTGTCGAAGACATGATCTCCGCCGAGCGGCTTCCGCCCTGGATGGAGCCGAAAAAGGCCTGAACGAAAGGACGTCGATGGACGCCAGCCAGACCACCCCGACGATCCAGGCCCCAGGGCTGGGACGCAAGATCGGTTTGGCGTGGGCGGCTTTGGCTTGGGAAGGCCTGTGGCCCCGTTTCGTGCCACTGCTCTCCTGCGTCGCCCTGTTTGTCGCAGCGGCCCACCTTGATCTGTTCGCCGGTCTCGATCCCTGGGTTCACACGGGCATCCTCGCGGCTCTTGTGCTGGCGTTCGCCGGTCTGGCTTGGTGGCAGCTCCGTTATTTTGCGTGGCCCGCGCGGGAAGAGGCCATCCGGCGCCTCGAACGCGACAGCGAGATTCCGCACCGCCCGCTCGTCGCCGTGCAAGATCATCTTGCTGCTGGCAACACCGACCCGATGGCAGTGGCGCTCTGGGAGGCCCATCGCCGCCGCGAGGCCGAGCGCCTCGCCAACCTGAGCAACAAGGCGGCCCATCCGGGCCTCGCCAGCCTCGACAAGTGGGCGCTGCGCTTCGTGCCGATGCTGGCGCTGATCGTGGCCGTTGCCGCTGCCGGCGGCTGGCGCAGCGACCGCATGGCCGCTGCCGTGACCCCTGCCTTCCCGCCGCCACCGCCGGTCGTCGCCAATCTCTGGATCGCGCCGCCGGCCTATACCGGCAAGCCGCCGGTCTATCTGGACATGGCGGAGCACGACAAGGTCCTGCGCGTTCCTGTCGGCAGCAAGATTGCGGGATTCGTCGACGATACGCGGGGGCGCAAGCCGCCGGTTCTCTCGATCGATGGCAAGAAGACCGAATTCTCGACCGTCAGCAAGGGCAAGTACCAGGTCGAGGAAACCATCACCGAGGGCAAGCAGATCACTCTGCAGGCGCGTGGCGACGACCAGGCGCGCTGGAAGCTCCACGTCATCCCGGACCTTCCCCCGACCATCGACTTCACCCGGGCGATCGGCGTCGACAAATGGTCGACCAAGATCGAGTACCTGGCCGGCGACGATTTCGGCGTGACCGGCGTCCAGCTCCAGATGCGCCTGCACGGCAGCGTGCTGGGCGACGACGCGCTGAGCAGCGACGAGGAGCCGGAGGTGCTGCGCGTCGACCTGCCGGTTGCGGGCAATTCCAAGAAGATCGCCGACACCTTCGTGCGCGACCTGACGAGCCACCCGTGGGCTGGCCTCAAGGTCACGGTGATGCTGTTCGCCACCGATGCGCTGGGCCAGAAGGGCCGCAGTTCGGTCGAGACCTTTCTGTTGCCGGAGCGGGTGTTCAACGATCCGACCGCGCGGGCGCTGATCGTGCTGCGCAAGGCCCTGACCCGCGATCCAAAGGGCTATCGCATCGACGTCGCCGACGGCATGCGTCTGGTCCACGCGAATCCCAAGAGCTACCGCGAGGATCCGGTGGTCCAGCTCGGCCTGAGGATCGGCTCGGTGAGGCTGGCCCATAAGGACGACAAGGAAACCATCACCGACACCCAGAAGCTTCTCTGGGATCTCGCGATGCGCCTCGAGAGCGGGGCCACGTCGGATGCCGAGCGCGCCGTCGAGCAGGCCCGTCAGGAACTGCGCGACGCCATGCAGCGCCAGGCCGGCGACGAGGAGATCGAGAAGCTGATTCAGCAGCTCTACGACGCGATGGCGCGTTGGCAGCGCGAGTTGGCCGACAAGATGAAGGATCCCGACGAGCGCCGCCGCATGGAAGAGCAGGCGGAGAAGATGGATCCGAACAACACCATCACCGGCGACGATCTGCAGAAGATGCTCGACAAGATTCGCGAGATGGCCAAGAACGGCCAGCGCGAAGAGGCCAAGCGCATGCTCGAGGAGCTGCGCAAGATGATGGAAAACGCCACTCCGATGATGGCGAACCCCAACGGCCAGCAGCGCCAGCAGCAGGGCCAGCGCGGCCAGCAGGGCCAGGGTAACCAGCAGGGCCGCGAGATGATGAACCAGCTCGACCAGCTGTCGCGCCGGCAGAACCAGCTGCTGGGCGAGTCCGAGCGGGAAGGTCGTCAGCAGCAGGGCCAGCGCGGCCAGCAGGGACAACAGGGTCAGCGCGGCCAGCAGGGGCAGCAGGGGCAGCAAGGCCAACAGGGGCAGGGCCAGCAGCCCGGCCAGGGACAAGGTCAGGGCCAGGGTCAGTGGGGCGAGCAGCAGCGCGGCCAGCAGGAAGGTCTGCGCGGCCGTCTCGGCGAGTTCATGAAGAAGCTCGACGAGAACGGGCTGCAGATGCCGGAATCGCTGGGCCGGGCGGAGCGTTCCATGCGCGAGGCCGAGGACGCTCTTCGCCGCGGCGATCCGCGCGAGGCCTCGCGGGCCCAGCGCCGTGCGCTCGACAACCTGCAGCAGGGCATGGGCGATATGGCCGAGCAGATGCGCCAGCAGCGCGGCCCCGGCAACAACCAGGACATCGCCGAGATCGAGGAGCGCGAGCGCCGCAGCGAGGATCGCGATCCGCTGGGTCGTTCCGACGGCAACTATGGCGACGCGATCGACTCCGGCGCCGACAAGGTGCCTCTGGAACTCGACCGCCAGCGCAGCCGCGAAATCCTCGACGAACTGCGCCGCCGCGCTGGCGACCAGCTGCGTCCGAAGGAAGAGCTCGACTACATCGACCGTCTGCTGAAGACGTACTGATCGCCTTCAGTCTCGATACGGGACAGGTTCGGCCGCTCCGGGACTGCTTGACCTACGTCCCTCGGCGGATGACCGAGATCGGTTCGCCGTCGTCGGGCGGGCTTACCCGGCCGTTTTCTCCACGACGCCGATGTAGGGCAGGCCGCGGAAACGATGGGCCCAGTCGAGGCCGTAGCCGACCAGGAACTCGTCGCCCGCCTCGAAGCCCACGAAATCAGCCGCGAGCGAAGTCCGCCGCTTGGCAGGCTTGTCGAGCAGGGTGCAGATCGAGACGCGCCGCGCGCCGCGCTCTTCCAGCAGCTTCTTGGCAAAGCTGAGCGTCAGGCCCGATTCCAGGATGTCGTCGACCAGCAGCACGTCGCGGCCGCGCACGTCGTCGACGATGTCGCGCACGATGCGGACGTTGCCGCTCGTCTCGGTGCCGCTGCCGTAGCTGGAGAGGGTGAGGAAATCCATCGACCAGTCGGCGCCGGCGCGGCTGAGTGCCCGGATCAGGTCTGCGGCGAAGACGAAGCTGCCCTTGAGGACGGAAACGACCAGCGTGTCCGGTTCCAGCTTGCCGGCGAGGTCGGTGGCCATTTCCTCGACCCGCGAGGCGATCTCGGCGGCGGAGAAGCGAATGGAAACGACGGGGCGTTCGGAGGGGGAGCGATCGGGCATCAGTCGACTGTCGGTATGATGTTGGTCGCCCCGGAGGGCGGCTCGTCGAGGGGCAGCTTGAAGCTCATGCGGGCGCCCGGTGCGATCGGTCCCTCGATCAGCGGCATCGCGCGCTCGGCCAGGACCTCGTTGCCCGCCCGGAAGACGAGCTTCAACCGGCTGGTCGTGCCGGGCGCGGTGCCGGTGTTCACCAACTCGCCCTGAACCACGTAGCGCCCGTCCACCAGGTCGATCTTGGTGACGGCCATGTCGATCCCGACCTGCGGTCGCGCCGGCGCTGCCGCGGCGCCCTTGGGATGGAGCAGGCTGCGCCAGGATTCGGGCAGGCGGGCCTTGATCTCTGCCCGATAGGCATAGCCTGCGCCGCCGAACAGGACGCCAAACACGATGGCAAAGGCGATCCAGGTGCCCCAGTTCGTCTTGCGTGGCGGGGGCGTGGTCAGCGCCGGCAGGCCGGCGCCCGGTGTCGAGGGACGGATGACGAAATCGGGAACAGCGACTGGCGCCGCCGGGCCCGCCTCGGTATCCGCGGGCGGCTTGCCCGTCGACGGCGCGGCCGATTCCTGGAACCAGCGATGATTGCATCGGACGCACTGGACGGTCCGGCCCGTCGGGCCGATCGCCGCCGGATCGACGGCGTAGCGGGCGCCGCAGTTTGAACAGGTTACTTGCATGATGAGCGGGGTATACCCCACCAGATGTGCTTTGCGAGCGGACACTAGGCCACTAAAACTTGGCGGACAAGCAACACGTCGTTCACGCATACATTTGAAATGATTGGCCTCGGCCTGCGCTCGTTCTTCTTCAATGTCGGCTGGTATGCCGGGACGACGATCATCGCCATCGTCGGCTCGCCCATCCTGTTGATGCCACGACGTTTCGTGGTCGCCTGGTCGCTCTTCTGGATCGACTTCTGCCTGTGGTGGCTGCGGATCACCTGCCGCCTGACGCATCGCGTCGGCGGACTGGAGAACATGCCGGCCGGTCCGGTCATCTTTGCCTGCAAGCACCAGTCGTCGTGGGAGACGCTGGCCTTCTCGCGCCTGTTTCCCGGCGCGGCGACGGTGATGAAGCGCGAACTGGTGCTGATTCCCGTCGTGGGTTGGGCGATGGCGCGCGTCGGCAACATTGCGGTCGAACGCGGCGACGGCTCCAAGGCGCTGCGCGGTCTGGTGAAGCAGGCCAAGGCGACGCTGGCCGAAGGTCGTTCGATCCTCATATTTCCGGAGGGCACGCGCGTTGCCGTCGGCGACGAGCGGCCGTACCAGGTCGGAACGGCGGCGCTCTACCGGCAGCTCGGGGTGCCGGTCGTGCCTGTGGCGCTCAATTCCGGCCTGTTCTGGGGCCGGCGCAAGTTCATCAAGCGGCCCGGAGTGATAGACGTCGAGATCCTGCCGGCCATTCCCCCCGGCCTCAGTCGGGACGCCTTCATGAAGACCTTGCGGGAACGCATCGAAGGGGCCACGAACCGCCTGGTTGCCGACGCCCAGGCACGCGAACGAAAATAGAACGATCTGTTGATATCCTCCGGCCTTAGGCCTACTTTTTCCGGATGGAATGGGCTCCGGTCTCCCAGCGCATCTGGGACATGAAATACCGCTTCAAAAATGCCGCAGGTCAGGGCGCCACGGGGACGCCCGACGCCGACCTTGAGGCGACCTGGTGGCGGGTGGCGCGGGCGCTGGCGGCCCCGGAGCGCGATCCCGAGCTTTGGGCCGTGCGCTTCCACGAGGCGCTGTCCGGCTTCAAGTTCCTGCCAGCGGGTCGGGTGATCGCGGGCGCCGGCACCGGCCGCAGCGTCACCCTCTTCAACTGTTTCGTCATGGGCACGATCCCCGACGACATGTCGGGCATCTTCGAGAGCCTGCGCGAGGCGGCCCTCACCATGCAGCAGGGCGGCGGCATCGGGCACGATTTCTCCAGCCTGCGGCCGCAGGGTGCTCCGGTGATGGGGGTAGGCGCCGACGCTTCCGGTCCCCTGTCCTTCATGGATGTCTGGGACGCGATGTGCCGCACCATCATGAGCGCGGGCTCCCGCCGCGGCGCCATGATGGCGACCCTGCGCTGCGACCATCCCGACATCGAAGCCTTCATCGACGCCAAGCGCGATCCCAAGCGCCTGCGCATGTTCAATGTCTCGGTGCTGGTCACCGACGACTTCATGAAGGCGGTCACGGACGACGCGGACTGGCCCCTGGTGTTCGGCGGCAGGACGTTCAGGACGGTGAAGGCCCGGGCGCTGTGGGAGCGCATCATGCGCGCGACCTACGAGGTCGCCGAACCCGGCGTGATCTTCATCGACCGCGTGAACCGGCGGAACAACCTGCGTTACTGCGAGAGCATCCAGGCTACCAACCCCTGTGGCGAACAGCCCTTGCCGCCGTACGGTGCCTGCCTGCTGGGCTCGGTCAATCTCGCCACGCTGGTGAAGGCGCCGTTCACGCCGCAGGCCGAGTTGGATATGGAGGCGCTGGAGCGGCTGGTGCCACTCGCGGTGCGCATGCTCGACAACGTGATCGACGTCTCGCGCTTTCCGCTGCCGCAGCAGGAGAAGGAGGCCAAGGCCAAGCGCCGTATCGGGCTCGGCGTGACCGGTCTCGCCGATGCGCTGATCTTCTGCGGCGTGCGATACGGCTCGCCCGAGGCGGTGCGGCTCACGCGCGAATGGCTGGGGGCCGTGCAACGCCTTTCCTACGTGGCGTCGGCGGACATCGCCGCGGAGAAGGGCAGCTTCCCGCTCTACGATCGCGCAAAGTATCTGGGCGGCGAGACGATCAAGGCGCTGCCCGAAGAGGCGCGCACTGCGATCGGCCGCTACGGGATCCGCAACGCGCTGCTGAACTCGATCGCGCCCACGGGCACGATCTCGCTGCTGGCGGACAATGTCTCGTCGGGCATCGAGCCGGTCTTCGCCTTCAGCTACGTCCGGCACGTGCTGCAGCCCGACGGGAGCAAGCGCGAGGAAAGCGTCGATGATTTCGCCTTCCGCGTCTGGCGTGAGTTAAAGGGCAACGAGGCGCCGCCGACGGATGTCTTCGTCGATGCCCAGACACTGACGCCGGCCGACCATCTCGCCATGCAGGCCGTGGCGCAGGAATACGTCGACAGCTCCATCTCCAAGACCATCAACCTGCCGCGCGACATCTCCTTCGAGGCGTTCAAGGGCGTCTACGAGGAGGCCTACGCGCAGGGCTGCAAGGGCTGCACGACCTACAGGCCCAACGACGTGACGGGTGCGGTGCTCGAAGTGAAGCCGGCCCAGACCGCCCCGGTGGAGGCTCAGCCGCGGACGCTGGTGCCGGCCAGCGACGAAAGCGGCGTCGTCTACATCGCCCAGCCGCTCGACCGGCCGCAGGATCTGCCGGGCCGCACCTACAAGATCAAATGGCCGGGCAGCGACCACGCCATTTACATCACCATCAACGACCTGATGCAGGATGGGCGGCGGCGGCCGTTCGAGATCTTCATCAATTCCAAGAACATGGAGCACTATGCCTGGACGGTGGCGCTGACGCGCATGATCTCGGCGGTGTTCCGGCGCGGCGGGGACGTGTCGTTCGTCGTCGAGGAACTGAAGGCCGTGTTCGACCCGCGTGGCGGGCAGTGGATGGAAGGCCGCTACGTGCCCTCGCTGCTGGCCGCGATCGGCGGCGTGATCGAACGGCACCTGGTCGAGATCGGTTTCCTGGCGCCCTCCGAATCGCCCCGTCTGATCGATCCGGCCGAGGAGCGCATGCGCATGTCGGCCGGAGGCGGGGAGGACAGGCGCGATGCGCCGCCCCGGGCCGGTTCGGTCAAGGCGGCAGGCCAGTGCCCCAACTGCGGCGCGGCGGCGCTCAGCCATCAGGAAGGTTGCGACGTCTGCTTGAACTGCGGCTACTCGCGCTGCGGATAGGATCGCCATGAAGGTCTGCATCGTTGGCGCCGGCGCGGTCGGCGGTCTGATCGGGGCGCGGCTGGCCGCCCATACGGATTCGGACGTGAGTGCGATCGCGCGCGGCGCGACACTCGAGGCACTGAACGCCCACGGCTGGCGGCTGAGACAGGGGGACGAACTCTTTAGCGGCAAGGCCCGAGCGTCGTCGGACGCAGGCGAACTCGGCCCGCAGGATCTCGTGGTCGTCGCGGTGAAAGCCCCCGCGATGGCGACGATCGCCGCGCAGATCGGCCCTCTGCTCAAGCCGGATACCGTCGTGCTGCCGGCCATGAACGGCGTTCCATGGTGGTTTTCGCAAGGTCTCCCGGCCGTTGGCGATCAGCCGCTGCAGAGCGTCGATCCGGGCGGCGCCATCGCGTCGGCTATACCGCTTCGCCATGTGATCGGCTGCGTCGTTCACCTCAGCGCCGCGACCGTCGAACCCGGCATCGTCCAGCATCGCAACGGCATGGGACTGATCGTCGGCGAACCGGACGGCTCGGCCTCGGCGCGCCTCGAGACGCTGCATGCACTGCTGGCGAAGGCAGGCTTCGACGTCACCTCGTCGACCGCGATCCGTCACGACATCTGGTACAAGCTCTGGGGCAACATGACGATGAACCCGGTGTCGGCGATCACCGGCGCCACCGGGGATCGCATGCTCGACGATCCGCTGGTGCGCGGGTTCTGTTCGGCCGTGATGCGGGAGGCCTCCGCGATCGGCGCCCGGATCGGCTGCGTCATCGACCAGGATCCGGAAGCGCGCCACGCGATTACGCGGGAACTCGGCGCCTTCAAGACATCGATGCTCGTCGACGTCGAGCGCGGCAAGCCGATCGAACTCGACGCCATCGTGACGGCCGTCCACGAACTCGGCGGCCGAACCGGCATTGCGACGCCGAACATCGACGCCCTGCTCGGGCTCACGCGTCTTTTTGCGCGAACCCGAGGCCTGCTTCCCGGCTGATCAGCCCAGTTCGAGCTCGATGCCGGCGGACTTGCTGACGCCGGCCCACAAGGTGGCGAACTCGCCGACGAAAGCCGTGTACTCCGCCGGTGTCATCGGCTTGTCGCCCGGGAGCAGGACCACTTCCTTGAAGCGCTCCACCACCTCGGGGGCCTTGTAGGCCTTCTGCAACTCGTCATAGAGCCGCGCCACGACGTCCGGCGACATGCCCTTGGGGCCCGAGACGCCCACCCAGGTCGAGGTGGTGAGCTTGGGGAATCCCTGTTCGGCGAAGGTCGGCGCGTTCGGATACATGTCGAGGCGCTTGTCCGAGCTGACGGCCAGCAGGCGGACCTTGCCCGAGTTAATGTGCGGCACGTTGGTCGTGATCGGGTCGAACATCGAGGGGATGGCGCCGGCCAGCATGTCCTGCAGGGACGGGGCGGAGCCGCGATAGGGCACGTGCTTCAGCTTGATCCCCGCCAGGCTGCCCAGCAGCTCGCCCATCAGGTGGGTGTTGGAGCCGATGCCCGAGCTGCCGAAGGCGATCTGGTCGGGCTTGGCCTTGGCCGCGGCGATGTAGTCGGCCAGCGTCTTGTAGGGCGAATCGCCCGGCACGATCAGGACGTTGGGCGTGTGACCGATCAGGGTAACGTGGGTGAAGTCGGTGATCACGTTGTAGGGCAGCTTGGGATAGATGCCGGGCGCGATGCCCAGCGGCGAGGCATGGGAGATGACCAGCGTGTAGCCGTCCGGCGCGGCCTTGGCTGCGAGGTCGGAGCCGATCGTGCCGCCGGCGCCGGGCCGGTTCTCGACCACCACCTGGGTGCCGAGCCCGGCCGAGAGCTTGGGGGCCAGGATGCGCGAGATCGTGTCGGCGGTGCCGCCGGGCGGGAAGGTGGCGATCAGCTTGATGGGCTGCTTGGTGGGCCAGCCGGGGCTCGCCTTGACGGCGGGCGCGGCGAGCGACGAGCCAAGGGCGGCGGCCGATCCGGCCAGGATGGTACGACGGGTCAGTTTCATGAAGCGCTCCGGTTTCCCCTCGCGCCAATGGCTGGCGCATTGTCCGGAACCCAAGCAATCGATATGCCAGCGCCAATCAGCCCTTGATTTGCCATAAGGGAGGTCGCAAATCCGGGCCGGGCAAGGAGATGTGCGGATGATTCGGCGGGCAATTCTGGCGACGGTACTCATGGGATGCGGTGCGGCGGTCGCCCTGCCACCGGCCGCCCAGGCTCAGGGGCTGCCCAACTCGCGCACGGAACTCGCCTATTCCTATGCCCCGCTGGTCAAGAAGGTCTCGCCGGCCGTGGTCAACATCTACACCACCACGACCGCCCGCGTTCAGCGCCGCCTGCCGTTTCCCTTTCCCGGCATGCCCCAGCAGGGCGGCGAGCGGGTGCAGAATTCGCTCGGCTCCGGGGTGCTGGTGCGGCCCGACGGGCTGATCGTGACCAATGCACACGTCGTCAAGGGCGCCGACGAGATCCGGGTGGTGCTGGCCGACCGTCGCGAGTTCGAGGCCAAGCTCATCACCCAGGACGAACGCTATGACCTGGCGCTGCTGCGCATCGAGGGCACGGACGAGAAGTTCCCGTTCCTCGAGCTGCGCGATTCGGATTCGATCGAGGTGGGCGACGTCGTGCTGGCCATCGGCAATCCGTTCGGCCTGAACCAGACCGTGACCAGCGGCATCGTCTCGGCCGTGGCGCGCAGTGCCGGCGGGATCAACGATTCAAACTTCTTCCTGCAGACCGATGCGGCCATCAATCCGGGCAATTCCGGCGGCGCGCTGGTGGCGCTGGACGGGCGGCTGATCGGCATCAACACGGCGATCTACTCCCAGACCGGCGGATCGGTCGGCATCGGCTTCGCAACGCCGTCCAACATCGTCGAGCGGATGGTCGCGACGGGCACCCAGGGTGGCCGCATCATCCGGCCCTGGCTCGGGGTCAGCATGCAGCGCGTGACCCCCGACCTTGCAGCAGGATTCGGCCTGTCGCGGCCGGCGGGTCTCGTGGTCAAGGAAGTCTTCGCCAATGGGCCGGGCGCCAGTGCGGGCCTGAGGCGAAACGACGTCATCATCGGCATTCGCGAGCAGGCGATCGACGACGAAGCGGCCCTGCGGTTCCGTTTGTCGACCCTCAACGTCGACACCACCGTGCCCGTGAAGATCATGCGCGGCGGCAAGGAGCAGGTCGTGCAGCTGAAGCTCGCGGCTCCGCCCGAGGATCCGCCGCGCGACCTCTCGCAGCTCGATGGCCGCCAGCCGCTGTCGGGGGCGTCGGTCGTCAACATGTCGCCGGCGGTCGCCGAGGAGATGGGGCTGGCCGAATGGCGGCCGGGCATCGTCATCGTCGACGTGAAACCAGGCGCCTATGCCGGCCGGTTCGTGCGACCCGGCGACATGATCCTCGCGGTCAACGGCCAGGACGTGAAGACGGTCGCCGATCTGAAGAAGCGCGTGGCGAGCGGCATCAACAGCATCAGCGTCGGCCGGGACGGCGTGATCTTCCCCGTCCAGTTCCGCTGAGCCCGTAGGGAAATCCGGGTCGTCGTGCCGGCCGAACTCTTCGCGTCGCTCGCCCCGACCCCGCTGGCCGAACGCCTGCGCCCCAAGAGCCTGGGGGAAATCCTGGGGCAGGACCACCTGCTGGGGCCCGAGGGGCCGCTGGGTCGCATGCTGGAGGCCCGCAAGCTCGGCTCGTTGATTCTCTGGGGGCCGCCGGGCTGCGGCAAGACCACGATCGCCCGGCTGCTGGCCGAGTCCGTGGACCTGCACTTCGAGCCGCTGTCCGCGGTCTTTTCCGGCGTCGCCGACCTGCGTCGTGTCTTCGAGGCCGCGCGCCAGCGCCGCAAGGACGGCAAGGGTACGCTGCTGTTCGTCGACGAGATCCACCGCTTCAACCGCGCCCAGCAGGACGGCTTCCTCCCTTATGTCGAAGACGGCACGGTGACACTGATCGGCGCCACCACGGAGAATCCGTCCTTCGAGCTGAACGCCGCGCTGCTGTCGCGATGCCAGGTGCTCGTCCTGCGCCGTCTCGACGACGCGGCCCTGTCGACGCTGCTGGCGCGGGTCGAGGAGGCGATCGGCCGCAAGCTGCCGGTGGACGAGGAGGGGCGGCAGGCCCTGTTCGCGATGGCCGACGGCGACGGACGCTACATGATCGGACTCGCCGAGCAACTCGCACAATTGAAGGACAAGGGGCCGGTGCCGCCGGCGCGGTTGGCGACGCTGCTTCAGAAGCGCGCGCCGCTCTACGACAAGGGCCAGGAAGCGCACTACAACCTGATCAGCGCGCTGCACAAGTCGCTGCGCGGCTCCGATGTCGATGCCGCGCTCTACTGGTTCGCGCGCATGCTCGATGGCGGCGAGGATCCCAAATACATCGCCCGTCGCCTCGTGCGTTTCGCCGTCGAGGATATCGGCATGGCGGATCCGCAGGCGCTCACCCAGACCCTGGCCGCGTGGGAGACCTACGACCGACTGGGTTCACCCGAGGGGGAACTCGCGATCGCCCAGGCGGTGATCTATCTCGGCACCGCGCCGAAATCGAACGCGGGCTACGTTGCCTTCGGGGCGGCCAAGCGCGCCGCCAAGACGCACGGCTCCCTGACGCCGCCCATGCACATCCTGAATGCGCCGACCAAGCTTATGAAGGAAATCGGCTACGGAAAGGGCTATGAGTACGATCACAATGCTGCCGATGGCTTCTCGGGACAGAACTATTTCCCCGACGGCATGGATCGCGAGGAATTCTACCAACCGGTCGAACGCGGCTTCGAGCGCGAGATCGTGAAGCGCCTCGAATACTGGAAGAAGCTCAGGGACAGGAAGCGATAGAAGGCCGGGCAAAGCTCGGCCTCCGACCGTCTCGCTATTTCAGGACCTGCCCATTGCCCGCACGACGCGCTTGTCGCGACCATAGACGTCGTCGCGGAAGGTCGGCACGCCCTCCGGACTGGCGCTGACCGTCCGGTAGGTCACGTAGAGCGTGATCGGTTCGGGGAAGGTGTAGTGGGCCTGCTGGCCGGCAGCGATCACCTGCTGCACGCGCTCCTTGCTGAAGCCGTTCTTGCCGTTGAAGACCCTGTCGACGAAGTCCAGCGGGTTCTGCAGGCGGATGCAGCCATGGCTGAAGTTGCGGCTGCCTTCGGTGAACAGCCAGCGGCTCGCCGTGTCGTGCATGTAGATCCCGTACTTGTTGTTGAACGGGAAGAAGATGTAGCCCAGCGCGTTCGACGCGCCCGAGTCCTGCCGGATGCGATAGGGGAAGGCCTTGGGATGGATGGAGCTCCAGTCGATCGTGTTGGGATCGATCTCGTCGTCGGTGTTCCAGCTTGCGAAGATCTTGAAGCCGCTGCCCGCCAGGGCATTCGGATCGCGGCGCAGGATCGGGAGGTACTCCTCGCCGGCGATCGACGGCGGCACCGTCCAGTAGGGGTTGGTCTGGAAGCCGCGCATGGTGGACTGGATTTCGGGCGTCGGGTCCTTGGGCGTGCCGACGATGACTTGGCTCTGGAAGGCGACCTTGCCCTCGTTTACGAACATCATCGAGTAGTCGCCGGTGTTCACGAACACGAAGCGGCTGCCGAGATCCTCGGGAAGCCAGCGGCGACGCTCGAGATTGGCGACGATCTGCTCGATGCGTTCGTCGATCGTGGTGTTGAGCGAGCGCACGGTCTTGGCACCGATGACGCCGTCGACCGTCAGGCCCTTCATTTCCTGGTAGGCCTTGACGATGGCGACCAGCGGCTCGTCGTACAGATCGGCCACGGCGCCGGCCGGGGGCACCGTGAAGTCGAGTTCGGCAAGCCGCTTGCGCAAGGTCGGGACACGCCCGTCCACCATGCCGGGCTTGAGCGCCGGACCGTCGACCATTGGCGTGTAGGTGACCTTGCCGCGCTTCTCGCGCCACTTGGCGAGCGCCTTCTGCAGGGCGGGGTAGTCTCCCTTGGGCGGCAGCGACGCGAGGTATGCGGCAAAATCCGGCGCGTCGGCGGCAGCCTGCAGGAGGGCGGCCTTGTCGGCCGTGCGCTGGATGATGTCGATTTCCTTGTCGACCCGGTTGGCCCGGACGCGGCCGGTCGAGACGTCGCTGGCATAGGCCACGAAGGCCGCTGACAGCAGGGCTTCGGCGGCGGCCGGGTCGGCGCCGGGCACCAGCGCCTTCTCCAGGTCGGCGATGCCGTACCACTTGGGATCGAGACCATGGTCGCCGGCGGCGCGCAACGCCGTCAGCAGCGCCTCGGCGCGAGCGGCGGCAGGGCCCGACCCGGTCCACAGGACACCCGAGGCATAGGAGGAAGAAGCTCCCGAAAACGAGAGCGCGAACGCCAGGAAAGCGGCGAAAAAATTGAAGCGGATCACACCGGGGGTATACCCGGAATCGCCCGATTCGTCCATCAGCCGACGAAGCCGTGCGCGGCCAGGAAGGTCAACAAATCGGCACTGGCGCGGGCTTTCAGCTCGACCGTGCCGCCGCCGGCCCGGGCGCCCCGGGTGACGCAGTGGACGCGCGCCCAGGCCTGGAACTCGGGTTCGTCGAGCGCCCGGCCGAGGCTCGGCACGAAATGGCGACCGTCATCCTCGATCAGGTTGCGGCAGCACGCCCAGTTCTCGGCGTCCCTGATGTCGAACACCGGTCCCACGGACTCCCAGCCGTGATGGGCGCTGCCGTAGATCTTGACCTTGATCCGGCGATTGCCGGCGGCGCGCATGCGCTCGGCATACTCGATGGCGAGTTCGGCCGGCGTGTAGTCGTCCTTGGCGGCCAGCATGAAGTACATCGGCCGTCCGTGCGTCGTGGCATCGCGGTGCTGCGCCGTCGCACCGGGGCAGAGGGCGACATGCAGGTCGAACAGATGCGGGAAATCACCGCGCCAGCGCTGGCGCACGGCAATGGCGGCGTTGAGGGTGGCCACGCCTCCCTTGGAGACACCCATGATGCCGATCCTTGCCGCATCGATCCGGGCATCGCTGCGAAGCAGGGCAAGGGCTGCGAAGGCGTCGCCTTCCATCTGGGCGGCCGAAACCAGGCTCTGGTCCGCCACGGTCCGCCGCACGCCGCGGCCCCTGAAACTGTCGACGATCAGGGCGGCCACCCCTGCCCCGTTGAGCAGATCGGCGTAGTAGTGCTCGCGATGGCGCTGGACACCGGCGCTGCTGGTGAGGATGACCATGCAGGCGGCCGGCCCCGGTCGCTGCTGCGGCATATGCAGGGTCGCGGAAATCCGCGCCGGCCGTGAGGCCGTCGGATGGTCGAACGTCAACGTCTCGAAAGACACCGATTCCATGGACCCTGTGTAGCTTGTCCCTTAGGTTGTGCGCCATGAGCCAGAGCCCCGCCACCGGTGGTACCCGCCAGGTCCAGAGCCGTACCGTCACGGAGGACGAGGCCGAGATGCGCCTCGACCGCTGGTTCCAGCGCCACTTCCCCGAGTTGAGCCATGGGGCGCTGCAAAAGCTGCTGCGCACCGGCCAGGTGCGGATCGACGGCAAGCGGGCCGAGGGCAAGGACCGGGTCGAGCCCGGCCAGTCGATCCGCCTGCCGCCAGGCGTTTCCAATTCGCCGGCCCCCAGGCCACAGGCCGCGTCCCGGCCGGCGGGCCCCACGATCTCGGATCGGGATGCCGCCGAGATCCAGAAGATGGTCATTCACCGCGACGACCATGTGATCGTGCTCAACAAGCCGCCGGGGCTCGCGGTGCAGGGCGGCAGCGGCACCGAGAAGCACATCGACGGGATGCTGGACGGGCTGCGCTTCGGCTTCGAGCAGAGGCCGAAGCTGGTCCACCGGCTCGACAAGGACACCAGCGGGCTGCTGCTGATCGCGCGGACCGGCCAGGCGGCCAAGCACCTGACGGCCTCGTTCCGTGATCGCGAGACCGAGAAGCTCTACTGGGCGATCGTGGTCGGCGTGCCCCCGAAGAAGGAGGGGGCGATCAACCTCCCCCTCGCCAAGCGGCCAGGCGCCTTCGACCGCGAGCTGATGCAGGTCGACGAGGAGAACGGCCAGAAGGCGCTGACCCATTTCCGGGTGGTCGACAGCGCCGGCCGGCGCGCCGCGCTGCTCGCCCTGTGGCCGCGCACCGGACGGACCCATCAGCTGCGCGTCCATTGCACGGCCATCGGGTGCCCGATCCTCGGCGATCGCAAGTACGGCGGCGAGGAAGCGTCGCTGTCGACCATCGCCGACTCGCGCAAGCTGCATCTCCATGCCCGCCGCCTGACGCTGCCGCATCCCTCGGGCAGGGGCGAACTCAAGGCGCAGGCCGAGCTGCCACCTCACTTCCGCCGCACCGTCGAGGCATTTGGCTTTTCGACGGACGGTGTTTGAGAGAGAATCGAACAGGATGCGGATTCCCTGGAGGCGCGTGGCGGTGATCACGGCGGTGGCGGTGCCCATCGCTGCCGTCGTCGGCGTCGTCTGGGCCGCCACCCGCGACCTGTCTCGCTATCAGGCCCGACTGACCGAGCAGGTCCGAAAGGTCACCGGCCGCGAACTGGCTGCCCGCGTCCCGCTCACCGTCAGGCTCGGCAGCGAGCCGGCGATGGTTGCCGAAGGCGTCACCCTCTCGAACGCATCCTGGGGCTCGCGGCCCGATCTCGCGCGCGTGCGCCGCCTGACGCTTTTCCTCGATCCGTTCTCGCTGTTCCTGGGCGAGGTCAAGATCGGCAAGATCCTGCTCGAAGGCGCCGACATCCTCGTTGAGCGCAACGAGGTGGGCGATGCCAATCTGGAAATGCTGCCGCCGCCCGATGGCTCCGGTCCCCATCCCGGCGACAACCGATCGCTGCGGCTGCGCACGACGGCCGCCTTCCCGTGGATCAGCACGGTGGAGATCCGCGATTCCGTCCTGACCGTCTCCGAGGGCGGGGGCCGCCCGCCGGTCGTGATCGAGATTCCCAAGGCCACGCTGAAGGCCCCGGCGCCGAACCAGACCCTGCAGGTCGACGGGCGGTTCGGGGTGGCGCAGGGCGTGCCGATGGAACTCACCGGCTCGGCGGGTTCATTCAATGGCTGGATGGCCGGGCTGCCGGGCAACATCGACCTGCAGGGCGGTTTCGGCGGCGGCCGGATTTCGCTGAAGGGCAGCATCAACGCCAAGGGCACGTCGCTGCAAATCAATTCGGAAGGACCCGACGTTTCGGTATTCGGGCCCTATGTCCGCCTGCCCGTGCCGTCGGGCGGCCCCTATGTGATGAACACCAAGGCCTCGACCCAGCGCAACGGTTTCAAGGTCGAGGTCCAGACGCTGAAGGTCGGCAACAGCGAGGCCGCGGGCGAGGCGCTGTTTCGCATCGACCGCAAGGGCACGCCGACGATCGTCGTGAATGCCGACATCAGCCGGCTAGACGCTTCCGAACTGAAGGCGGCGCCCGCGGTGGCCGCGCCTCCCTCGCAGGCGCCCGTCCAGCCGCCGCGCCTCATTCCCACGATGCCCTTTGTGGCGAACTGGCTCGGCCGTTCGGCCCTGTCCGTCACGGTGCGACTGGGCGAAGTCGTGGGACTGGGCTCGAAGATGCAGAATGCGTCGGTGACCCTTGTTTCGGGCGAGACGCGCTTCACCTTTCGCGCAGCGGCGACCATTGGCGGCGGCTCCGCCGGTGTCGATCTCGTCTACGACCCGGCCGGCCGCCTCGGCCAGACGACGTTGACCGCGACGGCCAACCGCGTGTCGATCGGCGAACTCTCGACCCTGCTCGGGCTCGATCTCGGCCTGCGCGACGGCATGGCCGACGTCGACCTTCGCCTGCGCGGCAGCGGCCGTACGACCCGCGATGCGCTGAACTCGGCCAGCGGCTCGATCGACGTCGCGATGGGCAAGGGATTCTGGCCGCACAGCCAACTCGCGAACTGGCCGCCGGAGACGCAAAGGCTCGCGGGGGGCACTGATGCAGGCGTGCCTTTCAACTGCATGGCCGGACGCTTCGAGGTCAGCAGCGGCGTCGCCAACCTGCGGCGCCTCGTCGTAGATACGCCGCGCGGCGTGCTGATCGGGGGCGGCTACTTCCATCTCCGCACGGAGGGGTGGGAGTTCATCGTCGCGCCCGAGGCGCGCGACGGACAGAACGCCGCGCTCGCGACGCCGATGCGCATCAAGGGCGGCGCGGGCAAGCAGACGGCGAGCGCTCTCGATCCCAATCTCTCCAAACTGCTGGTCGGCGGCGGCACCATACCCAGCCTGGTCGCGCAGGTGGCGCAGGCCGGCCGGCCGGCCGGTGCCAATGCCTGCGCCGTCCTGGCCCCCCGTATCGAGGCCCTTCGCCCCGGCCTGCGGGCACAGTTGCCCGTTCCGACGTCCGATGTCCGGCAACGGGCGTCGCGGCCCGCGGCGCAGACCCCCGGTCCACAGCGCAGCCAACAGCGTTAAGCCCGCCCTTGTCGTCAGGCCGTCCCGGCGTGTAATCCCGACGCCACGATGCGACAGCCGGATGAAGGGTTTCGCATCGTGAGTGGTCCGGGAGCTGTATGAAGCGGTTCTACAAAGAAGCGGGTGTCGCGGCAGGCGAGGGTGGTTTCTGCGTCCTGCTGGACGGCAAGCCGATGCGTACGCCCGCGAAGGCGACCCTGGTGGTGCCGACGCAGGCGCTCGCGGACGCCATTGCCGCCGAATGGGCTTCGGTGCCCGAGAAAGCCGAGATCAATGCCGCGCATCTGCCGCTCACGCGCCTCGCGGCCACCGGCATCGACCGTGTCGTCTCGCGGCGGAACGAGGTCATTGCCGACACCGCGAAGTATGCCGGCTCCGACCTGCTTTGCTATCGCGCGACCGCCCCCGAGAGCCTCGTGAAGCTGCAGCGGGATCGCTGGCAGCCGTTGCTGGACTGGGCCGCCGAGCGTCATGGCGCGCGGCTGGTGACCGCCGAGGGGATCGGTTTCGTGGAACAGCCGGAGGACGCGAAAGCCCGGCTGCGCGAAGCGGTGGCCGCACACGGCGATCTGGCGCTGTCGGCGCTCTACAACCTCACCCACACGGCCGGTTCGGTGGTGATCGCGCTGGCCGTCTCGGACGGCCGTCTCGATGCGGCGGAAGCCTTCCAGGCCGCGCAGACCGACGAGCTTTACCAGATCGATCGCTGGGGCGACGATCCGACGGCGGAAAAGCAGCGCGAGGGCGTTCGCCAGGACATCGCGGCGGGTGCGCGCTTTCTTTCATTGCTGGAAAACGCGCGGATGCGCGGCTGAGAGGGATCATGGGAGCGGGCACCAGGCTGCGGAAGGCCATGGCGGAAAAAGGCGTCGTCGAGGCGATGGCGGCGCACAGCCCCCTGTCGGCGATGCTCGCGGCGGAAGCGGGTTTCGACGCGATCTGGGCCTCGGGCTTCGAACTGTCTGCGATGTATGGCGTGCCGGACGTCAGCGTGGTGTCGATGACCCAGCATCTCGACATGACGCGGGCCATGGTGGACCGCGCGGGGCTGCCCGTCGTGGCCGACATCGATACCGGGTTCGGAAACGCCATCAACGTGCTCTACGCCGTGGAGCAGTACGAGAGGGCCGGCGTCGGCGCGATCGTGATGGAAGACAAGAGCTTCCCCAAGGTGACCAGCCTGATCGCCGGCGGGCGCCAGGACATGGTCCGCATCGAGGAGTTCCAGGGCAAGATCGAGGCGGCGCGTTCGGCGCGGCGCGATCCCGATCTCGTCGTCGTGGCGCGCACCGAGGCGCTGATCGCCGGCCTCGGCCAGGACGAAGCGCTGAAGCGGGCGCGGGCCTACGAGGCTGCCGGCGCCGACCTCATCCTTGTTCATTCCAAGCAGAAGACGCCGGACGAGATCGAGGCCTTCATCAAGGCTTGGGACGGGAAAGTGCCGATCGCCCTCGTGCCGACCGCCTATCCGCAGATGACGGTGGCACGCGTGCGCGAGCTGAAGAAGGTCGGGCTCCTGATCTGGGGCAACCATGCGATCCGCGCCGCGGTGGGCGCGATGCGCAGGACCTTTGCCCAGATCCGTGCGGATGGCGGAATCCACGGAGTCGAGGCCAGCATCGCCACCGTCGACGAGGTCTTCGATTTGCAGGGTATGGGAACGGTGAAGGACAACGAGAAGCGATTCCTCCGCTAGACGTGATGGCGTTATTGGCCGAAAACTGACCGAGGGCCGGAGATTCAGATGCAGAAAATGTTGGAAGAACTCGAGCGCAGGCGTGCAGCGGCGCGTCTGGGCGGGGGCGAGCGCCGCATCGAGGCGCAGCACGCCAAGGGCAAGCTGACCGCGCGCGAGCGCATCGACGCGCTCCTCGATCCGGGTTCGTTCGAGGAATACGACATGTTCGTCGAGCATCGCTCGATCGATTTCGGAATGGAGAACCAGAAGATCCCGGGCGACGGCGTGGTCACCGGCCATGGGACGATCAACGGTCGCCTGGTCTTTGTCTTCAGCCAGGATTTCACGGTCTTCGGCGGCGCCCTGTCGGGCATGCACGCCACCAAGATCTGCAAGATCATGGACATGGCCATGAAGGTCGGCGCGCCGGTGCTCGGCCTGAACGATTCGGGCGGCGCGCGCATCCAGGAAGGTGTCGATTCGCTCGCGGGCTATGCCGACGTGTTCCAGCGCAACGTGCTGGCCTCCGGCGTGATCCCGCAGATCTCGATGGTCATGGGCCCCTGCGCCGGCGGCGCGGTCTATTCGCCGGCCATGACCGATTTCATCTTCATGGTGAAGGACAGCTCCTACATGTTCGTCACCGGCCCCGACGTGGTGAAGACCGTCACGCACGAGACGGTCACCCAGGAGGAGCTGGGCGGCGCGCTGACCCACACCCAGAAGTCGGGCGTGGCCGATCTCGCCTTCGAGAACGATATCGAGGCGCTGCTGCAGCTGCGCCGCTTTGTCGACTTCCTGCCCTCAAACAACCGCGAGAAGGCGCCGGTCCGCACGACGCTGGATTCGATCGACCGCGACGACTTCTCGCTCGACACGCTGGTGCCGGAAAACCCGAACAAGCCCTACGACATCAAGGAGCTGATCCTGAAGGTCGTGGACGAGGGCGATTTCTTCGAGCTGTCGCCGGAATGGGCCGCCAACATGGTCGTGGGCTTCGGCCGCATGGCCGGCCGCTCGGTGGGCTTCGTGGCCAACCAGCCGATGGTGCTGGCGGGCTGCCTCGACATCGACAGCTCGCGCAAGGCGGCGCGCTTCGTGCGCTTCTGCGACGCCTTCAACATCCCGATCGTGACCTTCGTCGACGTGCCGGGCTTCCTGCCGGGCACGACGCAGGAGTTCGGCGGCATCATCAAGCACGGCGCCAAGCTGCTCTACGCCTATGCCGAGGCCACCGTGCCGAAGGTGACGGTGATCACCCGCAAGGCCTATGGCGGCGCCTACGACGTGATGGCGTCCAAGCATCTGCGCGGCGACGTGAACTATGCCTGGCCGGGGGCGGAGATCGCGGTGATGGGCGCCAAGGGCGCGGTCGAGATCATCTTCCGCTCCGATGTCGGCGACGCGAAGAAGATCGCGGCGCGCACCGAGGAGTACCGCGAGAAGTTCGCCAACCCCTTCGTGGCGGCCAATCGCGGCTTCATCGACGACGTGATCATGCCGCACGGCACGCGCCGCCGGATCTGCCGCGCTCTGGCCACGCTCGAGACCAAGAAGCTCGAGAATCCGTGGCGCAAGCACGGCAACGTCCCCCTGTGACGGGAACGACGTGCATCTATCTCCCGAGGAGCGCATGAGGCGCGGCCGGATCGTGCGAAAGCACCTGATGGTCGGGCTTCTCGCGCTGCTCGTGATCATCCCGCTGAATTTCATCGTCAGCCGCCAGTATCCCTGGTGGCTCTGGGTCCTCATCGTCTGGTTGCCCCTGATTGCCGCCCACTCGCTGTGGGCCAAGGGCTTCTTCGATCGCAGAAAAGAAGGAATGTGAGCATGGCCGCCAAGAAGAAGGTCGCCAAGAACGCCAAGGGTGCTCTCAAGGGCGCCAAGGGCACCGCGGCGGCGAAAGCGCCGGTGACGGCGCCCAAGAAGGCGCCGGCGCGCAAGTCCGCGGGCGACGGCCCGCTGTTCGACAAGATCCTGATCGCCAATCGCGGTGAGATCGCCTGCCGCGTCATCCGGACCTGCAAGCGGCTCGGCATCAAAACCGTGGCGGTCTATTCGGAAGTTGACGCCGATGCGCTGCATGTGCGCGAGGCCGATGAGGCGGTGCTGATCGGGCCGCCGCCGTCCGCGCAGTCCTACCTGCTGATCGACAAGATCGTCGAGGCCTGCAAGCAGACCGGCGCGCAGGCGGTCCACCCGGGCTACGGCTTCCTGTCGGAGAAGGAAGCCTTCCAGAAGGCCCTCGCCGAAGCCGGCATCAAGTTCATCGGCCCGGATGCGCGCGCCATCTACGCGATGGGTGACAAGATCGAGTCGAAGAAGCTCGCGCAGAAGGCCGGCGTCAGCACCGTACCGGGCTATCTGGCGGCGATCCCCAATGCCGACGAGGCCGTCAAGATCGCCCAGAAGATCGGCTATCCCGTCATGATCAAAGCCTCGGCCGGCGGCGGCGGCAAGGGCATGCGCATCGCCTGGAACGACGCCGAGGCGCATGAAGGCTTCGGCTCGGCGACCAACGAGGCCAAGGCCTCGTTCGCCGACGATCGCGTGTTCATCGAGAAGTATGTCGAGGAACCGCGCCACATCGAGATCCAACTCATCGCCGACGGCCACGGCAACTGCGTCTATCTCTGGGAACGCGAGTGCTCGATCCAGCGCCGCCACCAGAAGGTGATCGAGGAGGCGCCGAGCCCGTTCCTCGATGCCAAGACGCGCAAGGCGATGGGCGAGCAGGCCGTCGCGCTGGCCAAGGCCGTCAAGTACAAGAGCGCCGGCACCGTCGAGTTCATCGTCGACAAGCACCGCAAGTTCTACTTCCTCGAGATGAACACCCGCCTGCAGGTCGAGCATCCGGTGACCGAGCTGATCACCGGCCTGGACCTCGTTGAGCTGATGATCCGCGTGGCGGCGGGCGAGAAGCTGCCGTTCCAGCAGAAGGACGTGAAGCTCGAAGGCTGGGCCGTCGAGGCTCGCCTCTATGCTGAGGACCCGTTCCGCAACTTCCTGCCCTCCACGGGCCGTCTCGTGAAGTATCGCGAGCCGCAGCCCGGCCCGGACGTGCGCGTCGATACCGGCGTGTTCGAGGGTGGCGAGATTTCGATGTTCTACGATCCGATGATCGCCAAGCTGTGCAGCTACGGCCCGACGCGCAACGCCGCGATCGATCGCATGCGCCGCGCGCTGGACGAGTTCTATGTGCGCGGCGTGTCGCACAATGTGCCGTTCCTGGCGGCGCTGATGGCGCATCCGCGCTTCGTCGCCGGCAACCTCACGACCAACTTCATCGCCGAGGAGTTCAAGGGCGGGTTCACGGCGGAGCATCTGCCGCCGGGCGATCCGGCCATGCTCGCCGCCATCGCCGCCGTCGTCGATCGAATCCACGCCCATCGCGCGGGCGCGCCGCAGTCCGAGCGCGTGGTCATGCTGAACCGGAAGCCGTTTCCCGTGTCGGTGAGCGGCGGCGGCCTGGAATACGTCGTCGAGACCGAGGGGCGGCACATCGTGATCGAGACCGGCTGGCTGCCGGGCGAGCCGCTGGTGCACGCGAAGGTCGACCAGCACGACATCGTCGTGCAGGTCGATGCGCTCGGCTCGGGCTGGCGCCTGGTCCACGAAGGAGGGCAGGCGGACGTGCTGGTTCTGACGCCGCGCCAGGCCGAACTCTATGCGCTAATGCCGGTGAAGGCTGCGCCCGACACCTCGAAGTTCCTGCTGTCCCCGATGCCGGGCCTGCTCGCCTCGGTCGCGGTGAGCGAGGGGCAGGAGGTCAAGGCGGGCGAAGCGTTGGCGGTGGTCGAGGCCATGAAGATGGAGAACGTGCTGCGCGCCACGCGCGACGGTACGGTCAAGACGCTTCACGCCAAGGCCGGCGACAGCCTGAGGGTCGATCAGAAGATCATCGAGTTCGCCTGAGCGCATGGCGCTCCAGGCTCGCCTCGTCATCACAGGCCGCGTCCAGGGCGTGGGCTATCGCGATTGGGCGATGGCCAACGCGCGGCGGCTCGGTCTCAAGGGTTGGGTGAGAAACCGCGTGGACGGATCGGTCGAGGCGCTGGTCGTCGGCGACGAAGACGCCGTCGGCAAGATGATCGAAGCCTGCCGG
Source organism: Reyranella aquatilis (assembly GCF_020880995.1). Lineage (GTDB taxonomy): Bacteria > Pseudomonadota > Alphaproteobacteria > Reyranellales > Reyranellaceae > Reyranella > Reyranella aquatilis. The sequence continues at coordinate 1,024,106 of NZ_JAJISD010000001.1, read as the reverse complement.
CACGGACCGCCACTCGCCAAGGTGGACGCCGTCGACGTCGAGTCGGTCGATCTCGACGTACTGCCGTCGGACTTCAGGCGGCTGCCGACGGCCTGACCGCGCCGAACACTTCGTCGAATGTCTCGGCCAGCGCCGCGTCGAGATCGGCCAGCGTCACCGGCAGCCCCAGATCGACCAGCGACGTGACGCCATGGTCGGCGATGCCGCAGGGAACGATTCCCGCATAGTGCGAAAGGTCGGGCTCGACGTTGATCGAGATTCCATGGAAGGCCACCCAGTGGCGGATGCGCACGCCGATGGCGGCGATCTTGTCCTCGCGCGGCGTGCCGTCGGGCAGGGGAGGCTTGTCCGGCCGGACGACCCAGACGCCGACGCGACCCTCCCGCCGCTCGGCCTTCACGTTGAAGCGGCCCAGCGTCCGGATGGTCCATTCCTCGAGGTCCGACACGTAGCGGCGCACGTCTTGGCGGCGGGCGCGGAGGTCCAGCATCGCATAGGCCACGCGCTGGCCGGGCCCGTGATAGGTGTACTGGCCGCCGCGCCCCGCGACATGGACCGGAAAACGTGCGGGTTCGAGCAGGTCCTGGGGGCGCGCGCTGGTCCCGGCGGTGTAGAGCGGGGGATGCTCGAGCAGCCAGATCATCTCGCCCGCACGGCCGGCGCGGATGTCGGCTACACGGGTTTCCATGGCCGCAAGAGCTTCTTCGTACGGGACGGCGCTGTCGGCGATGCGCCATTCGGGCCTGTTCATGGGCGCAAAATCGGCACTTCCGGGTCTTCGTGCAAGCCCGCCTTGCCACTGGGGAGGCGATTTGGTATCCCCCGCGCCATCGAACCGGCGCGGCCATGGCGGAATTGGTAGACGCGCTAGCTTGAGGTGCTAGTGCCGCGAGGCGTGGAAGTTCGAGTCTTCTTGGCCGCACCATCGCCGGTTCGAATGAAAAGGTAGACGAGAGGTCGCCGCCTGTTGGTAAAGTCCAACTGGCGGCCCTTTTGTTTTTAAGGCGGGAGACGAGCTTTGGCGGATGAACTCAGCGAAAGCGCGCTCCGATACCATCGCCTGCCCAGACCCGGCAAAATCGAGGTCGTTCCGACCAAGCCGCTGGCCACCCAGCGCGACCTCTCGCTCGCCTATTCGCCGGGGGTCGCCGCCGCCTGCAACGAAATCGTGCGTGATCCCGGGACGGCCGCCGAACTCACGGCTCGCGCCAATCTCGTCGCGGTCGTGACCAACGGCACGGCCGTGCTGGGGCTGGGCGCCATCGGCCCGCTGGCTGCGAAGCCGGTGATGGAAGGCAAGGGCGTCCTTTTCAAGAAATTCGCCGGCATCGACGTCTTCGACCTCGAACTGGCCGAACTGGACCAGGAGAAGCTGGTCGAGATCGTCGCCGCGCTGGAGCCGACCTTCGGCGGCATCAATCTCGAGGACATCAAGGCGCCCGAGTGCTTCTACGTCGAGCAGAAGCTGCGCGAGCGGATGAAGATCCCGGTGTTCCACGACGACCAGCATGGCACCGCCATCATCGTCGGCGCCGCCCTGCTGAACGCGCTGTCGCTGGTCGGCAAGGATATCGCCAAGGTGAAGCTCGTCGTGTCGGGCGCGGGGGCGGCGGCCCTGTCGTGCCTCGGCGTGCTGGAGAAGCTCGGCCTGCCGCGCGAGAACATGTGGGTCACGGACATCGCCGGCGTGGTCTGGAAGGGTCGCAACGAGCTGATGGACCCCTGGAAGGAGCGCTATGCCCGTGACACGCAGGCGAGGACCCTGGGCGAGGTGATTGGCGGCGCCGACGTGTTCCTCGGCCTGTCCGCCGCCGGCGTGCTGAAGCCCGAGATGGTCGCGCGCATGGCCGACAAGCCGCTGATCTTCGCGCTGGCCAATCCCAATCCCGAGATCACGCCCGAGGATGTGGCCGGCGTGCGCGACGACGCCATCATGGCGACCGGGCGCAGCGACTATCCCAATCAGGTCAACAACGTCCTCTGCTTTCCCTACATCTTCCGCGGCGCGCTCGACGTCGGCGCGACCACTGTCAACGACGAGATGAAGATCGCCTGCGTGCGGGCGCTGGCGGCGCTGGCCCGCAAGGAGCCGTCCGAAGTCGTGGCCCGCGCCTTCGGCGAGCAGGCCGGCGGCTTCGGCCCCAGCCAGATCATCCCCAAGCCTTTCGATCCGCGCCTGATCGTCGAACTGGCGCCGGCTGTCGCCAAGGCGGCCATGGACAGCGGCGTTGCCACGCGGCCGATCGCCGACTTCGAAGCCTACCGCCAGCAGCTCAGCCAGTTCGTGTTCAAGTCCGGCCTGGTGATGCGCCCGGTCTTCGAGCAGGCCCGTTCCGATCCCAAGCGCGTGATCTTCAGCGCCGGCGAGGACGACCGCGTGCTCCGCGCGGTTCAGATCATCCTCGACGAGGGCATCGCCAAGCCGATCCTGATCGGCCGTCCCGAGGTCGTCCGCCGGCGCGCCGAGCGGCTGGGGCTGCGCTTCCAGCCCGGCGTCGATGTCGAGCTGGTCGATCCGTCGAGCGACCCCCGCTACGACAAGTACTGGGGCGCGTACCACGAGCTGATGGAGCGGCGAGGCGTCACGGAACCCACGGCGCGCAACCTCGTGCGCTCAAGCCCGACGCTGATCGCCGCGCTGGCGGTCAAGCTCGGCGACGCCGACGCCATGATTGCCGGCGCCTATGGCCGGTTTCGCACGCACCTCGCGCACGTTCGCGAGATCATCGGCCTGCGCGAGGGCGTCAAGAACATGGCGGCGCTCAGCCTGCTGGTCATGCCGACCCGCTCGCTGTTCATCGCCGACACCTACGTGAACTACGATCCCGATCCGGAGACCCTGGCGGAGATCACCCTGCTGGCGGCCGACGAGGTGCTGCGCTTCGGCATCCAACCCCGCGTGTCGCTGCTCTCGCATTCGAGCTTCGGCAGCTCGGAGCATCCCTCGGCCAAGAAGATGGCGGCGGCGGTGAAGATCCTGCATAGCCGCGCGCCGACCCTGGAGGTGGACGGGGAGATGCACGGCGACGCCGCGCTCAACCTCGAGATCCGCCACAGCGTCTTTCCGCGTTCGAAGCTGAAGGAAGTGGCGAATCTCGTCGTCTGCCCGTCGCTCGATGCCGCCAACATCGCCTTCAACCTGCTGAAGGAAGGGGCCGACGGCCTGCACATCGGCCCGATCCTGCTGGGCACCGACCTTCCCGCGCATGTGCTCACGCCGTCGGTCACCGCCCGCGGCATCCTCAACATGACGGCGCTCGCCGTGGTCGAGGCGCAGCGCCTCGCGGAATCGCGTGGATGAGCGGCGAGATCGACCACCTCGATGAAGTGACGCCGGAACTCGTCCGGCGGGTCGAGGCGGCGCTCGCGGAGAACAGGCCGGAGGAGGCGAGGGGACTGCTCGCCAATCTGAGCGCCACCGGCCAGGCCTCCATCCTCGAACAGGTTTCGGAAGCCGAGCGCGACAAGCTCGTCGGCATCCTGAAGGGCGACCTCGATCCCGAGGCCCTGACCGAACTCGACGAGGAAGTGCTCGAGGACGTCCTCGACCAGCTCGACAGCAAGGAGATCGCCGCTGCGGCGCGCGAACTCGAGGCCGACGACGCCGCGACCATCCTCGAGGACCTTTCGGAAGACGAGCGACAGGAAGTCCTGGCGGAAATTCCGGCCGCCGAACGCGCGGACATCGAGCGGGCGCTGGCCTATCCGGAAGACACGGCCGGCCGCCTCATGCAGCGCTCGCTGGTCAAGGTCGCCGACAGTTGGACCGTGGGCCAGGTGATCGACTACTGCCGAGAAGCGACCGATCTGCCCGACGACGTCTATGACATTTTCGTCGTCGACGAGAGCGGTCGGCTGCGCGGGTCGGTGCCGCTCGGGCGCATGTTGCGCACCAAGCGCCCGGTGCCGATCTTCGACATCGTAGACCCCGACATCCCGTCGTTGCCCGCCACGGCCGACCAGGCCGAAGTGGCGCACGTGTTCCGCGACAAGAACCTGGTCTCGTGCCCGGTCGTCGACGAAGACGGGCGGCTGCAGGGCGTGATCATGGTCGACGACGTCGTCGACGTGATCGACGAGGAGGCCGAGGAAGACCTGCTCAAGATGGGCGGCGTCGGCTCCGACGACATGCATGCCGATACGGTGACCACGGCGCGGCTGCGGGCGCCCTGGCTGCTGGTCAACGTCGCAACCGCCCTGGTCGCGTCCTTCGTCATCAGCCGGTTCGAGGACACGATCGAGAAGATCGTGATCCTGGCCGCCCTCATGCCGATCGTCGCCTCGATGGGCGGCAACGCGGGCATCCAGACCGTCACCGTCACGGTGCGCGCGCTGGCGATGGGCGAGCTGACGGCCGCCAACGCGATGCGTTTCATCGCCAAGGAAGCGGTGGTGGGGAGCCTGAACGGGCTGCTGTTCGCCTTTCTGCTCGCTGTCGGCGTGATCGTCGTGTTCCACGACTGGCGGCTGGGCGGTGTCATTGCGGGTGCCATGGTCTGCAATCTGATGGCCGCCGCGCTCGCCGGGTCGCTGATCCCGCTAGGCCTGCAGAAATTCGGCGTCGATCCCGCCGTGTCCTCGACGGTGTTCCTCACGATGGTCACCGACGTGACCGGCTTCCTGACATTCCTCGGACTGGCGACGATCTTCCTGCTCTGAGACTGGCCCGCTGCGGCCCGGACGCGCTATCGTCGTCCAGGGAAGGCAACGTTCGAGAAATGCTGGCCGGGCGGTGCCGATGACGATGAAGCAGGTAAGAGGATCATGATCCCCAACGCGATGCCCCCGTTCGATTTTGGCCTGGGCGAGACCGCCGATGCGCTGCGCGACCAGGTCCAGCGATTTGCCGCGTCCGAGGTGGCGCCGATCGCCGCCGAGATCGACAAGAGCGATCGTTTCCCGCGCGAGCTTTGGCCGAAGATGGGCGAACTCGGCCTGCATGGTATCACCGTCGAGGAGGAATTCGGCGGCGCAGGCCTCGGCTATCTCGAACATGTGATCGCGGTCGAGGAGGTCAGCCGCGCGTCCGCCGCCGTCGGCCTGAGCTATGGCGCCCACTCCAATCTCTGCATCAACCAGATCCGCCGCACCGGCACCGACGAGCAGAAGAAGCGATTCCTGCCCAAGCTGATCTCCGGCGAGCATGTCGGCAGCCTCGCCATGAGCGAGACGGGCGCCGGCTCCGACGTCGTGTCGATGAAGCTCAGGGCCGAGAAGAAGGGCGACCGCTACGTCCTGAACGGCACCAAGATGTGGATCACCAACAGCCCCGACGCGCAGGTGATCGTGGTCTACGCCAAGACCGATCCGGCGGCCGGGTCGCGCGGCATCACGACCTTCATCGTCGAGACCGACCGCAAGGGGTTCAAGGTCGCCCAGAAGCTCGACAAGATGGGCATGCGCGGCTCCTCGACCGGTGAACTGGTTTTCGAGGATTGCGAGATCCCCGAGGAGAACGTGCTGGGCGCGGTGGGCAAGGGCGTCAATGTGCTGATGAGCGGTCTCGACTACGAACGCGCCGTGCTGGCGGCGGGACCGATTGGCATCATGCAGGCGGCGATGGATATCGTCGTTCCCTACGTCCACGAGCGCAAGCAGTTCGGCCAGGCGATCGGCGAGTTCCAGCTGGTCCAGGGCAAGCTCGCGGACATGTACACGACGATGAACGCCTGCAAGGCGTATGTGTATGCCGTCGCCAAGGCCTGCGACCGCGGCCAGACCACGCGCAAGGACTCGGCCGGCGCGATCCTCTATGCCGCCGAGAAGGCCACGATGGTCGCCCTCGACGCCATCCAGCTGCTGGGCGGCAACGGCTACATCAATGACTATCCCACGGGGCGCCTGCTGCGCGACGCCAAGCTCTACGAGATCGGCGCCGGCACCAGCGAGATCCGCCGCATGCTGATCGGCCGCGAGCTGTTCGCCGAGACGGCCTGATTTGACGGCACGAAGGTTCTTTCGTACACAGTGTGTATGAAAGCCCTTCGATGCCGCGCTATCTGACCGAGAAGGACATCGCCGACTTCCGCGCCGAACTGTGCCGGGTCGCGACCGAGCGGTTCGCGCGCTTCGGCTATGAGGGCGTCACCATGCGCCAGCTGGCCGAGGCGCTGGGCTGCAGTCCAAAGACGCCCTACCGCTACTTCAAGGACAAGGCCGACATCCTGGCGACGGTGAGGGCGGAGGCCTTCTCGCGCTTCGCCGAGACGCTCGAAGCCGCGGCGGCGAAGGGCGACGGGCCGCTCGACAGGGCGCGCCTCGTCGGCGATGCCTACCTGCGGTTCGCCGACGAGCATCCACACGCTTATCGCATCATGTTCGAAATCGACCAGCCGATTGGCGAAGAGCATCCCGATCTCCTTCGCGAATCGAAGCGGGCCCGCACCTTCGTGACCCAGCAGGCGGAAGACATGGTGAAGGCCGGTCTGATCGACGCCGATCCCCAGCTGTTCGGCTGGTCGATGTGGGCCGCCACGCACGGGCTGGTCATGCTGAAGCAGGCCGGCATGCTCGAGCACGGGCCCGATATCCGGACGCTCGCCGGCTTTCACGGAGCGCTGATGTTCAGAGGGGCGCTGGCCACCTCCGCAAAGACAGGGAGGAAGCGATGACGGCAGGCGTTACGGCGGGCGAGCGGTTCCGCAGCTGGGCGGAGATCCAGGACAATGCGGCGCGCGCCGCCGGCGGGCTGGCCGCGCTCGGCGTCGGCGACGACAGTGCCGTGGCGCTGATGCTGCGCAACGACTTTGCAACTTTCGAAGTCAACATGGCGGCGAGCCAGGTGGGCGCCTATGCCGTCCCGATCAACTGGCACTTCACGCCGGAAGAGGCGGGCTACATCCTGCGCGACAGCGGCGCGTCGGTACTGGTGGCCCATACCGACCTGCTGGCGCAGATCGCAGGCGGCATACCCGAGGGCGTGACGGTGTTCGCCGTGCCGACGCCGGACGAGATTGCCGCGGCCTTCGGCGTTCCTGCCGAGAAGCGGCAGGTGCCCGCGGGCGCCGAGCCCTGGGATGTGTTCGTGGCGGGTTCGTCGCCGCGCACCGAGCCGCCGCGCGCGGCGCGCGGCAGCATGATCTACACGTCCGGCACGACGGGGCGACCGAAGGGCGTTCGTCGCCAGCCGAGCACGCCCGAGCAGCAGGCCGCCGCCGCCCAGGAAGCGGCCCTGTTCTGGGGGCTGAAGCCGGACCCAGAGATCGTCGTCCTGATGAACGGGCCGATGTACCATTCAGCGCCGTCGGCCTACGGCAACGCCAGCTCGCGGCTTGGCCTCCACATGGTGCTGCAGCCGCGCTTCGAGGCCGAGGACATGCTGCGGCTGATCGCGCGGCACGGCGTCACCCACATGCACATCGTGCCGACCATGTTCGTCCGCCTGCTGCGCCTGCCGGCCGAGGTGCGGGCGCGCTACGACGTCTCCTCGCTGCGCTTCGTCAGCCACGGCGCGGCACCCTGCGCGCCGGCGGTGAAGCGCCAGATGATCGAATGGTGGGGGCCCGTCATCAACGAGTATTACGGCGCGACCGAGACCGGTGTGGTCGTCTGGCACGGCTCGGAAGACGCGCTGCGCAAGCCCGGCACGGTGGGCCGCGCGGTGCCCGGCGCGACGGTGCGGGTTGTCGACGAACAAGGCCGCGACGTGCCGACCGGGGAGGTCGGCGAGATCTACGTTCGCGGGCCGCACCTGGCGGATTTCACCTACAACAACGACGACGCCAAGCGGCGCGAGGTGGCGCTCGGCCAACTCGTCACGGTCGGCGACATCGGCTACCTGGATTCCGACGGCTTCCTGTTCCTGTGCGACCGCAAGCGCGACATGATCATATCCGGCGGCGTGAACATCTACCCGGCGGAGATCGAGGGCGCCCTGATCCAGATGCCGGGCGTACGCGACTGTGCGGTGTTCGGCATCCCCGACGACGAGTTCGGCGAGCAGATCTGCGCCTATGTCGAGCCCGTGCCCGGGGTCGGACTCGATGCGGCGTCTGTTCGCGCCTACCTGGCCGAGCACCTTGCGCGCTACAAGGTGCCGAAGGTGGTCGAGTTCCGCGCCGCGCTGCCGCGTGAGGATTCGGGCAAGATCTTCAAACGCAAGCTTCGCGCGCCATATTGGGAGAAAGCGGGCCGCAGCATTTGAGGAGTCCCCATGGCCGATGACGACGTCACCCTGTCCGGTGAGATCCGGGGCAAGCTGGTCGACAGCAAGCAGAAGTGGGCGGAAGAAGGCCGTCTGCTGACCGGAAAGACCGCCGCGCATTCGGAACGCCTGCCGCCGGGGCAGCGCCGGGTCGAGACCTGGCCCGTCCTCGACCTGGGTATCCAGCCCGATATCCCCCCACATGCCTGGCGCCTGTTCGTCGATGGCGAGGTCGACAACCCGGTCACCTTGAAGTGGGACGAGTTTGCGGCGCTTCCGAAGACCGAGCTGACGACCGATATCCACTGCGTCACGGCCTGGTCGCGCTACGACAACAAATGGGAAGGCGTCAGCGCCCGCGACCTGATCGCCCTGGTGAAGCCCAGGGCTTCGGCGCAGCACGTCATCTTCCACTCCTACGACACCTACAAGACCAACGTGCCGCTGGCGGACTTTGCGGCGGAAGACGTCATGCTGGCGTGGAGCTGGAACGGCGAACCGATCAGCCGAGAGCATGGCGGGCCGCTGCGTGTCGTGATCCCGAAGCTCTACTTCTGGAAGAGCGCCAAGTGGATCAAGCGGATCGAGTTCTCCATCATGGACAAGCCCGGCTTCTGGGAAGTGCGCGGCTATCACAACTACGGCGATCCGTGGCGGGAGCAGCGCTACGACGACGAGATTTGACGGGAGGATTCCGACCATGAGCGCGCATGATTTTTCCTTCACGACCATCGACGGCAAGCCGCTCGACATGAAGAGCCTCGCGGGCAAGCCGGTCCTGGTGGTGAACGTCGCGTCCTATTGTGGATTCACGCCGCAATACACCGACATGCAGGCGCTGCACGAGACCTACGGTCCCAAGGGTCTCGTCGTGCTGGGCGTGCCCTGCAACGACTTCGGCGCGCAGGAGCCGCGCAGCGACGGCGAGATCGCGAAGTTCTGCGAGTCCATGTACGACGTCACCTTTCCGATGACCTCGAAGCAGAAGGTGATCGGGCCGGAGGCCCATCCGCTCTACAAGTGGATCGCGGCGGAGGCGGGCGAGGGCGCGGCGCCCAAGTGGAACTTCCACAAGTACCTGATCGGCAAGGATGGCAGTCTGCAGGGCGCCTGGCCGAGCCGCGTGCGGCCGGCGTCGGACGAAGTCAGGACCGCGATCGAAGCGGCGCTTTAGTCATCAGGCGTCGAGCGCCCGGCGGACGCCGTCGAACACCTGGTGGAACATCTCGGTCGTGAGCCGGCCGGTGTTCGTGTTGTAGCGCGAGCAGTGATAGCTGTCGGCGAGGATCAGGCCGGTCGGTAACTTGTGCAGGCGCCCGTGTATGAACGGGTAGGCGCCTGCAGGCCGGACCATGAGGGCGCGCAGGATCTGATCATGAGCACCTTTACCCAGCGCCACCAGGATCCGTAGCTTTGGCAGCACGGCAAGTTCGGCCTGCAGGAACGGCCGGCAGGCGGTGAACTCTACGGGCAACGGCTTGTTCTCGGGCGGAAGACAGCGCACCGCGTTGGCGATGCGGCAGTCGATCAGCCGGAGCCCGTCGTTCGGATCGGCACGATAGGTGCCCTGCGCGAAGCCGAACTTCAGCAGCGTCGAGTAAAGGAGGTCGCCGGCATAGTCGCCGGTGAAGGGGCGGCCGGTGCGGTTGGCGCCCTTCATGCCGGGTGCCAGACCAACGATCAGCAGGCGAGCGTCGAGTTTGCCGAACGAGCGGACCGGTGCGTTCTTCCAGTCGGGGAACTTGCCCTGCAGGTCGTGGCGGAAGTCCACGAGCCGCGGGCAGCGCGGGCAGTCGAGCGGTGGCTCTTCGAAGGAGGGCGCGGACACCGAAGCGGTGTGCCTAGGCCGAACGCATCAGCGATTCGGATGGGGCGTCGTCGTGCTCGGCGTCCGGTTCGCGGGCCGCCGGGCGCGTCGCCCGCTCCGACGGGTTGCGGGCGATCAGCGGGGCCAATTCGGACAGCTCGATGAAATCGTCGGCCTGGCGGCGCAGCTCGTCGGCCACCATCGGCGGCGCGGACTTGATGGTGCTGACGACCGAGACCCTGAGGCCGCGGCGCTGCACGGCCTCGACCAGCCGGCGGAAGTCGCCGTCGCCGGAGAACAGGATCACATGGTCCAGATGATCGGCCATCTCGAGCACGTCGATCGCCAGCTCGATGTCCATGTTGCCCTTGACCTTGCGGCGGCCCATGGCATCGGTGAACTCCTTGGCCGGCTTGGTGACCATGGTGTAGCCGTTGTAGTCTAGCCAATCGATCAGCGGTCGGATCGGCGAGTACTCCTGATCCTCGATCAGGGCCGTGTAGTAATAGGCCCTGACCAGCCGGCCCTTCTCGCGGAACACCTTCAGGAGGCGGCGGTAATCGATGTCGAAGCCCAGGGAGCGGGCAGCGGAGTAGAGATTGGCGCCGTCGATGAACAGCGCCACGCGCTCGTTCTCGTAGAAATTGCCTCTCATGGCAGTCAAACCCTTTAAGAATATGCGCGAACCAGGCGAATAATTATGAGACGCCGAAAAGGCAGTAACCCAAGCCCTTCGTCAAGCATATTAAGAGTAGGTTGTTAGGCATTGGATCACAAGGGGTAGGAGGATGGCGCTGGTGGACAAGAACAGCACCCGCCCGATTTTCGTCGGCGCCGGGGCCAACCTGCCTCATCCGTCCTATGCGTCGCCGCGCGAGACGCTCCAGGCGGCGCTGCTGGAACTGGACCGGCGGCAGACCCGTGTCCTGCGCTATTCGCCCTGGTACAGCACCGCGCCGGTGCCGGCTTCGAGCCAGCCTTGGTACGTCAACGTCGTGGCGGAGGTGGAAACCGCCCTGGCCGCGGACCAACTTCTGGAGCTGCTTCACGACATCGAGGAGCTGTTCGGGCGCGTCCGCAGCGTCGCCAACGCGCCGAGGCTGATCGACCTGGATTTACTCGATTTCAGGGGGGAAACCGCCCCAGGCGGCCTCGGCAGGGCGGTGCTGCCGCACCCCCGCATGGCCCTCAGGGCCTTCGTGCTGCGCCCGCTGGCCGACCTGGCCCCGGAGTGGCGGCATCCGGTCTCGGGAACGACCATTCGGGAGCTGCTCGCGGCCCTGCCGGCCGACCAGGCCGCCCACCGGCTGTAGGGCTGGTGCGCTTGCCTTTTGAGCGGGGGAGGGTATAACCCGCCGCTTCCGCAAAATTTGAGGGCCTCGCCATGGCGCGTGTCACCGTCGAAGACTGCATCGTGCAGATCCCCAACCGCTTCGAGCTCGTCATGTTCGCTTCCCAGCGCGCGCGGGATATCTCCGCCGGCGCCCAGATCACGTTGGACCGTGACCGCGACAAGAACCCGGTCGTCGCGCTGCGCGAGATTGCCGAGGAGAAGCTGGATCATGCGGCGCTCAAGGACTCGCTGATCTCGGGCATGCAGAAGCATGCCGACGTCGACAAGCCCGAGGAGGTCAATGAGATGGCCGAACTCGAGCAGGAGCTGGCGGCGGCGCTGGCGCAGGGCGGTGCGGAAGCCGCCCAGCCGAAGGCCCTGCCGATGGCCGAGGAAGACGACGTTACCGAGTAAGAACCGGGCTGCGGCAGGTTCGACCTGCTATTCGTGCAAACGTCGTGGAGTGAACGCAATCGCCCCCATATAATGGGTGATTGCGATGATTCGTCAGTTTGAACTCGTCGAGCGTGTACAGGCCTACGATCCGGATGCGGACGAGGACGTGCTCAACCGCGCCTACGTCTACGGGCTGAAGAAACACGGCAACCAGCTCCGCGCCTCGGGCGACCCCTATTTCTCGCATCCGGTGGAGGTCGCCGGCATTTTGGCCGAGATGCGGCTCGACACCGCCTCGATCGTGACCGGCCTGCTGCACGACACGCTGGAGGACACCGACGCCACGCGCGACGAGATCGCCGGCATGTTCGGCGAGGACATCGCCCGGCTGGTCGACGGAGTGACCAAGCTTTCGCGCCTGGAGATCCAGTCGGAGAGCACCAAGGAAGCCGAGAACCTGCGCAAGCTGGTGCTGGCCATGTCGTCGGACATCCGCGTGCTTCTGGTGAAGCTCGCCGACCGGCTGCACAACATGCGCACGCTCCATCACATAAAGGAGCCGGCCCGGCGGCGGCGCATCGCGCGCGAGACCATGGACCTCTACGCGCCTCTGGCGTCCCGTATCGGCATGGAGAAGGTGAAGCGCGAACTCGAGGAGCTCGCGTTCGCCGAACTCAATCCCGACGGGCGGACGTCGGTGCTGGCGCGCCAGGGTTACCTGCGCGAGCGCGGCGACAAGCTGGTGCCCCAGATCGAGGTCGAGTTGGTCAGGACGCTGAAGGACGGCGGGCTCAACGCGCAGGTCTCCGGGCGCGAGAAGGCGCCCTATTCGATCTGGCGCAAGATGCAGACGAAGAACGTGTCCTTCGAGCAGCTCGCCGACATCATGGCCTTCCGCATCATCGTTGCGGACGTGGCTCAGTGCTACCAGGCGCTCGGGCTCCTGCACGGCAAATACCAAGTCCTGCCGCAGCGCTTCAAGGACTACATCTCGGTGCCCAAGCCCAACGGCTACCGCTCGCTCCATACCGGCGTGATCGGCCCCCTGGGGCAGCGGATCGAGATCCAGATCCGGACAGAGGAAATGCAGGACCAGGCCGAGCGCGGCGTTGCCGCGCACTGGATCTACAAGCAGGGCGGTCCGTCCACCGACGCGCCGCAATATGCCTGGCTGCGCAGCCTGATGGACATCCTCGACAAGGCGCCGAATGCCGAGGAGTTCCTCGAGCACACCAAGCTCGAGATGTTCCAGGACCAGGTCTTCTGCTTCACGCCCAAGGGCAAGCTGATCGCCCTGCCGCGCGGCGCAACGCCGATCGACTTCGCCTATGCCGTGCACAGCCAGGTGGGCGATACCTGCGTCGGCGCCAAGATCAACGGCCGCATGCTTCCACTGCGGACGCAGCTCTCGAACGGTGATCAGGTCGATATCATCACCTCCAAGGCGCAGACCCCGTCGCCGACCTGGGAGCGCTTCGTCGTCACCGGCAAGGCCAAGGCCGCGATCCGCCGCTTCATCCGCACGCGCCAGCGCGAGCAGTACATCCAGCTCGGCAAGTCACTGCTCGACAAGGCGTTCCACGAGGAGGGGTACGAGGTCACCGAGAAGGGACTGGACGGGGTCCGGATCAACTTCAAGCAGGCCTCGGTGGACGACCTCGTCGCGACGGTCGGCGCCGGCCTCGTCGGTGCGCGCGAAGTCCTGACGGCGGTCTATCCAGGCCTGAAGCAGCCGCGCAAAGGCGGGGCTGACGTGGTGCCGATCTCACGTGCCCGCGCCAAGTCCGGCAAGCCCGGCGAGGGTGCCCGTTCGGGCAAGCCGGAGGATGGCCAGATCGCCATCCGCGGCCTCATTCCGGGCATGGCGGTGCACTTTGCGCGCTGCTGCCATCCGCTTCCGGGCGACCGCATCGTGGGGATCATCACGACCGGCAAGGGTGTCACGATCCACACGATCGATTGTGCCACGCTCGAAAGCTTCTCCGAGGCGCCGGAACGCTGGATCGACGTCGGCTGGGACTCCGCGAACGACGGCGACGGCGGCGTCTACACGGGACGCCTCAAGGTGACGGTCGCCAACCAGCCCGGCAGCCTGTCCAGCCTGTCGACGGTGATTGCCCGTCACGAGGGCAACATCTCGAACCTGCGCATCGTCAACCGGTCGATGGATTTCTTCGACATGGTGATCGACGTCGAGGTCGCCGACGTGAAGCATCTCGCCGACATCACGGCCGCGCTGCGCGCCACGCCCGCCATCAACGCCGTCGAACGCGCCCGCAATTGACGGCTCCCTCATTCCTTCAGCGCGAAAGATGCGTATGACTGCGTCCAATCACCTGCGTCTCGGCATCAACATCGATCACGTCGCGACCGTGCGGAACGCACGCGGCGGCCATCTCCCCGATCCGCTGCGCGCCGCGCGCCTGGCCGAGGCCGCCGGTGCCGACGGCATCACCGCGCACCTGCGCGAGGACCGGCGCCACATCGTCGACGCCGACATCGAGGGCCTGATGCGCGAGTTGAAGGTGCCGCTCAATTTCGAGATGGCGGCCACCGAGGAGATGGTTGGCATCGCGCTGCGCCACAGGCCCCACGCGGCCTGCATCGTGCCCGAGAAACGCGAGGAGCGGACCACCGAGGGTGGGCTCGATGCCGCCGGCCAGCACAACAACCTGAAGCCGATGATCGCGCGCCTGCGGGATGCCGGCATCCGCGTCTCGCTGTTCATCGAGGCCGATCCCCGGCAGCTCGAGGCGGCAGTCGCGCTGGGCGCGCCCGTCGTCGAACTGCACACCGGCCGCTACTGCGAGATCGAGGGCGAGGCCAAGCAGGCCGAACTTCAGCGCATCCGCGAGGCCGCCACCCTGTGTGCGAGGCTCGGCCTCGAATGCCACGCCGGCCACGGGCTGAGCTATTCCGACGTCTCGCCGATCGCGGCGATACCCGAGGTGAGGGAGCTCAATATCGGGCATTTCCTGGTCGGCGAGGCCATCTTCGTCGGCCTGGAGCCGGCGATCCGCGAGATGCGGCGGATCATGAATGCCGCGCGGGCCGGGGGAACGTCCCGGTGATCATTGGCCTGGGGAACGATCTCTGCGACATCCGGCGTATCGAGAAGTCACTCGAGCGGTTCGGCGAGCGATTCATCCAGCGTGTCTTCACGGAGACCGAGCAAAAGCGCTCGGAGGGACGCGCCACCCGGGCGGCAAGCTACGCCAAGCGGTTTGCGGCCAAGGAAGCCTGCGCCAAGGCGCTGGGCACGGGGCTGCGGGCGGGCGTCTTCTGGCGTGACATGGGCGTGATCAATCTGCGCAGCGGCAAGCCCACGATGGCCCTGACGGGCGGGGCGCTGGCGCGCCTCCAGAAGATCACGCCGGCCGGGATGACAGCGCAAATCGACCTCAGCATCACGGACGAATATCCGCTCGCCCAGGCGATCGTGATCATTTCCGCGGTCCCGGCCGCATGATCCGCAGGGCGCGTTCGGCGATCCCGAAGGCTCCCATGCCGCGCCCGGGGCGGGAGACAGGGCGGCCGGGCCCTGCTATAGCCCCGGGCTGTTTGAAACTGGTACGGCGATGACGGACGTGGCTGAGCGTCGGAAGCGGGGACAGGAAAAGACCGGCGGCTGGGGGGAAACCATCCGGACGGTGGTCTATGCCGTGCTGATCGCACTGGTCGTGCGGACGTTCGCCATAGAGCCGTTCAACATCCCCAGCGGATCGATGATCCCGACCCTTCTGGTCGGCGACTATCTGTTCGTCTCCAAGTATTCGTACGGCTACAGCAAGCATTCGTTCCCGTTTTCGCTGGGCGTCTTCTCGGGCCGGATCTTCGGCTCGCCGCCGGAACGTGGCGACGTCGCCGTGTTCAAGTATCCGGGCGACCAGGGCCAGGGCGTCAACCGCACCGACTACATCAAGCGCATCGTCGGCATGCCGGGCGATCGCATCCAGGTGACGAACGGCCTGCTGCACATCAACGGCGTCGCCGTCGATCGCAAGAAGATCGGCGACAATGGGAAGGGCACCAACGGCAGTTACCAGAAGGGTACGCTCTACAGCGAGACGCTGCCCAACGGCCGCCGCTACACGGTGCTGGAGTATCGCGACGACGGCATGGCCGACAACACGCCGGAGTTCCTGGTACCGGCGAACAGCTACTTCGTCATGGGCGACAATCGTGACGATTCGCTCGACAGTCGAACGCGCCTGATGCTGCGCGACTTCTCGGGCTCGACGCGTGATCGCGACCAACTCGGCTGGTACGTGCCCTCGGAGAACCTCGTGGGCCGCGCCGAGTTCATCTTCTTCTCGCACGATCCGTCGGCCGCAGGCTGGCTGGAGCCATGGAAATGGCCTCAGGCGATACGCTGGAACCGCTTCTTCATGGCAATCCACTGAGTTCGACCGACGTCGATCTGACGGCGCTGTCGAAGGGGGTGGGCCATTTGTTCGTGCGCCCCGAATTGGCGGCGGAGGCGCTCACGCATCGTAGCGCCCTCGATCGCCGACCCGAACTCAAGGCGGCGTTCCCCAACGGCAACGAACGGCTGGAATTCCTGGGCGACCGGGTTCTGTCTCTCGCGATGGCCGATCTCCTCCTGCGCCGTTTCCCGCAGGAACGGGAGGGCGAACTGGCCCGCCGCCACGCCTCGCTCGTGCGTGCCGAGACCCTGCTCGAGATCGCGACCGCGATCGGGTTGGGCGAGCATCTGCGGCTGGGCGATTCGGAGCGCGCCCATGGCCACGGCGTGAAGCCGAACATCCTTTCAGACGCTCTGGAGGCATTGCTCGGCGCGGTCTTCCTCGACGCGGGGCTGGAAGCTGCGGCGGCCAGCGTGGAACTGCTGTGGGGAGATCGGCTGAGCAGCCTCGCCGTCGCCCCACGCGACCCCAAGACGGCCTTGCAGGAATGGGCACAGGCCCGCCGCCTGCCCCTGCCGGCCTATCGGGAAGTCGAACGCGAAGGGCCGCCGCATGCGCCCGTGTTCGTTGTCGAGGTTGTCCTAAAGGGACGTGATCCCGCACAGGGCCGCGGCGGCAGCAAGCGCGAGGCCGAGCGGCTGGCCGCGATGACATTGTTGGAAAGGTTGGAGAAGGCATGAGCACGCCTGCAACGCGGGCCGGGTTCGTCGCCGTCGTCGGCGCGCCGAACGCCGGAAAATCGACGCTGGTGAACGGGCTGGTCGGCTCCAAGGTGAGCATCGTCTCGCCCAAGGTTCAGACCACGCGCATGCGCGTGATCGGCATCGCGATGGCCGACATCCCGGACAAGGGCGAGGGCGAGGCGCGGGCGCAGGTCGTGCTGGTCGACACGCCCGGCATCTTCAGCGTCGCCAAGCGGCGGCTGGAGCGCGCCATGGTCGCCGCTGCCTGGCAGGGCGCCGACGACGCCGACGTGGTGGCGCTGGTGGTCGATGCCGAGCGCGGCGTCGGAGCAGAAACCAAAGCCATCGCCGAGCGGCTGAAGGACTCGCGCGCGCCGCGGTTCCTGGTCCTGAACAAGATCGACCTGGTGCCGCGCGAGAAGCTCTTGTCGCTGACCGCCGAGTTGAACGCGATCGTGCCATTCGAGCGCACCTTCATGGTGAGCGCCCTCAAGGCCGACGGTGTCGGCGACCTGCTGGCCGCCTTCGCGCTCGCCGTGCCGGCGGGGCCGTTCCTGTATCCCGAGGACCAGGCCGCCGACCTGCCGCTGCGACTGCTTGCCGCCGAGGTGACGCGCGAGCAGGTGTTCCTGCAACTGCACCAGGAACTGCCCTACGAGGCGGCGGTCGAAACCGAGAAGTGGGAAGATCGTCCGGACGGCAGCGTGCGGGTCGAGCAGACGATCCATGTCCAGCGCGAGGGCCAGCGCGCGATCTTCCTGGGCAAGGGCGGCGCCCGCATCAAGCAGATCGGCGCCCGCGCGCGTCACGAGCTCTCCCAGATGCTGGAGCGCCAGGTGCATCTTTTCCTGCACGTGAAGGTGAGCGAGCGCTGGGCCGACGATCCATCGCACTACCGCTCGATCGGTCTCGACTTCAAAGCCTAGTCTAAGCTGGCACGATATCGATTGCGTGGATGACGGCGCCGGCGGCGTTGCGATGGCTTACGGTCATCACGCCTGACTTTCCGTCGATCCTCACGTGCCCGAAATGGCACGAACCTTCGAGCGGCGAGAGGTCGAAGCGGCCTGTCGGCGGCACCTTCTGGAAGACCACCTGCGGTCCGAACGTGCCGTCGAGCGCGTTGGGGCCGAAGCCGCCGGCACAGAGCGGGCCGGAGACGAATTCATAGAACGGCGTGAAGTCGGGGAAGGCGGCGCGGGCGGGATCGTAGCGGTGTGTCGCCGGATAATGCACGTCGGCCGTGATCCAGTGCACGTTGCGGATGCTTTCGTGCCGGATGAACGACAGGAGATCGGCGATCTCCAACTCGCGTCCCAGCGGGGGGCCATCGTCGGCATTGGCAACGGCCTCGAAGCCCGACTTGCGGCGCCAGTCGTCGTAGACGACGAGCCCGAGCGGCATGTCTGCCGCGATGATCTTCCAGGTGGCTGTCGAGCCCTTGAGCGCCTGCTTCAGCCAGATGATCTGCTCGATACCGAGGAACGCCGTGTTCAGGCCGGCGGATGCCTGCCGGTTGGGACCGTTCGGCGCGCGGAAGCTGCGCATGTCGAGGCGGAAGAGGTCGAGCCGCGGTCCGAAGGAGAACTTGCGGAACAGGCGCATCGTGCCGTCCAGGCCGTCGGCCAGCGGCATGAACTCGCGAAAGGCGCGCTCCGCCTTCTGGGCCAGCACGCCCGCGTTCTTCTCGTGGTAGCGCGGATCTTCGTCGAGTCTCCGCTCCCAGTACCAGTTGTCGAGCACATCGTGATCGTCCCACAAGGCGATCATCGGGACCTCGCCGTTGAAGCGGCGGAGATTGTCGTCGAGGAAGTTGTAGAGGTGGTTGCCGCGGAAGTCGGCGAGCGTCTCGGCGACCCTGGATTTCGCCTCCGTGGTGACGTTCTTCCAGACGCGGCCGTCCGGCAGTTTCTTCTCGGGCGCCAGGGGATCGTCGGCGTAGATCGTGTCGCCGCAATGCACGAAGAAGTCGGGCGCGAGCGACCGCATCGCCTCGTAGATCGTCATGCCGCCGACCTCGGGATTGATACCCCAGCCCTGGCCCACCGTGTCCGCCGACCAGACGAAGCTCACGTCGCTGGGGACCGCCGAAGGCGTGCGGAAACGGCCCCTCACCCACTCGCTCGTTGCGCCGCCATTCGTGAGGTCTTCATAGGCGATGCGGTAGAAGATCGTCTGGCCGGGCGGCAGGCCCGTCAGCCGCAGGCGCGACGTGTGGCCGGTATCCTCGAGGGCGTTCGGTCCGCGGAGGCGCGTCGCCCCGGCCAAGCCTTCCTGCGTGGAATACTCGACGATCATGCGCGCCGGCCGGTCCGACCGGCTCCACAGGGTCGCGCTGTCGAACCCGACGTCGCCCGACTGCACGCCCTGCAGCAGGCGGGGGCGGCCGGCCGAATTCGTCTGGGCAAAGACCCGGTGGGGCAGGGCGGCGAACGCGCCTGCGCCCAGCATTGCCCGCCGCTGGAGCTTTGGTCTGGTCACGGCCCAACCTAGCGCGATTTGCCCGGACGCGGCATACAGGCCCATGGACTGGAGCGACGAAGGCATCGTGCTCGCGGCGCGGGCTCACGGGGAAACCGGCCTCGTCGTGTCGCTGCTGACGCGCGACCATGGACGCCATTCGGGCTTCGTGCCGGGCGGTATCTCGCGCCGCGCCCGTCCGGTCTGGCAGTCCGGCAACCTGGTCGAAGTCGGCTGGCGGGGCCGTCTTCCCGAGCAGCTCGGCAATTACTCGGGTGAACTGCGCGAGCCGCATGCGGCGCGTGCCATGGACGATGCCATTGAGCTGGCGGGGCTGGCGTCGGCCTGCGCCGTCATCGATGCCGCCCTGCCCGAGCGGGAGCCCCATCCGGCCATGTTCGACGGATTTCGGGCGTTCCTGGGCTCGCTCGGGCATCCGGGGTGGCCGACCATCTACGTCCGGCTTGAACTGGGCCTGCTGCAGGAGCTGGGCTTCGGGCTCGACCTGGAGAAATGCGCCGCCACGGGCTCGACCGACGACCTGGCTTTCGTCTCGCCCCGGACGGGTCGCGCCGTCAGCCGCGAGGCCGCTGGCCCCTACAAAGAGAAGCTGCTGGCCCTCCCGGCGTTTCTATCCACCGGCGGGCTGCCGTCCGATGAGGAGGAACTGCGGCAGGGTCTCGATCTGACGGGGTTTTTCCTCGAGCGGCACGTGTTTTGGCCGCACAACAAGCCCTTGCCTCCCGCACGGTCGAGATTTATGGAGTCGCTCCAACGCTAGAATAATCACGGCCGCGGCTGGAACTGCGGTCTTTCCCCTCGGCAATCTGGTCCATGGCAAAGCGCAACAACGTCGTCCAACTGGCCGAGGTAAAGCCGGTGCAATTCGGGCAGGCGCTCTCGGAGCGCTACCTGTCCTATGCGCTGTCGACCATCATGTCGCGGTCGCTGCCGGACGTGCGCGACGGGCTGAAGCCGGTGCATCGCCGTCTGATGTACGCGATGCGCCAGCTCCGGCTCGATCCGAACAGCGCCTTCAAGAAGAGCGCCCGCGTCGTCGGCGACGTGATCGGCCAGTATCACCCGCACGGCGACCAGTCGATCTACGACGCGCTGGTGCGCCTCGCCCAGGAATTCGCTGCGCGCTATCCTCTGATCGAAGGGCAGGGCAACTTCGGCAACATCGACGGCGATAACCCCGCCGCCATGCGTTACACCGAGGCCCGTCTCACCGAGGTGGCCGAGGCACTGCTGGGCGGGATCGATGAGAACGCCGTCGACTTCCGGCCGAACTACGACGGCTCGACCGAGGAGCCGATCGTGCTGCCCGGCGGGTTCCCGAACCTGCTGGCCAACGGCGCCGCCGGCATCGCGGTCGGCATGGCGACGTCGATTCCGCCGCACAATGTCGGCGAACTCTGCGACGCGCTGCTGCATCTCATCAAGACGCCGAACTCGCGCATCGAGACACTGGTCGATCTGGTCAAGGGGCCGGATTTCCCGACCGGCGGCATCCTGGTCGAGCCGCGCGAATCCATCGTCGAGGCCTACAGGACCGGCCGTGGCGCATTTCGCCTGCGCGCCCGGTGGGAAGTGGAGCAACTCCCGCGCGGCCAGTACCGCATCGTCGTCACCGAAATCCCCTATCAGGTGCAGAAGGGGCGGCTGATCGAGCGGATCGCGGAAATCATCAACGCGAAGAAGCTGCCGATCCTCGAGGACGTGCGCGACGAATCGGCCGACGATGTGCGTATCGTGCTCGAGCCGAAGACCGGCAACGTCCCGGCCGAGCTGCTGATGGAGCAGCTGTTCAAGCTCAGCGATCTCGAGACGCGCTTCCCGCTGAACCTGAACGTCCTGGACAAGGACAACACGCCGCGCGTGATGGACCTGCGCGAGGCGCTGCAGGCCTTCCTCGACCACCGGCGCGAGGTGCTAGTCCGCCGCTCGACTTTCCGGCTGGCCGCGATCGAACGCCGCCTCGAGATTCTCGACGGCTACCTGATCGCCTATCTGAACCTCGACAAGCTGATCAAGATCATCCGCGAGGAAGACGAGCCCAAGCCCAAGATGATGAAGGCGTTCGGGCTCACCGACCTGCAGGCCGAGGCGATCCTGAACATGCGCCTGCGCGCCCTGCGCCGGCTCGAGGAATTCGAGATCCGCGGCGAGCACAAGAAGCTGAGCGGCGAGCGCAAGGACCTCAAGGCCCTGCTGAAGAGCGAAGAGCTGCAGTGGAACGCGATTGCCGACGAGGTGCGCGAGACCAAGAAGAAGTTCGGCGGCAAGACCGAACTCGGCCGTCGCCGTACCGAGCTGGCGGACGCGCCGGCCGAGATCGAGCACACGATGGACGACTTCGTCGAGCGCGAGCCGGTGACGATCGTGCTCTCCGAGAAGGGCTGGATCCGCGCCGCGAAGGGCCATCTCGACGACAAGGCGGCCGCCGAGCTGAAATACAAGGAAGGCGACGCGGCGCGCTTTGCCGTTCACGCGCAGTCGACCGACAAGATCCTGGTGTTCGCCACCAACGGGCGTTTCTACACGATCGGCTGCGACCGCCTCCCGAGCGCGCGGGGCCACGGCGAGCCGATCCGCCTGATGATCGAACTGGGTAACGACCAGGACATCGTCCAGCTCGAAGTGCTGAAGGGCGGCCGCAAGTTCCTGGTGGCGTCGGATGCCGGGCGTGGCTTCATCGTGCCCGAGGACGAGGTCGTGGCGCAGACCAAGAACGGCAAGGGCGTCCTGACCCTCGCGGACAAGGAGAAGGCGCAGGCCTTCGCCATCGTGCCCGAGGGTGCGAACTCGGTGGCCGTACTCAGCGAAGGCCGCAAGCTGCTGATCTTCCCGATCGACCAGGTGCCCGAGATGGGCCGTGGCCGCGGCGTGCTGCTGCAGAAATCAAAGGGCGACCGGCTGTCGGACGCGCAGGCCTTCCTGCTCTCCGACGGTCTGCCGTGGGGCAACCGCACCATCCCGGCGAGCGAACTGAAGTTCTGGCGGGGCGAGCGCGCGCAGGCGGGGCGCATGCCGGAGAAGGGCTGGCCGCGGGCCAAACGTTTCAAGGACTGAAGATGGACCTGACGCTGATCTGGAAGGCGCTGCTGATCGGCGTTGTCGAAGGTCTCACCGAGTTCCTGCCCGTCTCCTCGACGGGGCACATCATCCTTGCCGAGGAAGTGCTGCACTTTCAGGGACCGCCGGGCAAGGTCTTCGAGATCGTCATCCAGCTGGGCGCGATCCTCGCGGTCTGCCTGCTCTATCGCGCCAAGATCTGGAACACGGTCGAGGGCGTCCTGCAGCGCGACAAGCGGGCGATCCGGTTCGCCACGGCCATCGTCGTGGCCTTCCTGCCAGCCGCCATCGTTGGCGTCGTGGCCCACAAGTACATCAAGTCCGTGTTGTTCAGCCCGTGGGTGGTCGCCATCGCGCTGATCGTTGGCGGTATCGCCATTCTCCTGATCGAACGGTTCGCGCAGCGCCCGCGCATCAAGAGCCTCGACGATGTCGACCTGAAGACCGCTTTGTACATCGGCCTCTGTCAGTGCCTGGCCATGATTCCCGGCGTGTCGCGGGCGGGCGCCACGATCATGGGTGCGCGCGCATTTCGCGTGGATCGTGCGACCGCGGCGGAGTTCTCGTTCTTCCTCGCGATGCCCACGATGCTGGGTGCCACGGTCTACGATCTCTACAAGAACTGGTCGTCGCTGAGCTGGGAGCATGGCGGCATCATTGCCCTGGGCTTTGTCGCCGCCTTCGTCTCCGCCATGCTCGTGGTGCGCGCCTTCGTGCGCTTCATCAGCCGCCACGGCTTCACCGTCTTTGCCTGGTATCGCATTGCAGTGGGCGCATTGGCGCTCACCTTATTGCTCATGCGTTGAACCTTTCGCCTCTCCGGCCGCGCGTGTCATAAGCCGCGCAATTCGGGCGGCACTCCGTGCCGACCTGCAACACGCGTTCGGAGTAGTCGCATGCAAAGACGTAAATTCATCCGCACGGCGGGCATCGGCACGGCCGTGGTCGCCGCCACCGGCACGCTGGCCGCTCCGGCCATCGCCCAATCGTCGCCCGAGGTGAAGTGGCGGATGGCTTCCAGCTTCCCGAAGTCCCTCGACACGATCTTCGGTTCGGGCGAGCTGTTCACGAAGTACGTGTCCGATGCGACCGACGGCAAGTTCCAGATCCGTCTGTTCGCCGCGGGCGAGATCGTCCCGGGCCTGCAGGTCGCCGACGCCGTGCAGAACGGCACTGTCGAGATGGGCCATACCGCTTCCTACTATTACGTCGGCAAGGACCTGACCTTCGCCCTCGACTGCGCCGTGCCGTTCGGCCTCAACGCCCGCCAGCAGGATGCCTGGTGGAACTGGGGCGGCGGTCGCCAGGCGATGAACGAGTTCTTCAAGGACTACAACATCCACTCGATGCCCTGCGGCAACACCGGCGCCCAGATGGGCGGCTGGTTCCGCAAGGAGATCAAGTCGGTCGAGGACCTCAAGGGCCTGAAGTTCCGGGTCAGCGGTTTCGCCGGCGAGGTTCTGTCCAAGCTCGGCGTGGTGCCGCAGCAGATCGCCGGCGGCGACATCTACCCGGCGCTCGAGAAGGGCACGATCGACGCGGCCGAGTGGGTCGGCCCCTATGACGACCAGAAGCTCGGCTTCAACAAGGTTGCGCCGAACTACTACTATCCCGGCTGGTGGGAAGCCGGCCCGCAGCTCTCGGCCTACGTGAACCTGGCCAAGTGGTCGGAGCTGCCGAAGTCGTACCAGGCGATCGTCGAAGCCGCCGCCGCCAAGGCGCATACGTCGATGCTCTCCAAGTACGACGCGCAGAACCCCAAGGCCGTGCGCGAGCTGGTGGCGTCCGGCACCAAGCTGCTGCCGTTCTCGCCGCAGATCCTCGAAGCCTGCTTCAACGCCACCAACGACGTGTTCGCCCAGCTGAACGAGAAGAACCCGAAGTGGAAGAAGATCTTCGAGACGTGGAAGCCTTTCCGCGCCGAGGAGGTCCTGTGGTTCCGCGTCGCCGAGAACACGCTCGACAACTTCATGGCGCGCCAGTCGGCCGCCGGAAAGCTCTGAGACAGGCCTCCCGGAAGGTTCGGAAAGCCCCGCTTCGGCGGGGTTTTCTTTGCCCGCGGCCCCGGCGGCGGCAGCTTTTCATCAAGGTTGCGCTATGCGATAACCCGTCACCGCCAAGGTGGTTCGCGCTGCGAAAGTGCGAACAGAAAAGAGTCTTTAGGGAGTTATTCCAAATGCAACGTCGCAAGTTCTTGCGTACCGCCGGTGTCGGCGGTGCCACGGTCGCCGCTGCCGGCGCCCTGGCCGCTCCGGCGGTCGCCCAGTCGATGCCCGAGGTGAAGTGGCGCCTGGCGTCGAGCTTCCCCAAGTCGCTCGACACGATCTACGGCGCGGGCGAGTACTTCGCCAAGCGCGTCGCAGCCCTGACCGACAACAAGTTCCAGATCCGCGTCTTTGCCGCCGGCGAGATCGTCCCCGGCCTGCAGGTCGTGGACGCCGTGCAGAACGAGACGGTCGAGTGCGGCCATACCGCCTCCTACTACTATGTCGGCAAGGATCCGACCTTCGCCTTCGATACGGCGCTGCCGTTCGGCCTCAATACCCGCCAGCACAATGCGTGGGTCTATTTCGGTGGTGGTCTCGAGCTGATGCGGGACTTCTACAAGGAATACAAGATGACCTCCTTCCTGATGAGCCATACCGGCGCCCAGATGGGCGGCTGGTGGCGCAAGGAGATCAAGACGGTCGACGACCTGAAGGGCGTGAAGATGCGCATCGGCGGATTCGCCGGCCAGGTCATGGCTAAGCTCGGCGTGGTGCCGCAGCAGATCGCCGGCGGCGACATCTACCCGGCCCTCGAGAAGGGCACGATCGATGCGGCCGAGTGGGTCGGCCCCTATGACGACCAGAAGCTCGGTTTCAACAAGGTCGCACCGTATTATTACTATCCCGGTTGGTGGGAAGGCTGCGCGGCCCTTTCGCTCTACTGCGGCGACAAGGCGTTCGACGCGCTGCCGCCGATGTACAAGGAGGCGATCGCCGCCGCGGCCGCCGATGCGGTGAGCTGGTCCGTCGCCAAGTACGACGCCCAGAACCCGCGCGCCTTGCGCGAGCTGGTGGCGGCCGGGACCAAGTTCCTGCCGTTCCCGCAGGCCGTCATGGAGGCCAGCTACAACGCCGCCAACGAGCTGTACGCCGAGACCATCGCCAAGAACCCGAAGTTCAAGAAGGTCTACGATTCCTGGAAGCCCTTCCGGAACGAAGAGGTCCTCTGGTTCCGCGTCGCCGAGAACACGTTCGACAACTTCATGGCGCGCCAGTCGGCGGCCAACAAGCTCTGACCAGGCCAACGGCCGAACGAAAAGCCCCGCTCAGCGGGGCTTTTTTGTTGCCCGTTTCAGCTCCCTCGGCTGGCCAACATTGCAGATATTTAAGGACTTTCCGGCATGCGGGCGCTTTTCAAAGCCATTTACGCATGCCAGTGTTGCAGCCGCTGAAGGGGGCCATGAAGGCAACCAGGGAGGAAGAGGAATATGCAGCGCAGGAAGTTCATCAAGACCGCAGGCGTGGGTGCCGCGGGTGTTGCGGCGGCGACGACGGTGGCCGCACCGGCCATCGCCCAGAGCATGCCGGAAGTTAAGTGGCGTCTGACGTCGAGCTTTCCCAAGTCGCTCGACACGCTCTACGGCGGCTCCGAACTCTTCGCGAAGATCGTCGGCGAAATGTCGGACGGCAAGTTCCAGGTCCGTCCGTTCGCGGCGGGCGAAATCGTCCCCGGTCTGCAGGTTGCCGATGCGGTGCAGAACGGCACCGTCGAGGCCGGCCAGACCGCGGCTTACTACTATTTCGGCAAGCATCCGAACTTCGTGTTCGAGACCGGCCTGCCGTTCTCGATGAACCAGCGCCAGTACTACGCCTGGCTGGAGTTCGGTGGCGGCCACGAGTTGGTGAACGAGTTCTATAAGGACTACAACTTCCGCTCCTTCACCTTTGGCGGCACGGGCTGCCAGATGGGCGGCTGGTTCCGCAAGGAAATCAAGTCGATGGACGACATGAAGGGGCTGAAGTTCCGCGTCGGCGGCTTCGCCGGCCTGATCCTCACGCGCCTGGGTGTCGTGCCGCAGCAGATTGCCGGCGGCGACATCTACCCGGCGCTGGAGAAGGGCACGATCGACGCCTGCGAATGGGTCGGCCCGTACGACGAC
Source organism: Reyranella aquatilis (assembly GCF_020880995.1). Classification (GTDB taxonomy): domain Bacteria; phylum Pseudomonadota; class Alphaproteobacteria; order Reyranellales; family Reyranellaceae; genus Reyranella; species Reyranella aquatilis. Next base: position 997,632 of record NZ_JAJISD010000001.1, on the reverse strand, counting down.
GAGAAGCTCGGGTTCAACAAGGTCGCCAAGTACTATTACTATCCGGGCTGGTGGGAAGGCGCGTCGGTCGGCTCGCTCTACATCAACAACGACGCCTGGGCGAAGCTGCCGAAGCCCTACCAGGCGATGGTCGAGGCCGCTGCCGGCCGCGTCACCTCATGGATGGTGCCCAAGTACGATGCCGGCAACCCGCCCGCACTGCGTCGCCTGGTGGCGGCCGGCACTGAACTGCGGCCGTTCCCGCGCGCCGTGCTCGAGCCGTGCTTCCTCGAGGCCTACAAGTACTACGACGAGCTGGCGGCGAAGGATCCGAAGTTCAAGAAGATCTACGACAACATGAAGGCCTTCCGCGCCGACGAGAACCTGTGGTTCCGCGTCGCCGAGAACACCTTCGACAACTTCAACTTCTCGATGTCGGCCCAGGGCCGCTAGAGAGGAAAGACCACAAAGAGAAAGCCCCGCCGGTTGGCGGGGCTTTTTTGTTGTCCTCGGTCTATCTGAAGACCGGCTACTTGAAGACCGGTGGTGCCGAATCTTCCGACGGTGGGGCCTGCAACTCGATGGTCACCTTGCTGGGATCGACCCCATGCGGCTTGTCGAGGAAGAAGGTCACGGTCTGCGGTACGAAGATCACGATCGCCACCATGATGAGCTGCAGCACGACCCAGGGGACCGATCCCCAATAGATGTCCGAGCTCTTCACCTCCTTGGGGGCCACGCTGCGCAGGTAGAACAGCGCGAACCCGAAGGGCGGGTGCATGAACGAGGTCTGCATGTTCACGCAGAGCATGACGCCGAACCAGATGAGCGCCGCATCGGCACCGACGACCGGCGTGAGCAGCTTCTGGGCGACCGGCGCCAGCATCGGGATGATGATGAAGGCGATCTCGAAGAAATCGAGGAAGAACGCCAGGAAGAAGACGAACAGGTTGACGACGATCAGGAAGCCCCAGACGCCGCCCGGCAGGCCCGACAGCAGATGCTCGACCCAGTGGCCGCCATCGACACCCGCGAACGAGATCGAGAAGCAGGTCGCACCGACCAGAATGAAGGCCACCATCGCGGTGATGCGCATGGTTGCCTGCATGGCCTGGATGATGAGGTCGCGCAGATCCTTGACCTGCCAGGCACGCCAGCACAGCCAGATGACCGAGGCGAACATCACGGTGAAGGCGGCCTGGAAGGGCAGGGACTTAAAGGCGACGGTGCCGATCAGCCCGCCGATGATGGCCGCGGCGCAACCGACGACGAACATCACGCGGTCGAACTTGGTGAGCGGTGCGTTGCGCACCACCGCCAGAACGATCGCACCGATCGTACCCATCGCGCCCGCCTCGGTGGGAGTCGCGAGGCCCATCATGATGGTGCCGAGCACCAGGAAGATCAGGACTGCGGCCGGGATGATGCCCCAGGCGCACTTGATCAGGAGCGCCTTGCCGAACAGCGTCCGCGGGACCGGCGGGAGGGCATCCGGCTTCACCAGCGTCAGATAGAACGTAAAGGCGGCAAACAGCGCGATCTGAAGCAGTGAGGGGCCCCACGCGCCCAGATACATGTCTCCCACCGAACGGCCGAGCTGATCGGCCAGCACGACGAGCACCAGCGAGGGCGGCACGAGCTGTGTGATCGTGCCGGAGGCAGCGAGCACGCCGGTCGCATAGCGCATGTCGTACTTGTACCGCATCATCACCGGAAGGGTGATCAGCGCCATGGCGATGACCTGGGCGGCCACGGTGCCGGTGATCGCGCCGAGGATGAAGCCGACGATGATGGTCGAGTAGCCCAACCCGCCCTTCACGGGGCCAAAGAGCTGGCCCATCGACTCCAGCATGTCCTCCGCCAGCCCGCATTTCTCCAGGATCGCGCCCATGAAGGTGAAGAACGGGATGGCAAGCAGCAGCTCGTTCGACAGGATCGAGCCGAAGACGCGACCAGGGATGGCCTGCATGAAGGCCATCGTGAAGTAGTTCATCTCGATCGCGAGGAAGCCGAAGAAGAAACCCACGGCGCAGAGCGAAAAGGCGACCGGGTATCCGATGATCATGAAGACGACGAGGCCGCCGAACATCAGCGGCGGCATCCAATCGAGCGGGATCATTGCGTCGGCCTCTCGTAGTGCGCTTCAAGGCTGTCGACGGCATACCCGTTGAGGAAGGCGACGCGCTTGATGAGTTCGGAAATGCCCTGCAGGGCGACCAGGGCGAAGCCCACGGGAAGCACCAGCTTGATCGGCCAGCGCAGCAGGCCGCCGGCGTTCGAGGAGTGCTCGTAGACATTGTAAGACTGCATGAAGAACGGCCAGCTCAGCCACGCGAGGATGGCGCAGGTCGGCAGCAGGAAGAACAGCGCGCCGAGAATGTCGATCCAAAGCTGCCCGCGGCGGCTCAGCGTCATGTAGAGGATGTCGACGCGCACATGCTCGTTGCGCTTCATCGTATAGGATGCGCCGAACATCACGATGACGGCGAACATGTACCACTGCACTTCGAGCCAGGCATTGGAACTGCTGTCGTAGGCGTAGCGCACCATGGCGTTGCCGGCGCTGACGACACACGCCAGCAAGACGAGCCAGTTACACACGTTCCCTATTTTTTCGTTTAACGCGTCGATCAGCGCGCTGAATGACAGCAATGAGCGCATCCCATCTCCCCTGAAAGCGAGTTCTTATTTTGCCGCTCATCCGTTCTCGCCAACGGACATGCTTTCTTAACTTGGTCCGCTGCGCGATGCCATAGCCTGCGTTGGTCGGCAATGCAGGCGAGGTGCGTCAAGTCGCTCCACCGCCCGGACATTGCCTAGGACGTAGGCAATTCGGCCCAGCCCTCCGGGCCGAAGAACTCGAGCGGCCTGAAGGACTGTTTGTAGGCCATCTTGGTCGAATCGGCGATCCAGTAGCCGAGATAGACGTAGGGAAGCCCCCGCCGGGCGGCGGCATTGGCAAGCCAGAGGATCATGTGCGTGCCGAGGCCCCGCCGGGGATCCTGGGGATCGAAGAAGCTGTAGACGGCCGAGACACCGCTCGACAGCCAGTCGACGAGGCAGCACCCGACGAGCCGGCCGTCCGCGGAATCGTCCCGGAATTCGATGATCGCCGTTTCGACCGGGCTTTCCTCGACCATCGCGCGATAGTCGTCGAAATCCATGTCCGCCATGTCGCCGTCGCGGTGCCTGGTCAGCACATAGCGGGAAAACAGCGAAAACTGCTCGCCGGTCGCCAGGGCCTGTACCTCGGTGGCGTGGACATGCTCGTTGCGACGCTGGATGCGCCGCTGCGCCCGGCTCGGCTCGAAGTCGCGGACGCGGATGCGAACCGGCACACAGGCCCTGCAGCCGTCACAGAGCGGCTTGTAGACGAAATGATGGGAGCGGCGGAAGCCGGCGTCGGTCAGCGTATCATGCTGGGAGATCGCGTCCGGCCCGCTCAGTTCAGTCACGAGCTTGGTCTCCAGGCGATGCGGCAGGTACGGGCAACGCATCGCCGGCGTGGTGCGGAAAAACCGAAGGGACTGGATGTTCTGGCGGATGAACATGTGCTTGCGGTTGAGAGTGTACGCCTCGGACCGGGGAAGGAAAGTACCAGTTCCTGTGCCGAAAGCCCGCGACGGGGCGCTGGCTAGGGACCGTGCCGGGCTCGCACCATCCGGCGAAACGGCTTCATTGCCAGACGAAACAGCCTCGGCAGCAGCCATAGCAGCAGCAGGACGAAGACCGCGAGCAGGCACAAAAATGTGATCGGATGGGCGATCGCCAGCGCAAGGCCCCCGAAGACGGTCACGTCCTCGCCCACCGACGCGAGCACGTTGGTGAAGGGCTCCGGGGAGGCATTGATCAGAGCCCGCGAACCGGCCTTGGCGACGTGCGTGCCGGCGGCCAGCGTGCCGCCGAGCAGTCCGGCGATGATCGCGACTTCCGGGCTCAGGCCGCCTGCCGCGCCATAGGCCAGGAGGGCGCCCGCCGGAATCCGGACGAACGTCTGCAGCGCGTCGTTGATGCTGTCGACGTAGGGGATCTTGTCGGCCAGGAAATTGAGCGCGAACAGGATCGCCGCCACGCCCAGCACCCAGGGCGAGCCCAGGACCTGGAGATCGTGGGGCAGGGCCGCGAGACCGAGGCGCTGCGCGCCGCCCAGCACGAGTACCGCGGCATAGGCGTTCAGCCCGCTCGCCCACCCGGCGCCCAGCGCGACGGCGATGGCGGCGAGGGTTTCGGTGCTCACGGCAGACCGCTACAGCGCACGCCGCGCCTTGAACGCGGTGGCCAGCGTGCCGTCGTCGAGCCAGTCGAGTTCGCCACCGACCGGCACGCCGTGCGCCAGGCGGGTGAGGGGCACCTCGTGCTCGGCCAGCCGTTCGGCCAGGTAGTGGGCCGTCGTCTGCCCATCGACCGTGGCGTTGGTCGCCATGATGACCTCGCGTACCCCGCCGGCTGCGACGCGCTTCACCAGCGAGCCGATGTTGAGTTCCTCGGGCCCGATCCCGTCGAGCGCCGACAGCGAGCCGCCCAGGACGTGGTAGCGGCCTGAAAAGATCCGGCCGCGTTCCATGGCCCACAGGTCGCCGACATCCTCCACGACGCAGATGAGGCCGGCATCCCGGCGCGAATCGGCGCAGATCGAGCAGGGATCGATCGTGTCGAGGTTGCCGCAGACGCTGCAGGCACGAATGGCGCGCGCGGCATCCGCCAATGCCGTGCCGAGAGGCTGCATCAGGGTCTCGCGCTTCTTGAGGAGATGCAGCGCCACCCGGCGCGCCGAGCGCGGCCCCAGACCCGGCAGGCGGCCGAGGAGCTGGATCAGCCGCTCGATCTCCGGTCCGTTCATCGGCGATGTCCTAGAGCTTGAAGCCCGGCGGCAGCGGCAGGCCACCGGTGATGTCCCGCATCTGCGCCTGGACGGTTTCCTCGACCTTGCCGCGGGCGTCGTTGGCGGCCGCGACGATCAGGTCCTCGACCACGCCCTTGTCCTCGGGCTTGAAAAGGGAGGCATCGATCTCGATCCGTCGCGTCTCGTTCTTGCCGTTGACCGTCACCTTGACCAGTCCGGCCCCGGACGTGCCCACGATTTCAAGGCGCTCGAGCGCCGCCTGCAGCTCCTGCATCTTCTGCTGCATCTGCTGGGCCTGCTGCATCAGGCCGCCAAGGTCCTTGAGCTTGTCGAACATCAGTACTCGCTTTCCGGGATATCGTCGTCGGCCGGGTATTCTTCGGCGGGAGGCGGCTCGTCGGCCGTGAAGTCGCCAAGGCCGGAGACGAGGGAGGTCTCCTCGCCCTTGCGTCGCACGGCGTCGAGTTTGGCGCCGGGGAACGTCTTCAGGATGGCCATGACGAGTTCGTTGTTCTCGGCGGAATTGCGGAGCCCATCGGCCTTGTCGGCCTTCTGCTGGGTGAGGGTCGGCTTGCCCTCGGCGCTGGAGACCGAGGCGATCCAGCGGCGCCCGGTCCATTGGCTGAGCAGTTCGCTGAGGCGCGGTGCGAGATCGGCCGGTGCCCGGGGCTCCGGCCGGAACTCGATCAGGCCGGGCTCGCACCGTACCTCGTGGACGTGATGCACCAGGCTGTGGACCAGCCGCGCCTCACGCCTGGTCTCGAACAGCGCCACGACTTCGGTGAAGTTGCGAGGGGCCGGCATCGCCGGTTGGGCCGCGACCGCGGCGACCGGCTGGGGAGCGAGCCGCGCCGCGGCGCTACCACCTCCGTTGCCCCGTGGCGCGGGTGCTGCCGCCGTGCCGCCCGGAACGCCGCCCCCCGTCTGAAGTGCCTTGATCGCATCGCCGGGCGAGGGCAGGTCCGCGACGTAGCAGAGGCGGATCAGTGCCATTTCGGCGGCGCGCAGGGGGGAGGGCGCGGCCAGCGTCTCCTGCAGGCCCTTGAGCAACAACGTCCAGGCCCGCGTCAGCGAAGCCATGCTGAGCTTGCCGGCCATGGCCAGGCCCTGGGCACGCTCGGTGTCGGCCGTTGCGGCAGCGGCATCGGGCGCCACCTTGAGGCGCGTCACCCAGTGCGTGAGTTCGAGCAGGTCCTGCAGGACGACCACGGGGTCGGCGCCGGAATCGTGCATCTCGCCGAGCGCGCCCACGACCGAGGGAGCGTCGCCGCGCATCACCTTCTCGAACAGGTCGAGCACCCGGCTGCGGTCGGCCAGGCCCAGCATGTCGCGCACCTGCGCGGCATCGACCACGCCGCCGCCGTGGGCGATTGCCTGGTCGAGCATGGAGAGACCGTCGCGCACCGATCCGTCGGCGGCGCGCGCCAGCAGCGTCAGCGCCTCGGGCGAGATCTCGACCTTCTCGGCCTGTGCGATCTTGCCGAAATGCTCGACCAGCGTTTCCTGCGGCACGCGCTTCAGGTCGAAGCGCTGGCAGCGCGACAGCACCGTCACCGGCACCTTGCGGATCTCGGTGGTGGCGAACAGGAACTTCACGTGCGGCGGCGGCTCTTCCAGCGTCTTCAGCAACGCATTGAAGGCCTTCTCCGACAGCATGTGCACTTCATCGATGATGTAGACCTTGTAGCGCGCCGACACCGGGCGGTAGCGCACGCCTTCGATCAGCTCGCGTACGTCGTCGATGCCGGTGCGGGAGGCCGCATCCATCTCGATCACGTCGACATGGCGGTCCTCGGTGATGGCCTTGCAATTGTCGCAGACCCCGCAGGGATCGACCGTGGGGCCCCCGGTGCCGTCGGCGCCGACGCAGTTCAGGGCGCGGGCGATAATGCGGGCGGTCGTCGTCTTGCCGACGCCGCGCACGCCGGTGAGCATGAACGCATGGGCGATGCGGCCGGTGGCGATGGCATTGCGCAGGGTGCGCACCATGGCTTCCTGGCCGACCAGGGTCGTGAAGTCGACGGGACGGTATTTTCGGGCGAGGACGCGATAGGGGACTGCCGGGTCTTCCGAGCCCTTGGTGGCCTTCGCCATGGCGATCACCCGCTAATCTGCGCCGTGGCCCCATTCAGGCCGGGCGGTCATCGCGCCCGGGCCGCCCGCCCTCCGCGGCGGCGCGCGCAGGGGAACGGGTGAGAGACCGACATGACCCGAAGCGAATTCGTTACGGCTGCTTCCTTCCGGATCTGACCGGGTTGGCGACTGCTCCGCCCACATCGGCCCCTCGAGGCCGTTATATCAGGAGTCCGGCCGCCCGGCGCAAGAGCGGAGTGCAGGACCAGGATAAGTTCGATCAAGCCATTGATTTGAAATGGTATTTTCTCAACCGCGACGGTCGGCGGGGCGCCTCAGTCCCAAGTGGTCGCGCAATGTGGTGCCGGTGTAGTCGGCGCGGAACAGGCCGCGCTCCTGCAGGATCGGCACGACGCCCCGGGCGAAGGCGTCGAACTGGCCCGGGAAAAACGGCGGCATGACGTTGAACCCGTCGGCGGCGCCCTCGCGAAACCAACGCTCCAGCACGTCGGCGATCTGGAGCGGCGTCCCGATCGGCAGGAGATGGCCGCGCGCCGCCGCGACCCGATGGAAGAGTTCGCGGAGACTGAGATTCTCGCGACGCGCCATCTGGATCAGCAGGGTGGCCCGGCTCTTCAGGTGCTCGGTCTCTGGCACGTCGGGAACCGGCCCATCGAGCGGATGGACCGACATGTCGGCGCCGAGCCGTTCCGACAGCACGGTGAAAGCCTGCGCGGTGTCGATGTTGCGGTTGAGTTCGGCGAAGATCTCCCGGGCCTCGCGCTCCGTCCGGCCGACCACCGGCATCACGCCCGGCATGACCAGCGCGGCATCGACGGCCCGTCCGCATCCGGCAAGCTGGGCCTTCAGGCTGCTGTAGAAGGCTTGCGCTTCGGCGAGGTCGTTCTGCGCCGTGAAGACCACGTCTGCGATGCGCGCCGCGAGCGCCTGACCCGGACCGGAAGAGCCCGCCTGGATGAGGACTGGATGGCCTTGCGGTGGCCGCGGGACGTTGAGCCCACCGCGCACCGAGAAGTACTTCCCGTCGAAGGCCGGCACGTGGAGGCTGCCCGGCCGCACGAAGAGGCCGGCTTGCTTGTCGGCGATGAAGGAATCGTCGTCCCAACTGTCCCACAGCAGGCGGCAGGCTTCGACGAATTCCTCGGCCATGGCGTAGCGCTCGGCATGGGGCGGGTGCTGGCGGCCGAACACGGCGCTCGATTTCGAATAGGCCGTGGTCACCACGTTCCAGGCCGCGCGCCCGGCAGACAGGTGATCCAGCGAGGCGAAGGAGCGCGCCACGTGATAGGGCTCGGCGTAGGTCGTGGAGGCCGTTGCCGCGAGTCCCAGTCGCGTCGTGCTCATGGCGAGCGCCGAAAGCAGCCCGAGCGGCTCGAACTTGCCGATAGTCGAGGGATGTTCGCCGTAGCCTGTGGCGAAACCGTCGCCCAGGAAGAACATGTCGAATTTGGCCGCCTCGGCCGTGGTGGCGATGTGCTGCATCAGCGCGAGGTTCGGCGTCCGCGCATCCGCCTCCGGGTGGCGCCAGCCGCCGACATGATGGCCGGGCGTCTGGACGAAAACGCCGAGGCGCATCTGACGGGACGACCGATCCATGCGCGTCAGGCGCTGAGCGCGGCTTGTCCCACTGCGCCCGGCGCCTCGACGGGGAAGTCCACGGTGACGCTGCCGGCCTTCTCGAAGACGAGGGTGACGGGCAGGCTGGTACCAGCAGCCAGGGGGGCCGAAAGCCCGGTCATCAGCAGGTGGTAGCCGCGCGGTTTCAGGACCTGTCGATTGGCCGGCGGTATGACCAAGCCTCCCTCGACCTGCCGCATTTCCAGTCGCGGACCCTTGACCCGGATGGCATGGATCTCGATCGAGGAGGCGACGGGACAGGACGCCGAGACGAGTCGGTCGGTATCGCCATCGTTGGCCACCGTCATGAAGGCCCCCGCGAGATCGGGATACTGCGATGACGAGCGCGCCCACGGCTTCACGATCTGCAGCGGACCCAGGCTTGCCGCCGGCACTTCCTTTTGCTCAGAACGACGAAGCCACTTCAGCAAATCCATCCTCCGCCGCACCCCTAGTGCGCGAAATAGTGCATGCCGCCATCCACCGGAATGACCGCGCCCGTGATGTAGCGCGCCGCCGAGGAGGCAAGAAAGGCGACGAGGTTTGCCACATCCTCCGGCTCACCGAAATACCCGATGGGTATGTTTCGCTCGATGAAGCTACGGCGCGCCTCTTCGCTCGGATGAAGTTTCTGCAGGATCTGTTCGCTGTTGATGCGGCCTGGCTGAATGGTGTTCACCGTCACGCCGTCGGCGGCCACGTCGCAGGACAGGCCCTTGGCCCACAGGTGCAATGCGGCCTTGGCGGCGATCGCCGCATTGAGGGCCCGTGGCTCCATCGAGCCGCTGATGTTGATCACCCGGCCCCACTTGCGCGCCCGCATCGCAGGCAGCAGGGCCTTGGTGAGCCGGCGCGCGGCCGTGAAGTTGAGCGCGAAGGCTTCCTCCCAGACGTCCTCCCCGGCGTCGGGACCGGTCGGCCGCGAGCCGCCGGCGCAATTCACCAGGATGTCGATCGCGCCGACGGCGTCGGTCGCCTCGGCCGCGATGCGCACGAGGTCGGCCATGTCTGTGACGTCGCCCGCGACCGCGGAAACACCGTCGAGCCGCTCGATTTTCTCGACCCGCCGCGCCGTGGCGACGACCCTGGCGCCTTGCCGTGCCAGCAGCCGGACCACGCCGGCACCTATGCCCGAACTGGCGCCGGACACGAGGCAGGTCCGATCCTTCAGTTGGTAATCCATCGTGCCTTGATGGATCAGAAGTCGCATTCTGCCAATAGATGCTTGTTGAGACGGGACGTTGGGAGGGCACGCGATGGCGACGAGATTCGAAGGGCAGGTGGTGCTCGTCACCGGCGGCAACAGCGGTCTGGGACTGGAAGCGGCCAGGGCGTTCGCGGCCGAAGGCGCTGAGGTCGTGATCTCCGGTCGGGACCGGGCCAAGCTCGATGCGGCGGTCGCAGGGGTCGGTTCCAAAGCGACCGGCATCGTGGCGGACGTTTCGCGCCTGCAGGATATCGCTTCCCTCATGCGCAAGGTCGCGGGGAGCAAGGGGCGCATCGACGTGCTGTTCGCCAATGCCGGTATCGCGCGCTTCGCGCCGATCGAATCGGTGAGCGAGGCCGACTGGGACGGCTTGATGGGCACCAATCTGAAGGGGCTGTACTTCACGGTGCAGCAGGCCCTGCCGTTGATGCGGCGGGGCGGCGCCATCGTGCTCAACGCCTCGCTGGCGGCGAGAAAGGGGGTGTCGAATGCGTCGCTCTACTCGGCCAGCAAGGCCGCGATCCGCTCGCTGGGCCGTAGTCTTGGTGCCGAACTGGTCGATCGCGGCATCCGGGTCAACGTGGTCAGTCCCGGTCCGATCGACACACCGATTTTCGAGACCTTCGCCACGGGTGCCGACGAGGTCGCCGCAACGAAGCGGCAGTGGGCCGGCGACAATCCCATGAAGCGGTTCGGTACACCCGCCGAAGTGGCGCATGCCGTCCTGTTCCTGGCGTCGGCCGAAGCCAGCTACATCACGGGCAGCGAGCTTCCCGTCGATGGCGGCGCCGCGAGCTTCTGACCGGCCGGCCTATCGGCCCTCTCGTGCCCGCCGCGTCGCCTCGGAATCGACGACGCCCTTGGCCGAAATCACCACGCCATAGTCCCTGAGCGCGGTCTCGACCGAAATCACGCCATCGAGAACGTCGTCCGCCACCTTGGCGGGATCGCGTTCCAGCGGGTTGCCGTAGCCGCCGCCGGCCGGGCCGTAGCAGACGAAACGGCCGTCCTTGGCGATGTTCATGTGCGGTACCTTCGAGGGTAACGCACGATCTGCCTGGCCGGGCACCATCAGGTCGAGCTTGGCCGGCATGCCTTCGTTGCCGCCCAGAAAGCCCCAGGGGCGGTAGCGATGGCCCTCGCCTTCGACCGAGGCGCCGCCGTCGCTGAGGAAAGTGAACTCGCGGACCGAGCCCAGGCCGCCGCGCCATTTGCCGGCGCCGGCCACGTCCTCGCGCAATTCGTAGCGCAGCACGCGCAGCGGCAGGTGGGTCTCGATGTCCTCGATCGGGTTGTTGCGGGTGTTGGCGTACAGCGTATCGACGGCGTCCATGCCGTCCTTGCCGAGACGGCCGCCATAGGAGCCCTCGAAGATTTCCATGTGCACCCAGTGAGTCTCGTCCTTGAGGCCGGAGAAGGCGATGACCTTGAGGTTTCCGATGCCGGCCGAGACGTTGCCCGGCATGGCCTGCGACAGCGCCTTCATCACCGTGTCGGCGAGCTGGTTGCCGGGGCAGAAGCGCGCGATGGTCGGGGCGGGGAAGGTCGGGTTGGCGAGGCAACCCTTGGGCGCCACGATGGTGATCGGACGGAGGAGGCCCGCGTTCACCGGGATGTGGCCGTGGACCTCGGTGTCGAGCAGCACCGATCGGATGGTGAGCCAGATCGCGATGTCGGCGGTGCCTTCGAGCGGCATGTTGATCGGCCGGTCCGGCACCTGCGGCGCCGTTCCCGTCAGATCGACGACCAGTGAATCTTCCTTCTTGGTGATGGTGACGACGATCGGCAGTTCCTTCTTCGTCGGATCGTCGCTGTCGAGATAGCCATCGATCGCCGTTCCGGCGCGATAGACGCCGTCGGGCAGCCGGGCGATCGCCTGCCGCATCAGGCGCTCGGCATGATCCATCAGTGCGTCGCAGGCCTGCTCGAAGGTGTCGAGCCCATAGCGCTCGATCAGTTCGACCATGCGCTCCGCGCCGATGCGGGCGGCCGCCACCTGCGCATCCATGTCGCCGACCACGAGGTCGGAAGCGCGGATGTTGTCGCGCACGATCTGCCAGACGGCGTCATTGCGAACGCCGCGGTCGTAGACCTTGATCGCCTTGAACTGCAGCCCCTCGGCATAAGCGTCGATCGCCTCGACGATGCCACAGGATCCCGGTGACAGCGCGCCGATGTCGAGATGGTGCGCCGTCGTCGCGGCGAAGGCGATGAGGCGGCCCTGCGCGAAGACCGGCACGATGAAGGCGACGTCCGGTCCGTGGCTGGCGCCGGAATAGGCGTCGTTGTGCATGATCACGTCGCCCGGCCGGATTGTTTCGCCCCGCGCCGCCAGGATGCGCTGGACGCCGCGCACGTAGCCCGGGATCGGCCCCGACTGCAGCGGTGTCGACTGCGCCGATTCGGCGAGGCCGCGGCCTTGCGCGTCCACGAGGGCCGCTCCGAAATCCTCCGATTCACGGATGATTGAGGAGTAGCTCATGCGCATGAGCTTGTAGCCCATCTCGACGGCGATGTTCTCGAGCGCGCCCTGGATCACGCTGGTGGTGATCGGGTCGATGCGATCGGGCTTGGTCGCGGGCTGGCGCAGCGGCTGGGTGCTCATTGCTTGGCCTCCTTGCGGATCATCAGATTGCCGGCGCTGTCGGCCTCGAAGCTGAAGTGCGGCGGCACCACGGTGGTCGTGTCCATCTGCAGGACGATGGCCGGGCCGGGGATACGCTCGCCGACCGGCAGAAGGTCGCGGCGATAGAAGGTGGTCGGATAGTCGGCGAGCTTGCCGTCGACGCGGAAGGTGCCGCTGCCGGATCGCACCGTCGCCGCCGCGAGCGAACGCACGCCGTCGGGCACCGGCTTGGCGATGGTGGCGGCGCTGGCGGCGCCCACCAGCCGTAGATTGACGATCTCGATCGCGGAGTCGGCGAAGTGGTGCCCGTATTCGCGCCTGTGCACCTCGTGGAAGGCCTCGAACGCCCGGGCAAGGGCGGCTTCATCGAGCGTGCCGCCAGGGAACGGCACGCGCAGCTCATAGCCCTGTCCCACGTAACGCAGATCGCCGCGCCGCTCGAACGTCACCTTGGCGAGGTCGATTCCATCGGCGGTGAAGCGGCCAGCCAATTCCGTCGCCATGGCGGTGAAGTCGGCGTTTATCCGGTCGAGGTCGGCGGCTCCCGAGATCTGGAACGAGGTACGGATGGCGTCGTAGCGCAGGTCGCTGATCAGGAGGCCGACCGCGGAGGTGATGCCGGGATGGGGCGGCACGATCACTTCGGTCACGCCCAGCATGTCGGCGACCTCGGCACCGTGCAGCGGGCCCGCGCCGCCGAATGCCACCAGCGCATAGTTGCGCGGATCGATCCCCTTCTGAACGGTGCGGGAGCGGATGGCGTTGGCCATGTTGGCATTGATGAGAGTGATCACGCCTTCGGCGGCTTCGCGATCGGAGAGGCCGAGGTCGCGGGCCAGTTCGCCGATGACGCGGCGGGCCGCGACCCCGTCGAGCGACATGCCGCCGCCCAGGAAATTGCCTCCGTCGAGGCGGCCCAGCACGACGTTGGCATCGGTCACCGTGGCGCGCGTGCCACCGCGGCCATAGGCGGCGGGGCCGGGCACGGCGCCTGCCGAGCGGGGGCCGACCTTGAAGGCGCCTGCCTGGTCCACATAGGCGATCGAGCCGCCGCCGGCGCCGATCGTGTGCACGTCGATCATCGGGACGAGCACGGGGAAGCCCGCGATCCAGGTGTCGCGCGCCGTGGCCTCGCCGAAGCCGCCCTCGGTGACGATGCCGATATCGGCCGAAGTGCCTCCGACGTCGAAGGTGATGTGGTTGCGCTTCTCCGAGAGCGCGCCGGCCCAATCGCCGCCGATCACCCCGGCAGCGGGCCCCGACAGGAGCGTGAGCACCGGGCGCTCGGCAACCATCGCGGGCGTGGCGACGCCGCCGTTGGACGCCATGATGCGAAGGTCGGCCTTGAAGCCCGACGCCTCGATCTCGGACTCCAGTCGGGTCACGTAGTTGCGCACCTTCGGTCCCACGAAGGCATTCATCGCCGTCGTCGTGAACCGCTCGAACTCACGGAACTGCGGCGACACCGACGAGGAGGTGGTGGCGAAGCACTCCGGGTACTCCTCGCGCACGATCTCCAGTGCGCGCGCCTCATGGCTGGCGTCGAGGTAGGAGAAGAGGAAGCAGATGGCGATGGCCTGGACTCCGGCGTCCTTCAGTTCGCGCACGGCTCGGCGGACGCCTTCCTCGTCGAGCGGTTCCAGCACCTCGCCGCGCGGCGGCACCAGCCGCTCCTTCACCGTCTTGCGATGCCGCCGTTTCACCAGCGGCCGGTCCTGCCAGGGGATGTCCTGCATGATGGAGTAGTGCTGCGGCCGCTGGTGGCGGCCGATGTGAAGGATGTCCCGATAGCCGCCGGTTGTGATCATCCCGGTCACGGCGCCGTCGTGCTCCAGGATCGCATTCGTCGCGATCGTCGTACCGTGGAACACCGTGTCGATCGTCTCGCGGGGGATCGAGTACTTTTCGCACAGCGCCATCAGGCCCTGCACCACGCCGCGGGAGGGATCGTCAGGCGTGGTCGAAATCTTGTGCACGCAAGTGCGGCCCGCCTCGGTATCGGCATAGACGAGGTCCGTGAAGGTGCCGCCCACGTCCACGCCGATCAACCGCATCACAGCCTCCCTCCACCTAGCGTTCGCCAGAAGGGAGCAAGAGCCGCGCCAATCTCGCGGTGCCGCGGCTCCGTCCCCAGGGATTTTACACTGCTGGCATGCGCCTTGCTTCGCCCGCAGCATGGCGAAGCAGCCGGACATCGAACTGGTTTCCCTGACCAAGCGCTACGGCGAGACGGTGGCGGTCGATTCGATTGGCCTGCGCATCCCCGCCGGTTCCTATTGCTGCCTCCTGGGACCCAGTGGCTGCGGCAAGACCACGACACTCCGCATGATCGCGGGGCACGAAGAGGCAAGCGAGGGCGACATCATCCTCGGCAGCGAGAACATCACCGGCTTGCCCCCGGCCGCGCGCGGCACGGCGATGATGTTCCAGAGCTACGCGTTGTTTCCGCATCTCGACTGCACCGACAACGTCGCGTTCAGTCTGAAGATGCGCGGCATGGACAAGGACACGCGCCGCGCCCGGGCCGTCGACATGCTGAAGCGCGTGCACATGGACGCCTATGCCGGCCGCCTGCCGGCCCAGTTGTCGGGCGGCCAGCAGCAGCGTGTGGCCCTAGCACGGGCGCTGATCACTGATCCGCAGGTCCTGCTTCTCGACGAGCCGCTGTCGGCCCTCGATCCCTTCCTGCGCATCAGGATGCGCGAGGAACTGAAAAGCCTGCAGACCCGGCTGGGCATCAGTTTCATCCACGTCACGCACAGTCAGGACGAGGCGATGGCGCTGGCCGATCTCGTCGTGGTGATGAACGGCGGCAGGATCGAGCAGGCGGCGCCGCCACGCGAGGTCTTCAACAAGCCGGCCTCGGCCTTCGTCGCCAAGTTCATCGGCGGGCATAACGTGCTGCCGGCCGCGGTCGCGCGCGCTGGCACGGGCGAGGGGCCGTTCGTCGCTATCCGCGCCGACCGCATGTCCGTGCAGGCAGGAACTTCGGGAGAGGCCGGCGTCACGTCGCTGCACGGCGTCACCCGCTCGGTCGAATATCTCGGCTCGACAGTGCAGGTCGGCATCGACGTCACTGGCCTCGAGACGCTGTCCGCGACGCTGACGGAGGCACGCTTCGATGCGTCGCCGGTGCGGCCGGGCGAGCCCGTGATTCTGTCGTGGAAGCCCGAGGACGTGCACGTCCTCGGACGGTGAGGGAGGCGGCCCCGCGCCGTCGCTGTTGAAGGAGGAAGACGACATGGCTCGGAAATCGAACGACGGCATCGGCCGTCGCAGGATGCTGAAGGGCGCGGCCGGCATTGCGGGCGCCGCGGTGGGCAGCGGCGCGATCACCGGCTTCCCGGTGATCTGGGCACAGAACAACAAGAACATCGTGCTGCGCCAGTGCGGTACCGGCGTGTCGGCGATCAACGAGATCGCGGAGAAGTGCAAGGCCGACCTCGGTATCACGCTCCAGATGACGGCACTCGATTCCGACGCGGTGGTGCAGCGCGTCGTGACGCAGCCCAACTCCTTCGACATCGGCGACATCGAATACTGGATGATCAAGAAGGTCTTCGGCGCCAACACGCTGCAGGCGATGGACGTCAAGAAGATCAAGCTGTTCGACAAGATCGTGCCGATCTTCACCACCGGCAAGCTGAAGGCCGACAGCGTCATCGCGCAGGGCACGGCGCCCAGCACCGTGAGCTTCGTCGAAGGCGCAGGCTCGACCAAGTTCGCCAAGGGCCAGACCCAGTGGTTCACCATCGTTCCCACGATCTACAACGCCGATACGCTCGGCATCCGCCCCGACCTGGTCGGCCGCAAGATCGATTCGTGGAAGGACATCCTCGATCCGAAGTTCAAGGGCAAGACGTCGATCCTGAACATCCCGTCGATCGGCATCATGGATGCCGCGATGATCTGCGAGGCCGCCGGCATCGTGAAGTACGGCGACAAGGGCAACATGACCAAGGCGGAGATCGACAAGACCATCGATTTCCTGATCAAGACCAAGAAGGATGGCCAGTTCCGTGCCTTCTGGAAGACCTTCGACGAATCGGTGAACCTGATGACGTCGGGCGAGGTGGTGATCCAGTCCATGTGGTCGCCGGCGGTTTCCGCGGTGCGCGGCAAGGGCGTGCCCTGCACCTACCAGCCCCTGAAGGAAGGCTATCGCGCCTGGGGCGGCGGCCTCGCGCTCGCCAAGCACCTGCAGGGCGCGCAACTCGATGCGGCCTACGACTACATCAACTGGTACCTGTCCGGCTGGGTCGGCGCCTTCCTCAATCGCCAGGGCTACTACTCGGCGGTGCTGGAGACGGCCAAGGCCAACATGACGGCCGACGAGTGGGGCTTCTGGATGGAAGGCAAGCCCGCCCAGGGCGACATCAAGAACCCGCAGGGCCAGATCGTCGAGAAGGCCGGTGCTGTGCGCGACGGCGGCTCGTTCTACGACCGCATGGGCGCCGTCGCCTGCTGGAACGCGGTGATGGATGAGGACCGCTACATGGTCCAGAAGTGGAATCAGTTCATCGCCGCCTGATCGTTGGGCCACCTTCATATTCCTCTCCCCCGCCAGGGGGAGAGGCTAGGTGAGGGGGCCAGTCGAGTGCGCAATCCCCTTACCCAACCTCTCCCCCTGGCGGGGGAGAGGGGTATGAATTGATGAACCGCGTAAAGTCCTGGGTCACCTACCTGCAGGTCGCGCCGCTCGCGCTGGTGTTCCTGCTGTTCCTCATCGTCCCGATCCTCACGATCGTGGTGGTGAGCTTCTTCGACTACAACACGACCCAGATCATCCCGGCCTTCCTGCTGCAGAACTACGAGGAGCTGCTGCTCTCGCCGGTCACCTGGCGGACCTACAAGCAGACCATCCAGTTCGCGCTCATCACCTGGGCGCTCACCCTGCTGATCGGCTTCACGGTCGCCTATTTCGTGGCCTTCCACGTGCGCTCGTCCACGATGCAGACCGTGCTGTTCCTGCTCTGCACCATCCCGTTCTGGACCTCCAACGTGATCCGCATGATTTCGTGGATCCCGTTCCTCGGCCGGCACGGCTTGGCCAACACCACGCTCATGAATCTTGGCCTGATCGATCAGCCGCTGGAGTTCCTGCTCTATTCCGACTTCTCGGTCGTGCTGGCCTATGTCCACCTCTACACGCTGTTCATGGTGGTGCCGATCTTCAACTCGATGATGCGCATCGACCGCAGCCTGCTCGAAGCGGCGCGCGACGCCGGAGCGACCGGCTGGCAGACGCTGGTCAACGTCATACTGCCGTTGTGCAAGCCGGGCATCGCCATCGGTTCGATCTTCGTCGTCACCATCGTCATGGGCGATTTCGTGACGGTGCGCATGATGAGCGGCGGCCTGAGCGCCTCGGTTGGGCTGATGATGGCGAACGCCATGTCGCTGCTGCAGTATCCGGCCGCCGCGGCCAATGCGGTCGTGCTGCTGCTGCTGGTGCTCGGTATCGTCGCGGCCATGATGCGCATGGTCGACATCCGCAAGGAGCTGTGACGTGCAACACGGCAAGCGCGGTCCCGCCTTCTGGCTCCTCGGCGCCCTCTTCTGCCTGTTCGTGCTGTTCCTCTACGGGCCGACGTTGACGATCCTGATCCTGTCGTTCCAGGGACCGTCGGGCGGGCTCACCTTTCCGATGAACGGCGTGTCGCTGCACTGGTTCAGGAACCTGTTCGAGAAGCAGATGGTGGGCGACTTCGCGGGCTCGCTGCAGCGCTCCCTGATCCTGGGCGTCGCCGTCATGCTGGTGACCGTCGTCGCGTCCTTTTCGGCGGGCCTCGCCTTCCGCTCGCGCTTCCGCGGCTCGGCTGTCCTTTTCTATCTGGCCATCGCCAGCCTGATCGTCCCGTCGATCCTGATCAGCCTCGGCATCGGCCTGCTCTATCGCGTTCTGGGATGGGATCCCGCCTGGTACAGCTCGGCGTTCGGCGCCCATCTGACCTGGACGCTGCCTTTCGGTCTCCTGATCATGTTCGCCGTCTTCAACCGGTTCGACCGCCGCTATGAGGAAGCCGCGCGCGACCTCGGCGCCACCTCCTGGCAGACCATCCGGCATGTCGTCGTGCCGATCCTGCTGCCCAGCCTGATCGGCGTGGGCCTGTTCGGCTTCACGCTTTCCTACGACGAGTTCGCGCGCAGCCTCTATACGGCCGGCACCTTCAACACGCTGCCGCTGGAGATCTACGGCATGACGACCAACGTGACGACGCCGGTCCTCTATGCGCTGGGCACCGTCACCACGGGCGTGTCCGTGCTCGTGATCGCGCTGTCGCTCCTGTCGGTCACTTGGCTGCGACGGCGTCGGACGCGCCATGGCAGCGACGCCGGAAAGGCCGCCTGACATGACCCGCCAGACCAAAGTGCTGCGCCTGCCGACCGCCGGCCCGCAGGACACGGCGCCGCTCGCCGCCGCCATCGCGGCCGGCGATGTCGACGCCCGGAACATCGTCGCCATCGTCGGCAAGACCGAGGGCAATGGCTGCGTCAACGATTTCACCCGGGGCTACGCCACGCTGGCCCTGAAGCTGGTGCTGGCGGAGTCTCTGGGCTGCCCGCTGGCGGAAATCGAGAAGCGGGTTGCCATCGTGATGTCGGGCGGTACCGAAGGCGGGCTGTCGCCTCATCTGCTGATCTTCTGCCGTGAAGAGGTGTCGTTACCGGCTTCGGCGGGACCTCGGCTCGCCATTGGCGTCGGCCTGACGCGGCCCTTCAAGCCCGAGGAGATCGGCCGGGCGGCGCAGATCGAGGAGACGGCGGCGGCGGTGACGCTTGCCATGGGGGACGCAGGCATCGCCGGGCCTTCTGACGTGCATTTCGTCCAGATCAAGTGTCCGCTGCTGACCAAGGAGCGGATCGAGGAAGCGGCCCGCCGTGGCGCGGCGACCGCCACCGACGAGACCTACCATTCGATGGCCCTGTCGCGCGGCGCATCGGCGCTGGGCGTGGCGCTGGCGCTCGGTGAGATCGCGGACGCGCCGGAAGAAGCGGTCTGCAAGGACTTGTCCCTGTTCTCGCGTGTTGCCAGCACGTCGGCGGGTGTCGAGCTGCTGCGCAACGAGATCGTGGTGTTGGGCAATGCGAAGGGCTGGGCGGGCGATCTCGTGATCGGCCACGATGTCATGAAGGACGCCATCGATGCCGAGGCCGCGCGGCGCGTGCTGGCGGACCTGGGTGGCGAGACGGTCGCGGTGCTGGCCAAGGCCGAAGCCTCGCCGACCGGCGAGATCCGCGGCCGGCGGCATACGATGCTGGACGACAGCGACATCCATTCGACCCGCCATGCGCGCGCCCTCGTGGGCGGCGTGCTGGCCGGCACGATCGGCGACACGATGCTCTATATCTCCGGCGGCGCCGAGCACCAGGGTCCTGCGGGTGGCGGCCCTATCGCGATCATTGGGCGGGTCTGAGCGGCTGGGCTAAGCTCGCCGCATGAACGAGACGGATCCCTACGAACTTCTCGGTGTGCGCCGGCGAATCAATGCGGCCGGCGCCCTGACGCGGCTGGGCGGCGCGGTGATGGCGCCCGAGGTGGTGGCGGCCATGGCCGCCGCGTCGCGGGCCTCTGTCGACATCGGCGAACTGCAGGATGCGGCCAGCCGGCGGATCGCAGAAGCGACGGGCGCCGAGGCGGGGCTGGTGACGACCGGTGCGGCGGCAGCCCTCACGCTCGCGGCGGCCGCTGCCATCGCGCGCTGGGACATCGCGAAGATGGCGGCGCTTCCTCATGCCGGGGCGTTTCCCCACGACATCCTGATCCCGCGCACCCAGCGAACCGGCTACGCCCATGCGCTCGCGGCCTCCGGCGCCCGACTGGTCGACATCGGCCACAATGATCGCGGCACCGGCGCAGGCGTGCGCGGCCTCGAGGCCTGGGAGATCGAAACGGCGATCACCCCGTCGGTCGTGGCGATGGCCTTCTCGGTCAACGCCGGCAGCATCGTCGACCTGCCGGCCGCCATCGCGACCTGCCGGGCCAACGGCATTCCGCTGATCGTCGATGCGGCGGCGCAGCTTCCACCGAAGGAGAACCTGCGGCGCTTCATCGACATGGGCGTCGATCTGGTCGCCTTCTCGGGAGGTAAGGCGCTGGGCGGACCGCAGGCGTCGGGCATCCTCGCCGGCCGGCGCGATCTCGTGGCCTCGGCCCTGCTGCAGCAGCTCGACATGGACGTGGCGCCCGATACCTGGACGCCGCCCAGGCTGGTCGATCGCGCCAATCTGCGCGGCGTGCCGCATCATGGGATCGGTCGCGGCTTCAAGGCCGGCAAGGAGGAGATCGTCGGACTGCTCGTGGCGCTGGAGCGCTTCGTGAAGGCCGACGACGCCGCTGCCAATGCGGTATTGCAGTCGCGGCTGGAAGCGATCGCGGCATCGTTGAGCGGCTTCGACGTAAAGCTCCTGCCCGCCACGCAGACTGGCCGCGTACCGGTTCTGGAAATCGCGGTGGCCGACGCGCTCGCCGTCAGCGCCGCGCTGCAGAAGGGCAATCCGCCGGTTCATCTGTCGGAGCGGCACGCCGCGCGGGGCGTGCTCACGCTCGATCCCCAGGTCCTGCTGCCCGAGCACGATGCGCCGCTGGCGGCGGCGCTTCGTGAAACGCTTCAGTCGACCGTGGCCTGACCCTCGTCGCGATAGGCCCAGCAGCTGTCGGGCGGCAGTGTGAGGGCGACCTCGCCGTCGTTGTGACGGGCCGCCGTGCCGAGTTCCAGCACTTCGACTCTCTGTCCGCCGAACTCGACGTCATAGATGGTCTGCATGCCCTGGTAACGCCGCTCGATCACCCTTCCCGTGAAGCTGTTGGCCGGGCCACGCTCGCCGAGGCGGATGTTCTCGGCGCGCAGCGCCACATGGGCATTGTCGCCCGCCACGAGCGGCTGCGGCGTCCACGCTTCGATGCGGCCGGCGGCGCCCAGGTCGATGACGGCCTGCTCGCCCTTGCGCTCCAGCACCTTGCCCTTGAGCACGTTCGCGGCGCCCGTGAAGTTGGCGACGAAGGAATCAGCCGGCCTGTTGTAGATCTCGCCCGGCGGCGCCATCTGCAGCAGCTTGCCGTCCTTCATGACGCCGATCCGGTCGCCCAGCACCACGGCCTCGGACTGATCGTGCGTCACGTAGAGGCCTGTCATGCCGGTCATCTTCAGGATGCGGCGCAACTCGTCGCGCAGGCGGATGCGCAACTTGGAATCGAGATTCGACAGGGGCTCGTCGAGCAGCAGCAGCTGCGGCCGGTAGACCAGGCTGCGCGCCAGCGCGACGCGCTGCATCTGCCCGCCCGACAGCGACGTCACCGGCCGCTGGGCGTATTCGCCGAGGCCGACCAGCTCGAGCGTCTCGCGGACCTTGGTGTCGATGTCGGCGCTGCCGCTGGTGTTCTTGCGGCGATACTTCAGCGGATAGGCGACGTTCTGGTGCACCGTCATGTGCGGCCAAACCGCATAGGACTGGAACACCATGCCGATGTCGCGCTCGCGCGGGCTCACCAGCGTGCCGCGCTGGGGTTCGGACACGACGCGACCGCCGATCGAGATGCGGCCGACGGTCGGATGTTCGAGGCCGGCGACGCAGCGGAGCGTCGTGGTCTTGCCGCAGCCCGAAGGCCCCAGCAGCACCACGATCTCGCCCGCCGGGACGTCGAAACTGACGCCGTCGACGGCCGCCTTGCCGGTCCCGAACTTCTTGACCAGGTCCTCGACGAGGAGCGCAGCGCTCACTGGCGGTACCCGTAGGTCTTGTTCCACTCTTCCATCCACGAGTTGCGCAGCTTGCTGAACTCGTCGAACTTCGGCACCCAGACCTTTACGGTCTTCGGATCCCAGCCCTTCGGATAGGCGGGCGGCTCCTTGAGGGACGTGATGTTGCCAAGCTTGTTGATCATGAAGGTCTGGCCTTCCTTGGACAGTCGCCAGTTCATGAACAGCTTGGCGGCGTTGGGATTCTTCGACGCCTTGGTGACGCCATCGGCGTAGGGAACGATCGGCACGCCCTCGGGCGCGAAGATGGCCTCCGCCGGCGCGCCCTCGACGATCTTGGTGTAGATGATGTTGTAGAGCAGCGGCGCGATGGAGACCTCGCCGCGGACCAGCGCGTCCGATAGCGGAGCGCCTGACGGATAGAGCGCGATGCCCAGTTCAGCCTGCTTCTTCCAGTAGTCCTCGCCGAGCACCTGGCGCTCGAACATGATGCGGGTCCAGGTGGTGCCGCCCGACGGTCCGATCACCTGGCCGATCTGCTTGTTCTTGTACTCGGGCTTGGTGAGATCCATCCACGTCTTGGGCGCGTTCTTCACGAGCTGCGTGTTGTAGGCGATCGCCCAGCCCAGCGTGACGCCCGGCCACAGCTTCGGCGAGACGAGCGCGTCGGGCCGATAGTCGGCGGCGTTCGGCGGCGCGTAGTCCTGGAAAAGGTCGGCGATCTCCAGCATCAGGCCGCGGTCGGAGTGATTCACCACATCGGCGCCGAGCTTGTCGGCCGCCGCTTCCGTCTTGATGCGGGTGATGAGCTGACCGCCTGGCGCCCGCACCATCGCGACCTTGATCTTGGGGAAGCGCTTGTTGAACTCCTTGATCACTTCCTGCTGGGTCTCGGCGAAGTCGGCCGTGTAGAGCGTCAGTCCGCCTTCCTTTTCGGCCGCAGCGATCAGCTCCTTCGAGCCGAACGGATCCTGTTGTGCGCGGGCGGGGAGTGCGGCGGTGGCGGCCGCGCCGGCAATGCCGGCCAGTACGGTTCTGCGCTTCATGTTCTTTTCCTCCGATTGTTGTTGGGTCGTCAGCCGGCGCGTGCGCTGCTCTCGGCGGCGCCACGGGAAAGCCAGGTGGTGATGCCCAGCAGCACCGCGAGAATTACGGTCTGCACCAGGCTGAAGGCGGCCGTCTTGCCGACGTTGCCGCCCTCGTAATAGTCGAGCAGCAGCACGGCCATGACGGTCGTGTCGCTGGTGTAGAGGAACAGGGACGAGCCGAGCTCGCGCACCGACAACACGAACAGCAGGGTCATCGACGCCACGATGCCGGGGCGGGCCAGGGGAACCATGATCGTGGCAATCGTGCTGAGCAGGCCTCGACCGCAGATCCAGGCGGCTTCCTCGAGTTCGCGATGGATCTGCATGAAGGAGGTCGACAGCGCCTTGACCGTGTCGGGGATGAAGCGGGCCACGAAGGCCAGCGCCAGGATCCAGATCGTGCCGTACAGGCCGCCCGGCAGGCCGATCCAGGCCCAGAGGTAGGCGACGCCGACGACAAGGCCGGGAATGGCGACGGGAATCGTCGACAGCAGGTCGATGATCTTGCGGCCGGGAGCCTGCGTGCGGTTGATCGTATAGCCGATGGCGAAGGCCAGGACGCCGCCGACGACGGCTGTGATCACGCCGACCTTCATCGTGTTCCAGATCGAGATCATGGTCAGCGGATTGTCGAAGATCGAATTGAAGTGCACCCAGCTATAGGCCTTCGTGTCGAAGACCGCGTCGAAGTCCTTGAAGAACAGGAACCGGCGGAAGGCGGCGATCACCAGGGCGATGGTGGGCAGCACGACGACGATGAACAGGTAGGCGAGAGCGAGGCCGAAGGTGAGCCAGCGCCACGGTCCGAGATTGAGGCTGCGCGGACGGAAAGCCTTGCCGGCGACCGTGGCGAAGCTGCGCCCCGACAGGACGCGCTGCTGCGCCCAGACGAAGATGGCCGTCACGACCATCAGGAGGATCGCGACCGCCGCCGCCGTGTTGTAGAGCGGCGGGCTCCAGGCGGTAAGCTTGAAGATGTAGGTCGTGAGCACGCTGATGTTGGCCGGCGCGCCGAGCGCGGCGGGTATGCCGTAGATGCCCAGCATCACCACGAACGACAGGAGCGAGCCCGCCAGGATCGCCGGCGCGATCAGCGGGAACGTGACGGTGAACAGGGTCGTGAAGGCCGAGGCACCGGAAACCTCGGAGGCTTCCTCGAGGCTCGGGTCCATGTTCCGGAGCGCCGAGGCGGTGAACATGTAGACGTAGGGCGCGTAGTAGAATCCGAAGACCAGGATGAGGCCCGACATCGAATAGAAGTCGAACCGAAAATCGACACCAATCCACTTCAGCACGGTGTTCAGCAGGCCCGTCTTGGGGGAGCCGAGGATGCTCCAGGCGACGCCCGCCACCAGCGGCGGCACGAACAGCGGGATCATGCTGGCGCCAGCGATGAAGCCCTTGAACGGCGTGTTGGTCCGCACGACGATCCACGAGAAGGCGAGGCCGATCACGACGGCCAGCACCGTCCCGCCGCCGCAGGCGACGAGGGCGTTGAAGAAGGCGAGGCGCACGTTCTCGTTGCCGAGAACCGCCATGAAGTGCGTCAGCGAGGGATTGAACTTGCCGAAGCCGTCAATCACCGGGTTCGAATCGCTGATGGCGCCAAAGAACAGCATCAGCAGCGGGTAGATGACGAGGAACGTCAGGATGACCAGCAGCGCGCCGATCCACAGCGGCACGGCGAGCCTGCGCGCAACGGGCACGGCGTCGGTCGTCACAGGCAAAGCGGCAGCACTCGTCGCCGTCAACGCGTTCTTCCTCCCGGGTCGTCCGCAGCCTGGAAGGGTGCGGCTTCTTCATTAAGACTGCGATGCTAGCCCATCCGCATCTCCGGCGCTACGGCCCGCGCATGCGTGGAGTCGTCGCCTGTCTTTGTGAAATGGCGCTCACTGGTCGCCGTTGACCCCGGTCAAGAACCTCTCCGAATAGGAATTCATGATCTCCTGCCACGTCGCTCTGGTGCCGCTGGCCGACCAGTTGAAGATCGGCTTCAGCGTCTTGGTCGTAAAGTCGACCATCGAACCGAATGAGCCGGTGATGCCGTTGGTGATGATGCTGGCGTTCCGCGTGCCCTCCGGATCGAGTGTCGTCGCCTTGGCCGCAAAATACGAGAGATTGTAGTAGCTGTAGCTCGAGCAGCCGAAGAACGCGTAGATCTGATACTGCTCCTTGTTCATCCGGATGGGCGTGCCGATCTGCTCGCCCATGTAGATGAGATCGAGCAGTCCGACGCGGGAATGTCCCGCATAGAGGAACATCGAGCCGCGCTCGGCGGCCTCCTTCGCCATGCAGAAGAACGCCACGCTGTCCTCGCCGATGTTGGTCACTCCCCAGAACAGGCGCGCCACGACGGTGCGCGCGCCGTCCTTGCGGATGAACTCCTCGACGAATCCCGGCGATGCGGCGAGCGATTTCGACGTGCCGCACTCGCGCTCGCGTTCGTCGGCCGGCACCGTACGCACGGCGAAACCCTGCCCCAGCAGGAACTTGCGGATTTCGCGGTAATTGCCCGCGTTGTAGTCAGTGTTGCTCTTGTCGGGAGCGGACTTGCCGTTCCGGTCCTCGTCGGCGCCGAACGTCAGGACGATCCGCATCTCGCCGTTGCGGTTGGAAAGACGCTCGTAGGCCGGCGCGGTGTTCGCGGTGTTCGGCCGCCTGGCCACGATGGTGCCGTCCGCGGTCGAATAGTCGACGCCCTCGACCAGCGGGCAGCCTTTGTTCAGCGGCGCCCAGAAGTAGGCCATGCGATACTTCTCGCCCCAACTGAAGCACTTGTCGGTCGAGCGCTCCCAGACCTCGTCGAGGTTGAGCGGGAGGCGGATCTTCACGACGTCCTGGAGGCCGTTGTCGAGAACGAAGGTACCGGTGTAGCGGTAGCGGACATAGAGCTTGCCAGTCTTGCCGTCGCGATGCTTGCCGAGAACATCGACCTTGGCGTCGTTCTTGGCGGCGGCTTTCCTCGGTGCGGCCTGCAGCGGGCCGGCGAGGTACAGGAGCTGCCGGTTGATGTAGGAGGGCAGCAGGATGTAGTCGGGCGCGTCCTCCGCGATCTCGACCTGGCTCGTGAAAGTCACCTCGGCTTCATAGGAGTCTTTTGAGTAGTAGGCGAAAGCCGGCGTGCCCAAGATGAGAAACAGGCAGCCGGCGAGAGCCGCCGACAGAACGCGATCGAGCATGGCTAACCGTAGCCCTTCCTGGTTTGCGACGTTAATTTGTCGGGATGGAACTCAAGACGCACAATCGATACGCCTATACACCCCTGCGGGGTCGCGCCGACTACACTTGGCCGGCTGGCCGGAGACTCGCCGTCTACTTCGCGCTCAATCTGGAGCATTTTTCCTATGGCGAGGGGCTTGGCGCTGAATTGGCCCCCGGTGGTCCGCACCCGGACATTCTCAACTATGCATGGCGCGATTATGGCAATCGCGTCGGCGCCTGGTACATGCTCGACGCCTTTGATGGCCTGCGGCTGCCGATGGCCGCCCTGGTCAACAGCGCGATGTACGACTACGCCCCGGAACTGGTCGCCGCCTGCCGCGCACGCGGCGACGAGATCGTGGGGCATGGTCGCACCAATGCGGAGCGGCAGGGCGTGCTCGACGAACCTGGCGAGCGGGCTCTCATCGTCGAGGCGACGACGCGGCTGGCGGAGGCCGAAGGCCGCCCGCCGGAAGGCTGGCTGGGTCCGTGGATTTCACACAGTCACGTCACGCCCGACCTGCTGGCCGAAGCGGGCTACCGCTACCTGCTGGACTGGTGCATGGACGACCAGCCCATCTGGTTCCGCTGCCGCAACGACAGGCGCATCCTCGCCGTGCCTTACCCGCAGGAAGTGAACGACATCCCCCAGATAGTCGGGCGCAAGATCGGCGGCGACGCGTTCGCCGACATCATCGTCGACCACTTCGACGAGATGATGGAGCTGTCGAGGGAGCGACCGCTGGTGATGGGCGTCGCGCTGCATGCGTACCTGGTAGGCCAACCGCACCGGTTGCGGCATCTCAAGCGGGCGCTTCGTCACATCGCCCGTCATCGCGACTCGATATGGCTGACCACGCCGGGCGCAATCGCCCGGCATTGCGCGTCTCTTCCCCAAGGCATCGTCCCCTAGGAGCACCATGCGTCTCTTTTCCGCCACGCTGGCCACCGAAACCAATACTTTTTCTCCCTTGCCGACGAGCCTGGAGAATTACCGCGAGTCGGTGTTCTTCCGGGCGGGTGAGCATCCGGCCGATGCGCCGCGCATGTGCACCGCGCCGCTGTTCGTCGCGCGCGCCCGTGCCCAGGCAGAGGGCTTCGAGCTGATCGAAGGCAGCTGCTTTGCCGCCAGCCCGGCTGGCACGACAAACCGGGCCGACTACGAGACGATGCGCGACGAGATCCTGGGGCAACTCAAGGCAGCGCTACCGGTGGACGGGATTCTACTCGGACTGCATGGCGCGATGGTGGCGCACGGCTACGACGACGTGGAGGGCGACATCATCGAACGCTGCCGCGCGATCGTCGGGCCGAAATGCGTCATTGGCGTCGAACTCGATCCGCACTGCCATCTCACCATGAAGCGTGTGTCGAACGCCGACATCATCGTCCTCTACAAAGAGTTCCCCCATACCGACGTCGTCGAGCGGGCCGAGGATGTGCTCGATCTCGTTCTGGCGACGCTGCGCGGCAAGGTGAAGCCGGTGATGTCGGTCTACGACTGCCGGCAGATCCAGAGCTATCCGACGACGATGCAGCCGATGCGCAGCATCGTCGACCGGATCATGGCGATGGAGGGCAAGGACGGAATCCTCTCCGTGTCGATCGCCCACTGCTTCCCCTATGGCGACGTTCCGGAAATCGGAACGCGCGTGCTGGTCATCGCCGACGGCGACAAGAAGAAGGCCGATTCGCTGGCGACACAGCTGGGCGAGGAGCTGGTCGGCCTGCGCGGCAAGACCGCGCCACAGTCGCTCGATGTGGCGGCCGGCATCGCCGAAGGAGTTGCCTTCAACGACCTGCCCGTAGTGGTTGCGGATCCTTCGGACAATGCCGGCGGCGGGGCGCCATCGGACAATACGGACATCCTGAAGCATATCATCGAAAAGAACGTCGAAAGCGCCTGTCTCGGCCCGATCTGGGATCCAATTGCCGTCCGCATCTGTTTCGATGCCGGGCTGGGCGCCCGCATCGGCCTGCGGTTCGGCGGCAAGATCGCGCCCAGTTCGGGGCAGCCCGTCGACGCCGAGGTCGAGATCGTTGGCCTGAAGCGCGACGCCTGGCAGAGATTCGGACCGACGCAGGTGCCGGTCGGGGACTGTGCAGCCGTTCGCATCGGCGGCGTCGAGGTAGTGCTGATTTCCAAGCGCACGCAGGCGACCGGACTGGAGCTCTTCACCAACGTGGGCATCGATCCGACGCAGCGGAAGCTGGTCGTGGTCAAGTCGACGAACCACTTCATGGCGGCCTACGGTCCGATTGCGAAGAAGGTGATCTACGTCGAATCGAGCGGGCCGCTGCCGCGCGATCATCGCAAGGTACCGTACACGAAGGTCGAGCGGCCGATCTGGCCGCTGGACGAAGGGGCATCGCCGCGCGGTCTGATCTACTAGCGTCGCGCTGGACAAATCGAAGCGCAGCTTTGCATACTCTCTGCGGGGAGCAAGGGAGTGTTTCGAATGTTCAATCGAGTCTTCGCGGGCGCGCTCGCGCTGGCGCTTCCGTTCGCCGCCGTGCAGGCGCCGGCCCAGGCGCAGGAAAAGGTCCTGAAGGCCGTGATGCACGCCGACGTGCGCGTGATCGATCCGATCTGGACCACCCAGACCATCGCCAACATCCATGGCGCGCTGATCTACGACACCCTGTTCGGCAACGACGCCGACCAGAAGCCGCAGCCCCAGATGGTCGGCAAGTACGAGGTCAGCCCCGACAAGCTCACCTATACCTTCACCCTGCGCGACGGGCTGAAGTTCCACGACGGCTCGCCCGTCACGACCAAGGACGTCATTGCCTCGCTGAAGCGGTGGGGGGCCAAGGACGGCGTCGGCCAGCGCTTGATGGGCTTCGTCACCAAGATGGAGCCGGTCGACGACAAGACCTTCACCATGGTGCTGAAGGCGCCCTACGGCATGGTGCTCGAGTCGCTGGGCAAGACGTCCAGCTCCATCGCCGCCATCATGCGCGAGAAGGATGCGCTGACCGATCCTCAGCAGCAGGTGAAGGAAGCGGTCGGGTCCGGCCCCTACATGTTCGCCAAGGACCAGTGGGTCCCGGGCAGCAAGGCGGTCTATCTCAAGAACAAGGACTATCAGCCCCGCACCGAGCCGCCGTCTTCCTTCGCCGGCGCCAAGGTGCCGGGCGTCGACCGCATCGAACTGGTCTGGATCTCCGATCCGCAGACGGCGATGTCGGCGCTGATCAACGGCGAGATCGATTTCTACGAGGCGCCGACCAACGACTTCCTGCCGCTGCTGGAGAAGGCGCGCGGCGTGAAGCTGATGAAGACCGGCAAGATCGACAGCACCCAGGGCTTCATCCGTCTGAACCATCTCCAGCCGCCGTTCGACAACGTGAAGGCGCGGCAGGCGATGTACTACCTGATCAACCAGGAAGACTTTCTGCGCGCCATCGTCGGCAACCCCAAGTACTACAAGGTCTGCCCGGCGCTCCTGACCTGCGGCGGCCCCTACGAGAGTGCTGGCGGCCGCGAGTGGATGAAGGAGTACAACCCGAAGAAGGCGCTGCAGCTTCTCAAGGAGGCCGGCTACAAGGGCGAGCCCATCACCGTCCTGTCGGCGACCGACCATGCCACGATCACCCCGGCGACCCAGGTCCTGATCCAGGCGATGCGCGAGGCTGGCATCAATGTCGACGCCCAGTCGATGGACTGGGGCTCGGTGGTCTCGCGTCGCGCCAAGAAGGATCCGCCGGCGCAAGGCGGCTGGAACATCTTCGTCACCACCTCGGGCGGCGTCGGCTCGGCCAATCCCGTGCTGCACACCTGGATCGGCGCGGCCTGCGACAAGGGCCTGTTCGGCTGGCCCTGCGACGCCAAGATAGAGGAGCTGCGCAACGCCTTCGGCATGGCGCAGAGCGAGGAAGAGCGGAAGAAGATCGCCAACGAACTGCAGGCGCGGGCGATGGAGCAGGTCGTCTACATTCCGTTCGGCCAGTGGGACACGCCGCTCGCCTATCGTGCCGACCGGATCGACGGCATCGTGCCGAACACGGGTCTTGCCGTGCTCTGGGGGATCACGAAGAAGTAATGTCGTCACGAGTACGCGTCGCCATCGCCCGCCGCGAGGCCTTGCCTGAGAAGGGCAAGGCCTCGTCATGACCACCTACATAGTCCGTCGTCTCTTTGCGACGCTGCCGGTCATGGCCGTGGTGGCGTTGTTCGTCTTCTTTCTACTGCGCTTCGCGCCCGGCGATCCGGCGGCGATCATCGCCGGCGAGGACGCCACGGCGGAAGCGATCGCCGCCGTCCGTGCCAAGCTCGGCCTCGACCGGCCGATGGTCGAGCAGTTCGTCGTCTGGACGATGCAGCTCGTGCGCGGCGACATGGGCGTGTCGATCTTCTCCAATCTTCCGGTCACCCGGCTGATCTCGCAGCGTCTCGAGCCGACGGTCGCACTGACGCTGTCGACCCTGTTCGTTGCCGTCGCAATGGCCATTCCCATTGGCGTGCTGGCGGCCTGGAAGGCGCGCAAGCTCGTCGACCGTCTGGTCATGGGATTTGCCGTGCTGGGCTTTGCCATGCCGGTCTTCGTGCTGGCCTACATCCTGATCTATTTCTTCGCCGTGCAATGGCAGCTCCTGCCGGTGCAGGGCTACCAGCCGATCAAGGAAGGCCTTTGGCCCTTCGTACAGAGCCTGATCCTGCCCTCGCTGGCGCTGGGCATCACCTACATGGCGCTGATCGCCCGCACCACCCGAGCCTCGATGCTGGAGGTGCTCGCGCAGGACTACATGCGCACCGCGAATTCCAAGGGGCTGGCAACCAATCGCGTTCTGCTGCTGCACGCGCTCAAGAACGCGGCCGTTCCGATCGTCACGGTGATCGGCATCGGTATCGCGCTGCTGATCTCGGGTGTCGTCATCACCGAGACGGTGTTCAATATCCCTGGCCTCGGTCGGCTCACCGTCGATGCCGTGCTGAAGCGCGACTATCCGGTGGTGCAGGGGCTGATCCTGGTCTTCGCCGGCGCCAAGGTGCTGGTGAACCTGATCATCGACATATCCTACGCGTTCCTCGACCCGCGGATCCGGTACTGACATGGCCGTAGTCACCGACGACCTCGCCGTGCCGTCCGCCCGCCGCTTCTCGCTGTGGCGCGCGATCCGGCGCAATCCGACCATCGCGCTGGGCGCGGTGTTGCTCTCGGTGCTGATCGTGCTGGCGGTGTTCGCGCCGTTCATCGCCACCAGCGATCCGTTCAAGATCGCGCCGGTCAACCGGCTGCGGCCGCCCTCGGAGCGCTGGTGGTTCGGCACCGACCAGTTCGGTCGCGACGTGTTCTCCCGCACGATCTACGGTGCGCGCGTGTCGCTGATCGTCGGCCTTTCGGTGGCGGCCTTCTCCAGCATCCTCGGCCTCGCGCTGGGCCTGGCCTGCGGCTACTTCCGCAAGGTCGACGCGCTCGTCATGCGCGTGATGGACGGATTGATGGCGATACCGTCGATCCTGCTGGCGATCGCCCTGATCACCCTGTCGCGACCGGGACTCGGCATCGTGATCGTGGCGATCGTGATCCCCGAGGTGCCGCGCATCGTGCGCGTGGTGCGGGCCGTCGTGCTCTCGATCCGGGCCCAGCCCTATATCGAAAGTGCCATCGCGGGCGGGACGAAGAACTGGAAGCTGCTGACGCGGCACATCCTGCCCAACACTTTGGCCCCGCTGATCGTGCAATCGACCTACGTGTGTGCGTCCGCCATGCTGATCGAAGCGGGCCTGAGCTTCCTCGGTGCCGGCGTGCCGCCGGAAGTGCCGAGCTGGGGCAACATCATCGCCCAGGGCCGAACCTTCTTCCAGATCGCTCCCTGGACGATCATGATTCCCGGCGCCTTCCTCGCGGTCACGGTCCTTGCCGTGAACCTGCTGGGCGACGGCCTGCGCGACCGACTCGATCCGCGCCTGGCGAGGCGCCTGTGAGCGGCAATCCGAACGCGATCCTCGAGGTCCGCGATCTCCATACCCAGTTCAGCACGCTGGACGGCGTGGTGCGCGCCGTGGACGGCGTGTCGTTCGAGGTGGCCCGCGGGGAAACGCTGGGAATCGTGGGCGAATCCGGTTGCGGCAAGTCGGTGACGGCCATGTCGATCCTGCGGCTGATCCCGCCGGAAACCGGCCGCATCGCCTCGGGCTCGATCAAGTTCGAGGGCGAGGAACTCACGACGCTTACCGAAGAGGCGATGAAGCGCCTGCGCGGTCATCGCATCTCGATGATCTTCCAGGAGCCGATGACCAGCCTCAATCCGGTCCTGACGGTCGGCACGCAGATCGCCGAGAACGTCGTGCGCCATCTCGGCGTCTCGTGGAAGGCGGCGCGCGAGCGCGCCTTCGAGATGCTCGACCTGGTGCGCATCGCCGACGCGCGCCGCCGGCTCGACGAATATCCCCATCAGCTCTCGGGCGGCATGCGCCAGAGGGTCATGATCGCCATGGCTCTGTCGTGCGATCCGCAGGTCCTGATCGCCGACGAGCCAACCACGGCACTCGACGTCACCATCCAGGCGCAGATCCTCGACCTGATGATCGAGCTCAAGGAGAAGACGGGAACGGCCATCGTGCTCATCACCCACGATCTGGGGGTCGTCGCCGAGACGACCGAGCGCGTCGTGGTGATGTATGCCGGCCGCAAGGTCGAGCAGGCGACTGTCGATGCGTTGTTCGAGGAGCCGCTGCACCCCTACACGCGCGGCCTGATGCGGGCGATCCCGCGGCTTGACGTCGAGGCGGACGCCGCGGGGACGCGGCCGCGCCTGCAGGAGATTCCCGGTCTGGTGCCGATTCTCACCCAGCCGATCATGGGCTGCGCCTTCGCGCCGCGCTGCGGGTTCGCCACCGACCGCTGCCGCGGGGAGCGACCACCGCTGGTGGACGCCGGGGCCGGTCATCTCGTCGCCTGCTGGGAGATCGAGCGCGTGAGGAGGGCTGTATGAGCGACGCACCCGTCCTGCAGGTCGAAGGGCTCGTGAAGCACTTCCCGATCCATGGCGGCCTCTTGCAGCGCCGTGTCGGCGAGGTGAGGGCAGTCGACGGCGTCACTTTCTCGATCCGCCGCGGCGAGACGTTGGGCCTGGTAGGCGAGTCGGGCTGCGGCAAGTCGACGATCGGCAAGGTCGTGCTGAAGCTGATCGAGCCCACGGCCGGCAAGATCGTGCTGGCGGGCGAGGACGTGACGTCGCTGAAGCCCGGCGCGATGTGGCCCCATCGCCGGCGCATCCAGACGATCTTCCAGGATCCGTACTCCTCGATGAACCCGCGCCTGTCGTCCGGGACGATCGTGGGCGAGCCGCTGGAGAATTTCGGCATCGCCCGCGGGGCCGAGCGCGACGACCGGGTGGCGCAGCTCTTCCAGCGTGTCGGCCTGCGGCCCGAGGCGATGCGCAAGTTCGCGCATGAATTCTCGGGTGGCCAGCGCCAGCGCCTGGGTATCGCCAAGGCCCTTTCGGTGAACCCTGACGTGATCGTGGCCGACGAGCCGGTCTCGGCGCTGGACGTGTCGGTACAGGCGCAGGTGCTGAACCTGCTGATCGACCTGCAGGAAGAGTATGGTCTTGCCTACCTGTTCATCAGCCATGACCTCGCGGTCATGCGGCACATCAGCCATCGCATCGCGGTGATGTACCTGGGCCGCATCGTCGAGCTCACGGACAAGCGCACGCTCTTCACGCAGCCGCTGCATCCCTACACTGAGGCGCTGCTGTCGGCCGCGACCGCGCCCGACCCCAAGCGCCGTCGCAAGCGCAAGAAGATCGTACAGGGCGACGTGCCGAGCCCGGCCAAGCCGCCGCCCGGCTGCCACTTCCATACTCGGTGTATCTATGCGACGGCGGAATGCCGCGTGACCGCGCCGCCGCTCGTCGAGGTGGCGCCCGGCCACCACGTTGCGTGTCTGCGCCGTCCCGTTGGCGGCGATCCGGGACCGCTTGCGATCCCGGGTTAGCGCTCCGGCGTCTCGGCCGGCTCCGTCGCCTTCATCGTAGGGCGTTGTGCGACGGTGTCGTACCAGCCCGTGAGCGTCGGAGCCGCCTCGCGCCAAGCCGGCCCATAGCGCCAGTCGTCGTAGCCGCAGGCCACGGCCGTCGTGATCTGCGCGAGATCGAAGGCATCGCCGAAAGAAGGCACCTGCTTTTCCAGCGCCGCGAAGCAGCGCAGGCCGCGGTCGCGCATCTTGGCGATGAAATCGTCGGAGCGGTCGGCGCCGATGCGCAACAACTCGGCCCGGCGCATGATCTGCGCTTCGAGGATAGCGCAGGCCAGGGCGTTGGTTTCCTGTGCCTTCCAGCGCCCGGGACCGTCCGCCGCGAGGAGCCGGTGGTTGCCGAACTTGCCGTCGAGATAGTCGATGATCGAATGCGAATCGGTCAGCGTGACATCGTCGGCGACGAGGGCCGGGATGCGCACGACCGGTGTCGCTTCGACGAAGTCGGCGGGCATTTCCACGGTCCGCGTGCCCCAGGCATGCGGCCACCGCGTCTGCACGTACTCGAAGCGATCGCCAATGCCGAGTTCGTCGATGCAGACCCTGACACGGCGGACCCAGGGCGAGGCCGGCGTGACGTAGAGGCGCATTCGGCCGTCTGTTGCCTCAGGCATTGCGGGCGCCGGGAGCGGTGTCCCGCAGATAGGTGAGGGCGGCCTGCGCGCCGCCGGCCTTGTGCGGCACCTTGGCAAGGCCGAGGGCCATCTCGACGCCGGACAGCGTGCCCATCAGCATCAGGTCATTGAAGTCGCCGAGATGGCCGATGCGGAACACCTTGCCCGCGACCTTGGTGAGGCCCTGGCCCAGCGACATGTTGAAGTTCTCCAGCGCCACCTTGCGGAAGGCGTCCGCGTCGTGGCCTTCGGGCATGACGATGGCCGTCAGCGAGCCCGAATAGGCCGTGGGATCGCTGCACAGGATTTCGAGGCCCCAGGCGGTGACGGCCGTGCGGGTCGCCTCGGCATGACGTGCGTGGCGGGCGAACACGGCGTCGAGTCCCTCTTCGAGCAGCATGTCGCAGGCCTCGTTGAGGCCGTAGAGCAGGTTGGTGGCGGGCGTGTAGGGGAACCATCCGTTGGCGTTGGCCGTCAGCATCTCGTCCCAGGCCCAGAACGCCTTCACCATCTTCGAGGCCTTGGACGCCGCGATCGCCTTCTCGCTCAGCGCATTGAAGGAGAGGCCGGGGGGCAGCATCAGGCCCTTCTGGGAGCCGGCCACCGTGACGTCGACGCCCCAGGCGTCGTGGCGATAGTCGATCGACCCCAGCGAGGAGATCGTGTCGACCAGCAGGAGGGCGGGGTGCCTGGCCGCGTCGATGGCGCGGCGGACCGCGGAGATGTCGCTCACGACGCCCGTGGAGGTCTCGTTGTGGACGATGCAGACCGCCTTGATGGCGTGGCCGGTGTCTTCCTTCAGGCGCTTTTCGATCGCCGCCGGATCGGCCGGCTTGCGCCAGTCGCCACCCAAGAATTCGGATTTGATTCCAAGCTTGTCGGCCATCTTCTTCCAAAGAGAAGCGAAGTGGCCGGTCTCCCACATCAGCACCAGGTCGTCGGGCGAGAGCGTGTTCACGAGGGCGGCTTCCCAGGCTCCGGTTCCAGATGCGGGATAGACGATAACCGGTTGTTTTGTCTGGAAAACCTGTCGAACGGAGCGAAGCACCTTTTTGGCCAGCGCGTTGAACTCAGGCCCCCGGTGATCGATCGTCGGATAATCCATTGCACGAAGAACGCGGTCCGGAACGTTGGTCGGACCGGGAATTTGCAGGAAATGACGTCCGCTAGGATGGGAGTTCAGGCGCATGTCGTGAGGTCCTTTCGGCTTGCTGTTGCATTTTGTATACAATATGCCATAGTGAGTCCAGAGAAGATGGATGGTTCAAGTTTCCCGATCGCACGTCTGACGCTGCCCGAGGCGGCGGCCGAGCGCCTGCGCGCGCTGATCGTCGAAGGCGATCTGGCGCCGGGCGCCAAGCTCAACGAGCGCGAACTCAGCGAACGGCTGGGCGTCTCACGGACGCCTCTCCGGGAGGCCTTCCGTATGCTGGCCGCCGATGGGTTGCTGGTTCAGCTTCCCAACCGCGGCGCCCAGGTCGTGGCCCTGTCGCGCGAAGACGTGCGGGACGCCTTCGAGGTGATGGGGGCGCTGGAAGGGTTGGCGGGCGAACTGGCCGTCGCGCGTGTGACCGACGCCGACGTTGCGGATTTGCGCGTGCTGCAGGCGCAAATGGAAAGCGCGCACGCCGCGCGGGACCTGCCGGCCTATTACCGGGTCAACCGCGCCATCCACGACCGGCTCAACGCCATCGCCGGCAACGCGGTGCTGGGCCAGACCTACCGCA
This sequence comes from Reyranella aquatilis, assembly GCF_020880995.1. Classification (GTDB taxonomy): domain Bacteria; phylum Pseudomonadota; class Alphaproteobacteria; order Reyranellales; family Reyranellaceae; genus Reyranella; species Reyranella aquatilis. Next base: position 960,947 of record NZ_JAJISD010000001.1, on the reverse strand, counting down.
CGCTCAATGCGCGGCTGCATGCGCTCAGATTTCGTTCCAACCTGAATCCGGCCAAGTGGGATCTGGCCGTCTCTGAACATCGGTCCATGATTGCAGCCCTTGCCGCGCGTGACGGCGCTGCGCTACGTGGTCTGCTCGTCGGGCATCTGCGTGCCAAGCAGCAGGCGGTCCTCGATTCAATGGACAACAGAGACGACAAGAACCTTCAGGGAGGAACAGAACCATGACGACGACCTTCTCCACGTCGCGCCGCAAGGCTCTCAAGCTTGGCCTGGCCGCCACCCTGGCGGCCCCCGCCGTGGCCCGCGCCCAGCAGGGATGGCCGAGCGGCCCGATCACCTGGGTCAACCCGTTCCCGGCGGGCGGCGGCACCGACGTCTTTGCCCGTCCGCTGGCCGCCCAGGTCGGCGAGCAACTGGGCGTCCAGATCCTGATCGACAACAAGGGCGGCGCGGGTGGCACGGTGGGCGCCTCTCAGGCGGCCAAGATGAAGCCTGACGGCCAGACCTTCTTCGTCGGCGCGATCCATCACACGATCGCCCCGTCCGTCTACAAGAACCTCGACTACGATCTCGAGAAGAACTTCGAGCCGATCACCATGATCGCGCTGGTCCCGCAGGTGATCTCGATCAACCCGAACAAGGTACCGGCAAAGACCGCGGCCGAGTTCATCGCCTATCTGAAGGCCAATCCGAACAAGGTGAACTACGCCTCGGCCGGTGCCGGCACCGCGCATCACCTCGCCGGCGAGCTGTTCAAGCTCGAGACCAAGACCGAGATCGTCCACGTGCCCTATCGTGGCGCGGGCCCGGCCATGCAGGACCTGCTGGCTGGCAACGCCGACATGATGTTCGACGGCATGGGCACGTCGGCTCAGCAGATCAAGGCCGGCAAGCTCGTGGGCCTTGCGGTCGCCACGGACAAGCGCGTGCCCGAATTCCCCGACATGCCGACGGCCGCCGAGATCGGCGTGCCCGCGTGGATCGTGTCGACCTGGTACGGGGTGTGGGCCATCAAGGGCACGCCGCAGCCGATCGTGAAGCGCATGTACGACGAGATCGTGAAGGCGCTGGCCAACCCCAAGCTGCAGACGATCTGGAAGGAGCAGCTGGCGCAGGTCGGCGGCGAGTCCCCGGCCGACTTCGCCAAGCGCATTCGTGCCGAGATCGAGAAGTGGCAGAAGGTCGTCGCGGCGGCCGGGGTCAAGCTCGACTAGGATGACGAGCATGCTCCGATGAACCTGCCTCGGGTAGCGATCACTCTGCCTTCTCCCTCCGCGCCTGGCGCGGAGGGAGAAGGCGCCATCGGATGCCATCGGACATGAGCAAGCTCGAACAAAATCTGCGCCGCAGCCTCAAGGGAGATGTCCTGTTCGACAGGGCCTCCCGCGGCCGCTACTCGACCGACGCGTCGATCTACCAGATCGAGCCGGTGGGCGTGGTCGTGCCGCGCGACGAGGCCGATCTCGCGCTGGCCGTCGACGTGGCGCGCGACGCCAAGGCGGCGATCCTGCCGCGCGGCGCGGGCACCTCGCAGTGCGGCCAGACCGTCGGCGACGCGCTGGTGATCGACTGCTCGAAGTACCTGCGCGAGATCGTGGGCTTCGACAAGAACAAGTCCCAGGTGACGGTCCAGCCGGGCGTCGTGCTCGACCAGCTCAACGCCTGGCTGAAGCCGCACGGGCTCTGGTATCCGGTCGATGTCTCGACCTCGGCGCAGTGCACGCTGGGCGGCATGGCCGGCAACAATTCCTGCGGCTCGCGGTCGATCCGCTACGGCAACATGGTGCACAACGTGGCATCGATCGATGCGCTGCTGGCGAACGGCCAGCGGGCACGCTTCGGGTCGGCGCGTCCGGAGCACATGCCCGAGGGCGTGCGCGCCATCGCCGACAAGGTCGCGGAACTCGCCTTTGCCGAGCGCGACGAGATCGAGCGCATGTATCCGCGCGTGCTGCGTCGGGTCGGCGGGTACAATCTCGACATCTTCTTTCCGCAGTCGGAGCGGCCCTACACGACCGACAATTCGGTGAACCTCGCGCACCTGCTGGTCGGCAGCGAGGGCACGCTGGCGGTGACCGAGCGGCTCACGCTCAATCTCGCGCCGCTGCCGAAGCACAAGACCCTGGGCGTCGTGAACTTCCCCAGCTTCTACAAGGCGATGGACAGCGCCCAGCACATCGTGAAGCTGAATCCGGCCGCCGTTGAGCTGGTCGATCGCACGATGATCGAGCTGGCGCGCGCCAATCCGGCCTTCCGGCCGGTCATCGAGCGGGCGCTGATCGGCAAGCCCGAGGCCATCCTGCTGGTCGAGTTTGCGGGCGAGGAGCGAGAGGCGCAGCTGCGCGACCTCACGCGTCTCGTCGAGCTGATGGCCGATCTCGGCCTGCCCGGCAGCGTCGTGGAGATGCCCGAGCCCAGGCCGCAGTCGGAACTGTGGGAAGTCCGCAAGGCCGGCCTCAACATCATGATGTCGATGAAGGGCGACGGTAAGCCGGTATCCTTCATCGAGGATTGCGCCGTTCCGCTCGAGCATCTCGCGGACTACACGCAGCGTCTCACGGACGTGTTCGGCAAGCACGGCACGCGCGGCACCTGGTACGCCCATGCCTCCGTGGGCACCCTGCACGTGCGACCGATCCTCGACATGCGCCGCGAGGGCGCCGAGAAGATGCGGGCGATCGCCGAGGAGGCCTCGGCGCTGGTGCGTGAATACAAGGGCGCTTTCTCGGGCGAGCACGGCGATGGGCTGGTGCGCTCGGAATGGGTCGCGTGGCAGTTCGGGCCGCGCCTCACGAAGGCGTTCGAGACGGTCAAGGACCTGTTCGATCCCGAAAACATCCTGAACCCGGGCAAGATCGTGCGGCCCTCGCGCATGGACGATCGCTCGCTGTTCCGCTTCAAGCCGGGATACGAATCGATCAAGTACGAGCCGGCGCTCGACTGGTCGGCGTGGAACGTCCAGACCGATCCGGTCACCGAGATCTCGACGGCCCCCGGCACCGGTGGCGATCTGGCCGGCGGCTTCGCGAAGGCCGCCGAGATGTGCAACAACAACGGCCATTGCCGGAAGTTCGACGCCGGCACCATGTGCCCGTCCTTCCGCGTGACGCGCGACGAGAAGCACCTGACGCGCGGGCGCGCCAACACGCTTCGCCTGGCCTTGTCCGGCCAGCTCGGATCCGAGGGGCTGCGTTCCGATTCCGTCGCGGCGGCGATGGACCTGTGCGTGAGCTGCAAGGGCTGCAAGCGCGACTGCCCGACCGGCGTCGACATGGCGCGCATGAAGATCGAGGTGAAGTCGGCACGCCGCATGGCCAAGGGCCTGAGCTGGCGCGACCGGCTGATCGGCGCCACGCCGTCGATGGCACCGTGGGCGCGCCGCCTGCCGTGGCTGTTCAACGCCGCCTGGTTCGTTCAGTCATACCTCGGCTTCGCCAAGCAGCGCCGACTGCCTCAGTGGCGCGGCGATACGTTCCTGTCGACTACCGATGTCGACGACGGGCACGGCGAGCCGACCGTGGTGATCTTCGCCGATACTTTCTCCAACAATTTCGAACCTGAGATCCTTCACGCCGCGCGTCGCGTGCTGGCGGCGGCCGGCCATCGCGTGGCGGTGGCGTGGCCCACCCTAGGTGCGCCGGCGCTTTGCTGCGGCCGTACCTATCTGGCGACCGGCCAGGTCGAGCGGGCGAGGGCGGAGGCGCGGCGCACGCTGAACGCGCTGCTGCCCTTTGCGCAGAAGGGCGTACCTATCGTCGGCCTGGAACCTTCCTGCCTGTTCACGATGCGGGACGAGTTCCTGGCAATGGGCCTCGGTGAGGATGCCGATCTGGTCGCGGCGCATGCCGTTCTGTTCGAGGAATTCCTGGCGCGCGAGCAGAAGGCGGGGCGCCTCGACCTGGCGCTCCGGCCCCTGTCGGAAAGGAAGGCGCTGCTTCACGGCCACTGCCACCAGAAGGCCTTCGGCGCCATGAGCGCCGTGCAGGAAGTGCTGTCGCTGGTGCCGGACCTCGCCGTGACGCCCATCGAATCGAGCTGCTGCGGCATGGCCGGCAGCTTTGGCTATGAGGCCGAGCACTACGAGACCTCCATCGCGATGGCCGAGCTTTCGCTGCTGCCGGCCGTGCGCAAGGCCGATGCCGGGACGCTGGTCGTCGCCGACGGCACCTCTTGCCGGCACCAGATTGCCGACGGGGCGGACCGGCAGGCGATACACGTGGCGCAGGTTCTGGAGCGCGCTCTGGCGTGATCCAATTGCGGCGGCGGCGGGCGTGTGGCACGGTCCGCGGCCTATGAGAAACCCAAGAAATCCCTATTCCAGCGCCGAAATCGACCGTGCCAGCCATGAGCGCGAAGACGATGAACGGATGATCGAACTGGCCTCCTCGGGGGCCGCCCGCTTCGTGCCGATCGACACGGAGAAGAACCTCGTGAAGACCGGGGGCAACCCCGAAGCCGTGTTCCTCCAGGGCATGATGGGACGCGCCGTCGCCAATTCGAGCGACGTCCAGATCTTCCTGGGCTACGTCGAAGGCACGCCGTACTTCGCCGTCGATGTGACCGGCAAGGACGTACCGCTCAAGGACCTGGGCGAGTTCGTCGACCTGCGCCAGGTCGGGCCTCTGCTGTTTGCCCGCGAAGGGTCGATCCTCGCCTACGCGCGCGGCATGACCTACTGGCACCGCCGCCATCGCTATTGCGGCGTCTGCGGCGCCACGACGAAGGTCACGCGCGGCGGGCACGTGCGCATGTGTACCAACGAGAACTGCAAGACCGAGACCTTCCCGCGCACCGATCCCGCGGTGATCATGCTTGTCCATCATGGCGACAAGTGCCTGCTGGGGCGCGGCAAGCATTTTCCGCGCGGCATGCACTCGACGCTGGCGGGCTTCGTCGAGCCCGGCGAGAGCTTCGAGGATGCCGTGGCGCGCGAGGTCTACGAGGAAGTGAAAGTCCGGGTGAAGGACGTGGTCTATCGCTCGTCCCAGCCCTGGCCGTTCCCGGCCTCGGTGATGATCGGTTTCCACGCCGAGGCCGAATCGATGGACTTCAGCGTGAACGAGTCCGAGCTGGAGAGCGCGCGCTGGATGAGCCGCGAGGAACTGCGCACCGAGAACCTGCCGAAGGACGGCTCCTTCTTCATGCCGCGGCGCGATTCGATCGCCCGCCGCCTGATCGAGGAATGGCTGGGCCATGAGGCCGGACCTTCCGTCAACGGCTGATCTTTTCGAGGAGTCCCATGACCGCCCAACTCTTCACCCCGGTCGAGCTCGGGGGCGTCACGCTCCCCAATCGCATCATCGTCTCGCCGATGTGCCAGTACTCGGCCGTCGATGGCAGCGCCCAGCCCTGGCACCAGGTGCACTACGGCATGCTGGCGATGTCGGGCGCTGGCCTGCTGTGCCTCGAGGCCACTCATGTCGAGCGCGAGGGCCGCATCACCCAAGGGTGCCTCGGCCTCTACAGCGACGAAAACGAGGCGGCGCTGAAGCCGGTCATCGACTGGATTCGCGGCTGGATGCCCGGCGTGAAGCTGGGCGTGCAGCTCGCCCATGCCGGCCGCAAGGCGTCGGCGCAGCGCCCGTGGAAGGGCGGCGGTCCGCTGACCCAGGCCGACGCGCCCGATCTTCCCTGGACGACCTACGGCCCTTCGGCGCTGGCCTACGATCCGGAAAAAAACTGGCACACGCCGGTCGCCCTCGACTCCGTCAGCCTCAAGCGCGTGAAGCAGGCCTTCGTCGAGGCCGCCGAGCGCAGCCTTCGCCTCGGCTTCGACGTGGTCGAACTGCACGGCGCCCATGGCTACCTGCTCAGCCAGTTCCTGTCGCCGCTCAGCAACCAGCGCACCGACGAGTATGGCGGCAGCGCCGAGAAGCGCCGGCGCTTTCCGCTCGAAGTGTTCGAGGCCGTACGCAGGATGTGGCCCACGGACAAGGCGCTGGGCATGCGGCTCTCGGCCGTCGAATGGGTCGAGGGCGGGGTCACCATCGAGGACACGGTCGAGACGGCCCGCCAGCTCAAGGCGCTCGGCTGCGATTTCGTAGACGTCAGTTCGGGCGGCAACGCGCCGGGCCAGAAAATCACGCTGGGTCCCGGCTATCATGTCCCGTTCGCGGCCAGGGTCCGCAAGGAAGCCGGCATCAAGACCTGGGCGGTCGGTCTCATCACCGAGCCTGAGCAGGCGGAGAAGATCATCGCTTCCGGCGAAGCCGATTGCACGGCGCACGCGCGCCCCTTCCTGCTCGACCCGCGCTGGGCGTGGAACGCGGCGCGGACGCTGGGTGTGGAAACGCCGCCCTTGCCGTTGCCTGCGGCGCGGGCGACAACGATCCTGCCGTTCAAGCCTCGGCCCTCGATGGCGAAGGCGGCGGAATAGGGCTGCCGGATGTCGAGTGTTCTGCTGGCTGAAGACGAGTTCCTGATCCGCGCCGTTCTGGTCGATTCGCTGGCCGACGTCGGCATCGAGTGCATCGAGGCGGCGACCGGCCAGGAGGCGATCGACGTGGTGCGCGGGGATCAGCCGCTGATCGCGATCATCGTCGATATCGGCCTGCCGGACATGTCCGGCGAGAAGGTCATCGAAGCGGCGGCGCAGCACCGGCCTGACGTTCCGATCATCCGCTGTTCGGGCGCGTCGGCGCCGAGCAGCCTGCCGCCCGGGATCGCGATGCATTCGTTTCCCAAGCCCTATAGCCCGTCCGAACTGTCGAACTTCGTGGCTTCCCTCGTCCGAAAGGGATAGAGGGCGCACGTGCGGCGACTCCTGAAACTCCAGACCTGGACGCTGCGCGGCACGACCGCGGCCGATGCATCATTTGTCCTGCTGGCCGCTACCGTCCTCGTTCCGCTGGTGCTTTTCGCCGGCGCCAGCTGGATGGCCTATGGTGAGACACAGCGCCAGTACGAGGAGCGGGTTTCGCGGACACTCGACCTGCTCTATGTGGGTGCCCGCGCCACCTTCGAGACCCAGCAGCTTGTCGTCAGCAACGTGCTGGGTCTGATCGACGATTTCAGCGACGGCGAGATCCGGCAGAACGAAGCCCGGCTGCACGAACAGCTCCAGCATCTGGTGCGGAGACTGCCGCAGGTCGAGGATGTGTTCGTCCTCGACAGGAACGGGCTGCCGCTCGTGGCGGCCAATGTTTACCCATTGCCGGCCAATGTCTCGGCTGCCGACCGACCATACTTCATCGCCCATCGCGACGGCAGGGAAGCGCGCTACGTAAGCGAGACGTTCCGTAGCCGGATCAAGGGCTCCGAGATCTTCCAGTACAGCGAACGACGACTGAGGCCGGACGGCGGCTTCGACGGAGTCGTGCTTGTGGCGATCCCGCCCGCCTATTTCGGCAAGCTGTTCGAGCAGGCCGCCGAGGCCGACCACTATACGACGTCCCTCATCCGCGCCGATGGGGAACTGTTGGCGCGCTTCCCTGCCTACACCGGGAGCGTGACGCGCCTTGAAGCCAGTTCGAGCTTCATGCGGGCGATCGCCGCCAGTCCAGACGGCGGCCGCTACAGCACTCCCAGCGGCGCCTTCGATGGCATCGCGCGAACCGTGGTCTATCGAAAGTTGCCGGACCTGCCGGTCTATGTCGCGGTCGGTGTCGCCCGGGACGCCATGTTGCAGGCCTGGCTGCACCGAATGGGTTCGCATCTGCTGTTCGGCCTGCCCGCCACCCTGGCACTGTTTGCGCTCGCCCTGCTCGCTTCCCGTCGAGCGGCACGGCAGGGAGAGACGCTCGAGCGGCTGCGCGAGGAGCAGATCAAGCGCACCGCGGCCGAGGAGAGCCTGCGCCAGTCGCAGAAGATGACCGCTGTCGGCCAGCTTACCGCCGGCATCGCGCACGATTTCAACAACCTGCTGACGGGCATCGGCGGGGCGATCGAGATGATCGGCCGCCGCGTGCCGGAGCCGACGCCGGAGGTGGTGCGCTTCCTCGAACTGGCGCGCACCGGCGTGGCCCGCGCCGCGACGCTCACGCAGCGCATGTTGGCCTTCTCACGGCAGCAGCCGCTGCAGATCGAGGCGATCGACGCCAACCGGCTGGTGACGGGCATGTCCGAACTGCTTCGCCGGACGCTGGGTGAGACCGTGCAGATCGAGACCGTGCTCAGCGGCGGCCTGTGGCGGGCCAAGGCCGATCCAACGCAGCTCGAGGCGGCCGTCCTCAATCTCGCGATCAATGCGCGTGACGCCATGCCGGGCGGCGGGACGCTTACGATCGAGACCGCGAACGCCCACCTCGACGATGCCTACGCGGCGGCCAACGCCGAAGTGACGCCGGGCCAGTTCGTGATGATCGCGGTGTCCGACACCGGCACGGGCATGGACCAGCAGACCATCGCCCGGGCTTTCGAACCCTTCTTCACCACCAAGGAACGCGGGCAGGGGACCGGCCTCGGTCTCAGCATGACCTTCGGCTACGTGAAGCAGATCGGCGGTCACCTGAAGATCTACAGCGAGCTGGGGCACGGAACGACCGTCAAGCTCTACCTGCCGCGGGCCCACATGGAGGTCAGAGCGCTCCCCGAACTGGCGCCGGCCGCCAGCGTTGCGTCCGGAACCGGACCGATCACGTTGGTCGTCGAGGACGATCCGGTCGTTCGCGATTTCGCGGTTGCCGCCTGTCGCGAGTGCGGCTGCAGCGTCTACGAGGCTGGCGACGGCGAGCAGGCGCTTCGGATATTGGAGCAGCACGGCGACATTCAGCTCCTCTTCACCGATGTAGGGCTGCCGGGCGGCATGAACGGCCGTCAACTGGCCGGCCTAGCAACGACGCGCCGCCCCGATCTCAAGGTCCTCTATATGACCGGATACACGGCCAACGCGATCGTGCATCACGGCGTGATCGATGCCGGGGTCAATTTCCTCGGCAAGCCGTTTTCCGTTTCCGCTCTGGCGGCCAAGATCAAGGGCATGGGCTTCTAGCGCCCGGCGCGTTATTTTCCGAGGGTCATGCCACCTGACGCGACCCCGTCCGAACGGACGTCAGATACCGCGCCCGCCGCACCGGTTTCGGCGGCTTCCGCGTCCCAGCCGCCGTCGGCGCCGGTCCCTGGTGCGAGCGCCGAAGCCTCCGCTGCGCCGGCGCCTGTTTCTCCGACCGGATCGGCAAGGCCTGAAGTCGAGACGAGCCGCCTCCATCGTCTGCTCACGGTCGGCGGCGCCATCCTCGGCCTGTTCATCCTCTACGAGGTGTTCACCTATTTCGTCGCCTATACCGACGATGCCTATGTCCGCTCCGACCTCGTGGCTGTGGCGCCCCAGGTGACGGGACAGATCATTGAGGTCCATGTCGTCGACAACCAGGAGGTCAAGATCGGCGACAAGCTGTTCACCATCGACCCGGAACCCTTCCAGCTCGTGGTCAACCAGTGGAAGGCCCAGATCGATCGTGCCGCCGCCCAGCTCAAGGTCGCACAGGAGGAACTGGCGGTCGCACAGGCGGCCCTGCAGGTCTCGACCTCGACCCATACCTACGCGGTACAGGAACAGAGCCGCTTCTCCGATCTCGCCAAACGCCAGTTCGCGCCCATCGCCGAACTCGACAGGGCCAACGATGCGTTACGGCGATCCCAAGCGGAGATGACGATGTCCACGGTCGCCATTGCCAAGGCGCAGACCGACATAGGTGCCCACCAGGCGGCGCTGGAACTGGCGCAGGCGCAACTGGCATCGGCCCAGTGGAATCTCGACCGCACCGTCGTCCATGCGCCGAACAACGGGCCGATCACCAACCTGACGGTCCGCAAGGGCGACATGGCCACGATCAACGTGCCGATCATCGGCATCGTCGATGCCGATGCCTGGCGCATCATGGCGAACTACAAGCAGTACTATATCCGCGACTTCAAGGTGGGCGACACCGCCTGGGTCTGGCTGGACAGCGCGCCATGGCATTTCCACAAGGGCCGCATCACCGGCATCGCCCGGGGCTTCAGCCGCAACCCCGGTGTCGACAAGCTCCTGCCCTACGTCGCGCCGACGACCGACTGGATCCGCCTGCAGCGCCGCATTCCGGTGACGATCGTGCTGGAGGACCTGCCGCCGGGCTACAAGCTGTACATGGGCGCCGACGCGCGCACCGTCATCTTCCCGTGATGCGCCTCGGCATCGCGCGCTACGGGCGGGCCGTCGCGGAGGACTTCCGCGAGGGCGCCCGGCTTCTCGACCGCACGCTCACCGGATTCTGGCGCGAACTGGCCGACATCGGCAGCCGGCCGGCGCAGTCGCGCATGGGCGTCGTGGCTGCCGTCTCGGTGGTGCTGACCACGAGCGTGGCGCTGCTGATGCAGCTCGATGCGCCTTGGTGGGCTGCGATCAGCGGATACATGTCCCTGATGTCGACCGGTGCGGGCTCCGTGCGGCGTGGTCTGCTTCGGCTGAGCGGCACCATTGCCGGCGCCTTTCTCGGCTTCGTCATGGGGCGCTGGCTTCTCTATGACCAGGTCGCGCTTTGCCTCTTTCTGGGCGCCGCCACCATGGTCGGCGTCGTGGCGGTACAGGTGAGTCCCCACGGGCTGGCGTGGCTCTTCATGGCGATCACCTCCAGCCTCGTCTTGCTGATGAGCCTCAACGATCCAACCACTGCCTTCCAGGTCGCCTGCAACCGCACGATCGACGTGGCGGTCGGCGTCTCCTGCGCGATGGTGACCGCCAAGGTCCTGCAGGACTGGCATGCCGAGCCGCCCCCGACGGCGCCGGGGTGGAGACACCTGCTCGGCGCACAGTGGCCGTCGGTGCTGCACGGGCTTCGGGCGGGCATTTCCGTGGTCACTGTGCTGATCGTGTGGACGATGGTCGACCTGCCGGACGTCGGAGAAATGGCGGTCACGATCGCCGTCGTCATGGCGGCTCCCCTCATTGCTGACGGGGGTACCTCGACGCGCCATCTCGTGGCGGAGAAGTCCTTCCATCGCTTCATGGGGTGTCTGCTGGGTGGGTTGGTAGCTCTGGCCTGCCTCGCCCTGCAGGTCGAATCGCTCTTCTGGTGGCTGGCCATGATCGGCGGAGTCGTTTGGGTCGGCATGCACATCCAGATGGGGCGTCACGGCATCCCCTATGTCGGGACGCAGTTCGCCTTCGTCTATGTCATCACGATGGTGCAGGGATTGGCGCCGCCAGAGAGCATCATGCCGGGCGTCGACCGCTTTGCCGGGATCACCGGCGGCCTCGGCATCCTGATGGTCGTGTCGCTGCTGCTGTGGCCGAACGACCAGGAACTGAAGAACGAACTCCGCTCCTGACGTATCCGGCGTGCCAACCTCCTCAAAGACCTATGCGCTCCGCACGACCGCTTAGTCCGCGCCTGCACTTGTTGGCGGGGGCGGGCAGGGTAAGTTCCCGGCAATGACTGAAAAAGCGCCCCCGCCGACCGACCGTATCCTGCGGGCGATTCTCTCGATCATCTTCTCGGTGCTGTGCTTTTCCGTCCTGAACGCCATGTCCAAGACGCTCAGCCAGACCTACCCGGTCATCGAGGTCATCTGGGGCCGCTACGTCTTCGCCTTCGTCTTCATGATGGCGATCTTCCTGCCGCGCGCCGGCATGGCTCTGTTTCGCTGGCACAACGTGCCCAGCCAGATCGTGCGCGGGCTGCTGCTGTTCTTCTCGTCGTTCCTCTATTTCCACGGCATCGTCGACATGCCGCTGGCGTCGGCGGCCTCGATCTCGCTCACCAGCCCGCTGATCGTGACGGCGCTGTCCGCGAAGTTCCTGGGCGAGCCGGTCGGCCCGAAGCGCTGGGCCGCCGTCATGGTGGGCTTCGTCGGGGCGCTGATCGTGGTGCGGCCGGGCTCCGCGCACTTCGAGTGGCATTCGCTCTGGATCGTCGGCAGCACGATCTGCAGCTCGCTCTATCAGCTCTTCTCGCGCCGCTACGGCCAGGCCGAGCGGCCCGATGCCTCGGCCACCATGGCCACGATCGTCGGTACTGTGGCGGCCCTGCCGATGCTGCCGTTCGAATGGGTTACGCCTGCCTTCGGCTGGCACTGGGTGCTGTTCGTCGGCATGGGCATCATGGCCGGTGTCGGCCATTACTTCCTGACCATCGCCTACAGCCAGGCGCCTGCAGCCGTGGTGGCACCCTTCAACTATGTGCAGCTGCTGGGCGCCGCGGCGCTCGGCTATCTCGTGTTCGGCGACTTTCCCGACTTCTGGACCTGGGCGGGCGCGGGCGTGATCATCTGCTCGGGCCTCTATCTCGGCCATATCGAGAGGCAGCGGCACAAGGCACTGATCAAGAAATAGCGCGCGTGGTCAGGAATTGACCTGAGGTCATTCTCTCGGCCGATGGGCGCGTTGCGCCATCGCTGCATTCCGGCGCTGGCACATCCCTTGCTTCGAAATCTGCAGCGCAGAATCGCGCTAGCGCGATTCTTCTCGGTTGGCGTGCCGGCACCTTTGAGGACGGTCGCGCCGAGTGGCGACCGACAAGGAGTTGTCAGTCGCAGAATCGCCAGAACCCACCAGTTCCAGTCCAGAAATCTCCGCTGCCCGAGGAGGCTCCCCATGTGTGATCGCATCGGCTGTACGCATTTCCCAGATCTCTCCCGAATGAACTTCGCTGCCGCTGCCGCTGCAGCGCCCTCGCGCCGAGGCTTCCTCAGGGGAGCCGCCGCCGTCGGCACGATCACCATGGCGGCGGGACCGGGCATGTTGCTGAGCGGCCCTGCTCATGCCGGGCCAGCGCTGAAGTCGACCCACGGCACCGGCTTCTGCAATCTCAACCTGTTCCTCGCCCATTCGCGCCAGTTCGCGAAGGCCGCCGGCACCGAACTGGTGTTCGTGAACACGCCGACCTCGGCCGAGATGGTGACCTTCCTCGGCATGGGCCAGGTCGATCTCGGCCTGATGCCCTACACCAGCTTCATGGCGCTCTACGATGCCGGCGCGCCGGTCAAGATCGTGGCCGGCGGCGGCGTCGAGGGCTGCGCGATCGTGGCGCGTCCGGGGCTCGATACGCCCGAGAAGCTCAAGGGCAAGACGCTCGGCACCTTCCAGCTCGATACGCTGGAGGTCATGCCCTACGACTATCTGAAGAAGAACAACATCTCCTTCAAGGACGTGAAGGTCCGCTACATGGGCAATACGCCGGAGGCCGTTGAGGCCTTCAAGGCCGGCGCCATCGACTGGATCTGCACGATCGAGCCCTACGCCACGGCGCTGGTGAACGACGTCAAGGGGGCGGTCATGCTGACCAACGGCGTCGACCTCTACGGCAAGGGCTATACCGACTGCGTGCTCGCCTCGCGCGCCAGCCTGATGAAGGACAATCCGGCCGGCCTCAAGGCGATCATCAAGAGCATGATGCAGGCCCAGCTCGAAGCCGAGACCAAGACCGACGACGTGCTGAAGGAGCTGGTCGGCAAATACTACAAGACCTCGATGGAGAACGCGAAGATCGCGCAGGGCAAGCAGCCGGCGATCGTCGATGCGCGCAGCCAGACCGACTTCATCCTGCAGCGCACCGACAGTGTCATGGAGATGGGCTACATCAAGAAGAAGCCCGGTCGAGACGCGATCGACTGGACGCTGCTGGAAGAGGTCATCAAGGAAAACCCGGACCTCTACGGCAAGCTCAAGTACAAGTCCGCCTGATGGCCGTCGTCACGCGTGACGGTGAAGCTGCGGGCCCCGCCGCCGGGACATCCCGCCCGGCGGCGGTCTCGCGCTTCTATACCGGCATGCTTAACCTCGAATGGTTGACCAAGGCCTGGTGGACCATCCTGTCGATCAGCCTGTTCGCCGGTATCTGGGAACTGTGCTGGGCGTTCGGCTGGGCCGACCCGAAGCTGCTGCCGCCGCCGCACATTTTCCTCGGGAATCTTGCGGAGCAGGGCAAGTTCTTCAACACCGCCACGCGCTGGCAGGTCGGTCAGGCGATGAACGCCGGCCCCTCGGCCTTCGAATCGGTGATGATCACGGTGGGCGCGACGACGGCCCGCGTGTTCGTCGGCCTTGCCATGGCCTCGGTGCTGGCGATCGGGATGGGCGTCCTGATCCGCTACTACCATTTCTTCGACAAGCTGGTGCTGCCGACCATCACGCTGCTGTCTCCGGTATCGCCCATCGCCTGGCTGCCGGTCGCCATCTTCCTGTTCGGCATCGGCAACGCACCCGCTATCTTCATGGTCGTAGTGGCGCTGTTCTTCCACATGGTGCTGGCCACCGTCGCCCAGATCGACGGCGTCAGCCCCAATTTCATCAACGTCGCGCGTACCATGGGCGCGTCGAAGCGACAGATCTACGGGCGCGTCATCGTGCCGGCCATCCTGCCCGGCATGCTGCAGGTTCTGCGGCTCAACCTGTTCGGCGCCTGGATGGTGGTGCTGGTCGCGGAATCGACGGGTGTCGGTTACGGCATGGGCCAGGTCATCATGCTGGCTCGCAACACCTTCAACCCGTCGCTGGTGTTTTTCACCATCGCGGTGATCGGTGTGCTGGGCTTCGCCTTCGACTGGCTGCTGCGCCAGGCCCAGCGGCGGATCCTCTATTGGCTGCCCGACACCAAGGAGAAGCTGCGTGGCCTTTGATGCACCGCCGACATTCTCGTCGAAGGACGCCGTGGTGTGCCGCGGCGTTGGCAAGACCTGGGCGGCCGGCACCAGGCGCGCCCATAATGCCCTGACCGGCATCGACCTCGATGTCGCACCGGGCGAGTTCGTGGTCTTCCTCGGGCCGTCGGGCTGCGGCAAGAGCACCTTGCTCTACCTGATCGCCGGCCTCGAGGACGCTACCGAGGGGCAGCTCTGGTCGTTCGGCGATCTTGTCGACACACCGTCGCCCGAGCGCAGCCTGATCTTCCAGGAGACCTCGCTCTTCCCTTGGCTGACCGTATGGGAAAACGTGAGCTTTGGCCTGTCGATCCGGGGGGCCGGCAAGGAGGAGCGCCGCAGCGTCGCGGCGGAAGCCCTGCAGCGCGTCGGTCTCAAGGCCGCCATGGACAAGAGGCCGGACGAACTGTCCGGCGGCATGCGCCAGAGGGTCGCCGTCGCCCGCGCGCTCGCCATGCGCCCCAAGGTCCTGTTGATGGACGAGCCGTTCGCGGCGCTGGACGTGCAGACGCGGGCCCGCATGCAGGATTTCCTGCTCGACGTCTGGCGCGATTCGGGCGCCTCGGTCCTGTTCGTCACCCATCACATCGACGAGGCGGTTGCGCTGGCCGACCGTGTCGTCGTCTTCACCTCGCGCCCGGGACGCATCAAGACCATCGTGCCGATCGACCTTCCGCGGCCCCGCAACCTTTTCTCGCGCGAGGCCGAGGAGCTCAGGATCCGGCTCACCGATCTCCTGCGCGACGAGGTCGACCGCGCCTTCGCCGAGCAGGAAGCGCTCGCCGTCACCGCCTGATACCATGACCCGCACCCAGGAGAAGCTGACATGGCCACCAGCCTGATCCGTAGCCGCGCCGCCATCACGGGCACCAAGGACCGATTCACCTGGAACGAAGTTAAGGACGGCGCGGTGCTGCAGGAGGACGGCGTGATCGTCGCCGTCGGTACCTACGAAGACCTCCACGCCAAGCATCCGACGGTGCCGGTGATCGGCATGGGCAAGGAAATCCTGCTGCCGGGTTTCGTCAACGGCCATCACCATGTCGGCCTGACGCCCGTGCAGCTCGGTTCACCCGACATGCCGCTGGAACTCTGGTTCATCACCCGCATGGTGATCCGCAACGTCGACCTCTATCTCGACACGCTCTACTCGGCCTTCGAGATGATCGGCTCGGGCATCACGACCGTACAGCACATCCAGGGCTGGATGCCGGGTACGCTGCCTGACGTCGAGAAGCGGGCAAACGATACCATCCGGGCCTACGAAGACGTCGGCATGAGGGTCAGCTACTGCTACGCGGTGCGCGACCAGAACCGGCTCGTCTATCAGGCCGACGACGAGTTCGTCAGGAGCCTGCCGAAGGAACTGCAGGGGCCGATGCAGCGCTGGTTCGACCGGTTCAAGATGGGCCTCGACGATGCGATGGACATGTTCAAGTCCTTCCACTCGCAGCATCACAACAAGCGCCGGGTGAAGATCCAGCTGGCGCCGGCCAACCTGCACTGGTGCTCCGACACGGCGCTGACGAAGCTCAGCGAGGCCTCGGCCAAGTACAATGTCCCGATGCACATGCACCTGCTCGAAACCGCCTACCAGAAGGAATATGCCTGGCGGCGCGGCAACTGCACGGCGCTGGAATACATCGACCGCTTTGGCATGGTGAATGAGCGGCTGACCCTGGGCCATGGCGTGTGGCTGAACGAGAAAGATATCGACCGGCTGGCCGAGGCCAGGGGCTGCGTCTGCCACAATTGCTCGTCCAACTTCCGCCTGCGCTCGGGCGTGGCGGCGCTCAATCACTTCGAGAAGAAGGGCATCAATACCGCGATAGGTCTCGACGAGGCCGGCATCAACGACGACCGCGACATGCTGCAGGAGCTGAAGCTCGTTCTGCGCGCCCATCGCGTGCCGGGCATGGTCGAGGCCGACGTGCCGACCATGGCGCAGGTGCTACGGATGGCTACCGTGGGCGGCGCGAGGACGACGCCGTTCGGCGAGAGCATCGGTACGCTCGAGGTCGGGAAGGCGGCCGACATGGTGCTGATCGACTGGGAGAGCGTGGCCTATCCCTATCTCGACGAGATGACACCGACGCTCGACGCCGTGGTGCAGCGAGCCAAGCAGCAGGCCGTCACCATGACGATGTGCGACGGGGAGGTGATCTACAAGGACGGCACCTTCACCAAGGTTGACCGGACGGCGGCCCTGAAGGCCCTGCACGACGATCTCGGCAAGGCCCTGGCCGACGACGAGGTCGAGCGCCGGAAACTCTCGGTCGCCCTGCTGCCGCACGCCCGCAAGTTCTATGAGAACTACATGGACCCCTCGAAGCACCAGCCGTTCTACAGCCCGAGTTCACGGGTGTGACTTCTTCCTCATTTGTTCCGACGGCGCCGATCGAATCTGGATCGGCGCGATATGAATGCTCCGCTCCCGACCAGCATGCCCAGGATGACAAACGGCAGCGAAACGACCAGGGCCAACCCCATCCCGCCTGACGTGCCGCCCATCATCCACAAGGGTATCGAGATGAAAAGCGCGACGATGATGCCGACCAGTATGAGCAGCCCACCGGAGACTCCCGACAAGACACGCCAGCCCGTCAGATTCTCCTTCGGCGGGGCCGGTGGAGTAAGTGGTGTGCGGGAGTGCGGGCTGGGCATGTAGTCGACGGCTACGGGTGTCTCAGTTCGTGGTTAACCGAGCCATATAGAATCCGTCGATGCCGCCGCGGTCGGCCCACATGAAGGGGAGGGTGCGGACGTCCCCTCGCGGGGTGATCGCATCCTCGAGGCCGGGGAGCTCAGCCGGCGTGACGCGGATTCGCTTCACCTGCGGGTTCCTGACGAGGACGCCGTTGATCCGCTCGAAGCCTTCGTCCTCCTGCAGCGAGCAGACGGCGTAGACGAGCGTTCCGCCCGGCTTCAGCAGGCCGAGCGCGTGCACCAGCAGACGGTCCTGGGTCACGGTGAGGCGCGCCACGTCCTCCTCGTCCTTCAGCCAGGCGATGTCTGGATGGCGGCGCAACGTGCCGGTGCCGGAGCAGGGGGCGTCGAGCAGGATCGCGTCGAACTTCTCCCCGGGCGTCCACTTGCTGGCATCGGCCGTCACGAGATTGGCCGACAGGCCGGCGCGCGCGAGGTTGTCGCCGAGCCGCGCCATGCGGCGGGCCGAGATGTCGACCGCCGTCACCTGGGCGCCCGCAGCGCAGAGTTGCATCGTCTTGCCACCGGGAGCGGCACAGAGGTCGGCGACGCGCTTGTCCGTGATGTCACCCAGCAGCCGCACGGGGAGGGCCGCGGCGGCGTCCTGCACCCACCAGGTGCCCTCGGCGAAGCCGGGCAGCTCGGCAATGTGGCCGCCGCCCTTCCGGCGCAGCGTCCCGGTGGGCAGCTTCTCGGCCTCGAGCTGGACCGCCCAGTGGTCGGCATCCCGGCGGACGGTGAGGTCGAGCGGGGCCTCGTTGAGGTGCGCGGCGGCAATCGCTCGCGTCGTATCCTCGCCGTAGGCATGGATCCAGCTCTCCCACAGCCAGCGCGGCGTATTGAGCCGCGCGGGGTCCCGATCCACCAGAAGGGCGTCGCCGTCCCGCGAAATACGGCGCAGCACGGCGTTCACCAGGCCCTTGAGGTGATGCAGGCCGGCATCCTCGACCAGCCGCACCGAGGTATCGACGGCGGCATGCGGTGGCGTTCCCAGGAACATCAGCTGGGCGGCGCCGAGGCGCAGGACCTGGCGGCCGACCGCGTTGGCGCCCTCCAGCGGCTTGGTGATCAGGCCGGACAGCACACCCTCGATCTCGCCCAGGTGGCGCAGGGTGCTGGCCAGAAGCAGCCGCACGAAGGCACGGTCGCGCGGGTCGAGGGCGGCGAAGCCGCGGTGCTGGCCGAGCGCGTCGTCGAGTGGCTGGCCCTTGTCGAGGCAGGCCATCAGCACATCGACTGCGGCGCGGCGGGAGGCGAGGGGGGTGGCGTCCATCGTGCGGCGCTATAGCCGCCGCGAGCGCCGTTGTCATCGTCGCCCTGTCTCGGGCAGTGTGCCCGCCGAAAGGATTTCCTGCATGAAGAGCGTGAGTTCCTACCTCGGCGACTGGTGGCGGCTGGTCATTCCGTACTTCCGCTCCGAGGAGCGCTGGATCGCCATCGGACTGCTGGTCGGCGCGATCGTGCTCACCCTGGCGGCCGTGACGGTCAACGTCGCTTTCAGCGAGTGGAACAGGCGCTTCTACGACAGCCTCCAGAACAAGGACGAAGCCGCGTTCTGGACCGAGATGGGGAACTTCGGCTGGATCGCCGCACTGGCGATAGCCTTCGGCGTGGCGCGGGGACTGGTGAGCCCCTACCTGCGCCTGCGCTGGCGGCGGTGGCTGACCGGCCACTATCTCTCGCATTGGCTGGACGGCCGCGGCTACTACCGTATCGAACTCGAACGCAAGGTCGACAATGCCGACCAGCGCATCGCCGAGGATCTGCGGCTGCTCGGCTTCTACACCATGACCCTCCTGCTGGGACTGATCAGCGCCGTGGCGACACTCGTCTCGTTCCTGTTCATCCTGTGGCAGCTCTCGGGACCGATGTCGCTGTCCTTCATCGGCCTCGACGTGGTGATCCCCGGCTACATGGTCTGGGCGGCGCTGATCTATGCCTTCCTCGGCACCTGGCTCGCCAATCTGGTCGGCCGGCGACTGATCCCGCTCAACTTCCTGCAGCAGCGCTACGAGGCGAACTTCCGCTTTGGTTTGATGCGCGTGCGGGAGAACGCCGAGGGCATCGCGCTCTATCGCGGCGAGCCGCGCGAGAACGAGGTGCTCGAAGCCAAGTTCACCGACGTGTTCAACAACGCCTGGCGCGTGCTGGTGACCGAGATGCAGCTCGTCTTCTACCAGATCGGCTACGGCCAGCTCGCCATCATCTTCCCCTATATCGTGACGGCGCCGCGCTTCTTTGCCGGTGCGATCACGCTGGGCGTCGTAATGCAGACGGCCCAGGCCTTCGGCCAGGTCCAGACGGCGCTGTCCTTCTTCATCGACAACTACACCAACGTGGCCGAGCTGCGCGCCGTGATGGACCGCCTCAAGGGGCTGCAGGAGGCCATCGAGGAGAAGCCGGCGGAGAACATCGCTGTCGCTTCCGAGCCCGGCCGTGCCGATGTCGGCACCAGCGGCCTCGATCTGGCGCTGCCCAACGGCCAGACCCTGCTCAGGGATCTGAACCTCGTGCTGCCGAAAGGTAGTTCGACGCTGATCACCGGGACGAGCGGATCGGGCAAGAGCACGCTGTTCCGGGCGATGGCGGGCATCTGGCCCTTCGGGCGCGGCCGGATCCTGATCCCGGCTGGCGCGCGCGTACTGTTCCTGCCGCAGAAGCCGTACATCCCCATCGCCACCTTGCGCGATGCCGTGAAGTATCCGGACGAAAACTCCACAGCGAGCGATGCCGACATCGTGAGCGCTCTGGAGGCGGCCCGGCTCGGACATCTGGCGGGCCGCCTCGACGAGGAGGCGCATTGGAGCAACACGCTGTCCGGCGGCGAACAGCAGAGGCTCGCGATCGCGCGCGCGCTGGTGTTCAGGCCCGACTGGCTGTTCCTCGACGAGGCCACGGCCTCGCTCGACGAGGCCAACGAGGCGGCGGTGTACGGCGTGCTGAAGGAACGCCTGCCGGGCACGACGATGATCTCGATCGGCCACCGGCCGTCGTTGCGGCAATGGCACGAGCAAAAACTCGAGCTGAAGCGGGCGCCGGGCGAAACGGGAACGCTAAACGTCGTGACCTGAGGACCGCTCGATGGTGAGGCCGGGCACTCGCTCCAGGGCGTGCACGGCCTCTTCGATGGCGCGCGACTTCCAGGCGTCGCGCGCCCACCAGCCGCCGATGTCGATCGATGAGAAGCCGCCGCCGCGCGCCGGCTCGACGCTTGCGACCCTGACGCGCGTGGTATCAGGCCCTCCCAGCACGATCGTGCAGGCCGATGTCGACAGGTACCACCGTGTGCCTGCCGCATCGCTCCAGAGGGCGAAGCCGCGCTCGCCGAGTCCGTGCGCAATCGAATGTGGCGTGTCGAGCAGCTCGGGAGAATTGAGGCACCGGTTGGCGATGCGGAAGGGCTCATGGGCGTCGCTTGCCCGCACGTCGTAGCCGACGCTGAACCGGGCGATGCTGCCGGGTGACTGCGCAGCTTGCGCGACCGCGGCGTTGGCGGCCTGCCATTCGTCTATCCATGGCGCGGCAGCGGCTTCGAGATTGCCCCAACTGAGGTAGAGCAACCCGGCACTGTCGCCGAATCGACTGGTTCGCGCCGCCCCGAAGAGCGAGAGGCCGATCGGAATGCCGTCGGCCGTCCGCCAGGTCGCATGGAGCACGACATGGTCCGGCGAGCTTGCATAGGGCGAAAGCTCGTCGCGCTGGATCGTGTGCGGCGCTCCGAGGCGCATCACCAGCGGGGCGAACAGGTCGCGGGCGGGACTGGCCGTGGCGGCCAGCTCGTAGGTCACGGTCAGAACCGGCCGGTCGGGTCGTGGCGCCGAAGGCTCCGCCGAGCGGGTGGCGAAGCCGTAGGCCTCGTCGCAGGGCATCTGCCGGCTTGCGTAGCCTGTTCCTTCGAAGTCGCTGACCACGGAGTCGAAGCGCGTGCCCCACGGGAAGAAGCTGGCCTTGCCGAGGCGAAACCCTGTCGCAGTGTCGTCCATGAACTCAAGCCTACGCGATTTCAGGGCATGCCAGCTGAGAAAGAGAACTTGCCTACAGTGAAAGTATCGTTCATCAGAAGCCATGAGCAGATCAGCAGAACGCATCGCCGAGACGACCCGGGACATCGGCCGCCGGCTGCGGGCTGCGCGGACGGGCGCGGGCCTCACCCTGGCGCAGGTGGCCGGACGCGCCGGCGTCTCCGAGGGCTTCCTGTCGAAGCTCGAACGTGGGCAGGCGGCGGCCTCGATCGCCAATCTCATCCAGTTGGCCGATGCCCTGCGGCTGGGACTGCACGAACTCTTTCCCAACGAGGCGGCGCCGGCCAAGACCATGGTGGCGGTGCACCGGGCCAACGAGGGTGGGCTGCAGGAAGTGGCCGCGACCGGATATCGCTGGCGTCATCTGGGCGGCGGTGCACCGCTCGACCGCCTGGAGGTCTTCCATCTCGTCTTCCCGCGCGCCAAGGGCATGGAGGCCACCGTCTCCCATCCGGGGCAGGAGCATTGTTACGTGCTGTCGGGCGAGGTGCTGTTCTATGTCGGCGACGCGCAGTATCGCCTGAAGGCTGGTGACGGAATCCTGATCGATTCGCAGCAGCCCCATCGCGCCGAGAATGCCGGCCGCGGCCAGGCGGAGGTCTTGATGTCGGTGGCGAAGCCCGCCGACGCGGCCGAGGTGCCGGACTGGTGGCGCCTCTCGTCCGCAATCCCGAAGGAAGAAAAGCCAAAGGAGGAAAGCAAGCCATGAGCAAGCACGTTCCGGATACCGCAGCCGCCAATGCCGCCCTGGCGACCGCGCGTGAGGCGTCTCGCCGAGACCACAAGCCCTATCAGGTGCGCCATCTCGATGACGTCGAATGGGAGACGATCCGCTGGCCCGGCGAGACCGGCAAGATGCTGTTCCATCCGCGGCCGGAGGATCCGACGCAGCCCAACGCGGGAATCCTGCGGCTCGAACCGGGCGCCTGGCATCCCGAGCACTATCACGGCTTCGCGCAGGTCTGGCTCGTGCTGAAGGGAGACTTCACGATCGACGGCCGTACCTGCACGCCGGGCACCATGCTCTATCACCCCGATCCGCATTTCGAGGGCGCGTTCCGGACCGAGACCGGCGGCGAGATCCTGATCGTCCAGTACCCCGGCCCGACGACCGGCGAACGACCGATCTATGCCGGCCGCTTCAACATGGAGACCCGCAAGTCGGTCTCCGAGGAGCGCGTCGACCTTTAAGGGGCAGAGCGCGGTGCAGGCTTCCAGGAGCGGAGGACCAGCCAGCCGCCGAGGCCGAAGCCCAGCACGCTACCCAGCGGCAGGCCGACGGCGACACCGCCCATCGCAGCCGAGCCCTCGAACGAACCGCCGATCGCGGTGAAGAGGAGGCCGAGCCCCAGGGCCATCACGCCGGCGCCAATACAGGCGCCGACAAGGGCGGCCAGCAGGGCGACCAGCCAGCGGATCAGCGCAGGCTCGCGTTGATCTTGTCGAGTGCCGAGGTGCCCGGGCAGAGTTCGGGGGCATCCAGCGTGTTCAGCGGCACGTCGACCGTGTTGAGGTTGGCGTGCAGGTCGCTCGGCGTCGGATCGACGTAGAGGAGGCCGGTCACGACCTCGCCGGCATGCATGCCTTCCTGGATGCGCTTCATCGCCGAAACCTTGTCGGACGGATCGTAGTCCTCGCCGAGCTTGCGCAGGCGCAGGATCGAACCGTCATGCTGCTGCACGGTCTTCGTCGTGCCCGGGTCGTAGGAAGTGGTGATCTCCTCGCGGCCTTCGATGAAGTCGATGCGGTTCAGCGCCTCGTTGTGCTCGCGCACGTAATCGTAGCTCTTGGTCGAGCCGGCGTGGTTGTTGAAGGCCACGCAGGGGCTGATGACGTCGAGGAAGGCCGCACCCTTGTGCGCCATGGCCGCCTTGATCAGCGGCACGAGCTGGTGCTTGTCGCCCGAGAAGGAGCGACCGACGAAAGTGGCGCCCATCAGGATCGCGAGCGACACCATGTCGATCGAGGAGTCGGAGTTGGCGACCCCCTTCTTGCTGATCGAGCCCTTGTCGGCGGTGGCGGAGAACTGGCCCTTGGTCAGGCCGTACACGCCGTTGTTCATGACGATATAGGTCATGTTCACGCCGCGCCGCATGACATGGGCGAACTGGCCGAGGCCGATTGAGGCGGAATCGCCGTCGCCCGACACGCCCATGTAGATCAGGTCGCGGTTGGCCAGATTGGCGCCGGTCATCACCGAGGGCATGCGGCCGTGCACGGTGTTGAAGCCGTGGCTCGCACCCACGAAGTAGGTCGGCGCCTTCGACGAGCAGCCGATGCCCGAGAGCTTGGCGACCTGATGCGGCAGGATGTCGAGCTCGTAGCAGGCCTGGATGATCGCGGCGCTGATCGAATCGTGGCCGCAGCCGGCGCAGAGCGTCGAGACGGCGCCCTCGTAGTCGCGGCGGGTGTAGCCGGCCTTGTTCTTGACCAGCGAGGGGTGATGCAGACGGGGCTTGGCGATGTAGGTCATGACGCGGCCTTGTCGAACGAGACAACCTTGAACTGACCGAGCTTCTTGGCGATGTCGGTCGCGATGAAGCGCGCGGTGATCGGCGTGCCGTCATAGTGCAGGACGGGCACGATCTTGCGGGCGTCGAGCGTGTATTCGCTGAGCAGCATGGTGCGCAGCTGCGCGTCGCGGTTCTGCTCGACGACGAACACCCTGTCGTGTTCGTGGATGAAATCCTCGACGCTCTGGGCGAAGGGGAAGGACCGGACGCGCAGTGCGTTGACGTGATGGCCCTCGGCCTCGAGATGGTCGAGTGCCTCGTCCATCGCCGGGCTGGTCGAGCCGAAGTAGATCACGCCGAAGCGGGTGGGCTTGGGAGAGGAATAGCGCAGCGGCTGCGGCGCAATCTTCTTCGCGGTTTCCCACTTCTTCTGCAGCCGCTCCATGTTGCGCACATAGACCGGGCCTTCCTCGGAGTAGCGCGCGAACTCGTCCTTGGTCGTGCCGCGCGTGAAGTAGGAGCCCTTGGTCGGGTGCGTGCCCGGATAGGTGCGGTAGGGGATACCGTCGCCGTCGACGTCGAGGTAGCGGCCGAAGGTCTTGCCCGCCTCCAGTTCCTCGGCGGTCATCACCTTGCCGCGGTCGAGCACGCGGTTCTCGTCCCAGGCGAACGGCTTGCACAGGCGGTGGTTCATGCCGATGTCGAGGTCGGTCATGACGAACACCGGAGTCTGCAGCCGGTCGGCGAGGTCGAGCGCATCGGCGGTGAACTCGAAGCACTCGCGCGGATCCTCGGGGAACAGCAGCACGTGCTTGGTGTCGCCGTTGGAGGCGTAGGCGCAGCCCAGCAGGTCCGACTGCTGCGTGCGCGTCGGCATGCCGGTCGAGGGGCCACCGCGCTGGACGTTGACCAGCACCGCCGGCACTTCGGCGAAGTAGGCAAGGCCGATGAACTCGGTCATCAGCGAGATGCCGGGACCCGACGTGGCCGTGAAGGAGCGCGCGCCGTTCCAGGCGGCACCGATCACCATGCCGATCGAGGCGAGTTCATCCTCGGCCTGGACAATGGCGTACTTGGCCTTGCCGGTTTCCTTGTCGTGCCGGAACTTCTTGCAATGGCTCTGGAAGGCCTCGGCGAGAGACGAGGAGGGCGTGATGGGATACCAGGCGCAGACCGTGGCGCCGCCGTAGACGGCACCGAGCGCCGCGGCGCTGTTGCCCTCGACGAAGATGCGGTCGCCGACATTGTCGGCGTGGCGGACCTTCAGCTTCACCAGGTCGGGATCGATGTGCTGCTTCACCCAGTCGCGACCGAGGTTCATCGCCTTCACGTTGGAGTCGATCAGCTTTTCCTTGCCCTTGAACTGTTCGCTGAACAGCCGCTGGATCTGCTTCTCGTCGATATCGAGCAGCACCGAAAGCGCGCCGACATAGATGATGTTCTTGAACAGCTGGCGCTGGCGCGCGTCGGTGTAGGTGGCATTCGTGATCGCCGTCAGCGGCACGCCGATCACGTTGATGTCCTCGCGGAACATCGACGAGGGCATGGGCTTGGTCGAGTCATAGAACAGGTAGCCGCCGGGCGTGATCTCATTCACGTCCTCGGCCCAGGTCTGCGGGTTCATCGCGACCATCATGTCGACGCCGCCGCGCCGGCCGAGATAACCCTTCTCGGTGACGCGTACCTCGTACCAGGTCGGCAGGCCCTGGATGTTCGAGGGGAAGATGTTGCGCGGGCTGACGGGCACGCCCATGCGCAGGATCGAGCGGGCGAAGAGTTCGTTGGCCGAGGCCGATCCGGATCCGTTGACGTTCGCGAACTTGACGACGAAGTCGTTAACGGCGGCTATTGCTTGCGGCATGCTTGCTCCGCGTGGGTCATTTCGATGTAGTACTTGCGCATGTCCCATGCGCCGGTCGGACAGCGTTCGGCGCACAGCCCGCAATGCAGGCAGACGTCTTCGTCCTTGACCATGACGCGCTGGGTCTTGAGGCCGGCGCCGACATAGAGGTCCTGCGTCGGGTTCATCGCGGGCGCGGTGAGGCGCGTGCGCAGCTCCTTTTCCTCGCCGTTCTCGGTAAAGGTGATGCAGTCCATCGGGCAGATGTCGACGCACGCGTCGCACTCGATGCAAAGCTGGCCGCTGAACACCGTCTGGACGTCGCAGTTGAGGCAGCGTTGCGCCTCCTTGAAGGCGAGCTGCGGATCGAAGCCCAGTTCGACCTCGGCCATGATGTCCTTCAACGCTTCCTGCTTGGGACGATGCGGGACCTTGAGGCGATGGTCGATGGTGGGGGCGTTGTCATAGCTCCACTCGTGGATGCCCATCTTCTGGCTGGCGACGTTGACGCCCGGAGCGGGGCGCTCCTCGGGGTTTTCGCCGATCAGCATCTTGTGGATGGAGGTCGCGGCCTCGTGGCCGTGCGCTGCCGCCCAGATGATGTTCTTCGGACCGAACGCCGCGTCGCCGCCGAAGAACACCTTCGGATGCGTGCTGGCGAAGGTCTTCTCGTTGAGCTGCGGCAGGCCCCACTTGTCGAACTCGATGCCGGCGTCCTTCTCGATCCACGGAAAGGCATTCTCCTGGCCGATCGCGACCAGCACGTCGTCGCACTCGTAGAATTCGTCGGGCTCGCCCGACGGGACCAGCGAGCGGCGGCCCTTGTCGTCGTACTTGGCAACAACCTTCTCGAACAGCACGCCCTGGATCTTCCCGCCCTCGTGGCGGACTTCCTTCGGCACGAGCATGTTGAGGATCGGAATGTCCTCGCCGATCGCGTCTTCCTTTTCCCAGGGCGACGCCTTCATCTCGTCGAAGCCGGAGCGGACGATCACCTTCACGTCCTCGCCGCCGAGGCGGCGGGCGGTGCGGCAGCAGTCCATCGCGGTGTTGCCACCGCCCAGCACGATCACGCGCTTGCCGACCTTGTCGATATGACCGAACGAGACCGACGACAGCCAGTCGAGGCCGATATGGATGTTGGCCGCCGCTTCCTTGCGGCCGGGCACGTCGAGGTCGCGGCCGCGCGGCGCGCCGGAACCGACGAACACCGCGTCGTAGCCTTCGGCCAGCACGGCCTTCAGCGAATCCACCCGCTGGTGACGGAACTCGACGTTGCCGATGCCGGTGATGTAGCCGACTTCCTCGTCGATCACCGACTCGGGCAGGCGGAAGTGGGGAATCTGCGTGCGGATGAAGCCGCCGAGCTTGGGGTCCTGGTCGTAGATGACGATCTCGTAGCCCAACACCGCCAGGTCGCGCGCCACGGTGAGCGAGGAGGGGCCGCCGCCGATGCAGGCCACGCGCTTGCCGTTCTTCGCCGGCGCCTTGGGCATCCGCGCGGCGATGTCGTCGTCCTTGTAGTCGGCGGCGACGCGCTTCAGGCGGCAGATCGCGACCGGTTCCTTCTTGCCCTTCACGAGGTTCTCGTCCTCGACGCGACTGCGCCGGCAGGCTGGCTCGCAGGGGCGGTCGCAAGTCCGCCCGAGGATTCCCGGGAACACGTTGGACTTCCAGTTGATCATGTACGCGTCGGAATAGCGTCCGTGCGCGATCAGCCTGATGTACTCGGGGACGGGCGTATGGGCGGGACACGCCCATTGGCAATCGACGACCTTATGGAAGTAGTCGGGATTGGCGATATCTGTCGGCTTCAACATAAACTCCAGGCGGCGGCGGGAGCGCAGACACTCAGGTAAATGACGATTTAGATTACTCTAAAAGGGGCGCGCATTGGGGGATTATTACCGTCCAGCGTCAAGGGCTAACCATTTGCAACAACGTGCAAAATCCCCTCACAACACACAGGGCTTTTAGCGTGATGGCCGGTAAGCGCTGGGGGATACGCCGGACGCTCTGCGGAACATTGCGCTGAAGGCGCTGACACTGTCGTAACCCAAATCGAGCGCGACGTCGGTGACGGCCTCGCCGCCGCTCAGGCGGCCCATCGCTTCCAGCACGCGAGCCTGCTGGCGCCAGGCGCCGAACGTCAGGCCGGTCTCGGTCACGAACAGCCGGGCGAGGGTGCGCGGACTGGCATTCGCCCATCCCGCCCAGTCTTCGAGCGTCCGCTGGTCGCCGGGCGCCGCGAGCAGGGCCGAGCAGACCCTTTGCAGGCGCCGGTCGCGCGGCATTGGGAGGTGGAGCGGCAACGAGGGTTCGTGGTGCAGTTCATCGAGGATCAACGCCACGACGTGGCCGGCGGCGCCGCGCTCGTCGTAATGCACTGGCATTTCGGTCGCCCGTACGATCAGTTCGCGCAGCAGGGGGGAGATGTGCAGCACACGGCAGACGTCGGGCATGCCGGCGGCCGCATCCTGCCGCAGGTAAAGGGTGCGCATGGTCACGTCGCCCGACATTACGATCGAGTGCCGCACGCCCGGCGGCATCCAGAGCGCGCGTTGCGGCGGCACCACCCAAACCGCGTCCGCCGTGGAGACGCGCATCGTGCCGGCGGTGGCATAGATCAGCTGGGCCCGGCGGTGGCGATGCGGCGCGATCTCGTGGCCGTCGGCGAAATCCTTCGGCATCGCGGCTACGGCCCGCGGCACCTGCTGATAGTCTTCGGGATCGGTCGAGCGCCGGTCGGCTTGGCCATTTTGCGACATTGGTTGGCATTCTACCGCAAGACAGACAGGCCGCCCAAGCCTAGTCTTGCTTTCCTGGAGGAACCAACAAGATGAGCCACGGCAGTCCCACCTCGATCCTGCTCAACATCGGCCACGCCATG
This sequence comes from Reyranella aquatilis, assembly GCF_020880995.1. GTDB lineage: Bacteria > Pseudomonadota > Alphaproteobacteria > Reyranellales > Reyranellaceae > Reyranella > Reyranella aquatilis. The sequence goes on along the minus strand of NZ_JAJISD010000001.1, from coordinate 932,478 downwards.
GATCACTGGATCCTCGTGGTCTTCGCCTATTCCTGGGGTGTCATCGCCGGGGTCTGGGGTGTCGAGTGGACCGAACTCACGCCCTTCAACTATGGGGCGCTCTTCATGTTCGGCGCCGGCTCGATCGTGAGCGGCCGCCTCGGCGACCATTGGGGTCGCTGGATCATGATGGTGATCTTCTTCGTCGGCATGGGCGTGTCGGCGCTCATCATCGCGCTGTGCACCAACAAGTGGCAGATCGGCGCGGCGCTGACCCTGATGGGCGCCTTCGCCTCGATCTATCACCCGGTCGGCATCCCGATGCTGGTGCAGAAGGCCAAGAATCCTGGCTTCACCATCGGCGTGAACGGCCTCGCCGGCAACATGGGCATCGCCATTGCGGCCGGCCTCTCGGTCTACATCGCCCAGCGTTTCGGCTGGCAGGCGGCGTTCATCATCCCGGGCGTCATCTGCCTCGTCTGCGCCGTCGCCTTCGTGGCGCTGGTGCCGCGCGAGGAAGAGGCGCCGGCCAAGCGCAAGGCCAAGATGCTCGACCTGCCGCCGTCGGTCATGGCGCGCGTATTCGCCATCATGACCTTCACCGCGGTGACCGGCAGCATCGTCTTCAACTTCACGACCAACGGCAACGGCGAGCTTCTGGCCAGCCGCGCCAAGAGCATCGCGCAGGATCCGGCGATGCTGGCGACGATGCTGTTCGTCATCTTCTCGCTGGCCTCGCTGGCGCAGCTCGTGGTCGGCAAGCTGATCGACCGCTACCCGCTGAAGAACATCTATCTGCCGATCGTGCTGCTACAGGTGCCGCTGTTCCTGATCGCCTCGCAGGTCGAGGGCTGGGCCCTGTTCCTGACCGCCATCGCCTTCATGCTGCTGGTGTTCGGCGCCATTCCGTTCACCGACGCGATGATCGTGCGGTACATCGACGATCGCATGCGCAGCCGGGTGACCGGCGTTCGCCTGGCGATCGGCTTCGGCGTCAGCTCCTTCGTCGTGGCACTGATCGGCCCGGCGGTGAAGGATGCGGGCTTCCCGGTCCTGCTCTCGGTCCTGGCGGGCGTGGCCTTCTGCTCCTTCCTCGCTCTGTCGATGCTGCCCAGCGAAAAGGACGTGCACGCCATCGGGGCCGCGCCCAAACCCGCCGAGTAGGCAGGCTGCGGGGAGAACCGGCGGGCGCGCCTGGATTGCGCGGCCGTCGCGCGTTTGCGATCCTGCCTCCCAAGAAACAGACCAAGGGTGGGATCATGCTCAAGAGACGCGCCGTGCTGGCGGGGGCCGCCGGCTGGACGATCGTCGGCGCTTCGGCGGTGCGTGCGCAGGCTTGGCCGAGCCAGCCCATCAAGATCGTCGTTCCCTACATTCCCGGCGGCGCCACCGACACGGCCGGCCGTATCGTCGCCGAGAAGATGGGCGCGCTGCTCGGCCAGCAGGTGATCGTCGAGAACAGGGGCGGCGGAAACACCATCATCGGCATGGAACTGGTGGCCAAGTCCAAGCCCGACGGCCACACGCTGCTGCTCGGCACGACGACGCTGGCGACCAACGCCGCGCTCGGGCTCAAGCAGCCCTACGATCCGCTGAAGGACTTCCAGCCGATCTCCACGGTGGCCGACATTCCCGACATGATCGCCGTCAACAAGAACGTGCCTGTGCGCAACTACGCCGAGTTCGTCGAATGGGTGAACAAGCAGCCCGAGAAGGTGCGCTACGGCACGTCGGGCGTCGGCAACCAGCCGCACCTGTGGGGCGAGCTGTTTCGCGCCCGCACCGGGCTCAAGATGGAGAATGTCGCCTACAAGGGCGTCGCCGATACGCTGCGCGACGTAATGGGCGGTCATGTGCCGGTCATCATCGATGTCGTGCTGCCGACCGGCAATCACGTCGCCGCGGGTCGCATGACCGGCATCGTCGTCGCCTCGGCGCAGCGCTCGACGATCTGCCCCGATGTGCCGACCGTCGCCGAGATCGGCATGAAGGACATGGAGAGCGCTGTTTTCTATGGCGTCGTGGCTCCCGCTGGCGTGCCGCGCCCGATCGTCGACCGGCTCAACGGGCTGGTGCAGCAGATCATCAAGGATCCCGAAGTCATCAAGAAGTACAACGACCTCGGATTCTTCATGACCGGCAGCACGCCGGAGGCCTATCTCGAGAAGCTCAAGTTTGAGACCGAGCGGTGGTCCAGGGTGGTCAAGGACAACAACATCAAGGTCGAGGGTTAGAGGGATCATGTTGAAGAGACGCGTCGTACTGGCGGGCGCCGCCGGCTGGACCATCGTCGGCGCTTCCGCCGTGCGGGCGCAGGCCTGGCCCAGCCAGCCGATCAGGCTGGTGGTCCCCTACGTCGCCGGCGGTTCGACCGACACGGCAGCCCGCATCGTCGCGGAAAAGCTGACCGGGCTGCTCGGCCAGCAGGTGGTCGTCGAGAACAAGGGCGGCGGCAACACGATCATCGGCATGGATGCCGTGGCCAAGGCAAAGCCCGACGGCAACACGCTGCTGCTGGGCGCGGCGACGATGGCGACCAACGTCGCGCTGGGCCTGAAGCAGCCGTTCGATCCGTTGAAGGATTTCCAGATGATCTCGACCCTGGTCGACATCCCGGATCTCCTGGCGATCGACGGCAAGGCTTTGCCGGCGAGGAACTACACCGAGTTCGCCGAATGGGTGAACAAGCAGCCGCAGCGCGTGCGCTACGCCACCTCCGGCATGGGCAACCAGCCGCATCTCTGGGGCGAACTGTTCCGCACGCGCAACAAGCTCAATCTCGAGAGCGTCAGCTACAAGGGCGCGGCCGACGCCCTGCGAGACGTGATGGGCGGTCACCTGCCGATCATGATCGACGTCGTGCTGCCGACCGGAACGCACGTTGCGGCAGGACGACTGACCGGTATCGCGGTCGCGTCGCCCGAGCGCTCGACCGTCTGCCCCGACGTACCGACGGTGGCCGAACTCGGCATGAAAGATCTGGAAAGTGCGGCCTTCTTCGGCCTCGTCGGTCCCGCCGGCCTGCCGGCGCAGATCATCGACAAGCTGAACGCGTTCTGTCTCGAGACCTTGAAGGATCCGGCCGTGAAGAAGCGGTTCGCGGAACTCGGCTTCTTCACCACCGGCAGCACGCCGCGGGCCTATCTCGATCGGGTCAGGTTCGAGACGGAGCGCTGGACGCGCGTGGTCAGGGAAAACAACATCAAGGTCGAGGGCTAGCAGCCATGGCGTCAGCGTCGGCAGTTCCGGTTCCTTCCTCCCATCTCGACGCCGCGCGCGACGCCGAACCCGCAACCAGGGCCGCAAATGCGGCGATGGCGGCAAAGCTGCCCTTCGCCGACACTGCAGACTTCGAGGCCGCGCAGCGCGGTCTCATCGCAACCGTGCCCGAAGGGCTCGTGCGCACAGGCGGCGGCACGGTCCTCTGGAACCTCGGCGAGTACGCTTTCATCGACGGCGAGCTGGCACCCAGCACCGTCAATCCCAGCCTGTGGCGCATGGCGCGGCTCAACCTCGCGAACGGCCTGTTCAAGGTCACGGAGCGCCTCTACCAGCTGCGCGGCTTCGACATCGCCAACCTGACGGTGATCGAGGGCGACAGCGGTCTCATCCTGATCGATCCGCTGACCACGGCAGAGGTCGCGCGGGCGGCGCTCGAACTCTACTACGCGCACCGGCCAAGAAAGCCCGTGGTCGCGGTGATCTACACCCACAGCCACATCGACCACTACGGCGGCGTCCGGGGCGTGGTCGACGAAGCCGACGTGAAGGCGGGCAAGGTCAAGGTGATAGCGCCGGCCGGCTTCATGGAGGCGATCTCCGGCGAGAACGTGCTGGCGGGAGCGCCGATGTCGCGCCGCGCCCAGTTCCAGTTCGGCACGATGCTGCCGCGCGGGGCGAGGGGACAGGTCGATGCCGGCCTCGGCAAGAGCGTGGCGCGTGGGACGCCCGGCCTCATCGCGCCGACGCAGTCGATCGCCAAGGCCGTCGAGACGCACACGATCGACGGCATCGAGATCGTCTTCCAACTGGCGCCGGAGACCGAGGCGCCGGCCGAGATGCACATGTTCTATCCGCAGCTCGGCGTACTCAACATGGCGGAGAATGCCTGTCCCTTGCTGCACAATTTCATCCCGCTCCGCGGGGCGGTGGCGCGCGATCCGCGCATCTGGGCCAAGTACATCGGCGATGCCATCGCGATGTACGGACCGAAGACGAAGGTGCTGATCGGTCAGCACCACTGGCCGACTTGGGACAGCGCGAAGATCATCGACTACCTCGAGGCGCAGCGCGATCTCTACAAGCACATCCATGACCAGACGCTGCGCTACATGAACCGCGGCTGGCGTCCGGCCGAGATCGCCGAGGCGATCGACCTGCCGCCGGGCCTTGCCGAGCGCTGGTCGGTGCGTGGCTACTACGGCTCGGTGAGTCACAACGTGAAGGCGGTCTATCAGCGTTATCTCTCCTGGTACGACGGCAACCCCTGCAACCTGCACCCGCTGCCGCCGGCACCCGCGGCGGCCAAGTTTGTCGAGTACATGGGCGGCGCCGCTGCGGTGATCGAGAAGGCGCGCGCCGACTTCGCCAAGGGCGAGTTCCGCTGGGTCGCTCAGGTGATGAAGGAGGTCGTCTACGCAGAGCCACAGAACAAGGAGGCTCGCGCGCTGTGCGCCGATGCGCTGGAGCAGATGGGGTACCAGGCCGAGTCGGCGACGTGGCGAAACGCCTTCCTCTACGGCGCACAGGAACTGCGCCATGGCGTCTTCCAGATGCCGGTCCGCCCCGGCATGGGGGCCGACACCCTCGCCGGCCTGACGAGCGACGTCTTCTTCGACCTGATGGCGATCCGTCTTGATGCCGCCAAGGCCGCGGGGCAATCGCTGGTCGTCAACTGGCGCTTCACCGATCGCAACGAGATGCTGGCGCTGACCCTGAAGCACAGCACGCTCACGCATCGCATGGGAGAGACGGCCGCCAATGCCGACGTGTCCGTCACGACGACGCGGGCCACCATGGACCAGATCGTGATGCGCAAGCTCACCATTCCCGATGCGCTGGCGAGCGGTGCGCTGAGACTCGAAGGGGAGATTCCCAAGCTGGCCGCGCTGTTCTCGATGATGGATCCCCCGACGGGAATGATGTTCGAGATTCTGACACCGGGAGAAGGTCGCTGACGCGAAACGCTTGACAGAACCTTCCGCGCACTCTGTGATGCGCGCAATAAATATCAAGAGTCTACGGGAGGGGAATATGCTCAAGCGTAAGGCTGTGCGCCTGTTGGGGGGCGTGGTTGCCGCGGTCGCGGCGTTGGGCATGGCGGTTTCCGCCCAAGCCCAGGAAAAGAAGATCAAGATCGGCGTCATCTACGATCTCACCGGGCCCCTGGCCGGAGGCGGGTCGGAGCTGCAGTACGTCGGTGCCAAGATCATGATCGACAACTTCATCAAGCAGGGTGGGGTCGAGGGCTACAAGATCGAGGCGATCTACGCCGACGCACAGAGCAAGCCGGACGTCGCCATCAACGAGGCGGTGCGCCTGATCGAGCAGGAGAAGGTCAATCTCGTCCTGGGGTTCTTCTCCTCGGCGCAATGCGTGCCCGTCGCGGCCCGCGTCGAGCAGCTCAAGAACTTCATGTGGATCACGACCTGCATTTCGACGGCCGTCGTCGAAAACAAGAACCTGAAGTACGTTTTCCGCCCGCAGGCCAGCGGCCAACAGTTCGGCCTGATGGCCGCCGACATGATCGAGAAGAACGCCAAGGCGAAGTTCGGCAAGGAGCCGAAGGACATGCGCGTGGCGATCATCCACGAGGATGGCTCGTACGGTGTCGACGTCGCCAAGGGCAACGAGGCGGGCTCCAAGAAGGCCGGCTTCAACATCGTCCTGAAGGAAGGGTATTCGGCGACCGCGCCCGACCTGTCGTCGCTGGTGACGAAGCTGAAGCGGGCCCGTCCCGACGTAATCTTCCACACCGGGTACAACCCCGACATCACGCTGTTCGCCCGGCAGGCGCGTGAACAGGGGCTGAAGTTCGGCGCCCTGGTCGGTCACGGCGCGGGCTACGGCGTCTACGAGAAGCTCAAGGAGGGCATGGGCAGCGATGTGAACTACGTGTTCAACATCGATCCGATCTCCATCTGGCTGGCCAACCAGTCGGCACTCGATCCGAAGCTGCCGCCTGTGATCAAGATGGTCGGCGAGGAGTTCGACAAGGTGAAGCCGGGCGTCGCGATCCGTTCGGCCCATGTCGGCATGGCCGCTTCCAATTCGTACGTGTTCTTCACCGAGGTGCTGCCGCGCGCGATCAAGAAGTACGGTGGCGTCGATCCGGAAGCGCTGCGCAAGGCGGCGCTCGAGGTCGATCTGCCGGAAGGCGGCACGATGCTGGGCTTCGGCGTGAAGTTCGCGGGCGAGGGCTCGCCGATCGCGGGCCAGAACGAGCGGTCCTTCCCGGTCATCATCCAATACGTCGACGACAAGTCGTACGTGGTGTGGCCGAAGAGCCAGCAGCAGCGTGAGCCGGTGCTGCCGCTACCCAAGACCTCGGGGTTCAGCAACCAGTAGGCCGCGGCCGCAACGAACGAGGGCGCGCCGTGCTGGTCGTCGATGGTCTGGTAAAGCGTTTCGGCGGCTTCACGGCCGTGAACAATGTGTCGTTCAAGGTCGATCAGGGCGAGATTCTCGGCCTGATCGGTCCGAACGGCTCGGGCAAGAGCACGATCTTCAACATGCTGTCGGGCACGTTCCCGCCCAGCGCGGGATCGATCAGGTTCGCCGGCACCGAGATCGCGGGCCTGCCGCCGCACCGCATCATCAACAGCGGCATCGGACGTACCTTCCAGATTCCGCGCCCGTTCCGCCGTCTTTCGATCTTCGAGAACGTGGCGCTGGCCGGCTATTACGGCCAAGGAAGCCATAGCCGGTCCAAGGCCGACGAGGCCGCCGAGCGGGCGCTTGCCATGGTCGGCCTGCCGACCGACCGCACGGCGAGTGTCGACGGTCTGGGCGCTGCGGGCCTGAAGAAGCTGGAACTCGCCAAGGCCATCGCCACGGGGCCGAAGCTGCTGCTGGCCGACGAGAGTCTGGGCGGTCTGGACGAGGCCGAGATGGACCAGGCCGCGGAGATGCTGCGCAAGATCCGCACCGAGCTCGGCATCACCATCATATGGGTCGAGCACATCATGGGTGTGCTCATGCGCGTCGTCGACCGCGTCATGGTGCTGGATCACGGCGAGAAGATCTCGGAGGGGCTGCCGAGCGCTGTGTCGCACGATCCCCGCGTCATCGAGGTGTATCTCGGCACCGACGCCCATGCCACGCAGGCCACCGCCGCGGCGGCCGCTGCCGCCGGCAGCGACCCGGCCCGGCGCTGACGGGGGCGGCGACATGCTCGAACTGAGATCGATCGATGCCGGCTATGGCAGGTTCCAGGCGCTTTTCGGCATCGACCTCGATGTGAAGGCGGGCGAGGCCGTGGGCGTCATCGGGCCCAACGGTGCGGGAAAGACGACCCTGATGCGGGTCATTTCCGGGTTGATCCGTCCGACCAAGGGCTCGATCAGCATGCAGGGCACCGACGTGCTCACCACCCCGGCGCACAGGATCGTAAGCCTCGGCATCGCGCACGTGCCGGAGAATCGCCGCCTTTTTCCGCGCCTGAGCGTCGAGGACAATTTGCGCATGGGCGCGTTCATGCCCGAGGCCCGCGCGCGCTACCGCGAGCGCATGGACTTCGTGTTCGACCTGTTCCCTCGAATGAAGGAGCGTCGCAACCAGCTGGCCGGCACCATGTCGGGCGGCGAGCAGCAGATGTGCGCCATCGGCCGCGCGCTGATGAGCGATCCCAAGCTTCTGCTGCTCGACGAGCCTTCGGCCGGACTGGCGCCAGTCGTGGTGCAGCAGGTCTTCGAGCTGGTGAAGCGCATCCGGGCCGGTGGCCTCACGGTTCTGATCGTCGAGCAGAATGTGCAGCAGGTGCTGCAGGTGGTGGATCGGGCCTATCTCCTGGAGGCCGGTTCGATCCGCGCCTCCGGCGCATCGGCCGATCTGCTGGCCGACGATTCCATCCGGCAAGCTTATCTCGGCGTGTAGGTGAAGCGATGATGGAGATTTTCGACATCTACCTGCTCGAGGCGCTGGTCAACGGCATCCTTCTGGGTGGCGTGCTGGCGCTGCTGGCGCTCGGCCTCAACCTGATCTTCGGCGTCATCGACGTCACATGGATCTGCTACGCCGAGCTGGTGATGATCGGCATGTACGGCATGTACTACCTGTTCTCCGTCTATGGCCTGCCGTACTGGGTCGCCGCGCCGATCTGCATCCTGCTGGTCGCAGCGCTGGGGGCGGCCCTGCACTTCCTGGTGATCGAACCGCTGCTGGGGGCGCCACCGATCAACCAGCTGCTCGCCACGGGCGGCGTCCTGTTCGTGCTGCAGAGCTTCGCGACCGTGGCGTTCGGCATCGACTTCCGCAATCTCGGCATCCGCCTGCCGGTGCTGGCGCTGGGCGAGATGCATTTTAGCTACGCCCGCCTGCTGGCCTTCGTCGCCGCCCTGATCGGCATGGTCGCGGTCTATCTCTTCATGACGCGCACCTACACCGGCACGGCCATCCGGGCGATCGCACAGGATCGCCAGATCATGGCGCTGATGGGCGTTGACACGAAGAAGATCTACCTCGTCACCTCGGCGCTGGGCGGCGGCCTGGCGGGTCTCGCGGCCTGCCTGCTGGTGCTGCAGTACGACGTGCATCCGTTCGTCGGCCTGTCGTTTGGGCCGATCACCTTCCTGATCTGCGTGCTGGGCGGATTGGGGAACTTCGTCGGCGGCTTCGTGGCGGCCTTCCTGTTCGCCGAGATCATCTCGCTCGGCGGTCTCTTCTCCGACCTCGAATGGGGCTACGTGCTCGCCTTCGCCTTCTTCATCGTCATGATGTTCATCCGGCCGGCCGGCCTGCTGGCGAAGCGCTCATGAACAAGCAGCTCGCCTGGGGCGTCGGCCTGGCGGCGCTGGTCGCGCTGCCCTTCGTCTATCGCGATCCCTACCATCTGCACATCCTGGTGCTGATCCTGATCTGGTCGTTCGCCTACACCTCGTGGTCGATGATGGGGCGGTTCGGCCTGGTGTCGCTCGGCCATGGCGGCTTCATGGGCGTCGGGGCCTACGTGACCGCCCTGCTGTGGAACCATCTCGGCGTATCGCCGTGGATCGGCATTCCCGCCGCCATGCTGTGCGCGGGCGTGCTGGCGCTGATCGTGGCCTATCCGTGCTTCCGCTTTCGCATCACCGGTCACTATTTCGCGCTGGTGACGCTCGCCCTCTCGGGCATCGTCCTGCAGATCATCATTGCCACCCGCGACTACACCGGTGGATCTCTGGGTTACACGCCGGAGCGCACCAAGGGCAGCCACATCGTGGCGCTCCAGTTCGACGACAAGGTCGTGTGGTACCTCATCGCCCTCGGGATCTGGGCCGGCGGGCTGGCGATCTGGTACTGGATCGACCGCAGCATGAGCCGCTACGCCATGGAGGCGATCTCGGAGGACGAAGACGCCGCCGCCGCCGCGGGCGTCAATGTGACGGCCGAGAAGCTGCGCATCACCGTCCTCAGCGCGGTCATGACGGCCATGGCGGGGGCCCTCTACGGCCAGTACCAGATGTTCATCTCGCCCGACACGGTGAGTGGAATCGCAGTCTCTCTGCAGATGGTGTTCGCCGCCGTGGTGGGTGGCATCTACGTGGCGCTGGGACCGACCGTCGGCGCCATCATCACCATCCTGCTGGCTGAGGTCCTGCGTATCGGATTCGGCACCAAGGCGGTCGGCTGGGACAATCTGGTCTACGGCGTCCTGCTGGTCCTGTTCATCATCTTCCTCCCCAAGGGCATCCTCGGCAGCTTGCTCGCGTGGCTGAAGTCGCCTAGCAAGCACAGGGATGGATGAGTTCGATTTCGTCGTCGTAGGGGCGGGATCCTCCGGCGGCCCGATCGTTGACCGGCTGACTGCGGGCGGGCGCTATTCCGTGCTGCTCCTGGAGGCCGGCCCCGAAGCCAGGAGCCGCTGGCTGTCGATTCCGGCCGGTTTTGCCAAGACCTTCCTCGATCCCGCCGTGAACTGGAAGTTCAGGACCGAGGCCGAGCCCGAACTGGGCGGCCGCCGCATTTACTGGCCGCGCGGCAAGGTGATCGGCGGCTCCAGTGCCATCAACGGCATGGTGTACATCCGCGGTCTTGCCTCCGACTACGACCAGTGGCGCCAGATGGGCAACGAAGGTTGGTCGTTCGAGGATTGCCTGCCGTACTTCCGGCGCCTCGAAGGATACATCGACGGCGAAACCGCTCTTCACGGCGGCGAGGGGCCGGTCAGGATCACCCAAAGGGACTACGCCAACGAACTCGGCGACACCTTCCTGGCGGCCTGCACCGAGGTCGGCCTGGAGTCCAACGACGACTTCAACGGCCCCGAACAGATCGGCGCCGGCTACTATCACGCGACTGCCAGCGATGGCCGGCGCAGTTCGACGGGCCGGGCCTATATCGCGCCCGCCCGCCGCCGCTCCAACTGCAAGGTACTGACGGGGGCGCTGGTCGAGCGCGTGGTCATCGAGGACGGGCGGGCGGTCGGAATCGCCTTTAGTCACCGCGGCAGGAGCCGGATCGCCCGGGCGCGGCGCGAAGTGATCCTGAGCGCCGGCACCGTCGGCTCGCCTCAGATCCTGCAGCTCTCGGGAATAGGATCCGGGGCCCATCTTTCCGCGCTGGGCATTCCGGTCGTGCGCGACCTGCCGGGCGTGGGCGAAAACCTGCAGGATCATTTCTGCGTCCGCTCGACCTACAAGACCTGGTGGCGGCTGACGCTGAACGACGATTTCAGCACGTTTCCCCGGCGGGTCAGCGCCGCGCTGCTCTATGCGCTGGCGCGGGTGGGTCCACTCACCGCGTCACCGGCTTTCGCGGGAGCCTTCGTCAAGCTCCTGCCGCAGTCGTCGGAGCCCGATACGCAGATTCATTTCTTCCCCTGGTCGGTCGACCGGATGGATCAGGGACCTCATCCGTTCTCGGGATTCACCATCCTGGCGAACCAGTCGCGACCCGAGAGCCGCGGCCACATCCGGATCACCTCGCGCGACGCCGCGACGGCTCCCGCGATCGTGGCCAACTACCTGTCGACCGAAACCGATCGGCGGGCGGTCATTGCCGCCGGAAAGTTCGAACGGCTGCTCGCACGCAGCTCGGCACTGGGCCGCATCATCACCGACGAGATGCTGCCGGGCGTCGAGGTCTGGTCGGACGAGGATTTCCTCGACTACGCGCGGCGCGAGGGCCAGTCGGCCTACCATCCGGTGGGTACGTGCCGCATGGGGCATGACGCCGAGTCGGTGGTCGATCCGCAGTTGCGGGTGCACGGAATCCGAGGACTGCGCGTGGCCGACGCCTCGGTGATGCCGACTCTCATCTCCGGCAACACGAACGCCGCCTGCATGATGATCGGCGAGAAGGTGTCAGACCTGATCCTGGCCGACGCGCAGCGTTAGCGCGGCGATCGCCAGTGGCGCGGCCCGGCCGCGGATGGACAGGGTAGGCAGAGGTTCAGCGATCAGTTGTGCAGGGAGCCGCACACTCGTCAGGAGTTCAGCCGAAATCAGGACGTCCCGCTGCAGGGTCTTGGATGCCTCGAGCAGACGCGCGGCGACGTTCAGCGTGTCGCCGACATAGGCGATCTCGCGGCGCACATCCCCGATCTCGCCGGCGACGATCTCGCCGGAATGGAGGGCGGCGCGAAACTCGGGAAGCGCGCCGAAGCGGCGGCGGTAATCTTCGGCGTTGTCGGCTATATGTCGCCGGGCGACAAACGGGCAGGCGAGGCAGGAGCCGTCGGACACGGCCTTGTCCCTCGACCAGGTCAGGATTGCTTCGTCGCCCACATACTTGTGGATCTCCGCGCCACATTCGAGTGCCGCGTCCGCAACGTCGCGGAAGAAGTCGTTGAGCAACTCGTGGAACCGGATCGGGCCCAGCCTCTCGGCAAGTCCCGTCGAATTCTTCATATCGATCAGCAGGAAGACCCGCTGCTCGGCCTTCGGCTTGGCATAGCGGCCTGTCACCAGGTTCGAGAGGGTCCTGAAGCCCAGCAGCAGCCCGATCTGGAAGGCGATGTTGGCGACTGCCGCCATCGATATGGCGAAGACAAGCGAATCCCGGAACGTGGCGTCGAAGCTGAAGCCGTTCTTGCCGATTGTAGCCCGCGAGGCGATCAGTCCGCCGACGATGATCACGGAGTAGAAGGCGACCCGAAACAGGAAGTACCAAAGCAGCGGCAGTCGCCGCAGCCGCCGCACGAACCCGAGCCTCTGGCCCTTCACCTCGAACAGCAGAATGGGCGTCGCGATGACCAGGGAATTGAAGACGCCCGAGAGCGCCGACCGCCACCCCGGCACGTTGCCTTCGCCAACCGCATAGCCGAAATAGGCGCTGATCAGCGCGCTCGCCAGGCTCAGCCAGAGGATGACCCGCCAGTCGCGCCGGTTCCGGCTGCCGGAGATCATGCAGCCGCCCGGTCGATCGCCCGCTTGAAGGTCGCGTGGTCGACGTTGCCGCCGGAGCAAATCACGGCGACGGCACGGCCCTTCACCGGCAGCTTGCCTGTGAGCGCGGCCGCCAGCGCCACGGCGCCGCCCGGCTCAACGACCAGCTTGAATTCCCGGAACGCCACCTCCATCGCGTCCAGCACCTCCTCGTCCGTGACCACAAGGCCCGGTCCTAGGACTTTCTGCGCCAGGGGAAAGGTGACGTCGCCCGGCGTCGGCGCCAGCAGAGCATCGCAGATCGAACCCGAAAGCCTGTCGTTCTTCTGTTTGGATCCCGAAGCGAGGGAGCGGGCCAGATCGTCGAAGCCGGCGGGCTCGCCGGCGTGGACGGTCGTTGTCGGGCTGATTCCCTTGACGCCCAGCGCCACGCCGGTCGCCAGCCCGCCGCCCGAACAGGGGGCGGCGACGGCGTCGAGCGTGACGCCGCGCGTCGCCGCCTGTTCGGCGATCTCGAGGCCGGCGGTGCCCTGGCCGGTCAGGATCCAGGGATGGTCGTAGGGGGGCACGATGGTGGCGCCCGTCCTGGCGGCGATCTCCTGGCCGATCTCCTCGCGACTGTCCTTCACGCGATCGTAGAGCACAATCTCGGCGCCGCTGGCGCGGGTATTGGCAACCTTGAGCGCCGGTGCGTCGGCCGGCATCACGATGGTGGCCTTGACACCGAGCAGCCGGGCCGCTTCGGCCAGTCCCTGCGCGTGGTTGCCCGACGACCAGCCCACCACGCCCCTGGCGCGATCGGCTTCGGTCATGGAAGCGAGGAAATTGTAGGCGCCGCGCAGCTTGAACGAACCGGTGCGCTGCAGGCATTCGGCCTTGAGGAACAGCCGGCCGCCCAGCCTTCGGTTGACGCGCTCGTTCTCGAGCAGCGGCGTGCGGATCGTCACCCCGTCCAGCCGGCGGGCGGCGGCCTGGACGTCGGCAAATGTCGGAAGCGCAGTCATCGGGGAACACCAATCAGGTCGGGGAGGTCGGAAAGGTCACGAATCTGGGCGGCAAGGACACCGGGCAGCCTGTCGTCGGGCGCGCCGGTCCGGTTCACCCAGACGGTCCGGAAGCCGAAGCGGGCGGCACCGTGGGCGTCCCAGCAGTTCGAGGACAGGAAGCACACTTTGTCGGGAGTCACGCCGCAGCGTGTCTCGACGAGTCGATAGACGCGGGGATCGGGCTTGAACATCCGGACTTCATCGACGCTCAGCACCGCCTCGAAACGATCGGCGAGCGTCGACCGGGCAACCATCGGGTCGAGCATGCCGCGATCGCCGTTGGAAAGGATCGCGCTCCGCATGCCGCCGCGTGCGAGGCATGCGAGCATGCCCGGGACCTCGGGGAACGGGTCCAGCGCCAGATAGGCGCCCATCAGCCGCTCGCGCACGTCGGGATCGGGGATGCGGTGTGCGGCCAGGCAATGATCGAGCGCCTCGCCGGTGACCTGCCAGAACGGCGCGTATTCGCCCATCGCGTTGCGCAGCCACGTGTACTGGATCTGCTTTTGCCGCCACATCTCCGACAGTTTGGCGGCGGAAGGGCCGATCGCCCTGCGATGCCTCGCCACCGCCGAGTTGAAGTCGAACAGCGTGCCGTAGGCGTCGAAGACGCATATCTCGATGCTAGGCAGGACGGTGGCCATTCAATTGCTCCAGAGGGGTGTAGACCGTAGGCTAACGGCATGTTCATCGCCATTGTTCAAATCCCCATGTCCAAGCGGCCGCGGGAAGCAGCCGTAGAAGCCGCGCAGAAGTCCGCGCCCACCTACACCGCGCTCGGCGCCAAGGGACTGCTGCGCAAGTACTACCTCAACGGCGAGGCGGGCGGCGGCGGAGTCTACCTGTGGGAATCGGAGGCGGCGGCGCGTGCCTGGTACACCGCCGAGTGGGAGGCCCGCATGGAGAAGGCGTTCGGCGCCAAGCCCACCGTCACCTACTATGACAATCACGTCGTGGTCGACAACGAGTCGGGCCAGGTCCGCGTCGACGGCTGAGACAGGGGAGCAGAGGATGCAGAAGCGCAGGCTTGGCAGGACGGGCCTCGAGGTTTCGATCCTGGGTTACGGTGCAGGTGCGGTGGGCGGCCTGTTCACCAAGGGCGCGGCGCACGACCAGGAGCGCGCCGTGGCGCGGGCGATCGAGGCTGGCGTCAACTATTTCGATACGGCAGCGAAGTACGGCGACGGCGAATCCGAGAGGAATCTCGGCCGCGTGCTCAAGGCTCTGAAGGCCGATGTCGTCCTCGGCACCAAATTCCGCCTGACTGCCGCGGATCGTGCCGACGTCGAGGGGCTGGTCGTCCGCTCTACCGAGGAAAGCCTGAGGCGCCTGGGGCGCGACCATGTCGACCTGCTGCAGCTCCATAATCCGCTGGCGGCGGTTGACGGCGGCGACACGCTCGACGTCGAGATCGCGTTGAACGAAGTCGTGCCCGCGCTGGAGAAGCTTCGCCGGCAGGGCAAGACGCGCTTCATCGGCTTCAGCGGCGTCGGCGAGCCGGCGGCGCTGCTGAAGGCCGTCGATTCGAGGCTCTTCGATACGGTGCAGGTCGTCTACAACGCGCTGAACCCCAGCGCCGGTGGCCCGATGCCCAAGGGCGCGCCCGGCCTCGACTACGGCCGGCTACTGGATCGCGCCAAGGCCGCCGACATGGGCACCATCGTCATCCGCGCGCTCGCCGGCGGCGCGCTCGCCGGCACCACCGACCGTCATCCCCTCGCGCAGCAGCAGGTGCCGCCGATCGGCTCGGCGCCGGATTTCGCGGGAGATGTCGCGCGCGCCCGACAGCTGGAGCCGCTGCTGAAGGACGGCGCGGCGAGCAGCCTCACAGAACTGGCCGAACGCTTCGTGATCTCGCACCTCAACGTGTCGACGATGCTGGTCGGTTACTCGACGCTGCAGCATCTCGAGGAGGCGATCGACGCCGTGAACAGAGGCGCGCTGCCGACCGCTACGGTTCAGCGGATCTCGGAATAGCTGCCAGCGTCTTTCACGGCCGCAGCTTTGCAGTCAGCGGGCGAGCGCGTCGCGCGTCCAGCGTTCGATCGTACCGGCGTCCATCGCGCCCGACTGGCGTGCGACTTCCTTTCCTTGGCGGAACAGGATCATCGTCGGAATACCCTGGATGCCAAACCGGCGGGCGAGATCCTGCTGGTCGTCGGTGTTGACCTTGGCCAGGCGAACCTGAGGTTCGAGGCGGGCCGCCGCGCGCTCGAACTGCGGCGCCATGGCCTTGCAGGGGCCACACCACGGTGCCCAGAAGTCCACCAGCAGCGGCAGATCCGCCTTGCCCGCGTGGGCTTCGAAGTTTCCAGACCCGAGGCTGACCGGATGGCCGTCGAACAGCAGGGCGCCGCACTGGCCGCATTTTCCCGAATCTCTCGTGGCCAGCTTTGCACGGGGAAAGCGGTTCAGTGTGCTGCAGGCGGGACAGGCGACTATCAGGGCTTCGGTCATGGTGCATCTCCTGTTGCCACGATGCTGGCGATTGGAACGATGGCCCTTGAGGCAAATCAACGTCGAGGCCCGTCCGACGTTTCCTGTCGAGCCGTCGCTTTGCTCAGGATCGTCCCGTCGCCGGCGGCACGCTGCGGAACTGTCCGTTCAGGCGTTCGCGATAGACGGTCACGCCTTCCATGATGCGCTGCACATAGTTGCGCGTCTCGCGGAAGGGGATCATCTCGATCCAGTCGACCATGTCGATCTTGCCGGTGCGCGGATCATTGCCCGCTTCGAGCCAGCGCGCCACGCGGTTGGGGCCGGCATTGTAGGCGGCGGCCGCGATTTCGTAGGAGCCGCCAAATCGCTGCAGCATCTCACCGAGATACTGGCTGCCCAGCTGGACGTTGTAGGTGGGATCCCGCGTGAGCTTGTCCTGGATGAACGGCACGTTGAGGCGGCCCGCTACGTCGCGGGCCGTGCCGGGCAGGAGCTGCATCAGGCCGAGCGCGCCCGAGGTCGACACGGCCCCCGCGTTGAACGAGCTTTCCTGCTTGGTGAGAGCGAGTGCCAGCGAGCGCTCGACCGAACCGGTCGGGCCGAGGTCGACGATCGGGAAGGCCGCATCGAACAGAACCACGCCGTTCTCGGCGCCGCGGCGGGCCACTGTGAGGCCGACGTCGGGCCGCTTGAGGTCGAGGGCGAGCTGGGACAGCAGCGCCACCTCGCCCGGCGACGTGATCGCGCGCGCGAGGCGCAGCAGGAAGGGGCGGGCGCGATCGTAGTCGCCGGCCTGGCCGAGATACCGCGCCATGATCGCCAGTTCGCGGCCGGCCAGGGCCTGCTTCTCGGCTTCTGTCGGCACCGGATCGACTGGCAGTTTCGGACTCGCGCCGGAGAGTTTCCGCGCGGCGAGTTGACCGTAGAAGGTCTGGCCGAACCCGGCAGCGCGCGCGTACCAGTCGTTGGCGTCCTTCGTCTGCTTCACCGCTTCGTAGGTGCGGGCGAGCCAGTAGGCGCCGCGGCTCTTCGAGAGGTCGGTCGAGACGCCGTCGTACAGCGTGGAAAAATGCTTCAGCGCATCGGCCGGTTTCTTGAGCTGGCGCAGCGCGATCCAGCCGGCGAGGAATTCGGCTTCGGCGAAGCCCACACCCTTGGTCAGACCGTGGTTGATCGCGACGGCATAGGCGTCGGCAGGCCGGTTGGCGGCCAGCAGGTCGCGCACCACGACGTTGCGCTCGTTCCACCACGCGTCGGTCTGGTTGGGAATTTGGCCGGCGAGGGCGGCCTTGGCCTCGTCGAGCGTGCCGGTCCGCCTGATCCATTGTACGCGCTCAAGCCGCAGCTGCGGCTCGGCGAGACGGGCCGGAGAAAGGGCTTTCAGGAGCGCGCCGGCATCCGCGGCCTTCGCGGCCATGGCAAGTCGGGCATTGGCGACCGGCTGGTAGTCCGGCGGCAGCTTCGGCACGAGATCGCGGGCGACCTGATGGCGGCCTTCCCGGAAGATCCGGTCGAAGCGGGCGACTTGGTCCGGCCCGGTCAGGTGCTGGGCGTAGCGATTGAGGAAATCGTTCTCGTCCGAGCCGCGCAGCGTCGCGTTCTGCCAGGTGTCGCGGGCAAAGCGCGCGACGTCGCCGGGGGCCGCCGTGCTGGCTGCCTCCAGCCGGCGCATATGCCCTGTGCTGGTGAGCGGCGGGAAGGCCGTGAAATAGCGGACGACCTCGGTCGCGGGTGTTTCGGGGCCGATCCGCTCCTCGGCCTGACGGCGCAGGATCTCGGGCTCGGGCCAGTCGGGCTGCTCGCGCAGGAACCGCCAGGTGTCGGCGAAGCTCGCTTCGGTGCGGGGCGCGGCCCGCAGGATGCTCCAGGCGACGTAACGGTCGAGCAGGGTGTTGCGGAAACTGGCGACGGCAGCCCGCGCGTCCGCCCAGCGACTTTCGTCGATCGCCTTCAGGGCGGCTGCGAAAGCGGCGGCTTCCGCCGCGGTCAAGGGCTTGGCCGTGAGGGGGGGCTGTGCTCCCACGGGCTGGGTCGCGGTGGGCGAGGGGCCGCTCTCCTGCACGGTCGTTGCGGTCGGGGGCGCCCCGACCGCCTTGCCGCCGTCGGCGGGCAGCCGACGGACGCCGGTCGTCGGCGCCGAGGTCTGGGCGAGGGCCGGGCCGGTCGCGGCCAGCAGCGCCAGCAAAATGAGGGGGTATTTGTTGTTTTTCACGCCCGAAATCGTAGGCAGGCAGATGCGGCATCACAATGGCAAGTTGCTCACCTTGCAGCGCCAAACCCCGAGGCTTAATAAGGTGAATTGCCAAGGGAAAATCGGAGGAAAGCCATGTTCACCGGATCGCTCGTCGCGCTGATTACGCCGTTCAAGAACGGATCGGTGGACGAGAAGGGATTCGAGAAGTTCGTGGCGTGGCAGATCAAGGAAGGCACCGACGGGCTGGTTCCGTGCGGCACCACCGGTGAATCGCCGACCCTCTCGATGGAAGAGCACAAGCGGGTCATCGACATCTGCATAAGCGCGGCCAAGGGCTCGGGCGTGCCGGTGATCGCCGGCACCGGCTCGAACTCGACCGCCGAGGCCATCGAGCTGACCCAGCACGCCAAGAAGGCCGGTGCAGACGCCGCCATGCTGGTCGTGCCGTACTACAACAAGCCGACCCAGGAAGGCCTGTTCCAGCATTTCAAGGCGGTGGCCGAAGCCGTCGACATCCCCATCCTGCTCTACAACGTGCCGCCCCGCACCGGCGGCGACATGCAGGTCGAGACCGTGATCCGGCTCTCCCAGGTCAGGAATATCGTCGGCATCAAGGATGCCAGCTACGACATGGCGCGCCCGACCCTGACCCGCCTCAAGGCGAAGAAGGGCTTCGTCCAGCTCTCCGGCGAGGATGCGAGCGCGCTCGGCTTCCTGGCGCAGGGCGGCGACGGCTGCATCTCGGTGACGGCCAACGTCGCGCCGCGCCTCTGCGGCGACATGCACGATGCGTGGAAGAAGCGCGACCTCGACAAGGCGTTCGAGCTGCAGGACCGGCTGATGCCGCTGCACAAGGCGATGTTCTGCGAGACCAGCCCCGGCCCGGTGAAGTACGCCGCCGAGCTGATCGGCCAGTGCAGCGCCGAGATGCGCCTGCCGATGGTGCCGATCGCGGAGAGCAGCAAGAAGGCCGTCCACGAGGCCATGGTCCATGCCGGCCTGATCAACTAAGACAGTCGACTAGAAGCAGAGCTTCACCAACTCACGAGCGTCCTGTGGCCAAGAAACCGGAACTGGACCGCACCGTTGTGGCCCAGAACCGCAAGGCGCGGCACAACTACTTCATTGAGGAGACCTTCGAGGCCGGTCTGGCGCTGACCGGCACCGAGGTCAAGTCGCTGCGCGGCGGCCGCAGCACGATCGCCGAATCCTACGTCACGGAGGAGGGCGGCGAGGCCTGGCTGGTCAATGCCAACATCCCGATCTATGCCGCGGGCAACCGCAACAACCATGAGCCGCGTCGGGCGCGCAAGCTGCTGCTGCATCGCGGCCAGATCAACAAGCTGATCGGCGCCATCCAGCGCGAGGGGCGGACGGTCGTTCCCCTTCAGGTCTATTTCAATCCGCGTGGTCGCGCCAAGATCGAGATCGCGCTGGCCACCGGCAAGCAGGCGCACGACAAGCGTCAGTCCATCAAGGATCGCGACTGGCAGCGCCAGCGCGCCCGGATGATGTCGTCCCGCCGGTAAGGCCCCGCGGGATCCATGAGGAGGAGCAGGCGATGAGCACAGTTCTGGTAACCGGCGCTGCCCGCGGCCTCGGTCTGGACTTCGTCAAGCAGTACGCGGCCAGGGGCTGGAAGGTCCACGCCTGCGCCCGCTCGCCTGAGGCCCTGAAGCAGGTCAAGGGAGACATTCACGCCCACAAGCTCGAAGTGACCGACTACGAGGCGGTGAAGGCACTGGCAGCCGGTCTGAAGGGCGAGGCGATCGATGTGTTGATCTGCAACGCCGGCGTGGCGGGCCGGGAGGCCGGCGATCTCGGCCGCATCGATCCCAAGGTCTGGCGCGACACGTTCGAGGTCAATGCGCTGGCGCCGCTGATGATGGCCGAGGCCTTCGTCGATCACGTGGCGGCCTCCAAGGATCGCAAGCTGATCGCGATCTCCAGCCGCCTGGGCAGCATCACCCACAACGACGGTGCTCGGTACGCCTATCGCGCCAGCAAGACAGCGCTCAACATGGAGTGGAAGAGCCTGTCGAAGGACACCGCCGGCAAGGGCCTGATCTGTGTCGTCCTGCATCCGGGCTGGGTGCAGACCGACATGGGCGGCGGCAGCGCGACACTGACAATCGACCAGAGCGTACCCGCCATGGTGAAGGTGATCGATGGCCTGAAGTCGTCCGACAATGGCCGCTTTTTCAACTACGATGGCGCCGAGTTGCCCTGGTAACCATGCTGCTCAACGAAGAACAGACTCTCATCCGCGACACCGCCCGCGCCTTCGCGCAGGAGCAGGTGCTGCCGCACGTGCGGGCCTGGGAAGCGGCCGGCGAGATCCCCCGGTCGCTGCTGGCCGAGATGGGGCGTCTCGGTTTCATGGGCATGACGGTGCCGACCGAGTGGGGCGGGGCCGGCGCCGACATGGTGTCCTACGTGCTGGCGCTCGAGGAGATCGCCGCCGCCGACGGCGGCCTGTCGACCGTGATGAGCGTCAACAATTCGCCCGATTGCGCGGCGCTGCTGGCCTACGGCTCGCCCGAGCAGAAGGAGAAGTGGCTTAAGCCGCTCGCCCGTGGCGAGATGCTCGGCGCCTTCTGCCTCACCGAGCCGCACGCGGGATCGGATGCATCAAATCTGAAGACGCGCGCCGAGAGGCGCGGCAACGGCTGGGTGCTGAACGGCGTCAAGCAGTTCATCACCTCCGGCCGCACGGCGGACATCGCGCTGGTCTTCGCCGTCACCGATCCGTCTTCGTCGAAGCGCGGCATCTCCTGCTTCATCGTGCCGACGAACACGCCGGGCTACCGTGTCGCATCGGTCGAGAAGAAGCTGGGCCAAAAGTCCTCCGACACCTGCCAGATCGCCTTCGAGGACTGCACGGTCGGCGGCGATGCGATGCTGGGCGGGGAGGGTGAGGGCTATCGGGTGGCTCTGGCCAATCTTTCCGTTGGAAGGATCGGCATTGCGGCGCAATCGGTCGGCATGGCGCGCGCTGCGTTCGAGGCCGCACGCAGCTACGCCCAGGAGCGCGAGGCCTTCGGCACCCGAATCGTGAACCACCAAGCCGTCCTGTTCCGCCTGGCCGACATGGCCACCAGGATCACCGTGGCCCGGCAGATGGTCCTGCACGCGGCCACGTTGCGCGATGCCGACCGGCCATGCCTCACCGAGGCCGCAATGGCCAAGCTATATTCATCCGAGATGGCCGAGGAGGTGTGCTCGGCCGCAATTCAGATCCACGGCGGCTACGGATACGTTTCCGACTACCTGGTGGAGAAGATCTGGCGGGACGTCCGTGTCTGCCAAATCTACGAGGGCACCAGCGACGTGCAGCGCATCCTGATCGGTCGTGGCCTGGCAGCCTTATAGGCTCGTCTTTCGCTTGTTCCCCGCCACTCCGCATGCCAACATCATGTGGTGTGAAGACCGCAGGAAGCGGTAGCTGGGGGCTTGGGGGAGCCGGGCGACGGATGGTCGGTCGTGCGCCGTAACTTTTTGAAACTACTGGGTTTTGCCGCAGCGGCGCTGCTGTCGGCGACGGGCGGTTCTGTCGCTCAGGACAGCAAGCCGGCGGCGAAAAACGTCTCCGCGCCGTCGACCGGCCGCGTGATCCAGATGCAGACCGCCTTCAACCCGGCCCTGCCCGGCTCTGGAGAAGGGGTCCGGGTCTTCACCCGCGCCGTGAAGCACATGACGGCCGGGGCCTTCGCCATCAAGATTGTAGAGCCCGGCCGTGTGGCGCCGACGGCCGACATGCTGGACGCGATTGTGTCGGGTGATCTGGAGGCCGCGTTCACCTGGTCGGGCTATGCGGCAAACAAGGCGCCGGTCTTCAACATCTTCGCGACCATTCCGTTCGGCCTCGGCCCGGACGAGATGGCTTCCTGGATGCTCGAGGGCGATGGCTCCCGAATCCACCGCGACGCCTACGACAAGCTGGGCGTGGTAGGTGTTCCCTGTGGTATCCAGGGGCCTAAAGGGGGGGGCTGGTTCCGGGGCGAGGTCAACACGGTGGCCGACTTCAAGGGCCAGCGCCTGCGCTACGGCAAGCTGGCGGCCGACGTGATTGCCCGCCTGGGCGCGATCCCCGTGCCACTGCCGCCGGGCGAGTTCTTCTACAAGCTGCAGCAGGGCAACGTAGACGGCGGCGAGATGTCGACCCCGGCCATGGACGCGGCCCTCGGTTTCGACAAGCTGGGCCTGCCATACTACCTGCCGGGCTGGCAGCAGCCGTCGGCCGTGCTCGACTTCCTGATGCGCAAAGACAAGTGGGCGGCCCTGCCGGCGTCGCTGCGGGCGCAGATCGAGACGGCCTGCCAGGCGAACATCGCGTGGATGCTCGGCCGCTCGCCGAACGTACAGGGTCTGGCGCTGGAGAAGCTGAAATCGTCGGGAGTGGTGGTCCGCGAATGGTCGCCGGACGTGCTGGCCGCGTTCCGCAAGAACAGTGACATCGTGGTCAAGGACCTCGCCGAGCGCGATGCCGACTTTGCGGCGGCGCTTGCGAACCAACGGGCGTTCATTGCCCAGGGCGCGCACTGGCGGTCGATGTCCCGCCTGCCGTAACCCTCTGCTTGCACGCGGTCATCGGTCCGGGCAGTTTGCCCGGGAAATGACCGTACTTTCCTCCCAGATCGATACCCGTTCCGACGCCTTCAAGAGCAACGCCGAAGCGATGCGCGTGCAGGTCGAGGATTTGCGCCGCCGCACCGATACGGTCCGTCTCGGAGGCGGAGAGGAATCCCGCAAGCGCCACGTCTCCCGCGGCAAGCTGCTGCCCCGCGAGCGGGTGCGGGCGCTGCTGGATCCGGGCTCGCCCTTCCTCGAACTGTCGCCGCTCGCGGCGCTCGACATGTACGACAACGAAGCGCCGGGCTCGGGCGTGATAACCGGCATCGGGCGCGTGAGCGGCGTCGAGTGCGTGATCGTCTGCAACGACGCCACCGTGAAGGGCGGCACCTATTATCCGATGACGGTGAAGAAGCATCTCCGCGCCCAGGAAGTGGCGATGGAGAACCGGCTTCCCTGCGTCTATCTCGTGGATTCCGGCGGCGCCAACCTGCCGCAATGGCCGGATGTGTTCCCCGACAAGAATCATTTCGGCCGCATCTTCTACAACCAGGCCAACATGTCGGCCCAGGGCATCCCGCAGGTCGCGGTGGTGATGGGCTCGTGCACCGCGGGTGGCGCCTACGTGCCGGCGATGAGCGACGAGACGGTGATCGTGCGCAAGCAGGGCACGATCTTCCTCGCCGGCCCGCCGCTGGTGAAGGCGGCGATCGGCGAGGTGGTGAGCGCCGAGGACCTGGGCGGCGCCGACGTGCACGCCCGCACCTCAGGCGTCGCCGACCACTATGCCCAGAACGACAGCCATGCGCTGGGCATCGCCCGTCGCATCGTGGCCAACCTCAACTGGAAGAAGTCGCCGTCGGCGTCGCTGCTGCCGCCGCGCGATCCGATGTACGCCGCCGAGGAACTGTACGGCGTCGTGCCGACGGATACGCGCACGCCCTACGACATCCGCGAGATCATCGCGCGTCTGGTCGACGGCAGCGAGCTCGACGAGTTCAAGCACCTCTACGGCACGACCATCGTCACCGGCTTCGCGCGCATCTGGGGCTATCCGGTCGGGATCGTCGCCAACAACGGAGTCCTGTTCAACGAATCGGCGCTGAAGGCGGCGCACTTCATCGAATTGTGCGGCCAGCGCGGCATTCCGCTGCTGTTCCTGCAGAACATCACCGGCTTCATGGTCGGCCGCAAGTACGAGGCGGGCGGGATCGCGCGCGACGGCGCCAAGATGGTGACCGCGGTTTCGACCGTGAACGTGCCGAAGTTCACCGTGATCGTCGGCGGCAGCTACGGCGCCGGCAATTACGGCATGTGCGGCCGCGCCTACAGCCCGCGCTTCCTGTGGATGTGGCCGTCAGCGCGCATCTCGGTGATGGGCGGCGAGCAGGCGGCGAGTGTGCTGGCGACGGTCCGGCGCGACAACATCGAAGCCAAGGGCGGCACCTGGGCGAAGGACGAGGAAGAGAAGTTCAAGCAGCCGATCCGCGAGGCCTACGAGCGCGAGGGCCATCCTTATTACGCGACGGCGCGCCTGTGGGACGATGGCATCCTCGATCCGGTCGATACGCGCATGGCCTTGGGGCTCGCCCTCTCGGCCTCGATGAACCAGCCGATCGGACCGACGAAGTTCGGCGTCTTCCGGATGTGATCTGGACATGACCGATCCTATCCTAACGAAGGTCGAGGGCGGTGTGGCGACACTGACGCTCAACCGGCCCAAGGCGATGAACTCGTTCGACGGCGACACCGCGCGCGTCATCATCGACGCGGTGGAAGCCTTTGCGGCTGACGAGGCCGTGCGAACCCTCGTGGTGGCGAGCGACGGGCCGGTCTTCTGCGCCGGCGGCGATTTCAACTGGGTGCTCACCTGGCCCGAGCTCGACGCCATCACCCGCAAGGTCGGTGCCGATTCGATGATGGCCGCGGTCCAGGCGGTCTACGATTTCCCCAAGCCTTCGATTGCGCGGGTCCAGGGCGCGGCGGTGGGTGGCGGCGTCGGCTTGATGCTGGCCTGCGATTTCGCGGTCGCCGTCTCCTCGGCGCGCTTCGGCCTCACCTCGGCCCGCAACGGCCTGCTCGCGGGCATCGCCATCCCGGTGCTGATCCAGGCGGTCGGCCCGCGCATGGCGCGGCAGCTCCTGATGCACGGCGGCATGTTCGATTCGGCGACCGCGCTGCGCATCGGCCTGGTCGACCAGGTGGTCGAGGAGGATGCGCTCGACGCGACGGTCGCCGCCCTCACCGACGAACTGCGCCGCGGCGCGCCCTCCGTCCAGACTTTGGTCAAGAAGCTGATCACCGAAATCGACGCCATGCCGCACGATCGCGCGGTCGCCGACCTGATCGGCGAGCATGTCGCCGTCCAGTGCACGACCGACGACGCGATCGAGGGCATGAGTGCGTTCCTTGCCAAGCGCAAACCGAAGTGGGCGCTGTGAGGCACGCGTCGGCAGTCTTAGGCGTGCTTGCCGCGGCTTCCGCGGCGTCCTGCGGGGCGGGCACGGCGCGTGCGGAGCCGGATGTCTGGGGGGCAGGTAAGAGTCTGGAATTCGCCATCGGCTCAATCGGTCGGCTAAAGGCGGCCAGTGAGCTGTGCGGGTACCACGGCAGGGACCGGTGGGATGCCATGGTGACTGCCATCGACGAGCGCTACGAACGTTGTGTTGTGGCAGACTCTCGTTGGTCCAGGCTGGAGGACAAGGCCGCTCGTAAGGCGTGCGAAGCCAAAGGTCCGGATGCTCGATGTGGCCTAGGCTCGCTCAACGTTCAGTTCGAAGCGGATAAGGTCACTAGGCGCGCACGACTGGCCGGCGTTCAGGCGTTCTGCGATGGCTTTCCTTGGAAATGGGTGCTGGAGCCGGGACCGGACAACGAGAAGGCGAAGGCCGACTACGTCAAGGCCCATCCGCAAGGAGAGATCACCATATTCTTGAGGGTATTCGACTGGCTCAAAACTCTCGGTCGCAATCCGGATTGGGTCAAGGCGCCCTGCCACACGTCCTTTTGGTAAGAGCGGACACGAAGCACCATGTTCTCCAAGATCCTGATCGCCAATCGTGGCGAGATCGCCTGCCGGGTCATCAAGACGGCGAAGCGGCTGGGCATCAAGACGGTGGCGGTCTATTCCGACGCCGACCGTAATGCGCGGCACGTCGCGATGGCAGATGAGGCCGTCCACATCGGCCCGTCGGCGGCGCGCGAGAGCTATCTCGTGGCGGACCGGATCATCGATGCAGCCAAGCGGACCGGCGCTCAGGCGATCCATCCGGGCTACGGGTTTCTCTCCGAGAATGCCGGCTTCGCCGATGCCTGCGCCGCGGCGGGCATCGTGTTCATCGGGCCGCCGGCCGACTCGATCCGGGCCATGGGCTCCAAGAGCGAAGCCAAGAAGATCATGGAGAAGGCGCGCGTGCCGCTGGTGCCCGGCTATCACGGCGACGATCAGTCGCCGGAGCTGCTGGCGGCCGAGGCCGCGAAGATCGGCTTCCCGGTGCTGATCAAGGCCTCGGCCGGCGGCGGCGGCAAGGGCATGCGCGTGGTCGAGAGCGCGGAGAAATTCGCCGATGCTTTGGCGGGGGCCAAGCGCGAGGCCAAGGCCTCGTTCGCCGACGATCATGTGTTGGTCGAGAAGTACCTGACCCGGCCGCGGCATATCGAGATCCAGGTCTTCGCCGATGCGAGCGACTGCCTCTATCTGTTCGAGCGCGACTGCTCGCTCCAGCGGCGCCACCAGAAGGTGATCGAGGAAGCGCCGGCGCCGAACATGGACCCGGTGCGGCGCAAGCAGATGGGCGAGGCGGCGGTCGCCGCGGCGCGGGCCATCGGCTACCAGGGCGCCGGCACGGTCGAGTTCATCGCCGACCAGGACGGCACCTTCTTCTTCATGGAGATGAACACGCGTCTGCAGGTCGAGCATCCCGTGACCGAGGCCATCACCGGCCAGGACCTGGTTGAATGGCAGCTCATCGTCGCAGCGGGCGGCAAGATGCCGCTCACGCAGGACGAACTTCGCATCGACGGGCATGCCGTCGAGGTCCGCCTCTATGCCGAGGATCCGGCGCGGAACTTCCTGCCCTCGACCGGCACGCTCGTGCACCTGAAGCTGCCGCAGGAGGGCGCGCATGTCCGCGTCGATACCGGCGTACGTCCGGGCGATACGGTGACGCCGTTCTACGATCCCATGATCGCCAAGGTGATCGTCCACGACCGCGACCGCACCTCGGCCCTGCGGCGCATGGCGGCGCTGATGGGCGAGACCGAAGTGGTCGGCGTCACGACCAACGCAGGTCTGCTCAAGGCACTCTGCTCGCATCCCGCCTTCGTGGGCGGCGAGGTCGATACCGGCTTCATCGAGCGCCATCGTGCGACACTGTTCGCCAAGCCGGCGCCGGCCGGTGACCGCGCCTTCGCCGTGGCCACCCTGGCGCGCCTGCTCGAATGGCAGGATGCGGCCCAGCCGGCCGCGCACGATCCGTGGTCGCCGTGGAACGCGCACAATGGATTCCGTCTGCTCGACGAGGGCCACGAGGAGGTGCGCTGGATCGACGGCGAGCGCGAGGTCACGGTCATCGCGCGGCGCCTGCGCTCCGGCGGCCTGCGCCTGGAGCTACCCGAGGGCGTCCGGGAGGCGCGGGTCCAGCGTCTGGCGGACGGTCGACTGTCAGTCAATTTGGGCGAGGATTCCTTCCAGGCGACCGTCGTGCGGCGCACGGCCCTGGATGGCGGCATCGATTACACCCTGTTCATGGATGGCGGCAGCGTCCGCCTGCGGCTGGTCGATCCGCTCGACGTCACGCAGTATGAGGCGACGGCTTCGGCCGATGCCATGGTCCGCGCGCCGCTGCCGGGCAAGATCATCGACCTCAGGGTCAAGGCCGGCGACACGGTGAGCAAGGGCCAGGCGCTGCTGGTCCTCGAAGCCATGAAGATGGAGCATACGCTCGCCGCCCCGGCCGACGGCATGGTGAAGAGCCTGCGCTACGCGGTGGGCGAACAGGTGCCCGAGGGCGCCGAACTGGTCGAGTTCGAATGAGCGTGCCATGAGAACGCGCTCGACGGGGCGCTTCTCCCCATGATGACGATCACTTTCGCCCTGCTGTTGGCGGCGTTTGTGCTGGGACTTTCGGGTCGGTCGCGGCCGGCGATCGCCTGCCTCTTCCTGTCGTCCATAATGGCCATCGGCCTTTTCCTCTGGGAGATCTACAGCCCCGACTATGGCTTTCGCATGCCTTGGCTGCAGGTCGAGTTGAGGCACGCCGTCCCCGCAGGAATCGGCTGAATGCCGGCGCTGCGCCTCGAACCGTCCACCCTGGTCACGCTGGATCGGCTCATCCTGCTGCTCCTGACGGTGATTCTATCGGCGGCTCTCACCGCCGCGATGGTGATGCAGTTTGCCTTCGGGGAAATCCCATGCCCGCTGTGCCTGCTCCAGCGAGTGGCCATGTTCGGCTGCTGCTTCGGGCTGCTTCAGCAACTCCGCGCGCGTGAGTCGGAGCGGGGCGGCGGGATCGCCCTGCTGTTTGCCCTGCTGCTCCTCGTCATCGCCGCACGGCAGACTTTGCTCGATATCGTGCCGCGCCCCGGTCACGCCTATATTGGCACCGCGGTCTTCGGCCTTCACATGCCGGTCTGGTCGGTCGTGATCGCTGTCTCCCTTCTGCTGGCTCTGGCCCTGCGGCTCACGGTCTTCGGAGCGCCGCGCCCTCTGCCGCCAGCCGCACGGCCGCCGCTCGCCCAGGCGGCACGCCTTCTGGAATTCTACGTCGTGCTGATCTGCGCCCTCAACCTGGCGTCGGTGGTGTTCCAATGTGGCCTCGGCGAATGCCACACGTCCGGATATCGCCTCCTCACCTGACTGCATTGGCGGGCTAGCGTCGCGCGGCGCTCAGCACGGTGTTCAGCAGGATCGCCCCGAAGGTTGCGGTGCCGATTCCGCCCAGGGCGAATTCGCCGAACTTGAGGGTGAAGTCGCCCGTGCCCAGAACGAGGGTGATACCGGCCACCATGAGGTTGCGGCTGTTGCCGAAGTCGACCTTGTTGTCGACCCAGATCTTGGCGCCGGCGACGGCGATCAGGCCGAACACCACGATGCTGACGCCGCCCATCACCGGCAGAGGGATGGTGTGGATCAGCGCACCGAACTTCGGGGAAAAGCCCAGCAGGATGGCGAACAGGCCGGCCACGACGAACAAGGCCGTCGAGTAGATGCGGGTGGCGGCCATCACGCCGATGTTCTCGGCGTAGGTGGTGACGCCGGTGCCGCCGACGCTGCCCGCCACCATCGTCGCCACGCCATCGCCCAGGAAGGCGCGGCCGACATAGGGATCCATGTTGCGGCCGGTCATGGCGCTGACGGCGCGCAGATGGCCGAGATTTTCGGCGACCAGGATCAGCGCGACGGGCGCGATCAGCACGATCGCGCGCGTGTCGAAGAGCGGCGCGGTGAAGGCAGGCATGCCGAACCAGGCGGCTTGCTCCAGCAGGGCGCCGCTCACCGGCTTGCCCCAGCCCAGCCCGTTGGCCAGCAGGGCATATACGAGCGTGGCCACGACCAGCCCAACCAGCACCAGAAGGCGCCGGGTCATGCCGCGTGTGAAGACCGCGACCAGCGCGATGCTCAGGAAGGTCACGGCCTGCATCCAGGCATCGAACGAGGTCGGCGCCATGTTCTTGACCGGCACGGCGGCCAGGTTCAGGCCGATGACGGCGACCACGGCGCCGGTCACGACCGGCGGCATCAGCCGTTCGATCCAGCTGGTGCCGCTTACCATCACCGCGAGCCCGATCAGCGCGTAGAGCGCGCCGCAGACCACGATCCCGCCCAGCGCGACCCCGATATTCGCGTTGGCGCCCTGGCCGGTATAGCCGGTCGCCGCCACGACCACGGAGATGAAGGCGAAGGAGGAACCGACATAGCTCGGCACCTTGCCGCCCACGGCCGCGAAGAAGATCAGTGTACCGACGCCGCTCATCAGGATGGCGACGTTGGGATCGAAGCCCATCAGCAGGGGCCCCAGTACGGTGGCGCCGAACATCGCCACCACATGCTGGATGCCCAACGCGACGGTCTGCGGCCACGGCAGCCGCTCGTCGGGCGCGACGACCATGCCGTCGGCCGGCTGTTTCACCGTCCAGTCGAGCATTCTCCCTCTCTTTGGCTTCTAGTTGGTTAGACGACGACCTTCCTATAGAGGTGCCACGTCGCGTGGCCTAGCACCGGCAGCGCGATGGCAAGGCCGATCAGGAGGGGCAGGGCGCCGATCGCGAGGCCAGCCGCGACGATCATGCCCCACATCGCCATCGGTCCAGGGTTCATCCGCACCGCTCTGACCGAAGTCGCGATGGCGGTGCCGACACCGACAGTGCGGTCGAGCAGCATCGGAAGCGACACGACGCCGATCACCAGGACGACCAGTGCGAACAGGAAGCCCACGCCGATGCCGACGATCGTCATGGTCAGGCCCTGCGACGTGGTCAGCGCATCGCGCGCGAAGGCCTGGGCCGAGACCGGCGCGTCCGGTCCCAGCGTGACGGTGTAGAGAAGGTTCGCCGCGAAAAGCCATAGGCCGAAGATCGCCAGCAGAATCAGGCCCATGACCATGATCGAGCCGATGTTGGGCGAGCGTGCGACGGCGAAAGCGTCCGTCCAGTGCGTTTCCCGGCCGCGCTCGCGCCGGCGGCTGATCTCGTAGAGGCCGAGCCCGAACAGCGGTGCGATCAGGGCGAAGCCGGCGATCAGCGGAAAGACGAGGGCGAGCATCCCGTAGTCGAAGGCCATGCGCGAGATCGCGAGGCCAGCGATCGGGTAGAGCAGACAGAGCATCATCACGTCTGATCGGCAGGCGCCGAAGTCTCGCACGCCTTTGGCCAGCGCATCGCCGATATCGGCCGAGGTGATGCGGCGGACCGCTGGAGGCGCGACGACGCGACCTTCCCACGCGCCTTCCATCGAGGTGGCGGCCGAACCGACGGCCTGACTTGTCTGCTTCAGATGATCCCATCCCCACTCGAGGGGATTGCGGACGTGGTTCTGCATGGCCATGACTGCCTCCTTGCGAACGAAGTTCGAAGGTCGCGGTCTGTCGTCGATCACGACAGGGCGCGATCTACCACGAGGAGGAGTCTACGCCTGGCGGAAGGGGATGTCGTCCCCCTTCCCATGCGCTGCGAAGGAAGCCTTCGCTACTGCGAGAACTTCAGGTACTGGGCCACGAAATCGCAGCCGACGCTCTTGGAATAGGCGTCGATCAGCTTCTGGGTGATCGGGCCGGGTGCCTTGCCGTCGCCCACCGGTGCGCCGTTGAAGCTCTTCACCGGCAGGATGCAGAGGCTGGTGGAGGTCAGGAACATTTCCTCGGCGTTGGCGGCGTCGAACATATCGATGTCGCCCGGCGTGCACTCGACGCCGATCTGCTTGGCCATGTCCATGGTCATCTGGCGGCTGACACCCGGCAGCACGTAGCGTTCGGACGGGGTGAACAGGGCGCCCTCGCGCACGATGAAGATGTTGCTGCCCAAGCCCTCGGCCAGGTTGCCGTTCTCGTCGAGCAGGATCGGCCAGGCGTCCGGATTGAGCGCCTTGATCGGCTTCTCGGCCATGATCATGTTGAGGTAGTTGTGCGTCTTGGCGCGCGGGCTGAGCATCGACGGGGCGATGCGGCGCGCCGTCGTGGTCATGACCTCGGCGCCCTCGCGATAGAGCTTGCCGCGCTTGGCGAGGGGCAGCGGCAGCATCTCGATCACGACGTTGGGGCCGGTATGGTCCCAGCCCTCGTCGCCCACGGCGTCGACGCCGCGGCTGACGCGCTGCCCCAGCCACCAGTCGCCGACCTCGGCGCGCAGATGCTCATTGCGGGCCACGACTTCCTCGCTGTGCGCGACCATTTCCTTGGCCGACAGGCCGGGGTCGATCTGCAGGTAGCGGAGCGAGCGGTAGAAGCGGTCGATATGCTCCTTCAGACGAAAGGGCACGCCATTGAAGGTGCGGGTCATGTCGAAGGCACCGTCGCCGTACTTCCAGCTTCGGTCGCGGAACGGGATCATGACCTCGTTCTCCGGCAGGAACTTGCCGTTGAACCACGCGATACGCTGATTGCTGAGTTGCTGGGCCATGATTTCCTCCTGATCAGTTGGCGTGAAGGTCGAAGGCGGCGGCGCCTGCTCGCGGGCGGTGTCCCCTGGTGACGGTCGCCGGAGCGGCTGGCGCGATATTGCCGTTCTCGTCGGCGAGGTCGGCGACGTACGAGAGGGCGCGACGGATATCGTCGGCCATCTCGCGTCGTGCGACGGAAGGGTTCCGGGCCTGCAGCGCCTCGATCAGGCGTTGCCGGCCGGCAGGGCCGCGCGACGAGGAAATGAAGCCCGGATAGAGCAGGTTCATGTAGGGGCCGGTCTGCAGCCACAGGCTCTCGATCAGGCGCAGCAGCGTCGGCTGGCCCGCCGCCGCATAGACGGCAAAATGGAACTCGCGGACCTTCTGGCGGTCGGTCGCGCTGTCGCCGCGGGTGCGGGCGACCATGATTTCGCGTGCGGCGCGGCGGATGTCGGCGATCTGGCCGCGGGTCGCCGCCGTAGCGGCCTTCGCGGAGGCGAGGCCTTCCAGTTCGATCCGGATGTCGCGCAGTTCGAGGACCTTGTCGCGCGTCATCAGCGGCACGCGGACCGAGCGGTTGGGGTTCATCTCGAAGGCGCCTTCCGCCACCAGACGTCGCAGGGCCTCGCGCACCGGCGTCAGGCTGACGCCCAGCACGCCGGCGACATAGCGGAAGGTGACTTTCTGTCCCGGCGCGAAGCGGCCCATGGTCAGCGCTTCGCGCAACGACGCGTACACCTGCTGGCGGAGCGAGGTGTCGGCAGCGTCCGGAGATGGCGCGGTACGAGGCATCTGTCGCGGAGCTTAGCGCAGACTACCGGGATTTGTGATCACAAAAATGCATTGCTGGCGCGACAGCAGGCCGTTACGCTCCCTCGATTCGTGATCACATTTTCCCGCGCCACCGCGGTGTCGTGGGCACTGTTCTTGCTGGGTGAGGGACATGCGCTCCTACGCAGAATCGATCGCACTCTACGAAAAGACCCGAAAGCATCTGGCCGGCGGCGTCAGCAGCAACGTGCGTTATGCCAGCGTTCCGGTACCCCTGTTCTTCGCCCGGGGAGAGGGCGCCCGGCTGCATGACGTCGATGGCAATGTCCATATCGACTACGTGCTGGGAAACGGCCCGGCTATCCTGGGGCACGCGCCAAAAAAGGTAATCGATGCCGTCGCGGCTTCACTGGGTGAAGGACAGCTCTTCGCCGCGCAAAACCCACGCGAAACCGAACTGGCGGAGCGTCTCTGCGCTCTCTTGCCGGGTGCCGATGTGGTTCGCTTCTCGACCTCGGGCACGGAAGCCGTCCTCATGGCCTTCCGTCTGGCGCGCGCCTTTACCGGCCGCGACAAGATCCTGAAGTTCGAGGGCCACTATCACGGCTGGAGCGACCAGGCCTATATCAGCGCGCGGCCACCGCTGAACGAGGCGGGGCCGGCCGATACGCCGGTGCCGGTCGCCGGTTCGCCCGGCATGCCGCCCAGCGTCCTCGGCGATGTCGCCGTGTGCACCTGGAACGACCTCGACCTTCTGGAACAGACCCTGGAGCGCCATCGCGGTCAGATTGCCGCCGTGATCATGGAACCCATCATGGTGAATGGCGGGGCCATTCCGCCGGCGCCGGGCTATCTCGAAGGCGTTCGGGCGCTGTGCGACAAGCACGGCACGCTCTTCATTTGCGACGAGGTCATCACCGGGTTTCGCGTCGGCCTGCGCGGCGCGCAGGGCAAGTTCGGCGTTACAGCCGATCTCAGCATCTATGCAAAGGCGGTCGCCGCGGGCTTCCCGCTCGCCATGGTCGCCGGTCGGCGGGACATCATGGACACGCTGCTCGACAAGGGCGTGATGCACGGCGGCACCTATAACGGCAACGTGCAGAGCATGGCGGCGGCGCTGGCGGCCCTCGACGTTCTCGAGGCCGATGACGGCAAGGTCTATCGCGATCTGGAAGCACGCGGCACGGAACTGATGCAGGGGCTGTCTGCGCTGGCCAGGAAGCACAAGCTGCCGGTCCTGGTGCAGGGCATGCCCGCGATCTTTCAGACGTTCTTCACCAAGGGCCCTGCGCCGCGAAACTATCGCGAGTCGGCAGCTTGCGATCGCGACGCCATGCTGGCATTCCACGCCGCGCTGCAGGAGGAGGGCGTGCGGTCGCAACAGGCCGGCAAGTGGTTCCTGTCCACTGCGCACGACAAGCCGGTCATCGAAGAGACCCTGGCCGCGGCCGACCGCGCCATGGCCAAAGTGGCGCACGCCTAGATGTCGGATATCCGTCTCGAAGGGGTCACGAAGCGCTACGGCACCTTCGCCGCTGCCGATTCGGTCGACCTCTCGGTGACGCAGGGCGAGTTCGTCACGATCCTGGGGCCGAGCGGGTCGGGCAAGACGACGCTTCTCTCGCTGATCGCGGGCCTCAACCGACCGACGTCGGGACGCATCTTTATCGGTGGCCGGGACGTGACCAATGCCACCGCACAGGAGCGCAACATCGGGCTGGTCTTCCAGTCCTATGCGTTGTTCCCGCACATGACGGTCCTGCAGAACGTCCTCTTTCCCCTGGGCGTGCGCAAGATCGGCGGCGCCGAGGCCGACAGGCTGGCGCGCGATGCCTTGAAGCTCGTGCGCCTCGACGGCTTCGAGAACCGCCGGCCATCGCAGCTTTCCGGCGGCCAGCAGCAGCGTGTGGCGCTGGCGCGGGCCGTGGTGTTCAAGCCCGACATCCTGCTGCTCGACGAGCCGCTGGGCGCGCTCGATCGCAAGCTGCGCGAGGAACTGCAGGTCGAGCTGAAGCAGCTCCAGCGCACGCTCGGCGTCACCACGCTGCTGGTGACGCACGATCAGGAAGAGGCGCTGTCGCTGTCGGACCGGATCATGGTGCTGGACAAGGGACGCACGCAACAGATCGCCGCGCCTACGGAGGCCTATCTCCGGCCCGCGAACCGCTTCGTGGCGGAGTTCCTGGGTATCGCCAACTTCGTGAGCTTGCCCGACGGCCGGCAGGGCGTGGTGCGCCCGGAGCGCGTGCGGCTGGCCGGTGCGGGGCAGGGACAGGGACAGGGACAGGGACAGGCCGCGCGCGTCGTGGAAGCCATCTATCTCGGGCAGATGGTGCGTTACCATCTCGCGCTCGACGACAATCGGTCGGTGGTTGCAGCAGTGCCGTTCCTCGGCGCTGCCCACGCGCCGGGCGAGCGTATCAGCGTTTCGTGGGAGTCGGCCGACGTGTGGCCGGTAACATAGAGGGGATCGAGATGAAGAGACGTACTTTCGTCGGCGCCGCCACCGCACTTACGGGCGCCAGCTTCCTGCCGGGCTTCGCGAACGCGCAGTCCAAGGAAATCCGCATGATCGAATCGGGCGGGGCCTCGGGCGAGTCCATCCAGAAGGGCTACATCGATCCACTCAAGGCCAAGACCGGCATCAACGTGGTGCGCGAGAGTCCCAGCTCGCTGGGCAAGCTGCGGGCCCTGGTGGAGAGCGGCCAGACCGGCACGACCCTGTTCGAGCTGGGCTCCGGCGTCGTGCTGCAGGCCAAGAAGCTCGGCCTGATCGAGAAGCTCGACTGGGCCGCGATCAATCCGGCGCCGATGTTCCCCGAGGCGAAGAACGAGTACGGCTTCGGCTACCAGTACTTCTCGACCATCATGGCCTGGCGCAAGGGTGCCAAGGAGCCCAAGAACTTCACCGAGTTCTTCGACACCAAGGCTTTTCCGGGCAAGCGCTGCCTGCCCGACTACCCGCACTACTGCCTGCCCTTCGCCGTGCAGGCGGCGGGCGTGCCGATCGACAAGCTGTTTCCGCTCGACGTCGATCTTGCCTTCAAGAAGCTTAACGAAATCAAGAAGGACGTCGCGGTGTGGTGGAAGGCGGGCGCCCAGCCGCCGCAGCTCATGAAGGACAACGAGGTGCAGTACTCGATCTGCTGGTCGGGCCGCGTCGTCGGCGATCCGGCTTTCGGTCTCAATTTCGCCGGCGGCAAGGCCGACCTTTCCTTCATCTGCGTGGTCAAGGGCTCCAAGCCCGAGGACAAGGCGGCGGCCAACAAGCTGTTCTACGAGATGTCGCTGCCCGAGAACCAGGCCAAGGCGGCAGAGGTGATTTCCTATACGGGCCCGAGCCCTACTCTCGACGCCCTGTTGCCCAAGGACAAGCTCTGGCAATTCCCCACCAGCAAGCAGAACAAGGACGTGCAGTACTTCGAGAACGCCGAATGGTGGGCCGACAACGGTGAAGCCGTGAACAAGAAGTGGGAAGCTTTCAAGCTCAGCCTGTGATGACGAAATCGGTCGATCGCGCGCCTCCCCATACGAATGGGGAGGTGTCGGCGGGTTGCGCCGACGGTGGTGGCGTGCGTGCCGAACACGGCGGCGCGCGTGCCCCTTCCGTCGCGGATGACAGGGCCACCTCACCATCTCAACGGGCCGGATGTCGATGACGCGCTCGACCGGCTTTTCGTTCATCGCACCGCTGCTGGTGTTGATGGTCGTCGCCTTCAATGCGCCCATCGTCTACATGCTGGGCCTCGCCTTCTGGGAGAAGGGGCGGGGCTTCACGCTCGAACACTATGAGGGCCTGGTCGAGGCGCCGGTCTATCTGCGTGTACTTGGCAATACGATGCGCATTGCGCTGATTGCGACCCTCGCCAACATCGTCATCGGCTATCCGCTGGCGCACTGGATGCGCGGCCTCGGCAGCCGCGGCCGCATGATCGCCATCGCGCTGGTCGTGCTGCCCTTCTGGGTCTCGATCCTCGTCCGCACCTATGCGTGGATCGTCGTGCTGGGCAATGGCGGCATCGTGAACCGCGCCCTGCAATGGAGCGGACTCACGGATTCTCCGGTCTCCTTCCTGTACAACGAACTCGGCGTGACGATCGGCATGGCCAACGTGTTGCTGCCCTTCCTGGTGCTGCCCCTGTTCGCGGCCATGCTACGCATCGACGACCGGCTGCTGCAGGCCGCCGCCTCGCTGGGCGCGCCGCCGCGCACCATCTTCTGGAAGGTCTATTTTCCGCTTACCCTGCCGGCGCTGGCCGCGGGCTCGCTGCTGGTTTTTATTCTGTGCCTCGGCTTCTACGTCACGCCCGCCATCCTGGGCGGAGGGCGGGTGCCGATGATCTCCAACCTTCTGGACACGCTGATCAACCAGATCCCGCGCTGGGAGCAGGCCTCGGCGATCTCGACCATCCTGCTGATCGTGACACTCGCCATCTTCGCGGCCTACCGCCGGCTCGACCGAAAGGCGTCGGCATGAGGATTGGGGCATGAACCGCGAATCGATCGGCGGCTCGATCTGGGCTCGGCGCGGGCTGGCCGCGATGGGTATCTTCGGCCTCGTCTTCCTGACGGTGCCGCTGGTCATCGTGATCCCGATGTCGTTCTCCTCGGCGCGGGCGCTGACCTTTCCGCCGCCCAGCCTGTCGCTGCGCTGGTACGAGACCTTCTTCGGCGATCCGCGCTGGATGGAGGCGATGTGGACGTCGGTCCTGGTGGCGGCAATCTCGTCGGTGGCGGCGCTGCTCTTGGGCGGCCTGGCGGCCTACGGCCTGCGGCGCGGCACGTTCAAGGGACGGGACTGGGCCGAAGGCAACTTCATGGCGCCGCTGATCGTGCCGACGATCATCGTCGCCATTGCCCTGTATCTCGCTCTGGCGAAGGTCGGCCTTCTCGGATCGCTGCTGGGCCTGGTAGTTGCGCATACATTGCTCAACGTGCCGCTGGTGATGATGGTGCTGGGTGTCGCGATCCGCGAGTTCGACCAGCGGATCGAGCAGGTCGCCTGGAGCCTCGGCGCCTCGTGGGGCTACACGATGCGCAAGATCGTGTTGCCGAACCTCGCGCCGAGCGTCTTCGCAGCCTGGATCTTTGCCTTCATCGGCAGCTTCGACGAGGTGATCGTGACGTCGTTCATCGCGGGCAAATTCGAGACCGTGCCGAAGAAGATGTTCAACGAGCTGATCCTCGAGGTGAACCCGACCATCACCGCTGTCGCGACCCTGCTGATCGCCTTCACCGTGCTGGCGCTCGCTGCGGTCGCGATCGTCTTGCGCCGGGCCGGAAAGCTCAAGGATACGGTTGTATAGGATTCAGGCGGCACGATTTCGGCCATGGACTCGGGATCCGGTGAGGCTGCAAATTGGCCTCGGTGAGCGGGCGGCGTTCCGCGAGAGCCCGGACGAGGGAGACTGGTGTGGCTGGTGTCGAGAGCTTTCCCAATTATGAACTGCTGACGAGCGACGCACAGTATTTCGACTACAGTTCGGCCGTGAACCCGGTCGGCCAGGGCATCATCCCGCCCGTGCCGTACCGGGCCTTCTCGCCGTCCTTCTTCGACCAGGGACCGACGCGCATTCAGCCGCTCGACGTCAGCGAGGAACTGGGGATCGTCGGCCCCGCGACGACGCCGGCGCTCTGCGCGAACTTCATTCGTATCGTTCGCGGCTCCGTCATGACCTCGGCGGAGGCGACGAGCCAGGTGTTCTTCGTGTTCAGGGGCAGCGGGCGGACCGACGCGTGCGGCGAGACGATGCACTGGTCGCAGGGCGACTACTTGGTCCTGCCGGCGCACGGCCACGCCATGCACCACTCCGACGGCGAGGCGGGACTCTATTGGGTGCATGATGCACCCCTGCTGCGCTATCTCGGCGCGACGCCGACGGTCGCGCGCTTCAAGCCCACTTTCTATCAGCACACCCAGGCCCAGCAGAAGCTGACGGAGATTGCCACCGATCCCAAGACCGCGAATGCCAATCGCGTCAGTGTCCTGCTCGCCAACAGGAATTTTCCCAGTACCCGGACCATCACGCACACGATGTGGACGATGTTTGGGCTCCTGCCCAAGGACGCCGTCCAGTACCCGCATCGTCACGAGTCGGTCGCGGTCGATTTCGTCATCGACTGCAAGCCCGGTTGCTACACGATGATCGGCACGGAACTCGACGAGTCCGGCATGATCAAGAACGGTCGCCGGGAGGATTGGGCACCCGGCGCCAGCTTCATCACGCCGCCCGGCTACTGGCACTCGCACCACAACGAATCGGGGGAGGACGCCCACGTCCTGCCGATCCAGGATGCCGGGCTGCACACCTACCTGCGCACCCTGGAGATCATGTTCAGCCATCCGGGACATGATCGGACTGCGCATATTTCGCAGACGCCGTAGGGGCAAAAATCCTGTCTGGCGACCTTCCCGCTGGTGCAGTATGTGGCGCGAGGACCGGGAGGCAACGATGAATCATCCCAAGCGCGTGCGGCTCGTCGAAGTGGGGCCGCGCGACGGTTTGCAGAACGAAGCGAAGCCCGTGCCGGTCGAGGCCAAGGTGGCGCTGATCGACGCGCTGTCGGCCGCCGGTCATTCGGCCGTCGAGGCCGGCAGCTTCGTGTCGCCGAAGTGGGTGCCGCAGATGGCCAATACCGACGAGGTCATGGCCCGTATCCAGCGCAAGCCTGGGGTCAGCTATCCGGTCCTGGTGCCTAACAAGCAGGGGATGAACGGCGCCGTAGAGGCCAAGGTCGAGGAGATTGCCATCTTCACGGCGGCCTCGGAGGCCTTCTGCCGCAAGAATACCAACTGCTCGATCGACGAGAGCTTCGAACGGTTCGCACCGGTGATGGAAGCGGCGGAGAAGCACGGCATGAAGGTGCGCGGCTACGTCTCGACCGTGATCGCTTGCCCCTATGACGGCAAGGTCCCGCCGGCCAAGGTTGCCGAGGTGTCGGAGCGGCTCTTCCGGATGGGCTGCTACGAGGTCTCGCTCGGCGATACGATCGGCGTCGGCACGCCCGGCGAATGCGTCGCCATGATCGACGCCGTGGCAGAGAAGATGCCGCGCGAGAAGATCGCGGCCCACTTCCACGACACCTACGGCCAATCTCTGGCAAATATCCTCGCCGTGATGGAACGCGGCATCTCGGTGTTCGACACGGCGGTCGCCGGGCTCGGCGGCTGTCCCTACGCCAAGGGCGCGTCGGGCAATGTCGGCACTGAGGACGTGATCTATCTGCTGAACGGGCTCGGCATCGAACACGGGGTCGACCTGGATGCGATCGCCAAGGCGGGGCGCGAGATCTGCGCGGCGCTCGGCCGGGAACCCGCTTCCAAGGTGGCACAGGCGCTGAAGGCCAAGGCGGCCTGACGCTATCGCCGCTCGACGATCCTGACGGTCACCGAGGTCGAGCGACCGGCTTCGTCGACGACGGCGAGGCGCGCGACTCCCGCCCCGGCTGGCACCCATTGGTTGCCGTCGAGCGGCCGGCCGTCGACCAGCCAGCGCAGTCGCCCGTGGCCGCCCATCGCATTCAAGGGAATGGCCTCGCGCTCGGTCAGCTCGATGCGGGCATCGGCCGGCGGGTAGGCGATGCGCGGCCCACCGCTCGTCTCCGCATGGGGGCCGAGCGTGCGCATGCGTGGGGGCAGGTCACGGTGTGACGAGACCTTGATCGCGTCGACTGGCGGGCGGATGGCGCGATTGTCCTCGCCGGGCAGGCGGCCGAACGCCTTGAACAGGATGGGCAAGGCCGAGAGCCGGCCGAGTTGCCCGGGGCGCGGTGTCCCGTCGGCATGGCCGACCCAGACGACCACCGTCCAGTTGGTGCTGTAGCCCGCAGCCCACGCGTCGCGATAGCCGGCGGAGGTGCCGGTCTTGAAGGCGATGCGGCGCTCGCGGAGCGCCACGGGAAGCGACGCAAAGCCTTCCGGGAGAGGCGCCTCGGCCAGCACGTCCGAGACGTACCAGGCGGCCGTGGGGCCGAGGAGGCGCACCGGCAGGGGGCGGGGCCGGTCGCGCCGGACTTGCGGCGGCGCAAAGCTGCCGCCGTTCGCGAGACCGGCATAGAGGCCGGCCATCTCCAGCGGCGAGAGGGTCGCGCTGCCGAGCGCGATGCCAAGCGAATTTCCGGTGTCGCCCGGCGGCAGGCCGGGCGTGGCGCCCGCGGTGCGCAGCGTCGAGAGGAAGCGCTGCGGTCCGACCTTCTCCAGCGCCAGAACGGCCGGCACGTTCAGCGACTGCTGCAGGGCGCGGCGCACCGTCACGGCGCCCTGATGGTCGCGGTCGAAGTTGCGCGGCAGCCAGTCCCGAAAGCGAACCGGCACGTCCTCGACCACGGTCTCGGGGTGCAGGGTGCGATCGTCGAAGGCCATGGCATAGATCAGCGGCTTCAGCGCCGATCCCGGTGAACGCCGCGCACGCACCAGATCCACCTGTCCGGCGCGGCCGAAGAAATTGTCGCCACCCAGCCAGGCCACGACGCCGCCCGTGCGGTTGTCGAGAACGACCATCGCGATCTCGGCGCCGTCGGCGAACTGTCGGCGCTCGTCGTGCGCCAGCTGGCTCAGCGACTGCTGCAATTCGAAGCGCAGGGTGGTCGGCACGACGGCGCCCGGCGACTGGCCGGCCAGCCAGGCGGAAAGATGGGGCGCCTGCATCGGCAAGGCGAGGCGACGGTCAGGAGCAGGGCGGCTGCGCGCCATCTCGAACAGAGGGGCGTCGATCACGCCATGTTCCAGGCCGCGGGCCAGAACGCGATCGCGCGCGGCCCGGGCAGGAGCGGAGGCGCGGTCGGGGCGGCGGCGCTCCGGCGACTGCGGGATTGCCACCAGCAGCGCAGCTTCCGCGGCGCTGAGCTGGCGCGGCTCCTTGCCGAAATAGGCGAGCGACGCGGCACGTACGCCTTCCAGATTGCCGCCCATCGGCGCCAGCGTCAGGTAGACCGCCAGTACCTCGCGCTTGGAATAGCGCCATTCGAGCTGCAGCGCGCGGGCGGACTGGATGGCCTTCGTCGTGAAGCTCCGGGGCCGGGGATCGAGCAGGCGAGCGGCCTGCATCGAGATGGTGGACGCACCTGACACGATGCGGCCGCGCTCGGCGAGCTGCCAGGCTGCCCGCACCGCGGCGACCGGATCGACGCCCCAATGGTCGTCGAAGCGGCGGTCCTCGTAGGCCTTGAGAAGCGCCAGGTAGAGCGGATCGACATCGTCGACGGTCGTCTTGAGACGCCACTTGCCGTCCAGGGTCGTGAAGGCGCGCAGCAATCGGCCGTTGGCGTCGACC
Organism: Reyranella aquatilis; assembly: GCF_020880995.1. GTDB lineage: Bacteria > Pseudomonadota > Alphaproteobacteria > Reyranellales > Reyranellaceae > Reyranella > Reyranella aquatilis. The sequence goes on along the minus strand of NZ_JAJISD010000001.1, from coordinate 890,587 downwards.
ACTTCGGTCGAGCGCTCGTGGTAGCGCGACAGGTCGGGCGGGAAGGCGCGGTCGAGCGCGAGGCCCACCGCCGCCAGCGTCGTGGCGGCGACGGCAATGCCTGCGAGGAGGATCCGCAGCTTCACGCCCAGCGCCCGTCAGCGCGCGTCCGGTGGGACGATGGTCAGGGTGCCCATCGCGGTACGGCCATAGATGCGTGGGGCGTACATGTCCGAGACGTTGGTCGCGGGAACGGCGTAAGTGCCCGGAGTCACGGCGCGCACGATGTAGGCGACATGATAGGAGTTCGGGTTCTTGGCCGAGGCGTCCCACCAGGTCTGGTACGGCCGGGTCCCCATGTTGAAGGACGCGAAGAAGCGGTCGTCACGGGCCTCGGCAACGCGGGTCTGCGTCAGCTCCGCCAGGAACGGAAACGACTTCACCGTCTCGTCGTTCAGCACCGCTTCGATCTCGAAGCCCGCGGGCAGCAGGTCGAGCAGCGCCACCTCATGGTAGCCGCCCTCCAGGTTGCGGCCCGAGATCGAGACGATGAAGCGCTCGTTCTGACGTACGCGGCTGAGTGCGCCCGGTTCGCCATTCAGCTTCAGGAAGTCGCGCTTCACACTGATGCCGGCGGTCGCGGCGGGCTGCGGGTCGAGCGGCACACCGCGCGCCGTCACCTGCATCCAGATCGGCCGGTCGCCGTCGTTGCGCAGCTTGAGGCCGCGGTCCAGCGCGGGCGCGTCGGGGTTGAACACCACCGGCTCGGCCGCCGACTGACGCTGCTGGCCGTCGACCGAATAGGCGAGCTGCGTACTGCCGCTCATGGCGCGGGCGGCCATCACCAGCCAGGCCTGTTCCTGCGTCGTGGTCTGGCCGATCGAGGCGGCGAGACGCTCGCCGACGAGGCTGGTCACTTCGGTCAAGGCCTCGCGGCCGCCCGCCTCGACGGCGAGGGTCACCAGCGCGGCGCGATTGCGCAGCGGCGAGCCGTAATAGTCGTTGGGATCGCGCTCGTCGATGCGCTGGCGGGCCGTGGCGAAGGCGAGGCGGCCACGCCCCGGCTCGCCCACCTGGTTCAGCGCCGCGGCTAGCATCGCCCAGGCAATGCCGCCCTTCATCTCGGCCGCCTTCGTGTCCTGGAAATAGCGGACGCGACCGGGATCGGCGAAGCCCGACTTCGCCAGCACGTACCAGGCGTAGGCCTGCGCATTCGGGGAGAACTTGTCGGCCGTCTTGTTGAGCCAGCTCAGCGACCGCTGCAGGGAGGCCGACGGCACTGCCATCTGCTGCTGGTTGGCGCGGACCAGGAAGTCCAGCACGTAGGTCTGCAGCCATTCCGCCGCGGGTGTCGAGAAGGGACCCCACATGCCGAACGAACCGTCGGGCAACTGCATGTCGACGATGCGATAGACGGCATCCTGGACGCGATCGTTGATGCGCGGATCGGTCGGGCCGTAGCCCAGCATCGCCACGTCGTTGTAGTAGAGCAGCGGCATGGCGCGGCTGGTCGTCTGCTCGATGCAGCCGAACGGATACTTGTCGAGCGCGCGCAAGAGGCCCGCCACGTCGATGCCGGGGATGCGCGTCAGAGAGGCGCTGACCTGCGCGGTGCCGGGAGCGAAGGGGGCGATCACGTTGCGGTCGACCGTGGCGTCGTTGCCGGGGCCGAGGCGCGCCACCGTGTCGACTGCGCTGGGTGTCTGCGCCGGCCGCACCTGGATCTCCCATTCGCGCTGGACGGCGAAGTTGCCGGGCCCCTGGACCGCGACGGTCACCTTGCCGAAGCCGGCATCGCCAGCACGCAGTGGCCAGGTCAAAAGCTCGCGCTGGTTGGCGGCGAGCCTCCTGGTTTCGCCCACCGGCCGTTCGAGGGAGACCGACCCGGTCGCGGTCAGCGTCACGCGGTAGTCGCCCGCCTGGCCGTCGACATTGTGCAGCGACAGCGCCACCCGCCCGAGATCCTTCGGGGCGAGGAAGCGCGGCAGAACGGCGTCCGCGGTGACGGCATCGCGCACGAACAGGCGCTGCTCGCCAGAGCCCACGCGGCTCTTGTCGTAGGCGACGGCCATCAGCCGAAGCTGGCCGATGAAGTCGGGGACGTCGAAGGCGATCTTCGCCTCGCCCTTGTCGTCGAGTTTCACGGGGCCGCTAAACAGCGCCACGGTGCGCGTCGGCACCACGTCCAGCCCGCCGATCTCGCCGGCATCGCCACCGGACCGGATTCGGCCGAGTTCGTCGGCCCGGGTGTCGAGCAGGCGCCCGTAATCGTCGCGCATCGCGACGCCGAGACGACGCTTGCCGAAATAGTGGCTCGCCGGATCGGGCGTCTTGTAGCGGGTGAGTTGCAGAATGCCCTCGTCGACGGCCGCCAGGGTGACGAAGGCTTCCTGGCCGGCCTGCAGATTGGACACCTTCACGGGCACATCGATGCGCTGGCGCGGCGTGATCTTCTCGGGCGTGCCGATCTGAATGCCGAGCGTACGCAGAGCCGGATTGAGCCCCAGCCACACCGCGCCGATCGCGCGCGTGGGCGTGCGTTCGGCCGGGGCCGCCAGCGGCCGCCAGGCCGTGACCAGTGCGTAGGCGCCCGCGCCCCACTCGCCCTTTACCGGGATGTCGATGGTCGTGCCGCCGGCCGGCACCTGGACCGACTGGGTGGACACGATGCGGTCGGTCGCGATGGCGATCAGCGCCTCGCCGGCGAACGGTGCCTCGATACGCAGGCGGGCGCTGTCACCCGGCGAATAGTTCTGCCGGTCGCTGGCCACCCGCAGCGTGTCGGGGGCTTCCTCGGCCGAGGTGCCGCCGTACCAGCCGACATAGAAGGTCAGGCTGGTGGTCGTGTTCTTCTCGTTGTCGATGACCGTGAGCTTGTGCTGGCCCCACTCGAGGCGCTGCGAGAGCCGGGTGGGCGCGTCCGCCTTCAGAGTGACCTTGTCGGCGGTAACCAGCCTCGTGTTGGTGACCGACTGCCAGCGCCAGCGGCCATCGACCTGGAACCACTGATAGGCATAGACGATCCGTTCGATGCGGTACTCGACCGCAGGCCGGGCGACCTGCGCCCCGCCGGCATCGACCGCGACGATGTCGAATTCCGTGTCGACACCCTCACGCGAATAGCGCCCCTCGAAGGTCGGGGCGATCCCGAGGTAGGTGTCGCGGGTGCGTACCGGCAGGATCTTGTCGGTCTTCGTGGCGCGGCCACCGCCCGGTTCGAAGACGCGGGCCTGGACCTGGGCGCGCAACGGCAGAACCGTATCCTTGGCGAGATCGCCGGCCCACAGGAGGCTCGACTTGCCGCCCCTGTCGGTGTTCTCGCCCTTCAATTCGATGAAGGGCGGCTCGAATTTCTCGCGCTCCTCCTCGGAACCGAACCTGTACTTGGCGAAGGCGGGGAAGGGCGCATCGTCCACGGTGATCCGCATGTCGCCCTCGACGGCGAGGTCGGAGGCGGGTGCGCCATAGAGGAAGTCGGCCGAGATCGCGAAGCGGTTCACGGTTCCCGGCCTGAGGATCGGCTGTTCGGAGGTCAGCTCGACCTTGAGCTTCTCCGGCACGAAATCCTCGACTGAGAATTCGACACGGCCGACGGAGGCGCCTTTGGGGTCGATGTGCGCCGCCACGGACCAGCGGCCGCGCCGGGAGGATTTCGGCAGGTCGATCGACTGGGAGACGGCGCCGGATGCCTGCAGCGCATGGGTGTAGCGGGTGAACTCGCTGCCGTCGGGCCGCTTCACGATTAGCGTGACGGGCAGATTGGACAGCGCGTTGGCCGAGTCGTCGCGCAACAACGCCATCAGATGGATGGTTTCGCCGGGGCGATAGACGCCGCGCTCGGTGTAGAGAAACGCGTCGACCGGGCCGGGCTGCGGCCGGCCGTCGATCCCGCGATCCGAGAGATCGAAGGCGGACTTGGTCAGTTCGAGACGCGCAAAGTCCTTCTTGGCCGGATCCTGCGCCATGACGGCCACGGCCTCGGCAGCGCCGGTTCCCTTGAGAAGGCCGGCAGCGAAAGAGGCACGGCCGTCGGTGCCGGTGACGACCTTGCCGATCGGCTCGTTGCCGCGCGAGAGGACCGTGACTTCTATACCGGGCATCGGCTGGGCGGTCTGCAGTGAGCGGGCGAAAACGTTCAGTCCGTCGTCGCCGCTGAAAGAGGTGAGCCCGATATCCGTGTCGATCACCCACAGGCCAGCGGCGCCGCCGCCTGTCGTCTCGTCGTCGTCATAGTCGCGCGACGGCGGCTTGGCGGCGTTCCAGACCACCACGAAATAGGCACCGGGCTTCCACTCCCGGATCGTCTCGCGGATCGGGAAGGCGGTGACGACGGCCTGGTTGGGCACGTTGCGCACTTCCATCGTACCCGACCACTGCTCAGCGCCATTGCTGCCGTTCAGCCAGCTGCGCAGCGACCACGACTCGGTGATCGGCTCCGAGCCGGGGAACGCCACGTCGTAGTATCGGTCGGCCGAAAAACGGTCGATCCCGCGCTCGTTCACACGGTAGACCGAGATGCCGACCTTCGAGACGTTGATGGTGGTGACCGGCAGGCCGGCAGCACTGCCGCGCGGCAGGATGAAGCCCTTGCCGGGCAAGGTGACGACGGCGGGCCTCGCGCCGAGCGCGACGCTCACGCTCTGTTCGTCGCGCAGTTTCTGTCCGTCGCGACCGGGGAAGCCCGCCAGCAGCTTCACCGTATAGTCCTGTCCATAGGTCAATCCGGCGATGCACAGTCTATCGTCCACCGCGCGCAACGCCGTCTTGGCCTCCGGCTCGATGCGGATGAAGTCGGCATACTTCACGTCACCGGTGGCGAGCGGCTTGTTGAAGGCGAGGCACGCCTCGGCTTCCGAGCGGCTCGAATCCACGCCGACGCGGCGGAAGGCGAAGGGATCGGTCGGAAGGGCCGGCGGCTGCGGGAGCGGTGCGGGAGCGGCCGATTGCGGCGCGGGGGCCGGCGGAGTCGAAGCCGGAGGCGGTGTCGTGGGAGGAACTATCGGCGGCGCTGCTACGCTTCGTGTCGGCGCCGGGCGATCGACCGAATCGGAGGGCTTTCCGATCAGGTATCCCGCAATGCCCGAGCCCAGCATCAGGGCCACGACCAGAGCAGCCAGCGTCGAACGATTCATGAGAACCCCGCGGAAAAAGCGTCCGGACTTTAGAGCGTGGATTGTGCAGACATTGTGGAGTCCGAGGTCCGGTCAGCAATTCTCGCAGGCTGTGGCGGGAAGGTCACGCTGTGGATAGGCGGCGCTTGAGGAAGCGGGTCGGGGCGTACTAATCGCAAGCGATGGCGTTGCATCTCATCAAGCTCGCGGTCGGCGTCGACGACCTTGCGCATATGAAGAAGGTCCAGGCGGCACGGCGGAAGGAGCGCGGGCAGCCGCCGCGCTCGCCGCATTGGGTCTACACCCGCAACTCGCCGCGCCGCGGAGAAGATCTGGTGGGTGGCTCCTTGTACTGGGTGATCCGCGGCGTCATCCGCGTCCGGCAGGAACTGGTGGGCTTCGAGGACGAATTCGACGAGGAGAGCGGCAAGAAATTTTGCCGGATAAAGTTGAAGCGCACGTTGATCCAGACGGCGCCGCGTGCCTGCAAGGCCTTCCAGGGCTGGCGTTACCTCGAGCCCGAGCGGGCGCCGCCGGACCTGGCGAGCGGCGACACGGCGGACATGCCGCCGGAAATGGCTGCGGAACTGAAGCGGCTGGGGCTGCTGTAGCCGGTTCGGCTATCGGTTGGTGAGCTTCAGCTCGATGCGCCGGTTGCGGGTTGTATCGGTGGACGAGAGCGGCTGGTATTCGCCGTAGCCAGCCGCCACCAGGCGGTTGTTGGGAATCCCTTCGCTGTGCAGGAACTTCACCACGGCGATGGCGCGGGCGGCCGACAGTTCCCAGTTCGACGGATAGGTGGCGTTGCTGATCGGCTTGTTGTCGGTGTGGCCGTCGACCTGCAGGACCCAGTTGATGTCCTTGGGAATGGTCGCGGAAATCTCCACCAGCCGCTTGGCAACGCTGGCGAGCTGCTTTTCGCCGCTCTCCTGCAGCTTTGCCGAGCCCGACGGAAACAGGACTTCCGACTGGAAGACGAAGCGGTCGCCGACGATCTGGACGTCGCGCTGGCCGCGCAGAGCCTCCCGCAGCTTGCCAAAGAACTCCGAGCGATAACGCGCCAGCTCCTCGACCTTGCTGGCGAGCGCACGATTGAGCTTCTGGCCGAGATCGACGATCTGGGCCTGCTGGTCCTTCGCCTTGGCGTCGGCGGCATCCAGGGCGGTCCCGAGCCGGGCCAGCTCGTCCTTGAGGGCCGCCAGTTCAGCGGTAAGTCGCACGACGGCCGCCTTCTGCTCGGCGCTGAGCTTCTGCTCCTCCGTGAGGTCGCCGAACAGCTTGCCCTTGTCCTGGTTGGCTGCCGCGAGCGAGGCGGCCAGGCGGGTGAGCTCCAGGCGCTGCCGTTCGATCTCCTTCTGGAGGTCATCCGCCCTTGCGGCCGCCTCCTTGTTGGTGCTTTCGAGCGAGGAGGCGAGCCGGTCGCGCTCCGCAAGCATCGAGGTGAGGCGCTCCGTCAGGGCGTCGCGCTCGATCTTGAGCGCATCGGCTGCGCCGCGCTGGGTGGCGAGATCGGCGCTCAGCCGGTCGCGCTCCGCCTGGTTCTGGCGAAGCTGCAGGGTCAGCTTCTCGAGGTCCTGCTTCAACCCCTCGCTGGCGGCCTTCTCGATGGAGAGGACGTTGGCGAGACTGCCGAGCTGCTTGTTGAGGGCCTCGATCGCGCTGTCCCGCGTGTTCAGCGTGTCGGTCAGCGTGAACTGCGCGACGCTGAAGAGCGACAGCAGGAAGATCAGGACCATCAGCAGTGTGGTGAGCGCGTCGACGTAACCCGGCCAGGTATAGTCGGCCGAGCCCCCTCCGCGGCGGCGGGATGCGGCCGCCATGGCGGCTAGTCGTCGCCCGGCGGCGTCGCGCCGCGCGTCGAAGCGATGGTCCGGGCGAGAAGGCGGAATTCACCGCGCAGTTCGTCCGCCAGCGCCGTGCGGCTGCGAACGCTCTCGTCGATCAGGCGGGCGATCCCGGCCTCGAGATTGCGCTGATGGGCCAGCAATACTTCCTGGTCGTGTGCTTCCGGCTTGCGCTCGGTCAGCCGCGCGACCGTGCCGCGCAGCTCGATGGATTGCTCCGCGAGCCGCGCCAGCAGTGCCTGCTGGGAGCGCATGCTCTCGGTCAGAGAAGACAGACGCTCAACCAGCGCGGCATTGGCGGCCGCGGCCTGTTCACGGCCTTCCTCACTGCGGCGAAGCGTGCGGGTGAGATCGTCCAGCCCATCGGCGGTGCGCTCCAGCAGTGCCTCGACATAGGCCGAGACGCCTTGTTCGCCCTCAGCCTGCAGCGTGCCACTGGAGAGTCGTGTCGCGCCGGCCAGCCATTCCTCCAGCTCGGTGTGGAAGCGGCCCTGTGCCTGGCTGGCCTGAAGTTCGAGGAAGCCGAGGACGAGCGATCCGGACAGGCCGAACAGCGACGCGCCGAAGGCGGTCGACATGCCCTTGAGCGGGCCTTCGATTCCCTGCTTCAGCTTGGCGAAGATCTGGACGGCGTCGCCTCCGGTCACCTGCATGCCGACGATGGCGTCGGCGACGGCGCCGATCGTCTCCAGCAGCCCCCAGAAGGTGCCGAGCAGGCCGAGGAAGATCAGCAGGCCGATCATGTAGCGGCTGAGTTCGCGGCGCTCGTCGAGGCGACTGGCGATGCCGTCGAGCATGGCGCGCGTCGCCGTCGGAGACAGGCGGAAATTGTCCTGTCGCTCGCCCATCATCGCGGCCATCGGTGCCATCAGGTCGATCGAGCCGGCATCGAGCGGTGGCGCGCCCGGCTCGCGGTGCTGGAAGCGCCGAAGCCAGCGAACCTCGGGCCACAGGGAGAGCACCTGGCGCATCACGAAGAAGATGCCGATCACGAGCACGCCGACGATGACGCTGTTCAGGATCGGCGTGTTCATGAACACGCGCAGCAGGTCATGGTGGAGCAGGTAAGCGATGCAGGCGACGACCGCGAGGAACAGCAGCATGCGAACGAGATACGGAAGCGGATTACTCATGCGAACTCCCGCTGCCGTTAAGGCCGTGCCTGCGGGCGATCATGTGTTGGGCACCACGATTTCGACCCGCTCGTTGCCGTCGCTGCTGGAAAAGGTGCCGATCTCGATCTTCGATTTCACGCCCTTGTCGATGAGATAGGTGCGGACGTTAAGGGCGCGGGCCAGCGAGACCTTGCGGCTGTCGGCCTCGCCGTTGGCAGCAAACGATTTCAGTTCGACCTGGCGCAGGGCGCGGTCGGAGATGCTCTTGATCAGACGGTCCAACTCCGCGCGCGCGGTGTCCGAGAGTTCGGCAGAGCGCGCCGGGAAGACCAGGGAGACGGTGAGGGGAACCCGCGCCGGGGCCGGGGGCTGCGGGGCCAGGGCCGCCATCTTCGGTTCAGGCGCCGCCGGTGCTGTGGAATCGGCGCCGGCTGGTGGGGCGACCTTAGGTGCCGCCGGGGCTGCCGTCGCCACCGGCGTGGTCGCCGTTGGGATCGGCTTGGACGCGGGCGGCGTCGCCTGGACGGGCGGTCCAGCCGTCGGTGGCGCAGACTTGGGCGCCGCAGCCGCGACGGTCCGCGTGCGCGGAGCGGCGCTGGCTTTCTGTGCGACGCGCGGCCGAGCCCGGTTCGTGGTCAGCTCCGGCACGGCGACGACGCGGCTCGCGATCCGGCCGGGCGGCGGTGGCAGGTTGGTCCCGGTCGCCGGTGAGCGCACCGACGCGGACGCCGATGACGGCGAGGGCTGGGGAGCCAGCGGAGGCGGCGCCGGGAGTGTCCAGGGATTGAAGGCCGGCCCTGCCAGTTGACCCGAAGGCGCCATCGGAGCCGTCACGGCCGGCGCCGCGGCCGGCGAGGCGCTCTGGGATGGCGGCCCGCCCGGCAGGCCGAGGCCGGAGTAGGGATTGAACGCGGTGACGTTCTGCCCGCGGGCCGCGAACGCCGCAGCGCCGACGCCGAGGACGGCGAGCGCCAAGCTGCGTGCAGCGACCGAAGAGGGGGGCATAACCGATTGCCTTTCCAAGGGATTTGGCAATCGACCATACCGAATGGACTGTGCCCGCTCAACCGCCTGCGGACCAATTGCAGTGGTGGCCGGGCGCGAATGCTCCGGAGAACCCTCAGGCCTTCGACAGGATATCGACCATCGCGTCGCGCAGCCCGAAATTGCTGGCGAGAAGGGACGGACCGCCCAGCTCGTAAGGTTGGCCCGCGACATCACCCACGAGACCGCCGGCTTCGCGCACCATCAGAACGCCGGCCGCGACGTCCCAGGGCGCGAGGCCGAATTCGAAGAAGGCGTCGTAGCGGCCGGCCGCCACGAAGGCGAGGTCGAGCGCCGCGGCACCCCAGCGGCGGACGCCGGCGGTGCGCTCCGTCACGGCCGCCAGCTTGGCGTGATAGGCGGCATGGTTGCCCTTGCCGATATGCGGGATGCCGGTGCCGACCAGCGCTCTCGCCGGATCCTTGCGCCCCGAGACGCGCAGGCGGCGCGAACGGGCGTTCGGCGTGTCGATATAGGCGCCATTGCCCTTCTCGGCCCAGAACAGCTCGTCGGAGATCGGCTGGTAGATGACACCCGCGATGATCTCCTTCTCGCGCTCCAGCGCGATCGAGATGGCGAAATGCGGAACGCCGTGCAGGAAGTTGGTCGTGCCGTCGAGCGGGTCGACGATCCAGCGGTTGCGGCCATCGCCTTTCGTCTCGCCGCCTTCCTCGCCGAGGAAACCGTAGTCGGGACGAACTCGCGACAGCTCGGTGCGCAACGTGCGCTCGGCCTTGATGTCGGCATGGCTGACGAAGTCGCCGGGCCCTTTCTCGGAGATCTGCAGGTGCTCGACCTCGCCGAAATCGCGCTTCAGGCTCTTGGCCGCGGCAAAGGCGGCACGGATCATCACGGTGATCGTGGCCGAGCGCGCCGCCAGCGACTTGCGCTCGGGCGGGCCCGAACGCTCGCGCGCTTCGCCCATCGGGGCGCGGCCGACGCGGGCGACCGGTGTTTCGCGGGGAGGACGGTTGGTCGGGAGGGCCACGGGTACGGCCCTAGTCCTTGGCACGTTCCATGTAGGTGCCTTCCTCGGTGTTGATCACCAGGCGGGTGCCGACGCCGATATGCGGCGGCACCATCACGCGGATGCCCCCCTCGACTATGGCCGGCTTGTAGGAGGAGGAGGCGGTCTGGCCCTTCACCACGGCATCGGCCTCGGTGACGGCAAGAACGACGGTCTTCGGGAGCTCGGCGCCGACCGGCGTGCCTTCGTAGAGAGACACGGTCACTTCCATGCCGTCCTGCAGCCAGCGGGACTGATCCTCGTCGAGCACGTCGGCGCCCACCACGAGCTGCTCGAACGTCTCCTTGTCCATGAACGTGAAGCCGTTCTCGTCCTTGAACAGGTAGGTGCACTCGCGTTCGTCGATGTGGACACGCTCGATGGTCTCGCCCGAGCGGAAGCGCTCCTGCAGCTTGTTGCCCTCGCGCAGCGCCTTGGCCTCGATGGCGACGAACGCGCCGCCCTTGCCGGGGCTGATGTGCTGCACCTTGGAAGCGACCCAGAGCTTGCCGTTGTACTCGATGACGTTGCCGGCTCGGATGGAATTGACTTGGACTTTCATGGCTTTACCCGGCCTTACCGCTGTCTCGGATGAATGGATTCGGCCTCGTCCGCGGGGCGGTACGAGGCCGGCGCGGCCTTCTATCAAAGGCGGCCCGGGGTCGCAACCGGGCGGCGGGAGCCCTCATGGGGCTATTTCAGGCCCAGTTCGGCCCGTTTCTTCTTCGAAAGGCCGGCCGCGACGACGGCATGCGCCTGTTTCAGGTAGGCGCGCGTCTCGGCCGGAGTCAGGACCGAGGGATCCTCCAGGGCTACCCAGGTGGCGCGCGCCAGGTAGGGAGCTGGCTTGAACCCCTTCGCATGGGACAGCGCCTCGAAATGTTCCGGCGGGCACTTGAAGCAGAGGCGCGCGACGGAATGGCCGGGCGGGCCGATCAGGCAGAACATCTTGCCGCCGACCTTGAAGACGGTGACGCCCTCCCACTGCACCGTCCGGGTGGCGGCCGGCAGACTGCGGCAATAGGCATCGACCTGCTTCGGCGTCATGACGACATCCTACACGCCGGCTCGCCGCCATGCGAAGGTGCGACATGACCGAATGGCGTCCCGACAGGCTTGCACGGCGCCTGCCGCATCTCGAGGCGCGTGCGCGCCTGCTGGCTTCGATGCGGCGATGGTTCGCCGCCGAGGGATTTCTCGAAGTCGAAACCCCGATCCTGCAGGTCGCGCCCGGCGCGGAAGTCCACCTCACGGGCTTCGCCACCGAATGGGAGCTGCCGGACGGCGAAGCGCGCGAGCGCTGGCTGCACAGTTCGCCCGAATTCGCGATGAAGAAGCTGCTCGCGGGCGGGCTGCCTCGGATCTTCCAGTTCGCCCGGGTGTTCCGCAATGCCGAGGGGTCTGCGCTCCACCATCCCGAGTTCACGATGCTCGAATGGTACCGCACGGGCGTTGGGTACGAGGCCATCATGGACGATTGCGCGGCGCTGCTGGCCTGCCTCGGCGTCGACGAGCTTCAGTGGGACGGGCAGGTCTGCGATCCGCATGCGCAGCCGGAGCGCCTGACGGTCGCGGAGGCCTTCGCGCGCCATGCCGGCGTCGATCTCTTCGCGACCGCCGGCAATGCCGAGGCGCTTTCGGGCGCGTCCGGCGTGCCCATGCATGCCGGCGACAGCTGGGAAGACGTCTTCTTCCGGATCATGTTCGAGAAGATCGAGCGGCGGCTGGGCATGGGCCGCCCCACGATCCTTTGCGAGTATCCGATTTCGATGGCCGCGCTCGCACGTGCCAAGCCGGGGGACCCGCGGGTCGCCGAACGCTTCGAGCTCTATGTCTGCGGCGTCGAGCTGGCCAATGCCTTCGGCGAACTCACCGACGCGAGGATCCAGCGCGAGCGCCTGGAAGCGGACATGGACCTCAAGGACCGGCTCTACGGCGTGCGCTGGCCCGTCGACGAGGACTTCCTCGCCGCGCTCGATCACGGGCTGCCGGACTGCTCCGGCATCGCGATGGGCTTCGACCGCCTGGCCATGCTGGCCACCGGCGCATCACGCATCGAGGACGTGCTATGGCTGCCCGTGCGCTGAGAAGATTTCGTTGAACGCCCGGACTGCGGCCTCCGGCCCTTCCTTGTAGTTCCACACGCCGCTGGCGACAGCGAGAAAGTCGGCGCCGGCCGCGACGACCGGCCTGCAGTTCTCGACCGTGATGCCGCCGATCGCCACGCTGGGCACTTCCATCAACTCGTTCCACCATTCGAGGATCTCGAGGCTGGCGGGGCTGGTGACCTGCTTGGTCGTGGAGGGGAAAAACGCGCCGAAGGCCACGTAGTCGGCTCCGGCTTCGGCCGCCTCCATGGCGAGGTGTCGGGAGGCCTTGCAGGTGACGCCGACCTGCCGGTTGGGTCCGACGATCCGGCGGGCCTCGGCATAGGGCATGTCGTCCTGGCCGACATGCACGCCGTCGCAGTCGAGTTTTACCGCGAGGTCGGGACGGTCGTTCATGATCAGCGCCGTGTCGCGCTGCTGGCAGATGGGGCGCAGCGTGTCGGCGGCACGGGCGATCGCGTCGTCGGGAACATCCTTCAGTCGAAGCTGGAACGCGGCGACGTCGCCGCCGTCGAGGGCGGCGCGCAGTTCGTCGGCGAAGATCGACGGATGGTCGATGCGGGCGGGCGAGATGAGATACAGACGGGCGGTCACGGGCTTCCTGATTTTTGTGTGGTTTATGCGGAACCCGCCGCGCCGTCGAGGCCCAGTCAGGAGAAACCTGACGTTGTCTTCCCGCCTTGGCGCGGGCTAACTGACATCAGCCTTCTCGCCAGGAACCATGAACAAAGCCAGCAAGACCGTTCTTTTGGTGCTGGTGTCGACCGCGGCCAGCATTCTGGTCGGTATCGCCATCGCCGCCTACCTGACCATTCCGCGAATCCCTCTCATTTCGGAAGGCGACCGGCTCCTCGTATTCGACCCCGAGATTGGCGCCAGGGCCAATCCCAGCTCCCACGCCCGGCGCATCTACCCGGCCGTCCGCGACCGCCAGACATTCGCTTTCGACATCTACACCGACGATCGCGGTGCGCGGGTCGATGGGCCGGGACAGAGCAGCCCCGCCCAGGTTGACGTGCTGGTGGTCGGCGATTCCTTTTCCTGGGGCTACGCCCTGTCGAACCAGGAGACCTATGCCCGGCACCTCGCGCGCGAACTCGGAACCGGCGTCTCGAACTTCGCGATGGCGGCCTACGGCACTACCCAGTCGCTGCAGATGATGCGTCGAAACGGCGACCTCAAGCCCAAGCTGATCGTCTACGGCATCATCGCCCATCACTTCGAGCGCAACGTGATGCCGTGCCTCCCATCCTACTATCCGTTCTGCTTCGATGCCTCGCACGTGGCCTGGAACGAGGCGGGGAAGCCGTACATCGCCCCGCCGCAGAGCAATGGCGTGCGTCGCTTCCAGCGGCATCTGTCGGGGGACTATACCAACCCCGTCACATGGTTGACGCACGGCATCGACGTGATCCGCGGCCGGATCGAGTATGCCGAGGCCACCTACAGCACGCCGAGCGACCAGAAGAAGGAAGAGGCGCTGGGGTTCCTGTTGGGGAACATGCAGAGGTCGGCCGCAGACATCGGCGCCAAGCTGCTCGTCGTCTATCTGCCGACGAATTACTACTCCGCGCCGGAAGGTCTGGGTCGCGTGATCGGCGACATCCAGCTGCTCGACCTCACGCAGGCCTTCCAGCGGGAGAGGGACAAGGGCACCAACCTCTACATCGTGGGCGACGGGCATCCCAACCGGGCCGCGCACGAGTTGATCGCGAAAGAGATCGCGAAATACGTCCGGGACAACGGCCTGCTTTAGCGTCGGTCGAAGCTGAGGCCTCCCGCTTTTGCCGGGGCGAGACGCGACTGTAAGCCGTGGACGTCGCCGAGCACCCACAGATCGCTAACGAGCGGACCGTCGAACGTGAAGATGGGCGCGCCGTACCACCAGACCCGGCGACCGGTCGGCGCCTCTCCGAACATCGTACGGCGATGGATCCCGTGGAAGCGCAGCTTGCCCGAAACCCGGTCGCCTTCTTCCACCAGTTCCAGAATGTCGGACGTGTAGTCTTCCAGCGTTTCAGTGAGCCAGCTCACATACTCGCCGAACTGCCGGTGCCCCACGAGCACGGGGCCGAGTGATCCGCGAAACGTGAAGTCGGGATGGAAAATCGTCGGAATGAGACCGAGATCGGCCTTGTCCCACAGATCCTTGTAGAACACGCGCACGACGTTCTTCTGCGCGCTGAGACGGGACGGCGTGAGATCGATTTCCTCTTCGCGAGGCAAATCGAGGTGTTCATTTTGACGATGGGTCATGGAAGAACGCCCGTGAACACAGCATGGTCCAGTCGCTTCAGGCCCTCAGACAAGCAGGCCACTCCCGGCGGTGCTGGTGAAGTCGAGCTGGACGACGAGGTCGTTGAAGTCGCGGTCGCCGCCGCCATACAGGTCTTCCCAGCCCCAGGTGTTGAGGCCGTAGTTCCAAAGATGGGCGACGTTTTCGCCACCGACCATCTCGTTGGCCTGACTGAATGCCCAGAAGGTGTCGCCGTTGGTGATGTTAGTGAGTTGCATGGCGATCAGGTCGCCGGCATCGACATCGGTGATCTGGACCTGGCTGTAGTTGCCATTGCCGGGACCGGCGATCACCGAGCCTCCGCCCTGGACGTTGTAGGCCGCCGCCGCAGCCAGAGCCGCGTAGCCTGCCTCGCCGGGCGCCACGCCGCCGATCATACCGTTATAGTCGTCGACCTTGTAGAGCATCAGGGACAGGTCGGCGCCGGCCACCTGGCGCATGCGGACCACGACGTTGACGTCGTCGGCGCCGCCGGCGGTCTCGGCGACCGCGACTGCCTGTGCCATGCGCACCGAATCGTTTGCATCCGAATAGAAGTCGGCGAAGCCGAATGAACTGGTGAGCGCCGCCCGCGTGGCGACGGTGGTGTTACCGTTGAAGGTGACCGATAGGCTGTCACCGTTTGTGACGACAGCCTGGGTGAGGGTTCCCTGGCTCTGGCCGTCGAACAAGGCCAGCAGGTCGCCATCGAATTCGGTGTCGGTCTGCAATGATTGCTGTGCGAGCTGGCTGGTCCAGGCGTATGTCGCGTGCGCGGCGCTGCTGGCATCGATTGCCGTCGAGCCGGTCGTGACGGTGACGGCCGCATCGGCGTTTGCGGTGGTCTGTAGCAGCAGCGTCTGCGTCGTGCCGCTGGTCCAGCCGCCCGAGCCGTTGGCATCGATCACGTCGGGTGTCGTGGCGAAATGGACCTGAGCGTTCGTGATTTCGGAGATCGCGCGCGCCAGCAGCAGGCCGTTGGGGGAGCCGAGGCCGGAGGCCAGGTCGTAGCCCTGGTCGGCCTCGTAGCCGTGGCCGGTCGGTGTGATGTCCTGACCGTCCGAATGATAGGTGCCCTTCAGGTAAAAAGACGAGGTGTTGTTGCCGACCCGAATATCGTTGAAGGATCCCGGTGCGACGGCGGCCGCAATATAGAGCAGGTCGGTCATGTACCCGAGCTTCAGGTGCATTCCCTGATCCAGCAGGATCGCGTTTATCTGGATTGCAAGCGAGGCCCAGAGCGGCGTTGCCGCGCTTGTTCCGGCGTCTCCATGCGTCTCTTTCATATCCGGCTTGGGCACGAGGTAGAAAAGGTTGCCGCCGGCATTGGCCGATACGTCGGGCACGCCGCGACCGGTCAAGGCCTGTCCGTCCGTTGTCGTCGGCGTCAGCCCGAAGGCAGTCTGATACCAAGGGATGGCCTGCGTGGAATCCACGCCGCCATTGCCGGCAAGGTTCCCGAAGTAACCTTTCTCGGCAAAGGTGTTGTCGTCGAGCGAATAGGTATTCCACACGGTCTCGATCAGGCGGTCGCAGTCCAGGGCGTTGGCGGGCAACACGTTGAGGCCGTTGGTGACCAGCCGCCAGATCGTATCGAGATCGCCCGCCAGGGCCTTGGCCATGATGGTGGATAGCGTCGCATCGGTTGTCGCTATTTCCATGCTGCTGAGCGACGTGCCGCCAACGATGACGCTGTACTGGCTGGCGCGCGCGCCGCTTACGTTCGTCAGGCCGTTTGCGGTCTGATATCCCGAGCCGCCATCGCCCGCCGATGAGAATACGGTGATGCCGGCAAGGGCGGCATCGATCAGGAGTTGGTTGACGGCGAAGGCAAAAGGCGAATCCGGAGTCATCTGCGAGGTGGCAAAACGCTCGGATGAGGAGATCACTTCGGGGTCGTGGCGGGTGTCCCAGATGGCGGCCTGATACGTGGTGAAGGGTTCGGACTTGGCATCATCCTTCTTGCCCGAACCGGCGTAGAGCACGAGCTTGCTCTGAGGGTTGATCGTCGTGGCGATTCCGACATCCAGTGAGCGCTCGCCGCTCGTCTTGTCCGCATCGCCGCCCGGGTCGACACCCACCGCGTCGCCCGGCGTGTCGATGCTGGCGCCCTGCCGATAGGTGGCGAGCAGGCTGGCGAAGTCGTTGTCCTTTACCCTGATCCCCAGATCGGACTCGAGCAGGCCGATGGTGCCGGTCTGAACGCTGAGGCTGGTATCGCCCGTCAGGGGGAAATTGTAGTAGTTGGCCGCTATGTCGGAGGGATAGAGCGCCTTGTCATCCGGTCTCAGCGTAGAGGCATTGCCGACGCTCTGTGATCCCTGACCCAGTGGCGCCGGGAGCACGCCCGTCTTGTCGGGCAACGCCGTGGTGAACTCGTAGCTGTCGAACCATAGCCCCGCCACGCCCTGGATGCCGGAGAGTTCCGTCGGCAGCGACAGATTGCCGTCCCAGTACCACGTCGCTTCCCCGGTGGCCGTTTGACCTTGCAGCAGCTCCGTGCCGAAGAGGGTTTTGAACGCAGACTTGTCGAGTTCAACCCAAAGGGTCCGTGATTCGACCGAGGAGATGTATTGCGTGCTCGTCGTCTCGAAGTCGCGGATCTTGATGTTGACGTCGGGTGACTTCAGGAAATCAACGGCCTTTTGGTAGGCCTCTGCGTTCGCCCCGTAGGTCGACCAGAGCGTGCCCGCGCTGGTCATCTGGGCGATTTCCTGTTGGCGCGTTCCCCAGTCCTGACCGAGCAGGGCTTCGAGCTGCGAGGTTGGCGCGTTGCGCTCGAATACGAGGGCAACGTTGACCTTGAAGTCGTCGACGACTATTCCGCCCAAAAGGGGAACGACGTCGCTGCGATACCCTTGAAAGTCGAGGAAAGAAGAGTTTTCCAAGGCAACGTAACTAATCGTCATGTTCGAAAGCTCAGTCGGAAACTCCCCAAGGAACGGTAGTCGGTGGCCCGGAGTCGGTCAACGGAAGCCAGGCAGCAAAAAAGGCGCCGGGTAACCCGGCGCCTTTGAAACTCCTGCCAGAGCCGATGCCCTACATCTTGCCCTGATAGATGCTGATGATCTTGTCGAGCATGTCGAGCGCGTCGGCGCGCGGGCGCTGGAAGGTGTTGCGGCCGATGATCGAGCCGTTGGCGCCGCCGTCGCGCAGGCCGCGGATCTCGGTGAACAGGCCCTCGAGGTCCTTCGCCTCGCCGCCCGAGAAGACGACGATGCGGCGGCCGTTGAAGGTCGCCTGCATCACGTGCTTGATGCGCGCGGCCAGGGTCGAGGTGTCGACGTTGGCCTTCTCGTAGGCGGCCTTCGCCTCGGGCTGCCACAGGACGTTCGTCGGCGGCTTCACCTTGATGATGTGGGCGCCGAGCAGGGCCGCGATGTGGGCGGCGTAGGCGCAGACGTCGAGCGCCGTCTCGCCGGCCTTGTCGAGCTTCCCGCCGCGCGGATAGGACCACATGACGACGGCGAGGCCGACCGACTTGGCCTCCTCCGACATCTCGCGGATCTCTTCCATCATCTCGTACTGGTCTTCCGAGCCCGGATAGATCGTGAACCCGATCGCCGAGCAGCCGAGGCGCAGCGCGTCGGAGACGGTGGCGGTGACGGCCTGGTCCTTGTTGGTCGACAGCGAGTTGGCCGAATTGACCTTGAGGATGGTCGGGATGGCGCCCGCGAACGTGTCGGCGCCGGCTTCGAGCGGGCCGAGCGGGGCGGCATAGGCATTCAGGCCGGCATCGATGGCCAGCTGGTAGTGGTAGTGCGGATCATAGGCGTCCGGGTTCGGCGCGAAGGAGCGGGCCGGGCCGTGCTCGAATCCCTGGTCGACGGGGAGGATCACCATCTTGCCCGTGCCGCCCAGGCGACCGTGCATCAGGATGCGGGCGAGGTTGGCCTTGGTGCCGGGGCAATCGCTCTCGTAGTTGTCGAGGATCTTCTTGACGGTACGGGTGATTTTCACGGTCCAGCTCCCAAAGCGGTTCATTCGAGGGGAAACGGAGGCGGTGATAGCGGTGCCGGGGGGCCGGTTCAAGCCCCGCAGCGGACGACTACCTGCCGCGTCATTGACCCCGGGAGCGAGCTATGGACAGGCTGCCTGCTCCTTCTTGCCACAATGCGACAGGCGAAACGGATAAAGGAAGCATCGGTGCCGTCTCCTGCCTTGCCCCCGCGACCCGCTTCGTTCGCGGCGCGCCTGCCGTTCTTCTTCGGCTGGGTGATCATCGCGATCGCGTTCCTGACCGTCGCGGTGAGCGTCACCACGCGGACGGCCTTCTCCCTGATGTTCCCGCCGATCGTCGATGAATTCGGCTGGGATCGCGGCCTGGCGGCCGGCGCCTTTTCCTTCGGTTTCCTGGTATCGGCGGTGATCAGCCCGGTGGTCGGCCGGACGATGGACCGGCGCGGGCCGCGCTTCGTGATCGAGATCGGTGTCGTGCTGACGGCAGCGGGCCTGCTGGGTGCGACCGTGATCGACTCCCCCTGGCAGCTCTACGCCACCCTCGGCGTTCTGGTGGGCGCGGGCGCGAACTGCATGAGCTTCTCCGTTCAGTCCCAGTACCTGCCCAACTGGTTCGTGCGCCGCCGCGCGCTGGCGACCGGGCTGGCCTTTTCCGGCGTGGGTGTCGGCGCGATCCTGATCCTGCCCTGGCTGCAGTCGATTATCCTGAAGGACGGATGGCGCGGCGCCTGCTGGGCGCTGGGACTGATGACCCTGCTGGTGCTGCTGCCGCTCAACCTGTTCGTGACCAAGCGGCCGCAGGATCTCGGCCTGCTACCCGACGGCGCGAAGGAAGCGGGCACGGCGGCCGCCCGCCGGGCTGCGGCCATCGTCGATCCGCAGTGGGTCGCCGTGGAATGGACGGTCGGCCGGGCGGCGCGGACCCATCGCTTCTGGTGGCTCTGCCTCGGTTTCTTCAGCACCGGCTATGCCTGGTACGCGGTGCAGGTGCATCAGACCAAGTATCTGGTCGAGATCGGCTTCGGCCCGATGGAGGCCGCCTGGGCGCTGGGCCTGGTGGCGATGGTGGGCATTCCCGGCCAGATCCTGCTCGGTGCGCTATCGGATCGGATCGGACGCGAGATCGTCTGGACGATCGCCGGCTCAGGCTTCGTGATCTGCTACGGCGCGCTCCTGGCGCTCGGCGCCCTGCCGTCGAAGCCGTTGCTGTACCTGATGGTCCTGTCGCAGGGGGGGCTGGGCTACGCCTTCACCAGCCTTATGGGATCGGTAGTGGCGGAGATCTTCGAGGGGCCGCACTTCGGCTCGATCTTCAGCATCATCATGGTGTCGCTGCTGGCCGGCGGCGCGGCGGGACCGTGGATCACCGGCGTGCTGTACGATTACGAAGGCGCGTACCGCCTGGCCTTCATCGTGGCGCTGGGCTTCAGCGTGCTCGGCGCCGCCTCGATCTGGTTCGCGTCGCCCGGCAAGGTCCGCATGGTCGCCGGGCGCGCGAAGGTCTAGCGGCTATTCATTCAAGCCCTTGCCTGGATACGGATGCGTCGCGATCCAGTGTTTCGCGATGTCGATGCGCCTGGTGACCCAGACGTCCTGATGCTTCTGCACGTAGTCCAGGAAGCGCCAGAGGCCGGCCATACGGGCGGGATGGCCGATCAGGCGCTGGTGCAGGCCGACCGACATCATTTTGGGCTGGGTCGATCCTTCCTTGTAGAGGACGTCGAATGCATCCTTCACAAGCCCGAACCATTGGTCCGAATGGACCATGCCGGCGGCGTACTTGCCGTCGTTGTTGGTCAGCGAATAGGGGACGATGAGATGCGGCTTGTCCTCGACCGTCTGCCAGAAAGGCAGTTCCTCGCCGTAATAGTCACTGTCGTAGGTGAAGCCGCCTTCCTCGATCAGCAGGCGGCGCGTGTTCACGCTGGGGCCATAGCGGCAATACCAGCCGGCCGGCCGCTCGCCGACCGTCTGCTCCAGCGACTTGATGGCCTTCTGAATATGCTCGCGTTCTTCGGCTTCGGAGAGCTGGAAGTGACGCACCCAGCGCCAGCCGTGGCAACAAACGTCCCAGCCGGCGGCCCGGATCGCCTCGGCGGCCGGCAGGTTACGCTCCAGCGCAAGCGCGCAACCGAACACGGTGAGCGGCAGGCCGCGTTCCTGGAAGGCTCGGTGGATGCGCCAGAAGCCGACGCGGCTGCCATATTCGAACATGCCCTCGCCGGCGAGATCGCGGCCCTTCAGGCCGATCGAGGAGGTGCTCGATTCGGTGAGGCCGGTCTCGGTGTAGCCCTCGCCATCCTGGACCGAAGGCTCCGAGCCTTCCTCGTAGTTCACGACGAAGTTGATGGCGATGCGCGCGCCGCCCGGCCACTTCGGGTCGGGCGGATTGGCGCCGTAGCCGACGAGGTCGCGTTTCGGTTGCCAGCTCATGAAGGTCTCCTCACCAGTTCGGCGCCCATCTGACGGGCGATGTCGGCAATCTTGTCGTTCCAGGTGCGCATCGAGAGGGTACGCACCCCGGCGCGCAGGCAGGCCAGCGCATAGCCGGGCGCATCGCCGCAATCGACGATGAGCGTGAAGTCAACATCCGGGAATTCCTCCCGGGCCCGCTGCTGCAGCGCCCCGAGATAGCCCGCGCCGTAGTACGAGGCGGCATCCTCAGGCGTCAGCAGCACCGGCGCCGTGCCCGCGGCGCGCGCGGCCAGCAGCGCCGCCTTGGTCTGCCTCCAATCGCGTACCAGGATGGTCTCGCCTGCCATGACGCGCGATACTACTCATTCAGGCCCTTGCCCGGATAGGGATGGGTCTTGATCCAGTGACGGGCGATGTCGAGGCGACGGGTCACCCAGACGCCCTCGTGTTTCTGGATGTGGTCGAGCAGGCGCTGCAGGCCGACGGCGCGCGCGGGATGGCCGATCAGCCGCATGTGCAGGCCGATCGACATCATCTTCGGCTGCGTCGCGCCCTCCTTGTAGAGCATGTCGAACGCATCGCGCACGAATGAGAACCACTGGTCCGACGTACCGATCGAGGCGCCGAACTGGCCGTCGTTGTTGGTGACGGAATAGGGCACGACGAGCTGCGGCTTGCCGTCGACGGTGACCCAGAAGGGCAGCTCCTCGCCGTAATAGTCGCTGTCGTAGAGGAAGCCGCCTTCCTCGACGACGAGACGCCGCGTGTTCACGCCCGGCCCATAGCGGCAGTACCAGCCGAGCGGGCGCTCGCCGGTCATCTTCTGGATGGCGGCAATTGCCTTGCGGATGTGTTCGCGCTCCGTGGCCTCGTCGAGTTCGTAGTGCTTGATCCAGCGCCAGCCATGCGAGCAGACGTCGAAGCCCGACTCGGCGATGGCGGCCGAGGCCTCGGGATTTCGCTCCATCGCGAGGCCGCAGCCGAAGATCGTCATCGGCAGGCCGCGCTCCTGGAAGAGCCGCATCAGCCGCCAGAAGCCGACCCGGCTGCCATATTCGAACAGGCCTTCGGCGGCGAGATCGCGGCCAGTGATCGACTGCCCCATGCCGGCGGCGTCGCTGAGGCCGATCTCGGTATGGCCCTCGCCATCCTGGATGGAAGGCTCGGAGCCTTCCTCGTAGTTCATGACGAAGTTGACCGCGATGCGCGCCCCGTTGGGCCATTTCGGATCGGGCGGGTTGGCGCCGTAGCCGATGAAATCGCGGCGAACCTCGTAGGGCATCTGGGGCTCCGGATCAGGGAATGCGGACGGTGAACGGAGGAACGGGCACGAACTCCTCGTCGCCTTTGCCGCCGTCGCGCCACATGAAGACGGCAAAGCGGCCAGGACGGTCGAGCACGGTGAGGCCGTGGTGCCACGTGTTGGGCCGGTATGTGACGCCCTGCTTGCCGGTGGCGATGAAGGCCCGCACGCCCGCGAAATCGGGGCCGCCGGTCGCGGCGTGCGGCGCCACCACGATCAGGTAGCGACTGACGTCGAGCGGCATGAAGGTCTGCGAGGAGAATTCGTGGCGTTCCAGGTAATCGCTGCGCAGCGGTCGGTCCGGCGTCTCGGCCTTCAGGCTGACCGAGAGGCTGGCGTGGGCCGTCGGACGCAGGTTGCCCAGCGCATCCTCGTAGTAGGTGCGGCCGGCCACGTCGGGAACGTCGATCACGTCGCCGAACGGGGCGAAGGCTTCCTTGGTGAGCGGCTGGGGGATCAGTTCCATCGGCGGGTCCTCAATCGCGCATGCGGCGGGTCAATCCCACCGTCCATTCCATGACCAGCATCAACAGGAAGGCCGCGGCGATCAACACGCCCGACACGGCGGCGATGCGCGGGTCGAGCGTCGATTCCATCATCCCCCACATGCGGATGGGCAGCATGTCGGTGCGCGCCGTCGACAGGAACAGCGACACCGGAACGTTGTCGATCGAGGCCATGAAGGCGAGGAACGCGCCGGCGAAGATGCCGGGCGCGATCAGCGGCAGGGTCACGCGGCGCAGCGTGTAGAACCAACTCGCGCCCAGGCTCTGGGAACTGTCGTTCAGGGCGGGATCCAGCTGCGAAAGGCTGGCGGACGTCGTGCGAAGGATGAACGGGACAGTCACGATCATGTGCCCGGCGATGATCAGGTTCAGCGAGGGCCGGAAGCCGATCAGTGTGAAGTACATCAGCGCCGCGAGGCCGAAGGTGAGGCCCGGCAGGACCAGTGGCGACAGGAACAGACCGTCGGCGATCCGCGCCAGCCTGTGGCGATTGCGGGCGATCCCGAGCGACGCCATGCTGCCGAACAGGATGCCGAAGCCGGTCGACCAGGCAGCCACTTCCAGCGAGTTCTGGACGGCGCGATGGATCTGCCTCGACTTCGATGGATCGAACAGGGCTTCGTACCATTGCAGGGAGAAGCCGGTCGGGGGGAACTTGAGCGATCGTCCCTCGGTGAAGGAGGTCGTCAGCACGATGACAACCGGTGCGACGATGATCAGCAACGCCAACGCCGCCAGGCTGCCGATGACAAGGGCATAAGAGAGGTCGGCGAAGCTGCGGCGCCTACCCATGGACATAGCCTCCGGTGCGGCGTCCGAGATACGACAGTGCGCTCACCACGGTCAGCACCGAGACCAGCAGCGTGAGCGAAACAACGGCGGCGAAGGGCCAGTTGAAGACCACCAGAGACTGCTGCCAGATCAGCAGCGGCAGGTAGATCAGTCGGACGCCGCCGATCACGGTCTGCGAGATGAATGCGGTGGTGGAACTCGCGAAGACGAGCAGGCAGCCCGCGACGAGACCCGGCATGCTGAGCGGCACGATCACCTTGAACAAGGTCCTCCAGCGCGAGGCGCCGAGCGCGGAAGAGGCGTCGCGCAGGTTCGGATCTAGGCGCGACATAACGCTGATCAGCGGCAGCAGCATCAGCGGCATTTCGATCTGGGTGAGGGAGATCACGAGGCCGAGTTCGGTCTGCAGCAGACGCAGCGGCTCGGAGATGATGCCGAGTTGAAGCAGAATCGTGTTCACGACTCCCTCGCGGCCGAGCACGACGATCCAGGCGAATGTGCGGACGACCACGGAAAGCAGCAGCGGCATCACGATGATGAAGATCAGCACCTTCTGCAGGCGGGGCGAGGCGTCGAGATAGATCAGGGCCAGCGGGTAGCCGATCACGATGGTGGCGCAGACGGTCTTGAGTCCGAGCAGCATCGTGTCGGCGATCACCTTGTAGCTGAAGGGATCGCCGAGGAACTTGGCCCACTGGCCGAAGCCCGGCTGGCTGATCTTGTCGTCGTTGAAGAAGCTGACGCCGACCAGCATGAGGAGCGGCGCCAGGAAGATCGATGCAAAGGCCAGCGCGAGCGGCAGCGCGAGCTGCCACTCCGCTAGCTTCCTCACTTCGCCATTTCCTTGTTGAACTTCTCGATCCAGCCGGCGCGGAGCGGATTGATCTTCGCCCAGTCGTGGCGGACGAAATTGGACATTTCGTCGAGGTTCTTCATCGGCAGGTAGTCGGGAAGCGGCACGTCCTTGTTGACCGGGATGAAGTTGTACGGCGGCTTGGTGAGTGCCTCCTGGACTTCCTTGCCGGCGACGATGTCGAGGTACTTGTAGGCGTTCTCGACTTCGGCGGCGCCCTTGGCGATGTGAAGGGTGGTGAGGAAGGTGATGGCACCGGTCTCGGGCTTGACGAACTCGATGTCGACGCCGCGGCCCTTGAGCGTCGCAACGGTCTGGGTGTTGGTGTAGATCACGTCGCATTGACCCTGCTGGAACAGACCGGGCATGGCCGCCGGTTGGCCGACCGCCGCGATCTTCGGCAGCACCTTCTTGAGCTCGACGAGCGCCGGCTCGATGTTGGTCTCCGAGCCGCCGAACACCTTGGCGATCTCGATCAGGGACACCGTGCCGAAAGTGGTCTGGAAGCCCGTGATGCCAAGCCGGGATACCCAGGGATCCGTGAACAGGTCCTTCCAACCCTTGGGGGCGGGCACCTTCTTCGGATTGTAGGCGATGCCCACGACCTGCGCGTTGACGCCGATGCCCCATTCGTCCACGAGGCCGGCCGGCAGCTTGGAAGCATTGCTGATTTTCTTGATGTCGATCTTGTCGAACAGACCATCCTGGATCGCGGTGATGCGCGGGCCCGGGTCGAGCACGAAGGCGTCGAACGGCGGCGCGCCGCGCGCGGCCTTGGCCTTGGCGACCTGGTCGACGGCGAACAGCGGCTGCAGCTCGAGGTCGACACTGTCCTTCTTCTTCAGTGCCGGAGCGACGATGGCGCGGAACGCCTCCTCCCAGGTGCCCGGGTAGATGGCCGCGGCGACGCTGCCCTTGGCATGGGCGATCGAGGGCAGGAGCGAAGCGCCGCCCAGTGCCGTCGTGCCGGCGAGAAAATGTCTGCGACTGAACATGAGGGCTACTCCGTTGGTTCGTTGGATGGGTCAGGCGGGACGCGGAAACAAGGATGGGCGGGCATCGGCGGTCAGCGTGCAGTAGATGCGACCGGGTTCCGCGCCGGTGGGACGGCGCGGTTCGACGATCTTCAGGGCCGCGCCGTCGGCCGTGCGCGCCTCGTGTACGAGTTGGGCGCCGATCGGCAGACTGAGGCCGGGATCGACCTTCCAGGCTTCGGGGCCGGCAGCGGAGGAAAGGGCGAGCTGCTCGGGCCGCACCGACAGGAGAATCGGCTGGCCGGCGCCCAGGCCCTGCGGTGCCGGCAGGAGGAGGCTGGCGCCGGCATCCAGCGAGACGGTCGCGGTGCCGTCCTGCAGCGACGTGATCCGTCCGGGCATAAGGTTGGTGGTGCCGATGAAGCCGTTCACGAACAGCGTCTGCGGCCGGTCGTAGATCGCGACGGGGCTGTCGAACTGCTCGACCTTGCCCTTGTTCATCACGGCGATGCGGTCGGCGACGCTCATCGCCTCGTCCTGGTCGTGTGTCACCAGGATGGTGGTGAGGCCGAGCGTGCGTTGCAGCCGCTTCACCTCGATCTGCATGTCGAGGCGCAGATTGCGATCGAGGGCGGCGAAGGGCTCGTCGAGCAGCAGGATCTGCGGCTCGACGGCCAGCGCCCGGGCGATCGCGACGCGTTGCTGCTGGCCGCCGGAAAGCTGGCGCGGCAGGCGCTCCTTGAAGCCGCCCAGCTGCACGATCTCAAGGAAGCGGCTGACGCGGGCCGCGACTTCGGGGCCGCCGATCCCGCGCGCGCGCAGGCCGTAGGCGACGTTCTCCGCCACGGTCATGTGGGGGAACAGCGCGTAATTCTGGAACACGATCCCGATGTTGCGCTGGTTCGGCGGGAGGTGGTCGATCACGGTGCCGTCGACGCGCACGCGGCCGGCTGCCTGGCGCACGAAGCCCGCGATGACGCGCAGCAGGGTGGTCTTGCCGCAGCCCGAGGGGCCCAGCAACGCGACGACCTCGCCCGGCTCGATGGCGAGCGTCACGCCATCGACCGCCGTGGACGTCCCGTAGCGGACCGTCAGGTCCTCCACGTCCAGCGTGCGTGCCGCCTTGGCTTTCGATGCGTCCTGCAAGTCTGCCGCCTCCCTCAGACTGCAAACGCAAGGGGCATGCCAACCAGTTGGGGGCGCTTCAGGCCGGGAACTGGCTGCGCCACGACGCGGCGATGGCGTCGCGGCGGGCGACCCACAGGCGATGCCCGTAGGAGTCGAGCAGGGCGAGCACGCGCTTGAAGGCGGCGAAGCGGCCGGGGCGGCCGGCGATGCGCAGGTGCCAGCCGATGTTCAGAAGCTTGGGATGTCCGGCCTCGCCTTCCTCCAACAGCATGTCGATGGCATCTCGGACATAGTCCACCATCTCGTCGGCTCGCACGAAGCCGTTGGGATGGAAGAACTTCATGTCGTTGCTGTCGAGCGCATACGGCACGACCATCAGGGGATGCTGCGGATCGGACATGTCCCAGTAGGGCAGGTCGTCGTCGAAGCCGTTGCTGGCATAGCCGAACCCCAGTTCGCGCAGGATCGAGCGCGTTTGGGGGCTCTCGCTGCCACGGCAGAAGAAGCCTGTCGGGCGTTGCCCGGTGGCCGTTTCCATCACCTCGACACAGCGCCTGACATCGTTCAGTTCGCTGTCCCGATCCGTGTAGTCGGCGTGCGGCCGCCACAGCCACCCGTGACAGGCGGCCTCATGTCCGGCCTCGACGATGCGTCGGGCAACCTGGGGCAAGCGCTCGACCGCGCGACCACACATGTAGAAGGTGACAGCCCGGCGGTGCTTCTCCAATGCCGCCAGCATGCGCCAGATGCCGGCCCGCATGCCGTAGGCGAAGATCTGCTCGTTGCCCTGGTCCCAACGGCCGGGCGGTACCACGCTCACCACTTCGGAGATCTTCTCGGCCTGCGGGTCGCCGTCGCTGACGGCGAACTCCGCGCCCTCCTCGAAGTTGATCACCAGGGAGACCGCGAGTTTGGCCCCGCCGGGCAGCTTCCAGGCCGGCGGCGTGCCGCCGTAGCCCACCAGGTCACGCGTCTGGCTCAGGCCTTGCATGTCTTTCCTCCAACAGAATGTGCACATTTCTTGACGTTATGTGCACATAATTTTACCAACCGCCGGCAGGCCCATGACCGACCTCGACCGTGACCTCGATCCCGAAACCGCCTTGGCGGGCCGGTTGTTCGAACATCTGCGCACGCATTCGAAGAGCCGCCTCGGCGTCACCCGCGCGTCCTACGGCGAGGGCGAGCAGATGGCGCACGACCTGATGCAAGCCATCGGCCAGTCGCTCGGGCTCAAGACGCGCACCGATGCCGCCGGCAACCTCTATCTGACCCTCGCAGGGCAGGACCGCTCGCTGCCCGCGATCATGACGGGCTCGCATCTCGATACGGTGCCGGAGGGCGGCAACTACGACGGTGCGGCGGGCGTGGTCGCCGGCATGGCCATGCTGGCCCGCTGGCATCGTGCCGGCCGCAAGCCGAAGCGCGACATAACGGTAATGGGCGTGCGCGCCGAGGAGTTGTCCTGGTTTCCGGCTCCGTATATCGGCAGCCGCGCGGCCTTCGGACTGCTGGAGCCGGAGGCGCTCGACGCGTGCAGGCGACCCGATACCGGCAGGACGCTGGCCGAGCACATGAAGGGCGCGGGCTTCGCGCCGGAGCGCATTCGTGCCCGCGAGCGGCAGCTCGATCCGGCGCGGATCGCCTGCTTCCTGGAACTGCATATCGAGCAGGGGCCGATGCTGGTGGATCGCGGACTGCCCGTGGGCATAGTCACTGGGATCCGCGGGAACCTGCGATACCGCGATCCTCACATCGTCGGGCGCTACGGCCATGCCGGCGCTGAGCCGCGGCTTTCCCGCAACGACGCTGTTATGGCGGGAGTCGAATTCGTGTCGCGCCTCGAGGCGCTGTGGCTGCAACACGAGGCGGCCGGCAAGGACCTTGTCTGTACGGTGGGGCAGTTCCATACCGACACGGCCGTCCACACCATGACGAAGATCCCCGGCGAGGTCTGGTTCTCGATGGACATCCGCAGCGAGGACAACGAAGTGCTGCTCGCGGTCGACCGGCGGCTGCGCCAGATCGCAGAGGAGATCGGCGCAGGGCGCGGCGTGACCATCGATCTCGGTGCTTTCACCAACGCGAAGCCCGGTCCAATCGACCCCGCGCATCGCGTGCGTCTCGAGCGGCTGGCGGCCGAGCTCGGCATCGACGCGCTGCCGATGGCGAGCGGGGCGGGACACGACGCGGCGGTGTTCGGCATCATGGGCGTGCCGACGGCGATGATCTTCATCCGCAACGACCATGGCAGCCACAATCCCGACGAGGCGATGGAACTCACGGACTTCGCGCAGGGCCTCAGGCTGCTCGTTGCCGCGGTGGAGGAGATCGATGCCGCGTAAGCCGAGAAAGGGCGACGTTGCCGCCGACGAGGCGGTATACGGCGCAATCCGGCGGGCGATGCACATGGGCCGGCTGTCGCCCGGAACGAAGCTGCAGGAGCCGGCGCTGGCGCGCGTGCTGGGCGTCAGCCGCGAGCGCGTGCGCAAGGCTCTGCACCGGCTGGTGCACGAGGGCTGGCTGACCGCCATTCCCAATCGCGGCACTTTTGTGCCTTCGCTCACCGTGGAGGAAATGCGCGAGATCTACGACGTGCGCTCGATGCTGGAGGGGGCGATCGTGCGTCGGCTGAGCGAGAGCCATTCGGCGGTGGCGGCCAGGCGACTCAAGGCGCACGTTGCCGAGGAGAAGGCGGCAACTCGCCGCGCCGATCGTGGCCGCCTGTTCGAGCTGTCGGGCGAGTTTCACGTTCTGCTCGCCGAACTGTGTGGCAACGACGAGCTGACGCGGCTGCTCCGTGGCCTGCTCATCCGCTCGACGATGCACTTCTCGATCGCCGCGCCACAGCAGTTCACCAATTGTGCCGGGCCCCACGATCACGGCGACATCGCCGAAGCGATCCTGAGCGGCAGGGCCGACCGCGCGGCGAAGCTCATGCTCGGTCACCTTACAGGTCTGGTTGACCTCCAGGCCGGGCGCCCGGCGCGCAATCAGCCCGTGGATCTGCAGGTAGCTTTTCGGGGCATAGACGGTCAGCCCGCTCAATCAACAGGCTCACGAAGACCTTGAATTGCATTGACTGTGATGCGGCACGCCTCATCAAGTCACTGCCAACGCAATCCACTGCGTGACTCCCGTTGCTCTGGACCGTGGAGGACGGTGCGCTAGACTGCGCTCGTCCTCCGGAATCAGGACGCGATCGGGTGAGGAGAGTTGATTGAGGCGGCGCGCGCTGCTCCTGGGTTTCGGTGCCGCCGGCCTTTCCACTGCGGCCCTTGCACAGAAGCCTCCCCGTGTGGGCTTCCTCGTGTCCGGGGAAGCCGGCCCGAGCTGGCTGCCGTTCCGCACGGCCATGTCCGAGCTGGGCTACGTCGAAGGCCGGACGGTCTTCTTCGACTTTCGCGATGCCGGGGTAAACAGTGGCGCCATCGACTCGCTTGCCCAGTCTCTCGTTGCAGCGCAGCCCGATGTCGTCGTCGCGGTTCTGTCGCAGGCGATCGTGGCGGCACGTAAGGCTACACAGGATATCCCCATCGTCTTCTTTGGGGCGGCGCCCGAGATCGGCGGGATCAGCAACGTCGCCCGGCCGGAAGGCAACCTCACGGGGGTGTTCAGTCCCAGCGCGGCGGTGGCCGCGAAAGGCCTCCAGCTGTTCGCCGAAATCCGGCGCGAGACGCGCCTTTTCGGCCTCGTGCTGAATAATCGCGATCCATTCAGCGTGTCCTTGCGCCGGGAGGTGGAGGCGTCCGCAGCCGCGCAGGGCATCGGACTGCTTCCCATACCGGTCGACGCGCCCGGCGATCTGACGGATGCCTTCGAGGCGGCCGCGCGGGCGGGCGTGGCGGGGGTGATGGTGCAGCCCAGTCTGGGGTTCGAACGCACGGCTGAACTCGCCCTTCGCAACCGGCTGCCGGCGGTTTCCTTTCGTCGGGAATTCGCGGCGGCGGGGGGCCTCATGGCCTACGGGGCCAGTCAGGCCGACAACATGCGGGCGGTTGCGGGATACGTCGATCGTATCCTGAAGGGTGCCCGGCCGGCCGATCTGCCGGTTCAGCAATCGTCGCGCTTCGAGCTGGTCGTAAACCAGAAGACCGCCAAGGCGCTCGGCATCGACTTGCCGCCGCTCTTCCTTGCGCGCGTCGATGAGGTCATCGAGTGAAGCGGGGCCTCTTTCTCAAGTACGTCGTACTGTTCGTGGGCCTCGTTGGTGGCGTTCTGGTCATAAACGCCGCGCTCGACCTCTACTTCGTGTACCAGGAGAACCGCCGCGCCTCGATCGAGGTCCAGCGTGAGAAGGCCGAGGCCGCAGCGCAGCGGATCGAATCCTTCGTTCGGGAGATAGAGCGGCAGATTGGCTGGGTCGCCCAGGCCCAATGGGCGTCCCTCCCGGCCGACCAGCGGCGGTTCGACTATGTCCGGCTGATGCGCCAGGTGCCGGCGATCACCGAACTGGTGCAACTCGACCGCGAGGGACGCGAGCAACTCAGCGTTTCGCGCCTCGCGATGGACGTGGTCGGGGCCGGTACCGACCGTTCGGCCGAGGCTGCCTTCGTCGGAGCCATGGCCCACAAAGTCTATTTCGGCCCCGTGTATTTCCGGCAGGGCAGCGAGCCCTACTTCACCATGGCCGTGAGCCACGGCGCTCGCGGCGGAGTCACGGTCGCCGAGGTAAACCTCAAGCTCATCTGGGACGTCGTCTCGCAGATCAAGGTCGGCCGCGACGGGTATGCCTACGTCGTCGACAGGTTGGGCCGGCTGGTCGCGCACCCCGACATCTCCCTGGTGCTGAGGGGTACCGAGATGAAGGGGCTTCCGCAGGTCGCCGCGGCATTGCGTGACCGGGACGCGGGGGCGGCCCTGGATACGCGCAACCTTTCGGGTGTCTCCGTCCTCTCTGCCCATGCGTCCATCCCGGCGCTCGGGTGGATCGTCTTCGTGGAGCTTCCGACGTCGGAAGCGGAACTGCCGGCGATCAATGCCGGACTGCGCGCGCTGGCGCTGCTTGTGCTCGGTCTGATCATTGCAGCGCTCGCCGCGGCGCTGCTGGCGCGACGCATGGTGGTGCCGATCCGCGCCCTGCGGGCCGGTGCCCAGCGGATCGGCAGCGGCGAACTCCACCACCGGCTCGACATCCGCACCGGAGACGAACTCGAGGCACTCGCAAATCAGTTCAACAGGACCGCCGAGGCACTGGAGGATTCCTACGCGACGCTGGAGAACCGTGTCGAAGATCGGACGCGGGAACTAAGCGAATCTCTCGAGCAGCAGACGGCGACTTCGGAGATACTGAGGGCCATTTCGAAGTCCCCGACCGACGTGCGGCCCGTCCTCGATGTCGTGGTGGCGGCGGCACGCCGCTTCTGCGGCGCCTCCGATGCGGCGATCGTTTTGCGCGATGGCGAAGAGCTGGTCGGTGCCGCTCATGACGGTCCTTTGTCGGCCTGGGTGGGTGAACGACGCCCCCTCGATAGGGCCAGCACCACAGGGCGCGCCATCGTCGACGGCCAGACCGTGCACACGCCGGATATCGATGCACTCGACCCGGTCGAATTCGCGGCGGCGATCGCGATGGCGCATCGCCACAAGTGGCGAGCGAACCTGGTGGCACCCATGTTGAGGGAGGGTGCCGCGATCGGCTGCATCGTGCTTCGCAAGACGGAGCCGGGCGCCTTCACGCCGCGGCAGGTCGAGTTGCTCGAAACTTTCGCCGCGCAGGGCGTGATCGCCATCGAGAATGCGCGACTTTTCTCTGAGCTGCGCGAGGCCCTGGAGCAGCAGACCGCGACGGCCGATGTGCTGCGCGTGATCTCCCAGTCGCCCACGGATGTGAAGCCGGTCCTCAAGGTCGTTGCCGAGTCTGCGCTGCGATTCTGCGGTGCCTCCGACGTGATGATCGACCTGCGCGAGGGCGACCAACTGGTTACGGCGGCGCATGACGGTGCCCTGCATGCCGAGATCGGTCGACGTCGTGCGATCGACCGCAGCAATGTCAGCGGCCGCGCGATCATCGACGAGAAAACCGTGCATGTCCCGGACGTGGCGGACCTGGATCCAGGCGATTTTGCCGGAACGCTCGCGATATCGCGTGAACGTGGATGGCGCGCGGCGCTCGCGGTTCCGATGCTTTGCGAGGGTTCGCCTGCGGGAACCATCATGCTGCGCAAGACGGAGCCCGGTCCCTTCACGGCACGCCAGATCGAACTCCTGGAGACCTTCGCCGCGCAGGCGGTGATCGCCATCGAGAATGTGCGGCTGTTCACGGAGATCCAGGAGAAGAGCCGCCAGCTCGAGATCGCGAGCCAGCACAAGTCTCAGTTTCTCGCCAACATGAGCCATGAACTCCGTACGCCGCTGAATGCGATCATCGGTTACACCGAGATGATGGCCGACGGGCTCTACGGCGAGGTGTCGGAGAAGGCGGCGGCGGTTCTGGAGCGCGTCCAGAAGAACGGGCGGCACCTGCTCGACTTGATCAATGACGTGCTTGACCTGTCGAAGATCGAGGCGGGTCAGCTTGTGCTTTCGAGCGAGCCCTACAGCGTCGCCGACGTCGTTGCCTCGGTGCTGGCGTCCACGGAATCGTTGGCGCGGGCCAAGGGACTTGTCCTCGGATCAACCGTTGCGTCCGGCTTGCCAACCGGTACTGGAGACGCACGCCGCCTCACGCAGGTGCTTCTCAACCTCGTGGGAAATGCCATCAAGTTCACGGACAGTGGGTCCGTCGAAGTGCGGGCGGAGAAAATCGGAGAAATGTTCGAGATATCGGTCGTCGATACGGGGTTCGGCATCGCACCGGCGGATCAGGCGAAGATCTTCGAGGAGTTCCAGCAGGTCGACAATTCAAGCACGCGCAAGAAGGGCGGTACCGGACTGGGGCTGTCGATCTCGCGCCGTATCGTCGAATTGCACGGCGGGCGCATCGGCGTCGAGTCTGAGGAAGGCAAGGGTTCGACCTTCAGGATCACACTGCCGATCCAGGCACCGTCTGCGGGGAGTGCCGCGCAATGAGCAAAAAAATACTGGTGGTCGAGGACACAGAGGACAACCGGCAGATTCTCCGCGATCTGCTCGACATGGCCGGATACGAAATGATCGAGGCACATGACGGCGCCGAGGGGGTGGCCATGGCGGAACGGCACCGGCCGGACCTCATCCTGATGGACATCCAGATGCCGGTGATGGATGGCTACGAGGCGACACGTCGCATCAAGGCCATTCCCGAGCTTCGGACGATTCCGGTGGTCGCGGTAACGTCCTACGCCCTTTCGGGAGACGAGGCCCGCACGCGTGAAGCCGGTTGCGACGCCTACATCGCCAAGCCCTACAGCCCGCGCCAGCTTCTGGCCAAAGTCCGCGAGATCATAGGCTGAACCATGCGCGATCCCGCCCGCATCCTCGTCGTCGACGATGTTCCCGACAATGTCGAGATCCTTCGGATGCGTCTCGAAAGCCTGGGTTATGAGATCGTGACGGCGGCGGACGGCGAGCAGGGGCTCGCGATGGCGCATGAGGCGCAGCCGGACCTGATTCTGCTCGACGTCATGATGCCGGGGATCGACGGGCTGGAGGTGGTACGCCGGCTCAAGGCCGATCGCAGCCTGCCGTTCATCCCGGTCATCATGGTCACCGCCAGGACCACGCCGAAGGACGTCGTCGCCGGCCTCGAAGCGGGCGGTGACGACTATCTCGCCAAGCCGGTCGACCATGCGGCGCTGATCGTTCGGGTGCGGGCAATGCTGCGCATCAAGGCGCTCCATGACGAAATCCAGGAGATGAACCGCCAGCTGGAGGCGAAGGTGGCTGCGCAGGTCGACGAGCTCCAGCGCGTCGGTCGTCTGCGCGGCTTCCTGGCGCCGCAGCTCGCACAGGCGATCGTGTCTTCGGGCGACGAGAAGATCCTGGAGAATCACCGACGCGAGGTCGTGGCGATGTTCTGCGACCTTCGCGGCTTCACTTCCTTTTCCGAGACCGCGGAGCCCGAGGACATCATGGCTGTCCTCGCCGAGTATCACGGCGCGGTGGGGCCGCTGATCCGCAAGTATGAAGGCACGCTCGACCGTTTCACGGGCGACGGCATGCTCGTGTTCTTCAACGATCCGCTTCCCTGCGAGGACGCACCCGATCGTGCCGCACGGCTGGCCATAGAGATGCGTGACGCCGTGGCATCGCTCGTGCCGCGCTGGCAGAAGCGGGGGCACCGGCTGGGTCTCGGCATCGGCATGGCGCAAGGCTATGCCACGCTGGGCCGTATCGGTTTCGAGGATCGCTTCGACTACACCGCCATCGGCGCGGTGATCAACCTGGCGGCACGGCTGTGCGCGGAGGCAAGCGACGGCGAGGTGCTGGTGAGTGGCCGGCTCGCGGCTGCCATCGAGGCGATCTCCGAGGTCGAGGATCTTGGCGAACGGCAACTCCGAGGCATGGCGCGACCGGCGTCGGTCGCGAGACTGCGCGGGGTCAGGATCGTCCCGGAAATGGGTGCGCGGGAGTAGGTGATGAAGCGGCGTATTCTGTTGGCGGCGCTCGCGGCTTCGGCAAGCCTCACCGCACATGCTGCGGCCCAGCCGGCCCAGAGAGTGTGGCGGCTCGGCATGCTGATGCCGGACACGGCTCCGGCGCTGAAGCGCGACATCGATATCTTCCAGGCGGCGCTGCGAGACCTCGGCTACGTCGAAGGGCGCAATATCGCGTTCGAGTACAGGTACACCGATGGCAACGCCGAGCGGCTGCCGGTGATGGCGCGCCAGCTCGTGGAGCGCCCGGTGGACTTGATCGTGACCTATACATCCGGTGCGTCGGTCGCCCGCCAGTTCACAGACCGGATTCCGATCGTGCAGGTGGCTGGCCCGGATCCCGTGGCAGTCGGCATCGCCAGGAGCATTGCGAAGCCGGGCGGCAACGTGACGGGGCTCACGATCTTCGTCGCGGAAATCATGGCCAAGCGGCTGGAGTTGCTGCGAGAAGTCGATCCGGCCGTGCGCCGGGTAGGCGTACTCCTCTACAAGTCCCATCCGGCGAATCCACCAATTTACGACAGGATGGGGGAAACGGCGGCTGCACTCGGTATCGAGCTGATGCCGATTGAGGTGCGCGGGGCGCCGGAATTCGCGGCCGCGTTCGCCGCCTGGCGGGACCGGAAGGCGCAGGCCGTGATCTCGCACGACCATTCTGTTTTCGCGCTGGGCGCCAATGCGCAGGAGCTCGCCGCCCTCGCCATCGGGCAGCGGATTCCGCTGGTGGGGGCCGTCGATCAGTGCCGCAACGGCGGGCTGATGTCCTACGGCGTGAACATCCAGGCGCTGTTCATGAGATCGGCCAGTTACGTCGACCGGATCCTGAGGGGGGCCTCGCCCGGCGATCTGCCGATCGAGCAGCCCTCTGAGTTCGTCTATGCCGTCAATCTCAAGACCGCGAAGGCCCTCGGCATCATCATCCCGCCCAGCATACTCGTGCGCGCCGACGAACTGATCGAGTAGGACGGGCTTACTGGGACGGGCGCTCAACGAAAACGGGCGCCCCGTAGGGCGCCCGTTCGAACTGAGAGGCGTCGAGCTGCCTTAGAGCTTGCCCATCGCGACGGCGGTGTCGGCCATGCGGTTGGAGAAGCCCCACTCGTTGTCGTACCAGCTCATGACGCGAACCAGCGTGCCTTCCATGACCTTGGTCTGGTCCATGTGGAAGGTCGAGGAGTGGCTGTCATGGTTGAAGTCGATCGAGACGTTGGGCTGGTCGGTCCAGCCGAGGATGCCCTTGAGCTGGTTGGCGGCGGCGCGCTTCACGGCCTCGTTGATCTCTTCCTTGGTCGTCTTCTTCTTGGCAACGAACTTGAAGTCGATGACCGAGACGTTCGGCGTGGGGACGCGGATCGAGACGCCGTCGAGCTTGCCGTTCAGTTCCGGCAGCACGAGGCCGACGGCCTTGGCGGCGCCGGTCGAGGTCGGGATCATCGACAGCGCCGCTGCGCGGCCGCGGTACATGTCCTTGTGCATCGTGTCGAGCGTCGGCTGGTCGCCGGTATAGGCATGGATGGTCGTCATGAAGCCGTGATCGATGCCGACCGCGTCGTTCAGGACCTTGGCGACCGGGGCCAGGCAGTTTGTCGTGCACGAGGCGTTCGAGACGACGATATGGTCCTTGGTGAGCTTTTCGTGGTTCACGCCGTAGACGACCGTGAGGTCGGCGTTGTCGGCCGGCGCGGAAACCAGCACGCGCTTGGCGCCGGCGGTCAGGTGGGCCGAGGCCTTGTCCTTCGAGGTGAAGATGCCGGTGCATTCGAGGGCGATGTCGACGCCCATCGCCTTGTGCGGCAGCTTCGAAGGATCGCGCTCGGCGGTGACCTTGATCGGGCCGCGGCCCACGTCGATCGTGTCGCCGGCGACCTTCACTTCGCCATTGAAGCGGCCGTGAACCGAGTCGAAGCGGAAGAGGTGGGCGTTGGTCTCGACCGGACCGAGGTCGTTGATCGCCACGACCTCGATGTCCTTGCGGCCCGATTCGATGATCGCGCGCAGAACATTGCGGCCGATGCGGCCGAAGCCGTTGATTGCAACACGAACAGCCATCTTCTTTCCCTCCGTTATTGCGCGAGCCTGCGCACCGCTTCAGCGATCGCCTCGGCCGTGATGCCGAAATGCTTATAGAGATCCGAGGCCTTGGCGGACGCGCCGAAGCCCTTCATGCCGACGAATGCGCCCTTCGAACCGAGCCAGCGCTCCCAGCCGAAGCCGGTCGCGGCCTCGCAGGCCACGCGGACTGTGCCGTCGCCGCCCATGACCTTGGTGCGATAACTGTCGTCCTGGGCCGCGAACAGCTCCCACGATGGCATCGACACCACGGCTGCCGCTTTGCCTTCCTGCGCCAGGAGATCGCGCGCCGCGAGGGCGAGCTGCACCTCCGAGCCCGATGCGATCAGGCGGATCGGTGCCGACTCGTCGCCGGCCAGGATGTAGGCACCCTTGGCGCACAGGTTCTCGTCGCCGGCGCCGCGCACGGTCGGCAGGTTCTGGCGCGTCAGCGCGAGAACGCTCGGTACGTGCTTGGCCTCCAGCGCGATCTGCCAGCATTCCGCCGTCTCGATGGCGTCGGCGGGACGAAGCACCTGAAGGTTGGGAATGGCGCGCAGGGCGGGGAGGTGCTCGACCGGCTGATGGGTCGGACCGTCCTCGCCGAGGCCGATCGAATCGTGCGTCATGACGTAGATCACCCGGACGCCCATCAGCGCCGAGAGGCGGATCGAGGGACGGCAGTAATCGGTGAACACCATGAAGGTGCCCCCATAGGGAATCACACCCCCATGCAGCGCCATCCCGTTCATGGCCGCGGCCATCGCGTGCTCGCGGATGCCGTAATAGATGTAGCGGCCGGCAGTATCGGTGCGCGAGGCGCCCTTGAGCGTGGCCGTCTTGGTGTTGTTGGAGCCGGTCAGGTCGGCCGAGCCGCCGATCGTGTCGGGCAGCACCGGGTTGATGACCTCGAGCGCCTCCTGGCTCGACTTGCGCGTGGCCCAGGACGGCTTGTCGCTGGCGAGCTTCGCCTTGAAGGCGGCGATCGCCTCGCCGACGGCCGGGGGCAGGTCGCCCTTCTGGCGGCGGTCGAACTCGGCGCGATCCTCGGGCGCCATGGCGGCGAGGTTCTTGTTCCACTTGCGGCGGGCGGACTTGCCGCGGGCGCCGATCTTGCGCCAGGCCGAGAAGATCGCCTCGGGGATGTCGAACGGGCCGTGGTTCCAGCCGAGCTTGGCGCGGGCGCCGGCGATCTCGTCCTTGCCCAGCGGCGAGCCGTGCGTGGCGGCGGTGCCGGCCTTGGTCGGGGCGCCGTAGCCGATCACCGTCTTGCAGGCGATCAGCGAGGGCTTGTCGGTGACGTTGCGCGCCTTGCGGATGGCGCGGGTGACGGCCTCGGCGTCGTGGCCATCGACCGAAAGCACGTGCCAGCCGGCGGCGGCGAAGCGCTTCTTGTGGTCTTCCGAGGTCGACAGCGAGGTCGGGCCGTCGATCGAGATGCCGTTGTCGTCGAACAGCACGATGAGGCGGCCGAGGCCCAGATGGCCGGCCAGGGTGATTGCTTCCTGGCCGACGCCCTCCATCAGGCAGCCGTCGCCGGCGATGACGTAGGTGAAGTGGTCGACGATATCGCGGCCGAACCGCTCGCTGAGCGCACGCTCGGCCAGCGCGAAGCCCACCGAGTTGCCGAGGCCCTGGCCGAGCGGGCCGGTCGTCGTCTCGATGCCGCTCGCATGGCCGTATTCGGGATGGCCCGCGGTGCGGGCGCCGAGCTGGCGGAACTTCTTCAGCTCGTCCAGGGTCATGTCGGCGTAGCCGGTGAGATGCAGCAGCGAATAGAGCAGCATCGAGCCGTGGCCGGCCGACAGGATGAAGCGGTCGCGATCGGGCCAGTTGGGCTCGGAGGCGTCGAACTTCAGGAACTTGGAGAACAGGACGGTGGCCACATCGGCCATGCCCATGGGCATGCCGGGATGCCCCGAATCCGCCTGCTGCACGGCGTCCATGGCCAAGGCCCTGATGGCGTTCGCCATGTCGCGCGGGGCAGCGGTCTGATCGGTCATTTTGGGCTTGTACCGTGTGGTTTTTCGA
Source organism: Reyranella aquatilis (assembly GCF_020880995.1). Taxonomy (GTDB): domain Bacteria; phylum Pseudomonadota; class Alphaproteobacteria; order Reyranellales; family Reyranellaceae; genus Reyranella; species Reyranella aquatilis. The sequence goes on along the minus strand of NZ_JAJISD010000001.1, from coordinate 851,578 downwards.
ATGGCGCGCAACATGACGACCACCCATTGGCGCGTCAATGCGCAAAACCGGTGGGAAGGCCAACATATTGAGGTCTTTCAGCCGCTTCCGGGGCAAGATGTTGACCGCTCACAGGCACACCTCTTATCCTCGGTCGATGGAGCAGATTCAGCCGGTCTCTGAACGGCGATCCGCTGTCGGGGGAGCAATGTCCAGGGCAGCCACCGCAAAGGACCGTGTCGACAGCGCACTCAGCCGGCTCGAGTCGATGGTCGACGAGCGCCTGCGCATCGAACGGGAGCACTCGGAAGCCCTCGCCGCACGGCTCGCGAAGGTCGAAGCCGAGCATGAAGAGCTGAAGCGTGTGGCCGTGGAAGTCGAAGCCCGTCTCGAACGGGCGATGGAATACATCCGCTCGCTGCTCGCCGCCGATCAGTCCTGACACCCTGACGTCGGATTTACTCCCCAGCCCGGACGTGCGTGGCCGCTGCCGGCATGGCAAAGTGCATGTCCCCTCGGACGCCGGGTAAGGCGCAAAAAGCAGGAGAAGCGGAAAATGCCGCAAGTTTCGGTTCAGATCGCCGGCCGCACCTATGAACTCGCCTGTGGCGACGGCGAAGAAGCGCGCGTCCAGGAGTTGGCCGCGTACGTCGATGAGAAGGTGACGGATCTTCGTCGCCAGCTGCCGGGTACTCCCGAATTCAAGCTTCTCGTCTTCGCATCGCTTCTGCTGGCCGAGGAAAGCCGTGAAGCGCGCGGCGCCGCCAAGGCCGCGGAAACCGCGCGTGCGACCGCCACCGACAGCGCCGAGACGCTCGCCACCGCGCTCGAGGACCTGATTACGGCGCGTGTCGACAAGATGTCCAAGAAGGTGAGCGGCGCCGCCTGAAACGGAACGGCGGCGCGCATTGCGGTGGCCGGTCCGAGTGCTTAGATAGGGGTGGGGCGGATTTCTGCGCGGCGCGTAGTTCGCTTAAAACCCCGGGGCCAATAAGAACTCCTGGGAGTTGTACCTGGCCTTGACCCTGGTCTTGGCCACACGACGCCCACCTGCTTTTGCAGGCCTTGGTGGTTCTACGAATCACGGCCCATCGTGGAGCCGCCCCACTCGCTTTCCGGCAACCGCAGTATGACCCTGATCGACACCAAACGGGCCCTGCGTGCCGACATGGCGGCCAGGCGCCAAAGTCTCGGCGAATCGATGCGCCGCGCCGCCGCCGCCAGCCTGCGGGACCTGTTTTTCCTCGAAGCACCGATCCGCCTGCCGGCTGTGGTTTCCGGCTTCTGGCCGATCCGGGACGAGATCGACGTTCGTCCACTGATGGACGCCCTGGTCGACGCGGGCGCCCAGCTGGTACTGCCGGTCGTACAGGGCCGGGGGCAGCGTCTGTTGTTTCGTGCCTGGCGACCGGGCGAGCCGCTGGAGGCGGGCGTGTTCGGTACCTTGCAGCCGCCGGCTTCGTCGGAAACCCGCGAACCGGATGCGCTGCTCGTGCCGATGCTGGCCTGCGACGGCGAGGGGTGGCGGCTGGGCTATGGCGGCGGCTTCTACGATCGCACGCTCGCGGACCTGCGCAGCCGCCGCAGCGTGACGGCAATCGGCGTCGGGTTCGACCTGCAACTCGTGCCGGAGGTCCCGCATGGCGCCGACGACCAGCGGCTTGATTGGCTGTTGACCGACCGGCGCGCTTGCGCCTTTGTCTAGCGCATGAAGATCATGTTTTGCGGCGACATCGTCGGCCGCGCCGGCCGCGACGCGGTCGTCAAGGAAGTGCCCCGGCTGCGGCGCGAACTCGGGCTCGATTTCGTCGTGGTGAACGGCGAGAACGCGGCGGCCGGCTTCGGGATCACTGCAAAGATCTGTGCAGAGCTGCACGAGGCGGGCGTAGACTGCATCACCACCGGCAACCACGCCTGGGACCAGCGCGAGATCATCCCCTACATCGCGCAGGACAAACGTCTGTTGCGGCCGATCAATTTCCCGCCCGGCACGCCGGGGTGGGGCGCCAATCTGTTCCAGACCCCGCGTGGCCAGAAGGTCGTCGTGATCAATGTGATGTGCCGCCTGTTCATGGACGCGCTCGACGATCCTTTCCGGGCGCTCGACGCAGAACTCTCGAAGTACGCATTGGGGCGTGGGGCCCAGCTGATTCTGGTCGACGTCCATGGCGAGGCGACCAGCGAGAAGCAGTCGATCGGTCATTTCTGCGACGGCCGGGCCTCGGCGGTGCTGGGCAGCCACAGCCACGTGCCGACGGCCGATGGCTGGGTGCTGCCGGGCGGCACGGCCTACCAGACCGACGTCGGGATGTGCGGCGACTATGACAGCGTGATCGGCATGAAAAAGGAAGTCGCGATGCAGCGGTTCATCCGGAAAATGCCGGGTGAGCGGCTCTCGCCTGCTGAGGGCGAGGGGACTTTGTGCGCGGCGGTTGTCGAAACCGACGACCGAACGGGGCTGGCGAAGTCGATCCGCCCGGTCAGGGTGGGGGGGCGCCTGGCTCAGACCGCCTGATTTCCCGTATCTGGTATCCGGCACGCACCCTGCACACCTATTAGGAGTGGCTTGAAAAGCGTCGTTGACGGCCTGGGGAAAAACCGGCATCCTTTTGAAGTTAAAGAGTTTTTCGCCATCTTGGGCGAACGGTCTTCTAGGTTAGAGGGGGCGTCGGAATCAAGGTTCCGACGTTTTTTAGCGGGGGCTTCGGCCCCCGCCTTTTTTTGTCCCGATGGGCCGTTGGGACGTCTCTAGCCTGCCAAAACCCACGAGAAGTGGTATAGGCGGCTCTTCTCGTTACCTAATCTGGTTGTCGGCGATGGCGGGGCATTCCCAATTCAAGAACATCATGCACCGCAAGGGGCGTCAGGACGCCGTGCGGGCCAAGATCTTCACCAAGCTGATCCGCGAGATCACGACAGCCGCCCGGCTGGGCGCCGCCGATCCCGCCTCGAACCCGCGCCTGCGCGCCGCCGTGATCGCCGCCCGCGATGCCAACATGACCCGCGACACAATCGACCGCGCGATCAAGCGCGGTTCGGGACCGGACGCGGACGCGAACTACGACGAGGTGCGCTACGAGGGCTACGGCCCGGCGGGCGTCGCCGTGATCGTCGAGGCGCTGACCAACAACCGCAACCGTACCGCAGGCGAGGTCCGCTCGATCTTCTCCAAGCACGGCGGCAACCTGGGGGAGTCCAACAGCGTGTCGTTCATGTTTGACCGGCTGGGCGAGTTCCGCTTCCCGCTCAGCGTCGGCACGGCCGACGAGGTGATGGAGAAGGCGATTGAGGCCGGTGCCGACGACGTGGTGAGCGGCGAGGGTGAGGGCGCGGTCCACGAGATCTACTGCGCGCAGGACGATTTCAATCTGGTGCGCGAGGCGCTGGAGAAGTCGCTCGGGCAGCCCAGCGTCGCCAAGCTGACCTGGCGTCCGAAGACCGGGGCGCCGATCGAGGGTGAGACGGTGCAGACCCTGCTCGATCTGATCGCCGCGCTTGAAGACAACGACGACGTCCAGAATGTCTACGCCAACTTCGAGGTTTCGGACGACGCGCTCGCGAAGTTCGCGGCCTGAGCCGGGCGGGATGAGATTGATCGGCCTCGACCCCGGTCTGCGGTTGACCGGCTGGGGTGTGATCGAGGTCGAGGGCAATCGGCTGCGCCATGTGGCGCACGGTGTCGTGAAAGTCGCCACGTCGGGCACGCTGGCGGAGCGGCTGAGAGAGTTGTTCGACGGCGTCGCCGGCGTCATCGAAGCGCAGCGCCCGATCGAGGCCGCGGTCGAGGAGACCTTCGTGAACGTCAATCCCGGTTCGACCCTGAAGCTCGGCCAGGCGCGCGGCGTGGTCATGCTGGCGCCGGCGCGCGCGGGCCTCAAAGTATTCGAGTATTCCGCGAACCTGGTGAAGAAATCGGTGGTCGGCGCGGGCCACGCCGACAAGAATCAGATCGCCATGATGGTGAGCCGGCTGCTGCCCGGTGTCGATGCCAGGGCCGACGCGGCCGACGCCCTGGCCGTCGCCATCTGCCATGCCCATCACCGCGCCACGGCGCGGCGCATCGAGGCTGCCCTGTGATCGCCAAGCTGAAGGGGCTCGTCGACTCGGTCGACACCGACAGCGCCGTCATCGACGTGGGCGGCGTCGGCTATCTCGTGTCGGCGTCGGCGCGTACGCTGCGCGATCTGGCGGTCGGCGGGCAGGCCACCATGCTGGTCGAGACGATCGTGCGCGAGGACGCGATCTCTCTGTACGGCTTCCTGGACACCGCCGAGCGCGACTGGTTCCGCATCCTCACGACGGTGCAGGGCGTGGGAGCCCGCGTGGCCCTGTCGATCCTCTCGACCCTGTCGCCGGACGAGATCGCGCGCGCCATCGCCGCGCAGGACAAGGGCACGCTCTCGCGGCCGGCCGGTGTCGGTCCGAAGCTGGCCGCACGGCTCGCGACCGAACTGAAGGACAAGGCCGCCGCCTTCGGCATCGCGGCGGCGCCCGTGTCGGAAAGCAAGACGGGCGTGCCGGTCGCGGCTGCCGGTTCGATCAACGAGGACGCCATCTCCGCCCTCGTCAACCTTGGCTACAAGCGCGTCGAGGCCTTCGGCGCGGTCGCCCGCGTCACCCAGCGTCTCGGAGCCGAGGCCAAGCTCGACGCCGTGATCCGGGCGGGCCTGCAGGAGCTGGCGCGATGAACGCCGCCCCCGAGCGCCTGGTGACCGGCAAGCGCGCCGAGGAGGATGCCGCGGAACTCGCCCTGCGTCCGCAGACCCTCGACGATTTCATCGGCCAGAAGCAGGTCCGGGAGAACCTCAAGATCTTCATTGCCGCCGCCAAGGGGCGCGGCGAGGCGCTGGACCACGTGCTGCTGCATGGCCCGCCCGGCCTCGGCAAGACCACGATGGCCCAAATCGTTGCCCGCGAGATGGGCGTTGGATTCCGCGCGACCTCCGGCCCGGTGATCCAGAAGGCCGGCGATCTCGCGGCGCAGCTGACGAATCTACAGCCGCACGATGTGCTGTTCATCGACGAGATCCATCGTCTCAATCCTGCAATCGAGGAAGTTCTCTATCCCGCGATGGAGGACTTCCAGCTCGACCTGATGATCGGCGAGGGACCCGCTGCACGCTCGGTGCGCATCGAGCTGCCGCCGTTCACCCTGGTCGGGGCCACGACACGTTCGGGCTTGATGACGCGGCCGCTGCGCGAGCGCTTCGGCATCCCGCTGCGCATGATCTTCTATACGCCGGACGAACTCGAGACGATCGTGCAGCGCGCCGCACGTGTCCTGAAGATGTCACTGGCTCCGGACGGCAGCGCCGAGATCGCCAAACGCTCGCGCGGGACGCCCCGTGTCGCGAACCGGTTGCTGCGCCGGGTCCGGGATTTCGCCGCCGTCGCGGGAAATGCCGGTGTCGATGCCAGGATCGCCGATGCGGCCCTGACGCGCCTGGAGGTCGACGACCGCGGTCTCGACGCCATGGACCGCCGCTACCTCGCCTGCATCGCCGAGAATTACGGCGGCGGCCCCGTGGGCGCCGAGACGCTGGCGGCGGCGCTCGCGGAACAGCGCGACGTCATCGAAGACGTGATCGAGCCCTACCTGATGCAACTCGGGCTCTTGATGCGCACCCCGCGCGGCCGGTTGCTGTCGGAAGGCGGGTACCGCCATCTCGGCCTGTCGATTCCGAAGGGCCAGAAGCAGCAGCTCGATCTGCTGGTGGGCGGCGGCCCGGCGGAGGAGGCATGACCGCGGGGCCGACCTCGGGCCGCATCGACGCCGGCACCCACGTGCTGCCGCTGCGCGTCTACTATGAAGACACCGATGCCGCCGGCATCGTCTATTACGCGAACTGGCTGCGTTTTCTCGAGCGTGGCCGCACCGAACTCCTGCGGCTTCTTGGGCAGCAGCATACGGCACTGCGCGAGGAACGTGGCGTCAACTGGGTGGTGCGCCGCTGCGCCATCGACTACCTGAAGCCCGCCCGGCTGGACGATACGATCGAAATCGTCACGGCCTGCGGGGAATTGCGCGGCGCCTCGCTGGACATGCTCCAGCATGCGCGCCGCGGTGAAGAGATCCTGGTTCGAGCCGAACTCGTCGTCGCCTGCATGGGCGAGGGCGGTCGGCCTGTCCGATTGCCGCCGCTCGTGCGGACTGCCCTGGCCCAGGTTGCGGTGAGCGGTTCGCCCCGCTCACGCCATATTCGGATACAACCCTCTTGAACCAACGGAGAACATAAATGGACGCGTTTGCGCAGGTCGCCGGAGCCCCCCTCGGCGGCGGCACTGGGACTATCGACATGTCCGTATACGGCCTGTTCATGCAGGCCGACTGGGTGGTGAAAGCCATCATGATCCTTCTGCTGATGGCCTCTTTCTGGTCGTGGGCCATCATCTTCGAGAAGGTTCTCCGTCTCCGTTCGCTCAAGCGCAGCGCCCAGAGCTTCGAGGACACGTTCTGGTCGGGCGTCTCGCTCGAGGATCTCTATGACCGCGTCGGTGCGAAGCCCGACGATCCGATGTCGAGCATTTTCTCGGCCGCCATGCGCGAGTGGCGACGGTCGGTGTCCAAGGGGCTCGCCTCGAGCGCCACCGCGCGGGCGGCTTTGCGCCAGCGCATCGAGCAGGTGATGAGTGTCACCATCCAGCGCGAGATGGAGGCGATCGAGAAGCGGCTGGGCTTCCTCGCCACGGTAGGCGCCAATGCCACCTTCGTGGGCCTGTTCGGCACGGTATGGGGCATCATGAACAGCTTCAGCCATATCGCGCAGTCGAAGAACACGTCGCTGGCGGTGGTGGCGCCCGGCATCTCGGAAGCGCTGTTCGCCACCGCGATCGGCTTGGTCGCCGCCATTCCCGCCGCCGGCGCCTACAACATCCTGTCGGGGCAGGTGTCGCGCTACGCGCAGCAGCTCGAGGCGTTCGCGGGTGAATTCATCACGATCCTGTCGCGTCAGCTCGAGGAGCAGGTCTGATGTCGGGCATCATCCCGGCACCCGGCGCTAGCTCCGGCGGCAAGTTCAAGCGCCGCAGCTATACCCCCATTGCGGACATCAACGTGACGCCGTTGGTCGACGTCATGCTGGTGCTGCTGATCATCTTCATGGTGACGGCGCCGCTGCTGCAGGTCGGCGTGCCGGTCGACCTGCCGAAGACCAGCGCGCAACAGGTCGGCGGCAAGGACGAGCCCATGGTCGTCTCGGTCAATTCCCAGGGGGAGGTCTTCCTCGGCGAGACCAAGTATGACGTGGCCGAACTCGGCGCCAAGCTGAAGGCGATCCATGAGGAGAAGCCCGACCAGCGCGTGTTCATGCGCGGCGACAAGAGCGTCGACTACGGAAAGATGATGGAGGTCATGGGTGTCGTCATCGACAGCGGCTTCCGCCAGCTCGGCCTGCTGGGCGAGCAGGCGCAGGCGCTGGGACGTGGCGGCGGGACGGTGAGCCCGGCCGCGCCGGCGCAGCCCGCCGCGCCGCGAGCGCCCACGCCGCAACCCCAGGCGCCTGCTCAGCGGCGTTAGCACGGATCCGAAGCAGGCGATGGCTCAGCGTCACCCTTCCAGCATCGAGATGCGCACACCGGCGATCGTGTCGGCGATGGTGCACGTCTTCGTGCTGGGGGCGGCGGTGCTGAACCTCGACTTCTTCGGCAAGCCGCCGCCGATGGAACCCGAGCCGGTGATGGTCGAGTTCGAGGCCATTGCCGCGAAGGCCGCGGCGCCGACGGTAGGCAATCCGCCGCCGCAGCCCAAGGACGTGCCGATCGACAAGGAGACGACGAAGGCGCCGCCTCCGAAGTCGGCTGAGCCGCCGCCGTCGCCGCCAACTCCCAAGCCGCCCGAGGTCGCCGAGCCGCCCAAGCCGCCGGCGCCGCCGAAGCCGGAGGAGAAACCGAAGACGGAGGCCGCGAAGCCGGTCGAGGATCTCGTGGCGCTGAAGCCCAAGGAGCCGGAACCACCGAAGGTGGAGAAGCCGCCGGAGCCGCCGAAGCCTGCGCCCGAGGTGAAGAAGCCTGAGCCGCCCAAGCCGCCGCCGCCGAAGCCGACGCCGCCCAAGCAGAGCGTCGATTCGATGATCGACGACATCCTCAAGAACAAGCAGTCGCCGTCGAAGGTGCAGACACCCGAGCAGCAGCCGAAGCCCGTGCAGCAGGTCACGCGCCAGGCCCCGGCCGCGCCCAACCTTGCCGCCGTGGTAACGGCCAGCGAGATCGAGGGTGTGCGCCAGAAGATCCGGCCTTGCTGGAATACGCAGGGCGGTGCCCGTGACCAAGCGATGATCATTACGCTCGTCGTGGAAATGAACCAGAACGGCACACCGGTGAAGGCTGAACTGCGCGATCCCGGCCGCTACAATAGCGATCCGGTCTATCGCGCCGCCGCCGACGCCGCCCACCGTGCAATCATGAATCCGCGTTGCCAGCCTTGGCCGCTTTCGCCAGAAAAGTTCACCAGCTGGAAGACCATCACCTTCAATTTCGACCCACGCGACTACTAGGCCCCTCCACCCTATAGAAACCTTGAGATGAAGAGGTCCGACATGATGCTTCCCCGACGGACGACCCTGCTGGGCGGCGTTGCGCTCGCCGCGGTTGGCACTGCGAGCACGGCTCGCGCACAGCTTACTATCGACATGACCCGACCGAGCTTCGAGCCGGTGCCGATCGCCGTCGTCGATTTCAAGGGCGACGCGGTCGGTGCGCAGATGGCGGGGGTCATCCGCAACAACCTGCAGAACTGCGGACTGTTTCGCGTCATCCCCTCGAGCGCCTACATCCAGAAGGATGTCGACGCGACCTCGCCGCCGCGTTTCCAGGACTGGCGAATCGTCGGTGCCGCCGGCCTTGTCGTCGGTCAGGTCACGTCGGTCGGCGGCAACATCAAGGTCGATTTCCGGCTCTGGGACGTCGTGACGAGCCAGCAGGCCACTGGCCTTTCCTTCACCAGCCAGCCCAGCAACTGGCGGCGCCTCGCGCACATCATCTCCGACGCGATCTACAAGCGCGTGACCGGCGAGGAGGGCTACTTCGACACCCGCGTCGCCTATGTCTCGGAGACCGGCCCGGCCAACGCCCGCGTCAAGCGCATCGCCATCATGGATCAGGACGGCGCCAACAATCGCTACATCACCGACGGCAGGACCATTGCGCTGACGCCGCGTTTCTCGCCGACGCTGCAGGAAATCGTCTACATGGCCTATGGCGAGAACAACGGCCCGCCGCGCGTTTATCTGCAGAACGTCGACAGCGGACGCCGCGAACTGCTGGGCAATTTCCCCGGCATGAGCTTCGCGCCGCGCTTCTCGCCGGACGGCAGCAAGGTCGTCATGAGCATTGCGGAGAACGGCCGCACCAACATCTACGAGATGGACGTGCGCGGCCGGCAGCTCCGCCGCCTGACCAACTCGCCGGCGATCGATACTTCGCCCTGCTTCTCCGCCGACGGTTCGCAGATCGTCTTCAACTCCGACCGCGGCGGCGCCCAGCAGCTCTACATCATGAGCGCCGGCGGCGGCGGTGAGCGGCGCATCAGCTTCGGCGAGGGCCGGTATGCCACGCCGGTCTGGTCACCGCGCGGCGACTTCATCGCCTTCACCAAGATCTCGGCCGGCAGCTTCGGCATCGGCGTGATGCGGTCGGACGGCAGCGGCGAGCGCATGCTGGCCAACGGCTTCCTCGTGGAAGGCCCGACCTGGGCGCCCAACGGACGAGTGCTGATGTTCTTCCGCCAGCAGCCCAGCTCGGGGGGGCGTGCGGGTTCGGCGTCGCTGCACCAGGTCGACATCACCGGTCGCTTCGAGCGGCAGGTGCCGACGCCGACCGACGCCTCGGATCCGGCCTGGTCGCCCTTGATTCCGCAGTAGCGAAATATATGATCTTTTCTGTCGACCCGTGCGTACCCTGCGCCCGGGTCGATTCTGTCAGGGAGTGGATCGAAAGATGAGCATGATCAAGGCCTTGTCGGCCCTCGCGGCGATGTTCCTCATCGCGGCCTGCAGCAACAACGACAACCAGACCGCCTCTGCCGCCAGCACGTCCGTAACGCCCGGCTCGGTGGGCGACTTCCGGCAGAATGTCGGCGACCGCGTGTTCTTCGACACCGACTCCTCGACCGTCCGTGAAGACGGCCGCCAGACTCTCAACCGTCAGGCCGAATGGCTGAAGAAGTACACGAACTACCAGATCACCATCGAGGGCCATTGCGACGAGCGCGGCACGCGCGAGTACAACCTGGCGCTCGGTGAGCGCCGCGCCAACGCTGCGCGCCAGTACCTGATCGCGCAGGGCATCCCGGCCGCGCGCCTCAAGACCGTCAGCTACGGCAAGGAACGACCGGATCCGGTCGGCTCCGATGAGGCTGCCTGGGCACGCAACCGCCGCGCCATCACCGCGCTGGAGTAGGGACCCGCCTCACCCCGAGGCGAGCAGGAGACGCCGGTCGCATGCGACCGGCGTTTTCGTTTGGAGCCTTTTCGTTTGGAAGCAGGGCGGTCATGCCTGAAAATGGCCGCGTTTGATGTGAAGATGGCGTCACTCATGAAGATCCTTTCGCCCCGGTTTGCCTTCCTGTTGGCACTTGCCCTGCCGACCGCCGCCGCGGCGCAACGCGGCGGCGACGCCGTCTACATCGAGGACCGGCTGAACCAGCTGCAGCAGACGCTGACGATGATGACCGGCCAGATCGAGCAGCTTCAGCATCGCAACGCGTCGCTGCAGCAGCAGATGGAGAAGATGCAGGCCGACTACGAGTACCGCATCGACCAGCTGGAGAAGGGTGGAGGCGGCAAGCCGGGCGGCGCGGGACCGCGTCCGGGCGGTCTCGCCGCCGCGCCTGCCGGTCCAGCCTCACCGACTCCGGCGCCCACACCGGGCGGGGCCGCGCCTGGCGGGGCGGCCGGCGAGCAACTCTACGACGAGGCTTTCAAGAAGCTTCAGGAGGGCGACTACGCCGCCGCCGAACGCGGCTTCAAGACCTTCGTGCAGCGCAATCCCCAGAACAAGCTCGCCGGCAACGCGCAGTACTGGCTGGGCGAGACCTATTACGCCCGGCGCGACTACAACAACGCGCTGACGGCGTTTGCCGAGGGCTACAAGGTCTACAAGACCAGCCCGAAGGGACCGGACAATCTCCTGAAGCTCGGGATCACGATGTCGAACCTGGGCCGCAAGTCCGACGCCTGCGCCGTCTTCGCCCGCTTCAACCAGGATTATCCGCGCGCGACGGACCTGCAGAAGCGCCGCATCGAACAGGAGCGGCAGAAGAACAGCTGCGGGTGAGCCACCATGCGATCACGGCGCCCGTCGACGGAGCGGCCTTCGCGCGCCTGATGGCCCCGTTCGGGCCGTTCGAGACCAATCCAGATCTTGCCGTCGCGGTTTCCGGCGGTCGCGATTCGCTCAGCCTGGCGGTGCTTGCGAAGGAGTGGGCCGCCGATCGCGGCGGTCGGGCCATCGCGCTGATCGTCGATCATGGGCTGCGGGTGGAGGCGGCCGAAGAAGCCCGGGCGACCGCCCGACTGCTCGCACGACAGGGACTCGACAGCGTCGTGCTGTGCTGGGACGGCCCCAAGCCGGTGACCGGCCTGCAAGAGGCCGCGCGCGAGGCCCGATACCGGCTGTTGCGGCAGGCTTGCCGTGAGCGGGGCATCCTTCACCTGCTGGTGGCGCATCACGCCGACGATCAGGATGAGACCATCGCGATGCGCGCGGCTCGGGCAAGCGGCCCGGATGGACTCGCCGGCATGGCGGCCCTCGTCGAATGGGCGGAGGTGCGACTGCTGCGCCCTTTGCTGGCGGTACGGCGGGCGAGGCTGACGGCGACGCTGGCGGCTCGCGGGATCGCGTGGATCGACGATCCCTCCAACGCCGACCCCCGCTTCGAGCGGGCCCGGTTACGGTTGGCCGGCGTGCCCGACAGTGCCAGAAGGGTTGCAGACCCTATGCGGACCGACCGCGAAGTGGCTGCTGCGAAGGCCGGAGTTGCGCTGATCGAGGCTCGCGACGACGGTGCCGTGACGCTCGATCCCGACGAGTTCGGACGGCTGTCCATCGGGCTGCGACAACGGCTTCTGAGCCATCTCGTCAGGTCCATCGGCGGCGGGCGCCATCCACCGCGGCGGGAGCGGCTGGACCGCGCGCTGGGCCGGTTGTCGGGCTCGCTGGAGCGCGGGAAGTCGGGCCGGGAACGGGATTTCACGCTGTCAGGATGTCAGTTCGCACTGCGTCAGGCGGCCGGCTCGCGGCGGCTTGTGTGGATTGTCCGCGCCGAAAGTGGCAGGAAAGGCGGGCAGCCCCTGATTCCCGCTGCATTTTTCGCTTGCGACCCGGCGGCCGCAACCCATCTTTGGACTTGGCCCTAGCTAACGGAAGCCCCTAAGTGAACCCGTTCAATCGTAACGCTGCCCTGTGGATCGTCATCGTCCTGCTGCTTGCGCTGCTCTACAGCGTGTTCCAGGGCGGCGCGACCCGGTCACCCGGAAACACGATCTCCTACTCCGATTTCGTCCGGGCGGTTGAACAGCGCCAGATCCAGGATGTCCGTATCCAGGGCAACACGATCAGCGGCACCTTCCGTGAGCCGCGTAACGGCATTCAGAAGTTCTCGACCTACGCGCCGAGCACCCCGCCCGACGACCAACTGATGCCGATGCTCATCAAGAACGTCGACCGGGTCGATGCCGGTCCGGCGGAGGAGGGCGTCAACCTCGGCAGCATCTTCGTCAGCTGGCTGCCGGTCCTCGTGCTGGTTGGCGTCTACATCTTCTTCCTCCGCCAGATGCAGAGCGGCACCGGCCGCGCGATGGGCTTTGGCAAGTCCAAGGCCCGTCTCCTCACGGAGAAGCATGGCCGCGTGACCTTCGACGACGTCGCCGGCATCGACGAGGCCAAGGGCGAACTCGAGGAGATCGTCGACTTCCTCAAGGACCCGCAGAAGTTCCAGCGGTTGGGCGGCAAGATCCCCAAGGGCTGCTTGCTGGTGGGTCCTCCGGGTACCGGTAAGACGCTGCTGGCGCGCGCCATTGCCGGCGAAGCGAACGTGCCATTCTTCACCATCTCGGGTTCGGACTTCGTCGAGATGTTCGTGGGCGTCGGCGCGAGCCGCGTGCGCGACATGTTCGAGCAGGCGAAGAAGAACGCGCCCTGCATCGTGTTCATCGACGAAATCGACGCGGTCGGCCGTCACCGCGGCGCCGGCCTGGGCGGTGGCAACGACGAGCGAGAGCAGACACTGAACCAGCTGCTGGTCGAGATGGATGGCTTCGAGGCCAACGAGGGCGTCATCCTGATCGCCGCGACCAACCGCCCCGACGTGCTCGACCCGGCGCTGCTGCGTCCCGGCCGCTTCGATCGTCAGGTCGTGGTGCCGAACCCCGATGTCGGCGGCCGCGAGAAGATCCTCAAGGTCCATATGCGCAAGGTGCCGCTGGCGCCGGACGTCGATCCGCGTGTGCTGGCTCGTGGAACGCCGGGCTTCTCGGGCGCCGACCTCGCCAACCTCGTGAACGAGGCGGCCCTGCGCGCCGCGCGCGTCGGCAAGCGTCTCGTGACCATGGGTGACTTCGAGTATGCCAAGGACAAGGTCCTGATGGGTACCGAGCGCCGGTCCATGGCGATGACCGACGAGGAGAAGACGCTCACCGCCTACCATGAGGCGGGCCATGCGCTGGTCGCCATGCATGTGCCGAAGAGCGATCCCCTCCACAAGGTGACGATCATCCCGCGCGGCCGCGCGCTGGGCGTGACCATGCAGCTGCCCGAGCGCGATCATCTCAGCCACACCAAGCAGTACCTCGAATCGCGTCTCGCCATCATGTTCGGCGGCCGGCTCGCCGAGGAGCTGGTGTTCGGGCCCGAGAACGTGACGACGGGCGCCGCCAGCGACATCCAGGTCGCGACCCAGACCGCGCGCGGCATGATCACCGCCTACGGTATGTCCGAGAAGCTCGGCCGCGTCCGCTATCAGGCCAACGAGCAGGAGGTTTTCCTCGGCCACGCCGTCACCCAGACCCAGAACGTTTCCGAGGCGACGTCGCAGCTGATCGATCAGGAGGTTCGCCGCTTGATCGAGGAGGCCGAGGGCCGTGCCCGCACGATCCTGACGGAGCATCTTGAGGACCTGCATACGATCTCCAAGGCGCTGCTCGAGTACGAGACGCTAAGCAACGACGAGATCGGCACGATCCTGCGCGGCGAGAAGGTCGTGCGCGACGATACCGGCGGCGCCGGTACCTCCGACCGCCGCCGCCGCGCCTCGGTGCCGACCAGCACCGGCCCGGCGCCGGGCGCCAACCCCGAGCCTCAGCCGGGCGTTTGACGCGACGCTTCGCGGGATTCGCCCTCGATCGCCCTCTTGTGATGGCGATCGTGAACGTGACGCCCGACTCCTTCTCTGACGGCGGTGAACGCTTCGACCCGGCGCGGGCCATCGACGATGGCTTGCGCTTCGTCGCGGAAGGCGCCGACATCCTGGATGTCGGCGGCGAATCGACGAGGCCGGGCTCGGTGGCTGTCTCTCCTGACGAAGAGCGCCGCCGCGTTCTTCCCGTGGTGGACGCACTCGCCCGTCAGGGCGCAATTGTTTCACTCGACACGCGTCGTGCCAGCGTTGCCGAGGCAGGGCTCGCCGCGGGTGCGCGGATCGTGAACGACGTCTCGGCTCTGCGGGACGACGCGGCGATGTTGCCGCTGATCGCACGGGCCGGAGCGGCCGTCGTGCTGATGCACCGGCGAGGGCGGCCGGAGGATCGATACGCGGGCTCGCCCTATGAAAACGTCGTCGAGGACGTCCGGCGCTTCCTGCTCGATCGGGCCGCCACCTGCGTGGGCGCTGGCGTCGATCGCCGGAGCATCGCCCTGGATCCCGGCCTGGGGTTCGGCAAGAAGGTCGACGAGGAACTGGCCTTGATCAAGGGCGCAGGACGGCTCGCAGATGCGGGCTACCCGGTGCTGATCGGCTCCTCGCGCAAGAGCTTCATCGGCCGTCTCACGGGAGTCGAGGCGGCGGCGGATCGCGATCCCGCTTCGGCCTTTCTGGCCGTCGAGGCCGTGCGCCACGGAGCTTCCATCGTGCGGGTGCACAATGTCCCGGCCACCCGCCAGGCTCTCGCCGTCTTCGAGGCGATGCGGTAAAACCGCCGTCATGGTTCGTTCACTTTTCGGCACGGACGGCGTTCGCGGTCGGGCCAACACCGCTCCGATGACCGCCGAGATGGCGATGCGCATCGGTATGGCTGCGGGCCAGGTGTTCCGCCGCGGTGCCCATCGCAATCGCGCCGTCATCGGCAAGGATACGCGTCTGTCCGGTTACATGCTGGAGCAGGCGCTGACGGCCGGATTCCTGTCGGTCGGCGTCGACGTCTTTCTCCTGGGGCCGATCCCGACGCCCGCCGTCGGCTTCCTCACGCGATCCATGCGCGCCGATGTGGGGGTCATGATTTCGGCATCGCACAATCCGTACGAGGACAATGGCATCAAGCTGTTCGGTCCGGATGGCTTCAAGCTGTCGGATGCCGTCGAGAGCCGGATACAGGCGCTCGTGATGTCGCCATCGAACATGACGCTTGCGGACGCCGCCGCCATCGGGCGGGCCAAACGCCTGGATGACGTTCAGGGGCGATACATTGAGGCCGTCAAGGCGTCGGCGCCGCGCGGACTGGATCTCAGCGACCTGAAGGTCGTCGTCGATTGCGCCAATGGTGCCGCCTACCGGGTTGCGCCGACCGTTCTATCGGAACTCGGTGCGGAGGTGGTTCGGGTCGGCGTGTCGCCCGATGGCTTCAACATCAACGGCAACTGCGGCTCGACTCACCCCGGCGTCCTGCAGGAGCAGGTGGTCGCCCATCACGCCCATATCGGCATCTGCCTCGACGGCGATGCCGATCGCGTCATCATGGTCGCCGAGAACGGCCAGGTGATCGACGGCGACCAGCTGATGGCGACCATTGCGGACCAGTGGATGCAGGCCGGCCGTCTGTCGGGTGGCGGTGTCGTTGCCACGGTCATGTCGAACCTCGGCCTCGAACGCTATCTCGACGCGCGCAAGCTGCGGCTCGTGCGCACCCAGGTCGGCGACCGCTACGTTCTCGAGCGCATGCGGGCCGACGGCTACAATCTGGGCGGTGAACAGTCCGGTCACATCATCATGACCGACCACGCCACCACCGGCGACGGGCTGATGGCGGCGCTTCAGGCGCTGGCCGCGCTGATCCAGACCGGCAAGCCGGCCTCCGAGCTGTTTCGGGCCTTCGAGCCGGTGCCGCAGCTTCTCAAGAATGTCCGGGTCGACGACGCGACGGCCGCCCTCGACTCGGCGCCGGTGGCCAGGGCGATCGCCTCGGGAGAGGCCAGGCTCGGGAAGAGCGGCCGGATCCTGGTGCGCAAGTCGGGCACGGAACCGCTGATCCGCGTGATGGCCGAAGGCGACGATTCGGATCTGGTTCGCAGCGTCGTCGACGAGATCATCGAGGCGCTGCCCCGGCAGGCCGCATGAACGGTCGGGTGCTGATCGTTGCCGGATCGGATTCCGGGGGCGGCGCGGGAATCCAGGCCGACATCAAGGCCGTCACCGCCATGAACGGTTTCGCCGCGACCGCGATAACGGCGCTGACGGCGCAGAACACCGAAGGCGTGCATGGGGTCGTCGGTATCGAGCCGGCCTTCATCGCGCAGCAGATCGAGGTGGTGCTCACCGACATCGGCGCCGATGCGCTCAAGACCGGCATGCTGCACAGCGCCGAGGTGATCGAGGTCGTGGCGGCGGCAATCGCCCGGCACGCCGCCGGTGCGCCACTGGTGGTCGATCCGGTGATGGTCGCCAAGGGCGGGCACAGGCTGCTGCTGACCGAGGCGGAAGCCGCCCTGCGTGACACGTTGCTGCCGATGGCGGCGCTGGTAACGCCCAACCTGCCCGAGGCAGAGGTGTTGGTGGGATTTCCCGTGCGTGTCGAAGCCGACATGAAGCGCGCGGCAGAACGGCTGGCGATTCTGGGGGCGGGGGCGGTGCTGATGAAGGGTGGCCATCTCGAAGGTGACCGCGTCGTCGACCTGCTGTTCCACGAGGGGCGCTTCGACCGTTTCGAGGATGCCCGCATCCCCAGCCGCAGCACGCATGGGACCGGCTGTACCCTGGCTTCGGCCATTGCCGCCGGGCTCGCCCAGAGGATGACGCTGCGTGATGCCGTGGCGCGGGCGCGCGACTACGTCCGCCGGGCCATCGAGACCGCGCCCGGTTACGGACGCGGGCACGGGCCGCTCAATCACGCGGTTACCGTCAGATGAGCCCGGCGCCCGCGGCGACCGGCAGCCGGCCGGTCCATTTGCCGGCCTCGCTCATGACGATGAAGTTCCAGAGCTCGCGGTTGAACGCATCGGGCTCCTCGATGTTCACCGCATGGCCGGTCTTGGCGAACATCGCCAGCCCGGCATTGGGCAGGACGCGCTTCAGGTAGAGGCTCGGCTGCAGGCAAGGATCGTCCTCGTCGCCGCAGATGATCAGCGTCGGGACGTCGAGGGTCTTCCATTCCTTCTCGAAGTCGTAAAGCGACGGCCGCTTGCCCTGGTAGTTCTCCATCGTGTTCGCTGCGCCGAGATTGGGATGCTCGGCAAGGTGCTTCGTGAATTCGGCGAAGCCGCGCGGGTCCTTCAGCTTGAAGCGCGAACGCGTGGGGTTGGTCGTCAGGCTCTCGGCATACCGTGCCATTCCGTCCTTGCGGATCAGCCCGGCCGTCGTCACCGCGTCCTTCTTGAACTGCTCGTGCCCATCGCGGCCGGCGCCGGAGCCGACACCCGCCAGGGTGAGCGACAAGGCGCGGTCCGCGTAGCAGCGGCCAAAATGTGCCGTCGCGAAAGCGCCCTGCGACAGGCCGACGATATGCGCCTTCGGAATCTGCAGGTGGTCGAGCACGTTCTTCGCATCTTCGACCGCATGCTGCTGGCCATACATGTCGGCCGCCAGCGGCACATCCGA
Organism: Reyranella aquatilis; assembly: GCF_020880995.1. Lineage (GTDB taxonomy): Bacteria > Pseudomonadota > Alphaproteobacteria > Reyranellales > Reyranellaceae > Reyranella > Reyranella aquatilis. The sequence goes on along the minus strand of NZ_JAJISD010000001.1, from coordinate 833,640 downwards.
GCCGGGATAACCTCGGAAGGAGTAGGTGATGCAGCGGTGCCTGCGCGAGAAAAAGCGCATCTGCGGCTCCCAGCTGCGCCAGTCACCACAGTATTCATGGACGAACAGGATCGGCGTCCCGCTGCCTGCTTCTTCGTAGTAGAGCTTCACGCCGTCGGGAGTGATTGCATGAGGCATGGTGCGAATCCTCGTCTGCTCGGTTGAAGGTGTTGGCCGATAGGCTAGCATCGCGCCCATGGCAAAGCACCGCATCTACACGATGAGCTTCGCGCGGGTTTACACGGCCTTGGTCGCGAAGGCTGAAGGAAGGGGCGGGGCAAGGCGGAGGTCGACCGCATCATCTCGTGGCTGACGGGCTACGGCGCCAAGGCACTGGAGGCCCAGCTGGCGAGGGATGCCGACGTCGAGACTTTCTTTTCCGAGGCGCCGAAGCCCAACCCGTCGCGCATTCTCATCAAGGGTGTCGTCTGCGGCGTGCGCGTCGAGGCCATCGAGGAGCCGATCATGCGTGAGATCCGCTATCTCGACAAACTGGTCGACGAACTCACCAAGGGCAAGCCGATGGAGAAAATCCTGCGGACGGCGTGACGCGGCCGCCGTCGACTTACACGCCGAACCGCTCCAGCCGCTCCAGCACGGTCGGGATCTTGTCGTCCGTGACGTTGGCGAAGGCGATGCGGATGAAGCGCTCCTGGCCCGCCCCGAACATGTCGCCGGGGATGGTGAGAAGATTCTCCTCGTCGGCCATGCGCTTCGATACCTCGGTTGATGGCGTGCCGGCGAAGGGATGCTCCACATAGGCGAAGTAGGCGCCGATGCTGACGAGGCGCCAGCGGTTGGAGCGTTCCAGCCCCTGGCCAAGCAGGTCCGCCCGCGCCTTCAGGCCGGCAGTGTTGTTCCGGGCCCACGGCAGGAGATGGCGCAGTCCATAAAGCGCGCCCTCCTGGGCGAGGCGGGGAGGACAGATCGAGACGCAGTCCATGGCCTTCTCGATCTCGGCCATCAATTCCGTTCCAGCGGTGACGGCGCCGACACGATAGCCCGTCAGCGCGAAGACCTTGGAGAAACTGTAGAGATGGACCAGCGTGCCGCGCCAATCCGGCCGGCTGAAGAGATCGTGCGGTCGCGTCCCCTCGGGAAGGAAATCCTTGTAGGTCTCGTCGAGCAGCAGGGCGATCCCGTGCTTCTTCGCCAGTTCGAAGAAGGCGTGGATCGTCTCCGGCGGATAGACCGCGCCCGTCGGATTGTTGGGCGAGATCAGGACGATGGCGCGGGTCCGAGGGCCGATCAGCTTCTCGGCATCTTCCGCGCTCGGCACGGCGCCTGACCCCGGACGGAAGTCGAGCGAAACCGGCTCGACGCCCTGCATGCGCATCCACATATCGTGGTTGAAGTAGTGTGGCCGCGGCAGGATCACCTGGTCGCCGGCCTTGGCGATGCTCATCAGGGCCAGGCAGAAGGCCTGGTTGCATCCCGATGTGATGCCGACCTCTGCCGGCGTGATCGGCGCGCCGTAGAATGCGGTGAGATGATCGGCGTAGGTCTCGCGCAGCACCGGCGTGCCGAGGATCGGCGTGTAGCCGTGCATGGTCGGATCGAGCAGCAGTTCGCCCAGGTGCCGGCGCAATTCGAGGGCCGGCGGGTAACCCGGCACCGCCTGGCTGAGATCGATCAGGGGACGTTCCGAGGGGAAGGTGCGGGCGAGGACCCAGCGCTTGGTCTCGCCGATGGGAGAGGGGGCGACGGCGGCGAGCCACGGATTGACGTTCGGAACGGTATGCATGAGGAGGCGTGCGCTTCTTTCGTTGAGCCTGGCGAACCTATTCTACAGTCGATTTTCGCAAGAGCGGCGAGGCCACTCCGGCGAAGAGCCGCGGAGCATCCAAGTCTCACCGCAGCCTGTCAAATCCGGCCTCCAACGCCCTTGCATGTCAAAATGAATTGCTTGCCCGGCGTCTTGTGCATAGCATCGCCCGCAAGGCCCCGCTGAGGGCCATCGCCTTGGCATCGATCCAGGCTGGTTCAATCGGCCGTTCGAAACGGCTCTGAGGAGGAAACATGATCTCGAGGAAAGTCGGTCGTCGTCGTTTCGTGGCTGGTACCGCTGTCGCATCGGCAGCCTTCGTGGCCGCCCCGTTCGTCCGTGGAGCCAATGCCGCCGGCAAGCTCTCCGTCGGTTTCTGGGATCACTGGGTGCCAGGCGCCAACAAGGCGACCGAGGCCCTCGTGAAGGAGTGGGGCGAGAAGAACAAGGTCGAAGTCTCGATGGACTTCATCACCTCGCAGGGCAACAAGCTGCTGCTCACAACCGCCGCGGAATCGCAGGCCAAGTCGGGCCACGACGTGCTCGCCTTCTCGACCTGGCTTCCCGCCCGCTACTCCGAGCAGCTCGTTCCGATGAACGATGTCATGGAGCCGCTCATCAAGGAGAATGGCGCGGTCAACGGCACCGTCGAGTATCTCGGCAAGCTGAATGGCAAGTGGCTTGCTGTCCCCGCCACTTCGGGTAGCCAGATCAAGGGCCCGTGCTCCCGGATTGACCTCCTGAAGAAGCATGCCGGAATCGACATCCAGGCGATGTACCCGGTCGGTGGTGCTCCGAAGGCGGACGCCTGGAACCTCGACAACTTCCTCAAGGCGGCCGAAGCCTGCCAGAAGGGCGGCAATCCCTTCGGTATCGGCCTTGGCACCACGTCGGATAGCGTCGATACAGCGGGCGCGCTGTTCCATGCCTTCGGCGCGCAGCTCGTCAACGCCAAGGGCGACATCGTCGTGAAGAACGACCAGGTCCGCCAGGTGCTGGACTACTACAAGAAGCTGATGCAATTCCTGCCGGCCGACGTGCCGTCGTGGGACGACGCTTCCAACAACAAGTTCCTGGTGTCGGGCCAGGGCTCGCTGATCATGAACCCGCCCAGCGCCTGGGCCGTCGCCAAGCGCGACGCGCCGCAGGTCGCCGAGCAGCTCTGGACGCACGGCTTCCCGGTCGGGCCGAAGGGCCGCTACGCGCCGTTCCTGCCGTATTTCTGGGGTATCTGGAACTTCAGCAAGAACCAGGCAGCGGCCAAGAGCCTGATCACCTTCCTCTCGCAGCCGAGCTCGGCGGAGAAGATGACGAATGCCTCGCAGGGTTACGACCTGCCGTCGTTCGAGAAGCTCACCACCTTCAAGGTTTGGGCGGAAGAGTCGCCCCCGAAGGGCACGCTCTATCACTACCCGAACCCGCACAACCACCAGACGCTCTCGATCGCCGCCGCGCCCGCGCCGCACAAGATCGCCGAGCAGATCTACACCCAGGCCATCCAGACCCAGATGGTCGTGCGCTACGCCAAGGGCGAGGCCATGGACAAGACGCTCGACTGGGCGGCCAAGGAGCTCGAGGGCTTCACCCGCAACTGAGCCGAGACGACCGCCGGACCCGTCAAAAGGGATCGGCGGTCGGCTTCGGGGTGGGCGTCCGGGCCGGTCCCATGGACCGGTCCCACGGACCCGGTGGCCCCGCCTTAAGGCGGGGCGCCCCTGGGTTCGACGTGACGGCCCGATCCCGGCGTTCTTCTTCTAGCGTTCTTCAACCTGGTGTTATCCGCTCGGCCCGACGGGCCTGGAGTACCCGATGGCAGATGTCGCCGCCCGCAACCCGGCCGCTCTTTCCGCACAGCCGCGCAGCGGCCTTCACAAGCTCATGCAGCGCAAGTCGACCATCGCCTTCCTGATGGCCCTGCCGCTGATCCTGCTGATCGCGATCCTGGTCGCCTATCCGGCGGGCTACGCGGTCTATCTCGCGACCCTCAACAAGGGGATGACCCGCTTCGTAGGCTTTGGAAACTTCGAGTTCCTGTTCGGCCGCGACACCTTCTGGCTGGTCGTCTACCAGTCCTGCCTGTTCGCCATCACCGCGGTGATCTTCAAGGCGATCATCGGCTTCGTGGTCGCCCACTTCGTCCACAACATTCCCTCGAAGGGCCAGCGCAAGTGGCGCGGCATGCTCCTCGTGCCGTGGGTCATCCCGCCGGCCATGAGCACGCTCGCCTGGCTGTGGCTGTTTGATCCGTCCTACAGCGCGTTGAACTGGCTCCTGGCGATCTTCGGCATCGAGGGCATTCCCTGGACCGGCGAGGCGGGATGGGCCCGCTTCTCCGTCATCCTGGTGAACGTGTGGATCGGCTCGCCGTTCTTCATGATCATGTATCTCGCGGCGCTGAAGTCGGTGCCCGACCAACTCTACGAGGCGGCCTCGATCGACGGCGCCACCTGGTGGCAGCGCATCTGGTACGTGACCCTGCCGATGATGCGCAACATCATCGCGATCACGGCCCTGTTCTCGCTGATCGTGACGTTCGCGAACTTCGACATCGTCCGCGTGCTGACGGCGGGCGGTCCGCTCAACAGCACCCACATTTTCGGCACCTGGGCGTTCCGCGTCGGCATCGAGGGCGGCGACATCCCGCTCGGTGCCGCCGTGTCGCTCTTCATGGTGCCCATCCTGGCCGTCGCCGCGACCTTCATCCTGCGCGACATCACCAAGCGGGGGAGTGAAGTCTGATGGCCGACGCATCGATCGCCAACGGGGCGCCGAGTCGCCCCAGGTACGGAAGCATGAGCCGGGACAGGGCCTGGGCGCTCCGCTGGTCCTATTTCTTCCTCGTGCTGTTCGCCATCTTCTTCCTGATGCCGCCGGTGTACATGCTGATCACCTCGCTGAAGACCAGCGCGGAGATCTCGGCCGCGACCAACCCGTGGTGGATCAGCAATCCGACCCTGCAGAACTACATCGACCTGCTCTCGCAGAACCAGTTCCTGGTCTTCTTCCGGAACTCGGCGATCGTGTCGATCTGCGTCGTGATCCTGACCATGATGATCAGCGTGATCGCGGCCTTTGCGCTCGCCCGCATGAAGTTCTGGGGATCGGCCACGCTGGCCACCGGGGTCTTCCTCACCTACCTGATCCCCGAAACGCTGCTGTTCATCCCGCTGTTCAAGATGTTCGCCTGGGTGAACGAGACGTTCGGCGTCCAGCTGATGAACCATTGGTGGACGATGATCATCCTCTACCCGACGCTGACGGTGCCGTTCGCCACCTGGATCATGATCGGCTACTTCGCGTCGATCCCGAAGGAGCTCGACGAGGCGGCGCTGATCGACGGCGCGACCTGGATGCAGACCCTGACCAAGATCTTCATTCCGGTGGCCCTGCCGGGGATCATCGCGGCCACGATCTTCACCTTCACGGTCGCGTGGGCACAGTTCCTCTACCCGCTGGCCTTCACCACCTCGACCAGCGAACTGGTGCTGCCGGTGGGCATCATCACCACTCTGATCAAGGGCGACGTCTTCAACTGGGGGCAGATCATGACCGGCGCGCTGCTGGGCGCCGCGCCGCCGCTCATCATCTACGCCTTCCTCATGGATTACTACATCGCGGGTCTCACCGCGGGCGCGACAAAGGGATAGTCGACACATGGCTCAGGTAACGTTGCGTAAGGTCGTCAAGAAGTACGACGAAGTCCTCGCTGTGCGCGGCATCGACCTCGACATCGCCGACAAGGAGTTCATCGTCCTGGTCGGACCGTCGGGATGCGGCAAGAGCACCACGCTGCGCATGATCGCCGGTCTCGAGGAGATCAGTGGTGGCGACATCGCGATCGGTGGCGACGTGGTCAACGACGTGCCGCCCAAGGACCGGGACATCGCCATGGTGTTCCAGAACTACGCGCTCTATCCGCACATGAACGTCTACGAAAACATGTCGTTCGGCCTGAAGCTCAAGAAGACGCCGAAGGACGTGATCGACCAGCGGGTGAAGCAGGCGGCGCAGATCCTGGACATCACCGAACTACTCGACCGCAAGCCCAAGCAGCTCTCGGGCGGCCAGCGCCAGCGCGTCGCCATGGGCCGCGCCATCGTCCGCGATCCCAAGGTGTTCCTGTTCGACGAGCCGCTGTCGAACCTCGACGCCAAGCTGCGCGTCCAGATGCGCACGGAGATCAAGAAGGTGCACCAGAAGGTGCGCACCACTACGGTCTATGTGACCCACGACCAGGTCGAGGCGATGACGCTCGCCGATCGCGTCGTCGTCATGAACGGCGGCCTGATCGAGCAGGTCGGCTCGCCGAACGATCTCTACCACTCGCCGGCGACGAAGTTCGTCGCAGGATTCATCGGCTCGCCGGCCATGAACTTCATCACGTGCCAGCTCGAACAGACGGCAGGTGCCCTGCGCGTGCGCCTGAACGACACGTTGTCCTTCCCGGTACCGGCTGACCGCACGGCCCGTTACACGGCCCATGTCGGCAAGCCCAGCCTGATGCTGGGCCTGCGCCCCGAGCACATCACCGAGACCAAGCCGCATACCGAATCGAACCAGCACGATTTCGATATGGTGATCGACGTCGTCGAGCCGATGGGCATGGAGACGCTGGTCTATTTCACGGTGAACGGCCGGGAGGTCTGCGGTCGCGTCAATCCCAACGCGGGAGCGGAAGCGGCGCGGTCCATGAAACTGAGGGCTGACCTCAGCAACATGCATCTGATCGACGACAGCACCGGCAAGGTGCTTTAATCGCCGCCTTTCGGCGTTGAGGAGAAATTCATGGGTGCGTTGACGGGCAAGGTCGCTTGGGTGACCGGTGCGGGCTCGGGTATTGGTCAGGCGGCGGCGGTGGCCCTGGCGAAGGACGGGGCGACGGTCATCCTCACCGGCCGTCGACGGCAGCCGCTCGAAGAGACGGCCGAGATGGTCCGTAAGGCGGGCGGCACGGCCGAGGTGAAGCCGGCGGACCTCATGAAGTCCTCCGCGGTCGAGAAGACCGTCGCGGCGATCGCCAAGAAGCACCGCCGCATCGACATTCTGGTCAACAATGCCGGCCTCAACATCCAGAAGCGGAGCTGGAAGCAGCTGACGCCCAAGGGTGTCGACGAGGTCGTGCACGGCAACCTGTCGAGCGCCTTCTACTGCACCTCGGCGGTGCTGCCGCTGATGCGCAAGAACAAGGGCGGCGTTCTGATCCACACCTCCTCGGTCGCCGGCAAGGTGCCGAGCCTGCTCTCGGGCCCGGCCTACTCGGCGGCCAAGCATGGCGTGGTGGCGATGAGCCACACGATCAACATGGAGGAATGCGTCAACGGCGTCCGCTCCTGCGTGGTTTGCCCGGGCGAGGTGGCGACGCCCATCCTGGACAAGCGGCCGATCCCGATCACGCCGGCCGAGCGCAAGCGCATGGCGCAGTCGGAAGATGTCGGCGACCTGATCCGCTACATCGCCTGCCTGCCGCCGCACATCGTCATCAACGAGGTGATGATCAACCCGACGTGGAACCGCGGCTACGTCGCGAGTCTGCAGCGCGGCAAGTCCTGACATGGGCAACGTGACGATCAAGGCGAAGGAACTGGAATCCTTCGTCGCGGACATCTTTGCCGCCGCCGGTTGCTCGAAGGATGAGGGCGGGCGCATCGGCCGCTATCTCGTGAGCGCCAACCTGTCGGGCCATGACAGCCACGGCGTCGTGCGCGTGCCGCGCTACGCCTCGCAGAAGAAGACCGGCACCGTGATCGCCGACGTGAAGGTCGATGTGCTGGTCGATACGCCGGTGATCGCCGTAGTCGATGGCAAATACGGCTTCGGGCAGACGGTGACGCCGCAGGCGGTACAGATCGGCATCGAAAAGTGCCTGAAGAACGGTCTGTCGGCGGTGACGCTGCGCAATGCCGGTCATGTCGGCCGGGTCGGCGACTGGGCGGAGATGGCGGCCGAGGCGGGTCTCGTCTCGGTACACTTCGTCAACGCTTCCGGCAGCGTCCTTGTGGCGCCGTTCGGCGGCGTCGAGCGGCGCTTCTCGACCGCGCCGTATTGCGTGGGCGTGCCGAGGCCGGGCGAGGATCCGCTGGTCCTCGATTTCGCGACGTCGATCGTGGCTGAGGGCAAGGTGCTGGTGACCAGCCAGGGCGGCAAGAAGCTGCCGGACGGCGCGCTGATCGGCCCGGACGGCAAGCCCAGCGCCGATCCGCACCTGCTCTACGGCGACTACACGCCGACGGGTCCGCGCGACCACAGCAAGGGTACCGGCGCCATCCGGGCCTTTGGCGACCATAAGGGCTCGGGCCTCGCCTTCATGTGCGAGATCCTGGGCGGATCGCTCTCGGGCACCGGCGCGACCGATCCCAAGCGCGGGCGCTTCGCCAACGGCATGCTGTCCTTCTACGTCGATCCCAAGGTGTTCGACGCCGAGGGCTTCTTCCCGACGGACATCGCCAAGTACGTCTCGTTCGTGAAGGGCTCCAAGCCTGCGACTCCGGGTGTCGAGATCCTAGTGCCGGGCGAGCAGGAATCGCGCACCCGCACGAAGCGTCTGGCCGAGGGCGTGCCCCTGCCGGACGATACCTGGGCCGCCATCGTGGAAACGGCGCGCTCGGTCGGACTCGACGAGAGGCGCATCCAGCAGGCCACGATGTAGCTCGTCAGCGACCGGCTGTTCGCTGCAGCCGGTAGATGGACCCGGCGACCGGATCGACAGAGACCGGCGTCGCGACATAGTCGGTGCGCAGCATGCGTTGCAGCGCACTGAGGCGGGCGGAATCGGCCACCATGCCGGTCTCGGTCAGCAGTTGAGCCTCGGGAATGTCCCAGAGGCGCACCACAACCACCTCGTAGCCGAGCTCCAGCGCGCGGTCGATCTGCTGGCGCAGTGCTGCAACATGCCGCTCGGTGCTCCAGTCTGGATGGCGCAGCACGTTGCCGGTGAAGCCGATCCACTTGAACTTCGGCTGTGCCTGCGGCGCCGGTCCGAGCTGCGATACGCCAGGCTCCGCCGTGCCCCAGTGCAGGGAGGCATAGACCATCGTCCAGTCGAAATCGTGCAGCAGGAACACGGTGCGGGTCGGGTCGCCCTGCTGCTCCAGCCGCTCGATGGCCTGCCGCCATTTGCTGTCGAGCCCGCGCAGGGGGGCGATGCTCCAGACGTTGTAGGCGAACAGCACGACGGTCAGGCCGACCATCGTGGCGAGGCCGCGTGCCGGCCATCGCCGCCCGACCGCCACCAGGGTCAGGGCCCAGGCGGGCGTGACCCATGCCATGACGTTGATCTGCATCTGTGGATCCTGTGGCTGGGAGTAGAGGTTGAACACCTCGCCCGCGACGAACGTGACGCCGAATACGGCCGCAAGCGCGCGCGCCCGGCTGCCGTCCCGTGTGCGCCACAGGATCGAGCCCGCGATCCAGGCCATGCCGATCAGCCAGAAGCTGGTGGCGAAGCGCCAGAGGTCCCAGCCGGGGAGAGCATCGAACGTCGTGATACCGGTGCCCAGCAGGTAGGCCACGATGCCGTCCCACAGATAGCCGACCTTGGGCCAGGTGAAGCCGGCCCACACCGAGCGCACCGCCTTGCCCGTCCAGATCAGATCGAATGGCCCAACGGCGCCTGCATGGCCCTGCCAGGCGAGCGCCACGAGCGTCGCGGTCGCGACCACGGTGGCGCAGAACAGCGTGATCCAGGCCAGGCGCAGCGCCCAGCGCCGCTCGCACAGCCACAGGGCGGCCAGCATTGCGGGCAGGGTGGGGAACATCAGCCGCCATTCGAACAGCCAGCCCAGGGAGAAGAGGACCGAGACGGCGATCACGCGCGGGGCGGTGGGGCGTGCGAGCCAGACCGCGCCCAGCGCCATCGCCGCGAACATCACCGTGTAGCTCGGCATGATGTCCTCGTTGACGATCGCGAGGAACATCACGTGGCTGGTCGCGAGATGGAACCCCCCCGTGAGCACGGCGATCGGGCGGTTGCCGGTGATCGCCCGGGCCAGCAGATAGGCGACGCCGACCGACAGGCTGGCGCTGAGCGCGTTCAGGATCGTGAGCTGCCGGCGGGGATCGCCGGCGAAGACGCCCAGCAGGTCGAGCAGGCGGCAGAGCGCGCCATAGACCGGATAGAAGAGATAGTTCGAGGCGTAGAGGGGCGCGTTTGCCGGATCGAGCACCCACGGCTTCAATTCGAGGCTCTTGAAGACGCCGTTGCCCGTCAGCCCGCCCTGCGCATTGTCGAACCACAGGATGATCCCGATGAGGACCGCGCTGCTGCCGATCACGAGCAGGGCGAGATCGACAAGGCGGCCTGTCGGCCGTTCTTCGGTCACTGGGAGGAAAGCGGATAGGGCCAAAAGTGACAGCCGATCGACACAGGCCGCAAAAGGCGGTCAGGCGGCCGGCTGGCGCTCCCTACGGGATTCGAACCCGTGTTTTAGCCTTGAGAGGGCCACGTCCTAGGCCTCTAGACGAAGGGAGCCAGGGCCAGAAGCGGGGTTGATAGTCGAATGGCCGCTCCAGCGCAACCCCGCTGATTTCGGCCGCAATCCCGCATCAGAATCGCGCCCGCGCAGCCAGCGGCGGTCGGGCTCATGCGGCTCGACTCTTCCGGTATCTGTGGCAGACTTTCTGCGGCTCTCGACAGCCGTCCTGCATATGGAATTGCGTATGAAGCGCGTCTGCGCCCTAGCCATCGCCCTGGTCGCCGTCTGCTCCTGGCAGACGCCCGCGAAGGCAGATTTGATTCCGGGGTCGCGCACCACGGTCGGGGGCTGGTCGCTCAGCGCCCATGATCGGGCGGGCAAGTTTTCCCATTGCGCGATCTCGGCGCCCTACAAGAGCGGCATCCGCATGCTGTTCTCGGTCTCCGGCGACCAGAGCTGGCGCGTGGGCTGGACCCACGAATCCTGGCGGTTCACCAAGGGGCAGACCGTCGATCTCACGCTGCTCGTCGACAATGCGGGCCCGTTCCCGTTGAAGGCCGTGGCCGCGACCGAGAACCTCGCGCTTGCCGAGTTGCCGGCGAAGGAGGAACTGTTCGATGTGATGCGCCGGGGCAACCGGATGACCGTGCGCGCCATGGGCAACACCTACGCCTTCAATCTGGACGGGACCTATGCGGCTCTCTCCGAGGTCCTGAACTGTACTGCGCGCTACGGCGGTGGCTCCGGCACGCCTCCGGGCACGTCGACGTCCGCCGTGACGTCGCCTCCCGCGCCCCCGGCCCCCGCCCCGACTCCGTCGGCCCCGCCGCTCATGCCGTCGCAGCCCCAGCCCCAAGCCTCGGCGCCGCAACCGCGGCCACCCAGCGCGCCGAACGTCGCCGATCGGTCGGGCAAGACCAGTGCGATCCGGCTGATCCTTGGCGACGGGACCGAACTGAAGCCGCACCAGGTGTTCGAGAAGTCGAGCGGCGCCGTCTACATCGTGAAGGCAGAGAGGTCGCAGGGGTCGGCGATCGCCGTGGGCGAGCGCGATCTGCTCACCAACTGCCACGTCGTCGAGAGCGCCACCACGGTAACGCTGGAGCGGGAGGGCGTGCGCTTCCCGGCCAACGTCGTTTCGGCGAACGCGAACGCCGACCGCTGCGTGCTGAGGATCGCCGCGACGGCGCCGCCGCTGCCCAATTGGGTGCGCGTGCGCCCCTATGCCGACGTCAAGGTCGGCGAGCGCGTGTTCACGATCGGCACACCGCGCGGGCTGGAGCTGACCCTCGCCGAGGGCATCATCTCCTCCAAGCGCGTGAAGGAGGGCGAACGCCTGCTGCAGACCTCTGCGCCGATCTCGCGAGGATCGTCGGGCGGCGGCCTGTTCGATGCCCAGGGCAACCTGATCGGCATCACGACCTTCATGATCCGCGACGCCCAGAACATCAACTTCGCCATCGCGGCCGAGGAATACGCCCGATAGGCTGGGTTAAAATCCTGCTGGAGGACAACGCCATGGACATGCCGCTCGCTTCCGAACTGCCGCTGACCGGCATCGACGTGAACTCGCTGCCGCCGGCCGACGGCGAGTGGGTGCTGCGCCGGCAGCTCGCGGCGGCCTACCGGCTGGTCGACCATTTTGGCTGGACCGAGCTGATCTACGGCCATCTCACGGCGCGCGTGCCGGGCGAGGCGCCGCACTTCCTGATCAATCCCTACGGGCTCAACTACGATGAGGTCACCGCTTCGAACCTGGTGAAGATCGATCTCGACGGCAACATCGTCGAGCCGAGCCCGCATCCCGTGAACTACGCCGGCTTCGTCATCCACTCGGCCGTCCACATGGCCCATGCCGACCGCCACAAGGTCGTGATGCATACTCATACGCGGGCCGGCATGGCGGTGTGCGCGCTGAAGGACGGGCTGCTGCCGGTGTCGATGGTCTCGACGGCGTTCCACGGCAAGCTCTCCTATCACGACTATGAAGGCCCGAGCCTCGATCTCGACGAGCGCGAAAGGCTGCTGAAGAACCTCGGCGACAACCAGGCGATGATGCTGCGCAACCACGGCCTGCTGACGACCGGGCGTTCGGTGCCGGAAGCCTTCCTGCGCCTCTACCGCCTGGAACGCGCCTGCCAGATCCAGCTCGATGCCGCCGCCGCGGGCACGCTCAACGTCATGGGTGACAATCTGGCCGCCAAGTCGGGCGCCGACATGGACCGCTTCTCCGAGATGGAATCCGCGGTGGGCATCGGCGATCTCGAGTTCGCGGCGCTGGTGCGCAAGCTCGACAAGACCGACACGAGCTGGCGGCACTGACCTCTACTTGAGTCTGTAGAGCGCCTTCAGCGAGCCGCTGGGCGCCTTGATCTCGGCGATGCGCCAGCCTGCGGGTGTGCGCACCAGTTCGAGGACGACTCGCTTCGGTGCTCCGGCGTTCTGAAACGAGACCCGCGCCGTCGCCGTGTCTGCGTTTGTCGTGACATCGATCGCCAGTTTCGCGATCTCCCAATCCTGCGCGTCGACGAAGGGATCGCCATTCAGAGTGGGCGGCTCGCTCCGGCGCTTGGCCTCGCGAAAGTCGCGCTCCATGGCCTGCGCCAGCGCCGGCGCAAAGAAGCGCGCCGTCTGTTCGTAGGGCTGCCCCGCGAAGCCCTGCTGCAGATAGGGCCGGTAGATGCCCTCGACGAAGGCCTGCGCCGTCGGAGCCTGCGCCGCGGCCTGCGTGGCGGTGAAGGCCACGAGGAGGGCGGCTCCCACGAAGAAGCGACGGCCCGATTGTTTCAAATCCAAGATCTGCTCCTGCCGCGTCAGGCCCGGAAAGCCGTACGGTCGGTGCCCGAATAGAGCGCCTTGGCCGAGCGTTCGACTGCCTCGCGATGCGCAATGAGAGCTTCGGCATCGAGATCGGCCTTGGGCGCCGGCTCGGGATCGAAATTCCCGAACGGATCGCGGCCGCGGACGAGGGTCGCGGAATCGCGCACCTTGAGTTGGCGCACATGCGGCGGGATGTAGCGCAGCGCGAGCCCAATGCGCCGGTCGTCGGTCGTGTTGGGTCCGGAGGCGTGGGCCAGCAGTACGTGGTGCAGGGACATTTCGCCCGCGCGCAGCGGGACGTCGACGCCGGCGCCCTCCGGCACGTCGACCGCGATCTCCTGGCCGCGGCTCAGCAGGTTGTTCTCGTCGAACGTATCGCGGTGCTCGAGCTGGTTCCTGAGATGGCTGCCGGGCCAGAACCTCATGGCGCCGCTTTCGACCGGTGCATCGGCGAAGGCGACCCAGGCGGTGACGACCTCGTCGGTGCTTAGTCCCCAGTAGGTGGCGTCCTGGTGCCACGACACGAAGGAGGGCGAGCGCGCCTCCTTGATGAAGAAGGTACTGCTCCAGCACAGGATGTCCGGGCCGATCAGGTCCTCCACCGCGTCGAGAATGGCGGGATGACAGGCGAGATTGTTTGCCCAGGTGAAGAGAAGATGCACCTTGTGGCGCATGTTGCCGGCGATCGGGCCGCCCGTGGTCCGCTCATGCTGCTCGAGCCGGTCGCGACAAGAGCGGGCTTCCTCGGCCGACAGTACGCGGACGGGGAAGTGGAAGCCGTCGCGGCGATAGCGGTCGACCTCGCCTTCCGTGAGACGCTTTTTCATGGCGTTTCCCTTCCTGGATGCACAACTGTGGCGGCCGTGCAGGACGGGCGCAAGACGGTGGGCCTCAGCCCGGCTTGCGCCCCGTAATCCGCGACAGCACGCCCGGCACGAAGGGATGGACGGTCACATCCACGAAGCCAGCGTCCTCCAAGTAGCCCTTCACCTCCGACTCGGTGTGGGCGCGCCCCGTGCTGTTCTGGATCGCTTCGTTCAGTCCCCACAGGGCGGCCGAGAGCGGGCCCGTCCGGTCGTCGTGCAGCGTCTCGCCGATCAGGTGCATCTCGCCCCCCGGCACGAGGGCGGCGAACGCCTTCGCCACGACCAGGCCGATCAGCGCCGGCTCGTATTGCGGCAGGTTGCTCGCCATCACGACCACGTCGACGCCCTGCGGAAACGCCGTCTCGGTGAAGTCGCCGGGAAGCGTGCTGACGCGCTCCGCTGCGCCATTGGCTGAGATGTACTCGTCGGCCACGACCGTGACAGGTGGCAGATCGAGAACGATGGCCTTGAGCCCCGGAAAGGTCCTGGTCGCGACGATGCTGTAGGCCCCCGAACCGCCGCCGAGATCAAGCATCAGTTTTCGGCCCGAAAGGTCGACGCTGCGGCTGAACAGGCGGGCGGCGCCCATGCCGATCGAGTAGGTGGCGGCGTGATAGCGTCGCGCATCCTCGACCGTGAAGTTCACGTAGGCGCCGAGCCTGTTCTCCTGCGGGTCGCGCAGTCGTTCCGAGAGTTCACCGAAGGCTTTCCAGCGCGGCTTGGTGAACAGGATCCAAGGACCGGCGTAGCGTTCGCCGTCCTTCACGAGGAAGCGCTGGACGTCTGCAGCATTTGCGAAGTGCTCGCCCTCTCGCGTCAGCAATGTCATGGCGGCCAGCACCGTCAGCAGTCTCTCGGCGTTACGCTCCGATATGCCGGTGGCCTGCGCCACGGCGGGGATCGTGTCGTGGCGATGCGCGATGGCGGTGAAGACCTCGAGCTCGACCGCAGCCATCAGGGCGGCACTCTCCCAATAGGCCTGGGCGATCTTCTGCAGCCGCGTCGTATCGAGGCGCTGGGGTTCCGGCATTCTGCGTCTCCTCTCCGTATTCCTGACAATAGCGCACGGCCGCGCCGCCCGCTGGCTTTCCGTCAGGATCAGAGTAGGCGCAGGAAAATCAGGACCATGGCCCCATAGGCCGCCAGGAGGAGAGCTGCGCCCTGGAGACCGACCCACCGTTCGCGGCCCGTCGCCGGCCGCAGCCACCAGCGGAAATGGCCGGCGACCCAGGGAACCAGGGCCCCTGTGATGACGACACTGACCACGTTCCCGAGGAAGAGCGACACGGCAAAGGGGAGATGGAACATGCGGTCGAAGACGGGGGTGCCGACGAAGACGCCGAACAGCATGACGACCGGGTACAGCATGAGGAGGACGAGCATGTTCATCTTCCAAGCTGGTAGCGACGCGCCCGCAGCGTCGTCGTCGCGGAACCATTGCTCGAACCCGGAGCTGGCGATACGGGAGTGGAATTCCTCGGTGAGGGGCGCGGCTTCCGCGACCAGCGCCTTGCGGACGGGCGAGTCCAACCACGCCTTGAGGTTGGTCTCGGTGTCGAACCGCAGGATGGCGACGTAGTCCTCCTGGATCCCCGGCACGGGTGGCTCGAACCGGTAGCCTTGGAGGCCCGGCGCCTTCGACTGGGCCGCCGCGATCTTGTGCTCCCAGGCTCGATAGGCGGCTTCGTGGCCGGGCTTCACCCGCGTGGAAATGATGGCCGAGACTGGCGCCGGCTTGATGCCGCTGGTTTCGTCCTGGACGATGTGGACGTCGTCCCGGCCGACCAGCATGGGGGCGGCGCCGGTGATGCGCTTCTGCCGCTCGGGCGAACCCAGCCAGCGCTGGGCATCGGCGAGCGTGGCGAAGCGCTGCAGGATCACCCAGTCCACCTGCAGCGGCGGATCCGGCGGCAGGAGGCGCTGCTCGATGAAGCCGGGGAAGTCATGGATGAGGCTGCTGGTCTCGCCCTGCCAGCGTGCGAAGTCTTCGGCGCACTCGGGTCGCACGCAGGTCTGCGTCACGATGCTGATGCTGCGCGCCGAAGTCGCCGTGCTCGTGCTCATGGCTTTTCCGCGAGCTCCGCGAAGATCCTGTCCGGCGTGAAGGGCAGATGGGCGAAGCGGATGCCGGTGGCGTCCGCGAGAGCATTCGCGACCGCGGGGGCGACCGGGTTGATGCCGCATTCGCCCTGGGATTTGGCGCCGAGCGGCCCGATCGAATCGACCGTGTCGGCGAAGAAGATGTCGGTGTGGGGGGTGTCGGCGTAGGCCGGGATGCGATAGTTGCGAAGCTGCGGGTTCACCATGTGGCCGGCCTCGTGAACCATGTTCTCGGTGAGGGCCCAGCCGTATCCCATCGCCACCGCCCCGTCGAGCTGGCCGCGGCACTGCATCGGATTGATCGGCCTGCCGATGTCGGCGGCGTGCACGCTGTGCAGGATGCGGATCTCCCCGGTGACGCGATGGACCGCGAGCCGTACGCCCTGCACGTTGAAGGCGATCGTGCGCGGCGACAGGTAGGCCTTGCGGCTTACCGCGAAGTGATGATCGGTCTTCGCCCCGGCGGCGTGCAGAGCATCGAGCGGGATCCGCTTGTCGCCGCAGACCACCGCATCGTTCTCCAGGCGACATTGCACCGGATCCATTCCGGTATGGCGCGATGCGAAGGCCAGGATGTCGTCGCGCATCGCCTCCGCAGCAATATGGACCGCCTTGCCGGCCACGACCGTGCCCGTGCTGGCGAATGTGCCGGTATCGTAGGGCGTACGGTCCGTGTCGGCATTGATGATCGCGATGTCGGTGGCGCGCACGCCGAGGACGGCGGCGGCCATCTGCTTGTGCGCGGTGGTGATGCCGTTGCCCATCTCCGACGAGCCGACGGCCAGATGATAGGTCCCGTCGGCCAGAAGCCGCATCTCCGCGCCGGAGCGATGCTCGGTGGGCGGGCCGCATTCCAGCATGGCCAGCGCCACGCCCGTGCCCTCCGCCCAATGGTCTCCGCCCGGCTTCGCGACGCCGTTGCCCTTGGCCAGCTCGCGCTCGACGATCTCCAGGCACTCCAGAATGCCGTAGCTGCCGAAGCTGGCATCGCTCGGCTCCTGCCAGATCGATTCGATGTTGTCGCCGGGGCGAACGACGTTCCTGCGGCGCATCTCCATCGGATCGATCGCGAGAAGGCGTGCCAGTTCGTCGATGGCGCATTCGATGGCGAAGGTCGTCTGGGACGCGCCGTAGCCGCGAAAGCCGCCGCCCGGCACCATGTTGGTGTAGACCGCGTAACCCGCGCCCCGCTTGTTATCGCAGCGATAGGCGGCGATCGGGCTGCCCATGGCCGCCGCCAGGGTCTCACTTCCGTGATTGCCGTAGGCGCCGGTATTGGAGACGACCCGCACGTCCATGGCGGTCAGCGTACCGTCCTTGCGGGCGCCAAGCTTGACGTGCGTGGTCATCTGATGTCGCGTCGTGCCGCCCAGGAACTCGTCCTCGCGCGTCCATTCCCATTTGACCGGTCGGCCGAGCTTCATGGCGGCGAACAGGACGAGATCCTCCGAGATCATTTCCTGCTTGCCGCCGAAGCCGCCGCCGACTCGCTCGGTGAACACGTGGAGGTCGCGGGCCTTGAGGCCCATCAGGTAGCAGAGCTTCTTCTGGGCGGCGAACGGCCCCTGCGAACTGGTCCGCACGTGCCAGCGATTGTCCTCGCCCCGCCAGGCGATCGACCCGTGGGTCTCCAGATGCACGTGCTGCACGCGCGACGTCGAGTAGGTCAGCTCGTGAATCGCATGCGCCTCCTCGAATCCCCGCGCGATGTTTCCAATCTCTCCCTTCAGGTCGCAGTAGACGTTGCCTTCCTTGGTGAGCACATCCTTGTCGTGGAGCAGGGGAGCCCCCGGTTCCATCGCCTCCACCGGATCGAAGACTGCAGGCAGCACTTCGTACTCGACATGGATCGCCCGGCACCCGGCTTCCGCTGCGCCCTCGCTCTCGGCGACCACGGCGGCAACGCGCTGTCCGGCGAAGCGGGCGACGTTGTCCAGCATGTAGGTATCGTCGGGATCGACCAGGTGATCCTCGTGGAGCGCCGTACTGTAGAGCCGGCGCGGCACGTCTTCCCACGTATAAACGGCGACCACGCCCGGTACGGCGAGTGCTGCGGTCCTGTCGATGCCGACGATGCGGGCATGGGCGTGAGGCGACCGCAGCACCTTGAGGTGAAGCATGCCGGGCATTGCCACGTCCATCGTGTACCGTGCCTTGCCGGTCAGGATGTCGTCGGTGAAGGGATTGGGCAGGCTGGCGCCGCACGCCTTGCCCGCGACGTCCGACTCGATGTTGCACTTGCCGTTCAGCGCATCCGTGATCGAGCGATAGCCGGTGCAGCGGCAGAGGTTGCCCTTAAGCGCATGTGGCAGGTCGGCCTTCTGATTCGCGCCCATGCTCGCGACCGTCATCACCATGCCGGCGGCACAATAGCCGCACTGGAAGGCCTGGGCGTCGTGGAAGGCCTTCTGGACCGGGTGCATCTCCCCGGAGGAAGCGAGCCCCTCGATGGTCGTGACCTTGCGCCCTTCGGCGCGAAACGCGGGCACGAGGCAGGAATGGAAGGGCTTGCCATCAATCCACACGGTGCAGGCGCCGCAGTCGCCCGCGTCGCAGCCCTTCTTGACACCGAAGACCTCGAGGTCGCGGAGGAAGGTGCGGAGGCATTGCCCGGGTTTGGGCTCCGCCGCGAAGAGGTGCCCGTTGATTTCGTATCTGCTCATGCGAGCTCCGCGCGGATCTGTTCGGCGAAGTAGGCGGTGACGTGCTGCTTGTAGGCGGCCGAGCCATGAACGTCCTGAAAGTAGCCGTCGGCCGGCAATCTCTCGTCGATGGCGTGGCGTAGCTCGGCCGCCGTCGGAATGCGCTCGAACCGCAGATGGATGGGCCGGGGTGTCGATGCGGTGATGGTCAGCAGGAAATCCCGTCCGTCGTCGTCGACGGTCGCGACGATCAGGGCGGCCGACTGGCCAAGACGGGTCAGGGACATCTGGCGCATGGCGTATCGCTTGGCAAGCGCCGTCGCCGGCAGATGGATCGAGCGCAACAGTTCTCCCGGCTGCAGGACATTCCTGTGGTTGCCGGTGACGAAGTCGACGATCGGAACCGTCCGGGGGGCACCGTCTCGCGGCCACAGCGTGCAGACGCCTTCGAGGGCGGCCGTCAGGGAGATCATCGCGCCGGCCGGCAGCGACATCACGATGTTTCCGCCGATCGTGGCGGCGTTCCATATCTTGAAGGACATCAGAAACGCATCGATGCAGTCGCGAAAGAGAGGCACCGCCTTCCATTCGGGCGGACCCTTGAAGGCATGCAGGTCGGCCACCCGGCAGGTGGCGGCGATCTCGAGCCCGTCCGGCGTTGCCGTGAGCGGAGTCCAGCCCAGCGAATCGAGGTCGATCAGCGTATCGGTCGCGATCTGCGGCTCGGAAAAGAGCCATGTCCCTCCCGCTAGCCACGCATAGCTGGGCCGCCATGAGCCGATCTCGTCGAGGGAGCCCGGCCGCCTGATCTTGGTGACGGTGTTTAGATTCATCGGACCATCATTCCTTGTAGACCTCGACGGTCTGCATCATGCCCATCTCTTCATGGTTCATCATGTGGCAGTGGAGCATGAAGATTCCGGTGTAGTCCAGAAACCGGGAGCGGAAGACGACACTGCCTCCCTTCCGCTCCACGATGACCGAATCCCGCCACAGCGGTTCCTTCTGCGGCACGCCGTTGATCTGCGTTACCTGAAACGGGTTGGTGTGGATGTGGAAGACGTGGTCGTCGTGCTCGTGGGTGTTGATGATCGTCCATTCCTCGACCGCGCCGAGCTTCACCCGCTGGTCTATGCGGTGGGGGTCGAAGGACTTGCCGTCGATCAGGAAACTGAATTCCTGCCAGTGGCCCGCCGCGTCGGCTTCCGGCGCGGTCGCCGACAGCACCAGCGTGCGGCCGCCGGTGAGTTCGCTGTCCTTGATATCCTCCAGCGGCGGCTTGGGCAGGCGTGCCGGCAGCTTCATCGGCATGGAGTCTCCGGAGACCACGACCCGTGCCAGTGGACCGACCGGGGAAGGATGACCCTGGTCATGGGGCAGCGCACGGAACTCGTACGTTCCGGGCGCACCGGCCTGCACCAGGATGTCGGCCCGCTGTCCGGGTGCGAACAGGAGCTTCTTCATCGACTGCATGTTGCGCACGGGAATGCCGTCGTATGCGATAACGTGGAGGTCGTGCCTCTCCAACTCCAGCATCATGTCGTCCTGGTATTGCGAGCCGATCAGCCGCCAGCGCTGCACCTCGCCCGGGCGCATGTCGATCGTCGGGCGCCGCTGGCCATTGATTGCGAGGAAGCGCGTCGCCGTCTCCGGAAACAGCGTGGAGAAATTCTCGATCATGCCGAAGGCGTCGAAGACCACCTGGGCCATCAGCATGACGCGCTCCCGTGCGGCGGTGATCTCCGGGACGTCGGCGAAGTCCCCCTCGACGATGATGGCACCGGACATGCCGCTCGCCATCTGCACATCTGCGCCGCCATGGTGATGCGGGTGATACCAGTAGGTGCCGCAGGTATGGTCCTTCGGCAGCGTGATCTCGATGTCGTACTTCTTGCCCGGTACCATCGAGCGCATGACATTGTCGGCGATGCCGCTCGGACTGCAGTGCGCGCCGTGGAAATGGAAGTTCGTATTGTTGAACTGGTGGGGGATCGCCATGTTCGCCGGCATGGGATCGCGATTCGGCGGAAAATCGTTCGTCAGCCGGATTTTCAGCGTCTCGCCCGGCTTCATCCGCAGGGTGGGGCCGAACGGCGCTCCTTCGTAGCTTCTCAGGTAGAGCCGCTGGCCGCCGATGTTCTTGTAGGCGTAGCGGCAGGCCAGCGTCGTTTGCAGCACGCCCTTGACTGACTGCCTCAC
The DNA here is from genome assembly GCF_020880995.1 of Reyranella aquatilis. Classification (GTDB taxonomy): domain Bacteria; phylum Pseudomonadota; class Alphaproteobacteria; order Reyranellales; family Reyranellaceae; genus Reyranella; species Reyranella aquatilis. Next base: position 812,798 of record NZ_JAJISD010000001.1, on the reverse strand, counting down.
CTCCGGCTCGACGAGCGGCTGATCCATGGCCGGCGGGGCCGGCTCGACGACCGGTCCGGGGTCCAGTCCCATGGCCGCATGGTCATGCGGGTGCGATGTCGGGCGGGGTTGCGCCTGCGTTTGCTGGAGCGGTGGAGGTGGTGGCGCGGGATGCTGATGTTGTGCTTCCGCCCCGCGCGAGAGGATCAAAGTGGCGCCCAGGGCGGTCCCGCCGTTCAGCAGGTATCGCCTCGGCAAGCCCGTCGCGGACGAACGGGAGGGTCCGCGCCCATCCTGTCGTGATTTGCTATCCATTCATGCCCCCAAGCGAATTTGCGAAGACCGGCGCCCCTTCGACGACCGGGTTGCCGTACCCGCGCTGCCTCATCCGATAACCTGTGTTGCGCGAGCGGCGAGCGATTCGGGTATGGCCAGCCCGAGGGCGCGTGCCGTGGCGCGGTTGATGATCAGTTCGACTTTCGTCGTCTGGTCGAACGGCATGACGGCCGGCTTCTCGCTCTTCAGGATCCTCGCGACGTACTGGCCTGCATGCCGGAAGCCCTCGGCATAGCTCTCGCCGTAGCTCATGAGGCCGCCGGCATTCGGGAAGGCTTCCTGGATGAAGATGGCCGGCAGCTTCGCGCGAAGCGTGCGAACGGCCAGCCCGGCGATGGTGGCGTCGTCGTCGAAGAAGGGGTGGGCGGCTATGTCGAGCGCGCCGATCTTCCGGTCGACTATTGCCGTCATCGCTGCATCGATCTCGGCGCGACTGTCGACCTTGAAGGGCACGAGTTGCCGCCCCAACGCGCGCGCCGCAGCATCGACGTTGGCGGTCTGCTGCTCGGTCACGGCATTGGAATGAGCGGGGCCTGTCCGTAGGTAGCCGATTGTCCTGACCTGAGGGGCCATCGTCGTCAGCAACCTGACGCGCTCGGCGGCGTACTGACCGGGGAAGATCACCCCTGTGATGTTGCCGCCGGGCCGCTCCAGGCTTGTAGCAAGTCCGAGTTCGACCGGATCGGAGCCGAAGGCGAGAACGATCGGGATGGTCGAGGTTGCGCTCTTTGCAGCCACCGCGGCGGCCGAACCGCCCCCGACGACGATGACGGCAGGGCGCAGCGCAACCAGCTCGGCCGCCAGAGCTGGCAGACGGCTGAAGTCGTTTTCGGCCCAGCGATAGTCGAATGTCACGTTCTGCCCGTCGACGAAGCCCGCCTGCCTCAAACCTTCCTTGATGCCGACGACCGCGCCGGCATCCCCATCCCGTTTGTTGCCGTGCAGGAACGCGATTCTCGGCACGGACCGGGATTGGGCTCGTGTCGCCTGCGGCCACGCGGTTGCCGCGATGAAAGGGGAGGCGAGGAGCAGTCTTCGTTTCACGGGAGCATCTCCATGGGCGGGCAATTCACCGGCTAGAAAAGCACCGTGAGCCGCATCGTCGTCGCCAGCGCGCCCGGCAGGTCGGGCGCCAACGCGGGCGTCGGGATGTAGGTGACGGTGGGTTGCAGGAAGGTCGAGGCGAACAGATGCGCCTGGTAGTACGCCTGGACCATGACCTCACTCGGTCTCTGGAACAGGAGCTGGTTCATCCGGGACAGTCCCGCGCCAATGCCGAAGGAATCCTGGGCACGCCGTGGAATCAGGCCGAAGAAGGTGGCGCCGATGCCGTAGTACTGAGTGATCGGCAGTGTGACTGAGGCGTTCGCGCCGAACTGGAAGAACACCGAGATGGATGAGTCGGGTGCAGCTGAATGGACGGCGCGAACGATGCGCTGCGATCCGAACAGATAAAAGCCACCGGTGCCGTTTTCGGTGACACCCTGGACGGCCAGCTCACCGGTTTGCCGCCATAGGCCGATGCCCAATTGGCCAGGATGGCCGCCAGGGCCGATCTGCCAGTCGACCCCGACCTCGGCAATATTGAACCAGTATCCGTTGAACTGGGGCGGGCTGACGCCGGTCTGGACGCCGCGCGCGCGGTTGCCGTCGTAGACGCCAATGTTGAGGTAGAAAGAGGAACTCGGCGTGAAGTTCACGGTCACGCCATTGCCTGGATTGTGGTAGCCCATCATGGCGCCGATCATCGATGCATTGACGAAGATCGGGGTCCACAACAGGCCACTGACGGCCGGGATGTTCTGGTTGGCGTCGGACATGACGACGGGCCGCAGGACATTGCCGAAGTCGTACGTCGGGATCGTCCGGCCCATCCGGATGGAGAGCACCTCCTTGATCATTTCCTGGAGATAGTAGGCCTCCAGCAGCTCCGTACGGCTGTAGGGGGTGTGGCCGACGATACCGTTGTAGCCGGCGACGCTGCCGGCCTGTTCGTTCGTGTCCGCGCCATTGAACTGGAGGAACTGAAAGCCGAAGGAGGCTCCGCGCCATCCGACCAGCTTGTTTGCGTCAATGGCGAGGCCGAGGAAGAACGCCTGGTTGTTGGTCCAGCCGCCAGGCACCGAGCCGCCCGCGACCACGAGGTTGGTGTCGGCCAGCCAAAGGCCGCCGAGTTTCAGGCCCCAGTCGTCCTTCAGGCCGAGTTGCCGGCCGAGCCAGCCCGTGCCGACGACCGAATAATCCGTTGCGGAGGGATTGCCGCTGATTGCTGGCGAGGCCTGCGCATGCGCTCGTCCTGCCGAGATTGATAGGGCAAGGCCAATGACCATGAGGGCCAAGGCGACCAGCCGAGTACCTTCCGACGGGCGATGCACATCGACTGCACTGGAAGCGCCCTGCCGGCGAAATTCCTTTTGGGACGGGCCCACCTTGAATTGCATTTGCTGAACTCGCGCTCGCGCAACCAAGCTTTCACTGGCATTATTGCAGTGGGGAAAGAGCGTGCGGTATTGCCGTACGTCTCAATCGGTATGGTGGATGCTTGACCCGGCGTCTCAGGAACACGGTCGTCTTGTCGACCTGACGACAGACAATGTCGCTGCACGCGACCGGTTCGGTTACTGGCGCGACGCCGTTCTGCGCCGTACCAGACCCGAGGCCGTGCCAGCCACAGGCCCGTTCACCGCGCGCCTGCGACGCATCGTTCTTCCTGACGTCGAACTCATCGAACATGCGTCCGAAAGCATCGTCTCAGGTCGCGCGTCGGGACGCACGCGCTTCGAGGGGGGTGATGACATCGCAATCGAATTGATGCGCAGAGGTACGTCCAATCTCACCCACAATGGCGAGCATCGGCTTAAGGCCGGCGACATGTGGCTGGTCGACTACGCGCTGCCCTTTCGAACCGAACGCTCGCGACACAGGGCCTGCGGCGTCGTGCTCTCGCGCCGTAGCGTGAAAGAGGTGTTCGGAGCAGATCTTTCGAGGCTGGGCGGGCATCGCCTGTACGCACGTGGGCTCGGCGCGGTGGTACGTGCGCACATGACCGTCGCGCTGGATGAGGCTCCCTACATGTCCACCGAGCAGCGCATCGGCGCGGTAAGGACGCTGGCCGATATGATGTTGGTGGTGCTGCAGAACATGCGTTTCGGGGCCGCTGATCCCGATCAGTTGGGCGAGGGGCTCTACCGGTCCGCGTTGGCCGTCATAGAACTGCACTGTGCCGATCCGGACCTGTCGCCGGAGCGGATCGCACTCATGGTCGGCTGCTCGCGCGCATCTCTCTATCGACTCTTTGCCATCCGCGACCAGGGTGTCGCGGAAGCCATCTGGCAGGCCCGTCTGGAGCGCGTGCATCGGGAACTGAGCACCGCCGCAGGGGTGGGAATGACGATCGGCGAACTGGCGCTGCAGTGCGGCTTCTCGGATTTGTCGTCGTTCGGCCGCATGTTCAAGCGGCGGTACGGTATCGGTCCGCAAGAGGCCCGCCGCGCCGGGTTGGAGGCGGGTGCTCGTTCGACGCCACGGGCTCGGGCCGCCGCCGGCGCAGGCAGGTTCACTTCGTCAGAATGAGCTTCTCGGAAGCCGTCACGCGCAGCCGGTAGGTGCTGGCGCCGTGGCGGATGAGGAGTTCGCGGCGGCCGGCCATGAGCTGGCTGCTATCGACGCTGGACGCATCGCGCTCCGGCTTCACCCGGGAGGACTCACCGGTGGAATGCAGCATCATCGTCTGGTCCATCTTCGCCTCGCTTGGTTAGTTGCAAGTCACTCGCATTTGCAAATAAAGAACACGTCTTGTCAACACCGAAGCGACGATCGTAACGCCGCCTTCCTCAGCGTTGCGAGAAAGCGGGGAGCTGGTGCGCCGTGATCGGAGGAGCCGGCCCATCGAAGCGCTCGATCTCGACCAGGCAGGTCTGCGCGATGCAGCCCTGGCTGAGCTTCGACGACCCGATGTCGAGCGTCAGGGCGTTCGGGTTGCCGTGCTTCTCCAGTGGCGTGTTGGAGCCGGAGTCCTGCGGATCGAACCAGGCGCCGGTGGACAGCCGCACGACGCCGCGCCGGATGCGATCAGACAGCCGCGCGGAGGCGAGGCAGGCGCCGCGGTCGTTGAAGACGCGCAGCAGGTCGCCGTCGGCGATGCCGCGCGCGGCGGCGTCTTCCGGATGCATCGTGACCGGCTGGCGGCCCTTCACCTTGGTGGCCTTGGCGTGCGGGCTGTGGTCGAGCTGGCTATGCAGCTTGTCGGTCGGCTGGTCCGACAGCATGTGCAGCGGATAGCGCTTGGCCGTCCTGGAGCCCAGCCACTCGATGGGCTCCATCCACACGGCGTGGCCGGGGCAGTCGTCGTAGCCGAACGAAGCGATCTTCTCCGAGAAGATCTCTATCTTGCCGGAGGGCGTCTTGAGCGGATTCGCGGCCGGATCGGCGCGGAACTTCGCCAGCATCACCGGCTCGGTGTTGGGGCCGGGCACCTTGGCGATGCCGGCTTCCCAGAAGGCATCGAATGGCGGCAGGTCCACACCCATGCGAGCCGACTTCTGGCGGCCTTCCTCATACATGTGGGTCAGCCACTGCATGGCATCCCGGCCTTCGGTGTAGACGTCGTCGGCGCCGAGGCGGCGGGTGATCTCCGAGAAGATCCAGTAGTCGTCGCGCGCCTCGCCGATCGGCTCGCGCGCCTTCTTCATGGCGATCAGGAAGGGCTCGCGCCGCGCGTAGCCGATGTCGTCGCGCTCGAGGCCTGTCGTAGCGGGCAGCACGATGTCGGCCATCTTCGCCGCCGGCGTCCAGAACTGCTCGTTGAAGATGATCGTCTCGGGCTTCGCCCAGGCCATCCGGAGTCGGTTGAGATCCTGATGGTGATGGAACGGATTGCCGCCCGCCCAGTAGATCAGCTTGATGTCGGGATAGGTGAGCTCCTTCCCGTTGTAGTGAACCTTGCCGCCGGGATTGAGCAGCATGTCGGTGAAGCGCGCGACGGGGATGAAGTCGGGGACCTGGTTGGTGCCCTGCGACAGCGTCGGACCGGCGAGCAACGGCGCGTCGCTGCCCATGCCATTGGTCGGGCCGTAGCTGGCGCCGAACCCGCCGCCCGGCAGGCCGATCTGGCCCAGCATGCAGGCGAGCGTCACCAGTGCCCAGAAAGGCTGCTCGCCGTGATGCGAGCGCTGCAGCGACCAGTTGATGTTGACCGTCGTGCGGGTCGCCGCCATTTCACGCGCCAGGGCGCGGATGCGCACGGCGGAGATGCCCGTGATCTTCTCGGCCCATTCCGGCGTCTTGTCCGCCAGAGACGGCGCGAACCTGTCGAAGCCCACCGTGCAGCGGTCGAGGAAGTCACGGTCGTAGAGCTTCTCGGTGTAGAGCACGTGGCAGAGCGCCAGGATCATGGCCGCGTCGGTATTGGGCCTGATCGGCAGCCATTCGATGTCGCCGCCGGTGTCGAGATCCTCGGCGGTCGGCGTGATGTTGATGAAGCGTACGCCCTTGGCGCGCATGCCGTAGAGCCCGTCCTTGAGGCGGTGCACCATCGCGCCGCCGGCGCTGATCTGGGCGTTCTTGTGCGGCGCGCCGCCGAAGGTGACGAACAGCCTGCAGTGGTCTGCCAGCACGTCCCAGGTCGTGTGCATGGCCATCAGGTCTTCCATGCTGGCCAGGATGTGCGGCATGAGCACGCGCGCCGCACCCAGGCTGTAGGAATCCTGGTGGCGGACATAGCCGCCCAGCGCATTCAGGAAGCGATGGACCTGGCTCTGTGCATGATGGAATCGGCCCGCGCTCGACCAGCCGTAGGAGCCGCCGAAGATTGCGCGATTCGAGTATGCGTGCTTCACGCGCTTCAGCTCGGCAGACACCATGTCGAGCGCCTCGTCCCACGGCACTTCGACGAAGGGCTCCTGGCCGCGCTTGTCGCTGTTCGATCCGGGGCCGTGCTCGAGCCAGCTCTTGCGGAAGGAGGGGCGCCGTACGCGCATCCGCGCAACCTCGTCGGACAGCATGTGCAGGCCGATCGGCGATGGATCTGGATCCTTCGAGAAGGGATGGAGTTTCGTCGCCTGGCCCTTGTCGTCGTATTCGACTTCGTAGACGCCCCAGTGGGCGGCGGTCAGGGTGCGCTGATGGATCATGGAACGCTCACGCTGCTTTCTTGGCGATGCTCAGGAAGCGGTCGACGGTCGTCTGTTCGGTGTCGAAGGCCGTGACGAGGCGGTACGCCCGCTCGCCCGGCCGGTCCGAAGGCCAGGGATGATACTGCGCCCCCGCGGCCTGGAGCGCATCATGCATGCGCGGCGGCAGGATGACGAAGATCTCGTTGGCGTCGACCGGGTAGAGCAGCTGCGTCCCCTTGAGCGTCGTCAGGCCTGCCACCAGGCGGCGCGCCATGGCATTGGCGTGATTGGCGTTGGCGAGCCAGAGACCGTCGGTCAGGTAGGCTTCGAGCTGGGCCGACAGGAAGCGCATCTTGGAAAACAGGTGCCCGGAACGCTTGCGGCGGAACTCGAACTCGCGCGCGAGGTCGGGGTCGAAGAAGACGACGGCCTCGGCGGCGAGCGCGCCGTTCTTCGTTGCGCCGAGGCTGAGGACGTCGACGCCGGCCATCCAGGACAGTTCGGCAGCCGAGCAGCCGACGAAGGCGAGGGCGTTGGCGAAGCGTGCGCCGTCCATGTGCAGCTTGAGGCCGTGGCGATGCGCCGTCGTGGCGATCGAGGCCACTTCGTCGGGATCGTAGACGGTGCCGCACTCGGTGGCCTGCGTGATGCTGACGGCCGCCGGCTGCGGGTGGTGGACGACGCCGTACACCGGCTGGGCCAGTGCCTCGGCCAGCTTCTTCTGGTCGATTTTTCCAGCCGGTCCGGGAATCGTCGAAAGCTTGGCGCCCGAGGTGAAGAATTCCGGAGCGTTGGCCTCGTCGACGACGATGTGGGCCTCGGCGTGGCAATAGACCGATCCCCAGGACGGGGTGCAGCAGGAGAGGGCCAGCGAGTTGGCGGCCGTGCCGGTCGCGACGGGAAAGGCCACGAGGTCGGGCTTTTCGAAAATGTCGCGCAGCCGCCGCTCGACCCGGTGTGTCCACTCGTCGGCGCCATAGGACGGCGCGGTACTGCCGCCGGAGAAAGCCTTCGTGACCGCTTCGAGAATCCCGGGGTGCGCGCCGACTTCGTTATCGCTGCGGAAATTCATTCCTTGTCCTTGTCAAACGAGAGGGCGCCGGAGACTGAAATGCCTAGCGGCTGGCGCTGGGCGGAAACTCGATTTTCCCCAGCAGCGCGCCATTGCGCGGGTCGACGACATAGGCCGAGGACGGGCCGCCCTGCGATTCGACATGCACCACCAGACGATCGCCGACGGCGGTCATGGACACCACCCGGGCTCCCGAGGGCAGGGCGATGCGTTCGGCGAACCCGCCAGCGCCGCCCGATGCTGGCGAATAGGCGGCGTTGGGCGTAGAGATGCGCCGGGCGATTTCGGCAACCGCCACGACGAAGCCCACCACGATCAGCAGGCCCATTCCGATCACGAGCACCTTGAGCCAGAGCGGTGCAGAGGCCTGAGCAGGGGACGCCAAGAAAACTCCATGAGCGACACCGGTCGCCACACCGTGACCTTCGACGAGAGCGCCGCCGGCGAACGGCTGGACCGCGCGCTGGCTGTTGCCTTGCCTGCCCTGACGCGAAGCCGCGTGAAGGCGCTAATCGAGGGCCGCTGCGTAGCGCTGGCGGGAGGCCAGACGATAGAAGAGCCGTCCCGCAAGGTCAAAACGGGCGATGTCTTCGTCGTCGACATTCCGGAGCCAGAGCCGGCCGTCCCGCAGGCCCAGGACATGGCGCTGGAGATACTGTTCGAGGATGCGGATTTGCTGGTCTTGAACAAGCCGGCCGGGATGGTCGTCCATCCCGCGCCCGGCAATCCCGACCGGACCCTTGTCAATGCGTTGCTGGCCCATTGCGGCGACAGTCTCTCTGGGATCGGCGGGGTGCGGCGGCCGGGCATCGTCCACCGGCTCGACAAGGACACGTCCGGGGTGATGGTCGCGGCGAAGAACGACGCGACCCACCATGCCCTTTCCAAGCTGTTCGCTGCCCATGACCTCGAGCGCATATACACGGCGCTGGTCTGGGGGGCGCCCAAACCCCAGCGGGGAACGGTCGAGGCGGCGCTGGGGCGGCATCCGGTCGACCGCAAGCGCATGGCCGTCCGCAAGAGCGGCGGGCGGGCGGCGCTCACCGAGTATTGGCTGGAGAAGCGGTTCGGACCGGCGATCGCGCCCATCGCCAGCCTTGTGGGCGCGAAGCTCGGAACCGGGCGTACCCATCAGGTCCGCGTCCACATGGCCCATCTCGGCTGCCCGGTGGTCGGAGACCCGGTCTACGGCCGCAAAACCCGCAACGGGAGTGCGCCGGAGTCGTTGAGAAGCTTCCCAAGGCAGGCACTTCACGCATCTGTGCTCGCTTTCCGGCACCCGACGACAGGGAAGGACATGCGATTTGCCACAGAATTGCCTCAGGACTTCCTGAAGTTGTTGGGAACGCTGAACGGCGTTAAGTGAAGTCCCCAATACCTGAGGGGAGTACTCGGAATTGTATTGACCAAGGGACTATCCGACTTCTAGAGTCGGATTTAGCAGTCGAGTGACGAGAGTGCTAAATGATCGTTCACCGGCCATCCCGCGTAGAAAGAGGGATATCCCGCGTAGAAAGGGGGAGAAACCATGAGTACAGCCACCGCAAACCTTCCCGCCCTGCCGTCGTCCCTGACGCCCGAGGGCAATCTCAGCCGCTATCTGGCGGACATCCGGAAGTTTCCGCTGCTGGAACCCCAGGAAGAATTCATGCTGGCCAAGCGCTGGCGCGAGCATGGTGACTCGAAAGCCGCACACCGGCTCGTCACCAGCCATCTGCGCCTCGTTGCCAAGATCGCCATGGGCTATCGCGGCTACGGCCTGCCCGTCGCCGAGCTTATTTCCGAGGGCAATGTCGGCATGATGCAGGCCGTGAAGCGGTTCGATCCGGACCGTGGCTTCCGCTTGGCGACCTATGCCATGTGGTGGATCCGCGCCTCGATCCAGGAATACATCCTGCACAGCTGGTCGCTCGTGAAGATGGGCACCACGGCGGCGCAGAAGAAGCTTTTCTTCAATCTGCGCAAGCTCAAAGGGCAGATGCAGGCCATCGAGGAGGGCGACCTGACGCCCGAGCAGGTGAGCAAGATCGCCACCCGCCTCGGCGTGCCCGAAGAGGAGGTGGTCAACATGAACCGCCGCCTCGCCGCGCCGGACTCCTCGCTCAACGCCCCAGTGAAGGCCGAGGGCGACATGGAGTGGCAGGACTGGCTGGTCGATGATGCGCCCAACCAGGAAGCGCGCCTCGGCGAGAGCCAGGAGCTGGGCCAGCGCAAGGGCATGCTGGCCGCCGCGCTGAAGCAGCTCACCGACCGCGAGCGTCACATCATCGTGGAGCGTCGCCTGGTCGACGAGCCCAAGACGCTCGAGGACCTTTCGGCCAAGTACGGCATTAGCCGCGAGCGCGTGCGTCAGATCGAGGTTCGCGCCTTCGACAAGCTGCAAAAGGCCATGAAGAACATGGTCGTGGAAGCCGCCGGCCGACCCACGACCCAGCCGTCCCGCGCCTGAGGGACGGGACGCGTTCGATTGGGTAGGCTCCCGGAAAAGCTCCGGGAGCCCGCCATGACGAATTCACCGATTCTCTACGAGACACTGCCGGACGGCATCGCCCGGATCGTTCTCAATCGCCCCGATACGCGCAATGCCCAGGACACCGCGTTCCTCTATGCGCTGAACGAGGCCTTCGACCGCGCCGCTCACGACGACGCGGTCAAGGTGATCGTGCTGTCGGCCAACGGTCCGCACTTCTCCTCGGGCCACGATCTGCGCGAGGTCGACGGCCACGGCAACATGGCCAGGCACGAGACCGTCGGCACCTGGGGCGGCTTCGGAAAGCCAGGTGCGGAGGCCCAGTACGCCCGCGAGCAGGAGATCTACCTCGGCTTTTGCGAGCGCTGGCGCAACATCCCCAAGCCGACGCTGGCGCTGGTGCACGGCAAGGTGATGATCGGCGGCCTTATGCTGATGTGGCCCTGCGACCTCATCGTCTGCTCCGACGATGCCGAGTTCCTCGACCATTCGGTCGCCATGGGGGTGGGTGGCGCCGAGTTCTTCGCGCATCCGTGGGAGATGGGCATCCGCAAGGCCAAGGAGTTCCTGTTCACCGCCGACTGGATCAACGCGGCCGAGGCGCATCGCCTGGGCATGGTGAACCATGTCGTGCCGCGCGCCGAGCTCGAGACCTTTGGCCTCGCTATGGCCGAGCGCATCGCCCGCAAGCCGCTGTTCGCGCTGAAGCTCGTGAAGCAGGCCATCAACGCGGCGCAGGATGCGCAGGGCCGCGTCGGCGCCATGCAGACCTCGTTCGCCCTCCATCACCTGGCGCACGCCCACAACATGCTGGCGCACGGCAAGCTGGTCGATCCGACCGGCCTGATGCCGGCCATCAAGAAGCACGAGAAGGCGACCTAGCCCGTACCTGCACATGGTTGCCCGGCGAGGGTGCCGCGGAAGTCCGCAGCCTTCACGGCCGCTTCAGACGAGGCCCGGATCAACGACGAGAATGGTCTTGCCGGCTCCGTCACCGGACAGCGCGTATTCGAGTGATTCGCGGTATTTGCCAAAGGAGAAGGTTCTTCCAACCGGCACGTCGAGGTCGCCCTTCGAGACCCAGGCGAGCAATTCATCGAGTTCGCGGGCGGCGGCTCCGGCCTCGAACACCGCGCCGAACTGGCGATAGTCCACGCCGATCAGGGCTGCTCCCTTGAGGAGCGGCAGGTTCACCGGCAAGGCCGGGATGGCGCCGCCAGCGAAGCCTATGACGAGGTAGCGTCCACCCCATCCGAGCGACCGGAACGCCGGCTGCAGCAGAGGGCCGCTAACCGGATCGAAAACGACGTCGATGCCCTTCGGGGCCAACGCTTTGAGCCGATCGCGCCATCCGTCGACGTCCCGGTCGAGGGTGGCACCCGCACCCGCGCCTGCAACGACGGCGCGCTTCTGTTCGGTCGAGGCGACACCGATCACGTTCGCGCCGAGCAACCGACCGACCTGGACCGCCGCCAATCCGACTCCACCGGCAGCGCCGATCACCACCAGGGTTTCCCCCGCCTTGAGGGCAGCGCGATCGCGAAGCCCATGCAGGGCCGTGCCGTAGTTGACCCGAAAGCCGGCAGCCTGGTTCATGCTCATGCTGTCCGGCACGCGGCTGATGGCCCGTTCGGGAGCAATTGCGTACTCCGCAAAGCCGCCGCGCACCTGCGCGAGCACACGCTCTCCGATCGCGTATCCGGTAACCCCTGGTCCCAGCGCATCGACCAGGCCCCCGATCTCCGCACCGGGCACGTGAGGCAGGGGTGGCTTGACCTGATAGCGGCCGAGCGCAACCAGGGCATCGACGAACCCGACCCCGCAGGCCGCGACCTTGATGCGAACCTCACCCTCGCCTGGCTGGGGCATGGGCAGGTCCACCGGAGCATAGTTGTCGATGGAGCTGAGATCAGCGGTCTGTATGGCCTTCATTCGGATTAACCTTCGCTCCTTACGCGCGGTAGCCGATCCGCTCGAAGAACTTCGCGATCTCCCGTGATGCGAGATCGGGCTGCTCGTAGTGAACGAAGTGGCCCGCATCCTCTGCGATGCCGGCCTCGACGTCCTGGAAATACTCCCCAACGACATCGATCCACGACGACTTCAAGACGGGATCGTGACGGCCCCACAGGACGCGCGTCGGCTGCGTTATCATCGGCGGCTTGGGTGCGGTCCCCGCCATGACGGCGAGCCGGCCGGCATTCTGCGAGATGTACCAGTTGAAGCCGCCCTGGAGGTTGCCGGGGCGCATGAAGTTGTCGACCCAGCGTTCCAGCACGCCGTCGAACGCGTCCTTGCGATGGCACCAGTGGGTCAGGAAATGCCGGAAGTAGGCCCGGCACGAATCGCGTGAGGCGCCGACGATGCCGGGGGCGAACGGCATCTGGTGGAAGGTCTGGTACCAGATTTCGTTGATCTGCTCGGGCGCCCGCCAGCGCGCGCCGACACCGTGGGTGCCGCAGTTGAAGAAGAACAGCCCCGCCACGCGGTCGGGATGCCGGATCGCCAGACGCTGCATCACGTAGGCGCCGACGTCGTGACCGACGAAGCCGGCCTTGGCGATTCCCAGCCGGTCGAGCAGCGTCACGATGTCGTCGGCCAGCACGTCGGGACCGGCCCGGTCGGAGGGGCCGGACGTCGGGTTGCCGCTTTCGCCGAAGCCGCGGAAGTCGGGCGCGATCAGGCGGAAGCGATCAGCCAGGCGCTCGAACACCGGCTCCCAGGTCGCCCAGAATTCCGGCCATCCATGCAGAAGAAGCAGCGGCAACCCAATGCCAACCTCGGCCACGTGGGTCGGGAAGCCGCGGGTTTCGACGAAGGAATGCCTGACGCTCGACACCATGCGCCGCTCCGTCAGCCCTTCTTCACCATTGCCTCGATCAGCGTCGGCCCGTCCGTGCGGGCCAGCGCCCGGTCGAGGGCGGCGTCGAAGCCCTCCGCGGTGTCGACCCGCTCGGAGGGCAGGCCGAAGCCTTCGGCGATCTTGGCGATGTTCATCGGCGGATCGTTGAAGTCCATGCCGATCGGCGTGTCGTTGCCGTGGAACAGCTTCAGGCGGTTCTTGAGGATCTGGTAGCCCTCGTTGTTGGTGATCAGGAAGATCACCGGAAGCTTCTGGTTGGCCGCGCTCCACAGCGCCGAGATCGAGTACATGGCGCTGCCGTCGCCGATCACCGCCACGACGCGGCGCTTCGGCTCGGCGATCTGCACGCCGACGGCGGCGGCGATTCCCCAGCCGATGCCGCCGCTGACATTGCCGAAGAAGCTGTTCCGGTCGCGAAAGGCGAAGTAGCTCGGCAGCGTCGCGGTGCTAGTGAGCCCTTCCTCGACGACGATGGCGTCCTTCGGCAGCTTGTCGCTGAGGCGCATCATCACCCATTCGGCCGGCAGCGGGCTGGTCGTGGGCGTCGCGACCTTGGCCGCCTTCTGGGCGCGCTGGGTGCTCCAGTTGCGCGCAGAAATCTCCGCCAGAGAGGCCTTGGCCTGCTCGGCGAGCCTGCCGCCGCCGAGCTTCCTGAGGAGCGGGATCAGCGCTTTAAGTGTCTCCTTAACGTCGGCGCGCAGCGCGATCTCGGCCGGGAAGTTCTTGCCCATCTCCCAGTCGCGCAGGCCGATCATCGCGACCTTGGTGGTCTCGGGCAGTGGCTCGGTCTCGCTCCACACCGACATCTTGAGCACGTCGGCGCCGACACAGAGCATCAGGTCGTAGTCGGAGAGGACGCGGCGCACATACTTCTGGTCGCGGTTCAGCGCGCCCAAATAAGCGGGATGCTCCGAGGGGAAATGCGCGCCCCAGGCCACGGTCTGTTGCAGCACCGGCGCGCCCAGCGTCTCGGCCAGTTCGGCGGCCTCGGCGAAGGCGTCGGAGGTCGCGATCTCGTGGCCGGCCAGGATGACGGGCTTCTTGGCCGACAGCAGGCGCCTGGCGAGCTGCTCGAGGGCGGCATCGCTGGGGCGCACCGCCGTGTCGACGCGGGTCACGTCGCCCATGTCGATGGCGGCCTCGTTGTTCAGGATGTCCCCGGGCAGCGAGATGAAGACCGGACCGGTCGGCGCCGTCAGCGCGACCTTGGCGGCGCGGCGCAGGATGCGCGGCAGATCCTCGATGCGGCTGACCTCGGTTGCCCATTTCACGACCGGTTGCGCAATCGGCACCAGCGGCGCGTAGAGGAGGGGCTCGGTCAACCCGTGGCCCTGTTCCTGCTGGCCGGCCGTCACGATCATCGGCGTTCCCGACATCATCGAGGTGTAGATCGAGCCGATGGCGTTGCCGAGGCCGGGCGCCACATGGACGTTGCAGGACACGAGCTTGCCGGAGGCACGGGCGTAACCGTCCGCCATGGCGATCACCACGGCCTCCTGAAGCGCCAGCACGTAGCCCATTTCCGGCGCCGAGGAGAGCGCATGCATGATCGGCAGTTCGGTCGTGCCGGGATTGCCGAACATCTTGGTGACGCCTTCGTCCTTCAGCACGCGCAGAAAGGCATCGCGGCCGGTAATCGTATTGGGGACGGGTGCGTCTGGCATTTGTTTCCTCCGTTGGGCGGGCGAGGGTAGCGCGCCGTCGTGCCGCGTGAAATGATCCAGTGCATGACGGTTGGAAGACCACGCGCGGTGCGAAAAAGCCGTGACTGAACTCGAACGAAGGATTGCGGCGCTGTCCTGCTGGCGCGGCCCGGTGACGATGGTGCCGCTGACAGGCGGGCTCACCAATCTTTCCTACGTGGTCGACGACGCCGGTGAAAAATTCGTGGTGCGTTGCGGCGACGATATTCCCGTCCATCACGTCTTCCGCGATCGCGAACGGGCCGCCTCGGTGGCCGCGCACGCCGCCGGCCTATCGCCCGAAGTGATCTATGGCGAGCCGGGCCTTCTCGTGATGCGCTTCATCGATGGCCGCACCTTCGCCGAGGCGGATCTGCGGGCCAACATCCATCATCTCGCGTCCTTGCTTCGCAAGTGCCATCGCGAAGTCGGCCAGCACCTCGCGGGGCCGCCGAACTTCTTCTCGGTGTTCCATGTGATCCGTGACTACGGACGCACGATCACCGCTGCGGACGGTCCTTTCGCCGCCGACGTGCCGCGCTTCCTCGAAGCCGGTCGGGTGCTCGAGGCGGCGCAGGTGCCGATGCCGATCATCTTCGGCCATCACGACCTTCTGCCGGGCAACGTGATGGACGACGGAAGGCGCCTCTGGCTGATCGACTGGGAGTATGGCGGCTTCGGCACCGCGATGTTCGACCTTGCGAATCTGTCGGCCAACGGCGCCTTCGGAGAGGCCGAGGACACGATGCTTTTGGATGCCTATTTCGAGGGCAGGGTATCGGCCGAGCTGCGGCGCTCCTTCCAGGCCATGAAGGCCGCCAGCGCCTTGCGCGAGGCGATGTGGGCGATGGTCTCCGACACTCACTTGCGGCTCCCCGGTGCCGACTACAAGGCGCACGCCCGGGACTACCTCAATCGCTTCGAGGAACTGATGGCCCGCTGATTGCATGTTGTTCCTGGGGAGCAGACCTCAGGAGCACTTGCATGAGCCTTCGCCGATTCCGCCTAGCCGTGGCACTGGCCGCCGCATCCTTGCTGCCGCTGTCGGCGGCGCAGGCGCAGGAGAAGACCCTCCGCATCGCCATGACGGCGTCGGATATCCCCACCACCACGGGCATGCCGAACAACGGCTTCGAGGGCATGCGCTTCCTCGGCTTTCCGATCTTCGAGGGCCTGATCCTCTTCGACCTTTCGAAATCCGACCAGCTCGCCACCTTGCGGCCCGGCCTTGCCGAGAGCTGGAAGCAGGCAGCGGACGACAAAAAGACCTGGATCTTCACCCTCCGGAAAGGCGTGAAATTCCACGACGGCACTGATTTCAACGCCGACGCCGTGATCTGGAACCTGGAGCGAATCTTCAACAAGGACAGCCCGCAGTTCGAGGCCGCGGCGACCGGCATCATGCGTTCGCGCGTGCCGATCCTCGCCTCGTGGAAGAAGATCGACGACTACACCGTCGCGCTGACAACCACGCAGGTCGCGTCCTATTTCCCGTGGATGGTGCCGTACATCCTCACTTCGTCGCCGACGCAATGGGAGAAGCTCGGCAAGGACTGGGGCAAGGTCGGCGCTGCGGGCGGCGCCGGTACGGGCCCGTTCAAGATCACCAAAGTCGTGCCGCGCCAGTCGGTCACGCTCGGCCGCAACGACGAGTATTGGGATCCGAGCCACAAGGCGAAGGTGGATTCGGTTCTGCTGATGCCGATCCCGGAGGCCAATACACGCCTTGCCGCGTTGCGTTCCGGCCGCGTCGACTGGATTGAGGTTCCGCCGCCGGACGGTATCCCCTCGCTGAAGCAGGCGGGATACGTGATCTCGACAAATTCCTACCCGCATGTCTGGCCGTGGTTCTACAACATGGCCGCCAAGAACAGCCCGCTGGCCGACGTTCGCGTGCGTCAGGCGCTCAACTACTGCATCGACCGCAAGGCCATCGTCTCAATGCTGAATGGCACGGCCGAGCCCTCCGTCGGATGGCTGAAGCCCACCGACGCCGCGTTCGGAAATCCCGAGAATCGTTACACGTTCGATCCGACCAAGGGAAAGAAGCTGCTGGCCGAAGCCGGGTTCACGCCGCAGAAGCCGCTCTCCTTCAAGGTCATGATCTCGACGTCGGGGTCGGGCCAGATGCTTCCCTTGCCGATGAACGAGGCGCTGCAGGAGAACCTCAAGCAAGCCTGCGGCGTCGAGATCCAGGTCGATGCCGTCGAATGGCAGGTACTGCTGAACGCCGGCCGCGCCTTGCCCGACGCGCCGGCGCTGAATGGCGCCATGGCGCTGAACGTGAGCTCGCCGTCGAGCGACGTCGGCATGATGTTCCGCTACTTCGCGGCGGCGAACTCCTCGCCGACCGGCTCGAATTTCCAGCAGTGGAAGGACGACAAGTTCGAGGCCGCGCTGACGACGCTCGCGGAAGCGACGGACGAGACGATCATCCTCGAGAACTTCAAGAAGGCGCACGAGCGGCTGGTCGACAATCCGCCGTGGCTCTACATCGTGCACGACCTCAACCCGCGCGCCTTCAGCAAGAACGTCCAGGGCTTCGTCCCGGCGCAGTCCTGGTTCGTGGATCTGACGAACGTCAGCTTGAAGTAGGACACTACCGTCGTTCTGAGCGGAGCGCCGTAGGCGCGCAGTCGAAGAACCTCTTTTCCGGCGCACGATTTGTCGAAAGGAAAAGAGGCCCTTCGGCTACGCTGGGCTCCGCTCAGGGCGACGGATAAGACAACTCAGCGCGCGCAGATCCTCGGGATCTTCGACAGCATCTCGATGGAGCAGACCTCGGTCGGGAAGAGAGCCCAGACTGCGGCGAGGATGATCGCGAGGAAGATGAACGGGCGCAGCACGCGCAACACCACCGGCAGGAGCACCTGGAGCGCCCAATAGGCCAGCAGCAGCCCGATGACCACCGCGAGCACGCGATACTGCATGCTCCAGGTGTCCCAGGTGCCGAGATTGGCCCGCGTCAGGAGTTCGTTGATCTGTTCCACGGTCAGTCGCGGAACGGATCGGTCATCAGGATCGTGTCCTCGCGCTGCGGGCTGGTGCTGAGCAGCGCCACCGGGCAGCCGACCAGCTCCTCGACTCGGCGTACATACTTGATGCAGGTCGCCGGCAGTTCGGCGAAGGAGCGGGCGCCCTGGGTGCTTTCGCTCCAGCCCTCGAATTCTTCCCAGATCGGCTTCAGCTTGGCCTGCGCGCCCATCGTGAAGGGAAAGCGCTCGATGCGCTTGCCGTCGAGCTCGTAGCCGACGCAGACCTTGATGACCTTCTCGCCGTCGAGCACGTCGAGCTTGGTGAGCGCGATGCCGTCGATGCCGTTCAGCTTCACCGCCTGGCGCACCATCACCGCATCGAACCAGCCGCAGCGGCGGCGGCGCCCGGTGTTGGTGCCGAACTCCTTGCCGCGGTCGCCCAGTCCCTGGCCGATCTCGTCGGTCAGTTCGGTGGGAAAGGGACCGTCCCCCACGCGCGTCGTGTAGGCCTTGGCGATGCCCAGGACATAGCCGACCGAGCCGTTGCCCATGCCGCTGCCGATCATCGCCTGCGCCGCCACGGTGTTCGACGAAGTGACGTAGGGATAAGTGCCATGGTCGATGTCGAGCATCGTGGCCTGCGCGCCCTCGAACAGGATGCGCTTGCCGGCGGCGCGCAGCCCGTCCAGCCGCTCCCATACATCTTCCGCGAACGGCAGGATCTTCGGCGCCAGTTCGAGCAGCTCGGCGGTCAGTTTGGCGGCATCGATCTCCGGCTGGCCCAGCCCTTTGCGCAGCGCATTGTGATGTGCAAGCAGCGTGTTGACCTTGAGCGGCAGCATGTCGGGTTCGCCGAGATCGCCGACGCGGATGGCGCGACGCCCAACTTTGTCCTCATAGGCCGGGCCGATGCCGCGGCGTGTCGTGCCGACGCGGATGACGCCCGGCGCATCCTCGCGCCAGCCGTCCAGGTCGCGGTGCAACGGCAGGATGAGGACGGCGTGGTTGGCGATCTTGAGGCTCGCCGGTGTCACCGACAGGCCCTGCTCGTTGACCTTGCGCACCTCCTCGAGGAAGTGCCACGGATCGATCACGACGCCGTTGCCGATGATCGACAGCTTGCCTTCGCGGACCACGCCCGACGGCAGCAGCGCCAGCTTGTAGGTCTGGTTGCCGATGACCAGTGTATGGCCGGCATTGTGACCGCCCTGGAAGCGCACCACGACCTCGGCGCGCTCGCTCAGCCAATCGACGATCTTGCCTTTGCCTTCGTCGCCCCACTGGGCGCCGATCACTGCCACGTTGGCCATTTCATTTTCCTTCGGCCGGTTCCCTTCACACACGAAAACGCCTCCCCGGGGCCGGTTCCGGAGAGGCGTGATGTCGGATAGCACTTCCCCTCGCTCCGAGCGAGGCGAAATGCATCCTCAGAGAGGAACGGCGTCGCCGTCGATCAGCGCATGGCTGCAGCGCAGGCGTTTTGCTTCGGCACGCGGGTCCGGGGCTGCGACGACAGCGCGCACGACGGCGTAGCCTTTCGACTGCCACGGCGCGCAATCTGCCCACGGCGTTCCGAGGCCGACATACAGGCGCGGCCGCTCGGGCGGGGCTGCGGAAGCGGCCAGAACGGCGTCCATGTAGACGGTGAAGCCGGTCGCCGATTCGCTGACGCCATCCTCCGGATAGCCGGCCGAATAGCGGCCGCCGCGTGCGAGTTCTTCCCGTCCCTTGAGCGCGAAGACGGAAAATGAGACGCCGGTCTGATATTCGAGGCCACGGTATTCGACCGGATCGATCGTAAGCGGCAGGCCCTCCTCGGCCGCCGCCACCAACTTGACGACCTCGGCGAGGCGTGCGGCCTCGGCGGCGGCGGCCTCCGGCAACTCGAGCTTCGCGAGCTGGGCGAGTCCCTTGTCGGCGGGCCCGGCGGCACGCAGGAGGCCCGCGAAGAGATCGGCCGCCTTCCTGTCGGCGCCAGCCTTGGCGATACCCCCTTCGTCCTTCCGATCGAGCGCCCGGCGCAGCCGGCTCATGGCCTCCTCCGGCTGGTTCACGCCCCCGGCCACCGCGGCGACCAGAGTCGGCAGATTAAGGTCGACCGAGAGGTCCGACACGCCGATCGCGCGCAGCGTATCGACCGCCAGCAGGACCGCTTCGGCGTCGGCCTCGGCACTGTCGACCCCGATCAGTTCGGTCCCGACCTGAGCGAACTGGCGCTCGGGCTTGAGCGCGCTGCCGCGAACGCGGATCACATTGCCGCCGTAGGATAGGCGCAGGGGGCGGGGTTCGTGCTTCAGGCGGGTCACCGCGATGCGGGCCACCTGGACCGTCATGTCCGGCCTCACGCCCATCATGCGCTGGGAAACGGGATCCATGAGGCGGAAAGTCTGCTGCGACAGGGCGGCGCCGGGGCCGCCGAGGAGGGACTCCTCGAACTCGACCAGCGGCGGCTTCACCCGCTCGTAGCCGAACGCGGCGAAACGCTCGATGGCCAGGTCGATGGCGCGCGCCTCCCGCGCCGCGTCGGGAGGCAGCAGGTCGGCCAGGCCTGCCGGCAGCAGGCCGCGATGGTCGTTATCGTTTGAGCTCATGGTGGCGCTTGATAGCCCATTGCGCTGCCAAAGGGGAGGCGGGACGCGTCCCCTGCCGGGTGGCTCGTTTTCCCGGTCGGCATGGGCTATTGCTCCCGTGCATGAATTCCGCCGCCCCACGCCCCGCCGTTTCCGTCGTGGTGCCCTGCTTCAACGAGCAGGACGCCTTGCCCGAGTTCCTGCGCCGGGCCTGCAGCGTCCTCGACGGCATCGGCGTCACCAGTGAGTTGGTGCTGGTCGATGACGGCTCACGCGATCGCACATGGGATGTGCTGGCCGAGGCGGCCGCGCGCGACTCGCGCATCGTGGCCGTTCGGCTGATGCGCAACCACGGCCACCAGCTCGCGCTGACGGCCGGCCTGTCCGTGTGCCGGGGCGAGCGCATCCTGATCATCGACGCCGATCTCCAGGATCCGCCCGAACTCCTGGTCGACATGATGAGGATGATGGATGAGGGCGCGGACGTGGTCTACGGCCAGCGCCGGCAGCGCGACGGCGAGAGCCTGTTCAAGCGCGCGACGGCGGCGGCCTTCTATCGCCTGATCGGCCGCCTCACCGACGTGCAGATCCCGCCTGATGCCGGCGATTTCCGCCTGGTCACACGGCGGGTCCTCGACCTTCTGCTCGCCATGCCGGAGCGCCACCGCTTCATTCGCGGCATGGTGGCGTGGATCGGCGGCCGGCAGGTTCCGCTGGTCTACGACCGGCACGCCCGCGTGGCCGGCGAGAGCAAGTACCCGCTGGCCAAGATGATTCGCTTCGCCGCCGATGCCATCACCTCCTTCTCGGTGGTGCCTCTGATGCTCTCGATGACGATCGGCTGGATCATGGCGGGATTGGGCTTTTGCTTCTTTCTCTACTCCATCGTGGGTTGGCTGAACGGCCACACGATGCCGGGCTGGACCTCGCTGATGGCCGCCGTCGGTCTGCTGGGTGGCATGCAGTTCCTCATGCTGGGCGTCATCGGCGCCTATCTTGGCCGCCTGTACGACCAGAGCAAGGGTCGCCCGCTGTTCATGATCCGCGACATCGTCGGAGGCCCGAAGTGACCGCCGCGGATCCGCAATCCTGGTCGGGCGAACCGGCCGAGTTCGACGACTACGCCGCCGAGTATCAGGGCGGCCTCGACAATCCGATCAAGCGGATGCTCGGCAGCTCGCCCGACCAGTTCATCGCGGTCAAGGCCCGTTGGCTGCTGCGTCGCGAGCCCGGCCTGCGGACGGGCGGCTTGTCGATCCTCGACTATGGCTGCGGCGTCGGCAGCTTGATGCGGGTGCTGATCGGGCATGGCGCAAAAGGGTCCTTCACCGGCTGCGACATCTCGACGGGCATGCTGCGGCAGGTCGAGAAGCGTTGGCCGCGCGAACTCGGGGAACCGCCGGCGCTGGCACCGCAGCAGGGGGCCAGCACGCCCTTCGCCGATGGGCAGTTCGACATCGCCATGATCAGCGCCGTGCTGCATCACGTGCCAATAGGGGACCGGCCGGCGGTCTATGCCGAGCTGGGGCGTGTCCTGAAACCGGGCGGGCGGCTCTACGTCTTCGAGCACAATCCGCGCAACCCGCTGGTCCGCCACGTCATTGCCCGCACGCCGATCGACCGCAATGCCATCCTGCTCGACGCCAACGAGGTGAGGCACGGGTTGCTCGACGTGGCGCGCTATGAGCTTGAAACCGACTACCTCATGTTCATGCCCCCGGGTCTTGCCTTCCTGCGGGGCGTCGATCGCCTGCTGACATGGCTGCCAATGGGCGCGCAATATGCCGTTGCGGCCCGCAAAGCGGCCTGAGGAGGGGTGGATGGATCGCCAGACTTTCGAGGCGGAGCTGAAGCGTGACGGCTACGACGAGATCCTCACCGGCAATACGCAGGGCCCCAAGCACAACGGCGAGCACAGCCATCCCTATGATGTGAAGGCGATGGTGATCGACGGTGCGATCACGCTGGCATGGGAAGGCAGGACCCAGACCTTCCGTCCCGGCGAGATCTTCACGATGGCGCGCGGCTGCCCGCACACCGAGACGTTCGGTCCCGAAGGCGCCGTGACCCTGATCGGCCGCAAGCACTAGTGACACGGACGGCGCCTGCCTGGCAGCTTCTGCTTGCCTTCGCGCTGTCCCTGCTGGTGCTGTGCGGCCTGATCGGGTGGCTGCAGAACGTCCACATCATCAGCGCCAACGGCATGTACAAGAGCATCCAGGCCGAGCCCTGGATTGCCTCGCCATCGACCGCGCGCCTCGACCCGTCGAACTATCTCTTCTTCCCGCTCTACGGCGTGAGCGCGCGGCTGCTCGACGCGCTCGGCATCCTGCGGGGCGTGGCGTGGAAGCAGTTCGCCTATCTCAACGCTTTCTGGGCCAGCATCGGCACGGTCGTCGTCTATGCGTTCGTCCATCGCCTGACCGGCAGCGCGCGGGTCGCCGCGTTCACCTCGGTGTTCCATCTCGGATGCGGCTTCGTGCTCCTGCTGTCGGTCATCAGCGAAGACATCATGCCGGGCTACGTGCTCGTCCTCGCCTCGATGGCACTGGCAGGACTTTGGTTCGACCGTCCGAACTGGCGGCGTGTCGCAATCGTCGGTGCGGTCTTCACCCTCGGCTGGCTGATCGAATGGCGCCTGCTGTTCCCGACCTTGCCGGCTTTCGTCCTGGCCCTGCTGATCGCACCTGGGCGTCCCAAGGAGCGCGCAGGCCATTTGGTCGCGCTGTTGGTCTCGATCCTGGCGGTATCGGGGATCGTCCAGCTCCTGTGGGAAGGCCACAACGGAGCGATCGGGCTGCACGACATCCTGTGGACGGGCAAGGGCGTGGCCACCGGCTGGGCAGGCATCACCTGGGACAAGGCCTGGATGATGCTGTCCGGCGTTGGCAACTATTTCCTGCTGGTCGGGGGCTATGTCGATCCCGGGTCGGCGAAAGCAGCGATGGGACCGCTCGCGATCTCGGTTCTTCTCGAGGTCGCTATCTTCATCGCCGCCGTCTTGCTCCTCTGGCCGCGCCGGGGCGAGCCGCGGCTGCGGGTGGTCGCCATTGTCTTCCTCGGAACGCTGGGGGCGGGGCAGGTGCTGAACTTCTACTCGCAGCCGCAGGACCCGCAGATGCAGATCAACGTCATGCCTTGGCTCGTCGTGGCGTGGGCGCTCCTGCTCGCCAGCCTGCTGCCGACACGGCGCGGGCTGACGATCGTACTGGCGGTCCTGTCGTTCGCGCCGTTCGCGTGGAACGTTTCGGCCCTCGCCAAATGGCGTGGTGACGACACGCGCTGGCTCGCCGCGACCGCGGCGCTCGAGAAGCGCTTTCCGCCGGACTCCACCGTGTTCCTTTATTTCGGTTACGAGCCCGTCACGACCTGGAAGTACGCGCTTTGGAGCCGCACCTGGGACTGGGACAACCGAGTCGCCATCCCGCCGGCACCCGCCGCCGATCCGAAGTTCAAATGGATCGCCGTGAACGCCGGCGCCATCCGGCATCCCGACTGGACGGCGGCCGAACATGCCGCGGCGATCAAGCGCGACATCGATCTGGCGTTGGATCGTGGCTATCGCGTCGTGGTTTCGGACATGTGGTCCTGGCCGCCCGATGTACTGGCGGCGTATCTCGGGACGGTTGCCGCATCGGGCCGCACCGATGCGATCTACCGGATGCTGCACGATGATTTTAGGGCGACCGAGGCGTTCCACGATCCGATCGCCGGTACCTACTTCGAGTTGCAGCGGCGCTGAACCCGCAGCGCGACAATCTCTCCACATTGACGGCGCAGCGGTACGCCCGTATACGACGCGCGGGCCACGCTCCCCCACCGGAGTGCATTTCTTCTGTAAGGGAGAATGACAATGACGAAGCCGTCACTACGTCCTGCGCGTCCCGATTTTTCTTCGGGCCCCTGCGCCAAGCGTCCGGGTTGGACACCGGAAGTTCTCAAAGATGCCGCCGTCGGGCGGTCCCACAGGTCGAAGCTCGGCAAGAAGAAGATCGTCGAAGCGGTTGATCGCACGCGTGCGATCCTCGGAATTCCGGCCGACTATCGCATCGCCATCGTTCCTGCGTCGGACACCGGCGCCGTCGAAATGGCGCTGTGGTCGTTGCTAGGCGCCCGCCCGGTCGACATGCTGACCTGGGAGAGCTTCGGCGAGGGCTGGGTCACCGATGTGGTGAAGCAGCTCAAGCTCAAGGATACCCGCACGCTCAAGGCGCCCTACGGACAGATCGCCGATCTCAAGGCGGTCGACTGGACGCATGACGTCGTCTTCACATGGAACGGCACGACCTCCGGCGTGAAGGTGCCGAATGGCGACTGGATCGCCGGCGATCGCCAAGGCCTCGCGATCTGCGATGCGACCTCCGCCGTGTTCGCGATGGACCTGCCGTGGGCCAAGCTCGATGTCGTCACCTGGTCCTGGCAGAAGGTCATGGGCGGCGAGGGCGCGCACGGCATGCTCGTGCTGTCGCCGCGTGCCATCGAGCGGCTCGAGAGCTACACGCCGGCCTGGCCGATGCCGAAGATCTTCCGCCTGACCTCGGGCGGCAAGTTCTCCGAGGCCATCTTCAAGGGCGACACGATCAATACGCCGTCGCTGCTCTGCATCGAGGACGCGATCGACGGTCTCAAGTGGGGCGAGAGTGTCGGCGGGCTGAAGGGCCTGATGGCGCGTTCCGAGGGCAATCTCGGCGTGCTGGAAAAGTTCGTCGAGTCCCGCGCTTGGGCCGCTTTCCTGGCCGCCGACAAGGCGATCCGCTCTAACACGTCGGTGTGCCTCGTCATCAAGGCGCCGTGGTTCACCGCGCTGCCGGCCGACAAGCAGGCCGCGGCCGCCAAGAAGATGGGCGACCTGCTCGAATCCGAGAAGGCAGGCTACGACGTCGGCTCCTACCGCGACGCCCCGCCAGGCCTGCGCATCTGGTGCGGTGCCACGGTCGAGAAGGCCGATCTCGAGGCGCTGCTGCCCTGGCTCGACTGGGCCTACGCCGAGATCGAGCGCGATTTTTCGTAGCTGGGAGCGCGCCGCTCCCGTGGCGCGATCTTCCTGCTGCCCTATCGCATGACGCGCCGCTTGAGTGGCGCGACCCCAGCACAACAATTGGAGTCATCCCATGGCAAAGCCCAAGGTTCTCATTTCCGATGAACTGTCCCCGCGCGCCGTCGAGATCTTCTCGGAACGCGGCTGCGACGTCGATTTCAAGCCGGGCCTCAAGCCCGCCGAGCTGCGTGAGATCATCGGCAGCTACGACGGGCTGGCGATCCGCTCGGCCACCAAGGTGACGGCCGAGGTCCTTGCCGTAGCCAAGAAGCTGAAGGTCGTCGGCCGCGCCGGCATCGGCGTCGACAATGTCGACATCAAGGCCGCAACCTCACACGGCGTCGTCGTCATGAACACGCCGTTCGGCAACGCCATCACCACGGCGGAACACGCCATCGCGCTGATGTTCGCCGTCGCCCGTCAGGTGCCGGAGGCCAATGCCAGCACGCAGGCCGGCAAGTGGGAAAAGAACAAGTTCATGGGCACCGAGCTCAGCTTCAAGACGCTGGGCCTGATCGGATGCGGCAACATCGGCTCGATCGTCGCCGAGCGCGCCATCGGCCTCAAGATGCGCGTGGTGGCCTACGACCCGTTTCTGAGCGACCAGCGAGCGGCCGAGCTCGGCGTAGAGAAGGCAACGCTGGAGCAGGTGCTGGCGCGCGCCGACTTCATCACGGTGCACACGCCGCTCACTGAGCAGACCAAGAACATTCTCTCGCGGGCCAACCTGATGAAGACCAAGAAGGGCGTGCGCATCGTCAACTGCGCCCGTGGCGGCCTGGTCGACGAGCTGGCCGTCCGCGACTTGCTGGTCTCGGGCCATATCGCGGGCGCGGGCTTCGACGTGTTC
The DNA here is from genome assembly GCF_020880995.1 of Reyranella aquatilis. GTDB lineage: Bacteria > Pseudomonadota > Alphaproteobacteria > Reyranellales > Reyranellaceae > Reyranella > Reyranella aquatilis. The sequence goes on along the minus strand of NZ_JAJISD010000001.1, from coordinate 786,850 downwards.
GTGGAGGAGCCGGCCAAGGAGAACGTGCTGTTCGGTGCGCCGAACCTGGTCTGCACGCCGCACCTCGGCGCCTCGACGGTCGAGGCGCAGGAGAACGTGGCCCTTCAGGTCGCCGAGCAGATGGCCGACTACCTGCTGACGGGCGCCGTCACCAACTCGCTCAACATGCCGAACGTCTCGGCTGAGGACGCGCCGAAGCTGGCGCCGTTCCTCGACCTCGCCGAGAAGCTGGGCTCCTTCGCGGGCCAGCTGACCGACACGGACATCAAGGCCGTCTCGATCGAGTTCGAAGGCCAGGTGGCGAAGCTCAACGTCAAGCCGCTGACCCAGGTGGCGCTGATGGGCGTGCTGCGGCCGCAGCTCACGTCGGTCAACATGGTCAACGCCCCGGTGATCGCCCGCGAGCGCGGCATCGAGGTGGCGGAGGTCAAGCATGAGCGTGAGACCGATTACAATTCGATGATCCGCCTCTCGGTCACGACCGAGAAGTACACGCGCTCGGTCACGGGCACGCTTTTCGGCGGCAAGCATCCGCGCATCGTCGAGATCAAGGGCATCGAGATCGACGCCGAGTTCGCGCCGCACATGCTCTACATCACCAACGACGACAAGCCGGGCTTCATCGGCCGCCTCGGCACGCTGCTGGGCGAAGGCAAGGTCAACATCGCGACCTTCCATCTCGGCCGCGACAAGCCGGGCGGATCGGCCATCGCTCTTGTCCAGGTCGACCAGCCAATCTCGAGCGAGTTGATGGCCAAGATCAGCGGTATCGAAGGTGTGGTGCAGGCCAAGGCGCTGGGCTTCTAGCACTCGATTTCGGGACTATCCGGGATCAAGATGTGGCCGGACCGGCGATGAGCGGGTCCGGCCTTTTCTTTGGAGACGTCATGTCGTCTGCGCGCAACCGGGCCTATCGCACCGTGGGGGGATTTCTCGTCGCCCCGATGATGCCGGCGCTGATCCTTGCCGCGGTCGTCCTGGTTACCGGCGGCGATTCGCAGACCTTGGGCTACGCCGCCTTCGCCGGCTACATCTCCTATCCGTTTGCGCTGGTGGTCGGCCTGCCGTCGTTCCTGGTCATGCGCCGCAAGCACTGGGATGGCTGGCGCGCCTATGCAGCCGCCGGTTTCGTGCTGGGCTTCGTCTTCATTGCGCTGTTCGCTGCTCTGGTGGGCGCGGATGGCGAGAAGGCCGATTCGGCCTGGCTGGCGCTGCTGGCCAATCTGGCCTTTCTTCTGCCGTTCGTCCTGGCCTGTGCGCTCGCCTCGTCGATGGTCTTCTGGCTGTTGGTCCGGCCGGATCTCCATCGTCTCTAGTCCCGGGCTCCCGCCCTGGCCATCGGCGATTTCATCCGGACATGAGAAGATGTCCATCGTGGGACGGCCAACCGCGGCGCTAACGTCCGTTTCCCTGAAACGGAGAGGTGCTCCATGGCGCGGGTCAGCGAGATCGAGGAAGACGGTGGCGATCCCATCCTGAAGGCCACCTTCGAAAAGCAGCGCGAGATGTTCGGCGGCCTGCTCAATCCGACCAAGGTGATGGCGCACTGCCCGCCGATCCTGCGCGCCGCCGGCATGCTCGGCCAGTCAATCGAGCAGTCCGGTCTGCTGCCCAAGGGCCTGCCGGCGCTGCTCTATGTCCGCGTCGCGACGATCAACGGCTGCCCGTTTTGAATTGATATCAATTCCAGCCGTGTGCTGGAAACGACGGAAGGCGGGATGGAGAAGCTGGCGGACGTCACGACGTGGCGCGACAGCGCGCTTTTCAGCGAAGCCGAGCGGCTGGCGCTCGAGTACGCCGAACGGATCACCTATACGGACCGGAAAGTCGACGACGCGCTCGTCGAGCAACTCAAGCGGCACTACACCGAGGCCCAGATCGTCGAGCTGACGGCGGCCATCGCGATGGAGAATTTCCGCTCCAAGTTCAATCCAGCGCTCGGCATAGAGGCGCAGGGCTTCTGCATCGTGCCGAAGCGCGGTTAGACTGGCCGCAAGAAGAAGGCTGCCAAGGGGGGAGACGATGACCGAGACTGTCCGCTACATGGAGCGCACGAGGGATTACTACCGGGCGCTCGGCTATCCATCGGACTATGTCTGGGCCCACTTCGACGACGTAACGTTCGCACGCCTCGACAAGCCGCTGTCGCAGGCGCGGATTGGGCTTGTGACGACGGCAAGCCCACCTGACCTTGGGAATCGCGATGCCTCTGGCCAGCGTCGGGTCTGGTCGGAAGCGATCTCTGCCGCGCCTGCCAAACTCTTCACAGACAACCTCGCTTGGGACAAGGAATCGACCCACACAGACGACCGGGCCAGTTTCCTGCCGGTCGAGGCCCTGCAGGAGCGGATGGCGGAAGGTATGGTCGGTGGGCTGGCCGAGCGGTTTCATGGCGTACCGACCGAATACAGCCAGCGCAAGACGATGGAGATCGACGCGCCGCAGGTGCTCGAGAGACTGCGCGCCGACGGCGCCGACGCGGCCCTGCTCAGTCCCCTTTGACCCGTCTGCCACCAAACCGTGAGTTTGGTCGCCCGTCATCTCGAAGCCAACGGCATGCCGACGGTGATCGTCGGCTCCGCCCGCGACATCGTCGAATATTGCGGCGTGCCGCGTTTCCTGTTCACGGACTTTCCGCTCGGTAATCCGTGCGGTCCGCCGGGGCGCCGGGACCTCCAGCGCGTGATCGCCGGCCAGGCGCTCGATCTACTCGGGAGCGCACGGGCGCCGCGCACGATCAAGCGCTCCGAGGTCGTCTGGCCGTCCGACGACGACTGGCGGCCACGCTACGGGCGCGTGAAGCCGGAAGAGATCGAGCGCCTGAGGAAGCTGGGTGAGGAGAGGCGCGAAAGGCAGGCGCAATCGAAAAAGCCCGGGTAGGGGCCTCCTCGACGGCAGGATGATGGGCTGGGGGCGCCACCCCGGTGGCGCGTCTTCGCTGGCTGAGGAATGACGCGCGACCGGGGCTGTGCGCGCCCAGCGCTACTCCATCTGGATGTTGAGCTTCTTCAGGGTCGTCCCCCAGAAGGCATGTTCCTCGCCCACGAACTTGGCGAACTGCGCGCGCGTCCGTTCCGGCGGCATTTCCAGCCCGTCGCGGGCGAGGGCCTCTTCGTATTTCGGGTTCTTCATCCCTTCCTTGGCCGCCTTCTCGATCTTGTCGAGGATGTCGGGCGGGGTCTTGGCCGGGGCGAACAGGCCCTGCCAACTGGTGACCACCACGTCGATCCCCTGTTCCTTCAGGGTCGGCACGTCGGGCAGCGAGCTCACGCGCTTGTTGCCGGTCACCGCCAGCGCCTTGAGGTTGCCGCCCTTGACCTGGGAGACCGCCGGTGGCAGCGACGAGAAGTTCATGGTGATCTGGCCGCTGATCACATCGGCGACGGCCGGCCCTGTGCCCTTGTACGGCACGTGGGTGATCTTGATGCCGGCAGCATCCGCGAACAGCGCTCCCGCGAGGTGATTGTTGCCGCCCACGCCCGACGACGAATAGGTGAGCTTTTCCGGGTCCTTCTTCGCGAGGGCCACGAGTTCCGCCGCGTTCTTCACCGGAACCGTATTCCCGACCACCAGCACGTACTGGTAGTCGGTGATCTGGCAAATGGGCGCAAGGGCCGCGAGCGTGTCGATCATGCCCTTCTGGACATGCGGGTTGATGATCACGTTCGTGCCGACGGCGACGAACAGCGTCTGGCCGTCCGGCTTGGCGTTGGCGACGGCACGCAGGCCGATCGACCCTGCGGCGCCGCCCTTGTTGTCGATGATGATCTGCTGCCCGATGACCGGCGTCATGACGTGCGCCAGCTCGCGGGCGTTGATGTCGGTGCTGCCGCCGGCGGCATAGCCGACGACGAAGGTGACCGGGCCGGCCGGCCAGTTGGCCTGGGCGCGCACGGCCGACGGCAGCAACAGGGACGAGCCGCCGAGAGCCAGGGCGTGACGTCGGGTTACCTTGGACATCTTCTTCCTCCTGAGGCGCGCGCAGTTCCTCCGCGTCGCGCGAACTTCCCGGACCTTGAAGCCAATCCGGCTTTGCAGCAAGTGTGCTGCGAGTTGTTCAGCCTAGTTCTTGCCAGCGACGTACTTGCCGGCCCCGTCGCCCGCGAGCTTGCCCAGCACGGCGCCGGACACGAGGCCCGTCCCGCCGGGATAGTTGTGATAGAACAGCCCGCCGACGAGCTCGCCCGCGGCGAAAAGGCCGGGGATCGGCTGGCCGTCCGTATTCTCGACCTCGCCCTCGTTGGTGATCTTGAGGCCGCCGAACGTGAACGTAAGGCCGCAGGTCACGGCATAGGCCTCGAACGGAGCCTGGTCGATCGTGTTGGCCCAGTTGCTCTTCGGCACGGCGAGACCGCGCGTGCCTCGGCCATCCTTGACCGCCGGGTTGAACGGCACGTCTGTCATGACCGCGGCATTCCATTCCTTGATGGTCTTGAGGAACTGCTCCTGGTTCACGCCTTCGAGCTTTGTCGCCAGCTCCTCGATGGTGTCGGCGCGAACCTTGGTCATGCGCTTGATGCGATACTCGTCGCGCAGCTTGTCGAGCACCTTCGAATCGAAGATCTGCCACGCAAACTGCTGCGGCTGGGCGAGGATAACCGCCCCGTACTTGGCGTAGGTGTAGTTGCGGAAATCGGCGCCCTCGTCGACGAAGCGCAGTCCGTTGGCGTTGACCATGATGCCGAGCGGGTAGGAGTGCTTCTGGAAGTTGTCGCCGACATCGAGGTCGCCGAACTCAGGTGCATTCATGTCCCAGCCGACGGCATGGCCGCCCGACCAATTGCCGTGCGGCTTGGCGCCGATCGCCAGCGCCATGTTGATGCCGGCGCCGGTATTGAAGCGGGTGCCACGGACCTTGGCGAGATCCCAGGTCGGGCCGAGATAGCGCGTGCGCATCTCGGCGTTGCTCTCGAAGCCCCCGCAAGCCAGCACGACCGCCTTGGCGCCGATCCTGATCTTGCGGCCCTTGTGCCGGGCGATGACGCCGCGCACGACGCCATCCTCCTCGATCAGCGACACCGCTGCGGTCTCGTAGTGGATCGGGATGCCGGCCTTGATCGCAGCCTTGTGCTCGAGGTCGACGAGACCCGGTCCGCCACCCCACGCTTCGACGGCGAGGCCGCCCCAGAACTTGTATTTGCCGTTCACCTTGAAGGCCTGGCGGCCATAGGACGGCTGGAAGCGCACGCCCTTGGAGCGCATCCACTTCATCGTCTCGAAGCTGCGGCCGATCAGGATGTCGGTCAGCTCGGGGTCGCAGCGGTAGTTGGTCACGCGGCCCATGTCATCGAGATACTCGTCGGCCGTGTAGCTGCCGAAATCGACGTCGCGCTTCTCGTCCTCGGTCAGGTCGTAGAGCTGCACCAGATCGTCGACGCCGTGGAAGACGACGCGCATGGCGCCCGCTGTGTACGTGCTGTTGCCGCCGCGCTCGGCTTCCGGGGCCGCTTCCAGCATGGCGACCGAGGCGCCCGTCTCGCGAGCCGCCAGAGCCGCACAGGCTGCCGCGTTTCCGGCACCGACCACCAACACATCGACCTGAAAATCGTCCACGCCTCGCTCCTCGATTCCGGCATTAATTTTGCGGTACAATAGGCGCAATGGGTGATCGTTTCGACCGTCTTGCGACCCGGCACGCCAATGTCGAGGTCCTGCTACGCCGTCCCGGCATCGGGCACAACAACGGACCGACCTTCGACATGTCGTGGGAGGCTTGGGTGTGGCGTCGTGCCGCCGCCAAGGCGTGGAAGACGCCGAAGCCGGAAGTCGCGTTGATGCGCCTGAAGCGGGCCGAGCGGCTGGGCATCACCTATCGTGAACTCACCTCGGCCTTCATGGACTCGGGCTCCTATCTCAGCGCCGCGGTGATCCCGCTGTCGCTGGCAGCCCGCGTGCGCCGCGGTCCGAACCGCGAAATCATCGTCGAGCCGCGCAATTCGACCGCTGAGCTTGTGGCCAAGTTCCGGGGACGCCTGTTCGTCCTGGGCGACATCGACGCCGTTCCGGGGCTTTCCGAGGAGGAGCGCGCGGAATTCCTGTCCATCCTCAACCGTGCTTTCGACGGCAAGGTCGAGGCGGTGGGTTGGGGACACGACGGTGGGACGATCCGCTCGATGTTGAAGACCAACGCACTGCCGCATCAGGAGGCGTTCATGGTCGGGGCCGGCATGGGGCATCGCGTCCTCGCCGAGACGGCAGGCCTGCCGCTGACCAAGGACATCGACACGTGGCTCACCCCGGCGAGGTGAGGTATTGCATGAGGCATGACCTCATCCTTTGAACCGCCTCTCAAGGGCATCCGCGTCGTCGAACTCACGCACACCATCCTCGGCCCGTCCTGCGGCATGATCCTGGCCGACCTCGGCGCCGAGGTGATCAAGGTCGAGCCGGCCGACGGCGACCGCACGCGCAAGCTGCGCGGCTTCGGGGCCGGCTTTTTCGGCTACTTCAATCGCAACAAGAAGAGCCTGGCGCTCGATGCGGACTCGCCTGAGGGCCGCAAGGTGCTGGTGAAGCTGCTCGAGAAGGCCGACGTGCTGATCGAGAACTTCGCGCCGGGCTCGATGGCCAAGCGCAAGCTGGGACCCGCGGACCTGGAGAAGATCAACCCACGCCTCGTCTATTGCGCGCTCAAGGGTTTCCTGCCGGGCCCCTATGAGAAGCGGCCGGCGCTTGACGAGGTGGTGCAGATGATGGGCGGGCTTGCCTACATGACGGGCCCGAGCGGCCGGCCTCTGCGCGCCGGCACTTCCGTGATCGACATCGTCGGCGGCATGTTCGGCGCGTTCGGGACAGTGCTGGCGCTGAAGCAGCGCGACCGGACGGGGAAGGGCGGTCTGGTCGAGAGCGCGCTGTTCGAATCGGTCGTCTTTCTGATGGGGCAGCACCTCGCCATCACCGCGATCAACGGCGCCGCGCCGCCGCCGATGCCCGAACGCGTGAGCTCCTGGGCGGTCTACGAGATCTTCAATACCGCTGACGACCTGCAGGTCTTCGTCGGTATCACCAGCGACGGCCAGTGGAAGCGCTTCTGCGAGTTCTTCAATCAGCCCGAGCTGGCGGCCGATCCGAAGCTCGCGACCAACAACCAGCGCATCGAGGCGCGCCCGTGGCTGGTGCCGAGGGTCGCCAGCGTGTTCAAGGCCTACACCAAGGAGGCGCTGGAGAAGATGTGCCTGGAGGCCGACATCTCGTTCGCGCCGGTCGCGCGGCCGCAGGACCTGTTCGACCATCCGCACCTGCTGGCCAACGGCTCTCTGGCACCGACCACCCTGCCGGGAGGCGTGCAGACGCGCCTGCCGCTGCTGCCCTTCCAGATGATGGGCTGGCGGCCGCCACTGACGTCGAACCCGCCGGCAATCGGCGAGCACAATGACGAGGTGCTGGCGGAGATCGGTTACGACCCGGCGGGCATCGCGGGTTTGAAGACGGCCGGAGTTCTGGGACCACGGCACGGATGACGCTGCGGGCGTTCCGCCGGAGCGAGGTCGCCGATCAGTTGCGCGCGCTGGGCGTCCGGCGCGGCGGCGTTCTGCTGGTGCACACCTCGTTCCGGGCGGTGCGGCCGATCGAGGGCGGGCCCGAGGGCCTCATCGACGCTCTATGCGCCGCGCTCGGCCCGGCAGGGACGCTGGTCATGCCGTCATGGACCGGAGACGACGAGGCGCCGTTCGAGCCCGCGGCGACCGCCGCTGCCGAGGATCTCGGCGTGACGGCCGACCGCTTCTGGCGCCGGCCCGGCGTCGTGCGCTCCGACCATCTGCAGGCCTTCGCCGCCCTCGGACCGCGCGCCGAGGCGATCGTGAAGACGGCTCTGCCCTTGCCGCCGCATACGCCGGACAGTCCGGTGGGCCGCGTCCACGACCTCGACGGCCAGGTCCTGTTGTTGGGCGTGGGGCACGATGCCGACACCTCGCTCCATCTCGCCGAGCTGATGGCGAAGGTACCCTACGGTATCCCGAGGCATTGCTTCGTCCAACAGGGTGGCCATCGCGTGCGGATCGACTATCGCGAGAACGATCATTGCTGCCGGCGCTTCGCCCTGGCCGACGACTGGCTGCGGGCGAGGGGAGTGCAGGCGGAGGGACCCGTGGGCCACGGCACCGCTCGGCTGGCGCGGGCCCGGGACATCGTCGGTCTGGCGGTCGACGCGTTGCTGCGGCAGCCGACGCTTTTCCTGCACGACCCTGCCGAGGGCTGTGCCGACTGCGACGAGGCGAGGGCAAGCATGCGCGGAATTATCCCGAATTCGGGATAATCCACCGGGAACGTATCTAGAACTTGTGTCAAGAACATTAGTTCTTTCAGCAGCTTAATTGTTCCGTTGCCGAGTGGAACAAAATGGGTACATTGGCGCTCTCGGACGTTCCGACCCGCTGCGGACTTATCCGCATTGCCGCTCCTGACAGGGGCATGGGAAGAAGGAGAAAGCCAATGTCGGCGATGCTCAAGGTGGTCGAAAAAGAAGGCATGGAAAGCAAGAACAAGGCACTGGACGCCGCTCTCGCCCAGATCGAGCGCGCCTTCGGCAAGGGCTCCATCATGAAGCTGGGCCAGCGCGAGGCGCTGGAAATCGAGGCGATCTCGACCGGCTCGCTGGGCCTCGATATCGCGCTGGGCATCGGCGGCTTGCCCAAGGGCCGCATCGTCGAAATCTACGGGCCGGAAAGCTCGGGCAAGACGACGCTTGCGCTGCACGTCATCGCCGAGGCGCAGAAGAAGGGCGGTTCCTGCGCCTTCGTCGACGCCGAGCATGCGCTCGATCCGGGCTACGCCAAGAAGCTGGGCGTCGACATCGGCAACCTGCTGATCTCCCAGCCCGATGCCGGCGAGCAGGCGCTCGAGATCGCCGACACGCTGGTGCGTTCCGGCGCCATCGACGTGCTGGTGGTCGATTCGGTCGCCGCCCTGGTGCCGCGCGCCGAACTCGAAGGCGAGATGGGCGATTCGCTGCCGGGCCTGCATGCCCGCCTGATGAGCCAGGCGCTGCGCAAGCTCACCGCCTCGATCTCCAAGTCGAACACGCTGGTGATCTTCATCAACCAGATCCGCATGAAGATCGGCGTCATGTTCGGCAGCCCCGAGACGACGACGGGCGGCAACGCGCTGAAGTTCTACGCTTCGGTCCGCCTCGACATCCGCCGCATCGGCGCGCTCAAGGACAAGGACGAGGTCGTGGGCAATGCCACGCGCGTCAAGGTCGTGAAGAACAAGGTGGCGCCGCCGTTCAAGGTCGTCGAGTTCGACATCATGTACGGCGAGGGCGTCTCCAAGAGCGGCGAACTGATCGACCTGGGCGAGAAGGCCGGCGTCGTCGAGAAATCGGGCTCCTGGTACTCCTACGACGGCACCCGCATCGGCCAGGGCCGCGAGAACGCCAAGAACTACCTCAAGGAGCACCCCGAGGTCGCCAATGCGATCGAGAACAAGGTGCGCGCCAACGCCGGCATCCTCGCCAACGCGCTGATGGATGGCGGCAAGGAAGATGACGAGGACGACGAATAGGGAACCCCGATCCCCTGTCTCCGGGTCCCTAAGGGCGGTACCGCATCCCACGCGCGGTACCGCCCATTTTCTTTGCGCGAAGCGCAAAGAAAATGGGCGGGGCGGGCGGCAGCGTATTCGCGGCTACGCGAATGCGCGAGAGCCCGCAGGGTTCAGAAAGGATCCGGGCGTCGACCAAGGGCCTCTCACTTCGTTCGGGATGACAACGTTGCCGGGGATGGCGCAGTGCGCTCATCCGAAAACCGATGTCATCCCGAACGAAGGGAGGGCCCTTTCGCCCCCGTCGGATGGCCATCCTCAGCCTTTCCGCGACATCCCCTTCAGGAACTTCTGTATCCACTCCGGCCCCGTCCGCCGCGCGCCTCCCTTGGGGCGCGTCTTCGCCCAGTCCATCAGTAGGGCGAGCGGGAACCAGTCCTCGCTCTCGTCCTGCAGCCCGCGCGCGGCCAGCGAGATCTTAGGCACCGGCACCGGCGTCACACCCTCCTGTGCGGGGCCGGCACAGAGGTCGGCGGGCGAGGTGACCAAGTATTCCCGGCAGACCAGCGGCCGGTCGGGATGGATCGAGCAGCTTTCGTCCTCGAGGAACGGGCAGGGAATCCCGAGCCCGAAGTAGGCGGTTGACAGTTCCCGGTCGGGCCGGCCCTTGCGCTCCTTGAGGTCGGCGGCGGCCAGCGCGGCCTCGGCGGCTGCGAAACGGGCTTCGAGGACGGCGCGCCGTTCCGCCGGCAGGGCCGCCACGGTCTCGAGCAGGCGTTCAGCCTCCGTGCGCGAGATCGGAACGAGCTGGCGGCAGCAGGCGCCGCAGCCTTTGCGGCAGGATATCGCCTTGCCGGCTTCCGCGGCGGCGACCACCGCGTTCACCAGCCCCTGCAGCGCCGGGACGACGTCCGCGGCGGCCACCGGGCCGGTCGGAACGGTGATCGGATGGACGATCCGGAGGTCGCCCACGGAGAGGCGAAGAGTGGCGGTAGAATGGGCCTCGGCGGCCATTTCCCTTGGGTTCCCTGTTCTGGACTTGGCGGGCTGGCGCACGCTACAAGGCCGGCATGCAAAGCGTCAGCGAAATCCGTCGTACCTTCCTAGAGTACTTCCGCAAGAACGGCCACGAAGTCGTTGAGTCGAGCCCTCTGGTGCCTCGTAACGACCCGACGCTGATGTTCACCAACGCCGGCATGGTCCAGTTCAAGAACGTCTTCACCGGTCTGGAGACGCGTTCCTATTCGCGAGCCGCGACGTCGCAGAAGTGCGTGCGCGCGGGCGGCAAGCACAACGATCTCGAGAACGTGGGTTACACGGCCCGCCACCACACCTTCTTCGAGATGCTGGGCAATTTCTCGTTTGGTGACTACTTCAAGGAACACGCGATCGAGCTGGCCTGGAACCTCCTGACCAAGGACTACGGCCTCCCTAAGGAGAAGTTGCTGGTCACGGTGTTCCACACCGACGACGAGGCGGCCGGCCACTGGAAGAAGATCGCCGGCCTCTCCGACGACAGGATCATTCGCATCCCGACCTCGGACAATTTCTGGGCGATGGGCGACACCGGCCCCTGCGGCCCGTGTTCAGAGATTTTCTACGACCACGGCGAGGGCATCCCCGGCGGGCCGCCGGGCAGCGCCGACCAGGACGGCGACCGGTTCATCGAGATCTGGAACCTGGTCTTCATGCAGTTCGAGCAGGTGACCAAGGAAGAGCGCATCGCGCTGCCCAAGCCCTCGATCGACACCGGCATGGGCCTGGAGCGCCTCGCGGCCGTCCTGCAGCACAAGCACAACAACTACGACATCGACCTGTTCCGGGCCCTGATCGAGGCCACGGCACACGAGATCAACGTCGATCCCGACGGCAAGCAGAGCGCCTCGCTCAAGGTGATCGCCGACCATCTGCGCGCGACTTCCTTCCTGATCGCCGACGGCGTGCTGCCGTCGAACGAAGGCCGTGGCTATGTCCTCCGCCGCATCATGCGCCGGGCCATGCGTCACGCTCATATCCTTGGCGCGCAGGATCCGGTGATCTTCAAGCTGGTGCCGACGCTGGTGCGCGAGATGGGCGATGCCTATCCCGAACTGTCGCGCGCCCAGCCGCTGATCACCGAGACGCTGAAGCTCGAGGAGACGCGGTTCAAGAAGACGCTGGGCACCGGCCTCAAGCTGCTCGAGGACGAGACGAAGGACCTCGGCGCCGGCGGCACACTGAAGGGCGAGGTCGCGTTCAAGCTCTACGATACCTACGGGTTCCCGCTCGACCTCACGCAGGACGTGTTGCGTGCGCGCGACATCAAGGTCGACACGGCGGGCTTCGAGACCTCGATGGAGGAGCAGCGTGCCAAGGCGCGCGCGGCCTGGGCGGGCTCGGGCGAGACCGCCGACCAGGCGATCTGGTTCGACGTGCGTCAGAAGGCCGGCGCCACCGAGTTCCTGGGCTACGACACCGAGCGCGCTGAGGGGCAGATCAAGGCGATCCTGCTCGACGGCAAGGAAGTCTCTTCGCTCAAGGCCGGCCAGACCGGCTGGATCGTCACCAACCAGACTCCATTCTACGCCGAGTCGGGCGGCCAGCAGGGCGACGCGGGCAAGCTGGTGAGCGGTGTGAACGAGGCCGAGGTCAGCGACGTCCAGAAGATGGTGGGCGACCTTCATGCGCATCACGCGAAGGTCGCGAAAGGCGAGTTGAAGGTCGGCGACGACCTGGTCATGACCATCGACCCGGTCCGCCGCGCCCAGCTGCGCGCCCATCATTCCGCGACCCACCTGCTGCACGAGGCGCTGCGCCGTCATCTCGGCAAGCACGTGACGCAGAAGGGCTCGCTGGTCGCGCCCGACCGGCTGCGCTTCGACATCAGCCACACCAAGGCGATCTCGGCCGACGAGCTGCGCCGCATCGAGGATGAGGTGAACGATCGCATCCGCCACAATTCGGCGGTCGAGACGCGCCTCATGACTCCGGACGAGGCAATTGCCGCCGGCGCCATGGCGCTGTTCGGCGAGAAGTACGGCGACGAGGTGCGCGTGCTCTCGATGGGCGGCGACTCTGAGGTTCCGGGTAGCGAGCGGTATTCGGTCGAACTCTGCGGCGGCACGCATGCGCGCCGGACCGGCGACATCGGCCTGTTCAAGATCATCGGCGAGGGCGCGGTCGCGGCCGGCGTTCGCCGCATCGAGGCGCTGGCGGGACATGCCGCCGAGGCCCATGTCCGCCACCAGGCCGACTTGCTCGTCGAGGCGGCGGCGGCGCTCAAGGTGCGGCCCGAGGATCTGCCGGCGCGTCTGGCGGCGCTGGTCGAGGGCCAGAAGAAGATCGAGCGCGAACTGTCGGATGCCCGCAAGGCGCTGGCCCTGGCGGGCGGCGGCTCTGCCGGCGGTTCCGCGGCAGATGAGGTTCGCGACGTCGGTGGCGTCAAACTGATCGGCCGCGTGCTGAATGGTGTGCCGGGCAAGGACCTCAAGGGCATGGCCGACGAGTTCAAGAAGAAGCTGGGCTCGGGCGTCGTGGCGCTGATCGGTGTCGAGGACGGCAAGGCCTCGGCCGTGGTCGGCGTGACCGACGACCTGGCGAAGACCCACAGCGCGGTCGAGCTGGTTAAGGCGGGTGTCGCGGCGCTGGGCGGCAAGGGCGGCGGCGGACGGCCCGACATGGCGCAGGGTGGCGGCCCGGACGGGTCGAAGGCACCGGACGCCCTGAAGGCCATCGAGACGGCGCTGGCAGGCGGCCGATGAAGCCCGCCATCGCCCTCGTGATCGCGGCGGCGGCGATGTCGGCGTGTGCGCCCAAGGATTTCACCAAGGACGGCGCGACGGCCGATCAGTTCACCCGCGACGAGTCGCTGTGCCGCACCCAGGTGCGAGCCCAGGCCCAACAGGAACGCAACATCGACGATCAGCGTCGCGCCACCTTTTCGGCCGAACGCGAACGGTACGGCCAGCAGGGGCTGTACACCGACATGGCCAACCAGGGATACAAGTTCAGCTTCGAGCGCTCGATGGCCAGCTGCATGGAAGCGCGCGGCTGGGCGCCCAAGCAGAATGGGCCCATTCCCATGCCCAAGCTGACCTGGTGACGAAAGGGTATCTGACATGGGCGTGCTCAAGGTCGTCCTGCTCTACCTCGCCTGCGGGGCTGCGACCTTCCCGCTGACGCTGACGGCGGTGCGGGCCGCCGTTTCCGTGGCCGCGCCAGCGCGCGCCACGCCCGAGTTCCACAAGCGGCTGGACAGCGCCATGAGCTGGTCGATCACGGCCTGGATCCTCGGCGTGTTCGTCTTCTACTGGTCGGCGGTATTGATCGAGCGCCAGAAGCCGTGCAACGACCAGCGCACCAACCAACTCACGACCGAGTGCAAGATCGCGCTGGGCGCCATCCGCTAGAGCGGCAGCGCAGGCCGTGATGGTGCTCACCCGAAATCTCGCGGCCATTGCGTTCTCGATCCTCGCCATGGCGACGCTCGTGGGATGCGAGACGCGCGCGGAGCGCGAGGCCGCCTTCGACAGCCAGCTGCGCGCGATGTCGGGCGCCTCGGAGGCCGGGCTGCTGCGGAGCATGGGCCGCATTCCTGACAATACCTACCAGCTCGAGGACGGCACCCGGATCCTGCAATGGAAATGGGACACGTCCTACATCGATCCGGGCATGCCGCCCATTTACCAGCGCTTCGGCGGCTGGGGTTGGGGATGGGGCGGCGGTCTGTGGATCCCGATGGGAGGCTTCCCGCCGACGCTGGTGCGCCAGGGCTGCATCGTGGAGTGGACCATGGTCGGCGGAGCGGCGCAGGGCTATCGCTGGCAGGGAGCGGGCTGCCAGAAGGTCACGCCCTGAGAAAGGCGGCCGGCCGCCTCTTTCGGGGCGGCCGGCCGGTTTCTCCGGGCCCTCGGCGGGCTCTTACCAGTAGCTCGGCGCGTTGTAGTACCGGTCGACCTGACGGCCATAGTCCGGCGTCCAGCTGAAGGTCTCGGAATCGTCGAAGGTCGGTGCATCCTCCAGGACCTTCTTGTCGAGTGCCACGACGTATCCGCCCTGGCGCTCGTCGTACTTCAGGGTCGACCAGGGCAGCGGATGATGCTTCTCGCCGATGCCGAGGAAGCCGCCGAACGACATGACGGCATAGATCGCGCGTCCGCTTACCTTGTCGATCATGATGTCGGCGACGGTGCCGAGTTTGTCGCCCTGCAGATTGTAGACGTCGGTGCCGTTCACACGCTCGGCGGCGATCAGGTTTCGGGGCGTGATGGACAGATCGGTCATCGCTTTCTCCGTTCGATGGTGGGGGTGCCTCTGGAACGCGCGGCTCGCCCGGCCAGTTGCCGCGGATCGCGAAAAGGGATGCCGCAGAAGCGGCTAATCGGCGGTCTTGCCCGCCGTCTTGCGAAGTCGCTCGCCGACCGCCGCGATCATCGTCTCGTAGGAAGAGACGTCGTTGATGCTGCCGGCGCGGGGCAGGGACCTATAGCGCTGGCGGCCGACTTCGGTGAGGCGGGCGATGCCGGCGTCGATCTCGACCAGGGACAGCGCGATAAGTCGCGTGAGGTCGCGCGGGGCAAGGTCCTTCATCGGCGAAATCCCGAGCGCAACACGGCGCAACGTCACCTCTTCGTTCGGACTGAGTGGAGCATCCAGACTGCGTGACATCGTCGTCCCCCGGCACCACTAGACCCGCATTCGCGACCGATCGGCAAGGTCAACAGACCGCATCCGCGATGCGGTAACAGTCCGCGTTCGTCGGCGAACATATGCGGCTTGCGCTTATCTGGTTGTGACCAACCTGCGACTGACCTCATCGACGACGTGAGCGACGAGGCGCGGCGGCAGCGGGAAATTTGCGTGGACAAGGCGCAGACGGAAATCGGCAATGCGTTCGATCGTGAAGCCCTGTCGGCATCGCATCGGCCGTTGAGCGGGGGGAAGGCGACGTTCCGCGGTCATCGACTCGATCCGACGGGCCGTCGCGCTTCCGGCCCGTCGCCTATTTGCGGGGGGGGGGGGGGCCGCGTCACTCGGCGGCGCGCATACCTTGTGTCGCAGGCCGCTTTCCGGGCGCAATGCCCTTCATCGTGCCGCCGTACCGGTCGGTGAAGGCGGTGGTGTCGATCTCCTCCAGCTCGACCTCGCGGTTGAGCACGCGCTCCTTCCACTTCAGCAGCTCGGGGTGTGCGCCCTGGAACTCGGGCATCACCTCCTTCGCGAACAGCTCCAGCGATTCGCAGATATCCTCGTGGCGGTTCTTGCCGGCCTGGTTCAGCAGCACCACCTGGTCGATGTTGGAGGCCTGGAACTTCTTCAGCTTGCGCCGGATCGTGTCGGGCGAACCGATCAGGCCGCCGCGCAGCGCCGCGGCATGCTGCTCGGGATTGGCCTTCTTCCACTTCTGGTACTCGTCCCACATGTTGACCGTGCCGGCGGCCGGGCGCCGCCGGTCGGCCGACTGCCCGTAGAAGCGCAGCGCGAACTGGAAGAACGTGTCGCCGTCGGCACGCTCGCGCGCCTCTTCGTCCGTCTTGGCGCACATGAAGAAGCTGACCAGCGCGATGTTGGGATTGGTCTTGTAGTCGGCGAGCTTCTTCTGCCGCTTCACGAAGGCGTTGTAGTAGGCATGCACCCAGGCATGCGCGGCGTCGGCCGAAACGAACTGGAAGCCGAGCGCCCCCATGCCCCATTCGCCGGCCTTGGTCAGCGTCTGCAGCTGCGAGCAGGCGACCCAGAGCGGCGGGTGCGGCTTCTGCAGCGGCTTCGGCACGACCATGCGCAGCGGGATGTTCCAGACCTTGCCCGCGTGCTCGCTGGGCCCGTCCTTGAACATCGGCATGATGGCGCGGACCGCTTCCTCGAAGATCTCGCGCTTGTTCTCCATGGTGACACCAAACGGTTCGAGCTCGGTGATCGAGGCGCTCTCGCCCATGCCGAACTCGCAGCGCCCGTTCGACAGCAGGTCGAGCGTCGCGACCCGCTCGGCCACGCGCGTCGGATGGTTGGTCGTCACCTGGAAGATGCCGTGGCCCAGGCGGATGTTCTTGGTCCGCTGGCTCGCCGCCGCGAGGAAGGACTCAGGGGAGGGCGAGTGGGAATATTCTTCGAGGAAGTGATGCTCGACCTGCCACGCATGGTCGTAGCCCAGCCGGTCCGCCAACTCGACCTGGTCGAGCGCGTTCTGATAGAGACGATGCTCGTCGCCGGGCGCCCACGGGCGGGGCAGCTGCAGCTCGTAGAAGATGCCGAATTTCATGGCGTTCCCTCCTTTTGGGAGAGCATGACGCACAATGTCCCGACCGCAAGAGGCGCGGGATACCCATTCCGCTTGATGAGCGGACGGCTGGAGCGTTACTCAGCCGCCGCCTTCATCGCCTCCGGGTTGCGCCACTGGTGGAGCAGGTCGGCTTCCTTCTTTTTGGCCTTCGCCAGGTGCGCGTCCTTCACGTGGCCGTAGCCGCGGATGTCGTCGGGGATGGAGGCGAGCTTGATCGCCAGCGCGTGGTTTTGGGCGGACAGGCCCGCCAGCAGCTCCGCGATCAGCGCCTCGTAGTCGGCGATCAGGCGGCGCTCGGTCTTGCGCTCCTCGGTGTAGCCGAACACGTCAAAAGCGGTGCCGCGCAGGCCCTTGAGCTTGGCCAGCATCCGGAAGGCCGGGAGCATCCAGGCGCCGAACTCCTGCTTGATGAGCTGGCCGGTCTGCGGGTCGCGGCTGGAGAAGAGCGGCGGGGCGAGGTGGAACTTGAGCTTGTAGTCGCCCTCGAACTGCTTGCTGAGGCCGGCCTGGAAGGCGGCCTCGCTGTAGAGGCGAGCGACCTCGTATTCGTCCTTGTACGCCAGCAGCTTGGCGTAATAGAGCGCGACGGCTTCCGCGAGGCCGGTCTGGCCGATCTTCTGCTCGGCGGCGCGCACTTTGTCGACCAGCGCCTTGTAGCGCTGGGCCAGTGCCGCGTTCTGGTAGCCGGTCAGGTGCTTCGTGCGCGAGGCCACGATCTCGTCGAGCGTCTTGGGCTGGCTGCGCGTGAAGGCGACGACGTTGTCTTTCGTCGCCTTGGGTGCGACCAGCTTCTCGACGGCGGCGCGGTCGGCGGCGGCGCGGCGGCCCCAGCGGAAGGCGGCGAGGTTCATCGGCACAGCGGCGCCGTTCAGCTCGATGGCGCGCTCGATCGACTCATGGGCGAGGGGGATCAGGCCCTTTTGATAGGCGTAGCCCAGGACGAACATGTTGGTGGCGATCGAATCGCCCATCAGCGCCGTGGCGATGCCGGTCGCGTCGAGGAACTCGACCGCATCGGCGCCGGCCGCGGCTTCGACCGAGAGCTTCAAGGTGTTGGCCGGGAAGGCGAGGTCGGGATGGCGGGTGAACTCGCCGGTGATGGTCTCGTGCGTGTTGACGACGGCGCGCGAGACGCCGGGCTCGAGGCTCGCCAGCGCGTTGGGGCTGGCGCTGACGACCAGGTCGCAGCCTAAAAGCACGTTGGCGCCGCCGGCGGCCAGGCGCACGGCGTGCAGCGCCTCGGGGGTGGCGCCGATGCGCACGTGGCTGATCACCGCGCCGCCCTTCTGCGCCATGCCGAGTTGGTCGAGCACGGTCGCGCCCTTGCCCTCGATATGGGCGGCCATGCCCATGATGGCGCCGATGGTGACGACGCCGGTGCCGCCGATGCCGGTGATGAGGACGCCATAGGGCCTGTCCTCGACCGACGGCAGCGCCGGCGCGGCCGGCATCTCGGGTTCGGCAGGCTTGGCCGCGGCATCGGTCTTCTTCGCCGTGACCGCCTTGCCCTTGCGCAGCGATCCGCCCTCGACACTCACGAAGGAGGGGCAGAAGCCGTTCTGGCAGGAGAAGTCCTTGTTGCAGGAGGACTGGTCGATGGCGCGCTTGCGGCCGAACTCGGTCTCGACCGGCACGACCGAGAGGCAGTTCGACTTCACCGAGCAGTCGCCGCAGCCCTCGCACACCGCCTCGTTGATGAAGAGGCGCTTGTTGGGATCGGGGAAGGTGCCGCGCTTGCGGCGGCGGCGCTTCTCGGCGGCGCAGGTCTGGTCGTAGATCAGGACCGAGACGCCCTTGTAGTCGCGCAGCTCGCGCTGGACCTCGTCGAGCTGGTCGCGGTGATGGAAGCTGACATGCGGCGCCCATTCGGTGCCGAGCGGGTACTTGTCGGGCTCGTCGCTGACCAGCGCGATGCGGCGCACGCCCTCGGCGTAGACCTGCTGGCTGATGGTCCAGGGATGTACGTTTCCGTCGTGCGGCTGGCCGCCGGTCATGGCGACGGCGTCGTTGTAGAGGATCTTGTAGGTGATGTTGGTGTTGGTCGCGACCGCGTGCCGGATCGCGAGATAGCCCGAATGGAAATAGGTGCCGTCGCCCAGGTTCTGGAAGACGTGCGGCATGTCGGTGAAGTGGCTGGCGCCGACCCACGGCGCGCCCTCGGCGCCCATGTGGGTGAAGGTCTTGGTGTTGCGCTCCATGCCGATGGCCAGCGTATGGCAGCCGATGCCGGCCATGGCCATCGAGCCGTCCGGCACCTTGGTCGAGCTGTTGTGCGGGCAGCCGGAGCAGAAATAGGGGACGCGGGCGAGGCCGGCCTCGTTGCGCACCTGGCGGCCGGCGCGGCGCTTCAGCGCCTCGAAGCGCTCCTTCGTGCGGCCGCTGAAGGACTCGAGACCGAAGCGCGCGACGATCGCCGAGGCGATCTCGAACGGCGTGAGCTCGCCGTCGGTCCTGAGCAGCTTCTGGCCGCGCTCGTCGGTCTTGCCGACCACGACGGGGCGGCGGTCGGCCGGGGCGTTGAACAGCGCTTCCTTGAGCTGCTGCTCGATCAGGTTGCGCTTCTCCTCGATCACGAGGATCTCGCGCTTGCCCGTGGCGAAGGCGGTGGCGCCCTCGGTCTCGAGCGGCCAGACCATGCCGACCTTGTAGATGGCGAGGCCGAGCGCCTCGGCTTCCGCGTCGGCGATGCCCAGCTCGTCGAGCGCCTGGCGCACGTCGAGATAGGACTTGCCGACGGTGACGATGCCGAACCGGGCGTCGGGGCGGCCCAGCATCAGCCGGTCGAGCCGGTTGGCGCGCCAGTAGGCGAGCGCCGCGGGCTGCTTCACCGTGACGACGCGGCGCTCCTGGCCCAGCCAGTCGTCGGGCCAGCGGATATGCACGCCGTCGGGCGGCAGGACGAAGTCGGTAGGGGTGTGGATCTCGACCCGGTGCGGATCGATGTAGACCGAGGCCGAGCTGTCGACCGTCTCACTCAGCACCTTGAAGGCGACCCACAGGCCCGAATAGCGCGACATCGCGAAGGCGTGCAGGCCCCAGTCGAGATATTCCTGGACGCTGGCGGGGTGGATGACCGGCATGCCGGCCGACATGAAGGCCGGCTCGCTCTGATGGGCCACGGTCGAAGATTTCGCCATGTGGTCGTCGCCCGCGAGGGCCACGATGCCGCCATGCTTGGAGGTGCCGGCATAGTTGGCGTGCTTGAACACGTCGCCCGAGCGGTCGACGCCGGGGCCCTTGCCGTACCAGATGCCGAACACGCCATCGTAACGCGCGCCGGGGTAGAGGTGGATCTGCTGGGTGCCCCACAGGGCGGTGGCGGCCAGGTCCTCGTTGGTGCCCGGCTGAAACTCGATATGGCTTTTCTTGATGAATTTCTTGGCCTGCCACAGGGCCTGGTCGAAGCCGCCGAGCGGCGAACCGCGATAGCCGGAAATGTAGCCGCCTGTATTCAGCCCGGCGGCAACGTCCCGCTGGCGCTGCATCATGGGGAGGCGCACCAGCGCCTGCGTCCCGGTCAGGTAAACGCGACCTTTTTCAAGGATGTACTTGTCGTCCAGGGTCACCGCGAGGGGCATGGCAACCTCCCTGACATTTCAATATGGGGACGGTAGCGACGTTTGCACGCTGCGGGCAATGCGGAACGGAGCGGCGATCGAAAAACGACGTTTTACGTCCGCCCACCAGGGCCGAAGTGGCCTTGCCGTTTCACGGTGTCTCCTCCGGGTGAAATGTTGTAATCGTCCGCCGGCATGAGTTCAGTCCTCGTCACCGGCGTCGCCGGCTTCATCGGCTCGCATGTCGCCCGCGCCCTGCTCGCGCGAGGCGAGACCGTGATCGGCGTGGACAATTTCAGCGACTACTACGACCCGATCCTCAAGTTCGCCCGGCTGAAACCGCTGCGGGAGACGCCGGGATTCACTTTCCTCGAAGCGGATGTGTCGGACCGTGCGGCGATGGAGGGCCTGTCCGCCCGGCACGACGACATCGACCGGATCGTGCACCTCGCCGCGCAGCCCGGTGTCCGGCACTCCAAGGTCGATCCCTACATCTATGTCCAGACCAACCTGATGGGGCAGGTGATCCTGCTCGAACTGGCGCGCCGGCTGGGGCCCCGGCTCAGGCACTTGGTCTATGCCTCGTCTTCCTCGGTGTATGGCGGCAACACCAAAATCCCCTTCGCGGTGGAGGATCCGGTGGACCGTCCGGTCTCGCTCTATGCGGCGACCAAGCGGGCCGACGAGTTGATTACCGAGACCTACGTCCACCAGTACGGCCTGAAGGCCACCGGGCTGCGCTATTTCACGGTCTACGGGCCGTGGGGCCGGCCTGACATGTCGCCCTACATCTTCGCGCGGGCGATCCACGATGGCCGAAAGATCGACCTCTATCACCAAGGCAAGGTGAGGCGGGATTTCAGCTACATCGACGACATCGTCTCCGGGACGCTGGCGGCGCTCGACAGACCTCCCGGGGCAGCCGGCCACCGGCTCTACAATCTCGGCGCGTCGCGCAGCGAGGAGATCCTGCACGTCATCGGCCTGTTCGAGGCGGCGCTGGGCCGCAAGGCCACGATCGAGCTGAAGCCCGGCGAGCCGGGCGACATGCAGGAAACCGCGGCCGACATCGGAAGCACCGTGCGCGATCTCGGCTGGTCGCCCCAGGTGACCGTCGACCGGGGCATTCCGCTCTTCGTCGACTGGTTCAAGGCCTACAACCGGCTCTGATGCGCCGCTTCATCCTCACCGGCGCGCCGGGAGCGGGGAAGACGGCCCTGCTGCGGCAGCTCGAGGTCGACGGAATCGGGGTGGTGGAAGAGGCGGTGACCGACGTCATCGCCCTCGAACAGGCCAGGGGCGTTCCCGAGCCCTGGACCGATGCCGACTTCATCGACCGGATCGTGACCCTCCAGCGGCAAAGGCGGCGGCTCGCGGCGGGACTGACGCAGGTCCATGACCGGTCTGCCTTCTGCACCGAGGCACTGGCGGTCTTTCTCGGCCACGCTCCGTCAGCCCTGCTGCTGCAGGAGATCCAGGAACTGAAGCGCACGGGATTTTACGAGCGTCAGGTGTTCTTCGTGCGCCTCATGGGATTCATTCAGCCCACGGCGGCGCGGCGGATCGCCCTGGAAGACGCCCGGCGCTTCGAGGCGGTGCACGAGCGTGTCTACCGTGAGCATGGCTTCGAACTGGTGTCCGTCGAGCCGGCCAGCGTGATAGATCGGGCCGGCCTGGTCCGGCGCTGCCTCTAGGCACGTGGCCGGTCGCGCCCCATATCGGGAAGCGATGCAAGGAGTCAGTCGATGAACGTTGTGTTGGGCGACCTGCCGACCTGGAACCTGGGCGACCTTTATTCCAGCCCGACGGGGACGGACCTGGGCGCCGACCTGAAGCGCGCCGCCTCCGAGGCGGATGCGTTTTCGAAGGATTACGAGGGCCGGCTCGCCGGCCTCGACGGCAAGGGGCTGGGCGGGGCGATCGCCCGTCTCGAAACGATGAGCGACCTGCTGGGCCGCATCGGGTCCTATGCGCAGCTCTACTCGGCGCAGGACCAGTCCGACCCCGAGCGCAACCGCTTCGCGCAGGACATTTCCGAGAAGCTGAACGACATCGGCTCGAAGCTCCTGTTCTTCCGGCTGGAGATCAACAAGATCGAGGATGCCGATCTCGCCGAGAAACTGAAGGCGCCCGAGCTTGCCAAGTACGCGCCGTGGCTGCGCGACGCGCGCCTGTTCCGCCCGCATCAGCTGTCCGACGAACTGGAGAAGTTCCAGCACGACCAGTCGGTGGTCGGCAGCAGTGCCTGGTCGCGCCTGTTCGACGAGACGATCGCCCGGCTGCGCTATCCGTTCCGCAACGAAATGCTGAGCGAGCCGCAGATCCTCGACAAGCTGTCGAACAAGGACGCCACGGTGCGCAAGGAAGCCGCCAAGTCGTTCGGCAAGGTCCAGGGCGACAACATCGCGATCTTCTCGCTGATCACCAACACGCTGATCAAGGACAAGGAGATCGACGATCGCTGGCGCAGGTACGCGCGGCCGCAATCCTTCCGCAACCTGGCCAACGTGGTCGAGGACGAGGTGGTCGATGCGCTCGCGGAGTCGGTGAAGGCCGCTTATCCGAAACTCGCGCATCGCTACTACAAGCTCAAGGCGAAGTGGTTCGGCGTGGAGACGATGCCCTATTGGGACCGCAACGCGCCGCTGCCGGAGCACGACGACCGCACGATTCCCTGGCCCGAGGCCGAGAAGATCGTGCTCGACGCCTACAATGCCTTCTCTCCCGAGCTGGCCGATGTCGGCCGGAAGTTTTTCGGCACCGGCTGGATCGACGCGCCGGCGCGGCCCGGCAAGTCGCCCGGCGCCTTCGCCCATCCGACGGTGCCGTCGGCGCATCCCTATCTCCTGCTGAACTACCAGGGGAAGGTGCGGGATGTGATGACGCTCGCCCATGAGTTGGGCCATGGCGTGCATCAGGTCCTCGCGGCCAAGCAGGGCCCGCTGATGGCCGACACGCCGCTCACCCTGGCGGAGACGGCTTCGGTGTTCGGGGAGATGCTGACCTTCCAGTCGCTGCTCAAGACCGCGCCCGACAAGGCCACGCGCAAGGCGATGCTGGCGGGCAAGGTCGAGGACATGCTGAACACCGTCGTTCGCCAGATCGCCTTCTACGACTTCGAATCGCGCCTGCACATGGCGCGTCGCGAGGGCGAACTGACGCCCGACGCGATCGGCGAGATCTGGATGGCGGTGCAAAAGGAGAGCCTCGGTCCGGCGTTCACCTTCGACGACGAGTACAAGTACTATTGGTCCTACATCGGCCACTTCATCCATTCGCCGTTCTATGTGTACGCCTACGCGTTCGGCGACTGTCTGGTGAACTCGCTCTATGCGGCCTACCAGGCCAAGCCCGACGGCTTCCAGGAGAAGTATCTCGACATGCTGCGCTCAGGCGGCGTGAAGCGGCACAAGGAGCTGCTGGCGCCGTTCGGCCTCGACGCCTCGGATCCGGCTTTCTGGGACAGGGGCCTCGACGTGATCTCGGGCTTCATCGACGAGCTGGAGAAGCTGTAGGCAGCCATGGCGGATGAAGGCGACTCCCTGGGCGGAAGGCTCGGCCGCTACGCGCGCGTGGGCACCTCGGTTGGCGGACTGGCCGTCAAGCTGGCGGGCCAGCGCTATCTCGGCTTCGGTCTCGACCGCGACAAGCACGCCGGCGAACTGAAGGCGGCGCTGGGCGGGCTGAAGGGTCCGCTGATGAAAGCGGCGCAGTTGCTCGCGACCATCCCCGATGCGCTGCCGCCGGAATATGCGCGCGAGCTGGCGCAACTCCAGGCCAACGCGCCGGCCATGGGCTGGGCCTTCGTGCGCCGCCGCATGGCTTCGGAGCTGGGGCCCGACTGGCAGGCGAAGTTCGCGCGGTTCGACAAGGAGGCGTCATTCGCCGCCTCTTTGGGCCAGGTACACCGCGCGACGTTGCTCGACGGACGGGAGGTCGCCGCCAAGCTGCAGTATCCGGACATGTCCTCGGCGCTGGAGGCCGATCTCAACCAGCTGAAGGTGGTGTTTGCGATCGGCCAGCGCTTCGATCCCGCGATCCGCACCGACGAGATCCATGCCGAGATCGCCAACCGTTTGCGCGAGGAACTCGACTATCGCCGCGAGGCGCGGCACGCGGCGCTCTATCGCCACATGCTGCGCGACGAGAACCAGGTGCATGTGCCGGGTGTCATCGACTCCCACTCGACCGAGCGCCTCCTCACCATGGACTGGCTGAGCGGCGAGCCTCTGCTCAACTGGAAGAGCCGTTCGCAGGAAGAGCGTGACGCACTCGCCATCGCCATGTTCCGCGCCTGGTACGTGCCGTTTTATTTCTACGGCACCATCCACGGCGATCCGCATCTCGGGAACTACTCGGTGCGACCGGACGGTTCGGTGAACCTGATGGATTTCGGCTGCATCCGCATTTTCCCGCCGCGCTTCGTGCGCGGCTCCATCGAGCTCTATCGCGCGCTGATGACGGACGATGAGGCGCGCGCCGTGGCGGCCTACGAGGATTGGGGATTCACCGGCCTCAGCAGGGAGATGATCGCGATCCTCAACCGCTGGGCCGCGTTCCTCTACGGCCCGCTGATGGACGACCGGCCGCGTCGCCTGACCGAAGGCATGGCCGACGGCTACGGCCGTGAGATGGCGCAGAACGTCTTCGGCGAGTTGCGCAAGATGGGCGGCGTGCGGCCGCCGCGCGAGTTCGTCTTCATGGATCGCGCCGCGATCGGCCTCGGCTCGGTGTTCATCCACCTCCGGGCTTCGATCAACTGGCATCAGCTTTTCGAGACCTTGATCGACGGCTTCGACGCCGAGGCGCTGGCCGCGCGTCAGGAGGCGGCCCTGGCGGCGGCGGGCCTGAAGGACGCCAGCCGTCAGTGAAAGTCCTCGTCACCGGATCGTCGGGCTGGCTCGGCCGCAGCCTGGTCCCGAGGCTCGCACGTGAAGGTCACGAGGTGGTGGGGCTCGACCCGGAGCCGGGTGCGACGACCAGCGTGGTCGGCTCGGTGGTCGATCGTGCCCTGGTCCGGCGGGTGATCCGCGATGAGGGCATCACGGCCATCGTTCATGCGGCCGCGCGCCACAAGCCTCACATCGGGACCCATGACAATTCCGAGTTCGTCGCCGTCAACGTGCAGGGCACGCTGAACTTGCTCGAGGAAGCGGCAGCGCCGGGCTCGACCGTCGACCGGTTCGTCTTCACCTCCACGACCTCGCTCATGATCTCGCAGAAGATTCGCGACGGGAAGGCGGGCGGAGCGGACGAGGCGGTCTGGATCGACGAGACGATGGCACCATTCAGGCCGCGCAACATATACGGCGTCACCAAGCTTGCTGCCGAGGAGCTATGCCGCCTGTTCAATGACCTGCACCGGCTACCGGTCGTGGTGCTGCGCACCTCACGCTTCTTCCCGGAGGAAGACGACATGGCGCACGCCATCGCCCAGTCGGGGGAAAACACCAAGGCCAACGAGTTCCTGTTCCGCCGGCTCACCGTCGAGGATGCCGCTGAAGCGCATGTCGTGGCGCTGGCCAAGGCCACGGAGATTGGCTTCGACACCTTCATCGTCTCGGCGCCGACACCCTTCCGGCGCGAGGATTGCCGCGGGCTGATCGCGGACGCGCCCACCGTCGTGGACCGGCTGTTCCCAGAGTATCGGGCGCTCTATGCGAAGCGCGGCTGGACGATGTTCGACTCCATCGACCGTGTGTATGACGCGGGGCGGGCGGCGCGTGTGCTAGGTTTCACCTGTCGCACAGGCTTTCGAGAAGTCCTCGAGGCGCTGCGGTAGAGGGCAACTATTGCGGCGCGCGGGCGTTTTACCGCCATGATGACCTGCTTTCTTTCTCCCAGGCGCCTCGTGGCTGCCGCGATGCTCATGGGCGTCGCGACCGCTCTCTCCGGGTGTGGCGTCGCAGCATTCCCGGTCCGGGTGACCAGCGCCACGGCGAAGCTCGTACCGGTGGCCGGAGACGTCGTCGCCTACCCGCTCGACAAGACCGCGGACGCGATCGACTAGCGATCGCTGTCGTTCCCACGGGCTCCCGCGTGATAGATCATCTTCTGTCAGCGGCTCCTTGCGGAGCGGGGAGTGCGGTCGGGACGATGACATGCGTTTGATGCTCTACGCGGTGCTGGCCCTCGGCGCGCTTGCCCTGGTGCTTTCTCTTCTGTCCTGGGTGGCGGAGCGTCGTCTAGAGGCGCTCGCGGCTCCCTACATCGCCTCAGATCCGGCCCGCCTGCCCGAGATTCCGGTGGCCCTCGTGCTGGGCGCGGCGCCGATCGGTCCCGAAGGCGGTCCCAACCGCTACTTCGTGTATCGCCTGGACGCGGCCGCCGCCCTCTACAAGGCCGGCAGGGTGAAGTACCTGCTGGTGAGCGGCGACAACAGCCGCGCCGGCTATGACGAGCCGACAGCGATGCGCGCCGGGCTGATAGAGCGCGGCGTGCCGGCGGAAGCCATCTACCGGGACTTCGCGGGCCTTCGCACGCTGGACTCCGTGCTGCGGGCGGAATCGGTGTTCGGCCAGACTCGGCTGATCATCGTGTCGCAGCGCTTCCACCTGTCGCGGGCGATCTTCCTTGCTCGCGAGCAGGGCATCGAGGCCTGGGGCTTCGAAGCGCGGGACGTTGCGCGGGCTTACAGCCTCATCACCGAATTGCGGCGCTACCCCTCTGCCCTTCGTGCGTTTTTCGATGTCTGGTTCGACACTCCGGCGCGATATTTAGGCAAGCCCATCGTTGTCGGCACGGATCCGCCGAACTAAGGACGGTTTTCTATCGGGTAGGACTGTCTTCACCGGGACAGCGCCTTGCCGAGGATCTGCGGCAGCTCGGCGCCCCAGAAATCCATGAACCGCTCATAAGACAGCACCGGGCGTGGCTGCGCGCCGTCGAAGTATTCGAGGTGGCCGACGAGGGCGAAGACCATCAGCAGGCCGGCAACCGCCAGCACGACCGGCGCCGGCGAGGGCCTTGCGACGAACAGGAGAACGAAGAGGCCGGACAGCAGGGACAGGAAGACCCAGCGGAAGACGTCCCAGCCGAAGAACCCGAGAAGCAGAGGCGCCAGACACGCGCCGAGCACGCACAGGACGTTCAGCAGGCCGAACCAGCGATCGGAACGACGGTAGCAGGCCGCCGCCACCACGACCGATACGCAGCCTGCCAGCAGCAGCGACCGGGTCAGGTAGCGGGCCGGGGGCATGTAATAGTTGCGCATTCGCTCGCCGACGAAGTCGTTCCGGAACAGCTGGTAGTAGCTCTCGTCGATGGTGTAGCGGGCGACGGCGCGCACCCGTGCCAGCAGCGCCTCGATGGCCTCGGGCGGTACCGTCTGGAGGAACAGGTAGATAACGGCGAAAACCGCGACCAGGGCGGCGCCGTGCACGACGGCCCTTCCGAATTCACGGCGCAGAACGAGGCTCGTGATGTAGAGCGGGATGACGGTGAACGCCGCCAGCTCCTGGACGAAGAGCGTGGCCCCCATGATCAGGAGGGCTGGCAGGGGCGGCACGTGGATTGCTGCCAGCAGCGCCAGGTAGAGGACGTCCTCGGGATAGCCGGCGGTGTGAAAGAGATAGCCGCCGGTCGGTGCGACGAGGAAGGCGATCACCACCAGTTTCAGCGGGAGCGACGAATGCCACGCGCGCCAGAACAGGATCGCAATCAGCGTGTAGCGGACGGCCATCTGGAGCGCTGCCACGAAAACATACTCGAAGCGCAGGGGACCGAACGGGTAGAGCAGCGTCCCCACAAGACTGCGCCGGCCGAAGCCGTCGAAGAAGCTCGGGATGTAGTAGTTGATGGCCCAGAGGATCGGCACACCGAAGCCGACGTAGAATGCCAGGATCAGCGCGACGATCAGACCGGCATTGGCGGCCCGTTCGACGCCCTGCGGATACCCCGCGGTGCTTGTTCCCACCAGTCTGCCCGCTACGTCCAAGGGGCCGTCAGCGCGGCCGGGGAGCGTCAGGGGCGTTCGCCCATTCGCGCAGTTCCGGTACCGGCGAGACGACCGGCCTGCCGGAAAAGTGATTGTCGAGATTGCGGCAGACCAGATCGGTCATGCGGCGTTGGGCATGCTCCGTGCCGCCGCCGAAATGGGGCGTCATGACCAGCTTGTCGAGTTCCAGCAGTTCGGTGCCGGTGTAGGGCTCCTCGTCGAACACGTCGAGCGCCGCGCCTTCGATGACGTCGTTGCGCAGGGCGTCGGCCAGCGCCGCCTCGTCGACCGCCCAGCCGCGCGAGATGTTGACCAGGTGGCCGCGCGGACCCAGTGCCTTCAGTACCTCGGCGTTGATTATGTGCCGGTTCGAGGCATCGGAGCGCAGGCAGACGATCAGGTAGTCGCACCAGGTGGCGAGCGCCATCACGTTCGAAAAGTACCGGAAGTCGACATCGCTGCGCCGGTTACGATTGCAGTAGGCGACTTCGACGTCGAAACCCTTGAGGCGCCTGGCCACTTCCAGGCCGATGGCGCCGAGGCCCAGGATGCCCACCTTGCCGCCGCTCAGGCCGGCGATAGGGCCGAAGCGGTTGGGGATGCGCTGCTTCCACTCGCCGCGCCGGATCATCTTGTCGGCGCGGACCAGTCGGCGCGTCGAGGCGAGCAGGATGCCGACGGCCAGTTCCGCCACGTCGGGCGCATTCGCGTCGGCCCCGTGGGTGACCATGATGCCGCGCCGGCGGGCCGCTTCGAGGTCGACCCGTTCGTAGCCGGTGCCGTAGCAGCAGAACAGGGAGAGCCTTGGCAGAGCGGCCATCATGGCATCGGAAATGCCGACGCTGCCGGTGCTGACGATCGCCTGCACGGCACGGGCGACGCCCGGCGGGATGTCGGCGACCGTGGGCGTCGGACTGTCCATGTGGCCAACGATGTCGCCTCGCTCGGAGAAGGCGGCCAGTGTGGGCTTGGTGAAGTGAAAACCGGTGAGGAGGGCGGGACGGGAGCGAACGGGAGCGGCCATGGCCGCAAGTATGACGTGCGTTGCACCGCAGATAAATCGCCATGTCCGGCGCGGCGAAAAACCGGCTTGGCAAAGAACGGAACGCTGTGCAAGGTGGTTAACACGAAGCGTCCCGCCGCGTTCAAACGGATCTGAAGCGCTCCATGAAAATCGCCATTGTCAAAGAACGCAGGCCCCACGAAACCCGTGTGGCCGCCACGCCCGAGACCGTCAAGAAGCTGAAGGCGCTGGGTGCCGAGATCACGATTGAAGCTGGAGCGGGAACGGCGGCCGCCTACACCGACCAGGCCTACCAGGAGGCCGGTGCGACCATCGTGCCCGACGCGGCCTCGGCCGTCGCCGGCAGCGATATCGTCTTCAAGATCCAGCGGCCGATGTCGGCGGAAGAGGGGCTCGACGAACTCGGCCTGCTGCGGCAGGGCCAGACGCTCATGGCGCCGCTCGGAGCGCTCACCAACAAGGAGCTGGTGCAGGCCCTCGCGTCGCGCGGCGTGACCTCCTTCGCCCTCGAGCTCATTCCCCGCATTACGCGGGCCCAGTCGATGGACATTCTGTCCTCGCAGGCCAATCTCGCCGGTTACAAGGCCGTGTTGTTGGCCGCAAACAACTACGGTCGCATCTTCCCGCAGATGATGACACCGGGCGGCACGCTGGCGCCCTCGCGCAGCTTCATCATGGGTGTGGGCGTCGCCGGCCTTCAGGCGATCGCCACGGCCCGCCGTCTCGGCTCTGTCGTGACCGCGACCGACGTGCGTCCGGCCACCAAGGAGCAGGTCCAGTCTCTGGGCGCCAAGTTCGTGGCGGTCGAGGACGACGAGTTCAAGGCTGCCGAGACGGCCGGTGGCTATGCCAAGCAGATGAGCCCGGAGTACCAGGCCAAGCAGGCGGCGCTCGTGGCGGACCACATCCGGCAGCAGGACATCGTGATCACCACAGCCCTGATCCCCGGCCGCAAGGCGCCGGTGCTGGTCAGCGAGGAGATGGTGAAGACCATGAAGCCCGGCTCGGTGATCGTCGACATGGCGGTCGAGCAGGGCGGCAACTGCCCGCTGTCCGAATTCGGCAAGGTGGTCGAGAAGTACGGCGTGAAGATCGTCGGGCCGGCCAATCTGCCGGGCGAGCTGCCGACCGATGCCTCGGCGCTGTTCTCGCGCAACCTGCTCAACTTCATCACGCCGATGGTCGACAAGGAGACCAAGGCGCTCACGATCAATCTCGAGGATGAGGTCGTGAAGGGCACGCTGGTCACCCGCGACGGGCAGATCGTGCATCCCTCGCTGACCCAGGCTTAGGAGCGGCCCCATGGACGACAAGATCGCAGGCGAAGCCTCCAAGCTCGCGACCCAGGCACAGGACGTCGCGAGCCAGCTGAAGGCCCTGGCGCAGCAGATCACCGATGCGGCGGCGGCGAGCCCGGTCGCGGTGCCGGACGGTCACATGCCGTTCGTGGCGCTGCTGACAATCTTCGCGCTCTCGTGCTTCGTGGGCTACTACGTGGTCTGGCGGGTGACGCCGGCGCTGCATTCGCCGCTGATGGCCGTCACCAACGCCGTCTCCTCCGTCATCATCGTCGGCGCACTGCTGGCGGCCGGCCTCAAGGGGCTGGGCGCCGCCCAGCTCTTCGGCTTCATCGCGGTGGCGCTGGCCGCCGTGAACATCTTCGGCGGGTTCATCGTCACGCACCGCATGCTGTCGATGTTCAAGAAGAAGCCGGTCAAGAAGTAGGCGGGAGCAGCAGGGATGTTCACCCAGGAACTGGCCGCCTATGGCTATCTGATCGCCGCCATCTGCTTCATCATGGCGCTGCGCGGCCTGTCCTCGCCGACGACCTCGCGGCAGGGCAACCTGTTCGGCATCGTCGGAATGGTGATTGCCATCGGCGTCACCGTTCTGTCGCCGGGCGTCCTCTCGCCCTGGCTGATCATGGCCGGCCTGGTGATCGGCGGTGCGATCGGCACCTTCGTCGCCCTGCGCATCCAGATGACGGCCCTGCCGCAGCTCGTGGCGGCCTTCCATTCGCTGGTCGGCCTCGCTGCGGTGTTCGTGGCGGCGGCGGCCTTCATCTCGCCCGAAGCCTTCGGCCTCGGCGTCCCCGGCAAGATCAAGGTGCAGAGCCTGATCGAGATGGGCCTGGGCACTGCGATCGGCGCGATCACCTTCACCGGCTCGGTCGTGGCCTTCGCCAAGCTGCAGGGCCTGGTCTCGGGCTCGCCGCTGGTCTTCAAGGGCCAGCATCCGCTGAACGCGCTGCTGGGCATCGCGCTGGTCGTGCTGCTGGTCTGGTTCGCCATGCGCGGCCACACCTCGACCTTCGTCCTGCTGGTGGTGCTGTCGCTGGCGCTGGGCTTCCTGCTGATCCTGCCGATCGGCGGCGCCGATATGCCCGTCGTGGTGTCGATGCTCAATTCCTATTCGGGCTGGGCGGCGGCCGGCATCGGCTTCACCCTGGGCAACACGGCGCTGATCGTCACCGGCGCGCTGGTCGGCTCCTCGGGCGCGATCCTGAGCTACATCATGTGCAAGGGCATGAACCGCTCGATCTTCAACGTGATCCTGGGCGGCTTCGGCACTGACAGCGCGGCGGCCGGTGGCCCGGCGGCGAAGAACGACAAGCCGGTCAAGGCGGGGTCGGCCGAGGACGCGGCCTTCCTGATGAAGAACGCGCAGTCGGTCATCATCGTGCCGGGCTACGGCATGGCGGTGGCGCAGGCCCAGCACGCGCTGCGCGAGATGGCCGACCTGCTGAAGAAGGAGGGCGTGCAGGTTCGCTACGCCATTCATCCGGTGGCCGGCCGCATGCCGGGCCACATGAACGTGCTGCTGGCCGAGGCCAACGTGCCCTATGACGAGGTCTTCGAGCTCGACGACATCAACCGCGACTTCGCCTCGACCGACGTGGCCTTCGTGATCGGCGCCAACGACGTCACCAACCCGGCCGCCAAGACCGACCCCAAGAGCGCGATCTACGGCATGCCGATCCTCGACGTCGAGAAGGCCCAGACCGTTCTGTTCGTGAAGCGCGGCATGGCCTCGGGCTATGCCGGCGTCGACAACGAACTGTTCTTCCGCGACAACACGATGATGCTCTTCGCCGACGCCAAGGTGATGTGCGAGAACATCGTGAAGGCGCTCGAAGGCTCCGCGCACTGAGCCGCTATCGCGCCGTCATCTTCGACATCGGCGGCGCGGTCGATCTCGAATTCGCCTGGGAGATGGCGCTCGACGGCGCCATTGCCGCGGCCTGCGGACTGGAAGGCATCCGCGTCGATCCGACGACGGTCGAGGAAGCGTCCGAGCTGGCGGTGGCCGCCTTCGCGCCCGATATCGTACGCCACATGATCGAGACGCTGTGCGGCGGCGAGCCCGCAACGGTGGCGCGCGTGGCGCGTCGGGTCGAGGCGATGACGGGACAACTCGATGCCTTCCAGATCCGGCCCGAGATTGAGGGCTTGCTGGAGCGCCTCAAGGCGCGCGGGCTGACGCTCGGAGCGCGGGAGCCGCGCTGGGAACGGCTTGAGCGGGCCGGAATCGCCGACCTGTTCACGCGCGATCACGGCATACCGCCGGCTGACTGTGTTTTCGTCGGCGACCGGATCGACGCCGACGTCGCACCCGCCAAAGCGGCGGGCATGGCCACCATCCAGTTCCGCTCCGGCCGCTGGCGCCGGCAGCGGCCACGTTCGGCGGCTGAAACGCCCGATGCCGTCGTTACCGATGTGGCCGAGTTGGAAGCGGCAATCGCAGCGCTCATGGCTTGAAGCAGCGCGACGCCAGCCCTAGTATGACAGTGTCATATCATTGGGAGGAATATCCGTGCCCCGTGCGAGTCGTCCCATTACTGTCACGCTCGGCGAACTTCATGAGAGTGTCGAGAGTCGCGTGACATCCGGCGCGTACGCCTCGGCGAGCGAGGTGGTGCGTGCGGCTCTGCGGGCACTGGATCGGGAAGAGTCGGCTGTCGACGGCTGGTTACGACAGAAAGTGGAAGAAGCGTTCGCTGATCCGGCGCCGAGCGTCCCGGCCCACGAAGTTTTCCGTCGTTTGCGCGACCATCATGCGGCAGCAAGCAAGAGCCGCCGCCGCCGTGAAAAAATTTGAGGTCGTCTTTCGTCCTGCCGCAGAGGCCGATCTCCTTGCGTTGCACCGGCATATCGCTGAGGACGCGGGCTTGGAAATTGCCGGGGACTACATCGGCCGGATCGAAGAAGTGTGTCTCTCTCTGGAAACCTCTCCCAAGCGCGGAACGACGAGGGACGATATCCGGGGCGGACTTCGGATCATGGGCTTCGAGCGTCGGGTGACGATTGTCTTCCAAGTTGGAAAAGCGGAGGTGACGATCGTCCGGATTTTCTATGGTGGGCAGGATTATGAGCGGGCGTTGCGTGCACGCCGTTAGGCATTCGATACATAGGGCTATCGTTGTTGCCATGGTGGCGGCTCTTGGCTGGCCGTCTCATGCGGTGGCCCAGCCCGCGGCTCAGGAGATGCTGGGCACATGGGCCAAGAGCGGAAGGTGCTCGGTTCCAACGGAGCGGCTGGTCGTCACGCCGACGACGGTAGCGATGGGTGAGGGCAAGCCTGCGGCGATTGTCTTCTACACCCACGAAGTAAGTGGCCGGCCGACGTTACGCTGGGCCGCCCAAGGCGAGGTCGCAAACGTCCAGTATGTCGAGCCGGATACTTTGGCCTTCTACGGCATGGGCTGGGGCATGGGCGGGCCGACCGCTGCCTATCGTCGTTGTTCGCCTTGAACCAAACAAAAACCCCCGGGGATGCCGGGGGTTGTCGTCTCGTGCGAGGAGAGAGGACTAGTAGCCCTCGCGCTCCATGCGCTTGCGCATCAGCTTGCGGGTGCGGCGGATGGCCTCGGCGCGCTCACGGGCGCGGCGCTCGGAGGGCTTCTCGTAATTACGGCGGAGCTTCATCTCGCGGAAGATACCTTCGCGCTGCATCTTCTTCTTCAGGACGCGCAGCGCCTGATCGACGTTGTTTTCACGAACGAGAACCTGCACTTCGATCGCTTCCTTCCAATGCGGCTTGCCCCGCGGATTGACCGGGGCCTGAATTCAGAGGCGGCGTAGGTATCACAGGGCGATACCCTTGGGAACCCCCCGATTGACCCCTATATTCCACGTCATGGATGAGCAGAAAACCCCCGATTTTGCGGGAAATGACCCGGATGCCCTGCTGAGGGACCGCCTGGCCGACGCTCTTGCCTCCGAGGCGAGCTTCGACGGCTGGACGCGGGCGGCCCTCGCCAGCGCCGCGCGGGGCCTCGATCTGCCGGCCGGCGAGGGGGAGAGGCTGTTTCCCGGCGGGCCTCTCGATGTCCTCGCCTATCTCAGCCGGCGATCGGACATGCGCATGGTCGAGGATATGGAGAAGGAGGGCGTCATCGCCCTCAAGATCCGCGATCGCATCAAGGCCGCCGTCCGCATCCGCCTGGAGCGTCATGCCGGACAGCGCGAAGCGGCACGGCGGGCGCTTTCCCTGCTGTCGCTGCCCTTCAATGCCCCGCTGGCCATGAAGCTGCTCTACGGGACTGTGGACGCCATGTGGTACGCGGCGGGCGACACCAGCACCGACTTCAATTTCTACACCAAGCGCGCGACCCTGGCCGGCGTCTATTCCTCGACCCTGCTCTACTGGCTGAACGACCGCTCGCCCGACGCCGAGGCCACCTGGGCCTTCCTCGACCGACGCATCGACGACGTGATGCGGATCGAGAAGCTCAAGGGGCAGGTCAGGTCCTGGACGAACCCGAAGAGGGCGGCAGCACGCCCGGCAGCACGTAGGTGACGTGTCCCATCTTGCGGCCGGGGCGGGCTTCCGCCTTGCCGTAGAGATGCAGCCGGGCCGTCGGCTCGGCGAGGTAGCGGGGCCAGCCGTTGGCCTCGTCGCCGATCAGGTTCTCCATGCGCGACGGCGCCAGCACGTCGACCGGCCCCAGCGGCAGGCCGCAGATGGCGCGGACCAGCTGCTCGAACTGGCTGGTGGCGCAGGCGTCCATGGTCCAGTGACCGGAGTTGTGCGGCCGCGGCGCCATCTCGTTGGCCAGCACGCGTCCATCCTTCGTCACGAACATTTCCAGCGCCACCAGACCCACGAGATTGAGGCCCTGCGCCAGTTCGATTCCGAAGCGCTCGGCCGTGGCGAGCGTTGCCGCCGGCAGGCCTGACGGCACGGTGGTGGTGCGCAGGATCCCGTCGCGATGGCCGTTGATGCCGATCGGGAAGCAGCGCGTGGCGCCGTCGAGCCCCCGGGCGACGATGGCGGAGACCTCGCACTCGAAATCGACCATGGCTTCGAGGATGCATTCCCGCCGGCCGAGCTTGTCCCAGGCGGCGGCCAGTCCCGCCCTGTCCGTCACGCGCGCCTGGCCCTTGCCGTCATACCCCTCGGTGCAGGTCTTGAGGATGCCGGGCAGTGCGGTGGCGGCGGCGATGTCGGCCTCGGAGCGGATGGGCTGGTAGTCGGCCGTGCCGATCCCGAGCTTGCGCAGGAAATCCTTCTCACGGAGGCGATGCTGGGCGAAATGGATGGGCTTAACGCCCGGCCGGACCGGCTTCAGCTTCTCGCATTCCAGCACGGCGCCTTCGGGGACGTTCTCGAACTCATAGGTGACGACGTCCACCTGGGCCGCGAACCGGGCTAGGGCCTCGACGTCGTCGTAGGCCCCACGGACATGGCCGGCGCAGACCAGCGCGGCGATCGGATCTTCGTCCGGGGCATAGACGATGCAGCGGTAGCCCAGGCGGGCCGCGGCAAGCGCCGTCATGCGCCCCAACTGGCCGCCGCCCAGGATGCCGATGGTCGATCCCGGCGGGAGAGGAGGAGCGGCCGCCATCAGCGGTGGGCCGGGGAGTCGTCTGTGGGAAGCTTCGCGACAGCTGCCGTCTGGCGGGTCCGCCACGCTTCGACAGCGGCCATGATTTTGGCGTTGCCAAGACCGACGATGGAGGCTGCCAGAAGAGCCGAATTGATCGCTCCCGCGCGGCCGATGGCGAGTGTTCCGACCGGTATGCCCGCAGGCATCTGGACAATAGAAAGAAGGCTGTCCTGCCCCTTCAGGGCGGCGCTTTCCACCGGGACGCCCAGAACGGGCAGAGGAGTCATGGCGGCCGTCATGCCGGGAAGGTGGGCGGCACCGCCCGCGCCCGCGATGATGACCTGCAAGCCGCGCCCCTTGGCGCTGGCAGAGTAGTCCATCATGCGTTTCGGGGTCCGGTGCGCGGAAATAATGCGCGCTTCGAACGGGACGCCCAGCGCCTCCAGCGTCTCGGCGGCGTGACGCATGGTCGACCAGTCGGACTGGCTGCCCATGATGAGGCCGACCGCCGGCCTGGCGGCAGGGCGGCGTTTTGTTGTTTTCGTGGCCATGCTCTTCTCAGGCGATGATATCGGGAATGAGCCGGCTTTCCAGCCGCAGGATCTGGTCCTTCAGGCCGAGCTTGCGCTTCTTGAGCCGCTGGAGCTGCAGCTGGTCGAACGGCGGCTTTTCGATCAGGCGATCGATCACCTCGTCGAGGTCGCGATGCTCGCTCTTCAGGGCCTCCAGCTTGGCCTTGATGGTCTCGGCGTCCGGCGGGTCCGACGACGTCAGGTCATTCATGCGGGGCGCACTCGTCCAGGCAGGCTAGCCACGTCGCTCCCGGCCGTGTACCCCGTAGCCCGCGCAAAGGGAAGCGCCCAAAGGCCAACCAACCGTGTCGGACTTTCTCCCCCATCCGTTCTGGAACTTCTCGCTCGAGCTCTACGCCGGCGAGGGCGTGGCGGAAGCGTGCCTCGATCTGCAGGAGCGGCGCGGCTGCGACGTCAACGTCCTGCTGTTCTGCTGCTGGCTGGGCGCCTCGGGGCGGCCGACGCTGACGGCCGAGCGGCTGCGCTCGATCCTCGCCGCCAGCGATGCCTGGCAGTCGGAGGTCGTGAAGCCGCTGCGCGAGATGCGGCGCCGACTCAAGGACCGGAGCTGGCCGGGTGCCTTGCCCGAAACGGTGGATGCCGTGCGCCGGCGCGTTGCCGACGCGGAACTGGCGGCCGAGCACGCGGAGCAACTCAAGCTCGCCGGGCTGCACACGCCGCCGGCCGATCGCGATCGTTCGCCAGAGAAGCGCCTGCGGGCGGCCGTCGGCAATCTCGGCGTCTACGCCGTTTGT
This sequence comes from Reyranella aquatilis, assembly GCF_020880995.1. Lineage (GTDB taxonomy): Bacteria > Pseudomonadota > Alphaproteobacteria > Reyranellales > Reyranellaceae > Reyranella > Reyranella aquatilis. The sequence goes on along the minus strand of NZ_JAJISD010000001.1, from coordinate 749,436 downwards.
CTCGGCGTCATACCCGACGAGAAGGATCGCAAGGCTGTCGCGACCTTGATGCGCGCGACCTTTCCCGCGCTTGCGGCGCCCGAGGTGGCGGAGGCCGTGGGCCTCGCGGCCTGAGTTGCGGATCGTTGGCGGTCGCTGACCGAAGCGACGGTTATGCACAATCTTCGCCGGCCGGTCGCTTCACGGGTTGATTCGACGTGACTCCGCCCAATGTCAGAGTCAGACTTCTGCTGTCCTCGCAAACAAACTCGGAGGTATCCGACTATGAGCACCGTGGACCACATCGAAGCACTGAAGAACAAGCACGCTGTTCTCGAGCAGGCGATTCACAAGGAAAACGCGAGGCCGCATCCCGACGACGATGCAATCTGCAGCCTCAAGAAGCGGAAGCTCATGATCAAGGACGAGATTGTCCGTCTCAGCGAGCCCGACACGTCGCACTGACGTCCGTCGTCATCCAGCAGTTCAGGCGAGGCCCGCCCAGCGGGCCAGCGCCACGGCGCCGACGCCACCGAACAGGCCGGGGGTAAACCCTCCGACCTTGCGGGTGAGCACGGCGGCGACGACGGCTCCCACCACGAACGCGCCGCCCGTTTGTGCCAGCGGCACGACGGCGGCCGACACCAGCACCGCGCCCGGGGCGTGATCGAGCAGGGCGGTCACGAAGCGATGGCGGCCGAGCCATCGCATGGCGATGAAGCCGCCGCCCTTCGCCGCCATCGCCGCGAGGGCCATGACGAAGATGGCGATCAGGTTCTCAGGACTGGCGGACATCGTCTTTCCCGAGATCGCGCAGTGCGCCGAACACCCCGCCGGCCAGGCCGCCGATCACGATGTACCAGTTGCCGCCGATCAGCCATCTGGCGGCGAAGGCCGCGGCGATCGCCACCATCCACGGTGCAATGTCGCGCTTGCCGCGGAACAGGATCGTCGCCACCACGACGAACACGGCCACGCCCACGAAGTCGAGGCCCAGCCGCTTGGCCATCGTGGGATCGGAAAGGATACCGCCCGCGGCGAGATGGCCTGCGAGAGTCGAGCCCGACCAGATGCAGGCCATCACGCAACCGCCGCCGAGGAATTTGCCGAGGTCGCCGTGGCCGCGTCGATACTCCGCGATGTTGACCGCCCAGTTCTGGTCGACTGTCACGTACCAGACCGGCGGCTGCAGCCACCACGGAAGATGCGGAAGGTGAGGCTGCAGCGCGGCGCCCATCACGAAGTAGCGCAGGTTGGCCACGAACACCGAAACCGCGAGGGCCATCAGCGGCAGGGGCTGGGCCCAGATATCGAGCGCCACCATCTGGCTGGTGCCGGCCATGACGGTGAAGCTCATCAGCGTGGTCTCGAAGGCGCTGAGGCCCTTCTGCGCGGCGGCGACGCCGAAGCCAATTCCGAAAGGCAGGGATGCGAGGCCCGGCAGGATCATGCGCAGGGCGCCGGCCTGGAAACTGCGCCACGTCACGCGCGCGGAAAGGGACACTGAAACTGCCACCGGGTAATGAGGAAACGGCGCGCAATCTAGGGCAGGGGCGCTGCGGCAGGAACCGAGTTTAACTCAGTCGCGCATGAACTGGGTCAGTTCAGCTTGTGCAGGTTGACCGACCAGGTCACGGGCGCCCCGTAGGCATTGCGCGACTGGCCGCTGCACACGGCGACGTTGTCGGAGCCGCGATGGCAGACGAGCTGGTCCGAAAACCAGCGAGACCCGTCGTTGCAGGTCGAATCGGCGTCGCGCAGACGCAGCACCGTCCCCTCGAAGCGGGCCTGGGCGCGTGTCCGGCAGGCGGTGCGGCCGCGCCGCCATTCGAGCTGGCCCGCGCCGCTCGCATCGAAGCAGTAGGACGAGACTCCCGGCTGCAGCTGCAATGCCTCGTGACGGAAAGGGTCGGTTCGCCAGCAGCCCTGCATGAAGGAGTAGTCGTTTGTCGGAGCGTTCGGCAGGCGCAGACGATCGTCGCCGGGATTGCGCGGCTGCGGCGCGGGTTGGGGCGTGGCCTTGGGCGGCGCGGGCTTCGGGGCCGGCGGGATCATCGGCGGCGGCGCGGCGGCGACCTGCGGCGGCTTGGGCGGTTCCGGCGGCTTGCAGTCGGCGATGCGCTTCTTCAGTTCCGCCTCGGCTAGTGCGAGTTCCACCTTCAGCACCCGTTCGCGCGACTGCTCGGTCGAATAGGCGGCCTTCAGGGCCGGCACCGGATCCGGCGGCGCCTCGAGCGGCGGCGGCGCCGGCGGTCCCTCGCGCGTGGCGATGGCGACGTCGGGTGCCACCGGCAGCAGCCCGCGCAGCAACCAGGCTCCACCCAGCAGCAGGAGCAGCAGCGGCAGCGCCACGGCGAGGGTTCGCCACCATGGCACGCTGGCGGGAACGATGGCCGGGACGGTGCGGGGTGCCACCTGCGCGGCTTCCAGCACCGGGCGTCGCTCGGGTGCTCTCAACTCCGGTGCGGGTCGGTCGGGTACGCGCGGCAGCGCCAGCGGCAACAGCGCGCTGGCCGCTTCCTTTTCGTAGCCCCAGGCGACGATCACCGGACGGTCGCCGACCAGGAAAACAAAGGCCGGAGAAGGTGCGCGGGCCGCGAGCTTCAGGGAAAGGCCGACGACGCCGGTCTCTTCCTTCGGTCCATGCCCCGCCAGCATGTCGCCCAGGCGCCGGATCTCCGCGAGCGTGGCCTCGATCTTCGCTAGCACCGAGTCACGCTCGGCCGCGGGCAGCTCGGTGACGGGGCGGACGGGGCCGGACCAGTCCGCATACCAGTCGATGCCCTGATCGCTTTCATGGAGCTGCGGATCGGCCAGCAGGTCTGCAGCGGCATCGCCCAGCCGGCGGCGGACCACGCGTCGCAATTGCGGTGCCGCATTGTGCAGGGGCTCGCCGCGCACGCCGAGCGGGCGCACGCCGCTGCGGGTCGTCACGATGAGCGTTGCTTCGCCGGCCATGGGAACCAGAAACTAGCCCGCCGATTGTGGCGGCGCGATGGTTTGCGATGGCCGGCGCGAGTGCGGCGTCAGGCGGCCTTGGCCCATTCGCGCAGGACGAATTTCTGCACCTTGCCGGTCGATGTCATCGGCAGGTCGCGGAAGACGACATGACGGGGGCACTTGTAGCCGGCGAGATGGGCGCGGCAGTGGGCGATGATGTCCTGGACCGTCGCCGTCGCACCCGGCTTCAGCATGACGAAGGCGCAGGGCGTCTCGCCCCATTTCTCGTCGGGCTTGGCGACCACGGCGGCGTTGGCCACGGCGGGATGGGCGATGATCGCGCTCTCGACCTCGATGGTCGAGATGTTCTCACCGCCCGAGATGATGATGTCCTTCGAACGGTCGCGCAGTTCGATGTAGCCGTCCTCATGCAGGACGCCGAGGTCGCCTGAATGGAACCAGCCCTTGTCGAAGGCCTCCTTCGTGGCCGCCGGGTTCTTGAGATAGCCCTTCATCACCAGATTGCCGCGGAACATCACCTCGCCCATCGTGGTGCCGTCGCGCGGCACCTCCTTCATGGTCTTCGGGTTCATTACGGTGACGCCGTCCTCGGCCGTGTAGCGCACGCCTTGGCGCGCCTTGAGCCGTGCCCGCTCGTGCGACGGCAGCGAGTCCCAGGCCTCGTGCCACGCACAGATCGTCGCCGGGCCATAGACCTCGGTGAGGCCGTAGACATGGGTGACCCTGAAGTTTTCCTTCTCCAGCGCCTCGAGGACGGCGGCTGGCGGCGGGGCGGCGGCGGTCATGAACTCGACCCGCTGCTTCAACGTCCGCCGTTCGGCCGGCGTGGCGCCGATGATGAACTGCATGATGATCGGCGCGCCGCACATGTGGGTAACGCCGCTGTCGGCCAGGGCATCGAAGATCGTCTTGGCCGAAGCGCGGCGCAGGCAGACGCTGGTGCCCGCGACCAGCGCCAGCGTCCAGGGAAAGCACCAGCCGTTGCAGTGGAACATCGGCAGGGTCCAGAGATAGACCGGGTGCAGGCCGATGGGCCATTGCGTGGCGTTTCCGTAGGCCGACAGCGTGGCGCCGCGATGGCTGAAGACGACGCCCTTGGGATTGCCGGTGGTGCCCGACGTGTAGTTGAGCGTGATCGCGTTCCACTCGTCCGACGGATAGGCCCAGGCGAAATCGGGATCGCCGTCGGCGATGAACTCTTCCCAGGTCGTATCGCCGATCTGGGCGCGGTCGTCGCAAGCGGGATCGTCGATGTCGACGACCAGCGGCTGAACCTTGGCGATCGCCAGCGCCTCGGTGACGACGCGATGGTATTCGCGATCGACCAGCAGCACCTTGGTCTCGCTGTGGTCGAGGATGAAGGCGACCATCGCCGCATCGAGGCGGGTGTTCAGGGAGTTGAGCACGGCGCCCGTCATCGGCACGCCGAAATGCGCCTCGTACATCTCCGGGATGTTCGGTGCCATGATCGCGACCGTGTCGCCGATGCCAATGCCGACCTTGACCAGCGCCGAGGCGAGGCGGCGACAGCGTCCATAGGTCTCGGCCCAGCTCTGGCGACGCTCGCCGTGAACCAGGGCGACATGGTCGGGATAGACGCTCGCCGTGCGCTCGATGAACTGCAATGGCGTCAGTGCGGCGAAGTTCGCCGGCGTCCTGTCGAGGTCTCGCTCGTAGATGTTGTGCGCGGCAAGCGCGGTCCTGTGAGACACCGGACGGGGCGGCGCGAGGCGCGTGACGGAGGTCCGGCTCTTCACCGGCCGCCGCTGGCCGGGCCGGGCAAGGGGCTTCGGTGCGACGGCCTTCTTCGGGGAGGCGGCCTTCTTGGGAGCTGCCTTCTTCGCGACACGCCCGGCCGGCTTCTTCGCCTTGGCGGCGACCTTGCGCTTGGCCTGAGCCTTGGACTTGCCGTTGCCTTTTCCCGTCTTGCGCTTGGCCATGATCTTCCGTCTGTCTCCTGATACCGGCACTCTCTCACAGGGCGCCGCAGCTACTCCAGCCTGATATCGAGGTCCTTCAGCAGATTGGCGAAGTAGACCTGATCGTCCCGCACCTGACGCGCGAAGTCCGTGTAGGACTGATACTCCACGTTCTGCGCCACGAGGAGCAGTTTCTCCTTCATCTCGGGCAGGGCGGCAGCTTGGGCGGCAGCATCCGAGAGACGCTTGAGCACGGGCTCCGGCGTTCCCTTCGGCGCAAACAGGCCGAACCAGCTGCGCGCGCGGAAGCCCTTGAGGTCGAGCCCGACCTCTATTGCGGTTGGCGTGTCCGGCAGGTCCGCCATGCGCGTCGGCTGGTCGACGAATGCGGCGCGCACCTTGCCGGCCTTGGCATACGGTACGAAGGACGGATCGAAGACCATCTGGATGCGGCCGTCGAACACGTCGCCCGTCGCATCGACGATGGTCTTGTAGGGCGAATGCTGCATCTGGATTCCGGCCGCGCGCGTCAGCACTTCCCCTGTGAGATGGGTGATGGTTCCGAGGCCAGAGGAGCCGAACCAGTACTTACCGGGATTGGCCTCGGCCAGCGCCACGAATTCGGCCCAGCTCTTAGCGCCGAGCGCATTCGTGATCGTGACCACGAGGATTGGCGTCGAAAGCCGCGCGACAGCGACGAGTTCCTCCGGATTGTACGGCACCTTCCGCGCGGCCGGCGTGATCGCCATGATCGCGGTCGGCGAGAGCAGGAGCGTATAGCCGTCGGGTGGGGCCGTCGCGACCATCTGTGCGCCGACGCCGCCGGAGGCCCCCGGCTTGTCCTCGACGATGATCTGCTGGCCGAGAGAAGCGCTCATCTTTTCGGCGTAGAGGCGGGCGACCTGGTCGGCCGAGCCGCCGGGGCCGTAGGGCACGATCAGTCTGATCGGCTTGGCGGGCCAACTGGCAGTTTGAGCCTGCACACGCGTCGACGCCAGCGCGGCGAGCCCGCCCAGCGCCACCTCACGGCGACCGACCATCGTTCCCTCCCAGGAACATCTTCGTTGTCGGGAGGATAGCGGTCTGCGGCCGCCGGCGACAGCCGTTCCTAGATAAGAGCGAAGGAGTCGAGGAAATGGCGCGTCGCCGGCTGGTTCTCGATGCCGGCTTGACCGTCGACCACGAGCTGGAACAGCCGGCCGCGCGACCAGTAGATCCGGCTGACGGCAATGGTGCCGCCGGGCTGCACGACCGTGAACTCGCGGCCCTCGACACGACCGATCTGGAGCTTTTTCTCGTCGCGATGGGAGCCGCCGGATGCCGCGCCGTTGCGCACGGTGTTCAGGATCACGTCCGCGGCCGCACCCTTCGTCACGTTGGCGGGATAGTCGACATAGGAGGCGATGTAGGCGACCCGGGCAACGACGGCGGTCGCCTCCGTCATCGGCACCGTGTTGCCGTTCCCGATGGGCATCTGGACGATGGCGATCTTCGGGAGGGCGGGGAAGTCGACCCGGAAGCGTCCACCTTCGGGCTTGTATTCGATCCAGCCCTGGGCGCGGGCGGCGTCCGGCAGGAAAACCGCCACACCGAATGAACCGAGAAGGGCCGGCAGGGAACGTCTGCGCATCGAAATACTCCGTGAGACAACATGCTCCTGTATCCGGATACATCCGGATTGCCGCCGTCCATGCCGGGCGTTAATCCTGACTGTCAAAAGGGAGAAGAAACCTCATGACCGTCGGGAACAAGTACCGCGCCGTGCATGCACGCTCGCTGAGCGACCCGGAAGGTTTTTGGGCCGAGCAGGCTGCCTCCATCGACTGGAGCAAGCGCTGGGACAAGGTGCTCGATGGCACCAATCCGCCGTTCTACCGCTGGTTTGCGGGGGGCGAACTGAATGCGTGCCACAACGCGCTCGACCGGCATGTGGACGGCGGGCGCGCGGAGCAGGTGGCTCTGATCTACGATTCGCCGCTCACCGACACCAAGAAGAAATTCACCTATCGTGAACTGCGCGACCAGGTCGCGCGCATCGCCGGCATGATCGCCGCGCAGGGCGTGGGCAAGGGCGATCGCGTCATCCTCTACATGCCGATGATCCCCGAAGCGGTGATGGGGATGCTCGCCTGCGCGCGGCTGGGCGCCATCCATTCGGTGGTGTTCGGCGGCTTCGCGGCCAAGGAACTGTCGAGCCGCATCGACGACTGCGCACCCAAGCTGATCCTCACCGCTTCCTGCGGCATCGAGCCGACGCGCATCGTTCACTACAAGCCGCTGGTCGACCAGGCGATCGAGCAGGCGAAGCACAAGGTGCCACGGGTCGTCCTGCTGCAGCGGTCGCAAAGCGCGGCGACGATGGTGCCCGGCCGCGACCTCGACTGGAACGAGGCGCTTGCCAAGGCGCAGCCTGCTGCGTGCGTGCCCGTGAAGGCCACCGATCCGCTTTACATCCTTTATACGTCCGGCACGACAGGCCAGCCGAAGGGCGTGGTGCGCGACACCGGCGGCTACTGCGTGGCGCTCTCCTGGTCGATGAAGAACCTCTACGGCGTCGAGCCGGGCGAAGTGTACTGGTGCGCCTCGGACGTGGGCTGGGTCGTGGGCCACAGCTACATCGTCTACGGGCCACTTATCCATGGCGCGACCACGATCCTTTATGAAGGCAAGCCGGTGGGCACGCCCGACGCCGGCGCCTTCTGGCGCGTGATCTCCGAGCACAAGGCGATGGCGCTTTTCACAGCGCCGACGGCCTTCCGAGCGATCAAGCGCGAGGATCCCGACGGCAAGCTGCTGAAGAATTACGACCTGTCGAAGTTCCGCACGCTGTTCCTCGCCGGCGAACGCGGCGATCCGCCAACGGTCGAATGGGCGCAGAAGCTGCTGGGCGTGCCAGTGGTCGATCACTGGTGGCAGACCGAAACCGGCTGGGCGATCTGCGGCAACTTCCAGGGCCTCGAACCGATGCCAGTGAAGCTCGGCTCGACCTCGGTGCCGTCGCCGGGCTGGCATCTCGACGTGCTCGACGAGAACGGCCATCCGATGAAGCCGGGTGAAGTCGGTGCCCTGGCCGGCAAGCTGCCGCTGCCGCCGGGAACCTTCCCGACCCTGTGGAACGCCGACGAGCGCTACAGGCAGAGCTACATGAGCGAGTTCCCCGGCTACTACAAGACCGGCGACGCGGGCTTCATCGACGAGGACGGTTACGTTTCGGTCATGACGCGTGTCGACGACGTGATCAACGTCGCCGGCCATCGCCTGTCGACGGGCCAGATCGAGGAGGTGCTGGGCGCGCACAACGATGTCGCCGAGTGCGCCGTGATCGGCATTGCCGACGAGCTGAAGGGGCAGGTGCCGCTCGGTTTCCTGGTGCTGAAGGCCGGTGTCAACCGGCCGCCGCAGGAGATCACCGCTGAGGTCGTGCAGATGGTGCGCGACCGCATCGGCCCCGTCGCCTTCTTCAAGAGCGCGCTGGTCGTGCAGCGGCTGCCCAAGACGCGCTCCGGCAAAATCCTGCGCGGCACCATGCAGAAGATGGCCGACAGCCAGCCGTGGACGCTGCCGGCGACGATCGAGGATCCGGCGGTGCTGGATGAAATCAAGGACGGCCTGAAGACGGCCGGGTTCGCAAACAAGTAGGAGTTAAGATGAGTCTCGACATCAACCGTCCCGATCTGACCGTCGGCGTCGTGGGAACCGGCGCCATGGGCCGTGGCATCGCTCAGGTCACCGCACAGGGCGGCATGAAGGCCATCATGTTCGATGCCGCGCCGGGTGGAGCCGCAAAGGCGAAGGCTGCGATCCTCGAGACGCTGAAGGGTCTGGTCACGAAGGGCCGTCTGACCGATGCGGATCTCGCCAAGGCCGACGCCAATCTCGGCGTCGCGGAGAAGATCGAGGACCTGAAGGGCTGCCACGTCGTCGTCGAGGCGGTGTTCGAGAATCTCGAGGTGAAGCAGAAGCTGTTCGGCGAACTGGAAGCCGTGGTGTCGCCGGAGGCGATCCTGGCGTCCAACACCTCGTCGATCCGCATCGCCTCGATCGCGCGCTCGCTCAAGCACCGCAACCGCGTCTGCGGCATGCATTATTTCAACCCCGTGCCGCTGATGAAGCTGGTCGAGGTCATCCGCGCCGCCGACACCGCGCAGTGGGTGGTCGACGCCATGGTGGCGCTCGGCAAGCGCCAGACGCGCGTGCCCGTGGTGGTGGGCGACACGCCGGGCTTCCTCGTCAATCTCGGAGGCACCGCCATCGGCACCGAGGGCCTGCGCATCATGCAGGAGGGGCGGGCGACGCCGTCGCAGGTCGACGCCGTCATGCGCGACACCTGCGGCTTCCGCATGGGGCCCTTCGAGCTGATGGACCTGACGGGCATCGACGTGAACTTCCCGGCGCGCAAGATCATCTACGAGGGCTTCTTCCACGACCGGCGCATGACCCCCAGCCCCTATCACGAGAGCCTCTATGCGGCGGGCAAGCTCGGCCGCAAGACCGGCGGTGGCTGGTACGCCTACGACGAGAAGGGCACGAAGATCGACGCGGGCGCCGATCACCCGACCTCGCACGTGCCGGCGTCGAGCGTCGTCATCATGGACACGCACAATACCAAGCTGATGAGCCTGGTGAACGCGGACGGTGCAAAGATGCTGGCGGCCGACGACGGCAAGAGCCCGATCCTGGTGGCGCCGATCGGCAAGGACTGCACCACGACGGCGGTCGAACTGGGTCTCGACCCGAAGCGCACCGTCGCGGTCGACCTGACGGGCGACGTCTCCAAGCGCATCACCATCATGATGGCGCCGGGCTTCGATCCCGCCATCCGCGACGCGACTGTGGCGCTGCTCGCCAAGTCCGGCACCAAGGTGACCGTGATCAAGGACTCGCCCGGCTTCATCGCTCAACGCATGTGTTCGATGATCGCCAACCTCGGCTGCGAGATGGCGATGATCGGCATAGCTTCCGCCGCCGACGTCGACACGGCGATGACGCTCGGCCTCAACTATCCGCGCGGCCCGCTGGCGCTGGCCGACTGGCTGGGCGTCAAGGAGTGCCACGAGATACTGGTGCAGATCCAGGCGATCACCGGCGACGACCGCTACCGCCCCAGCCAGTGGCTGCGCCGCCGCGCGATGCTGGGCCTCAGCGCGACGACGGTCGAGTAGCGATCGCCAGGGAACAGGGCCACCGAACCGTCGTTCAATCCCCTGCAACCTTCTTGCAGGGGAATGCGATGACGAAGCGGAGCAAATGGATGGCGGCCGGTGGGGCCGTCCTATTTTGCCTGACCGCCGCTGGCGGGCAGGCACAACAATTGAAGAACGAAAACCTGCTCGTCGGCATGCCGCAGGGCTTCAAGGTTGGCTTCAAGGACTCCAAGAACGGCATGAACATGCAGGAGTTCGTGCCGGCCGCGGAGACAGTGCAGAACTGGACGGAGATGGTCACGGTCCAGGTCTTCCTGAGCCGCAAGGATCTCCAGCCGGGCCCGTTCCTCGCGGCGATGCAGAAGCAATGGTCGGATGGCTGCAAGGGCAGCACCTCCACCGCGGTCGCGACCGGCAAGGTGAAGGGCTACGAGTCCGCCTCGGTCCTGCTGAGCTGCCCGTTGCTTGCCTCGACGGGCAAACCCGAGACGGCGATGATCAAGGCCATCAAGGGCAACGACAGCTTCTACGTCGTGCAGCGCGCCGTGCGCTCGGTACCCACTCCCGAACGCCTGGAGAAGCTGAAGAAGTACGTCGAGGAGGTCAGCGTCTGCGATTCGCGTCTGACCAGCGTGCCTTGTCCCACCGTGCGGTAGCGCTCAGGCGAGCGTCAGGATCAACGGCCCGCGACGGGTCGCCACGAGCGTGTGCTCGTACTGCACGGTGGCTTCCTGGTGCGGGGGGCGCAGCGTCCAGCCATCGTCCATTTCCTCGACCCATTCCGCGCCAAGCGACAGGAATGGTTCGATCGTGAAGACGAGACCTTCGGTAATCCTGCGGCGATCGTTCTTCTCGTACCAGGTCGGGATCTCCGACGGCTCATCATGCAGCGACCGTCCGACACCGTGGCTCGCGAGATTGCGGACGAGGCTGTAGCCGTTCTTGTTTGCGAACGTCTCGATCGACCGGCCGACCTCGTTCAATCGGGCGCCCGGCTTCACGGCGCGGATACCAGCCCACATGGCCTTGCGGCCATCCTCGCACAGGCGCTGTATCCGCGGGCGGGTCGGGGGCACGGCGAAGCTGGCGCCGGTGTCGCCGAAGTAGCCGTCCAGTTCGGCCGAGACGTCGATGTTGATCAGGTCGCCCGCCTTGATGACGGTGTCGTCCGGAATGCCGTGAGCGCAGTCGGGGCCGATCGAAATGCAGGTTGCGCCGGGAAAGTCGTAGGTGAGTTCGGGGGCCGAGCGGGCGCCGGCCTGCTCCAGCAGGCCGCGGCCGAGATCGTCCAGTTCCCGGGTGGTCATGCCCGGTTCGAGCGCTTCGCCCATGGCGGTGAGGGTACGGGCCACGAGCTTGCCCACGATGCGCAGCTTTTCGAGCTGCTCTTCATTTTCGATGGTCATGGCCTGCTGCGTAACCGCCATGGCGCGGTGGCGCACCAAAAACTTCCGCGCACAATCGGGGCCGTAGGTTGACGTTTACGTAAAGGTAAACTACATCCGAAGCGCTGGCGCGTGGTTCGCAGCCGGCCCACAGTCCCTTCAAGAAGACTGACTGACCTGTTCGTTGGAGGACGACGCTCGTGACTGCTTTGGCCGCGCACTACACGCCCGAACACCAGATGTTCCGCGACACCTGCCGGCGCTTTTTCGAGAAGGAAGTGACGCCCTTCCACATGAAGTGGGAGGAGGAGGGGATCGTGCCGCGCGACCTGTGGCGCAAGGCCGGCGAGCAGGGCCTGCTGGGCATGACGATGCCGGAGGCCTATGGCGGCGTGGGCGCCGATTTCCTCTACAGCGCCATCATGATCGAGGAGCAGGGACGCGCGCTGGCCTCCGGTCCCGCCTTCTCGCTGCACAACGACATCGTGGTCCCCTACCTGCTCCACTACGGCACCGAGGAGCAGAAGAAGAAGTGGATTCCCAAGGCCTGCTCCGGCGAACTGGTCACGGCCATCGCCATGACCGAGCCGGGTACGGGCTCCGACCTGCAGGCGATCAAGACCACGGCCGTGATGGACGGCAACCATTGGGTCATCAACGGCTCCAAAACCTTCATCTCGAACGGCCAGCTCGCCGATCTCGTGATCGTGGTCGCCAAGACCGATCCCGCGCTCGGCGCCAAGGGCACCTCGCTGATCGCCGTCGAGACGAAGAGCGAAGGTTTCAAGCGCGGCCGCAATCTCGAGAAGATCGGCATGAAGGCGCAGGACACGTCGGAGCTGTTCTTCCAGGACGTGCGCGTGCCGGCCGATCATCTGCTGGGCGGGCCGGGCATGGGCTTCGTCCAGCTGATGCAGCAGCTGCCGCAGGAGCGGCTGGTGATCGCCATCCAGGCGGTGGCGGCCATCGAGGCGGCGCTGGAGCATACGCTGGCCTACGTGAAGGAGCGCAAGGCGTTCGGAAAACAGATCATCGATTTCCAGAACACGCGCTTCAAGCTGGCGGAACTCAAGACCAAGGCCCATATCGCCCGCGTCTTCGTTGATGATTGCGTGGCGAAGCATCTGAAAGGCGAGCTCGACGTCGCGACCGCGGCGATGGCCAAGTACTGGACCACGGAGCTGCAATGCGAGCTGATCGACGAATGCCTGCAGTTCCACGGCGGCTATGGCTACATGTGGGAATACCCGATCGCCCGCCTCTACGCCGACGCCCGTGTGCAGAAGATCTACGGCGGCACCAACGAGATCATGAAGGAACTCATTGGGCGAACGCTCTGATTCCTCTCCCCCGCCAGGGGCAGAGGTTAGGTGAGGGGGCTGAAGGGGTGTGCGCTACCCCCTCACCCATCCTCTCCCCCTAGCGGGGGAGAGGAGAATGAGAATTCGAGACGAAGGAGAAGACCATGACCGACGCATACATCTACGACGCCGTCCGCACGCCGCGTGGCAAGGGCCGCAAGGATGGCTCGCTGCACGAAGTGACGCCGGTTCGCCTGGCTGTCACCGCACTGCAGGCCGTGCGTGACCGCAACAATCTCGATACGCACCTGGTCGACGACATCGTGCTGGGCTGCGTCATGCCGATCGGCGAGCAGGGCGCCGACATCGCGCGCACCGCGTCGGTGATGGCGGGCTATGCCGAGACCGTCTCGGGCGTGCAGATCAACCGCTTCTGCGCGTCGGGCCTCGAAGCCACCAACATGGCGGCGGCGCAGGTCATGTCGGGCCAGAGCCAGGCCGCGATCGGCGGCGGTGTCGAGAGCATGAGCCGTGTGCCCATGGGCTCGGACGGCGGCGCCTGGGCGGTCGATCCGGCCGTGGCGATCCCGATGTACTTCGTGCCGCAGGGCGTTTCGGCCGACCTGATCGCGACCAAGTACGGCATGAGCCGCGACGACGTCGACAGCTATGCCGTCGAATCGCAGAGGCGTGCCAAGGCCGCCTGGGATGCCGGCTACTTCAAGAAGTCGATCGTCCCCGTCCGTGACCAGAACGGCGTCGAGCTGCTGGCGCACGACGAGTTCCTGCGCCCGACCACGACCATGCAGACGCTGGCGGCGCTGGAGCCCAGCTTCAAGATGCAGGGCGAGATGATGCCCGGCTTCAACGCGGTGGCGCAGCAGCGCTATCCGGAAGTCGAGAAGATCCATCACGTGCACCATGCCGGCAACTCGTCGGGTATCGTCGACGGCGCTGCCGCGATCCTGGTGGGGTCCAAGGAGTTCGGCGAGAAGGCGGGGCTCAAGCCGCGCGCCCGCATCCGCTCCTTCGCCTCGATCGGCTCGGAGCCGGCGATCATGCTGACCGGCCCGGCGCCGGCTTCGGAGAAGGCGCTGAAGCGCGCCGGCATGTCGGTGAGCGACATCGACCTGTTCGAGCTGAACGAGGCCTTCGCCGCCGTCGTGCTGCGCTACATGCAGGTTCTCAAGATGCCGCACGACAAGATTAACGTGAACGGCGGTGCGATTGCCATGGGCCATCCGCTGGGCGCCACCGGCGCGATGATCCTGGGCACGCTGCTCGACGAGCTCGAGCGCCGCAACCTCTCGACCGGCCTCGCCACGCTGTGCGTCGGCGGCGGCATGGGCACCGCCACCATCATCGAGCGCGTCTGATCATTGCTGGGAGCGCGCCACTCCAGTGGCGCATCTTCCCTGGCATTTCGACACACATGAGCGCCACTGGAGTGGCGCGCTCCCAGCGAAGAGGGATTGAAACATGATCAACTACAACGTCGACAGCGACGGCATCGCGACCATCACCTGGGACATGCCCAACCGCGCGATGAACGTGCTGAACGAGGCCTCGATGACGGCCTATGCCGGCGCGCTCGAGACCGCGCTGAAGGACGATAAGGTCAAGGGCATCATCATCACGTCGGGCAAGGACAGCTTCATTGCCGGCGCCGACCTGGAGATGATCCTCGCCCTCGACACGTCCGATGCGTCAAAGCTGATGGAACAATTCAGCCAGCTCCAGAAGATGTTTCGCCGGCAGGAGACCGGCGGTAAGCCGATCGTGGCCGCGATCAACGGCACGGCGCTGGGCGGCGGCTTCGAGATCTGCCTCGCCACGCACTACCGCATCGCCGCGGCCAACCCGAAGACCAAGGTCGGCCAGCCCGAGGTCAAGATCGGTCTGCTGCCGGGCGGTGGCGGTACGCAGCGCATTCCGCGCCTGATCGGCGTGCAGAATGCCGCGCCGATCCTGCTCGAAGGCAAGGACCTCACGGTCGATGCCGCCAAGGGTCTCGGCCTGATCCACGAGGTCGTGCCGGCCGGCGAGTTGCTGGCGAAGGCCAAGGCCTGGCTGATGGCGCCGGCGACCGAGCAGGTCGTGCCGGAATACGCTGGCAAGGGCGCCAAGGCGATCGACGGGCGCGCCGTGCAGCCGTGGGACCGCAAGGGCTTCAAGATCCCGGGCTTCCCCGGCGGCCAGGTGTGGAGCCCGCCGGGCGTCATGACCTTCATCGGTGGCAGCGCCATGGTGCGCGGCAAGACCAACGGCGTCTATCCGGCGCCGAAGGCGATCATGAGCTGCGTATATGAGGGCCTGCAGCTGCCGTTCGATGCCGGCCTCCGGGTCGAGACCCGTTACTTCGTCTCGCTGCTGCGCGACCCGGTCGCCAAGAGCATGATCCGCACGCTGTTCTTTGGCCTGCAGGAAGCCAACAAGCTGGTCCGCCGGCCAAAGGGCGTGCCGAAGCAGGAGTACAAGAAGATCGGCGTGCTGGGCGCCGGCCTGATGGGCGCGGGCATCGCCACCGTCTCGGTGCAGGCCGGGCTCGACATCGTGCTGATCGACCGCGACCAGACGGCGGCCGACAAGGGCAAGGCGCACATCGCCGACGAGCTGGCTAAGCTGGTGAAGCGCAAGCGCCTCGACCAGGCGAAGGCGGATGCGATGTTGGCCAAGGTCACGGCGACTCCGGACTTCGGCGCGCTCAAGGACTGCGACCTCGTGATCGAGGCGGTGTTCGAGAATCGCGAAGTGAAGGCCGAGGCCACCAAGAAGGCCGAGGCCGCGCTGCCGAAGACCGCGGTGTTCGCATCGAACACCTCGACCCTGCCGATCACCGGCCTCGCCGAGGCCTCGTCACGGCCCGACCAGTTCATCGGTCTCCATTTCTTCTCGCCGGTCGAGAAGATGCCGCTGGTCGAGATCATTGTCGGCCAGAAGACCTCGCAGGAGACGCTCGCGCGGGCGCTGGACTACGTGCAGAAGATCCGCAAGACGCCGATCGTCGTGAACGACAGCCGCGGCTTCTTCACCTCTCGCGTCTGCGGCGCCTTCATCAGCGAGGGCCATCGCATGCTGAAGGAGGGCATCCCGGCCGCCATGATCGAGAACTGCGCGCGTTACGCCGGCATGCCGGTGGGCCCGCTGTCGCTCAACGACGAGGTCGCCATCGACCTCAGCTGGAAGATCATGGACCAGACCCGGCGCGACGCCGAGGCCGCGGGCCAGAAGTTCGAGGGCGGCGGCACCGAGGACATCCTCGAGCTGATGGTCAAGAAGCTGGAGCGCTTCGGCCGCAAGAACGGCAAGGGCTTCTACGAGTATCCGGCCGACGGCAAGAAGCGCCTGTGGCCCGAGCTGGAGAAGTACTTCCCCGCCGATCCCAAGCTCCTCTATGGCGAGGGCGAGGACAAGCGCGCCAAGGAGGACGAGATCAAGAAGCGCCTGCTCTACGTGCAGGCGGTCGACACCGCCCGCTGCCTGGAAAGCAACGTGCTGACCAACCCGCAGGACGGCGACGTGGGCTCGATCATGGGCCTGGGTTTCGCGCCGCAGACCGGCGGGGCGATCAGCCTGATCGACCAGGTCGGGATCAAGAAGTTCGTCGCCGAGTGCGACGAGTTCGCCAAGAAGTACGGCCCTCAGTTCGAGGTACCGAAGCTGCTGCGCGACATGGCCGCGAAGGGCGAAAGCTTCTACGGCAAGTATCATCCGGCAAAGGCCGCCTAGTCAGGCCTGCACCTGAAGTCCTCTCCGCCCGCGAAGCGGGGGGAGAGGAAGGGGCCCCGCGCGCCAGCGTGGGGTAGGTGAGGTGGGTGTCTTCAGCCGGCGCACCTCGCCTCGGAATTCCGCATGACCCACTTCTCCTGGCCCCTCCCTCCGCTCGCGCGGGCGGAGAGGAACATGAGCTTTGAACTTGTGTCGCGGGGCAGTAAAAAGCCCGACGCCAGATCAAAGGGAGAAATGCCGTGGACGCCAAGGAAATCGCCGCACTCGCCGACCGTATCGTCGAAGGTCGCCGTTCGAAGACGACGATGGACTGGCTCGCCGACGCCACGGCCGGCCTCTCGGAAGCCGATGCCTACAAGGTCCAGTTCGCCGTCCACGACAAGCTCGAGGCCGCGGGCTGGAAGCTCGCCGGCTGGAAGGTCGCCTTCGCGGTCCCGGCGCAGTACGAGCCGCTGAAGCTGTCGGGCCCGGCCTTCGCCGGCCTCTACACCAGCGGCATCAAGCAGAGCGGCGTGGTGTTCGAGAAGGGCTGGCCGCTGAAGGCCGGCGTCGAATGCGAGATGGTGGCCCGCATGGGCAAGGACGTGCCGGCCGGGACCGAATACACCGCCCAGTCGATCATGGAATTCGTGTCGAATCTCTATTGCGGCATGGAGGTCGTCGAGAACCGCTATGGCGACGTCTCCAAGCTGGGTGGCCCGGGCCGCATCGTCGACGACGTGCTGCAGGCCGCCTGCGTCGTCGGCACCGAGATCAAGGACTGGCAGAAGACCGACTTCGTCAACGTGAAGGGCCGATCGGAATTCGAGGGCAAGGAGATCGGCGCCGGCCCCGGCAGCAACGTGATGGGCGGCGCGATGATCTCGCTCGCCTGGCTGGCCAACAAGCTGATCGCCAACGGAAAGCACCTCAAGGCCGGCGACATGATCCTGACCGGCTCGGTGCACCCGCCGCAGTTCCTGCCGGGCCCCGGCGTCGCGAAGACCGAGTTCGTCGGGCTGGGCGGCGCCGAGATCACCGTCAAGTAAGCTGCTGGCTCGCAACTTGCCCTGACCTGGCGGCACGGCAATTATCCGTCATCGATTCAGGAGGAATTGCCGTGGATGCCAGGGAAATCGCTGCGCTCGCCGAAAGGATCGCTGAGGGCCGGCGCGCGCTCAAGCCGATGGACATCATCGCGGAGACGGTCAACCTCTCCGAGGCCGATGCCTACAAGGTTCAGTTTGCCGTTCACGATCTCTACGCCGCCGCCGGGGACAGGTTCGCCGGCTGGAAAATCGCGCTGACTCTGCCGACGCAGTACGAGCCGTTGAAGCTCTCCGGGCCGGTTTTCGCCGGCGTCTATCAGAGTGGGCTGCGCCAGAGCGGCGCGGTGTTCGAAAAGGGATGGCCGCTGAAGCCCGGCATCGAGCCCGAGCTGGTGGCGCGTATCTCCACAGACGCGCCGGCCGGCGGTTCGCCCCACACCGCCGAGAGCATCCGCACCCATGTCGGCGCCCTCCATTGCGGCATGGAATTGGTCGACAACCGCTACCTTGACGTCACCAGGATGGGCGGCCCCGCGCGCATCGCCGACAACGTGCTGCAGGCGGCGCTGGTCGTCGGCACCGAGATCGAGGACTGGCAGAAGCTCGACTTCGCCAACCTGAAGGGCCGCTCCACGCTCGACGGCAAGGAGCTCGCGTCCGGCTCCGGCAGCGCCGTCATGGGCGGCGCGATGATCTCGCTCGCCTGGCTCGCCAATGCGCTGAACAAGCACGGACGCCACCTCAAGGCCGGCGACCTCGTGCTGACCGGCTCGGTCCATCCGCCGGCGTTCCTGCCGGGTCCGGGTGTCGCGAAGACCGAGTTCGAAGGGCTCGGCTCGACCGAGATCACGATCAAGTAGAGGCGCTGGATGCCCCGACGGATCTGGCAGGCGCTCGGTTGGCTGACAGCCATCGCGCTTGCCAGCTTTGTGCCGGCTTTTGCTTTCTGGTCCGCAATGGGCGGGGGCGTGGCCCTAAAGGCATTGAACGTGACCGCCTATCTCGCGCTCTACACTACGGTGGTCTTTGTTTTTCCAATTGTGATTGTCGCTGGCCTTCCGTTGATACTGCTTTGCAGGCGGTTCGGATGGACGGGGCCGATCGCGGCTGTCGTGGTGAGCTCGCTTGTCGGGGCCACGGGATTTTTTGTGTTCGGTCCGTTCTTCGGCGATGCCCCCATAAGGCACAGTTTGTCGGCGGACATGATCGAGAGCGTTATCCGCGCCGGGGCCTATGGGGCGCTTGGCGGTTTGGCCTTCTGGGCTACTTTGCGGTTCTGGCCGAAAGTCGCATTGAAATCGTAGGCCGTGGTGCTGGCCGCAACTTGGGAGCCTTAGATGAAGCAGTTTGGAGTTTTGCTCGCTGTCGCTGCCTTGTCGTTCGCACTCCCCGTGGCAGCGCAGACTCCGCCGCCGGCGGCGGCCGTACCCGGACCGGCGGCGACGCCGGCCGACTACATCCTGCTCACGGTCATCATGCGGCATGACCAGACGATGAACCTGGACGAGATCAACAGGATCCAGGCCGAGCAGGGCTTCTGGGGGAAGTTCCCGCCCGAGGGCATCCAGGTCGAGTCCTGGTACATCGCCATGGGCCTTGGCTACATCGTGACCCTGCGCGTGCCGCCGGCCCGCCTGCGCGAGGTCAATCGCGCGGTGGAGCAGGGCGCGTGGAAGGCATTCCGCACCGAGTTCTATCCGACCTACGACGCCAAGAAGATCGCCGAGACGCTGCGCGAGCAGGCGACGAAGAAGTAGCTCTCAGCCGGCGTCGCCCTGGAGAAGCAGGCGGTCGAGATGCGCCGTCTCGCCTGACCAACCGCCCGGCGGCCATGGCTCGTCTCCGGGGAGGGGCTCGCGCAGCGGCGCGGTCGGCAAGGCATCGCCCTCCAGCATCTCGACGTCGACCCTGAAATCCTCGTCCTGCTCGAAGCCGTGCCAGTGCAGGAACTCGGCATAGGCGTGGCGCCCGTCGCGCAGCTTCAGCACGAACCCGGCCGAGCTGTCATGCATGTCGCCGAAGGTCCAGAACCGGTCGACATGGGCGACGTCCGACGGCGCGAAGCCGTGGCTCTCGGCGTCGAGCACGTCGAGCGTATGGCCGAATTCATAGAAGCCGCGAATCTGCATGCTCCCATCGTATCAAATGTATCGGCCAGGGTCGGCGGTATTGCTTTATCCCCGACTGGAACATATCATGAACATATAGTTGAGGAGGCAAGCCGTGGCTGCACTTTTCGGATCGACCATCGAGGGTCTTGCAGGCCGCCATTCGCCGGCACTGCGGCCGGAGCAGGGGCTCTCCCGCCTCGCCGTCGACCGCCTGCGCCGGCGCCATGCCAGCCTGCGCCGGACCGGGCCGCGCTTTACCGACAGGTTGTTCTTCGCGGCGTTGCCGGACGCCGAGACGGCCGAGCGGATCGCGGAGCGCGCCGCTGCCTGGCGTGCCCGGTATGGCCTCACGGGCCGGCTGCTCAAGGCCGGGTACTTCCATGTCACGCTGTCGACGGTGCACGAATGCCACCGCCTGCCGGATGCCGAGGAGATCGATGGCTGGATGGCGCGCGCCGGCGGACTCTCGATGCCCTCGTTCCAGGTCGGCTTCGACCGGCTTATGAGCTTCGCCAATGGCGCGCTGGTCCTGACGGGCGACGATTCGACCGTCGGCCTGGAAGTACTGCAGCAACGCCTTTGCGATTCGCTCGACGACACGCCGCGGCCGGCCCGCCGCTACACGCCGCACGTGACTCTGCTCTACGACGGTCGCCACATCGAGGCCGAGCCGGTCGAACCCATCGCCTGGACGGTGCGGGAAGTCGTGCTGGTGCACAGTCGGGTCGGCCAGACGACGCATCGGCACATCGCGCGCATACCGCTCGGCTGAGCTCCACACCGCGCGAGGCTTTCGGGCAGACATGATTTCGGTGCGGGCGACCGATCGGCTGTTCTTCGCGCTGATCCCTGACGAGACGACGGTGGAAGCGATCTGCGAGGCGCGCCGCAAGCTCTGCAAGATGATGGGTTTGGTCGGCACGGGCGTTCTGCCGCACCATCTCCATGTCACGCTCTGGCATGTCGGTGACTACATCGTTCCGCCGACCGCCGGGGATATCGAGGCGATCCTCCGGCGCGCCAGCACAGTCGACATGCCGCCCGTGCGCGTCTCGTTCAGAAGTGCAAGGTCGCTCATCGGAGGCGCTTTCGTGTTGCATGGCGGCAGGACCGCCACCGATCTGGAAAGGCTCTCTGCCAGGCTTCGTGACGCTCTGTCTGAGCCCGGTGCCGAAGAGAAACGTCCGGTCATGCCGCACATGACGCTTCTCCGGAGTCCGACGATCGTGCCGTCGCGGAACGTCAGGCCCATCACGTGGACGGCGCGTGAGATTGTGCTCGTTCATGGCCGGCTCGGCCCGGCGACGCAGCATCAGGTCGGGCGGCTGCCGCTTCGGCCAGGCCCGCAACTATGGCTGCCGGGATTTGATCCCTGATCTGTCACGTTGGGCTATGATGGGCCCATGAAACCCTACGTCCTCTGCCATATGGTCTGCAGCGTCGATGGCCGCATCTGGGGCAGCCGCTGGCGGCCGAAGGCCAACGTCGTGCCCAACCTTTTCGAGCGGTTGCACGACCAAATGGGCGGGGGCTCGTGGCTGTGCGGGCGGGTGACGGCGCAAGAGTTCGCCAAGGCCAAGGAACCGCATTATCCCGACACCGATCAGACCTTCCCGCGAGAGAACTGGTTTGCGCAGCGCGAGGCGAAGGCGTGGGGGATCTTCCTCGACGGCAAAGGCAAAGCCGTCTGGGCGCGCCGCGACATCGGCGGCGATCCGATCCTCGTCATCCTGACCGAATCCGTGCCCGACCGACATCTGGCTGGCCTGCGCGCCGATGGCGTTTCATACGTCTTCGCCGGCAAGACCGAGATCGATCTCGCGGCGGCGCTGGAAACCCTGAACCGCGAGCTGGGCATCGAGCGGATCATGCTGGAAGGCGGAGGCGGGGCGAACGGTGCGCTGCTGCGGGCAGGGTTGATCGACGAGTTGAGTCTGGTGATCTGCCCGGTGATCGATGGCAGCACGGGGGGACCGATCGTGTTCAATTCCGGCGACACCGATCTTGGGCCGGCGCCGATCGAGAGCATGACGCTGGTAAGCCACGACGTGCTGGAGGGCGGGACGATGTGGCTACGCTATCGGCTGCGTTCGACACCGACCCAAGAACGGCCCGCATAAGCCATTGAATTAGAAGAGAAGCAGGCGGAGCTTGCGCTTGGTGGCAAAGAGAACATATAGAGAACAACGCTCTCGCGTTTCATGGAGGCGTTGTTGGACGAAAAACTCACCACCAAGCTCCGCATTCTCTCGGACGCCGCCAAGTACGACGCGTCGTGCGCCTCGTCGGGCGCCCCGAAACGCGCGGCCGGGCTCGACGGGATCGGCTCGACCAGCAACGGCATCTGCCATGCCTACACGCCGGACGGGCGCTGCGTGTCGCTGCTCAAGATCCTGCTGACCAACTATTGCCTGTTCGATTGCGCCTATTGCATCAACCGTCGTTCCTCGAACGTAGAGCGCGCGCGCTTTACGGTCGAAGAGGTCGTCTCGCTGACGCTCAACTTCTACAAGCGCAACTACATCGAGGGGCTGTTTCTTTCCTCGGGCATCATCCGCAATCCCGATCACACGATGGAACAGCTCGTGCTGGCGGCGAAGACGCTGCGGCGCGAGCACGGGTTCGCGGGCTACATCCATCTCAAGACGATCCCCGAAGCCAATCCCTGGCTGATCGAGCAGGCGGGCCTGTTCGCCGACCGGCTTTCGATCAACATCGAGCTTCCTTCCGCCGACAGCCTCGCGCGCTTCGCGCCGGAGAAGAAGGCCGCCTCGATCACCGGCGCCATGAGCCAGATGAAAGAGCGGATCGACGAGGCCAAGGAAGACCGCCGCAAGTTCTCGCCGGCCGGCCAGAGCACGCAGGTCATCGTCGGCGCCGATGCGACCACCGATGCGGCGCTCCTGAACACCAGCGCCGTGCTCTACAAGGACTACGCGCTGCGCCGCGTCTATCATTCCGCCTTCAGCCCGATTCCTTCGCCGAGTGCGGTGCTGCCGATGAAGGCGCCGCCGCTTCAGCGCGAGAACCGGCTCTATCAGGCGGACTGGCTGCTGCGCTTCTATGGCTTCACCGCCGACGAGGTCGCGAGCGCCAGCCGCGACGGCATGCTCGCGCTCGACATCGACCCCAAGGCCGCCTGGGCGTTGCAGAACCGCGAGCGCTTTCCGCTCGACGTGAACACGGCCGACCGCGAGATGCTGTTGCGCGTGCCAGGGCTGGGCGTGCGCTCGGTCAACAAGATCGTCGCGGCGCGGCGGCATACGCGCCTGCGTCTCGCCGACATCGGCCGGCTGGCGCGCAGCGTGAAGCGCCTGCTGCCATTCCTGATCACGGCCGACTATCGACCGACAAGGATCTCCGATCGCGCCAACCTTCGCCCCAACCTCGCGGACGCGCCGGTGCAGGGAAGTCTCTTTTGATCCGCGTTGGGCTGGGCGAAGGCGCCGACCTCGATGGCTTTCGTGCCGCCGTGCGCGGGCTCGTCGCGCGCCGGGCGCCGCCGGCGGAGGTTTCATGGTGTCCGGCCGGCCAGGCCGATCTGTTCGGGGAGGGTGAGCGGGGCGAGGAAAGCGCCGCACCGGTTGGCCTCCCGCGTGCGCTGAGTGAGTTGATCCGGCTGGTGGTCTGCCATTCCGATTGCGAGCGTTACGCTCTGCTCTATGCCGCGATCTGGCGGGTCTTGAACGGCGAGCGTGCGTTACTGGACATCCAGAGCGATCCGCTGGTGCACCGGCTCGAAGCCATGGCGAAATCGGTGCGCCGCGACCTGCACAAGATGCACGCCTTCGTGCGCTTCCGCGAGACTCGCGATCCCGACGGTACGGAGCGGTTCGTCTCCTGGTTCGAGCCGCAGCACTTCATCGTCGAGGCGTCCGCCGGTTTCTTCGTCGAGCGCTTTCGCAGCCTGGTCTGGTCGATCCTGACGCCGGTGGGCTCGCTGCACTGGGATTGTACGGCGTTGACCATCGGGCCGGCCGCGCAGCGCGGCGACGCGCCCGAGTCCGACGCCTTCGAGGATGCGTGGCGCTGCTACTACGAGAACGTCTTCAATCCGGCGCGGCTCAATCCCAAGGTCATGCGGCAGCACATGCCTGAGAAGTATTGGCGAAACCTGCCGGAAGCGGCGTCGATCGCCGGTCTGGTGCAGCAGGCGCCGAAACGGGCGCGCGAGATGATCGCGCGCGAGGCGGCCGAAAGGGAGAAGCGCGATCCGCTGAAGGCCGTGGCGGCGATGGCCGGGCAGGGACCGCAGACGCTGGAGGAACTGAACCGGCTGATCGCGGCCTCGGAGCCGCTGACACCGGGGGCCAATCGCGCCGTGCTGGGCGAGGGGCCGATGGAACCCGCGGTTGCCTTCATCGGCGAGCAGCCCGGCGATCAGGAAGAACGGGAAGGGCGGCCGTTCATCGGGCCGGCAGGGCAGCTCTTCGACAAGGCGCTGGGAGAGGCGGGAATCGACCGCTCAAGCGTCTATGTCACCAACGCGGTGAAGCATTTCAAGTACGAGCCACGGGGCAAGAAGCGCCTGCACAAGCGGCCCAATCCCGGCGAGGTGAAGCGCTATCGTTGGTGGTTGCAGAGGGAATTGTCGTTCGTGCGGCCCAAGCTCGTGGTCGCGATGGGGGGCACGGCGTTGTTAGGTCTGACCGGCAAGCCGCCGTCGGTTCTGAAAACGCGAGGTCCGATCGCCTTCGACGGCCAGCCGGGCTATGCTACGGTGCATCCGTCCTATCTGCTGCGCCTGCCGGACGACGCGGCACAACAAGAAGCCTATGCTGCGTTCCGAGAGGACCTCATCGCCGTCCGCCGCCTGATGGGCGGGAGCAGCTAGGCGCGCCCCCGTGACAAATCAGTCCGCGGCCTTCTGATCGAGGAATTCGAGCGTGCCGTCGCTGCGCTCGCCCTTCAGGTAACGGAAAGTGCCGGCGCCGGTGGCGAGCAACTCGTTCGCCTGGTTGTAGATCTCGGTCTCGGCGGCGAAGGTGCTCTGGCTGGTCGAGGGACGCCACGCGCCGAGGATCGTCAGTAGATCGCCCTCGCGGCCGGCCTTGATGAACTGGGTGGTGAAAGCCAATGTCACGGAAAGCCGCCGCGCCGTCGCCGTCTCGTTGAAGGTGCAGGCGAAGCCACTGGCGGAATCGAGCAGCGTCATCAGAACGCCGCCGTGCAGCAGGCCATTGGCATTGCACAGTTCCGGCCGCACCTTGAGTTGCATCTCGACGAAGCCGGGGCGCCACGCCACGACCTGGTGGCCGATCACGCCGTTGAAGCCGCGGAACTCATAAGGAGCGACCGGCCGAGCGTCGGCCGGTCGTTGGATCGCCATGTCTGGAAAGCCCTTGGGAGAAGGTGCGCCTAGCGGCGCACCATCGCCGACATCTGCGGCCGGTGGCCGTTGCCGTTCGCCATCATCGGCCGCAGGGCCGAGCCGGTCTGGGCGGTGACGGCGGGCTGGGCGGCCATGCCAGTACGAATGTCGCGCGCGACCTTGACCAGGCGCGGGCCCCAGTCGGCTTCGAGGCGGTCGCGGCTGATCTGGTAGATCGGCGCCGAGGCGTTGATCGCATAGGCGGCCGTACCGTCGGAGTTGCGCAGCGGGGCGCCGACGCCGCAGAGTTCCGGCAGCCACTCGCCCCAGGTGACGCAGAAGCCACGGTCGGTCAGTTCCTTGAACGAGCGCTCGAGACCGGTCTTCACCTTGGCCCAGTCGTCGCGCCAGCGGCGGCGGATGGCGTCGATCTGCTTGTTGCGGTCGACGTCGGGCAGCGAGAACAGGTAGGCGCGGCCCATCGCGGTGCTGGCCATCGGCACGCGGGTGCCGACATCGTGGGTGATGGCCACGACCGAGG
This sequence comes from Reyranella aquatilis, assembly GCF_020880995.1. GTDB lineage: Bacteria > Pseudomonadota > Alphaproteobacteria > Reyranellales > Reyranellaceae > Reyranella > Reyranella aquatilis. The sequence goes on along the minus strand of NZ_JAJISD010000001.1, from coordinate 724,027 downwards.
GACCGCGGCAGGCTTCGAGATAGATCATCGAATGGCGGTCGCGGCCGCCCAGCGCCGTCGAGGCGTTCAAGGCATGAGCGAGCTGCTCCAGCGGCTGACGCGAGGCACGGCGGACGTCCATGCTCGAGATGGCGGCGTAGCCCAGCGCCAGGACCGAGGCGCCCAGCTCGTATTTGCGGAAACGGCGGATGTAGTTGAGGTAGCCCAGCTCGGTCAGCGTGTGGGTGAGGCGGGCGACCGTCGGCTTCGGCAGGCCTGTCCGGTGCGCGATTTCCTGGTTGCCCAGCATGCCTTCGCCGGCATGGAAGGCGCGCAGGATGTCGAGGCCACGCGCGAGCGCCGTGACGAACTGGCGGTCCTTGCTGCTCGACCCTTCTGCGAGGCCACTGTCGACCGAGCTCTGGAAGGCGGCGGTTCGCGTGACGAGATGGCTAACGTTACCCATAGGCGTCTGCTCCTGGTGAATGGCCGTTTATTTCTTTGCGGAGCGGAACCTGCCATTGGCTTAACCTTATCGCAATGCACGTCAGCGGATTTTGTCCTGCGAACATGCAAAGCGGCCATGTCATGGTTGCGTGTTTTGATTATCGATAGTTGCAGACGCGCTGCTCTGCTCTCGATTCGGGAATAACCGGCCTATTTTGATGACGCGAGCGGCATCTTTCGACATGTTCGCCGCGGCCGGCTACCATCCGGACCGACCCCTTCAAGAGGCAAAAATTGGCTAAAGAACCCACTCTGCCCAAGGATATTGCAGCGCTCTCGTTCGAGGACGCCCTCAAGGAATTGGAGGGCATCGTCCAGCAGCTCGAACGCGGTCAGGTGAAGCTCGACGAGGCGATTTCGGCTTACGAACGCGGTGCGCTGCTGAAGCGCCACTGTGAGCAACGGCTGGCCGAGGCCAAGATGAAGGTGGAAAAGATCGTCTTCTCCGCCGACGGCTCGGTTGCGACGCAACCCGCCGACCTGGGCTGAACGCCGCCTCATGCCCCTGTCGTCCCACAGACAGTTCGACACCGCGCTCGCGTTCGCCGCCGAATCGGTCGAGCGCACCATGGACCGCCTGCTGCCGTCCGGGACGGTGGGCGAGGCGCGCGTCTTCGAGGCGATGCGCTATTCGAGCCTGGGCGGCGGCAAGAGGCTGCGCGCCTTCTTCGTGCTGGCCGGCGCGACCCTGTTCAGGGTGGGGACGCTGTCCGCATTGCGAACGGCCTCGGCTATCGAGTTCGTGCACGCCTATTCACTGATCCATGACGATCTGCCCGCCATGGACGACGACGATCTGCGGCGCGGCAAGCCGACCTGTCACAAGCAGTTCGACGAGGCGACGGCGATCCTGGCGGGCGATGCGCTTCAGGCGCTGGCCTTCGAGGTCCTGGCACACGAGGATACGCATGGCGACCCGGCGGTGCGAACAGCGCTGGTGAGCGAACTGGCGAAGGCGGCCGGTGCGCGGGGCATGGTGGGCGGCCAGATGCTCGACCTGCTGGCCGAGCAGGAAGGCTCCGACCAGTCGATCGGCGCCATTACCCACCTGCAACGCCTGAAGACGGGGGCGCTGATCTCGTTCTCGTGCACGGCCGGCGCCATCCTCGGCAAGGCGAGCGATTCGTTGCGCATGGCGCTCGCGGGGTATGCGCACGATCTCGGCCTCGCCTTCCAGATCGTCGACGACCTGCTCGACATCGAGGGCAACGCCGCGGAACTGGGCAAGGCCACGCGCAAGGACGAAGCCGCCGGCAAGGCGACCTTCGTGTCAATCCTGGGCGTCGAACGAGCGAGGGCGCAGGCCGGCATGCTGGCGCGACAGGCGGCCGCGCATCTGGAGCCCTTCGGAGAAGCGGCGGATTTGCTAAGGCAAGCCACAGAATTCGTCGTGGCGCGCCGCACCTGAAGTTGGGGCGGAAGGCGCTGCCCAGGAGTATGATCGTTCAATGACCGGCCATAGTACGACGCCGCTGCTCGATACCGTCGACGTCCCCGCAGACATTCGCCGCCTGCGTGCAGAACAGCTGCGCCAGTTGGCCGACGAACTGCGCCAGGAGACGATCTCGGCCGTTTCTGTCACTGGCGGCCATCTCGGGGCCGGATTGGGCGTCGTCGAGCTCACCGTCGCGTTGCATTACGTGTTCGACACGCCGAACGATCGGTTGATCTGGGATGTGGGCCATCAGGCCTATCCGCACAAGATCGTCACCGGCCGGCGCAGCCGCATACGCACCCTGCGGCAGGAGGGCGGGCTGTCCGGGTTCACGCGCCGGTCGGAGAGCGAATACGACCCGTTCGGCGCGGCTCACTCCTCGACCTCGATCTCGGCCGGGCTCGGCATGGCCGTGGCGCGCGATCTGGCGGGTGGCTCCAACAACGTGATCGCCGTGATCGGCGACGGCGCGCTCAGCGCCGGCATGGCCTATGAGGCGATGAACAATGCGGGTGCCCTGCGCTCGCGCCTGATCGTGGTGCTGAACGACAACGACATGTCGATCGCGCCGCCCGTCGGGGCGCTGTCGGGCCATCTCTCGCGGCTTCTGTCGGGCCGCCCCTACGTCACCCTGCGCAACCTCGGGCGCACCTTTGCCGAGAACCTGCCCAAGCCGCTCGAACTCGCGGCCAAGCGTGCCGAGGAATTCGCGCGCGGCTTCGTGGCCGGCGGCACCCTGTTCGACGAGTTGGGCTTCTACTATGTCGGCCCGGTCGACGGTCACAATCTCGACCACCTGCTCCCGGTGCTGAAGAACGCGCGCGACAGCCAGCTCGACAAGCCCATCCTGGTCCATGTCGTCACCAAGAAGGGCAAGGGCTACGCGCCGGCCGAGGCGAGCGCGGACAAGTACCACGGCGTCGTCAAGTTCGACGTGATCACCGGCAAGCAGGCGAAGCCCATCGCCAACGCGCCGCAGTACACCGCGGTCTTCGCCAAGGCGCTGATCGCGGAGGCTGAAGCCGACAAGAAGATCGTGGCGGTCACGGCGGCGATGCCCTCGGGCACCGGGCTCGACAAGTTCGCCGAGCGTTTCCCGGAGCGTACCTTCGACGTGGCGATCGCCGAGCAGCATGGCGTCACCTTCGCCGCCGGCCTCGCGACCGAAGGTTTCAAGCCGTTCACGGCGATCTACTCGACCTTCCTGCAGCGCGCCTTCGACCAGGTCGTGCACGACGTCGCCCTGCAGAAGCTGCCGGTGCGCTTCGCCATCGACCGCGCCGGCCTGGTCGGCGCAGACGGTGCCACCCATGCCGGCTCCTTCGACGTGGCCTATCTCGGCTGCCTGCCGGACTTCGTCATCATGGCGGCGGCAGACGAGCTCGAACTGATGAACATGGTGGCCACCGCCGCGGCGATCGACGACCGTCCCTCCGCCTTCCGCTATCCCCGCGGCGAGGGCGTCGGTGTGGAATTGCCGGCCAAGGGCACGCCACTCGAGATCGGCAAGGGCCGGATCGTGCGCGAAGGCACCAAGATCGCCATCCTGAACTTCGGGGCACGCCTTCAGGAATGCCTGGTGGCGGCGGAGGATCTCGGTGCCAAGGGCCTGAGCACCACGGTCGCCGATGCCCGCTTCGCCAAGCCACTCGATACCGACCTGATCCGCCGACTGGCGCGGGAGCACGAAGTGCTCATCACCATCGAGGAGGGCTCGGTGGGAGGCTTCTCGAGCTTCGTGCTGCAGTATCTTGCGACCGCAGGCCTGCTCGACGGCGGGCTGAAGGTGCGGCCGATGGTTCTGCCCGACCGCTTCATCGATCACGCCTCGCCGGCCCGCCAGTACGAATGGGCCGGCCTCAATGCGCCGCAGATCGTGTCGACCGCGCTCGCCGCGCTCGGCCAGCAATCCGAACGCGCGCGCGGTTAGTCGCGAGGGTCGATGGGGGTGAGGCGCGGAGAATGCGCCTCGACAATCTCCGCCGCGTCGAGGCACAGGTCCTCGCGGAAGCGCCCTGAGATCACCTGAACGCCGACCGGGGTGCCGTCGGCAAGACCCGTCGGCACCGACACCGAGGGATAGCCGAGCACGGGCGTGGCAAGCAGGCAGTGCTGGGCCGCCATCATGCGATCGATTAGCGGCTGGTCCTGCAGGTCGAGCCCGTCGGGGAAGGGGAGCACGTGCGACACCGGCACGATCGCGACCGCATACTCCGCAAAGAATAGCGACCAGGCGCGCATGAGCGCGAGCCGTGAGCCGAACGTGTCGAGCAGACCGTCGGCATCGATCGCGGGCACGTAGCCGAGATGTCCCTCCACGTTGCGTTTGGCCGCTGCATCGCCCAGTGCCCGCACCGTGCCGACGAAGCCACGCCGCTCGTCGTTGACCACCATGCGATGCCACAGTTCGGCCGCCTCGCCGAGCCGCGGCGGCGCGACATGCTCGACCAGGTAGCCTGCCGACGCGAGGGCGCGACCTGCCTGCTCGACGGCGGCGCGAACCTCCGGGACCACGTCGTCGAACGGAGCGGGCGCTATGGCGGCGCGTAGCGGACGCGACGACGCGGCATGAGCGAAGGCGGCCGGCACCCAGTTGGGATCGCGGGCGTCGCCCACGGCCATGGCGGCGAAGGCGACGCGCAGATCGGCGACAGTACGGGCGAGCGGGCCCTGCACCGACATGAGCTGTGCGGTGATCGGCCGCTCGGCGGTGGCGGAGGGATTGAAGGCCGGCACACGACCGGGCGTCGGCCGCAATCCGGCAACGCCGCAGGCGTAGGCCGGGTAGCGGATCGATCCGCCATAGTCGTTGCCGTGCGCGATTGCACCCATGCCGGCGGCGAGCGCTGCAGCGGCGCCGCCGCTCGATCCGCCGGGTGTCAGACCCTTGCCCCAAGGGTTGCGCGTCGCCCCGTGAAGCTCGTTGTCGGTGAACCAGCGATGCGAGAAGGCCGGCGTGTTGGTGCGGCCGACGATGATCGCGCCCGCCTTGCGCAGGTTGGCGACGACCGGACTGTCCTCTTTCGCGATCAGATCGCGAAAGGCGACGACCCCATTGGTGGTGGCGCGGCCTTTCGTATCGACGTTGACCTTCACCGTGACCGGCACGCCGTGCAGCGGACCGCAGACTTCACCACCGCGTCGCGCCGCATCGGCCCGTCGTGCGGCCTGCAGCGCCTCGTCGGCCATGACGTCGACGACGGCATTGATCCTCGGATTCACCGCCTCGATGCGATTGAGGACGGAGCGCGTGGCGTCTTCGCTGGAGACGGCGCCATGCGTGATCGCCTGTGCCAGATCGGCGGCTGACCAGCGCCAGAGTTCGTTCGTCATCCACATCTCCCGCGATCCAACCAGCATAGGACAGCGAGGATAGAGCGGGATGAGGTTCGACGTCCGAATCTTTTGCCTCCCCCGTCTGAACGGGGGAGGGAGACTTGAACTGGGGCGCCCACGAGTGGGGCGTGTCTCCTTAGTCCTTGGGCTGGGGCACGATGCGCAGGTACGGTTTCGGCGCCTTCCAGCCGTTCGGGTACTTGGCCTTGGCGGCCTCGTCGGAAACGGCTGGGACGATGATCACGTCCTCGCCCTTCTTCCAGTTCACCGGCGTCGCCACCTGGTGTTTGGCCGTGAGCTGGCAGGATTCGAGAAGACGCAGCACCTCGTCGAAGTTGCGGCCGGTGCTCATCGGGTAAGTGAGCATCGCCTTGATCTTCTTGTCCGGGCCGATGATGAAAACCGAGCGCACGGTGGCATTGTCGGCGGCGCTGCGGCCTTCCGACGTCGTGCCCGCGCCTTCCGGCAACATGTCGTAGGCGGTCGCGACCTTCAGCTCCGGATCGCCGATCATCGGATAGGTGACGGCGTGACCCTGGGTCTCCTCGATGTCCTTCGCCCACTTCGAATGGTTGGCTACCGGGTCGACCGAGAGGCCGATGATCTTGGTGTTGAGCTTGTCGAACTGCGGCTTGAGGCCGGCCATGTAGCCGAGCTCGGTGGTGCAGACCGGGGTAAAGTCCTTCGGGTGGGAGAACAGGATCGCCCAGCCATCGCCGATCCACTTGTGGAACTCGATCGGTCCCTGGGTCGTCTCGGCCTTGAAGTCGGGGGCGGTCGAATTGATGCGAAGCGTCATAGGTGAAGTCCTCCTTTTGCGGACCGCACCTCAACCTTTCCGCCATTCGAGGTCAAGCCTTGGCAGGAATCCAGCTTGTGAGGCCCAATCCACCATCAACTTCTACGGTCGTACCCACCACATAGCGGCCAAATCTTTCCGACAGGATGGCGACGGCCACCTGCGCGATGTCGTCTGGCGTGCCGGCGCGACCCAGAGGGATCTGGGCCACGAGCGCGTCGAGGTTGCCGGCGACGAAACCGCCGCCCGGAATGGCACCCGGCGCGATGGCGTTGACGCGGATGCCGTCGGGCGCCAGAACGCGGGCCAGTTCCTTCATCACCATCGTCATGCCGGCCTTGGAGGCACTGTAGTGCGGCAGGTTGCGCGGCATCTCGCGATGCTGCGACGTGACGAGGATCATGCGGCCCTTGATGCGGTTGTCGCGCATGTGGCGGCCGACCTCGCGGCCGAGGAAGAAGCCGGAGCGCAGGTTGATGTCGGTCATTAGGTCCCATGTCTCCTCGCTGACCGACAGCGGCGTGTCGGCCTCCAACCGGCGCGGGCTGGCGGCGTGGACGAACAGCGAGATCGTTCCGAGTTTCTTGACGGCGCCGTCGAGGAGCTTCTTCCAGCCGTCGCGCTTCGAGAGATCGGCCGCAAGGAAGCCGATGCCGTCCTCGGCTGGCGGGGCGGCGATGTCGCTGCCGAGCACGATCGCGCCCTCGGCCTTGAGTGCGCGGGCGATGCCGCGGCCGATGCCGCCGGCGCAACCGGTGATCAGGGCGCGCTCGCCCTCCAGAAGTTTCATGCTCATGCCTGCCATGCTAGCAGGACAATCGAAGGGAGACAGTATTGGCGAAGATGCGGCTTGACGTGGCGCTGGTCGAACGCGGGCTCGTGGAAACACGCGCCGCCGCGCAACGGCTGGTCATGGCCGGGCTGGTCTTCTCGAACGACCGGCGCCTCGACAAGGCGGGGCAAGGGGTGTCGGCCGACACGCCGCTGGAGGTTCGCGGCCAGCTCCATCCCTATGTTTCCCGCGGCGGGCTGAAGCTCGAGAAGGCGCTCGACCACTTCGCGATTCCCGTTGAGGGTCGCATCGCCCTCGATGTCGGCTCCTCGACTGGCGGCTTCACCGACTGCCTGCTGCAGCGGGGAGCGGCCAGGGTTTACGCTGTCGACGTCGGCACGAACCAGCTGGCCTGGAAACTGCGCACCGATCCGCGGGTCGTGTCGATGGAGAAGACCAACATTCGCGACGTGACGCGCGCGGAAATCCCCGAGCCCGTCGATCTCGTGGTTTGCGACGCCTCCTTCGTTGGCCTTCGGCTGGTCCTGCCGGCGGCGCTCGCGCTGGCGGCGCCGGGCGCGTATCTCGCCGCGCTGATCAAGCCTCAGTTCGAGGTCGGCAAGGGCCGCGTCGGCAAGGGCGGCATCGTGCGCGAGCCGGATCTTCACGTGGAAATCGTGGAGACGATCTCGTCCTGGCTCGCGGGACAGGCCGGCTGGCAGGTGCTCGGTGTCACGGAAAGTCCGATCACGGGGGCGGAAGGCAACAAGGAGTTCCTGATTGCGGCCGTGTTCAGCGTCGCGCCAGCGTAACTCTGAACTTGTTGTTGTCGGCCAGCGTCTCGAACGACGTGAAGTTCGCCTTCAGCAGCGGCTCGTAGGGCAGACCGCGATTGGAAACCATGTAGAAGCGGCCGCCAGGCTTCAGCGCGCGGGCAGCGACGGCGATGAAGCCCTGGCCCAGCGCCGGCTCCGCGGCACGGCCGGCATGGAAGGGCGGATTGCAGACGATGGCGTCGTAGGTCGCGGGGGCAGCCTCGTTGATCAGGTCGAGCCAGTGGAAGCTCGCGCGCGGGTCGGTGACGTTCGCGCGGCTCGCCTCGACGGCGCGGTGCTCGGCATCGATGCCATCGAGCTTCGTGACGGCAGGACAGGTGGCGAGAACGTGACGCGTCAGGAAGCCCCAGCCGCAGCCGAAATCGGCGACGTGGCCTGCGAGGTCATCGGGGAGGAGCGCCGCCAGCAAGGCGGAGCCGTCGTCGATGTGATCCCACGAGAAGACGCCAGGCTGGCTCAGCCACGAACCGTCGCCGACCGGCTGCAGGGTCGCGAGCTGCCGCCAATAGTCGGGCGGCGTTCGCCCGGCCTTGGCGAACCAGAAGACCCGGCTGTGGAACTTCGAGAGCGTGTCGACGCCGCCGAAGGCCTTGCCGACATGCTTTTCGAGGCTCGCGGCACCGTCGTCGTTGGCGCCGGCGCAGACCAATGTGCCGCCGGGAGCCAGCAGGTCCCAGCCGCGGGCGATGTTGGCGAAGTTTTCTTCCTTGTGCTTGGTCAGCAAGATGAGGCCGAGCTCGTGCCCGCCGGTTCCCAGCCGCGGCACGGCCCGTTTCAGGCGCAGGAAGGCCGGCCTGAACGACTGCTCCGCATCGATCTCCGCGAAGGGCGGCTCTTCGGCGCGCAGGAAGAACGCCCGCCTTGCGGCGAGCGTTCCGGTGTCGAAGGCGTGGGCGAGGGCGCGTGTCGCCTGGCTCACGGAACGAGGACGGCCCGCCCCATGATCAGGCCCTTGCGCAGTTCCTGGAGCGTGGCGTCGGCCTCGTCGAGCTTGCGCGTGACGATCGGCACCGGCGTCACCTTGCCGGCCGTGACGAGGTCCATCATCTCTTTCATCTCGCCGGGGCTGCCGGTGACGGAGCCCACGATCTGGCAGCCGGTGAAGGCGAACATCGGCATCGGCAGCGAGAACGTGCCGCCGAACAGGCCGACGACGACAAGACGGCCACCGCGGGCCAGGGCCTTGACGCCGAACTGGGCGGTGCTGTCGGCGCCCACGAAGTCGATCGCGGCGCCGACGCCGGTGCCGTCGGTCAGTTCGAAGACCTTCTTGCGGGCGTCCTTGTCGCGCGGATCGATGGCGGCGATGGCGCCGTTGTCGAGCGCCAGCTTGCGCTTGCCCTCGTCGATGTCGGCCACGATCGGCGCGCGGCCCAGGACCGATTGGGCGAACTTCACGCCCATCAGACCGACGCCGCCGGCGCCGATCACCAGGATCGGCTTGCCGCCGTCCTCGCCGACCGTCTTCTTCACGGCGCTGAAGGCGGTGATGCCGGAGCAGGCGTACAGGCAGGCCAGATCGGTCGGGATGTCGCCGTAGGGATAGAGATACTTCGCGTCGGGCACGAGGACATGATCGGCGTAGCCGCCGTCCTTGTTGACCCCGAGCGCACGCGGGGCGGGGCAGAGGTGCTCGCGCCCGTTCGTGCAGTACCAGCAGGTGCCGCAGCCGATCCACGGATAGACGACGGCCTTGTCGCCGACCTTCGCGCCCTTGACGTCGGGACCCAGCGCCACGACTTCGCCGACAATCTCATGGCCCATGGTGCGCGGCGGGTTCATCGTCTTCTGTGTCGAGACCTTGTTGCCGCCGCCCATGTCGAAGAAGCCTTCCCACAGATGGACGTCGCTGTGGCAGACGCCGGCGGCCGTGACCTTCACCAGGACTTCGGCGCCCTGCGGCGCGGGATTGCTTTCCTCCACCTTCTGCAGCGGCTGGCCGAATTCGACGACCTTGTAGCTCTTCATTGGGACTCTCTCCGTTACGAAACCCGGGCGCAGAATAGGCCGAAAGACGCGCCGCGTCTGCGTTGCCGGCGACGCATGCAGAGGCGGAGAGGGTCTTATTCAATATTTTCGAAAGTTTCGAAAATCCCGTTTACTTACGAGGATCGATCCTCCACCATCGCGGGCAACGACGTTCAAAATCAAACAAGCGTCGAAGGAGGAAACGGATGCGCGAGCGCATGGGCTCATGGCGTCGTCGCCATGTCTTGGCGGGATTGTTGGGTTCGACGGCCGTGCTTGCGGCGCCGGCCATTCTGCGCGCGGCGCCTTCGGGCAAGCCAGTGCGGGTCGGCGGGACGCTTTCGCTGACGGGGTTCCTCGCGCAGACCGCGGTCATCCACAAGATCGCATCCGAGATCATGGTCGAGGACATCAACAGCCGGGACGGCTTCCTCGGCCGGCCGGTCGAGTATGTGCTGCTCGACGACCAGTCCAAGCCCGATGTAGCGCGCAGCCTCTACGAGAAGCTGATCACCGTCGACAAGGTCGATCTGATCCAGGGGCCCTATGCGACGGCGCCCATCCTGGCGGCGATGGGCGTGGCCCAGCGCTACGGCAAGGTAATCATACAGAGCAGCATGGGCATTCCCAAGCTGCAGACCTACGATATGGCCTTCCCCGCGACGCCCTTCGGTCCGGAGCCCGACAAGACCTATCCCAACGTGATCCTGGACGCGATGGCGAGCCTGCCGACGCCGCCCAAGAGCATGGTCATCCTCACCAGCAAGTTCCCGTCGGCGCAGTTCATGGCGCAGGGCATGAAGGTCGAGGCCGAGAAGCGCGGCGTGAAGGTGCCGCTCTATCTGGAATATGAGGCCGGCAACCGCGACTTTGGCGCCATCGCCGCACGGGTGAAGGAGGCGAACGCCGATTTCCTCTGGGTCGGTTCGCTGGGGCTGGAGAGCAACCAGATACTCGAAGCGCTGCGCAAGCTCGACTACACGCCGAAGGGCAGCTTTCACCTCTATCCGGCGCCGGGGCCGCTGGCGCTGTCGCCCGACGGCAACCTCGCCTGGTCGTCCACCTTCCTCGAGCCGGACGAGCCTTTCATGAGCCGTCCCGGGGTCGCCAAGATCGCTGCGGCCTACAAGGAGAGGGCCACCAAGGCGAACCTGCCATATCCCCTGATCGATGCCCAGGCCGCCGGCATGGTTTCGGAATGGCAAATACTCGAGCAGGGCGTGAACGGCGCCAAGAGCCTGGAGGACAAGCAGATCGCGGCGTTCCTGAAGAAGAACGTCGTGAACACGATCTATGGGCCGCTGAAGTTCGACGGACTCTACAATCACGGCGCCCCGGCCCAGCTCATCCGCCAGGTGCAGAACAAGGAGTGGAAGGTCGTCTGGCCCAAGGAGTTCGCGGCGCCCGGCGTGAAGCTGCTGCCTTAAGCGACGGATGCCGAGCGCAACACTACTTGGCCAGGCGCTGATCTCGGGCGTCCTGGCCGGCGGGATGTACGGATTGCTGGCGCTGGGGCTCAGCCTGAGCTGGGGCCTGTTGCGACTGGTCAATCTCAGCCATTTCGCACTGGCTTTCCTCGCGGCCTACCTGACCTACGAGCTGGGTACGACCTATCACGTCGCGCCATGGTGGTCGGTGCTGCTCATCGTGCCGTCGATGTTCGTGATCGGCCTCGCCCAGCACTGGATATTCGTGCGCTTCAAGGTGAACGAACTGGGCTCGCTGCTGATCACCTTCAGTTTCGCGGTCATGCTCGAGGTCGGCATCCAGCTCTACTGGACCGCGGACTATCGCCGCTTCGAGACCCACTATGCGACCTGGTCGCTGAAGGCGGGACCGTTCTACATCCCGGTACTGGAACTGATCCTCTGCCTGGTCGCGGGCGTGCTAGCGTGGGGCACCTGGCTCTGGTTGCGCAAGACCTATGTCGGCAAGGCCCTGCGCGCGAGCGCCGAGGATGCGGATATCGCCGCGGCGTACGGCGTCGATCACCGCAAACTTGCCTACCTGCTCTCTGGCGTCGGCGCCGCGTATGCCGGCGTGGCGGGGACCTTCATCGCCCTGATCGCGACCCTGGCGCCGGCCCAGATCTGGGCCTGGCTGGGAGTCGTGTTCGCGGTGGTGATCATCGGCCGGCTTGGCAATCCGCTGGGTGCTCTGGCTGCCGGCATGCTGATCGGCGCCAGCGAGTCCATCGCCATGGCGATCCTCAGTCCGGCCTGGGCGCCGGTCGTGTCGTTCTCTGTGCTGATCGCGATCCTCCTATGGGATCCGGAGTGGTCATGACGGTCGGGCGCACACTTCCCAAGGCCGCGGCTGCGCTCGGGATCCTGGCCTTCGCCATCCTGCCGACGGCCGGACTGCCGGCCTTCTACGATTCGTTCTTCTATCTGGTCTTCTTCTGGGTTTCGCTATCGACCAGCTGGGCGCTGCTCTCGGGCTTCGCAGGCTACTTCAGCCTCGGGCATGCGGCGTTCTTCGGCGTCGGCATGTACACGACCGCCACGCTGACCACGAAGGCGGGCGTGCCGTTCCTCGCGACGGTTCCGGTCGCCGCGGCGATGGCGGCCCTGCTGGGCGTCGGCATCGGAGCGGTCGTGTTCCGCATGAAGCGGCTGCGCGGCGAACTGTTCGCCCTGCTGACCCTTGCCGTTACCTTCGTCATTGCCACGATCATCCTCAACACACCGATCGACGGCGGCGCCGGCGTGTTCATGAGCGCCGTGCCAGTGCCGAACCTGATGCCGACGCAGACCGGCACGATATACATGCTGGGATTCGCGATGTGCGTGCTGACGCTGGGCATCGCCTGGTGGGTGGCGCATTCGCGTCTCGGCCTCGGCCTGTTCGCCATCCACGATGACGAGGATGTCGCCGAAGCCAAGGGCGTGCCGACATTCCGCTACAAGCTGATCGCCTTTGCCCTGTCGGCCGGCATTGCCGGCGCCGTCGGCGGCATCCACGCGATGTATGTCGGCTTTCTCACGGTGGCCGGGACGTTCGAACTCACCGTGCCACTCTACGTCGTTCTGATGAGCGTGCTGGGCGGCGCGCGCAGCTGGTTCGGCCCGGCGATCGGCGCCACCGTGATCACGGCTTTGCTCTATGCATTCATCAGCGGCGGCGAGGCGATGGTGGGCCGGGCGGTCGTCGGGCTGATTCTGGTCCTCGCGATCCTGTGGTTGCCCGACGGCGTAGTGCCGGCGATCCAGGCATGGCTGAAGCGCCGCCGGCCGGTCGAGGAGAGGGCACAGGCTGCCGTGGTGCCGGTGGTTCCAGCGACGCCGCACCGGATCGGGACCCGCAACATCCTGGAAGCCAAGGGCGCGGCCAAACGGTTCGGCGGCCTGCAGGCCCTGGCCGGCGTCGATCTCGACGTGCGCGAGGGCGAGATCCTGGGGCTGGTCGGGCCGAACGGCTCGGGAAAGACGACCCTCATCAACGTCATCTCGGGCTTCTATCCGTTGAGCGGCGGCACGATCACCGTCGACGGCGTGGAGATTGGCCATCTGCCGGCACACGAGATCGCCCGCCGCGGGGTGGCCCGCACCTATCAGATTCCAAGACCGTTCGTGAACATGACCGTGCTCGACAACGTGTCCATGGCCGCGACCTTCGGCGGATCTACACGCACGACCGCCGAGATCCGCGATGAGGCGTTGCACTGGATCGGCTTCACCGGCCTTGGCGGCAAGGAGGAGGCGCTTCCCTCGGAACTCAACCTGCATGAGCGCAAGTTCCTCGAACTGGCACGCGCGCTGGCGGCGAAACCGAAACTGCTCCTGCTCGACGAGGTCCTGTCGGGCCTCAATCCGACGGAAGTCGACAATGCCATTCGCCTGGTGCGGGCCATCCGCGCACAGGGCGCGACCATCGTCTTCGTGGAACACTTGATGCGGGCGGTGGTCGAACTTTCCGACCGGGTCGCCGTGCTCAACGAAGGCAAGCTCTTTGCCCTGGGCGAGCCGCGCGAGGTCATGCGCGACCCCCGCGTCGTCAGCATCTATCTCGGCAAGGCCTATGCTGCTTGAGATCCGCAACCTGCATGTCGGCTATGGCGACGCGCCCGCCGTCTGGGACGTCTCCATCGACGTCGATGCCGGGGAGATCGTTTCGGTCATCGGCCCCAACGGCGCCGGCAAGACAACGCTCATCAACGCGATCGCCGGGATGCTGCGCGCGCGGCAGGGACAGCTTCGCTTCGATGGCGCCGACATGACGCGCGTGCGCCCGCACGGGTTCTGTGAACGGGGGATCGCCCTGGTGCCCGAGGGACGCCGGCTTTTCACCAAGATGACTGTCGAGGAGAACCTGGAACTGGGCTGCTACCTGCCCCGGCCGCGGGCGGCGCGGGCCCAGTCGCTGGAGAGGGTCTACGAGCTGTTTCCGATCCTGCGCCAGAAGCGGGCGCAGGCGGCGGGGGAATTGTCCGGCGGACAGCAGCAGATGGTGGCGATCGGCCGGGCGCTGATGGCGCAGCCGCGGATTGTTCTGTTCGACGAGCCGTCGCTCGGTCTCGCGCCGACCATTGTCGACGACATGTTCGATATCATCGTCCGGGTGCGCGACGGCGGCGCCGCCGTGCTACTGGTCGAGCAGAACGTCATCAAGGCGCTGAGCGTGGCGGACCGGGCTTACGTGCTGGAACAGGGGCGCATCGTGGCGACCGGCCTTCCGGACGAACTCATGAAGCAGTCCCACATACGCGAAGCCTATCTGGGAGTTTGAGCCCGCATGCCCAAGACCCTGCCGACCGCCCCGTTCGAGGGCGCCAACGAGAACCTGTCGGCGACGACGGCGCCCCAGGACGTGAGCCGCGAGGACGCCGCCACGTTCGACGTCCTGCGCAAGATGCGCGAGGACATCCTCTGCTGCGTGCTGAAGCCCGACCAGAAGCTGAAATTCGGCGAACTGCGCCTGCGCTACGACACCAGCGTCGGTACCCTGCGGGAGGCGCTGTCGCATCTCGTATCGGAGGGGCTGGCGCGCACTGAGGCCGGCCGCGGCTTCCAGGTCGCGCCGATCTCGCTGGCGGACTTCCTCGATCTCTCGGAACTGCGCGTCTATCTGGAGACGAAGACGCTTGCCGACGCGATACGCCACGGCACCGACGCGTGGGAGGCGGAAATCGTGAGCTCCTACTTCCTGCTGAGCAAGCTGGCGGCGCCGCGCCCAGACGATCCGCTGTCCGTGAAGCAGGAATGGGGCAAGCGGCACAAGCGCTATCACGATGCGCTGGTGGCAACCTGCCGCTCGCCGTGGTCGCTGCACTATCGCAGCGAGCTGTTCGACCAAGCGCGCCGCTACCACTGGCTGACCATGATCCATAGCCGGCTGCATCGCCGCAACGAGCACCTGGAAATCCGCGACGCCGTGCTGGCGCGCGATTCCGATCTGGCTTGCTCGCTCATGGAGAAGCACATCCGCACGACCGTCGAGCAGGCCGTGTCAGACGTTCCGGGATTGATCCGCGGCAATGCCAGGGCCTTGAGGCCCGCCGGGCGCCGCAAGAGCTGAAGGGGAGAAGACCATGGACACGATTCAAAGACCGGCGACCTACGACGTCGGCGGCGTTCGCTATCCGCGGCCGTTCAAGATCCGGCGTCTTGGGCATTTCGGCTTCAACGTCGCGGACATGGGCAAGGGGCTCGACTTCTACTCCCGTCTCCTCGGGTTCCGGGTCACCGACACGCGCGACTTCTCCAAGGTGCCGGGCCGCGAGGAGATGGCGAAGCGCCTCCAGGATCCGCGCATCGTCTTCATGAGCCACAATGCCGACCACCATGCCTTCCTGCTGGCGCACAAGTCGCTGGGCGCCATCTTCGGAGACGACGCGGTCTCGCGCGATGTCACGGTGAACCAGATCACCTGGCAGGTCGGAACGATGGACGAGGTGTTCGCGGCGGCCGACTATTTCCGCCAGCACGACGTCGAGATCCGCCGGGTCGGGCGCGACATGCCGGGCAGCAACTGGCACACCTACATTCGCGATCCCGACGGCCATACGGTCGAACTCTATTACGGCATGGAACAGATCGGCTGGGACGGCCGCTCGAAGCCCGAGTCGATGTACTACCGCGCCTTCCGGGAGACGCCGGAACTGCCGCAGATTTCCGAGGAACAGGAAGTGCGCGACGCCATCGCAAAGGGCATCGACATCAATGCCGGCAACGTGATCCGGGACGAGACCGGCGAGGAATACGTCGTTGCCGGAACGCGCCTGCCGCGGCCGTTCAAGGTCACCAGCATCGGCCCGATGAGCCTGTTCGTCGCCGATGTCGGCGCGTCGGAAGCCTTCTACACGCAGACGATGGGCTTCATCCGCACCGAGGTCGTGACCTGGAAGGGCCATCGCTGCGTCTTCCTGCGCAACGGCAGCGAGCACCATTCGCTCTCGCTGTTCCCGAAGGCGCTGAGGGGCGAACTCGGGCTCAATCCCGATACGAGCTGCGCCTCCATGGGCATCGAGGTCGGCAGCTACCAGCAGCTTCGCGATGCAGTGAGCTACCTGAAGAAGAAGGGCGTGCCGTTCACCGACGTCATTCCGCCGGAGCTCTATCCCGGTGTGGATTATGCCGCGCACATTCTCGATCCGGCCGGCCACTGCCTGATGCTGCACTACTACATGGAGCGCATCGGCTGGGACGGCAAGCCGCGCCCGGCCGAGCTGCGCCGCAAGGTCGGCAAGGACTGGCCGGAGGCGATCGAGCCGCTGTCGGACACCTACGCCGATCAGACGTTCATGGGACCGTTGGGATAACGACGGCCCGAACAATGAAGAACAGGAGGAGGAAACATGAGACGCAGGACCTTGCTGATGTCTGCCGCGGCGGCGGCGGTTGGCGCACCCGCGATTGCGCGTGCGCAGGCCTATCCGTCGCAGACCATCAGGCTCATTCACGGCTACGACGCCGGTTCGAACCCTGACACCATCGCGCGCCATCTCAGCGGGCCGCTGACGGAGATTCTCGGTCAGCAGATCGTCATCGAGCCGCGGCCGGGTGCGGCAGAGCGGCTTGCCGCCAGCCAGGTCGCGCGCATGAAGCCCGATGGCTACGCGCTCTACCTCATGACGGGCGGGCAGGCCGTCGTCTCCGCAACCGACCGCAGCCTGAGCTACGATCTGCTCAAGGACTTCGACTTCATCTCGATCGTCACGCGCTTCCCCTTCGTTCTCACCGTCGGCCCCGATTCGCGCTTCAAGACGCTCCAGGCCTACATCGAGGAAGGCAAGCGCGATCCGGGTAAGCTGACCTACGGCACGTCTGGTGTCGGATCCACGCTCCATATGGCGATGGAGCTGATGCTCGAGAAGACCGGCGCGAAGATGACCCATGTACCCTACAAGGGCGGCATCGGGCAGCCTTACAACGATCTGGTCGCGGGCCGCCTCGACATGCATGTGGCGACCTTTTCGAGCGCGCAGCCGTTGATGAAGACCGACAAGCTTCGGGCGCTGGCCGTCACCTCCAAGGAGCGGCATCCGGGCTTTCCGGCCGTTCCCACGGTTTCGGAGACGGTGGTGCCGGATTACGACGTCGTGTCCTGGCTCGGCTTCACGTCGCCCGCCGGGCTGCCGCCCGCAATCCGCGACCGGCTGTATGCCGCGTTCCAGCAGGCAATGGCGCGGCCCGACGTCAAGGCCAAGCTGGAAGAGCTGGGCAACGACACGCGTGTCACGAGCCCGGCCGAGTTCCGGGCGCGGGTGGAAGCCGACATGGCTCGCTGGCGCCCGCTCGCCCACGTGGTCAACCAGTCCTAGAGTCAGATCGAGCGTTTGCAGGGGAGAGAGGGTGTCATGAGCAAGTACGGAATCGGCCAGCCGGTGTTGCGCTTCGAGGATCCGCGCCTGTTGCGGGGGCAGGGCCGCTTCGTCAACGACATCAATCTGCACGGGCAGACCTATGCGGTGTTCGTCCGCTCGCCGCATGCCCATGCGCATATCCGCTCGATCGATACCAAGACGGCGGCGGCGGCGCCCGGAGTCCTGGCTGTCTATACCGGCCACGACGTGGTGGCGGACGGGCTCGGCATGCCCAAGGCCAACATGCCGAGGAAGCGGCCTGACGGTAAGCCGATGTTCGCGCCGCAGCGGCCCGCTTTGGTCGTCGACCGCGTGCGCTATGTCGGCGACCCGGTGGCGATGGTGGTGGCCGAGACGCTGGCACAGGCCAAGGATGCCGCCGAACTGGTCGAGATCGACTATGAGCCGATCCCCTCGGTGACTCTCACCGAGGATACGGTGAAGCCCGGGGCGCCGGCCGTCTGGGACGACTGCCCCGACAACATTTCCAACTTCGTCGAGCGCGGCAACAAGGCGGCGACCGACGAAGCGATCAAGGGAGCGGCCAAGGTCATCAAGCGTCGCTACGTCATCACGCGCGTACATGCCCAGTACATGGAGCCGCGCGGCACGCTGGGCGTCTACGACCAGGGCGAAGACCGGATGACGCTCTACGCCGACGTGCAGTATCCCCACCGGGTCCGCAACATGCTGGCGCAGAACGTCTTCAAGGTGCCTGAAAGCAAGTTGCGGGTGATCACGGGCGATGTCGGAGGCGGTTTCGGCACCAAGGGATGGCAGTATGTCGAGCATCGTCTGACCCTTTGGGCGGCGCGAAAGCTGCTGCGGCCGGTCAAATGGTGCTGCGAGCGTTCCGAGGCGGTGATGGCCGACGAACACGGGCGCGACAACGTCGGCGAACTCGAGTTGGCGCTCGACGCCGACAACAGGTTCGTGGCGCTGCGCCTCAACATGCTGGCCAATATCGGCGCCTATGTCGGCTCCGACCGCAACCTGCTGTCGCCCTTCGGCATGATCGGCACGGTGCTGGGCGTCTATCTGATCCCGAAGGCCTACATCAACGTGGTGGGGGTTTTGTCCAACACCAATCCCACCGCGCCCTATCGCGGTGCGGGGCGGCCCGAGGCCATCTACCTTATCGAGCGACTGATCGACGATGCGGCGCGCGAACTGGGCATCGACCGGGTCGAACTGCGGCGCAAGAACATGCTGGGCGAGGCGGCGTTGCCGTACCAGAGCCCGGTCGGGCCGTTCTATGACTGCGGCGAGTTCGAGAAGAACATGGACATGGCCCTGAAGCTCGCCGATGTGGCGGGCTACCAGGCGCGCGCCGAAGAGTCGAAGAAGCGCGGCAAGCTGCGCGGGCTCGGCATCATCAATGCCATCGAGCAGGCCGCGGGGACGGCCCAGCCGGAGTACGCCGAGATCCGCTTCAATCCGGCCGGCACGGCGGCCCTGCTGATGGGCACGAAAGCCCAGGGGCAGGGACACGAGACCATGTTCAAGCAGATCCTGAACGAGCGTCTGGGCATCGATCCGCACGACGTGCAGTTCATCGATGGCGACACCGACCGCGTGGCCTTCGGCATGGGAACCAACGGCTCGCGTTCGACGGTGCTGGGAGGATCGGCGCTGTTCATGGCGGCCGAGAAGGTGATCGCCAAGGGCAAGCGGCTGGCCGGTCACCTGCTCGAAGCGGGCGAGCAGGACATCGAATTCGCCGAGGGCATCTTCAAGGTGAAGGGCACCGACAAGACGGTGTCTCTGAAGGCGGTCGCGATGGCGGCCTTCAATCCGACCAAGTGGCCCAAGAGCGGCTTCGAGGGCGGTCTCTACGAGAACGCGACCTATCTCGGCGAGAAGGACACCTATCCCAACGGCTGCCACATCTGCGAGGTCGAGGTCGATCCCGAGACCGGCGAGGTGAAGCTGGAGCGGTATGCCGTGGTCGACGATGTCGGCACCGTGATGAATCCGATCGGGTTGAAAGGCCAGATCCACGGCGGTGTGGCGCAGGGCGTCGGCCAGATCCTGGGCGAGCAGGTGGTTTGGGATCGCGAGAGTGGCCAGCTCCTGACCGCGAGCTTCCTCGATTACACGATGCCGCGCGCCGACATGATGTGCAGCATGGAGGTGAAGTCCAATCCGGTGCCGACCAAGTACAATCCGCTGGGCGCCAAGGGCGCGGGCGAGGCCGGTACGGTGGGCGCGATGCCCGTGCTGATGAACGCCGTGATCGATGCGCTGGCGCCGCTTGGCGTGCGCGATATGGTCATGCCCGCCACGGCGGAGAACGTCTGGCGAGCCATCCAGGCAGCGAAGGGAGCCTAGACCCATGGGACAGATTGTCGGCGCGGCCGTGGTCTCGCACCACCCCGGCCTGGTGCAACCCAAGGAAATTCGCGTGCAGCGCGGCAACGGCCGCGACTCCGACCTGGTCGAGGGCTTCGAGCGCGTGCGCGCGAAGATCGACGCGGTGAAGCCCGATACGTTCGTGCTCTTCGACACGCACTGGCTCACCACGTCGCTGCACCTCGTGGCCGGCGCCGCCCACTACAAGGGCAGCTACACGTCCGACGAACTGCCGTTCTCGATGACGCGATTTCCCTACGATCATGCCGGCGCCCCGGCGCTCGCCGCCGAGGTTGAGAAGGTGGCGCAGGAGAGGAAGGTCGCGGCGCGCAACGTCGTCGAGGAGACGTTGCCGCTGCACTACCCGACGATCAACGTCATCCACTATCTCGGCCGTGGCGAAAAGGTGCTGAGCGTCGGCACCTGCCAGACGGCCAGGTTCAAGCATTTCTTGGAGATGGGCGAGGTCGTGGGCGAGGCGATCCGCCGCTCCGATGCCCGCGTCGTGCTGCTGGCATCCGGCGCGATGAGCCACAAGTTCTACGACCTAGATCACGTCCCGCCCAATCCGCGCGTCTGGCATCCCGACAACGTCTCGGAGCCGAAGAACCGTGCGCTCGACATGGAGGTGCTGGAACTCTGGAAGCAGGGCCGGCACGACATCGTGCTCGACCGCTTCCCGGAACTGGAAGAAGCCAAGTACGAGGGTCGGGGCGCACACTACGCGCAGATGATGGGGGCGCTGGGCGGCAGGAGTTGCCGGGCCCGCGGCACGCAGCTCTCGGAATACGAGAACGCGGCCGGCACCGGCAATGTTCATGTCTGGTTCGATCTTCAGTAGGGGGAGTTGTTGAGATGAGCGTACTCGAGGGATCGCGCAAGGAAATCCGTCACGTCATCAAGGACGGCAGCGCCTATTGGGTGGAGTTCAAGGATGGAAAGATCGTCTTCGCCGACGGGCGCACGGCCGAGGAGAAGGACGTCGTTCATCTGCCACCCTGCAATCCGACCAAGATCCTGTGTGTCCACGTGAACTACATCTCGCGCTACTACGAGTTCAACAACACGCATACGCCACCCAAGACGCCGACTTATTTCCAGAAGCCCTTGACGGCCCTCAACGCTCACAAGGGCGAGCTGGTAAAGCCCAAGGGCTACAAGTACGTGAACTACGAGGGCGAGATGGCCGTGGTCTTCTCCAAGGTGACGAAGAACGTGACCCGGGAGGAGGCGTGGGCATGCATCGCGGGCTTCGCGCCGGCCAACGATTTCGGCTGCCATGATTTCCGCGACACCGATGCGGGCTCGATGCTGCGGGTGAAGGGCATGGACGGCTTCTGCCCGATCGGCCCTGGGCTCGTCTCCGGCGTCGATGTGCGGCAGTCGACGCTGCGCAGCTACAAGAATGGCAAGATGGTGCAGGAAGGTGCGGTCAGCGAGCAGATCTTCGACTGCGGCTACCTGATCGCCGACCTCGCGCGCCACATCACCTTCCTGCCGGGGGACATCCTGCTCACGGGCACACCGGCGAACTCCCGTCCGCTCGAGGCCGGCGACACGATCGACATCGAGGTCACGGGTGTCGGCCGTCTCTCCAACACCGTCGTGGAGACGCCCGCGCCGCGCGCGTCCGAGGGCTTCCCGCCCAGCCCCGACAGCGAGGGTGTGCGCCGGGTGGCGCTCGGCAATGAGGAGCGCCTGCCGGACAAGTTCAAGACGAAGTAGGTGACGGTCTCAGGGGCTGGCGTGGCCCAGGAAACGGTCGGGCGGCCGGTCGCCCCATTGCGACTGGAAGCCTTCCTCGGCACTGAGCAGGTTGCCGCCATTGGCTGCATTCAGCCGGTCGGTATCCGCCCAGCGTTCGTGGACGCGGCCCCACGGATCGCACCAGTAGTCGTAGACCTGGCTGCCCAGCAGGTGTCGGCCGATGCCCCACATGTGGTCGTACTTGCCCAGCCGCTTGATGTACTCGTGATCCTGGAAGACGCAGTCGATGTCCTGCACCTCGTAGGACACGTGGTTCAAGCCGGCCCGCGTGTTGTGATTGCAGAAGAAGACATGGTGATCGACATAGGCATCGCCGCGGTCGAGCCGGTTGAACGAGCCGATGATGTTGTCTTTTTCACCGACATAGACGTCGTCGGAGCGGATCATGCCCAGCGTTTCGCGAAACCAGGCCACGGTTTCGATCACCTTGGGCGAGGAAAGCACGCCGTGCCCGATGCGCTGGATCGACGTGGGCGACTTGCCGAGACGCATCACGCGCCCCACGCGGCGCCCCGGCTCGCGGGCCGTGTTGTGCTCGTCGCGGGCGACCTTGATCGGCTCGACGCGTTTCTGCCCGGCGACCACTTCGATCTGGTAGCCGTTGGGTTCGGTGAGGCGCACGCGCTTGCCACCGCCAGGCTCGTCCATCGTCTCGATCGCGGAAGCGCCCGGCAGCTTCGCCAGGCGCTTGAGGTCGTCTTCGTCGGCGGCGTGATAGGCGAAGCCGATGAACTTGGTGCCGCCTTTGTGCACGACATGCAGATGGTGGTGGTCGTCGGTGCCGCGCATGTAGAGCGCGTTGGGTGTGCGCTCCGCACGGATCAGACCGAAATGGGTGAGGAACTCCTCCATTCGGTCGAGATCGGGGGCCTCCATGCGGGGCCAGGCAAATTCCGCAGCCTTGATTACGGCCATTGTTTCCTCCGCTCTTTGGAGGAACGCTAGCCCGACCATGCGACCCTGAAAAGGAAAGAAACCATGTCCAAGCCGCCGGCTGCCAATCCACGCGACGCGCTGCGGTCCCTGGCCCCCAAATTGATCGAACTCACGGACGATGTCCTGTTCGGTGACGTTTGGGAGCGGCCGGGCCTCTCCAAGCGCGACCGCAGCCTCATAACGTGTGCAGCCCTGGTCGCGATGAATCGCACGGAGCAGCAGACGGGACACTTCGCCCGTGCCATCAACAATGGAGTGACCAAGGACGAGCTGATCGAGCTCATCACGCATCTCGCATTCTATTCCGGCTGGCCGACCGCCATGTCGGCCGCCAACGTCGCCAGGAAAGTGTTTGAAGAGGGAGAGAAGAAGTGAAGCTTTGCTATTTCAACGACTACCGGCTGGGCGTCATCAAGGGCGACCAGGTCGTCGACGTCACCGATGCCGTGAAGGACATCCCGCACCTGGAGGCGCGGGACCTCATGATCGGCCTGATCGCCCGCTGGGACGAGTACAAGGGCAAGGTCGAGAAGGCCGCCGCTGCGGGCAAGGGAGTGCCGGTCTCCGGAGTCAAGCTGCGCCCGCCAGTCCCGAAGCCGGGCAACATCGTCTGCATGGCCGTGAACTACATGGAAGACGGCACGCTGCCGGAGAAGCCCGCCATCAACGCCTTCCACAAGGCGGCGACAGCCGTGATCGGCGACGGCGACACGATGGTGCTGCCGGATGCCCCGGCCACCATCTTCGAGGGCGAGGCCGAGATGGCGCTGGTCATCGGCAAGCGGGCCACGAGGGCGACGCAGGCCGACGCGTTCAAGCACATCTTCGGCTATACCTGCTTCATCGACGGCTCGGCCCGTGGCCTGCCGCCGCCGGGCAACGTCTTTTTCCAGATGAAGTCGCGAGACACGTTCGCGCCGATCGGCCCCTGCATCGTCACCGCCGACGAGATCGCCGATCCGCAGAACCTGAACATCACGCTGACCAACAACGGTGAGGTCATGCAGAAGTTCAACACGTCCGACATGGCGCATCACATCCCGCGCATCATCGAGTGGGTCAGCTCGATCCATACGCTGGAGCCCGGCGACATCGTCGCCACCGGCACCAACCATCGCGGCCTCCACTCCTTCATGGACGGAGACAAGATCGAGCTGACGGTGGAGAAAATCGGCACGCTGAAGTTCAACGTGAAGGACGACCTGAAGCGCACCTGGGCTCGCACCACGCGCCTGCAGCACAAGGAGAAGGGCGGGGAGGGCCCGCACACGCCACAGCTCACCGGCAAGTACGCCAAGTAGTGTCTCTTACGGTCGCTCCGTCTCGGCGGAGCGACCCCCGCCATGGAGAGGAAGCCGTGACTCGATCGATTCAGGTGCCGGCCGGCCTCTTCGACAGTCGGGACTATGGCTTTGCCCAGGTAACGATAACGCAGACACCGACAGGCCGGGCCGTCCACGTGTCCGGTCAGGTTGCCTGGGATGCCGATCGCAATGTCGTCGGCCGCGACGATATCGGCCGCCAGCTCGAGAAGAGCCTCGAGAATCTGGCGACGGCGCTGGCGTCGGTCGGCGCCAGCCTCGATCAGGTCGGCGCATTGCGGCTCTACATCAAGCAAAGCCACATGCACGAAGGCAAAGCCATCGGTGGCGTTCTGAAGGCCATGTTCGGCGACAATCCGCCGTGTACGACCTGGATCGGCGTTCCGGCCCTGGCAGACGAGGCGTTTCTCGTCGAGGTCGAACCCTCAACCGTGTTCCTGACGCGTGCCTGAGACAAAGAAAGGGCGTCGCGGTTTCCCGCGGCGCCCCTCCGAGACAGCAGGCTGCTACCTGCTTAGTGGGTGAGGGCCGGCTGGCCCGCCTGGACGGGGATCGCGCGGGGCTTCTTCTCCTCCGGGATCTCGCGCTGCAGCTCGATCGTCAGCAGGCCGTTGGCGAGCTTCGCGCCGGTGACCTTCACATGATCGGCGAGCTGGAAGCGGCGCTCGAAGTTGCGGCCCGCGATGCCACGGTAGAGATACTGCTTCTCTTCCTGGCCTTCGCTCGGGGCGGCCTGGCCGGTGACCAGCAGCTCGTTTTCCTTCTGGGTCACGTTCAGCTCGGCTTCGGCGAAGCCCGCGACCGCCATCACGATCCGGTAGGCATTATCGCCGGCCTTCTCGATATTGTACGGCGGGTAGCCATTGGCGCCGGACTGGCTGGCCACCGAGTCGAGCAGGTCGAAGACCCGGTCGAAGCCGACGGTGGCACGATAGAACGGGGAATAGTCGACGGTACGCATTTGATCATCCTCTCCTGAGCGATGTTGGACGTTCCCGCCCCGGATGGGCGCGGGGAACGACGAGGATTTGGGGAGGGAAGGGCCGGCTTCAAGGGCAATAAAAATTTCCTTCGGAGCCTCTTGAACGGCAGGAATTGCTCCTCCGGCAACAACCTTCGGGAATTCACTTCGTGGCGGATGTGCGAGGAATCGCCAGATCAACGGCGGTTAGCAGCATGTCCAAGTTTCTTCCCAAGTCCGAAACGTCCCTCTGGGTCCTGTCGATCTCGCAGGCGGTCGGCATGCTCGCCCTCAACGTCGTGCTGCGCGCGGCCGTGTCGTGAAGCACCTGCCGCTTTTCTTCGATCTGGCCGGCCGACAGGTCGTGGTGGTCGGCGAAGGGCCGAAGGCCGACCTGCGCGCCGCTCTAGCCAACTCCGCGGGCGCGCACGTTCGGCGGCTCGACGCCAGGTCGCTTCGGCCAGACGACTTTGCAGGCGCAATCGCGGCGTTCGTGGCCACGGACAACGAGGGTAGCGACGCGGCGGCCCATCGCGTGGCCAAGGCCGCCGGCATACCTGTGAACGTGATGGACCGTCCCGCGCTTTGCGACTTCATCATGCCCGCGATCGTCGAGCGCGATGGTGTGTTGGTCGCGATCTCGACCGGTGGTGCTTCGCCCACGCTCGCCAGCGTGTTGCGTGCCCGGGTCGAGGCCGCTCTGCCGGAGCGCATCGGGGCGCTCGTCCGCTTGGCCGCCGGCTTTCGTGGCCGGGTGAACGATCTGATCGCCGACCCAGCTCGCCGCCGTGCATTTCTCCGCCGCCTGGTCGAAGGGCCAGCGTCGCGTCTCGCGCTTGCGGGGGACGAGGCCGGCGCCCGGCGTTTCGCGCTGGATGAACTTGATGCGCTTCGACGGCAGGCCACCTCCGCCGGCATCGCCCACATCGTGGGCGCCGGTCCCGGCGATCCCGACCTTCTCGCCCTGAGGGCCGCCCAGCTGCTGCAGGAAGCCGATGCGATCCTTCACGACGACCTTGTGCCGCAGGCGGTGCTGGCGCGGGCGCGTCGCGATGCCGAGGTCGTTTGCGTCGGCAAGCGCAAGGGCCGCCCGAGCTGGGCGCAGGCGGACATCGACGCCGAACTGGTGGGCCGCGTCCGTGCCGGCCAGACCGTGGTGCGGCTCAAGGCAGGGGACCCGTTCGTGTTCGGCCGCGGCGGCGAGGAAATCGACGCTCTACGGGCGGCGGGCCTTGCCTACACGATCGTGCCCGGCATCACGGCGGCGCTGGGTTGCGCCGCCGCCGCCGGTATCCCGCTCACCCATCGCCGGCATGCCTCCACCCTGACCTTCGTCAGCGGCCACAGCGCCGCCGACGGCAGGCCCGTGGCATGGCCGGCACTCTCCGCGCAGGGTCATACGCTGGCCGTCTACATGGGCACGACCGAAGCGCCCGCCGTACGGGATCGTCTGCTGGAGGCAGGGACTCCGCCGCACACGCCGGTGGCAATCATCGAGAATGGCACTCGGGCTGACCAGATCGTGACCACGGGCCGGCTCGTCGACCTGGCGCGGCTCGCGGCCGCGCATGCCCAGGCCGGTGGCCCCAGTCTCATCATCATCGGGGACGTGGCAGCCTACGCAGCCGCGGTCGAAACCCCGCCGCTCGTAAAGGTGTCCTGATGGCCAAGAATCTCATCGGCGACCTGCAGGTCGCGTCCGCCAATCGCCTGGTCGATGGCATGGTCGTCTGGCTCGACGAAGCCGGCCAGTGGACCGACCGGCTGGAGCGCGCGGCCGTGGCGCGCGACGCGCGGGGCGCGGAGATACTGCTTGAGCGTGCGCGAGCCGAGGGCTTTGCCGTGATCGATCCGTTCCTGGTGGCGGTGACGGAGGGCGAGGACGGCACGATCGAGCCGCTTTCCTTGCGCGAGAAGATCCGTGCCTCGGGGCTGACCTTCGATGCCATTGCGGCCGACGCGGTGCGTTATGCCTGATACCCATTTCTACCGGTACGACGACTACGACCGGACGCTCGTCTCGGAGCGCGTCGACCAGTTTCGCGACCAGGTGCGGCGTCGCCTCGCCGGCGAGCTCACCGAAGAACAGTTCAAGCCGCTGCGCCTGACCAACGGCCTGTATCTGCAGCTTCACGCCTACATGCTGCGAATCGCCATTCCCTATGGCACCCTGTCGTCGCGGCAACTGCGCAAGCTGGCGGACATCTCGCGCAGGTACGATCGCGGCTATGGCCACTTCACGACGCGCCAGAACCTGCAGCTGAACTGGATCAAGCTCGAAGATGCGCCGGATGCGCTCGCGGCGCTGGCCGAAGTCGACATGCATGCGATGCAGACGTCGGGGAACTGCATTCGCAACGTGACCGCCGATCACTATGCCGGCGCTGCCGTCGACGAAATCGAGGATCCGCGCATCTGGGCCGAGATCGTGCGGCAGTGGTCGACGCTGCATCCGGAATTCACCTTCCTGCCGCGCAAGTTCAAGATCGCCATCACGGGCTCGCCCAACGACCGCGCTGCCGTGCGGGTGCACGACATCGGATTGCGCCTTTGGCGCAACGAGAGGGGCGAGGAAGGTTTCGAGGTGATCGTCGGTGGCGGCCTCGGGCGCACCCCGATGATCGGCAAGACCCTGCGGGAATTCCTGCCGAAGGAAGAGCTTCTCGCTTATCTCCAGGCGACCTTGCGGGTCTACAACCGCTACGGTCGACGCGACAATCTCTACAAGGCGCGCATCAAGATCCTCGTGCACGAGGTGGGCGCCGAGAAGATGCGCGAGGAGGTGGAGGCCGAGTACGCCGCCATGCGTGACGATGCGCTGACCCTGCCGGCCGAGACGATCGAGGCGATCGCGCGCCAGTTCGCGCCGCCCGACCTGCCGGTGCGGCCGGCGATTTCCGGCGCGGTGGAAGCCCGGCGCCTCGAAGATCCGGACTTCGCGCTGTGGCTCAAGTCCAACGTCGCGCCGCATCGCGTGCCGGGCTATGCGATCGTCACTGCGTCCCTGAAGCCCGCCGGTGCGCCGCCGGGCGACGCGAGCGCCACCCAGATGGACGGTGTGGCCGACATCGCCGAGACCTACAGCCAGGCCGAACTGCGGGTCAGCCACGAGCAGAACCTTATCTTCCCGTACGTCGCGATCGAGGACCTGCCGCGCGTTTACGCTGCGCTCGCGGCCCTGGGCTTCGCGGAAGCCAACGTCGGCAAGATCACCGACATCATCGCCTGCCCGGGACTCGACTATTGCGCGCTGGCCAATGCGCGCTCAATCCCCGTGGCGCAGCGGATATCGGAGCATTTCGCGAGTCTCGCGCGCCAGCACGACATCGGCGACCTGAAGATCAAGATCTCGGGCTGCATCAACGCCTGCGGCCATCACCATGTCGGCCACATCGGCATCCTCGGCGTCGACAAGAACGGCGTCGAGCTCTACCAGATCAGCCTCGGCGGCGACGTCGACTTCGGCAGGACCGCCATCGGCGCGATCCTCGGGCCTGCGATCCCGGCCGACAGGGTTGTCGAGGCGGTCGATGCCCTGGTCGGCACGTATCTGGACGCCCGTCAGCCCGGCGAGCGCTTCGTCGAGACATACCGGCGCGTCGGCGCCGAGCCCTTCAAGGAGAGAGTCTATGGCTCTGTATAGCGAGTCCGGTCTGCCGGCATCCTACGTCACACTGCCATTCAAGGAGTGGCAGTCGCGTCCCGAATGGCCGGCGGTCTCGCTGGCCAATACCGATCCGGTCGAGGACCTTGCGCCGCAAGTCGGGCGCCTGCGTCTGATCGTGCTGGAGTTCCCGAAGTTCAGCGACGGACGCGCCTACAGCCAGGCCCGCCTCCTGCGCGGCCGCCTCGGCTATCGTGGCGAACTGCGTGCGACGGGCGGCGTGCTCCAGGACCAGCTGCCGTTCATGCTGCGCTGCGGGTTCGACTCGTTCGAAAGCGAGCAGAAGGGGTTCGGCGAGGCGCTCGCGAGGGCGCGGAAACTGTTCAGTGTCGTCTACCAGCCCGCCGAGGACGACAAGGTCCCGGCATCGCGGCGCAGGCTCGAGCGCGCGGTCCTCTGATCAGGTCTCCGAGGCGGGGGGCTTCGCCTGAGCCTCGAGCCATGCCAGGGCTTCGTCGGCGCCGTCGAAGATGCGGGCCTCGCCCGTGAACTTGCCGAGATTGATGTAGCGCTTGGCGAGTTCCGCTCCCACACCGGGACGGGGAATGAGCGCGAGGGGGCCGCGCTTGGCGAGCGTTGCGTAGGCTGCCGCGCGGGCGGCAAGCGCCATCACGTCCTCGTCGGTGTAGGTGCCGTCGCCCTTGCTCGCGTCGAAGAGCTTGCGATAGGTGAGCGCATCCTGCGCGACCACCCTGTCGGTGAACTCCTCGATGTCCTTCAGGGTGATCACGCCCAGGACCCGGGCGTGGACGAAGCGCTTTTCGTGATCGATCGTGAACTCGATGGGCATGACCGGACTTTAAGCAAACGCCACGGCGGCCGTCGAGGCGCTTGGCGGCTCTCTCAACCGGGGATAGGCTCTCTCCGCAGCCGGGAACACACCGGTGGGAGGAAGCGACATGATCAAGGGAGCAACGAGCGCCGTGCTGGCGCTCGCGCTGGGTTGGTGCGCGCTCGCGATCCCGGCTTCGGCACAAGTCTTCGTGAACATCCGCTCACAGGATGCTCCGAAGTACGACCCGCACAACAACACCTCGAGCGGCATGGGCCATCCCATGTTCATGATGGGCGACACGCTGGTCGCGCTCGACTGGGACCTGAAGAAGGTCCATCCGCTGCTCGCCAAGTCCTGGACGGTATCGGACGACCGGCTGACCTATACGTTCGCGCTTCGTGACGACGTCACCTTCTGCAGCGGCAAGAAATTTACCGCCGCCGACGTCATTTATTCCTTCACCCGCCTGGCCGATCCCTCGGCGCGCTGGCCCTTCTACTGGCGCCTGGGCGAGATCGACAGCCTGACCGCGCCCGATCCGTACACGCTCGTCTACAAGCTGAAGCGGCCGCATTCCGAACTGCTGGTCGACCTCGCGAACTTCGCCGCGACCATCATCAACAAGGACAATGTCGAGGCGCTCGGGGCGGATTTCGGAGTCAAAGGCTTCGACGGCACCGGCCCTCTCTGCTGGGAGAGCTGGCAGCCGCGCAAGGAACTCGTGCTGAAGCGGCACGATGCCTACAAGTGGGGGCCGACCGGCGTCTACGCCAACAAGGGCCCGGTGAAATACGAGAAGATGATCTGGCGCATCGTCCCGGAGGAAACGACGCGCATTGCCACGATGCTCTCGGGCCAGGCCGACTTCTGCCACTGGAACCCGCTGCAGGCGATCGAGAGCTTCAAGAAGGCGCCCAACCTCGCCGTCTACGAGCCGACGGCCGATTTCGCGATGTTCTACTGGGGCCTGAAGAGCACGCGCGAGAACCTGCAGGACAAGCGGGTCCGCCAGGCGCTCGCCCATCTCGTCGATCGTGAGGAGATCAACAAGGCGATCTTCTTCGGACAGGCGGAGACGGCGAGATCGCTGGTCCATCCCAAGGCGCTCGATTTCGAGCCGGCGACGCTCGACGTGCTGACCCGTCGGGATCCGGAGAGGTCCAGAAAGCTGCTCGACGAAGCAGGGTGGCTCATGGGATCGGATGGCTTCCGCCACAAGGACGGAAAGAAGCTCGAACTGCTGATGTACTCCTACACGGTGGGACAGAACCCCAAGCTGTCGGAGGTCCTGCAGGGCGCCGCGCGCACGGTCGGCATCGACATCAAGATCCAGACCTGGGATCCCACGGTCTTCTTCCAGAAGATCGCGCAGCAGGACTACGACATCTGGACACTCTCGGTGCCCTACACCTCGGCTGGAGACCAGATGTATCTCTACTACCATTCCAAGAACCGGCCGGTACCGAACCGCATGATGTGGAACGACGCGGAGACCGACCGGATCCTCGATGCCGGACGCACGGCAACGAACGACGCCGACCGCGAGAAGTACTTCAAGGAGATCCAGCGCCGCATGCACGACGAGGCG
This sequence comes from Reyranella aquatilis, assembly GCF_020880995.1. Taxonomy (GTDB): domain Bacteria; phylum Pseudomonadota; class Alphaproteobacteria; order Reyranellales; family Reyranellaceae; genus Reyranella; species Reyranella aquatilis. The sequence goes on along the minus strand of NZ_JAJISD010000001.1, from coordinate 693,226 downwards.
CTGATGATCCCGGCGGCGCATTCGAGGCTCTTCCTCGTGGCGAAGAAGAGCATCAAGAACGTCCGGGCTCACGGCATCTACAGCGCCGCCCTCTACAAGGGGCTGGACGTCCAGCCCTGACTTCGGGATCGTGGCCGCATGACCACGATCTACGGAATCAAGAACTGCGACACGATGAAAAAGGCGCGCGCCTGGCTCGAGGAGAGGGGCGTGGCCTACGACTTCCATGACTACAAGAAGGCGGGGATCGACCGCGGCCGGCTCGAGCGCTGGGTCGGTCAGGTCGGGTGGGAAGCGCTGCTGAACCGCTCCGGCACCACCTTCCGGAAGCTGGCGGATGCCGACAAGGAGGGACTGACCGAGGACAAGGCAATTGCCCTCATGCTCGCGCAACCTTCGATGATCAGGCGGCCCGTACTGGAGTGGAAGGGAAAGGTGATCGTCGGCTTCAAGCCGGGAAGTTATGAAGATCAGATAAAAATATAGTTAAATCAATATATTACACTAGATATTTGACAAATTGGACAAGATGGTCAAAGGTCACCGCATTAACGTCTCGAATCACTAACAAAATTGATTTCTGGCGGCGCGTTGCCTGCCCCTCTCAAGAGGCTGACCATGAAGACCACGTTCATTGCTGTCGTTCTTCTTCCGCTCGCCTTGTCGGTTTCTGCCTGTGGCGACACGTGGGGCGAGCGCGCCGTGACCGGCGGCGGCATCGGCGCCGGCACCGGCCTGGCCGTCGGCGCGATTGCCGGCTGGCCGTTGGTGGCGCCCGTGCTGGTCGGTACGGCGGTTGGCGCCGGCATCGGCGCGGCGACGACCCCGAAAAAGTAGCGTCACCCCAGCAGCAGCTTGAGCTTGCGCTCGAAGACGCGAAGCACGTCCTCGAGCGTCTCGCCGTGGGCGAGTTTGCGCGGGCCGTTGTAGACGATGTAGCCGCTGCCGCTCCCGCCCCCCGGGACCTTGGCAATGGCGAACAGCGGCTGTTCGGCGGTGTGGCGGAAAATGGAGAAAACCGCCATGCCTGGCCGGAAGTCGATGGCGTAGTCGCGCCATTCTCCGGAAGCCACACGCATGCTGTAGAGACCCAGGAGCCGCGACAGTTCCCGCTTGTCGAACGAGACAATCCGGCGCCGAGCCCGCTGATCGGCCAGACGGTACAAGTTGTTCATGCCACCGTGACTTCAAACATGTCGGTGATGTGAATACTTGCAGAACCGCCGGTGGGGGTAAAGCGTCGCCCCGACCCCATTCCGTTGTTTGCCAAAGCGAGGGTGGGGGGCTATGAACCGCCGCTGAAGCTGTTGATATTCCGCGATATTCCGGGAGCACCCTGTGTCCGACTCCGCCGCGTTCCATGAGATCGACGAGGCCGTCCGCAAGGACGAGATGAAGGAGTGGTGGAGCCGCTACGGGACTTGGGTCGTCGCGGGCGCCGTCGCCGTCGTCGTCGCAGTTACCGGATTCGTCGGCTGGCGCCAGTATGACCAGGCGCAGCGCGCAGCAGCGAGTGCGGCTTATTCGGCGGCTTTGGCCCAGATCGCGACGGATCCGGCGGCCGCGCGCGCCGAACTGGAGAAGCAGGGCGCGAACGCGCTCCAGCCCTACCGTTCTCTCGCCGCGATGGCGGCGGCCCAGCTGCTGCCGACGCTGGAGGAGCAGGTCGCCGCTCTTTCCGCCGTGGCGCCGAAACTTTCGGCCTCCGAACTCAGCGACCTCGCCATGGTGATCGCTGCCTTCAAGAGCATCGACACGCCGAAGGCCGAGGAGATGGTGGCGAAGCTAGAGCCGCTGGCGGGGGCAGACCGCCCATTCCGCCTGAGCGTTCGTGAACTCCAGGCGATGCTGGCAGCTCGCAAGGGCGACACCAAGCGTGCGAAGGAACTCTGGAACGAGATCGCCAAGGATCCCGCCGTACCGCAGGGTACGTCCCAGCGAGTCTCGGCGATGCTCAATCTCCACGGCGGCGCGGAGGCGAAGTAATCCGATGTCGAGCGTTATGCGTGCCGCCAACCCGCGTCTTCTTCTCGCCGCCGTCCTGATGGTGAGCGCCCTGTCGGGCTGCGATATCTTCGACAAGAAGAAAACCCCGCTTCCGGGCGAACGGGTTTCCGTGCTGGGCGACCGGAGGGATCTCGAGCCCGACAGCGACGTCGCCGGCTTGCAGGTCGTCCTGCCGCCGCCGACGGTCAACGACTCCTGGCCGCAGTCGGGAGGGTTCCCGAACAACGCCATGCACAATCTGGCGATCGGCGACTCGCCCCAGGTCATCTGGACGGCGGATGTGGGATCGGGCAGCGGCAGCACCCGCATCCTCACCACGCCTCCCGTCGTCGCCGAGGGCAAGGTGTTCGCCAAGGATGCCCAGGGAACGGTCTCGGCGTTCAATGCCGACACCGGCGCCCTGCTGTGGCGGGTTTCGCTCGCCCCGGAGAAAGCGCGCGATTCGGACGAGTTCGGTGGCGGCTTGGCCTATTATGGCGGCCGGCTGTTCGTCACGACCGGGTTCGCCGTGGTCTATTCGCTCGATCCGGCCACCGGCAAGGAAGACTGGAAGTCGACCGTCAGCGCGCCGGTGCGAGGCTCGCCGCTGGTGTTCGGCGACCGGGTCTTCGTGATCGCCATCGACAACAAGCTGCATGCGCTGGCCGCCTCGGATGGCTCGGATCTCTGGCAGTTCGCCGGCCTGCAGGAAACGGCAGGCTATGTCGGCGGCAACAGCCCGGCCGGGTCCGGCGACTATGTCGTCGCGCCGTTCACCTCGGGCGAACTGGTGGCGCTGCGCATCGACAATGGGCGGCCCGTCTGGAACGAATCGCTGATCGGCGCGCGCGCCGACATCCGTGCCTTCGGCAACCTCGCCGACATTCGCGGGCGCCCGGTGATCGACCGCGGCCTCGTGATCGCGATGGGCTCCGCCGGGCAGATCGCCGGCATCGATCTCCGCTCCGGCCAGCGCCAGTGGGACCGCAACATCGGCGGCAACCAGACGCCGTGGACGGCCGGGCGCTTCCTGTTCCTGATCACCGGCAACGCCGACGTCGTGGCCATGGTCCGCGACACCGGCAAGGTCCGCTGGGTCACGCCGCTCACGCGCTACGAGGACGTCAAGGCTCGCACGCCTGTCCTGTGGGGCGGCCCGGTGCTCGCGGGTGACCGTCTGCTTCTCACCAGCTCGCTGGGCGACCTGCTGGCCGTCTCCCCCTTCACGGGTGAGGTGCTGGGCAAGATCGACGTGCGCGACCGCGTCCGCCTCGGTCCCGTCATCGCCAACCGGACCATCTACGTCCTGACCGATTCCGGAAGACTCGTTGCCCTCCGCTGATCATCGCCCGCCGGGCCAGGGGCTTCGCCGGGTCGCCATCGTCGGCCGTCCGAATGTCGGCAAGTCCACGCTGTTCAACCGGCTGGTCGGACGCCGTCGCGCCATCGTGGACGACACGCCGGGCGTGACGCGCGACATTCGCGAGCAGCCCGCCCAGCTGGGCGATCTCGCGTTCATGCTGCTCGACACCGCGGGCTGGGAAACGGCCGGCGGCGAGGCGCTGGAGGCGCGGATGCGCCGCTTCACCGAGCGCGCTGTCGAGAGCGCCGACGTCGTTCTGTTCCTGATCGATGCCCGCTCGGGCATCCTGCCGCTCGACGAGAGCTTTGCGAGCTGGCTGCGCAAGCGTTCAGCCAAGGTGATCCTGGTCGCCAACAAGTGCGAAGGCCGCGCCGGACAGCAGGGGCTTGCCGAGGCGCACGGTCTCGGGTTGGGCGAGCCGATCCCGGTCTCGGCCGAGCATGGCGAAGGATTGAGCGACCTGCACGAGGCTCTGGGCCGTCACATCGAGCCGATGCCCGAAGAGGACGAGACGGCGGATGCGGAGGCGGTGGATCCCGATCTGGCCGACGTGCCGGAAGGACGCCCGCTGCTGCTGGCGATCGTCGGCCGTCCGAATGTCGGCAAGTCGACGCTGCTCAATCGCCTGGTGGGCGAGGAGCGAGTCCTCACCGGGCCCGAGGCCGGGATCACACGCGATTCCATTCGCGTCGAATGGGAGTGGAAGGGCCGTCCGGTTCGCCTGGTCGACACGGCCGGGATGCGCCGCCGCAGCCGCATCGAGGCCAAGCTCGAAGCCGCTTCGGTGGCCGATTCGCTCGACACGATCCGGCTCGCCGACGTGGTGGTCGTCGTGCTCGACGCGGCCGACATGGCCGAGAAGCAGGACCTCAACATCGCCGGCTGGGTGATCGAGGAGGGCCGGGCGCTCGTCATCGCGGTCAACAAGACTGACCTTCTGGCCGACGATCAGTCGGGCTCCGCGAAGCAGTGGCGCAAGCTGCGTGATCGCCTGGAAATGTCGTTCTCGCAGGTCAAGGACGTGGCCATCGTCGGCTTCTCGGCGCTGACCGGCCGCGGCGTTGAGCGGCTGCTGCCCAAGGTGTTCGAGACCTACGAAATCTGGAACAAGCGGGTCACGACGCCCAAGCTAAACCGTTGGCTGCGCGAGATGGAGACCCTGCATCCGCCGCCGCTGGCGAGCAACGGCCGCCGGATCCGGTTGCGCTTCATGACCCAGATCAAGCGCCGGCCGCCGACCTTCATCCTGTCGGTCAGCCAGCCGGACGAACTGGGCAACGACTATCTGCGGTTCCTGACGAACCGGCTGCGCGACGATTTCGACATGCCGGGCGTGCCGATCCGGCTCAGCATGCGCAAGCCGAAGAACCCCTACGAAGGGCGTCGCAAGCCCCAGCGGTAGCGCATTGGGGGGCTCCGAAGGCGTCCACCGGGCCGCATCGCGGCCGGTGGCAGAGACGCGCCTTGCCCGCGACCGACCTGCTGCCCTAGGCTTGCTTCCAACAAAGCCTAATAACGAGCTGCAGCGCAGCCGCCGACGGGATGAAGGGGTACCTGCAATGGATGTCCAATACGTAGCGCCGAAGACGCTGGACGAGGCGATTCGGGCATTTGCCGCCGCGGCCGGCTCAGGCCGGATCCTGGCCGGTGGCACCGACCTTCTGGTCCAGATGCGCAACGGCATCGTCTCGCCGGGCACGATCGTCGACATCAAGAAGATCGGCGAGCTGACCTCGATCGAGGAAACGAAGGACGGCGGTTTCCGGATCGGCGCGGCCGTCTCGGGCATGGTGCTGCGAGAGCATCCCAGGCTGAGCAAGGTCTGGCCGGGTGTTGTCGAGGCCGCCAACCTGATCGGCTCGACGCAGGTGCAGGGACGGGCCACGCCGGGTGGCAACCTGTGCAACGGCTCGCCGGCCGGCGACAGCGTGCCGGCCATGGTCGCGGCCGCGGCGACCGTTACCATTCAGGGACCGAACGGCCGACGCGAGATGGCCGTCGAGAAGGTGCCCAAGGGACCCGGCCGCCTCAACCTGGAGCCTGGTGAAATCGTCGTCTCCTTCAACCTGCCGCCGCGCGCCAAGGGGTCGAGCGATGCCTACCTGCGCATGATCCCGCGTACCGAGATGGACATTGCGGTGGTCGGTTGCGGCGTCAGCCTGACGATGGACAAGGGGACCTGCACAGCCGCGCGCGTCGGGCTCGGCGCCGTCGCGCCGACGGTGCTGCTGGTCGAGGAGGCCGCCAAGGCACTGATCGGCTCGAAGCTCGACGAGGCTGCATTGGCAAAGGCGGCTGCGGCCTGCAGTGCCGCCTGCCGTCCGATCGACGACAAGCGCGGCACCATCGCCTATCGCACCAAGGTGGCCGGCGTCCTGCTGAAGCGCACCGCACTCATTGCCGCCGAACGTGCGGGAGGAAAGTAAGACCATGGCGAAGCTCCACGTTTCCACGACCATCAACGGTGAGCCGCAGGAGTTCCTCTGCGACGCCGAGCAGAGCATGCTCGACGTGCTGCGCGGGCCGCTTGGCCTGACCGGCGCCAAGGAAGGCTGCGGCACCGGCGACTGCGGTGCCTGCACCATCACCCTGAACGGACGCATCGTCTGTTCCTGCTTGATGCTGGCAGCCGAGGCCGAGGGCCAGGAGATCGGTACCATCGAGGGCATGGCGGGCGAGGAACTGCATCCCCTGCAGCAGAAGTTCCTCGAATCGGCGGCGCTCCAGTGCGGTATCTGCACGCCGGGCGTCCTGATGGCGGCCAAGGCGCTGCTCGAGAAGAACCCGGACCCGACGGAGCATGAAGTCCGCTTCTGGCTGGCCGGCAACCTGTGCCGCTGCACCGGTTACGACAAGATCATCCGCGCCGTGATGGACACCGCCGCCGACATGAGGGCCGCCCGATGAGCACGACTGGGAGCACCAAGACCCCCGAGACCGCCAACGACAACAAGTGGATCGGCAAGCGCACGATCCGCCCGGACGGCGCCGACAAGGTAACGGGCCGCGCCGCCTACGCCGCCGACACCACGATGCCCGGCATGATCTGGGGCAAGGTCCTGCGCAGCCCGCACCCGCACGCGCGCATCAAGTCGATCGATACCAGCAAGGCGGAAGCTTATCCCGGCGTGAAGGCCGTGATGACGGCCAAGGACATCGTCAACTTCCCGATCGATAAGTCCGTTATGCTCGGCATTCAGGACATGCGTTGGATGTGCCGCAATGTCATGGCGCGCGAGAAGGCGCTGTTCGCCGGCCATCCGGTGGCGGCGGTCGCGGCGACCACCGAGAAGATCGCGGCGGAAGCCTGCAAGCTGATCGAGGTCGAGTACGAGGTGCTACCCTTCGTGATCGACGTCGAGGAGGCGATGAAGCCTGACGCACCGATCCTGCACGACTTCATCAAGTACAAGGACAAGCCGTCGAACATCGCCGGGACGCTGGAGCACAAGCTGGGCGACGTCGGCGAGGGCTTCGCCAAGGCCGACGTCGTCATCGAGCGCAGCTTCCGCACCCAGCCTGTCCACCAGGGCTACATCGAGCCGCATGCCTGTCTGGTCAGCGTCTCCGACGGCAAGGCCACGATCTGGAGCTCGAGCCAGGGCCAGTTCATGGTCCGCGCCATGTGTGCCTACCTGACGGGGCTGCCGCAGAACGACATCCGGGCCATCCCGGCCGAGATCGGTGGCGGCTTCGGGGGCAAGACCATCATCTATCTGGAGCCGCTGGCGCTGATCCTGGCCAAGAAGTCCGGCCGCCCGGTGAAGATGACGATGACGCGCGGCGAGGTGTTCCACGCCTCGGGCCCGACCTCGGGCTCCTACAGCACGGTCAAGCTGGGCGCGACCAAGGACGGCAAGCTCGTGGCCGCGCAGGGCACCTTCTGCCTGCAGGCCGGCGCGCTGCCGGGCTCGCCCATCCGGGGCGCCGCCGGCTGTGCCTTCGCGCCCTACGACATCCCGAACGTCCACTCGTTCGGCTACGACGTGGTGTCCAACCGCTCCAAGGTCGCGGCTTATCGCGCGCCGGGCGCACCGATCGGCGCTTACGGCGTCGAGTGTGTGATGGACGAGATGGCCGAGGCGCTGAAGATGGATCCGCTGGAGTTCCGTCTGAAGAATGCCGCCAAGCAGGGCACCAAGGCCGCGCACGGGCCGGTCTATCCGCGCATCGGCTTCGTCGAGACGATCGAGGAAGCGAAGAAGCACGCGCACTACACGACCCCGCTGCCCAAGGCGAAGAACGGCAAGCTCTACGGCCGCGGCGTGGCCTCGGGTTTCTGGTTCAATGCCGGCGGCGAGTCGAGCGCGCAGGTGAACGTCAACGAGGACGGCACCGTCGTCGTGATCACCGGCCATCCCGACATCGGCGGCTCGCGCGCCTCGACGGCCAACATCACCGCCGAAATACTGGGCATCGACTACAAGAAGGTTTCGGTGCTGATCGGCGACACCAGCGTCATCGGCTTCAGCAATCTGACCGGCGGCAGCCGCGTGACCTACGCCTCGGCCATGGTCGTGACGCAGTCGACGGAGAAGGTCATCACGCAGCTGCGTGAGCGGGCGGCCAAGATCTGGAAGATCGATCCCGACGCGGTCGTCTGGGAGAATGGCGAGGCCCGGCCAGCCGGCGACAATGCCGGCAAGTTCGAGCCGCTGAGCCTCGGCCAGATCGCGGCCCAGGCCAGCGCCACCGGCGGCCCGATCGGTGCCGGCCAGCAGCTCAACACGACGGGTGCCGAGGGCGGCTTCGCTACGCATGTCTGCGACGTCGAGGTCGATCCCGATCTCGGCATCGTACGGGTGCTGCGCTACACCGCCTTCCAGGATGTCGGCCGCGCGATCCATCCCAGCTATGTCGAGGGCCAGATCCAGGGCGGCGCCGCCCAGGGGATCGGCTGGGCGCTGAGCGAGGAGTACATCTACAACAAGGACGGCAAGCTCGATAATCCGAGCTTCCTCGACTACCGCATGCCGGTCAGCTCCGACCTGCCGATGCTCGATTCGGTGATCCTCGAGATTCCCAATCCGAAGCATCCGCAGGGTGTGCGAGGCGTGGGCGAGGTCCCGCTGGTGCCGCCGCTCGCGGCCATCTCGAACGCGGTCTACAACGCACTCGGCCGTCGTTTCTACAGCCTGCCGATGTCGCCGCCCAAGATCCTGGCGACCATGGATATGGCCGCGGATTAGAGTTTTTCCGCGCGACGTGGAACCACCTCCCCATTCCCAAGGGGAGGTGTCGACGTCTTGCGACGACGGAAGGGGCATGGGCTTAGCGATGCCCATAACCCCATCGCCCCCGTTGAAGGGAGATCAATGGCGCGTCAGTTGAGACCGGTGCGTTGCCGCACCGCTTCGTCGCCGGCGATCCACTCGCCGTTCATCGTGCAGCTGGGCATCGCGAGCTGGATCAGCGATTCGGCGTGCGCCTCGGGCGGAATCTGCAGGGACTCGTCCTCTCCCGGAAAGGCCTCGCGCCGCATGAAGGTTCGGGTCGGGCCGGGATTGAAGAGATTCACCTTCAGCGCGGTATGCGCGACCTCGGCGGCATAGACGCCGACCATCATGTCGAGCGCCGCCTTGCTGGCGGCATAGGCGCCCCAATAAGGCTGGATATGCCGGGACGCACCCGAGGTGACGAAGATGGCCCGGCCGGCGTCGGAACGGCGCAACAGCAGGTCCATCGACCGGATGAGGCGCCAGTTCGCGGTGACATTCACCGCCATCACCTGCTCGAAAATCTTGGGTTCGAAATGGCCCATCGGCGAGAGCGTGCCGAGAACGCCGGCATTGCCAAGCAGGATGTCGAGCCGGCCGAAGCGTTCGTAGAGAGCGAGGCCCAACCGGTCGATTCCCGGGCCGTCGGTAACGTCGAGAGGCACCAGCGTGGCCGAACCGCCGATCGCCTTGATCCGGTCATCGACCTCTTCGAGGCCACCGACCGTCCGCGCGACCAGGACGCAATGCGCGCCTTCCGATGCGTAGGCCAGTGCAGTGGCAGCACCGAGGCCGCGCGACGCGCCGGTGATCAGCGCGACGCGGCCGGCAAGACGGCCGACTTTGTCTTCGGTCATGGTGAAGGCCTCAGGCCGATTCGACGAGCAGGGAAAGCTGGCGATCCTCGACGCCGAGCACATCGTCGAGATCGATCGGATAGTCGCCGGTGAAGCAGGCGTCACAGAAGGCGGGGGAGGCGGCGTCGCGCCCGGGCAGTCCCATCGCGCGGTACAGGCCGTCGATCGAGACGAAGGCCAGCGAATCCACGCCGATGAACTTCGCCATGCCGGCAACGTCGTAGCGTGAGGCCAGCAGCTTGTCCTTGTCCGGCGTATCGATGCCGTAGAAGCAGGGATCGGTGGTCGGCGGCGCCGCGATGCGCATGTGCACTTCCTTGGCGCCGGCGTTGCGCACCATCTCGACGATCTTCATCGAGGTCGTGCCGCGGACGATCGAATCGTCGACCAGAATCACGCGCTTGCCCTCGATATGGGCGCGGTTGGCATTGTGCTTCAGGCGCACGCCGAGATGGCGGATGTGGTCGGCCGGCTCGATGAAGGTGCGGCCGACATAGTGGTTGCGGATGATGCCCAGCTCGAACGGCAGGCCCGACTGGGCGGCATAGCCGATCGCGGCCGGCACGCCGGAGTCCGGCACCGGGACCACGACGTCCGCGGGGATTGGGCTTTCCTTGGCCAGTTCCCGGCCGATGTTCTTGCGTGCGTCGTACACGCCGATACCCTCGACCTTGGAATCGGGCCGGGCGAAGTAGATGTGCTCGAAAACGCAGAAGCGGCGCTTCTGCTTGGCGAACGGCTTGATCGACCGAAGCCCGTTGCCGTCGGCGATGACGATTTCTCCGGGCTCGACATCGCGCACGAACCGCGCGCCGATGATGTCCAGCGCACAGCTCTCGGAGGTCAGGATCCAGGCATCGTCTAGGCGGCCGATTACCAGCGGGCGCACACCCATCGGATCGCGGACGCCGATCAGCGCCTCGTTGGTCAGCAGCAGGAGCGAGTAGGCGCCTTTGACCCTGCCCAGCGCGTCGATCAGCCGGTCGACGACGGTCGAGTAGTTGGACCGCGCGATCAGATGGTTGATCACCTCGGTATCGGTCGTCGACTGGAACAGGCAGCCGATGCGCACCAGTTCCTTGCGCAGCAGGTAGGCGTTGGTGAGATTGCCGTTATGGGCCAGCGCCAGCCCGCCGAAGTCGAAATCGGCGAAGATTGGCTGGATGTTGCGGTCCGAGGATCCGCCGGTCGTGGCGTAGCGGTTGTGGCCGATCGCGGAATAGCCGACCAGCTTTTCCATCACGGCCTGCGTGCCGAAAATGTCCCCGACCAAGCCGGCCGCGCGGTGATTGTGAAAGTGGCGGCCGTCGAAGGTGACGATGCCGGACGCTTCCTGGCCGCGATGCTGCAGGGCATGCAGGCCCAGCGCGCTGTGGGCGGCGGCATCTGACGTCCCGTAGATGCCGAACAGCGCACATTCCTCGTGAAACTTGTCGAGGCGGTCGTCGTCGTCGGAGCGTTTCGGGGTGCTTAGCACGGCGGGGTTATAGCTGGGGTGTCGCCCCGACGCCATCAAGGATAACTCACTGCGGCGGTTTGGTTTCGCCTGCGGGCGGCGAGGCAGCCGGCGCCGCGGCCGGAGCGGCGTTCGCAGGGGCCGAAGGAGCGGGCGCGGCCCGGTTGGCCGGCTGGATCACACCGCTTTCCATGCCCGGGCGTTGCAGCCGGGTGCGGAAGCCGGTGGGAAGCTGGGGCTCCACGAAGGTCGCCATCTCCCGGATCATGGGGAAACTGGCCGCGCCCTCGACCGCCGGCGGCAGCTGCCGCGGACCAAGATAGCCGTAGAACAGGAAGGCGGTACCCATGGCCACCCAAGCGCAGAGCACGCCGAAACCGGCGCCGAGGATCTTGTCGGGCTTGCCGAGCGGGCTGGCCCGGACCGAGCGGGACAGGACGCTGGTCAGCATGATCAGCACGATCAGGGCGGCGACGAAGACCGCCAGCATCGAGATAAAATAGGCCAGTTCCGTACTGCCGACGAGCTTCTCGACCTCCGGCTGAACGACGGCCGAAAAGCGCCAGGCGACCCAGCCGGCGCCGATCCAGGAGGCGATGAAGAGGACGGCATGAGCGAAGCCCGTGGACATGCCGATCACGGCCCCGAAAACGGCCACGGCAATTACGGCGACATCGAAAACGGTAATTCCCAGTTGCTCCATCGACCCCGTTCTCTCTGTGCCTAATCCTGATCCTGATCGCGCCTGCGATCCGACGCGCCTTCGCGGCGGCCCCGTTTTAGTGGCCGATCGGCCGGTTGGAAACGCGCCACAAGGTCCGATAGATGCTCAATTTCGTCAATGGCGATGCCCTCCGGCGGGCGCGGCGCCGGACCCGACCCGCCACGGGCCTGCGGTATCAGAGCGCTGCGAAAGCCGAGTTTGGCTGCTTCGCGCAAACGGGCCTCGCGTTGCCCGACTGGCCGTACCTCGCCGCCAAGGCCGATCTCGCCGAAAACCACCATGTCGCCCGGCACCTGCTCGTCGGCGAGCGAGGAGATGACGGCCGCCGCCACCGCGAGATCGGCGGCGGGCTCGCCGATCCGCAGACCCCCTGCAACGTTCAGGTAGACGTCGTTGGCGCCCACCGTGACGCCGCAGCGCGCCTCCAGCACGGCCAGGACCATCGCGAGACGGTTGGAATCCCAGCCCACCACGGCGCGCCTCGGAGTCGCCAGGGAGGAGGGGCTGACGAGGGCCTGGATCTCGACCAGGAGGGGGCGGGTGCCCTCGATACCGGCGAACACACAAGTGCCGGAGACGTGGCCCCGCCGGTCCGCCAGGAACAGCGCCGAGGGGTTGGCGACGTCGGCCAGGCCGCGGTCGGACATCTCGAAGACACCGATCTCGTCGGTTGGTCCGAAGCGGTTCTTCACCGTGCGAAGGATGCGGAACTGATGCCCGCGCTCGCCCTCGAAATAGAGCACCGTGTCGACCATGTGCTCGAGCACACGCGGTCCGGCGATGGCGCCGTCCTTGGTGACGTGGCCGACCAGCAGGACGGCGATGCCGCGCCGCTTGGCGAGTTCGACCAGCGCCTGCGCCGAGGCGCGGACCTGGGTAACGGTGCCGGGCGTCGAATCGACCGTGTCGAGCCACATCGTCTGGATCGAGTCGATCACCGCCACTTTCGGCGCGTCCGATCGCTCGAGCGACGCCACGATGTCGCGCACCGACGTGGCTGCAACCAGTTGTACCGGTGCATCGGCCAGCCCCAGGCGCTCGGCGCGCAGCCGCACCTGATCGACCGCTTCTTCGCCGGAGATGTAGGCGCAGGCGGTGTGCTGCCGGGCAAGGGCGGCAGCCATCTGGAGCAGCAGGGTCGATTTGCCGATGCCCGGATCGCCGCCGATCAGGAGCGCCGAGCCCACCACCAGCCCGCCGCCGCAGACGCGATCGAACTCGTTGATGCCGCTCTTCAGGCGGGGCGGCTGCGGGGTCGAGCCGGTGAGTCCGGTGAATTCGAGCAGCCTTCCGCGGCCGCCGCGTGTCAGGGCGCCGCCGGCGGGGCCCGGGGCGGGGGCCGCTTCCTCGACGATCGTGTTCCATTCGCCGCAGGATTCGCAGCGGCCGCTCCACTTGGTGGTGACGGCCCCGCAGGACTGGCAGACGTAGCGCTTGAGCGGGCGTGCCACGCTCAGAGCTTCCGCACCTGCATCCGGATCGGACCCTCGGCCCGGCCGTGGATGAACTGGTCGACATGGGCGTTGCCGGACCGGTCGATCTCGGCGACCGGTCCCTGCCAGATCAGCTTTCCTTCGTAGAGCATGCCGATGCGATGGCCGATCTTGCGGGCGCTCGCCATGTCGTGGGTGATCGACACGGCGGTAGCTCCGAGATCGCTGACGCACTTCACGATCAGGTCGTTGATGACGTCGGCCATGATCGGATCGAGGCCGGTGGTCGGTTCGTCGAAGAAGATGATCTCGGGTTCGCGGGCGATGGCGCGGGCGAGCGCGACGCGCTTCTGCATGCCGCCTGACAGTTCGGAGGGAAAGAGGTCGCCGATTTCCGGGCCGAGGCCGACGGCGCCAAGCTTTGCGATGGCGATCTCGCGGGCACGGGCGGGGGCCATGCCGTCGCTCTGGATGGGCCCGAAGGCGACGTTCTCCCAGACCCGCAGCGAGTCGAACAGCGCACCACCCTGGAACAGCATGCCGAACTTGCGCATGACGCGCGCCCGGTCGCGGCTGGAAAGGTCCGCAGTCTCCTCGCCGTCGATCTTGATGGAGCCGCTGTCGGGACGCATCAGGCCCAGGATGCACTTCAGCAGAACCGATTTTCCGGTGCCGGAGCCTCCGATCACGACCATCGATTCGCCGGGCGCGACGTCGAGCTCTATTCCCTGCAGCACCTTCTTGGGCCCGAAAGCCTTGTGGACGCCGCGCAGCGAGATCTTGGGAGACGCCATGGGAAAGGGCCGATCAGCGCGCGAAGAAGGCTTCGGTGATGAAGTAGTTGAACGTCAGGATCAGGATCGAGGCCGAGACCACCGCGCTGGTGGTCGCCATGCCGACACCCTGGGCGCCGCCGCGCGACGTGTAGCCGTGGTAGCAGCCCATCAGGGTGATCAGGAAGCCGAACACGGCCGCCTTAACCAGCCCGGAGAACACGTCCTGGAACTGCAGGAAGTCCATCGTGTTGCGCAGGTAGGCCACGTCGTTGAAGTCGAGCTTGTAGACGCCCACCAGGAAGCCGCCCAGCACGCCGATGATGTCGGCAATCAGCACCAGGAACGGCAGCGTGATGATGCCCGCGATGAGCCGCGGCACGACGAGATACTTGAACGGATCCGTCGACAGCGTGGTCAGCGCGTCGATCTGCTCGGTGACACGCATGGTGCCGATCTCGGCCGCCATCGCGGCGCCGACGCGGCCGGCGACCATCAGGCCGGCGAGCACCGGACCCAGTTCGCGGGTCAGCGAGACCACGACGACGTTGGGGATGGCGCTTTCAGCGGAGAAGCGCGCGAAGCCGGTGTAGCTCTGGAGCGCCAGCACCATGCCGGTGAAGATCGCCGTCAGCCCGACGACCGGCAACGAATAGTAGCCGATCTCCATGATCTGGCGGAGGATCTGCTGGCGATACCAGGGCGGCTGCAGCCCCTGGCGGATCGCCTGGAAGGCGAAGGACGAGACGCTGCCGATCGAGGCCAGGAAGGCCAGCGTCATCCGGCCGAGGACCGTGATCAGCGGGATGCTCACGGCGCCTCTCCTGTTTCTTCGGTCGGCGCATCGGCGTAGCCGTCGACATAGGCGCGGTGGTAGCGCCGGCCGAGCGCCGTCATGACTTCGTAGGCGTTGGTCCGGGCGTGATCGGCCAGGTCGTCCGGCGTCAGGTGAGGCCCCAGCACCTCGACCATCGAGCCGGCTTGGCACTCGGCCTCCGGCACGTCGGTCACGTCGATGGTCACGAGGTCCATGGAAATCCGGCCGATCACGGGCACCTTGCGTCCGGCAAGATGGACCTGGGTGCGGTTGATGAGGTTGCGGAAATAGCCGTCCGCATACCCCAGCGCAATCGTGGCGATACGGCTGGGCCGCGCCGACCGCCAGGCGCCGCCATAGCCGACGGTCTGGAAGGCATCGATGCGCCGGGTCTGCAGGATGTGTGCCCTGAGCGTCACGACACTCAGCATCGGGTTCGGCTGGCCGGGAAGCGGATTGATGCCGTAGAGCGCTGCGCCCGGGCGCAGCAGGTCGAAGTGGTAGTCAGGCCCGAGGAAGATGCCCGAGGAGTTGGCGAGGGAGGTCGGCGCACCCGGCATGGCACGCACGAAGGTGCGGAAGCGGGAAAGCTGCTCGCCGTTGATGGGATTGGAGGTTTCCTCGGCGGCGACGAGATGGCTCATGATCAGGGCGAGCCGCAGGCCGCGCAGGCGGCCGCGCTCGTTGATCAGGACCTGTGCATCCTCCGCGCCGAAACCCAGTCGGTGGAGGCCCGTGTCGAGATGGACCACCGCGTCGAGCGCCTGGTTGAGGCGCTGGGCCGCCGCCCGCCAGGCGTTGAGCTGACCCAGATGGTTGAGGACCGGAATCAGCCGGTGGGCCACGAAATCGCCCTCGGTGCCCGGCAGGAGGCCGTTCAGCACGTAGATGGGCGGCTCCGGCAGCACGCGCCGCAGGGCGATGCCCTCGTCTATTTGCGCCACGAAGAAATGACGACAGCCTTCCGCCGCCAGCCGGGGGCCGACCAGGGCCGCCCCGGTGCCATAGGCATCGGCCTTCAGGACCGCGGCGCAGTCGATCGGGCGGCCCGTCGCGCGGCCGGCATCGCGCAGACCGCGCCAGTTGGCGGCAATCGCACCAAGGTCGATCGAGAGGATTGCCCCGGCCCGTCGCGCGGCTTCTTCATCGGCAGGAATTGACACGAGGGGACCTTAGAACGCGGAGACGGGCTCGTCAGCAACGCCATCGAGGTTGCCGAACTTCGTGAACTGGCCTTCGAAGGACAGACGCACGATGCCCGTGGGACCATGACGCTGTTTGGCCACGATGACCTCGGCCTTGCCATAGGTCTCCTCGCAGCGCTGCTTCCAGGCGTCATGGCGCTCGTTGAACTTCTGGTCGCTCTCCTCGGCGCGCCGCGCCGGCTCGGTGCGGGTCAGGTAGTATTCCTCGCGATAGACGAACATCACGACGTCGGCATCCTGCTCGATCGATCCCGACTCACGGAGGTCGGCGAGCTGCGGTCGCTTGTCCTCGCGCTGTTCGACGGCGCGCGACAGCTGCGAGAGCGCGATCACCGGCACGTCCAATTCCTTGGCCAGAGTCTTGAGGCCGCGGGTGATCTCCGAGACCTCCTGAACGCGGTTCTCCTGCCGGCTCTTTCCCGAGGGATTCAGCAGCTGGAGGTAATCGACGATGATCAGGCCTAGTCCGTGCGTGCGCTTCAGTCGCCGGGCGCGCGTCCGCAGCGCGGCGATCGACAAAGCGGGCGTATCGTCGATGAAGAAGTTGAGGTGCTCGAGTTCGTGGCTGACGTTCATCACCCTGTCGAACTCGGTGCTGTTCATCTCGCCCTTGCGGATCTTCTCCGAGGACAGTTCCGCCTGTTCGGAAAGCATGCGGGTGGCCAGCTGTTCGGCCGACATTTCCAGCGAGAAGAAGCCGACAACCGCGCCATCGACCGCCTTGGGATGGCCGTCGACGATCTCCTCCCGATAGGCCTTCGCGGCATTGAAGGCGATGTTGGTGGCCAGCGCCGTCTTACCCATCGACGGACGACCGGCGAGGATCAGCAGGTCGGACCTGTGCAGGCCGCCCAACAACTGGTCGAGCTGGAACAGGCCCGTGGCCACGCCCGTCAGCTTGCCCTCACGGTGGAACGCGGCCTCCGCCGCCGTCATTGCTTCGGTGAGGGCGGTACGGAACGGCTTGAAGCCGCCCTCCGTCTGGCCGGTCGTGGCGAGGTCGTAGAGCTTCTTTTCGGCGACCTCGATCTGCTGCAGGGCGGTTTCATCGACGTCGCCCGAGAAGGCACCGTTGACGACGTTCTCGCCCAGATCGATCAGCTGGCGGCGCAGATAGAGATCGTGGACGGCCCGGCCGAAGGCGGCGGCGTCGATCACATGCACGGACGCGGCGGCCAGACGCGCGAGGTAGGCCGCACCGCCGGCTTCCTTCATCGCTGCGTCCTGCTCGACGTAGGTCTTGAGAGTGACGGCGCTCACGACCTGACCGCGCTCGATCAGGCGCATCAGCGAATCGTAGAGCTTGCCGTGAAGGGGGTCGGCGAAGTGCTCGGGACGCAGGAATTCGGCGACGCGCTGGTAGGCGGCGTTATTCACGAGAATCGCGCCCAGCAGCGCCTGTTCCGCTTCGAAATTGTGCGGCGGCTCGCGCAGGCGGGCATCGTCGGCGCCGGGCAGGCGGGTGACGTTCGAGGACTCTTTCAGCGGCTCCATCACATGTCTTTGCCCAAGTTGGCGGGGGGTTCACCAGCGCAAAGAAACTTGAGGGGGAGATATCCACGGCGAAAGGAGGATAGGTCCTCAGTCGGCAGCCATGGACCCTGGCATGTTCTCCAGCCGTTCTCCAGCGGCCATGTAATCTCGCGTCAGCGGCACGGCGTCCTGGCGGCGGGCGATCTGAATTTGGAACACCATCTGGTTCATGTACCGGAAGGCCACTTCGCAGCCCGCCAGATAGAATTCCCACATCCTGCAGAAACGATCGTCGTAGCCGGACAACTGCTTGATTCGCTCCCGGTTCTCGAGGAATCGCTCGCGCCACTGTCGCAGAGTCTCCGCATAGTGAAGGCGCAGCACCTCGATGTCGGTCACCCACAGGCCGGCTTTCTCGATCGCCGCCAGGACTTCCGACAGGGCAGGCGTGTAGCCACCGGGGAAAATGTACTTTCGCAGCCAGGTGTTGGTGCCGCCCGGCGGCTCCATGCGTCCTATGGAGTGCAGCAGCATGACACCGTCGTCGGCGAGGAGGTCCTTCACCTTCCTGAAGTATTCCAGGTAGTGGGCCGATCCGACATGCTCGAACATGCCGACCGAGACGATCCGGTCGTAACGGCCTGGCTCCTCGCGATAGTCCAGCAGCTTGAACCGAACCCTCTCGGCAGCACCTTCTTCGGCGGCGCGGCGGCTGGACACCGCGTGCTGTTCGCGCGAGAGGGTGACGCCGGTCACGTCGACACCGAAGTTGCGGGAGAGATAAAGCCCCATGCCGCCCCAGCCCGAGCCGATGTCCAGCACCCTCTGGCCGGGCTTCAGCAGCAGCTTGGCCGCGATGTGCATTTTCTTGTCCGTCTGGGCCTTCTCCAGTGGCTCGTCGCCGTTCCTGAAGTAGGCGCAGGAATACTGGCGGTCCCGGTCGAGGAAGAAGTCGTACAGTTCGCCGCGCAGGTCGTAGTGGTGGGCGACGTTCTTCTGCGCCTTTCCGACCGGATTGTACTGTTCGATGACGCGCAGCCATCGCTGGACCATGTAGGAGCAGCGCAGGACCGGTGTCGCTTCCACGGCGGCGATGTTGCGGCCGAGCAGGTCGAGAAGGTCGTAGAGATTGCCGTCCTCGACGGTCAGGCGGCCGTCCATGTAGGCCTCGCCCAAAGCCAGTCTCGGCCGGAGCGCGATCCTCAACCCCGTCCACCGATCGTGGAGACGGAGCGACACGACAGGGCCGGGTTTGGGGCCGGCAAGGCGATATGACCGGCCTGCCTCATCGATGATGGTCAGCCGGCCTTCGCCAATCACTTGGGAAAGGACCTGTGCGAGCAACACATCGTCACTCCAGCGATCACCTGACCAAATTTTAGCCCCAATAACTTTTGCGAGGCAAAGGGGAAGCGTCTGAAAATTGCACGCAGCGATGTGAATAATTCGCATTTGAATTGCGCGGGGAGTGCTGTGGTGTTATCGGGAATTGATACTTACTCGCAGCGGAGGAAAGCGTGAAAAGACGTGCGCTTATCAGGACCGGATTGGCCTTTGGAACCGGTGCGTTTCTCGCGCGACGCGCCTGGGCGCAGGGCGGCACGCTGAACATCTACTCCGCCCGTCACTACAACACCGACGAGGCGCTTTACGGAAATTTCACGGACCTGACTGGCGTCAAGATCAACCGGATCGACGCCGAACCCGACCCCCTCGTGCAGCGCCTGCGTACGGAAGGCGACAAGAGCCCCTGCGATCTCCTGATCACGACCGACGCCGGTCGCATCGAAAGGGCGCGCGAGATGGGCCTGCTGCAGCCCGTCAACTCGCCCGTTCTCCTGAGTGCTGTGCCCGCGCATCTGCGCGATCCTGACAACAACTGGTTCGGCTTCTCCAAGCGCGCCCGTGTGATCTTCTACAACAAGGAGAAGGTGACGGCGGCCGATGCGCCCAAGACCTACGAAGCGCTGGCCGACCCGAAGTGGAAGGGCCAGATCCTGATCCGCCCCTCGGGCCACATCTACAATCAGTCCCTGGTGGGCTCGCTTCTGGCCGCCCTCGGGCCCGAGAAGACCGAGGCGTGGGCCAAAGGCGTCGCGGCCAACCTCGCGCGTCCGCCGCGCGGCGGGGACACCGACCAGCTCAAGGGGGCCGCGGCGGGCGAGGCGATGCTCGCCGTGTCCAACACCTACTACTACGTGAACCTGCTGCGCTCGAAGAAGCCGGAGGATCGCGAAGTCGCTGCGAAGCTTGGAGTCGTGTTCCCCGACCAGGCCGGTCGCGGCACGCACGTGAACATCAGCGGCGGCGCCGTGGCCAAGTACGCGCCCAACAAGGAAGCCGCCGTCAAGTTCCTCGAGTATCTCGTGTCGGTGCCGGCGCAGCGCTACTTCGCAGAAGGCAACTCGGAGTTCCCGGTGGTGGCCGGCGTCGAGATGTCGCCGGAGCTGAAGTCGCTCGGCACCTTCAAGGAGGACCAGCTCAATGCCCGGGTCTTCGCGCAGAACAATGCCGAGGCCCTGAAGATCATGGACCGGGCGGGCTGGAAGTAGGCTGTCCGCCGGCCGGCGATCCGGCAGCCACGGCGCGGCTGAGCAGGATCACCGGCGCCAGCGAGACGAGAACGATCACGATCGCGCCGACGGCCGCCTGGGCAAGGCGCTCGTCGGACGCGAAGCGGAAGACGCCGATCGCCAGCGTGTCGAAATTGAATGGGCGAATCAGCAGCGTTGCGGGCAACTCCTTCAGGACTTCCACGAATGCGACGATCCCTGCCGTGAGAGCTGGGGTGCGCAGCAGCGGAAGATGGATGTATCGCATCACCTGATTGGGCCGCGCGCCCAGTACCCGTGCACTTGCATCCATCGCCGGATCGATTGCGGCCAGCCCGGGCGCGACGTTGGCCATGCCGACGGCGAGGAAACGAACTGTATAGGCGAGCAGGAGGGCGAACGCGGTTCCGCTCAGGAGTAGCCCCGTCGGCACTCCGAACAGTGCTCGTGACATCAGATCGATGCCGCGGTCGGCGACGGCCAGCGGCAGCAGAACGCCGACGGCGATGACGGCACCGGGAATGGCGTAGCCCAGCGAGGCGAACTCGATCGTCCGATTGAGTGCGCGGCGACGCACCAGTCGCCCCGCGTAGCTCAGGAAAAGCGCCAGCCCGACGATGATGACAGCCGCTACGGAGGCGAGAACGAGGCTGTTGACGGCATCTCCGAGGAAACGGTGGTCCGCCACCGTCGCGCCGGATCTCAGGGCCAGCTGCGCCAGATGAAACGTCGGCAGGGCGAAGCCCAGCAGGACCGGGAGGCTGCAGGCGATCAGGGCTGCGATCCCGCGACCGACGGTCAGGCTGGCCGGTTCGGCGCGATGGCGAAGCCCCGAGGCGATGGCGAAGCTCGCGCGCCCGCGCGAATGCCGTTCGAGCAGGATCAGAGCGATGGCGATGGCGATCAGCACAATCGATATCTGCGCTGCGCCCTCGCGATTTCCCATGCCGTACCAGGTCCGATAGATCGCCGTCGTGAAAGTGTGAACGCCGTAATATTGAACGGTGCCGAAATCGGCCAGCGTCTCAAGTAAGGCCAGCGCCGCGCCCGCCGCCACGGCCGGGCGAGCCATCGGCAGGCCGATGTGCAGGAAGGTGCGCCAGGGGCCGTTGCCCAGGATGCGGCTGGCTTCGAGCAGCGCGTGCGACTGGGTCAGGAACGCCGCCCGGGCGGCAAGGTAGACGTAGGGATACAGGACCAGCGTGAACAGGAAGGCGACGCCCGCCGCGGAGCCGAAGTCGGGGAACCAGTACTCGGTCCGCGACCAGCCGGTCGCGGCCCGCAGGCCGGACTGCAGAGGGCCGGCGAAAGCCATCAGATCGGCATAGGCGTAGCCGATGATGTAGGTCGGCAGGACGAGGGGCAGCAACAATGCCCATTGCAGCACGCCGACGCCGGGAAAGCGGCACATCGTCACCAGCCACGCCGTGCCGGTGCCTAGCACGACGGTTCCCACGCCGACTCCGAACAGCAGGACCACAGTGTTGCCGACGATGTCGGCGAGCTGCGTCTCGGCGAGGTGGCGCCAGAGATCCGTCTGATCGGTGAACAGGCTGGAGCCGATGCCAAACAGCGGCAACGCCACGATCGCTGCCACCGCCAGGGCGCCCAGCCGCCAGATCACGGACGCACCAAAAGAAAACGCATGCCATCGCGGTGCGATGGCATGCGTTCGAAGAGATGCGCGGTGCCTGTCGGCACGCGCGTTACTTCTGGTCGGCCGGCGCTTCCTCGGCCGCAGCCTCGGCGGCCTCGCCCTCGGCGCCTTCGGCAGCCTTGGCTTCGAACAGCGCGGCGGCCTGGTCGGCCGCACGCTGCGCGGCTTCCGCCGCCTCCATCTGCGCACGCTCGGTCTCGGCGACGAGCCTGCCGCCCTTGGCCAGGAACTCGGCCTCGTCGGCGGAGCGGGCGACCAGCACCGAGATCTCGACCACGACTTCCGGATGGAGGTGGATCTTGATCTTGTGCTCGCCCAGCGCCTTGATCGGCTTGTCCAGTTCGACCTGGCTGCGCTCGATCTTGACGCCCTGGGCAGCGGCGCCGTCGGCGATGTCGCGCGAGGTGACCGAACCGTAGAGTTGCAGCGCCTCGGAGGCCTGGCGGATGATGGTGACCTTGAGGTCGCTCATCTTCGCGCCGACGGCTTCCGCTTCCTGACGGCGCTCGAGGTTCTGAGCCTCGAGAACCTTACGCTGCGACTCGAAGTAGGTGATGTTGTCCTTGGTCGCGCGCAGTGCCTTCTTCTGCGGCAGGAGGAAGTTGCGGGCGAAGCCGGGCTTCACCTTCACAACGTCGCCCATCTGGCCGAGCTTCGGCACGCGTTCGAGCAGGATGACGTTCATCGGCATGATTGCGTCTCCCGACTAGGCGATGAGGTAGGGCAGGAGCGCCAGGAAGCGGGCGCGCTTGATCGCCTGGGCGAGTTCGCGCTGCTTCTTGGACGAGACCGCCGAGATGCGGCTCGGAACGATCTTGCCTCGTTCGGAGACGAAGCGCTGCAGAAGGCGCACGTCCTTGTAGTCGATCTTCGGGGCGTTGGCGCCGGAGAACGGGCAGCTCTTGCGGCGGCGGGTAAACGGACGACGCTGGGCGCTCATGCTTCTTCTCCCGTGTCAGAGGCGGGGGCAGCGCCGCCCTCATCGCCGAAGCGCGGACGCTCGCGACGCGGCGGGCGATCGCCCCAGCGGTCGCCACGATCGCCACCCGGACGGTCGGACTTCTCGGCGCTGCGAACCATGATGGCCGACGGGCCTTCCTCGAGTTCGTCGACGCGCACGGTCATGTAGCGGATGATGTCTTCGTTGATCGACATCGTGCGCTCCAGCTCCTTCACCGCCGCCGCGGGGGCGTCGATGTTGAGCAGGGTGTAGTGACCCTTGCGGTTCTTCTTGATGCGGTAGGTCAGCGAACGCAGGCCCCAGTACTCCTTCTTGGAGACGGTGCCGCCCAGGCTGGCGACCAGTTCTGAGAACTGGGTGGTCAGAGCCTCCACCTGCGTCGTCGCAACGTCCTGACGCGCAATGAAGACATTCTCGTAGAGTGCCATGTAGATTCGGCTCCTTATGGCTGTTAGCGACCCGGAGTTCCGAGGAACCGGCCGGATCTAGCCGCCCCATCGCGGAATGCACCGGGGCGGCAAGGAGATCGGAGCCGATTTAGGCCCCGAAGAGCGGCGGTTATACAGGCACGCGTCTTGAAAGCAAGGCATTCCGGTGCGGCTTGACTGCGCCCGGCACCCCGGTATGACTGCGCCAATTCTAGCCGAAATCGGGGGAAAACGCGCATGAGTCGGGCTTTTGTCTTTCCGGGACAGGGATCGCAGGCTGTCGGCATGGGAGCCGACCTTGCCGGCGCCTTCGCCACGGCCCGGGAGGTTTTCGGGGAAGTCGACGAGGCGCTGAAGCAGAACCTCTCCAAACTGATGCGGGAGGGGCCCGAAAGCGACCTCGTCCTGACCGAGAATGCCCAGCCGGCCCTGATGGCTGTCAGCGTGGCGGTCGCACGGATCCTGGAGAAGGACGGCGGCAAGCCCCTGTCGTCGCTCGCGACCCACGTCGCCGGCCACTCGCTCGGCGAATACTCGGCGCTGTCCGCGGCCGGCGCCCTGACGCTGTCGGACGCCGCTCGGCTCCTGAAGCTGCGCGGTCAGTCGATGCAGAAGGCCGTGCCGGTCGGCGTCGGCGCCATGGCGGCCCTGCTCGGCATCGAGCTGGAGCCTGCCCAGGAAGCCTGCAAGGAAGCGGCCCAAGGCGAGGTCGTCGCGGTCGCCAACGACAATGGCGGTGGCCAGGTCGTGGTCAGCGGCCACAAGGAAGCCGTCGAGCGCACCATCGAGGCGGCCAAGGCCAAGGGCTGCAAGCGCGGCATGCTGCTGCCGGTGAGCGCGCCTTTCCATTGCCCGCTGATGCAGCCGGCCGCCGATGCAATGAGGATCGCGCTAGAGGGTGTGACCTTGATGCCGCCGCGCGTGCCGCTCGTTTCCAACGTGCTGGCGTCCGAACTCAGCGATCCCGACTCGATCAAGCAGCGGCTTGTGGAACAGGTCACCGGGCTCGTGCGTTGGCGCGAAAGCGTGCAGTACATGAAGACCAGGGGTGTGGAAGTGCTCGTCGAATGCGGCACGGGCAAGGTCCTGTCGGGCCTGGTGAAGCGCATCGACAAGGACATGACGGGCATGGCGCTCAACACGCCGGCCGACATCGAAGCCTTCCTGAAGACGGTTTGAGGGGAAAAGCCATGTTCGACCTGACCGGCAAGGCTGCTCTCGTCACGGGTGCATCGGGCGGTATCGGCGGTGCGATCGCGCGCGCACTTCACAAGCAGGGCGCGACGGTAACGCTTTCGGGCACGCGCGCCGAAGCGCTGGAGCAGCTCAAGGCTTCGCTCGGCGATCGGGCTCATGTCGTGGCTGCACGGATGGACGATCCGGCCGACATCGATCGGCTCGCGAAGGAGGCCGAGGCCGCGATGGGCGGCAAGCTCGACATCCTGGTGAACAATGCCGGCATCACGCGCGACAACATCTCGATGCGGATGAAGGACGAGGAGTGGGAAAAGGTCCTGCAGGTAAATCTCACCGGCACCTTTCGTCTCACGCGCGCAGCTATGCGCGGAATGATGAAGCGGCGGTTCGGTCGCGTGATCAACATCACCTCGATCGTCGGCGTCACCGGCAATCCGGGCCAGGCGAACTACGCAGCTGCCAAGGCCGGCCTGATCGGCATGTCGAAGTCGCTGGCGCAGGAACTGGCGTCGCGTGGCATCACCGTGAACTGCCTGGCACCCGGTTTCATCGCCACGCCGATGACCGACGTGCTGACCGACGACCAGAAGAAGGCCATTCTGGGACGCGTGCCGGCCGATCGGCTCGGCACGCCGGACGAGATTGCCGCCGGCGTGGTCTACCTCGCCAGCGACGAGGCCGCCTATGTCACGGGTCAGACCCTGCACATCAACGGCGGGATGGCGATGATCTGAGGGTAAAGCCTGCAAGTGCCTGATTTCGTGGGCTTTTCGGTTCTAGCCAATGGCCGGGAAGCTATGTTAATAGCGCGGCATCCGCCGGACCCCCTTCGGCGACCGGGATTTTTGGATACACGGGAAGGACAAGACAATGAGCGATATTGCCGAGCGCGTTAAGAAGATCGTCGTTGAGCATCTCGGCGTCGAAGCCGCTCAGGTCAAGGAAGAGGCCAAGTTCATCGACGACCTCGGCGCGGACAGCCTCGACACGGTCGAGCTTGTGATGGCGTTTGAGGAAGAATTCGGCATCGAGATTCCCGATGACGCCGCCGAGAAGATCCAGACCGTTGGCGACGCGATCGGCTTCATCAAGGGCAACGCGAAGTCCTGATCTTCACCGTTTCCTGCAAGAGGGACGTCGGAAGATGAGGCGAGTCGTCGTAACCGGCATGGGTATGGTGACGCCGTTGGGTGACGGCGTCGACACGAACTGGCGCCGCCTCATGGCGGCGGAGTCGGGCATTCGCCCCATCCAGGCTTTCGATACGGCCGATCTCGCGACGCGAATCGCGGGTGAGGTGCCCCAGGGCGACAAGGCAAACGGCCACTTCAATGTGGACGGCTACCTTGCGCCCAAGGAGCAGCGGAAGCTCGACAAGTTCATCGTGTTCGGACTCGCGGCCGCCCAGCAGGCGGTCGAGGATTCGGGCTGGATGCCGCAGGACGAGGAAGGTCTGACCCGGACCGGCGTCATGATCGGCTCCGGCATCGGTGGTCTCCAGACCATCTACGAGACCTCGCTCGTGCTTAAGGAGCGGGGACCTCGTCGAGTGAGTCCCTTTTTTATTCCCTCGGCGCTGATCAACCTCGTCTCCGGCCAGGTTTCCATCAAGTACGGCTTCAAGGGACCGAACCACGCGGTCGTCACCGCCTGCGCCACCGGTGCGCACGCGATCGGCGATGCCGCGCGGCTGATCCAGTTCGAGGATGCCGATGTGATGGTGGCGGGCGGTGCCGAAGCCGCGATCTGCCGCATCGGCATCGCGGGCTTCAACGCCTGCAAGGCATTGTCGACCGACTTCAACGACACCCCGACACAGGCGTCGCGGCCCTGGGACAGGAAGCGCGACGGCTTCGTAATGGGCGAGGGCGCCGGCTGTCTTGTGCTCGAGGAGTACGAGCACGCGAAGAAGCGCGGTGCGAAGATCTACGCCGAGATCCTCGGCTACGGCCTGTCGGGCGACGCCTATCACATTACCGCTCCGTCGGAAGACGGCGACGGTGCGATGCGCGCCATGAAGGCCGCTCTCAAGCGCGCCAACCTCGGCACGGACCAGATCGACTACGTCAACGCCCATGGCACGTCGACCATGGCCGACGTCATCGAACTCGGTGCGGTCAAGCGGACCTTTGGCGCCGATGCCTACAAGCTGTCGATGTCCTCGACGAAGTCGGCAACCGGCCATCTGCTGGGCGCCGCCGGAGCGATCGAGGCAATCTATGCGATCAAGTCGCTGAACGAGCAGGCGGTTCCGCCGACGCTCAACCTCGACGAACCGGACGAGGGTTGCGACATCGACCTGGTCCCGAAACAGGCCAAGCAGCGCAAGGTTCGCTTCGCACTCAGCAATTCGTTCGGATTCGGCGGCACCAACGCGAGCCTGATCGTCGGGCCTGCCTGAACTCAGGGAGCTGAGTCATGCTCAGCTACTTCCGCTGGGTCCTGTTCTTCATCGCGTTGTTCGCCACCGTCATGGGCGGGTCGATCTATGTCGGCCACGTGATCCTCACCGCCCAGGGGCCCCTCGAGAAGACCAAGAACGTCGTCATCCCGCGCGGGGCCGGACCGACCACCATGGCCAAGCTGCTGGAGGAGGAGGGCGTCATCGCCCACCCGCGGCTGTTCCGCGTGGCCCTGATGATCGATCCGTCGCCCAAGCCGATCAAGGCGGGCGAGTACGAAGTACCGGCCCACACCTCGATGCAGGCTCTGGTCGAGCTCTTGCAGTCCGGAAAGGTCGTGCAACGCCGTCTCACGATTCCCGAGGGCATGACGACGCCCGAGGTGCTGGAGCTGGTGCGGAAGACGGAGGCGCTCACCGGGGACATCACGCTCGACGTGAAGGAGGGCGACCTCCTGCCCGAGACCTACTTCTATTCACGCGATGACACCCGCGACGGGCTGCTGCTGCGCATGAAGGAGGCGATGGAGAAGGCTCTGGACGAGGCCTGGCGCAAGCGCGCCGCCGGCCTGCCGCTGGCCAACAAGCGAGAAGCCCTGATCCTGGCGTCGATGATCGAGAAGGAAACCGCGGTGCCGGCGGAACGCACGCGGGTCGCGGCGGTGTTCATCAACCGGCTGCGCCGGCGCATGAAGCTCGAGAGCGATCCCACCACAATCTACGGACTCACCGAAGGCAAGGCGCCGCTGGGCCGCGACCTCACGCGCGCCGATCTGCAATCGAACACGCCCTTCAATACCTATGTGATCGCCGCCCTGCCGCGCGGACCGATCTGCAATCCCGGACGCGCCTCGATCGTCGCGGCGACCAATCCGGCACGCGACCGGTCGCTTTACTTCGTTGCCGACGGGCAGGGCGGGCACGCCTTTGCCACCACGCTTCTCGAGCACAACCGCAATGTCGAGCGTTGGCGCCAGATCCAGCGCGAGAAGGCGGAATCCCAGTCGCAGACACAGCCGCAAGCGCCGGCGCCCCAGGCGCCGACGACGCGGCAGTAGGCCATGCCGGCGCTTCTCCTGGCGCTGCTGTCCTTCGCCGCTATCGCTTTGGCCGTCGCATGGCTACTACGCGCCAATCCGTCGTCCCTCGCGCGCGCGATACGCGTGATGATGGTGATACTGGGCGGCGTCGGCGTTGGCGCCATGCTGATCTTCGGACTTCGCTTTCTCCCCGGACTGCTCCCGGAGCTCATGGGCCTAGCGGGGATCGCGATCACGGCGCTCATTGCGCGCGCCGTCCGTAACCGCCCGTCGGGCGGCTTCAGCGCTCCCGGGGCCGGCCAACGTACCGAAGTGAAGACGACGTTCCTGCAGGCCTGGATCGACCACGCGACCGGCGATGTCGGCGGCACCGTACTGGCAGGTCGCTTCGCCGGCCGGACTCTAGACCTCCTGAGCGACGCGGAACTTCTCACCCTGCAGGCGGAATGCGCAGCGGACGCCGATTCGCTGCGCGTTCTGGAAGCCTATCTCGACCGTCGCCTGGGGGCGGACTGGCGCAATGCGCGAAGCGCGCCTCCGCCCCGAGGGCCCGGCTCCGATATGAGTCGTGACGAGGCGCTGGCTGTGCTTGGGCTCTCCGCGGGAGCGACCGAAGAAGAGATCAAGGCGGCGCATCGGCGCCTGATTCAGCGCATGCATCCCGATGTCGGAGGGTCGGCTGAACTCGCCGCCCGTATCAACCGGGCCAAGGACGTGCTGCTCGGCGGATGACCTTGCCACGGCGCGCGCCCGCGTGGCATCTAGCGCTCCCGCGGGGCCTCTTGCCTTGATCCTGTCAAATCATTGATTTTCATATACAATCCGGTTCCTGAGAGAGGTCGATGAGCATGCCGCAGCGAGTCCGAAAAGCCGTTCTTCCGGTTGCCGGTCTGGGAACCCGCTTCCTCCCCGCGACCAAGGCGATGCCGAAGGAGATGCTGACGGTCGTCGACCGTCCTCTCATCCAGTACGCGGTGCAGGAGTGCCTTGCCGCCGGGATCGAGGAATTCGTCTTCGTGTCCGGTCGCAACAAGGGCGCGCTGGAAGATCATTTCGACCATGCCTACGAACTCGAGGCAACGCTCGAGCAACGCAAGAAGGCAGCGGAGCTGAAGCAGACGCAGGACGCCACGATCAAGCCGGGAAACGCGATCTTCACCCGCCAGCAGAAGCCGCTGGGGCTTGGGCACGCCGTGTGGTGCGCGCGTCACTGGATCGGGCAGGAGCCTTTCGCCGTCCTGCTGCCCGACGAGCTGACGATCGACGAGCCGAGCTGCATCGGCCAACTCGTGCAGGCGCACGAGAAGACCGGCGGCAGCGTGGTCGCCGTGATGGACGTGCCGCGCGAGCAGACCAAGAGCTATGGCATCGCGGCCGTGAAGAACGAGGACGGAAACCTGTCCGAGATCACGGGGATGGTCGAGAAGCCCAAGCCCGAGGAGGCGCCGTCGACGCTGGCCCTGATCGGACGCTATGTGCTGATGCCGGAAGTGTTCGAGCACCTCGATCGTCACGAGACCGGCGCCGGCGGCGAGATCCAGCTCACCGACGCGATGGCAAAGATGATCGGGCGCTCGCCCTTCCATGCCTTGAAGTATGCCGGTCAGCGCTACGATTGCGGCAGCCGCATCGGCTTCCTCGAAGCCAATGTCGCCGTGGCGCTGCACCGCGCGGACACGGCTGCCGAAACCCGGGCTCTTCTGGGCCGCTTGCTGAAGGCCTGATCGCCATGCGCATCGCCATGATCGGTTCCGGCTACGTGGGACTGGTGTCCGGAGCCTGCTTCGCACAATTCGGGCACGACGTGGCGTGCGTCGACAAGGAAGCCGCTAAGATCGAGCGGCTCCGCAGGGGCGAGATCCCGATCTACGAGCCGGGCCTCGATCGCCTCGTGGCCGACAACGTGCGGTCCGGACGCCTGACCTTCAGCACCCATCTTGCGGACGCCGTCGGCAATGCCGACGCGGTGTTCATCGCCGTCGGCACCCCGACGCGGCGCGGCGACGGGCATGCCGACCTGTCCTACGTCTACGCCGCGGCGGCCGAGATCGCCCAGGCCATCACCGGCTACACCGTGATCGTGACCAAATCGACCGTTCCGGTCGGTACTGGCCGGGAGGTCGCCCGCATCATCCGGGAGTCCCGCCCGGCGGCGGAATTCGACGTGGCGTCGAACCCGGAGTTCCTGCGCGAAGGCGCGGCGATCGAGGACTTCATGAAGCCGGACCGCGTCGTGATCGGCGTCGAAAGCCAGCGGGCGCGCGATGTGATGGCGGCGATCTATCGGCCGCTCAACTTGATCCAGACACCGATGGTGTTCACCAACATCGAGACCGCCGAGGTCACCAAGTACGCGGGCAACGCCTTCCTCGCGACCAAGATCACCTTCATCAACGAGATCGCCGACCTGTGCGAGAAGGTCGGTGCCGACGTGCACGACGTGGCGCGCGGCATCGGCCTCGACGGGCGGATCGGGCGCAAGTTCCTGCATCCTGGACCGGGCTTCGGCGGATCATGCTTCCCGAAGGACACGCTGGCGCTCGCCTATACGGCGCGCGAGGCCAATGCGCCGCAGACCATCGTCGAGCAGGTGATCCAGGTGAACAACGGGCGCAAGAAGCGGATGGCCCGGAAGGTCATCGACTTCTGCGGCGGTTCCGTCGCCGGGCTGACGGTCGGTGTGCTGGGTCTCACCTTCAAGCCGAACACCGACGACATGCGCGATGCGCCATCGCTCGATATCGTCCCGGCGCTGCAGGCGGCCGGTGCCCGGATCGTGGCCTTCGATCCTGAAGGCATGGAGGAGGCGGGACGGTTGCTGAAGGACGTGACCTTCACGCGAACCGCCTACGAGGCGGCGACCGGCGCCGACGTGCTGCTCGTCATTACGGAGTGGCACGAGTTCCGTGGGCTTGACCCGCGGCGCATCAAGGAGCTGATGCGCCAGCCGCGCATCGTCGACCTGCGCAACATCTTCGATCCGGGTGAAATGCGCGCGCTTGGCTTTACCTACGAGGGCGTCGGCCGGCCTGGCCCGCGTTCCTGAATTTCTGACGGTTTTCTGCGGAGTTCATTCCATGAGCCACAAGTTCGATTCCAGCATCCTGCGCGAGTACGACATCCGCGGCATCGTGGGCGGCACCGTCCATGCCGCCGACGCCCGCGCGATCGGCCGCACGCTGGGCACGCTGGTGAAGCGCAAGGGCGGCAAGCGCGTGGCGCTGGGCTACGACGGCCGGCTGAGTTCGCCGGAACTCGCGGCGGCCTGCATCGAGGGGCTGACCGCTGCCGGTATCGACGTGCTGGACATCGGACTGGCGGCGACTCCGATGCTTTATTTTGCCGTCTACCATCTCGAGGCCGACGGCGGCATCCAGATCACCGGGTCGCACAATCCGCCGGACTACAACGGCTTCAAGATGATGATGGGCAAGAAGTCCTTCTTCGGGGCCGACATCCAGACGCTGGGCGCGATGGCCGGGAAAGGCGACTGGGAGACGGGGCAGGGCAAGGTCGAGAAGCGTCCGATCCTCGCCGACTATGCGGCCCGTCTGCTGCGCGACGTGAAGCCCGGCAAGAAGCTCAAGGTTGCCTGGGATACCGGCAACGGAGCCGTCGGCGTGTCGATCCGCGCGGTGGTCGACAAGCTCGAAGGCGAGCATTTCGTGCTCAACGAGAAGGTCGACGGCACCTTCCCGGCGCATCATCCCGATCCGACAGTGCCGAAGAACCTCGAGCAACTGATCGCCGAGGTGAAGAAGCAGGGCTGCGATCTGGGCATCGCCTTCGACGGCGACGGCGATCGCATCGGCGCCGTGGACGGCAAGGGCCGCATCCTGTGGGGCGATCAGCTTCTCGTCCTGTGGTCGCGCGACGTGCTGAAGAGCAGGCCGGGCGCCACCATCATCGCGGACGTGAAGGCGAGCCAGGTGCTTTTCGACGAGATCGCCAAGGCCGGCGGCAAGCCGATGATGTTCAAGACCGGTCACTCTCTCATCAAGAGCAAGATGGCCGAGGTCGGTGCGCCGCTCGCGGGCGAGATGAGCGGTCACGTCTTCTTTGCCGACACCTTCTACGGTTTCGACGATGCGCTCTATTGCGGCCTGCGCCTGCTCAACATCGTCGCCAACTCGAAGGAGACCCTGGCAGACATGCGCGACGGGCTTCCCCAGCCGGTCAATACGCCCGAGCTGCGCTTCGATTGTCCGGACGATCAGAAGTTCGGCGTGGTGGAGAAGGTGAAGGCGCGCCTGCAGAAGGACGGTGCCAACTTCTCGGACATCGACGGCGTCCGGGTGAGCACGAAGGACGGCTGGTGGCTGCTGCGGGCGTCGAACACGCAGCCCGTTCTCGTGGCGCGGTGCGAGGCCACCGACGATGCGGGACTGGAGCGGTTGATGGCCGACCTGAAGGCTGCGCTCGCCGCATGCGGTGTCGAGCTGCCGGACGACGCCAGCTCCGGCCATCACTGATGCGCTTCTTCTTCTACGGCACGCTGCTCGATCGTGACGTGACGGCTCTTGTCCTGGCACGGCGCCTGCCGCCACAGGCCTATACGGAGGCACGCCTGCCGGGCCATGCGCGGCGGCGGGTGCAGGGCGGCACGTATCCCATCGTGATTGCCGATGCACGCGGGGAGGTTTCGGGCGCGATCGTCGGCGGTCTTAGCGCGCGCGATGTGGCGCGCCTCGCGGCTTACGAAGGTCCCGGCTATCGAGTGGTGCCGCTCAGGGTGAAAGTTCGCGGGAGGATGACCGTGGTGTCGGTCTTCGAGCCCATCCAGTCGCGCCTAAAGCCCAGTCGCGAACTGTGGGACCTGAGCCTCTGGCAGCGCCGTCACAAGCGGCTGTTCGTCGAGCGCCTGAAGCGGGCGCTCAGCGGGCGCCCGGCGTATTCCAGGCCGTGACCTGCAGGGCCGAGCAGTAGATCTTCCGCTTCTCCAGCCGCTTGCAGCCTTCGGTGGCCTGTTCCTGCGACAGGTTGATGAGGCGTGCCCGGTGGAAGACGCGGTTGGCCATCTGGACTTCGTCGACGATCGCCGATGCCTGACGGGCGTTGGGCAGCGCGGCGGTCGCGCGCTCGAGCGCTGCCTGGGCCGCCTGAGGCTCGCTGAAGGAGCCGACCTGGATGACCCAGCTACCAAGAGCGGGCGTGTCCGACATTGCAGGGGCAGGCGCGGCCGGGGGCGGCGCCGCGGCGAATGACGTCTGCGCAGCCGGTGGCGCGGCCGGCGCGGGCGGCACGAAGCCGGCATACTTCGGGCTGACCTGCTGCGGTGCTGCCTGGGGCGGCCGGTAAGCCTCCGCGAAGCTGCTGCCCGGATCGAATTGAGCGGCGGTGTAGCGGGCCGACGGCGGTTTGCGCTGCGACGTCCAGGGCGAGAGCTGCATCGCGGCGGCAAGCGCGAAGCCCCGGTCCATCAGGGCTGCCATCGTCCGGTCGCGCTGGGCCGCGCTCGTGCCGCCCATGACCACGCCGATCAGGCGGCGATTGTCGCGCACGGCGGACATCACGAGGTTGAACCCGGACGCGTTCGTGTAGCCGGTCTTCAGGCCGTCGGCGCCATCGTAGTTGCCGAGCATGCGGTTATGGTTCTCGAGCGTGCGGCCGCGATAGGCGTAGCTCTGAACGGAGAAGATTGCATAGTAGTGCGGATAGTCACGCAGCAGCGCGTTGGCGAGCTTGGCGAGATCGCGCGCCGTCGTGACCTGCTCGCTGTTGGGAAGGCCGGAGGCATTGCGGAACACCGTCGACGTCATGCCGAGCTGGCGCGCCTTCTGCGTCATCAGCCGGGCAAACGCCTCTTCGCTGCCGGCGAGCGCCTCGGCCAGCAGCACGGCGGCGTCGTTTGCCGACCGCGTAACCAGCGCCATCGTGGCATCACGCACGTTCACCGTGCCGCCCGGCGTCATGCCCATCTTGGTCGGCGGGGCATTGAGCGCGTTGACCGACACCTGCAGCCCGTCGCCCAGCGACAGACGGCCCGAATCGAGGGCCGAGAAGGTGAGGTAGATGGTCATCAGCTTGGTGAGAGACGCAGGATGGCGCAGCTCGTCGGGGCGGTCAGATGCGAGCTCGCGGCCGCTCGTGGCATCTACGATCAGGTAGGATTCGCGGGCATTGACGCCTGGATTGGGAACCCAGGAGGAGGACGTATTGCGCGATGAAGCCTTGGCGCGGGCCTTGGCCGGCGGCGCGGCGCGCTTGACCGACGTCGTCTGCGCGTCGACGGGCGCGGGCGTCAGGGTCGCGCCGATGAACACAGCACCGACGGCAAACCAGGAAAGACTGACCGCAATTCGCCTGAACCGGAAAATCATTGCGAATACGCCACACGCAAAATTCTGATTTTTGTGCCCAGCCAATACGTTATGGGCAATTCCTGTTACTCTACTAAAGTTCGGTTTGCTCTGCAACTTTGCACATGCCGCTCTGCTGCCCTAGTTCGCGCCGATCATGCGGCTGTCCATAGGAGACCGTGATGAAGGCTTTTTTCGCGACCATGGCCGCCGTGACGCTCCTCGCGGCCGGGCCGGCGACCGCCCAGCGGCCCGATCGCAACGTCGAGAAGCCCGTCGTGCGCAGCTTCCACTGGTTCGATTTCGTCGCTGCCAACGACATCCGGGCCGCGTGCGTCCCGGGCGGTCGCAGCCGTCTGCGGCTGATCTACAACGCCCTCTGGGAGGAGCAGGTCCGCGCCTACGAGATCTTCCTGCAGCCCGACGGGACAGCGGGCATGAACATCGGCGTGCTGGAGGGGCAGGGCAATGTCACCACCGGCATCACCAACATGCTGATCTCGACCCCCTCCGACATCTTCGCGCCCTGGAGCATGAAGGGGGGGCAGCGCCTCCTGAATGCCGCGGAAACCCGTGATCTGGTGGGGTTGCTCGAAGAGAGCCGGGCGTTCGGTCCACCGCGGGACGGAATGCGACTGCCGGACAACGACTTCTGGTGGGCGGTCGCCTCCTGCCGCAACGGTGTCTGGGGCTTTCAGGCCTACCACTACCCGACGGATGGTTTTGCGAACGTCAAATTCTCGGCCAGGCTATTC
This sequence comes from Reyranella aquatilis, assembly GCF_020880995.1. Lineage (GTDB taxonomy): Bacteria > Pseudomonadota > Alphaproteobacteria > Reyranellales > Reyranellaceae > Reyranella > Reyranella aquatilis. The sequence continues at coordinate 658,633 of NZ_JAJISD010000001.1, read as the reverse complement.
TCGTGGGATGCCGTGCCGATCCCGGTCAATCCGCCACGCAAGCTCGAGCCTGCGGAGCTGCGGCGCGACATGAACGCCCCGATCCACCGCGCCCGGGCCGACCGCTGGATGCTGGTCGTGGGCAAGGACGGGCTCCGACCGAGGTAGCGGAATCGTCCGGGCTCCCTATATAATTCTTGTGTGGCTTGGCTTTGGAGTGTGGCTAGGGCAATGAATTTTCTGCGCAGCGCAAGCGAAGTGCGGCTCGGCGGGCCCAGCGAGCCGCCGAACGGTCCGCCCCAGCAGCCGCCGCGCCGCGACGACGGCGAGGGCGGCGACGACGGTCGTACCGGTGCCCTTACGCTGACGCGGACCCGCACCAAGAAGCCGTCGATGTACAAGGTGCTGATGCTGAACGACGACTACACGCCGATGGAGTTCGTCGTCGACGTTCTGCAGAACATCTTCCAGAAGAATCGCGAGGAGGCCACCGAGGTCATGCTGCACGTCCATCAGAAGGGCGTGGGAGTCTGCGGCGTCTACACCTACGAGATCGCCGAGACGAAAGTGACCCAGACGGTGGACTACGCGCGTAAGAACCAGCACCCTCTCCAGTGCACCTTGGAGAAAGAGTAACGACGACCAAGAGTAGTTTGTTTTTCCTGTCGAGGTGGTCCGATGTCCATGTTGTCCAAGAACCTCGAGAAGTCCCTGCATCGCGCCTTCGGGTTGGCAGGTGAACGTCGTCACGAGTACGCGACGCTGGAGCACCTGCTGCTGGCGATGACCGAGGACGAGGACGCGGTCCCCGTCCTCAAGGCCTGCGGCGTCGACATCGATCGGTTGCGCCACGACCTCGAAACCTTCGTCGATAATCGTCTCAAAGGCATAATCACGCAGAGCGCCAGCGAGCCGCTGCCGACTGCGGGCTTCCAGCGCGTCGTTCAGCGGGCGGCGGTCCACGTGCAGTCTTCCGGTCGCAACGAGGTAACCGGCGCCAACGTGCTGGTGGCGCTCTTCTCGGAGCGCGACAGCCATGCCGTGTCGTTCCTCGAGAACCAGGGCATGACCCGTCTCGACGCGGTCGATTACATCAGTCACGGCAAGGCCAAGGTGCCGGGCCGTTCGCGCACCCGCCGCGTCAGCGGCTCCGAGGAGGAAGCAGGCGGCGGCGAGGGCGCGGCAAAGCAGGGCAACGAGGCGCTGGCCGCCTACTGTGTCGACCTGAACCAGAAGGCCCGCGAGGGCCGCGTCGATCCGCTCATTGGGCGCGATCACGAGGTCGAGCGGACCATTCAGGTGTTGTGCCGCCGCACCAAGAACAACCCGCTCTATGTCGGCGAACCCGGCGTCGGCAAGACGGCGATCGCCGAGGGTCTTGCCCGCAAGATCATCGACGGCGAGGTCCCGGAAGTCCTCAAGGAAGCGATCATCTACTCGCTCGACATGGGTGCCCTGCTGGCCGGCACGCGCTATCGCGGCGACTTCGAGGAGCGGCTGAAGGCGGTCCTGGGCGAACTCAAGAAGAAGCCGAATTCGGTCCTCTTCATCGACGAGATCCACACGATCATCGGAGCCGGCGCCACGTCGGGCGGCTCGATGGACGCGTCCAATCTGCTGAAGCCCTCGCTCCAGTCGGGCGAACTCCGCTGCATCGGCTCGACGACGTACAAGGAGTACCGCAACTACTTCGAGAAGGACCGCGCGCTGGTGCGTCGCTTCCAGAAGATCGACGTGCCCGAGCCCACGATCAGCGATGCCGTCGAGATCATGAAGGGGTTGAAGCCGGTCTACGAGAAGCATCATCATGTGAGCTTCACCGACGATGCGATCAAGGCGGCTGTCGAATTGTCGGCGCGCTACATCCATGACCGCAAGCTGCCGGACAAGGCGATCGACGTGATCGACGAGGTCGGTGCTGCGCAGATGCTTCGCGCGCCCGACCAGCGCAAGAGCACGATCGAGGTCTCGGACATCGAGGAAATCGTCGCCAAGATCGCGCGCATCCCGCCGAAGTCGGTGTCCAAGGACGATACCGAGATGCTGCGCACGATCGACCGCGACCTGAAGACGGTCGTGTTCGGCCAGGATCACGCCATCGACCAGCTCGCGGCTTCCATCAAGCTCGCCCGCGCGGGCCTGCGGTCGCCGGAAAAGCCGATCGGCAGCTATCTGCTGGCGGGACCGACCGGCGTCGGCAAGACCGAGGTGACGCGCCAACTGGCTCGCCTGCTCGGCCTCGAGGTCATCCGCTTCGACATGTCGGAGTACATGGAGCGCCACAGCGTCTCGCGCCTGATCGGCGCCCCGCCGGGCTATGTCGGTTTCGACCAGGGCGGACTGCTCACCGACAAGGTCAACCAGCATCCGCACTGCGTCGTGCTGTTCGACGAGATCGAAAAGGCCCATCCGGACGTCTTCAACGTCCTTCTGCAGGTCATGGATTACGGCAAGCTCACCGACCACAACGGCCGGACGGTGGACTTCCGCAACGTGATCCTTTGCATGACGACCAACGCCGGTGCTGCCGACATCGCCAAGCCGGCTCTGGGCTTCGGCCGGGAGCAGCGGCACGACGAGGACAACGAGGCGATCAACCGACTGTTCGCGCCGGAGTTCCGCAACCGGCTGGACGCGATCATCAAGTTCGCCAACCTCGGCCCCGAATCGATGGGCAAGGTGGTGGACAAGTTCGTGGCCGAGCTCGAAGTCCAGCTCGCCGACCGCAAGGTCTTCATCGAGCTGACGGATGGCGCACGTCGCTGGCTGGCGGAGAAGGGCTACGACAAGCTGTTCGGCGCCCGGCCGCTCGCACGCGTGATCCAAGAGTACGTGAAGAAACCGCTGGCGGAAGAGGTGCTGTTCGGCAGGCTCTCCGACGGGGGCACGGTGCGCGTCGACGTCGACGGGCCGGGCGAAACCGCCAAGCTCGCCTTCACCTTCCTGCCGCCTGAACGCGGTGCCCTGCCGCCGGCCAGCCAAGAGCCGGTGCTCGCCGGCTAGTGAGCGCCTTCAAGCCGCTCTGGGTCGCCCTGCGCGCCTCGGTGCTTGCCACCGCGGTGTTCTGGGTCGTCCTGTTCATCGTCGATAAGGCCGGGTGGCAGGCGCCGCTCGGCCTTACCGAGCAGGCGGTCTTCTTCGTTGTCTTCTTCTTCGGGGTGCTGATGGCCAAATAGGCCGTCAGCCCTCGTTTTCCCTGCGGAAGGGCGAGTACTGCATCAGCCCTTCGATCTCCTGTTCGACGGCGCGACGCTCCCGCTTGAGGTACTCGTCGACGGCGTGACGGAAGCTCGCATCGACGATCCAGTGGGCCGAATAGGTGGGTACCGGAAGGTAGCCGCGCTGGATCTTGTGATCCCCCTGGGCGCCTGCTTCGACGCGCGCAAGGCCGTGGGCGATCGCATAGTCGATGGCCTGGTAGTAGCAGGCCTCGAAATGCAGGAAGGCGTGGCTTTCGAGGCACCCCCAGTAGCGGCCGTAGAGCGTGTCGTCGCCCTTGAGGTTCAGGGCGCCTCCCACGGGGCGTCCGTCGGCCTCGGCCATGACCAGCACGACCTTGTCGGCCATTGTCGCGCCGAGGATATCGAAGAAGGATCGCGTCAGGTATGGCGTTCCCCACTTGCGCCCGCCCGTATCCATGTAGAAGGCGAAGAAGGCGTCCCAGTGCTCGGGGCGGATCTCGTCGCCGCTCAGCGTCCGCATGATGATGCTGTCGCGCTTCACCGCCTCACGCTCCTTGCGGATCGCCTTGCGCTTGCGTGATGAGAGCGCCGCCAGGAAATCGTCGAAGGTCCGGTAGCCGTCGTTGCGCCAGTGATACTGCTGGCCAAGCCTCAGCAGCCAGCCGCGCTCGCCGAAGCGCTTCCAGTCGTCTTCGGTGCAAAAGGTGGCGTGGACGGAGCTGATGTTGTTGTCGCCGGCGATCTTGGACAGCATGTCGATTAGCGCGTCCTTCACCGGAGCGGCGAGGGGACCAGGGCGGGCGAACAGGCGAGGGCCAGGGACCGGCGTGAAGGGCACGGCGACCTGGAGCTTGGGATAGTAGCGGCCGCCGGCGCGTTCCAGCGCCTGGGCCCAGCCGTGGTCGAACACGTACTCGCCCTGGGAATGGCTCTTCACGTAGAGCGGAGCCGCGCCCTGCAGCAGGCCATCGTCGGACTCGGCCAGCAGATACTGCGGCTGCCAGCCGGTGCGCCGCCCGACCGATTTCGAATCCTCCAGCGTCTTCAGGAAGCGATGGCTGAGGAAGGGGTTGCCTGCCGATCCGGGGGCAAGGGCGCAGGCATCCCACTGTTCGGCGTCGATCGCGGCGAGCGAATCGACGACGCGCAGACCGATGGTCGAGGCATCATCCGGCATGAGGCCAGCATAGCGCGAATCGTGCCAGTACGATGGCCATTCGTTCCCGCAATCCTACTCGGCTGGCTTGTGAGCGCGGGCCACCTGGTCGGGCGAGCGGCTGAAACGCGCCTTGGCCCACAGGCTCAGCCGGTCGATGTAGACCAGCACGACCGGCACCACGACCAGGGTGAGCAGCGTCGAACTGATCAGGCCGCCGATGACGGCATGCGCCATCGGCGCGCGCTGGGTGGCGCCTTCGCCCAGCCCAAGGGCCAGGGGCATCATGCCGAACACCATGGCGAGGGTGGTCATCAGGATCGGCCGAAGGCGGATCGAGCCTGCCTCGAGCAGCGCCTCGTGGACCGGAGTCCCGCGCTCGCGCGACTGATTGAAGAAATCGACCAGCAGGATGGCGTTCTTGGTGACCAGGCCCATCAGCATGATGAAGCCGATGGCCGAGAAGATGTTCAGTGTCGTGCCGGCGACCAGCAGGCCGAGGAACACGCCAATCAGCGACATCGGCAGCGACATCATGATGGCGATGGGCTGCAGGAAGCTGCCGAACTGCGACGCCAGGATCAGGTAGATCAGGATGACGGCCATCAGAAGCGCCTGCCCGGCATAGGCTGCGCTCTCGGCGATGTCCTTGGTCGAGCCACCGAACACGAAACGGTAGCCGGGCGGCAGCTTCATCTCGGTAAGGATCTTCTGCAGCTCGCTCGAGACCTCGCCGGCCGAGCGGCCATACACGTTGGCGGTGATCTGGACCTCGCGGTTGAGGTCGCGGCGGTTGATCTGCGAGGCGCCGACATCGGTCACGACGTCCGCGATCTGGGCGATGTGGACCATGCGCGGCAGACCGTTGGGCTCGGTGCCGGCGGTGAACCAGATGCGCTGCAGGTCCGCTACGCCGGTACGGTCGTCGGTGGGCAGGCGGACCATGACCATGTAGTTCTCGCCGTCCGGCGCACGCCACAGGCTGGTCTCGTCGCCGGCGAAGAGGGGACGCAGCGACTGGGCGACGGCGGCGGTGCCGAGGCCGAGATCCGACGCGGCATCGCGGCGCAGGCGAACCGACAGGATCGGCTTGGCGGCCTTGAGGTTGCGGTCGAGATCGACGACGCCCCGGATGTCGGCGGCGCGCTTCATCACGTCCTGCGACAGCGAATCGAGGACGTTGGTGTCGGGACCCTGCAGCGAAAGTTGCAGTTGCTTCTGGACACCGCCGCCCGGGCCACCCGGGATGTTGATCGAGACGAGAATGCCCGGGATGCTGGCCAGCCGCTCGCGGATCGGCTGGGCGAGCTGCTCGGGCGAGCGGGTCCGTTGCTTTAGTGGTTTCAGCTTCAGATAGAGGCTGCCCTGATTTTTGCCGTTGGCGTAGCCGGTGTTGACCGTGCCGTAGGTGTAGTCGATCTCCGGAAATTCACGCAGCGCGGTATCGACCTGGCGCAGCTTGGCTTCGGTGTACTCCAGCGAGGAGCCGACCGGCGTCTCGATGCTCACGACCTGCTCGCCGAGATCGGCCTGTGGCACGAACTCGAAGCCGATGTACTTCGGCAGCGCGAAGCTGCCGAGGAACGTACCGAGCGCAATCAGCAGGGTCAGCTTGGGCCAGCGCAGCGCCCAGCCGAGGACCACGCGATAGACGCCGTTCGCCTTCTCCTGCGTGCTGTTGACGATGCGGGCGAAGCGGCCGTTGCCGTGGGCCTGGGGGTCGTACCACACCGAAGACAGCATCGGGTCGAGGGTGAACGAGACGAACAGCGAGATCAGCACCGCGGCCGAGACCATGACGCCGAACTGGAAGAAGAAGCGGCCAATGATGCCGCCCATGAAGGCGACCGGGAGGAACACCGCCACGATGCAGAAGGTGGTCGCGAGGACCGCGAGACCGATCTCGTTGGTGCCGTCGATCGCAGCCTGGCGATGCGTCTTGCCGAAGCCGATGTGGCGCATGATGTTCTCGCGAACCACGATGGCGTCGTCGATCAGAATGCCGATGGCGAGGCTGAGCGCCATCAGGGTGAGCACGTTGAGCGTGAACCCGAAGGCCGCCATCACCATGAAGGCGCCGAACACCGAGATCGGCAGGGCAAGGCCCGTGATGACGGTGCTACGCCATGAGTGCAGGAAAAGGAAGACGATGGCGATCGTTAGGATGCCACCCTCGATCATCGTCTGCTGGACGTTGTCGACCGAGTTCTGGATGCCCCGCGAGCTGTCGCGCACGATCTCCAGCTTGACGTCGGGGGGCAGGGACGATTGCAGCTCGGCGACGGCGCGGCGGACGCCGCGCGCCACCTCGATGGTGTTCGACCCCTGGGTCTTCACCACGTCGATGGCGAGAGCCCGCTCGCCGTTCAGCATGGCGACGTTTTCCAGCTCCTGCTGGCCGTCGACCACGTTGGCGACCTGGCGCAGATAGACAGGTGCCTGGCCACGCCGTGCCACGATCAGGTCGGCGAAGTCGCCCGGCTCTGCAACGCGGCCCGTGACCTCAATGACGCGGTCGTCGTTGCCGCGCTGAACGTTGCCGGCGGGGAAATTCTGGTTCTCGTCCTTGATCGCCCGCATGATGTCGTTCACGCCGACGCGAAGAGCGTGCATGCGGCCGGGATCGAGTTCGATGTTGATCTGGCGCTTGAGGCCGCCGGCGATGGTGGCGCGGCCGACGTCGCGCACCGTCTGCAGGCGCTTGATGATGATCTGGTCGGCCAATGTCGTGAGGTCGCGCACGGACCGCACGTCCGAGCGCACGGCGATCGACACGATCGGCTGGTCGTCCGGATTGAAGCGCTGGATCAGCGGTTCCTTGATCTCCGGCCGGAAGGACGCCCGGACCATCTGCACCTTCTCGCGGACGTCCTGCATGGCGACCGCGGAGGGGACCGACAGTTCGAACTCGGCGATGACGATCGACCTGCCCTCGAGCGAGCGCGATGTGAGAGTCTTGAGGCCGGCGATGGCGTTGACCGATTCCTCGATCTTGCGGCTGATCTCGCTCTCGACCGTCTCGGGTGAGGCGCCGGGATAGTCGGTGGTGACGACGACGATGGGAAAATCGACGTTGGGGAACTGGTCGATGCCGAGCGTGCGGTACGAGAACAGGCCCATGACCAGCAACGCCACCATCATCATGGTGGCGAAGACCGGATTGTCGACCGCGATCTGGGTGAGCTTCATGGGGTGTCCTAGCGGGTCTCGACGAGTTTGACCCGTTGGCCGGCCTGCAGGCCGGGCAGGGGGGCGGAGACGACGGTCATGCCCGATTCCAGGCCCTTTACCTCGACGAGCTCGCCGCGCGACCAGGTGCGCACGGCGCCGACCGGCTTGCGCACCAACACGCCGTTCTCGACCGCCAGCACGTAGTCGCCCTGGTCGTCCTTGCGCATGGCGGAGGCCGGGACCGCGAGTGCGTGTCCCTTCTCCTGGACCGTAACGCTGCCCGTGCCGAAGAGGCCGCCGCGCAGCGCCTCGTGCCGGTCGGTGATCTCGACATAGACGGGAATGGAGCGCGAGCCGGCCTGCGTGGTCGGGCTGATCCGGGTGATCTTGCCGTTGAAGACGCGGTCGCCGAAGCCCTCCAGCGTGACGGTGGCCGCCTGGCCGACCTTCATGCGGATCACGTCCGCGGCCGGCATCTGGGCGGCGATCTCGACATGACTGGTGTCGAGCAAGGCGAGGATCTTGCCGTCGATGGGCAGCGACTCGCCCTGGTTGGCGAGGCGCTCGCCGACCACGCCGTCGAACGGCGCCTTCACCTCGGCATCGGCGAGGTTCTTGCGGGCCACGTCGAGCTGGGCCTCGGCAACGGCCACCATGGACGCGCGGTTCTCGGCGGTCGCGCGCGCCTGGTCGGCGGCGGATTGCGAGACGATGTTGCGATTGGCCAGCGTCTCCTTGTCGGAGCGGTCACGGGCCGTCCAGCGCGCGTCGGCGCGTGCTGCCTCGAGCGCGGACTGACGTTCGTTCAGCTTGGCCTGCAGCTCGGTGGTTTCGAAGCGGGCCAGCACCTGGCCTTCCGTGACACGGTCACCCTCGCGGACGAGCACTTCTGCGAGACGGCCGGCGACACGGCTCTTCACGATCGTCTGGTCGATCGGCTGCGTGGTGCCGGTGAAGCGGACGACGTCGAGCAGGCCGCGCGGCTTGATTGTGTGGACCTCGGCGGGGATCAGCTCCAGGGGGCGATCGTTGGCCTTTGCGACCGCGGCGCCATTGCCGACGGGGGGCGCGACCTTGCCGCTCTTCCAGGCGAACGCGCCGCCGCCCAACAGCAACGCGGCGCCGACGGCGACGAGGACGATCTTGCGATTGCTATTCATGGCCGGAGCCCTTTGAGAACGAAGTCGAGATAGGCGGCGTAGAACTGGTCGCTGTCGACCCTGCCGGGATCGAACGGCGCCAGGGCACGCTTCCACACGGAGAACATGGCGAGCGGCTGGACGAGGACCATGGCGGTGGAGTCGAGGTCCGAGATGGGGCGAAACTCGCCGCTGTCTACGCCGCGGCGGAGGACTCGGATGAAGAGGTCGCGACCGCGCCGGTTGAACTGGTTGCAGAAGCGGGCGACCTCCGGAAAGTTGCCGGCTTCCGCCAGGATCAGTTTGACGACCCCGCCGGCGGGGCTTTCCTCGAAGGCGCGGAAACCGTCGATCATCTGGCGGAGCAGGTCTTCCGTCGTTCCCTCGAAGCCCTCGATGACCTGGTTGGCGTCGGAGAGGGGGCCGCCCATCGCCTCGCTGATCACGGTCTTGAAGAGTTCTTCCTTGTTCTTGAAGTAGACGTAGGGAAGTCCCTTGCTGACCGACGCTGCCCGGGCGACGTCCTCGAGCTTGGTCGCGGCGAATCCCCGAGTGACGAACAGGTCGAGCGCGGCGCGCGCGATTTCCGACGCGCGATCCTGCGGCCGCCTCAATCTGGAAGGCGACGTTGGGTCGTTATTGACTGACCGGTCAGTATTCATGGGCGCCATGTAATACCGAAATCACGTATCTTCAAGGCGGAAAGAAAAAAGTCCGGCAGACCCTGAGGTCGCCGGACGCTTTGGTAGTTTCGCCTTTCCGCCTCCGTAAACGAAGGCGTCGGATCGGCTTTGTGCTCGTCTTCTGTTAGGTGGCCTCCGGTGGGGCCCCCAGAAGGGGGCGCCCACACGGAAGCCGAAAGGCGTTGGTTAGAGGGGTCAAAGTGAACTTTGACCTACGCCCTTTCCTGATTACTGCTTCTTCTTCTTAGCAGCCTTCTTCTTCGCAGCCTTTTTCTTAGCAGCCATAACTGTCTCCTATGGTTAGCTATGAGGTCCCCAACCGTGAGGCCCCCGGGGTACGCGGGTACGCTACGCCACGCATGCTCAACTGCAGCCGGTGGTGCCGCCGCAGGTCGTGCATTTGAGGCACGTCCCGTTGCGAACCATGGTGAAGTTGCCGCACTCCGGACAGGCATCGCCCTCGAATCCCTTGAGCTTCGCCACGAGGGCTTGTCCCAGGGGGGAGGGAGACGCTTCTCCGACCGCGACGCCGACGGCGGCCGCCTTGGCGATGTGCGCCGAAGCGACGGCTGGTCCGTCCGTCAGTCCGTGGGGCAGGGCGGCGCCAGCGATCGCTTCATGGGCGATCGCGGCATTGCCGGCAGTCCTGCCGTTCAAAACGTAGAGGTTGCTGCGCATGTAGCCGACACTGGCGATCCGGCTCACCGCCGCCGCCGCCGCCTGTGCGGCATCCGTACCGGGAACGGGCAACTCGCCCTGGACCTCGCCGCGGCCTACCCCGTCGGGATGCAGGTCGGCCTGTTCGACATGCGCGAGGTCGTTGCGCCCGAGATAGGAGATCGCGAGCTCGCGGAAGATATAGTCGAGCACCGAAGTCGACATCTTGATCGCGTCGTTGCCCTCGACCATTCCCGACGGCTCGAAGCGCGTGAACGTATAGGCCTCAACGAACTCCTCGAGCGGCACCCCGTACTGCAGGCCGATCGAGATCGCGATGGCGAAGTTGTTCATCAGGCTGCGGAACGCCGCGCCTTCCTTGTGCATGTCGATGAAGATCTCGCCGACCCGGCCATCCTCGTATTCGCCGGTCCGCAGGTAGACCTTGTGGCCGCCCACGTTGGCCTTCTGCGTGTATCCCTTGCGGCGTTGCGGCATGCGCTCGCGGCCGGCGCGGACCTCGCGCTCGACGATGCGCTCCACGATCCGCTCGGCGATGATCGGCGCACGCGCGGCGGGTGACAGGTCAGCCAGATCGTCGTTAGCAGCAATATCGTCGCCAAGGACCATGGCAGACAGGGGCTGCGATAGCTTGGAGCCGTCACGATAGAGAGCGTTCGCTTTCAAGCCGAGCTTCCAGGACATCTCGTAGGCCTTGCGGCAATCCTCGACCGTCGCTGCGTTTGGCATGTTGATGGTCTTGGAGATGGCGCCCGATACGAAGGGTTGTGCTGCAGCCATCATGCGTATGTGACTCTCTGCAGACAAGCAGCCCTTGCCATCTCGTCCACAGGGATTCGCACAATCGAACACGGAAAGATGTTCGCGCCTGAGATCGGGAGCACTCTCGATGCTCATCGTGCCGCACGCGTGGACGTTCGCGGCGGCAATGTCACTGCGAGAGAAGCCGAGATGAGAGAGGATATCGAGCTTCGGATCGGCCAGTGCCTGCTCGTCGAGACCGAGGACCTCACGGCAGAACGCCTCGCCCAGCGTGTAGCGCGAGAAGGCGAATCTGATATCGAAAGCGGTTGCGATAGCCTGGTCGACCCGGGCCAATGCCGCGGCATCGAAGCCACGCGACGCCAGGCTCTCATGGTTGATGGCCGGCGCCGATGCGAGCGAACCGTGACCCACGGCATGGTCGACGATCCGCCGTATCGCGGGCTCGTCGTAGCCCAGGGTGCGCAGCGCCAGCGGGACGGTCTGGTTGATGATCTTGAAATACCCGCCGCCGGCCAGCTTCTTGAACTTCACCAGCGCGAAGTCGGGCTCGATGCCCGTCGTGTCGCAGTCCATCACCAGGCCGATCGTGCCGGTGGGCGCGATGACGGAGACCTGTGCGTTGCGATAGCCATGACGTTCGCCCAAGACCAAGGCGCGATCCCATACACGGCGGGCGGCCTCGACGAGGCGGGAGTCGCTGCAGTTGGCGGCATCCAGTGCCTGCGGGCGAATGGAGAGTCCCTCGTAGGCCTCGCCCGACCCGAATGCCGCGCGACGATGGTTGCGGATGACCCGCAGCATGGCTTGGCGGTTGGCCGCGAAGCCCGGGAACGCGCCCATGAGGCCCGCCAGCTCGGCCGACGTGGCGTAGGCGGTGCCGGTCATGATGGCGGTCAGGGCCCCTGCGATCGCGCGGCCCTGAGCGCTGTCGTAGCCGAGGCCGGAGGCCATCAGCAACGCGCCGAAATTGGCGTAGCCGAGACCCAGCGTACGGTACCGGTAGGAGAGCTCGGCGATCCGGCGCGACGGATACTGCGCCATCATCACCGAGATCTCGAGCACGACTGTCCACAGGCGGCTGGCATGTTCCAGGGCCTCGACGTCGATCGAGCCGTCGTCGCGCCGGAACCGCATGAGGTTCAGCGAGGCGAGATTGCACGCCGTGTCGTCGAGGAACATATACTCGGAACACGGGTTCGAGGCGTTGATGCGGCCCGACTCCGGGCAGGTATGCCAGTCGTTGATCGTGGTGTCGTACTGCACGCCGGGATCGGCGGAGTGCCAGGCGGCCTCGGCGACCTGATCCCAGAGGAGGCGGGCGCCCACCGTCTTCGACACCTTGCCGGTCGTCCGCTCGGTCAGCGCCCACTGCCGGTCTTCCTCGACCGCCCGCAGGAAGGCATCGGTGACGCGCACGGAGTTGTTGGCGTTCTGGCCGGAGACGGACGCGTAGGCTTCCGATTCCCAGTCCGTATCGAAGGTCGGGAATTCGATGTGCCGGTAACCCTGGCGCGCAAACTGGATGACGCGCTGAATGTAGTTTTCGGGCAGCTCGACCTGTCGGGCCGCCACGATCGCCTGACGCAGTTCCGGGTTCCGGCGGGGATCGAATGCGGCATCGCCGTCGCCATCGAGACAGGCCTGCATCACGGCATTGAGATGGCGGTTCGCGAGCTTGGATCCCGCGACGAGTGCGGCGACCTTCTGTTCTTCCAGCGACTTCCAGGAGATGAACTCCTCGATGTCGGGATGATCGATGTCGACGGTCACCATCTTCGCGGCGCGGCGGGTGGTGCCGCCCGACTTGATGGCGCCGGCTGCCCGATCGCCGATCTTGAGGAACGACATCAGGCCGGAGGAGGAGCCGCCGCCGGAAAGCTTTTCGCCCTCTCCGCGGACCCTGGAGAAATTGGACCCGGTGCCGGAGCCGTACTTGAAAAGACGCGCTTCGCGGATCCACAGATCCATGATGCCGCCTTCGTTCACCAGATCGTCGGAAACACTCTGGATGAAACAGGCATGGGGCTGCGGCCGCTCGTAGGCCGAGGCGGACGGATACGCCTTGCCGTCTTCATGGTCGACGAACCAATGGCCCTGACCGGGACCGTCGATGCCATAGGCCCAGTGCAGACCGGTGTTGAACCATTGCGGCGAGTTGGGTGCGCAGATCTGGGCGGCAAGCATGAAGCAATGCTCGTCATAGAAGGAGCGCGCATCCTCTTCGCTGTCGAAGTAGCCGCCCTTCCATCCCCAGTAGGTCCAGGCGCCGGCCATTCGATGGAACACCTGACGTGCGCTGGTCTCGCTGCCGAAACGATCTGCCTCGGGCATCGCCGCCAGAGCGGCCTCGTCGGGCACCGAGCGCCACAGGAACTCGGGCAGGTCATCGTCGCGGACGCGGATCAGGCGGGCCGGCACTCCGGCGCGACGGAAATACTTCTGGGCGAGAACGTCCGAGGCGACCTGCGACCAGTCGGCCGGTACGTCGACGTTCTTCAGCTGGAAGACGATAGAGCCGTCGGGGTTGCGGATTTCGGAGTCGGCAGCACGAAACGCCATTCCCGCGAATGGCGATTTTCCTGCTTGCGTATACCGACGCTCGAAGCGCATCGACGATCCCCCGTGCCTGTTCCCGCCATTCTGGTTCCCTGTCGCGGGGGCTGTTCGATCGAGATCGAACACGCACATGTGGGCACGCGATGATAGTAAATTACAAAATCTTGTGTGCGCAACTACATTTTGTAGACCACCATGTTGATGGTACTAGATGATGCAACTGCGCAACAGAGGCTCCGAATCGCTCGCTTCGTGCGTCGTTCAACGACACGAATCGGGAGGCTCACGCGTCGCGTTGCACGCATTGAAGCGCCCGCGTACAAGCGGCGCAGTCACCATCAACGTGGTTGGTTCATGATCATCGGCACCTGGCTCTTCACCAAGATGCGCGGCGAACTCGTCGGCACCGATGCGGAAGGCAACCGCTACTTCCAGGACAAGCGCGTGGTCGCCGGCACGCGGCGCAAGCGATGGGTGATGTACAACGGAGTCGCCGAAGCGTCGCGCGTTCCACCCGAATGGCATGGCTGGCTGCATCACATGCTGGCGGATCCGCCGCCGGCCGGCGGTGCGCCGCGCAAGCCCTGGCAGAAGGATCATCAGCCGAATCTCACGGGTACGGATCTGGCCTACCGGCCTCCGGGCCACACGCTATCCACAGGCGAGAAGCCGAAGCCTCCCTATGAGGCGTGGCGTCCAGGCTGACGCTGCGAGCAGCGGGGGAGGCGCGCGTGGGCCGCAATATTGTCGAGACGATCGTGGGCGCGCTGGTGCTGGTGGTGGCCGGCCTGTTCGTCTTCTACGCTTTTTCCAAGTCGGACCGGACCGGACCGGACGGCTATGAATTGGTGGCCCGCTTCGGCCGCATCGACGGGTTGAAGCGCGGCGCCGACGTGACGCTGAGCGGCGTCAAGGTGGGCAGTGTCACCGGCTTCAGCCTCGATCCCAAGACCTATCAGGCGGTGGTGCGCCTCGCGGTCGCGGCGAACGTCAATCTGCCCGCCGACACACACGCCAAGATCGTGAGCGAATCGCTGCTGGGCGGGATGGTGGTCGTCCTCGAACCCGGCAACGACAAGCAGATGCTCAAGAACGGCGGCGAGATCGAACATACGCAGGACTCGATCCCGCTCACGGAACTGATCGCCAAGTTCATGTTCGGCAGTACGGGAAGCAAGTAATGGATTCGCGGTCCCCGAAGGAGCCGCCGGTCTGGCGGCAGCCGGACGGCAAGCCGGTGTCGTGCCTCGAAAAGATCAAAGTCCTGAACCAGAACATCCAGGAGATCGAAACCCTCTGCGCCGATGCGCTGGAGGACGGAGTCCTGATGGGATGCGATGCGACTCAGATCAAGCAGGCGCTTCACGAACTGATCGACGGGTTGACGACGCCTCACGCCAAGGATTGAGCATGCGTCTATCGCTCGCTCTTGCGCTTCTGGCGACGAGTATCGGCGTGGCCTCTGCGCAGACGCAGCCCGCGCCGCAACAGCCGCAGCGCCCGGGCAATGCCAATTTGAGGCCGGTGCCCGATGGCCCGGGAATCCGCTCCGCCGAGTTGCAGGGTCTGGACAAGGTGACGGCACGCACCCAGCGCTTCTACGTGCCGGTCGGCAAGTCGACGCGATTCGGCACGCTCGAGATCACCGTGGGCGATTGCCTGGTCAATGTGCCCGAAGCGCCGCCCGAATCGGTGGCCTACCTCACCATCGTCGATCACAAGCCCGGGCAGGCGGAAGAAAAGCTCTTCTCCGGCTGGATGTTCGCCTCGACGCCGTCTCTGTCGGCGCTCGACCACGGCGTTTACGACGTGCGTGTGCTCTCCTGCACGATGGCGCAGGGATCCGCTCCCTCCAGTTCCCGCTGAAACGTCGCCGGCCGGTCGATCGCCTTGGCCAGCCGCTCCTTGAAGTCATCGCGCGGGATTTCGACGGCACCGAAGCTGCGCAGATGCTCGGTCATGAACTGGCAATCGAGCACTCTGAAGCCGCCACGGATCAGTCGCGCCACCAGGTGGACCAGCGCCACCTTAGAGGCGTCGCGCTCGCGGCTGAACATGCTCTCGCCGAAGAAGGCGGCGCCCACCGAGACGCCGTACAGGCCGCCGACCAGCCTGCCGTCGAGGCGGCACTCAAGGCTGTGGGCGTGGCCGCGAGCATGAAGTTCGCAGTAGAGAGCGACGATCGGCTCGTTGATCCAGCTTTCCGGATGGCCGGGCCGCGGCTCGGCGCAGGCCCGCATCGTCTCTGCAAAGGCCGTGTCGGCGGTCACCTCGAAACGGCCGCTTCGCACCGTGCGCGCCAGTCGATGCGACAGGTGGAAGCCATCGAGCGGCAGCACGGCGCGCAAGCGCGGATCGAGCCAGTAGAGCTTGGGATCGTCGCGGCTCTCCCCCATGGGGAAGACGCCGATGCGGTAGGCCTGGAGCAGGAGGTCGGGCGTGATCTCCAGCATCGGGGCGCTACTTCTTCAGGCCGACCAGCTTCTCCAGCCAGTGGATGTCGTAGTCGCCGTCGATGAAGGCCTGCTCGCCGATGATGCGACGGTGCAGCGGGATGGTGGTGTCGATGCCGCCGACGACGAATTCCTCGAGCGAGCGGCGCAGGCGCATCAGGCACTCGTTGCGGCTGCTGCCGTTCACGATCAGCTTGGCGACCATCGAATCGTAGTAGGGCGGGATCGAGTAGCCGGCATAGAGGCCCGAATCGACACGCACGCCGAGGCCGCCCGGCGCATGATAGTCGGTGACCAGACCCGGGCAGGGCACGAAGGTCTCCGGATTCTCGGCATTGATGCGGCACTCGATGGCGTGGCCCTGGATGACGATATCGTCCTGCGTGAGGCCGAGCGGGGCGCCGGAGGCGATCCGGATCTGCTCGCGCACGAGGTCGATGCCCGTCACCGCCTCGGTGATCGGATGCTCGACCTGCAGGCGCGTGTTCATCTCGATGAAATAGAACTCGCCGTCCTGGAACAGGAATTCCATCGTGCCGGCGCCGCGATACTTGAGCTTGCGCACCGCGTCGGCCGCCAGTTCGCCGATCCGGCTGCGCTGCTCGGCGTTCAACGCGGGCGAGGGGGCCTCTTCCAGCACCTTCTGGTGCCGGCGCTGCAGCGAACAGTCTCGCTCCCCGAGATGGATGCCAGCGCCAAGCCCGTCGCCCAGCACCTGTATCTCAATATGGCGTGGCCGGCCGAGATACTTCTCGACGTAGACGGAATCGTTGTTGAAGGCGGCCTTGGCTTCGGTACGCGCCAGCGAGAATGCTTCTGATGCGGCCTCGGCGTTCTGCACGACCTTCATGCCGCGACCGCCGCCGCCGGCCACAGCCTTGATCAGCACGGGCCAGCCGATCTTGTTGCCGAGTTCGATGACTTCTTCGACCGATTCCACGGGGCCGGGCGATCCCGGCACCAGCGGCAGGCCGAGTTCGAGTGCGGTCTGCTTGGCGACGATCTTGTCGCCCATCATCGAGATGTGCTGCGGCGTGGGGCCGATGAAGGTGAAGCCGTGCGCCTCCACCGCTTCGGCGAAGCGCGCATTCTCCGACAGGAAGCCGTAACCCGGATGGATGGCGTCTGCGCCGGCGATCGTGGCGGCTGACAGGATCGCGGGAATGTTGAGGTAGCTCTCGCGAGCCGGGGGCGGGCCGATGCAGACCGATTCGTCGGCCAGCCGGACATGCATCGCGTCGCTGTCGGCGGTCGAATGGACAGCTACGGTCTGGATGCCCATCTCGCGGCAGGCGCGGTGGATACGGAGCGCGATCTCGCCGCGGTTGGCGATGAGGACCTTGTCGAACATCGGCGGCGACGCCCTTACTCGACGATCATCAGTGGTTCGCCGAACTCCACCGGTCGCGCATTCTCGATCAGGACCTGCATGACCGTGCCGGCCTTGGGCGCCTTGATCGGATTGAAGGTCTTCATCGCCTCGATGATCAGCAGCGTCTGTCCGGCGGCGACCTTGTCGCCGACGGACACGAAATTGGGCTTGCCGGGCTCGGGCGCGAGATAGGCGGTGCCGACCATCGGCGACTTTACCGCGCCCGGATGCTTCGACGGATCGCCGGACGCAGCGGCGGGAACGGCGCTGGGTGCCTGGGCCGCCTGAGCGGCCGCGGGAGCCGGCGCCGCGGCCATCACGAGGGGAGCCGCCGGTGCGACGGGGGCGGTCGGACGGGCGACGCGGATGCGCCGCTCGCCATCGGCCAGCTCGATTTCACCGAGTTTGGTCTCCTCGAGGATCGCCGCCAGCTTGCGCACGAACTCGGTATCCAGCTCGAACTTTGCCATGGAGAAAAGCTCCCGATGTTGGTCAGCGTGCCAGCAGGCGCGCCAGCGCCTGAAGGGCAAGGAGGTAGCCTTGAGTGCCGAGGCCCGCGATCACGCCGACTGCAGCCGGGCTGATGTACGAATGATGGCGGAAGCTCTCACGCTTGTAGATGTTGGAGAGATGGACCTCGATGGCCGGCAGCTCGGCGGCGTTCAGCGCGTCGAGCAGGGCCACCGACGTGTGGGTGTAGGCGCCGGCGTTGATGACGATGCCCGAGTTGTCCTCGCGCGCCGCCTGGATGCGGTCGACCAGCACACCTTCGTGGTTGCTCTGGGCGAACTCCACCGCAAGGCCGAGGCGCTTGGCTTCGGCGCGGCACAAGGATTCCACGTCCGCCAGTGTTTCGCGGCCGTAGATCTCGGGCTGACGCTTGCCCAGCATGTTGAGGTTGGGCCCGTTGAGCACCAGCACCGGCTTGAGAGCCGATGGGCGCCGGGCGGCCTTTGCGGCCAATCCTGCCTCCCAAATTCACCAGAGGCGGGCGTTATAGCATGGGGAGTCGGGCCGACAAGGCGGGCTCAGGCGCCGTTTCTCAACAGTTTGGCGTGGGCGAACAGCCTGTCACACAAGCTGTTGAGGGTCTCACGCTCCGCCGCTGACAGGGCCCGGTAGAGGTCGGCCTCGTATCCGAGTGCCAGCGGGACGATCTGTGCGTGGACCGTGCGTCCCTTGGGGGTCAGTCGCAACGGTGCCCGGCGGCGATCTTCGCGGTCGGTCGCGCGCTCGACCATGCCGCGTTGCATCAGGCCGGCGACGGCCCGGCTGACGGCCACCTTGTCCATCACGATCCGCTGACCCACCTCGGAAGCCGTAAGCGGCGCAAAGCGGCCCAGCGCGGCCATCACCCGCCACTGGGTGACGCTCAGTTCGAAGGGGCCGGCATAGAGGTCATGCAGCGATTCGCTGACGAGCTGGGACAGGACAGACAGCCGGTAGGGGAGGAATTTCTCGAGCTCAAGGGCTTGCGCCTCGACAGTCATGATAGTTACATTTGAAACTAATTGAGCCGGGAGGTCAAACATGGCGAGCGTCACCGACCGAAGCGTTCTGGAGATCGACGAGATCAATCCGATGGGGACCGACGGCTTCGAGTTCGTCGAGTACACCGCCCCCGATCCGGCCGCGCTTGGCGCCCTGTTCGAGAGCATGGGCTTCACCAAAGTGGCGAAACATCGCTCCAAGGACGTCTCGCTCTATCGGCAGGGCGACGTGAACTTCATCGTCAATGCCGAGAAGGAAAGCTTTGCCCAGGGATTCGCGCGCGTGCATGGACCGAGCGTCTGCGCCATCGCGCTGCGCGTGAAGAACGCGGGTGCCGCCTACAAGCGGGCCCTGTCGCTGGGCGCCTGGGGCGTCGAGGGCAAGGTCGGGCCGATGGAACTCAACATCCCGGCCATCAAGGGCATCGGCGATTCGCTGCTCTACCTCGTGGACCGCTACGGCGAGCGCGGCTCGATCTACGACGTGGACTTCGAATGGCTGCCGGGCGTCGAACGAAATCCGAAGGGCGTAGGGCTAACCTATATCGACCACCTGACGCATAACGTTCATCGCGGCCGCATGGCCGAGTGGGCGGACTTCTACGAACGCCTCTTCAATTTTCGCGAGATCCGCTACTTCGACATCGAGGGCAAGCTCACCGGCCTCAAGTCGAAGGCGATGACCAGCCCGTGCGGCAAGATCCGCATCCCGATCAACGAAAGCACCGACGACAAGTCTCAGATCCAGGAGTATCTCGCCGCCTATCACGGCGAAGGCATCCAGCACATCGCGCTCGGTACCGGCGACATCTACGAGACGGTCGAGACGCTTAAGGGGAAGGGCGTTCCCTTCCAGACCGTCCCCGACACCTACTACGAGCAGGTCGATGAGCGCCTGCCGGGGCACGGCGAGGACCTCGCGCGCCTGGCGGCCGACCGTATCCTGATCGACGGAGCCCCGACCAAGGGCGGCGGCCTGCTGTTGCAGATCTTCACCCAGACGGTAATCGGCCCGATCTTCTTCGAGATCATCCAGCGCCGCGGCAACGAGGGCTTCGGCGAAGGCAATTTCCGCGCGCTGTTCGAATCCATCGAACTGGATCAGATCCGCCGCGGCGTCCTGAAGGCCTAAGAATACAGATCGACGGAGGAAACCATGGCCAAGAACTGGATTCCGCTGCGCCAGGTGGAAGGTACTGCCTCGCGCCAGGCGCATGTGCGGCTGCCGGAGGGAACCTACGAGCGCGAGATCAGCAAGGAGGGCTTTTTCGGCCCGTCCGCGCAGTTCCATCATCGCCACAAGCCGACCGACTGGGTCGAGTTCGACGGCCCCATCCGGCCGCGTGCTCTGGACCTCAACAAGCTGGCAACGGTGCAGGCCAATCCGTGGAACGCGGACCTGGTCATGGGTAACAATCACCTGCAGATGCGCTACTGGCGCCTCGACAAGGCGATGCCCGAACTCGCGCGAAACAGCGACGGTGACCAACTCCTCTTCATCCACGAGGGCAACGGTGCGCTGTTCTGCGACTACGGTCATCTCGACTATGCCGGGGGTGACTATCTCGTGATCCCGCGCGGCACCATGTGGCGACTGGAGCCGGCGAAGCCCACCACGTCGCTGATGATCGAGGCGACCAACGATCACTTCACCTTGCCGGACAAGGGCCTCGTCGGCCGTCACGCCATCTTCGATCCTGCGATGCTCGATACGCCGCGCATCGACGAGGCCTTCCTCGCCCAGCAGGACGAGCGCACCTGGAGAGTTTCGGTCAAGCGGCGCAACGCGCTCTCGACCGTGACCTATCCCTTCAATCCGCTCGACGCGATCGGCTGGCATGGCGACCTGAGCGTCGTGCGCATCAACTGGCGCGATCTGCGGCCGCTGATGAGCCATCGCTTCCATCTGCCGCCGTCGGCCCATACGACCTGGGCCACCGGCCGCTTCGTCGTGTGCACCTTCGTGCCGCGTCCGCTGGAAAGCGATCCGGAGGCGCTGCGCCTGCCGTTCTTCCATAACAACGACGATTTCGAGGAAGTGATCTTCTATCACAAGGGCAGCTTCTTCAGCCGCGACAACATCCACCCGGGCATGATGACGGTGCACCCCACCGGCTTCACGCACGGCCCGCATCCCAAGGCCTTCAATGCGGCAACCAAGGGCGGCAAGACCGAGACCGACGAGGTGGCGGTGATGATCGACACGCGGGACGCGATCGATGTCGCGGCCATGCCGGCCGGCGTGGAGTTCGAGGGTTACGTGAAGTCCTGGCGGCCCCAGGAAATGAAGCAGGCAGCGGAGTAGGGAAGCGCACAATGAAGCTGGGATCGCTCAAGGAAGGCGGCCGCGACGGCACGCTGATCGTGGTGAACCGTGACCTGACGCGCGGCGTGCGAGCCACGACCGTGGCGCCCACCCTGCAGAAAGCGCTCGAAGACTGGAGCTCGATCGCGCCGAGGCTGCGTGCGCTGGCCGAGCAGCTCGAGGATGACAAGGCAGTGGGCTCGTTCGAACTCGACACCACGGCCCTGGCGGCGCCGCTGCCGCGCGCCTACCAGTGGGCCGACGGCTCGGCCTACGTCGTGCACGTGGAGCTGGTGCGCAAGGCGCGCGGCGTCGAGATGCCGCCGTCCTTCTGGACCGATCCGCTGATGTACCAGGGCGGGTCGGACTCGTTCATTGGGCCCAACGACGAAATCGAGATGGCCGACGAGGCCTGGGGTATCGATTTCGAGGGGGAGATCGGCGTGATGGTCGACGACGTGCCGATGGGTATTTCACCGCAAGCCGCCCGCAAGCACATCAAGCTGGTGACGATCCTGAACGACGTCTCGCTGCGCAACGTCATCGTGGGCGAGCTCGCGAAGGGCTTCGGCTTCTTCCATGGCAAACCTGCGACGGCCTTCGCACCGGTCGCCGTGACGCCGGACGAGCTTGGCGACGACTGGAACGGGGCGCGGCTCGACCGGCCCCTGATCTCGACGTTGAACGGCAAGGAGTTCGGTCATCCGAACGCGGCCACCGACCTCACCTTCGATTTCGGCCAGCTGATTGCGCACGCCGCACGCACCCGTCACCTGGAGGCTGGTACCATCGTCGGGTCGGGAACCGTGGCGAACCGCGATCCGGCTGTCGGCTGCTCATGCATCGCCGAGCGCCGAGTCCGCGAGACCCTCGAGGGCGGCAAGCCGCTGACGCCCTTCATGAGCTTCGGCGATCACATCCGGATCGAGATGTTCAATCGGGCCGGCAAGTCCATCTTCGGCGCCATCGACCAGAAGGTCGTCCGCTACACGCCACCCGCCTGAGCCGTGCTAGAGTGGCCGCGGAGGCGGTCATGAAGCTCATTGGCTATTTTCGGTCCTCGGCGGCGTTTCGTGTCCGCATTGCCCTGAACCTCAAGGGCATTGCGGTCGAGCACGCGTCGCGGCACCTGCGCCGGGGCGAGCAATCGTCGGCCGACTATGCCGCGATCAATCCTCAGAAGCTTGTTCCTGCGCTGGTCCTCGATGATGGGCAGGTGCTGACCCAGTCGCTGGCGATCCTGGAGTATCTGGAGGAGACGCATCCCGAGCCTGCCATCCTCCCGAAGGATCCGGTTGCCCGGGCGCGGGTGCGAGCGCTGTCGCTGATCGTGAGCGCCGACATCCATCCCATCCAGAATCTCCGCGTTATGGCCTATCTCCGCCAGAAGTTCGGGCAGACCGAGGAAAGCGCCTTCACCTGGTCGCGGCACTGGATCGAGACGGGCTTCGATGCCTACGAAGCGACGCTGAAGCAGGGCGGTGCCGGCACGTACAGCCACGGCGACCGGCCCACGATGGCCGACCTGTGCCTCGTGCCGCAGGTCTTCAACGCCGCCCGCTTCAAGGTCGATATGCAGCGCTATCCGCTGATCGGGCGAATCCACGAAGCCTGCATGAAGCTCCCCGCGTTCGACGCGGCACAGCCCTCGAAACAGCCGGACGCAGAACCGTGAGAAAGTCCTTCGTCGCGATCGCTGCCGTCGTTTTCCTGCTGGGGGGCGCAGCCGCATCCCTTCCAGCTGCCGAGGGCTATGCCGCGACCCGCCTGCGCGCCGCCCTCGAACAGGGAGGGCTTAAGGCGGAGACGGTCAAGGTCGGCCTGCTCGATCGCACCATCACGTTGCGCGGCATTTCGGGAGGGGCGCACGGCGAACTGACGATCGACGAATGGGAAGCCGGCGGACTCGCCTGGCCTCTGGGCGAACTGGTCCGGGGAAGGGTGCCGCTGGGAGGATTGAGCTGGGGGGATCCGCTCAGGGTGGCGCGGTTCCATATGCGCAACTTCCGGCTGGCCACCCCCGATACGGGCGATTCGTGGTCGATCGGCGAACTGACGGCGGCCAATTTCGACCTTCCCCGCTACGACGCGGCGTACGAGGGCCCGTTCCGCAACGAGGTGATGTTTGCACGCTTGCTCGGCGCGTTGTCGGTCGAGCGGCTCGAGCAGAGAGATGCCAGCCACATTACCTTCGAGCAGACGAGATACTCGGCGGCGCGCCTGTCCGTCGCCGGCTATGACCGCGGCCTCGTCGCCTCCGTCGAAGTGAAGGACTTCCAGGTGAAGCCGGGCAGCGCCCGCATGGCCGGCCTCACGATCGCCGACGTCACGGCGCGCGGCGTCGATGTGCGCCGGCCGATCGCCGTGGGGTCCTCGCTCGATTGGGAGCCGGGCACGCCGATCGGGCGGGTTCCCGTTGCCGAGGGTCGGATGACGGGCTTCGGCGGGGATCTCATGGCCCGCTATGGCTTGTCCTTGGGTAGCGTATCGACCGAGACGGTGAGCGAAGGGCCGGATTCGAGCCGCTCACGGTTCAGGATCGAGGACCTCGTGCTCGCCCCGTCCTTGCGCAGTGTCGAAGCCGTGGGGATGCGCATGGTTATGCAGTCGATGAACCTCAGGGAGGTGCGTGTGGGCTTCGACTGCAGCACCGTCGAGGATCGGGTCCGCCATGTGGTGCGGGTCGAGAATTGCAGCCTGGGCGGTCGCGACCTGGCCGACGTCTCCCTGGCCGCGCAGGTGGTCGACACGGATGACGAATTCTGGCGCGCCCTCGATTCGGCCGATTTCTTCGCGCTGCTGGGGACGAAGGCTGCCCTCAAGTCGGCCAAGCTCGTCATCGCCGACAAGAGCTTGCTGCAGCGGAGCCTTCAGGCCAAATCGCGACTGAGCGGCCAGCCGGCCGCGGCCGAGCGCGCGGCACTGGCGGCCGAAATCCGCCGCTACCAGCCGCCCGGCGTCCTGATCACCCAGGACCTGTCGAAGCTGCTCGATTCGATCGCCCGCTTCGTGGAGCAGGGCGGGACCCTGACCGTAGAGGCAGCACCTCAACCGGCGCTCGGCCTCGAAAAGATCGACTACCTGCTGAAGCCGGGCGCGGACCTCGTCAATGCGCTCGGTCTCACCGCGACGGTGTCGCGTTAGCTCTTGCGGGCGTCCGCGATCAGGGCCTTCAGGGCTTCGGCGTCGACCGCGCCCGGGACGAACTGCTTGCCGATGACGAATGCCGGCGTGCCACGCACGCCGAGCGCCCCGGCTAGCGCCATGTTGCGTTCGATGATCTGCTTCAGCTTCGGATCGTCCATGTCCTTCTGGAGTTGGGCGATGTCGAGGCCGACCGCGGTGGCCACCTCGAGGATCTTCTCGCGGTCGAGCTTGCCGTTGAACTCCATCAGTGCGTTGTGGAGTTCCTTGTGCTTGCCCTGCTTGATCGAGGCGAGCGCCGCCAGGGCGGCGATCCGGGAGGCCTCGCCGAGGATCGGCAGGTCCTTGTAGACGATCTTCACCTTGCCGTCGGTGCCCGTGACCGACTTCACGGCCTGGTAGGCGCGCTTGCAGTAGGGGCACTGATAGTCGTTGAACTCGACGATCGTGACGTCGCCGGCGGGATTGCCGCCCACCGGGCTTTCAGGGTCGCGGAACAACTCGGCCTCGTTCTGCGCGATCGCTTTGAGGGCGACGGCGTCGCGCTGACTGTCCTGCTTGCGCTCCAGTTCCTGCATCGCCTCGACCAGGACCTCCGGATTGGCCATCAGATACGCCCGGATGCTCTTGCCGAGGTCGGCCGGGACCGGCGGGTCGGTGGCGGCGGCAGCGGACATCGGCGCCTCCTTGATCCGGGGGAGGGAGGTCCGACTCGCAACGGCGGCGCCGATGACGATCAGACCGACGAGGGTCGCCAGTAGAAGGGAACGCATCCTGATTTTCTCCCGGGCCGGCTACTTGCGGGGCCGGCTGTTGATGTAGGCCTTGAGATCCTGCGCGCGTTGCCAGGCCGGCGTTCCGGCAGGGAGCTGACGCGATGCAGCCTCGGCGTGTGTCTGTGCCTCGCTGCGCTGCCCTCGTAGGGCCGCCATCTCGGCTCGAGCCAGCGACGTCATACCCGGATTGTTGAGCTTGGAGTAGCCCGATGCCATCAGGCGCCAGAGTTCGAAACTTCCCGCTTCCTGCTGCGTCGCCAGTTCCAGGTTGCGCACCGCTTCGCGGTCGTTATCGGGGGTGTTCACATCGAGCAGTGCCCGGGCGAGGTCGATCTTCAGGATCGCCGCCGACGGGGCGAGTTGCACGGCTCGTCGATAGGAGGCGATCGACTCGGCCGCGCGCCCGTTCTCATAGAGCATCTGGCCCCGAACTTCGTGGAAGTAGGGATCGTTCGGAAATTCCTTGAGCAGCCCGTCGATCGTCAGCAACGCCGAGCCCAGCGCGCCCTTTCTGTAGAGCGCGATGGCACGGGCGTAGCGGGCCGGCACCGATCGGTCGGCTTCCGTGTAGCGCTGCAGTGCGGCGTCGGGCGCGATGAAGCCGTACAGCTTGGCCACCATGCGCTGATGCAGCATGAGGAATTGCGGCGTGTCGGGTGTGTTGGCGTAGGGCGAATTTGCCGCCGCCTGCTCGAACGCTGAAATCCGTTCCGGTGTCAAAGGATGCGTCGTCAGATAAGGATCGCGCCGGTTGATCGCGAGCTTCTCCTCGCGCTGCATGTAGCGCAGGAATTCGATCGTGCCCTTGGGCGACTGGCCGGTGCGCTGCAGGTAGGTGATGGCAGCCTGATCAGCGGCGCTTTCCTGGGTCTGCGTGTACTTCAGGAACGACATCAGGGAGCCGGGCGCCATCGGACGTCCCGTGCCGCCGCTGTGGCCGCCGCTACCGCCTGCCGCGCCTCCCAGTGCGCCTCCTGCCATGGCGCCGCCCGCAAGGATCGTCTCCAGGATCTGCAGCGTCGAGAGGCCGCGCAGCTCCTCCTGCATACGGGCCAGGTGGCCGCCGGCGATGTGGCCGCTTTCATGGGCCATGACGCCGATCAGCTGGTTCGGCCGCTCGGTACGCATGATCAAGCCGGTATTGATGAAGATGCGCTGGCCACCCGCCACGAAGGCATTGAGCGAACCATCCTGGACGATCATGATCTCGACGCCATTGGGATCGAGACCTGCGGCCTTCCAGATTGGAACGGTGAAGGTGCGGATCGTGCTCTCGATCTCGGCGTCGCGGATCAGATTGAGGCGTTGACCTTGCTGAGCCGTCGCGGCACGAAACGGTGCCAGCGCGAACAGCGTCAGACAGAAGAGGGTGGCGATGCGTTTGAACAAGGTCGGCACAGGGCTGAGACAGGCTATGAACGGTCGTTGGCCGCGTCAATTGTGCAACGCAGCCTTCGTTGGCCTCTTTCTGGTCACGGGTTGTGGCTTTAGTGAGACGGACCGTCAGCGCGACCGCGACGAGAACGCGACCAACCCGGCCGGATTGCCGGCCAACAGGCGGGGCCTGTCGCCGGTCACCAAGGGTACGTCGTTCGCGGCCGTCACCGCCGAGGAGGGGCGCGCGGCCGAAGTCGGTCGAGATATCCTCCTGGCGGGAGGCAATGCGACCGATGCCGCGGTTGCGATGTATTTTGCACTGGCCGTGACGCTGCCGTCGGCGGCGTCGCTCGGCGCATCAGGCGCCTGCGTTGTCCACAACGAGAAGACCAAGAAGGCCGAGGCGTTCGTCTTTCCGCCGATCGCGGCGCCGGGCGGTGTGAGGGGTACTCCCTTTTCGGTACCGGGCGGGGTTCGGGCCATTACGCTGATGCATGTGCGGCATGGGCAGCTGCGCTGGGAGCAGACCGTCTCGCCGGCCGAACGGCTTGCGCGGTTCGGCTTCCCTGTGTCGCGCGCGCTCGCCCGAGACCTTCAGGCAGGGGGTGCGCTCCTCGGCGGGGATTCGGAGGCGCGACGCATCTTGGGTTCGGCCGGTGAGGGCTCGTCGCTGGTTCAGCCCGAACTCGCGACGGTGCTGGGCGGCATCCGCCAGCGGGGCGGCGCCGAGTTCTTCCAGGGCGCATTGGCGCGCACCTTCTCGGAACAGGTGTCGCAGGCGGGCGGCAGTCTGCCGGTGGATACGTTGCGCAACACGATCCCCATTTCCGCGGCGCCCCAGTCCGTGAGCCAATATCGCAGCCGGGTCTACGTCGCGCCGGCGCCGGCCGCCGGTGCGGCCGCGCTGGCGGGCTGGAACGGCGCCGCGCCGAGCGGCGGCACGCCTGCCGATTCCGGGGGCTTTGCCGGGTTCGCAGCGGTCGATTCCAAGGGTGGAGCCGCGGCCTGCGAGTTGTCGATGGGCCAGCTTTTCGGCGCCCGCGTGATGGTTCCCGGCAGCGGCATCCTGCTGGGATCGCCGAACCCGGAGGCCGCTTCGGTCAGTCCGCTGATCATCGCGAATCCCGGCAATGGCGAATTCACCTTTGCAGGCGCCGGCGGCGGTGGTCCGGGCGCGGCCCAGGCGACGGGCTTCGTCGCGCGGGAGGTGATCGACAACGACAAGAACCTCGCGACGGTGCTGGCCAACAGGCGGGCGCAGGGAGGCTTCGTGAACGCGATCGCCTGCCCGTCGGGCCTGCGCGGCAAGCCGGAAGCCTGCCGGACCGGGGCCGATCCAGCGGGCGCGGGCCTGTCGACGCTCGCCACCGAATAGAGCGCGATATGTCGGGCAAGCTCTCGCGCCGTTCCGGCGGCGTCGACCCGTTCATCGTCATGGACGTGATGGCGGCGGCCGCGGAGAAGGAGGCGGCGGGCGACGTCGTGATCCATCTCGAGGTCGGGCAACCCAGTACGCCCGCGCCCAAGGCCGCGCTGGCGGCCGCGCATGCAGCGCTCGATGCCGACCGGCTGGGCTACGTGGCGGCGCTCGGCATGCCGGCGCTGCGGGAACGCATCGCGCGGCACTATCGAGAGACCTATGGCGCCGACGTGTCGGCCGAGCGCGTCGTGGTCACGACCGGATCGTCGGGCGGCTTTCCTCTGGCGTTCCTGGCGAGCTTCGATGCCGGTGATCGCGTGGCTCTCGCCGCGCCCGGCTATCCGGCCTATCGCAATATCCTGGCCGCTCTCAATCTTGAGGCGGTCGATCTGCCGACCTCGGCGGCTGACCGATTCCAGCCGACCGTCGCGGCGCTGGAGAAGGCCGGTCATCTCGACGGGCTGATCGTGGCGAGCCCGTCCAACCCGACGGGCACGATGGTGACGCGCGACGAACTGAAGGCGCTGGCCGACTGGTGCAACGCCAACGGTGTGCGGTTGATTTCCGACGAGATCTATCACGGCATCGTCTATGAGGGCGAAACCCACTCGGCGGCCGAGGTGTCGGACACCGCGATCGTTGTGAACAGCTTCTCGAAGTACTTCTCGATGACGGGCTGGCGGGTGGGCTGGTTGGTCGTGCCGGCCGACATGGTGCGATCGATCGAGCGGCTGACGCAGAACTTCTTCATCTCGGTGCCGACGCTCAGCCAGCATGCCGCGCTGGCCGCCTTCGACTGCCGGGAAGAACTCGACGGCCACGTGGAGCGGTACCGCGCCAATCGCGACCTGCTGATGGCCGGCCTGCCGGACGCCGGCCTCGACCGGCTCACGCCTGCGCAGGGCGCCTTCTACATCTACGCCGACGTCTCTCACCTCACCAACGACAGCCGCGAGTTCTGCAGCCGCATGCTGCGCGAGGCCGGCGTGGCGACGACGCCGGGGATCGATTTCGACCGGGCGAGGGGCGCAGGCACATTGCGCATCTCGTTCGCCGGCTCGACCGCGGAGATGGAGGAGGCGGTCCGCCGCCTCAAGGCGTGGAGGCGGGGATGACGAGGTTCGGCATCGCGGCGTTGGTCGCGCTCCTTCCGGTGGCGGCGGCGGCCCAGGGCGCTCCGAGCTTCGATTGCGCCAAAGCGTCAAACGCCTCCGAGCGCGCGGTCTGCAAGTCGCCGGAACTGGCGAAGGCCGACCGGGAACTGGCTGGCCTCTATGCCGCCTTGGCGGCCAAGCTCACGGGGCCGGCCAAGGAGAGTCTCGAGAAGAGCCAGATCCGCTGGATCGTCGGTCGAAACCGCGCCTGCCGGACGAACGAAGATCCGGATGTGATCGAGCGCTGCCTGACGACGCGGTATGCCGACCGGATCGCCGATCTCAAGGCCTCCGCCGCCGGTCCCTATCCTTTCGTCGAGGACCAGGCGATCGAGAAGACGGGCAAGGTCGGCAAGGTGACGTACACGCTCGACCTTCGGTATCCGAGGTTCGCCGGTAATACGGCGGACTTTTCGGCTCTCAACCGCGCCTATGCCGATTCGGCGGCGAAGGCTGCCAAGGAGACGACGCCGGGCGTCGATGCCGGCGTCGATCGGGAAGAGCAGTGGGAGGCGATGCAGAGCTACGCGCTCTATCGGCCGGGACCCGACTCGATCACCGTGGCGCTGACGTTCTGGGCCTACACCGGCGGTGCCCATGGCTATGGGAGCCTGACCTGTGCGCTGGTCGACCTGCACACTGGCAAGCCTGTTCCGCCGTCCGGCGTCTTTGCCGAAGGTGCGCCCTGGCTGAAAGAGGTGACAGCGATCGTCGGGGCCGACCTTAAGAAGCAGTTTGTCGAGAACCCCGGGTTCGAGGATGCGCTGGAGCCGCGAAAGCTCACCAAGACGGTCAACAGCGCCGAGCGCTTCTGCTGGCAGAGCGACAGGCTCCAGGTCTACTTCAACCAGTACGAAGTCGGCCCGTACTCAGCCGGCCCCTATACTGTCGACATTCCCTACAGCCGGTTGAAGCCGCTGCTCCGACCCGGAAGTCTGGTCGCTCGCTGAACCTCGCCTAGTGCAGCTTGCGCCGGTCGCGCGCGCCGACCGCGGTGCCGGCAGGTGTCGGGCGCTCGGTCGCGACGGGCGGGACCGGCCCGGAATGATGGCTCGCCATGTGCCAGCCGTCGGTCATGCGGACATAGAGATTGCTCGCCATGAGCTGACCGTTGGGCAGGATCTCGCGGCAGGTCACCAGCGCGAGGCCCGGACGTCCCAGCACCCATTCTTCGGTGCAGCGCACGCGCGGCGCCTCGGGATGCTTCATGATGGCGCGCCAGCTCGCCATGATCTCCGCCCGATCGTAGAGCGCCGGCTGCCCGGGATGGAGGCAGACGACCGCGCCGGTCGGCGCCCAGATCAGGTCCATGGCGGCGTCGTCGCGCTCGTTGAACGCCCGGTAGAAGGCGCGGTTGGCGGCCAGGACGGCATCGCGCTCGTCATCGTCGAATTCCGCCAAGAGTGGCGGCAGGCGTGGGGCACGGCGGGGCATTCGACCCTCGAAACTCACGGGTTGCGCGTTACAGGATTAGCCGACACAGATGGTGCATCCAACCATCGAGATCATGATGTCCATCCCCAAGCTCGAGTTTCCGCCGTTCCATCTGCCCGCCGAGGCCGAGGCCTTGCGCGAGGAAGTCCGCGCGTTCCTCAAGGAAACGCTGCCCAAGATCAAGACCGAGGACCGCTTCGCAAGCTGGAACACGGCGTCGCCCGAGTTCAGCCGGGCGCTGGGCGCCAAGGGCTGGCTCGGCATCACCTGGCCCAAGCAGTATGGCGGCGCCGAGCGCACCTTCCTCGACCGTCTTGTCGTGACCGAGGAACTGCTCGGCAACAGTGCGCCGGCCGGTTCGCACTGGGTGGCGGACCGCCAGTCCGGTCCGTTGCTTCTCAAGTTCGGCACCGAGCAGCAGCGTCAGGCGATCCTGCCGCGCATCGTCAAGGGCGAGTGCTATTTCAGCATCGGCATGTCCGAGCCGGATTCGGGATCGGATCTAGCTTCAGTGCGCACCCGCGCCGAGCCGGTGCCGGGCGGTTTTCGTGTGAACGGCACCAAGGTCTGGACCTCGGGCGCGCACCGCAACCATTACTGCATCACGCTGGTCCGCACGTCCGGCCAGCACGGCGACCGTCACAAGGGGCTGAGCCAGCTTCTGGTCGATCTCAAGACTCCGGGCATTACGATCCGTCCGATCATCAACCTCGCCGGTCGTCACGACTGGAACGAGGTGACGTTCTCCGATGCATTCATCCCCGAGGATTGCCTGATCGGCAACGAGGGTGACGGCTGGCTTCAGGTCACGAGCGAGCTGGCCTTCGAGCGCTCCGGGCCCGAGCGCTTCATGCAGAACGTCTACGTGCTGCGCGAACTGGTGCGCGTGCTCGGCCGCCAGCCGGCGAAGCGCGCCAGCGCCATCCTCGGCCGCCTGATCGCGCGCCTGTGGACCCTGCGCCAGATGTCGACGGCCGTCGCCGGCATGATGCAGGGCGGCAAGTCGCCGGCCATCGAAGCGTCGCTCGTGAAGGATCTTGGGACCATCTACCAGCAGGACCTGCCGGAGATCGCGCGCACGCTGGCCGAATCCGACGCCACGACGGAGGACGATCTCGCCGACTTCCTCGATGTCGCCCAATACGCGACGATGATGGCGCCGAGCTACACCATCCAGGGCGGCACCACCCAGGTCCTGCGCGGCATCGTCGCCCGCGGCCTTGGTCTGCGCTGAAGGAGGAAGATCATGGACCGTGATACCCGTGACATGCTGCTGGAGACCGCCACCCGCTTCTTCGCGGAGCGTTCGGCCAAGGACGTCGTCAACGGCGTCGAGAAGGGCGTGTGGCCCGCCGATCTCTGGAAGGAGATCGAGGAGATGGGCCTGCCGCTGATCGCCGTTCCGGAGGAACTGGAAGGTGTCGGTGGAACGCTTGCCGACCTGATGGCGCTGCTGCGCGTGGCCGGCGAACACGCCGTGCCCGTGCCGGTCGCCGAGACAGCGCTGGCCAACCTGTTGGTGGCCGCCGCCGGCGGCAAGCCCGCGACCGGCCCCTCGACACTGGCGCTCGGAGACCTGTCCCTCCAGGGCGGACGCGTGAGCGGCAAGGTCGCGCGCGTGCCGTTCGCCGGCGTCGCCGAACGCTTCGTGTCGATCGTGACGACGGGCGGCAAGTCGACGCTGGTCGTGGTTCCCCGCGATGCGGCGACGATCGAGGATGCGCCGAGCCATGCCGGCGAGCCCTATGGTTCGGTGTCGTTCGACGGCGCCACGCCGGAATTCTCGGCGGCCTCTACGGTCAGTGCCGACCGTGCGCTCGAACTGGCGGCACTCGCCCGCTCGATGCAGATGGCGGGTGCCGCCGACAAGGTACTGGTGACGGCGACCGAATACTGCAAGCAGCGCGTGCAGTTCGGCCGGCCGATCTCGACCTTCCAGGCGGTTCAGCACATGCTGGCGGAACTCGCGAGCTACGTCGCCGCGACCATCGCCGCGGCGGAAGCGGCCGCGCGCGATGCCGACGAGGGCGGCCTTGCCGATGGTGGCAGTTTCTCGATCGCCGCCGCCAAGACCCAGTGTTCGGACTTCGCGCACCGGATCGCCGCCATCTCGCACCAGTCGATGGGCGCGATGGGTTTCACCCACGAGCACATCCTGCATCACTACACGCGCAGGCTCTGGGTGTGGCGCCGCGATTTCGGCAGCGAAAGCTTCTGGGGCGAGAAGATCGGTCAGTCCTTCGCCCGCGCCGGCAAGGACGATCTCTGGCCGGCGCTGTCGGAGAGCCGCTACGCCGCCTGAGACGGCACGGCCTCTCGCGACCGATCCGGTCGCGAGAGATCCGGTCCGTCCGGGCACTCCCCACGGTCACGGCTAAGCGCCTGATGTATTCCGCTTGAGTCGGCGCGGGCGACAATCCCCGCGATCCGATTCTGGTGGACTATCGCTATATCTAATGAGATATAGCGCCCTTGTGCAAGGGAGGCGGCATGCTGCGCTTTCGCGGAACATTCGTACTGGTATCGACGCTCACCGCCTTGTTCGTGGCATCGGCGGGGATCGCTCATCAGGCGATGGCGCAGGGCAAGGACGTCGTCGTCCTCGCTGCCGCCAGCCTCAAGAACGCGCTGGACGAGGCCTCGGCCGACTGGGCGAGGAAGACAGGCAAGACGACCAGAATCTCCTACGCGGCGAGTTCAGCGCTGGCCAGGCAGATCGAGGCGGGCATTCCCGCCGACATCTTCATCTCGGCCGACGTGCCGTGGATGGACCATGTCGCGGAACGCAAGCTGATCAAGCCGGCCAGCCGCTCGGACTATCTCGGCAACCAGATCGTCCTGATCGCCGGCAAGGATTCCAGGATCGATCTCAGGATCGGCAAGGGCTTCGACCTGCGCGGTGCATTGGGCAGCGACGGCCGGCTCGCGATGGGCAGCGTCGAGGCGGTGCCGGCGGGCAAGTACGGCAAGGCGGCGCTGGAGTATCTCGGCGTGTGGTCGTCGGTCGCCGACCGCGTCGCGCAGGCCGAAAACGTCCGGATGGCACTGACCCTGGTCTCGCGCGGAGAGGCGCCGCTCGGCATCGTCTACCGGACCGACGCGGCCTCCGACCCGGCGGTGCGCATCGTCGGCGCTTTCCCAGCCGATTCGCATCCGGCGATCATCTATCCGATGGCGCTGCTGTCGACCTCGGCCAATCCGGACGCGCAGGCCTTCGTCGACTATCTGAAGTCGCCGGCTGCGAAGCCCTTCTTCGAAAGGCAGGGCTTCGCCGTACTGAACTAGCCCACGATCGACGTGCCCTATATCCAGCAGGACATAGAGAGGATGAAGAACGCGATTGTCGAACGGCTTCGCGGGTTTCTAGTGCGGGCTGCCGTCCTGCGGTGTGAGCAGGCGGGCCAGCGATCGGATCTCCGATGAGGCGGCGTCATAGGCACGGCGCTCCATCTCGCGATAGAGCCGCACGATGTCGTTGCCCGTCTCGGTCACCGTTGTCCCGCCACCACCGCCGCCGCCTGTCTGCGCGGCGACCACGGGATCGCGGAACATCTGGTTCATCTCGTCGACCAGGAGCCATGCCTGCCGGTAGGACATCGCGAGGGCGCGGCCGGCCGCCGAGATGGATCCGGTCTCGTTGATCAGCTCCAGCAATCGCACTTTGCCCGGACCGATCGAACGTTCACTGCCGAAATCGATCCGGAGATGCAGGGAGGATTTCCCGGTCGGTCTGGCTGGCTTCTTGGCAGGTCCGCGTCCCATGGCCGGAGTATGATGCGGCGCCGTACCCGACGCCAGATCGCTATCTCAGCGCGGCGATGAGGCCCTTGGCCACGTCCGCAGCCTGCAGCCGGATGTCCGGGATCGCCACGATCTCGGTGTACCGCCCCCGCGTCGGCGGTCCGAGGACGTAGAGGCGGTCGGACGGCGTGCCATCGCGTCCGATCAGCGCCTCGTCGACCGCCACGTCGAGGCCCTGATTGAGCGAATCGGGGCGCAGCTTACCGTCCTTCACCAACTGCGCATGCAGCGGCACGTGCACGTCGACCTCGTTGCGCGGTCCGCGGCAGTCCACCACGCGATCGAAGCTGCGCGTTTCGCGGACGTCCGAGCCGCGCCGCACGATGGTGACCTCGACCTTGTCGTCCGTCGCCTGTCCGATCTCGATACGGCCGGAGACGATCGAAAGCTGTCCGCGCGCCTTGGCGGCATCGATCTGCTCGCCGATCTGCGGCGCGACGCGATGGCGATGGATGTCCCACCAGGGTCTCAGATGGCGCAGGAAGCGTTTGCGCTGGTCGAGGTTCAGCCCGTGCCACAGCTCGTTGTTGTGCGGCCGCAGAAGTTGCATCAGCCCCGGCCAGCCGAGCCCATCGCGCAGCTTGGCCCGGAAACGGTGCGTGCGTTGCGAGAGGCTGCCTTCGAAGAGATCGCTGGTGTCGACCTTGGGCGAGGGCAGCGGCGCGGGCGGATGACGGTGGGGCACCAGTCCGCGGCGGGAGAGGGCGACGATCGGGCCCGCGTGGCCTTGCTCCAGCAGCGAGAGCAGCACGTCGATCATCGTCAGGCTGGTGCCGATCAGCAGGATCGACCCCTCGGGCGCGAGGCCGGCGATGGCCTCGTCGCGCCAGGGATTGCCGTGATAGGCGCCGGAGTCCTTCGACGGCGGGCGATGGCCGGTCGCCAGCACGGCCTTGCGGGCGCGCAGCGGAGGCTGGCCTTCGATGTCGAGTTCAACGCCGATCTGCCGGTCGTGGATGGCCGTGACGTCGCCCGTGACGACCCGGAGGCGCCCGTCGGAGCGCTGGATCGATTCGGCGAGCAGATCCTGAAGGTAGCTGCCATAGATCGCGCGGGGAACGAAATCGGCGCGGCCGTAGCCGCGCCCGTCGCGCGCCAGCCAGTCCACGAAGTGCTCGGGCTCGTCGGCCAAGGCCGTCATGTCGCTGGCGCGAACGTTGAGGAGATGATGCAGGCAGTGGGTCGAATAGGCGACCCCGAGGCCCGGATGGTTGCCGCGCTCGACGAGAGCGACGCGGAGCCGGCTCTTGCGCACGAGCTGGGCGGCCAGCAGCACGCCGCTGGCGCCGCCGCCGACGATCGCGATGTCGACCGGCGAGGAAGACGACTCCGAATGCTGCATTGCCGAAGTATGGCAGAGGCGTTGCGGCGAACGCCAGCAATCGAGGTGCGACGCCTCGGCGCTGGGCGATCTGGATCGGCAGCGCCCGACACCGTTACGATGCCTGGCGCGTCGGTGGTGACGGACGCCCGGGAGAGACTCATGCAGAATACGAAGTTTGGCCGCACCGGCCTACGCGTCTCGAAGCTCTGCCTCGGCACGATGACGTTCGGCCTGCAATGCGATGCGGGGCAGAGCAATGCCATTCTCGACGCCGCGGCGGCGGGCGGCATCAATTTCCTCGACACCGCCAATGTGTACCCGCTGGGCGGCCGGCGCGACACGGTGGGCCGCACCGAGCAGATCGTCGGCGACTGGCTGAAGGGCAAGCGTCATCAATACGTCATCGCCACCAAGTGCGCGGGGGCTATGGGGCGCAACCCCTGGGACCAGGGCACCTCGCGCAAGCACGTGCTGGAAGCGATCGAGGCGTCGCTGAAGCGGCTCGGCACCGACTATGTCGACCTCTACCAGCTTCATCGTTACGACCCGGACACGCCGCTCGACGAGACGATGGACGCACTCGACACGGTCGTGCGGCAGGGCAAGGCGCGCTATGTCGGCGTCTCCAACTGGCCGGCGCACAAGGTGGCACGCGGGATCGGTCGCGCCGAGGTGAAGAACACCGCTCGCATCGATTCGGTACAGCCGCGGTACAATCTCCTTTTTCGCAGCTACGAGCGCGATCTGCTGCCGTTGTGCGAGGAGGAGGGGATTGCGGTGATTCCCTACAATCCGCTGGCCGGTGGTCTCCTTACCGGCAAGTATAACGGCGCGGTCCCGCCGCCGGACGGCTCGCGGTTCCAGTTCGGCACGGCCGGTGCACGCTACCAGGAGCGCTACTGGCACCAACGCGAATTCGAGACCATCGAGGCGATCCGCGGTGTCGCCGTCGAGGCGGGCATGAGCATGGCGGTGATGGCAATGCGCTGGACACTTTCGAACCAGGCGATCACCGCGCCGATCATCGGCGCGTCGAAGCCCGAGCAGCTCGCCGACAGTTTCGCCGCGGCTGAGCAGGGACCGCTGCCGAACGACATCAAGACCAGGCTCGACCAACTCACGCACGAATGGCGCGCCGTTGATGTCGAGCGCTGAAAGGCGAGGGGATCCGAAAGAGTAAGGCCGGCCAGATCGTGTATCGAGCCGGCCGCTCCGTCGATCGACAAGAATCGAACAGGGCTCTATTCCGGCTCGATGCCGGCGACCTTCATCATCTCGCGATAGAGTTCGATCTCGGCGACCATGATGCGCCGCATCTCCTCGGGCGTGCAGGGCGCGATTTCCGAGCCGCCCTGGGCCTGGCGCTCGACATAGGCGGGATCGGTAATGGCCCTGAGCATGGCCTCGCGCAGCTTCGCCATGACGGGTTGCGGCACGCCACGCGGCATCAGGATGCCGGTCCAGGTCATCAACCCGAAATCGGGGATGCCCTGCTCGATCAGCGTCGGGATGTCGGGCGTGAGAGGATAGCGGCCGCGACTGCCGACGCCGAGGCAGCGCACCGTGCCGGCCTTGACCTGCGGCAGGCTTGTGACCGGATCGGCGAAGCACATCTGCACGTGGCCGGCCATCGTGTCCTGAAGGGCGGCGGGCGTGCTCTTGTAGGGCACGTGCAGCATGTCGATGCCGGCTTTGGCTTTGAGCAACTCGCCCGAGATACGCGTCGAGGCGCTGCCCGAGCCGAAGTTGATCTTGCCCGGCTGGCGCTTGCAAAGGGCGACGAACTCGCCGGCTGTCTTCGCCTCGATCTTCGGGTTCACGATCATGAACACCGGCGCACGGCCTATGATGGTGACGGGATCGAAGTCCTTCAGAGGGTCGTAGGGCAGGGACTTCATCAGCGCGACGTTCGAGGCCGCAGCGGTGTTGGAGCAGACGAAGATGGTCTGTCCATCGGGCTTGGCCTTGGCTGCGACGTCGGCGGCAATCGCGCCGTTGGCCCCCGGCTTGTTCTCGACGACGGCCGGGACACCGAAGGCCTTGTTCAGGCCTTCGGCGACGTTGCGGGCGCTCTGGTCGGTGGCCGAGCCCGGACCGAACGGCACGATGATGCGGAACGGGCCATTCGGAAACGCATCCGCCTTCGCCGCGCTGGCGAAGGGCAGCGCAGCAGCGCCGACGATCAGGGAACGGCGGCGCATGCTGGGTTCCTGCCTACCGGCGCCACCAGCCGCGCTTGGGCTTCTCCGGCGGCGCCTCGATCACGGGCACCGGTGGCGGGGCCGGGGCAGCGGCGGGCGCGGGCTCCGGTTCCGGCATCACGATCGGCTGCGGCGCTGATGCGACTACCGGCGGGGCCGGGGGAGGCGGTGGCGGAGCAGCTTCGACGTTGGCTGGCGCGCCCGTATCGAAGGGCACGCGTTCCGGCGGCGTGAGCTCGACAGGCATGGCCTCCAGCGGAGTCGGCGGCGAAGCCGGCGCCTCGAAGCTGCCGTTCACTTCCGTCGTATCATGGCCGTTCTCGGCAGGCTCCTCGCCGTAGGACCCGGACTGAGCGTCGGCATTGCCTTCGCCCTGCATCGGCTCGCCTTCGCCGTTCTCGCGGCGCCGGCGGCGGCCCCCGCGGCGACCGCGTCGACGGCGGCGGTCGCCGTTCGCATCGCCACGATCTTCTCCGTTGCGCTCTCCGTCCGGACGATCACCGTCGGCGCCGTCATCGTCGGCCCGGGCGGTATCGCGCTCTCCATCCGGCGCATCGCCTTCGGCGTCGTCTTCGGCCGCGCCGTTGGAGCGCCCTTCCTCGCCCTCGCGAGCCTCGCCGTTGACCTGGGGCCCCTCGGCGCCCTCGCCATCCTCGCGGCGGCCACCCCGACGGCGGCGCCGGCGACGGCGACGGCCGCGGCCCTCGCCGCCTTCATCGTCCGAACCGCGCTCTTCGCCGCGCTCGTCGCCCTCGCGGGCCTCGACGATCTCGCCCTCGTCTGACGAGACCTCGTCGCTGGAAGCCTCATCGTAGCTGGCGCGCGCCAGTTCCGGCGCGGGGCGGCTGTCGTTGCGATGGTCGTCGCGGCGCGACCGCACGCGCTCGATCTCGCAATCGGCGGCGTGCAGTTCCTCGTCGGCCTCGACGATCACCGTGAAGCCGTAGCGCTGCTCGATTTCCGAGAGCGAATGGCGTTTCTGGTTGAGCAGGTAGAGTGCCACGTTCGGCGGGACGCTGACGGCGATCTCGCTGGCGCGGCGCCGTACGCCTTCCTCCTCGATGGCACGCAGCGCGTGCAGCGACGCCGATTCGAGCGAGCGGATCCGGCCGGTGCCGGCGCAATGCGGGCAGACCTCGGTCGAGTGTTCGAGCAGGCTGGGACGCAGCCGCTGGCGCGACATCTCGAGCAGGCCGAAGGCGGAGATGCGGCCGATCTGGATGCGCGCACGATCGGTGCGCATCGAGTCCTTCACCTTGTGCTCGACCTGGCGCTGGTGACGCGTCTCCTCCATGTCGATGAAGTCGATCACGATCAGGCCGGCGAGGTCGCGCAGGCGGACCTGGCGGGCGATTTCCTCGGCCGCTTCGAGGTTGGTGCGCAACGCCGTCTCCTCGATGTTCCGCTCCTTGGTGGAACGGCCGGAGTTGACGTCGATGGCGACCAGCGCTTCGGTCGGATTGATGACGATGTATCCGCCGGAGCGCAGCTGCACCGTCGGCGAATGCATGGCGTCGAACTGGCTCTCCACCTGGTAGCGGTGGAAGAGGGGGATCGGCTCCTTGTACAGCTCGACCTTGTTGGCCTGGTGTGGCACCAGCTGGCGCATGAACTCGGCGGCGCCCTGGAAGCCCGCCTCGCCCTCGACGAGAACCTGCGCGATGTCGGTGTCGTAGATGTCGCGCAGCGAGCGCTTGATGAGATCGCCTTCCTCGTAGATCAGCGCCGGCGCCGTCGAGCGCATGGTGATCTCGCGGATCGAATCCCACAGTCGCGACAGGTATTCGTAGTCGCGCTTGATGTCGATGTTGGAACGCTCGAGGCCCGCTGTGCGCAGGATCACGCCCATGCCCTGCGGCACGTCGAGATCGCTCAGGATCTCCTTCATGCGCTTGCGATCGGCGGGGTTGGAGATCTTGCGTGAGATGCCGCCGCCGCGACCGGCGTTGGGCATCAGCACGCAATAGCGGCCGGCCAGCGAGAGGTAGGTGGTCAGCGCCGCGCCCTTGTTGCCACGCTCTTCCTTGACGACCTGCACCAGCAGGATCTGCCGGCGCTTGATGACTTCCTGGATCTTGTACTGGCGGATCGGGTTGCGGCGACGACGCTCGCGCGTCTCACGCTCCTCGACGACCTCGTCGCCGCCCAGCGTCTCGACCGTGACGTCGGGCTGCGGCGCGTCGGCCGGATCGGTCGAAACCTCGCCGTTCGTCTCGGCGGGCTGCTCGGTGCCTTCGGTGGCCGCGACGGCATCGCCTTCGCCGGCGGGAGCCGTCTCCACCGTCTCTACAGGCGCAGCTTCTGCCGTGGCGGTTTCGGCCACGCTGTCGCCAGGGGGCGGTTCGACGTGAACCGGTCCGTCGAGGCGCTCGACGGGGATTTCAGCAGGCTGGGCCTGCGGTTCCGGCTCGCGGGCGGTCGTCTCGACTGCCGAGGATTCCGTGCCGACCGTTTCGGCGGGAACCGCCTCAGGAGCGGCGGCCTCGAAACCCGGCGCCTCGGGGCCGGGTTCGCCTGCGACGACATCTGTCGAACTGGCATCGGCCGCAGCGTCGGGGATTGTGCCGGCTTCGGCCACGACAGCCTCGCGGGCCTCCTCGATATCGGTACGATCGACGCGATCGCGCCGGCGAGGCTCGTCCTCTTCGGCCTCGGCGTGCAGGCGATGCTGCTCGGCGATCAGCCGTTCGCGGTCCGCGACAGGGATCTGATAGTAGTCCGGATGGATTTCCGAGAAGGCCAGGAAGCCGTGCCGGTTGCCGCCGTACTCGACGAACGCCGCCTGGAGCGACGGTTCGATGCGGATGACCTTCGCGAGATAGATATTGCCCTTGAGGGGCTTGCGGCTCGCGGTTTCGAAGTCGAATTCTTCAAGTCTCGTTCCATCGACCACAACGACCCGGGTTTCTTCCGGGTGACTTGCATCGATGAGCATACGCCTTGCCATGGGCTCGCTCCGAGGCGTCCGATCCCAACCAGCGCGAGCGACCGGCGGCCATGTCGCCTCCGTCGTGCGAGGGGAGCGGTGCGTCATCGACCCGCCGAACGGCCAACTCTGGCCAAGACGGGGAAGCTTCGCGCCGCCGGACCACGACTGGGTCCTGCCAACCTCGAGTTTCCTGATAGCCACCGCCTGCCTGACAGTCTCTCCGCAGACCCGCCGCGCCCCCATTTCTGCAAGGGCGCGAGCCCGGTCTGGCTCGGAAACTGCCGTCGGAGCGCGACCCGAAGGCGCGCTACGAACGACGGCGACTGCTCGCGGAACGCAACATACGGGGTTGGCAACTGACGGACAATCAAAAGATTGTGTCGTCTGAAATTGATCTTTTAAGACATTGAAATTATTTGGAATTACCGGCGTTTTTCTGATACTACTTTAACAATATTCAATCAATTTTCTCCCTCTTTCATCCTTGGCGTTCGCCATGTCCGATTTCCGCCGTCGCCATCTGCTCGCCGTTCTGGCCGGCGTGAGCGTGCTTGGGATGACGACGGGCGGCGCTCTGGCCGCGCCGTCCAAGCGTCAGAAATCCGTCAAGAAGCCAACGCCGACCGTGCCGATGGACAAGCCCAAGCTGGTGTTCCTCGACCCCGGCCACGGCGGCCGAGATCCAGGGGCTCTGGGCGGCCGCGGAACCCAGGAAAAGACCGTTGTACTCGCGATTGCCCGCGAACTGCAGCGGGAGCTGCTGGCCGGGAACCGGTATCGGGTGCTGCTGTCGCGGAACACCGACAACTACGTCGCGTTACGCGAACGTGTGGCTCGTGCCCAGGCCGCCAAGGCCGACCTCTTCCTGTCCCTGCATGCGGATGCGCACAGCGACCACGACGTGCGCGGCGCCTCCGTCTACACCCTGTCGGAGGAGGCGACGGATCGCGAGGCGGCTGCCTTGGCCGCGCGGGAAAACCGGGCCGGCATGGTCGGACTGGGGATGAAGTTTTCGGAGCAACCGGACAACGTGGCCCAGACTCTCGTTGCCATGAGCCAGCGCGGGACGGTGAACGATTCACGCCGGCTGGCCGACACGGTGGTCGCCACCTTCGCGCGCAACGGCGTGCGGCTGCTGCCGCGCACCCACAGGCAGGCTGGGTTCGCCGTTCTGACGTCTCCGGACATTCCGGCGGCGCTGGTCGAGCTTGGCTATCTTTCGAATTCGCAGGACGAGAAACTGTTGACCGTCCGCCAGCACCAATTGGCCCTTGCCCGGGCGCTCAGGGCGTCGGTGGACGCCTATTTCGGCGCCACAAGAAAGGCATAAGTCCGGGCCATTCTGCGACATTGAAGGCCCTGTGGGTGCCGCGTAGAAAGTGACCGTGCTAAACTTCATCAAGATCAGCCTGGCGTTCGCCACCGCCGCCCTCATTGTCGGTACCGGCACCGTCGCAGGCCTTTTCTGGCATTTCAGCCACGGGCTGCCGGACCACAAGCAACTGGCCGACTACCAACCGGCGACGCTGACCCGCCTTTACGCCTCGGACGGCAAGTTGCTCGCGGAGTATGCCCGCGAAAAGCGCGTGTTCGTGCCGGTCGCCGCCATGCCCAAGCGGGTGCTCGAAGCCTTCGTCGCGGCCGAGGACCAGCGCTTCTTCACCCATCCGGGCATCGACTTCATCGGCGTGGTCCGCGCCATGGTCGCCAACGTGGCCAACCCGGGCAAGCGGCCCGAGGGCGCGTCCGGCCTGACGCAGCAGGTCGCCAAGAACTTCCTGCTCACCAACCAGGCCACGCTGTCGCGCAAGATCCGCGAGGCCATCCTCGCGTTCCGGATCGAGGAGACCTA
The DNA here is from genome assembly GCF_020880995.1 of Reyranella aquatilis. GTDB lineage: Bacteria > Pseudomonadota > Alphaproteobacteria > Reyranellales > Reyranellaceae > Reyranella > Reyranella aquatilis. The sequence continues at coordinate 616,292 of NZ_JAJISD010000001.1, read as the reverse complement.
CTCCAAGGAACGCATTCTCGAGCTCTACCTGAACGAGATCTACCTCGGCTCGGGCAACTACGGCGTGGCGCAGGCCGCGCTGAACTACTTCGACCGCTCGCTCGACGAACTCTCGCTGTCGGAGATCGCCTATCTCGCGGCGCTGCCGAAGGCACCGAACCGCTACAACATCGTGCGCAACGAGAAGGAGGCCTACGCCCGGCGCGACTACGTGCTTCATCGCATGATGGAGGATGGCTACATCACGGCCGCCGAGGCGCAGGCCGCCAAGGCCGAAAAGCTCCAGTACCGCCGCCGCAGTGCCACCGAAGTGGCGCAGGCCGACTTCTTCGCCGAGGAAGTGCGCCGCAACCTGATGGCCGCCTATGGCGAGAAGGGCCTCTACGAAGGCGGCCTGACCGTCAGCACGACGCTCGATCCGGCCATCCAGAACGTCGCCGACAACGCGCTGCGCGATGGGCTGATCGCCTACGACCGCCGCCACGGCTGGCGCGGTCCATACGCCAAGATCCCCGACATGACGGTCTGGGAGGAGGAATTTGCCCGCATTGCCCAGCGACGACCGCTGGCGGGACCGGCCGGGTGGCAACTCGCCGTCGTGAACAAGGTCGACGCCCAGTCGGTCCAGATCGTCGGCCTGCCGGACGGGGAGGGAACGGTCCCTTTTGCGGAGATGTCATGGGCGCGCCCAACGCTGCAGAATCAGACGGTGGGCGCCGCGCCACGCGGTCCCCGCGACGTGGTGTCGGTGGGCGACGTTATCGTCGTGGAGAAGGTCGAGAAGCCCGCGGGTGCCGGCGCCAAGCCCTATCCGCCGAAGACCTATGCCTTGCGCCAGGTGCCCAACGTCGAGGGCGGTGTTGTGGTGATGGACACCCAGACGGGCCGCGTGCTCGCGATGTCCGGCGGATGGTCCTACGGCCGCAGCCAGTTCAATCGTGCCGTCCAGGCCGCGCGACAGCCTGGCTCGGCCTTCAAGCCTTTCGTCTACCTGGCGGCGATGGACGCCGGCTTTACGCCGGGCTCGATCGTGCTCGATGCCCCGTTCGTCTACGATCCCGGCCACGGCCAGCCGCTTTGGACGCCGAAGAACTACGGCGGCGACATGTTGGGACCGACCACGGTACGGCGTGGCCTCGAACTGTCGCGCAACCTGATGACGGTGCGCATGGCCCAGCAGATCGGCATGAAGCGCGTTGTCGACGTGGCCAAGGAATTCGGCGTCACGGACAGTATGGGCGCCTACCTGCCGATGGCGCTGGGTGCCGGCGAAACGACGCTGCTGCGCATGACGATGGCCTACGCGATGCTGGCCAACGGCGCGCTGGAGATCACGCCGTCGCTGGTCGACCGCGTCCAGGACCGTAATGGGAAGACAGTCTATCGCCACGAGCCGCGCGCCTGTCGCGGCTGCGGCGAGGCGGTGGGTAATGCCCGGCCGGCGGCGCCCGAACTCATCGATTCGCGCAAGCCGTTCCACGATCCCGCGTCCGTCTATCAGGTCGTCAGCATGATGCAGGGCGTCACGACGCGGGGCACCGCCGGACGCCTGGGCGCGCTCGGCCGTCCGATCGCGGGCAAGACGGGCACAACGAACGATGCCCACGACAACTGGTTCCTCGGATCGACGCCCGACATCACAATCGGCGTCTATATCGGATTCGACGAACCGCGCACGCTGGGTTCGCAGGAGACCGGCGGCAGCAACTCGGTGCCGATCTACGAGGCGATCGCCAAGGAGATCTTCAAGGGCAAGCCGCCGACACCGTTCCGCGTGCCGCCGGGCCTGCGCATGGTCCGCTTCAGCTACGAGGGCGGCACGATCGACGAGGTCTTCAAGCCCGGCACCGAGCCCGGTTCGGAAGGCTATATGGTCACACCGCTTGACGGATCGGCCCCATATTCCGCTATAGACCCCACGCAGGGCCCGCAGCAGGCGGGCAGCCCCCGGCGTCCGGGTCTCTCGGGCACTGGCGAGACGTACTAGTCAGCTGAAACGGATCCGTCATGCGCGCCGAAGCCCAAGCAATGGTCAACGAGATCGAGGAGTCGCTCGCACTCCTCAGGAGGCGTCTTTGACTACGACCGCGCGGTCGTCCGTCTCGATGAACTGAACGCGCGCGCCGAGGATTCGGCGCTGTGGAACGATCCCAAGGAAGCCGAGAAGGTGATGCGCGAGCGCACCCGGCTCGAAGCATCGATCGGCGCGATCAGGCGTCTGCGGGCGGCGGTCGACGACAATGTCGGCCTGATCGAGATGGCCGAGGCCGAGAAGGACGAGGCCACCATCGCCGAGTGCGAGAAGTCGCTGCGCGAGGCCACCGCCGAAGCCAAGGCGGCGCGGCTCGAGACGCTGCTTTCGGGCGAGGCCGACGCCAACAACGCCTATATCGAGATCAACGCCGGCGCCGGCGGCACCGAGGCCCAGGACTGGGCGGAGATGCTGGCGCGCATGTACACGCGCTGGGCCGAGCGCCGCGGCTACAAGGTGAGCTGGCTCGAGGAGAGCGCCGGCGAAGAAGCCGGGATCAAATCCTGCGCCTACAAGGTCGAGGGCCCGAACGCCTATGGCTGGCTGAAAACCGAGAGCGGCGTGCACCGGCTGGTCCGCATCTCGCCGTTCGACGGCAACGCACGCCGACAGACTTCGTTCGCGTCGGTCTGGGTCTATCCAGAGGTCGACGACAACATCGAGATCGAGCTGGTCGACAAGGATCTCCGGGTCGATACCTATCGCGCGTCGGGCGCGGGCGGGCAGCACGTCAACAAGACCGATTCCGCCGTGCGCATCACCCACCTGCCGACCGGCATCGCCGTCGCCGTGCAGCAGGAGCGTTCGCAGCATCAGAATCGCGCCAAGGCGATCCAGATGCTGAAGGCGCGCCTCTACGAGGTCGAGTTGCAGAAGCGCGAGGCCGAGCGCCTCGAGGCCGAGGCCAACAAGACCGATATCGGCTGGGGCCACCAGATCCGCTCCTACGTGCTGCAGCCCTACCAGATGGTGAAGGACCTGCGCACCAACGTGGAGCGCTCCGACCCGCAGAAGGTGCTGGACGGCGATCTCGACGAGTTCATGGCCGCCTCGCTCGCCGCCCGTGTGGGCGAGGGCAATGACAAGGAAGCCGCTTAGGGAGTGGGCTGCCATGTGGTTCGTGTTCGAAGCCGAGTATGAGATCGAGGATCGTCGCGCCAACTGGAACAAGCCGGTGCGCGAGACGATGGCCTGGCACGGCCCCTTCGAGACCGAGAAGGAGGCAGACGAGGTCGCGCTGGCCCGCATGTGGGCCAAGATCGACCTCTATGCCCACAAGGCGCGTACCGTCGACATGACGGTGAAGGACTGAATCTCGTTGGAGCGCGCCACTCCAGTGGCGCTCGAGTTTTGCCGGTAAGCAACGGATGAGCGCCACTGGAGTGGCGCGCTCCATTGCTGCTTTCTTCGCCTGAGCTGGCCCCTCGATTGCATCTCCGCCGGGGGCAATGGCGGAGGGGCGCGACGTGGCGGTACGGCAATTCCATCTGGGCTGGTTCCTCGGCAACAGTTTCGGCGTACACGGCTGGAACCAGCCCTGGTCCGGTGTGGATGCGAGGGACTGGGCGCAGCCCGACCTGCATGTAGACCTCGCAAAGGCACTGGAGCGCGCCTGCTTCGACTGCCTGCTGCTCGAGGATTCGCTCTTCGTCCCCGACAACTACGGGGGCTCGATGGACTTCTATCTCCGGCGCGCCCTGCGTGCGCCGAAGAACGATCCGCTGCCGCTGGTCCCGTTGATCGCCCAGGCCACCAAGCATCTCGGGATCGTACCGACCATCTCCACGAGCTTCTATCCGCCCTATCTCCTCGCACGCCTGATCGCGACGCTGGACCTGATGTCGAAGGGACGCGTCGGTTGTAACTTCGTCACGTCGACCGCCGAGCACGCGGCACAGAATTTCGGTCTCGATGCCCATCTCGAGCACGACCTGCGCTACGAGATGGCCGACGAATTCGTGGACCTCGTGACGAAGCTCTGGTCGTCCTGGGATGCCGATGCCGTCGTTGCCGACCGCGAGACCGGGATGTTCGTCGATCCCGCGAAGGTCCGGCCCATCGACTTCAAGGGACGGTTCTTCTCGTCCCGCGGTCCGCTCAACACCGCGCAGCCCCCGCAGGGACGGCCGGTGCTGGTGCAGGCCGGCGGTTCGCCGCAGGGCAAGGCCTTCGCCGCCCGGCACATGGATATCGTTATCGCGGCTCTGGGCACGGTCGCGGAGATGAAGGCGTTTCGTGACGATATGCGCAGCCGCGTTGCTGCGGCAGGAAGGGACCCCGACAGCTGCAAGGTCCTGTTCGTCGTGTCGCCGACGCTGGGGGAGACCAACGACGAGGCGGAGGATCGCGCCGCACGTCGGCAGGCCCAGCGCGAGGCCTCGCCGGAGATAGCCCTGGCGATGATGGGCAGCCTGACGGACATCGACTTCTCGACCTTCGATCTCGATGCGCCGCTGGCCAACCTCACGACCAACGGCCAGCAGGGAACCCTGAAGCGCTTCATGGCGCAGGGGCGCACGCTGCGCGAGGTCGCGGCGAACTACCGCTTCGGATTCGAGGATGCCGTCGTCGGAACTGTCGAGCGTGTCGCGGACGTGATGGCGGAGACGATGGAACAGGTAGGCGGCGACGGCTTCATGTTCAACGGGCCGCTCAGCCGTCGCTACGTCGCCGACGTCACCGACGGGCTGGTGCCGGGGCTGCAGAAGCGTGGCCTGGTTCGCACTGCGTACGTGCACGCGCATTTTCGCGACAATCTGTTTGCATTCTGATTCCAGACGGCCACTCTCGATCGAGGAATTACCGGAGCCCCGTCATCGCCAGCCCCCTCTACGTCGCGCTCGGCGCCATGACGATCCAGCAGACCTTCGCCACGCTGGGACGCTCGACCGTTCCGCTGATCGCCGCCGCCATCGTGGTCGATCTCGGCATCGAGGCCGCGCTGGTGGGCGTCTATCTGGCGATTGGCTCGGTCGCGGCGTTTCTCACGACCATCGGCTGCGGCGGCTTCATCCTGCGCTACGGCGCGGTGCGCATGACGCAGGTCGGCATGCTGGCGCTGGGCCTGGGGCTCGCCATCACCACGGCCGGTTGGCTACCGCTGTTCGCGGCGGGCGCCTTCATCGGTGGGTTGGGGCAGGCGGTCTCGACACCCTCGAGCTCGCATCTGCTCGGCCGGCTCGCTCCCCGTAACCTCGCGCCGCTGGTTTTCTCGATCAAGCAATGCGGCGTGCCGGTCGGCCTGATGCTCGCGGGCGTCGTTGCGCCGGCGCTGGTCGTCGAAGCGGGGTGGCGCGTGGCGCTGCTGGTCATCGCCCTGTCGTGCGTGCTCATCGTGCTGGCCTTGCAGCCGCTGCGCGCGGGCTTCGATGTCGACCGCAATCCCGCCCAGCCGTTGTCGCCTGCGGATATCCGCGCGAACGTTGTGGGCGTGCTGAAGGATCCGGCGCTGCGGATAATGTGCGTGGCGATGTTCAGCTTCGTGGGCCTCCAGTCGCTCTTCACCGGCTTCTTCGTGCTCTACCTCGTCCGCGGCCTTGGCTACGACCTCGAGCGGGCGGGGCAGGTCTTTGCCATCGCCATCGTCGTGGCGGTGCCGGCGCGCATCGGCTGGGGCCTGCTCGCCTCGCGCTTCGTGGCGCCGGCGACGCTGCTGGCCTTCCTGGGGATCGGGATGGCCGCCGCGGCGGTTCTCACGGCCTCTATCTCTCCCGACTGGCCGACTTGGGCGGCGGCCGCGATCGCCACGGCGTTGAGCGTGACCGGGGTGAGCTGGCACGGCGTGCTGCTGGCTGAGGTGGCGCGCCTTTCGCCGGTCGGCCGCATCGGCGCCACCACGGGCGCGGTGCTGGCATTCGGCGATGCCGGCGCCCTCGTGCTGCCGCTGCTCTTCAGCGCGGCGCTGTCTCTCACGGGTGGTTACGCCACCGGCTTCCTGATCGGCGCGGCCCTGGCGCTCGGCGTCGGCCTGTTCGGCCTGTGGCGGCAGGTCAACCGGCGGCGTTAGGCGCAACGACGGAGAACTGGCTGGCGAACCAGTTGGCGTACCAGCGCATCGCCCAAGGGATCGGGATGATCAGGACGAACATCAGGAGCAAAAGGCATACGCGGCCGAGGATCGCCAGTCCGGTCGCGTTGAAGGTAAAGCCGACGGTGCCGCTGGTGTTGCGGCACATCCACTGCATCATCGCCCTGAGGACCCAGGCCCAGCCGATGACGGTGAGCACGGAGACGACCAGCAGGATGTTCCATCCGAGAAAGGCCAGCGTCTCGCCGTCGAACGAGAGCCTGATGCTTCCGTCCTCGGTGCGGACACTGGCGCAGAACCACCGCAGGACTGGAAAGGAGAGGAGAATGGTCGCCAGTGTCACCGCGCCGCTCACGCCGGCATGGTGGACATTGTGCAGCCACCCCAGAGCGGCGAGCCCGATCAGGATGTACCAGATATCCGCGGGCTGGCCGGCGAAGCGGAGGCGCCTCCCATCGGGCAGCGAGACGTGCTCGCAGAGGAACCGGTAGAAGCCGGTGACGGTCCACGGCGCCGGGATGATCAGCATCTGGCCGATGACGTAGAGCAGCGCACGCCCGAACAGGCCCCAGACGGGAAAGTCGGGACGGAGGGGGCCGATGGACGAACGGCTCGGCACGCGTCCTTCGGATTGGAAAGTCATGCCGTTTCCTCCCATATCGCTTGCCTCGCCTGGCATCCCCGCGAGTGCTGCGGGCGTTGTGCCCACATGCCGTCGACCGTGATCCGCTCCTACCGTTACGATCATGGGCGGCGCGCGCTCGAGATCGTCTTCCAGTCGCGGCGACGCTACACCTATCTCGGTGTACCGGAGCAGACCTATGATGCGATGAAGGCAGCCTTTTCGAAAGGCGAGTTCTTCAATCGACACATCCGCGACCGGTTCACGTTCGAACCCAACGGCGAAGAAGCCTCGGCTGGCCTTTCCCGGCACATGGTGTAGCCTTCCCGGCAAAACAAGCGCCTGGGAGGGCAAACGGCCATGGGCATGCGCAGGAAAACTCCGGCGAAGGTCGGACGGCGTGTATTTCTCGGCGGCACGGCGGCGGGATTCATTGCGGCGCCGTCGATCGTGTCGGCGCAGAACGACTGGCCCAACAAGCAAATCCGCGTCGTCATTCCCTACCCGCCGGGCGGGCCGTCCGACGTCACGACCCGCATCGTCCTGGAGCGCGCGGGATCGATCCTGGGACAGAGCATCCTGTTCGACAACAAGGCCGGCGCCAGCGGCGCGATCGGCGCGGAGCACGTCGTCAAGAGCGCGCCGGCCGATGGCTACACCTTCCTGACTACGACCACTGCGATGGTCTGCATCACCGAGCACCTGCAGCCGCTGCCCTACGACACCTCGAAGGACCTCGTGCCCGTGGCGCGCACGGCGACCTCGTGGATGGGCATGGGCATCAACCAGCAGGTTCCGGCCAACAATCTCCAGGAGTTCATCGCCTACGCCAAGGCGAATCCCGGCAAGATCAACTTCGGCTCGGCGGGCCTCGCCACCATCACCCAGCTTTACGGCGAGATCTTCAATATCGAAGCCGGCGTGAAGATGGTGCATGTGCCCTACAAGGGCAGTGCGCCGGCCACCAACGACCTGCTGGCGGGCCAGATCCAGGTGCAGTTCGATCCGACCACCTTGCCGCATATCGCCGCCGGGCGGCTGAAGTGCTTCGCCGTGTTGGGCGAGAAACGTTGGCCGGGCAAGCCGGACGTGCCGACCCTGAAGGAGCAGGGTCTGGGTAAGATCGGCGGTGATGCCTGGTACGGCATCCTCGCCGCCAAGGGCACGCCGCAAGCCGCGATTGACAGGATGTCGGCGGCGATCGGCGAGGCCGTAAAGGATTTCGCACTGAACGAGAGATTGGTGGCCAGCGGCAACTATTCGAGCTTCCAGGACACGAAGACGTTCCAGGCGACGATCGAGCGCGAGCGCGTGTCGTTCGGCGAGATCATCCGGAAGGCGGACATCAAGGTCTGAGGCAACACCGTCTGACAGGCATGCATCCGGCGCCTATACTGCTGCCGGTTGAGGAGGGCAGGTCATGACCAAGCCGAAAGCCGGCAAGTACGACCGCAGCGCCGAGGACCTCGGCAACGTCGTGGCGCTGGAGCACGTCAATCTCGGGATCGCCGACCAAGGGCTGGGGACGGTCTTCTATATGAGCGGGCTCGGCCTCACGCGCGATCCCTACATGATGACCAGTATCGACAATATGTGGGTCAATGTCGGGCGGAGCCAGTTCCACCTGCCGACGATGGCCAAGGCTCAGCGTCTGCGCGGACGGGTCGGGCTTGTGATCCCTGACCGCGAGGCCCTGCTGCAGCGGCTCGGCCGTGTGACGGGCATGCTGGGCGACACGCGCTTTGCCTTCGTGGAGCACGAGGACCATGTCGAGACGACCTGTCCCTGGGGCAATCGTATTCTCTGTCACGCTCCGTCTTCGCGCTTCGAGGGCATGGCGCTGGGCATGGCCTATGTCGAATTCGACGTGCCCGCAGGTACTGCCCAAGGGATCGCCGACTTCTATCGCGAGGTCTTCGCGACCGGTGCGCGGGTCGAGGGAGATGCGGCGCATGTGGCTGTCGGCATCGGGCAGGAGTTGATCTTCCGCGAGAGCGACGCCGCGGCCGAGGCCTATGACGGGCACCACATCCAGCTCTATGTCGCGAACTTCTCCGGGCCGCATGCGCGGCTGCTCGAACGCGGCCTGCTGACCGAAGAAAGCAACCAGCACCAGTATCGTTTCCAGCAGATCACCGAGCCGGCCACCTGCCGGACGCTGTTCGAAATCGAGCACGAGATTCGCAGCCTGCGCCATCCGATGTATGCGCGGCCGCTGGTCAACCGCAATCCGCTGCAGACCAATCGTGCCTACGTTCCCGGGCGGGACGGCTGGGTACCCGAACCGACCCGGGCGGAGATGGACGATCCCCGGGTCGAGATGCGCCGCGAGCGTTTCGAGGAAGCGACGCGGCGGGCGGCCGGCTGATGCTGGGACTGGTCCTGCGGATCGTGGGCTTCGGCCTGCTCGGCCTCGTCGTGACGCCGATCGCGGTCGGGATCACGGGGCTCGTCCTGGCCTACAGCCTGGATTCCCGTTGCGGTACGCCGGGCGATTCCGGCGGCTGCGAGATGGGTATCGCCTCCATTGCCATCGCCTCGTCACTGCCGGGGCTGGCGATGGGCATCGCTTTCGCGCTGTACCTTCATTTCAGGAAGAAGCGCGCCGCGTCCGCCTCCACACCCAACGTGCGAACGTGACGACAAGCGATCCGTCGGCTTTCGACAGGCTCAGAACGCGCATCCAGGCGCTGCGTGCCAAGACCATCGACAATGGCTGCACCGAGGGCGAGGCGCTCGCCGCGGCCGCAAAGGTGGCGGAACTGCTCGACCGGTACGAACTGTCGCTCACGGACATCGAGATCCGCGAGACGCAGTGCGAGGAGCGGGTCTACGAGACCCATCTCAAGAAGCGGATCCCGATCGACGAATGCATCGGCGCCATTGCCGCCTTCTGCGATTGCCGAGTCTGGCGCCAGAAGAATCCGGCCGGGGAGGCGCGCTACGTTTTCTTCGGCCTGCCTGCCGACGTTGAGGTGGCGCACTACCTGACGGAGCTGATCGATGGCGCCGTCCGGGCCGAACTCGGCCGCTACAAGGTCTCTATGGAATACAGGCGCTTCCGTCACCAGGAGCGGCACCTCGCCAATGCGTCCTTCGCGCTCGGCATGTGTGCCTCCATCGCCGACCGGCTGGTGGCAATGAAGGCGGAGCGGGACGGGGTGATCCGGAGCACTGGCCGCGGGCTCGTGGTGCTCAAGGCCGCCGTCGTCGATACCGAACTCGCGAGGCTCGGAGTGAAATTGCGGACCGTGGAAGCGGGGCCGGGGCGCTTCATCTCGCCCGACGCCTACGATGCCGGCGGTGTCGCGGGGGAAGCTGTGTCCCTCAATCCGGCGATCCGCCGCCGGTAGCTCCACTTAAGCCGTTGCTGCGGTGCGGACCATGTCGGCGCACTTTTCGCCGATCATGATGGCGGGTGCATTTGTGTTGCCCGCCACGATCGACGGCATGATCGAGGCGTCGGCGACGCGCAGGCCGGCGATGCCATGGACCCGGAGTTGCGGGTCGACCACGGCATCGACCTCGCGGCCCATGCGACAGGTGCCGACCGGGTGCAGGTTCGAGACGCCGCGGGCACGGATGTCGGCCTTGAGGTCCGCGTCGCTGGTGACGCTCGCGCCGGGCAGGATCTCCTCGACGATGAAGGGCTTCAGCGCCGGCTGGCGGGCGATCTCGCGGCAGATCCGCATGCCGTGCAGCAGGGCGTCGAAGTCCGAGGCATTCTTCAGGAAGTTGAACCTGATCTCCGGCGCGGCCATGGGATCGGCAGACTTGAGGCGAACCGTGCCGCGACCGGACGGCGTCAGGTGCACGGGGCTGAGCCCAAACGCCGAGAAGGGCTGCGGGACAATGCCATCCTTGTTCCGGTCCTTGATCGCCCAGGCGAACATGTTGATCTGCAGGTCGGGCCGCTCCAGCCGCTTGTCGCTGCGCACCAGCGCGCCGACGAACAGGCCCATGCTGGCGAGGGGGCCGGTGCGGCCGAATGCGTACTGCGCCGCCGCCATCAGCCGGCGTGGCAGGCTGAGCGTCAGGTCGTTCATGGTGACGGGCTGGCTGCAGCGATAGGCGATATAGGTGTTGAAATGGTCGTGCAGGTGGCTGCCGACGCCCGGCATGTCGCGCACGACCTCGATGCCGTGCTGTTTCAGGTGATCGGCCGGACCAAGGCCGGACAGCATCAGCAATTGCGGCGAGCCGTACACGCCGCCCGAGACGATGACCTCGCGGCTCGCGCGGGCACGGACGAGCCCCTTGGGCGTGCGGTATTCGATTCCGGTGGCGCGGCCGTTCTCGATCAGGACTCTGGTCGCATGCGCGGACGTGACAACGGTCAGATTGCTGCGGCCCTTGGCGGCGCCGAGATAGGCGCGGGCCGAGGACCAGCGCCGCGCGCGGTTGATGGTGGTCTGGTAGAATCCGACGCCGTCCTGCGTGGCGCCGTTGAAATCTGGATTGGCGGGGATGCCGGCCTGTACGGCGGCATCGTGCATCGCGCGGGCGAGGGTCGGCTGCCAGCGATGGTCCTGGACCTTGAGGGGCCCGCCGGTACCGTGGAATTCGTCGGCGCCGCGCTCTTGGTCCTCGGCGCGCTTGAAGTACGGCAGGACGGACGCATAGTCCCAGCCCTCGCAGCCGCGCTGGCGCCATTCGTCGTAGTCGGCGGCATTGCCGCGCATGTAGACCATGCCGTTGATCGAACTTGTGCCGCCCAGCACCTTGCCGCGCGGCTGGTACATGATGCGGTTGTTGAGTTCGGCCTCGGGCTCGCTGTCGAACATCCAGTTGACCTTCGGGTTGTTGAAGGTCTTGTGGTAGCCCAGTGGCACGTGGATCCACGGATAGGTGTCGCGCGGCCCGGCTTCGAGCAGGAGGACCGAAAAGCGGCCATCCTCGCTGAGGCGTCCGGCGACGGCGCAACCGGCCGAGCCCGCGCCGGTGACGATGAAGTCGTACGAAGCCTCGCCCTGCACGCCGTTTCCCCCGTTCGTTTCGGGGAGCGTAGCGCGCCCCCGTCAGCCGAGATAGGCCCTTACCAGCCGCTCGTCCGTGAGGAAGGACTGCCATTCGCCCGGACCGATCTCGTGCACGATACTGCCGACCGACATGACGTAGGCGCGGTCGGTGATCTCCGAGGCGATGCCGACGTTCTGCTCGATGAGCAGCAGGCCCATGCCGCGCTCGCGCAGCGCCTTGATGACCAGCAGGATGTCCTTCACGACCTTGGGCGCGAGGCCTGTCGAGGGCTCGTCCATGATCAGCAGGTCGGGCTGCAGCAGCAGCGCGCGTGCGATCGCAACCATCTGCTGCTGGCCGCCGCTCAGCAGCTCGACCGGGGACGCCATGCGCTCCTTCACGACGGGAAAGAGCGCCGTCACCTCGTCCCAGGAGAACCGCATGTCGGCACCGCGCGCCTTGCGGCCGACGGTCTCGGCGAGGATCAGGTTCTCCCGCACCGATAGCTCGCCGAACAGGCGGCGGTTCTCGAGCACGACGGCCAGACCATGCTGGGCGAGATCGTGCGCTGGCGTCGCGGTGATGTCGCTGCCGTTCTTGACGATGCGTCCGCCACGGGCACGCAGCAGGCCGCAGACGGTGCGGACGAGCGTGGTCTTGCCCGCGCCGTTGGCGCCGACCAGGGCCACGGCCTCGCCGTCGCCGACCTTTAGAGAGACGTCCCGCAGGACGGTGAGGGCGCCGTAGCCGGCGGAAAGGGAGGTCACTTCCAGCACGGCTCAGACCCCGAGATAGACTTCGCGGACCCGCGGGTCGCGCTGGATGGCGGCCATGTCGCCGCTGGCGATGATCTCGCCGAAATAGAGTGTGTGGACGGTACGGGCCACGGTCATCAGGCCCATGTCGTGCGACACCAGCAGGATGGTGATGCCTTCCTCGTTCAGCCGCACGATCCACTCACGCAGACCGTCGATCTCCTGGACGTTGAGGCCGGAGGAGGGCTCGTCGAGCAGCAGCAGGCGCGGCTCGCCGATGACGGCGCGGGCGATCTCGAGGATGCGGCGCTGGCCGGCGGTGAGGCTTGCCGCGGGCAGTTCGCGCAAGGCGGTGAGTCCGAAGCGCTCGCAGGCCGCTTCCGCGCGGGCGCGGATCTCGCGCATCTGGCCACGCGCGGCGGGCGTGCGCAGCAGGTCCTGCAGCATGGTGGTGCGGGTCAGCTTAGTGCAGCCGACCATGACGTTCTCCAGCACGGTCATCTGCTCGAAGACCTGCGGGGTCTGGAAGGTGCGGACGAGTCCCTGCAGGCCGCGCTGCTGGATGGTTTCGCGGACCAGCGGCGCGCCGCGATAGGTGATCGTCCCGGCCAGCGGGCGAATGTACCCGGTCACGATGTTGAAGAGCGTGGTCTTGCCCGAGCCGTTGGGACCGATGAGACCGATGATGCCGCCCTCGGGCACGTCGAAGGTGACGGAGCGCAGCACGGAGAGGCCGCCGAACGAGTGGCCGACTTCCCGGAGGGCGAGGAGGGGCTCAGCCATGGCTGCCTCCCTTGCGGGCGAACCGGGTGCGCAACTTGGCGAACGCGCCGACCAACCCCTCGGGCATCAGGACGACGACCGCGACCAGCGCGAGGCCGAACAGGATCTGGTGGATGTCTCCCAGCTTGCTCAGCAGTTCGGGCAGGAAGGTGACGAACAGGGCGCCGACGACGATGCCGGGGATCGACGTCGCGCCGCCGATCACCGGGATCAGCAGGAAGCTGATCGAACGGTCGACGGTGAAGCTCTGCGTGCTGACGAACGAGGCGTGGTGCGCGAACAGGCTGCCCGCGAGACTGCCGAACAGGGCGCAGACGACAAAGACCTTGGTGCGCAGCGCCTGAAGATCGATCGAGAGGGCCGCGGCCGCGGTGCTGGAATCGCGCATGGCGCGCAGCATCAGGCCGGTCCGGCTGTCGATCAGATTGTGTGCCACCGCCATGCAGGCGAAGGCCACGATCCAGACGAAGAAGTAGTAGCGCGAGGGTCGGTCGAGCAGGAAGCCGAACAGGTCGAGCTTGGGAATGCCGCCGATCCCCAGCGTGCCGCCGGTCAGCCAGTCCCATTCGAAGAACAGCGCGCTGGCGATGGCGCTGAGGGCCAGCGTTCCCAGCGCGAGGAAGTAGCCGGTGAGACGCAGGATCGGCCGGCCGATCACATAGGCCAGCGCCATGCTGATCGCCGCGCCGGCGAGGAAGCCCACGATGCTGGGCAGGCCCATCATCACCGTGCAGTAGGCGCTGGCATAGGCGCCGAGTCCGTAGAAGGTGGCCTGCGCCAGGTTGACGATGCCGCAATGGCCGAGCAGGAGGCCGATGCCGAGGCCGGCCACGGTGTAGATGCCGGTGAACACCAGCAGGTCGGCGATGTTGCGCGGCACGACGAAGGGCAAGACGGCCCAGACGATCAGGCAGGGGACCAGCCAGAGGAGGGTGCGCGGGTTCATGCGCTCAGCCTCCCCGCCGGCCGGCCCGGCCGAGGATGCCCTGCGGCATCAGGATCATGATGACGATGAGCACGGAGAAGGCGACGACGTCCTTGTAGCTCGAGGAGATGCCGATGATGGCGAGCGATTCGACGAGGCCCAGGGTGATGCCGCCGACGGCCGCGCCCAGCGGATTGGTGAGCCCGCCAAGCACGGCGGCGGCGAAGCCCTTGAGCGTCAGGTTGAGGCCGAGCTGGTAGTCGACGGCGATCAGCGGCGTCACGAGGATGCCGCCCAGCGCGCCCAGCAAGCCGCCCAGTACGAAGGTGAAGGTGCGCATGCGCGCGACATTGATACCGGTCGTGGCAGCGCCGTCCGCGTCGATCGAGGCCGCCATCATCGACAGGCCGATCGTGGTGCGGTGATAGAAGGCGCGCAGCGCCAGGGTGGCGCCGATGCCGATGGCGATCAGCCAAAGTGCATGAAACTGGATGACGGCGTCCATGACGATCAGAACGCCCTCGCCGCCGAGCGGAGGGAGCAGATGGCCGTCGCGGCCCACGAAATAGAGGATGCTGGCGGAAAGGGAGAGGGCGAGACCGATGGTCAGCAGCAGGAAGCTGTCCTCGCTCGCATTCTTTTTTGCCATGAAACGGACGAACGCGACTTCGATGAAGGCGCCGACCAGCGCACCCGCGATCGCGCCCCCGGCGATGGCTGCCGCATAGGGCCAGCCCGCCTTCGTCAGCAGCAGCACGGTCGTCATGGCGCCGATGACGGCGAACTCGCCCTGCATGGCGTTGATCACGCGGCTGCCCTTGAAGATGGCGGACAGGCCCATGCCGACGAGCGCGTAGACGATACCGTTCGTCACGCCGGCAAAGAGGGCCTGAAGGACCAGGCTCAGTGTCATGAGGGATTGTTTCCGCGCGAAAAGAGAGAGGGCGGCACGGGACTCCCGAGGAGACCCGCGCCGCCGTCGATCGCTACTGGGCGACGCGGAACGGCGTACGCGTGTACTTGCCGCCGACCAGCTTGGAGAACACGAAGCTGGTGATCGGAATGCCCGTCATGTCGTCGGCGGAAAAGTCGTAGTTGGCCAGAACGCCGGCGTAGGGGGCCTTCATCGCCTCGCACAGCTTCTCGCCGGTGGCGTCGGCACCGGCCTTGTTCAGGGCCGCGGCGATGATGTGGGCCGCGTCCCAGGCCGCCGCCTCGTAGTTCTTCGGCGTCGAGTTGTAGGCCTGCTTGTAGAGTTCGACGAAGGCCTTCTGATGCGGCAGCGGGTCCTCACCGACCACGAATTCGGGAATCACGATGTTGTCCGCGGCCGGTCCCATGGCGTTGACGTACTCGTAGGACGAGGAACCGATCGCGGCGATTACCGGTTGGGTGATCTGGATCTGCTTGACGTTGCGGAACGGCGTGGCGGAGGTGGCGATGATGAATACCGCCTCCGGCTGGGCCGCCTTGACCTTGGCCGCCTGCGTCGTGGTGTCGGTCGCGCCGATCTCGAACTTCTCGACGGCGACCAGCTTGACGCCGTACTTGTCGGCAAGCGGCTTGAGTTCGGCCATGACCACGTTGCCGTAGCCTGCATCGTGCAGCACGCCGATCTTGGTTGCCTTGATGCTCTTGGCGTATTCGAGCAGCGCGGTGGCGTTGAGACGCTGCGGTGGCAGAACGTGGGCGACGCACTTGCGGTCGCGCTCCACGGCCGGACCGATGCCGGTGAAGGCGATCTGCGGGATCTTGTTGGCGTGGGTGACGCCGCCCACGGCAACGGTGCTGGCGGTGAGGGAGGGGCCGAGCAGCGCCTGGACCTTCTGCCCGAAGATCAGGTCGTTGGCCTTGCTGAGCGCAGTGTCGGGATTGGAGGCGTCGTCCTCCACGATGATCTTGATCGGCCGACCCTTGATGCCGCCCTTGGCGTTGATGTCCTTTTCGGCCAGCAGTAGGCCGTTGCGCTCGGGCACGCCGAGGCCGGCGCCCGCACCGGTGACGGAAACGATGGCGCCGATCTTGATCGCCTCGCCCGAGGTTTGCGCCTGGACGCCGAAGGCCGACAGGCCGACCAGCGCCGTGGCGCCCGCTAGTTTCGCGATGAACGATGACAGTGACATTCTTCTTTCCTCCCGCTCGTTGAACTTCTTGGTGGCCGTCTACTCGATCAGAGAAGCGGCGGCGGCCCGGCCATACCGAGTGCGTGTTGTCCGAACAATGCACCCTGGACGTCGGTCGAGAACATGACATGCGCATTGGCAGCATGCGCATCGCGAAACAGGCGCTGCATCGATCCGCTTAGGTAGAGCCCGCTCGAACCCGCGATGCCCATCAGAATGTCGACCGCCTCCAGACAGAGGCGCGCGGAGAAGAACGCGTCGCGCCTATAGCGCAGCTTGTCCTCGTGCGCGGCATCGGCGCCCGACCGTGCCACGGCCATCGCATGCTCGCAGGCGCGGCGCATCATCACTTCGGCAGTGTCGATCCGGACGCTCGCCTCGGCGACCTTGATCTGTACCGGCTGGCTCGCACCGAAAGGCTGGCCGGTGGTGGTGGCGTTGCGGGTACGGGCGGCGCCGACCACCGTGTCATAGGCCCCCTGGGCGCAGCCGAGCAGCACGCCCGACAGGACGTATGGGCCCAGTGCCAGCATGGGCAGGCGAAACAGCGGAGAGGTGTTGACGGCCGACCCGGCGTGCGGCTTGCCGTTCATCGACCGGGCGGAAATCGTGTGGACGTCGGGGACGAACAGGCTCCTGATCTCGACGTCCTTGGAGCCGGTGCCCGCGAGTCCCACCGCGTGCCACGTATCGATGATCTCGTACTGCGAGCGGTGGACCAGGGCGAAGCGCTGGTCCACTGGCGGGCCGTCCTCGTGCTCGCGCAGCATGAAGCCGAGCATGTTCCAATCGGAATTGTCGACACCAGAGGAGAGCGGCCAGCGCCCCGATACCTCGTAGCCGCCGTCGACCTTGCGGCCGCGACCGTTGGGGAAAATGAGCGAGGTGGCGATCAGCACGTCAGGCGAGGCGTCCCAGATCTCGTCCTGCGCCTCCGGATGGAAGTAGCCCAGCATCCAATGGTGGCTGCTGAGGTTGCCGAGGTTCCAGGCGGTCGACGGACACGCGCGCGCGATCTCCGCGCAGGTATCGACCAGGATGCCGATATCGAGATCCGCGCCGCCGACGCGCGCCGGCTGGACCATGCGGAAGAGGCCGGTGCGGTGAAGGTCGCGCTCGGTATCGTCGGGAAGGCGTCGCAGCTTCTCGCACTTCTCGGCGCGCGCGGCGATCGCCGGCACGAGTGCCCGCGCCCGGTCGAGCATTTCCGCGTAGGTGACCCCGGCGAACGAGACCGGCGTCTGGGGCAACGTCGCCGACGGTGTCCAGTCGGCGGCCCGCTTGGTCCGCATATCGATTTTTCCTCCCGGTGACCGTCGCTGCCGCGACCGCCTGTTCTTGGCATGACGATGCTTGCGCCACGCGATCAGGTCAAGTGACCTAATTTGTTGGTCGATTGACCAGCCCGGAAGTGAGCCCGATACTTGGGCACAACGAAAGCAGCTCTTCGGGAGGAGCGGAGATGGCCATCAAAGTGCTCGAGATCCATCACCACGGCATACGTATCGACGCCGGTGAAAAGACGATCGAAGACCTGAAGAATTTCTATACCGGCGTGCTGGGCCTCGAGCACGATACTGGCCGGCCGGACATCCCGGGCATTCCCGGCATGTGGATCAACATCGGCGAGGTGGGCCAGATCCATCTGATTGGCGGCGACCTGCCTTCGCGCTTTGCCCAGGGGCCGGACAAGGACCCGACATTGCCGCACGTCGCACTGGCGGTGGAGAACATCGTAGAGACCAAGGCCGAACTCGACCGGCTCGGAGCAGACTACTGGTCGCTCAAGGGCGCGACCGGCCCCGATGCGGAGCAACTTTTCCTGAAAGATCCGTGCGGCAACATGGTGGAGCTCCACCAATACGACAAATGCCGCTGCCGGCTGAAGAGCCGCGTGAAGGCCGCGTAGCGATCAAAGGAGGGCGCCTAGCGAGCCACCGGCGCGGCGAGGCCGGCGCAGACGAAGGGCACGATCTCGCGGATGGCGGTTTCCATGTCCGCGGGATCGCACCGGCCCTGGGAGATCGATTCCAGGCGACCGGGCTGCAGCAGCGTCCAGACATAGGCGCCCATCATGAAGTAGTAGCGCCAGTAGAGCGTCTTCGCCGGGATCTTCGGCAGGGCGCGCTGGATGGCCTCGACATAGAGCGCATTGGTCTCGTCGTAGATGTCGGCACGCACGATGCTCGCGGTGTCGTCGGGATCGGTGAAGAGGCGGGCATGCATCTGCATCGAGGCGCGCCGCTGGCCGCCGACGCGCGGCTCGGCCATCAGCAGGGGGCGGACCAGCGCGTCGACCAGCACCTCGAGCGGAACGATGCCGCGCGGATAGCGGGCCTTGGCCTCCACCAGCAGCTGCCGTCGCCGTTCCGTGACCTCCGTGCCGTGCCGGGCGACAACCGCCTCGAAGATCGCGCGCTTGGACTCGAAGTAGTAGTGGAGCTGCCCGACGTTCACGCGGGCGCGGCTGGCGATGGCGCGCGTGGTCGTGCCGCCATAGCCGACGCGCCCGAACAGTTCCTCCGCCACATCCAGGATTCGTTCCGTCAGGTTGGGGCGGCTCGCCTTCCGGCGAGGCGCGGCCGGCTTCGGCTTCTTGCTGATCGACTTTCTCGCCACGAGACATCCTGCTGGAAATTGCCGGGCCCCTCATAATGCGAAGCCCGACCGTTTTCCATCGCGGCTGCGGACCGGTGCTTCGGCGTGCTAGAGATCCCGCATGAAAACCAAGCTCCTCGGCCGGACCGGCATCCACGTCTCGCAACTCTGCTTCGGCACCATGTCCTTCGGCGGCGACGCCGACGAGGCTACCTCGGCGTCGATGTACAAGGCGGTCCGCGACGCCGGCATCAACTTCTTCGATACGGCCAACGAGTACAACAAGGGCAAGTCCGAGGAGATCCTGGGGCGGCTGGCGAAGGACCATCGCGACGAACTGGTGATCACCACCAAGTGCTTCAACAAGACGGCTCCGGACGTGAATGCGGGCGGCGCCAACCGGCGGCATGTCGTGAAGGCCGTCGAAGCCAGCCTGCGCCGGCTGCAGACCGACCGCATCGACGTACTTTTCCTGCATCGCTTCGACCCGGTGACGCCGATCGACGAGATGATGCGCGGTCTGGAAGACCTCGTGCGGTCGGGCAAGGTGATCTACCCGGCGGTCAGCAACTGGTCGGCCTGGCAGACCCAGCGGGCGGTCGACATCCAGGAGCGCAACAACTGGGCGCGCCTGCAGGTCATCCAGCCGATGTACAACCTCGTGAAGCGCCAGGCCGAGGTGGAACTCCTGCCGATGGCGGCGGCCAACGGCATCGGCGTGATCCCCTACAGCCCGGCGGCGGCGGGACTCCTTTCAGGCAAGTATTCCGGCGAGGCCACGGGACGGCTCAAGACCAACAAGATGTACGAGGCCCGCTACGGCGAGGAATGGGCCTTCGAGACCGCCGACAAGTTCGTGGCGCTGTGCAAGCAGAAGGGCCTGCATCCGGTCAGTGCGGCCATCGCGTGGGTGGGCGCGCATCCCGCCGTCACCGCGCCCATCATCGGCGCGCGCAACCTCGACCAGCTGAAGGCCTCCCTGGATTCGGTGAACGTCTCCATGACACCGGAGCTTCACGCCGAAATGGCCGCCCTGTCGCGCACGCCGCCGCCGGCTACCGACCGGCTGGAAGAGCAGAAGTCCGCGAAGCCTTAGCCTGGGTCCAGCCCTTTCGCACGGAACAGCGCCCTGGCCTCTGCCGTGCGAAGGCTTTCGATCAGGGCTCTGGCCCGCGCGGGCTGCGCGCTGTCCGTGGGGATACCCGCGACAAACACCGTGACCATGTGCAGGTCGCCGGGCAGGGGACCGACGATCTCGATACCCGGGACGTGCAGCAGTTCCGGCACCTGCTGGACGGCGAGATCGACGTCCCCGGTCGGCAGAAACATCCCAGAATAGCCCGAGGGCGGCGGGAACTTCGTCTTGGCATTGATCTCCACCGCGATGCCCATCCGCTCCAGCAGCTTTGCAAAGTAAATGCCGCTGGCGCCGCCGGCCGCTGGATCGGTGTACGAGATGGCGCGCGCGTTCAGCAGCGTCTGCCTGAGGGCCTCGGGGGTGGAGATGTCGGGTTTCGGCGCACCTGCCTTCACGGCGATGGCGGTGGCCGAGCGGGCGATCACGACATCCGATCCCGCGACGATGCCGCCTGAGGTGAGGAGCGTGTCGGCGACGGCCCGGTTGAGGATCAATGCGTCGGCCTTTTCGCCGGACTGGAGCCGCTTCAGGAGCAGCGGCGCGGTGGCCCAGGTGAAGTCGAGTTTGCAGCCATGGTCTCGTTCGAAGGCCGGCACGAGTTGCTCGACCACGCCCTGGACGGCGATCGCGCTGAAGACCTTCATGTCAAGATCACCACTCGTCACCTTTCAGAGGGAGGGCCGCCGCAACGCGGCGGAACGATAGCGCAGTCAGGCATCTGCGGTGACGCTGGCGGTACTGCCGCAATGCTCACAGCGCGGACTGTTCACCAGGCGCAGGCCACGACAGCCCGGGCAAACCCCGAGGTCGAACCGGGTGAATCGCGGAGACGCACTTGCTTTCGGGATCGGCGGGGCCGCGAACAGGTCGCGCAGGATGTCCCGCCATCTCATGGTTGCGCGCGCTCCGGAGTGCCAGCCGGGCGCTCGCATACGTCGATCCACTCGGCACCCACGAGCGTTGCCATGCGGTCCGGCGCGATGCGGACCGCCGAATTCGTCGAGCCTGCAGCCGGCACGACTTCATCGAATGCCCGCAGCGAGATGTCACAGTAGACGGGAAGGGGCGTCGCGAGGCCGAACGGGCAGACGCCGCCGACGGGGTGGCCGGTGAGCGCCACGACCTCGTCGGCACCCAGCATGCGCGGCTTGCCGCCCAGCACGTCCTTGATCTTGCGATTGTTCAGCCGTGCATCGCCGGAGGTCACGATCAGCACCGTGCGATCCTTGACGCGCAGCGACAGGGTCTTGGCGATCTGCGCCGGCGTTACGCCATGGCCGCGTGCAGCCATTTCGACGGTGGCGGTGCTGGCTTCGAGTTCCACGACTTCCAGATCCGGTGCGTGAAGGGCGAGAAAGCCCCGCACCGCTTCGACGGTCATGCGACCTTCTCCGCGCAAAGATGGTTGCGATTGCCTCCTGATTGGTACGGGAGCGCGGTCCGCCGCGCCATGGGGAACTCGTATCGCATGGTGGGTGGCGTCCTCGAATTTCGATGACAAAAGGCACCGCGGCGCTACCGTTCGCCAACTCACCAGGGGAGAAGCGCATGCCGACGATCGACGCCCAGGTTCACTGCTACGAGCGCAACCATCCGGGCCGTCCGTGGACCGCCGTGCTTGCAGGGCCGCCCGAGGTGACCGCCGAGGACATGATCAAGGCGATGGATGCCGTCGGCGTCGACGGCGCGCTGCTGGTTTCCGTCTACACGATGTACCGCTGGGACGAGAGCTATGCCGTCGGTGTCCAGAAGGCCCATCCCGGCCGGTTCGGCGTCATCAAGCCGGTCAACGCCAACGATCCCAAGGTCGAGGGCACGATCGCGGACTGGGCGGCGATGGACGGTACGGTCGCAATCCGCATCATGTTCACGCCCGAGATTTCGACCGACGCCGCCGATCCCGGCATCAACCGCGTGCTCGCAGCCGCCGCCCGGCACGACCTGCCGGTCAACCTGATGGCGCGCGGGCGCCTGCCGCAGGTCGGCGAACTGGCGAAGCGCAATCCCAACACGACGCTGGTGATCGACCATCTCGGCCTCGAACAACCGATGGCGCCGCCGCCGCCGAAGGAACCGTGGCATGAACTGCCGCTGCTGCTGGATTTGGCGAAGCACCCGAACGTCGTGGTGAAGATCACGGGCGCCTGCACGCTCAGCCACGAGAAGTTCCCTTATAGGGACATCTGGGATCCGCTGGGTCGCATCTTCGACGCCTTCACGCTGGATCGCTGCATGTGGGGCACCGACTGGACCCGCGCCGTGGCGCTGCTCACCTACAAGGAAGGCGTGGATGCCTTCCGGGTCACCGATCGCCTCTCCGACAGCGATCGCGAGATCCTGATGGGCGGTTCCCTGCAGAAGATCTACGGCTGGTCGCCGGCGAAGAAGTAGCGCCGCTGCGGCTCAGGGAAGGTCGTCGCCGCTCTTCCCGAGAGGCCCGTCTCTGGCCACGCCAGCATCGACCGCCAAGGAGATTTCTCGCAGCGCTCGATCGACGCGAGCCCGATAGTTCGCGACCGATGCCGTGTCCTCGCGCCCGTCACGCATACAGGTCGAATTTCCCGGAAGGGCCTCGCTAGAGAGCCTTTAGGGCTTCCTGGACCTCATCGACGTGCCCGGCGACCTTGACCTTGCGCCAGATCCTGCGGACCGCGCCTTCACCGTCGATCAGGAAAGTGGCTCGATCGATGCCCATGTACTTGCGGCCATAGAGGCTCTTCTCGATCCAGGTCCCGTACTTTTCGCAGACCTTGCCGTCCTCGTCGGAAACCAGCGGGAAGTTGAGCTCGTACTTGGCCTTGAACTTGTCGTGCCGCGCTACGCTGTCCTTCGAGACGCCGACCACCTGGGCCTTCAGCTTCTTGAAGGCGGCGGCACCGTCGCGAAAGCCGCAGGCCTCGGTCGTACAGCCGGGCGTGTCGTCCTTCGGATAGAAGTAGAGGACGACCGGCTTGCCGCGCAGGTCCGACAGTTTCAGCTTGCCGCCGCCATCGGTCGGGGCGGTGAAATCGGGGGCCTTCTTGCCTTCAGCGACGCTCATTTCCTGCTCCTCGGTTGCCAGCCCGCAGCCTGGGCCGGCGCCTCAATGATCCGTTCGTAGATACCACGAACCATTCCGGTTTCGGTCTCGATACGCGCTCGAAGTTCCGACAGATCAGCCGCGCCCTCGGTGGCAGCGATCAGGCGCTGCTGGCCTTCCGGCGCCTTGTTCGCGTCGAAGGCGGCCTCGTCCCCGTTCAGCGTGAGGCGCAGCAGGCTCTGGACGTCCGAGAGCAGGGTCCGGGTGGCGCAAAGCCTTTCGGCATCGGCCCGCTCGATCAGTCCTGCCGCCGCCATGCGGCGCAGCATCTCCGCCGGATGCGGGTCGAGGATGCCGGGATGGGCGCAGGCGTGACGCAGTGCGAGGTACTGCGCCACGAAGTCGATGTCGAACAGGCCGCCGGACAGGTGCTTGAAGTCCCACAGGCTCTTGGGCGGTGCGTGCTGGGCAATGCGGTCGCGCATGTCGGCGACGTCGCGGACCAGCGTCCCGGGATCGCGCGTGCGGCAGAGCGTTGCCCGCACTGTCTCGGTCAGACGCTCGACCAGCGCCTGTGGACCGTGGATCACGCGCATGCGTGTCAACGCCATGTGCTCCCATGTCCAGGAGGACTGCGCATGATAGGTCTCGAAGCCCTCCAGCGAGTTTGCGAGCGGGCCGGAGCGGCCGGACGGCCGCAGGCGCATGTCGACCTCGTAGAGAGCGCCCTCGTTGGTGTGGGCGGTCAGGGCCGTCACCATCTTCTGGCTGAGCCGCGTGTAGTACTGGATGGGCGAGAGTGGCTTGGCGCCGTCGGACGCCTCCATGCCGGCTGGAATGTCGTAGACGAAGATCAGGTCGAGATCGGACGTCGCTGACATCTCGCGGCTGCCGAGCTTGCCGAGGCCCAGTACCGCGAGCCGCTGGCCGTGGAAGCCGCCATGGATCTCGGCGAAGCGCTGTTCGACGCGCTCGCAGAGGGCGGCGATCGTCGCCGCAGCGATATCCGAATAGGCGAGGCCGGCGTCGGCCGGTGTCACGATCCGCTTCAGCTGCTGCACACCGACCTGGAAGCGCCGGTCGTTGGCCCAGCGGCGGGCCAGATCGAGGATGTCCTGCTCGTGCTCGACGCCGGCCAGGATCGTGGCCAGTTCCGCCGTCATTTCAGCTGCGGGCGGCAGGCTCCGATAGAAATCCGGCGACAGCACCGAGTCGAGAAGCAGCGTCCGCCGCGCAAGGTGGGCCGCTAGCCCCGGTGCGCTGCCCATGATGGTAGCTAGCAGCTCGAGCAGCGCGGGGTTGGCCTTGAACAGGGAAAAGAGCTGAACGCCGGCCGGCAGGTTGCTGAGGAAGAGGTCGAAGTTCAGCAGTGCCTGGTCGGGAGCCGCCGTGCTTCCAAGCTCCTTGAGCAGGCCGGGCATCAGTTCCGTGAGCAACTCGCGGGCGCGCGCCGTCGCGGTCGAGCGGAAGCGGCCGTGATGCCAGCGGCGCACGATGCCCGCGGCTGCGGACGGATCGCGGAAGCCCAGCGACTTCAGGGTCTCGAGCGTACCCGGATCGTCGTCGGTACCCGTGAAGACGAGGTTGCCCCCAGGCCCGGCGAGGCTCGGAGCCTCCTCGAAGAGGTTGGCATAGTGGCTTTCCACGAGGCGCAGCGTCTCGAGTAGCGCCGCCTGGAACGCTTCCGACGTCTCGTAGCCGAGGAAGGTCGCGAGAGCGGCCACGCCCGCCTCGTCTGCCGGTATGGAATGGGTCTGGCGATCGTCGATCATCTGCAGCCGGTGCTCGACGCGGCGCAGGAATCCGTAGGCTGCGGTCAGCTCGTCCGCGGCCTTCACGGTAATGTGACCAGCGGCCGCGAGCGCCTGTAGGGTCCTGCAGGTGACGCGGCCGCGCAGAGAGGGATTGCGGCCACCGAAGATGAGCTGCTGCGTCTGGGCGAAGAACTCGATCTCCCGGATGCCGCCGCGCCCCAGCTTCACGTTGTGCCCGAGCACCTTGATCGTTCCGCCGCCGCGATGGGCGTCGATCTGCCGCTTGATCGAATGGATGTCGTGGATCGCCGCAAAATCGAGATGCTTGCGCCAGATGTACGGCGTCATGCCCGCGACGAAGGCAGCCCCCACGGTTTCATTGCCGGCGACGGGGTGCGCCTTGATCATGGCGGCACGCTCCCAGTTCTGCCCAACGCTCTCGTAGTAGAGTTCTGCCGCCTGGACCGACATTGCGAGCGGCGTCGAGCCCGGGTCCGGGCGCAGACGCAGATCGGTGCGGAAGATGTAGCCGTCGGCCGACGTCTCGGACATCAGCTGGACCAGCAGCCGGGCGGCGCGGACGAAATGCCGCGACAGCTGCTCGTTTCCGGCCAGTGCGGGGGCATCGCGGTCGTAGAGAAGGATGAGGTCGATGTCGCTCGAGTAGTTGAGTTCGCCGGCGCCCAGCTTGCCCATGCCCAGCACCGTGAAGGCCGCTGCGTCCGCCCTGCCGCCGAGGGAGAGCTGCCCGTCGCGCTCCAACTGGAGCAGTATGGAATCGGTGAGGGCGCGCAGGCACCGGGACGCGAAATCACTGAGTTCGCCGGTGATGCGCTCGAGCGGCCAGGCGTCAGCGATGTCGGCGACCGCGACACCCAGCGCCACGCGGCGCTTCAGGCGACGCAGCCTCGCGGCGATGTCGTCGGGTACGGCGCCGCTCGTCGCGTCCTGCTGGACCGACGCGACTTCAGCCGTGAGATCCGTCATGACGGCGTCCGGTCCTCGACGCCATAGATCGGTCATAAAACCCGGGTTCTGTAGGGCCGTCTCGGTCAGGTAGGGGCTGTTGCCGAACAGAGAGTCGAGAAGCGCGATGCCCGAGGAATCGTCGGGTCGCGCGGCACGCTCATCCCAGCGCGTCCATGCCACGGCTTGTCGGTCCCGATCGTGCGGACGAGGAAGGCGGGCGGTCGAAAACCAAGACATTCAATGTGTCGGCGGGTAAATTCTCATGATCGGCGGCACGCTTGCCCAAGCGCGCGCCCATCGTCAAGGAACGGAAAGAGTAGAGTTTGGTCAGGCGGACCTACCGGTTAGTGGTGCGTGTGACGGCCGGTGTCGTGCTGGTGCTGGCCGCGCTCGTTGTCGTGGCGTCGCTCCGGCTGATGGCCGGGCCCGTCGATCTCGACTTCCTGAAGCCCCGCATCGCCCGTCTGATCGACGTGCCGGGGAACGAGATCCATCCCGACTTCGACCGCATCTCCTTCGAATGGAGCGGTCTCAGCCGGCCCATCAGGCTCGCGTTCGCCGGCCTGCGTTTCACCAACAATCAGGGGCAGGTGATCGCGACCGTCCCTGAGGCCGCGCTCACCTTCGAACCACGCTCGTTCGTGCGTGGCATGTTGCTCCCGACGTCAATCGTCATCTCGCGCCCGGAGATCGAGGCGAACATCGCGCGCGAGGGCGGCATGCTCCAGCGCATCTTCACCTCGCAGGAAGGCGGGGCGCAGGGGGCAGCGGTGTCGATCCTCGTCGACCAACTGCTGGCCGAGCCGAACTACAAATCCCTGATCGGCCAGCTCGACTCGGTGCTGATCGAACGAGCGAACGTCATCCTGCGCGATTTGAAGACCGGGCTCACCTGGACGGCGCCCAGCGCCAACGCTCAACTCCGTCGCGACACCGCAGGCGTCTTCATCACGGCCGATGCGCGCTTCGAAGGGCACGGCGACCCGGTCGACCTGTCTCTCGCCGGCACCTACACGCGGGATCGCAGTCGCATCTCGCTCGAGGCCCGGATCGGCGGCTTCAAGCCTTGGATCTTCGCGGATCTTTCGCCGGATCTGGCGATCCTGCGCGGGGTCGACATCGCCTTGTCGGGGCGCCTCCAGATCGACGGGAGCGGCGATGGGGAGATCAGGAACGTTGCCGTCGACATCAGTGGCAACAACGGCAGCGTGACGCTGCCGGGTATCCTGCCGGCGACCCACCAGGTCCATGCCATGGCGGCGCAGTTCATCATCGACAACGTCGACCATACGTCCAGGATCGAACGAGTCGACTTCGATTTCGGCGCCGCCCGAGTGGTCGTCACAGGCACCGGGCGACGGGCGGAAGAGCGTCGACATTTCGTCGGCCGCGCGGAGGTCCGGCAGATCCCCGTCGACAAGCTGGGCGACTATTGGCCCCTCGGCTTCGCGGAAGGAGGCCGGCAGTGGGCGCTCGCCAACGTGAGCAAGGGCACTGTCGACCTGGCGGCTGAATTCGCCACGAGTGCTCCCGTCGGCGACCTGTCGGAGATGCAGGTCGACCGGATGGTCGCCTTCCTCGACTATGGCGGGCTGAGCGTTCGCTACATGCCGCACATGCCCGAGATCCAGGACGTGTCGGGCAAGGCGCGTTACGAGGGCGGAACGCTGCATTTCGACGTGAAGCGCGGCAACGCGGTCAACCTCACGGTCACGGACGGCACGATCGACCTCACGGGGCTGGACAAGCCCTCTCCGCAGATGGCGGCGATCCGGCTGCCCATCACCGGCTCGGCGCAGGATGTTATCCGTTTCCTCGCTCGGCCCAAGCTCGGCCTGCCGCGGGAGGTGCTCTACGATCATCGGCGATTGGGCGGCAACGTCGCGGTCGACGTGTCGCTGAGCTTCCCGCTGATCGATGCCCTGACGGTGGCCGAGATCGACATCGCGGCCGACGCGCAACTCACCGGTTTCTCCCTGAAGGACGTACTGGGCGAGGTCGACCTGACCGACGCGACAGCGCGCGTAAAGTACGGAAACTCCGAGCTGAGCGTGGTCGGCCAGGGCAAGCTGGACGGCAACACGGTCGACGTGACCTGGCGCGAGATGTTTGCCGCGAAGGCTCCCTTCCGCCGGCGCTACGATGTGCGGGGGACGATCCCCTCGGCGATCATCGAGAAGGCGGGCTTCCCGTCGGTCGAGCCTTTCGTCGTCGGTCCGATCGGCACCATGCTCCTCTACCAGGTGGCGCCCAACGGTACGGGCGAGGTCTCCGGCCGCTTCGACATGAAGGCGGCGAAAGTTGCCGTGCCGCCCCTGGCTTGGACCAAGGAGGCGGGCGGTGACGCGCTCGCGACCATGACGCTGAAGCTTGCGGCCGGAGGAAAGATCACCACCGCGGACTTCGACGCGAGGGCCGCGACACTGCAGACGAAGGGGCAGGTTCGGTTCGGCGCCGACAGCAGTGTCCAGCAGATTGCTCTGCAGCAGGTGAAGCTCGGCCTGACCGACATATCCGTCGACTGGCGTCGTCATCCGGGCGGAATCGACATCGCGGTGCGGGGGCCGTCGCTCGAGATGCAGCGCGTTCGCGACGCGATGAACGCGCGCAACGAGGCCGCGGCCCGTGAACCGAAGGGCGCGGCGTCGGTTTCGCGCACGAGCACCAAGGCGACCGTTCAAATCCAGAACATCGTCCTGAAGCGGGGCACGCTCGGTTATCTCAATGGCCGAATGGAGTTCGTCGGTGACCGTGTGGCCTCTGCCGATCTCACCATGGGCGGAGGAAAGGGGGCGACCCTGCGCATTGGCCCGGCGGCGCAGGGGCGCTCGCTCTCGTTCTACGTGGCCGATTTCGGCCAGTTGCTCAGCGAGGCCGGCTGGATCGACGGGCTGGTCGGCGGCTATCTCAGCATCGACGGCAAGTTCAACGATACCTGGGCCGATCCGCCACTCGACGCGACGCTGAAGATGGGGCCGTACCGGCTCCAGCGCGTGATGACCCGGCGCGACATCGGGACCCTCAATTCGGCGATCGACGGGCTGAACAGCGCGGGCAACGCCCTGCAGCAGTTCGACAGTCTGAGCGCCAACCTCGTCAAGGCAGGCGACAAGATCCAGGTTCGCAACGGACGCACCAGCGGCCAGTCGATCGGACTCACGACCCAGGGCGTCATCGACATCGGTCAGGACACTGCGCTGCTGAACGGCGTCGTCGTGCCGGCCTTCGCGCTCAACAACCTTCTGTCCAACGTCCCCCTGTTGGGGCCACTGCTGACGGGAGGCAAGGACGGCGGCCTGTTCGCCGTTACCTACCAGCTTCACGGCCCGTTCGACGATCTCAAGACCGACGTGAACATGATGTCCGCCGTCACGCCGGGTGCGCTGCGCGACCTGTTCAACTCGCAGCCGAATACAGGCACCGCCCCCACGACTCCGCCCTCGGGCGCCCAGGAGATGAAGCGGGCACCCTGACGGCGCAGGGATCCTCATCGGCCGTTATCGTCAGGCGGGTTGTCCTGGGATTGCGCCGCTCACCCATGGACTGCGACCTGCGCCGCATGGCGTTGACTGCGAGGTTCGCCGTGTCGTGGTCGATGCCAAGGCTCACCCGGCGAGCACTCTCGCCGATATCGTGGACACCGTAGGATCCTCATGTCCGGATGAGCCGCTGAACTCAGACGAACCTGGCAAGCTTCGGGATTGAAAGGCCGCCTTCGGAAGCGTCGGCCGCGAACTCGTGGCCGGGGTATGACGTCTCCGGGATCAGACAGCGCGGACCAGCACGTGCCGCTTGCGGCCGGCCGAGAGCTTCAACGTTCCTTCGGAATCGAGATCGGCTTCGCCCACCGTCGTGGTGTCGCTGGCGATCGGCTTGTCGTTCAGCCGGCCGCCGCCGCCCTTGATGAGCTTGCGTGCCTCGTTCTTGCTGTCGGCGAGCCCGGCCTCGTGCAGCAGTTCGAACGCCGAGATGCCGGCTTTGAGCCGGGCGCGCGGCAGTTCGACGGTCGGCAGCGTGTCGGCCTTGGCGCCTTCCTCGAAGGTGCGGCGCGCCGTCTCGGCGGCGCTCTCGGCGGCCTGCTTGCCGTGGGCGAGGGTGGTCACTTCGGTGGCGAGAATCTTCTTCGCCTCGTTGATCTCCTGGCCCTGCAATGCCTCAAGGCGCGCCACTTCGGACAGTGGCAGGTCGGTGAAGAGCTTCAGGAAGCGGCCGACGTCGGCGTCCTCGGTGTTCCGCCAGTACTGCCAGAAGTCGTAGGGCGACAGGCGGTCGGGATTGAGCCAGACGGCCCCGGCGGCGGTCTTGCCCATCTTGGCGCCGGAGGCGGTGGTGAGCAGCGGCGAGGTCAGCGCGAACAGTTCGGCGCCCTGCATGCGGCGGCCGAGATCGGCCCCCATGACGATGTTGCCCCACTGGTCCGAGCCGCCCATCTGCACGATGCAGTTGTGGCGCTTGTGCAGTTCCACGAAATCGTACGACTGCAGGATCATGTAGTTGAATTCGAGGAAGGTCAGCGGCTGGTCGCGCTCGAGCCGCAACCGCACCGAGTCCATCGTCAGCATGCGGTTGACCGAGAAGTGGCGGCCGACGTCGCGCAGCAGCGGGATGTAGAGCAGGTCGTCCAGCCACTCGGCGTTGTTCGCCATCACCGCGTCGGTCGCGCCGGTGCCGAAGGCGAGGTAGTTGGCGAAGCTCTTCTTGATGCTCGCCATGTTGTCGTCGATCTGCGCCGGCGTGAGAAGCTGGCGGGTCTCGTCGCGGCCGGAGGGGTCGCCGACCTTGGTCGTGCCGCCGCCCATCAGCGCGATCGGCTTGTGACCGCTCTTTTGCCACCAGCGCAGCAGCATGATCTGCAGCAGGTGGCCGACATGCAGCGAGTCGGCGGTGCAGTCGAAGCCGATATAGGCGGTGCGGGTGCCGCTCGACAGCAACTCGTCGAGGCGCGCGGTATCGCTGCACTGATGAACCATGCCGCGCTCGTGCACGATACGCATGAAATCCGACTTGAAACCCGACATCTTCCGCTCGGTCCGTTGCTTGGCTGATTGTCCCCGAAGGCGCCGGGGGTGTAACACATTCCCCCCATGGCTTCATCTTTCCTGCGGGCCCTCGGCCTGATGAGCGGCACTTCTGTGGACGGTGTCGACGTGGCGCTGATCGAGACCGACGGCGAGCGGGTGGCCTCGTTCGGCCCGACCCTGACCTTGGCGTATCCGGATGAAGCGCGTCGCATCATCCGTGCGGCGTTCGGCGCCACCGCCGAAACCGACGCGACGCGGGCGGCCGAACGGCTGGTCACTGAGTTGCATATCGAGGCAGTAAGGGCCTGGGCGGCCGAGAGCGGCATAGCGCCGGAGAAGCTCGACCTCGTGGGTTTCCACGGCCAGACGATCACCCATCAGCCCGACCGCCGCTTCACCTGGCAGATCGGCAACGGCGCGGCACTCGCGCAGGCGCTGGGTGTGCGGGTCGTGAGCGACCTGCGCTCGGCCGACGTCGCGGCCGGCGGCCAGGGCGCGCCCCTGGTACCGGTCTATCACGCCGCCCTGGCCGCCGATCTGCCGCGGCCGCTCGCGGTCGTGAACGTCGGCGGCGTGGGCAATGTCACATGGATCGGCGCCGACGGTTCGCTGCTCGCCTTCGACACGGGCCCGGGCAACGCGCCGATCGACGACTGGTGCGCCCGCCGCGCCGGTCAGCGCTACGACAGGGACGGGGCGCTGGCGGCCGCCGGCAAGGTCGATCGCGGCCGGGTGCTGCGCTTCGCCGAGCACCGCTTCTTCGCAAAGCTGCCGCCCAAGTCGCTCGACCGCGGCGACTTCAACGATGGCTGGGCCGAGGGGCTGAGTGTCGTCGACGGCGCGGCCACGCTGACGCGCGGCACGGCCCGCGCCATTGCACTCGCGTCGAAGCATTTTCCCGCGCCGGTTGTGCAATGGGTGATCTGCGGCGGCGGTGCGCGCAATCCGACTCTGCTGCGTGCGATCGCCGAGGAGACGAACAGCAAGGTCGTGACGGCGGCTGACCTCGGATGGGACGGCGATGCGCTCGAAGCGCAGGCCTTCGCGTTCCTCGCGGTGCGCTCCCTGCGAGGCCTGCCGCTGACGTTTCCCGGGACCACCGGTGCGCCGCGTCCGATGACGGGCGGCCGGCTCAGTAAGCCCTAGCTAGGGCTCTTTGTTGCTGGTCGCGCGGCCCGGCGGATTGAGCAGGCTCTTGGCGACATACTTGTCGACGTCGACCGCGAGCTTGTCGAGCGAGTCGTGGAAGAAGTGGTTGGCGCCCTTGATGGTGCGTGACTCGACCGTGATGCCCTTCTGGAGCGACAGGCGTGCCACCAGCTTCTGGATGTCGGCCTGCGGCACGACCTCGTCCTTCTCCGCGCCGACGATGAGGCCGGAGGAGGGGCAGGGCGCAAGGAAGGCGAAGTCGTAGGAGTTGGCGGGCGGCGCGACCGAAACGAAGCAGTCGATCTCAGGCCGGCGCATCAGGAGCTGCATGCCGATCCACGCGCCGAACGAATAGCCGGCGATCCAGCACGACTTGGCGTTGGCATTCATGCCCTGCAGCCAGTCGAGTGCGGCCGCGGCATCGGACAACTCGCCCATGCCATTGTCGAAGCGTCCCTGGCTGCGGCCGACGCCGCGCGTGTTGAAGCGCAGCACGGAGAAGCCGCGGTTCACGAAAACATGGAACAGCGAGAAGACGACCTTGTGGTTCATCGTCCCGCCATACTGCGGGTGCGGATGCAGGATCAGCGCGATCGGCGCGCGTTCTTCCTTGCTCTGGTGATAGCGACCCTCGAGGCGACCTTCGGGGCCGGTGAACATCACGTCAGGCATCGAGACTCCGGTTCTTCACCCTGATCGACACTCCGGTCGTAACCGATCTGGCGGTTGTTTCGTGGGGATTCTCTATACTTGACCAACCCGCTGGGATTAATTAAATCCGAGCCACACGGTTGGTTTTTGCCCAGAGCCCCTGTCTGGGGCGCTGGCATATCGTAGTAACGCCTTGGTTTTCAAGAACTTTAGGCGCTTCGAGGGCGAAGACTGGCTGATTTTGGCCGCGAGGAGGATGCTGTGAAGCTCAGCACCAAGGGACGTTACGCCGTCATGGCGATGGTCGATCTGGCCCGGCACGCGCAGGCGAAGCCTGTTTCCCTGTCGGATATCGCCACGCGCCAGGAAATCTCCCTATCATATCTCGAACAGCTTTTCGCCCGCCTGCGCCGGGCTGGCCTGGTCAAGAGCGTGCGCGGTCCGGGCGGCGGTTATCGCCTCGCCCGCGGTTCGGCCGATACCCGCGTTTCCGACATCATCCTGGCGGTCGACGAGCCGATCAGCGCCACCCGCTGCACCGAAATGGGGGCCACCGGATGCCGTGCCGACCGCAGCAAGTGCCTGACCCACGATCTTTGGGAAGAGCTCGGTAACCAAATCCATATCTTCCTGAGTTCGGTGACCCTGCTCGACGTGCTCGAGCGCAAGCTCGCGTCGCGCCTGCTGGAGGCACCGGCGCCCGCCAACTCCGACACGATGGCCGCGGCCAGCTAGTACGGGTTCCCCAATCCATGTCGGCCGTCGCCTACCTCGATCACAACGCCACAAGCCCGCTGAGGCCGGCCGCGTTTGACGCCATGGTCGAGGCGATGCGCGTGGGCGGAAACCCGTCGTCGGTCCATGCCGCCGGCCGGAAGGCGCGGGCGATCGTGGACAAGGCGCGGCGCGAAGTGGCTTCGCTGGTTGGTGCGTCGCCGGGCGAGACGGTTTTTACGTCGGGCGGGACCGAAGCCAACAACCTCG
The DNA here is from genome assembly GCF_020880995.1 of Reyranella aquatilis. Taxonomy (GTDB): domain Bacteria; phylum Pseudomonadota; class Alphaproteobacteria; order Reyranellales; family Reyranellaceae; genus Reyranella; species Reyranella aquatilis. The sequence goes on along the minus strand of NZ_JAJISD010000001.1, from coordinate 582,783 downwards.
CCTTGTTGGGCGCCGGGCGCCGGCGGGTGCTGGTTTCGGCCGTGGAACACGACAGCGTGCGCCGTGCGGCGCCTCGGGCGGAAACCCTGCCGGTCGATGGCGAGGGCGTTGTCGATCTTGGAGCGCTCGAAGTAGCACTTGCGGCATCGCCCGAACCTGCACTCGTTTCGGTGATGCTGGCCAACAACGAGACCGGGGTTCTCCAGCCGATCGGAGAGGTCGTGCGCCTTGCGCGCGCTGCGGGCGCGCTCGTCCACTGCGACGCTGTGCAGGGGGCCGGCAAGGTGCCGGTCGACATGCGGGAACTTGGCGTCGACTATCTGAGCGTCTCGGCTCACAAGCTGGGCGGTCCGACCGGCGTCGGCGCGCTGATCGTACGCAAGGCAGCGCCGCTCGTGCCGGATCGGCGGGGTGGCGGACAGGAGTCCAATCGCCGGGCCGGCACGGAGAACGTCGCCGGCATCGCAGGTTTCGCCGCCGCTGCCCAGGCTTCTGGTCGGGTGCTCGATGTCGTGGAAATGCGCGACCGTCTGGAACTTGCTCTCGTCCAGACCGCGCGCGACGCGAGGATCTACGGCGCGAACGCGCCTCGTCTCGGCAATACGACCTGCATTTCCATGCCCGGCGTCCCGGCTGAAACGCAGGTCATGGCGCTGGATCTTGCCGGTGTCTGCATCAGTGCGGGGGCGGCTTGTTCGTCCGGCAAGGTGCAACAGTCGCCTGTTCTCACGGCTATGGGCGTCCCGGCCGCAGAAGCGGCGTCGGCGATTAGGGTCAGCCTCGGCTGGAACAGCGAGGCAGGCGACATCGAGCGCTTGATCACCGCGTGGCAGAGCCTATATATCCGAGTAACAAAGTCGGATATTTCCCACACACCGTCTAGGGCCAGGGCAGCGTAGGAGTTTCAAGGGGTTAGCATGACAGCCATTACCCAAATCCGGCGCAACGACCAGCCGATCTACCTCGATTACCAGGCCACCACGCCGATGGACCCGCGGGTTCTGGAGGCGATGATGCCGTACTTCACACACAAGTTCGGCAACTCGGGCTCCCGCAGCCACGCCTACGGCTGGGAGGCGGAGGAGGGCACCGAGAAGGCGCGCGCCCAGGTCGCGAAGCTGATCGGTGCGGACGAGAAGGAGGTCATTTTCACCTCGGGTGCCACCGAGTCGAACAACCTCGCCATCCGTGGCGTGGCCGAGTTCTACAAGGACCGGAAGAACCACATCATTACGACGGTGACGGAGCACAAGTGCGTGCTCGATACATGCCGCCATCTAGAGCAGCAGGGCTTCGAGGTCACGTACCTGCCGGTCCGCCAGGACGGTCTCCTCGACCTCGACGTGCTGCGCGCGGCGATCACCGACAAGACGGTGCTGGTCTCTGTCATGGCCGTGAACAACGAGATCGGCGTGATTCAGCCGCTGGCCGAGATCGGGCGGATCTGCCGGGAGAAGAAGGTCTTCTTTCACACCGACGCGGCGCAGGCTGCCGGCAAGATCCCTCTCGATGTCGAGGCGCTCAACATCGACCTGATGAGCATCTCGGGCCACAAGATCTACGGGCCGAAGGGCATCGGCGCGCTCTACGTCCGCCGCAAGCCGCGCGTGCGTCTGGTGCCGATGATCGTCGGCGGCGGGCAGGAGCGCGGCTTCCGGTCGGGCACTCTGCCGACGCCGCTCTGCGTCGGCCTCGGCGAGGCGGCCGAGATCTGCATGAAGGAAATGGACGCCGAGGCCAAGCGGCTGAAGAAGCTGCAGGAGCGGATGCTGAACGGCCTGCGCGCGAAGCTGACCGACATCGTCGTCAACGGCGACCTCGAGCAGCGCATTCCGGGCAATCTCAACATCAGCTTCGCCTATGTGGAAGGCGAATCGCTGATGATGGGCATCAAGAACCTCGCGGTCTCGTCCGGCTCGGCCTGCACCTCGGCCTCGCTCGAGCCCAGCTACGTGCTGCGTGCGCTCGGCGTTGAGGAGGAGATGGCCCACACGTCGCTGCGCATCGGCCTCGGTCGCTTCACGACGGAGCATGAGATCGATACCGCGGTCGACGAACTGGTGCGCCACGTCACCAAGCTGCGCGAAATGAGCCCTCTCTGGGAAATGGCCCAGGAAGGAATCGATCTCAAGTCCATCGAGTGGGCCGCCCACTAGGGGCGCCGCTTCAAGGTTCGAGGAGAGTGTCATGGCCTACAGTGAAAAGCTGATCGATCACTACGAGAATCCCCGCAACATCGGTTCGCTCGACAAGTCGGCCGACGATGTCGGCACGGGCCTGGTCGGCGCGCCGGCCTGCGGCGACGTGATGAAGCTGCAGATCAAGGTCGGTCCCGACGGGCTGATCGAGGACGCCAAGTTCAAGACCTTCGGCTGCGGCTCGGCGATCGCCTCCAGCTCGCTCGTCACCGAGTGGGTCAAGGGCAAGACGATCGATGAGGCCGAAGCCATCAAGAACACCGACATCGCCAAGCACCTCGCGCTGCCGCCGGTGAAGATCCACTGTTCCGTCCTGGCCGAGGACGCGATCAAGGCGGCGATCGCCGACTATCGCGCCAAGGCGACCCGGAAGGACGACAAGGCGGCCGAGTAGGCCATTTCGGAGCCCAGCGTATGACCACGACCACCGAGACCCCGAAGCCGGCGGCCCCCGCAGCAGCCCCGGCTGCGCCGCGCCCGCGTCGTCCCCGTCCCCAGCTCATGACGGTGACGCCGCTCGCCGCCGAGCGCGTGAAGGCGCTGATCGACGGTCGTGGCAAGCCGACGGCGGGCATCCGCATCGGCGTACGGACCAAGGGCTGTTCGGGTCTCAGCTATACGCTGGAATTCGCCGACAAGCAGGAGCCGATGGACGAGGTGATCGAAAGCGGCGGCGTCAGGCTGCTGGTCGATCCGAAGGCCTCGCTGTTCCTCATCGGCACCGAGATGGACTACGAGGAAGAGAAGCTGAAGTCGGGCTTCGTTTTCAGGAACCCGAACGAGAAGGGCCGCTGCGGCTGCGGCGAATCCTTCCACGTCTGAAGTCGATCATGGATCATTTTGCGCGGCTGGGGCTGCCGGCGGCGCTCGATCTCGATGCCGCGGCGCTGGACCGTGCCTATTTCGCGCTCCAGCGACAGTGGCATCCCGACCGGTTCGTCTCCCGGGGGCCCGAGGAGCGCGCCAGGGCCTCGGCCGAAGCCGCATCGCTCAATGAAGCCTACCGTACCCTGAAGGATCCGCTCAGCCGTGCCTTCTACATGGCCAGCCGCGCAGGGGTCGAAATGCCCGGCGACGGCAAGACGATCGACGACCCGGAACTTCTGATGGAAGCCATGGAAGCACGCGAGGCGCTGCACGAGGCCGGTACGGTCGAAGCGGTGGACGCGCTCGCCGCGGAAGCCCGTCGGGGCGTACAGAAAGCACTGGCGGGGCTCGCCAGTTTGTTCTTGGCAAACGACAGGGCCGCCATCAGAAAGGCGCTCCTTCGCCTGCGCTACCTCGACAAGTTTGCCGAGGAGGCGCGGGCGCGACGCATGAACATCGAACGGTCGAACGCATGACCTTGCTGGAGATCCACGAGCCGGGCGAGACGCCGCTGCCGCATGCCGGCGAGGGCTCGCTGGCGGTCGGCATCGATCTCGGCACGACCAACTCGGTGGTCGCCATCGCCCGCGACGGCAAGCCGGCGGCGCTGCACGACGAGACCGGCAAGGCGCTGGTGCCGTCGGTCGTGGCCTATCCGGGAGCGGGGGGCGTGCTGGTCGGCGAAGAGGCGCGTGCTGTCATGGCCGCCGAGCCGCGCAATGTCGTCGCTTCCATCAAGCGCCTGATGGGCCGAGGCGCGGGCGATCTCCATACCGTGGCCGGCGTGCTTCCCTACGAGGTCGAGCCGGGCACCGGCGAGACCGACATGGTGAAGCTGCGCATCGGCGGCAAGGCGCGCTCGCCGGTCGAAATCTCGGCCGAGATTCTGAAGGCCCTGCGTGCCCGCGCCGAGGCGGCGCTGGAGAAGCCGGTCGAGCGGGCGGTCATCACCGTCCCGGCCTATTTCGACGACGCCGCTCGCACGGCGACCCGCGATGCCGCCCGCGTGGCGGGCCTCGAGGTACTTCGGCTGGTCAACGAACCGACAGCAGCCGCCCTCGCTTACGGTCTCGATAAGGGCTCCGAAGGCCTGTACGCGGTTTACGATCTTGGGGGCGGCACCTTCGACTTCTCGCTGCTGCGCCTGGAGAAGGGCGTGTTCCAGGTCCTCGCCACCGGCGGCGACACCGCACTGGGCGGCGACGATTTCGACCGCGCCATTGCTGAACGCATGCTGGCCGAGCGCAAGCGGGATGGGCTGCCGGACGAGGTCGACGAAGCCGCGGTGAAGGCCGCGCTGGCGCTGGCGCGCCACATGAAGGAACAGCTTTCCGATCGCGACCAGACGTCGGGCCGGCTCGAGGTCGCGGGCGTGCCGTCGTTCCATACGCTCACCATCGCCGAGTTCGACGCCATGATCGACGCTTTCGTCGACCGCACACTCGCGATCAGCCGCAACGTCCTGGCCGATGCCGGCATGGCCGCGTCCGACATCGAGGGCGTGGTTCTGGTCGGCGGTTCGACGCGCGTGCCGCTGGTCCGCACGAAGGTCGCGGGGATGATCGGCAAGCCGCCGCTCACCGACATCGACCCGGATGAGGTCGTGGCGCTTGGCGCCGCACTGCAGGCCGAGGCCCTGACGGGCGGTGGGGACACGCTGCTGCTCGACGTGACGCCGTTGTCGCTCGGCCTCGAGACCATGGGCGGCATCGTAGAGAAGATCGTGCCGCGCAATACGCCGATTCCCTCGCAGCTCGCGCAGGACTTCACGACCTACCAGGACGGCCAGAGCGCCATGGCGATCCACGTCGTCCAGGGCGAGCGCGAGATGGTCGCCGACTGCCGCAGCCTGGCACGCTTCGAACTGCTGGGGATTCCGCCAATGACCGCCGGTGCGGCCCGCATCCGCGTGACCTTCGCGGTCGATGCCGATGGGCTGCTGACGGTCTCGGCCGAGGAGCGAACCACCGGCGTGGCGCAGCGGGTCGAGGTGAAGCCCTCCTATGGGCTGAGCCACGAAGACATGGCCGACATGCTGTACGACAGCATGGACAATGCCGAGGCCGACATGAACCTGCGCCTTCTCACCGAGGCGCGGGTCGAGGCGCGGCGAAGCCTGCTGGCACTGGAAGCGGCGCTCGCGAAGGATGGGGGCCTCCTGTCGGGCGAGGAGCGCGCCGACATCGATGCCGCGCGCACCCGCCTCGAAGCGGCGATGGCCGGCGAAAGCCGGGATGAAATCAATGCGGCGGCCGAGGCGCTCGAAGCCTTGTCCAAGCCCTTTGCGGAGCGACGGATGGACCGCGGCATCCGCCAGGCGCTCTCGGGCATGTCGATGGGCGAACTGGAAAGCCGGGTTGGCGAGTAAGCGGAGCGAGAGCAAGAGATGCCGAAGATGACATTCATTCTGAGGGATGGGACGCGCAAGGAAGTCGATGCGCCGCTCGGTCTCTCCGTGCTCGAGATCGCGCATCGCAACCACGTCGACATCGAGGGAGCCTGCGAAGGCTCGCTTGCCTGTTCGACCTGCCACGTGGTGGTGGAGACCGGTTGGTTCGACAAGCTCGGACCGGCCAGCGACGACGAGGAGGACATGCTCGACCTCGCGTTCGGCCTCACGCACACCTCGCGCCTGGGCTGCCAGATCCGCATGACCGAGGCGCTCGATGGGCTTGTGGTGAAGCTGCCGGCCGCCACGCGCAACATGATGGTCGACAAGTAGGAGAGTGCGATGGCCCGCAAGTTGCGCTGGACCGACGTGCAGGACATCGCGATCGAACTCGAGGAGCGCCATCCCGACGTCGACAACGTGAACCTGCGCTTCACCGACCTGCATCGCTGGGTGATGGAGCTGCCGGATTTCGAGGACGATGCCTCGCGCTCCAACGAGAAGATTCTTGAGGCCATCCAGGCGGCCTGGATCGACGAGCGGGATTAGGGGCCTGCGGGCCCGAGAAGGAGCGGCAAGGCTCGCGAACCCCGCAGTGTTTACGCGCCCTTCGAGACGTTTGCAGCCCGTGCTGCGCAGAATGAGATATCGGTGCGCGAACTTGGCACGGAAGAACCCCGGCCGCAGGTGTCGGCGGACGCCGTAATTCGGCCGGAAACATGGGCGACAAGCCAATTATCCGGGAGGGGTCCCTCATCATGATCGCGACGAGAGTTCGTCCTCTGCTGCTGCCGCTCTTGCTGGCCGCAGGGCTGGGTGCTTGTGCGTCGAATGGCATCCAGCCCGGCATCGTGAGTTCGAGCGTGCCGATCGCCGGCGGACCGGTCGCGGGGCAGTCGCCAGGCTCTCCGACCCAGGTCGCCTACAGTGCTCCCGTGGGCGCCGGCCGCGTGGTTTCCATCCGGGAGGTCGGGCTGGCCGGTACCGGCGGCAGCTACGGGAGCGGCAACGGCAACGGTGCCCTGATGGGTGGCATCATCGGTGGTGGTATCGGGGCGACCCTCGGGGCGATCACCAGCAACACGGTGGGAGGCGGCCTTGTCGGTCTTCTCCTCGGCAGCGTGGGCGGCGCGATCGCCGGTACGATCGCTGACGGTCAGCGCAGCGGCGGCCGAGGTATCGAAGTGACGGTCCAGCGCGACGACGGGCAAAGCGTGACCGTGGCCCAGCGCGACGACGGGGACGTCCAGCTGGGTGACCGCGTACAGATCGTGCAGGATGGCCGGGGTGTGGCGAAGGTCGTGCGCGACACCTCGCGCAACCCGGACTGAAGGCTGTCGTTTGATTGGATCGAGAGTGCGAAAGGCTTCCCTTCACATGTTCGGCAAGTGGTTCCTCGGCCTGCTGGTCCCCGCGGTTCTCGTTACCGGTCTGAGTGCCTGCACGGGTACCGGCGGCGGTGTCCAGCCGGGCGTCGTCAACACATCTTCCCAAGGTCCGAGCTATCGCGGCGAGAACGGGCGGGTCGTTTCCATTCGCGAGGTTCCGGTCCGCGGCAGCCGAGGCTCGGGCATGAGCGACGGAACCCTGATCGGTGGCGGCATCGGCGCGGCCGGCGGCGCAGTGGCCGGTGGGGCGATCACGAACTCGGTCGGCGGCGCGGTGGTCGGCGGCCTGCTGGGTGCCGTCGCGGGAGGGATCGCCGGCACGGCGATCGACCAGAATTCGACCCGTCGCGGCATCGAGGTCACCGTCCAGCGCGACGACGGCCAGCGGGTGACAGTGGCACAGTACGACGACGGCGACATCCAGATGGGCGACCGCGTGTCGATCGTTTACGACCGCAACGGCGTCGCCAAGGTGGTACGGGACACGGGCCGCCGCCGCGACTAGCGGGCATGGTGCTGCGCTGGCCGAAGCAGGGACCGCGGCCTATATAGGCCCGGCCATGGCCCGCACATCCTCCCTCAATTCCCTCGGCATCGCCAAGGCGCCAGTTGATACCCGCGTGGTGGTCGCCATGTCGGGCGGCGTCGATTCGTCGGTGACCGCGGCGCTGCTCAAGGAGCAGGGCTACGATGTCGTGGGCGTCACCCTCCAGCTCTACGACCACGGCGTGGCGATCGGAAAGTCGGGCGCCTGCTGCGCCGGCCAGGATATCCAGGACGCCCGGCAGGTGGCCGAGCGCCTGTCGATCCCGCACTACATTCTGGACTACGAGAGTCGATTTCGCGCCGAAGTGATGGATAGCTTCGCCGACGCCTATGCGCGCGGCGAGACGCCGGTGCCCTGCATCGCCTGCAATCGCACCGTCAAGTTTCGCGACCTGCTGAAGACCGCGCGCGAACTGGGCGCCGAAGCGCTGGCGACCGGTCACTATGTCCGGCGCGTGATGGGGCCGGCGGGGCCTGAACTGCATCGCGGTGCCGACCCGGCGCGCGACCAGAGCTATTTCCTGTTCGGCACGACGCGCGAGCAGCTCGGTTTCCTGCGCTTCCCTCTGGGCGACCTGCCCAAGAGCGAGACGCGGGCGCTGGCCAGCCGCTTCGGTCTCACCGTCGCCGACAAGCCCGACAGCCAGGACATCTGCTTCGTGCCGGGCGGCAACTACGCGTCGGTCGTCCAGAAGCTGCGGCCGGAGGCGGTGGAGCCGGGCGAGATCGTGGACATGGCGGGTACGGTGGTCGGCCATCACGAAGGCATCGTGCGCTACACCGTCGGCCAGCGCCGCGGGCTGGCGCTGGGTGGACGCGACGGCACCGACAACGATCCCCTATACGTCGTGAGACTAGAGCCCGAGACCCGCCGCGTCGTCGTCGGTCCTCGCGCGGCACTCGGGCGCGGAGAGATAGAGCTCTACGACGTGAACTGGCTGGATGCGCCGCACGCGGGCAGTCTGTCCGTGCTGGTGCGCGTGAGGTCGAGCCAAGCGCTTCGGCCGGCCGAGATCGAACTGACGGGCGAGGGCGCGGTGGTGAGGTTCCCTGAACCCGAGATCGGCGTGTCCCCGGGGCAAGCCTGCGTGGCCTATGACCGTTCGACCGGGAGCCGTGTGCTGGGCGGCGGCTTCATCCGCCGTTTCGCCTGAGCCTGTCATCGCGGAGTCACGCGATCCGGCCATAAGGCCGGCATGTCACATGACGGCCCCCAAAGACCCTTTTCGCGTCGCGACTCGCTGGCGGCGCTCCTTCTGGCTTTCTCCACGCCTCTGGCGGCGCGCGCGGACGGCTATCCCGCCAGGACGATCCGTCTCGTCATCCCGTATCCCCCGGGTGGCGGCACCGACATCACCGGACGGGCGATGGCGCAGCGCCTCGCCGAGACGCTCGGCCAATCTGTTGTCATTGAGAACAAGCCCGGTGCCACCGGCATGATCGGCGCGGCGGGCGTCGCGAAGAGCCCGGCGGACGGCTACACGGTGCTCTTCGGCGCGGCCAGCGAGATGGCCATCAACGCCAGCCTCTTCAGGAACATGACCTACGATCCGCGCACGGACTTCGAGCCGGTGATGCTGGTCGCGACCTTCCCGCTGGTCTTCGTCGCGCCGGCATCGCCGTCGAAGTCGCTCGCGACACTGATCGCAGCGGCGAACTCCAAGCCCGACTCCGTGAGCTACGGATCGATCGGCAGCGGCAGCCCTCAGCATCTCGCGGCCGAACTCCTGTCGAGCATGGCGCAGGTGAAACTGGTCCACATTCCGTACAAGGGTTCCGGGCCTCTGGTGCAGGACGCGGTCGGCGGGCACATCGACATGGCCGTGAGCAGCGTGCCGGCCGCCGTGCCGCTGGTCCGCTCGGGCAAGCTGCGGGCGCTCGCCGTGACCTCGTCGCAACGGTCCAACGCGCTGCCCGACGTGCCGACGATGGCCGAGCTGGGCTTCGCGGGCTACGAGTTCAATACATGGGTGGGTGTGGCGGTCCCGAAGGGCACGCCGCGCGACATCGTCGATCGCCTTCGGAGCGGACTGGTGGCCGCGCTGGCGGCGCCCGACGTGCAGGGTGCCTTGCGTGACCAGGGAGCCGTGCCCGTCGGATCCACGCCGGAGCAGTTCCGCCAGTTCGTGCTGGACGAGGTGGCCAAGAGCGACCGCATCGTGGCACAGGCAGGCCTCCAGCCGGAATGACGATTGGCCGGTGGCGGACATGGTCTATCATGGCTTGATGAACCCTCCGCGCCGCCGGGCGATCCTGATCATCTGCGACGGCCTCGGCGCCGAATGGATTTCCGAGGCCCGCACGCCCACGCTCGCCCGCCTGATGGCGAACCATCTGCGCGCTGGCGATCATCGCGCCGTCTTTCCGTCGGTAACGCGCGTTTCCGCGGCCTCGATAGCGACCGGCTGCTTCCCGGGCCGCCACGGGCTGGAAGGCAACCAGATGGCGCTGGTCGAGGATGGCCGAATCGTCGTCCACAATGTCGGCGCGCCGTCGTTCCGCGAGACAATGCGCCGCGTCACCGGTCGAACCTTGCGGGTGCCAACCATGGCGGAACGGCTGGCGCCACACGGCGGGCAGATCGCCTACTCCAACGTCTCGCCTGGCGCCGCGTATTTCCTCGATCCCGATCATTTCGGGACTGTCCTGCATCGCGCCGGCTCGTTCGGCCCCGGTGGCGTCTCGCTCACGGGTGACGCACATCTCGACGTTACCCACGATCTCGATGGCGACATCGAGATGACGCGGCGCTTCTGCGACGAGGTCGTTCCCGCGGACGGTTTCGGGCTGGCCATTCTCTGGCTCGCCAACCCCGATCTCACGCTGCACCACGATCCGCTGGGCTCGCCGCAGCATCTTCATGCGCTTGAGGTCACGGACCGGCTGGTGGCGCAGGTCATTGCGGCGGTGGAGGCCCATGCTGACCGCTTCGACACGTTGCTCGTCGTCGGATCGGACCATGGACACGAGACGATCGCCCGCTCGGTGCATGTCGGCCAATGGCTGGCGACGCAGGGGCTGGAAGCCGACCTGAAGGCGGGACGCATCGGCGTCGCCTCGCAGGGCACCTCGGCGCTGATCTACGCCGCCGCCGGGACGAGGAGGGCGCTGGCCGATCTGCTGCCGGCGATGGCGCGGCAGCCGTGGGCCGGTTCGATCCTGACGGGCGATGCGCTGGCGGCCACCGGCCTCACCGGCGAGACGCTGTTTGCCGCCGTGGACACGACGCGGCACGACGAGCCGAACGAGTTCGGTGTTCCCGGAACACGCTGGCTGGTCGAGGACGGCGAGGGGACGCCGGACATCGGCTGTGGCCACCATGGCGGGCTCGGGCCGAGCGAAACCCGGCCGTTCCTCGCCTTCATCCACCCGGATTTTGCCCCAGGCGAAGCCGGGCGCGCGACCAGCCTGGTCGACATCGCGCCCACCGTCCTGGGTTTTCTCGGGATACGCGCGGAAGGCATGGACGGCACCCCGATTTCGACCTGAAACGGGCATCCGCTTTTCTTGACAGCGAGCGGCCCCGCCGCTTAATAGCGCCCACCCGTGGCTGGGTAGCTCAGCTGGTTAGAGCACGGCACTCATAATGCCGGGGTCGGCGGTTCAAGTCCGCCCCCAGCTACCATTTCCTCGCCAACCTCCCGGGATGCCCCTAGGTTGGCGGGGAAATGCTCCCACGCTGGCGTGGGGCCGTTGATCTCCCCATACATCGCGCCACCGAATGCGCTGCCTGAGTGCGCGAACACGCCTCAGTCTCCGCGCCGTTGCCGGTGCAGGCTCCGGCTTGACGCACATCAAGGAACCAACTGCCGGCTCATCTGCATGATCGGCGCGGGTCGGCGCCCACCGGCAACCGGCCGCTTCCGCGCACTCGGTGAGGAAAACATGAAAAGGGCCCTCGTGCTCCTGTCGCTGCTGGCTTCGTTTCCCGTCGCCGCCCAGACCCTCGAGACCGGCAGTGCGCTGGCGAAGCGCTGGTGCACGGGCTGCCATGTCGTCGAGGCCAATCAGCGTCTCGCCACGGACAGCGCGCCGAGTTTCCGGGCGATCGCCGCCCGGCCCGACACGACGGCGGCCACGATCGACCGGTATCTGTCGCGGGGACACACGCTCATGCCCGATTTCAGCCTGAGCACCCCCGAGCGCGATGCCCTGGTGGCCTACATCCTCAGCCTGCGTTAGCCGTCGGCGAATCCCGTTTCAGGTCCGGGGCGAAGCGCGCCGGGGCTTTCATTTGCCCAGCGACTGCGTCAATTTGGGATCATGGCCAACGGACAGACTCAACAGACCGACGTCATCATAGTAGGGGCGGGGCCGGTGGGCCTGTTCACCGTGTTCGAGTGCGGCATGGTCCGCCTCAACTGCCACGTCGTCGACGTGCTCGACGATGCCGGCGGGCAGTGCACGGCGCTGTACCCCGAGAAGCCGATCTACGACATTCCGGGTTTTCCCCGCATCGAGGCGGCCGAACTGATCGTCCGGCTCAAGGCTCAGGCGGCCGCGTTCCGCCCGGTCTATCACCTGGGGGAGCAGGTCCAGACTCTGGAGCCGCGAACCGGTGGATTCTGGCGGCTGACGACGTCGAAAGGCACCGTGCTGCAAGCCAAGGCGGTGATCATCGCCGCCGGCGTCGGCGCGTTTGGTCCCAACCGGCCGCCCTTGCCGGGTATCGAGGCCTACGAGGGCAAGAGCGTCTTCTACTATGTGACCCAGCGCGAGACCTTCCGCGGCAAGCGCATCGTGATCGCGGGCGGCGGCGACACCGCCGTCGACTGGGCGCTCTCGCTCGCCGAGATCGCGGGCCGCGTGTCGGTCATCCATCGCCGCGACCGTTTCCGCGCCGCGCCCGACAGCGAAGCGCGCCTCAAGGCACTGGCGAAGGAAGGGCGGATCGACCTCGTCGTGCCGTACCAGCTCCACGGTCTGGAAGGCGACGACGGCAAGCTTACGGCGGTGACGGTCGCGACGCTCGACGGTCAGACGAGGCGCATCGAGGCGGACATCCTGCTGCCGTTCTTCGGCCTCTCGATGTCGCTGGGACCGATCGCCGACTGGGGGCTGGCGCTCGAACGCAACCAGGTCGAAGTCGATCCCGCGACCGGGGCGACGAACAAGGCCGGCATCTTCGGCGTGGGCGACGTCGTCACCTATCCTGGCAAGCTGAAGCTGATCCTCACGGGCTTCGCGGAGGCAGCGATTGCGGCCCGCTCGGCCTACGCGCTGATCCATCCCGAGACGCCGCTCCACTTCGAATACTCGACAACGTCGGGTGTTCCGGATGCCTGAAGCCCATCGCGTGGTCGATCTCTGCACCGATTCCGAACTCGGCTATCTGCAGAGCCGGACGCGGTTCGCGCCCGGAGCGAAGCTCCGTCTGGACGAGGCCTACCGCCTCGCGCACCTGCCCCTGATCGTGCCGGATCATCCCGACGTTATCCGGTCGCGACCCGACGGCGCCTATCGCATGGGCCGGCACGATCGCATCTTCTCGCTGGTGCTACCGGTTCCTCCGGACGCACTCGAGAGGTCGGCCGCCTATCGGGAATTGGAGGCCGACCTCAGGCGTGCACCCTTCGCACACAAGATCGCTTGGGATCTCCTGGCCAAGCGCCGGGCGAGGCTGCACGCGACGATCTGCGGCTCCCTCTCGAAGCAGATACCGTACCGCGTTTCCGACGAAGAGCGGGCGGCTTTCAGGCGAATGGGACCTTTGCACGTCGAGTTGCGGGGCCTGTTCTCCGGCAACATCAACATCGGCCGCCTCTATTTGCGCGTCTATCCAGAGTGTCGGGATGGTGAGAACCTGCTGCGCCAAGCCCAGCGCATTATCGGCAGGCCCGAGACGAACCTTTACCTCGTGGGCCTTTTCAACTTCGTCGATCACCTGGGGGGGGCGGAAGCGGAGGTGCTGCAGGACCTCATCCAGCGCTGGTGGGACCGGTCCATCCTAACGCTCGACGTGAGCGCTCTCTGGCTCCTCAGCGCCTCCGACGACCTCGTCTTGGATGCTATGGTCGAGGAAGTGATTCCCCTGGCGTGAGCCGCCTTCAGGCCACCGCCGAGAGCTTGCGGAGCGCCGCCAGCCGGCGCGCGTAGGGCGGATCGTTCTCGGGCACGAGAGCGGGCGGCACGATGCTCTCGGCGAAGTGGCAGGCGACGACCTGGCCTTTCGCGCCGTCGCCGTCCTGAAGCGGCCGCAACAGGGGCTCTTCCTGGCGGCAGCGATCCTGGGCGTGCGCGCAGCGTGTGTGGAAGCGGCAGCCCTTGGGCGGGTTGAGCGGGCTTGGCACGTCGCCGGCCAGCCGGATGCGGGCGCGCTGGGCGGTGGGATCGGGTACCGGCACGGCGGACAGGAGCGCCTGGGTGTAGGGATGGCGCGGGCGGGCGAACAGGCTGCGCTTCGGTGCCAACTCGACGATCTTGCCGAGGTACATCACCGCGACGCGGTCGGAGATGTGTCGCACGACGGCGAGATCGTGGGCGATGAAGATGTAGGAGAGGCCGAGTTTGGCCTTCAGGTCCTGCAGCAGGTTGATCACCTGCGCCTGGATCGAGACGTCGAGGGCCGACACCGGCTCGTCGCAGACGATCAATTTGGGCTGCGAGGCGAGCGCGCGGGCGATGCCGATGCGCTGGCGCTGGCCGCCGGAGAATTCGTGCGGGTAGCGCAGCGCATGCCAGGCGGAGAGGCCGACCTCGCCCAGCAACTCGTCGATGCGCCGGCGCAGCGCTTCGCCGGTGGCGATGCCGTGCAGCTTGAGCGGCTCGGCCAGCGTCTCGCCCACGGTGAGGCGCGGGTTCAGCGACGCGTAGGGATCCTGGAAGATGATCTGCATGTCGCGGCGCAGGTCGCGCAGCGCGCCGCGGGACAGCGTTCGCACGTCGCGGCCAGCAAACCGGATCGTACCTTGCGTGGCCTCGATCAGGCGCAGCACCAGCCGGCCGGTCGTCGACTTGCCGCAGCCCGATTCGCCGACCAGCGCCAGCGTCTCGCCCGGCGCCACGTCGAAGGTGAGGCCATCGACGGCGCGCACGGTGCCGACGGCGCTCTGGAAGACGATACCGCGCTTCACGGGGAAGTGCTTGGTGAGGCCGGTGACGGAAAGCAGGGGCTCGGTGCTCATGCCGCGGCCTCGGCGAGGGCGATATCGAGTGGCGCCTTCCAACAGGCCGAGCGATGGCCGGGCGCGATTTCGCGCAAGGTGGGTTGTTCGGCGCGGCACTGCGCATCGGCGAGCGCGCAACGCGGGCTGAAGCGGCACCCGGGCGGCGGGGCATAGGGATTGGGCACCACGCCCTCGATGGCGGTGAGGCGCTCGTCGCCGTCGCTGCCCAAACGCGGGATAGAGCCCAGGAGACCGAGCGTGTAGGGATGCTGCGGGTCGCTGAACAGGAGCCCAACCGGCGCCTCCTCGACGATGCGGCCGGCATACATGACGATCACGCGATGGGCGAGTTCCGCCACCACGCCGAGATCGTGGGTGATCAGCATGATGGCGGCGCCGGTGCGCTCGCGCAGGTCGCGCAGCAGGTCGAGGATCTGCGCCTGGATGGTGACGTCGAGCGCCGTGGTCGGCTCGTCGGCGATCAGCAGCTTCGGGTCGCAGGCCAGCGCCATGGCGATCATCACGCGCTGGCGCATGCCGCCGGAGAGTTGGTGTGGATACTCGTCGAGGCGGGTTTCGGGCGAGGGAATCTTGACCAGCCGCAGCATCTCCAGTGCGCGCGCCCGGGCCTCCGCCGCGGAGAGCGGGCGATGGAGCTGGACGGCCTCGACGATCTGCTCGCCCACGGTCTGCACCGGGTTGAGGCTGGTCATCGGCTCCTGGAAGATCATCGCGATGTCGTCGCCGCGCACCGCGCGCATCTCGCTTTCCGGCAGGTCGAGCAGGTTGCGGCCCTCAAGCCTGATCTCGCCGGCGGTGACACGGCCCGGCGGATTGGGCACCAGCCGCATGATCGACAGCGACGTCACCGACTTGCCGCAGCCCGACTCGCCCACGATTCCAAGCGTCTCCCCGGGCGCGAGTGAGAAGCTGATTCCGTCGACCGCCGCGAACGAACTGCCGCCGGAGCGGAACTCGGTGCGCAGGCCCTTCACGTCGAGGAGCGCACCCCCGTCATCCCGAGGCTGCAGGCCGAGGGACCTTTCCTGTTGCTTCAAAGGTCCCTCGCTTCGCTCGGGATGACAGCCTGCACCACGGCTAGGTCACCGGCCGCGACTGCGGCAGGCGATCGCGCGTGGCATAGACCGGCGGGGCGAGCTGGTCGGCGGTGCGGCCGGCCCAGTCGCGCTGGCTCACGGTTTCGAGCCGCTTGCGCTGGCCTTCGACCAGGCCGGCGGTCGCGGCCTCGACGTCGACCGTGAGGACCTTGCCGTCTTTCACGACCTGCGTGCCGTCGACATAGACGTGGCGGATGGCGCGGTCGCCCGCCGAGTAGATCAGGCTGCGCACCGGCTCGTGGGCCGGCTGCATGTAGGGATGGCTCATGTCGACCAGCGAGAAGTCGGCCTTGCAGCCCGGCGCCAGCCGGCCGAGGTCGGGCCGGCGCAGCATCTTCGCGCCGCCGATCGTGGCCGCCTCGAAGGCGTGCCGCGTGGTGCCCATCTTGTAGTTCATAGTGATGGCCCGGGCGAGGTAGCAGACCAACCGCATCTCATCGAGCATGTTGTGCGGGAAAGTATCGGTGCCGATGCCGACCGTGATGCCGGCATCCATGTAGCGGCCGATCGAGTTCATCACCATGCCGCGCCTCGCGAACACGGTCGGGCAGTGCGCGACCGAGGCGCCGGAATCGCGCAGCCGCTTGAAATCGTTGGCGTGCGGATAGTGGATCTGCGGATGGTCGTTCAGGAAGATGCCGTGGCCGATGATCAGGTCGGGTCCCAGCACGCCGATCGCGTCCAGCCATTCGATCGGCGTCTTGCCGTGGCGATGGACCATCTCGTGGAATTCGACGACGGCCTGGCAGGCATGGGTCTGCATCGGCAGGCCGCGCCGCTTGGCTTCCTGCAGGGCCTCCTTGAAGAAGCCCTCGCGGCAGGTGTCGATCTGCGCCGGGCCCACCATGCCGGAGAGCCGGCCGCTCGGATGCTTCGCGGCCTCGTCGAGCGTCTTCATCGACGCTTCAAAGGCTTTCTCGCCGGCCTTTTCGTCCCAGGCATATTCGACCGTATGGCCGTTCTTCGTGTACCAGACTCCCTGGCGCATCATCGGGCAGACCACGGCGCGAATGCCCGTCGCGGCGAGATCGTCCGCCCAGCCGGGACGGGCCATCGACAGATCCGTGATCGTCGTGACGCCGCTCTTCAGCAGTTCCGAGACCGCAACCTTGGACGAGGGGCCGGCATCCTCGGGATTGAGGCCGAACACCGTCAGGTATTCGTAGAGCGAGCTCTGGCCGAGCTTGTCGCTGCCGTACTCCTCGGTCAGGCCCTTGTTGGCCGGCTCCGAGAAGGGATGGCTGTGCACGTTGACGAGGCCGGGGATGGCCATCATCCCCTTGCCGTCGATGGTGACGTCGACCGGGCCCGTGTAGCCCGGTCCGACATGGGCGATCTCGTTGCCTTTGAACACGAGATCGGCGTTTTCGAGATAGACGTGTCGCCCTTCGGCCTCGTCCCATCCGACGAGATGGTCGAGGCCGGCGATCTTGGTCGTCTTCATGGACGTTTCACTCCGCTTGCTGACTGCTTGCTACTTGAACGCGATTCCCAGTCCCTTGTAGAGGCCGCATCCGTAGTTGCCGTGCGCCTTGATGGGCTTCAGCTTCGATCCCGCGACCACGAACAGCGGCTCATGGAACAGCGGGATCCAGACGAAGGCGTCGTGCACCTTCTGCTGCACCGCCTGGTAGGAGGCCGTGCGCGTGGCTTCGTCGGTCGCGGTCGAACCCTTGTCGAGCAGCTCGTCCGTCTCCTTGTCCTTCCAGTTCATGCGGTTGGGCGTCGGCGTGTTGGCCGAGCGGAAGTAGAGGTTCAGTGCATCGCCGGCGCTCACATAGGGGAAGCTCATGCCGAAGGCGTCGAACTCCTGGGTGGCAAGCTTGCCCCATGCGACGGTGGAGTCGAAGAGCTGGATCTGCAGATCGACGCCGACCTTGCGGAGGTCGCCCTGAACCGCCTCGGCAATCTCCTTGAAGGCGCCGGAGATGCCGTAGATGAGGGGAGCGAGCTTCTTGCCGTCCTTGTAGCGGAAGCCGTCGGGGCCCTTCTTCCAGCCGGCTTCGTCGAGGAGTTTCTCGGCTTCCTTGACGTTCTCACCGTAGGCCGCCCGGTTCAGCTTGGCATTGAAGTCCAGGACGTTGGGCATGAGCATCGTCGACGCCGGCTCGGCGAAACCGAAGGTCACGGCCTCGGTGATCGCCTTCTGGTCGACGGCGAGGTTCATGGCCTGTCGCACGCGCACGTCGCTGACCAGCTCCTTGTCGACCTTGAAGCCGATGAAGTAGGTCCAGAAGAAGTTCTCGGCCTTGGTCACCGAGAGGTTCTTGTTGGCCTGCAGCTCCTTGATCGACCAGTAGGGGACGTACTGGCTGGCATCCGCCTGGCCGGCCTGCAACGCGGTCACACGGGTGTTCTCCTCAGGGACCACCTTCCAGATCACTTTGTCGACCTGAGCCTCGGTATAGTCGTAGATCGGCGGCCCCCACTTGTAGCCCTTGTGCTTGGTCAGCACGGTCGAATCGCGCGGCGTCCAGCTCTCGAAGCAGTAGGGACCGGTGCCGTCAAAGCCCTTCACGCCAAAGTCGGCGCCGAGCTGCTTGGCTTGGTCGACGTTCAGGACCGTGTGGAAATACTGGGTCATCTGGTAGAGCAGCTCGGAGAACGGCTTTTTGAGCTTGTACTCGACCGTGACGTCGTCGGGCGCCGTCACCTTGTCGACGTCGCCCATGCGCCACTTCACGAGGCCCTTGGTCTCGGGGTCGAGCCAGCGCTCGTAGGTGGCCACCACGTCCTTGGCCGTCATCTTCTTGCCGCTGCAGAAGGTGACGTCGTCGCGCAGCTTGAAGGTATAGGTGAGGCCGTCGGGCGAGACCGTCCAGCTCGTGGCGAGGCCCGGCTTCAAAGTCTTCATGTCGAAGTCGAGGTTCACCATCGTGTCGCCCATCATGTAGATGACTTCGGCGCCCGACCGGGAGGTCGATTTGTGCGGGTCGTAGCGATCGGTGTCGATCTCGCGCACGATCGTCACGTTCTTCTGCGCCATGGCCGGTGCTGCAAGCCCCGTCCAGGCCACCGCGGCCAATGCCGCCAACGTCAGTTTCCCGTTCATGCCCACACCTCCTCTTGCCTCATCTCATTGCCGCAGCTTCGGATCGAGAGCGTCGCGCAGGGCGTCGCCCAGCACGTTGAATGCCAGAACCACGAGAAAGATGGCCGCGCAGGGCAGGGTCGAAACCTGCGGCGCGATCGACAGGAACTTGCGGCCGTCGGCGGCCATGCTGCCCAGTTCGGCGGTCGGCGGCTGGGCGCCCAGGCCCAGGAAGGAGAGCGCAGCGCCCAGGAGGATCGCCTGGCCGAGCTGCAGGGTCATGTAGATCAGGATGGTCGGCCAGCAGTTGAGCGCCAGGTAGCGCCAGATCAGCGCGCCGTCGCCGAGGCCGACGGCGCGGCCGGCCTCCATGTATTCCTGCTGCATGATCGATTGCGCCGCGCCGCGCGCGATGCGGGCGATGGAGGGGATCGAGGCGATGCTGAGGGCGACGACCAGCGAGAACAGGCCGGTGCCCATCACCGCCGCGATGGCGAGGCCGAACAGGATCGAGGGAAAGGACAGCAACACATCGACCAGACGCATCAGCGGCTGGTCGAGCCGCTTGAAGTAGGCGGCACACAAGCCGATCAGGGCGCCGAGACCACCGCCCACCAGGACGGCGGCGATGCCGATGCCCAGGGTGGCGCGCAGGCCGAACAGGATGCGGCTCAGCATGTCGCGGCCCTGGTTGTCCGCGCCCAGCAGGAAGTCGGGGCAGCGCGCACCGCCGATCGGGCAGAGGCGCAGGCGCATGTTGGAGGCGTAGGGATCGAACGGCGCGATCCAGGGCGCGAGAAGCGCGGAGCCCACGATCACGATCAGGAACAGCGCCGCGATGGCGGCCGGAGGATCGCGCAGGATGCGGCGCCAGACCGCATTCTTGCGCCGGATCGCGGCAATGGCACGCTGGTCGGCTTCGCTTTGCAGGGGCAGGGCCGCGTCGGTCATCCGCGGGCAATCCTTGGATCGAGATAGGCGTAGAGCACATCGACCGCGAGGTTGATCGCCATGAAGCCGACGGCGAGGATCAGGATGGCGCCCTGCGCCAGCGGGAAGTCGCTCGAGGTGATGGCGCCCACCGCCATGCGGCCGACCCCCGGCCAGGCGAACATGGTTTCGGTCACGATCGAGCCGCCCAGCAGGAAGCCGATCTGCAGCCCGACCAGGGTCACCACGGGGATCATGGCGTTGCGCAGCGCGTGGCGCACCGTGACCCGCCAGTCGGAGGCGCCCTTGGCGCGGGCGGTGCGGACGTAATCGGCGCCGAGGGTTTCGAGCAGTGACGTGCGCGTCATGCGCGCGACGGGGCCCACGAAGACGGCCCCCAGCGTGACGGCCGGGAGGATGATGCTGAGTAAGCCATCGAGGGTCCAGATCGGGCCGTTGCGTCCTTGGAACGGCAGGAGGCCGGCGCCGCCGACATACTGGATAAGCAGCAGGCCGACCCAGAATACCGGAACCGAGACGCCCATCACCGAGAGCGCCATGATGGCACGATCGATCAGGGTGCCTCGGCGCCGCGCCGCGAGCGTCCCCAGCGTGATGCCGAGCGGCACAGCCCAGATCAGGCAGGCCAGCATCAGCTCGACGGTCGGCCAGAGGGTGAGGGCGATCTCGTCGACCACGGCGCGGTTGGAAATCATCGACCGGCCGAGATCGAGCTGGAAGACGCGGCCGAGATAGCGGCCGAACTGGACCCAGAGCGGCTGGTTGAGGCCGAGATCGTTGCGGATGGCGTCGACCTCGGCTTTCGTGGCGGTCGGGCCCGCGACCACGGTTGCCGGATCGGTGGGCACGACCTGCAGCAGCAGGAAGCCGATGAGCAGCACTCCCAGCAGCACCGGAAGCGAAATCATCAATCGATGGGCGATATGACGCGCCATTTATTTCGAAACCTGCCCCTCTTCGGGTAAGAACACTGGCCGACGCCGCGGCGCTCGACAAGCGCCCGGCGGCTGGCATGATCGCTGCAACGTCATGTCGTGGCGTTTGCAAGAACCGCGCCGAGGAACATCGACCATGTCATCTGGCAAGCTGAACGAGCAGGCAAAAGGCGTCTACATCATCGCCGCGACGCCCTTCACCGACGAGGGCGCGGTCGATCTCCAGAGTGTCGATACCCTGACCGATTTTTATTTGGGGTGCGGCGTACATGGCTTCACCCTGCTGGGCATGATGGGCGAGGCGCACAAGCTCACGGCCGACGAATCGATCTCCGTGGTCAATCGCGTAATCGGTCGCGCCCAGGGCAGGCAGGTGATCGTAGGCGTCAGTCACGCCGGCCTGGAGAACGTGCGGCGCCTGTCGCACGAAGCGATGATGGCCGGCGCCGCCGGCGTGATGGTCGCGCCGCCGCCCGGTCTCAAGGGCGACGAGGGCCTCTACAACTACTATGCGCAGGTCTTCGCGGCGCTGGGTCCGCATATTCCCGTCGTGTACCAGGATTACCCGCAGACCACCGGCGTCTATCTGCCGGTCAACGTGTTCGAGCGGCTGGTCGACGACTTTCCGCAGCTCGTCATGCTGAAGCATGAGGATGCGCCGGGTCTCGCCAAGCTCACCAAGGTCCGCGAGGGCGAGAAGAAGCCGGGCCGCCGTCGCGTGTCGATCCTGGTCGGCAACGGCGGACTCTACTATCCGCAGGAGATGCGTCGCGGTGCCGATGGCGCGATGACCGGCTTCGCCTGGCCCGAGATGCTGGTGCAGGTCTACGAGCTCTTCGCGAAGGGCAAGCCGGAGGAAGCGGAAGACCTGTTCGACATCTTTCTGCCGCTGGTGCGCCACGAGGTGCAGCCGGCGATCGGTCTTGCGCTGCGCAAGGAAGTGCTGTTTCGGCGCGGCGCCATCAAGAGCCCCAAGCAGCGCGCGCCGGGATCGTCGCTGACGGCAACGGACAAGACCGAACTCGATGGAATGATTGCGCGCCTCGAGCGGCGCCTGGCGGCCACCGGCCGTCTCGCCAAGGCGGCGGAGTAGGGGAACATGGCTGACTACGATCTGATCGTCCGCAACGCCCGCATCGTCACGGCCGAGCGCCAGACCGAGGGTGACATCGCCGTCAGGGATGGGCACGTCGTCGAGATCGCTCCCGACCTCAAGGGCAGCGGTGCACGCGAGATCGATGCCGGTGGCAAGTTCGTCCTGCCGGGCGGCGTCGACAGCCACTGCCACATCGAGCAGAAGTCGGGCATGGGCGTGATGTGCGCCGATGATTTCTATACCGGCACCGTCTCCGCCGCGTTCGGCGGCACCACCACCGTCATTCCCTTTGCCGCCCAGCATCGCGGCATGTCGCTGCGGCAGGTGGTGAATGAGTATCACGAGGCTGCGACGCCGAAGGCCGTCATTGACTACGCCTTCCACCTGATCGTGACCGATCCGACGCCGCAGGCGCTGGGGCAGGAACTGCCGGCGCTGATCAAGGACGGCTATACCTCGTTCAAGATCTACATGACCTACGATGCGATGAAGGTCAGCGACTATCAGATCCTCGACATCCTTTCCGTGGCGCGGCGCGACGGTGCGCTGGTCATGGTGCATGCCGAGAATCACGACATGATTCAGTGGCTGGCGCATCATCTGGTCGAGCAGGGTCACGGCGCGCCGAAGTTCCATGCCATCGCCCACGCCCGCATCGCCGAGGCCGAGGCGACCAACCGCGCGATCTCTCTGGCGCGCCTGGTCGATGCGCCCCTGCTGCTGGTGCACATGTCCGAGATCGAGGCGATCGAGACCCTGCGCCAGGCGCAGAAGAAGGGCCTGAAGATCTTCGGGGAAACCTGCCCGCAGTACATCGCGCTGACGGCCGACGACATGGACAAGCCCGGCGTCGAGGGCGCCATGTGGTGCTGCAGCCCGCCGCCGCGCGATTCGGCGGCGCAGGAGGCCGTTTGGGCCGCGCTGAAGGACGGTACGTTCCAGACCTTCTCGTCCGATCATGCGCCTTACCAGTTCAATGCCGGCGGCAAGATCCCCAAGGGCGACAAGACGACCTTCAAGGAGATGGCCAACGGCGTGCCGGGCATCGAGATCCGGCTGCCGATGCTGTTCTCGGAGGGCGTCCAGAAGGGCCGCATCACCCTGCAGCAGTTCGTGGCGCTGACCTCCGCCAACCACGCCAAGCTCTACGGCCTCTATCCGAGGAAGGGCACGATTGCCGTCGGCTCCGACGCCGATTTCGCCATCTGGGATGCCGACAAGGACGTGACGGTCACCTGGAAGGACCTGCACGACAATGTCGGCTACACGCCCTACGAGGGCCGCCAGATCAAGGGCTGGCCCATCACCGTCGTGAGCCGCGGCAGGGTCGTGGTCGAGAACGGCAAGCTCAATGCCGAGCGGGGCTCCGGCCAGTTCCTGCCCTGCGCCTCACCCGATTCGTCGAAGCCGATCGGGCAGTCCGCGCCCGAGCTGCAGGCGATGTCGCGCTTCGGCCTGAAGCCGCTTTTTTGATTTGATGCCATTACCCGCACCCTGTCATCCCGAGCGGAGCGAGGGACCTTTCGAGAGACACGCAAGGGTCCTTCGCTGCGCTCAGGATGACAGACTTACTTTCCTTCAAGCCGAGAGCCGATAATGTCCCGCCGTCTGAAAGTCTCGTCCGCCCAGCTGGGGCCGATCCATCTCGCCGACAGCCGCGCCAGCGTGGTCAAGCGCATGATTGAGATGCTGAAGGAAGCCGATTCGCGCGGCTCCAAGTTCATCGTGTTTCCCGAGCTCGCGCTGACGACCTTCTTTCCGCGCTACTGGATGGAGGATCCCAACGAGGTCGAGAAGTACTTCGAGAGCCAGATGCCGAGCCCCGAGACGCTGCCGCTGTTCGAGCTGGCACGCGAGAAGGGCATCGGCTTCTACCTGGGCTATGCCGAGCGCACCGAGGAAGAGGGATCGACGCACCATTTCAATACGTCGATCCTGGTGGGGCCGGACGGGCGGCTGATCGGCAAGTACCGCAAGGTCCATCTGCCGGGTCATGACGAGCATCGCCCGACGGTGCCGTACCAGCATCTCGAGAAGAAGTATTTCGAGGTCGGCAATCTCGGCTTCAACGTCTGGAAGATGTTCAAGGACGAGGTGATCGTCGGGCAATGCATCTGCAACGACCGTCGCTGGCCCGAGACGTTCCGCGTCATGGCGCTGAAGGGCGCCGAGATGGTGGTGCTGGGCTACAACACGCCAAGCGACAACGTCTATGCGCCGCACGAGCCGCCGTACCTGCGTGTGTTCCACCACATGCTGTCGCTGCAGGCAGCTGCCTACCAGAACGGCATCTGGGTCGTGGCGACGGCCAAGGCCGGCAAGGAAGACGGGTTCTGGCTGCATGGCGGCTCGGTCATCGTGGCGCCGACCGGCGAGATCGTGGCCAAGGGCACGACCGAGGAGGACGAGGTCATCTCCTACGATTGCGACCTCGGCCTCGGCGAATACATCCGCAACACCACGTTCAATTTCGCCAAGCACCGCCGGCCTGAGCACTACAAGCTGATCAGCGAGCGCACCGGCGTGAAGCTCGAACCGTCGAACTGAGGGATATAGAGATGCAATACGCTTCCAACGACCTGACGCCGCACGAGCGCTACAAGGTCCTGACCGCCTTCGTCCTGCCGCGACCGATCGCCTGGGTGACCACGATGGGCCCGACCGGCACGGTCAATGCCGCGCCGTTCAGCTTCTTCAATGTCTTTGCCGAAGACCCGCCGCTCTGCATGTTCGCGATCAACAAGCGGCCGGACGGGCGCATCAAGGATACCTGGAGCAACATCGAGCGCACGGGCGAGTTCGTGGTCAACCTGACCGACGAGCCGCTGGCGCTCAAGATGCACGAATCGAGCGGCGACTTTCCGCCCAACGTCGGCGAGCCCGACTATCTCGGCCTGAAGCTCGCGCCGTCGGTCGACATCAAGACGCCGCGACTGGCCGATGCGCCGTGGGCGATGGAATGCAAGACCTGGCAGGTCATCAACGTGAAGGACGACCGTCAGCTCGTGATCGGCGAGGGGCTGCGCTTCCACATCCGCGACGAGCTGTGGGACGACAAGGCCAAGCGCGTCCACATGGACAAGTACCATCCGGTCGGACGCATGTTCGCCGACCGCTACTGCCGCACCAACGACCGCATGGAGTTTCCGGCGGCGCCCGTCGTCAAGGCCGCGGCGGCTGAATGACGGGCCTTGCCCGTCAACCCGAGCATTTGCGAGGGATCTTCTGATTTCGGACGGGTCCCTCGCTTACGCCCGGGATGCCAATCAGGACCAGTTCAGCCGGGAACGCCCGATCGCCATCGAGACGGCGGCCTGGCTGGGCTCGACCACGGGCAGGCCGACATGGCGCTGCAGTCGGTCGCGGTAGCGCGCCATGCCGGCGCAGCCCATGACCAGCACGTCGGCCCCGTCCTCGTCGCGCAGTTCGGCGGCGACCTCGGCCATGCGGCTGAAGGTGCGGGCCTCGTCCGCGAGTTCGACAACTCCCAGTCCGATCGCGCGGTCGCCCGCCATGCGATCGTTGAGGCCCATCTGGCCGACATAGCGCAGGTGGCGAGGGATCGATTTCCGCAGGATCGAGATGACGCCGAAGCGCTGACCGAGGGTGAGCGCCGTCAGGATGCCGCACTCGGCGATACCGAGGACGGGCTTGGTCGTCAGTTCGCGCGCGGCATGGAGGCCGGGATCGGAGTAGCAGGCGATGACGAATGCCGAGCAATCGTTGTCCCGCTTGCGGACCATCGTGCCGATCAGCGGAACCACCTGCTCGACATGCCCCTGGTTCTCGATGCCCGGGGGGCCGTCGGCAAGGGTCACGCATTCGATGGCAGGTCCGCCGGCCATGCGCAGCGGTTCCATGGCGACGTCGATTCCGCGGGTGACGGCTTCGGTGGAGTTGGGATTGATGACGAGGATGCGGTCGGGCATGGCGCGAGGATGGCCTCTAAATTGCTATTCAACAATGCCTGTTCTACCGTCACCGCCTGGGGATTTCATGGGAAGGAACGCACCGCAATGATTCACCGCCGTTTTGCCGCGATCGCCATCGCAGCCCTCATGTGCGCGAGCCCTGCGCTCGGCCAGGACAAGAAGCCGCCTCTGCGGACCGGTGTCGATGGTACCTTCGCACCGCATGCCATGCCGAAGCTGGGCGGCGGCGTCGAAGGCTTCCAGATCGACGTTTTCACCGAGGTCGCCAAGCGTATGAAGCGCGACATCACGATCGATGCCGTGAGTTTCTCGACGCTGATTCCGGGCATGCAGTCCGGCCGCTACGACTTCATCGCCGCGCCGACGACCGTGACCAAGGAGCGGGCCGAGAACATGCTGTTCACGGCGGGCTACCTGTGGACCGCCTTCCAGTTCGGCATCAAGAAGGGCAGTGCGCCGATCAAGAGCTGGGCCGATCTCAAGGGCAAGGCCGTGGCGGTGAACAAGGGCACGCCCTACGAGACGCTCGCCAAGAAGATGGGCGAGGAACATGGCTTCACGGTGCAGGTCTATGACACGCAACCCGACGCCACGCAGGCCGTGCTTTCGGGCCGGGCCTACGCCACGCTGGGCGGCAACACCACTATCGTCTATGCGGCGTCCAAGAACCCGCAGTTCATTGCCGACCTCGAGCTTGCCGAAACGCGTGCCCATTGGGCGGCGCCCGTGCCCAAGGACAATCCCAAGCTTCGCGCCGAGCTGCAGGATGCGCTCGACTGCATGAAGAAGGACGGCACGATGGCCAAGTTCTACGAGAAGTGGTTCAACAAGAAGCCGGCGGCCGACGATCTCGCGGTCGTGATCACGCCGGGTTACGGCGTGCCGGGCATGCCGGGCTACGATCCGACTCCGCACGAACTGAAGTGCGGCGGCTGACCGCCGTCGTCCTGAATCGACGAAACGAGGGGCCTTTCCGGTGCCGGCGAGGTCCCTCGCTTCTTTTTGATCCACCCGAAGCTACAAGAACCCCGTGACCAGCCACATCGTCGACGCGCGTGCCATCCACAAGCATTTTGGTACCCTTCACGTCCTGAAGGGCGTCGATCTGAAAGTGGACGAGCGCGAACTGGTTTTCGTGATCGGCCCGTCGGGCTCGGGCAAGTCGACGCTGCTGCGGTGCCTCAACCGCCTCGAGGAGCCGTCTTCCGGCTCGATCATGGTTGATGGCATCGACATGCTCGACCCGCGCACCAACATCAACCATGCCCGCCGCCGCATCGGCATGGTTTTCCAATCGTTCAATCTCTACCCGCACATGACCGCGCTGGGGAACGTGATGCTGGCCTTGCGCAAAGTGGCGGGCAAGAGCCGGGGGGAGGCCGAGTCGCTCGCCCACGCGGCGTTGAAGCGGGTGGGCCTGGCCGATCGCGCCGACCACACGCCGGGCCAGCTTTCGGGCGGCCAGCAGCAGCGTGTGGCAATCGCCCGCTCGATCGCCCTGGAGCCGCGCGTGATGCTGTTCGACGAGCCGACCAGCGCGCTCGATCCCGAATTGGTGGGTTCCGTGCTCGAGGTGATGCGAGACCTGCGCGAGAGCGGCATGACCATGATCGTCGTCAGCCACGAGATGGGCTTCGCACGCAATGCCGCCGACCGGGTCGTCTTCATGGACGACGGGCTGATCGTGGAGCAGGGGCCGCCGGGCGCCATTTTCGAGAACCCTGCCCATGAACGCACGCGCGCCTTCATCGGCCAGATCCAGCGGCACTGAGGGCCGCACGGCATGAGCGGCTGGGACAAGTTCGTCGAAACCTTCTTCAACGCGAAGGTCATGGTCAAATACCTGCCGGACATCCTCTCCGGCGTGGTGGTCACCATCGAGCTCGCGCTGCTGATCGTCGTAACCGGCCTCGGGGCGGGGCTGGCGTTTGCCCTGTTGCGCAGCCTCGCGATCCGGCCGCTCAACTGGCTGATCATCTTCGTCGTCGACCTGTTCCGTTCGCTGCCCCCGCTGGTCATCATCGTACTGATGTATTTCGGCCTTCCCTATGCGGGGCCGGCGCCGTCGGGCTTCGTCTCGACCTGGCTGTCGCTGGCCTTCGTGCTGATGGCCTTCTCCGAGGAGATTTTCTGGGCCGGCATCACCTCGATCCCGAAGGGGCAGTGGGAGGCGTCGCGCTCGACCGGACTGACCTTCGGCCAGACGCTGTTCAACGTCGTGCTGCCTCAGGCCTTCCGGCTCACCATACCACCCCTCACCAACCGGACCATCGCCATCACCAAGGGCACGGCGCTCGGCACCGTCGTGGCCGTCACCGAGATCCTGGGGCAGGCCAGCTCGGCCATGTCCAATTCCTACAATCCCTCGCCGCTGATGATGGGGGCGGCGGCCTATGTCGTGTTGTTCCTGCCCGTCGTGGTCGCGGCCCGCTGGGTCGAGACAAAATTCGCGTGGAAGCGATGATCGAGGCCTTCTTCAACATCGAGATCATGAAGGCGGCCTGGCCGATCGTGCTGACGGGCCTGTGGAACACGATCCTGCTGTCGCTGATCGTGGTGCCGCTCGGCCTGCTGGGAGGCTTGATCCTGGCGCTGCTGGCTTCGATCAAGCATCCGCTGGTGCGGTGGCCGCTGATGGCCTGGGTCGACTTCTTCCGGGCGTTTCCGCCGCTGGTGCTGCTGGTCCTGCTGTTCGCCGGGCTGCCGTTCGCCGGGCTGGAGCTGGGCGGCTTCGCCTGCGTGGCGATCGCATTCTTCCTGAACACCGGCTCGTATTACGGCGAGATCTTCCGCGCAGGCATCGATTCCGTGCCGGCAGGCCAGGTCGAGGCGGCGCGCTCCACCGGTCTCAGCCGGATGCAGTCCATGCGCTACGTCGTGCTGCCGCAGGCGGTGCGCAACGTGATGCCCGACCTGCTCTCCAACACGCTGGAAGTGGTGAAGCTCACCTCGCTGGGCTCGGTCGTCGCAGTCCCCGAGCTGCTCTATGAGGCGCGCCAGGCGCAGAGCATCACCTACAATCCCACGCCCATCGTCATGGCCGCGGTGATCTACTTCCTGCTGCTGTGGCCGCTGGTGCGGCTGCTGAGCCGGCTCGAGAACCGCGCCTTGGCCGGCCGACATTGAGGCGGCCCCTCAACGCCTGGTGACGCAGTCGCGGTAGGTGACCGTCTGGTTGGGGCCTTCCTCGACGAAGGCCGTGTCGCCCTTGCTCCAGAACACGAACGTGCCGCTCGAATCGGCGTAGCGCGTACCCGAGGCGGAGAGCGTCTGAGGCAGGCTTAACTTGCGGCCGTCGCTCAGCTGCACAACCACGCGCCCGCCGGGGATGGGACGGCCATCGGGGGCGACGCCCGACTTGCCGTCATAGTAGTCGGCGACCATCGTCTTGTTCTGCTGGCACTGATAACGGACCGTTGCCATCGGTGCATCAGGGGGCGGCGCCTTGAAGGAGGGCCCGTCGCTGCAGGCGGCGAGCGACGTGATCGGCAACAGCGTGACGCCCAGGATGCGTAAGCGGATCATGATCGAAGCTCCGGCCGGAAGCGGAAACGAGCGGCGAAGCATCATAAACGCCGGCGAGGGCCGGTTGTTTCCGCCGCGGTCAATCCCGCGCGAGTGCCATGATCAGCTCGCGGGTCTTCTCGCGGAGGCTCTTGCTGCGGATCTTGTAGTAGGCGCGGACCAGTTCGAGGGTTTCGCGCTTGGTGTTCAGATCGGAGTCCGTGGACTTTTCCGTTGAACGCGGACGTCCAGGCTTTCGCTTGGTCGTCACGGCGGCCTCGTCCATGCCGTCGAAGAAATGTTCGACGGGAACGTCGAGGACTTTCGCGAATTCGAAGAGTCGGCTCGAACTTACGCGGTTGAAGCCGCGCTCGTACTTCTGAACCTGCTGGAAAGTCAGGCCCACGGCGTTGCCGAGATCGGTCTGACTCATGCCGAGAAGGGCCCGACGCTGTCGGAGTCGGTTGCCGACATGAGTATCCACTGGATGAGAGCGCGCCACGTATACCTCCGCTGATTAAGATACCTATTGCAGTGCCGGCTTACACGCACCTTTCGGGCGCGCCTGGTGGATTGGTTGTTCAATTCCTTGTGCGCTCTGCGAAGTTCGCTGGCCGGATAAAGTCCGAAAGCTGCGGTTGCCTCTCAGCTGCAGGCTTTCTACCTTTCAAGCAGGCGGCAAAGACCGCTGTTGGGAGGAAGAATGATTGTCAGTCTCGTTCGCGCGGCTTGTAACTGCCTGCTTGCGCTGGCTTTAGCACATTCCGCATCGGCACAGACGAACTGGCCGGACAAGCCGGTGAAGATCGTTGTCGGATTCACGGCGGGCAGCTCGACGGATGTCACCGCCCGTATGTTTGCCCAGAAATTCTCGGAGGCCTGGGGCCAGCCTGTGATCGTCGAGAACGTCGCGGGCAACTCGGGCGCGATCGGCGTCGACCGCGTGGCGAAGGCCCCGCCGGACGGCTACACGCTGATGTGGTCCGGCAACGCCGCCATCACGATCCTGCCGTCCATGCAGGCGCTGCCCTTCGACCCGTTGAAGGACCTGACCCCGATCTCGACCTCCCTGGCGATGCCGTCGTTGTTCATGGTGAACAACGACCTGCCGGTGAAGTCGATCGCCGAACTGATCGCCTATGCCAAGGCCAATCCGGGCAAGCTGTCCTATGGGACGCCGGGCATTGGCACGCCGCAGCACATCGCGGGTGAGCTGTTCTGCGTGCTCGCCGGCATCAAGATGGAACACATCCCTTATCGCGGCGCCAACATGGCGGATCTCATGAGTGGCGTCGTCCAGGTCGGCATCCAGAACGCCGGCGCGGCGATGCCGCTGGTGCGTGACGGGCGTGTACGCGGCATAGCGGTCACGTCGCTCAAGCGGACGCGAGGTGCGCCCGACCTGCCGACCCTTGCCGAGCAGGGCTTCCCCGGCTTCGAGGCGACCTCATGGTTCGCGCTGATGGGCCCGGCCGGGCTGCCCGCGCCGATCGTCGACAAGGTGCGGGCCGAATCGCTGAAGGTGCTGGCCGATCCGGAGATGGAGAAGAAATTCAACGCCATGGGCCTCGACCTCGTGGGCAGCACGCCGGAGGAAACCCGCGCCGCGATCGCGGCCGACATTCCGAAATGGGCGAAGGTCATCAAGGACGCGAACATCAAGACGGGGCAATAGCCTCGGCTTCCCGGGGGAGGTAGGCTGGCCCGATCGTCAGCAGGGGATCGCTGCATGTCCGCCAGATCCGTGCTCAATGCCGTCTCGCTCAGTGGGTTTCTTGTCGTCTCGATCATGGTTTTCGTGACCGTGGTTTACGTCGGCTTGATCGGCGTGGGGGTGGTCGGACTGCTGATGTGGGTGATCTGCAACCTGATCGAGATCGACGCGCCGGCGAGTGTCCTCCACACCGCCGACTTCCTCGCCCGGCGGGAGCAGCTCCGGGCGGGGCCGCGGGCGGAGGAGCATGCGGCTTACATGGCCGAAAGGATCCCGTGGCTGCAATCGATCCGGTTCTACAGGTACCTCGGCGCAGCCCTGTCGGTTTTCGGAATCGGGGGCTTCGCACTCTTTCAGATCTAGCGGGCGAACATCTAGTATTCCTCGATGATCTGCCCGTTCGGGTGGATAGTGACCCGCTTCGGAACGCCCTGCGGCCTGGTCGGTACCGGGTCGCGCGTGACCTTCGCCCGCCATGACCCGTCATTCTGCTGGTCCAGCCGCTGAACGCGATAACCCTGGTTCTCCAGCCGGTCGCGATTGAGGGAGAAGGTGTTCGGCTGCGGCGGGGGCGGCGCCATGACCGGTGCCGGCGGCGCAACGGGCGGCGGGGGCAGGGCCCCCGGGGACATGGTGTCGGGCATGCGGCCACCATTGCCGATCGATCCGGGGACCAACTGGGAGAAGGCCGCGCCGGCGAATGAGACGATCGCCAATCCACATCCAAGGAACAGGAGGCTTTTTTGCATGGCCTACATATAGGGTCCCTGCCGCGATCTTGCTAAGAGGGAGCAGGGAGAATCCATCGTATGAGCTTGAAGGGCGTCGGAGCGCGCAAGCGACTGTCCGACATTGTGCGGCAGGCGGAGCAGGCAGCGCCACTGCCGAAGGTACTCGGTCCGCTCAGCATCGTTTTCATGGGAATCGGGGCCATCATTGGCGCCGGTATCTTCGTCCTGACGGGGACGGCGGCCGCTCTCTACGCCGGCCCGGCCGTGATCCTGTCCTTCGTGATGGCCGGCATCGCCTGCGCGTTCGTTGGACTCTGCTACGCCGAACTGGCAGCGATGATGCCGGTCTCCGGCAGTACCTATACCTACACCTATACCAGTCTCGGGCAGCTTGCCGCGTGGCTGGTCGGCTGGAACCTCATACTCGAATACTCGATCGGGGGAGCCGCCGTTGCCGTCGGCTGGTCGGGCTATCTCGATGGTACCCTGGGCCTCATCGGCATCGATCTCTCGCCGCGCTTCACGAGTTCCACGGGGACGATCGTCACGCTTGCCGACGGCAGCCGCGCGACGGCGATTGCCAATTTGCCGGCCGTCGCCATCGTGGTCGTTCTTACCCTCCTGCTGGTGGGCGGCACGCGCGAATCGGCACGCGTCAACAATCTCATGGTTGCCCTGAAACTGTCAGTCATCCTCGCGTTCATCGGCGTCGGGGTGTTCTACATTTCGACGGCCAACTGGCGGCCTTTCCTCCCACCCAACGACGGCACGTTCGGCGTCTTCGGCTGGAGCGGCGTGCTGCACGGCGCAACCGTCGTGTTCATCACCTATATCGGCTTCGATTCCGTTTCGAACTGCGCCCAGGAGGCGAGAAATCCCCAGCGGGACATGCCGGTCGGTATCATCGGCGCACTTGCCATATCGACGGTCCTCTACATCCTCGTGGCGGGCGTGCTTGTCGGGGTCGTGCCCTATCGCGAGCTCGACGTCGCGGCACCGGTGGGCCTGGCCGTCGAGCGGATGGGTCTCGGCTGGCTCGCGCTGCTGATCCAGCTCGGCGCCCTGATCGGCATCACAACCGCCATCCTCGTTCTTCTCTACGGCCAGAGCCGCATCTTCGCCGCGATGGCGAAGGACGGACTGATGCCGCCTCTCTTCGGCGCCATTCATCCTAAGCTGAAGACGCCCTGGATGAGTCAGATCCTGATCGGCGTCGTGGTCGCCACATTCGCCGCCGCTACCCCCATCGAGACGCTGAGCGAACTCGTGGGCGTCGGCACGCTCTTCTCGTTCGTGATGGTGTGTGCAGCGCTCATCCGCCTGCGCCGTCTCGAACCGGAGCTGCATCGCCCCTTTAGGGTGCCCGGCGTACCGTGGGTGCCGCTTCTCGGCATTCTGTCCTGCCTCGGGCTGATGGTTGGCCTTTCCCCGGTAACCTGGATGCGCTTCATCGTGTGGATGGTGATCGGCCTTGCGGTCTATTTCGCCTACGGACGGTCGCGCGCCACGGCTCGGCTGGCAGACTAGGCTTCAGCCGAGCAGCGAGTGCCGCTTGCGTGTGAGCGGCACCACCACGACGCTGGCGCCGGGCCGGGCGATGGCTTCCGTCACGGCCGCTGTCACCTCCGCGCCGGTCTTGGCCAGCGTCGCGGGGGCGCCGTAGCCCTTGGCCAGTGCCTCGAGATCGATACCCGGAAGGTCGAGTCCCGGCACGTTGGGTGTCTGCTCCAGGTCGGCGAAGGATTTGAGGATCGCGTATTCGTGGTTCTGCAGCACCACGAACACGACGTGTGCCTTCTGCTGTACGGCGGTGTAGAGCGCCTGCACGGAATACTGGAACGAGCCATCGCCCATGAGGGCGATCACGGGGCGATTGCGACCGCTTTTGCGCTCGGCCAGCGCGAGGCCGACCGCGGCAGGCATGTCCCAGCCGAGGCCACCCGAGGCAAAGGTGTAGAAGCAGTCCGGCTGATCGATGCGGAACTGGTCCTGCATCTCCGCGACCACCGAGGGCGCTTCTTCGACCAGCACGAAATCGGCGGGGCAGGCCTTGCGGACGGCCGCCATGATCGCATCGCCCGCGAGGGGCTGGGCATTCATGTCGGGGGCGCCGGGAGCCCCGCGCAGGGGCGCCAGGACCGACGCACTACGCTTCTTTATCAGCGGCTGGATGGCGTCGAGGAACAAGCGCGCGTCCGAAACGAGGCTGTCGCCGATCGGCGCCTTCGAGGACATGTTCGGATCGTCCGTGATCTGCAGGAGCTGGGTGCCCTTCGGCACGTATTCGCCGCCCACATAGGGGTAGTAGCGAAAGACCGGTGCGCCGATGACCACGACCAGATCGTGTCCGGCGAACTTTTTCCCGAGCGGCCCGATGGCGGCCGGCAGGGCGCCGGCATGCAGCCGGTGGGTCTCGGGAAACGGCGTGCGTTCTGCGAAGGGCGCCGTCCAGACTGGCACGTCGAGCGTCTCGGCGAAGCGGATGCCCGCATGCCACGCCTCGCTTCGGGCGAGATCCGACCCATAGACGATCACCGGGGACTTCGCCGCGTTGATCCGCTCGGCGAACTCCGCAAGACGGACGGGGTCGGGGCCCATGCGCGTGGCGACCGTGCGAAACGAATCGATGTCCGGCATCGGCTTGTCCCAGTCGTCGAGCGGCAGGGACAGGAACACCGGACCGCTGGGCTGCTGAATAGCCGTCGCGTAGGCCCGCATGAAGGCCGCCGGAATGTCCTCGGCACGGGCGGGCTCGTAGGCCCACTTGACCCAGGGACGGGGCAGGTTGGCGGCGTCGATGTTGGTCAACAGCGGTTCCAGAAGCAGCATCTCGCGAGTCTGCTGCCCGGCCGTGATGATGAGGGGCGTTTTGTTCTGATAGGCCGTGACGATGCAACCCAACGCATTGCCCATGCCGGCGCCGGTGTGGACGTTGACGATGACGGGCTTGCGAAGCCCTTGAGCGATACCGTCGGCAATCCCCACCACGCTCGCTTCCTGGAGGGCCATCACGTAGTCGAAGTCGTCGGGGAAATTCTTGAGAAAGGTCTCCTCCGTGGAGCCCGGATTGCCGACCACCGTCGTCACGCCGAGTTTGCGAAGCAGGTCGAAGGTGACGTCCTTGACGGTGCGCATGAAGTGCTGCCCCCAGTGGGAAAAAGCGGCTGACGCCCGCATCCTAGACCGCCAGGGACCTACGGCCACGCCCAAACTGGTTGACGGTTTCGGGCATGCGAACGGAGCGCCCCACGAGGGGTAGGACGCTCCGCCTTTCCGCATCTCAGTAAGGTGTGGCTCCTACTGCTCGCGGATGTTGCCCTTGGTGTCGAGCGTGACGGCGACCTCGACGTTGTTGCGCATCGCCTTACCGGTCCAGTTGCCGGCCGTGTCGCGCGTGAGCGACTTGATGCCGTTGTAGCCCTTGGCCTCGATCTGGGCCTTGGCGGCGGCCTCCGCTGCCGTCGCGTTTGAGGAGGTGGTCGGCAGGTTGGTGTTCGGGTTGCTGGTCTGACCGGGCATCGAGTTCATGTCGCGACCGGCGGGCGTGCTCGGCTGCATCGTCTGCGCCCACGCGGCGCCGCCGACGGCTGTGCTGGCGATCACGGCGAGGGTGATGAGGGTCTTCATGTTTGTCCTCCATTGATTGATATCGTGGGCTGCTGTGGATGAACGCTGCGTCGGCATGAGGTGTTGCATCGAAATGCCGAAACCCCGCTTTCGACCGGGCCTTGATTTGGGCCCGAAACGGCCGCCGTTCGTCGTGATCGGGGGGCTCGCTCCCTCGCCAGAGACGGCAGGGCTGGGTTAAGGACGAACCTTCATGGATTTCGTCCTTAACGCGCCTGTCCTCGGCCATGTCGGCCTGTTCGCCGCAGCGTTTCTCGCGGCCACCATCTTTCCCTTTCAGTCTGAACTGGTCCTGGTCGGGCTGCTGGTAGCCGAGCCGTCGCACTGGCCGACGCTGCTGCTGGCCGCCAGCGTGGGAAATACCCTGGGCTCCCTCGTGAACTGGCTCCTGGGTCGCTTCATCGAGCGGTTTCGCGACCGGCGCTGGTTTCCGGTGAAGCCGAAGGACTATGAGCGGGTCGAGCGCTGGTATGCCCGCTGGGGCATATGGTCGTTGCTGTTCGCCTGGCTGCCGTTTGGCGGCGATGCGCTCACGGTCGTGGCAGGGGCCTTGCGCACGCCGCTGCTGCCGTTCGTCGTGCTGGTCGGCGTCGGCAAGACGGCGCGCTACGCCGTCCTGGTCGCAGCGACGCTGGGATGGCTCGCCTAGCGGCAGGCGCATGGCATCGAAATTGCTTCCCTGGTGAGTGCCCGATACGGGCCGGGGGAGGCATTCATGCAGTCATCATCGTTGCGTCGACGCACAGGATTGGCGGCTCTCGCGCTGACGCTGCTTTCGGCCCTGCCGGCGGTTGCCCAGGACAAGGTCCGTTTCCAGACCGACTGGATCCCTTCGGGTGAACACGCGATGTACTACGGCGCGTGGAGCAAGGGCATTTATGCCAAGCACGGCATCGACATCACCATCACGCGCGGCTACGGCTCGGGTGACACGGTCACCAAGGTGGCCTCCGGCGCCGCCGACTTCGGGGTCGCCGATATCGCCGCCGTCATGACGGCGCGGGCCCGCACCAACGTACCGATCAAGACGATCGCCGTACTTTACAACGAATCGCCGCACTCGCTCTTCGTGCTGAAGAGTTCGGGGATCACCAGTTTCAAGGGGCTGGAAGGCAAGAAGATCGGCATCACGCCGGGCAACAGCCACCGCTTCTATTTCCCGGAAGTCGCGAAGAAGGCGGGAACCGATCCCAACAAGCTGATCTGGACGAATATGGACGGGGCGGCGATGGCGGCCCAGCTCATCGCCAAGAACATCGACGCGGCGCCGTTCTATTCGATCCACTATTACTACATCAACAAGGCGGCGGTTAAGGCCGGCGAAGAGATCCTGCCGCTGCCGTTCGTTGAGGTCGGTTTCAAGATCTATGCCGCCACGCTGATCACCACCGACAAGATGGCCCAGGACAAGCCGGACCTGGTGAAGCGCTTCCTGGCCGCCAGCAAGGAGGCCTTCGAGTGGGCGGCGGCCAACCCGGAGGAAGCCTGCAAGCTGCACGTTGCGCGTTTTCCCGAGGTCGAGCTGGACGACTGCATGGGCAGCGTCAAGGCCGTGATGAAGTTCGTCTTTAACGACCACAGCAAGGAGTTCGGCTGGGGCAAGGAAAGCCCTGAGCGTCTCAAGTTCTCCTGGGAGACCATCGCAACGGCCAACGAACTGAAGTCCGACTTCGACTACAAGACGGCGATCGACACGAGCAAAGTCGCCAAGTAGCGGGGCCCAAGGTGATCTCGCTCAACCGCGTCACGCGCGTCTTCAACAGCCGTGACGGCGACCAGGTCACGGCGTTGCAGGATGTCTCCCTGGAGATCGGCCGCAACGAGTTCATCACGTTGGTCGGCCCCTCGGGATGCGGCAAGTCCACCCTGCTGCGTATCGTGGCGGGGTTGATCCTGCCGACGGCGGGGCGGGCCTCGATCGGTGGGGCGGAGATCACCGAGCCGCGCTCCGAGACCGGCATCGTTTTCCAGGCGCCGACGCTGTTGCCCTGGGCCAGCGTGCTCGACAACGTGCTGTTCCCTTTGCGGATGATGCATCGCATCGATTCGACCAGCACCGACAAGGCGATGGCGCTGCTGAAACTGGTCGGGCTTGCCGGCTTCGAAGGCAAGTCGCCGCGCGAGCTGTCGGGCGGCATGCAGCAGCGGGTCGCGATCTGCCGCGCCCTGGTGCACGATCCCGACATCCTCCTGATGGACGAGCCGTTTGGCGCCCTCGACGCGCTGACGCGCGAGGAAATGACCATGGAGCTGTTGCGCATCTGGAGCGAGCGGCCCAAGACGGTCCTGTTCGTCACCCATTCGATCACCGAGGCGGTGGTGCTGGCGGATCGCGTCGTGGTGATGTCGCCGCGACCCGGCCGCATCCAGGAGATCATCGAGATCGGCCTGCCGCGGCCGCGCAGCTTCGAGTCGGAGGCCACGCCGGAATTCCACGAGGCCAGCCAGCATATCCGTCAACTCATCTTCGGAACACGCCATGTCGGTCCAGGCCGCGCCGCCGCTTGACGAGCGGCAGAAGCCGCCTCGTCGCCGGAAGAAGAGTGCGGCGCTCTATGAGGTCGTGCTGCCGCTGATCGCCACGGCTGGCCTGTTTCTCCTGTGGGAAGCCGCCTGTCGGGCCTTCAATATTCCGGGCTACCTGCTGCCGGCGCCGACCGAGATCTGGAAAGACACGATGGCGATCGGACCCACGGTCGCCGGCCATACGATGGCGACCTTCAAGACTGTGATGCTTGGGTTCGTCGTATCGATTCTGATCAGCCTGCCGCTGGCCGTGGTGCTTACCGCGTCACCCGCGATCGCGGCGGCGGTCTATCCGTTCCTGGTGTGGACGCAATCGATCCCGAAAGTAGCGCTGGCGCCCATTCTGGTCGTGCTTCTGGGCACCAACGAGCTGCCGCGCATCGTCATCACCGTATTGGTGGCGTTCTTTCCACTGGTGATCTCGGTCGCGACGGGGCTGCTCTCCGTGCCGCCGGAGCTGATCGAACTCAGTCGCGCCTGTCGCGCCTCGAAGCTCAGCGAACTGCTGCGCATCCGGTTGCCCTATGCGGTCCCATTTATCTTCGCCGGCCTCAAGGTGGCGATCTCCCTGGCCGTCGTCGGGGCGGTGGTCGCCGAGTTCGTCAATGCCGATGCCGGTCTCGGATTCCTGATCCAGACCTCGACCGCCTTCTTCAAGGTGCCGGTCGCGTTCGGAGCGCTTATCATCCTGTCGGTGATGGGCGTCGTCCTGTTCCAGATCGTAGTGGCGGCGGAGCGAATCTTCTTCCCGTGGTCGAGCAGCAACGCGACACCGGGGGCCTGACCGGTCGTGCAAGGGAGAGCGTGAGATGGCAAAGAAGCCGAATCCTTCGATGACCGTAATCCGCGGCGGGCGCGTCGTGGACATCAAGGGGCACGCCGCGCCCAAGGCCGATATCCTCGTGAAGGGCGATACGATCGTCGAGATCGGCACGAAGGTCGCGGCCCCGGACTCCGCCACGGTGATCGATGCCAGCGGCAAGCTGCTACATCCCGGCCTGATCAACGGGCATACCCACAGCCACGGCAACCTCGCCAAGGGCATGGTCGATCGCGTCACCCTCGAACTGCTGTTGACGGCCGGCCCCTACATGAGCGGCGCCCGCACGCTGGAGGACAAGTACCTGTCGAGCCTGATCGGCGCCTGCGAGATGGTGATGAAAGGCTGTACGGCGGCCTACGATCTCGCGGCCGAGTTCCCCATGCCGACGGCGGAGGGGCTGGCGGCCATCGGTCAGGCCTACGCCGACGTGGGCATGCGCGCCATGTTGGCACCGATGGTGGCCGATACGAGCTTCTTCCAGGCGATCCCGGGCCTGATGGACCAGCTGCCGCCGTCCCTGCAGAAGGAAGTCGAGGCCTATCAGTTCTCGCCCTACAAGGCGAGCGTCAAGCAGATGAAGAAGGCGCTGCACGGCTGGAAGCTGGACGGGCAGGGCGTTCATCTCGCCGTCGCACCGACCATCCCGCACCACTGCAGCAAGGAATTCCTGCTGGCCTGCCTGAAGCTCGCCAAGGATTACGACACCGGTCTGCATACCCACGTCTCGGAATCGAAGGTCCAGGTGATCGCCGGCTACAGGCTCTACGGCACGTCACTCACCGCCTACATGGATTCGCTGGGACTCGTTGGCCCGAAGTTCACGGTGGCCCATGGCGTCTGGCTGGACGGCGACGACATGAAGCTGCTGGGCGACAAGGGAGCGTCGGTGTCGCACAATCCGGGGTCCAACATGGTGCTGGGCAACGGCATCGCCGACATGCGCGGCATGCTGGATGCCAAGGTCAATGTCGGCATCGGCACCGACGGTGCGAGCTGCTCGGACAATC
This sequence comes from Reyranella aquatilis, assembly GCF_020880995.1. Lineage (GTDB taxonomy): Bacteria > Pseudomonadota > Alphaproteobacteria > Reyranellales > Reyranellaceae > Reyranella > Reyranella aquatilis. The sequence continues at coordinate 543,294 of NZ_JAJISD010000001.1, read as the reverse complement.
AGAACATGTACGAGAACATGCGCCTGGCCTCGATGGTTTCGAAGGTGCAGGGGCCCGACAACCGCAAGTGGATCAGGACCGAGGAGGTGTTGCATGCGGCAACCGCAGGCAGCGCGCGCGCACTCGGCCTGGGTGAGAAGATCGGCAAGATCAAGGTCGGCTACAAGGCCGACATTGTCTTCCTCGACCTCGGCCATATCAACTGGATCCCGTTCAACGATCCGACCAACCAGATCGTCCACACCGAGGACGGCTCGGCGGTTCATTCAGTGATGATCGCGGGCCGCATGGTGCTGGAGGATCGCAAGCTGTTGAACGTCGACATGGTGCAGCTCGCCCGTCTGGCGGAAAAGGCGCGGGAGCGTCTGGAGAAGGGCCGTAAGCCCGCCAAGGCGCTCTACGACAAGCTGGAGAAGGTCGTGAACACGTTCTGTCCAGGGCTGGGGAAGCAGCCGCTACACATCGACCGCTTCGGCGGGGGCCATCACCACGGCTACCACCATCATCACTAGTAGCCGAGGCGCCAGCCCTTGCGCAGGTAGCCGTAGCGCACGATGCGGACGGCGACGATGCCGTTGAGGGCAAACCCGCCCACGACGGTGATGAGCATGAGGATCATGCCTTCCATCGAGGCACTGAACAGATAAACGATGATGGTCAATCCGAAGATGGCGCCGGCTGCAATGGCCGCCATCGCCAGCAGGTCGAGCAGCGCGAGCAGATACAGCCCCTTTGTGAGGACGAACAAGGGCCCGGCAAAGGCCGCCCAAACATACGACCACTGGTCGATGACCATGAAGTCGTCGTTGTCGGCCTTGTCGAAGCGGTACGTCGGGAACAGCGCGTCTACGATCACAGGGTGCGTTCGGAAAGGGTCAGGGTTCAGTTTCGGCCGGAACGTATCACGAGCGGTGCAAATGGGCCAACAAAGGACTTGGTCAGGCCGCGGTAACGCCCACCAAAGTGTCGTGCAACCAGAACATGGCGATGTAGGCCGCGCTGCCGATTATGACCACCAGCAGGTCGTTGAAGGACCAGCCTGCCGCGGCAGCACCCGGATCGCCACGCCGCCTCACGGCAATGCGGTCGTAAACCGCCCACGCCAGCAAGCCTCCGAACAGGAGCATCGATCCCAGGTCGCCGTTCACAAGCAGGTGGGAGAGGGCCCAGGCCTTGACTGCGACCAGCATTGGATGCCGGAGCAAGGACTTTATGCGTCCCGCCGGGGCATAGGCCGCCGTAAGGGCGACAAAGGCGAACCACAGAAGGAACAGCGCAATCGGATGGAGCAGCGAAACCGGCGGGTTCCAGATCTGGATGTAGCCGGCGCTCCGGTAGCGCCCGAAACCGATGACGATCAGGACGAGTCCGACTGCCGCGACCAGCGAGTAGAGGCCCTTGTAGCCGCCCTCGCCGAGACGCCCGATGGCGGCGGCGCGGGCGCCCCTCATGGTTGTGAAAGTGTGTATTCCCAGGAAGAGGGCGAGGCCGAGGATCAGCAGCGTCATGCACGACTTATAGCACGCCACTGATTGCGGCGCGGCAGCAAATACTTCGCGCCCCGAGCCCTGCGCGAATGCGCCCTACTGGGCTTGCGTCACGTTACCAGCGCTGTCCACGGAAACGGCGACTTCGACGTCGTTCTTGGTTGCCGTGCCGTGCCAGCTACCGTCCTCGCGACGGGTCAGGTCTTTCACGTTCTTGTAGCCGCTGGCCTCGATCTGCGTCTTCACCGAGGTTTCGGTTTGGGCCGTGCCGGGCATGCCTGCGGGTGGAACGGCAGGCGTCGTGGACGTACCCGTCGTCGGCGGCATCTGGGCGGCAGCGACGCCAATTGAGGCAACGAGAGCCACCGCCGCGGTCAGGATGAGCTTCATCGGACACTCCTCGCATTGTATTTCGGAAAACAATGCAAACGCCCGCTCGACGTTCCCTGCTGCGGGGATAACCCGGCCTCACGCAAGGTCTTCGGTGGAAGCCTTCAGCGTGTAGTCGGGAGCACAGCCAAGTACCTTGACGAACGTCCGGTCGATCAGCCGGGCGATATCGATCGGATCGTTGCCAGACGTCCCTACGGTGGCGAAGGCGTTGGCATCCCAGTCGACCAGGTCGAGCGCGACGTGTTCAAGAGTCTCGACCGCACCGCTCAGTTCCAGGCGTGTAAGGGGATCCTCGGCAAACGGATAGGGCGCCAGATTGATCGTCTCCGCCATCACCTGGATGGAAACGTCCATCCCGTCGGCATTGACCGCCTCCAGCGTGCAGCAGAGCAGGCCGCCTTCGTTCTTCTCGCCGTAGATGTCGGCAAGGGCTTGCCCGATCGCCTGCATCTGTCGTTCTGGCATTCGATTCTCCGCTCACTTGTATCGAGGGCCGCCGCTGTTGCCGCCGCAACATGGTCGACAGGCGTGGCCAAAGGCCCTGGCACCTTTTGTTTTGGCAGGAAGCTGCCGAACCGGGGCCGAGTGCCCGCGCGTCAGGTTGCCGTGAAGTAGTGCAGTGCCATGCCGACAAGGCCTGACGCCACGATCGGATAGGCGGGATTGATCTTCGTCCGCCACAGCAGCAGGAAGACAATAAGCGAGATCACACCGAAGAAGACGTCGGTGATCGCGCCCTTGCCCATGATGATCGCGCCGGCCAGCACGAGCCCGACGGCAACGGACCCCAGCCCGGCCTGGATCGATGGCCGCCAGCGCCATGTGGCGAGATGGGTCCACAGCCGGCCGATGAAGAATGTCAGCAGGCCGGTCGGGAGGAAAAACGCGATCAGGGCGACCAGCGCCCCCGGGATGTGCCCGACGACCACGCCGATCGAGGCGACCATCATCATGTTCGGGCCGGGGGCGAGCTGACCCAAGCTGTAGAAATGCAGCAGTTCCGGAAAGGTCAGCCAGTGGTAGGTATCGACCGTGAGCTCCTTCATTTCCGGGAAGGCGGCCATGCCGCCGCCGACGGTGAGGAGGGATAGGTAGGCGAAGACGCCAGCGAGATCCCACAGGTTCTTCACGGCACGTCCTTGTCACGCGGTCGATGCCACCAGATCGCGACGATGCCGGCGACGATCAGCGCATACGGCACCGGCACCTTGAAGAACGCGACCGCCACCGCCGTGAGGACGACGAAGACGTAGTCGGCTACGGTCTTCAGCGTCTTGGCCCCGAGCTGGACCAGCACGACCACGATCAGTCCGACGGCGCCTGCCGCGATCCCGTGCAGGAACGCCTTGGACCAGGGACCGTCCCCGCCGGCGCCATAGGCGAATCCCGCCGCGATCATGAGGGAGGCCCCGGGCAGGCACATTCCCAGCGTGGCGACGAGGGCGCCCAGGCCGCCGCGCAGCCGGTCGCCCACGAGAATCGACATGTTGGTCGCGTTCAGGCCCGGCAGGGTCTGGCTGATCGAAAGAAGCTCAACAAAGCTCAGATCGTCGAGCCAGCGCTGCCGGACCACGAGGCCCGTCCTGAGATAGCCGACCACGCCGCCGCCCAGGCTGGTCGCACCCATCACGAGGAACACCCAGAACAGCTTTCCGAGCGACGGCGGCGGGGCCACCGGTGGGGTGTCTGCGACGCTCATTCGTGTGCTTGCGGCGGGTTGCCCTTTAGGCGGTAAACGGCGCCGGTCTTGGTCGTGGTGAGCGAGAGCCAGTCGGCGGCGACCTGCTGCAGCTCCAGGAAGAAGCGCTCGCAGTGGTTCAGCGCCTTGTGCTTGATGTCGTCGGGTCCGGTGAAGCGAAGCTGGAAGGCGAACTCGCCCACGAACGCGTGATGGTCGCCACGCGCGCGCCACAGGCCGAGATTGGCCGTTGCGGCCGTGTGGTGCCCGAAATCGAGCAGGCAGATGTCCTGCAGCAGTTCCTCGACGATGGTCTGGTTGACCAGCGACACGTCGTTGGGCCCGTCGCACGAGATCGTGCCCAGGGTGGGGAAGATCTGCGTCAGTTCGGGAAGGGACATGTTGCCCAGCGACGACATGACGATGCGGGCGGCCTGGGGCGCCTGGCTGAGGCCGAACTCCACATTGTGGGAAAGCAGACGCCGGATGCCGCCGATCCGCTCCTTGAGCGGCATCACCTCGAGCTTGAACTTGATCTTGTACTTGCCGTCGATACGCGGCCGCACGTCGAGAGACTGGGCCTTCGCCATGTCGTCGCTGCGATACTTGAAGACGATCTCCGGATCGCCGATGGCAAATCCGTCCTCGTAGGCGATGCGACGCCGCACGATAAAGCTATTGTTGTAGAGGTGGTAGCCGCCGGTATCGAGGAACAGGACCTCGCGGACCTCCGGTCGCTGCTGGGATTTCGGGGTATGCTGGTAGCCTACGCCCGTCGTTGCCGCGGCCTGCTGGACCAGGGCGGCGAACTCCTTGAAGACGCGGGCGGAGGTGAAGCGATCTGGCTTCAGGATCAGCTTGCACTGCAGGTACTGGATATCGTCGTACCGGCGGCCGTCAGCGTAGTTGCCGGTCTGATGTTCGGCGAGCCACTGGGCGATCTGCCCGTCGTCCTGATGTGAATGCATTCGTCCCCCTGTACATACCGTAGCGCTGGCCTATCGCGCTGTCATCTGAGCCGAGGCCGGCTGGTCAGCCCGGCCGTAGGTTTCGACCCTGCCGTCGGTGAAGCAGACGTAGTAGCGGTCCGACATCGACCACGGCGTGCGGCTCCAGAAGTCCTTGAGAACCGTGTAGTAGGCGCAGTCCTTGCCCGGCGAGTGCGCCGATCCGTCGGGCGGCCCCATGAGCGTGCGGACCTGGTCGCGATCCATTCCGGCCTGCAGGCGTTCGACGCTGTCTCCGTGCACGCAGCCGGTGAGCAGGGCGGTCGAAAGCAGGCATGCAACGTACTTCATGGCTTTCTCCTTGCGATTGGTCTGGGCAACTGGTCCGGGCAATTAGTCTGGCTGGGCCTCGCCGCCAACAATTGTCGGGCAGGCGGATGGCTGGCGCAATTCCGAACGATGCGCTACGTCCGATGGATGCAAGACCATAATAGATTCGTCGTGCCGGGCCTCAAGGCGTCGCTGAGCGGCGCCACGGCCGGCCTGCCCGAAACCCCCATTTCCGAAGTGGCGATGACGGTGTTCGGAGATCCAGACGTCGTGCCGTTGTGGTTCGGCGAGAGCGATCTCGTGACCCCCGATTTCGTGCGCAACGCGGCCGCTGCCGGCCTGCAGGGTGGCGACACGTTCTACACTTGGCAGCGCGGCATCCCCGAGTTGCGCCGCGCCCTCTCGGCCTATACGGAGCGGCTCTATCGCATCAAGTGCCCGATCGAGCGGCTCACCGTGACGACGGGCGGGATGCAGGCGATCCTGCTGACCTGCCAGCTCCTGCTCGATCCGGGCGACAACGTCGTCATCGTCTCGCCGATCTGGCCCAACATCACCTCGGCCACCAGGCTGGTCGGCGGCGTGCCGAAGTACGTCGCGCTCGACGGCACGCCGGCGGGTGGATGGAAGCTCGACCTGCAGAAGATCTTCGATGCCGTCGACGACCGTACGCGCGCGATCTTCGTGAACTCGCCCGGCAATCCGACGGGCTGGACGATGACCACGGAGGAGCAGGGCGCCCTTCTGGACTTCGCCCGCAAGCGCGGCGTGTGGATCATGGCCGACGAGGTCTATGCCCGCCTGATCTACAGCAAGCGGCCGGACGGCCGGCAGGTGGCGCCGTCCTTCCTCGAACTGGCCGGTCCCGACGATCCAGTGATCGTGCTCAACAGCTTCTCCAAGCCCTGGGCGATGACGGGCTGGCGGCTGGGCTGGCTCACCCACCCGGCGGCGCTGGGCGACCAGTTCGCCAAGCTGGTGCAGATCAACACGTCGGGTGCGCCAGCCTTCCTGCAGAAGGGCGCCGTGGCGGCGCTCGAGCAGGGCGATGGCTTCATCCACGAAATGGTCGAGCGCTGCCGTGCGGGCGGCGAACTGGTGTTCCAGCGCCTCTCGGCCCTACCGAAGGTCAGGATCGCGCGGCCGGACGCGGCCTTCTATGCCTTCTTCTCGGTCGACGGTGTCGACGACACGCTGGCCTTCTGCAAGACGATGGCCAAGGAGTACAAGGTCGGCCTCGCGCCGGGCGAAGCCTTCGGGCCGGGTGGACAGGGCAATGTGCGCCTGTGCTTCGCGTCGAGCGCGGAGCGTCTCAGCAAGGGCCTCGATCGCATCGAAGCGGCGATCAAGGCATTGTGATGCCGGCATGCCCGCAGCACCCTCCATTGCCGTCCAGCACCTGCGCAAGGTGTATGGCGAGATCGTCGCCGTCGACGATCTGAGCTTCTCGGTTCCGCGCGGCACCGTACTGGGCTTGCTCGGAGGCAATGGCGCCGGCAAGACGACGACCATTGCGATGCTGCTAGGCCTGCTCGAACCGACCGGGGGCAGCATCGGAATCCTCGGGATCGATATGCTGAAGCGTCGCTACGCGGCGCTGCCGCGCATGAACTTCTCCTCGCCCTATGTCGACCTGCCGCATCGGCTGACGGTGCGCCAGAACCTGCAGTTCTATGGCCGGCTCTACGGCGTGAAGGATCTCAGGCATCGCATCGTGGAGATCGCCGAGCACATGCAGGTGGCGCCGTTCCTCGACCGGGCGGCCGGCAAGCTGTCGGCCGGCCAGAAGACGCGGGTGGCGCTGGCCAAGGCGCTGATCAACAAGCCCGACGTGCTGCTGCTCGACGAGCCCACGGCCTCGCTCGATCCCGACACCGCGGACTGGGTGCGCGGCTACCTCGAAAGCTACCAGCACGAGACCCACTCCACGATCCTGCTCGCCTCGCACAACATGGGCGAGGTCGAGCGGCTGTGCGACGACGTGATCCTGCTGCAGGCCGGCAAGGTGTTCGAGCGGGGCAGCCCGCGCGAACTGCTCGAACGGTTCGGCCGCGAGGACATGGAGGAGGTGTTTCTCGACATGGCGCGCGGCCGCGGCCGCGGGCTCGACGCGCTGAAGCCCGATGGGGGCCAGCCATGAGCGGCTCGCTGAACCGCATCTACGCGCTCGTCCTGCGCCATATCTATCTTTGGCGCAGTTCGGTGATGCGCCTGGTCGATTCGATCTACTGGCCGGCGGTGCAGATGGTGATGTGGGGCTTCATGACCCAGTACCTGCTGCCCCAGGCCTCGTTCGTGGCGCAGGCGGCGGGCGTGCTGTTGTCGGGCCTGCTGCTGTGGGAGGTCGTCGTCCGAGGCAACCTCTCGCTGTCGATCGCCTTCCTGGAGGAGATCTGGTCGCGCAACCTCGGCCATCTCTTCGTGAGCCCGATCCGCTCCTGGGAACTGGCGACCGGCATAATCATCGCGGCGCTGCTGCGCACCCTGCTGGGCATGATCCCGGTGTCGCTGCTGGCCTGGGCCTTTTTCGGCTACTCGATCTACACGCTCGGCCTGCCGCTGATCGCCTTCTTCGTGATCCTGCAGATGTTCTCCTGGTCGATCGGGCTCGCCATGTCGGGACTGGTGATGCGGGTGGGGCAGAGCGCGGAGAGCTTCGCCTGGGCGGCGGTGTTCGTGCTGATGCCGGTGAGCGGCGTCTACTATCCCGTCTCGGTGCTGCCGCAATGGCTGCAGGTCATCGCCTGGGGATTGCCGCCGGCCTATGTCTTCGAGGGAATGCGGGCCATCATGGCCGACAAGGTGGTGCACTGGGACATGCTGGCTATCGCGTTCGGCCTGTCGGTCGTCTACCTCGTGGTCGGCTTTCAGGTATTCCAGTGGTTCTTCCGCTCTTCGCGACGGGCCGGTTCACTCCTCGGTCAGGGTGAGTAAAATGGGGCCTGTTTCCGGAGGTGAGTGATGTTCAAGCACGTATGGGTTCCCGCTCTTCTGTCGCTCGCCGCCGCAGCCTGTTCGACCGTGGACAAGCTGGGCTCGGAGCCGATCAAGCCACCGAAGCCGGTGCCGGCATGGTCCAATGTCTACACCGTGCCCTATGACGCGATGGTGACCTGCCTTGCGGCGCCGGCCGGCGATGGCTTCGTCGTGAACATCGAGCCGCCCTCCACGCCGGGAACGACATCGGTGCTCTACGTGCCGCGCAGCGCCCCGCAGGCTGAGTCGCGCTATGTCGTGAAGCGGGTGCCGGACGGCACCATCCAGGTCGACTGGATCCGAATCGGGTCGGTCGGCGGTCTCGACTGGCTCGACGTCCAGGCGCGCCAGCGCGCCAACCGCTGCGGCGGACTGGGCTAGCCAGCTACCGCGCGTTCAGGACGGCGGTGCAGGCGGCCGGCAGCTTGGGCCGGTAGGGCTTGGGAGGCGTGGTCGGCGGCACGAGCGGCGCCTTGCGGAACCACGATTCGAGTGCCTCGCCGCATCCGTCGTCCTGCGCATAGTCGGCCTGTGGCTGGCACTGCGGGTTGCCCGGCGGACAGTAGAGGCGGATGTGGAAGTGCGAATCGTGCCCGTACCAGGGGACGAGCTTGCGCAACCACGAGCGATCGCCGCCTACCGTCTCGCACAGTCGCTGCTTGATCCACTTGTTGACGAACATGCGGTCGAGGTTCGGCATCTGCGCGGCCGTCCGCAGCAGCAGCACGTGCTGCTCGTTGAAGACCGTATCGTCGATGCCGCTGTCGTCGGCCCGCACCAGCGAGCGCAGGCGCGGATTCTCGCGGTCAGCCGGCGCGCGTCGTGCGCCGGGCTGGCGCTCGAACCAGATGTCGGCGTCGAGGCCGATCTGGTGGCTGGCGTGGCCGGACGGGGCGGGACCTCCGCGCGGCTGGCCGATGTCGCCGATGTAGAGGTGCGCCTGTCCGGCGGCCCGCATCTTCTCCGCCAGGGTCTTGATGAACTCGATGGTGACCGGCTGGCCCCAGTAGCGGTTGCGGCTGACGCGAATGGCCTCGTATCCGGGGCCGTCCAGCGGCAGGGCGTGCGCGCCCTGCAGACAGCCCGCCGTATAGAAGCCGATCGACTGCGTCGGTCCCGGGGCCGGCGTCATGACGGTGGCCCAGTCGTCGGCACGTGCCGCACCCGTCAGGCCGAGGATAACCGCGAGCAGCGGAACCAGGAAACGCATCATCTTGTTGGTACGATAGTCGCTCGCTAAGACTTTGCCCATGGCCGACTACGAGTTCCTCGCGATCGAACGGCACGGCGCCGTCACGACACTGACACTGAACAGGCCGCAGCGGCGAAACGCGCTGACGCACCGGATGATGCTCGAACTGGAAGACGCTTTCGTCGGCATCGGGCAGGATGCCCAGTGTCGCGTGCTGGTCCTGCGGGGAGCCGGCGGGCACTTCTGCGCCGGCGGCGACCTCGACGCCATGGCGAACTTGCCGCCGCTGCCGCCCTCCGGCACCGACCCGCTGGTTCCGGCCTATCGCCAGTTCGGCAACGCCCTGCTCGCGCTGAATGGCCTGCCGCAGGCCACCATAGCGGTGGTCGATGGCTCGGCGGTGGGTGCGGGTTTCGGGATGGCTTGCTGCTCGGATGTGGTGATCCTGCACGCGAGCGCGCGCTTCGGCATCCCAGAACCCAAGGTCGGCTTCATTCCCTCCCAGATCATCCCGTTCCTGGTGCGCCGGATGGGAGAGGGGCCGGTGCGCGATCTGGCCGTGACTGGACGCGTCATCGACGCCGCCGAAGCACATCGACTCGGCGTCGGGCGTTATCTTTGCGCCGGCGCCGCCGAGGTCGAGACGACCCTGCAGGGGCTGCTCGACGATATCCTGAAGATGGAGCCCAAGGCGCTGGCCGTCGCGAAGCGGCTGGTCATGTCCTGTGCGACCCAGGAAGATCGCGTCGTGATGGACGAGGCGGCACAGAGTCTGGTGGGACTGCTGCGGCAGCCGGAGGCGGCCGAGGGCATCCGGCATTTCATGGCGAAGACCACGCCCTCATGGGCGAAGAGGTAGGCATGCGAAATTATCGTCACATTGAAGTCCGCCCGGTTGCGGGCGCGCTGGGCGCGGAGATCCACGGCGTCGACATGTCGATCGAGCTCGAAGACGACGTGGTTGCCGAGATGCGCCAGGCGTTCCTCGATCATCTGGTGATCTTCCTGCGCAACCAGACGGTGACGCCGCAGCAGCAGCTCGCCTTCGCCCGCAAATTCGGCGATCCGATCGAGTATCCGCAGCTCAAGGGCCTGCCGGAATCGCCGATGATCACGCCAGTGGTGAAGCTCGAGCATGAACGCAACAATTTCGGCGGCATCTGGCACTCCGACACGACCTACCTGCCGGTGCCGCCCATGGGCAGCATGCTTCTGGCCCGCGAAGTGCCGCCGTTCGGCGGCGATACGATGTTCGCCAACCAGTATCTTGCCTACGAGGCGCTGTCGGATGGGCTCAAGGCGACGCTCGACGGGCTCGTAGGCGTGAGCTCGTCGGCCAAGGCCGACGTCACCAAGACCCGGGAGGACCGCATGAAGGCGGCGGGGGCCGAACTGAAGGTGCTGACCGCCGAGCATCCGATCGTGCGCACCCATCCCGAGACCGGTCGCAAGGCGCTCTACACGTCGGATGCCCATACGGCGCACTTCAAGGGATGGACGGAGAAGGAGAGCCTGCCGCTTCTGCGCTTTCTCTGGGAGCATCAGACTCGGCCGGAGTTCACCTGCCGCTTCCGCTGGGAGGCCGGGTCGCTGGCCTTCTGGGACAATCGCTGCGCGATGCATAATCCAATCAACGACTATCATGGCTTCCGGCGCGTCATGCACCGGATCACCCTCGCTGGCGACAAACCGAGATAACGGAGAAAGAGCATGTCCGGACTGGAAGGTCTGTTGGCCGTACTGGTACTGGTGACGGCCAACGGGTTCTTCGTCGCTGCCGAGTTCTCGCTGGTGGCGGTCCGCCGCAGCCGAGTGATCGAACTGGCCGCCACGGGCCGCATGAATGCCCAGGCTCTCGTTCGGGCGCTCGATCATCTCGACTCCAACCTTGCCGCCACGCAGCTCGGCATCACGATCTCTTCACTCGGGCTCGGGTGGATCGGCGAACCGGCGATCGCCCACATGATCGAGAAGCCATTAGCCGAGCTCTGGGGCACGACCGGCGGCGTCGGCGCCTACGCCATTGCCGTCGGCATCTCTTTCGTCATCATAACCTCGCTGCACATCGTCCTGGGCGAGCTTGCGCCCAAGAGTCTCGCACTTCAGCGCAGCGAGGGGACGGCGCTTTGGGTCGTGCGGCCGCTCAGCCTTTTCCGTTGGCTGCTCAGCCCGGCGATCCTGGTGTTGAACGGCGCGGGCAACCTCGTGCTGCGGCTCTGCGGCCTGCGGCCGGGAACCGGCGAGGAATCCCTGCATTCGCCGGGGGAGTTGAAGCTGCTGGTCGAGGCCAGCCAGGACGCCGGCCTCCTGCAGGACGCCCAGGAGGAGGTCGTGGTGCGGGCGCTCGAAATCGGCAATCGCCGGATCGGCGAGATCATGACGCCGCGCACCGGGCTCGACTGGATCGACGTAAGCGATTCACCCGAGGAGATCATGCGGACGGTTCGGGAAAGTCCCTACGAGCAGATGCTGGTCGGTCGCGGCAGCGTCGACGATCTGCTGGGAGCCATCACCAAGACCGATCTGCTGAATCAGCTCCTGGGCGGCGGCACCCTCGACCCGGCAGCGGCGGTTGGAGCGCCACTGATGGTCCATGAGGCCATGCCGATCTTCAAGGTCCTGGAGCAGTTCAAGCAGGCGCCGGTTCGGCTCGCGGTCGTGGTCGACGAGTATGGCGGCATCGAAGGGATCGTCACGCAGGCCGACCTCCTGGAGGCGCTGGCGGGTGATATTCCGGAAATGCCCGGGGAGCATCCGGATATCGTCGAAAGGCACGACGGCTCATTGCTGATCGACGGCATGGCGCCCGTGCACGCGACGCTCGACCGGCTGGGGTTGGCGGTGCCCCCGCCCGTGAGCACCAAGTTCCATACCATCGCCGGCTTCGCCCTGGCCCAGCTCGGCCACCTGCCGGTGGCGGGTGAGCGTTTCAGCTACGAGGACTGGACCTTTGAGATCGTCGACATGGACGGTCGGCGCATCGACAAGCTTCTGGCGACGAAGGGCAGTCTGCCCGGGGCATAGAGATTTTCTGCATCGAGGGAGCGCACGACTTGAGATGCGCTCATGTCTTGCCGTTGGAGCGGGCTTGAGCCGAACGGGGGACGACGCACTCCGAAGCGTCAGCGCGGACCTGTGGGGTTCATGGTGATCGTGCCGATGGAGGAACGGGCGGTCTCCCCGCGCGATCCGCCGATCTCGATATAGGCGAGCTTTTGCCAGCGATCGACGAAGTTACGCGCCCAGGGTGACAGCATGTTGCCGGACTGGCCGAGCGGCGTGGCGAAGCGGCTGTTCTCCAGGTCGCTGAAATCGTAGATGCCGCGGTAGCTCGCACCGTGTACGGCGTCGAAGGGCCGCTTGCCGCGGAACGATGGGGAGGCGCGGTTCAGTGTCTGGTTGCCGCCATCCGCCGGATAGCGGACCGAGGCGATGTCCCGTAGGAGCGGTACACCGTCGAACAGCGGATGGCGATGCACGGCATTGTGCTCGCGTCCCCACTGCCACTTGGTCATGTCGTTGCCTTGGCGACGGGCGATCCAGTCCAGCGCACGGTCGAGCGCCAGCGCGATGGCGTCCTCGCAGCTCTCGGTGCGCTTGGTGCCGCCGTCGTCGCACCAGCCCGGCTTGTCGCGCAGGATCCGCACCATCAGGGGTACGTCCGGCACCGGTAGGGAATTGTAGAGCTCCTCGCCGAGTTCATCCGCCAGGAGGCCGCGCTGCAGTTCGGCGATCCACGCATCGTAGATCAGCGGCTCGGGACGGCCCGCGAGCATGAACATGTTCCAGCGGCCGAGCAGATCGCGGGCCTGAGCCGCGCGTGCATTGCGAGGCGCGCCTTTCAGCAGCCACGGCAGCATCTCGGCGGCGTCCAGGGTCAGGTTGTCGGCCTGCATCACGATCATGCCGTAGACCGGATGGCGCTGGACCTCACCCAGGAGCTGGGCGGCGCGCCGCTGCCGGTAGGGCTCGGCCCAGTCCTTGCTGATGAAGTGGCGGTAGTCGTCCGGCACAAGACGGCCGTTGGCGTTGACGATTCGCCCGGCTGGCGGATTGTACGCGCGCGGCAGTTCGTCGAATGGCACGAAGCCTGCCCAGTCATACTCCGACGTCCAGCCGGGCACCGGCATCGAGCCGTCGCCCTTGCGCCGGATCGGCACGCGCGCCGGCGAGATCAGGCCGATGTTTCCCGACGTGTCGGCATAGACCATGTTCTGCATCGGCGACACGATGCGACGCGTGGCGGCCAGGAACTCTTCCCAGTTCTGGGCCGAACCGACACGGGCGAAGCCTTCCGCCGAGGTGTCGGCTCCATCGAGCGCCGTCGCCTGCAGCGCGAGTACGTGCCCTTGCGGCGTCAACCCGTCGCTGCGACGGATGAAGTCGTCAATCACCGGGCCGTGGCGCGTTTCGCGCACCCGCATCGTGACGGGCTCGCCCCAGGCGACCTTGATCGTTTCCTCGCGCACGCCGAAGGGGCGGGCGCCGTCGGGCGTGATGTAGCGGTTCGGATCGGTCGGATCGACGCGCTCGACGAAGATGTCCTGACTGTCGAGATTCGTCGTGGTGAAGCCCCAGCCGATGGTGCCGTTGTGGCCCAGCACCACGGCCGGCGAGCCCGGGGAGGTGGCGCCGCGGATGTCGAAGCCCGGGCCAACCAGGCGGGCGAGGTACCAGACGCCGGGGAAGGAGAAGCCGAGATGGGGGTCGTTGGCGAGCAGCGGGCGGCCAGACACGGCATGCGCGCCCGAAAGCACCCATTCGTTGGAGGCCATGCGCTTGCGGGTCACCTCGTTGTCGGTCCCGCGGAAGATGCGGTCGAGGTCGATGTCCTTCACGGCCGCGAGAACCATCGACAGCGTCGCGTCCTTGCTGTCGCCGTCCGGCTCGATCAGGAACTTGACGCCATCCTCGCCAATCTTCTGCGAAAGCCTGAGGCGCAGCAGCTCTGCGCGCCAATTGCCGTCGAGGCCGAGCGCCATGAGCTTCGCCCAGACGAGCGAATCGGCCGGCCGCCATGCCTCGGGTCGGTAACGCCCTCCGGACATCAGCTTGATCAGGGTCAGTTCCAGGCCGAACTGCTGGTCGTCGTCGGCCAGCCATGCGTTGACGCCCGCGGCATAGGAATCGAGCCGCGTGCGCATGGCGGGCGAGAGGGCATTCACGCTCTCCGACGCACGGCGATAGACGCCGAGGCCGCGCATGGTGCGGTCGCTGTCGATCAGGGCGCTGCCCACCAGCACGGCCGGCACGAGTTCCGCGAGGCGTCCCTGACCGACGCGACGCATCAGCTCCATCTGCCAGAAGCGGTCCTGGGCGTGGACGTAGCCAAGCGCGAACGAGGCGTCCTCGATCGACCCCGCCGTGATGTGCGGCACGGCGTTCTTGTCGCGGATGATCTCGACGGGCGCCTTGAGGCCGGCGAGTTCGAGCGTGCCGCTGTAGCTCGGCAGCGCGCCGCGGACATGGAAGTAGGTGCCGGCCAGGAAGACGGCGAGTGCCAGCGCCGTACCGCCCAGGAACTTGCCCAGGACGGCCGCGACGCGAACCAACACTCTCACCGGTTCAGCCGCCGATATACGAGAGGATCGCGTCGCGGTCGCTGTCGAGGTCCGGCGCGGGGCGTCGCGTCGTCGGATCGGGGAAGGCCGACATCTTGAGCGGATTGCCGGCCAGCTTCAGCGTGCCGCCACTGCCGTCCGGCACGTCGACCAGCATGTTGCGCGCCGCGACCTGGGGATGCTCGATGGCCTGCGCGATGTTGTTTATCGGCCCGCAGGGCACGCCGCCCTTGGACACGACGGCGATCCAGTGGTCGGTCGTGTTGGTCTTCAGGACGGATTCGATCTCGTCCTTCAGCTTCTTCTGGCTCTTCTGGCGCAGGGCGTTCGACTTGTACTCGGGATTGGTCGCCATGTCGGGGCGGCCGAGCGCTTCGCACATCTTGATGAACAGGCTGTCGTTGCCGGCGGCGATGATCATCGAGCCGTCCGACGTGGCGAAGGCCTCGAAGGGCGTGATGGTGGGATGGCGGGCGCCGAGCGGGCCGGGGATTTCCTTCTCGACCGTGTAGCGCATGATCGCGTTTTCGAGCAGCGCGAGCTGACAGTCGAACATCGCGATGTCCACCTTGGTGGATTCACCTGTCTTGAGGCGGTGCACGATCGCAGCATTGACGGCCACCGCCGTATAGAGCCCGGCGCCGATGTCGCCGATCGACATGCCGACGCGACTCGGCGGCTGGCCCTCGTTGCCGGTGATGCTCATGATGCCGCCCTGGCCCTGCATGACCATGTCGTAGGCCGGGTCCTTGGAATTCGGGCCGGTATGACCGAAGCCCGAGGCCGATGCATAGATCAGCTGTGGGTACTTGGCGTGCAGTGTCTCCCAGCCGTAGCCCAGCTTCTCCATCGTGCCAGGGCGGAAGTTCTCGACCACAACGTCGGCCTTCTCGAGCAGCTTCTCGAAGATCTTGCGGTCGGCGTCGGCCTTGAGGTCGAGCGCGATGCTTTCCTTGCCGCGGTTGACCGAAGCGAAGTAGGCCGACTTGCCATTGACGAACGGGCCGTAGGCGCGAGCGTCGTCGCCGCCCTTGGGCGGCTCGACCTTGATCACCCTGGCGCCCATCTCGGCCATCAGGAGCGTGCAGTAGGGCCCCGCGAGGATGCGGGAGAGATCGATGACGAGGATGCCCGACAGGGGGCCCTTGGTATTCTGGGTCATGCCGGGTTCTTAGCCAGTGGATCGCCGCGAATCCAGCCACACATTGATCGCTGCGGCCGAGATGACCACCAGCCCGCCAAACAAGGTGAGATCGTCCGGCTTTTCGCCATCGAACAGCCACACCCAGACCGGCCCCAGCACCAGTTCGAGCAGACCGAGCAGGGACGCCTGGGCGGCCGGAATGCGCCTCAGGCTCGCCATGTAGAGCAGCAGCCCGATCGCCAGCTGGCCGGGGCTCAGCGCAAAGAGCCAGGGCAGCTGCGACCACGTGACATTCTCGGGGTGGGCGAACGGCAGCGCCACCAGCCCCGAGATCAGGCCGGCCAGCCAGATCGAGGGAGCCATGCCGATGTCGCGGCGGTGCCGCACGACGACATAGTTGCCGCTCATGCAGAGGACCACGATCAGCGCGACGGCCATGCCGGCCAGTGCGCCGGGCTGCAGGGAGCCCGCGACGCTGATCGCGAGACCGACGACGGCCGCTGCCATGGCCACGATCGTGTGACCATGCAGTGGCTCGCCGAGGAAAATGCGGGCGGCGAGCGCGGTGATGAACGGCGTCGCGCCGAACATGATCAGCACGTTGGCGACCGGCGCCAGGCCGAGTGCCAGGATGAAGCTGACGAAGCTTCCCGCTAGCAGCACAGCGCTGATCAGAAGGGCGGCGCCGCCGTTGCGGACGTCGATCAGGATCTGGCGTCGCTGCCAGATGAGGAGCGGCAGCATGGTGACGACGAGAAGGGCCGAGCGCCAGAAGGACACGTCCCACGCAGGCAGGTCGATTCGCCGGACGATGACACCCGCCGTGCTGAAAGCCGTCGCGGCGGCGACGGCGTAGAGCACTCCGAGCAGTGCGGAACTTGGCGGGGCGGCAGACGTTTTCATCGAACCGAGTGTGTGAATACGGATCAGCCGTGCCCCCGTCCATCGATTCCCTCGATCTCCCGCCGTTCAAGCCACGCTTTCCGTGGTGGGGCGCCGATCTCCAGACCATCGCCATCCGGCTCACGTCCGCCCGTGTCTGTGACCTCGCTCCCCACACCAGCGAGCGCATGGCTTTTCCCATGGCCGATCGCACCGGCGACATCCTTCTCGGCATGCTGGACCGGCCGGCGCAGCCGGTCGCCGGTCGTCCGCTCGTGCTCCTCATCCACGGCCTCACCGGCAGCGAGAACAGCGCGTACATGCTGAATGCTGCCCGTTACCTGCTCGATGGCGGTTACTCCGTTTTGCGCCTCAACCTGCGCGGTTGCGGTCCTTCGCGGCCTTACTGCCGCGAGCACTACCATGTCGGACGCACCGCGGACTTTCGTCGTATCCTCGACCAGCTGCCGGAGGATCTTTCGGAGAGCGGCGTCGTCGCGATCGGCTACTCGCTAGGCGGAGCCATGCTTCTCAAGTATCTCGGTGAGGAAGGTTCTTTCTCGCCGCTGCTCGGGGCGGCGACCATCTGCGCACCCATCGACCTGGCACGCACCTGCCGGCACATGATGCGCGCCCGCAACTGGCTCTATCACACCTACCTGCTGAACGACATGAAGGCGGAAGCGCTGGCACCAGGCGCACTCACCACGCCCGAGGAGCGCGAGATCATCAAGTCGGCGCGCAGCGTCTGGGAGTACGACGATCGCTTCATCTCCCCGCGATACGGCTTCCGGGGTGCGGAGGATTACTACGACCTGTGTTCGCCGCTCACCTTCATGCCCGAGATCCGCGTTCCCACCATGGTCATCGCTTCCTGCGACGATCCCTGGATTCCCGTGGAGTACTATCGGGAGTTCAACTGGGCGGACAATCCGTCTCTGGTTCCGCTCATGCCACCGGCCGGCGGGCATATCGGCTTCCATGCCCACGACAGCGCCAGGCCGTGGTGCGACCTTGCGGTGGAGAAATTCATCGACCGTCTTGCTACCATGAAGGCGTGAGCCTCGATATCCAGCCGTTCCGTCCTCGTTTTCCCTGGTGGGGCGCCGACCTACAGACCCTTCGGAATCATCTTCGGCGCCCGCCCGGTGAACTGGCGCCGCACAAATCGGAGCGCCTCGAGGTCGACCTGGGTGACGGGACGGGAGACCGGCTCGTCTGCAGCCTTCACCGTCCCGCAATGCCGGTTGAAGGTACGCCCCTTACGATCCTGATACACGGGCTGACGGGCACGGAAGAGAGTTCCTATATCAGGAGCATGGCGCGCTGCCTGCTCGATGCCGGTGAGCGGGTCCTATCCCTAAACCTGAGGGGCGCGGGCCCGTCGCGCGCAACGTGCCGCGGACAATACTACGCGGGACGCAGCGAGGATTTCCGCGCCTTGCTCCGCAAGCTGCCAGCTGAGCTCACTGGCGGTGGCATGCGTGCCGTCGGGTACTCGCTGGGCGGCGCCATGCTGCTCAAGTATCTTGGTGAAGAGGGAAAGGCGGCCCCGTTGCGTGCCGCCGCAACCGTCTGCGCGCCGATCGATCTGTCGGCGACCTGTCGCCGGATGATGCAGCGGCGCAACGCCCTGTATCACCGTCACATCCTGCGTCAGATGAAGGTCGAGGCGACAGCGCCAGGCGCTTTCTTATCCGCGAAGGAACGCGCCGCCATACTGGGGGCCGGCTCCGTTTGGGACTATGACGAGGTCTTCATTGCGCCGCGCCACGGCTTTGCAGGGGCGGAAGACTACTACGAGCGCTGCAAGCCGATCGCCTTCATGGGCGGCATTCGGGTGCCGACGCTGGTGCTCGCGGCGCTGGACGATCCCTGGATTCCCGGCGCGATCTACAGCGGCTACGACTGGGCGGCCAACCCGTCTCTGACGCCGCTGCTATCGGAGCGGGGCGGTCACGTCGGCTTCCATGGCTCGGGTAGCGGCAGGCCCTGGAGCGACCTTGCCGTCGCTACCTTCTTCGCGGGCGTGGCATGAGCCGCGCGGACGGCAGCCTCGACGCTCTGAACTTCTTCCTGGCCGACGTGCGTGATGGGTTGGGGCCCTATCTGGCGATCTACCTGCTCACGATCCAGAAATGGGATGTCGCCAGCATCGGCCTCGTCATGTCGATCGGGGGCATTGCCGGGATCCTTGCCCAGACTCCGGCGGGCAGCTTCATCGACGCTACCCGGTACAAACGTGCGGCCGTTATGGCGGCGGCGATCGTGGTAACCGCGTGTTGCCTGATCCTGCCGCTCGCGCCCGACTTCCTGTCCGTGGCGATCGCCCAGTCCGTTGCGGGGATCGCCGGCTCCGTCTTTGCGCCTGCAATCGCGGCGATCACGCTCGGCATGATGGGGCCGACGGCGTTCGCGCGACGTACAGGTCGCAACGAGGCGTTCAATCATGCAGGCAACGCGGTTGCCGCCGTCCTGGCCGGAGGGGCGGCGTACTTCACCGGCCCGATTGCCGTCTTCTACCTGATGGGCGCGATGGCGCTCGCGAGTATTGTCTCGACGCTCCTGATTCCGGCAGGGGCCATCGACCACGACGTCGCGCGTGGCCTCGACGATGGAAGCCATCGCGTCCACGCGAGGCCGGCCGGCATTGCCGTGGTGCTCGAGAATCGCTCCCTGCTTGTGTTCGCCGGAAGCGTCGTGCTGTTCCACTTCGCAAACGCAGCGATGCTTCCACTTGTCGGCCAGAAGCTCGCGCTGACAAACGAGTCTCTGGGAACGACCCTGATGGCGGCCTGCATCGTGATCGCCCAGCTCGTCATGATTCCCGCCGCCCTGGTCGTGGGCGCCAAGGCCGACGAGTGGGGGCGGAAGCCGCTTTTTCTGGCGGGCTTCCTCGTGCTTGCGGTGCGCGGGGCGCTCTATCCGCTCTCCGACGATCCGTACTGGCTGGTCGCCGTCCAGGCGCTCGATGGCGTGGGGGCCGGAATCTTCGGGGCTCTCTTTCCCATCGTCGTGGCCGATCTCACACAGGGGACAGGCCGCTTCAACGCCTGTCTCGGCGCCATCGCGACAGCGCTAGGCCTCGGGGCCGCGATGAGCACGAGCTTTGCTGGCTTGGTGGTCGTCATGGCCGGCCATTCGGCGGGCTTTCTGGCTTTGGCGACAGTCGCCGCCGCTGGGCTGCTGATCTATGCTGCCTTCATGCCCGAGACTAAGCCGCCTTTAGAGGGCTTGGCGCGAGGAGGATCATGAGGTTCTTCGAAAATGGGTGAGACCCAGCCGATGGCGATGATCGTTGGCGTGGCATGTTCTGCAGTGGCGCTTGTACTGGCGTGGCGCGCCTATCGCGGCGCCGCGGAAGAGGAGAAGCGGCGCAAGCGCGAACGCGAGGAGCGGGAACGCTCCGAGCGTCGGTAGGACCTAGCTCAGAACCAGCGGTTCGTCCGGCGGTCCGTCGCGCAACAGAGCGGGCAGCAGCGCGCCAAGGTCGAGCGGTTCGAAGCGTTCGGACGACGCCGCGATCTCATCGGCGGTCCACCAGCGGTGGCCGCGCGTCCAGCTCCGTTCCTTCTCGTCGAGGCCCGACATATCGATCTCGGTGCGGTCGGTGCGGGCCAGGAAGAAGCGTTCCTTGTGCAGCACGTCCTTGCCGCGCCAGCTCATGCGGCGTTCGCGCGACCACACCCAGCGCGGCGTGTCGATCACCGGCAGCTTGGTCTCCTCGGCCGCCTCGCGCACCGCGGCCTCGGCATAGTCTTCGCCCGGATCGACCATGCCGCCGATCATCACCCAGAAGGGATCGAAGAACGGTTTGGCCGGATCGAACACCTTGGGATCGTGGACGTTGAACAGGAACAGCCGGTCCTGCGGGTCGAGCAGGACAAGCCGGGCCGACGGACGCTCGATCATTTCGACTTGAGGAGACGTGCCGCGTCGACCGCACCGTAGGTCAGGATGCCGTCGCAGCCGGCGCGCTTGAAGCCGGTCAGCGTCTCGATCAGCACCTTGTTCCAGTCGAGCCAGCCGCGGTCGGCGGCGCCCTTCAGCATCGCGTACTCGCCGCTCACCTGATAGGCGTAGGTGGGGACACCGAACGTGTCCTTCACCCGGCGCACGATGTCGAGGTAGGGGAGGCCCGGCTTCACCATCACCATGTCGGCGCCTTCCTCGATGTCCAAGCCCACTTCGCGAAGGGCCTCGTCGGAGTTGGCGTAGTCCATCTGGTAGGTCTTCTTGTCGCCCTTGAGCGCGCCCGAGCTGCCGATGGCGTCGCGGAACGGATTGTAGAAGGCCGAGGCGTACTTGGCGGCGTACGACATGATCTGTTCGTGGTGGTAGCCCTTGGCGTCCAGCGCCGTGCGGATCGCTCCGATGCGGCCATCCATCATGTCCGAGGGCGCCTGGATGTCGGCGCCGGCCTCGGTCTGGACGATCGCCTGCTTGACCAGCGCCTCTACCGATTCGTCGTTCAGGATGCGGCCGTCGCGCACAATGCCGTCGTGGCCGTCGCTGTTGAACGGGTCGAGTGCCACGTCGCAGATGATGCCGATGTCCGGAACCGCCTTCTTGACGGCCGTGATGGCGCGGCAGACCAGATTACCCGGATTGTACGCCTCGCGTGCATCGGGCGTCTTTGCCGCAGGATCGGTCTCGGGGAAGATCGCCACCGCCGGGATGCCGAGGTCTCGGGCCTCCTTCGCAGCTTCTGCGAAGAGGTCGATCGAGAGGCGGTCGACGCCGGGCATGGACGCGACCGGCGTGCGGCTGTTGGCGCCTTCCTGGACGAAAACCGGCCAGATCAGGTCGTCTACGGAAAGCTTGTGCTCGGCGACGAGGCGGCGGGACCATCCCTCGCCGCGATTGCGGCGCAGGCGGGTCGTGGGATAGCGGCCGAGGGTCGTGAAACGGGCAGACATGAACCGTTTTATCGCGCGAACGGGGGAGGGCCGCAATGCGGCTCCTTTTCCTGCGGAAAGCCGTCGCCAGAGTTGATACGGTCCGGTCGATGGATTTCACCCTTTCAGAAGACCAGCAGGCTTTCCGCGACACGGCCCGGCAGTTCGCGACGGACCGCATGCTGCCGAACGCGGCGCGGTGGGACGCCGAGAAGATCTTTCCGGAGGAGGTTCTGCGCGAAGCCGCGGCCCTCGGCTTCGGCGGCATCTACGTGCGCGACGACGTCGGCGGCAGCGGCCTCAGCCGGTTCGATGCCGCCCTGATCATGGAAGAGCTGTCGGCTGCCTGTCCCAGCACGGCGGCGTATATCTCGATTCACAACATGGCCGCCTGGATGATCGATGCTTTCGGCGACGATCAGCAGCGCCGGCGCTTCCTGCCCAGGCTCTGCTCGATGGAGCATTTCGCGAGCTATTGCCTCACCGAGCCGGGGGCCGGCTCCGACGCGGCGGCGCTGTCGACGCGCGCCGAACTGCAGGGCGACCACTACGTCCTGAACGGCAGCAAGGCCTTCATATCGGGCGGCGGCCGCAGCGACATCTATGTCGTGATGCTGCGCACCGGCGGCGCCGGGGCAAGCGGCGTATCGACCCTGGTGGTCGAGGCGGGCACGCCCGGCCTGTCCTTCGGCAAGCAGGAGAACAAGCTCGGCTGGAACAGCCAGCCGACCGCATCGGTGATCTTCGAGAACTGCCGGGTGCCGGTCGCCAACCGGCTCGGGCCCGAGGGCCACGGCTTCAAGATCGCGATGATGGGGCTGGATGGCGGGCGCATCAACATCGGCGCCTGTTCGCTGGGTGGCGCACGCGCCTGCCTGGAGACGGCCTCGCGCTACGTGCTTGAGCGCAAGCAGTTCGGCAAGCTGCTGGCGGACTTCCAGGCGACGCAGTTCAAGCTCGCCGACATGGCGACCGAACTAGACGCCGCGCGGCTCATGATCTGGCGTGCCGCCTCGCTGCTCGACGCCAAGTCGCCCGAGGCGACCCAGGCGGCGGCCATGGGCAAGCGCTTCGCCACCGACACGGGGTTCCGTGTGGTCAACGAGGCGCTGCAATTGCATGGCGGATACGGCTACTTGAAGGATTTCCCGCTGGAGCGCTATCTCCGCGACCTGCGCGTGCACCAGATCCTCGAAGGCACCAACGAGATCATGCGCGTGATCATCTCGCGAAGGCTCCTGGTGGGCTGACCCCGTCCGAAGTTTGGAGTTTGAATTGTCAGAAGCTGAAATTCTGTTCGATGTGAAGGATGGTCTGGGCATCATGACGCTCAACCGGCCGAAAGTCCTCAACTCGCTGTCGCACGGCATCATCCTGGAGATGGAGCGCGTGATGCCGGAGTGGGAGAAGGACCCGTCCATCAAGGCGGTGGTGCTGCGTGGCGCGGGTGACCGGGCCTTCTCCGCCGGCGGCGACGTGGCGGGGCTCTATCGCGAGATGCGCGACAATCCCTCGGGCACGCTGCGCCGCGACTTCTTCCGCGACGAGTACATCGTCAACCGCCGCATCTACCGCTACGCCAAGCCGTGGATCTCGCTGATCGACGGCATCAACATGGGCGGTGGTGTCGGTCTGTCGGCGCACGGCTCGCACTCGGTGGTGACCGAGAAGTACCTCTTCGCGATGCCCGAGACGACCATCGGCCTCTTTCCTGACGTCGGCGGCGGCTACTTCCTGACGCGCCTTCCGGGTGCGCTGGGCACGTTCCTGGCGCTCACCAGCTACCGCCTCAAGGCGGCGGACGCGGTGTGGGCGGGCATCGCCCATGCCTTCGTGCCGAGCGCGAAGATCGACGATCTGCAGGCCGCCCTGGCCGCGGCGGATCTTTCCGGGCCCCGCGCCGACGAGAAGGTCGATGCGGTCATCGACCGGTTCAAGGCGGATGCCGGCGATCCCACGCTGCCGGCGCTGATGCCGGAGATCGACCGCTGCTTCTCGGCCGAGACGCTGCCCGAGATCGTTGCCAAGCTGAAGAAGTCGAACAGCGAGTTCGCGCAGAAGCAGTTGGCGGCGCTCATGAAGCTGTCGCCGCTGTCGATGGCCATCACGCTGGCCCAGCTCAAGGCCTGTGCGAACAAGTCGTTCGAGGACACGATGACGATCGAGTACCGCATGTCCCAGCGCTGCATGCAGAAGGGCCACGACTTCTTCGAGGGCGTGCGCGCGCTGCTGATCGACAAGGACCAGAAGCCACAGTGGAACCCGCCGACCATCGACGGCGTGACCGCGGCGATGGTCGAGGAGCATTTCAGGCCGGTGGCGAACGACCTGTTCTTCGACTGAAGCGGCAGAAAACCTAACGGAGGAAACCATGGCGAAGATCGCCTTCATCGGTCTAGGCAACATGGGCGGCCCGATGGCCGCCAACCTGGCCAAGGCGCAGCATCACGTGTCGGCATTCGACCTGTCGGACGCCGCCGTGGCCGCGGCGGTGGAAAAGGGGGCGCACAAGGCCTCCTCCGCGGCGGAGGCCGTCAAGGGTGCGGAGATCGTCGTCACCATGCTGCCGGCCGGCAAGCATGTCCGCGAGGTCTACGAGAAGGACGTCCTGCCGAACGTTGCCAGGGGCACGCTGCTGATCGATTGCTCGACCATCGACGTGGAGAGCGCCCGCCATGTGGCGGCGCTGGCCGAGAAGGCCGGCATGGACATGGTCGATGCGCCGGTCTCGGGCGGCGTAGGCGGAGCCACTGCCGGCACGCTCACCTTCATGGTGGGCGGCAGCGAGACGTCCTTCGCCAAGGCGAAGCCCATCCTGGAGAAGATGGGCAAGAACATCGTGCTGGCCGGCACCAGCGGCGGCGGGCAGGCGGCGAAGATCTGCAACAACATGATCCTGGGCATTTCCATGATTGCCGTCAGCGAAGCCTTCATGCTGGCCAAGCGGCTCGGTCTCGATGCGCAGAAGTTGTTCGATGTTGCCTCGACCGCCTCGGGCCAGTGCTGGTCGCTCACCAACTATTGCCCGGTACCGGGGCCGGTGCCGGCTTCGCCCGCCAACCGCGACTACCAGCCGGGCTTCACGGCGGCGATGATGCTGAAGGACCTGATGCTCGCGCAGCAGGCCGCGAACGCCGCGGGCGCCAGCACCCCGCTCGGCGCGGAGGCTGCCCAGCTCTTCAGCCTGTTCGTCAACTCGGGCAACGGCGCCAAGGACTTCTCCGGCATCATCAAGATGCTGGATGGCAAGTGAGGATCGGATGATCACGCTCTACGACCTCGCTTTCGAGGAAGACCGGCGACCCAGCCCGTTCTGCTGGCGAACCAAGTTCTCGCTGGCGCACAAGGGGCTCGACTTCACCAGCGTGCCGATGGGCTTCACGGAGAAGGAGAAGATCGCGTTTGCCGATTCCAAGACGGTGCCGGTCCTCAAAGACGGCGAGAAGCCGATCAAGGACAGCTGGGCGATCGCCGTCTATCTCGACGAGATGTACCCCGAGAAGTTGCTGCTGAAGAGCGAGATGGGGCGCTCCTACGCGCGGTTCATCAACGGCTGGGCGGATACAGTCATCAATGCCGCTCTCTTCCCGCTGATCGTGGGCGACCTCTATGATCGCGTCCGGCCGGAGGACAAACCCTACTTCGCCGAATCGCGCGGCGCACGGCTGGGCACGCAGGATTTTACAGGGTTCCAGGCCAAGGCGCGCGAGAAGGGGCTTGCGGCGCTTCGTACCGCTCTCGAGCCCGCGCGGCGGGCGTTGCGCGAGCAGAAGTTCCTGTCGGGCGCGGAGGCCGCCTATCCGGACTACATTCTGGCGGGCACCTTCATGTGGCCGCGCACGATCAGCCCGCTGGAGTTGCTGGAGCCTGACGACCCTGTCCATGCCTGGCGGGAGCGGATGCTCGATCTGTTCGGGGGCATGGCCCGCAAGGCGAAGACCGCGTAATGGCCGCCACGGAGGACAGGCCGTTCGACCCGGCGCAGCACCGCTTCGGGCCTGCGCACTGGTTCGAGGATCTGGCTGTCGGACAAAAGTTCTACATCAACTCGCGGACGCAGACCGAGGCGCTGTTCTCGGCCTTCCAACTCGCCAGCGGCGACAACCATCCGATCCACTACGACAGGGAATACTGCAAGGCGCTGGGCCATCGCGACATGCTGGCCCATGGGCTGCAGGTGGCGATCCAGGGTGCGGCGGGTGGGGGAATCTTTCCACATTTCGTGGGCGAATCGCTGATCGGATTCCTGGAGCAGTCATCGCGCTTCCTGAAGCCGGTCTATGTCGGCGACACGCTCTACCCGATGCTGGAGGTGATCGAGCTCAAGCCCGGTCGCACCACGGGGGTCGCCGTCCTGAAGCTCACCATTCACAATCAGGCGGGCGAACTGGTGTGCGACGGAGAGCACAAGTATCTTTTGAGGAAGAAGCCGCAGTAGGCGGCAGGAGGAGAGACCATGATCGGCGTTATCGCGAAACTGACCATCAAGCCCGGCACCAATGCGGACTTCGAGGCGACCATGAAGGCCCTGCAGGCCAAGGTCCATGCCGACGAGCCCGGCAACAAGCTCTATGCGCTGCACAAGACGGGCGACGTTAATGTCTACGTCATGTTGGAGCGTTACGAGAACCAGGCGGCGCTCGAGGCCCACCGGGCGGCTCCGCATTTCAAGGAACTGGGCCGCAAGCTCGGCGACTATCTTGCCGGCCGTCCCGACGTCCAGGTGATGGAAGAAGTCTAAAGACGAGCGCGGCGAGGTCGACGCATGGATGGCTTTACCCGTCGTCACACCCAGCCCGGTACAGCGCCCGGCACCCTGGCCGGGCGCGCGCCCGTTCCCGACGAGGCTCTCGACTTCACCCTGGTTGAGTACACCCAGGACGAGGTCGAGGTTCTTCATGGGGTGGAGGTGGATCAGTGCCGCTTCCACCTCGGTACTCCCGGCCATACATGGATCGACGTGGGTGGCAGGCCGAGTTCGGAGATGCTGCGCAGTCTCGGCATGGCGTTCAATCTCCATCCGCTGGCGCTTGAGGATGTGTTCCACGCGAACCAGCGCAGCAAGCTCGACATCTACGAGGGGCAGGGCTTCATCGTCCTCAACGATCCGGCCTACGAGGACTGCACGCTGAAGGGCCGGCAGGTCAGCATCTTCTTCGGCGACAACTACGTCATCTCCTTCCATGACCTGAAGGCTGACATCTTCAAGCCGGTCCGCGACCGTATCCAGACGGCGGGCTCCCGGCTGCGCACCTTCGGCATCGACTACCTCGTCTATGCGCTGATCGATCTCGTGGTGGACCGCAAGTTCCCGTTGATCGAAGCCCTGTCGACGCATCTCGAGGAGCTGGAGGAGGAGGCGCTCGATCATCCGACCAAGGACACGCTGGCGCACATCCACCAGGCACGGCGAGCGCTGGTGTCGTTCCATCGCATCCAGTGGGCCGAACGCGAGACTGTGCTTGCGGTGATGCGGCCCGACGTGCCGTTCATCATGCCGGAGACGCGCACCTACCTTCGCGACTGCTTCGACCATGCCGTGGCCGTCCTGGAGCTGGTCGAGAGCTACCGCGAAATGGCCAACGGCCTCATGGAAGTCTACCTCATGGATTCGTCCAACCGGATGTCCGAGGTCATGAAGACCATGGCGGTCATCACCGTGTTCTTCATGCCGCTGAGCTTCCTGGCCGGCATCTACGGCATGAACTTCGACCGCGACACCGGAAACATGCCCGAACTGGGCTGGAAGTACGGTTACACGTTCTTCTGGGTGATGGTCGTCGTCATCGTCGGCTCGATCTTCCTTTGGCTGAAGCGCAAGCGCTGGATCTGAGGGCGCCATGACCTACCGAATCTACGGCTCTGAACTGTCGCCCTACTCGGTGAAGGTCCGGTCCTTCTTCCGCTACAAGAAGATCGACCACGAATGGATCCCGCGCTCGCCCGCGGTCCAGGCGGAGTTCCAGAAGTACGCCAAGCTGCCGCTCGTCCCGCTGGTCGTGACGCCGGAAGGCGAGGGCGTCCAGGATTCGACCCCGATCCTCGAACGCTTCGAGACCTCGCATTCCGAACCGTCCGTTACTCCGGCGGATCCCGCCCTCGCTTTCGTGTCGGCGCTGCTGGAAGAGTATGGCGACGAGTGGGGCAACAAGTGGATGTTCCACTATCGCTGGCGCTATCAGCCGGACGTGTGGTCGACGGCCGAGCGTATCGCCCTGCAGATGATGGGCGCGCAGGGCACGCTTGCCGTGGCACAGGCGCGCGCGGCCGTGGCCGAGCGCATGACGGGGCGGCTGGGGTTCGTAGGGTCCAACACGGCGACGGAGCCGGTGATCGAGGCGTCGTTCGCGAAGGCCCTGGGCCTAATCGAGGCGCATCTGGCGTCGCGGCCCTACCTGCTGGGCGGCCGTCCCGCCATGGCCGATTTCGGCCTGTGGGGCCAGCTCTACGAGGCCGCGACCGATCCGACCCCGGGCGCGCTCATGCGGGCCTCGGCGCCGAAGGTGATGGCCTGGGTCCAGCGGATGCTCTCGCCTCGGGAGGAAGGCGCCTTCGAGACGCTCGACGCGCTTGCACCGACGCTCGAACCGCTCCTCTCCCAGGAGGTGGGCGCGCTGTTCCTGCCCTGGTCGGCGGCCAACGCGGCTGCGATCGGGCGCGGAGACAAGAGCTTCACTGTGAACCTTGGCGAAGTGTCCTGGGCGCAGGAGCCCCAGAAGTACCATGCACGCTCCCTGGCGGAGATCCGCGCAAAGTTCGCCGCCGCCAGGGGCGCGAGCGGACTGGAACCGCTCCTGGCAAAGACGGGCTGCCTCGCAATCCTCGCCGGCTAGCGGATCGACGTCAGGATCAGCGTCACGCCCGACAGGCAGAGCAGGCCGAGCAGGATACGCCGGAACTGTGCATCGTTGACGCGGCCGTAGAGGGCCAGGCCGATGCGTGCACCGACGAGCGTCGTCGGGACGGTGATCACCGCCCAGATCAGGAATGTCCGGTCGAGAAAGCCAGCGATCCCGGCTGAGACCAGGGCGAGTAACAGAACGCTCATGTTGAAGGGCTGGTTGACGCCCCGTTGTTCGTCCTTGCCGAAGCCGCGAAGCTGCGCCCAGATTGCCGGCGCCGGGCCGCTGAGGCTCGCCATGCCGCCCAGCACGCCGCCGATCAGCCCGACCGTGGCGTCGGCGGCAGGCCCGCCACCCGTGATGACGGGCGGGCGTCGCACGATTGCCATCCAGGCGCTGTAGACGATCAGCAGGACGCCGACGCCGACCTTGAGCGGCTCCGGTTCTAAGTGGTGCAGGAGGAGCGTACCCACCGGGACGCCGACCAGTCCGGCGGACAGCATCGGCCAGAGGCGCGACCAGCGCACGCCACTCCAGATCCGGGGTAGCGACTGGATGTGGCCGGCAACGCCGCAGAGGGCGGTGAGGGGGGCGGCCGTCAGGGGCGACATGGCCTGCAGCCAGAAGCCCAGCGCCACCAGCGCGTAGCCGGTGCCGCTCAATCCGTTGACGAAGCCTGCGGCCAGCGCCCCGGCGACGACGATCGCAATGTCGCCGGGGGGAGGCAGGGTCACGGCCGGCTAGTTTCCGGCGCTGAACGCCTGCATGCCCGTGATGGCACGGCCGAGAATCAGCGCATGGACGTCGTGCGTGCCCTCGTAGGTGTTCACCGCTTCGAGGTTCATGGCGTGGCGGATCACGTGATACTCGTCCGAGACGCCGTTGCCGCCGTGCATGTCGCGGGCGACGCGGGCGATGTCGAGGGCCTTGCCGCAGTTGTTCCGCTTGATCAGCGAGATCATCTCGGGCTGGGCATGGCCCTTGTCCTTGAGGCGGCCGACGCGCAGGCAGGCCTGCAGGCCGAGCGCGATCTCCGTCTGCATGTCGGCCAGCTTCTTCTGGATCAGCTGCGTCGCGGCCAGCGGCCGGCCGAACTGCTTGCGCTCCATCGTATAGTTGCGCGCCTGCTTCCAACAGAATTCGGCGGCGCCCATGGCGCCCCAGGCGATGCCGTAGCGGGCGTTGTTGAGGCAGCCGAACGGGCCGCCGAGACCGGCGACGTTCGGCATCATGTTCTCGACCGGCACGAACACCTCATCGAGCATGATGGCGCCGGTCACCGAGGCACGCAGGCTGAACTTGCCTTCGATCTTCGGCGTCTCGATGCCCTTCCAGCCCCGCTCCAGGATGAAGCCGCGGATCGCACCGCCGTCGAGCTTGGCCCAGATGACCAGCACGTCGGCGATCGGCGAGTTGGTGATCCACATCTTGGAGCCGGAGAGCTTGAAGCCGCCGGGAACCGTCGTGGCGCGGGTCTTCATGCCGCCGGGATCGGAGCCGTGATCGGGCTCGGTGAGGCCAAAGCAGCCGACCCACTCGCCGGTGGCGAGCTTGGGAAGGTACTTCATGCGCTGCTCTTCGCTGCCGTAGGCATAGATCGGATGCATGACCAGCGAGGACTGGACGCTCATCGCCGAGCGGTAGCCGGAATCGACGCGCTCGACCTCGCGGGCGACGAGCCCGTAGGAGGTGTAGTTGGCGCCGGCGCAGCCGTACTTCTCCGGGAGTGTGGAGCCCAGCAGGCCGAGCGCCCCGAACTCGTTCATGATCTCGCGGTGGAACTTCTCGTGGCGGTTGGCCTCGAGGACGCGCGACATGAGCTTGTCCTGGCAGTAGTCGCGGGCGACGTCGCGGATGGCGATCTCTTCCTCGGTGAGCTGGTCGTCGAGGAAGAAAGGATCCTCCCAGTCGAAGGGCTTGGCGTCGGCGGTGATGCCCTTGGCGGCGCTCTTGATCGGGGTGGCGGCGTTGGCCATGTCTGCTCCTGGCTATTTCGCCCGCGTCTTATCAGGCAGGGCGTGCCGCGCCAACGGGCTAAAGAGTCGTACCGCCGCCGGTCTTGCCGGTCAGCGCCCGGAAAAGCTCGAGGTTCAGCCTGCCGAAGGCCTCGGTGGCCCGCAGCTCGACGGTCCGCGGGCGCGGCAGGTCGATCCGGAGGTCTGCCGCTATGCGGCCCGGCCGGGCCGACATGACGATCACGCGATCGGACAGGAAAACCGCCTCCGGGATCGAATGGGTGACGAACAGCACGGTCTTGCGGGCCTCCCGGGCGAGGTCTTTCTCGCCCCAGATGCGCAGCAGTTCGAGCGCCATGTCGTCCCGTGTCATGGCGTCCAGGGCGCCGAACGGCTCGTCCATCAGCAGGAGCGGCGGGTCGAGCAGCAGGGCACGGCAGAGCGCGGCACGCTGCTGCATGCCGCCCGACAGTTCGCGCGGCAGCTTGGGGCCGAAGCCGGCGAGACCGGCCATCTCGAGGAGCTGTTCGGCGCGCGGGCGCAGTTTCGCAGGATCCTTGCCGGCGAGTTCGGCTGGCAGGAGCACGTTCTCCAGGATGGAACGCCACTTCAGCAGGATGGGGGCCTGGAAGACCATGCCGATGTCGGGGATCGGCTGGGTCACGGTCCGGCCGGCGACCGTGATCGTGCCGCGCGTGGCCGGCCGCAGGCCGGCCACGATGCGCAGCAGGGTCGACTTTCCGCAGCCGCTCGGGCCGACCAGCGAGACGAACTCTCCGGCCCCGATCGACGCGGAAATGCCGGCGAGGGCCTCGACCGGGCCGCTCGCCGCCTGATACGTCATGCCGACCTCGTGGAGGTCGATCAGTCCCTTGTTCACGCGACGCGACTACCTCGATCAGTTAGGCATCGCCACCTTGGTGAAGAACTCGGTCGAGTAGACGTCCTTGCACTCGACCTTCTTCGGCAGGCCCATGTAGGCGTTCACCAGATCGACCGAATCGCACATCTTCTTCTCGTCGATCCAGCCGATGCCGTTCTTGGCGTAGCGATCGGTCCTCATCAGTCCAAGGCCGATCAGCATATTGGGCGTCATCACCTCGACGTCGACCTCGGGCACGCGCTTCTTCAGGATCTCCATCGCGGCCTTCGGGTCGGCCATGACGTCGCGCCAGCCCATGTAGGAGGCTTCGAGGAAGTCCTTGAGGGCCTTCGGACGGTCCTTCATCGTCTTCGCGCTGGCGATGATCGACATCGAGTACATGTCGAATCCGAAGTCCGCCCACGGCATCATGACGACGTTGCCCTTGCCGGCAGCCTTCTCGTAGAGCGGGAGGCCGGTGCTGTAGTCGCCCACGCCGTCGACGCGCTTCTCCGCGACGGCCGCGATCTTGGCGGCGGGCTCGATGTTCACCCAGGACACCTTGGAAGGGTCGATCCCGTTCACCTTGGCGAAGGCCGGGAACATCTGGCGCTGCGAATCGCCCGGAGGGGCGGCGAGCGTCTTGCCTTCCAGGTCCTTCGGCTTGGAGAGGGGCTTCTCCTTGAGGCTGAAGATGTTGAGCGGCGTCTTGTCGAAGACCATGCCGACTGTCTTCACCGTTGTGCCACGGCCGACCGAAGCAATAACCACGGCGGCGTCGGCGAGGCCGGCATCGGCGCGGCCGGTATCGACCTTGGCGATCGAATCGCCGGAGCCCTTGGAGTTTTCCAGCGTCACGTCGAGGCCCTTGGCCTTGTAGTAGCCCTTGTCGAGGGCGACCCAGTAGGCGGCATGGTCGCCGACCGCGAACCAGTTGAGCGCGAAGGTGAACTTCTCCTGCGCCGAGGCGGCGCCGGAGGTGGCCAGCAACGCGGCCAACGCGAGCGACAATGTACGAGCCATGACGATCTCCCTTTTCCCTTCCCCGAACTCAGTCGACACCCTCGGCCCACGGGGCCCAGAGATGCGCCAGCAAGACGACGGCGCCGTAGAGCAGGAGGCCCACGACGGAAATCCAGACCAGGGCCGCGAACGCCACCGAGGTGTTCATGCTGCTCTGCGTGGTGACGATGACGTAGCCCAGGCCGCGCTGCGAGGCGACGAACTCGCCGACGATGGCGCCCACCACGGCGGCGGTCGCCGTGATCTTCAGGGCGCTCAGGATGTAGGGCAGCGCGTTGGGGATGCGGATCTTGACGAAGATCTTCCACTTCGGGGCGTTGAAGACTCGGCCGAGGTCGAGCATGTCGGGCTCGACCTGCGAGAGGCCGACCGCTGTGTTGATGACCACCGGGAAGAAGCCGATCAGGGCGCCCATCAGCATGTTGGGAAAGATGCCGTAGCCCATCCAGATCAGGAACAGCGGCGCGATTGCCACTTTCGGGAGCGTGTTCACGAACACGAGGAAAGGCACCAGGGCATTGGCGAGAACCGGCGACCAGGCGATCGCGACGCCCAGCGCCACGCCGACCACCGCGGCCATCAGGAAGGCACCGATGATCTCCAGCGTGGTCGTCCACAGATGGCCGGCCCAGGCCGTGTCGCCATGCCAGAGCGCGTTCCACACCGAGAGCGGCGCGGGCAGGAGGTATTCGCGGATGTTGCCGAAGGTGACGGCGGTCTGCCAACTCGCCAGCAGGAAAGCGAAGAGAACGACGGTCGGCCAGTATTGCCGGCTGAAGGCGCCCAGTTTCGTCATGCGCGCGGTGCGATGAACCTGTTCATCGCTTTCGTCGCGCTGATATCATGCAGCCCCATGCGATGAGACTGGCGAACGCGCATTTGCCCGTCAAGGCGAGGTTCGTCCGTGAAGCTTTCCCTCTGCAACGAAGTCATCCGTGAACTCCCGTTCGAACGCCAGTGCGCCCTGGCCGCAGCACTGGGCTACAGAGGCCTCGAGGTCGCGCCCTTTACCCTGGGCGACGATGCATGGCGCATGCCGGCCGCCCGGCGGGGCGAGGTCCGTCGCGCCTGCAGCGATGCTGGCCTCGAGGTGAGCGGCCTGCACTGGCTGCTGGCGGCACCCGCCGGCCTCTCGATCGCCAGCGCCGATCGCGCGGTCTGGCAACGCAGCCTAGATGTGATGCTGGCCTCGATCGAACTCTGCGCCGAACTGGGCGGCGCCTACCTCGTCCATGGCTCGCCCGCCCAGCGTCGCGTCGCGGATCCCGACGATGCCAGGCGGATCGAGGAGGCCTGGGCCGCGGCGGCGGCGGCATCCGAGAAAGCGGGCGTCGTCTATTGCCTGGAACCGCTGGCCCGGCCCGATTGCAACTTCGTCAATACGCTGCGGGAAGCCGAAGCGGTCGTCCGCCGGCTCGGTAGTCCGGCGTTCAAGCTGATGGTCGATACGCTGGCGTCGGGCCTCGAGGAAAGGGAGCCGGTCGCCGATGCGATCCGCCGATGGATGCCGACCGGCCTGATGGCTCACGTCCAGTTCAACGACCGCAACAAGCGGGGACCGGGCGAGGGCGCCGACAAATTCGCTCCTGTCGTCCAGGCTCTGCGCGACACCGGCTACGATGGCTGGATCGCCATGGAGCCCTTCATTTACGAGCCCGACGGGCCGACCTGCGCGGCGCGCATGATCGGCTACGTGCAGGGCCTGCTGGAGCAAAGCGCATGAAAGTGAAAGTGGATGCGGTCGACCGCTTCGAGCGCGACCATCGCCTGCGCCTCCCATTCCGCTTCGGCGTCATCACCGTGACCCAGGGCATCCAGGCGATCATTCGCGTGCGGATCGCACTGGAGGACGGCCGCACCAGCGAGGGAGTCGCAGCCGAGGCATTGGGCGCCAAATGGTTCGAGAAGAGTCCCGAGTTTTCCGACGCCCAGAATCTCGACCAGCTACGGCAGGCGCTGCAGCTCGCCATCGACCACTACACGGCGCGCGGCTTCGACACGCCGTTCGGCCTCTATGCTGGCAGCTACCGCCAGCAGATCGCGCGCGGCGCCGAACTCGGGCTCAATCCACTCGTGGCTTCCTATGGACCGGCGCTGCTCGACCGCGCGATCATCGATGCGGTGGGCAAGGCGACGGGACAGTCTTTCGCGCAGATGATCGTGGCCAATGTGCCGGGGATCGCCGCGACGGACCTGACGCCCGACATCGAGGCGGGGCATCTGGCGGGCTTCCTCGCAGGCTTGAAGCCACGGCCCACGATCGATCTTCGCCACACGGTGGGGCTGGTCGATCCGCTGACGGCGGCGGAGCGGCCGGTCTCCGAGCGCGTGAATGACGGGCTGCCGGAGACGCTGGAAGAGGTCGTGTCCCTCTATCACGGCCGCTACTACAAGCTGAAGGTCGGCGGCGACATCGAGGCCGATCTCGACCGCCTGACGCGCATCGCCTCTGTGCTGGATGCCGCGGCTGGCGACTACAAGGTGACGTTCGACGGCAACGAGCAGTACGACGATGTCGATGGCATCGTCGAACTCTGGCGTAAGGTCGAGGAGACGCCCGCGCTGGCGAGGATGGTCAAGGCAACGCTGTTCATCGAACAGCCGATCAAGCGCCAGGCGGCGCTCAGCCGGCCCGTGACGGCGCTTGCCCACTATCGCCCGGTCATCATCGACGAGTCCGACGGCGAGCTGTCGACGTTCCCGCAGGCGCTGAAGCTCGGCTATGCCGGTGTTTCGAGCAAGAACTGCAAGGGTTTCTACAAGTCGATCCTGAATGCCGCGCGCGTCGCGAAGCTCGGCCCGGGTTACTTCATGTCAGCCGAGGATCTGACGACGCAGCCCGGTGTGAGCGTCCAGCAGGATCTGGCGCTGGTCTCTCTGCTGGGCCTCACCCATGTCGAGCGCAACGCCCACCATTTCATCGACGGCATGTCGTCGGCCTCCGATGCCGAGCAGAATGGCTTCGTCGCCGCGCATCCCGAGCTCTACGAGCGGCAAACGGGCAAGCCGGCTCGTCTCAAGGTCAAAGACGGGGCGCTGGCGTTGGATTCGCTCGGGTGTCCCGGTTTTGCGGTCGGCGTCGATCTCGACTTCACGGCGCTCCGGCCGATGCTCGACGCGCCGCGCGAACGGCTGATGCCGGCCCATCCTGGAGGGAAGAAATGAGCACCAACCTTCCGGCCCGCTTCGACAGCGTCGAGGCGGTCGAGGACTTCATGACTTCACCATCCGCCGAACTTGTGGCCGATCTCGCCGCGACGCCGGGCGACATTCTCGTGTTGGGCGTCGGCGGCAAGATGGGCCCGACCTTGGCGCGCATGGCCAAGCGCGCGGCGCCGACCAAGCGCGTGATGGGCGTGGCGCGCTTCAGCGAGCCCGGTGTGAAGGAGGCGTTGGAGAAGGCCGGCGTCGAGCCGATCTCCGCCGACCTCCTCGATCGAAAGGCGCTGGAGAGTCTCCCGAGGGCCGCCAACGTCGTCTTCATGGCCGGTCGAAAATTCGGCGCCACCGGGGACGTGCCGCTCACCTGGGCGATGAACGTCCAGGTGCCGGCAATGGTCGCCGAGGTCTTCAAGGAGTCGCGCATCGTCGCCTTCTCGACCGGCTGCGTGTACCCGTTCGTGCCGGTCGACGGTGGCGGCGCGACCGAGGAGGTGCCGCCTGTGCCGCCGTCCGGCGACTATGCGAACTCCTGCGTCGGCCGCGAGCGCATGTTCGAGTATTTCTCGGCCCGCCACGGCACCCCGGGCCGGCTGTTCCGTCTGAACTATGCGATCGACATGCGTTACGGCGTTCTGCACGACGTCGGCCGCAAGGTGCGGGACGGTGAGCCGATCGACCTGTCAATGGGGCACGTCAACGTGATCTGGCAGGGCGATGCGAATTCGGTCGCGCTGCGCTGTCTCGCGCGCGCCACCACACCCACGACTCCGATCAACGTCACCGGGCTGGAGACCATCGAGATTCGCTGGCTGGCCGCCGAATTCGGCAAGCTGCTGGGCAAGACCCCGACACTCACCGGCAAGGAAGCGCCGACCGGCTGGCTTAACAACGCGAGCCGTATGGAGAAGGAATTCGGTTCGCCCAGCGTGCCGCTCTCGAAGATGATCGAGTGGACGACCGACTGGCTCGAGCGGGACATGGCCACCCTGAACAAGCCCACGCACTACGAGGTGCGCGATGGCAAGTATTGACGCACTCGACGTCCGGCCGATCGAGCCGGAACAGAGCGATGCGGTGTGGCCTCTGTCGATCGAGGCAGGCTGGAATCAGAACGTCGCCGACTGGCGCTTCATGCTGGGCGCGGGGCGTGGCTTCGGCTGCATCGCGCCGGACGGGACATGGCAGGCCAGTTCGCTGATCCTGCCGCTCGGCCAAAAGCTCGCCTGGATCAGCATGGTGCTGGTGACGCAGGATCGCCGTCGCGGCGGCGTCGGCACGGGCCTGCTGAAGCGCTGCATCGAGGAAGTGCGCTCGGCCGACGCCGTTGCCGGCCTCGACGCCACCGAGCAGGGACGGCCGATCTATCTGCCGTTGGGCTTTCGCGACCTCTACCGGATCGCGCGATGGCATTTCGACGACGCAAAAGCCGGCGCGGTCGCGTCCCCGGCCGGCATCACGATCCGGCCGGTCACCCCGGCCGACCTGCCGCGGCTTGCCGTCTACGACCGGCCGCTGACCGGCATGGAACGTCCCTCGATCCTGATGCACCTCGCGCTCCGCCAGCCCGGCCGGGCCTGGCTGGCAGAAGACGGGGGCGGCAAGATCGTCGGCTTCGTGCTGGGCCGCGAAGGAAGGGTGGCGACGTCGCTCGGACCCGTGGTCGCCGACCGCGAGGCGATTGCCCTCGCGCTGATCTCGCAGGCCGCGGTGTCCGCGCCGGGGCCGTTCATCATCGACGTGCCGGAGGCACATAGTTCGGTCCGCGCCTGGCTCCTGGAACAGGGCGCGACCTCGCCACGAGGCTACATGCGCATGACCCTGGGGACGGCGAAGGGGCTGGACGATCCCCGCCATGTCTTTGCCCTCGCGGGTCCGGAACTGGGATAGGATGGCGGCATGAGCACCGACAAGGCCCTTCATTGGCGCGATCTTCCGGCGCCGGTCCTGTCCCTGCTGCGGCAGGGCACCGTCATTCCCGCGCACCCGCTGGCGCTCGATACCGAACGGAACTTCGACGAGCAGTCGCAGCGAGCGTTGAGCCGCTACTACCTCGATGCCGGTTCGGGCGGCCTGGCCGTCGGCGTGCATTCCACCCAGTTCGCCATCCGCGAGGTCGGCCTCTACCGTCCGGTCCTCGAACTCGCCATCGAGACGGCGCGCGACTGGACCGACCGGCCGCTGGTCATGATCGCGGGCGCGGTCGGCAAGACGGTGCAGGCGGTCGAGGAAGCACGCACGGCGCGGTCGCTCGGCTATCATGCGGTGCTGCTGTCCCTGGCGGCGCTGAAAGGCGCCAGCGAGGACGAGCTGATCGAGCATTGCTCTTCGGTCGCGAAGGAGATGCCGCTGATCGGCTTCTACCTGCAGACGGCCGTGGGCGGCATCAAGCTGTCGCGCGAGTTCTGGACGCGCTTCGCGGCGATCGACAATGTCGTGGCGATCAAGGTGGCGCCGTTCAATCGCTACCGCACGCTCGACGTCTGCTTCGGCATCGCCGCCGCGCATGCCGAGAATCGCATCACGCTCTATACCGGCAACGACGATCACATCGTGGCCGATCTCGTGACGCCGATGGTGGTTCGCACCGGCAACCGCGAGGTGACCTTGCGCTTCCAGGGCGGCCTGCTCGGGCATTGGAGCGTCTGGACGCGTGGCGCGGTGAAGATGCTGGAGCGGCTCAAACTCTCGGTGTCCAACGGCGCGATTTTGCCCGAGGTACTGGCGCTGGACTCGTTCGTGACCGACTGCAACAGCGTCGTGTTCGACGTCGATCACGATTTCGCCGGCTGCATTCCCGGCTGCCACGAGATCCTGCGGCGGCAGGGGCTGCTGAAGTCGATCGAATGCCTCGATCCGCACGAGAAGCTGAGTCCTGGCCAGAGCGAGGGCATCGACCGGCTCTACGCCACCTATCCCGAGCTGCATGACGATGCTTTCGTGGCGGCGAACCTCGAGCGCTGGCGGAACTGAACCGTTGGAAGACCTGTTTGCGACGCACGATGCCCTTGCCGTCGCGGAGCTGGTCCGCCGCGGCGAGATCGGGGTGCGCGAACTGCTCGACGCGAGCCTCGCGCGGCTGCGTCGGGTCAACGGGCGGCTGAACGCCATTACCGACTTCTACGAAGGCGATCTGCTGGAGAAGTCGATCGCGGCGGCGGGCGAGGGACCGTTCCACGGCATTCCCTTCGTCGTGAAGCAGCTCATGGCCGATTGTGCCGGCACCCCGACCACCGTCGGTTCGCGCTTCTTCGCCAGGGAGCCGGTCGCGCTGCGGGACAGCGCGGCGGTGGCGCGCATGCGCCGCGCCGGCCTGGTGATCGTGGGGCGCAGCAACACCAGCGAGTTCGGCCTCGCGCCGACGACCGAACCCGCATTCGGCGGCGCGACGGTCAATCCGTGGCGTGCCGACCTGTCGCCGGGCGGCTCTTCCGGCGGATCGGCAGCCGTCGTGGCCGCGCGGGCGCTGCCGATGGCGCATGCGACCGACGGCGGCGGTTCGATCCGCATTCCGGCCTCATTGTGTGGCCTGTTCGGTCTGAAGCCCTCGCGTGGCCGCATCAGCCTGGCGCCGATGGGGGAGACGCTGGCGGGGGCGGGAGCACAGCTCTGCGTGTCCCTCTCGGTGCGCGACAGCGCGGCGTTGCTCGATGCACTGGCGGGCGGGGAGCAGGGCGATCCCTACCGTGCGCCGGAGACCGAAGGCAGTTTTCTCGACGCGACCGGGCGGGCACCGGCCAGGCTCCGCGTTGCGTTCCTGCGCAGGCCCGTGGGCTGGGAAGCGATGGAGCCGGCATTGGTTGCGGCCGTCGAACGCACGGCGAAGCGGCTGGAAGCGCTGGGCCATCATGTCGAGGAGGCCGTGCCGGACTATGACGCCGAAGCAACGGGCAAGGCCTTCGGCACGGTGATGTGTGCCAACACCTTCACCAACATACAGGTGCGTGCCAACGGCCGCGTGCCGGGGCCGGATGATCTCGAGCCGGTGACGCGACTCTATGCGGAGCAGGGCGCCAGGATCGGCGCGCACGACTATATTCGGGCCGTACAGACATTCCATCGCACGGGCCGACAGCTGGGCGCCTTCTTCGAAAGGTTCGACATCCTCCTGTCGCCGACCATTGCCCGCCCGTCACTGCCGCTCGGCACGGTGCGCATGGACGGCACGCTGGAGAAGTACGAGGAGGGGCTGACGCCGATGGTGGCTTTCACTGCCGTGTGCAACGCCGCCGGCGTCCCGGCCATGTCGGTGCCACTCGAATGGACTGCAGACGGTCTGCCCATCGGCATGCATTTCGTGGCGCGCTATGGTGCCGAGGCCACCCTGTTGTCGTTGGCCGCGCAGCTCGAAGGGGCGCATCCCTGGCGCGATCGGCGGCCTTCCGGAGAGAAGTGACATGACCGGTAGTTTCTGGCGCATGGTGGTCGCGGGCTTCATCGCCGGTGCGTTGAGCGTGCTGGTGTTCCATCAGCTCGGCTTTCACTTCGCCGCCGAACTCGGCTACGGCCGGTCCAATCTCTACAGCATGCGCCCGGTGCCGCCGTGGGGCGTACCCACGATCGTCTCGCAATGCTTCTGGGGCGGCTTGTGGGGTATCCTCGGCGCCCTGGTCGTCACGCGCCTGCCGGGTGCCTTGAATGGCGCGCTGGGCTGGATCCTGTTCGCGGCCACGCTGGTGCTGGCGGTGAACTGGTTCGTCGTGCTGCCGCTCAAGGGTGCGCCTGTTGGAGGCGGCTGGCGCCTGCCGGGCGTGGTCGTGGTGCCGATCGTCTATGCGCTCTGGGGCTTCGGCATGTGGCTGTTCTATACGCTCGCGCGCAAACTGCTGAGGTAGGAAACAGGGAAATGAAGATCGTTGACGCGCAGGTCCACATCTGGGGACCGAACACGCCCGAGCGTCCGTGGCCGGCGCGGGCCGAGCCGCACCGGGAGCCGCTCGGCAAGGAGGAGCTGCTGGCCGAGATGGACAAGGCGGGCGTCGACGGCGCGATCATCGTGCCGCCCTCCTGGGAAGGCGACCGCAACGACCTCGCCAACGAGGCGGCGCGGGAGCATCCGACGCGCTTCGCCACCATGGGCCGCTTCGATCCCGAGGCGCCGGGCGCCACCGGCCAGCTCGCCGACTGGAAGAAGCAGCCGGGCATGTTGGGTGTGCGCTTCACCTTCCATACCGAGGTGTTGCGCCAGCCGCTGCTCGATGGCCGCTTCGACTGGGTCTGGGGCGAGCTGGAGAAGCGCGGCATCCCGGCGATGGTGCTGTTCCATCACGAATACATGCACCTCGCCGACAAGGTGGCCGAGCGCTATCCCGGCCTGCGGCTGGTGCTCGACCATCTCGGCCTCAAGAGCGGCAAGGGGGTCACCGAGGCCATGAACTTCGCCACGCTGGAAAATGTGCTGGCGCTCGCCCGACGACCCAACGTGGCAGCCAAGGTCTCGGCCATGCCCTGCTATGCCGGCGACAAGACCTATCCCTTCAAGTCGGTACATCCGCATATCCGGCGGGTGTTCGACGCCTTCGGCCCGAAGCGCACCTTCTGGGGCACCGACCTGTCGCGACTTCCCTGCAGCTATCGCCAGGGCGTGACCATGTTCACGGAAGAAATGCCGTGGCTGAAGGGCAGCGACCTCGAGGACGTGATGGGCCGCGGTGTCTGCGAATGGCTGGGCTGGAAGCTCTGACCGTCGGTCAGAGCTTGCGCAGGACCGTCTGCGAGCCGCCGCCCCAGATCGGGAGGTAGGCCATCTTGTAGCCGGCGCCGCCGGTGACGATCGGGTGGATCGCCTCGGGTGACGAGGCGACGTCGCCGCCCTTGTCGAACAGGTAGTGCTGGACGCGCTTCAGGTCCCAGCCGTCATGGCGGGCGATCTTCTCCGCGAGTTCGAGCGGAAGCAGCAGCACCTGCTCGCCGCGATCCTTCTTGCGGCTCTGCCCGGACATCACGATCTCGGCGCGCATGCCGGCGGCCACCGGGTCGAGGATCGCCTCGGGCGTGGCGCCTTCGCCGTCGCCCGGCAGCACCTCGGCGGTGCCGGAAATGCCCATCACCGTGATCGCGCTCGCATCCTTCCCGAGGCCGTGTCGCTCGGTGAAGCTGGGGAAGGGGCCTTCGTCGCGTTCGGCGAAGCATAGCGTGTACTTAGCGGGCTGGCCCATCGTCGCCATGTCGCCCGTGTCCGAACGGGCGCCGCCGATGTTGCGCAAGGACAATTGGAGGGCGCGGCCGATGCAGGCATTGGCGCGAGTGCCGGGACCGATGGCATTGGTCAGCGCGTTGATGCCGAGCGTGCGGGCGATGGGGCCATGGACACAGAGCGCGACCGCGGCGCTGCCGGTCGTGGTCGCGATACCCAGAAGGTTGAAGTCGGGTTCGAGGAGGGCCTGCGCCGCCGCCAGCACGACCGACAATTCGGCCGGCACGCAGCCCGCAATGACGCACTGATAGGCGACCGCTTCGGGTGTGATGTCGCCGAACATCGGCGGCATCATGCCAAGCGAGTCGGCCCGGTTGGCCACGCCGGCGATCATGGCGTCGAGCCGCTTCTTCGTCGGGGGGACGAGAGGGAGGCCGTCCGAAAGTTCGGCCTCCGTCAGGATTTGCTGAGCGCTTTCCCAAGTCGTCGAATCGTCGACGACCGGCCAGCCACACCACTCATTCACGAGCGGTCGCTCATCGCGCGATACGCGTGCAGGACACTGTCGTGCCGCCGAACGACGGAATGAAAGCCGAGTGCTTGCCCGGCCCGCCCGCCACGGTGATGTGGATGTCGTTCGGATCGCGGCCG
The DNA here is from genome assembly GCF_020880995.1 of Reyranella aquatilis. Classification (GTDB taxonomy): domain Bacteria; phylum Pseudomonadota; class Alphaproteobacteria; order Reyranellales; family Reyranellaceae; genus Reyranella; species Reyranella aquatilis. The sequence continues at coordinate 501,178 of NZ_JAJISD010000001.1, read as the reverse complement.
ATCGTCAGCCAGTCGCCGTCCGGCTTGTGCCCGGTGGTCTCGTAGGTCACGAGGTTTTCCTTCGAGACACGCGAGAGATGGACACGCGAACGCTTCCACAGCTCCTCGCGGATGCTGTCGATCGTGAAGCCGTCCCGCTTCAGCGTGGCGGCATGCTCGGGGCCGATGATGACGAACATCGGGCCCTTGCCGTAGATCGTGTTGGAGCCCGGATTGGACATGCCGCCGGCGAAGGTGGTCAGCAGGCCGTCGCCGGTGGTCGAGCCGTGGTCGTTGAGATTGTGCGGGCCTTCCCCCGACATCACCGTCACGACGGAGTCCGTCGGCGCAAAGCCGCGCTGCACGTGATAGGGCGTCCAGGGATTCTCTTCCTCGTTCTCGCCGAAGCAGAAGGTGAACTTGGCGGGATTGCCCTGGGTCGAGCGGTCCATCTCGCCGGGCTTGGCGCCGGCGACGTTCAGCAGCATCAGGCCGAGCGCACGGCCGATCGTGGCGTTGGCCTGGCGGCCCTGGCCGAAGCAGTTGGTACCGCAGTTGATGTTGAGCTCGTGCCGGATCGGGCCGCTCACCATGACCATCGGTGCACACGAGTGCGTGGTCGCCAGCGTGCCGTGCAGATTGTACTCCGGGTCGAGCACGCCGCGCAGGGCGGCGGTCACCACCGGGAAATATTCGGGCTTGCAGCCCGCCATCACGGCGTTGGCGGCAAGCGCCTGCACCGTCGGCACGATCTGGCGCGGCGGCACCGGCGCATAGGGCCGGTTGTCGCCGCGAACGGTCTCGACGAACTTCGCGACCTTGGCCTCGGTGGGGACGAAGAGCGGCATGCCGTCGCTCCAGCCCTGTTCCGTGGCGTACTCGTTGAAGGCCTCGACATCCATGTCGCCGATGTCGATCACTTCCTGTTCGGCGATGTCCTTCATTTGGCGGTCGCCTCGGTCAGTCCCTTGGTCGCGGCTTCGATGCGCTCCCGCAATTCTTCGGCATTCAGGCCGCCGACGGGATGCTTCACTACGATCAGACGTGGCTCGACCTTGCGGGCTTTCGCCTGTGCAAGGACCAGCGGCTTGAAGGTCTCAGTGGCGATCACGAAGGAGGTGACGCCGAGCTTCTCGAGTTCGAGGCTGTCGTGGAAACTCCACGATGAACAGCTTCCTCAATCCCCTAAGGCGAGGAGGGCTCCCTTGTAGTTCTTCGCGACCTTCTCGATCAGTTCCTTCGGCGCGGGCTGGCTCGCGCTGTTCTTGGCGTGGAAGTGGATGTTGTCCACCGGGCGGTGCGCGCCGAGCATGGCCCGGACGCCTTCCAGCAGCTCGCGGGCGTTCGGCTTGGAATTGGAGATCAGCGCAATCGCGTCGGTCGCCCAGTTGATCGGCTGCAGCGTCACCTTGGCGGGGCCGGCGGCGGCCAGGCCGAAGCTCGGATTGAAGATACGCATTCTCGGGTTCCCTCCACGCTACTGGTTCAAAGCGGCGACCACCGACTTGGCCACGCGCTGGCCATCCTCGATGGCGTTCGCCAGATATTCCTTCGAGCCCGACCGCACGTCGCCGGCGGCGAATACCAGCGGCAGGCCGGTCCGGCCCCCCTGGTCGACAACGATATGCCCGGTGGCGTCACGTGCAAGCGAATCCGGCAGGAATTCCGCAGCGGGAGACCGGCCGACGTAAACAAAAACGGCATTCGTCGGAATTGTGTTTCGCTGGCCGTCATTCTCGACCGTCACGGCCTCGAGGCCGCCGCTGCCTTCGACGCCCACGATCCGACCGGGTTGCGAGGTCACGCCCTCGGGCACGTCGCCGTCGGGCACGCCGAGCATGGTGACCTCGCCCGCGATCCCGACGAGCGCCTTCGCCTCGTACGGCGCCCATCCTGTGGCACCGGCGATGATCACGGGCTGGCCGGCATAGAGCGGGCCGTCGCAATTGGCACAGTGGGAGAGGCCGCGCCCTTCATAGTCCTCCTCGCCCGGCACGCCGAGCTTGCCCTTGTTCAGGCCGGTCGCAACGACCAGCGCGCGGGCGCCGTGGCGCTCGCCGTCCGCGGTGCCGACCTCGAAGGGGCCCTGGCCCGCGATCGAGGACACCTCGCCGAAGCCGATCTCGACGCCGGCGACGACGGCGTCGTCTGTCAGGCGGGAGGCCATCTGGGTGCCGTCGAATATCTCGTCGAAATCGTGGAGTTCGCCGAGATTCATGATCTCGCCGCCCGGTGCGAGCTTGTCGAGGCAGAGCACCTTGAGGCCGGCGCGGGCGATGTCGGTGGCGGCGGTCAGTCCGGCAGGACCGGCACCGATGACGATGACGTCGTAGGAGGGGGTGTCCATGCGATCTTTAATCGGCACTTGGGCCCCCGAGTTCAAGTGGCAATTGGCCAACCCCGCAGGCGCTTTGCCCGGCAAGGCTCCATGGGCCTTGCCTCTGGTCCGCGATTTGCAGGTCATTCATCTTGAGCTTGCCAGTCCCGGAGAAAGCATCTTAGGTCGCAAGGACAGGGAGACAGACACAGGGCATGGCGTATTTCACGCAACAGCTGATCAACGCAATCACGCTGGGCGCCATCTACGGGCTCATCGCCATCGGCTACACGATGGTCTACGGCATCATCGGCATGATCAACTTCGCGCATGGCGAGGTCTTCATGATCGGCGCCTTCATCTCCCTGATCGGCTTCATCATTTGCGGCAGCTTGGGGATCAGCTCGGCCCCCATCGCCATCGTCCTGGTGCTGCTGCTCGCCATGTCGTTCTCGGCCGTCTACGGATGGGCGATCGAACGAACGGCCTACAGACCCTTGCGCGGCTCGTTCCGGCTGGCCCCGCTGATCTCCGCCATCGGCGTGTCGATCGCCCTCCAGAACTACGTCCAGCTCGCCCAGGGCGCGCGGCCGAAACCGGGCGGACAGATCGTTTCCGGCGGCTTCAACCTGTTCACTGCCGACGGGTTCGACGTTCGCGTGACATGGCTGCAGATCATCATCGTGCTGGTCACGATCGTGCTGATGGCGGGCTTCACCTGGGTGATCGCCCGGACCTCGCTCGGCCGCCAGCAGCGGGCCTGCGAGCAGGACATGAAGATGGCGGCGTTGCTGGGCGTGAACGTCGACCGCACGATCTCGCTCACCTTCGTGCTGGGAGCGGCGCTGGCCGCCGTCGCCGGCATGTTGTTCCTGATGTACTACGGCGTGATCGATTTCTTCATCGGCTTCCTGGCGGGCATCAAGGCCTTCACCGCGGCGGTGCTGGGCGGCATCGGCTCGCTGCCGGGCGCGATGCTCGGCGGGTTGCTGATCGGCCTGATCGAGGTCTTCTGGGCTGGCTACTTCTCCAGCGAATACAAGGACGTCGCGGCCTTCGCGATCCTCGTGCTGGTGCTGATCTTCCGGCCGAGCGGCCTGCTCGGAAAGCCGGAGATCGAGAAGGTCTGAGCGCATGGGCCCGCGTCTTCCCCTCATGCTGAAGGACGCGGGCCTGACCGCGTTCGTCGCCGCCGCGCTCGGCATCTTCATCGTCGGCTTCCGCACCGTCGACATGGGCGGAGGGAAGGGGCTGGGCTTCGACTATCATCTCGTCGATCTTTTGGTTGCAGTGGTCGTCATCTTCATCGGCCGGCTCGGTCTTTCGATGGCGGCGAACGGGCTGCGCTGGCCGGCCATCGTGCTTGGGGTGGCGATGATTGTGGCCGGCGCCTCGCCGATGAAGCTGCCGTCGGGCTTCCTGCATTGGTTCGTGGCGCTGGGCGGCATGCTGCTGGTGATCCGCGCGATCTGGCCGTGGGCCAGCGATGCGATGGGCGCGGCGGCGCGGACGCCGTCGGGCTTGGCGTTGGGCAGGGCCGGCTCCAAATGGTTCGGCTGGCTGCTGCTGGCCTTCGCCGTGCTGCTGCCGTTCTCGCCGGTGGCCGACCAGAAGACCATGGACCTCGGCGTGCTGATCCTGACCTACGTGATGTTGGGCTGGGGCCTGAATATCGTGGTCGGACTCGCCGGCCTGCTCGACCTGGGCTACGTCGCCTTCTACGCGGTCGGCGCCTACGCCTATGCGCTGCTCAGCACGCAGTACGGGCTGGGTTTCTGGACGGTCCTGCCGCTCGCCGGGATGATGGCGGCGCTGTTCGGCATCATGCTGGGCTTCCCGGTCCTGCGCCTGCGTGGCGACTATCTCGCGATCGTCACCCTGGGCTTCGGCGAGATCATCCGCCTCGTCCTGCTCAATTGGTTCGACCTGACCAATGGACCGGCCGGCATCGGCTCGATTCCGGGGCCGACCCTGTTCGGCGCGGTGTTCGCCGAGACGCCGCCGCCGGGCAAGCAGACCGTGTCGGAGATGTTGGGCATCGCCTTCAACGGCAACCACCGGCTGATCTTCCTCTACTACATCATCCTCGGTCTGGCGCTGATCACCAATCTGTTCACCCAGCGCATGCGCCGTCTGCCCGTGGGACGCGCCTGGGAGGCGCTGCGCGAGGACGAGACGGCCTGCCAGGCGCTGGGCATCAATCCGACCAACACCAAGCTCACGGCCTTTGCCATCGGCGCCATGTTCGCGGGCTTCGCCGGGTCATTCTTCGCGGCCAAGCAGCGCTTCATCAGCCCCGAGAGCTTCGTCTTCATCGAATCGGCGATCATCCTCGCCATCGTCGTGCTGGGCGGCATGGGCAGCCAGATCGGCGTCGTGCTGGCGGCCGTGCTGCTGATCGGCCTGCCGGAATGGTTCCGCGACCTCGGAAGCTACCGCATGCTGGCCTTCGGCCTCGCCATGGTCCTGATCATGGTATTCAAGCCACGCGGGCTCATCTCCCATCGCGAGCCGTCGATCCGATTGCATCCGGCAGGCTCGGGAGGCGGCGGATGATGGCTCCGCTCATCGAGGTCGAACACCTCACCATGCGCTTCGGCGGCCTGGTCGCGATCGACGACGTGTCCTTCACTGCCCATCCGAGATCCATCACTGCCATCATCGGCCCGAACGGCGCCGGCAAGACGACGGTCTTCAACTGCATCACCGGCTTCTACAAGCCGACGGTCGGACGGTTGACCCTGCGCGGCGGGCCCGGGGAATTCCTCCTCGAACGCATGCGCGGCCACGAGATCGGCCAGAAGGCGAGGGTGGCCCGTACCTTCCAGAACATCCGTCTGTTCCCTGGCATGACGGTGCTGGAGAATCTGATGGTGGCGCAACACAACAAGCTGATGCGCGCCTCTGGCTGGAGCCTGCTGGGTCTGCTCGGTGTCGCGAGCTTCCGCCGTGCCGAGGAAGCCGCGATCGAACTCTCCCGCCTGTGGCTGGAGCGCATCGGCCTGGTGGCCGATGCAGACCGGCCGGCCGGCGAATTGCCTTACGGCGCCCAGCGGCGGCTCGAGATCGCCCGCGCGATGTGCACCGAGCCGGTGCTCCTTTGTCTCGACGAGCCGGCCGCCGGCCTCAATCCGCGCGAATCGGCCGAGCTCAACGAGCTGCTGGTCTCGATCCGCGACCGCGACGGGATCGGGGTGCTGCTGATCGAGCACGACATGAGCGTCGTGATGCAGATCTCCGACCACATCGTCGTGCTCGACTACGGACGCAAGATCGCCGAGGGCGCGCCCGCGGCCGTGCGGAACGACCCGGCGGTGATCCGGGCCTATCTCGGCACAGACGAGAAGGCGCTCGATGGCTGAGCCCTCCATCCTGTCGGTCAAGGGCATAGAGACCTTCTATGGCGCCATCCAGGCGCTGCATGGAGTCGATCTCGAGGTGGCGCGCGGCGAGATCGTGACGCTGATCGGAGCCAACGGCGCGGGCAAGTCCACGCTGCTGATGACGATCTGCGGCAATCCCCGCGCCCGCAGCGGCACGATCGTGCTCGACGGCGAGGACATTACCGCACTGCCGACCCATCAGATCGTCCGGCGCGGCGTGGCGCAAGTGCCGGAGGGCCGGCGCATCTTTCCGCGCATGAGCGTCTTCGAGAACCTGCAGATGGGCGCCATTCTCGCCGATCCGGCCAACTTCAAGTCGGACATCGACCGCGTCTTCGCGATGTTTCCGCGACTCGCCGAGCGGCGTGACCAGCGCGGCGGCACCCTGTCCGGCGGCGAACAGCAGATGCTGGCGATCGGGCGCGCACTTATGAGCCGGCCGCGTCTGCTGCTGCTCGACGAACCGTCGTTGGGGCTCGCGCCGCTGATCGTGCGCCAGATCTTCGAGTCGATCGGGCGGATCGCGCGGGAGGAGGGCGTCACCATCTTCCTGGTCGAGCAGAACGCCTTCCATGCCTTGCGGCTGGCCGACCGCGCCTATGTGCTGGCCAACGGGCGGGTGCGGCTGAGCGGCAGCGGCAAGGAGCTGCTGGCCAATCAGGAAGTCCGCGCCGCCTATCTCGAAGGCGGCCACGCATGAGCCCGCTCGACACCTTCATGTTCGACTGGTTCGGCGACACGTTGTTCAACGTGTTGCTGTTCAACCTCGTCCTGATCGGCCCCGCCTCGTTCGCCGCCGGGCATGCGGTGGCACTCACCTGGCGCCCCTGGCCGCAGATCGTGTTCTACACGATGCTGCTTTCGGCAACGCTGCGCTTCCTCGACTACGCACTGGCCAACGGCGAACTCTGGTCTCTGGCCGGATTTGTACTGGGCTGGGCAGTGCAATTGGCAATCGCGGCGTTTGCCTTTCGGCTCACGCGGGCGCGCCAGATGGTGCGTCAATATCCCTGGCTTTACCGGCGCAAAGGCTTGCTGGGCTGGGACGAGGGGCCCTAATCTAACCGCATGCTCCGCCTGTCGCGGAGGAGGCTCAACGAACAAGGGAGACCCGGATGAAGAAGATGTACGGCACGCTGGCCGTCGCAGCCGTTGCGCTCATGGCGACACCCGCGTTCGCCCAGATCAAGATCGGTTCGGCCGGTCCGATGACCGGCGCGAATGCGGCTTTCGGCGAGCAGCTGAAGCGCGGCGCCGAAATGGCGGTCGCGGACATCAACGCCGCCGGCGGCGTGAACGGGCAGAAGCTGGAACTGGTGATCGGTGACGATGCCTGCGATCCGAAGCAGGCGACCGCGGTCGCCAACAAGATGGTGTCGGACAAGGTCGTGTTCGTGGCCGGGCACTTCTGCTCGGGCTCGTCGATCCCGGCTTCGGACATCTACAAGGAAGGCAAGATCCTGCAGATCACGCCGGCCTCGACCAACCCGAAGCTGACGGATGACGCGGCGGCCAAGGGCAACACCACCGTGTTCCGGACCTGCGGCCGCGACGACGTGCAGGGCACGACCGTCGGCAACTACATCCTGAAGAACAACAAGAATGCGAAGGTCGCGATCCTTCACGACAAGTCGCCCTACGGCAAGGGCGTGGCCGACGAGACCAAGAAGGCCCTGAACAAGGGCGGCCTTCGCGAGACGATGTACGAGGCCTACAACGATACCGACAAGGACTTCGCCGCGCTGATCAACAAGATGAAGCAGGCGAAGATCGATATCATCGTGCTGGGCGGCTACCACACCGCGGGCGCGCTGATCATCAAGCAGGCGCGTGAGCAGGGCCTGGCGGCGAACATGATGGGCTTCGATGCGCTGGAGACCGCCGAGTTCGCCCAACTGGGCGGCGCGGCCACCAACGGCGTCATGATGTCGTTCCCGCCCAAGGCCGAGGACGACCCCAAGAATGCCGCCCTCGTGAAGAAGTTCCGCGACGCCAAGTACAATCCCGAAGGCTACACGCTGTTCAGCTACGCCGCCGTGAAGGCTTGGGCCGATGCCGCCAACAAGGCGAAGTCGACCGAGGCCGCCAAGGTCGCCGCTGCGCTGCGCTCGGGCAAGTATGACTCCGCCGTCGGTGTCCTCGAGTTCGACGCCAAGGGCGACATCAAGGACGCGGTCTACGACATCTACGTCTGGAAGGACGGCAAGTCCTCGCCGATCAAGAAGTAGGGCAAATCAGCCCTGCGCGAGACAGGCCCGGCACCCGCCGGGCCTTTTTCGTTCCAGATCAATGTCTTGTGGGTCGGTTTCCACGATTTTGGGGGACCGTGACACCGCAGCCCCCGATATGGTATCGGGGGGCTCAATAGATAGAGGGGATCGATCGTCGATATGCCGGGGGGCGCCATCGCGGTCGCGTCGGATCATGCCGGCTTCGACCTTAAGGAAATCCTGAAGCGCGACCTGCAGGAAGCAGGTTACGACGTGCTGGATCTTGGCACGAATTCGACCGAATCCGTCGATTATCCGGATTTCGGGAAGGCCGTGGGCGAGGCCATTGCCTCGGGCAGGGCGGAGCGGGGTGTGCTGGTCTGCGGCAGCGGCATCGGCATCTCCATCGCGGCCAATCGCAACCCCAGGGTTCGCGCAGTCCTCGCGCATGATGTCACATCCGCGCGGCTGTCGCGCGAGCACAACGATGCCAACGTCATCGCCTTCGGCCAGCGCCTGATCGGCGTCGAAGTCGCCCGCGAGGCGCTCAAGGTCTTCCTCGATACCGGTTGGGCCGGCGGCCGCCACGCCGTCCGCGTTGAGAAGCTTTCAAAGGGTTGAACGAGATGAGTCAGGTTGCCGCCAAGATGAGCAATGCGTCGTTGCCGATGTTCACAACGGGTGTCGCCGAAGTCGATCCGGCGATCGACGCCGTCCTCAAGGGCGAACTGCATCGCCAGCAGGAGCAGATCGAGCTGATCGCCTCGGAGAACATCGTCTCGCGCGCCGTGCTTGAGGCGGCCGGATCGGTGCTCACCAACAAGTACGCCGAAGGCTATCCGCGTCGCCGCTACTATGGCGGCTGCGAGGAGGTCGACAAGGCGGAGGACCTGGCGATCGAGCGCGCGAAGAAGCTTTTCAACTGCGCCTTCGCCAACGTCCAGCCGCACTCCGGCGCGCAGGCCAACCAGGCCGTGTTCCTGGCGCTGCTGCAGCCGGGTGACACGTTCCTCGGCATGTCGCTTTCCGAAGGTGGCCACCTTACGCACGGGTCCCCGGCCAACCAGTCGGGCAAATGGTTCAAGGTCGCGTCGTACGGCGTCCGGCCCGACACGCACCTGATCGACTACGAGCAAATGGAGGAAATCGCTCGCCGCGAGAAGCCGAAGCTGATCATCGCCGGCGCCTCGGCCTATTCGCGCCACATCGACTGGGCGCGCTTCCGCAAGGTCGCGGACGAGATCGGCGCCTACTTCATGGTCGACATGGCACACTACGCCGGCCTGGTCGCGGCCGGTGTCTACCCCAGCCCGCTGCCGCATGCCCATGTCGTGACGACGACGACGCACAAGACGCTGCGCGGCCCGCGCGGCGGCATGATCCTGTCGAACGACGCCGAACTGGGCAAGAAGATCAACTCGGCGGTGTTCCCGGGCCTTCAGGGCGGGCCGCTGATGCACATCATCGCCGCCAAGGCGGTGGCGTTCGGCGAGGCGCTGAAGCCCGACTTCAAGGTCTACGCCCAGCAGGTGGTCGACAATGCGCGGGCGCTCGCCGCGACGCTGACCGAGCGTGGGCTGAAGATTGTCTCCGGCGGTACCGACAGCCATGTCATGCTGGTCGACCTGCGCCCCAAGAAGGCGACCGGCGTCTCGGCAGAGAAGGTGCTCGACCGCGCCGGCATCACCACCAACAAGAACAGCATTCCGGGCGATCCGGAGAAGTACACGATCACGTCGGGCGTGCGGCTCGGGACGCCGGCGGGCACCTCGCGCGGCTTCGGGGTCGCGGAGTTCCAGCAGATCGGACACCTGATTGCCGACGTGCTCGACGGCATTGCCAAGAATGGCCCGGACGGCGACGCCCAGGTCGAGGCCCAGGTCCGGGCCAAGGTGCACGCGCTTTGCGCGCGCTTCCCGATCTACCGCGACTGACAAGGCGCAAAGCCAGAAGAAAACAGGGGAACTAGATGCGCTGTCCATTCTGCGGTCACGAGGACACTCAGGTTAAGGACTCGAGGCCGACCGACGACAACTCGGCGATTCGCCGGCGGCGCTACTGCCCGTCCTGCGGCTCCCGCTTCACGACGTTCGAGCGCGTCCAGTTGCGCGAGCTGACGGTGGTGAAGAAGAACGGACAGCGCGTGCAGTTCGATCGCGACAAGCTGGCACGTTCCATACAGGTCGCCTGCCGCAAGCGGCCAGTCGACCCGGAACGGACGGAGCGCGTGGTCAACGGCATCGTGCGCCGCCTCGAAAGCTCCGGCGAGAGCGAGATTCCCTCGACGCAGATCGGCGAACTGGTGATGGACGCCTTGCGCGCGCTCGATCCGGTCGCCTACGTGCGCTTCGCCTCGGTCTATCGCAACTTCCGCGAGGCCCGGGACTTCGAGGAGTTCATCTCCGACCTCGCCGATACCCACTTCAAGGACTGAAGCCGATGATGCGCGCAGCGCTCGCGCTGGCGCGCCGTTCGCTCGGCCGCACCTGGCCCAATCCCGCCGTCGGCTGCGTGATCGTGCACGACGGGCTGGTGATTGCGCGCGGGCGTACGCGGGATGGCGGACGGCCGCATGCCGAAGCCGATGCCATCGCCGAAGCCGCCAAGGCCGGACTGTCTCTGAGGGGGGCGACCGCCTACGTCACGCTGGAACCCTGCGCGCATCATGGCCGTACGCCGCCCTGCGCGGACGCCTTGGTGAATGCCGGTGTCGCGCGTGTCGTATCGGCGCTCGAAGATCCCGATCCGCGCGTGAAGGGGCAGGGGCATGCCCGCCTGAAGGCGGCCGGCATCACGGTCGAGGTGGGCGACGGCGCGGCGGACGCGGCCGAGATCAACGCGGGCTTCCTGCGGCGCGTGCGCGAAGGCCGGCCGCTCTTCCATCTCAAGATGGCAGGCTCGCTCGACGGGCGTATCGCCACCGCGTCCGGCGAAAGCAGATGGATTACCGGAGCGGCGGCGCGGCAGGACGGGCATCGCCTGCGCGCCATCCACGATGCTATCCTGATCGGCGCCGCGACGGCCGCCGCCGACGATCCCGACCTGACCTGCCGCCTGCCGGGGCTCGCGGCCTATTCGCCGGTGCGCGTCGTGCTCGATTCGCAGGCGCGACTGTCTCCCGCTTCGAAGCTTGCGACCTCGGCGCGTGGCACGCCGGTCTGGCTCGTCTGTACCCCGGGCGCGCCGGCGGAGAGGCGGGAGAGGCTCGCTGCTCTCGGCGTCGAGATACTCGAAGTCGCAGGACGGCCGGACGGACGCATCGACGTATCCGCGGCCGCGCAGGTGTTGGGCGGGCGTGGACTGACGAGGGTCCTCATCGAGGGTGGCGGACAGGTTGCCGCGTCCTTCCTGAAGGCCGGTCTCGTGGACCGGATTTCGAGTTACCGCGCCGGGGTGATCCTCGGCGGGGACAGCCGCTCTGCGGTGGGCGGACTGGAATTTGCACGACTGGGTTCCGCGCCCCGGTTCCGCCTGGTGTCCGCCCGGCAACTGCAGGGCGACACGCTGGAAACCTGGCAGCGGGAGGATTAAGTAGCGGCCATGTTTACAGGTATCGTGAGCGACATCGGCGAGATCGTTTCCGTCGACCCCGGTGGCAAGGCGGGCGACCGTCGTTTCGTGATCTCCACCCGGCACGACATGGTGCCGATCGCCATCGGTGCGTCGATCGCCTGCTCCGGTTGCTGCCTCACGGTGGTGGAGAAGGGTGCCGGCCGGTTTGCGGTCGAGGTCTCGGCGGAGAGCCTCGACAAGACCCATCTCGGCGACTGGACAGTCGGCAGCCGGCTCAACATCGAATTGTCGCTGAAGCTCGGCGACGAGCTGGGAGGCCATCTCGTGTACGGGCACGTGGATGGCGTGGGCAGGATCGTTTCCATGACGCCGGAAGGCGGCAGCGTGCGCTTCGTGTTCGAGGCGCCGTCCGAGCTGGCGCGCTTCGTCGCGGCCAAGGGCTCGGTGGCGATCGACGGCATTTCGCTCACGGTCAATGAAGTGGACGGCAACCGCTTCGGCGTGAACGTGATTTCACACACCCAGGCGGTGACCACCCTCGGACAGGCCAGGGTCGGCCAAAGGGTCAACCTTGAGGTGGATATGCTCGCGCGTTACGTTGCGCGACTGTTGGAGCATCAGAAAACATGAGTGCGCTCGAAAAGGACGCTTGGCGGGTCACCTTCAGCGAAGTGAAGGCCGCCGCCGAGGACATCATCGAGGAGGCCCGCAGGGGCCGGATGTTCATCCTCGTCGACGACGAGGATCGCGAGAACGAGGGCGACCTGGTGATCCCTGCCCAGTGGGCGACGCCGGAGGCCATCAACTTCATGGCCCGGCACGCGCGCGGCCTGATCTGCCTCGCCCTGACGCGCGAGCGGGTGGAGCAGCTCGGTCTGCCGCTGATGTCGCAGAACAACCGGACGCGCCATTCGACCGCCTTCACCGTCTCGATCGAGGCGCGCGAAGGCGTGACGACCGGGATCTCCGCCGCCGATCGCTCGCGCACCGTGTCGGTGGCGATCGATCCCTCGTGCGGACCGCAGGACATCGTGACGCCCGGTCATGTGTTCCCACTGGTGGCGCGCGACGGCGGCACCCTCGAGCGCACGGGTCATACCGAAGCTGCCGTCGACATCGCCCGTCTTGCGGGTCTCAATCCAGCCGGCGTGATCTGCGAGATCATGAACGATGACGGCACGATGGCGCGCCGCAACGATCTCATCACCTTTGCGCAGCGTCACGCGCTCAAGATCGGCACCATCGCCGACCTGATCGCCTATCGGCGCCGCTACGACTCGATCGTGAAGCGAATCAGCGAGACGGCGCTGGACAGCACCTGGGGCGGCGACTTCCGCTGCGTCGTCTACGTGAACAAGGTGACGATGGCGCAGCATGTCGCCCTGGTGAAGGGCGATCCCGCTGCCGGCGGTCCGGTGATGGTTCGCATGCACGCCGTCAATCTGTTCACCGACACGCTTGGGCAGCGCAGCGGCGGCCGCGGCGGCGAGATCGAGGCGTCGATGCGCGAGATCGCCAAGGAAGGCCGCGGCGTCATCGTGCTGATCCGCGAGCCGCTCACCGTGGTGCTGGCCGAGCAGCGCCGTCGCGCCGGCGAGCCGATCGAGCCGGCAGGGCAGGAGCTCCGCGACTACGGCGTGGGCGCCCAGATCCTCATCGATCTCGGCGTGAAGGAAATGGTGCTGCTCAGCAACTCCCAGAAGAGCGTCGTCGGTCTGGAGGGATTCGGTCTCAAGATCGTCGCCCAGAAGCCGGTTCCCGGCCGCGCGAAGGTCTAGACATGTCGACACGGACGGAAAACCCGACGGCCCGGCCGGCTGTCGCAGGCGTCAAGGGCGCGCGCATCCTCATCGTCGAGTCGCGCTACTATGCCGACATCGCCGACGCGCTGATCAAGGGCGCCGAGCAGGAGATCGTGAAGAATGGCGCGAAGGCGGACCGCATCGTCGTTCCGGGCGCCTTCGAGATCCCCGGCGCGATCGCGCTGGCGGCGGACAAGAAGGGCAAGCGCTACGACGGCTACGTGGCGCTCGGCTGCGTCATTCGCGGCGAGACCACGCACTACGACTACGTTTGTGGCGAGAGCGCGCGGGGCCTGATGGATCTGGCGGTTCAGAAGAAGCTCGCCATCGGCTACGGCATCGTGACAGTCGAGAACATCGAGCAGGCGCGGGCGCGTGCCTTCACCGACCGCGGGGATAAGGGCGGCGATGCGGCCCATGCCTGTCTCGCCATGGTGGCTCTGGGCCGACGTTGGAAGAAGTCGTGAGCGACGCCAAACCGGCCGGGCCCAGTCGCCGCCAGGCCGCCCGGCTGGCGGCGGTGCAGGCGCTCTATCAGTGGCAGGAGGGGCAGGATGCTCCGGCCGAGATCATCGAGCAGTTCCTGAAGGTTCGCACCGGCGAAGCGGGCGAGGGCGGCATGCGCCGCGACGCCGACCGGCCGCTGTTCAAGGACGTGGTCGAGGGTACCACGACCCACCGGGACGCGCTGGAGGCGTTGGTGACGGCGTCGCTCGCCAAGGACTGGACCTGGGCGCGCGTGGATCGCCTGGTCAGGGCCATCCTGCTCGCCGGCGCATACGAACTCGTCCATCGGGGCGACGTGCCGCTGCGGGTGGCGATCAATGAATATGTCGAGATCGCCCACGCCTTCTACGACAAGGGCGAGCCCAGCTTCATCAACTCCGTTCTCGACCGCGTGGCGCGTCAGGCGCGGCCGGCCGACCAGAGGTAGGTCGTCATGGCGCGATCGCGGCGGGTCGGTGAGTTCGAACTGATCGCCCGCTACTTCGCGCCGCTCGCCCGCGGCTTCGCGGGCGCCGGAGGCCTGCAGAGCGACAATGCCTTCCTCGCCGCCGACGCGCGTCGAGATCTCGTGGTCAAGACCGACACGATCGTGGCGGGCGTCCATTTCCTGGCCGACGACCAGCCGGCGCGGATCGCCGCCAAGGCGCTGCGGGTCTGTCTGTCCGATCTCGCGGCCGGAGGCTCGACGCCCTTCGTCTACCAGCTTTCGCTCGCGCTTCCGGCGAACTGGCGGGAATCCTGGGTCGCGGGCTTCGCAAGGGGGCTGGCAGCCGACCAGCGGCGCTACGACATCGTGCTGTGCGGCGGCGACACCGTGGTGACGCCGGGACCGCTCACGCTGACCATCACCGCGTTCGGTCGTGTCGCTCGCGGCAAGGGCCTGACCCGTGCCGGCGCCCGTGCCGGCGACGACCTGTGGGTGACCGGCACGATCGGCGACGGCGCGCTGGGACTGCTCGCGGCGCAAGGCGGCTTGCGCGACCTGACGGTCCGCCAGCGCGCGTCGCTCGAGGACCGCTATCGCCTGCCGCAGCCGCGTGCCAGCCTCGGTCCGCGGCTTGTCGGCGTCGCGACCGCGTGTGCCGACGTTTCGGACGGTCTGCTGGCCGATGCCGGGCATATCGGACAGGCCTCCGGACTGGCCGTCGCGATCGAGCGCGGTGACGTCCCACTGTCACCGGCCGGACGCGCCGCCGTGGCGGCCGAGCCGCGGCTCTGGGCAAACGTCCTCGGGGGCGGCGACGACTACGAGCTGGTGATGGCGGTGCCGCCGCGCCGCGCCACCGCCCTTCGGGCCGCGGCGCGGGCCGCCGGCGTGGCTGTCACTCGGATCGGGCGCTTCGCCGGCGGCGGCGGCGTCCGGCTCACGGCGGGAGGGCGTCTCGTGACGGCGCCGCGATCGGGCTACGTTCACTTCTAGTGAAACGCCCTCGCTCATAGCAGCACTGCGCCTCAGGGCATGGCGCGGGCAGGGCGCGAAACTAGAGTGCGGGCCCAATGGACGGATCAGTCAAGGTGAAGGAAATGCCCGCAGCCTCCGACGGCCGCATGCCGCGACGGTCGCTGCGCAACATCGCACTGCTTGCGATGTGCCAGGCGCTGACGCAGAGCAGCAACACGCTCATGTTCGCCTCCTCGGCGCTCGCCGTGCTCACCATCGTGTCGCCCGACATGCGCATGTGGGCCAACCTGCCCATCACCATGCAGCATCTCGGCGTCATGCTGTCGGTATTCCCGGCCTCGCTTCTGATGATGCGGCGCGGCCGCAAGGTGGGTTTCCGCAGTGGCTCCCTGATGGGGATGATCGGCGCGTCTCTGGCCGCGATCGGCCTCGGCGTCGGCAGCTTCCTGGTCATGTGCGTGGGAGGACTGTTTCTCGGCTATGGCATCGCCAACATGCAGCTCTATCGGTTCGCCGCGGTCGAACTCGCGCCCGGCAACTTTCGCGCGCAGGCGATTTCCTATGTCACGGCGGGCGGCGTGCTGGCGGGAATCATCGGTCCGACCCTGGCGCGGCTGACGCCCGACCTCTGGCAGCCGCTCTTCCAGGCGAGCTTCTGCGCCGTCATCGTCATCCATATCCTCGTCTTCATTGTGCTGGGCTTCATCGAATTCCCGCAGGTCAGGGTGGAGGACACCACGGGCCCGCAGCGGCCGCTCTTCGAGATCGTCACCCAGCCGGCCTACATGGTGGCCTGCGCCGGTGCGATGATTGCCTTCGGCGTCATGTCCTTCGTGATGGCGGCATCGCCGCTGGCCATCGTCCAGTGCGGCCTGAAGGCGACCGAGGCGCCCGTGACGATATTCGTGCATGTCATGGGAATGTTTCTGCCGTCGTTCTATACGGGACAACTGATCTCCCGGTTCGGCATCTTCAACATCATGATCGCGGGCATCGTCCTGCTGGTGGCGGGCGTCGTCGTGGCGCTGCTGGGCGTCAGCGAATGGCACTTCCGCGGCGCCCTCAGCCTCAACGGAGTGGGCTGGAACTTCCTCTTCGTGGGAGCGACCACGCTTCTCACCACCACCTACCGGCCGGCCGAGCGGGGCAAGGCGCAGGCGTTCAACGACTTCATGGTGTTCGGCGTGACCACTGTCGCCAGCCTGATGGCGGGCGTGGTGCTGGAACTCGAGGGCTGGGCCGCCCTGAACTATGTCGCCCTCGCGCTCGTGCTGGTCGCCTTGCTGGTGATCGGCGTGTTCCGGTTGCGGAATCCGTCGCGCGCCTGAGGCCAAGCCCTTGAGTTGACGGCGCTTTTCCCAGCCGCGAGTTGCGCCGACACGGGCATCATGTCATTTTTCGCGCGCTTCGCACCGGGGGGAGTACGAGCTTCGGGTCGCGATGCGCTAGAAGCGCTGAAAAAACAATGGGTTAGGAAAAATGTCCACCGTTCTTTGGGGCGTCATCGGCTGCGGCTTGATTGCCGTGCTGTATGGCGTCGTTACCGCATCGCGGGTCATGGCGTCCGACGCCGGCACGCCCCGCATGCAAGAAATCGCGCAAGCCATCCAGGAAGGTGCGGCTGCCTACCTGCGCCGCCAGTACACGACCATCGGCATCGTGGGCGTCGTCGTCCTCGTGCTTCTGGCCCTTCTTCTCGGCAAGTATGCCGCCATCGGCTTCTTGATCGGCGCCGTTCTGTCGGGAGCCACAGGCTTCATCGGCATGAACGTCTCGGTTCGCGCCAATGTGCGTACGGCCGTCGCCGCCCAAAAGAGCCTCGCATCCGGCCTGGACCTCGCCTTCAAGGCTGGTGCGGTGACCGGCATGCTGGTCGCCGGCCTCGCCCTGATCGGCGTCGGCGGCTACTACGCGGTTCTCCTCAAGATGGGCGTCCCCGGCGGCAGCCGTGACATGATCGATGCGCTTGTTGCGCTGGGCTTCGGCGCCTCGCTGATCTCGATCTTCGCCCGTCTCGGCGGCGGCATCTTCACCAAGGGTGCGGACGTCGGCGGCGATATGGTCGGCAAGGTAGAAGCGGGTATCCCCGAGGATGACCCCCGCAACCCGGCCACCATCGCCGACAACGTGGGCGACAATGTCGGCGACTGCGCCGGCATGGCGGCCGACCTGTTCGAGACCTATGCGGTGACGACCGTCGCCACCATGGTCCTGGCCTCGATCTTCTTCGCGGCCGACCCGGTCCTCGTGGCCAAGCTGATGGCGTTCCCGCTGGTCATCGGCGGCGCCTGCATCATCACCTCCATCATCGGCACCTACTTCGTCCGCCTCGGATCGGACGGCAACATCATGTGGGCGATGTACAAGGGCGTGATCGTGGCCGCCGTGCTTTCGGTCCCGGCCATCTATTTCGCCACCGATCGCCTGGTCGGCATGGGTACGGTGATGACGGTCGGCGACCGCTCGTTCACCGGCATGTCGCTGTTCTGGTGCTCGCTGGTCGGCCTGGCCATCACCGGCCTGATCGTGTGGGTCACCGAGTACTACACCGGCACCGACTATCGCCCGGTGAAGGCCGTGGCTCAGGCTTCGGTCACCGGCCACGGCACCAACGTCATCGCGGGCCTCGCGATGTCGATGGAAGCCACGGCGGGCCCGGCGCTGCTGATCTGCGCCGGCATCGTGATCTGCTACATCCTGGCCGGCCTCTTCGGCATCGCCATCGCCACGACCGCCATGCTGGCGCTCGCGGGCATGATCGTCGCCCTCGATGCGTACGGTCCGGTCACCGACAATGCCGGCGGCATTGCCGAAATGGCCGGACTGCCGAAGGAAGTGCGCAAGAACACCGACGCGCTCGACGCGGTCGGCAACACCACCAAGGCCGTTACCAAGGGCTACGCCATCGCCTCGGCCGGCCTCGGTGCGCTGGTGCTGTTCGCGGCCTACACCTCGGACCTCGACTACTTCATCGCGCAGGGCAAGCTGGGCGTGAAGTCGGTCGATTTCTCGCTGAAGAACCCGTACGTCGTGGTCGGCCTGCTGGTCGGCGGCCTGCTGCCGTACCTGTTCGGCGGCATGTCCATGCTGGCCGTCGGCCGCGCCGCGCAGTCGGTAGTCGAGGAAGTCCGCCGGCAGTTCAAGGAGAAGCCCGGCATCATGGCGGGCACGGACCGGCCGGACTATGGCCGCGCTGTCGACATGCTCACCAAAGCGGCGATCAAGGAGATGATGATCCCGTCGCTGCTGCCGGTGCTGTCGCCGATCGTGCTGTTCTTCGTGATCGCGGCCATCGCCAACCGCGCGGACGCCTTCGCGGCCGTCGGCGCCATGCTGCTCGGCGTCATCGTCACCGGCATCTTCGTCGCCATCTCGATGACGGCGGGCGGCGGTGCCTGGGACAACGCCAAGAAGTACATCGAGGAAGGCCATTTCGGCGGCAAGGGATCCGAGGCTCATAAGGCCGCGGTGACCGGCGATACCGTCGGCGACCCGTACAAGGACACGTCGGGCCCCGCGGTCAATCCGATGATCAAGATCGCCAACATCGTGGCGCTGCTGCTCCTCGCCGTTCTGGCGCACTGAGCGGACAGGAACATCCAAAAGCAAAGCCCCGGTCGAAGGACCGGGGCTTTTTCTTTGTGCGCGTCGCGTCCGGCGGACTGGCCTCGGAAGTTCTCCCGCGGCCTCGAAACGTCAGATGCCGCCGCTCGTCGGGGCGCCCGGCGCGGTTTCCTTCTTCGGTCCGCTGAAGCGGCCGACGTTGCCGAGGATCTGCTCGAGGACGGTGAGTTCCTTGCCCGAGGTCGGCGTGATGCGCTGGACCATCTGGATGTCCTGTGCATCCTTCAGTCCGTAGTTCTTGATGGCTTCGATGCGGCCAGAGTCGTTGAACGTGACCTGCATCACCTTCTGGTCGACGATCCGGGGCTTCGTGTAGGCCCAGTAAACCTGGGTCTCGCTGATGTAGTACCAGATGTTCGGGTTGAAGGTGGCGACGGCGGAGGGCGATCCGATCAGGCGGACGACGTCCTCGCGGCTCTGAGCGCCGACTTCGAGCTTTTCCACCGAACCGGGCGTCGCGGCGAAGCCACGCTGGTCTACGGTGTCCTCGCAGCCACCCACGGCAAGGGCGGCGGAGACGGCGAGGGCGCCAACGAGGGCGAGCGGGGCGGTGCGACGCATGGACTGCTTCTTGGCTTTGCGGGAAGAGGGACTGCAAGATGTCGCGATGCAGGGGCGGGGTCAACCTGTCGCCTGTGACGAGTTGGGGAGGAGTAACCCGTGTTCCGCCGCCGCAAGCCCGAGGACGATTTTGCCGCCGCCATCTACAAGCGTGTCGGCGAGCAGGCACGTGCGGCCGAGCTGTTCGAGGCCTGCGGCATTCCCGATACGCTCGACGGGCGCTTCGACGCGCTGGCCCTGCATGCCGCGTTGATGATCGATCGTCTGCGGCGCGAGCCCGACGGGGAAGTGCTGGCGCAGGCCTTCTTCGACGCCATGTTCCGCCATCTCGATCTCACCTTGCGCGAGATCGGCATCCAGGATCTCGGGGTGGGGCGGCGCATCAAGATCATGGCGGAGGGGCTACACGGTCGTGCCCTGGCCTATCGCGAGGCGTTGAACGACGGACAGGTGCCCCTTGCCGAGGTCTTGCGCCGCAACGCCTATGGCGGTAGGTCGCCGGAGGATCAGCAGCAGCTCTCACGCCTCGAGGCCTACGTCCGCGAATATGCCCGGTCGCTGGCGTCGACGGCCCGGAACGACCTCACAAAGTGATTTAACAGAATGACCCAAACCGCTGATAAAAATATCAAATCGGAGATTGAGCGGCTCATTGATCTGGACAAGCTCGGCCCCAATGGCGCGGCCCTCGAGATCACCACCAGCGAGAACGAGCGGGCGGCGCTGGCCAAGCGCTTCGGCTTCATGGGCCTCCCGGCCTTCTCGGCCCGCATAACCGTGGACCGCAAGCCCGGGGGGCAAGTGGTGGTCGAGGGTCGGCTTAAGGGCCGGATCGTCCAGGCGTGCATCCTCAGTCTCGATCCGGTGACCCAGGAACTCGACGACGCCTTCCGGCTGGTCTTCGCCGAGAACGTCACCGAGGATCTCGACCCGGAGAGCGGCGAGGCGGTGCTGAATGCCAACGGGGACGCGCCCGAGCCGCTCACGGGGAACATGCTCGATGTGGGCGAAATCGCTGCCGAACAACTGTCCCTGACCGCCGATCCGTATCCCCGGCGGCCGGGCATAAAGCTCGAGGATGTGCTGCCGAAGACCAAGGGCGGTGCCCGGCGGGCGGCCCCCGAGCCGCGGCGGCATCCGTTCGCCGGCCTGGCGGCCCTGAAGGACAAGCCCCGGCGCGACCGCTAAACTGTTGCGGTGGTGAAACGTTTTGGCTAGAGAATGCCGCCCGCCGCGCCTATAGAGCGCGGCTGCAGCTTTTTTGGGGGCATGCCCTGCTTGCGAAAGCGGGTGAAGCCCTCGTCCTGGAGATCGTCATGGCAGTTCCCAAGAAAAAGGTTTCGAAGTCCCGCCGCAACATGCGTCGCGCGCATCATGCGCTGCCGACGATGGCCTACATGGAATGCAAGAACTGCGGCGAGCTGAAGCGGCCGCACATGGTCTGCTCGCATTGCGGCTACTATCGCGAGGACATGCCGGTCCTGGCCGACGCCGCGTCGGCCGAGAAGTAGTCCGAAGCCCGCTGCCGGCGATGGGCTGGCGCTCGACAGTCGGAGCAGGGCGGTGAGTACGGGCAAGATCGTACTCGCGCTCGACGGCATGGGCGGCGACCATGCGCCCGACGTCGTGGTGAACGGCGCCGACATCGCCCGCGAGCGTCATCCCGGAACCTCGTTCCTGCTGTTCGGAGACGAAGCGCGACTGAAGGCGCTCGTCGACAAGCGCAAGGGCCTGGCGCAGGTACTGGAGATCGTGCCGGCCGAGGATGCGGTGCTGGCCGGGGACAAGCCGTCCTTCGCCCTGCGGCGGCGGCGCAAGTCCAGCATGTGGCTGGCGGTCGAGGCCGCAGCCCAGGGGCGGGCCGATACGGTCGTGTCGGCCGGCAATACCGGCGCGTTGCTGGCGATCTCGATGTTCGCGATGCGCATGCTCGACGGCGCCGATCGCCCTGCGCTGGCTTCCTTCATGCCCACGGCGCGCGGCGAGAGCGTGATGCTCGACCTCGGCGCCAACCTCGAATGCGATGCCGACAACCTGGCGCAGTTCGCAGTGATGGGGAGCGTGTTCGCGCAGATCCTGCTCGGCCTCGACAAGCCGAAGGTGGGACTGCTGAACGTCGGCTCCGAAGAACTCAAGGGCCACGAGGAAGTGCGGCAGGCCGCTGCCTGGCTGCGCCGCGAGGACTCTCCGGTCTCCTTTCACGGCTTCGTCGAAGGCAACGATATCGGCGCCGGGGTTGCCGATGTCGTCGTCACCGACGGCTTCACCGGGAACATCGCGCTGAAGTCGATCGAGGGCACGGCGAAGCTCTACACACAGTTCGTCCGCGACGCCTTCCGGACCTCGACGCTGGCGAAGCTCGGTTACCTCTTCGCCTCGGGTGCCTGGTCCAAGTTGCGCATGCGCGTCGATCCCCGTCGCTACAATGGCGGCGTGTTCCTCGGCCTCAACGGGGTCTGCGTGAAGAGCCACGGCGGCACGGATGCGCTCGGCTTCGCCTACGCCATCGGCGTCGCCGTCGATCTCGTCCGCTACGAATACAAGAGCAAGCTTGTCGAGGGCCTGGCCCGGCTGCGCGAGATCAGCTCGGCGGCCGAGGCTCCTGCGGCCTCGCTGCAGGCAACCGGAGGAACCGCGTGATTCGTTCAGTCGTCCAAGGCTGTGGCTCGTACTTGCCGGAGCGCGTGGTCACCAACGAAGAACTTTCCAGGACCGTCGAGACCACCGACGAGTGGATCCAGCAGCGCACCGGCATCCGCCAGCGTCACATCGCGGCCGAGGGGGAGTTCACCTCGCATCTGGCGCTCAAGGCGTCGCAGCGGGCGCTCGAGCATGCGGGCCTCACGGGATCCGACCTCGATCTGATCGTGCTCGCCACGGCGACGCCCGACGAGACCTTTCCGGCCACGGCGACCCGTGTGCAGGCGGAGCTCGGCATGCGCGGCGGAGCCGCCTTCGACGTCCAGGCCGTGTGCGCGGGTTTCGTCTATGCCGTCTCCGTCGCCGACAGCCTGATCAAGAACGGCCTTGCCTCGACGGCGCTTGTGATCGGTGCAGAGACCTTCTCCCGCATCCTCGACTGGGAGGATCGCGGAACCTGCGTGCTGTTCGGCGACGGCGCCGGCGCGATCGTGCTCAAGGGCGAGCAGGGTACCGGCACCTCGGCGGATCGCGGCATCCTCGCCAATGCGCTGCATTCCGACGGCCGTCAGCACGACATCCTCTACGTCGACGGCGGACCCTCCTCGACGCGCACCACCGGGTTCCTCCGGATGGAAGGCAAGGAGGTCTTCAAGCACGCCGTGGTGAACATGGCCGCCGTTGTCGGCGAGGTCCTGCACAAGGCCGGTCTCGAGCCCAAGGACATCGACTGGCTGGTGCCGCACCAGGCCAACAAGCGCATCATCGACGGGACCGGCCGCAAGCTCGGCCTGCCGCCAGAGCGCGTGGTCGTCACCGTCGACCGGCACGCCAACACGTCCGCAGCCTCGATCCCGCTGGCGCTCGACGTCGCGGTCAAGGACGGCCGCATCAAGAAGGGCGATCTGCTGCTGATGGAGGGAATCGGCGGCGGACTGGCCTGGGGAGCGAGCCTCGTTCGCTGGTAATGCACGATTCCGGTGTAACGGAACGTGAACAGACCCCGATTCAAGTCCGCCTGCTATCCTACTGATATTGACCGCTTTCCCACCTTAGAGTAAGGATTAACTGGGGGAAGAAGGGGTACCGGAGTGGACGGCCGGACTATCACGCGTGCCGATCTGAGCGAGTCAGTGTTCCAGGAAGTGGGCCTGTCTCGCAACGAATCCAGCGATCTCGTGGAGACGATTCTCTCCGAGGTGGTGGAGGCGTTGGCGCGCGGCGAATCGGTGAAGATCTCCTCGTTCGGGAGTTTCACGGTTCGCGACAAGGGGCAAAGGGTCGGCCGCAACCCGAAAACCGGGCAGGAAGTTCCCATCCTGCCGCGGCGAGTCCTCGTCTTTCGAGCGTCGAATGTCCTGAAGTCACTGATCAACGGGGCGCCCGGCGAGAACAAGGGCTGATGGGGACACGAGGGGAAATAAATGGCCGTTTCGGTTCAGACCGTCGAAAGGCGGGTTGAGAAATCGGCGCAGGCTTTTCGGACGATCAGCGAGGTCGCGACCGAGCTCGACGTGCCTCAGCACGTTCTGCGTTTCTGGGAGAGCAAGTTCACCCAGGTCCGTCCGCTGAAGCGGGGCGGTGGGCGTCGCTATTACCGGCCGGAGGATATCGACCTCCTTCGCCGCATCCGGACGCTGCTCTATGAGGACGGCTACACCATCAAGGGCGTGCAGCGCCTCCTGAAGGAAGGCCGCGGCCGTCTGCCGGCCCAGCGTCTCGACATTGCGGCCGAGAGCGCGCTGGAGAGCCTGCGCATCGTCTCGGCGCGTGCCGAAGCGATGGCCAGCGGTGCCGCCCGGCAGCCGCTGCCGCGCACCGGTCCGCAGCCGTCGACCACCACGCCCCGCGCGGCGGTTCTCGATCTGCACAAGCGCCGTGAGATCGAATCGGTGCTCGAGGATCTCGAACAGGCGTTGACGCAGCTGCGCAGCACTCTGAAGGCACAGCACTAGACTTTCGAGCCACGAGAGCCGCCGGGGGGCGGCTCAAGGGCTTGCAGGTGTTGTGCTGGAAGGCCACCAGATCGGGTGGGCCTTGTAAGAAAGTGTATCAAGTCTCTGATTGTATTTGGTTTCTGGCCTGGCAAGCGTATCGTGCCCGGTGAGGGGTCTCTTGCGGAATCGTCAAAGGGGGACGTGACCGTGCTGGTTAATCGCGATTTCGCGCGCCTGCGTGCGCGCTCATTTGATTTATCTTCTATTAATGACAATGGGTTAGAGGACGAAGCTCCCACTTTGAGGGAGCTGCTCTACCTCCGCCGCGGCCTGACACAGGCGGGCGGCAAGTTGCCTCTGTTCGATCTTGACGGGCAAGACGTGGATATTGCCATCGTCAAGAAATGTCTGAGTCGCGGTTGGGCCAAGCCCTGGTTCGCCAATCCGCTGAAGCCGGACTGGATGGTCTGCCGTCTCACGGAACTGGGGCGGCAGGTCGCGTCCGTGCCGTAGCGATCCAGGCGACGGCTGCAGCCGCGACCAGCAGCAGCCCGGCCAGCAGGAAGGCGGCACCTGGCAATCGGTCGAGGCTCAACGCGAACAACGCCGCAAAAACCCCCGGAGACGCTAGTCCCGCTATGCTGCGCGACGCGGAGTTGGCGCCCTGGAGTTGGCCCTGCTCCGAGGGGCCGACCCGCCGGCTCATCATGTCCTGCAACGCCGGACCCGCGAGGCCCCAGAAAGCCATCACCGGTACGCCGGCCCAGAACCAGGGACCGGTCGGGGCCAGTCCGTAGATGGACATGCCGAGCGCGCCGGCCAGCAGACCGGCAACGAGGGCCAGTCGGGATCCGAGGCGGCCGACGATCGGCCCGACCAGCAGGCCCTGCACGGCGGCGGTACAGATCCCGACGAAGGCCAGGGTCAGGCCGACGGTCGTCTCGCCCCAGCCATATCGGTGGCCGGCATAGAGGACGAAGACCGACGGCAGGACCTGGTGCGCGAAGCTGCCGAGGAAATCGACCACGGCGAGGCCGAGCAGCTGGCGGTGCGAGGCCAGCAGCCTGAGCGATCCCACCGGATTGGCGCGCTTCCAGGAAAAAGGCATTCGCTTTTCCGGCGGCAACGATTCCGGCAACACGAACCAGCCGAACGCCGCGTTGGCGAGGCAGGCGACGGCCGAAACCCAGAAGGGAAGGCGCGGGTCGACGCCGCCCAGCAGACCTCCGATCGCCGGCCCGGCTACGAACCCCAGCCCGAATGCCGTCCCCACCAAGCCGAACGCCTTGGCGCGCTCCACCGGTCTGGTCACGTCGGCGATATAGGCAAACGAGGTGCCGATGGTGGCCGAGGTGATGCCCGAGATCACGCGGCCGACCAGCAGCAAGGCGAGCGACGGCGCCAGAGCCATGAATACATAGTCGAGCCCGAGCCCCAGGCAGGAGATGAGGATAACCGGTCGCCGGCCGTAGCGGTCCGAGAGTGCCCCGAGCAGGGGCGAGCAGAGGAACTGCATGAGGGCCCAGACGGTCGCAAAAACCCCGAACATCTCGGCCGCACCGGCGGTGTCGCCGCCCATGAAGCCCAGCACGATCGTCGGCAGCACCGGGATCATCACCCCGAGCGCGAGCACGTCTAGAGCCACCGTGCAGAAGATGAAAGCGAGCGCGCGACGCGTGTTCATTTCAGTTCCGGCCTGTTGGCTCGCTCCTCGAATGCCGGGGCAATCTACAAGCTCCGCCTGTGAACGCGCGTCACTTTCGCCTGCAGGCTCGCAGCGCCCGAACATGCTGCTTAAAGCTGCAGCGATAGAGCGGTATCTTTTCCGGGTGCTGCAGGAGGGGTTGCGATGTCGTTCAGGTCCATGGTTTCGACGGGGCTCGTCAGCGCGATCGCGCTGATGGCGGCGGTCCTTCCGGCCGATGCCCAGACGACCGCGCCGCGCAAGCAGGTGAAGGTGGCTGCGGTCGACTTCGTTCCTGCCTGGGGAGATCTGGACGGCAACGTCGCCCGTCTGGCCAAGGCGGCCGAAGAGGTGGCGAAGCAGGGCGTCGAGTACGCCGTGTTCCCGGAAACGGCGGTCAGCGGCTATCTGTTCAGCGGGCCTCAGCAACTGGCCCCGTTCGTCGATACGATCCCGGGCAAGGCCACGGCCGCGGTGCTGCCGATCCTGCAGCGCACCGGCATGCACATGAGCGTGGGCATCGCCGAGCGCGATGCGGCCACCGGCCTCGTCTACAACACGGCGGTGCTGATGGGGCCCAACGGCATCGTCGGCAAGTACCGCAAGAACGGCCTGAATCCGCAGGACCAGAAGGTCTTCGCGCCCGGCACCACGGGCGTCGAGGTGTTCGACACGCCGCTGGGGCGCATCGCGCTGCTGATCTGCTACGACGACACCTACTGGCAGTATGCCCGTCTGGCGGCGCTGCGTGGCGCGCAGATCATCGGCTGGCATTCGGTGTCGGACCGCGTGATGCCGGGCACGCCGCCGGCCGAGGCGACCGGCAACCATTCGACGGTCTCGAACGTCCAGTACATGAGCGCGCAGAACGGCGTCTGGGTCGTTGGAGCGACGCGCACCGGCGTCGAGACCAATCCGATCACCGGCGGCAAGCTCTACTACAATGGCGGCTCCAGCATCTGGTCGCCCAAGGGCGAGAAACTGGTGCAGGCGCCGGTGGTAGCGCCGGAGACCCTGCCGCCTGGCCTTGCCGGCATCTATGCGACGACGATCACGCCCGCCGACGCAGATGCCGAGCGCGCCGCAGCGCTGGCGCGTCGGCGTCCCGAACTCTACTCGCCGGTGCTGGCGCTGCATCGCAGTCCGACCGATGCCAATGCCACGGTGACGGTCCGCTCGGTCTCGCTCGCCGCGGCGCAATGGCCGGAGGGACCGTCGCTGCTCTCGTCGGCCCGGCCCGGTCCGGGCGAACTCCTCGTATTGCCGGAACTGTCGGGACTGGCCTCGGGATTGGCCGCGTCGGAGATCAAGAACCGCGCCGAAGCGCGCGGTGGCGACTTCGAGAAGGCGTTGGGCGCGGCGGCCAAGGCGGGTGCCGGCTATGTCGTCGGCAGCTATCCCGAGCGCGAGGGCGACAAGATCTATCACACGGTGGCGCTGGCCGGCCCCGAGGGCACGGTGCTGGGCCGCTATCGCGCGACGCATCTCCCGCCCGCGACGGCGGCATGGGCCAGTCCCGGCGACGGACCGGTCGTCGTCGACACGCCGCTCGGCCGTGTGGGCCTTGCACTCGCCGAGGAACTGCGGGTGCCCGAACTGGGCGGTCTCTACGGTGCCCTGCGCACCGACATCCTGGCGGCCCCGGCGGGGCGCCCGGGCGCCCTTAAGGTGCAGATCGACGCCAAGCTCTTCGCCGTGAGCAATCCGCCGACCGGCCGCGCCGACTTCTTCCCCTATGCCTCGGCCAAGCAGAACCAGCTCTGGCTGGTGAGCGGCGGACGTCGCGCCGGCGAGGCGACGGCGGCCGGAATCTATGGACCCGAGCCGGTCGTCGAGACGCCGACCTTGACGGCGCAGGCGGGCGAGGATGCCGTGCGCTACCGCACGCGCGTGCCGGCACCGGGCAGCTGGATCAACCAGCAGCAGCTCATCACCGGCCAGGTGTCGCTCTATTTCATCCCGATCGTGATGAAGGACGACAGCGACTGCGTGAGGGATTGGCGGGCCAAGGGCACGGGCCCGCTCGCCTGCCGCTAGGCGCGCTTTCGAGCCGATCATGCCAGCCGTTTCCGCAATAGAGGGGGAACGGGTGGGGCCCCTGCGGCCCAATTGTTCGGTAAAATGAATTGGTCGGGGCGACAGGATTTGAACCTGCGACCCCCAGTCCCCCAGACTGATGCGCTACCAGGCTGCGCTACGCCCCGACCGGTGCCGCCGGCTGGTCGGCCCGCGGCACGGGGGCTTTAGCGCGAATGGCAGCGTTGCCGCAAGCCGGCTTGCACGAGGTGCGGCGACAAAGGATACAGGCCCCATGATCGATTCCGGCCGGCGCGTCCTGCTCTTTTCCTCCATCGGCCACGCGCTGATGCACATGATGACGGCATTCTACGCCGTCATCGTCCTGACGCTGGCCATTTCCTGGAACCTGCCGGCCGAGGATCTGCTGCGCCTCTACGCGCCGGCCACGATCCTGCTCGGCGTCGTGTCGCTGCCCGCCGGCTGGGCGTCGGACCGGTTCGGCGCGCCGGCGATGATGGTCGTCATGTTCCTCGGTCTCGGCCTGTCGTCTATCGCCTGCGGTCTCGTGCCGACCGGCGACACGCTGGCGCTGTCGCTCGCGCTGTGCGGCATCGGCGCGTTCGGCGCGTTCTACCATTCCGTCGGCATCGGCTGGGTGATCCGCACGGCCAGGGAACAGGGCCACGCCATGGGCGTGAACGGACTGTGGGGCAGCGCCGGGCTCGCGCTCTACGGCATCGTGCCCGGCGTGCTGATCACGCTGGCCTCGTGGCGGGCGGCGTTCATCGTCCCCGGCATCGTCTGCCTCGTCGTCGGCATCGTCCTCTGGGTGCAGATTCGCCAGGGCAAGGTCGGCGACCGGCCGATGCCGCAAGCCAAGGGAACGCAGGTCGGCCGACGCGACTTCTGGCGCGTTTTCTCGGTGCTGTCCGTCACCATGGCGCTGGAAGGGGTGATCTGGCAGGCGGTGATGTTCGGTGCCGCCATGGTGTTCGAGGTCAAGCTGGCGCCCGAGATCTCGGCGCTGCGCGACGGACTCGCCTCGTGGGGCGTCGCCACCCAGATCGTGCTGTGGGTCGGCCTGGCCACCTCGATGATCTACGTCGTCTCCGGGGTGGCGCAGTATGCGATGGGTCGGCGCATCATCGATCGCTATCCCCTCAAGGCGACCTATGTCATCGCCTCGGCGCTGCAGGTGATCGCCATGCTCGCGCTGGCCATGGGCAACGGCTATGTCGCCCTGCTGGGTGCCATCGGCTCGGCGGTGCTGAGTTCGGCGGCCGGTCCGATCGAGAACATCCTGATCGCCCGGTACACGCCCAGCCGCTATCACGGGCTCGGTTTCGGCGCCAAGTTCGTGGTGGCGTTCGGAGCAGGACCGCTGGCGATCCTGCTGATCGCCTGGGTCCGCGAGACGACGGGAAGCCTGGAACTACTGTTCCTTGGCCTCGCCGTCACCTCGGTCGTGATCACGCTGGTGGCGCTGCTGCTGCCCGGCAACGAGCGCGATGCGTCGTTGCCGGTACCGCAGCCGGCGCCGGCTGAATAGCTTCCGGCTACTTCGAGCCGCGCGCCGCCTTGAAGGCTGGCCGCGACAGGCAGCGGTCGAGCCAGGCGTTCACGTTGGGGAAGGGCGAGAAGTCGAACTTGATCGGCTTGGCCCAGCTCAGGATCGACGCGAGGTTGAGATCGGCCACCGTGAAGGTCGAGCCCAGCAGGTAGTCGCGTCCCTCGAGCGCCCCGTTCAGCACCGCCAGCGGCTTGGGCAGCATCTTCTGCGCCTCGGCGACGGCCTCCGGCTTGCGCTTGTCCGGCGGGGTCATGAACATGTCGATCAGGATGGTGAGCAGGGGCTTCTCGAGTTCCGTCATGCCCCAGTAGCTCCACTGGTTGCACAGCGCCTGGTCCTCGAGGCTCGACGGCATGAACCCGTCCTTGCCGTGCTTGGCCGCGAGATAGAGGTTGATCGCCATCGACTCGAACAGCTTGAAGTCGCCGTCGACCATCGCCGGCACCTTGCCGTTCGGATTGACCTTGAGATAGTCGGGGTTCTTCAGGTCCTTCATCTCGACCGCAATGTGCTCGTACGGAATGCCGAGCTCGTGCACGATCCAGAGAGCGCGCGCCGCACGCGAGGCCGTCGGGCCGTAAATCTTGATGGTCACGTCGTATTCTCCCCCAAATTCCCAAGGTCGGGGCGGACGATAATGCAGCGTCCGGTGGCGGTCTAATCCTCTATTCGGCGAGCCCGTATTCGGCGCCGACATAGCCGTCCCGGTGGCCGAAGCGTTCGACCATCACCGTCGCGAGGTCCTTCTCCGGGCCGGCGATCCAGCCTCCGGCCCGAACGGCGTAACCTGAGGGCGAGGCGGCAGCGCGCGGCGGCTGACCCTGCTGCAGCGCGCGGGCCGCGGCCATGACCAGCTTGCGGAATTCGACGATTCCGACGTCGGTGGGCCCGAGATGTTCCCGGGTGCGATCCTGGACAGGCCCCTGGCTGTCCTGGATCGCGGCGTCCTGGTCCGACACGCCGCTGATGCCGGTGTAGCTCAGCGTCTTCTGCAGCTCGCGGTCGATCATGTAGTCGTTCCGCATGTTGCGCTTCGGCACATAGTGTTCGTCGATCTCGGCATGCAGGCTGAGGCCGGACGCATACTTGGCGCGCTCGGCGTTGGTCAGGGGCCGGTCGGGCACCCAGCTGTAGGTGTAGATCCAGCAGCTGGTGTCATCGACCGGCACCCAGGTCTGCCCGTGATAGACCTCGCCCGGAAAGGCAACCGGCACCAGCGCGTGATTGGGCGCCAGATACTGCGCGATTCGCCAGTAGAGATCGGTCGTGTCGGTCTTGCGTCCTGCCGCGATGACGAGCCCCGCGTCGTGACTCTGGATCCGGAACTTCGGACGCGGATCCTCCGTCACCCAGCGGCTGCGATCGGCGAGGCCGCCTTCCTGGCCGATGGCCGAGGTCTTGCGCAGGATGTCGAGCCGCGTCGCCTCGTCCTTCGTCGGGATGGCATGGAGGAACGAGAAGTGCGCGGTGTCGATGGCGCCCTCGAGGCTCTGCACCCAGTTGCAGTCCTGCCACTTCTTGGAGACGAAGCGATGGCCGGCGGGGACCAGGCCAAGCTCGAGCTGCGGCAGTTCCGGCATGTGCTCGCGCGGTCCCATGTAGACCCAGACCATGTCGGCCCATTCGCGCACCGGATAGGACAGGAGCCTGATCGTGTTCTTGTAGGTCGATTCCGGCGGCGAAGTCGGCAGGTCGACGCAGTTGCCGTCGATGTCGAACTTCCAGCCATGGAAGGCGCAGCGCAGCCCGCAATCCTCGTTGCGTCCGAAATAGAGATTGGCGCCGCGATGCGGACAGTGCGGTTCGACGATGCCGACCCGCCCGTCGGTCTGGCGGAAGGCGAGGAGGTCCTCGCCCATGACGCGGATCTTCTTCGGCGGTCCGTCGCGCTCGGGCAACTCCTCCGAAAGCAGGGCGGGCATCCAGAAGCGGCGCAGCAGATCGCCCATCGGCGTGCCGGGACTGCTCTGTGTCAGGAATGCGTTGTCAGCAGGGGAGAGCATCAGTCACCCAATCCGTACTGGTTGCCGATATAGCCGCGATCGTGACCGAAACGTTCGGTCATGACGGTCGCGAGATCCTTGTCCGGCGCGGCGATCCAGCCGCCGGAGCGCACGGCGTAGCGGCTGGCCTTGTGGGCCGCCGCCGGCGGCTCGCCCGCGGCGAGGCGACGCGCCGTGCCCATCACGAGCTTCCGGAACTCCACGATGCCGATGTCGGTCGGGCCGAGATGCTCCCGGGTCCGGTCCTGGATCGGTCCCTGGCTGTCCTGGATGGCGGCATCCTGCTCGGACACGCCGGTGATGCCGGTGAAGTTCTCGGTGAGCTGGACGCTGCGGTCGCGCAGATAGTCGTTGTCCTTGTTGCGCAACGGCTTGTAGTCCGCGTCGACCTCGGAATGGACGTTGAAGCCGCCGCGAAACTTGGCGCGTTCGGAATTGCTCAACGGCCGGTCGGGTTGCCAGCAATAGGTATAGATCCAGCAGTTGACGTCATCGACCGGCACCCACGTCTGCCCGTAGTAGATCTCGCCGGGAAAGGCGGCCGGCGTGTAGGCGTGGCTGGGCATGAGGAACTGGGCGATGCGCCAGTAGAGTTCGGGTCCGTCGGTCTTGCGGCCACCTGCGATCACCAGGCCGGTGTCGTGGCCCAGCACGCTGAAGCGGGGGCGCGGGTCGTTCTGGACCCAGCGCACGCGATCGTCGGGCTTGGCCTGGTCGCTTAGCGCAGCCCGGCTCATGGCGCGGCGCGCGGCCTCGTCGTCGGTCGCCAGAACCTTGTGCAGGAAGGAGAAGTGCGAGGTGTCGATCGCGCCCTCGAGGCTCTGCACCCAATTGCAGTCCTGCCATTTCTTGGTGACGAAGCGATGACCGGCGGGAACGAGCCCCAGCTCGAGTTGCGGCAGTTCCGGCATCGTCTCGCGTGGGCCCATGTAGACCCAGATCATGTCGGCCCATTCGCGCGTCGGGTAGGCCTGCAGCCTGATCCTGTCCTTGTAGCCCGAGTCCGGCGGCGAGGTCGGCAGGTCGACGCAGTTGCCGTCGACGTCGAACTTCCAGCCGTGGAAGGAGCAGCGCAGGCCGCACTGCTCGTTGCGGCCATAGTAGAGATTGGCGCCACGATGCGGGCAATGCGGTTCGACGATGCCGACCCGCCCGTCGGTCTGCCGGAAGGCCAGCAGATCCTCGCCGAGCAGCCTGATCTTCTTCGGCGGCCCGTCGCGCTCCGGCAGTTCCTCGCAAAGCAGCGCCGGCATCCAGAAGCGCCGCAACATCTCGCCCATCGGCGTGCCCTTGCCGGCACGGGTCAGGAACTCGTTGTCCTCCTTGCTGAGCATTTCCTTCCTCTTTTCATTGGCTTGTCGCCTTGGCCAGAGCCTGATCCAGATCGGCGATGATGTCTGCAACCGATTCGATGCCGATCGACAGGCGCAGCACGTCGGGGCCCGCGCCGGCCGCGACACGCTGCTCCTCGGAAAGCTGACGGTGGGTGGTGGAGGCGGGATGGATGATCAGGCTCTTGGCGTCCCCGATGTTGGCGAGGTGCGAAAACAACTCGACGCTGTCGACCACCTTCATGCCGACGTCGTAGCCACCCTTCACGCCGAAGGTGAAGATCGAGCCCGCGCCCTTGGGCAGGTATTTCTTCGCCAGCGCATGGTACCTGTTGGAGGGCAGGCCGGCATAGTTCACCCAGGCCACGGCGGGATGCGTCTCGAGGTGCTTCGCGACGGCCAACGCATTGGCGCAGTGGCGCTCCATGCGGAGGCCCAGCGTCTCCATCCCGAGCATGGTCAGCCAGGCGTTGAACGGCGCCTGCGTCGGGCCGAGATCGCGCAGGCCGACAGCATGGCTGTGGAACGTGTAGGCCATGTCGCCGAACGTCTCGTAGAAATTGAGCCCGTGATAGGCGGGCTCCGGTCCGGCGAGGCTGGGGAACCGGCCGCCCCGCGACCAGTCGAACTTGCCCGAATCGACGATCGCGCCGCCCATGGAGGTGCCCGTGCCGCTCAGGAACTTGGTGGTGGAATGCACGACCAGCGTGGCGCCGTGGTCGATGGGCCTGCACAGGTACGGAGTGGCCAGCGTGTTGTCGACCAGCAGTGGCACGCCCGCATCCTCTGCGATGCGCGCGATGGCCTCGATGTCGCTGATCACGCCGCCTGGGTTGGCGAGGCTCTCGATGAAGAAGGCCCGGGTCTTGTCGGTGACGGCACGCTTGAAATTGTCCGGCGTGTCGGCGTCGACGATCTTCGCCGTCCAGCCGAACTTCGGATAGGTGTTCTTCATCTGCTGCAGCGAACCGCCATAGAGGCGCGACGCCGCGACGATCTCCGCGCCGGGGCTCATCAGCGGGAAGAGGGCGAGGACCTGCGCGGCGTGGCCCGACGAGGCCACGGTGCAGCCACGACCGCCCTCCAGCGTCGCCAGCCTGGTCTCCAGCGCGGCGTTCGTGGGATTGGTCAGTCGGGAATAGATGAAGCCGACGGTCTGGAGGTTGAACAGGGCCGCGGCATGGTCGGCATCGTCGAACACATAGGCGGTCGTCTGATAGATCGGCAGGGCACGCGCGCCGGTCGTGGGGTCGGGCGCCGCCCCGGCATGCAGCGACAGTGTTTCGAAGCCATATGTCTTGTCGCTCACATTCGTCTCCATTCATTTCTTGTCGGCAGGGAGCCTACGACAGGTGGTCGTGCCTTTGCAGGCGCCGACAGTTCCGTATGGCGCAAGCGTTATGGGCGGCAAGGCGGCTCGAACGTGCGGATTCCGCGGCCGACACCGGGGCAGCGGAGTCGACGGTGCACTGCTTATTTTACGGGCAGCTTCTTCAGCCCAGCCGAATTCACGTCGATTCCATCAGCGTACCTGCGGGCGAAAGCCAGCATTCTCCGTGGTTGCGGGAGTCGCGCGGTATCTGCAGATGCACACATTGCAGACACCATGTTTCGTTTCGGCCAGCGGGGGCCGTCAGTACCGCGTCAGCTTGGCGTAAGTATCGGCGGATACGGTCTTGCGTGTGATTCGCGACGCCCTCTGTCGCGGCACAGCGTAAAGATTACAGGGAGCGAAACGCCGTGGAACGGTTTCTGACCAAGGACTTCCTGTCCGGGTTGATGTTTGTCGCCTTCGGTCTGGGCGCTCTCTATGTCGGGCAGCATCTTGCCGTGGGTACCCCGGTTCGGATGGGGCCCGGCTATGTGCCGCGAATGCTGTCGCTCATCCTGCTGGCTCTCGGCGTGGTGATCTGCATCGTCGCCGTGGTGAGCGGCAGCGAGCCGGTGGAACGGCCGAAGTGGAAACCGATCACTTTGGTGACGCTCGGCATCGTCTGCTTCGCACTTCTCTTCGAGCGTGCGGGGCTGATCCCGGCGCTGATCGTGCTGATCCTGATCTCGTCGCTGGCCGGTGAGGAGTTCAAGCTCACCGAGGTCATCGGCAACATCGTCGTTCTGTCGATCCTCTGCACGGTCGTCTTCAAGATGGGTCTCGGGATGAACATCTCTGTCGTGCAGGGGATTTGGTAACATGGATCTCCTCGGCAACCTCGGATTGGGCATAACCGTCGCCTTCACCTTCCAGAACCTGACCTACGCCTTGCTGGGCTGCATGGTCGGCACGTTGATCGGCGTTCTGCCCGGCATCGGTCCGGTGGCGACCATCGCCATGCTGCTGCCCATCACCTTCCACCTGCCGCCGACCGCCTCGCTGATCATGCTCGCGGGCATCTACTATGGCGCGCAGTACGGAGGGTCGACGACGTCGATTCTCGTGAACCTGCCGGGTGAGGCGTCATCGGTCGTCACCTGTCTCGACGGCTACCAGATGGCGCGGAAGGGACGCGCGGGTGCGGCACTCTCGATCTCGGCCGTCGGCTCGTTCTTCGCGGGCACCGTCGGCACGATCATCATCGTCATCTTCGCCGAACCGCTGACGCGCATGGCGCAGAAATTCGGCCCGGCCGACTACTGCTCGCTGATGGCCCTGGGCCTGGTCGCGGCGGTGGTTCTGGCCAGCGGTTCGATCACCAAGGCGATCGCAATGGTGTTCCTCGGGCTGCTGTTCGGCCTGGTTGGCACCGACGTCAACACCGGCGCCCAGCGCTTCACCTTCGACGTTCCGGAACTGAGCGACGGCATCGACTTCGCGCCGATCGCCATGGGCCTGTTCGGCATCGCCGAGATCGTGGTGAACCTGGAGAAACATCTTGAACGCGGGGGGGCGATCAAAGTCGGATCGCTGTGGCCCACACGCGAAGAGATTCGGCGCGCCACGCCTGCGATCCTGCGCGGGACCATTCTGGGCTCCCTGCTGGGCGTGCTGCCCGGCGGCGGTCCGACCCTCGGCGCCTTCTCGGCCTACACGCTGGAGAAGAAGCTCTCCAAGACTCCCGGTGAGTTCGGCAAGGGCGCGGTCGAGGGCGTCGCCGCGCCCGAGGCGGCCAACAATGCCGCTGCGCAGACCTCGTTCATCCCGATGCTCACCTTGGGCATCCCGTCCAACGCCGTCATGGCGTTGATGGTCGGAGCCATGATCATCCAGGGCATCCAGCCTGGCCCCGAGGTCATGACCAAGAAGCCGGACCTGTTCTGGGGCATGATCGTCTCGATGTGGATCGGCAACGCCATGCTGGTGATCATCAACCTGCCGATGATCGGCATGTGGGTGAAGCTGCTGACCGTGCCGTACCGCTATCTGGCGCCGGCCATCCTGCTCTTCTGCTGCATCGGTGCGTACAGTCTGCAGAACAGCACGTTCCACGTCATGCAGGTCGCCGCCTTCGGTGTGCTGGGCTACATCTTCGTCCGCCTGGGCTGCGAGGGCGCACCGTTCCTGCTGGGTCTGGTTCTCGGACCGCAGATGGAGGAATACTTCCGGCGCGCCATGCTGCTCTCGCGCGGCGACGCCATGGTCTTCCTCGAGCGTCCAATCAGTCTGGGCCTGCTCATAACGACGGCGCTGCTGCTGATCCTGATGGCGCTGCCGAGCATCAAGAAAGCCCGAGAGGAGGCCTTCCAGGAGGAAGGCTGACCCTCAGCGGGAGAACACGATACATGCCGGGCTGCCGACCCTCGTCCGCAGCCTGGTAGAGGCCAACAGGCCGTTTCGGCCGACCTTGTAGGCGATGATCGAATCGCCTCCCTGGTTGGCGACGTAGAGGAAGCGCTCCGCCGGATCGAAGGCGAAGAAGCGCGGCACGCTTCCTCGTGTCGGCACCCACTGACGCGGCGTCAGCGTACCCTTTGCCGGATCGATCCCGAAGACGCCGATACTGTCGTGCCCGCGGTTCGAGACATAGGCGTTGCGCCCGCTCCCATCGACCCAGATTTCCGCACCGGTGCTGTAGCCGGTGAACTCCGGCGGCGTCGACGGTACGGTCTGAAGTGGCGCCAGAGCGCCGCTCGCAGTTTCCTGGCGGTAGGTTGTTATCGTCGAATCGAGTTCGTTGATAACGTAGGCAAAGGGCCGGCGCGGGTGAAAGTCGATGTGGCGCGGTCCGGCGCCGGGGCGTGCTGCGACACGACTGGTTTCGACCAGGACGCCGCGCCTTGCATCGAGCCGGTAGCCGATCACGCAATCGGAACCCTTGCAGGGCAGGTAAAAGGTCTTGCCCGCACGATCGAGCGGATTGTGATGCGGGCGCACGTTCCTTTGCTCGATGCGGTGCGGCCCCAGCGGCGCCTTGACCGCGGTGAGGGTGGAATAGGGCGCGAGGCTGCCGTCCTTCGCGATCGGCAGCGCGGCGAGCGAATCGGAGCCGTAGTTGCTTACGATCAGGAAGCGTTGCCTGGCATCGAAGGCGAGGTGGATCGGATTGTATCCGCCGGTTGGCTGACGGTTCAGGACGGTAAGTCGCCCGGTCTCCCGGTCCACCGTATAGGAGGTCGCCTCGCTGCGATCGCCATGCACGGAGTAGAGGCGGGTGCCTTCGTCGTTCAAAGCCAGGAAAGAAGGGTTCTCGAGCCCGTCTAGATGCTGCACGTGCCGGAGAGCCCCGCTGCGGGGATCGACGCGATAGACGTTGATGCCGTTGCCGTGGCCGTTGCGCTCCGGAGAAGTGTAGCTGCCGACGTAGGCGAACAAGGGAAGTGGTTTCATTCTCCCATAGTCGGCGCCGGACGGCTGCGAGGTCAACGCGCGTTCGAGACGATCAGGATGACACCCGCCATGACGAGGATGATGCCGGTCAGTTCCCGGCGGTTCGTCCGTTCGTGGAAGATGCGGCGCGAGACGAAATAGCTGAATACGACTTCGATCAGGATCAGGGTTCGGACCTGCGAGGCCGGCGCGAGTGCCAGTGCCGTCACGTTGGCCAATGACGCCGAGGCGCCGGCGACCCCGGCGAAGATCGAGACGCGCCACTGACGCAGTGCAGCCAGGACGATCGTCGGCTTGCGCGCCAGCAGCCACGCGGTGAGGAGTGCCGCCTGCAGGAACTGGCTCCAGAACAGGGTCTCCGCGGCGGCCAGGAAGGGCGACCCGGTGTGGAGCGCGAGGTTGGCGCCGCGATAGCCGACGACGGAGATGGCGAAGGCCGATCCGGAGGCGAGACCGTAGAGGGCCGCCGGATCCGCCCAGCGGCTCTTCGCGCCATCGAGAGCTGGCGGGCGCGGCGACAGCAGCATGACACCCAACGTCGCCACGACGATGGCGGCGATCGCCAGCCCCGATATCGTCTCGCCGAGGAAAACGACGGAGAAGAGCGCCACCTGGATGACCTCGCTCTTGGAGTAGACGAGGCCGATCGCGAAGCTGCGTTCCTCCATGGCGCGCAACAAGAGTGCCGTGCCCGACATCTGGCTCAGCGCCGCGACCACGACCCAGCCACCGAACGTCCAGGTGAGGGTTGGGTGGGGAAATCCGCCGACAACGAGCACGAGACAAAGCCACACGGCCAGAACGGGCATGCCGTAGAGGAACCGGACGAGGGTCGCGCCGAGCGTTCCCAACTCGGCCGTGAGGTGACGCTGCGCGGTGTTGCGGACGGTCTGAGCCCCGGCGGCGAAAACGGTGAGCGGAATCCAGATCCAGGGTAGCGAAATCATTTCTCCGCTTCTCGACAGCGTTGCCGTTTGACCGCGTCGAAGGATTGACCATAGGATCGCGGCAATCGGTCATCGACCGCACAAGAATTTTCGGGAGCGAACACCATGGCATCCATCGATTCACGTCGCGCGAGTCGTCGTCAAGTTCTGAAAGGCGCGGGGGCCATGGTCGCTGCCGGCTTGGTCGGCGCACCCGCCATCAGCAAGGCGCAGACTGGCGCGATCAAGATCGGTGTGCCGACGATCCTGTCAGGCCGCGTCGCGATCCTCGGCCAGACGAGCGTCGGCGGCCTAAAGGTGGTGTTCGACAAGTTCAATGAAGCTGGCGGCATCAACGGCCGCAAGATCGAGATGGTGGTGCGCGATTCCAAGGGTGCGCCGCAGGAAGCCGCCAAGGTGACACGCGATCTCGTCAACAACGACAAGTGCGAGATCATCCTCGATGCCGAGGCCTCCAGCGGCGCTTTCGCCGTGCAGGAGGTCATCCGCGAGATGGGGGTGCTCTGCATCCACTCCAATTCGGAGACCTCGTCCCTGACGGCCGATCCCAAGCTGCACGTCCCGACCGCGTTCCGGACGGCCCGCCAGGGCATTCACGACGCGATCGGCGGCGGCGATTACGCGGCGAAGATCGCCAAGGCCAAGGGTCTGAAGAAGTGGGCGACATGCTCGCCGGACTACGCCTATGGCCGCTCGAACACCGCGGAGTTCATGGAGTATGCCAAGCACTTCGACGGCAACATCCAGGTGGTCGAGGAGTCCTGGCCCAAACTGTTCCAGCCGGACTACACCGAGGTCGTGACCAAGCTGCTCAACGCCAAGGCCGATGCGATGTATTCGGCGCTGTGGGGCGGCGATCTCGTCGCCTTCATCGACCAGGCCAACCTCTACGGCCTGTTCGACAAGCAGGCGTCGTTCATGGTGAACCTCGGCGACTACGGCGTCGTCGACCAGGTGAAGCAGTTCCCCCAGGGCGTCTATTCGGGCGGCCGCTACAACCGCACGGTGCCGGCCACCAAGGAAAACGAGGAGTGGTACCAGAACTACGTCAAGACGCAGAAGCACAAGCCCACCAACTGGTCGTGGGAGAACGCCGTCGCCGCCGAGTTCATCGTCGAGGCATTGAAGAAGACCAACGGCGACACCAACGGAAAGAAGATGGCGGAGGCCATCAAGGGCATGACGCTCAAGAGCCAGTTCGGCACCAAGGGAACGGTGACGATGCGCGCCGAGGACAACACGCTGGTCGACTACATCATCGGCTACGGTGTCTCGCAGTCCAAGGAACCCTACGTGAGCGACTTCCAGGCCTCTGCCTGGGAGCCGATCTTCGAACTCGAGAAGCAGTGGAAGAAGAAGCAGGGCTATATCTCCTGACCGGCCCCGGCTTTCGAGTAGGATAATCAGGTGGATCTCGACGCGTTGTTACGCTGCGTCGGGACGACGTCTTGCGTCGTCACGCAGCTCACCAGCGGCATGATCATCGGCATGCTGCTGTTCCTGATCGCGTCGGGCGTGACGCTGATCTTCGGCGTTCTGAACGTCATCAACTTCGCACACGGCTCGCTCTACATGATCGGGGCGTACGCGGCCTGGACCTTCTACCAGCTGACCGGGAGCTACTTCGTCTCCGCCCTGGGGGCGGCGGTGGCGGTCGGCGTGCTGGGAATCCTGTTCGAGCGCGTCCTGATGAGCAAGGTGTACGGCTCCAACGTGCTAATGCAGCTGTTGGTCTGCTATGCCGTCGTGCTGATCTCGGACGATCTCATCAAGATCATCTGGGGGCCGGTGCCGCTGTCGATGGGCATGCCGCCCGAGTTCAGGCTGCCGCCGATCCGCTTCATGGGCGGGGTCATTCCGCCGTTCTATCTCTTCATGATCCTGGCGGCCATGGCGATCGGGCTGCTGCTGTGGCTGGTGATCGTGCGCACGCGCTTCGGCAGCATCGTGCGGGCGGCGGCGATCAACGGGCCGATGGTGTCGGCGCTGGGCATCCGCGTGAATCTCTACTACGCCGCCGTGTTCGGCATCGGTAGCGCCCTGGCGGGTGCTGCGGGTGCCCTTGCCGCACCGGTGCGCTCGCTGACGCCGGGCATGGGATTCTCGATCCTGATCGAGTCGTTCATCGTGACGGTGATCGGCGGCATGGGATCGATCGTCGGCGCCTTCGTGGCCTCGATCATCATCGGTCTCACGCGCTCCTTCGGCAGCATCGGCTTCCCGCTGTTCGTCGACGGGGTGATGTTCCTGATCATGGCGCTGGTCCTGATCTTCAAGCCCAGCGGCCTGTTCGGCCGCCCACATCGGTAGGCGGCCATGGTCGGACGTTGGCGCGATCTCGGCCTGGCCGTGCTGGGGCTCATGCTGCTGCTGCTGGTGCCGGTGTTTGGTGCACCCCCGGCAATCCGCGACTTCATCATGTTCGGCATGGCCTACGGCCTGCTGGCCATGTCGCTCAACCTGCTGATCGGCTACACCGGGCTGGTGTCCTTCGGGCACGCGATGTTCTTCGCGGCCGGCGCCTATGCCTTCGGACTCGCCATGCAGTCGGGCAAGTTCTCGATCCCCGGCGCCTTCGTGCTGGCGATCGCCTTCACGGCAACGATGGCGCTGATCGTGGGCGCGATCTGCGTGCGGCTGAACGAGATCTACTTCGCGTTCCTCACGCTCGCCTTCCAGATGCTGTTCTACAACATCATCCTCGGATGGGTGTCCTTCACGGGCGGAGACCAGGGGCTGATGGGCGGCATCCCGCGGCCGAAGTTCCTCGGCATCGATCTGGCCGACCGGACACAGCTCTACATCTTCTGTTCCATCGCCTTCATCGTCTGCATCGCGATCCTTCGCCAGATCGTGACGTCGCCCTTCGGCTACACGCTGCGCATGATCCGCGACAACCAGGAGCGCGCGGCGTTCCTCGGCATCAACGTGCCGCTGGTGAAGCTCGCCTGCTTCGTGATCTCCGCCTGCATCGCGGGCGTGGGCGGGATCCTGCTCACCCTGTTCGTGTCCGGCGCCTATCCCAACTTCGGCTTCTGGACCACGTCCGGCGAGGCGATCTTCATGATCCTCCTGGGCGGGTCGAACGTCTTCCTGGGGCCGCTCGTCGGCACTGTCATCCTGCGCCTGCTGAACGACATCACGGTGAGCTACACCAGCCATACGGAACTGGTGCTGGGCATCGTGATCCTCGTCCTCGTGCTCGGGCTGCGCAAAGGCCCGCTCGATCTGCTGGCCGAGCGCTGGGAGAACCGCCGCCAGGCCGCCGCTCAGGCGGTGCGCGATGCCGCCGACAAGGACGCGGGGAAGGGCGGCACCTGATGCTCAAGCTCGAGAACCTCAAGAAGTCCTTCGGCGGCGTGGCGGCGACGCGCGACGTGACGCTGGACTTCGCCAACGGGTCGCTGAGCGCCATCAT
The DNA here is from genome assembly GCF_020880995.1 of Reyranella aquatilis. Classification (GTDB taxonomy): domain Bacteria; phylum Pseudomonadota; class Alphaproteobacteria; order Reyranellales; family Reyranellaceae; genus Reyranella; species Reyranella aquatilis. The sequence goes on along the minus strand of NZ_JAJISD010000001.1, from coordinate 459,569 downwards.
CGGTCCCAACGGCGCCGGAAAGACGACTCTGTTCAACCTGATCACCGGCCGCTTCCCGCCCGACTCCGGCCGTATCCTGCTGGCCGGCGAGAATATCGCGGGCCTGTCGCAGCGCCGGATCGTGCGGCTGGGCATCGGCCGCGCCTTCCAGGTCGCCAGCCTGTTCCCGACTCTCACCGTCGCGGAAGCCCTGGCGGCGGCGGCGCAGGCCCATCAGCACCGCGAGACCGTCCTGCGGTCGCCATTCCCGATCGCCGCCACCACGCGGCAGGGTGAGGAGATTATGGAGCTGCTGGGCCTTACGCGGGTTGCGGGGATCCTCAGTCGCAACTTGAGCCACGGCGACCAGAAGCTGCTGGACATCGGCCTGGCACTGGCGCTGGAGCCGAAGGTGCTTCTGCTCGACGAGCCGACGGCCGGCATGGGACCGGAAGAGCGCTGGCGCATGATCGAGACGGTGCAGCGCCTGTGGAGGGCGCGGGGCATGACCCTGATCTTCATCGAGCACGACATGGACATCGTCTTCAAGGTCGCCCAGACGGTGCGCGTCCTGTCCTACGGTGCGGTGCTGGCGGAAGGCACGCCGGACGAAGTGCGTACCAACTCCAAGGTGATCGAGGCCTATCTCGGCAAGTCGGCGCACGGAGCTGCCGCATGAGCGCAGCCGAGATCCTGCGCGTCGAGGATATAGACGTTTTCTACGGCGCCAGCCAGATCCTGTTCGGCGTCTCGTTCGGGGTGGAAAAGGGCCAGTCGCTGGCGCTGCTGGGACGCAATGGCGCGGGCAAGAGCACGACGATGAAGGCCATCATCGGCATCGCGCAGGCCAAGCGCGGTACCGTCTCCGTGCGGGGCACGCAGGTGCAGAAGTTCACGCCCGATCGCATTGCCCGCGAAGGGGTGGGGTTCGTGCCCGAGGACCGGCAGATCTTTCCGGAGCATTCGGTCGAGGACAATCTCAAGATCGCGATCAAGCCGGGCGTCGGCGGCAGGGTCGACTGGACGCTGGAGAAGATCTACGACGTCTTCCCGATCCTGGCCTCGATGAAGGGGCGCATGGGCGGGCGGCTGTCCGGCGGCGAGCAGCAGATGCTCACCATCGCGCGGACCCTCATGGGCAATCCCGACGTGGTCCTACTCGACGAGCCGAGCGAGGGGCTGGCACCGATCATCGTCGAGAAGATCGGCGAGCTGATCCAGCGGCTGCGCGACATGGGGACGACCCTGATCGTGGCGGAGCAGAACATGCACTTCTGCCTCGACATCGCCAGCCATGTCGCGGTGATCGACAAGGGCCACATCGTCTATCGCGGCTCGATCGACGAGCTGCGCGCGAACGACGACGTGAAGAAGCGCTACCTGGCGGTCTGAAGCACCACGCGCAGCCCGGGCTTCGCATCCTCCAGGCGGATCGCGAGGCCGTGCAGGCCAGCGATCGCCTTCACCATGGCGAGGCCGAGGCCGCTGCCGGATGTCGAACGGCTGCGGTCGAGGCGGTAGAAGCGATCGAAAACCTTGTCGTGCTCGGGCGCGGGGATGCCCGGCCCGTTGTCGGCCACTTCGATCTCGAATCCGTCGGCCTGGCGACGCAGCGCGAGGCGAACCTTCGTACCTTCGGGCGTGTGGCGCAGCGCGTTTTCCAGCAGGTTCGACACCAGCTGGGCGATCAGTTGCCGGTCGCCGGTCAGGGCTGCGCCGGGTTCGACCTGCACCTCCAGCGCATGGTGCGAGTCCTCGGCCACCGGCTCGTAGGTCTCGCCCAGGCTCTTGAGCAGCGCGGAGACGTCGAACGGCGCGAAGGCGCTCTTCTGCGCGCCGGCCTCGACCTGCGCGATGCGCAGCAGGGCCGAGAAAGTCTCCAGCAGCGCGTCGGCTTCCTCGATGGCGGCCTCGGTGGCGGCGCTGTAGTCGGCGGTCGTGGTCGCCCGCTCGCGCGCATCTTCGAGATGCTGACGCAGGCGGCCGAGCGGCGTGCGCAGATCGTGGGCGATGTCGCTCGAGACCTGCCTCAGCCCGTCCATGAGCTGCTGGATGCGCGCCAGCATGGCGTTCAAGCTGGCGACGAGCTGGTCGATCTCGTCATGTGTGCCGCGCTCGGGAATGCGGGCCGCAAGGTCGCCCTCCATGATGGCGCGGCTGGTGCGGGTGATGGTGTCGATGCGGCGCAGGAAGTTCGTGCCGAGCAACGCGCCGCCGGCGATGGCGAGGAGCAGGGTGAGGCCGCCGGACCAGGCAAAGGCACGGATGATGGCGCGCTGCATGTCGACCAGCCGGTTGGCATCCTGCGCCACCAGCAGGAACGAGCCGTCGGGCAGCGTCAGGCCGAAGCCCGTCAGTTTGGGGCGCTCGCCACTGCCGTCGACGGGCTCCGGCAGGTCGGTCTGGGGTTCGAAATCGACGGCGCCGTTGACCGGCGGCATCCCGGGGAGGTTGCCGACGACCACCCGGCGGTTGGGTGCCTGCAGCAGGTAGAAGATGGGTCCCCTGGTCCGGAAGTTGATGCGCCGCGTGATCTGTTCGGCCAGCCCGGCAAGACCCGTGCGGCGGTGCACCTCGGCGAGCTGGTAGGCCTCTGAGCGCAGAACCGCCGCCATGTCGTTCTGCATCGCCGCGGTGGCCGTCCAGTAGACGGAGACGAAAAGCACGGCCGCCGACAGGATGAACAGCACGGCATAGAGCAGGGGCAGGCGAAAGCTCGCCGAGCGCAGGATCCTAGTCAGGCGCGCGGATGACATAACCTGCCCCCCTGATCGTATGGAGCAGGGGCTTGTCGAAGCCCTTGTCGATCTTCGAGCGGAGACGGCTGATGTGCGTCTCGACGATGTTGGTCTTGGGATCGAAATGGAAATCCCAGACCTTCTCCAGCAGCATGGTGCGCGTCACCACCTCGCCGGCATGGCGCAGCAGATATTCGAGGACCTTGAATTCCTGGGCCAGCAGTTCGATGCGCTTGCCGGCGCGGGTGACGGTGCGGGCCAGCAGGTCCATCTCCAGGTCGCCGACGACCAGCGATGTGGTGGCCACGATCGGTGGACGCCGCGACAGGGCGCCGATGCGCGCCCGCAGTTCGGCGAAGGCGAAAGGCTTGGTGAGGTAGTCGTCGCCCCCGGCCTCCAGCCCGGCGACCCGGTCATCGACGCCGCCCATGGTGGTGAGGAACAGGACCGGTGCTTTCATACCGGAGGCGCGCGCCGCCTTGACCAGCGACAGCCCGTCCATCTGCGGCAGCATGCGGTCGACGATCAGCACGTCGTATTTCTCGCCGGTGGCGAGGTACAGGCCGTCGCGCCCGTTGTCGGCATGGTCGACCACGTGGCCGTGCTCGCGCAGGCCCTTGGCGATGTAGTCGGCGGTCTGTTTGTCGTCTTCAACGAGGAGGATCTTCACGGCGCCCGTCTATCCCGGCGCCGGCCCCCGGCGCAACGTTCCCCAACTATACAAACATTCAATATTGCGGCCATCCGGGCGCTACAGGCCACCCCCCATATTCCGCTCACCCCCCAAGGAGGAGGCTGTAGCTATCATGACCAAGACCAAGTCCCGTATCCTGACTGCCCTGGCGCTCACCACCGCCCTGACGGCGCCTGCCCTGATCGCCCCGATGTTCACCGCCCCCGCGGCCATCGCCGGCCAGACCATGCCCGTTCAGGATTTCTCGGATCTGGCCGCCAAGGTGACCCCCGCGGTCGTCAACGTCGCCGTGACCATGAAGGCCGGTGCGGACGACGGCGACGAGACCCGCATGTCGGACTCGCAGCAGAAGCAGATGGAAGAGTTCATGAAGCGCTTCTCGGAGCGTTTCGGCCAGCCGATGCAGCCGGGTCGCCCGGACGGCAAGGGCCGCCCACAGTCGAAGGAGAAGGCCCAGGCCGTCGGCACCGGCTTCATCATCGACGCGAAGGGCGTGATCGTCACCAACTATCACGTCGTCGGCAAGGCAGACTCGATCACGATCACCATGGCGGACGGCACCAAGTTGCCGGCCAAGATGATGGGCGGCGACGAGAAGACCGACCTGGCCGTGCTGAAGGTCGAGAGCGACAAGCCGCTGCCGTACGTCTCGTTCGGCGACGCCTCCAAGGTGCGCGTCGGCCAGCCGGTGATGGCGGTGGGCAACCCGTTCGGCCTCGGCGGCACCGTGACCACGGGCATCGTGTCGGCGCGCGGCCGTGACATCCATTCCGGCCCGTTCGACGACTATATCCAGACCGATGCCGCCATCAACCGCGGCAACTCGGGCGGCCCGCTGTTCGACATGGACGGCAACGTGATCGGCATCAACACGGCCATCTACTCGCCGACCGGCGGCAGCATCGGCCTGGGTTTTGCCATCCCGTCCTCGCTGGCGCAGCCGGTGGTGGCGGAGCTGAAGGACAGCGGCCGGGTCGAGCGCGGCCTGCTCGGTGTCCAGATCCAGCCGGTGTCGAAGGAGATCGCCGAGAGCCTCTCGCTCAAGAGCGAGAAGGGCGCCTTGGTGGCGATGGTCCAGCCGGACAGCGCGGCGCTCGCGGCCGGTGTCCAGTCGGGTGACGTGATCGTGAGCGTCGACGGCAAGAAGGTCGACGGCATCAAGGAACTGACCCGCACGATCTCCGCGGTCAAGCCGGGCACCTCGGTGAAGCTGGGTGTGTGGCGCGACGGCAAGGAGATGAGCCTCACCGCCAAGGTCGGCGGCCAGAAGGACGACGCGATCGTCAAGGCCAGCGCCGACGGCAAGCCCGCCGCGAAGGCGGAGCCGATGGCCTACGGTGTCTCGCTGGCGCCGCTCTCCCCGGAGGCGCGCAAGCAGCTCGGCCTCGACGGTGACGTGAAGGGTGTGGTCGTGGCCACGGTCGAGCCGGGCAGCCCGGCCGACGACCAGGGCCTCAAGGCCGGCGACATCCTCCAGCAGGTCGGCAAGGACGCCGTCGACAGCCCGAAGATGGCCGTCGAGAAGCTCAAGGAAGCCAAGACCACCGGCAAGCCGGTGCTGATGAAGGTGTTTCGAGAGGGGATGACCCGCTTTGTCGCTGTCTCTCCCCGGGCGGCCTAGCAAACCTCTCGATCGGTCGGAGCCCCAGGGCTCCGACCGTAACCTTCTTCTCAAGCGTAGCGTGACGTCTTCGAGGTTGAAGCAGAGCCATTATCATTCCCCGGATGGCCGAGCGAACCTCAGCAAGAGGCCGGCGGTGGCCCCACCATCGCCGGCTTTCTTGCAACCGACGCCTTCTCTCAGGGGGGCCGCGCCATTCCCGGCAAAGACCGGGAAGACGCGATCATGAGGGGGAGCGGGAGGTCTGCAGCCTGTGTGTGGCAGTGCTGCGGATCTCCCCACCCCCTCAGGTGCCGGCCTGGAGGGCCGGCATCACTTCCTTGGCGAGCAGGTCGACCGAGCGCGCCGATTCCTCGAACGTCAAGTCGCCGAAGGCCAGGCGGAAAAGGCAGTAGTTGATGCCGGAGGTCTCGTTGTCGCGCCTGAGCCGGTCGCGCACGGTTGCAGGTGAGCCTGCCACGATATAGCCCGCCTCGAGGGCGTTCTCGAATTCGGCGGGGATCATCTGGCGGGGGAGGCCCACGCCATGGGCGCGCCACAGGTGGATGAGCGCGTCGTACCAGAGCGCGAACGCTCGCTTGGCTGCTGACCGTGCCTCCAGATCGGTATCGCCCACCACGACATGGCGGCTCAGCCCGATCAGCGGCATGTCGGCTTCGGCCCGGCCCAGCGCCTTCCAGGCCGCGCGATAGCGGGTCGAGAACTGCCCAACGCCTTCGGCGCTCATCCCGACCACTGCGTTGCAGCCCTGTTGCGCCAGGCGATCGGCGCTCTCGAGCGAGTTGGCGCCGTACCAGAGCGGCGGGTGCGGCTGCTGGACCGGTCGCATCTCTATCGGCACGTCCGTGAAGGTGAAGTACTTCCCCTCGTGTTGGAGCCGCCGCTCCGTCAGTCCCTTCAGCAGTACTGTCAGCGCTTCGGCAAAGCGCTCCGCGCCGGTGGCCGGGTCGACGCCGAAGTAGCCGACCTCGTAAGGCGAGATGCCGCGCCCGACACCGAGTTCCAGCCGACCTCCGCTCATCTGGTCGAGCATGCAGATCTCGTCGATCAGACGCAGGGGGTGATAGAGGTTGACCGTGTAGACCAGTGGCCCGAAGCGCAGGGTCTTCGTGCGCTGGGCGACTGCGGCGAGAAAGACGCTGGGTGAGGGGGCCATGCCGAGTGGCGTCGCGTGATGTTCTGCCAGGTGATAGGCGTGAAAGCCCGCACGCTCGTAGAGCTCGATAAGCTTCAGCCTGTCGTCGAACTGCCGCCCGAGATCGGGACCGGCACGGTCCATATGATCGAAGACGCCGAACTTCATGGTCGTTTCCTTCGCTTTCAAGTCTTGGTGCGACGCGGACCGGCGACTCCCAGGAGAGCGCGCAGCCGTGGCTTTTCTCGCACGCCACGTTGTTGCGCGGCGCCGATCTTCAAGGATCAGTCGAGCAAATCGCCGGTTCGTCGGCATGTCCCAGGCTGCCCGAAAGATTGTCTTCGCGCCGGTCAGCGCGACAGCCGAAGCCCGAAAGTGAATGTCGCTCGCAGGACGTGCCATAGACCTGGAGCGTGATGGCGACCCGGCGAGTGAACGGCGAGCGGTTCACGCCGACGAGCTGAATCACAGCGCGCGCTTTCTCGAGGAGATCACGCCGCTGGCGATGCCGTGCCACTCGATGGTGCCGGCGAGGCGGGAGTGCTCGATCTTGGGGCAGCGGTTCATGACCACCTTGAGTCCGGCCTTTTCGGCGCGTTCGGCGGCTTCCATGTTCACGACGCCGAGCTGCATCCAGACGACCTTGGCGCCATGCCTGATCGCCTCGTCGGTGATCGGGCCGGCGGCCTCGGAATTGCGGAAGATGTCGACCATGTCGGCCTTCACCGGCAGCTCGTCGAGCGAGCCGTAGACCTTCTGGCCGAGGATTTCCTGCCCCTTGGCAGCGGGATTGACCGGGATGACCTTGTATCCGCGGTCGAGCAGATATTTCATGGCGAAATAGCTTGGACGATTCCAGTTGGCCGAAGCGCCAACCATGGCGATGGTCCTTGTGTCGCGCAGGATCCTGCGCAGGTAGAGATCGTCGTAACGGTCGCTGAAGGCGGCTTGCATGGGGGGATTATACATGGCCGGTCCGATGCTGTTCGAGCCGATTTCCATCCGCGACGTCACCCTGAAGAACCGGGTGGTCGTGGCACCGATGCACCAGTATGCGGCGGAGAAGGGCTTCGCGACCGACTGGCACCTGGTGAATGCCGGCCGCTACGCCGCCGGTGGCGCCGGTCTCGTCATCATGGAATCCACCAAGGTCGAGCGGCGCGGTTGCGGCACCGTCGGCGACCTCGGCCTCTGGGACGACAAGTTCATCCCCGGCCTGAAGCGCTGCGTCGACTTCATCCGGCTGCACAATTCCGTGCCGGGCATCCAGCTGGGCCACTCGGGCCGCAAGGCGCGGCGTTTCCGTCCCTGGGAAGGGGGCGCACCGCTGAAGCCATCGCCCGAAATCGACGATTGGGACGATTGGGAGCTCGTCTCCTCGAGCGGTATCAATTCGCCCGACACCGATCCGACGCCGCGGGCACTGACGCTGGCGGAAATCCCCGAGGCCGTGGAGCGTTGGGGCCAGGCGGCGCGGCGTGCCCACGAGGCCGGCTTCGACGTGCTCGATATCCACATGGCGCACGGCTACCTGATCCATCAGTTCCTCTCGCCGTTCTCCAACGTGCGCAACGATCAGTATGGCGGCAGCGAGCTGAACCGCATGCGTTTCGCCATCGAGGTGGTGGAGAGCGTCCGCGCGCACTGGCCGGCCTCCAAGCCGCTGTTCGTTCGCCTCTCGGTCGAGGACGATTCCGGATGGGGTCCCGACCAGAGCGTCGCGCTGGCGAAGATCCTGAAGCCCAAGGGCGTCGACGTGATCGACTGCAGCTCGGGCGGCATGCGCGGCTCGCCGGTCGTGAGCGCGGGGCCCGTAACCTACGGGTACCAGGTCCCGTACGCCGACCGGCTGAAGAACGATGCCGACATTTTGAGCATGGCCGTCGGCCTGATCGTCCATGCCGACCAGGCCGAGAAGATCCTGCAGGAAGGCCGCGCCGACCTGATCGCGCTGGCGCGCGAGCTTCTCTACAATCCGAACTGGCCGATGGATGCGGCACAGAAGCTGGGAGTGGACGCGAAGTTCGCTTCGGTGCCGCCTGCCCAGGCCTACTGGCTGGCCAAGCGCGCACAGTCCGTGAAGTCGGTTACGCCGTCGACCTACATGAAGGGCCTTCACGTCGAGTGAACGGGACAGTCACCGGGACGTGACACCGCCTCGTCCCGCCGCGCGCTATGGTCTTCGCCATCTCGAACTCCGGCGGAGCGCACCATGAAGCGAATTGCAGCAACGGCCCTGACGGTAGCCTGTCTCCTGTCCGCGCCGGTTTGGGCGGCGCTCAAGCCCGGCGATTCAGCGCCTGACTTCACGGCGCAGGCAGCACTCGATGGCAAGGACTATACGTTCTCGCTGGCTGATGCGCTGAAGAAGGGGCCGGTGGTTCTCTACTTCTTTCCCAAGGCCTTCACGACCGGCTGCACCGCCGAGGCGCATGAGTTCGCGGAAGCGGCGGACCAGTTCAAGGCGCTGGGTGCGTCCCTGATCGGCATGTCAGCGGACGATATCGGCACGCTGCACAAGTTCTCGACGCAGGCATGCTCCGGCAAGTTTCCGGTGGCGGCAGATCCCGACCTCAAGGTTATCAAGGCCTATGACTCGGCGTTGATCCGCGTCGGCAGCGTCGGCATCGCCGACCGCATTTCCTATGTGATCGGCCAGGACGGCAAGATCGTCTACGCCTTCTCGGACCGCAATCCGGACAAGCACGTCGAGAACACGATGGCGGCGGTCAAGCAGCTGCAGAAGAAGTAGCCATCCGGTTCCGTTCGGCGCGCTTGCGCAGCAGATGCGCGGCGCCCATCAGCGCCGCCGTCAGCACGATCGTCAACGTCGAGACGGCGGCAATGGTCGGATCGATCTGGAACCGCAGATCGTCCCACATGCGGCGCGGCAGGGTGACCGCGCCCGTCCCTGAGATGAACAGCGCCACGATCAGCTCGTCGAACGAGGTGATGAAGGCGAAGAGTGCACCAACCAGCACACCGGGTTGGATCAGCGGTAGCGTCACCTGGAAGAAGGTGGCGCCCGGCGTCGCGCCGAGACTGAGGGCGGCCTGCTCCAGCCGCGGGTCGATGCCCGACAGACTCGCCGTTACGCTGGTGACGACGAAGGGCACGGCGAGGCAGGTATGCGCCAGCACCATCGCGATGGGTGTGCCGACCAGGCCGTACCGGGAATAGGCGTAGTAGATACCGATCGCCACGACGATGCCGGGCACGATCAGCGGCGACAGGATCAGGCCGGCCGCGACGACTCGCATCGCCTTGGGCAGGCGCGCGATGCCGAGCGCGGCCAGCGTGCCGAGGAAGGTCGCCAGCACCACGACAGCGCAGGCCACCCAGATGCTGACCCAGGTCGGCTTCAGCCAGTCGGGATTGCTGAAATAGGCCTCGTACCAGCGCAGGCCGAAGGCGGGCGGCGGGAAGGTGAGATAGGTCGCCGAGGAGAAGGAGACGATCGCCACCACGACGATCGGGAAGGCGAGGAAGAACAGGATCAGGCCGACGACGCCGGCCGGAAGGATGCGCGCTAGGATCATCTCATGCTCGTCCTGAACGCATTGCCGACCCCGGGCAGCTTGCGGGCCACCGCGAGGATGGCGAGCGCCGTCGCCAGCAGGACGGCCGAGAGCGTCGCGGCATAGGCCCAGTTCAGCTGGTCGACCTGCTGGGCGATCAGCATCGACAGCGTGATGTCGCGCGGGCCGCCGACCATCGCCGGGGTGATGTAGAAGCCCAGCGCCAGCACGAAGGTGAGCAGGGTGCCGGCGGCCACGCCCGACATCGACAAAGGCAGGATGATCTGGCGGAAGGTCATGAACGGCGTCGAGCCCAGGCCCGACGCGGCCCGGATCAGCGACGGATCGATCTGCCGCAGCGCATTGGCAATCGGCAGGATCATGTAGGGCAGAAGGATGTGGATCATCGCGATCTGGGTCGCGAGCGGGGTGTTCAGGATCCGGATCGGCCGGTCGATCATGCCGAGCGCCAGCAGCGCCTCGTTGACCAGCCCGTGCCGGCCCAGCAGCACCATCCAGGCGTAGCTGCGGACCAGGACACTGGTCCAGAAGGGCAGCAGGATGATCACTAGGATGAAGGGCGCCATCGCTTTGGCACGGACCAGTCCCATGGCCACCGGATAGCCCAGGATCAGGCATCCCAGGGTGACCGTGACCGAGGTGTTGAACGTGATCCAGAAGGTCTTCTGGAACACCACGTCGTCGAACAGAGTGGCGTAGTGCGAGAGCGTCCAGGACGGATCGTTCACGCTGCGCAACAGCATCGCCACGACCGGCAAGGCGTAGAAAACCAGCATGTAGAGCAGCAAAGGTGCAGCCAGCAGCAGGGGAACCGCGCGCCGCCAGTCGAACGGTGCCGTCTGCGGCCGACTGACCGCGAGGGCGAGCGAGGCGGGCTGCGCGACCTCAGACACCGCCCACCTCAGACAAGGATCGTGTCCGCGACCGACCAGGCAATCTCCGCGCGCTCACCCACGGCCCGGCGGCGTATGGCGGCGCTGGAGGGCTCCTTGAGCACGATCGACGTGCCGTCGCCGGCCTGCAGCATGTAGCGGCAACGTTCGCCCGCGAAGACCGCCTCGGTAACGGTGACGCTGAGACAGTTCTGCGGCATCTGCTCGCCGATCCAGGCGCTGTCGGCAAAGCGCAGGCGCTCGGGCCGCGTGGTGAGCGTCACCTTCTCGCCGCTGGCCGGCCTGCCGGGGCAGAGGGCGCGAATCACCGCGCCGTCGCATTCGGCGATCACGACATCGTTCTCGACGCCCCGCACGACCGCGGGCAGGAAATTGGATTCGCCGATGAACCCCGCGACGAAGCGGTTTTCCGGCCGGTCGTAGAGATCCTCGGGAGTCCCGACCTGCGCCACCTTGCCGTCGTTCATGACGGCGATGCGGTCGGACATGGTGAGCGCTTCTTCCTGGTCGTGCGTCACGTAGATGAAGGTGATGCCGAGATCGGCGTGCAGGCGCCTCATCTCGAGCTGGAGATTCTCGCGGAGCTGCTTGTCGAGCGCGCCCAGCGGCTCGTCCATCAGCAAAAGGCGCGGCTTGAAGACGACGGCCCGGGCGACGGCGACCCGCTGCTGCTGGCCACCCGAAAGCTGGCGCGGATAGCGTGCGCCGTAGCCCGGCAGATGCACCAGCTCCAGAGCTTCGGCCACCAACCGGGCGCGCTCGGGCTTGGGAACGCCGCGCTGCTTCAGCGGGAAGCCGACATTCTCCTCGACGGTGAGGTGAGGGAAGAGCGCGTAGTTCTGGAAGACCATGCCGATGTTGCGCCGGTACGGCGGCATGGCGACCACCGACTTGCCGTCGATCGCGATGTCGCCGGCGGTCGGTGTCTCGAAGCCGGCGATCATCATCAGGGTCGTGGTCTTGCCGGAGCCGCTGGGCCCCAGCATCGTCAGGAACTCGCCGGAGCGGATGTCGAGCGACACGCGATCCACGTCCTTGGGGGCGGCGCTGGCGCGATCGTAGGTCTTCTCCAGGTCGGAGAGCGTCACCGACGCACCCCTTCCTATGTCTGCTCCGTTCGTGCCGGCACTGATCATCGCGTCAGCTCAACAGCCATTTGTTGAACTTCGGAATCACCGTCTCGCGATTCTCGATCCACCAATCGTAGTTGTAGGGCACGAGCTGCTTGGCGATCTCGGGCGCGCTGGGCAGGACGGCCAGCCGCTCGGCCGGGATGTACTCGTTCGACTTGGCATTAACCGAGCCGTAGGGGATGCCGAGGCAGACGCGGGCCTGCGGGATCGCCATGGTCGAGTAGGCCACGAACTTCATGGCATTGACCTTGTTCTTGGCGCCCTTGGGAATGCCCCAGGCATCGCGCTTGGACAGGCCCTGGTTCCAGCTGATCGCCGCGGGGACACCGGCGGCCTGCAGTGCGGCCATGCGGCCGTTCCAGACCGACGTCATGGTGACCTCGCGGTCGGTCAGCAGCTGGATCGGCACGGCGCCGGTATCCCACCACTTGAAGACGTCCTTCTTGATCTTCGCGTAGCTCGCCAGCGCCTTGTCGACGTCGAGCGGGTAGAGCTTGTCGGGCGGCACGCCCGCCGCCATCAGCGCGAACTCCATCTCCGGCCAGCCGCCGCTGTTGGTGCCGTAGAGCGCACGGTCGCCCGGGAATTTCCTGGTATCCCAGAAATCTGCCCAGCCCGATGGCACGGCGCCCTTGAAGGCGTCGGTGCGATAGGCGAGGACCTGCGCCCATACCAGCATCTCGAGCCCGTATTCGAAGCGGAACTGCTTCTCGACCCCGGGATCGACGATGTCGTAGTCGATCTTCTCGAAGTAGTCACCGCGCTTCTGGAGGTTCATGATCGAGCCGCGGCTGAGCTGCGCGAGGTCCCATTCGACGTTGCCGGTGTCGACCATCGCCTTGATCTTGGTCGGATCGGAACCCGGGAAGGCGCGCACCTTTATGCCGGTGATCTTCTCGAAGGGCTCGAAGTATGCCTTCTGCTGCGTCTCCTGCATCGTGCCGCCGAAGGTGGCGATGCGGATCTCGCCGCTGCCCTTCAGGATGTCGGGCACGGTCGTCTGCTCGGGCCACGCCGCCTGGCCGTAGCTCGGCCGGATGAAGGGGGAGGCTACCAGGCCAGCGCCCATGAGACCGAGGGTGGCGCGCCGGCCGATTGTCTTCTTGCTCATGGATGCCTTCCTTTGCGTTCGGGTGGATCAGTAAGCGAGGAGGTTTTCCCTGAACTGCTTGTGCTCGTAGGCCTTGCGCACCAGGCCGCGGTCCTGCAGGGCGGGCACGAGCCCGTCCTCGATCTCGGCCAGGGTGCGGCGGTTGACGTTGGGCATGGAGAAGAGGAAGCCGTCGCCGCCGACCTCCTGCATGACTTCGCCCATGCGGGCGGCGACCGAATCGCAGGTGCCGCAGAGGTCGATCGACAGGTCGACGGCATTGAACGACGCCATCGTCTGGCGGATCGAACGGCCAGCGGCGAGCGTGCGGAACTGCTCCAGATTGAGCTGGTGGCCATTGGTGGTCACGTCGTCGGGCAGAGGCTTGTCGAGGTCGAACTTGCCGAAGTCGATGTTGGTGACGTTGCCGAAATGGGCGAGGCGCTCCTGGATGTTGGCCTGCGCCATCGCCTCGCGCTTCTTCTTGCGCTCGAGCGCCTCTTCCATGGTCTCGCCGAGGATCGGATTGATCAGGTACAGGACCTTGCAGTCGCTCGGCTTACGGCCCTGCGCGACCATGTGCTTGTGCACGTCGTCGCGATAGGCGCGCATCGCGTCGATGCCCTTGGCGTTCACCACGATCGTATCGGCGTGGGCGGCGGCGAACCGGCGGCCGCGCGGCGACCCGCCGGCCTGGGCGATCACCGGCCGGCCCTGCGGACTGGGGCCGGAGTTGAGCGGCCCGCGAGTCTTGAAGTACTTGCCCTCGTAATTGACGCCGTGGACCTTGGTGTGATCGATCAGGTTTCCGCTCTTGCGATCGGCGATCATGGCGCCGGGCTTCCACGAGCCCCACAGGCCTCGAACCACTTCCATGTATTCGTCGGCCATGTCGTAGCGCAGGTCGTGCTCGGGCATGCCGGGCATGCCGAAGTTCATCGCCGCGAAGTCTGAGCTGCCGGTGACGGCATTCCAGCCGGCGCGGCCGCCCGACACCTGGTCGAGCGTCGCCATCAGCCGGGCCAGCAGGTAGGGATGATAGGCATAGGTGCCGAAGGTCGGCACGATGCCGATGCGCGACGTCACCTGGGTCATGAGGGCGGCGACCACGGACGGGTCCTGCCGCGGCACGGCAATGGCTTTCTTGAGGTAGATCTCCGTGGAGCCGCCGAAGCTCTCGCCGACGTAGGAGGAATCCTCGAGCAGGATGTAGTCGAAGCAGGCCCGTTCCAGGCTACGGGCCATGTCGAGGAACAGCTCGGGCCGCTCCCAGGTCGTCCCGATATGGCCCGTCCAGGGTTCGCCCCAGGCCTGAACGCTGGAGCCCTGTAGGAACCACGCGAGATGAAACGGGTTGGTCGCCACGAACGCCCTCCAATGCCGCCTAGCCGGCAGAACAGACGCAAATACTGTGCCGACAATTCGCAGGGCGGCTCTGCGTGCCGCGGGGGCAAGAGCGCGTCGCACCCTCCCGCGAGTTGCGTTACCATTGCCCCCACGGCATCGGCAGACAGCACAAGCAGGAGCGCGAGATGGACACCGTGATGCAATCGGGGCGGCAGGACATGACGGAAGCCGAGTGGCAGGCGCGCTGCGATCTTGCCGCACTCTATCGCATTACCGATCACTTCGGCTGGACCGACACGATCGACACGCACATGACGGTGCGCATCCCGGGCGAGCCCAAGTGTTTCCTGATCAACAACTACGGCGACCTGTTCGACGAGATCACCGCCTCGAGCCTGGTGAAGATGGACATCGACGGCAACGTCTACGCCAAGGACGGCAAGTTCAACGCTGCGGGATTCACCATCCATAGTGGTGTCTACAAGGCACGCCCGGATGCAAACTGCGTGATGCATACGCATACGCGCGCCGGCACCGGCGTCTCCGTCCTGAAGAAGGGCATCCGGCCGATCAGCCAGGATGCGCTCTCTGTCTATGACGACCTCGTCTATCACGAGTACGGCATGCCGACGTCGCAGGAGGAGTGCGATGCGCTGGGCGTCTCCTGCCAGCATGGCAACTCGGTGGTGCTGCGCAACCACGGTCTCCTGACCGTCGGCGCTACGATCCCGGGCGCGTTGCGGCGCATGTACATGCTGGAGCGCGCCTGCGAGGTCGAGGTCATCGCCCGCAGTCTCGACGAAGAGCCCGCACCGATCGAGGAGGACGTGATCCGCCAGTACGGCGAGCGGGCCAAGCAGCAGCGCGCCAACCCGGAGTACGGCATGACCTATTGGAAGGCGGCCCTGCGCCAGATCGAGGGCAAGGGCACTGACTGGCGGCAGTAGTCCTGCGGCCCCCGGAGTCGCACACGAAAAGAGCGCGCCGCGAGGCGCGCTCTTGTTGTTTTGGGGAGGGGGCTACTTTGCGGGCGTCGAAAGCTTGACGATCTCTGTCCAGCGATTGAGCTCGCGGGCAAGATAGGCGCCGAGCTCGGCAGGACCGCCTCGCCGGTCCTCGATGCCCTGTACCCGGAACGACTCCTTGAGCTTGGGACTGTCCAGCGCCTTGTCGACGGCGCGATAAAGCTTCTCGACGATCGGCTGCGGCGTGCCCTTCGGGGCCAGCATGTAGAACGAGACATCGGCCACGATGTCGGGGTATCCGAGTTCCTTGAAGGTCGGGGTGTCGGGAAACACCGCTGCCCGCTTCTCGCCGGTGACGCCAAGCAGGCGCGCCTGCTTGGCGTTATAGACGGGCACCCCGGACGCGACCGGCGTGAACCAGATCTGGATGCGGTTGGTCAGCAGGTCGCTCAGCGCGTCCGTCGTGCTCTTGTACGGCACCATGACCGTGTTGATCCTGGCTGCACGATTGAGCATTTCGCCCAGGAACTGGGGCACGCCGCCGACGAAGCCTGAAAAGTTGATCTTGCCCGGCTGCTGGCGCGCGAGTTCGACCAGCTCGGCGACGTTCTTCGCCGGCAGCTCGTTGGGCACGAACATCGAATAGAGGACGCCGCCCGTGAAACTGACCGGGGCGAAGTCGTTGAGCAGGTTGGCGGTGGTGTTGCCGGTCGCCTGGTTGATGATGTTGCTCAGGGAGGCGATCACCACCGTATGGCCGTCGGGCCGCGACTTGGCGACATAGTCGGCGCCGATGTTGCCGGTGGCGCCGGGCCGGTTCTCGACGATGACGCTCTGACCCAGTGTCGTGGTCATGTCCTGGGCGAGCAGCCGCGCGATGATGTCGTTGGTGGTCCCGGGACCGAACGGCGCCACGATGGTGATGGGCTTGCCCTGCTGAAAGTCCTGGGCGCGTGCCGGTACGGCCGCGACCGCCACACTCGCCATCGCCGAAGCGACGGCCGCCCGTCTGGATAGTTTCACAGCCCGCATGGGCTCCCTCCACCGCTTTTTATTGTGAAGCGGATTAACGGCCACACATCGGGGGCCGTCAACTCGACAAGCCGGGAGGGACGACATGACCTCCAAGGTAATTGCGGTTCGACGGCCACGGCGGCACGCTCGCTTCATGTCATCCTCGCCATCGCAAGCCGCTCGCTGGTTCGACCTGTTCGCTGCTTTCGGACGGTCGCCCGGTCCGGACACCTATGCCGCCGTCTTCCATCCCGACGGCGAGGTTTCGGATGCCGGCATGGCGACCCCGACGCCTGCCTCGCAGGTGCGCGATGCCATCGCGCACGTACTGCGCCTGATGCCGGACCTCACGATCGACATGCGGCGCTATCGCAGCCGCGGCGCGGCAGTGTTCGTCGAGGCGGCCAATCGCGGCACGATCAACGGCACGCCGGTCGCGTGGGGCGCCACCTATCGGGTCCATCTGCGCGACGGTGGCGTGCATCGAGGCCGCCGCTTCTATGACCAGGCCGCACTGTTCCGGGCCCTGCGTCCCGACATGGCTTGGCTGCCGCAAATGCCGGCGAGGCCGCAGGGTATCGTGTCCGCCTATGCCGACCTCGTGCACGATGCGCCGCTCAACGCTTCGTTCGCATCCGACGCCATCATCGAGGTGCCGGATCAGCGCCGTCCACTTGCACCCGGCGAGATCTTTTCCCATCTGGCCGGCGCGCCGTTGCAGGCGATCGACTGGGCGGGCGACGACAGGCTGATGTTCGTGGAATGGCGGCGTGGTGATCTGTTGGGCGTCGACCGGCTCGAACTCGACGGGGGCCGTATCGTGTCGATGCGTCGCTACTTCGACACGCTCGGCCTGCTGGCCGAGCACGACCCGTCGGTGACGGCGCTGCGCGCCTCGCTGCTGTCGAACGCGGCAGGCGCTGATTAACGCCCCGTCCAGTCGGGCTTGGGCTTCTTGTTCACGAAGGCGTCGATGCCGGCCTGCGCATCCTCGCGCTGGATGGCGCCCGCCATGAAGTCGGTCGCATAGGCGTAGGCCTGCTCGACGCCCATCTCCATGTGATTGCGGAACATCGCCTTGCCCGAGGCGATCTGCTGCGGCGGCTGGCTGGCGATCCGCTCGGCCAGGGCCCTGGTCTCGCGGTCGAGATCGGCTGGCAGGACGACACGGCTCACCAGACCGTCGCGCAACGCGGTGGCGGCGTCTACGAACTCGCCGGTGAAAAGCATGTCGAGCGCGCGCTTCGGCCCGATATTGCGACCGACCGCTACCGAGGGCGTGCCGCAGAACAGGCCGTTGTTGATGCCCGATGTGGCGAAAGTGGCAGTGCTCGAGGCAACGGCGAGATCGCAGGCGGCGACCAGCTGGCAGCCGGCGGCGGTCGCAACGGCCTGCACCTTGGCGATCACGGGCTGGGGCAGGCGACCGATGGAGAGCATCATCGCCGAGCAGCGCGTCATCAGGCTGTGGTGAAAGACGTAGTCGCGCGTCGAGGCGACCTCGCGCAGGTCGTGGCCGGTAGAGAAGGCGCGGTCTCCCTGCGCCTCGATCACGACACAGCGGATGGCCGTGTCCCGGGCCAGCCTGTCGAATTCCGCCTGCAGCGCATCTATAAGTTCACCCGAGAGCGCGTTCATGGCGCGCGGCCGGTTGAGCGTTAGGAAGGTCACGCGACCCTCGTCGCGGCGAAGCAGGACGGATTCGTTGGAGGCGGCGGTCATGGCGGCATTTTATGGGAAACGGCGAGGGGCGTCATGCCGGTGATGTCCCCTGCGGAACTGATGGTGTTCCTCGAAGAGCATTTCCCGCAGGCCGCCCATCTGGGCCTCGCCATCGAGCATCTCGACGAGCGCACCATCAGGCTGCGGCTGCCGACGCACGAGCGGCACCTGCGGCCCGGCGGAACGATCTCCGGGCCGACGCTGATGTGGCTGGTCGATTGCGGGTTCTACCTGCTGATTCTGGGTCAGCTCGGACCGGTGGCCCTGGCGGTGACCACCAATCTCAACATCAACTTCATGCGCAAGCCGGAGCCTGCCGACCTGATCGGAGAGGGGCGTCTTCTGAAGCTGGGGAAGACGCTGGCGGTCGGCGACTTCACGATCTATAGCGCCGGGAAGGCGGAGCCTGTGGCGCACGCCACGGTGACTTATGCCATACCACCCAAGGCTTAGAGCGCAGGTATTATAATACCCCATATTTAAGTCATTGATTTTAATCATCTATTTTTGGCGATTTGACAAACCCTGTCTCTCTCCCCATAAGCGCGCGCTCATCGGAAGAAAGACCCATGCAAGCCCTCACCAAGCAGACTCACAGCATCAAGACTGCCGACGTGCAGAAGAAGTGGTTTTTGATCGACGCCGAAGGCCTCGTGCTCGGCCGCCTCGCCTCGATCATCGCCATGCGCCTGCGCGGCAAGCACAAGACCACGTTCACGCCGCATATCGATTGCGGCGACAACATCGTCGTGATCAACGCCGAAAAGGTGCGCCTCACCGGCCGCAAGGCCGAGCGTGAAGTGTTCTACTGGCATACCGGACATCCCGGCGGCATCAAGGGCGAGACCCTGGGCAAGCGCCTCGAAGGCCGCTTCCCGGAGCGCGTCCTGATCAAGGCCGTCGAGCGCATGATCACCCGCGGCCCGCTCGGCCGGGCGCAGATGAAGAACCTGCGCGTCTACGCCGGTCCGAACCACGAGCAGGAGGCCCAGCAGCCCGAGAAGCTCGATATCGCCGCAATGAACCGCAAGAACTCGAGGATCGGCTAACATGGCTACCGAACTTTCGTCGTTTGCCGAGCTGAAGAAGGCCCCGACGGCCGCTGCGGCTCCGGGCGCTCCGCGCGAGAAGGAAATCGACGCGCAGGGCCGTGCCTATGCCACGGGTCGCCGCAAGAACGCGGTCGCCCGCGTGTGGGTCAAGCCCGGTACCGGCAAGATCATCGTCAACGGCCGCGACCAGACGATCTACTTCGCTCGTCCGACGCAGCGCATGATGATCCAGCAGCCGTTCGACGTGTCGCAGCGAAATGGCCAGTTCGACGTGATTGCCACCGTCTCGGGCGGTGGTCTGTCGGGCCAGGCGGGTGCGGTTCGTCACGGCATCGCACAGGCGCTCTCGAAGTTCGAGCCCGGCCTGCGCGGCGCCATGAAGTCCAACGGCTTTCTCACCCGCGACAGCCGCGTGGTCGAGCGCAAGAAGTACGGCCGCGCCGGTGCGCGTCGCCGCTTCCAGTTCTCGAAGCGCTAAACTCGCGTTTCGGCTATTTTCGAAGGGCGCCTCCGGGCGCCCTTCTTTTTTGTGCCCTTGATGGTTTGTGGAGTGACGCCCCGATGTCCGGTCTCATCGTGCCCTTCAACGGCTTCGTGCCCCAGGTCCACAGCACGGCCTTCATCGCACCCAACGCCACGCTGATCGGAGAGGTCGAGATCGCCGCCAACTGCAGCATCTGGTTCGGCGCGGTGCTGCGGGGTGACGGGCCGGGCATCAGGATCGGCGAGAACTCCAACATCCAGGACGGCACGGTGATCCACATCGCCGCGCGCGGCGTCGGCACGGTCGTCGGTCGCAACGTCACGGTTGGTCATCTGGCTCTCCTGCATGCCTGCGAGGTGCAGGACGACGCCTTCATCGGCATGCACTCGACGGTCCTGGACGAGGCGGTGGTCGAAACCGGCGCCATGGTTGCCGCGGGGGCGGTGGTCACGCCGCGCAAGATCGTGCGCAGGGGCGAACTGTGGGCCGGCAACCCGGCCGTGAAGATGCGCGACGTCACCGAGAAGGACCTGGAATCCTTCCGTCGCTCCGCGGCGGCCTATGTCCGTCTCGGACAGGCCTATCGGGGCGAGCAATCGAAGGCCGCCGATTGACGACGTCCTGGTGCACTTGTTGGTGCGCGACTTCCCCTTAGTTGCATTCTCGCTGACAACAACTATAACCTCAGTTATGCTTCAATTTGTTTGAGCGTTCCGAGGGTGTTTCTGCATGGCGACGACGATTGCTCCGTCCATCGTGACGGACGCCGAAAAGGTCGAGTTCAAGACAACCGACCAGAGCATGTGGAGCACCGGCCAGGCTTTTACGATCAACGAAAGCTGGACGCTCTTCGAGGAGGGGTTTTCAGACAGCTTCTCGGAATTCGATGACGACCTCACGGTCTCGGCAAGCGCCAGCGTCTCGCTGGTGTTCAGCGTCGAGGCGGATGCCGGCAGCATTTCGCTCAAGTACCCGGTCGACGTCAGTTTCCAGATGCCCAACGTCGTGGCGGCCGGCCAGCAGTTCACGGTCCAGAGCATCAATAATGGCCTCGACGGCAGCGCGACTCACTTCGACGCCAAGTTTCCGGAGTTCAAGGTCGATCTGAATGTCATCTTCACCGCCGACTTTTCCCTGAATTTCGACTCCGATCTTTTCGGCTCTGACTCGGTCGGCTACGACTACGACAACACGATCAAGCTCATCTCCCTTCACTCGGGCGACAGGAAGACCATCGTCGATGGCTTCGACGTCTTCCTGCCGAAGGCCTACGACCCATCGCTGACCACGGAGCAGTCGGGCAGCGGCCCGCTCGCCGGCGTGACGCTGGATGTGACGACGCCCGACATTGCCACGGTCGATGTCGACGTTCTCGCGGTCATAGAGGACATCGTCGGTCCTGAGTTCCCTTCGCTCTCGGGAAGCTTTCTCGATGGCGACATCAGCTACAACCTCCTGACGGCCGAACTGGATGCGGGTCTTGCGATCACGCAGCAGTTCCAATTTCTTCCTACGGAAATCGATGTGACGCTGACGGCGCCGTGGGGCGAGAGCGTCACCATTCCGGTCGGACAGTCGGCGACGTTCAACGTTCCTTACTACTGGGACAAGGAGACGACGCTCACCGCGAGCTACAGCCTGCAGGGAAATCTGGTCAACCAGACGGGCTTCATCGGCACGGCGACTCTCAATCTGACGGCGCTCGGCGGCAACGTGGACCTGTTCGATTACGGGCCTTTCGGCCCGCTCTACACCGACGATATTCCCGTCTACAACAGTGGCGCCATCTACATCTACAATCCTGGCGGCCCAGGAGGCTTTGCGTTCGAGGGCTTCAATACGCCCACCCACAATCTGCGGATCGAGTATGGATCCGGGACGCTCGTCGGACCCGGCGATTTCGGCCTCGACGGTGCGGGATTCACCGCCAACGACGCCGCGCTCATCCAGGCTACCCTGAATGCAATTGCAACGGCGGCAGGTGATACCGGCACCAATGCCTACATCGTCGGTGGTAGCGGAAGCGCGGATGCCGAAGACGGAAAGCTCAATGTCCAGATCGTCGACAGCGGAGCTGCCTCGGGGTTTCTAGGATATGGATTCGATGCCGGCTTCATCTGGGCCGGAGGTGACGGCGCGTCGCTTACGGGCAACAACGAGTCGCGGCTGCTGGCGGCTGCTCCAAAGCGGGGCGGGACGGCTTCACTGACCGCGGGTGGCAACGAACTGATGGTCGCAGGCCAGACGGGCCAGGTCGTCTTCAACATCAGTACCGGTTTCAACGGCATGATCGCCGGCTTGCAGGCCGGCGACGTCATCAACATAACCGGGGTCCAGGCGGTCGACGTCTATCTCGAAGGTTCGACCCTGGTATTCATGGAGTCGCCGTTCGAACGCTACGAGGTCGCCGTGTCCGGCGACCTCGAGAACCTCTACTTCCGGTTCACCAATGACGGTTGGGACGGGACTTCGTTGACGTTCGTCGGGCCGCCGCCGACACCCGGAACGGAAGCCGACGACACCATCACCGGCTCGTCCGGCAGCGAAACACTGAACGGCGGTGCCGGCGACGACTCGATCGTGGGCGGCGGCGGCACCGACACGATCGATCTCGGCAGCGGCGCGGATACGCTGGGCGGCTACTGGGGAGACATGAACGGCGACATCGTCTCGGGCTTCACGTCGGAAGACAGGATCGATATCACCGGTTCGCTGATCGGCAGGTCGAACTTCGACGTTGCGCTCGGGACCGGGACGGCAACGCTGACGGCCGCCGGAACCTCGATCCAGTTGAACGGCGATTTCACCGGCGGCGACTTCATGGTGATCACGCGCGGAACGGGTGCCGACGCGCATACGACGGTCACGTTCGAGAATTATCTGCCGGACCTGAGGGAAGGGGTGAGCGTCGATCCAGCCCAGATCAACGGCGTCAACAACGAGGCTTTCCTCACGGGCGACGGTTTCGTCCACTTTACGGTCGACTTCAGATCGGCTGCCTCCGGCTATGCCAATTCGCTCGGCACATATCACGTGGCTGCCGACGGCACGATCAGCGATGTCCAGATCCTGTTCGACAACACGCGCGACACGACGTCGGGCTCCGTGGATCTCGGCGTGCTGGCGAACAATGCGCGCATCGGATTCTTCCTCATCCAGGACGGCTACGGGCGGTATGGCAGCCTGCCGAACGATCTGTCCTTCCGGGCGCCGGCCGGCGACGCGGCCGCGGACCTCGATGCGGGGCTGCCGCCGACGCTGACCAGCGCATCGCTCGGCGCATTGACTACCGTTCCGATCTTCCACTCCTTCTCGACTTTGAACCCGGACGACGCCATCCAGGTCCTGTCCGGCGTCTCGCCGGGCGGGCAGCAATTGCTGATCGGTTTCGAGGATCTGGTTTCCTCGATCGGTGACAACGATTTCCAGGATGTCGTCATCAGTGTCCGCGTGGACACCGACAACATGTTCCTCGTGGTCTGAAGCCGGGGACTACTCGCCCGACCGCACCTTCACGTAGCTACCCGGCGCGTCTTCGATTGCCGGGAGTCCGCCGGCGCCGGGCACGCGCGCCGGCACTTGCGGTCCGGACAGGGCGGAGAGCCACTTGTCCCAGTCGTGCCACCACGAGCCCGGGAACTCCTTCGCCCCGGCCTGCCATTCGGCCAGGGTCGGCGGGTTCTTGGCCGTCTCGTTCAGCCAGTGCTGGTACTTCTTGTTGCGCGGCGGATTGACGACACCCGCAATGTGGCCCGAGCCCGCGAGCATGAAGCGCACCGGGCCACCAAAAATCTGCGTCGCCTTGTAAACCGAGCGCGCCGGCGCAATGTGATCTTCCTTGCCGGCCTGGATGTAGACCGGGATTGTGATCTTGCGCAGGTCGATCGGCACGTTGTCGAGGACGATGCCGCCCGGCTGGCTGAGCAGGTTCTTCTGATACATGTTGCGCAGGTAGAAGCTGTGCATCGCCGCGGGCATGCGCGTCGCATCGGCGTTCCAGAAAAGCAGGTCGAAGGGGAAGGGATCCTTGCCCATCAGGTAGTTGTTTACGACGAACGACCAGATGAGGTCGTTCGCGCGCAGCATATTGAAAGTCGTTGCCATCTCGCTGCCCTCGAGATAGCCCTTCTTGCCCATCATCTCCTCGACACTGGCGAGCTGGTCCTCGTCGATGAAGACGCCCAGTTCGCCCGGTTCGCTGAAGTCGACTTGGGCGGTGAAGAAGGTGCAGGCGGCGATGCGGTCGTCGCCGCGCGCGGCCATGTAGGCCAGGGTCGCCGCCATCAGCGTGCCGCCGATGCAGTAGCCGATAGCCGATACCTTCCGGGCTCCGGTCGCCTTCTCGATGGCGTCGAGGGCAGCCAGCGGACCCTGATTCATGTAGTCCTCGAACACCATCTTCGCGAGGCGCTCGTCGGGATTGACCCACGAGATCACGAACACCGTGTAGCCCTGTTCGGTCGCCCACCTGATGAACGAGTTCTCGGGCTTGAGGTCGAGGATGTAGAACTTGTTGATCCACGGCGGCACGATCAGCAGCGGCATCTCGTAGACCTGCTCGGTCGAGGGCGCGTACTGGATGAGCTGCATGACGTCGTTCTGATAGACGACCTTGCCGGGGGAGGTGGCGACGTTGCCGCCGACCTTGAAGGCGTCCATGTCGGTCTGTCGGATGGCAAGTGTGCCCTTGCCGCGCTCGAGGTCGCCGAGAAGGTTCTTCAGCCCCTTCAGCAGGTTTTCGCCCTTGGACTCGACTGTGGCCTTCACGACTTGCGGGTTGGTGAGGGCGAAGTTGGACGGCGAGACCGCGTCGATGAACTGGCGGGTGTAGAAGTCGACCTTCTTCGCGGTCTTGTCGTCGACGCCCTCCACTTCCTTGATCGTGCCCTGCAGCCAGCGGGCCGTGAGCAGGTAGGACTGTTTCAGGTAGTCGAAGACGACCTCGTCCTTCCAGGCGGGATCATTGAAGCGCTTGTCGCCGCGCGCGGGCTCGACGACCGGCTCGACGGTCTGCCCCATCATACGCTGGGCCGTGACCTGCCAGAGCTTCATGTACTGCTGCCAGAGTTCGACCTGCGCCTGAACGAGCCGGTTCGGGTCGGCCATCATCTTGGCCGTGAAGTCCATGAAGGTCTGGGTGAGGTGCAGCGGATCGGCGGGCTGCGGCCCCGTCGATTGGTATTTCTGGGAGAAATCCTGCAGCAGCTTCTGGCTGCGCGTCGCGATGTCCTTGAAGGCCTCCTGGAGCTTGGCTGACTCCTCCGGCGAGAGGCCGCCAAGGGCCGTGGGGGCGGGCGTGTCGGACATGCGTTTCCCCTTCCGAATCATTGCCTTTGCAGCGTTTCTTGCGGTAAAATCGCCGCTTCGGTACCATACCTAGTGCCAAACCTACCGGAATCGCTGCTTGCTTCCCATAGGTAGGCTGCGACAACTGACGGGTCAAATTTCCTCCCGGTCTCCGCTAGACAAGCGGAGGATGCCGGGCTTCAAGCGGACACAGCAGGTGATGAAGATGCAGCGACCCCAGGACACGATCGGCAATGGCCGCTGGCTCGGCCTGCTCGGAGTGTCTGCGTTCGCCCTGCTCGCGGGCTGCGGCTGGTTCGAGGGTTCCGCGCCGGTCGGGGCGCCGCCGCGCCCGGGAGTCGAGCGCGAGGTCGCGCCCAGCAGCGCGCTTCCGCCTGCGCCGGGCAACCGGCAATATGACGCCCCGGTGTCCGCCGGCGACGAGACCCGCAATGCAACGGCGCCGATCGGCTCGGTGATCTCGGCCAAGGGTGGACAGAAGGCCCAGAAGGAAGCCATCGAGAAGGAGCAGGCCGAACGCGACCGCAAGGATCGCGAGGCGCGGCTCGAACGCGAGGCCGCCGACAAGGAACTCAAGAGCAAGGAGAAGCAGGAGGCGGCGCCCGCCGCCGCGCCGGTGGGCGCGCCACCTGCAGGGGCCGGCACAATCACGTCCGATCCGGCACCCGTTTCGGCGCCGGTGCCGCCGCCGGCTCCAGTGACGACGGCGCCGATGGCCCCGCCGTCCGCAGCGCCCGATCCCGCGACAGCGCCGGCGCCTGTTCCGGCCCCGGTCGCGCCGACGCCGTCGGGCAATCCCAATCGTGCCTTCAGCCCGCCGCCGGGCTGGACGCCGCCCGGAGCCGAGCCCGGTTCGGTCACGACCGGCGCGCCGCCGGCCTCTCCGCCGCCGCCGCCAGCAGCGCCCGCGCCGGCTGCAACCCCGTCGGCCGATCCCAACAAGGCCTTCGCCCCGCAGCCGGGCTGGACGCCGCCGGGCGTCGATGTTGGATCGGCGATGCCGCTGGCTCCGCTGACGGCGTCCTTTAGGAGCACGGCCAATGCAGACGCGTGTGCGGAGCCGACGCTCACCATGGCCAACATCGCCGCCGCCCAGTCGGGCGCCGTGCCCTTCAGCAGCCTGAAGTCGCCGCCGTTCGACGGATCGATCCAGGTTGCCGTCATCCAGTTCGGCCAGGCCTCTACCGGGCTCGACGATATCGACCAGGCCGTGCTCGCCCGCGTGGCCGAGATCCAGCGCGACAACGGCGGGACCGTGCGCATCGTGGCCCATGCCGCGGCGGATGCGGTACCGGCCGGCCGGCGCGACAACTTCGACATATCGCGCCTTCGTGCGCTGGCGATCGCCCAGCAACTGCGTCGCCTCGGTGTCCCGGTCGACCGTATGGTCGCCGAGGCCGCGTCGGACGACGAGCCGATCTATCAGACCAGCACCGCCCGCGGCCTCGCCGCAAACCGCCGCGCCGACGTCTTCATCGATTTCTAGGCGCCAAGGAAGAACGACATGGACGACTCAGAATTCCACCGCCTGAAGCGCCTGCCGCCCTATGTGTTCGCGGAAGTGAACGCCATGAAGGCCCGCGCCCGCGGCGCCGGCCAGGACGTCATCGACCTCGGCATGGGCAATCCCGACCTGCCGACCGCGCCGCACATCGTGGCCAAGCTTGCAGAGGCCGCGGCTAACCCGCGCGCCCACGGCTACTCGGCGTCTCGCGGCATTCCGGGCCTGCGCAAGGCCCAGGCAGCTTATTACGCGCGCCGCTTCGGCGTGGAACTCGACCCCGAAACCGAAGTCATCGTGACGCTGGGATCGAAGGAGGGGCTGGCCAACCTCGCGCAGGCGATCACCTCGCCCGGCGATACGGTTCTCGTGCCCAATCCCAGCTATCCGATCCATCCCTACGGCTTCATCATCGCCGGCGGGTCGGTGCGTCACATTCCGGTTCCGGGCTCGACCTCGATCGAGGAGTTCCTGCCGGCTCTCGAGCGCGCCGTTCGGCACGCCGTGCCCAAGCCGCTCGCCCTGGTGCTGAACTATCCGTCGAACCCGACCGCGCAGGTCGTCGATCTCGATTTCTACGGAGCCATCGTCGACTTCTGCAAGCGCGAGGGCATCTGGATCCTGTCGGACCTCGCCTATGCCGAGATCTACTTCGACGGCGTGCCGCCGCCGTCGGTGCTGCAGGTGCCGGGCGCCCGCGACATTGCCATCGAGTTCACCTCGATGAGCAAGACCTACTCGATGGCCGGCTGGCGCATGGGCTTCGCGGCCGGCAACAAGACGCTCATCCAGGCGCTGACCCGCATCAAGTCCTACCTCGACTACGGCGCCTTCACGCCGATCCAGGTGGCGGCGACGGCAGCGCTGAACGGCCCGCAGGATTGCATCGCCGAGGCGCGCAACACCTACAAGGAGCGCCGCGACGTGCTGATCGAGGGCCTGAAGGGTGCGGGCTGGGACCTGCCGGCGCCGTCTGCCAGCATGTTCGCCTGGGCGCCGCTGCCCAAGGAGTTCGCCGAACTGGGCTCCTTGGCCTTCTCCAAGCTGCTGCTGACCCAGGCCAACGTCGCGGTTTCGCCGGGCATCGGATTCGGCGAGCATGGCGACGCCCATGTCCGCATCGCCCTGGTCGAGAACAAGCACCGGATCCGACAGGCCGTCCGCAACATTCGCACGGTGATGGCCGACCCCGGTCGTGCCATCGACCTGTACCTGCGCGGCGTTGGGGACAATATCACGCCGATCAAGGCTCGCGCCTGATCCTATCCTGTCGTATCAGGCGCCCATGAATTCTCCTCTCAGGATCGGCATCGCCGGGCTCGGCACCGTGGGCGCCGGCGTGGTCAAGCTGCTGGCCGAACACGGCCGGCTCCTCTCGGTTCGCGCAGGACGGCCTTTCAAGGTCGTGGCCGTCAGCGCGCGCAGCAAGGCCAAGAAGCGCGACATCGACCTCTCCGGCATGCGCTGGGAGAAGGACCCGATGGCGCTGGCGACCGCGCCGGATATCGACGTCGTGGTCGAGTTGATTGGCGGTTCGGGCGGCGTCGCCCGGCGTCTCGTCCAGAAGGCGCTGGCCTCTGGCAAGCACGTCGTCACCGCCAACAAGGCGCTGCTGGCGCTGCATGGCACCGAGCTGGCCGCGCTGGCCGAGAAGAAGCAGCGTAACCTGGCCTTCGAGGCCGCGGTGGCGGGCGGCATTCCGATCATCAAGGCGTTGCGCGAGGGCCTGGCCGGCAATCGCGTGAAGCGGCTCTACGGAATCCTCAACGGCACCTGCAACTACATCCTGACGACCATGCGCGAGACCGGCCGCGACTTCGATGTCGTGCTGGCCGAGGCGCAGGCGGCGGGCTACGCCGAGGCCGATCCCACGTTCGACGTCGACGGCATCGATGCCGCCCACAAGCTCGCGGTGCTGACCGGCGCCGCCTTCGGCGCGAAGGTCGATTTCGCCGGCGTGCATGTCGAGGGCATCCGCCGGGTGACCTCGATGGACATCGAGTTCGCGCAGGAGCTCGGCTACCGCATCAAGCTGCTCGGCCTGGCGCGCGAGACGCGCTACGGCATCGAGCAGCGCGTGCACCCCTGCATGGTGCCGCTCGACACGCCGATCGCCCACATCGAGGGCGTGTTCAATGCGGTCGTCGTGGAGGGCGACTTCGTCGGCACGACGATGTTCCAGGGCCGCGGCGCGGGGCAGGGACCGACCGCCTCGGCCGTCGTCGCGGATCTGGTGGACGTGGCGCGCGGACGGCACATGCCGGCCTTCGTCGTTCCCGCCGAGAAGCTCGCGACCAAGAAGGCCTCGCCGATGGACCGCCATGTCGGCGCCTACTACATGCGCCTGATGGTACAGGATCGACCGGGCGTGATCGCCGCGGTGTCGGGGGCGCTCGCCAAGGAGCGCATCTCGCTGGAGTCGATGCTGCAGCGCGGGCGCTCGGAGTCGGGCGAAGTGCCGGTGGTGCTGACGACCCACGAGACAGAAGAGGCTGCGATGCGGCGCGCCCTGGCGCGGATCGCCAAGCTCGGCGCCGTTGCCGAAGAGCCGTGCGTGATCAGGATCGAGGCATTCTAGAAGGCGCTGAGAGACGCCGCGGAGGAAACGATGGCCGATACGAGAGAAGAAACAGGCAGGATGGACCGCAACCTCGCGCTCGAGGCTGTCCGCGTGACCGAGGCTGCGGCGCTCGCGGCTTCCAAGCTCATGGGACGCGGCGACGAGAAGATGGCCGACCAGGCCGCCGTCGACGCGATGCGCACCTCGCTCAACTCGCTGGCCATCGAGGGCACCGTCGTGATCGGCGAGGGCGAGCGCGACGAGGCGCCGATGCTCTATATCGGCGAGAAGGTCGGCATGGGCGGCGGCCCCAAGATCGACATCGCGCTCGATCCGCTGGAAGGCACGACCATTACCGCCAAGGGCCTGCCCAACTCCCTCGCCGTCATGGCGATGGCCGAGCATGGGGGCTTCCTCAATGCGCCCGACGTCTACATGGACAAGATCGCCGTCGGCGGCGGACTGCCGGAAGGCGTCGTCGATCTCGACAAGAGCGTAGCGGAGAATCTCAAGGACCTGGC
Organism: Reyranella aquatilis; assembly: GCF_020880995.1. Lineage (GTDB taxonomy): Bacteria > Pseudomonadota > Alphaproteobacteria > Reyranellales > Reyranellaceae > Reyranella > Reyranella aquatilis. The sequence goes on along the minus strand of NZ_JAJISD010000001.1, from coordinate 430,274 downwards.
CAAGGCCAAGCAGGTCGATGTCATCGATCTGGTCGTCTGCATCCTCGACCGGCCGCGCCATTCCGAGTTGATCGCCAAGGTCCGCGAGGCCGGTGCGCGCATCATGCTGATCGGCGACGGCGACGTGTCGGGCGTAATCGCCACCTCGACCGGCGATTCCGGCATCGACATCTACATGGGTTCGGGCGGCGCGCCGGAAGGCGTGCTCGCGGCGGCGGCGCTGCGCGCCATCGGCGGGCAGATCCAGGGCCGCCTGCTGTTCCGCAACGACGACGAGAAGGCCCGCGCCAAGAAGTGGGGCATCACCGATCTCAACCGCAAGTACTCGATGACCGACATGGCCAAGGGCGACGTCATGTTCGCGGCCACGGGCGTCACGTCGGGCTCAATGCTGAAGGGCGTGCGTCGCTTCCACAACGGCGCCGAGACCCATTCGATCGTGATGCGCTCCAAGACCGGCACCGTGCGCTGGGTTTCGGCGCGTCACAATTTCTCCATCAAGACCGGCCTGCCGAGCTGGGCGTAAGCCCGGGATCGACGGCCGGCTCGCCGGAGCGCGACGAGCGCGCTTCGGGTTAGGGTGGCCGCATGTCCGACTCTTCCAGAAACGAGCGCGCAGCGTTCCTCGGCGTCGAGCGCTCGCTGACGGGAAAGCGCTGGGCCACGCGGCTCAGCGACGAACGGCTGGCGCTGGCGATCGCCCAGCGTCATGGCCTGCCCGATGCGATTAGCCGTCTGCTGGCGGCGCGCGACGTCGGCCTCGAGGCGGTTGCCAACTTTCTCGAACCGACGCTGCGCAAGTTCCTGCCCGATCCCTCGCATCTGAAGGACATGGACGCGGCCGTCGGGCGCCTCGTGCGGGCCGTCCAGGCGGGCGAGCGCATCGTCGTGTTCGGCGACTACGATGTCGATGGCGCCACCTCCTCGGCGCTGCTGCTGCGTTTCTTCCGGGCCGTCGGCGGCAATATCGGCGTCTACATTCCGGACCGTCGCAAGGAGGGGTACGGCCCCAATGCGCCGGCGCTGCTGAAGATCAGGGAGGACGGCGCTTCCGTCGTCGTCACGGTCGATTGCGGCATCACCGCCTTCGAGCCGCTGGCCGAGGCGCGGCGCGCCGGACTCGATCTCATCGTGATCGACCACCATATGGCGGAGATCGCGCTGCCGGAGGCGGTGGCGGTGGTCGATCCCAACCGGATCGACGATGCCAGCCCGCACAAGCATCTCGCCGCGGTTGGCGTCGCGTTCCTGCTCGCCGTGGGTGTCAATCGCGCCTTGCGCGAGGCTGGCTGGTACGGCTCGGCGCGGCCTGAGCCCGATCTTCGGCAATGGCTCGATCTCGTGGCCCTGGGCACGGTCTGTGACGTGGTCCCGCTGCTCGGCGTCAACCGCGCGCTGGTCCGCGCCGGCCTTCAGGTCATGGCGCAGCGCGGCAATGCCGGGCTGGCGGCGCTCGCCGACATTGCCCGTCTGAAGGAAGCGCCGGAAGCCTATCATCTCGGATTCCTGCTGGGCCCGCGGGTCAATGCCGGCGGCCGGGTCGGCCAGGCCGATCTCGGCGCGCGTCTGCTGTCGAGCGACGATCCTCACGAGGTGGGCGCGCTCGCGATCCGGCTCGACGAGTTCAACGCCGAGCGGCGCGCCATCGAGCGCGACGTGCTCGATCAGGCGATCACGCGTATCGAGGGCCTGTACGGCGCCGACCGCGAGAGCCTCCCGTCTGTTCTGCTGGTCGAGAGCGAGGGTTGGCATGTCGGCGTGATCGGGATCGTCGCCAGCCGCCTGGTCGAGCGCTACGGCCGTCCGGCGTTCGTGATCGGCATGGACGGCGCCGTGGGCAAGGGCTCGGGCCGCTCGGTGCGCGGCGTCGATCTCGGCGCCTCGGTGATCGCCGCGCGACAGGCCGGGCTGCTGGTCAATGGCGGCGGCCACGCCATGGCCGCGGGTCTCACGGTGGCGCGCGATTCCCTGCCGGAACTGACACGCTTCCTCGACGAGCGGATCGCGCCGCAGCTCGGCGCTGCGCCGCCCGTCCGCGAACTGGGGATCGACGCCGCCCTGGCGCCCGCGGCCGCCACCAAGGAACTGGTCGACATGGTGGAGCGCGCGGGGCCGTTCGGCGCTGGCAACGCCCAGCCACGGTTTGCCCTGACCGGTGTCCGGGTGAGCTACGCCCAGCCGGTCGGCGAGGGGCATGTCCGCTGTACCCTGGTCGGCGCCGAGCGGGGCCGGGTCGAGGCCATCGCCTTCCGGGCCAACCAGAGCGCACTGGGGCCGGCACTTCTCGATCCCGCGCGACCCGTGCTGCATGTTGCCGGGGCGCTGCGGATCGACCGGTTCGGCGGGCGAGAGACGGTGCGCCTGCAGATCGACGATGCTGCGACCACGAGCGGCTCCGTGCTTGCTTGATTTTCGGTCTTCGAGTCGGTATTCCAGCCGCTCTTGCGGCCTTGTTCCCTTCGTCTAGAGGCCTAGGACACTGCCCTTTCACGGCGGCGACACGGGTTCGAATCCCGTAGGGAACGCCACAAGCCCGCAAGATCCCCCATCGATACAAGGCGCTCCCGGTTCGGCCACATACTGGCGGCCAACGCATGGGTGTCGGTCGCGGGGCTCGGATCATTGGCGGTGGTATGAGTCGGACCCGATGCGCACGCGCGTGGCGCCATTCTCCTCGTAGGTCAGGACCCATTCGACGCCGAGCCGGCCGTCGTTTAAGTAGCCGGTCCAGGACGTGATCGATGCGCAGTCGATCGAGGCGTTCTTCCAGCGCACCGTGTAGGAGATGCGCGGCCCGTCCATCCAGCCGAGGAGGGGGAAGGCGATGCCGGCGCATTTGTAGCCGGGGGCATTGTTCGCATAGGTGCCGCTGAGGCTTCCGTCCGGGCCCACGGATGCGACGACCAGCACCGACCCATGATCGTTCGCCCAGGTGCCAACGACCGAGGGCGACTGGGCTCCGGCCCTTGGCACCACGGCCGCGGCGGCCAACGACAGTCCAAGACCGAGGATCGACGAAACACGACGGCTCATCTACGTTCCCGCGACTTCCGGTAGGATGAAAACTATCACCGCTGCCCGCAGCAGGCGACCGGTGAAGCGGGGAACATGACGGGGTTTCTTCACAATCGCTGGGCCCAGCTATTCGTCGGCATCGTCTGCATGGTGATGATCTCCAGCCTCCAGCATGGCTGGACGCTGTTCGTGCACCCGATCAATGAAAAGCACGCCTGGGGACGGGCGGCCATTCAGGTCGCCTTCACGGTATTCATCCTCAGTGAGACGTGGCTGGTGCCGTTCGAGGGCTGGGTGGTGGACAGGTTCGGTCCCCGACCGGTGGCGCTGGCGGGCGGGGCGCTGGTGGCCATCGCCTGGAGCCTCAACTCCGTCGCCGATTCCTTGCCGCTGCTGTATCTGGGCGCCGCGCTGGGTGGCATCGGCGCGGGGTGCGTCTACGGCACCTGTCTCGGCAATGCGTTGAAGTGGTTTCCCGATCGCCGCGGCCTGGCCGCCGGCCTGACGGTTGCGGGCTACGGGATAGGTTCGGCGTTCACCATCATCCCGATGCACCACACGATCGAGCATCACGGCTACGAAGCGGCGTTCCTCTGGTTCGGCCTGGGGCAGGGCGCAATGATCTGCCTGGCGTCGCTGGCGTTGCGCAAACCGGAGGCGGAGGTGCTGGCGATCCCGGAACGACTGCCTCACGCGGTGCACGACCACACGCCGGGCGAGGTGCTGCGCTCGCCGCTGTTCTGGATCCTGTTCGCGATGTCGCTGCTGGTGACCGCGGCCGGGCTGACCTTCACCGCCAACTTGGCGGGAATCGCCCGCAGCTTCGGCGTGGCCGACGTGCCCGTCACGCTGATCGGCTTCACCCTGCCGGCCCTGACCTTCGCGCTGACGCTCGACCGTCTCGCGAACGGTATTGCGCGGCCTCTGTGCGGATGGCTCTCGGACTATATCGGGCGCGAGAACACGATGTTCTTCGCCTTTACCCTGGGCGCTCTCAGCATCCTGGCGTTTGCGCGGTGGGGCAACGAGCCGGCGATGTTCGTGCTGCTCGTCTGCCTGGTCTTCTTTGCCTGGGGCGAGGTCGCGAGCCTCTTCCCGGCCACCTGCACCGACTATTTCGGGTCCGGCTACGCCACGACCAATGCCGGGATGCTGCATACGGCCAAGGGCTTCGCCGCCATGCTGGTCCCGCTCGCCGATCCGGTGGTGCGCGCCACCGGTGACTGGCAGCTGGTCTTCGCGATCGCCGTCGGTGCCAACGCGGTCGCGGCCTTCCTGGGAATCGCCGTCCTGCGGCCGATGCGGGCGGCCTGGCTACGGCGCGAGTGAGGTCTACTCGACCTTCAGCAGTCCGCTCTTCTGCAACTCTTCGACCAGTGCATCTTCCTTCTGCAGGAAGGCCGTGAGCTGTTGCGGCGAGAGCGCTTCGGTCTCGGCGCCGAGATCGTTCAGCTTCTCCTTGACCGGCAGGTCGGAGAGAGCGCCGGCGACGGCTTCATTCAGTTTCTTGACGATGTCCGGGGGCGTACCGGCTGGCGCCATCAGGACGATTGGCGTTGTGGCGGCGAAGTCCTTGACGCCGGTTTCCTGCAACGTCGGCACATCGGGCAACTGGGCTGCCCGGCGCGCGGTCGTCACGACGATGGCGCGCAGGCGGCCGGCACGGACATGGCCGATCGAGGCGGGCACCTGGTCGATCACCGCATCGATCTGGCCGGCCAGCAGATCGTTCAATGCCAGCCCGTTACTCTTGTAGGGGATGATGTTGAAGCGCACGCCCAGCGCCTTCTGCATCTGCAGCAGGGCGAGGTGGTTGGTGCTGCCGTTGCCTGGATGGCCGACGGTGAGCTTTCCTGGATTGGCTTGCACGTAGGCGAGCATACCGGCCCAATCCTTGATAGGACTGTTGGCGTTGATGACGATGTCCATTGGCGAGGTGCTCAGCAGGGCCACCGGCGCGAAGCTTGCCAAGGTGTAGGGCGGCTTGCCGCCGGTCATGCGCGGGCTCACGAGGAACGTGCCGGTCGATCCCAGGACCAGCGAATAGCCGTCGGGCGCCGACTTCGCTACCGCTTCGGCACCGATCGCACCGCCGGCGCCGCCCCGATTCTCGACGATGACCTGCTGTCCCAGCCGCTTGGCCAACGCCTCGGCGAAGAGCCGGCCGGTGAGATCGGCGTTGCCGCCGGGCGCGAAGGGCACGACGAGGCGGATCGGCCTCTCGGGAAAGCTCGCCTGCGCCAGGGCGCGGGCGGTCGGGCCGGCCGCCAGCAGTGCCGTGATCGTCGTGCGTCGCGTCAACGACTTCATTTCCTGGAACGCCTCCCCACCGTATTGTTGCCGCATGATAACCGAGGGGAAGCTGGGCGCACGCGCCGTCATCGTCGGAGCGGGCGTGGCAGGCCTCGCGGCTGCGGCTGCTGTCGCATCGTTCTTCGAAACGGTCGAACTTCTCGACAAGGACGAGTTGCCGGATACGGCGCAGGCGCGAAAAGGCGTTCCGCAGGACCTGCAGGTCCATATCCTCCTCAAGGGCGGGGAACTGGCGCTGGAGAGCCTTTTGCCCGGCACGCGGGCGGCCTTGCTGGCCGCCGGTGCCATCAATGTTGGCCAGACCGGCGATGTCTCATTGTGGGAACGCGATGCGTGGCATCCGGCGCGCGACCTCGGATACAGCCAGCTCATGATGAGCCGTCCCGCATTCGAACAGGTGCTGCGGCGCCAGCTGCTGCGGCATGGCAACGTCACGATCAGGGACCGCTCCGCCGTCGAGGCACTGCCGTCCGATGTCGACCTGACCGTGGTCGCGACGGGACGGGGAGACCGGCTGCTGGCCGATGTTCCGGTGCCCGAGACCACGCTCGGCATCGAGGTGGCCTACAGTTCGGCGCGTTTCGCCAAGCCGGAACGCTTTCGCGGCGAGGGCCGGTTCATCGGCTGCATCCCGAGGCCTCCCGACGATCGCTATGGGCTGGTCTGTCCCATCGAGAACGATCAGTGGCTGATCACGCTCTGCAGCCGCTTCGGCAACAGGGTACCTGACGATGTCGAAGGCTTCCGCGCCCATGCCGCAGCGCTGCCTGTTCCCGACATCGCCGACCGCCTCCGCGAGGCCGTGGCGCTGACGCCCGTGCGCAGCTACCGCATCGCCGCGGCGCGCTGGCGGCATTTCGAGCCCGCCACGATGCTGCCACGGCGCGTGCTGCCGATCGGCGACTGCATCTCGAGTTTCAACCCCACCTTCGGGCAGGGCATGTCGGTCGCTGCAGGCCATGCGGTCGCCCTGCGCGACATTCTGGCGAACTGGGTCGGAAGCCTCGACGATGTCGCGGCGGCCTACCTGCCGCATGCGGCCGAGGTCAGCCGGCAGGCCTGGTCGCTCGCCGCCATGGTCGATCTCGAGTACCCGCGCACCCGCGGTGAGCGGCCGGCGAACTTCGACAAGTTCGTGTTGGGCAGCGAGGCGATGCGGCGAGCGGCGATGCTGCATCCCGAAGTCCAGCGTCTGCGATTCGAGATCGGCAACCTCGTCAAGCCGGACTCGGCGGCTCGTAGCGGACCTGCCGCACGCCTCGTGGCGCGCGAGCTGGCGCGGGCCGGAGGACGGTCGCGTGAGCGCTGAGCCCAAGCCCGACCTTGACATGCTGCGGCGGGAGATGTGGCGGTGCCAGAAGCAGGCGCGGGCAGAGGTCAGGACCTATAATCGCGGCTCGTGGATCCGCTTCGCCCTCATGTTCATCCCGGTGCCACTGATCGTCGTGACCTTCCGGCTCTACCTGGAGGCCTGGCACTACTACATCCTGGGCGGTGCCTTCATCTTCTTTGCGGGCCTTCTCTATGCCCTCGACGATCGCGCGGCGACGCGGCGCGAGGCATCCCTCAAGGCCGCGCGGGAAGCCCGTGCGGCCTATCAGAATGCGCGGTCGGCAGCGCAGCGCTAGATGCGATTGCGCGCCGTGCAGCGGCATTTGTCGAACTGGTGCAACTCGACCATGTTGCCGCACGGATCGTTCAGGAAAAGCTGCAGCGAGTCCGGGCTGGTGAGCCCTTCGATCGCCCAGTACCTCACGCCCATGCGCTCCAGTTCCTCGCGGCTCTCGACGATGTCGGCCACCGCGAGGGCGATGTGCGGCAGCGTCGGATCCTGACCAGGCCCCTTGGCGACGGGTGAAGGCTGATTTCCGCCGAAGAGATGGATCTGGCCGACCTCGCCGACATTGATCCAGAGGCCGGGAATGCCGGGGATCGTCGGCCGGCCCCTGTCACGGTGCAGGCCCAGCACGTCGCTGTAGAAGCTCGCCGTGTCCTCGAGCTTCTCCGCGCCGGGGTCGAGCCGGTAGCCGGTGTGATGGATTTCCAGGACCTTGATCGCCATTGTCGTTTCCTCCGTTATCTTCGTGCACGACGGCCGATCAGCAGGATCAGGGGGATCGCCAGTGCCGAGCAGGTCGTATAAAGGCCGAAAGCATTGATGTAGCCGATCATCGCGGCCTGACGACTGATCTCCTTCGACAGCTTCGCCAGTCCGGACACGGTCTCGTAGTCCCAGCCACCGGTCACCCAAGGCAGCGCCAACGCCTTGTTGTAGGGGTTCACCAGCTCGACCATGCGGCTGTAGTTGGTGCTGGTGGCACGGACGATCTCGGCGACGCAGATCGAGATGAAGAAGCTGGAGCCGATGTTGCGCAGCAGGTGATAGACCGCCGTGCCCTCGGCCAGGTTGGCGGCGCTCATGTTGGAGAAGGTCACGAGGGTGAGCGGCACCCAGATGACGCCGACGGCGACGCCCTGCAGCAGGCTGTTCAGCATCAGGGTGTTCATGTCGACGTTGAGGTCGATTGCCATCAGCCAGACGCCGGACAGGGTCTGTACCGTGAAGCCGGCGATCAGGCCGATGCGCGGGTCCATGCGGCCGACGAAGATGGCGAGGAAGAAGCCGATGGTGGCGCCGACGCCGCGCGCGGCAATGACCTCGCCGATCAGGGCGTCGGGAAATCCGGCATGCTGCTGCAGCAGCGGCGGCAGCAGCACCATCGGCGTGAAGTTCAGCATGCCGTAGATCAGCACCAGGATGAGCCCCAGCGCGTAGTTGCGGTCGAGCAGCAGCCTGAGGTTCAGGAACGGCCGCTCGGCGGTGAGGCTGTGGGCGAGGAATATCCAGAAGGAGACGACCGCGATGAAGGCCTCGATCTGGATCTCGGCCGAATCGAACCAGTCGAGCCGCTGGCCGCGCGACAGGACGAGCTGCACGCAGGCGATGGCGACGGAGAGCGACAGGAAGCCGGTCCAGTCGAGGCTGGCCCGGCCGCTCGGCCGGTCGTAGGGCAGGGTAAGCCGGAGGCCTGCGAAGGAGATCAGGCCCACCGGCACGATCATGTAGAAGGCCCAGCGCCAGCTGTAGAGTTCCGACAGCAGGCTGCCGGCAGTGGGCCCGATCACCGGGCCGATGACGACGGCCATACCGAAGATCGAGGTGACCAGCCCCTGTTGCCGCTTGGGGAAGGTGTCGAGCAGGATGGTCTGCGACAGCGGGATCACCGGAGCCCCCAGCGCCCCCTGGAGCACGCGCCAGAGGATCAGCGTCTCGAGCGAGTCCGCCAGCCCGCACATCAGCGTCGTCAGGGTGAAGGCGAACACCGACCAGATCATCGTCTCGCGCCGCCCGAAGCGGGCCGCCAGCCAGCCGGTCATCGGTGTGGCGACCGCAGTCGCGAGAATGTTGAAGGTCATCGCCCAGGCGATCTCGTCCTGAGTGGCGGACATGGTGCCCTGCATCTGCGGCAGCAGGGTCGAGGCGATCAGTAACGTCGTGGCATAGAGAGTAGAGCCCAGGACCACCATTACGAGAATGAGGATGCGCTTGCCCAGCGAGGTCTCGACCTCGCCCGGGACCGGCGGGACGGCGTCTGCGGTGGTCGTGCTTGAACTCATGGCCTGGGCTAATGTAGCCTAGACAACAATCCTCAGCGAGCCACTATTGAGCCCGGACGACGACGAATACATCGGCTACGTGCTTTCGGATGTTGCGCGCCTGATCCGCACCGTCTTCGACCGGCGCGTGCGCGACATCGGCCTGACGCGCGCCCAATGGCTGGTGCTGACGCGCCTCTATCGCCGTCCCGGCGCGAGCCAGACCGAGCTGGCGGACATGCTGGAAGTCGATCGTGCCAGCGCCGGCCGCATGATCGACCGCATGGAGAAGAACGGCTGGGTCGAGCGCCGTTCCGATGACGGCGATCGCCGCATCAATCGTCTCTACCTCACTGCCGATGCCCGGCGCGCCCACAAGGCCATGTGGTCGATCGCCGAGGCCACGGTCGATGATGCACTGGCGCCGCTGTCCGCCACCGAGCGTGACCAGTTCACGCGGCTTGCGGCGCGGGTGAAGAGCCAACTCCAGTCGATGGCGGGAGCCAACGGGTCATGAGTCGCCGTCCGGTCCCCGCGCTTCGGCTTGCCCTGCTCCTCCTGGTCCCGCTGCTGGCCGTCGCGGGGGCGGGCTGGTGGTGGCTGTCGGGTGGCCGCTACGTGTCGACGGACAACGCCTATGTGAAGGCGCACATCGTTCAGATTGCTCCCGAAGTCTCGGGACAGGTCCGGCGGGTGCTGACGAAGGATCATGCGACGGTCCACGCGGGCGACCAACTGCTCACGATCGAATCAAGGCCTTTCCGGCTGGCGCTCGACAGTGCCGAGGCCGAACTGGATACCGCGCGCGCCCATGTCGAGAACCTGCGCGGCATTTGGCGTGAGGCCGTCGCCGAACTGGCCGATGCCGAGGCACGGGCCGCCTATTTCCAGCGTCAGGCGCAGCGACAAGAAGAGCTTGCGACCAAGGGCGTGGCCTCGGCCAGCAAGCGCGACGAATCGCAAAACGACGCGCGGGCCGCCGCCGACCGTGTGTCGACCGCGCGCGAGAAGCTGCAGCGAGTCCTGGCGGCATTGAACGGCGACCCGCAACTCCCGGCCGAGGCGCACCCGATGGTGCGGGAGAAAACGGCCGCGCGGGAACGGGCGGCCCTCGATCTCGCGCGCACCACGGTGCGGGCGCCGGTCGACGGCGTCGTCGTGAACATGCGCCTGCAGCAGGGCGAGCAGGTCAAGGCGGCGACGCCGTTGTTCTCCCTGGTGGTGCTGAGCCGGCCTTGGGTCGAGGCGAACTTCAAGGAAACCGAACTCACGCATGTGAAAGTCGGACAGAAGGCGACCGTGGTGCTCGACACCTATCCCGACGAGACCTGGGAGGCGATCGTCGAGAGCGTCAGTCCGGCGACCGGCGCTGAGTTCGCGATCCTTCCGCCGCAGAACGCCAGCGGCAACTGGGTGAAGGTGGTGCAACGCCTGCCGGTGAAGCTTCGGCTGCTGCCCCATGTCGGCGAATCGCCGCTACGCGCGGGCATGACCGCCACAGTGAAGATCGACACAGGCCGCCAGCGCGACCTGAGCAGCCTGATGGGCAGTACCAGGGAAGCGCCGCCGGCACATGCATCACCACCGCACGATGTGACGGCTCAGTCGAAGTAGGTAGGAAGCCGTCATCTCACTCTGAGCACCTGAGATGCCGAGTGGAGAAACCCTTGTTCCGACGGTTTTATTGAACAAGCCGTAGAAGGCGAGCGGGTCGTCGTCCACCCAATGCGCAAGCCCTGATGTCGAGGGCACTCGATTCCGATAAGCGCTGCCAGTTCCATCTTGATCTGCATTGGCAACGCGCAACGAAGGCCGGACCGGAGAAGACTGGTCCCTTCATTCGCTTGCATTCTATGGCGGAGACCCTGGGCGAACTAATCGGCGGCTACACGGCAGGCTTGCGTGGTTAGGGGCTGCAGACGACGCAGGCGATCGCGGCTTGGAAGGAACTGCATCCGGCTCCACCAAAGGGAAGGATACCGATCCTCCCGCTCCTGCCAATCATGGGAGAAGCTGGGCCTGTGCGAGTGGCTCATCGATGGCGATCCGGTGGTGGCCGCTCTCACTCGCGCCAGCGAGGCCGGCTCGCAGCAATACGACCAGTTCGATCGCCTTCTGCCTAACAGGACGAATCTGCTGCTGCGGGCAGGGCTCTAACCCGCTTTGCCGCTCGAGCTCCCGGCGTGACGCCATGGCGTCAGGCTGAAGCTCTGTCAGGTGGCCGGACTTACTGGCAAACCTTCGTCGACCCCGGTCGTCGTACGAGCGCAGCCGATATGCGGGCGATGGGCCTGCCGCTATCTCGCCGACGATGGCAAGCCCGACAAGGCCTATGTCGATAAGGGCGAGTGGATTGCGGGAGACGATGATGAAGCGATTCATTCGAAACGGCTCCAGCATCGAGGAAAGGCGTTCTGGCCGAAGGCGATCTACCTCGGGCGGATCGCGGAGCAGGCGACGTCGGTGCTGACGACCGCATCGTGCCTGAACTCTTCAAGATTCCCGCTTGCAAATTCAAAGTCCGGTTCATCAGCAACTGGAGGGCTCGCTTCTCAGAGGAGAGATGTCCTTGGGATCATTTGATGGCCGTGGCGGTGATACCGCCTATCCCTCGTTGTCGTCGCCCGTGTCGCCGCCCCTCTGGTCGCGGCCATTGAGTCCCGATCAGCCGGAACGTTGATCTCGAGGCGGGCTGCGTACCGTCGCACCAGCCGGGTCAAGCGCACCGAGATCTCCAACGTCAGTGAGCGGACGATCACCGGACGTGCTCTGGCGTCGGAGCCGATTGCCCTCTCGATGCGCCGCCGGCCGCGAGCACGCCCTTCGGGCCCTGACGATGGGCCGCTGAACGGAGACGTACATGACAATTATCGCGATTGAAGGGCTGCCGTCGGCAGCGCCGGCCGAGGACTCATGGCCGTTCGAGAACCTTGGCGGTGACACTGCGCTCGGCCTCCGGGTCGACGAGATATTCGCGCGCCAGCTCGACACCGGCTTCGCGGGCGAGGTGCGCGGCCTGGTGACCGATCCGGCGACAGGTCTGGCAGGCAAGGACCCCGAGGCGGCGCTGGTCGGGATCGCCGGGACCCTCCCGCTGCTGGCTGAGCTGAAGGACCGCTACTTGGGGCAGGCGCAGGGCCCGCGGCAGAAAGCGCTGCTCGAACCGCTGATCGACCGTCGTCTCGATCGTGCCGGCGGCGATCTCGGCCGGATCGTGGCGCAGGCGACATCGGCGCTGGACGACCGCAGCGTGGCGGAGCGCCTCGCTGATCTGCGGCAGGATGCGTCGCTGTCCTGGCACGACCCGGCCCATCTGCGCCTGCTGGGCCGCACCACGGTGGACGAGCTGCGCTACCAGGGCGAGCGGAAAGGCTGGGACGCGGGCCGGACCGACTCAGCGGTGCGCACCGGCCTCAGCGATCTCTATGCCGGCGCGGTCGAGGCCGCGATCGGCCACGATCCCGAGCGCGCGGCGGCGCTCTACGACCACGCACGCGTCGTGATCCAGCCGGAGCGGCAGGCAGCGCTCGAGCGCAGGATCGACCGGGCGCGCGAGGAGCGTCGCGTGACGCAGATCGTCGGCGGTCTCGGCGATATGCCGGACGATCCGGCGCGGCGCCCGGACCTCGACGACTACCAGGTGCGCGCCGTCGAGGCGACACCTCCGGACGCCTCGCCAGAGGTGAGGGCGCAGGTGACCCGCATGGCGCGGATCGAGCACGCGCGCGCCGACCGGGCGTGGCAGGCGGCGCGGGGCCGCGCCGCCACCGGCGCGCTCGACTGGCTGGGAGAGAATCCCGCGGCGCCTCTGATGGCGATGCCGACCGAATTGCGCGACGGGTTGAGCCCGGAGCAGACGAAGGCGCTCGACCGGACGGCCATGAACGGCGGCCGCGTCGTCACGGACCGCGACCTCTACGACACGCTCGACGACCAGGCGGTGCGCAACCCGGAAGAGTTCACCAGCCTCGATCTCACACAATACCGCCTGTCGCTGGCCGACAGCGATTACGACCGCCTGACCAAACTCCAGCAGGCTCTCGCCGAAGGTAAATCCGATCCGGCCTTCGAGCGGCACCGTCTCGGCCGCCTGTTCCTGGAAGAGGGACTGCGCACCGCCAACCTTGATCCCAACGGCGAGGAGGCCCGGACCGCACGGCAGCAACTCGACAGGCTCTTAGGGGCGTTCGAGTCCGTGGAGGGCAAGCCGCCGACGATGGCGGACATTCGTGGTTTGGTCGACGACGTGCTGCCGCGCACGGAAGGCGATCCAAACATTGTCCGTGTCTTGGGCGATGACCCGGTCGAAGCGCTGCCACAAGAGGTCGAAGCGGAGAACGCGCTCGATGGAGGGGAGCCCCGGATTGCCTATGTCGACGACGGCAGCGGGGAGGTAGGCGAATCCTTCGATCCGCAACACATCATTCTCGCGCAAGCCGGAGGTGGCGGCGCTCGCGGTGGCGGAGGCGGTCACGTTCCCCCACCACCCCGCTCATCTGCGACGCCAGGCCAACAGCCCGCACCAGGCATCGGGCACAACCGGCCGCCGTTGATACCTGGACTGCCTCAGGCAATCGAGAATTACCGGCGTTGGTTTTCGCCTTCATCCCAGCCATCGGGCACGCAGCCGATACCCGATACGGCTGGAGCGGCAGCGGCTGCTGAACAGAGGCCATCGACTCAATCTCTCAGTGACTGGCTGGACGAGAGAGCACAATTGGCCAAAAGGGACGAGTATGTCGGTCCAGACGGCATCGACACGGCAGTCGGGATCAAACTCGATCCCCGCGTCGGTGAACCAGCGTCAGGGCGCGATTACTTGCCCGCCAACGAGAACCATAGAAAGGGAATACGCGGAGAGTACGGGCTGGCCAACGACATCGCGCGGCATTTCCCGGATCACACGGTGATCGACTTCGGCAGGAAGGCGGGCCAGCGGGGGCCTGATGTGATCTCGGTCGATCGCAATGGCGGGATTCACTTCTGGGATTCCAAATGGCGCGGCTCTGATACGTCGATAGGCCCGAGCAGCCGGGCGCATCAGACGCCGCGGTCTTTGTGTGGCGCCCTGGAACACGCTGAAATCACCGTTTATGCGGCGATGAAGAGTGGACGCTTGTCACCTGAAGCCAGCGCCAGGGCATTGAAGAATTTGGTCAGTCGAAACGTGACCATCGTCACGGTGGGGACTGGAAGTGCACGCAACGGTGTGGTTGAAAGAATCGCAGGTGACGAACGCGCTGTCGTCTATCCAGAAAGGAGGCCGTAATGCCGAGAGACTTCGAGCCCAATAGCGAGCGCCAGTTCTACCTGGATTTTCTTCTGGCGATTGCAACCAAGTTCGAGCCGGAAAAGACCGGGCCATTTAATCGCTCGCACTATATGGCTACTAAGCTCAGAAACGTGATCCACGCGCATCTCCTCGGCTTGCGCGAGCAGGTGTTGCCGCTAGCGCGGGCGCTCGTGGCCTGGATGGGGTCACAACCGGCGCCGCCAGATGGCAAGGATCCCCAGGAATCCTTTAACGTCTATCAATGGTGGAAGACTTTGGGCCTGTGCAAATGGCTGATCGACGGTGATCCGGCGGTGCCCGAGTTCAGCCGCGCGAGCGAAGCCGACTGGCGGCAGTGGGACAAGTTCGACCGCTTCGAACCAAACGGGGCGAAGCTGCTGATGCGGGAGGGGCTCGAACTCGCCCTGCCGCTCAACCTCGCGGCGCGACGCTATGACGTCGGCCTGAAGCTCTGTGAGGAGGCCGGACTCACCACCAAGCCGTCGTCGGCACCAGCCATCGTGCGGGCGGAATTGATGTATGGGCAGTGGGCTTGCCGTCATCTCGCCGCCGATGGCAAGCTCGACGCGGCCTATATCGCCAAGGGCGAAGAAATGCTGCGCAAGGTCATGTCGGAAAGCTTCATCATGAGCGGTTATTATGGGAAGATGGCCATGTGGCTTAAGGCGATCTACCACGACAGCGGCCTCACGCGGACGCCGGAGGAGACGATCCTCAAGGCCTACGATACCATGACCGGCGTCGAAAAGCCCGCCTTCGCAAAGATCTGACGTTGGACGAACAGCTACAGCGGTAGAGGCTGTGGCCGGCGAGCCCGGCAATGCTGCCCCGTGAAAGGACGCCCGGGCGATCGATGGCTGTTACGACAAGAACACCCTGCAGGCCCCGATGCACCGCTGAACGGAGACGAACGTGGTAGGCACGGGCTGCCGTCCTTAGCGGCGTCAGCGAACTCGTGGCCGTGCAACGGGTTTGGCTACGAAAGCACGCTCGGTCTTCCGGCAGCCGAGATGTTCGCGCGCCAGCTCGATACCGGGGGCGCGGTCGTGGTGCGCGGCCTGCTGAACGATCCGACGACGGGTCTCGCGCGCCGGGAGCCCGTAGCGCGCTGGCGGGATCGCCGAACCATCCCACTGCAGGCCGAACTGAATGACTGGTTTCTGGCGCTTGCAATCGCACGCCGCGCCAAGCCGGCGAACGGAGGGGATTAGACCCCTCCACTCCGCGCTATGCGCTCCGGTCGAGGGGCCGGGGGGCTTTTCTTCACCCGCACGCCAGCGAATAGATGTGCTGTACCTCGCCGGGGAGCGGGATGGCCTGCCAGGTCCTTCCGGCGTCGCGCGTGCCGAACACCTCGCCGTCGTAGCGGGCGCCGATATAGACCTGCCCGGCATCGGTCGGGTGCAGACCGATCGACATGATGGTGCCGTTGACCTTCACCTTGTCGAACCGGCTCCAGCTCTCGCCGCCGTCCTCGCTGCGGTAGAGCCCGCCATCCTTGCTGGCGGCCGCGACCGACAGGGCGGAATAGAGCGTGTTGGGTTCGACCGGCGAGACACGGATGTCGCGGCCGTAGGTGGTGGGCGAGAAGCGGCCGACCTCCATGTCCTTCCAGGTGCGGCCCTGATCGCTGCTGCGGAACAGGCCCATGCGGACGGCCAGCCACAGTCCGTCGGGATCGGCGGGATTGATCGTGACGGCGTGGCTGTCGAGCATCCCTTCGGCGGTCGTGTCGCTCACGATCTTGCTCTTGAGGTGCTCGTGCTCGGCGAGCTTGAGCAGGCCCGCGCTGCAATCGGTCCAGGTCTGGCCGAGATCGATGCTGCGCATGACCCCATTGATCTCAAGCGCGGCGTAGATTTCATCGTGGCGCTTGGGATGCTGGACGAGCCGCATCACGCGCGACGCAAAGGGGCCCTTGCAGTGCGTGTCGATGCCGGGCGTCGGCAGGCGCCGCCAGGAGGCGCCGCCGTCGTCGCTTCGATAGACGTCGATCGGCGAGGCGCCGGCAAAGATGCGGCTGGGATCTCGGGAATCGACGAGAAAGGACCAGACTTCCTTGCCCGCGTCGGGGAAGGCGGTCCGGCGGAAGGTGGCGCCGCGGTCGGTGCTGCGCCAGACGCCGTCATTGGTGCCGGCAAAGACCGTCTCCGGATCCGTCGGGTGGACGAAGACGGTGAAGGCCTGGACGGTGCCCAGCACGTGCTGCCAGTCGCCGCCCGCGGTGCCGCGGCGGAAAACCCCGACGCGGCCTGTGTGATCCGGCTTCCCGAAATAGCCGGCAACGCCGACATAGATGTTCGACTGCTCGGCCATGACGGGGCTCCGGCTCAGTTCTTCTTGACCAGCGGGCACTCGCTGTCGGCCAGCGGACGGAAGGCATCCTCGCCTGAAATCTCGGCGAGCAGCTTGTAATAGTCCCACGGGCCCTTCGACTCGGAGGGCTTCTTGACCTCGAAGAGGTACATGTTGTGCATCTTGCGGCCGTCCTGGCGGATGTAGCTCGGTCCGAAAATGGGGTCGTCCCACTTGGCGGCCTTCATGGCGGCCATCACCTTGTCGGGATCGTCGGTACCGGTCGCCTTGACCGCGTTCAGGTAGGCGAGGGTGGCCGAGTAGAAGCCGGCCTGCACACTGGTCGGCATCTTGCCGTTGAAGCGGGCGGCGAAACGCTTGGCGAAGGCCCGCGTCCGGTCGTTGAGGTCCCAGTAGAACGCTTCGGTCAGGTTCAGGCCCTGCGAGCGCTCGAGGCCCAGCGAGTGGATGTCGGAGATGAAAACCAGCAGCCCCGCGAGCTTCTGGCCGCCCTTGACGATGCCGAACTCAGAGGCCTGCTTGATCGAGTTGATCGTATCGCCGCCGGCATTGGCGAGGCCGATGATCTGCGCCTTCGAGCCCTGCGCCTGCAGCAGGAAGGAGGAGAAGTCATTGGTGTTGATCGGGTGCTTGACGCCGCCGACCACCGTGCCGCCGGCCTTCTTGACCACCGCGGAGACATCGCGTTCAAGCGCATAGCCGAACGCGTAGTCGGCGGTTAGGAAGAACCAGCTCTTACCACCCGCCTTGACGACTGCCGAGCCGGTGCCGTTGGCAAGTGCTGCGGTGTCGTACACCCAGTGGATCAGGTAGGGATTGCAGAGCTTGCCGGTGAGATCCGACGAAGCGGGGTCGGGAGCGATGAAGATCTTCTTCTTGTCGCCGGCGACACGGGCCGCGGCGATCGACGAGGAGGAGGCGCCGGCGCCCATCACCATGTCGACCTTTTCATTGTCGTACCAGCGGCCGACCGTGGTCGCGGCCACGTCCGCCTTGTTCTGGATGTCGCCGGACACGAACTCGATCTTCTGGCCGAGCACGGTGCCGCCGAAATCCTCGATCGCCATCTGGGCCGCGAGCACGGCGCCCGGGCCGTTGATGTCGGCATAGAGGCTCGAAAGGTCGGTGGCGACGGCGATCTTGAGGGTATTGTCGGACAGCTGGGCAGCCGCCGGCAGCGCCGATGCCGCAAGGCAGAATGCGGCCGTGGCAAGCAGGTTACGTCTCATCGTTTCTCTCCCTAGGCTTTGTTGTTGAGACGAGCCTAGCAAGCCGCCGCCAAGCCGCAAAGCCGGAGGAGACACAAGATGATCGAGAAAATTCTGGACATCCCCACCAGGGACGGGGCGATGGAGACCTTCATCTGCCATCCGGAGCGCGGCGGTCCGTATCCCCCGGTGCTGATGCTGATGGATGCGCCGGGGATCCGCGAGGAACTCTACGACATGGCCCGCCGCCTCGCGACGGTCGGCTACTACGTGATGCTGCCCAACCTCTATTACCGCGCCGGTACGGATACCAAGTACGGTCCCGACGTGCTGACGCACGGCAGCGACGAGCACAAGCGCATGCGGGCGGTGCGTACGAAGATGACGATCCCGCCAGTCATGGACGACGTGGCGGCGATGATCTCCTATTCGGACGCCCAGAAGGAGTCGAAGACGGGACCGGTCGGCACCCACGGCTACTGCATGAGCGGGCCTTATTCACTGGCGGCAGCGGCGCGCTATCCGGAGCGGATTGCCGCGGCGGCCTCGTTCTATGGGACCTGGCTGGTGAGCGACGCGGTGGAGAGCCCGCACCTCACGCTCGGCAACGCGAGGGGAGAACTCTATATCTCCTGCGCCGAGCACGACGAGCTGGCACCCCCGGAAATGGTCAAGGAACTCAAGGCGCTGTTCGACAAGTCGGGCGCGAAGGGAGACCTGGAGGTGCATCCGACCGTGCATCACGGCTTCGCCTTCCCGCAACGCTGGTGCTACGACAAGCCTGCTGCCGAGCGGCACTGGGAGCGCCTGATCGCGCTCTATCGTAGAAATCTTGGCTAGGCCGGAAGAGGGGGCAGCCGATGGACGGACAGATCCTCACCCAGATGGAGATCGATCAGCGCGTCTTCGATCTCTACGACGAGTATTGTCATGGCGGCATGGATCGTCGCACCTTCCTGTCACGAGCCGCCGCCGTGACGGTGGGCGGGCTTGCCATGGCACAGGCACTGCTGCCGCGCTACGTCCAGGCCCAGACCATCTCGTTCACCGACGATCGCATCAAGGCACGCTATGTCAGCTACCCGTCACCCGGCGGCAACTCGGGCACGATGCGCGGCTATCTGGTGCAACCGAAGGGCAACGGGCCGTTTCCCGTGGTCCTCGTGATCCACGAGAATCGCGGCCTCAATCCCTATATCGAGGATGTCGCCCGCCGGGCCGCGACAGAGGGTTTCCTGGCCTTGGCGCCCGACGGGCTGTTTCCCGTCGGCGGCTATCCCGGCAACGACGACGACGGCCGTACGCTGCAGGCCGGCCTCGACCAGGCCAAGCTGCGCACCGACATGCTGAACAGCGCGCGTTATCTCAAGACGCATGCGCTGTCGACGGGCAAGCTCGGCGTCACCGGCTTCTGCTGGGGCGGGGGCACGACCAATTACCTGGCGGCGGCCCTGGGTGCGGACATGAATGCCGGCGTGCCCTTCTACGGCGCAGCGGCCGAGACAGCTTCCGTTCCGAACATCAAGGCGCCGTTGATGGTGCAGTACGCCGAGAACGACGACCGCATCAACGGCATGTGGCCCGCCTACGAGGCGGCGCTCAAGGCCAATGGTGCGTCCTACGAGATGTTCATCTATCCCGGAACGCAGCACGGCTTTCACAACAATTCGACGCCGCGCTATAATGAGGCTCAGGCCAAGATCGCTTGGGACCGCACCATCGGCTTCTTCAGGAAGAACCTGGCGTGACGTAGCCTTCGCAGGCCGGGACTCCCGGTTCAGGCAGCTCTTGAAATCCCGGGCTTGGCGGCCTGCCATTCGTCGAGCTTGCGGCGGGCGCCGTTCTTGGTCGGATCCATGGCCGATTCCTGCCCCGGCACCTTGGCGGCCAGCTCGATCACGTAGCCGTTGGGATCGCGGAAGTAGATCGACCTGATGAAATGATGGTCGGAGACGCCTCGGACCTCGCGGCCCTCCGCCTTGCCCTTGGCAAGCATGCGATCCAGCACGTCGGGCTCGACTTCCAGAGCGATGTGCAGGTCGAAGTCGTGCTGCTCCTTGAACTCGAACGGCATGTCCGGCGCCTCGAAGAAGGCGAGGCAGGACCCGTCGTCGAGCTGGAAGAAGGTGTGCAGCACTCCGACCCCGGTCGCGCGGCCGGTCTTGGTCTGCTCGATCTTGAGTGTGTGGACGAGCGGGAGGCCGAGGAAGTCCTCGTAGAACCTCCTCGTCTCCTCCGAATCGCGGCAGCGATAGGCGTTGTGGTGCAGACCCTTGATCATCGAAACCTCCGATCAGATCGTTTGCAGCAGCCTAGCGCGCTCCTAGCGGTCGAGCCAGACGTCCTCGAAGCGCCAGTGATTGTAGATGGTGTTGACCGCGAGGTTCACGGCCTTGACCTCGGGGCGCCAGCAGGTGCCACCCCAGCCGTGCTGGATGACGGGGCGGGCGCCGTCTTCCTGCAGTTTCTTGTCGATCTCCCACACGAGTTTCCGGCGGGCTGCGATGTCGGTCATCATCGACTGCTGGTCGAACAGCTTCTCGACCTCGGGATTGCAGTAGTTCGTGTAGTTGCGCTCCGAGCCGCAGCGGAAGGTCTCGTAGAACACGACGTCCGGATCGTCGACGCCGACGCCCTGGATATTCATGCCGATAGCGAAGTCGCGGCGCATCATCCGGTTGTACCAGACTGCCGTCTCCAGCGGCTCCAACTCGGCCTGGATGTTCACCTGCTTCAGATGGTCGATCAGGATGACCGCTGGATCACGGTAACTCGGGATGTTGCGGGTCGAGACCTTGATCTTCAGCGGCTTGTCCGCCGTGTAGCCCAGTTCGGCCATGATCCTCCGGCCTTCCTCGCGCGACTTGGCGACGTCGGGGCCGTATCCGGCGACGGTCGTCAGGAACTCCGTCGGCATCCCCCAGAGCCCTTCCGGTGGCGGCAGCATCGCTCCGCCGATACGGTAATTGCCCTGTCCCAGGATTTCGTTGAAGGCATTGCGGTCGAGCGACAGCGCCATGGCACGGCGTATGCGCGCATCGTCGAACGGCGCGCGGTCCCGATTGACCAGCAGGTTGGCCTGCGTATTGGTCGGCTGCGCCTCGCAGATTGCCGTCGGCGCCTGGACCTTGAGATCGCTGATCATGGCCGGCGTGACGACGGTGGTGAAGGTCATGTCGAGCTTGCCGGCCACGAAGGTCAGCAGCGAGGTCGCCCGGTTGGGGATGATCGAGTACTCGATAGCGTCCAAGTAGGGCCGCCCCGGCTTCCAGTAGTCCGGGTTGCGCGCCAGCTTGATCGACTCATTCTGCTTCATCTCGACGAACTTGAACGGGCCGGTGCCGATCGGCTTGGTCCGCATCTGCGCCGTCGGGACGTGGCAGGGATAGACCGGCGAGAAGGCGGCGGCGAGCATGGTGAGCAGGGAGGGTTGCGGCCGCTTGAGATGGAAGGTCGCCTCGCGGTCGCCGTTCACCGTGACCTTCTCGAGATTGAAGTACCATGTCTTGCGCGGGTTCTTGCGCAACTTCGATTCGTCGGAGATCACCATGTCCCAGGTGCACTTCACGTCGGCGCTGGTGAAGGGCTTGCCGTCGTGCCACTTCACGCCGTCGCGCAGCTTGAAGGTGAGCTGCTTGCCGTCGTCACTCCATTTCCACTCGGTGGCGAGATCGGGGATGATGTTGTCCGGCGTATTCTGCTTGGTCTTGGGATCGAACATCACCAGGTTGTTGTAGACCGACATGAAGGGCATGACGGTCGAGATCGTTGCTTCCTCGTGGATCGAGGCGCTCGGTGGATTGTCCATATGGGCGATCTTGAGCGTGCCGCCGGACTTCTGAGCCCAGGCGCTCGGCGCCGCGGACAAGGCCAGGATCGCCGCGACGAGCGGCAGTGTCGGATTTGCCATCCTCCGTTTCCTCCTCTTGTTTGTGGTGACGCTAGCACTTCGCCGCGCCTAAAGTTGGACCATGAAGCTCTTCAGTTTGCTGGTCGGAATGCTGCTCGCGGTGCCGGCCGCCGCCCAGGACTATCCAGCCAGGCCGATCAAGATCATCACGGCCTTTGGGCCGGGCACCGCGACCGACATCGCCGCGCGCACGATCGGTCAGGACATCGCGATCCAGACGGGCCAGACGGTTGTCATCGAGAACAAGCCCGGCGCTGAAGGACAGATCGCGGCTCAGTCCGCGGCCGCGGCTGCGCCCGACGGCTACACGCTGTTCTTCACGACGCAGACGACGCAGGCGATCAACCCGCACGTCTACAAGTCGCTGGCCTATGATCCAGTGAAGAGTTTCGCGCCGGTCGCCGGCGTCACCCTGGGCGCCCAGATCGTGATGGTGCGCAACGACCTGCCGGCCAGGACGGTCCAGGAGTTTGTTGCGCTTGCGAAGGCACAGCCCGGAAAGCTGAGCTTCGGCAGCGGCAACGGATCGAGCCGCGGCGGCGCCGAACTGTTCCGCATCATGACGAAGACGGATCTGCTGGGCGTGCCCTATAAGACGCAGCCGCAGGCGATCACCGACCTGTTGGGCGGGCGCATCGATATCATCTTCTCCGACTTCACCGTCGGTCTGCCGCCCGTCCTCGACGGCCGGGCGCGCGGGCTTGCGGTCACCAGCAAGCAGCGCATTCCCGGCCTCGACCAGTTCCCCACCGTCGACGAGAGTGGAGTTCCCGGCTTTGAGATGTGGGCCTGGACGGCGATGTATGCGCCGGCAGGCACGCCGCGGCCGATCGTCGACAAGCTCAATGCCCTGGTACGGCAGGCGGCCAAGTCGCCGGCCTATCTCAACCTGCTGAAGACCAACTACGGTGTCTCGTTCGTCGGCTCGCCCGAAGATCTCGCGGCGTTCCAGGCCAGCGAGACGAAGAAATGGGCCGAGATCGTCTCCGTCGCGGGCATGAAGGAGCCCTGAGAAGGGCTCAGGCCGACCGAGTCCGGCGCAACCGGGCGGATACAAGGATCTGCCAGACCGCGGCGAACAGGACGCAGGCCGCGACCAGGAAGAAGGCGCTGCGATAGTCGGCGATGGCCGCGATCAGGCCGAAGAGAGGCGGGCCGACGACGGCGCCGGAAAAGGCAAGGGCGGTCTGGACCGCGGCCACGGCCGCGACCTGTCCCGGCGGGGCGAGGGCCGCGAACTCCGCGATCGATACGCCGTTCCAACTGATGACCACGGTGCCGTAGGCGAAGACGATCAGGCCGATCAACCAATAGGGCGTGTTGGCCGAGACCAGACCCGTGGCCACCGCGCCGAGCGCGATCCCGACGCCCGTCCAACCGAGGAGCATCATGCGTGGGAAGCGGTCGCCCAGCGCTCCCAGGATGAGACGCTGCACGGTGCCGCCGATCTGCGCGAGGAAGAGCAGGAAGCCGGCCTCGGCGATGCTGAGGCGACAATGCTCATAGAGATAGGTGACGAGGAAGAACGTGAATGTGTGCTGCGCCACCACATAGAGCAGCGCGGACCAGCCCAGCACGCGCATTTCCGGATGCCGCATCACGTACACGATCGACGACCAGATCCCCTGCGAGGGCCCGGAGGGTGCGACCGACGCGTCGAGCCGGGCGCGCAGCAGTTCCAGGATACCCGCTCCGACCACCATCAGCGCCGCTGCCGCGAGGGAGGCGCCACGCCAACCCAGCGCCGGAAGTAGCAGCGGAAGGATCACGCCGGCGGCGGCAAAGCCCAACGGGACGCCCGTCTGCTTCACGGAAAAGACGAGACTGAACCAGGCGCGGGGCACGCGCTGGCTCAGGATATGCGCCGACGCCGGATTGATCGGTCCCTGGGCGAAGCCGATGAAGGCCACGGCAAGGATGGTGGCGGCGACGAAAGCGGTCGCATTGAGGGCGAGACCGGCCGCCGCGGCCAGCATCGCGAACTGGCAGACCCGCACGGCGCCCAGCCGCGAGATCGGCGCCGCGCTCCACAGCGCGACACCCGAGGCGATGGCATAGGTGACGGCCGTGAAGGCGCCGACCAGCTTTGGCGCGATCCCGAGATCCTTGGCAACCGCCGGCATCAGCACGCTGAGTGAAAGCACCGCCAGCGAGACGAGGACCTGCGTGCCCAGCATTGCCACGACAGGCACGAGCGCCTGCCGCAGTCCCGGGCGCGGGGTCTCCGTTTCGGGAACCGCGCCCGGCGACATGCTAGAGGCCGTAGAGGTCGGCCTTGTTCAGGATCGTGTTGCGCAGGATGCGGATCGAGGCGACGTCGACCATGATGCCGTCGACGTTGATCGCGCCCTGGCCGGCAGCCTCCGCCTCGGCGTAGGCCTTTTCGAGCTTGCGCGCGCGGGCGATGTCCTCGGCCTTGGGCGAATAGACGTCGAGCGCGATGTCGATCTGCGACGGGTGGATCGCCCACTTACCGACGCAGCCCAGGATCATCGAGCGCTTGCATTCCTCGCGATAGGCATCCGGGTTCTTGAAGTCGGCGAACGGGCCGTCGACCGGATCGATGCCGGCCGCGCGGCAGGCCATGATCAGGCGGAAGCGGGCATAGTGCCAGATGTCGCCCGGGTAGCCGTCGGTCTCGCCGACGTTCCGATTGGTGACGCCCATCGAGGCGGAGAAGTCGCCCATTCCGAAGACGAGGCATTCGAGGCGCGGGGTGCAGGCGGCGATCGAGTCGACGTTCTGCATGCCCTCGACTTCTTCGATCAGCGCCTCGAGGCCGATCCGGCGCTTCATCTTCAGCTTCTTCTCAATCTGATGGAGCAGCTTGTCGGCGAACAGCACGTCGGCCGCGGTCTGCACCTTGGTCATCATGATCGTGTCGAGATGCTCGCCGGCACCCTCGACGATCTCGATGATGTCCTCATAGGCGTACTCGGTGGTCAGGTCGTTGATGCGCACGCAGCGCGTCTTGCCCTTCCAGTTGAGCGACTTCAGGCCCTCGATGATCTTCTTGCGGGCGTCGCGCTTCTGGCTGGGGGCAACCGCGTCCTCGAGGTCGAGGAAGACGTGGTCGGCCTTCGACTCCGACGCCTTCTGGATCATCTTTTCGCTCGAGCCGGGCGTCGAAAGCTGGACGCGGCGGGCGCGCTTGGGGCGGTCGGTCATGTCTGTCTCCTCAAATCACGATCTTGTCGTCGCGCAGGCGGGCGATGTCCGCCTCGCTGCAGCCGATGCTCTGCAAATACTGGTCAGTGTGCTCCCCGAGCAAGGGGGCGCGATGGCGCACGCTGCCCGGTGTCTCGGTCATCTTGACCGCCACGCCGGCGATCTGGACCTCGTGGTCGAGGCCGGGGTGGGGCACCCAGGGCAGCATTTCGCGGACCTTGAAGTGGGGATCGGCCACGATGTCGCGCACGTTGTAGACGGGCGAGAAGGGCACCTTGCCCCCGAAATGCTTAAGCAGCTCCTGCTTGGTGCGCTGGCCCGTGAAGTCGGAGACGGTCGCGATCAGGACGTCCTGGTTGGCACGCCGGTCCTGGACTGTGATGAACCGCGGATCGGTCGCGAATTCGGGTTTGTCGATCAGACGGCACAGGATCGGAAAGTGTGCGTCTGCATGCGCCGCGATCGTCACGAAGCCGTCTTTCGCGGGGAACATGCCGAACGGGCAGAGCAGGGGATGGTGGTTGCCCTCGGGATGCGGCAGCGCGTGGGCATAGGAATGCTGGTGCATGATGCGCTCGCAGACGGCGAGGATCGCATCGACCATGCCCACGTCCACGAACTGTCCCTTGCCGGTCTTGTGAGCCCGGAAGATCGCCGAGACGATGCCGAACGCGCAGGTGATCGCTGGCACGATGTCGCCGACACCGGGGCCGACCTTCATCGGCGTGTCCTTGTCGGGGCCGGTGATGGCCATGATGCCGCCCATCGCCTGACTGATGACGTCGTACGCCGGGAAGTCTGCGTAGGGGCTCCTGCCGGTGCGGACGTCGCCGAAGCCGCGGATCGTGGCGTAGACCAGCTTCGGATTGCGGGCGTGCAGCGTCTCATAGCTGAGGCCGAGGCGGTCCATGACGCCGCCGCGATAGTTCTCGACCACCGCATCGGCATTGTCGCAGAGCTTCAGGACCAGCTCACGGCCTGCCGCCGTCTTCAGGTCGATGCCGATCGACTTCTTGTTGCGGTTCACCGAGGCAAAGTAACCGCCGAACGCCTTGAGCTTGTCGTCGGCGTGATAGGGCCCGATGATGCGCGTGTGATCGCCGTCAAGCGGCTCGACCTTGATCACCTCCGCGCCCTGGTCGGCCAGCAGCATGGTGCAGTAGGGGCCGGCCAGCATCTGCGTGAGGTCGACGATCCTCACCCCATCGAGCGCGCCCAGGACGGCAGCGTCGCTCACTTGTCTCCCCAGTGACTGCGGCGCTTGATCAGGACCGTGCGCTCGCCCTCGAAGATGTTCTTGTCGTCCTGGTTCACGCCGTAGTGCCTGAAACGCACGATCCCGGCGTCTTCCTGATTGGCGTCTTTCTTCTCCAGTACCTCGGTGTAGCAGTAGAGCGTGTCGCCGTGATGGAGCGGGCCTTTCAGCCGGATCTTGTCCATCCCGAGTTCCATCAGCGCATTCTCCGCGGTGTCCTCGGCGGCAAGGCCGATGCACATGGAGATCGTGACGCCGCCGAAGCCCAGCCGCTGTCCGTAGGGCGTCGACTGGGTCAGATGCTCGTTGAAGTGAGCCTCGGCCGTGTTCATGGTCACGTTGGTGATCCAGACCTGCTCCATCGGCTCCACGGTCTTGCCGCGCGCGTGCTTCATCACGTCGCCGACCGTGAAGTCCTCGAAGTAGTTGTTCTTGCCGGTGAGTGCGGAGACTTTCATCAGTTCTTCCCCCGGCCGAGCAGTCGGTCGGAAATGATGCGCTTCTGGATTTCCGAGGTGCCCTCGAAGATCTTGGTGAGACGCGCGTCGCGCCAGTGCCGCTCGACGGCATGCAAGGTCGTGTAGCCCGCGCCGCCGTGGATTTGGATACCCTCGCTGGTGACCCGCTCGGCCATCTCGGAGGCGAAGAGCTTCACCATCGACGCTTCCTTGTCGCAGCGCTGGCCGGTGTCGATCTGCTCGCAGACGAAGTACATGAGCTGGCGCGCCGCCTCGATCTGCGTCGCCATGTCGGCGATCTTGAAGCGGATGGCCTGGAAGTCCGAGATGGAGTGACCGAACTGCTTGCGGTCGTTGGCGTACTGGATCGAATCGTCCAGGGCGCCCTGGGCGAGGCCGATGGCGCGGGCCGCCGTATGGGCGCGCGCGGTTTCGAGGCCCGAAGTGGCGTAATAGAAGGCATGGCCTTCCTTGCCGATCATGTCCGCAGCATCGACACGGAAATTGTCGAACGCCAGTTCCCAGGTCTTCCAGCCGAAATAGCCGATCTTGGGTATCGGCGCGCCGCTCACGCCCTTGGGCAGCTCGCCGCGCTTCTTCTCGACGAAGAACATCGACAGGCCGAGATGGCGCTTACCCGGAGGCGCATCGGACGTGCGTGCGATGATGATCATGAAGTCGGCGCCGTCGGCGAACGTGCACCAATACTTGTTGCCGCTGATCAGGTAGCTGTCGCCGTCCTTCTTGGCGCGGCACGAGATGTTGGAGATGTCGGAGCCGGCGTTCGGCTCGGACATCGAGAAGGCACCCAGGAACTCGCCCTTGGCCATGCGCGGCAGATAGCGCTTGCGCTGCTCCTCGCTCATCTCGTGCGAGCCGATGAGCAGGTTGCCGCGGGCGATGATGGAGGCGACGCTCATCCAGCCGCGCGAGAGTTCCTCGGTCACCAGGCAGTACTCCGAGCAGCCGAGACCCAGGCCGCCGTACTGCTCCGGGATCAGGATGCCGAAATAGCCGAGCTCGGCCATCTTCTCGCGCAGGTCCATCGGGATGTCGCCCTTCTCGGGGTCGAGCCTGTTGGCGACCGGCAGCACTTCGTTCAGCGTGAACTCGCGCGCCTGCTCCTGGATCATGCGGCGTTCTTCGGTAAGGAAAGGCATTACTGGGGATTCCTGAGGCGGACGAGGTTGGTACGCTTGAAGTCGATGACGAGTTCTTCGCGCTGGTTGAAGCCCTTGCTATGCCAGCTGACGATGCCGAAGCCCTTGTGGGAGTCCGAGGTCCGCCGGTCGAGCACGACCGATTCCGCCCGCAGCGAATCGCTGGGATAGACGGGCTGGTGGTAGGTGAGTTCGTTGACGCCGAGGAACGGGCCTCCGCCTTCGCTCAGGTCCTCGACCGTGAGGCCGAACACCGTCGTGAAGACGAGCAGGGGATTGGCAACGACGCCAGGATGGCCGTGCGCCTGGGCATAGGCAGCGTTGTAGTAGTGCGGATTGAAGTGCAGCGTCAGCGTCGAGAAGAGCGTGCTCTCCGACTCGGTGATCGTACGGCCCCAATGGTGCCGAAACACGCGGCCGACCTCGAAATCCTCATAGCGGTTGCCCTTGGGCACCAGCCGGGCGCGGGCCCTGAAATCCTCTGTCATCCTTACTCCTGTCCTGCGCCTCTCTCCCACGCGGGGGAGAGGAATACGATTAGTTCTTCGCCGATGCGCGGACGAGATCGCCCACGTCGGTGAGTTCGTCGATGCGCTCGATCGCGTCGTGCAGACGGCGGGCGCCGGCGGCGCCCAGCAACGGCGTCACCAGGCTGTCGAACTTGGTCTCGATCGCCTGGCGCTGCTTCTCCAGGTCCGCCCACGGAATGCCGGAGTCGTGCCTGACTTCGATGGTGGTGCCGTCGTCGAGCTGGATGGCCATCTCGGCCAGCGAGTGCGCCCAGTGGGGCTGGAAGTCTATCGCCATCTTGTCGCGCAGTTCCTTGATGCGTGGCTCCTGCGTCACGGCCTCGTTGTAGGAATCGAGGTTGGCGGTATCGACGCCCGTCAGCGCCATCGCCACGGTCTGGCGCAACGAGAATTTCGCCTCCAGGCCCGTCGTCGGGTGAGGTATGTTGCAGACTTTGTCGGCGCCGGAGTCGATCCGCAGCAAAATCTTCTGCACCCGCTCTGGCGGGAAGTTGTTCTTCAGCCGGATCTCCTTGGCGCACTCGATGGGTGCGTGCGTCAGGTAGCAGGCGGCGTGGTACTTGAAGAGATTGTTGCGCAGGTGCCAGCCCGACGGCGGCTCGCCGAGCGCTGCCTCGGCATTCAGGTGATCGCTCTGCGAGGAGGCGAAGCCCTGGTCGCACTCAAGCGAATCGCCACGTGCCGTGAAGCCCTTTGCCGCAAGGCGCGCCGCGCGGAGGCCGTGCTCCGAGGCTGTGCCGGCGTGCAGCGGCTTGCACATGGTGCCGAAGTTCGACTTGAGGCCGGCTGCCTGGGTCGCTGCGATTCCGAAGGCCACCGCGAGTTGGCGATCGTCCAGGCCCATCATGCGCCCGGCAGCGGCGGTCGCCGAAAAAGAGCCGACTGTGCCGGTAACGTGGAAGCCCTTCAGGTAGTGGCCGGGGGCCACGAGCCGGCCGACGCGGCCCGAGGTCTCGTAGCCGGCGACGAAGCTCTCGATGAACAGGCGGCCCGAAGCCTTCATCTGCTCGCCGAGGGCCAGCAGGGCAGGGACCACCGTGACCGTCGGATGGCCGCCCATCGAGAAGTTCACGTCGTCGTAGTCGAGGGCGTGGCTGGCCGCACCGTTGATCAGCGCCGCAGCCGAGGGCAGCACGGTCTCGGCCCGCCCGACCAGCGTCGCGGGGCCTTTCGCCCCGTCCTCCAGCGCCTCGGCGACCAGGATGCCGGTGAGGTCTTCCTGCGCACCCGCGATCGTGACGGCGAACCAGTCCAGCAGGCACTGCCGGGTGCGCTCGACGAGATCGACCGGCAGGTCACGCCAGACGAGGGCGGCGGCGCGCTTGGCGATTTCGGCCGTGACCGGAACGACGGCAGCCATGTTTTCCTCCCGAATTTGAGGCCGCAAGTGTCGGCCAGCAGCCTCGGTCTTGTCCACCGTTCGGGCTTTCGCGCATCGATATGGCCCAGACACAACAAAGCCGCCCGGAGGCGGCTTTGTGCCGACTATCGTCGATCCGTCAGTCGCAGCAGCAAGCCAAGGCAGGAACGATCCTGGTGGCGGCAACTGCAGAGATCGCCGGCGTCGTGATGGGGTAGTTCACAGGATCACCTCCTTTCGATGTTGATGGGAAGAGGAGCCTCGCACGGTCCGGGCCTGCCGCCTAGCGTTTCCTCGCGACGATATGGAAGATGTGCCAGTGCTTGGCATTGCCGCGCGGCGTGACGCCGTCGGCTTCCTCCTCGTCGAACATCTCCAGGTCGAATCCCTCGAGGAGCGCCAGGGCCTCGTCGCGCGAGAGGAACGTCATGCCGGGGCGATCGGACCAACTGTCGCGCGGGCCGTACCACTGGCCGGAGAAACGACCGCCGGCCGGCAGGGCTTCGCGGATGCGCTCCCACGCCCGATGGAAGGCCTGGGGTTCGCAGAGGGGCATGGCGAAGCTCGAATTGACGAGATGTACGCCGAGCGGGATGGGCACCTCCTCGAGGCGCGCCAGCACCGGCGTGACATCGCAACCATCGGGCAGCGGACGGGCCTGCAACTGCTTCAGGGCCTCGGGTTCGGCATCGACGGCAACGACACGCCAGCCGCGGCGCAGTTCCTCTATGACGTCGCGGCCATCGCCGCAGCCGAGATCGATGACGAGGGCGTCAGCAGGTGCGTCGCCGAACGCATCGAGCGCCGTAGTCAATGTCTTGCGGGGAGGGCGGTCGCGGAGCTGTTGGTAGTATGCGGCCCAGCCCTTGGAACGTTCGCTTTCCGTCATGCGCGTCCTCTCGGCCTCCCGCGCTTGTGATGTCGCCTATCGTGTGATCGTATCGGTTTCCATAAGCAATAAACAAACATATCAACGAACCGGGAGGATTCATGATGAGGTTGGGAAGCCTGGCTTTGGCCCTGGCACTGGCGTTCTCGCCGCTAGCGGCGCGCGCTGACCTGAACGCCCTGACCGAGGCAGCCAAGAAGGAAGGCGAACTGACCTGGTATGTCGCCCACTACACGTCGGAGGGCGCCGAGGACCTTGGCCGCGGATTCACCGAGATGTACGGCATCAAGGTCAACGTCGTGCGCACGACGGCGCAGGTCGCCTATCAGCGGCTGTTGCAGGACATCAAGAACAACCAGACGATCTGCGACGTCTTCTCGTCGACCGATCTCGGCCACTATGCCAGGCTCAAGGCTGAAGGCCGCTTCGACAAGTATGTCCCGGAGAATACGCCCAAGATTTCGGAGGCGTTCCGCAACTTCGATCCCGATGGCTACTTCCACACCACCGCGGCGGGGCTGGTCGTGCTCACGTACAACACCGCGAAGGTGAAGGCCGAGGACGCGCCGAAGAAGTGGGAAGACCTGCTCGACATCAAGTGGAAGGGCAAGGTGTCGACCGGACATCCGGGCTTCTCGGGCTATGTCGGTACCTGGGTCCTTTCGATGAAGAAGCTCTATGGCTGGCAGTACTTCGACAAGCTCGAGAAGAACAAGCCGCAGATCGGCCGCTCGATCAACGACACGGTGACGGCGCTCAACGCCGGCGAGCGGCAGGTCGCGGCGGGTGCCGACGGCTCGACGCTTTTCAGCGCGGCGCGCGGAAATCCGCTGGCGGTCTCCTATCCAAGCGACGGCTCGGTGCTGATCATCTCGCCGTCGGCGATCATGAAGGGCACCAAGCATCCGAATGCCGCCAAACTCTTCATGGAGTACCTCTATACGATCGAGGCCTCGAAGATTAACGCCAAGCATTTCGGCATACCGCTTCGGCCCGAAGTCCCGTCGCCTCCGGGCGCCAAGCCGATCAGCGAGATCAAGATCATCCGGCCGACCGTCGCGGAAGTCGACAAGGGCATTCCGGAGGTGATCGAGCAGTGGCGCGACACGTTCGGCAACTGATCGAACGCCCGGCATGTCGATAGCGGCTCCGGCATTCGATCCGGTTCCGGTGCGCCCCGTGCGCGCCAGCCGGTTCGATTCGTCCTGGCTCCTGTGGATCGCGATCATCGCGGTTCTCCTGTTCCTGGTGGTGAGTCCGTTCGTCTATCTCGTCATCACCAGTTTCCAGGCCGAGCGCACGGGCGACTTCACCCTGTCGAACTATGCGACCGCCTACGGCCGGGCGCGCTATGTCGATGCGCTGTTCAATTCGTTGAAGCTGGGAGCGGCGTCGGCCGCCCTGGCGGGCCTCTTCGCCGTACCGCTCGCCTGGGCCGTCGCGCGCACCAACATGCCGGGACGGGGCCTCACGCGGATGCTGGTGCTGGCGACCTTCATCACGCCGCCCTATACCGGCGCCGTTGCCTGGATCCTGCTGGCCGGGCCGAACGCCGGCTGGCTCAACCGCTTCTACATGATGGCGACGGGCGCGGAGGCAGGGCCGTTCAACATCTACAGCTTCACCGGCCTCGCGGTCGTCATCGCGCTTTATTCCTTTCCTTACATCTTCATCTTCACGACAGCGGCGCTGGAACTGGTTTCGTCGGAGATGGAGGACGCGGCCAACATCCTGGGCGCGGGCCCGTGGCGGACCATGCGCAAGGTCACCCTGCCGCTGGCCCTGCCGGCCATCCTGGGCGGCCTGATCATCTGCTTCCTGGAGGCGATCGCGCTGTTCGGGTCGCCTGCCATGATCGCCATTCCGGCGCGGTTCAACGTCGTGACGACGCAGCTCTTCCAGTTCTTCGGCAATCCCGTCCGGGTCGAAGTGGCGGCCGCCTATGCCATGCCATTGCTGGGCGTCACCATCCTCCTGGTCCTGGTCCAGCGGCTGATCGTGCGTCGCAAGGGCTTCGTGGCGCTGACCGGCAAGGGCGGCGAGCGCCGGCCGATCCTGCTCGGACGCTGGCGCTGGGTGATGTTCGGCTACGCCATGTTCGTCGCGGCGCTGGCGGTGTTCCTGCCCTACATCTTCCTGGTCCAGTCGGCTTTCGCGAAGGCCTGGGGCCGCGGCTTCCTACTGGACAACATCACGTTCGCGAACTTCCGCTTCATCCTGTTCGAGCATGCGACCGCAGCGCAGTCGGTGATCAACAGTTTCGTCTATGCCGGTATCAGCGCCACGGTCGCTGTGTTCCTGACGCTGGGGGTGGCCTACATCGTGGCGCGGCGGCTGATCCCGTTCGGCGGCGTGCTGGGTTTCCTGTGCGTCGCGCCCTTCGTGATCCCGGGCGTCGTGCTGGCGATCGGCTTCTACGCCGCGTATGCGCCGCCGCCGCTCGCGCTCTACGGCACGGCGCTGATCATGATCCTGGCCTTTACCACGCGCTTCCTGCCGGTGGGCTACGTCAACGCCAGTGCCGCGATCAACAGCCTCAACCCCGAGATGGAGGAGGCGGTCCGTGTGCTGGGCGGGAGCCGCATGACGGCGCTGCGGCGCGTCGTGGCGCCGCTGCTCAAGCGCAACCTGCTGGGCGCCTGGCTGCTGATTTTCATTCCGGCGACGCGCGAACTGTCGGCGGCGATCTTCCTCTACGGCCCCAACACCAAGGTCGCCTCGGTCATGATCTTCGACATGAGCGAGGAGGGCAACTTCGAGCGGCTTGCGGCGCTGGCACTGGTCCTGCAAGTGCTGACCCTGCCGCTGCTGTACCTGGGCCAGCGGGCACTGGGCCGCGACTTCATGCTGAGGCGTAACGCGACATGAGCAAGCTGGTTTTGAAGAACGTCGCCAAGCGCTACGGCGCCTTCGAGGCGGTGTCGGATTTCTCGCTGGAGCTCGCCAAGGGCGAGTTCGTGTCTCTGCTCGGTCCCTCGGGCTGCGGCAAGACCACGACCCTGCGCATGATCGCGGGCTTCATGCCGCCGAGTGCGGGCAGCATCGAGATGGACGGCAAGCAGATCTCATCGGCTTCGGGCGTCGTGCCGCCGGAGCATCGCCGCATGTCGATGATCTTCCAGAGCTACGCCATCTGGCCGAACATGACGGTGGGCGAGAATGTCGGCTTCGGCCTGCAGATCCGGAAGCTGTCGCGGGCCGAGATCGACCGGCGGGTCGACAAGATCCTGGACGTTGTCCAGATGCGCAACCTCAAGGGCCGCTATCCGGCCGAACTCTCGGGCGGCCAGCAGCAGCGGGTGGCGCTCGCCCGCGCCATCGTCGTCGAACCGGAAGTCCTGCTGCTCGACGAGCCGCTCTCGAATCTCGACGCCAACCTGCGCGAGGAGATGCGGTTCGAGATCCGCCGCCTGCACGACGAATTCAAGATCACGACGGTCTACGTCACCCACGACCAGTCCGAGGCCATGGTCACTTCCGACCGCATCGTGGTGATGAACAAGGGCAAGATCGAGCAGATCGACGCGCCGCATGTCCTTTACGGGCGCCCCAGGAGCCGCTTCGTGGCGGGCTTCATCGGGCGCACCAACTTCGTCGAGGGGATGGGTCAGGGCGGCGAAGTCCGCTTCGACGGGTTCTCGGCAGCCGCCTCGTCGCTCGAAGGCGCCAGCGGCGGCGGCAAGCTGCTCTATTCGCTGCGACCGCAGGCGATCGGCCTGTCGACCCAAAGAGGCAACGGTCCCGACCTGTCGGTCGAGGCCGAGATCGTCGATCGCTCCTATCTCGGTGAATACTGGGACTACCAGGTCCGTCCGCTGGGCGGTTCGAAGCCGCTGCGCGTGTCGACCGCGCCGACCGCCGTTTTCGAGGTCGGCAGCCGCGTCTGGCTGGAGATCGCGCCGTCCGCCATGGTACGGGTGGAGTAAGCTTCGCAACGTTAGAGTGACAGCATGACCGCAGGACCGTTAGCCCGTTTCAAAGTCCTCGACCTGACGCGCGTGCGCGCCGGTCCGACCGCCGTCCGCTACCTCGCCGACTGGGGCGCCGACTGCATCAAGGTCGAGATGCCGCCGTCCGCCGGCGAGATGGACATGGGCGGCCCGCGCCACGGGCCCGACTTCCAGAACCTGCATCGCAACAAGCGGTCGATCACGCTCAATCTCAAGGAGCCTGACGGCAAGGCCGTCTTCATGAAGCTGGTCGAGCAGGCCGATGTGGTCGTCGAGAACTACCGCGCCGACGTGAAGTTCCGCCTGGGGATCGACTATGAGAGCCTGAAGAAGGTGAACCCGAAGATCATCCTCGGATCGATCTCCGGCTTCGGTCAGGACGGGCCCTATGCCGAGCGCGCCGGCTTCGACCAGATCGCGCAGGGCATGGGCGGCCTGATGATGGTGACCGGCAATCCGGGCGAGGGCCCGATGCGCGCCGGAATCGCCGTCGCCGACGTGGGCGCGGGCCTGCACTGCGCCATCGGCATCCTGATCGCCCTGCTGGAGCGCGAGACGTCGGGCCAGGGCCAGTGGGTCTCGTCGTCGCTGCTGCAGGCCATGATCTCGATGTGCGATTTCCAGGCCGCACGCTGGACCATCGCGAAGGACGTGCCCGGCCAGGCCGGCAACAACCATCCGACCTCGATCCCGACCGGCGTCTTCAAGACCAAGGACGGCTACATCAACATCGCGGCGTCCGGCGGTCACATCTACAAGCGCTTCTGCGAGGCCATCAAGTCGCCGGAACTCTACACCGACGAGCGGTTCAGTACCGACAAGGGGCGCGCCAAGAATCGCGACGCGCTCAACGACGAGATCAACAAGCGAGTCGCTCAATACGGCAGCGCCGATCTGGTTGAGAAGCTGAACAAGGCGGGCGTGCCCGCCGGGCCGATCTACAAGATGGACGAGATGTTCGCCGATCCGCAGGTCAAGCACCTGAAGATGGCGCATCCCGTGCACTCGCCGAAGCTGGGCGACATCGAGCTGATCGGCCAGGCCATCAACATGAGCCGCACGCCGTTCGAGATGAAGACGGCCACCCCCGAGCAGGGCGAGCATACCGACGCCGTGCTGAAGGAGGCCGGGTTCGACGACGCGGCCATTGCCGACTTCCGCAAGCGGGGCGTGATCTGACGATGATCAGCCCGACGCCGAACATGATCGCGGAGAAGGTGGGACCGGTCGGCCGGCTCATCTTCAACAAGCCGCAGAAGCACAACGCCACGTCCACCGACATGTGGGAGGCGATCCCGGTCATCCTCGACGAGTTCGAGAGGGACCCGGAAATCCGCGTCGTGGTGGTGACAGGGGCGGGTGACAAGGCCTTCGTGTCGGGTGCCGACATCTCGGAGTTCGAGAAGGCGCGCAACACGCCCGAGCAGGTCGCCTACTACGACAAGATCGGCGAACTGGCCAACAAGCGGCTCAACAAGTGCTCCAAGCCGACGATCGCCCGCATCCGCGGCTACTGCATCGGCGGCGGGCTGGCGGTGTCGCTGCTCTGCGACATCCGCATCGCTTCGGAGAACAGCCGGTTCGGCGTGCCGGCGGCACGGTTGGGACTGGGCTATCGCGCCAGCGGCCTGAAGATCCTGACCGACCTCGTGGGCCCGTCCCATGCCAAGGAGATCTTCTTCACCGCCCGGCACTTCAACGCGCAGGAGGCATTCGGCATGGGGCTGGTCACGCGCGTCGTGCCCGACGCCGAACTCGATTCCTACGTCGACAACTACTGCCGGATGATCGGCGAGAACGCGCCGCTCACCATGCACGCCGCCAAGCGCACCATCGAGGAGCTGACGCGCCTCGATGGGGAGCCGGACTTCGCCCGTCTCAACGCGCTGGTGAAGCAGTGCTTCGATTCGGAAGACTACGTTGAAGGCCGCACGGCCTTCATGGAGAAGAGAAAGCCCGTATTTAAGGGACGCTGAGGGAGACGGCGATGACGGTTCTGACGCAGGAGCAACGCGACGCGTTCTGGCGCGATGGGTATCTCATGGTGGAGGACGCCGTCACGCCGGCCCAACTCGGGGCCCTGAAGGCGGAGATCGCGGGCTGGGTCGAGCAGAGCAGGGCGCACGCAACACCGTTCGGTCCGCCCACCGTCGACGGGCGCCCGCGCTTCGACATGGGCGCCGAACACAGCGCCGAGAAGCCGGCGTTGCGACGGATCAACAATCCCTCCGACATTTCCGACGCCTACCGCGAGGTCATGCTCGACGCGCCCATGGTCGACATGGTGGCCGACCTGATCGGGCCGGACGTTAAGTTCCACCACTGCAAGATCAACCTGAAGCTTTCGGGGGCGCGGACCGAGGTCAACTACCACCAGGACTTCGCCTACACGCCGCACACCAACGACGACATCGTGACGGCCCTGCTGTTTCTCGACGACGTCGACGAAAGCAATGGCTGCCTCACCGTCGTGCCCGGCTCGCACAAGGGGCCGGTCCTGTCGCTGTTCGAGGGCGATCGCTTCACCGGCGCCGTCACGGCCGACGAGGAGAAGAAGGCGCTCAGCCAATCGGTTCCGTGTCTCGGCAAGGCCGGCAGCGTCTGCCTGATGCACACCCGCCTGCTGCACGGCTCGGCCGCCAACGGCGCCGACAAGTCGCGCGGTCTCTACATCTGCGTCTACACGGCCGCCGATGCGGTGCCGATCGCCCGCAACCCGATGCCGAGCCTGAACGAGGGGCGCATCGTGCGCGGCAAGGAGGCGCGTTTCGCGCGTCTCAAGGAGGGGCTGGTCGAACTGCCGAAGCAGCCCAAGACGGCGTCTTTCTTCACCGTGCTCGGCCAGGATTCCAAGCAGGCGGCCGAGTGAGCGATCCGCTGCCGGCGATCACGGAGGCGCAGGCCTCCGGCGCGATCGCCGATCTCTTTGCCGACATCCGTGCCACCGTCGGCGTCCGGGTGGTCAACCTGGTCTGGCGCCATCTCGCGACCATGGAAGGGGCGCTGCCCTGGGCCTGGGCGGCCGTGAAGCCGCTCTATCTCGATGGTCTGCCCGATGCAGCGATGGCGACCTTTCGCCAGACCATGGACATTCCGCGGCTGACCTCGCTGGCCGGTGAGGAACCCGCCAGCGTCGATGCCGTGCTGGCGAGCTACGATCACTCCAACACGATCAACCTGTTTGCGCTCGGCGCCCTGCGGGCCTGGCTCAACGGCCAGGCGGCGGGCGAGGGTGCAATCGCGCCGGCTCCGCGCAAGCCCGCGCCCGACCTGCAGCTCCCCAAGCTCGCCTCCGAGGAAGACGTGGATCCCGCGACCTGGGCGCTGGTGCTGCGCCTCAACAGGTTCGGCGACGAGCCGCAGCCGCTGATCCTGGCCAGCATGTACCGCCACCTCGCGCATGCGCCGGCCTTCCTGCAGCGCGTGGAGGGAGCGTTGGCGCCGGTCGCCGCCGACGGCTCTTTGCGTCGAGCGATCCTCGATAACCGCCAGACGGCCGCTACCCTCGCCAGCACGCTGGCCCGGTCGATCTCCGCCGAGCGCCAAGCCCATGCCGACGCGATCGAGAAGGCCGTCGGTCTTTTCGTCGACCACGCCATCGGCAAGATGGTCACGATCTGCCGCGCGATCCGCGTGGCACGAGGCACGCCGCCCTCATAGGAGCGCGCCACTCCAGTGGCGCTCAAGAAGCATGAGCGCCACTGGAGTGGCGCGCTCCGTTGATCGAGAGGCTACTCGGCCGCTTTGCGCGCACCTTGGTTACGCGCGAGCCATTCGCCCATCGCCTGTTCCATCGTCATGAACACCGCGCCGCCTTCTATCAGGCGCTGGATCAGGCGTTCGAGCATCATCATACGATGCCCGCGGCCGATCACATGGGGGTGGAAGGTGTAGGTGAGGATGCCGAAGTCGGGCTGGACGCGCGTCATGTAGGTGAAGTCGTCGACGAAATTGTCGAGGACGTTCCCGGCGTTCATCAGGCCCTGCTGCACCGAGCCGTTGGGCAGGCGCATGTATTCGAAGTGGGGGAAGTCGTCGAGCGACCAGCTGATCGGCATTTCGAGGAGGGGTGTCTCGCGGCCGCGCGCGAACGGCTTCATCAGCTCGGCGACGTCGCCCTGGCGGGCGAAGTAGCAGTCGTAGTCGTGGCCCATCATGGAGCTGTCGTACCGGATGCCGTGCTTCAGCAGCAGCTCGATCGAGTGGGGCGACAGATCCCAGGCGGGCGATCGGTAGCCGCGGGCGGATCGCCCGCTGATGCGCCTGATCGATTCGTTGCCGCGGACGATCTCCTCCTCTTCCTCCTCGCGGGAGAGGGTGACAGGGAGGCGATGGGTCCAGCCGTGGTGGGCCAGTTCGTGACCCGCTTCGACATAAGGCAGCACCGCCTGCGGTGTGCTGTCGATCGTGTGGCCGGGCGTGAAGAAGGTGCCCTTGATGCCGTAGCGCTCCATCAGGGCGACCAGGCGCGGGATCACCACCACGTCGTACTCGCCGCGCGAGATCGCCGTCGGGGACGTCATGCCGCGGGCGATGAAGCCCGAGAGATGGTCGTGGTCGAAGGTGAGGCAGACGATGTGGCGCGGCATGGCGTGGGCTCCCGCAGAGGTTTCACGCAGCTTAGGGCGGTTTGTCGTGCACGCCCATCTTCCGATGCTATCCTGCGGCCTCATGCGCTTCGCCTTCCTGCTCGCGCCCCTGCTCGTCCTGTCCGCGCTGCCGGCGGAGGCGCAGACCTATCTTGCGCAGCAATGCGTGCTGTTCGGGGATGCGCAGTATCGCCGGCTGGACGGCAGCATCGAGAGGATCGCGGCGCTGGAGTTCCCGCCGCCGACGATTGAAAAGATCGACATGAAGGCGGGACCGCAGCCGGTCGCCTCGGTACTGACGTTGCGCGGGCGGCTCACCTATCGCAAGCGCGGCCCGCTCGAGACGCAGTTCGTGTGCCTGCTGGACGCGACCGACAAGCCGCTGTTCTTCTATGCGCTGCCGGTTCCCGCCACGCGCGGCGCGCCGACCCCGTTCGGCCGGGGGCCGGGCGCTGCACCGCCGCCGTCCGCCACCACCGCGCTGGCGCCGCAGCCCGTGCAGAGGCCACCCGAGCCGCCGCGCCAGCCGCTGCCGGCGACGGCGATCCGCCTGCGCGGCCTGGTCCGCGAGTTGGGCGGCAAGCTGCAGTTCTCCCCCTGCGACGGAGCGCCGATGGCGCTCGAGGACCGGACGCCGGGACAGGAACTGGGCAGGGCTCTGCGCGAGCTGACGGCAGGGCAGGAGGGCCGGCCGATGTTCGTCGAGCTGTACGGCGGCCGTGAGACCGGGCCGGGCGGCGGAATCGGTGCCCTCGAACTGCGCCGCGCGGCGGTCGAGACGGCCGGCTGCCGGGAACGCTTCGACCAGCGCGAATGGATCGCCTCGGGCAGCGAGCCGTCCTGGCGGCTGGAGGTCACCGGCCGGGACATGATGCTAAACGTGGCGGGCAGCCCGGCGCCGCAGCGCGGCGCCCATGGCGGCCTGTCCCGGTCGCCCGGTGCGGGCGTCAGTTACACGGCGACGGACGATGCAGGCTTCGTCGCCCTCTTCGAAGAGCGCCGCTGCGTCGATCCCCTGTCGGGCTCACTCTTCGCCTATACGGTCGAGGTGCGCAGCGAGGGCCGGTCATACGCCGGATGCGCCGCCCACAATCCCGCCATGCCAGCCCCTTAAGGTGAAGCCAATGGATGATGCCGAACGCCTGCGCGAGATGGTTCATGCGGCCCAGCGGATCGTGGCCTTCACCGGTGCGGGGATCTCGACCGAGTCGGGGATCCCGGACTTCCGCTCGCCCGGGGGAATCTGGACTCGCTACAAGCCGATCTACTTCGACGACTTCATGGCCTCCGAGGAAATGCGGCGGGAGTCCTGGCATCGCAAGTTCGCCACCGACGAGACCATGCTGAAGGCCGAACCCAATGCCGGCCATCGCGCGCTGGCCAAGCTTGTGGAGCTGGGCCGCATGAGCTCCATCATCACCCAGAACGTCGACGGGCTGCACCAGCGCTCGGGCGTGCCGGACTCGAAGGTCATCGAACTGCACGGCAACACGACCTACGCCACCTGTCTGGATTGCGGCCACCGTCACGAACTCGCCCCGATCCGCCGGGCCTTCCTGGAGAAGGGCACGCTGCCGATCTGCGAGAAGTGCGAAGGGATCGTGAAGACTGCGACGATCTCGTTCGGCCAGGCGATGCCGGAAGTGCCCATGCTGCGTGCCCAGGAAGAGACCCTGGCCTGCGATCTGTTCATCGTGCTGGGCAGTTCACTGGTGGTCTATCCGGCGGCGGGCTTCCCCCAAATGGCGAGGCGCAACGGCGCGAAGTTCGTGATCGTGAACCGCGAGCCGACGGACCAGGATGCCGACGCCGATCTGGTCATTCACAAGGAGATCGGGCCGACCTTGAGCCGCGCGATCGGCGTCAATTGAGGCGCAATCGTTGCGGCCCGGAGCGGGACACGATTTAATTGGTCAGGGTAGGGAGGCTCCGATGCGGATGAATCGCAGGACTGCGCTGCTGGGAGGGCTGGGTGCCGCCACCTTTGGCGCAATGCCTGCCTGGTCGCAGGACATCACTTTCTTCCGCATCGGCACCGGCGCAACCGCCGGCACCTACTTTCCGATCGGCGGCCTGATCGCCAACGCCATTTCGAACCCGCCGGGCTCGCGGGCCTGTGCCGACGGCGGCTCCTGCGGCGTGCCCGGCCTCGTCGCTACCTCGGTCGCCTCCAACGGCTCGGTCGCCAACGCCACTGCCATCGCGGCCGGCACGATGCAATCGGGCTTCGTGCAATCGGACGTGGCCTACTGGGCCTATACCGGCACAGGCATCTACGAGGGACGACCGAAGGCGGACGGGCTGAGGGCAATCGCGAGCCTCTATCCGGAGAGCTTCCAGCTGGTCGCCCGCAAGGGCTCCGGCATCAAGTCTGTGACGGACCTGAAGGGCAAGCGGCTCTCGCTCGACGAGCCGGGATCGGGGACCCTGGTCGATGCGCGGCTGATCCTGGCCGCCTACGGGCTCACCGAGAAGGACATGAAGGCGGAATACCTCAAGACGCAGCAGGCCGCCGACAAGCTCAAGGACGGCGCCCTTGACGCGTTCTTCAGTGTCAGCGGATGGCCGAACGGCGCGATCTCCGAACTGGCGGTCACGACCGGCATCGACCTGGTGCCGATTGCCGGGCCGGAGGCGGAAGGGCTGTTGCAGAAGTTCAGCTTCTTTGCCGCCGATTCAATTCCCGACGACGCCTACAAGAATACGGCCGGGGTGAAGACGGTGAGCGTGAACGCCCTCTGGGTCACGTCGATCAAGCAGTCCGAGGCGCTGATCTATGCCATCACGGCGGCGCTGTGGAACGCCAACACCCGCAAGCTGCTCGACTCGGGCCATGCCAAGGGCAAGGTCATCCGGCTGGAGACCTCGCAGCAGGGGCTTGGCATTCCGCTGCATCCCGGAGCGGAGAAGTTCTACAAGGAAAAGGGCATCATCAAGT
This sequence comes from Reyranella aquatilis, assembly GCF_020880995.1. Taxonomy (GTDB): domain Bacteria; phylum Pseudomonadota; class Alphaproteobacteria; order Reyranellales; family Reyranellaceae; genus Reyranella; species Reyranella aquatilis. Next base: position 388,325 of record NZ_JAJISD010000001.1, on the reverse strand, counting down.
AAGGCCCGTTCGGGGAGATGGAAATGCGCTTGAAGGGCAAGACCTGCGTCGTCACGGCCGCGGGACAGGGGATCGGTGCGGCCACGGCGCGCACGTTCGCGCGCGAGAGCGCGAGGGTCTGGGCAACCGACGTCGATGCCGGGAAGCTCGACGCGCTGAAGGGCATCGAAAGCATCGTCACGCGCAGGGTCGACGTGCTCGACAAGGCCGCCATCGGTCAGCTCGCGTCGGAGACTGGGGCGGTCGACGTCCTGTTCAACTGTGCGGGCTTCGTCCATCACGGCACTGTGCTGGATGCAACCGACGAGCAGTGGCAGTTCGCCTTCAACCTCAACGTCCGCAGCATGTTCTGGACGATCCAGGCCTTCCTGCCGGGAATGCTGGAAAAGGGCGGGGGCTCGATCGTGAATATGTCGTCGGCGGCCTCCTCGGTGAAGGGCGCCGCGCTGCGGTTCATCTACGGCACGACCAAGGCCGCAGTGGTCGGGCTCACCAAGTCGGTGGCCGTCGACTATGTGAGCAAGGGCATACGCTGCAATGCGATCTGCCCGGGTACGGTCCAGACGCCGTCGCTCGACGAGCGCATTTCGGCCCTGGGTGGTGGGGCGGATGCCAAGCAGTTCTTCCTGCAGCGCCAGCCGACCGGGCGCTTCGGTGCCGCCGAGGAGATCGCCGCCCTGGCGACATATCTCGCCAGCGACGAATCCGCCTTCACCACGGGCACGGTGAACGTGATCGACGGCGGCTGGAGCGTGTGACCGTGGACATCGCGGCCATCGCCGCACTGGCACCGGTAATTCCGGTGCTCACCCTCGAGAACCGGGACAGCGCCGTCCCGCTGGCGCGGGCGCTCGTCAGGGGAGGCCTGCCGGTCCTCGAGGTCACCTTGCGGACGGAGGCGGCGCTCGATGCCCTGCGAGCGATCGCCCGGGAGGTCCCGGAGGCGATCGTCGGCGCAGGCACCGTGCTCAATCCGGAGCAGCTGGAGCGGGCGCAGCGCGCCGGCGCGCGCTTCGCGGTGAGTCCCGGCTGCACCTGCGAACTCGCCCGGGCGGCGCGCGCGTCGGGGCTGCCCTTCCTGCCGGGCGTACAGACCGTCTCCGAGGCGATGACGCTCGCGGAGCAGGGATTTGGTCTCCTCAAGTTCTTTCCTGCCGACGCGGCCGGCGGTTTGACGTGGCTCAAGGCGGTCGGCGCGCCGCTCGCGGATCTTCGCTTCTGCCCGACCGGGGGCATCACGCCGGAGACGGCGCCGGCCTATCTGGCGCTGGCGAACGTGGCCTGCGTGGGTGGCTCGTGGGTCGCACCGCGTGGCGCCGTGGCAACAGGGGACTGGCAAAGTGTCGAACGGCTGGCTGCCACGGCCTCGACACTGAAACGCCGCTAGCGAAACGTCGGGAAAGGTGCTTCAAGACAGCACCAAGGAGTAGCGGCTACCAATGAATAGGCTGTCGTTCGCAGCGTTGGCGCTTTCGCTCGTGGTGGGCGGGACAGCGCGAGCCGATTCCGTAATCATTCTCAATTCCGAGGAAGCGTCCTACAGCATCCTGAGCCGCAGCACGCGGACCGAGGTCGCGCGCCTTCCGGTCGGCCGGGAACCGCATCATCTGATCCTCTCGCCGGACGGCAAGGAAGTGCTGATCGGCTCGACGGCAACCAACGAGCTGCTCAGCCTCGACGTCAAGACCGGGGAGCGCAAGCGGGTCATCAAGGACATCCTCGACCCCTACCATCTGGGCTTCAGCCCGGACGGCAAGTGGTTCGTGACGGCGGCCTACCGTCTCGACCATGTCGACATCTACCATGCGGACGGCTTCAAGCTTGCCGGCCGAATCTTCATCGACGGCCTGCCCAGCCACATCGCCTTCGACGCCGAGTCCAAGACGGTATTCGTGACGCTGCAGCAGAGCGGGCGCCTGGCCGCCTTCGATCTGGCGACGCAGGCGCTCAAGTGGAACGTGCCGGTTGGCAACGCGCCGGCCGGGGTCGTGATGCTTCCGGACAACAAGCGCCTGCTGGTGGCGCTCACCGGAGAGGACAACATCGTCGTCGTCGATCCGAAGGACGGCGCGGTAAAAAGCAGTCTTCAGACCGGCAAGGGGGCTCACAACTTCTTCCCGAAAGGCGACGGCCGGCACTATTTCCTCAGCAACCGCGTCGAGGGCACCGTCTCCCTGATCGACACCAAGGACGAGCCGAAAGTCGTGGGCAGTGTCCGGATCCCGGGTGGACCGGATTGCATGGACATCACGCCGGATGGACGGGAACTCTGGGTCACGCAGCGCTTCCTCCGCCGGGTTGCCATCGTCGACATCGACATCATGAAGCTCGTCGGCAGCATTCCAGTCGGCAAGTCCCCGCACGGGGTCTTCATGATGAAGTCGACAGCCAACGTCACAGCCGGCGCGCCGGTGCGAGCGGCGTCGACGGCAGGCGAAATCAAATAGGGGCGCGATGCGCGACCTGATCGACCTCTGGGTCGGCGCCCAGGCCTGGCTGTTCGAGACCCTCGTCAGCCCCATCCTCTTCAAGTACGGCCTGATGGCCTGGTACGAGCCGGGCTACAGCGCGGTCGAGTTCGTCATGCTGGGCGTGGTCCAGATCGCGGTGATCGCGATCGGAATGCGCTTCTTCGAGCGCCGCTGGCCGCTGGAGAAGGCGGGCGAGGACGATAAGCTCATCATGGTCGACCGCGTCTACACGATGCTCAACAAGCTCGGCGTGATCCCGCTCGCCATTTTCATCCTGACCTATCCGCTGGTGCAGGAGATCGAACTGACGGTGCGCACTTGGGGCTACATGCCGCCACGGCTGGAACGCCTCCTGCCCTGGATCGGCGACAACGCCCTGGTCTCCTTCCTCGTCTACTTCGTGCTCTACGATTTCGCCGCCTACTGGCTGCACCGGGGCCAGCATGCCTTCGGGTGGTGGTGGGCCTTGCACAGCCTGCATCACAGCCAGCGTCGCATGACCGTGTGGACGGACGACCGCAACCATGTGATCGACGACCTGATCATTACCCTGGCGCTGGTGCTGTTCTCGCAGTTCGTCGGCGTCCAGCCGGGCGAGTATGTGGTGATCCTCATGGTCGGGCGGCTGATCGAGAGCTGGTCGCACGCCAACGTCGACATGTCCTTCGGTTGGCTGGGCGAACGCCTGCTGGTGAGCCCGCGCTTCCACCGCCTGCATCACGCGCTGTCGACGCCGACGGAACGTCACATCCAGGACCATAACTTCGCGCCGGTCTTCCCGATCTGGGACATCCTGTTCGGCACGGCGATCTACGACGAAAAGATCCGCCCGACCGGCGTCGACGACGCCACGGTCGATGCCGACAATGGGCGCGGTTGGATCGCCCAGCAGGCGACGGTGTTCGGCCGCTTCGTGCGGGCGCTACTGCCGCGGTTCAGCCGGCGCGCTTCAGCGCAGTGAGGACGTCGGACCTGCGCGGCATCGGCGTCACCGCGCCGTAGCCCGTGGTCGACAGTGCCGCCGCAACATTGGCATAGCGCGCCGCGGTTTCGGGATCATCTCCTGCCAGCAGGCGGGTCAGGAAAGCACCGTCGAACGTATCGCCCGCACCGGTGGCGTCGACCGGCTCGACCTTGTGCGGCGCAATGTGGACCTGGCGCTCACGCGTGGCGATCAAGGAGCCTTCCGAGCCCATCTTGAGTGCCACCAGCGGCGCCCCCAGGCCGAGATAGTAGGCGGCGATGGCCTGGGGCTCCCCGAGGCCGGTGAGCTGCCGGGAATCGTCGAGGCTGGGGAGGGCGATGTCACAACGCGCGATGGTGGCGTCGATCACCTTCCGGGCAATGTCGAGGTCCCACAGGCGGAGCCGCAGGTTGGTGTCGTAGGACACCTTCACGCCGGCCTGCCTGGCGACGGCGATGGCGGCATCGCAGGTCGCGCGGGCGCTGTCGCTGATCGCCTGGCCGATGGCGGACAGGTGGAAGATCTTGGCGCCCGCGATGTAGTCGGCGGCGAGCCCTTCGGGCGTCATCAGCGAGGCGGCCGAATTCTTGCGCAGGTAGTCGAACTTGTGCCCGGATGCGCTGTGGGTGACGAAGCTGACGCCGGTGGGCGCGCTCGGATGGCGCGTGACCCGCGAAGCGTCCACGCCCTCGTTCTTCCAGAGGTCGAGGAAGGCATCGCCCATCCAGTCCTGCCCGACGCCGGTCAGGTACCCGGTCGAGGCACCCTGGCGCGCCGCCGCGATCGCCACGTTCTGGGAGTCTCCGCCGAAGCCTTGCAACCATGTTCGGCCGTCGCCTTCCTTCGGGCGGTTGAATTCGATCAGGGGTTCGCCGAGGCAGACGATGTCGGGGGAGGGTGCCATGGCCGAGATTTCTCACGCCACAGGCCGGACCTCAAGCGATGCGCTGGACTTCAGCGACGCCTTCTCCCAGGGTTGCGCCAACAAGCTGGAGGAACCGGATGGCCAAGAAGAAGAGCGGCAACGGCGGCAAGCGCCCGTTGCGCAGCCGCGAATGGTTCGATGCCAAGGGCGACCCGACGATGGCCGCGCTCTATCTCGAGCGCTACATGAACTTCGGCCTGACGCTCGCCGAGTTGCGCAGCGGCCGACCGATCATCGGCATCGCCCAGACCGGCAGCGACCTCTCGCCCTGCAACCGCCATCACCTCGACCTGGCGACGCGCGTGCGCGACGGCATCCGCGATGCCGGCGGCATCCCCATCGAGTTCCCGGTCCATCCGATCCAGGAGACCGGCAAGCGCCCGACGGCGGCGCTCGACCGCAACCTCGCCTATCTCAGCCTGGTCGAGTGCCTGTACGGCTATTTCTTCGATGGCGTCGTGCTGACGACCGGTTGCGACAAGACCACGCCCGCAATGATCATGGGCGCGGCCACCGTCGACATTCCCGCCATCGTGCTCTCGGGCGGGCCGATGCTCGACGGCCATTTCGCCGGCGGCCTCGCCGGCTCGGGCACCATCGTCTGGTACGCCCGCCAGGAGCTGGCGGCGGGCCGCATCGACATGGAGAAGTTCATCGAGATGGTCGCGTCGAGCGCGCCCAGCGTGGGTCACTGCAACACGATGGGCACGGCACTCTCCATGAATAGCATGGCCGAAGCGCTTGGCATGTCGCTGCCCGGCTGCGCGGCGATCCCCGGCCCATACAAGGAGCGGGGCCAGATGGCCTACGAGACCGGCAAGCGCATCGTCGACATGGTGTGGGAGGACCTGAAGCCGTCCGACATCCTGACCCGCAAGGCCTTCGAGAATGCCATCGTGGCGGCGAGCGCGCTCGGCGCCTCTACGAACTGCCCGCCGCACGTCAATGCCATCGCGCGGCATATCGGGGTGAAGCTCGAAAACAAGGATTGGGACAAGATCGGCTACGACATTCCGCTGCTGGTGAACTGCATGCCCGCCGGCAAGTATCTCGGCGAGGCGTTCCATCGTGCCGGCGGCGTGCCGACCGTAATGAAGGAGCTGCTGGACCGCAAAAAGATCCATGGTGACGCGCTGACCGTGTCCGGCCGGACCGTAGCCCAGAACCTGCGCCACGCAATCAAGGCCGATGGCGAGGTCATCAAGACCTACGACAGGCCGATGCTCAACCAGGCCGGTTTCGCCGTACTCGGCGGCAATCTCTTCGACTCGGCGATCATGAAGACTTCGGTGATCTCGCCGGAGTTCCGCGAGAAGTATCTCGAGCGCGAAGGCGATCGGGACGCCTTCGAGGGCACCGCCATCGTGTTCGAGGGTCCGGAGGACTATCACCACCGCATCAACGACCCGAAGCTGCCGATCGACGAGAACAGCATCCTCGTGATTCGCAATGCCGGCCCCGTAGGTTATCCCGGTGCGGCGGAAGTGGTGAACATGCTGCCACCGGACCGGCTGGTGAAGGGCGGGATCCTGCTGCTGCCCTGCATCGGCGACGGCCGACAGAGCGGCACGTCCGCCAGTCCCTCGATCCTGAATGCCTCGCCGGAAGCGGCGGTCGGAGGTGGGCTCGCGCTGCTGGAGACCGGAGACCGGGTCCGCATCGACATCGGCAAGCGCACCGCCAACATCATGATCACCGCCCGGGAGTTGGCAAAGCGCAAGAAGGCGTGGAAGCCCAACGTCGTGCCCAGCCAGACTCCGTGGCAGGAACTGCAGCGCAAGTTCGTCGGCCAACTCGCCAGCGGCGCCTGCCTCGACTTTGCGGTCGACTACCAGAAGATTGCGAAGACCAAGGGAGTCCCCCGGCACTCGCACTGAGTGCTCGCAGGGAAGGGCCTCAGCGGAAGAGGCGCTGCTCGACCGAAACCGGGAGATCGGCCCGGTTGATCAGAATGATCGCCCAGGGGGAGGTCGGCTGACCGACCGGACGGGTGGCCGGGGGCGGTGGCGCCGACAGCGCGGCCGATCCGCCGGGGGTGGCAAAGCCCGCGGCACCTGGCGGCAGCGCCGAGGGAGGGCTCGAAGCGGCCGGTCCGTTCGTCAGCGGCCCGACGGCCACGGGCCGGGGGGCCGCGCGCTGCGCCGTCATCATCTCGGCCGGCATGCGTTCCTCGAAGACCACCACGATGCGATCGCGCCGCCGGGCCGTCGAGAGGATGTTCACCGCATAGCCTTCGCCGCCGCGACGGCCGAGGAAGATGCCGACCGCGTTCATGCGGCCCGCCTCGAACATGTCGGGCGCGGGGGAGCCGACGCGGCTCCACAGGCTGCGCCATTCGGCGATGGTGGTAGCGACGACGTGCTCGGGCTGCCGCGTCACCGCGGTGGTGCCCTGCCAGTGGCGGGCGTCGATGCTCTGGGCGAATACCGAGGGGACGACCAGCATGCCGGCTACGGCGCTGCCCATGAACAACATCTGCCGACGGGGCAAATGCGGGGCGAAGAGGGTGGCCGGCTTGTTACTGGACTGCACGATTGGATCTCTCGGGGACCCGGAAATTGCTCGTTTTTGGGAGCCTGAAAACACCATGACACTTTGGCTCAATTGAGGCCGGAGCCTCCGCCGACACCGCCACTCTAGCACTTCGGCGGGGGTCTCCTTCTCAATCGCTCCGACCTGTGGCGCCAAAGCCACAGGTCGGCAGGGGGCACGAATCAACCCAGGTCAGCTGCGCTTGGCCTTGTCGGCGGCGTTGGTCGACTGGATCTGCTCCCGGATGCGAATCCAGTCCTGCTCGCTGTACGACATCATGTTGGAGAAGGTGCCGTTGCCCATGATCCCCATGGCGCCGTCGATCGCGATCACCTCGCCGTTGATGTATTCGACCTCCTCGCTCATCAGGAAGGCCGCCATGTTGGCGAGTTCGCTGGGACGCCCGACGCGGCCCATCGGATTGCGCGTGTTGTACCGGGTGTCGTTCCCCTCCTGCAGAGGGTTGAGGCGAGCCCAGGCCCCCTCGGTCGGGAAAGGACCCGGGGCGATCGCGTTGAGACGGATGCCATGGCGCGCCCACTCGACGGCCAGGCTCTGGGTCATCACTGCGACGCCGGCCTTCGACATGGCCGACGGCACGACGAACGGACTGCCGGTCCAGACCCAGGTCGTGAGGATGCTGAGGACGCTCGCCTTGCGCTGCTCGGCAATCCATCGCTTGCCGCAGGCGTTCGTCATGTAGAACGTGCCGTGCAGGACGATGTTTGCGATTGCGTCGAAGGCGCGGGGACTGAGGTCCTTGGTCTGGGAGATGAAGTTGCCGGCGGCGTTGTTCACAAGACCGTCGAGCGGGCCGGTGGCCCAGATCTGATCGATCATCTCCTCGACCGCTGTCGCCACCCGGATGTCGACGGAGTGGAAATCCACGCGGCGGCCGGGGTTCTTCTCCATCACCTGCTTGGCCGTCTCCTCGAGCACGCTTCCGCGGCGGCCGCATATCACACAGTCTGCACCCAGTTCGACGAACTTCTCCAGCATCATGCGACCGAGGCCGGTGCCGCCGCCGGTGATCAGAAATCGCTTTCCCTTGAACAGGTCGTTCTTGAACATGATTCGGCTCCTCCCGAGACGCTTGAGGTGATTCGTCTAGCGTGAGGCCGCGATCCCACACAAGGACTGTTGCTTCCTTCACAAAGCATGTTTACGATTTCTGCATAACAACACGGGATCGTTGAATGACGACCCATCTGGGAGAGACGAGCGGGGACGTCGGTACGGTTGAGCTGCGTGGTAAGGTCAAGTGGTTCAACGCCGTCAAAGGGTATGGGTTCTTGGCCCTCGACAGCGACAACAGCGACGCGTTCCTGCATGTAACGACACTACGCCAGTCCGGGCATGAGGATCTCAAGCCCGGTGCAACCGTGGTGTGCGCCGGTGTCCGCGGCCCGAAAGGCTGGCAGGTCATGAGGGTGATCGAGGTCGATTTGTCGACGGCCGTCGCCACGCCTCAGAAGCCGCCGCCGATTCCGGACGGCATTGCGATGGGCGACTACATCACCGCTCTCGTGAAGTGGTACAACAACGAGCGCGGCTACGGGTTCGTCACGCGCGAGGCGCTCGATGGCGACATCTTCGTGCATGCCGCAGTGCTTCGGCGGCATGGCATGGAATCGCTGGCACCGGGTCAGAAGGTGATGATCCGCGTCGCTGAAGGCCAGAAGGGCCTCCAGGTCGTCGAGATCCGCGGCGCCTGACGAAGGCTCCTACCTGATTTCTCGAAGGTAGCTGTCGAGCGGCGGCGCCTGCTTGATCAGCCCGCGCTTCACGAGAAACTCGGCGAAGGTTGAGTAACGCGCGCGGTCGAGCGCGGCGGGGTCGGCCGACAGCAACGGCACCGTGTCCTTCCAGGCCATTCTGTTGAGATCATTGTCGAGGTCCTTGCCGTACTTGGAGAAACTGGCCCAGGCTTCCGCGGGGTTGGCGGTGAGCCAGGCGGTCGCCTCGGCGAGCGCCGCGAGAAGCTTCTTCGTGCGGGCAGGGTCGACCGTCTCGCGCTTGGCCAGGATCACCAGCTCGTCATAGGCCGGCACGCCGTGCTTCTCGACCAGCCAGATCCGCCCTTTCGCCTTGTTCAATTCGAGGTCGTTCAGTTCGAAATTCCTGAAGGCGCCGATCACGCCGTCGACCTGCTTGCTCATGAGTGCGGTGGTGAGGGCGAAGTTGACGTTCACCAGGGTCACGTCCTTCAGTGTGAGGCCCGCGCTTTCCAGCATCGCGCCAAGCACGGCTTCCTCGAAGCCCGACACCGAGAAGCCGATCTTGCGGCCCTTGAAGTCCGCGATGGTCTTCACGGCCGAGTCCTCGAGCGCAACCAGCGAATTGAGCGGCTGCGCCACCAGCACGCCCACCCGCACCAGCGGCAGACCTTCGGCCGCCAGCATCTGCAGCGTTGGCTGGTAGGAGAGCGCGTAGTCGGCCTGGCCGGCGGCCACCAGCTTGGGCGGCGCGTTGGGATCGGCCGGTGCGATCAGTTCGACATCGAGGCCCTGCTTGTCGAAGAGGCCGCGCTGCTTGGCGATCACGAGCGCGGCATGATCGGGGTTCACGAACCAGTCGAGCAGGATCCGCACCTTCTCCTGCGCGTTGGCCGGCAGGGCCAGGCAACACAGTGCCAGTACGGCAATCAGTCGGGTCACGAAGGGCATGTTCAGTCTCCTTGGATGGGTTGCCACGGCACGAGCCGTCGCGCGAGCCGGTCGGTCGCGACGTAGAGTGCGAGACCGAGCAGGCAGAGGACGAAGAGGGCGGCGAAGGCGAGCGGCGTCTGACCGCGCGCCAGCGACTGCGTCATCAGGAAGCCCAGCCCGGCGCTGGCGCCGACCCATTCGCCGATCACGGCACCGATCGGGGCAACCGCGGCGGCGATGCGGGCGCCCGAGGCGAAGGCGGGCAGGGCGGCCGGTAGCCTGATCTGCAGCAGGACCGCGCGGGGCGACGCATCCATGGTGCGCGCCAGTTCGAGCCAGCCTGGATCGGTGCGGCGCAGACCGTCGTACAGGCTGCTGACCACCGGGAAGAAGATCACGAGCGCGGCCATCGCGACCTTGGACGCCATTCCGTAGCCGAGCCACAGCACGAGCAGCGGGGCGACGGCGATCACGGGAATGGCCTGCGAGACGATGACCAGGGGAAGCGCCCATCGCCGCCAGCCTGCCGACGCCGCGAACAGCACCGCGAGGGCTGCCCCCAGCAACAGGCCGAGCGCCAGGCCGAGCATCATCTCGGCGCCCGTCCAGGCGGCCTGTTCGAGCAGCAATGCCCGGCGCTCCATCAGCACGACGGCGACACGCGAGGGCGGCGGCAGGATGTAGGGCGGTAGCCTGGCGAGCCACACCAGCAACTCCCAGCCGGCCAGCAGCCCCAGCGCGGTGACAAGAGGCCTCACCCCCCGGTCCTCAGTTCGCCGATCAGCCGGGCCTGCAGGGCGAGCAGTTCGGGATCCGCCGGATCGCGCGGCACGGCGCCCGAAGGGGCAATGACCGGACCAGGCACGAAGGGCGTTCCGGAGAGAATGCGAATCTCGTGACCCAGGCGCAGCGCCTCCAGCGGATCGTGCGTCACCATCACGACGGTGCGGCCCCTCAGGAGCCTGGCGGCGAGATCCTGCAGATCGAACCGCGTCACGGCATCGAGATGACCGAACGGTTCGTCCATCAGGACGATCTGCCTGTCCTCGCAGAGGGTCCGGGCAAGCGCCGCGCGCTGGCGCATGCCGCCGGACAGCGTCTGCGGCAGGGCGTCCAGATGGTGGCCGAGGCCGACTTCCGCGAGCAGCGCCCGCGCGCGCGGTCCGGCAGCATGGCGGGCCGCCGCGTCGCCCCGCAGTCGATGGCCGAGCCGGACATTGTCGAGCACCGACAGCCAAGGCAACAGCAGGTCGCGTTGGGCCATGTAGGCAACCGGCCCGGCGGGCGCGGTGCCGGGCAGGAGCCCCGCGAGATGGCGCAGAAGGGAGGTCTTGCCGACGCCGCTGCGCCCCAGCAGGCAGGTCGTGCGCCCGCCGGGAAACTCGAGCGACAGGTTCTCTGCCACGACATGGCCGTCGAGGACGATGTGCGCCGACCGCACGGAGAGGGCAGGAGAAGACACCACGAGCCACCAGTCCCTACGCCGGCATTAACCGGATCAGGTTCGGGGTCGTCCTTCCGGACCTCTCAGCCGCGCGGCGCGGCTCCCCCCGATGAGCGGACGCCACTATGGTTAGACGCTTTCGTTCACGCAAGCGTCATCGGTTTGACGAAATCGCCATCCACGCTCTATGCCATGAGCATGGTTCAGGCAGTCAAACGCGCGCCGCTCCGCCGGCGTCTCTTTCTCGCCGCGCCGCTCGCGCTGGCGGCGGGCCTCGCGCAGGCGCAGCAGGGCGGCAACGACTTCCACTTCAAGAGGTCGTCGCTCGTCGTGGTGTCCGGCGGCCGGGACATCAAGTTCGAGGTCGAACTGGCGCTGGACGACACGCAGCGGGCACGGGGGCTCATGTTCCGCGAGAAGCTCGGCCCGTACGAGGGCATGCTGTTCGATTTCTACAAGGAAGCGCCCGTCAGCTTCTGGATGAAGAACACGCTGATCCCGCTCGACATGATCTTCATCGCCGCCGACGGCACGATCAGGTCGATCCACGCCAATGCCGTTCCGCATTCGACAGAGAGCATTCCCAGTCAGTTCCCGGTGCGCGCCGTGCTGGAGATAAACGGGGGCAGCGCCAAGCTTCTCGGAATCAAGCCGGGCGACAAGGTGCTCCACCCGATCTTCGGAAACGCATGAGCGCCGGCTGCAGCACGGCATCGCGTTCCCTGAGAACCCACTCGATGTTCTCCGTTGTTGGCTGGACCCGCCGGCCTCGCTAGGGTCGGACCGCTGAAACGCAGTTGTGGGAGCGGGAATGTCGGATATCGAGATCGCACGGCGGGCCGTCAAGAAGCCCATGAAGGAAGTTGCCGGCCGACTCGGCATTCCGGAGGAGGCACTGGAGCCCTACGGTCGCGACAAGGCAAAACTCGACGGCGACTATGTGAAGTCGCTCGGCACCCGGCCGTCCGGGCATCTGATTCTCGTGACGGCGATCAACCCCACCAAGGCGGGCGAGGGCAAGACGACGACGACGATCGGGCTCGGCGATGCGTTGGCACGGTTGGGCAAGAAGACCGCCATCGCCTTACGCGAGCCCAGCCTCGGACCGTGCTTCGGCCAGAAGGGCGGAGCCACCGGCGGAGGCCAGGCGCAGATCGTGCCGATGGCCGAGATCAACCTTCACTTCACCGGCGATTTCCACGCCATCACGACGGCGCACAATCTGCTCGCCGCGATGCTCGACAATCACATCTATTGGGGCAACGCGCTTGGCATCGACGCCCGACGGGTGTTCTGGCCGCGGGTGCTCGACATGAACGACCGTGCCCTGCGCGATACGGTGGTGAGCCTGGGTGGCGTGGCCAACGGGTTCCCCCGACAGGCGCGCTTCGACATCACGACGGCCTCGGAAGTCATGGCAATTCTCTGCCTGGCCAACGATCTGGAGGATCTTGAGCAGCGACTGGCGCGAATCGTCGTGGCCGAAACCCGGGATGGCAAGCCGGTCACCGCCGGCGATCTCAAGGCGGCAGGTGCCATGGCCGCCGTGCTCAAGGACGCCGCCAAGCCCAATCTCGTACAGACGCTGGAGAACAATCCTGTCCTGATCCATGGCGGTCCGTTCGCCAACATCGCGCACGGCTGCAACTCGGTGATCGCCACGCGCGCAGCGCTCGCGCTCGGCGACTACGTCGTCACGGAGGCGGGGTTTGGCGCCGATCTCGGCGCAGAGAAGTTCCTCGACATCAAGTGCCGGCAGGCCGGCCTCAAGCCGGAACTCGCCGTAGTCGTCGCCACCGTGCGCGCGCTGAAGCTGCATGGCGGCGCCGACGAGAAGGCGCTGGCGGCCGAAGATGTCGGCGCGGTCGAGCGCGGCCTGCCCAACCTGCTGCGCCATGTCGAAAATCTCGGCAAGTTCGGTCTGCCCGTTCTCGTGGCCATCAACCGATTCCTGACCGATACGCCGGCCGAGCTGGAGCTGATCGAGGCGAAGTGCGCGGCGGCGGGCGCCAAGGCGTATCTGTGCGAGCACTGGGCCAAAGGCGGAGCCGGCGCGGAAGCGCTGGCGCGCGCGGCCGTGGCGACGATCGAGGAGGGGAAGGCGGCCTTCAAGCCGCTCTATCCCGACGACCTGCCGCTCGCCGGCAAGATCGAAACCATCGCGCGCGAGATCTATCGCGCGTCGGGCGTGTCGATCGCCGGACCGGCCCAGCGACGCCTCAAGGCACTCGAAGCCGCGGGCTACGGCAAGCTGCCGGTCTGTATCGCCAAGACGCAGTACAGTTTCGCCGCCGACCCCGAACTGCGCGGTGCGCCCACCGGGCACACGCTGCCGATCCGCGAGGTTCGCCTGTCTGCCGGCGCCGGCTTCGTGGTCGCGATGGCGGGCGAGATCATGAGCATGCCCGGCCTGCCGCGCGTGCCGGCGGCGGAGCAGATCCGCCTCACGGCGGACGGCCAGGTCGATGGGATCTTCTAGGATGCGGTCGTATCCGTTCGTCACGGTGGACGTCTTCACCACCACGCGGTTCGGCGGCAACCCGCTCGCGGTCTTTCCCGATGCGACGGGCATGAGCGACGCCGAGATGCAGTCGCTGGCCGCCGAATTCAATCTCAGCGAGACGACGTTCGTTCTGCCGCCCGAGGATCCGGCGCATACCGCGCGGGTGCGCATCTTCACGCGCACGCGCGAGATGCCGTTCGCGGGCCATCCCAACGTCGGGACTGCCTTTGTGCTGGCGCAGCAGGGCAGGGACAAGGGCGGCAAGCTCCTGTTCGAGGAGCTGGCGGGGCTCGTCGAGATCGACGTGGAGCGCGACACCTCGGGCGCGCCGGTCGGCGCCACTATCGCCGCGCCGCAGCCGCTGTCGCTCGGACCGGAACTACCGGTCGAGACGGTCGCCGCCTGCGCCAGCCTGCAGCCAGCAGACATTCGGGTGGCGGCGCACAAGCCGGTTGGCGCGTCGCTCGGCAATCCGTTCGTCATTGCGGAAGTCGGGCCCTCCGCGCTTGCGCGGGCAACGCCTGACTTCCCGTCCTTCCGACAGGCCCTCGAGCAGACAGCGGGCCTCAATGGCCGGCTCGGCCTCTACCTCTATGCCCATGACGGGCCGGGCCGCGTTCAGGCCCGCATGTTCGCGCCGCTGGGCGGCACGATCGAGGACCCCGCAACGGGCAGCGCCGCCGGCCCGCTCAGCGCGCTGCTCCTGTCGCTGACCAGCGAGCCGGAGCTTCGCGTCGACATTCACCAGGGTGTGGTCATGGGGCGGCCAAGCCTGTTGCGGGTCGTCGCACGCCGCGCGGCCGACGGAATCCGGGCGACCATTGCCGGCCAGTGCGTGCCGGTGCTGCGCGGCGAGGCGCAACTCTGATCTAGTGCGGCCGAAAGGCGTGCTGCTTCAGGGCGGCCAGGGAGACGACGTGGAGCGTGACGGCATGGGTGGACTCCAGGACGACCTGGGGCGCCACGTTTGCGTCGAAGGCTTCCTTCCAGCGGCTGGCGCAGAGGCACCAGCGCTCGCCGGGATTTAGGCCAGGGAAGCCGTATTGCGGCATCGGCGTGCTGAGATCGTTGCCCCGGGATTTGGAGAAGGCGAGGAATTCGGCCGTCAGGACCACGCAAACCGTGTGCAGGCCGAGATCCTCCGCGCCGGTATTGCAGCAGCCGTCGCGGTAGAAGCCGGTCACGGGCCGGGTGGAGCAGGGCTCCAGGACGCCGCCCAGCACATTTATCGACGGGGCGCGGCCCGGGCGGCCCTGCTCGGGCGTCTGATCGAACATGGAGCTATCGTAGCATCCGGAATTTGCCCTTTCGAGCGGAGAGGGGCGCTGGTAGAAACCCTCGCGTCATAGAGGTGTATCGGCGGGGCGTAGCGCAGTCTGGTAGCGCGTCTGCCTTGGGCGCAGAAGGTCGTCGGTTCGAATCCGGCCGCCCCGACCACGCCCGAAAACGGAGTAGCGGGAGCCATGCAGGTTCGCATCTTCAAACCGGCCAAGACGGCCATGCAGTCGGGAACGGGCAATACCCACGAGTGGGTGCTGGAGCCGGAGCCGTCGCGCAAGGAGATCGACCCGCTTATGGGCTGGACGAGTTCACGTAACACGATGCAGCAGGTCCGGCTGTTCTTTCCCACCCTGGAAGAAGCCAAGGCCCATGCCGAGAAGAACGGCTGGCAGTACACGGTGGAGCAGCCGCACAGCCGGCCGGTGAGGGCCAAGGCCTACGCCGACAACTTCGCCTACAATCGCGTCGGTCGCTGGACGCACTGAAGGTCCATGCCGGGCGCATGGACTTGGAACGGCAGGCGCCCGTAGCTCAGGGGATCAGAGCAACCGCCTTCTAAGCGGTAGGTCGTTGGTTCGAATCCAACCGGGCGCGCCATTTCCCGAACAAATTGCATGAGGCTCGGCGTTTTTGCACGGCTGCCTCTCCGCAAGAGGTGCGATTCATTATCAGTGCCGTTTTAGTTCCATGATAATAACTCGCATTCTCCTCAATTGAGAGGAGATGAGTTGCTTCTGGGGAGAAGACATGGCGAAGCGCGTACCGGTAAAAACCGCCCTTGTTGGACTGCTCGTAGCCCCGGCAGCGATGGCCCAGCAGGACACCGCCCAGACGCCCGCTTCGCCGTCAGCCGATCCTTCCCAGACCCAGCCAGCCAATCCCTCCGCCGCCCCGGCGACGATGCAGACCGTGACGGTGACCGGCAGCCGTCCCAGCGAGGACTTCCAGGTCACCAAGGGCTCGATCAACCGCCTGGGCGCCGCCAACCTGATGGACGTGCCGCAGTCGGTGGTCGTCATCAACCGCGCGCTGATGCAATCGCAAGGCGTCACCAGGCTGGAGGACGCGGTCCGCAACGCGCCGGGCGTCACCATCGGCTCGGCCGAAGGCGGCAACATCGGCACCAACATCAACATCAACGGCTTCTCGGCCCGCACCGACATCTACCTCGACGGCATGCGCGACCGCGGCCAGTACTATCGCGATGTGTTTGCGCTGGAGCAGGTCGAGGTCCTGATGGGCCCGTCCTCGATGTTGTTCGGTCGCGGCTCGACCGGCGGCATCATCAACCAGGTCACGAAGAAGCCGTTCCTCAAGCAGGCGACGGAACTGAGCGCGCAGGCGACGACGAACGGCCTCGTGCGTACCACCGCCGACGTGAATACGCCGTTCCAGGAGAACAACGCGGCGCGTGTGTCGGCGATGTTCCAGGTCGGCAAGGCCTCGACCGTCGACCAGACCAACGTGCTGGACTTCGGCCTGGCGCCGACGGTGAAGCTCGGCATCGGCACGCCGACCGAGATCACGCTGGGTGCGATCCTGCAGCACCGCAAGGATCAGGTGAACTATGGCGTGCCGAACCTCAACGGATTTCCGCTGAACGCGCCGCGCAACACCGCCTATGGCTTCAACGACGACTATACCGAGCAGGACGTCATCGCCCTGCAAAGCCTGGTCGAGCACAAGATTTCGCCCAACATGAACATCCGCAACCAGACGGAGTTCGTCTGGGTGAACACCGCGGTCCGCGAGACGTCCGGCGGTTTCGTGGGCACGCTCGGCAACGGCAACCGCTTCGTCGCGGCGTCAAACCTGACCGGCAACACCCCGTACAGCGGACAGCCGCTGGGCAATCTTTGGATCCGGCAGCTCAGCCGCGATCGAAACATCAATGACATTACGGTCGAGAACCAGACGGAGGTCCTGTCCAAGTTCGAGACCGGTCCGGTCGGGCACACGCTGCTCATGGGCATCGACCTGAACTACGAGTCCTATACCAACCAGCAGATGAGCCGCACCGGCACCTGTTTCGGCAATGCGTTGCCGTCCGGCTCGGTCGGTTGCACGCCGGCGGGCTATACGGTGGGTGCCAATACGCCGGGCAACGTGGCGACGGTCCTCGGCAACTATGCCTCGTCGTCGGCCTGGGGGGCGGGCTTCTATGCCAACGACACGATCCAGCTCCTGCCCGAGTTGAAAGTCGTCGCCGGACTGAGGTGGGACTACTACGCGGCCCAGATCGCCAATTCGGTCAATCGCAACAATACCGCCGGCAGTACGACGGTCGCCGGATTGCAGCAGACCGACACGTTCCTGAGCGTCCGTGGCGGCATCATCTACGAGCCTACGCCGGCGCAGTCCTACTACGTGTCCTACAGCACCTCGTTCAATCCCTCGCTGGAGCAGCTCACCTCGACGACGGGCACGCAGAACCTGCCGCCGGAGAACAACAAGGGCGTGGAAGCGGGCGTAAAGTACGAGCTGTTCGGTTCCAATCTGTCGCTCAACGGCGCGGTCTTCTCGATCATCAAAAACAATGCCCGGACGGCCAATCCCGACGGCACGTTCTCGCCGACCGGCAACGTGCAGGTGAGCGGTGCGCGCGCCGGTTTCGCCGGCCGCATCACGCCGGAGTGGCAGGTGTTCGGTGGCTACGCCTATTTGAACGGCGTCATCATCCAGGGCCTGAACTACCAGAACGGTCAGGGAAACACGACCGGCAAGGTGCCGCTCAATACGCCGAGGGACACGGCCAATCTCTGGACGACCTACACGTTCAAGGAGACCTACGAGATCGGCGGCGGCTTCTTCTATGTCGGCCAGCGATACGCCAACAACACCAACACCGTCGTCGTGCCGGCATACACCCGCGTCGACCTGACGGCCGCCTACAAGCAGCCGGCCTACGACGTGCGCCTGAACGTCTACAACCTGTTCAACACGGTCTACTATGACGGCGTCATCGCGTCGGATGGCGGCCGCGCGGTCGTGGGCTCGGGACTGACCGGCATGATCACGCTCAACTACCGTCTCTGATCGACGGAAGCCGCCGCCCGTCATGTTGGTCTGTGTTCCCAATGTCCTCAACGCCGCGCAGCTCGTGAGCCTGCGCGAGCGGTTGGAGCGCTCGAATGCCTGGGTCGACGGTCGTGTGACTGCCGGCTACCAGGGCGCGCCGGTCAAGTTCAACCAGCAGATCGACGAGCGGTCGGACACGGCGATCGCCTGCCAGCGCATCGTCGGCGCGGCGCTGGAGGTCCATCCGGTCTTCATCAGCGCGGTGCTGCCGAACGAGATCTATCCGCCGATGTTCAACCGCTATGGCGAAGGCATGAGATTCGGCGCGCATGTCGACGGCAGCGTGCGCATCAACCCGCATACCGGCCGCAAGCTGAGGACCGACGTATCCGCCACGCTGTTCCTCAGCAATCCCGAAGACTATGACGGCGGCGAACTGCAGATCGAGG
The DNA here is from genome assembly GCF_020880995.1 of Reyranella aquatilis. Taxonomy (GTDB): domain Bacteria; phylum Pseudomonadota; class Alphaproteobacteria; order Reyranellales; family Reyranellaceae; genus Reyranella; species Reyranella aquatilis. Next base: position 370,090 of record NZ_JAJISD010000001.1, on the reverse strand, counting down.
ACACGTACGGCCAGCACAGCGTCAAGCTCGCGGCCGGCGACATGGTGGTCTATCCGGCGACCAGCCTGCATTCCGTGTCGCCGATCACGCGTGGCGTACGCACGGCCTGCTTTTTCTGGGCGCAGAGCCTGATCCGCGACGACATGCAGCGGTCGGTGCTGCATGAGATGGACAATGCGATCCAGCGCCTGAACGAGACCAACGCCGACGAGATGGCGCGCCGTACGCTGATCGGCTGCTACCACAATCTCGTGCGGCAATGGAGCGAGACCTGATGGGCGTCGCCGCTGCCACGGCCGGGGCGGGCAAGCGGGTCAACCGCCGGCTGACCTTCGTGCGTTGGGTCCGCAAGACCCATGGCTGGTTCGGGTTGTGGGGGGCGCTGCTCGGCCTGATGTTCGGCCTGAGCGGCATCTGGCTCAACCATCGCAGCGTGTTGAAGCTCGACTTGCCCGACCAGACGCAGGTCAATGCGCAGCTCGCGCTGCCCGATCCGCCGCCGGCCACGATCGAGGCGATGAGCCAGTGGCTGAAGGACACGCTCAGGATCGATCGTGGTCCCAACGTTGCCCGGGTCGAGTGGGCGCGACCCGTCGCCTGGGCAGAAAGGCCGGTCGGTGGCGGGGCGGGAGCGGGCCTGCGCAACGGTGCCGAGCGCAGCGGAGGTGAACGTTCTCCCGAGCGGGGGGCAGGCAACGGGGAGGGCGCCGGCCGGCCCCTGCAGCAACCCGAGCGTTGGGTGATGAACTTCGGCGGCCCCAACCATCTGGTGCAGGCCGAGTACTGGGTTGGCAACCGGTCGCTGTCGGTCCGCACCACCTCCAACGGGTTCATCGCGACCTTGACCAATCTGCACAAGGGCACGGCCATGCCGGTACCCTGGATCCTGTTGATCGACACGCTGGCCGGCAGCATGATCTTCCTGTCGGTCAGCGGCGTCATCCTGTGGTGGGAGACTCATCGCAAACGCGCTGCCGGCATCACGATTTTTGCAGTTGCCGTGACCGCAACGGTCGCACTCGCCGCAAGCCCGCTCCAGATGTAAGGAGCGAAGGGATGAAGAAGCCAGTTCCCTCGCATTTGCCGGTCATGGATCCAGGGCCGCCCGGCCCGTCGCGCGAGCCGATGTCGACGGCCGCCCGCGGCGCGATCCTGGCGTTCGTGATCTTCTTCCATGTCGGGGGCGGATGGGCGCTGACGCAGGTCGAGCCGGTGAAGCTGATCGTGGGTGACGTGGCGCCCATGGAAGTTCGCATGGTGCCGGCCGAGGCCCCGGCCGAACCGGAGATCGAGAACGCCGAACCGCCGCCCCCGGTCGAGCTGAAGCCACCGCCACCGCCGGAGTTGGCTACCATCGTGGAGCCGCCGCCGCCCGACCTGCCGCCGCCGGAGTTTCCGCTGGCCAAGCTCGACATCCCGCCGCCGGACGAGCCGCCACCGCCGAACATTCCGCCGCCCGAAAAGATCCCGGAGCCGAAACCCAAGCCGCCTGAGCCCAAGCCGGTGCAGAAGCGGCCGCCCGCGCCGCCGCGTCCCGCCGCTCCGGTCGAACCCGGCCCGCAGCAGGCCGCGCCTGCCCAGCCGGCCGGACCGCGCACCGTCGACGCCTCACAACTCGGCTGGCTGGTGCAGCCGAAGCCGGTCTATTCGAACGCTTCGCGACGTGCGGGCGAGCAGGGCACGGCGATGATCCGCGTGCTGGTAGACGTCACGGGACGACCAGCGCAGGTATCGTTGCAGAGTTCGTCCGGTTTTCCGGCGCTCGACCAGTCGGCGCTCAGCGCCGTGCGCGCTGCGCAGTTCCGGCCTTACATCCAGGGCGGCCTGCCGCAGGCCGTGCTGGTGGTCGTTCCGATCAGATTCGTGTTGCAGTAGGAGAGCATCGTATGGGCGACGCATCGAGTTTGGGCTTCGGCCATTTCCTCGCACAGGCGGACATCGTCGCGAAGATCCTGCTGGGTGTGCTGGCGGTGATGTCGGCGATCTCCTGGTACCTGATCATCTACAAGGGGATCGGGCAGATCATCCGGCAGGAACGCAGCCGCAAGTTCCTGAACTTCTTCTGGAGTGCCACCTCGCTCGAGCAGGTGCAGAACGAGCTCAGCATCCACGGCGTGCATGAGCCGTTCGGCCATCTCACCGCGCATTCGCTGCACGCGCAGGCCCATCACGCGAAGTTCGGCGCGGCCAAGCTGGAGGAAGCCGGCAGCGAGACCGAGTTCCTGACCCGGACCATCAAGAAGGTGCTCGACGAGGAGACGACGGCGCTCGAGAACGGCCTCACCATGCTGGCCACCATCGGCGCCACCGCGCCGTTCGTCGGCCTGTTCGGCACGGTGTGGGGCGTCTATCACGCGCTGGTCGCCATCGGCATGTCGGGCTCGGGCATGCTCGACAAGGTCGCGGGTCCGGTCGGCGAGGCCCTGATCATGACCGGCATCGGCCTCGCCGTCGCCCTGCCGGCGGTCATGGGCTACAACTGGCTGACCCGCTCCAACCGCGTGCTGACGGCCAAGCTCGACGCCTTCGCCTTCGAGCTGCTGACCTTCCTGTCGATGGGCCGTGCGCTGCAGGCCGGCCGCAAGCCGGGCGTGCCGCTCGCGGCCGTGAACTGAGGGAGCGGCAAATGGCTTTCGGAAGTTTCGAACGCAAGACCTCGTCCCAGCCGATGGCCGAGATCAACATGGTGCCGTTGATCGACGTGGTGCTGGTGCTGCTGGTCATCTTCATCGTGACCGCGCCGCTGCTGACCAACGTGGTGAAACTCGACCTGCCGAAGGCGACGGCGAACGCCGACCTGCAGAAGCCGGAGAAGATCGAGTTCGCCATCGACGCCCAGGGCGCGCTGTTCTGGGGCGGCGAGCGGCTGAGCCGCGAGGCGGCGCTGGAGAAGTTCGCCGAGGCGGGCCGCAAGCGGCCGCAGCCCGAGGTCTACCTCCGCGCCGACGCCACCGTGCCCTACCGCTACGTCATGGAGACCCTCGCCGATGCCTCCAAGGGCGGTCTCTCCAAGATCGCCTTCGTCAGCGAGCCGGCCCGATGAAAGTTTAGCTGCGCGATCCGGCGAAGCTCACCGTGGCGATGCCGGCCCCGACCAGCAGGCCGCCGCCGACCTTGTTGACCACCCCGATGGCCCGCGGGTTCGAGGCCAGTCGGCGCGCGCGGGAGGCGACCAGCGCGTAGCCGAAGGCGTTGGCGAAGGCCAGCACCAGGAACGTCGTCTCGAAGACCAGCATCTGGGTGAGGAAGTCCGCCTTGGGATCGAGGAAGGCCGGCAGGAAGGCCACGAAGAAGGTGATGCTCTTGGGGTTGAGCGCCGTCACCAGCCAGGCATGGCCCAGCATCCGGGCGGCCGAGACCCGGTCGGTCCGTGGTGCGGCGTCGAGCGTGCCGCCGGCACGCCACAGCTTGACGCCGAGATAGACGAGGTAGGCCGCACCCGCCCACTTCAGGACGGTGAACAGCGTGGCCGAGGCGGCCAGCAGCGCCCCCAGTCCCAGCATTGAAAGCGTCATGGCCGTGAAGTCGCCCAGGGCGACGCCGATCGCCATCGGCAGGGCGGTTCGCCAGCCCTGGCCGAGCGCATAGGAGACGACCAGCAACACGGTAGGGCCTGGGATCACCAGAAGGACGCTCGACGCGGCGGCGAAGGCGGCCCAGGTTTCGAAGTTCATGGTCACTCCAACGGACGATGGACGATCAAGCCATGCCAAAAGAGGGGCGTCAGCCAGAATTTGGCCTCTTTCCATCGTCAAGATAGGCGCTGGTCGAATCTTTCCGGAATTCAGATGAGCCCCACCAAGCCCAGAGGCTACCATCACGGCGACCTGCGCGAGGCTCTGGTCGCCTCGGGACGCAAACTGTTGGAGGAAAAGGGCATTCGCGGGTTCACCCTGCGCGAATGCGCCCGCCGTGCCGAGGTCTCGCATGCCGCGCCGGCCCATCATTTCGCGTCGATGGACGATCTGCTGGCAGAGCTGGTCCGGCGGGGATTTGCCGAACTCACGGCGGCCATGTCCGCCGAGGCGGAACGGATCAAGGGCGAACCGGCGGCGCGCCTAGTCGGGCTCGGTGTCGGCTACATGGCATTCGGAGCCGCCAACCCCGCGCTCTTCCAGCTCATGTTCAGCCGCGAAGCCAATCGCATCGAACTCGACCAAGGCGAGGCAGGAGCGGACGGTATCCGCCGCCTGCAGGCCGGTATCGTCGAGGAAATACTCGTCGATGCGTCCGCCGAGGTGCGCCAGCGCATGGTCGATTTCGCCTGGGCCTCCATGCACGGCTTCATAACGCTGGTGCTCGAAGGTGAGATCGGCGGTCGGGATTCGTCACGAGGCCTGAAATCGCGCGGGCTCGCGGTTCTGGCGGCGATGGCCGAGACAGTCGTGCGCGCAGCCCGTTAGGTCGGGACGTCCGCCGCGCCGCCCGCGCTCAGACGGGAATCCGGAACAGCAGAGTCTCTGTGCCGCCATGGGCGGCGATATTGGTGATCCGCTCGACCAGGAAGCCGCCATTTGCCGTGATCACCTTCTGGGACGGCAGATTGTCCGGATCCGTCGTCAGGTCGACATGCGGCAGCCCATGTCGCGCGACCTCCTTCAGCATCAGACCGAGTGCCCGGGTCGCATGGCCATGCCGGCGCTTCCACGGCACGACGGCGTAGCCGATATGCCCCAGGACATGGGCGGGCAGCGCGGCCGTGCCGGGCTGCCAGCGAAAACCGATCGAGCCGCAGAATTCGCCGTCCCACATCCAGCGGCGAAAGCCGGGCAGGCGACGAACCATCGTGCCGTCGGGCAGCGGGATGTCGCCACCTTTTGCCTCGGGATCGTCGAGCGAAGCCACGAAGGCGGCCGGGTTGGCCTCGATGCGCGCCAGTTCCTCGCGCGCCGCCGCGTCGAGCCGCACATTGTCGGGCGACCAGCCACGGCGCAACGCGTCGGCATAGCCGTCGAGATGGGCGAGGTCGGGAACGATGAGCTGCAACGAACTGTCCTTTTGGCGGGGCCGCTGCTGTAGCATGGCGGACCATGAGTGCCAGCCCCATCCTCGTCCTCGATATCGACGGCGTCGTCTCGCTCGCCCAGCCGGGCTCGCCCCACCCCTGGTATGCCACCCTGAAGGAAGATTGGGGCCTCGATCACGACGCCGAGTTGGCGCCCGAGTTCTTCCTGAAACCCGAATTCATGGAAGTGCTGCGCGGACGGCTCGATCTCTATGTCGCGCTGCACGAATACTTCGAGACCAAGGGGCTGGCCGACCGGCTCGAGGAGTTCGTGTCCTACTGGTTCGAGAAGGATTCCGACATCGACCGCGGCGTGCTGGCCCAGGCCGATGCCTGGCGCCGGCGCACGGGGGGCCGCGTCTTCGCGGCGACCAACCAGGAACATCATCGCATCGCCTATCTGCGCGACCGGATGGGGTTGGGCGCGCATTTCGACGAGATCGTCTATTCGGCGGCGCTGGGCGTCTGCAAACCCGATCGGGTTTTCTATACCAATGCCCAGGCGCGCATGGGCGTCACCGTCGCGCAGTCGATCCTGTTCGTCGACGACAAGGCCAGCAACGTCGATGGCGCGCGCATGGCCGGCTGGCGCGCCATGCTCTATCGCGGTCCCGAAAGCCTCGAACGGGCGCTGGCCGGCTGGGGCTAGGGCTAGGGCTCGCCCGCGCAGCGCGAGACGAGAAGCGTGCAGGCCAGCAGGTCGGCGCAGCCTCCCGCCGACAGGTTTCGTTCGACGAAGGCGCGATGCAGCCTCTGCGCCTTTTCAAACCAGCCATCCTGGCGGCAGCCGCCGTCGGCCAGGAAGCCCGCGGCCGACCGGCGCACGAACCCGCCTGCCTCGAGGCCGCCGCGATAGAGCACGGTCGTGTCGTCGACCGCCGCCATCAGCGCGAACAGCGTCTCGATGCTGGCGGCATTGTCGTCGAGGCCGGCCTGCCGGGCGGCACGATAGGCGGGGACGCCCGTTTCGAAGACGCTGGGGAAGGCGAGGGCCGCCTCCCGGCGGGCACCGTCGCGGCCCGTCCGGCGACGCACTTCGGCGCCGTGGCTGGTGGCGCCGTCCCGAGCCGCATGGGCTTCGAGGGACGCGCCCCATGTGTCCTTCAGCACATCACGAACGGCGGTCGGCGTGAGCCCGACCGGGAGTGCCTGCGCGCGTGCGAGGGCCGCGACCATGAGGCCGACCGAGAAGATCGCGCCGCGATGGGTGTTCACGCCACCGGTGACCGCGAGCATCCCGCGTTCCGCCTCGATGCCGATCGGTATCAGCGCGTCCTCGAAGCGCCGCGCCGCCCGGCCGGCGGCGGCGAGGGCGGCAAAGGGCTCCCGCAGCGAATCGGCCGACCGGCACATCAGGCCGAAATCCATGTCGTCGTGGGAGCCGGAATCGATGGGGCTGACCAGCCCGGGCTTGGGATAGGCCTGCAATTCGTCGCGCATCGCCGCCACGGCGGCGCGGGCCAGCGCCTGGTCTTCCGGGCTCATCGGCTCAGGCGCGCGCGCGGCACGAGTTGCAGCGTATCGACCGACTTCAGCAGCACCTCGTCCCGGTCCTGCAGGATCTCCCGCCACTGGACCTCGCCGAGACCCGGGAAGGAGAGTTCGCCGTCGATGCGGAGGCCGAGGTCCGGCTCCTCTTGCGCGAGGAACACGGCCGCCCGGTTGGCGACGTCGAGGCCGGGCACGTCGATCACCACGTCGAGGTCGGAGGCCTCGTGAACGTGGCGCTCGCCGGTCAGGGCCTGCCACATCCAGCTTCCGTAGACGCGGATGTCGAGGCCCGCGCTGGTCGCGGCCGCGCCGAGACGGTCGAAGGCGCTGCCTCGTGCCTGAGCCGCGGGACAGCACGCGATCTCGGCGAGGGCGGGCGGGCGCACCTGCCGGACGATGCGATCGGCGTCCGTCCAGGCCGCGACGCGACGGGGCCTCAGTTCGGGATGGGCCGCCTCGGTGGTGCAGAATCCCAGCCCGACACCAGCGCCCTCGTTGCGCCGGCGCGTGACGACGAAGGGGCGTCCCGCCTGGTGCCAGGTCATGGCCCGGGCGCGGTCGTCCGGGGTTTCAGTCTCGGGGACCTGCGACAGCCAGACCAGCGTGTGGCGTCGGAGACCGGTCATCGCGCCGATTCGGCGAGGACCTTCTTTCGGATGTCGAGGGCGAGCTTGCGGCCGCCGCGCTTCTTGCCGAGCTCGGCGCGGTTGTCCTCCGATGTCGCGGTCGCGATCGCCTGCTCAAGCTTGGCCTGCACGTCGTCCTTGGCCGACCAGACGGCTTCGACGCCGCCCAGAAGCGCGAAGGGTGCCGCACCGAATTCCAGCGACGGCATGGTCTTCGACAGCTTCTGGAGAACGGCCGCCGGGATCTTCGTCACAGCCGACATGGCGGAGATCGGCATCAGCCCGACCGTGGCCGAGTCGAGCGCATAGATGCGGTCGGCGAACATGCCGTAACAGAGAAAGGCGCCGCCCACGGCCTGGCCGGTCGCGACGGTGATGAGCTTGTGGCCCTTGCGCCGCGCCAGTTCGAGGCACGACAGGAGATGGCCGAAATAGCTGGCGAGGCCCAGCATCTCGGCGACCCGGTTGGGCTCCTGGCCGGCGCTGTCGACCAGCATGACGATCGGCGTCTTGGGATTCTTTTCGATGCAGTCGATCACGTGCGCGGCGAGACGCAGCGCGGCTTCGTTGTCGATGTAGGTGCCGTTGCTGGTACCGATGACGCAGACCTTGCCGCCGCCGACCGAGGCGTAGCCGGTCAGCACCGACTTCTCGATGGCGATGGCCTTGGCGGAGGCACCGAACAGGCGCGCGAGCACGGCGCGGGCGGATGTCTTCTTCGGGGTCGGTTTCTTCATGGCCTACTTCCCACGCTTGGCGAGAGCGGCGAACTCGGGGCCAGAGGCCAGCGAGGCGGCTTCGATGTTGCGCACGCCCATGCCCTTCCACACGACATTGGGATCGTCGGTCGCGCCGAACCGCTTCAGCCGGTTCTGCAGCTCCTTCTGGCGCGCCTTCACCGAGCCGAGGTTTACCGGCTTCGACTTGCCGATGAGCTTCGTGAGCGCGTCGCGCACGGCTTCGGGCGCGTCGTGCACCAGCGCGTCGGCGTCGCCCAGCAGGTACTTGGTCTTGCCGCCGCTCGTCTTCCATACCAGGGCGCGGTCGGCCGAATTGTAGGCCTTCTTGCCCATCCACTTCTCGATGACGATCGGGCCGGAAATGCCCAGGCGCCCGTGCTCGGTCATGATCCGGTGGTCACAGCAGGTCGACAGGATGCCGATGCCGCCATAGGCGCCGATGTCGGTGGCGATGACGGCGATGGTCGGAACCTTCAGGGCTCGGCATTCGAAGATCGCCCTCATCGTCTCGGCGATGGCGATCTCGCCGGCCGAGCCTTCGTGCAGCCGCACGCCGCCGCTCTCGACGAGCAGGATGCAGGGCACCCTGTCGCGCGCCGCCGCCTTGAACAGGCCGGTCAGCTTGGCGCCGTGGATCTCGCCGACGGCGCCGCCGACGAACTGGCCGACCTGGGCAGCCAGGTACACCTTCTTGCCGCCGATCTTCGCATGGCCGATCACGATGCCGTCGTCGAACGACACCGGGATGCCGAGCTGTGCGAGATAGGGGCTGGTGATCCGCTCCGGCGGCGCCAGCAGCTCGACGAAGGAGCCTGCGTCGGCGAGCGCGGCGATGCGCTGGCGTGCAGTCTGTTCGTGGAAGAGTACGCCGCTCATTTGTCGCCCTTGGTCAGATGGTCGTAGGCCTGGCGGAGGCGGAGAGTGACGAGCACGGGCGGTGCGCCCTGATCGTTGATCGTGACCTTCGTGCCGCCGGCCGGATAGTGGTGGGCGAAATCGGCGAGGGCCGCGAGCCACGACGCCTTGTAGCCCGGGATCGAGGTCTCGACGTGGCACTCCATCGCGTCCTTCGGCCGGCCGCCGCTTTCCAGCAGGACTTCCAGGTTGCCGGAGCCCACGACACCCGCGAGCGCCCACGGCTTGGCCGTCTTGGTGGGCAGCGGCTTCGACGGGAAAGCCTTGGTGAACTTTTCCATAATGGCGGGTCCTACCAGTCGACGAATTGCGAGGGCGGGTCGTAGAGGCCGTTGGACCAACGGACCAGGCCCTTGATGTCCTGCGTGGCCAGCAGGCTGCGGCTCGCCTCGGACGGGCGCACACCGACATCCTCGGGCAACTGGACGATGCCACGGGCCCGCAGGTCCTCGGTCTCGCGCTTCTTGCGCTTCAGTCCGACCGGCGTGTAGCCGGCGACCGCTCGGATCGCTGCCTGCCGCTCCGCGACGGAGCGGCAGGCCGCGAGATTGGCGATGCCTTCCTCGGTAACGATGTGCGTGACGTCGTCGCCGTAGATCATCACCGGCGTGACGCCGTGCAATGCCTTGCGAATGCTCGGGTCCGACGCGTCGAGTTCCTCGACGAAGGTCGGCACGCGGCCGGCCTGGAAGGTCTCGACCATCTGGACCACGAGCTTGCGGCCGGGGGGCGAGCCGGGGCCGGGATTGGCTTCCGCGCCGGCCTTGAGCCATGCCTTGGTCGGATGGCGGCGGCCGGTCGGCTGACAGCCCATGTTGGGCGCGCCGCCGAAGCCGGTGATGCGGTTCTTCGAGACGGTCGAGGAGTTGCCGTTGATGTCGATCTGCAGCGACGCGCCGATGAACATGTCGATGGCGTAGTGTCCGGCGAGCTGGCCCATCGCGCGGTTGGAATGGAAGCTGCCGTCGCGGCCGGTGAAGAACACGTCGGAGCGGGCGGCGGTGTAACGTTCCATGCCGACCTCGCCGCCGACGGCGAAGACGCTCTCGACCCAGCCCGACTCGATCGCGGGAATCAGGGTCGGCAGCGGGTTGACCATCCAGTACTTGCAGATCTTGCCCTTGAGGCCGAGCCGCTCGCCGTAGGTCGGCAGCAGCAGCTCGATGGCGGCCGTGTTGAAACCGACGCCATGGTTCAGCGACTGAACCTCGTACTTCTCGTAGATGCCACGCAGCGCGACCATCGCCATCAGCACCTGCACGTCGGTGATGGCGGCGGGATCGCGCGTGAAGAGCGCCTGCAGGTGCATGGGGTAGGGCGCTTCGACCACGAGATCGACCTGGTCGGCCGGAATGTCGATGCGCGGCAGCTTGTCGACGATCTCGTTCACCTGGGCGAAGACGATGCCGTCGGAGAAGGCCGTCGGCTCGACGATCGCGGGCGTCTCCTCGGTGTTGGCCGCGAGGAACAGGTTGCCCTTGCGATCGGCCTTGGGGGCGGCGATGAGAGCGACCCGCGGCGTGAGGTCGATGTAATAGCGCGCGTAGAGTTCGTTGTAGGTGTGGATGGCGCCGACGGGGAACTTCTTCGCCTTGACGAGATCGGCGACGGCGCCGCCCTGCGGGCCGGCGTAGCAGAAGTCGACCTGCTTGATCATGCCCTTCTTGAAGAGCTCGATATGGGCCGGCAGGGTGATGCAGGACATCACGAGGTGGATGTCGCGCAGGTCCTTCTTCTCCAGCGTGGCCAGCTGGTTGGCGAGGAAGTCCGCCTGCTTCTGGTTGTCGCCCTCGAGGCAGAGGATGTCGCCCGGTTCGATGATGCGCCGGAGGATCTCGGGCACCTTGTCCGGGCTCACGAACTTGCCGCGGGCCAGCTTGCCCACGCGCTCGATCCGCTGGGCTTTGTTCTGACGGCGCGTTGCCGATTTTGCAGTGATCATGTTGTCTTTTTCGTCTATCCGTTGCTGGGGGTCAATGCCCCGACGCATCATCTGGGAGGCTGCGGCGTCGGCCGGTTTTTGCAATCAAACGAAGCGTGGTAGAGCGAAGCATGTTGATGTTTGAAATACCCTTCGGCACGACCGACTGGGACAGCGTCGAGCGCACGGAGCATCCGGGCGAGACCGGCAAGGCGTTCTGGCGGACTCGGACATTCAACAACATCCGTGTGCGGATGGTCGAGTACACGCCGGGTTATCTTGCCGATCACTGGTGCCAGAAGGGGCACATCCTGCTGGTGCTCGAGGGCGCACTGTCGACGGAGCTGGCCGACGGCACCACGGTCGAGCTGAAGCAGGGCCAGAGCTACCAGGTGGCCGACAATACGCTTGGCCATCGTTCGCGCACGGACGTCGGCGCCAAACTCTTCATAGTGGACTGACATGACGGACCTGATCGGATTTATCGGCGTCGGCACGATGGGCGAACCCATGTGCCGCAATCTTGCGCGCAAGAGCGGGCTCACCGTGCTGGCGTCCGATCGGGACGAGGCGCCGCTGAAGCGCTTGGCGGCCGACGGCGTGAAGGCAGCGTCGGTCGAAGAGATCGGGGACACCTGTCGCACGATCTTTCTGTCCCTGCCGGGTGGAAAGGAAGTCGAGCAGGTCTGCCTCGGGGCAGGCGGTCTCGTTTCCCGGGCCAAGCTCGGCTGGACGGTGGTCGATCTCAGCACCGCACCGCCGCTGCTCGCGCGCAGGCTCTACGAGGAGTTCCAGGGAAAGGCGGCGGCCTTCGCCGACGCGCCGGTGGCGCGGACCCGGCAGGCTGCGATCGACGGCACGCTGTCCATCATGGTCGGGGCCACGCAGCCCACCTTCGAGCGCATCGAGCCGTTGCTGCGCCACATGGCGAGCGAGGTCACGCATTGCGGCGATGTCGGGGCCGGGCAGACCGTGAAGATCCTGAACAACATGATCCTGTTCCAGACGGTGGTGGCGCTGGCCGAGGGGCTGTCGATCGCGCGCGCCAACGGAGTCGACGGCAAGATCCTGTTCGAGACCCTCACCAAGGGCTCCGCGGACTCGTTCGCGCTGCGCAATCACGGCATGAAGGCGCTGCTTCCGGGCGTCTTTCCCGAGCGCGCATTTTCCACGAAGTACGCGCTGAAGGACCTGAGTTACGCCATCGACATGGCGGAACAGGCCAAGATTCCGGCCCTCGGCGCCGACGTGGCGCGCGAGGTTATGGAGCGCGCCGTGGAGCTGGGTCATGGCGAGGAATACTGGCCGGTCCTGCTCAGGGCGATCGAGGACGCGACCGGCAAGGCGTAGCCGTTACGCTGCCGCCCTGTAACCGCGCTCGGTCATGCAGATGTTGGCGAGCCGGCTCTCCTCGTAGGACTTGAACGCCTCGAAGCGCTGCTGCCATTCGAGGTAGCCGATCTGACGGCCGCCGTTCCATCCCAGCGGATAGGGAAATGGAAAGCTGAAGACGTAAAGCCGGTCGGCTTCGTCCTTTGCGGCCCGCCGGCAGGATACGAGATCGGCGGAAACCGTGGCCGCGTCGGCACCCGGCTTCTGCCAGGGGCCGGGTGGGCCGCAGGCGCCGGCGGAAAGCAGAAGCCAGAGTGAGAACAGGGCGGTGCGGAGCGGCTTGGGCATCTGCTCCTGCCGGTTGGTGGCTAGATCCGGAAGCGGAAGCTGGCGCGCGTGCCCTCCACGCCGCTGTCGTACTCGACCTTGGACTGGAGATTGGCCGCCATGGCCGTGACGACGCGCGTGCCCAGCCCTGTGCCCTGGGTCGTGCCGGTGCCCTTCCACCCCACCCCGTCGTCCTCGACCGCGAGCGATACCGTGTCCTCGCCGAGCTTCTGGAGAATCACGCGGATCTCGCCGCGCATGCCGGCGGGGTAGGCGTACTTGTAGGCGTTGGTCAGGAGCTCGGTGACGATGACGCCGATCGACACTGCCTTGTCGGTCGGCACGCGAATGTCGGCATCGGCATGCAGGGCCACCACGTTCTTCTTGTCCGCGGCGTCGATGGCCGCGCTCAGCTCATCGACCAGGCTCATCAGGTAGGAGCCAAGCTCGACGATGCGCACGTCCGACGAGGTGTAGAGGCGGCGATGGATGCCGGCGACCGCCATGATCCGGGCCTGCATCTCCTGCAGCGCGCTGCGCGCGGCCTCGTCCTGCACGGCGTTGGCCTGCAGGCGGGCGAGGGAAGCGACGAGGGCCAGGGAATTGGCGACGCGATGGTTGACCTCGTGCAGCAGCAGCTCGGCGCGGTCACGTTCCTCGCGGATCGTGCGCTGGGCTTCCTCGGCCTCTGCCTTCATCCGCTGCTGCTGCAGGGCCGACCGGATCGCCGCGCCGAGCAGCTCGCGGAAATGGCCCTGCACGTCCTTCCAGACATAGTCGGCGGCACCGGCCTTGAGGGCGGCCACGGCGACGCGCGCATCCTCCGAGCCGGTCACATAGACCACCGGCAGGTCGACCGTGACGCGCTGGATCCGGGCCAGCACGTCTAGGCCGGTCTCGTTGGTCAGGTTGTGATCGAGTGCGATGGCGTGGAATTTTTCGGTCTCGAGAAGCTTCAGTCCCTCCTCGCCGGAGCCGACATGATGGATGGAGATCCCGTGCGGCGCCAGCGCGCGCTCCACCAGCCGGCCGATACCCGCATCGTCGTCGATGTAGAGGACCCGGACCTGCTCCATCGTCACTCGGTTGCCGGAACCTGCATCACGGACAGGAAGAGGCCGAGCTGCTGGATGGCATTGGCGAAACTCTCGTAGTTCACCGGCTTGGTGATGTAGACGTTGGCGCCGAGGTCGTAGCAGCGCTTGATCTCGCGCTGGTCGTCGGTCGTCGTGAGCACGATGACGGGAGAGCGCTTGAGGTGCGGGTTTGACTTGACCTTGGCCAGGATGTCGACGCCCGTCATGTCGGGCAGGTTGAGGTCGAGCAGGATCAGCAAGGAGCGTGCGCTGCTTTCCTCGCCGCTGCCGTCGGCGCCCAGCAGGTAGGCGAGCGCGGACGTGCCGTCCTTGAAGGCGACGATCTCGTTGTTGACCCCGGCGCGACGGATGTTGCGCTCGATCAGTCTTGCATGGCCTTCGTCGTCTTCGACCATGACGATGGATACGGGCTTTGCGTTCATTCGCCGCCTCTACCTTGTCTTCGAGTTGTCGTTGAGCCTCAGCCGCCTCGGCAAATCTATCCGAAAGGTCGAGCCGCGACCAAGTTCGGACTGTACGGTGATGTCGCCGCCCAGCCGTCGCACGAGGGCGCGAACATGCGCAAGCCCGATGCCTTCGCCAGGACGGTCCTGAGCGCCGGCCCGCCGGAACAGTTCGAAGATACGCTCGTGATCCTGCTCCGCGATGCCTCGGCCGTTGTCGGTGATGTCTATGTGCACGCGACGCGCCGTTTCGCCCGCCGTGATGACGATGCGCCCGGGGCGGTCGCGCGCCAGGTACTTCACGGCGTTGTCGACCACGTTGCCGATGACCTGCTCGACCGCCAGCCGGTCACTCACCAGTGATGGCGCCGTTGACGGCGTGGAAATTTCCGCACCGACTTCTTCCGTTTGATGTCGAACGCTCGCGGCGGCGTTCTCGAAGAGGGTCACCAGGTTGATGGGCTCGGCCCGCAGTTCGCGCCGGCCCTCGCGCGAGAGCTTGAGGATGGCGTTGATCAGCCCGTCCATCTTGCCGGTCGAGGCGCGAATGAAACGCAGCGCCTCGGGAATGTCCTCTTCAGTCGCCAGTCTCGCTTTGGTGGCCAGGCTTTCGTCGCCCGCCACGTAGGGGCCGACCGTCTTCATCGCGGCCTCGAGTTCGCTGGTGAATCCCATGATGTTGACCAGGGGCGAACGCAGATCGTGACTGACGATGTAGGCAAAACGCTGGATTTCCTCGTTGGCACGCGTCAGCGCTTCGGTACGCTCGACCACCCGTTCCTCGAGGCTGGCATTCAGTCCCTGCAGTTCGACGCGGGCTGCGACCAGCTGGCGCGTGTACTGAACCACCGTCCAGGAGGCGCCGGCCGCGAACAGCAGGATCAGGAGACTGCCGGCGGCCGTGACCCAGGTCAGGAGCTCGGCGCCGTCATTTACTTCCTGCAGCCGCAGCGTGACGCGTCCCTCGGCGTTGGCGTTTAGGATACCCAGCTGGACTCGCGCGCGTTCCATGAGCAGTCGCCCGCGATCGGAGCGCACGATCTGGAGGGCGTCGTCGCGCCGTCCGGACTTGGCCATCTCGATGGTCTCGTTCAATTCGGTCATCTTCTGGTCGAGGACGCCCGAAATATCGTTGAGAATCGCGGTCTGCCGGGGATCGTCGGCAAGCAGTGTTCGCAGGGATGCAAGATCGCTGCGCAGACGAGGCTGGGCGCGCTCGAACGGGCCGAGATAGCGCGGTTCTCCCGTGAGAAGGAAGCCACGCTGGCCGGTTTCCGCATCGAGTGTGGCGGCCAACAGGCTCGTCGCGAGCGAGCGAATCTGGCGCTCGACGACAGCCGCTTCGGCGTGCTGCGCCGTGCGCACCGATAGCCATGCCGATGCGCCGACGATCGCCAACAGGGCCAGCACACCCGCGGCAAGGAAAGCAATCGTGCGGCGCGCAAACGCGGAACTGAACAGAGGCATTGGATGAACGGAATTCGCAGGGGGTGTGGGGACGCCCGCAGGCGTTCGGATGTCGGCGCGATAGTACGAGAAGGATTCATCGCGTACACGCAAGATCGTCGATCGTGCGCATTCAGCGCTGGTCTATGTCGCCGTTGCTCCAGCGGCCGGCTCTCAGCGCAGCCTCAAGTGGGTCGTCGAGACGAAAGACATACTGCGACGCGAAGCCGGGATAGCCTTCGGCTATCCGGGCACGAACCAACCTGGTCAAAAGCCTCGCGTCGGATTCGACCTCGAATGCACACAAAATCTCAGGAAATCCCGCGGCGCGCGATACCGTGAGAGCGAAGGCACCGCGCAAGCTCAAACCACCAACGACTTGGCGCAACAGATCGCGAAGGCCGCGCAACCGGCGACTGCCGATTTCGTCGGCGCCAACATCCACCGCGACGGCGACGACGAGATGTCCGCTGGGGAAGTTCTTGAGGAAGGACGGCCAGGAAAGGCTGCTCATGCCGGTCGCGACGCCGGTGCTGGGCATTCGCTGCCTCGCAGGCGCGTCGTGGCCGGAATTCAGTGATATGGTCCGACCCCTAACGGAGTTCTTGGGAGAGACGGGATGGCGCGTATCGCGGTTGGCGGCTTTCAGCACGAGACGAACACTTTTGCGCCGCAGCAGGCGACCTGGGAGGAGTTCGTACGGGCCGACGCCTGGCCGCCGCTGCTGCGCGGCGCCGAAATGATCCCTGGCGTGGAAGGCTTTAACATACCCATCGCGGGCGCGGTGAAGAAGCTGGCCGAACTCGGCCACGAGATCGTGCCGCTGGCCTGGGCGGCCGCGGCGCCGGCATCCTACGTGACGGAAGATGCTTTCGAGAGAATGTGGGCGCTGTTCGATGAGGATCTGAAGAAGCACGGACCGTTCGACGCCATCTACCTGGATCTGCACGGCGCAATGGTCGCGGAAAACACCGAGGACGGTGAGGGCGAACTGCTGAGGCGCATCCGTGGGATCGTGGGTGAAGAGCTGCCGATCGTGGCGAGCCTCGAC
The DNA here is from genome assembly GCF_020880995.1 of Reyranella aquatilis. Taxonomy (GTDB): domain Bacteria; phylum Pseudomonadota; class Alphaproteobacteria; order Reyranellales; family Reyranellaceae; genus Reyranella; species Reyranella aquatilis. The sequence goes on along the minus strand of NZ_JAJISD010000001.1, from coordinate 353,696 downwards.
TATCACGCCAACCTCACGCCCGAAATGGCCAAGCTCGCCACGGCGTTGGTCGGGTATCGAACCTATCCCCACGTCGACATGGCCGTGACGGGCAAGCGCGCCATCGAACTTCTCGACAAGCTGCTGCGCGAGAAACGGCCGGTCTATCGCGCCTATCGCCAGCTCGATTTCCTGATCCCCCTGGTCTGGCAGTGCACCTTCATCGAACCGGCCAAAGGCATCTTCGAGCTCGTGGGCGAACTCGAGGCCGGCGAGAAGAGTCACAACCAGGGTATCGTCAGCGTCACGCACACGCCGGGTTTCCCGCCCGCCGACATCGCGCAGTGCGGACCGGCGCTGGTCGTCTACGGCCACGACAAGGAAGCGGTCGAGGCGGCCGCCGACAAGCTCGCCGCGACGGTGAAGGCGCAGGAGAAGGCCTTCGACGGCGAGCTGCTCGATCCCGACCAGGCCGCGCTGCGCGCCATCGAACTGTCGAAGAACGCGAGCAGGCCTGTCGTTCTCGCCGACGTACAGGACAATCCCGGCGCCGGCGGCACCTCCGACACGATCGGTCTGCTGGCGGCCCTGATGCGTCACAAAGCCAAGGGTGCGGTCATCGGCATGATCGTCGACGAGGGCTCGGCGAAGGCCGCGGTCGAGACGGGCGAGGGCAACGTCATGCGCCGCGGCATCGGCGCGGTGGTCGGCTATGGCGGCGAGAAGCCGGTCGAGGCCGACTGGCGCGTGGTCAAGATCGGCAGCGGAGTCTTCACCGGCACGGGCCCGTTCTACGGCGGCGCGAAGTTCCAGATCGGACCGATGGCCCTCGTCACCGACGAAGCCTCGGGCGTATCGGCCGTGCTGGCCTGCAAGCGCGTGCAGGCGGCCGACCAGGAGATGTTCCGCGCCGTCGGCGTCGAACCCTCGCAGGTGCCGATCCTCGGGCTGAAATCGACGGTGCATTTTCGCGCCGACTTCCAGCCTATCGCCGAGACGATCCTGGTCGTGCGCTCGACCGGCGCGCACATCACCGATCCGGTCGACATGCCCTACAAGCACCTGCGCAAGGGGATCCGCTTGAAGCCGATGGGACCGGTCTGGCAGGGGGCCTGACGGCCGGCGCCTGGCTGGCTCAGTCGTCCGCGAAGGCAGGACGCAGCGCCCACACCATCGGTACCGTGGTGAGGGCGACGCAGGAAACGGCGACGAGAGCCGTCGTCAGGCCGATCAAGTCGCCCAGCAGCCCGAACAGCAAGGGGCCCGTCGCGCCGGCGACGGAGCCGCCGGTATAGAAGACGGCGAAAGCCTTGGTCCGCCGCTCCGGACTGACGAACTCCGGGATCGTGCCGTAGAGCACCGACGAGGTGCCGTTAAGCATCAGCCCGACGGCCGGCAGCAACAGCAGCGCATAGTCGAGTGGCAGCGGCAGGGCCGCGAGGATGAGGAGCGTCGTGGCGATCTCGGTCAGCAGGACCGAGGGCACGACGCCGAGCTTCTGGCCCACCCAGCCCATCACGAGCTTGCCCGCCGCACCACCCGCGAAGAGCAGCGACAGGCCAAGGCCGATGGTGGGCAGGTCGGCGCCCTTGTTGCGGAGCAGGAACGGCAGGAAGATCAGGAAGCCGGTGCGCACCAGGTCGTCGGCGATGTGGATCGAGAAAAGCAGCCAGTAGGCCCAGGGTCGGTCTTGGCCCGCGACCGCCTTCGACGGCTCGGCCTTGCCGTGCATCACGATGGGCTTCAGCGACGCGATGATGATCCCCGCACCGACGACGGCGAGGGCAGCCATCACGACGAGCGCCTGCTGCCAGCCGAGCGCCGCAGCGACCAGCGCGAAGAGGGCGGGCAGCAGCACCTTCCCGACGTCGCCGGTGAAATTGTAGGTGCCGAGCGCGGTGCGCGAGCGGGGACCGTGATAGGCGGCGGCCACGAGGCTGGAGCCGATCGGATGCTGGGTGCTGGCGCCGATACCCGCCAGAATCAGTCCGGCGATCACCCCGTAGAGCGAGCCGCTCAGGCCCGCGAGCGCGTATCCGCCCGCAATCATCAGCGTGCCAAGGGCGAGGATACGCACGCCGCCGAAGCGCTCGGCCAGCAGGCCCGACGGGATCTGGCCCGTGGCCATCGCCCCGGAATAGCAGGTCTTGAGGGCTCCGATGGCACCGTAGCTCAGGCCGAACTGCGACTGCAGCAGCGGGTAGAGCACGTTGAGCAGATCGGTGAAGCCGTCATGCAGGGCATGGGCGCCGCCGCAGACGGCGAGGGTGCGGCGGGCGGTCGTGGTCGGCGAAGAGACAGCGATTGTCATCTCGCCGTCACATTACTACCGGCCCGGGATACGGGCGAACCAAAAGGCGATCTGCTCCTGGAAATCTCGTTCGGCGAATGCAGTGTCGGTGATGATCGACGGCTTGCCGTTGCGGGCATAGCGGACGCTCTGCAAGCGCTTGAAGGCCGTGTCGGCGGAATGCAGCACCAGCACGTCGCCCTGGCGGCGCTGGAAGACGAACTCGTGGATCTTGCGGATGTTCACCAGGTTCACGACGTAGCGGCCGTCCGGACCGTCGTCGGCGAGCTGGCGAACCGGGATGTCGCGGCCCTCGTTCGTGATGCCCATCAGCGCGAAGGCCTCGGGCGCGGTCATGTTGTCCTTGCCGGTCCTCTGGATCAGGGCGACCAGGCGGTCGCCGCGCAGCGAGAGCGTGTGACGGGGCGCCGAGGGAGGAGGGGCGCAGGCGACGAGCGGCAGGAGAGACGCCGAGAGGAGGAAGCCGCGGCGCGTCGATGAGAGCTTGCTCAAACCTTGTCCTTCTCCATGTCGATCTCGATGGGAGCGATCTCTGCGAGCACACCGTCGCGGATCGCGCGGAAGAAGCAGTTGTGCCGCCCGGTGTGGCAGGCGACGCCGGTCTGGTCGACCAGCGCCAGCAGCGTGTCGCCGTCGCAATCGATGCGCAGTTCGACCAGGGTCTGGATGTGACCCGAGGTGTCGCCCTTGCGCCAGGGCGCCTTGCGCGAGCGCGACCAGTAGCATGCACGACCCGTGCGCATCGTCTCCGCGACGGCGCCGCGGTCCATCCAGGCCATCATCAGGATCTCGCCCGTATCGTGCTGCTGGGCGATGGCGGGCACGAGCCCCTGTGCGTCGAACTTGATGACGGCGAGGGCGGCGTCGATTTCGGGCTGTTGGTAGGTCGTCGGGGTCGTCATTGGGGCACCGCTGCGGGATGGGGGCGAGCCTTGGCCTCCGGAAGGAACGGCGCGTATAATCGGCGGGTACTCGGTTGGCAAATCGGAGCCCCGTGAAGAAACCCGCCAAAGCGGCGCCCGCCGGGCACGCCCACGATCATGAGCATTGCGTCGAGGACGCCATCGCTGCGGCCGAGAAGCTTTGCGCGGCCAAGGACCTGCGATTCACGCCGCTGCGCCGCCGGGTGCTCGAGCTCGTCTGGTCGAGCCACAAGCCGGTGGGCGCCTATGCGCTGCTCGACAGCCTGCGCAACGAGGATCTGGGCTCCGCACCGCCCACCGTCTATCGCGCGCTCGACTTCCTGATCGAAAACGGTCTGATCCACCGTATCGAGCGCATGAACGCCTTCGTCGGTTGCAGCCATCCCGGCGAGGCCCATCGCGGCTTCTTCCTGATCTGTGCCGAATGCGGGAACGCCGAGGAGATCGAGGGAGACGGCGTTTCCGACACCATCGTCGCCGCCGCCTCGAGTCGCGGTTTCACCGCGCGGGAAATGACGCTGGAAGTGACCGGTGTCTGCAGCGACTGCAAGAGCGGCTGAACCCAGGCTTCGTATCCTTACGGTTCGCGAGGCGGCAGTGGCGAGACGAACGCGACGATCGTGAAGTCGAGCAGGAGCGTGGAGATGGTTGAAGCGCAGAAGATTGCGGCCTTCTGTACGCAATGCCGGTCGCGCTGCGGCTGCGTCGCCGTCGTCGAAGGCGGGCGGTTGCTGCGAGTTGATCCGTTGCCGGATCACCCGACAGGCCAGGCACTGTGTCCCAAAGGTCGGGCAGCGCCGGAACTCGTCTATCATCCGGAGCGGGTGATGCGTCCTCTTCGCCGCACGCAGCCGAAGGGCGCAGCCGATCCCGGCTGGAAGCCGGTCAGTTGGGACGAGGCGCTGGCCGAAATCGCAACACGCCTCTCGGCCATCCGAGCGACGCACGGCGCCGAACAGGTTGCCTTCTCCGTCACCACGCCGAGCGGGTCGCACATTTCGGACTCGATCTCATGGATCGAGCGCTTCATCCGCGCCTACGGCAGCCCGAACACCATCTACGGAACCGAAATCTGTAACTGGCACAAAGACTACGCCTCGCGCTTCACCTATGGCCACGATATCGGAACGCCCGATTTCGCCAATACCGACTGCGTCGTTCTGTGGGGTAACAATCCTGCAGCCACCTGGCTCGCTCGGCAGGTGGAGATACAGAAGGGGCTGAAGCGCGGTGCACGGATGATCGTGGTCGACCCGCGGCCCACGGCACTGGCGAAGCGTGCGACCCAGTGGCTGCGCGTGCGCCCCGGTACGGACCAGGCGGTTGCCCTTGGGCTTGCGAACCTGCTGGTCTCAAGTGGACGCTTCGATCAGGACTTCGTTGCGGCCTGGACGAACGCCAGCCTGCTGGTGCGCGCCGACACGGGCCGTTTTCTTCGCGAAAGCGATCTTCGGGCCGCCGGACGGAGCGACATTCTGTATTCCCATGCCGGCGAAGGCGGTGGCCTCTTGCCCCTGGATCGAAGCGGCAAGGAGACGGAGGGCACACCCGTCCTGCGGTGGCATGGCACTATCGAGACTCTGTCCGGCCCCGTGCTCTGCCATACGGCACTTGAGTTGTTCGCGAGGGCCGCCGCGGAATACCCACCGGAGCGTGTTGCCGACGTGAGCGGCATCGAGCCCGGCGACCTCGCGAAGGCGGCCGATATCATCGCAGGCGCGAAGTCGGTGGCCTACTACGCCTGGAACGGTGTCGGGCAGAGCGTTACGGCCACACAGACTGATCGCGCGATTTCAATCCTGTACGCGCTCACAGGCAGCTACGGTCGCGAGGGGGGTAACGTGCCCGGCGGCGCGGCGCCCTTCGTCGACATCTCCGGCCAGGATCTCCTGTCCGCGGCGCAGCGTGACAAGGCGCTGGGTCTCGCCGAGCGGCCATTGGGTCCCGGCCTTCAAGGCTGGGTGACGGCCCGCGACGTCTATAAGGCGGTGCTGACGAAGGCGCCTTATCCCTTGCGCGCGCTGGTGTCGTTCGGCACCAACCTCCTGGTTTCGCAGCCGGATACGGAGATGGCCCGCAAGGCGCTGTCCGCACTCGAATTCCACGTCCATGCGGATTTCTTCATCAATGCGACGGCGTGTTACGCGGACATCATCCTGCCCGCCGCGACCTCTTGGGAGCGGGAAGGATTGCGCACGGGATTCGACGGCAGCCTCGAGGGGCTGCGGCACGTCCAGCTGCGGCCCCCCGTCGTCGCGCCGGTCGGCGAGGCGCGCTCCGACACCGATATCGTGATGGGGCTCGCTGCTGGGCTTGGCCTCGGTGACCGGATGTTCGACCTCGATGCCGACCGCGGCCACGATGCGGCCCTTGCCAGGACGGGATTGACCGTCGGGATGTTGCGCGCTTCTCCGGCAGGCGTCAGGGTCGATGGAACGGCGCAACTCGACGGCCAGTCGCTCGCGCACGACGGCCACCCGCGCGGCTACCCGACGCCGACCGGGAAGATCGAAATCTATTCGGAACGCCTGATGCTTTCGGGCTACCGACCGATACCGGCGCTCGACGTAGGTGATCTTTCGTCGGCCGAAGCGGGCTACCCGTTGCGTCTCGGCAGTGCCAAGAGCGTCGCCTACTGCCACAGCCAGCACCGTAACATCGGCTCGTTGCGCCGGCTGGTGCCCGACCCGATCGTGGAGATGTCGCCTGAAGATGCGGCTGCTCGTTCGGTCTCCCATGGCGACTGGGTTCGAATCAGCACGCGGAGCGGCGACGCGGTCGCCCGCGCCGCCATCGTGCCGGGCCTCGCATCAGGCGCCGTGTTCGGCCAACACGGGTGGTGGATCGAGGGCGGTGAAGGTACGCCGTACGATCGCAGCCATCCTCTGGCCGCGAACCTGAACAGCGCCATCGGCACCGATCGGGCCGATCCTGTCAGCGGCTCGATACCGTTGCGATGCTCGTGGTGCCAGGTCGCAAAGATATCGTTCGAGCCGCCCTCGGTTTGATGGCGGCCGAGATCGCCTGATAACGTGGGGCCTGAAAAAAATCAGGCGTTATGGGCCCGGTTCAGCCGCTCGAAGCCTTCCGCCAGGTCGGTCTTGAGGTCCTCGACGTCTTCCAGTCCGATATGGACGCGCAGCAGCTGCTTGCCCTCGGGCCACGGCACGGCTGTGCGGTACTGGTCGGGGTGCGCGGGAATCATGAGGCTTTCGTAGCCGCCCCAGCTTGCGCCCATGCCGAAGATGTCCATGCCGTCGAGCATGGCGGCCACCGCGGGACGCTTGATGCCGTCGCGCAGGGTGAAGGAGAACAGGCCCGACGAACCCTTGAACTGCTTCTTCCAGTTCTCGTGACCGGGGCAATCGGGCAGGGCCGGGTGCAGCACCTTGTCGACCTCGGGACGTGTCTTCAGCCAGTGGGCGATCTCGAGGCCGCTCTTCTCGTGATGGCGCAGGCGCACGCCCATGGTGCGCAGGCCGCGCAGCGCGAGGTAGCAGTCGTCGGGCGCGGCATGGAAGCCGAAGGACTGGCAGGCGGTCTTCGCGACTTCGAACATCTGGCGCGTGGCGCAGGAGATGATGCCCATCATCGCATCCGAATGACCGACGATGTACTTGGTGCCGGCGTGAATGGAGATGTCGCAGCCGTGCTCGAACGGCTTGAAGTAGAGCGGCGTCGCCCAGGTATTGTCGATCATCACGGCCGCGCCGGCCTTCTTGGCGACCGCGGCCATGCCGGCGACGTCCTGGACCTCGAAGGTCTGTGAGCCTGGCGCCTCGAGATAGAGGACCTTCGTGTTCGGCCGCATCAGCTTGGCGATGCCCTCGGGTCCGATCATCGGATCGAAGTAAGTCGTCTCGACGCCGAAGCCCTTCAGCGTGGTGTTGGCGAAGCGGCGCGCCGGACCGTAGGCATTGTCGGTCACCAGCATGTGGTCGCCGGTCTTCAGGAAGCCCACGATGGCGCCGGTGACGGCGGCCAGGCCCGACTGCACGGCGATGGAGCGGTGCGCGCCTTCGATGGCGGCGACGGCATCTTCCAGCGCCTTCTGCGTCGGCGTGCCATTGCGTCCGTAGCCGAAGCCCTCGAACGGGATCCGGTTCTCGAACTTGTCCATCGTCGGCGAGAGGATCGTCGACGCGTGATAGACGGGTGGATTGACGATGCCGAAGTTGTTTTCAGGATCGCGGCCGGCGACGGCCAAGACAGTGTCGGGTCGGGTATAAGTTTTCTTAGAGGTCATGAATCAACTATGGCACAGGCGTTGCGCCTGCGGCCAGAGACAGGCCTGCGAATGCAGACAGGCTGTGCCGAACGTGCGGTTCAGGCTCCCGTGACGATCGGTGTGTCGGCGCGTCCGCCCCATTCGGTCCACGAACCATCGTAGACCGCGGCCTCGGGAGAACCGGTGAGGTAGAGGGCCAGCGCAATGACGCAGGCAGTGACACCTGAGCCGCAACTCGCCGTGACCTTCTTCGTGGGATCGATGCCAGAGGCCGCAATGCGGGCCGCAAGCTTGTCGGCCGGCAGCATCGTGCCGGTCGCCGGGTCGAGCAGTTCGTTGTAGGGCAGGTTGAAGGCGCCCGGCATGTGGCCGCCGCGCAGGCCGGCGCGCGGCTCGGGGGCCTCGCCGCGGAAGCGGGCGGCGGCACGGGCGTCGACGATCTGCTCGCGCTTGCTCTCTATCAGGCCCAGCACGTCGTCCACCGAGCGGACCAGCGCATTGTTCAGGCGCGACGTGAAGTGGCGCTCGCGCGGCGGCGTCGGATCGTCGGTGACCGGCCGGCCCTCGCTCATCCACTTGGGCAGGCCGCCGTTCAGGACCGAGACGTCCTTGTAACCCATGGCGCGGAACATCCACCAGACACGGCAGGCGCCGGTCATCGGCGTGGTGTCGTAGACCACGATCTTGTTGCCGTCGCCCAGGCCGAGCTTGCGGACGCGCGCCGAGAACTTTTCCGGCGGCGGCAGCATGTGCGGCAGCGGGCTCGTCGTGTCGGCGATCTCGTCGATATCGAAGAACACGGCGCCGGGAATGTGCTGCTGCACGAACTCGGCCTTGGGATCGCGCTTCTGCGCCGGCAGGTAGAATGAGCCGTCGACGACCCGCACGTCCGGCGCATCGAGGCGGGTGGCAAGCCAGTCGGTGCTGACGAGGGCATCGGGCCTTGCGTAGTCCATCGGGGTATTCCTCTCGGCTTTCTTGTTCCTCTCTCCCGTCAAGGTGGAGAGGAGATTGATTGCTAGGCCAGCGCGATGATGAAGCGCCGGTTCATCTTTCCCTTGTTCTCGATCTTGGTGCACTCGATGCGGCCGATCTCGCCAGTCCGCGCGACATGGGTGCCGCCGCAGGCCTGCAGGTCTATACCTTCGATCGACAGCAGGCGGACGCGCCCCGCGCCCATCGGCGGCCGCACGCTCATCGTCTTCACGAGTTCCGGGCGCGCCGTCAGCTCCTCGTCGGTGATCCATTGCGGCGTCACCGGCCGATCGAGCGCGATCAGCTTGTTGACCTCCTCGGTGACCCACTCCTTGGTCGGCACTTCGCCGTCGAGGTTGAAGTCGAGACGGCTCTTGTCGGCGCCGACCTGGCCGCCCGTGACGCTGCCCTTGATGACGGAGGACATGACATGCATCGCGGTGTGCATGCGCATGTGCAGATACCGGCGCTCCCAGTCGAGTGTGGTGTGAACATTCGCACCGACCTCGGGCCGCGGAGAATCGGGCGCCAGCAGATGCAGCACGTCGCCGCCGTCGGCCTTGACCGAGTCTACGATGCGGGCTTCGCCACCCTCCCAGCGCATGAGGCCGCTGTCGCCGGGCTGTCCGCCGCCCGTCGGATAGAAGATCGAGCGGTCGAGCCGCACGCCACGCTCCTCGACGGCAGTCACGGTGGCGTCGGCTTCCTTGATGTAGGCGTCCTGCCTGAAGAGTTCTTCGACCATGAGGGGGATTTAGGCTTTCACCAGCCGCGCCGCAACGTCCTGGCCCGTCGGCATCGCCGGCGCGGCGCCGAGGCGCTCGACGGAGCAGGATGCGGCGGCGCTCGCGAAACGCGCGGCTTCCACCGGTGTGCGGCCGGCCGCAAGCTGCGAGGCGAGGGCGCCCACGAAACAATCGCCGGCACCGGTCGTGTCGACGACGCTGGTGGGGAAGGCTGGAATGGCATCGACGCCGGTCGCGGTGACGACGACGGCGCCGCGCGCGCCCAGCGTGGCGATGACGGCGCGGGCGCCGCGGTCGCGCAGGACGTTGCAGGCTGCAACGATGCTCTCCTGCGTACTCGACGCATCGAGCCGTGCGCCGGTCGCCTGCGACAGTTCGATCTCATTCAGAACGGCGACATCGACGGATTTCAGGAGTTCCGCCGGATGTTCGGTGAAAGGTGCGAGGTTGAGGACGGTGCGGGCGCCGGCCGCGCGGGCGCGACCGAGAATCTCCTGCGTCGCGGCGAGCGGCGTCTCGAACTGTGCAACCCAGACTTCGTCGTGTTGCGGTTCGTGATGCAGCATGGCGGCGTCGAAATGCATGTTGGCGCCCGATGCAACGGTGATCGAATTGTCGCCCTCGGCCACCTGGATCAACGCGACGCCCGTCGCCGGCCCGTCGACCTCGGTGACGCTCGTGCTGTCGACGTCGTTGTCGGCGAGGAAGCCGCGCAGGCCGTTGGCGAAGGCGTCGTTGCCCACGGCGCCGACCATGGCTGTCGGCATGCCCAGCCGTGCCGAGGCGATCGCCTGGTTGAGGCCCTTGCCGCCGGGCAGGAACGAGACCTCTGCGCCCAGGATCGTCTCGCCGCGCCCGGGAAATCGCGCACTCTGCACGACGACGTCCATGTTGAGGCTGCCGCAGACCACGACCCGGCTCATGTCCGGAGCCTCACTTCATCCAGCGCGGCAGGGGCAGGTTCTTCTCGCGCAGGAACGCCGGATTGAAGAGTTTGGACTGGTAGCGGCTGCCGCCGTCGCACAGGATCGTGACGACGGTCTTCCCCGGTCCCAGTTCGCGGGCGAGGCGCATGGCGCCGACCATGTTGATCGCGCTGGAGCCGCCGAGCACGAGTCCTTCATGCTCGATCAGGTCGAACAGGACGGGCAGCGCTTCCTCGTCGGTGATCTGGTAGGCGAGGTCGATCGGCGCGCCTTCGAGATTGGCGGTCACGCGGCCCTGGCCGATGCCCTCCGTGACCGAGTTGCCCTCGGCCTTGAGTTCGCCGCGGCTGTGCCAGTTGAAGAGGGCCGAGCCCATGGGGTCGCTGAGCGCGATCTTGATCTCGGGGTTGCGCTCCTTGAGGGCGAGGGCCACGCCGGCGAGCGTCCCGCCGCTGCCGACCGAGCAGGTGAAGCCATCGACCTTGCCGTCGGTCTGATTCCAGATTTCCGGTCCGGTCGTGCGATAGTGGCCGCCGCGATTGGCCGTGTTGTCGAACTGATTGGCCCAGATCGCGCCATTGGGTTCCTTGGCCGCGAGTTCCTCGGCCAGCGCGCCGGAATAGCGCACATAGTTGTTTGGATTGGAGTAGGGCGCAGCCGGGACGAGCCGCAGATCCGCGCCGCACAGGCGCAGCATGTCCTTCTTCTCCTGGCTCTGCGTCTCCGGCATCACGATGACCGAGCGGTAGCCGCGCGCGTTGGCGACCAGCGTGATGCCGATGCCCGTGTTGCCGGCGGTGCCTTCGACGATGACGCCGCCCGGCCGCAGGCGGCCGCTCTTTTCCGCGTCCTCGATGATCGCGAGTGCGGCGCGGTCCTTCACCGAGCCGCCCGGATTGAGGAATTCGGCCTTGCCGTAGATATCGCAACCCGTCGCCTCCGAGGCGGCGCGCAGGCGGATCAGGGGCGTGTTGCCGATGCTGTCGATGAAACCGGAGCGGACGTTCATGTAGTACTCACCTTGCCTGACCCTGCGCTTCCCCTGCGCGACGGTAGACAGGGAGCAGGGGCCCATGCAACCCGCGCGGCGTATTCTAGCGCCAGCGGTTTCGCAACTCGTCGCGATGCAGGGCGAGCCACTGCAACGCCATGACGGCCGGGGCATTGTCGACCTCGTCGCGATCGAGCAGCGCGCGCGCTTCCGCAAAGGGCAGGACCTTCACGAGAATGTCCTCGTTCTCCGCTTCGAGGCCGAAGATGCCGCCAGCACCGGTGGCGTCGACACGGCCGATGAAGCTGCTGCAGACCTCGGAGCAGGCGCCCGGGCTGAGGACGACGCTGTGCAGGGGCACGAGGTCCAGTATCTCCAGCGACGCCTCTTCGATCGCCTCGCGCCGGGCCACGTCGGGCGGCGTTTCACCCTCCTCGACGACGCCGGCGACGATCTCCCACCCCCAGGGATGACGGCCCGCCGCCTGGGAGCCGGCCCGGAACTGGCGGATCAGGACGACCTCGTCGCGCGCGGGATCGTAGGGCAGCACGGCGGCGACCTGGCCGCGCTCGAAGACCTCGCGCGTCACCACGCCGCTCTGGCCGCCTTTGTACAGACTGTGCCGGAACAGGTACCGGGCGACGCGGAAGTACCCCTGGAAGGCCACGGTGCGCTCGATCAGTTCGGCCCGTTCGCCGGGCAGCGGGACGGAAGGCATGATGCACCCCACAAGCAAATAGGGCCGCTCTCTTTCGAGAACGGCCCCAATTGGCTCCGGAGGTAGGAATCGAACCTACGGCCAGGCGATTAACAGTCGCCTGCTCTACCGCTGAGCTACTCCGGAATAAACTCGGTGCGACGGCGGTACGTCGGCTGCGAAGGCGCGGTCTTGTGACAGAGCATGTCGGATCATGCAAGACCACTTGTGCATTCGTGGAGGCCCGGGCCGGAGTCGAACCGGCCTGGAAGGATTTGCAGTCCTCTGCATAGCCGCTTTGCTACCGGGCCCGCACGAAAGCGCGCGGTGCTATACTCATGCCGTGACGGACCGGTCAAGCCGGGCGCGACGCGGCGCCCTTTGACGCTGTCGTCGGCGGACGCCTATATAGCGACCCGCTACATCTAGGGGGCAGGCTATGACGGATTTCGCGCTCGCGCGCCGCAACATGGTGGAAGGCCAGCTCCGGCCCAACCGGGTCAACAATGCCGGTTTGCTGGCGATTCTGGCGGACCTCCCGCGTGAGCGCTTCCTGCCGGAGGCCCTGCGCTCGGTCGCTTATGCCGATGACGACGTGCCGCTGGGCAATGGGCGCTACATGATGGAGCCGATGGTGCTGGCCCGGCTGATCCAGGTCCTGCAGCCGCAGGCCGAGGACAAGGCCATGGTGGTGGCCGCCGGGCGGGGCTATGGCGCCGCGATCCTGGCGCGCCTCGCCAAGTCGGTCACCGCGGTCGAGACCGACGCTTCCATGGCGGCGGCGGCACGGCAGACGCTGGCCGATCTCGGATTGGCGGCTGTCGAGCTGGTGGTCGGGCAGGCCGAGCAGGGCGCCGCTGCCGGCGCTCCCTACGACGTGATCCTGATCGAGGGCGTGGTCCGCGAGGTGCCGAAGACCATTTCCGACCAGCTGGCCGAGGGCGGCCGCCTGGCCACCGTGATCGCCGATCCGAGTGGTGCGCTGGGGGTGGCCCACCTCTACGTGAAGCAGGGTGGGGTGGTGTCAGGGCGCCCGCTGTTCGACGCCGGTTCGCCGCCGCTGCCGGGCTTTGCGCCGCCAGCCCGTTTCACCTTCTGAGCCGCATCCGGCATTTGCCATGCGCGGGGCTACCCATGCTGTTCCGCCTGATGCTAGGGTGTCGCCTACAGATGAGGGTAGAAAGATGCGTATCCGGCCCAGCGTGAAGCGCGCCCGCACCGCGGCAGCGTGCATCCTGGCGTTCGGGCTCGGTGGAGCGTCGAGTGCGTGGTCACAAAGCCTGATCGAGGCGCTTGCAACCACCTACAACAGCAATCCCGATCTGCTGGCAAGCCGGGCCATTCTGCGCCAGACCGACGAGACGCTTTCGCAGGCTGTCGCGAACTGGCGGCCGCGTGTCACGCTGAACGTCGAATACAACAAGGTCGAGCAGGACTCCTACTCGCAACGAACCACGCCGACCTTCTACGCGCTGAACGGCAAGTTCACGACGCTCCAGATGGTCCAGCCGCTGTTCCGCGGCGGCAAGACCGTCGCCGAGACCAAGCAGGCCCAGTCGAACATTCAGGCGCAGCGCGCCCAGCTGGCGGAAACGGAGCAGACCGTCCTGCTTTCTGCGGTCACGTCTTATGCGGACCTGGTGCAGAACATCGGCATTGCCGACGCTCGCCGCAACAACGTCCGGGTGCTGATCCAGCAGCTCGACGCGACCCGCGAGCGCTTCCGGGTCGGCGAACTGACGATCACCGACGTGTCGCAGTCCGAGGCTCGCCTCGAACTCGCCAGGGCCGATCTGGTGCAGGCTGAAACCAACGTCCGCATCGCCGAGGCGGCCTTCCAGCGCACCATCGGCAAGAAGCCGGGCCGGCTGGGCGAAATCCCGCTGATCGGTGGACTGCCATCTTCGGAAGAAGAGGCGATCGGCCTCGCCATGGACGCCGGTCCCCGAGCGGTCACCGCCGCACACCGTATCACGGCCGCCAACTATGGCGTGAACACGGCGATCGGCGATCTGCTGCCGCAGGTAAACCTCGTAGGCGCGCTGCAACAGCAGTTCGATCTGCAGGTCCCGAACGACAAGTATTACACCTATGCTGTCCGCGTTCAGGCCACGATCCCGATCTTCCAGAACGGCAGCGAATGGTCGCGTATCCGTTCGGCGCGCGAACTGGTCGGCCAGCGGCGCAACGAACTCGACAGCGCCCGCCGCGCGGTGGCCGAGAACGTCATCCGCGCCTGGCGGCAGCTGGACTCGTCGCGCTCCCGCGTAACGTCGTTCGAATCGCAGGTTCGCGCCAACGAAGTCGCCCTGAACGGCGTCCGCCAGGAAGCGCTGGTCGGTTCGCGTACCACCCTCGACGTGTTGAACGCCGAACAGGAACTGCTGAATTCCCAGGTCAACCTGATCCAGGCGCGCCGCGACGTGCAGGTCTCGTACTACAGCGTACTTTCCGGCATTGGCCGTCTCACCGCGCGCACGCTTGCGCTGCCGGTCGAGTACTACGACGAAGAGCGCTACTACAAGGATGTCGGCTCTCGCTGGATCGGCTGGGGCAGCAGCGGCGAATCGGGCACGGGCATCATCCCGCCGTCCACCTCGCCGGCAGGCGTCGCGGGGAGCGCGCCCGTCGGGAGCACCGGTAAATGAGCGACGGCAAGGGCGGCCCGAACAATGAGCCCTCGATGGACGACATCCTGGCGTCCATCCGCAAGATCATTTCCGATGATGAGGCGCGGGCCCAAGGCGCGGGGCCGAGGCCCCCGGTGGTGCCGCCCGTAATCGTCCCGCCCGCCATGACCCAGCCTGTCCGAAGCGCCTCGAACGAGGACGTTCTCCTTCTCACCGATATCGTCGAAGAGCCGAAATCCATGTCCCAAGCCGAGCCCACGCCGCCGCGGGTCGAACCCGTGAATCCGGCGGAGATGCCGCAACCTACGATCGAGCCGGTGGCCTCGTCGCCTGCGTCGCCGAAGGTCGATACCCTGGTCGGCGCCGGGGTGGCGGGGGTCGCCAGCTCGGCCTTCGCGCGGCTGAACCAAGCGGTGCAGGACAGCGTACCGCCACCGGCCGCCACCGATCCCGGGCCGCGGGTGGCGAGTTCGGGCCAGACCATCGAGGATCTGGTCAAGGAAATGCTGCGCCCGATGCTGAAGGACTGGCTGGATACGAACCTGCCACCGATGGTCGAGCGCTATGTCGAACGCGAGATCGCGCGGCTGACCCGCCGCTGACCCCGGGCGCCACCCCCCCAATCCCGCCACGGTGTCGCAGCCGTGGCGTTTTTCGTTCAAGGCCAAGAGATGCTCGACAAGACCTACGATCCCAAGGAAATCGAGGCCCGGCGCTACCCCGAGTGGGAGAATGCCGGCGCCTTCCGCGCCCATCCGGACTCGCCGAAGCAGCCCTATTGCATCGTCATCCCGCCGCCCAACGTCACGGGCAGCCTGCACATGGGCCACGCGCTCGACAACACGCTGCAGGACGTGCTGATCCGCTGGCGCCGCATGAAGGGCGACGACGTGCTGTGGCAGCCGGGTACCGACCATGCGGGCATCGCCACGCAGATGGTGGTGGTGCGCAATCTCGAACAGGAGGGAATCGGCCTCGCGGTCCAGGGCGCCGCCACCAACGACGCCAATAAGAAGCTGCTGAACCGCGAAGAGTTCCTGGCCAAGGTGTGGGAGTGGAAGGCCTATTCCGGCGGCACGATCACCGGCCAGCTGCGCCGGCTCGGCGCCTCGTGCGACTGGAGCCGCGAGCGCTTCACCATGGACGAGGGCCTGTCGAAGGCCGTGCTCAAGGTGTTCGTCGAACTCTACAAGCAGGGACTGATCTACAAGGACCTGCGGCTGGTCAACTGGGACCCCAAGATGCTGACCGCGATCTCCGACCTCGAGGTCGAGTCGCGCGAGGTGAAGGGCCATCTCTGGTACTTCAAGTATCCGATCGAGGGCAGCCCGGACGAGTTCATCGTGGTTGCCACGACCCGGCCGGAGACGATGCTGGGCGATACCGGCATCGCGGTGCATCCCGATGATCCGAAGTGGAAACACCTGATCGGCAAGCACGCCGTGCTGCCGCTGGTCGGCCGCCGGATCGCGATCGTGGGCGACGAATATTCCGATCCGGAGAAGGGCTCGGGCGCCGTCAAGATCACGCCGGCGCACGACTTCAACGATTTCGAGGTCGGCCGCCGGCACAATCTCGAGGCCATCAACATCTTCGACAGGTTCGCGCGTGTGAACGGAAACGCGCCGGAGAAGTATCGCGGCCTCGACCGGTTCGAGGCGCGCAAGAAGATCGTGGTGGAGATGGAGGAGCTGGGGCTGGTCGAGAAGATCGAGCCGCACACGCACGCGGTGCCCTACGGCGATCGCGGCGGCGTGCCGGTCGAACCGTACCTGACCGAGCAGTGGTACGCCGATGCGAAGAAGCTCGCGGAGGCGCCGCTGGCGGCGGCGCGCGACGGGCGCGTGAAGTTCGTGCCCGAACGCGGGCGCGAGGATTTCTTCCGTTGGATGGAGAACATCGAGCCGTGGTGCGTGTCGCGCCAGCTCTGGTGGGGCCACCAGATCCCGGCCTGGTACGGGCCGGACAAGAAGGTCTTCGTGGCGCTCTCCGAGGAGGAGGCCCAGGCGGAGGCCCGCGCGCACTACGGGAAGGACGTCGCGCTGGAGCGCGATCCCGACGTGCTCGACACCTGGTTCAGCTCGGCCCTTTGGCCTTTCTCGACGCTCGGCTGGCCGGACCAGACGGCTGAGCTCGCGAAGTACTATCCGACCAGCACGCTCGTCACCGGCTGGGACATCCTGTTCTTCTGGGTCGCCCGCATGATGATGATGGGCATGCACTTCATGAAGGACGTGCCGTTCCGCACTGTCTACCTGCACGGCCTCGTCACCGACGAGAAGGGGCAGAAGATGTCGAAGTCCAAGGGGAACGTGATCGATCCCCTGGAGCTGATCGACAAGTACGGCGCCGACGCGCTTCGCTTCACCATGACGTCGCTGGCCGCCTCGCAGGCGGGCCGCCTGCGTCTCTCGCCCGCACGTGTCGAGGGTGCGCGCAACTTCGCGACCAAGCTCTGGAACGCGACGCGTTTCGCCGAGATGAACGGCGCGGCCCTGCCGCAGGGTTTCGATCCGGTGACGGCGAAGCTCACGGTCAACAAGTGGATGCTGGGCGAACTGGCCCGTGCCAACCAGGCGATCGACAAGGCACTCACCGACTTCCGGCTGAACGAGGCCGCCACCGCCCTCTACGAATTCGTCTGGGGCGTTGTCTGCGACTGGTATGTCGAGCTGACCAAGCCGATCGTGCAGGGGGCCGACGGGCCCGAGAAGGACGAGACGCGCGCCGTCACGGCCTTCGTGCTGCGCGAGACCGTGAAGCTCATGCACCCGGTGATGCCTTTCATCACCGAGGAACTGTGGGACAAGCTCGGCCATCGCGCCGAGCATGGACCGCTGATCGGCCAGCCCTGGCCCGCGCCGCCGACCGTCGATGCGATGGCCGACGCCGAGATGGGCTGGCTGGTGAAGCTGATCTCCGACATCCGCTCGGCCCGCGCCGAGTTGAACGTGCCGGCCGGTGCCAAGCTCAAGCTGCTGGTTATCGGCGGAAACGCGACGACCGCGGCGCGGATCGAGACGCACCGTGCCGCCATCGAGCGGCTGGCCCGTATCGAGGGTGTCGAGGCAGCCGACTCGGCGCCCAAGGCGTCGCTGCAGATCGTCGTCGGCGAGGCGACCTACGCGCTGCCGGTCGGCGACGTGATCGACCTCAAGGCCGAGAGCGCGCGCCTGCAGAAGGAAATCAAGAAGCTCGCCGACGAGGTCGGCAAGATCGACGCAAAGCTCGCCAACGCCGCCTTCGTGGCGCGCGCGCCGGAGGAGGTCGTCGAGGAACAGCGCGAGCGCCGTGCGCAGGCCGAGCAGACCGGGGCACGGCTCAGCGCGGCGCTGGAAAGGTTGGGCGTCTAGCTCGGTGTCGCCGCGCCGACACCCGCAGAGCGAATGGCGACAGTGGCGAGCGAGTGATCTCCAGTATCCACCGTGCCATTATGTATATTCTGATGGAGGCAAGGAATGACCTATACGCTCGAACAGCTGAGCGCCGACATTCGCCAGGCTCTCAAGGCCGATTCCGGCATCGCTGGTAAGCAGGAAGTCTGCAAGCTGGTGTCGAAGGTGCTACGGGACGAAGAGTTCGTCTCGAAGCACCTGACGGCCGAACAGTGCCGCCCCCGCAAGGTGCTGTACGAGGATCCGGAACTGGGCTTCTGCATCTGCGGACACGTCTACGAGACGGCGGCGCACGGCGGGCCGCACGACCACGGTACCAGCTGGGCGATCTACGGCCTCGCCACCGGGGACACGGAGATGACGGACTGGCGGATCGTCAAGAAGGGCGAGGGCGATGAGCCGACGCTGGTCGAGCCGGCCAAGACCTACGTGCTGAAGCCCGGCGACAGCCACTTCTACGATGTCGGTGTCGTGCACTCCCCGAAGCGGGATGGCTATACCAGGCTCGTGCGCATCGAGGGCGCCAACCTCGACCACATCAAGCGTTCGAACATCAAGGCGGCCTGAACTCAAGGCTCCCTCGCTTACGCTCGGGATGGCGATTTTGTCGGTGGTGACTGCGTGCGTCTGCTCGACGCCGCCATGACGCCGACCTTGTCATCCCGAATGCAGCGAGGGACCTTTCGTCTTCAACGCTTGATCTGCATCCCGAGATACTTCTTCAGTCCCGCGCCATAGGGCGGGCGAAGCATGCGCAGCGGCGCCAGGTCCCGTTTGATCTGGTGGTAGATCGACTTGCGATGGCTGAACTCGCGGAACCCGTCGTGTCCGTGATAGGCGCCCATGCCGGCCGGGCCGATACCGCCGAACGGCAGCTCTTCCTGCGCGACGTGCATCACCACATCGTTGACGGTGACGCCGCCGGAGGTCGTGCCGTTCAGCACCCGGTCGCGCTCGGCATCGTCACTGCCGAAATAGTAGAGGCCGAGCGGGCGGTCGTGGGCGTTGATGTAGTCGACCGCTTCGGTCACGTCGCGATAGCCCTTCACCGGCAGCAGCGGCCCGAAGATCTCCTCCTGCATGACCTTCATGTCGTCGGTCGGATTCAGGATCAATGTCGGCGCGATCCGGCGGTGCGGCTGCTGGCGCAGATCCTCAGCCCCCGGATTGATCTCGACGATCTCGGCACCCTTGGCGCGCGCATCGTCGAGATAGCCCATCAGTCGCGAATAGTGCCGGTCGGACACGACCGCGGTGTAGTCGGGGCTCTCGCGGATGCTCGGGAACATGCGGCCGACGGAGGCCTTCGCCTCCGTCACGAACTCGCCGACGCGGTCGGCCGGGGCCAGCACGTAGTCGGGCGCGAGGCAGATTTGTCCGGCATTGAGCGTCTTGCCGTTCATGATCCGGGCAGCGGCCACGGCCATGTCGGCCGAGCGGCCGACGACGACCGGGCTCTTGCCGCCCAGTTCCAGCGTCACGGGCACGAGATTTTCGGCGGCTGCACGCATCACGTGCCGGCCGATCGACGTCGCGCCGGTGAAGATCAGGTGATCGAAGGCGAGGGCGGAGAAGGCCTGGCCGACCTCGGGTCCGCCCGTCACAACGGCGATCTCGCTCTCGTCGAAGGCGCTGGCGAACATCTGCTTCAGGAGGTCGGACGTCGCCGGGGTCGTTTCGGACGGCTTGATCATGGCGCGATTTCCGGCCGCCAGCACGCCGGCCAGAGGCGCAAAGGTGAGGTTCACCGGGAAATTCCACGGGCTGATGACGCCGATCACGCCCTTGGGCTGATACCGGATCTCGGCCTTCGCGCCCAGGAACCCCAGGATGCGCGGCGTCGTGCGCCGCCGTTCGGTCTTCATCCAGGTCCGCAGATTGTCGCGGGCGTGCTTCAGGGGCCCGATAGAACTGGCGACATCGGCGAAGGCCGTGACGGTCGGCGAGCGCGCCCCGAAGTCGGCCGAGAGCGCCGCCTCGATGTCGTGACGGCGATCGACCAGAAGGCCGATGCAGCGATTGAGACGCTCGATGCGGATCTCCGCCGACGGCGCGCCGTCCTTGAGCTGGGCGGCGCGCTGCTTCTCGAGGATTTGGTTCAATCCGAAATCAGTCATGTCGATCACGAAGCCTTCCGCAGGTCCGGAACGTAGGGTTTGCTGGCGAAATGCTCCTGGCCGTCGCCGCGGGAGAGCCGCAGGCCGGCGCGGCGGATCGCGTCGTCATCGACGTGATCGAGCGGCACGTAGTAGCGGTCGTCGACCTTCGTGAAGGTGTCGTTGTCGACACGGTTGTAGCAGATCAGCAGGGTCCAGCGACGGTTGGGCGAGCGGTTGGCGTCGGAGCGGTGGATCGCGTTGCAATGGAAGATCAGCGCGTCACCGGCCTCCAGTTCGCAATACTCGATCGGGCACTTCTCCAGGATATGCGGCATCCGTTTCGGATCGACCTCGTTCTGGGTCGGCGACAGCGGCGTATGGTCGATGCGCCCGAGTTTGTGAGAGCCGGTGGCGATCTGCAGGCAACCATTCTCGCGGTTCGTGAGGTCGAGCCCGATCATGATCGAGAGCATGTCGGGCCGCAGGCAGCCATTGTAGTACCAGTAGCCATAATCCTGATGCCATTCCCAGGCACCCCCGACCTCGGGCTCCTTGGCCGTGAGCTTCGACTGGTAGTGATAGACCGGCCCGCCCAGCAGCGCCGCCGACGTATCGACCATGCGCCGCACGCGGGCGGCGAGACCGTAGACGCTGTCGCCCGCCCGGTTCCAAAGCGCGATGCGCGTCGAGCGCCCTTCGCCATCGCGACGGTCGAGGATGCTGTCGCGCACGGCGGGATCTTCCTCCATCGCGCGGGTCAGCAGCTTCACCTCGTCCGGCGCGAACAGGCCCCGCGCATAGGTGAAGCCCTTCTCGTTGAACTCTGCGGTCTGTGCCGTACTGAGGACGTTTGGCATGGTTCCTCACCTCACGGAAGAGAAAGGTCCTTTGCTTCGCTCAGGACGACAGCGATTGCTGGAATCGAAGCCGCACTCCGATGAAAAAAAACAATGTCATCCTGAGCGCTACGAAGGACCCTTGCGTCACAAGCAACAGTCTCAGACCGGGCGGAAGACGTTGCGGCCGCCCACATCCGAGACCGAGACCTTACGCCCGAGCTGTTCGCGCGTCAGCATGTCGGCGAGCAGGGCGGGATCGTCGGGAGTCATGGCGACGAAGCGGTCGCCGCTGCTGTCGAGGCGGCCCAGGATGTAGCCGCGCTCGGGCGCATCCTTTCCGTAGGTGACACAATAGGTTTCGATTGTTCCGGTACCCGCAGGAATTGTTTCGACCCTGCGCTTTGGCAGTGCATCGAGTTCGGCCTGGAACTTCTTCGGATCCTCCCGCTTCCAGGCGCCTTTCGTGGGCTCAGTCGAGTAGAGGCCGGCCGAGTGCTTGGTGAGGTAGTTGCCGTTGGCGGTCACCATGCCGAAAGAGCCCGGCCTGGCGCGCACCACGTTCATCATCTCGGCGATGGAGTGGGTGACGTAGTTGTTGCCGGGGCCTCCGAAGAAGGGGAGGCCGCCGGTCACGCTGATCGGGCGCGGATCGTCCTCGGCGAGACCGATCTCCTTCATCGCCACTTCGACGGCGGAGGGGAAGCAGCTGTAGAGGTCGAAGGCGTCGATGTCGGAGACTTTCTTACCCGCCATGTCGAGGGCGATGCGGGCGCAGCCGCGGATCGCGGGCGAGGCATCGAGCTTCTCGCGCTCGGACACGATCCAGGTGTCGGTGCCATCGGCGCAGCCGTGCAGGAACACCCAGCGGTCCTGCGGGATGCCCCATTCGCGGGCCTTCTCGACCGAGGTGACGAGCACGGCCGCCGCCTGGTCAATGATCGCGTTGGCGTTCATCAGGCGAGGATAGGGGAAGCAGATCCAGCGGTTGTCCGGCGAGATCGTCGACAGGGCCTCGGCGCTGTAGCCCTCGCGGCGCGTCGCCAGCGGATTGGCCTTGGCCACCGCGGCGAGACGCTCGAACAGCCGTCCCATCGCCTTCATGTGGCTGTCGACGTCGCGCTTCAGGCCGCCACGGATGGCGTTCTCCAGCAGCGGATAGAAATGGATGGCGGCGCGGAGTTCGTGGCGCGCTTCCTCCTCGCTGAACCCGAAGCGCGGATCGCCGATGCGTGTCGGCTCGCCGCCGCCGGGATCCTCGTTCCAGTCGATCTTCAGGCCGGCACGGCGCGCGTTCTGCGTACTGCGCAGGAGTTCGGCGCCGCAGATCAACGCCAGCTCGGTCTCGCCGTTGGCGATCTGCTCGGCGAACCTGTTCACCAGGTACTGGGGCATGTTGCCGCCGGAGTGCGTGTAGAGGAGCTGCTTGGGATTGGCATGCAGGCGGTTGGCGACGCTCTGCGGCGGGTTGCTCGAGCGGCCGTAGGGCGAGGCAAAGCGCGGGCTGATGTCGCTGAAGAACTCCATCACGGCGATGGCGTCGACATGGTGGCCGAGCGCATGTCCGCCGATTGCTGCCTTGGTGTCCTCCAGCGCCGCATTGGCGGCTTCGGCGCAGAAGGCCACGCGCGAGCGGTCGCTCGACGGCTTACCGACCGTGTCGGTGATCTGGCCGGCGCCGACCAGGATGGGGGTACGCGGATCGATCATTTGACGAGGGCCTCGATTTCGGACGGTGTCAGGCCGGCCTGTGCCAGCACGGCCTTGGTGTCTTCGCCAAGTGCGGCGACCTTGGGGCCGCTCTGCAGTGGCGAGCCCGAGAAGCGGAAGGGCGGGGCCGGCGATTTGTAGCTGCCGCCTCCGTCCTCGATGGTGCAGAGCGAACCGCGATGCTCCACTTGCGGATCCTGCAGCGCCTCGGTCACGGTGAGATAGGGCGAGCAGGGCACGCCCTGCTTCTCCAGCGCGGCGACCACTTGTTTGACGGTCATCTTCTTCGACCACTGTTCGAGTTCGTCGACCAGCAGTCCCCAGTTCATGCGGCGGTTGTGATACTTCTCGAAGCGCGGATCGGTCAGCCAGTCGCGCCGGCCGGCGGCGGTCGCCATGTCCTGGAAGGTCTTCTCGCTGGCCGTCGCGAGCATGACGTAGCCGTCGCTCGCCTCGATCGGACCGTACATCGGGCGCGACGGCATTTCGAAGTCGAACTGCGCGCGATTGACCTCACCCAGCAGCATGCCGACCAGAGTCTCGAACATGGACACGTCGATCATCTGCCCCTTGCCGGTCGCGTGGCGCTGGTGGACGGCGGCGAGGATCGCGCCCATCGCATAAGCGCCGCTCGCATAGTCGGCAACGAAGATGCCGCAATTGTCGGGACGCTCGCGGCCCTGCTGGTAGAAGAGATGGGCCATGTCGTAGCCGGTGGAGGCATGGATGACCGGCGCGTAGGCGGGACGGCCCGCGCCGGGGCCGGTCTGCCCGTAGCCCGAGATGGCGCAGTAGATCAGCCGCGGATTGACCTTGGCGAGCTCGGCATAGTCGAGGCCCAGCCGCTTCATGACACCGGGGCGGTAGTTTTCGACCAGGATGTCGACCGTGGCGACCAGCTTCTTGATCGCGGCCACGGCATCCGGGTTCTTGAGGTCGAGCACGATCGATTTCTTGCCGGCGTTCAGCTGGCCGAACATCGTGCTGAATCCGTCGCGCTGCACCGGACGCGAACGCATCAGGTCGCCTTCGGGCGCTTCCACTTTCACGACCTCGGCGCCCATGTCGGCGAGCAGGCGGCTGCAATGCGGGCCGGCGATGGTGGTCGAGAAATCAAGGATGCGCAGGCCGTCGAGCGGCCGGGACATTTCGGTCATGCTTTCACCGGGTTACGAGGATGAGAACGACGCCGCCGACGACCAGGATGCTGCCGATCCACTCGCCGAGGGACGGCCGCTCCTTGAGGATGAGGCGGGAGGAAATGAAGGTGAAGACCAGTTCGATCTGGCCGACGGCGCGTACCAGCGCCGCGTTCTCCAGGGTCATGGCCAGCGCCCAGCCGGCCGAACCCAGCACGCTGAAGATGCCGACCCAGATCGAGGATCGCCAGTTGAACCAGACCTTCGAGAGCTGAGGCCGGTCCCGCCGTGCGAGGTAGATCGCCATCAGCACGACCTGGATGGTGTTCATGCAGGCGAGCACGGTGATGCCGCGCACCATGAAATCGCCTTCGGGTAGCAGCTTCGACGCCTCGCGGATCGTGCCCGCGGCAATGGCGAAGATGGCACCGGAGAGGATGCCGAACAGCGCGCCCTTGTGCGTGAGGTCGGCCAGCACGCCACGCACGTCTGAGAACTTGCCGCGCACGCTCAGGATCGCGACGCCACCCAGACACACGAGGATTCCCGCCCAGGCGCCGAGCTTCAGCGGCTCGCCGGCGATGAAGGTCGCGAACAGCGCGACGAAGACGGTCTCGGTCTTGGAATAGACCGTGCCGACCGCGAAGTTGCGCAGCGAGAAGGCGTGGATCATCAGCGAGGTCGCCACGATCTGGGCGACGCCGGCGATGGTCACCAGCGCCAGGAAGTGCAGCGAGATCGACGGCACGTGGCGGCCGGTCGCGAACACCAGGAAGGCCAGCATGCCCAGCGCCAGTGGCGCGCCGTAGAGATAGCGCACGAAGTTGGCGCCATCGACGCTCAGGATGCCGCGAATCTTCTGCTGCATCGTCGTGCGGATGTTCTGGCACAGGGCGGCAGCGACGGTGATCGGTATCCAGAGCGGCACAGTTTTCTTCTCCCGGGTGGGAAGTGTATGGCCTCACCAGCCCCGCGTCTGCGGTTTAGATTTTCGCGATGCAACCGCAGGGAGGGAAGGCAAAGGTCCCTCGCTTACGCTCGGGATGACAGCGGTGATGGAGAGGGTGCACTGCGCCAGCTTCAAAATCGATGTCGTCCCGAGCGCAAGCCAGGGACCCCTGGTCAGGCAGTCAGATCAGCGCCGATGGCATCGGAAACCGATGCGAAGCCGTCGCGGGCCAGCAGGGCCGCCAGTTCATCCTTGATGCGACGAATGAGCGGCGGGCCCTCGTAGACCATCGCGGAGTAGAGCTGCACCAGGGTCGCGCCTGCGCGGATCTTGGCATAGGCGTCGGCGCCGGAGCCGATCCCGCCACAACCGATCAGCGGGAACTGGCGCTCCGCCCGCTGTGCCGTCTTGCGCAGCACTTCCGTCGACAGGGCGGTGAGGGGGACACCCGACAGGCCGCCCGTTTCGCCCCGCCGCTGCGACCGCAGCGTCGCCGGCCGCGACAGGGTCGTGTTGCCAATGATGATGCCGTCGAGTTTGAGGTCCCGGCAGACGAATACGATGTCGTCGAGGTCGTCGTCGGTCGCGTCGGGCGCGATCTTGACCACGAGGGGCACCGGCTTGGCCGCGATCGCGTCCTGCACGCGCTTGAGCAGGCCGGCGAGCTCGGTGCGGCCCTGCAGATTGCGCAGCCCCGGGGTGTTGGGCGAGGAGACGTTGCAGACGAGGTAGTCGGCGTAGGGTGCCAGTGCGACGCACCCGGTCACGTAGTCGGCGGCCCGGTCGGTGCTGTCCTTGTTGGCGCCGATGTTGACGCCGACGAAGCCCCGCCGCGGGCGGGCGGCGAGACGGGCACGGGCAGCCTCCAGCCCGTGGCCGGGAAAGCCCATCCGGTTGATGACACCGCGATCCTCGGGCAGCCGGAACAGGCGGGGGCGCGGATTGCCCTCCTGCGGCCGCGGCGTGACGCTGCCGATCTCCACCAGCCCGAAGCCCTGCGCCAGCATCGCGTCTGCCACCTCGGCATTCTTGTCGAAGCCGGCGGCGAGGCCGATCGGGTTGGGCAGGGAGCGGCCCCAGATGCGGGTCGCGAGGGACGGCGGATCCGCACGCCGGTCGCCGGGCAGCAGCCCGCTCTTCAGGGCGCGGATCGCCATGCCATGCGCGGTCTCGGCATCGAGACGGGAGAGGGCGAGATCGAGGAGCGAGTACCAGACGGCCATTGCCGTCTGGTTAGCAGAGGTTCCCTGTGGAGCGCTTGCGGGAGTGCCGGGGCGCTAGAAGCGGCCCGAACCACCGCCCTGGTTGGGGCGGAGAGCGGGCGAGTCCGAAAAGATGACCATGAACAGCTCACGGAAGAGCTGACCGATCCGCGGGTCGTCGGGACCGGACGCGGGAGTCCAGGCCGTCGTCTCCGACATCGTCATGTCGTTACGGCAATAGATGGCATAGACGTTGAAGATGCCGGGCTTGCCCGGCTTGAAGCGCGTGGTGCCCTTGCAGACCGAATCGCTGTTGAGATCGTTCGCGGGATCGAAGACCAGCATGAGACGGTAATCCGGACGCGGCTTCTCAGCCGGCGTCTCGTAGGTGAAGGTCAGCCGGGGCATCGGCTTGGCGGCCTGCATCATCGGCAGCATGTCGCGGGCCACGATCGCAGGGTCGACCCCGGGGAAGGGATTGCCGGCGATAACGACCTGGAAGTTCTTGCCGTCGGTCGCGGCGAAAAACTCGCGGTAGTCGTACTGAACGGCATAGTAGGTCCCGCCGATCGTGGCCGCGTAGGCCGCGGCGGGGAGGGCGGCGACCGCCAGCAGGGCGGCGGCAATCTTGGACTTGAAACGCATGAGGGTAGCCTCCTCCCAAAATTATAGCCCGATCCTAAGGCCCCGACACCGACACGGGATGTCACATTATTGCGCGCGGACCGTCAGGCTGCCGTAAGGTGACTAGACGTCGAGATCGCGCGCCAGACGCGCGTTTTCCTGGATGAACGCGTAGCGCTTTTCCGGCTTCCGGCCCATCAGGTCCTCGACCAGCGTCCGCGTCCGCATCTCCTCGCGGCGGTCGTCCGGGCCGCTGCCCGCGGCCGTCGGTACGTCGACCTTGAGCAGGACGCGCTTGCTCGGGTCCATGGTGGTCTCGCGCAGATGCACCGACTGCATTTCGCCGAGGCCCTTGAAGCGGGTGATGTCGGCCTTGCCGTTGAACACGGTGCGCACCAGTTCGTCCTTCTGGGCGTCGTCTTGGGCGTACTCGGTGCGCCCGCCCTTGCTGATCCGGTAGAGCGGCGGCTGGGCGAGGAACAGATGGCCGTTCTCGATCAGCTTCGGCATCTCGCGATAGAAGAACGTCATCAGCAGGGAGGCGATGTGCGCACCATCGACGTCGGCGTCGGTCATGATGATGACCCGCTCGTAGCGCAGCCGGTCGTCGTTGTAGTTGGCGCCCGCGCCGCAGCCCAGCGCCTGGATCAGGTCCTGGATCTCCTGGTTCTCGCGCATCTTCTCGGAACTGGCGCTGGCGACGTTCAGGATCTTGCCGCGTAGCGGCAGGATGGCCTGGGTCTCGCGGTTGCGCGCGGCCTTCGCGGAGCCGCCGGCCGAATCACCCTCGACCAGGAAAATCTCGGTGCCGATCGAGGCGGAGCTGGAGCAGTCGGCCAGCTTGCCCGGCAGGCGCAGCTTGCGCGTCGCGGTCTTGCGCTGCTGCTCGCGGTCCTGCCGGCGCCGCAGCCGTTCCTCGGCCTTGGCGACGACATGCTCGAGCAGCACGTTGCCGGCTTCCTTGTCGCCGATAAGCCAATGCTCGAAGTTGTCGCCGACGATCGTCTCGACAATCTTGGTCGCCTCGACGCTGACCAGCTTTTCCTTGGTCTGCCCCTGGAACTGCGGCTGCTCGATGAAGACCGAGACGAGGGCGAGGGAGCCCTCGATCACATCGTCGGCGGTGATGATCGAGCCCTTGCGATTGCCGGTCAGCTCGGCATAGCGCTTGAGGCCGCGCACCAGCGCGCTGCGGAAACCCGATTCGTGCGTGCCGCCCTCGGAGGTCGGCACGGTGTTGCAGTAGGAACGGACGAAGCCTTCCTCGTCGTTCGGCCACCATACGGCCCACTCGACCTTGCCGCTGCCGTCGCCCTTGGCCTCGCCGGCAAAGGGCTGCGGCACGACGGTGCCGCGTTGCCCGATCTCCGAGGTGACGTAGTCCTTGAGGCCGCCGGGGAAATGGAACGTCTCTTCCTCGGGGATATCGCCGCTCTTCGGCAGCAGGGACTTGTCGCATTTCCAGCGGATCTCGACGCCGCGGAACAGGTAGGCCTTGGAGCGCACCATGCGATAGAGGCGCTCGGGCACGAACAGCTGCTTGCCGAAGATCTCGGGATCGGGATGGAAGGTGACGGTGGTGCCGCGCCGGTTGGGGGCGGGGCCGGCCGGCTTCAGCTTCGAGACCGGGAGCCCGCGCGAGAAGCTCTGGGTCCAGGCCTGGCGGTCGCGCGCGACCTCGACGACGAGATCGTCCGACAGGGCGTTCACGACCGAGGCGCCAACGCCGTGCAGGCCGCCCGAGGTGGCGTAAACCTTGCTGTTGAACTTGCCGCCGGCGTGCAGGGTCGTGAGGATGACTTCCAGGGCCGACTTGTTCTTGAATTTCGGGTGGGGATCGACCGGCATGCCGCGACCATTGTCGCGGATCAGCACATAGTTTCCGGGCAGCATCTCCAGCCAGATCGTGTCGGCATGACCGGCGACGGCCTCGTCCATGGAGTTGTCGAGGATTTCGGCCACGAGATGATGCATGGCGCGTTCATCGGTGCCGCCGATATACATGCCGGGGCGCTTGCGGACGGGCTCCAGCCCTTCCAGCACTTCGATGTCCTGCGCCGTGTAGGAGTTATCCTTCGGACCCGCGGCACGCTTGCCGCCGCCAGACCGATCGAACAGATCGCCGTTTCGTGCCATGCCTGCTTCTTGTCTTTCCACGGCCGCGCGAGGGGATCGCTTGGTGGCCGGTTGGGCATGGGTATGGTAGCAAAACCGCACGAAATCAACCACATCCGGTGAGGAATAGATGTCCGAAAGTCGCCGCGATCCGATCGTAAGGACCGTTCCGCAGCCGGCGGACATGAACGGAAATGGCGACATTTTCGGCGGTTGGGTGCTGAGCCAGATGGATATCGCGGGCGGATCGCTCGCGGCCCGGGTGGCGAAGGGAAGGGTGGCAACGGTGGCCATCACCGCCATGACCTTCGTCGAGCCGATCAAGGTGGGGGACATGGTGTCGATCTATGGGGAAGTCGTGAAGGTCGGCCGCACGTCGATCACCATCGGCCTGGAAACCGTGGTGCAGCGCCGCCACGAGGAAACCGACATACGGGTCACCCACGGCACCTTCGTGTTCGTGGCGATCGACGGCGACGGCAAGCCGCGCCCGGTGCCGCAGGACGGACCCGGCCAGGTCGCCGTCGCATGAGGCGGCTCCTCCTTGCCATAACGGCCCTGCTGGCGACGCTGGCGCCGGCCGTGGCCTACGCCCATCCGCATATCGTCGTGCAGCAGGTGGTGCGGATGATCGCCAAGGACGGCAGGTACACCCATGTCGAAATCGAATGGCGTTTCGACCCGTATTCGAGCGAGGTCGAGATTCCGCTGATCGACGAGGACAAGAACGGCAAGTTCTCCGCCCGCGAGACCAAGCTCCTGCAAGACGAAATGATGCCGGAACTGGGCAAGTACGGCTACCTGAGCTGGATCAACACCGGCGCCAAGGACTTCCGCCCGCCGAAGCCACCGCAATTCTCCGCCCGCATCGACGATCCAGCGTCCTTCATCCCGCCGGAATGGGACCGCAATGCCGGCGACAACTCCGGCATGCCGATGCCGCCCAACAAGCGCGCCGACGGCGCCCAGGCGCCGCGCAAGCAGGGACCGCGCAACCTTGTCTACGTGATGCGTTTCGCGCTGCCCGAACCCTCGAAATTCGTCTCAATCGCGACCTTCGATCCCGAGGACTTCATCCGCATCGAGGTCGACAAGGCCTCGATCCAGGCCGGCTGCACCCTGGGCAAGCATCCGACCCACAAGGCCGAGTTCGTGCGCGGCTATCCCATCTTTGCCGACGTGGTGACATGCCAGCTTCCATGAGAACCTCTGCCTTTCGCTCGCCCCTGTTGTGGGTGGGATTGCTCCTGCTGGTCGCTCTCGGCGGGGCGCTGGTGTTCAGCGACAGTGTCGCCGAACTGGCGCGCTATTCGGCCGACTACCAGCGCCGCATCAACCAGGTCCTGTCGACGTCGCTGCGCGACGTGCAGTCCGGAACGGGATCGCTGGCGTTGTGGACCCTCGTCACGGTCTGCTTCGGCTACGGCGTGGTGCACACGCTGGGGCCGGGCCACGGCAAGGCGGTCGTCGTCGCCTACTTCCTCGACAGCACCCGTCCGCGGGCCTGGATCGAGGGCATCTTCGCCGGCGGCTGGATCGCCTTCACCCATACGCTGGCCGCACTGTTGCTGGCGGCCGCGCTGAAGCTGTCCTCGACGGTCGGTCTCTTCGGGGCGATGCGCGAGGTGCGCAACGTCGAGATCGTGTCCTACACGCTCATCCTGCTGGTGGGGCTGTGGCGGCTGTGGGCCGGCATCACGGGCAGGGTGCACGAGCACTGGCACGGCGATCACGACCACCACCATGGACACGGTCAAGCCCATGGCCACGGCCATGGCCACGATCACGGCCATTCGCACGGTCATGCCCACGACCACGGCCATCATCATCACCACGATCGCGAGCCGCCGCAGCGGACGATTGCCGGCTGGCTGCTGCTGACGGCGGCCGGCATCGCACCCTGCGCCGGCGCTTTGGTCATCATTCTGCTGTCGATCGCGCTGGACGTGCTGTGGGCGGGTGTCGTCGGCGTCATCGCCATCGCGATCGGCATGGCGGTCACACTGGCCGCCATCGGCATGGCCTCGATGGTGGCGCACCGGTTGATCATCGCCGAGGGGCGCTCACAGGAGATCGGGCGCTTCACCGCCATCGCCGCGTCGTTGATCGTCATCGCGACAGCCGGAACCCTTCTGCTGGGCTCGCTCGAGCGCTTCCTGCGCTGAGGCCCCGGGTGCCCGAGATCAAGGCGCCCAGCCGGTCCTCCAGGCCGTTGCTGGGCGTTCTCTTCATGTGCACGGCCTGCGCGCTGTTCCCGATCATGAACGGGCTGGTGAAGCTGCTGGCCGCCACCTACGATCCGCAGGAGATCGTCTGGTTCCGCATCGTCATGCACCTGGTGCTGGTCGCCGCGGTGTTCATGCCGCGCATGGGTCTCGGCCTGCTGCGCACGCGCCGCATCGGAACGCAGTTCGTCAGTTCCGTGATGATGATGCTTTCGACTCTGTTCTTTTTCTCGGCGGTGAAATCCATCCCGGTCGCGGAGGCGATCGCCGTCACCTTCGTGGCGCCGCTGGCGGTGGTGCTGCTGGCCTGGCCGTTGCTGGGCGAGCGCATCACCTTCTTCCGGATGGCCGCGGTGATCGTGGGCTTTGCCGGCGTCCTGATCGTGATCCGGCCAGGCAGTGCGGTGTTCCAGTGGCAGTCGCTGCTGCTGCTGGGGAGCGCCGTCTGCTACGCGATGTACCAGATCCTGATCAGGCGTCTCGCGGGTATCGACGCGCCGGCCACCTCGATCTTCTACAGCGTGCTGCTGGGCGCGATCATCATGTCCGCCTGGGTCCCTTTCCATTGGAGGACGCCGGCAAGCTGGAGCGACTGGGCGCTGCTCTGCTCGCTGGGTGCGCTGGGTGCCCTGGGCCACTACTGCGTCGCCAAGGCCATGACCTATGCCTCGGCAAACTTCGTGGCGCCGTTCAACTATACGCAGATGATCGGCTCGGTCATCGTGGGCTACCTGATGTTCGGCGAGGTGCCGGACTTCTACACCTGGCTCGGGACGGCGGTGGTCGTGGGCGCCGGGCTGATGGTGGGCTGGCAGGGACGCAAGCCGCAAAAAGCGTGAAGCCACCAGAAGGGGGAAACAGAATGCCGTATCTCGTTGCCGCCGACCTGCCGCCGGACCCCGCCGGCATTCGATTCGCGAAGCTCCTCGAACGACCGCAGATCCTCCGTATGCCGGGAGCCCACAACGGCATGGCCGCGCTCCAGGCGACTCGCGCGGGCTTCGAGGCGCTCTACCTCTCGGGCGCGGCCATGTCGTCGTCGATGGGCTTGCCGGACCTTGGCGTCATCACGGTCGACGAGGTGTGCTTCTTCATCCGCCAGGTGGTGCGCTCCTCGGGACTGCCGGTCCTGGTCGACGGGGACACGGGCTACGGCGAGGCGCTGAACGTGATGCACATGGTGCGGGCCTTCGAGGAGGCGGGCGCGGCCGCGGTCCATCTCGAGGACCAACTCCTGCCGAAGAAATGCGGCCACCTGAACAACAAGAAGCTCGCCGAACCGCACGACATGGCGGCCAAGGTCGCGGCAGCCCGAAAGGCCCGGCGGAACCTCTACATCATCGCACGAACCGATGCGGCGGCGAGCGAGGGTATAGACGGAGCCGTGGCGCGGGCGAAGCTCTACATGCAGGCGGGGGCCGACGCGATCTTCCCCGAGGCCCTGCACAACGCCGACATGTTTCGCGCCTTCGCCAAGGCCATGCCCGGCGTGAAGCTGCTCGCCAACATGACCGAGTTCGGCCGCACGCCGTTCTTCACGGCGTCGGAGTTCGAGGCGATGGGCTACGGCATGGTGATCTGGCCGGTCTCGGCCCTGCGGGCGGCGAACAAGGCGCAGGAAGGAGTCTACGCGGCCATCCGGCGAGACGGCGGAACCCAGAACGTCATTGATCGCATGCAGACCCGCCAGGAACTCTACGACACGATCCGCTATCACGAGTACGAGGCGCTCGACGCATCGCTGGTGAAGACCGTCGTGCCGCAGGGCATGCTGCAGCGGGGCTAAGCAGCGGTTACAGCCCCAGCGCCGACAGGTCCGGCGCGCGTTTGTGGAAGTCGGTCGCGTCCTGCAGGGCCTTGCCGATCTTCAGCACCGTGCCCTCGGCGTAGGGCTTGCCGAGCAGCTGGATACCGACGGGCAATCCCTTCGAGAAGCCGTTGGGCAGAGAGAGGCCGCAGAGGCCGAGATAGTTGCCGGGGCGCGTCATCAGCGAGATGGCGGGCGAGGTTTCGTCGACCTCGGCGACCGGGATCGCGCCCGAGGCCAGCGCAGGCGTCAGCAGCGCGTCGTAGGGTGCCAACCAGGCGTTGAACTCGGCCCGGCGGCCGGCCATGCGGCGCAGTTCCTCGGCGTAGAGGGCCGGGGCGAAGGTCTTGGCGGCCATCGCGCGGCCACGCACGCCGGCGCCGATCGGCTGGTTCATGTCCTCGATCCAGCCGCGATGCAGCGACCACAGCTCGGAAGCCGAGATCGAGCCCGCGCCGACGCCGAGATTGAAGTACCATTCGGGAATCTTCACCGGCTCCACGATGGCGCCGAGTTCTTCCAGCTTCTTTGCCGAAGCCTGCCAGGCTTCGATCACGTCGGCATGGCAGGTGGGCAACGCCGACGCGTCGGGCAGGGCGATGCGCATGCCCTTGATCGAGCCGCCTCTGGTCGAAGCGGTGAAATCCTCCAGCGGCTGATGCAATGTCGTCGGATCGCGCGGATCGGGTGCGGCGAGCGCGTTGAGCATCAGTGCGCAATCCTCGACCGAGCGTGTCATCGGACCGATCGAATCGAGCGTCCAGGACAGCAGCATCGTGCCGTGCAGGCTTATGCGGCCGAACGTGACCTTGAGGCCGACCAGGCCGTTGAAAGCGCAGGGGATGCGGACCGAACCGCCGGTGTCGCTGCCGATGCCGGCGGGCGTGAGGCGCGCCGCAACCGCGACGCCGGTGCCGCTCGACGAGCCACCCGGCGTGCGATGGGTCTCGAGGTCCCACGGGTTCCACGGCGTGCCCATGAGCGGATTGGTGCCCCAGCCGCCGAAGGCGAACTCCACCATATGCAGCTTGCCGAGCGGCACCATGCCGGCCGCGGTCAGGCGCTCCACGGTGTTAGAGGTCTCGGTGGCGACGCGCTTCTCCCACATCTTCGAGCCGCCCGTGCCGATGCGGCCGGCGATGTCGCAAAGATCCTTGTAGGCAATGGGCAGGCCATGCAGCGGCGGCAGCGGAAAGCCCGAGGCGCGCGCGGTGTCGGCGGCTTCGGCAAGCGTACGCGCTTCCTTGGCGTAGACTTCCGTGAACGCGTGCAGCTTTCCGTCGGCCTTCTCGATGCGGGCGAGCAGGGCCTCGACGATCTCGCGCGAGGAGAAGCGTTTGGCGGCTAGGCCGGCGGCGAGTTCAGTCAGCGTGAGTTCATGCAGGGACATCGTTCAGCCGCCTTCAGTAAGTTGCCCGTCCGCCGGAGAGATCGAAAGCCGCGCCCGTGGCGAAAGTGCAGTGGGAGGAGGCCAGCCAGGCCACCATCTCGGCCACTTCCTCGACCTCGCCGAACCGATTCATGGGAATCTTGGACAGCATGTAGTTGATGTGCTGCTCGGTCATCTGGCTGAACAACTCGGTCTTCACCACCGCCGGCGCGACGCAGTTCACCAGCACGCCGGTCGTAGCAAGTTCCTTGCCGAGCGACTTGGTGAAGCCGATCACGCCGGCCTTCGAGGCGGAGTAGGCGGAGGCGTTCGGATTGCCCTCCTTGCCGGCCACCGAGGCGATGTTGACGATACGGCCCCAGCCGCGCTGTACCATCCCGTCGACCACGACGCGGTTGGTCAGGAAGACCCCGGTCAGGTTGATGTCGATCACCTGCCGCCAGGCATCGACCGGATACTTCGCCACCGTCATGTTCGGGCCGGTGATGCCGGCGCTTGCCACCAGAATGTCAGGCGGCGCGAGCAGTTTCTCGGTCTCGGCGAGGGCCTTGGCGACGTCGGTTTCGCTCGTCACATCGACAGCAATGGCGACGGCGCCCTTCAGCGCGGCCGCCGACTGCCGGGTGCGCTCGAGATCACGGTCCCACAGGGCCACCCGGCCGCCGCCTGCCGTTATTTTTGCCGCGCAGGCGAGGCCGATCCCACGCGCGCCACCCGTTACGATCGCGGTGCGGCCCCTGAACAGTTCGGCCTCCATGCCGTCCTCCCAAATCCTTGAATTATCTTGCGATTCCTACCATATCGGCGCGCCGAGGCATCCGCTACACTGAGCGCTTCGGCGTTCCGAGTCTTGCGGGAGTTTCATGTCTTCGCCCATGCCGGCGTCCATCGACGCCACCGTCGAGTTGCTGAAAGGCGGCGACTATATCGCCGACCGCAGCCTCGCCACCGTCCTCTATCTCGCCCTCAAGCTCGGGCGGCCCCTGTTCTGCGAAGGCGAGGCGGGTGTCGGCAAGACCGAGATCGCCAAGGTCCTGTCCGACACGCTGAAGCGGCCTCTGATCCGCCTGCAGTGCTACGAGGGCCTCGATGTCGCCTCCGCGGTCTACGAGTGGAACTACGCCCGCCAGATGATCGAGATCCGCCTCGCCGAGGCGCAGGGCGTACATGACCGCAGCGAACTCTCGGCCGACATCTTCGACGAGAAGTTCCTGATCCGCCGTCCGCTGCTCGAGGCGCTGCAGCCGCATGTCGGCGGTGCCCCGATCCTGTTGATCGACGAGCTGGACCGCACCGACGAGCCGTTCGAGGCCTACCTGCTCGAGGTCCTGTCGGACTTCCAGGTGACGATCCCGGAACTCGGCACGATCAAGGCGGCGGAACGGCCGATCGTCATCATCACCTCGAACCGCACGCGCGAGATTCACGACGCGCTGAAGCGGCGCTGTTTCTATCACTGGGTCGACTATCCGGACCTCAAGCGCGAGCTGGAGATCCTCAAGGTGAAGGCGCCGGGCGCCAGCGAGCGCCTGTCCCGCCAGGTCGTGGGCTTCGTGCAGGAGCTGCGCAAGCTCGACCTGTTCAAGGCGCCGGGCGTTGCGGAAACGATCGACTGGTCGACGGCTCTGTCCGAACTCGACGTGCTCGATCTCGATCCACGGACGATCAACGACACGCTGGGCGTTCTGCTCAAGTACCAGGACGACATCCAGCGCCTGCAGGGCTCGGAAGCGGCCGAAATCCTGCGCAAGGTGAAGTCCGACATCGCCGCCCAGCCGCTCGGCTGAGCGGCAGGATGGACGCGCTGCCCGAAACATCGGCGAGGCCTGAGCCGCGCGGCGGCAAGCTTGCCAGCAACATCGTGCACTTCGCGCGGACCTTGCGCACGGCCGGGCTGCGCGTCGGGCCGGGGCAGATCCTGCGTGCGATCGAAGCGGTGGAGGCGGCGGGGCTGCGCAATCGCGACGATTTCTACTGGACGCTTCATTCGGTGTTCGTGAACCGCCGCGACCAGCGCGAGATCTTCGACCAGGCGTTCCACGTCTACTGGCGCAATCCGCGCCTGCTCGAGAAGATGATGGACATGCTGCTACCCCAGATCGGCGTGCCGGCCGAGCAGGACAAGGGCAAACAGCTCAGCCGGCGCCTGCAGGAAGCTCTGCAGCCGGGGCAGGGCGAGGCGCCGGAGCAGTCCGAGGAGCCGCCGGAAGTCGAGGTCGAGGCGACCTTCACCGTGTCGGACCGCGAAGTCCTGCAGACGCGCGACTTCGAGCAGATGTCGCAGGCCGAGATCGACGCCGCGCTGCGCGCCATCGCGCGGCTGCGCCTGCCGGTACCGGAGCGGCGCACGCGCCGTTACCAGCCGGCGCGTCGCGGGCCGCGGATCGACTTCCGCGCCTCCCTGCGCCGCGCCATGCGTCCGGAAGGGCTGACGGAGCTGTCACGGCGCGAACCGCGCCGCCGGCCGCCGCCGCTGGTCATCCTGTGCGACATCTCCGGGTCGATGGCCCGCTACACGCGGATGTTCCTGCATTTCATGCACGCCATCACCAACGATCGCGACCGGGTCTATTGCTTCACCTTCGGCACACGCCTGTCGAACGTGACGCGGGCGCTGCGCAATCGCGACGTCGACATCGCCTTGCAGAAGGCCTCGGCGCAGGTCGAGGACTGGTCGGGCGGCACGCGCATCGGCCAGGCGCTGCACGAGTTCAACAACAAGTGGTCGCGCCGCGTGCTGGGGCAGGGGGCGGTCGTTCTCCTCATCACCGACGGGCTCGATCGCGAGGGCGCGTCCGGCCTGGATGAGGAAATGGAACGCCTGCATAAGTCCTGCTCACGCATGATCTGGCTCAACCCGCTCTTGCGGTACGGGGGCTACGAGCCCAAATCTCAGGGCAACAAGGCCATGCTGCCGCATGTCGACGAGTTCCGGCCGGTCCACAATCTGGAAAGCCTGTCGGGCCTCATCGAAGCCCTCGGATCGAGCGCCGTCGGCGCCGACCGGCGCCTGGCGGGATGGCAGACCGACCTTCGCAAGGAGTAGACCATGAGCGACGCGCTGGAAGTTCTCGACCAGGTCGGCAAGTGGAAGGCCGACGGCAAGGGCGTCGCCGTCGCCACCGTGATCGTCACCTGGGGATCCTCGCCGCGCCCCGTCGGCAGCCAGCTCGGCGTCGATGATGCCGGCAACATGGTGGGCTCGGTCTCCGGCGGCTGCATCGAGGGTGCCGTCGTCAAGGAGGCGCTCGACGCCATCAAGGACGGCAAGCCCCGCCTGCTCGATTTCGGCGTCACCGACGAGCAGGCCTGGGATGTCGGCCTCGCCTGCGGCGGCAAGGTCCAGGTCTTCGTCGAGAAGGTGAACTGATGAAGACCGAAACCCTCGCCGCGCTCCAGGAGGCGCGCACCAAGCGTCGCGCGGTCACGCTCGCCACGCGTCTCAGCGATGCGGCGGAAGCACTGGTCTATCGCGACGACGCCAGGGGCGAACTGTCGGGCGATGCCGCGATCGTCGCGGCCGCGCAGCGCGCCATGGATATCGGCAAGAGCGAGACAATCGATGTCGGCGGCGCCAAGATCTTCCTGAACGTCTACGTGCCGCCGCCGCGGTTGATCATCGTCGGCGCCGTGCACATCGCGCAGTCGCTGGCACCGATGGCGGCCATGCTCGAGTTCGACGTCACGGTCGTCGATCCGCGCGGCGCCTGGGCCACCACCCAGCGCTTCCCGGGCGTGAAGGTGATCCAGGACTGGGCGGACGAGGCGTTCCAGGCCATGGGGCTCGACAGTTCGACCGCCATCGTGACGCTGACTCACGATCCCAAGCTGGACGATCCGGCCCTCGAATCGGCGCTTAAGTCCGACGTTTTCTATGTCGGTGCGCTCGGCAGTCGGCGCACACATGCCAAGCGCAAGGAGCGCCTGGCCGAGGTCGGCATCACCGAGGAGATGTTCGCCCGCGTCCATGGGCCGGTTGGCCTCAACATCGGCGCGAAGTCGCCGGCCGAGATCGCCGTGTCGATCCTGGGCCAGATCATCGAGGTGCGGGCGCGCCGTCTCGAAGCGCTGTCGGCGCCGAAGGTCGCGGCAGCGTGAGATTCGGCGAGACACCGATCGACGAGGCCGCCGGCGCCATCCTGGCGCACAGCTGGCGCGCGAACGGCGTCAATTTCTCGAAGGGCCGCATCCTCTCGGATGAGGATATCGCGCGCCTGAAGCAAGCCGGTGTCTCGACCGTGGTCGCCGCGCGACTCGACGCCGACGACATGCATGAGGACGAGGCGGCCGCAACGGTCGCCAGAGCGCTCGCGGGCGAGGGGATCGATGTCACGGCGGCCTTTACCGGCCGCTGCAATCATTTCGCCCGCGAGGCCGGACTGGCGGTGCTCGACCAGGAGCGCATCGACGCGCTGAACGAACTGGACGAGTCCGTGACGGTCGCGACCCTGCCGCCCTTCGCCCGGGTCGAACCGCGCCAGATGGTGGCGACTGTGAAGATCATTCCCTACGGCGCGCCGAAAGCCGCCGTGGCCCGCGCCGTCGATGTCGCGAAGGCCGCGAACCGGCCGATGATCTCGGTCGCGCCGTTCCACGCGATGCGCGCCGGTCTCGTTCAGACGAAGCTCCCGGGCACGCGCGACAAGGTTCTCGACAAGGCCGTCGGCACGACGACCAAGCGCCTGACCTCGCTCGGCAGCACGCTCAACGGCGAGCGTCGCGTCGCCCACGACGCAAAGGCCATCGCGGACGCCCTGGCGGAGCTGAAGGCCGAGGGCTGCGACCTCTTTCTGATCGCCGGCGCGTCGGCCATCGTCGATCGCAACGACGTGGTGCCGGCCGGCATCGAGGCGGCGGGCGGCAAGGTCATCCATTTCGGGATGCCGGTCGATCCCGGCAATCTGCTGCTCACGGCGGAACTCGACGGCAAGCCGGTGCTCGGCCTGCCGGGCTGCGCCAAGTCGCCCAAGTATAACGGCTTCGACATGGTGCTGGAGCGGCTGGCCGCGCGCCTGCCGGTCGGCCGCGCCGAGATCGTGCGCATGGGCTCGGGCGGCCTGCTGGCGGAAATTCCCAGCCGGCCGCAGCCGCGCGACGAGACGGACTCGGAGGAGGCGGGCCCGCAGCAGGCGCCGCGCGTGGCGGTGCTGGTGCTGGCGGCCGGCCGCTCGACGCGCATGGGCGGGCCGAACAAGCTGCTGGCCGAAGCCGAAGGCGCGCCGCTGGTCGTCCATGCGGTGAAGGCGGCGCTCGCCTCGCAGGCGGTCGAGGTCGTCGTGGTGCTGGGCCACATGGCCGACGATGTCCGTGCGGCGGTCGAGAAGGCGGTCCAGCCGCGCTCGCGCGTGCGCTTCGTCACCAATCCGGATTTCGCCCAAGGCCTCAGTACCTCGGTCCGGGCCGGCATCGGCGCGTTGCCGACGACGGTCGATGCGGCGGTGGTCCAACTGGGCGACATGCCGGGCGTCGGGGCGCCGCTCCTCAATCGCCTGATGGCCGCCTTCAGCCCCGTCGAGGGGCGCGCGATCTGCGTGCCGACGGTGGGCGGCAAGCGCGGCAATCCGGTGCTGTGGGCGCGGCGCTTCTTTCCCGAGATGGCGAAGCTGTCGGGCGACAGCGGTGCCAAGCATCTGATCGGCGAACATGCCGATCTCGTCTGTGAGGTCGAGATGACCGGCGAGGCCGCCATCACCGACATCGACACGCCCGAGGCACTGGCCGCCTGGCGGGCGCGGAGCACTGCATGAGTTTTTCCCGATGAGTTTCGACGTCGCCGCCGTTCGCGGCCAGTTCCCGATCCTGTCGGAGATCATCGACGGGCTGCCGGTCCACTATCTCGACAACGGCGCCTCGGCGCAGACGCCGCTGGCGGTGATCGACGCCGTGCGACACTACGAGACGACCGGCCGCGCCAACGTGCTGCGCGGCGTGCATCGCCTCGCCGAACGCGCCACCGAGTCCTACGAGAACGCCCGTGCCCAGGTCGCGACGTTCCTCGGCGTCCCGACCATGGAGATCGTCTTCACCGGCGGCTGCACCGCGGCGATCAATCTCGTGGCCTATTCCTACGGCTCGCTCCTGAAGCCCGGCGACCGCATCCTGCTGTCGGAGATCGAGCACCATTCCAACATCGTCCCGTGGCAGTTGCTGCGGTCACGGGCGGGCATCGAGCTCGACATGCTGCCGGTCACGACCGACGGCCGCATCGATCTCGAGGCGCTGCCGCGCCTGCTGACACCGCGCACGAAGCTGGTGTCACTGGCGCACGTCTCCAACGTGACCGGTGCCCTTCTCGACGTGCGGGCCGTCGTCGAGGCGGCGAAATCGGTCGGCGCCCGGGTGATGCTCGACGGCGCCCAGCGCGCGCCGCACGGGCCGCTCGACCTGCCGTCGCTGGGTGTCGATTTCTACGCCTTTGCCGGTCACAAGGCGTATGGGCCGAACGGCATCGGCGTGCTGTGGGGACGACCGGAGCTTCTCGACGCGATGCCGCCGTTCATGGGCGGCGGCTCGATGATCGGCCGCGTCACGCTGGCCGAGACGACATGGGCGCCGTCGCCGCGCCGTTTCGAGGCGGGGACGCCGGCGATCGGCCCGGCGATCGGTCTGGGTGCGGCCTGCGCCTGGATGCAGGCGCTCGACTGGACGGGCGCGCACGATCACGAGATGGCGCTCGTGCAGCGGCTCATGGACGGGTTGCAGAAGATCGACGGGACGCAGATTTTCGGTCCGGCCAGCCTGCAGAACCGTTATCCTGTCGTCTCCTTCATGCTGGACGGGGTGCATCCCCACGACGTGGCGCAGACGCTCGATTCGTTTGGTGTTGCGGTGCGTGCCGGCCATCACTGCGCGCAGCCGTTGATGGACCGGTTCGACCTCGATGGCACCACGCGCGTGTCGATGGCGCCCTACAACGACAATAGCGATATTGATGCCCTGCTGGCCGGGGTCGCGCATGCCGCGAAGACGCTGCGATGAACGACCAGCTCTACCAGGAGCGCATCGTGGCGCTCGCCAAGGCGAAGACCGGTGCCGGAAAGCTCGAGAACCCGACGAAGACGGTCCGGCGCGACAATCCGCTGTGCGGCGATCGCGTGATCGTCGATGTGAAGCTGGACGGGGAAGGGCGCATCGCCGAGATCGCCCACCAGGTGCGCGGCTGTCTCCTGTGCCAGGCCTCGGCCTCGGCGCTGTCGGCAGTCGCCGTCGGCCGGGATGCCACAGGCATCGCCGAACTGCGCCACGACGCCGAACGCGCGCTCGGCCGCGAGCCGGGCGAGACGCACGAACCGTTCTCAGCCTTTGCCCCCGTGGCCGCTCACAAGTCACGCCAGGACTGCGTGTTGCTGCCGCTTGAAGCCCTCAAGGACGCTTTAGCCTAACCCCTGGCGTGGCGCGCTCCCTCGAGGGGCACTGTCCAGCCCCCAGTTTCGTCGCGGCATCGCCGCGCTCGTGTCACAGTCGCCGATCAGGCTGATCGAGCATCGCCCGGGAGAATGAATGCGCCTTTTGATGAACGTCGTGG
This sequence comes from Reyranella aquatilis, assembly GCF_020880995.1. GTDB lineage: Bacteria > Pseudomonadota > Alphaproteobacteria > Reyranellales > Reyranellaceae > Reyranella > Reyranella aquatilis. The sequence goes on along the minus strand of NZ_JAJISD010000001.1, from coordinate 312,274 downwards.
CCCTGCTGGGCCTGCTTGCATTCCCGACCTTTGCCTTTGCCCAGGATCTTGCGCTGAAGCGCGTCATGCTGTCCTCCGGCGGGCTGGGCTACTTCGAGTACGAGGCGACCGTCGAGGGCGACGCCACGCTGAAGCTCACCGTGTCACTGGGTCAGGTGGACGACGTTCTGAAAAGCCTCGTGGTCTATGACGACAAGGGCGGCGTCGGCGGCTTGAGCCTGCCCGGGCGCGAGCCCCTGGCGCAGGCTTTCAAGGACCTGCCGTTCGACCAGGGTTCGCTGGGATCGCCGGCCGAGCTGTTGCAGACCCTGAAGGGCGCGCAGGTCACTATCGGCGGCAGCCGCGCGCTCACCGGCCGCATCGTCTCGGTCGAGGAGGACACGCTCCTGCTGCCCGAGAACAAGGGCACGATGAAGCGCACGCGGGTCACGCTCTACACCGACCGTGGCCTGCAGCAGTTCATCCTCGAGGAAGCCGAGAATCTGCAGTTCGCCGATCCTGCGTTGCGCGACAAGGTCGGGCAGGCGCTGGTCGCGATCCAGGGCAACCGCGCCAAGGATGCCCGCACCATCGACCTCTCGATGCGTGGCCAGGGCAAGCGCACGGTTCGCGTCGCCTACATCGTCGAGGCGCCGGTCTGGAAGGCTTCGTACCGGCTGACGCTCGGCGCGGATCCCACGGCGGCGCGCTCGGCGCTGCAGGGCTGGGCCATCGTCGAGAACATGAGCGGCCAGGACTGGAAGGATGTCGAGCTGACGCTCGTGTCGGGCCGGCCGGTCGCGTTCCATCAGGCGCTCTACAATGCCTATTACGTGACGCGCCCCGAAGTACCCGTCGAGATCGCCGGCCGCCTGATGCCGGGCATCGATCGCGGCGGTGTCGCCGCCGACCAGAAGCGCGCCAACGCGCCGCCGCCGATGCCGGCGCCCGCGCCGTACCGCGCGCAGCAGGAACGCTCCGTGGCATCACCCGCAATGGCGCCTCCGCCGCCGCCGCCCGCGGAGATGGCTGCCGCCGCCGAGCAGATCGAGGCCAGCGACGCCGCCACGCAGGTGATCTTCAAGTTCCCGCGCGCCGTGAGCGTCGAGAACGGCCGCACGCTCTCGATTCCGATCGTCGACCGCCAGGTGCCCGCGCAGCGGCTGGCGCTCTATCAGGCCGACGCCGCAGCGCGCAATCCGCTGGCCGCGATCCGCCTGACCAACGATGGCGAGTCCGGCCTGCCGCCGGGCATCATCACGCTCTACGAGCGCGATAAGACCGCGTCCGTCTCCTACGTCGGCGATGCGCGCCTCTCGGGCTTCCCGGTCGGCGAGACCCGCCTTCTGGCCTATGCGCTCGACGAGAAGATCACCATCGAGCGCGACGTGGCGCAGGCCGAGCGGGTGGCGTCGGGCACCATCGCCAACGGGGCGCTGCGGCTCTCGCGGGTCATCCGCCAGACCACCGTCTATCGCGTGCGCGGCCCGGCCAAGGAGCCGCGCCAGCTCGTCGTGGTGCAGCGCCGCCTGCCGGGCTGGACCCTGACCAAGCCCGAGGCGAAGGATGTCGAACTGAGCGAGGGCAACTACCGCATCCCGTTCCAGCTTCCGGGCGGCGACCAGACGCAGACCTTCGAGGTCGTGCAGGAGCAGACGCAGCAGCAGGAGATCCGCTTGGTCGAGAGCGCGGCCGAACAGATCCGCGTCTATGCCCAGGCGCGCGAGTTCGACGCCAGGACGCGTGAGGCGCTGACGCGCGTGCTGCAGCTCCAGCAGACCGTGGCCGAGGCCCAGCGCAAGGTTACGCAGGTCGATGCCGAGCGGCAGGCGATCGTGCAGGAGCAGGCGCGCCTGCGCGAGAACCTAGCGCGGGTGCCGGCGAACAGCGACCTGCAGCGGCGTTACCTGGCAACGCTCGACAAGCAGGAAACCGACCTCGAGGCGCTGGCCAAGCGCCGGGCCGAGGCCGACAAGACCGTCGAGGAAGCCCGCGCCGCGCTGCGCACCTATGTGAGCCAGCTCGGCTGATCGTTCGCCTCCCCAGTCCGCTGGGGAGGCCGAGATGATCAACCCGCTCGCAGGGTTCGCACCGCGTCGTCGCGGCGGAAGAGGTAGAGCAGGGCGCGCAGGGCCTGGCCGCGCTCGCTCTGCAGGTCGGGATCCCGCGCGATCACCAGTCTCGCATCGTCGCGCGCGGCCTCCAGCAACTCGTTGTGGATCGCCAGGTCGGCCAGGCGCATGTCGGGCAGGCCGCTCTGGCGGGTGCCCAGAAGCTCGCCGGCGCCGCGCAGCTTGAGATCCTCCTCGGCGATGCGGAAGCCGTCCTCGGTCTCGCGCATGATCGCGAGGCGCGCCTTGGCGGTCTCGCCGAGCGGCTGGGCATAGAGCAGCAGGCAGGTCGACTTCGCGCTGCCGCGTCCGACGCGGCCGCGCAACTGGTGGAGCTGGGCGAGACCGAAGCGCTCGGCATGCTCGATCACCATGACCGTCGCGGCCGGCACGTCGACGCCGACCTCGATCACGGTCGTCGCCACCAGGATCGACAGTCGCCCGTCGGAAAAGGCGGCCATCGTCGCCTCGCGCTCGGCGCCCTTCAGGCGTCCATGCAGCAGCCCCACCTTGCCGGGGAAACGGTCGCTCAGGAGGCGGAAGCGTTCCTGCACGTTGGCGAGGTCGATCTCCTCCGATTCCTCGATCAGCGGGCAGACCCAGTAGACGCGCGCACCGGCGGCGATCTGGCGGCCGATTCCCTGCGCCACCTCGCCGAGCCGTTCGAGCGGAATGGTGCGCGTGTCGATCGGCTGACGGCCCTTGGGCTTCTCGGTCAGCTTGGAGACGTCAAGATCGCCATAGGCCGCCAGCATCAGGGTCCGCGGGATCGGCGTCGCCGTCATGACGAGCAGATCGACCGCGTGGCCCTTCGACGAGAGCGCCATGCGCTGATGCACGCCGAACCGGTGCTGCTCGTCGACCACCGCCAGGGCGAGGTCGGCGAACTCGACATCTTCCTGCACCAGCGCATGCGTGCCGACCACCAGCTGGATCGTGCCGTCTGCCAGGCCCTGCAAAGTCTGCTTCTTGGCGCGCTGGCCGTCGCGGCCGGTCAGCAGCGCGATCCTGACGCCGGCCGCTTCCGCCAATGGTGCGATGGTCGCGAAATGCTGGCGAGCCAGCAGCTCGGTCGGCGCCATCATCGCGGCCTGCGCGCCGGCCTCGACGCAGATCAGCATGGCGAGCAGCGCCACCAGGGTCTTGCCGCTGCCGACATCGCCCTGCAGCAGCCGGACCATGCGCTCTTCTTTGCCCAGATCGTCGGCGATCTCGGCGATGGCTCGGGTCTGGCTGGCTGTCAGCTCGAAGCCCAGCGAGGCGAGGGCCGCCTGGCGCAGCCGGCCGTCGCCCCTGGTCGCATGGCCCGCGAGCGTGCGGTTGTGATGGCGGACCAGCGCGATGGCAAGCTGGCTGGCCAGCAACTCGTCGAAGGCGAGGCGTGCGCGGGCCGGGTGGGCGGGCGACAGGTCGCCCGGCTCGGTGGGCGCGTGGGCGCGGGCGACCGCCGTCTTCCAGTCGGTCCAGCCCTGCTTCCGGTGATAGGCGGCGTCCTGCCACTCCGGTAGCGCGGGCGCGCGTTCCGCGGCGGCGGCGGTCGCCTTCTGCACAGGCTTCTGGGTCAGGCCCCCGGTGAGACCGTAGACCGGCTCGACCCGCAGGATCGACGGGCGCTCGGCGAGCGGCACGACATGGTCGGGGTGCGTCATCTGCACCTCGCCCTGGTAGATCTCGACCTTGCCGCTCACCACGCGGGTCTCGCCCGGTGGCAGGAGCTTCTTGAGATAGTCCTCGCGGCCGTTGAAGTAAGTGAGGCAGATCCGTCCGCTCTCGTCGCTGCACCAGACCTTGTAGGGCTGGCGGTGGCTGTGCGGGACGATGTGTTCGTCGACGTTCACGGTGAGCGTCGCCACCTCGCCGCCGCGCGCCTGCGCGACATCCGGGGCATTGCGCCGGTCGATCACGGCGGACGGCAGGTGCCACAGAAGGTCCACGACCAGCGGGCCCGCCAGTTTCTCGACGAGCGCCCCCAGCCGCGGTCCGATTCCGGGCAGCGAGGTGACGTGGGCGAAAAGGGGCGTGAGGGCTTGCGGGCGCATGGTTGGCAGGATCAGGGGCTGCGTGACTTCGCCATCGCCGCCGCCTATATGCTACGCCCCTTTTTTGGTCCGGGACTGGGGAAAACATGACCACCGACACGGATCTGGTAACGCGCCGGAAGCGTTTGCTGTACCGCAGCACCTATCGCGGCAACAAGGAGAACGACATCCTCCTTGGTCAGTTCGCGCGCGCCCATATCGACGAATTCGGCGCCGCGGAGCTCGACCAGTACGAGCGGCTGCTGGAGGTGGGCGACAACGACATCTACGACTGGGTGTCGGGCAAGACGGCGGTGCCGGCCGATCAGGATACGCCGGTGGTGCGCAAGCTTCTGGCGTTTCGCGTGAGGTTCTAGTGTCCCTGCCGTTCGTCAACGCCCTGGCAGCGATCCCGCGCAAGCAAGGCAAGTGGACGATCGCGGGCCTGCCCGAGGGCGCGGATGCGATGGTCCTCTCCGAACTGGCGCGGGCGACCGGCGGCGCGGATATTTTGCACGTGGCGCGCGACGGACAGCGGCTGGAGCGGCTGCAGGACGGGCTGCGCTTCTTCAGCCCCGAGCGCGAGGTGCTGGTCTTCCCGGCGTGGGATTGCCTGCCCTACGACCGCATGTCGCCGCACCCCGACATCGTGGCCGAGCGGCTCGAGACGCTGAGCCGCCTGGCCGTGCCCAAGGCGCCCGGCGCGCCGGCGCGGATCATCCTCGCCTCGGTGGGTGCTGCCCTGCAGCGGGTGCCGCCCCGCAGTCTCTACGCCGAGGCGGCCACCATCCTGCGCAAGGGCCAGACGGTCGACGTGGCCTGGCTGACGAAGTTCCTCTCCGAGAACGGCTACGGTCGCGCCGAAACGGTCATGGAGCCCGGTGAATTCGCGGTGCGCGGCGGACTGTTCGACCTGTTTCCGCCCGGCACGACCGAGCCACTGCGCCTCGACCTGTTCGGCGACACGCTCGAATCGATCCGCTCCTTCGACCCGATGAGCCAGCGCTCCACCGGCAACCGCGACGAGGTCGTGCTGCTGCCGGTCAGCGAGGTGCTGCTCACGCCCGAGAGCATCGAGCGCTTCCGCAGCGGCTATCGCGAGCTGTTCGGCAACGTCTCGGGCGAGGACCTGCTCTACGAGGCAGTGTCGGCTGGGCAGCGTCATGTCGGCGTCGAGCACTGGCTGCCTCTGTTCCACGATCACATGGAGACGCTGCTCGACTATTGCCCGGCCGCCCTGGTCACGGCCGACCATGAGGCGGGCGAGGCGCTCAATGCGCGTTACGAGCTGATCGCGGACTATTACGATGCGCGACAGAAGACCGGCGCCAAGGGCGGCATGACCGGGGGCGCGGACTACAAGCCCGTGCCGCCGGAACGGCTCTACATCAAGCCCTCCGAGTGGGAGCGGCTACTGGATGGCCGCACGGTCGCGCAGTTCTCGACGTTCGATTCCGCGCCCGGTGCGGTCAATACGATCGATCTCGGCGGCCGCCGCCACGAAGGTTTCGCCCAGGCGCGCACGGCGCAGGGCGTGAACCTGTTCGACAAGGTGGCGGAGCACGTGAAGGCCGCCAACGCCGCCGGCCGCCGCATCGTCGTCGCGGGTTACACCGACGGCTCGACGACGCGGCTGCAGCATCTGCTGCAGGAACATGGCGCCACGACGCCGGTGATGGCGGCCGACTATGCCATGGTGCAGGGCTTGCCGGCGGGCGTGCTTGCGATTGCCATCTGGCCGCTGGAGCATGGCTTCGTGCTCGACGGGCTGGAGGTGATCGGCGAAGAGGACATCCTCGGCGACCGCCTGTCGCGTCCCGCCAAGAAGAGACGCCCCTCGGAACGCTTCATCGCCGAAGCCTCGGCGCTGAGCGACGGCGACCTGGTGGTGCATCGCGAGCATGGCGTCGGCCGCTACGAGGGCCTGGTCACGCTCGAGATCCAGAATGCCCGCCACGACTGCCTGCGGTTGACCTACGAGGGCGGCGACAAGCTGTTCGTGCCGGTCGAGAACATCGACGTGCTGAGCCGCTACGGTGCGGGCGAGGAGGGCGCCGTCCTCGACCGGTTGGGCGGCGTCGCCTGGCAGTCGCGCAAGGCCCGGCTGAAGCAGCGCATCGCCGACATGGCCGACCGCCTGATCCAGATCGCCGCCGAGCGCGCGATCCGGCGCGGCGAGACGCTGAGCCCGCCCGAGGGCCTGTACGAGGAATTCTGCGCGCGCTTCCCCTATGCCGAGACCGACGACCAGCTCCAGGCCATCTCCGACGTGATGGACGACCTGTCGTCGGGCAAGCCGATGGACCGGCTGGTCTGCGGCGATGTCGGCTTCGGCAAGACCGAGGTCGCCTTGCGCGCGGCCTTCGTGGCGGCCCTGTCGGGCAAGCAGGTGGCGGTGATCGGGCCGACGACCCTGCTGGCCCGCCAGCATCACCGCACCTTCGTCGAGCGTTTCCAGGGCATGCCGGTGACCATCGGCCGCCTGTCCCGCCTGGTGCCGGCCAAGGAGGCCAAGGCCACCAAGGAAGGGCTGAAGGACGGTACCGTCAACATCGTCTGCGGCACGCACGCGCTGCTGGCCAAGAGCATCGAGTTCAAGGATCTCGGCCTTCTGATCGTCGACGAGGAGCAGCATTTCGGCGTCAACCACAAGGAGCGGCTGAAGGAACTGCGCGCCGACGTGCACGTGCTGACACTGACCGCGACGCCGATCCCGCGCACGCTGCAGCTCGCGCTTACCGGCGTGCGCGACATGAGCCTGATCGCCACGCCGCCGGTCGATCGTCTGGCGGTGCGCACCTTCATCACGCCCTTCGACGCCGTCACGATCCGCGAGGCGCTGTTGCGCGAGCAGTTCCGCGGCGGCCAGACGTTCTATGTCTGCCCGCGGGTCGAGGACCTGGCCTCGGTGGCGGCCGAGATCCGCGAACTGGTGCCGGAAATCCGCCTGGGCATGGCGCACGGCAAGATGGCGCCGACCACCATCGAGAACACGATGCAGGACTTCGTCGAGGGCAAGTTCGATGTGCTGCTCTCGACCAACATCGTGGAAAGCGGCCTCGACATCCGCAATGCCAACACGATGATCATCCACCGTGCCGACATGTTCGGGCTGGCGCAGCTCTACCAGCTGCGCGGCCGCGTCGGCCGCGGCAAGACGCGCGCCTATGCCTATCTGACCGTGCCGCCGGGCAGGGCGCTGAACGAGGCGGCGGCCAAGCGGCTCGAGGTGATGCAGACGCTCGATACGCTGGGGGCGGGCTTCCAGCTCGCCAGCCACGACCTCGACATCCGTGGCGCCGGCAACCTGCTGGGCGACGAACAGTCGGGGCACATCCGCGAGGTCGGCATCGAACTCTACCAGCAGCTCCTGGAGGAGGCGGTCGCGGCGGCGCGCGGACGTTCGCAGGAAGCCGAGAAGTCGGAATGGTCGCCGCAGATCAATCTCGGCATCCCCGTGCTCATCCCCGAGGAGTACGTGCCCGATCTCTCGGTACGCATGGGCCTCTACCGGCGGCTGGGCGGCCTGACCAGCCAGGGCGAGATCGATTCCTTCGCGGCCGAGCTGGTCGACCGCTTCGGCCGCATGCCGGTCGAGGCCGAGTTCCTGCTGAACACCGTGGCCCTCAAGCTGCTGTGCCGCGCCGCCCAGGTCGAGAAGATCGATGCGGGCGAGAAGGCCGTCGTCTTCAGCTTCCACGACAACAAGTTCGAGCGGCCCGACCGGCTGATCGGCTGGATCCAGAAGAACGCGCCGCTGGTGAAGCTCAGGCCCGACCACCGCGTGATCGTGATGCGCGTCTGGAAGGACGAGCGGCAGCGGCTTTCGGGCGTGACGTCGATCGTTTCTTCCTTGGCGAAGCTCGCCGCTTAGCGGCCTTCTTCTTCGATCTGGGCTTCGGCTTCATGAGAGCTCGCGCCGTCCGCCGGGCGCAGCGCAGCAGCCAGTCGCTGAGCCGGGTGTCGCCCGACGCACGCGCCAGCGTGACGGCGCCCACCGCGAGGATCGCCACGGCGGTCGCATCTGCATCGAGCGAGCGCTTCCTGCCCCGCGCCAGTTCGGCGATCACGCCGTGGAGCACGTTGGCGAAGGCCAGCCGCGCCGCCAGCGGCGATCGCGCGACGTCGCCCGACAGCGAGGCGAGGGCGCAGCCCTGCGCGGTGGCGGCCAGCGCCTCGCGGTCGAGATAGTCGTCCAGGACGGCGTCGACCTTGCCGGCCGCGCGCAGCCTCGGCAGCAACCCGTGTCCCATCCGCACGATCTCGGCGAACAGATCGTCCTTCGAGGTGAAATGCGCATAGAAGGCGCCGCGCGTCAGCCCCGCCGCCAGCATGATGTCGTCGATGTTCGTTCCGGCATGACCGCGCAGCCGGAACAGCCGCGCGGCATGTTCGACGATCTCGGCCCGGATGGCGGCCTTTCGGGTGGCGCTGATGGGCATGATATGTCGATGATCATATCATATGATAACCGACATATAAAATGGCTGAATGCACATGACCTCCCCCTGAGGAGCGGCCGCAGGCCGCGTCTCGAAGGGTCGCTGCAAACAAGGGGCGCGTTGCCCATCCTTCGAGACGCCACGCTGCGCGTGGCCCCTCAGGATGAGGTCAGTGGTGAATTGCCGAAGGTCGCTACGCGGTCGACTGCGCAGCGCTCGTGGCGGCGTCGCGTTCGGCGAGATTGAAGACCTCGACGAAGGCGGGCGGCGGCTGGGCGCCGGAGACGGCGTATTTGCGGTTCACGATGAAGCAGGGCACGCCGTTGATGCCGAGGCGCCGGGCATAGACGTCGGAGGCCACCACCTCCTGGCGGCCCTCGTCGCCGGTCAGATAGTGCCGGGCGAGATCCTCCTCGATGCCGGCGCGGACGGCGATCTCGACCAGCGTGTCGCGATCGCCGATGTCGAGGCCTTCCTCGAAGTAGGCCTTGAACAGTTCGCCCACGACCTCGTCCTGGCGCTCGACCTTGGCGCTCCAGTGGACCAACCGATGCGACAGCACGGTATTGGGCGTGCGCTTGATGCGCGAGAACTGGAACTCGATGCCGGCCTCCCGGCCGCTCTCGGCGATCGCCTGGTAGATCTGCCGGGGCCGGTCGCCGCCGCCGAATTTGGCCCGGACGTAGTCGTCGCGCGTCATGCCCTCGGCCGGCATGTCGGGGTTCAGCTGGAAGGGGCGCCAGGCGACCGCGACGTCGGTGCGGCCGCTCTGCTCCAGCGCGCGCTCGAAGCGGCGCTTGCCGATGTAGCACCAGGGACAGATCGTATCGGAGACGATGTCGACGTAGATCATGGCGCGAGTTTATGCCTTTCGCGCCAGTGCAGGAAGAGCCCGGCGGCGGCTGCAACCGCGAGCGCCGCGGTGGTCAGCCAGGCCGCACTCGGCCAGCCGCCGGCCGCGACCAGCGCGCCCGTGATGGGCGGCCCCAGAAGCCCGCCGATGTTGGATCCCTGCATCAGCAGGCCGGTCGAGGCGCCGGCCAGCTCCGGTCTCGGCGCGTGCACCGGAATGGCTGTAAACAGGGCGCCGGGGACGACCCCGACGACCGCCGAATAGACGCCGGCCAGGATCAGCCTCAGGATGTCGGGCACGCCGCTCACGAAGATGCCGGCGGCGCACAGGCTCATCGAGAGGCAGGCGCCGACGATCACCGCCACCCGCGGCACGCCCCGGTGCAGCAGCCAGCCGGCGCCGAGATTGCCGGTGACGTTCAGGATGGCGACCGCGGCGGTGACGATGGCGGCGGTGAAGGTCGAGTAGCCCAGCCGCTCGGTAAGCAGGGTCGGCAGGAAGCCGATGATCGCGAACCAGCAGCAGGCATAGGCGCCGAAGCAGAGGGCGATCGCCAAGGGGCCGCCACTGGTCGCGACTTCCTTCATCTCCGAGAGCAATGGCCGGGGTTTGACCGGCAACGGGTCGAGTTCACGCCGCGGCACGGCCAGCAGCAGGAGCGCGGCGGCCATCAGCCCGGCGGCGGCGGCCGCGACCAGCCAGACGATGCGCCACGAGGTGCCGGGCAGCACGATGGCCGCGATCACCATCATCATGCCGGATCCGGCCGGCATATAGGTGCTCCAGATCGCCATCGCGAGGCGCTGGTCGGCCGCGCGCGTGAGGCGCAACAGCAGGCTCGGCACGGCCACGACGACGCTGATGAAGCCCAGCCCTTCGAGGATTCGGCCGATCAGCAGGGACTCGACGTTGGGTGCGAAGGCGCCGGCGAGGCTCGCACCGCCGGCCAGCAACGTGCCGAAAAGCGCCAGCCGCCGGTGGCCGATGCGGTCGGCGGTCAGCGCGATCGCCATGCCACCCAGCGCCGTCATCAGGTTGATGACCGACAGCAGCCAGCCCGCCTGTTCCAGCGTGGCGCCGAGATCGTCGCGGATCGATGGCAGGGCGGGCGGCGCCTTGCCGACCTGGAAGGCCGCGACCATGCCGGCCGCGACCAGCAGGGCGACCAGCGGCCACGGCGTACGTGCTGGCGTCAGTACTGCACCCGTGAAGTGATGGCGCCGTCGACCACGAGGTTGATGCCGGTGATGAACGAGGCGGGCGCGCCGGCGAGGAACACGACGGCGTTCGCCACTTCCTGCGGCGTGCCCATGCGGCCGGTCGGATTGCGTGCGAGCGAGCGCTTGTAGCGTTCGCTGCCCGCGTCGCGCTGGCGGCCCCAGGTGTTGCCGTCCTCGAGGATGGTGCCCGGGGAGACCATATTGGCGCGCACGTCTTTCGGCGCCATCTCGATCGCCATCGACTTGATCATGGGCACCAGCGCAGCCTTCACCGAGCGGTAGGGCTGGGTGGGGCCTGCGACCTCCACCAGCGAGGTCGTGCCGATGATGGTGAGCGTGGCGCCGGACCCGCGTGCCTCGAGGTGCGGGCGCACGTTCAGCACCGCGTTGACCGTGGCGACGAGGTCGATCTCGATGGCCTTGCGCCAGCCCTCGACCGTGTTGTCGGTACCAAGCGCGCTCACATTGGCGACGAAATGGTCGATGCCGCCGTCGGCCGCGAAACCGTCGATCCAGGCCTTCAGGGCGGCGGCGTCGGTGACGTCGAGCGCCGTGCCGGTTACGCGGCCCTGCTGCGCACGCCATTCCGCCTCGCGTTCCCCGACCAGCGCCGCATCGCGTGCGCAGAAGCCCACGACCGCGCCCTCGGCCAGAAAAGTGTCGACGATGGCGCGGCCGATGCTCTTGGTGCCGCCGGTCACCATCACACGCTTGCCCTTGAGACCGAGGTCCATACTGTTTCCTCCGAACGGGTCGCCCGCCTATAAGGCCGGCATGAAACAGTGGAGCGTCCGGCATGTCCAAGCGATTCGACCTTAGCGGCAAAGTGGCCCTGGTGACCGGCGCGTCGTCCGGCCTCGGCGTGCACTTCGCGCGCACGCTCGCGGAGGCGGGTGCCTCGGTGGCGATCGCGGCGCGGCGTGCCGACCGCCTGGCCTCTCTTCAGGCGGAACTGCAGCAGGGCGGTGCCAGGGCGCTGGCGGTGGATCTCGACGTGCAGTCGGCGGAGTCGATCGCCGCAGCCTTCGACAAGGTCGAGGCGGTGCTGGGGCCGGTCGACATCCTGGTGAACAATGCCGGCATCTCGATCGTGAAGCCCGCGCTCGACATGCCGGAAGCGGACTGGGATTCGGTCGTCGACACCAACCTGCGCGGCGCCTGGCTGATGGCGCAGACGGCGGGCAAGCGCTGGGTGGCGGCGAAGCGGCCGGGCTCGATCGTCAACATCGCCTCGATCCTGGGACTGCGCACGATCGGCCAGGTGGCGCCCTACAATGCTTCCAAGGCGGGGCTCATCCATCTCACGCGCGCGCTCGCAATGGAGTGGGCGCGCTACCAGATCCGCGTCAACGCGATCTGCCCCGGCTACATCGAGACCGAGATGAACGGCGACTTCTGGAAGACGCCGGGCGGTCAGCGGCTGATCGATCGGATCCCGCAGCGCCGTATCGGCCAGCCCGAGCATCTCGACGGCGCGCTGTTGCTGCTCGCCTCGGAAGCGGGCGCATTCATGACCGGAAGCATCATCACCGTCGATGGCGGCCACACCGTGAGTTCGCTGTAGCTATTTGTCGTCCTGAGTGCAGCGAAGGACCTTGCTGAGCGAACGAAGGACTCGATTTCTGGCGCGAGATCCTTCGTTTCGGTCAGGATGACATAAAGATCACCAGCCGTTGATGCGGTCGTACACGTCCACGACCGACTTGCCGCCGTCGAGGTCGCTGTCGACCACGTAGTAGCGGTCGTAAGCCGCCGCGGTGATACAGGCGTGGTTGGGCAGGATGCGCACGCGCGTGCCCACGGGAAGGTTGCCGTAGGGCAGCGGATCGTCGGCGGCGACGAATCCGTGCTCCTGCGAACATTCGATCACGGCCATGCCGGCGGCGGGCGGATTGGCGATGGTGCCGTAGCCGACCTTGGGCTGGAATTCCTGCGCGCTGATGTCCTTTGAGAGCGCCAGCGCCCCGGCATCGACCAGCACCTGGTTGCGGTGCGGATAGTGGCCGATCACCGAGGCCAGAACCGAGAGCGCGATGTCGCCCGCGCCGCACGAGCCGATGTATTCCTGGTCGAGGTCGTTGAAGACATAGACGCCTGGCCGCATCTCGGTGATGCCGGTGAAGTCGCGCGAATGCATCGCCGTCGGCGTCGAGCCGCCGGAAACGATGGGGCAGGGAATACCGGCCGCACGGAGCGTCTCCGCGGCGGTCACGATGGCGAGGCGTTCCTGCTCGGCGACGCCGGCGATGCCGTCGGGCGTGCTCTGGTGGTAGGAATGGCCGGCATGGGTCATGACGCCGGCGAGATCGACGCCCGGCGCCTCGTGCAGGACGCGCGCGATGTCGAGCAGGCCGGGCAGCGCGGGATAGGGAAGACCGGCGCGGCCGCCGCCGCTGTCGATTTCGATGAACACCGAGAACGTGTCGCCGTCCTTCGCCGCGTCGGCGATGGCCTTCGCCACGGCGAGATTGTCGGTGACCACCCGCAGGTTGATTCCGCGGCGGCGCAGTTCCGTCACGGCGGCGAGCTTCGACGGGATGATGCCGACGCCGTAGAGGATGTCCCTGAAGCCGCCATCGGCGAAGTACCGGGCTTCCGCCAGTGTCGAGACGGTGATGCGCCCGTCATGGCCCTCGACGGCCATGCGGCCGATCTCGACCGACTTGGCGGTCTTGAGGTGCGGGCGCAACATGACGCCGGCCTCGCGCAGACGGTCGCTCATGCGCTTGAGGTTGCGGCGCAGGATCGCCCGGTCGAGAATGAGCGCGGGAGTCGGCAGGTCGTCGATTGTCTGTGTAGCCATGGTGGCGATTCTAGCATGCCGATCGAGAACGAGCGCAAATTTGTCCTGAACGAGCGGGCGACGGAACTGGAGGCGGAACTGGGCCGCCGACCGGGGGTCGCGCGCCATCTGCTGCGGCAGGCCTATCTCGATGCGCCAGGCCTGCGCATCCGTTCGCTCGAGGACGACGGCAGGACCAATCACGTCTTCACCTACAAGCGAACCATCGAGGGCCAGGTCGTCGAGATCGAGACCGGCCTCAGCGCCGTCGACTTCGCGCGGCTGTGGACGCAGCGCAAGGAGACGCTGGTTAAGGTCCGCTACTCATGGACCGACGGCCGCTATCACTGGGACGTCGATTTCTTCAAGCGCGACGACGGCTCGACCTATTTTGCGATGGCCGAGGTCGAGATGCCGGAGGAGCAGACCGAGCCGCCGCCGCTGCCGGACTTCCTCGCGCGACATCTGCTGTTGATCGCCCCCGCCCTGGACCCGCGCTTCACCTCGAAACGCATCGCCGACCAGGCGCACGCCACAAAGCTGCTGGTCGACATTCGGGCGAACGGCGGGGTTGCTTAGGGTCGTCGGAGCGCGCCACGGGAGTGCCGCGCTGCATTTAAGGGTTCAGCCCTTCCTTGGCCTGATCCGCGGCAGCGTCACCAGCGACCAGGGATCGGGGAACTGGCCGACCGGGCAGTCGATCAGCAGGGGCGAGCCCTTGGCGATGCCGCGGGAGATGGCGGCACCCAACGCCTCGGGCGATTCGACACGCACCGCATCGATCCCGAAGCTCTCGGCCAGCTTCACGAAGTCCGGATTGCGCAGGTCCGTCGCGATGGTGCGGTTGTTGAACGACTGCTGCTGGATGCGCTTCACGTTGCCGAACGCGCCGTCGCTGAACACCACGGCCACGACGCCGATTCCATGCTGGGCGGCGGTCGCCATCTCCATGGCGGTGAACATGAAGCCGCCGTCGCCGCTGATCGACAGAACCGCCGTGTCGGGCTTCGCCACCTTGGCGCCGAGCGAGGTCGCGTAGCCCCAGCCCAGAGTGCCCTGGTAGCCGGGCGACAGGAAGGTGCGCGGCTTATAGGTCGGCCAGGCGAAGCGCGCCGCGTAGCCCATCTGCGTCAACTCATCGACCAGGATGCCGTCTTCCGGCAGCGCCTTGCGCATCGCCTCAAGATAGGCGATCTGCGGCGCCAGCAGTTCGTGGATCTTCTTCTGGGCTGCCGCCTTGAGGTCGCCGACATGCGCGGCACGGCCATCCCGCTTGGTATTGTGCCTATCGAGACGCTCGGCCAGCCGCTTCAGCACCGCCGTCGCGTCGCCCACGATGCCGATCTCGGGCTTGCGCTGGCGGTCGAGCTCCTCGCTGTCGGCGTCGATGCGGACGATCTTCAGTGTGTCGTCGATGCCCCAGTTCTGCTGCTGCGGCTGCAGGCGCGTGCCCACGGCCAGCACGACGTCCGCCTCGCCCCAGAACTGGTAGCCGGCCGGCGCGGTGACGGAGAGACGATGCCGGCCGTCGATGACGCCCTGGCCCATGCGGCCGGTCATCACCGGGGCATCGAGCAACTCGGCGATGCGCTGGACGTGGGCGCCGGCCCCTTGGGCGCCGCCACCGACCACGATCATCGGGCGCTGGGCGCCGCCCAGCAGCTTCGCCGCGCGCTCCACGGCATCTTCGTCGACCGGGCAGGGATCGGCCGACGCCGCGCTGGCGATCATCTCGACCGGTGCGCGTCGAGCCCAGGTGTCCATAGCGCATTCGAGGGCGACGGGGCGCTGGCGGCCCGACAGCAGGCGGCGGAAGGCTTCGTTCACCAGGCCCGGGGCTGCGCTGGGCGAGGGGATACGGTCGGCCCACTTGGTCAGGCCGCGCATGATCGCGAGCTGGTCGGGCAACTCGTGCAGCAGGCCGACGTTGCGGCCGATCATCGACTGCTGGATCTGCCCGGTGAGCGCCAGCACCGGCGCGTTGACGGCATAGGCCGTGGCGAGCGCCGCCGTCGTGTTGAGGAAGCCGGGGCCCGGCACCACGACGTAGGCCGAAGGCTTGCCGGCGGCCATCGCGTAGCCCAGCGCCATGTAGGCACAGGCCTGCTCATGGCGGGCATGGATCGGCCGGATGGCGTTGGTGCGGTCGTAGAGGGCGTCGAAGAACGGATCGTTCTGGACGCCGGGAAGGCAGAAGAGCGTGTCGATGCCGTTCACTTCCAGCATCGACACGACGGTTTGGGCGGTGGTGAGGGTTTGCATGCCCTCCAGTCTACACGCGCGTCAGTCGACGCGCGCGCCCGATGCCTTGATGATCGGGGCCAGGCGGGCTTCCTCGGCATCGCGGTAGGCCAGGGTGTCGGCCGGGGTGCGCCAGACCGCAATGGCGGCCTGCTCGAAGAACTTCGCCTTGAGGTCCTCGCTCTCCAGCGCCTTCTTCGACAGCTCGGAAAGGCGGGCGGTGATGTCCGGCGGCAGCTTGGCTGGACCCGTCAGCGTGGTCCACGAGCTGATGTCGAAGCCCGGCAGGGTCTCGGCGATGGCGGGCACGTCCGGCACGACCGGCGTGCGCTTCTCCGAGGTGACTCCCAGCGCGCGCACCTTGCCGGGGCGCGCCTGAGCCAGCGCGCCGGGGATGTTGTCGAAGATCATGTGGATCTGCCCGGCCAGCAGGTCCTGCATGGCTGGCCCGCCACCGCGGTAGGGGACGTGGATCATGTCGACCTTGGCCATGATCTTGAACAGTTCGCCCGACAGATGCAGCGTCGTGCCCGATCCGGCGGAGCCATAGGAATACTTGCCCGGATTCTTGCGCAGCAGCTCGATCAGTTCCGGCACCGTCTTGACCGGCAGGTCGAGATTGACGACCAGCATGTTGGGCAGCTGCCAGATCGTCGAGACGAAGGTGAAGTCGGTGCGCGCGTTGAACGGCAGCTTGGCATAGAGGGTCGGCGAGATTGCGTGGCTGGCGATACCGCCGAGGCCCAGCGTGTAGCCGTCGGGCGTCGCCTGGGCCAGCGCGTCCATGCCGACGTTGCCTCCGGAGCCGCCCTTGTTCTCGACGATCCATTGCTGGCCGGTGAGTTCAGTCATCTTGGCGCAGAACATGCGCGAGAGCATGTCGGTCGCGCCGCCTGCCGGGAACGGATTGATGTAGCGGACGGTCTTGTTGGGATAGGTGCCTTGGGCCTTGACGATGGCCGGTGCGGCCAGGGTCGCGGCGGCGATTCCGCCCACGACTGTACGGCGCCCGATGGGGCGCATCAGAAATGTCATTTTTTATTTCCTCCCTTTGACGGCACGGAGCGTGCCAAAAACCGGCGCGGGCGTCGATGGGGGAGGCCCGAATGCCTTGATAAAGTCCCGGGATTGTGTCCGGTTTTGGGCGCGAGCGGCCTTGCCACTGCCTTCCAAATATCTGAAAAGTCGCCCCATTGGGTACATTCGCCGATCAGGTGCAAAATGGCTTTGGGGGCCATCGCGCACCGGCAAGAGGAATGGTCATGTGGGGTTTTGAGCGTTCGGCCGCGGTGCGCTGTGTCGCCCGCGGCGCTGCCCTTGGGGCGCTTTTGTCCGTGGCCGCGACTCCACTTGCGGCGCAGCAGCAGCAGCGGCCGGCAAGCCAGCCTGCCCCGGCGGGTCAGGCCCAGCCTTTGCCCGCGCAAGCCGGGCCGGCCAAGCCGCAGGGCAAGGAGGCGCCGCCTCCGCAGCAGGCCGCCGCGAGGAAGCCCCGGAAGCCCGGCGAGCCGTCCGAGCTCGATGTCTGCTACGGCATGACCGGCGCCACCGCGGAGGGCAAGATCGAGGCCTGCACCGACGTGATCGACAACGGTCTCGCATCGGGTGGTGCGCTCGCACTTGCCCATCTCCATCGCGGCTTGTCGTGGAAGGGGCCGGACAGCGACAAGCGCTCCAAGTCCGACTTCCGCACGGCCGTGCGGATGTACAACGACGCCATCATGGCGCAGCCGCTCAACCCCCATCTGTATATCCAGCGGGGCGTTGTGCATCAGACGATCGGCGAGGGCGACCGGGCGATCATCGACTACAGCGACGCGATCAGGCTGGCGCCGCGCGATACGCTGCCGCTGATCAATCGCGGCGTCGTCCTCTATACACGCAAGGACAACAACGAGGGCGCGATCGCCGACTTCAACGCGGCCCTCAAGATCAACAACAAGGAAATCAGCGCCTGGACCAATCGGGGCATCGTCTACCGCAAGAAGGGCGACGTTAACCAGGCGATCGCCGACTTCACCACCGCCATCAAGCTCCTGCCGGAGAAGATCGAGCCGGTGTCGCTCACGAACGTGCCCGACTCGATAACCAGCCAGCTTGCCAAGTCGCCGCAGCAGGAGGCGAATCGCATCGCGCTGCAGGCCGCGTTCGTCTACTTCCAGCGGGGCCTCGCCTGGTACGACAAGAACGACTACGACAGGGCCATTGCCGACTTCTCCGAGTCGATCCGCCTCAACCCGCGCGACGGCTCTCCCTGGGTCGGTCGCGGCGCGGCGTACATGTACAAGAACAACCTGAAGCAGGCGATCGCCGACTTCACGGAAAGCATCAGGCTCTCGCCCGGGCAGGCCTTCGCCCACATGCAGCGCGGCATCGCCTATCACCGGATCGGCGATTCCGAGAATGCGCTGGCGGACTACACGACCGCCCACGAGCTCACGCCCAAGGACCCGAGCCCGCTCGTCAATCGCGGCATCGTCTACTACACGAAGAAGGGCAAGTTCGATGAGGCCGTGGCCGACTTCGATCTGGCGCTCAAGCTCAATCCGAAGGAAGTGAATGCCCTGATCAACCGCGGCGTCACGTGGCGGCAGCGCAACGATCCCGATCGCGCGATCACCGACTTCACGGAGGCCGTCCGGCTGGGCCTGCAGACTTCCGACATCCTCAAGCTGACCCAGAAGGACAAGGACGGAAAGAAGGATCCTGCGACGGCGCAGACCGCCGACCAGGTCGCCAACGCCTATTACCAGCGCGGCATGGCGCTGGTGGACAAGCAGGAATACGAGGCCGCAGTGAAGGACTTCGAGGCCGCGATCGAGATCAACGACAAGGAACCTCGGGCCTATCTGGGTCGCGGCGCCGCCTATCTCAAGATGGAGAAGGCCGACCAGGCAGTCGCCGACCTCGACCGCGCCATCGAGCTGGCGCCGGGAATGGCCTTCGCCTACTTCGAGCGCGGTGCCGCCTATCACCGCATCGACAACTACGACAAGGCGATCGCCGACTACACGGCATCGATCGAAATCGACCCCAAGGAGCCGCTGGCCTACATCAACCGCGGCATGTCGAAGATCTTCAAGGACCGGGTCGACGAGGCGATCGCCGATTTCGACGCGGCCCTGAAGATCAGTCCCGACGACATCAACGCGCTGATCCAGCGCGGCTTCGCCTATGGGCTGAAGAGGGAGTATCCGCGGGCGCTCGCCGATATCGACGACGCGCTGCGCCTGTCGCCGGGCAATCCCACGGCGCTTTATTACCGTGCGCAGGTCATGGCGTTCCGCGGCGATGCCGGCCGCGCCATCGAGGACTACACGCAGGCGGTCCGCACCGACCAGAAGAACCCGCGCATCTATGCCAGCCGGGCCAACCTCTACAGCAATCTCGGCGAATACGAGAACGCGATCGAGGATCTCGACCAGGCGATCCGACTGCGTCCTCGCGATCCCAACCTGTTCCTCAACCGCGGCATCGCCTATTTCAACAAAGGCGACTACGCCAAGGCGGTCGCGGACTACGATGATGCCCTTCGGCTCGACCCGAAGATGTCGCCGGCGCTGAACAACCGGTGCCTCACCCGCGCCGTGATCGGCGCCAACCTCCAGGAGGCTCTGGCCGACTGCAACGAGGTTCTGAAGCTGGTGCCCGACGATCCGTACGCGCACGACAACATCGGACTGATCAACCTCAAGATGAAGCAGTACGACAGGGCGATCGCGCAGTACAACATGTCGCTCAAGGCCGATCCGGATCGCGCCCGCGCGCTCTACGGCCGCGGCCTGGCCCGGACGCGCATCGGCCAGGGGCCGGCGGGCATTTCGGACATGTCCACCGCGTCGGGCATCCAGCCGAACATCGCCGAGGAGTTCAAGCGGTACGGGGTGAACTGAAGCCGCACATTGTGCGCGCTCCGGCTTCCCGACTATTTTCGGGAAGCCGGAGCGGCGCGACCCCTCGCGTCCTCCCAACCCAAAAGGGGGGATACGACATGTTCTTCAACGGCTACATCGCTTCCACCGACCTCATCGCCGTCGCCCTCGTGGTGATCTTCGGCCTGCTCGCACTCGTGCGGCGGCAGGGCTTTTGGTGGGTGGCCGCGACGATCGTGCTGGTGGTTTGGGCGGTCATCCGCTTCATCCGCCCGTTCTGAAGATCCCGGCCGAGGCTAGTCGGCGACGGCGCCGGAATCCTTCACCGCCTTGCCCCACTTGGGCACGTCGCGCTGCAGGAGTTCGGTGAGGCCGGCGGGCGAGGAGGCCACGACCTCGAGGCCGATCTTCGCCAGGCGCTCGCGCGTCTCGGGCTCGCGCAGGGTGGCGGCGATCTCCTGGTTGAGCTTCGCCACCACGTCGGGCGGAATTCCCGGCGGGCCCATGATCGCGAGCCAGCTGTCGCCCTCGAAGGGAATGCCGCCCTCGGCGAAGGTCGGCACGTCGGGCAGCGCGGGCGAGCGCTTCGTGGACGCGACACCCAGCGCGCGCACCTTGCCCGACTGGATGTGCGGCAGGGCGGTGTTGGCACTCACCGCGGTCATCTGCACTTCGCCCGCCAGGAGCGCCTGCACGGCCGGTGCGCCGCCCTTGTAGGGCACGTGAACCATGTCGAGTCCGCCCGCAGCGGTGCGGAACAGTTCGATCGTGAGATGCGAGCCGTTGCCCGTGCCCGCCGAGGAGTAGGTGAGCTTGCCGGGCTGGCTCTTCACCAGCGCCACGAACTCCTGCGGCGTCTGCGCCGGCACCGCGGGATGGATCATGATCACGGTGGGAAAAGTGGCCGCCAGCATGACCGGCGTGAAGTCCTTGAAGACGTCGTAGGCGAGCTTGGTGCCGTAGAGCGTGGGGGCGATGGCGTGCGTGCCGTTGTCGGCGATCACCAGCGTGTAGCCGTCGGGCGCGCTCTTGGAGACCAGCGCGCTGCCCACCGTGCCGCCGGCGCCGGTACGGTTCTCGACCACGACTTGCTGGCCGATCCGCTCGCCGAGCTTCTGGGCCAGGATGCGCGCGAAAGTGTCGGAATTGCCGCCGGGGGCGTGCGGGGCCACCAGCCGGATGGTCCGGGACGGGAAGGGCGCACCCTGCGCGAACGCGGGTCCTGCGCCCGAGGTGGCCAGCATCCCGATAAGCGCGAGCGCGTGGCGGCGGCTTGTCCTGGTCATTTTCGTTTCCTCCCGTTCTGCTTTTGCCGCGAGGCTATCACGACCCCGGAATCGACTCACGGTTTCGTATAGGGTAGGGGACTACCCTATGGCTCATCTCTCGACCGACAACACCGCCCTGCTGGCCCGCGTCCGCCGACTCCAGGGCCAGCTCAAGGCGATCGAACGCGCGCTGGCCGCAGGGGAGGAGTGCAGCACGACCCTGCATCTCGTCGCCGGCGTACGCGGCGCCGTGGGCGGCCTGATGGACGAGATCCTGCAGGAGCATCTGCGCGCGCACGTCGCGCATCCCGATCTCACGGACGCCGAGCGCGCCGAAGGGGCCAAGGCCCTGATCGACGCGATGCGCCGCTACGCCAAGTGAAAGCCCGCGCCGTGGCCGTAACCGCGCCCGATACCGATCCGCTGACGCACGACCACGTCTTCCTGGGCGCGGCCCACGACGAGAACGCGCGCCGCACGCGATGGGTGGTGGCCCTGACCGGCGCGATGATGGTGGGCGAGATCCTCGCCGGCTGGCTGACCGGCTCGATGGCGCTGCTGGCCGATGGCTTCCACATGGCCACGCATGCCGGCGCGCTCACCGCGGCGGCGCTCGCCTATGCCTACGCCCGGCGTCACGCCCTCAACCGTCGTTACAGTTTCGGCACGGGCAAGGTCGGCGATCTGGCGGGATTCGCCTCGGCGATGGTGCTGGGCATCATGGCGCTGGGCATTGCGGGTGAATCCGTCGTGCGCCTTTTCGAGCCTGTCGACGTGGCCTTCACGGAAGCGACATGGATCGCTGCGCTGGGCCTGGCGGTCAACGTGGCCAGTGCGTTCCTGCTGAGCGGCGATCTCGGCCACGCGCACGGCCACGATCAAGGGCACCGGCATAGGCACGACCACGATGACGCCCATGACCGCACCCATGACCATCGGGCGCACCGCGGCCACGACAACAATCTTCGTGCCGCCTATGCGCATGTCCTCGCGGACGCGCTCACGTCGGTACTGGCCATCGTGGCCCTGCTGGCGGGCCGCTATCTCGGCTGGGTGTGGCTCGATCCGGTGATGGGCATCGTGGGCGGCCTGGTAATCGGCCGCTGGTCCTGGGCGCTGATGCGCGACACCGCCGGCGTGCTGCTCGACACGACCGATGCGGCGGTGGCCGAGGAGGTGCGCGAGACCGTCGAGGGCCCGGGCGATGCCCGCATCGTCGATCTCCATGTCTGGCGCATCGGCCCCGAAGCCCATGCCTGCATCGTGAGTATTGCAGCGCCCACGCTCGATGCCGAAGCAATCCGCCGACGCCTCGCGCCAGTCCATGAGATCACCCATCTCACGGTCGAGATACGGCACGCGGCCAATCTCGCTTCCGCCTGAACCGGTCGTGCCGATCCGTTGCATGAAGCCGCGAAGGTCAGTAAGGGATGGCGCGAGCTGGATGGGTGGCCGAGCGGTTTAAGGCACCGGTCTTGAAAACCGGCGTGGGTTCACGCCCACCGTGGGTTCGAATCCCACCCCCTCCGCCATGTTGCCGATACGTCAGCCGCCCTGTTCCCGCCTGATCGCCTCGCGACGCAGCATGGCGCGCCATTCGGCAGGGGAGACGCACTTGTGGGCATGCACACCCAGCTTGCGCTCGATGGCCTCGCGCTCCTCGGGAGCGTAGCGGTCCTTGCTGCTGGGCAGGGTCCATGCCCAGCCTGCGGCGACCATCTTCTCCTGCAGGTCGTCCTCGCCGGCGAAGCACTGCGCCACCGGCGGATTGGTCTTCTTGTCGGTGTCGACCAGCTTGCAGTTGACGGGGCGGCCGGAGATGAAGTCCTCGAGCGCCTTGCGGGCCAGCGCCCCGGCGCGCCACTGGCCGTCGTCACAGGTCTGGCTGCGTTCGGGCGCATCGATGCCGAACAGGCGCACGGTCTGCGGGCCGAACTTCACCGTGTCGCCGTCGACCACCGTGAAGCGCGGCTTCGGGACCGGCGGCAGCACCGTGTCGTCGTCCGCGGACTGGGCGGCGGCGCCGGCCGTCACGGCCATCGCGGCGAGGAAGGCCATCGGCCAGGAGAGCGATTTCAAAGGCGTGAACCTTGCGGCATGTCGACTGTGCAGGCTTATAGCAGTGGCCGGGAGGGCCGCAGCACGATTTCCTGAGACCGCGATTTTGCCGCCGGCGCCAGCTGCGCCATACAGTCTGCACGATTGACCGGCAAAGAGGCCGCATGATCACCCGCAGACTTCTGTGCGCCGGCGCGGCGCTCGCCCCGCTTCCCCTGGTGCTTCCCGCCGCCGCCCAGACGTCCGGGCCGCGCTTCCCGCCGGCCTTCCTCGAGGGCATCCGCCAGGAGGCGCTGCGGGCCGGGGTCGATCGCGGCACGATCGACGCCGCACTGGCCGACATCCGCGAGGTTCCGCGGGTGATGGAGCAGGCGCGCAACCAGCCCGAGTTCAAGATGAGCTGGGAGACCTACCGCGACCGCGTCGTCTCGAGCGAGCGCGTGGCCCGCGGCCGCGCCCTGCTGGCCGAGAACCGCGCGACGATCGAACGTTTCGCCGGCCCGGCCGGCCTGCCGCCCTCGGTCGCCGTCGCGCTGTGGGGCATCGAGAGCAACTACGGTACCCGGCTGGGCGACTTCGAGGTGGTCGAAGCGCTGGCCACGCTGGTCCACAACAACTTCCGCGCCAAGTTCTTCCGCGAGCAGCTGATCGCGGCGCTCAAGATCGTGTCGCAGGGCCATATCGGCCTGCACGCGATGAAGGGCTCGTGGGCCGGCGCGATGGGGCAATGCCAGTTCATCCCCACGAGCTTCATCGCCTATGCGGCCGATGGCGACGGCGACGGGCGCAAGGACATCTGGACCAACAAGGTCGACGTCTTCGCCTCGATCGTGAACTACCTGCGGAAGGTGGGCTGGCGGCCGGGCCTGCGCTGGGGTGACGAGGTCTCGCCGGGCGCGCAGGGCGGGGCCGGCATGCGCATCGTTCGGCCGGCGGGGGCCGGGGGACCGGCCTATGCCACGACCGAGAACTTCAAGGTGATCCTGCGCTGGAACCAGTCGGATTTCTTCGCCCTCGCGGTAGGGCTCCTGTCGGACAGGATCGCCGCCTGACGCAAAAGCCCGAGGAGGCGGCTCCACTGGCCGTCCAAGATGATGTATGATCTGAACATCATGCCGCTAGCGTTGGTAAAACAGCGATTTCCCGCCCTCCAGACCCTCCGCCTCTGCGGCGCGATCGCCGTGATGGCGTCGGTCGCGGCCTGCGGGTCCTCAAACAAGGGCGGGGGAAGCGGGGCGAGCGGCAGCGCCGCGCAGTCCGGCACCTACAAGATCGGCAAGCCCTACAAGATCGACGGCGTCACCTACACGCCGCAGGAGACGTTCACCCTTACCGAGACGGGGGTCGCCTCGTGGTACGGGCCGGGCTTCCACGGCAAGTCGACCGCCAACGGCGAGCGCTACGACCAGTCCGACCGCACCGCCGCGCATCGCACGCTGCAGATGCCGGCGGTGGTGCGCGTCACCAACCTCGACAATGGACTGAGCACGGTGGTCCGCGTCAACGATCGCGGCCCGTTCGCGCGCAGCCGCGTGATCGACCTGTCGCGCACGGCGGCTCAGGAAATCGACATGATCGGCAGGGGCACGGCGCGTGTCCGCATCGACCAGCTCTCGACCGAGAGCATGACGGTGAAGGAGATCGCGCTGGGTGGTGGCGGTCCTGCCGAGCAGCAGCAGGCCCTGGCCCAGCTCGCCAGCGGAAAGCGCGCGCCCGCCGCCGCGCCGGCTCCCGCGCCAGCCCCTGTGCCGGCTCCCGTGCCGGCCGCACCGCCGCCGCAAGTCATGCAGGCGTCCTACGAGCCGCCATCTCCGCCGCCGGCGCCCGCACAGACCGTGTATGCCAGCCCGCCGCGCGGCAACGGCACGCCGTTTCCCGCGCCCCAGTCGGCCTCGGGCGCCGTGCCGCCCACCATCGCGTCGCTGTCGGCGACGGCGCCCCCATCGTCGGCCGGCGGTTTCTTCGTGCAGGTCGGTGCCTTCTCGACGCATGAAAATGCCGAGCGGCAGCGCGGCGCCGTCCGCAGCTACGGCAATCCAGAGGTTTCGCAGGGCTCCGCCAACGGACGCGATGTTTATCGCGTGCGGCTGGGGCCCTATACCACTTCCGACGCCGCCGGCATTGTCGCCGACCGGCTCAAGCGTTCAGGCTATGGGGATGCCCGTGTCGTTGCTGACTGATCTGCGCGCCCTCGTCGCGATGCTGGCCGTGGCCGGCATGGTCGCCCTCCCGCTGGCCGCCGATGCCCAGCAGGATCCGCCGAAGAAGCAGACCCAGCAGAAGCCGCCGGCCAAACCCAAGCCGCCCGCCGCGACACCGAAGGCGGCCGCACCGGCCGCCGCCGCCGCGGCCCCGGCGGCGCCGAAGGTCGAGCAGCTGCCGCCGTCGCAAGTCGGAATCGGCACGCTGGCCCGCCACGCCTTCATGGTCGATCCGCAGACCTCGACGGTGCTGCTGTTCAAGGATGCCGAGACGCCGATGCCGCCGTCGTCGATGTCGAAGATGATGACCATCTACATCATCTTCGACGAACTGGCCGCCGGTCGCCTGAAGCTCGACACGCGCTTCCGCGTGAGCGAGAAGGCGCGCAACATGGGCGGCTCGCGCATGTTCCTCGAACTGGGCAGCGAGGCCACGGTCGAGGATCTCATCAAGGGCATCATCATCCTGTCGGGCAACGATGCCTGTGTCGTGGTGGCCGAGGGACTGGCGGGTTCAGAAGAAGCCTTCGCCGAGCGCATGAACAAGCGCGCGCGTGAGATCGGCATGACGCGGACCAACTTCAAGAACGCATCGGGCTGGCCGGCGGAGGGTCAGTACACGACAGCGCGCGATCTCGCGGTTCTGTCGTGGCATACGATCGACGATTACCCGCAATACTATAAGTACTATGCGGATACGAACTGGACCTACAACAACATCCGGCAGGAGAACCGAAACCGCCTGCTCAAGACCGTGGCGGGCACCGATGGCCTCAAGACTGGGCACACGGAAGAGGGCGGCTACGGTCAGTCGACGTCGGCGGTGCGCGACGGACGACGTCTGATCCTGGTCGTCAACGGACTCACCTCGATGGCCGAGCGCGCGCAGGAGACGGCGCGGCTGATGGAGTGGGGCTTCCGCGAATCGACGAACATGACGGTGTTCCGCGCCGGCGACATGGTGGTCGAGGCTCCGGTGTGGCTGGGCGCACAGGACAAGGTTCCGCTGGTCGTGCCCAAGACCGTTCAACTCACGATGCCGACCGGCCAGACTGCCGCGCCGCGCGTGGTCGCGCGCTTCGACGGTCCGATCTCGGCCCCGATCGCCAAGGGCACCAAGCTCGGTACCGCCGTCGTCACGTTGCCCGACAACCGGACGATGGAGTATCCGCTCGAGGCCGGCGTCGACGTCCCGCGCATGGGCGTGTTTGGCCGCGTCGCCACGATGATCCAGCACTACATGTTCGGCTGGCTGTCGTGACAGACGGAGCCGAAGGGCTCTTCATCACGCTGGAGGGCGGGGAGGGGGCCGGCAAGTCGACGCAGGTCGCCCGCCTCAAGGCGCTGATCGAGAAGCGCGGCCACAAGTGTATCGCCACGCGCGAGCCGGGCGGCGCGCCCGGCGCCGAGATGATCCGCAAGCTGCTGGTCGAGGGGCCGGCCGAACGCTGGGACGGCGTGACCGAGGCATTGCTGCACTTTGCGGCCCGGCGCGAACATCTGCGCACGACCGTCCTGCCGGCTCTCGCGGCCGGCACCTGGGTCGTCTCCGACCGCTTCGCCGATTCGACGATGGCCTACCAGGGCTACGGCCACGGCATCGACCGCGCCATGTTGGGAGAGCTCTACGACATTGCCGTCGGTGACTTCCGGCCCGACCTGACGCTGATCCTCGACCTGCCGGTCGAGACCGGGCTTAAGCGCGCCGCCGAGCGCCGTGGCAACGAGACACGCTACGAATCGCTGCCGCGGGAATTCCACGAGCGCGTGCGCCAGGGTTTCCTCGACATCGCCGAGGCCGATCCCGCGCGCTGCACCGTGATCGATGCGACGGCCGGCATCGACGACATCGCGCGCGCGATCGAGGCGGCCCTCGACAGGCATCTCGAGGCCTGAGCGGTGGCGCGCGGCAAGACGCCCTCGGATCCGGCCGAGCTGGAAAAGCTCGAATGGCCCTATGGCTGGCCGCCGCCGTGGCGCAACGACCGCCTGGTGGGCCACGACCAGGCCGAGAAGACCCTGCTGGCCGCACAGCAGAGCGGGCGTCTGCACCATGCCTGGCTGATGACCGGGCCGCGCGGTATCGGCAAGGCGACGCTGGCCTGGCGCTTCGCGCGCTTCCTGCTGGCGGGCCAGGACCAGGGCGGCCTGTTCGGCGGTGGGCCGGAAAACCTCGACGTGTCGAGCGACGCGCCGGGCCGCCACCTGATCGACGCACGCTCGCATCCCGATCTCTTCCACCTGCGCCGCTCGCTCAATCACGACACCGGCCGCATCCGTGCCGAGATCGCCGTCGACGACGTGCGCGGGCTCGGCGAGTTCATGCACATGACGCCGGCGATGGGAAAGTGGCGCGTCGCCATCGTCGATTCGGCCGACGAGATGAACCGCAACAGCGCCAACGCGGTGCTGAAGATCCTCGAGGAGCCGCCGCCCAACGCGGTGCTGCTGATCGTCTCGCACGCGCCCGGCCGGCTGCTGCCGACCATTCGCTCGCGCTGCCGGCGCCTCGCGCTGCAGCCTCTGTCGGAAGATACCGTGGTGAAGCTTCTGGGCGATCACGCGCCCGAAACCAATCCGGAGGAGAGAAGGGCGCTGGCCCGTCTCGCCGAGGGCAGTATCGGCCGGGCACTCGAACTGGCGGGCGCGGGCAGTCTCGCTCTCTATCGCGAGATGGTCGAGGTGCTGGCGACCCTTCCCGATCTCGACATGCCGAAGCTGCACGCTTTCGCCGAGCGCTTCGCCAAGCGTGGCGAGGAAGCCAACGCCGACTGGCGCGCGCTGAACTACCTGTTCGACGGCTGGCTCAAGGGGCTGGTGCGGCAGGCGGCGCTGACGGCGGAATCTGCACCCGTCGTGCCGATGGAGGCGGGCCTGCGCGCGCGCCTGCTCGAGGCCGCGGGCGTCGATCGATGGATGGAGGCATCGGACGAGGTAGGCCGGCTGTTTTCGCGCGCCGATGCGGTCAATCTAGATCGCAAGCAGACCGTGATGGGCAGCTTTCTGAAGCTCCAGGGCGCCGCGCGCTGAGCCGTCGACTGGGGCGGTAGTCTTGATCCATGCGGATGGGCATGGGAAAAGACCGGCCATGTTGCCCCGGTCCGACATCGGAGACTCAGCACCCTGCGAACGAATGCGGGCCTGAACGCGCTTGAGTCTCATGCCCCGGTGGGGGCGTCATGTCAGTCCGGAGTTCAGTCGTCATGTCGGGCAACCGCACCTACTACGTCACCACGCCGATCTATTACGTCAACGACGTGCCCCATATCGGGCATGCCTACACGACGCTCGCCTGTGACGTGCTCGCGCGCTTCAAGCGTCTCGACGGCTGCGACGTCCATTTCCTGACCGGCACCGACGAGCACGGCCAGAAGATCGAGACTGCGGCCGCCGCCGCGGGCCTGCCGCCGCAGGCCTTCACCGACAAGGTCAGCCAGTCGTTCCGCGACCTGATCGGCGTGATGAACTACAGCCCCGACAACTTCATCCGCACCACCGAGCCGCGCCACTACGCGGCCTGCCAGGCGCTGTGGAAGAAGCTGGTCGCGGCGGGCGACATCTACGAAGGCAAGTATGCCGGCTGGTACTCGGTGCGCGACGAAACCTATTTCGTCGAGGGCGAGACCGCGGTCGGCCCCGACAACAAGCGCCGCGCCACGTCGACCGGCGCCGAGGTGCAGTGGGTCGAGGAGCCGTCGTACTTCTTCAGGCTCTCGGCCTGGGCCGACCGGCTGATCGCGTTCTACGAGAAGAACCCCGCCTTCATCGGCCCCGACAGCCGCCGCAACGAGGTGCTGAGCTTCGTGAAGGGCGGCCTGCAGGATCTCTCGGTGTCGCGCACCAGCTTCTCCTGGGGCATTCCGGTTCCCGGCGACGAGAAGCACATCATGTACGTCTGGCTGGACGCGCTCACCAACTACATCACCGAGTGCGGCTACCCCGACCAGAACGCTCCGCTGTGGAAGTACTGGCCGGCCAACCTCCACATGGTCGGCAAGGACATCATCCGCTTCCATTGCGTGTTCTGGCCGGCCTTCCTGATGGCCGCGGACCTGCCGCCGCCGCAGCGCGTCTTCGCGCACGGCTGGTGGACCAACGAGGGCCAGAAGATCTCGAAGTCGCTGGGCAACGTGATCGACCCGGTCGAGCTGGTGAAGACCTATGGGCTCGACCAGGTGCGCTACTTCCTGCTGCGCGAGGTGCCGTTCGGCAACGATGGCGACTTCTCTCGCCGCGCCCTGATCGGCCGCATGAACGCCGACCTCGCCAACGCCTACGGCAATCTCTGCCAGCGTGTGCTGTCGATCGTCGCCAAGAACTGCGGCGAGAAGGTTCCGCCGAGGGGCGAGCTGATGGAGGCCGACACCGCGCTGCTCGACCGCGCGAAGGGCCTGCTGGCCATCGTGCGCGCCGAGCTCGACGAGCAGGCCTTCCACAAGGCGCTGACCTCGATCTGGGAAGTGATCGCCGACGCCAACCGCTATGTCGATGCGCAGGCGCCGTGGGCGCTCGCCAAGACCGATCCGGTGCGGCGCGACACGGTGCTGTGGGTGCTGGCCGAGACCATCCGGCGCGTCACCCTGCTGGTGCAGCCCTTCATGCCCGACGCCACGGCGAAGATCCTGGAGCAGCTCGCGGTGCCGCCGGAGAAGCGCGTCTTCGCGGCCTTCGACCACGAGCTGGTCTCCGGCACGGCGCTGCCGCCGCCGCAGGGCGTCTTCCCGCGCTTCATCGAGCCGGCGGCGCCCGCGGCGCCGGCCAAGCCGCCGAAGCAACCCAAGGCGCCGAAGCAGCCGAAGGTCGCCGGCTGACATGCTGATCGACAGCCACTGCCATCTCGACTTCCCGGAGCTGACCTCGGACGAGAGCGGCGTGCTGGCGCGAGCACGCACCGCGGGCGTGGGCGGCATGCTCACGATCGGCACGCGGCTCGACCAGTTCGAGCGGGTGCGGGCGATCGCCGAGCGGCACGACAATGTCTGGTGCTCGGTCGGCGTCCATCCGCACGAGGCGAAGGAGGAGGGGCAACGCACCCCCGACCGGCTGATCGAGGCCGCCCGCCATCCCAAGGTGGTCGGCATCGGCGAGACCGGCCTCGATTTCTTCTACGAACACAGCCCGCGTGCCGAGCAGGCCGAGAGCTTCCGTGCCCATATCGCGGCGTCGCGGGAAACCGGCCTGCCGCTGATCGTCCATACCCGCGACGCCGACGCCGAGACGGGCGACATCCTCGAGGAGGAATACGCGAAGGGCGCCTTCCCCGGCCTGATCCATTGCTTCAGCTCGGGCCGCGCCGTCGCCGAGCGCGCGCTGGCGCTGGGCCTCTACGTGTCGATCTCCGGCATCGTGACCTTCAAGGCCGCCGAGGACCTGCGCACCATCGTGCGCGACCTGCCACTCGACCGGCTGCTGGTCGAGACCGACGCGCCGTACCTCGCGCCGATCCCCAAGCGCGGCAAGACCAACGAGCCGGCCTATGTCGCCCATACCGCCGCCAAGGTCGCCGAACTGAAGGGCGTGAGCCTTGCCGACCTGGAGGCCGCGACGACCGACAATTTCTTCCGGCTGTTCACCAAGGCGGAGCGTTCCCGGTGCGCGTGACCATCCTGGGCTGCGGCACATCCGCGGGAGTCCCCCGGCCGGGCGGCAAGGGCGGGAAGGGCGAGTGGGGGGCGGCCAACCCCGCCGACCCGCGCAACCGTCGCCGCCGCTGCTCCATCCTCGTGCAGGACCAGGGCAAGACCGTGCTGGTCGATACCTCGCCCGACGTGCGCAGCCAGCTCCTCGACGCCGAGGTTGAGCGCGTCGACGCGGTGATCTGGACCCACGACCATGCCGACCAGGTCCACGGGATCGACGACCTGCGGCCCTACGCGCTGCGCCAGGGCCAGATCGAATCGTGGTCCGACGCGCGCACCCATGCGGTGCTGAACCGGCGATTCGGCTACTGCTTCCAGGCCGAGGGCTCGGGCTTCTACAATCCGATCTACCGCCACACGGTGATCGAGGGCCCGTTCACGGCCGCCGGCCTTCCCGTAGTGCCGTTCCTGCAGGATCACGGCACGATCCCGTCGCTGGGCTTCCGCTTCGGCGGCGTGGGTTATGCCAACGACGTGGTGGCGCTGCCTGAGGAATCGCTGCAGGCGCTCGAGGGGGTCGAGGTGCTGATCGTCGACGCCATGCGCTACCGCCCGCACCCGACCCACGCCCATCTCGACCAGGCCCTGGAATGGATCGAACGGCTGAAGCCACGCCGGGCGTTCTTGACCAACATGCATGTCGATATGGACTATGCGGAAGTCGACCGGACGACGCCGGATCACGTGACGCCTTGCCATGACGGTCTCCAGATCGATCTTTAAGGTGAAGAATTGTTGTATTCCAAATGGATGGCGATCAATCCTCATCTGACACCTGAGCGTAAACGAAAGGAGTCCGGACGCCGGATTTTCCTGGCGGGCGCCCTGGTGCTCGGCCTGGCGCCCCTGGCGGCGCCTTTTGCGGCCCGGGCGGCCGACCGGCTGGACGTTGGCGGGCTGACGTTCCGGGATTTCGGGACGCCCGACAATGGCTCCAGCTACACCCGCGGCGAACAGAGCATCGGCGGTGGCACCAGCCAGAGCTTCACCCGCGTCCTTGGCATCGACCAGGCCAGCCAGGCCGTCCGGCTGCGTTTCGGCTCGGTGAACGTGGAACTGCTGCTGCCCATGGGCTGGCAGGCCAGCGAGGATGGGGAGCGGGGCATCGCCTATACGCTCGACAAGCGCATCCGGCTGATCGTCTGGCGGGTCGACTTCGCCTACGAGGGCGTCAAGGACGCCGAGCACTATGCGGCCACCAAGGCCGGCTCCATGAAGGCCCGCCGGCCGGGCGTCCAGGCGCAGGCCCGCAAGCTCTCGGACGGCAGTTTCGTCATCGTCTACGAGAACGTCCCGAAGGGGCCGAGCGACAGCGGTCCGCGCACCGTGTTCGACCTGGTCGTGCCCAATCCACGAAACCCCAAGGTCGGCGTTCTGGTGACGCTCGGCATGCCGGCCAACGAGGCAGGCCGCGGGCTGCAGCTGCTGGCGTTGATTACCCAGAACATGCGGATCGACTGGTAATCCTTTGTATAGGATAGATAGTCTATATTTGTCATAATATATATTATACGATAATCGGGAATGAGTTCGACGCCATGACCTCAGGCAAACCCACGCCGGAATCCCTGCCCAAGGAACCGCTGCCGCGGCTGCTCGCGGTCATGGCCTGGCTCCGCGATCGCCAGCATGGCTGCCCCTGGGACATCGACCAGACCTTCCGCAGCATCGCGCCCTACACGATCGAGGAAGCCTACGAGGTCGCGGACGCCATCGAGCGCGACGACCTGCCGGCGCTCAAGGAAGAGCTCGGCGACCTGCTGCTGCAGGTCGTCTATCACAGCCAGATCGCCAGCGAGGCCCAGGTCTTCGGCTTCGACGACGTGGCGGCCGCCATCGCCGACAAGATGGTGGACCGCCATCCGCACGTCTTCGGCGATCTCGATATCAAGACCGCGGATGCACAGACCGTGTCCTGGGAGGCCCGCAAGGCGGCCGAGCGCGCGGCCAAGGCCGCCAGCGACGGCAGCGCGGCGGCGGAGGCTTCGGCCGGTGCCCTGGACGGGGTGGCGCGCGCCCTGCCCGCGCTGATGCGCGCCGAGAAGATCCAGAAGCGCGCTGCCCGGGTCGGATTCGACTGGGGTACGATCGGCCCAGTCATCGACAAGATCGAGGAAGAACTGGGCGAACTGCGCGCCGAGCTGGAGGCCGGAAAGCTCGAGCAGGCCAAGGTCGCCGACGAACTGGGCGATGTCCTGTTCGCCGTGGCCAACCTGGCGCGCCACTGCAAGGTCGATCCCGAAGTCGCCCTGCGCGCCACCAACGACAAGTTCGAGAAGCGCTTCCGCTACATCGAGCGACGCCTGGGCGAAGCCGGCCGCAAGCCCGCCGAGGCCAGCCTCGAGGAGATGGAAGCGCTCTGGCAGGAAGCCAAGACGCAGGCCTGAGGCGTTTCGCCTGGCCCTTGCAAGGAGCGCCTGGAATGCTGGGTTACGTCATGATCGGGGCCGACGACGTGCCCGGCTCGGGCCGCTTCTATTCGGCGATCCTGGGGCCGCTCGGCTACGACCGGAAGGACGACGGCCACGGCATCGTGTTCTCGCGCCCCGACACGCCGGACGTCTACGTCGTCAGGCCCTTCGACGGCCGGTCGGCGACCGTCGGCAATGGTTCGATGCTGGCGTTCCGGGCTGCCACCCACGCCCTGGTGCGGACCCTCCATGCCGCCGGCATCGCGGCGGGCGGGTGCGACGAAGGCGCCCCCGGCTTCCGAGCCGACTACAGCGAGCACTTCTACGTCGCCTATCTCCGCGATCCCGTAGGCAACAAGCTCGCCCTCTTCTGCAACGATCCGGCCGAGGGACGCCGCGGCGCCTAGCGCCTTCGCGCCGGGTCCGCGCTTCCTTTATCCGCGGTTGAGCAGCGGCAGCCGGGCGGCTTCGAGGAGCGCCCTCGCCTCGGCCAGAGCCTGTTCCGTCGGAGCCGCAATCAGGCCGGCGTTGAGGGGTTGGCCCGGCATGTAGGGATCGCTGCCGAACTGTACGGCGCCGCCGCCGGCCTCGCGCATCATCAGCGTGCCGGCCGCGTGGTCCCACGGCTTGGTCGTGCGATACAGGCTGAAATCTGCGCGGCCCGCGAGAATTTCGAGGTATTCCGCGCCGGCGCAGCGGAGCGTGGTGATCCGGCCCAGGCGCGCGCGATTCCCCGGGGACAGCTGCTCGTCGAAGGCCTTGGCGATCTTGTAGCCGACGAAACCGTTCAGCGGCGCCGCGGCCGGCTGTCCGCGCACGGCGGCGCCGTCGAAGGTGACGCCTGCGCCGCGATGGGCCACGGCCATGCGGTCGTGCGGCACGTCGAGTATCCAGCCGCCGATCGCGGCCCGGTCCTGCACCAGGCAAACGATGATGGCGAAGCGGTCGCGGCCTGCAGCGAAGTTCGAGGTGCCGTCGAGCGGATCGACGATCCAGCAGGCCTCGCCCGGCCGGGCGATCAGGTCGAGAAGGCCCGGATCCTTCTCGACGGCCTCCTCGCCCACCACCGGCACGCCGGGCAGGATCTTGGCCAGCCCCGAGGCAAGCCGCTGCTCGGCCGCTTCGTCAGCCACAGTGACGATGTCACCCGGCCGTTTCTGGCGGACGTCTTCCTTGGAAAGATTGCGAAAACGGGGCAGCAGTTCGGCTGCCGCCGTCTCGCGCATGAGGTCGGCGACCCTTTGCGAGCCGCCGGCGTCGAGCATCGGCCTCAGCCGACGACGCCGAAGAGGTCCTCTTCCTTCAGGATCACATGGTCCTCGCCGGCCAGCTTGACCTCTGTGCCGGACCACTTGCCGTACAGAACCGTGTCGCCGACCTTGACGCCCAGCTCCTGCAGGCGGCCGTCCTCGAGGCGGCGGCCCTTGCCGACCGCGACGACCTTGCCCTGCATCGGCTTTTCCTGGGCCGTGTCGGGAATGATCAGCCCACCCTTGGTGCGGGTCTCGGCGGCCACCGGCTTCAGCAGAATACGATCGTGCAAGGGCTTGAAACTCATGGTGTTTCCTTCGTCCTGAGGTTGGTGTTCGAAATTTTGCCGCTTATAGGAAGTGCGCCCGCCGGGTGTCAACGCGCCTGCTGGCGGCGCTCGAACTGGGCCGCCGTGGCCTCGTCCAGGGCGACTGTCAGCCAGGCGGTTTCGCCCTCGTCGCGGCGGCTGCGGACTTCGCCATGGCGGTAGAGCCAGGCGATTGTCGCACCGTCCGAGAGCGGCACTGAGACTTCGCGTGCCTCGCCGGCGGCGCCCAGCAGGTCGGCAACGGCGTTCATGAGGTGGTCCACGCCCTCGCCGGTCAGCGCCGAGACCGGATACTGGCGGGCGCGCTCGGCGCCCGTGGCGGTCCGCGTCTCCAGCACCTGCCGGAGATCCGCCGGCAGGGCATCGATCTTGTTCAGCGCCTCGATGAAGGGACGTCCCGCCCCTTCCTCCAGCGCGCCGAGCTCGCGCAGCACGTCCTCGACGTCGGCGCGCTGCTGCTCGGTGTCGGGATGGGAAATGTCGCGCACGTGCACGATCAGGTCGGCCTCGATCACCTCTTCCAGGGTGGCGCGGAACGCCGCGACCAGATGCGTCGGCAGATCGGAGACGAAGCCCACCGTGTCGGAGATCACGCAGCCCTTGCCGTTGGGCAGCTTGATCGACCGCATCGTCGGGTCGAGCGTGGCGAACAGCAGGTCCTTGGCCATCACGTCGGCGCCGGACAGGCGATTGAACAGCGTCGACTTACCGGCGTTGGTGTAGCCGACCAGCGCCACCGTCGGCAGCCGTGCCTTCTTGCGGCCGGCGCGGTTGATCTCGCGCGTCTTGCGCACCGCCTCGAGGTCGCGCTTGATGCGCACGATGCGCTCGCCGATCAGGCGGCGGTCGATCTCGATCTGCGATTCGCCGGGGCCGCCCAGGAAGCCGAAGCCGCCGCGCTGGCGTTCGAGATGGGTCCACGACCGCACCAGACGGCCGCGCTGATAGTCGAGCGCCGCCAGTTCGACCTGCAGCCGGCCTTCATGGGTACGCGCACGCGCGCCGAAGATCTCCAGGATCAGGCCGGTGCGGTCGATGACCTTGGTCTGCCAGGCCTTCTCCAGGTTGCGCTGCTGCACCGGGGTGAGCTTGTCGTCGACCACGACCAGGCCGATGCCCATTTCCTCGACCGCGGCGGCGATGCGCGCCACCACGCCCTTGCCGATCAGCGTCGCCGGCGTGACCTGGCGCAGCGGCGCGACCTGCGCCAGGCGCACGTCGAGATCGATGGCGCGGGCCAAGCCCACGGCTTCCTCGAGCTTGGCCTGACTGTCACGATCGCTGCCGCGACCGCGCGGGCCAGCCGTATAGGGACACACGACCGCAGCCACCGTCGCGGGGCGCGCGGTTTCCAACGGCTTGCGGCTGCGCTTTTCCTGCTCGTCTTCGTCGAATTCGTCGATCAAATCAGCCTGCGTCGGCCTTGTCTCCGTCGAACAGCTGCACCGGGGTCACGGGCATGATGGTCGAAATCGCATGCTTGTAGACAAGCTGCGAGTGACCATCGCGGCGCAGCAGCACCGAGAAGTTGTCGAACCACGTGACGATGCCTTGCAGCTTCACGCCGTTCACGAGGAAGATCGTGACCGGAGTCTTGTTCTTCCGAAGGTGGTTCAGGAAGACGTCCTGAACGTTCTGTGCCTTTTCGCTCATATTTCTTGGCCTCTTGCTGGGCAGCCGGCTTCCGAGGGGTCGCCAGTTCAGAAGGTACGGGGTCCCTCCCCGCTACCGAGTTGCCTCAAATATAGGGGAGGTTGGTCTCAAAGCAATGCCACCAACTCATGACAATTACGCGCGCGCAGCTTCGGCGGATGTTCGAGGAGCGCCGCAGTCAATTGCTCCGCGCCACCCACCAGGACTGGAAGACACCCCGCCGCATGCGCACTCTTGAGATCGGCCTGGGTGTCTCCCACCATCCACACGCTTTCGTCAGGGGCAATTCCCGTGCCGTCGAGCGCCAGGTAGATGGGGTCGGGTGCTGGTTTGTCGCGGGGGGCGTCGCGCGCGCCCACCGCCTTGGCGATCCATTGGCCCCAGCCGAGATGGGCCACCTCGGCCCGCAGGTTATGGCCGACCTTGTTGCTGACGATCGCCACGTAGCAGCCCCTGGCGTGGCAGTGCGCCAGCAGGTCGGCGGCACCGTCCAGCGGTTCCAGCCGCTCCAGGTGGATGCGCAGGAACGTCTCGTAGAACACCTTCTCCGCCTCGGCCGCGCGCGGGCCGAACAGCGTCGGGAACAGCTCGCGCAACGAGCCGTGCGCCCGGTCCTGCACTTCGGCCGCAGTCCAGGGGGGCAGACCGAGTGCAGTGAAGGTGTCGCGGTAGCACTCCACGATCGTGGGCCAGGTGTTGACCAGCGTGTTGTCCCAGTCGAACAGCACCGCGCGCGGAGGCTGCAGGCCCGCGGGCCGGCTCACGTCACGGCCTCTCCCGCCTCGGAGAAGCGGACATATTCCTCGCGCAGCCGGCGCGCCGTGGCGCCGACCTTGCCGTCGCCCACCTTCTCGCCGTCGATCTTCACCACCGGCGTCACGAAGGAGGTCGCGCTGGTGATGAAGGCTTCCTTGGCCTTCTTCGCCTCCTCGAGGCTGAACGGCCGCTCGACCAGCTTGAGCTGCAGCGAGTTGCAGATCGTCTTCAGCGAGCTGCGGGTGATGCCGGAGAGGATGCCGTTGTCGGTCTGGCGCGTCACCAGTTCGCCGTCCTGCGTCACGATCCAGGCATTGGTCGAGGCGCCCTCGGTGATGCAGCCCTTGTCGTCCAGCAGCCACGCCTCGTAGGCCCCGGCCTCGCGCGCGGCCTGCTTGGCCAGCACGTTGGGCAGCAGCGCCACCGTCTTGATGTCGCAACGCTCCCAGCGGATGTCTGGCATGCTCTTCACCGCGACGCCGGAACCGGCATCGGCCACGATATGCTTGGTCGCCTTGGTCGTCAGCACCAGCGCGGGCTTCACCGGCGTCGTGGGGAAACCGTGGTCGCGCCGCGACACGCCGCGCGTCACCTGCATGTAGACCAGGCCGTCGCGCAGCCGATTCTTGCGCATCAGCTCGCGGATGATGAAACCCAGCGTGTTGCGCGACACCGGCCAGTCGATGCGCAGCTCCTTCAGCGAGCGGTCGAGACGGTCGATGTGCGGCTTCTCGTCGATCAGCTTGCCGTCGCGCACGCCCACGACCTCGTAGACGCCGTCGGCCAGCTGGTAGCCGCGATCCTCGATGTGGACGCTGGCCTCGCGATGCTCGACGTAGCGACCGTTGACATAGGCATAACGCGCCATGACGCCCTCTCTCCTGCTCAGACCGGCGGCTCGGCGCCGCCTTCGGGCACCCCGCCGTGCAGGCCGAGCGACTTCAGCTTGCGATGCAAGGCCGAGCGCTCCATGCCGACGAAGGTCGCCGTCCGTGAAATGTTGCCGCCGAACCGCGTGACCTGCGCCAGCAGGTACTCACGCTCGAACACCTCGCGAGCCTCGCGCAGCGGCAGCTGCATGATCTCGCCGCCCTTCTCCCAGCGCAGCACCGAGGGCGCGTCCTCGCTGACGTCGTTGGGCAGCACGTCGGCGCGGATCGGGGCGCCGCCCGGCGGCGCCAGGATCAGCAGCCGCTCGATGACGTTGCGCAGCTGGCGCACGTTGCCCGGCCAGTCGTGGCCCTGCAGCGCCGCCTGCGTGTCCTCGCCGATCGTGCGGGGCGGCAGGCCGGTCGCGTCGGCGACGCGCTTCAGCAGGTCCTGCGCCAGCTCGGGAATGTCCTCGCGGCGCTCACTGAGCGGCGGCACGCGCAGCCCGACGACGTTCAGCCGGTGGAAGAGCTCCTCGCGGAAACGGCCCGCGGCGATCTCCGCCTGCAGGTCGCGCGCCGTCGTCGCCAGAACACGCACGTCGATCTCGACCTTGGTCTTGCCGCCGTCGCGGGCATAGGACTGTTCCTGCAGCAGGCGCGCCAGCCGGCTCTGCAGCGGCAGCGGCAGGTCGGCCACTTCCTTCAGCACCAGCGTGCCGCCATGCGCCATCTCGAAGGCGCCGGAGACGCGCAGCGTGTCGGCGGCGGTCTCGCCGTCGGTGCCGAACAGCTCGATCTCCAGCCGTTCGGCCGGCAGGGTCGAGCAGTTGACCACGACGAACGGGCCGTCGGCACGCTTGGAGCCCTGGTGGATCAGGCGCGCCACCGTCTCCTTGCCCGAACCGGAGGCGCCGGTGACGAGGACGCGGCTGCCGGTCGGCGCCACCCGCTCGATCTGCGCGCGCACGTTGGCGGCGTCGCTCGACGAGCCGACGAACGTCACCTCGCCGCCGGCGCGGCGGCGCAGCGCCAGGTTCTCGCGCTTCAGCTTGTCGGCCTCGATCGCGCGGTCGACCACCAGCAGCAGCCTGTCGGCCTTGAACGGCTTCTCGATGAAATCGTAGGCGCCGGTCTTGATCGCCGAGACGGCGGTGTCGATCGTGCCGTGGCCGCTGATCATCACCACCGGGATCGGCGGATCCTCGCGACGGATGACCTCGAGGATCTGCAGGCCGTCGAGCTCGCTGCCCTGCAGCCAGACGTCGAGGATGACGAGCGCGGGACGGCGCTGCCGCACGGCCTCGATCGCTTCGGTACTGTTGTGGGCACGCCGCGCGGTGTGGCCCTCGTCCTCGAGGATGCCGGCGATCAGCGTGCAGATATCGCGTTCGTCGTCGACGATCAGAATATCGTGGGCCATGTCACTTCAAGCAGCCCGCATGGAACGGCGGGTCATTGTGCGGCTGTCGCGTGAGCGCCGGCCGACGCGATTTCCTTCGCGTCTCGCCGGAATACCAGACTGATGCGGGCCCCGCCACCCTCGCGATCCTCGAGCGCCAGGAACCCGCCATGGTCTTCCATGATCTTCTTCACGATCGCGAGGCCGAGGCCGGTGCCCTTGGCGCGGGTCGTCATGTACGGCTCGGTGAGCCGTTCGCGCCCTTCCTTGGGCAGTCCGCGTCCATTGTCCTCGACGACGATCCGAAGGCCGGCGGCATCCTCGATCAGCGACAGGACGATCTCGCCCTGTGGCAAAGGCGCGTCCGGCCGCTCGTCCCGGCCCTCGATCGCCTCCGCCGAATTCTTCAAGATGTTGGTCAGCACCTGCGAGACCTGGCGGCGGTCGCAGTTCAGCGGCACCGGATGGGCCGGCAGGTTCGCCGTGTAGTGCAGATCCGGGTTGCCGTTGCGCTGCAGGAACAGCGCCTGCTGGCACATCTCCTTGGCATCCTCTTCCTTCACGGTCGGCCGCGGCATGCGCGCAAAGGACGAGAACTCGTCGACCATGCGGCCGATGTCGCCGACCTGCCGGATGATGGTCTCGGTGCACATCGTGAAGGTCTCGGGGTCCTCCTTGATCTGCTTGAGATAGCGGCGCTTCAGCCGCTCGGCCGAAAGCTGGATCGGCGTCAGCGGGTTCTTGATCTCGTGCGCGATGCGCCGGGCGACATCGCCCCATGCCGCCATGCGCTGCGCCGACATCAGGTCGGTGACATCGTCGAAGGTGACCACATAGCCAGCACCCGTGGCGGCGCTGATCCGCACCAGCAGAATCTGCCGTGAGCCGCGCTGCAGGATCTCGACCTGGCCCTGTGTCATCCGGTCGGGACGCTCCGCCGCCTGTGCGACCAGCGGCGCCAGCTCGGGCATGACCGAAATCAGCGGCCGCCCCAGAACGCCGTCCTCGGGCAGCGCCAGAAGGTTGAGCGCGGAGCGGTTGGAGCGCATCACGATGCCCTCGCCGTCTACGCTCAGGACACCCGCGGAGACACCGGCCAAAACCGCGTCGGTGAGCCGGCGCCTCGTGTCGAGTTCGGTGTTGGCATGAACCAGTTCGCCGCGCTGCTGCTCGATCTGGCTGGCCATGCGGTTGAACGAGCGCGCGAGCTGGCCCAGCTCGTCGTTGGGCGGCCCCTCCTCGACGCGGGCGCTGAGATCGCCGCCGCGCACCTTCTCGGCCGCCTGCATCAGTCCGCCGATCGGCTCGGTGAGGCGCGAGGCGAACAGGATGGCCAGCCACACGGCGGCCAGCAGCATGAGGAAGGCGATGGCGCCGCAGACCACGAACAGGATGAGCTGGCTGCGCCGCAGCGCCGATTCGATCTGCGAGTAGAAGGAGCCCGCGAATTCGATGCTCTTGATGTAGTCGACGACGCGCAGGTCGACGGCATGGCCGGTCGCCAGGAACAGGGGCTCGCCGACGAAGAGCTGCATCACGAAGTAGGCACCGGTCGGCGATTCGAACTGCACCGGCCGCGCCTGGTTGACCGCCTGCCAAAGGAACTGCGCGGGCGGCACCGGGTTGGCCATGCCCTCGGCGTCGGGCGCCTTGGCCTGAGCGATCAC
Source organism: Reyranella aquatilis (assembly GCF_020880995.1). Lineage (GTDB taxonomy): Bacteria > Pseudomonadota > Alphaproteobacteria > Reyranellales > Reyranellaceae > Reyranella > Reyranella aquatilis. The sequence goes on along the minus strand of NZ_JAJISD010000001.1, from coordinate 271,256 downwards.
CCCCTTGTCGGCATCGAGAACCGTCGCCTCGATGATGGGACGCCCCTCGATCAATCGCTGCAGCAGCGCCTTGGTCGCGGCCGGATCGCGCAGTGCGTCCACGCCCTCCGCCTGCAGGGGACTGGAGATGCCCTCGATGTCGTTCAGGATCTCCTGCTCGCGCGCGCGTCGCACCGGCTCGCCGATGGCACGGGCGGCCTCGTAGGAGGCCTGGGAGGGTTTCACGACGAAATCGGTGAGGCTGATCACCAGCATCGACAGGATGATGGTGACGATCACCGTCGGCGTGATGGTGAAGACGCTGCACACCAGCACCAGCCGCATGTGCAGGCGCGAGCCCGCCGCGCCGCGCCGCCGGTCGAGCCATAGCTGCGTGAGACGCACGGCGACGACCGACGCCAGGGCAATGGCGATGACGAGGTCGGCGACCAGGAGGCCCGTCATCCAGCCGCGCGTGCTGAAGGACTCGGGCACGAAGCCGGCCAGCCAGGCATAGGTCGCCGTGCCGGCGGCGATCGCGAGAATGGCCAGGGAGACGGCGGCCACGCGGCCTGACAGGCTGCGCAGCACCTTGCTCATCTTGTCGCCCAAGCGTGAAACGCCCAGCGCAGCTGTCACGAGGTCACCCGCCTCGGCGAACCTGCGGCGTGCGAACCACGGGGACGTCGAGGTCCTTTATCTTCTTGCGCAACGTATTGCGATTGAGCCCCAGGAGACGGGCCGCGCGCAACTGATTCCCGCGGGTCGCCCCCAGCGCCAGCGCCAGCAACGGGCGCTCGACCTCTGAAATGACACGATCGTACATGCCGTCGGGCGGCAGCCGGTCGCCATGGGCGGCGAACATCGACTGGAGGTGACGGTCGACGGCATCGGCCAGCGAGACGTCGTCGGGCATGTCGGCGGGCGAAGACGCGGGTTCCACGGCCGACATGGCGTCCGCCAGCTCGGCCTCGATGGTCTCGACGCCGATGATCTCCTCGGAATAGAGCGCCGACAACCTGCGCACCAGATTGACGAGCTCGCGCACGTTGCCCGGCCAGCGATGCTGCTTCAGGCGCGCCATCGCTTCGGGCGACAGGACCTTGGTCGGCAACCCGTCGGTCGTCGCGGCCTGCAGGTAGTGATTGGCGAGTTCGGGAATGTCGTCCAGCCGCTCGCGCAGCGGCGGCAGGCGGATCGGCACGACGTTGAGGCGGTAGTAGAGATCCTCGCGGAACAGACCCTGCTGGATCAGCCGGCGCAGGTCGCGATGGGTCGCCGCCACGATGCGGACGTTCGCCTTGATCGGCGTGCGGCCGCCGACCGTCATGTACTCACCCTCCTGCAGCACGCGCAGCAGGCGGGTCTGGGCCTCGGGCGGCATGTCACCGATCTCGTCGAGAAAGAGCGTGCCGCCGGAGGCCTGCTCGAACTTGCCGGCGGAGCGCTGGACCGCACCGGTGAAGGCGCCGCGCTCATGGCCGAACAGCTCGCTCTCGATGAGTTCGCGCGGGATCGCCGCCATGTTGAGGGCGATGAACGGGCCTTTCCGGCGCTTGCCGTAATCATGCAGAGCGCGCGCGACCAGCTCCTTGCCGGCGCCCGACTCGCCCGTGACCATGACCGTGAGGTCGGTGGCCATCAGGCGTGCGAGCGTACGGTAGATTTCCTGCATCGCCGGCGACCGGCCGATCAGCGGCAGTCTCTCGCCCTCATCCGGCAGCGCGGCCGTGCGCGGCATCGAGGCGGCCGGCGCGGAGAGCGCGCGGTTCACCACCGAGATCAGTTCGTTCAGGTCGAAGGGCTTGGGCAGATATTCGAACGCGCCGCGCTCGGTCGCGCGCACCGCCGTGAGCAGGGTCGACTGGGCGCTCATGACGATGATGCGCAGGTCGGGCCGCAGCTTGCGGATGCGCGGCACGAGGTCGAGGCCGTTCTCGTCGGGCATCACCACGTCGGTGATGACCAGCTGCCCCTCGCCTTCCTGGATCCACTGCCAGAGTGTCGAGGCGGTTCCGGTGCTGCGCACCGTGTGACCCTGCCGGCCGAGCGCCTGATGCAGGACGGTGCGGATGGCGCGATCGTCGTCGGCGACGAGAATGGTTGTGCCTTCGCTCATGGCGCGGCCTGTGGGAACTGAAGCGGTAACATGACCCTGAATGATGTGCGGCCGGGCTCGCTATCGAACTCGATGGCGCCGCCGTGGTCGTTGATGATCTTCGCGACCAAAGCAAGACCCAGGCCAGTTCCGGTCGGCTTGTTGGTGACGAAGGCGTCGAACAGGTGGCTGCGGATTTCGTCGGACACCCCGCGACCGTTGTCGCGCACGGAAACCACCAGCGGCAGGTTCACGCGGGTCTGCTGGCCGGGAACGGCCAGGCGCAGACCGTGCCTGTAGGCGGTCGACAACTCGATCTCGCGCTCGGTGTCGCCCGGCGCCTCGCAGGCGTTCTTCACGAGGTTGAGGAACACCTGGATGAGCTGGTCGCGGTCGCCGTGCACGTCGGGCAGCGATGGGTCGTAGGTCTCGATGAAGCGCACGCCCTTGCCGAAGCCGTTCTGCGACAGCCGGCGGACATGATTGAGGACCTGATGGATGTTGATCGGGCCTCGGTCGATCGGCCGGCCGTCGGCGAAGGCCTCCATCCGGTCGACCAGGGCAACGATCCGGTCGGTCTCCTCGCAGATCAGCTCCGTGAGTTCGCGTTCGGAGTCCGGCACGGACTGTTCGAGGAGCTGGGCCGCCCCGCGAATGCCCGACAGCGGGTTCTTCACCTCGTGCGCCAGCATGGCGGCCAGCGCGCTCACCGAGCGGGCGGCGCTGCGGTGCGACATCTGTCGGTCGATATTGCGCGCTATGGTCTGCTCGACAAGCGACACGGCCACCAGGCCGTCGCTATCGACGATCGGCGACAGACGCAGCGCGCAGAAGCGCGTGCCGATGCGCGGCGATGAGAGCGTGACTCCGTTCTCTGCCACCGCGCCGCCGGTCGTCAGCACCTGTTCCAGCAGCGAGAAGAGCGGCGTGTCCTCGGGAATGAATTCGCTGAGCGGATGTCCGACCAGCCGCGCCCGGCCGACACCGAAGAACTGCTCGGCCGAGAGGTTGGCATAGTGGATGAGGCCGCTGGCTTCGACGACGATGATCGCCTCGGAGAGCGAATCGAGAAGGGCCGTCGGGAACTGGTCGCTCATGCCGTTTCGCTTGAGGGGGCGCAGGGACATCAGGCGGCCTGCCGCTCGAGCGCCGGAAGGAAGAAGGACGCGAGCAGGTTGCGAACCCTGTCGGCATCGGTCTCGCGGTTGACGGCAGCGCGGAAGTCGGCCGACGCCGGGAAGCCCTTGGAGTACCAGCCGAGATGCTTGCGCGCCATGCGCACGCCGGTCTCCAGGCCGTAGTGTTCGAGCATCGCCTCGAAATGCGTGCGCACCGCCGCATACTGCTCGGCAATCGAGGGATCGGGCCGCCGTTCGCCCGTGCGCAGATAGTGGATCGCCTGGCTCGGGAACCATGGCCGTCCGTAGGCGCCGCGGCCGATCATGATGCCATCCGCCCCCGACTGCTCCAGCGCCTGGTCGACATCGTCCAGGGTATTGATGTCGCCGTTGGCGATGACAGGAAGCCTGGTCGCTTCCTTGACGGTGCGAATGAACGCCCAGTCGGCGTGACCGTCATAGAAGTCGCAGCGCGTGCGACCATGCACTGTGAGCATCCGGATACCGCAGTCCTCGGCGATGCGCGCCAGGTTCGGCGCATTGCGGTTGGTCGAGTCCCAGCCGGTGCGCATCTTCAGCGTCACCGGGAGCTTCACCGCCTTCACGGTCGCTTCGAGGATCTTCGCTGCATGCACCTCGTCGCGCATCAGCGCGGAGCCGGCATGGCCGTTCACGACCTTCTTCACCGGGCAGCCGAAGTTGATGTCGATGATTGCCGCGCCACGATCCTCGTTGAGCTTCGCCGCCTCGGCCATCACCTCCGGCTCGCAGCCGGCGAGCTGCACCGACATGGGGAATTCTTCCGGGGTCGTCTTCGCCATCAGCAGCGTCTTGCGGTTCTCGCGGACCATCGCGACGGAGGCGATCATCTCGGAGACGACGAGGCCCGCCCCGCGCCGCTTCACCATCTGGCGGAAGGGCAGATCGCTGACGCCAGACAGGGGCGCGAGAATGACCGGGTCCTCGATGCGGACGGGTCCGATGTCGACGGGTTTGAGGCGGTGTGCGTTTTGCATTCTTTGTTCAGTTATTAGGCATCTTGTGCAGTGCACAATAATTAAGCGAGCAATAGCGGGTCCCATCGGCCTGCGCAAGGGCTCGCAGTGCGCCTCCGTGAAAGCCTGCTAGATTGAGCATTATGCGTAAAGTGACCGCCCTGATCGTCGCGGCCGGCCGCGGCAGCCGCTTCGGCGGTCCGCTGCCCAAGCAATATGCGCTTCTCGACGGCCAGCCGGTCCTGCGCCGGACGGTTGGCGCATTCCAGGCCGCCGGCATCGATCGGGTCCAGGTCGTTATCGGTCCGGGAGATGACGCTCACTATGTCGCAGCCACCGACGGTCTCGCCCTGCCGCCGCCCATCCATGGAGGGGCCAGCCGTCAGCAGTCGGTCCTGAACGGGCTCGAAGCGTTGAGCGGCAATCCCCCGGACCTCGTCGCGATTCACGATGCTGCCCGGCCGTTCGTGCGAGTTGCCGAGATCGAGGCGTGCATTGCCGCCGCTTCCGCCGAGGGAACCGATGGCGCCGTCCTCGGCATCCCGCTGGCCGACACCCTGAAACGTGTCGGCGACGGCAATACCGTCACCGAGACCGTGCCGCGCCAGCATCTGTGGCGGGCACAGACCCCGCAGGTCTTCCGCTTCGCGCCACTGCTTGCCGCGCATCGCGCGGCTGCCCCGCTCGCCGCCGGAGAGGCGACGGCATTGACCGACGATGCGGCCGTCGCGGAGCGCGCAGGCCTGAAGGTTGTCATGGTTGCGGGCAGCGAGGATAACCGCAAGATTACTACCGCGGACGATCTCATCTCGCTGCCCATGGAAACGCGCACCGCTCTCGGCTTCGACGTACACGGCTTCGGACCGGGCGCCGCCGTCATGCTGGGTGGGGTCGCGGTTCCGTATACCCAGTCACTGGCCGGCCATTCCGACGCCGACGTGGCACTGCATGCGCTGACCGACGCGGTGCTGGGCACGATCGGCGCTGGCGACATCGGCAAGCATTTCCCGCCATCCGACCCGCAATGGCGCGGCGCGTCGTCCGATCGCTTCCTGCGCCATGCCGTCGACCTCGTGACGGCGCGCGGCGGGCGCATCGTTCATCTGGATGTCACGATCGTCTGCGAAGCCCCCAAGGTCGGGCCGCATCGCGACGCCATCGTGCGGAGCATCGCCCGCATCGCCGGCATTGCTGCGGATCGCGTGAGCGTCAAGGCCACCACGACCGAGGGTCTGGGCTTCACCGGCCGCCGCGAAGGCGTCGCCGCCCAGGCCATGGCCACAGTGGAACTCCCGAGGAGCTGACTGCCGATGTTCGACCACGAGATGCGGGATGCCGCGGAACGCGTCCTGTTCACCTGCCGCAAGCACGGGTTCAAGGTCGCCACGGCCGAGTCTTGCACCGGCGGCCTGATCGCGGCCACCCTGACGGCCATCGCCGGCTCCTCCGACGTCGTCGACCGCGGCTTCGTCACCTACTCCAACGAGGCCAAGCGCGAGATGATCGGCGTGCCGTGGGACGCCATCGTGAGCCATGGTGCGGTGAGCGAGCCGGTGGCGCGCGCGATGGCGACCGGGGCCCTCGCCCACTCCGGTGCCCATCTATCGGTTTCGGTGACCGGCGTCGCCGGCCCGGGCGGCGGCTCCGCCGAGAAGCCGGTCGGTCTCGTTCACTTTGGTGCGGCGCGCACCGGCTTCGAGCCGGTGACCGAACGCCACATCTTTCCCGGCGATCGCGACGGCATCCGCCGCCTGACGGTGATCACGGCACTCGCGATGCTGGCCAAGCTCGCCGAGCGCTGACCCTCCGTCATGTTCCTCTTCCCCTATCGGGGTAGAGGAGTTTGAGGCGTGGCGGCTGCCGGCTTGCCGTAGAGCTGCGCGGCCCGCGCCTCGAATGCCGACACCATGCGGCGGACGGCTTCGGCGAACAAGAGCTGCACCGTCTTCTGCAAAAGCAGTGAGCGGAAATCGAATTCGAGTTCGAAGTCGATCTGCGTGCCCTCGGGGTGCCGACGGAAGATCCAGCGGCTCTTCAGCAGCCGGAACGGTCCCTCGATGCCGGTCGTGACGATACGCAGACCGTCGGGATCATCGGGCGACAGCTCGACGCGGGAGACGAACTTCTCGTGGAACGGGCCGAAGCCGATCGCCAGTTCGGCGATCTCGACATTGGGTCCCTCGCGCCGGCGAACACGCCCGGCGAAGCACCACGGCAGGAACTCCGGATAGCGCGGTACGTCGGCGACGAGGTCGAACAGCTGGCGCGGCTGGAACGGAACGACTCGCCGTTCCTGATGACGGGTAGCCAAGGAGCCGTCAGCCTTTGATTTGCGCCTGACGCGCGGCCCTGAGCCGCGCGAAATCGTCGCCGGCGTGGTAGCTCGAGCGCGTCAGCGGCGAGGACGAGACCATCAGGAAGCCCTTCGCGCGCGCCATCTGGGCAAGCTCGGAGAACTCCGCCGGCGTCCAGAACCGGTCGAGCGCGGCATGCTTGGGCGTCGGCTGCAGGTACTGGCCGATCGTCAGGAAATCGACGTCGGCGGCGCGCAGGTCGTCCATCACCTGCAGGATCTCCTCGCGCGTCTCGCCCAGCCCGACCATGAGGCCCGACTTGGTGAACATCGCAGGATCGATCTCCTTCACGCGCGACAGCAGGCGCAGCGAGGTGAAGTAGCGCGCGCCGGGGCGGATGGTCGGATAGAGGCGCGGCACTGTCTCGAGATTGTGGTTGAAGACGTCGGGCCGCGACGCGACCACCGTCTCGATGGCGCCGGGCTTGCGCATGAAGTCGGGCGTCAGGATCTCGACCGTGGTCGCGGGCGCCGACCTGTGCAGCGCCGTGATCACCTCGGCGAAGTGCCCTGCCCCGCCATCGTCCAGGTCGTCGCGGTCGACCGAGGTCACCACCACATGGTCGAGGCCGAGCTTGCCGACCGCCTCTGCAATGTTCGCCGGCTCGTGTGGGTTCAATGCCCCCGGCTTGCCGGTCGCCACATTGCAGAAGGCACAGGCCCGCGTGCAGGTCTCGCCCATGATCATGAAGGTCGCGTGCTTCTGCTTCCAGCACTCACCGATGTTGGGGCAGGCCGCCTCCTCGCACACCGTCGTGAGCTTGAGTTCGCGCATCAGCCGCTTGGTCTCGGCATATTCGGGCGAATTCGGCGCACGCACCCTGATCCATTCCGGCTTGCGCTGAATGGGATTGTCCGGCCGGTGCGCCTTTTCGGGATGGCGCTCGGCCCGGGTCAGGGAAAGCTTGTCTAGGGTTCCGTCCATGATCGGCTAGATATGGAGCGTCCGGCCGTAGGCCGCCAGTACCGACTCGTGCATCATCTCCGAGAGGGTGGGATGCGGAAACACGGTGGCCAGGAGCTCGGCCTCGGTGGTCTCCAGCGTCTTGGCGATGCTGTATCCCTGGATCAGCTCGGTGACCTCGGCGCCGATCATGTGGGCGCCCAGAAGCTCACCGGTCTTGGCGTCGAAGATCGTCTTGATGAAGCCCTCGGGCTCGCCAAGGGCAATCGCCTTGCCGTTGCCAATGAACGGGAACTTGCCGACCTTGAGCTGCAGGCCTTTCGCCTTCGCGGCGGCTTCGGTGAGACCGATGCTCGCCACCTGCGGCTGGCAATAGGTGCAGCCCGGGATGTTCTCGGTCTTCATCGGGTGCACACCCTTCACGCCGGCGATCTTCTCGACCACCAGCACGCCTTCGTGCATCGCCTTGTGCGCGAGCCACGGCGGACCGGCGACGTCGCCGATCGCATAGACGTTCGGCTCGCCGGTGAAACCCCACTGGTCAATCACGATGTGGGTCTTCTCGACCTTCACCTTGGTGCCTTCGAGGCCCAGGTTCTCGACGTTGCCGACGATGCCGACGGCGCTGATGACGCGGTCGACCGTGATCTCCTGCGCCTTGCCGCCGACCGTGATGGTGGCGGCGACGTTGTTGGCGCCCTTCTTAAGGTTCGACACGGTGGCGCCGGTGAGGATCTTCATCCCCTGCTTCTCGAACGCCTTCTTCGCGAACGCCGAGACCTCGGCGTCCTCGACCGGCAGCACGCGGTCCATCACCTCGGCCACCGTCACCTCGGCGCCCATGGTGCGGTAGAAGCTCGCGAACTCGATGCCGATCGCGCCCGAGCCGATGACCAGCAGCGACTTCGGGAATTCCGGCGGCACCATCGCTTCCTTGTAGCTCCACACCAGCTTGCCGTCGGCCTCGAGGCCGGGAAGCTGGCGGGCGCGGGCGCCGGTGGCGAGGATCACGTCCTTGGCCGTCAGGGTGACGTTGCTCTTGTCCTTGAGCGCGACGGCGACCTTGCGCCTGGCGCCGTCGGTGCCGGCGAGCTTGGCCGTGCCGTCGAACACCGTGATCTTGTTCTTCTTCATCAGCATCGAGACGCCGTTGCTGAGCTGGCTCGCGACCTTACGTGAGCGCTCGACGATCTTCTTGGGATCGAAGGTGACGTCCTTCACCGAAAGCCCGTAGGCCTCGGCGTGCTTGATGAGGCCGTAGACCTCCGAGGTGCGCAGCAGCGCCTTGGTCGGGATGCACCCCCAGTTGAGGCAGATGCCGCCCATATGCTCGCGCTCGACCACGGCGGTCTTGAGCCCGAGCTGCGCGGCGCGGATGGCGGCGACGTAGCCGCCGGGTCCGCCGCCCACGACGATCAGGTCGAAACTGGTCTCGGCCATGTTTCTCTCCTAGGCCAGCATCGCGGCGGGTTGCTCGATATACGCCTTGAGCGTCTGCAGGAACTGCGCGCCCAGGGCGCCGTCCACCACGCGGTGATCGACCGCCAGCGTGCAGCTCATGATATTGCGGACGACCATCTCGCCCTTGCGCACGACCACCCGCTCCTCGCCCGCACCGACGGCCAGGATCATGGCCTGCGGCGTGTTGATGATGGCGCCGAAGTCGCGGATGCCGAACATGCCGAGGTTCGAGATGGTGAAGCCGCCGCCCTGGAACTCCTCGAGCTTCAGCTTGCCGCTCTTGGCGCGGCTGGCGAGGTCCTTCATCTCGATCGAGATCTGCGCCAGGCCCTTCATGTCGGCGTTGCGCACGATCGGCGTGATGAGGCCGCGATCGGTGGCGACGGCGACGGAGATGTCGACCGCGCCGTACTGGATCATCTCGTCCTCGGTCCACGAGGCGTTGCACTCGGGATGGTCGCGCAGCGCCTTGGCGCAGGCCTTGATCACCATGTCGTTGACCGAGACCTTGGTGCCCTTCTTCTCGACCACGGCATTGATTGCGGTGCGCGCCGTCAGCAGCGCGTCGATCTCGAAATCCACCGTCAGGTAGAAATGCGGGACGGTCTGCTTGGACTCGAGCATGCGCCGGGCGATGACCTTGCGGATGCTGGTGTGCGGCACGCGGCTGTCGCCGGGGGCCACGAACACCGGCTGGCCGCCGGCGGCCGGCGCCGGAGCAGCAGCCTTCGGAGCAGCCTTGGGAGCCGCCGCGGCCGGAGCAGCGCCCGGCTTCGCGTTCTCGACGTCGGCCTTGACGATGCGGCCGTTCGGGCCGGAGCCCTGGAGGCTCGCGAGATCGATGCCTTTCTCCGCAGCGATCCGCTTCGCGAGCGGCGACGCGAAGATGCGGGTGCCGCCGGGGGAAGCGGTCGGCTTGGCCGCCGGTGCAGGTGCGGCCGCGGGAGCTGGCGCTGCCGGCTTCTCCTCGGCCTTGGGGGCCGGTGCGGCAGCGGCAGGCGCCGTCGACTTGGCGACGTCCTTCTCGCCCTCTTCGAGCAGGACGGCGATGACGGCGTTGACCTTCACGCCCTCGGCGCCCTCCTCGACCAGGATCTGGCCGATCTTGCCCTCGTCCACGGCCTCGACTTCCATCGTGGCCTTGTCGGTTTCGATCTCGCAGATCACCTGGCCGGATTTGACCGCGTCACCGACCTTGACGTGCCACTTGGCGAGCTTGCCCTCCGTCATGGTGGGCGACAGCGCGGGCATCAGGATGTTGATGGACATGCCGGCTCTCCCGCCTCAGCGATTGCAGACCGCGCGCGCGGCCTCGACGATGTCGTTCGACTGCGGCAGCGCCAGCTTCTCGAGGTTCGCCGCATAGGGCAGCGGCACGTCGAGACCGGCGACGCGCTTAACCGGCGCGTCGAGGTAATCGAATGCGTGCTCCATCATCAGCGCCGAGAGTTCCGAGCCGATGCCGGCAAACGGCCAGCCTTCCTCGCAGGAGACGAGGCGGTTGGTCTTCTTGACCGACTGCACGATCGTCTCGGTATCGAACGGGCGCAGCGAGCGCAGGTTGATGACCTCGGCGTCGATGCCGTGCTTGGCCAGTTCCTCGGCCGCCTGCAGCGCCTTGCCGACCATGATCGAGAAGGCGACGATCGTGACGTCCTTGCCCGTGCGCTCGATCTTCGCCTTGCCGATCGGCAGCACGAAGTCGGGATCCTCCGGCACGTCGAACGACTGGCCGTAGAGAATCTCGTTCTCGAGGAAGATCACCGGGTTGGGATCGCGGATCGCGGCGCGCAGCAGGCCCTTGGCATCGGCGGCGCTCCACGGTGCCAGCACGCGCAGGCCCGGCACATGGGCGTACCAGCTCGCGTAGCACTGCGAGTGCTGGGCGGCGACGCGCGAGGCTGCGCCGTTGGGGCCGCGGAACACGATCGGGCAGGTCATCTGGCCGCCGGACATGTAGTGCGTCTTGGCCGCCGAGTTGATGATCTGGTCGATCGCCTGCATGGCGAAGTTGAAGGTCATGAACTCGACGATCGGCTTCAGGCCGCCGAACGCCGCGCCGACGCCGAGGCCGGCGAAGCCGTGCTCGGTGATCGGCGTGTCGATGACACGCTTGTCGCCGAACTCTTCCAGCAGCCCCTGGCTGATCTTGTAGGCGCCCTGGTACTGGGCGACTTCCTCGCCCATCAGGAACACCGACTTGTCGGCGCGCATCTCGGCAGCCATCGCGTCGCGCAGAGCCTCGCGCACGGTGATGTGCTGAGTGCCGCCCTTCCATTCCGGTTCTGCCGCCGGCGTGGCTGCCGGAGCGACGACGGGTTGCGGCGGCAGTTCCTTGTTCGGCTCGCCTTGCGTGTTGGGAACGTCGGCCTTCGCGGCATTGCCCCCTGCAGGTGGCGTTGCGGCGCTGGCTGCGGCCGTGCCGGCATCCTCGCCCTCACCCGCGAGCACGCAGATCGGCGTGTTTACGGCGACGCCCTCCGTGCCTTCGTCGACGAGGATCTTCGCGACGGTGCCCTCGTCGACCGCTTCGACTTCCATTGTCGCCTTGTCGGTCTCGATCTCGCAGATCACCTGTCCCGACTTCACGGCATCGCCCACCTTGACGTGCCACTTGGCGAGCTTGCCCTCGGTCATGGTGGGGGACAGGGCAGGCATCAGAACCTGAATGCTCATGGGATCAGGCCTCGACCAGGATGTCGGTCCACAGCTCCGACGGATCGGGCTCGGGACTGTGTTGGGAGAATTCGGCAGCGTCGTTCACGATCTTGCGGATCTCGGCGTCGACAGCCTTTAGGCCGGCCTCGTCGATGATCTTGCCGTCGAGCAGGCGCTTGCGGATGTGTTCGATCGGATCGCGTTCGTTGCGGTACTTGTCGACCTCTTCCTTGGTCCGGTACTTGGCCGGGTCGCTCATCGAATGACCGCGATAGCGGTAGGTCTGCATCTCGAGGATGTAGGGGCCCTGCCCGCTGCGCGCATGCTCGATCGCCTTGGCGCCGGCCGCACGGACCGCCAGCACGTCCATGCCGTCGACCCGCTCGCCCGGGATGCCGAAGGCCTCGCCATGCCGGTAGAGCTCGGTCGTGGCCGAGGCGCGCTCGACGGAGGTGCCCATGCCGTAGCGGTTGTTCTCGATGATGTAGACCACGGGCAGCTTCCACAGCGCGGCCATGTTCATGGCCTCGTAGACCTGGCCCTGGTTGGCGCTGCCGTCGCCGAAATAGGTCAGCGAGACGTTCTTGTCGCCGTTGTACTTGTGAGCGAAGGCGAGGCCGGTGCCGATCGGCACCTGGGCGCCGACGATGCCGTGGCCGCCGTAGAAGCTCTTCTCGCGGCTGAACATGTGCATCGAGCCGCCCTTGCCCTTGGAATAGCCGCCGCTGCGCCCGGTCAGCTCGGCCATCACGCCCTTGGGGTCCATGCCGCAGGCCAGCATGTGGCCGTGGTCGCGGTAGGAGGTGATGACGGCGTCCTTGTCGCGGACGTTGGCCTGCATCCCGACCACGACCGCTTCCTGGCCGATGTAGAGATGGCAGAAGCCGCCGATCAGGCCCATGCCGTAGAGCTGGCCGGCCCGCTCCTCGAAGCGGCGGATCAGCAGCATGTCGCGATAATAGGTCTTGAGTTCGTCGGGGGTGACGCTGTTGTCGCCCGGGCCGGACGATTGCGTCGGCGGCGACTTCGCCTTGGCGGGAGAAGGATCGTCTTTCGGCTTGGTGGCCGGCTTCGCCATGGCTGTCCCCTCGTGAACGCGCTTCGGCTTATAACATCGCAGAGGCCGATGTGTTTGATCTAGCAGGAAAAAACACACTTGCCGCGCGTGCGCCGCAGCAATTGAGCGATTGTTTGCAAACCATGGATCGCGCCGGACAGTTTCTTTCAGATGACCGCGAGGCGAACCCTGAGCACGGCGTCATCGAGATCAAAACGTCGTTAGCGCGTCGGCATGAAGACGATGATGTCGTCCTTGCGCGCGAAGTTCAGCAGCACGCGCGCACGCTCGTCCAGCATGTCGGGTTCGAGGCTCTGGTTGCGCAGCGCCGCGACGCGGCGCTCCCAGATCTTGCGGGTCGCCTCGGCCTCGGCGAGGTTCTGCTCGGCGATCAGGACTTCCCGCTGCAGATGAGCCATGGCCAGCAGGCCACGGTCACCGTTCACCAGATGGTATCCGAAATAGCCGAATACCGTGGCGAAGATGACGGGAGCCAGAATCTGACGGGGTCTCAACAACATATGCGGCGTTCCTGCAGGCATATGGCAACATATGGTGGCCTTCCGTCAAGATTTTTCGTTTGATTGGAGAGGCTTAGCGACTGTGAAAGGCCGAACGGCATGAGCGGACTGATCATTTGGACATACGACTGGATACCCAAGGGCCCGCGCGGCTTCGTGCGCGATCTGCGGCTGCGATGGGCCTGCGAGGAAGCCGGGCTCCCTTACGAGGTGCGCAGCGTTCCCTTCGACGGCCGCGAGACCAATCACCTTGCGCAGCAGCCCTTCGGGCAGGTGCCTTTCCTGCGGGACGGAGAGCTCGATGTCTTCGAGAGCGGCGCCGGGCTGATGCATCTCGCCCGGAAGAGCGACAGGCTGATGCCTCGCGACACGGCCGGCGAAGCCGCGACGCTGCAATGGATGGTCGCCGCGCTCAATTCGATCGAGATGGTCACGGTCCCCTGGTGGGTCCTGACGATGACCGGCCAGCCCGACAATGCCCTCGCCGGCTGGATGGGCAATCGCCTCGCCCAGCTCGAGACGGTGCTGAAGGAACGTGAATGGTTGGCGGCCAACCGCTTCACGGTGGCCGACCTCCTGATGGCCGACGTGCTGCGTGTCGGCAAGGTCCGCGCCTTCGGCGACCGGCCCGCCACCGAGGCCTATGTCACGCGCCTCACCGCCCGCCCCGCTTTCCGGAAAGCGCACGCCGACCAGCTCGCGCATTTCGCCGCGGCCGACGAGCGGAGAGCGGCTGCCGGCGCCTAGTCACCGGGATCGGTAAGGTTGCAGATAAGGCGGGGGCCCCTCGCTCGACTCTTCGCGACGACAAACGCCCGTTTTGTTCAATTGAGTCCGAGGCTTCACCTCACGGCTCATCGTCTTGATAGGCGTACGCCGCAAGCCCCTCGGCATCGAGCAGCCGGATACGATTGTAGCCGCAATGGATCCAGCCAGCGGCCTCGAAGTCGGCCAGTTTGCGGCATACATGGTGTCGTGACAGGTTGGTCATCTCGGCCAGCATCTGCTGTGTCAGCCGGAATCCTCGCGGATCAGATGGGGCCAGTTCCCCGGCACCCAGCACCCGCAGCAGAACAGCCGCAGCGCGCCGGCCGGCGTCACGCGTCAGGAGGTCGCGTGCCATCCACCTGCCGAGGCGGGCGCCAATCTCGGCGAGTTGCCCGACGCGTATGGCGACGTCGGTGTTCTCCCGCATCATTTTCGAAAGCCGCGCATTGGCAACGAACAGCAGATGCGTCGTCTCGATGGCGCAATACGTCAGGTCGCGCGGGCCACCGTCGAGCGGCGCCTTGGCTCCGAACCATTCGCCATCGCGCATGATGTGGCCAAGCCGCGGCGTCGCCCGCTTGTGGCCGCCCGTCATTCCGACGGCACCTGCGACTACCCCGAACAACCCGCTCGAGTGTTCACCTTCACGAAACACCGTCCGACCCGAGGCCACCGTTACCGGAAGCCCGGCGTCGATTATCGCCTTCCGGAACGACGCCGGGTGCTCTGACAGCCAGCCACGGGCCGAAAATATCTCTGTCTTTGTCATGGGCCGACGGGGGGGCATAGAGCGCGTCTCAAGCCCAATTGCTACTTCCCGCAACATCTTCCTGTCCGGTTGGCTCAGTATTGGCGTCCCACACTCGGGAGATGATCTCGCCATGAAGCGCAAAATTGCCGCCAGCCTTGCCGCTTTTCTGACAGCCGCAATCATCACGCCGATCGCGGCGCAAGCGTGCAGCCGCGCCGTCTACTTCGGCCTCGAGGGCCAGACCGTCACCGGCCGCACCATGGACTGGTTCGAGGCCGATCTGGGCACCAATCTCTGGCTTGCACCGCGGGGCACGGCGCGCCACAGCAACACCAGCAAGCCTCTGACATGGATCAGCAAGTATGGCAGCGTAGTCACGACCCTCTATGATGGCGCCAGCGCTGACGGCATGAACGAGCGCGGGCTTGTCGCGAACCTGCTCTACCTGCCGGAATCCAAGTATCCCGCCGCGATCGCCGCCGACACTCGTCCGACGCTCGCCAATTCTGCGTGGGTCCAATACGTCCTGGACAACTATGCCACCGTTGCCGAGGCGGTCGCCGACCTGAGGGCAGAACGCTTTCGCATGGTCGCCATCACCGCGCCGACCGGTGAACCCGGAACGGTACACCTGTCGATCTCGGATGCTTCGGGCGATTCCGCCATCTTCGAGTATCTGGACGGCAAACTCGTTATCCATCATGGCCGGCAATTCCAGGTCATGACGAACTCCCCGACTTTCGATCAGCAACAGGCACTCAACACATACTGGCAGGGAATCGGCGGCACCACCTTCCTGCCGGGTACCAACCGTGCATCCGACCGCTTCGTCCGCGCCTCGTTCTACATCAACGAGGCCAAGCAGTCCGCTGACCCGCGCACCGCCGTCGCCGCGGTTTTCAGCGTCATGCGAAACGTCAGCGTGCCGATCGGCATCAAGATCCCAGGCCAGCCAAACATAGCAGACACGCTGTGGTTGACCGTCTCAGATCAGAAGAACAAGGTTTACTACTATCAGGACACGAAGAGCCCCAGCATCGTCTGGGTCGACTTTGCCAAGTTGGACTTCAGTCAAGGCAGTGGAGTCCGCAAGTTGCAACTTGCCGGCAATCCCGACACCGGCGGCAACCAGACCAGCGCTTTCAGGCCCGCCGAACTCTACAAGTTCATGATCCCGCGCGAGTGAGGGCACGTTCCTGCGAGACGCAGGATCGAACTGACGCACAGTGATGCGGCCCTCTGTTCGGTCGAATGGATGGCCATTTCACCGGATCTGCCGCGGTCCGGTCCGCTGGGTTGCCACAGCCCCCTACTCAGTTTGCGCAGCGGGCTTGAGCGCCAGCCAAAGGCCGGCGAGGACGCAGGCAAGACCCAACAGCGCGGCGACTGGCAGTGGCTCGCCCAGCAGCAGCGTGCCACCCAGCGCCGCCGTCACGGGACCGAGACCAAGGAAGATCGTGACCAGGGTCGGCGGCGCGTTGCCCAGCGCATAGACCCATAGGAAGAAGCCGATGCCGCTCGACACGCCGATGAAGACGATGGCCGAGACCTCTCCGGCCTTGAAGGCAGGCCACGCAGTGAAGAGACCCTCGGCAGCCGCAACGCCCGCCAGCGCCAGGACGGCCACGAACATGGCGAAGGCCGTCACCGGGAGTGCCGAGTAGCGCGCGACATAGGGCGCGTAGGAGATCGAGCAGACGGCGCCGCAGAGGGCTGCGCCCAAGGCGGCCACCGTGCCCAGCCACGCCGACCCGTGCTGCGGCTCCGCCGTGATCGCCGCCCCTCCCAGCGCGATCGCGACGCCCGCGAAGGTGAGCAGCGCGCCCCCGATCTTGGCGGGCGTGAAGCGCTCGCGTCCGCCCAGCGCCGACAGGGTCATCGTCATCAGCGGGAAGGTCGAGAACAGCAGCGACGCGCGGGCCGCGGGAATGTGCAGCAGCGAATAGTTCAGCAGCACGATCAGCGCCGCGAACTGGCCGATCCCCAGCAGGCCGATCGGCAGCAGCTCGCGTGCCGCGATGCGCCGCCACGGCCGCAGCCACAGGGCCGGCGCGAGACAGGCGAGACCGATGAGATAGCGCAGGAAGCCCAGCGACCCCGGCCCGGCCGCGTCGACGACATAGCGCGTCGCCACCATCGCGGCGCCGACCTGGATGCCGGTCCCGGCGGCGGCCCACAGCGGGCCGGGCCGGTTCACAGATCGAGGCTCCAGAACTGCCCGACCAGCTTCTTGCCGAAGCTCTCGTGCTTCTCCTCGCGGATGAGCCGGAAACCCGCCGCGATGTAGATCTTGCGGGCCGAGACCAGGATGTCGTTGGTCCACAACATCAGCTTCCTGTAGCCCTTGGCGCGGGCATCCTCGATACAGGCCGCGACCAGGCTCTGGCCGATGCCGAGGCCGCGCGCCGAAGGCTCGACGTAGAGCATGCGCAACTGCCCGGTGGTCTTGCCGGCGCGCACCAGGAAGACCGATCCCGCGATCTCGCCGTTGCGCTCGGCGATCCAGCAATTGTCCGACTTCGGGTCGAACTTGCGGATGAACTTCGCCGAGATCTCCGCGAGCATCGCCTCGAAGGTGCCGTCCCAGCCATACTCGCTGGCATAGAGCTGGGTCTGGCGGCGGATGATCCAGCCGAGGTCGCCCGGCTGGTGCGGCCGCAGCGTGAACGGCACGCGCTTTTCCGGCGGCTCGTCGAGCAGTTTCTCCACGGTCCCGAGCGCCTTCACCAGCCGGTCCTGACGATCGGCCGGCAGCTCGGCCAACAGGTCGGCGATGTCCTGGCGCGATCGCTCGTTCATGGCGCCCCAGAGTTTCTGGCCCTTGGGCGTGAGCGTCAGCTCGGTCTGACGCTTGTCCGCGGCCGAGCGCTTGCGTGCGACGCAGCCCCGTTTCTCCAGCCCCTGCAGCAGGCGGCTGACATAGCCGGGGTCGAGACCGAGATCGCGGCAAAGCTCCTGCGCGGTCGGACGGTCGCGGTTGGCGATCTCGTAGACCAGGCGGCCCTCGGGCAGCGTGAACGGGCTGTGCAGGAGGGTTTCCTCCAGCACGCCGATGCGGCGGGTGTAGAAGCGCGAGAAACGGCGCACCGCCTCGATGCGGGACGCGAGCGACGACGCTGCCATGGCGACCTCCAATATGGTTGCCATCGTCAATCAATTAATTGCTTTCGTCAATTAATTGACGGTGCACAGCATGCCATTCTGAGGCACCTCTCCATTCAAAAAAATAGAGGGGTGTCAGCGTCTTCGCTGACGGAATGGGCAGAGAGAGCAGAAATGAAAAAGGGCCGCCGAAGCGACCCTTGATCGTTCCGTCCCGCCGGGGCTCAGCCCCGCAGAATCGACGTGCCGGCGTAGCGCGCCTGGGTGCCGAGCTGTTCCTCGATGCGCAGGAGCTGGTTGTACTTGGCGAGGCGATCCGAGCGCGACAGCGAGCCGGTCTTGATCTGGCCGCAGTTGGTGGCGACGGCGAGGTCGGCGATGGTCGCGTCCTCGGTCTCGCCCGAGCGGTGGGACATGACGGCGCCGTAGCTGGCGTTGCGCGCCATCGAGACCGCTTCCATCGTCTCGGTCAGCGTGCCGATCTGGTTCACCTTGACCAGGATCGCGTTGGCGAGCCCGTCCTTGATGCCCTGCTCCAGCCGCTTCGGGTTTGTGACGAACAGGTCGTCGCCTACCAGCTGGATCTTCTTGCCGAGCTTGTCGGTGATGGCCTTCCAGCCCTTCATGTCGTCCTCGGCCATGCCGTCCTCGATCGACACGATCGGGTAACGCTTCACGAGATCGGCGTAGTAGTCGACCATGCCGGCGGCATCGAACGACTTGCCCTCGCCTTCCATCTCGTACTTGCCTTTCTTGAAGAACTCGGTCGAGGCCGGGTCGAGCGCCAGCATGACGTCCTCGCCGGGCTTGTAGCCGGCCTTCTCGATCGCCTTCATGACGAAGGACAGAGCCTCGTCGGCGGTGGCGAGGTTGGGGGCGAAGCCGCCCTCGTCGCCCACGTTGGTGTTGTGCCCGGCATCGTGGAGCTGGCCGCGCAGCGCGTGGAAGACCTCCGCGCCCATGCGCAGCGCGTCGGCGAAGCGGTCGGCCTTCACCGGCATGATCATGAATTCCTGGATGTCGATCGGATTGTCGGCATGGGCGCCGCCATTGATGATGTTCATCAGCGGCACCGGCAGCACCGAGGCCTGGCTGCCGCCGACATAGCGGTAGAGCGGCAGGCCGCTGTCCATCGCCGCGGCCTTGGCGACCGCCAGCGAGGCGCCGAGGATGGCGTTGGCGCCGAGGCGGCCCTTGTTCGGGGTGCCGTCCAGCTCGATCAGGGCGCGGTCGATCTTGATCTGCTCCAGCGCGTCGAGCCCGGACAGCAGGTCCATGATCTCGCCGTTCACGGCGGCGACCGCCTTGAGCACGCCCTTGCCGCCATACCGCTTCTTGTCGCCATCGCGCAGTTCCACGGCCTCGTGTGCACCGGTCGAGGCACCGGACGGCACGGCCGCGCGGCCGATCGCGCCGCTGTCGAGTTCGACCTCGACTTCGACGGTGGGATTGCCACGGCTGTCGAGGATTTCGCGGCCGCGGACTTCAGCTATGGCGCTCATGAGAAAAACTCCTGTTGGGCGCGGCCTGTCTAGCCCGCGCGCCCGGCGGCGAGCAAGTGACGCGATGGCGCGCGCTTCCTATACTTCCGGCCTTAATTGCCGCCGCCCTGGGAGAAGACAATGCCCGACCACACCCATCAGCATCAGGCCGCCGCCTCCGTCGAGGCCCGGACCGATGCCATCGAGGCCGCCTTCCACGAGCGCGGCATGGAGCCCGCCAACTTCATCCGCGAGTTCAAGCATCTCGCCGAGGAGGAATGGGTGCCGCAGAACGGGGCGCGCGTGGTCGCCAAGGCGTGGACCGATCCGGCCTTCCGCGAGCGCCTCTTTGCCAACGGCCGCGACGCCGTGGCCGAACTCGGCCTCTCGATGCCGCCGCATCACCGGCACCTCGTCGTGCTGGAGAACACGCCCAAGGTCCACAACGTGATCTGCTGCACGCTGTGTTCGTGCACCGCCTTTTCGATCATCGGCCTGCCGCCGGACTGGTACAAGGACCTGGAGTACCGCGCCCGCATCGTCCGCCAGTCGCGCACCGTGCTGAAGGAAATGGGTCTCGACCTGCCGGCCGACATGGAGATCCGTGTCTGGGACACGACGGCAGACACGCGCTACATGGTGCTGCCGGTGCGCCCGGAAGGTACCGAAGGCTGGTCCGAGGAGAAGCTCGCCGCACTGGTCACCAAGGATTCCATGATCGGCGTCTCGCGCCTCTAGTACCGGAGAGACAAATGGATGGCATGCACGATCTCGGCGGCAAGCAGGGCTTCGGCCGGGTCCGCTATTCGCTCCGCGCCCAGACCTTCCACGAACCGTGGGAGAAGCGGGTCAACGCGCTCTATTCGCTCGCGGTGAAGCTCGGCATCTTCAACATGGACGAGTACCGCCACGCCATCGAGCGCATGGAACCGCGGCACTACCTGTCGGCCAGCTACTACGAGCGTTCGCTGACCAGCCTCGCGACCCTGTGCGTCGAGAAGGGCATCCTCACGCAGGAGGAACTGGAACGCCGCGCGGGCGGCGCCTTCCCCCTCTCCTCGCCCAGCGCCCCCGGCCGCGGCAACGTAGCCACGCGCGAGACGCTGAAGGTCGGCGACAGGGTCACGGTAAAGACGGATTACGTCCCGGGTCACGTCCGCATGCCGGGCTACATCCGCGGCAAGAGCGGCGTCGTGGTCGGCGTGTCGCCGCCCTACCCGTTCCCCGACGCCCACGGCCATGGCATCGAGGCCGAAGACGAGCCGACCTACGACGTCCGCTTCGATTCGCGCGACCTGTGGTCGGACTCGGCAGACCAGGCCTTCGTCCATGTCGGCGTCTTCGAGAGCTACCTCGAACGCGCGTAGTAGCCTCATCGAAAAGCGCCACTGGAGTGGCGCGCTCCATCGCTACATTGAGCCTCACGCCCCCGCCGCGTAGCGCGGGAGGCGCAGCCGGAGCAGGCCGAGCATCTCGTCGCGCAGCGGGTCGCGTGCGTTGCGCAGCCAGGCCGCAGCCATCGGCAGGAGGTCGAGACCGGCCGTTTCGCGGGCCGCAATCGGCACGAAGCGAACGCCCGAGACGCCGAGACGGGCCGCCGAGCGCGGCACGATGGCGAGGCCAAGTCCCGCGGCCACGAGCTGGACGATCGTCTGCTTCTCCTCGGCGCCCTGCGACAGGTTGGGGCGCAGGCCTGCCCGTTCGAACAGCTTGATCGTGAGGTCGTGGCTGTGCGGCCGTGCGCTACGATCGGGCACGATCATCGGTTCGTCCGCCAGCGCCTCGATCGAAAGTCGCCGCCGGCCCGCCAGCCGGTGACGCGACGGCACCGCGACGACCGGCGTCTCATGGAAGAGCATCATCATCTCGATCCGCTTGTCGAGCCGCTCGGGCGGCCGGATGAAGGCGATGTCGAGCCGCCCCGACAGGAGCTTCGGAACCAGGCGCACGGTCTTGTCCTCAACGAGTTGCACCGCGGCTGTCGTGCGCAATTCGCGGAAGTCGTGGAGCAGCGCCGGCACCAGCCCGGCCGCGGCGGTGTCGATCGCGCCCACCCGGATGAGGCTGCGCGACCGGCGGCGGCCGCGTTCGCGGACTTCGGCGGCGAGCGCATCGGCCCGCGCCAGCAATCCCCGGGCGTCGTCGACGAAGGCCGCCCCGTCCTGCGACAGCATCACGTTGCGCGTGGTGCGCAGCAGCAGGGGCACGCCGAGCGAAGTCTCGAGCAGGCGGATCTCGCGGCTGAGCGCCGAGGGCAGCATGTCGAGCCGGCGCGCCGCCCGGCCGAAGTGAAGCTCCTCGGCGACCGCGACGAAACAGCGAAGCTGATGCAGGTCCACGGTGGGGATTATATCAGAAATTTGTATAATCCCGCGCCGATTGCGGGTCGCCGCCGGTCCCCGTATGGAGAGTCCAAAGAAGAATCCAAGGGAGCGAAATCATGAGCCTTTTCCGTCGTGCCCTGCTGACCGGCACCCTGATCGTGTCAGCAGCCCTGGCGTCGGCCCTGCCGGTCGCCTCCCTCCAGGCGCAGGCCGCCTACCCCAGCAAGCCGATCACCCTCGTCGTTCCGGCGGCGGCCGGCGGTCCGACCGACACGGTGGCGCGCCTGATCGCCGAATCGATGACCAAGACCCTGGGCCAGACCGTCGTGGTCGAGAATGTCGGCGGTGCCGGCGGCACGATCGGCATGGCCAAGGTCGCCCGTGCCGCGCCCGACGGCTACACGATCGCGGTCTGGCATATCGCGCAGGCCACTGCCCCCGCCCTCTATGACGGCCTGAAGTACGACGTCGTCGGCGACTTCGACCATCTCGGCCGCATCACCGACGTGCCGATGACGCTGGTCTCGAAGGCGGGACTGCCGCCCAAGGACATCGCCGAGATCGTCGCCTGGATGAAGGCCAATCAGGGCAAGGCGACCTACGGTCATGCGGGCATCGGCTCGGCCTCGCATCTCTGCATGCTGATCCTGATGAAGGAACTCGGCATCAAGATGGAAGGCGTCGGCTATCGCGGCACCGGGCCGGCGATGAACGACCTGATCAGCGGCACCTTCGACGTGATGTGCGACCAGACGACCAACACGACCGGCCACATCAAGGACGGCCGCATCAAGGGCTATGCCGTCACCACCAAGGCCAAGGTCTCGTCGGTGCCCGATCTGCCGACCCTGGACGGCGGCGCCCTGCCCGGCTTCGAGGTCTCGGCCTGGCACGCGTTGTGGGCGCCCAAGGGATTGCCCAAGGACGTGACCGACAAGCTCGTGGCGGCGCTCAAGGTGGCGTTGAAGGACCCGAAGGTGGTCGAGCGCTTCGCGGGCCTCGGCACCGAGCCCGTCGCGGAGGCCCAGGTGAGCCCGCAGGCCCTCAAGACCTATCTTGAGGCGGAAGTGAAGCGCTGGGACGCCGTGATCAAGGCGGCCGGCGTGAAGGCCAGCAATTGATCCGGAGAGCGTGATGAAGACCTACAAGATCGCCGCCATTCCCGGCGACGGCATCGGCACCGAAGTCGTCTCGGCCGGCGTCGAGGTTCTCGAAGCCATCGCCAAGCGCGAGGGCGGCTTCGCCTTCCAGATCGACCATTTCGACTGGGGCGGCGACTACTACAAGAAGCACGGCCGCATGATGCCCGTGGACGGGCGCGACCAGATCGCGAAGCACGATGCGATCCTCTTCGGCTCGGCCGGCCATCCCGACATCCCCGATCACATCACCCTGTGGGGCCTGCGTCTCGCGATCTGCCAGCCCTTCGACCAGTACGCCAACGTGAGGCCGACGCGCGTGCTGCCGGGCATCACCTCGCCGCTCCGCCATGTGAACGGCAACGAACTCGACTGGGTGATCGTGCGCGAGAATTCCGAGGGCGAGTATTCCGGCGTCGGCGGCCGCGTCCACCAGGGCTCGCCGATCGAGGCGGCGACCGACGTGGCGATGTTCACGCGCGCCGGCGTCGAGCGCATCCTGCGCTTCGCCTTCAAGCTGGCGCAGTCGCGGCCGCGCAAGCTCCTCACCGTCGTCACCAAGTCCAACGCCCAGCGCCACGCCATGGTGATGTGGGACGAGATCGCCCACGAGGTCGCCGCCGACTTCAAGGACGTGGCCTGGGACAAGATGCTGGTCGACGCCATGACCATGCGCATGGTGATGAAGCCCGGCAGTATCGACACGGTGGTGGCGACCAACCTGCACGCCGACATTCTCTCGGACCTCGCCGCCGCCCTGGCGGGGTCGCTGGGCATCGCGCCGACCGCCAATCTCAACCCGGAGCGCACCTTCCCCTCAATGTTCGAGCCAATCCACGGCTCGGCCTTCGACATCATGGGCAAGGGCGTGGCCAACCCGGTGGGCACCTTCTGGTCGGCGGTGATGATGCTGGAACATCTCGGCGAGCCCGCCGCCGCCGGCCGGTTGATGAAGGCGATCGAGCGCGTCACGGCCGACAAGCGCTTCCACACGCCCGACCTCGGCGGCACGGCGCGCACCGCGGATGTCACCAAGGCCGTGATCGAGGCGATCCACGGGGCGAACGCTTAACGAAGCAGAAGAAGCGGAGCGCGCCACTGGAGTGACGCGCTCCGATTGAGAAATCCCGTCGTCTCGACCGAAGCGCCGAAGGCGCGAAGCGGAGAAACCTTCGCTCTGCAAATAGCCGGCTAATCGTCGAGAGAAGATCTCTCCGCTACGCCTAGCTGCGCGAGGCTTCGGTCGAGATGACGGCGCCTCTTTCTCCAAAGCGACGAGAGGCCTACCGCCAGGCGCTCTTGAGTGCCTGGTCGGTCTTCCACTTCTCGACCGCGGCGACGTCGTTGCAGCCGAAGGCCTGCGGGTTCCTGCGCGGCGTGCCTTCGATCCAGGCGAAAACCAGGCACTGTGCGTAGGTCCTATCGCCCTGCTTCGTCTCGAACCTGATCTCGGTCGTGGTCGCGGCGCCGGCCTTGGCATCGCCGTAATCGTCGATCGCCGGTGCGATCTCGCCGACGGTGCGACCGGCCGACTTGTTGTCGGCGTACCACTTGGCGAAGTCGGCGAACTGCTCGCCTGCCACGCCCTTGCCGTCGGCGGCGACGTAGGCCTTGAGGTCGCGCACCAGCGCCTGGGCCGCGGCGTTGGCCTTGGGCTCGGCGGCCTTGCGACGCTCGGCGAGTCGGTCCTGCAAGGCCTTTAGCGCATCGGCGTTCGAGGGCTTTGGCGGCGACAGCGGGACCGGCTGGGCGGTCTGGGGCGGCGGCGATTCGAGGCGGCGGATCGGCGCGCGACTGGCCTCGGCATTCAACTGCGCCGCTTCCTGCGGCGTCAGCTTGCCGACCGCCGGCGTATTGCGTGCCTTCTGCCAGTCGCTGATGGCCTTCATGGTGGCCTCGGACTGCAGGTTGCCGTCAATCGGTCCGTTATACTTGTCGAGCGTACGCAGGGATTCCTGGATCTTCCGGCGGTCGGGCTCGGAACTGTTCAGCACGGTCGTGTAGTCGGGTGCCGGCGCGGGCCGGGCAGCCAGAGGCGCCGGTGGCGGCGCAGGCGCCTGGGCCGGCGGCGCGGCCCCGCCGCCCGCGCAGGCGGCCGGATTCTGGAAGCACCGTTCCACCTCGCCCGCACTCTGAGCGACGGCGACGGCGGGCGCGAGAAGTGCGAGGCCCAGGAACGGAATGGCGAGGCGCATATCAGATGCCGCCGTAGGTGTTGGCGGCGAGCTGCGCCGGCAGGCCGATCACCATGGTGACCGGCTGGCCGCGCCCCGTCTGGCCGCGCGCGACGATGTGGTCGTTAGGGGCGCCGGTCTTGCTCTCGAAGCTGCCGCGGCCGGCGAACTTGCCGCCGAAGCAGGACAGGGAGAACTGGCCGCTGCCGGGATTCTCGTTAGTCATGGTGCCGTTGCAGACCTGCTCGCCGCGCGGATTGTCGACAGTGAAGGTCACCGAGCGGTCCCGGCCGATCAGCGCGCCGTAGCGCACGAGGCCGTTCAGGCGCGCGACGTTGCCGCGCTCGTCTCGATAGAAGATCGAGGCCGGGCCGTAGGCGTCGTCGGGCATGCTCGCCTTCGGCACGACATAGGTCTCGTCGCTGATGACGACCTGGCAACGGCAGTCCACGCCGTAGTTCTCGCCGAGGGGGCCGAGTTCCTGGAGGCGCCGATTACAATTGGACAGCGCCGTCTGCTGCACCTCGCTCTCGCTCTGTTGCCCGCGTGTGTAGGCGTCGGCGTAGAGGAAGGCGCACTGCTTGGGCATCGGGATCGCCACGACCTTGTGGCTGGCCGAGTTGGTCTCGGTATTCACCCAATAGCGGTTCGCCATCTCGCTGAACCGCAGGAAGATAGGGTCGCGCCGCTCGGCTTTGCCGTAGGGCGACTGGGAGGCGGCCTGCGCCCAGGCGGTCGAGCCGAGCGTGAGGACGGCGAGCGTGACGAGGGCGGCAATACGGACCATGCCGTCAATTCACCCGAAAAACATGACCGAAATGCGACCCGGCCGCGGCCTCGTCCTTGCCTAGACGAGGCGACTCTGTGTCTTGGCCGCGCCGATGAACGAGGTGAACAGCGGATGCGGCGCAAAGGGCCGTGATTTCAGTTCGGGATGGTACTGGACGCCGATGAACCAGGGATGGTCGGGAATCTCGACGATCTCGGGCAGGATGCCGTCCGGCGACATGCCCGAGAAGCGCAGCCCCACCTGCTCGAGCCGGTCCTTGTAGTTGACGTTCACCTCGTAGCGATGGCGATGCCGCTCGCTGATCACGTCCTGTCCGTAGATCTCGTGGACCTTGGTGCCCGGACGCAGGTGCGCAGGATAGGCCCCGAGTCGCATCGTGCCGCCGAGATCGCCGTCGGCCGAGCGCTTCTCGAGCTGGTTGCCCTTCATCCATTCCGTCATCAGGCCGACCACCGCATGGTCGGTCGGGCCGAACTCGCTCGACGAGGCCGTCTCGATTCCCAGCAGGTTTCGTGCCGCCTCGATCACCGCCATCTGCATGCCGAAGCAGATGCCGAAGAACGGCACCTTGCGCTCGCGTGCGAACTTCACGGCGTGGATCTTGCCCTCGGTCCCGCGCTCGCCGAACCCGCCGGGGACCAGGATGCCATGGACATGCTCGAGCCGGCTGACGGCGTCGTCGCGCTCGAAGATCTCGGAGTCCATCCACTCCAGGCCGACCTTCACGTTGCTGCCGAAGCCGCCATGGGTCAGCGCCTCGGAGAGCGACTTGTAGGCATCGAGCAGCACCGTGTACTTGCCGACCACGGCGATCGTGACCTTGCCCTCGGGCTCCCGCACTGACCGGACGACGCCGCGCCAGCGGTCGAGATTGGGCTCCTCATCGGCCGGCAGGCCGAAATAGCGGCAGACCTCGCGGTCGAAGCCGCGCTCGTGATAGGCGATCGGCACCTGGTAGATCGTGTCGACGTCGCGCGCCTCGATGACGCGTTCCGGCTTCACGTTGCAGAACAGGGCGATCTTGCGCTGCTCGTTGGCGGGGATCTCCTTGTCGCCGCTACGGCAGACCAGCAGGTCGGGCTGGATGCCGACGCTGAGAAGCTCCTTCACCGAATGCTGGGTCGGCTTGGTCTTGAGTTCACCGGCCGTCGGCACCCAGGGAAGCAGCGTGAGATGCACGTACATCACACGCTCGCGGCCGAGTTCGTTACCGACCTGCCGGATGGCTTCGAGAAACGGCAGGCTCTCGATGTCGCCGACCGTGCCGCCGACCTCGACCAGCACGAAGTCTTCCTTGTCGGTATCGGCGACGACGAATTCCTTGATCGCGTCGGTGACGTGCGGGATCACCTGGACCGTGGCGCCGAGATACTCGCCGCGGCGCTCCCGCGCGATCACGGTCGAATAGATGCGGCCGGTGGTGATGTTGTCGCTTTGCTTGGCATCGACGCCGGTGAAGCGCTCGTAGTGACCGAGATCGAGATCGGTCTCGGCCCCGTCGTCGGTCACGAAGACCTCTCCGTGCTGATACGGGCTCATCGTGCCCGGATCGACATTGAGATAGGGGTCGAGCTTGCGCAGCCGGACCTTGTACCCACGGGCCTGCAGCAGGGCGCCCAGCGCCGCCGACGAAAGCCCCTTACCAAGCGAGGAAACCACGCCGCCCGTTATGAAGATAAAGCGCGTCATGGGCCTACAGCATACAAGCGCTTGTGGAGCGCAGCCATGGGGATATCGCCCCGCCGGAGACATTTCGGCGGAGGGTGGAAGCGGAATTCATCGGGAACCCTAGCGCGTGGGAGCGGCGGGTTGAGCCGGCGCGGCGGGTGCCGTCGGCGCCGGCGCCATGCCACCGGGAGCGGCCGGCGCGCCCTGCCCGACCGGCGCGCGATCCATGATCGAGCGAGTGGCACGGACCGGGTCGGTCATGCTCCAGGCCATGATCAGGCTCAGGACAAAGAAGATCGTCGCGAAGATCGCGGTCATCCGGGACAGGATGTTGGCCTGGCCGCGCACCGAGAAGAGCGCATCCGAACGGCCGCCCATGCCCAGGCCACCGCCTTCGCTGCGCTGCAGGAGGATCACGACGATCATCGCGGCCGTCACACCGACGTGGATGACGAGCAGCACGAGGCGCCATTCGTGGAGGAAGTGTCTTACGGCGTCCATTTTCGTCCAGGCTTAAGAGGGCATCTGCGCCAAGCGGGCGCTTCTAGCCGCTTTAGGCGGCCTTGGCGATAGCCAAAAATTCCGCGGCGACGAGGCTGGCGCCCCCGACCAGCGCGCCGTCGACATCCCCGGCCGCCAGGAGTTCGGCGGCATTGCTGCCCTTCACCGAGCCGCCGTAGAGCAGGCGGACGGCCGCCGCCTCGCTAGTCAGACCGCCCAGCACCTTGCGAATGTGCGCGTGCGCTGCGGCGACCTCGCCGACGGTCGGGGTCTTGCCCGTACCGATGGCCCAGACCGGCTCGTAGGCGACGACGAGATTGGCTGCGGTGGCGCCTGCCGGAACGCTGCCCTTCAACTGCGTCTCGAGCACCTCGAGGGTCTCGCCGGCCTCGCGCTGGGTCAGGGTCTCGCCGATGCAGACGATCGGCAGCAGACCCGCGCGCCAGGCCGCCTCCGCCTTGGCGCGCACAATGGCGTCGGTCTCGCCGCAATCGGCGCGGCGCTCGGAATGGCCGACGATGACGTGGCTGGCGCCGGCATCCTTCAGCATCTCGGCAGAAACGTCCCCGGTATGAGCGCCGCTCGCCTTGGCGTGGCAGTTCTGGCCGCCGACCAGCAGGCCGCTGCCCTTCACGGCGTGGGCGACGGCGGCCACCAGGGTCGCCGGCGGGCAGACCAGCAGTTCGCGGTCGTTCCAGCCGGCTTCCTTCACGCCGGCCGCAACGGCCCGGGCGAGCGTCAGCGCATCGGCCTCGAGGCCGTTCATTTTCCAGTTGCCCGCGATCAGCGGCCGCCGCGTACGCGCCATTTCAATTCCCCGTTCTGTTCGGGGCGTATCTAAAGGTGGTGGCGTTTGCGGTCAAAGCCCCGCTTGGTTGCCTGTCCATGGGGCGGGTGGTAGGCATGGCGCCCCGTCAAGAACCCCCGTTCGGCCCGTGAATCAGTTCCGCAAGTACGCCCGTTACGTCATTCTGTTCATCCTCTTCGGCATGCTGATCGTCAGCTTCGGCCTGTGGGGCGTGGGCGACATGCTGAAGGTGGTCGGACGCAGCTCCGAAGTGGCGCACGTCGGCGGCACCAAGATTCCGCTTTATGGCTGGGTCGGCGGCGCGCCGGTCTATGCGACCGAGGTGCGCGAGCAGTTCAACCGCCAGCTCGAGGCAATCCAGCGCCAGACCGGCCAGCGCCCGGAGCAGGAACAGGCGTTGCGCTACGGTCTGCATGTGCGGGCACTCGAGGAAGTGATCCAGCGCACCGTGCTCGACTATGCGATCCGCGAGTTCGGACTGATCGTCAGCGACGAGGAAGTGCGCGCAGCCATCGCCCGCAATCCGGCGTTCCAGGGAACCGGCGGCTCGTTCGATCCCCTGCTCTACCGCAACCGCCTGCAGCAGGCCCGCATCAGCGAGCCGCAGTTCGTGCTCGACATGCGCCGCGAGATCGCCGCCAGCCAGCTGTTCGGTGCGGTGCGCGCCGACGGCCTCGCGCCGGTGTCGCTCCGCGACCAGATCTTCAAGCTGGAGAGCGAGAAGCGCACCGCCGAGACGATCTACATCCCCGACGCGATCGTCGTCGACGTCCCGAAGCCGACGCCGGAACAGCTCAACAGCTATTTCGAGGCCAACAAGGCCAAGTTCCAGATCCCCGAATTCCGGGCGTTCTCCTACGTCATGATCACCGTCGACGACGTGCAGAGCCAGGTGGCCGTCACCTCCGACGCCGTGCGCCAGGAATACGAGGCGCGTGCCGCCGAATTCGGCACGCCCGAGAAGCGCGACGTCGACCAGGCGATGACCGACACCGAGGACAAGGCCAAGGCGATCATCGCGGCCGCCCAGGGTGGCAAGTCGCTGGAAGACGCCGCCAAGGAAGTGACCGGCAATGCCGACGGCGTCATCAAGCTCGGCCTGGTGACCAAGAAGGACCTGCCGCCGGGCCCGCTGGCCGATGGCATTTTCGGGCTGCCGGAGGGCATCGCCCCCGCGCCCATCCAGTCGCCGCTTGGCTGGCACATCGTGCGCATCAACAAGATCGAGGCCGGCAAGGCCGTGCCCTTCGACGAGGTCAAGGAGAAGCTCGAGAAGGACCTCAAGGCGCAGCAGGCGCCGGACCTGCTGATCAAGCTGGTCACCGACTTCGAGCGCACGTTGAGCAAGACCCAGTCGATGAAGGGCGCCGCCGAGGACCTCGGACTCAAGGTCAGGACCTACGAGAACGTCGATGCGCGCGGCCAGGACGCCTCCGGCAAGCAGGTCGTGATCGGGCCGGCGTCCGCCGAACTCGTACAGGCCGCGTTCGCCACGCGTGAGAGCGCGGAGAGCGACCTGCTCGAGACGCCACGCGGGGAGTACTTCATCGTCCGCACCGACCGCATCACACCGGCGCGCGCGCCGACGCTGGCCGAGGTCGAGGACCGCGTGGTCGCGGCCTGGCAGAATGAGGAGCGCCGCAAGCTGGCCGATGCCAAGGTGAAGGACGCGCTGGAGAAGGCGAATGCCGGCACCGACTTCGCCACGCTGGCCAAGGATCTGGGCCTGGAGGCGCGGATGGCCAAGCCGGTCACCCGCTTCGAGGCCGACGCCGGCAACTATCTCAGCCAGCCCGTCGTCGTCGAGCTGTTCAAGCTCGCCCCCGACAAGACCGCCTCCGTGCGCACGGCCGAGGGCAGCGTGCTGGTCCGCGTGAAGTCGATCGAGGCGCCCGACCTGTCCAAGGACAAGGACCAGCTCGACCGCTTCGGCAAGCAGCTCGACACGATGGTCGCCAACGACCTGATCCTCCAGCTCATCGCAGCGCTCCGCGCCAAGTACGGCGTGACCGTCGACGAAGCAGCCTTCCAGGCGACCTTCGCGCCCCAGCAGTAGAAGACCCGCTATGTCGATCTCACCCGACTTCGACGCCTTCGCGGCGCGTTACGATTCCGGCACGCCGCAGGTCGTTTCGACCAAGCTCGTCGCCGATCTCGAGACCCCGGTCTCGGCCTATCTCAAGCTGGCCGACGGCCGCCCCAACTCGTTCCTGCTGGAATCGGTCGAGGGCGGCTCGGTGCGCGGCCGCTACTCGATCATCGGCTTCAAGCCCGACGTCGTGTGGCGCTGCCGCAAGGGCCAGGCGGAGATCAACCGCCGGGCCGACAAGGATTCCCAGGCCTTCGACAATCTCGAAGGCCGGCCGCTGGAGACGCTGCGCGCGCTCATCAAGGAATGCCAGATGGAGCTGCCGGCCGACCTGCCGCCGATGGCGTCGGGCCTGTTCGGCTTCCTGGGCTACGACATGGTCCGCGACATGGAGCGGCTGCCCGACACCAATCCCGATCCGATCGGCCTGCCCGACGCGATCATGGTGCGGCCGACCCTGATCTGCATCTTCGACCGGCTCGAGGACAACGTGACCCTGGTCACCCCGGTCTGGCCACAGAAGGACATCAGCGCCCACGCCGCCTACGAGGCCGCGCAGGAGCGGCTGGCCGACGCGGTCTCCGATTTCGAGCGCACGCTGCCCTTCCGCCGCGACAGCGCCGACGACCTCGACGCCCTGCCCGAGCCGCAGGCCAACATGTCGAAGGAAGACTTCAAGGCGATGGTCGAGACCTGCAAGGAGTACATCCGCGCGGGCGACGCCTTCCAGATCGTACCGTCGCAGCGCTTCTCCCTGCCCTTCAAGCTGCCGCCGCTGTCGCTCTACCGCGCGCTGCGCCGCATCAATCCCTCGCCGTTCCTGATCTTCTTCGACTACGGCGACTTCACCATCGTGGGCTCAAGCCCGGAGATCCTGGTCCGGCTGCGCGACGACACCGTCACCATCCGTCCGCTTGCCGGCACGATCCGCCGCGGCGTCACGCCCGAGGAAGACAGGCAGCTCGCCGAAAAGTTGCTGGCCGACCCCAAAGAGCGCGCCGAGCACCTGATGCTGGTCGACCTGGCGCGCAACGATGTCGGTCGCGTCTCCAAGATCGGCTCGGTGCGCGTCGTCGAGCAGTTCACCATCGAGAAGTACAGCCACGTCCAGCACATCAGCAGCCACGTCGAAGGCAAGATCGAGGACGGGCTCGATGCGATCGACGTGCTGAAAGCGGGCTTCCCGGCGGGCACGCTCTCGGGCGCCCCCAAGGTGCGCGCGATGCAGATCATCGACGAGGTCGAGCCGGTCCGCCGCGGCATGTATGCCGGCTGCGCCGGCTACTTCGCGGCAAACGGCACCATGGACACGTGTATCCTGCTTCGCACGGGCCTGGTGAAGGACGGCACGATGTACGTCCAGGCCGGCGTCGGCGTGGTGGCCGATTCCGATCTCGAAGCCGAGTACCAGGAGAGCGTCGCCAAGGCCAAGGCCCTGGTCCGCGCCGCCGAGGAGGCCGTCCGCTTCGCCAGCGCCGGCCAGTGGAGCGCCGGCAACAAGCGGCGTTAATTCCTCGTCTTCCTTCGACTGCGCGCCTTCGGAGCTGCGCTCGGGACGACGGCCTGTTTTCTCGCGCTAAGGCAAAGCGTCCGGCGAGAAGCCCGCGGGCGGCTTGAAGCGCGTCCTGAATGTTCGTGACCAGGCTTCGTTGGCGATGCGCTGTGCGTCGTGCAGGATCTTCTCCTCGTCCATCGTCAACACGGCCCCGTCCTTCATCACCCACTTGCCGTCGACCATCACCGACTGGACGTCGCGCGCCTGGCCGTTGTGGACGAAGTCGGAGACGACCCTCAGGACAGGGATCAGATGGGCGCGCTGCAGGTCGATCACGACCAGATCGGCCTTGTTGCCCGGCGCCAGCCAGCCGCCGTCGGGCACCCCCAGCGCCCGGTAGCCATTGCGTGTCGCCCAGCGCAGAGCCTGCTCCGGCGTCGGCTCGCGACCATCCTCGCGGCGCACCCGTTCCATGAACAGGCCGGTGCGCATCACCTCGACCATGTCCTCGGCCATGTTGTCGGAGCCCATGCCGACGTTGCAGCCGTACCTTTCAAGATCGGCGATGCGCGGGCTGAGGCCGCGGCGTGCGGCGATGGCGGAGTTGAACGACACGTTCACCCTGGCCTCGCCCAGGAGCTTTTCCTCCGACGGCTCCATGCAGCGGCAATGGGCGCAGATGATGCGGTCGTTGAGAAAGCCGAGATCGGCCAAGTATTCGGTCGGCAGGCGGTTGCGATGGGCGCGCACGGCGGCCACCTCGCCCCAGATCTGGTTGAGATGGATGGTGATTCTCGTGTCGAGCTGCGTCTGCAGCGCGCTCAGGTCCTGCAGCAGCTCCGGCGAGCACATGTCGGGCGCCCAGGCGGAGATCGCGATGCGCAGGCGGCCGTCCGCCTTGCCGTTCCAGTCGCGATGATTGCGCTCGATGTTCCGGATGTGCGTCTGGCCCAGCGCCCGGTCGAGTTGATAGGGCGCCGGATCG
Source organism: Reyranella aquatilis (assembly GCF_020880995.1). GTDB lineage: Bacteria > Pseudomonadota > Alphaproteobacteria > Reyranellales > Reyranellaceae > Reyranella > Reyranella aquatilis. The sequence continues at coordinate 238,037 of NZ_JAJISD010000001.1, read as the reverse complement.
CCGATCGAGGTGCCGATGCGGTCGTAGGCGCGCTCGGCCAGCAGGAAGCGCAGGCCGGTATCGGCCAGCGCGCCGGCATAGTGATCGACGTCGTTGGAGTCCTCGAGGATGTGCGTGGTGCCGCTGCGCAGCGCCTCCAGCGCGCCCAGCAGCGCGAAGGCGCGACGTTCGTCAGGCGCCATGTCGGGCAACGGGATCGGCGACAGGCCGCCGGTGAAGGGCGGGTTGTGCGACGGCGAGAGATCCTCGAACACGCCGCGCGCCAGGGTCATGGTGAAGTGCGTGTGGATGTTGGCGAAGCCCGGCATGACGAGCTTGCCGCGCCCGTCGATCTTTTCGGCGTCAGGATAGCTCGCCAGAACCTCGGGGCTGGGGCCGATGGCCGCAATCCGGTCGCCCTCGATGGCGATGGCGGCGTTGTAGTGGACGGTGTCGGCATCGTCGACAGTCACGATGGCGGCGTCGTGGATCACGATGGTCAAGGGTCCCTCCTCCGGCGGCTTTGCGGCAGCCTCGCCTACTGCTTCTTCTTCATGTTCCAGAACATCGGCACCGGTCCGCTGAGCTGGTCGGTGATCGTATTCCGCATCGCCACCGGCATGATGTACTGGCCGAGATTGGCATACATCGGATACTCCGACGCCCGCACCTGGATGGCGATCGCGAGTTCCTTCCGTTCGGCGTCGGTCGCAGCGCGCGAAAAGGCATCGCGCAGTTTCTCGATCTGCGGGTCGCACGGCCAGCCCACGTTGGCCTTTTCGCAGGTCGCGGCGAGATAAGACATCATGATTGGGTCGAGCAGGTCGGCCGATACCCAGGTGGTGATGAAGGCATGCCACCCGCCCTTGTCCGGCGGCTCCTTGCGGGCGCGCCGCGACAGCACGGTCTGCCAATCCATCGGCTGCATGTCGACCACGAACCCGCCGCGCTCGAGGAGCGACTTGACGATCGGCGTCAACCGCCCGGTCTGTGTGTCGGTGGCGAACAGCAGCACGACCGGCGTGCCGTCATAACCCTCCTGCTTCAGAATCTCCTTCGATTTCGCGAAGTCGGAATTCAACTTGTCCTCGAAGCCCCTGTCGGTTGCGTAAGGAGTGCCGCAGATGAACAGCGCCTTGCACTCCTTGTAGTACTTCTCGTCGCCGAACCCCGCGATCAGGAAGTCCTTCTGATTCAGGGCGTAGAGCGCAGCCTGGCGGATCTTCGCATTGTCGAACGGCTTGTGCAGTGTGTTGAAGCGGAGGTTCATCTGGCCTCCGAGTTTATTGTAGGTGCCGAGAACGACATTCTTGTCCTTGGCGAGCAGCGGCAGAAGTTCGATCTCCGGCTGGTCGATATAGTCGATCTCGCCGTTCAGCAGCGCGTTCACCGCGGTCTGGGCATCGGTGATGTTGAGCCATTCGACACGGTCGACGTTCACCACCTTGCCGCCCGCGAGCCCGGAGGCCGGCTCACTGCGCGGCTTGTAGTCCTTGAACTTGTCGTAGACCGTCTTCTCGCCCGGCCGCCACAGGTCCTTGCGGAAGACGAAGGGGCCCGAGCCGGTTGGATCGCTGATCTGCACGTTGTTGGGCGTGTCGGCCACCCGCTTGGGCATGATGAACGGCACGGTGGAGCTGGGCTTGCCCAGCGATTGCAGCACCAGCCCGTACGGCTCAGTCAGGACCATGACGAAGCTCTTGTCGTCGACCGGCTTCAGCTCCTTCACCAGCGAGAAGAGCTTCTGGCCCATCGCATCCTTGGGCGCCCAGCGCTGCAGGGAGGCGATGCAGTCTGCCGAGGTGACGGGCGCGCCGTCATGGAACTTCAGGCCGTCGCGCAGGGTGAAGGTGTAGGTGAGATTGTCGTCGCTGATCTTCCAGCCTTCGAGCATCTGCGGTCGCACGACGAGGTTCTCGTCCATCGCCAGCAGGGTGTCGTAGACCATGTAGCCGTAGTTCCGGACGTTGTAGGCGGAGGTCCAGATCGGATCGATGATCTTGATGTCGGCATGCATGACCGCGCGGATGGTCTGCGCCTGTCCCGATGCCGGGAGAGACAGAAGCGCGGTCGCCACCGCGCCGATTGCCCAGCTGATCGCCCGCATGACCGCCCCCTGTCCGTTGTCCGGTTCACCCTGCAGAGCGAACGCAATCGCCATGCCATTCCCCGGCGCGAACAAGGGGTGCTAACGTCCGGCAACGGAGGAAAAGACCATGTCCGACTGGCAAAATCGCTACCAGCGCCTGCTGTTCGATCGCCCGCACCCCAGGGTGCTGCGGGTCACGATGAACCGGCCCGAGAAATACAATGCGACGGACGCGATCATGCACCGCGAACTGGTCGACGTATGGCGGGACATCGACGGTGACGACACCGTCAACTGCGTCATCATCCAGGGCGCCGGAGGCAAGGTCTTCTCGGCCGGCGGCGACTTCGACATCATCGAGAACAACATCAAGGACCACAACGCGCTGCTGCGGACCTGGAAGGAAGCGCGTGACATCGTCTACAACGTCATCAACTGCTCCAAGCCGATCGTCAGCACCATCCGCGGCCCCGCCGTTGGCGCGGGCCTCGTCGCCGGCATCCTGGCCGACGTCTCGATCGCCTCGAAGAAGGCCAAGATCATCGACGGCCATACCCGCCTCGGCGTCGCCGCCGGCGACCATGCCTGCATCGTCTGGCCCCTGCTCTGCGGCATGGCCAAGGCCAAGTACTACCTGCTGCTGTGCGAGGCGGTCGACGGCGAGGAAGCCGAGCGCATCGGCCTGGTCTCCCTCTGCGTCGAGGACGACCAGCTCGAGGCCAAGGGTCTGGAGGTCGCGACGAAGCTCGCCGAGGGCGCGCAGAGCTCGATCCGCTTCACCAAGTACGCGCTGAACAACTGGCTGCGCATGATGGGCCCGACCTTCGACACCTCGCTCGGCCTCGAGATGCTGGGCTTCGTCGGCCCCGACGTGAAGGAAGGCCTCGCCTCGCACCTGGAGAAGCGCAAGCCGAAGTTCGATCCGTATTCACCGCTCTGATCGCCCGTCCTGAGTGCCGACGAAGCACCTTACGGACAATCAGGCACTGACAGCACCGAGCACGGCCGGATGAGGGATCCTTCGCGGCGCTCAGGATGACGAGAGGCAAGCATGCGTGGTCTCGAAGGTAAGAACGTCATCGTGACCGGCGGCGCGGGCGCCATCGGGAGCGCCATCTGCCGGCGCTTCGCAGGCTACGGCGCGCGGGTCGGGGTCTTCGACAAGAACCTCGACGGGGCAAAGAAGATCGCCGGCGAAATCGGCGGCTACGCCTCGGGCGTCGATATCGCCGACTACGCGGCCGTCGGAAGAGCCATCGCCGCGTTCGAGGTGACGGTCGGTCCGACCGACATCCTGGTGAACAACGCGGGCTGGGACCGCTTCGTCAACTTCGTCGATACCACGCCCGACCTGTGGGACCAGCTTATCGCCATCAACCTGCGCGGACCGCTCAACATGAGCCACGTCGTGCTGAAGGGCATGGTCGCGCGCGGCAGCGGGCGCATCGTCAACATCGCATCGGACGCGGGCCGCGTCGGATCCTCGCAGGAGGCCGTCTATTCGGCCTGTAAAGGCGGCATCATCGCCTTCACCAAGACCGTGGCGCGCGAGGTCGCCCGGAAGGGTATCACGCTGAACGCGGTCTGCCCCGGCCCGACGGACACCCCCCTTCTGGCCGCCGTCGCCGGCGACGACGAGCGCGGACAGAAGGTCCGTGCGGCCCTGGTCGGCGCCATCCCGATGAAGCGTGTCGGCCAGCCCGAGGATATTCCGGGTGCGGTCTGCTTCCTGGCGAGCGACGATGCGGGCTTCATCACCGGCCAGACCCTCAGCGTCTCCGGTGGCCTGACGATGCACGGCTGATGGAGGCAATCGATGCCCGAGCTGCAATGGCTGCTCGCCGCCATTCCGAATTTCGCCCGCTACATCGTGGTGAGCTTCGCGCTGCTCTTCGTTTTCATCTGGGTTTACACTCTTCTGACCCCCTGGCGGGAATTCGCGCTGATCCGCCAAGGCAACACCGCCGCGGCGGTCGCGCTCGTCGGTGCCCTGCTCGGCTTCTGCCTGCCGCTGGCCAATACCATCGCGCATTCGGCCAGCCTCACCGATCTCGTCCTGTGGGCCGGTGTCGCTCTGGTCGTCCAGGCGCTGGTCCATGTCGGCCTGCGTTTCCTGCTGCCGAACCTGATGCAGTCGATCGAGGCGGACCGGATGGCTTCAGGCGTCACGGCGGGTGGCTTCGCGGCCTGCTTTGGCCTGATCAACGCCGCCTGCCTGACCTATTGACTATGTCCCTGCCCGATCCTTCCCCGCACCGCCCGCCCGAACGCGGTCCGTCGCGCATGTCGCGCACGGTGAAACTCGCCCTCATGGGTGCCGGTGCGGCGGCCGTCCTCTATTCCTGTGCGTCGGCCACCGGCGGCGTCGGCGCCCTGCCGTTCCTGTGGTTCCTTGGAAATCCCTTCAATCGTCAGCAGGTGACGACGACGTGCCCTCCGGGGGCGCCGAATTGCCAGCAGCAGGCCACGGGATCGGGAAGCGGCTCCGGCGGCAGTGGCATCCGGAGCGGCAGCAGCTCCACGGGCACGGCCAATACGCCGGCTGCGACGGGCAGCCAGCGCGGCGGCTTCGGTAGCTCGGGCTCGACCGGATCCAGCTGATGCGCCGCGAGACGATCACGCCGCGTCCGGGATGGCAGAGCAAGGTCGAGGCGCTCGGCTTCGATTTCTACACGCTCGACGGCAAGGCCTACTGGACCGAGCAGGCCTGCTACGCCTTCACCGCCGGCCAGATCGACGAACTGGAAGCCGCGACCGAGCAACTCCATGCTCTCTGCCTCCAGGCTGTGGAGCATGTCGTGGCCAACAGGCTCTGGGAGTGGATGAAGATCCCGCCGTCGTGGGGCGACTACATCACCGAGGTCTGGCGGCGTTCCGATCCGACCATCAGCGGCCGCTTCGACCTGGTCTATGACGGCCGCAATCCGCCGAAGATGCTCGAATACAACGCCGATACGCCGACATCCCTCTACGAGGCTGCGGTCGTGCAATGGTACTGGCTGAAGGATGTGAAGCCGGCCGCCGACCAGTTCAATTCGATCCACGAAAAGCTGATCGATGCATGGAAGGAGGTCGGCTCCCGCCTCTCGCCGCAATCGGTCGTGCATTTCGCACGCTTCGAAAACCACCCGGAGGATCTCGCCACCTCGGAGTATCTTCGCGATACGGCGATCCAGGCGGGCCTGAAAACCAAGACGCTGACGGTGGCCGAGATCGGCTGGAACGGGCAGCGCTTCACCGATCCGGACGAGGTACCGATCCAGGTCCTATCCAAGCTCTACCCGTGGGAATGGATGATGCGCGAGGCATTCGGGGCCTTCGTGCCCAAGGACGGTACCGCCTTCATCGAGCCGGTCTGGAAGCTGATCCTGTCCAACAAGATGATCCTGCCCCTGCTGTGGGAAGGCTTTCCCGGTCACCCCCATCTGCTGCCGAGCTTCGACAGCGAACATCCCGACCTCGGCCGCGCTTTCGTCAAGAAGCCTGTATTCGGCCGCGAAGGCCATAACGTGACCGTCGTCGGCCCGGGTGTGTTCGATACCGCGCCCGGCGCGTACGGCGCCGAGGGCTATGTCTGGCAGGCTTACGAGCCCCTGCCGGTATTCGACGGCAATCACGCGCTAGTAGGATCCTGGGTGATCGGCGGCAAGTCGGCGGGCATCGGCATGCGCGAGGATGAACGGCGCATCACCCACAATACCAGCCGCTTCGTTCCCCACTATTTCGAGTAGAAGGAGAGTCCCGATGAGCGAACTCTGGATCCAGCCCACCGGCGCCGCGCTGGGCGCCGACGTGCATGGTGTCGATCTCTCACGGCCGATCGACGACGCCGTCTTCCAGCGCATCGTCGAGGCCTGGGGAGAGCATCTGGTGCTGCGCTTCTCGGGCCAGAGGCTGGACGACCCGACGCTGATGAAGTTCAGTGCCCGCTTCGGCGAACTCGACCGCGTGCCGATCGCCTCGGCCAATCTCGACCGCGCCAATTCGGGCGTCGTACCCGAGGCGGTGGATTGGGTCGCGGTGATCGCCAATGCCAAGAAGGACGGCAAGGAGATGGGCGGGCTCGGCTCCTACGAACTCGTCTGGCACACCGACATGTCCTACAACCCGCTACCGCCGCGCGCCTCGCTGCTCTATGCGCTCGAGGTGCCGGCCGACGGCGGCAACACCGGCTTCCTCAACATGTATGCCGCCTACGAGACCCTGTCGCCCGAGCTCAAGCGCGCGATCGAGGGCAAGACCTGCATTCACGATTCCAGCCGGAATTCAGCCGGAGAACTCCGCAAGGGTTTCCAGCGCACCCTCGACGTGCGGCAGACCCCTGGTGCCGTGCACCCTCTCGTGCGCCTGCATCCCGTCACCGGGCGCAAGGCGCTGTTCCTCGGCCGTCGCCCCGGCGCCTATATCCACGGCCTTCCCGTCGAAGAGAGCGAAGCCCTTCTCGATGCGATCTGGGCGCACGCCACGCAGGAGCGCTTTGCCTGGTACCAGAAGTGGCGCGCCGGCGACCTGGTCATGTGGGACAATCGCTGCGTCATGCACCGCCGGGACGCGTTCGACGAGAAGCTGCGTCGGCTGATGCATCGGACGCAGATCGTCGGTGAACCCGTCCTCGCAGGTTGAACCATGCGCCTTCCCTTCGTTTCGTTGCTTCTTGTTGCCCTTCCCGCGATCGCGTCGGCCGCCCCCGATCCCGCCCAGACCGCCGCGATGTGTGGCAAGCGTGCCAGTTGCAAGATCGCCAAGACCTTCGATGCCGGTAAATCGCCGAACGGGACGCCGCTTTCGGTCGCCGAAGTCCGGCTGGGCCTTGCCGACAAGCCGAAGGACCAGGAACAAGGCTGCATCGCCGGCAATGAGCGCGATGGCGGTGTCGAATACTGGCTGCTCGACGGTGCGGCCCCCCCGAAGCAGATCCTGCAGCTCTGCAACGACGGCTACGGCTCGGCCGGTGTTGGCGAGGACGAAGTGCAGGTCCGTCCCAACCGCTTCACCCACTGGCAGGCCGGCGGGTCCGCCTGGCGCTGGACCGCGACCGTGATCTCCTCGCTGGTCCCGCTGAAGGCTTTGGCTGAACTCTCCTGCTCCTATCACGATGCGGCCGAGCAGACCGGGGTCAGGACCTACATCGACTTCAACACGCTCTTGGCCAGATCGGTCGCCAAGGACAGCCGCCTCAAGGATCTGGACGTGGGATGCCCGGAGTGGCCCAGCGGCCCCGGCAAGAGCTTCTCGGCCGAGCCTGCCAAGGGAGTCTACGGCGCCTATACCCTGGTGAGCCCGACCCGCGGCGAAAAGCCGGACGTCCCGATGGGCGGCACGATCGGAGACTGCGTCCCGAGCATGACGACGGCCGGTGACGACGGATTCGTCGTGTTCGGCACCGCCGCGTCCCGCGCGCAATCGGCTGAGATCAAGGTACTCCCCTCCGGTCTGAACACGTTGCTGATCCAGGTCCACGATCCTCTCGCGGCCGACCAGCCGGCCCTCGCGGGCGGTTCCTGGGTGAATCTCCCCCATGTCGAGATCTGGGTCGGGCACAACGCTGAGCAATACACCTACACGCACCTGCCGCTCACCGAACTGCTGCAGGTCGGCATCGACCTCGAGGGCAAGGTCTATCGCGGCGTCGGCCGGGCGGGCGTGCTTCCCAAGGTCCGGCGCTGGCAGGCCAAGGACGAAGCGGGCCGGCCTGTCACCCTGCTGGAAGCGAAGTGGCCCGACGATTTCGCGCTTCTGGGCGGCGTCGCCATCGTCTACTCGCAGGCCGAGGCCGGCCGTCAGGCCCGGATGGTCTCGACCACGGGCATCGTCAACAACCGGCCGCTCTACGTTCCGCAGATCCTGGACCTGCAGGATCGGCAGGATGCCGACAAGCAGGGCCGCTGCCGCCTGTCCGGCAACCGGATGGTCCGGGCGAACTAGGCCTTCGGCATCCCGGGCATCTTGAGCGCACTCGCGCGGCGCTGGGGCATGGGATCCTCGAAGGCGCGCGGGTATTTGTGCGCTTGGGCGGAGACGGCGTTCAGCTTCGCGAGTGCATCCGTGGGCAGGCGCCAGCCACCCGCCTTCAGCGTCTCGCTGAGCTGCTCGGCATTGCGCGCACCGACGATGGCGCTGGTCATGAAGGGCTGGTCCATCACCCAGCGCAGCGCGACCTCGGCCGGGGGCTTGCCCAGCTCCTTCGCCGTGTCGAGCAGGGTCTGCAAGATTTCGCCGTGGTTGCGCGCGAAGAACTTGCTCTGGAAGCCCCACCCCTCGGCCGAGCGGCTCCCCTGCACCGTGAGATTGCCCGGCGTGTACTTGCCCGCGAGATAGCCGCTGCCGAGCGGCGACCAGGCCACACAGCCCAGCCCCTTGAGCTGCAGCGCAGGCACGATCTCTTCGTCGATGTCGCGGACCACGAGGCTGTACTGCGGTTGGTAGGCCGCGAAGCGCTCCCAGCCCCTGGTGTCGCTGATCCACAGCGCCTCCATCAGGCGCCACGCCTCGAAGTTCGAGCAGGCCGTGTAGAGGATCTTGCCGTCGCGAACGAGATCGTCGAGCGCCCGCAGCATCTCCTCGAGCGGCGTCTGATGGTCGACGTGATGGATGTAGTAAATGTCGATGTAATCGGTCTGCAGCCGCTTCAGCGAGCCCTCGATCTGCTGCTTGATGTGCAGTCGCGACATACCGGAATCGTTGGGCCGCCCGCCCATCGGATTGAAGAACTTGGAGGCGATGATGGCGTCCTCGCGCTTACCCTTCAACGCGACACCCAGCATCGTTTCCGAGGTGCCGCCGACATAGGAATTGGCCGTGTCGAAGAAGTTCACGCCCGCATCTAGCGCGGCGTTCACCATCTTCGTCGCACCTTCCTGGTCGGCGCCATTGCCGAAGGTCATCGTGCCCAGGCAGATCTCGGAGACTTTCAGGCCGGCACGGCCGAGGTTGCGGTAGTCCATTAACCTTTCTCCCACCGAGCCGTCATTCCAAAGAGCGTCGAGACCCAATTTCAACATGCTAGCGTCAGCACTCTCATTGACCACAGCGACAACCCCACCGGACTTGAGCGCTATACCGAACCCTTGCTCACGCCTGCTTGATGGGATTCCCGTTGGGAATCAACATTGCGCACGCACCCAGCTCCTAAGGGCGCAATATCGCGCCTGCAATCATCATTTGATATCTATTTCCTCACAATCAGTGTGCTGACGCGGCGTGGCCGGAGATTTCCTAGTGGCGTTCTGTTGCAATCCGGAGAGTCGCTGGGTGACTATCACCGGGGTAGTCGCTCATCCAAATCGGACGTGAAAGATTTAGATATCTTAGTACGCGAACTTGCACGCATCTCCGAAATGGTCGTCGTATTCTCCACGACGAAGAGTCAAGCTTCACGCGATCGTTCGGAACGATTACGGCGTTAGGTCGGGTCAAATTGCTCGCGCTTAGTGGCTGCGGCGCACCCTGATTGCGTACGCGGTACGAGCGTCACTTCAGCGACCACCAACTGGAATGAATCAGTTCAAGAGGAGCACCATCCCGGTGTTCCCTCGAAATACGGAGCGCGGCCGCGCGGGGGTGACGACAAGCCATAAGCAACTGAGCGGATACCTTCTTCGTTATACTCATCGTGAGTACGTGATAGTGCTCCAGTCGTATCACTGGTTTGGCCATTCGAAACCTTTCTGTGTCGTCTTGAGGAGGTACACCTCCATCTTTGTTGACACTGATCAAGGCCGTACCGTTTCCGTCCCCTTCAAACGGTTGCACCTGCAGTGATAACTTTTCCAGTCCAAGGCAAGCCACACACGAAAGGCCGATCTCTTACTGCATTTCTTTCCAAAAGGTAGGGTCGCCGCCGTTGCGAATCAAGGCGCGCAACCGAGCGGCCGGCCAGGCGGTATTCGAGATGGTCGTATCCCCAGCGCTGTCGAGGTCGGCATTCCGCAATACTTCACGGAAACGCTCAAGCGATGGCGCCAGATAGGCGGCCAAATCTCCCAAACTGAAATCCTGGAGAAAATTCGAGAAGATGCGACATTCGTTGTGCCTAAAGATGTTCTCGGCGGCTCTCTTCATATCGTCTTCGCTGATACCCTTCGGGAAGACGTCCAAGTAGACAGCGTCGGCGCACCGAAGTGCTTCCGAGTAGCTAGCGGCATCGAGCAGTCGGACGTCAGGACCAGACTCCAGAAATCCGCGTAGCTCGTCGTGCGCCGCATAGAGTGCAGGATAGGCAAGGGGCAGATAGCCTCGTAGAAAACCATGCAGAGCGTGGATCATGTCGAATGCCGTGTGTAGTTGGCGTCGGGCAAAATCATCGTTGCTCAGGAGCGTACGATGAGCATGTGCAACGGCGAGCCTAACGCCCAAATCGCGAGATTGAACGAAAGCGTCGACAACAGCTTGGTATGCTCGGTCAGCGGCTTTGTCACGCTTGAAGAAATCCTCGAGAATCCCGGTGACAAGTCGGTGATGAACTACACTCGATCCCCGTGATTCAAACGAGACATAATCCGAACTGCCATAGGGAATTTCTCCTTTCCCATTCGACTGCAGCAGTTGGACGCCATGCTGATGCACTTGCAATTTGCCGCTCACCAAATGTCTGATAGGTGGGGTCCAGCCCAAAGACGTGTTCTCAACCACATCCTTAGCGCAAATTCGCAACCCTCCTTTCGGAATGGTTGTCGGTACGGTTTGGGTGCCCTTGATGTACGGCTGCAGGAGTTCATCTCTTGACACGAAACCGAGAATTGCTACTTCCAGCGGAAGTCGGGTCGTCAGAACGTTCGCAAAAGTCAGGATGGGATAGGTTGAGTCACGATTCTCACAGCCGTTGACGATCAAGCGATGCTTATCGTCCTCCTTCCATTCAAGCGCGCCAACCAGTTCGGGTAGGAGGTACCTTCGTACTGCTTCTTCTGATTGCGCCTTGATAAGTCTTGTGAGTTGCTCATAACCCCCGGCAGCTTGCAGGGCGTCTACTACTTTCAGCGTTGTATCCAGTCTCTTGCCTCGCTCGGGCAGAAGCGATTTCTGAAAGCTCTCGACCGCTTCCAAGCGAGTGAGTAAGTCGTCTCTCAAATCGAAGCTCGTGACGTATTGATCGTGGTAACGCATGAACCACTCGCTACCGTGGCGCTGCGCTAGCAGCAGGAGGAGATTCGTGCCCTGGACAAGGAGATGTTGAGCTGCGAGTTCGTTTCGCCGACTACGCTCTGCATACTTTGCTGCCGAGTGCAGATCCAGCAAGCGAGCGGCCTTTGACGCAATCAGTCCTGCGCCTTGCCATAGTGCGTCGCTGCTCTGCCAAGTGCCGAACGGAAAACTCACTCCGAGGCGCTGATCAAGAAGCGGACCGTCCTCTACCGCAACCGCCTCCAGCGTCTGAGTGGCATACATCTGGAACAGCCGAGCGCAGTTCTCAAATTGATCTTGACTCGGCTTTCTCGGCAGGGAAACGAAGTTGAGACACTCAGCTGTTGCGAATTTACTTATCGTTGCGATCACGTTGGCTTCAAGACGATCGACGCGCGCGCTCAATTGCAGGACCCTAGCGTTAGTCTCTTCTGCAATCCGTAATGTTTCGCTGCTCAATCTCCGCTGATCGGCCAGTTCCTTTTCAATTCTTTCTAGCGCGTCGTCGATCCTGTCTAGCCTCTGGTTGAGGCGCTTAAATTCCTGTCGGACGAGACTGGTGAGTTCCGCAATGGCCTGCATGAGCGCAGCGGATCCGTTGTCTCCTGAAGATAGGCCACCAGCGGCGCCCATAATGGCCATCGCCGTTATCACCCCGCCGCTCGTCGAGCCGGCAGCGAAGAGGGAAGCTGCGTTGTAGATCGCCATGCCGCTTTCGACAGCAGTCGCGACCTTTGCCGCGTCCCGCCCAGCTGGTTCACCGAGGAGGCTCGCCATAGCAGCTAAAGTTCGAGCCCGCGACACTATCGAATCAGCGGTCGCCTGCCGGGATCGTAGTTCGCGAAAGTCGATGGTCAGAGGCGAATACGCGCCAGGCGTCCTGCCCGCCCGAATCAAGTCCACCAGATTGCGATTACGAGCCGTAGTTTCGCCAACCAGCGCACTCCCTAGCGAAGCAAGCGTCGCGCGGTCAGGATGCTCCATCTTTAAGAGCTTCACAACGGCGTCTCTGGTGCCACCATCGGCAATAAAGGACGCGATCGTCTCGGCCGTCGGTGTTCCGGCAGTGCCGGTCGCGGCATTCAGGAGTTGGTTTAAATCCCGAGGTGATAGGGCTGCGTCCCGGAGCGAGGCAATGAGCGCGCGTGCACTGATCCCCGACGCTTCCACATTGGACAGCTTGCGGGTTGCAGCGAACCTCTGGACCGTTGCATCCCATTGCGACGTTCGATAGCTGAGACTTAAAAATTGGCCTGATTTTGCCTCGATCACTTCCAGTAGTTTGGCCGGAGTCGCGGCTGTCTCCGCTTCGGCATGCGCGGTGCGAATATCCGCCAGCACGCGCTCTCTTTCGGCGGGAGAAGAGGCTGTCTTCAGCATCGAGGCACCGACCTCCACAAGGGCCGCCGTAACCCGGCTGGCATCGCGTTCGGCAACAAGCATGAGGGCTGTTTCTAAACCCTCCCTGCCGAGGCTGGTGCCGGAAGCACTACGAAGTTCGGCGCAGACGCCTCGCAAAAGATTCTTGTCCAAGACGTCGCGCTTCCAGCTGAAGGACTGCCGGCGCGGTTCAACTACGGTTGCCTGCCCGCCGTTGGTCTGAACATGGCTGGCAATACGAGACTGGAAGGCCCGCCAGGTGTTATCAGCGCCCTTAAAGACGATAGCCTGAAGCGCCGTATCGATGATTCCGGTCGGTCGATCGGCCGCGCGCGTGTAGAGTTCCCAGCCCCTCCCTTTAGGGCGGATGCCAAACTCACGTACGCCGCTCACGGGGTGACCTCCTACAAGCGGCTGCGGGGAATACGCGGTGGACAGACGAAAGCGGCGCGCCTGAAGCTCGGTTAGAACGACAATGAACTCCTCAACTTTGACGCTTGCTCCAACTAGGTTTTGCGATACGGCGAATTTCAGCAGCGCGCCGATTGGCGAACGCGAGTTCCAGAGCTGCTCTTCTTTCGATGGATACGCAGAGACCGAAGTTTCTGGCGACTGCGCGAACTCATCAAACTTTCCCCGAATTTGCGACAGAAGTTGTTGGGGTGTTGTAGTCTTCCCGGCTGCATCCTTGGGGAGCACCTCGATATAGATCACGTACTCGTCCAGCATTAGGGTGTCGCTAAGCGCAGAGTCGATCTTCTGAATGTGGTGGCCGGGTCCTGCTGCCTTGAGTGGCTGCAGCGAGCCGGTCGTTGGGCAATGGTTGATCAGGTCGAGATAATCTGGAATGGCCTGTGCACCAGCATTCGCGCCACAGACCAGAGCAAACATCGAGGCCATCGCGGACACCACGCATATCGATCGTTTCATTTGTCTTCCCCCTTCCGATCGCTAGCAGTGTCATCGCCTCTTTAGCCATCTGCGAGAGGGGTCAATCGGCAAAAACTCGCGATCACTCATCTGTGGCTGGCGGTAACGCAGCATTTTCCAGAGCCAGCTAAGAGTCAAAATCTGCACCCGCCTGCGCACGCGTGTCTAGAGAATTGAGCTTGGTCTCGATCATGCCACCAATGGTGGCGTATGCGATTGAAGTGCCGGTTCGTTAGCGGAGCTGATACTCCCGAGATTAACCCGTGAAGAAAAGGCTGTCATTCCGCCGGGCTGAGCGCATGCTGGATCGGCAGATGCAGGTTTTCCCAGCAGTTTGCTTGAACGGAATCGGCACCTGCCCGTTCAGCGGCTTAACTGAATGTAACGTTGCTTCAATGCCTTAGGTTCAGGTCGTGGAGAGAAAGCCTCTCCACAGCACTTCGCGTCAGCGCAGAAACCAATCCGCTCAAGTCGAAGTGGCTGTGGACGGAAAAGCCGGTTGACCCGGCCCTTGGGGCTGCCCTGATAAGGCTTCGATCGACTGAGCGAGGTGGATCGTGAACCCTTCCGGCGAATTCCTGAACGCATCTGAGGCGGCGCGACGTCTCGGCATCTCCGCGAAGGCGCTACGGCTCTACGAGCAGCGCGGCCTGCTCACGCCAATCCGCACAGAGGCGGGTTGGCGCGCCTACGGTCCCCACGACCTGGAGCGGGCATCGGAGATCCTCGCCTTGCGGGCCCTTGGCTTCAGCCTCGCTCAGGTCGCTCGCGTGCTGGCCGGCGATCCGCGCGGACTTGGGCCGGTGCTCACAGCCCATCAGAGAACACTCGAAGCACGGCTGCCCGTACTGGTGGACGCAATCGACCGGGTCCGTCGCCTGCGCAGCGACGTTGCCCGCGGGGCGACGCCCAGCGCCGGCGAACTGGCGGGTTTTCTGGCAGCCGCGCCGGAACGGCGAATCGCGTTCTATCTTCCCTGGCCCTGGGGCGGCGAGCGGTTCGAACTGCGCGACATTCGCCCCCTCACCTACATCACGGGACCGCTGGGCAGCGGCAAGACGCGGCTGGCCATGCGGATCGCCGAGGCGTCGGGCGGCATCTTCGTCGGGCTCGATCGCCGTGCCGACCCGGCGGGGGCGGCGAAAGTTCGACCGGCCGTCGATCGGCTCGTCGAGGACGGCGCCACGGACTCGGCCGCGCTCGTCGATCTGCTGGCCAGCCTCGAAACCACGGAGCCCGTACCCATCGTCGTCGACCTGATCGAGCAAGGGCTGGATAAACCCACGCAGGAGGCGCTGATCGCCGACTTGCGCCGCCGAGGTCCCGCGGCGCCGCCGCTGTTCGTGATGACCCGTTCCTCGTCGATCCTCGATCTCGATGCGCTGGGTCCCTACGAGACGGTGCTCTTCTGCCCGGCCAACCACGCGCAGCCGTTCCGCGTCGCGCCCTATCCGGGCACGCCGGGCTATGAAGCGCTGGCTTCGTGTCTTGCCACGCCCGAGGTGCGGGCGCGCAGCGAGGGGGTCATTGCCGTGCGGCGATGACCGGCTTCAGCTTCGAGTACATCGCGTAGTGCCAATATGGTCCGCCGTGATCGTCGAGGCCCATGATGTTGTCCTGCATCACGTAGCTGAAGTCCTGCGGCGTGGCCGCAACCAGCCGAACGTTCGCGGGTAGGTCGCGCAGCACAGGATCGTCCTTTGGGCCGAACATGTGCAGGAGATGGATATTCCCGACCGTCTTCGACGCGATGGCCCGCAGGAGTTCGCGTGACACCCGGTCGACATAGGCGCCGTCCGGCGCGAGCCCGTTGCAATAGGCCGTATCGAACTTGCAATGCATCGGGATGGTATCGAGGGCCAGCCGGTTCGCGTCGTCGAGCCGGGCGCGGATAAGCCTGTCCTTCGGGTCGAGCTCGACCTCGGGAAAGGTCGAGGCCATCCAGTCCCGAATGCTGCGCAGCCGCGACGGCGCCGCGACGTGACGCTCCTTGTAGTAGGCTGCATAGCCCAGCACGACCGCATCACCGGGACGGACACGGTCCCTGATACGATCCATCGTGACCAGCGCGTTGGCCCAAGAGTATCCGGCCAGCGCGTGCAGCTCCACCGCCGAGTCGGGAAAAGCTGCCTGCAGCAGGAAGGCGAAGGTCTGCTCGTCGTTCACGCCATCGCCGAATACGTAGGAATCGCCCAGCACGAAAATCCGCCGGCTGGGTTCGACCGGCGCCGAGCCGCTGAACCGCGTGCCGTTTGGGTTGATCGTCACGATCGCGTCGAGATGCTCGGGCTTGCCCTGCTTCAGCCCGCTGTAGCGGAAGACGTACCGCCCCGGATTGGCGCGATACCCCTGCTCCCGATCCTCCGCGAAGAAGCCTGCCGGCTGCCGTGTCATGCGCCGATAGGTCGCCGGATCGGGAAACGAACCGGGCAGCAGCCAGCTCAGTCCCGTCCTGGCCGCGAGCAGGATGGCCGGATCGGACGGGGACCCGGGCAGGCTCGCGATCCTGTCCTTGTGGACGGCATAAAGAAACGCCGAAGAGCCGATCTCCAGGGCAACCCCGACGATCAACGCCAGGATCGTATAGAAGACCGCCCTCTTCGCGACGCTCACGCGCTGCCCGCCTCAGAGGCCGAGCATCGCCTTGGCGAGCACGTTGCGCTGCACTTCCGACGAGCCACCGTAAATCGTCGTCTTGCGCGTGTTGAAGTAGCGCGGCGAAACGTCGTCGACATACTCGCCCCCCACGGGGACGATATTGCTGTCATAGTTGCGCAGCTCGGTGAACGGCGTGCCGTACCAGCCGACCGCCTCGACGGCGAGCTCGGTCACCTTCTGCCCGACCTCGGTGCCGCGCATCTTCACGACCGAGCCCATGTTGCCCGGCGCGTCGCCGGTCTTGAGGCTCGAGTAGAACATCAGCTCGTTCATCTCGATCGCGTCGATCTCCATCTCGACGGCGGCCATCTTCTCGCGCCATTGCGGATCGGCCGAGAGCGACTGGCCCTCGTTCATCTGCGTCTTCGACAGCGTCTGCAGATGGCGGAATGCCTTGCGCAGGCGCGGGCCGAAGGCCTGGCCTCCCCGCTCGAATTCGAGCAGGTACTTGGCGTAGGTCCAGCCCTTGTTCTCCTCGCCGACCAGGTTCTCGACCGGCACCTTCACGTCGGTGAAGAAGACCTGGTTGACCTCGTGGCGCATCGGGGTGCGCGTGCCGTCGACCAGGTAGATCGGGTCGAGTGTGATGCCCGGCGATTTCATGTCGATCAGCAGGAAGGAGATGCCCTCCTGGCGCTTGCCTTCGTTGGAGGTGCGCACGAGGCAGAAGATCCAATCGGCAAAGTGCGCGTTCGTGGTCCAGATCTTCTGACCGTTCACGATGTAATGGTCGCCCACCCGCTCGGCCTTGGTGCGCAAGGACGCGAGGTCGGAGCCGGAGCCCGGCTCGGAATAGCCCTGGCACCAGAGTTCCTCGGCGGCGGCGATCTTGGGCAGGAAGCGCTTCTTCTGCGCCTCGCTGCCGAACTTCATCAGGACCGGCGCCACCATCTTGATGCTGAACGACGAGAGGTAGGGCGAGTCGGCGCGCGCCATTTCCATCTCGAAGATGAACTTCTGCGTCGAGCTCCAGCCCGGCCCGCCATATTCCTTGGGCCAGTTCGGGCAGAGCCAGCCCTTGCCCGCCAGCTTCTTCTGCCACTGCAGCAGACGCTCCTTGGAGACGTGGCTGCTGCGGCTGCGGCGGCTTTCCTCCGCCACTTCAGGAGGCATGTTGGCTGCAATCCACTCGCGCACTTCCTGCTGGAAGGCCAGTTCCTGTTCGCTGAAGGCCAGACGCATCGCACACTCCCGTCGTCTCGACCGAAGCGCCGAAGGCGCGCAGCGGGGAGACTTCTTTTCATTCCGAAGGACGGCGCCGAGGGAGACGAGATCCCTCGGCTTCGCTTCGCTACGCTCGGGGTGATGCCCGGCCTAAAGGCCGAGCATCACCTTCGACATGATCCCGCGCTGCACTTCCGACGAGCCGCCGTAGATCGTCATCTTGCGGCCGTTGAAATAGCGCGGCGCCAGCACATCGGCGCCCTCGGGCCCGATCGGCTCGACATTGGCGTTCCAGGCGCGCTGCTCGGGGAACGGCTGGGCGTAGTAGCCGGCCGCCTCGACAGCATATTCCTGGACCTGCTGCATCACCTCGGTGCCGCGCAGCTTGATCATCGACGACAGCGGACCCGGGTTCTGGCCCGAGGCGAGCTTCGAGTAGAACTCTTGCTCGAACATCTCGAGGCCGGAGATCTCGATATCCATGCGCGCGAGCTTCTCGCGCCACGCCGAGTCGGCCAGGATCGAGTCCTCGCCTTCCGGCATCGACTGGGCCAGCCGCTTCAGCCGCTCGAAGCCGGAGCGCAGGCGCGGGCTGTAGGGATTGCCGCCGCGCTCGAACTCGAGAAGATACTTGGCGTAGGTCCAGCCCTTGTTCTCCTCGCCGACGCGGTTCTCGACCGGCACCTTCACGTCTGTGAAGAAGACCGAGTTCACTTCCTGGGTGCCGGCGCGGTTGCCGTCGGCAGTGATGATCGGCTCGACCGAGATGCCGGGCGTCTTCATGTCGACCAGCAGGAAGGAAATGCCCTCCTGCGGCTTGCCCTCGTTCGAGGTGCGCACCAGGCAGAAGATCCAGTCGGCGGTCTGGGCCAGCGTCGTCCATGTCTTCTGGCCGTTGACGATGTAGAAGTCGCCCTCCCGCACCGCCTTGGTACGCAGCGAGGCGAGGTCGGAGCCGGAGCCCGGCTCGGAATAGCCCTGGCACCAGATCAGGTCGGAATTGAGCATCGGCGGCAGGTGGCGCGCCTTCTGCTCGGCCGAGCCGTACTTCATGATCACCGGAGCGCACATCTTGGGGCCGAACGGCGAGGTGCCGGGGGCGCCAGCCTTCGCCATCTCCATCTCGAAGATGTACTTCTGCGTGGTGGTGAAGCCCGGGCCGCCGAACTCCTTGGGCCAGCCGGTGCAGAGCCAGCCCTTCTTCGCCAGGCGCTTCTGCCAGTCGATCAGCCGCTCCTTCGGCATGTAGGCATTCCGGCCGACCTTGATTTCACCCATGATCTCGGGCGTCAGGTTCTCCTTCAGCCAGTCGCGCACTTCCTGTTGGAAGGCGAGTTCTTCCTTGCCGAATGTCAGGTCCATTGGGGGCTCCTTTTAGGGGGCGGAAGGTACCGCGCCGGGTTCCGGTGCGTAAAGCGTGCGATACACTGTTCCGCCACGCGTTCAGCCCAGGAAGTACGATGTCTCCACCGCTCCAGATCGTTGTCAGCGACGAGAAACTCCCCACTTCGGCCGAGATCGTGGTGATCGGCGCCGGCATCGCCGGCTCGACGGCGGCGTACTGGCTGGCGAAAAAGGGTCACAAGGTCGCGTTGCTCGACAAGGGCGTGATCGGCGGCGAGCAGACCAGCCGGAACTGGGGCTGGTGCCGCCAGCAGCACCGCGACCTTCGCGAATTGCCGCTGGCCATGAAAAGCCTGGAGATCTGGGGCGACCTCTCCCGCGAGCTGGGCGCCGAGACCGGCTTCCGGCGCACCGGGCTCCTCTATGTAACCACCCGCCCCGACGATTTCGCGCAATGGGAGGCCTGGACCCTCAAGGCCCGCGAATACCAGATGCACAGCCGCGTCCTGAGCGGCGCCGAGGCCCGGGAGCTGACGCCCGGCAGTACCGGCGACTGGATCGGCGGCGTCCACTCGCCCACCGACGGACGCGCCGAGCCGTCGCTGGCCGGTCCCGCGATCGCGGAAGCGGCGCGCAGGCTGGGGGCCACGCTCCACCAGAACTGTGCGGCGCGCGGCCTCGACATCACCAACGGCAAGGTTTCCGGCGTCATCACGGAGCATGGCGTGATCGCCACACAGACCGTGCTGCTGGCGGGCGGTGCCTGGAGTTCCCTCTTCTGTCGCCGGCACGATCTGCGGCTCGCGCAGGCCAGCGTGCGCTCTACCTCCTTCGCCACGACCGCGGCGCCGGAAGTGACGGATGGCGGCCTTTCCATGCCTGACGTCACGATCCGGCGCCGCCTCGACGGTGGCTATACGGTCGGGCTGGGCGGGCGCGGTCTCGTCGAACTGTCGCCGCAGGGCCTGCTCTACGCCCGCCAGTTCTGGCCGACTTTCAAGAAGCGGCGCGCCGGGCTGACCTTCGGCATCGGCGGCTCCTTCCTCGAAGGGCCGGAATCCTTCGCCAACTGGTCGTTCGACCTCGAATCGCCCTTCGAACGCCAGCGCACGCTCGATCCCGCCGCCGATCCGGTCCTGGTCCAGCGCGGCCTGACGCGCCGGGGTGATCACTATCCCGCGCTGAAGGGGCTGAAGGTGGCGCACGCCTGGGGCGGCCTGATCGATTCGACACCGGACGGCATCCCGGTGATCTCCGCCGTCGATCCCCTGCCCGGCCTCTTCCTTTCGACCGGCTATACGGGTCACGGCTTCGGCATCGGTCCGGGCGCGGGCCGGCTGGCCGCCGACCTCATTGCCGGCGACCCGCCGATCGTCGATCCCACGCCGTTCCGCTACAGCCGAATGATCGACGGCACGGATCTCGGCGAGCCCGGGATGATGTAGCCCGGGTTGCCGTTGTCCCTTACGCGACCTTCTTGCCGAGGTGCGGGAACATCGCGAGCTTCGCCGCCTCGTCCATCTCGGCCTTGAAGGCGTGCTTGTCCTTGAGGGCGAGCGCGCGGACGGCCGCCGGGCGGGCGCTGACCTCGGCCAGGTGGCGCTGCAGGTTGGGGAACTGTTTCGGCGCTTCGGGCCCCAGCACGAAGGGGATCAGCCGCGACCAGCCCCACAGTGCCATGTCGACGATGCTGTAGCTGTCGCCGCACATGAACTGCTGCTTGCCCAGGCGCGCTTCGAGAATGCCCCAGTGACGCTGCGCCTCGAACGTGTAGCGGTTGACGGCGTATTCCTTGGGTTCGGGCGCGAAGTTGCGGAAGTGGACGGCCTGACCGGAGTACGGGCCGATGCCCGAGGCCACGAACATCAGCCACGACAGCATTTCCCCGCGCTTCTTCGACAGGAACTTTCCGGTCTTCTCGCCGAGGTACAGCAGGATCGCGTTGCTGTCGAAGATAGTCTCGCCGTCGTCGATGATGACCGGCACCTTGGCATTGGGATTGATCGCCAGGAATTCCGGCGAGTGCTGCTCGCCCTTGCGGGTATCGACCGGCACGGGCTCGTACGGCAGCCCCATCTCTTCAAGGCAAAGCGCCACCTTCATCGGGTTCGGCGCCATGTTGTAATAGAACTTGATCATCGCTCTCTCCGTCACTCTCTACGCTCAGCTGTCGATCGCTATTCCGGCTTGGCGCCGGACTGCTTGATGATGGGATCCCAGAAGGCCATCTGGTCATCATAGAACTTCTTGGCCTGCTCCGGGGTGGAATCGACGAGCTCCAGCGCCAGCTCGTTCGCCTTCTTCACCATGTCCGGCTGCTTGAGCGCCTGGTTGAAGGCCGCGTTCAGCTTGTCGATGATCGGTCGCGGCGTCTTGGCCGGCGCATAGACGGCGTACCAGGTGTTGATGGCGTAGTCGAAGCCGGCGGCTTCCTTGATCGTGGGCACGTCGGGAAGCTGCGGCAGTCGCTTGTCGGAGGCGACGCCCAGCACCCGCACCTTGCCGCCGTCGATGAAGCCCTTGCTCGACTGCAGCGTATCGATCTGGAAACCGTGACGGCCGGCGATCATGTCGACCATGCCCGGCGCCGAGCCGCGATACGGCACATGCAGGGCATCGCCGCCAGCCCGGGTCGCGAACAGGTAGCTGGCGAGATGGATCATCCCGCCATTGCCCGACGAGGCGTAGGAATACTTGCCCGGATCCTTGCGCAGCATGCCGACCAGTTCCGGAGTGCTCTTCGCGCCGTCCATCGGCGCCAGCAGGATCAGCGGCGCGCTGGCGACATAGGCGATCGCCGCCAGTCCGTTCACCGGATCGTAGCCCAGCGCCTTGCCATAGAGCGCGGGCGCCATCGCCATGGTGGAGGCGCTGAACAGGATCGTGTAGCCGTCTGGCTTGGCGTCGGCGACCATGGCGGTGCCGATGTTTCCCGTAGCACCGGGTTTGTTCTCGACGATGACCTGCTGGCCCAGGATCTCCGAAACCCGCGGCGCCAGCAGTCGGCCGACCACGTCGGTCGGACCGCCGGCGGCAAAGGCGATGATCATGCGGACGGGCTTGTCGGGATAGACCGTCTGCGCCGTCGCCGGTAGCGCGACGAGCGACGTGGCGCAGGCAGCGGCGAGCCCGGTGAGAGCGGCACGGCGCCCCGGTACGGTGGCCATCTGTTTCCTCCCATTCTATCGTTTCATTGATTGGCGACCTCCATTGTATGGCGTTGCCGCTTCAGGGGAACCGCAATCGGGGGCCGGGAGCCGCACCGTGAGACATCCACATCGTGTAAAGATGGGCGCGCCGTAAATCTTGGCGACGTAAACCCGAGGTGATTGCCGTGACGAAACCGACCAAGGGTACTGAGGCGCCGGGTAACGGCAATGGAATAAGCCGCCGCGAGCTCGCGATGGTTCCCGTGGCGCTGGGCGCCGTGGCCTCCACGACGGCTTCGGCGCAGCCCGCCTTCGCCGTCGAGGACGCCTCCCTGTCGGACCTGCAGCAGGCATTGGCCGAGGGACGCGTCTCGTCGAGTGCCCTGACGCGCGCCTATCTCGCCCGCATCGAGGCCTATGACCGGAACGGGCCGGTGCTGAATTCAGTACGCGTGACCAATCCGGATGCCCTGTCGATCGCCGCCGGTCTCGACGGGGTGAAGCCATCGGCCCAACGGCCGCTCGCGGGGCTGCCGATCCTGGTGAAGGACAATATCGCCACCGGCGACAGGCAGCCGACGACCGCAGGCTCGCTGGCCCTCGAAGGCGCCCATGCCCGCGACGATGCGCCGGTGGTCAAGAAGCTGCGCGAGGCCGGTGCGGTGATATTGGGCAAGGCCAACCTCACCGAGTTCGCCAACATTCTCGCCGTGGGCATGCCTTCGGGCTACAGCTCGATCGCCGGACAGGTCCGAAACCCCTACTCGCCCACACTGATGGACCACCATGCGCCGGTCGTGCTGCCCGGCGGCTCGAGTGCCGGCTCCGCCGTCACGGTTGCCGCCGGCCTCTGCGCGGCAGCGATCGGCACCGAGACCTCGGGTTCGCTGCTGAGCCCGGCCACGCAGAACGGGCTGGTGACGGTGAAGCCGACGGTCGGCCTGATCAGCCGCAGCGGCATCATCCCGATCTCGCACAGCCAGGACACGGCCGGCCCCATGACCCGCACCGTTCGCGATTCGGCGATCCTGCTGAACGTGCTGGCCGCGCGCGATCCCGACGATCCCGCAACGCACCTGCTGCAGCGGCCGGAGGACTACGCCGCGGGCCTCGACAAGGATGGCCTGAAGGGCGCGCGGATTGGCGTGCCCAGCGATCCCGACGATCCGCTCAACGACCCCTTCTATGGACCGCTGTCGCCCCGCGCGAAGGAAGTCATGACCCGGGCCATCCAGGTGCTCGAGGACCTCGGCGCCACGATCGTGCGGGCGGCCATCCCGGCGATCGGCTGGATCGGCGGTCCGGGCACGACCATGCCGGTGCTCAATCGCAATCCGTTCAGCCCCGCCAAGGGCACGGCAGGGCCCGCCTCCGTGGTCTTCCTCTATGAGCTGAAGCGCGACCTCAACCTCTACCTGCGCGACTGGGCGACGCGGACACAGATGAAGACGATGGCCGATGTCATCGCCTTCAACACGGAGAACGCCGACAAGGCGCTACGCTATGGCCAGGACCTGTTCCTCGCGGCCGAGCAGACCCGCGGCGATCTCTCGGAGCTCGAATACAGGTCGGCCCGGGCGATGGACCTGATGGCCGCGAAGGATCGCGGCATGGATGCCTATATGAACCAACACCAGCTCGACGCCGTGGTCTTCCCCGGCGCCAGCGGCTCCGGCATCGCTGCCAAGCCAGGCTATCCCAGCGTGCAGGTGCCGGCCGGCTTCATCTCCGGCGTCGGCAAGACCGACACGCCGGACTATCCGCTCGGCCTCACCTTCGCCGGCCGCGCCTGGAGCGAGGCCACGCTGCTCCGCTTCGCCTATGCCTACGAGCAGGCAACCCTCGCGCGCCGCCCGCCGCCGGATCTGCCTGCGCTGTAGCTAGACCGCGATCACCACGCCGTCGTGGCCGGGATCGGCGCCGCCATCGAGACCGTCCTCGTGGATGCGGATGCCGTGCACCGCGGCAAAGCCGAAGCCGTAGGGGCTGCGGACGACCGGATAGCCCTGCGCCTGCAGCTCGCGCTCGACGCGGCCCTGGATGCGGTTGGAGATGTCGATCGCGTCGGACGTCGCGGAGAAGCGCGGCGCGCTCACCGCCTCGACCATGGTCATGTCGAAGTCGAGCGCGTTCAGGATGACGTGCAGCACGCCCATGGCGATCTGCGTGGCGCCGGGCGCACCGATGATCAGGTGCGGCTTGCCGTCCTTGAACAGGATCGAGGGCACCACCGAGCTGAAGCGCGCCTTGCCCGGCGCGATCGAGCCGGCACGGCCGGGGCGCGGATCGAATACGCCCATGCAGCCGTTGTACATGAAGCCTAGGCCCGGCGTGACGACGCCCGAGGGCATGCCCAGCGAATGGGTCATGGTGAAACAGTTGCCGTCCTTGTCGAGCACGGAGATGTGCGTCGTGTCCTTGGAGACTGCACCCGAGTTGAAACGCGTGACGCTCGCCTTCTCGCCGCGCGCAATCTCCGCCGCCATCGACTTCGCATAGGCCTTCGAGGTCAGTTCACCGACCGGCACGGTGACGAACTTCGGATCGCCGACCTTGGCGTCCTTGTCGATGGTCGCGCGCTTCATCGCCTCGGCCACGATGCGCACATGCTCCGTCCCGCCATGTTCCAGCGCGCCGATATCGAAATTCTCCAGGATGTTCAGCATCTCGATCAGCATTACGCCGCCGCCCGGCGGCTGGTTGGTCGAGACCCTGTAGCCGCGATAGTCACCCCACAGCGGCTCGTTGCGCACCGTCTTCCAGGCCTTGAGGTCGTCGATCGACAGCAGCGCATCGTTCTTCTTCATGTCCTCGGCGATCGCGTGGGCGATCTCGCCGGAATAGAAGACGTCGGCGCCGCCCTTCGCGATGGCGCGCAGCGTCTGGCCATAGTCGCGGTTCACGACCCGGTCGCCCACCCGCTTGGGCACGCCATCGGGCCGGCAGTAGAGCGCGCGCGCCGCCGGTGTGAAGCCGGTACGCTCGAAGTTCGGAGCCCGGCCGAACGCGCCGTCGTCGGCCCACCAGAAGTGGACGTGCGGCCGCACGGTCCAGCCGTTCTCGGCCCAATGGATCGCCGGCTCGACGATGCGCGACCAGGGCAGGCTGCCGTGCTCCTTGTGCGCGTCGTAGTACATCTTGAGATTGGCCGGCGCGCAGATCGACTTGTAGCCGATGTCGTTCACCCTTCCCTTCAGGATGAAGCCGTAGCCGTCGCGCGCCTCGCTCTCGATCAGGTTGGCCCACATGTCGGGCCGCGCCGCGAGCGGCGCCGGCGCATGGGCGTCGATGTAGCCGTGGAATTTCTTGCCCGGCATGTAGATGCCGCAGGAGCCGAAACCGGCGATGCCGCACATCTGCGGATCGACCACGCCCTGCACCAGAGCGCAGGCGATGCCGGCGTCGACGGCGTTTCCGCCTTCGCGCAGAACGTCGGCCCCCGCCTCCGTCGGCTCGGGCTGGGGAGCCACGATCATCGCCTGCTTCTTGTATCGCACGTCGCTTCCTCCAACACTCGTTGGAGACCACTCAATCCCAACCGTTGCGCTTGCGCAATATCGCGGTCGACGGCGCCAGCGCGAGCCCTTTGCCCTGCACCGTGGGCAGCCACTCCGCCAGCGCCTGCAGCGTGGCGTCGTGCGGATGGCCGATCGCCACGACGAATCCCTGCCGCCGGGCCACGGCCTCGGTCTCGGCGAGCTTGCGCCGGACCGATTCCAGCGTCTCCTCGTCGTCGAGAAAGACATGGCGCACGATCGACGGCACGCCGAATTCCTGGGCCGTCTGGTCGCCCACCGACTGCGGTGTGGTGCGCGAATCGAGGAACATCAGCCCGCGCGGCTTGAGCTGACGCATCACCACGTCCATGCCCGGACGGGTCGCCGTGAAGCGGCTGCCCATGTGGTTGTTGATCCCGACATAGCCGCTGAAACTCTCCAGCGCGATCAGCAGGCGCTGCCGCAGTTCGGCGTCCGACATCGATACCATCAGGGCGCCCGGCCCGGGATCGTTGCGGCCGTTGGGCTCCATCGGCATGTGCAGCATCAGCTCATGCCCGCGCGCCCGCGCCGCGCGCGCCTGCTCGGGCAGGTCCTTGGCGTACGGCAGGAACGACATGGTCATGGGACCCGGCAACTCCCAGGCGCGCTTCGAACGCGCGCGGTCGAGGCCGACATCGTCGATCACGATCGCCACCAGCGGCCGGCTGTTGAGGTCGCGGAACGGCACCGCATTGCGGCGCCATGTCTGCTCGGGCGAGAGCGCCGCCGCGACCTGCCGGACGCGCGGCTTCTCCTCGAGCGTCGGCAACGGCTTGCCCGGCTCGGCCTCGGAATACTTCGGAAAGCTGGGCAGGTCCTCGATGCGCGCGTATTTGGTTTCCGGCGGAGCAGGCTGCGAAGCGGCGGTGCGCTTCATGTCCTCGAGCGTGTCGCGCGCCACACGATCACTGCCGCGCAGATCGAGTCGCTCGGCGATCCAGTAGCCGCCGATGAGACTGCCGACGAACAGCGCGATCACCGCGATGACGATCGAATGCCAGCGATGGCCGGAGATCCACGCGATCAGCGCGTCGTAACGGAACAGCAGCCGGTCGACGAAGCCGGGTCCGCGCCGCGGACTCCTTCTGTTCGTCTTCCCGCTTCTGTTCTTCCTAGACGCCATATGAGGGTTATGCCCTAACCTCTTGGTCAAGGCCACTATTTTGCCGCAATCAGGCGGCGCGGGTTGGTCCGCCTGCTAGACGCTGGCCAACGACTTGATCAGCCGTATGTCCGGTTCGCCCGACCGGCCGCCTTCGCGGCGGAAACCGAGATGCTTGGCCAGTTCCAGCATCCGGCTGTTCTCGCGAAGCACATGGCCGACCACGCGCTTCATACCTCGCGACTTTCCATACTGCAGCACGTGACGCAGCAGCAGTTCGCCGTAGCCGCGGCCCTGCCGATCCGACGCCACCGTCAAGGCGAACTCACCCTGCTGGAAATCGGGGTCCGCGACCAGGCGTCCGACGCCGACGAGCTCCCCGCCTCCTTCCAGGAGCAGGAAAGCCATCTCCCGGTCGTAGTCGATCTGAGTCAGCCGGGCCGCCAGTTCATGGCTCATCTCCCGCAGGGGACCGAAGAAGCGCATGCGCACGTCCTCGGGCGTCATGCGCCGTGTGAAGGCCTGCAGCATGGGCTCGTCGTCGGGACGGATGGGCCTCAGACGCAGCTTCTCACCGCGATGTTCGATCTCGGTCTCCAGTTCGACCGGATAGGGTCGGATGGCGAAGCGCGCCGCCCGCTCCGGCCCCTTCTGCGGCCGGCGCACGACGATGCGCGCATCGAGTGCGATCACGCCATCGGCGTCGGCCAGCAGTGGATTGATGTCGAGCTCGGCGATCTCGCCGACATCGGCGATGAGTTGCGACAGGCGGATCATCACTTCGCCCACCGCGCTCCGGTCGGCCGGCGCGCGGTCGCGATAGCCACGCAGCAGGCGGTCGACGCGCGTGCGGCTCAACGCGTCCTCGGCCAGCACAGGATCGAGCGGCGGCAGCGCCAGCGCCTTGTCGTCGATCACCTCGGCCGCCACGCCGCCGTGGCCGACGAGAATGATCGGGCCAAACACCGCATCCTCCGCGGCGCCCAGGATGAGTTCGACGGCATGTGGGCGGCGGATCATGGGTTGGACCACGAAACCATCGATCCGGGCCTTGTTCGCCATGACCAGGATCTTGCCGGTCATTTCGCGAACCGCATCCAGCACCGCCTGCTCGGACATCAGGTCCAGTGCCACGCCGCCCACGTCCGTCTTATGCGTGATGTCGCGCGAGAGAATCTTGACCGCGACGGGAAAGCCGATGCGTACCGCCGCTGCCGCCGCGCCGGCGGCGTCACGCGCAACCTCCGTCGGCACGACCGGAACGCCGTAGGCCGCCAGCACGCGCTTGGCTTCTGGTTCGGTGAGCACGGAGCGCTTCTGGGCGAGCGCGGCCTGCACGATCGAGCGGACCAGGTCTGTATCCGAGCGGACTTCCGGCACGGAGGGTGGCGTGCGCTGCAGGGCCCGCTGTCCGCGGCGATACTCCACCAGATGCATGAAACCGCGCACGGCGCGCAGCGGCGTGTCGTAGGCCGGGATCCCTGCTTCGTGCAGAACGTGGCGCCCGGCTTGTGCCTCGGGACCGCCGATCCAGCAGCCAATTACCGGAACCACCTTCGTGCCCGCCGCGCTGACGATTGCACGGGCGGCCTCGACCGAAGAGGTGAGCGCCGTTGGCACATTCATGGCGAGCACGGCGCCGACGCCGCGATCGTCAGCCAGTCCGTTCAGGGCGGCGGCGTAACGGGCGCCGTCGGCGTCGCCCACGATGTCGACGGGATTGGCGCGCGACCAGCCGCGCGGCATCTGCTTGTCGAGATTGCCGATCGACCGCGGCAGCAGGGTCGCCAATTCACCACCCTCGTCCATCAGCAGGTCCGTCGCGATGATGCCCGCGCCGCCGCCATTGGTCAGGATCGCGAGACGCTCGTTACGTAACGCGATGCCGTAGCCCAGCGTCTCGGCCGCGTCGAAAAGTTCGCCGAGGCCGAGCACGCGAACCAAGCCCGCCCGCGCGAAGGCCGCGTCGTAGACGGCAGCCGAGCCCGCCATCGAGCCGGTGTGCGAGGCGGTCGCCTGTGCCGCGGCGGCGTGGCGACCGCCCTTCAGGACGATGACGGGTTTGACGCGGGCCACGCCGCGCGCCGCCGACATGAACTTGCGGGCGTTCGTGATGCCTTCGACGTACATCAGGACGGCGCGCGTCTCGTAGTCGCGTGCCAGCATGTCGAGCACGTCGCCGAAATCGACGTCGGCCATGTCGCCCATCGAGATCAGGTGCGAGAAGCCGATGCCCTGCGCCACGCCCCAGTCGGCGAGCCCGGCCAGTACGGCGCCGGACTGCGCGATGGCGGCGATGCGCCCACCCTTCAGGCGCGTCGGCCCGAAACTCGCGTTGAGGCCGAGCCGCGGCGCGGCGTAGCCGATGCAGTTGGGTCCGACGATACGCAGCAGGTAGGGTTTCGCGGCATTGAGGAGGCGCTGGCGCCAGCGAGCATTGACCACCCCCGCGTCGGGCCCGCTGCCCGGACCGGCGCTGATCACCACTGCCGTCCGCGTCCCCGCCTCGCCCAGGGCGACGATCAGCGACGGAATGGTCTCGGCCGGCGTCATGATGACGGCCAGATCGGCCGGTTCCGGCAGGTCCGAGACGCGCTTGAAGGCCGTTCGGCCGGCGATCGTCCCGCCCTTCCGGTTGACCATGTAGATTTCGCCCTGGAAGCCGCCTGCCAGGAGATTGTGGGTGACTGCCGCGCCGACGGAGCCGGGTCGTTCGCTGGCGCCGATGGCGACGACCGAGCGCGGTGCCATCAGGGTATCGAGGTTTCGAGTGGACATGACGCTAGAAGAGCGCCGGACCGTTCATCAGCACAAGCCCTGAAACGATCACGAACGACGCAGCCACCCGCCGGCCGCCGAACGGCTCGCCAAGCAGGAGTGTCCCGATCAGCGCGCCGAACAGCACCGAGGTCTCGCGCAGGGCCGCGACATGGGCCATCGGTCCCAGCGCCAGCGCATAAATCGCGATGCCGTAGCCGGTATTGGCGATCAGGCCCCCGCCGACGCCGCGGTACCAGGTCTTCTTCATGTGCGCCCAGACCGTCGTCGGGCGCTTCCAGAAGGCGAGAACCAGCAGCCAGGGCCCTTCCAGCACCGCGAGCCAGGCGATGTAGGAAATGCGGTGCTGCGTGGACTCGCCCGCCGCGCGGACGCCCAGTCCGTCGGAGATGATGTAGCCGGCGATGGTGATGCCGGTAAGGACCGCGAACAGCGTCGCGAGCCCGTGCCGGCTGCCCGGACGCGGTACCACGTTCTTCAACGGCATGGCCAGGGCCACCAGGCCGAAGCTCAGCAGCAGCACACCAACGATGTCCTGCGAACGCAGATGCTCTCCGATGAAGCGGCCCGACACGAGAGCGACCAGCAGCGGGCCAAGACCGCGCGCGATCGGGTAGGTGTGGCTGAGATCACCGTAGGAATAGGCCTTCAGCAGGAAGAAGTAATAGGCGACGTGAATGGCGACCGAGAGAATCAGGTACTTCCACGCCGCGCCCTCGATCATCGGCACGAATGGCACGATGCAGAGCCCCATGATCGTGCCGGTCGTCATGATCAGACCGAATGTTGCCAGACGGTCCGACTGGTCGGACTTCAGGATCGCGTTCCAGGTGGCGTGCATCAGCGCTGCGGCGAGCAGCAGCGCGATGATCAGGGGCTCGACGACCAAGGGGGCACTTTCTTCTTGTTGCTCTCACCCTACGCCCGTGTCCAAGATTGCAACAAGGGCGGAAACAAGATGCGAGGCATGCGATGACGGGCGGGGCTGATACGATCGAGGCGTACAAGGCAGCGCGCGAATTCCTGCTGGCGCAGCGCGGCGACTACGCGACGGCCTATCGCGACTTCCGGTGGCCGCAGATGGATCACTTCAACTGGGCGCTCGACTGGTTCGACGCCGAGCTGGCGCGTGGGCCGCTGGCCCACAAGCCCGCCCTGAAGATCGTGGGCGACGGCGCCGCCAGCCTCACCTTCGCCGAACTGTCCGAACGCTCCAACCGGGTCGCCAACGGATTGCGCGCGCTGGGCGTGAAGCGCGGCGACCGGATGCTGCTGATGCTGGGCAACGTGGCGCCGCTCTGGGAGGTGATGCTGGCGGCCATGAAGCTGGGCGCCGTTGTCATTCCCGCCACCACCCTGCTCACGCCGGTCGATCTCGCCGACCGGTTCGAGCGCGGACGCGCGCGCCACGTGGTCGCCGCTGCCGCCGAGGCTGCGAAGTTCGAAGGCTTCGACAAGAGCCTGACGCGCATCGCCGTCGGCGACGCACCGGCCGGCTGGCACGCCTATGCCAGCCTGCTCGATCACCCGCCCGAATTCGCGCCGGACGGTCCGACCGGGGCCGACGATCCGATGCTGCTCTATTTCACGTCCGGCACCACGGCGAAGCCGAAGCTGGTGCTGCATTCGCATCGCAGCTATCCGGTGGGCCATCTCACCACCGTCTTCGTGCTCGGGCTGCGCCCGGGCGACGTGCATCTCAACATCTCCTCGCCGGGCTGGGCCAAGCACGCGTGGAGCTGCTTCTTCGCGCCGTGGATCGCCGGCGCCACGATCTTCATCGCCAACCAGCCGCGCTTCAATGCGCGCTACCTGCTCGACGTCGTCGTCGAGAACCAGGTGACCACGTTGTGCGCACCGCCGACCGTGTGGCGGATGCTGATCCAGGAAGACCTGAAGTCGTGCAGGACGTCGCTGCGCGAGGTGCTGGCGGCCGGCGAGCCGCTGAATCCCGAGGTGATCGAGCAGGTCGAGAAGGCCTGGGGGCTCACCATCCGCGATTTCTACGGCCAGACCGAAACCACCACCCAGGTCGGCAATCCGCCCGGCCAGCCGATCAAGCCCGGATCGATGGGGCGCCCCCTGCCCGGCTACCGGATTCGCCTGCTCGATGCCGACGACAAGGACGCCGAGGAAGGCGAGATCTGCATCGACCTCGCGCACCGCCCCGCGGCACTGATGCAGGGCTACCAGCAGGAAGACGGCTCGATCGCGCCGCTCACCGGCGCCGTCTATCGCACCGGCGACGTCGCCTCGCGCGATTCCGAAGGCTACCTCACCTATGTCGGCCGAGCGGACGACGTGTTCAAGGCGTCGGACTACCGGATCAGCCCGTTCGAGCTGGAAAGCATCCTGATCGAACATCCGGCCGTCGCCGAAGCGGCCGTGGTGCCGGCGCCCGACGCGATGCGCCTGGCCGTCCCGAAGGCCTACATAACGCTGACCGCCAGCGGCAAGCCGGACCGCGCCACCGCGCTCTCGATCTTCCAGCACCTGCGCGGGCGCCTTGCCCCCTTCAAGCGCATCCGCCGGCTGGAGTTCGCCGAGCTGCCCAAGACGATCTCCGGCAAGATCCGCCGCGTCGAACTGCGCCGCGACGAGGAAAAGCGGGCCGCCGAGAACCAGCGCGGCGCCGGCGAATTCCGGGAAGAGGATTTTCCGGAATTGGCGAAGTAAGGCGACGCGCTCAAAGCGTCCTTTCCCCGCTTCGCGGGCGGAGAGGGCCATGAGGAGAAATCCTATGAGAGGCGGCACGGACCGGATAAACTGCCGCCATGCTCCTTCTGATCGATAACTACGACAGCTTCACCTACAACCTCGTCCACTTCCTGGGCGATCTCGGCGCGCGCTGCGTCGTGCATCGCAACGACCAGATCACGGTCGATGAGGCGCTGGCGCTGAAGCCCGCCGGCATCGTGCTCTCGCCCGGCCCCTGCACGCCCAACGAGGCGGGCATCTGCATGGACCTGATCCGCGCGGCGGCGAAGGAACAGGTACCGCTGTTCGGCGTCTGCCTCGGCCACCAGGCGATCGGCCAGGTGTTCGGCGGCCATGTCGTGCGCGCGCCCGCGCCGATGCATGGCAAGCTGTCGGGCGTGTCCCACAAGAACCAGAGTGTGTTCGAGGACGTGCCCTCGCCCTTCCAAGCGACCCGCTACCATTCGCTGATCGTCGACCGGAAGGATTTCCCCAAGGATCTCGAGGTCACGGCCGAGACCGGCGACATCATCATGGGCCTGCGGCACAAGACGCTGCCGATCCACGGCGTGCAGTTCCATCCCGAGAGCATCGCCTCTGAATACGGCCACAAGATCCTTGAGAACTTCCTGAAGATCGCGGGCGACCATCCGAGCCAGCAGAACAAGAAAAAGGCGGCCTGAGCCGCCCAAAAGGAAACGCCATGATCGATCGCCGCACGCTTTTCCTCTCGCTGGCGGCGACCGCCGCGTCTTCGCTCACACCGTCCACGGGCTTCGCGCAAACCGCGTGGCCGGCCAAGCCGATCCGCATCATCGTCCCCTTCCCGGCCGGCCAGGCGACCGACATCCTGGCGCGCATGATGGCGGACCAGCTCACCAAGGCGCTGGGACAGCAGGTGATTGCGGAGAACCGGCCCGGCGCGGGCGGCCAGATCGGGGCCGATGTCGCAGCCAAGGCGACGCCCGACGGCTACACGCTGCTTATGGTGACGATCTCCACCCACGGGATCAGTCCCGCGCTCTACCCGAAGCTGCCGTACGATCCGCAGAAGGACTTCGCGCCGATCGCCAACATCGGCCTGACGCCGCAGGTGCTGATGACCAGCCTGAAGAGCGGGATCGATTCGGTGGCCGATCTGGTGGCCAAGGCCAAGTCCGGCGCGGACCTCAACTACGGTTCCTCGGGCAACGGCTCGGCCAGCCATCTCGCGGTCGAAATGCTGAAGAGCGCGGCCGGCATCAAGCTCACGCACGTGCCGTTCAAGGGCAATGCCGAGGCCCAGCTCGCGCTGCAGAGCGGCGACATCCAGCTCCTGTCCGATGCGGTGCCGGGCGCGGTCGGGCCGGTGAGGTCCGGCAAGGTGAAGGCCATCGGCATCGCCGACCAGCGCCGCTCGCCCTTCCTGCCCGACGTGCCGACCGTCGCTGAGCAGGGCCTCCAGGGCGTCGTCGCCGTGGGCTGGATCGGCCTCTCGGCGCCCGCGAAGACTCCTGAGCCCATCCTCGACAAGCTCAGTGCCGAGGTCATGCGCATCCTCACCGATCCCGAGGTGCTGGAGAAGATGAAGAGCCTGTCCTTTGTCCCGGCCAAGGAATCCCGGCAGGAATTCGAGGCCTATATCGCCATAGAGAACATGAAGTGGCGCAAGATCATTCAGGACGCAGGCATCAAGATCGAGTAGCCGCCGGCGACTCGATGACCAAATTCTTCTTTTAATATCAGCCTATTATGGCTGATTTCTTACCTAAATCCGGCCACAGTTCGGGCGGCTGGATCCGCGGACCCGCCGTTCAGGGGGCTATGCCGAAACCGGCCCGCTGGATCGCCTTGGTGATCGCCGGGACGTCGGCGCCCTCCGGAAGACGCATCTCCCCGCTCTTGAGATCGACCGAGAGAGGCGCGGTGCCCGCGCCGGTGGCGGCCCGGGTGACGGCCTTTACGCAGCCGTCGCAATCCATGCCAGTGACCTTGAGGATGAGTTCTTGTGCCATGTGATATAGCTTCGCGCCCGCCGGCCGAACCGGCAAGAGGCAAAAGTACGGGGTTCTGGTGAGCGGCGACATCAACGATTTTCGCGGCCTTCTGGCCAAGGTGGGCAACGGCGAGACCCTCGGCATCGACGAGGCGGAGCGCGCCTTCGACATCATGACCTCGGGCGACGCGACCCCGGCCCAGATGGGGGCCTTCCTGATGGGCCTGAAGGTGCGCGGCGAGACGGCCGCGGAACTAGCCGGCGGGTCGCGGGCGCTCCGGGCCAAGGTCCTGAGGGTCAGGGCGCCCGAGGGCACCATCGACATCGTGGGCACCGGCGGCGACCACCACGGCACCTACAACGTCTCCTCCTGCTCGGCCTTCGTCGTGGCCGGCGCCGGCATCCCGGTCGCCAAGCACGGCAACCGGGCCTTCACGTCCAAGTCCGGCGCGGCCGACGTGCTGTCGGCACTCGGCATCGGCCTCGAAGTGCCGATCGAGGCGCTCGAGAAGGCGCTGGTCGAGGCCAAGGTCTGCTTCCTGATGGCGCCGCGCCACCACAGCGCCATGCGCAACGTCGCCGGCCCCCGGGTCGAGCTGGCGCCCTCGCGCACGATCTTCAATCTGCTGGGCCCGATGTCGAACCCTGCCCTGGTCACGCGCCAGCTCGTGGGTGTGTTCGATCGCCGCTGGCTCAGGCCCGTCGCCGAGGCGCTGGGCCAGCTGGGCCTCCAACGCGCGCTGGTCGTGAACGGCCAGGACGGCATGGACGAACTCACCACGACGACCGCGAGCTGGGCTGCTTCGCTGGAAAACGGCAAGGTGACCGAGATCGAGATCGCCCCGGAAGAAATCGGCGTGAAGCGCGCCACGCTCGACCAGCTGAAGGGTGGCGATGCCGCGCACAACGCCCAGGCGATCCACGCCCTGCTGGGCGGGGAGAAGAACGCCTTCCGCGACATCGTTCTCCTGAACAGCGCTGCCGCGATCATGGTCGCGGGCAAGGCACGGGATCTCAAGGAGGGCGCCGCCATGGCCGCCCAGTCGATCGACAGCGGCAAGGCTCGCGAAGCGCTGGCGACATTGAAGAGGATTTGCGCATGAGCGACACGCTCGACAAGATCGTTGCCGACAAGAAGCGCCATGTGGCCGGGCGCATCTCGCAGCGCCCGCTCAGGGTCATCGAGAACCTGGCCCGCGATACCGATTCGCCGCGCGGCTTCGCCAGGGCGCTCAAGTCCACGATCGCCGAAGGCCGCTATGGCCTGATCGCCGAGATCAAGAAGGCCTCACCCAGCAAAGGTCTGATCCGGCCCGACTTCGATCCACCCTCCCTCGCCCGCTCCTACGAGCGTGGTGGCGCGACCTGCCTCTCGATCCTGACCGACGAGCCCTACTTCCAGGGCAAGGACGAGTTCCTGACGCAGGCGCGCGCGGCGGTGAAGCTGCCGGTGCTGCGCAAGGATTTCATGATCGATCCCTACCAGGTGCCGGAGGCGCGTGCGCTCGGCGCCGACTGCATCCTGCTGATCATGGCCTGCCTCGACGACGCGCTTGCCGCCGAACTGGCGAAGCTTGCGCACAAGTGGGGCATGGACGTGCTGGTCGAGGTGCATGACGGCGAGGAACTGGAGCGCGCGCTCAAGGTCGATGCCGACCTGATCGGCGTGAACAACCGCAATCTCAAGACCCTCGCGGTCGATCTCGCGACCACCGAAAAGCTGGCGCCGTTGGTGCCGAAGGACCGCGTGCTGGTGGCCGAAAGCGGCCTCGGCTCGCCCGCCGATCTCGCACGCATGGCCAAGGTCGGCGCCTCGGCGTTCCTGATCGGCGAGAGCTTCATGCGCAAGCCCGACGTCGAAGCGGCGGTGCGCGAGATCCTGGTGCGCGAGGCTGCATGAAGCGAGACGGCACAAGGCCGAAGAACGGCGCGGCGCTCACCCATTTCGACGAGGGCGGCAACGCCCGCATGGTCGATGTCGGTGACAAGGAGATCACCGAACGCATCGCCGTGGCGCGCGCCACCGTCACCATGCAGGCCGCGACGCTCAAACTGATCCGGGACAAGAAGGCCAAGAAGGGCGACGTGCTGGCGGTGGCCCAGCTCGCGGGCATCATGGCAGCGAAGAAGACGCCCGACCTGATCCCCCTCTGCCATCCGCTGTCGCTGTCGTCGGTCGACGTGAAGCTGTCGCTCGCCCCCCGGCGCAAGGCCGTCGACATCGAGGCGACCTGCAAACTGAAGGGCCGCACCGGCGTCGAGATGGAAGCGCTGACGGCGGCCGCCGTCGCCGCGCTCACCGTCTATGACATGTGCAAGGCGGTCGACCGTGGCATGGTGATCTCCGAGGTGAAGCTCCTCCACAAGTCCGGCGGCAAATCGGGGACGTGGGACGCGTGAGGCTCTTGGGCGCGCGCAACTCCAGTTGCGCTCATATCTTCGCCATTCGACGCTCCACTGAGCGCCACTGGAGTGGCGCGCTCCGATGAGGCAACGCCATGCTCTCCGTTCGTGACGCCCACGCCCGCGTGATCGCCGCCTTCGAGGCCCTGCCGTCCGAAATGGTGTCGGTCGCCGATGCGGCCGGGCGTGTCCTGGCCGCGTCGCCGCAAGCCCGCCTGACGCAGCCGCCGGCCGATCTTTCGGCCATGGATGGCTATGCCGTGCGCGCCGCCGATGTGCCGGCCGCCCCGACGACCCTCACGCTGGTGGGCCAGGCGCCGGCCGGCGGGTCCTACGACAGGGCGCTGCAGCCGGGCGAGACCGTGCGTATCTTCACCGGCGGCCCGCTGCCGATGGGCGCCGATTCGATCGTGATCCAGGAAGACACCAAGGCAGACGGGCCGAGAATCACCATCCTCGAGGCACCGCGCGTGGGGCGTCACATCCGCAAGGCGGGCCTCGACTTCAGCGCGGGCGATACGCCGCTGGCGGCGGGTCGCACGCTGACTACGCGCGACGTGGCGCTGGCGGCGGCCATGAACCACCCCTGGCTCTCGGTCTACCGCAAACCGCGTGTCGCGATCCTCTCCACGGGCGACGAACTCGTCATGCCGGGAGAGCCGGTCGGCCGGAACCAGATCGTCTCGTCCTCTGGCATCGCCGTCGCGGCGCTGGTGCGCGGCTGGGGCGGCGAGCCCACTGTCTTCGACATCGCGCGAGATGACGCGAAGCTGATCGAAAGCAGGATCGAAGCCGGCGCGCAGCACGAGCTGCTGATCACCCTGGGCGGCGCCTCGGTGGGCGACCATGATCTCGTCCAGGCCGCGCTCAAGGCGCAGCGCTTCGACATGGACTTCTGGAAGATCGCCATGCGCCCCGGCAAGCCGCTGATGTTTGCCGCGCGCGACCGCGCCCGCGTACTCGGCCTGCCGGGCAATCCCGTCTCCACGATGGTGTGCGCGCTCCTGTTCCTGAAGCCCGCGATGGAGCGGATGCTCGGCCAACCGGGCGACCTTGTGCGCACCGTCCCCGCCCGCCTCGCCGTCGACGTGAAGCAGAACGACCAGCGCGAGGACTATGTCCGCTCGCGCCTCGGCCGCGACGCCGACGGCACCCTCACCGTCGATCCCCACCCGGT
This sequence comes from Reyranella aquatilis, assembly GCF_020880995.1. Classification (GTDB taxonomy): domain Bacteria; phylum Pseudomonadota; class Alphaproteobacteria; order Reyranellales; family Reyranellaceae; genus Reyranella; species Reyranella aquatilis. Next base: position 200,550 of record NZ_JAJISD010000001.1, on the reverse strand, counting down.
GCAGGACAGTTCGATGCTTTCCGTGCTGGCGGCTTGCGACGGGCTAATGATCCGCCCGCCCCATGACCCCGCGCGCGAGGCGGGCGACACGGTACAGGTGGTCGATCTCCACGGCCTGCCGGGCGGGTACTGAGCCAGGCGGCTCGAAAAGCGAATCGAGCGATGCCGCCCGTCGAACTCGTTCTCAAGAGCGGAACCGCGGCAATCCTGCTCGTGACGGGCCTGTTGCTGCTGCGCGACCGGCGGCACATGACGACGGGACCTTTCGGCGGTCTGCTCGCGCTCAGCGTGGCAGCCACCGCTGTTCTGTCGGTCACTGGCGCCCGTTCACCCTGGCTGTGGCCGGTCATGCTAGTGGCGATGGGCACGCCAGCGCTGCTGTGGATCTGGGCGGGCGCTCAGTTCGTCGATGATTTCCGTCCCTCCTGGCGGGACGCGGCGGCGTGGGCGCTTCTGCCGATCGTCGGCATTGTGGGCATCTTTCAGTGGCGCCCCTGGATGGCCACGGCGGAAGACCTGATCGGACTGTCGTTCGTGCTCCTCACCGCCTGGCGCGTACTGGCCGGCCTGCGCGACGATCTCGTGGAGCGCCGCCGCCGCCTACGCCCCGTGCTGGTGGGTCTGGCGGTTCTTTACGCAGGCGGTGTCCTGCTCATGAACATGCTGGGCCGCGGCCAGCCCCTCGACCCGACCAGCCGGACAGTCGAGGCGTCGATCCTGGCCGCTCTCGCCGTTGCCTTTGCCATGGTCGGCCTGCGGGCCGCCCGCTCCATATTCGAGCCCTCGCCGATCGAGACCCGCCCGCCGGCGCCCGACGATGCGCCGTCCTCCGGCGCTGCCGTCGACACCCAGGAGGACGTCCTCCTGGGCCGCCTGCGCCAGCTGATGGAGGACGAGAAGATCTATCGTCAGGAAGGGTTTGGACTAAACCTGCTGGTCGCCGCGCTGGATGTGCCCGAGTACCGGCTGCGCCGGTTGATCAATCAACGACTCGGCCATCGCAACTTCAGCAGCTTCGTAAACGGCTACCGTCTGGCCGAGGCCATGGCGGCCCTGGCCGATACCGGGCAGGCGGGCGTCCCGATCCTGACCATCGCGCTCGATTCGGGATTCCAGTCGATCGGTCCCTTCAACCGCGCCTTCAAGGCGCATACCGGCATGACGCCGACGGCCTATCGCAAGCAGGCCGAATCGCGAAATGACTGGCCGATTCAAGGAAACGGCCAACGGAGTGCTGAAACCGGCGAGACCTGACGGAGGACGGGACGCAATCTGCCCCCGCATCACCCTCCGCAAAGGCCCGTCCATGACGCTGTCCACCCTTCTCACCTGGTCCCTGCCCGCGGTCATCGCCCTGGCCAGCCTCGAAGGCCTGATCCTGACCTTCGTCGCCCGGCGTCGCTACGACTGGCTGTCCTTCGCAGCGTCGCTCACCGACGTGCTGGTTCGGGAGTATCTCGTCTATACATTTGTGGGCATCAGCCTCGCCGCGCCCTTCATCGAGTTCGCCTGGCAGCATCGGCTGACGACAGTCCCTCTGAACGGTGTGGCCAGCTTCGCCTTGCTCTTCCTGGGACAGGAGTTCTGTTACTACTGGTATCATCGCGCCGCTCATCGGGTGCGCTGGTTCTGGGCGACGCATGCCGTGCATCACTCTCCGAAAGATTTCAATCTTGGCATTGCCTATCGCTTCGGCTGGACCGGCAGGATTGCCGGCAACGCCGTCTTCTTCGTGCCCATGATCTGGCTGGGCTTCGCCCCAAAGGCCGTCTTCGCCGCCCTGGCCCTCAACCTGCTCTATCAGTTCTGGCTGCACACCGAATGGGTGCCCAAGCTGGGGTGGCTGGAATACGTGCTCAACACACCCTCCCACCACCGCGTCCACCACGCCTCCAATTACGACTATATCGACGCCAACTACGGCGGCGCGCTGATCGTCTTCGACCGACTGTTCGGCACCTTCGTTGGCGAACGCGCCGACCTGCCCTGCCGCTACGGGCTCGTGAAGCCGCTGATCTCCCACAATCCGATCCGGATCGCGTTCCACGAGTGGATCAACCTCGTGAGCGATCTGCGCGCCGCCCGCTCCTGGCGCGAGGGTTTGGGCTATCTGTTCGGTCCCCCGGGCTGGCGGCCCCGGGAATCCGCGACGATCGTTCCGACGCGCAGCGCCCCCGGTGTTTTATGAGGTATATCCAGCGCACGATCATCATGGCCGCCTTTGCGCTCGCCGCTATGGCGGCGCCGGCGAGCGCCCAGGAGCCAAGGGAATGTGGCACGCCGGCGTCGCTCGCAGACGGCTGGGCGGTGGCCGCACCGGCGGACGTCGCGATGGACGCAAAGGCCTTGTGCGGCCTCGACGCGTTCATTTCGCAGTGGCCCGGACGGAACGTCCACGCAGTGCTGATCGCACGCCACGGCAAGCTGGTGATGGAGCGCTATTACGCCGGCGTCGACGAGCGCATGGCACGCCCCCTGGGCATCGTGCGATTCGCGGCCGATGTGAAGCATGACATGCGCTCGGTCTCCAAGAGCGTCACCTCGCTGCTGATCGGCATCGCATTGGCCGAGGGCAGGTTCCCGACGCTGGACTCGTCGGTGTTCGACACTTTCCCGCAATACGGCGACTTGGCGACACCGGAGAAGCGGCGCATCACCTTCCGCGACCTGCTCACCATGTCGGCCGGGCTGAAATGGGACGAGAGCCGAGGATACGCCGATCCGCTCAGCAACGAGTACGGCCTGGTCGAGGCGACCGACCCTTTCCGCTACCTGCTGTCCCAGCCGATGGCCGCGGCGCCGGGCACTGTCTACGCATACAACGGCGGCGCCACGGCGCTGCTGGCGGCGGCATTGGCCAAGGGCACCGGTCGGTCGCTGAACGACTATGCACGCGAGAAGCTCTTCGTCCCGCTCCAGGTTCTCGACTTCGACTGGGACGAGATGGGCGTCAGTCACCAACTGGGCGCGGCCGGAGGCCTGCGTTTGCGGCCGCGTGACATGCTCAAGCTAGGCCAGATCATGCTGACCGACGGACAGTGGAACGGCCGGCGCGTGCTCCCGCCGGGCTGGGCGGCCGAGTCGGCCACGCCCCGGATCAATGGCGAAGGTCTGTACTTCTACGGTTATCAATGGTGGCTGGGCCGAAGCTTCAGCCGCGGACACGAACTCACCTGGACCGCGGCGTTCGGCTTGGGCGGGCAGCGCCTCTACATCGTGCCGGCGCTCGACCTGGTGCTCGCCATCACCGCCGGCCACTACGGGAGCGGCCAGGGTGGGAGCCCGCTGCAGGCGGTCATCCCGTCGGCAATCCTCAATGGGTTCGTCCTGCCGGCCGTTCTTCGAGGCTCACCCTGACGACGATGGCGCCGTGTGATGCACCGCAAATCCGGGAAAACTTGACCCAGAACAGGAACTAAACTAGAACATGTGCCGGGTTTCAGGATTTGTTCCTAAATCCGGTAGGCGTTCTGGGGAGAAGACGGTGCTAACCCGCAAGCAAAACGAACTGCTCCTGTTCATCAACAAGCGGCTCAACGACGACGGTGTGTCGCCCTCCTTCGACGAGATGAAGGAAGCGCTGCGGCTCAAGTCGAAGTCGGGCATTCACCGCCTGATCACCGGGCTCGAGGAGCGCGGCTTCCTGCGCCGGCTGCCCCATCGGGCGCGCGCGCTGCAGGTCGTGAAGCTGCCGGAGAGCGCGGCAATGCCGGCTCCCAACGTCACCCCCCTGCTGGCCGACGCTCGTCGCGCCGGCTTCTCCGAAACCCGCGAAGGCTTCGTGCCTCAGATCGTGCGCGCCGACCGCGTGCCGCTGGCCGGCGCCATCCAGGCCGCCAACGAGGCGCAGGCACTCAGCCTGCCGCTCTATGGCCGGATCGCCGCCGGTACGCCGATCGAGGCGCTGCGCGACAATTCCACGACCGTCGACGTGCCCGTCTCGCTGCTGGGCTCAGGCGCCCACTACTGCCTCGAGGTCCAGGGCGATTCGATGGTCGAGGCCGGCATCCAGAACGGCGACATCGCTATTATCCGGAGTTCCGACACCGCCGAGAGCGGCGAGATCGTCGTGGCCCTGATCGACGATACCGAAGCGACCCTGAAGCGGCTGCGCAAGAAGGGCGCGTCGATCGCGCTCGAACCCGCCAACGCCGCCTACGAGACCCGCATCTTCGGGCCCGACCGGGTCAAGATCCAGGGTCGTCTCGCCGGCCTCTATCGCCGCTACCACTGATCGCGGAACGGTCCGCCGCGGTCAGGGCTTCTTCGCGGCAAATGCCCGCCGGTTGGCTTCGTCCATCAGCGCGGCGATCGGCCGGGCGCTGGCCGGATGCTCGCCGTCCGACTTGTAGCCGCGCACGATGTAGACGAAGCCGGGATACTGTCCCTCGACGAAGCTGTACGAGCGGGTGATGGTGAGGGTGGATGATGCAGGGCCGGCGAAGACGGTCAGGTCGTAGCCGGCGTTCTGCGCACTCTGCAGGCCGTTATAGAGCGTCCGCCACTTCACTTCATCGGCGCTGACTTTCGGTTCATTCGGGTCGTGGACGCCCTGCGCACGGAACCCGCCCGGGATCTTGTCTTCCTTGATCGTATCGTAGCCCGTCCCCACCCCCTTGACCTGATAGCTCATCCGCTCTGCCGGATTGCAGGCCGCCAGCAGCAGCACCGACGAGATCACGATCCACTTCGTTCGTCTCCCCCTTCGTTGCCGATACAACTCGCATGGGTGCTTGGATTGCCAATACACGCAAATGACGTCAGGCACCCGGTGCCTTGACCGCCCCCTGGCGCATCGAGCTGTTTGGCACCCAGGGCCGGTCGCCGCGCCGGCCGTTAGCGGTCTCGCGCCTCACCGTGAGATCGTCGAGCCACAGCGCATGCGCGCCGTCCTTCCAGGCATCGCGCCGGTCGATGACGAGCCGCGGGCCGCGGCAGCGCGCCTGGGCGTCGACGGTCGAGAGCACGATGTCGGCCGAGCCGCAGGCCTCGGCCAGGCGCTTCTCGTCGCTCACCATGGCGATGCGCCATGGCCCCTTGCGCCATCGGCAGAGGCCGGTGTTGCAACCGAGCCCGGCGGCTTGCTCGTCGGCGCTCACGGTCCAGCGCTTCGCCCCCTCCTGCCCCTGCCGCCGTGCCCATGACTCGCTCACGAACCGGTCGGTCCGCGCCGAGGCCACGTGGACGACGCCCTTCTCGTCGCGCAGGCCGAGTACGCGGCCGTCCTCGCTCATCAACAGGTCGGGCGCTGGCGGCGGGCCGAGCAACAGGCCGATCGCCACCACGGGCAGTCCGGCATAGCGCCAGCGCCGGCGCCACAGGCAGAGCCAGAGGCCGCCGGCGGTCAGCAGCCACAGGCTGGCCCCGGGCAGCGAGGGTACGAGGACGGCCGACTCGGGCCAGGCCGCGACATGGAAGGCGATAGCGTTCAGCGCCTCGACGCCCCAGCCCATCGGCACCAGCGCCAAGGATTCCAGACCGAAGGGCATGAGCAGCATCGCCAGTAGGCCCCATGGCATGATCCAGAAGCCGGTGAGCGGCACGCCCAGGAGGTTGGCGACGACGCCGAGCAGCGAGAGGCGGTTGAAGTGGTAGGCGGCGAAGGCGCCCGTGGCGACCGAGGCGATCAGAGTCGTGACCAGGCTTGCGGCGAGCGCCGCGCCGATGCGCCATGCCCAGCGATGGTCCGAGAATTCGGCCCGCTCGTGCAGGCGGCGACGCAAGGGAGCGGCCGATTCCCAGCCGGCAATCAGCGCGACGACGGCGGCGAACGACATCTGGAAAGACGCGCCGGTGAGCGATTCCGGCGCGATCACGAGGACGATCACCGCCGACCAGGCGACAAGCCGCAGCGACAGCGCCGTGCGGTCGAGCAGGATGGCCAGCAACGCGAAAGCGGCCATCGCACAGGCGCGCTGGGCCGGGACCGGCGCGCCGGCAAGCGCGGTGTAGAACAGCGCCGCCATCAGCGCGAGAACGGCCGCCACCTTCTTGGCGTCGATGCGCAGCGCCAGGGCCGGCACGAGCGCGATGCCGTAGCGCACGATGCCCATCACCAGCCCCACGACGAAGACGATGTGAAGGCCCGAGATCGACAGGATGTGCGCCAATCCGGAATCGCGCATCGCCTGCGCCACGTTCTTGTCGACGGCTGTCTGCTCGCCGACCAGCAGCGAGGCGACCACGCCGCCGGCGGGCCCGGGTAGCACCTCGAGGATGCGCGCGGCTACATCGGCGCGCAGCGCGTCGAGCGTGCGCACGAACCCATCGGGCTTGCCGCGTTCGATCACCGTGGCGGGCGCCAGCGCATAGCCCACGGCGCCCAGTTGCTGGTACCAGGCGACTCTCTGGAAATCGAAGGCGCCAGGCGATGCGGGCCCCGCCGGCGGCGACAGGTTGGCCAGCACCAGCAGGCGATCGCCGATGGTGAGTGGCGGCGCGCCCCGGCTCAGCGTCACGCGCACCTTCGTAGGCATCATCTCCGGCGGCGGCACGCCATTGCCCCTGAGGCGCACGGCCTCGAGCACGACGCGCACACCGTCCGGCAGGCGCTGGATGTCGCTCACCCTGCCCTCGACGTTGAGGCTGAACAGCGGCCGGGCGAGCGTGGGAGCAGCGAGGCTCGCGGTGCGCCAGGCGACGAGGCCGAAACCCGTCGAGGCGGCAACCGCGCCGATGGCGAGCGCCCGCGCCAGGCTGCCCGCCGGCGACAGCACGGCAAGGCCCACCGACAGGGCAGCCAGCGCAGGGCCCACCCAGAGCGCCGGTTCGCTCGGCAGTTCGAAATAGACAGCGATGCCCAGTCCCAGCGCGACGGGCAGCCACAGCATCCACCGGCCGCGCTCGGCGTCCAGCTGCTCCAGGATCCAGACGCGCGGGTTTGACACCTTTGGGAGGCTCGCCTACCTACGGCGCGCTTTTTAGCCCGAATTGCGGCGAAATCGCACTCACCCCGCATACGCTCCCAGGCCGATGACCGTCGTAACCCGCTTCGCCCCCTCGCCCACCGGCTACCTGCACATCGGCGGCGCCCGCACAGCCCTGTTCAACTGGCTGTTCGCCAAACACCACGGCGGCAAGTACCTGTTGCGCATCGAGGACACCGACCGCGCCCGCTCGACGGAGCCCGCGATCGCCGCGATTCTGGACGGCCTGTCGTGGCTCGGCCTGCCGTGGGACGACGAGGTCACCTACCAGTTTTCGCGCGCCGCCCGTCACGCCGAGGTCGCGCTCGACATGCTGGCCAAGGGCCATGCCTATTATTGCTATGCCTCGCCGCAGGAGCTCGACGAGATGCGGGCCGCCCAGAAGGCCGCCGGCAAGCCGATGCGCTACGACGGCCGCTGGCGCGACCGCGATCCCAAGGACGCCCCGGCCGACGTCAAGCCGGTGGTGCGCCTGAAGGCTCCCCAGACCGGCCAGACCGTCATCAAGGACGCGGTGCAGGGCGAGGTCACGGTCGAGAACGCCCAGCTCGACGACATGATCCTGCTGCGCGCCGACGGCACGCCGACCTACATGCTGGCCGTGGTCGTCGACGATCACGACATGGGCGTCACCCACGTCATTCGCGGCGACGATCACCTGAACAACGCGTTCCGCCAGCTCCAGATCATCAAGGCTATGGGCTGGCCAGAGCCGGTCTATGCCCACATTCCGCTCATCCACGGACCGGATGGAGCCAAGCTTTCCAAGCGCCACGGCGCGCTCGGCGTCGATGCCTATCGCGACATGGGCTTCCTGCCGGCGGCACTGCGCAACTACCTGCTGCGGCTGGGCTGGGGCCACGGCGATGACGAGATCATCTCGACCGAGCAGGCGATCGAATGGTTCGACCTGGCTGGCGTCGGCCGGTCGGCCTCGCGCTTCGACATGGCGAAGCTTACCAACCTCAATGCGCACTACCTGCGCGAGACACCGGATGCTGAACTCCTTCCGCTGGTCCTGCCGCGCATCGAGGAAAAGATCGGCGGCAAGGTCGACGATGCGGGCCGCGAGCGCATCGCGCGCGGCCTGAACGGCGTGAAGCCGCGGGCACGCACGTTGGTCGAACTCGCAGACAATCTTGCTTTCTACGCACGCGCCGGCGCGCCGCCGATCTCCGATGAGAAGGCGCTCGGCATACTGACTCCCGACGCCCGTACCGTCATGGCCAAGCTCGCGCCCGCACTGGAGCCGGTGGCGAGCGACTGGAACGAAAAGGCGATCGAAGAAGCCGTGCGCAAGTTCGCCGAAGCGAACGGGCTGAAGCTCGGCCAGGTCGCCCAGCCGCTCCGAGTTGCGCTGACCGGCTCGATCGCTTCGCCCGGCATCTTCGAAGTGCTGGCGGTGCTGGGGCCCGCCGAGACCAAGGTGCGATTGCTGGCGGCAGCTGCATAGCCGGCCATGTTACGTTTGGCTTGTTCGTGCACGCGCCTGCGTGGAGGTTGACTGAGAGATGGATGACAAGAAGCCGATGCTCGAGGCCACTGGGAACGAAGAGACCCGGGATTTCATTCGTGACATGGTTCAGGCCGATCTCGCCCGGGGACAAGTGGAGAGCCTCGTCACGCGCTTTCCACCCGAACCGAACGGCTATCTGCATCTCGGCCACGCAAAGTCCATCTGCCTGAATTTCGGACTGGCGACGGAATATGGCGGCCGCTGCCACCTTCGCTTCGACGACACCAATCCGGTGAAGGAGGAGCAGGAATACATCGACGCCATCAAGCGGGACGTACGCTGGCTTGGCTTCGACTGGGGCGAGCATCTGTACCATGCGTCGGACTATTTCCAGACTTTGTACGACTGGGCCGAGCATCTCATCCGCGCCGGCCTCGCCTATGTCGACGACACGCCGCCCGACGAGATGCGAGCCATGCGCGGCACGCTGACCGAACCGGGCCGCGCCTCGCCGGATCGCGACCGCTCGGTCGAGACCAATCTCGGCCTGTTTCGCGACATGCGCGCCGGCAAGTTCCCCAACGGCGCCTGTGTGCTGCGCGCAAAGATCGACCTTGCGTCCGGCAACATGAACCTGCGTGACCCCGTCCTGTATCGCATCCTGCACGCGACTCACCCGCGCACCGGGACGGAGTGGTGCATCTACCCGACCTATGATTTCGCACATGGCCAGTCCGACGCCCTGGAACATGTCACCCACTCCCTTTGCACCCTGGAGTTCGCGGACCATCGTCCGCTCTACGACTGGTTCCTCGACCACCTGCCGGTGCCGGCGCGTCCGCGCCAGACCGAATTCGCCCGCCTCAATATCGGCTACACCGTCCTGTCCAAGCGGCACCTGACGGATCTGGTACGGCGCGGCATCGTGAGCGGCTGGGACGACCCGCGCATGCCGACGCTGGCAGGCCTGCGCCGTCGCGGCGTTCCGCCGGAGGCGATCCGCGACTTCGTTCGGCGCATCGGCATGTCCAAGGCCAACAGCGTCGTCGATATCGCCATGTTGGATCACTCGATCCGCGACCATCTCAATCGAGCAGCGCAGCGGCGCATGGCGGTCCTGCGGCCGCTCAAGCTCGTGATCGAGAACTTTCCCGAAGGCCACGTCGAAGAGCTGGAGGCCGTCAATCACCCGGGAGACCCGGGCGCCGGCACGCGCACCCTTCGCTTCCGCAGGGAAGTCTTCGTCGAGCGCGACGACTTCATGGAGAATCCCTCGAACAAGTTCTTCCGGCTGGCGGTCGGGCGGGAAGTCAGGCTGCGCTACGCCTATCTCGTAACCTGCCGCGAAGTGATCAAGGACGCCGACGGCAACGTGGTGGAACTGCGCTGCACCTACGATCCGGCGAGCCGGGGTGGCGACGCGCCGGACGGCCGAAAGGTCAAGGCCACCCTGCACTGGGTGTCCGCCCGCGATGCACTTCCCGCCGAAGTCCGACTCTACAGCACGCTCTTCAACCGCCCCGACCCGGGCGCCGGTGGCGATCTCGACGCCGACCTCAATCCTGCCTCGCTCGAAGTCCTGTCGGGCGCGCTGGTGGAGCCCTCATTGACCGAGGCGGCTGCAGGGCAAGCCGTGCAGTTCGAGCGGCTCGGCTATTTCTGCGCCGACCTCGCGAGCCGGCCGAATTCTCTGGTATTCAACCGCACGATCGAGCTGCGGGACACTTGGGCAAAGGTTCAGGTCCAGGGCTAGGAGTAGCAATCCCCCGACACAGGACGCGATTGCCGGCGGCCGCCGGATAGATCGGCCGCCCTCCAACCGGCAGGCTGCCGTCATGAGCCTGCGGATATGGATCTGGTTGTTGTCACTGTCCGTCCTGTGGGGCGGCTCGTTCTTCTTTGCCAAGGTAGCATTGGCCGAGCTGCCGCCGCTGTCGGTCGTTTTCTGCCGCGTGGCCTTCGCAGCCGTCGCGCTCAACGTGGTCCTCGCCATTGCGGGCAAGGAACTGTTCCGGGCCGGCACGCCGTGGCGCAGCTTCGCGGCGATGGGCCTGATGAACAACCTCGTACCCTTCGGCCTGATCTTCTGGGGCCAGACCCAGATCGCCTCCGGCCTCGCCTCGATCCTGAATGCGACGACACCTCTGTTCACGCTCTTGGTCGCGCACTTCATTACGCGGGATGAACGGGTCGGGGGCGTCAAATTCGGAGCGCTGCTGCTCGGCATCGTCGGCGTCGCGGTGCTCATGGGCGCTCGGGCTGCCATCGCCACTCCGGGGGTCGTCGGCCAAGTCGCCTGCCTGGGCGCTGCACTCTCCTATGCCTTCGCCGGCGTCTATGGACGACGCTTCGGAAGAATGGGCGTGGCGCCGCTCGAAGCCGCTGCCGGCCAGGTCACGGCGAGTGCCATGTTGATTCTGCCGATCATGCTGGTGGTCGACCGCCCCTGGGAATTGGCCGCGCCTCCTTCGCTCGTGACATGGGCGGCTCTGGCAGCCCTCGCGCTGCTATCGACCGCGCTCGCATATGTCCTGTATTTCCGAATACTTGCAGTGGCCGGGCCGACTAACCTGCTGCTGGTGACGTTCCTGATCCCTGTGACGGCCATCGGACTCGGAGCCCTCGTCCTGGGCGAACGGCTGGAACCGCAACAGTTTGCCGGCATGGTGCTGATCGGGCTCGCGCTCGCCCTTCTCGACGGCCGTTTGGCGCCCTTTCTACGCCTCGCGAAATAGCGGCCCCGCTGCACAATTGCGCCTTCTTTGGGGGCTTGTTAGGGTGCGGCCGAACCGGCGAACGGCGCCCCGCGGGGCGCACGCGCCTTGCCCGAATCGAGCCTGCGAAAGAGTTCATCCCATGGCCAAATCGACCGCGACGCTTACCGACAACGAAACCGGCAAGACCTATGAGATGCCGATCATCCACGGCACCATGGGGCCGCGTCTGGTCGATGTCCGCAAGTTCTATGGCGATTCCGGGATGTTCACCTACGATCCGGGCTTCACCTCGACCGGATCGTGCGGTTCGAAGATAACCTACATCGACGGCGACGAAGGCCTCCTGCTCCATCGCGGCTACAACATCTCGGAGCTGGCCGAGCAGAGCGACTTCATGGAAGTCGCCTATCTGCTGATGAAGGGCGAACTGCCGAACAAGGCCCAGAAGGACAAGTTCGTGAAGGACATCACGAACCACACGATGGTCCACGAGCAGCTCAGCCAGTTCTATCGCGGCTTCCGTCGCGACGCCCATCCGATGGCGATCTGCTGCGGCGTCGTCGGCGCCCTCTCCGCCTTCTATCACGACTCGCTCGACATCCACGATCCGCACCAGCGCATGGTCGCGTCGTACCGTCTGGTCGCCAAGATGCCGACGATCGCGGCGATGGCCTATAAGTATTCGGTCGGCCAGCCGTTCGTGTATCCGCGTAACGACCTGTCCTACGCCGCCAACTTCCTGCGCATGATGTTCTCGGTCCCGGCCGAGGAGTACGAGGTGAACCCGATCGTCGAGAAGGCGATGGACCGCATCCTCATGCTCCATGCCGACCACGAACAGAACGCCTCGACCTCGACGGTCCGCCTCGCGGGCTCGTCGGGCGCCAACCCGTTCGCCTGCATCGCCGCCGGCATCGCCTCGCTGTGGGGCCCGAGCCATGGCGGCGCGAACGAAGCCGTCATCAACATGCTGCACGAGATCGGCGGCAAGCAGAACATCCCGGGCTTCCTGTCCCGCGTAAAGGACAAGGCCGACCACACCCGCCTGATGGGCTTCGGCCATCGCGTCTACAAGAACTACGATCCGCGCGCCAAGGTGATGCGCCAGACCTGCCACGAGGTGCTTACCTCGCTTGGCATCACGCATGACCCGCTGCTCGAGCTGGCCATGGAAATGGAGCAGATCGCTCTCAAGGACGACTACTTCGTCTCCAAGAAGCTCTATCCGAACGTCGACTTCTACTCGGGCATTATTTTCCGCGCGATCGGCATCCCGACCTCGATGTTCACCGTTCTCTTCGCGGTGGCGCGCACGGTCGGCTGGATTTCGCAGTGGAACGAGATGATCGAGGATCCCGATCAGAAGATCGGCCGTCCGCGTCAGCTCTACAACGGCCAGACCGAGCGTCCCTACAAGCCGCTCCACATGCGGGGCTAGTTCGCTCTCCGGGAGGGAAGCGACATGGTGAAATCATCTTTTGGGCCGCACCGGGGGGAAACATCCTGGGCGGCCGTCCAGACACCGAGGACCAAGCAGCGGATCGTGCGGCTTGGTCCTGCGGCGAACGACAACTTTCGCCCGACGGGCCTGCGGACCTGGCTGTTCGTCGTCATTACGGGGGCGACCGGCGCGCTGCTGGGCCTGATCGTCTCGAACTGGCGGTTCTTCTAGGCCGAAGGGCCTGAACGAATGAAGGCCCGCGATCGCGGGCCTTTTTCGTTGCGGGGCTCGTGCCTCGGGTGGTCGTTCTGCCGTCGGCGCTTCCGGACATTGCAGAGGGCAATGCCCTGCCGCTCCCCAGGCTGAGCGAAGCTCAGCCCGATCAGCCCTTCCGTTCGATCAGCTCGATCTTGTAGCCGTCAGGATCCTCGACGAACGCGATCACGGTCGTGCCGAACTTCACCGGACCGGCCGGGCGCGTGACCTTGCCACCGGCCTTGGTGACTTCCTCGCACAGCTTGTAGGCGTCGGGCACGCCGATCGCGAGATGGCCGAAGCCGGTGCCCAGCTCGTAGGGCTTTTCCTGGTCCCAGTTGTAGGTAAGCTCGACGACACAGTGCTCGGGCTCGTCGCCGTAGCCGACGAAGGCGAGACTGTACTTGCCGTCCGGCACATCGCGCTTGCGCAGCAGCTTCATGCCCATCGGACCGGTATAGAAGGCCAGTGACTTGTCGAGATCCCGAACGCGGATCATCGTGTGCAGCATGCGATAGTTGGCGGCCTCGGGCATCATCCCTCTCCCTTGTCGTCAGCGGGCTAGCGGTCGCGGATCATCGCGGCGAAGGTCGCCTCGGCGGCAACCTTGCCGTCGACCATCGCTTTGCCGGAAAACTTCCAGACATTGGCGCGGCTCTGGATCTTCTGCACGTGCAGTTCGAGCCTGTCGCCCGGCACGACGGGCCGGCGGAAGCGCACCCCGTCGATCGACATGAAGTAGACCAGCTTGCCCTCGGAATCGGAACCGAAGGTGGAGACCACGAGCACGCAGGCCGTCTGGGCCATCGCTTCGACGACCAGAACCCCGGGCATCACCGGCTCGGAGGGAAAGTGACCCTGGAAGAATGGCTCGTTGATGCTGACGTTCTTGATGCCCACGGCGCTCTGGTCGAGCTGCATGTCGACGACCCTGTCGACCATCAGCATCGGGTAGCGATGCGGAATCATCTGCAGGATGCGCTTTATGTCGACGGATGTCGCCGTAACGCTGCTGGCATTCTCGGTGTGGGCGTTCATGACCTTGGCCTCTTGTGCCGCCTAGAAGCGTGTACCGAAGCTGAAGCGGATCGCCTGCTGCTTGTCCCACGACTCGTACTGGAGCGGCACTGCGTAATCGATTCGGATCGGGCCGAAGGGCGACACCCACTGGACGCCGACGCCGGTCGAGATACGCATCAACTGGGAGGTCAGCACCGACGTGGCGGCATAACTCTGCGCCTGGACGCCCCAGAGCGACCCCACGTCGACGAACGCCTTGCCCAGGAGGCCGACTTCCTTGGGAACCAGAGGCAGCGGATAGGACAGCTCGGTGGTGCCGGTGTAATAGTACTGGCCGCCCAGCGAGTCGGTGGTGTTGGCATCGCGGGGGCCGATACCGCCGACCGAGAAGCCGCGCATCGTGTCGCCGCCGATGAAGAACAGGTTGTTCAGGCGGATGTAGGAGCCGTTGTAGGGCGCCACCAGGCCGGCCGAGCCGCCGATCGACCAGACGAAGTCCTCGAAGAGCGACTTGTAATAGACCGCGTCGGCCGTGGTGCGCAGATACTGCTCGGTGCCGATTGCGCCGGCGACCGCGATGGTGTTGCGCACCAGGAAGCCCTTGGTCGTGTTCAGGCGCACGTCGCGGGTATCCCAGAGAATCGTTTCCGATAGCTCGGAAACCACCTGCGTACCCGAACTCTGCTGGATGAGCGGCGAGGCCCAGGGCTGGACGTTATAGATATCCGTCTGGCGCAGCGTGTAGCGCACGATCTGGCGGATCTCCTCGGAGTAGGCCCAACCGGCGCGCAGGGCGAAGCCAAGGCTGCGATCGCTGTAGCTGGCGACGGACTGGCGGTCGTTCGACGTCCGGAAGATGTCGAAACCGGCCGAGATCTGCCGATCCATGAAGTACGGCTCGGTGAACCCGAGGTCGATCGAGGTGCTGAGCGTTCCGAGCGAGAGGCCAAGACGCGCTTCCTGTCCCTTGCCGAGCAGGTTGCGCTCCTTGATGGCGATGTCGCCGACGATGCCCGCGGTCGTGGAGTAACCGGCGCCGAACGAGATTTCGCCGGTGCTCTGCTCGACCACCTGGACCTCGAGGTTGGTCTTGTCCGGCGAGGATCCCGGCGCGGCCGACACGTCGACCTTCTCGAAGAAGCCAAGGTTCCGGAGGCGCTGCTGGCTGCGACGAACCTTGGCCGTGCTGAACGCATCACCCTCGGCCAGCCGGAACTCGCGCCGGATGACCTTGTCGAGCGTGCGGGTGTTGCCCGTGATGTTGATTCGCTCGACGTAGACGCGCGGGCCCTCCTGCACGTCGAAGGTCACATCGACGGTGTTGTTGTCCTTGTTGCGGCGGATGTTGGGGCGCACTTCCACGAAGGCGTAGCCCAGCGAGCCCACCGCTTCCTGGATGTTCGAGACGGACTTCTCGACCGCATCGGCGTCGTACCAGTCTCCCGGGGCGATCGTGAGGAAGGTCTGGAGAACGTCGGTGTCGAGGCCCTGGAAGCGGCTGGTGACGTCGATCTTGCCGAACTTGTAGCGTTCGCCCTCGCTGATCGTGAAGGTGATGAAAAACCCTTCACGATTGGGTGCGAGTTCGGCGACCGCGGATACCACGCGAAAATCGGCGTAGCCCTCCGAAAGGTAGAACTTGCGCAGCAGTTCGCGATCGAGGTTCAGGCGGTCCGGGTCGAAGCGGTCGTCCGAGGAAAGGAAGCGCCACCAGGCGCTCTCCGTGGTCCTGATCTTGCCACGTAGCGTGCCGTCGCCGAAGGCCTCGTTGCCGACGAAGCTGATGCGCTTGACCCCGGTCACGTCGCCTTCGTTGATCTCGAACACCAGATCGACGCGCCCCTGCTCCAGGCGGATGATCTTCGGCTCGACGGAGGCATTGTAGCGGCCGCCGCGACGGTAGATCGTCAGGATGCGATCGACGTCAGCCTGGACGCGCGCGCGCGTGTAGACCTGGCGTGGTTTCGACTGCACCTCGTCGCGCAGCTTGTCGTCGTCGATCTTCTTGTTCCCTTCGAAGACGACGCGATTGATGATCGGGTTCTCCGTGACCTTCACGACGAGGGTCGAGCCCTGCATCTCGATCACGACATCCGAGAACAGCCCGGTCGCGAACAGCGCCTTCAGCGAGCGATCGGCGGCGGCCGCATCAAAAGGCTCGCCGACCTTCAGCTGGAGATACGAGCGGATGGTCTCAGGCTCCGCGCGGACATTTCCCTGGATCTGGATTCCGGCAATCGTACCGCCGGCCGCAGCACCACGTTGGGCGTGTGCCGGCGCGCTCAAGGACAGGATTGCAACAATGGCCAGTACGGCCCAACGAAAGATCAAACTCACCCCCGGCGCCAGTCAGACCTGCCGATGGTCAAAAACGTGAACGCAGCTTTCTAGACCGGCAAAGGGGACTAAGCCACCCCTTTTGTCCCCCGCTCCGAAGCAGCGCCAACGCCTCAACTCAGCGCAGCAAAAGCCTGATGTCATTGAAAGTTGCGATCAACGCCATGCCGATCACAAGCGCGAATCCGAGCTTCAGTCCCACCTCCTGTGCCCGCAGGCTGAGTGGCTTTCCGCGTACCGCTTCATAGGCATACATGGCGAGATGCCCGCCATCGAGCATCGGCACCGGCAGCAGGTTGAAGATGCCCAGCACCACGGAAAGGGCGATGACGAGATTGAGGATGCCGGTCCAGCCCGCATACGACGCCTCACCCGCAGCCTTGGCAATGCGAATCGGGCCGCCCAATTCATCCACAGGCCGCGTGGCGGTGAGGATCTGGCCCATCGACGTGTAGAACATCGACGTCATGCCCCAGACGGCCCGCACGCCGGCCCCCATCGCGCCGATGACCCCGTGCTGTCGCAGCTCGGTCACGGCCGCGGGCCGAACGCGCAGGCGCCCGACGATCTGCTCCTTGCCCGCACAGTCGACCGTCTTGTCGAGGATCGGGGTGATGGTCGCTTCTCCGTAGCGACCGTCGCGTTCGTAACGGACCTGCACCGGCTGACCGCCGCGGCTGCCGATCAGCTCGGGGATCCGGGAGAAGTACTCCACCGGCTTGCCGTCGATCGCCACCAGAAGGTCACCGACCTTGAGACCCGCGGCCTCGGCCGGGCTGTTCGCGGTGAAGCCACCCACGACGGGGCGAACGAACTGATCGATGCCGAGATCGCCGTACCGCAGGGTGTTGTTGTACCGGTCCGTACGCTCGCAGTACTGAGGCTGGATCTCGCCGCGCAACAGCTGCTTGCCGCGCCGGAATTCGACCGGCATCGGCTTGGCCCAGTAGAGGAACTGCGCCTCCTGGATGTCCTCGTAGCGGTCAATGCGCTTGTCCGCCAGTCGGACGATCTCGTCCCCGGTCCGCAGACCCGCCTTGGCCGCCGGCCCATCGACCTGCACCGCGACCGTCGTCGGCGTGTAGGGCTCGCCGGCGAAGAAGAAGACTCCCGTCAGCAGGAGGAACGCGAAAAGCAGGTTGGCCATCGGGCCGCCGAGCACGACCGCGGCGCGCGCATAGAGCGGCTGGCTGAAGAACGCCCGTTTGCGTTCACTCTCGGAAAGCGGCTCGCCGCTCGGTGTGGCGCTGGTGGCATCGCTGTCGCCCAGGAACTTCACGTACCCGCCGAGCGGGATCATGGAGACTTTCCACCGCGTGCCGTTGCGGTCCGTCCAGCCGAAGATCTCGGGGCCAAATCCGATCGAGAACACCTCGGCGTGGATGCCGAAACGGCGGCCGACCCAATAGTGGCCGTACTCGTGAACGAACACCAGGAGCGTCAGGACCAGGACGAAGTACGGCAGGTATGTCGTAAACAGGCTGACGATGCTTTGCATGCCCTACTCGACCATTAAACGCGTGTCATTTCAATTACTTGGCGCCTTGGCCCGACAGAACTCCTCAGCCACCCTGCGCGCTTCCAGATCGGCCGCCTCGACCTGCTGGAGACCATCAACCGCCTGGGAGAGCCCGTTCCAACCCGCCATCACGTCCTCGACGATCCGGGCGATGTCGAGAAAGCCGATGCGCCGCGCCAGGAACGCCGCCACCGCCGCCTCGTTCGCCGCGTTCAGCACGATGGGAGCATGCCCGCCCGCCACCAGAGCCTCACGCGCCAACCTTAGGGAGGGAAAGCGGCCGGAATCGGGCCGCTCGAAGGTGAGGGCCGGAATGCTCATGAAATCGACCTTGGCCGATGGGCCCTCGATGCGTGACGGCCAGCCCAGCGTATGGCTGATCGGGATGCGCATGTCCGCGGTACCGAGCTGGGCCAGCACCGACCCGTCGCGATACGACACCATCGAATGGATGACCGATTGCGGGTGCACGACGATGTCGACCTGGTTTTCCGGCACCCCGAACAGCAGTTGGGCCTCGATCAGTTCCAGCCCCTTGTTCATCATCGTCGCCGAATCGATCGAGATTTTCGCGCCCATGTCCCAGTTGGGATGGGCAAGTGCCTGTTCCGGTGTCGCTCCGGCCATGTCGGCCAGCGACCAGTTGCGGAAGGGTCCTCCCGAAGCCGTCAGGATCAGTCGATCGACGGCATGGCGTTGCGTGGGTTCGAACACCTGGAAAATGGCGTTGTGCTCGGAGTCGACGGGCAGCAGCACGCCGCCGGAGTGCTCCACCGCTTCGAGCAGAAGTCGCCCGGCGCAGACTAGCGCCTCCTTGTTCGCAAGCGCCACCATGGCGCCCCGCCGCGCGGCGACGAGGGTCGGCGCGAGACCGGCAAAGCCGACCACCGCCGCCATCACCCACTCGGCCGGTCGGGAAGCTGCCTCGACGACGGCATCGGGGCCGGCCGCAACCTCGACCGGGGTACCCGCCAGCGCCTCCTTGAGCGCGAGATAGCGGCCAGGATCGGCCACGACGGCCAGCCGCGCCTTCAACCGCCGCGCCTGGTCGGCCAGCTGCTCGACCGCGCGGTTGGCCACCAGGGCTTCCACCCGATAGCGCTCGGGGTCGCGCTCGATCAGATCGACGGTGCTCTGCCCCACCGAGCCGGTCGAGCCCAGAATGGTGACTCCCCGCGGCTGCGCGGACGACGGGGCGGCCCATCTGGTCATGCCCAGGGCCATGAATCGCCCAGGACGAGCCGGGCGGCGGCTACGGCCACGAGGACGGCCATCAGACCGTCGATCCGGTCCAGCAGTCCGCCGTGCCCCGGAATGAGACGGCCGCTGTCCTTCACCCCGGCGCGCCGCTTGGCCGCCGATTCGAGCAGGTCGCCCGCCTGTCCGATGACCGCGAGTGCGGCGCCTGCAATGGCGAGATGAAGGGTTTCGCCGAGTCCGAATGCATAGCCCGTCGCCGCGCTGGCCACCGCCGCCCAGGCCATGCCGCCGATGAGACCCGACCATGTCTTGCCCGGGCTGATGCGTGGGGCCAGTTTCGCTCCCCCGGCGGTTCGTCCGACGAAGTAGGCGCCAATGTCGGTCGCCCAGATGCAGACCAGCACCCAAAGGATCGTCTCGCGGCCGAACGACGGCTGGTGCCGCAGCCACAGCAGGGCCACCAGTGCCGCCAGCCCGTACGTCCAGGCCAGAAGCCGCAGCACGGGCGCGCCGCGCGTGAGACGTGTCCACTCGAAGATCATCACAGGCGCGGCGAGCGCTGCGATCAGGTCGATCCAGGGAAAGCCGTACCAGACCGCCGCGAGCAGCAGCGGGCCGAGCACGAGGGCCGAAAGCGCCCGCACCAGCAGCCCGGCGAAGCGCCCTCCGCGGGGCACGGGAGCGCTAGCTTCCGACGCCGCCATACCGCCGCTCACGCCGCCGGAACTCCGCGATGGCCTGTTCCAGGTGTTCCTTGCCGAAATCCGGCCACAGCGTGTCGACGAAAACCAGCTCCGAGTAGGCACACTGCCAGAGCAGGAAATTGCTGATCCTCTGCTCGCCGCTCGTCCTGATCAGAAGATCCGGATCGGGCACGCCGGCCGTCAACAACTCGCGCTCGAAGCTGTGCTGGTCGATGCTGTCGACGGTGATCTCCCCCTTCGCGACCTGCTTCGCAAGGTTGCGCGCCGCCCGCACGATTTCATCGCGCGCGCCGTAGTTCATGCAGATGTTGACGTCGATCCGCGTATTGCCGGACGTCATCCTTTCGGCATCGGCAATGTCCCGCACGATGTCGCCCGCAAGCCCGTCGCGGTTGCCGATGACCCGCAGCCGCGCACCGTTCTTGCGAAGCTCCTCGAGCTCGTTGCGCAGGTAGTGGCGGAGCAGTCCCATCAGGTCGGCGACCTCGTCGGCGGGCCGCGTCCAGTTCTCGGTCGAGAAGGCGAACAGCGTCAGGATCGGAATCCCGAGTTCGCCGGCACCACGCACCACGCGCCGCACCGCGTCGGCGCCGCGCCGGTGGCCCGCCACACGCGGCAGGCCACGGGCCTTAGCCCACCGACCGTTGCCATCCATGATGATGGCAACGTGCTGGGGTCCCGAAGCCTGATCGGGATTGGCGGGCAGCGGCGCGCTGGACATCAGACCGTCTTGATCTCTTTTTCCTTGTGCGCCAGGGCCTCGTCGACCTGCTTGACGTACCGGTCAGTGAGTTTCTGCACCTCGTCGGCCTTCTGACGATGCTCGTCTTCCGAGATCTTGCGGTCCTTTTCGGCCTTCTTGAGCGCTTCCATGCCGTCGCGGCGCACGTTGCGGACGGCCACCTTGCCCTGCTCCGCATACTTGTGCGCGAGCTTGGCGAGTTCGTTGCGACGCTCCGTCGTGAGTTCGGGGATCGGAATACGGATAATCTGACCGTCCGGCGACGGGTTGAGGCCGAGGCCAGCCTCGCGGATCGCCTTGGCGGTCGGCGTCACCAGGCTTTTGTCCCACACGCTCACGGTCAGGAGCCGCGGTTCCGGGGCACTCACGGTACCGACCTGATTCAGCGGCATGCGCTGGCCGTAGGCCTCCACCATCACCGGGTCGAGCAGATTGACCGAGGCACGCCCCGTCCGGAGACCGCCGAATTCCTTCTTCAGGGCGTCCATCGCGCCATGCATGCGCTTCTCGAGCTCGTTGAGATCGGCAGACATGTTCAGGCCTCGTCCTTGATGATCGTGAAGGTACCCTCGCCGCGCATCGTCTCGGCGAAGGCGCCGGGCTTGTGGATGTCGAAGACAATGATGGGGATACGGTTCTCGCGCGCAAGCGAGATCGCCGAGGCGTCCATCACCTGCAGGTCCCGCGACAGCACTTCCATGTAGCTCAGCGAATCGAAGCGCTTGGCGCCCTTGTCCTTGCGCGGATCGGCCGAATAGACCCCGTCGACCTGCGTGCCCTTGAGCAGAGCGTTGACGCCCATTTCCGCCGCGCGTAGCGCCGCCGCGGTATCGGTGGTGAAGAACGGATTGCCGGTGCCCGCGGCGAAGATCACGACCCGGCCCTTCTCCATATGCCGGGCGGCGCGGCGGCGGATGTAGGGTTCGCAGACCGTGGTCATCGGGATGGCCGACTGCACGCGGGTCTGAAGGCCGACGCGCTCCAGCGCGCTTTGCATCGCAAGTGAATTGATGACGGTGGCCAGCATGCCCATGTAGTCGCCGCTGGCGCGGTCCATGCCGGAAGCCGCCGCGGAGACGCCGCGGAAGATGTTCCCGCCGCCGATCACCAGGCAAACCTGCACGCCCATCGCATGCACGGTCTTCACTTCCTGTGCGACCATCGCTACCATGCCGGGATCCAGGCCGTATTCCCGATTCCCCATCAGCCCCTCGCCAGAGAGCTTGAGAAGAACACGGCGATATTGGGGACCCGACGGCATCAGACGTGCCTCTGACTACGTTTGTCTTGGGCGCGCGGACAACATGTCCGCGCGCCGGTAGTTTCTACTACTACTTCTTGAGCTGGGCAGCCACCTCGGCTGCGAAATCCTCAGATTTCTTCTCGATGCCCTCGCCCAGGGCAAAGCGGAGGAAGCCCGCGAGCCGGACGGGTGCGCCGGCCGTCTTGCCGGCATCCTCGACGACCTTCGAGACCTTGGTCTTGCCGTCCATCACGAAGGCCTGCTCGAGCAGCACGACTTCCTGGTGGAACTTGCGCAGGCCGCCCTCGACCATCTTGGCGACGATCTCGGCGGTCTTGCCCTGCTGGCCGGCCTTCTCGGCCAGCACCGCGCGCTCGCGCTCGATGGCGGCCTGGTCCAGTTCGGCGACCGTCAGCGACTGCGGGTTGGTAGCCGCCACGTGCATGGCGAGCTGCTTGGCGAGCGCGGCGAGCTTGGCCTTGTCGCCGGTCGACTCCAGCGCCACCAGCACGCCGATCTTGCCGAGATCCGGCGCGACGGCATTGTGGGTGTAGGCCACCACGACCCCGTCCGACACCGACAGCGAGGCTGCACGGCGCAGGCTCATGTTCTCGCCGATCGTGGCGATCAGGTTGGTCAGCTCGCCCTGGACGTCGCGGCCGGTGCCGGGGAAAGGCGCGGCTGCGACCTTGGCGAGGTCGCCACCGTTCTCAAGGGCAAGCTTGGTCGCCGCGGCGACAAACTTCTGGAACTGGTCGTTGCGGCCGACGAAGTCGGTCTCGGCATTGACCTCGATGACCGCACCCTTGGTGCCGTCGGCCGCGACGCCGACGAGGCCTTCCGCGGCGACGCGGCCGGCCTTCTTCGAGGCCGCCGACAGTCCCTTGGTGCGCAGCCAGTCGACCGCCTTCTCGATGTCGCCGGCCGTCTCGCCCAGCGCCTTCTTGCAATCCATCATGCCCGCGCCGGTCTTCTCGCGCAGTTCCTTGACGAGCGATGCAGTGATCTCAGCCATCTCTTGCTCCGTTTGGTACAACAAGGGCCGGTCTTCCGACCGGCCCCGTCTGTTTTCCTGAATGAGGGACCGGATTACTCTGCCGGTGCCGCCTCGGCCTGGGCCTCGGCCGCGGGAATTTCCTCGACAGGCTGTTCGCTCAGCTCGCCGACGTCACCACCGGTGGCCGCGATCTCGGCCCGGATGCCATCGAGCACCGAGCCGGCCAGCAGGTCGCAATAGAGCGACACGGCGCGGATTGCGTCGTCGTTGCCCGGGATCGGGAAATCGATGCCGTCCGGATCGGAGTTGCTGTCGACCACCGCAACGATCGGAATGCCGCGCTTGCGGGCTTCCAGGACGGCGATCGCCTCCTTGTTGGTGTCGATGATGAACAGCAGGTCGGGCGTGCCGCCCATTTCCTTGATGCCGCCCAGCGAGCGCTCGAGCTTGTCGCGCTCGCGCGTCAGGTCGAGCTGTTCCTTCTTGGTGAGGCCGACGACATCGCCCTTCAGGCGCTCGTCGAGCTCGCGCAGGCGCTTGATCGACGCCGAGATCGTGTTCCAGTTCGTGATCATGCCGCCCAGCCAGCGGTGATTCACATAGTACTGGCCGCAGCGCTTGGCCGCGTCCGCGACGCGCTCGGCGGCCGCCGGCTTGGTACCGACGAACAGGACGCGCCCGCCGCTCGCCACGACGTCGCGAACCTGCTTCAGCGCCTGCTCCAGCAGCGGCACGGTCTTGGTGAGATCGATGATGTGAACCCCGTTGCGCACCCCGAACAGGTACGGCTTCATCTTGGGGTTCCAGCGGCGCGTGTGATGGCCGAAGTGGACGCCGGCTTCCAGCAGCTGGCGCATCGTGAATGTCGGCATGGTCATGCCGTTCTCCTTTTCCGGTTGAACCTCCGCGGGCGTCGTTCCCGGAATGGGAACACCGGAGCGAGCGCCGGGATGTCTCCCCGTCGACCGCAAACCCGCGTGCGAAGTGGCGCGTTTCTAGTGGGTTGGGCCCGAAATTGCAAGCGCCAACGAAATCAATGGCTTAGCCGAGCAGATTGTCAATTTCCCGGGCCAGCTTGAGGATCGAGAGCGGTGCGCTCCCCTCGGCCTTGTTGTTGGCCGTGATCCACACCTTCCTGCCGGCCTTGTGGGCGGCCGCGGCCATCCTCGCGAGGACCCGGCGAGTCTCGGCATCCTCATCGACCAGCCGGTCGAACGGCTCGTAGCGCTGCTTGGCGGCCTGGTACAGGAACCCGCGATGCAGGTTCCACCTGACTACCAGCGGCCCGGGCTGGTCCCCGTCCAGGGCCCGGAGGGCGGTCTCCTGTCGCTCGATCTCCGGCATCCGGTCGTGCAGGCCAACGCAATATCGCACTCCGGCACGGGCCAGCATCCGCATCAGGCGGGGCGTCAGCAGTTCCGGATTTCGCAGTTCCAGTGCGTAAAGAGGCTGGAGGCCGCCCAGCACCTGCGGGAGAGCGGCGAAAAACGCCTCCAGCCGCTCGACCAGCAACGTGGCATCTTCCACCAGACTGCGCGGCAGCGGCGAGACCTGGAACACGAGCGGGCCGGCCTTGGCCTTCAGTCCCTCGAGACACGGCACGACGAACTCGCGGGTCGCCACGGCGGCATCGAGGAAATACGGGTTGGGCACTTTCCCCCGCCCCTCCTCGTCACGCATCACCGCATCGCAGACGAGCGCCGGCGCCTTCACGACGAAGCTGAAATGTTCCGGGACCTGACTCGCGTACCGGGCGTAGTCGGCGGTCGAGATCGGCGTATAGAAGGTGCGGTCGAGGCTCACTGTCCGCAGTAGCGGGATCTCGGCGTAAGCCGCGAGTCCCTTGCGGCTGAGCGTCACCTGCGGATGGACCGCGTCGTAGACGAGGCCGCGCCATCCCGGAAAGAACCACGACGACGTGCCCAGCCGGATGTCGACCGGCAGCGGAGGCGCCTCCAGGAGCGGCGAGTCCCGGGCGGTCCGGACGTCTCCGGCTCCCGCCGCCCGGCGCTTGGGCGGTGCGGCGGTCTCGGTTTCGAAAAGGCCGGGCTGCCGGCTCAAATCTCCTCCACCTGCGAGACGCCCGGCAGGCTGCCGATCGTGTCGCGCAGGCCGCCTGCGATCGAATAGGTGCCGGGCAAGGTGACCTCGGCATCGGTCTCCTCGTTCATCGGCACGACCAGCGTGACCCGCCCGCGGCCGCGCTTCCCCTCGAGCGCCTTGCGCAGGGCCTCGAGCGCCACGGGATCGGTGATCACGATGCGCAGGCCGGCCGCCGAATTGGCGACCGCATCCTCGAGCTTCTCGACCGACTGAGCGGTGAGCTTCACCTGTTCGCCATCGAGCCGGCCGTCGACCGAGATCAGAATCGCCTGCCCCGCTTCGAGGAGATTGCGCTTGGAACTCAGCAGCTCGCTGAACATGACGCATTCGAACGCGCCGGACTGGTCGGAGCATTGCAGGAAGGCGAAGCGATTGCCCTTCGCCGAGGTGCGCTCCATGCGGTCGATGACGGTGCCGGCCAGCTTGATGCGCCCGGGCGTGCCCCGGGCCAGCAGCGCCGGAAGGTCGGCTGCCCGGCAGACGCCCAGCCGCTGCAGGCTGCGCTCGTAGGACGCCAGCGGGTGCGACGAGAGGTAGAAACCGATGGCGGCAAACTCATTCTGCAGCCGCTCCATCGGCGCCCAGTCCGGCACCTTGGGCAATTGCGGACGGCGCTGGGCGGTGTCGTCGCCGAACAGGTTGTTCTGGTTGCTGCCGCGCGACTCGTGCGTCGCCTGCGAATGCCGCGTCAGCGCCTCCACGGCGGCAAAGGTCTGCGCCCGGTTCTTGTTCAGCGTGTCGAAGGCGCCTGCCTTCACGAGGCTCTCCAGCAGCCGCTTGTTCAGCACGCGCTGGTCGAGCCGTTCGGCGAAGTCGAACAGGTCCTTGAAGGGGCCGTTGGCCTCTCGCTCCTCGGTGAGGCGCGTCATCGCCTCCTTGCCGACGCCCTTGATGGCCGCCAGCGCATACCGGATCGCCTTCTTGCCGTCCGCGGTCTGCTCGACGGTGAACTCGGCCGTGGACTTGTTCACGTCGGGCGGCAGCAACTCGACATTGATCTTGTCGAGGTCGCGGCGATAGCCGTTGAGCTTTTCCACGTTGCCCATGTCGAGGGTCATCGTGGCGGCGAAGAACTCGACCGGATGGTTGGCCTTGAGATAGGCGGTCTGGTAGCAGACCAGCGCGTAAGCTGCGGCGTGGGACTTGTTGAAGCCGTAACCCGCGAACTTGTTGACCTGATCGAAGATCGACGAGGCCTTGTCCGCCTTCACGTTGTTCTTCTCGGCGCCCTCGACGAAGAGCGCCCGCTGGGCGTCCATCTCCGCCTGGATCTTCTTGCCCATGGCGCGACGCAGCAGGTCAGCGCCGCCCAGCGAGTAGCCGCTCAGCACCTGCGCGATCTGCATGACCTGCTCCTGGTAGATCATGATGCCGTAGGTTTCCTTCAGGATCCCTTCCAGCAACGGATGCAGGTAATCCGGCTCCTCCTCGCCATGCTTGCGCTTGATGTAGCTCGGGATGTTCTCCATCGGGCCGGGGCGGTAGAGCGCCACCACGGCAATGATGTCCTCGAAGCGGTCGGGCTTCATCTTGCGCAGCACATCGCGCATGCCGTTGCCTTCGAGCTGGAACACCCCCGATCCGTCGCCCCGGGCGAGCAGCTCGAAGGTCTTTCTGTCGTCGAGCGGCAGTTTCGCGATATCGATGCGGTCTTGGCCGATGAAGTCGCAAGCCTTCTCGATCACCGTCAGAGTCTTCAGGCCGAGGAAGTCGAACTTCACCAAGCCCGCCGGCTCGACCCATTTCATATTGAACTGGGTTGCAGGAAGCGATTCCTTGCTGTCGGTATCCCGGAACAGCGGCACCAGCTGGTCGAGCGGCCGGTCTCCGATCACCACGCCGGCAGCATGGGTCGAGGCGTTGCGGAACAGCCCCTCGAGCTGCAGCGCGAGATCGATCAGTCGCTTGATCTCCTCGTCCGCGTTGTACTGTTCCTTCAGCAGCTCCTCGGTCTCCAGCGCCTTCGCCAGCGTCACCGGATTGGCCGGGTTGTTCGGCACCAGCTTGCAGATCCTGTCGACCTGCCCGTAAGGCATGCCCAGCACGCGGCCGACGTCGCGCAGCACCGCGCGGGCCTGCAGCTTGCCGAAGGTGATGATCGCGGCGACCCGGTCGTGGCCGTACTCGTCGCGCACGTAGCGGATGACGCGGTCGCGCTTGTCCTGGCAGAAGTCGATGTCGAAGTCGGGCATCGACACGCGTTCGGGGTTGAGGAAGCGCTCGAACAGCAGGCCCCAGCGCAGCGGGTCAAGGTCGGTGATCTTGAGCGACCAGGCGACCAGCGAGCCCGCACCCGAACCGCGGCCGGGACCGACCGGCACGTCGTTGTCCTTGGCCCACTGGATAAAGTCGGCCACGATCAGGAAGTAGCCCGCGAACCCCATCTTCTCGATCATGTCGAGCTCGTAGGTCAGCCGGGCTTCATACTTGTCGATGCCGATCCCGTCGGCCAGGCGCCCGAGCTTCTGCAGCTCATCGAGACCGGTCTTGGCCAGGTCGCGCAGCGCCTCGCCTTCGGTGCGGCCCTCGAGCTTCGTATAGCGCGGCAGGATCGGCTTGCGCGGCGCGGGCATGTAGGCGCAGCGCTGGGCTATCACCAGGGTGTTGTCGCAGGCCTCGGGAATGTCGGCGAACAGGGCGCGCATCTCGGCGGCCGACTTGAAATAGTGTTCGGGCGTCAGGCGACGCCGGTTGGGATCGTCGATATGCGCGCCCTGCTCGATGCAGAGCAGCACGTCGTGCGCCTCGTACATCGATTTTTTCGGGAAGTGCGCGTCGTTGGTTGCGACCAGCGGCAGGTTGCGCTCGTAGGCGAGATCGATGAGCGGCGCCTCGATGCGGCGCTCGGCGTCCTCGCCGTGACGCTGCAGTTCCAGGTAGAGCCTGCCGTCGAACAACCGTTGCAGCCGGTCGAGCATGTGCGCCGCCGCCGGCGTCTGGCCCGCCGCCAGCAGCCGCCCGACGGCGCTGCCCGCGCTACCGGTCAGCGCGATCAGCCCCGCGGTCGAGCCTTCCAGCTCCGACATCGGCAGAGCGGCGACAGATCCCATCTTGAATTCGAGATGGGCCCGGCTCACCAGCCGCATCAGGTTGACGTAGCCCTCCTCGCTCTGGACCAGCAGGGTCAGCCAATCGACAGTCGGCAGCTTGTTCGTCGTGGCAACGCCGCCCTCCTCCTCGCGCCGGATACCGAGATCGCAGCCGACGATCGGCTGTATGCCGGCCTTCGAGGCGTACTGCGAGAATTCCAGCGCGCCGAAGAGGTTGTTGCGATCGGTGACGGCAACCGCCGGCATCGCCTCGCCCTTGGCGAGCGAGACGACCTTGTCGACCTTGTTCGCCCCCTCGGTGAGCGAGTAGGCGGAACGAACCTTCAGATGGATGAAATCAGCGATGGCCACGGGCCATCATCGCGCCGCGGCCTGTGGACTGTCAGGCATCCAGCACGCCATCCTTGAGATGCACGGTGCGATCCATGCGGGCCGCCAGCTCCGGATTGTGGGTCGCCACGAGCGCCGCCATGCCGGTTTCGCGAACCAGCGCCAGCAATTGCTGGAAGACCGCCTCGGCCGTCGCGGAATCGAGGTTGCCGGTCGGTTCGTCGGCCAGCAGCACGCGCGGGGCGTTGGCGACCGCGCGGGCGATCGCCACCCGCTGCTGTTCGCCGCCCGACAGACGGCCCGGGCGATGGTCCAGCCGGTCGCCCAGCCGCACCAGCCCCAGGAGCTCGGTGGCACGCTTGCGGGCTGCCGCGCGCGAGACGCCGTTCAGCATCTGCGGCAGCATCACGTTCTCGACCGCCGAGAATTCCGGCAGCAGGTGATGATACTGGTAGACGAAGCCCAGGAACTGCCGGCGCAGGCCGGTGCGGTCCCGGTCGGCCATCCGGACGGTTGCCTTGCCGTCGACCACGACCTCGCCCTCGTCGGGCCGTTCGAGCAGGCCGGCAATGTGCAGCAGGGTCGACTTGCCGCTGCCCGACTGGCCGACCATGGCCACGATCTCGCCGGGATGCAGGTCGACCGAGACGCCGCGCAGCACGTCGAGGCGGCGGTCGCCCTGGACGAAGGTGCGGCGGATGCCCTGCAGCGAGAGCGGCTTGGTCGTGTCACTCATGTCGCAATCCTTCGACCGGTTCGACCCGGGTGGCGCGCCACGCCGGATAGGCCGCGGCGACGAGCGAGAGCACGATCGCGACGGCGATGATGAAGGCCACCTCGGTCGGGTCGACGCGCACCGGCATGGAGGTGATGAAATCGACCTCGGCACCGGCGGTGCCGGAGCCCCCCGTGACGCTGGCCAGCGCGCGACCGATCGCCGGCATGTTGGCGCAGAGCAGCAGACCGAGCGCGGCCCCGATCGCCGTGCCGACGACGCCGACCGCGGCGGCGGCCATGAAAAACGCGCGAACGATCGTACCCGGCCCAGCTCCCATGGTGCGGAGGATGGCGATGCTGCCGCGCTTCACGCGAACCAGCATTGTGAAGCTCGCCACCACGTTCATGGCGGCGACCACCACGATCAGGGTCAGGATGATGAACATCATCACGCGTTCGACCTGCAGCGCCCCGACGAACCGGGCGTTGAGGCCGAGCCAGTGCGAGACGCGGAGATCCTCCCGCCCGAGCGACTGACGCAGTTCCTGCGCCACCCGCGGGGCGGCCTGGGGATCCTTCAGGAACAGGTCGATCGAGCTCACCGTGTCCTTGGCGTACTCGAGGTTCTCCTGCAGCACCTCCAGCGGGACGAAGACCAGGGTGCTGTCGAACTCGTAACGCCGGGTCAGGAAGCTCGCGAGGATGTCGTAGTCGGTGTAGCGCGGCGCAATCGTGCCGCTCTCGTTCAACTGGTGGGTCACCACGGTGAGCGGCTCGCCCACGCGAACCTGCATCTGCTGGCGCAGCCGTTCGCCGATCACCAGGCCGGGCTTGGGCCCGAACTCCGCGAGGTCGCCGAAGATGATGTTGCGGACGACGATCTCGCGATCAAGGAGATCCGCGCGCCGCACGCCGCGAAGCTGCGCCCCGCGGGTCTGGCCATGTCCCGTGACCAGTGCCTGCCGTTCCAGGGTGAGTCGCACTGCTTCGACCCCGGGAACCTGCTTGAGCCTGGCGAGCAGTTCAGGAGTGGCCTGCAGGAGACCGCCCCGTGCCGCGACGATAACATGGCC
Organism: Reyranella aquatilis; assembly: GCF_020880995.1. Lineage (GTDB taxonomy): Bacteria > Pseudomonadota > Alphaproteobacteria > Reyranellales > Reyranellaceae > Reyranella > Reyranella aquatilis. The sequence continues at coordinate 170,720 of NZ_JAJISD010000001.1, read as the reverse complement.
GTTCATGCCGATGATCCGGCCCAGCAGCTGCTCGCGGAAGCCGCCCATCACCGAAAGAACGGCGATGAGCGTTCCCACGCCCAGTGCCACCCCGATCAGCGAGAACATGGCGATGAAGGACACGAATCCCTCGCGCTGGCGCGTGGCGAGGTAGCGCCAGGCGAGCCAGCGCTCGACGGTGGGCGCCCGTTCACTCACGGCGCAGCCCCTCGACCGGATCGAGGCGCGCCGCGCGCGCCGCGGGATACAGCGAGGCCAGAAGAGCGAAAACCAGCGCCATGGCCGCGATGCCCGCGACCTCGCTCCATTCGATCTGCGACGGCAATTCGGCCAGCAGGTAGAGCGTCTGGTCGAACAGCACGATATCGAAGGTCCGTTGAAGCCACTGCCGGATCGCCTCGATGTTGCGGGCGAAGGCAAGTCCGAGCACAACCCCAAGGACGGTGCCGGCGCCGCCGATCGCCAACCCGTCCAGCAGAAAGATCCGCATGATCGCGGCGCGGCTGGCGCCCATGGTGCGCAGGATGGCGATGTCGGCGGTCTTGGTGCGGACCAGCATGACCAGGCTGGACACGATGTTGAAGGCCGCCACGATGACGATCATCGTCAGCACCAGGAAGATCATGTTGGTCTGGGCGACGACTGCCGAGAAGAAGCCGGCATTGGCCTGGAACCAGTCGAAGACCCAGCCTTCCGATCCCACCGCCTGCATAAGCAGCCGGCGCGTCGCGTCGGTCGAGCCCTTGCCGGCGACGAATACCTCGATGCCGGTGACGTTGGGGCCGAGATTCAGCATGTGCTGCGCATCCTGCAGCGGCGCATAGATGAAGTTGGAATCGTAGTCGTACATGCCCGTGCAGAAAATCGCCGCGACCTTCACCGCAGCGGAACGCGGCATGACGCCGAGCGGGGTAGCCACGGAGACGGGCGACACGAGCTGCAGACGGTCACCGACTTTGAGATTCATCAGTTCGGCGAGACGCCGGCCGATCACCACCGAGAAGTCGTCGCCGAAGCCCTTGAGGGTTCCCCAGTCGATCGGCTTGTCGCCCTCCACCTTGCACAGTGCCCGGTAGCGCTCGCGGCTTTCGGGCGTGCCCTCGATCGCCGATGCGAGCGGCGCGCGATTGCGCAGATCATCGGGACGCATCCCGCGCAGCACGACTCCGCGCACGCGATCGCCCGCAACCGCCATGAGGTTGCCCTCGGCCGTCGGCGTGGCCGATGCGACGCCCGGTACCGCCGCCATGCGCGTCAGGAGATCGGGCGTCGGCTCGAGGGCGCCGCGGTTGGACTGGACCCCCAGCTGCCCGCTGATGCTCGACATCTGGGCCAGCATCTCGACCCGGAAGCCGTTCATCACCGACATGACGACGATCAGCGTCCCCACGCCCAGCGTGATGCCGATCAGCGAAAAGCCGGCGATGACAGAGATGAACCCCTCGTCGCGGCGCGCCCGCAGATAGCGGAAGGCGATCAGGCGCTCGACGGCGGAGCCCATGTGAGAGCCTGCTCCCCGTTCAGCCGAACCGCGCGAGAACCTGCTCGGGTGCCATTTCCTCGCGGGCGCCGGTCCTGCGGTTCTTGACCTCGACCTTGCCCGAGGCCAGGCCCTTGGGGCCGACGATGACCTGCCAGGGAATGCCGATCAGGTCCATGTCGGCGAACTTGCCGCCCGGACGCATGTCGCGATCGTCGTGCAGCACCGAAACGCCCTTGGCGCCGAGCGCCTCGTAGAGCTTCTGGCAGGCCCCGCCGACGGCACCGTCGTCCGGCTTCAGGTTGACGATCGCCACCTTGAAGGGCGCCACCTCGTCGGGCCAGACGATTCCGGCGTCGTCGTGGCTCGCTTCGATGATGCCGCCGACCAGGCGCGAGACTCCGATGCCGTAGGAGCCCATCTCGACCGTGATCTGCTCACCGCCCGGGCCGGCGACCACCGCGTTCATCGGCTTGGAGTACTTGGTGCCGAAATAGAAGATGTGGCCGACCTCGATGCCGCGCGCCGCCAGTCGCTCGCCCTCGGGCAGTGCCTCGAAGGCCTTGGCGTCGTGCATCTCGTCGGTCGCGGCGTAGAGCGACGTCCACTCGTTCACGATGCCCTGCAGGTCCGCCGAATAGTCGATCTTGCGGCTGAGGATGTCCTTGTCGACCAGGCCCTTGTGGCAGAACACGGCGCTCTCGCCGGTCTCGGCCAGGATGATGAACTCGTGGCTGAGGTCGCCGCCGATCGGCCCGGTGTCCGCGCGCATCGGAATCGCCTTCAGCCCCATGCGGGCGAAGGTGCGCAGGTACGCCACGAACATCCGGTTGTAGGAATGGATGGCGCCGGCCTTGTCGATGTCGAACGAGTAGTTGTCCTTCATCAGGAACTCGCGCCCGCGCATCACGCCGAAGCGCGGGCGGACCTCGTCCCGGAACTTCCACTGGATGTGATAGAGGTTCTTCGGCAGGTCGCGATAGCTCTTCACGCCCTCGCGGAAGAGCACGGTGATCATCTCCTCGTTGGTCGGCCCGTAGAGCATCTCACGGTCATGCCGGTCCTTGATGCGAAGCATCTCGGGCCCGTAGGCGTCGTAGCGGCCGCTCTCGCGCCACAGGTCGGCCGACTGGATGGTCGGCATCAGCACTTCCTGGGCGCCGGCTGCGTCCTGCTCCTCCCGTACGACCCGCTCGATGTTGCGCAGGACGCGAAGGCCGAGCGGCAGCCAGGCATAGATGCCGGCGCTGGTCTGGCGAACGAGGCCGGCGCGCAGCATCAGCCGGTGCGAAACGATCTGCGCTTCCGACGGAGTCTCCTTCATCGTCGGCAGAAAGTACTGGCTCATGCGCATGCGGAATCGATCCTCGGTCCGGGTCTCGGGGTGGCGGCGGACTGTAGGGAACGGGCCGGCCAAACGCAAACCGGCGCCGGTTCGGCTGGCTTTTCACAAGTCGATGCCCGCACACTTGTCCGCATGCCGGGCGCGACAACAGGGGGACCGCGATGCTCGAACAACTCTTCAAGCTGAAAGCCAACGAAACGAACGTCCGGACCGAACTGGTGGCCGGCCTGACGACGTTCCTGACGATGGCCTACATCATCTTCGTCAATCCCTCGATCCTGGCCGAGGCCAAGATGCCGTTCGGGGCGGTGTTCGCCGCGACCTGCGTCGCGGCGGCGGTCGGCTGCTTCCTTATGGCCTTCCTCGCCAACTACCCGATCGCGCTGGCACCGGGCATGGGGCTCAACGCCTACTTTGCCTTCGGCGTGGTCGGCGGCATGGGACACAGCTGGCAGGTCGCGCTGGGCTGCGTGTTCATTTCCGGCATCATCTTCCTGATCATCAGCGTGCTTCCGATCCGCGAATGGATCGTCAATGCAATTCCCAAGTCGCTGAAGATGGCGATCGCCGCCGGCATCGGACTGTTCCTTGCCCTCATCGCGATGAAGAATGCAGGGATCGTGGTCGGAAATCCCGCTACGCTGGTGGCGCACGGCAAGATGACGAGCTGGCCGGTGGTGATGGCCGTGCTGGGCTTCGCCATCATCGTCGCGCTGGAGTATCGCCGCGTCATGGGCGGCGTGATCATCGGCATCTTGATCGTCACCGTCATTTCCATCCTGGCGGGACAGCAGAAGTTTGCCGGGATCTTCTCGGCGCCGCCGTCCATCGCGCCGGTCTTCCTTCAGATGGATCTCGCGGGTGCCCTGCAGGTCGGCCTCGTTACGGTGGTCTTCGCCTTCCTGTTCGTCGATCTCTTCGACAACACGGGCACGCTGATCGCGCTGGCCCATCGCGGCGGCTTCATGCGGCCCGACGGCACCGTCCCGCGGCTGCGCGGCGCGCTGATCTCGGACAGCGCCGCGGCCATGATCGGCGCGGCCGTCGGCACATCCACGACGACGAGTTACATCGAGAGCGCGTCGGGCATCAATGCGGGGGGGCGCACGGGGCTGACGGCGTTCGCCGTCGGCGTGCTGTTTCTCGGCGCGCTGTTCCTGTCGCCGCTGGCCGGATCTATCCCCGCCTACGCAACCGCGCCCGCCTTGCTGTACGTCGCCTGCCTGATGGCGCGCGGTCTCACCGAGGTCGAGTGGAACGACATCACCGAAGCGGCGCCGGCGGTGATCACGGCCATCACGATGCCCTTCACCTTTTCGATCGCCGACGGCATCGCCTTCGGCTTCATCTCGTACGCCGGAATCAAGATTGCCGCAGGCCGATATCGAGATGTACATCCCGCCGTAGCAATTCTCGCTGTCCTGTTCGTGATCAAATACATGGTCATCGGATGATCAGCGAAACGGTGCGGACATTTGTTTGTCCGCGAACGACCTTCGCAAAAAGAATCTTCTGCCCGACCCCCACCAATCGAAAGAAAAGGTCTTGGCAACCGGCTGGCGGCACGCTAAACAGCCTCAGCCTTGGGCACTGTCCGGGTTTAGGGAGGAGAGCGGCTCAAGCCGCCTACGACGAGTTTCGGGGGTTAAAGGGACGGCGGATCGATGATCCGCCGTTTTCCTTTTGGCGCAGGCCGGGTGTCAGGAGCCCTCGAGTCGCCGGAAGCTGAACACGTCGGCCTGGTGGAGGCCGTAGAAGGCCAGCCACAGCACACCCGCGACGATCGTCGTTATGACCGCCTTTCGCAGCAGTTCCGGGCGCTCGGGAGCGCCTCTCTCCTCGCCCTTCCCGGGATTCGCGGCCTTGCGGACGCCCAGTGGCAGGACGCAGAACAGGATCGTCCACCAGATCACGAAGTAGACCATGACGCCTGTGGCCAAGCCCATGGCGCGGCTCCCTCAGACCTGTTCGAGTTCGATCAGGGTACCGGTGAAGTCCTTGGGATGCAGGAAGAGAACGGGCTTGTCGTGCGCGCCGATCTTGGGCTCGCCGTCGCCTAATACGCGCGCACCCTGCGATTTCAGTTTGTCGCGCGCGGCGTAGATGTCCTCGACCTCGTAGCAGACGTGATGGATGCCGCCGTCGGCATTGCGCGCGAGGAAATTGGCAATCGGCGACTTCTCGCCGAGCGGATGCAGCAGCTCGATCTTGGTGTTGGGCAGTTCCACGAACACGACCGTCACGCCGTGGGCGGGCTGCTCTTTGGGCGCACTCACCTTGGCTCCCATGACGGAGCGGTACAGTTCCGAGGCCTTGGCAAGGTCCGGAACGGCGATCGCGATGTGGTTGAGGCGTCCGATCATCGTCTTCTCCAGCGGCTGCGCGCCTTAGATGCGGACGATGTGCACGTCCGTCAACGGCTTCTTGCCGAGGTGCGCCCGCACGACGCGCCGCACGGCCTGCCGCGCCGCCTCCTCGATGCGCCCGTCGTCCGAGCGTTCAGAGGCCCTGAGACCGGCCAGCATGCCGTCAAGCGCCTCGACGATGGCCTCTTCCAACTCGCCGTCCTTGTCGTCGATGCCCCGCAGCGAGACCTTGGGCGGCGCCAGGGGCTTGCCCTTCCGGTCGACCACCAGCGTGGCTGCAGCGGCGCCGTTCCACAGGAGCTTGCGGCGCTCGCGCAGCGATTCGCCGTCGAGCGGGATCAGCCCGTCGCCATCCCGCGCCAGCCGGCCGGAAAAGACATGGTCGATGATCTCGGCCGGTCCGGGCGCCAGCCGCACCAGGGTCCCGTTGGGGGCCACGATCGTCTCCGGCACCTGGCAGGCGCGGGCGAGTTCGGCATGCTCCATCATGTGCCGGACCTCGCCATGGACCGGCAGCGCGATCTTCGGCCGGACCCACTGATAGACGCGGACCAGTTCATCCCGCGCCGGATGGCCCGACACATGAATGTCGGCCTCGCGATCGGTGATCACCTTCACGCCGCGGGCCATCAGGGCGTTCTGGAGCCGCCCGACCGAATGTTCGTTTCCCGGGATGACGCGCGACGAGAAGATCGCCGTGTCGCCCGCTTCCAGGACGAGGTCCCGGTGCTCGCCGCCGGCGAGCTTGGACATCGACGCGCGCGGCTCCCCCTGGCTGCCGGTACAGATGAACAGGACCTTGTCGCGCGGCAGGTAGCCCGCCTGCTGCTCGGAAACGCACTCGGGGAAGTCGAGCAAGTACCCGCATTCCTGGGCGGCTTCGAGCATGCGGTTCAGTGCCCGGCCCGACAGGACCGGATGACGTCCGGCCGCGACCGCCGCGAGGGCGATGCTCTCCACTCGCGCCAGGTTGGAGGCAAAGCAGGTCACAGCCACCCTGCCCTTGTGCCCCCGGACCAGCTTTTCGAGGTTCGTCCGCACGCGGGCCTCGGAGCCCGCCTCGCCCTCGACGAAGACGTTGGTGCTGTCGCACACCATCGCAAGCGCCCCCTCGTCGCCGATGCGTTTCAGCATGGCTTCGTCGGTGAGGTCGCCCAAGAGCGGCTCGGGATCGATCTTCCAGTCGCCGGTGTGGAAGACCGTGCCGAACTTGGTGCGGATCGCCAGCGCGTTCGGCTCGAGGATCGAATGCGTCATGGTGATCATCTCGAGCTCGAACGGCCTGAGATCGAACTTGCCGCCGAGCGGGATTTCCGTGACCGGCACCTGGTCGCGCAGCCCGGCGTCGATCAGCTTGCGCTTCAGCACCGAGGCCGCGAAGGGTGTCGCATAGACCGGCGCCTTGAGTCGCGGCCACAGGTCGGCGACAGCGCCGAGATGGTCCTCATGGGCGTGGGTCAGGACGATGCCCACGAGATCCTTTCGGCGCTCGACGATGAACTCGGGATCCGGCATCACCACTTCGACGCCAGCCATTGTGCCGTCGGCGAAGCCGATGCCGAGATCGACCATCAGCCATTTGCCGGCCGTGCCGTAGAGATTGAGGTTCATGCCGATCTCGCCGGCCCCGCCCAGGGCGAGGAACAGCAGCTCGTCGTTCGACGGGACGGTCATCCGCGGTTGCGCCGCCAGATCTCCAGCAGGCCGAGCGACATCAGGTCCGGCTCGATGAAGTCGAACAGCCCGATCTCGTCCTTGAACACGCTGGCCAGACCGCCGGTGGCGATCACCTTCATCGGCTCGCCATACTCGTCGCGGATCCGCCGGATCAGGCTCTCAATCAGGCCGACATAGCCCCAGAAGATACCCGACTGCATGTTCGCCACGGTGTTCTTGCCGATCACGTGGGCCGGCTTCTCGACCCGGATGCGCGGCAGCCGCGCCGTCATGAGGTAGAAGGCCTCGATGGTCAGCTCGACGCCCGGGGCGAATACGCCGCCGATGAAGTTGCCGTCCTTGTCGGCGAGGTCGAAGGTCGTGGCGCTGCCGAAATCGATGGTGATCAGCGGCCCACCGTACTTGGTGTGACCGGCGATCACGCCGACCAGCCGGTCCGCGCCCGCCTCTGCCGGCCGGTCGATCAGCACCTTGATGCCGAGGTCGCAGTCGGGCTCGCCGACGATCAGGAGCTTGTTGTGGAAGTAGTTCTCGCAAAGGCGGCGCAGGTGGGGGTTCACCGCCGGCACGACGCTGGCCAGGATCGCGCCCTTGATCGACTTGGGGTCGAAGCCCTGCAGGTTCATGAGCTGCGTGACCCAGGCCGCATACTCGTCGGCCGTGCGCTTGGACTCGGTGCGCAGCCGCCACGCGGCGACGATGCGATCCTTGTCGAACACGACGAACTTCGAGTTGGTGTTGCCGACGTCGATGGCAAGCAGCATCCCGTTCTCTCCTCAGGCCGCCCGGCCCAGCAATTCACCCGACACGATCCGGCGCGGGCCGGCCTCGGTATCCAGCAGCAGCGCGCCCTCGCGGTCCAGGCCCGCGAACCGGCCACGCACCAGCCCTTCGCCCAGCCGGACGTCGACCTCCGCGCCCAGCGGCCCCGCCTTCGCCAGCCATTCGCCCCGCACGGCCTCGAAGCCGTCGCGGCGCCATTGCGCCATCCGTGCCGCCAATGCCCGCGTCAGCCCTTCCAGGGCCGCCTCGACGGTACCGCCCAGCGCCGCACCGGGATAGCGCATCTCGGGAAGCTGCGGCGCGAAGCTCACGTTCACGCCTATTCCCGCCACCACATGCTCGGCCAGCCCGTCCTGGCCGATGGCGCTCTCCAGGAGGATGCCGGCGACCTTGCCGCCGTCCACCAGCACGTCGTTGGGCCATTTCAGGCGCACCGTCCGACCCGCCGGCACGAGGTCGCCGACCGCCAGCGCTGCCACGAAGCCCAGTTCGACGGCGCGCGGCGCGGCACAGGCCGGCCGCAGGATCGTCGTGCTGTAGAGATTGCCCACCGGCGAGGCCCAGTTGCGTCCCCGCCGGCCGCGTCCGCCCGTCTGCTCGCGCGCCCACACGACCGTGCCTTCGGGCGCGCCGTCGTCGGCGAGCCTGGTCGCCTCGTCGTTGGTGCTGCCGACGCTTTCGAGAGCGACCAGCCTCCACCCGTCCGGTAGGACGGGCACCGAGTTCACTGGAAAAGGCCCTTGGCGGCCGCTTCGGCGATCAGGCTGAGGGGCTGGGGAACCAGCGAGAAGATCGCGATCAGGAAGGCCGCCACCAGGGCGACCACGCGGTTGACCCCGAAGGACGGCCGATCGATCGCTTCGGCCGGCTCGTCGAAGTACATCACCTTCACGATGCGCAGGTAGTAGTAGGAGGCGACCACCGAGGCGAGCACGCCCAGCCCCGCCGGCACGAACAGCTTGGCCTCGACCGCGGCCATGAAGATGTAGAGCTTGCCCCAGAAGCCCGCGAGCGGCGGGATGCCGGCCAGCGAGAACATGAAGATCAGCATGCCGAACGCCATCATCGGCTGGCTGCGCGCCAGGCCGGCCAGGTCGGAGACCTCCTCCACCATGATGTTGCGGCGCTTCATCATCAGGATGGTCGCGAACACGCCCAGCGTCATCACCATGTAGATGGCGAGGTAGAAGACCACCGCCTGGATGCCCTTCTCCGTGCCACTGGCGACGCCCAGCAGAACGTAGCCGACGTTGCCGATCGACGAATAGGCCATCAGTCGCTTGATGTTCTGCTGACGGAGCGCCGCGAAGGCGCCGAGCGCCATCGAGAAGACCGAGGCCACGACGATGATCTGCTGCCACTGCGCGAACAGCGGCTTGAACGGCCCCATCAGGACCGAGACAAGCAGCGACATGGCGGCGATCTTCGGGGCGACGGCGAACAGCGCCGTGACCGGCGTCGGGGCCCCCTCGTAGACGTCCGGCGTCCACATGTGAAACGGCACGGCGGAAACCTTGAAGGCGAGGCCCGCGACCACGAACACGAGGCCGATGATCACCCCGATCTCTGCAGAGCGGCCGTCGGCCAGCGCCCCGGAGATCTGCACAAAGGCCGTGCCGCCGCAGAAGCCGTAGATCAGCGACGAGCCGAACAGCAGCATGCCCGAGGCGACCGAGCCCAGAACGAAATACTTCACGCCCGCCTCGGTCGAGCGGACGCTGTCGCGCTGGAAGGCCGCGATGACGTAGAGCGCCAGCGACTGCAGTTCGAGGCCGACATACAGGGCCATGAGGTCGTTGGCCGAGATCATCAGCATCATGCCGAGCGTGGCGAGGGCCACGACCAGCGGATACTCGAAGCGCCAGGCCTTGGCCTGTTCGAAATAGGCGCGCGACATCAGGATGGCCACGGCGGAGCCCACCAGCACCAGTGCCTTCATGGTGGCGGTCAGCCGGTCGGCGATGAACAGCGAGGCGAAGGCCGTGCCCTCGCGATACGGCAGGAACAGCAGGGCGGCCGTCACCAGCAGAGCGACCGCGGTCGCGACCGACACGAAGGCCGTGGCGATCTCGCCGCGCACCACGCCGTAGATCAGCAGCAGCGCGGTGGCCGCCGCGAGGAAGAGTTCCGGCCGGGCCAGGGCCCAGTTTTCGAGACCGACAATCATGTTCATCACTCCCGGCCGCTCACGGCGCCAGCGCCGCGGTACGGGCGAGCTTCAAGGCCGCCTGATAGTCGCCGACCAGCTTGTCCACGGCCGGCGCCATCGGATCGAGGAAGGAATTGGGATACACGCCCATCCAGATCGTGAGCAGGATCAGCGGCAGGAAGATCGCGATCTCGCGCTTGTTCATGTCGAGGATGCCCTTGAGCGAATCCTTCGTCAGTTCGCCGAACACGATCTTGCGGTAGAGCCAGAGTGCGTAGGCCGCGCCCAGGATCAGGCTGGTCGAGGCGAGGAAGGCCACCCAGGTATTGACCTTGAAGGCGCCGAGCAGCACGAGGAACTCGCCGACGAAGCCGGACAGACCCGGCAGGCCGACGCTGGCCAGGGTGAAGAACAGGAAGGTGAAGGCGTAACGCGGCATGCGGTGCACGAGGCCGCCATAGGCGGCGATCTCGCGGGTGTGCATGCGGTCGTAGACCACGCCGACGCAGAGGAAGAGCGCGGCCGAGACGATGCCGTGGCTCAGCATCTGGAAGATCGAGCCCTGCACGCCCTGCATGTTCATGACGAAGGCGCCGATCGTCACGAAGCCCATGTGGGCGACCGACGAATAGGCGATCAGCTTCTTCATGTCCTCCTGCACCAGCGCGACCAGCGAGGTGTAGATCACGGCCACGATAGACAGGCCGAACACCAGCGGCGCGAAGTACTGAGTCGCCTCAGGGAACAGCGGGATCGAGAAGCGCAGGAAGCCGTAGCCGCCCATCTTCAGCAGCACGCCGGCCAGAATGACCGAGCCCGCCGTCGGCGCCTCGACGTGCGCGTCCGGCAGCCAGGTGTGAACGGGCCACATCGGCACCTTGACCGCGAACGAGGCGAAGAATGCCAGCCACAGCCAGCACTGCCAGGTGAACGGCAGATTGAGCTTCTCCATCGCCGTCGGCAGGTCCGTCGTGCCGACCTGCCAATAGACGGCGATGATCGCGAGCAGCATCAGCACCGAGCCGAGCAGCGTGTAGAGGAAGAACTTGAAGGCCGCGTAGACGCGCCGCTTGCCGCCCCACACGCCGATGATCAGGAACATCGGGATCAGGACGCCTTCGAAGAACACGTAGAAGAGTGCCAGGTCGAGCGCGCAGAACATGCCGACCATGAAGGTCTCGAGCACGAGGAACGCGATCATGTATTCCTTGACGCGGACCTTGATCGATTCCCAGCTTGCCAGGATGCAGATCGGCGTCAGCAGCGTCGACAGAAGGACGAAGAACAGCGAGATGCCGTCGATACCGGCGTGGTAGCCGATATTGAGTGCCGGGACCCAGGCGACCTTCTCCTCGAATTGGAAGCCCGCCTTGGTCGGGTCGAAGCGCACCCAGAGCAGCAGCGAGATCAGGAAGGTCACCGTCGTCGTGACGATCGCAACGCTGCGGCAGTTGCGGTCGACGGCCTCCTTGGGGCCGTTGACGATCAGGCAGAACAGCGCCCCCACCAGCGGCAGGAACGTGATCAGGGAAAGGATAGGCCAGCTCGACATCGGGGCCTTACCTCGCCGACAGCATGAAGTATGTGACCAGGCCGGCAACGCCGACCAGCATCACGAACGCGTAGTGATAGAGATAACCGCTCTGGAAGCGCATCAGCATGCCCGCCATGTCCTGCGCCCGCGCCGCGACATTGTCCGGTCCGAGCCCGTCGATCGTGGCGGCATCGCCCTTCTTCCAGAAGAACCGGCCCAGCGCCAGCGAAGGCTTCACGAACACCGCGTCGTACAGCTCGTCGAAGTACCACTTGTTGTAGAACAGCGCGTGCAGGCGCGGGAACGCCTTGATGGTGCGGTCAGGCAGGTCGGTACGAACCACATAGTAGTAGTAGCTGAGCGCGATGCCCGAGAGCGCCAGGACCAGCGGCAGCAACTTCACCCAGAGCGGCACCTCGTGCGCGTGGTGCAGCACCTCTTCCGTCGCCTTCACGGCGAGCGAATTGCCCCAGAACGCCTTCCAATCGTGCCCGACGAACCAGTCGTAGCCGACGAGACCCGAGAAGGCCGCGCCGATGCCCAGCACGTAGAGCGGGATCATCATGACGATCGGCGATTCGTGCGCGTGATCCCAGGTGTGATGATCGCCGCGATACTTGCCGTAGAAGGTCATGAACATCAGGCGCGTCGAGTAGAAGGCGGTCATGAAGGCCGCGATCACGCCCAGCCAGAAGGCGATCATGCCCACCGTGGTGTGCACGCCAAACGCCGCCTCCAGCATGATGTCCTTGGAATAGAAGCCGGCGAATCCCAGGCCGTTGCCGAGGATGAACGGGATGCCGATGCCCGAAAGCGCCAGCGTGCCGACCCACATCAGGATGAAGGTCTGCGGCGCCTTCTCGCGCACGCCGCCCATCAGCCGCATGTCCTGCTCATGGTGGAGACAGTGGATGACCGAGCCCGAACCAAGGAACAGCAGCGCCTTGAAGAAGGCGTGGGTCGTGAGGTGGAACATGGCGGCCGAGTAGCCGCCCACGCCGCAGGCGAAGAACATGTAGCCGAGCTGGCTGCAGGTCGAGTAGGCGACGACCCGCTTGATGTCGAACTGCGTCAGGCCGACGGTGGCGGCGAAGAAGGCCGTCGCGGCGCCGACCAGGGTCACGACCATCGAGGCGGTCGGGGCCAGTTCGAACAGTGGCGACAGGCGGCACACCATGAAGACGCCGGCGGTCACCATGGTGGCGGCATGGATCAGCGCCGACACGGGCGTCGGACCTTCCATGGCGTCCGGGAGCCACGTGTGCAGCCCGAGCTGGGCCGACTTGCCCATGGCGCCGACGAACAGCAGCAGGCAGGCGGTCTCGAGCGCCGGCAGGTCCATGCCGAGGAACTGGATGCGCATCTGCGCCATCTGCGGCGCCTTGCCGAAGATCTCCTCGAAGCCGACCGAGCCCGACAGCATCCAGACGGCGAAGATGCCGAGCGCGAAGCCGAAGTCGCCGACGCGGTTCACGATGAAGGCCTTCATCGCCGCGGCGTTGGCCGAGGGCTTGTCGTACCAGAAGCCGATCAGCAGATAGGACGCGAGGCCCACCCCTTCCCAGCCGAAGAACAACTGCACGAGGTTGTCGGCCGTCACCAGCATCAGCATGAAGAAGGTGAACAGGCTGAGATACGCCATGAAGCGCGGGATGCTGGGGTCCTCTTCCATGTAGCCGATGGAATAGATGTGGACCATCGACGACACGCCCGTGACGACGATCAGCATGACGGCCGTCAGCGTGTCGACGCGCAACGCCCAGGAGATGTCGAGCGTCCCGGAGTCGATCCAGGAGAACAGCTTCACGACGAACAGCTTTTCGGTGCCGAACCCGATCTTCACGAAGACGAAGACCGAGAGGGCTGCCGCGATCAGCAGGGCCGCGCAGGTCACGACCTGCGCCGGGCGGGCGCCGATGACGCGACAGAAGAGGCCCGCGATCGCCGCCGCGACCAGCGGCAGGAAGACGATGAGCTTGATGGCGAGATCCATGATGAGTGCGCCCTAGCCCTTCATCGCGTTGATGTCCTCGACCGCGATGGTCCCGCGGTTTCGGAAGTAGACCACCAGGATCGCCAGCCCGATCGCCGCCTCGGCGGCGGCCACGGTGAGGACCAGCATGGCGAAGACCTGGCCGACGACGTTGCCCTGGAAGACCGAGAAGGCCACCAGGTTGATGTTCACCGCCAGCAGCATCAACTCGACGCACATCAGGATGACGATGACGTTCTTGCGATTCAGGAAGATACCGAGGATGCCCATCGTGAAGAGCACCGCGGCAACGGTCAGGTAGTGGCCCAGTCCGATGGTCATCACACCCCTCCCCGCGTCGGGACCTTGACCACCGAGATGGCCTGCTCCTTCGTGCGGTTGATCTGCTCTCCGGCACGCTGGCGGCGGACGCCCGGCCGGCTGCGCAGGGTGAGCACGATGGCGCCGATCATGGCGACCAGCAGCACCAGCCCCGCCACCTGGAAGAGGTAGAAGTACTGCGTGTAGAGCACGCGGCCGATGGCGCGGGTATTGTCGATCGCGGCCACATGCGGACCATGCGCGTTCAGCGCCGCGACCGTAGTCGATCCGCTGCCGATGATGCCCACGCCCAGCAGGAGCTCGGCGAACAGGACCGCACCGATCAGAGCGCCTACCGGGAAGTATTCCAGGAAGCCCTCGCGCAGCTCCGTGAGGTTGATGTCGAGCATCATGACCACGAAGAGGAAGAGCACCGCCACGGCGCCGACATAAACGATGACCAGAATCATCGCGATGAACTCGGCGCCGATCAGCAGGAACAGGGCCGCCGCGTTGAAGAACGCGAGGATCAGGAACAGCACCGAATAGACGGGATTGCGCGACGTCACGACCATGGCGGCGGAGGCCACCGTGATCGCGGCAAAGACGTAGAAGGCCAGAGCCTGGAGTATCATGATCTCTCTCCCCCGGCCCGGCTCAGCGATACGCCGCGTCGGAATGGAGATTGGCCGCGATCAGGCTCTCCCAGCGGTCGCCGTTCGCGAGCAGCTTGTCCTTGTTGTACATGAGTTCCTCGCGCGTCTCGGTCGAGAACTCGAAGTTCGGACCCTCGACGATGGCATCGACCGGGCAGGCCTCCTGGCAGAAGCCGCAATAGATGCACTTCGTCATGTCGATGTCGTAGCGCGTGGTGCGGCGGCTGCCGTCGTCGCGCGGCTCGGCCTCGATGGTGATCGCCTGCGCCGGGCAAATGGCCTCGCACAGCTTGCACGCGATGCACCGTTCCTCGCCGTTTGGATAGCGGCGAAGCGCGTGCTCTCCGCGGAAGCGCGGGCTGAGTGGCCCCTTCTCGTAGGGATAGTTCACCGTCACCTTGGGCTTGAACATGTACTTCAAGGTGAGGACGAAGCCTGCCACCAGCTCGGACAGGAGAAAGGCGCGCGCGGTACGGTCGAGGGAAGCCATCTGGCGATTGCTCCTAAGGCTTCGGCAGCCAGCCGCCGAACTGCAGGACGGCGGCGGTGAGGACGACCCAGGCGAGCGAAACGGGCAGGAACACCTTCCAGCCCAGCCGCATCAGCTGGTCGTAGCGGTAACGGGGCAGCGTCCCCTTGGTCCAGCTGAAGATGAACAGCAGGAAGGCGATCTTGAGGGCGAACCAGATGACGCCGGGCACCAGCGTGAACGGCGCATAGGGAATCGGCGAATGCCACCCGCCCAGGAACAGGACCGCGCCCAGAGCCGAAAGCAGGATCATGTTGGCGTATTCGCCGAGGAAGAACAGGCCGAAGGTCATGGCCGAGTATTCGGTGTGGAAACCGGCCACAAGCTCGGCTTCCGACATTGGCAGGTCGAACGGCGTGCGGTTCGTCTCGGCCAGCGCCGAGATGAAGAAGATCACGAACATCGGCAGCAGCGGCAGCCAGAACCAGTTCCAGAACCAGCCCGACTGGGCCAGAACGACCTTGGAGAGGTTCAGCGAGCCGACGCACAGAAGGACAGTGACCAGCACGAAGCCGATGGAGACCTCGTAGGAGACCATCTGCGCCGCCGAGCGCAGGGCGCCGAGGAACGCGTACTTCGAATTGGACGCCCAGCCGGCGATGATGATGCCGTAGACGCCGAGCGAGGAGATCGCGAACAGGTAGAGGATGCCCACATTGATGTCGGCGATGACCCAGCCGTTGTCGAAGGGCACGACCGCCCAGGCGACCAGCGCGGTCATGAAGGCGATCATCGGTGCGATCACGAACAGGATGCCGTTGGCGCTCGACGGGATGATCGTCTCCTTGAGCACCAGCTTGAGGCCGTCGGCCATCGGCTGCAGCAGGCCGAAGGGGCCGACAACGTTGGGGCCACGCCTGAGCTGGATCGACGCCCAGATCTTGCGGTCCGCATAGGTCATGTAGGCGACCGCCAGCAGCAGCGGCACGGTCACGGCCAGGCACTGCAGCAGGATCAGGATCGCAATGCCGAGCCAGTTGGTCGTGAAGAAGGTGTGGATATCGGCGAACATGCCCCTACTCCGCCGCCATGAGGTGCGACCGCGAGGCCATGCAATCCGCCATGATCTTCGAGGCGCGGCTGATCGGGCAGGTCATGTAGAAGTTCGCGACCGCCGACTTGAACGGCACGTCGGTGGTCGCGCCGGCCTTGCCGAACGGGCCCCAGGCGGCGGGCGCCTGCTGGTCGATGGCGGCGAAGACCTTGTTGACGGCCACGAGGCGCGACCGGACCTGGTGCAGCGTGTCGTAAGGCAGGGTCTTGCCAAGCCGCTCCGACAGCGCGCGCAGGATCGCCCAGTCCTCCCGGGCGTCGCCCGGCGGATAGCCGGCCCGGCGGCCGACCTGAACGCGGCCTTCGGTATTCACGTATATGCCGGGCTTCTCGGTATAGGCCGCGCCCGGCAGGATCACGTCGGCGCGATGGGCACCGGCATCGCCATGATGGCCCTGGTAGATCACGAAGGCCTTGCCGAGCTTGGTCGTGTCGATCTCGTCGGCCGCGAGCAGGAAGACCGCCTCGATTTCCTTCTTCTGGCAACCTTCCAGGATGCCGGCGACGTCACGGCCGCCCTCGCCCGGCACAAGGCCAAGGTCGAGGCCGCCGACGCGGGCCGCCGCGGTGTGCAGCACCGCAAAGCCGTTCCAGTCCTCTCGCACCGCGTTCAGCTTTTCGGCCAGCTCGCGCGCCATGGCCAGAACCGCAGCGCCATCCTCACGGGACAGCGCGCCCATGCCGACGATGATCAGCGGGTGCTTTGCGCCCTGCAGTTTCTGGGCAAAATCGAGCTTTCCGTCGACCAGGTCACGCAGGGTCGCGGGGCCGGCGCCGAGACGCACGACCGGATAGGTCAGGTCTTCCGCAGGACCGATGCTCGCGATGGCGACGTTGCCGTGGACGTAGCGCTTGCGGATACGCGCGTTCAGCACCGGCGACTCGGCACGCGGGTTGGTGCCGACCAGCAGGATCGCGTCCGCCTGGTCGATGCCACGGACGCCCGGATTGAAGATATAGCTGCCGCGCGGACCGTCGAGCTTCGCGCCGTCCTGGCGGCAGTCGATGTTCGGCGAACCGAGCGCGGTCAACAGGTCCTTGAGGGCGATCATCGATTCGGCGTCGCACTGGTCGCCGGCGATGGCGGCGATCTTCGAGCCCTCCATCCCGTTCAGTTTGGCCGCGATGGCGCCGAACGCCTCATCCCAGGTCGCCTCGACAAGCTTGTTGCCCTTGCGGACATAGGGGCGGTCGAGCCGCTGATGACGCAAGCCGTCGATCGCGTGGCGCGTCTTGTCGGAGATCCACTCCTCGTTCACGTCGTCGTTCAGCCGCGGAAGGACGCGCATGACCTGCGCGCCACGGGTATCGATGCGGATGTTGGAGCCGAGTGCGTCCAGCACGTCGACCGACTCGGTCTTGGTCAGTTCCCAGGACCGCGCCTCGAAGGCATAGGGCTTCGACGTGAGCGCGCCGACCGGGCAGAGATCGACCAGGTTGCCGGACAGCTCGGTCGCGAGGGCCTGCTCGACATAGGTCGTGACTTCCATGCTCTCGCCGCGGCCCGTCGCGCCCAGCTGCTCGACGCCCGCGACCTCGGTCGCGAAGCGGATGCAGCGCGTGCAATGGATGCAGCGGTTCATCGAGGTCTTGACCAGCGGACCCAGCTCCTTGTCGGGCACCGCACGCTTGTTCTCGTGATAGCGGCTGCGGTCGAAACCGTAGGCCATCGCCTGGTCCTGCAGGTCGCACTCGCCACCCTGGTCGCAGATCGGGCAGTCGAGCGGATGGTTGATCAGCAGGAATTCCATCACGCCCTTGCGTGCCTTCTGCACGGTCGGCGTCTGGGTGAAGATCTCCTGCTTGTCGGCCACGGGAAGCGCACAGCTCGCCTGCGGCTTCGGCGGGCCCGGCTTCACCTCGACCAGGCACATGCGGCAGTTGCCGGCGATGGACAGGCGGTCGTGATAGCAGAAGCGCGGAATCTCGAGGCCGGCGAGCTCGCAGGCCTGCAGCACGGTGATGCCGGCCGGCACCTCCAGTTCGACGCCGTCGATCTTGACCTTGGGCATTGACTGCTCCCCGCCCTACTCGGCCGCCAGTTTTTCGGTGCGCGCGCGGATGCGGCGCTCCATCTCGGGGCGGAAATGCCGGATCAATCCCTGGATCGGCCAGGCTGCCGCATCGCCCAGCGCGCAGATCGTGTGGCCCTCCACCTGCTTGGTGACGTCCTCGAGCGCGTCGATCTCTTCGATGCGCGCATTGCCCGTCACCATGCGTTCCATCACGCGCCACATCCAGCCGGTGCCCTCGCGGCACGGCGTGCACTGGCCGCAGCTTTCGTGCTTGTAGAAGTAGCTCAGCCGCGCGATCGCCTTCACGACATCGGTCGACTTGTCCATGACGATGACCGCCGCCGTGCCCAGGCCCGACTTCTGGTCACGCAGAGAGTCGAAATCCATCAGCTGGTTGTCGCAGATCGACTTCGGCAGCAGCGGCACCGAGGCGCCGCCCGGGATCACCGCCAGCAGATTGTCCCAGCCGCCGCGCACGCCACCGCAATGGCGCTCGATCAGCTCGCGCAGGGGAATGCCCATCTCCTCTTCCACGTTACACGGCCTGTTCACGTGGCCGGAAATGCAGAAGAGCTTGGTGCCGGTGTTGTTCGGACGGCCGATGCCCGCGAACCAGGCCGCTCCGCGGCGCAGGATGGTCGGGGCGACGGCGATCGATTCGACATTGTTGACGGTGGTCGGGCAGCCGTAGAGGCCGGCGCCGGCCGGGAATGG
Source organism: Reyranella aquatilis (assembly GCF_020880995.1). Lineage (GTDB taxonomy): Bacteria > Pseudomonadota > Alphaproteobacteria > Reyranellales > Reyranellaceae > Reyranella > Reyranella aquatilis. The sequence goes on along the minus strand of NZ_JAJISD010000001.1, from coordinate 152,126 downwards.
CGGCTTCAACCGCGGCATGCCCTTCTTGCCCTCGAGGCTCTCGAGCAGCGCAGTCTCCTCGCCGCAGATGTAGGCCCCGGCGCCGCGATGGACGTAGAGATCGAAATCCCAGCCCGAGCCGCAGGCGTTCTTGCCGAGCAGGCCCGCATCGTAGGCTTCCTTGATGGCGGCGATCAGGTGCTGGGCCTCGTTGTAGAACTCGCCGCGCACGTAGATGTAGCCGGCATGGGCGCGCATCGCGAAGCCAGCGACCAGGCAGCCCTCGATCAGCAGGTGCGGATCGTGGCGCATGATGTCGCGATCCTTGCAGGTGCCCGGCTCCGACTCGTCGGCGTTCACCACGAGATAGTGCGGACGATCCTTCACTTCCTTGGGCATGAAGGACCACTTCATGCCGGTCGGGAAACCGGCGCCGCCGCGGCCGCGCAGGCCGGACTTCTTCATCTCGTCGATGATCCAGTCGACGCCCTTGTCGAGGATCGCCTTGGTGTTGTCCCAGGCGCCGCGCGCCCGCGCGCCGGCCAGGCGCCAGTCGTGGACGCCGTAGATGTTGGTGAAGATGCGGTCCTTGTCGCTCAGCATCGCTCTACTCGCCCTTCAGGGTCGTCAGGCCGCCTTCGGGCGCCGAGGTCTGGCGGTCCACCTGCGGCCCGGGCTTCGGCGTCTCACCGCGCCGGAACGCGTCGAGCACCTTGTTCATCGAGGCCTCGTCGAGGTCCTCGTAGAAATCGTCATTGATCTGCACGACCGGCGCGTTGACACAACCGCCGAGGCACTCGACCTCCTGCACGCTGAAAAGCTCGCCGTCGGCGGCGTGCTGGCAGGCCTTCATCACCGCGTCCGAGCCGCGCAGCCAGCAAGGCGTCGTGGTGCAGACCTGCAGCAGGTACTTACCCTTCGGGCGCAGCTGGAACATCGTATAGAAGGTCGCGACCTCGTAGACGCGAATCGGCGCCATATCGAGGATGCGCGCCACCTCGTTCATCGCGGCGCGCGGCAGCCAGCCGTGCTGACGCTGCGCCAGGTCGAGCACCGCAATCACCGCGCTGGCCTGTCGGCCCGGCGGATAGTGCGCGATCTGCTCCTCGACCTTCGCCATATACTCCGGCGTGAAGGAAAAGTGTGCGACCTGGGGGACGTCCTTGGGGTCGGCGGTGATCATCGCCATCGCTTCGGTCTCCTAGCGGTCGATCTCGCCGAACACGATGTCGAGCGAGCCAATGTTCGCCGACATGTCGGCGAGCTGGTGGCCCTTGGTCATCATGTCGAGCGCCTGCAGGTGCGGGAACCCGGGAGCGCGGATCTTGCAGCGGTACGGCTTGTTGGTGCCATCGGACACGAGATAGACGCCGAATTCGCCCTTGGGTGCCTCGACCGCCGTGTAGGTCTCGCCCGCCGGCACCTTGTAGCCCTCGGTGTAGAGCTTGAAATGATGGATCAGGGCCTCCATCGAGCCCTTCATCTCGCCCCGGCGCGGCGGCGAGATCTTGCGATCGTCGACGCGCACCGGACCGCCCACCGTGCGCAGTGCCTTGACGCACTGCTCCATGATGCGCGCGCTCTGGTACATCTCCTCGATGCGCACGAGGTAGCGCGCGAAGCAGTCGCCGGTCTTGCCGACAGGGATGTCGAAGTCCATGCGGTCGTAGACGTCGTAGGGCTGCGACTTGCGCAGATCCCAGGCAAGACCCGAGGCGCGGATCAGCGGCCCCGAGAAACCCCAGTCCAGCGCCTGCTCCGCAGACACGACGCCGATGTCGACGGTACGCTGGCGGAAAATGCGATTCTCGTTCAGCAGGTACTCGATGTCCTTCATGAACGGATAGAACTGCTTCAGCCAGCCATCCATCGAATCGAGCATGCCGTCCGGCAGGTCCTGATGGACGCCGCCCGGCCGGAAGTAGGCTGCGTGCATGCGCGAGCCGCTCACCTGCTCGTAGTACTCCATCAGCAGCTCGCGCTGCTCGAAGCCCCACAGCGGCGGCGTCAGCGCGCCGACGTCCATGGCGAAGGTCGTGACGTTCAGCAGATGGTTCAGGATGCGCGTGATCTCGGAGAACAGCACGCGGATGTACTGGCCCCGCTCCGGCGCCTGGATGCCCAGCAGCTTCTCCACTGCCAGCGCGTAGGCGTGCTCCTGGTTCATCGGCGACACGTAGTCGAGCCGGTCGAAGTACGGCACCGCCTGCAGGTAGCTCTTGTACTCGATCAGCTTCTCGGTGCCGCGATGCAGCAGGCCGATATGCGGGTCGCAGCGCTCGACGATTTCGCCGTCCATCTCGACCACGAGGCGCAGCACGCCGTGAGCCGCAGGATGCTGCGGCCCGAAATTCATGGTCAGTGTCTTGATTTCGACGTCGGACATGTCAGTTCGCCTTCGCCGGTGCGGGAGCAGGCGCAGCGGCCTTCTCCTGTGCCTTCTCGTCGCCGGGCAGGACCTGCGGGGCGCCTTCCCACGGGCTCAGGAAGTCGAAGCGGCGGAATTCCTGGGCGAGCTTCACGGGCTCGTAGACCACGCGCTTCTGCACGTCATCCCAGCGCAGCTCGACGAAGCCGGTCAGCGGAAAGTCTTTGCGCAGCGGATGACCCTCGAAACCGTAGTCGGTGAGGATACGGCGGAGGTCTGGATGATCGGAGAACCAGACCCCGTAGAGATCGTAGGTCTCGCGCTCGAACCAGCCGGCCGAGCTGAACACCGGCGCGGCCGACGGCACCGGCGTCGTCTCGTCGGTCGCAACCTTCACGCGGATGCGCTGGTTGTTCTTGAGGCTGAGCAGGTTGTAGACGACGTCGAAGCGCTTCTCGCGCTCGGGCCAATCGACACCGCAGATGTCGATCAGCTGCTTGAACAGACACTTCTGATCGTCGCGCAGGAAGGTGAGCAGAGCGATCACCTTGTCCGCCGACGCCTCGAGCATCAGCTCGCCGAGACGCATCTCCGTCCTGGACACCACGCCCGGCAACGCCTGGGCGATATGGTCCCCGAGTTCCTTGAGGGCCTCGCTCATCAGCGCACCAGCGTGCCCGTGCGACGGACCTTCTTCTGGAGCTGGAGCACGCCGTAGAGAAGCGCCTCGGCGGTCGGCGGGCACCCCGGGACGTAGACGTCGACCGGGACGATGCGATCGCAGCCGCGCACGACCGAGTAGCTGTAGTGATAATAGCCGCCGCCATTGGCGCAGGAGCCCATCGAGATCACGTAGCGCGGCTCGGCCATCTGGTCGTAGACCTTGCGCAACGCCGGGGCCATCTTGTTGGTGAGCGTGCCGGCCACGATCATCACGTCGGCGGCGCGCGGGCTCGGCATCGGCGCGAAGCCGAAACGGTCGAGATCGTAGCGGCTCATCCAGCAATGGATCATCTCGACGCCGCAGCAGGCCAGACCGAAAGTCAGGCCCCACATCGACCCGGTACGTGCCCAGGTGACCAGCTTGTCGAGCTGGGCGACGACGAAACCCTTGTCGGCCAGCTCGTCGTTCAATGCCCGCGACAGCGCGGCTTCGGCTGCCGTGTTGGGTTTGGCCGGAGTCATCACTCCCATTCCAGGGCTCCCTTACGCCACTCGTAGATGAAGCCCACCGTCAGCACGCCGAGGAACAGCATCATCGACCAGAAGCCGAAGAGGCCGATGTCCCCCAGAGCCACAGCCCACGGAAACAGGAACGCCACTTCCAGGTCGAAGATGATGAAGAGGATGGCGACGAGATAGAAGCGAACGTCGAACTGACCACGCGCATCGTCGAACGGCGCGAAGCCGCATTCGAAGGGCGAGAGCTTCTCGGAGTTCGGGTTCTGGCGGGCGATCAGGTAGGACCCGCCGAGCATGGCGCAGACCAGCCCGAAAGCTAGTCCGAGGAAGATCAGGATTGGCAGGTATTCCCGCAGAAGAGCTTCCATCGCCACCCCTTGCGCCCTGTTCTTATGGGCTGCCAGTGTTTGGGCTGGCGCGAGCGACGGGACTCGAACCCGCGACCTCCGGCGTGACAGGCCGGCATTCTAACCAACTGAACTACGCCCGCTTTCTCAGCCCCAAACGGCGCGCGGAGAGATATAGGAGCGCCTATTGGGTGTCAAGCATGTTGCACCCGCGAAAAGGTGCACAAATGCCCGATATTTCAACGTCTTCCGTCTCTGACGTGACGACCAGCGAAACTGGGGCTGGTGGGCGATGACGGGATCGAACCGCCGACCGCTCCCGTGTAAAGGGAATGCTCTACCGCTGAGCTAATCGCCCGATGCGCGTGGTAGCACGACGCCCCGTCGGCGCGCGAGGCAAAAGCCTAGTTGATGGCGTCCTTCAGGGCCTTGCTGGCCTTGAACCGCGGCACGATCGCCGCCGGAATCTTGATCTTCTCGCCGGTCTGGGGATTGCGCCCCTCGCCCGCCTTCCGCTTGGTCACCTGGAAGGTGCCGAACCCGACAAGCAGGACCTTTTCCTTCTTCTTGAGTGACTTGGTGATTACCGCGAGGATCGAATCGACGGCGTTTGCAGCATCGACTTTCGAAAGGTTCGTCGAAGCGGCGACGGCGGCGATCAGATCGTGCTTGTTCACGGGCGAGCCTCTGGATGGTCCGACACTCTCAAGTGTACGGGCGGGCTGAAAACGGCGTCAACGCCGGAATACCATATTTTGTGGTTGCGGCCGAAGGTCGACCGTACCGGTTGCGCAAAAATGACAAAGCCCCGGATCGCTCCGGGGCTTCGCCTGTTCGTCGTCCCGGGGACGCTCAGTGCGCCCGGGCAGCCTCCGCGCCTTCCGCCGGCTTCGGCGTCACGGCATCGAGGTCGTTCACCCATTCGATGGCGACCAGCGGCTTGACCAGGGCACGGGCCAGAACCTCGTCCACCGTCGAGACCGGGACGATCTCCAGTCCCTTCTTCACGTTGTCCGGGATTTCCGGCAGGTCGCGCTCGTTCTCCTTCGGGATGAGCACGGTCTTGAGACCGCCACGCAGCGCCGCCAGGAGCTTCTCCTTCAGGCCACCGATCGGCATGACCCGCCCGCGCAGGCTGATCTCGCCGGTCATCGCCACTTCCTTGCGCACCGCGATGCCGGTCAGGGCCGACACGATCGAGGTGACCATCGCCACGCCGGCGGACGGGCCGTCCTTCGGCGTCGCGCCTTCCGGCACGTGGATGTGGATGTCGCGCTTCTCGAAGATGTTCGACTTGATGCCGAACAGGTGCGCCCGCGAACGAACATAGGCGTTGGCCGCCTGCACCGATTCCTGCATCACGTCGCCCAGCTTGCCGGTGACCGACATGCGGCCCCTACCCGGGACCAGCACCGCCTCGATCTGCAGCAATTCGCCGCCAACCTCGGTCCATGCCAGGCCCGTCGTGATGCCGACCAGATCCTCGAGCTCCGCTTCGCCAAATCGAAAGCGCCGGACGCCTGCGTACTTGTCGAGGTTCTTGCGGCCGATCTTCACCTTGGTCGTCCCCTTCATGAGGATTTCCTTGGTGGCCTTGCGCGCGAGATTGGCGATCTCGCGCTCGAGGTTACGGACGCCCGCCTCGCGCGTGTAGTAGCGCACGAGGTCGCGCACCGCGTCGTCGTGAATCTCGATTTCGTTCGGCTTGAGACCGTTCGCCTCGACCTGCTTGGGGATCAGGTGCTTGCGCGTGATCGCGACCTTCTCGTCCTCGGTGTAACCGGCGAGACGGATGATCTCCATGCGGTCCAGCAGCGGCTGCGCCATGCGCAACGAGTTGGCCGTGGTGATGAACATCACGTTCGACAGGTCGTAGTCGATTTCGAGATAGTGATCGTTGAACGTCGTGTTCTGCTCGGGGTCGAGGACCTCGAGCAGTGCCGACGACGGATCGCCGCGGAAGTCCGCGCCGAGCTTGTCGATCTCGTCGAGCAGGAACAGCGGGTTCGACGACTTCGCCTTCTTCATCGACTGGATGACCTTGCCCGGCAGCGAGCCGATGTAGGTCCGGCGATGGCCGCGGATCTCCGCTTCGTCGCGCACGCCGCCCAGCGACATGCGCACGAAGTTGCGGCCCGTCGCCTTCGCGATCGACTTGCCGAGCGAGGTCTTGCCGACGCCCGGCGGGCCGACCAGGCACAGGATCGGGCCCTTCATCTTGTCGACGCGCTGCTGGACCGCGAGATACTCGAGGATGCGCTCCTTCACCTTCTCGAGGCCGTGATGATCGGCGTTGAGAATGTCCTCGGCGTACTTCAGGTCCTTGATGATCTTGGTGGGCTTGCGCCACGGAATCGACAGCAGCCAGTCGAGATAGTTGCGCACCACCGTCGCCTCGGCCGACATCGGGCTCATCGTCCGGAGCTTCTTCAGCTCGGCGTTGGCCTTCTCCTTCGCCTCCTTGCTGAGGCGCGTCTTCTTGATGCGCTTCTCCAGTTCGGAGATCTCGTCGCGACCGTCCTCGGTCTCGCCAAGCTCCTTCTGGATCGCCTTCATCTGCTCGTTCAGATAGTACTCGCGCTGCGTCTTCTCCATCTGACGCTTCACGCGGTTGCGAATCTTCTTCTCGACCTGCAGGACGCCGATCTCGCCTTCCATCAGGCCGAGGATCCGCTCCAGCCGCTTCGACACGGAATCGAGTTCCAGAAGCTGCTGCTTCTCGGCAACCTTGAGGGCGAGATGTGCGGAGATGGTGTCGGCGAGCTTGGCCGGCTCCTCGATCTTGTTGATCGAGACGACGACCTCCGGCGGCACCTTCTTGTTCAGCTTCACGTAGTTCTCGAATTCAGAGACCACGGTGCGCGCGGCCGCCTGCAGCTCGGCGCTGTCGCCGGGCGACTCTTCCATGTCGATCGCCTGCGCCTCGAAGAAGTCCGGACGGTCGTTGTAGCCCGTGATCTTCACGCGGCGGCCACCCTCGACCAGCACCTTCACGGTGTCGTCGGGCAGCTTCAGCAGCTGCAGGACGGTGCCGAGCGTTCCGATCGTGTAGATGTCCTCGGGGCCGGGATCGTCCTGGCTGGCGTTCTTCTGGGCGATCAGCAGGATCTGCTTGTCGTCCTTCATCACCTCTTCGAGCGCCTTGACGCTCTTTTCGCGACCGACGAAGAGGGGGACGATCATGCCGGGGAACACGACGATGTCGCGCAGCGGCAGGACGGGGTAGACGGTTCCTTGAGTGGGGGCGTTCATGATGCCTCGCAACGTACGCTGTTAGAGCTACCCGCGCCTTGGCCGGGGATCCCCTGCGGGCGATCCTCGGCGCGCGAACGCGCGCACTCGATGTCAGAGATTGGCCTGAACAGAGGGTTGTTCAAGACCCGTCGGGAAGACCGCCGGCGACGGTTGTCGCCGACGCAGCAAAACTCAGGCCGGAGCAGCGGCGACGCCTTCTTTGCGCTCACCATGCACGTACAACGGCTGGGCGCGACCCTCGATGACTTCCCGGTTGATCACCACTTCCTCGACCCCGTCGAGCGACGGCAGATCGTACATGGTGTCGAGCAGCACGGTCTCCATGATGGAGCGGAGCCCGCGGGCGCCGGTCTTGCGCTGGATCGCCTTCTGAGAGACCGCGCGCAGGGCATCGTCGGAGAACTTGAGCTTCACGTTCTCCATGTCGAAGAGACGCTGGTATTGCTTGAGCAGCGCGTTCTTCGGGCGCGTCAGGATCTCGATCAGCGCGACCTCGTCGAGATCGTCGAGCGTGGCGACAACCGGCAGGCGGCCGACGAACTCGGGGATCAGCCCGTAGCGCAGCAGGTCCTCAGGCTCGAGGTCCTTCAGGATTTCACCGGTGCGGCGATCCTCGGGTCCGCGCACCTCGGCGCCGAACCCGATCGACGTGCCCTGGCGGCGCATCGAGATGATCTTGTCGAGGCCCGCGAAGGCGCCGCCGCAGATGAACAGGATGTTGGTCGTGTCGACCTGCAGGAACTCCTGCTGAGGATGCTTGCGCCCGCCCTGCGGCGGCACGGAGGCGACGGTGCCTTCCATGATCTTGAGCAGCGCCTGCTGGACGCCCTCGCCCGATACGTCGCGCGTGATCGACGGATTGTCGGACTTGCGGCTGATCTTGTCGACCTCGTCGATATAGACGATGCCGCGCTGGGCGCGTTCGACGTTGTAATCGGCGGCCTGCAGCAGCTTGAGGATGATGTTCTCGACATCCTCGCCGACGTAACCGGCTTCGGTCAGCGTCGTGGCATCCGCCATCGTGAACGGCACGTCCAGCATGCGGGCCAGCGTCTGGGCCAGCAGGGTCTTGCCGCAGCCCGTGGGGCCGATCAGCATGATGTTGGACTTGGCGATCTCGACTTCGTTGGCCTTCCCGCCATGGCTCAACCGCTTGTAGTGGTTGTGCACGGCGACGGCGAGGATGCGCTTCGCCCGGTCCTGACCGATGACGTAGTCATCCAGGATCTGGCGGATCTCCTTGGGAGACGGCACCCCGTCCTTGGATTTGACCAGGGTGGTCTTGCTCTCTTCCCTGATGATGTCCATGCAGAGTTCGACGCATTCATCGCAGATGAAGACGGTCGGACCGGCAATGAGCTTGCGGACTTCATGCTGGCTCTTGCCGCAGAAGCTGCAATACAGGGTGTTGCGGGAATCACCCCCGGACTTGGCGGCTGGCATGTCTGTAACGCACCTCCGCTTGGGGGGCCCTACGACCTGCGGGCCCGCACACAAGCCTATGTTAAACGTGCCGCCCGGACGGCGACAACATCAAAATATGGTGTGCCGCCGTGCGAACGGGAAACAATTGGTCGCTTTTGCCGCCTAGGAGGCAGCAGCCTGAATGGTGGTCGGGGTCGGCCGCTTCTCGAGCACGTCGTCGATAAGGCCGAATTCCTTGGCTTCCAGGGGTGCGAAGAACTTGTCGCGCTCCATGGCCTGCTCGATCACCTCGATCGGCTTGCCGGTATGTTCGACGTACATCTGGTTCAGGCGCGAGCGGGTCGCAAGGATCTCCCGCGCGTGGATCTCGATGTCCGTGGCCTGGCCCTGGGCACCGCCGGAGGGCTGGTGGATCATGATCCGGGCGTTCGGGAGCGCGAAGCGCTTGCCCTTCTCGCCCGCCGTCAGCAGCAGCGAACCCATCGACGCAGCCTGGCCATAGACCAGGGTCGAGATGTGCGGCCGGATGTAGCGCATGGTGTCGTAGATCGCCATGCCGGACGTCACCACGCCACCGGGCGAGTTGATGTAGAACGAGATGTCCTTGGTGGGGTTCTCGGCCTCGAGGTAAAGCAGCTGTGCGCAGAGCACGCCCGCCACATGGTCCTCAACCGGACCATTCAGGAAGATGATCCTTTCCTTCAGCAGCCTCGACCAGATGTCGTAGCCGCGTTCTCCGCGCGCCGATTGCTCGACCACCATCGGGACGTAGTAGTTGTTGTGAACTTCCAGCGGATCGCGGTCGCGAATCATCGCGGTGGCCCCCTTGCGTAACGTTGCTCCAGAAAGTGGCAGCGCCGGCGGTCCTGTTCAAGGCCGCCGGCACAAGATCAGCCCGCTGCCTTCTCCGAGCCCTCTTCTTCCTGCTCGGCCTCACGGGCGGCCTTCAGCAGTTCCTCCGGGGTAACCGACTTCTCCGTCACCTTGGCCAGTTCGAGGATGAAGTCGACTGTCTTCTCCTCGAAGATCGGCGCCCGGAGCTGGTCCTTCATCTCGGCGTTCTTGCTGTAGAACTCGAGCACCTGACGCTCCTGGCCCTGATAGCGCATGGCCTCGCGCATCACCGCCTGGTTGAGCTCCTCCGGCGTCACGTCGATGTTGTTGGAGCGGCCGACATCGGCCAGCAACAGGCCGAGGCGGACGCGCCGCTCGGCGATGTCGCGGTACTCCTTGCGCATCTTCTCTTCGTCGTCCTCGATCTTCAGGCCGTTCTTCTTGGCTTCCTCGATGCGCTGCCAGATGGCGTTGAACTCACCCTCGACGAGGCCTTCCGGCACCGCGAACTTCTGGGTGTCCGCGAGCTTGTCGAGGAGCTGGCGCTTGATCATGCCGCGCGAGATCTGCGTGTAATCCTGGCCGATCCGCTCACCCACCGCCTTGCGCATGGCTTCGAGGTTCTCGAAGTTGTTCTTCTTCGCCAGTTCGTCGTCGACCGGCTTGTCGACGAACTCCAGCACTTCCTTGACCGTGCACTTGAAGACGGCGTCCTTGCCGGCGAGTTCCGGCGCGCCGTACTCGGCCGGGAACGTCACCTTCACGTCGACCGGCTTGCCGACCTCGGCGCCGACCAGCTGGTCCTCGAAGCCCGGGATGAACGAGCCCGAGCCCAGCTCCAGAACGTAGTCCTGCGCCGCGCCACCGGGGAACTCCACGCCGTCGACGGAGCCCACGAAATCGAGCTTGATGGCGTCGCCCTTCTGCGCCGGACGCGCCGGATCGACGGGCTTCTGCTCGCGGTTGGCCTTGCCGATGCGCTCCAGCGCCTCGTCGATGTCCTTCTCAGGCACCTCGGCCTTGAGACGCTCCAGCTCGATGCCCGAGAAGTCGAGCTTGCCGATCTCCGGCAGCACTTCGACGACGACTTCGAACTCGACGTCCTTGCCCTCTTCCAGCTGCTTCAGGTCGACGCGCGGCTGCAGCGCGGGCTTCAGGCCACGATCCTCGATCGCCTTCGCGGTGCTGGTGTTGACGGCCGCCTCGACCGCTTCGCCGAACAACGCCTGGCCGTACTGCTTCTTCAGCAGCCCGACCGGCACCTTGCCCGGACGGAAGCCCGGCAGCGCCGCGGTCTTAGCCATCTCGGCGAGGCGCTCATCGATCTTCGCCGTCAGGTCGCCGACGGGGACGACGATCTTGAACTGGTGCTTCAGGCCTTCGGCCGAGAGTTCCGTAACTTGCATTGTCTCACTTCCATTTCCTGGTGCGGGCGGAGGGACTTGAACCCCCACGCCTTGCGGCACGAGAACCTAAATCTCGCGTGTCTACCAATTCCACCACGCCCGCCCGAAGCCTGCCCAAACGACGTCCTGAGCCATCGGGGCGTGCCGCGAAGGCCGAATCGCGGGCCTCTTAGCCCGACCCCGCGGAACGGTCAATTAAAGGACGACAACGACTGCAGCGCTTGAGGCAGAAGCGCCGGCAGATCCTCGGCAATCAGCCCCGGACGCCCGAACAGGCGCGCACATTCGCCGTGCAGCCAGGCAGCAGCAGAGGCCGCGGCGAACGGCGTCAGCTCCTGAGCCATCAACCCGCCGATCAGCCCCGCCAGCACGTCGCCCGACCCGGCCGTCGCGAGAGCCGGCGATGCGTGAATATTCACGACGGCCCGTCCGTCCGGCGCGGCGATCACGGTGTCCGGTCCCTTCAGCAGGATCGTCGCTCCGCTGCGCGCTGCCGCGCGCCTCGCGCGGCCGAGCTTGTCCGCCTTTCCGGCGAGATCGGGAAACAGCCTGCGGAACTCACCTTCATGGGGCGTGAGCACCGTCGGCCCGTCGATGCTGCCAAACAGGAGGTCCGGATCCGATGCGAACACGGTAATGGCATCGGCGTCGAGGACGACCCGGCGGCGCGCCGCCAGAGCGGCGAGCGCCGCACCCCGCGTGCGATCGGTGACACCCGAGCCGGGACCGATCAGGACGGCATTGCGCCGCTCGTCGCCGAGCAGTCGCTCGAACATCGCAGCGTCGTCGATCTCGACGATCAGGTTTCCGGGCTCAGCCGCCTGGAGGGCGGTCAGTGTCGAGGGAAAGGCTCCGATCGTAACGAGCCCGGCGCCCACCCGGCGGCCGGCCAGGGCCGCGAGACGCGCCGCACCCGTCGCATGCGAGCCCGCGAGGATCGTGAGATGGCCCCGGGCGTACTTGTGATCCGCGATGTCGCCTCGCCGGAGCAGATGTGTCCACAGGGGTGGCGCATTCAGCCAAGTCTTCGGATCGATCGTTGCGAGGGCACCATCTGGAATGCAGATATCAACGATCCGCAGGTAGCCGCAGCGCCGCAAACCCTCGACGGAGTAATGGCCGGGCTTGGCGCGATGGAAGGTGACGGTCGTTTCCGCCTCGACAGCCCGGCCCAGGATTTCCCCGGTATCGCCGTGCAGGCCGCTCGGCACATCGACCGCGACGACGGTCAACTTCCGCTCGTTCACCAGGTCGATAGCCGTTCCGATCTCGCCGTCGATCTTCCGGCTGAGGCCCGCGCCGAATATCGCATCGACGACCAGCGGCGCGCCGTCGAGCAGGCCAGCCGACCACGGCTCGACCGCGCCCGTCCAGGTACTGGCCGCCCAGGCCGCATCGCCCTTCAGCGCCTCGAGGGACCCGAACAGGGCGAGGCGCACGGACCAGCCCGCCGTCCGCAGATGGCGGGCCGCCACGAAGCCGTCGCCGCCGTTGTTGCCGGGCCCGCACAGGAGAACGACGGGGCGTCGCCCGTGGCGCTGCATGACCGCCATGGCCACCGCCCTTCCCGCCCTCTCCATCAGATCGCGTCCAGGTACGCCGCTTGCGATGGCAAAGCCATCCGACTTCGACATCTCGGCACAGGTCAGGAGCGTCAGCTCATCCCGGGGAAGCAGGTCGCGATTTTCAGCCATGGGAAACTTGCAACGTGGGCGATTGGGGCGGCCGACCGGATTTGAACCGGCGACATCCAGAATCACAATCTGGCGCTCTAACCAACTGAGCTACGGCCGCCATCGTGGATCGCTCCCGACGAAGCGGCGCCTTCCTACGCTCCGGCGGCGGGAGCGTCAAGAAACAGGCGGCGTTTCCGGCAGCAGCCGGTCGATGGCGCGGGTCCAGACGCCGCAGGCATCCTCGAAGGACAGGGCAAAATGCTCGCGCATGCGCGCCCAGCTCTCGAAGTCGACCAGCGCTTCCAGCGCGAGCACGGTCTGGCGGCGTTCGCCTTCGCCGAGGGTCGAGAGTTCCGGCGTATAGACTTCCTCGAGCCGTCGTATCACGAGCTCGCGAATCAGCCGGATCCGGCTCTTGAGATCGGCCGAGTCGCCCTGGTTGGCATTGAGGGCCCGCCACAGCGGCAGCCATTCGTCGCATACGCGGCCTCGTGTCCGGACGTGCAGCCCTATCCGCTCGGCGCGGTTACCGACCATCGGCGTGCCGGCGACCTGGGCCGAGACACGCATCATCGCATCGTCCGTTGCCGCGACGCGCAGGGCGTGAAGGTCGGGGAAGCGTTCGAAGATCGATCGCACCGAATAGCCGGCGCGATGGGCGATCGACACAGCTGTGGGTATCTGCGGGCTTTCCCGGAGGAGGGCCAGGTAGGCTTCGATGATCAGCTGGCGGGTGCGTGCACTGCGAAGCCGGCGCCCGTCCGCCCTCCCGGGTGCCGCGGCGGCCCCTTCCGCGCCTGTCACGTCATTGCGCATGGGTCATTCGGATTCGGCAGGAGGCGGCCGATGGTCTGTATCCACACGAGGCAGGCATCGTCGAAGGACAGGCTGAAGAACTCACGCATTCGCGCCCAGCTCTCCACGTCGGTCAGCGCCTCCAGGGCAATCAGCATCTGCTGGCGTTCCTCCGCCGGCAGCGCGGCGAGTTCCGGCGCGAACATCATTTCCATGCGCGACGTCACGCGGTCGCGGGCGATCCGGATGCGGGCCTTGATCTCCGGCGAATCGCCCTGGTTGACGATCAGGGACCGCCATAGCGGCAGCCATCGCTCGCAGGTTTCCCCACGCGTGCGCACATGGGAGATGATTCGGGTCGTGCGGTCGCCGTCGGCGCCCCGCGGCGGCCCCAGGGCGGAAATCTGCGCCAGCGAGTAATCGATCGCCGCCACCTGCAGGGCACGGATATCCGGAAACCGCTCGAAGATCGACCGGACGGAATACCCGGCGCGTTCGGCGATCTCGGCGGCGGTCGGCACTCGCGGCGACATCTCTTCCGCCAGGGCGATATAGGCCTCGATGATCAGCTGCTTGGTGCGCTCGCTGCGCAGGCGGCGACCATCGATCTTGGCGGACTTCGGCAGGGACGTGGCGTGCAAGATTCAATCCGTTCCGGAGCTGGTTTTGGCGGGAGTCGGCGGCAGGACGCGATCAATCGCGCGGATCCACACGGCGCAACTCTCGGCATAGGAAAGGCCGTAGGTTTCGCGCATGCGCGCCCAGCTCTCGATGTCGGTCATGGCTTCGAGCGCGATGAGAAGGTTGCGCTGCTCCAATTCCGGCAGGGTTGCCAGTTCATGACGGTACATGAGACGCATGCGATCGATCGTCCGTTCCCGCGCGATCTTGATCCGCACGGTCAGCGCGTCGTTCTCGTCGATGTTGTAGATCAGAGCCCGCCAGAGTGCGACGCCGCGCTCGCATGTGCCGGCTCGCGTCTCCACCTGGGACCTGATGCGGGTGGCACGGTCGCCGTCTATGTCGCGCGCCGGCGCGAGAGCGGCCGCGTGGGCAAGCCCATAGTCCGCCGCCGCCACGCGCAACGTATGCAGATCGGGGAAGCGCTCGAAGACCGATCGAACGGAATAGCCCGCCCGCGCCGCGATCTCCTGCGCCGTCGGCATGGGCGTCGACGGGTTCTCGCGGATGAGCGCCAGATAGGCTTCGATGATGAGCTGCCGGGTACGCTCGCTCCGCAGGCGACGCCCGTCGATGCGCGCGGGCCCGAGCCTGTCGGGGCTCTCCGAAGAACTCATTCCGAACCCAATCCGGAATGCTTGGGCATACCGATCGAGCAGACATGAGTATATTTAAGCATATTCAATGCGAAAACTCTAGCCATTGTTGCTCTTGCCCTGCAAAAGCCAAACCAATTGCAGACTATAGCTCCCGCAATGCAAATACTAGGGGGCTAACTGCAAAAATGTGCCCGCAGCCGCGCGATCGCGCTGTCGAGTGTGCTGTCGTCCTTGCAGAAGCAGAACCGGGCGAAATAGCGCGGCGCTTCCTGCGACTGATAGAAGGCGCTCACCGGCACCGCGGTGACGCCGGCCTCCACCGTGATGTGCCGGCAGAACTCCTCGTCCGTCCCGTTGAAGCCGAGGGGACGGAAGTCGGCCGTGACGAAGTAGGTACCGTGGGCCGGCAAGACGTCGAACCCGATCTCCGCCAGAGCGGTCGCCAGGCGGTCGCGCTTGCGCTGCATGTCGGCGGCCAGGTTGGAAAAGTACCCATCGCCCAGCCGTAGCCCCGTCGCCGCGCCCCACTGCAGATTGGGCGGCGTCGTGAACGTCATGAACTGATGGGTCTTGGCGATCGCCTTCATCAGCTCCGGCGCAGCCGTGACGTACCCGACCTTCCAGCCCGTGAGGCTGAAGCTCTTGCCTGCGGAGCCGATGCGCACCGTCCGGTCGCGCATGCCCGGCAGGGTCATCATCGAGATGTGGCGCCGGTCGTCGAAGATGATGTGCTCGTAGACCTCGTCGCAGATCGCATAGACATCGTGCTGTTGGCAAAGGCCGGCGATGAAGGACAGTTCCTCCCGATCGAAAACCTTCGAACACGGGTTCATGGGCGTGTTGAACAGGATCAGCTTGGTCTTCGGTCCGAAGGCGGCAGCCAGTTGCTCCCGGGGCAGACGCCAGTGCGGCGGTTCCAGCCGGACCAGCTTCGGCACGCCCCCCGCCCGCCGCACCATGGGGAGATAGGAATCGTAGAGCGGCTCGATGAGAACCACCTCGTCGCCCGGTTCGATCAGGCCGAACAGGCAGTCTCCCAGCGCTTCGGTGGCACCCGAGGTGACGAGGACCTCGCTCTGCCAGTCGATGTCGAGGCCCTGGAACCGCTTCGCGTGCTCGGCCACGGCCTGACGCAATTCGGGAATGCCCATCATCGGCGGATACTGGTTATGGCCGTTCAGCAGAAAGTCGGCCGCCGCAGCCCTCACCTCCTCCGGTCCCTTGTCGTCGGGGAAGCCCTGGCCGAGGTTGACCGACTTGTGCTCACGCGCGAGCGCCGACATGACTTCGAACACCGTCGTCCCGAGGGCGGTCATGGTCGAGTTTGCGGGTTTCATGGGAGTTTCTCTTTTGCCTATTTTCGGATCAATTTGTTGCCGGATTATTGGGCGTATCGCCTTCTAAACAGTCAGTCCGAAGCAATATTTCCCGCGTGGACCTGTGGAAAATATTGGCATGAAGTATGCTTAGCTGTCTGTCATACGGGCTGTCCCAACCGGGAGGGCCCGGTGCCTGTGTGCGGAGTGTCTTTAGCCACATGAAGAAGATCGAAGCGATCATCAAGCCCTTCAAGCTCGATGAGGTGAAGGACGCCCTCAACCAGATCGGCCTCAAAGGCATCACGGTTCTCGAGGCCAAGGGCTTCGGCCGGCAGAAGGGCCATACCGAACTGTATCGCGGCGCCGAGTATGTCGTGGACTTCCTTCCGAAGGTGAAACTCGAACTCGTCATCGAGGACGAGATGGTCGAGAAGGCCGTCGAGGCGATCCGCAGCTCGGCGCACACCGGTCGCATCGGCGACGGCAAGATTTTCGTGTCGAGCATCGACGACGCGATCCGAATTCGTACTGGTGAGCGTGGTGACGCCGCCGTATGAGGACCCGGCCTTTGGGGGCTGAAGCAGTAAACCACAAGTAGAGGGACGACCGACAATGGATGCCAAACAGGTTCTGGCGATGATCAAGGAAAAGGACGTCAAGTTCGTTGACTTCCGCTTCACCGATCCTCGCGGCAAGTGGCAGCACACGGCCCGCATGGCGTCCGCCACCGACGAAGGCACCTTCGAAGACGGCGTGATGTTCGACGGCTCCTCGATCGCCGGCTGGAAGGCGATCAACGAGTCCGACATGATCCTGATGCCGGATCCGTCGACCGCCGTGCTCGATCCCTTCTCGGCCCAGACCACGCTGATCGTGAGCTGCGACGTCGTCGAGCCCTCCACCGGCCAGCTGTACGCCCGCTGCCCCCGCTCGACCGCCAAGCGCGCCGAAGCCTTCATGAAGTCGTCCGGCATCGGCGACACCGCCGTGTTCGGTCCCGAGCTCGAGTTCTTCGTGTTCGACGACGTCCGCTACGACGTCCAGATGCAGGGCAGCTTCTACAGCATCTCCTCCAACGAATCGCCGTGGAACACCGGCATCGCGGTCGAGGGCGGCAACCTCGCACACCGTCCGGCCGTCAAGGGCGGCTACTTCCCCGTCCAGCCGGTCGACACGCACAACGACCTGCGCGCCGAGATGATGTCGGTCTGCACCGACATGGGCCTGACGATGGAAATCCACCATCATGAGGTCGCCCCGGCTCAGAACGAGCTCGGCTTCAAGTTCGACACGCTCGTGAAGACCGCCGACAACGTGCAGAAGTACAAGTATTCGCTGCACAACGTCGCGCACAGCTACGGCAAGTCGCTGACCTTCATGCCGAAGCCGCTCTACGGCGACAACGGCTCGGGCATGCACACCCACCAGTCGATCTGGAAGGACGGCAAGCCGCTGTTCGCCGGTTCGGGCTATGCCGACCTGTCGGAGACGGCGCTGTACTACATCGGCGGCATCATCAAGCACGCCAAGGCGCTGAACGCCTTCACCAACGCCAGCACCAACTCCTACAAGCGCGTGATCCCGGGCTTCGAGGCGCCGGTGCTCCTGGCCTACTCATCGCGCAACCGCTCGGCCTCGTGCCGTATCCCCTACTCGGCCTCGCCGAAGGGCAAGCGCGTCGAGGTCCGCTTCCCGGATCCGTCGGCCAACCCGTACCTCGCCTTCGCGGCGATGCTGATGGCCGGCATCGACGGCATCAACAACAAGATCCATCCGGGCGACCCGATGGACAAGAACCTGTACGACCTGCCGCCGGAAGAACTGTCGAAGGTTCCGACCGTCGCCGGCTCGCTGCGCGAGGCCCTCAATGCCCTCGACGCCGACCGCTCGTTCCTCACCAAGGGCGGCGTGTTCACCGACGACCAGATCGACGCCTACATGGAACTGAAGTGGGAAGAGGTCTACAACTGGGAACATCAGCCGGCCCCGATCGAGTACAAGATGTACTACTCGATCTGATCTCGGCTCCCGAGTTCACGAGAGAAGGCCGCCCCTCACCGGGCGGCCTTTTTCGTGTAGCATCGCGAAATGACGTCCCGCCTATCGCTGGCTGTCCGGATTGTTTCACTCTTGGCAGCCCTGTCTCTGGCACTTTTCGTTGGCTATTTGGATACCATCGTCACGAGTGTGCAGGCTTACGAGCGGTGTAGTGGGCAACCCTCCCTGACGGACGATCTTGCTTTCATTCGCCGGGTCCAAGCGCAATTTCGCGACCATCCCAAGATATCCAACATGATGCAGCCTTCAGAACCACTCGATCCCACACCCGGGGGGCATGGAAGGAAGTGCTACGGAACCGTCCTCAGCCAATCGGCCAAGTGGTGTTTGCGTCCCGACGAGCAACTCTCATGGTTTGGTGCGCAGCTCGTGAGGTTCGAAGGAGCAGCAACTGTCGAGTGCCGCGTCCTGAGGTGCGGTACTTTTCTGAATACTCTCACACATGATCCTTGCCTAACCATGGACCTATACGACTAGCTTGCTAGTCCACCGATTTTTCGGATCATGGAAGGGCCCGCTGTTGCGGGCCCTTCTTTTGTTGGAGGATGCGCGCCGCAACACTTCTGAGGGAACGGACATGGGCTGGATGGACGAAGCGATGGAGACCCTGCGTCCCTGGATCGGGCGGGTTCGCACGGTCGAGGACGATATCGGCATGATGGCCGTCCGCCGCGTCGCTGCGACCTTCGACGTCGATCCCGATTCGATCAGGCGCGGCCAGGAACTGCCGCCGCACTGGTTCACCGTCTTCTTCGCCGAAACCATCCGCCAGGGCGAACTCGGTCCCGACGGCCATCCGAACAAGGGCATCGTCCTGCCGCCGATTCCGATGCCGCGCCGCATGGGCGCCGGCCGCCGGGTCGAGATCATGGGGCGCCTCAAGGCCGGCGAACCGGCGCTCAAGAAGGCCGAGGTGGCGAACATCGTCCCCAAGACCGGCCGCTCGGGCGACATCTTCGTGCTGACGATGCGCCACACGATCGAACAAGGCGACCGCACCATCGCCTCCGACACGTTCGACGCGATCTACCGCCCCGCCGTGCCGCCGGGCCAGAAGACCACCGCCACGGTGGCGACGCAGGCCCGTACCGACCAGGCCTGGACCGAGACGACGCAGCTCACCAACACGCTCAACTTCCGCTACGGCGGCATCACCTGGAACGCCCACCGCATCCACTATGACGGCGACTACACGCGCAGCGAGGAAGGCTATCCCGCGATCGTGTCCAACGGCGGGCTGTCGATGCATCTGATGGTCGATGCCGCGCTGAAGCATGCCAAGGGCGAGCTCAAGGGCTACAGCGCCCGCCTCGTCCATCCGCTGTGGGTCGGCGACTTGATCGAGGTGCGCGGCGAGCAACAGAAGGATGGCAAGCTGAAGCTGTGGGCCGCCGACAAGAACGGCGTGCTGTGCGGCGAGATGGACCTGGAGTTCGCAGCGTGAGCGGTGGTCCGCTCTCCGGCGTGAAGGTGGTCGACCTGACGACGGTGGTCGTCGGGCCGATCTGCACGCGCACGCTGGCCGACTACGGCGCCGAGGTCATCAAGGTCGAGGCGCCGGGCGGCGATCTTTTGCGCACCATGGCGCAGGGCAGCCGCAATCCCGGCATGTCGGGCAAGTTCATCAACTTCAACCGCAACAAGCGGTCGATCGTGCTCGACATCAAGAACCCGGACGGGCTCGCAGCGCTGCATCGGCTGATCGAGAAGGCCGACGTGTTCGTGAGCAACGTGCGGCCCGAGGCGCTGACGCGCGCGGGCCTCGATCATGCGAGTCTCGCGAAGAAGAACCCGCGGCTGATCCACTGCTCGATCCTCGCCTTCGGGCGTGGCGGCCGGTACTACAACCGCCCCGCCTACGATCCGATCGTGCAGAGCCTGTCGGGCGTCGCCGGCACGCTGGAGCGCGCCACCGGCGAGCCGCGCTTCGTGCCGATGGTGATGAGCGACCACACGACCGGCCTGATCGCCGCCCAATGCATCGGCTTCGCGCTTTACCGTCGCGAGAAGACCGGCCAGGGCGAGGCGATCGACGTGCCGATGCTCGAGAACATGGCCTCTTTCGTGTCGAGCGAGCATTTGGGCGCCACCACCTTCGACCCGCCGGTCGGGCCGACCGGCGACAACCGCCTGCTGAGCCCGGATTACAGGCCGCTGCCGACCAAGGACGGCTACATCACGGTCGGCCCCAACACCAACCAGCAGGCCTTCGCCTTCTTCGATGCGATCGGCCGGCCCGAACTCAAGACCGATCCGCGCTTCGACAGCGCCGCCTCGCGCACGAAGAATGCCGCCGCCTACTTCGTCGTGCGCAAGGAAGGCCTCGCCCAGCGGACCACCGCGGAGTGGCTGGAGATCTTCGACAAGGCCGACGTGCCGGCGGCGCGCTACAACACGATCGACGACCTGCTGACCGATCCGCATCTCGGCGACGTGGGCTTCTTCCAGCCCGAGGACCATCCCAGCGAAGGCCGCATCCGGCGATCTCGACGGGCCAACACGTTCTCCGGCGGCGAACGGCAGACCGAGACGCACGCGCCGACCCTCGGCGAACATACCGACGCCATCCTGGCCAGCGCCGGCTACAGCGAGGCCGAGATCGAGAAGATGCGGGCGTCGGGCGCCGTTCGCTAACTGAAGCGGACGCTCGCCGTCCGGTCGCGCTGTGGTGCGACCGAGACGATCTGGCCAGTCGGCCTCCCCTCCCGCTCGCCGGTCGGCACCAGCACCATGCGTCGCCGCTCGCCCGGCAGCAAGAAGAAGCCCTCCTCGGCGCCGCGATGGCCCGGCGCTTCGACCTGGATGCAGGGCGCGAATCTGGTCGCCTGGACCACTACGGACCATCCGGTCTCGTCCTGCTCCAGCGTTGCCGAGAGGCCGGGATCATGCGCCAGTCCTGCGCGGCCCAACGGATAGTGCGCGGCTTCGGCGAGCCGCGCGCCCGTCGAGGCATCGGACAGGGTCACCGCCGCCACGTCGAGCGCCGGCGCTCCGAAGCGGTAGGCGTAGGTGACGTCGAAGAACGATCCGATGATCTCCGCCGTGCTCAACGTCCGGGCGCCATGCGCCGGAAGCTCGACCTCGCACTCGCGCCGCATCGTCACGACGTCGCCGGCCTGCAGGCAGATCAGCAGGAGGCGTGCCCGCAAGGGGGCCGCGGTGTCATTGATCACGTGCACGTCCAGACCGTTCAGTCCCTCGTCGCTCAGCACGACCTGAATCGGCCTGAAGGCGCGGCGCAGCGCATGCCAGGCCAGCTTGGGAACACCCGTCCAGTCGATCACGCCCCAGCCCGGTCCGGGACCGAGGTCCTTGAGCATCCACACGAGTGCTCCCTCGCAGGGAGATGCCGGCCGGCGCCATTCCGCGACCACGGCCTCCATCACCTCGCCGGACACCGCCCGCGCCAGTCGCAGATAGTGAGCCGAGTCCTCGGCCCGCGCCCGGGCCGCATCGACACCGTAGAGTTGGCCCAGGTAGTGATCCCGGACCGCCACGAAATCCCAGTCGGCGCCCCGATCGTGCGGGATCATCTCCGAGGCTTGCGGCAGACCGGCGCCCGTGTTGGCGAGCGCCAGGCATTCCGAGGCGAACCGCACACCCGCCCGGCGCGCATCCTCCAGCGGCCGGCGATAGGCTCCGACTCCGTAATAGTGGGAAACGCCGGCATCGGTCCGGAACGGCAGGTCGCCGCCCTCGGGCGACTGCGCCAGGTAGGGAACGTCCGGGCAGAGAGAGTTCGCGATGCCCGGGAGGATCTCGTCGTAGAGCGGGCTGCTCCACAAAGTGGGAGGCAGTCCGAGCATTGCGGCCTGCTGGGCGATTTCGCTGCCGCCGCACAGCAGGGCCAGAGATGGATGGCTCCGAGCCCGCGAGATAAACTGCTGCGCCTCCCGCTCGACGCTCGCTCGGAAGGCCGGGTCGCCGATCGGGTAATCCATGCTGGCGAACATGAAATCGTGCCAGACGAGGATGCCGAGTTCGTCGCAGAGCGCGAAGAAGTCGTCGCTCTCGTAAGTCATCGTCCCGGCGACGCGGATCATGTTCATGTGGCAGTCGCGGGCCTGCTGCAGCCAGGGCAGAAGCACTGTGCGGTCTGCTGCCAGGGTGACGAGATCGGCGGCGCTCCAGCAGGCCCCGCGCGCGAAGACGGATTGACCGTTGATGCGAAATCCGAAGCCGCGCCCGTCGCTGCCAAGATCGATCTCGATGGAGCGGAAGCCGATGCGGCCGAGGTCGATCTCGATCTCGCCGACCAGGACACGCGCCGGGTAGAGGAACGGCTCGCCATGGGTGTGAGGCCACCATTTGCGGACGTCGCGCAGGCGCAGCCTGCCCTCCAGCCGATCCTCCCCGGTCCATCGGAGCGGTTCACTTTTTCCCCCGACCTCGAGGTGCACCGGCGGGGTCCCGCCCCGACTGACGACCTGGAGCGTGACTTCGACCACGCCGTCTGCGCCGTCCAGGGTTGCGCGCACGTCGGCCGCCCTGAGCTGCAGAGGGCCCGCCGGTTCCAGGATGTCGATCGACCGCCAGGGACCCACGGCATGGATGGGCGGCTGCCAGCCGGTCATGTGGCCCAGCAAGGTCGTGCGCACGTGCCTCAGGGCGTTGTTCGCGACTAGTGCGGTCCGCCAGCGCGCCCTGCCCTTGCGGCGTGCCAGTTCGGCATCGAGCGAGCGGAAGGCGACGAAGAGTTCGTTCTCTCCCTCGAGATCGACCTCGATTTCCTCAGCGAGGAACATGTTGTCCGAAACCAGGATCGACCGGCCGTTCAGCCAGACCTCGGCGAGGGTCGCGAGGCCGTTGAAGCGAAGCACCCGGCGGCCGCTCCCGGGGAAGTTCGTACGATACCAGATGTCCTTTTCGTGCAGCGGCGCCGGTTCCGCCTCGATCCAGCGGCCGGCCGCGCGCAGCGCCTGCGCCGCTGTGCCGGGCACGGGCGCACCGATCCAGTCGAGCGTATCCGAAAGCTCATCGGGTCGGGTCGCCGCCCCCGGCGCGGTGCAGGCCAGTCGCCATTCCGCGCCCAGGGGCCTGTAACAAGTCATCCGCTGAACCGCTCATCGAGGGTGTCGAAGACAGTATCGTAGTGGGCTGCGAGTGGCTCGAGGTCGATGGCCCGGGCGTCAAGCTTCCGCCGATGAACCATTCGCGCAAGCTGGAACTGGATGGCCTTGGCCCCTTCTGCGAGCCGCCGCCCCGCCTCCGCGGCTTCGCCAAGCCCTCCGACGCCCCGGGTGGTCAGCCAATCCAGATACGTCGCCAGCATCTCGAAGTTGGCGCCCAGCTGGCGCGGCCCATTGAAGGCGTAGAGATGGAGGTAGTCCATGTCGCGCAGCCCCAGCATTTCCATCTGCGCCGGGAGCGCAGCCTGCCATTGCCGGATCGGATGGCTTCGCGGACGATGATCCAGGTGGCTTCGAAGCAGGGCAATCGATCCGTCCACGAGCGCGCCTCCGTCGAGCGCCTTCCCGTCCCGCTTGACGAACTCGACGTAGGGAAACAGCAAGGCGGGTTCGCGGAACAGGCCATCGTAATCTTCGCCGGCGAGCTCGTAATAGCCGGTGCCATGGAAGTAACCCAGCCGCCGCTCCTGCGGATGCAGGGCGATCACCCCGATGCTGGTCTTCATGTGCGCCTTGCGATAGGCGTCGCCCGCATCGGGCAGCCAGAAGGCATCGACTTCGACCAGAACGGGATGCCCGCGCCGCAGCTGCGCCATCGACTGCGCCTCGACCGTGTCGAAGATCGGAAGCTCCTGCACCGCGAGACCGAAAAGGACCTGCAGATCCTCCGGCGGAAACTTGAAGAAGGTGAAGTGATCGCCCTCGAAATCCTGCAGCACCGTGAAGGCGAGCGCTGCCTCCGCGGGATGACCCAGGGCCGGCAGCAGTTCGATCCACAGGTCGACGTAGCAGTTCGTCTCCGGCCAGATCCTGTCGCCGCCATGCAGGGGGCTCGACCTCCAGCTGGCCGGGGTAATGCCCAGCAGGTCGGCGGCTTCAGAGTCCGAGGACATGGCGTACGCCGGCCGGCCAGTCGCCCGGCACGAAACCATGGTGGCGGAGAAGCGCCAGCGTCAGCCGCTCGACTCCGAAGCCGACACAGGCCGTGTGCGCCACGCCTCCATCTTGCGCCTCGATCGCCCAGGCGCGTCCGAACAGGTCGCGGTGATCGTTGAAGCTCACGCAGGCGGTACGCGGCGCTTCCGCCACGATCGGCACGAGCAATTCGAACTTGAGACTCCGCTCCCGCTGGCTGTTCGCGAGGATGCGCCCCACCCTGCCGAAAAAGGGATCGTTCGCGACTTCTATGGCCATTGGCAGTCCGAGGGATTCGACCAGCGACCGCGCGCGTTCCAACCAGGTTTCGCGGAATGTCGCGATCTGGGCCGGTGAACCGATCCGGACATGCTCGCGCTGCCGGAACATCTGCATCCGCGCCGGGTCGATCGAAGGCTCGTGACGGAAGCACCACGTGTAGACATCGACAAGAGCGCCCGCCTCCGGCAGTCGTCCGCGCGCGGCCACGACGGGATAGGCGCCGTAACAGGCGGCCGGCGTGAGCGCCACACCGGTCGGGCGCTGCGTGCCGGACCAGTCTTCTCCCTTTGAGAGACTGTCCAGCAACGCACGATGATCGTCGTCGCCGCCGGAGAAGCTCGCCACCGTTCCCGCCAGATGGGGAAAATTGCGGAGATAGCCGCTCTGCTCGAGTTGAAGGCTGCCGATGCCCGGCGGGAAGCGCATCACCTCTGGACGATCGACGTCGCCCACCGCGCCGATCGCCGCGTTGACCCCCTCGAGCACCCGCTCGAAGCCGCCGCTTCGACCGAACAGGCCGTCGACGCCCATCGAAATCAGGAGCCCGTGGTGCAGCAGCTCATCCCGAAAGCGCCTGTAGGCCGAGGCGGCGGGATCCGTCACGCCAGCAGCTCCGGATCGTCGCGCAGCACGAGCCCGAGGTTCGCATTGTTCGCGGCAATGCGATCGTTGCTCACCATCACGACCGCCGAATGGGCGTCTCGCAGCAGGCGGCCGATACTGAAGATCGAATCGTTGCGATAACCTTCGAGCCCGCAGATCAGCATGGCCTGCCCGACGATCCGCACCAGCTTCTCGGAACTCAGGATCTTGAGGTTGTTCATGGCGACCGCGAACGGAATGCCCGAGAGAACGTCTTCCGACGCACGTGCCTGCTCGTACTGATGCAGGCAGGACAGAAGGTCGGACTTCATCGACTGCAACTCGCCGGTGGCCTGCGCCAGGCGTCCGGCACCGGCCGGCAGCGCTCCGGGCTTCCGCTTGGCTTCCGCGCGAACGAAGGCGCGGGCCCGCGACAGGGCTTCGCTGGCGATGCCGAGCCACAGGCCGCCCCAGACGAGATGCGACATGGGCAGCATGGTCTGTGCCGATATATCGGCATAGGCGTCCGGAAGGACCTGGCCCATCTCGCCTTCCGCCAGCAGCCGGTAACCATTGGAACAGGTTCCCCGCATGCCAAGCGTGTTCCAGTTTTCCTGGAGTTCCAGGGTGGCATCGGCTCGCGGGATGACGACGAGCCTCTGGTCCGAAGCGGGCGACTGCGCGGTCCGGCGCGCCGTCGCGAGGATGGCGTCGCAATTCCCGGCATACGAGATCACGGGCGTCTGCTTGGTCAGCCTGAATTTTCCCCGCCTCTCGTCCAGCGCGCAGACACTGCTTCGGACGTCGCCGCCGACACCCACCTCGGTGGTCGCGGAAGCGAGAAGCAGCTGCTCATGTACCAGGCGCTGCATGAAGGCCTGCTGCCAGGGGCTGGTACCGGCGTGCCGCACGATGCAGGCGACCTGGATCTGGTGCATCGCATAGATCATCGCGGTCGATGCGCAGTGCCGCCCGAGTTCGTGGCAGATCGCCACCACGTCGGCGATATCCGCTGCAGGGCCGCCGGCGCTTACGGGCACCAGGATGCCGAGCAGGCCGCGCTCCTTCAGGGCGGCCAAGGATTCTGCTGGAAAACGCGCACGGGAATCGACGTCGTCGGCGTATCGGCCGGCAATCTCGCTTCCCACCGCACGCGCCGCGGCGAGCCAGGGGGTCATGCCGCCTCGTCGCGCACGCCGATCTCCGCCAGGGCCTCGGCGATGGCGTCGATGCTGGAAAAGGTCTTGCGACGCAGCAAGCGGTCGGGAAATTCGATATCGAAAGCCTCTTCCAGGGCCAGCATCAGGCTAACCGTGGCATGGGACGTCAGGCCGGCCGCATGGAGGTCCGAATCGTCCCTGATCGCTTCGACACCCTGCTGCAAGCTGCCGGCAGTCTTCAGTACCGTTCGAATTCGTACCTTGAGGGGGTCGGACACCGGAGCTCCCAGCCACCGCGAATCGAAAATTCGCAAGCATTTCCTGCGGTTTAGGATATTCTCGGGCGGGGAACAAATCAATTTGCAGCGTACCGGGACCGTGGGAAGTCCCGGAAACGCTGGTGGGTCAATGGGGTATCATGAGGCCGGTTGCGGTTAACGACTGCTTCGGGTGGCTGCACACGCCTGTCGATGAACGTGCGAGCGACGTGGCGGTCCTGATCTGCCCCGGCCTTCTGGGCGACGAGTTGGTACCGTACTGCGGGCTCCGGGTTCTCGCCGACCGGCTGGCGCGCGCCGGCTACTGGACGGCCCGTCTCGAGTATCCCGGCACTGGCGATTCCTGTGACTATGCGATCGAGCGCGCGGGAAACCACTGGACGGCCTGGCGCGAGAGCGTCGAGCAGGCGATCGACTGGCTCAAGGAAGTGAGCGGCGCCCGTTCCGTGATGCTGTGCGGCATGCGCGCGGGGGCCATGCTGGCGACGGCCGCCGCCTCGTCGCGCCCGGACGTCGCAGGCTACCTCTTCTTCGAGCCGACCGTCAGCGGCCGATCCTACGTCCGCGAGCTGACTCTCGATGCAGAGCTGCATGGTGGACGGGTGCTGCCCTCCGGCGAGATCGAAGTCGGCGAGTTCCGCTTCGGCCCGGCCACGGTGTCCACAATCGCGGCGACCGACCTGCGCGAGGCTGTGCCGAGGGCCGGCCAGAAGGTCGCGGTGTTTGCCCGAGCCGAAAGCAGACGTCTCGACGCCTTCCTCGCAGCCTGGCGACAGGCTGGAGCCGAGGCCACGACTCACGGCTGGAGCGACGACCTGAATTCCCTGATGGGACATCCGACGTTCGACGCCGTGCGTCTTCCGACTTTCCACGACGTGATCGACTGGATGAACGGCGCCTTCCCCCTCACGGCGCGCCCGGCGGCGGAGCGGGCTCTTCCCAGGCTGCCCGAGGCCGCCGTGCTGCGTCCCCCAGGCTGCGTCGAGACGACCCTGAACTTCGGGCCGGACGGACGCCTCTTCGGCATCCTCTGTGACCCGGATCGCGGTCCCTCGGGCCAGGTCGTCATCATCGTGAACGGCGGGCGCGATCCTCGCTATGGTGCGTCGCGGCAGGGCGTGGAATTCGCGAGGCGTCTCGCCCGCTCCGGCATTTCCTCTTTGCGCGCCGACTTCGCCGGACTGGGCGACAGCCTCGGCCCCGTCGGCACGGAAAACATCCTGAGCCATTCCTTCAGCGACCGGACCGCCGACATCCGTGCGATGATCAACGCGCTGCAGGCCAGAGGCTACCGCAGGTTCACCGTGCAGGGCATCTGCTCCGGCGCCTACCACGCATTCCATGCCGCGCTCGCCGAGCCCCGAATCAGCGGGCTGATGCTGGTCAACCAGCCCCTCTTCACCCTGCCGCGTCGCCCAGACGAGATCACTTATCTCGATCACCGGCGTCTGACGCCGATGTTCTACCTGCGCAAAGTGTTCAGCCCTCAGAGCTGGCAGACCCTGCTCGGGGGACGCGTCGACTTCGGCACCGTGCTGCATTCGCTCTGGGTCCGGGGCCTGCGCTCGGTGCGCCTCGGCATGCGCCGCGCCGGACGGGAGGTGGGCCTGATCCGCAAGCAGTCGTTCGCACAGTCCTCGCTTTCGGACCTCTGCCAGCGCGGCGTCAGGACGCTGTTCCTGTTCTCGCCGGCGGAAGAGGATCTCGAAATGTTCCGGCGGGAGTTCACACTGGAACCCGGCGCCCTCTCATCCTATCGCGGCGCCGAGATGCGCGTGGTGCCGCGCATGGATCACGCGCTGATCTCGTTCGAGAGCCGCCGCGACGCCAATACGGAAATGCTCGACTTCGTCGGTGCCTCGTCTGGCCCCTCAACGGCTTCCCGTGGCCAGCCCTGACGCGATCAACCGAGCGGCAAGGGAATTGGATCGCTCGTTGAAGTGCCATTCGACGAAGAATGCCTCGGGATCGCGGGCAACGCCGGCCCGGGCAAACGCGTCGTAGGTGTCGAGTATCGGCAGGCCCGCCCTGCCGGCACACCCCAACGTCGCGGCAATCCGCTTGCGCTGACGCTCGCCATCCCGCGGCCAGGCCCAATCCTCGTAGCGGGGAAGCGCCACCACAAGTGCCTGCGTGTTCTCGCGCCGCATGAGCGCAGCGAAACGCTCCATCAGCCGGCACGACAGAAGATCGCCGTTCTCGCCGGTTTCGAGCGAGTCGCCATGCCAGATTTCGTAGGCACCCAGCCGATTCATCGCGAAGTGGACGAGCAACGAATGACCGAGGATGCGACGGACCGCCTGATAGGGCGCCGTGTAGGGACCGACGGGCACCGGCACGTTGCGCAACTCCAGGCCTTCCGCCGTCGCGGCAAAGAACGGCTTGTGCCGTCCGCTGCGAACGGCCCGCGCGGTCCGGTCGATGTCGGAGGCAATGAACGCCAGCACGACGGTGGCGGGCTTCAGCAAGGGCACGAGTCGCTCGGCCTTCAGCACCATCTGGTCGATGCCGTAGTCACGCACCCCCGCCGACAGCACTGGCCTGCCGGTCGTTCTCTCGAGGTGGGTGGGCCAGGTCTCGTCGTCCCCAACGGCGTAGCCTTCGGTGTAGGAATCGCCGAGTGCGAGGATCGGCGGACCACTCCCCGGGGGCGCGAACCTGGAGTGACTCCGCATGCCGTCGGCCGAGATGGTGATCGGCCTGCCGGCCAGAAGACCGGATACCTCCGGCTGCAGGTCCCAGCCGAGCACCGGATCGTAGCGAAGCTGATCCCGCTCGCCGTCATTCGCGCGGAGGTCGCGCTCGACGAAGTTCGGAAAGTGCCAGAGCAGGCCGGGAGACGCGTGCCAACGCAGCACGAACTCCGCAACTGCGAGACAGAGAAGCATCGTGCCGGCAGTCAGCGCCCACCCGCTCCACCAGCCGAGCCGGCGTGGCGGGGCCGGCCCGGCCATCAGTAGGGCCGATCGCCCTCGATCAGCACGCGCTGCATGATGCGCGGTTCGCCCTCAGGATAGTCGATGACCACGCGATGCATCGTGGCGCGATTGTCCCAGACGACGATGTCGCCCCGCGTCCAGACATGACCGAAATGATGCCGCGGCTTGCGCGCCTCATCGGCCAGTTCGTCGAGCAACGCGTCGCTCTCGGCCCGCTCCAGCCCGACGATGTGGTCGAGGCGGTTGGGATTGAGGTAGAGCGCCTTGCGGCCGGTCACTGGGTGGGTGCGCACCAGCGGGTGCTCCACGTCCGGCGTCTCGGCGATCTCCTCTGGCGTGCGGGGCGAGGGACGGTTGCGCGCGCGGGGCGTGTCGTAGCCGTGGATTGCCCTCAATCCGTCGATGCGCTTGCGCGTGGCCTCGGGCAGCGCCTCGAAGACCGAGTGCATGTTGCAGAACCATGTGGCCCCGCCCCGGCTCGGAATCTCGATGCTGTGCTAAAGGGTCGCCTTGGCCGGTACGGCGAAATAGGAATCGTCGGTGTGCCAGTCCTCGGCACGGATCGCCGTCTTGTCCGTGGTGCCGTCGGCCATCAGCGTGCTCACCATGACGGACACGTCCGGCACCGCGCCGCTGCGCTTGTAGCGCAGCAACTGCCGCTGCGGCTGGCCGAACGCCGTCGAGAACTCGCGCGTCTGCTCGGGCGTCATCGGATCGCCCGGGACCACCAACAGCAGATGCTCGGCGAGCGCCTGGTTCAGCAGCGCAGCCACCGCGGGCTGCTTCGCGGCGCTGCGATCCAGTCCCTCGATGCGTGCGCCGAGTGCTGCTTTGTTGGGAACGACTTGCGGCATGGCCATGCGACTCCCGTCGGGTTCTTTCGAGTGCGGTGAGCCTAGCCCAACAAGGCGCGACCCTCAGCCTCAAAAGACGCGGAGCCGAGGAGCGGAAGGCCGCCCTACTCCGCCTTGAAGCGCAGTTCCCGCGTGAGCTGGCCGAACCGCCGGTACTCGCCCTGCAACAGCGCACCGAGTTCGGCCGCGCTGCCCCCCACCGGCCGCATCGCCGCGCTCTCATAGGCCGCGCGCAGCCGTGCGTCCCGCAGCGCCGTGTTCACCTCGGCGTTGAGCCGCTCCAAGATGACGGGCGGGACCCTGGCCGGCGCCAGCAGCGCCATCCACTGGTCGACGACGACGTCGTACCCCAGCTCCTTCAGGGTCGGCACGTCGGGCAGCGCGGGCGACTGCTCGGCCGTGGTCACGGCCAGGATCCGGATCCTGCCGGTCTTGTGATAGGGCAGCATCGGCGCGATCCCCAGCACCGCGAGCTGGACCTGGCCCGCCAGGAGATCGCTGACCGCCTGGCCCCCGCCGCGATACGGCACATGCAGCATCTTGAGACCGGCGGCACTGGCGAACCACTCGCCGGCGAAGTTCTGCGATGAGCCGATGCCCGACGTGGCATAGCCGATGGCCTCGCGCTTCGTGCGTCCCAGCTCGACGAGCTGCTGCAGCGTCGTCACGCCGAGCGAAGGATGCACGGCAATCACGAGCGGTTGCGACGAGAGCTGCGCGATCGGCGCGAAGTCGCGGATCGGGTCGTAGTTCGGCGGCGGATCGAGATGAGGCTGCAGACCGAGACTGTCCGTTCCGGCCAGCAGCGTATATCCGTCGGCCGCGGCCTTGGCGGCGAACTCGTAGCCGATGCGCCCGGCCGCGCCCGGCTTGTTCTCGACGACGACGGCGACACCCAGTTGCTGCGACAGCCGGTCCGCCAGCGGCCGCACCGCCGTATCGGTCGTGCCACCGGAAGGAAAGGGCACGACGATGCGGATCGGCTTGCTCGGCCAATCCTGCGCGACGGCCGCGGTCGCCGACAGGGCGGCAAGGGCCGCGAGGCAGGAGATGATCGCGCGCCTCATGGTCCAGCCTTGGCGCGAGGCACGAAGTCATCCGGTGCACCGGGCGGAATCGGCGGATGGGTCTTCAGGCTGTCCTGGAACGCTTCGATCAGGCGGCGGATCGGACCGCGCACCCAGCCCTCGTCCATGTTCGCGTCGGTTTCCTCCTTGGGATCCCGTACGAGATTGAAGAGATACGGCGTCTCGAGCTTGATCGGCCCCTCGTTGGGTTCGACCTCCCACATGAGATGCATTTTCCAGTCGCGCCATTTGACCGCCCGCAGCTCGGTCTTGATGTAGTACGGAAAGCCGTCGCGCGCCGACTTCGCTCGCTCGCCGAGGAAGAAGTCGAGCTGGTCGATGCCGTCGATCGCGCGATCCGCCGGCGGGCTCGTGCCGGCCACCCTGGCCAGCGTCGGATAGAGGTCGGTGATGTGCAGCACGTCGGTCGTGCGCCGCGGCGCGATGCGGCCGGGCCAGCGCAGGATGAAGGGCACGCGCAGCCCGCCTTCCATCGCGGTGTGATAGGTCCCGCGCCACGGTCCCGCGGTGCCGCGCCAGGGCCGCCTGAACTCGGGGCCGTTGTCGCTGCCGAACAGCACCAGCGTATCCTCGCGCAGGCCCAGGCGATCGATGGCGTCGAGGATCTCGCCGACCCGATGGTCCATCTCGGCCATCGCATCGGCGAAATCACCCGCGCCGGTCCGGCCGGCGAAGTCGGGATGCGGCAGGGTCGGAAAGTGCAACTGAGTCAGCGGGACATAGGCGAAGAACGGGCGCGCGGCCGCCGACTGGCGCTCCATGAAGTCGATGGTCCGCCGCGTGAGTTCGCCGTCGATGAGGCGCCGCTGCTCGAGATCGTAGACCGCAAGATTGCGGGCCGGCGCGCCTTTGACACCTTCCATCACGTACGGCATCGGCACGATCGTGGGATCGAAGCCGGGCGCCGCCGTGAACATCGCTTCGTTCGAGGTGCGCGGGATGCCGTACCATTCGTCGAAGCCGCGATCCTTGGGCAGGCGCCCCTCGCGGTCACCGAGATGCCACTTGCCGAAGCAGGCCGTCGCATAGCCAGCGCCCTGCAGCAGCTGGCCGATGGTGATCTCCCAGGGGATCAGCCCCTGCGGCAGGCCGGCGGGCACCGACTGCATGGCCCCAGTGCGGATCGGATGTCGCCCCGTCATCAGGGCCGAGCGCGTCGGCACGCAATCGCTCTCGACGTTGAAGTTGAGACAAGTGAGGCCCTCTTCCGACAGCGCATCGATACGCGGCGTCGGCGCGCCGCGCAGGACGCCGCCACCGTAGCAACCGAGTTCACCCCATCCGAGATTGTCGGCCAGGATCAGGACGATGTTGGGCGGGCGAACGGTCATGGGTCACTCCGGAAGGGCAGCGGCCAAGAGTGACATCCCGATCATCATGTATAAAATGCAAAGCTGAGACGGATTGTTGCGATTTCCGCAAGAGGTCAGCCGTGAAGCTCCAGGCCCTACGCCTCTTCCTGCGCATCATGGAACTGGGAAGCCTCGCCGCCGCGGCCAAGTCGCTGAACATGAGCCAGTCCGCGGCGAGCCGCCTGCTCTCCGGATTGGAGCACGGCACCGGCCTGCGGCTGTTCCATCGCGACAGGATGCGCCTCGTGCCGACCCCCGAGGGCACCAGCTTCTTCGCCGAGGTGCGGCGCGTCCTGGTGGCGATCGACGACCTGCCCCGCGTCGCCCAGCGCGTCGCGGGCGGCACGCGGGTCCGCCTGCGGATCGTCAGCATGCCGCGCTTCGCCGCCAGTCTGCTGGCACCGGCGGTCGCGCAGTTTCATCGCCTTCATCCCGAGGTCGAGGTCGAAGTCGCGATCGTCCACCGCCGCGAACTCGAACTGGCGGTCGCCAACCAGTCGTTCGATCTCGGCATCGGCGCCTTGCCCCTGGACAATCCCGGGATCGAATCGCACCCCCTGCTCAGCCTGCCCGCGGTCGTCGTGCTGCGGCCGGACCACCCCCTCGCCTCCCGCAAATCCCTCGGGGCGCGCGATCTTGCGGCGGAGACCCTGGTCGTGCTCGGTCCGGGGACCCAGTTGCGCCACGACGTCGAGGCCATGTTCGCGGCCGACGGGCTCACCATCCATCCGACGATCGTGGTCGATTCGCTCGAGTTCGCCTGCCGCCTGGTGGCGCAGGGCTCGGGCGTCACCATCGCCGACCCGCTGACGCCGGCCACGCTTGGTGCCGGGCGCCTCGCTATGGTGCCGTGGCGCCCCAGGACCCTGTTCCATGTCGGCGTACTTCGGCCAGCCCTGATGCCATCGTCGCCTTCGGTCGAGCGGTTCGTGGAATGCCTGCGGCGCGAGGGGCGGCAGTTGGGCGGTCGTCTGGCGCGAGCCTAGCGGGCCAGAAGACCGGCCATGAGGCCCGACAGCCAGCGACGCAAACGCAGGACCATGGCCTTCGTCTTCTGCCAGACCGGCAGCGCGCGCACGAAGCCGTAGAGGCGGTCACGCCAGGTGAACAGCCAGGTCTCGGCACGCAGATACCAGGACAGGCGCAGCAGGGTCGGCCGCAGCACCTTGTAGAGCCGCGCAACCAGCGCCGTCGCGACGATCTTGCCCAGCCCGATGGAAACCGCGGCGAGGATGAACTTGCCGTGCAGGGCGAACCAGAATGCCGCGAACTTCACGGGCAGGATCAGGATCGAGGGCGCCACGAAGGCAACCAGCGCCGCGTAAGGCGGCAGACGCGCCAGCCAGGCCTCCAGGCGGGCGATCCACGGCAGCCGGGAGAATGCCGCCATCGCCAGGCCCAGATAGCGAAGCAGCACCTCTTCGATGAACATGATCGCCGCGGCGATCGGCACGAAGAGGAGTTCGAGGGCGCGTTTCAGGTGGCGTTTCATCGGCTTGCAAACTAGAGAGCGGATACTGGCTTTTCGGTGGCTGACATGTTCACACGACGGACGCTTTCCAAACTCCTCGCGGCCCTGCCGCTCGCGCCCGCGACGGCATTGTCGCAGGGCCGCCCGCCGCTGTCGCGCATCGCCTTCGGCTCCTGCGCGAACCAGTCGATGGCGCAGCCTATCTGGGAGGCGATCCTCGCCTACCGTCCCGATCTTTTCATCTTTGCCCGCGACAACGTCTATGGCGACTTCAGCACCCCCGACGGAGAGAATCTCAAGCGGGCCTACGACGCCGCACGAACCATCCCGGGCTATGCCCGTCTGCGCGAGACCGTGAGTCATCTCGCGATCTGGGACGACCACGACTACGGCCTGAACGACGGCGGCGTGGAATTCACCCACAAGGCGCGCTCGAAGGAACTGTTCCTCGAGTTCTGGAACGTGCCGGCCGCAGACGTCCGCCGCCAGCGCGAGGGTCTCTACGAGGCACGCATCATCGGCCCGGAGGGCATGAGGGTGCATGTGATTCTGCTCGACGTGCGCTGGTTCCGTTCGCCTCTCCGGATCACCGACCAGCGCGGCGCTCCGGGCAAGGAGCGCTACCTCCCCGACCCCGATCCCAGCAAGACGATGCTGGGTCCGGAGCAGTGGGCGTGGCTGGCTGAAGAGCTTCGCAGGCCTGCCGAGATACGGCTGATCGTGTCGAGCACGCAGGTTCTGGCCGAGGGCCATGGCTGGGAGCGCTGGGGCAATTTCCCACTGGAGAAGCAGAAGCTGGTCGACACGATCCGGACGAGCGGCGCCAAAGGCGTCGTGTTCCTCTCGGGCGACCGGCACATCGGCGCCCTCTATCGCGAGACGCCGGCGGATCTCTATCCCCTGTACGAAGCCACCTCGAGCGGCCTCAACATGGTCTACTGGGCGGCGAAGGAAGCCGGGCCAAATCGCCTCGGCGCCCTCTACGCCGCCGCGAATTTCGGCGTGGTCGAGATCGACTGGTGGGAACGCAGGCTGCTGCTGGCGCTGCGCGACGAAGGCGGCAGCGTGCGGCGCTCCGTGGAAATCCCCTTCGACACGCTGGGCATTGCCACCTGAATGCCCAGATTGAGTCGAGGGATGGGTCTTCGACGCGGCGCGTAGCCAGAACAAGGCGGTATCGACCGCCGATCCCGCTCAAGGAAGCCTCATGCCATCGGTGAAAACCGTCACCTCGCTCTCGCTTCTCTCGCTCGCCCTCACCGCCTCCACGGTCTTCGCGCAAGACCGGACGCCCCCTCCCTCCTCTTCTCCACAGCCGTCAATGACGGACGACACTGCCAACAGGCCGCAAGGACGCGGAACGGACGACAGGCCCGCGCCTTCGTCCCAGGGCGCACGCGGCGAGCCGGGCGCCACGCCCCAGGGACGGCCGCAAGGTCCGCCGCCGCAAGGCCGGGCCGGCGGGCCGCCGAACGGCGGCAGCCCCGGTCTTCAGGGCGAACGTCGAGGTCCTCCCATGGACGGTCGCGGGGGAAACGGTGGCTCCTCGCCGGACGCACCGCGGATTGGCCAGCAGGGCCAGCCGCCGCGGGCGCCGGATGGACAGCGTCCCGACAGGACTCGCCAGCCGCGCGACCAGCAGTCTCCCGCGCCATCGGGCGCCGCAAATCCCGGCTGATCCGTCTGCGCCCAAAAAAGAAGGGCCGCCCATCGGGCGGCCCTTCGTCGTTCGGTGTAGGGAAGCTTACTGCGGCTGGACGCCAGCGGCCTTGATGGCGGGCACCCACTTGTCGATCGAGGCCTTGAGCTGCGCGCCGAGGGCGGCGGGCGTCGCATCCTTGGGGTCGGGCAGATCGACGGCCTGCTCGATCAGGCGCGCGCGCACCTTCTCGTCGCCGAGTGCCGTGACCAGCGCCTTGTTCAGCGTGTCGATGACGTTCTTCGGCGTGTTCTTGGCGACGAAGAAGCCGTTCCAGATCGTGACCTCGTAACCCTTCAGGCCCGCCTCATCGACCGTCGGCACGTCCGGCAACTGCGGAAGGCGCTTCAGCGTGCTCACGCCCAGCGCTTTGATGGTGCCGGCCTTGATCTGCGGCAGAACGTTCACGGCCTGGTCGACCATGTAGTCGAACTGGCCACTCACGAGGTCGTTCAGCGCCGGGCCGGTTCCCTTGTAGGGAATCTCCAGCACGTCGACCTTCATCATGCTGTTCAGCATCAGGCCGCCGAGATGCGAGGCGGCGCCGATGCCGGCCATGCCGTACTGCGCCTTCTTCTGGTTGGCCTTCACATAGGCCTCGAACTCCTTGAAGTCCTTGGCCGGCAGGTCCTTCTTGGTGACCAGCACCATCGGGTTCGTGCCGCCGAGGCCGACCGGCTCGAGGTCCTTCTGGCTGTCGTAGGGCAGCGTCTTGTAGAGCGCGATGTTCACCGCGAGGGTGCCCATGTGGGTGAACAGGATCGTGTAGCCGTCCGGCGTCGCCTTGGCGGCCTTGTTGACGCCGATCGTGCCGCCGGCACCGCCGACATTCTCGACGATCATGGTCTGGCCGAGCGCCTCGCCCATGCGGGCGGTCAGGACGCGGGCCAGCGCGTCGGTCGGGCCGCCGGCCGCAAAGGGCACGATCACGGTGATGGGCTTGGTCGGATAGGCCTGCGCCATGGCGCCGAGCGGCATGGCAGCAACGCCCATGGCGGCGGCGGCCGCCAGCAGGACACGTCTTTTCACGAGCGACCCCCTAGTTGTATTGGGAGGCGGAATACACTGCGGTCACAGGCTCTGCAACGACAGGCACGCCTGCCAAAACCGGCCGGCAGCGCCAAAACGACACATCCGCCACCCAAGTCGCACGGACGATGCGGCCGCTGGCGCCCCCTCAGGCGGCCTTTTCGGCCCTGCTCCCCAGCGCGATGAACAGCCGCCCGCCTTCGACCCTCACTGGCACCGTCCTGACGGCGCCCTCGTCGGCCCCGAGCGCCTTGCCGGTTTCGAGCGAGATCACCCAGTTGTGAAGCGGGCACGTGACAGAGGCGCCGTGCACGATGCCCTGGGAGAGCGGCCCACCCTTGTGCGGGCAATGGTCCTCGATCGCGAAGACCTGGCCCTCAGCAGTGCGGAACACCGCGAGCCTGCCTTCGTACGTGTCGACGCAGCGGGCGCCCCGGCTCGGAATGTCATCGAGCGAACCGACCTCGACCCATTTGCTGCTCATCACTCTGCCGCCTCCGCAAAACCCACGACCGCCATCGGCCGGAATTCATGCTTGTCCTTGCCCGAGACCCGCTCGTCCCACGGATCGACCTGGGCGAACTTCTGCGAAAAGACGAAGCGCTCGAAGTAGGATCGGCGCCTGTCGCCGTCCTGCACGATCTGGCGCCTGATCTCGTCGACGCCAATACGCTTGGCCCACTTGTAGATCCGCTCGAGATAGCGGGCCTGCTCACGGTACATCTGGACCAGCGCGGCGATGTACTCGACGGTCTCGTCCTCGGTCTTCACCTGGCCCAGGATCTCGGTACCCTTGATGTCCAGGCCGGCAGCACCGGCGAAGTGGATCTCATAGCCCGAGTCGACGCAGATCACGCCAACGTCCTTGCAGGTGGCCTCCGAGCAGTTCCGGGGACATCCGGACACGGCCATCTTGACCTTGGCTGGTGTCCACGAGCCCCACATGAATTTCTCGATACGAATGCCGAGACCGGTCGAGTCCTGCGTGCCGAAGCGACACCAGTCGGTGCCCACGCAGGTCTTCACCGTGCGCAGCCCCTTGGCGTAGGCATGGCCCGAGACGAAGCCCGCCTTGCCGAGATCGGCCCAGACCGCCGGCAGGTCCTCCTTGCGGACGCCCAGCATGTCGATTCGCTGGCCGCCCGTGACCTTCACCGTCGGGATAGCGAACTTGTCGACCACATCGGCTATCGCCCGGAGCTCCTTGGAACTGGTAACACCGCCCCACATGCGAGGCACCACCGAGAAGGTGCCATCCTTCTGGATGTTGGCGTGGACGCGCTCATTGATGAAGCGCGACTGGTAGTCGTCGGCATATTCCCCGGGCCAGTCGCAGACGAGATAGTAGTTCAGCGCCGGCCGGCATTTGGCACAGCCGCACGACGTCTTCCACTCCAGTTCCTGCATCACCGCCGGCACGGTCTTCAGCGACTTGGCGACAATCAGCCGCCGGACGTCGTCGTGGCCCAGCGGCGTGCAGGCACACATCGGCTGGACGGCACTGCGATCGAACGCATCGCCCAGCGTGAGTTCCATGAGCTGTTCGACGAGGCCGGTACAGGTGCCGCACGACGCCGAAGCCTTGGTGTGCGCCCGCACCTCGTCGAGCGTGGTCAGGCCCTTCGCCTTGATGGTGGAAGTGATCTTGCCCTTGCAGATACCGTTGCAGCCGCAGATCTCGGCATCGTCCGGCAGCGCCGCGACCGCCGCCGCCGGATCGCTCGTGCCGCCGCCCTGGAACGCCGGTCCGAAGATCAGCGTGTCGCGCATCTCCGAAATGTTCGCCGCCTTCTTCTTGAGGTCGTTGAACCAGGCGCCGTCCGCCACTTCGCCGAACAGCACCGTGCCGATGATCCTGTCGTCCTTCAGGATCAGGCGCTTGTAGACGTCAGCGGAGGCGTCACGCAGCACGATCTCCTCGCGGTCGTCGCCGTCGGCGAAATCGCCCAGGGAATAGACGTCGATGCCGGTGACCTTCAGCTTGGTCGGCGTATCGAGATGCACGAAGCGGGCGGACTCGTCGCCAGCCAGCCGGGCCGCCGCGGTTCGCGCCATCTCGTAGAGCGGCGCCACCAGGCCATAGACGCGGCCGCCCACCTCGGCGCATTCGCCGAGCGCATAGATGTCGGGATCGGACGTGCGCATGCCATCGTCCACGACAATCCCGCGCTCGACCGAGAGGCCCGCTTCCCGGGCCAGCGCCGCGTTCGGGCGGATTCCCGCCGCCATGACCACGAGCGTGGCGGGGATGATCGTGCCATCGGCCAGTTCGACGGCCTCGACCTTTCCGTTGCCGAGGATCGCCTTGGTATTCGCCTGAGTGAGAACCTTGATGCCGCGCGTCTCGAGTGCCTTCTGCAGGAGATAGCCGGCGGCAGGGTCGAGTTGGCGTTCCATCAGGGTCGGCATCAGATGCACCACCGTGACATCCATGCCCTGCGACTGCAGGCCGGCCGCCGCCTCGAGGCCGAGCAGCCCGCCGCCGATCACCACCGCCTTGGCGCGTGACTGCGCCGCAAGCAGCATCGCGTTCACGTCGTCGAGATCGCGATAGGTGAGCACACCCGCGAAGTCGTGTCCGGGCACGGGGATGATGAGCGGATTGGAGCCGGTGGCGATCACCAGCTTGTCGTAGGCCTCGGTCACGCCCTCCGAGGAGGTGACGGTCCTGGCGACGCGGTCGATCGCCTCGATCCGATGCCCCTTGTACAGGGTGATGCCGTTGCGGACGTACCAGCCATCACCGTGGATGATGATCTGCTCGTAGTCCTTCTCCCCCGACAGCACGGGCGAGAGCATGATCCGGTCGTAGTTCACCCGCGGCTCGGCATTGAAGATCGTCACCTGGTAACGCCCGGGTGCGGCTTCCAGCAGGTGCTCCAGCATGCGCCCGGGGGCCATGCCGTTTCCGATGATGACGAGCTTTTCGATCATTTCCTGGCGATTCCCCAAAACAAAAAAGCTGCCCAACGGACTTCCGTCCCGGTACGGGACGTGCAGTCGTTGGCAGCTTTGCCTGAGGCGCCCGCCATTGGACGCCCATCGATGAGGCCTCTTTGCCCCCGCGAGTACGGAGCATGAACCGTGCCAATCGTTGCGTGGTGGAAACCGCCGACATCGGCCCTGCCTGGCGGCGGAACGAACGCGGCTCAGGCGCACACTGGCGATTTATTGGGCACGGGTCGTTGTGGTTTGCCTCCTTAAGACGAGACGCTACGATCAGCGCAGGCATACCGTGACCGAGCTTTCACCCCACTTCGACGCGACCATCGCGGACATCGATGCCGCCAACGCCCAGGATCCGCGCCTCGACCGGGTCGATGGCGCGGCACGCCCGCGCGAGGTCGTCTATTCGGAACGGATGTCCGACTGCATGGCGCGCCTTTATCCCGACGCTTCGGAAGCACTGCGCCTCGCCGCCCGGGCCCAGCATATCTGCCGATGGCAGATCCCGCGCACGGACTACCCGCTCGGCCGCGAGGGTTACAACGCCTGGCGGACAGCCTGCCGGGAGCATCACGCGACACTGATCTCCGGCATCATGCGCCGCCACGGCTATGCGGACGGCGACATCGCCCAGGTCGTGAAAATCATCCGCAAGGAGCAGCTGAAGCGCGATCCCGAGAGCCAGGCGCTGGAGAACGTGGTGGCCGTTGTCTTCGTCCAGCACTACCTGGACGAATTCATCGCCGGCCACCGAGACTATGACGATACCAAGCTGGCCGGAATCCTGAAGAAGACGTTGCGCAAGATGGACGCGACCGGCCACGCCGCCGCCCTCGCCGCGAACCTGCCGGCGAGGACAGTGCGCCTCATCGAGATGGCGCTGAAGTGAAGTCGGCGCCCTAAACCGTTTTCACCAGTTCGGCGATGGCGGCGCCGACGGTCTTCGTGTCGCCGTTGCCGCCCAGGTCCTTGGTGCGCGGACCGCCTTCGACAAGCGAAGCCGCGATGGCGCGCTCGATTGCCTCGGCGGCCTCCGGATAGCCCAGATGGCGCACCATCATGGCGCCCGACCAGATCTGACCGATCGGATTGGCGATGCCCTTGCCCGCGATGTCCGGGGCCGAACCGTGGACCGGCTCGAACATCGAAGGATACTTGCGCTCCGGGTTGATGTTGCCCGACGGTGCCACGCCGATCGATCCGGTGAGCGCCGGTCCGAGATCGGACAGGATGTCGCCGAACAGATTGGAGCCGACGACCACATCGAACCAGTCCGGGTTGCGCACGAAATGCGCCGTCAGGATGTCGATGTGATACTGGTCCGCCTTGATGTTCGGGTACTTCTTGCACATCTCGGCGAAGCGCTCGTCCCAGAACGGCATCGTGTGGATGATGCCGTTCGACTTGGTGGCCGAGGTGACGTGCTTCTTCTTCGTCGTGCTGGCGAAGTCGAAAGCGAACTTGAGGATCCGGTCGACTCCCTTGCGCGTGAAGATGGCCTGCTGGATCGCCATCTCGTCGTCGGTGCCCTGGAACATGCGGCCGCCGATCGAGCTGTATTCGCCCTCGGTGTTCTCGCGCACGACCCAGAAATCGATCTCGCCCGGCTTGCGGTTGGCCAGCGGCGACGGCACGCCCTCGAACAGGCGCACGGGACGCAGGTTAACGTACTCGTCGAAATCGCGACGGATCGGGATCAGCAGGCCCCAAAGCGAAACGTGATCGGGCACGCCCGGCCAACCGACGGCGCCGAGGAAGATGCTCTCGAAAGCCTTGAGCTGCTCCATGCCGTCGTCCGGCATCATCTTGCCGGTCTTCACCAGCCGATCGCACGACCAGTCGAAATCGGTGAACTCGAGCTCGAAGTTGAAGCGCCGCGCAGCGGCTTCCAGAACCTTCACGCCCTCCGGCAAGACTTCCTTACCGATTCCGTCTCCCGGAATTAGCGCGATCTTATGCTTGGCCATCTCAATCCTCCCGAACCGCGCGGACCCTAGGCAGCGCGACTTTGCCATGCAAGCGCGGCATTGCCCCTGCGAAGCGCTCGCGCCAATATGAACACGCGTTTACCCCGGAGTAACCATGACGTTCGACCTCAAGATCACCGGCGGCACCATCGTCGACGGGACCGGCAAGCCCGGCTATGTCGGCGATGTCGGCATCAAGGACGGCAAGGTCATCGCACTCGGCAAGGTCGATGGGCCAGCCGCCCAGACGATCGACGCTACCGGCAAGGTCGTCTCGCCGGGCTTCGTCGACGTGCATACGCACTACGACGCGCAGATCCTGTGGGACCGCATGCTCACCATCTCGCCCTGGCACGGCGTCACCACCACGGTGATCGGCAATTGCGGCTTCGGCGTCGCGCCGACGCGGGAGATCCATCGCAAGCTGATCATGCAGACCCTTGAGAAGGTCGAAGGCATGAGCCTCGAGGCGCTGGAAGCGGGCCTCGGCACGGCCTGGCCGTTCGAGACGTTCCCGCAATATCTCGACGCGCTCGAGCAGCGCGGCTCGGCGATCAACGTCGCGGCCCTGTTCGGCCACACGCCACTCCGCCTCTACGTCATGGGCGAGGAATCGACCGAACGCGCGGCTACGGCCGACGAGGTCGGCACGATGAAGAAGCTCGTGCGGGAAGCGATGGACGCCGGTGCGATCGGCTTCGGCACGTCGGTCTCGGTCAGCCACAACGGCTATGCCGGCAAACCGGTGCCCAGCCGTCAGGCGACACCCGAGGAGATGGACGCCCTCGTCTCGGTCATGGGCGAGATGAAGCGCGGCCTGATGCAGATCACCATCGGCCGCGATTTCTCGACCCGCCACATGGCCGAGGTCAGCCGCAAGTACAACATTCCGGTCACCTGGACCGCGCTCCTCTCCCACCTCTACGGTCCGGGCGGCCATCGCAAGCAGCTCGACCTCGCGGCCGAGCAGCGCAAGTCGGGCGCGCTCGTGATTCCGCAGGTGAGTTGCCGGCCGCTGAACTTCGAGGTCACCTTCGCCGAACCGTTCATCTTCGACGTGATGCCGTTCATGAACGAGCTGGCGAAGGCCGACGCGAAAGAGCCCGGTACCCGCCGCCGCGCCTATGCCGATCCGGCCTGGCGCGAGAAGCTGCGCAGCGAGGTCACGCCGCTGTTCCGCAACTGGTGGGACCGCGTCGTCATCGCCTGGTCGCCGTCGCATCGCGAACTCGAGGAGATGCCGCTCACGGCGGCGGCCGCGAAGCTCGGGAAGGATCCGGTCGATCTCGCGCTCGACATCTCGCTGGCCGACGACCTGCAGACCCGCTTCCGTATGGCCGTCATGAACTTCGACGAAAAGGAAGTGGCCGAGCTGATCACCGATCCGAACACGATCATCGCCCTCTCCGACGCCGGCGCCCATGCCAGCCAGCTCTGCGACGCCTGCTACTCGACGCACCTGCTCGGCCACTGGGTGCGCGACCGCAAGGTCTTCACCCTCGAGGAGGCCGTACACAACCTCACCCAGCGCCCGGCTGAGATGTTCGGCATCACCGATCGCGGCGTGCTGGCCGAGGGCCGTCCCGCCGACGTCGTCGTATTCGATCCGAAGACCGTGAACCCGGGGCCGCTGAAGCGCGTCTACGACCTGCCGGCTGGTGCCGACCGTCTCGTGTCCGAGGCGAGTGGCATCGAGGCCGTGGTCGTCAACGGCAAGATGATTCGCCAGAACAACAAGGACATGGTCGCGGCCAACGACAAGCTGCCCGGTCGTCTGCTACGACACGGGCGCGCGGCCTAAGCGTACATTCAGGGAGAGAGACCAATGATCCACGTCATCGCCATCATCACCGCCAAGCCCGGCAAGCGCGACGAAGTTCTTGCGAACTTCAAGGCCAACGTCCCGGCCGTGCACGCCGAGAAGGGCTGCATCGAGTACGGCGCGACGGTCGACATCGATGGCGGTCCGTTCGCCAAGTTCGGTCCCGACACGTTCGTCGTCATCGAGAAGTGGGAGACCATGGACGACCTCAAGGCCCACGGCGCGGCGCCGCACATGAAGGCCTATGCCGAGAAGAACAAGGACCTGCTCGCCAATCGCGCCGTCCACGTCCTGCAGAACGCTTGATTTCCGTCACCGATACCGACGTCGCCGCGTACGAGCGCGACGGCGTCGTCTGCCTGCGCGGCGCCTTCGACGCCGTGTGGGTCGGAATTTTGTGCGAGGCGGTCGAGCGCGATCTCCTCAAGCCGGGCCCGCACGCCACCAACTTCGCCGAGGGCAGCACCGCCGGGAAGTTCTTCGGCGACATGTTCATGTGGCGTCGCGACAACGATTTCCGCCTCGCCGCCCTCGCCTCGCCCGCCGGCGAGATCGCGGCGGCGATGATGCGATCGCGCAGCGCCGATCTCTTCTACGACCAGCTCTTCGTGAAGGAACCGGGCACGGTGCATCCGACCCCCTGGCACCAGGACCAACCCTACTGGCCCGTGTCCGGCTGGCAGATCACCTCAGTGTGGATCGCGCTGGACGACATCGACCTCGGCAACGGGGCCGTCGAGTTCATCGCCGGATCGCACCGCTGGGGCGTCAACTATCGTCCGACACCCTTCCGCAAGGGCCATGAGGCCAAGTTCACGTCGAGCGAACTCGCGCAGATCCCGGACATCGACAGCGACCGTGGCCGTTACGACATCCGGTCGTGGACGATGGAGCCGGGCGATTGTCTGGTGTTCCATTCGATGATCGTGCACGGCGCGCCGGGCAACAAGACGCCGGGTTCAAGACGCCGCGGACTCTCGCTGCGCTACACCGGGGACGATGCCCGCTACGATCCGCGGCCCGGGACCTTCGAGTTTCCCCACAAGCCTGACCTCATCCCCGGAGCCCCCATGACCTGCGACCTCTTCCCGAGAGTCTGGCCGAGGCGATAGCGGGTCGAGCACAGCTCACCTCGAGCAACTGGATGCGGCTCCATCGCGTAAGCCTGAAGATGCCGTGATGGTTGGTCGCCTTGAA
Organism: Reyranella aquatilis; assembly: GCF_020880995.1. Lineage (GTDB taxonomy): Bacteria > Pseudomonadota > Alphaproteobacteria > Reyranellales > Reyranellaceae > Reyranella > Reyranella aquatilis. The sequence goes on along the minus strand of NZ_JAJISD010000001.1, from coordinate 107,492 downwards.
GGAGCGAAAGGTCCCTCGCTTACGCTCCGTATGACAACGTTTGTTTGATCGGCGCACTGCGCAAATCCCGACAAGATTGTCATCCCGAGCGTAAGCGAGGGACCTTTGTTTCATGTGCGGTCGCCCTGCATTTGAATGAGGCGGATGGTGATTCTAGTCTGCCCGCCCACTCCCAAGGGCAGCTTCAATGGAACAACCGGGCGTCGATCAGGTCACCGAGGTCACCAGCACCTCCTGGTTCGCCCGTCTCGGGCAGGCGGTGTTCGGCATACTCATCGGCTTCGTCCTGATCGCCATATCAATCGGCCTGCTGTTCTGGAACGAGGGGCGCGCGATCCGCACGGCCCAGGGGTTGAGCGAGGGCGCGGGGATCGTGCGCAGCGTTTCACCCGACAGGGTCGACCCGGCCAATAACGGTCGGCTGATTCACGTGAGCGGCATGCTGTCGACCGCCGGCCCCGTGGCCGACCCGGACTTCGCGCTGCGGGTGCGCGGCGTACGCCTGGAGCGGCATGTCGAGGTCTACCAGTGGAAAGAGGAGACCCACAGCGAGACCCGCACCAAGCTCGGCGGCGGCGAGGAACGCACTACGACCTACAAGTACGTGCGCGTCTGGTCGGACAAGCCCATCGATTCCGACCGTTTCCGCGAACCACGTGGCCATACCAACCCGGTCATGACCTACCAGTCGCGCGAGGCAATGGCGGCTGGCACGCGGCTCGGTGCCTTCGCGGTACCGGAGACGCTGCTGCGCGGGTTCGGCGAGGCGAGACGCCTGCCCGCGACCGAGACGCAGGCCAATGCGCTGCAGCTTCGGGTCAGCCGGCCGGTCACGATCAACGACGGCGTGCTCTATGTCGGCCGCGATCCCGCGCAGCCCGCGATCGGCGACATGCGCATCTCCTTCTCGGAGGTGCCGCTGCAGGCGGCCAGCGTGGTCGCGGCCCAGGCCGGCGATGGCTTCGCCCCCTTCCCCACACGCACCGGCACGACCGTCGAACTGATCGCCGCCGGCACGGTGCCCGCCGCCGTCATGTTCCGGCATGCCGAAGAAGAGAACGTCACCGCGACCTGGGTGCTGCGCCTGATCGGCGCGGTCTTCATGCTGATGGGCTTCAGCTTGATCCTGCGACCGCTCGCGGTGGCGGGCAGCGTGATCCCGCTGCTGGGCGAGGTAATCGGGGCCGGGGTGCTGCTGGTGGCACTGGTCTGCACGGCCGCGGTCGCGCCCGTCGTCATCGCCCTCGGCTGGCTTTGGTACAGGCCGCTGGTGGGTATCGGCGTTCTGGCGGTCGGGGCCGCGACGACATGGGGCCTGATGAAGCTCCTGCGGGCACGCGCCGCCGCGCGCAAGGCCGCCCTCCCGGCGACCTGACGCTCAGTCGGCGCGGATGAGGCCCTTCATCACGATGTCGAGCATGCCCGTACCAAGAAGGTCGCGGTTCGACCATGGAAACTCAGGCTTCATGATGAGGGCCGCAGCCACGCCGTGCATGGCCATCCAGCATAGTTCCGCGCAGGTGTCCGCCGGGTAGTTGAGCTTGAGGCCGGAGGCCTCGGCTTCGGCGAGAATTGCCACGAGCCGCTGGAACACGACGGCGCCGCCAATGCCGGGACGTGTCGGATCGTCCGTCGGCATCCTGTGTCCGAGCTTGCGGATCGATTCCGGAAGGTTGGCGCCCAGAAACACCAGCTTGTATTCGTCCGGGTGCGCGAGCCCGAACTTCAGGTAGGCCTCGCCGAAGCGGCGGATGCGCTCGCGCGGCTCGCTGACGGTGGCCTCGATCTCCTTGATGCTCTCGATCAGGTACCCGAAGGTCTGATCGCAGAGCGCCAGCATCATCTGTTCCTTGTCCTGGAAATAGAGATACAGCGCGGGCGCAGATACGCCGACCCGGTCCGCGATCCTGCGGATGGTCGTGGCCTCGTAGCCCAGTTCCAGGAACAGCTCTTTGGCGGCCTGAAGGATTTCCTCGCGACGGGTATGCCCCTCGCCGCGCTTTTTCCGGCCCGCCGGCACGGCTGTCGAAAATGCGTTCACGGGTTCTCCTGCCCCCCTTGACTCTTATCTGAACGACGCTAACTTATCAACACTAACTTAACGACGTTTATCTACACTGTCCCATTGTAAACGTCCGAAGGAAGGCCCGCCATGCGTCTCCCCAACGTTCGGTTTCCCGCCAGGTTTCCCCTGAAACTGGTTGCCGTGGGAGCGGTCGGCGCAGCCCTGGCAGGCGGCGCCTTCGCTGCCTTTTCCTTCCATGCGAACGCGAGCCGACCGGCGGCCGGCAACGAACCGGTCGTCCGCCCGGCGCGGGTGGCCGAGATCACCTACAAGAAGCAGAGCCAGGCCCTGCTTCTGGCCGGCACGGTCGTTCCCCGCATCGAAAGCACCCTCGGCTTCCGGGTCTCGGGCAAGATCGTGCAGCGCTCGGTCGATGTCGGCGCCGTGGTGAAGCCCGGCGACGTGATCGCGACCCTAGATCCGGCGGACTACAAGCTCGCGGTCGACAATGCCCGCGCCGCGCTCGCGTCGGCCGAAGCCGACTATGCCCGCGCCAAAGCCGATCACGAGCGTTACCTCAACCTGCGGGGCAGCACCGCGTTCGTCCCGCAGACCCTGGACCAGCGCCAGTCGCTCGCGTCTACAGCCCTCGCCCGCGTCGACCAGGCCAGGAGCCAGCTCGCCTCGGCCGAGAACAATCTCGCCTACACCGTCCTGCGCGCCGATGCGGCCGGCGTCGTCACGGCCGTGCAGGCCGAGGTCGGGCAGGTCATGGCGCAAGGCCAGGGCGTCATCCGCCTTGCCCGCACCGAAGAACTCGAAATCCTCGTGGGGGTGCCCGAGCACCGGCTGAAGGTCGTGCGCGAAGCCAGCAACGCCAGCTTCGAACTGTGGTCCGATCCGGGACGCCGTCACGCCGCGCGCCTGCGCGAACTCTCTCCCAGCGCCGATCCGGTGACGCGTACGTACGCGGCACGCTTCAGCGTGATCGATCCGCCGGAATTCATCGGCCTCGGCATGACCGCTACGCTGGGCTTCGAGCGTCCCGACAGCACGCCCGTCGCCGAGGTGCCGCTCGCCTCCATCTTCCAACGCGGCACGCAGCCGGCCGTGTGGGTCGTCGATCGCACCACCGGCACGGTGGAGCTTCGCCCGGTGACGATCGCGCGCTGGCGCGACGACACCGCCGCCATCTCCTCCGGCGTCAAGGACGGCGAGCTGATCGCCACGGCGGGCGTACACAAGCTGGAGACCGGCCAGAAGGTGAAGCCCCTGCCGATGCAGCAGCAGGCGGCCCGCTAGCGACCTCGTTTCGAGGGGAGTTTCTTCATGACCACGCGCACCAATCTCTCGGCGCTGGCGCTGAAGTACAGCACGCTCACCGTGTTCTTCATGATCGCGCTGACGCTGGCCGGCTTCTATGCCTTCTTCAACCTGGGCCGCGCCGAGGACCCGCCCTTCACCATCAAGCAGATGGTCGTGTCGGCCGCCTGGCCTGGCGCCACTTCGCGCGAGGTCGAGCAGCAGGTAACCGAGAAGATCGAGACCAAGCTGCAGGAACTTCCCTACTTCTACAACGTCCAGAGCTATACCAAGCCCGGCGAGACGGTGATCTTCGTCTCGCTGCGGGACGACACGCCGCCCGCGAAGGTCGCGGACCTGTGGTACCAGGTGCGCAAGAAGGTCGGCGACATCAGAGGCTCGCTCCCGCAGGGCGTCGTCGGGCCCTTCTTCAACGACGAATACGGCGACACCTACAGCATGATCTGGGCCTTCGAGGCCGACGGATTCTCGCCGGCCGAGGTCAAGGAGATTGCAAAGGCGGTGCGCCAGCGCCTGCTGCGCGTGCCCGACGTCACCAAGGCCGACCTGTTCGGCCTGCAGGACGAGAAGATCTACATCGAGTTCAGCCACACACGGCTCGCCATGCTGGGCGTGCCGGTCGACCAGATCCTCGAGGTCGTGCGCCGCCAGAACGCAATCGTGGCGAGCGGTACGGTCGAGACCAAGGGCGAGCGCGTGGCGATCCGTGTCGACGGCGCACCGACGTCGGCGGAGCAGCTCCTGGCGCTTCCCTTCACCGCCAACGGCCAGACGCTGACCCTGGGCGACGTCGCCGAGATCAGGCGCGGCTACCAGGACCCGCGCCAGCTCGCCATGCGCTTCAACGGCAAGCCGGTGATTGGCCTCGGCGTCGTGATGGCGCCCGGCGGCAATGTCGAGACATTGGGCAAGGCACTCGACAAGACGATGGCCGGGGTCGAGGCCGACCTGCCGGTCGGCATCACGGTGCATCGCATCGCCAACCAGCCCGAAGTCGTGGCCAAGTCGTTCGAGGAGTTCAGCTCCTCGCTGCTGGAGGCGCTGGCGATTGTGCTGGTCGTCTCGTTCATCAGCCTCGGCCTCCGCACCGGCGTGATCGTGGCCCTGTCGGTGCCGCTGGTGCTGGCCATCACCTTCGTGGGCATGCTGCTGCTCGGCATCGACTTCCAGCGCATCTCGCTGGGCGCGCTGATCATCGCGCTGGGCCTCCTGGTCGACGACGCGATCATCGCCGTCGAGATGATGATGGTGAAACTGGAACAGGGCGCGAGCCGCCTCGAAGCCGCCACCTACGCCTACACCTCGACCGCCTTCCCCATGCTGACGGGCACGCTGGTCACCGCCGTCGGCTTTGTGCCGGTGGGTTTTGCCCGCTCCAGCGCCGGCGAATACACCAACTCGATCTTCTGGGTGGTCGGCCTGTCGCTGATCATCTCGTGGTTCGTTGCAGTGCTGTTCACGCCGTGGATGGGATACCACCTGCTGCCGACCCCGAAGGTCCAGCATCACGATCCCTACAACGGCCGTCTCTACACGCTCTTTCGCAAAATGGTCACGTGGTGCGTCACCTGGCGCAAGACGACCATCGCCATCACGGCGCTGGCCTTCGTGGGCTCGATGGCGGCGTTCGGCCTGGTATCCAAGCAGTTCTTCCCGACCGCCAACCGGCCGGAACTGATCGTCGACATGAAGCTGGCTCAGGGCGCCTCCTGGAGTGCGACCGACGCGGAGGTCGCCAAGCTCGAGAAGTGGCTCGCCAACAACGCCGACGTCGCCTCCTACACCGCCTATGTCGGCGCGGGCAGCCCCCGCTTCTATCTGCCGACGGTGCCGGAACTGGCGAATGCCAACTTCGGCCAGATCATCGTCATGACGAAGGATCTGGTGGCCCGCGAGCGCGTCGTCGCCGAGCTGGATCGTCTCTTCAAGCAGGACTTCGAGGCCGTGCGGGCCCGTGTGCAGCGCCTGCAGAACGGCCCGCCGGTCAGCTATCCCGTGATGTTCCGTGTGCTGGGCGACGACCCACAGCAAGTCCGCCGGGTGGCCGAGCAGGTGCGGCAGGTGTTCAAGGCCGATCCCGACACGCGCGACATCAACTTCGACTGGAACGAACTGGCGAAGACCGTCCGCCTCGAGGTCGACCAGGCCAAGGCGCGCGCGCTGGGCGTCGATTCGCAAGCGCTGGGCAACACGCTCCAGACGCTCCTCACCGGCATCAACGTCACGCAATATCGCGAGCGCACCGAATCGATCGACGTGGTCGCCCGGGCCGTGGCGCCGGAACGGCTGAGCGTCGAGGGTCTGGAGGCGATCAACCTCCGGACATCCACAGGCGGCGTGGTCTCGCTGGCCCAGCTCGCGACGCTGAAGTTCGAGCTGGAGGAGCCGATCCTGTGGCGCCGCAACAAGGACCTGCTGATGACCGTCCGTGCCGGCGTGGCCGACGGCGTCCAGGGCCCCGACGTCGCCGCGCGGCTCGACAAGGCGCTGGCGCCGGTGCGCGCCACCCTGCCGCCCGGCTACCGCATCGAGGTCGGTGGCGACCAGGAGGAATCGGCCAAGAGCCAGGCGTCCATCTTCAAGATGATGCCGCTGATGGTCTTCCTGATGGTGCTGTTCCTGATGCTGCAGCTCCAGAGCTTCTCCAAGCTGGCGCTGGTGCTGCTTACCGCCCCGCTCGGCCTGATCGGCGTGTCGCTGTTCCTGCTGCTGTTCAACCAGCCGTTCGGCTTCGTCTCCCTGCTGGGCGTGATCGCGCTGGCCGGCATGATCATGCGCAATTCCGTGATCCTCGTGGACCAGATCGAACAGGACATCGCGGCGGGCCATGCCAAGTGGGATGCCGTGATCGACGCCACCGTGCGCCGCGCCCGCCCGATCCTGCTGACCGCCGGCACCGCGATCTTCGCCATGATCCCGCTGTCGCGCAGTGTCTTCTGGGGACCGATGGCCGTCGCCCTGATGGGTGGCCTGCTGGTCGCGACCGCCCTCACCCTGCTGTTCCTGCCGGCGCTCTACGCCGCCTGGTTCCGGGTGAAGAAGCCGGACGCCACGACGCAGGCGGCGCCGTCGCACCACATCCCGCCCCCGCTCGCCATCGCGGCGGAGTAGTTGCTCCGTCATCTCGACCGGAGCGCGCAGCGCGGAGTGGAGAGCTCTTCTCTCCACGAATAGCCGGCTCTTGGTGGAGCGAAGGTCTCTCCGCTCCGCACCTTCGCTGCTCCGGTCGAGACGACGGCTATGTCTTAGGAAATACGCCCTTCGGCGGTGTGAATGTCGGTCGTGCGTGCAGCACTGGTCGCGACGATGATCTCGATGCCGCGCGCGATGTCGTCCACGGCCATCGAGGGGGCACCGCCCAGCCGTGCCGCCTGTTCCGGCACATAGGGAATGTGCAGGAAGCCCCCGCGCATCCTCCTCGGATGGGTCTCGATGATGTCCATCAGGGCATACAGGATGTGGTTGCAGACGAAGGTGCCGGCGGTGTTCGAGACAACGGCGGGGAGGCCTGCCTTGCGCATCTCCGCGACGCAGGCCTTGATCGGCAGGTTCGAGAAGTAGGCCGCCGGGCCGTCGGCGCGCACCGGCACGTCGATCGGCTGCTTGCGGTCGTTGTCGGGAATGCGCGCGTCCTGGACATTGATCCCGACCCGCTCGAGGCAGAGTTCGGGGCGACCACCGGCCTGGCCGACGCACAGCACGATGTCGGGCTTTGCCTTGTCGATCGCCTCCCGCAGGACGCCCGCGGATCTGGCATAGGAGGTCGGGAGAACCGCCGTCGCCACGGCCACTTTGCCGATCTTCTTGCTCAGCCGGCTCACCGCCAGCGAAGAGGGATTGACCTTGTCGCCGCCGAACGGATCGAAGCCGGTTACCAGAGCCTTCATGTCCTACCCGCCTCAAACGAAAGGGCGCCCGGTTAGGGGCGCCCCGACGTTAGTCCTTCGGTTGCCGAACGGCTACTTGTTGGCCTTGTCGACCGCGCGGCGGGCCATTACGCCCACCAGATGCGCGCGGTACTCGGCGCTGCCGTGGATGTCGCTGTTGAGATCGGTCGCCGGGACCTTGATGTCCTTGATGGCGTCCGACGAGAAGTTCTTGGACAGCGCCTCTTCCATCGCCTTGACGCGGAAGACGCTGGGGCCGGCGCCGGTCACGGCGACGCGCACGCCTGAGGCGGTCTTGGCCACGAACACGCCGACCATCGCATAGCGCGAGGCCGGGTTCGGGAACTTCATGTAGGCCGCCTTCTCGGGCTTCGGGAAGCTGATCGAGGTGATGATCTCGCCCTCGCCCAGCGCCGTCTCGAACAGGCCCTTGAAGAAGCCGTCGGCGGCATGCTTGCCGGTGTTGGTCGTCACCGTGGCGTTAAGCGCCACGACCGCGGCCGGATAGTCCGCCGCCGGATCGGCGTTGGCGACCGAGCCGCCGATCGTGCCGCGGTTGCGCACCTGCGGATCGCCGATATGGCCCGCGAGGTCGGCCAGCGCCGGGATGTGCGCCTTGACGTCGGCCGAGGTGGCGACGTCGCCATGCTTGGTCATCGCGCCGATGACGACGTTGCCGCCTTCGACCTTGATGCCGGCCAGTTCCTTCACGCCGCCGAGATCGACGACGTCGCTCGGCTTCGCGAGCCGCTGCTTGAGGGTCGGGATCAGCGTCATGCCGCCCGACATCGGACGGGCTTCTTCCTTGCCCTTCAGCAGGGCGACCGCGTCGGCGACCGACTTGGGGCGGTGGTAGGCGAAATCGTACATCTGGACTTTCCTCCGTTTACTCGGCCGCCGCGCGTTGGGCGCCCTGGATCGACTGCCACACGTTGAGCGGCGTGGCGGGCATCTCGACATGCTTGACGCCGATCGGCGCCAGCGCGTTGTGGACCGCATTCATCACGGCCGCGGGTGCCGCAATGGCCCCCGCCTCGCCGCATCCCTTCACGCCCAGCGGATTGTGCGGGCACGGGGTGACCTTGTAGCCGAGCTTGAACGACGGGAAGTTGTCGGCGCGCGGCATGGTGTAGTCCATGAACGAGCCGCTCAGCAGCTGTCCGGTGTTCTTGTCGTACACGGCACCCTCGAACAGCGCCTGGCCGACACCCTGGACGATGCCGCCATGGACCTGCCCCTCGACGATCATCGGGTTGATGATGTTGCCGAAATCGTCGACCGCGGTATGGGCGATGACCTCGACGATGCCGGTCTCCGGGTCGATCTCGACCTCGCAGATCTGGGTGCCGGCAGGATAGACGAAGTTTGCCGGATCGTAGAAGGCGTTCTCGTCCATGCCCGGCTCGATCTCGGCCAGCGGATAGTTGTGCGGCACGTAGGCGGCGAAGACCGCCTGCGCCAGCGGCACGGCCTTGTCCGTGCCGGCCACCTTGAAGGTGCCGTTCTCGAACACGACGTCGGCCACGTCGGCTTCCATCAGATGGGCCGCGATCTTCTTGCCCTTGGCGATGATCTTGTCGGTCGCCTTCATGATGGCCGAGCCGCCGACCGCCAGCGAGCGGCTGCCGTAGGTGCCCATGCCAAAGGTCGTCGTCGACGTGTCGCCATGGACGACCTCGATCTGGTCCATCGGCACGCCAAGACGATCGTGGACGAGCTGGGCGAAGGTGGTCTCGTGGCCCTGCCCGTGGCTGTGCGAGCCGGTGATGACCTGCACGTTGCCCGTCGGGTTGAACTTGATCTGCGCCGATTCCCACTGGCCGACGCCGCCGCCCAGCTGGCCGATCACCTGAGAGGGCGCGAGGCCGCAGGCCTCGATGTAGGACGAAAAGCCGATCCCGCGCAGCTTGCCGCGCGACTTGGCCTCGGCCCGACGGGCCTCGAAGCCCGCGTAGTCGGCGATCCTCATCGCCTCGTCGATGATCGGCGGGTAGTTGCCCGAATCGTACTGCAGCGCCACCGGCGTCTGGTACGGGAAGGCCTCCGCCGGGATGAAGTTCTTCCGGCGCAACTCGGCGGGGTCCATCTTCAGCTCGGCCGCGGCCTTGCTGACGATCGTCTCGATGACGAAGGTCGCCTCGGGACGGCCGGCACCGCGATAGGCATCGACCGGTGCGGTGTGCGTCACGGCGGCCTTGACGTTCGCGTAGATGAGCGGCGTCGTGTACTGGCCGGCCAGCAGCGTCGCGTAGAGGTAGGTCGGCACCGCCGTCGAGAAGGTCGAGAGATAGGCGCCCATGTTGGCGATCGTCTCGACCTTGAGGGCCAGGAACTTGCCGTCTTTGTCGAGCGCCAGCTCGGCATGGGTGACGTGGTCGCGGCCGTGACAATCGGTCTGGAAGGACTCAGTGCGCTCGGCCGTCCACTTGATCGGCCGGCCGACCCGCGAGGCCGCCCAGCAGACCATGGTCTCGTCGGCGTAGCAGAAGATCTTGCTGCCGAAGCCACCGCCCACGTCCGGGGCGATGACGCGCAGCTTGTGCTCGGGGATGCCCAGCACGAAGGCCGACAGGATCAGGCGCAGGACGTGCGGGTTCTGCGAGGTCGACCAGAGCGTGTAGTTGCCAGTGCCCTTGTCGTACTCCGCCGCAGCCGCGCGCGGCTCCATCGCGTTCGGGATCAGGCGGTTGTTGACGATGTCCATTTTGGTGACGTGCGCCGCCTTGGCGAACGCCGCATCGACATCGGCCTTCACGCCGATTTCCCAGTCGTAGATCAGGTTGCCCGGGGCCTCGGCATGCACCTGCGGGGCGCCCTTGTCGAAGGCCTTGGCCAGATCGACGATGGCCGGCAGGACTTCGTAGTCCACCCTGATGGCTTCGGCCGCGTCTTTCGCCTCGTCGTAGCTGTTGGCCACGACCATTGCGACGGTGTCGCCGACATAGCGGACCGTATCGACCGCCATCACCGGATGCGGCGGCGACTTGTGCGGCTCGCCGTTCTTATCCTTGACCACCCAGCCGCAGATCAGGCCGCCCACCTTGGCATCGACAAGATCCTTGCCGGTGAAGATGTTGACGACGCCTGGACTCTTCTCCGCCGCGGAGATGTCGATGCTCTTGATCTTCGCATGGGCATGCGGCGAACGCAGGAAATACGCGTAGGTCGCCCGGGCGAGGGGCAGATCGTCGACATAGCGGCCGGTGCCGGTGAGGAAGCGCTTGTCTTCCGTCCGGACAACCCGCGCGCCGATTCCGGTGGCGGAGGTCATGGCGTTACACCCCTGCTGACTTCATGGCCGGTGCAGCGGCCAGGATTGCCTTCACGATGTTGTGGTAGCCGGTGCAGCGGCAGAGATTGCCCTCCAGCTCGCGGCGCACCGTGGCCTCGTCGAGCTGGTAGTTGTGGCGCTTCACCATGTCGATGGCGCTCATCACCATGCCGGGGGTGCAGAAGCCGCACTGCAGGGCATGATTGTCACGGAAGGCTTCCTGCATCGGGTGCAGCTTGTCGGCGCTCGGCGCGAGGCCCTCGATCGTCGTGACCTTGGCGCCCTCGGCCTGGACCGCGAGCATGGTGCAGGATTTCACCGACTGGCCGTCCACATGGACGACGCAGGCGCCGCACTGGCTGGTGTCGCACCCGACATGGGTGCCGGTCATGCCGAGATGCTCGCGCAGGAACTGGACCAACAGCGTGCGCGCCTCGACCTTGCCCGATACGGACTTGCCGTTGACGGTCATGGCGACGGAAATTGTCATCAGTCTATCTCCCCTGGCGTGTTCTTGCGGTGCGGCCGCCCGTGGCGCCGCCCGCGGAGGCATTGACCCGACTGTCGCAAGCCGCGGACCCGCCGGTCAAGGAATTTGCAATACGACGCCGGTAAACTCCGCCAAGAGGTGCCGCTTCGCGCGGCACCTCTCCTTCTCAGTTGCACCCTGCTTCAGTTCAGGGTACCGCGCCGCTGCTGGAACTCGCGACGGGCCGCCTGCATCAGGTCGAACAGCTCCGTCGACTTGCCACCCATGCTGCTGACAAGCTCCATCTGCTTCGATTCCACCAGCTTGCGGTAGGCATCGCGTTGGGCCTGATTCAGCTCGACGTAAGTGCCGCCCTTCGCCCTGAACTCCTTGACCTTTTCCGCGATCTCGTCAGCCACCATCTTCCGCTGCTGGGCGACCGGCAACACCCCGTCGCGGATGCCCTGCTGCTGGGCCGGCGTCAGCTTGTCCCACGCTGCCTTGTTCGCAACGACGAGCGAGGGATGATGCAGATGGCGGAGGTCGTAGTAAAACGGGGCCGACTCGCGGGCCGGGGTCGTCACGTAGTAGGGAAATGGCAGATCGGCCGCCACCACGAGGCTCTGCTGCAGCGCGGGGAACAGTTCGGACAGCGGCATCTGGACCCCGTTCGCGCCCATGGCGCTCCAGAACATCCGGGAGGCCGGAGTCGGCGCGACGCGGGCCTTGAGGCCCTTCAGGGATTCCGGCGTAGGGCATGCCGTCTTGCAGACCACTCCGTTCCAGCCCACCTCGCCGATACCGATCGCCACGAGCCCCTTGGCCTCAAAAAGTCGCGTCATGTATTTCCAGACGGTTCCGTCGAGCACGTAGTTGCGCTCGGCTTCGTTGGCCCACAGAAACGGAACGTTCACTAGGGCCGCCTCCGGGAACCCGGCCGGCGAAATTCCGGCGAACGAGATGCTTGCCATCTGGAGCCTTCCCCGGAGCACCTGCTGGGCCAGTTCCTGCTCACTCGCCACGAACTGCCGTTCCACTTTGACGCCGGGAACCTTGTTCCAGTTCGCAACACTCTCCTCAACGATGGTCAGCAGCGAGCTGCCCGGTTGGGCCGCCGAGCCGACTTTCCAGGTCTCCTGTTGCGCCGAAGCGGGAATCGAGAAAGCCGCAAGAGCCGCGCCCACTGTGGTACCGAGAACGATACGCCTGAAGACACCAGTCATGACATTTGCCTCCTTGTTATTTCATTCCTACGCCTGGGTATCCCTCGCTCCCCGGCGGCCACGCGCCGGAAGGCGAAGAATTTCGAGACTTTCGCTGCCGCCGAAAGCACATCCCGAGAATGACTGCCGCCTCCCATCACCTGGCCAGGGAGAGGGACAGTTCGGGAAACGCGATGACCGCGACCAGCCAGAGCAGCATCAGGATTACGAAAGGCACGACAGCCTTGCAGATCGTCCAGAAGCTTTCCTTGAATGCCGCCATTGCCACGATCAGATTGAGACCCACAGGCGGTGTCAGGTAGCCGATCTCCAGATTGGCCGTCATGATGATGCCGAAGTGGATCGGGTCGTAGCCGACCGATGTCGCAAGCGGCAGAAGCAATGGCGAGAAAACGATGATCGCCGACCCGGCATCCATCAGGCAGCCGACGACGAGCAGCAGCAGGTTGATGCCGATCATCATCGTCGCCTTGTCGGTAACGTGCGCCTTGACGAAGTTCACCCACCCCGCGGCGACGCCTTCATAGTCGAGGACCGTGTTTAGACTGGCGGCGATGGCCAGAAGCGGAAGAAGAGTGCCGAGCAAGCCGACTGTCTCTGTGAGAACCTTGCCGTAGTCCGGCAGCTTCATGTCGCGATGGATGAATGTCTCGACCAGAAGGGCATAGAGCACCGATACCGCCGCCGCCTCGGTCGGCGAAAAGTATCCGGAGTAGATGCCGCCAAGCAGGATCACCGGGAGCAGGATCGCCCAGATGCCCTGGCGAAGCGCCGTCCCGATACGCCCCGGGTTCCAGGGCTTCGTCGGCATGCGGCGGTTGACGGCGTAGGAGTATATCGCGAACACGAGCGTGAGCAGCAGGCCCGGGCCGATGCCGGCCTTGAACATCTCGGTGATCGACGCTTCGGTCATGATGCCGAACAGAATCATCGGAATCGACGGCGGGATCATGATCCCGAGCGTGCCCGCCGAAGCAATGAGCCCCAGTGAGAACGGCTTGCCGTAGCCGGCGCTGATCATTGCCGGATACATGATCGACCCGATGGCAAGCATGGTGACGATCGAAGACCCGGAAATCGCGGCGAACACCGCGCATCCCAGGACCGCGGCAACACCCATGCCTCCGGGAATGGGCGCAGTCAGCTCCATCATGACATTGATGAGCCGCTGGGCGATCGACCCGCGGGTCATGATCGCGCCGGCGACGATGAACATCGGAATCGACAGCAGGACCTCGCGATTCACGACGAACCACATGTCCTGCAGCAGGAATTCGACGCCGCTGTTCGTCGCGAAGTAGGCGTGTGTATAGGCTGCGATGACCGCGAGGATCAGCACGACCGGCTGGCGAAGCACCAGAAGGCCGATGACCATCACCAGAAAGAACAGAACCTTCGGTCCCGGCATCAAGCCGAACAGGCCAAGCAATCCGAAGACCGCGACGACAATGCCGAGGCTCCAGTAAAGCGGGCTGCGGCTTCGAATGACTGCGTCCATCACTCGTGGTCCTTCTCGACGGGGCGGATGGCAGGGAACGCGGCGTAGAGCGCGTAACGCACCGCCGACACCAGGAAGAGATAGGGGACGGCAAGCTGGATCGGCCAAACGGGGATCTCGAGCACCATGTCGGTCTCGCCCAGCTTGATCGAGCTCTCGACAAACTCGAGCGCATAGATGCCGAAGAACAGGCAAATGCCTGAAGAGACGACGTCGCCGAGCCGCGCCATCGTCGGATGCCATGCCGGAGGGAAAAGCCGGTCAACGGCCTGCACACGGAGGTGTCCGCCGGAGTGGACCACCACCGCAAAACCAAGCAATCCGGCCACTGCCGTGCAGAAGACGGCGAACTTCTGCGCTCCGAAGATGCCGTTGCCGAGAACCTCCCGCGCAACGATGTCCGAGATCAGCGCGCCCGCCACGAGCACGAAGGCAGCGCACGCAACGAAGATCTCTGCGCCGTAAACCCGTTCAAGGGTTCGGCGAGCCACACTTTCCATCCCTGCCTCGACGTTTTTTATGTCGTTCAGGGAGCAATTGGGTTCGCCATGCTTTCATTTCAATGCTGACATGAAAAAATAGTCAGCTTCAGCCCTTCCCAGATCTTTGAAAATATGAACCATATTTCCAGTATGTGCATATAGCGACACGGCGAGCGCAAATCTGCTTCCGCGAGCTCCAGCGTGGTAAACCGCCTCGTGCAAAGCCTCTACGGCGTCATGTCAGCCGGGATCGTCTGGCTGCATCGGCAGGCAGGCAGGCGCCCGGGCGGCGCAGGCGAGCCGCATCGCGCCGGATCGACACCCTCAAGGCGTCGTGGCTAGCGGCTGGCGAGAAAAACCAGAATCAGGATCGCAGCACCGACGCCAATCACCGTCCAATGCCGGAAGCCTCGCTGCGCTGCAGCAGACGGCACGGGCGGTGGCGGCTCTCCCGACGACACCATGGTCAGGCCGCCGCGACCGGCGGCGGTGCGCCAACGCTCTCGGCGAACTTGCCGAAGAACTGGTCCGCCAGCTTCTTTGCCGTCCCCGTGATGAGGCGCGCACCGACCTGGGCGATCTTGCCGCCGACCTGGGCATCCACGTCGTACTTCAGGATCGTGTCGCTGCCGTCTTCGGTCAGGGTCACCACCGCGCCACCCTTGGCGAAGCCGGCGACGCCGCCCTGCCCTTCACCAGTGATCCTGTAGCCGTTCGGGGGATCGATGTCGGAAAGCGTGACCTTGCCGCCGAACGCCGCGCTGACGGGGCCGATGCGCAGACGGACCTTGGCCGTCATCTCGGTCGGCGACAGCATCTCCAGCGATTCGCAGCCGGGAATGCAGGCCTGCAAGATGGCCTGGTCGTTCAGCGCCGCGAACACCTTCTCGCGCGACGCACCGATCCTGTATTCACCCTTGATTTCCATTTCGTAACTCCCGGCTCTCGGCGCCTACCACTTGTTGGTATAGGAGTCCGGCGGCAGTTCTGCCAGTGGTTCGCGCACCGAGATGTAGATCGTGGCGATGTAGGGCACGGCCATCAGCAGCGCCAGGAAGGCAAACCAGTTGGCCTGGGTGTTCCAGAACAGCGTGCGGATCACCCAGCGGCCGCCGTCGGCCGAGACGAACCCGCCGGCCCCGCCGTCGTGCAGCTTGATGGCGCCCTCGGTCACCACCAGCACGATGGCCCAGAAGACCAGCATGGACGCCAGCACGATCTCCGGCATCACCGGCGCGAAACGGCTGAGACGGCGGTCCATGCGCACGAAGCCGCGGCTGCCGTCGTAGCCCAGCAGGCGGCCGAACGAGAGCGCCTTGGCGATGCGATGGTCGCGCGCCACGGGCTCGGTGCGCAGGATCGTGATGGTCTTCCACAGCATCAGCACGATGCTGGGGATCACGAAGCTCCAGATCGGGAAGTCGCGGTAGCGGCCGTCGATGGCGATCTGGCGGAACCAGTCACCGATGCGGATCACCCCGTCGTACCAGTCGATGCTGATCACGATCAGGTAGAAGATGCAGAGCAGCGTCAGGGCGAGATAGAGGATCTGGGCCAGCACGTCGGCACGCTGCAGGATGCGGTAGCGCGGCAGTTCGCGCCACGCCCTCCAGGCTTCCCGAACCCGGGCGCCGTAAAGCGACGGATCGGCCATCTGTCCGGTCAGGCTGTCGGAGATGCCGCGCAGCAGCGCGTAGCTGAACAGCGCCAGGAGGATCGCCCAGAAGGCCACGCCCAGGGTGCGCTCGAAATAGAAATTGCGCGTCAGGTCGACCCACGTCGCCTCGATGTAGCAGGTCGCGACGAGCTGGGCGAAGAAGGCGAAGATGCAGATGCCCTTCCAGTGGCCCGCCTTGCGCTGTGTCGCATAGGCCAGCAGCAGAAGGGCACCGACGATCGTCGAGATGGTGAACAGGATCTGCCAGTGCGGCTCCGCCCTCACCGGCTTGCCGAGCTCGAATTTGTCGTGGCGCTGGGCATCCAGCAGGCCCCAGGCGGCACCGACCGTGCCTTCCTGCCGGGCCTTCCAGTACTGGTCGAACGCCTCGATGACGTTGTAGTCGAAGCCCTCGCGCTCGGCGGCCTGTCGGAAGATCGAGAAGTACTTCACCTGCTCGACGCGGCCGGGACGGGCGTCGGAGCGCATGCGGCCGTCGCTCGGCCAGCCGGTCTCGCCGATCACGATCTTCTTGCCCGGGAACCGCGCCTGGACCTTCTTGTAGATGTCGACGAGGTGCTTCTCGATCGCGAGCTTGCCGTCGGCTTCCCGGCGATCCACCCCGATCGGCTCGTCCTCCCAGTACGGCAGGATGTGGATGGTGATGAAATCGACCTCGTCGGCCAGCGACGGATTGCGCAGCCAGAATTCCCACACATCGGCATAGGTCACCGGCTGCGTGACCCGCTGTTTCACCTGCCGGATATAGCGGCGCAGTTCACTCGCGGTCAGGTCCTTGCGCAGCAATACCTCGTTGCCGACGATGACCCGCTCGATCGTGTCCTTGTATTTGTTGGCGTGGTCGATCAGCAGGTTGATCTGTTCGAGATTTTCCTTCTCGTTGTTGTTCAGCCAGGCGCCGTGCCAGACCTTGAGCCCGTACTTGCCGGCCCGTTGCGGGACGGCCTCCAGATTCTCGCCCGAGGAATAGGTGCGGACCGCCTTGACCTTGCCCTCGAGACGCTTGAGGTCGGAATCGATCTGCTCCGGCGTGGGAAAGGTGCGCGTCAGCGGGCTCTGGCCCGGCCTGTACGGCGCGAAGGAAACGCTCTGGAGGGGCGCGGCGGTCCAGCCGGCAATGTCCACCGGCCGGTTCGGAACCCACCACCACAGGAAATTTAGAGCCGCCACGACCGCGAAAGCCAGCAGCGCCACGAGTGCACGCATGGGAAGGCTTGTAGCAGGATCGCTGAGCGGACGTATGGCTTTTCGAGGGCTGTTGTCCCCAAAAACTAAAGGGCGCCCCGCTGCAGGCCGGCGATCGCCTGCCGCACCACCTGATGGCCGCGGAACAGCACCGCCTCCTTCCAGTCGTCGGTCTCGGGATAGAACTGGCGGCGCATGGCCTTGCGCACCGCCTCGGCTTCCTTGCCCAGCGGATCGCCGTATTTATGCAGCCAATGGTCGGCGCGGAAAGCCTTCTGGCCGCTCTCACGGTCGAAGGTGCCGTATTCCAGCGTGCACATGGTCAGCCGGGTCTGCGGCTCCTGAAGGACGCGGTTCAGCCCGTAATGCCCCAGCCCGTCGCGCGCCTGGGAGGCCGTCTGGCCCCGTTTCGACTCGGTGACCGACTCGCCCCAGAAATTGCGGACCCTCCGAGACCCGCTGGTACCGATATCGTAGTGCGTGATCGGCTCGCCGTATCCGTAGGGACCGAGGCCGGTGTGGAAGTCGACCACGGCCACGTCCTGGCGGCTCTTGAGATAGCGGTCGACGATGGCGTGCAGCGTGCGGTTCGACCAGGACGGCCCGCCACCGCCGAAGAACATGCCGTCCGCATGGCTGTACTGGCCGCCGGAGACGGCACGGAAGAACTCGACGTCGCCGACCTTGCGCCGGAAAGCCGCCAGCCTTGCATCGGCCGCCGCCCGCCCCGCCTCGCTGAAATCCGCCGGCACGAGATCGTCGGCGATCTCCAGATACCCCTCGTTCACCGGATAGGGCCTGGAATGGTCGACATAGTTGCGGTTGAGGTCGTTGCCCTCCTCCGTCACGCGCCGCGTCCAGGCGAAGCCGTAGGGGTTGATCGCGTGGACGAAGAGCGCCGCGGTGCCCTTCGGCAATCCGGAGGCGCCGACGCCCGCCAGCCAGTCGACCTGGAAGCCGGAGCCGCAATAGCCCTCGACCCCGTGCGTCGACGAGATTGTGACCATCACCTTAGACGCATCCGTCGGCCCGACCCAGGCCACGTCGGTCGACAGCGCCTCGCCCTTCGGGCCCTTGGTGGGATTGTCGTAACGGAAGGTCTCGGCATTCGCGAGCCGGGCGGCCGCCAGGAACTTGTCGCGCGCCTCGCTGTAGTCGGCGGCGAAGGAGGCAATGTTGTTCATGGTCGCCGATACCTCGTCCAAAGCTTCACACATTTCAAAAGACGCCGTCAGACTCCCCCCCTCTGTTGTTTGGGAAGGAGACAGGGCGAACACGGAACAAATTAGCCTAGTTTTTAGGCTGAAATCGATGGGCTTGAGCACGACGTTGCGGAAGGCCAGATACTTGGCATGGTCGTCTCCGTTCAACGGCCCATCACGGCGTGAAGCGCGTTCTGCTGATGCAGTTGCTAGCTGAATACTTCCCAACGTCAGATTTCTGCGAAGGCGGGCTTCTCGACCCCGGTCATGATGTCGTAGGCCTTGAGGATGGTCTCCTCCGGCGTCCGCGTGACGCCGCTGTCGTGGTAGATCGCCTTCAGCCACATCACCATCCTTGTGTAGTAGCCGTTCTAGATGGTGGCCGCTCTCTACGATTGTCCACACCGTTGAGTTTCTGCTTCAGTCCAAGTCCGCCGATTCTGCCGAAGACTGTCCCTACCTTGCTTCCTAGCCCACTTCGAAACCCGGATCTTCGTTACGCGCATGGGTGGCCTTCCCGGCCTCGCGTGGCAGCAGGCAACACAGAGAAATCGCGAGACGCGAGAGGCGCCCAGGCGAAGGCTCGGGGGCATTTGCTATTGATGCGAGCACCCTAGGCCGACACAATGGTCCCCCCTGGGGGACAACAATGAAGCTATCGGTATTTGCGGGACTTCTCGCCTGCGCGGTGACGGTGTCGTGCGGGCCGTTCATTCCGGTGACGAAGCTCGACAAGGTTCCGCCAGAAACGATGACGGCAGCCCTCAATGTGAAGATCTACCGGGCCGGCGCCGAGACACCTAAGGTCAACCAGTACATCGGTCAGGTGATCGGCAATAGCTGTAAGAACCTGATGACCGATCCGCCCCCGACGACCAATGATGCGCTTCTGCGTTTGCGGATTGATGCAGTTCAAAAGGGAGCTAACGCGGTGATGGATGTCACTTGCGATCCCGCAGGAACAGACACTTGGGGTACAAACTGCTGGTCTTCAGTGTCATGCAAGGGTGTGGCTGTTCGCGAGTGATGAAGTGGGATTGACGGCATGACATCGGCTGGCGCACTTCCATTAGATATTGACGAGCTCTATCGCCGACGCGTCCCGTGCATGATCGCGTTTCTCCGGCCTTTTAGGATTATAGACGGGCCAACCTCGCCGGCATGGGAGCCCACGATTGAACAGATCAATAGCCGCACTTGGGACTACGTAGAACTGCACCGAATGGTGGCGCAGATAGATGTCGGATTGCCGCCCCCCTACAATTTGGCTGTCGCGCGCGACGGCGCCTTTGCGCTGCCAGCTCTACCCGAGCTGCGGAAAGGCGTAGACGCTGCGGAATTTTTCAATCAACACTTTGCCGCGCTCCTGCTTGGCGGCATCTATTGTGAAGCTATTGCACACGACGCTTTGGACTTCGGGTCAATTATCGACTGGTCTTTCATCCGCGTGAATACATCTGCGCCTGCAAACCGGTTCAATCAGCTTGCTAGGCTTCAAGGGGCGAGTCCGATTGAAGCCATTGCGCTTCAGGAAGAGCGAAGACTTCTTACCTCGGAACTAGACAGCGCCATGCTGGCAGGGCGCGCGGTAATGGCGGCAGTTCCTGAAATGAGCGGAGAGTTCTTACTTAAAGGCACCACGGGCTTTGCACGACGTGATTGGAGTTCGGCACTGGCCAACCTGTGGATTGTCGTAGAGCAGATCACCAGTAATCTTTGGCAAAGCGATGTTGTTGGAAAGGCTAGAGCAGAGGGTGCTGCTGCGGGCCGCATCGACCAGCTCGGGGATACTCGAACTTGGTCGACCGGGCCGCGCCACGAACTACTGTATCAAACAGGTCGTATCGGAACTGAGTTGCTGGCTGCCCTTTCAACGGCCCGTCGGGCAAGGAATGCGCTCGCACATCGTGGTAGTCACCCCTCGGAAGACGCCGCGCGCGCGGTTTACTACTCTGTGATCGAATTACTGAAGATCGCTGCCAGCCACACGGTGCTTCCGTTGGCTCAACTTGACGTACAGAACCACACACTCTCTGATCCATTTGTACCGACAGGCCGCACAATTAGCGGCGAGCCAAAATATTGGATGCCGATTCCCAAGTTGCCCGGTGAAGCGGAACTTGAACTGCTTGAAGGGGAAGCACGGGAGCGAGGGCTGATTTAAGTGAATCGAGCTGGCGATGTTTGACGAGCTAAAACCTCGTTAAGGGAGATGCGCGAGATGTCAGAAAAATTCGAAGATATCAAGATGTCAGGGTTTGCGGATACGCCACCCAAAATGGTGACCGGAGAGGCGCCAGCCATACGTGAGCTCACGATTCGACTCTCCAAGATTCCACCGCAGGAGTGGACAGACGCCTTCAATGCCGCTTGGAGGGCAGTACTGTATTCAGACAAGAAGCCGGCAGAAGTGAGGGCCGGCTTCCTGCGAATTACCTGCGTTCCTAATCGCTTTAACGACGATCATAAGAGGACGTTGGAACGCGTAATTGCTGAAACAAATGAGTCCTACAGGACGAGAAGGGCTGCCGAGGAATCGGCACGGATTAAGGCTGAGGCAGACAAGGCGACCAAAGATGTCGAAGAGGCCGCTGCCTATGAGAAACTCAAGAAGGACGTGAAGTTCTAGGGCACTGGCAAGCCACTACTTCATCTTGCCGAACACGCTGGCGACCTCTTGTTAGTAGTGCAGCTTTGCGATGCCAGGCGCGGCGGTCGTCCGCTGGCTCTTTCGGCGGATCAGCGGGAGGAGCTGAAGGCTCCGGTCCTTGCGGCCCCGACTCGGCCTTCCACGGCGTAAGCGGATGGTGCTGCCTTGATGAGTGCACGGTCGGCAGGATGCTGCAGCGGATGGGCCCGACGCGAGTGCAGCCGCACGCCCATA
Source organism: Reyranella aquatilis (assembly GCF_020880995.1). Classification (GTDB taxonomy): domain Bacteria; phylum Pseudomonadota; class Alphaproteobacteria; order Reyranellales; family Reyranellaceae; genus Reyranella; species Reyranella aquatilis. The sequence goes on along the minus strand of NZ_JAJISD010000001.1, from coordinate 86,385 downwards.
ACCCCAGGAAGGCTGGCGCCGCGCAGCAGGCCATTAACAAAGCTCCGCCACCCTCGTGGCCGTGCGTTTGCTCACACTATTGCTGGTCGCGAAGCCACTCGGCTCACTTATCGTGGCGGCGCTGCGAGTTCGTGATGCCTTTTGAGACTGCTCGTGAGATGCCCGGACTTACCCCAACGGCAGAAGTGTCCAGCGCACTGGCTCCATACTCTTCTGGCCTGCGTCTCACGTGCGCAAGGTGAGGCCGCCATCGACCACCAGCTCATGGCCGGTGATGAAGTCGGCTTCGTCGGAGGCCAGCAGCAGCGCGCCACGGGCGATGTCGATGGGCTGGCCGAGGCGGCGCAGCGCAGCCTTCTTCTCCCAGACCTCACGGATCTCCGGCTTGTCGAAGTTGGTCCGCGTCATGCCGCTGTAGATGGCGCCGGGGCAGACGTAGTTGGCGGTGATGTTGAACTTGCCCAGTTCCAGCGCCAGCGTGCGCGTGAGCCCGCCGACGCCGGCCTTGGACGCGCAATAGGCCGCCAGCCCGTAGTCGGTATCGAAGGCCATGACCGAGGCCGTGTTGACGATGCGCGCCCGGCCCTTCTCGCGCGCCCTGAGCTTGAGTGCCGGAATGGCCTCGCGGCAGAGCCGGAACATGCCGCGCACGTTGACCGCATTGGTGCGGTCCCACATCTCGTCGGTCATTTCCTCGACGAAGGCGCGGCCGCTCACGCCGGCATTGTTGAACAGGATGTCGAGTGCGCCGAATTTCTCCAGCGCGGCGGCGACGATCCGCTTCGGCGCATCGTCCCCCGTGATATCGGCGGCGAAGGCCGCAATCGACGCGTCGCCCGCATGAACCGTGTCGATGGCCGATTCGGGCCGGTCGACCGCCAGGACCTGCGCGCCCTCCTCGGCGAAGAGCTTTGCCGATGCCTCCCCGATGCCCGAGGCGGCACCGGTCACGATCGCGATCTTGCCCGACAGTCTACCCATGCGCCCCTCCCGCCCTCAGGCCACGTCGATGATGACCTTGCCGGTCGCCTTGCGCGACAGCAGGGCGTTCATGGCGTCAGCTGCCTTCTCCAGCGGGAAGCGCATGGAGATGTGCGGCTTCAGCTTGCCCTCGCCGTACCAGGCCAGCATCTCGTCGAAGTTCTTTCGTGCCTCGGCGGGCTCGCGGCCTCGCCACGCGCCGTAGAACACGCCGCGCACGTCGCAGCTCTTCAGAAGCGCCAGGTTGGCCGGCAGCGACGGGATGCGGCCCGCCGCGAAGCCGACCACCAGCAGGCGGCCGTACCAGGCGATGCAGCGCACGGATTCGTCGAAGGCATCGCCGCCGACGGCGTCGTAGATGATGTCCGCGCCCGCGCCGCCGGTCAGCTCCTTGACCTTGTCGCGCATCTTCTCCTTGGCGTAGTTCACGAACATCGTGGCGCCGTACTTCTTGCAGATCTCCATCTTCTCGTCGGAGCCGACGGCGGCGATGACCTTGAGACCCATCAGCGCGCCCAGTTCCACCGCGGTCAGGCCGACGCCGCCCGAGGCGCCGGTCACCAGCAGCGTCTCGCCCGGCTTGTAGCTGCTGCGCTGCTTCAGCGCGTAGTACGAGGTGCCGTAGGTCATGGTGAAGGCGGCACCATCCTCGTAGCTCATGTTCTTCGGCATCGGCAGCAGCTGGATCTCGTCCACCACCGCCTCGCTGGCGTAGCCGCCATGGCCGATCATGCCGATCACGCGGTCGCCGACCTTGTAGGCGGTAACGCCCTCGCCCACCTCGGTGATGTCGCCCGCGATCTCGTGGCCCGGCGCAAAGGGGCGCGGCGGCTTGAACTGGTACTTGTCCTGGATGATGAGCGTATCGGGGAAGTTGACGCCCGCCGCCTTGGTCGCGACGCGCACCTGCCCCTTGCCCAGCGGCTTGGAGGGCATCTCCACCAGCTTCAGGCTCTCCGGCCCGCCCGGCGTCTCGCTCAGCATCGCGCGCATCGTCTTGCTCCCGTTTCTCGGTGTTCCATCCAGTGGCGGCATTGATACGATGGCGGGCCGCCCAGCGTCCATCCATGCTAGGAAGGCTCGACTTCCGCGAGGAGAAAGATGGCAGGGCTTTACTACGAGGATTTCACGGTCGGCCGCGTGTTCGAGCACGAATGGACCCGCACCGTGACGGAGATGGACAATGTCCTGTTCAGCTCCCTCACCATGAACGTGCAGCCGCTGCACCTCGACGAGGAATTCGCCTCCAAGACCGAGTTTGGCCAGCGCATCGTGAACAGCCTCTTCACGCTCGGCCTGATGATCGGCATCACCGTGAACGACACGACGCTCGGCACCACCATCGCCAATCTCGGAATGACCGACGTGCGTTTTCCCAAGCCCGTGTTCCACGGCGACACGGTGCGCGTGCGGACCCGGGTGGTGAGCCTGCGCGAGAGCAAATCGAGGCCCGATGCCGGCATCGTCGAATTCGCCCACACCGCGATCAACCAGCGCGACGAGATCGTCGCCGAGTGCACCCGTCAGGCGCTGATGCGCAAGAAGCCCAGGAGCTGAAGTCCGATGCGTTCCTTCCTGTTCGTCCCCGCCGATTCGGAGCGCAAGCTCGCCAAGGGTCCCGCCTCCGGCCCCGACGGGCTGATCCTCGATCTCGAGGATTCCGTCGCCACCGACCGCAAGACAATCGCCCGCGACATGGCGCTGGCCTACCTGAAGAGCGCCGACCGGGCCGGGCCGAAGCTCTACGTCCGCGTCAATGCGCTCGACACCGGCCTCACGCTGGGCGACCTCGCCATAGTCATGCAGGGCAAGCCGGACGGAATCGTGTTTCCGAAGTGCGTCGGCCAGGCCGATCTCGACCTGATGTCGAACTACCTCGACGCGCTCGAGACACGCGAGGGCATGGAGCACGGCAAGACCCGCATCCTGACCATCGCCACCGAGAGTGCCGCGGCGATCCTGGCGCTGACGGCGGCGCCGGCGAAGCACGCCCGTCTGATCGGCCACTCCTGGGGCGGCGAGGATCTGATGGCCGATCTCGGCGCGCTGGCGAAGGGCCCCTCGCCCGGCGTCTACGACGACACGTTCAAGCTCGCCCGCACCGTCAACCTGATGGCCTCGGTGGCCGCCGGCGTTACCGCCTACGACACGGTCTATCCCGACATCAGGAACATCGAAGGGCTGCGGATGGAGGCGCGGGATGCGCGCCGCATGGGCTATGGCGGCAAGATCGCCATCCATCCCGACCAGGTCGCCATCATCCACGAAGTCTTCACGCCCAGTGAGGCCGAGATCGACTGGGCCAACCGCGTCATCGCGACCTTCGAGGGCAATCCCGGCGCCGGCGTTCTCACCATGGACGGCAAGATGCTGGACAAGCCGCATCTCGTGCTGGCCCGCCGGCTGGTCGCGCGGAAGGGTGGATGAAGGATAACTTCGGCCTCCTCGACACGCTCGACCGGCTGTTTGCCGGAGACCGGCGGTCGGTGCTCTCGCTGGACGAGTTCCTCGCCGGACTCGAGGGGCGTTCATATGCGTTCGCCATCCTGGCGGTGAACATCGCCAACGTCATTCCGACCGGCATCCCGTGGCTTTCGACGATCACCGGCGTGCCAATGCTGTATCTGCTCGCGCAATACTTCGCAGGAAGGCCGGTGCCGTCGCTCCCGCGTGCCATCGGCAAGCGTGGCCTGCCCCGCGGCAAGCTCCAGGATTTCCTGCAGCGCGCGCGGCGCTTTATCCGCTGGCTGGAAAACACCGTCCATGCGCGCAGCGAAGGATGGGTTACGGGTCTGCCGCGCCGACTGCTGTTGTTCGCATGGGCAGCCAACGTCGTGATCCTCGCCTTGCCGATCCCGTTCGACAATCTCTTCCCGGCCTGGGCGATATTGTTCTTCTGTTTTGCCCTGATCGAAGATGACGGCGTGATGGCTATTCTTGGATGGATCATGACCGTGATTACCGCCTTCTGGACCGTGTTTTTGCTGATGGTCGGCCATGCCGCGATCACGGCCGCAATTTCGACGTTGCGAGGGATTATCTTCGGTTAGCCACAACGTGAGCTGCCGCCATGACTCTCCTTGCCGACACTTCGTCCCGCCTTCTTGCCGCCCTGGAGCGCGGTGAGTCGCTTCCCGCCCGCTGGTACACCGATCCCGGAATTACCGAGCGCGAGATCGCCCAGGTCTTTCGCAAGAGCTGGAACTATGTCGGCCCGCTCGCGCACCTCGCCGAAATCGGCGACTACGTGACCGGCTATGCCGGTGGCGTGCCCGTCGCGGTAGTGCGCAACGAGAACGGTCTCGCCGGATTCGTGAACGTCTGCCGCCATCGCCGGCATGAAGTGATGAAAGGTCGTGGCAACGCGAAGAGCCTCCAGTGCGGCTATCATGCCTGGACCTACGACCTCACCGGTGGCCTGCGGCGCGTGCCGCGCTCCACCTCCGAGCCGAACTTCAACCTCGCGGACTTCCCGCTGCTGCCGATCCGGGCCGAAGCGCTTGGCCCCTTCGTCTTCGTCAATCTCGACCCCGACGCTCCCAGCGCAGCCTCGCTCTACGGTCCCGTCCTCGGCCTGATCGCCGAGAGCGGTGTCATCCTCGATACGCTCGTGCACTACAGCCGCGAGGAATGGCGCTCGAATGCCAACTGGAAGACGATGCTCGAGAACTATCTCGAATGCTATCACTGCGCCGTCGCCCATCCCGGCTTCAATGCCGCGATCGACGTGCGGCCCGACGTCTATACGCTGAAGACCCACGGCTACTTCTCGAGCCAGAGCGGCCAAGTCCGCCCGGCGGCGCTCGCGGGCAAGAGCAAGGTCGAGCTTTACGACGTCGCCGGCGCGGTGACGCAGTCGCAGTATCACTTCCTGTGGCCGAATGTGACGATCAACATCAATCCGGGTTTCCCCAACCTGTCGATCGATGTGTGGACACCGGACGGTCCGAACGCCACCAAAGGCCTGTCCGAGCAGTTCTTCGGTCCCGGCGTGAGCGAGGATTTCGCCAAGTCGCTCGTCGCCTTCAACAAGCAGGTGGCGGCGGAGGACGACGCGCTGACCGATTCGGTCCAGCGCGGGCTGCTGGGCGGGATTCCCGACACCGGCCGCTTCCTCACTAACAGCGAACACCTCGTCATCCACTTCCAGAAGATGATCGTCGAGGCTGTCGGCGGCTCCTGATTCAAATCATCCTGAGCGCAGCGAAGGATCGCCCGTCCTCCAGGGAGGCGCCGAGCGCTCCATCAGGTCCTTCGGTGCGCTCAGGACGACAAGCTGTCCCGATCTAGTACGACCGCGGCAATCCCAGCACGTGTTCGGCGACGAAGTTCAGGATCATGTTGGTCGAAATCGGCGCCACCGTGTACAGGCGCGCCTCGCGGAACTTGCGCTCGACGTCGTATTCCTCGGCGAAGCCGAAGCCGCCATGGGTCTGCACGCACATCTCCGCCGCCGCCCAGGAGGCCTCCGACGCCAGCATCTTGGCCATGTTGGCCTCGGAGCCGGCGTTGATGCCGGCCTCGTACATGGCCGCCGCCTTGCGCACCATCAGGTCGGCCGCCTCGATCTGCGTGTAGGCGCGCGCGATGGGATACTGCACACCCTGGTTCTGGCCGATCGCGCGGCCGAACAGCTTGCGCTCCTTGGCGTAGTTCACCGCCTTCTCGATGAACCACTTGCCGTCGCCGATGCACTCCGAGGCAATCAGCACGCGTTCGGCGTTCATGCCGGAGAGGATGTAGCGGAAGCCCTGCCCCTCCTCGCCGATCAGGTTCTCGGCCGACACTTCCATATTGTCGAAGAACACCTCGGTGCTGTTGTGGTTCATCATCGTGCGAATCGGCCGGATGGTGAGCCCCTTGCCCAGCGCCGAGCGCATGTCGACGAGGAACACCGACAGACCCTCGGTCTTCTTCTTGGTCTGCTCCCGCGGCGTGGTGCGGGCGAGCAGCAGCATCAGGTCGGAATGCTCGGCGCGGCTGGTCCACACCTTCTGGCCGTTCACGACGTAGGTGCTGTTGTCCTTCTTCACCGCGGTGGTGCGCAGGCTCAGCGTATCGGTGCCGCTCGACGGCTCGGTGACGCCGAAGGCCTGCAGGCGCAGTTCGCCGGTGGCGATCTTCGGCAGGTAGCGTTCCTTCTGCTCCTTGCTGCCGTGCCGCAGCACCGTGCCCATGATGTACATCTGGGCGTGGCAGGCGGCGGCGTTGCAGCCGGCCTTGTGAATCTCCTCCAGCACCGCGCTCGCCGCCGAGATGCCCAGCCCCGCGCCGCCATACTCCTCCGGGATCAGGATCGACAGCCATCCCGCCTCGGTCAGCGCCTTCACGAAGGCGGTCGGATAGCCGCGTTCGCGGTCGAGGTCGCGCCAGTAGGCGCCGTCGAACTTGAGGCAGAGTTGGCGAACGGCGTCGCGGATTTCGGGATGCGTCGGGGCGTAGGGATTTTCCATGGCGCGCAAGCTAGTCCGCGCCCTCTCCTCGTGCAATGCGACCAAGCTTGTCCACCAGAGGACCGTGGATTTCGGGTCCGAAGCCGTCGACCGTGGCCTCGCGCAGCGCGGTCACGCCATCGACCGCGCCCGCCTCGTCGACGGTTGCCCGCGTGACGGCGAGGTCGCGTTCCGCCGTCAGGAATTTCGCAATCATCGCCTGCCAGTCCGGGCGCAGCACTGCGAGCGCCGCCATCAGGCCGTAGGCGCCCCAGTTCGACACGCCGGCGACCACGAGGTGATCGCACGAGGTGACGCAGGCGATCTCCGCACCATTGGGCACGTGCCGCGCGATCAGGCCCGCCGGAAGCTTGCCCATGCCGATCTCGTTGCCGCCGTCGCCGACCGCGAGCTTCGTCCAGTCGCCGCCTTCGAACAGCGCATCGAGCCGCGCCGTCCAGGGCGACACGTCGACCCCGCGCATGTTGCGCGGCCGGCCGTCGGCGCTGGGGCCGCAGCGCTCGATGGCGACTACATGGCTGAGCTTGTCCTGTCTCCAGCGCCGCGCCGTCTCCTCGATGGCGTCGTCGTCGCCCAGCGCGACCTCGTCGACGGTCACGTTTTCGCCGGTGGCCCGCACCGCCGCCTGCACCGCCTCGACGTTGGGCGTGTCGACGGCGATGCGCGCGGGCACGCCGCAGGCCGCGAGCGCGGCAGCGAGCAGCGCCGTCCCCACCGGACCGTCGGTCTCGGGCGCCGCCACGTCGCCGCGCGGAACGAAGAATCCGGTGATCAGGCCGACCTTCCCTGCCGCCGCGAGCGATCGCGCCGCGTCCGCCAGCCCGCCGCGATTGGCGTCGATCAGTTCCTGGGTCCTGCGGCCGAGATCGCGGCACACCAGCGCCTCGATCGCGGCAAGACGACGATCCTGCTCACTTGTCCTTGGCGACATAGACTCCCTTCCAGTCCACCGGCGAATCGTCGATCAGGGCGTCGAGCCGTCCGCGCATCATCTCGTAATAGGTCTGACGCCAGCCCGCCGTCTCCGCCGCGGCCTGGCACGTCCGGATCATTTCCAGCGCCTCGGCGAAGGCGCCGCTGCGATAGAGCCTGAGGAATTCGTCCTGGCAACCCTGAAGCGCGCGAAAAGCATCCGTCTGTGCGACGGCGGCATCGCCCAGCAGGGCGAATACCCGCTCGGGCTCGGTCTTGCCCTTCACGGTGATGAGGTCGATCTCCAGCGTCGCATAGTCCTCGACCTCCTCGCGCGTCTTGCGGCCGATGATGATGCCGACACCGTAGGTCTTGCACTGTCCTTCGAGCCGCGAGGCGAGGTTCACATCGTCGCCCAGGCAGGAATAAGTGAAGCGCTGGGTCGAGCCGAAATTGCCGACAGAGGCCGGGCCGGTGTTGAGGCCGACGCCAATATTGACCGGAATGTGCTTGCGCCCCTCGGCTTCCGCCTCCGCCTTCCATTCCTGGTTCAGCTCGGCGAGACGGGCCTGCATCGCCAACGCCGCGTCGCAGGCCCGCGCGGCATGCCGCTCGACGGGAAGCGGCGCGTTCCAGAACGCCATGATCGCGTCGCCCATGTATTTGTCGATCGTGCCCTTGAGACCGAGGATCAGGTCCGTCATCGGTGTCAGGAACCGGTTCATGAACCGCGTCAGCCCGTGTGGATCGAACTGTTCGGAGATCGTCGTGAAGCCACGCACGTCGGTGAACATCACCGTGATCTCGCGCAGCTCGCCGCCCAGCTGCAGCAGGCTCGGATTGCGCGCGAGCTGCTCGACCAGGTCGGGCGACAGGTACATTCCGAAGGCGCCGCGGATCTCTGCCCGCTCCCGCTCCGTGCGCATGAAGGCGAGCGCCGTGCCGACGACATAGATCGCCGCGAAGGTGACCGGCGGATAGATCGGGTCGAACAGCAGCTGATGCTTCGAATAGGCGAACCACGGTACGGCAAGGCCAACGCCGATGAAGACCGTCGCGACAACCGACATCTTCCCGGCCGACAGGCGTGGGAGCAGGACGACCAGCAGCAGGCCGATCGCCGCCAGATAGAGGAACTCCGCGCCGTCGGCATAGTCGGGCCGGGACAGGAATTTCTGCTCCAGCATCTGCTCGGCCAGCTGGGCATGCAGTTCGACTCCCGGCACAGCATCCTGGACCGGCGTATTGCGCAGGTCCTTCAGGCCGATCGCGCTTGTGCCGACGAAGAAGACGTTGCCTTCGATCTTTTCCGCCGGCACCTCGTCCTTCAACACCGCCCGGGCGGAAATGAACCGTTCTTCCTTGTGGCCGGTGTCGTAGACGATGAGGCGGCCGCGCGCGTCGGTCGGTACCTCGAGATTGCCTGTCCTGATGGCCACGATGCCGGTCTTCTCGCCGAACGAAATCTCACCGCTCGCGCCCGAGGACTTGATCAGGTAGGTCGAGGCCTCCTGCGCGACGCGCAGCGCCTCGATCGACAGCGCAGGAAACAGCCCTTCGTATCCGACAACCCGAAACATCATCGGCACGCGGCGAATCACGATGCTGTCGACGTCGGTGTTGACGCTGCCGTTACCCTTGGCGGCGGCTTCGAGGATGTCGATCGACTTCACGGTGCCGCCCTGCTGCGGCAGGAACTGGCTGGGCTGGTCGCCGGCGAATGCCACGCCGTGGAACGTGCGCGGCGGCTTCCCTGTGCCCTTCACGTCGAAGCCGAAGCCCGTGACGACGCGCGACTGGGCCATGGCGTCGGCCAGCACCTTGTCGTTGTCCTGCACGGCGGCAGCAAGCTTCTGCACCGTCTCCGGGTCGGTGAAGGCCACGAGGTCGCGCACCATGCGGCTGATCGAGGAGCGGTCGGGCTCGGCGAACACCGCGTCGAAGGCCACGACGACGGCGCCCTTCTCCGTGAGCTTGTCGACCAGCCGTGCCACGATCGTGCGCGGCCACGGCCACTGGCCATATTCCTGCAGCGCCGCCTCGTCGATGTCGACGATGCGCACCGGCGTCTCGGGATTGTAGAGGCGCGGCTGGATCCGCTGGTAACTGTCGAAGGCGAAGTCACGGAGGCGGGAAACGGCAGACGGATCGGCAATGCGCAGCGCAAGCGCGCCGAGCAGCACCAGCAGCGCGACGACGACCGGCGCTCGCGGCGCATTGATGCAGCGCAGCAACCAGCTCATACGCCTGTGACTTTCTGCTCTCCCACGAACTTCACTTTACAGGGGATGAAGGCCAAGCCAAATAGCGCAGCTTGTCGGACGCCCCTCGCCAGACCGCCCTTCACGGCATCTACTTCAAGCTGAGCGCCCTCGTGCTGTTCTGCACGATGGACGCGATGGTGAAGGGGCTGGGCGGGACCTATGGCTCCTTCCAGCTCATGGTCTTCCGCAGCGGTGTCGCGCTGGTGCCGGTCGCGGTCATGATCTGGCACGCTGGCGGCATGCGCGTGGTGCGCAGCAACCGGCCCTGGCTGCAGGCGCTGCGCGTCACCATCGGCTTCGGCAGCATGTTCGGCTTCTTCTACGCCTTTCCGCGCATGCCGCTGGTCGACGCCTACGCCATCTCCTTCTCGGCACCGCTCTTCATGGTCGCGCTGTCCGTGCTGATCCTCAAGGAACCGGTGGGCTGGCGGCGCTGGACCGCGGTCGGCGTCGGCTTCGCCGGCGTGCTGATCATGCTCGATCCCTGGGGTATCGAGTTCCACACCGTTTCGCTGATCATCCTGGCGGCGACCTTCTGCTATTCGCTCTCGACCGTGATGGTGAGACTGCTCAGCCGCCACGATCCGGACGTCGTGACGCTTTTCTGGTTCGCCATCGTGGGCACCGTCATTTCGCTGGCCTGCGCCATACCCGAATGGATCTGGCCGCCGCCGATGGACTGGGTGTGGCTGCTGACCCTCGGCCTGCTGGGTGGCTTCGCCCAGATCCTGATTACGCGGGCCTGGCGGCTGGCGCCCGCGGCGGTCCTGGCGCCCTTCGACTATGTGTCGATCATTCTCGCCGTGGCCTTCGGGTACCTCTGGTTCAGGGAAGAGCCCTCCTGGACCGTCTGGTATGGCCTGCCGCTGGTCGTCGGTTCGGGGCTCTACATCCTCCACCGCGAGCGGGTCCGGGCCCGGGAACGGAGCAAATCCTTAATTCCCTAGGGTTTTTGTCGGGATTGACGAAACGCCCTGCCAACCACATCTTGTGGTCATGACCACCGACGCCACGACCTTCTCCGTAACCCCCAGCGCGGCCAAGCGGATCGCGTTCCTGGCCTCCAGGGAACCCAAGCCCGTCATGATGAGGGTGGCGGTCCTGGGCGGCGGCTGCTCGGGCTTCCAGTACAATTTCTCCTTCGAGGAAGCGCGCAACGACGACGACCTCGTCATCGAGCGCGACGGCGCCGCCGTCCTGGTCGACGCCACCTCGCTGGAGTTCCTGAAGGGCAGCCAGCTCGACTATGTCGAGGAAATGGTCGGCGCCGCGTTCCAGGTGAAGAACCCGAACGCCACCTCCTCCTGCGGCTGCGGCAACTCGTTCAGCGTATAAGCCGAGCAAAGCTCGGCTGGTGAGCGGCAAGACATCGCGAAGCGATGTCCGGGAGCGCCGAGGAACGAACGACCACTCTCCCCCATCGCCCCGTAAGTCGGAGCACTTCTCTATTCGCATTCGAACGGGGAAGCCGTCGATCCTGTCCGCGCTGCGGCTGCGGCGTCTTCTTCCCTGCCAGGTCGCCTGCTAGCGTCCGGCCGACAGGGAGCTTCCATGAACATTGGACGACGAACCTTCGCCTTCTCGGCCGCGAGCTTTCTTGCTTTACCCGCGACGGCGCAGGAGGGTTGGCCGGCTCGCCCCGTCACCCTCGTGGTGCCCTATCCGCCGGGCAATGCCGCCGACATCAGCGGCCGTATCCTGCTCGAACCGCTGTCGACCGAGATTGGGCAGCGCCTCGTCATCGACAATCGCGCCGGCGCCTCGGGCATCATGGGCAGCGCCTCCGTCGCCCGCTCGGCACCCAACGGCTACACGCTGCTGCTCACGTCCAATTCACCGATCGCCAGCGGCCCGTGGGTGACCAAGAACGTGCCCTACGTCGTGGAGCGCGACTTCACGCCGATCGCCGGCATCGCGCGCGGCGCCCTCGTCCTGCTGGCCGCGTCCGACGTGCCGGTGAGCACCACCGCCGAGTTCGTGGCCTATGTGAAGGCCAATCCTGGCAAGACCAGCTACGGCTCGTTCGGCCAGGGCAATCTCAACCACCTGATCATGGAGATGCTGCGCCTGCGTCTCGGCCTCGACATGGTGCATGTCCCCTATCGCGGCAGCGGCCCGGCGCAGCTCGACCTGGCCGCGGGCCGCATCCAGTTTCTGTTCGACGGCGCGCCGGGTGCGCTGGGCCGCATCAAGGCCGGACAGGCCAAGGGCATCGCCGTGTCGACCCTGAAGCGTTCGCCCACCCTGCCCGACATGCCGACGCTCGCAGAATCGGGCCTGCCCGAACTGCGCGGCATGGATGCTGGCGGCTGGGTCGGCCTGTTCGGCCCGGCCCAAACCCCGGCGCCGGTGGTCGAGCGCCTCAACGGCGCGGTGCGGGCCGTGATCCCGGCGGCGCAGGCCAAACTGCTCGAACAGGGTCTCGAGACCTTCACGGAGAACAGCCCCGCCGACTTTGCCGCCTTCGTGCGCGCCGACAGCGAGAAATGGCGGCAGGTCGTTCAGGACGCGAAGATCGAGCCGCAGGAGTGAGGCATGCTATGAGGACGGCAAGAGAGGCAGCCTGAACTCATGAAAATCGCGACCTGGAACGTGAACTCCGTGCGCAAGCGCACCGGCAATCTGGTCTCGTGGCTGGGCGAAGCCCAGCCCGACATCGTCGTGCTGCAGGAGATCAAGGCCCAGGAACCGCAGTTCCCGACGCTCGAGGTCGAGGCCGCCGGCTACAAGTGCGCCATCGTCGGGCAGAAGGGCTTCAATGGCGTCGCCTTCCTCTCACGCCATGCCTTCGACGTGACGGCGCGCGCCCTGCCCGGCCATGTCGAGGACGAGCCCGCGCGCTACGTCGAGGGCCGGGTGCATACGCCGCGCGGGCCGCTGACGGTGGGCGGCCTCTACCTCCCCAACGGCAACCCGGTCGGCACCGAGAAGTTCGCCTACAAGCTGGCGTGGATGGAACGGCTACTTGGCCATGCCCGCACGCTTCTGGCGCGCGAGGAGATGTTCGTGCTGTGCGGCGACTACAATGTCTGCCCGACCGAGATGGACGTCTACGATCCCAAGGCGTTCGCCAACGATGCGCTCTGTCAGCCCGAATCGCGGGCGGCATTCCGCAAGCTGCTCAATATCGGCCTGACCGACGCGGTACGCGCCTTCCATCCCGACGGCGAGCAGTACACGTTCTGGGATTACCAGGCCGGTGCCTGGCCCAAGGGCCACGGCCTGCGGATCGACCACCTGCTGCTGTCACCGCAGGCCGCCGACCGGCTGACCGCCGTTGGCATCGACAAGGCGGAGCGCGGCAAGACCGAGCCGTCGGATCACGTCCCGGTCTGGTGCGAACTGGACGTCGCGGCTTAAAGCTCCGTCGTCTCGGCCGGAGCGCGCAGCGCGGCGTGCAGAGACCTTCTCTCACCCGAAAGGCGGCAAATGGTGGAGCGAAGATCTCTCCACTCCGCTCTCGCTTCGCTCGGCTCCGGTCGAGATGACAGGACTTTGTCTACTCCGCGCCGGCGCCGATCACGCCGCCGTCGGCGATGATGCACTGACCGCAGACGAAGTTGCCGGCCTTGGAGGCCAGGAACACCGCGACGCCGCCGATGTCGTCGGGCTGGCCAATGCGCTTCAGCGCGGCCTTGTTCTCCTGGGCGGCGCGGATCTGCGGATTGTCCCAGAGCGCCTTGGCGAAGTCGGTCTGGATCAGGCCCGGCGCGATCGCGTTCACGCGAATGTTGTGCTTGCCCCACTCCATGGCGAGCGACTTCACCAGCGAGAGGTCGGCGGCCTTGCTCATGTTGTAGGCCGCGATGTGGGCCGAACCGACCAGCGCGCCGATTGACGAGACGATGATGAAGGCACCGTCCTTGCGTTCCGCCATCTCCGGGCCGACCATGTTCATCAGCCACAGGTTCGACATCACGTTGTTCTGCATGATCTTCTGAAACACCTCGTCCTTCAGCCCGGAGAGCGGACCGAAATACGGGTTGGACGCGGCGTTGCAGACCATGATGTCGATCTTGCCGTAGGCCTTGCGCGCCTCGGCGACGAGGTTCTCGAGCTGGGCCTTGTCGGAGATGCTGGCCGCGACGGCGGTCGCCTCGCCGCCCTTGGCCTTGATACCCTTCACCACCTCCTCGCAGGCGGGCAGCTTGCGGCTCGACACCACGACCTTGGCGCCGTGGGCGGCCATCTGCTCGCAGATCGAGCGGCCGATTCCGCGGCTGCCACCGGTCACGACGGCCACCTTGCCGGTCAGGTCGAACATCATCGGTCGTCTCCTCGTTTCATTTGGTCATCGAAGCTGTCGGCCCAACATGAACCGGCCGGAGAATTTGGTCGATAGGGATGAGTTTCTCCAGTCGACACCCGCTCCGCGTCACGGCGCTTCCCTGCCGATCGGACAGACGGGCGGCGTCGGCCGACTCCGCCTTCCCGCAACCCGGCCGAATGATGGTATCTGGGACGCTCGACGGCTTCGTCGGAGGGGAGGGCAGATAATGTATCTCGAGTTGAGCATGGGTTGGAAGCTCGTGCTGGCGGTTTGCGTCCCGGCCCTGCTGGCGATCGTCATTCTCACGGCCGAAGCCCGTGGCCCGCTCTCGGCGTCGATCCAGTCCTGCAAGGGCGTGGTGGCGCCTTACTTCAACGGCATGGCGATGCTGTTCAGCCTCTATGCCGCTCTGCTGGCCAGCGATGCCTGGCAGAAGGACATCCAGGCCCGCCGCTTCGTGAGCGGCGAGACCAATGCCGCGCGGCTGATCGCCCACACTGCGCACGCCATGGGCGTCACGGCAGCCCTGATGCCGAAGCTCAGGGCCTATCTCGAAGCCTCCAGCGGCGAGATGGATCGCGGGACGGTGATCCGGGCGGCCCGCGGCAAGACCGAGAATGCGTTCGACGACCTCGTGGGTGCGATCGTGCGGGAGCCCAGCCTCGATTCCTCGTCGCGGGCTATCCTGATCGGCGAGGCTCAGACCATGATGAGGGCACGGGAGGACAGGGTGCATCTCGCCAGCGATGCCACGGTGCCGCTCAAGGGCTTCGCCATGGTGATCTTCGGGGCGATCACCCAGATCGCCCTGATGCTCGTGCATCTCGGCCAGAGACGCCCGATGCGGGTCGCCGTGAGCCTTTTCACGGTGTCCTTCAGCACCTGCCTGGTCCTCACCGCGATCTTTGGGGCGCCCTTCCAAGTCTTCATGCCGCACCAGCCCGGGGCCGCATTGAGCGACGTCCTGAAAGGACTATAGGGAGGTCATCGGCGAGGACAGGCGCGACGCGTGAAGCCCGCCCGGTTCAATAATCTCGCCCGGAAGTCCCTCACCGCATCAGCAGCGCGATCAGTTCGACGTGCGCCGACCAGAGGAACTGGTCGATGGGCATGAGTTTCTCCAGCCGGTATCCGCCGTCCTGCAGGCTGCGCACGTCGCGGGCGAAGCTGCCGGGGTCGCAGGAAGCATAAACCACCCGCTTCACCTTCGAACCGGCGAGTTCGGCGCACTGCGCGGCCGCACCCGCACGCGGCGGATCGAGCACGACGGCGTCGAAGGCTTCCAGTTCCTTCGCGGTGAGGGGATTGCGGAACAGGTCGCGCAGCTGAACGGTCGCGCGGTTGGTCGCGGCCTTGCGCAACGCCGCATCGACGGCGACGACGGCGGTCTTGTCGCTCTCGAACAGGCTCGCCCTGCCCGGCTTGCCCAGCGAGAGCGCACCGATCCCCGCGAACAGATCGGCGATATGGGCCCCCTCGCCGCCCCAGGCCGTGACGCCGGCGCGCATCACCAGCTCGGCTCGCCGTGTCGCCTGCAGGAAGACGCCGGGCGGCGGCTCGACGCCGGTATCGCCCAGCACCAGCAGGGGCGCGCGGCGCACGATCACCGGCTCGGCCCGGGCGCGGTCGCCCCAGCTCACGCGCGCCATGTCGGCGCTCTCGGCCAGCGCGATCAACGCCTCGCGGATGGCAAGTGTCAGCTCGAAGCGCCGGTGTGGCCGGATCAGCACGTCCAGCCCTGTGTCTGTCTCGTTGACCACCGCATCGGCCGACGTGCCGTCGCGCAGGATCGACGCCATCGCCGCCCGCAGCCTCGGGATGGCGGCGTCGATCGCCGGCCGTACCACGACGCAGGTGCCGACATCGACGACGTTCTGGCTCGCCCGCTCGTGGAAGCCGGCGTGGACGCGCTTGCCCTGGCGGCGCAGCACGATATCGGCACGGCGGCGCTCGCCCGGTTCGCAGGTGACGGGCGCCTCGAAGCGCGGCGCCTTAACGCCGCGCTGCGCCAGCGCCTTGGCGATCAGCTCGCTTTTCCAGCCGGTGTAGACGTCGCGCCGCCAGTGCTGCAGCGCGCAGCCGCCGCAGGTCCCGAAATGGCGACAGGGTGGCGTTTCGCGATGCCGCGACGGGGCCAGCACTTCGATGAGATCGCAGGCGATGCCGTCGCCGCGCTTGTCGAGCGGTTCGGCCTCGACCGTCTCTGCCGGCAGGCAGTAAGGCACGAAGTAGCGCTTGCCTTCGAGGTCGGCGACGCCGTCCCCGCGCGCACCGACTTCAAGAATGTCGAGCGTCAGGCTCACGATGGGTTTTCCGACGGGGTCAACCCAGCCAGCTCTTCGCCGGCCGCATCTCGCCGACCAGCAGGCCGACCACGTTCTTGATCGGCGGATGCAGGACCTCGTCACGCTGCCCCGCGGGCAGCACACCGAGATGATCGAGCAGCGCGGCCATCGCGACTTCCGCCGCCCGCCCCGCGCCGTCCCAGACCTTCAGCGCCACGCCGAGGCCCAGGGTCGGCAGCATGCCGCAGAACACACCCTCGGCGCCGGTCTTCACCTGGATGACACCGGGCGCGGCCTCGTTGATGCGCGTGCAGAAGCGGCCAGATCCTGCGACCATGAAGGGCTCGGCGTTCATCGCCTTGCGGATGCGGTTCGCGGCATCGGCCCGGCGGCTCGACAGCCGCGACGGATCGGCCATCGAGGCCATCGCATGGGCGAGACTCCTGAGCGGCGTCGCCAGCGTGGGGATGCCGCAGCCGTCGGTGCCGTGGGGCAGGCTGTTGGCATCGAGGCCGCACAGCTCGCTCATCGTCTCGCGCAGGCGGCGCTGAACCGGATGGTCGTACTTGATGTAGCCCTTGGTCGGCTCGCCGTACTGCACGGCCGTCGTCAGGAAGCCGCTATGCTTGCCGGAGCAATTGTTGAACGCCGGCGTCGGCAGGGTGTTGGCGCGCGCCAGTGCCTCGATGCTGGTCTGCAGGCGCGGCGCGTGCGTGCCGCATTCCAGGTCGGCTTCGCTGAGGCCGACCTTCGCGAGCCAGGCGCGCACCGTCTCGACATGCCGCGTCTCGCCGCTGTGCGAGGCGCAGGACAGGGCGATGTGCTCGTCGCCCAGCCCGAAGCGTTCGACCGCACCGCTCTCGACGAAGGCCATCGCCTGGATCGGCTTGTTGGCCGAGCGCGGCAGGATCGCCGCATCGATGTCGCCCCAGGATTCGACCACCGTGCCGTCGGCCTTCACGACGGCGGCGATGCCCTCGTGCCGACTCTCCACCACGGGGCCGCGGGTGACCTCGATGACCACGGGACCACGATTCATCGAACTCGCTCCAGCTTGACCACGGTGATGTTGTCCTGATGCGCCTTGGCCGTCGCCAGCACCGCGTCGATGATGCGGTCAACCGGCAGTGCCGCCTGCGCCAGGATCTCCTCGTTCTTGAGGCTCTGCACGCCGTCGCTGCACATCAGCAGCCGCGCATCCGGCCCAAGCCGGCGCGTGCCCTTGTCTATCAGGGTGAGCGGCTCGCCCATAACGGCCTCGCGCAGCGTGTGGCGCCCGGGATGATGCTCGGCCTCGTCCGCCGTCAGCATGCCGCGCGCCACCAGCGCGTCGATCTGCGGCGCCATCGAATGATCGGCGTTGAGGCGCGCGATCCGCCCGGCCTCGATCAGGTAGAATGGGGAATCGCCGACGCTGATCCAGCGGACCTCGTCGCCGCGCAGCTGCGCCGCCACGAGCGTCGCGCCCATGCCAGAGAGTTCCGGCTTCCCGACCGCGCCCTTGCCCACCGCCTCGTTGGCGTCGGCCAAACCGTCGCCGAGACCGCCGCCCTGCTCGACAGCGTGGACGAAGGCATCGACAGCAAGCCGGCTCGCCACGGCACCGCCGGCATGGCCGCCCATGCCATCCGCCACCACCGCCAGCAGCGATCCGTCGCCGAGCGTCGCGAGACGCCAGCTGTCCTCCTGATACGGGCGGGCGCCCTGATGCTGGCCGCCCTCGCCCCGCCACCGCGTCGCCATGCCGGGTGCCACGTCCTCTAGTGCCAGACCGCCGGGAGCTTGCTGAGGCCGCGCAGGGTGAAGCTGCGGCGCCACGCCGGATTGTCCTTCTCAGGCAGCGTGAGGTTCGGCATGCGATCGATCAGCGCCGTGAAGACCAGCTCGGCCTCCAGTCGCGCGAGCTGCGCACCTAGGCAATGATGGATGCCGCCGCCGAACGACATCGGCCGGATATGCTCGCGGCCGACATCGAGCCGATCCGGGTCGGGATACTGCGCCGGATCGCGATTGGCCGCGCCCAGCAGGGCGACGATGCTCTGCTCCGCGTCGATCGTGACGCCGCCCAACTCGACTTCGGCATGGGTGACGCGGCCGGTGATCTGCACCGACGAATCGTAACGCAGCAACTCCTCGACGGCGTTGGGGATCAAGGATGGATCGGCCTTGAGGCGCTCCCACTGATCGGGATTGCGATGCAGGGCGAGCAGGCCGTTGCCGATCAGGTTGGTGGTCGTCTCGTGCCCGGCGCCGAACAGCAGGCCGATATTGGCCTGCAACTCTTCGGCAGTAAGCTTGTCGCCCGCCTCCTCCGCCTTCACCAGCTCGGTCGTGAGATCGTCCTTCGGCTCGCGCCGCCGCAGCTCGCAGAGCTGGTTGAAATAGACGCCGGCCATCTGGGTATTGCGGTTGGCCAGGTCGAGCTCCTCACGCGTCATCGGCACAGGTTCGAGGATGCGGCCGTTGACGTTGCTGCCCGCCAGGAAGGGTGCGCGATGCTCCTCGGGGATGCCCAGCATGTCGCAGATGACGATGACCGGCAGACGATGGGCGAGGTCGCGCATCACGTCCATTTCACCCTTGTCGGCGACCCGGTCGAGCTGCTCGTCCACCAGTTCCTTGATGCGCGGTCGCATGTCGGCCACGCGGCGTGCCGTGAAGGCCTTGGTGACCAGGCCGCGCAGGCGGGTATGATCGGGCGGATCCTGCACCAGCATCGTCTTCGCGAGGCTTGCCACGGCGGGCTCGTTCATGCGGTCGGTGCCGTAGCGGCGCCGCATGTTGCCTTCGAAGTCCTTGCCGAAGCGGCGGTCGCGCAACGACAGCGCCACGTCCTCGTACCGCGTGATCAGCCAGAAGCCCTGCGGCGTCTTCATGACCGGCGCGGCTTCGCGCAGCCGGCGGTAAAACGGATAGGGGTCGGCGATGAAGGCCGGGTCGAGCGGATTGAACTCGAGGTCCTTCGCAGGGGCGGTCGGCTGGGCGATGGTGTCCATCGTTTCCCTTTACCACGAAGCCCCTTGCCGTGCGAACGAACGAGCCCCTAGCATCGTCCCATGTTTGCACTGACCCAGGGACTTCGCCGCGCCGTCCAGACCCGTCCCAACGGCGTTTCGACCTCCTTCGCCGGCCGTCGGCGGACCTGGCGGCAGACGCAGGATCGCGTGAGCCGGGTCGCCGGTGCGCTTTCCGCACTGGACGTGCGTCGCGGCGACCGCGTGGCGATCCTGGCGCTGAATTCCGACCGCTATCTTGAACTCATGTACGCCCTGCCCTGGCTGGGCGCGGTGATGGTGCCGCTGAACACGCGGCTGGCGACACCCGAAATCGAGTACATCCTTAACGACTCGGGTGCCGTGGCGATGTTCGTCGACACCGGCATGGCGCACCATCTGAAGGTACTCGACGGCAGGACGCCGGCGCTGCGCGAGGTCGTCTGGCTCGACGATCTCGCCGGTCCCGAGGGCCTGCTGCGCTACGAGGACCTGACCAGCTACGAGGCGCTGGACGATGCCGGGCCCCCGACGACGAGCTGGCCGGCCTGTTCTACACCGGCGGCACCACGGGCCGTTCGAAGGGCGTAATGCTCACCCACACCAACCTGGTCGTTAATGCGCTGAACGGCGTGGCCGGCATGGGCTTCGATGCCGACACCACCTATCTCCATTCCGGCGCGATGTTCCACCTGGCCGACGGCGCCTCGACCTTCGGTGTCACCCTGTCGGGCGGGCGCCACGCCTTCGTGCCGCGCTTCGAGCCGCTGGAGGTCCTGCTCACCATCCAGACCGAGAAGGTGACGCACGCGCAGTTCGTGCCGACCATGATCAACATGCTGGTGAACCACGACCGCTTCGCCGAGTTCGACATCGGCTCACTCGCCTTCATCCTCTACGGCGCCTCGCCGATGCCCGAGGGCGTACTGCGCAAGGCGATCGAGGCGATGCCGCGGGTCCGCCTGATGCATGGCTACGGCATGACCGAGGCGTCGCCCATCGTGACCCTGCTCGACCCGCGCTACACGGTGCTCGACGGTCCCTTCGCCGGCCGTCTCAGGTCGTGTGGCCAGGCGGTTCTCGCCTGCGAGGTCCGGATCGTCGATGCCGACCGGCTGGAGGTGCCCCGCGGCACGACCGGCGAGCTGGCGGTGCGCGGCGCCAACGTCATGAAGGGCTACTGGAACAAGCCGGCGGAGACCGAGGCCGTGCTCGAGGACGGCTGGTACTATTCCGGCGATGGCGCCTACATGGACGAGGAAGGCTTCGTCTTCGTCGTCGATCGCCTCAAGGACATGATCATCTCGGGCGGCGAGAACGTCTACTCGGCGGAGGTCGAGAATGCGATTTCGACCATGCCCGGCGTGGCCGAGGTGGCGGTGATCGGCGTGCCCGACGAGCGCTGGGGCGAGCGGGTCCATGCCATCGTCGTCCCGAAGCAGGGCTCGGCCCTTACCGCCGACGCGCTGATGGAGCATTGCCGCGGCCAGATCGCAGGCTACAAATGCCCGCGCAGTGTCGACATCCGCGACACACCGCTGCCGCTTTCGGGTGCCGGCAAGGTCCTGAAGCGCGAGCTACGCGAACCCTACTGGCAGGGCTTTACCCGGGGCGTGAACTGATGCCGACGATTCCCTACTACGACTGGATCGCCCACCACGCCGGACGGCGTCCCCGGCAGCTCGCGATCCACGATCTGCATACCGCACGGACGCTCACCTATGCCGACCTCGATGCGCGCATCGGCCGTTTGACGGCGGCTCTTGCCGCGCGGGGCATCACCCGGGGCGACCGCATCGCCCTGCTCGCGCCGAACTGCGCCGAATACTTCGAGCTGCAATTCGCCTGCGGCCGGCTGGGCGCCATCATGCTGCCGCTCAACTGGCGGCTCACGGTGCCGGAACTGGAATACATCCTGGGCGATTCGAGCCCCAAGCTGCTGATCCACGATCGGTCCTTCGCCACTCAGGCGAGTGCCCTCTCCGCCAGTCTGCTCGAAATCGACCATGAGCGCCCCGACAGCGCCTACGAGCGCGCGCTCGCCGAGGCCGGCCCTCCGCCTGCGCCCGTTTCCCTGACGCATGACGACATCGGCATGGTGATGTACACGTCGGGGACCACCGGGCACCCGAAGGGCGCGATTATCACCCACGGGATGGTGTTCTGGAACTGCGTCAACCTCGGCATCCCTGCGCTGATCACGCCCGAGACCGTGCAGCTCGTGGTGCTCCCCCTGTTCCACACCGGCGGCCTCAACTGTTACGCCAACCCGGTGCTCCATGCCGGCGGCACGATCGTCGTGATGCGCAATTTCGATCCCGGCCAGGCGCTCGACTCCATCTCCGATCCGGCGCTCGGCATCACCCACTTCTTCGCGGTGCCGGCGCCCTACCAGTTCATGATGCAGCACCCGAAATTCCAGGGCGCCGACCTGTCGCGTCTGCGGATCGCCGGCGTGGGCGGTGCCCCCTGCGCGTTGCCCATCCTCGAAACCTGGATCGCGCGCGGCGTGCCGCTGGTTCAGGGCTGGGGCATGACCGAGACCAGCCCCGCCGGCACGATGCTCGATGCCGCGGACGCGATCCGCAAGGTCGGCTCGGCCGGCAAGGCGATGATGCACACCGCCATCCGCGTGGTCGACGACGAGGGACACGACGTGCCCGCAGGCGGCATCGGCGAACTGCTTATCAAGGGCCCCAACATCACGCCCGGCTACTGGAACAACGAGGCGGCCACGCAGAAGAGCTTCACCGACGGATGGCTCCACACCGGCGATGCCGCACGGCTCGACGAGGAGGGCTTCGTCTACATCGTCGACCGCTGGAAGGACATGTACATCTCGGGCGGCGAGAACGTGTATCCCGCCGAGGTCGAGAACGTGCTGTTCCAGATCCCGGCCGTCGCCGACGCTGCCATCATCGGCGTACCCAGCGAACGGTGGGGCGAGGTCGGGATGGCCGTCATCGTGCGCAAGCCCGACCAGGCGCTGGCCGAAAGCGACGTGATCCAGCATTGCCTCGGCCGTCTCGCGAAGTTCAAGGTTCCGCAATCCGTGACCTTCGTCGATGTCCTGCCCCGCAATGCAACGGGCAAGGTCCTGAAGCGGGAGCTGCGGATGCAGTATGTGGGACAGGGCGCCCCGGCGATTAGCTAGTCTCGGGCCAGCGACAAGTAATCGTACTTCCAGGTGCCGGATTTTCACTGTGCCGCGAAGTCGGCAGGCCCTAAGAAACGTCGATACGTGTCCCGTCGGCCAGAACAGGAAGTTCAATGCTCACGATTTACGGCGTCTATCGCTCGCGCGCGTCCCGCAACATCTGGCTGGCCGAGGAGCTGGGCATCCCGTTCAAGCAGGTGCCGGTGATCCAGCACTATCGCACCGTGCCGGCCGGCATGCTGCACACGCAATCCCCCGAATTCCTGAAGGTCAATCCGAACGGCCTCATCCCCTCGATCGACGACGACGGGCTGGTGCTGCACGAATCGCTGGCGATCAATCTGTACCTCGCGCGCAAGCATGGCGGTCCGCTCGCTGCGGCAAACGTGGCCGAGGAAGGCGAGATCGCGATGTGGTCGCTGTGGGCTGCCACGGGTGTCGAGCCGCACGCCATCAATGTCCTCTACCACCGCCTCGGCAATCCGACGGGCGAGAAGGACCCGAAGGTCGCCGATGCCGCCGTCGAGGCCCTGCGTCGTCCGTTTGCCGTGCTCGAGCAGGCTCTTGTGAAGAGCGGCTGGCTGGTCGGCGGCCGCTTCACGGTGGCCGACCTGAACGTCGCCGAGATCGTGCGCTACGCGCAGGCCGCCCCCGAACTGTTCGAGACGTCGCCGCGCGTGAAGACCTGGCTCGCCGCCTGTCAGGCGCGCCCGGGCTTCAAGAAGATGTGGGCCGCTCGCGACGCCGAGCCCGCGTAGGCGAGGCTCAATTCAAGGGCGCTGCCCCGGTCAGCGTCGCCAGGCGCGCCGTGGCACCCGCGATCGCTTCGGCGGTGAACCGGTCGGGATAGGTCAGCACGAGCTGCTCGCCCGACATCTCGACCATGCCGTGGGCGACCAGGAGGTCGAACGATTCCGGCGCTTCCTTGCTGCGGGCCCAATCCTCGAGACAGGCGACGACGCCCTTGCTCTTGAGCTTGAGCCGCGTGCGGCTAGCGCGGGTCGCCCGCCGGTTCTTCTGGGTCAGCAACTGCTCGTAGGCCGCCAGCGTCCGGTAGAAGGCCCGGTCCAGCGGATCGGTCTGGTCCGCGCCTTCCAGCGCACAGAGCTGGTCGAACGCCTGGCGCCAGACATCCTCACGCCCCATGCGCTTGGCGTTCTCCATCAGCGTGCGCAACTGGCCCTGATCGGTATAGGTCGAGATCGGCTTCGCCATCGTCTGCTTGATGACGGGAGGCGCCTTCTCGGCGGGCGCGCGACCGCGCTTCGATGAATTCTTGGCCACGGGCTACTCCTGCACAATTGTCCGGCACTTTGTGTGCAAGAGAAATCACCATAGCACATTGTTCGACCTGCAACCGGATAGTTCACGAGGCGAAAGCTGCCCTCCGGGCCGTCACGCCGCCAGCACCAGCCGGTCGTTGGCGACCGCGAAGCCGAAATTCTCGTAGAAGCGCTTGGCAGCGCCCTCGCCCACCACGGCTTCGACCTGCACAGCGCGGCGCTGGCGCGACCATTCCACGGCGGCGGCCAGCAGGCGCCGGCCAATGCGGCGGCCGCGCTGGTCGGCGCGCACGACGAGATTGTCGACCTCGATGATCTTGTGGACGCCCACGCCTTCGAGCGGGACCAGCCGCGTCACGAGGACTGCAACCGCCAGCACGCCCATCTCGCTCTGCGCCACCAGCAGCGTCGTGCCCGGCGTTTCGAGCCATGTCAGCACCTGCTCGCGCGCGTTCTCGCCGCCGTCCAGTAGATCGGCGAGATCGTCGATGTCGCGTGGCCCCGCCAGCCTCACACGGATGGCGAGGGGCAGGTGTTGCGGTTCAAGTTCTGCTTCGATGATCGACATGTCGTCCTCCGGTTTGCGGGTTCCGCCGCGGCCCGGAGGCCAGTCCTAGAACACGAAAGCCGCCGGGATGCGGCGGCTTCGTTGAGTCATGACCCTTCGCGCCGCCTATGTCAGGGGCGTAAAATACCAAGCGTTGTAGGTGCGGGTCGTGACCATGATCACTCTATAATGCCCGGATGCCGGCGGTGTCAAATCGCCGGCCGGACGACAATGAAGGGAGATCGTCATGAGGCCGATTACAGGACTTCTCTGCCTGCCGCTCCTGCTGACGTCCTTGCCCGCCTTCGCAGGGCCGGCTGAAGACGCAGACGCGTTGGTCGACCGGTGGGCCGCGACGTACAGCGCCAACGACAGCGAAGCCCTGGTCAAGCTGTACACGCCGGATGCCATCCTGCTCGGCACGACGAGCCCCGTCATGTCGGAAGGTACCGAGCAGATCCGCACTTATTTCAAGGATCTCGCGGGGAGCGGCCGCAAGAACGCGATCGTCGAGCGGCGAACGATCGTGCTGGACGAGAAAGCCGTTGTCACTACGGGCTTCTACAATTTCGCACGGGCGTCTGAGGGCGACGTGCCGCGCCCGTCCCGCTTCACCATGCTGATCGTGAAGCGCGACGGCCAATGGATGATTCGCCATCATCATTCGTCGCCCAAGGCGGCGACGCGGCAGTAATCCCGCCGCCCCAGAGTTCGCACGGACTATTCGGCCGCGACCGCCATCGCCTGCTTGAGGCCGGGCATGGTGAAGCCGAGCTTGTCGAGCTTCTCGATCATGTCGCGGCCGGTCTTCTCATCGATCTCGACGAGCGGCGGACGGACCGGGTTCCAGTGCGGGTCGCTGCCGTAATGCGCGATGACGTACTTCAGCGCCGGGATCATCACGTAGCCTTGCATGACGCCGCGGACCTCGTTGATCCAGGCCTGGAGCTTGTCGCCTTCCGGCGTGCCGCAGGCCTTGATCGTCTCGGCGATCTTGCCCGGGTTGATGTTGGCGGTGGCGCTGATGCAGCCGACGCCGCCGGCCTTCAGGTTCTCCAGGATCGGCTTCTCGTTGCCGGAGAAGACGTCGAAGCCGTCCTTGGCGAAGGCGTCGATCATGCTCTTCGTATGGGGCCAGTCGTCCGACGAATCCTTCATGCCGACGATCTGCGTCGGATAGGCCTTCATCAGCCGCTCGACCAGCTTGTGCGTGATCGGCACGCCCGAGACCCCGGGGATATGATAGAGATAGACGCGCAGGCGATCGTCGCCGACCCGCTGCACGACTTCCGAGTAGAAGCGGAACAGCCCCTCCTCCGGAACGCCCTTGTAATAGAACGGCGGCAGCATCAGCACGCCGCCGACTCCGAGCTTCACCGCGTGCGCGCTCACCTCGGCCGCCTCGGTGATCGAGCAGGCGCCGGTGCCGGGCATCATGCGCGCGGTCGGCACGCCGGCCGCGACGACGGCTTCGAGCAGGCTCATCCGCTCCTTGGCCGACAGCGAGTTGGCTTCCGAGTTGGTGCCGAAGACCGCGAGCCCGCAATCCTGGCTGATCAGCCACTTGCAGTGAGCGATGAAACGGCCGACGTCCGGCGACAGGTCGCGCTTGAAGGGCGTGACGACGGGCGAAAGAACGCCTTTGATCCGTGCTGCGGCCATGATCTTATTTCTCCCGGGAATGGCGCGCCTTTTCTGCAACGAAGCGCCGGAGACGTCCAGTGTCACCATCTCTCAGCGAAATCCTGCCCGAAGACGGCACTTCGGGCATGCTCGTCGGCCGCGTCTGGCGGGCGGGAAAGCCGGCAGGCCCCTCGGTCGTCGCGATCCGCAGCGACGGGGTTTTCGATCTTTCGGCTACCGTTCCGACCATGGCCGATCTCTGCAACGCGCCCGATCCCACGGGCCTTGCGCGCAACACGCCGGGTGAGCGCATCGGCGCGCTGCAGGACGTGATTGGCGACCTCCTGGCGCCGGTCGATCTGCAGGCGCTCAAGGCCGCCGGCGTCACCTTCGCGGTCAGCCTGCTCGAACGGCTGATCGAGGAGCATGCCAAGGGCGACCCCGCCCGGGCCGAGCAGGTGCGCGGCGAGTTGAATTCGATCATCGGTGCCGATGTCAGTGCCATCAAGCCAGGGTCGCCCGAGGCCGAAGCGCTGAAGAAGACCCTGATGGCGCGCGGCGCCTGGTCGCCCTATCTCGAGGTCGGCATCGGCCCCTACGCCGAGATCTTCACCAAGGCGCCGCCCATGGCCGCGGTCGGATACGGCGCCGAGATCGGCATTCGGCCAGACTCCGACTGGAACAATCCCGAGCCCGAGGTGACCCTGATCGTCAGCGCCAAGGGAAGGATCGTCGGCGCGACACTGGGCAACGACGTCAACCTGCGAGACATCGAGGGCCGCAGCGCGCTCCTGCTGGGCATCGCCAAGGACAACAACGCATCGTGTGCGCTGGGTCCCTTCATCCGCCTGTTCGACGCGACCTTCTCGCTCGACGACGTACGCCGCGCCAAGGTCGATCTCGAAGTCACGGGCCCCGACCAGTTCCGCCTGCGCGGGTCGAGCGACCTGTCGAAGATCAGCCGCGATCCCACCGATCTCGTCGCCCAGGCGATGAGCGCGCATCAGTATCCCGACGGCATGGCGCTGATGACGGGCACGCTGTTCGCCCCGACCGAACCGCGCAAGCCGGGCGGCACGGGCTTCACCCACATGGTGGGCGATCTGGTGTCGATCCGCTCGCCCAAGCTCGGCACGCTCACCAACAAGGTGGCGCATTGCGACAGGGTCCCGCCCTGGACCTTCGGCACCGGCGCCCTGATGCGCAACCTCGCGGCACGAGGGTTGCTGCGGTAGAGCCTTCGCACCTTTTCAAACTCCTCTCCCCCGCCAGGGGGAGAGGCAGGGTGAGGGGGTTGCACGCGATCTTTGACGCCCCCTCACCTAACCTCTCCCCCTGTCGGGGGAGAGGAACATGAAACGAGACCATGACCGACCTCACCCGCCTGCCCGCCTCCGACCTGCGCGAGCAGATCGCCGCCCGCAAGATCTCGCCTGTCGAACTGACCGACGCCGTGCTCGCACGAGCGGAGAAGCTGCAGCCGGTGCTGAACTGCTTCGTCACCTTGGTGCCCGACCAGGCCCGCGCGGCGGCCAAGGCTGCTGAAAGTGCGATCATGCAGGGCAAGCCGCTTGGCCTGCTGCACGGCATCCCCTTCGCCGCCAAGGATCTCGTGAACACGGCCGGGGTGCGCACCACCTTCGGGTCACTGCTCTACGAGAACAACGTGCCGAAGGAAGACGCAGTCTGCGCGGCGCGCGTGAAGGCCGCGGGCGGCATCCTGTTCGGCAAAACGACGACGCCGGAGTTCGGCCACAAGTCGCTGACCGACGGGCCGTTGTTCGGCCGCACGCGCAACGCCTGGAGCGCCAACCACACGTCCGGCGGGTCGAGCGGCGGCGCGGCGGTGGCGGTCGCGGCCGGCATCGGGCCGATCGGCATCGCCACCGACGGCGGCGGATCCACGCGCATTCCGGCCGCGATCAACGGCATGGTCGGGCTCAAGCAGAGCAACGGCGTGATCCCGCACAGCCAGGTGGCGGACGCGTTCGGCAACTACACCTACGTGACGCCGATGACGCGCACGGTGATGGACACCGCGCTGATGCTCCAGGCGATGGCCGGCCCGCATCCCTCCGACCCCTGGTCGATCGGCATCGAGCCGCCGGACTACCTCGCCGCCGCGCGTGCCGAGGGCGATCTCAAGGGCAGGCGCATCCTCTACAGCGCGACGCTCGGCAACACGATGGTCGCGAAGGACGTGCGCGCCGCCTTCGAGCAGTCGCTGGTGCGGCTGCGCGAACTGGGCGCCGAGCTGGTCGAACTCACAGAGGAACTGCCGGACCTCAGCTCGGCGTGGAAGGTCATCAACCACACGACCTGGAAGGCGCGCTTCGACGAGATGATCAAGCGCGACGGCAACCGCATGACGCCCTCGCTGGTGCGCCAGGTCGCAGAGGCCGCCGACTGGTCGGGCGCGGACTACCAGCGCGCGATGTTCCAGCGCAGCGAACTCTTCCGCATGGTGCAGGGCTGGTTCGAGACCGCCGACTTCCTGGTGACGCCGACGGTCTCGCGCACCGCGCTGCCGATCGATCAGGACCTGTTCGATCCCATCACCATCGACGGCGTCGAGGCGGGCGAGCTGCGCCGCAACTGGTTCCCCTACACGATGCCGTTCAACATCACCGGCCATCCCGCCCTTTCGATCTGCAATGGCTACGATTCGGAGGGCCTGCCCATCGCCCTGCAGATCGTCGGCCGCTTTCGCGACGAGTCGTCGGTTCTCCGCGCCGCCGC
Source organism: Reyranella aquatilis (assembly GCF_020880995.1). GTDB lineage: Bacteria > Pseudomonadota > Alphaproteobacteria > Reyranellales > Reyranellaceae > Reyranella > Reyranella aquatilis. Next base: position 57,878 of record NZ_JAJISD010000001.1, on the reverse strand, counting down.
CCTCTACGAAGCGAGCGAGAGCTGGCTCGACCGTTGGCCCGACCTGTGAACCGGCGCCCTCCCGACAAGGCCGCCCCGCGCCAGCCACCGCCGCGCCGGCGCCCGCCGCCGCTGACCGCCGAGGAGATCCAGGCGCGCGTGCTGCATCGGGACGGGCTGATCCTGGTGATCGACAAGCCGGCGGGGCTGGCGGTGCATGCCGGTCCCAGCGGCGCGCCGAACCTCGAGGAGTGCTTCGACGACCTGCGCTACGGGCTGCCGCGGCCGCCATCGCTCGCCCACCGGCTGGATGCCGACACCGCGGGCGTCCTGGTGCTGGGCCGGCATCCCAAGGCGCTCGCCAAGCTGGGACGCCTGTTCTCCGGCCGCGACACCGAGAAGACCTACTGGGCCGTCGTCGAGGGCTCGCCGCCGGCCGACGAAGGCGTGTTCGACATGCCCTTGCTGAAAGTGAACACGCGGAGCGGCTGGTCGGTGAAGGTGTCGCCGCAGGGCCAGCCCTCGGTGACGCGCTACAAGGTGCTGGGACGCGGGCCCGGGATGACCTGGCTCGAACTCAATCCCGAGACCGGCCGCACCCACCAGATCCGCGTCCACTGCGCCGCCGCCGGTTGCCCGGTCATCGCCGACCGGCTCTATGGCCAGGCGCGCCCCGACAGCCAGCTCCACCTGCAATCGCACCGGATCGCTCTTCCGCTGTCGGCGTCGAAGCCGCCGGTGGACGTCACGGCCCCGCCGCCGCCGCACATGATGGAAGCGTTGATTGCGTGCGGCTTCAGTCCCGCGCCGTCACCCACACCCTGAGCTTGTCGCCCGCTTCGAAGCCGGCTTTGACGGCGGCCTTCAGCTCGCGGCCGGATTCGTAGCCGACCAGCGGCATCCGCGGGAATGTCTGCGCCGCCAGTACCGTCAGCGAGCGCCAGACGGCCGGCGCGTCGGCCGCCTCGGCCACCACGTTGGAAACACCGACGACGTCCTCAGCCTGATAGAGCATGAAGCCCGCCACGACCTTGAAGCCGCGACGCCCGCGGAACAGCGCGAACCCCGGATCGTCGAACGGCAGTCCCTCGCCGCCTTTGTCCTCGCGACTCCAGACGATGTCGCTGGACGGCCCCTCACCCGGCATGGCGCCGCGTATCCAGCTGGCTTCGAACAGCAGGTCGAAGCCGCGACGCGACAGGTCGAGGGTGTGGAAGCTGTCCTTTACCGACCAGCGGCCCGGAAGGTTCGATTTCTGCAGGATCTCGACCGTGCTCCGCTGCTCCTCCAGTGCCGTCTCGCCCACGGCCAGAGTGACGGCATTGGGATAGAAGCGCGGCACGGTCGCGGCATTGACCCACATGTGCGGCAGGAAGCGGCCCGCGTGGCCGTGCGCGCGACAGACCGCATCGCACCACCGCGCATTGTTGTGGGCCGCAGCGACGGTCCAATCCTTCACGCGCGCACTTCCTCGCGCTGGAAGATCACGTAGGCCGCCGCGAAGACCACGACCATCCCGGCGACGAGCCCGGTGATCTGCGGCCAGATCATCAGCAGGCTCTGATCGAACGGCAGCGGCGCGCCCATGATCGCACCGCGCATCTGCGCCGGCAGCATCGGACCGAGCGTGCGGGTCTCGGGACTGAGCAGGCCCAGCACGGCCTCGCTGAACAGCGTGCCGGGGGAGAACCGCATCAGCCCCATGGCGATGTCCTGGACGGCGGCGTATTCCTCCAGGCTACGGATCTCGCTGGGCGCCACGCCGGAAACGACTGCCGAGGCGAGCTGCGGCCACAGCAGAAAAAAGAACAGCCACAGGCCGAGCGCGCAGAGGGCCGAGGTCGCGGTCGAGCGGAAGAGTACCGAGAACAGCATCGCGATCGCGAGCCACACACCGCCATAGGCCACGGAGACGACAAGAAACCCGAGACCGCGCGCCACTTCCACGCCACGCGGCGGGACGCCCAGCAGCAGGAGCCCGGCACCGACGACAATCAGCCAGAGGGCGACCAGCGCCACCGCGAAAGTCGTGAGCCCGGCCAGGAACTTGCCGAGCAACAGCGCATCTCGATAGATCGGCTGCGACAGGACACGACTCAAGGTGCGCCGGTTGAACTCGCTGTTCACCGAATCGAAACCGAGCCCGATCGCCATCAGCGGAATGATGAAGTTCAACGCCGCGATGAAGGAGATGCCGACCTGCTCGGGCTCCAGGGTGAAGATGCGCAGGAACAGAAAGGAGTTGGGGTCGACCACCGTCCGCAGGGTCTGCAGCGACGAGGCCACTGGGAAGGCGCCGAAGGCGAGTACAAACAGCGTCAGCACCATCATGCGCACGCTGCTCAGGTGATCGGACAGTTCCTTCATGAAGACCGGCCCGAGCCCGGTGAAGGGCGAGCCCTGGCGACGCGCGGCACGTGAGTCATTCCGTCTCATGCCGGCCTCAACCGATCCACCTCATCCTGAGGAGGCGCGAAGCGCCGTCTCGAAGGATGGGAAGCAAACGGCGTGCGCGTGCGCATGCTTCGAGACGCGCTCCTCCGGCGCGCTCCTCAGCATGAGGTTGGGGGTGTGACTTCACTCCGCCTGGAAAGACGCTAAGCGGCACGGCGCGCCTCCTCGAAGTAGCGCGTATAGACCTCTTCGAGACTGGGCTGCAGGTCGGCGAGCCGGGTGAGCGCGCCGCCCGCGGTCACGATGCGATGGGCCACGGCCGCCCGGACGTCGCGGTCGGCGACCACGCGCCACGCCCCCTCGCCTTCGGGCACGACGGTCTGCACGCCCTCGACTTCGCGCAGAATGCCCGCGACGTCGGCACCCGTCGCCTCGACCAGGATCGGATGGCCGGCACCCAGCACCTGGTTGGCCAGTTCCACGACGGTGCCCATCAGCGCGATCCGGCCCTTGTTGAACAGGGCAACCCGGTCGCAGACGCTCTGGACGCGGTCGAGCAGATGCGAGGACAGCAGCACGGCGACACCCGCCCGCTTCAGGCCGCGGATCATCTCCAAGAGCTCGAAGGTCGAATGCGGATCGAGACCCGAGGTCGGCTCGTCGAGGATGGCGACCTCGGCTCTCTTCATCACGATCTCGGCGATGCCCAGGCGCTGGCGCATGCCGCGCGAGAAGGTCGCGACGCGCTTGTCGAGCACATCGGCCAGCTTCACGCTCTCCATCGCCTCGGCGATGCGCGTCTCGGCCTCGCGACGCGGGATGGCCAGCAGCCGCGCGGTGTAGCGCAGGTTCTCGCGCGCCGTCAGGTGATCGTAGAAGCCGACGGCGTCCGGCAGGTAGCCGACCCGGCGCTTGACCTCCAGCGGCTGGCGAACCGGATCGAAGCCCAGCACATCGACCGATCCGCCGCTCGTCTCGGTGAGCCCCAGCATCATCAGGATGGTCGTGGTCTTGCCAGCGCCGTTCGGCCCGAGCAGGCCGAAGATCTCGCCCCGCCGGATGCTGAAGTCGATCGCGTCGACGGCACGATGACTGCCGTAGACCTTGGTCAGTCCGCGCGCCTCGATGACGGTGTCGGCCATCGGCTGCTTCTAGCGCCGGCCGAACCGCGCGACCGCGCCCAACAGGACGAGCAACGCCACGGCGATGATGCCGATGCCGGCGATGCCCCAGAGCGTTGACGTGGTGACGGTGATTCGGAAATCGGCCGAGGATTGCTCGCCGCGGGCATTCGCGCGGAACGAGGCCATGTAGTCGCCGGCCACGGCCTTGTCGGCCGGGGTCACCAGGACCTGCACCTCCTTCTTGTCACCGGGGGCGATGGCGGCGATCGACTTGGGATTGAACTCGATCTTCCAGTTCGACGGAACCGTCCCCGAGAGTTCGACCTCGTCGACCGGCGCGGTGCCGTCGTTGCTCAGCACCAGCGTATAGGTCGAGGTCTTGCCGATCTCGGCATCGCCGCTCAGCCGGCCGTCCTTGGTCGAGAGCGCGAGCTAGCCCTGACCGCTCACCTGTAGCGTGACCCGCATCTCGGCGGTGGCACCTTCTGCCGCGACCTTGACCAGCACGGGGTAATCACCGGCCTTCACATCGCGCGGCGGCGTCACCTTGAGCTTGATATCCTTGGTCTGCCCGGCCTCGATGGGAATAGAACTGATCTCGTTGGAACCGAACCCTTCGGTGAAGGTGCTCTGGAAATTCGCCGGGCCCTGGGCCGCCAGCGCCACGGTCAGGTCCTTGCCGGAATCGTTGCCCACGGTCAGCGTGTACTCGAAGGCCGAGCGCGGCGTGCCGCGCAGCGACGGCAGGCGCGACTTAAGACTGAGCTTGGCCGGCGCCTCCGTTCCGACGGTAAGCGTGATCGGCAGGCTGGCCTGTTGCATCGGCCCCTTCGCCGTCAGGATGACCGTCTGCGAGCCTGTCGGCGCATCCTTCGGCACTTCGATGCGCAGCTGAACGGTGACGTCCTGGTTGACGCCCACCATCACCGCACCGACCGGTTGCCCGCCCCCCAGCAGGTCGATCTTCCAGCCCGCGGGAACACCGGCCAGCGCCAGAGCCAAGGGCTCGGGCATCTGGCCGGCATTGTTCACCTTCACGCGGATCGTCGTGACCTCTCCCGCACGCACCGTCTGCGTGGGGTAGTCGGTCAGCAGGAACAGCCCCTTCACTCCGGGCGGATCGCCCTGCGCCTGTGCTCCCGCGAGCGGCAGCACCAGGAGAGCGAACAGGACGGCGATCAATCGGCGCATGGTCTGGTTCCCGCGTTCCTCGATCAGGCGGTGGCGCTCGGCCGGGCCTTCATGCGGCCCATCCAGGCCGTCAGGTTCTTGTTCGCCGGATCGAGCGGCTGGCCGACCTTCCCGAGGAATTCGAGGAACGTGTACAGCAGGATGTCGGCCATCGTGAGCTTGTCGCCCGTGACGAAGGGCTTCGATCCCATCTGCCCGTCGAGCCAGGCGAGCTTCTTGCGCGCGCTCTCCTTCAGCCCTTCCGCCGCCTCGGGAATGCAATGGACACGGTCCTGGAACATCTTCAGCCCCTGCGAGAAGCGGAAGCCGTTGGCCGCCGGCTCGAGGATATTGAGATCGATGCGGCGGACCCACATGCGCGTCGCCGCGCGTTCCTCCGGCGTGTCGCCGATCAGCGAGGGCGTGTCCTTTTTGATCTCGTCGATGTACTCGCAGATCGCGGTGATCTCGGCCAGAACCGTGCCATCGTCGAGTTCGAGCGCCGGACACTGCCCGGCCGGGTTGATCTTGAGGTAAGCCTCGCGCCGGTTCTCGCCGCCGCGCAGGTCGACCTCGACCTTCGGCACGTCGAAGCCCTTCTCGGCCATGAACATCCGGACCATGTGCGGGTTGGGGCCGACCGAATTATAGAATTTCATCTTGCTGTTCCTCCCTCGATGCCCTGAAGCGCTATCAAAGTCAGCGCCACGGCTCCACGAGAATCTTGGTATGGCGTTCGGGATTGGCGAGCTCCTCGAAGGCGCCCTTGACCTCGGCCAGGCCGACCTTGCCGGTGATCAGTGCATCGGCCTCGACCTGCCCCTCGGCCAGCAGACGGAGGCAGCGCGCGAATTCGTCGGGCGTGTAGCCCAGCACGAACTGGAGGGAGAGTTCCTTCACGATGCCGAACAGCGGCTCGATCCGATCCGGCTCCATGCAGACGCCGGCCACGACGATGCGCGCATCGCGCGGCGCCGCCTCGAAGACCTGCTGCAGGAGACCGGGCACGCCGACGCATTCGAAGATCACGGCGCGCTTGCCCGGCGTCAGCTTCGCATAGGGCGATTCCAGCTTGGGATCGATCACGATGTCGGCGCCCATCTTCACGGCCAGCTCGCGCCGCTTGGGCGAGAAGTCGGCTGCGATGATCGGATGGATGCCCTTCAGCCGCAGTCCGACGATGGCGGCGAGGCCGACCGGCCCGCAGCCCACCACCAGCGGCGCGTCGTTCTCCTGCAGCGCCGCCTTCTCGACCGCATGAATACCGACCGCGAGCGGCTCGGTGAGGGCCGCATGCTCGGCCGACAGTCCGTTGGGCACTTCGAGCAGCAGCGGCTCCGCAAGAACCATCTGTTCGCCGTAGCCGCCGGGAAAGTCGTTGGAATAGCCGACCGTGCGATGGCCGTCGGCCTGGGGAATCACCGGCATCGAGCAGACCAGCGTGCCGGGCTTGAACTTGCGCTCGGCACCGGGGCCGTAGTCCAGCACCTCGCCGCAGAATTCGTGGCCAAACACGACGTCGCGCGACAGATCGAGCGGCAGGCGGCCGGGAATGCGCTTCGACAGCTCCACCATGTGCGGCGCGTGTTTCGCATAGTGCAGGTCCGAACCGCAGATGCCGCAGCACAGCGTCTTCACCAGCACCTGCCCCGCCGCCGGTACCGGCGCCGGGACATCGGCGACGACGATGTCGCCGCCGCGCAGGACCGCGGCCCTCACTTGATGAACTCCCGCGTGGTGGCGACGAAGTCGTCGAGCCGGTCGTGCTGCACCCAGTGACCGGCGCGCTCGAACTCCACCACCTTCGCGGTCTTGAAGTGCTTGATGCGGCCGTCCTTCTCCGGATTGGAAGCCCAGCTCTCCTTGCCGTAGACCAGCAGGGTCGGACAGGTGATGCGCGCCCAGAGTTCCTCGATCGCCTCGTAGCTCATGTCGTACGGCTGGTTGACGCGCACATAGTTGTCGAACTTCCAGCTGTAGGTGCCGTCCTCGTTCTGGTTGACGCCCTGCTCGGTCAGGTGGCGGGCCTGCGCCGCGGAGAGATGCTTGTTCTCCTCCTGCATGCGCTTGAACGCGTCCTCGATGGTCGGATACTTGCGCGGCGCGCGGGCCGAAAGCTTGCGCTGCTCGTCGATCCACTCGGTCATGCGCTCGTTCATCGGCTTGTTGCCGCGCTCGGCGATCACCTTGGGCGACGGGCCGAGGCCCTCGATCGCCACCAGCTTGCGCACCTTGTCGGGATGGATGCCGGTGTAGCGCAGGCAGATGTTGCCGCCGAGCGAATGCGCGACGATCGTCACCGGCGCCAGGTTCTGCTGATGGATGAGCTGCGCCAGGTCGTAGATGTAGGCTGCCATCGAATAGTTGCCGTCGGGCGACCACTGGCTGTCGCCGTGCCCGCGCAGATCCGGACAGATGACGTGCCAGTCCTTGCGCAGGGCCTGCGCCACCCAGTCCCAGTTCCGGCAGTGATCGCGGCCGCCATGGACGAGGAGAAGCGGCGGCGCTTCCGGGTTGCCCCAGTCGACATAGTGCAGACGCAGGCGCTGTGAAAAGAAGACGCGGGAAGTGGGCCCCGGCATGCCGTTCAGAGAGGGGTTCATGCGGTCTTCTATAGCGAATCCCGATGGTTTGCGTCACTCTTGCCCGCATGATGAGTCCCGAGCAGAACGAGCTGATGACCCGGGTCGGTCCGGGCACCAAGTGCGGAGCGCTGATGCGCCACTACTGGCATCCCGTGGCCCTCGCCGACGAACTTCCCGCCGAGCGGCCGGCCAAGGCGGTGCGCGTGCTGGGGCAGGATTTCGTCCTGTTCCGCGACGAGCGCGGCCGGCACGGGCTGCTCGACCGCGACTGCCCGCATCGCGGCGCCGATCTCGCCTTCGGCCGCCTCGAGCATGGCGGCCTGCGCTGCCTGTTCCACGGCTGGCTGTTCGACGTCGACGGCAAGTGCCTGGAGACGCCGGCCGAGCCGGAAGGCAGCGTGCTCTGCCAGCGGGTGCGCCAGCGCAGCTATCCGGTCGTGGTGAAGAACGGCATCGTCTTCGCCTATCTCGGCGAGGGAGAGGCCCCCGCCTTCCCGGACTTCGACTGCTTCCTCGCGCCCGGCACGCACGCCTTCGCCTTCAAGGGCCTGATCGAGTGCAACTGGCTGCAGGCGCTGGAAGTCGGCATCGATCCGGCGCACGCGTCCTACCTTCATCGCTTCTACGAGGACGAGGATACCGGCGCGGCCTACGGCAAGCAGTTCCGCTCCGCCTCTGCCGATTCCGAAATCCCGATGACGCGCCTGCTGCGCGAGTTCCCGCGACCGAAGCTCGACGTCGAGGCGACAGACTACGGCCTGCGCCTGTTCGCGCTGCGCAAGCTGAACGAGCAGCACACGCATGTGCGGGTGACCAACCTCGTCTTCCCCTACGCCTTCGTGATCCCGATGAGCGCGGAGATGACGATCACGCAGTGGCACGTGCCGATCGATGATACGAGCTGCTACTGGTACGCGATCTTCACCAGCTTCGGTAAGCCGGTGGATCACGCCGCGATGCGCGAGCAGCGCCTGAAGCTCTACCAGCTTCCCGACTACCGCCCGCTGATCGGCCGCCACAACGACTATGGCTACAACGTCGCCGAACAGAAGAGCCAGACCTTCACCGGCATGGGCTTCGACATCAACGTCCACGACCAGTGGGCGGTCGAAAGCCAGGGCCGCATCCAGGACCGCACGCGCGAGCATCTCGGCACCACCGACAAGGCGATCGTCGCCTACCGCCGCATGCTGCTGTCGGCGATCGGACAGGTCGGCAACGGCGAGCGGCCGATCATGTGGCTCGACCAACAGCGTGCTGCCGCGATCCGCGGTCCGGTGGCGATCGACGGCATGGGGCCGACCGAGGGCTGGGAAGCCTACTGGAAGGATGTCGACGTGCGCCGCCGCCAGGCTTCGACCTGGGCGGCTGACACACTACCGCCGCTGGTCGCGTGAGCCGATGAGCCTGGTCGAACGCGCGGGCCTCTGGATCGAGGAGCGCAAGGCCGCGACCCGCGAGGCCGAGCGGCGCATGAAGGCCGGCGAGATGTCGGTCGTGCGCCTGGCCTTCGCCGACCAGCATGGCGTCCTGCGCGGCAAGACGCTGATGGCCGCGGAAGTCGACGCGGCGCTGAAGAACGGCGTCGGGTTCACCACCACGATGTTGCTCAAGGACACGTCGCACCGAACGGTGTTCCCGGTCTGGCAGCCGGGCGGCGGCTTCAGCATGAAGGAGCTGGAAGGCGCGGCCGACGTGGTCATGCTGCCCGATCCCACGACCTTTCGCGCCCTGCCCTGGGCGCCGCATTCCGGCTGGATGCTGTGCGACATCTACTTCGCCGACGGCCGGCCGATGCCGCTCTGCACGCGCCAGGTCCTGCGCCGCACCCTCTCCACCCTGGCCGATCGCGGCTTCGACTTCGTCGCCGGGCTGGAAGTCGAGTTCCATCTCTTCAAGCTGGAAAAGGCAAGGCTCGGCCCCGGCGACGCCGGCCAGCCGGGCGAGCCGCCCGACGTGTCGCTGCTCAACCAGGGCTATCAGTACCTGACCGAGCAGCGCTACGACGAGATGGATCCGATCCTGGAGATCCTGCGCACCAACCTCGTCGATCTCGGCCTGCCGTTGCGCTCGCTCGAAGTCGAATTCGGTCCCAGCCAGGTCGAGTTCACCTTCCGCACCGGCATCGGCCTGGAACCTGCGGACACCATGGTGCTGTTCCGCAGCGCCACCAAGCAGATTGCCCAGCGCAACGGGTTCCATGCCACCTTCATGTGCCGGCCCAGGCTCGCCAGCGTCATGTCGAGCGGCTGGCACCTGCACCAGTCGCTGACCGACCGGAAGACGCATGCCAACGCCTTCGCCGATGCCAACGAGACTTTGTCGACGACCGGCCGCCACTACATGGCCGGCTTGCTCGAACATGCGCGCGCGGCGGCCGCCTTCAGCACGCCGACACTGAACGGCTACAAGCGCTACCGTCCCTTCTCCCTCGCGCCCGATCGCGCCATCTGGGGCCGCGACAATCGCGGCGTGATGGTGCGCGTGCTGGGCGGTCCAGGCGATCCGGCGACCCATCTCGAAAACCGCGTCGGCGAGCCTGCGGCCAATCCCTATCTCTACATGGCCAGCCAGATCGTCTGCGGCCTCGACGGGATCGAGCGCCAGCTCGATCCCGGCCCCTCGGCCGACAAGCCCTATGAGACGCGGGCGCCGCTGCTGCCGCGGTCGCTCGCCGAGGCGCTGGCGGCGCTGCGTGAAAACGAGGTGCTGCGCGCCGGGCTCGGCGACTTCTTCGTCGACTACTACACGCGCCTCAAGCAGGCTGAGATCGATCGCTTCGAACTCGAAGTCAGCGACTGGGAGCAGCGCGAGTATTTTTCGCTGTTCTGATTCGTCCGTCTGGATCAGAAAAGACCGCCATGTCCGCCATCGTCGTCGTCACCACCGTCGCCAACCGCAAGGACGCCCGTTCGCTCGCGCGGGCGCTGGTCGAGGCGAAACTCGCCGCCTGCGCACAGATCTCCCGAATCGAGAGCGTCTACAGCTGGAAGGGCGCCGTCGAGAGCGGCAAGGAATATCGCATCCTCTTCAAGACACTCGACGAGCACTACCCCGCCGTCGAGCGGGCGATCCTCGACCTGCACCCGTACGAGGTGCCCGCGATCCATGCCTTCCCGATGGTGCACGTCTCTCCGGCCTATGCCGCGTGGATCGAGGAGAGCGTGGCGGTCTAGACGCTCCTCAGCCCTGCCCGCCCTCCAGCATCTTCGTCCAGCGCTTCTGCATCTCCTCCGGGCTCACGACCTCCTTCGAGGCGGCGAGGAACCAGCGATAGCCGAATGGACAGGCGACCATGCCGGACCGGTCGCCGTAGAACTGGTCCTGCACCGGCCGCACGAGCGTGGCGCCGGCAGCCACGGCCTTCTCGACCGCCTCGTCGGCATCCGGAACGGCGATGTGGAAGGCCACCGGCGAGCCGCCGATCGCGCCCGGGCTACGCGCCCCGAAATCGGGATATTCGTCGTTCATCATCAGCACGGTGTTACCGATGCGGATCTCGGCATGGCCGACCCGGCCCGCCGGTTCGACGAGGCGGAACAACTCCACCGCGCCGAACGCCTTCACGTAGAAGGCGATCGCGGCTTTGGCGTCGTGCACAGTCATGTGTGCCCGCACGGTCTGACCCGGGGGGGCGGTCTTTGCGGGCATGGCATCACCTGTGTTATATTACGTTACGTATCGTAACGTTAATAGATGCCCCGTCAAGCCTCTTCAGCCCCACCGGTGCGCGGCCGTCCCCGCGATCCGCGCACGCGCGCCGCGATCCTGGTAGCCGCCCGTGACCTGCTGGAACGCGGCGGCCTGACGGCCGTCACGATCGAAGCGATCGCGCAGAAGGCGGGGGTCAGCCGCCCGACGATCTACCGCTACTGGCCGAACGCACCCGCCGTCGCGATGGCCGCGTTCCTGGAGAAGACGGGCGCGGCCAGTGCCGCTGCTTCGCCGGGAAGTGCACTGTCCGCGCTACGGGCGCAGCTTCACGCGCTGGCCGACGCCTTCGCCGCCCCCGCCGGCCGGAGCGTCGCGGCCATGGTTGCGGCGGCCCAGTCGGAGACCGAACTGGCCAAGGCGTTCCGCAACGAGTTCATCGCCCGCAACCGGGATGCCACCTGGGCCCTGCTCGAGCGCTGCATCGCGGACCGCTCCATCGCCGAACCGGACGACATGGATGTCACACTCGACCTCATCTTCGGGCCGCTCTTCTACCGCCTGTTGATGGGACACGCGCCGATCACGCGCGGCTTCGTCGATCAGTTGCTCGACACGGTCGTCCGGGCGCGCCGTCGTAGGCCGGTTCAACCGCCCGCCGGCTGATCCCGGACGACACACCTGAAGCCGACATGGCTGGTGGTCGTGTCGATCTGCTCGGCATGGCGCGCAGCCGGGCGATAGCGCTTGCAGTAGCTGGGGGCACAGAGATGCGAACCGCCCTTCAACACCTTGCGCGGGATGCGCACCGCGTCGCGCGGGTCGTAGCTCTGCTCGAGCGTCGCGCCGCGCGGGTTCTCCGGCACGCAGCAGGCCTTGCCCGCATCGGCCGGGTGCCGGGCGGCATACCAGTCGACGGTCCACTCCCAGACGTTGCCGATCATGTCGTATGCGCCGTAGCCGTTGGCCGGATAGGCGCGGACGGGCGACGTGCGGGCAAAGCCGTCGGCGCGGGTATTCTCGTGCGGGAAGGCACCCTGCCAGGTATTGGCCATGTGCCGGCCGCCCGGTGTGAGTTCGTCTCCCCAGGCGAACTCGGCGCCATCCAATCCGCCGCGCGCCGCGAACTCCCATTCGGCTTCCGTCGGCAGTTCCTTGCCCGCCCATTTGGCATAGGCCTCGGCATCGCGGAAGGCGATCTGCACCACCGGATGATCGTCGAGCCCGCCGATGTGACTGCCCCTGCCGTAGGGCCGCCGCCACGTGGCCCCGAAGGTGAAGCGCCACCACTGGCTCCAGTCGGCGAGATCGACGGGCTTCGAGGGCGGCGTGAAGACAAGACCGCCGGCCTTCAGCATCCCCGGCCGCGCGCCGGGATAGTCCTTTGGGTCGGGGTCGATCTCGGCCCAGGTGACGTGGCCGGTCGCTTCGACGAAGGCGCGGAACTGGGCATTGGTGACCGGCGTCTCGTCGATCCAGAAGCCGCTCACCGTCACGGTGTGCGCCGGCTTCTCCTCGGCATAGTGATGATCGGATCCCATGCGAAAGGTGCCGCCGGGGATCCGGACCATCCCGGGGTACGGCGTCAGGGTTCCGGCGTCGTCGCTCATGAGCCGAGTCCTACACGCCTCTCCGCCCGCCCGCCACGGGAGGCGGACGGGCGTTCCGGAGGCGCCATGCGAGGCGCCCGTACCCTAGTTCGCGCTCTGCGGCGGAGAAGTGAGCTTGTTCAGCACACCCTCGAGGTTGAACGAGCCGGGCTTCTGGCGCGGCGGGAATTCGACCAGCGTCTTGATGAAGTCGGTCACGTAGGCCTGAGCCGGCACCAGCAGGTAGATGCGATCGATGCGCCAGCGCCCGTAGCCCATCCCCTCGTGGTCGGCCCGCTCGAACGGATCGGCCCTGAGGTCGAACAGCTTCGGCACGCGCAGGGTCACCATCGGGTCCTGCCACACGTCGAAACCGTGCTTGCGCTGTTCCATGAACGCCAGCTTCCACTTGTCGTAGCGCAGCCCCGCGAGTCCGCCATCGTCGGTCCAGTAGAAGAATTCCTTGCGGGCGCTCCCCGTTCCGTTCTTGAGGAGGTCGCGCTGATCGTAGCCGTCGAGATGGACCTTGAACGGCTTGCCGTTGAAGCTGGCGCCCTGCATCAGGCGCTGCTTGAGATTTCCTTCTCCGGCCGCCGCGGTGAGCGTCGGCAGCCAGTCCTCGGCCGAGAAGACCTCGTTGATCTCGGTGCCCGGACGAACCAGCCCCGGCCAGCGCACCATCGCCGGAACGCGGTAGCCGCCCTCCCAGTTGGTGTTCTTCTCGCCACGGAACGGCGTCGTGCCGCCGTCCGGCCAGCTCATGACCTCGGCGCCGTTGTCCGTGGTGTAGATCACGATCGTGTTCTGGGTGATGCCGAGATCGTCCAGCTTCTTCAGCAGCTGCCCCACCTGGCCGTCATGCTCGACCATGCCGTCGGCGACCACGCCCAGCCCGGTCTTGCCCTCGGACGACGGCTTGAGATGCGTCCAGATATGCATGCGGGTGGAATTCACCCAGGCGAAGAACGGCTTCTTCTCGCGGTTCGCCCGATCCATGAAATCGAGCGAGGCACCGAGGAATTCCTCATCGACCGTCTCCATGCGCTTCTTGGTGAGCGGGCCGGTATCCTCGCACTTCTGCTTGCCCCACTTGCCGAAACGCGGATCCTCGCCGGGCGTTTCGGTGGCGGTGGCGACGCATTTCAGCACCCCGCGCGGCCCGTACTTCGCCTTGAAGGTCGGGTCCTTCGGATAATCGATGTTCTCCGGCTCCTCCTCGGCGTTGAGGTGATAGAGATTGCCGAAGAACTCGTCGAAGCCATGCACCGTCGGGAGAAATTCGTTGCGGTCTCCCAGATGGTTCTTGCCGAACTGGCCGGTCATGTAGCCCTGGCCCTTGAGCAGGTCGGCGATCGTCGGGTCCTTCTCCGAGAGGCCTTCCGGCGCCCCCGGCAGGCCGACCTTCAGCAGGCCCGTGCGGATCGGTGACTGACCGGTGATGAAGGCGGCACGGCCTGCGGTGCAGGACTGCTGGCCGTAGTAGTCGGTGAAGATGGCGCCTTCGCGGGCGATCCGGTCGATGTTGGGGGTGCGATAGCCCATCATGCCGCGGTTGTAGGCGCTGATGTTCCAGTAGCCGATATCGTCACCGAAGATGACGAGGATGTTCGGCTTCGCGGGTGTCTGGGCCTGCGCCGGGGCAACCCCGCCCGACAGGCCCACAAGGAGCGCAGCCGCCGAGAGCAGGTTTCCGATCCTGTTCTTTGCCATCGTGAGTCTCCTCCTCAGTTCAGGTGAAATCTCTTCTCATGAACGATGCAAAACAACACAGTGAACGATACAGTTTGTGAATGGATATCGACCTCAAGTTGCTGCATCACGCCCTGGTCCTCGCGAAGCACCGCCACTTCGGACGTGCAGCTTCGGCGCTGAAGGTCAGCCAGCCCACTCTCAGCAGGAACATCGCCGCCCTCGAGAAACAGCTTGGCATGAGGGTTTTCGAGCGTTCGCGCCGCGACGTGACGGCGACGCCCGGAGGCGACGAGGTGCTGAAGATGGCCGACGAACTGGTCGCACGGGCCGACGCGCTGGCCAACCGGATGGACCTGTTGCGCGACGGCCGGGGCGGCCGCGTGCGGATCGTCGCCGGGGCCTACATCGACGACATCGCCGTGCAGCCGGCCGCGATCCAGTTCATCAGGGCCAACCCCTCGATCCACCTGGAGATCATCGAGCGCGAGTGGACGGCGGCGCTGTACTCGCTCATGTCCGACCAGGCGGATTTCGCGGTCTTCGACGTTCTCGCGCTGCGGGACATGCCCTCGCTCCGTGTCGACAGTCTGGGACTGCTGCAGGGCGTCTACTTCTGCCGCGCCGGCCACCCGCTGCTGACACTTTCGGATCCGCAACCGGCCGACCTGCGGCAGTATCCGCTGGTGGCGCCGAGCATGTCCGTGTCGCGCATGTCGTTCATTGCCGAAATGGACAGCGGCGCACGGATCGACGAGCGCGGCGGCGGCGTGTCACCCTCGATCGCCGTATCGTCCTTCCGCAGCGCCTTGGACATCGTGGCCGGGACCGACGCGATCGGTCTTGGCCATGCGACTCAGATCGCCGAAGGCCTCGCTGCGGGACGGTTGGCTCAGCTGCGCCTGCCCGGGATTCCCAGCCTGCCGGCGGTCGATATGGGTGTTGCGTGGAAGCGCGAGCGGACGCTGCCGCCCGCGGCGCGCGCCTTCATCGAGCTCATCCGAAAGCGTGTCCGCCTCGTGCAGGCGGCCGAGTCGACGGCCATACCGGGTCCGACCAGACGCCCGTCGAGGCGCGCCTGATCCCAGGGGATGGGCGCGCGCGGCAAGCCTGCCTTTCCAGCCGAAGCCCCAGTTCGCGCGCGGTCAGCCGCGGACTCGGCCGAGAACGGCCTGGGTTTCCCGCACCATCGCCTTCACGAGCTCGCCAGCCGGCATCTCGCGCGCCAGGGTCGGCGCCTGCCCGCTCCACAAAGGCGTGAAATCGGTCGAGCCCTTGGCCTCGGCCGGGCCGCGCAGCGGCTGCGTGGCTTCGGCCGTCAGCGGAAAGGCCGGCGCCTCCGCACTCATCGGCCCGACCTCGCTCACGATGCGGTTCACAATGCCGCGGGCCGGGCGGCCGGTGAAGACGTTGGTCAGGACCGTACTGTTGTCATTGGCCTTCTTCAGCGCCGCACGATGCAGGGCACCCGTCCGAGCTTCCGGCGACAGCATGAAGGCCGTGCCGATCTGCGCGCCGGCGGCGCCGAGCGCCAGAGCCGCGGCGATCCCGCGTCCGTCGCCGATTCCGCCGGCCGCGATCACCGGCACCTTCACGGCGTCCACCACCTGCGGCACCAGCGCCATCGTCCCCGCCTGACGCGATATGTCTTCGACCAGGAACATGCCGCGATGGCCGCCCGCCTCGGCGCCCTGGGCGATGACGGCATCGGTGCCCTCGCCCTCCAGCCAGCGCGCTTCCTCGGCCGTCGTCGCCGACGCGATGATCACGATGCCGGCCGCTTTCAAGCGCTGCATCAATGCCTTGTCGGGCAGGCCGAAATGGAAACTCACCACCTTGGGCATGAATTCAAGCACCAGGTCGCAGGCGGTGGCATCGAAGGCGGCGCGCGACGGCCCCTTGGTACCCGGCGCCACGCCCAGTTCTTCATAGTATCCCGCGAGCTTCCGACGCCATGCCGCGTCGCGCGCGGCGTCCACCGTCGGTGCCTTGTGGACGAAGAAATTCACGTTGAAGGGCCTGGCCGTGCCCTGCTTCACCATCTGGAATTCCTGGCGAAGCCCATCCGGCGTCAGCATCGCCCCGGCGATCGATCCCAGTGCGCCGGCCTCGGAGGTGGCGATCGCCATTTGGGGCGACGTCACGCCGGCCATCGGCGCCTGGAGGATGGGATGCTCGATGCCGAATAGGTCGAGAAGGCGTCGGTCCTGCCACTTCATGGCTGTTCTCCTTTGCGTGACCGCAGTCTAGGCGACGGCTGACATTCCAATCAGTGATTTATACTAATCGATGCCATCTGATATTCTGATGCCATGGATGCAAGGGACCTCGCCACTTTCGAAGCGGTGGCCCGGCTGGGCGGCATGGGCCGAGCCGCGCGCGAACTGAACACCGTGCAGTCGAACGTGACGCAGCGCGTGCGGCGCCTGGAAGAGACGCTCGGCGTCTCGCTGTTCGAGCGAAGCCGCGCCGGTGCGCGCCTCACGCCGGCCGGCCAGAGATTGATGCCGTACGCGACTCGCGTCGGCGCGCTGCTCGATGAAGCCGGTCGCGCCGCACGCGACGATGGCGCGCCCCGCGGCCCGCTAACCGTCGGCTCGCTGGAGACGACGGCGGCCCTGCGGCTCTCTCCCCTGCTCGCTTCCTATGTACGGGCCCATCCGGGCGTCGATGTCGTGCTCCGCACGGGCACGACGGCCGAGATGGTGGAGGGCGTTCTGAGCCGCGACATCGAAGGCGCGTTCGTCTGCGGCCCGGTCGTCCATCCGCAGCTCGTCTCGGCACCGGCCTTCACCGAGGAGCTGGCGTTCCTGACAGCCCCCGATGAAACGTCGCTGGCCTCCGCCCTGAGACATCCTGACCTGAGACTCGTCATCCTGCGGGCCGGCTGCTCCTACCGGCAACGACTGGAGGAGTTGCTGGCGCGGCGCGGTGTGGTCGGCCTGCGCCGGCTGGAATTCGGCACGCTGGAGGCCATCCTGGGCGCTGTGGCCGCAGGACTTGGCGTAACGCTTCTGCCGCGCAGCCTGATCGGGCCGGCGTGGCGCGGCGGCGCTGTCCGCGCGCACCGCCTGCCCGCCAGCGAATCGCGCGTACAGACCGTCTTCATCCGGCGACGCGACATCCTTCCCTCCAGCGCCCTGCTCGCCTTCCAGAAGCACGTGACGAAGGCGGAAACCAAATGATGCGCAGTAGCACGACGGTATTCACCGTCAGCGATGCAGCCGCCGCCCTCGCCTACTACCGCGACCGCCTCGGCTTCGACGTCGACTTCGAGTACGGCACGCCGACCTTCTACGTCGGCCTCTGCTCGGGCGAGGTCAGCCTGCATCTGGTCGCCGCGTCACAGTCGCCGCGCCCGCCCGGCCATGGTGCCGTCTGCATCTTCGTCGACGATGTCGACGCTCTCCATGCCGATCTGGTCCGACGCGGCGCCAGGATCCTCAACCCACCCGAGGACCGCGACTACGGGCTGCGGGACTTCGCCATTGCGGACGCGGACGGCAACATGATCTTCTTCGGCACCGAAACGAAGCAGCGTTGAGCGAGGGTACCATGGAGCTTTGGCAGTATGACGCGACCGACCTGGCGCGCTTGATCCGCACCGGACAAGCCTCGGCGCGGGAGGCGGTCGATTCCGTCCTCGCACGCCTGCACAAGGTCAATCCCGCCATTAACGCGGTCGTGCGAGTGCTGGAGAGCGAAGCACGGGCCGAAGCCGAGACGGCCGATGCCGCCCGCGCGCGCGGTCATGCCCTTCCACCGCTGCATGGCGTTCCCGTCACCACCAAGATCAACGTCGATCAGGCCGGACTGCCGACGGACAACGGCGTCATTCCGCTGAAGGACCTGATCGCCCAGGAAGACAGCCCGGTCGTCGCCAACCTGAAGCATGCCGGCGCGATCATCGTGGGACGCACCAATGCGCCCGCCTTCTCGATGCGCATCTTCTCCGACAACGCCCTGCACGGCCGGACGCTCAATCCACGCGATCCCAGCGTGACGCCGGGTGGGTCGAGCGGCGGTGCCGGCGCGGCGACGGCCACCGGAATCGGCGCCATCGCGCATGGCAACGACATCGGCGGCTCGGTGCGTATCCCGGCCTACTGCAACGGCGTGGTAGGACTGCGCACCGGGTTCGCCCGCATTCCCTCCTTCAATCCGACGGGAGCCGCCGCCGGCCGTCCGATCGGTGCGGTCCTGATGGCGACGCAAGGTCCCCACACGCGCACCGTGCGCGACGCCCGCCTCGCCCTCGAGGTCATGGCGCGCGGCGACCGTCGCGACTGGCGCTGGAACGACGTGCCGATGCGCGGTGCACCGCCGGCACGGCCGATCAAGGTCGCGATCGTGCCTGAGGTCCCCGGCGGCAAGAGCCATCCCGCCCAGGTCGCGGCCGTGCGGCTGGCCGGCAAACATCTCCGGGCCGCGGGCTATGTCGTCGAGGAGATCCTCCCGCCCGACATCGAGCGCTGCGTCGAACTCTGGCACGAGATCTGTGTCACCGATGTGTTCGGCGGGCTGTGGCCCATGATGCAGAAGATGGGCGATCCGGACGGGATTGCGGCCATGCAGGCGTGGTTGTCCATCCACAAGCCGGTCGACCTTGCGACTTACGTCAGCGCCCTGACGGAGCGCGAGGCGATGCTGTTCAAATGGATGACCTTCATGCAGCAGTGGCCGCTCGTCATCTTCCCGACCCTGTGCGGCCTGCCGCCCAAGCAGGTGGCCGACATAACACCGGACGGCCAGCGCGAAGTGCTGGACTCCATGCGGTCCGCGCTCATCGCCCCGCTGTTCGGCCTGCCCGGGCTGGCCGTGCCGGTCGGCAGCCACGGTGCCCTGCGGACCGGCGTCCAGATCATGGCGATGCGCAATCGCGAGGATCTCTGCCTCGACGCCGGCGAGGTGATCGAGGCGGCCGAAGGGATCGTGACGCCCATCGATCCCGTCACCGCCGCGTAAGGTCGCGGGCGGGCGCCCTGCCAGACAGGGCGCCCGGCT
The DNA here is from genome assembly GCF_020880995.1 of Reyranella aquatilis. Taxonomy (GTDB): domain Bacteria; phylum Pseudomonadota; class Alphaproteobacteria; order Reyranellales; family Reyranellaceae; genus Reyranella; species Reyranella aquatilis. The sequence continues at coordinate 38,693 of NZ_JAJISD010000001.1, read as the reverse complement.
ACGCCTACCTGATGATGTCGCGGAAGATGCACTTCTCCACGCCCTCGCCCGACACGGCGGCGCGCTTCGACCATTGCCAGAGCGGATTCCAGTAGGATTCGAGCAGCGTGCCGGCGGCCTTGCGGTCGTCGACAATGGACCCGAACTCCTGCAGGTTCACGGGGTACATGTTGTCGGAGCCGATGTAGAAGATGCGGTCGTCGACCATCCAGAGCTTGGAGTGGTTGGCAATCGTCTTGCCGCCCGGCCAGGAATCGTCCGGCCCGAACCGGAAGGACGCCAGATGGAAATGGCGGCACAGCAGGGCATTCACCGGATCGGGGCCCTTGCGGATCGCGTAGCGCGACCGCGGATCGGCCGTGTCGATCCGCTTCTGGACAATGTCCTTCAGGCGCTTCGCGAGGACCTGCAGCGGGACGTCGTTGTAGTAGGGACTGCCACCGTTGCCGATTGAGCCCGGGTTCGACAGCACCACGTAGACGTCGCCGTCCCGCTCCATCAGATCGATCATCTCGTCGAGCGAACTCTCTGGGAAGAGCGTGTCCGAGCGCCCCAGTCGGAAGCCAAGATCCTGCTGGGCGACGCGGATCGTCTTGCGTGCGGCACCGAACATGAGATCCCGCGCCAGCTCGCTCTGGTTGGCGAAGTCCTCGGTGATGCCGGCTCCCAGACGGCCGGTGCCCATGATCTCGACGTTTCCCGTACCGGTGACGGCGCGGCGCGTCGCCAGAGCCGCCGGGCAGCGCTGGCTGAATTCGCCGTGGCCCGGCACATAGGTCGCGAGGGAGATCGACTCCTTGTACTCAAGGTTGCCGCAGACATAGCTCCAGAGCCTGTCGGCAAAGCGCGAGGCGCTGGCAGCAGCGGGGCCCCTCACCTGCATCGACAGGTCGTGGACCGGATTGTCGGTGAGATAGTCCTCGGTCCACAGATTGTGGCCGCCGACGATGGCCTCGCGACCGTCCACGACAATGAACTTTCCGTGGTTCCACGAGAAGCTGTTGCAGGATTCCAATACCGTGCAGGTCCGCATCGCCGAGACGCTGACCGTCACGCGCGATCCGGGAATATCCCGCGCCATCTTGGTGAGTTCGCCGAGGAATGCCGCCGCGTCGACTCCCTTGGGCGGAAACTGCCCGATGAGAACCCGGACTTCGACCTGACGGCGGCTGAATGCCAGTTCGGCGATCGCCGCTTGCAGGGCGGCGCTGAAGCGACCGGTCGGCGCCGGTTGCAACTCGACGATGTCGACGCTCTGCCGGGCGCTGGCAACCAGATCATGGATCCGCAGCGGCAGCGCATCCGAATGCCCCAGGCAGACCTTCCGGGCCGCAGTGCGGGCCCCCGGCGTTCGCGGCCAGATCGCCGTGCAGGTACCGCCCTTGCAGTCGCTGTCGGTGTTGCAGGCCGGCAGAGACACGTCGGGCTCGCAGTCCTTGCACCCCATGGCAAACCACGTGAGATCGTCGGCTTTGCGGCCCCAGCGGTTGGGCGTCTGTACCAGCCAGTCGACCAGCAGGCCGTTGCCGCGGGTCAGGTCGTAGGTGATGCCGGCAAACGTGCCGGCGGGATCGCTCTTGGCCAGTTCGCGCTGGAGCTGTGCCAGGGGATCCGGTGCGGAGAGGTCGGGAGGCGTGATGCCTCGCTCGCGAATCAGGGCAACGATGGAAGTCGATGAACGCAATATGCCGAAGTCGCGTTCGGCCTGGCTGTCACTGACAGCGCTGCTCGGAAGGTCGCCGCTGCAGGAATCGGCCGCGACGAGGATCAGCAACAGCACAAGGCGTCTGAACATGGACAGGGACTTAATGGAGTTCCAGACTGGCGCGCAATCACAGCTTCGAGAGAAACGGAATTTCACCATGGGCGAAACGCTCCTGCAGACCACCGTCGTCGGCTCCTACCCTCAGCCCGACTGGCTGGTGAACCGCGACATGCTGAGCAAGGTCGTGCCGCGCACGCGCCTGAAGGAGCTGTGGCGGGTTCCGGAGCCGTGGCTCGAGCAGGCCCAGGACGACGCCACCCTCATCGCCATCCGCGACATGGAGCGCGCCGGCATCGACATCGTCACCGACGGCGAGATGCGCCGCGAAAGCTACTCCAACCGTTTCGCCACGGCACTGGAAGGCATCGACGACGAGAATCCTGCAGTGATCGTCAACCGGACAGGCAATCGGACGCCCGTACCGCGCGTCGTCGGCAAGATCCGGCGCACGCGCCCCGTCGAGCTGCGCGACATGCAGTTCCTGCGCGCCAATACCGATCGCCTGGCAAAGATCACCCTGCCGGGTCCCTTCACCATGGGTCAGCAGGTGAAGGACGAGTTCTACAAGGACGCCGAGGCCATGTGCATGGACTACGCGCAGGCCGTGAACGAGGAAGCGCATGAACTCGTCAAGGCCGGCGCCGACGTCATCCAGCTCGACGAGCCGTGGTTGCGTAACAACCCTGACGAAGCGCAGCGCTATGCGGTCAAGGTCATCAACCGTGCCCTGCAAGGCCTGACGGTACCGACCGTCGTGCATCTCTGCTTCGGCTATGCCGCGGTGGTGACCGGCCTGAAGCCGACGGGCTACTCGTTCCTGCCCCAGCTTTCGGACACGATCGCCCAGCAGATCTCGATCGAATCTGCCCAGCCGAAGATCGACCTGGGCGTTCTCAGGGACCTCGCGCCCAAGAAGGTCATGCTCGGGGTAATCGATCTCAGCGATCCTGAAATCGAGACACCCCAGAAGGTCGCCGAGCGCATCCGCGCCGGACTGAAACATATCGGGCCCGAGAAACTGCTCCCGGCTCCCGACTGCGGCATGAAATACCTGCCGCGCGCAACGGCCTTCGGGAAATTGAAGGCGCTCAGCGAGGGCGCAACGATCGTTCGGAACGAACTGGGTTAGGGCGCGACCTTGCAGGCCAGCGAGCCGTAGTCGCGTTTCCCCACGATCGGCGTGACGGTCATCGTCGTGGGCGGCATCACCGACTTCATCCAGGCTTCGACGAGCGCCTTGTTGGAGTTCGCATCGAAGAACAGGCAGCCCTTCGGGGCGCTCGCGACCTTGCGGATCCATGCCTCCTGCTCCGAGCGCAGCCACAGGCTGTTCTTGGGCGAGGTGATGCCCGAAAGCGAGCGCAGGCCGCCGAAGAAGTAGAACGAATCGGGCTGCGGGATGAGATCGTCGAACCGGTAGGAGGCGAACTCGACGGATCGTCCGTTCAGCCGCTCCTTCAGCAGGCGGAAGAACTCCTCGGCTTCGGCGAAGTCCGGATGGCCCCTGAACGCCGCCTGATGACGCGCGATCGGCGAATAGAGGGTGGCGAGGTCCGGGTACTGTCCCCGGTGACTGCGCAGTTCACGATAGAGTTCCACCATCCCGGCCGTGTCGCGTCCGGTGGCGCCGAGCTCGGCCACGCGGCGGGCGGCTTCACTCCATCCGGCGATGGCCCCCTCGGCGATCAGCATCACGGAGAGAACCATCATCGCGGTCCGTGTTGCTCCACGGCCGACGCAGCGCCAAACGAACACCGGCAGCATCAGGAGCAGCAGCGGCAACAGGAAGGACGGCCCCGCCAGGTGCGAGACGTCCGCGCGCATCAGCGCGAACAGGTGCAGGATGAAGGCGCCGACCGCCACGCCGGCGAACCTCCGCACGAAAACGCGCGTCCTGCCGTCGGCGAGCGCCCAATTGCGGCCCAGGAAGGATGCCAGCAGACCGATCACGACCAGCAGCAGCGGCACCAGACCGTAGGTCAGTAGCAGCGGCCTGAATTCCTCGCCCGACACCGCGAGCGCGGACACGAAGCGGCCGTGCACCACCTTCAGCGTCAGGTCGATGCCGAGATTGTCCGACCAGATCGAGTTGGACACACCCGCCGTCACAAGGCTCGACTTGGCACCGGCCAGCGCCATCACCTCGAAGAAGTGGGCCGGCCCGACGAAGGCCGAGACCAGCCCGACGAAGAGAACGATACCCGCCGCGACGAAGAGAAGTGCGAACCGGACGATCGCCCTCGGCCCCATGCCGGACGCCGGGCCGAACAGGGCCACCGAGAAGGCGAACACCAGGAAGCCCGCGGTCAGGTTCTCCTGGCTGAGAAAGCCGCCGAGGCCCCAGGCCGCACCGGCCAGTACCGGAGCCAGCCAGCCGCGCCGTGCGGAGGCGCCCCCCAGAAGCAGCCAGGCCAGCCAAAGCGACAGGATGGGAATCATCAGCCAGCGCGTCAGCACCGCCCAGCCCGCAAGGTCGAGGCGCTCGGCGGGACTGGGCCACAACGTCCAGCCGACCAGACCGGCGACCGCCCAGCCGAAGCCCAGGAATTGCTGCACCACCACGAAGAACACGATGACGCAGACGACGTTCAGCAGGAGGTTCGCAGCAAAGAAGCCGTGATTGCTGAAATGCACCAGATCGACGAGACCGCTCAGCAGCACCTGGTTGCCCGGCCCATACTGGGTCTGCGCCTCCAGATATGGCACTGCGCCGAGCCGGATCTGCTGCAGCGCGCTCAGATGGACGTGCGAATGGATGTCGTAGAATGGCGCCAGGGTGCCGTCGCCGATCGCGCCGACGCCGCGCAGAGCCGGCAGGCCCAGCCAGCAATAGGCGAGAACCGCGATGGCGAAGGCGCCGAGCAGCCGGGGCAGCCAGCTGCCAAGTCCATCGTCTGCATTCAAGAACGCCGCCGCGGGCGCGCCGCGCAGGCGGGCCATCCAGAGCCAGTGATAGGCGATGAACGAGCCAACACCGAGATAGCCGAACACGAAGGCTCGCTTGTCCATGCGGCCCCAGTCGATCACCTCGTCGCCCGGCGCGATGGCCCCCGACGGGGCAAGCGCGAGGTAGCAATAGCCGCCGATCGCACCGACGACGCCCACGGCATAGAGCAAGGGACCGTCCCCCGCCCCGCGCCGTCGGGCGCTCAGATGCACGAGGCCCAGCGCCGCAAGGCCCGTCAGGCCTCCGGCCAGCAGGAACCAGCCCCGCGAGTCGAGGAGGGCGACCTCGACGATCATCAGGATCGCGGCAGCAAGGCAGATCAGGCCTTCGCGCGCGATCACGCCGCCGCCTTGCGGAAGATAGAAGACCGGCCCCAGATCAGTCGGTTCGAGACCACGAAACGCCAGATCACGTCGATGAAGATGCCCATGCAGGCCGCGACGAACGTATGGCCCCTGAAATGCACATAGGTGAGCTGTGCAGTGCTGACGTTCGCCACGATGCCGAACGAAGCGATGACCGTATAGAGCAGCAGCCCCTTGTAGTAGTTGCCGCTTTTCAGGCGGGCGGTCGGATAGGTCAGGATGTTGTTGATGGTGAAGTTGAAGACCATCGCGGTGATCGTGGCCAGCGCCTGCGACACCCAGAAAGCCGCACCCAACGCAAGGGAGGCGTAGAGCATCGAGAAATGGACGCTCGAGCCGATCACGCCGACGCCGACGAAGCTTACGAGCCGCGGCGGCAGCAGCCCTCCCGACAGCTTGGAAATCACGTCGCACAGCAGCGCCCACAGGACATGGGTCTGCCGCACCGGCCGCCCGCCGATCGGCGCCCGGACATCCGACGCCAGTTCCCGCAGTCCGGCCCGCCGGTTGAGATGGACCAGATCGAAGAATACGCGGAAGGCATCGCCCTGCATGCGCGGGATCGATCGCAGGAAAAACGCACGTGACGTCGCGAAGTAGCCGCTGAGCGGATCGGCGAGATCACGCCCCAGATAGAGGTTGATCAGCCGGCTGGCGAGGTTCGCCGGCATCGGCCGCGCGGCCGACACGATGTCGCTCCCCTGCCGCAGCGCCTCGAGCATCGACGGGATCAGCGCCGGATCGTGCCTGAGGTCGCCGCCCATCACCACGACGATCTCGCCGTGCGCGGCCTGGACGCCCCAGTGAGCAGCCGACGCGCTGCCCCGGTCCTGGATCCGTTGCAGGCAACGGATGTTGGGCCTGTCCTCCGCGAGCTTCCGGACGATGTCGCCCGTCCCGTCGGAAGAATTGTCGTCAACGACGATGACTTCCCACGACCTGTCGCCGAGCGTCGCCGCCAGGCCCTCGATCACGAGGCCGATATTGGCCGCCTCGTTGAAGGTCGGCACAACGATCGAGAGTTCGGTCACCGCGGCCCTCTCACGGCCGCGCCGTCGCCAGCAGGAGGTTCCCGATCCCCAGATACCTCAAGCCCGTCTCGACGGCATGAACGGCGTTGGCCACCCCGAGGCCCAGCACCGCGGCGAAGGGCGCGAATCCCAGCACGGTCTTGACCCGGATGTCGCGGTAGCCCGCCGCCTCGAGATGATCCTCCAGCAGCCCGGTCCGGTACTTGTTGATGTGCTGCTCGATGTAGTTCACCGGAGACTTCGCATTGACGCCGAGTTCGATCAGCGGCCAGAGCGAGCGGTAGTTCGGGGTCGTCACGACGAGCCTCCCCTCGGAAGTCAGAAGCCCCCGTGCCTGCGCCAGCAATTCGATAGCGGCGTCGGGCGTCAGATGCTCGATCAGCTCGATCATCGTCACCGCATCGAACCGCTCGCCCGCAGCGGCCAGCGCGCCCAGCAACTGCGTGGAAAACCGGTGCCCCGCGGTTCCGTACGTCGAAGTCGCGTAACCAATCTGCGAGGCGCTGAGGTCGAGGCCCAGCGCCTCGATGCCGTCGAGATAGTTGCCGATGAAGGTGCCCGGACCGCAGCCGATATCGAGCAGCCGCCGCGGCGCGCCGACGTGGGAGGCGACGGTGCGAAACTTCAGGTCGTGCCAGCAATAGCGGACGCCGGACTTCCGCTGATAGACCCTGTCGTAGAAGCCGGGCGGTATCCGGTTTTCATAGTCGTAGGCGGCACTATCCATCGCTGCTGCTCAAGTCCTCCACCAGTGGCTTCAGCGGGGCTGCAAGGCCGTTTTCCCGCCACGCCGCCACCGGCGCTTCTCTTGAACTGCGAAACCCGGGGCCGCAAGACCCGTCAGCCGACGGCCGTACCTTTCAGGACGGTGCCGGCATAGCTGCCCGTCGCCTGCCCGTCCTCGAACGCGACCATGCCGTTCACCAGCGTGGCCTTGATGCCTTCGGCCTTCTGCACGAGCCGCCGGGCGCCCCCCGGCAGATCGCGCTCGACCGTGGGCAGGCTGGGCCGGATCCGGTCTTCCTCGAAGAGGTTGAGATCGGCCCGGAAGCCTTCCTTGACCAGGCCGCGATCGCCCATGTCCCAGGCAACGGCATTGTCCCGGGTGATCTTCTTGACTGCCTCCTCCAGAGTGAAGGCGCCGCGCTTGCGAACCCAGTAGCTGAGCAGATGCGTCTGCAGTGAGGAGCCCATCTCTTGCGCGACATGGGCACCGGAGTCGGAGAAGGTCGCGAGCGTTCGGGGGTGCTTCAGGATGCCCAGCACGTCATCCGGTGTCTCGTTGACCAGCGGCTGGACATAGACCTGGTTCTCGTTGGCCAGCGACAGGTCGATCATCACTTCGACCGGATGCTGCCCGCGCGCCCGGGCAAGCTGCTCCACCGTCGGATCGTCCCAGTCGACGCCGTTCAACGCGTACAGGTTGGAATAGTCCGGCTTGCGCGGATCGGTCGTCGCCGCCCCGCCGCCCTGGAAGACGTTGTCGCGCGGCTTCATCCGCTCCTCGGCCGCCACCAGCTGGCGCCGCAGCTCGGGATCGGCCAGGCGTCGCTTCTGTTCGGCCATCGGCAGTTCGCGCACGGCACGCCACTCCGGCAGCACGTCGAACGGCAGGTAGGACTTGAGCGAGAAGATGGCGTTGATCGAGCGCGTGGTACCCTGGCCGAACATGCGGCCACCGGCGGCGACGGTCTCGTCGATGTAGCGGGTCTGGTAGGCCCAGCCGGTCGGATCGTCGCCCTGCTTGGTGGCCAGCACACCGAACATGATGGGCCGCCTGTAGGCCAGCGCCACCTCCCGCAGCCGCGCGAGGAACGCCCGGTGCGCCGGCCCGCTCGCGATGTCGGGACCGACCTGAAAGATGCCGGCGTCGAGTTCGGCCATCGCCGCCACGATGCGATCGATCTCCTCCCACTCGGCGATGCGGCTGGCGACCGGCGTATTGTCCGGCGTCACGTGCGTGGAGGCGCGCGAACTCGAGAAGCCCATGGCACCGGCCTTCAGCGCCTCCTTCACCAGGGCGGCCATGCGGACCATCTCGTCTTCGGTCGCCTTCTCGGTGAAGGCGCGCTGGCCCATCACGTACATGCGCAGCGCCGAGTGGCCGATATACATGCCGTAGTTGATGGCCTTGGGCAGGCGCTCGACGGTGGCGAGATATTCCGGGAAGGTTTCCCAGGTCCAGTCGATGCCCGCCGCCATCGCCTCGGTCGGAATGTCCTCGACCGCCGAGAGGCAGCGCGCGTAGAGATCGCGGTCCCCGGGCTTGCAGGGCGCCAGCGCAAAGCCGCAATTGCTCATCACCACCGAGGTGACGCCATGCCAGCAAGAACAGCTGCCCAGCGGATCCCAGGCGACCTGCGCGTCCATGTGGGTATGGCCGTCGATGAAGCCCGGCGAAACGATCAGCCCGTCGGCGTCGATCGTGCGCGCGGCCGGTGCGGTGATGCGGCCGACCTCGGCGATCACGCCGTCCTTGATGCCGACATCGGCCGAAAAACGCTTGTTGCCCGAGCCGTCGACGACGGTGCCGCCGCGGATGACGATGTCGTGTTGCATCACAGGCGATCCTTGTTCTCGACGATCTTCCAGTAGGTGTCCTTGGCGGAGATCTTGCCGCCGCGGAACGTGTAGATGTCGCAGCCCTGGTAGTTCAGGTCCTCGCCGTCGGCGCCCTTGCCTTTCACCGTCCAGACCGAGATCGCCCGGTTACCGGCGTAGATGTACTCCTTGTGGTCCCAACGCATGTCGGGAATCACCTTGAAGCGCTCGGCGAGGGTCTTGGCGATCGTGGCCTTGCCCTTGAGCGTGCGGCCGACCGGCTCGGGTCCACGGGCCAGCCAGAAGGTGGCGTCGTCGGTGAAATGCGAAACGATGCGATCGACGTCGCGGCTGTTGAAGGCAGCGGAAATGGCCTTCATCAGTTCGGGCGTGGCGACATCCTCGTTTGCGGCTGCAACGTCCGGCATACGAAACCTCCCTGCTCGCTTTCCGCGACGATTGCAGGCTTCGCCCACCCCGGCAAGCGGACGCCCACAACGGCGCCCAACCGTGCTAGCGTGGCCGCAATAAACGGGGAAACGCCAAGTGTACGATTACATCATCGTCGGCGGCGGGTCGGCAGGCTCGGTCATGGCCAATCGCCTATCCGCCCGCAGCGCCAACAAGGTGCTGCTGTGCGAGGCCGGCCAGGACACGCCGCCGGGCCAGGAGCCCAAGGAGATCGCCGACAGCTATTCGGGCACGGCCTATTTCGATCCGCGCTTCCACTGGACCGACCTCAGGGTCCACACCCAGGTCATCAGCCACAACAACCCGCACGAGGCGCGGCCGCCGCTGCGCAAGTACGAGCAGGCACGCGTGCTGGGCGGCGGCTCCTCGATCAACGGCCAGATGGCCAATCGCGGCGCGCCGACCGACTATGCGGAGTGGGAGAGCCGCGGCGCCGCCGGCTGGGGCTGGAACGACGTGCTGCCCTACTTCAAGAAGGTCGAGCGCGACCTCGATTTCGACGGGCCGCTGCATGGCAAGGACGGCCGCATTCCGGTGCGCCGCATTCCCCGCGAGAAGTGGGCGGGCCACGCCCAGGCGGTCGGCAAGGCCTTCGAGGCGAAGGGATTCAGGTTCCTGCCCGACCAGAACGGCGAATTCGTCGACGGCTACTTTCCCGTCACCCACTCCAATGCCGAGGAGCGCCGCGTTTCCGCGGCGATGGGCTATCTCGACGCGGAGACCCGCAAGCGCGCCAATCTCACCATCTCGACCGACACGCAGGTGACGTCGCTCCTGTTCGAGGGCACGCGCTGCGTCGGCGTCACGGCGCGCGTAGGCGGCCAGGAGCAGGAATTCCGCGGCCGCGAGATCATCCTTTCCAGCGGCGCCATCCACACGCCGGCGCACCTGATGCGCGCGGGCATCGGGCCGGTCGGCCATCTCGCCGATCTCGGCATTCCCGTCGTGTCTGCCCTGCCCGGCGTGGGTCAACGGCTGATGGACCATCCTTCCATCGCGCTGTCCTCGTTCATCAGGCCCCGGGCGCGGATTCGCGAGCACACCCGGCGCCACATCCATGTCGGCCTGCGCTACTCCTCGAACCTGCCCGGTATCCCGAAGGGCGACATGTTCGTGGCGGTCGCAAGCAAGTCGGCCTGGCACGCGGTGGGCGAGCAGATCGCCTCGCTGCTCACCTTCATCAACAAGACCTATTCCGAGACCGGCCAGGTCAAGCTCGCCTCGCGCGACTGGCGACAGGAGCCGGTCGTCGAGTTCAACCTCCTGTCCGACAAACGCGACCTCGACCGGCTGATGAGCGGCTTCAAGCTGATGGCTGCGGTGCAGATGACGGATGCGTTGCGGGAAGTGACAGATGTGCCCTTCCCCGCTTCGTACAGCGACAAGGTCCGCCAGATCGGCGTGGTGAACACCAAGAACAAGTGGCTGACCCGGCTGGTCGCGACGATGCTCGACGGGCCGGCCGCGCTGCGGCGCTACATGATCGAGAAGTACGTGGTCGAGGGATTCACCTTCGAGCAGGTACTGAACGACGACGATGCACTCGAGGCCTTCGTGCGTAAGGCCGCCATCGGCGTCTGGCACGCCTCCTGTACGTGCCGGATGGGCCGCGACGACGATCCGATGGCCGTGGTCGACACCCAGGGCCGGGTACGCGGCGTGCAGGGTTTGCGTGTGGTCGATGCCTCTATCTTCCCCGTGGTGCCCTGCGCCAACACCAATTTCCCGACGCTGATGTCGGCCGAGAAGATCTCGGACGCCATGCTCGCCGGTCACTGAGGAGCCACCATGTCGGTCGTGCTGGGAACGGGCGAGCATCGCTACAGGGTTGTCGAGAACTGGGCAAAGCTGCCGGACGGGTGGGAGTTCCGCGACGTCGCCGCCGTGGCCTGCGACAGCAAGGACCGCGTCTACGTGTTCAACCGCGGCGAACACCCGATGATGGTGTTCGACCGCGACGGCAACTTCCTGCGCTCCTGGGGTGGGGGCCTGTTCAGCCGCGCCCACGGCATCCACATCGACGGCGACGACAATCTCTACTGCACCGACGACGGCGACCATACGGTCCGCAAGATCAGCACCGACGGCAAGGTGCTGATGACCATCGGCGTGCCGAATGAGCCCGCACCGTTCCTGAGCGGCAAGCCGTTCAACCGCTGCACCCATACCGCGCTCTCGCCCAAGGGCGAAATCTACGTGTCGGACGGCTACGGCAACTCACGCATCCACAAGTATTCGCCCGACGGCAGGCATCTGACATGCTGGGGCACGACCGGGACCGATCCCGGCGAGTTCAACATCCCGCACAATATCGCCACCGACGCCGACGGCTGGGTCTATGTCGCCGACCGCGAGAACCACCGCGTTCAGGTGTTCGACGGCAACGGCAAGTACGAGGCCCAGTGGAACAACATGCACCGGCCTTGCGCGCTCTATTGCTGCGGCGGTGCGAAGAACCCGACCTTCATCATCGGCGAGCTGGGGCCGGGCATGCCGGTGAACACCAAGCACACCAATCTCGGCCCGCGCCTGTCGATCGTCGATGCCAAGGGCAAGACCCTGGCCCGGCTCGGCGGCCAGGACGGTCCCGGTCACGAGACCGGCCGTTTCCTGTCGCCGCATGGTCTGGCGGTCGATTCGCGCGGCGACATCTATGTCGGCGAGGTCAGCTGCACCAACTGGCCGAGCACCTTTCCCGGCACGCCCGTGCCGAAATACCTGCGTTCTTTGCAGAAACTCGAGAAAGTCGTCTGAGGAGATATTGTGATGGTTGAACGCGTACTCGTCGTCGGACCCAAGGACACGCTGTCGATGGTCGACGACCTCGCCCCCAAGGGCTACGAGATCGTCAAGGCGCTGCACAATTCGCCGGAGCAGAAGGCCGCCCTGCCCGGTACCCACTACTTCGTGGGCTTCATCCAGCAATATGTCACGCCGCAACTCTACAAGGACGCGCCGAACCTCAAGCTCGTGCAGATGCTGAGCGCCGGCTACGACCGCGCCGACCTCGAGGCGGCCCGCAGGAGCGGCGTGCCGCTTTGTGCCAACGGCGGCGCCAACTCGGTCGCCGTGTCCGAGCATGCGATGCTGCTGATGCTGTCGGTCTCGCGCCGGCTGATCACCCAGCACAACAACGTCATTTCCGGTCGCTGGCACGGCAATTCCCCACCGACCGTCCACGAGGTGCGCAACCGCGTGCTGGGCATCATCGGGCTGGGCACGATCGGCAAGAAGGTCGCCAAGCTCGCCCTCGCTTTCGGCATGACCGTCCACTACTACGACATCGCCCGCCTCAAGGAGGAAGAGGAAGACGCGCTGGGCGTCCGCTTCCGCCTGCTGCCGGAGATCCTGAAGCACTCCGACATCGTCTCGCTGCACGTGCCGCTGAACGATTCGACGCGCCACATGATCGGCAAGGACGAACTCGCCGCCATGAAGAAATCGGCGATCATCGTGAACACCTCGCGCGGCCCGGTGATCGACGAGAAGGCGATGATCGCCGCCCTCTCATCCGGCAACCTGTTCGGCGCCGGCCTCGACGTGTTCGACGAGGAGCCGACTCCGGCCGACAATCCCCTGCTGAAGCTGGACAACGTCGTGCTGACGGCGCATCTCGCCGGCCCCACGTTCGAGAGCAACATCACCCGCCTGCGCAACGGCTTCGACAACGTCCAGCGCGTCGCTCGCGGCGAACCCGCGCTCTGGGTGGTGCCGGAACTGCTGGAGCCGAAGAAGTGAGCCGGCTCTCCCGCCGCGCGCTGCTGGGGGCGGGTCTCGCCGCTCCCTTCATCGCCCGCGAAGGCTTCGCCCAGGGCGACTGGCCCAAGGGACCCGTGCGCTGGGTCGTGGCCTTCGCCGCCGGCGGCGCCGCCGACACGGTTGCGCGGAACATTGGCGTGCGCGTGGCCGAGATCATCGGCCAGCAGGTGATCATCGACAACCGGACCGGCGGCAATGCCGTCGTTGCGGCCAATGCGGTGCTCCAGGCACCGCGCGACGGCCAGACGTTCCTGGTCGATGCGGCCAACCAGATCACCAACACCCTGCTGATGAAGGACCTGCCCTTCGATTACGCGCAGACCTGGGTGCCCGTGACCCAGCTCGCGAGCTTTCCGCAGGTCGTCGCCGTGAAGCAGGATTTCCCGTCACAGACCTTCCAGGAGTTCATCGCGGCGGCCAAGGCCAAACCCGGCACTATCAGCTACGGCACGCCGCCGGCCGCCGGCATGGCCCACATGGCCGGTGAGGAGTTGCAGCGCCGGGCCGGGATCAAGCTGATCCACGTGCCCTATCGCGGCGGCGCCGACGCCGCGCGCGACATCGGTGCGGGGGCCGTCGATTCGGTGATCATCACCACCAACTCGATCCGACCGCCCGTGGCGGCCGGGCGTGCCCGCGTGCTGGCCGTCACCAGCCTCAAGCGCTCCTCGGCCTTTCCCGACGTTCCGACGATCGCCGAGAGCGGCTATCCGGGCTTCGATCTGAACGACTGGAACGGCCTGTTCGCCGTCACCGGCACGCCGCCCGCCTTGATTGACCGCATGCAGGCCGTGGTGGCCGAGGCGATCAAGGATCCGAAGGTGAAGGAGCGGCTCGACCCGACCGGCGCCGACCTGGTCGGCAACACACCGGCCGAGTTCAAGACCTGGATTGCCGGCCAGCGCGAGCTGCTGGGAAAGCTGATCGCCGAGGCCGGCATCAAGCTTCAGTAGGACGAAGAGACACGACGAGCACCGACCGGGTACCGCGCGCCTTGGGTGTTCGTCGTGATATTCTTTCTCTATGCAACCTGACGAACATGCCTTCTATGGCGCCCAGAGTGCAACGACTGATCCCGGTCAGCGCACGACCCTCGATGCGGATCTGCCGTGCCAGATCGAGACGCTTGTCGCGATCGTTCAGGGGCTCGTCGTCGACAAGGATTTCGTCGAGCTCTACGGCCTGGGTCTCGATGGGCAGGCGCGTCTTGGCGAGGTCGATACCCGTTACGCGGCCGACATCTATCGAAGGCTGACGGAGAAGGATCCTCGCCCTCTCCGCGAGCCACGCGAACCGGGCGCGCGCTTCGTCGGCAGTTGCCGCGACTATGCGCTGCTTCTCTGCTCGCTGCTTCGACATCGGGGCGTTCCGGCGCGATTGCGCTTCGGCTTTGCAACGTATTTCTCGAAGAAGCCCGACTCTTTCAGCGACCACTGCGTCTGCGAATACTGGAACGAGGCAGAGAACCGCTGGATACTCGTCGACCCCAACGTCGATCCGGTTGTGAAATCGAGAGTTGGCGTAAAGGCCAACGCCCTCGATCTGAGCCGCGATGAGTTTGTGGTCGCGGCCGACAGCTGGCAGTTGGCCCGCAACGGCAAGGTGTCCCCCGACCGGTTCGGGGTCCCCAGCATCGGAATCCATGGCCTCTGGTTCATTCGCGGCAGCCTCATGCGGGATCTCGCTGCGCTCAACAAGGTCGAGTTGCTCCCCTGGGACTACTGGGGCCTCGCCGACCGAACGCCGATCGAGACTTTGCCGACGGCGGAATTGCCCATGCTGGATGCGTTGTCAGCGGTGCTCGACAGGCCGAACGAACTCGGTCCGGTTCGATCGACCTTCAGCCGGCCGGAGTTTGCCGTTGCAGGTTTGCTCCGAAGCTTCTCCCCCCTTCGCGGAGAAACCAGGGTGGTCCTTCGTTAGCTTCGTCCCTCTGCAGCCTGCAGATTCACCCTGTAGGTCTCTTCGAACCGAAGGATCGCCGCGAAGGAGATCGCCGCGGCGACCATGATCATGAAGGCCGGGCTGAAATCGTTGCCCGTGCGGTGTACCAGCCAGGTGGCGACCAGCGGACTGAAGCCACCCAGGATGCCCAGGGTGACGTTGTAGCCCAGCGCGATCGCCGTGCAGCGGATCTCGGCGGGAACCGCCTCGACCATCAGCGCGGGCTGGGCCCCGATGAAGGCGCCCACCGACACGACGAAGCCCAGCTGCCCCAGCAGGATCAGGGACGGATGGCCCTGGTGCATCAACCAGAAGAATGGCAGCGCGCCGACGAAGCCGAGGGTAGCCGCCCCCAGCATCACCGGCCGCCGCCCATAGCGGTCCGAGAGCCAGCCCATCAGGACCATGACCGGCAGCATCAGGACCATGCTGACGGAATTGATGCCCAGTGCCGTCGCCGGCGCGACGCCGTCCGCCGTCTGCAGCCAGCTCACGATGTAGACGAACATCAGGTAGAAGCCGACCGAGTTGAAGACCGAGAGCGCGGCCAGCTTGCCGAGCAACGGGCCATGGTTGCGCACCGTATCGAGCAGCGGCGAGCGGGCCTTGGGCGCACTGCGCGGCGCCTCGTGGACGTGGCGGCGAAGCGCGACGCCTGCAACGCCGACCAGAAGCCCGAACAGGAACGGCAGGCGCCAGCCCCAGTTCTCCAGCGCCTGCTCCGACATCACCGACGCCAGCAGGGCGCCGGTCGCCGACCCAAGCAGGATGCCGCCGATGGCGCCACAGCATCCCAGCGCCCCCACCAGGGCGCGCCGGTTGGGCGGCGACTGCTCGATGATGAAGATGATCGACGTCGTGTATTCGCCGCCGACCGAGAGGCCCTGCACCATGCGCAGCAGCGTGAGCAGGATCGGCGCGGCGATGCCGAGCGTGTGGTAGTCGGGCAGTACGCCGACCAGGAAGGTCGGGATGGCCATGGCCGCCACGGAGACAGTGAGCGCGGCGCGTCGGCCGAGCCGGTCGCCGATCACGCCGATCACGGCGCCGCCGATCGGCCGCATCAGGAAGCCCACGGCAAAGATGCCGAAGGCCGCCAGGACCTGCGCCACGGTGTCCTCGCTCGGGAAGAAGGCACGACCGATCGCGGCGGCGAAATAGCCGTAGACCGCGAAGTCGTACCATTCCAGCACGTTGCCGATGGCGCCGGCCGCAATGACCTTGCGCGTGTTGCCTCGCTCCATCCCCGCTCCCCCGAGCCTATGACCTAAAGCTCTCTCACTGCCTCCGGGATGACACCGCTTTCTTCCTCGGCGCACCGACACGCCTTCCAGCGCAGGCGTCATTCAGAGCCCAGTGAGGGACCTTCGTGTCTCCAGAAAACAGGCTGCCGGCTCAGCCGTAGACGAACGCTCGATCCTCAAGATCGATGGCCGGGAAGATGTTCTTCTCGTTCCAGTAATCCTGGGTGTGCTGCCACTCCGGCTTGTCGCCGCGCTTGGGCAGGAGGTGCATGCCGCGCATCAGGTAACCCGGATTGAAGTTCTCCGGATCGATCCAGGGCAACAGGGGCATGTCCTTGTCCTCGGGCCGCAGGGCGACCTGGACCTTACGCGCCTGGTGCTTGTCCATGTGGTCGAGCAGGCGGCACACGAAGTCGCCCACGAGGTCGGCGCGCAGCGTCCAGCTCGCGCGGAAATAGCCAAACACCCAGACCATGTTGGGCACGCCGGTGAACATCATGCCGCGATAGGTCACGGTGTCGGCGAAGTCGACCGGCTTGCCATCGACCGTGAAGGCGATGTCGCCCATCACCGACAGGTCGAAGCCGGTCGCCGTCACGATGATGTCGGCTTCCAGGGTCTTGCCGGACTTGAGCAGGATGCCTTCCGGCACGAAGCGGTCGATCTCGTCGGTCTCGACCGACGCCTTGCCGCCGCGGATCGCCTTGAACAGATCCCCGTCGGGCACGAAGGCGATGCGCTGCTGCCAGGGCCGGTAGCTCGGCGTGAAGTGCGGCTCCAGCGGGAAGTCGGGGCCGACATGGGCGCGGACGCCGGCCAGCAGTTCGGCTCTAACCTTGTCGGACTCCTCGAGGGAGCGGCGGGTGAAGACCGACTGGTCGTGCAGGATCTTGCGGCGCACGATCTCGTGGATCCACTCCTCGTCGACCTCGAGCTGGCGCAGGGTCTCGGCCAGCTCGATGGCGTTGCGGCCGGGAATGAAATAGGTCGGCGAGCGCTGGAGCATCGTCACGTGGCCGGCCTTGTCGGCCATCGCCGGGATGACGGTCGCCGCCGTCGCCCCCGAGCCGATCACGACGATCTTCTTGCCGGTGTAGTCGAGATCTTCCGGCCAGGTCTGCGGATGGACGATCTGGCCCTTGAAGCTCTCCATGCCCGGCCATTCCGGCGTGTAGCCGACCGAATGGCGATAGTAGCCCTGGCACATCCACAGGAAGTTGGCCGTGAAGCGGAGCGCCTCGCCGGTATCGGTCCGCACGGCGTCGATCGTCCAGAGATTGTCCTGGCTCGACCAGGACGCGGATTCGATGCGGTGGCGGTAGCGGATGTGGCGCGCGATGTCGTTTTCCTCGATCACCTCGCCCATGTAGGTCTTGATCTCGTGCGCGGTGGCGATCGGCTTGCCCTTCCAGGGCTTGAAGCGATAGCCGAAGGTGTGGAGATCGCTGTCGGAGCGGATGCCCGGATACTTGTGGGTCAGCCAGGTGCCGCCGAAGCTCTCCTGCGTCTCCAGGATGACGAAGCTGCGGTCCGGCATCTGCGTGGTGAGGTGGTAGGCGCCACCGATGCCCGAAATGCCGGCGCCGACGATCAGGACGTCGAAATGCTCGGTCTTGGCGGCGGTTTGCCTCGCAAGGGTTGTATCCGGCATGGGAAGGCTCTTTCCTGACTGGTAATCTGCCGCACAGTCTTGCTTGAACATGAGCGTCCAGACCAGCCCCCAGATGCCACGATCCGAAACACGTTCGAAAGGTCGCGGCGCGCGGGTGGTTCTGCTGCTGGCCGCCGCCATGGTCGTGGGACTGGGCCTGTGCGAGGGCCTGACGCGCCTGTTCCTGCCCGCCTTCGATCCCTCCGGCCGGTTCGAATTCGACTATCCGGTCGGCTCCCTGATGCTCGGCCGACCCGGCACGGTCGCCCGGCAGGCTAAGAACACCGGCGACTACGACGTCCCCGTCCGCATCAATATGCATGGACTGCGCGACGACAACGACGTCTCCACGGCAACCCCTGGAGAGGTCCTGGTGGTGGGCGATTCCTTCACCTGGGGGTGGGGCGTGGCGGCCAGGGACCGGTTCTCGGATCGTCTTCAGATCCTGACCGGCCGCCGGACCTTCAACCTGTCGACCCCGACGGACATCGAGGGCTATGCCGAGCTGCTCGCCTACGCCCGCTCGCGGGGCGCCCGCGCGGACCGCGTAGTGATCGCCGTCTGCATGGAGAACGATCTTCATGGATACGCCGCCCGGCCCGATGGCGAGGCCTCTCCGTCCAACACGGTCGCAATCCGCCACTGGCTGTCCACCCATTCGGCTTTCTATCTCTTCGCCCTGACGGTGGTTCACCAGACACCGTGGCTGCGCGCACTCGCGGTGGAGACCGGGCTGATCACGCCGAATCTGGAAGGCATCAGCGGCAACGAAGACGATCCGCGAATCGTCGAGGCCTCGGCCGACCGGCTGCTCGAGATCGCCCGCCGCTATCGGGCGCTGGTCGTCCTCATCCCGTCGCGCGCCCTGTGGGTCGGACCGTCCCGCGCCGTCGAGGATCGCGTGCACCGGGCCTTCGCGGCGGCGCTCCGGCAGCGCGGCATCGATGTGCTGGACCTGCGGCCCGTGCTGGAGGCAAAAGGAACGCCGCTTGCTTACCACTTCGCCAACGACGGACACTGGAATCCCGCCGGCCACGCGCTGGCGGCCGAGGCCATAAGCCAGCATCTCGCCCGCTAACGGAAGTTCCCTCATGCTCGACAAGGTCGACGTCCTCATCATCGGCTCCGGCGCCTCGGGCGCCGCCGTGGCCTGGAGCCTGGCCGACACGAAGATGCGGATCCTCTGTCTCGAGCAGGGCGACTGGGTGAAGCCCACGGACTACCCGACCAACGGGCGCAACTGGGAAGCCCGCCTGTTCAGCGACTTCGCCATCAACCCGAATCGCCGGGCGCGCGAGACCGACTATCCGATCAACGATGCCAACTCGCCGGTGAAGGTCGTGAACTTCAACGGCGTCGGCGGCAGCACCATCATGTACACGGCGCACTATCCGCGCCTGCACCCGTCCGACTTCCGGGTGAAGACGCTGGACGGCGTGGCCGAGGATTGGCCGGTCGACTACCAGACCCTGGAGCCCTACTTCGCCGAGAATGACCGCATGATGGGCGTCGCGGGGCTGGCGGGCGATCCCGCCTATCCGCTGCATCACCCGCCCATGCCGCCGCTGCCGCTCGGCAAGTCGGGCCAGCGCTTCGGCAAGGCCCTGAACAGCCTCGGCTGGCACTGGTGGCCCTCCGATTCGGCCATCGCCACGGTCGAATATGACGGCCGCGCGCCCTGCATCAATCTTGGCCACTGCACGCCGGGCTGCGCCCAGGGCGCCAAGGCCAGCACCGACATCACCTATTGGCCGGCGGCGATCCGTGCCGGCGTCGAGTTGCGGACCCGCGCCCGCGTCCGCGAGATCACGACCGACGAGACCGGTATGGCGACCGGTGCCATCTATTACGATGCCGAGGGCCAGGAGCATTTCCAGCCGGCCGAGATGGTGATCGTCGCCTGCAACGGCGTCGGCACGCCGCGCCTGCTGCTCAATTCGGTGTCCGGCAGGTTCCCCAACGGCATCGCCAATTCGAGCGGGCTGGTGGGCAAGAACCTGATGTTCCACCCGTTCGCCCTGACCTACGGCTATGTCGACGAGCCGCTCGACGGCAATCACGGGCCGCCGCTCAACCTGTGGAGCCAGGAGTTCTACGAGACCGACCGCAGCCGTGGCTTCGTGCGCGGCTACACGCTGCAGCTCCATCGCGGCACGGGCTCGATCGTCGAGGCGATTACCAGCACAGCCGCCGGCCGCCTGCCCTGGGGCGAGGATCACCACAAGGTCTACCGTTCGCTGCTGAACCGGCGGCTGGCGATGTCGACCATTACCGAGGACCTGCCCGAAGAGCACAACCGGGTCACGCTCGATCCCGTGCTCAAGGATTCCAACGGCATTCCCGCCCCGAAGATCGACTACACGATCGGCGAGAACACGCGGAAGATGATGGAACACGGCATCGCCCGCTCAAAGGAGATCCTGACGGCCGCCGGCGCCACCGGCTTCGGCGTCGAGGCGCCGATCATGAACGGCGGCTGGCATCTGATGGGCACGGCGCGCATGGGCACCGATCCGGAGCGCTCCGTGGTCAACGAATGGGGCCGCAGCCACGACGTGAAGAACCTGTTCATCGTCGACGGCAGCATCTGGGTCACCTCCGGCGGCGTGAACCCGACCTCCACCATTCAGGCGCTGGCGCTCTACATCGCCGACAACATCAAGCAGCGTCTCGCCAACGCCACACTCTTCGACTGAGGCCAAAGGACATGACCAACGAGACCCTCACCGATGCCGAGACGCGCGACCTGCGGGCGCTGGCCGGCGTCATGATCCCGGCCAGCATCACGTACGGCGTGCCGGGTGCGGACGACCCGCTGATTTTTGACGAAATCCTCAGGAACCTCGAGCGCGATACCGCCGACACCCGGACGGCGCTGAGACACTTGGCCGAGCTCTCAGGCGGTGCCTTCGCCGACCTCGCACCGGACCGCCGCGCCGAGGTCTCCGCCCGCTTCAAGCAGGAAGGCGGCGCGCCCCTCTTCTCCCTCAATCGCGTGGTGCTGCTCTGCTACTACCGCGACGATCGCGTCATGCGCTCGCTCGGCCAGGAGCCGCGCCCGCCCTTCCCCAAGGGCCATGTCGTGGAACAGGGCGACTGGTCTCTGCTCGATCCGGTGAGGCAGCGCGCGCCGATGTGGCGCCGCGCCTAACCCTGGCCGCGGGCCTTCAGGACGTAGCGGAGCGCTCGGAAGTTCGAATCCTTCTGGATCGCCGCGGTCACCCGCGGATCACCATAGGGATTGCTGAGCGAGATCAGCACGTCCGTCTGCGTCTGGCAGGACGCGGCCGCGGTTGCGGCGAGCGACTGGGCGCTCGCGTTCCCCGAATCGGCCAGGTGGATGTTCGCGGTAAGGCAGTTGTCCCGGGCTTCGTAGGCGTCGTTGATGCTCTTCATCAGCTTGGGGTCGGACAGGCCGGCGGCGCGCAGCGAGCTTGCGGCCTCGCAGCCGCCCAGCATGAGCGGGAATAAGATCAGGGTCGCCTGCAGCAATCTTGTCCTTGTCGCCTTCATCCGCTGTTCCCGCTCTGTTTACGCCCTGCCGGCCAACCTAGGCCGAGGCGGGCCCGACCTGTCAAGGCCAGGCCCGCTTGCTCCTAGTGGCGGCTGAGTTCGGCACGCCCCACCACCATGTGATGGACCTCGTCCGGGCCGTCCGCGAAGCGCAGATGGCGCTGGTTGACGTACATCTCGCTGAGCGGAGACCACTGGGAAATGCCGGTGGCGCCGTGGATCTGGATGGCCTGGTCGATGATGGTACAGACCTTCTCCGGCACCATCGCCTTGACCATGCTGATCCAGACGCGGGCCTCGCGATGGCCCAGCACGTCCATCGCCTTGGCCGCCTTCAGCACCATGAGGCGCATCGCCTCGATCTCGATGCGTGCCCGGCTGACCAGCTCGAGGTTCTTTCCCAGCTGGATGAGCTGCTTGCCGAACGCCGTGCGCGTGGAGCCGCGCTTGACCATCAGCTCGATCGCCTTCTCGGCGGCGCCGATCGACCGCATGCAGTGATGGATGCGGCCCGGGCCCAGGCGGACCTGGCTGATCTCGAAGCCGCGTCCCTCGCCCAGCAGGATGTTCTCCGCCGGCACCCGGCAGTTGGTGAACTTCAGGTGCATGTGTCCGCGCGGTGCGTGGTCGTGCCCGAACACCGTCATCGGCCCAAGGATCTCCAGGCCCGGCGTGCCCATCGGCACGAGGATCTGCGACTGCTGAAACTGCGGCGAGGCCTCGGGGCTGGTCTTGACCATGACGATCATGATCTTGCAGCGCGGGTCGCCTGCGCCGGAGATGTAGTACTTCTCGCCGTTGATCACCCACTCATTGCCGACCAGTTCGGCGCGCGTGGTGATGTTCTTGGCGTCCGACGAGGCCACACCCGGCTCGGTCATGGCATAGGCCGAGCGGATCTCGCCGTTCAGCAGCGGCTTCAGCCACTTCTCCTTCTGCTCGGGCGTGCCGACCTTCTCCAGCACT
Source organism: Reyranella aquatilis (assembly GCF_020880995.1). Lineage (GTDB taxonomy): Bacteria > Pseudomonadota > Alphaproteobacteria > Reyranellales > Reyranellaceae > Reyranella > Reyranella aquatilis. Next base: position 16,496 of record NZ_JAJISD010000001.1, on the reverse strand, counting down.
TCCATGTTGCCGGTATCGGGGGCGGAGCAGTTCAGCGATTCGGAGGCCAGCGGATACTTGCCGAGTTCGGCGGCGATGTAGGCGTAGTCGAGGTTGGTGAGGCCGCGTCCGATCTCGGAATGCGGCAGGAAGAAGTTCCACAGGCCCGAGGCCTTGGCCTTGTTCTTGGCGGCCTCGAGCAGCTCCAGCTGCCCCGGCGCCCAGCTCCAGCGGTCCTTGCGGCCCTCTCCCAGCCTGAAGAACTCCTCGGTGATCGGCGCGACGTTCTCGGCGATGTGCGCCTTCACCGCGTCGAACAGCGGCTGCGCTTCCTTGGACATCGCAAGGTTGTTGAGCTCCGCTTCAACATCGGGACGGACCGGCTTTTTCATCGTCGCGGCTGCCTTCTGGGTCATCTACGTTTCCTCGGGTCCATGATTCCTCCGTCCATCCCTACAGACCTGACATGACAGGTCAATCCCGGAGACAAGGGACAGGCCGTTCCGCGACGGGGCGGCATCGGGCGGATGGATCACCGGGCAGCCGCAAAGAACCGGGTTCGGGCAAACATGGCGATGCCGGCGCGCGCGGGCCGCCGAAACACGGATGATTTCTCCCCCTGAAGGCAAGAACCAGCGGCCGGCTGCGGCCGTCAGGCGGCCCGGCGTCGTTCCACGGCCCTCGCTAGCACCGAGCGCAGCGAACCCGCCGCAATCGGCTTGCTGACGTAGCCGTCGCCGCCGGCTGCCATGAAACGTTCTTCGTCACCGGCCATCGCGGAGGCCGTCACAAAAACGATCGGCACACGACTTCGTGGCCCCTCCACACCGCGGATCAGACGCGTCGCTTCCAGTCCGTCAAGGCGGGGCATCTGCACATCCATCAGAACCGCGTCGTAGTCCTTGGCCTGCGCGGCGGCGACCGCTTCGCGGCCATCATCGACGAGGTCGCACTCGTGGCCGTCGCGTGTCAGAAGAGCCTGCAGGAGAGCCCGCATGGTCGGGGCATCGTCGGCCACCAGGAGCCGCAGCGATCCTGGCGCATCCCCGGGCACCGGGCCCACCGCCGCAGGGAGCGTCTCGACGACCGACCGGCAGGGCAGGTTCACCGTGAACCGCGAGCCTCTCCCGGGGTTCGACTGGACGGAGATGCTCCCACCCATCAGCGTGAGCAGCTGGCGACAGATCGGCAGGCCGAGCCCCGCGCCGCCATAACGCCGGGAAATGCTCTCGTCCGCCTGGACGAAACTCTCGAAGATCCGTTCCTGCATTTCCGGCTTCATGCCGATGCCAGTATCGGCAACCGATAGAAGAAGCCGGCGCCCTGCATCGACTGTCCGCGCCTCGACCGATACGGTTCCGTGGAAGGTGAACTTGACGGCATTGGAAAGCAGGTTGAGGAGCACCTGCCGCAAACGCCCCTCATCGCCGAGAATCTCCCCCGGCAGGTCGTCGGCAATCCGCACTTCAACGCGGTTGCCGCGCTCCTCCGCCGTCGCCGCCACCAGCGGAATCGTCGATTCGACGAGCGACTGGACCGAAAAAGGCGCCGAAACGACGGCAAGCCGGCCCTTCTCCAGCTGTGCGAAATCCAGGATATCGTTGACGATCGTCAGCAGATGACGGGCCGAATGCTCGGCCGTTTCGATGTATTTGCGAACGATGGGATCGGTCGTGCCAGGCCTCGCCAGATCCAGCATGCCAAGAACGCCCGCGAGAGGCGTTCGCACTTCGTGGCTCATGTTTGCCAGAAAGAGGGACTTTGCCCGATCGGATGCCGTCGCCGCGTCGCGGGCCAGCGCCAATTCCGTGACCCGCTCCTCGATGTCGGTCGCCATGCGCGAGAGTGCGGAGGCGAGAATGGTCAGTTCGGTGTTGCGGCTGCTGACCTTCGGCCGCACCGAATAGTCGCCCTGACCGATCGCTTCTGCCGCCTGGACAAGCTGGCCCAGCGGACGGGTCACCTGGCGTTGTGCGATGGCGAAAGCCACCATGAATGCAGCGATCGCCAGGCTGGAGATCACGACGACACGTGTCATCAACTCGCGTCGGATGTGGTCGATCGCTGCCAGCGAGAAGGCAAACCGGGCATGGCCCAGCCGCTGCCCGCCGAATGACAGCGTGGCCTCGAAGAGTTGCAGGACCGTGCCGTCGGCTTGGTGCAACGACAGGCCCTGCAAGGGAACGGAAGGCCCCGTGCAGTCCGAGAGCGGCCCGGACGCCGCAATCGGCATGCCCCGGTTGTCGCACAGAAGCAGGGCCGCGAAGCTGCCGGCCCGCACGCTCTCCGACACGGAGTCCAAAACGCTGGCGTAGTCCCGTTCCGTCAGCGGCGCGGCGAACATGGCATTGAGCAGCTGACCGTCGGTGCGGGCGCGGGCCTGAAGCTCGACCATCAGCGCCTCGCGCATCTGGATCGCCTGAGTATAGGTCAGGGCGACGGCGGTGCCGGTGATGGCTATCAGGCCGAGCGCCAGCAGACGCAGGCGAAACGAGTTGCGCCAGCGGCGCGCGCGGACGAAGCCCCGAGCGAGCCAGACCCTCAGCGCCCGCATCGCGCGGCACCCATCAGTGCACTCGGGATCAACGCAGCTGCTCGCGGGTTTCGGCCGTTACCGAATCGATTATCTCCAGATCCTTTTCGGGAACGGGACGGATGGCTCGCACCCCCGTGAGGGTCGTGAACTCCCGACCGAGATCCGTCGCGGGAAATGCCATGAGGGCAGCCGTCAGGGCAGCGGCCCTCTCGGCCGTCATGGCGCGGCCCTGAAGCAGAAGGAAATTCGGCAGTTTGGCAAACTCGTCCATCACGGCCAGGCGTTCGGCGATTTCGGGACGGATGGCGCGCAATTCGCCGGCGCTCATCATGGCGAGAGGTGCGCTTCCGGAGGTCAGGACCTGAGCGAGACTGTCCTCGTTGCGGGTCCAGACCACTTCATAGTCGGTACCGGCGGACAGTCCCCGCTGGCGAAGCCAGTTCTTGCCGAGCAGAACGAGCATCGACTGCGGGTTCGACACCGCCAGCGCCTTGCCGCGCAGGGCCTCGATCGAGGTAGCCGGCGCGGCCTTGAGCGTAACCAGCAGGGCGGGAATGGCCGGCTCGAAGCCCGCGATCAGCTTCAGTCCTGCGTCCTGCTGTGCGATCCGCCCCAGATTGGCTGCCGTCACCACGAGATCGTACTCCCCCGCCACGCTACGAGCCTGAAAGGTCTTGAAATCGGGCGCGGTCGCAATCTCGACCGGAATGCCGAGCGCGTCGGAAAGATAATCGCGCAAGGGCCTGTAATTGGTCAAAAGAACCCGCGGGCTGAGGTTGGGCAGGACACCGACCTGAAATGCCTGCGCCCATGCCGGCCGCGCAGCCGCAAGACATGCCATGGACAGCAACAGGGCTGCAGCAATCGATCGGATGTTCATTCGTTGTCCTTTTCTCACGCTAAAGGACGGTGCTGCATCGTCCATGCCAGTGACGAATCTGCATAAAGCCTTGATTTAGCTACGATTTGCGGATGAGCGGTCTTTGCAAAATGCAAAACGCCGGGCTCGGGGCCTGGCGGATTCGCAAAATGCAATCGCCCACTCGCGCTGCGGCGCCGCCGGACTCAACGGTTCGAGCGTCGAAGCGGCGGCGTCAATATCGGGCGCTTCGGCAATGGGCCCAGGAAGTCCCGACCATAACAATCGAGGCCGGCGACCTTAGATCAGCGTCGAGTTCTCCGACCAAGAGCCATCATCGCCTTGGCAGCGAGACGAAAGGGTCGCGTCGCATAGTACGCAGGCCAAAGCAGTTGTGGAAGCCTCATCGCGTCGTAGTCGCCGGAGGTCCGGATGAACGCCAGTCTCAACGCTCCCACGATCCTGTCGATCCGGCGTTCACATAGATGGAAATCCGAAAAGTTCTCCCCCTCCGGAGAATCGGGCAGGCCTTCCCTCAGGTCCCTCGCCAGCCGTCCGGTGAGCATGCGAACCCGGCTGCTCTTCTCGCGTGCCCCAAGCAGTGCCCGGGGGACGGGTGTTCCGGCCAACTCTTCAGCCATCGCGCAGCCGAGCAGGATGGTGTCGCCGCATCGATTCGCCCTGGCACGCTCGTGAACGGCCAGCCAATCGAGATCCGGGTAGCGGTCGATCAGCGTGGCGAAATCGCAAATCCATCCGAGGCTACGCCAGGCTTCCTTCGTTCCATGGCCGGCAAGCAGCAGAGCGAGATTCTCCCGCGAAGGGGTGGTAACTGCCCGATTGCCGATGATTACGGTGTCGAGATCCTGCCAGAGGGCCTCGGGCGTCAAGGGAAACGGCACGTGAGTGCCGGTAAAATTCCAATGGAGATCGACCGCGAGATTGCTGTCAGGATGGACGAAAGCATACTGGCGCAAGTGCGCGAGAAAGGCCCGCCGGTAGGCTCGCGGTCCGTCGGCGGCTCGATAGCCGAACTCGCCGAGCATTCGCTCGGCATCGTCGATCTGTTGCCGGGGCACGATGATATCGATGTCGACATACTCGCGGCGCGATACGTCGCCATGAAGAAGAGCGGCCAGGGTCGGCCCCTTGAAGGTGGCATACCGGAGGCCCGCCCTGTCGAATGCCTCGCTCAAGCGGCACAGCTCTTGAGATACGAACAGCGCACGCGCGCCGTGGATCCGCCGGAAGTTCTCGAAAAAACTTCTCGTTGCCGCCGGCACGGCCTCCCACGACATCCGATAGAGGCTCTCGATAAGCTGCGGGCGGACTCCGTGGTACTCGGCAAGCTTGAACAGCTCGGCGAAGTCGACGCCGCCGCTCAGGATTTTCAGGGCCCCACCGAGATCAGGCCGGGGTCGAGCAACACGAGAGAGAAGTTCGAATTCGGCGCTGCCGGTATAGGGGCTGGCGGAAACCGGAAGTGGCTGCGATCCAGCTGCAACCGGAAGCCCATGTCGGCCTGAAGCTTCGCGATCTTCAGCTTGGGTCACTCGCGGGTGGGACGGAGGAACGGACGCACGATCGTCCAACCGGCCGGTTATGCCGGGAACGTTAGTACCGGGTGCTCTTCCTGCCGCTCTGTTTGCCACCATCGTTGTTCCCGCGGCTTCCAACGGTCATCGTCAGCTCACTGAAGGAACCCAAAGCCACAAGTACCGGCTCGGCGTAAGGCTTTTTCGCGAGCGGTTCCACTACTTTGCCTTGCTCTGCGCAATTGTGCTGCGAATCCATGTAGACCCCTTCGCCCGCCGCGACACCGGCGAGCCCACATCCAACCCGGTGGAACTCTAGCATGACGCTCTTGCGGAGAACAAACTTATTGCACCGTGAATGCGGCGTGAATGCAACAATTGAACAACGGCCAGCAGCCCGCTGAACGGTCAGCTCAGAACATCGATGAGGCCCGCTTCCCGGAGGCTCGTGAGAAATTTCAGCGCGTGATTCCGGCAGACCGCTGGATCGACATCGAACCGCGCCGCAACATCTTCGCAGATTTCCTCGATCGACCTTGCTTCCTCCAGATTATTCCAGATTGCCGTTCCCACGCCCTGGAGGCCGAAATAGCGCCCCTTGTCGAGCTGCAGCATCACCACTTCACCGTTGAATTCGCAGGCAACGTGGCGCGCGGATTTCCTGACGATTGTCGATCCTGTCAGCATCCAAAGACTCTCCGGCATCCGCGGGCCAAATGCCAGTGGCGGAGGGCTCACCTCTTGGTGAGGGCCGTTACCCGGAACCGATACCGTCCGTGCGCCGTGTCGCCAGCCAGTGATCGAGGACGTGAACGGCGAGAACCCTGCCGCGCAGGCGGTGCCCGGGCCAGGACCCGGCCGAGAGGATCGAGACGTCGACGTAGCGATCGAGGGACCCGTTGCGCGACAGGCCCGGAAGCCCGCTGCCAAAGGGGAGCGTGCAATCGTGCGGTGTCTTGGGACGCGCGAGGACCTCGTCCGGAAGGCGTCCTCGCATGGCTTCGCGCAGCAGCATCTTCTCCCTCGCCCACGGGACCGTCGGTACCGAGAGCATGAATTCGAGGACACGCAAGTCGAGAAACGGATGGCGCAGGACGAGCGGTCCAAGTGACTCCTCGAATTCGTAGTCGGCGAACACGGCGGGCCATATGGGATTGCTGAATCCGGCGACGGCTTCGGGCCGCCAGGGATGGCGCGGGCCAAGACCGGCTCCGACGCCGCCGGGAGGGGTTACACCGGCAATCCGCCGTTCAAGGTCCAGGCGAGCGACCAGGGACGGCTCGATCCAGGGTGGCACGCCAATGGAGTCGTCCGGGGGATGGCGGCGTCCGGTGTAGCGCTTGAGAGTGTCCCACCATCCCGCCAAACCTTTGACCCGCAAATAGAACGCGCCGGCCTCGGCGAGCCGCCGCCAGTCACGCCGGCCGATCAGCCATGACAGATATTCGTTTCGCTCGAAGGTGAGAGCATTGTCCGGCCCTTCTCCGTAAAGCCAGACGGATGCTCTTTCCGCCCGTTCGCACACGACGTCGCGGTCGAAATGGGCCGTGGTGATCAAGGCCGACGGCTCCGGCGTCGTCGTCGATCTCGCCCACCACTGCTTGTCGTAGACGAGATTGTCGCCCCGCCGGTGCCGAAGCTCGATGCCAAGCCGCTTGGCCACCAGTGAGCTGAAGTGCCTCTCTCGCGCGGATTCAAACTCATCGAAGTCGAGGCATTCGGCCACGACGCGCGAGGCGTCTCCCGTTACGTGCACCGCACAGGCTGCAAGCGCGGTCGAGTCGAGACCGCCACTCATGGCGATCCCTACCCTGCCGACGGACAGACGGTCGCCGATCGACCTCGACATGAGATCGAGGAAGCCCTCGGTATACTGGCGACGGTCGCGAAAATGGAGAGGATCCCCGATATGGAGGCGCCAGTATCGCCGCGTCGTGATGCCGGTTCCGGAGATCGTCAGCACATGCGCCGGCGGCAGCCGCCGAACATGGCGATAGACCGTTCGCTCGACCTCGAGAGAATGACCGACGGTCAGAAAGTCGGCGATCCACGTATCGTCCAGATCGCGCGCTACTCCCGCCCGTGTGGCAATCCAGTCGAGCGAATCGCTGACAAACCACGTGCCGCCGACCTCCGCATGAAAAAGCGACCGTATGCCGAGCTGGTCGCGGGCACAGATCAGCCGCTTGCGCGAGCCGTCCCACAATACAAAGCAGAAATCGCCCGCAAGGCGATCGAGGAATGCATCACCCCAGGCGGCGTAGGCGCGCAGGCACAATTCGGGATCGGATGCTTCTCCCGGAGCGGCTTCGGGGAGATCCGGAAGCCGCGACCGTAGCTCGTCGCGCGCATCGAGTCGGACCCGACCGACGATCCGGAACAGTCCGCCCAAGCCCCGGATGCCGACGGCCTCGCCCCTGGCCGAAAACGGCCCGGCCTTAGCGCAAACGAAGGCAACATGGCCCGCCCGGTCGATACTCTCGACGTCGTACCCGGCGACTCCGAACCGGCTGTGATCGACGGGAGCGCCGTCGACATTGAAGATGGCAGCGAACACTTTCAGCCGGGAGAGGGCACGGAGCGCAAGGCCGCTCGGGCCTCCCCTGCACACAGCCCATCAAGGCTGGACCGGGGCCGCGCCGATCCAGCCGCCACAAGCGTCTCGCTGGTTTCGGGCCAAAAACTCCGTTCCACGTAGCGACCGGCCGGGATGCGCGTCACGAACATGCTCCTTTGCGCAACTGCCCGAGCCACTTGCCCACGCAAGTGATGGCGCCCTGCGCCCAGACGTCCTTTGCGAGCCCGGAAGGAGACTCTTGCATCATCCTTCCGAAAGAGCCGCATCGTGCCCCCACGCGGTATGGACCGCTCGGTTGAACTCCGCAACGAGGTCCTCCGAATTCTCGGGATCGAGCATACTGACATGATTGCCGGGCACCGGAACGATGGTCAGCTTCTCGGTGCGGGCCTCCCAACCCAGGTCCACGCCGCCCTCCTCCGAACGGAAAAGCACCACCGGAACGCTCAACCGAGCGTTCGGCGCCTGCCGAATCCAGGCTCCGCGATGAAACTGCACGAGCATCGACCGCAGATGCCAACTCAACCGAAACATGAATAGATTGTCGGTTGAAAGGCGAAAAGACACAGCGAACCGAAGTGCACGAATACCCGCCGGGCTGGTAACCACGGATGGGGTCAGCACTGCCTCCGCGATCGTCGCCCAGTCGCGCTTCCAGGCAAGGCGACCGAGCGTTGAAACTCGTTGCGCAAGGCCGCGCCGTTCCGCAGGCGGCCCGGAGTCATAAGGCTCGGCATCCGTATCCAGCACCAGCAGCGCCGAGATCCTGCGGCCGCGCTTCGACAGCCGCTCGGCGATGGCATAGGCGAAGTCCCCTCCCAGAGAGTATCCGGCGAGAAGAATGGGCCCGTCCGGCGCGAACCGTTCGATCTGGGCCAGCAGATGCGCAACGATGTCTTCGTAACCGCCCCGCGCGAGGCCACCGAGATCGGGATAGCTCGTCGGGACAATCCTGATGCTCTTGGCGCAAGCCATTCGAAAGCGGGCCAGCAGGGGCGTGTCGCCCCACTTTCCCGGTACCAGGAACACCATCGGCTGGGCGTCCGGAGACACTGGCGGCGGCCCGTCCTTCAGCCGATCCAGAACCCGTGCGAACCCAGCGGGCCCGAGCCCCCCATGAAACTGATCCAGCGGGAGCGCCCGTCCACACAATCGTTCCAGATGGAGGACCAGAAGGAGCAGCCGCAGGGAATCGCCGCCGGCCTCGTCGAAGCTGCGCTCATCGCCGAGCGCGGGCCGTCCAAGGGCGAGCCGCCAGGCCTCTCTCACAATATCGATCGAGTGCTGCGCCGGGCGGGCGCTGTCCTCGAAAGGCTTAGCTACAGGCTTGACCGTCGAACGCTGCGCGGCGTGCGCCAGCAGCGCCTCCTCGTCCACCTTGCGTCCCGGCAGCAGCGGCAGCTCGTCGAGCACGAACAACTCGGACGGCTCCATATACGCCGGAAGCCTTTCCTTCAGGTGCTTGCGGAGCGTGCCGGCGATGGATGACGGACCGGCCTCGCGCAGCACGACGAAAGCCAACACCGTAGGCTCGCCCAGGATCGTCCGGGCCACGACTGCAGCATCCCTAACCTCGGGCAACTGTCGAAGCGCCGTCTCGATCTCCCCGAGTTCGACACGGTTGCCCAGAACCTTGATCTGCCGATCCTTGCGGCCGAGCATCACGACGAGGCCGTCGGCATTCCTCGAAGCGACGTCGCCCGTGCGATACACGGCCTCCCGGCTGTCGATGTCCTGTTGGAAAAGCCCGGAATGAATGGCGCCGCCCCGCCAGAGTCCGAGTGACATCCAGGGGCTCCTGACGACGAGTTCGCCCGACCGCCCCTGCGGCACGGCCTTCCCGTTTTCGTCGAGCAGGGCGACGGTGTATCCCGGCAACGGATATCCGGCTGGCACGCGGGGTCCGTCCGCCGCAAACCCCGGCGGCACGAACCATTGCAGGATGGCCGGTGCTTCCGTGGCCCCATACGATGAAAGCACGTGGCATTTTTTGGACAGCACCCCGCGAAGCTGCTCGAGATCGATCGCGAGCAACGCATCGCCCGAGGAATGGACGCAGCGCAGGGAAGCCAGCGCCGGCGCGACGTTGTCGATTTGGGCGACGCTGCGCCACACCGCCGGCGTCGTGAACATCATGGTGACGTCCATATCGCCGATTGCCTGCACCACCTTGGCAAGACCCGTCCGCTGGAGATCGAGCTTCACGAGTGCGGCGCCCGTCAGAATGGTTTCGAATATGTGCTGCAAGCCGGCAATGGTGCTGGGAGAGGCAAGTGACAGCAGCCTGTCGTCCGGGCGAAAATGCACGGCGTTGATGAGCTGGCCGACGCGATGCAGGATGGCGCGCTGACTGATCGCGATGCCCTTGGGCTGCCCGGTGCTACCCGACGTATAGACGATGAAGGCAGCCGCACCCGGGGACATTGAGGCCCCGGACAGCTCGTCGGGAGGCCGGCGATCTTCCAGTGCCTCGTCGATCACGATGGTGCGGATGCCGGCCGGTAGCAGCAGACCGTCCGTTATCTCCGACCGCCTCAAGATGACCGCCGCGAGACCGGCATCGCGAACGATCGCGGCGATGCGCTCTTGCGGTTGATGACGATCGATCATCACGCAAGGCCGGTTCGCCGCCAGGCAGGCCAGGATCGCGGCGGGATAGGCGGCTTCGTTCGGAAGCAGTATGCCGACAGCTTGTCCGGCAGCGACGCAGGCATCGATCGTTCGAGAGAGATGCCGGCACGCCGCCCACAAGTGAACGTAGGTCAGGCGCGTGGCGAAATCTTCGCACGCGACCTGATCGCCGAATTCATCCACGACAAGTCTGAAAAGGTCGAGCACGGGTCGATCGACCCATTCCTCGCGAAACCGGCGGAACGGAACAGTCGGGCCGTTGAGGTCGAGTACGGGAGCGGTCGGATAGGACGTCTCGAACTGTGACGACGCCGCGGAGGGAACAAGCGAATGCCCGGCGGCATGGGCCAGCAACGCCTCCTCGTCGACCTTCCGTCCCGGCAACAGAGGTAACTCTTCGAGCCGGAAGAGTTGGGATGGCTGCATATGGGCCGGCAGTTTCTCCTTCAGGTATCTTCGGAGCGCGGCGGCCGTGTCCGACGAGCCCCCTGCCCGAGGAACGAAGAAGGCGAGCAATCTCGCGTCTCCCTCGACCCGGCGTGCAACCACGGCTGCGTCGGCGACTTCGGGCGCCTGTCGAAGAACGGTCTCGACCTCGGCCGGCTCGACCCGGTTTCCCAGAATCTTGATCTGACGATCCTTGCGACCCAGCGTCACGAAAAGACCGTCTGAACGCTTCAGCACGATGTCGCCCGTCCGGTACACCGGCGCTGCCAGGTCTCTCCGGTCCTGCTCGAACGGACCGGGTTGAACGGCGCCGTTTCCCCAGATGCCGAGCGACATCCAGCTGCTCTTGACCACCAGTTCGCCCGGCTCGCCATCGTTCACGGCGTTGCCGGCATCGTCCAGCAATGCAAACGCGAATCCGGGCAAGGGATACCCGGCCGGCACACGCGGTCCGTCATCCGGCAGTTTCGACGTCACGAACCACTGCAGTAGCGCTGGCGCCTCCGTGGCACCATAGACGGAGAGCACGTGGCAGTCCGCGGGGAGCACTCTCCGAAGGCGTTCGAAGTCGATCGCCAGCAGCGCATCCCCCGAGGTCTGGATGCATCGCAGGGACGCCAGGGCAACGGCCGCATCGGGGATGCCCGCAACGCTGCGCCAGACGGCCGGCGTGGAGAACATCATGGTGAGCCGCCGCTGGGCTATCGCCTGCAGGACGGTGCCGAGACCGGTCCGCAACAGGTCCAGCTTGACCAGTGTCGCACCCGACAGCATGACCTCGAAGATCTGCTGCAGGCCGCCGATCGTGCTGGGCGAAGCGAGCGACAGCACCTTGTCATCCGGGCGAAGATGCACGGCGTCGACGAGCTGACGGGCACGATGAAGCACGGCGCGCTGGCTGAGCACGATGCCCTTCGGATGCCCGGTACTGCCTGATGTGTAGACGATGAAGCTCGCTTCGTGGGGAGGCACCGGAGCGGCGGGAAGCCCGTCGGGCGCCGGGCCGTCCTGCAACGCCTCATCGATCACGATGGTGCGAACGCCCACAGGCAACGACGCGGCAGCGACGCCGTCCGACTGTCTCAGAACGATCGCCCCGAGGCCTGCGTCGCGGACGATGCCTGCAACACGATCCTGCGGGTGATGACGATCGATCATCACGCAGGGCCGGTTCGCCGCGAGGCAGGCCAGCACAGCGACGGGATAAGCGGCCTCGTTCGGCAGCAGCACACCGACCGGTTGGCCGGCCGGAACGGCGGCATCGATCATGTGTGCGAGGCGACGCGAGGCTGCCCAAACCTGTCCGTAGGTCAGCTGCCCGGTGAGATCCTCGCAGGCGACATGATCTCCGAACTCCTCCGCGGCGGATCGAAACAGCTCGACGGCCGGTCGATCGATCCAGTCCTCGCGAAACGGGCGGAACGGAACGGTCGGGCCGTTCAGGTCGAGTGCCGGGGCGCTGGGATACGACCAGGAGATTTCTGAGGCTCGAATGGAGGTCATCACTAGTCGGTGAATTCGATGGCTCTGAGTTGATTGGCAAACCTTCGCGAGGACACTCCCGGGACAGGTCCTCCACCGGCTCAGTATATTGCCGAAGGGAGAACTTGCGACAGAAAGCCTGGAGAGCGGACCGTGAGGACGTGCGTGCGCCGCCATCCTGTTGCGGCTGCATGTTCAGCGGCGGTGCCGTCATGCTAAGGGGCCTCGTCGGGATCCTGCGCGACCAGCCCGATTTCCTGCTGCACTTCAATGGATGGTGAGCCGACACGCGCCATGACATCGCCCGACCTCACCCGCCTCTTCTCCCCGCGATCGATCGCCGTTCTCGGTGCCTCGGCCAGCAGCGACAAGCTGGGGGGCCAGGTCTTTGCCCGCCTGGCCGCATCCTTCCGTGGCGAGCTGATCGCGATCAATCCCGGCGAAAGCGATATCGCGGGCCGCCGGTCCATGTCCTCCGTTGAGGCGCTGCCGCAGCCGGTCGATCTGCTGATCGCGCTGGCGCCAGGCGAGCGTCTCGTCGAGGCGATCGAGCGCTGTCCTGCGGGCCTCGTCGGTTTCCTGCTCGCAATCCCCAGCGGCTTCGGCGAGGTCGCGCACGACGGACCGGACCTGCAGCAGCGGCTGGCGGCGGCGGCGCGCCGCGCCGGCCTGCGGGTTGTCGGACCCAACTGCGTCGGCCTGCTCAACGCCTCGATCGGACTGAACGCCTCGATCATTCCCCTGATGCCGCCCGGCGGCTCGGCCGGCCTCGGCGTGGCGACGCAAAGCGGCGGTTTCGGCATGGCGCTCGCGATGTACGCGGCCGACAGCGGCATGGCGGTCTCCTGCTTTTGCGACGTCGGCAATACGGTCGACATCTCGCTGGCCGACTGTCTGGCGCATCTCGCCGGCGATCCGGCCACAGGCGTGATCGGCCTCTATGTCGAATCGGTGCGCGACCTGCCGTCATTCACCCGGGCACTTTCGGCGGCCACCGCGGCCAAGCCGGTCGTGGTCTGCCCGCTCGCCCGCACGCCCTCCGGGCAGGCCGCGTCGCTCGCCCATGTCGGCATCCCGGCAGACGGCGCGCGCCTGTCGAACGATCTTCCCGCCGGGGCGATCGTGGTGCATTCCGGACTCGATCTGCTCCATGCGGCCCGCGCCCTGCTCTGGCAGGGCCGCCCCTTGCGCGGCAGGCGCCTCGCCATCGTCACCGGCACCGGCGGCATCGGCACCGAGATTGCCGACCTTGCCGAAGAGCAGGGCATGGTCGTTCCGCGCTTCTCCGCGCGCCTGACAGCAGCCATCTCGCGGCACCTGCCGGCCTATGCCGCCAGCGCCAATCCCGTCGACCTCACGCCGGTATGGCGCGACTATCCGCGCCTCTATCCGCTGGTGATGGCGGAGATCGCGGCATCAGGCGAAGCCGATCTGATCGCGGTGTCGATCACCGATGTGCCGACCACCTGGCCCGACCTCGCCGAGAGCCTCGCCCGCTCGGTGCCGGCGCTCGGCCTGCCGGTGGCCGTCTACTGGGCCTCTCGCGATGCCGACGTCGCGAACATGGCGCCGCTCCACGCGGCGCGCATCCCCACCTATCGCGCGACGCGCGAACTCGCCCTGGCGCTGGGCGCGATTGCCCGCCACGGGACAGCCGGGGGCGGCGATGCTGCTTGAGGTCCGCGACGTTTCCGTACAGTTCGGCGGTCTGCGCGCCGTGACCCGGCGGCTCAGTCGCGGAACAGCGGATCCGTGCGGCCTCGCCTGAAGAGGAACGGCGTGCGCGCCGCGCCGCGCGGCAGGAAGTAATAGATTCGTCCGCATTCCTGCCAACCGAGGGCGCGCAGTCCCTTGTGCGCGTCGGGTCGGTCGACCTGGCCCAGCGTATAAGCCTGCCGGGCGCCCTGCCGGCGCGCCTCGAGAAGCATCGTGCCGAGCACCAGCGCGTGCACGCCCTTGCCGCGAAAGGCCGGCGGCGTGAAGGCGTCCGTCGTGTAGACCTCACCGGGTCGCAGCCGGATCGGGTGCCCCGGCAGGGCGTCGCCCCAGTTGAAACAGGTCCAGTTGGCATGCGCGAGGACGCCGTCGACGAAGGCCAACCAGCATTGCTCGCCGCGCCGCAGCCGGTCGAGATAACGCCCGCGCGCAGCCTCGTCGCGCGGCCCATCGCCGAGCCAGAGCCAGGGGTCGTCCACGTAGAGCCGGCAGATCGTGTCGAGGTCGCCCTCCTCTGCCCTCCGGATCGAGGCACCGAGCGGGTTCGCGGGCGGCATGACCGGCTCGGCGAGCGAGCGCTCGTAGAAGAGCGCGCAGGTCAATTCGCCGAACGGCGCCGTTACCCGTTTGGACGACTGCCACGCCCATTTCCGCAGATCATGCATGGCGCACGTTGTAGTGCACCATCCTTGCCGCCGTAAATTGTCCGAATCGGGCCAGAGGCAGACCAAACCAGCCGCCATGCAGGCGCATGAAGTCGCAGCTTTCAGCGGAATCATCTCACAGATGCGCGCCAATAATCGTGTGTCCGGGCCCAAAGGCCGGCTGCTCTCTTCCAAAACGTGCATGCTGGGAAACTGTGCGCCTCGAGTTGGTTTCGGCAAACACAACCGGCATTCCAACTGCGGCGCGCTCAAGTGAGTACACCGCTTTGCGAGCCCGCGTTTCCCGCTTTCTTTAAGCTCTAATCCTTGTTCGCAAGCACTGTAGCCAAGGGAGCGCTTGGCGTGTCAGTTGCGCCAGCCGCACTCGTGGGCGGTACATCTAGAACGTCTTCAAACATGTCGCTCGGCGCTGACCGCAAGTCGTTCTGATCTATGTAGACGTAGTCGTTGTTCCGGTTTCGCAATCGCGTTGGGCGCACTTTGACGAAGCCGAGTTCGGTAAACCAATCGTGAGAAAGAGGGAGCCGTGCCGATGCCAAGAACGATGCGGCCCCGGCATACTTCTGCAGTCGGGTGGCTAAGTTAATCGGGAAACCTATGAACTCGCTTTCCCCATCGGAGCGCTTCAGCTCATGTATCGTCCCGTAAGTGACACCAAAACGAATGTTCTTGGGCATATCATGCACCGGCATGAATTCCCGAGCGGCCTCATTCAAGAGATGGAAGTAATTCTTTAGGTCCCAGGATCGAATACAGGCGGCCTTTACTAGCAAATCCCGTTCCCGCGACGACATTGCAGTCACGTCGAAAATGAACATGGCCCCGTCGCCAAGGAATTTTCGATGTATAGGAGTTCCCACCTTACGAAAAAGCTCTCGATGATTGAGATCTGGCACACGGCTCGCGAACTGAGGCATGCTTCCGTTAAAGACGCAGTGCACTTGTTCGTCGATAAAGTTGAGATAGAGCGTCGCGGCCTGTTGGATATCCGGAACCATCAGGAAGGAAGTAAATTCTTCCAAATCATAAGTCAGAACCAGACCCGTTATAGGCGCTAAGGCCCGCTCATTGAACTTCCAAGCCAAGGTGCTCGCAACACGACGTGCAGGTTTCATGCTGAATCTTACCACGAATTCTGCTTGTAGCTACCCGAAGGTGGTCCGGAATTTTCATAGAAAGCAAGACTAACCCAGGCGTCTCGGGGGACTCTCGATGCGTTCCTGCCTGACTATTCCGCGCCTCCGCTTCTCCCGGGGACACTAGCCCGGGATCGCGCCGCAACTCAAACTCCTCAAGCTTGGTGAAGTGCAGCCATCGATTCTGAAGTCCACCTCCCCGAGCTTGACATGCCCCCACGCAGACATCTGTTGCTGAAGGAGATTCGTTCGCGTCGTGGGCACCGAGGGATCGCTCGTCATTTCCGGGGCGGGAAACCATTCCACTCAGGAGCCGAGATCGCGCCACATCGAGCGCTTGCATGCCGGCAGCCCGCGTCTCCTCCATACGAGCGAAGAGATCGCACAAGAAAGACGAGTCTTCATTCGAGATTGGTGAGTCTTCAATGGATACGGCCGCAGAGGGCAATCCGGCGAGTGGAGCTGCGGCAGCCGGAAGGCTCCGGGTATCCTCAACCGCGCTTTTCTGTTCTTCATTCTTTAGGTTGCATCTCTATTTTGTAATACACCTAAGGAGTTTGCGTGCTATTTCTTCAACACAGGCAAACCGCTCGAACAAGACGAGCCTTTGATCCACTATGTTTTGCTTGAATGCCAAAACCCTCTTCAACTCATCGCCTGGATCAGCGAGTTGAGCTGCATCAACGTCTTTGAAGTGCAGGCTGCTTCGGGTTTACCCGTTCGCGAACAGGCCACTGTGGAGATAGAAAATTCTTCGTGGAAGCCGGAGGTATATGGACCGCTTTTCGATGGCGGCGTGCCCCATCGCTTCTAGGTCGTGGTGACAATTTCAGGATTCCCTTTGGGCTGAAGCTCTGATTCAACGCTGGCTTTTGGAGGCTGGCGTGGAAGGAGAAGTTCTGAGGGACGATCAATGGTTGCGGCTGGAGCGG